>NZ_SWCM01000010.1 GCF_005116645.1 Desulfopila sp. IMCC35006
CGCGCAGGATATCATCGATCACCGCATCCGCAGGCGCAGTTATTTTTACGCCAACCGTTCCGTCAATCTCGGAATGTGCGATCGTGCCGTCATTATTGGTATCTTCGGAAATAAGTACAGTAGGTGCGGAAGTAGGAGTTGTATCGCCCATGATGGCGGAATCACTTGCCGGCTCGGAGATATTACCGGCCTTATCCACCAGATCGCCAACAAACTGTTCGTACTCTTGTGTGTTTCTGTTGTTGTCGGGATCAAGTAAGTATGTTCCAACATCACCTTTGGTTGTATCGCCTTCATGGTACCCACTTCTGAAATCATAAGAATCAATCAGCCCACCTGCGGCAGGGTCATCCAGCAGGTCGTCAATGTCGGTATTGTTTTCAACAGCTTGAACAATTGCTGCCTGCAGCTCAGCTACTTCCTGAATAACTGCATCAGTTGGGGCAATGGTGCCATTTACTGATTCATCAAGCAGGATCTGGTCGCTTTCTGCCAACGTAATAATTTGTCCATCTTCTTGGATGATTGAGACACTGGCCCCAGTCGATGTTGCAATAATTTCATTATCGTAGACAATATCGCCGACATGGAGTTCTCGAACCTGACCCTCTTGAGTACGTGCAGTTACAAGACCAGTTATTGCTTGGATTTTCCCGGATTGAGCCATGATATATCCTTGAATTTATACCTTATTATATTGCAACCTGCGTACTGTCAGTATTGCTCTCTGCTAGAAGATCTTCGAGATAAAAACATACGTAAAAATCGGTCTTTTCATCACTTCTAAAGACCATTCTATAATTAATTTTATAATAAATGAATTGTACTAAGGTACAATTTTAACCTGAAAGAGGGAAAGAAGGTTGGTTGGTCAGTTTATATCTGCTTCGGTAGACCAAATATATAGCCTTGCAGTGCATCAACGTTCAGCTCCAAAAGCATGTCGATTTGCTCATCTCTCTCAACGCCCTCGGCAATTACCCGAATGCCGAGACTGTGAGCGACTCCACAGAGCGCTCCGATAAAAAACTCACTGTCACCCTGATCATGCTCCAACTCTCTGGTAAAGGCCCGGTCTATCTTCACATATTCCGGTCGGAGAGATTTTAGATAGCCAAAATTGGCGAAACTCTGACCAAAGTGGTCAAGTCCAATGGCATGTCCCAGGCTCTGGACTTTACCTGAGAATGCTTTCACTTCATTGAGATACTGAACAGCACCAAACTCTGGAAATTCGAAAATGATATGCGGTAAATTCTGAGGAAATTTCCGTAACTCAGTAAGTATCCACTCGACAAAAACAGGGTCTTTGAGTGATGAAGGAGAAACATTTACCGCCACAGTCTTTAAATTTGTCATCGTCTGTTTTTGCTCAAAGACTTTGTCGAGCACCACCTTATCAAGTTTTGCAATCAGCTGTAATCGCTCAGCCAGTGGCACGAAAATATCGGCATTGACAATTTCTCCTGGTTCCAGGGCGATACGTGAAAGTAATTCCTGATGCAGTACCAGTGTACGGTCTTCACTGTTCATGACAGGCTGACTAAAGATGATGATGTCGCCTTTTTCTAATACTCTTTCGAGGGTGTCCTTCCACCATGTCTTGCCTTTTACGATACTATCTTCTCCAGAAGGAAGGATGTTGACAGTCCATTTGTTCGGCCCTTTCTGGCGGGCTGCCTGGAGTGCATTGTCGGCCTCAGAGAGGAGTTTGGGCAGCGTTGGGACATGCTTATAGATGACCCCACCAATATGCGCAAGGTTATCTGAGTGGCTTATATTTTCCACCGCTAAGCGGGTCACTTTCTGACTGAGGTTTTCGGCAATATTATAGGCTTCGGCAGAGCTTATATCTGAGATAAATATTGCAAAATCGCCTCCCGTTAGCCTGGCCAGAGTAACATCTCCGAAACGGTTTGTTTCCTGCTTGAGAATATCGGCGATTTTTTTCAGGAGGGCATCGCCTGCAGCAAACCCTCCGAGTTCATTGACTTTCTGCAGGTTGTCAACCTGAAGCATTAAAAGCGCTCCGTGTACTGCCCCTTTTACCGCTTCCAGGCGTGTTTCAACCTGAACTGTCATATGTCGTCGATTTCCGAGCCCGGTTAATTGATCACTGTAGGCCTTGCGGCGCAGACGTTCAGCCGTTTTTGCCTGTCTCGAGAACATATCCCGTACCTGCGTTGTCATTCGATTCATTGAATCAACAACCTGGCGTAGTTCCCGGGTTTTAGGCAATGTATCCTGTATCTGATACTCCTTGCGGCAGATGGCTTCTGCCTGGAGTTCAACACGTTTGAGCGGTTTGAGCAACAGACGTAGACCAAGACCGCCTAGAATAAGAACGGTTGAGCCGGCCAATATGAAAGAGATACTTGTTTGTAACATCGTCTCCCACATAGAGAGGTAGGCATACCCAGGATGACTCTCCACATACAATTTTCCCGCCTGATTCCATCCGGCCATTACCAGAGATTCGGCGCTTGGGGATTTTATCGAGACAAGATTGACAAACCAATCAGGTACGCCTGCGATTTCGATATTCAGGACTCGTTCGGTAATTATTTTACCCTGCATGTCGCGCAACCTGATGACGTTGTAATACCCTCTGTCAAAGAGGGCATTGATCATGGTATCTACTGTTGCGATATCATTTTTCGCCATGAATGGGGACAGTGACAGTCCAAGTGAAGTCGCCGTATCCTGGGCGTGGGATTCTAATTGGGTGGTCAGAAATGAGCGGGTACTCTGTAATTTTTCAATCCAGATACCGGCAAAAAGCATCACAAAAAGAATCAGGGTAAATATGAGTAGCTGTCTGAAGAGTGTCATAGGGAAATATCCTTCGAATCAGTTCATTCCATCCGGCATTCTGGCAAGAAGATCCTGCCATCGTTTGAGTCGGTCGCTGCTGCCTACCTTTTGTCCCTTGCCACGAGATTTGGCAAGCCAGAGCCCTGAACCGTTAAAACTGTAAACGGGTATGAGATCTTTTCTGTTTGTTGCTGGTTGGATGTCAGCGACAAGATTATCAAGGACCAATGGCACAGCACCGGGTGTAGCATAATAGGTGACGACCATATGCGCCTGGTTTAATTGTAAGGCCTTGACGTAGGTCATGTTTAGCTTGCTCTCTGCGACTCCCAGAGCCTTGAGAGTAAAGTATTTGGCCAGGGAAAAATCTTCACAGTCTCCCCCGCCTGTGGATAAAAATTCAACAGGTGTAGCCCAGTAATCAACTTTTCCCCAGTGGATAGTATCAGCAATGAATTGTACCTGGTTAAAGAACTGATTTACTTTGTTAAGTTTTTCTATGTCGGAAGTACTGGAATCATCGCGGATAAGAGCTTGCCATGACAACAAGCGACGCTTTGCAAATTCCCCGTATTGTGATTCTACTGATTTGAGAAGTTCATCCGGCAGGGTGAATAAATTTCTGCCCTCGCCTATGCCAAAGAGACAGACAGACAGAGAAAAGAACAGCGCAAGTCTTCTAAATGAAGAAAGGGTAGTACCAAAAAAAATAGACCGAATTACGCTGGCAGGCAACATGAATGCTCTTTTTAACTATATAACAGAGGCCAGCGACGCTGCGCATGCATAACCGGGCCCAACAAATCAGCAAGGCACTGATATTCTCCAACAACTCTTTCATTCCACATGGTCCTTAGCCGGATGAGGAGAATAATTGTCCAGATTTTCTTGGACCATGAGTTGTTCAGTAGATTATATATGGCATGGTGATTATTTACTAATCTCAAGGTAAAAAAAGTTTTTTAAATCTGCCAAACGATTCAGCACGGTTCAGTCCTGTTATCGCAGGAGAGTTGCTGGTGACTGTATTTTGTAATATTTTAAGGAGGTTACGATGTCGAAGGTGTTAATTGTCGGCGCGGGCGGAGTTGCCGGCGTTACAGCACATAAATGTGCTTTTCTTGCGGACAGTTTTTCTGAAATAGTGATCGCCAGTAGAACCCTCGCGAAATGCAAGGCGATCGCCGCAAGCATCAAAGAGCGGACCGGCAGATCAATCGAGGTCCGGCAACTCGATGCAGATAATGTACCTGAGACGGTTTCCCTGCTGCAGGAAGTGCAGCCCGATCTGCTGATTAATCTGGCCCTGCCGTATCAGGATCTGGCGTTGATGGATGCCTGTCTGGCAACCGGTACAGACTATCTGGATACGGCCAACTACGAGCCGCCTGATGAGGCTAAGTTTGAGTATAAGTGGCAGTGGGCGTACCGGGACCGCTTTGCAAAGGCCGGACTCATGGCGCTTCTCGGATCCGGGTTTGATCCGGGGGTGACCAATGTCTTCTGCGCCTGGGCGCAGAAGCACCATTTTGATGAGATCCACGAACTGGATATCATCGACTGTAATGCCGGGGACCACGGCCAGCATTTCGCCACCAATTTCAACCCGGAAATAAATATTCGCGAGATCACCCAGCGTGGCCGCTACTGGGAACATGGGGAGTGGGTGGAGACCGATCCGCTCTCCTGGTCGATGAACTATACTTTCCCGGAAGGGATCGGGCCAAAAAAATGTTATCTGATGTACCATGAAGAACTGGAATCCCTGGTCATACACCTGCGGGGACTGAAACGGGCCCGGTTCTGGATGACCTTTGGCGAGCAGTATCTCACCCATCTGCGGGTCCTGGAAAATGTCGGGATGACCCGGATTGATCCGGTTGATTTTGGCGGACAGCAGATTGTTCCCATCCAGTTTCTGAAAAAGGTTTTGCCGGAACCGTCATCGCTCGGGCCACTCACCAAAGGGAAAACCTGTATCGGCTGTGTGCTGAAAGGCATAAAAGACGGCAAGGTGAAAAAGCTCTACATTTATAATATCTGCAGCCACGAAGAGGCATACCGGGAAGTCGGCTCCCAGGCGATCAGCTATACAACGGGGGTGCCGGCGATGATCGGTGCCAAACTGATGCTGGAAAAAACCTGGCACCAACCTGGAGTCTGGCATATGGAACAGCTTGATCCCGATCCGTTTATGGATGCACTCAACCGTTACGGTCTGCCCTGGACCGCGATTGAACTGTGATGGACGGCTATTCCCAGTACCGTTTTGATCCAACTCGGCTGAGGACCCCCTGCTATGTGGTCGATGTCGGCCTGCTGCGCGGCAATTTGCAGATTCTGGCCGATGTCAAGGCGCAAACGGGCTGCAAGATTCTACTGGCCCTGAAATGCTTTGCCATGCACCGCCTGTTTCCGCTTCTTGCAGAAACGCTGGACGGGGTCTGCGCCAGCTCTCCCCATGAGGCCCGGCTCGGGTTTGAGGAATTCGGCAAAGAAGTGCATACCTTTGGGGCAGCCTATTCTCAGGCGGATATGGAAGATATCTGCCGCACTTCCGATCATATTCTGTTCAATTCCTGTGCGCAGCTTGAAAGGTTTGTGCCGATGATCATGGCACACGCAGCCGGATCGGGTAAAAAAATTGAACTTGGTATCCGCATCAACCCAGAACACAGCGAGGGGGCGGTGGCAATGTATGATCCCTGTGCTCCGGGCTCACGTCTGGGCATCAGGCGGGAACAGCTCCAGGAGGAACTTCTGGCTCAAGTGCGCGGCCTGCACTGGCATAACCTGTGCGAACAGGATGCGGATTGCCTCGAACGGACCGTGCGCGCAGTGGAGGAGCGGTTTGGCGATCTGATACCCCGGATGCGCTATGTTAATTTCGGCGGAGGGCATCATATCACCAGGCCCGGTTATGACCTTGCCCGGCTGGTTCGGGTCATCAATTCTTTTAAAGAAAGATGGGGCGTGCAGGTTTATCTGGAACCGGGGGAGGCGGTAGCACTCAACTGCGGTTATCTGGTGAGCACGGTTCTCGATCTGACCAAGGCGGATATGGCCATTGCCATCATGGACAGCTCGGTGCCGGCCCATATGCCGGATGTCCTGGAAATGCCCTATCGTCCGCATATCATTGATTCCGGCGGGGAAGGTGAAAAAAAATATTCCTACCGGATCGGCGGACTTTCCTGCCTGGCCGGGGACGTGGCGGGAAGCTATTCTTTTGATCGACCTCTGGCGGTGGGAGACCGCCTGGTTTTCAGTGATATGGCCATTTATACCATGGTCAAGAATAACACGTTCAACGGGGTGGGCTTGCCATCCATTTATCTCTACGAGCCGGAGGAGGACCGCTACGAGTGTGTCCGATCCTTTGGCTATGAAGATTTCAAGAACCGGTTGTCCTAGATATGATGCTATTTCAACCCAGAAGTCTGCAGCAGAGGACCTTACTCTATATTCTGACCCCGACCCTCCTGCTGTTGATGACGCTTTCGGTCGGTGGATTTTTATTTGTCCGGAATATCCTCCTGAACCAGTGGGGAGAGACTGCCGTGGCAAAATTGCAGCGAACGGCTCATTTCATCGATATGGAACTCAGAAGGCCGAAGGATCTTCTTTTCTTACTGCAGAGTGTTGAAGCGGGGGATGTCAATCGAACAATATTTAATCATATCATCGGGCAAATAAAGGAACTCAAGGGAGTCGTCGGGGTAAAGGTCGACTGGCCGACCAACGATATCGTGAAAAAAAATATATCCCCTATGAGAACACAATCGGCAATGGGGATGATGCACGGATATCGCCTGGAGCGCTTTGAAATTGGTACGCCCAGATATAACAGCCAATCGCACAACCGAACCGTGTCGCTGATTTCCGCGATTAATGACAAAGATGACTTGGTTGTCGGGCGGGTGGAGGTAATTATTTCCTTTGATCAATTAATTGACCAGATTGTCAATGCGTCCTGGTGGAAAAGCAATAAGGCGTATTTACTCGACAGCGAAGGGAATGTGCTGACCAGCACTGCGACCCGGTTGGAACTCGAAGATTATTACCCCATGCGTATTTTCGGTACGGTCAACGAACTCGAAAAAAAAACCCTGGCGGCGATTCGGCTGAATAACTCCGGTACAGTTTTCGGCCCGGGATCTCCGCCTGAAGAGATCAGCGGCTTCTATCATCTGACTGAAGCTCCATGGACAATAGTGATCATGGCCCCTGGTGCAAAAGTACTCCAGCCTGTCATCCGGTTTAAAATTGTTTATTTCCTTACAGTGACCGTCGGAATTCTGCTTATTTTGATATTTATCCGGCAGACGACAAATCGTTTAACAATCCGCATACAAAAAATTTCTGCCGCAGCCGATGATCTGGCCAGGGGCAAATTTGGTCCCCCTCTGACGATGACCGGCAAGGATGAAGTCGGAGAGTTGACCCGCAGTTTTAACAAAATGACGAGTCAGCTCAAACAGCGCCTGACCATGAAAGCTGCCATAAATGTGGCCAGAGAAGTGCAGCAGAATCTTTTGCCCAGCGAGGGATTTTCGGCAGATGGTATTGTCGCAGGAGGCGTAAGTCTGTATTGTGATGAAACGGGAGGGGACTATTTCGATATAATGACCTTTCCCGGTAACGACCAAAAAGTCGGGGTGGCTGTGGGAGATGTGGTTGGCCACGGGATTGGTGCAGCTTTGCTGATGACCACGGTGCGCGCGCTTCTTCGTTGCCGGGTTTTTCAGCCGGGCCGCCTCAACGAAAAAATAAATGATGTCAATAGGCTTTTGTGCAGGGATACAAGCATATCCGGGAATTTTGTCACTCTGTTTTATCTGGAAATTGATCGAATGGAAAACACCATGCGCTGGGTCCGGGGAGGTCATGATCCGGCCATCGTTTATTTCCCAGGCAGTCGACAATTTTCTGAGCTCAAAGGAAATGGATTAGCTTTGGGGGTTGATGCCGATTACCGTTTTGCATGCAACGAACTGTCGGTTCCAGAAGAAGAGCAACTCATCCTTATCGGCAGTGATGGCGCCTGGGATGTTGAAAATGAAACCGGGGAGCAATTCGGTAAAGATCGTATCGGCCGGCTGCTTGCTGCCAACAGTGACTTGCCGCCGGATGCGATACTCAGCAAAATCACTGAACAAATTAATGCATTCAGAGGGGAAACACCGCAAAACGATGATATAACCCTGGTTGTAATCAAGACAGATACATCTTCATTTTCCCGTTAGAAAAGGACCTCGATGCCCAGATTGACCAAATGTCCGCCATCAGAAGACCTGCGTGTTTTCGATAAGCCTGCCCCGAAATGACATCTCCTCTTGTCCGGCAGATAGTTGCGGTAACCTTTTTCAGGCTCTTACTGAATACGGGCAGGCGCTTTATATATCCTTTTGCTCCGGCTCTCAGCAGGGGACTTGATGTACCGCTGGCGGCAATAACCTCGATCATCGCCACCAGCCAGATTACTTCCCTGCTGGGCCTGTTTACTGGTCCGCTGGCGGATAGGATCGGTTATCGCTTTATGATGCGGACCGGTCTTGCTCTGCTTGCCGGGGGTATGCTGCTGTGCGGACTTTTGCCGAGTTACTGGCCGGTGTTTATCGGTCTGGTCGTGGCGAGTTTTGGCAAAACTGTATTTGACCCTGCGATCCAGGCTTTTATCGGTCGAAATGTTCCTTTTACTCATCGGGCCAGGGTGATAGGTGCCGTGGAAACTGCCTGGGCGGGCAGCACTCTGGTCGGCATCCCGGCCCTTGGCCTTATTCTTGGCCATGTTGGGCTCAGTAACTCATTTTTTATTCTGGCATTTCTCGGAAGTATCGGCTGGATATCTATCGTCCGGGTGATCCCCCCGGACGAGCCAGGTACTGGATCAAAACAAGAGCGGGTGCCTCTGCTGAGCTCCCTCAAACAACTTCTGCGGGTCCGTCCGGCCGCAGGCATGCTAGCTTTCGGTTTTTGGATCTCCATTGCCAATGACAGTTTATTCGTTATCTATGGCGCATGGTTTGAACAGGAGTTTCACGTCAGTCTCGTCGCGCTTGGATTCAGTACCGTGGCAATCGGCGCTGCCGAACTGACAGGTGAGTCATTGACCGCGATGTTTGGCGATCGGCTGGGCTTGAAAAGGGCGATTATTTCCGGACTGAGCCTGGCAATTTGTGCGTATCTGCTTCTGCCCTTTATCGGTCGGACCTTGCCTCTGGCGATGACGGGCGTGTTCTGTGTCTTTCTGGCGTTCGAATTTACCATGGTCACCAGCTTTTCCCTCAGTACCGAGTTGATGCCCAGGGCCCGGGCGACGATGATGTCCGGTTTCTACGCCACTTCCGGTATCGGCCGGATGACCGGTGTGCTCATCGGCGGCGCTCTCTGGCAATTTGGCGGCATCACCGCAGTTGCCTGGACATCGGCCGGTTTTACCGTGCTTGGGCTGCTGTCTCTGGTCTGGGGTCTGCACGGCTGGCGTCGCCATTCCTGAAAGTTGCCTCACATATACTGTTGAGGTTACTTCGCCTTGAAATCGGTGGAAACAACGCCGTAGCGGCGCATGATCCGCTGCAGTGCCTGCCGTTCCAGTCCGCATCCGGCCGCCGCATTGGTCACATTACCCTCGTGCCTGGTGAGCAGATTGTGCAGATAGTCAATTGAAAACCGACTGACAATTTCCGCCTTGGCATCGTTGTAGTCAGCGGTGAAGAGACTGTCAAAATTATTGGTTGCGGCCAGTTTGTTCTTGTTGTCCGGAGCGCTGATATCGGCAAGGTTGACACGATCCCCGACGGCAAGCAGGACGATTCTTTTAATATTGTTCTGCAGTTCCCGCACATTCCCCGGCCATTTCCGCTGACAGAGATGCTGAAGTACATCGGGGGAGAGGACAAGGTTCTCCCGGTCGTATTGGCGTTTGAACTGGGCCAGGAAATGGTGTACGAGCAGCGGGATATCTTCTCTTATCTCCTCAAGGCTCGGCATGAACGCGCTGACGACATTGAGGCGATAGAACAGATCTTCCCGGAATTCCCCGATGCGAATTTTAGCCTCCAGATCCTGATTGGTGGAGGCGACAACCCGGACATCGACCTTCATCGTCTTATTCTGCCCCAGGGGCTGAATTTCCTTTTCCTGCAGGACCCGAAGCAATTTGGTCTGAATGGAAACCGGGATATCGGCAATCTCGTCAAGAAGTATGGTTGAGGAGTTGGCCTCGAGAAAAAGGCCCTTTTTATCCTGCATTGCCCCGGTAAAAGCTCCCTTGCTGTAGCCGAACAGTTCACTCTCGAGAACGTTTTCCGGCAGAGCTGGGCAGTTGACGGTGATCATCTGCCGTTTTTTGCGGTTGCTCAGGTTATGCAGGGCCCGTGCGGCAAGCTCTTTACCGGTACCGCTTTCTCCGCGGATCAACACCGTGGCATCGGTATCGGCAACTCGAGACAGGAGGTCCAGTACTCGTTTGAGGGCCGGGCTCTGGCCGATAAACCCCTCCGGCTGCGCCAGGTCGTTCAGTCTCTCGCGGAGTTGATCGTTGACCCGCATTAAGGCAGTCCGTTCAAGACCGTTGCGGATCACCCTGACGATATGGTCCTTGTCAAAGGGCTTTTGCAGAAAGTCATAGGCGCCATCTTTTAAGGCCTGGACAGCCATGTCGATGGTACCGTAGCCGGTCATGATCACGACAGAGATTGTCGCATCATGGTGCTGGATTCTTTTAAGCAGTTCCAATCCGTCCAGGTCCGGCATCTTGATGTCGCTTAAAACAACCTCTGGCCGGTATTTCTGCAGTTGCTCCAGGGCCGCGAGTCCGGACCTTGCGGAAATAACATCGCAGCTGCATTTCTTTTCGATGACCAGCCGCAGCATGGACAGCATGTCGGGTTCGTCATCAACGATCATCACCAGTTTGCGACCGTCCCCATTGTTAAGGGTTTCAGGGCTTTTCATCGGGGGCTTTCCTGGTGGTCAGATATTGAAAATACTGCTGGATAAATTTCCCGGAGACACTGTCGGAAAAACTCACTGCCGGGGGGGGCTGGTCGGCTTCCTGACCAAAAAGAGCCTGGTACACCTCTCGGGAGAGTTGGGCCAGTTCCAAATCGATTGCGGCAAGACTCTCGGTGTCTGGGGAAAACCCTTTGAGTCGACAATGAACGGGTCTGGATTTATGGAGCAGACAGGTATTATTCTGATTCAAAGGACAGCCAGAGCTCCGTTTATCCGGTGCAGTTTCTTTGACGAAATCATCATCTAGGGCAATGGCGTCGTCATTGTCTGATGCCGAATCTTCTCCCGGTGAATTCGTCGCAATGCCTTTTGCCAGGTTGATAACCTCTTTTCTCTGTTCGGCCGAGAGAGTGATGTTCACCTTATTGTTTAAGTAGAGCGCTTCAATGAGCTCAAGCGAAAAAGTCCTGGTGCACGGTTCAGAACCGGTCTTGGCACAGCATTCCGGAGATGGCGGGGCGGTGAGTGCGTCTATTTTCTCCAGGAGTCGTTCATACCGGGTATAGAATTCGCTGAGATCAACGCTGTTTCTGTTTTCCGGAGTCGGCTCACTGAGGGTCAGCTGACCTTCTTTTTTACCAAATTTTCGCAGGAGCCACCATTGAGAGAAATTGGTTGGGTTGGCTCTGGTGGGTTTCAGCACCTTACCGGCTTTTTTCATCCCTAAACCGCGGCGCAACAGATACGCGGTGACGAAGGTGCCGGTTCTGCCGATGCCGTGGTGACAGTGGACGAGAACTTTTTTGCCGAGATAGATTGCCTCATCGAGCCATTCGAGCCCCTTTTCCATGGCCTCCATCTTGGGCGCGGTTTCGTCCGGAATGGGCAGCCAGAAAACCTCGAATCCAGCATCTTTTTCGATCGTGTGCAGGTCGCTGAATTCGCCGCAGAGATTGACGATGGCCCCGATGCCCTGCTCCTTGAGGTTTGCCAGTTCATCATAAGACATCGGCGCGGCGCCGACCGCCAGGTTCTTGGTCACCCAGGTGAGAAGATAAGCGCCCATCAGTTCTTCCTATTCGTTTGAAAAGTCATATTTCCCCTGAAAAAATGCATCAACCATTGGCTCTATCATGTGTTCATGCGTCAGCACCATGTCCAGCAGCCGCACGGCCCCGAGCAGTCGACCCACCTGATCCAGACGGGCGGCGGTTATATTCTTATCATACCGCATAAGACGGGCATCGAGCAACTCGCCAGTTTGCTCACAGGTGAAATTGAGCTTGGTCAGGACCTTGGCGATAAAGAGGAGGCGGAGGTCTTTGCCCAGGCTGTTGCCACCGCCACCGGCAAAGCGGAGCAGGATATAATTTTCATCCGAAGTCTCGCCGCAGAGGCTGTCCAGCAGGGTGAAATGATAGCCAAAACGCATATTGACATTGAGGTATTCTGTCGAAATGAGGCAAAAGCTGGCCAGGGATGCGTCGCCTTTGGTGGCAACTCCGCCGGCTAAAGCAATAGAGTCATAACTTTGCCAGTCAAAATGGGCCCGGTCACGCCAGTGTACCTGTGAATGAGATAATCCCTGCCAAAGTGCCTTCAGGGGGAGGCAACGGATGTCGGCCATCGTAATTTTCTCTCTGTCAACCGTGTCCCGCATCAGTCCTCCGCCAACGTCAATGATATGCATCTGCAGAGGGATATCTGACTGCAGCTGCACGCCTTTTGGTTTGCGCAACAAACTGTCCGTTGAGTGGATAAACATGGCCTGCACCGCTTTTTCATGACTAAACCGGATAATATCGTGCAGGGAGCGGCAGTTTTCCGGTCGAAAATCGGAACTCGCTGGATCGATAAGGGCCAGAGGTGATGTAAAGTCGATCACCATCTTTAAGGTGTTAAAGAGGGGGCTCTTGCCGGTTCGCTGGTTTGGGCCTGAGGTGTCGTCGGCAAGTTTCACGGTGCCACGAAATACTGACTGCTTTTCGGCCCACAGTGTCAGCGGCTCGCCGTTGGTAAGGTGCAGACAGTGTTCTCCCGCCTGGACCAGCACAGGAATTCTGAACTCCCTGGCCACAGAGGAAAAATGATCGGCGGTGCTGCCGTACCGGGCAATCACCCCCGCAAGACGGGGCAGCAGGGTCACCAGCGATGGCGGGGTGACGTCACAAACCAGAATTGATCCGTTGGCAATGGTCTGCAACTGGTCAGGTGCCGGCAGATGACAGACGGGCCCACAGCCAATACCCGGTGCCGCGGTGGCACCGCTTTGAAAGAGCAGGGAAAGCTGTGACAGGTCAGGCTCTTTTGTTTCCGTTTTGCTCCGCTCCAGCAAGAGGCGACGGGCCTGCAAAAGATACATGGTGTCGCCGGTGTCGCAGCTCCATTCAATTTCCTGAGGTATTCCATAGTATGCGGTAATCTGTTGTGCCCAGCCGGCAAGCGCATGGATCTGTTCATCGGAGAGTTCTTCGGCCACTCGGCCCGGAGAATGGCGGGTGATGACTGTACTCCCGTCTACCTGGTGAAGCTCCTGGGTGGTCGCACTCTCCTGTCCCGCCATGAGGGTATCACCAAGACCGCGAACCGAGTGCACAAGTATGGTCGTGTCGTCGGCGGTCGCCGGATTGCCGGTGGCCACAACACCGCTTAGACGAGCCTCTACCATAACGAGCACGATAACCGCCATGGGGGTTTCTTCGTCATCTAGGCCATTGATTATTCTGTAGAGGATAGCCTCGGGGGTATATTTCCCGACCAGGACCTGGCGGTAAGCGGTAAGGAGTGAATCTTTTTCGATATTTAATAGAGAGCAATACTGTCCGGCAAAACTCAGTGATGAGTCTTCGCCGACCGCGCTGGAGCGAACAGCAAATTTTTGCCCGGGATATTGTGCGGCCAGGGTAGAGACCGCTGTATTAATTTCCTGTTCCAGATCGGCAGGAATTTTCGCAGCCCCGACAAGTGCAGTGAGCGCATTCGCCGTTTCCTGCAGCGAGGTGAGAGAATGTATATCCGTTCGGGCAAGTTCCCGGTTGATTTTCGCCCGGAGATTATTCGATTCGAGCAATGCGTTGAAGGCCGATGTGGAAATAATAAAACCATCGGGAACCGGCAGACCTAGATTGCCGGCCAGATGTGATAAATGCAAACCTTTGCCGCCTGTCCGGCGGTCATCTGCATGGGATGCTGCAACTGGCAGGGTGTAGGGTCGGTTGATGTCGCATGGTGGTGGAGCAAGGGCAAATCGGGCGTAGAAATCGATTTTCTTATAGTAATCGATCAGGTTTTTATACCGGCCGGGAGCAAGCTTTGTGAGGCAGTTGAGCATCGCCAGAACATCGGCGGAAAAATCGCGGTAGAGACTACGTATCTGGTTTATATCGACCGGCCGGGTGTTGTAGTAAATATCTTCGAGGTCGGCAAGCAGGCGGTGACATCTCCTGTCGCAGTCGAGCAGTTGCTGAAAAGTTGCATACCTCTTTCTGATAAAGAGATCCGGGGAGATGAGTTGCTCTGAGAATTGTTTGAGAATATCCAACATAATTCATTCGTCCCCGGCGATTCGCCGTCGATCAGCTCGCTGCCTTTCGTTTTCTCCGGCGCACCCTGAAAAAGATAACCAGTACAAGGCAATATGTCAGCAGGAAAACGAATTGCGGATAGATCCCCTGGATGCCGAAACGGTTTTCCGGCAAAGAAAACAGAATGGTTGAGCCAAGCACATTTTCCAGCCAGAACAGGCTGAGAAATATCGGCAGCAGATAGACCATGCCGTGCCGGGCAAACCGTTCCGCCAGATAGCCGTTGAAATCGTTATCGATGTCGTTATCGATGGTTTTGGCAAATGTTTCCCTGCTTTTCCAGTCACTGATCAGCTTCAGGTCGTCCTGGGCATCTTTTTTCTGGGTAAAAGTTTTCTTAAACGCCGCCTCTTTTTCTTCGACTCGCACAAGACGGCGAATGGCCATGGACAGCATGCCGGTCAGAAATGCGACGAACATTATCTGCAGTACCGGTGGGATCTGCAGAAATTGCAGGGGTTGGATAAACAGCATATCCAACCCCTTGGCAACAATGACGAAACCGGGGCTGATAAGCTCAAAGTAAAGAAAATCCAATGCGCTCGAAATGATTTTTAACAAGTGTGCCATTTGGTATCAGCCCCGGGGTGAAGATAATTAACGGAGGAAAAAGAGCGCATCCGTATAGTTCAGAAAGACTATCACCAGGGCCAGAGCGAGCATTCTCTTGAGGAAAATTTCCGGCAGGTGTTTCTGGATTTTTGGTCCGACCATACCGCCGGCGATAGCGCCTGCGGCTATTGCTGCGGCCATGATCCAGTCTGGTTGGTAACCCATCAGAGAGAATTTGGCAATTCCGCCGACGGAGGTGGCAAAGGTGCCGGCGAGGGCAATTGGTACGGCAAGGTACATCGGGTAACCCATGGCGGTGGTCATAAACGGCATGAACATAAAGCCGCCGCCGACACCAAAGGAGGCGGCGATCATTCCCATCAGAATACCGGAGAGAAGCATGATCAGGGGCCGGGCGACAAAGGTTTCACCCCAGAATTTCATGTCAAACTTGATGATATTGAACTTTTCGAATTCAACTTTACCGAGTTCCATGGCTTTGCCGGAAGATTTGGCTTCTTTGACGGCGGCATTGAACTTCTGGATAATGGCTTTCATCGCTTTCTTTTTCTCAATGGAGCTCGGCAGACTCTCCATGAAAAGCTTGATGCCGATGATCAGGCAGATAATACCAAGGTAGAATTTATAGGCCTTCAACGGCAGATATTTGGCCGAGAAGTTGGGTCCGAGGAAAAAGGCTCCGATAACAATACCCGCGGCAAAGAAAATAGCGACCGGCCAGGCGAAACGCTTCTCTTTAAAATAGTTCATCAACCCGGTTATCGGGGAACAGAGGGTCAAAAAGAGGTTGGTCGGTTTAATGGTGTTCGCGGCGTTGATACCGATCGGGCCTTTGGTTCCGAGCACGGTTACCTGGAAGGCAGCAGTGAAAAGTCCCCCGGCAGCACCCATGATAACAAAGAGGCAACCGATGATAAAGGCCCCGAAGAAGACCACCAGCGGATTCATGTAGATATTGGCGGTCTTGAAAAAGTAGGTGGATTTCTCAATGGTGAAATTACCGATATCCTGACCATTGACATAGACCTTCATCCTGGTGTCCGGGGCCAGGTTTTTGTAGGGCGCCATGGTCATGGTGAACTTGCCGGTGGCTTTATCGAGAGAGAGGGTTGCCCCTTTATTCCAGGCCTCTTTCTCGGTGTTGTAGTCGGTCATGATGCAGCGGGCGTTGCCGCCGCCAATGGGTGCTTCTTTGGAGATGGTATTGATGCCGAACTTGTTTTCGTGGGTGAAGGCGATAAATTTCCACTGGGCTTCATCTTTAATCGGCCCAAGATAACTTTTTGTTTCTTCAGGGATATCAGCCCAGGCCTTGAGCTTGTTGACCCGTACCTCATACTTGAAAGGCGGGAAGGCGAAGATGCCACTGGTCTGGCCTTTGGTGGAGGATTTTGGGGTGGCGAGTTTGGTTGGATCACTGGTAACCACATAGTAGACTGGCGGGATGGCGGTATCACCGAAGGCATTCTTGCCGCCTTTGCCACCTTTTAATTCCTTGCGCTCTTTGGGGCCATCTGCATCACTTGGTTTGAACATTTTTTCGGTGGCGACAACAACAAACAATTCCTGGCCTGGATCGATCGTGCCGGTGACGGTGATCGCGTCGCCCGCCTTGACCTTGTCACCAGACAGCTGTGCGTCAATGGCCCAGGATTTGGATGCCATGGCGAACACAAAAAGTGCCACCACGCTGAGTAACAAACTAACTCTTCTCATTTTTTTTCCTCCGTTAAATAAAATAATATACTGCCCTTGTTACATCTCAGTTTTTCTGAGAAATTCGGTTTTTTATTTTAACTGGACAATCTTTGTCTCACCGACATATTCCCGGCTCTCAAAGCCGGTCACTGATGTCATTTGCCGGGTGAGTGTGGACATCTTCTGCAGGTTGCGGATGATCGTGTCCATTTCGGCAATCATCTCTTCAGACTCCAGATCGTCCCGCAGCAGTTGCGCCGTACCGAGCGCGGCAAAAAGTGGGCTGTTCAACTCATGGGCCGCGGTTCCGGCCATTTCGATCACTCCCTGGAGCTTCATCCGTTCCATCTTTTCCTGTTCCAGCAACCTTTGGTCGGTTATATCCCGAACTGCCTCAACGACAAAACTGACCTTCCCGTCGTTGTCGAGGATCGGTGCCAGATGGTGCTCAAACCATTTCGAGTCGGATCCGTCTTCATCAAGCCGATGGAGAACGGTTATCGGTTTGCGGCTGACGAGCACGGTACTGACCGGGCATTCCGTTGTGTCGTCACTGCTCCAGGGGGAGATTGTCCGGTAGTGACGACCGAGAGTTTCCGCCTCGGTGCAGTTCTTTGTCTCCAGAAAATGTTTATTGACCATAATGACCCGTTTATCCGGATCGACAACCAGAAGCTGCATCCATAATGAGTCGAGAATGGTCTGCAGAAAGCGTTCATGTTCTTCGATCTGATTGAAGAGCAGGGTTATTTTCCGGTATGTCCGTGCTTTCTCGATAGCGTTGCCGCCTTCTTCGGCGACAGTGACTGCAAAATTTATCTCCATGGGGGTAAAGCAGTGATGTTCCCCGGTAAGCAGCCGCAGCACCCCGATAATCTCCTGCTCATTGCTGATCGGAATGGCCAGTATCGATTTAATACCCTCTTTTTCTATCGCCTCGTGGTAGTCGACCCGTGGATCGTTGGGGGCATCGTAAATGGCTACCGGTTCACCTTTCAATACCTTGAAGATCGAATCTTCCCGGCTGATGCTGCCGCGGTCAAGGTACTCACGGGACACCCCGGAAGCCGCAACCAGCTCGAGGCGGTTTGTCGCCGGATGGAGCAGGCGAATGGTGCAGCCTTTTACTCCCATGATGCCTGGAAGTTTGTCGACGACAGTTTTTAAGATCAGGTCCAGATCAAGAGTCGAATTGACCAGCCTGGAAATCACGCGCAGTTCGCGAAAAAATTGCACCTGATTTTCCATCTCCTGAAACATGCGCCCGTTGGCGATGGTCATACCAACCTGTTCGGCAAGAGACATGGCAAAGGCAATTTCCGCCTCGGTAAATTGCCGGGTGTCTTTGGTCAGTAGCCGCAGCAGACCAATCACCTGCCCTTTGTAGAGAATAGGCAGCGACATGGCGCTTTTTACTCCTTCCCGGGACATGTAGGCGCAACTGTCGTGGTCGCAGATGACATCGATACCGGTTCTGGCGGTCGGTTGTCCCTGCAGCAATGCCGCCATGACCTCTTTTGAGTCGATGGTGCTGCGCGACAGGTACTCATCGGAAACTCCCCAGGCGGCACCGAGCACAAAGGTGTTGGTGCCGCTGTCGAGCAGCCGGATGGTGGCGGCATCGACCTCCAGGAGTCCCGGCAGACGCCTGACGACCAGGTCCATGACCTGCTGCGGGTCGTGGACCATGCTGATAAGACGGGTGACTTCCTGAAACACCTTCAGGAAGTCACCCTCTTTATGGCTGTCATCAATATGCATGAATCTCTTCAGCCGGGATTCTGATTGCTAAACCGTTTCCAGCGTGACCAGCTGGAGGGCATGGGTGGTGCATTTGGCAACGCAGGCCGGTTTCAGCCCGGCATCGATACGGTCCATGCAGAGATCGCACTTCACCGCTTTGCCGTCATCGGGATTTTTTACCGGGATATCCCAGGGACATGCTGTTTTGCAGGCCATACAGCCGATACATTTTTCCTGGTCGATGTAGACGATGCCATCCTCCCGTTTAACCATTGCGTCGGTTGGACAGACTGGCACGCAAAGTGGCTCCTCGCAGTGGCGACAGGCAGAAAAGGTGATTTCTGTTTTCGGTACGCCGCCGATCATTTTCAGCGGGGTACAGCTGATGTCGCAGAGAAAAGGGCCGACCGGCAGACTTTTGTTCACTTTGCAGTGCACCATGCAGCCGAAACAGGCGATGCAGCGGCGCGTGTTGAGATGGAGCATATATTTTTTCACAGTTCAACTCTCCTCTTGGTGTTACGGATACTCTTTTTCACATGGACGAAAATCTCACAGAGGTTGACGCCGCCACCTGCCTGGTCCCAGTTATCGAGGGCGCCGATCATCAGTTTCTGGTCACTGACTCCGGCCATGAAACTGCGGGTCTGGCGGGGGATTTCCTTGCCGAAACCGTGGACGGTGAAGACCGCTTCGGGATGGACATGGTCGGTCACATGGGCGGCGACCGTGGCGCAGTAGGATTTATCCGCTGACGAGAGTTCCAACAGATCCCCGCTCTGTATGCCAAGTTTTTTGGCCTTTTTCGTATGGATCCAGGCGGTATTGGTCGGCATCAGTTCGGACAGCATCGGGTTGTTCGTGGTATGCCCCTGGGTGTGAACCGCCACCTTGCCGTAGATGAGGCGAAGCATGTCTTTTTCCGGGGCTTCCGGGCTTACAAACGGCTTTAAAGAAGGCAGACCGGTCTTGGTGAGCAGCTCGCTGATAATCTCGATCTTGCCGCTTGGTGTTTTGAACTGGCCGTCGAGCTTGTCGCGGTCATAGAAGACCGGGCTGTCTGACAGCTCAATAAAACCTTTTGCATCAAAATCAGCCATGGTGTAACCGGTCGGCTCAAGCTGCCAGGCCCACAGTTCCTCGATGGTCTTAAAGGGAAAGGTGTCGTGAAGGCCCAGGCGATTCGCCAGTTCGGTGAATATTTCCCAGGAGGACTTGGTATTGTATTTGGGTTCAACGGCTTTTCTTCTGAGGGTAAGGCGCGGCTTGAGGCCTTTTTGCTGGACAATGAAATTATCCCGCTCGAGATAGGTCGACTCCGGCAGGATGACATCGCTATACCAGCCGAATTCACTGTAATTGGTGTCGATGGACACGAGCAGGTCACATTTGTCCATAGCCAGTTTCTGCTTCTCGGGGTCGGGCATGCCGGAGAACGGATCATGACGCATGGCAATCCAGGCCTTGATCGGATACGGATCTTCGGACAGCATATGATTGAAGAACAGATGGGCCAGGCCGGGGCCTTTTTCGAAATGGGTGTATTGCCAGCCCACGCCGTCACCTCTCTTGATATCCGGTTTAGGACAGTCGATGGAGCGGATGCCTTTTTTGCCGCAGTCTCCGGCACCTTTTGGGATGAACAGACCGCCTTTTAATTCGATGTTGCCCATCAACACATTGAGGATGTGCATGGCGCGGCTGGCATAAAAGGAATCACTGTAGCGGGCCAGGTTCCAGCCCGGATGAAAAATGACATTGGGCCGGTCGGCGCCGATCTCTTCGACAAAGGCGAGGATGTCCTTTTCCTTAACTCCGCATTCCTTGGCAGCCCAGGCGGGAGTGTACTCTTCAACAAAAGTGCAGAGCTCCTCAAAACCTGTGACGTAGCGCGCGAGGAAGTCCTTGTCGTAGTAGCCTTGTTTGATGACCTGATGAATGACGCCGAGGGCGAGGGCGTAATCGGTACCCGGACGGACCTGGAAAAAGCGGGTGGCTTTTGCCCCGGTCATGGTCTGACGGACATCGACGTAGGTAAGGCGGCCGCCCTTGTCGAGCATATCGAGGGTCTGGTGGTTTTCGGCAATACGCAGCGCCGAGAACATGTCACGGCCGAAAAGAACCAGATGTTTGGCGTTTTTTACATCGTAGGCAAAACCCTTGCGGCCGACTCCATTGATTGACAGACTGGCATGGTGGGTGTTCCGGCCGCAGGTGCAGTCATGGTTGGTGTAGTTCGGCGAGCCGAAGGCATGGATGAAGGCCTTGTACATCTGTTGCCATGGACCACCGCGAGAGGAGAGCACCGCTGATTCCGGACCATAATTCTTTTTGATGTCTTTTAACTTGTCGGCAACATAATCGAGAGCTTCCTCCCAACTGGCTTCCCGCCAGCGTCCGGCGCCGCGGGCACCGACCCTGATCAACGGCTGCTGCGGCCGCTCATGGTCTTCGAGTAATGCCTGTCCTGCCGTACCTTTGGCACACAGGGCGCCGCCGAGTAAATGCGGGTTCCCTTCAATCCAGGTGATCTTGTTATCCTCGGACTCCACGCGGATGGGGCAACGGACCGTGCACATGCCACAAATGGAGTAGACTGATTTTTTCATGCAAATCTCCTCGGTTTCTGTTTTCTGAATTTTCCTGCTGATATCAGCGAGCGAGTACTTCTGCTACTTTTGCTTCCAGTTCTTTTTTATCAATCGGTTTGACGCAATACTCTCCGGCACCCAGTTCTATTGCTTCCCGTGCCGTTTCGATGGTCGGGTAACCGGTTAACATGATGACTTTTATTGTCGAGTTGAGTTTTTTTAATTGTTCCAGCACCTGAATGCCACTCATTTTTTTCAGCTTGATATCGAGAATGGCCAGGTCGATATGATTTTTGCCGGCAAAACCAATCGCCTGCTCTTCTTCCGTGAAGGTGTGAACCGTATGTCCTTGTTTCGTCAGTATTTTTTTGACGAGAATCACTGCATCAAGTACGTCGTCTAGTACAAGTATTTCCGCCATTTTACTGGTGCTCCTTGTCATTGGTGTTGTTCTTTGCTATTGCCGGGAAGCGGAGATGAAAAGCTGTTCCCGGCGATGGTAAATGGGTCGTCGGATCAATTCTCGGGCTCTCCACTTGAATGGTTCCGCCATGTTCCTGGACTATGCCGTAGGTGACTGATAAACCAAGACCGGTACCTTTGCCGACCTCTTTGGTGGTGAAGAAAGGGTCAAATACCTTATTTCTGATGCTATCCGCAATGCCTGTACCGGTATCTTCTACCGAGACCCGTACGTCCTGCACGGTTTTGCCGGTTTGTAGTATTATTTTGCCACCATCCTGCATGGCATGCTGTGCATTGTTGAAAAGGTTGATAAAAACCTGGTGGAGCTTTTCTGCATCGCCGAATATCGCCGGCAGGTTAGCGTCGAATCGGCGAATCACGCTGATTTGATGAAGGTTTAAGGTGTGTTCGGTGACGGACAGTACTTCTTCGATGATTCTATTTATGTCAATGCGGGATTTCTCGCTCTCCGACTGACGAGAAAATTTCAACAGATCGGCGACAATACGACGGCAGGCCGTAGTCTGGCGTTCGACTACCTTGAGATTGTCGGCCATTTCCGAATCCTGCGTGAAATCGTCCATCATCAATTGGGTGTAGCCAAGGATTATACCGAGCGGGGTGTTGATTTCATGAGCGACGCCAGCGGCAATCTGGCCGATCGAAGCCATTTTTTCCTGGTTGATGAGTTGTTCGGTGATAGTTTTGATACGCGTCATATCCTTACCGATCCCTTCACAGCCGATAATTTTGCCATGCTGGTCGTAGAGTGCGTTGGCGGAGAGGAGAATGTGACGGGTGGTGCCGTCTTTCCCGGTACACTGCATTTCCAGATCACTGACAGAACCGTTGTCGTGCAGTTCGGCTAAATATCGTTCGAGAACATTGGCATTATTGAATAAATGGTGAAAGTTGACACTTGTCTGTTGCGCGTCAAAGCCCAAAAGACGAATGCCGCTGGGGTTGATGTTGGTTATTATGCCATTTATATCGCAAAAGTATATAATATCTTTTGAGTTTTGAAAAAAATTGCGAAATTTTTTTTCAGATTCCGACAGGTTGCGGGTCCTTTCCTCGACCATCTCTTCGAGATGGCTGTTGAGCTGCCGCAGCTGTTCGGCGCTTGTGGCCAGGTTAGTATTTGCTTCGGTCAATTTTTCGGCTTTGGCCCTGATGGCTTTATATGCCTCAAGTCCCTTATGGTAATAGATGGTCACCGCGGCAACGGAAATCATCAGCATGGTATTGAACCCACCTGAATACGGGGAGAGCTTTTTCCATATTGGTTCATGATCGCTGTAAACCAGAAAGATTCGGACCATATGGCCAACTCCCCGGGAGAGTGAAAATGCAGCCATGGCGATACAGAAATAAAAGAGAAATCCCCAGATAAAATTATCCGGCCGCAGTCTGACCAGCGCCCAGGCATACCAGAGGGCGGTGAAACTAAAGAGTATCGCCAGCCCCGAGCCAAAAAACTCGACAGCAACAGCCGGCAAGAGCGGAAGAGCCGTCACAGGCTGTCCTCCTTCAGTACTTCAAGGTAGAAGGTCCGCAGGCTGATCGTTAAAGTCAACAGGGCCGGGACATTGAGGAAGTGATCCATTTTGGTGACAGAATAGAGCACTTTGACAAAAGAAAGCGGCGGAGCTATCTGTTCCGTCAAGTTGTTTTTATTGATGAAGTCGGATGAAGTGAGATGTTCGAAAGCCTGGTGTCCGGCAAAGGCCAGCAGATTCCAGCAGAACAGCAGGATGCAAAAGAGTCGTAGATATTTCCAACCCTTGCTGATCAGAACCGGGGAATAGCGGGTATGCCAATAGAGATAGGCTAAAGCCCCCATGAAAAGGAGGTGAGCCATCTGATGGACATAGAGCCCCTCCGGCGCACTATGCGACTGAAGCGCCCATGCGGTTTCGGTTTGACCGAGCAGCAGCAGCGGGGTTAAGCCTATGCTGTATATGATAATATATTTATTCATTTGCAGTTCCCGGCTCATCAGATGCACCTTTTATGCCGACGCCTGATGGAACATGGCAATAAAATAAATAAAAATAATATTATCGATGGGTTGGATTTGCCTTTTGTGCTGAAAAAGTAATTTTCCGGTAAAATTGGTTCACCGTCTGTTTATGAGCCGCCACAAAAAAGTTGCATATGATGGTTCAGTGCAGCACAGAAGAGGTGCCTGTTGCATGATGTATATGCCGATTGCGGAATTTCGACCGAGGAGAAAAATGGAGAGACAGTGCAACAGTTTGGTTGCGTTTGCGAAAAAGCAAGCAATTATAGGGTGCTGAGGTAACGTTTTGCCGCGGAGGTTGCACGTACCGCAACAACTGCGTTGCTACGTGCCCGGCAATCATATACGCGGCGTAACGCTTATATGATTGCCGGTAGATGTGATAACACATCCAGATGTTGATAAAAAACTGGATGTTATGTACACGCTATGTTCTTGATCGTATCAATTGGTTAACGGAATAATGGTGATTTCAACCCTTCTGTTCATGGCAGGATTGGAGGAGATGGGTCTGCTCTCACCGTAACCGACCGCCCGTATCCTTGCCGGGTTGACACCTTGTTGTGCCAGGGCGTTCTTAACCGCTTCCGCCCGGCGCATGGACAGTTGCAGGTTATATTGTTCCGATCCGGTGGAATCAGTATGACCACCTACCTCAATCTGGGTTTGGTTGTACTGGTTCAGAACTCTGGCAATCCTGGCTATTTCTGTATAACCCCCGGGCAAAAGCGTAGCGGAGTCATGGGCAAAGAAGGTCTCTCCCTTGAAGGTGGCGGTCAAAACGTCCTCACTTCGTTGAATGCTGGCTGCTTCCGAGCTGGCCATGGCATTGCGAAGGGCTTGCTCCTGGTTATCCATATACCGGCCAATCTGGTTTCCGGCCAATCCTCCCAGGGCCGCACCAATGCCTGCCCCGATAAGAGTACCTTTGGTGTCCCGGCCGATCGCCTGGCCTAATACTGCTCCCACCCCGGCACCAACACCAGCGCCAACTGCGGTCCCCTGTTTCTGGTTGGTGTCTAGAGCGGCACAGGAAGTAAGGGATGCGACCAGGGCTGAACATACAACAAAGTGAGACAGTTTTCTTTTCATGCGTAAACTCCATTATTATATTTGGTTGAGTGAAATACCGTATGCTGGTTCGAGGCGTTTTGATGTTTCTTTTCTATCATAATTATAGAATCTGGCTTTGTCCATGAGATATGGCGTGTCCCCTTGTAAGTCTTCGTCCGGCTGAAGAGAGCTCTTTTTCGCATCGAAGGAGGACTCCTTATTGCCTTCTTGATGATTTGTCTTATACGTGTTAGGAGAGTTCGTGTCAATATCCCTTCAAGTCCCGGTAAACGTGAACAAAGCCGCAACTAATACATTGGAGACAGGTAAAAAATGAGGAAGCCGCTGAAGTATTGCCTGATATTTGTCGCAGCTCTTGGCGTACTTATCACCGCTGGGGTGATAACGCTCACTACTCTTGTTGATGTCCAGAGCTATAAACCGAGAATTGAGCAATTGGTTACCGAGAAATACGGCTATCCATTAACCCTGGGCGGTAAAATCAGCCTCTCGCTTTTTCCCTGGGTGGGCCTTGGGTTTACCGATCTCAAGCTCGATAACCCACAAGGATTCACCGCAAAGACATTTGTTACCGTCGACAGCTTTCAGGCCCGGTTGAAGGTGCTCCCCTTGCTGTCACGAAAAGTGGAAATAAGCAGTTTTGTCGTGAAGCGGCCGGAGATATTTCTGGAAAGGAACCCGAAGGGTGTCTGGAACTGGGAAAAACTCACGCAAAGAGATACCCCCTCCACGACGGCTGCGGGCAAACAAGCTGCAGCGCCAGGCACGGACACAAACAAACAATTGTCTTCCCCGGATCTGCAGGGCCGGGAAAAATTTGTCCTGCAATCTCTTATGGTCGGCGAGTTTTCTATAAGCGATGGCCGGGTCCGGATAAATGACCTGAAAGACAAACAGCAACGTGAACTATCTGATTTTACCCTGCAACTGGTTGATGTTTCGCTCGATAAACCGATCAAAATGACCATGGCAGCGGTGCTTGACGGGAAACCGTTAAAACTGGAAGGGGCGGTTGGACCTGTTGGGCCGGATCCCGGATCGGGAAAAATTAATCTGGACCTTTCCGCGCAGCTTCTTGAAATTTTACATATTCAGGCCAGCGGGTATCTTGAAGACATCACGCGGAAACAGAGCTACAATCTGACCGTTAATGTAGAACCATTCAGTCCGAGAAAATTGTTTGCAGCTCTTGGGGTAGGTTTTCCAGTAATTACCGCCGATCCGCAGGTTTTGGGGAATTTTGGGTTCAAAGCCAAGCTCATCGGTGATCCACGCCAGGTTGTTTTGTCTGATGGCGATATTCTCTTTGACGATTCTTCGATTACCCTGGAGACGACTGCTAAGGATTTTTCGCGGCCTGATCTATCGCTCAACATGGCCGTCGACTCCATTGATCTCGACCGTTACCTGCCGCCTGCGAAGGCAGAGAGCAAGGCGCCTTCAGGACCTGGTAAGGTTGAGCCGGTTCAAGCACAAGTGCCGGTGCCGGCAGCGTCAGGCAAGAATTCTTCGGGGCAGACGGATAAAGGCAGCGCCATTGATTACGGGCCCTTGCGAAAACTGGTGCTGCAGGCAAGCTTGAAGCTGGCCAAGGTGAAAGTGCATGGCGGAAATCTCAGTAATCTGGCGCTCAGTATCACAGGCCAAAACGGCCTTTTTACGATTCATTCTCTGGCAATGGACCTCTACGAGGGCAAGATTGGCGCAACCGGGAACATTAATGTCCAGAGAAATATTCCGGCCACCGAGCTTAATCTCACTGTGGACGGTGTTCAGGTTGGCCCGCTGCTGAAGGATTTTGCCAGTAAGGAGATCCTTGAAGGCATGCTTAAGGCACAGATCGCCGTCAGCATGCAGGGTGACAATGGTGAACGCATCAAGAAATCCCTTAACGGCAAAGGAGATCTGCGCTTTCAGGATGGTGCGCTGATTGGTCTCGATCTTGCGCAAATGGCGCGAACCATTAAAGCAGGTTTTACCCTGGAACAGCAACAGGGAGAAAAGCCGAAAACCGATTTTGCCGAACTGCACGCCCCGTTTACCGTAACCAACGGCCTGATTAGCACCCCGGAAACGACCCTGCGGTCACCTTTTATCAGAGTATCCGCTGCGGGTGACGCCAACCTGGTCAGCGAGGCGCTCGATATGAAAATCAAGCCGACGCTCGTCGGTACCATAAAAGGCCAGGGTGATGAAGAGAAACGGGCCGGTCTTTCTGTTCCGGTTCTTGTCGGCGGCACATTCAAAGCGCCAAAATTTACTCCCGATCTTGAATCGCTCGTTAAAGATCAGTTGCCCACGCAAGAGGAACTTGGTGAAATTATCAAGACAGGAAAAATTCCTACCGAGCGCAAAGAAAAATTAAAGGAAGATCTCGAACAGGCCAAAGGGTTGCTCAAAGGTCTGTTTGGTAAATGAAAATGATCCGGATTGGCAAAATAAACAGGCTTTTTGTAAAACAAAAATGGGGCAATATCATCCATCTGGATGGCGGCAGGTCGGGAGATATTCTTCTGAAAGGGAAATGTTCTGCTGAAAAGTACCAGCCGGGTGATGAAATTGAGGTTTTTGTTTATGTCGATAGAGAGCAGCGACTGCTGGCAACTTCCCAGAAACCTTATGGTATGGTTGGCGAATTCGCCACCCTGCAGGTAGTGGCGAACAGTGCGGCCGGCTCCTTTATGAACTGGGGTCTCGACAGCGATCTGTTTGTCCCGAGAAGTGAACAGCAGGAGGCCATGAGGGAAGGGACATCTTACGTGGTGTTTATTTTTCTGTATGATAAAAACAATCGCATCACCGCTTCTTCTAAGCTCGATAAATTTTTTGATCCCGCCCCCCCCAAATACCCGGAGGGAGAAGAAGTTGATCTTCTTGTCTATGCTGAGACAGCCTTGGGCTACAGTGCGGTCGTCAATAGTGCGCATGCGGGCATGATCTATAAGAATGAAGTTTTTCAGGCTATTGTCATTGGTCAGCGGCTGCGCGGCTTCGTGAAAAAGGTACGGGAAGACGGCAAAATCGATTTACGCTTGCAGCAGACAGGGTATGGGAGGGTGGATGATATTTCCCAGGTAATTCTGGATATCATCAAAGATCGCGGCGGTAGAGTTGCCGTCACCGATAAAAGCCCTCCTGAAGATGTCTACGCTTTGTTCGGAGTAAGTAAAAAGGTCTTCAAAAAGGCAGTCGGTGCTCTCTACAAGCAAAGGCTTGTCGTAATTGATCCAGATGGCATTGAGATTGCCGGGGTAAGCGAGTCGTGAGAAAACGGTATTTCTACTTGAGCACCTCACGGATTTTGTCGGCCAATTGCTTTTTTGTGAAGGGCTTCTGGATGAAAGAAACGCCATCATCCAACACCGCATGGTGGGATATTACGTCGGAAGTGTAGCCGGACATATAGAGACATTTCATGTCCGGCCGATATTTTTCGAGTTTTTCCGCCAGGGTCCGTCCGTCCATTTTAGGCATGATTACATCAGTGAGGAGGAGGTCGATGTTGCTGGGATATTTTTCCGCGATTTGGCTCGCCTCGTCGGGGGTGCCTGCCGCCAGCACGGTGTAGCCCAGGTTTTGCAGCATAGTCCTGGTCATATTAAGGATGGTCGGTTCGTTCTCCACCAGCAAAAGCGTTTCATCACCACGCAGGTCGGGTTCCACCGACGTTTTCGGCCCCTTTTGTTCGGTTGTGCCCAGGTACCTGGGGAGGTAGATGGTAAAAGTTGTACCCTGGCCCGCTGTACTGTCGACATTGATAAAACCTTTGTTTTGCTTAACAATTCCGTAAACTGTGGCCAGGCCGAGGCCGGTGCCTTCCCCGACGTCCTTCGTGGTAAAAAAGGGTTCAAAGATGTGTGCTATCGCCTCTTTTTCCATACCGGAGCCGTTATCGTTCACGGTGATTCGCACGTATTCTCCTGGGACCGACCCAGGGTGATTGTCACAATACTTCCTGTCGAGGATGGAGTTTCCCATCTCGACGGTGATTTTGCCATTGTTTGCAATGGCGTCCCGGGCGTTAATGCACAGATTGACCAGGATCTGGTCGATTTGTGACGGATCTATTTTGGTCGGCCACAGACCATATCCCGGAAGCCAGGCAAGATCGATATTTTCACCGATAAGGCGGTGCAGCATTTTAAGCATGCCCGCCACGGTTTCACTCAGGTCCAGCACCTTGGGCACGATGGTTTGTTTACGGGCAAAGGCAAGCAGCTGGCGGGTGATATCCGCAGAATGAGTCGCTGCCTGTCGGATTTGTTGTAAGTCGGCCCAGATTGGCTGGGTTGGGTCTATCTGGTCGATAGCCATCTCCGCATGCCCCAGGATCACTGCCAGCATATTGTTGAAATCGTGGGCCACGCCACCTGCCAGGCGCCCGACAGATTCCATTTTCATGGCCTGGCGGAGCTGGCTTTCCAGTTTCTCTCGTTTGGCCTGTTCCCTTTTGAGGATAATGATCTGGGCGATCATGCCGGCGTATATTTCCAAAGGTCTAACAGTTTCGAGAGTCGGTTTCTGGCCGGATTTTGCATCGTCTACGGAAATGACTCCGATGAACTCGCCATTTTCACCGTTGAGCCGGACAAAGAGATTATCCTCCGGATGCCAGGCCGACTCAACCTCGGGAAGAGCGCTTTCCCCGTAAACCGTGGCCTCCTGGTTGAGAATATCCTTCATTGTGTGCGGGATATAATAACTGCACTGGCCCAGGTGGAGGCCTTGAGAGAAAACTTTATCATACCAGCTCTTTGGCAGGGAAATCTGACGGAGCCTGTCGACAATATCCGTAGGGATGCCGGCATAGCCAATGAGGTCGCGGTAGGGGGCTTCGTCTTTAAAGAGGGAAATAAGCACCCGTTTGAAATCAGAATAATCGACGATGGCTTTACTGATCCTGGCGAAAATGCGATTGTCGTCTTTGAGGGAGATCATTGATGCTGCGGAGAGGCTGAACTGCTCCATCTGGTTGGCGTAATTGGCAAGTTTTTCTTCGCTTTTCTGCAGCGCTCTCTCGGATCGCTTCCGGTCGGTGATATCCAGTGCGGTGAAGGTAACCCCCTTGGACAAGTCGGTGGGGTTAATGGGCGTCGAGCTGAGCAGCACGTCGATGACTGCTCCGTCTTTGCGTAGCCACTGGGTCTCAACCGTGCCGGTGAGGTGGTCGTGTATCTGGTTGTATTTTTCCTGCCCAACGAAAGAGTAGTCTGCATCACTTTGATAAAACATCCTGGCGCTCTGGCCCAACAGCTCTTCAGTAGAGTATCCGGTGATCTGGCTCAATCGCAGGTTGACCTGCTTGATGTCGCGATTCACCACCACTCCAATGCCAATGGGTGCGCTTCGGAATATACTTTTGATCTGGCTTTCGTTCTCGCGAACTTTTTTCTCCGCCTGCTTCCGGTCGGTGATATCTGCGGTGAACCCATTGTAATGGGTGATAGTGCCATTGTGATCACGAATTGCCCGTGCCGACTCGGAGGCCCAGAATATGGATCCATCCTTGCGGCGCTGGCGGCATTCATGGCTGATCAGTTCGCCATGTTCTTCGAGCTGCTGCTTAAATGTTTCTCTGTCGAGCGGATCAACATACGTCTGGGTGGCAATGTTGGTGATTGATTCAATCAACTCAGTGGTTGAATCGTAGCCATATAAACGGGCCAGGGCGAGGTTGGCGTCAATGAAGCGTCCCTCACGTGAGGAGACAAAGATGCCGATCGGAGCATTCATCAGGATGTCATGACAGTCCTTCAGCTTCGATGGGCTCAGGGGGCGTTCTTCCAGGCGGGAGGGTGAGCTATGGGGCATGGGTAAACAATTGGCTTGTAAGTGAATGGCCTGCGTAAAATGAAGCAGAGAGACTCTCTTTTCAGGGAAAGGACCTTTTTGGCAATATGACTTTTCGAACTGCACAAAATAATCATATCACAGGCGACTACGGCAAACAAGCTACGATGCAGTGTTTGTTGTAAACGGGTGAGCAATCGGGGTCATGCGAAAAATTCATGCGACTCCAGCTTGTGCAATTCCCGGTGGGCGAGGGATGAGATCCGGAATGACTGTCCGGATCTCGGGAATCTATATTGCAATTAACTTATCCACTCTTCAACTTCACTTTGCTTTGGGGCACGGCCAACACATTTAACCTGGCCGTCAATGACTACGGCCGGGGTGGAAAAAATACCCAGTTGGGCTATTTCCTGAAAATCAGTTACCTTCACAATGACAGCCTCAATGCCTTTTGCAGCTACTGCAGCCTCAACTGTTTTCTGGGCCTTTTCGCAGGAAGCGCATCCCGGACCACATACCTTGATTTCCATATTGTTCCTCAGTTCTCGTGTTGCAATTCAGTTCCGTTGTAAACATTTACAAAAAAGAAGAGAATCAGATAATCATATCTGATGGCCCCTGAAGCGCAGCCTGCTCGAATGGAAGGGTGTGAGCTGGTCGTTTTTCGGGTCTCTGCAGCCATGGACGGCTGCAGCGAAGCCCCCAGGGATGGGTTTACGGCGTCCCGGGAAACGAACAGCTCACATCCTGGTTCAGTAGCTGAACATTAGGCGTAATCAGATAATCATGTTAAATAAAAAACCGGTAAATAAAATCCCGCAGCCGACAACCCCGATAAAGACGGCTATCAATTTTGGTTTGAGGACCTTGCGAAGGATGACCATTTCCGGCAGGGACAAGGCGATGACACTCATCATAAAAGCCAGGACGGTGCCCAGGGCGGCCCCTTTGCCAAGAAGCGCTTCCACCACCGGGACAATACCGGCGGCATTGGAGTACATCGGGATGCCAACTAATACCGCAGCGGGCACTGACCACCAGGCATCCTTGCCCATGATCGAGGCCATAAAGGTCTCGGGCACATAGCCATGAATGGCTGCACCGACACCAATTCCAGCGATGACATAGATCCAGACCTTGCCAACGATATCTCGCACCGCTTCTTTACCTCGACCAATGCGGTCGGCCCAGCTTAACTTTTCGTCTACGACCACCGCTTCGCCGGCCCGCAGTGCCTGTACCCAGTCTTCAATCCAGTGTTCCAGCTTGAAGCGGCCAATGACCCAGCCGGAAATTATAGCGATCAGGAGACCCGTCACGAGATAGATGGCAGCGACCTTCCAGCCCAGCAACCCATAGAGCAGAACCACGGCGATCTCGTTGACCATTGGCGCGGCAATGAGAAAGGAGAAGGTTACCCCTAGTGGTACCCCGGCCTGAACAAAACCGATAAAGAGCGGCACCGCGGAGCAGGAACAGAATGGAGTGACGATACCGAGCAGAGCGGCCATCACGTTGCCGGCTGTCTCACGTTTTCCCGCGAGATACTTACGGGTTCGCTCCTGGGTAAAAAAGGATCGAATCATGCCAATTACAAAAACAATGAGCGTCAGCAGCATCATAACTTTCGGGGTGTCATAGATAAAAAACTGGATGGCGTCCCCAATATGACTTCCTTTTTCCAGGCCGACCAGAGAGTAGGTGAAAAAGTAGGAAAACGGTTCAAGTTGCTTGTACACTGCATACCAGAAGGCAAACCCAAGCAATCCAATGAGAATCGCCTTGATCATGCTGCTCTTTGGTGTTGCTGGTGTTTGTTCGACGGTTGTCTTTGGACTGTCACACCCACAATCGTTGTCAACAGGTTGGATTGCTTTCATGAATCTGTCCTTTAATTCTTTGGTGCGCAATAACGTTTCATGGCTGCCACTGGAAGAGCCTTCCGCATTCCAGCCAGTTCGCCATCATCATCCAGCCAACCACCCAGCGCATCCAGCATCGTTTTGGCAAATATCGACTCGCTGCCGTCTGCCAGGCTGTAAATAATCCAGGTGCCCTGGCGCTGCCTTTCCACCAACCCGGCATCTTCCAGGATTTTCAGATGCTTGGAAACCGTAGACTGCGCAAGTCCCAGAACCTCCTGGATTTCACAGACACAGAGTTCCTTTGCCTGGAGGAGTTTTACCACTCGCACCCTGTTCGGGTCGGACAGAGCTTTCATAACTCGAATAAATGTTTTCATTTGCAAATCTCGTTTATTCACATATCGCCATTTAACGATTAATATAGCCCGCATTCCTTATCTGTCAATAAAAAAGAGAGAACGCCATCGAAAGTTGCGGGCAAATAGAGCGTACGGCCTTGGCTTGGCACTATTGCGCGTTATCGGTCATCTGCCGCCAGTTCGTTTTTCGCTGCTCAGCTCTGTCTGCAGAGTCGTTTCGCGATATCGGCAACATGGGCCCCCTGGAAACGTGCTCCTGCCAGGTCATTAGCCGTTGGCACCCGTTCTCCTTTCGTACCGGCGATTGTTGAGGCACCATAGGGGGATCCTCCGGTAATTTCGCTGTTATCCATCTGGCCGGCAAAGGCATAAGGGAGACCGACAATAACCATGCCCTGGTGAAGAAGGGTAGTGTGGAAGCTGAGAATGGTCGATTCCTGCCCGCCGTGCTGCGTTCCGGTGCTGGTGAAAACACTTCCCGCCTTTCCGACCAGGGCTCCCTGCATCCAGAGTTGTCCCGTTGCGTCGAGGAACTGACGCATCTGTCCGCACATATTACCGAACCGTGTCGGTGTACCAAAAATAATTGCATCGGCCGCCGCCAAATCATCAACAGTTGCAACCGGAACGTTCGCCATGCTTTTTTGTGCATCGAGTGCCCCCATCGCGCGCAGGACATCTTCCGATAAAGTCTCAGGAACTCTTTTGAGGAGAGCTTCGCAACCTGAAACGCTGCGAACACCTTCTGCAATAGATTCCGCCATCTTGTGGATATGCGTGTACATGCTGTAATATACTATCAGAATCTTGGTCATGGTTCGCTCCTTGAAATAACTGGATTATTGTTGCTTGGCCGGTGTTGTGAAGGGCTTGGCGGTGGTAGCTGAGTGAATTGCACTCTATGTTCGGCTGTGTATTTCATCCGTTCTCCGCCATTTCATCACAACGATTACAATGTGGTCACCCTGTGATTCGAGGTCAAGGATAATCGGGTGGTAATTTTTCAAAAGCTGCTGCGTAAAATGAGGTTGCCTGGTTGTTCTTCCGTTTAGTAAACAAAACCTGTTCACATCGTTATATCTGCGTAAATCAGAGCCTGGGAAGAGGCGCCGCTTTCATTTTCTGCAATAATAGAGTAATAAAATTCTCGTTTTGTGATTACCACTAAACCTCAGCTATATGGGGATATGAGGTGCCCTTTTCACGGGACGCCATAAACCCATCCCTGGGGGCTTGACCGCAGCCATCCAGGCTGCGGAACACCCGTGCAAAGGGCACCTCATAACCCGCTGGACCTTCCAGGCTGAACTTTAGTGGTAATCACATTTCGTTTCGCCTTTCGGTCAACTTACATACCGATGTCAGTGAGTCTAAAATGGGGGCCATCATGCTTTATCACCAGTCAGTAATGAAAAACATCTGTCTTTTCATCTTGTCCCTCATCCTGCCGCTTTGCGCATCCCCTGTGGCTGGATATTGCCAATCCCCGCAAACCGTATTGAAAATAGCCATTATTCCACATCGTTCCAATCTGGGGAATGAACAGGCGTACAGTGCATTTTTTAGTGAACTGGTGAAAGAAACCGGGATAAGGTTCACATGGCTTGGAAGCAAAACCTATGATGATGTCATCAATAAACTGCATACCGGGGAGGTGGATATTGGCTATGTTGGTCCGTTTTCCTATGTGACGGCTCAGGATAGTTTCGGCGTTAAAATCCTTTGCCGGACCATAAGTGAAGGTAAGGAGGAGTTTTATCACAGCATAATCGTCACTCGAAAAGATTCCGGCATACAGCGCCTGCAGGATCTGAAAGGGAAGAGTTTTTCATTTACTGACCCTGACTCAACGTCAGGCTATCTCTTTCCTCTGGCCCGGTTGATCGCATCGGGGATTTCTCAAGAAGATTTCTCGGAAGTCAGGTTTTTGAAGCGGCATGTAAACTCCTTGCTGGCTGTATATAAAGGACATGTCGATGCCGGAGCGACCTCTATCACGTCCTTTAATAAAATAGATGTCAATATGGCGGAGATGCGGATTCTCTGGCAATCAGAACCGATTTATCGCGGCTTGTGGGTCGCCCGAAAGGATCTCCCTGAAGAACAGTTCACTAAGATCCAGCAGGCAATGTTGCAGATCAGTGCATCGCCAAAAAGTGATGAGATCTTTAAGGAACTGTCAACCAAAGGCTTTAAGGTGGGGAAAGACAGTGACTACGATAATGTTCGTGATGTCATTAAACGGCTGCGGGGAATCAAGTCGATGACAAATCTGTAGCAACATTCTCTTTCTGCATAACAAACTTGAGGCTCTCTTGATACCCTTTCTGAGTATACGAAAAAAGATCATTTTTTCATTTCTGGTGCTGATAATTCTGATGGGCAGCGTCTTTGCGGTCACTTCCTATCTTCGTATCATCAAGACAATGCACCACGAAATAGAAAAGCGGGGCATCGAAGTGTCCAAAACTTTCAGTCAGATGGTCACTCCCTATATCTTCGACTGGGATTATGTCACTATCATCGATAATACCGATGAATTAATCAACAATAGTGACATCCGCCAGGTCACCATTCTCGATGTGGATGGCAAACCCTGGCTGACCACGCAGAAGGAGCAGGCCAAGATATCGACGAATACCCCCTTTTACCAGAATATTATCAACAATAAGGTTTTGGATTATCGTCAGGTTGAGGTAAGTGGCCATAAATTTTTAGAACTTGTCACTCCCATTACCGCTTTAGGAAAGGTTGTATATCTCTTAAAGATCGAGATTTCGCTGAAGAGCATCGAACAGGAAGCCGCCTCGCGCATTCGTGAGGCGATGGGGATCGGCGCGATAATGGTTGTTGTGTCGACCATTCTTGGTGGAATCCTTGCCGGATTGCTGACGCGACCACTGGACAATCTGGTGCAGGGTACCAACGAAATTGCCCGAGGGAATCTTTCGCATAGAATTGCTGCTACATCGGTAGATGAAATTGGAAAGTTGTCGACATCTTTCAATTTAATGGCCCATACTCTGGAACAGGAGTTATCCGCACGAAAGGAGATAGAAAAGGATTTACAGGAGCACAAAGCACACCTGGAAAAAACCGTATGGGCGCGTACAACGGAGCTGAGAAGGACCAATATCAGACTTTTGGAAGAGATCGAAGAACATCAGGAAACAGAAAATGCCCTGCGGGAGAGTGACGAGCGCTACAAGCGGTTTTCGGAGGTCACTATTGATGGAATTGTTTTCCACAATCAGCATGGCATCATCGATGTAAACGAAACTTTCAGCAAGATATTCGGTTATCTGGCTGAAGATCTGCGAGGAAAAACTCTCGCCGATACACTTCGCCTTCCCAAAGATACCGATATTGTCAGCAATAACTTTATAGAAACCGTCGGGGTGCGAAAGGATGGCATACAAATACATATTGAAATGCGCAGTCGGGTTCTGGAAGACCATGACAGCCAGCTCCTGGTGACGTCTGTTCGCAATATAAATGATCGTAAATTACTCGAAACCCGGCTGCAGCAGGCACAGAAAATGGAGTCAATCGGTTTGATCGCCGGCGGAGTTGCCCATGATCTGAATAATATTCTCACCGGGATCGTTGGGTATCCCGAATTATTACTGGTAGATCTTCCGCAGGAAAGTCCGCTGCGGGCACCGCTCGAGATGATAAAAAATTCCGGGATACGGGCATCAGAGGTGGTCTCCGATGTGTTGACGATAGCCAGAGGTGCAGCCAGTGTGCGGGAGCTTGTCAATCTCAACCATCTTATCCAGGAATATATTTGTTCACCGGAGCACCTGAGAATTGCGCAAAAGCATCCAGGGGTAACAATAGAAACAGAACTTCAGGCCGATTTGTGGAATATGCACTGCTCGCCAATCCACGCGAGGAAAAGTATGATGAATTTAATCTCCAACGCTGCAGAGGCGATTGGGGATGTTGGCAAAATCGTCGTTGCCACCAGTAATGAACACATTGATACTCCCGGTAATGGGAAGCAGAACCTTAAAGCGGGCGAATATGTGGTGGTGCGTGTATCTGATTCAGGTCCCGGTATCTCTGATGAAGACCTGCAGCATATCTTTGACCCATTTTTCAGCAGGAAGAAAATGGGCCCAACCAGCGGTTCCGGTCTGGGGCTCACCATTGTCTGGAACACTGTCCAGGATCATGAAGGTGCTGTCTTCGTCGAAAACAACACAACCGGGACAACCTTTTGTCTTTATTTCCCTGCAACGCGCGCAAATATTGAGATGCAGCCAGTGACCGGGCAGCTGAAAGATCTTTATGGCAATGGAGAACGGCTTCTCGTGGTTGACGATGATGCCCAGCAACAGGTAATCTGCAGTCAGATACTGAAATCCCTTGGCTATGACGTCAATGTTGTCGCTTCAGGAGAGGAAGCGCTCGAATATCTCAAGATGCATACTGCTGATTTATTGATACTCGATATGATTTTGGGAAAGGGAATGAACGGTCGGCAAACCTATGCCAGAGTAAAGAAAACGCTTCCCGACCTGAAAGCAATAATCGTCAGTGGCTTCTCTGCGGACACTGAAGTAAAAGAGGCTCAAAGGCTCGGAGCTGGCCGCTTCGTTAAAAAACCGTATACCATAAGTCAAATTGGTGTAGCGATCAAAGAGACTCTTGCTGCCTGAAAAAGATCGTCCTCACCACCAACTGCAGTGCATCCGACAGTTGTGAAGATTTGGCATAACCTGTCAGGACGGCAGTGAACTACACCTTCCGCATTGGTGTACCGGCCTTGAAGGCCCGGATATTTTCCACGGTCTGATCGATAATATTCTGACGAGCCTGTTTACTGGCCCAGGCAATATGGGGCGTGATGATCAGGTTGGGGAGTTTTGCCTCAAGGAGCGGATTGGAGGCTCTGGGCGGTTCAACGCTCAGGACATCGACCGCCGCGCCGGCGATTGTTTTGGTCTGCAGGGCTTGAACCAGTGCTCGCTCATCGACAATGCCGCCGCGGGCACAGTTGATCAAAAATGACGTCGGCTTCATCAGTCCGAGGGCCTGCTCATCTATCAGGTTCCTCGTCTGCTCGGTAAGCGGGCAATGCAGGCTCAGGACATCGATGTCAGTGAGCATCTCTGCCAGCGGAGGCCGATCGTCCGGGGGATTTCCCGGTCTCCGGGCAATTACCACCGTCATACCAAAAGCCCGGGCGATTGCAGCGATCCCGCGACCAAGGGTTCCATAACCGACGATTCCCAGTGTTCTGCCTTTTAATTCAACGATCGGGTAATCGAGAAAACAGAACTGGGGCGCTGTCTGCCAGCGTCCGGCCAGAACCGCAGTGTGATAGGAAAGCAGGTTGGTATGCAGGGCGAGCATGAGTGCAAAAACATGCTGCACGACCGAGTCGGTGCCATAGGCCTGGCAGTTGCACACGGTAACTCCCAGCTCGGCCGCTCCGTTGACATCCACGACATCAGTGCCGGTGGCAACTATACAGATGAGCCGTACAGATGGTGCCGCTTCAAGATGTTGACGGGTTATGTTAATTTTATTGAGGATGATAATATCAGCTCCGATAATGCGCTCTGCTATCTGTTCCGGACTGGTGGCGCGAAAAATCTGCAGAGAGCTGCATTCCTGCTCGAGTTTGGTGAGGCTAAAGGTATGAAGGCCTTCCGCATCCAGAAAAACTGCTTTCATAATATCGTCTCCGATTGTTGTTTGGTTGTCGGCAACATGGGGCCGCCCCCTGAAAAATTTTCCAGAGTGCAGCGGAACAAAATAGAATGCGATTACCACTAAACATCAGCTTCGAAGGTCCAGAGGGATATGAGGCGCCCTTTTCACGGGACGCCATAAACCAATCCCTGGGGGCTTGACCGCAGCCATCCAGGCTGCGGAACACCCGTGCAAAGGGCACCTCATCTCCCCATGTAGCTGAAGTTTAGTGGTAGTCACAAAATAGAATGTTCGGCTAACCGTGCAATCTATTTTTGGATAAAATGTTCTGTTTGCTTGAATTTATAGCATCTTTTCTATATTATTGGTGGAGGTAAACGTTAGGGGAACGTCTATTTGCGTAACAATACGTTAAATGTCCATGGAACGGAGACAGACTGCATGAATGACATACCGGTAAAAATGAGGCCGCCGCGCGCACTTCGTCTCAGCTTTTTGTTGATGGTAATGCTCTCTTTTTGCTGTGTAAGCGGATGTTCGACAAAAAGTACCGTCATGTATACCCCCAATGATGCTTGCAACTCCAGAGACGGAATAAGTCAGTCGAGAACGGACCAGGATGAAAATGAGGAGATAGCTGAGGCCCTGAAAGAATATTTCACCCGCTGGCAGGGGACCCGGTATCGTTATGGTGGACTTTCCCACGACGGTGTGGATTGTTCCGGACTCACATTGATTACATATAAGGAACTCTTCGGCAAGAATCTGCCAAGGACAGTCAGGGAGCAGGTAAAAAAAGGCAAAATAATCGCAAAAGATTCATTGCAGGCAGGAGATCTGATTTTTTTTAAGACGGGAATTTTCCAGAAACATGTCGGTATATATCTGGAGGACGACCTTTTTATTCATGCTTCCGGCTCAAAGGGCGTCACTATTTCCAGCCTGAATAATGAGTACTGGCAGAAGAGATACTGGCAGGCTCAACGCTTATAACGGCAGACGGTCTCAACATCCTTTACGTGATTATTCCATCATCCAGGCGGCTCGCCACAAAAGATCAGCACAACATCTCCGGTAGCCTTCGCCAAAGTCGGCCGGTTTTCTTGTTTCTGCCTTCTGCAGGATTTTCCTCCCATCGTTTCGAAATAAACTTTTCACGGAGAAGATGCTAACTCCGTAAAACGTGAAATAACCGGGGTTCGTTCCTTGGCGGTACATTCCAGTTATTGATGTTGAGAGTATCTGCAGCTCTCTTGTTTTTTTTTGACAGAGTTCTAGGAGTAAGGTACTAAATAGGCCGGAAATGAACAGGCTTTTAGGCAACACGTGATATTAGCCAAAATTTATTCCCTTCAGCAAAAGAAGAATATGGAAAGATTACTTGTTATTGCGTCTGCTGGCTTGATTGGGACAGGCTTTTATTACTGGTTCTCCTCGATGATTCACAGGAAATCCATGCAGGATTTTATCCTGTCAAATCTGTGGTTGATGCATCCCAATGCAATTTGTTATTGGCGGTCAGCAATGGCAGTGGTCGCGCTGATCTTTTATTTCTTTTCCAGCTATCAGGAGCTTGGCATAGTAATTTTTACCTTCGCGGCAATACTTGACGGGGTAGACGGCATAGTCGCGAGGAATTGTGATATGGTCACTGAATGGGGCGAGTGGCTGGACCCGTTGTGTGATAAGTTGACCTATCTGCCTCCCTTGATCGGCTTTGCCTACGCGGGAATTCTCTCGACGAAACTGATCTGGATTCTGGTGGCGGTTGAATTGTTCGGGCAGTTTTTTGCCAGAAAAATTCTTTCTCTGCTCAGTTTTTCCGTGGCAGCAAACAATTTTGGCAAAATAAAGGCAATTATCTGCTTTGCCCTGGTCATCTTTTGTGCATTGCTGGAAGAAAATCCCAAGGTGATCAATATGGGTGATGAGGTGCTGACCGCCTGCATTGTCCTCTCGTCAGCCTCGCTCATCTTCAAATTCATTCCCAACAGATTGTATGCCGACATCCTTTCGACACTCAATTTTTTTTGCGGCGTCACCAGTCTCTATTTGACCTATAATGGGCGGTTTGCCTGGGCTATTATCATTATCATCATCGGCCAGCTGTTCGACCTGTTTGATGGCCGAATGGCCGAAAAACATGGCGGTACCAAATACGGACCGTATCTCGATGACATTGCCGATTTTGTCAGTTTTGGACTCTCGCCCGCCTATATCATCGTCAGATCGGGCGGCTCGTTTGGCTGGTTCTTCGCCTTGATTTTCTTTAGCGGGGTTGCCTATCGGCTCATCCGGTTTGTTACCGTGGATAAAAAACGAACAGACCTGCCCGATGGCATCTTCAACGGCCTGCCCAGTCCCGCGGGTGCCCTGGTTGTTCTTGGTGCGGCCCTGGTTTTTCCGCCCCAGGTATTATGGGTAATTGCGGCATTGTCGGTTGGCCTGATGGTGAGTCATATCCGTTTTTCCCATTTCGGCCGCGTTGTCTTAAAGCAGATTCCCCGACCGCTGTTTATTCTGGCGAGTGCAGCCATGGTCATCGCTATCGCCTTTATCCTGAAGACGAAAAGTGTCCAGCTCTTTGGCTACCTTATTCTGAGTTCTGTTTGTATCTACATGGTAGTTTGTAGAAAATGGCTGGAGCCGAATCTGCCGCCAACATCAAAATAGAGTGGAAAGCAAACAGACCTGCCGCAAAGGGTTGATTGTCTGTTTTGTGCCATTCTCAATATCTCTCCTTTTTATTCGCATCGTTTAAATGAATAAAACCTGTCAGGTTTTATTCATATAAAATCAAGTAGTTAATTCTGCAGTCCACCGTGTTGTCTTTCTCGCCCGCAAAGAATACCTTGACTAATTGTTTTGGAGAATATAGTTTCCCACAAAACAATATTGCCAAAATATTATTGGAAGAAACTTTCGTGACCTAATCAAGAATGCAAAATAAACAGCCGAAAGGCCGCTGATGTAATAACTATGGAAAAAATAGCCATTAAAAACCTCTTTAAGGTTTTCGGTTCCAACCCTGAAAAAGGGATGGAATTACTGCGAGAGGGAAAGAGTAAAAATGAAATTTATGAACAGACAGGACTTACTGTTGGTGTACAGGGGGCCAGTTTTACCGTCAATAAAGGTGAAATTTTTGTCGTTATGGGTCTGTCCGGGTCAGGAAAATCGACTCTTGTGCGTATGCTGAACAGGTTGATTGAGCCAACATCTGGCGAGGTGCTGGTGGATGGTGCAGATGTTCTCAAAATGAGCAAGTCAGAGTTGGTGAAGTTTCGTAGAAGTAAAACCAGCATGGTCTTTCAGTCTTTTGCACTTATGCCGCATCAGAATGTGCTGGAAAATGCGGCCTTTGGTCTTGAGCTTGATGGAATGGAACGGCCAGACCGGGAAGCAAGGGCCATGGATGCTTTGAAGCAGGTTGGGCTGGAAGGCTGGGAAAATGCTTATCCTGATGAATTAAGTGGCGGCATGCAGCAGCGTGTCGGCCTGGCCAGAGGCTTGGCCGTTGATCCGGATATCCTGTTGATGGATGAAGCCTTTTCGGCTCTTGATCCCCTTATCAGAACAGAGATGCAGGATGAACTTTTGAAACTGCAGGATCGACATGAGCGAACCATTATTTTCATCTCCCATGATCTCGATGAGGCTCTGCGCATCGGTGACCGAATCGCCATTATGGAAGGAGGCCGTGTGGTACAAGTCGGTTCCCCGGAGGAGATTCTGCAGAATCCTGCTGATGATTATGTCCGGGCCTTCTTTCGAGGAGTGGATCCAACCGGAGTTATTTCCGCCGGCGATATTGTCCGTGATACCCAGCCCACTGTGATCTGGCATACCAAGCAAGGTGGTCCGCGGGCAACACTTGAAATGCTCAATAATCGAGATCGAGAATTTGCCTATGTTCTTGATTCTGAACGTCGTTTCAATGGTGTCGTTTCCGTTGACTCGCTCCGTGATGCAATCGATAAAGGAAATGGTAAGAGTAAACTTGAACATGCCTTTCTGTCTGACGCCATATCAGTTCTGGAATCTGAGAGTCTTCAGGATATTCTGCCGCAGGTGGCCTCACATGCCTGGCCTATTCCTGTTGTCGATGCCCAGAATGTCTATCGCGGTGTTGTTTCAAAAAACCGCTTCCTACGCACCTTGTACCGGGCTGAAAACGGTGCACATTTCGAGCAGCAGGCAGTTGAGCATCCGACAAGTAAGTGTTTAAAAAGTCCCGCCTTTCACTAAGTTTACCGGGTTTAATAAAATTCAGATTACCACTGAAGTTCGGCTATATGGGGATATGAGGTGACCTTTTCACGGAATGCCATAAACCCATCCCTGGGGGCTTGGCCGCAGCCATCCAGGCTGCAGAACATCCGTCAAAAGGTCACCTCATATCCCTCTGGACCATCTGAGCTGAACTTTAATGGCAATCATATAGATAATTGAAGGAGTTGTGGTGCATGTTGAGTTTTGAAGAAAAAGTTATACCGCTGGATACCTGGATCACCGGTTTCATCGATTGGCTGGTTGAAGGATATCGTTGGTTCTTTCAGGCCCTTAAATGGCCGGTGGAGTACACCCTGTCCGGAGTAGAACAGGGTCTTCTGGCAGTGCCGCCATTACTGGTGATCTCGATCTTCGCTTTTCTCGCCTGGCGGGTCTCAGGGTTCAAACTGGCCGGATTTAGCGTCTTTTCCCTGGTTCTGATCGGTTTGCTTGGGTTTTGGCCGGAAACGATGATAACGCTGGCTATGGTCTTTTCTTCAGTCGTGTTTTGTGCCGTTGTTGGCGTGCCCCTCGGCATATGGGCAGGGCGCAGCGATCGTTTTGATAAACTCCTGCGTCCCGTTCTGGATGCGATGCAGACCACCCCCGCTTTCGTCTATCTGGTGCCGATAGTTATGCTGTTTTCTATTGGCAATGTTGCCGGAGTATTGGCCACCATTGTCTTTGCCCTGCCGCCGCTGATCAGGCTGACAAGTCTTGGCATCAGGCAGGTGCACCCTGAATTGGTCGAGGCCGCCCTGGCTTTTGGGGCAACTGGCTGGCAGGTTTTACTCAAGGTTCAGATACCGCTTGCGCTACCAACCATCATGGCCGGACTTAACCAGACCATCATGATGGCACTTTCCATGGTCGTGATCGCCGCTCTTATCGGGGCAGGCGGTCTCGGAGCCCCGGTCGTTCTCGGTCTGAATACACTGGATATCGGACTGGCCACCGTTGGTGGACTGGCAATTGTCCTGTTGGCAATAATTTTAGATAGAATTACCCAATCAATGGGAATAAATAGAACAAAGGAGAATAACAGATGATTAAAAATGTAATACTTGGCGCAGCGTTAGCCGTGATGATGGCAACGTTGCCGGTGACCGCGTCGGCTGATGCCGCCCTGCCGGGAAAAGGGATAACCGTAAAGCCTGCACGGGCAACATGGAATACCGGATTTTTTCAGGAAGCACTGGTCAGACGGGGGTTGGAAGCACTTGGTTATGTTGTGAAAAAACCTAAAGATCTTACCAATCCTATTTTTTATAAGGCTGTTACCCTCGGAGATGTTGATTACTGGACCAATGGCTGGTTTCCCATACATAATGATCAACTCCCTAAGAATTTCGATAAAAAAGCTGAAAAGCTTGGCTACGTCGTCAAAGCGGGTGGCTTACAGGGGTATCTGGTGTCGAAGAGAGAGGCAGATAAATATCATATTACCTCCCTGGAAGATTTTAAGCGAGATGAGGTGAAGAAAGCATTTGATACCAACAATGACGGGAAAGCCGATCTGACAGCCTGCCCGCCAGGCTGGGGATGTGAAAAGGTTATTAGCCATCATATGGATGTGTATAACCTTAAAGATCACATCAATCCAATAACAGCCTCTTATGAAGCTGGAATGGCTTCGGCGTTGGCTGGGTATAAAAACGGCAAACCACTCTTCTTCTACACATGGTCGCCAAACTGGACAATCTTTAAAGTGAAGCCGGGACAGGACGTAGTCTGGATAAATGTGCCTCAAATAATGCCAACAAATGCGCAAAGCAAAGCGGTGGATCGGATGACGGTACGTGGCATTCAAGGTGCTGTTTCAGATCCTGTGAAGCTTGGTTTTATTGTCGCAGATATCCAGATTGTCGCCAATAAAAAATTTGTCGGCAACAATCCGGCCGCAAAGAAATTTTTTGAGGTGTTTACTTTGCCGCTGGCCGATATCAATGAGCAGAACACGCGCATGAATGGGGGGGAGAAGAGTGAAAAAGATATCGCCCGCCATGCCGATGAATGGATTGCCAAAAATCAGGAAAAATGGAATGGCTGGCTGTCAGCAGCGCGTATGGCAGCGAAATAGTCCGGACTGGTTGTTGATATGTAGACCCCGGAGGATCTTTTATGTGTCCTCGGGGGTTTTTAATTTTTCCATAATATCAATGCATGCCGTAAAAACCTCTGGATCGGACAATAAAAAAAGAGTACTCAGCTGAGAATTACAATTATCCTTCAGGAGGGAATGATGGGTGGAAAAAATCAGCAGATACATGTCGTCATCCAGAAATTGCGGATTGTTTTCAAGGGAGTGCAGGCGCATTCCAAAAAAGTGGAAAAAATATGCGGCTTAAGCAGTGCCAAGCTGTGGATGCTCCACGAAATCGACAGTAGTCCGGGCGTCAAAGTTTCGCAGCTGGCTACGGCGCTTTCTATCCATCCTTCGACTTGCAGTAATATGCTTGATAAACTGGAAGAGAAGCAACTCATCTGCCGTGACCGCAGTAAAACAGATCAAAGGAGCGTTCATCTTTATGTCACCGAAGAAGGGCGTCGCCATCTTGTCAAGGCACCCCAGCCGACCCAGGGCAAACTGAGTAGTGCGTTATCGCAGCTCTCGCCAAGCCAGCTCAGCAAACTTGACAGCGGACTTGAAGCTCTTGTTGAAGCCCTGCATGTAAAAGACGATCAGACTGGTCTTGCTCCTCTTCTCGGTGAGTAAATTTCAAGGCAGTCACAATTCTTAAAGAGCGCGCGTCCAAACTCGCTGCACATCCTCAATGATCAGGTACAGGCAGGGCACCAGCACCAGGGTGACGACGGTCGCAAAGACTATGCCGAACCCCAGTGACAACGCCATGGGGATCATGAATCGGGCCTGTCGGGACGTCTCGAAAATCATCGGCGCCAGCCCGCCGAAGGTGGTTAAGGTGGTGAGCAGCACCGGCCGGAAACGGCGGATGCCCGCATCTCTTATGGCCTGGGTCGGCGGTGTTCCCTTTCGTTTCTGCTTATTGGCGTAATCGACCAGTACCAGGGAGTCGTTGACGACGACTCCGGACAAGGCAACCATGCCCATCATGCTCATCAGGCTCAGGTGGTAGTCCATGATCATATGGCCGAATACCGCGCCAATTATGCCGAAAGGGATGGCGATCATGACCACAACGGGTTGCAGGTAACTGCGAAAGGGAATGGCCAGCAGAAAATAGATGCAGCCTAAGGCAAACAAAAATCCACTGAGCAGGCCGGCCACGCCCTCCTTACGATCGGCCTGTCGACCGGTGTAGCTGTAGCTCAGGCCGGAATAGGTCTTGGCAAGCTCGGGGAGTATGGATTTGTTCAGCGCAGCGAAAATGATCGGCGAATCACCGATGGGGGCAACATTGGCCGAAACGGTGACCGTCCTGCGGCCGTCTCGTCTATTGATACTGGTATAAGCCCGCCCCCGTTCAACCGTCGCAATTTCTTGCAGCGGGACAAAGTTTCCGGCGGGGGTGGTAATGAGCAGGGATTCTATATGAAACTCGCTGCTGCGCTGGTTTTCCGGCAGCCGAACCCTGACGGTCACTTCATTGTTGCCACGCTGCTGCCGCAGGGCAACTGCCCCCTGATACGCGTTGCGCAACTGCCTGCCAATCTCAATTGTCGTAAGACCCAGGCTCTCTCCCCAGCGGTTCACCTTGAAATTGACCTGGATCTTGCCCGGCGTATAGCCGTCATCGACATCTTTAACCTGCGCAAAATCTTCCAGCCTGGCAGCCAGGGCATTACTTGCCTGGTCCAGGACGGCTATATCCCGGTGGCTCAGTTCCACGGCGATGGATGCGCCACTGCCCGGCCCGCCGCGATCCGATTCATAGCGCAGAGACTGCAGGCCGATGACCGGCCCGGTCGTCTGCCGCCAGAGGGTTGTGACCGCTTCGGTGCTGAGCGGCCGAACATCTGGTGGGGTGAGGTTGGCGTTAATTTCGACGGTATTGCCGTTAACGATAGCATACACGGATTCCAGCAGCTGCTCCTGGCCATTCTTTTCGGCCATCTTTTCCAGTCCGTCGATCAACTGATCACGGACCCGTGTCATTTCGGCGGTTGGACTGCCATAAGGCAGCGTTGCGGTGACAACCGCCCGGTCCGATTCAACCCGGGGGGAAAGGATCATGCGTATTCGTCCACTTTTGACATAGCTTGCGGTAATGATCAGAACCGCGAGCAGCAGGGCGACGGTAAGATATCGAAAGCGTAAAATAAATGCGAGCTGTGGTCCATAGATATTACGGATGAAATAGAGTACTTTTCCACCAAATGCCTGCTGCAGCCCACCGATATATGCGGTGAGCCTGTTGCCGCCGTTTTTTCGGCTGTGCGCCAGATGTGACGGCAGAATGAGCAGCGATTCGAGCCAGGAGATAAGAAATACGACGATCACCACCACCGGGATGACCCGCCAGACTTTGCCCATCACCCCCGGCACCAGGGCCAGAGGGAAAAAAGCGACGATGTTGGTCAGGATGCTGAAGGCGATCGGGGTTGCTACATCCTTTGCGCCCTGGATAGCCGCATCGACACGATTCAAGCCCTGCTGCCGGTATTCATAAATATTTTCACCGGCGATAATGGCGTCATCAACCACAATGCCGAGGGCGATGATGAAGGCAAACATCGAGATCATGTTGATGGAGACATCGAAAAAAGGCAGAAACAGCAGGCCGCCCAGAAAGGAGATGGGAATGCCCATTGTTACCCAGAAGGCCAGCTTCAGTTCCAGGAAAATACCTAAGAGGATAAGAACGAGGGTCAGGCCGAAAAAGGCATTTTTCAGGAGGAGCTCAAGACGCTGCTGGTAAATCTCCGATCGATCCCCGGAGATAGCCCAACTGACTGCCGGCGGCAAATCCACCGCAATGTCCTGCATTGCCTGCCGTGTTGCCTCGGATATCCCGATGGGAGTTTCATCGCCAACCCGGTAGACCAGCAATTGCATGGAAGGCTTCCTGTTAAAGGTGTCAAAACGGGTGGCGTCCTCAAAGCTTTCGTGCACTTCGGCAATATCTGCCAGGTGCACAATGGCGCCGCTTTCGGTAGTGATTATCGGGATCTGAGAAAATTCTTTTGCCCAGCTGCGCCGGTCTTTCACCCGCAGCAGAATTTCTCCGGCAGCGGTTTCCAGCTTTCCGCCGGGAAGTTCGAGGGAGGCATCGTCGATTATCCTGGCAATCCCGGCAAGGGTCAGCTGGTATCTCCGCAGATTCTCCAGTGGCACCGCCACTTCGATTTCATAGTCCCGGCCATTATTCAGCTCAACCTGGGTGATGCCTTTGGCCTGCAGGAGTCTGTCCCGCACCTGTTCCACCACTTCCCGCAAGCTTCGTTCGGAAACATTGCCATAGAGGATGAGTTGCAGGACCTGACGTTTTATTACATCTAAAGAGATGACCGGATCTTCGGCGTCAACGGGGAAGGTCGTTATTCTGTCAACTTCCTGCTTAATATCCTGGAATACCTTTTGCGAGTCGGCGTCGTCACGGAGCTCGGCGCGGACCTGGGCGCTGCCTTCGTCGGCGGTCGCGTAAATTTCCTTGATGCCGTCAATGCCGCGAATACTTTCCTCAACCGCCAGGACGATGCCCTGTTCAACCTCCTCAGGACTCGAACCCGGGTACGCGACACTGATGCTCACGGTGTTCAACTCGAATTCCGGAAACACTTCCCGCTTAATCTTGGTACTCATGAACAGCCCGCCAAGGATAAGCAGGATCATCAGCAGGTTCGGGGTGACGCGGTTGCTGATCATCCAGGCAATAACACCGGTTTGTCCTGTTTGTGGAGAGTGATTCACTGGCTTATTGCTCCCTTGCCGGCCTCGGTCGGCTGCTCGTTGTCATCCGGCATGCGTTGCAGTGGAGTGCCGGGCATTGGAGACGAAAGGGCGGAGACGATCAGCTGTTCATCTTCTGTGAGGCCTGATGCGACAAAAACCTGGTCCAGGGTTCTGGCGACAATTCGTACCTTTCTGATTTCCAGGGTGTTGTCACCCCTGAGCAGCCAGATAGTGTCATCTTCGCGAAGATGATTCCGATCTATGGCAACGACGGAGGGCAGTTCAACTCCCGCGATTTCCGCCTGGACAAAAGAACCGAGAAGAAGTCTCGGCTTTTGTTGGTTTCCGGGCTGAAGGCACAGTGGATCTTCGATTGCCACATAAACAGTGGCCATTCGTCCTTGCTCTTCGACATCGGCCGTCGGCCGTAAGACCCGGCCGGTGCGAAAAGGACCGCCGCGTTTTTTTTCCTGAAGAAAAATTCGTACCTCGGAGCCCTTCCTGTCGTCAGCCGGGAAGTTGATCCATGCCAATTGGTCGGCCGGAACAGCCAGTTTCAGCCAGAATTGATCGGTCCCGGCCAACCTGGCCAGAACGGTTGACTGACTGATTCTGCTGCCGAGGTTGACTGATCTGGACAGAACGACCCCATTAAATGGGGCATGGACTCTGGTGCGCTTGAGATCTAGCTCAGCCTGGGCAAGCGTTGCTCGTATTCCCTGCAGAGTTGCTTTTTTTATACCGAGCTGCGGATCTCGGAGCATGAGTTTTTTTTCAGTCGGGGTGACTGCCTCGCCGAGGATTTCGAATTCTTTTCTGGCAATGCGCTGATTGCCCATTTCCAGCTCGATATCGTTCTGCGCCTTGGCAATTTCACTTTGCAGGCGTTTGATGGTCAATTGGTAATCGACCGGGTCAATGCGCACCAGCGTTTCATTTTCTTTAAAAAAACCGCCCGGAACCATGTTGTCGCTCATGGCGATGATCTCGCCGCCGACGCCGGGGGTGAGATTGATCTCTTTGGCAGCAAGGACTGCGCCCATGCCAGTCACCGTCAGTTGATGGCGGCCAAAATGAATTCCTGTGACCTTGACGAGCGGCGGGCTGGCCTGGCGTTTCTTCGGTTTTGCTTCGGGCCCGGTTTTCAGATAGTAGGCAGCCAGCGCCACTCCGCAGCCGAGAATGAGGATGGACAGGACTATTTGCAGGTACACGGAGACACCCCTTTTCTTTCCTGGGGTTTCTTCCGGATCAGAAAATTCAGCTGATTTCATTGATTACTGCCTCTTGCTGGTTTGGCGTTGGATGAGGGCGCTTTTGTTGGTTCAAGAAGAGGAAGGCGGCCACTGAGTGCGCGGTAGAGCGAGATGCGGTAATTAATCAACTGGCGTCTGCCGGTGAGAATATTGCGCTGTAGACCCTGTTGCGACAGCAGGGCCAGCAACACCCGTTGATAGTCTTCAGCTCCCTGTCGGTAGCGGTTTGCCACATGATCGATGGTTTGGCTGGCATACTGCAGCTGTGTCTCAAGGCTGCGCAGGTTGATCTGTTGTTCTTTTTCCCGGGCCAGGCTGTTTTCCACTTCGCCGATTGCTTCGAGAAGCAGTTGACCATGCGCGTAAAATAATTGTCTGGCGACGGCTTCGTTTCTGTCAACCTCCGCCTGCAGCAGTCCTCCGTCGAAAATCGGTCCGAAAAGATTGGCGCCTAGAGAAGAGAACCAGTTGTTGAAAAGGTCTCTGGATCGATCCCCCGAGGTAGACAGCTCGGCGGAGATGGAAAGCTTCGGCAGCTGGTTGGCAACAGCTGCGGCCACCCGGCTGTCTGCGGCGTGCAGCCTGAGAAAACTGCTCTCAATGTCGGGCCTTTCGCGCAAAACATCGACAGGGATACCCGTCTCGGGCAGCGGCGGCACGGTGGGCAATGGGACCCGCTCCGGCAGCTTGAGGGTTCCCGGCGGGACACCGGTCAGGATAGCCAGTTGATGCTTTAACACCTGTATGTCGGCACGAAGTATGGCCATATCCCCGAGATTGCTCTCTACCAGCTGGCGCTGCTGCAAAACATCGGCAATACCGTTCTGCCCTGCCCGGAACTGTACGGAGATCAGCTCTAGAATCTTCGCGTTTGTTTCTATCTGCTGAACGAGCAAATCCTGCTGCAGGTCCGATTCCACCAGTTGATACCAGATGATTGCAACCTCTGCTGCAAGGGATACGGCAGCAGTGTGGTAATCGGCTTCTGTCGCCTGTGCATCAAGGCTTGCCGCATCTCTCTGGTTGCGTAGTCTGCCCCAGAGATCTATTTCATACGAGGCGGCGAGGCCCAGTAAGAAATTATCACTGCTTGAATTCTCCGTAATATTTCTGGTCGATGTAATTGCCCCCTGCCCGTCAAGAGTCGGAAAAAGTGATGCCCCTGCCTGTCTGGCGACGGCCCGGGCCTCTTGTATTTTCTCGCGGGCAAGATGCAGAGAAAAATTTTCCGCCAATGCCTGGTCGATAAGAAGAACCAGGTTCGCGTCGTGAAAATCAAGCCACCAGCTGGCCTGGAAAGGGACTTTCCCCGGCCTGGAAAAATGTGCCGGAAGATCCATTGGCGCAAGAATTCGCTTTTCCCTGGGGGTGCAGCCGCACAGGAGAGTGACCATGAGTACCATCAGTACCATTTGTGCCGTAACAGGAAAAAGAGAATGTCCAGGATAGCAATTGTTGCGTGTACTGTAAAAATTTTCCGCCATAACCTCATCGTTGCCTTTAATGATTTTGTAACCAACTGTAGTTGTAATGTATTTTTTGGCAACATGAAAGTGCAACACCGGCCTGCAGAAGGAAAAAATTCCCGTTGGCAGTTGATCATTGCGGTACATCCCGGTAAATAGAGTGGACGTAATCTCTGGGCTGGATCAATTACCCGGCTGCATTATCCATTTTATGGGAATTTGGCATATGGTACGAATTGCGATTTTAATGGCCATGAAAAATGAAGCAAGGACATTGCTGCAATCTCTTGATTTACGGCAACAAAAGCAACCGTTTCGTTCTGGTGTCCCGTTTGAACTATTTCAAGGCAGGTTCGCAAAAGCCCAGCTTTCAGTCGTAGTAAGCGGCACCGACCCGGAGTTCCACGTCGACAATGTGGCGACGGTTCCGGCAGCCCTGATGACCTATCTGGCCATTGAAAAATGCAATCCGGACCTGGTGCTTAATGCCGGCACGGCAGGTGGATTCGGTGGCCGGGGATGCGAGATTGGTGATGTCTATCTTGGCTCCGGCACCTTCTGTTTTCATGACAGGCGCATTCCTCTGCCGGGCTTTGACCGCTACGGAATCGGGCGCTATTCGTGTTATGATACGTCTTCTCTTGCCGCCGAGCTGCATCTGAAAACCGGGATTATTTCAACCGGCAACTCCCTGGACCTGCAGGGCAAAGATCTGCAGCTCATTCTGGAAAACCAGGCGGTTATCAAGGATATGGAGGCCGCGGCGATCGCCTGGGTCTGTCGCAGTCTTTCGGTGCCGATGATTGCCGTTAAAGCAATCACCGATCTGGTAGACGAGGGTGCGCCAACTGAAACGCAGTTTCTCCAAAACTTCCACCTGGCCGTCAAGAACCTGCAGATTAAAACGATTGAGCTCCTGCAGCATTTGCAGAAAATAAAAGATTGTTGAAAGGGCAGAGTCCTGCGCCCCCGCAAAGGGTATGGTCAAAAATTCCGGTTTATGCTCGGTTCCACCGGGGGGATGGGTTCCGACAACTCCCCACGCAGGTGGATCCGTTCAACCGTTCACGGACAATCAATGGCCATACCTTTGGCCACCTCTTTCTTTTTATCTTCTCCCAGCAAGATACCGACGAGTTCGAGGCCAAATTCAATGGAGGTTCCGGCGCCTCTGCTGGTTACGCAGTTTTTGTCGAAAACGACACGTTCCCCGACGTTCGTCCGGGTTTTCAGTTGCTCGATAAAAGAGGGATGACACGTGGCTTTCTTGCCGTCGAGCAGCCCATGGTGTTCAAGGACAACGGCCGGAGAGGCGCAGATAGCTCCGTACAGTTTATTCTCGCTGTTCTGTTTTTTTAAGAGCTCTGCCAGAACGGATGAATTTTTCAAGTTTTCCGCACCTGGAATCCCACCGGGAAGGACAATCAGGTCATATGCTTCCTTGGCACAATCAAAAAGTTTCCTGTCGGCGATGACCGGTACGCTATGCGATGACGTAACCTGCAGTGTGTCGCCGATAGCGGCCAAGTCGACATGTGCCCCGGCCCGGCGAAAAACATCTACGATACTGAGTGCTTCAAGCATTTCAAAGCCATCGGCGAGTGGTACCAGAACCTTTTTTTGCATTGCTTCCTCCTTCTCTATGATTCTTTCTTTACATCCAGACATATTGTAATCAACTCCGAGTGATCGTCAATTTCCTTTTCAACAATGATATTGCGTAGCTGTTTTCGACCCGGGCGCTGCTAAAAGAAATCTTTATCCGCCGAAATCATGCCGGCCAGGCGGCAAAGGGCTGTTTCTCAAACTGCATGGAGCCGTCTGCACCTTTGTAGATATTTATCCACGCCTGCCAGTTTGTCGTATCCATCTCCGGATAATCAAGTCGATAATGGCTGCAACGACTCTCTTTACGCATGATCGAGGCCTTCAGTTTCATTTCCGCACTGATGATCATGTTGGCGGTCTCGTGGGCCAGTCTGAGCTCATGAAAGTCTGCAGCTCGCAACATCGGCATATGATGATCTCTCAGCTCTTCCACGTATGCCAGAGCTGCCTGGAGTAACTTTTCCTTTTTGATGTACAGAACAAAATTGGGGATCATGATGCCTTGCAGGGTTTGCGTTACCCAGGCAGGGCTATAGCCTGCTTTTCTTTGCAGGGGAGCAAGTATCTCCTGGTGTATATCGTCTAGTTTCGCTGTCGAAACGTCCTGGAAATCAACCGCCTTGCAGTAATCGGCTGCTGCCGTACCGGCTACAGCACCCTGTACGGCCGAGCCGGCCAATGAGGATCCGATCTGGGTGTAAATAGCCCCCGCCATATACGACCCCAGAGCATCGCCTGCGGCGTATAGACCAGGGATGTTTGAGGCACATCTGTCGTTAATTGGCACCAGTCCTTCCGATTTATGAATAGACATCCCGGCAGAGGAGCCGCCGACAGGTATCCCGGCCATTCCCGGAGGCCCTCCGCCCTTTCCAGAAGGTGGTCCACCATTGCCCGGCGCTTTTCCACCGCCAGGCGGTGGGCCACCGGGGGGGCGGGCAAATTCGGCAGGCGTGAGCGGTCCTCCTTTACTTGTAGTGTTCCCACTCCCCGGAGGCCCCATTGCAACCGGTCCTCCATTGACGTAGGCGATATAATTCAAATCCACCCCTAAATCGTGATGTACTTCAACCCCTACCGTATCCGGTTTTCTCTCGAACATCCCATGCCAGCCATCAAAACAGGCTGCGGCATTTGTCGCCTGACCGGGATGCCCGTCATTCCACTCCTTGCCGGTCACCTTTGCGCCAATAGTATAGGCCATGATCGTGCCGTCGTGGGTGAGGTCGCAGATTGGAAACCCATTTGGTTTAAATCCTCCGGCGCCGGTACAGAGAATGACACTTTTTGCCCTGAATATCTGGATTTTTTCGGAATCCATACTAAAACCCGCTGCCCCTGCGATGTGTCCGTTCTCCTTAATCAGGTGGGTGATAACGATTCGCTCCAGCACCGGAATATTTCGTTCTTTGATTGGCTTGCTGAAACATGTGTTATAAAGCGGCGAGTCAAAGAATCCCCACTGGCGCAACTCATCGACACGGGCCCTTGAATGTTCGGCCATTTGTCGGGTATAGACTGGATTATTGGTGCCCATTGCCGAACGGGAAACCTTGTCGACAAACGCATCGAGGCTGATGGGGGCAGTCGCTGCATCGTAGGTGAAAATGCCTTTGGCAAAGGGTGTCTGACCCGAGGAGCCCAGACGTCCTTTCGAGACAAGTATTACTTTAGAACCTGCATCGTGTGCCTTGACGGTGGCAAAGAGTCCGGCCATTCCTCCGCCGATGACTAAAACATCGCTTGTATGTTCTTTGCGGTTTACCGTATCGACATCAACTTTTGCTGTATTGGCAGCCCAGCCGGATGGAACTCCCAGGGCAGAGAGCGTTGCCATGCCGGCAATGCCACCGGCTAACGCCATAAAATGGCGCCGAGAAAGAAGCGTCGGGTCTTTCGATAAAGATGTCATTTCGTGTCTTATTCCTCATAGTATTTCGTCAATAACCGGGAATCAGGAGATTCCTTTGCAATTATACGCTTAAACTTGACCACCAAGGCACTTATCCCCCTCGAGGGGGATTGTAAAGCATACCCGTCAAGCGAGAACTAAAAAGAGTCCCGGCTTATTTCGCCTTTCCCGGGGCGTGAGATCTCTGATTGTAAAACAGTTGGTGATTTAGAATTTTTTAAGGGCAAAAGTATGCCGCAAAAAGCTAACAAGATGATATAAGCGGACAAAACCCGATCCGTATGACGCCCAAGGTCTAGGGCATGCCAGCAGGCAAAAATCATGCAGGCAATCGACAGCCACTTGTGGAATTGCACCCACGTTTTATATGGAAGTGGAATTTTTTTGCGAAAAATCGCGGTGACCAGAAGAATGGACATCAGGCACCAGGCAAAAATACCGATCAAAATTCCAGAATTACTGTATGTACGCAAAATTGTAATGAGACACGCTGCGGGGTCGAGGCCTGCCTCAAAATATCGCGGAAGGACAATTAAAAACGGGTGAACCAGTATGATACATACGAATACATAGCCAATAATCTTGTGAATTTTGATGACCTTGGCCATGTTTGACCCAAGCAGCAGGGAATTGCCGCTGCGAGTCAGAAAAAACTGGGCCAGCATCATGCAGAAGCCAATGATGGTGAGGAGCGAAATGGATTCTTTTAGTAAGGTGCGTCTCGGAAAATCACCTGTTGCATAGATGAAGATCGGCAGACCTGTAAAAAGCAAGATCGCCGGCAAGAGACCTCGTCTGTTTGTCTGGCTATGCATCATTACCCCCAGGATACAATGACCGGAATAGATTTATCCGGGGTTATGGTGATGGCATCAACCGGACAATACATTCGACATAAATGACATATCTGGCAATCCGCAGGGTATTTGATTATCGCCTTTTTGGTCTTAGGATCCAGACGCAAAACATCGGTAGGACAGCTTGCTACGCATGTCCCGCAACCGATGCAGCCGCTTATAAGTTTTATCGTCATACCACTTCTCAATTATAAATATTATAAATATTGGGAGATTGCCTCAATGTCATTATCGAACTACTGCTTCAGTTCCGGCGCGGGTAGATGCTTTGTTGAGATGAAATGTGATCGAATTCAGAAGAGCATGCAGCCAGACAGGTTTGGTCATGATTTCGTCGAAACATTCTTCTGCCAGCCAGGTTGATCCGGTGATTGCAATAATCGGTAATCCCTTGCTTCGGTTTTTTATGCGGCTGGCCAATGCATTGCCATCCAGTCCCGGCATACAGATGTCAGTCAAAACCAGATCAAATTTTTCTTTTAGAAATAAATACCAGGCTTCGTCGCCATTACATGTCGAGATAACGTCGTAACCGTATACACCCAGAAAAATCTCCAGGATATCCCTGTTTTCGTTACTGTCATCAACAACAAGAATTTTGCCGCTTGAAGGTCGAGGTGATCCCTGTTTGGGATTTTCACCATGCCTTTGCCGCATGGTGATGTTTTCCGCTAGTCCACATGGCATGTCATTGGCACCGGTCAATGGCTGTTGGCACGGCTTCTGTTCCGGCTGTTTTTGTTGGCTTGCAATCTTGATATCCATATCGTTTCCATATTTTCATATACTTTTACACCCTGTACTCCCGCCAACGACGGGAGATTAGTGATAGGACAAAGCTACGCTGACAGGTGTCCGGCTAGTTGCAATTACCTTCAGGCGGTCCTCCCGCAGGAACTGCAGCCAGTTGGCCGTTCATTTCCCTGCAGGTTGCCTTGACTGTTTCCCCGCGGCGCCCGGTGAATTCAACACTGTCTCCTGCCTGCTTGCCTGCACACGCGGAAATTGCCTCGGGCGGCGGGCCCTGGCGTCGGTTATTGTTGGCATCGTCGCCCGCCGCACAACCGGCGATCGGGAACAGGACCAGTATTGCCATGAGTAAAGCAGCCTTCAGTGGGTGAAATCTCTTCATGTGTTATCTCCATTGTGGTCAGGTGACCGTTTAATAGTAGTAATATACCGCAGCCAGCCTCAGTTCTTGGTCTGCGGTACGTGGGGTTACCGGTATAATTAATATTGAATTGAGGACGAAATATGGAAGAAATATGGAAGTTACGTTTGGTGCATTGCAATAAGGTCCGGTTAAAGGGGGTATTATCGCCCGTGCTTCTCTGGCCTCAAAAAAAACCAGGCCTCCCGGTACCCTTGCGTGGGGGAGGAGAGGGGGGGAACCGGGAAACCTGGCGTTTTTGTTGACGTGGTTTTGCAGCTTATCTTTTAGGTTCGGCAGTATCGCGAACCAGGCGAACGTAATTATAGATACGTTCTGATTCCTCACTTGCCGGACCACCCATGACCTTGGTGGCAAAACGAACGGCACCCGCTCCGTGGATGTCTGCACCGGAAGCATCAACGGCATATCCAAAGGCTACATACCAGGCATAAACATATCCAGGATTCTGCGGGCTAAAATAAGCGGAAGTACTCGTCCAGAAATATGCATCCGGATCAGTCATACTAAAAAAACGTACATCGATTGCAGGATAAACACCTGTATAATCAACGATGCTTTGCAGCTCTTTGACATTTGGAACACGCCAGTCTCCATAGCCTGAAAATTTTTCTGTGTTCTTCAAATCCGCATAGGCCAGAGCCTCCTGCCAATTGAGATCGATAAGGCTGTCTTCCTGCATCCACATCAGGCCTGTCGCTTTATCGGTTACGGTACCGTCCCGGTTATCATGAAATATATTGAGGCCATATTCTTTACCTTGAACGCAGCGTACGTATTTTGCTGCCACCGAGGCGCCGTCACTGCCGTCCGGGTAGGCCTTGATATGGCCGGTTCCATGGTTTACCCCGAAGGTGGAAGGTGCACCGTCGTGAGTCGTGCCGAGGTGGTAATAATTGCTTGACCAGTACTGTTGCTGTTTCAGGTCAGGTGCGGAAGCTAACTGAAAATACTCAGTGTTGAGGTAAGGCCATCCGGTGATAAAATCGCTGATGGAAAAAAGTTCTTTCAGGGTAGGTGTCCGCCATTGACCACTTCCTGCCAGTTCTAAAGATTTGCAATACTCTTGAGCATCGGCCCAGCTGTACGGCTGGTCTGACGGAATCTGCTGCCAGCGCAGGCCGGTGTTGTTATCCGTCACCGTACCATTTCCGTTATCGGTAAAATTAAACGCTGTTCCCTGGTACTGGGCATCTTGCCCGTTAAATGCTTCTCCTGCAGCAGGACAACCGATTTCTCCTTGTATGTCATAGCATCCGGCCTGACCGCTATCCACCAGGGCAGAAGGAACACTGTTCCTGCCACCCAGGTCTCTTTGTTTTTCCTGGCCATTGTTGGCGTCGTAATTGTCATCGGCATGGACAGTTGCCAGGGCAAGAAACAGCATGGCCAGACCTGCTATTATTGTCAGTACTATATTAATTACGTGACTGATCATTGATTCCCTCTCTGTCTCTTTTGCGTCGTTTCTCAGTTGGAGATGATATGATTGATTCTAATCGAGTTTGTAACCCTGAATTGAGGAAGAAATAGGGAAGCAATGAGCAAACAATGAGCAAACAGAGAAATGCGGGGGCAAGAAGGAGCCAGGACGACTCTGTTCAGTACCCCCGGTTTGGGACGAGCAACTAGAAAAAATGAACAACGAGATGGAGCGTGTGGGATAAACCATCTGAATACTAAAACCGTCGTCTCTTTAGTACCCCGCAGATCGGTTTCTTGTTTTCTGCAAGAAGCCAATCTGTCTCAAGGTACGTATACCCCTCAGGCGGGTATTAAAAAGAGTACCCGTCAAGCGAGCATAACAAAGAGTCCCGGCTGGCTTCCTGTTTACCGGGCTTAGAATACCGCCGCATCGACTCAGGATGTTACGTCAACAGAGCTGTATGTGCTTGTTCCGGTATTCTCCTGGTTCTGTAATAACTCGAGTAATTGGGCCAGACTATCATCTTCCCCGGAGTTATTGGAATAGGCAGAGATTGCCTGCTCCCTTGGCGGTGGCGGTGGCGGTGGCTTTGAAGAGGATTCTTCCCCCTCGCCAGGCGTCACCTCGGAAGGAGAAAAACCCATGCCGGTCAACATCTGCAATAATTCTTCACCACTGAGGCTGCCATCCTGGTCGGTGTCATTAGTGCTCAGGGCATCATCGACATTGATTGAGCTGCCGGTAACTTTAGAAATCTCTGAGGTAAGAGTCGCAAGTTCACTTTTGGATACCAGGCCATTACCATCTGTGTCAGACAGCTGAAATGCATCTTTTCCTTGTGAGGGGGGGCGTTGCATAGCACTGCTGCGCATCATCGACATCGTACTGCTCGAGCTGCTTATACTGCTGATCATTATTGATCTCCTTTCATTTTGGTACCTTACCGATCGTGAACCTGTTTTCTCCAAGCGAATAATCGGTAAGGTATTTCTTCCCCTTAAGAGGGAATTGTAAAGAATCCGGGTTTGTTTCCCCTTTATCCGGCGAGGTGTTCCGCAGCCTTAGAAAAAAGACGGCTATCCCGTAGTATATATCGACTGCCCCAACGAGAGGTTTTATAGCTCTAACATCTCGTGATTGTAACAGTTTGTATCAATTTTTTGGCCGCAGGTTCTGGCCACCTGCATCATCAATAAACTGATAACCAACACCTCGTACCGTTTTGAGACATTTGGCCGCTTTGGTATGATTACCGATTTTCTGCCGAATACGGGAAATGTACAGATCAATGCTGCGGTCATATCCATTATATCTCGTGTTGTATATATCCTGGTGAATGACTTCGCGGGAAACCACAGATCCGGCTTTTTGGGCAAGCGACCAGAATAACTGGAACTCTACAGTAGAAAGCGCGATCGCTTGCCCGTCTATGAATACATCTCGTCGTCGTGCGTCAACGGTAAGCCTGCCGAATTTTAGCTGCAGGTCTGGTTTCTTAGGGATAAATCGGCGGAGCAATGCCTTGATGTTTGCGGCAACTAATGGTGCCCCATCGCCGCAGGCCATTGAGGAGTCCGCGCCGAGATCAAGCGCCAGTTTATGAAAGCTATTATTTTTTCGTTCGGATATCAGCATTAATAATTCTGGATAAATGGTGCGTATTGTCTGACAATGAGTGAGGCCATCGACCCCTTCAGGACAATCGAGCACCACCATGTGGGGCGGATACAGCTCAAAAAAATCCATTGCCTGCTGAAAATTTTCCTTCCGGTATACAACCATCTCATCGGTGCTCAAGAGCTGTTGTAGATCAAGGTAGAATTTGTTCTCTCCGCCAATAATAAAAACAGTTGCTCCGCTCATTCGTGCTCATTTTCTCATGGAAATAGTTCATTGCTTTTTTTGTGCCGCAGGTCACCTCTCTTGCTGCTGATCCTCTACAAGGCTAGATGCGAAATGTGGAAGAATTATGGAAGCCATGGTATTTTTTACTGCCGGTTCATATTTCTTCCACATTTGTTCTCTATCCTGCTTTTATGGCGCATCATCCCCCTCTGCACCTGATTTCAAGCAGGGGATCAACTTAACAAGGGATTTCTGTGAAAATCAGCATCAGACACAAACTCTTTGCCACGCTCCTGCTGACAACCGTGATCGTTGCGGTAGGTCTTTTTTTCTTTCTGCAATGGAATTTTGATCGTGGTTTTTTAAATTACGTCAAGAGCCAGGAAGTGGAACAGTTAGATAGGTTTGCCGTGCAGTTGACCGGTTATTATGTCCAAAACGGCAGCTGGCAGTTTATTGCCCGAAATCATCCTCTTTGGCGGAAAATACATAGAGATGCGTCCCATCTCTCTGATATTGAGGAAAGAATTGACCCTCAAAGGGGAAAGGTTTTTCCTGGTGATGAGCCTCTGCCACCGCCGGAAATTCTACCACCGAGGCTCCCTAGGGATTTGGGGCCGCGAATCGTTCTTTTTGATGCTGACCGGAGATGGGTGATTGGTGGGCCACCCGATGTCGCAAGGCGCAATAACCTTACCATGCGGCCTATCACTCACGAAGGAAAAGCCATCGGCTATCTGGGATTGATTCCGTTTAAAGAGCTGTCCCATTCTGGAGACCTCCTTTTTGTCGAACAGCAAACCGAGTCGTTTGTGCTGATAACCATCGTGATGGTGGGACTGTCTCTCCTGCTTACTTTTCCAGTGACCATCCATCTGTTGCGCCCCATAAATTCGCTGACAAAAGCGACACGACAGCTGATCGCCGGCCAATTCAAGACACGTATTGCCGTTACTACCGCGGATGAACTGGGCCGCCTGTCTGATGATTTCAATATCCTGGCCATGACCCTTGAGAAAAATGAAAAGAACAGGCAGCTCTGGGTGGCCGATATCTCCCATGAACTGCGCACACCTCTTGCTGTCCTGCGCGGTGAGATTGAAGCTGTCCAGGATGGAATACGGCAGCCTGATCCGGATACAATGGCTGCCCTGCATGGAGAGATCATTCATCTGGAACGAATGGTCAATGATCTCTATGAACTCTCTATGTCCGATATCGGAGCCCTGAATTATAAGAGGGTGAAGGTCAACCCGGCCGGAATTTTAGTGGGGACAGTCGAACTGTTCGAACAGCGGGCGCGTCAGAAAGGACTTGAACTGTCGACAGATCTGGATGTCGACGATTCCTGTTCTCTACTCGGGGATCCTGATCGTCTCCACCAGTTATTTACCAATCTGCTTGAAAACAGCCTCCGCTATACTGATTCACCAGGAAAAATAGCGGTTCAGGCAGAGGTCGATAAAGGTATGGTGGTTATTCGCATTGAAGATTCGGCGCCGGGTGTGTCTTCGGAACAATTACCAAGACTCTTCGATCGCCTGTACCGGGGTGAAGGGTCCCGAAATCGTGCTACCGGCGGGGCAGGGCTCGGGCTGGCCATTTGTAAAAATATTGTTGATGCCCATCAGGGGAGAATTGAGGCTGGTTGTTCACCGCTTGGCGGCGTCTTGATAAACATTCAACTGCCTCTTTATAGAGGCGCCTGAGATAACGACCAGATGAAACAAAAGATATTGATAGTAGAGGACGAAAAGCGTCTGGCTGAACTGCATCGTGATTATCTGCAGCAGGCAGGGTATGCAACGGAGTGTCTCCGGGACGGGATGCTTGCTGTCCCGTGGGTGAGAGACAACAGTCCGGATCTTATCCTGCTGGATCTTATGCTGCCGAATAAAGATGGGCTGGAGATCTGCAAGGAAATCCGCACATTTTCCAATGTTCCGATTATCATGGTCACCGCTCGAGCAGAAGAAATCGACCGGCTGCTTGGCCTGGAACTCGGCGCTGACGATTATATCTGCAAGCCTTTCAGTCCCCGGGAAGTAGTGGCTCGAGTTAAAGCCGTTTTGCGCCGAGGCTTGCAACCAGCCCAGACGGATCAAGTGCTGATCCTTGATGAAGACTGTTACCTGGCAACCCTGCAGGGAAAAGCCCTTGATTTAACTGCCGTCGAGTTTCAGCTGCTGAGCATTCTGGCTGGCAGGCCGGGACAGATTTTCAGCCGGGACCAGTTAATGGATCGCATCTACACCGACCGTCGTATCGTCTGCGATCGGACTATAGACAGCCATATTAAAAAACTGCGAAAAAAAATTGCCGTGGCCGCTCCAGACCTCGAGCTGATTCAGTCTGTTTACAGTGTTGGATATAAGTACAGAAATCCATGATGCCGTGCGATGCTTGATCTGGAAATATGCATCTGTACCGTCGCGCGGTTTCTGCGGTTTATGCTGAAAATGACCAAAGGACGACCAACCCAGAGCACTTTGAGGAAAATTATTCTCTTGTAAAAACAAAGGAATAATTTGTAAGGTACGCAGTAATTATAGCGTTGTCGCCGAGAGACAAGTTCTGTTTTTCCTCCTGGAACAATTATTTGGTGAGGGTCCCATGACTATAGGCGCACCTCGAGAAGTAACTACCCCGCACCGGCAGATCCCTTTAGAAATTCCACAAGGTGTTGCCCCGACGGAGTTTTTCAACAGTCCCTGCAATCTGCGTCATCTTGCCCGAGAAAACGGGCTGTTGCGCACCCCGGAAGGCTTCCTCCTTTATCGCAAGGCGATTGGTCATTCCAATCTCTTTGATACCTCTATTATTTACGATACCTCACAGAAAGTGCTTGATCCCATGGGCCGACCGGTCCGTCGTGACCAGCTTTCACGGGGGGAAAATCTGGTTTTTAGCCGGATGACCAAAGTGGTGATGGATTTCATGTTGGAGAAATATCCCGATCCTGAAAAACATCTGGTGTTCTGCGGGGAAGCCAGTCTGGATGCGACCTGGCCGCTGAATAAGTCCGGGGTGCCGAGCATTCGTATGATCCATAACCATTTCATGGTCTTTGAAAACTCTCTGCTGGCATCCTCGCCCCATGCAGCCGAAGATAATCCAAATCTGACCGACAGCGGCCATAACGGTCTCTTTCTCGATTATTTAAGTGATGTCTATCGGCGGTTTCTGGGGGTCATGGAGTTCGAAGTGCTCCGTCCGATTCAGCCTGAAAAATGTAAACTGGCTATCACCGGGTATCCTCAGGGCTTGCCCAGCTGGGAGGTTGTCGGCGGGGCAGCTTCGCTCAGCAGAGGGCAGTTCTGGAAAGAATACGATATGGTTCTTAAAGGGTTTCTCGATTTTTACCGGGCTCTGTTTGCCCTGGTTGCGGCGGAGGACAACAGGATTCCCGCCGATGCTGCATTTCCTGATCAAATCGAAGATATCCTGCTCTTTAGCGACCAGTTCCATCAGGCGGCCCGGATGCTGCGTTTGCAGGTACTGGAAGATCCGTTGTTTGCCAATCAGATTAGGTGGAAACCTGCTTATAAACAATTGCTGTACCGGGATGATGCCGGGCGGTTGATCGTCACGATCAGTCAGAACTCTGTTGGTAATGCCATCACCGAGCTGCTTGGCATTGTCGTTAAAAGAGTTGTCGACGAGCAGGCCTACGCCGAGGTGGAGGGAGCTCTGGTGGAAAACCTGCTGGAGTTGAGAAATCGGCTGGTTCGCTACAACCTCGGGACACCCATTGCAGCCCCATCATGGCCCCACGGCCGTTTTGTGGCCCCGGCCAAAGATTTCTAAAGAGTTGAGGTGGTTGAAGGAGATATGCTTATTCCAATAGACAACAATCCGGATATTGATACGGACAGAGATCTCAGTTCTGCCGAGCGGCACATTGTGCAGAAACTTTTCGGCTGGAAAACCATGGTGCACTCAGTTGCCGAGTTCCGGCAGAAAAAAGAATCGGCACTGGTCATGGGTTGGAACAATTCCGGGCCTATCAGGGAAAGCAGGGCTCTGGCGCTGGTGGCAAAGCAGCTGGAAAAAGAGATTGTCCATCGTCTAAGCCCGGGAAACGGGAAATAGGTCGGGATTCTTTTTAATACTTGTGCTGGGCGGGGCTCTGTTCAGTACTTCCTTGAGGGGCGTTCAGTTGATTGCTGGTGGTTTTCACTAATCCCGCCAAACAGCGTTGCGGGACTCTGTTTGGTACCCCCTTGAGGGGTGTAAGTTTATTGCTGATGGGGTTTTCACTAATCCCGCCAAACAGCATTGCGGGACTCTGTTCAGTACCCCCTTGAGGGGTGTAAGTTCATTCACGAAATAAAGTACTTGTAAAGAGCACAAGTACTTTATTTCTAATTCACTAAAAAATACCAAAATCGACGCCCGCGGCAAGGGTCTGCCCCAGCTCTTCCACGGCGGCCAGATCTTGTGCCGTCGGCGGGCCAGCGACTCGCAAATGTTCCTGCACCTGTTTCCATTTATAGCCGGCAGCGATTCTTTCAATCTGGGTTATTGCCCCCCGTCCGTCATTTCCCGCACAGACAAAGACGATAAAAGGCAGACCTGTAGTTTTGTCCTTTGCGGCCTCATATGTTCGATCGAAAAAATCTTTGATCATCCCGGCCATTGTCCCAAAATATTCGGGAGAACCGATGGCAATTGCCCTGCAGGCCAGAAGGTCTTCGAGACTGGCTTCAGCCGCTTTTTTGAAGACGACGGTTATGTTGGGTTCTTTTGCCGCGCCTCTTGCAAAACTCTCCGCCATCCGTTTCATGGTGCCGCCCTGGGAGTGGTATATAACCAGGATGTTTTTTTTCAGCGTATGCTCCTTCATGTTGAAATACCGTATTTCGGCCAAGAAAGGCACTGTTTGCTAATGGGAGCTCAGTGCCTCTTGATTTTAGCTGGCAATATTTTCCAGCACCATGGCCATCCCCTGACCGCCGCCAATACACAGAGAAGCCAGCCCCAGTGCCTGGTTGTTGCGTTTCATCTGGTTCATCAGCGTGACCAGGATACGGGCCCCGGTACAGCCGATGGGGTGGCCAAGAGAAATGCCGCTGCCGAGCACGTTGGTTTTCTCGATGTCGCAGCCGAGTTCGCGTATGCAGGCGATCGCCTGGGCGGCAAAGGCCTCGTTCAATTCGATACTGTCAAAGTCGTCGATGGTCAGCTTATGTCTGGCCATGATTTTGCGCACCGCCGGTATCGGGCCTAAGCCCATATAGGCGGGATCAAGACCGGCGGAGGAATGGGCCTTGATTTTCACCAGTGGTTTGAGACCTAATTCACGGGCCTTGTCGGCGGACATAATAAGCAGGGCGGCGGCGGCATCATTTAAGCCGGATGCATTGCCGGCGGTTACCGTACCGTCTTTTTTAAAGGCAGGACGCAGTTTGGCCATTTTCTCGGTGCTGGTTTCCATGGGTCGTTCGTCGACGGCAAAGATGCGCGGGTCTCCTTTTCGCTGCGGGATTGCTACCGGTACAATCTCTTTTTCAAAGAGTCCTTTACTGATGGCGGCGATGGCCCGCTGATGGCTGAGTGCGCCGATTTCATCCTGCTCCTGACGAGAGATGCCATATTTTGCGGCGATGTTTTCTGCGGTCATGCCCATATGATAGCCATAAAAAATTTCATGGAGGCCATCGAACACCATCAGGTCGACCATCTGTGCATCTCCCATTCGCTGGCCCCAGCGGGCTGCCGGCAGGCCGTAGGGGACGAGGCTCATATTTTCCATGCCCCCGGCCAGAATAATATCGGCGTCGCCGCAGCGTATCGCCTGAACCGCCAGAGCGACAGCCTCCATACCTGAGGCACACAGCTTGTTGATGGAGGTGGCGCTGGCCTCTTTTGGGATGCCTGCTTTGATCATTGCCTGGCGGGCGACGTTCTGGCCCTGGCCGGCACCGATGACGTTGCCCATGATGACCTGGTCTATTTCCACCGGTTGAGAGCTGCTTGCATAGTCATAGTATCGACTCTCCAGTTCAATCTGTCCCGCATCCCGGATTTTGTCTGCACCAAATTTGATACACTCTTCGCTTGCAACAGGGCGCAAGCCTGCAGCATGCAGGGTGCCCTTTAGGACCTGGGCGCCTAAATCGACGACCGGCGTGGCTTTCAAGGTACCGCCGTAACTGCCGATCGCCGTTCTGCTGCCGTTTACTATCACCACTTCTTTCATGCCTGTATCCTCCGTATTAAAAATATGCAGTCGTTAAACATCTGGAATTACCCCTTCGAGCCCAGACGTAATCCACCGTGGATGAAAACCGTTTCGCCGGCCATAGCCTCGTTTTTGTAGAGTTCGGCAACCAGCGAAATTACCTCTTCCGGCTCAATGAGTCGGCCAATGGGTACCTGATCGATAATTTTGCCGAGGACCTTTTCATCGATATTTTTCACCATCTGCGTCCCTACATAGCCGGGCGCTACGGCCATACAGCGAATTTTGTCGGCAATATTACGCCTGAAAAATTCGGCAGTCAGGACCTTCGGCATAACCGCCATGGCAGCTTTTGATGAAGAATAGTTGATCTGGCCGGCCGTTCCCAGAGATCCTGTGGATGATACCAGACAGATAAGCCCCCTGCAGTCATGATTGATCATCTGTTCAACACATTCCCGCACGGTCAGAAAGACCCCGGTAAGGTTTATATCGATAACGCGTTGGAACAGCTCAAGGGACATCTTGCCGGTAACTTTTCCCGTTGTGCGATCCGTTTTGATCATCATGGCATCGCCGGTTATCCCGGCAAAAGGCGCCACAAGGTTGATGGCACCAAATTTTTCAATGGCATACTGCGCCAGCCTGCTGCAATCATCTTCTTTCGTCACGTTACAGACAATGGAGGCGACTTCACTGCTTATTTTCTGCAACTCTTTTTCGGTCGTTTGCAATGCTTCTTCCTGGATATCCGCAATAACCGCTTTCCCGCCTTCTTTCAGCCAGTATTCAGCCAGTGTCTTGCCAATGCCCCCGCTGCCGCCGGTGATGACCGCGACGGATCCTTTAATTGCCAGCATTTTTTTCTCCTTTTTGAATTGTAAAAATTTCGTGTTGTTCAGTCCTCTGTAGAAATGATCAGAATAAACATTTTACCCTGATCTGCAACAGTGCAATCTCTGCGCCAACCGTTCAATCTTGCTATCACCCCGTGCGCAGCAGCACTGTCCTGCATTCCTTGTACCACGCATGGTATATTTATTGCTCTGGTCAATGTCAGTAAATTCGGCAAGAATCTGGCCGGAGCCGGCGGCTTTATCAACATCAGCCAGAATGCCCGCAAGGTCGTTTTTGTCGGCACCTTTACCGCAGGTGGCCTGGAGATGGCTATAGAGGATGGTGCGCTGTGTATGACTCAGGAAGGCAAGGCGAAGAAGTTTGTTCAGGGAACCGTGGAGCATGTCACTTTTCAGTGGGCGGTATGCAGCCAGAAGAGGGCAGAAAGTGGTGTATATTACCGAACGCTGTGTCTTTCTGCTGACTTCAGATGGCCTGGAAATCACTGAAATTGCACCGGGAATTGATCTCCAAAAGGAAATTCTCGACCAGATGGATTTTATGCCCATCATCAGTGGAAAACCCCGTTTGATGGACAGCAGGATATTTCTTCCGGCGGTGATGGAGATGAAACTCTCGCCCGTGGTTGTTTAAACCTCCTTCAACCGGGCACCCTCCCTGCTTCAGCCGGGAAGAAGGGCGATATTGTATCTGGCTATTTTCTTATACAGCAGAGTGCGGTGGATACCCAGTAACTCCGCTGTTTTGACCTTATGGTAGCCGGTCATCTTCAGGGCATCCTGGATGGCAACTTTTTCCGCTTTAGCCACCACCTCTTTCAGGAGTGAACCCGGGCCAACAGCTCGGGGCTCTTTGCCGCGGTGCAGGTAAAACCGCAGATCGGCTGCGGTCACCCGATCGCCTTCAAGTGTCGCCATGGTCCGTTCCATAACATTATTCAACTCCCGGACATTTCCCGGCCAGCTGTGTCGCATGAGCAGGGTCTCGGCGGTTTGGATACGATTGTCCAGCCGACAAGCATCGGTATGCAGGTATGCGCTTCATCCGGTGCCGTGTGACCCTGTCCTATTCGTCCTTCTTTATCTCGCGTATGGTCACATTTGAGCCAAAAGGCGGTTGGACACAGCGACATTTATACAGTATCTCCATCTGCAGCAGGGCATTGTCGATGATCTCTTCTTCCTCGAAGGTGTTGTCCTGTTCTTTTTTGTTGTTTTCTTTTCTTGTCTCCATACTGCAACCTCTTTTGCATTCTAGGCTATTGTGAAATTGGATGTTGCGCCGGTTTTTCTTTAAGCATCGCCAGCTGCTCCCGGTAATCGGGAGCCAGAAAAGAGAGTACGAATTTAAAAATCAGGAAGCAACCCTTATTTTTTATCGGCTGTAAACTGAATCAGTTGCGACGGATACCGGAGACCACAAAAAGCGGGTCGGCTAGATACAGCCGGTCGCTGTGTCGATCTTCGGCTGGCCTTGGGTAGCCGCGCAGTGATTCTGTGCGTAATTGCTTGAAACCTTTTTCGTGCAGGAAATAGTTGAGAACCAGCCCCTGTCTCTCGAAGGGGTGTAAATCTGCCCATGGTTCAATCTGTTTGCCGGGAAACCAGCGATCGGATGCAATAACCACGAAAATTCCCCCAGGGCGAAGAATTCTTGCAACTTCGGCCATCACTTCACGAGGTCGGACCAGGTATTCGATGGACACCGTACAGATAACCGCATCGAAATGGTGGTCGCTAAAGGGGAGCAGCGGCTGTATATTAAGGTCGTGAACAAGAGAGAAAGATAACTGTTTATTACTTTCCAGTTCTTCCCTGTTGAGTCCGATACCGGTAACGTGACAATCCCGTAAAGTATTGGGGAGATGGGACTGCCAACTGCTCATGAGATCGAGAATCTTTGACCCCGGCGCTAACAGTCGTCCATATATAGCCCGGACGTGCGCTCGTGCCGTGCTGTCAAGATGATGAACGAGTCTCGGGAGTCGATAAAATGTGCTGTCTTCCTCTTTGCTCTCTCTGCTCAGGGGATATGGCATATAGGGATGTGTCGTACATCTCGCGTCGGGCACCTGCATGCCCGGACCGTTTATCGTGAGCAGCTCGGCAATATCATTGGCCGCACCGCCACGCTGTGAGGCCGTATCCAAGGACTGTATCATTGTGGCCTCAACTGTCAGCGCAGATTTGGCCAGGGGATGATTGGTGTCGGCAACGAGGGTGTTGGCCGATGCTGCTATGAGTCTGAACGGGGTTGTGGTTTCCGGAAATGAATTGAGCGCTTTCCAGGCATAACTCTGTGGATAAAACCTTCCGGGGAGAGGGCGCGACAAAGTCGAGTCATGTCCGTTAACAAAGAGATGTTTAGGAAATTCAATAATTTTTTTCTCAGTATATTCAGGTACCAGGCCTCCCGCATCAAAAGCTTCCCGATAGACATCTCCCGGAGATAGGGCGGCGATATTTTGCCGCAGATTTCCTGGAAAAAAATCCCGCCAGAAATCAATTTTCTCTGCGTACCATCGGTCGTTGTGCAGGCCATACTGGCTCTGCCATTGAAGAGACAATTCCAGTACCGCCCGCTTTGCCGTTGTATTCTTTTTCATCATACAATCCTCTCGCGTGAAAATGTTGCCCGCCTCCATCATTGATTTTCAGTCCATCTCTCCCAACAAATTACCTCCAGACACATCCTGTTTCAATGATAAGAAATAGATGGAGTATTGATAGTAACAACACTTACTGAGCGTGGTGCGTACCAAGGTGAGCGGGGCAATCATGATCCCATGTGCACAGGAGCAACTGTCATTTGTATGATAGTATTTGCTATCAATAAACAGCATCTAGGCTATCGTTGCGCGGGTTGTTTCCAATCTTATAATATATTCCATGATAGGTTCTACCCCACCCAATCAGAAAAAAGGAAGGAACCCCGATGCGACTATTTATTATGATTGCTCTTTGTGTTGTCCTGACAGGCTGCTCCGCAATAGACATGAAACAGTACAGTGCGAACCAGCCTGCCCTTGATCTGTATAGCTTCTTTCAGGGACAGACTAAGGGGTGGGGCATAGTGCAGGATAGAAAAGGACGACTGACACGTCAGTTCACCGTGGCAATTACCGGTACTGTCAACAGTGATGGCAGTCTGATCCTTGCCGAAAATTTCGACTGGAGCGATGGGGAGAAGTCGACAAGAACCTGGATACTGGACCGACTGGACAACCACAGGTATGCCGGCAGGGCTGAAGATGTAGTCAACAGCGCCAGTGGAACGCTGTATGGCAACGTCCTCAATTGGCAGTATGTGCTGAACATCAAGGTTGATGATACCGCCTGGAAGATTACCTTTGACGACTGGATGTTTCTCGTGGATGACAAAATTTTGCTGAATAAGGCGACCATGTCGAAGCTTGGCTTTACAGTTGGCGAAATAACCATTGTATTTCAAAAAAGATAAATTATTCTGATCTGTAAACGTGATAGGCCTGACACCCTGGAGAGAGAGAAGCATGAAAATTCTTATTCCAAAACGTTTTGCATCTCTCGGGCTGATTCATCCGTATCTGCCACGTGTCATCTGGCCTAACCTTGACGAGAAGATGGAGAGAGTATGCGAAGAAAGGAGATAGCTATCGTTGGTTCCGGAATAGCAGGCCTGACCTGTGCCTACACCCTCGCTCCACACCATAATGTCAGCGTCTTTGAGGCTAATGACTATATTGGTGGGCATACCCATACGGTCAGGGTTGAAAAAGACGGCGAAGTCTCCGATATCGATACCGGTTTTATAGTCTTCAATGACCGTACCTATCCCCATTTTATCGAGTTGATCGAGCGGCTGGGAGTGAAGTACCAGCCGACCGAAATGAGTTTTTCGGTGCGTAACGATCGCATCGATCTCGAGTACAACGGTAACAACCTGAACACTCTTTTCGCCCAGCGCAGCAACCTGGTCCGTCCCCGGTTCTTGTCCATGGTGAGAGACATTGTCCGCTTTAATAAACAGGTGCGAAGGGCCGCTGGTGAAAACGAAACGCTCACTATCGGCCAGTTTTTAGAACAAAACAGCTACTCAGCTCTGTTTATAGAGAATTATCTGCTGCCGATCATTTCGGCGATCTGGTCGATGGGACTTGAGAGTTGTAAGGATTTTCCCCTGCAGTTTTTTGTTCGATTCTTCGATAATCATGGACTGCTCGACATAATCAACAGGCCGCAATGGTACACCATTGAAGGAGGTTCAAGTAGTTATATTGAGCCCCTGACGGCGGGCTTTCGTGATCGTATCAGATTGAGAAGTGCAGTCGTCGGCGTTGCCAGAGCAGACAACAGGGTGCAGGTGAGCACCGCAGAAGGAACCACTGGCTTTGATGAAATAATCTTTGCCTGTCATGGCAGGCAGGCTCTTTATCTGCTGCAGGAGCCATCCGCTGCGGAACGATCTGTTCTGGGACAGTTTCACACCTCGGAAAATAATGTCGTTCTGCACAGTGATATCTCTTTTCTGCCCAAAAGAAGACTGGCCTGGGCCAGTTGGAATTACAATATGGTCGATGTCGCCAGGGAGCAGACGACGCTTACCTACAACATGAATATTTTGCAGCGCCTGTCTAAAAAAAATACCTATCTGGTATCGCTCAATCAAGAAATCCCTGAGCAACATGTCCTGCAGCGTTTTACCTACAACCATCCGGTTTATACTGTCGCTGCCATACAGGCGCAACAGCGGTGGGGGGACATTTCAGGGCTGAACAACAGCCATTTCTGCGGGGCATACTGGTATAACGGATTTCATGAAGATGGCGTCCGAAGTGCGCTGCGGGTCTGCGCAGCAATAGGAGAGCGATCATGAAACCGGCCCTGTACGTGGGCACCATCGCCCATAAACGACAGCTTCCAGTGGAACACCGTTTTCAATACCGATTTTTTATGTGGTTTCTCAATCTTGATGAACTTGACGCCCTGCCCTCGGTTTTCCCGTGGTTTTCGACGACCAGACGGGCTCTCAGTCGATTTTATCGTCCTGATTATTATGGAGACCCCGCCGTGCCGTTAGCCGGTGCCATAAGAAACAGGATGGAGGAGCTGACAGGTCGGCCGGTCACCGGGCAGGTTTGCGGGCTGCTCAATATGCGAACCCTGGGGGTGTACTTTAGTCCGGTAAATTTTTACTACGGTTATGACGGCAGTGGGATATTGACCCATTTCCTGGCTGAAGTGTCGAATATTCCCTGGAATGAGCGGCATCAGTACGCGCATTATGTCGGCGATAATGCGCTTGAGCCTGACAATGCAAAACAATTTCGTGTATCGCCGTTTAATTCGATTCAACAGCACTATAGCTGGAAGATCAAAGCCCCGGCTGAAACCCTCACGGTACAGCTTGGCGTAGACGATGAACGGGGCCGTGTCTTTCAGGCATTTCTCAACCTGAGAAGACACCCCTTTGCCAGGAACACTGTGACGAAAGAGCTGCTCAGAAGACCGGCCATGACGCTCTATATAATCGCCGGAATCTACTGGCAGGCCTTCAAGCTCTATAGAAAAGGGGTGCCTTATGTTCCCTATGAGAAGGAGATGATATGAATAACAGCACTACCGCCGCCCGATGTGAAACTTCAGCAACCAAGAAATCGCTTCCGGTCAGCTGGTCGAGATTTCTGGTCTTGAAAATGTTGACCGGACTGCAGCATGGGCAGATTATCCTGCAGGAAGGCCATAAGAAATGGGTCTTTGGCAAAGGAGGATCGTTACGGGCGCATATTCTGGTGAACGACAAAAGCTTTTACCGCAAGGTCCTTTTGGGCGGCTCGATCGGCGGGGGCGAGGCCTATGTTGATGGAATCTGGAAAGTCGATGATTTGACGGCTCTGGTGCGGATTATGGTGCTCAATATGGCTTTCTTAGATCGAATGGAACGGGGTTTTGCATGGTTGCTCCGACCTGTCGATCTGCTGCGCCATGCGCTGAACGCCAACAGTAAAAGCCGGTCCAAGCGCAATATCCTGGCCCACTATGATCTTGGTAATGACATGTACGCGTCTTTTCTCGACCCAACCATGATGTACAGCTCGGCAATATATCCCCGAGCTGACGCCAGTCTTGAAGAAGCATCGGCCCATAAACTGGAGATCATCTGTCGCAAACTTGATCTGCAGCCTACGGATCGGGTTATTGAGATCGGTACCGGTTGGGGTGGTTTTGCCATCTATGCGGCAAAAAATTACGGCTGCCATGTAACAACCACCACTATCTCAGATGCGCAGTACCAGGAGGCTGCCAAAAGAGTCAGGGATGCAGGTTTGACTGACAGGATAACGCTATTGCGCAGTGATTACCGGGATCTGACGGGCCAGTACGATAAACTGGTCAGCATCGAAATGATCGAGGCTGTAGGCCATCGATTTTTACCGGTTTTTTTTGCTCAATGCGGTGAACTGCTCAAGCCGGACGGGAAAATGCTGTTGCAGGCCATAACCATCACCGACCAGAAGTATAAACAGTACACACGTACAGTTGATTTTATCCAGCGATATATTTTCCCCGGTGGTTGTCTGCCGTCTAATTCCAGGATGCTGCAACTGATTGCGGAAAAAACCGACATGGTTGTCCGGCAGTTAGATGACTTCGGCTTCGATTATGCCAGGACCCTCAGGGATTGGCGGAGTCGTTTTAATGAATCGTTTGCCGGCCTGCGCAATAATGGCTATGACGAGACCTTCAGGCGACTCTGGGAATATTATCTCTGCTATTGCGAGGGTGGTTTTCTGGAAAGATCGATAAGCGTTGTTCAACTCGTGGCATCCCGTCCGGGCCATCGAGGGCGGTAGGGCTCATGGAAATATGAGTGCCTTGCCCCTGAAAACCTGGCAAAATACAAGAAATCCGGAGGTTGTATCGATATCAAAAATTTAAAGTCATCACCAGGGCACCTGTCCCGGCTTACTTCCCTTTTACCGGGGTTCATCAATGTGCTTTTATATCAGCTCATCTGGTTTCTCTGTGTTCTGGGGGGCAACAGAGGAGCACTGGCCGCACTGCCTCTACTGCTCATGCATCTTGCCCTGACCGGCAGCAGAGCTGCGGATTTGAAAATGATGGGTATTATGGCGTTTCTCGGCCTGGCTGTTGACGGCACCCTGCAGCATATCGGGTTTTTTAAATTTACCACTGCCGGATTTCCCATTCCTCTCTGGCTGATGGTGATCTGGCTCGGCCTGGCCATCACGCCGCATCATAGCCTTGCCTGGCTGCAATCCCGGCCCGTACTGTCGGCGGTGTTCGGTGCCCTGGGCGGGCCGGCTGCCTACTGGGCCGGCGTACGGCTGGGGGCAGCTTCTTTTCAATGGCCGCTGCTGCAGGCCCTGGCTTTTTTGTCATTGCTCTGGGCCTGTCTCTGGAGCCTGGTCATGTATTGCAGCATGCATGCAAAAGTGGATGAAAGCGGAAAAAAACGATAGTTATTTCCTTTGTTCGGAAAAGATTTATGCATTCCTTGCCGGAAGCGCATCCGTTTATGGGTTTTGTGCGGAAAGAAATGGTCCGGCGCTTGAAAAAAGGGCTGCGGCGGATTCAACGTATCCCCTTGCAAATACGATTTTAATCCATATAATCTTGATGTACCTATCTACTGACTGCCGTCAGATAAACCCAATTATAGGACAATCAATATGATACAATTAAAACCCCTGAAACCCGAGGCAACCGAAGCAGCACTTGAAAAAGCCAGACGTTACCGTCTCCTCAATGAACCGGATGTAGCCGAGAGTATCTGTCTCGATATTCTGGCCGGGCAGCCGGGGCACCAGGAAGCCCTCATCACCTTATTGCTGGCATTAACCGATAAGTTTCGGGTGTCAGGAATTGTTCCGGCTTTTGAGCAGGCACAGGAAGTTATTGCGCAGCTCGATAATTCCTACAGCAAGGCATACTACCAAGGTGTGATTTTTGAACGGCGGGCAAAGTTTCATCTCCATCAAGGCGGACCGGGCGCAGGAACTGCGGCATATGACTGGTTTGTCAAGGCTATGGAGGCTTTTGACCAAGCCCTCGGCGAGGACGATCCGAAAAATCAGGAGGCTGTTATTCGCTGGAATTGCTGTGCCCGTATTTTGAACAGCCGGCCCGACCTGAAGGCGGATGATTCGATTGAGGGTGAAATGTTGCTCGACACTTATGAAATGCCGCACTAAAGTCAGCTCTGGCGGTGAGAACCTGGAGAGCTGATTTGGGGTAGTTCTGGATCATCTGTAAAAAACGATGGGCAGGTGATGCTGTGATACACGCCCACAGGAAGTGTCCCTGCGGTAAAAGACTGAGTTTTGGGCTGGCTTTCGACATCCTTTGTCTTGTCGGCAACCAGCCCAAAACCGCCCCTCCATCCGTAACTCCTAGGAGATAACGGAGGGTTGGGGTTTTTACCCCATCATTTTTTAACCCCTTTCAGTTCCTTGATCATCTGTTTCGTCTGATTGATACGCTTGGTGATGAGAATACCGCGGGGACAACATTGGGTGCATTTAAAATGATTGTCACAGGCCCATACCCCATCTGATGTGTGGACCATCTGCAGGCGTTCGTTTTTGGCACGATCGCGAGAATCGGCAATAAACCGGAATGCCTGAACGCAGGCTGCAGGACCAATATAATCTGGTTTTGTATCCAGGATAGGGCACGACGAATAGCACGCTCCGCAGAGAATGCAGTTGGTGGTGTCGTCGAATACCAGCCGTTCTTCCGGCGATTGCACTCTTTCCTGCCTGTCCATCTTTTCGTCATTAATAAGAAAAGGCTGTACCGCACGATATTTATTGAAAAAATCGTCCTGTTTGACAATCAGGTCGCGCAAAACCGGCAGGTGATGAAGCGGTTCCACCGTCACGATGTCACCGTCCTTTTCAACCACATCCTTTACCAGAGTCTTACAGGCCAGTCCATCTTTGCCATTAATCCGCATGGCGTCCGATCCGCAAACCCCATGGGCACAGCTCTTGCGAAATCCCAGGCTGCCGTCCTGGAACCGTTTGATCTGCATGAGGGCATCCAGCAATCGTTCGTTTGGCTGAACATCTACTTTGTATTCCTGCACGTACGGCTGTTTGTCGGTGTCAGGGTTATACCGTTTTATTTTGAGAATGATATTCATGAGAGGCTCCTGTAACTCAGTAAATACGCGGTTTGGGTTCCCAGATTGAGGTGTCGACTGGTTTATAGTCAAGTCGTACCGTATCGCCTTCCAGATAGGCCAGGGAATGTCTCAGCCACTTCTCATCGTCTCGTTCGGTAAAGTCTTCACGGCTGTGTGCCCCGCGGCTTTCCTGGCGCTGCAACGCCGCCGCTGCGGTTACCAGTGAGAGATCGAGGAGATTGCCCAGCTCGATGACCTCCAGCAGATCGGTATTGAAACTCTTGCTGGTGTCCTGCACACGGACCGCATGATAGCGTTTGCGCAGTGCCTGTATTTCATCCACGGCGGCCTGCATTTGCTGTGCATTGCGATAAATGCCGACTTTTTCCATCATTGTCGTCTGCATCTCCTCGCTGATGTGGCCGCCATGGGGGCCTGCTGCGCCATCGGTGATACGGCTGATCCACTCCCGCGCATCGTTGGCCGCGGAGTCATCGACCACTGCTGCCTTGGCACTTTTGATATATTCGGCGATATGCTGTCCGGCACGTCGGCCAAAAACAACCAGATCGAGCAGGCTGTTGGTACCCAGGCGGTTTGCACCATGGACGGAAACGCAGGCACATTCACCGGCGGCATAGAGACCGGAAACGATGGTATTGTCAGCATCTTTGAGCACCCGGCCGTGCATATCGGTGGGGATTCCACCCATGGCATAGTGGGCCGTCGGCAGGACCGGAATAGGGGCATCTGCCGGATCGATGCCGAGATAGGTTTTACAGAAATCGGTAATATCGGGAAGTTTTTTCTTCAGGGTTTCTTTGCCCAGATGGGTGGCGTCCAAATGGACATAATCATCTATTTTGCTGTCGCCCCGAATACCCATTCCGGCACGTATCTCGGTCTGGATCGACCGGGCAACTATATCGCGGGGTGCCAGATCAAGCAGCTTTGGCGAATATCTTTCCATAAAACGTTCGCCTTTGCGGTTGCGCAGGATACCTCCCTCGCCCCTGACCGCCTCGGAGATGAGAATGCCCAGTCCCATAATACCGGTTGGATGGAATTGATAAAATTCCATATCCTCCAGTGGAATGCCGCGCCGTGCGCACACGGCAGGACCGTCACCGGTGTTGGCATACGCATTGGATGTGATTTTAAACATCCGGCCGAAGCCGCCGGTGGCAAAGAGCACCGCTTTGGCGGCAAATATATGCAGCTCTCCAGTTGCAAGCTCGACTACCACCACGCCCTTGCAGGTGTTGTCTTCAAGAATCACATCGAGTACCTGGTACTCATCAAAAAAAGACACCTTGTTTTTGATGCACTGCTGATACAGGGTCTGCAGGATCATATGGCCGGTTCTGTCGGCGGCATAGCAGGCGCGGTGCACGGGGCCTTCGCCGAAATTGCGGGTATGGCCGCCAAAACGCCGCTGGTCGATGCGCCCGTCCTTGGTGCGATTGAACGGCAGGCCTCGGTTCTCCAGATCATAGACCGCCTGGATTGCCTCCTCTGCAAGAGTCTGTGCCGCCTGCTGGTCGACCAAATAATCGCCGCCTTTGACCGTATCAAAGGCGTGCCATTCCGCCTTGTCTTCCTCGACATTGCCGAGAGCTGCGCTGATGCCCCCCTGAGCCGCCCCGGTATGACTCCTGACCGGGTGTAATTTGGATAAAACTGCTGTCCTGGACTTTTGACTGGCCTCGAGCGCGGCATAGAGGCCAGCGCCCCCTGAACCGACAATAACCGTATCGAATTGATGTATCACTTGCACCTCCTGAAAAATGAAATCGAGTTAAAAGGACAGAACAGTAACTCTGCGTTATGGAAGCTGTACCCCCTGAAAAAGGTGTGTCTGATCATGCCACCATACGTACAAGCCAAGCGGCTCAGTCTTCGTAGAGTTCGGGCGGTCTTCTCTCAGGAACTATCTGGCGTTTCACCTTGCCGGTATACCAGTCTGCCGAGACATAGAGCGAGCAGAAGCAGCTCCCGAATTCCGCGACATCCGGTTCTCGATAGATGCAGGGGCAGATAATATCGCGATCGTTCTCGCGTACCCCGGAGGCAAGTCGGCATGGACAGGCCATATAGCCATAACGTTTTTTATTGGTGAGCAGGCTGCGCAGAAGCTCGAAGGTTTTTTCTTTGTCGCCATTCAAATAATACCCTTTGGGCTCGTTGATTTTTCTCAGCATCTCGTACAGCTCATCCACTTCGGTATGAATGCCTATTTTTTCTTTTATTTCCTGAACTTTATATCCCACGATAACCTCACCATCAACCACTACCGTAGGAAAAGAGCATTGTGGATTAACGCTCCTGAGGTCTTTTAAAACCTTTTTCTTGTCTTCTGCAGAGAGTTCGTCTGCCTGTATACATGTGTGGGCGATTGCCAGATCGTCGAACATTTTCTTGATGGCCTGACAGAACACGCAGGTGGTCAAGCTGTAGAGAATAATTTTTTTTATCGCCATTTCGGTATCTTTGCAATGCGTTGTTGAGAGTTTTATCGAGTTGTCACGATTCGGTTGTACTCCTGATTATCATTCTAAGATGGGAAATTATTTCTGCAAGCTGTTTCCGGGCCGGCAGGAGCAGCAGGAAGCGGCGAGGGCGTCGGACAGTATCTCATGATACAGTTGGCGTCGCATCTGCAGACTGCCAGGGTGTTACTCGGTTTTGCCGGCAGCACTGACAACGGTCCGGGCTAGATTGTTGAAAACAAAATGATGCAGGGGCAGAACCAGATACCAGTACAACCGACCCAGCACCCCTCGGGGTATAAAATGGGCGGTCTGCACCAGTTGATCGGGCTGCACATCGAATTCCAGCCAGGCCTCACCCGGTAATTTCATCTGGGCGTAGAGGAGCAGACGTTTGTCGGGTTTTATATCGACCACTTTCCAGAAATCCAGTGCATCGCCGACCCGCAACTCGCCGCATATTCGCCTGCCCCGATTGAGGCCGTAGCCACCGATCATTTTATCGATAGTCCCGCGTATTCGCCAAAGATAATTGTACTTAAACCAACCATTGCGGCCCCCCACCGCACAGGCTGAGCGAAAAACATCCTGCTGTCGCTGGCCATTGGCAAAAGGGACAATCCGGGTATCCCGTAAAATAGCCCCGGCAGGGTTGTCAAAATCCTTAATGTCGCAGGCCTCGCTGCTGCTGCTGTCACACCACCGACTGAGCACCTGGTTATGCTCAAGCTCCCCGATTGCATCGGCAACGGTCTGCTTGAACGTATGCGGGTGTATTTCCGGATAAAATCGTGCGGCGTTATCGTTTTGTATAATGGTTTCGCTTTTAAGGCCTTCAACCAGTGCCGCGACAAGTTTATAGGGCAGCGGGGTAAAAAGGATCAGCCAGTAGGAAGAAAGACGGGGCGAGAGGACAGGGACAGGGATAATGTATCTCTTCAGCCCCATAATTTCGGCCGCCTGCTGCATCATTTCTTCAAAACTGAGTTTTTCAGCGCCAATATCGACAATCAGATTCCCGGTATGTGCCAGATCGATCGATGCCTGCAGATAGGAGAGGACATCTTCAATACCGATGGGCTGGGTGCGGTTTCGCACCCAGCGGGGGGCTACCATCACCGGCAGCTTCTGGCTTATATTTCTGATAATTTCAAAACTGGCACTGCCGGAGCCGATAATAGCCCCGGCGCGCAGCCAGATCGTCTGGATCCGATCGGGTTTGGCGGCAAGAATTTCCCCGGTTTCGATCCGGCTCAACAGATGTTTGCTCGCGTCCTGCCGCACGCCTAGTCCACCGAGGTAGATGATTCGCCGTACCCCGTTTGCTATGCAGGCATCGCGGAAATTCTCGGCACTGACCCGATCCCTGTCCTGAAAATCATCTTTGGATCCCATGGAATGGATAAGGTAAAATGCTGTGTCAACCCCTGCCAGGGCATCATGCAGGATGTCTTTATCAAAAGTCGATCCTTCGCGGATGTCGACCCTGTCAGCAACGGAAACCTGCACTTTGTTTCGGTTGCGGACCAAAATCCGTATTTTCAGAGCAGAACTCTTCAGCAGACGATGTTTCAGGCGTCTGCCGATATAACCGGTCGCACCGGTTATCAGTACAGTCTTTTTGGGGATGGCATCAGGCATAATCGGCGTATTTTTTTAGTGAGGAATTTATTTCTGTTTACACAATAACAACGAAGATTGAAAGATGTATCGTCTTTCCCGCCATTGCTCATTTTCTCCGGCAAGGCTATCATGACTAATAATTAAGCATATGTTAGTGTGGCATCAAGAAGTAATAAATGGCAGGAAAGTAATCGTATAAACTATCACTTTGCGCTTCAGGTATTCGGCTGATGGGAATGAATAGACGAAACATCGATATAGAACGAAGAAGCCGACGCCTGGCCGATGGCGGAAGGGGAGAAGGGCCCGTTGTTTACTGGATGTCCCGGGACCAGAGAGTCGGCGACAACTGGGCGCTTTTGCTGGCACAGCAGGAGGCTCTGATCCGCCGCAAAGGATTGCTGGTGGTATTCTGTATGATTGGTGATTATCCGGGGGCCACCTTGTGCCACTACCGGTTCATGCTCAGGGGGCTTCAAGAAGTCCGGCAAAAACTCCACCAGTTGAATATTGGCTTTACCTTGCTTGAAAAAAGCCCCGAACAGATACTCCCTGGATTTTTGCACGGGATCGATGCCCACCTGTTGATCGGTGATTTCGATCCTCTCAGCATTAAACAGTGCTGGAAAGCCAGCCTTTTATCCGAATTGACGGCGCCGTATGTTGAGGTAGATACGCACAATATTATTCCTGCCTGGACTGTTTCTGCCCAAAAGGAGTATGCCGCCTACACGATTCGGCCGAAAATAAAGCGACTCCTGGAAAGTTTTCTGACTGACATCCCGGCTGTCAAGCACCATCCTTTTGCCTGTGTGCCGGTTCCTGCCACCGTTGATTTCGATCGACTTGTCCGCAACGTGGCCGACCAGGCACCGGTGCTGCAGACCCGGTTGCCGGCAGGCGAAGATGCGGCATTGCAGGCGGCCATTTCTTTTGTTCACGATAAGCTTCATACTTATGGTGCACTCCGCAACAATCCGTGCGTGGACGGTCAGTCAGGTCTTTCTCCTTATCTGCATTTCGGGCAGTTGTCCCCCCAGAGACTGGCCTGGCTGGTAAACCGGTCAGAGGTGTCGCCAGAAGCGAAGGAACCGTTTCTTGAAGAGCTTGTTGTCCGCCGCGAGCTGTCCGATAATTTCTGTTTGTACGAACCTGCCTACGATCGTTTTGCCGGTTTTCCCGACTGGGCGCGTACAACGCTCAACCAGCATCGCAGCGATACAAGAGAGTATATCTATTCCCTGGCCGACCTGGAGGCCGGCGCCACCCACGAAAGCCTCTGGAATGCCTGCCAGCTTGATCTGGTCCAGAGCGGCAAACTCCATGGCTACCTGCGAATGTATTGGGCTAAAAAAATCCTGGAATGGACCGTCGATCCCGAAACGGCAATCGATTACGCCATAACGCTCAATGATCGGTACTCGCTGGATGGCCGCGACCCGAACGGTTATGCGGGGATAGCCTGGGCCATTGGCGGCGTGCATGACCGGGCCTGGCAGGAACGTCCGGTGTTCGGCAAGATCCGCTATATGAATGCTGCCGGCTGTCGCCGCAAGTTTGATGTCGATGGCTATATAGCTTCCGTGCTGAAAAGATGCAGAGGGGCAGCCGGGTAGCCGGGGCCCTATTTAGTTTTCAGCAGCTCGGTATAGAGAGCCGTCAGTTCGATAAACAGGTCGTGGTCGCCGCCCCGATCCGGATGCAGCTGCATTGCCTTTGACCGGTACAGACGGCTCAGTTGCGCCCGGTTCATCTTTTTCAACTGTTCAAAAGGGGTGGCAAATACCGCACTGATCTTTTCAGCCGACAGGCCTGTCTTTTTTTCCGGCCAACGGAAAGTGCGATGGCCGGCCATAAATGATTTGGCAAAATCGGCAAAGAAGGAGCGCCGGTCCGGGGTGTAATCAAAGAACATGAACAGGTAGCGGGTCAGGTGGTGGTGCAGGGCATGGCCTCTCTGCTCGTTCTGCCAGAATTGCGGGTCGTTATTTAATCGACACAGCTCCGGTTCAAAATGTTCGGCTATTTCCTCGAAGGCCAGTGATTCCGGCAGCCACGGGGCAAAAGACTGGTGGAAGTATCGCTGGAGATTAAAAATCGCGTAGACATATTGCAGATACTGACCAGGTTGAAGGGCTTTCTCTTCGGCGGTAAAATAAAATTCCCGTTCATCGCGGCTTTGACCAAGCAGCGGACGACAGCTTTTTTCATGCAGACGGGCCAGGCGGCTTTGGTCAACTGCCCCATAACGAAGATAATAGAGGCGCCGACGATCAAACAGATGAACCTGGGCGGCAATTTGGTCTTTCTCCGCGTCGGTAAGTGGGCCTGTGCGAAATGTACTGCGCCCCCGGAAGCTATCGAGTCTTTTTTGTACCTCCTGCGGCAGGAAATCATGCAGTACTCGTTCAAGTACCGTCTCGCTGTCTTTACCGGTATGGGCTGAGACAGCCTGCTGTAAATTGTCGTCAAATAAAGCGACATGGTCGGCAAAAGATTGAATGAACTGGCCGGGGTTGTTTCCAAGATCAAATACTATTCGGAAATTAAAGGAGTTTTCTTTCGCCTCATAGGACTGGCGAATCTGGTAGCTGGCGGTGAAGCCACTCTGGAGTTTTGCCAAATACATATCAGCTCTCGGGAAGATGGAGGGCAATCTATAAGAGTCGTGTGGCAGGGATTGACACGAGCCACTGTATTGAGAATAGTAGCAAAGCTATTCTCAGCCTAGTATATACAGTGGGGATTGGCGGTCAGATGGTCAAACTGTCACGCACTGATCTATTCATTTTTTTGTTTTTTCGACCCACTATGAAATTTCTCCCTTCTCAGCTGCTGTTTTTCTTTCAGAACAAAACCACCAGGAAAAATATGGTCCTGTTGGCCAAGTTCATCGCTTTTATTTTCTCCATCATTGTCCTGTACAGCATTTGCTTCCATCTGCTCATGCTCTACGAGGGAAGGGAATTCAGCTGGGTGACCGGTGTGTACTGGACTCTTACCGTCATGTCCACCCTGGGTTTTGGCGATATCACTTTCTCGACCGATCTGGGCCTGCTGTTTACTATCATGGTCCTTGGTTCCGGCGTTATCCTGCTGTTGATTATGCTGCCGTTCACCTTTATTCAGTTTTTTTACTCCCCGTGGCTGGAAGCGCAATCGAAGAGCCGTACCCCCCGTGAGTTGCCTGAGGACACCTCCGGCCACATCATTATCACCTGTCTCGACCCGATAACGGAAAAGCTTGTCGCCAAGTTGAAACGGCGCGAATTTGAGTATGTCCTCGTTGTTGGTGAACTGCACCAGGCCGCAGAACTCTACGATGCCGGGTACAAGGTCGTTGTCGGGGATCCCGAGGATCCTGAAACCTATTATCGTCTCCGCGTTGAGAACGCCGCCCTGGTGGTGGCAACGAGTGATGACATGATCAACACCTCGGTGGCCTTTACCGTCAGAGAGATTACCCGCACCGTGCCCATCGTCACCAGCGCCAACCATGAAAATTCTCTTGATATCCTCCAGTTTCCCGGCAATACCCATGTCTTTCAATTTGCCAAGATGCTCGGCCATGCAATGGGCAATCGAACGCTTGGACTTGGCAGACCGGTTAACTTTGTCAGCAGCTTTGACAGGTTGCACATTGCTGAAATATCGGCGGTACAGACCTCGCTTGGCGGCAAGAATCTGGTGGACATCGGGATGCGGGAGAAGACTGGAGTCACGGTGGTCGGGCTCTGGGAGAAAGGAAAGTTTCAGGTGCCCAGGCCCGAGACGGTGATCAGCTCGACGACCCTGCTGCTCCTTGCCGGTACTGCAAAGCAGCTGGATAGATTTGAAGAGCTGTATGCTAACGGCAAAGAGATGCATGCAGCTGGTGCTCCGGTGCTTATTCTCGGTGGCGGTCGGGTCGGCCTTGCGGTCGCCGAAACGCTGGAAGAGCATCAAATCAGCTACAGGATCGTCGAAAAGAGGCCCAACCTGACCGCCGGAAAAGGGGAAATGTTTATCGAAGGAGATGCGGCCGATATTAAAGTCCTGGAACAAGCCGGCGTCATGGAAACAAAGACGGTCATCATAACCACGCACAATGATGCCATGAACATATACCTGGCATTTTACTGCCGCCAGTTACGCCCGGAAATTCAGATTATCAGTCGGGCGACTAATGAGCGGAGCGTGGCGAAGCTGCATATGGCCGGAGCTGACCTGGTTTTGTCATACGCGTCAATGGGGGCAAACAGTATTATCAATATTTTGAAAAATGATGAGATTTCCATGTTTACCGAAGGGCTGAACATTTTCAGGCGCCCAATGCCCCGCTCTCTGGTCGGCAAGAATCTGGTGCAGAGCCACATCAGGCAATCAACCGGCTGTTCGGTGATTGCCATCAAATCGGCCGGCAAGCTGATTGTCGGCCCTGATCCTTTGATTTCTCTGAAAGAAAGAGAAGAATTGATCCTGATCGGGACAACGGAAGCCGAGCTGGCGTTTCTTGACCGTTTCTAAGAGAGACATACGCTCAGGGGGAAGGTGCTCAATGCTTGATCGCTGGAGTCTACGGCTTTTTCGAACCCCATTGGACCGGGGAGCTGCCAGATTGAAAAAATCAGGCTGCAGTGCAGATAGAGTATCTCTTATCGCCTTTGGTATCGGCATGGGGGCGTTGCCCGCCCTTGCTCTGCACCTGTACTGGCTGGGTCTGCTCTGCATTGCACTCAACAGGATTGGCGACGGGCTCGACGGCGCGCTGGCCAGGGTGACGAGGGCCACAGATGCCGGAGGGTTTCTTGATATCGTCCTGGATTTTATCTTTTACTCGACGGTGGTGTTCGGTTTTGCCGCAGCCGATCCAGAGCAAAACGGACTGGCCGCGTCACTGCTGCTGGTCACTTTTGTCGGGACCGGCAGCAGTTTCCTGGCATTTGCCGTAATGGCCGAGCGACGGGGAATAGCCAACATAGTCCATCCACAAAAAGGGATCTATTACCTGACCGGCCTTGCGGAAGGGACCGAAACCATGATCTTTTTTGTGCTCTGCTGCCTTTTCCCCGGCCACTTTCCCGTGTTGGCCACTGTTTTTGCCGTCATCTGTATGGTTACCACCTTGACGAGAGTCATTGGCGGCTACCTGGCGCTGCGATGAGCTTTATGTCAGGCGATCTTTTTGAGACTGATGGGATTTGGTGCCATGCGGGCGAAGCCTTTTTGCTGGGCTATGATATCAAGGGGCAGGCTGGCCAAATCCGCCAGGTCGAAGCCCATCTCTTTAAGAAGCGGGAACTCGATTACCTTTACGTACGTTTGACATGCATCGCAGGTGACGACTCGAAAACCAGGTTCGTCTTCTGACATGATGGTGTTCAGCTGCGCCGAATCGACACTCGCACAGTTCGGACAGCCGATAAACCGGTATGGGCCGGAAGTGCCACAGTAGGAACAGTGCAGATTGCGTTTGGGGCCTTCCATGACGGATGTCATTGCCGGCTGGGCGGCGCAGAGGGGGCAGCGGCCATTCTCCCACTGACTGCCATCCAGTGGGAAAATCTCCGGCAGTGCCAGAAAGTACGGCCTGCTGAAGAGAAAGAGCAAGCCGGCCAGCTCCTCAGGTGTATAGGGCAGGTCGGAAATGTCTGGAACCTTGTCCTGTGGCAACTGCATAAAGTCGATTGCACCTTTTTCCAGCGCCTGGCAAAGCGGTTCCAGATCGTTTTCGGGCAGAGCGAAGACCGAAACAAACAGTCGAAAAACAGCGCGGGCGTCGGCGCGCGGATATGCCTGGGAGTCTTCCGCTGAGATGGCGGATTTTCCTTTCGGCAGGAGTTCCCTCGCCTCGCGATGAAAGCGCTGCCATTTGGCATAGAGGGCGAGAGGGTCTTTGAGGTGCGGCCGTTGTTCGATCAACGACTGTATATCTATGGTCATAATAATCCTTATGGAATTTTTGGGTAGGTCAGGGTGATGGGGGTACCGGTTAATCCTTCTTCAAGAAAAACGCGCAGCTGCTCCAGTTCTGCTGGGGAAAGATGCAGAGGCTGTAGCTCGTTGTTGTCTTTGCCGCCCCCCTCGTTGAGGAATGCAATGACCTTGTCCAGAGAGTCGTAGATGCCGTTATGCATATAGGGCGCTGTCGCGGCGATCTCCCTGAGTGTTGGTGTTCTGAAGGCCTTCCAGTCTTCTTTTTTTTTGGTGATAAGATACCTGCCGGGATCGGTTGCCAGGGTACGATATTCCGGGAAGTGATAGAGCTTGGCGACGAAGCGACGGGTTGTCGCAATGCGCGGGTCTTTCAAGTGCTCGGGATTCTCCGCGACGTTGAGGACATGGAACTGGTCGTCAGACAGTGTCACTCCGTAATGGCAGGTGGTGCAATTACCTTTGCCGGTGAATATCTCATATCCCTGCTGTGCTTTTGGTGAAAGGGCCCTGGCGTCTCCGCTGAGGAACCGGTCGAGCGGGGTATCGCGGGAAATGAGGGTTCGTTCGAATGCGGCGATAGCCATGGCGATGCGTTCACGGGTGATGTCACTATCACCAAACACCTCTGTGAATTCAGTGACGTATTCCGGGACAGCGCGGATCTCCTCCTCCACAAAATCGAGATTCTGGTTCATCTCAAAAGCAGACATCATCGGAAAGAGCGCCTGCTCCTCCAGGCTTGCTGCACGACCGTCATGGAACAGGAATTTCTGGAAGGCAACACCGATCAATGTCGGCGAATTTCTCCAATTCCGGGTAGTTGGATAGTTGAGGGAAATTGCCAGTCCGTCACTGAATCCCTGGTTAGGGTCGTGACAGGTCCCACAGTTCATGGTCCCGTCACCGGACAGGCGTCGATCGAAAAAGAGCTTTTTGCCGAGCTCGATCTTCGCCGGTGTCTGGCGATTATGTGCCGGGATCGGCACTTCGGTAAATGGCTTGAGTGCGCCAGTCATTCCGTCAATCGGCAGGCAGAGTACTGCCAGAAACAGCCAGAGTATTATTTTTGTCGTCATTTTCCTGCCTGCGTCAACTGGGCATCGATGATCTTTTTGAAGTACTCAAAGGGGCGTTCGCCAACAACCTGCAGGCCGTTGATATAGAAGGTCGGGGTGTTGTAGAGATCCATTGACTCAGCGAGTGCTACGTCGCTCTCAACTTCTTTGGCATGTTTGCCGCTGTCAAGAGCTTCGGTGAATTTTTTCATGTCAAGGCCCAGTTCCTCGGCGTAGGCGAGCAGGTTTTTCCGGTCTAAGTTGGGGGAGCGGCTAATCAATATATCGTGCATCTCCCAATATTTTCCCTGATCCCGGGCCGCCAGGGATGCCTCAGCGGCGATCTTGGCAAAGTCTCGATATTTATAGGGATAATTCTTGATGACCAGACGAATTTTATCGGGGTAGGTCTTCATAATCTGTTTGACGGTCGGACCGGCCGCCACACAGTGGGGTCATTGAAAATCTATGAACTCGATTATGGTAACAGGCGCATCGGCCGGTCCTATGACCGGCGAGTTGCCAATCGGAACTTCGGTCCTTTGCTCTTCGGCCTGCGCCATCCCGCACAGTAGCAGCATGGCAATACAGATAACTATTTTTTTCAGCATGGCAGACAAAGGAGGGGATACCGCGGTATCCCCTCATCTCCTCAATATAATAGGCAACGTCGGGTTTATTGGGGCACGTTACAAATACTAGCATCCAGGATGGCTAAGTAAAAAGTTTCATATGCGATGCGTAAGATTTTTCTATCATTACGTCGTACTAAAGTACGTCGTAATGATAGAAAAATTGTACCCCAAGGGCACTTCCTAAGGGCGCACAACGAAGCAGATGAAGATTGCTATCCCCTTTGGGGAGTTTTTACGACGCCATCACATCTTGCCAGCCGCTTTCATCCATTTAGGATACCTTTTCTTGGCGCTTTCAAGCGACAGAGTGCCGCTGACCATGAGCTGGAATGTCCCGGGATTAGCAAAGGTTCCAAGGTAGATATGAACCGGTACGGCGATCACAAAGATGCTAAAGGAGACATTATGCACCAGGTGGGAAATGAGCAACAGTGCGGCATTATCCTTTAGCAGCCAGATGGCTAATCCCGAGAGGGCTATCGCAATTCCGGCGCCCAGAATAGCCAGATAATAGAGCTTCTGGCCGGGATTATATTTACCCATCGGCGGCACTGTCACCTTGTGCGACAGATACCCGCCCGCAACCTTAAACCATTGCACATCGTCAGCGTCGTAATGCAGCGCATCGATGAGATAATGCCGTATGGAGTAAAGAAGCGAAATAATAAAAACGACTCCTCCCCAGTTATGCACGTTTTTCATGGAGTTGTATCCGCCGAAAACATTACTGATGGCGTCTATATGAAACAGGAAAGCGTATCCGGTGATCATCAGCAGGAAGCAGCTTCCCGCCAGTATCCAGTGATTCACAATTTCATCAACACTCGATTTTCTTACCATCTCTGCCATGTTACACCTCCTTTTCCTCTTCCTTTTCCTTATGGGGGCCTATGGCCAGATAATGGATCGCCGCAGCAGCAACCACACCGCCCAAGCCAAACAGTGAAAGCGGCTTCAGATAGGTGTGCCAGAAGACCACACTGCTCGGGATGCTTGGATTTTGTTTCATGCCGTAAAGTTGGGGCTCGTCCTTGAAAGCGTAGATCGTGCCCAGGCCGCTCAGATCTTTCTCGCCGTAGATGGTTGTAAAGCCATCCTTTTTGGCGGTACTGATAAGATCGTTCCGGTCGCCAAACTTCAATGCTCCGGTGGGGCAGGTCTTGACACAGGCCGGTTGCATGGCCGCGCCGATCCTGTCAACGCAGAGATGACACTTGGTTACCTTGCCGTCCGCATCGTAGCGGGGGACATCGAACGGGCAGGCGGTGACACACAGCTTGCAGCCGATGCACTTGTCACGGTCATAGGCGACAGCACCCTCGGGGGTCCGATAGAGTGCGCCGGAGGGGCAGACAGTCATACAGCCCGCGTCCTCGCAGTGCATGCATCGCCTGCTGACAAAGAGCCAGCGGACCGGATTTTCCTGCGACGGTACTTCGCTGTAACGGATAATGTTCAATGCAGCACTGGCCAGATCCGGTGGGTTCTGATAGGTGCCTTGATTGGTGGTTTTGATGCCGGGCAGCTGGTTCCAGGATTTGCATGCCACCTGGCATGCCCTGCAGCCAATGCACGCCTCCGGCGTGACCAGGAGTGCTTTTCGGTTGTTGGTAGTCTCGTTTGCCATATTGCTCTCCCTATGCCTTTTGGACGTTGACCATAAAGGCCTTCGACTCGGGTATCATTGTGTTCGCGTCGCCGACGTTTGGCGTTAGCAGATTGGCGCTGTCGTAGCCGCTGCCGTCCTCGGGAAACTGCCAGCCGAAATGCCAGGGCAGGCCAACCTGATGGACGGTTGAATCGGCTATCTTGAACGGCTTGAACCTCTCGGAGACCAAAGCGACGGCCTTGACCTTACCCCGGGCGGAGGAGACGACAACCGTTTCGCCGTTTTCGAGCTTCAGCTCTTTGGCCAGTTCGGTACTCATTTCGACAAAGTTCTGTGGTTGCATTTCCAGCAGCCAGGAACAGTGTCGGGTCATACAGCCGGTCTGCCAGTGCTCGGAGACACGGTAGGTTGTACCGACAAAGGGGAAGCGCATGTCGCACGAGGCAAATGCATCCATCTTGTCGCCGAAAATCTTGATGGTCGGATTGATCCGCTGACCGGACATCGAGTTTTTCTCAACCGGACATTCCAGGGCTTCATAGTGTTCCGGAAACGGGCCTTCGGCGAGCCCAGGACCAAACACCGAAGCGATGCCATCGGCCTTCATGATAAAGGGCAGTTTGCCGGAGCTGGCCATTGGTGGAGCGCCGCCGTCCGGAACATCGCCGTCCCAGCCTCCGGTTTTACCTTTTGGTGCAGGTTTGGTCGGATTCCAGGCGATGAGCGCACGGTTTGGATCCCAGGGTTTTCCCTGCAGATCGACCGAGGCCCGGTTGTAGATGATCCGGCGATTTACCGGCCAGGCCCAGGACCATCCGGAGTACAGGCCAAGCCCGGTCGGATCTTCCTTGCCGCGCCGCGCCATCATGTTGACAGGTTTGCCGTCTTTTAAGACATAGGAATTACAGTAAAGCCAGTTGCCGCTGGAGGTGGAGCCGTCGGCCTGAAGGAAGGCAAAACTTGGCACCAGGTCGCCTTTTTTACCGATGAGTTCGGGTGGGTCTACCTTGGTGTCATAGACATCCTCGAGGTAATAGCCGTTGATTTCTTTGGCAATAGCGTGGGTATCGATATGCTTGATCTTGCCCGACGCATCGCGTTCCCCGTATTCCCAGCTGAGGTTGACGATGGGGTCCGGAAAGGCGCCGCCTTCTTTCTGGTAGAGTTCTTTTACCTTGAAAAACAGCTCATTGATAATCTCCGCATCGGGCAGTGAGCCGCCCTGGGGTTCGATAGCTTTATAGCGCCACTGCCCCCAGCGACCGGAATTGGTGATGCTGCCTTCTTTCTCCATTGAAGAGCAGCACGGCAGCATGAAGACTTCCGTCTGGATGTCTTTGGGGTTCATGCCGGGGCCACGCCAGAAAGAGGCGGTTTCGTTATCAAAGAGGTTGACGTTGACCAGCCACTTGAGTTTGGTCATGGCTTCCCGGGTCTTGTTGGAGTTCGCTCCCGAACATGCCGGGTTCTGGCCCCAGGCGAAGAAGCCGTCGAATTCTCCCTTGTACATCTTGTCAAAGATCATGAGCCAGGAAGCGTTCATGCCGACATCGAGCTTCGGCATCCAGGAGTAGCCGAAATCGTTTTCTTTGGTTGCCGCGGTCCCGTACACGGCCTTCAGGTAACTGGCGACGTATTTGGGCCGGTTTGACCACCAGTTGACGCTCCCCGGTTCTTTGGTTGTCGGAGTGTTTTTTTCGTTATAGGTGGCAAGATCGACCAGCGCGGCATTCGGTACCGGATTGTAGCCGGGCAGGATATGAAAGAGGATGCCGTAGTCGGTGGAGCCCTGAACGTTTGACTCGCCGCGCAGGGCGTTGATGCCGCCGCCGGGCATGCCCATATTGCCAAGCAGCATCTGGATGATGGTCATGGCCCTGATGTTCTGGGTGCCGATGGTGTGCTGGGTCCAGCCCATGGCGTAGCACTCGGTGCCGACCCGGTTGGGTTTGCCGGTGGAGCTGTAGAGCTTATACACCTCCATCAGTTTATCCATGGGAGTCCCGGTGATGTTCACAACTTTTTCCGGGGTATAGCGGGCATACTGTTTTTTCAGCAGCTGGAATACGCAATTGGGGTCCTGCAGACTGACGTCTTTCAGGGCAATACCGTTTTCGTCTTTTTGAAAGGCCCAGCTGGCTTTGTCGTATTTTTTTGTATCCGGGTTATAGCCGGAGAAAAGACCGTCGAGGTCCGCCGGGCCTTTAAAGTCGGGGTTGACCAGAAAGGCGGCGTTGGAATAGTTGACCAGATAATCCTTGAAATACAGATCGTTTTCTAAAATATACCTGATCATGCCGCCCAAAAAAGCAATATCCGTCCCGGATCGAAGCGGGGCGTAGAGATCTGCTTTGGCGGCAGTCTGTGAAAATCGGGGATCGACACAGATCAGTTTGGCACCCTTTTCCCGGGCGCGCATAATCCATTTCATTGAAATGGGATGGTTTGAGGCTGGATTCCCGCCCATGGCGAGGATTACATCGGAGTTTTTCAGATCAATCCAGTGGTTCGTCATTGCACCGCGTCCAAACGACTCTGCCAGAGCCGCAACAGTTGCGCTGTGTCAGATACGCGCCTGGTGTTCTACGTACACCAGGCCCCAGGACCGAACAAGTTTTTGCAGCAGGTAGCACTCCTCGTTGTCAAGTGCTGCACTGCCGACGTGGGCGATTTTGTCCGTCCGGTTGACGACGAATTCCTTTTCGACCAGCAGCTCAGTGCCGTCGGCCTGTTTTTCCATGACTTTGGAGGTTGAAACCGTCTTGAAACTTTTATCCCGGGTGTCTTTGACCAAATGGGCAATTCTATCGAGAGCCCATTCCCATTCGACTTGTTTCCATGCCGTCTCGCCAGGTGCGCGGTACAACGGCTTGCCGAGTCGCTTGTCGTTATTGGCCAGCTGCATGACCGACGCTCCTTTGGAGCAGAGCGTGCCCTCACTGATCGGATGATCGGGATCACCCTCGGTGTTGATGATTTTGCCGTTTTCCGCATAGACGATAATGCCGCACCCGACTGAACAGTAGGGGCAGATTGTTGTCGTCTGCTTGGCGTTTTTGATTCGCAATTCCCGGGCATAAGCCTTTGCCGAATCGAGGTTCACGCCAAGCGATGCTATCAATGCGGTGCCGCCTGATAGCTTTAAAAAATCCCGCCTAGATACTCCCATTGAATACTCCTTTCCTGTTTGTCACAGGTGAGGTGAAAAGTGTAAGGTCCGGCAGATGCAAACCAGACCGTATCTTGTATGCAACCGCGTCTACCAGGTACCTTCTTGGCTGGATCAGGAAATTTCGTTCCAGTGACTCAGCTACGCGTATCCAGCGATATTTAGTATACCGCCGGAAAAATAAAAGCAGCTCTCTTCTGGTAGTGTCGGTGGACATGGTTTTCAGGGCATAGCATTCCCCATACTTTGAAAAAATGCTACAGAAAAATGCGCCTTTCGGGCAAAACGGCGTATTGTTTTTTATCTATTAAAATTAATGAGATAGATGTAGGTAAAGGGATCAAAACGGATGCGCTTTCGACCCATGAGCGAGTAAGTGAAAATCGTTTGACAGGTAGGGAAAATCCCTACCTGCCCGGTGGTTGGGGTCCAACATTTTGCAGTACAGGCGTGACGAATGGAACGACAATGCATAAAATGATATAAAAATACAGATTAATTGATGGATGAATACGAAAAGCGTAAAAGATATCTATTGAAAATAATGTATTCGTAATTTAATCTCCAGTGAGATGATTATATCGTATTTCGCTTGCTTTTGCGTGCGTGAAAGTTTAATGGAAAAGTGGTGTTCTCGATGGAAATCGATGAAATAAATCTGGCAATTATTAATCACCTGCGGGATGGACGGATGCCGTTTAAGAAGATTGCCGACTTATTGGCGCTTTCTGAGGGGACAGTTCGGGCCAGAGTGAAGAAATTGAAAGAAGAGGGCGTTCTCGATATAACCGCCCTCGTAGATCCCGAAGCCGTGCCCGAACAGAATATTGTTCTGGTCGGAGTACGCTTAAAGGATATGGATCTGGTCAAAAAAGGCGAGGAGTTCAGTAAATTACGCGGAGTTATCTCCGTTTGCGTGGTAACCGGCCGTTTTGATCTTATCCTGACCGTGCTGCTTACCAAGGAATTTCCCATGGTGAAATTCTATACAGAAGAAGTGGCAAGGCTGGAGAACGTCAGGGCAGTGGAGACTTTTGTTGTATATAAGAGCTTTAATCTGAAGGTGCCTCTTACTCTGCCGTAATTACGAAGATGTCAAGGTTGTAGAGAAACTCAAAGGTGACGAAATGGCAACAAGCAAAGAAACTGTCCTGCACAGCTGGCATGTGGCAAATGGGGCCAATATGGCTCTTTTCGGCAATTATGATATGCCTCTCTGGTATAAGACGGGCGCTAAAGCCGAACATCTGGCGGTCATTCAGGGTGCCGGAATTTTCGATACCAGTCATATGGCCGCGGTATCGGTGCAGGGCAAGGGGGCAAGAACTCTTTTGCAGCGTTGTCTGAGCAAGAATATAGATTGTTGTCTTGGTCAGGGCAAATCACCGCTGGTCGACGGGCGATGTGTTTATGGGGTTTATCTTAAAACGGATGGCACCGTAATCGACGATGCAATTGTCTATCAGTTGCAGGCTGAGTCCTTCATGGTGGTGGTGAATGCCGGCATGGGCGGAGAAATTGCCGGCCATCTTGTTGAAAATGGTGGGGAGAGGACCGTCACCGTGGTCGATCTGACGGATCGGGTCGGCAAGATGGATATTCAGGGTCCGGACTCTGCCAGAATCCTTGGAAAAATTCTTAAAAATCCGGCTGCGGTTTTTGAACGGCTGGTGTACTTTTCGTGCAAGGGCGGTTTCGCCGATCTTCAGACCTCCGCCTCGGTTGAACTGGTCGATGGTACGCCGCTGTTGCTGTCAAGAACCGGCTATACCGGAGAATTCGGTTTTGAGCTTTTTGTCCCCATTGATCGCCTGGTATCCGTCTGGACCATGGTACTTGAGGCGGGAAGAGAAAAGGGCGTTCTGGCCTGCGGTCTGGCCGCTCGTGATTCACTCAGGGCGGGTGCGGTCCTGCCGCTTTCCCACCAGGATATCGGCCCATGGCCATTTCTCAATAATCCCTGGCCCTTTGCCCTGCCTTTCAACGATGGCCATTCCGGTTTCAGTAAAGACTTTATTGGTGCACAAGCGCTGTTGCAGTCGAATTGGGACAAGTATACTCTTCCCTTTGCCGGTTTCGACCCGCGTAAAATTGGCGCCGGCAGTGACAGTTTTGTCACCTCGGAAACCGGCGAGAGGCTGGGCTCGATCTTGACCTGTACTACGGATATGGCCATTGGCCGCGTCGATGGCGAAATCGTCAGCGTGGCAGGCAACAAACAATTTCAGGCCAAGGGACTTTGCTGCGGCTTCGTGCTGCTTGATAAACAATGTGTTCCTGGAGAGACAGTTATCCTGAGCGACGGGAAACGGAAAATAAAGGTTGAAATACGGGCGGATGTTCGTCCGGACAGGACAGCGAGAAAAGCGATGAGTTTGATGCTGGGTTGACACAACAACATTTAATGGAGGTAGGGGCCGTGAAAGAATTGAGTGAGCTGAATTTTAGAGAGGGACTGCGTTATACGGACGATCACGAATGGGTGAGTGAGAGCGGGGCTACCCTTAAGATCGGCGTCAGTGATTATGCCCAGGACCAGATGGGGGATATTGTTTATGTCGAGCTGCCGGAAGTAGGCGCAACGTTCGAAAAAGGAGAAGAATTCGGTACCCTTGAGTCGGTAAAGGCGGTCTCTGAACTGTATATGCCGATCGGCGGTGAAATCGTTGCGGTCAATGAAGATCTTGCCGATGCCCCGGAACTCATAAATGAAGATTCGTATACGCACTGGATAATTGAAATCAAACCTGCCGATATGGATGAGCTTGAGGATCTCCATTCTGTTGCCTCCTATCGGGACCTACTCAAAGGATAAAACCATGCGCTATTTGCCTCATACTGATGAAGAGATTCGTGCCATGCTGGACGTCATTGGCAGAAAAAGTCTGGAGGAACTTTTTTGCTCGGTTCCTGACCATTGTCGGTACGAAGGAACAATGGATTTGCCTGAACCGCTGAACGAATGGTCGCTGACCGATCATTTCAGTGAATTAGCCGAGGCAATGAAGGTCACCCATAAAAACAAGGTGCTGATCGGTGCCGGCAGTTATCATCACAATATCCCGGTAACCTTAGGTACGCTGATGGCCAGGTCGGAGTTCCTCACTGCCTACACCCCCTATCAGCCGGAAATGGCCCAGGGGACACTGCAGGGTATTTACGAATACCAGACCCTGACCGCCAGGCTGCTTGGCATGGATGTGGCCAATGCCTCCATGTACGATGGTGCCTCCGCCCTTGCCGAGGCTTTATTGATGGGGCTGCGCATCGGTAAGAAAAAGACCAAAGTGGCCGTCTCTGCGGCAATTCATCCCCATTATCGCGAGGTGGTCCGAACATACCTTCAGCCGACGGATCATGAAGTGATTGAATTACCGGTGGGTAAAGACGGACGCACCGATGTATCCGGTCTTGCCGGCATCGAAGGGGTGGCGGCGGTTGCTGTCCAGTCGCCGAATTTTTTCGGGGTCATCGAGGATCTCACTACTCTCGGGCGGGTTATCCATGAAGCCGGGGCTCTTTTCATCACCAGTTTTACCGAACCTCTTGCCTACGGCCTGTGCAAAAATCCCGGCGAATGCGGTGCTGACATAGTCTGCGGGGAGGGCCAGAGTTTTGGCCTGGCGAGATCTTTTGGTGGGGCGGCCCTCGGCATGTTTGCCTGCCGGGATCAGTTCACCAGGAATATGCCCGGTCGACTCGTCGGCGAGACGACCGATATCGAAGGTAAACGTGGCTTTGTCCTGACCCTTTCAACGAGGGAACAGCATATCAGAAGGGAAAAGGCCACCTCCAATATTTGTTCGAATCAGGGAATCTGTACGCTTACTGCGGCGATGTATATGGCCTCTCTGGGTGGTTCGGGGCTGAGAGAGCTGGCCCGGGCCAACTACGACCGCGCCGAATATTTCAAGAGTCAGCTGATCCGGAAAGGGGCGCGAATCGTCTTTGATTCCCCGACTTTTAATGAATTTGTTGTTGAGTTCGGCACTGATTTCGAACCGATCTATAAGAAGCTGTTGGCCAGGAAAATTGTTGCCGGTCTGGAGCTGGGCAGGTTTTACCCGGAACTTGCCGGGAAATATCTGTTCTGCGTGACGGAAACGGTTGCCAGAGAAGTCATAGATGCAGTAGTTGCTGAGGTGAAGCCATGACGAAGACACCAGGTATAAGCGGATTGATTTTTGAGGAACCCCTGCTCTGGGAGAAAGGCCAGAAAGGCCGGCACGGGATGAGTATTCCGGCAAGTGATGTGCCGCCGGCGGAGTTTCCCGCCGAGCTGCAGGGGGCCGGACCTGAATTCCCCGATCTCAGTGAAATCGATGTGGTACGCCACTATACCCGATTGTCTCAATGGAATTATGGGGTGGACAGCGGTATGTATCCGCTTGGCTCATGTACCATGAAGTATAACCCGAAAATCAACGAGAAGCTGGCCGCCACCCCCGAGCTGGCCGCCGCCCATCCGATGCTGGTCGATGATGAGGTCCAGGGCAATCTGCAGATCATGTATGAACTGCAGCAGTATCTGGCCGCCATCACCGGGCTTCCCGGGGTCTCTTTGCAGCCGGCGGCGGGTGCCCATGGCGAGTTGACCGGAATGCTGGTCTTTGCCGCCTACCATCGCAGTCGAAATTCCAGGCGGACGAAGATCCTCATTCCTGATACCGCCCATGGCACCAATCCGGCCAGTGCCGCCCTGTGCGGCTATAAGCCGGTGCCGATCAAATCCGGGGCAAACGGTATCCTCAAGGTCCAGTCAATTGCCGAGGCAATGGATGAAGAGTGTGCCGGGATCATGATCACCAACCCGAATACCCTTGGCCTCTTTGAAACCAATATTCGTGAAATTGCCGATATTGTCCATGCCAAAGGAGGTCTGGTGTACGGCGACGGCGCGAACATGAACGCCATCATGGGGGTTATTAACGCGGCCAGGTGTGGTATCGATGTGATGCATCTCAATCTGCACAAGACTTTTTCAACACCGCATGGCGGCGGCGGCCCGGGGGCCGGGCCGATCTGTGTCACGGCCGAGCTGGAAAAATTTCTGCCGGTACCGAGCGCCATAAAAGACGGGGATATCTATCGCCTGAATTTTAACCGTCCTGAGTCTGTCGGCAGGGTACATGCCTTTCACGGCAATTTCTCGGTGCTGATCCGGGCCTATTGCTATATCCGGACGATGGGCGCGGAAAATCTAAAAAAAGCCAGTCAGCTGGCAGTACTCAATGCAGCATATATCAAAGAACAGTTAAAGGGTACCCTGCAGCTTGCCTACAACAGGCCCTGTATGCACGAATGCGTCTTTTCCGACGCCCTGCAGGCAGAGGATAAAATTACCACTCTCGATATCGCCAAACGACTTATTGATTATGGTTACCATCCACCGACCATTTATTTTCCGCTGGTGGTGCACGGGGCGCTGATGATCGAGCCGACCGAGACGGAGTGTAAAGATGATATCGACCAGTTCATTGCCACCATGAAACTGGTGGTGCAGGAGGCAAAAGAGCATCCCGAACTGCTCCGGCAGGCCCCGGTGAAGGCCAAGCTGCGTCGTCTGGATGAAACCCAGGCAGCGCGCAAGCCCTGTCTCTGCGGCTGACCAGGTGGATAAGCAGCAAACGGCAGCCCGCCTTGTCGATCTCGGAAAAAGCGATTATGCCGCGGCCTATCGGCTGCAGCAGGCGCTGGTGGAAAAGCGCCGACAGGCAACGGCCGCAGGTGACATTTTTATAGTCACCGAACACCCGGCCACCTTTACCCTTGGCAGGCGGGGAGGGCTGCAGAACCTGATGGTTTCGGAACAGTTCCTTCAGGACAAAAACATCCCGCTGGTTCCCATCGAACGAGGCGGCGATATAACCTATCATGGCCCCGGACAACTGGTGATCTATCCGATCATCCACCTGCGCCAGGCTGGTCTGACGGTCGCTGCGTATGTCCATCAACTGGAGCAGCTGATGATCAACCTGGCTGCAGAGTGCGGGGTGGCGGCAGAACGGGACCTGAGGAACCATGGTGTCTGGGCCGGTGGCCGAAAACTCGGCAGCGTGGGGATCGCTATCCGTCATGGGGTTGCTTTCCACGGTCTGGCTCTTAATGTAGATGTTTGCCTCGAGCCTTTTTCCTGGGTCAATCCATGCGGGCTGACCGGGGTGCGGATGACGACGCTGAGTCGGGAATGCGGCAGGGCGGTTGCCCTGGACGAGGTGAAGGGGGCGCTGTTCGATCAGCTTAGAGCTGTGTTCAACCGCAATTTAATACCACTCGACAAGGACCATCCAGATGTCACAATGTCAGAGAGAAAAAAAGACGGCCAAACCGAAATGGCTCAGGCGCAGCCTGCCGACCGGGCCGGAATATGAAAAGATCCGCCAGCTGCTGAAAAGCCACGACCTTACCACCGTCTGCCAGGAGGCACACTGTCCCAATCAGTTTGAATGCTATGGCAAGGGGACGGCAACTTTCATGATCCTCGGTGAGAGGTGTACGCGTAATTGCCGGTTCTGCGCTGTCCGGCACCAGCCGGAAAGCATGCCTGACCCGGAAGAAGCAGGGCGAGTCGCTGAAGCCGTCGTCATTCTCGGGCTTCGTTATGCGGTGGTTACTTCGGTGACGCGAGACGATCTCGCCGATGGCGGCGCCTCTTTTTTCGCCGAGACAATCCGTCGGATCAGGGAGAGCAGCCCAAAAACCCTGGTCGAAGTGCTGATCCCCGATCTGCAGGGGAACTGGCAGGCATTACGGACGATCATTGCGGCAGGTCCTGATGTCCTCAATCATAATATCGAAACCGTCGCCGGTCTCTACCCCGAAGTGCGGCCTCAGGCCCTCTATCAACGATCTCTGGAGCTTCTGCGTCAGACAAAAAAGATAAATGCACATCTTCCGACCAAGTCCGGGATGATGCTCGGATTAGGCGAAACCCACCCCGAACTTGTCCAGACCTGGCATGATTTGCTGCTCTCAGGCTGCGATATTCTCACCATGGGCCAATATCTTCAGCCGAGCACCGATCATTTGCCCGTCCACCGTTTTCTGCCGCCGGAAGAATTTGCCGAACTGCAGCAGGAGGCGCTCGACGCAGGATTTTCCGGGGTGGCGTCAGGCCCTTTTGTCCGGAGCAGCTATCAGGCCGAAAAACTCTATCGACAGGCCGTCAGCCGCATCCAGAAATCGGCCTGATCCACCGGCTAATCCTGGCCGTATGTTAACGTGTACGGATGGCCGTACGTACTTCCTCGTCCTGCAAAATCTGCTTGACGATATCGGTCAACTGCTCATTGAGCATCTTTTCCAGATCTTTAACAGGCGGCTGTGTTGCCGTTTCCCGGTTTGCTTCCCGGACGTACGTCTTGGTAAGCGTTGTCCCCCTGTTGGTGACAATCAGGGTGATATGACTCCTGGCGGTGGCGTTGTACAGGAGTTTGGGGCGGTTGACCTTGACCAGGAGTTCTTCAAGATTCAGCTGGATGCGGACCGGGGCGCCATTTTCAAACACCAAGCCCTGCTCTAAAAACCCCCGCGCCAGCTGGTTGGCGACAAGGACATGGGGTTCAGTCTCATTGGGCAGCAGTACTTCAGACTGACCTTTAATCTGGTATGCCACAACCGCACTGTTTTTGCGCGCATCATGGCCGCTCAGGATCGCGGTTGTCGTATTGTCGTAGATTCCCATCGGTTGGTTCCCGGCACGGAGATGCAGGTTGGCGGACAGCGGATAATCTGCGCTGCATCCGGCAAGAAGAAAGATACATGCTACTATGGCTGTTTTTTTCATTGGACACTCCTTAGTGAATTAGAAATAATTATCTTGTGCTGTTTACAAGATAATTATTTCGTGAATGAACTTACCCCGCGAATCTTTTGGGCGGGGTTCTCTGGTGTACAAGATAATTATCTTGTGCATGAACTTACCCCCGCACAGCACGGGGACTGAAAAAAGCACCCGTCAAGCGAGTACTGAAAAGAGCCCCGCGAATCTTTTAGGCGGGGTTCTCTGGTGTACAAGATAATTATCTTGTGCATGAACTTACCCCCGCACAGGACGGGGACTGAAAAGAGCACCCGTCAAGCGAGTACTGAAAAGAGCCCCGCGAATCTTTTGGGCGGGGTTCTTTTAAAAATAAACAGTTACATAACTTTATTTGATTCCCCCTCATGTTCAGCTACTGAATCAGGGGGTGAACTGTTCGTGTCTCGGGACACCGTATACCCATCCTTGGGGGCTTCGCTGCAGCCGTCCATGGCTGCAGAGACCCGAGACACGAACAGTTCACCCCCCTCCATGCCGATAGGCTGAGTTTGAGGGGTAATCAAATAACTTTATTTCTGCGTCAGATAAACTCCCCCGACAGTAAGGACTCCGGCACATATTTGCCAGCCGGTAAATGTATCGCCTAGAATTGACCAGCCCAGCAGCACCGAAAAAATGGGGATCAGGTTGATATAGGAAGCTGCCTGATTGGCCGGAAGATATTTTACGCCGTAATTGAATAAGCCGTAGGCACCGAGAGTTATAACCGCACCAAGATAAATGATGGCGAGAGCAGGGCCGTGATGCAGTTGCTCAGGGAGGGCCGTCGATGGCAGGAAAAGGAGCGGGAAATAGAATAAACAGCCGATGAATGCCTGCATCGCGGTCAGGAAAAAAGGGGAATATCGCTCGGTGAGGGTTTTAAGGATGATGGTATAGCCTGTGGCGCAGACCATGGCCAAAAATTCTAAAAAATTGCCGAGCAGTGGATTGGGAGCATCCAGGCTCGGGCTGCTCTCCATGGTGAGCCAGCAGACGCCGGTAATGGCGATCAGTGATCCCAGCCATGATCGTCCTTTAATCCGTTCTTTCAGGAAGAGGGCGGCGGCGGTCATGACAAGTATCGGTCCAAGTGCGGTAATCATGCCCGCCTGGGAGGCGGTGGTGTTTTGTACCGCCTTGGCCTCAAAAATAAAATAGAGGCACGGTTCGCAAAAGGCCATGGCGATGATAAGTTTGTAGTCACCCCGGCAATAATGCAGTGCCTGGGTAACCCTGCGGCCGACGATTACAAAACAGATGGAGGCGACGAACATGCGGCCGAAGATCACCACCATCGGATCATAGGCAACAAAGGCGATTTTCAGGGCGATAAACGAGCTGGCCCAGAGGATAACCGCCAGCAGCAGCGCAAGAGAAGGGAGACTGGTGATTCTGCCACTGATCGGAGATATCATAAGAAGAGGAGAAAAAAGTGCATAGGAGTGGATGAAAAATCCCCGGGTTGGGGCGTATTGCCGGCTGACCGGCTGTTTGGTGCCTCTCTCCTTAAAGCCTGTCATAAAAAACAAGAAATATGGAGAGTGTTTTGAGATGACGAACTTAAACCAACCTCCAGGGCACGTATCCCGGCTTTCTTTTCGTTTACCGGCTGGTTAAAATATCAGCTCCTGAAAGTTGACAATCGATTGATAGCGGGTCGAAAACTGGACGGGCAGCCTGGAGCTGGGTTTGGCGATATGTATCACATGGCGGATGCCGAATTCGGCTGCACGGTGGAGCACTTTTTCGGTATCGTCGACAAACAGGGTCCTCTCGTTATCATGGGCTAACAGCTGCTGCAGTCTGGGCCAGAACTCCGGCTGTTCCTTGGCTGCGCCGATCTCCACCGAACAGACCACCCTTTCAAACCAGTCGCCGAGCTGCACCTGGTCCATTTTCACTTCCAGTGACTTTGGATGGGCATTGGTGATCAGGTATAATTTCTTGCCCATTTTCTGCATATGTTTGAAATATTCGATAATATGGGGATGACAATCGACCAGATGGCGGATATCTCGTTTGAGTGCCACCATGTCGAGTTTCAGACGATCCGACCAGTAATCGAGATTGGTCCACTGCAGGGTGTTTTCGACACTCCGATAGATACCCAGCAGCAGTTGTGCCGCGTCGATTACATCAAGCTGGTTTTTGGCGGCGTAGACTTCGGGTACATACTGCTCCCAGAAGTAGTCGTCATAATATTTATCCAGAAGCGTGCCGTCCATATCGAGCAAGACGGTATCGATGGCGTCCCAGGAAAAATCTGGCGGAATCTGTCGTGGTGTGTCAGTGAGCTGCATGGGCGAGGGTGGTTAATTCTTCAAGCGTTGTGTCGAGAGTGTCGAAGATATGCTCGATGGAGGACAGTCGGCCGTTGAGCACCAGGCGGCTGTCCGGGGTTAATTTCGCGACAAGACTATTCTTTCTGCCGGTGTGGTGTTGTAGATACCGCAAGAGCATTTCAGCTGAAAGCGGTGTGTCGCCCTGAAAGGTGAACACCAGGCTGTCTCTGCCCTGTTCGAGTTTATTTATCCGCAATGCCGCAAGACCCTTTTTAAGGCTGATTATGCGAAACAAGGTGCTGGTTTCCACCGGCAGAGGTCCGTAACGATCAACCAGCTCGTCCTGCAGGTCAAGCTGCATTTCCGGCGGAGAGCCAGCCAGGGCTGCCATTCTTCTATAGGTTATGTAGCGCTGGCTGATGTCGGGAATGTAGCTGTCCGGAATATACGCCGAGAGCTGCAGGTTTATCTCCGGATCAAGATCGTCGCTGACCGTCTCGCACTGACCGCTTGCCGCCTGGGCTTTCAGATCGGCCACTGTCTTTTGCAGCAGATCCAGATACAGGTCATAACCGATGGCGGCGATATTGCCGCTTTGGGAGACGCCGAGGATATTGCCGCCGCCGCGGATCTGCAGATCGCTCATCGCCAGTTTGAAGCCGCCACCCAGTTCGTTGCAGTCCATCAGGGCGCGGAGCCTGTCGCGGGAGTCTTTGCTCAGGCTGTCAAGTGACGGGACAAGCAGGTAGGCAAATGATTGGGTGCTGGACCGTCCGACCCTGCCCCGCAGTTGATAGATTTCCGCCAGACCGAGCATATCGGCCCGGTTAATGATAATGGTATTGGCTGAAGGGATGTCCAGCCCTGATTCAATTATTGTCGTGCTGACCAGGACATTGATCCTTTTTTTGATAAAAGAGACCATGATGTCTTCGAGCTCTTTGCCGGCCATTTGCCCATGGGCAACGGCTATCTTCGCCTCGGGCACCAGCTTCTGGATGAGCGCGGCCATCTTGTGAATCGATTTGACCCGGTTATGCACAAAGAAGACCTGCCCGCCACGCCTGATTTCCTTGGTGACCGCCTCTTTGATGACCAGGTCGTCGTAGCGGGCGACAAAGGTTTTTACCGGCTGCCGGTGTTCCGGCGGGGTGGAAATAACCGACAGGTCACGAATGGATAACAGTGACATCTGCAGGGTGCGCGGAATGGGCGTGGCGGTAAGGGTCAGGATGTCTACTTCGGCCCGCAGTTTTTTCAGTTTTTCCTTATGGGCAACGCCAAATCGATGTTCTTCGTCGATGACCAGCAAGCCCAGATTCTGGAAGACGACATCTTTGGAGAGGAGCCTGTGGGTGCCGATAACTATATCAACACCGCCATTTTTCAGCTCTTTTAAGATGGCCCGCTGTTCCGCAGCGGTACGAAAACGGTTCAGGCAGCCGATGTTCACCGGAAACCCGTGCAGTCGCTCGGCAAAGGTCTTGGCATGTTGTTCCGCCAGCACGGTGGTAGGTACCAGAACAGCCACCTGATAGCCGTCCTCGACAACCTTAAAAGCGGCACGCACGGCGACTTCGGTCTTGCCGTAGCCGACATCGCCACACACCAGCCGATCCATGGGGCGATCGCTGGTCAGATCGTCGATGACATCGTTGATCGATTTTTCCTGTCCCGGGGTTTCATCAAAATCAAAGGATTCTTCCAGTTCATGAAAAAGCGCCCCCGGCGGTGAAAATTGCCTGCCCTCCCGTATCTCCCTGGTTGCGTAAATATGAAGAAGCTCCTGGGCGACCTTCCACACCTCTTCTTTGACCTTGGCGGTGGTGGTCTTCCAGTTCTGGGTACCAAGTTTATCGATTTTGGGTGCCCGGTCGGAAAGTCCCTGGTATCTGGTGATCAGGTTAAGCCGATCAACCGGCAGATACAACTTGTCGCCGTCGCGATATTCAATGAGCATGAAATCATTGATGATTGACTGCAGGGCGATGGTGCTGAGACCGCGATATATCCCCAGGCCATGATCACGATGGACAACGATGTCACCATCGTGCAGTTCAGTGAAACGGAGCGGTTCGCCGGTTGCCTTCTTTTTTGTTTTTCCACCGAGGCGCATCTCGCCAAAGAGTTCACTCTCGGACAGAATATGGAGCCTGCTGTCGGAGAGCGAAAATCCCTGGGACAGGGGGTGGTCGCAGAGATACAACGACTGTTCGGCGGATTTTTCCGGGAACTGGTCAAGATTCAGGGGAGAAGGAATTATTTCAATCTGATGGTGATGCTTGCTGAGGAGTTCGGCCAGATTTTTCGTATGACGGGAGGAGCGGCAGCAGACGATCACTTGCCCGTCTGCAGCCTGCCATTGGTAAATCTGCTCGGATAAAGGTGCCAGCAGTCCGGTTTTGGCTCTTTTGAGGGATATGTCCTGTTTCAGGAGCTGGTGGTTGCTCGAAGAAACGGCCAGGCAGCGATCGTTCTGCCGGGGAAAATCAGTCAGTCGCAACTGTTTGAATCCAGCCAGCTGCCTGGTTATTTCATCTTTGGTGAGAAAGAGCATCTCCGGTGGCAGGGCAGGGTTGGCGAGGTCCAGAGCCGTCTGGTAATTCTGCATGATACGTTCATGGGTGATGTCCATGGACTGGTGGATACCTTCCGGGTCAATCATCAGCACAACTGCTTCCTTGGGCAAAAAATCCAGAACCGATGAACTGGACGGAGTCTGATCCTGGAAGAACAGCGGGAGAAAAAATTCCATCCCGGCAAAGCGACGGCCGCTGCCCACCTGCTCCATAAGGCTTGCCGTTTCTTCGCTGTTCCACTGCAGTTTTTCGCCGTATCGGGAAAACAGTTGCGAAAGATTTTCCCGAACCTTCGGAGAGCTGTAGTCAAACAGCAGATCAGTCACCGGCAGCAGGGTGGCCTCGCTGATCTCCTCGGTGGAGCGCTGGGTAAAAGGGTCAAAGGAGCGCAGGGATTCGACGGTGTCGCCGAAAAAATCGAGTCGAACAGGGCCTTCATGAAGGGTGTGAGGTTCTATGATAAAAGGCGGGGGATAGATGTCGATAATGCCGCCCCGCACCGAAAAATCGCCGACTGATTGGACCAGGGCCACCTTGTCATAACCAAGGTAGGTGAGTTTGTGCAGCAGGTCGTCCTGATCGCAATCCTCACCAACCATCAGATATTCCGCAACACTGGTAAGCAGCTTTGCCGGCATGATTCGGCGCAGCAATGCCTCAATCGAAGTGACCATGATGCCGCCTGATCCTTCTTTTAATCGATAGAGTGTCGAAAGCCTGGAGGCGGTGGTGAGCTGGTCAGGAGACAGTGGGGTGTAAGGCGGTATTTCGTGGCCGGGATAGACAAGCACCTGTCTGCCGGAAAAAAGGTGCAGATCCTGTTCGAAAATCGACAGTAAGTGTTCGTCCGGGACAATACAGCAGCAGGTATGGTGTTCGGCAAGGTTCGCGGCAAGCCATGCCGGGCTCGCTCCGCGCAGACCTGAAACCGAGACACTGGGGCTGTCGGCCAAAAGGGTTGTGAGAGTATTGTATATCATTAATAAAAGTGCCGGTTATACAGGGGATACCTGTATAACCGGCTGAAATAAGGTGTAAACTGTGTTTCTATTAAGGGCGTACTATAAAATGGTATTAGCCACAGAGGCGCATGCAGAGATCAGAATGTCCCCCCGACGCTGAAATCCCATACCGAGGTGTCTTCGTCATCGACGGGATCAAGGTTGTAGCCCCAGACCACGGTGAGAGGCCCCATTGGTGACAGCCATTTTATCCCAAGCCCAACGGCCTTTTTAAAGTTGTCAGTGGCATTGGCCCAGTCCTGATTATCGTCTAAAACCTGCCCTGCATCAAAGAATACCAGGCCATTGAGTCCCTGGGTCTGCAGCAGGGGGAAAATAACCTCCGAATTGGTGTACCACATTTTGTCACCGCCAACACGGTCATACCCACCCGCACTATTCGCCTCGACTGGACTGATCTTGGCGTATTCAAAGCCGCGCACCGAACTCAGCCCGCCCAGATAGAACCGTTCATACACCGGCAGCTTGTCGGTTTTGTTCTCAAACACCTGGCCGGCCGAAAATTCCTGATGAAAAACGGTTTTCAAGAACATCGGGAAATACCAGCCGGATGAGGCCTCGAATTTGGTGAACTGGGCATCCCCGCCGAGTGGGCCTCCGGCATATTTGACACTCAGCACATTCCTGGAGCCTTCAGAGGCGTTGTAAAGATTGTTCCGGGTGTCCCGGACGAAGGAAAACTTCAGCGCGCTGGTTGTATGCAGGTCAACTGAATTGCGGATAATGTATGAGGCGGTGTCCAAAACGTCAGTCAAGTCGGTGTTGGTGAAGCTATAGTTGCCGTAGAGCTTCCATTTGCCAAAAATTGGATAGCCGATACGAATACCACCGCCCTTGGAGTCCTTGGTGTAGTTATCGTACTCACGCTGGGTGCTGAACAGGTCCAGCCCCCAGGAGAGCGCCGAATCGTTGAGATGCGGGTTCGTATAGCCCAGGTTGTACCTCGAACTGCTGCTGCCGAGATTGCCGCTCAGCGACAGGGTGTCACCGCGGCCCAGAAAGTTGTTTTCGGAGATCTGTCCCATGAGAATGAGATTGTCGGCGGAGCTGAAGCCTGCACCAATACTGAAGTTGCCGGTGCTTTTTTCCTTTACCTCAACGATAACATTCATCCGGTCGGGGTCAAGGGATGGCTCGGGGATGATATTTACCTCTTCAAAGTAAGAGAGCCGCTGCAGGGCCTGGGTCGACTCGCGCAGGGCCTTTGAGTCGAACACGCCACCTTCGGCAATGAGCAGCTCCCGGCGGATGACGTTGTCCCTCGTCCGGGTGTTGCCCCTGATGGAAATCCGGTCGATATAGACCAGATTGTTCTTACTGATATCGAAAGTGACATCCATTATATTTTCGCTCCCGGCCTTCTTGATAATCGGCCGGATGTTGGCGAAGGCGAAACCGGCTTCAGCATAGTAGTCGGTTATTTTGAGAATATCGTCGCGGACGGCCTGTCTGCTCATATATTCACCGGTCTTAATAGTCAGCAGGGCCAACAGAGGTTCTTTGCCTTTCAGCAGATCGCCGGTAAAATCGATAGTCCCGACTTTGTAACGCGGACCTTCCTCGACAATGAATTTGACATAGAGCCATTCCTTGTCCTGTCTGATTTCCGGTTCGGCGATTTTCGCGTCAAGAAATCCGTTGTCGTTATAGAAGGCGACAATCCGCCCTGCATCCTGCTGCACCTTGTTCATGTCGAGCAGGCCACCTTCAGTCAACCATGACAAAAACCATTTGGTTGAGGTTTCGATTTGCTTTAGGAGTTCCTTCTGAGTAAAGGTCTTATTACCCTCAACGGTAATCTCCTTGATGTACATTTTCACCCCTTCGTCAATGACGAACTGGACAACGGCACCCTGTTTGTCGGGGTAGGTGATTTTGGCGGTCACCTTGCTGTTATAGAACCCCTTGGTCTTGTACAGCTGGCGGATAGCTTCTTCGGCGACGGTAATCTTGGCCGGGTTGAGGATAAAATGTTCTTTGATGTTGGCCGCTGCTTTGACATCATCTTCTTTCAGCTCATCTATTCCTTCAAAGAGTACCGATTTTATGACCGGTTTTTCGATAATTCTGAAGATAACTTTTTTGCCCTTTTGGGTATCGCTGACATCGATCTGGACATCATTGAAATAGCCCATCGCATAGATTTCTTTCAGGTCGTTTCTAAGAGAAGCCTGGTCGTACGGATCCCCTGGCTTGGTCTTTATTTTTCTGAGAATTGCTCCGGAATCGATGTTCTTGTTTCCCTCTGGAGCGATAGAGGCGATACGGAAATCCCTGTCGTTGTATCCCGCTATTTCAGCGACAATTTTCCTGAACGCTTCCTGCAAGCCATCAGGGGAGTCAGTTGTCTGGGAATAGTAGGTGGGACTGTTCGGCGCGAGAAGATCAAAGAGTTTAATGTCGATGCTGATCTGGCTGCCGATAAGCGTAAGATTGCCCGTGCCCAGGTTTTCGGAATCGGTCTTTGCCGCTATATCCTGCATAACTTTAACCGGAGGCGGCCAGCTGCCCCGGTAATTGGCCATCTTTTCCGACTCGATACGTGGCAGAAAGGTGATGCCGGACTCGGCGAGGGCTGCCTGAAGGTCGCTGTCCGCTTTTGCGGTAAGACTCGTGCTTTCACCAGGGCTATTGACCTTTAACGGTAAAAATGTGGTTTTGGCCTTGCTCGCCCACACTGGAGAGACCGTGAAAGCGACGAAAATCAACAGAGCAAGGCAGGAAAGAGGTGCGAGTCTTGCCGGAAATTGGAAGAAAACCTTCCTGAATGAAATCATAGAAACCTTCCTGATAGCGATGCTGCGGCAAAATATTTTTTACCTGCCCATCGCACATATTGAGTTATTAGTACCTCGCAATGTATTTTCTTGTTTCTTGGCAAGAAAACACATTGTCCCCCAAGGGACTTATCCTGGCTTTTTTTTCGATTGCCGGGGTTGGGCAATTATTCGTTCATGAGATGTGCTGCAAAAAAATAAGCGAAAAGCGAGCACATTATGCCATGTTTCATCGCAATTGCAAAGGATCCAAACGAGCAGAGAAGAAAATTTTCAGAAATAAGAGGTACAATGAGATCGAGTGGATTTGCTGTGCTCTCTGAGATGAGGATGAAGACAAAGAAAATTCGTTTGCCAGAATAAAAGGAAAAGGAATGTGGCTGACCAGATTTGCCGGAAGTTGTATGGACATCATTCTGCCACCAGGCTGTTCGGGGTGCGGCGTGAGGCTGCCCGTGTCCGGGCCAGCTAGATTTTGCAAGCGGTGCGCTTCGGGAATTCATTATCTGACCCCACCTGTTTGCCGCGTCTGCGGTATTGAAATCTCTGGTGTATCCGGTGCCGGACACGACCCTTTATGCGGCGAATGTCTGAGAAATCCACCGCCGTACACGATGGCCAGGTCGGTTGTACGATACGAGCCGCAGGTCAAATGGCTGGTCCATAAGTTAAAGTATGGCGGTGAGTTCTCAATTATACCTGGATTAGTTGCCGTGATTGGCGACTATGATTTGGCTGAGTATGCCTTTGTTGACTATGTGCTGGTGGTTCCTTTGCATATTCGACGACTGCGCCATCGGGGGTTTAATCAGGCTGCTGTTCTGGCCAGGTTGTTTTTTGCTGAGCGTCCCAGTATTATCAAGGCGGATTGGTTGTTCAGGACCAGAAATACGGTGCCGCAGACAGAACTCGACCGAAATGCGCGGAGAAGAAATTTGCAGGGCGCATTTCAGGTCAAGGCGACCGCTGACGTAGCCGGCAGCCGAATTTGTCTTGTCGATGACGTCTTTACTACCGGTACTACCGTGACAGAATGCAGCAAGGTCATAATGGCCAGCGGTGCCGCGGAAGTAAGGGTGCTGACTCTGGCCAGGGCTGGCGTGCCACACAGTGGCAGACTCAGAGGGATGCAATAATTTTTTACCGGTTTAACAATATTTTTATCATCGCTAAACCTCCGCTGAATGTGGAGATAAAATGACCTTTGCCGGGACGCGCTAAACCCATCCCTGAGGGCTTGACCGCAGCCATTCAGGCTGCGGAACACCAGGGCAAAGGTCACTGCATATCCCTCTGAACCTTCTCTGCTGAACTTCTGAAGTCGCCAAAAAAATATTCTCGGCTGAAAGCCGCGACTTATCGCGATTGCTAGAGTGGAGTAGTTGAAAAATTGAGCAATATTGAATAAATCATCATAAAATGAAGTAATATTGAGTTGAAAAATTATATGTAACTGTTGATAACTTTGTTGATAAAGCCCTAAGGGTGCTAGATGTCGCCAAAAAAATGAGATTAAATGCAATGCTCAGAAATACAGGCATCGCAGCCTGCTGCTGCCGTGGATTCCGCTAAAACAAAGGGGTTCCGACAGGTGTGGATAATCGACAGCCGTCCCCGCAAAATATCTGAAAATCGTCTTTGACCAAAAATTTGAATTAGAGTTTATTTCCTCACATAAATTTCACATCGGGTTATTCACAACTCGGTGATTCTTTTCAATTGGTTGTCATAGCTGAAGATTATTCAATTACGGTATGTAGATATGCTGGGGTCTGGGTGTGGTTGTCGTTTTTTGCCCCGGAAACATATCTTATTGGCATTTTAAACTATTGAAGTAAATAAGGGTGAAGGTTTCTTTTATGGTCTGGGCGAAAATTAAAGAGAGTCTCAAGGAATCTCTTGCAGATAATATTTTTCAGCTCTGGATAGAGCCGTTACAGTTTGAACAGTTACAGGGGAATCGACTCTATCTTTCAGGTCCGGATAGATATTTCAGTGCATATGTCAAACAGAATTTTGCATCGGTAATAGCGGACAAATTACAGGAAAACGGACTGCATGCAACGCAGCTTGTTTTTTGTGAGAAGAGCCGGGAATGCCTTCCGGTTACTTCGACGGGTAAACCCGTGTCCGGAAGCCAGATGCGTCTCCCCCATGTTCCGGAAAACAATTCAAAATTCCGGGCGCTCCATCCGCGTTATACGTTTGATGAGTTCATGGTCGGAGAGTGCAATATTCTTGCCGAATCCGCCTGCAGGTCGATGGTTGCCAAGGATGGACTGGTTGGTCCCTGTCTCTATATTAATAGTGGCACCGGCCTGGGCAAGAGCCATCTGACGCATGCCGTGGCGCATCAGGTATTTTCCGAATCGCCGATGACCCGGCTGCACTACCTGACAGCCAAACAGTTCGCGGCGGAGATGGTTCGTGGTATCCAGACCCGGACCATGGATGATTTCAAACGCAAATACCAGGATAACTGTGATATTCTGTTGGTGGAGGATGTGCATTCTCTTACCGGCAAGAAAAAAACGCAGGAGGAGCTGAACGATATCCTCGATACCCTCATTAAATCAGGCAAGAGAGTGATTCTGACCTCCAAGAATACCCCTGATGATCTGGTTGGGATTGACAGCGAGTTTCGGTCGAGGATGACTTCCGGGCTGGTTACCACCATGAAGGCACCGGATGTTATGACCCGTTTTAGAATCGTCAAGAAGAAAGCCCTGCAGCAGAATCTGTATCTCGATGAGGATTTAGTGGGCTACCTGGCAAATCATATCCGCGGCGATGTCCGCAAGATCGAATCAGCACTGATCGCCGTTCGCGCCAAGGCAAGACTGGCCGGGGGGCAGGTCGATATGGATCTGGTCCGGGAGGTGGTGGCTTCGGTCGTCGGAGTCAATCAGATACTTACCGCAGCGATGATCTGTGACCTGGTGAGTGGCCAGTTTAATGTCTCCGTCAAAGAGCTGCAGTCAAAATCAAGAAAAAAGGTCATCACCACCCCACGGCAGATTGCCATGTACCTGGCCCGTAAATACACTGAGGAATCCCTGGTTGACATCGGTAAGATATTTAATCGTGATCACTCGACAGTGCTGCACTCAATCAAAGTGGTCTCCGATAAACTGGTCCGGGACGGTTCTGTTAATGCCCAGTTGGAGATTCTCAGTAATAAGGTCAAACAACTCTGATGGCGTCGTAAAAAGCTCGATCTCCTTCGTTGTACCCCAAGGGCACTTCCTTAAGGGCGTATTTTTTGGGCTGGTTTCCGACATATTGCTTGTATAGTCGGAAGCCGGCCCAAAACACTACGCCTCGTATATCAAACTTCTTACCGCGCCATTCTCATGTAGGGTACATTTTTTCTAGAAGTAAATGCCTTTAATCTCTGCACCGGATTGCCCGGCGCGGGATGAAGAAAGTACCGCCATGGCTGCACGGCTGGCGTGTTTCATCATATCGTTGAGTCCTATTCCTTCCCAGCCAAACCCGACAATGTGTAACCCGGAATGGGCGGCAAGAAATCTTTTGCGCCATTGCAGCAGTTGCGGATAGTTTTTCTCCAGTTGCGGGATACCGCCATGGGAACGCAAAATTGTAGTATAGGTAGGTTCTTTGGTGATGTTGAGGATCTGCCGAACATCCTCCAAGGCTTTTTGGGTCAGGGTTGCATCGTCAAGCTTCAGCCTCTCCGGGTGCCGTCTCCCGCCGACCAGGGTTTCAAAGACCAGATGACCGGCCGGGGCACGGCCGGGGAACATATTCGAGGAAAAGAGCGAGCCAAGGGTAAAGCGCTGCTCCTGTTCCGGTGTCAGATAGCCAAAACCGGGAGGGAGTCTGACGCTGTCGTCAAAACCAAAGACTACTGTTGCGATCCAGGTCTCGGGGATAGCTTTCTCCGGCAGAGCTGCATCCATGGCTCCAAGCAGCTGCAGAGCGGCATTGACCGGCAGGGCAAAAATGACCTGCCTGGCGCGGAACATGCCCTGCGACGTGTGTACCTGCCAGCCGGTTCCGTCGGCTTGTACCGCCAAAATCTCAGTATTGAGGTGGAGATCCTCGCCGGCGGTAAGCGGCTCTGTCAGTCTTTCCGGTAAACGCTGCATGCCCGCCGGAAAACTGGTCATGGCCGGCATCGTGAAGGGGACCTTCTTTGCCCCTTTTTCCCGGCGTTTTTTTTGACGTAATGTCGCAAAAAGACCGCGGAGGACCGAGCCATATTCTCTTTCCAGGGCACGAACGCCCGGCATGACGCTGTCGATGGTCAATCGGTCGAAGTCTCCGGCATATGTCCCGGTATAGACGGCGTCGACAAAGGGCAGCAGAGCCGGGCCAAAGCGGTGGTTTATCCATTTGGCAACTGTGGGTTCGCCGGTCAAAACCGGTTGCCACAATTCGGCCAACACGCGCAGTTTGGCCTGCCAGGGAATAAGAGGAGCCTTGAGAATCTTGCCGGGAGTCTGGGGGATGAGGTTGAGTCTGCCGTGCAGGTAGACATATCTGACGAAATCGATGAGCGGCGCTTTGACACATTCCCGGTCAAGCCCCGTTTCTGCCAGGATCTGTTTACTTTCCGGGCAGTTGTCTAAGAATCCATGGGGGCCGATTTCGGTGATGTAGCCCTGGTCCCGATGGGTGCGGATAACGCCGCCGGTGTGGCCGCTTTTTTCCAGAATGCAGAATCGGTGGCGGGGATCGTTGTGTCGCAGGGTGTGGGCAGCGGCAAGTCCGGAAAGGCCTCCGCCTAAAATAAGCGTTTGATAGTGGTTATTCATGAAAGAGTAATTGTCAGTTGAGATTGCTGTATATTAATATGTATCCAGCCGCCCTGTCGCAGCATGCCGTGGTTGTAAACAGGGGTTTTGCCGATCATATCGTGGCCCTTTGCTTCATGGATATGGCCGGTGATGCAGAGCTCCGGCTGGTATTGTTCAATGATAGTGCGGATAGCTTTTGAGCCCACATGCCTGCCGTTGCGCAAGGTGTCAACCCTGGTATTGAATGGGGGCACATGGGAGAGCAGGATCTGCGGAATTTTCCTCTTATGCAGGGGCTGGGCCAGAGAAACATAGTCGAGGCCCTGGCGAAAGGCACGATCGGCAAGATGCAGCAGTTCTTTCTCCGGCATTTCAGATGGAGTATGAAACGGAGTAAAATTGGAGCCTCCAACACCGATCAGGCAAACCTCTCCCTGCACCAGCCGGGCCTGGCCGTGCAGGTTGATTGCCAGTTTTTCGAGATATTCATTTACCTCTGTTTTATCAAGGTTGCCGAACTGGGCCAGCACCCTGGGGTTGATTCGCATGATATCGTCGAGAACCTTTTTGACTTCGGCGGCCCCACCATAGTTGGTCAGATCTCCATTCAGGAGTAGCAGGTCGGCGTCTTTAATACCGGGAATTACTGCCGCTGCCGCTGTTGCCATATGTATGTCGCCAAAGGCTATTATTTGCATAGGCCTGTACTCGGTTAAATGGATTGAGATGTCAACCTGGCAGCCCCTCCAATACTCTTGACAGAGAACCATCGATGCTTACCATTTTCGCCGACTTTCTCTAAAAAATCAACGGAAAGGCCCCCTTAAGCGGGACAAAGGCCTTGACTAGATAATCTTCCGGCTCTTCTTTGTCGAGCGACTTGTGGTCAAATGGCAGCAAATGCCGGAAAAATTATTTCTAAGTTATCAAGTACAACATTACGTGAGGTAAAACATGACTGATCAAAAAGCAACCTATGAATTCAAAGCAGAAACGAAGAAACTTCTCGATATTGTCATCAACTCTCTGTACACCGAGCGCGACGTCTTCGTTCGGGAGCTGATCTCCAATGCGGCCGATGCCCTGGAAAAATTTCGCCATGCGAGTATCACCGAAACGGAGGTCTTTGATGACCACCTGCCCCTTGAAATTACCATTGAGCTGGATGAAAAAAAGAACACCCTGACTATTACCGATACCGGCATCGGTATGACTAAAAGTGAACTCGAGCATAATCTGGGTACCATTGCCCATTCCGGATCCAACACCTATCTCGCTGAGCTTGTTGAAGCCGCTAAAAAAGATGTCAGTCTCATCGGCCAGTTCGGTGTAGGTTTCTATTCGGCGTTTATGGCCGGCAAGACAGTCAGGGTGCAGACCAGATCCTGGGATAAGAGTGAGGGTCATGAATGGATGTCCGACGGAACCGGTTCGTTTACCATCAGCGAAATGGCTGGGCTGCATCGAGGCACCAAAGTTATTGTCGAACTGAAAGACGAAGCCAAGGACTATGCCCAGAAGTGGAAAATAAATTCGATCATCAAGCAATATTCGGCCTTTGTTTCCTTTCCCATCAAGCTGGAAGGTGAGACGGTCAATACCGTTCAGGCGCTGTGGACGAAAAACAAGAATGATGTCAAAGACGAAGAGTATAATGATTTTTATAAGTTCATCGGTAACGCGGCAACCGATCCGATGTATCGACTGCATTTTTCAGCAGATGCACCTCTGGCCATCAATGCGCTGCTCTTTGTTCCCGCGGAAAATTTTGAGGTTTTTGGCTTTGGTAAGGTCGATCCGGGCGTCAATCTCTATTGCCAACGCATTCTCATCGATCAACACTCGAAAAATATCCTGCCCGAGTGGCTGCGCTTTTTAAAAGGAGTGGTCGACAGTGAGGATCTGCCGCTCAATATCTCCAGGCAGGCTCTGCAGGATAATTCTCTGGTCGCCAAATTACGCAGGGTCATTACCAAAAGGTTTCTCAAGTATCTTGATGAGGAAGCGACGAGAGAGCCGGAGCAATATTTGAAATTCTGGTCGACGTTTGGCATTTACCTGAAAGAAGGGGCCACTTCCGACTATGAATATCAAAAAGAAATCGGCAAACTGCTTCGCTTCGAATCGTCTAAATCTGCCGACGGCACCCCCGTTTCCCTGGCTGACTACGTCCTGCGGATGCATCCGGACCAGGAAGAAATCTACTATATCAATGGTCCCAACAGGGCAGCAATCGAGGCCGGTCCCTATGTGGAGATGTTTACCAAAAAAGATATCGAAATCGTCTACACTATGGAGCCGATCGATGATTTTGTGCTGAGCCATCTGGGTGAGTTTGACGGCAAAAAACTGGTTTCCGCCGATCGCGCCGATCTCTCCATAGCAAAAGATGAAGAGGAAGCGAAAGAAGAGGGCAGCGCGGAAGAAAATACCCCGCTGGATAAAGACGCCCTGGCTGAATTGACCAAATGGATGCAGCAGGTCCTTGAAAAGACCGTCTCCGAAGTCGTGGTCTCCAAGCGGCTGGTCGATGCCCCGGCCATGATTGTGAATCCCGATGGTCACATGAGCTCGACGATGGAACGCATCCTCGCCGCCGGCAGAAAAGAGCATGGAATCCCCGGCATGGAAAGCTCGAAAAAGAAGCTGGAGATCAATGCCAAAAATCCACTTATCCAGAAACTGGCAGATCTGCATACCAAAGATGCCACCTTTGCCGCAGAAGTGGCGAAACAAATTCATGATAATGCCATGATTCAGGCCGGTCTTGTCGTCGATCCTCTGGAGATGGTGGAGAGAAATTATAAGATCCTTAATCGGGTGGTGCTGAATTGATTGCTTCTACGAGCATAGAAACCAATTCCGGCTTTTGTAGCGTTTACCGGGATTAGTCCCGCTCACCCCCACTCTCACGAGCTCCATGCCTTCATTTTGATGTTGGTGTGGAGCTTTATGGCCTCTCCCGGCACGCCTCCCCGACTTAATCGTTGAAAAATAGAGCCTCACAGGCTATAAGGTTACGAGGATTTAACAACAAGTGATTCTTCGGAGAATTATATGGTTTTAAAGATAAATTTTCGGCTGCTGATCATTATGGCTGTCGCTGTTATGCTTGGCACAATGAGTGGCTGCTATAGTACGCCGGTCCGTCATCTCGCCTCGGATGTGTCTCTGCTTAAGACGGGCGAGTCCACTGCGGAAGATGTGCTGATCTTTCTGGGGCCCCCTGATGAACAACAGGATATGGGCGGGGGCGTGGAAAAGTGGCTCTACCGGGACAAAGAAATGTCTTTTTTACAGAAGACCCCGCTTTTAGGCAAACATATGGGCTCACCGCTGTATCGAAAGGTTGTCGTGACAATCACCAAAAATATTGTCTCCGATGTGACCTATAGCGCCTCCGACAAGGACGATCTTAACTGGGCTGATGACTTTTCCTGGCAAGAGAAGAAAAAGTGATGGCTCAGTACGGTACCGGGCGAGAGCGGATGGTTCAGGAACAGCTCCGGAACCGTGATATAACAGATGAACGAATCCTGGCGGCAATGCTTGAAGTGCCCCGGCATCTCTTTGTCGATGACGCCCTGCGCGGCCGGGCCTACGGCGATCACCCCCTGCCGATTGGCGCAGGACAGACCATTTCACAGCCTTACATCGTCGCCTACATGACCCAGGCCCTCCAGTTGACCGGGATGGAAAAGGTTCTCGAAATAGGTACCGGCAGTGGGTATCAGGCGGCAATCCTCTCCCGTTTGTGTGGCCAGGTTTACACGGTGGAGCGAATCAACTCCCTGCTGGCCGGAGCCAGAAAAACCTTTGATCAGCTGCGGTATTATAATATCAGATCGAAACTCGATGACGGCACCATTGGCTGGCCGGAAAACGGCCCTTATGACGCCATTATTGTCACAGCCGGCGGGCCTTCGATTCCGGAACCCTTGCTGGAGCAGCTGGCCGATCCTGGTCGATTGATTATGCCGGTTGGCAATCAGCATGTACAAGATCTGCAGTTAGTTGAAAAAAGAGAAGGACAGGTGGCGGTGGAAACTCTTGCCAGTGTCCGTTTTGTTGATCTGGTGGGAGAACATGGCTGGAGCAAATGAGGTGATACGATCAGCTGGTATGGTGCGCAGGCTCTATGACCAATGCATGGCATGGATCGGCGGGCGGTACGGTGAGTGGATATTGTTTCTGATCGCCTTTGTTGAATCTTCTTTTTTTCCAATCCCTCCCGATGTTTTTCTTATTGCCATGTGCGTGGCGATACCTGCCAGGTCTTTTCGGTATGCGGCAATTTGCTCAATTGGTTCCGTTCTCGGCGGGGCCTTTGGTTATGGTCTCGGCTACTGGTTTATGGACGGCATTGGCATGTCGATCATTGACTGGTACGGACTGACGGCCAGGTATGATGTGGTCCAGCAGTATTTCAAGCAATATGATGTCTGGATAGTCGGAACGGCTGGTTTTACCCCTATTCCGTATAAACTTTTCACCATCACCGCCGGCTTTGTCCAGTCTAATTTTTTGACCTTTATGCTGGTGTCGCTTGTAGCCCGCTCGGCCAGGTTTTTTCTGGTTGCCGGACTCATCTGGAAATTCGGCCCGCAGATCAGAAATTTTATTAACCGTTATTTTAATATTCTGTCCATTGCCTTTGTTGCCCTCCTGGCTGCAGGTTTTATCCTGATCAAGGTTTTTCTCTAGCGGGCAGTTCTCGTCCTCAGCATACCTCTTCTTTGACAAACAGCCATTCCTTCGCGGTAGAATCCCTGTCAGCAAAACAGTAGTTGTCGCCGGTAAATTCTTTGAGGCCGGCGGCGGTGTCGATTTGCTCACTGATGGCGAAATGGATCATAAGGCCCCGGGCTCTTTTGGCATGAATGGGGATAATCCGCAGCTGACCTTGGTGCATTTGCTTGAAGATGATAGTAACCATCTCTCCCAGAAGCTTTTTTTGGTCTATCGCCGCAGAATATTCTTTTGAAGCCAGATTGACCAGCACCCTGTCACTTTTTTGCGCCAGGTCCTGATTGACGATGTCGGTCAGCGTTTCGCGCCAGAACTGATATAAATTCTCGGCGTTCCCTGTCACCAATCGACAGCCCATTTCCAGTCTATACGGCTGCATGAGATCCAGCGGCCGCAGCAGCCCATAGAGGCCGGAGAGGATGAAAAGATGCTGCTGCGCATAAAGTAACTGCTCTTTTGTGTAGTTCTTCGCATCGATCATCCTGTAGGCGTCACCCTGAAAAGTAAACAGGGCCTGGGTGGAATTTTTCGTAGAAAACGGCTGACTAAAATTACTGATCATCCGGTAGGTTGACTCGGTGAGCCGGGCACTGGTCTGCATGAGGTGGGAGAGTTTTTTTCTATCCAGCAATTTAAGCTGGTTTATAAGTAATTTGGTCTTTTGTTGCAGCAGGGGAAGGGTGTATGTATCGTCGGTTCGTCCATTAAATTGCTGGGTCTTTGACGGGGAAGCGATAATCAGCATGAATTTTCCTGGGAGAGGCAGCCAAAGTTACGGAAAAAAAATTATTGTTGCTGTACCTTATACTATTTGGATGATCTTGACAATTTTCGGCTTGTAGTGGATTGGAAGACGGGTTTATTTAAGGCAAAAAGGAGGCAGAAAAATGACCGACGAGAAGGCTGCTGTACAGGAAATCGAATCTTTCCTGCAGAGCTGGCAGGGAGACAAGCAACCCATGCGTGAATGGTTCCGGCAGTTTTATCAGCAAGTATCCCAAATGGAGGGAGTAGGCTTGACATTTGTTGCCAGGCCGGGCGTCAGCTATTCGATACGACCGGTGCATGTCAACCAGGCAGTCAGAGATAAGTTTGCCATAGTCGATGTCATCGATGACGATCCGAATGAGCGGTGGTTGTCGGTTTGCTTCTATGAGGATATGATAACTGATCCGGACGGGCGGGGGGAGATTATCCCGGGCGGCTTGTCCGGCAGTGATGGCTATTGTTTTGATATGTATAATAACGATGAAGAGCTCGGCCACTATCTCCTTGCCCGACTGCAGGAGGCGGCAACCGCGGCAGCGGCTGGCTGACAGCTTGTTCTTGATCCGGCTCTTTCCCAGGCGCAGGGAAGTGGGAAGCAAGCCGGTTCAATTTGAAGTCCTTGCAGGGTGACAGTATCGTGAGACAGATTGTTTTCTTGAAAAAGAACGAAAAGAATCGGTAAGGTCCCTCATCCCGCCCAAAAGCTTTGCGGGACTGTTCAGTACTCGCTTGACGGGTGCTTTGTTCAGTTCCCGTGCTGTGCGGGGATACGTTCCTTCACGAAATAATCCCGCCCAAAAGCTTTGCGGGATAAGTTCCTTCACGAAATAATAGCCTTGTACAAAACACAAGGCTGTTATTTCTAAGTCACTAAAAGACGATGGGGGGTAATCCATGCAGAAAACACCGATTTTGTTAATCGATGATCAGAAAGAGAATGTATTGACCCTCGAATCCCTGCTGGCTAACCCTGATCTGCACATCGTCCGGGCCGAGTCCGGTGACGAAGCCCTGAGCAGAATACTGGAATATCCTTTTGCCCTTATTCTGATCGATGTGCAGATGCCGGGAATGGAAAAGTATGAGATCGCCGAGCAGCTGCGCAGCCGTTCTCAGTCGAGTTCGGTTCCGCTGCTCTTTATCACTGCCGCCCGGTTGGACCGGGAGCATATGTTCAAAGGGTATGAGCTTGGCGTAGTGGATTATATTTTCAAGCCCCTGGAACCGCAGATCCTGACTAGAAAAGTGACCTTGTTTCTGGAGCTGCACCGTCAGCGGCAGCAGCTCAGCGAAAAGACCCGGGAGCTGGATGCCAAAATTCTTGAGCTGGAAGTTTTGTATAAAGAGTTTGAAGAAAGAAATGCCGAGCTGGAGCGCCTGTCTTCTCTCGATGGCCTGACCGGATTGTTTAACCGGCGATATTTTGATGATAATCTTGTCAAGGAGTGGAAGCAGGCCGTGCGCAATAACACTGAACTCTCTTTACTCATCGTCGATATCGATTATTTCAAGAATTATAACGATTATTATGGCCACCTTGCAGGAGACGACTGTCTGCGGAAGGTGGCCCAGTCGCTGTATGAGGCGTTAATGCGGCCGTCTGACATCATTGCCCGGTATGGCGGAGAGGAATTTACGGCGATTCTGCCCAATACCGGCAGCGGGGGAGCGGCAAGGGTTGCCCGGCGCATGATGGAGAGCGTGGCTCAGCTGGCAATCGAGCACCAGGCGTCCCCGGTGGCCGACACGGTCACCGTCAGTATTGGCGCCGCTTCAAGTTTTTCCGATGGCAAACTGTCCGCGACCTCCCTGCTCGGCCGTGCCGATAAGGCCCTGTATGAGGCCAAGAAGAATGGTCGCAATTGTTTTCGCATGACAGCAGCAAAAGCTTAAAATCGCTCCGGCAACACCATCAGTTTTTGAAGCTGTGAATCGGTGCCGGCATTCTGCCGCCCCAGGCAATAAACCTGCTGGACTTGCCGATGTTTCGGATCGGCATGATGGGGCTGGCCCCAAAAAGGCCGCCAAAGCTGACAGAGTCACCCACCTCTTTGCCCGGCACCGGGATGAGGCGGGCAGCGGTGGTTTTGGCGTTGATTAAGCCAAGGGCCATTTCATCGGCAATGATTGCTGAGATGGTGTCGGCATCGACGGAGCCAGGAATGGCAATCATGTCCAGCCCCACCGAGCAGACGCAGGTCATCGCTTCAAGTTTTTCCAGGCAGAGCGAACCGTCACCCACAGCTTCTGCCAGCATGGCGTCCTCCATTACCGGGATAAAGGCACCGCTCAGTCCACCCACTGTCTTACTGGCAAAGATGCCGCCCTTTTTCACCGCGTCGTTTAACATGGCCAGAATTGCGGTGGTGCCGGGGGCGCCGATGGCATCGACGCCGAGAATTTTGAAAATTTCCCCAACACTGTCGCCAACTGTCGGCGTGGGAGCCAGGGAGAGATCAACCACCCCGAATTCAATGCCCAGTGATTTGGAGACGGCGCGACCGATAAGCTCGCCGCAGCGGGTGACCCGGAAGGTGGTCTGTTTAATCTCTTCCGCCAGCTCGTCCAGGCGCAGGGTGCCGGGTTCCGGATGTTTTTCAATGAGCCGCTCCAGGGCCCGGGCGATGACTCCCGGTCCACTGACGCCGACATTGAGCACCGCATCGGCTTCTTCAAGGCCATGAATGGCACCGGCCATGAACGGGTTGTCGCCGGGCTGGTTACAGAAAACGACGAACTTTGCCGCCGCGAAACCACCCTGGTCGGCGGTTATTTCGGCCAGATCTTTGATGGTTTTGCCCATCATTGCCAGCGCGTCCATATTGATGCCTTTCTGGGTGGAGCCAATATTTATCGAGGAACAGACTCGTTCCGTTCGGGCAAGGGCTTCCGGGATGGAAGCAATAAATTCGAGGTCGGTATTGGTCATCCCTTTTTCTACCTGGGCAGAAAAGCCGCCGAGGATGTCAACCCCAACATCTTTTGCCGCCTGGTCCAGGGTTTGGGCTATTCTGACAAAATCTTCGCGAAAAAAACCGGCCCCGACAAAGGCGATGGGGGTCACCGCGATGCGCTTATTGACCACCGGGATGCCGTATTTTTTGCTTATTGTATCGCAGGTGGCCACAAAATTCCCGGCATAGTCGATTATCCTGCTGTGTATTTTTTTACATGTTTGTTCGACATCGCCCCCCCGGCAGTCGAGCAGGCTGATGCCCATTGTTACCGTGCGGACATCGAGATTTTCTTTTTGAATCATCTCGACGGTGGCAAGGATCTGATCGGAACGTAGCATGGCTATAGTTTCTCCTGTCCGGCACCAGTTCAATGGTGCAGAACTAAATTGATGGTTTTTTCAGTGCAGGGCTATCTCGTTGGTTACCTGAAATATGTCGTTATGCTGCATCATGATGGTGAGTCCGCTTTGCTGGGAGTATTCTTCAAGTTCCTGCTGGAGCTTTGCGAGCGAGGAGATGCAGTGTTTCAAATCCAGCTGCAGGGCCATGGTATACTGGCCGTCCCGCAGCGTGGTTGCCAGATCGAAGATGTTGATATTGTGAGTAAAACAGAACAGACTGATGCCGTGGACGATGCCGCTTTTATTGGGACCCTGGACGGTCAGAATGTATGTCTCTTCCGGTGGTCCCGCCTCCTCTTCCAGCTGGCTGGGGCTCAGTTCTTTGATTGACACCTCAAATTTGCAGCTGGTTTTGATATGGGAAATTGCGGCGAGGAGGTCTTCTTTGGTTACTTCCGGCTCAAAAGAGGCACTCAGAATCATCGTCAGATAACCGCGGAGGACTGTCTGGTTCAAATCGGCGACATCTCCACCCAGTCGGTAGATGGCGCCGGTAATATCGGAAATTATTCCCGGTCTGTCTTTGGACATGACCGAGATGATCATCTCTTTTCTCATTTACTTTACTCCTGCGGACAATGGGGTTAGTTTTTAAAGGAGACGCTGCAGGGAGGAATACCGTGAAATACGACGTTCTGGCCGACAGCGAAATCTGCCATTATTGCATTGATTGGTAAAATCAGCAAGTAGCAAAATGCTTATAATATGAGGAACAAAGGCGGGTGTTGGTGTTCGTAGAGTGAATTTATGAGTGTTTTTGGGCTATTCCTTGTATACTTTCACCCTTTTTATGAATGTTTAACTGCCCAGTGGATCAGGTACTGTTTGTGTCAGCGAGGCAGACGCAAATTGCTTGTTCTCTGATGAGTATACTCTACGGGAAGAGAATGATGGAGAAGAATGTATTTGTTGAAGGACTGAAGGAGGGTGACCGTTTCGATGATCTCTTCCTCATTAAAAACGTCAAACAGGGAGAGACGCGGGCGGGCAAGCCGTATCTGGTGCTGACCGTTATGGATAAAAGCGGGGAAGTGTCCGGGCCGGTCTGGGATAATGTAGCGGCGCTGCAGAAGATCTGTGTGGCGGGAGAAGTAGTGCAGCTTGCCGGCCTGGTGCAATCGTATCGTGACACCCTGCAGCTGCGTATTGAGGGCGTGTCCCCGATTTCTCAGCAGGAAATAGATCTGGTTCATTTTTACCCCGTTTCGCCGAAAAACATCGAACAGATGGCGGGCGAACTCCAGCAGCTTGTGCAGGGTGTCAGCAATCCCTTTTTAAAAAAGCTTCTCACCTATTTTTTTAAAAAAAGTGACTGCTGGCTGCCTTTTCAGGAGGCCCCCGCTGCAAAAGGGATTCACCACGCGTATATCGGCGGCCTGCTTGAACATTCCCTGTCGGTGGCGAAGGTTGCCGATTTTCTGGCCGACCACTATGCCGGTGTCGATCGGTCGCTGCTCATGGCCGGAGCCCTGCTCCATGATATCGGCAAGCTGCAGGAACTGAAGATGGAGAGCGGTGTGGTGGAATACACCGTTTGCGGCAGGCTGAAGGGACATCTCGTTATCGGCAGCGAAATGGTGGCCGAGGCAGCCGGGAAAATCCGCGATTTTCCCGAAGAACTGCTGGAACAGCTGCAGCATTTGATTCTCAGTCATCATGGCCGGCAGGAGTTTGGTTCGCCCACCGTGCCGATGACGGTAGAGGCGTTTATGCTCAGTTTTCTTGATGACCTGGATGCAAAAATGAACATCACCGAGCAACTGAGACGAAAAATGGGCAACATGGCAATGAGTTGGACCGATTATCAGCGCAGTCTTGAAAGATATCTTTATCTTGGAGGCTTTGCCGAAAATACAGAGAAGCAAAGCAAAGAGGTGGAAAGCGAAAAAACGCCGCCGATCAACAGTCGACAGCCTTCGCTTTTCTGATGATTGTATCAGGATCAAAAGCATGATGGATACCTCTTCTCTCTGTTTCACCCAGCTTTTAGGGCAGGAAAAAGCCAAGCGACTGCTGCGTCGTTCTCTGGCGGCTGGGCGAATTCCCCACGCCTATATTTTCAAGGGTCCTGAAGGGGTGGGCAAAAAAATGTTTGCCAGGGGCGTGGCTGCTGCTCTCAATTGTCGAGACGTAAACGTGGTCGGAGCCTGTGGCCTGTGTTCATCCTGTAAGAAATTCCGTACCTTGAACCATCCTGACTTCATGGTGGTCAGGCCGGAAAAGGGTGTGATAAAAATCGACCAGATCCGACGGCTGACCAGAGAACTCAGTTACCCGCCCTATGAGTCGGCACTGCGGGTTGTGGTCATAGAAGATGTCCAGGCCATGCGCCGGGAAGCCGCGAACAGTCTCTTGAAAACCCTGGAGGAACCGCCGGAGAACAATCTGCTGATCCTGACCGCCGAGGCGTCCCAGGAGATTCTTCCGACCCTGACTTCAAGATGCCAGGTTATACCATTTAGCCAACTGAGTATTGACGATACGACGACGATTCTGGTCTCCCGCGGTATGGATCGGGAGACGGCAGTGCTTCTGGCCAGGCTTGCTGAAGGGAGCCCTGGCAGGGCTTTGCTTTTTCAGAAAACCGACATGATCGTTTTGTGGCGAAAGATCGTGGCTTTTTTATCTGATCCGGCGATAGATGCCGACCGCGATGTTGGTCTGCTGCTCAGTCATGCAGAGAATATGGCCGCCCTGAAAGACGAGTTGCCGGCACTGCTTGGCCTGCTTAAAATCTGGGTGCGGGATCTGCTTATGGGAGAGGAGCGGCAGAATGCTGTTGTGCCTCTTTTGAAGAAATGGAATGCATCGGAACTCCTGGCCAGGCTGCAGGCTCTTGATCGGGCGGGAAGGGAACTTGCCCGAAATTGTAACAGAAATCTCATTTGTGAGGTTCTTTTATTCAAATTACAGTGATTCCATGGCATAATGGGGTTGTGCGCTGTCGATAGACGGAGCCCGTTAAAGGAAATATGGTATATGACAGTGAGTGAAAACGAAATTTCTACCGACCAGGCACCTGCCGAGGAATTGGTATATTATCGATTGCAGTTTCGCGACGGCGGCCAGCAGTTTACCGGAGCCGGCCCGTTCGCAGGGCTTATTCCGGGCACCGTCGTGATGGTTCAGACCGATCACGGTCCTGAGCCCGCGCGTATCGCCGGTTATTCACCCCTGTGCGGCTGCCGGGAGTTGAAAAGTCAGGTAAGCTATCAGATTGAACGGCTTGGCCAGGGCGCCGAGCAGGAAAAAATCGTCGACCTGGCGGAAAGCGAAAAGATTGCGTTTAAGGCCTGTGCGAAATTAATAGAAAAGCATAAATTAGACATGCATCTGGTTCGGGTGGAACGTTATTTCAGCGGCAGTAAAATGATTTTTTATTTTACCGCCGACAGCCGGGTCGATTTCCGGGCGCTGGTGAAAGATCTCGTCCAGGAGTTTCGGACCAGAGTTGAGATGCGTCAGGTCGGGGTACGGCATGAAACGAAAATGCTCGGCGGTATCGGTACCTGCGGTCGTGAGCTGTGCTGCTCTTCGTTTATTAAAAACTTCGATTCCGTATCCATAAAAATGGCGAAGGAACAGGATCTTCCTCTCAATCCGACCAAAATATCCGGAGTCTGTAATCGTCTGCTCTGCTGTTTGACCTATGAATACGAGACATATAAAAAACAGCGAAAAAATATGCCCAAGGCGGGGAAACGAATTAAGGTCGATGGTGCGCAGTATCTGGTTAAACGTCAGATGCCGCTTCAGGATGCAATCGTTGCGGAAAACAGTGACGGAGAGGATATCATATTGACAAAAGAACAGTGGCACCAGGCGCAGCCACTGAAAAAAGAAAATCCCGAGGAAAAAGAAAAAAGAAAAAAACGAGGAAAGTAACCGGGGCTATGAACAGCTGAGCGAAAAAGAAGATTCCATGGGCATTTTTGCTACATGAATAGTGACCAACTTAATCCCGTAAAAAAACACAGAAATTTGATGACTACTTACATTACAACCCCCATATACTATGTCAATGCCCAGCCTCATCTCGGTCATGCCTATACCACGATAGTTGCCGATACCTATAGCCGTTTCAAACGTTTGTGCGGCGAAAAGGTGCGCTTTCAGACAGGTACCGACGAGCATGGCGATAAAATCGTCAAGGCAGCGGAGGAGCAGCATGTTCAGCCAAAGGAATATGTCGACAGGATCAGCGCAATGTTCAGAGAGACCTGGCCGCTGTTGCAGATCGAACCTGACCATTTCATCCGTACCACCGATGCTGCGCATGTGGCTGTCGTGCAGAAGATTCTGCAGAAGGTGTATGACAGCGGCGATATCTATTTTGATGAGTATACCGGTCTATACTGTCAGGGTTGCGAGAGATATCTTACCGAAAAAGAGCTGGTCGACGGCAACTGTCCTGATCATCAGAAGCCGCCGGAAGAAATTGCCGAACAGAATTATTTTTTTCGTATGTCCCGCTATCAGCAGCAGCTCATCGATCATATTCATAATAATCCAGAATTTATAAGCCCGGAACGATATCGCAATGAAGTTTTGTCGTTTTTGAGCGAACCACTGGAAGATCTTTGTATTTCCCGGCCCAAGTCGCGCCTTACCTGGGGCATTGAGCTGCCCTTTGACGATGCTTTCGTCACCTATGTCTGGTTTGATGCCCTGATCAACTATCTCACCGGCATTGGCTTTCCCGATGGCGCCAGTTTCAATGAGTATTGGTCGGTGGCTGAGCATCTGATTGCCAAAGATATCCTCAAACCCCATGCCATATACTGGCCAACCATGCTGCTGGCAATGGGGGTGCCTTTATACAAAAAACTCCATGTCCACGGCTACTGGAATATCGACGACACAAAAATGTCCAAAAGTATCGGCAATGTTGTCAGGCCAAAAGAGCTGGTTGACAACTACGGTGTCGATACCATTCGCTATTTTACACTGCGGGAAATGTCTTTTGGTCTTGATTCGTCGTTTAGCTCCGAGGCAATTGTTGCCCGGCAGAATGCCGATCTGGCCAATGACCTGGGCAATCTGTTCAGCAGGGCGACGGCCATGGTTCATAAGTATCGGCAGGGAAAGGTGCCGGAGCCGGCAGAGGACAATGCGGCGGACAAAGAACTCGAGGAGGCGGCACAGACGATGCTGCGAGACTATCGGCAGCTGATGGCAGATTTTCTCTTTCATCGTGCGTTGCAGACTGTCTGGGATTTTGTGGGTATGGCCAACAGGTATATCGTCACCAATGCCCCCTGGACCCTTGCCAAAGATCCAGCGCAAAGTGCACGACTTGATACGGTACTTTATAATACCCTGGAATGTCTGCGACTCTTGACCCTGGTGCTGCAGCCGGTGATGCCCGGTGCGGCAATGAAGATGGCCAAAGGCCTTGGGCTTGCCGCGGGTGACGAGAGGGTCTGCTCTCTTGATCATGGCGGCACATGGAAGTTGCTCGCCCCGGGGTGCTTGCTGCCTGCTACCGAAACTCTTTTTCCCCGTCTTGAGGATGATAAAAGTGCGGTAAAAAAATCAGCACCTGAAAAAACGGAAGGGGCGAAAAACGAGCCGCTTCCGGAGATCGACAGAGATCTCGTTGATTTTGCATATTTTCAGAAACTTGACCTGCGGGTTGCGGAAATTGTCGCTGCGGAACCGATTAAAAAGTCAAAAAAATTGCTTAAACTGACCGTGAGAGTACCAGCCGAGAGAACAATTGTCGCCGGTATTGCAGAATATTATAATGCAGAGGATCTTATTGGCCGACAAGTACTTATTGTCGCAAATCTCAAGCCGGTCAAGATTATGGGAGTCAGTTCCCACGGTATGGTCTTAGCTGCGCGGACGGAAATTGACGGTAAAGAGAGGCTGGTCCTTTCTGCGGTGAGTGACATGGTCGTACCGGGCAGCAAAGTCGCCTGATCTAGTCCCGGTAAACGCAAAGGAAACCGGGACTCAGTTCAGTCCCCCCTAAAGGGGGGGTAAGGTACTGAAATGAGCAATGAGAGAATGTGAAATGAGAGAAGGAGAAACCTATGTTCGTGGTAAATAATTTTATGATGGCCATCGCCCAGCTCCTCGATTTTGTACTGACGGCCTATATGTGGATCATTATCGGCCGGGCCGTAATTTCCTGGGTGAGTGCCGATCCGTATAACCCGATAGTAAAATTTTTATACGAGGCTACAGAGCCGGTGTTGAGTCGTATCCGTCGACTCATACCTGTAAGTTTCGGCGGCATAGATTTTTCGCCGATGATACTCATTCTTGCTATAATGTTTCTGCAGAGTTTTGTCGTCCAGACGCTCAAGCAAATTGCCATGGGCATGGGATGACCAGAGTGAAGCCGCGACGCCTTTCAGTTATTGTCACTATTATTCTTTCCAAGGGAGCCAGGTATGTTGACACCACAGTCAATTAAGGATCAGGAATTTCAGACTAAATTCAGAGGATATGAGCCGATCGAAGTGAAGGCATATCTTGAGTTGCTCGCGGAAGATTTTTTTGAATTGACCGAGCAGAATCGTAATCAGGCGGAAGAAATTGAGTCTCTTCTTGCTGAAAAAGAGGCCTTGCAAAAAGGTAAGGAAGCGCTTGCCAATGAAGTCAAGATCAGTCAGGAAAATGTTGAAGGGATTCATGCGGAAATTCAGGAAAACAGCAAGCGAAAAGACCAGGAAATAGCCGATCTTAAGGCACAGCTTGAGAACATGACCAAAGCGGCCGCTGCCCTGGAAGAAGAGAATGCGTCGTATCTGGAAGAAATAGCGACATTGGAACAGACTCTTGCCAGTGGCGAGGGGTCGAGCATGCAGGAACAGGCAGAGTTGGAGAAACTTCGGGGAAAAATTGAGTTGCTGGAAGAAAAAAACAAAGAGCTGAAACAGGAAGGTCTGGATTTTAAGACCACCATTCTTGCCGCCCAGAAATTTGCCGATAGTCTGCGCCAGAGCAGTCAGGAGGATGCCCGGAAAATTATTAGCGAAGCCCATGCCGAAATCGAAAAATTCCGTAAAGAGGCCGAGGCCGAGCTGGCGCGGTTGCCCAAAGAAATTGAAGAATTAAAACAGAGAAAAATAAAGGTTCGAAAGGATTTGGAAAAAACTCTGTATGCCTATCTGGAGGCATTGGAAGACAATCTGGAGGGTGACTCTGCTGCCAAGGATGACGATCTTACCGACCTGTTTCAGTCGATCCAGCTGCCGGATGAAGCCGAGGTCGATCCAGGCGATATTGAAAAAATAAAGACTGGTCGCACCTGAAGAAGTGAAACCCGGGACACACGAAGAAGTCTGAGATGCTGCCAATGCCGCTGGGGATGACTCAGCTTGGCCTTTCCCAAAGAGTGCTGCAAACCCCCGGGGGCGCCGGGTATTCCTGTTACAGGATCCTGTCGCTTTTTCTTGGAGTGACGTTTGTGAGTAAGGTGCTAAATGAGTAGAGCCCTGGGTGTGGTCTGAGATGGGATACGTCTCGACCTTACCGGACGGTAAAGTTTCAATACGCCTGCACGTCCAGCCGAAGGCGTCAAAAAGCCGAATTGTCGGCTTTCATGACGGTTGTCTGAAAATTGCTGTAGCGGCTCCCCCTGTTGAAGGCAAAGCCAATAAAGCAGTCGTTCGGTTTCTGGCTGACTTCTTTGGGGTTCCGGTCCGCGATGTGGTGGTTGTCTCCGGTGCTCAGTCCAGAAAAAAAATGGTAGTTGTGCACGGTTACGATGCCTCTGCCATCCGCGAGGCGGTAGACAAGGCAGTTGATCACTCCTGACCGAATTACATTCTTTGCTTCTTCGGCGTTGACGAGTCAGTGCGGGTGTGTGTCGAGGGGCGGCTGGTCGACGTCAGCTGCGGACGGGGCCATGGCATTCTCGCAAATCACCTGGTTTTTCAGAGAACATATGTGATCGAGGTGATTTTCCTCAGGAAGAAAAAGCACCGAGTACCTCCTGATTCTTTTCCCGCTGTTGCTGGAGCATTTCATACCAGAGTCCGAAATTCTCTGTATTCCATGTCAGTGCATTCGCTGTCCACATCATCGAAGTCTCGGGCAGGAAGTCGGCAATGATTTTTTCCACGTCGCCTCTTTCCATCTCATCCGAATGACAGTACATGAGGGAGAGGATATCGGCCATCTGGACGATGAGCGGGTGTTTTTTGTAGCTGGGCGCATCCTGAGGGCGGTGATGATAGCCGATGGCCATGACCAGCTGTTCGGGGAGCAGCCATTTCCTGGCGAGTTGCAGGCCGACCTTGTCGTGACTGATGGCAAATTGCGCCTGTTCTTCCAGGGAATCGTTGGTATTCGAAGGATTGCAGATTTCACGCAGAATCGGATACTTGTTGGGAAAGGCCATGAGCATGGCCAGTTTGCCGATATCATGAATGAGTCCGGCGATGAACAATTCGCTTGCGGGCAGCCGCAGCTGCTCGCCAATTATTTTGGCAGCAAGGCCACAGGTGAAGGCGTGCTCCCAGAACAGACTGATCGTATTTTTGTTGTCGCTACTCAGCGTTGGAAATGAAGAAAATATGGCTTTGCCGATCACAATATTTTTAATTTCTTCATGGCCGAGGACAACCACTGCCCGGTCTATGGTACTTACTCCTCGGGGGATGCCGAAGAATGCCGAATTGGCAACTTTTAATATGGTACTGCACATCGTCTGATCCGGCAGGATGACCTGCATCAGGTCGCTGGCACTGCTTTCCGGATCTGCAGTGACTTCAATAACCTGAGTGACAATTGTCGGCAGGGCCGGTAAGGAGTTTATCTGACTATCTATTGCGGCAAGGTCTGGATGAGTCATGATTTCAGTATAAGAGGTGGTTTTAGGAAGTCGTACCAGTTGTGACCGTCAGGATATTAATCGGTCCTGCCCGCCGAGACAGATAGGTCCTGGTTATAGATCTTGGTGGTCTCTGACCCGGTTGCGGCTATGACAATTATGGCGTACCAACAAGTTTAGCCTGCACTTTGAGAAACATTATACTGTCAAAGTATATAAGAGAAAAATACTGAATTGCAACGCAATTGACAATATTTTCATGTGACCAGCCTGGCCAAAAGTTGTTTTACTGAAGTTCTTCCTTACCCAGCGCTTTTAAATCATAAGAAAATGTGATTACCACTAACCCTCAGTTATATGGGGATATGAGATGCCCTTTGCACGGGTGTTCCGCAGCCTGGACGGCTGCGGTCAAGCCCCCAGGGATGGGTTTATGGCGTCCCGTGCAAAGGGCATCTCATATCCCTCTGGATCTTCTCAGCTGAACTTTAGTGGTAATCACATAAGAAAATAGTTCGCACATCTAAAAAGGAAGCTTGTCAATTTTGCATTGGTCGAAAAGTGCAAACGCCTGGGGAATCAACGTGTCCAGTGTTGGCCTTGCTGTTGTGAGGACCGGCAGCTGGGGCAATGAAGGCATCCTGGTGGTAACAGCCGGGGGAGGTTTTATGCGCAGTTCCTCCTCCAGCTTCTGTCCTGCCATGTTGGGGTTGTCAGTATAAAGGAGGCCGGAGTGCATAGCGTCGGTGTTATCAATTTCGCGCAGAAAATTGAGAATACCCGAGAGATCGTTCATGCGGTAGAACCGATGTATCTCCTTGCAGATATCTCCATGTTCCTCTTCAAGTTTGATAAAGATATCCCGGTATATATTCACATCGGCGGCAAGCAGGCTGTAGATGTTGTACACCAGATTTCTAAATCGTCTTGCTCTGGTGAAACCTTTACCCCGCATTCCGGCAAAAAGCTGCTGCCACTTGGCCGGGGATCGCGGATCGGTACGCAGGGGGCCAATTGATTCCGGTATCCCGGTAAACTCTAGGAAAGAGGAAAAGAGCCGATCGCTTTGCAGAAGACAGTGCATCCGCTGCATGTCCATGGCAATATTGACGGCGTATTTTTCATCTACACTCTGCAGGTTGGCGAGATACTGGCCGGATTCGGTCTCAATCTGCTTGCGAAACCCAAAGTACCTGTTGGCGATTTCCTGTTTTATCTCATAAACAAGCGCTTTACTGATATCTTCCATGCTGGCTCAACCTGGAAAAATGAAGACGGGCTGAAAGGGCCGTTCAGTGGATGGCAAACCGATGGCATCTCCTGTTAATCGGTAGTATAGTATGAAACCTGGTAAGAATCACCTCTCTTTTTTTTAGTACTTCAGAAATAACTTTCTGTATTTTCATTCCCGTATGGGAGCTGAGTGGGTTGCAAGGTCATTTATTTGATAAACTCAGAGAGGGGGTAGGCGAGTCTCCGACGGGGTGAGGAAGGCATATGGTTTCTGGTGAATTTCGAGATGATATTGTAGCACGGATCAAGGAAGAATCAGATATCGTGCAGATTATTGGCGAATGTGTTGATTTGAAAAAGAGCGGCACGCGTTTTCTTGGCCTGTGTCCCTTTCATGGGGAGAAGACGCCTTCTTTTTCAGTACACAGCGGACAGCAGTTCTTCCATTGCTTTGGCTGCGGGGAATCCGGCGATGTCTTCACTTTTGTGATGAAATACTACAGCCTCGATTTTCCGGATGCCATAAAACTACTGGCCGGCAAATATAACATCGAGCTGCCTGAGCGCCGTCGTTCTCAAGAAGAACAAATGCGGGCCCAAAAGAAAGATCAGCTTTTTGCAGTCAATGAAAAAGCTGCATCGATATACAGTCGCTATCTGCTGGAATCGCCAGGTGCGAGAGCTGCCAGGGCATATCTGCAAAACCGAGGAGTGAAGGAAGACATCCTCACCAGGTTTCGTCTCGGATATGCGCCGGCGGTCGAGGTTGAAGGCTGGAATTTTCTTGGTGGTCGTATCCCCGGAGCTGAGTCGAAAGCGGCTGTTGAGGCCGGTTTGCTGGTGGAGCGTGAAAATGGGGGAACCTATGATCGTTTTCGGGATCGCATTGTTTTTCCTATTGCCGATTTAAGCGGGCGAATTTGCGGCTTTGGCGGCAGGATTGTCGGCGAAGGGCAGCCGAAGTATCTCAACTCGCCGGAAAGCCCGGTGTTTAATAAGAGTAATCTGCTTCTCGGTCTGTATCAGCAAAAAGAAGATATTCGCCGGAACAATGAAGCGGTTCTGGTCGAGGGCAACTTTGATCTCATTTCTCTTGTTGCCGCCGGCTGTACCAACGTGGTGGCGCCTCTGGGAACGGCTTTAACCCGGGAGCAGCTGAGACTGATCAAGCGGTTCGCCGAACGGGTGACCCTTCTTTTTGATGGTGACGCGGCGGGTATAAAGGCTGCCGTCAGAGGGGTGCCATTATTTCTTGCCGAACAGATTGCCGGTCGGGTCGCAGTTCTCCCGGAGGGAGATGATCCAGACACCTTTATCCGAAAAAAGGGTCTGGCGCCGCTGCTCCAGCTGCTCGAGCGGGCGGAATCTCTGCCCGAGTTTGTGCTGCACCGTTTTATTGCCGAGTTTGGTCTTACTCTGGACGGGAAACGTCAGATTGTAGAGGAATTACAGCCATTATTGAAAGCTGCGGTTTCACCGTTGCAGCGTTCGGTTTTCGCTGCCCATTTCGCGGAAAAACTGGGCATACCGCCGGAACAGCTTGCCGGGCCATCTGCCGCAGCTCCAGTCGCTCCCGCTGCTGCTCCGGCTGTTCCTGGTAAAAAGCGTAGCGTTGAACGGATCGTGCCCCTGTCGATATCGCAACGGCAGTTGGTTGAGTTCATGATTCTCCAACCACAATTTTTTCCCCAGCTGGAAGAGGGGGGGCTCCGGGAGTGTCTGGCGGATGGCGTCGGGGAGATTCTTTTTTTACAGCTCAAAAGTTTGCTGGCCAGAAAAAACGATGCAGAGCCTGAGGAACTGTTGACCGTACTTCCTGAAGGTGCTGAACGAAATCTGGTCGCGGAACTGCTGCAGCGGGCCCCCATTCATGCCCAGGGAACAAGTGAAGATGACAGCCGGGAGGAATTTGCCGATCTTCTTTTATATCTTCGCAGATATCGTCTTAAAAAAAATTCGGAAGAGCTCATGGCACGAATGCAACGCGCGCAACAGGATGGGAATGCAGGATTATTGCAGGAGCTGATGATGCAGAAAATGGAAATTACCCGGAAGCTGCACGAGGAGTAAACGTTCTTGTTTGCAAACAATTGCCCTGTGCTGTGAATCCATGTTTTTGGCCGTTGTTGTATGAATTTACTTGACATTTGCTTCCGTTTCGTTTGATTGGAGAGAGTGTCCCGGATGGTTAGTGATTGTAATAGCAGAATAATTGGCCGATACGATGAACGGATAAGGCGTATTATTGATGGTTGTCGTGCAGCGTGTACACCTATTTTGCTGCAGTGAGGCGAATGTATGACTTCGGCAGGGAGTAGAGACGAAATGGGAAGAGATTTTGACGAGTCAATGACAAATTATGATATGGAAGAAGACGCATCGTTTAGCGACCTGTCTGAGACTTCTGATGACGATATACCGTCCCCCGTGGATTTTTCCGATTTGAACTTTGACCGACGAAGTGGCCGGCAAGAGCGCCGAAACAGTCCTTTTGGCGACAGGAGAAAGGCAGACAGGCGGAGGGCTTCCCGGCATACTGATGATTCTGGAAGAGCTTCCAAGTCGGATGCGTTCGTCGATCCAATGAACATTTATCTCCGGGAGATGGGGACGCTCACTCTTCTGAGTCATGAAGAAGAATTAAAGCTGGCGAAGATGATGGAGGAAGGGAAACGTCGGGTGCAGGATGTCGTCTTGAAAACCCCTCTGGCTATTCCCGCTCTCCTTGAAGTTGTCAGAGGCCTGGACGCTAATGCCGAAAAAATATGTCAGATCATTTCCGGAATAGCCGATAATACTACTGATATTATGAAGAAGGAAAGTAAGGATTTTCTTCTTCGCATCGACAAGGCCGTCGGGTTGGATAAAGAACGGCAAGGACTGTTGGCTCGTTATTTACAATTAAATGCCAAAACCGCCGAGGCCGAAAGCCAATTGGCGGAAATAGAACAAAAAGGTGCAGCGATCGCCCAGCTGTTTGCTGATAAGGATATCTGCGCTGACTGTATCAAAGCTATAGCTGCCGGCCTTGAGGAACTTTCGAAGCGGTTTCGCAAGGTTTTTGTGGAAGTGATGGGTGAGCATGTGGGGCGGGCAACCGACTCTTCCACTGAAGTTGTTCCGGAGCTTATTGAACTGCAGGTGAATCGTCAGATGCTTGAAGAATCTGGTATCGATGAGAGACAGCTGCGGCACATTCTGCAGGAAGTTGATATTGGGTGGGAGCAGTACAAACAGGGAAAAGAAGGCCTGGTGCGGGCGAATCTTCGCCTGGTGATTTCGGTATCAAAGAAATTTGTCAATCGCGGTCTGCAGTTTTCCGACCTCATTCAGGAAGGAAATATCGGGTTAATGAAGGCTGTTGAAAAATTCGACTACCACCGGGGCTATAAATTCAGTACCTATGCCACATGGTGGATCAGGCAGGCGATTACCCGAGGTATTGCCGATCAGGGCCGGACTATCCGTCTGCCAGTGCACATGATTGAAACGATTAACCGTCTGCTTCGGGTGTCAAAGGATTTCATGCTGGAAGAACATCGTGAGCCGAGCCCCGAAGAGATGTCTGAGCTGTTGGGTACGGATGTTGCCAAGGTCAAGTCAGCGCTCAAAATTGCCAAGGATGCTGTGTCGCTCGATACGCCGGTCGGTGACGATGGAGAGACTTTTTTAGGTGATTTTATTGAAGATCAGGATAAACTTGGTCCGGATGAAATTTCCATGGTAGCAAGTCTCAGGCAATGCCTTAACCAGGTACTGTCATCGCTGTCCCCGCGCGAGGCCAAGGTCCTGAAGATGCGTTATGGTATCGATGTGGATTGCGATCATACTCTGGAAGAGGTGGGGCAATGTTTTGCGGTGACCAGAGAACGGATCCGACAGATTGAAGCTCAGGCCATCATGAAACTGAAGCATCCGTCACGCATTGAGGAGTTGCGAGTGTTCATGACCGATTAAAGTGCCACGATAGTATGGGCAAGGCTTCCAGCTTGATTTTGCAGAGCCGTCTTGCCGGATGGAGAATTAATTGAAACAGTGTGCCTCGCATGGGAGCTTTTTGCTATGCCGGCGCCAATCTTATGTCTTTACGAGTTTGTTAATGCTTTTCCGCTTGAACATAGTCCGCAAGTTAACTCTTCCCAATGGATACACGGTGAGGAAGAGGTCGTGACCTCCATCCTCGACTGGATAAACTTGAGTCTTGTCCCCGGCCTGGGGCTGGGTGGATTTTGGCGCCTTGTCAAACATTTCCATTCCCCGGCAGAAGTACTTCGTGCCTCAGAAAAAGAGGTGCTGCACGTCAAGGGGATCAAGGATCGCCAGATAGCTGGTCTTTTTTCGGCAATAGACATCCGAAGTCGAGCCGAGCAGGAGCTTGAACGGTTGTCCGTTCTTGGCGGGGTTGCCGTTTCTTTCGCAGACGAGGCGTATCCGCCGTTGCTGCAACAACTTGTAGACCCGCCACCGGTGCTCTATCTTCTCGGTCAGAGTGAACTTTTGCGCACTCCCTGTGTCGCTGTGGTTGGTTCGCGCGCGGCCACCAGTTATGGTCGGAGGACGGCTTTTAACTTAAGCCGGAGCCTGGCAGCTATGTCGGTGACGGTTGTCTCCGGACTTGCTCTGGGAATCGATGCCGAATCCCATTCAGGTGCCCTGGCGTGCGGGGGGAATACTGTTGCGGTACTTGGCTGCGGTCTGGATGTGGTCTATCCGCAGCAGAATAAATCTCTTTATGCGCAAATTGCCGAACGTGGTGCCCTGGTAACCGAATATCCTCTCGGAACGAGGCCGGAAGGCTTTCGTTTTCCGGCAAGAAACCGTATTATAGCCGGTCTCAGTCAGGGCGTCATTGTGGTCGAGGCGGCCCGGAGATCAGGATCTCTCATCACCGCTCAGATGGCTCTCGACTATGGCCGTGAGGTATTTGCAGTTCCCGGTCAGGTTGATTCCTGCAAGAGTGAGGGGACCCACTGGCTGTTGCAGCAGGGAGCAAAGCTGGTGCAAAGGGTTGAGGATATAGTTGTCGAATTAGATGTGCCAGACACAACGACTCAAACCACAACGAAGGCTTTGCCACAGGGGAGCATGAAGGACATTGAACCTGATGCATTGATTTTGTTGAGTTATATTGAACCCTATCCCCTGGTGCGGGATGTCTTACTGGAAAAGTCGGGTTTTACTCCGGCGCGTCTGAGTGAGCTTTTGTTGTTGCTCGAGCTGGATGGGCTCATCGAAATGCTTCCCGGGGATAAACTGAGAAAAATCGACTCATAATCCCTGGATTTTTTCCCTGTCCGAAGAGTTTTTCCCCAGATAAACAGATTGCTGTAAAGGAGCAGTATGAGCAAAAGGATACAGATTGCACCTTCAATATTGTCTGCTGATTTTAGTCGATTAGGCGATGAGATACGAGCTGTTGCCAGTGCAGGTTGCGATATTATTCATATTGATGTGATGGATGGTCACTTTGTGCCGAACATCACCATTGGTCCTCTGGTTGTTAAAGCCGCCAGAGCTGTTACCGGTAAGGAGCTGGATGTCCATCTGATGATCGCAGATGCTGACAAGTATGTCGATGCGTTTGCCTCAGCCGGCGCTGACTGGATAACCGTGCATGTGGAGGCCTGCCCGCATCTGCATCGAACCGTTTCCAGAATCAAGGAACTGGGCAAAAAAGCCGGTGTGGTTGTCAATCCTGCGACATCGCTTGCCACCCTCGATTATATTCTCGAAGATGTGGATCTGGTTATGCTGATGTCGGTGAATCCGGGATTTGGCGGGCAGTCGTTTATTCCTTCAACCCTTGGCAAAATATGGCAGCTCAGGCAGCGGATTGACGCGATGGGGCTTGAGGTCGAAATTGAGGTGGATGGCGGAATAAGCGAAACGACTATCGCCGATGTCGCTGAAGCCGGCGCCAATATCTTTGTCGCCGGCTCGGCGATATATGGCAGTAAGGACTATAAACAGACCATTGCTTCGCTGAGAAAAAAGGCCGAGGTTGCCGCCGCACGGTATCGATAATGGAAAGTGATCGTGTCTGCGGTACTGTCTGGTGCTGGAGCAGGGGGGCTTAGGTTTTTGACCGGTGAGACCGGCGTAAGGGTAATGCTGAAACAATTGGTAGATAAAGCAAAGTATAGGGATTTTGGGCCTGAATGACGGTTCAGTTGATAGCTCGATTCTATTGGATTTTTGTTGACAAAAGTGCGCAGCAAAGATATTCTCACACGCTGAATGAAAATTCATAATCGCGGTATGCTGTTCTTCGCACGCATTAAAAATGTCAGAAAGGTTGTTGCAGTCCGTACACTCAAAATAATAAACAGGAAAGCTTGTTCTCAGTTTTTTGTTTAGAGTAAGAGTTTGGATACAATGAGTTTGGTTAAGGTTGCAGTATAAACAGTAATTCAAAGGAGGAAATCATGGCAAAGCATGAGACGCCCTTGTTGGATCAATTGGAGAGTGGCCCGTGGCCAAGCTTCGTGTCCGACCTTAAGCGCCAGGCCGAAAAAAAGCCTGAGTGTTGGGATATTCTTGGCATCCTGGAGTTGTCCTATAAAGACAGGATCACCCACTGGAAACACGGCGGAATCGTAGGTGTTTTTGGTTACGGTGGTGGTATTGTCGGCCGATATGCCGACGTACCGAAGTTGTTCCCTGGCGTTGAGCATTTTCATACTATTCGTGTTGCTCAGCCGTCATCAAAGTACTATTCTACTGCAAATCTTCGTCAGTTGATGGATCTTTGGGAAAAACATGGTTCCGGTATGACCAACTTTCACGGTTCGACCGGTGATATCATTCTCCTTGGTACCCGTACCGAAAACCTCGAACCTTTTTTCTGGGATCTGACCCATGATATGGGCCAGGATCTGGGTGGTTCCGGTTCCAATCTGCGTACTCCTGCCAACTGTGTCGGTCAATCCCGTTGTGAATGGTCCTGCTACGATACGGAAGAAGTCTGTTACCATTTGACCATGCATTATCAGGACGAGATTCATCGTCCGGCTTTCCCTTATAAATTCAAGTTCAAGTTCTCCGGATGTCCCAACGACTGTGTTGCCGCTATTGCCCGCTCAGATGTCAGCGTTATCGGCACCTGGAGAGATAATATCCGTATCGATCAGGCTGCCGTAAAAGAGTATGTTGCCGGTAACTATCCGCCAAATGGTGGTGCTCATTCCGGTCGGGACTGGGGTAAGTTTGATCTTCAGAAAGAAGTTATCGATCTCTGTCCTACCGAATGTATGTGGATGGAAGGCGATGAACTGAAAATTGACGATAAAGAATGTACCCGCTGCATGCATTGCATTAATGTTATGCCACGCGCACTTCGTCCTGGCGCTGATCAAGGTGCTTCAGTCTGTGTCGGTGCAAAAGCCCCGATCCTGGATGGTGCTCAGTTCTCAACCCTTATCGTGCCCTTCATGAAAGTATCCAAGGACAACGAATTCGAAGAACTTATTGAGTTTATCGAAGGAATCTGGGACTGGTGGATGGAAGTTGGCAAGAACCGTGAGCGTGTTGGTGAGACCATGCAACGTGTAGGTCTTCCTACCTTCCTGCAGGTTATGGGTATCGACCCGATCCCGCAGCATGTAAAAGAGCCTCGGTCTAACCCTTATGTCTTCTGGAAAGAAGAAGAAGTTGAGGGTGGTTTTGAGCGTGATATCGTTGAGTTCCGCGCTAAACACGCTGCCTAATTAATGTTTTTTTAATTTGAGCTAAAAATTCATATTAAATTTAAGGAGATTTACACCATGGGTTATGATCCGACTAAACCAATGGAAGGCCGTATTTCAGATCTTGGTCCACCAAATTACGAACAGTTTTTTCCACCGGTCATCAAGGCGAACAAAGGCAAATGGTTGTGGCACGAAATTCTTCAGCCGGGCGTTCTGGTACACAAATCCGAGACCGGCGATGAGGTATATACCGTTCGCTGCGGTACCTGCCGTCTTGTCTCTGTAGAGTATATTCGCGAAGTGTGCGACATCGCTGATAAGCATTGTGACGGATTCCTGCGTTTCACGACCCGTAACAACGTTGAGTTCATGGTTGACTCTAAAGAGAAAGTTCAGCCTCTGCTCGATACTCTTGCCGGTCTGGGGAACAGATTCCCAGTTGGTGGAACCGGAGCTGGTCTGACCAATATCGTCCATACTCAGGGCTGGGTTCATTGTCATACCCCGGCAACCGACGCCTCAGGTGTTGTCAAGGCGGTTATGGATGAGTTGTTCGAGTACTTTACCTCCATGAAACTGCCGGCACAGGTGCGTATTGCTCTGGCATGCTGTCTGAATATGTGTGGCGCGGTGCATGCATCCGATATCGCGATCCTCGGTATTCACCGCAAGCCGCCGATGATCGACCATAGTCGTATCACCGGTGTCTGTGAGCTGCCGCTGGCGATTGCCTCTTGTCCTCTTGGTGCTGTTAAGCCTGCGAAAGCAGAGGTTGACGGAAAAGAGATCAAGACTGTCAAGGTAAACGTTGAACGTTGTATGTTCTGTGGTAACTGCTACACCATGTGTCCTGCAATGCCGTTGGCGGACCCGGAAGGTGACGGTATCGCTATTCTGGTTGGTGGAAAGGTTTCCAACAGGATCAGCGCACCGAAGTTTTCCAAGCTGGTTATCCCATTCTTACCAAACACTACTCCTCGTTGGCCTGAAACTGTTCAGGCCGTCAAGCAAATCCTTGAAGCGTATGCTGCCGATGCGAAGAAATATGAGCGCGTTGGTGAGTGGGCAGAGAGAATTGGTTGGGAGAAGTTCTTTGAAAAATGTGATATTCCATTTACTATGAAGAGCATCGACGATTATCGTCTTGCTTATGACACCTGGCGCACTACCACACAGTTCAAGTACACCAGCCATATCAAATAGTAAGGCAAGAGTGGCATTTAAAGATCAGGTGGTGTAGAGCCGCCTGATCATTAGATACTTTCTTCCACAAAAACTATATCAGGAGTAATATTATGGCACTCAGTACAGAAGAGCTTAAGAAAGCGATTGAAGAAAAGGCTCTCAAGTCTCCTAAACCGCAGCTCTATATTAAGGATTTCTATGCATGTGATCCTGATTCCAAGCCGCGGGTTATCAAGAATATTGCCAACGAGATGGTACGGGAAGGAAAACTGATGTTCTGGTCTTCCGGATCTACTACCATGTATGCTGTTCCCAGCCGTATAAAGAATGAAGAAAGCTCAGAAGGCATCGGCAACGAGTAATAATGTAGTTGGTTGTTTATAAAAAGCATAAAGAATTCGTTTCTTTATGCTTTTTCTTTTTTTGCCATGTATCCAATCCATTTCTTTAACTCCACTCCATCCACCAATATCCTTGCCAAGAAGTTGGCCGAAGATGGTGCCATTCACGGCACCGCTGTTATCGCCGCCAACCAGACCGAGGGCCGTGGCCGGCTCGGCAAAAGCTGGTTCTCAGCCGCTGGTAAAGGCCTCTATTGTTCGATAATTGTAAGAACGAGACTTGCTGTTGAGGATTACCCTAAAATCACTTTAGCTGCAGGACTTGGCGTGGCCTTAGCGATAGATCGCCTGGGTGGTGTCCGGTCACAGTTGAAATGGCCTAATGATATTTTTATTGGCGGAAAAAAGTGTGGAGGAATATTGACAGAATCCTCGGCCCTGAACGAGCCGGTTGAGCGACGTTATGCGGTAATTGGCATCGGCTTAAACCTCGGATCGGCTTTAGAGGATTTTCCCGTGGATCTGCGTGAGCTGGCAACGTCTCTTTTTATTGAGACAGGAAAAAGCTACGATAGCCAGCGCGTTTTTACGGATATTCGTGATGAAGTTCTGCGGCAGCTCGATGTCTTTTACAATAATGGATTCGAGCCTATTCTTGCATCCTGGAAAACTCGGGATTTCGTTTTGGGTAAGGAGATGGAATGCGTATCTTCTGAGGGCGAGATCATTACCGGGGTGTCTTTAGGGCCGGATGCTGCGGGGCAGCTGCATGTGAAGGCACCGGATGGAAGAATTCATACGGTTCTGTCTGGAGATGTTAGACTTGCTCAAATAAACAAAAGCCGATAGAGCTTTTCGTCCCTACCGGCTTGCAGCATATCAGGCCGTTGCTGTTAGTATCGATAATACTCGGGTTTATAGGGCCCGTTGATTGATACCCCAATATAGTCGGCCTGCTCCTTGGTCAGCTCAGTCAGTTGCACGCCAATCTTCTTTAAATGCAGACGGGCTACCATTTCGTCGAGAGCTTTTGGCAGGAAATACACTTTTTTGTCGTATTTGTCAGGGTTCTGCCAGAGTTCTATCTGAGCCAGGACCTGATTGGTGAATGAATTACTCATGACAAAACTTGGGTGACCTGTAGCGCAGCCAAGGTTTACCAGCCGACCTTCCGCCAGGATTATTATCTTCTTTCCATCAGGGAAAATGACATGGTCGACCTGTGGCTTAATCGTATCCCATTGGAGGTCTCTGATACCGGCGATGTCGATTTCCGAGTCAAAGTGACCAATGTTGCAGACAATCGCCTCATCCGGCATTTGTTCCATGTGTTTGCGGGTAATGACCTTCAGGTTGCCGGTACAGGTAACAAAGATATTGCCGATCGAGGCCACTTGATCCATAGTCACAACACGATAGCCTTCCATTGCTGCCTGGAGGGCACAGATCGGGTCAATTTCGGTAATATGGACAATGGCTCCCATACCTTTCAGGGCCTGCGCACAGCCTTTGCCTACATCGCCAAAACCGACGACTACTGCATTTTTGCCGGCGATCATCACATCGGTGGCCCTTTTTATGCCGTCGATCAGGGATTCCCGACAGCCGTACAGGTTGTCGAACTTGGATTTGGTAACCGAGTCGTTGACGTTGAAGGCGGGACAGGCAAGGGTGCCGGCTTTGGCCATTTCACTGAGTCTGTGCACTCCAGTCGTGGTTTCTTCGCTGATGCCACGAATGTTGGCCAGTTCTTTATGGTATTTTTCATGGAGCACAAGGGTCAGGTCTCCACCGTCGTCAAGAACCATGTTCGGATGCCAGTTGTTCGGGCCGAAAATTGTCTGATCAATGCACCACCAGAAGTCCTTTTCTGATTCACCTTTCCAGGCAAAGGTGGGTATTCCTGCGGCTGCCATAGCCGCCGCAGCATGGTCCTGGGTTGAGAAAATATTGCAGCTGGACCAGCGCACTTCCGCACCCAGAGCCACGAGAGTCTCCATCAGTACAGCGGTCTGGATGGTCATATGCAGGCAACCGGCAATTCGGGCACCTTTCAAGGGCGCTTTGTCCCGGTATTCTTCGCGCAGGGCCATAAGGCCAGGCATTTCCGTTTCGGCAATGGCGACCTCTTTACGCCCCCAGTCGGCAAGGCTCATATCTGCTACTTTGTAATCTTTAAAATTTTCAGTCATATCTATATTCCAATTATGGTTTTGATTTATTTTTCCTAAAACGGGTGCTGCTGTTTAGACGGCGTCTCAATCAGCGAAGCCCGGCGGCCTCACGGAGGATGTCGGCTTTATCGGTTTTTTCCCAGGTAAAATTAGGGAGTTCCCGACCAAAATGGCCATATGACGCGGTCTTTAAATAGATAGGTCGCAACAAATCGAGTTGCTGAACAATAGCCTTTGGCCGGAGATCAAAGTGCTCGCTAATAAGTTTTTTTATCGCGGTATCGGAGATCTTCCCGGTCCCAAAACTGTTAACATTAATAGATACCGGCTGAGAGATGCCGATGGCATAGGCTACCTGCACTTCCATTTCACTGGCAATCCCCGCTGCAACGAGATTTTTTGCAACATAGCGTCCATAATAGGAGCTTGAACGGTCTACTTTGGATGGATCTTTGCCGGAAAACGCACCGCCGCCGTGCGACCCCTTGCCGCCGTAGGTATCGACAATTATTTTCCGTCCGGTGACCCCGCAGTCACCAACGGGGCCACCAATGACAAAACGACCGGTGGGGTTGATAAAGAACTTGGTATCCTTATCGATCATATGCACTGGAAGCACCGGTTTGATGATTTCTTCCATAACGCCTTCTTTCAGATCATTGTAAGAAATCGTCGTATCGTGCTGCGTGGAGAGGACCACTGCCTCGATTCTGCTCGGCTTATGATCGATGTACTGTATAGTTACCTGACTTTTAGCGTCCGGCCTGAGCCAGGGCAGGATGCCGGCTTTACGGATTTGCGCTTGTTTCTTGGTAAGAAGATGCGCGTAATAAATAGGCATCGGCATCAGCACATCGGTTTCATGGCAGGCATAACCAAACATTAACCCCTGGTCCCCTGCACCCTGGTCGAGATCCAGGCCGGAACCCTCGTTGACGCCCTGGGCTATGTCCGGAGATTGTTTATCAATGGAGGTCAGCACGGCACATGACTGCCAGTCAAACCCCATATCTGAAGAATTATACCCTATTTCCTTGATGGTTTGGCGGACGACTTCCGGCATATCCACCCAGGCAGTGGTTGTTATTTCCCCGGCAATTACGGCCATACCGGTAGTAACCAGTGTTTCGCAGGCGACTCGGGCATGGGGATCCTGCTCGAGAATTGAATCTAGAATGGCATCTGATATTTGGTCGGCCACTTTATCCGGGTGACCTTCGGACACAGATTCGGAGGTAAAGAGATAATCTGACATAGCAACTCCAATTATTATTGAATCAACTTCTAAAAAAAAACTCCACTGCTCAAAAAAAGGACACTATACACAGTCTTGACGTAAAATGCGGTAAAAAGTCGCATGATATCGAGGAAAATTGCAAATAAAATTGCGTCTTCGCTTCGTCGAAAGGATGGGCAGCTGCTACCAGACTCAAAGTGAACGCGGTTGGGCTGACCGATGGTTCTTGCCCGGTAGTCAAATAATGATTACGATGCTTCGTCTGGCGCCCAGATAGTTGGTGCCCTCTTGGTTTTAGATATAAAGATGAATCTGATTACCCCTCAAGCTCAGCTTGTCGAAATGGAAGGGTGTGGGCTGTTTGTTTTACGGGTTTCTGCAGCCAAGGATGGCTGCAGCGAAGCTCCCAGGGATGGGTTTACGGCGTCCCGGGAAACGAACAGCCCACACCCTGGTTAAGTAGACGAACATTAGGGGTTATCAGAAATATGAATGGTTTTTTTTAAAGGGGATAAAGACGGATGTCTATCGAAGCAGCAAAAGAAGTTTTACGAATTGAAGAACAAGGGTTGGCCGCAGTGCGCGAGCGTATTGGTGAAGAGTTTGTCCGGGCCGTTGAAACAGTATTGTCTTGTCCGGGCCGTTTGGTGATAACCGGCATCGGCAAATCCGGTATTGTCGGGCAAAAGATATCGGCTACATTGAACAGTACCGGGACACCATCGTTCTTCCTGCACCCCGTTGAAGCCATGCACGGAGATCTCGGTATGGTCATGCCCGGAGATGTGATTCTGGCCATTTCGTATTCGGGAGAGACCGCCGAACTGAATGGTTTGCTGGTCAGTCTCAAGGAAAGAGGCAATAAGGTTATCGCCATGACCGGTGGGAAGTACTCCTCGCTGGCTGCTGCTGCCGATATTGTGCTGGATATCAGGGTACCGAAAGAAGCCTGTCCGCTGGGTCTTGCGCCAACCGCCAGCACAACGGCTACCCTGGCTATGGGAGACGCCCTCTCCGTTGTTCTGTTGAACCGTAAAAAATTTCAGGCCGAAGATTTTCGGTTAAATCACCCAGGAGGCAGCCTGGGGCAGCGATTGAAGGTGAAAGTGACAGAGGTTATGATCGCGGGGGAAAACATCCCGGTTGTCTTTCCGGCCGATTCCGCGACCGATGCAATTCGGGTGCTGAACGAAAAAAACAACGGTGCAGTTCTGGTCGTCGGCCCGGATAACGAAATTCTTGGTATTATTACCGATGGTGATGTGCGCCGGGCAGTTGTCAATTTACAGGGGTTCAAGACGCTTACCGCCGCGCAGTTGATGACCAGGAATCCAATCAGCATCAACGGCGATCAACTTGCGGCTGATGCTCTCAGTATCATGCAAAAATACGAGATCACTGCTCTGCCGATTGTTGATGGTGCCGGAAAGCTCGTTGGCTTGCTGCATCTCCACAATCTGCTCGGCAAAGGCGAGTTCCGCTTTCTGGTTTGATTGCTCAGTAATGGCTATGGACAAAAAATAACGCCGGCAGGGATACTTTTATTTTTCCGAGTAAAAACTCCACCGGCCCGTGTTTTTATCGTAGCTGTAAAACATGACCATGTTAAGCGGGCGACCCCCGTCGTTTTCTGTACACTGCATCTTAAACACGAGTTTGAAGGCTGTTTCCTTGGTGAAGGTAATGACCGGGTTGGAAAGATTTTCAGCGGTAGCATTTGGATAATTAGCGACAAAGAGTGTCTGATAATTGTTTTGCAGATATGCTTCCTTGCTCTGCAGAAATATCTTTTTATCGAGTGCCTGCATAGCTTTGCTGGTCTCGGCTGAAGTGTTGCTGAACTCTTCTTCTCCCTTCAAGGAACTCTTGGCAATATTGGTTAGAATCTGCTGATACGTTCGTCGTGCTTTGGCTAAAGCATTATCCTTCAATTGCGTCTCGAGAATTTGACGATCGCGAATTATTTTTGCCTGGAGGATAATTCTGTCGAGCTTCTGGATATTAACGTCGGTGTCAACTTCTTTCGCCATAGCTTTAGTCCCGATGAGTAAGGATCTTGCAGTGCTGTAGGCTTTAATAGCCTCATCCCAGGAGGCTGCAGCGAAAGATTTGTTGCCCTTGTTGATGGAGTTGTAGAGTTCCGCCCGTTTTATGTTGTTTTTGATTGCGTCGATTGACTCGGGAGGGAGAGCCGTCTTCCGGCCGCTGGCCAGCGCGAGATTATAAGATTCTATCGCGCTGAGCCAGTCCGTCCCGGTAAAAGAAAGGTCACCTTGTTCTTTAAGGTTGGCAAACTGGCTTTTCTGCAGTTCATTCTGGAGCTCGACGGAATATTGTTCACGATCCGATTCGGGAAGATCTACTAACACTTTCTGGGCCTGCAACAGCTTTTCAATGGCGGTTTCCCATTCTTTCTTCTGTATTGCCATCTGGGCGGGATCATAGAACATCCTGAACTTGGCTATCTGTCGTTTGCGATGCAGGCCCTCAATAATCGACGGTTCAACATAGCCTTTTCCTTCAATCTGTGCCAAAAGCGTATCGTACTGCTGCAAGGCCGGCTGCCATTTGCTCGCTTTGAAGAGTGACTCGGCTTCACTGAGCTGTTGTTTGATTGACAGGAGGGCTTTGGTTTCGTTTATGGGAACGTATTTGCCGTCAAGAAGAATATATCCGGCCAGGCCCTTGGTCAGCTTCTCGGAGGTTAAGATCTCCTGGATAAATTTTTCAAGCTGGCGGGCAAAGTCCTGATGGATGAATCTTACCTCTCCAACCAGTCTTAGCGCTTTATCACACGAATTCTTGGCCTCTTTGAACTGGTTGTTGGCAATGGCTGTAGAACATGCGGCATAGGCTATCTCGGCACTACTGAGTTTGTTGGTAAAGGAATACCAGAGATAGCCACCGGCTGCTATGACGAGAGTCATTAAACCAAGGAGCAGGAATAAGGGCAGTCTGCTCTTTTTGTGATCTTTGGGTAAAAAGAGATCGTGGGGCGTTGGTGGCTTGACTGTCGCACCCTTATTGGCTGCTTTAGAAGCGCCCTTTTTGCCTGATGCTGCTCCATTACCATTCTTAACAGGGGGGGATGATTTGTCAGCAGGTTGTGGGGCAGAAAAATCGAGAGTTTTACCCGGGCTGATATCGTCGAGAAGAGCAAGAGTCTGTTTAACCCGGTGAATATCAGAATCAATGGTTGGAAAGTCGGCGACAGTCGAAGTAATCTGTTGATATTTTTCAAGAGCGATCTGAGCTTCACCCTTGTTTTCGAACTTTTTCCCGTCACGGTGCAGTTTCTCCACCCTCTCAATCTCTTCTCTGGCCCTTTCACATAAGGTGGTCAGTTCATGGGATGGCGTCTTGATATCTGCAGCCGTATTGAGCAGGGTATAATATTTTTTCTGCCTTTGCAGCTGGGTGAAGGGTTGAAGATCAATTTTAGGGGTAATGCCGACCTCCGGAAAAGATGTATTCAGAGTAATGTCCTCATCATCTTTTCCTTCTTCCAAGGCCAGAAAGTCAAATTCGGGGGCTAAATCAGAATCGTCCAGGGTGTCAACTTCGTGGCGACGATGAGGTGCTGAGGAGGAACGACTGCCATTGCCCCAACTGATATGGGCAAGCGGGAATTTGACTGCATTGTCCAGATACCACTCAGCGGCTTCTTCATTAAAGGCGTTGGTCGTTGAATATATTTCCCCATTGATCATTTTACCTATATGGACGATAAGATCGGGCAGGGCGCGAGTCTGTTCCCAGAAATCGCCGAGACATATGGCGGCAGGATCGAAATCCGGGTGGAAAATATCACTTTTCGGCTTGCAACTTGGCGGGAAATGTGGAAAACCAAATGGAATTGCGAGTTCCACCACATGATCAATTGACTCGACAATTTGCCCCCCATTCTTCTTGGACATGCCAGTGATCGTGTAGGTAATTTCATACTGATCCGGAGGGTCTCCCTTTGTTGGTTGAACGGAAATCACCGGATGAGAAACGAAATGTTCCCTTATCTGTCTATAGATTTCATCTAACTGGCTGGGAGAAGCAGACATGAATATATATTGTAATAGTGGTTAAATTGATTACCATTTTTTTCAGTATAGCAACTTATTTACGCAACACCAAAAGAAACTTTGACAGGGCTATAATTTGTACTCGAAAGAGTGCGCTTCGGGATGAGGGAAGGTAGTTGGCAGGTATTGTCCACTACGCAAATGTGAATGAGAAATATTAGCGTAATTTTCACAATCGGCAAAGAAAATAATTGCCCGTTGTATAGAGTGGACGAAAGGTTGTTCCTTTCGGATAAGACGCTTTCCTGTCCGAAGGGAAAGGAGATGTGTCTGATCCTCGTTCGTGACCTGACTGAGTTGTTGTTCAAATTCTTACAAGAGCAACCCTTTGATGTGAAGCGTTATGCCGGAAAAGTTTTTAACTGCAGTGGCTGTACCGGGTTAATAAAATTTACTCTGCTGCAACCGGAGGCCACGACAGATGGCCGGGACGACTGCGGCGGGGCTGATGCTGTTGCCCGGATTCATTCTTCTCTTCTCAAGGCGTATGGAAACGTTGTCAATCGCTCATTACTGCAAGTTCTTCCACCAGACCAGCTGGAGAGTGTGCTTGGTCTTTTTCAAGAGATTGAATTGAGTGAGGGGACAACGCTTATTCGCAAAGGAGAAAAGAATCATAATCTCTATATAGTTGTTGAAGGTGAACTCCTTGTCGAAAGCGGCGGGGTGCAGTTAGCTCTACTTGGCCAGGGAGAAATTTGCGGAGAAATGAGTTACCTGGGAGCCGATGTTGCTGTATCAACTGTGAAAGCCAAAAAAAAGGCCAGGGTTTTGGCTATAGCCGGAGATCTCTTTGGCAGTCTGCTTGGCAGTAATGGTGAGATTCAGTCCTTTATGGCGCAGTTGCTTGCCGGAAGGTTGAGACAGACCAATGCGGCGCGAGCCCGTGATTTTGAATCGTGTATGAGTGGCAGAATTGATGAGATCGTTCCTGCCGAACTTTTTCAGATTTTTCACATGCACCAGAAAACCGGGGTGCTGGTTTTGGATCTGCCGGATGGCCGGGCGAAGGTTTCTTTCCGTGAAGGCTGCATTATCAATGCCGGCTATGGCGAAATGGTCAATGAAGAGGCGATATTTAAGATTCTCGCCGAAAAAAAAGGTTTCTACCGATTCACCACCGGCCTCACCCCCAAGGAGATGAAGGCGGCAGAGATTGGTGATTTTATGATGCTCCTTATGGAGGGTGTCAAGAGGGTTGACGAGGGGCAGGAACGTTAGGCTATCGTTGCCTGAACAGGCGGCAGTCGAAGAATCTCCATAAAACTGGTGACGTGGTAGTCGGCCCGAAGCTCCGGATTTTTGAAAGCGATCAGCGGTACCCGGCAACTCGCGGCCTGTTTCTCATCCAGAATCGAATCGCCAATAAAAAGAGCTTCTTCAGGGCTGCACTGGTAATGGGCCAGGATTTCCAGAAGCCCATCCGGTGCAGGTTTTGGGCGTCGGGCGGTTGCTGCAGTGACTACCTTGCCAAAATACTCTTCCAGCGCATAACTCTTGAGCAGTGGAATCATTGTGTCCGTGCGATTGGTTGAGATCGCCAGATGGATCGACTTGCTGGTGATCTTGAGAAAATCAACAAGGTCAGCTTCAATCTCCATGTACTGCAGAAATGGTGTGTATGCACACAATCTCCGGAATGCATGTACTTCGTCCAGAGTCGGCGATGCATAATGACGGAAAATATGCTGCACCGAGTCGGTGACACTGCTCATGTGGGCAAATTCTTCTTCGCTCGTGTTCATCGGGGGTAAACCGAAGTGACTGAGCAGGTGGTTGTAGTACATACAATTGGCTTTTTTGGAATCGAACATGACTCCGTCACAGTCAAAGACTAAAAGTTTCAGCATGGCAAAAATAGTTCAAAAAAAAGTTGAGGGCAGAGCGACAGCCTTAAGAGCGGTCAAAGAGCTGCTGATGCAGCCAGTCAATGCCAAACAATAACAGCTTTTCATCATCCTGGATCAAACAATTTTTCTCCGATTCATTGCGTTTGATAGTATCGAGGCGATCCGCGACCACCTTTTCCCTGAAGGTGTCAATATTATAAAGCGCAAGAATATAAAGATCGATATCTTCCGGCGAGGGCTTACGCCCCTTACGTATCGAATCGTGCTGAACAATTGTTGTTATGGCATCGTTGAACCGGTTATACGTCACAAGCTCCTGTTCTGCACTGTATTGTACCGCATTGTGTGCTGCCGGTTCGGCAAAACCTTGACAGTGTGCTTCTTTCAGGAGGACGAAATGCTCTTCCTTCGTGCCGTTTTCGCACCGCACGACCGCGCGGCCAAGCGGATAGGCGCGGCAGGCTGACGGCCGATGGGGATACACCGTGCAGCCCTGTTCCGAAACGAAGACACAGCTCGCTCTGCCATCATCGACCATCGTCAGGTAGAAGCGTGGAAACGGCTCGCCTGGATCTTGTTCAATAATAATATATTCATCGAGCAATTGTCTCGAGGTGAGCCCGGTTGCCCGTCGCAACCGCAGGACATCATACGGCGTCAGGGCGAGCTCGAGCATGCGGCAGCATTCAGTAAAGCACTTGACGTTCTTATGACAGGAAAACGTAAACGTTTCCGACCGGCCAAGTTTGGTCATATGTCGTGGGAGTATTGGTGGTTGAGTCATATGTTGTCCTTTTTTTTCGTCTTTTTGTCTCAAACCGTTTTTTTCTGCCATAAAGTAAGAAGCGGGCTGGCGATAAAAATAGACGAGTAGGTGCCAACAATTATGCCGATGAGCAGGGCAAAGGCAAAGTCGTGAATGACTGCACCGCCGCCGAGAAACAGGGCAATCAGCACAATGACTGTTGTCCCTGAGGTGACGATCGTCCGGCTGAGTGTCTGGTTGATGCTGTCGTTGATAACCCGGGTCAGGGAATGGCTGTCGGATTTGTGCATGTTCTCCCTGATTCGATCAAAGACAATCACAGAATCGTTGAGTGAATAACCTGCCAGGGTGAGCAGTGCCGTCACCAGCAGCAGGGTGATTTCGATATCCATCAACCAGCATATCCCCAGCACGACCATAACGTCATGGAAGGTGGCCGCAGCCCCGGCAAGGCCAAAGCGAATGTCGAAACGGACGGCCAGGTAAACAATAACGCCGGCCAGGGAGATGAAGATCGCCTGAATAGCCTTGTTGCGGAGGACCGAGCTGACTGAAGAACCAATCTCCGACTGACTTTCCAGATAGAAATGCTTGTCGGGCGATTCGCTTGATAGAATGCTGCTTACCTTATCGCCGAGGTTTGCCACCACCGCCTCAGATTTTTTTACCTTGATGATCAGTCGATGTTCATTCTCGACCTCTTGCAGGTTGATGTCCTGCATCTCGTTTTTGCTGAATGCATTACGTACTTCCGCCATGGTGAAATCCTGATCGGCTTTGTATTGCAGCAGCGAGCCGCCGGAAAAATCGACACCCAAATTGGCATGGCCCCGGGCGATCTGGATAAAGGCAACAAAGCCAATAATCACCATGACAGCGGAGAGAGCGTAGGTGATGTTCTTTATTTGCAGATAATCAAGATTTGGCTTTTTAGCGATGAGCATAAAATTAAGCCGCTGCATGGGGCGGACGGCATTGATTGTGTCGAACATCAGCCGGGAAAAGAACAGGGAGGCAAAGAGGTTGAATATAATGCCTAAAGAGAGAGTGACCGCAAATCCTTTAATCGGTCCGGTCCCGAACATGAACAGCGCCACTGCGGTGATCAGCGTGGTTACCTGGGAGTCGACGATAGTGGAGAAGGCATTGCTGTATCCTCCATCGATACTGGATCTGACTGATTTACCAAGAGCATATTCTTCGCGCATCCTTTCGAAGATCAGAACATTGGCATCAACCGCCATACCGATAGACAGGATAATACCGGCAATACCCGGCAGGGTCAGGGTGGCGTTGAGTATGGCCAGGCCGGAAAACAGCAGGAGGATATTGAGGACCAGCGCACAATTGGCAATAACGCCGGAAAGCCGGTAATAGATGAGCATAAAGGCCACCACCATAATGGCACCGAAGGCGCCGGAGGTGATACCTTTGTTGATGGAATCCTGGCCGAGGGTTGAGCCGACCGTCATATTCTGGATGATATCCACCGGTGCGGGCAAGGCGCCGACTCTCAGGACAATTGCCAGGTCAGCTGCTTCCTCATGGGTAAAGCTCCCGCTGATCTGGGCGGAGCCGCCAAGGATACGTTCGCGTATAACCGGCGCTGAGCGAACGACACCATCCAGCACAATGGCCATGCGCCGGCCAACATTTTTTTCGGTTATATGGGCAAAAACCCTGCCTCCCCGGCCGGTCAGGTCGATACTCACATACGGTTCATTAAAATTACCGCCGATTCTCACCTGGGCGTCTTTGACCATATCGCCGGTCATGAGGATCTTGTTCTCAAGAAGCAGGGGCACCAGCGTTTCTTGCTTGGTCTGCTTATTGACTTCTTTTTCAAAGTAGAGCGAGGTGTTTTCCGGCAGTCTTCCCTGCAGGGCACGGTTCAGCTTGCTAATGCTCTCCCCGTCTCGCCACTCTTTGGCTCTTATGGCCTGGGCAATCAGCTCATTGAGGTTCAGCCCTGCAGAGTCGGCAACAATTCTGAACTCCAGCTGGGCGGTGTCGCCAAGCAGTTTCAGGGCACGTTTCGAATCTTTAATTCCGGGTAACTGGATGACGATTTCATCGTCGCCCTGGCGGATGATGACTGGCTCGGCAACACCGAATTGATCAATCCGGTTACGAAGTATCTCAAGCGACTGGTCAACGGCATGGGTCTTGATATAGGCAATTTTAGCAGTTTTCAGGTTCAGGAACAGACGGGGAAAACTGCTTTCTTTCGTTTCGATTCGGGCATCGATATCGGGGAAATCTTCGTTGATAAGGTTTTTTACCTTGTCGACAGTACTGGCGTTGGGCAAAGTAAAGATAATCGTATCCGCCGACGACGAGGGACTCCTGACCGCACTGATCGACTCATCTGTGAGAGTGTCTTTTAGATCATTGGCCGCAAGTTCCAGTGAGTTTTCTGCCGCTTTTTGCAGGTTGACTTTCAAGATAAGATGCATCCCGCCCTGCAGATCAAGGCCCAGGCGCAGTCCTTCCGGCGCCATATATGTTTTCCACCATTTGGGGGTATTCTGATAAAAGGAAGGAATAACGGTGACAAATGACAGGAGGATGATCGATATCAGAAAGGCAAGTTTTAACTTAAGTGCGGTATTCATGAATATCCTTGAAATATTGTGTAGAGTTGTGCTTATTCATGGGTGGGCTGCGTAATATATTGACATAAACTCGTCGATTATACCCAAATGAATCAATCTTGCAAGGTTCAGGGACAAATTCCGGGACAGCTCGGTTGGTTGCAGTTTTTTTTACGCCGGAGAAATTCTCAAGCGTATCTGCAATAGCTGTCATGTGAAAAATTGTTTTTTGCGCAGGTCTGCGTTATGATCATTTTTTTCAGATAACGACCTGAGGTTAATTTTAAGAGCGAGGGCAAAAGGTGTACACTCAGATTTATATTTTGCGATTTCCAAAGGATACCAGTGACCAGCCGTTTATATACCGGTTGGTGAAAGAGTATGATATTGAATTTAACATTCTCAAGGCAGATATCCTTTTGCAGCGAGAAGGGCTGATGATTATTGAACTTAAAGGGAGCAGCAAAACGAATGTAAAGGCGGGACTCGACTATTTACGGAACCTGGGGGTGAAGGTTGAGCGGATGGCTGCCAGAATTCGCCGGGACGAGGAAAACTGTTTCCAGTGCGGGGCATGCACCAGTGTATGTTCACCTGGTGCGTTGTTTATACACCGTCCGGAGATGTCGATCATTTTTGATGCTGAAAAATGTACCGGATGCAGCCTTTGTGTACCTATTTGCCCCGTGCGGGCTATGGAAGTTTCCCTCGACGATGACTGGATTTTATCGGAAAAATATATGGTCTGAAACGGCTCCGTGTATTTGCTAACTGAAGCCGGCTTTAATACTGGGGAGTCACCGTGGTGTCCTCTTTGTCGCCCCCACCCATTATTGTCCAGTTGGGCATATTCAGTTTGGGAAACCAGGAGGTCAGACGCGACCTTGGAGGATCTCCTGCTTCAATGCGAGTCAGCAGCTGTTTTGCCTTTCCGGCAATATTGCTGTCTGGATACATTGCCAGTAAATACTTCAGGCGGACTTTGGCCTGGTCGAATTTTTCAGTTCGTACATAATATTCGACAACAAAATACTCATGATTGGCTAAAAACTCGGTGGCTGTTTGTATTCGTGCTTTAGCTTCGCTGGTGTAGGGAGAGTTCGGGTACGCCTTGAGTAGCTGATTGAACTGCTCAATTGACTTGATCGCTCCAGCACTGTCCCGATCAACCCGGTCAATCTGCTTGTAATTGCACATTGCCTTCTGGTACATGACGTACGGGATGCTTTCATTGGTGGGGTGACGATTCTCAAACTCCTCGTACAGAGCCAATGCTTCCACGTAACGTTCCAGGTAATAGCTGCAATCGGCTGCTTTGAGTTCAGCAAGAGTTGCTTCAGGACTGAACGGAAAACGGTTGAGTATATCGTTGAAAAACTCTACGGCGGTGAAATATTTGCCGACGTTGTAGTCATCCATGCCTTTTACCAGCAGGTCCTTGGCTGGTAGATTGATGTCTGCGCCTTGTACCTCATTTCCTTCTTCGTCTATCGACGTATAATTAAATGTCTTTTTTAAATCGGCACAGCCACTGAAAGAAAGGAGCAGGAGCAGAGCCAGCAGAATTGGCAGAAAATTGCGAGTGAGATGTTGTATGCGCAGTGTCATTATAGGTATTACTATTTGGATTTTTTCAAATTTTGTAGGTATCTTTCCGCAGCGAGTACCGCCACAGCTCCTTCGCCGGCAGCGTTGATAATCTGCCGGACTTCCTTGCTGCAGATGTCACCTGCAGCCATCACTCCAGGTATAGTCGTTTGCGATTCTTTGTCAATGGGAATAAATCCCCACTTGTCAGCGTTCAGCTGTTGCAGAGGCAAGCCGTCATTGTTGGGGGTGACTCCGATAAGGATAAAAACCCCTTGAACGTCAAGAGTTGACGTGGTTCCATCGTTGTGCAGGAGGTTGAGGTGTTCTACCTCGTTTTCGCCCTCGATTGAGCTCACCCTTGTATTCCAGATAAATTCGATCTTGTCATTGGCAAAGGCGATTTCCTGAATGATTTTGGTCGCCCGGAGTTCTTCCCGACGATGAATGACCGTCACTTTGCTGGCGAATTTAGTCAGGTATTCGGCCTCCTGAATAGCCGTATTGCCACCGCCGATAACCGCGACATGCATGTTTCGATAAAAAGGTGCATCGCAGGTCCCGCAATACGACACACCTTTGCCCCGCAGAGCCATTTCGCCCGGTATGCCAAGACTGTTGGCGCTTGCGCCATTGCACAGGATTAAGGTATCGCAGGTAATTTTTTCGCCGCTTTCGAGATGAAGGATTTTGCGCATGCCATCGTTTGGGTCAACTCTTGTGACACTTCCCAGCTCGATGTTCAGGTCGAATCTCCTGGCATGCTGGGTCATCTTTTCGACGAGATCAAAACCCGTTAATCCTTCGGGAAATCCAGGATAGTTGTCGACCCAGTCAGTGAGCAGGACCTGCCCGCCCGGTGCTCCTTTTTCGATGAGCACATGGTCAAGTCTTGCCCGCGCTGCATAAAGCCCGGCTGACAGGCCAGCCGGCCCGCCTCCTAAAATGACCAGTTCATAGTGATCTTTCATTTTTTCCGTAGGTATCCTAGATAGTAAAAAACTGTCTTATCAGCAGATATAAGCCTATCTGACAGAGAAGACAGCCAGAAAACCTGTGGTTACTTTGCTTTGTCAATCAGTGCTATGAGCTGTGTTTTTCCTACAGAACCGGTGATCTGGTCGACAACTTGACCGTCTTTGAACAGGATAAGTGTTGGTATGGCACGAATGCCGAATTTGCCCGGCGTGGCTGGGTTGTCGTCCACATTCATTTTCGCAATGGTCACTTTCCCCTCATACTCAGCAGCGAGATCCTCGATGACCGGCCCAATAGCTTTGCAGGGTCCACACCACGGGGCCCAGAAGTCAACCAGGGTGGGTTGCTCTGATTTAACCACCGCATCAAACCCCGCATCGGTTAGTTCTTGGACTTTATCACTTGCCATTATTTTCTCCTTTACTAATGAGATTAAATTAAGTCTGAATGCATAGATAAGAAGGATCCCTGGGTAAGGAACACACCTCCATCTACTTTACCTTTTGCTTCAATGGCTGACAAGTAGAAAAAAGTTCCTGCCAATTCTCTCTTTTTGGAGCAAGAAGGTGGATAACATGCGTTTTTACTTTGCGCATCAATAATAAAAAATCAAGGGGCGGAAAATTGGCAGAAAAATATCCGCCGTGCTATAGTGCGTTCCCATAAAAATCGAATTGTACAGCTGAAGAATATTTTCGGTTGAGTGCAGGATCTGATCCGGTATACGGCTATCATAAGAACCATAAATAATTTGAACCATTATAATATAAAGAGGAATAACGCATGAACTATACAGCTTCGGCAGATTTGTTTAAACAGGCAAAGGAATATATTCCAGGAGGAGTAAACAGTCCGGTAAGGGCTTGTCGCTCGGTAGGATGCGACCCTGTGTTTATTACCAAGGCAACCGGCGCAACGCTAACCGATGCAGATGGTAATGAGTATGTTGACTTTGTATGTTCCTGGGGACCAATGATAGTCGGGCACGCGCATCCCCACATTGTTGATGCGGTACAGCAAGCCGCGGCCTCAGGAACCAGCTTTGGCGCACCGACACCTACGGAGATCGACTTGGCCCGTATGGTGGTTGAGGCGGTGCCCTCTGTGGAAAAAGTCAGATTCGTCAATTCCGGAACCGAGGCAACCATGAGTGCGGTGCGGCTTGCCAGGGGCTACACCGGTAAAAAAGTGGTCGTTAAATTTGATGGCTGCTATCATGGCCATGCCGACTCATTCCTGGTAAAAGCGGGCTCCGGGCTGATTACCCTGGGTATCCCGGGAAGCCCCGGGGTGCCTGAAGAAATCGTCAAGAATACCCTTTCTATCCCCTATAATGATATAGATACTCTGGAGCGGACCCTGCGTGATGAGGATCTGCAGATCGCCTGTGTTATCGTGGAGCCGGTGGCCGGCAATATGGGGTGTGTACCGCCAAAACCCGGGTTTCTTGAAAAGCTGAGAGAGCTCACCCGCGAGATGGGTATCGTCCTGATTTTTGACGAGGTTATTACCGGTTTCAGGCTCAGTTACGGTGGGGCGCAACAATATTATAACATAATGCCGGATCTCACCTGTCTCGGTAAGATTATCGGTGGTGGCCTGCCAGTAGGTGCCTATGGCGGCAAGGCGGAAATCATGAACTGCGTCGCCCCCGATGGTCCAGTGTATCAGGCAGGAACGCTGTCGGGTAATCCTCTGGCTATGACTGCAGGAATCGCCACGCTGAAGCTGTTGCAGCAGCCCCGTTTCTATGAACAGCTCGAAGAAAAAGCGGCGGCTTATGCAGATGCGCTCAAACGTATTGCCTCCGCAACCGGTATTGCAGTTCAACTCAACCGTGTCGGCAGTATGATGACCGGATTTTTTACTGAAAAACCGGTAACCGATTTTGACTCAGCCATGCAGGCGGATGCCGCCAGATATGGACAACACTATCGACAGATGCTGGGGCGGGGGATTTACCTTGCACCCTCACAATTCGAAGTGGCTTTTATCTCTGCCGCGCAGAGTGAAAAGGACCTCGAAAAGACATTGAAAATGACTGAATGGTCATTCAAAAAATTGCTCGAAAAGTGAAAATTTATTGACTTTGAGATGGAGTCATGCTACCAAACTCGTTTATATTGTATTGTACGTAGCAGTTCATAAAAAGTAGGTGAACAAAATGGGAGATGTAAAGAAGGAATTTGTTCAGCTGCTGGCTAATTACGGACATATCGGATTCACTTTTGTTGCTGCCATTGTCATCGGTATGGGTGGCGGTATTTATCTTGATCAGAAAGTTTTTGACGGGCGAACCTCGCCGTGGTTTACTTTTATCGGTCTGGCTCTTGGTATTGCCGCCGGCTACAAAACCTTGTTTGAGGTTATCTGGCGTGATAAGAAGGCCGCAGACCAACAAAAGGCTGATGCCGAAAAAGACCACGAAGACTAGAGGATTGAGTGACCAAAAATGGGAAGGACCTGCAGAAGATGCAGGTAATAAGCTGGATTTTGCTGGCTGTAATGACAATCGCTTCCGCGATTCTGGTTTCTTGGTGGTTTGCCTGGTCGGTTTTTGCCGGGGGGGTTCTGTCTATAGTAAGCTTCTGGGTATCGAGTAAGGATGTGCTGCGGATGATTGGCTCGATTTCTTCGCTGTCATCCCTGGATGATCGGAAAGCTCAGGCTCAGCAGGGACAAAAAGGATACCTGCTGAAATTCTGGATACGCATTGTACTTATAGGTATTGTCTTGCTTTTCCTGATTAAGGGCAAAGTGGTCAATGTCTTTGGCTTGATTTTAGGGTTGTCAACGGTAGTGGTTGCCATCACGTTCATCTCGTTGAATATGGCCGGGCACTATTTCTTCAGAGGGAGGAGGTAAGAGGAGTTATGGAACATCCGATACTATTTATTTCAATCATCCTTGAAAAGCTGGGACTGCCAGTCCCCCACGGTCCTGTAGGGCACACGTTTCTGGAAAAGTTGTGTGAACCGTATATGACCTACACCTGGCTGGTAATGGCCTTTCTTTTCCTGGTCGCACGACTCACCCTTGGCAATCTGGAAATGATTCCAGGAAAGGGCCAAAACTTCTGGGAACTGGTAATCGGCGGTATGGATGACTTCTTCGCCGATAACATGGGCAGAGAGATGGCCGATAAATTTTTCCCGATGATCGCAACTTTCGCGCTTTATATTGCGGTTGCCAATCTCATCGGACTTATCCCCGGATTTATGTCGCCAACGTCAAGTCTCAATACTACTCTGGCCCTGACCTTGATTGTCTGGTTCAGTCATCACCTGATCGGATTTCGGGAGCATGGACTCAGCTATTACAAGCATTTCATGGGGCCAGTCTGGTGGCTCGTTCCCCTGTTGCTGCCGATCGAGATTATCAGTAACCTGGCGCGACTGCTCTCTCTCTCCATCCGTCTTTTCGGAAACATCATGGCCAAGGAAACGCTGCTGGCGATTCTGTTCATGCTGGCCGGTGGTTTTTTTGCACCCCTGCCGATTATGATCCTCGGTGTTCTTGTTTCTGTGGTGCAGGCGATGGTTTTTGTACTTCTTACCGTGGTCTATTTTGCGCAGGCCAAAGAGCACGCTCATTAGTGACTTAGAAATTCTTTCTCGGCTTTTTGAGAAAGAATTTCGTGAAGGAACTTATCCCGCAGAGCTTTTGGGCGGGATTAGTGACTTACGCATTCCTTTCCTGGCTTTCAACAAGAAGGGAATGAGGTGAAGGAACTTGTGCCGCGCTTTTGGGCGGGATTAGTGCGAAACGCCTGGTTAAAAACTGAAATCTTGAGCAACTGAGTTAGATTGTAAAACAAACCAAAAAAATATTTCAAATATTTAAGAAGTAAAAAATAAAGAAGAAGGCCAAACAACTCAACTTTTTAAGGAGAAAACAATGGAAGGAAATCTTCAATTAGCTTTGATTTGCGTAGGAGCTGCACTGTCAATCGGTCTTGCCGGACTGGGCGCTGGTATAGGTATTGGTTCTGTTGGTAACGGCGCATGTCAGGGTCTTGCCAGAAATCCTGAAGTACAGCCCAAACTGATGGTTTTCATGATTCTCGGTATGGCACTTGCTGAGTCTGTAGCTATTTACGGACTGGTTATTTCTCTGATTCTTCTGTATGCCAATCCATTGTTGGGATAAGACTGACGAGAACATAACGATTGTTGGATGATCGTAGAAACGGGCTGCAGAAAATTCTGCCGCCCGTTTCTATTTTCATGACCTTTGAATGTGATGAAAAAGTACGGAGACTCCCTGTGACCAGCGATTCTGATCAGCATATCGTCATTCATCCACGTAGAAATAAAAAAGAGCAGTTACTCCCGGAAAATGGCCTCTTGCTGGTCAATCCATCGGAGGCGTCTGAGTGTCTTGGCCGGATGAAGCAAAGCGGTGGGGCGAGTCGGTTCCTGTTTAATTCTGGTTTAGTTGTTGCGAACGATCCGCCATATTTTGCCGCAGGACCTGCAATCGGGGCACCCATGGCGGTACTCACCCTGGAGAAATTGATTGCTCTCGGGGCAAAGAAGGTTATTCTTTTTGGTTGGTGCGGGGCAATTGCCCCCAATTTACAAGTCGGTGATATCATTGTCCCTGCCAGGGCTCTCTCCGGTGAGGGGACCTCTCGATATTATATAACGGACGCAACGCCAGGACCTGATTTGCACCTGAGCAGCCAGATAGTTAAAATCTTGTCTGATAATAGCATCGCCGTTCATCGGGACTGTGTCTGGTCAACGGATGCGGTGTACCGCGAGGACAGGAGGATGTTGCATGGGCTGCGGCGGGATCAAGGGGTGGGGGCAGTGGATATGGAATTTTCAGCTCTCTGCACCGTGGCTGCATTCAGGGGGATTGAATTTACCGCCATTCTTACCGTTTCAGACGAACTCTGGGGCGATTCCTGGCGGCCTGGTTTTTCTAAAAAATTATTTATGGAACAGAAACAAGCCGCCCTCAAGTTGCTGCTTGCTCATCTTGGACATATTGGAGACAAATAATGGCCCGTTTTCATCTCATCAGTCTTGGTTGCGCCAAAAATCTGGTTGATTCGGAGGTTATGCTAGGTTCAATGGCTGCCGGCGGTTGGGATCTGGTGGATGACCCACATGACGCGGACCTCCTGCTTCTTAACACCTGCGGTTTTATTCAGCCCGCCGTGGAAGAGGCCATAACCGAAATCTTTGAACTTGTCAGGATTAAAGAAGACGCTCCTGAAAAAAAAATCGTGGTCGTCGGCTGTCTGGTGCAACGGTACCAGGAGAAGTTGACAGAGGATCTCCCGGAAGTTGACCTGTTTCTCGGTACGGAGGCGGCCGCCGATATTGCGGAGTATGTGGCGCTACTGGACCACGGTGATCTGCAGAGCAGGGTTGTGCTGCCAGACCGTATCCTTATGTCCAGCACCACACCCCGTATCATCTCCACCCCGGTATTTCGCGCATGGATGAAAATAACCGAAGGCTGTGACAATAGATGTTCCTATTGTATGATTCCGGCAATCCGTGGCCCGTTGCGCAGTCGGACCATTGATGATCTGGTGATTGAAGCGCAGAAGCTTCAGCACTATGGGGTGAAGGAGCTCTCGATCATTGCCCAGGATAGTACCGCTTACGGCAATGATTTAGGCAGGGGACAGAATATTGTCAGGCTTATGGACCAGCTGCTAACTCAAACGTCAATCCCATGGCTGCGTCTTCTCTATCTCTACCCAACTGGTATCAGTGAGGAATTGCTGCAGCTGATGGCGAACAATTCCCGTATCGTGCCATATCTTGATATCCCGATGCAACATGTCAGCGACAGGGTTCTCCGTTCTATGAACCGGCGCTACACTTCAGAGCAGCTGTACGCAACAGTCAGTACAATCAGGAATATTCTTCCCGATATAGCCCTGAGAACCACTTTTCTTGTTGGGTTTCCCGGGGAAACCGAATCCGATTTTCTTGAGATTGAAACGTTTTTAAAAAATACCAACATTGATCATGTCGGTGTATTTCCATATGCCAATGAAGAAGGCTGTCCCTCGGAGAACTTTGCCGGCCAGCTGCCGGAGGAAGTGAAACTGGAGCGGCGCGACTATCTCCTTGATATTCAGTCCGACTTATCCGCATTAATCCAGAAGAAGTACATAGGCAGGATTGAGCCGGTCCTGGTCGAAGGGTTGAGCAGGGAAACCGATCTATTGCTGGAGGGAAGAACAAGATACCAGGCTCCCGAAGTTGATGGTTGTGTCTATATCAACGATGGGGTTGCCAATCCTGGTGATATAGTTCAGGTACGGATAACCGAAACGCAGATATATGATCTGGTCGGCGGGATTGTCGCAAGGTAAAAAAGGAAGGAAGCGCGGCGCCCGGCGTATTGAAACAGCAGGCCACCTATATAACGACAAAAGACGCCCCCCTGTGCACAAACAACGCCCAGCTTGCAGGGCAAGATTCCGGGCATTGTGAGTACGTATAGCCTGTTATATTATTTCTTAGCCTTGAAGGGTATTAAAAAAGTAACGGCTTTTTGTCACCGGGGCTTGATGAACGGATCCGGTATTTGCGGGCAGGCTATTTCCCGCTGTTAACTTTCTCCCGCAGTTCTTTGCCGACCTTGAAGAAGGGCAGTCTCTTGGGTTTAACTTGAATCTTCTTTCCTGTTTTAGGATTCCTGCCCTCGTATGAATCATATGTCTTTATCACAAAGCTGCCAAAGCCGCGGATCTCGATACTCTCGCCTCTGGCGAGGGCCTCGGTCATAGTTTCGATGACAGTGTTGGTTATTGCAGCGGCTTCACGATGCGGTACATTAATGTCCTGTGCCAATGCTTCGATGAGTTCTGATTTATTCATACATTGCTCCTGTTTCCGGAAATCAAATTAAGGGACTTCATTGATCTGCATTTGTACAATAATATTGGTGAGTAGTCGTGAAGCTTGTGTCTTTGTCAGATGGCTCAGTGGCTAAAAAAACATAAAAATCAATATGTTATGTGTAGGGAGAATTATTTTAAGTCGGACCCGCCAAGCTAACTATTTAGATTTAATCAGCTATTTGGAGATTTGTAAAGAAAATTCTATAAAAATATTTTATTTAATTCTGAAGGGTTAAGTTGTCTGTAGTCACCAAGAGCAATCCGTCCAAGAGTCAGTTTGCCATAAGCTGTTCGCTTAAGCTGAAGGACAGGATTGCCGATGAAGGCGAACATTTTTTTGACCTGCCGTTTTCTCCCTTCGTGAATGGTAATCTGCATAAGGCAGTTCCCGCCGATTTTGGCCTTGACCAAGACTGAGGCCGGCGCGGTCATTTTACCTTCCAGGAAAATGCCGCGTTCCAGCATTGTGATTTTGTCCCGTGGCGGACATCCTTTCACCAGTGCCTCATAGGTTTTATTGATTTCATGGCTCGGATGCTGAAGTTTCTGGGCAAAATCTCCATCGTTGGTGAGAATTAAGGCCCCTTCCGTGTCCAGATCTAATCTGCCGACGGGAAAAAGGCGGGCTTTGCTCGTTTTGATAAGGGTGGTGACTATCGGCCGGCCCTGAGGGTCGGCCAGGGTTGTGACATAGCCCTTCGGTTTATTCAGCAGGTAATAAACAAGCTCCTCCTCCGCCTCAACCTTTTTGCCGTCAAAAGTTATGGTGTGTTCGCCGGGAATGACCCGGATGCCCATTTCTCTTGTTATCACACCATCTATGGCAACTCGGCCGGCACTGATGAATTCTTCAGCCTTGCGTCTGGACGCAATGCCGCACTGGGCGATATACTTTTGGAGCCGTATTGAATTGTTCATCGCCATTCAGCAGGTATTATTTTGGAAAATTTATTGTCTACCAGCTCTTTCGTGGCTGTGTCTACTTCGAGAATTTCCGTGTACCATGGTTTCATTCGGCAATCTATGGTAACTGGGGCCTGCAAGCCCACATGAAATCGGTTGACCGAGGTGGTTTTGCCATAAATATCCGCTGCCGGCTCAAAGCGGGTGAAAATAGACCAGAGAAATTCCTGGATCGAAACTGTCGTTTCGTCACAATTATCCACCAGCATAACCACTGGCCACTCCTGTAATTCGTTGCTTTCCGAGAGTTGCTGTGCCAGGTTTGGATTTTCGCCGTATGGACATCCCTGGACTACCAGTGTGCCGGGCAAAAACACGGTTGGTTTTATACAGCCGGCGGGAAGGGAGCCGGAAAATGTTTTTGGTAAATCCCGCTTTTTTTCTTTGCCCAGGCCAAGGAGCATGGCTTTGGATCCCTTGTTGACCGAAGGCCCCGTATAGTCAAGGGTGTCCTGGGAAACGTTGGCGAAAACGAACAGGTCCTGCTGCCATTGTATCCGTTCGAGGACGTGGACCCATAATTTGGCAAAATCGGTGATGTCTATGTCACCATCGGTGACAATGAGAAATTTCGTCAGGGACAGCTGTCCTTCGCCAAGCACCCGTAAGCCGCAGGCAAAAGCTTCTCGGGGGTATCGATTGGCAACCCTGGCTGCGGCCAGACAGTGAAAACCGGTTTCGCCAAAGGTCTTCAGCTGTTTGACTCCTTTCATCACCAGAGGGAAGAGCGGCGAGAGCAGATCCTGGAGAAAATCACCGATAAAGAAGTCCTCCTGCCTGGGCCGGCCAACCACCGTGGCGGGATAGATCGCCTTGTTGCGGTGATAAAGATGACTCACCTGGAAAACCGGATAATCGTGCTGGAGAGAATTGTAGCCATAGTGATCGCCGAATGGACCCTCGGGATGACGTACATGCGGTGGTACCTGGCCTTTGATAGCAAATTCGGCATGGGCGACCAGTCGGTGCCCGCCTAAAGGATCATCGGTCATCCGCAGTTTGTCGCCGATCAGCAGAGAGGTGAGTATCAGCTCCGGCAAATCCTCGGGCAGCGGGGCAATGGCCGCAAGCATGAGTGCTGGAGGCCCGCCGATAAAAAGAGTCAGCGGCAGAGGGCGATTCTGTTTTTCCGCGGCAAAGTAGTGGTAGCCACCTCCCTTATGGATCTGCCAGTGTATGCCGGTTGTCACGTCGTCATATTTGTGGATTCGGTACATGCCGAGATTATGGCCTTTGCCGTCGGGATGCTCGGTGTAGACGAGGGGCAGGGTGACAAACGGCCCGCCGTCGCTGTGCCAGGAGGTGAGCATGGGGAGAGCGCTCAGTTTGGCAGGCATCTGGCAGTTTTCTAGAACAGGGCCTTTTTTATCAGTCTTCATGCCTATTTTCAGCCCATCGAGAAAAAGGCTCCGGCTGTCCCAGATTTTGCTGAGCGAAAGTGGCATGATCGATTCAGTGAGCCGGACTACGTCACGGACAAATTGCTGTGGCTTGCTGCCAAATGCCAGCTCTAATCTTTTGTGAGTACCAAAGAGATTTGTGGTAACCGGAAAATCTGAGCCTTTAACGTTGGTGAACAGCAGGGCCGGCCCACCAATGGCGATAATGCGGCGATGGATTTCGGCGATTTCCAGGTAAGGATCGACTTCGTCATCGATGACGAGCAACTGACGCTCTTTTTTAAGTACTTCGAGGTAACTGCGAAGGTCGTAGAGTTTGGTCATTGGCACGGCTTACTCCTTGTGCTCGTGGTGGTGGTCGTCGCCAAGAAACAAACGATGATACTCATTCTCGTTCAGATGTTTTCTTAACAGGTCCATAAAATGATCAACAAAACCGATGATCTCTTCGCGGGAGAGTCGTGCGGCAAATATCCTGGAAAATTCCTCCTGTCCGCCAAGCCTGAGAAAATCGGCAAGCGATTGGCGATCAATTTCCTCGGTCAGGCCAAAACATATTTTTGCTGGATCGGGCTTTGTCATGAGTATTCAAATAGGCGTTACTCCCGTTTATTACGGGATCAGGATGTGGGTTGTACCGGGTCCGGGATAATTTTCCAGTGTACTGAACGGGTCCGTGGTCCGTCGTATTCACAAAAAAAGATCTTCTGCCAGGTGCCGAGCTGGAGCCTGCCTTTGTCAATATGCAGGGTCAGCGCACTGCCGGTGAGCAGGGTCATCAGGTGCGCCGGCGAATTGCCCTCTCCATGTCTGTACGGCAGATTATTGGGGACAATATGCTGAAGACCCATAATAATATCACGACAGACATCGGGGTCCGCACCTTCATTGATGGTCAAACCGGCGGTGGTATGCGGATTGAAAAGATAGAGTATCCCTGAAAAAACTGAAAGATTACGGATAATATTATCAATTTCTGCAGTGATACTGATCATTTCCATTTGCGCTGATGTCGTGATTTTCAAGGTGCCAGTAACCATTTATTTCTCTCCTCAAGGCACAATAGAGACCGGAACTGAGCCTCAGCTCTATCCGGCCAGCACTAGAATACGCCATTACTTCCTGAAAATCCAAGATAATAGTCCACTGAATAGTCATCTAATACATATCAAGTCAACTATAGGATCTATTTACTGGTCGGTCAATCACGGGCAACAACCGCAAACGAAAGGGGGGGATTGGTCATTTCGCACGCTTGACATCGGTCTTTTTACGAATACTATACTTACTTGTATGTAGTGAAAATGACATTCTGAAAGATGGGAAAATGCAAGAAAAGTGAGGGATTCGAACTACAATGGCGAAGCAGGAACAACAGATAAAACATATCTGGATGCTCAGCAGGGAATATGGAAATCTTGCCGGGGCAGGCGGTGTCAAGGATGTTGCCTGTCAGTTGGCGGAAAGTCTTGCTCGCTGGACTGGACGATCCGTCAATGTCGTGCTGCCCTCTTATGGTTTTCTCGATCCTCCAGCCCTGGGCTTTCAGCCGGTAACAGATCCTTTATGCCCGGACCGACTTTTTCGTCTGCAGATCGCCATGCATCTGCCTGATGCCTACGTCCTGGAGGAAGTCGGCTATTATTATCAAAAGATCAACCGAGTGCATGTCTACCTGGTCGATGCTGAGCGTTTTCGCCAGAAATCAGCGGTCTATACCTATACCGAAGATGATGAAAAGGTTGCGTCCTGGCAACAAAAGGCCATGGGCCACCATGACTATTTTGCCATGAATCTTCTGCACCAGAAGGCGGCACTGGAGCTCATGGTATGTCTTGATGCAAAACCGGATATCATCCACTGCCATGATGGACATACCGCAATATTGCCGGCACTTATCCGTGAAAAATCAGGCTATCACAGTTATTTCAGAGCAACGGGTTTTCTGGTAACCATACACAATGCGGGTATTGGCTATCATCAGGAAGTGGCGGATATTCCCTACGCCACTTCCATTACTGATTTGCCGAATCAGATCATTAATGCCAACCTGCTTGATGGTAAATTTGATCCTTTTCTGGTGGCTGGAGGATACGCGGTTCTCAATACGGTCAGTGAAAACTATGCGAGGGAGCTGCAGGAAACCGCCAATGACAGGCTGACGGGCTGGTTGGGGCATGAATTAAAAAGACGCAATATCATATTAGAGGGGGTGACCAATGGAATTGACCCGGCCGCCTTTTCCTCTGCTGTCATTGCCGGGGATAATAGGGAGATGCTCTTTGATCCCGGTGCTCCGCACGATACACTCTCTGGTAAATTGTGCTGCAAAGCTGCACTGCTGGCTGAAATCGCCGGCGGTGGCGCAATACCCGGAATACACCGCTACGGCACCCTGCAGAACAGTGTGGAGTATCCTCTTTTTACGTTTATCGGCCGTCTCAGTGAGCAAAAAGGGATCGATGTCCTGCTGGAGGTGATGGAGGTCTTTCTGGAAAAAAATGCACACTGCCAGTTGCTGGTTCTTGGCAATGGCGACAGCAGCTTTGAATCCCGGCTGATTGCGCTGACCGAAAGTGGGCGACTGCAGGGCAGAATGTGTTTTCTGCAAGGTTTTAGTCCGCACCTGGCCAATAGAGTATTCGCTGCCGGTGATTTTTTTGTTATTCCCTCAAAATACGAACCCTGCGGGTTGACGGACTTTATTGCCCAGCTGTTCGGCAATATTCCGGTGGTGCACCATGTCGGCGGACTGGTAAAGGTGCGGGATAAGGTCACCGGCATCGCCTATCGGGGAGATGCCCCGGATGATCTGCTTGAGGCTCTTGAAAGGGCCCTGATCCTGTACGATGACCTGGCGGCAAAGCGTACCATGCAGCTTCAGGCAATACAGGAGATCGAACAGAAATACACCTGGACGAATGTTATGCAAAAATATCTGGAACTGTACCGAGAGGCGAGAAGGAGGCAGATCTGCAGGTGAAGTGGCGATTGTGTGGCTTCTCCAAAGAAATGGAGAACTGGGTCAGTAAGTGTGCAGTATTCTGGCCGGAGATAACAAATGATCCGCGTGGGCGGTTCGACAGGACAGCTAAGAGGAGAAGGATATGACAGTAAGAATAGCTATTAACGGTTTTGGCCGGATCGGCAGAAATATGTTCAGGGCGATCGATAAAGATCCGGCTTTTGCCGATATTGAAGTCGTAGCCATCAACGATCTGACCGACAATGCAACCCTGGCCCACCTTCTGAAATACGATTCGGTTATGGGTATTTTTCCAAAAGATGTCCAGAGCAATGAAAAAGGTATCATCGTCGATGGTCGGGAAATTGCCGTCTCCAGCCACCGGAACCCTGCCGATATTCCCTGGGGGGATCTGGGTGTTGAATATGTTGCAGAATGTACAGGAATTTTCCGTGATGGGGAATCCGCCCATGGCCACATAGACGGCGGTGCCAGTAAAGTTATCATTTCTGCACCCGCCAAAGGCAATGTCAAAACCTTTGTGATGGGTGTCAATGAGGATGAATATGATGCGACCATCCATCATGTGGTTTCCAATGCGTCGTGCACGACCAACTGTCTGGCCCCTTTTGCCAAGGTGATCCTCGACAAGTTTGGTATAAAACGGGGCCTGATGACGACCATTCATGCCTATACGGGTGACCAGCGCCTGCTCGATTTTCCCCATTCCGATCCACGCCGGGCAAGGGCCGCAGCTTTATCGATGATTCCAACCAAAACAGGTGCCGCGGCAGCGGTGTCACTTGTTATCCCCGAGCTGAAAAACAAATTCGATGGTCTGGCCGTCAGGGTGCCGACGCCAACCGTGTCCCTTGTCGATGCGGTAATGGAAGTTGAAAGGGAAACAACCGTAGACGAGGTGAACCAGGCCCTCAAAGCGTCAGCGAACAGATATCTCGGCTATACCGATCTGCCGCTTGTCTCCATTGATTTTCAGGGAGATCCCCGCTCTTCAATCATTGATGCCCAGTCAACCAAAGTTATCGGAACTTCGGTCAAGGTGATGAGCTGGTACGATAACGAATGGGGATACTCAAACAGAATGCTTGATCTCATCCTGCACATGGAGGCCAATAAGGCACTCTGATAACGTGCAGCAAATAAGCATGCAGAAAAAAGCGTCATTGGGGGGTCACTTCAAAGGCGCTTTTTTTTATCTCTTGCGAATGGAGGGGGGTATTCATTATAGTCAGGTATCGATTTCCATGGGGCGATCAACTTTGTGAAGGGTTAATAAACGGATATGACAAACATAAAGAGCGATGCAGCAATTGAGTCGGATGCACTGAAAGCCAATCTGCTGGAGACGGCGGGGCATGTGATAATCGACCCGGAGCTCCATGTCCTGCTGGAGGTCGTCGAAAATTTCAAAGGATTGCACTCCACTCTTGAAAAACTGCTCTACGAGGTCTGCCATCCGTTCCGTAATTGGAAAATCGTCCTGCCGCAGTTGCGCAGCTTCGTTTTAAAAAACATCAATCACTATAGAATGCATGAAAAAGGGCCGGCTGCTTTTCGATTGTTTGCCGCTCTTTTTATGGAAGCCCTGCAAGAAACGCAACGGGATGCCGCACTCCTGTCCCAGGCCGTCGGGGCGCTGACGATATGGCTTGATAAGGTGGTTAGCAACTTGACCGCGGCGGATCTGCAACGATACGAGTTGGAATTAAATGTTGTTTTTGACAACATTGCCGCACTCGACAGGACAGATCGACCAATCATGGTTCAGATTGTTCACGGCCAGCATCCGCTCAATAAGATAGCCGCGAAATTGCTGGAGATAACCGATGAAAACCAGAGTCATTTTGATTTTCTTCCCCTCGCCAGACTCGTGCAGGCTATACTGCACCGCTGCTATGGATATTGGTTGCAGGAGGATGACCCCCTCGCCTGGTTTCTCGATCGCTGTTCCATTCCGGCCGCAGATTTCCACTCCTCCCAGTTATTTCAGGTCATCTCACATGAGATGATGCAAGAGCATTTGGCGGTGCTCAAGGGGCTGAATCTGGAAAAAAATCCCAGATCCGGCCTGCAGGCAATGCTTGAGTTGCCCGACCATATCGATATTGTCAAGTATTACCGCGACATGCCCAACAAGCTGGTGGAGGCCGAAGAGGTCTTCAGGGAGTTGGAGCAGAAGGGCAGGGCTTTTGTTCATTATTTTAACGAGAACAGGAAACTGCTTTTCCTGTTCAAGATCATGGATACCCAGGGCTTGTATCTGATTCATGAGGAAACGCTGCGGGAAATCAACCGCAGCCTGGTTCAACTCATCAGAGAGCAGACGTTTGAGGAAATTGAAGAGTTTCTGCTGACCACCTTTAAACTGCTCAAGGCCAATGTCCGCAAATATCCGCATACCTCCCTGCAATGCATTCAGGTCCTTGGCGCCGAGGTATTCGATCGCAGCAACAGCCAGATGGTGGAGGCCTTTTTATGGGGCGTGGTGCGTTTTGGTTTTCAACATGCAAGTGTCGTCGGCGTTGATGAAAACTGGCAGCCTTTGACCAATCCAGCCCATCTGGCCAATATCAGGGTGTGGCTCTATCTGATTATGCGAGAACCCAAGTGGTGTTCAACGCTCTTTTCCGCCCTTATCATTAACCTGAAATTGTCGGGAACCTGCATAAAAGACACCGATCTGTTCCAGCGCGACATTACCCAGCTGCTCAATCATCCCATTGAACCGATTTACAATCTGTCGAAGCAATTTGCCAAACTGATGCCGGTTTTCTTCAATGAAATTGGATCAGAAGGTGAATTGCGCGATGTCTCCACAGAACTTGACGAAATCCATAAACGAAAAGATATCCTGATTCACTTTTTACGCAAACAGGGGCATGTCGAAAGCTCGAACCTCATCGTTGATTTCATTCAGGCCATTGTGCTTTTCTGGAAGACTCGGGATAAGACCCTCCTTTTTCCATTTATTCCCGAGGAAGTGTATGTCCAGGTAAAGACCAAAGGCGAATATATTGATGATCAGTGCATTCTGAGCGACAGGCTCTGGAAAGAGATGGGAATTGATCGGGTCGAGGATATCCTGTTGCAGGACGATGAGCAGATTGCCGCCTTTCTCGGCCGCCAGATAGATCTGAACTCCCATGAGGTGCGCCGCTTTGAACTGCTGCTTCGGATGTACAAGCTCCTCCATAAAAAATACAAGCTTGGTTTTCTCCAGCTCCATTCGGAAATCACCAGGGCAGTAAACGATGGTTTTCCGGAGATGGAGGGGCTGCTGGCGGGCCTTAACCATTCTGATACGGAGCATTGCCTGGACGCTTTATTGACTGCTCTCGAGGGGTTGCAGGAGATTATCCTGTCGGAAAAAACCTTTGAAGCACAAGAGGATATCTATTATAAGCGACATATCGCCGTCGATATTCCGTCCGTGTACGGCAGATATAAAGAGCGTAAATTCGACGCTCTCAGTCTTACCTTTCGTCTTGAGAATCTGGCCAATCTTTATCTCGAGAAGCTGCCGGAAACCGTTAATCTGTCCATCATTACTCAAGCCACTTTTTATAATATCGTCCGTTGTATCAAGCTGTTCCTTCGGGCTCTGGTTGTCGACGGCATTACCTCCCGCAAGCTTTTTACCTATCTTGCACTATTGGAGAATTCGCTCAAGGTGAGGCGCTTTTCTTACACCCAGTACCTGGATATTTTTCGTGGGATGTCCGAAGGCGTCAAGGATATAATTTATGCCTTCTACACCAACATTCACCAGAACAACCTGTCAATCATCATTCCCCAGATCGGCCGTGAGAATATTCTAGATAAATATAGCAACCTGTATGATGAATCCGAAATCGGCACGACGGTACAGCGTTTGTCAGAGGTTTTTTTACGGGAATTGATTTCTTCAACCTTCGGTCTGCAGCATCTTGATAATTTTATCATGCGGATCCTGCAGACCCTGGAGAATCAAAAGGATCTTCTTGATCAGAGAAAACTCGACCTGTTGATGACCTATAATCCGGAACGGGCCTTGTCTCTGCTGCATAAGCCCAACCCTTTCACCAATAACCTGATTCATCTGGGCAATAAGGGATATAATCTGGCCACCCTCACTGAAGACGGGAAACGGGTACCACCGGCTTTCGTTATCACCACCGAGATTTTTCGCTGCCAGGAGATAGTCTTTGGCTATGCCAAAACACGTGAAGAGTTCATGCTGGGAATACGTCGGGCTCTGACGGAAATTGAACAGCTCACGGGCAAGGTCTTTGGCTCGCCGGAGTCTCCTCTGCTTTTGTCGGTGCGCAGCGGCGGCGCCATTTCCATGCCGGGGATGATGGCCACCGTCAGTAACGTCGGCGTTAATGAAGAACTGATCACAGAGTTCATTGCCAATAACGGCAACGCCTATCTTGCCTGGGATAATTATCGGCGATTCTTGCAGTCATGGGCAATGATTTCCGGTATCGGCAGAGAGGAATTTCAGATTCTGATGAACAATGCCAAGGCCAAATATAATGTGAGCCTCAAACGGCATTTTTCACCGGAACAGATGAAGGAACTCGCCCTGTCCTATCAACGGCTGATCCGCCAGAGAGGGCACGGTATTCCCGATGATCCGTGGTTGCAGCTGGTTAATGCTATCCAGCTGGTTCTCGCCTCCTGGGTAACCCAGAAGGCCGTTGAATATCGTAAAATAATGGATGTGTCGGATTCCTGGGGCACTGCAGTCATTGTCCAGGCCATGGTGTTTGGCAACAAGAGTGGCAATTCAGGGGCGGGGGTAGTTTTTACTGCGCACCCCTACCGCAAGGTGCAGCGGGTGGCGCTGTGGGGCGATTACGCCTACGGCGACCAGGGGGAGGATATCGTTTCCGGCCTGGTATCCAGCTGTGCTGTCTCGGTGGAGCAGGCAAAACTCGATGGCCGGTCGGTGGATGAAACCATGGAGGTGCGGTTTCCGAAAATCTATAAAAAGTTGCTGGAGATCTCCCGGGAGCTGGTCTACGACAAGCGGTGGAATCCTCAGGAAATCGAGTTTACCTTTGAGGGACCGGAGCCGGAGGAACTCTATCTCCTGCAGACACGGGACATGATCACCATCAAGAAAAAAGAACATCTCAACGTCTTTATCGAAAGCCCGACACTGGCCACTTCCCATCTTGGCAAGGGCGTTGGGGTTTCGGGGTCGGCGCTTTCCGGACGGGCCGTTTTTACCGAGGACAATATCCGCATGCTCAGAAAAACGGACCCGGGCACCCCGCTCATTCTCATTCGTCAGGACACCGTACCGGAAGACATCAAGGTGGTCAGTCAGTCGGATGGGCTGTTGACGTCAAGAGGGGGACAAACTTCTCATGCCTCGGTAGTAGCCGTCCGGCTTGAGAAGACCTGTGTCGTCGGATGCAGCAGCCTGAAGGTCTACGAAGCTGATCAATACTGTGAAATCGCCGGGGTGCGCATAGGTTTTGGCGATCCGGTGTCAATAGATGGGAGAAACGGGCAGGTCATAAACGGCATGCACGCTACTGTTGAGGAATACCATATTCTGCCTATTTAGTGACTTAGAAATAATTTTCTTGTGTTTTTACAAGAAAATTATTTCGTGAAGGAACTTACACCCCTCAAGGGGGTACTGAACTGAGTCCCGCAAAGCTTTTGGGCGGGATTAGTGCTTTGCTATCAATCCTTCTTGTGTTTTTTACAAGAAAATTATTTCGTGAAGGAACTTACACCCCTCAAGGGGGTACTGAACAAAGTCCCCGCACAGCACGGAGACTGAACAGAGGACCCGGCACGCGAGTATTGAAAAAAATCCCGCAAAGCTTATTGATGGGGGAATTTCTTGCGGATCATTTTTTGTTTGCCGGACTTAGCTGCCGGTTTTTTGGTGCGTTTCTTCCCGGGGGCAGTAATAGTATGGTACTGTTTGGAAATAATGTTATCTGAATGTATTGAAATAACGCAACAGGGGAGTACATTTTGCACAATAGATCATAGACAAAACGGGGGACTCCATGTCAGATAAAAAATATAAAAAAGGCCCTAAATTGTTTTCTCTGGCCAGGAAAAGGGCGCTTATGCTTGGTATCCCGCAGGAGAAGGGCGTCAAGCTGGCAGAACTCATCGGCCGGATTCAGGAAAAAGAGGGCAACCCCTCCTGTTTTCGCAAAAAAGAGGTCTGTTCCGAAACAGCATGTTGCTGGCAGGCTTCCTGTGACGCGCGTATGGAGAGGAAGTAGGTAGTGGTTTCGGCGGTTACTGACGGCTTTCGGCAACACCAAGCTTTTTCAAAATGAATCCTAATGGGCAGAACTTGGAAAAGCCGAACTGCAAAAGATTGACGCCGACAAAAGCAGTAAAAAAGAGCCAGTATTTACTGAGGAAAATTGGACTGGCCTCGACGCCTAATGAAAGACTGAGCAGGATAAACGATCCGGCTAGAACATGTATCCAATCTGAAACGATCATTGTCTTGTGTCCTGAGTTAGAAATTTGGGCAGAATAAAGCGCGCATTTTCTGGATGAGCTCCAGGATGCGTTTGTCGGTAATTTTATTGAATATAAAATTAGCGTCCTTGCGGTAGTCAATTATCCCCTGACCACGCAGGATGTTCAGGTGCTGAGAAACATTGGCATTGGTTGTCTTGACCTGGTCCCTGATCTCACCCACGGAAAGCTCTTTATCCTGGAGCAGGCAAAGAATTTTCAGGCGGATGGGATGGGACATTGATTTGAGCAGCTTTGACATCGCCTCAATCTGTTCGTCTTGCATCGTCTCTCTCTGTGAAAGTATTTAATTTTTAAGTGTAATAGCTGTGCCGACTTTGTAAAGCACTTTTTGCACATGGTAGCTTATTTTTTATGATGGCCCAGTCATCTTCCACTTGGTTCCGCCGCACAATACCGCCCAAGACAGTTGTCGCGCAATATATATTTTCCATTCATAAATAAAGCCGTTCCCTGCTGCCTCTGCAATTAACAGAGCAGACTTTCGACCTGTGAGGCATCCCTGTGAGGTGCCATTATTTTTAGCCGGATGAAAGGATAAACTTGAATCTCACGGGAGAATTGAGTTTATTGGAAAAAGTGACAACACGGGGAGTTTACATTTATGGAGAATGTTCAATGAAAAATCGGCTTCTAACTCCAGGCAATGTCTGTCTGCAAATTATTGATGTGCAGCAAAGCCTTATGGCCAAAATCATAGCTGTCGACCATGTTGTTGGGGTTATTGAATTTATGATTCGCTGCGGCAGAATTCTAGGTATTCCGATTATTGCCAACACCCAGTATAAAAAGGGACTGGGCCCCTATGTGCCAAGCATTGAGGCGCTCCTTGGCGAAATCGATTACCTTGATAAATCCGAATTCAATGCCCTGGCCAATAAAGAAACAGAAGCGCGTATCGCCTGCTTGCCGAAAGAGGTGGATACTGTAATTCTTGCTGGTGTGGAGACCCACATCTGCATCTATCAGACGGCTATGGGGATCCTGGCAAGAGGATTGAATGTTTGGGTCGTCTCCGATGGTGTTTCATCGAGGAAAATGGATGATCATCAGATCGGTCTCACAAGGCTGCAGGCTATAGGAGCGACGATTGGATCGTCGGAAATGTTGATTTATGAATTGCTTGGCAAGGCGGGAAGTCCGGAATTCAAGCAAATTCTGCCCATTATTATCGCTCGGAACGAATAGCTGCCTGCCTCATTTACGATGGCGTCCTAAAAACCCCAAAAGGGAGAACTGCTGTTGTCTGTGTCGCTGGTGCAATTTTTCTTACATTGCGGCGTTTTCCCGTACACTGCGCTGAAAGAAAAATCTTACGGCTTACGTATGAAAAACTTTTACTAATCCATCATGAATTTTGGTTTTTGACGAGTTCGTAAATATTTAATTTAACAGGTTTTGCCAGAAAGTTATGAAAGGAAATGAAATTCGCAGCAGATTTTTGAATTACTTTAAGGATCGCGGCCATACCGTTGTTGACAGTTCTTCTCTCGTGCCCAAGGACGATCCGACCCTGCTCTTTGTCAATGCAGGCATGGTACAGTTTAAAACTGTATTTATGGGAGAAGAAAAAAAAGATTATATACGGGCAGTTACCAGCCAACGCTGCGTCCGGGCAGGCGGCAAGCATAACGATCTGGAAAATGTTGGGTATACGGCCAGACATCATACTTTTTTTGAGATGTTGGGAAATTTTTCGTTCGGCGACTATTTCAAAGAGGATGCCATACGATATGCCTGGGATTTTTTGACGGGAGAACTTGGCCTGAACCCTCAAGATCTCTGGGTGTCCATATATGATGATGACGATGAAGCACATGGTCTGTGGGAGAAGATTGAAGCGCTCCCCAAAGGTCGAATCGTCCGGATGGGTGAAAAGGATAATTTCTGGGCAATGGGAGATACCGGACCATGCGGGCCGTGTTCAGAGATTCATATTGATCAGGGTGCGGCGGCCGGATGCGGTCGGCCGGAATGTGCATTGGGCTGTGACTGCGATCGCTTTTTAGAGCTGTGGAATCTGGTATTTATGCAGTTCAATCGCTCTGAGGACGGGACACTGACACCTCTGCCAAAACCGAGTATAGATACCGGCATGGGGTTGGAAAGAGTGGCAGCTGTATTGCAGGGCAAATTCAACAATTACGATTCAGATCTTTTTCTTCCTATTATAGCCAAGATTGAACAGCTTTCCCAAAAAAGCTACCGTGTTAATGCACAGGACGATACCGCTATGCGGGTTATCGCCGATCATGCCCGGGCAACGACCTTTCTGGTTTCTGACGGGGTATTGCCATCGAACGAGGGCCGGGGGTATGTCCTGCGCAGAATAATGCGCCGGGCAGTTCGTTATGGAAAATATCTGGGTCTGGACAAACCCTTTATGGGACAGGTCACCAGCGCGGTTGTTGCCGAAATGATCGGCGCCTATCCGCATCTGGCCGATGCAACGGCCCTGTTGACGAAGGTTGTCGACAATGAAGAAGAGCGTTTCCGGGAAACCCTGGAGCATGGCCTGGCATTGCTTGATGAGGAAATCGCCCGACGTGCGGGGGATGCCTCCCCGGTCATTTCGGGGAGCTTTATCTTCAAGCTCTATGACACCTTTGGCTTTCCCTTTGATATTGTGAGAGATATTGCTCTGGAAAGAGGTCTCGGTTTCGATGAAGCCGGTTTTAGCGCTGAGATGGACAACCAGCGACGCAAGTCGAGGCATTCGCGCAAGGATGAAGGTGTACGACTTCTTGGCGAGGGGGTGAAAAGTCTTGCCGAAGAAGGCAAAAAAACAGAATTCATCGGCTATGATGCATCATCGGTGAATACCAGTGTCGAGGGCCTGCTCAATATGCAAGGGGACAGGGTGGAACGTTTGCGGGCAGGCGAGAGCGGCCATCTCTTTGTCCGCAGGACCCCTTTTTACGCGGAGTCGGGGGGGCAGGTCGGTGATTGTGGTGAGCTGGCTTGGCCAGGTGGCCGGGCGAAAGTGATCGGCACATCGGTTGAGGGAGAAAAAATTTTCCTCCATAAGGTAGAAATAGAACAAGGAGAACTGGCCGTCGCGACTGAAGTGGTCTTGTCTGTTGCAGAGGATCGGCGGGGGGATATTGCGGCGCATCATTCGGCAACGCATCTGCTCCAGGCGGCGTTGCGCAAGGTCCTTGGCGATCATGTCAAACAGGCAGGTTCTTTAGTTGGGCCGGATCGACTGCGATTCGATTTCACTCATTTTTCACCATTATCTGTCGAGGAAACCGAAGAAATTGAATATCTGGTCAACCAGAAAATTCGACAAAACAGCTCGGTTACAACACAGCTTCTGGCCAAGGAAGACGCAATTAAAGGCGGGGCCACAGCTCTTTTTGGTGAGAAATACGACGACAACGTTCGTGTTGTGTCTATGGCCGATTTCAGTAAAGAATTGTGTGGCGGTACTCATGTCCGAGCCACGGGTGACATAGGTGTTTTCAAGATCCAGTCAGAGAGTGGTATAGCTTCCGGGGTTCGGCGTATAGAAGCTCTGGCCGGACGCGCGGCTTTTGCCGAAATACAGGCTATGACGAGAAGAGAGCGTCTGGCAGGGGCATTGCTGAATGCCGGCAGCGCCGAAGAAATTGTCGGGAAGATTGAAACCTTGCTTAAAAATCTCAAATCCCAGGAGAAACAGGTCGCCGATTTGTCCAGACAGCTGGCGAGTTCGGACCTGGATGCAGTCTTTAACAATGCCGTGCTGGTGGACGGCTTGAAAGTGATAGGTGCGGAGATCCCCCTTGACAGTCCGAAGACACTTCGCGACGTTGGTGATAAAGTGCGCGAGGGTCTCGGTTCCGGGGTCGCTGTTCTGGGGGGGACTATTAACGGCAAAGCCGCGCTTCTGGCAATCGTCAGCAGTGATTTAACTCTGCGGATAAAAGCGGGCGATCTCGTCAACAGCATAGCGAAAATCGTTGGTGGTAAAGGCGGTGGGCGGCCTGATATGGCTCAGGCTGGCGGGCCTATGGTCGATAAGCTCAGCGAAGCAATCAGGTCCGTTCCTAAGGCTGTGCAGAATCTGCTGCAATAAAAATGTACACAGGCCAGATTGAAATTATGCGGCGCATCACGCGCATCTGCCTGCATTTTTATGGAGGACTTGCCTTTCAACTTTACGGAGGACGAAATATATAAATTAGTTGACAGCACAACATATTTACAGTAAGAATTTTTTGCTGTTAGTGAATGGTCGTTCATTTTATTTCTGGTGATTTTAGACCTTTAATTTCAAGAAAAACTGTAATGCGGTCATCATTCATTGCCTCAATGAATGTCAATTTTTTTTTTCGTTATCCTAGTTAAGCAGGAGCTACTGACATGATTACGACGGATATCACTTTGTTTATTCAGATTGTTAACATGATTGTACTCATGTTTCTCCTTAATGGAGTCCTCTATAAGCCTATTCGGAGGATTCTCAAGGAGAGATCTGGAAAACTGCAGGGAATGCAGGAAGAGATCTCGAAATTCGAGAAAAACGCAAAACTCCGGCAGGAAGAGGTTGATGCAAAGATGGCTCAGGCTTCTGGTAAGGCCAAAGCCGCACTCGACACCGCGCGAGCTGGAGCACAAGTAGCCGGCGACGAAAAGCTGGCGGCAATTAAGGCAGAGGCTGATGCGGTCAAGGAAGGCAAACTCGCCGAACTTAAGGCAGAGATTGGTACAGCCAGAACTAGTTTGCAGGCCGATTTGAGTGGGTTTGCAACCGAAATGGCAAGCAAAATTCTGGGGAGGAGTATCTAATAATGAATGGAGAGAAGCATATTGCACGGCTGATAAGCCTGCTGACATTGACTCTTTGGTTCGCTCTGTCTTTCGGAACGGTTTTCGCATCTGAAACTGGAGCCCATGCACCGGCCGGTGATCAGGCGATGACCGCTGAGTCCACACATGCCGGCGATGCTGCTGCCCCGGCGCACGGCGAAGGTGGTCATGCAGTCAGCAACAGCCTGTCGGCCGCCAAGGTCAAAGATCTCGGCTGGCGGGTGGTCAACTTCATCGCCCTGATGATTATTCTGGTAAAGTTTGGTGCCAAACCGATTGGTTCCGGTCTTTCCTCACGCCGCAAGAAAATCAAGGATGAGATTGAGACTCTGGAGCAGAAACGGGCGGCAGCTGAGAGTTCATACAATGAATTTCAGGCTAAACTGGCCACGGTCGAATCAGAAATAGACAAGATTGTGGAACGGGCTATCGCCCAAGCCGAAGTTGAGAAAGCCAAGATTCTCGAGAAGGCTGAGCAGGGAGCCGCCGATTTAATGCGTTCAGCTGAAATGGCTGTGCAGAATCAGGTCACTGAAGCTCGGCGAACCCTCAAAAACGAGGTGGCCGACCAGGCGGCTGTTATTGCCGAAGAAATCATCGTCAAGAATCTCACCATGGATGACCAGGTGAAGATCATCGAAACTTATTTAGATAAAGTGGGGGCCGTACAGTGAAACAGACTATCCTCGCAAAAAGATACGCCAAGGCAATATTCACCGTCGGTCAGGAGCAGAAAAAATACGAAGAGTACGGAGAGGTTCTCCAAGGCCTGGCCGATTTATATTTGAGTCATCCGGAGGTTGTTGACGCTCTGACTAATCCCCTCTATCCAATGGATGTTAAAGAAAATGTCATGAAAGGGATAGTAGGTTCCATGAAGGTTGATACGATCATGGGCAACTTTCTCAATCTTTTAGTTCAGAAAAAACGGGCAGAAATATTGCCGGAAATAGCTGTAGCCTATCAGACCATGGTTGATGAAGCAAAAAACATCAGCCATGGCAATGTTATTTCAGCAATTGAGCTGAGTGATGAGTTAAAAGAAAATGTACAAACAATTTTAGAAAAGTTAACAGGCAAGAAAGTTAAACTCACAACCAGTGTCGACCAATCCATCATTGGCGGTATCATTGCCCAGGTTGGTGATCTGGTTTTGGACGGGAGTATAAAGACCCAGCTTGCAGGTTTAAAAGATTCCATTAAGGGGAGAGAATAGATGCAGATTAAAGCCGCAGAAATTAGTCAGATTATCAAAGATCAGATTGGGGCCTATGAGACCAGCGTTGATCTGAACGAGACTGGTACCGTTATCTCCGTAGGCGACGGTATTGCCCGTGTTTATGGCGTACAGAACTGTATGGCCATGGAACTGTTGGAATTTCCTGGTGGAATTATGGGCCTTGCCCTGAACCTTGAAGCTGACAACGTTGGTTGTGCTGTTCTTGGCAACGTGTCCAATATCAAAGAGGGCGATATTGTCAAACGTACCGGAAAAATCGCCGAGGTACCAGTAGGACCCGCCATGGCTGGTCGTGTTGTTGATGGCATTGGCTCACCCATCGATGGACTCGGGCCAATCAACTCTGAATTCACCTCAAAAATTGAAGTGCTGGCTCCTGGTGTTATCGCCAGAAAAGGTGTTCATCAGCCCTGTTATACCGGTTCCAAGGCTGTTGATGCCATGACCCCGGTTGGCAAGGGGCAGCGTGAGTTGATTATCGGTGACCGTCAGATTGGTAAGACTTCTCTTTGTGTTGATGCTATCATTGCACAGAAAAATACTGACGTACATTGCATCTATGTGGCTGTCGGCCAGAAAAAATCAACCGTTGCTCTGGTTGTAGAGGCCCTCAGAAAGCATGGCGCGATGGAATACACCACCGTGGTTTCCGCATGTGCCTCCGATCCGGCTCCAATGCAGTATATCGCGCCTTTTGCCGGTTGCTCCATGGGCGAATATTATCGCGACAACGGGATGCATGCTCTCATCATTTACGATGATCTCTCCAAGCAGGCTGTTGCCTATCGTGAACTTTCTCTGCTGCTGCGCCGCCCGCCGGGACGTGAAGCATATCCTGGTGATATTTTCTTTAACCATTCGCGTCTGCTGGAACGCTCGGCAAAGGTCAATGACGAGCTCGGAGCGGGCTCCCTCACCGCCCTGCCGATCATCGAAACTCAGGCTGGAGACGTTTCCGCCTTTATTCCGACGAACGTTATTTCTATTACCGATGGTCAGGTCTATCTTGAGCCGAACCTGTTCTTCTCTGGTGTTCGTCCGGCTATCAACGTAGGTCTTTCCGTATCCCGCGTCGGTGGTTCCGCCCAGGTAAAAGCGATGAAGCAGGTTGCAGGTACCCTCCGGCTGGATCTTGCCCAGTATCGTGAGCTCGCCGCGTTTGCTGCTTTCGGCTCAGATCTCGATGCCAGTACCCAGGCCAAACTGACCCGCGGGGAAAGGCTGGTTGAAATTCTCAAGCAACCGCAATATCAACCGCTGCCAATGGAGAAGCAGGTCACTATTCTCTACGCTGGCTCCAACGGCTATCTTGACAAACTGCCTATTGATACCCTGGCTGACTATGAGAGAGAATTGTACAATTATATTGAATCCAACGAGTCGAGTATTTTCAGTGATCTGGTTGCGGAAGAGAAATTTACCGATGCAATCAAGGAGAAACTTAACAAGGTACTGACGAGCTTTGGCGATACTTTCAAGGCGACAAAAGGTCTTAACTAACCCATTAAAAGTGTGAGGTGCTTTTCAGCACCTCCCTGAGGGGGGTAAGTTCCTTCACGAAATGACTACTTACCAAAAATACTAAGGAACTCATTTCCAAGTCACTAATTTCATATAGGTCAAAATATGGCGACTCTAAAGGAAGTAAAAACCAAAATCTCGGGTGTCAAAAAAACAGCCCAGATCACCAAAGCCATGAATATGGTGGCTGCGGCGAAACTGCGTGGTGCCCAGGAAAAGATGGAGGACTTTAGACCGTACACGGCAAAATTTGTTGAAGCGATGTCCAATCTTTCTGGTGGTGCGAACACCAATGCCTTTCCATTGATGGAAAATCGAGATGTAAAGGCAGTGGAATTGGTGGTTGTTACCTCTGATCGTGGGCTGTGCGGCTCCTTCAATGCCAACATCATTAAACTTGCGTTGCAAAAGATGGTGGAATATGAAGGACAGGGCAAAAAAGTAAGTTTTGTCTGTGTCGGTAAAAAAGGATATCAGCTGTTACGAAAAACGGACAAGGTCAGAAAAAGGTATAATGAAACAATGGGGAACTTCCAGATGTTTCATGCCAGGGAAATTGCTACGGATCTCGCAGATAATTTTCTGAACGGTACAACTGATAAGGTTGAAATATTATTTGGTGAATTCCAGTCAGTCGTTCGTCAGGTACCCGCAGTTGCACCTTTTTTGCCTGTTCAACCTGTTGCGGCGGAAGAAGGTGCCGAGAAGAAAATCACTGGTGACTATATTTACGAGCCTTCCAGCGAGGAGATCATGGATGTCCTCCAGCCCCTGTATCTCAACGTACAGATTTATCATGCAATGCTTGAAGTGGGGGCAGGCGAACATGCTGCCCGTATGACGGCAATGGATAATGCCACCAATGCATGCAAGGATATTGTCAAAAACCTGACAGTTGTCTACAACAAGGCTCGACAGGCTGCCGTTACAAGTGAGCTTATGGACATCGTTGGCGGTGCAGAAGCCCTGAAATAATAATTTATCAAATTGATAATCAACGACTTTAGAGGAGGGGTAAAGCCCAATGAGTGAGCAAAAAATAGGAAAAATTACCCAGGTCATCGGACCTGTAGTTGACGTGGAATTTGAGCCTGGAAAATTGCCTGCCATCATGAATGCCTGTTTTGTAACCAATCCTGGCATAAACGATGTTGAGGACAATCTGGTTATCGAAGTTGCCCAGCATCTCGGTGACAATGCCTGTCGCTGTATTGCCATGGACCAGACCGATGGTCTGGTACGGGGCATGCAAGTGAGAGATAGCGGATTACCGATTACCATTCCGGTAGGACCTGCTTCACTTGGTCGAATCATGAATGTTGTTGGCAGACCTGTTGATGGTTTGGGACCTATCGTATCAGATAAAACCCTGCCTATTCATCGCGACGCACCTGAATTCACTGAGCTGGATACTGAGGTACGTGTTCTCGCCACCGGAATCAAAGTCATAGATCTGCTCGTGCCTTTCCCGCTTGGCGGCAAGATGGGACTGTTCGGTGGCGCCGGTTGTGGTAAGACGGTTATCATGATGGAGATGGTTAACAATATCGCCCAGCATCATGGCGGTATTTCAGTTTTCTGTGGTGTCGGCGAGCGTACTCGTGAGGGGAATGATCTCTACCACGAAATGAAGGATTCCGGCGTTCTGCCTAAAGCTGCTCTGGTGTATGGGCAGATGACCGAACCCCCTGGCGCCCGTGCTCGTGTTGCCTTGACCGGTCTCACCGCAGCAGAGTATTTCCGCGATGAAGAGGGACAGGACGTTCTGTTCTTCGTTGATAACATTTTCCGTTTTACCCAGGCTGGTTCCGAAGTGTCCGCGTTGCTTGGCCGTATTCCTTCTGCTGTTGGTTATCAACCGACACTGGCAACTGACCTTGGTGCGTTGCAGGAGAGGATTACCTCCACTACCAAAGGGTCGATTACCGCCGTTCAATGCGTATACGTACCCGCTGATGACTTGACCGATCCTGCACCGGCAACCACCTTTGCGCATCTTGATGGAACTGTTGTTCTTTCACGACAGATCTCTGAGCTCGGTATCTATCCTGCTGTGGATCCTCTTGACTCTACCTCGAGAATCCTTGATCCAAATGTAATCGGTGAAGAGCATTATCAGGTGGCGCGTGGGGTTCAGGTTTCCCTCCAGAAATATAAAGATCTTCAGGACATTATTGCAATTCTCGGTATGGATGAACTTTCCGAGGAAGATCAGCAGCTCGTTTCGAGGGCCAGAAAAATTCAGCGATACCTGTCACAGCCGTTCACGGTTGCAGAAGTTTTTACCGGTATGCCAGGCAAATTCGTCAAGGTTGCCGATACGGTTCAGGGATTCAAAGAGATTCTGGAAGGAAAACATGATGATCTCAATGAAAACTCCTTCTATATGGTCGGTTCTATAGATGAAGCCGTAGCGAAAGACGCCAAATCCAAGTCATAAAAGATAATCTAGTTTTAGATACTACTCCCGAGGGGGGATAGCGCCTTGCGCTATGCCCCTTGCGGGGTGCAGGTACTTTTAAAAAATCCGCTTTTCGGCCAAACAGGAGCGGAAAAGAGAAATTTAAAGTACAAATAATTTGCTCAAGAGGATATCCGATGGGACAACAGATAAGACTTGAGGTCGTTACTCCGACCGGCGCGAAGGTTAACGAAGATGTTGATATCGTTAATGCTCCCGGCTATGGCGGAGACTTCGGCGTACTGGCTAATCACGCGCCTTTTCTGTCGACAATTAAAATCGGTACTCTTACCTATGAGAACGGCAAAAAAAGAGAATCCCTCATGATCAGTGGAGGATTCTGCGAGGTCTCAAATAATAAGATCACCTTTCTCGTTGAGAGTGCCGAAGCCGGCAGTGAAATAGATGTTGAAAGGGCAATGAGAGCAAAAGAAAGAGCTGAAAAGCGACTTGCTCAGGCTGCTCAGCAAACGGACAATTTTAATCGTAGAAGAGCGGAAATCGCTCTGCAGCGTGCGCTTGCCCGATTGAAAGTTGCAAACCGTTAGTGACTGAGAAATTCATATCCCTCCATAAGGGGTACTGAAAAGATTCGGTAAAAGTTTTTGGCGTAATGAGCTGAATACTGAAGAAACAAATAAAAAAGGGTCGCTCTCGCGAGAGAGCGGCCCTTTTTTATTTGATGGATCGGCACGAGCGCTCAGGACATCAAATAGTGTTGTCAGAAAGCAGTATCATTTATCGAGGGAGAGCTGCGCCGTTGTCTTACTCACATAGGCACGGATGCCACTGGCAATTTGCTCTGTGATCATCGTCATGAATCTCGGATCCTGTAAATTTTGGGAATCCTGTTCATTACTGATGAAAGCTACTTCAATCAGGATGGCCGGCATTTGGGCACCAATCAAAACATAAAACGGTGCCTGTTTGACGCCAAGGTTTTTTATATCGGCATAGCCGTTGCTCTTTGCCCCTTCAACAATGGTGCTGTGCACCTGCTGCGCCAATCTGGAAGATTCACTGATCTTCGAATTTTTCATAATATCCGACAGAATATCCTGAAGATCGCTCATCTGATGCGTGGATGTGGCATTTTCCAGGGCAGCAACCCTCATTGCCTCTGCATTGGTACTCAAATTGAGATAGTATGTTTCAAGCCCGCGAACTTGTGCCGATGGATGCGCGTTTACATGAAGCGACACAAAGAGGTCACCATTCTGCGTATTGGCAATTGCGGTACGTTCTTCAAGAGGTATAAAAACATCTTGATTCCGGGTTAGAATTACCTGGCAATGGAGCTCTTTTTCAAGAATGGGGGCAAGCTTTGTGGCAAGATCGAGCACTATATCTTTTTCTTTCAAACCAAAGGCCATGGCGCCTGGATCCTTTCCTCCATGACCTGGATCGAGAATAATTTTTCTAACCCCTAAGCCAAGCTGTTGCGCCAGAGAAAGAGGCGCGCTGGATGAGACTTCTTCTATCTTGGGCTCATTTTTAGAAGGGGATGGGGAAAGTACTATCTTTTTGGCACCTCGCAAAACGGCAATGTCTCTTTTCTTGGTGTGTTCTGTTATTCCGGGGATATCCTGCCGGTGGCCGACGATTTTGCCAGATGGGAGCTGCGCGGATTTTTTACTTTCGCCGCGGACATCTATCACCACTCTGAAAGGATTCGGCAGGTTAAATATTTTGTAATCGCCAATGGACTGAAGATCCAGAACAACGCGAACTGTATCCGGATTCAACTGCGCGGTGTGAATACCGCGAAGAAGCCCTCCCTTGATAGGAACAGGCGCTCGATACTGCGGTGCAATGTAGCTCTTATTGAAGTCTATGTAGAGTTTGTTCAGCGCTTTCGGCGTCTCTTCTCTCTGGAAATCCTTATAGCTGACCGGGGCGGAAGATTTGATTACGACCCGCGTATAATTGTCTGAAGACCAATATTTAACGGGAAGTACATCACTGAGCTTGTTATGGCCGAAAGACGACAGTATTGATTTTGGCAAGGCGATATCATTCTCCCTGGATAACCCTTTCAGGAGTTCCTCCGCCTGCGGGCGCATGTCACTTTTGGGATACTTATTTACGATTTCAATGAGAGGATCTGCGGCCCTGCGGGGGTCGTTTTTTTTGTCCAGGTAGAGTTGGGCGAGGGCAAAATAGGCATCGTCTGCCAGACGATGGCGGGGAAAGAGTCGTGCGGTGTCTTTAAAGTAGGATATGGCTTCATTGAGATCATTGCTGTTGTGAAAATGATCATGCATATCACCATACATCCGCCCAAGCATATAGAGGCAGGCAGGTGCCAGATCGGTTTTTGGACTGGAAAGATAGATCCGGCGGAAATCTCTCGCCCCTTTCAACCAGTTATCCCTGGAGGCGGAGAGGCCTGTATCCGTCTGTAGTTGCTGGTAATATGACTTGGCTGCATTGTATCGATCGGCTGGAGGCTGCTGTTTCCAGGTGGTATGACCGGCAGCGAGGAGGTCAAACGGCAGGAGAAGTAGCTGTAAAACAATTGCGAGGTAAAGAAAAATGGGTCTACTGCTCATGGTGAAAAAAGTGGTGCCCCACGCTTCAGAGGATGATTGTGAAAATTTATTGTATAAATCCAATAATTAATCGGAACTATTCTCAGTATACCTAAAAGCAGGGACCATGGCAAAGTAAATAGTGGGGTGGCTTTTGACGGCTGCTGAACCCGGTAAGAGCAATGGCATCAGGTTTTCAGCATATCCTTTAATGCATACAGGGCCTGCAATGCATCAAGAGGAGCACATTGGTCAAGGTTGAGGCGGTGCAGATAGTCCCTTATCGGATCGTCAGGAGGGGAGAAAAGAGTAAGTTGATCCGGATGCTTTTTGGTCCTGGTCGATTTTTTGCGGATGGACGGAGAATGTGTGGTCTGGCCGAATTTGCCGTGTTCAATGTCCCGGAGTATCTCACCGGCCCGAAGGACGACGTTATCCGGAACTCCTGCCAGGCCGGCAACCTGGATGCCATAGCTCCGGCTTGTTCCCCCTTTTACCAGTTTATGGAGAAAAATGATATTGCCCTGCCATTCACGTACGGCTATCGAATAGTTTTGTACTCGCTTATTGATTTTCGCCAGTTCGGTCAATTCATGATAGTGGGTGGCAAAGAGCGTTTTTACTCCTTTGTTATTTTTCTGTACCAGGTCTTCCGCTACAGCCCAGGCTATGGACAATCCATCGTAGGTAGAGGTTCCCCGGCCGATTTCATCAAGAATTATTAAACTTTTCTCGGTCGCATTATTTAAGATATTAGCCGTCTCGCTCATTTCCACCATAAAGGTCGATTGGCCACGGCGTAAATCGTCCATGGCGCCAACCCTGGTGAAAATTCGATCGACAATGCCGATAACAGCTTTCTGCGCCGGGACGTAGCACCCCATCTGGGCCATAAGGACAATGAGCGCAGTTTGTCGGAGAACCGTTGATTTCCCAGCCATGTTGGGACCGGTGATGATGAGCACCTCATCGGATGTCTGGTCAAGATGGACATCATTGGGTACAAATTTACCGGATGGCAGGCTTCTTTCAATGACGGGATGCCTCCCTTCAACAATCTGAATCTCATCGCCATCATTCATCTCCGGTCGGCGATAATTAAACAGGTGGGCCATTTCACCGTTGGCGGACAAAAAATCCAGCTGGGCGAGAAGGTGGGCGGTTTGCAGCAGGCGGCTGCTGTTTTCTGCCAGTTGTGCACGAATTTCGAGAAAAAGCAGGTATTCGAGCTCCACTCGTCGGTCCTGCGCTCCGACAACCTTATTCTCAAATTCTTTGAGTTCGGGAGTGATGAACCGTTCGGCATTGACCAGGGTTTGTTTCCTGATATAGGAATCGGGTACTTTGTCAGCCTGTATTTTGCTGACCTCAATAAAATATCCGAACACCTTATTATACCCGATTTTCAGCTTGCCAATTCCCGTCGCTTCGCGTTCTCTGCCTTCCAGCTCAAGGATCATCTGCTTGCCATCGCGCAGCAGATGGACCAGTTCATCCAGTTCTTCGTTGTATCCGCTTTTGATGAGATGGCCTTCGCGCAGGGTAACAGGCGCTTCAGGGTGCACTGCTTTCTCGAGCAATGCATGGAGGTCGGTAAGAGGGTCGAATTGATTTCGGAGATCGATCAATTTTCGGGTGTCGCACTGCTTGAGCAGGGTGTAAATAGCCGGTAGACAGGCAAAGGATTTTTTCATGGCCAGCATATCCCTGCCGTTTCCCGAGCCGAGTATCATCCGGCCGTTCAGTCGTTCCAGATCGTATACCTGCTCAAGCAGGCTACGTAATTCTTTACGGACCGAGCTGTTCTTAAAAAAGAAAGAAACGGCGTCCAGTCGATTGATAATTCGGTCTTTATCCTGCAAAGGAAAAAGTAGATTATGTTTCAGCAGTCTTGCTCCCATTGGCGTACAGGTGTGATCAAGAACCGACAGCAGAGATCCCTGCCGCTGGCCTCCGACGATGGTCTGGGTCAGTTCGAGATTTCTTCTCGAGGAATCGTCGATATGCAGGATGCAATTGGTGTCCAGCGGGGATAATTTTTCTATATGATCGACAGCAGTCTTCTGGGTTTCTTGAATATATTCAAGCAATACCCCCGCGGCGATTATTCCGGCGGTAAGTCTGCTGCAGCCAAAGCCATCCAAAGTGACCACCGCAAAATGATCACAAAGTAATTCTTTCGCGGCAGTCCCATGGTAATGCGCGCTATCACGTTCGGTGATGCAGATGCTGGGAATGAGAATGCTGATCTGTTCGATAAGGGACGCCAGACAATGTCGTTCTGTGACGGAAATGAGGAGTTCTGAAGGCATGAGGCGGGTTAACTGGTCAAGAATGTCCTCTCCGTTTTCGCTCTTATCACCGTATTCACCGACGAGAAATTCACCGGTACTGACATCGAGAAAGCTTGCGCCGTAAAGTTTTTGGCCACTGGTTTCTTTAAGCACCAGGGAACAGATATAATTATTGCTTTTATCGTCGAGGAGCAGGTCGTCGGTAATGACTCCCGGTGAAATGATGCGGACAACTTCTCTTTTAACGATCCCTTTTGCTTCAGACGGATTTTCTGTCTGTTCGCAGATGGCAACCCGGCGACCGGCTTTAATCAGTTTAGCCAGATAGTTTTGGGCCGCGTGGTAGGGTATCCCGCACATGGGCACCTGAACCGCATCGCTTTTCTTATTTCTTGAGGTGAGGGTTATGCCGAGTATTTTTGCAGCGACGATGGCGTCGTCAAAAAACATTTCATAAAAATCACCCATGCGATAGAAAAGTATGGTGTCTTCATGCTGCCCCTTAATTTCAAGGTATTGTTGCAGCATGGGTGTGAGTTGCGTCATTGTTGTCATACGTTTTTTTGATTAAGAGCAAAAAAATCAGGGAAGAGCCGGTCGAAGGTCGCTTCAATATGTTCGGGGATGGTTCGTATTTCCGCCAGCACGCTGATAAAGTTATGATCGCCATCCCACCTTGGGACGATGTGGAAATGCAGGTGATCGGCGATACCGGCACCTGCCGTAGCCCCTATGTTACAGCCGATATTGAAACCATCCGGTTTAAGATGCATTTTTAAAATAGCCGTTGCAGCCTTCACCATCTCCATGAGGGCGCAGTTTTCGACCTCGGTCAGGTCGGTGATACAGCTCAGGTGACGGAGGGGAGCTACAAGCAGATGACCATTGGCATAGGGAAAACGATTCAAAAGTACCACTGAATGGTTGTCCCGATAGAGCATCAATGTTGCTTTCCTGGCCTTGTAGTCGTAGCTGCAGCAGGTATCCGGTTCAAAGAGACAACCACCAGGTTTAGGTACATCGCCGAGCACATGTTCAATACGCCATGGGGTCCATAAGTTTTTCATATCTGTTCGGGCAGCGTATGCAGGGTGGCGCACAAGGGATCGGGACAATTCCCGTCGATTTTAAGAAGAGCGTAAGTTCCGGCGGCTCCATATCGCCCAGTGCCAGAAAAACTGCCGGGATTAATGAGCAGTGTCTTGCCGATTCTGTGGCAAACCGCCTGATGGCTATGACCGAATACAATACAGTCGGCGTTGGGGAATTGTTCCAAAACTCTCTCTTCGATAGTATGGCGAGGACCAGCTCCGTGGGTAATGCCGATGGAGTATCCGCCGAGTACAATATGTTTCTGCGGTGGTAAAATTTGCCGCGTTGTTGTATTGCACATGTTACCACACACCGCATGAATGTCCTTGCCCTTAAACGCTTGCAGGATGGATACATCGGTGAGATCTCCGGCGTGAATGATTATGTCGCAACCGGTAAAAGCTGTGGCACATTGCTGCATAAAGGATGCATCTACTGCATGGAGATGGGTATCCGAAAGGATGCCGATATACATTGTTTTTTCTCGCAGTATCGAAAAGGGGTTCATTATGGTTGGAGGTTAGCCGTCCGCACGGTGAAATTAATTCAATTTATTCCGTTATGCTATGCCAAAAACCTTTTTTTTACAGTTGCGCAATAAACCTGAAGACAGGTATAGTGCTTCGTTTAGGACAATAAAGGATACGGCTTTGCCTTTGTCCTCTGAAGAAAAACGTATATATGGCGCATGCCATTCACATAAAGAAAAGTTGATATGGAGAAGTACGATGCTCACGGCCTCTGATTTAAGAAAAGGTTTAAAAGTACAAATAGATGGGAATCCTTATATTGTGACTGATTTTGAATTCTCTAAACCGGGGAAGGGGCAGGCACTTTACCGAACCAAGATGAGAAATATGATCACCGGCAATCAACTTGTCAAAACCTATCGTTCAAATGATAAATTTGAGAAGGCCGAGCTTGAAGAGAGGAAAATGCAGTTCCTCTACAGCCAGGGAGATGAATTCCACTTTATGGATACGGAAAACTTCGAACAGCTTGTGCTCACCAGAGAACAGCTTGGTGATAATACGCATTTTCTGATCGACAATATGGAACTGGATGTGGTGTTTTACAATAATCTGCCTATCGATGTCACCCTGCCTATTTTCGTCAATCTGGCAGTAACGAAGGCCGATCCATGGGCCAAAGGCGATACTTCCGGCAACGATACCAAGCCGGTCACCGTACAGACAGGTTACGAACTCCAGGTACCCCCCTTTGTTGAAGAAGGGGATAAAATACAGATTGATACGCGGACCGGGGAATATGTTACCCGGGTAAAAGAGTAAATTCAAATGCTTGACAGAAAAAGGCTGCACCTGCGCGCAGCCTTTTTTCGTTTCATCAGATCGTTCTTTGATCACCATGGTTTTCTTGAAGTCGACACCCCCATCCGTCAACCGGTATATATTCCGGAGAGTAATATAACGCCGCTTAAATCCGAAAAGGAGTATCTGCAGACCTCACCCGAACTCTGTATGAAAAGATTGTTGGCCGCAGGGCACAGCAAGATATTCCAGATTTGTCACTGTTTTCGAAAAGAAGAGAAGGGACGATTGCATCTGGAAGAATTTCAGATGTTGGAATGGTATAGAAACGGTGCTGATTATTACCAGCTGATGGTAGACTGTGAGATGCTGTTACGATTTCTGCTAATAAACCTGCTGGAACTGCAGGCAGAGAAGAATTTTGCGGCTACATCTTTTTTTTCAGGTATCAATTTAGATCATACCTGGGAACGGTTGTCGGTTGCCGATGCGTTTGCCCGATACAGTCCGGTGCATCTGGACCAGGCTCTGCGTGAAGGACAATTCGATGAGATACTCGTTGAATATATCGAACCTTATCTGGGAACGGTTGCACCAGTTTTTCTGTACGATTATCCGGTGGAGCTCGGATCCCTTGCCAGAAAAAAGGCTGACAGGCCGACATTGGCGGAACGTTTTGAGCTGTATATAAATGGGATAGAGCTTGCCAATGGCTTTTCTGAACTCACCGATGCCGATGAGCAGCGGGCAAGATTTAACCTTGAGATAGCGGCAATAAAAGCGAATACTGGTGGTGATGTATTGATGCCGGAGCGGTTTCTCTCTGATCTGCAACAGTTGGATACTGCCGCTGGAATCGCCATGGGGCTTGACCGACTTTTTATGGTCATCATCAATGACCAGCGAATTGCAGACGCAGTAACCTTTTCACCGGAGGATTTTCGGTAAAATATTTTCTGGGTCATATGTTGGTAACTGGACCTTGTCGCAGCATCAGGAAAAGAACGAACAGTATTATCGTTATGTTGTTAAAAAAAACTAACCGTTCGGTTCCTGAAGATGCTACACTGGAATGATACGTGCGCAACTATTAAAATCTCATAATCTAGAGAATATTTACTTATGGATATACAACAACGACAACTGGTAAACAAATATCTTGATCTGTTTTCACGACAAAAAGTATTCATCATCACCATGTTACTTTTAAGTTTGCCTGTAGGTCTTGGCGTTTACCTTCGTACGCCCAAAGTGTACCAATCTTCAAGTCTTGTCAGTTACGAACCGCAGAAGATAAGCCCGAACAAACAGTCTCCCGATGTGGAATCACGGGTAGGCGACATTGTCAGCACTCTCAGTCAGATTGTTACCAGCAGGACTAATCTGGAAGAGATAATTAAGGATAATGATCTTTATCCAGAATTACGAAAAAAAATTCCGATAGAGGATGTTATTGGAATATTAAGGAAAAAAATCGTGATACAGCCATCTGACCGTGGAGATGTTTTCACCATATCGTATTCCGGCAACAATCCAGGAGACGTTGTCAGAGTGACTAATGCAATTGCTGCAAAATTTATAGAGGAAAATCTGAAATATCGCCATGATAGAGCGACAGAAACTTCGACCTATACGAATCAGGAACTGCAGATGGCCAAAAAAGTCATGGACGCGAAAGAAAATGACATGCGAGACTATAAACTGAAGTATTATAATGAAATGCCTGAGCATCGTGAAATGAATATGGCCAGCCTGGCTTCTCTTCGCGAACAATACCAGGGAAAGCAGGATAGTATCCAGGATCTGGAACGAACTCTAGTGCTTATCCGGGATCAAATGAATAATCAGAAAATGTTGGCGCAGCGTGCACCTGCATATGCAACAGACGGTAATCAACCAAATGTAGTAGAAGAGACTAGCGAACAGCGCTTGGCCAGATTACGCTCGACGTTGGACAGCTTATTGTTGAAATACACTGAAAAGCACCCGGAAATTAAGAGGGTTCGAAAGCTTATTGAGAAGCTCGAGGTGGAAATTCGGAGTGGGTCAACTTCTGGAAAAGGTCTGGCTAAATTGTCACAATCTTCTTCAACCGGTTCTTCGCAGGGGCGGCGACTGGCCAGACAAAATTCATCTAATTTGCAGACAATGATGCAGTTGGAATCACAGCGCAAAGATATTGAGCGGAATATTGTCAATATTGAAAGTGAAAAGAACCAGTTGCGGGAAAAAATAGAGCAATATGAAAAATGGCTTGCTGTCTCTCCTGTGCGGGAAGCAGAATGGTCTTCTCTGACTCGGGAATATGATCAACTTAAAAAACATTATGACTACCTCGTGGCTCAAAATCTCGAGGCAGAATCAATGTTGAATCTTGAGATACGCCAGAAAGGGAGTCAGTTCAAAATAGAAGATCCCGGCCAGTTTTCGGGGAAGCCTATCAAACCGAATTTTTTTATAATTATGGGATTCAGTGTACTTGCAGGACTTGGTGTCGGGCTCGGAGGAGTTCTGGCGTTAGATGTATTTGATTCCTCTTTCAGGGACGCGGAAACAATAGAACCTTTTCTAGGAATACCCTTGCTCACCACAATCCCGTACATTGAAATTGAGGCTGAACAGAAACGACAGAAATGGCAAAGGATACTCCTTCTGAGTCTGCTTTTAGCAGCAATTGCTCTTATTACGACGTTATTTGTGTTCTTTTGGATGAGAGGGGATATAATCTTTTAGCGCACATTGCGAATGTGCTCTCAATAAAAGATGATTTTTAGGATATGAGCACTGGAGCATACCAAGGCTAGGATGCTGTTTAAAAAGTTTGCAGGAGTGAACCTCTTGACAAAGTATGTTGAAAAGCGGTCGCCGACATAAAATGCAATTTTTAAATCTGGGATAACAAGAAAATGGGAAAGACCTCAAAAGCGCTGAAGAAATCAGGCTACAGTCTGGAAGTACCGCTGCAATCAACTACAGATACACAAACAGAAAGATTGGTTCGATCGGCAGATAACGCAGCGACTGGTGGCAATGAAGAAAAACCGTTTTTGGTCCGCGAACCGCAACGAACTGAGATTTATTCCCCGCAGTGGGATGAGCGGTTGACGAAGGTGGCCAGTTTTTCTAGCAAGATCGCCGAATCATTTCGTGTTTTACGGTCAAAAATACTCATCCCTCAAGATGGTCGACCAGCACCTAAAACTATCATGGTGACCTCTGCCTTGCCCCGTGAAGGGAAAAGCTTTGTGTCGGCTAATCTTGCTATCGCCCTGGCTCAAGGAGTGGATCAGCATGCGCTGCTGGTTGACTGTGACCTTCGTGCCCCTTCTCTCGCTCAACTCTTTGGTCTCCCATCCGATCGTGGACTGGCCGATTATCTTCTTGATAAAGATGATATCTCCTCAGTTATCCGCAACACCTCTATGGAAAAACTGACGATTTTACCCAGTGGTTTGCCCCCGGTCAATCCGGCGGAGCTGCTTGGCTCTGAACGGATGCACAAACTCATCGCGGAACTGGCAGGCCGCTATCCCGACAGGTATGTAATTTTTGATACCCCTCCTCTTGAAGTCGCCTCTGAATCGCAAGTGCTGTCTCAAGTGGTTGATGGGGTGGTACTGGTAGTAAGACAAGGCTTTTCCAGTCGAAACCTCATAGAAAAATTTATCTCGGAAATCGGCAAAAACAAGATTATCGGTGTAATCTTCAACGGGCACAAGAGCAACTTTATATCCACCCGGCTGGTTGATAAAAGTCATTATTATTATGGTAATTACTATAATAATACTGGACAAAAGAGCGGGATGAGTTCTTAGGCAAGATGTATCATCTTTTCTTTTTGCGGCCGAACCCTTTGGGGCGAAAAGCTTTCTGCTGAAGTGACTGTTCCACAATGCGACGCTGCTGCTGCCTGTCCGATTGCTTGCGCGGGACCGTCAGCGGTTGCTTGGATCCTGGCTTCAAGCCAGTTACATACATGGCAGTGGACAGGGTCCCGGGGGTAGGGGTAAAATCCTGGAATTTTCTTACTTGCAGCCCTAACTTGTGCATGTCCTGGGTAAGTTTTTGGGCATGCTGTGGTGTTGATCCGGGGTGCGCCGTGATGATATACGGCGTAAATTCCATCTTTTTACCGATCTCTTTTTCTATCTTCCGACATTCGGCAATAAATTTCTTAAGAAGACTATGGGGTTCCTTGTGCATGAGACAGAGAAGTTCATCGTCGGTATGTTCAGGGGCGATTTTCAATGATCCGGGGGTGTGATGCTGCAGGATCCTTCGCAACAGTCGAGGGGTGCGAAGGAGCAGTTCCATTCTCAGACCGGAAGAAATGAACAGATTCTTTATGCTGGGGATGGCGGCGACATCGTTCAGCAGCTGGAGAAACAGCTCTTCGTTTATCTCCAGTTTTTTGCAGGGTTGCGGGTAGAGGCAGTCGCGTTTTTTACAGGAACCTATGCTGCAGTGCGTACCGAAGAGGTTGGCCGTCGGTCCGCCAAGATCGCTTATAGTGCCGGTAAAATCGTCCATCTGCGTGATACGTTCACATTCCTTGACGATGGATTCTCGGCTGCGTGAGATTATTGCTGGTCCCTGGTGTCTGGTGATAGCACAAAAAGAGCAGTTACCGGAACAGCCCCGAACGATGGTTACTGAATCCTTAATCATCCGGTAGGCCGGGATGTGCTGATGGTCAGGATGCGGACGTCTCGTATAGGGCAGGGCGTAGAGCGCATCAAGTTCAGACGGTGATAGTGGGGGGGGTGCCGGATGCTGCACCACCCAGTGCGTTTGTTGGCGTTGCAGGATTGTTTGCGAGGAAGCAGCGCTTGAGTGCCTGTTTATCGCCATCTCGGTATCGAGGAATAAAGCGACTTCTCGTTTTATGTCATCCCAGGAGGGGAGGACGAGTGTGTTGGGTGAGCTGCTTATCTTTCCTGCCGGGAAAGTCTCAGATAAATGTTCCTGCAGTTCCCTGTCGGTAAATCTTTGACAGGTCCCTGAAATATTGTGCAGAGATTTATTTGCTGCACACCTTCTTGCGATCTCCACGATAGCCTTTTCGGCCATCCCGTATACGATGAGGTCCGCTTTGGCGTCGGTTAGAAAGGATGACCGGAGTTTTTCCTGTTTGAAATCATAGTGGACAAAGCGTCGGAGTGAAGCCTCAATGCCACCGAGGATGATGGGGATGTTGCGAAAAGCCGAACGGGCCAGGCTGGTATAGATGAGACTGGCACGATCCGGTCTTCTGCGTTCTGTCTTGACCCGCTCCGTTCCGCGCCACGGATTGCCATCGGGAGAGTAGGCATCGGTGTCGCGCACTTTGCCGTTACCGGTGTAGTTGGCGACTATGGAATCAAGGTTTCCGGCGGTGATACCGCAGAACAGTCTCGGCGTGGGAAATCTTTTGAAATCTTCAGCTGAATCGAATCGCGGCTGTGGCAGGAGAGCTACCTGAAAACCGTAGCTTTCCAATAGCCTGCCGATAAGCGCGACACCAAAGGATGGATGGTCGATGTAGGCATCTCCGGTCACAAGCAGAATGTCGATACCTGACCATCCCCTCCGCCTGCACTCCTCCCAGGAAATCGGTAAAGGAAGAGTGGTGCTGGCAGGTTTATCCATGAGAATCCTTGACAGACCTTTTACATAAATCTGGCATTGATGAAAATGTGGCAGAGGATAGATGCTGCATAACCAAGAGCGATTACCGGAGTCCATTTCAAATGGGCATTGAAGGTATAAACATTTCGTGCCGCGCCCATAAGAGCAACTCCGGCGGCAGATCCGATTGACAGCAAACTGCCTCCGACCCCTGCTGTCAGGGTAACCAGCAGCCATTGTCCATGGGACATCTCAGGGCGCATGGTCAGTACGGCAAACATCACCGGAATATTATCGACAACGGCCGATAGAATCCCGATAATAACATTGGCTGTGGTTGCGCCCAAGCCGAGATACAGAAATTTGGAAACCGCGGCGAGATAACCAAATTGGGATAGTCCGCCGACACAGAGGATGACCCCGTAAAAAAACAGCAGAGTATCCCACTCGGCCCGGGCGACTTTACGGAACAGGTCGAAGGGATCAGGCTTTGAATGATATGTCTGATGTGCCAGGGGATTATCGTCAATATCGTAATTGCGATGTTCCTTCTTCTTCAGATAATAGGAGAAAAAACCAAGATAGCCAAGACCGAGCATCATGCCTGCCGCTGGCGGAAGATGGAGGAAATTATGAAATGAGACTGCAGTTATGATGGTGGCTAAAAAGAGCAGCATGATTCTTTTCGCCCCTATTTTCATGACATACTGGTCCTTGCTGGGCTGAGGGGTTTTTTTGCTGATGGAAAAATTCATAAAAATAGCAGGAACCAGCCAATTTACCAGTGACGGAATGAAGATATGGAAAAATTCATTGAATTGGACCACTCCTTTTTGCCAGACCATAAGCGTTGTGATGTCGCCAAACGGTGAAAACGCCCCTCCGGCATTAGCCGCAATGACGATGTTGATACAGGCAATCGCCACAAATTTTTTGTCACTGCCCCCGACCGCCATGGCAACCGCCCCCATAAGCAAAGCAGTAGTCAGGTTGTCGGCCACCGGGGAAATAATAAAGGCTAAGAATCCGGTCACCCAGAAAACAGTTCGCAGCGAGAATCCCCGCGTGACAAGCCAGGAACGCAAAGCCTGGAATACATTACGTTCGTCCATGGCATTGATGTAGGTCATGGCAACCAGAAGAAACAGGAACAGTTCGGCGTATTCCAATAGGTTATGGCGAATGGCTATCTCTGCGGCATGATTATCACCCATCCTGCTGAAGGTGATAGCAACCAGGATCCAGATAATACCTGCAGCAAGAAGTACAGGTTTGGATTTTCTTAAATGGAGCTTCTCCTCAAGAATGACCAGCGAATAGGCACCCACGAAAAGAAAGACCGAGAGTATGCCAAAAATGGAGCCGGTAAGTCCTGCGGTATCTAACTCTGTGCCTGAACCGCTGCTGGCAAACGCAAGTGTTCCGGACGCAAGGAGTGCACAGAACAATAAGAGCAGTTTTTTCATTGGGGGCTTTCCTGGTTGATATTGATAATAAAAAACAGACAAACGCCGCAGATTATACCAGCCGGTAAGAACCATCGCAAGAAGAGTCGGATAATCTCGGAAAATACTGCGATTGTGACGGTGAAGGTGGGATCCCTCCGGTCAGGCAGCAGACCGGAGGGGGAACTCAAAATCAGCTCTCTGCTGGTATATATTTCGTCAATGGGCAATCATTGCACCCGGCCACCGGTAGATCGGTCCCGGTATGAATCTGTTTGATGAGAGCAGCGACAGCGGCTTTACTGTCGGCATACATATGTTCCTTGCCAATTTCTTCAATTAAGCCGGTTCGCTCCATGACTTTCAGCACCTGTCCTTTTACACCGCACATGGCGAAACCGAGTTTGGCACTGCGTACCCTTTTACAGAGCATATCCAGAGCTTCTTCGCCGGAGGCATCCATATCATTTATGCCCCGGGCGTCAAGAAGTATATAGCGAAGATCGGGTTGTTCGGTTCTGAATTTGGCGACCTGTTCGTCGAGGTAACTGGCGTTGGCAAAAAAGAGGGCACCGTCAAAACGTACGACCGAGATATGGCGACAACCTTTCAGGCGGTAGTGTTCTGAACTTTTCAGAACATTTTCTTCATTCATTGACAGCCTGGCGACGACTGGGCGCATAGACTTGTAGAGAAAAACGATCATGGAGAGGCCGACACCGACCATGATGCCTTTGTCGAGGTGCGGGGCAAAATAGAGAGTGACCACGAAACAGAGAACAGAAATTGCGCCATCGTACCATTGTGCTTTCCAGGAGTGAATAAAACCTCTGACGTTGACCAGGCCAATGACTGCCATCATGATAACCGCAGCCAGAACGGCCTGGGGCAGATGATACAGCAACGGAGTGAAAAATAACAGGGTGATGACGACCATTATCGATGTTACCACCGATGAGATACCCGACACGGCGCCTGCCTGCAGGTTAACGGCAGAACGGGAAAATGAACCGGAAACCGCATAGCTGGAACCAATTGAGCCAAAAATGTTGGCCAATCCCTGACCAATGAGTTCCTGGTTCGGATCGAGTTTTTGACCGGTCTTTGCCGCCATGGCTTTGGCGATGGCGATGGCTTCCATAAAGCCCAGCAGCGAGATGATAATTGCCGTAGGGAGGAGTTTAAAGAACGATTTGACGCTGAGCTCAGGGATGGTGAATTTAGGCAGGCCTTCAGGGATCTTGCCTACAACCTCACCGCCACCGATAACTGTAAGCTCGGCGGTCTTTAATGGAGAATTGCCTACCTTGAGCTTCCAGGTATTGCCGTCTGTTTTTACTCCATCGGGAATTGAATCTTTTGGAAAAAGGGTCAGCGTGTTATCTGTTTTGACCCCGGCAAACTTAGCCGCTCGAAGCTGCTCCCTCAGGGTGTGGGTGTGATGTTTCGCATCATTTATTTTCAGGGTGAGGAGTTCCACCTGGCTCTGCAGTTCAATCAGCTTGACACTCTTGCCGCCATGTCCTTTGGGCAGATTGCTGATCTCATCATTTACGTGATGCTCCATCTCCGATCGTTCGGTTGATAGGGACTCAAGCTCTTTGGCTGCTTGGTTGAACGCGGTGATTTTCTCGGCAATTGCAGGAGACTGGATTGCGGAGACATCGATCTTGGCATCGTTGTTGTAATGGGTGAAATAGGAAATCAGGGTAGTGATGGCCACCGCAACCAGCACGTTGGGGATACGCGGGTTGATTTTTTTAAGAACCACCATGATGATCACCGCGCTGACACCATAGATAAGGGTCGGCAGGTGGGTATAGTCCATTGCCGCCTGGAAGACCCGAACCATTGTTTCATAATGATGTTCTGCCGAGTCGACATTGACGCCAAAAAATTTGGATAATTGCGATGTTGCGATGATAATGGCACCGGCGTTGGTAAAGCCATTGACTACCGGGTGAGACAGAAAGTTGACGACCAGTCCCAGTCGAAGTACCCCAAGGGAAAACTGGAATATGCCAACCGTCAGCGCGAGTGTAATCGAATACGCGATGAACTGGGCTGATCCGGCAGTGGCGAGTGGGGCAAGAGATGCCGCAGACATAAGAGAGACCACCGCAACAGGTCCGGTTGCCAGTTGGCGGCTCGACCCAAAGAGTGCGGCAATCATTGGCGGCAGAAAAGCGGCATACAAACCGTAATAGGCTGGTAATCCGGCAAGCTGGGCGTAGGCCATTGACTGGGGGATCAGAACCAGGGCGACTGTAATGCCGGCCAGGAAATCAATCTTGAACTTGCCGATGTCATAATCCTTAAACCAGGCAAGAAACGGGAAAATCATTTGAATCATCGTGTCTGCTCCTTAAAAAAATTACAATATTCTAAAAGGGATTTATCCCTTCAGCTTACAATAACCAGCGGACAGTCCGAGTCGAAATTGCCTGTCTTTTCAGCACAGCTAATCAAAGCGCTCTTGCGAAGAAAGTCAAGAAAAATTGGAAATATTAAAAGGAGATATGTGCAAAATCAGCAAGGAATTGCAATTTCGAAGGAAATATGGTTAATAGATAGGGTTTTTCTCAGGAAATCTTCAGTGTGCGTTTCTTTTCAAGCGGAGCAGCCAGATAAGCAGGCCGCTTCCTACCATCAGCCCGCTAAGAAGCTGGCCCATGGTAAAGAGGCCAATTACATATCCCACCTGTTGATCCGGTTCCCGGAAATTCTCGACAACAATTCTCAGGCAGCCATAGCCAATGAGAAAGAGGGCTGTGATACTGCCATGAGGCCAGTAGTGATTCTGCTGCCATGGCCTTTTTCGTACTGACCAGAGTATGATAAAAAGCACAACGCCTTCAAGCACCGACTCATAGAGCTGTGACGGATGTCGGGGGAAAGGACCGCCCCCCGGAAAGGTCATGGCCCAGGGCAGGTCGCTGACTCGTCCATACAGTTCGCCATTGATAAAATTGCCTATCCGGCCTAAACCGAGGCCGACAGGGAGGGTGGCTATATAAATATCGGCACTTTTCCAGAAATCGAGCTTGTTCTTCCGGCAGAAAACCCAGCCAGCTATCAACAAGGTCAGGCAAGCTCCGTGAAACGACATGCCGCCACTCCAGGTTGCAGGAATTTCCAGAGGATGAGCCATGTAATAAGAAAAATTATAAAAAAAGACATAGCCCAGTCTGCCGCCGACCACAACTCCCAGGATGAGTACCAGATTGAGGTTTTCAAAATGTTCGGCAAGCCGGTCGTAGTGGTATTCCCGGATCTGTTTCCTGACGAGAAAATAGCTTGCCAGAAATCCGAGCACATACATCAGTCCATACCAACGTACATGCAACGGCCCGAGGCTGAAGATTATCGGGTCGATATTCGGAAAGGACAAAGGCGTCATAGAGGCAGATGAAAGGTGTCTGATGCTATTTTTGTAATTTCTTTAAGTGTACCTGCAGTACCGAGATGGCCGCTGGTGTTATGCCGGAAATTCTTGATGCCTGGCCAAGTGAGAGGGGCTGGATCCTGGTCAGTTTTTCCACCACCTCATTGGAAAGGCCGGAGAGAGAGCGGTAATTAATGTCTTTTGGCAGCAGAACTGATTCCATTTTTTTGAACCGGGCCACCTGTTCGGTTTGTCGGTCGATGTAGCCTTTAAATTTCACCCGGAGCTCTATCTCTTCTCTGACCGGACTGGAAATGAGCTCCTCTACTGTTTGCAGCGCGTCATCTGTGATCGGCAGCGATGCAAAGGATCTGATAGACAACTCAGGCCGGCGCAGCAGATCGGCGAGGGTACATTTTTGTTTGAGATCGCTGCTATTTAGTGCTGTAAGAGCCGCATTTGTTGCCGGGCCTGGTTTGAGAGACACCTGTTCCAGTGCCTGAGTGCCGCTGGCGATCAATTGCTGCTTCTGCAGGAATTGACTATGTGCCTCTTCCGATACCAGCCCTAACTCGTAACCAATCTGGGCCAGACGACTGTCCGCGTTATCTTCACGCAACAACAGCCGATATTCGGCTCTTGAGGTGAAAAGCCGGTAGGGCTCTTTGGTGCCGCAGGTAACCAGATCGTCAATTAAGACCCCGATATACGCCTGCGAGCGGTCGAGAATCAATGGTTCCTGGTTGCGGCTGGAACGGACTGCGTTTATTCCGGCTAGAAGGCCCTGGGCTGCCGCTTCTTCGTACCCTGAGGTGCCGTTTATCTGTCCGGCAAAAAAAAGACCCTGTACCTGTTTTGTTTCCAGTGAGGGATGCAGGCCGAGGGGGTCGACATAATCGTACTCAATGGCGTATCCAGGCCTTATTATTTGGGCATGCTCCAATCCCTTGATGGAATTGATCATGGCTTTCTGGGTGGCCAGCGGCAGGCTGGTTGGTATTCCGTTGGGATAGACCTCTGTGGTGTCAAGGCCTTCCGGTTCGAGAAAGATCTGGTGCCGATCTTTTTCCGGGAAACGCATGACTTTGTCTTCAATGGAAGGGCAATATCTGGCGCCTACTCCTTTTATGACCCCGGCGTACATGGGCGATTGGCCGATGCCCTGACGAATGATCTCGTGCGTTTTTTCGTTGGTGTACGTTATATAGCAGGGCAATTGCGGGAGGGTGTAGCCGCGGTTCTCACCATGCCCGGAGAAGGAAAAATGCGCGGCAGGGTAATCGCTGTGTTGAATCTCCAATTCTGCGTAGTTGATGGTGTGCGACGCGAGTCGAGGCACTGTCCCGGTCTTCATGCGGCCAACGGCAAATCCGTGGTCCTTAAACCAGGCGGCGAGCCCTTTTGATGGTGCGTCCCCGAGTCTTCCCGCCGGAAAATTTTTCATGCCGATGTGGACCAGACCGTTCAGGAAAGTACCGGTGGCAACAACCACTGCTTTGCTATGGATGTGTTCGTCAAGCGACGTGCATATCCCGTAAATCCGGTCATTTTCAACGAGAAGCCCTGAAACTACCGTCTGTTTTACCGTCAGATTGGGCTGGTTCTCAATCACCGATTTCATGCGCAGGCGATAGAGCAGCCGGTCTGCCTGCGCTCTGGATGAGCGTACTGCCGGGCCTTTGCTGGTGTTGAGCCGGCGAAACTGGATGGAAGTGGCATCGATGTTTCTGGCCATTTCGCCGCCCAGGGCGTCAATTTCCCGAACCAGGTGGCCCTTGGCCAGCCCGCCGATTGCAGGGTTGCAGGACATTGCCCCGATCGTATCGGCATTAATTACCGTGAGCAGGGTTTTGCAGCCCATTCTCGCTGCGGCAAGCGCAGCTTCGCAGCCGGCATGGCCGGCTCCGATAACCGCTATATCATATTCTTCATTGATCATGAGTTTTTTCACCTTGATTTATTCTGGCTCAAGCAGCGCAGAGAATAGCACAGCCGATTGGGTTGTGCAATATACGGGTGATCCTGTAGAACAAAATAATTGACACAGATAATTAATTGTGGTTAATATTTGTGTTTTGCAATTTGTCACCTTGTAGTTGGACACACCGCTTGTGCAGGGAGGGTGTCGACCCGAGGAATAGTTTGAAATCACATAATAAAGAGTAGATTCTCCGGAATCTCAGAAGCTAAAAATATTCCATGGTCTGACCATAGAATGTACCGATGAGGAAGTGAAGAATGAGCAAGCGTACTTTTCAACCAAGCAACCTGAAACGTAAACGTACCCACGGATTTCGTGAAAGAATGAGTACCCGTGCCGGAAGAGCAGTCATCAGATCACGCAGAGCGAAAGGCCGCAAAAGGCTATCGGCATAGCTTTGGCCGGGCATCGACTTTTGAAAAGCTCCCTGATCCGCAAAGGTTGGGAGTTTGACGAAGTTTACAGCAAGGGGAGGCGTTTGCACGGAAAAGGTTTTACTCTGATCTGCCGGACAAATTCGACCAGTACAAGCAGGTTGGGAATCAGTGTGCACCGAAAGATTCATGGTGCGGTGAAGCGAAACCGTCTCAAGCGCATTATTCGGGAATCTTTCCGACTCGGGCAAAGCTGCTATCCGGCAGGAGCTGATATCGTCTTTGCCGTTCGTCCCGGTTTTTCTTTCGCCCACCCCGAAGATATCTGCGCTGCCCTGGCACCTCTGATAGCACCTGCTGCTGATAGTTTTACTTGTTGAGCAGGTGTACGAGATGACAATAAGCAATATTCCAAAGGCGGTTTTCATTGGATTGGTGAGAGGGTACCAATATCTTATTTCACCACTTTTGCCCCCTACCTGCCGCTTTATCCCCACCTGTTCAACGTATGCCATCCAGGCAATTGAAAAATATGGGGTTGTCCGGGGGTCCCTTATGGGAATACGCCGGATACTCCGATGCCACCCATTTTCCCGAGGTGGGTATGATCCGGTACGGTAAACAGACCGTAATCCGGTCTCACAAAAAATTACGGACAGTCCATGGACACATATAGAGCTTTTTTAGCAATCGTTATCTCTTTTATTATTCTACTTGGGTATCAATACTTTTTTGTCGGCTTTGACAAACCGGTTCCCGTCAGCGAGACAACTGAGCAATCAGCCCAGCCCGCACCGGCTCAACCGGTACAGCAGCCTGCCGCCGCCACTGCAGCCCAGGCACCGGCAATCGCACCGCTTCCGGCGCAGACCTTTGACCGTACGCCAAGAGATATTACCATTGACACAGACCTGTATACTGCGACCCTGTCTGAAGATGGCGGCACAATTACCAGTTTTGTCCTTAAAAAACAAAAGGAAACACATGACAAGGATTCACCTGGCATGCAACTGGTTAAGACTACCGCCGCCGAAGGATATCCTCTGCAATTCGCCTGGGGCAGTGCTGTTGGCGCAAGAATACTCTATGACAGTACCGTGCAGTCCCTCAAATTATCTGCAGACAAAAGCAAAGCTGAGTTGCGGATGACGGCAGATGCCGGCAACGGACTGGTGGTCGAACGCCTCTACACATTTGACAACAGCAACTATCTGATCGATCTTTCCGTCACCGTTAAAAATCATGCCGATCACATCCTCCAGGGAGTTCCGCAACTGGGTCTGGTCAATGCCCATTTTGAAGGGGTCGTCAGCCCATCGAATCGATTCCTGTTTGGTGGACCAGTAGCTTTTATTAATGGTGGATTGCAGGAGGTAAAGGCGAAAGATTTTGCTGATGCACCAAAAACGCTTCAGGGTGCAATAGAGTGGGCCGGCTACGAAGGAAATTATTTTCTCTGCGCGCTCATCCCAAAAGACGGGGCGGGCAATTCGTTCACCATGCAGGGGAATGAGATGCTGGCAACCACTCAGCTCTCAGGAACACTTGAGACGCTTAAACCGGGGACGGAAAAGAGCTATGACTATCATGTCTATTACGGACCTAAAAAATTAAAAATGCTGCAGAGTATTGGCTATAACCTGGATCGTTCGGTTAATTTCGGCTGGTTTGATGTCATCGCCAAACCGACTCTCTGGCTGCTGAACATGTTTTACTCCTTTTGTCATAATTATGGCGTGTCCATTATTTTGGTTACTGTTCTCTTCAAGGCGGTTTTTTGGCCGATTTCGCAAAAGGGCATGAAATCGATGAAAAACATGCAGAAATTGCAGCCTAAGATGGCAAAAATAAAGGAAAAATATAAGAGTGACCCGACCAAGATGAATCAGGAGGTCATGAACCTCTACAAGACATACAAGGTCAATCCGCTTGGCGGGTGTCTGCCGATGGTGCTGCAGATCCCGGTCTTTTTTGCCCTGTATAAAGTGCTTCTGCAGTGTATTGAATTGCGCCATGCGCCATTTATGTTGTGGATTACCGATCTGTCTGCGCCTGATCGTCTCTACCTGGGATTTGACCTGCCCTACCTCGGTGGGCTGCCGGTATTGACTCTGCTCATGGGTGCGTCGATGTTTTTGCAGCAGAAACTGTCACCCAGTACGGCAGATCCTACTCAGGCGAAAATCATGATGTTTTTGCCGGTGGTATTTACCTTTATGTTTCTCAATTTTGCATCGGGTTTGGTCTTGTATTGGTTTATCAACAACTTGCTTTCCATTCTTCAGCAGGTGCTTATTAATCGTGAAAGCAAGAAAACGGCTCTATCATCAGCTGCCAGCTGAGATCGGCGGACAGACACGAATAAAAGCAGCTTAAATCACCGGATTTTGCGGTTGAGATATATTTGAGAAGGTAATTAAATGTCTTTAGAAAAAAAAGATTTTTACGGCAAAGAGGTTGCGCTGGCAATCAAAAATGCTTGTGACACTTTAGGGGTCGCCCAGGAAAAACTTGAGATTGAAGTTGTTGAAACTGGAACTACAGGCATATTTGGTCTTATCCGTAAAAAGGCGCATATCCGTGTGTTGGTAAAACCTGACAATGAAGAGACTGACCTCTTTGCCGTCGAGGACTTTCTCAGTACCGACTCGGAAAGCGACAGGAAGTCAGAGCCGATCGAACCGAGTACACCCGCACCGGTGAAGCCTGAACAGACAAAACCCGAAAAGGTGAAGTCTGAAAAGGTGAAGCATGAAGCTGCGAAACCTGTCGCGGCTAAAGCAACGGATACAGTAGATACGAAAAAGGCGGAAGTGGGAAGCGAGCAGGACCAGGAGCAGGATATTATCGATGATGATGACGATGATATGCCAGTGGCTAAAGACACTGGCGTTGAGGTGAGTCCGGAAAGTTTGGAAATTGTCAAAACGGAAATCCTGCACCTTGTCGAGTTGATGGGCTTTCCCTCTACTGTTGAAATAGAAACTGCTGGTCAGTCGGTGGCTTGCACGCTTCGCGGTGAATTTGAGGAAAATTTAACCGGGGTGGATGGCAAGGTGCTGGACAGCCTGCAATATATTCTGCGTAAAATAATCAGCCGCAAGGTGCCTGAAAGACTGAGAATCTCCATTAATGTCGGTGATTTTCGGGAAAAGAGGCTCGATGATTTAAAGCTCAGAGCTGTCGAACTGGCGGCGCAGGTAAAAGAAGACGGCAAAACCCAGGTGCTTCCGGCTCTGAACCCTTCCGAGCGACGGGTCATCCATATGATTCTTCAGGAAGATAATGCTATTCGCAGCCGTTCGGTCGGTGACGGGCTGTTTAAAAAAATTCTCATCTATAAACCCGGAAAAGGCAATAAACCGACTGGCCGAAAACGTCCGCCGGCTAAAGGGCGGCAAAACAAATCCGGGCCCAAAAAAGACAGCAACAACTGATTGCTGTTCCAGGAATTCCTGCATGAACAACCTTGCCCGGCAAGAGACAATAGCCGCCATATCTACCCCTCCGGGTGCTGGCGGCATCGGTATAATCCGTATCAGTGGCAGTCAAGCCCTTCCCCTGCTCAAAAGCATTTTCCAGCCAAAGAAGACATCCTGTTGTTTTTGCAGCCACCAGCTGTACTATGGGCATATCCGACAGTCTGTAGACGGAAAAATTCTTGATGAAGTCCTGGCCGTCTATATGGCCGCGCCCCACACGTATACTCGGGAGGATGTCGTGGAGATCCACTGCCACGGCAGTTTTCTGGTACTGCAGAACGTGCTTGAGCTGATTCTTGACAGTGGGGCCGTTCTGGCCGAACCTGGTGAATTCACCAAGAGAGCTTTTCTTAACGGACGAATCGATCTTACCCGGGCCGAAGCGGTAATCGATGTGTTGTCGGCTAAAACCCGAAAAGGGGTTGATCTTGCCCAGGAGCAACTGTCCGGTGCCCTATATAACAAAATTGATCCGATTCGCCAGAGTCTCGTCCGCATGCGGGCGGTCATAGAGGTTGCCATCGATTTTCCGGACGAAGAGGTGGAGATAATCGATCACAGTGCTCTGCTTGATCAACTGGAAAGCGAAGTCACACAACCCCTCACCAACCTTCTGCAGAGTGCCGACCGGGGCCGATTGTACCGGGAGGGAATTTCTCTGGTCATCGCCGGTCTGCCCAATGTTGGCAAGTCAAGCCTGCTCAATACTATTTTACAGGAAGAGCGCGCGCTGGTCACTGCTGTTCCGGGAACAACCCGGGATTCGATAGAGGAAATTGTCGATATTTACGGCATGCCGGTTCGTATCATTGATACTGCGGGCATTCGAGATGATGCCGGGGAAGTCGAAGAACTTGGGATACAGCGGGCGAGGGATCTTATCAATAAAGCCGATCTCATCCTTTTCATGATTGATGGCTCTCGGGAGTTGACCGACGCTGACCGTAAACTGTACGCTCAGGTAAAACATAAGCCATTATTGCCGGTACTCAACAAAATCGATCTCTGCGACGGTGGTCTTCCTGATCTTGCCTGTCTCGCTGATCTTGGCCGATGCGTAAAAATATCCGCCAGAGAACAGATCGGCATCGACCAGCTGAAGCAGGCCATCTTTGCGCTAATGACTTCCGGCAATGAGCAATGGGAAGAAGGCGGTTGCGCACCGAATGTTCGCCATAAACAGGCACTTGCAAAAGCGGTTGAGGCCGCTGCCCGGATTAGATTTGCCTGTGAAACCGGGTTGACCAATGATCTTATCGCGATCGACCTCCAGGAATGCCTCGATTTTCTCGCGGAGATTGTCGGTGAGACGACAACCGAAGATATACTCGATGTAATTTTTACACAGTTCTGCCTGGGGAAATAACCGGCGCACCAAAACATATCCCATTTGCATTCGGGGACAAAGCCCCTCTTTGTCTCAGCCCTTTTTCCACTGTTGTAATAATATTTCTGCATCCTTGCGCTCGGCAAATTCACTCTCGCTCGTCAGTATTTTTTCAATCGACTGAATGGCTTCCAATTTTTGATCGTTACCATACAGGGCGAGAGCCAGGTGATATTGGATGGTAGGATTATCCGGGCTTGTCTCAAGAGCCTGTCTGAATTGAGAGATGGCCAGCGAATATGATTTGCGTTTATAGTGCACCCAGCCCAGTGTATCGGCAATTTCCGGCTGCTCGGGAAGAGCTTGTTTGGCCTGCATTGCCAGTCGAAGGGCTTCGCCCAGATCTGCCCCTTCCTCTGAGGCAAGCAGCCAGGCCAGGTTATTGGATGCAGCGGGCAGATTAGGCTGGAGCTCCAGAGCTCTGGTATATTGTCTTTTAGCCTTGTCTAGTGCGCCCTGAACTTCATAGGCGGTTGCCAGGCCCATAATTCCGGCAATGGAGTCGGGCTTTTTACTCAGTAAATCTTCATACTGCGCAATAGTCGCATCGATTCTGCCCAGATGGCTTAAAAGCCGTGCGGCAAGGACATATCCCTGTGGATTGTCGGGGGCCAGCTCCTGAACTTTCTGGTAAGCATGCAGTGCTTCTTCATACTGCTTGTTTTTCGTTAAAAGTTCACCAAGCAAAAGATAGTGTCCTGCCGTGTTGCTTTTGGCGATCTGGGCTTTCACAAAACTGATTCTCCCGGGTATGTCTGGTCCGAAGGTCAGTGCCGTCAGATAGTCGAGGGCTCTGGAGTTGTCGGGAGCCAGCTCCATCACGTCGGCAAAGGTCTGTCTGGCTTTGTCTTTGTTATCCTGGCCAAGATAGGCGACGGCGAGACTTCCCAACAGTTCGGCATCGCCGGCAACTGCTTCCTGGTTTAAGTTCTCTATAAATTCAATAGCTTTTGCGTATTTTTTAGCCTGGACGAGGGATTTGGCAAGAATTTTCACTGCGATGGCATTACGCCCATTAATACGAACCGCAAGAGCTGCCTCTTTTTCCGCTTCGATGTTATTACCCTGGATCAGGTATATTTGCGCTGCGAGGGCATGGTATCGATCATTTGTCGGGTCATTTTGCAAGGCTTGGTCGATATATTTCTGGGCCAGTTCCGCCTGGTCGAGTCGTAGCTGGGTAAGTGCAGTATAATAGAAGAGATCTGGCCATTTAGGATAGTCAGCCAACAGCGGGGTGATAATCTGCATCGCTTCACTGTTTTTACCATCCCTGATAAGAAAGCGGGCTTTGATCAGATTTGCTCCTCCGTTGGCAGGGTTGGTTTTTAAAACGCTCTCCATGATTGCATGAGCCTGGTCGAATTTTTGCAAATCAAAACGCAGCTCGGCAAGTTCTACCTTGAGTTGCAAGTCATTCGGGAAATCAAGCAGTGCCGCTGTAAGTGTTTTTTCAGCTTTATCGAATTGTTGGTGTTTTGTATAAAAATGTGCCAGCATTAGTCTGGACGGGATTGATTTTTTGTCAATTGCAACAATTCTCAGCATTTCTTTTTCTGCTTTGTCTAGCTCGCCTTTTTGTTGATAGAGGTTGGCAAGGATCATGTGCATCTGGGGATTGTTGGGAAACTTGGGGATCATTGTATGGAGAAGCTTTTGTATGGCAGGCTCGTCTTTTTTCTGCTCGTAGAACATCAACATCGTTCGATAGTTGGCAATATTATCGGGATTGAGTTGAATGGCCTTTTGGAATAATTTTTCACTTTCTGCCCATTTGTCCTGAGCTATAAGGATGCGCCCTTTGATATTGTAAAATCGGTCGTTGTCCGGCGCCTGAGCGATGGCTTTGTCGATCGACGCCTCGGCTTTGGCAAAATTGCCTTCAATAAGTTCAAGATTAGCCAGGAGAGCCAATCCATCCTGATAATTGGGGTCGACACGCAGGACCTGTTCGACAAATCTGCGGCTGTCGGCTTTTTTGCGGGAGAGGAGATAAAATTCCGCAACTTTTACCCCGGCATCAAGATTTTTAGGATCAAGAGACGCTGTTCGCTGCAGTTCCCCGAAGGAAGCCTGCGCGTTGCCTGCCTTCATGTACAGCAGGCCCAACTGATACCTGGCCTTGGCAAATTTGGCATCGATTTGAATGGCATTTTTCAGCTCAAGAGCGGCTGCTTTATCGTCATTAATTTTTATGTACTCTAGAGCTCGCAGGTAATGTTTTTCTTTTTTTTCGTCGGGAGTTGAACAGGCTGTCAGAGTAGAAATCAAGAGTATAGTTAGAATTAAAACGGTGAAACGGGAGACAGTCATGGGCAAACCTAATGAAAGAGTTGGAATAACTTATTGATAAAAGATCACCGAACGTAAAAGGCAAACTTTTCGATCAGGATAGTTTATATATAAAGGAAGACTTTTTCTATCGAAAAAGGCATGGAAACATAATTTTTATTTTAAAGAGAAAAATGGCATCCGCTTATACTGGGGAGTGACAAACAAGTGCGGATATGATTTACTGGTTCATTGATAGGTTTTTTAATTGTTAAATTCTTCATAGATAGAGGGGGAACCATGTCGAAATACGTAAACTTTTTGCTATTAACTACAATCGTGATGCTTTTCGGCAGCAGTGCGATGGCGGCACAATCTACAATTGATGTTCCTGTATCGAAGGAGTTAATGGCCAAAGCCCGTGAAAAAGTTATGTCTCAAGCAAAAACAAATGCGAAAGGAGCAAACGAGTATGTCGTTGGTCCCGGTGACATACTCAGCGTCCAAGTCTATGGTGAGGGGGATATGTCGACAGAAGAGCCTGCGGTGGCAAAGAAGGATCTTATGGAGGACAGTCCACGCAGCAGCGTTGGCGGAGTAACCGTCCGCATGGACGGAAAAATTTCTCTCAAACACGTTGGTGATGTCGATGCAGTTGGATTTACCCTGACGCAGCTTGCTGACTATTTGAAAATAATCTTTGCAACGGTCTATGATGATCCGGTCGTGACGGTTGTCCTCGCGCAAAGTAATAGCCAGCGATACACAGTTATGGGAAAAGTGGCCAAGCCGGGGATATTTTTTCTTGATTACCCCATCAATCTCGTTCAGGTAATCGCCCGGTGTGGTGGATTCGATCAATGGGCTAATTCCGAAATCACTGTCGTCAGAAAAGACGCCGGAACCGAACCTTTCAAAAATAATACTTTGCAATTTGATTATGATGATTTTCTAAAAGGAAAAGAATTAGAAAAAAATATCCTTATCAAGGCAGGCGATATAGTCATCGTACACTAATAATTTGGAGGCAACAAAACGCAGATGTCTGACACAATAAATTTGAAAACGATTACTGCCCTGGCGGTCATAGTCCTGATCATGATTCCCGAAGCTTCTTTTAGTCGGGACAACAGCTTGAAAGGTGGTTTAAGTATAGGTCTCGATAACGATAACCGAAGCTACGATAACTATAGTGACGACTATCGGCGTATCGTGCTCACTCCAATGATGCAATTCACAAGTCTCAGCGAGAGAGACAGTCTCGAAATGAAAGTTAACCCTGGCATCCGATACGATCTTATTGATTCCGGCACGGACTGGGACGCAAATCTGAACCTCGCAGCAAAAAGGTTCATGACCAAATCCTGGCAGCTTGGAATCACTAATAATTTTTTAAGATCTGACTATCAAAATACTGAGACCGGAATCTTGAGCGATCCTGCAAATCCTCCACAGGTGGTTGCTCCTCCGTCAACAGAGCCGCAGCTCTCTCCTAACCGATACAGGACGCTCTACTGGCTTAATACGCTGAATCTCTTCTCTGAGAATTTCTATAGAGAGAACAGCTCAATACGATTGGGCCTTGGTTATGATGTCTTAAGAAATGATGATTCGATTGCCAGTGGCGATCAGGACTACGATCGATATACAGCCAGCGTAAGAAATGAACATCGATATAATCCGAGGTGGCGATCTACCCTGGATATGCAATTTGTTCGGGGTATTTATAAAGCAATTGAGTCAAATGTAACGACTGGGTTGACAGGATATGGGCAGTCAGGGGATCTTGATGAATACCACTTGCTACTTGGGCTTGATAATGATTCGATTGTCCACAACCCGCTATCGCTCACCTACAATTATATTGGCACTGTATATGATGAAACTTCGTCGAATGACACTGACGTTCATCAGGCGCGTTTAACTTGGCGACGGGATTTTTCGCCTCGTATGTACACAAGACTCGGTGCTGGTCCATCCTACGAAAAAACCGAAGGCACAGATGCTAATTGGAGTTCAAACGGGATCGCCGAGGTGAATTATTCATTGGAGCATGGATTTGTTAATTTTCTGGTAGAAAAAAAATATGATACTGATAACTTCTCAGGGTCAAATGAGAATGGTGTTGTTGATTCCTGGAATTCCAGCCTTTCAGGGAGTTACCAGTTACAGAAAGATCTGACCTTGTCCGGTGTCCTCGCTTATACTTATGAGGACCGCCAACAACCCGTGATATCTCAGAGCAGTGGAGGGGTTCCCCAGTTGGAAAAATATCACAAGGATATTTACGTTGCCGGAACAGTACTGAAATATGGTTTCTGGCAATTTTACAATGCCAGTATTGCATACACCTACACAAAAGAGAATTCTGAGGTCGTAGGTGATGATTACGACGACCATCGCATTTTACTCACGCTCTCCTGGGAGAAAGAATTGTTCCACTGGTAAGTCATTGATTCTATGTATAATGTATTGAGTTGGATTCCTCATTGTTGCTAAGAAAACGCACATAAAATGGTTGAACAGAGATGAAGATGTGATGAAATTAGTATTACCAGAAAAGAATTGATGGACCCACCATCCATTAACAATAAAAAAATTCTCCTCACTTTTGATGTCGAAGATTGGTTTCAGGTTGAGAATTTTAAGCAGTGTATATCCAATTCCACTTGGCCTTTACGAGAGTTACGGGTGGAAAATAACACGATTGAACTGTTAGATCTATTAGCTGATGCTCCAATCCCAGTAAGGGCGACTTTTTTTATTCTCGGATGGATAGCAATACGTTGCCCAAATCTGGTGCGTGAAATACATCAGAGAGGTCATGAGGTCGCATCCCATGGGATAAACCATGATCTTTGCTACAAACAGACACCGAACGTTTTGCGGCGGGATTTAATAAAAAGTAAAGGCATCCTGGAGGATATTATAGGGAGTGAGGTCTCAGGTTATCGAGCGCCGAGTTTTTCCATAACAGATGATGCCATTAATAGTGTTCAGGAGGCTGGATATCTTTATGATTCGAGCTATAACTCCTATGAGGGCCATGGGAGATATGGGGCTTTAACGCAGCTTAAAAATATGCAACAAGATCTTCCTCTTTACGCTCTGTCTCCCTCTTTTTATGAGATTCCAGTGAGTAATTTGAGGATTGGCAACAGAGTAATTCCATGGGGAGGAGGTGGGTACTTTAGGTTGTTACCATCTTTTCTGCATCTGGCTGGCGTAAAACAAATCCTTCTGCAAACAGGTTGTTATACTTTTTATATGCATCCATGGGAAATTGATCCGGATCAGCCGAGGATAAATGGTGTAAAACCCTTTTACCGTTATCGTCATTATGTGAATTTGAGCAGCGCAAAAAATAAGTTGGAAAAATTTATAAGCAAAAATGCTGGATGTTCCTTTCTTACCTGTAGAGAGTTTATTGAACAATGGCCTTCATAAATGGAGACTGGTTGAGATTTCACAAATGGGGTCTTAGTATGAAAGGTTCCCTCTTTATAGCGCTGTTGCTCGGCTTTATATGGGCTTACTTCCCTGTGTGGAAAGAGTTATTGTTGGCCTGGTATAGTTCGGATGATTATTCTCACGGTTTTTTTATTGTTCCGATAGTAATTTATTCTCTCTGGCAAAAGCGAGGTGAGTTGCAGAAAATATCTGTGCAATCTTCAAGCGTTGGTTTTGTTCTGTTGATTGTCTCGTTGGTCTTGTATTTCTTGGCGTTATACGCGGAGATTAAGACGGTTGCTTCTATGGCAATGATTTTTACTATTGTTAGTGTCGTGTTATATCTTTATGGTTCGGCGATATGTCGAGAAATTATTTTCATTTTGTTTATTTTGTTTTTTATGATCCCTGTGCCGGCTCAGGTATTTTCTGCAATTACAATGCCTCTGCAACTCTTTGTCTCGAAGGCATGCGTATGGGTCGCAATGGTTCTTGGATTACCGATCTTTAGGGAAGGAAATGTTATTCATCTACCAGGGCAAAGTCTGGAAATGGTTCAAGCGTGCAGCGGTCTGAGGTCTTTGATGACGCTTTTAACGTTAAGCGTGATAATTTCATATTTTACCTTACGTTCGAACTGGCTTCGAATGCTGCTTTTGCTTTCAGGTGCTCCGGTAGCAATTATAGTCAATATTATCAGGGTATTGATCATGATTCTTTGTTTTTATTATCTTGATCTTGACTTAACTCATGGCACCAGCCATACAATATTAGGGGTAGTAGTTTTTATGTTAGCCGTTGCCTTGGTTTTCCTCGTCAAAGGAGTGCTTTCATTTTGGGACAGACCAGCACGAAGCAAGTTATTACTGTAATTATCATCTTTTTTTTGACCGGAGTATTTGTTTACAGCAAATCCGAACCAGTACGTTCAGTAAAAAAAAGAACCCTAAATCAGGCTTTAGCAGAAGTAGGGGGTTGGAAAGCAGGACCCCGTATCGCCTATGGAAAAGAAATTGTAGATAGCCTTGCTTTGGATGATTACCTGAATCGGACATTTACCAAGGGTGATAAATCGGTAAATTTGTATATCGGCTATTACTTGAATTCAGAAAAAGTGGGAGCGGCACATGACCCTTTGGTTTGCTTTCCCGGACAGGGATGGAATGTTTCTGACAGAGAAAAAGGCAACATTGAAATTGGTGATGGTGTAGAGCAAAAAGTATCCTTTTCTACGATGATAGTCGAGCAGGGCGCTGAAAATAAGAGTATGATACTTTACTGGTTTCAAGCCTATGAGAGCGCTAATTCCGATACCTTTTCCCAGAAAATAAATGGCATGTTGCAAAAAATTTCAGGTGGAGGCGAAGATAACGCGTTTGTTCGCTTGATATGTGATGTTAACAAAAAATCTGAGTCTGAGTGTATGGAAATGATGCAAGATTTCACGAAAGCTTTTTATCCGATTTTTCTCAAATACATTCGTGAATAAAAAACGGTTAACGTTAAATGTTTTAATAAACAACCAGCTAGCAAAACCTACATGTTGTTAATTACTTGCAAGTTATGCTTTTTCTTTAGCTTATTCATGATATTTTATGTCTATGCCGGTTATCCCATTTGTGTTTGGCTTTTAACACGATTAGTGCGGAAAAGTATTGATAAAGGCCCGTACGAGCCATCTGTAACGATCCTCATCGCTGCCTACAACGAAGATAAACATATTGGGCAAACTATTACCAACAAGTTGCAGCTCGATTATCCGGAAAAAAAACTGGAACTCATTGTTATTTCTGATGAATCGACTGACCAGACTGATAGTATAATACAAAGTTTCAACAATAAAAATGTAAAATTCATACGTCAATCGCCTAGAGCCGGTAAAACAGCGGCCCTTAACCTCGCAATTTCTCAGGCGGCTGGGGAAATTTTAGTATTTTCAGATGCAAATTCAATATATGACTCGAATGCCCTGAAGCATATTGTCGCAAATTTCCATGATCCGAAAGTGGGCTATGTTACCGGTAAAATGATTTACACAAATACTGATGGCAGCCCTATTGGGGATGGGTGTTCTGCTTATATGCGATACGAAAATTTTTTGAGAAGCATGGAATCACAGATAGGGTCTATTGTCGGTGTTGACGGTGGAATTGATGCAGTACGAAAAAGTATCCACAGTAAATTAAACCCCGATCAATTGCCCGATTTTGTCCAGCCGCTAAAAGTAACGGAGCAGGGGTTTAGAGTTGTGTATGAACCTGAAGCTCTCTTGAAGGAGTCATCACTCTCAAAATCTGATGAAGAATACAAGATGCGTGTCCGAGTTTCCTTACGGGCGATATGGGCCTTGAAGGATATGAACGAACTTCTTTGGGGGAGGGCTGGTTTTCTTTTTGCTTGGCAGCTCTGGTCGCATAAACTGCTGCGGTATTTTTGTTTTGTTTTTTTGCTGGGAGCTTATGTATCAAATGCTTTTCTCTGGAGTGAAATGATTTGGTATAAATCGTTTTTTGTCGTGCAAACAGCATGTTACGTTGGAGCTTTCGTTTCTGCTCTTTTAGAAAGGGCAAATCGTCAAATTGAATTTTTATATTTTCTACATTATTTCCTCCTTCTGAATATTGCAGCGGCCCATGCCTTCCTGAAGTTTATCTCAGGCAAAAAACAGGTAATATGGCAGCCCAGAAAAGGGTGAATCCCCTAAGCTGGAAAAGCCCTATGTCGGCCGATCTTGACTCGGTGCGGTTCTTTGGGATGAGGCTTATCTCTCATTTGTAATCTGCTTCATTTGGCAAACTTTAAATATAGTGTGGATTCCATCCGTGGGGAGCGAGTTATTATTGACTCTGGTCCAAAAAACGCCCGGAAAGAAAAAAGAACTTTGGTCGAGAAACAGTACAACTTCTTTAGCCCCCCCTTTGCGCGCGGAAAACGGGCAAATAAAGCGGGGCACTCCAGAATCTGTACTACACAACTAAAAACTGTTGATCCATGGTTTAGATTTGGGACAACTTCTTGCTGGAAAAGGACGAGGACGGGGTTCGCTTCGTGTTCCATCCTCGTCCTTCAGATTAAGGAGAGAGCGTCTGGGGTAATGATCCATATCCGGTAAGTGGGAATCGCATTCATGGAGCAGACAGTACCAGAATCTATTCCTGAACGAATTTATTTTGTTGTGGGTGGTCTAACTCCCGGCGAACGGCTACACGCTATTTCATAGAAATATTAATAATTATTGGTGCTGGGTTTAGAGAGGAGTTTGGAGAAATCGTGACAATTTTGGAATATCCACTTTCTCCTGATTGATTGTAGGCTGTGAGCCAGAAATGATAAGTCTTGTCCGGTGATAACCCAGTTAGCGTGTGTGTGGTAACTTTCCCTAACGATATGGGCGCAACCACTTCTTTTTCTCCCTCCTGGCAATAGAGATTGTATCCTGTCAACGGATCCGGAATAGTTGTCCATTTAAAGGAAACATCTGTTGCATGTGATTGGATGGGGAATAAAAATAAAGAAAGACATAATAATACTATTTTTGTAAGATTGGCCAAATGTTTGTAAAGAACTTTCATGGTCTGTAATTCCTTTAGGGTTAGGATTTTAATATGTATATATACTCTTACTCTGTAGTCGAACCGATTGTTTCAAAAACCTAATATTCTTCTCTTCCAATAAATATAAGTGACACATAACACTAAAACTCTCAAGCAATGGAAGCAGAGAGTGTGCCAAAAAATTGTAAAAATAAATATCATTTAATTTTAGTAACTTAAAAACTGCCATTAAAATAATTGCCATTTTTGCTCCTTAAGAGAGTGCAAAAAATACGCTCTAGTTGCAAGAAATTTCCCTTACTGCTCAGTAAACCTCTCACTGCCTATTCTTTTTCTTACAACAAGCATGAATTGTGCCAGTCAATATCGGGCTCAGTGGTGTAATTGAAGAAATATATAAAATATGTTATTTTAATAAGTTAGCAAAATTGTAGCAATCGTTTCTCTCGCCAGACATACCTACAAGTTTAACAGGACAAGGATTACTATATAGTAATTGAAAGGTTTGGGTAACAGAATGGTAGGTCGGGTTTCAATGGCAGAAGCGATTCTTCCCCTGGAAATTTAGGTAGGACCTTTAATATAGTACGCGCTACAGTAACACCATCTACCCCACGCTATTTTTCAGGATAGTTGCCGCATTTTTTTCATCAAACAGCTCTAATTCGGAGACGATTTCCCGGATACCAACCGGGGGTAGGCTCCAGCATTGGCAATATCAAGGGCAAGATAAACGCTCAGCAAGCTGCGCGCCCTTGATATCACCGGTACTTGCAGGTGCGAAACAGGGACTCCGAATAGGGGTTGTCATTGCTGACCCGTGGGCGACTGTATGACGGAGTAACTCCCAGTGCCTCCAGCTTGGCTTTCATGGTAAAGCCCTTTTGCGGGCCACCATTGTCTACATGCAATACCGGGGGATCGAGCAGGCAACCCTCAGCCAGGATTGCCTTGTGCAGCAGCTTTGCCGCAACATCAGCATTTTCTACGGGATAAACTTCCCAGCCAACGACTTTGCGGCTGTAGATATCCACAATCATATACAGATAAAAATATAGACCCCGGATCGGTGACGGCAGCCAGGTGATATCCCAGCTCCAAACCTGATTGGGATCTGTAGCGCAATATCCCTGCGGAGTAATATGGCGATGCGGTTTTACGTTACGATTCCGATGGTGTTGTTCATCTGCTTCATGAAGAATTTGGTAAAAGGTTTATTCTGAGGCAAGATAGCACCCTTCATCAGCGAGACGAGGAACTATTTGCCCGGGCGGCATACTGACATACGCAGGATGATGGCAGGTATCCAGCACAGATTGCCTTTCTTCAGGTGTCAATTTGTTCGTTGGTGCCGGACGTGGCACTATCGGCCACTTGTCCGGCCTGATCTCGCCATTTTTCGTCCAGCGCTGGTAGGTTCGAACATCAATTTCTACTACCTTGCAGGCTGGTGCGAGACGAGCACCAGCCTGGCGTGCAGTATCAATCAGCGTAACAATTCTGCGGCGATCAGGGGTGCTGATCATTCGTCCTCTGGGTCCTTCCAGATCGCCTGCACTTTTTTTTGCAACACCAGTAAGGCTGCCGCTTTGGCAAGGGCCTTTTCCTTACGCTGCAGTTCTTTTTCCAGATCCTTAATGTGTTTGCGGTTGGCCTTTTGTTCCGACTTCAGTTTGATGTTGACCTGCTTTTCCCTGTCGTTGGCGGCTTCACAGGCCGTATGCCACAGTTTGAGGTGGTGAGGATAAATGCCTTTGCGTCTGCAGTATTCGGCAGTCTCCTCTTCATTCAGGGACGCACTTTCAAGGACAGCCGCAAACTTGTCCCGGGCATTCCAGCCTTCAGGGCCAGTATCGCCATCCGGTAACAAGATGCCTTTTGTTCGGGCTTCGTTACGCCAGTTATATAATGTCGCCTCGCTGATGCCTTCTTCGCTTGCCAATTGGCTGATGGACCGGTTGCGCGGTCGCATCATCTTTTTCAACACAGCTTCTCTTTTCGTTCCGGTGAATATCTCATGCATGAACCTCCTGCCCCCTTTTATCATGGGTTTTAGTTCATGCGGCAACTTCCCTGACACTGGGGGCCCATCCATTACCGACATGTTCACGTATGCCAAAACATACAGGAGGCATGTCATGTCAGCCGTGAATCAGAAGATGGAGAAAGAGTCAAAGCAGGCACTCCTGACGGCAACACCTTGAAGATCGTCTGCACAGCGATTTAGCGCAAAAAGAATGCTGCCGTGCGCCTGGCTTAGCACTATCCACATTTTGGAAAAGGAAAAAAGAAGCCCAAGGTTGAAGGCACAAAGACGTTGCGCTTCTTTTCGCTGACTGTCTAGCATGTTTCATCTTAAAACGATCTTCCAGCTAACCGCCAAAAAGTCACGACAGTTGCTTTTTAAAAAGGGACCAAGCTGTCAGCGGCGATCTGAAAGTGTATTTTCTTCAGCGGTTTGAAAATGTATAATCTCTCTTTTTCCTTTTCTTGATTTTCTTCCTAAAAATTAAAATAAACCAATCTTCTTCCCCTCCTTTTTCTT
>NZ_SWCM01000011.1 GCF_005116645.1 Desulfopila sp. IMCC35006
TAAACTGTTACAGTTCTTGAGCGGGCTTTGAATCACATCAGACTATGCCGAGTTGATTATTAACGAGTCCTTCATATTTCAAGGTGAAATTTGATTACTCGGCATAGTCAAAAACTCGGCATAGTGGCGTATATGCCGAGCTCGGCATATCCGTCATAGCTTCGCAACCCACCTCCTTTATCAAGGGGCAGACCTCTATTCAATCAGCCACCTCCTCGGTCATAAGTCGATAAACACCACGACAATATATCTTCACGTTACTCCGGAAAGGATGGTGCAACTCAAGAGCCCTCTCGACAAACTTGAACCCGCACAGGAGGGCGAAAAATGAAATCGCTACCTGCTCCGTTAAATAGAAAACCTCACCACGAAATTGCTGATGTTTTCAATCGTTATGGCGATCAATATCGGCAAACTAACAACCCATCATGTGATCAGGCTAAGGTAATGCGACATATTCAGACATGCCGTACAGCTGCACTTGGCGGGCATGTCGAACAATGCAACGAGTGTGGCTATGAAAAAAACGCCTACAATTCCTGCAGGGACCGACATTGCCCAAAATGCCAAACCATGACAAAAGAAAGGTGGCTAAATGATCGTAAAGCGGAGCTCCTTCCCTGTGGGTATTTCCATCTTGTTTTCACATTGCCCCACACCCTTAATCCAATTATCCTCAATAATAAAAAAACCATGCTGGCCATTTTGTTTGCTGTGGTCAACGAAAGCTTGCAAGCTTTTGCCAAAGATCCTCAATGGCGTCTTAACGGACAACTCGGCATGGTTGCGGTTCTTCATACATGGAGTCAAACCTTAATGGATCATTTTCATATCCACTGTCTTGTCCCTGCGGGAGCTTTATCGCCAACCAAAGACAAATGGAATCCGGCAAGGCAATCCTTTTTGTTCAGAATAAAATCATTGGCGAAGGAATACCGGAAGCGCTATCTGCAAAGGTTAAAGAAAGCCTACCAACAAAAAAAGATCATCTTCCCGGGGAAAACAGAAGCATTAAGTTCACCGCAAGCGTTTGCCGAAATGACCAAAAAACTGGCAGAAACTGAGTGGATAGCCTATGCCAAACGCCCCTTTGCAGGCCCTGAACAAGTCTTGGAATATCTTGGCCGCTATACACATCGAATTGCAATTTCAAACAATCGCCTTGTTGATATTGATAATGGGCGGATAACCTTTACTTATAGAGATCGAAAGAACAACAACGAAAAAAAGGTAATGCATTTGGATGCTGAGGAGTTTATCCGGCGGTTCCTTTTACATGTTCTGCCGAAAGGTTTTATGAAAATCAGATATTTTGGCTACCTGTCGAATATTAATAAAAAGAAATGTATCCAAAAAATCAGGCAACTTCTAGAGTCCAAGGAAGGAACGATCGAACAGATCAAGGAAACTGTTCAGGAGATAATGCAGCGTGTAACCGGAGTAGACATTACCTGCTGTCCCAAATGTAAAAAAGGAAAGATGATAACGATCAAGGAATTACCCAAGATGTTAAGGGATACCTCCTGACGTCTTCAGAAGGGCAAGTTCCATAAATTTAGACACGAGGCTGTCATTTGACAGAAGAGAATCTGTGCGCCTAAACCACGGCATATGTCCAAAAAAAACAAGTGGCCAGCCCATATGAGTCTTTTTCTAATAAAACACAGGCGGTCTCTACGCTCAGATTACCTTGTGGAAAGCAAAATTCAGGTCTGAAACACTTTTTTCAAACATCTTGAAAACCACATTCTAAGTATTCAATCCCCATATTATTCCTTGTAACCTAATCGTCCGTGGAGCCGGTACAGTTCTTGCGTTTTATCAAAAATTGCGTTTGGTTAAACGGTAGTCCTGGTGGCTCTTCAACTAAACGCTCCTTCGCACCACTTTGGTATTCCTTCGGGCGCAACATTCGATAAAACGCTACACTATGGACTTTTGAGATCTGAGCAGACAGCCTCCTCCACGTAAAAAGACTCTACCTCTCTTAAAGACTTTCTCTGGAAAAATCTCTACCACGAAAAAGGGTTGATTGTTACTTTATCTGGAGGCAGATAGGAAAGTACTAGCAACACCTACGATGGTCAGAAATGGAGCAAGTGTGTCGGTTGATTTTCTGGAAGCATCAATAATTTATAGTGCTCCATTTACTGCTGCTTTTCTGGGAATAAATTTGAATTTATTAAAGAGCCAGAATGCTCCTTTTAAGGTTATTTTTGGGGGCATGATCAATCTAAGAATATCAGGAACTATACATGGCTATTTTCAGGATTCTTTTTGATTGCCGTGAGCAAGGTAAACAATATAAAGTAGATGATAGGCGGATTTCACGAGCAGATTAATCGATTACGGTATCAAGAAAAATTGACTATCTATTGACTTTACTTCACCAATTCTCGCAACATCGGAGATATCGAAAAGCGGGCATACACTCTCCGGGCCACTGGTTGGGTGCGAAGCGTGGCAGGGCTGCTATCGCTCCTCAGCGTTTATTTGCTGGCCTTATGGGTGCTCAGTTATTTCGGCCAGCCGTTCGAGAAACCACCGCACCCACGCAGACACCAAACGCAGAGCTGCCAGTTTTTCTGGCGCGGGAGGTGTTTCAGAGTCTTTGGCCACTTGCTCGTTTGCGTTTGGTGCCGGTGATGGGAGGCGTTCGGTGAGTAAATATTATTTGGAAATAGTTTGTCTGGCCATGGGCAAGGATAGAGATTAGAGATTGAATCAGATGCCAGCTATCAAGAACGAGCGAAATCCTGAAGTTATAGTGACCTGTCCCCAAGATACGAGACAGAAGACCCTGACCTCGCCACATCAGGGCGACTATATCTTCTCTCGATTGTTCAACCTAGTCCGAATGATGCTGGGAGCAACCGGTTATGGCTGGTAAGAGAACTACAGTGACGAGCAAGCGTGCCCAGAAGCAGCCACAGAAACGGCGAACTGCCACAAGCAGCGGCCCACCAGCGCAGTCGCGCCGCAAATCTGGCAACCCTGGGTTCTCAGGCTATGAGTATCAGATCGAAGTCTCCGTCTGGGTGGCGCTAGACCTCATGCTTGCCAAGGACGTGACCGAAGAGATCGAGATCGAGCCTCGCTCGGAAGAGGATATCCAAGCGGCAGTAACAGACCCCTCGTCGGCTTCTCTTGGCTTACAGGTGCATTGTACTCAGTTCCACCTGATCATGCAGGCTAAGACCCGTTCGAGTTCTCCATGGTCGTCGACGGTCTTCGCCGACATCCTTCTAGGCAAGGACGCCGACGTTACGAATCAAGGCGCCAGGCGCCGCCGGCCGCTCACTATGCTCCAGGCAGATCCCCATGGCCGCTACATCTTCGTAACGAATGAAGCATCGACGGAAGCGTTGAGGCCACACGAAGGTACACACTTGTTTGACTTTCCCGAAGTCGATGAACTCCCACCACACACGCGCCACGGCTTTGACTCGACAGCACGAGCGTCTCTGGCGCCGCGAATTGTGCTGTTGACCGGCGTTACTCGCGAAGTGCTTTGCGGCCGCATCGCCGCGTTGCTCTCTCAGTACGGCCATGTCCCGATATCCAGACATGATGGCTGTTTGCGCGACCTGCGTGAGGCGGTACGCCGGCGGATTGAGGGTGCCCATGGTGGCCTTTGGACGCGGTCCGAGGTGATTGAGGTGCTGGTCAACCATGGCGGCTCGCTAGCGCCCACCCGCGATATGGACCACTATGTTCGCCCGAAGTCGTTTGACGCCATAAAGGCCCAGCTCGATACAGCGCACGCCGTGGTTATCGCGGGGCCATCGGGGACTGGCAAAACCCTGACAGCCGACATTCTTGAACTCGATCTACGTCGTGGGTCCCCCCCTTTTGACGTTGTCGGCGAAGAAAGCGGACCCGGCTTCATACGAGGGAATCTTACTCGTACCGACCCGGTCCTGTTTCACTTACGCGACCCTTGGGGTGGCAATCGCCTCACGCCCGGCGCCGATCGTTGGAGTGGCGAACTTCCCAAGCTACTCGACAATGCCGGCCCTGGGCGGAAATTTCTGATCACATCCCGCTCTGACGTGATGCAAAGTGCTGGCAACGAACTGGCAAAGGAACTGCGTCCCTATATAGTCTCGATCGAGGTCGAGGACTATGGAGCCGACCTACTCGCGGAAATTTACGATGGGCTCGCGGCGGACCTGACCGGTCACTCCAAACACTTGGCGGCACAGTATCGGAAGCGGGCGCTCGCGGTCTTGACCAGACCATTTGAGGTGAAGCGGTTCATGGTCGCATTAAGTCGCGAAGCTGGCGAAAAGCCTCGCAAGGTTGACGAAATCATTGCCGACTCACAGATCGAAGCCATCTCAGGAGTTATCGCTAAACAGGTTGGCGCAGATGGCGCCGAGGCCGCCGCAATCATTTGGGCCATGCTAAGCGCGCGAAAAGCGGTCGCGCGCGATGTCTTCGCCAAATTCGGGCGTCGTTTGAGATCGGCAGTTCCGAATTTGCGGCCTGATGTCGAAGGTCTGATTGATTTCCTGGTGGCTGGACAGAACCTGCGTCAAGACGGCGCAGCGCTGGCCTTTTACCATCCACGCGTCGAGGACGGCCTGCGTCTCACCTTCATGCTTCGTCCGCTAGATGCTGAGCGTATCCTGTCGACTTCAGTTGATGTCTTATTTGCTTGGGACCGGGCGGGAGAGGATTGGGGCATGGAAACCGGCCTCAAGGTTTTGCAGACAACCGCCAAGGTCAAGGAGCTCGAGCTGGATTTGTCGCCAGTCACGACGCAACGCCTCGATCAGTATCTCGAAGCTGTTGCCCTGTCTTCGGCCAATCGCGCCGACTTTGAAGGCGCGTTACGTGATCTTGCGCGTTTCGGATCAGACGATAACCCGCCTGCACGATTGGCTCGACTTCTTCTTGAAGGCAAACCTGAGACCGATGCCATTTTCAACATAGAACACTGGCGCGCTCCTTCTCTCTCCTGGGAGGATATTTCTGCCCTCCGAGATGATAAACACACCCAGCCGTTGATTGAGCGGTTTATCCGGGAAATTTTGCCGTTCACGCACCAGTACTATCACACTGAGCTGGTCCCGCTTCTCGAACGCCTTGCGATCAATCTCACAGGGCCTTTCTGGAACGCGCTTGATACAATCGCCGGTCCGGGCGATCCGCCCCACAATATCGATGTGATCGTTACGGGTGCTCTGACAGTCAACTCTCCAGACTACGAGCATGTGATCGAGCGCTTTGCAAGTTCGGAGGCCGAGGCTAACGCTTGGATGGAAGGCTTTGCCAAGGATTCATACGAAGCGCAGGAACACGCGGTCGATGCCGACGCGGCCGATTACATCACTGAAGAGCCTGGAGAACGGTATTTCAACGCTCGCGAAGGCATGAAGATGGTCGTGAGGCTTCGACGCGAACGTGAAGGCGTGGCATGGATTGCCGGTCATCCACAACGAAAGCTTCTTCTCTATGCACTCGGAGATCTGATCGGAGATCGTCATAGGGCACCGCCGATTGCGGAGCTGGAGTTCTTATTGGCAAATGCAGACGACTGGGTCCGGGATAAAGCTTGGTCCGCAGTGGTTTGCCATTGGGACGATGCTCTGCGCGGCTTTCTCATTGACGAGCTGGCTCGTTCGGATATCGACGGTGCCAGCCAGCGTCGGTTGCTTATCAAAATAGCTGCGGCTAACGGTCACGGCGATCCAGTGCCTGATCTTGTCGACGTAGCCAGACGTGTGCCGTTCGCACGGCGTCTGGAGTTGGTCTACGACGTTGTCACGACCAAGCTTGACGACGACCCAAAGGAAGAGGATGGCGCAGCAGTGACGCGTGCGCGGGCCGAGTGCCTGTTGAACAGCTTCGTCGATGACGAGCGCGAGTTGGCGCGGGCCTTGCTGGAGATACTGGCGGGTGGCAATATCCGCACGACGGCAAGTGCGCTGACCGAGCCAAGTCGGCAGCTTCTGGCTACGACTCTCGCCAGCGCTTCAACCGATTTGACTGGGCCGTTGGCGTGTCTCGCAGCTGGTGCCGGTATGAACATCGATGAGGCTGCTGTTCGGCTGCTCTCGACCGACAACGCAGCTGACGGCAAGGTGGCCATCCAGGCTTTGGTGATTGCCGATGCCCCCGAGCTGCGAACAATGCTTCAGCAGGCGTTGAAGCACAAGCGTTACCCAGTAAGGCGACGCGCTTTTCAGGAGCTCGCGGCCAGTGCGACAACAGACGAAAGGAACAGCCTCATTACTGTGGCCAACGATCACAGCGCGGACGTCCGACTGGCGTTCGCTGAACTCATGATAAAAGAACTTTGGCCGGAGGCAGTCGACAATTTGCTGAAGCTACTAAGCGATAGGCGTAACTATGCCAGTCACGGCTACCTAGGCGGTGTCGCACAGTGGTCTAAGTTTAGTGTGGCGCGCGCGGCTGCAAGAGCTCTGGGAGCCTACGAGTCTTTGCCGGCTCCTGCGATTAACGTTCTTCTCCAGGCTGCACAAGCTGACAATCCGGATCCTTTTGTCACATACGCGGCGCTCACCGCGATTGCCAAACAGGACGATACCCGGATTGTGCCAATTATGCTGTCGGCGCTATCAAGTCCAGGCCTTGACCAGTCGCCGTCCCACCGGCCTCGCTCGCAGGCTGCGGCTTGGGCTATCTTCGATCGAGCTATAAGTGGACATTCGGATATGTTGACTCCTGATGCAACAAGCGTCGCCGAACGGGATGAGGCGCCCATAGCCGGTCCATTGCTAATCGCTTTTGGCATTCATCCCAGCGATGCGCGAGAGACGCTACTGTCGCGACTCAAAGCCTCTCACCAACTTGATCGCGAGGCGCTCGTTCGCACGGCGGCGATTGTGGTCAATAACGTTGAGGGGATGACGCTGGATGATCGAGAGCAGATACTGTTGCGGTTGATCAGCGGCGAAACTGTGGACTCGCTAAGTCCCGGGCATCGAACATTGGTCGAGTCATGGAGTGAGGCGCTTGATGTCCGCTCCGGATTTGGGCGCTTCATCGCCTGGATCGTCGAGAAATTCTTTAACCTACCCTTGGACGGTGAGATCGGGGACATCCGCGCCTATATCCTACCCGAACGCATCGGCGTCATGAACCTGCGCTCCCTCTCTCCTTTCAGGGAAGAGGACGGAGGGAGAGTGGACAGTGGTAGCCCGTAGGTTGGGGTGACGGCGGAACCCCAACATTTGCCGTGCCCGTGGCGTTGGGGTTCGCTTTGCTTACCGCCAACCTACTTGATTTTTGCCCTTGGCTTCCCATATCAAGAAGAAAAAAGGCAAGATCTATTTATGCCTCAAATATAACCAGTAAATACACCGGATTACCCGGTGATTAACTCGTTGGGCAAATGAGAATATTATGAACGAAGAAGAAAAGAAGGCCAGGAGAGAAAAACTGAGAAAAGGGATCAAGGTATCCCGTATAGCGCATAAGATTGTCATGAGCAGTTTCGATGAAATAAACGACTTCAACGACTTTATGAAGTCGGCTATCAAAAGAGAGCAGGACCTCACCTCTAAACGTCTTGAGAAGGGAGCAAGTGGGTTAGAAGGAGAGGAACTTGATCGATACTGGGATTTTTTCGCAGAAGACTACCAGAAAATAGGCTCAGTTTTTGAAAAGCTCGCCCTTGATTCCTTTGTCGTAATGCTCTATTCCCGTGTGGAGACTGGAATGGCAACATTGTGTGACGCACTGCGTCAAGATAGGCAGAAGGATAAAGGAGAAAAGATCGGTTTGCGCTACAGTGATCTCCGAGGGAGCGGTTACCTTGACCAAGCGAGGCTTTACATTGAAAAAGTTCTTGGCATTGATCTGGACCTTGGAAGCAACACCCAATGGCTTGAAATAAATGCACTCAAGGCACTTAGAAATACGATTGTCCACGAAGAAGGTTGGATAAATACCAAGAATACAAGATTTAAGAATTATATCAAACGAGGATTTATCGAACTTAGAAATCAAAATGAAGAGAACGATCAGATCTCGGGACGTGTCATAATAAGTGCTGCGTATATCGATTACATTCTACCGCAGATCCGGACGTTCTTTCTGAACATCAAGATCTAAAAATGACTCTTGCGTGATCAAAGTAGAAAAATCAGCAATGTTGCCCGACAGCCTTTTTCAGAGGACAGCAAAAAGCCTCGGCCGCTGAAAAGCACGTTGTCTATACTGGTCACTTCGGGATGAGTGTCAGGCAGCGTGCAAGATAGTAACTGAGATAATGGTGTGAAAGTACTTTCAACGCCGACGATGGTCCGAAATGGAGCAATTAAATTTATTGATAGTCAATCTTAAATCATCAGATGCTCCATTGGGAGTATGCTTTGGAATCAGGTCCAAGTTCGATCTGCTCAGGAAACATCTACACTTAGCTGCTATGGAGATAATTTTATATTGCCAGCACACTCTTAAATAACTCACCAGATCTATCTTGAATAACTGGCTCTGTTCTGAACAGCGACAGGATTGCAATCATTTACAATCAGTAGCAAAGATGTAATCAGGAGGCCTCTGCGAGGACCTCCTGATTTTCTGCGCCATTGTTGAATAAAAGATACGATTGAAATCTAAAAGTCGCCGTGCAAAACCCTTGCCTCGTAAACGAGCCAGTAGATTTCGGACTGACTTTCACAATTGCTTATCCAGTCATTTCCATCAGGCTTGGCCGCAGTAGCACAGCCATCGATTTTCCACGAGAGACTTTCAAGCTGATGAGTAGCAGCCTGATCATGCTTTTTCTGGAGCGATTTGTTGATTGTTTTTATCTTCTGGAGAAGGTTCTTTTTATCTGATCTGCTGTGAAAATCGTTTATATCCAAGCCAACAATAATTTGTTCTGCTTCCGTTAATTTTTCGAGAATAGTATTAAGCGGATCTAGGGCACCGTAAATCAGGATTTTTGACTCATCTACATAATTCCAACCAGCTTCGAGTATATCTATATCCGTTGTCCCTTTTGGAAGCGGCTCAACGCGGATGATAGTGGCGCTTCTTGTTGAGAAGCCGGCATTGTGATCCCAATCTTCGGTAAACGGCCAGATAACTTCTTGAACATCAGAAGTTGAGCCCTGATCCGGCGGGCCAGGATTTTTTTGCGGGGGAACAAGGCGAAATGGCCCCTCGCCATCAAGTTTATTTGCATCCGTGAGCGCTCCTGTCTCGAGATAGAAGCCGTCACGAACATACGCCAGGACCATCTGCAGTCCATTTTTTACATCTATCGGTTCTCCATTCACTAATTTTTCTACCCCAGGTGCTGAGTAGTCACACCAGCCCCAGGGGGTTTTGGCTACATCGGCTTGGTCGTCATAGTAGAAATTTGCTTGTGGATAATGGCCGTAGACGTGGTACATAAGGGGATCGCTGTCCTCATCCAGCGGATGGTATTGGGCCCAACCATCCGGCGCAAATACCGTAATGCCTGTGGCTGTGTCGAGTATTTTAACAGTGTCTAGCAGGTCTGCAACCGGTACGCCTCCGTATGTAGTGTAAAAATCACCAGACTTGTGAGTGTTCATCAGCATGGTCTGCTCGTGGTATGGAAAATAGCCCTCCAATTCGTCGCGACTGATAACTACATATGGTGCAGGTACCTTTGTCGGATCATCATTCGGATCACCGGGAAAACGAAGAGCATTTATTTCTACTGTATTGCTGTAACCGTCGCTGTCCGAATCGAGATTCTGGATAGCTGTGAATGCGGCGAAATTTTTCCCATTATTCCTGTAATCAACTCCGTATCCATTCAACGTATCATTGATGTCTCCACTTTCGTCATAGCCGTAGGTGTAATGACACCATTGGCAACTGCCGAGTTTAACAGAGACCCCGGGCTTTTTCTCGTATTGGCCGCCGGAATGGCACAGCGCACAGCTGTCAAGTTTTGTGCCCGCTATTGCCGGGATTGCCTGCACAGCAATGTCGGAATCGGTATCTCCCCCGTGATGATACGCTCCATGAGCTGATGACAGCGGTAAAAAGAATAAGCTAACTACTACTCCCCAAAGCGTGTATTTCATTCTCCCCTCCAAAGTTAAATCCTATTGGCAATCTGTATATTACGCAGTCTTCTCTGATACCTTGGCTGAACGATTACCGATTATGAAAGAGCAATTTTGAAAAAACTGCAGTTACCTCAGCATAAATGTTGAGAACATTAATAGTTATTTCTTCTATCACAACTATTTCCGTGATATTAACTAACAGCAACTAATAGCGACAGGACCAAGCTGTTCGCCGACCTTACCCATCTTTTGGCTCATGTGTGCCTAACGAGCCGAAATCATCATTCTGCCGAATAGTTACTGGAAGAAAAGACAGAGTTTTGTTCATCTCTCGTCGCAATCTGAGGATATGTGGATAAGTGGGTTGCCAACAATAATCGTCACTTCGGTTTGTCCGATGTGATCTATGCATTGTATGTCGTATCTGGTCAATGATTGCTAGCAGCATGTCCGATAATATTTTCGTATCGAACACCAAACCATTATTGTGACTACCCGATAAAATCTCTCAAGAAGAGAACGACACCCCAGCGAGACATAGCTACTATGGACCTTTTGTTCTCGGTAGACCAAAAGCCTATCAAAATTTTAACTGCTTCCTGTACAAGAAAATTCCAGAAAATATTCGATGGTCTCTTCGGCAGGAGCGTTAGGCAACGTGGTTGATAGTAACTGAAAATCGCAGAAATTGAAGAAATATTTATGAGGTGGAATAGTCAAAATCGATAGGAGAACTGAACCGCTGCGCGGACTGGTGGTAGATTATAGCGTTGTTTTTTTTGAACCAATGCAGTTGTGAAAAATCACCAACCGACTCATTTGACTGAAAGTGATTGCTATTGGGGCTCCTTCTAAAGTAGGCTTAACCTACGTCCTCGAAATATTGAAAGAGTCCGAGGAAGTTCGCCAGCCATGCTCTCATTTTTTTGGTTGGAAGGAAAGGGGACGTTGAAACTCACGGTCGTAAGAAAGGCCGCGTACGTCGGACGCAGGTAATGTACAGGAGCATACAATACCCGTATTTGCTGTTGGTGCGTCCTTTTTTCGGCATTCCTCTGCTTCAGAGCCCCCCTTAGTCCTCTCTATCCACCTAGAATCACTTCATTATCCGGAGAGCACTCCTGGTTAATTGTAATTAAGAGGAGCTGGTACAGTTCTTACGTTTTATCGATAATTACGCGAAATCTTTTTAAACCTGACCGTTCAATAATTGCGACTGTTTAGCGGAAGATTGACTCATTTCCTCGGGCGTAACAATTGATAAAACGCTACACTATGATATCTGGACTATTGAGATCTGAGTAGGCAGCGTCCCTCGCGTTAAAAGTCAAAGCTATCTTTCAAAGACTTTCTGTGGAATTATCTTGGATGTAGAGGCTATGGGGAAATATCTTTTGGAAGAAAAAACGTGGTGCGTCCCATATTTCACTACTGATTACGTGCCATCTGGCCATGGTGAATTCTACCCAAGGTTGAATGAAGGCCGTCCCGAAGCATATCTCCTTGAAAGGTTAACATATAACTTGTTGCGGTTCTGTAGTTCCATTCGGACATCATCCCAATCCAAGCCTAGATATACTGAGGAAACAGCTTCACCGTCTGAAATCTCATAAGCCTTAAGTCCAAGCAGATTATCGCCATGAGCTTCTGCATATTTTTGCTGGGCATCTTCTATTGTAGCCCTTGCCGATATCACCGAATCAACCATCAGTGTGCGAGCAATATCCAAAACGTAGCTAAGTGATTCTACGTATCGTCTTGCTGCAACAGTAAGATCAACCTTTTCTGGCATTTCGGCCAATATTGTTTTCTTGAAAACATCATCTTCCGCCAGAAACTCGCGTAGTGCAAAAATGTTGACGGTAAATTCCATGTTCTCGTAACCATCGATATTTTTCCACTGAGCACTTGGTTGGAAGTAGTGGATTGGTAAGCCTTTGTGTTGGGTGTAGTTTCTCAGTGCTTCCATAAACCGATACTCAAAGCAATCGTCATAAGCGTCAGAGCGCTTCAAATCTAAAGTATTACGTGCATCTGGGTCACCAGGGACACAGTAACAGATATCATGAGCCAATTGGTCGAGAAACAGTCGTGTTGAGGTTAAAATGTTCACCAAGCATGCATTCAATACCATTCGATCATTAAAAATATGTTGGTAGTTAAGGCTGGGACGCACTGTGTTGATGGTTGCCTGTTCTAACAATTGCTTTTCAAGTTCTAGATAATTGTGAACTAGAATTTCCCATTTTTCCTCAATCGCGTAAGCACTGTTTAGTGTTTGCTTGGCGATTCTTAACTGAAAAAAATCATTTTCAGCTATCTCTACTTCGGGTACTGCCGCCAGGACTGCTTTCCTCAATAAATATCTCATGTAACCACTAGCGTAATATATTAATATTAAATGGATAATAATGGCCTGCGATCAGGTTAAAATTGAAATCTAACAGTTAAGTACTTTCTTCTAGATGAGATAACTCCAAATAATCTTAGTCTGTGCGATTCCAGGCTCACAAGAAAAGAAGGCCGGTTTTGATCGATAGATATCTGAACTCCGACCGCTGTCAAACACCAGTATAGGTATGTTGATTTCGGGATAAAGGTAATTGTAGATGTCCCTATACATAATCCCAAACATATCTTAATCTGAGAAGGAACCGTGGTCTGTCCACGATTTGCGCTTTCCTGCCCGGCCACGGCTCGGTAATCTTCGTGAAACGCCTAGCATGCTAGGTGCTGTGGGACAAAGGGAGCCCACCCGGCTACTCGATTATATTTCAGTTTCAAGTTTATTATTTTGAATATCATATTGCTGATAGAATATTGGAATGCCAAATTTTGCTCTTAATCCCGTTAGATACATTTTGGTTTCTTCAGTTGCTATAGGTGGTGCGATGATGATTAGTTTTGTTGCATGTTCGTTATCTGGCCAATACGAGTATTCAAGGATTTGTCCTAATGCTTCACGTATAGCTGCCTTGGCAGTTTGAGCTGTTTTTATTTCGTAAAATACAAATCCACGACTATTTTTTGCGACAATATCCACTTTTGTTTGATAGCCCAAATCGTTTTCAGTTCCTACATTCCCTTCTCCATATACATCCTCAATCAAAGAAAATATCTCAGTCTGGATTTCATTATGAAAAAGTGACTTATCATTTTTTCCACCTTTGGAATTGGTCACTGTCTCTATTTTCCCAGGGCTGTGTCCTGGTTTAAAAACGAAACCATTGCGAGACCCCTTTTGGAGATTTGGTTGCTGAATAAAACCTAGTAGATTGTAATAGTAAGAAGGTAAGGCTGGATCATTTTTATCGAGTTCGACTGGGTCGTCTAATAAAAATATATTTTGTACCTTAAATCGTATATTAAAAAAAATATCGCTTCCCGTTTCTTTAAAATACTTAAGATCAAGATTCATTTTTCTTAAATCAGCTTCCATTTCTGAAAGCCAACCATTCTTTTTGTACATTCCATAAACATGTTTTGATTTTTCTTCAGTGATAACCTCCACTGACATGATTTCTCCTAGCCACCATTTCCTGTTTTTGTTTGATTGTATTTTCTCTATTGAATAGAGGCTAATATCATATATTGCACCTCTGTGTATACTTGTTTTATTATTGAATTGTTGCAAAAATCCATAGACATAACCGTCGATTACCTTGTCAGTGTCAAAGGTCCATTCTTCATGCCCAAAACCTGTGATGTATTCATAAGATTCTTTATTTGAGCTTTTGCCATTTCTTCCAGATGGTGAAACCCAATGATTGCTGTTCCAGCATATTCTTGCGATCTTTTTCTCGGGCATTGAATATCCTTTAAAATATAATGTGTAGGGAAACCGGCGAGTTTAAGCGAGTCCGATGAAATGACAAGTTGGCCTAATTTTTCATTTTTGATTTATTTATAAGTTCAGTCAATTTTGAATATTCAACAGGTGCGGAAATGCGATATTTTTTTGATACACTTTTTACTAAATCAAAGAACCACTCCCCGGCCTCTGGTGATATAATAATTTTTTCAATGATATCATTAGGCTTAATTTTGAGACGTAAAGGTGATGGTTGCTTAAGCGAACTTCTAGTGACTACCATTCTTACTTCTTTCTCAAATTCATATGCTTCATGCTTGAGACCAAAAGTATCGTAACTTAAGGTATAGATACCGTCTGGCAATCTACCTGAGTGATCAATGTAGGCGACTTCTTTAAATGTTACGCCTGTGATATCACACCAAAGAAAAGTTGACTGAATTAATTTTTCCAATGTAGTGATAATTGCAATTGATTGTTTTGATGCCCCATAGATTTTCCATAATGCCATATTGTCTTTTGGCCCTTTGGTCCAGCAACTCACATTATTTTTAATTCTATTCTCTTGTTCTTTTTCTAATATTGATAATGATCCTAGTTGCTTGATGACATCAGGATTTTTCTCATACATTTCTCTCATTTGTTCAGGAAGTGTTCCTTCAAGACTGTCTTCGAACTCTACAGCCGAGGCAACATATAGGGTTTTGGTACTAATAAGGTCAATAAATTTTGCCAAATCAAGATATCTCATCAAAACCATGTCGGTTTTTAGGGATACGTCAGAAGTAACTGGAAAATTGTCTCTTTTTTTATTGGTCATTTTTTAAAGAAGGCAGCAAGTTGTGAAGTAGTTTTTGTGAAGCAGTCATTTGAGCGTGTTTCACAGATGATGACTCATGTCTAGAGACATTGTAGGGCTATAGTGTAGCGTTTTATCAATTGTTACGCCCGAGGAAATGAGTCAATCTTCCGCTAAACAGTCGCAATTATTGAACGGTCAGGTTTAAAAAGATTTCGCGTAATTATCGATAAAACGTAAGAACTGTACCAGCTCCTCTTAATTACAATTAACCAGGAGTGCTCTCCGGATAATGAAGTGATTCTAGGTGGATAGAGAGGACTAAGGGGGGCTCTGAAGCAGAGGAATGCCGAAAAAAGGACGCACCAACAGCAAATACGGGTATTGTATGCTCCTGTACATTACCTGCGTCCGACGTACGCGGCCTTTCTTACGACCGTGAGTTTCAACGTCCCCTTTCCTTCCAACCAAAAAAATGAGAGCATGGCTGGCGAACTTCCTCGGACTCTTTCAATATTTCGAGGACGTAGGTTAAGCCTACTTTAGAAGGAGCCCCAATAGCAATCACTTTCAGTCAAATGAGTCGGTTGGTGATTTTTCACAACTGCATTGGTTCAAAAAAAACAACGCTATAATCTACCACCAGTCCGCGCAGCGGTTCAGTTCTTCCAACATATCTTGACCTTAGATCATTCCCTACACGTATCCACATTCGAGATGTTGTTGTGAAATACATACATGCTAGAAAATGACCTTTGGACCATTACAATCCTCTTGTGTACTTACAATCCGGAAACCCTGAACAACCTAAGAACTGGTTACCAACATGAGGCCCTTTTCGGGCTGTTCTCTGGACTAAAGACTTGCCACATTTGGGGCATGCTGTGTTATTTGAAAATCGGCTTTTCAGATTTGCGACATGTTCCCGTCCGGAAATATTTCCTTCTTTGAGTCTTTCTACTTTGCCGACAAACGCAGTAACTTCATCCTCAGAGAACACCCTTCTCTCAAAACTTTTAATGTAACGGGATAATCCACTTGTCATTACATTTCGTGGCAGCTCCGTTTTCAAACTCACGCTATCTCCGGTGAAGAATATTACGGATTGGACATTGTCATGATCTATGTTCAGAAACTGGGCTATAGCCTTTGTATGCCTATAGTTTTGGTGCATCGGGTTTTGAAATTTATACTTCTTGGCGTACAAAGACTGTGTCCACTGTTTTGCTCTTTCATTGCCAAATATCCACCCATTGATATTTTTTGTTTCGATTACGAAAACACCGTATCTGGAGATCAGAACATGATCAACCTGGGTGGTACCATTAAAGGTAGGAAATATAACGTTGTGAAATCGTCGATAATCGTTAGCATCCAGCTTCGCCCACATGCCAAACTGAGTCTCGATTTCTCCGAGCCAGCCTTTGAACAGATTAAACATTGTACAATTACCCCAAGGCCAATATTATTTCATTTAATCGTAACAATAGCCATGTTCAACGCTGATCATCATAACTAACTTTCATAGCCACCGCAATCAGACGATTTCTTGATTTCCTTTTTTTCTATTGATCCTTTCACAACGTCAAGCTTTAAAACTATATATGGATACAAATATATAGTTTTTTAAATATATATTTGTATAGCACAATAAACATACAAAACGTGAGAGAGTCCCTCTTCGCAACACCCTTTAAGGTGTTTCACACTGTTGCCCTAAATCCTTACGGAAAGCCAGTAATACAGAGCCAAGACGGATGTATTTTATGCAATCAAACACTTGCCGATTAATCATTCTAATGACAAACAACATTCGGTAAATACGAGAAAATATATCATGGGCCAGACCGCACAGTTGTTCTCAGCATAAAGAAATCTTATTGTTCTCAAAATGGAGACAAAACACCTTCTCAAAATCGGAACATGCAGTTGGAAATATGATTCCTGGCGGGGACTCATTTATTCTCAGGATAACGAGATAAATTTTCTCAAGGAATACAGCGAGCACTTTCAAACCGTCGAGGTTGACCAATGGTTCTGGTCTTTGTTTAAAGGGAATACCGTGGTCCTGCCGAAAACGAATGTTGTACTCGAATATGCCACGTCAGTACCACCAGGTTTCACCTTCAGCATCAAGGTTCCAAACAGCATCACCCTGACTCATCATTACAACAAACAGAAAAACGCCACGGCGGTTCCCAATCCATATTTCCTTTCCACTGAACTCATGGGAAAGTTTCTGCAAACATTGGAACCACTTGGCGATCACATTGGTCCCCTGATGTTTCAGTTCGAATATCTGAACAAGAATAAAATGGCCAGTATGGACCATTTTATTGAGATGTTTCAAGTCTTTCACAATGGTCTACCTGAAGGTTATCAGTATTGTATTGAGATTCGAAACCCGAATTATTTAAAGAATGAGTATTTTGATTTTTTAGCCGAACACCACTTGGGCCACGTTTTCCTGCAGGGGTACTATATGCCTTCGATATTTGAAATATACGAGAAGTTCAAAGGCCAACTGAGTGATCCGGTAGTGCTCAGACTTCATGGCTTAGATCGACAGGGAATTGAGGAGCGGACCAATAATGTCTGGGACAAGATTGTTGATCCGAGGGATGGCGAGCTGTTGAGTCTTAAAAGTATTGTGAATGATCTTCTTGAAAGGGGCCATCAGGTCTTCGTCAATGTAAATAACCACTACGAGGGAAGTGCTCCTCGCACTATTGAGAAGATCAACGCGCTTTTACAGCTTGCTTGAGAATAAAATGTCCCAACGCTGAGACACACCTTCTTATGATGACAAAATACGACGAGATTACCGAAGCCCGGAAAATACTGGACCTTCCTGAGCGAGCATCTCTGCATGACATAAGAGAAAATTATATAATATTACTGAACAAATGGCATCCTGACAAATGCGCGGAAGACAGTGAGAACTGCGCCGAGATGACAAGAAGAATAATCACTGCGTACAAGAGCATCATTGAGTACTGTAATCAGCATAAATTCTCCTTCACTGAAGAAGAAATAAAAAAAACCTGTTCAGTGGAAGAATGGTGGTTTGAACGATTTGGTAATACTCCCTGGTGGGGCAAGTAGGGTAATGCTATTTAACAGCAAACCAGGTACTGGACTTGATTGAACAGGAGAAATATACTGAGGCAGAAATTGTATGCGTAAAACTCATAGAACAATATCCCGAACAGATTGATGGACTGCACAGATACGCCGAATTGTACGAGGCGCGGGGGGAACTACAGAGGGCGGCTGATTACTATCACCCAACAGCAGACTTTGCCGAAAAGGCGGAAGGCTTCGGCAAAATATCTGCCGATTTTTTCAGAAAAAAGGCCACACAACTTGAAAGCTGACGACCAGGAAAGCTCTCAATTTATCGTACCGTTTCCAGCAAACCACCGGTGGGATGATCAGCACATTATGAGCGGTATTTTGTTATTTATTTAGACTGACAACACCGCTTCGATGAATTGAAAGCCACTGTGGACAAGGCAAAAGCAAAACCTATTTTGAGGCATTGGAAGGCCAGGAGATTCCAATGTTTAAAGCAAATATTAAAACCGCCAATTTACTTCAGGGTTTTATCATTCAGGATGGCTTTGCGCTTGAGCTCCCCGCCGGGTTAATACAGGGGGCATGTCCAGCAGGAAAGGCTGAGGATGGAGCGAATCAGAAGGTTCGGCAAATGAAGCATTTGGTCAAACTATCAGGATTGAGTATGAAACAGGATAAATACAAAAAAGAACAAAAAGCCAGGCAACAAGAAACGTCCATCGTTCGCTCCTCTGCGGCGGAATATCTCACATTTGTTGCGGCGACCGGCAAGGGGGGCGTTGAGGCCGTTTACGCGGATGAAAACATCTGGCTGACCCAGAAAATGATGGGCGTACTCTACGACGTTGAAACCCATACCGTCAACTACCACCTGAAAAAGGTGTTTTCCGACAGCGAACTCGAGGAAGATTCAGTTATTCGAAATTTTCGAATAACTGCCGCTGACGGTAAAAACTATAACACCAAGCACTATGACCTCTCTGCCATTATTGCCGTGGGTTATAAGGTCAATTCGGAACGTGCCGTACAGTTTCGAAAATGGGCGACCACCATCATTAGGGAATACACCATCAAAGCCTACGTGATGGATGATGAACGTATAAAAAGCGGCGGTTCTATCCTGACTGAGCGATACTTTGAAGAGCAGCTGCAGCGCATCCGGGAAATACGCCTGAGCGAGCGCAAGTTTTACCAGAAGATCACCGATATTTACGCCACGTCCATTGATTATGACGGAACCGCTCAAGCCACCAAACGATTCTTTGCAACAGTCCAGAATAAGCTGCATTGGGCCATTCACGGTCAGACGGCTGCCGAAGTGATTGTTGATCGGGCTGATCACCAAAAACAAAACATGGGACTGACTACATGGAAGGATGCGCCAAAAGGCAAGATCCAGAAGTTTGATGTCAGTGTGGCCAAAAATTATCTGACCGAAAACGAAATGGCGCAATTGCAACGCTTGGTTTCAGCCTATCTAGATGTCGCTGAGGATATGGCACTTCGTAAGATTCCGATGACCATGCAGGACTGGGAAACACGCTTGAACAAATTCATTGAAGCCACCGACCGGGAAATTCTGCAGGACGCTGGAAGGGTAACGGCGGAAATTGCCAAGGTCCATGCAGAAAGTGAATTTGAAAAATACAGAATTATTCAGGACCGGCTGTTTGAGAGTGACTTTGATCGGCTGTTGAAACAGTTGGAGCATAAGGATGATGGACAAGAATAAAATGAAATACTCATCTAAACTTCTGTACTAACCCCCAAGTCGTTAGCTAATGGTTCGAGAGATGACAATTGAATAGGAATTCCTGAATTTCTATTTTTTTAAGCTCTAAGTTCTTTTGCTTTTACGATTGGTCAGTAAAAAATCCCTGGCATTTGTAATCAGAAATCTCGGTAGTCTTTACACAAAGCTGTTTATTCTATGCGTTGTAAAGTTATACAGAAAAATTGTGAGTTAGGCAAAGTGCAAGATATCACACTATCAAGCCCTACTTATACACACACTGCAAGGTGATTTGTAAGCTGTGATTTAAAGCGGTTTGCAAAATCTGTCAGATCTGATCTCGATTCCTACAATTGAACGTAAGGATTTTTTTCGTTTTTTTTTACACGCTGTTTCTTGATTTCATTTCTTCCATTGCTTTTTGCGAAGCCCGTTTCTTAAATTATTTTGTTGGCATTCTGCGCATCATTTTCGATATATATATGTATAGCATAATATACATACAAACCTATATCGTTTCCCGTAATGCTTTCAAGAGCCGTTCACCTGTTGCACTCGTCCCCAGCACTATCAAGGCACGAATTGTAGCAGTTTCACTGATGTGCCGGTGACTCTCTTTGTTCATCGACGCGGTAATCTCTTTAAGCCTGGCAATATCATCATCATATAGTCGGTAAGCCTTCAACGATGGTTTTTTTCTTGAAGGCACCAAATCGAGACGTTCTTTGGAATCAGCTTTTGCGTCTGTCGTTTGAGCCAGCTTGGATTGGCCTGTAATTTTTTTAGTTGCCATATCTCAAAATCTCCTCGGTAAGTTCTTTGAAATCTTCGGCACCGTAAGATCTTGGGTCGAAAACCATCACAGGTTCATTATTCATTTGCGCTTGGTTAATGGCTTCATTTCTACGGATCACGGTTTTTAACAGATTTTTTCTATACGGTTCCAATTGTTCTTCGACAAATACATTGGAGAGCTTGTTGCGGGAGTCACGGGCATTCCTCAAAATCATATATTTAAAGTCGCTCGATTCTTTCACATCCTCGATCGACCGAAAAAGATCGGCAATACCATCCAAAGAATAACGTCCATAAATAGTCGGGATCAAAATCATGTCAGAGGTATAGATTGCATTGATCGTGAGGACGTTAACTGTTGGTGGACAGTCGATGATGATGAAATCGTAATCCTTTTCGATTTTTTTCAAATGATTATGAAGAAGCTTTTCCCTGTGGATTTTCGTTGTGATCTGCTCGGCAGTTATGGCCAGGTGGATATTGGAAGGAATAATAAAAAGATTTTCAACTGGCTCTTCATTTTCACCGAGCACTGCTTGACGAATGACATTGTCAATTTTAAACGATTTGCTCGAGAGCAGCTCATTGACTGTTTGATCTCTGGGAATGTCCGTGCAGAAGATAACAGAACTGTGTGCCTGGGGATCCATATCGATGAGAAGCGTCTTCTTTCCAGACATCGCCAGACAATATGCCATGTTAGTGGAAATCGTTGATTTCCCAGCACCACCCTTCTGGTTGAGTATTATTATTTTCATCGTGTTTTCCTGTAGTAAAGAACAAATTGTATGTATTTTTTGTTACATATAAATACAACTAAATAGTTATATAATAAAGTAAATAAATATTCATACCTTTGTATAGCATAAAAGATATAATAATCATCCAAAAAAAAGCCGCCCCCCGAAGGAGACGGCTGTGGTTGGTTGAATAGTTATGCGGCAATCGACATGGATTTCAATTCAGCCATCTTTTCAGTCAATACCCAAAGAGCCTGATTCAGCTTGATATTGCGATCAAGGGCTTTTACCGCTCTGGTAGTGACTTTTCGAGGGCCATCTTCTCCATTGACTTTGCCTTTTACTCCACCTTTAATGATATTTTCCTGGCATCGATTGAATGTCGTCCAAAGACTATTGTTACCATCGGCAAACCGACGCTGTGTCAACAACTGTTCCGGAGATATAGGCGCGTTATCCAAATCCTCATATACCAGCCTGTGAGCGGCTGTAGCATAGGCGATCTGCTCGTCGTATCCCAAACTGATACCTTTCAAATACTCCATTTGGTCGTTGATGACAGTTGCAGAAGCGGTGATTTTATCAGCCGATTCAACAAAATCATTTTGGTTAAATCCGACATGCCGATGGGTAAAGTTGGCAAAATCTGATGCGATCATCAAACCGTTGCCACAGACCAAACGCCAAACCGAAGCAATCAGTTTGAAGGAACTGCCCAGGTCGTGAGAATTATAGAGAACCAGGTCAACCCGCTCATCCTTCGGATTCATTTGAAAGTTTTCATTCCGGGTAAACCGAATACAATGCTTTTGAAATCCTTCCTTATCCTGGAGACGGGTGCTGCTCTGCTCTGCCTTGATCGGAAACCAGCCAGCATCACGCAGCAGGTCAACCGCATCTAAGGTTGGAACAAAGGTGTAACGGCTGGATACTTTATCTACAGGCTCAATTGCACCAGCAGCAGAAGCGTACTTAACGATCAGGTCATTGGTCATAAAAATAGGTGCGGTCATGGTCGTGTCTCCTTTGAGATTGAAACAATAGGGACAAGACCCCCGTCAGGGAAGTTTTGTCCCTGATAGGTTGATATTGATTGCGTAGAATTGAGCTAGCCCCGGTAAAAGGAAAACAAGCCGGGATAAGTGCCTTTCGCAGATTATTTTTTATTTTATGAACAAAAAAACAATCTGTAAGGCACTAAAACTGAATACCCATATCCGCTAAGGACGTTATATCATCCCCGACGATTATATGGTCCAGCACTATAACATCTATAATCTGCAAAATTTCTTTCAGTTTTTTGGTCAATTCAATGTCTTGTTGGGATGGGTCAGTTTTACCTGAAGGGTGGTTGTGAGCGAGGATAACCTTTGTAGCATTGAGCCGCAGGGTTTCCTTAACCACTTCACGAGGGTAAACTGTTGTTGAATCAATAGTCCCCTGGAACATCTCCTTCCAGGCCAGGATGCAGTTCTTGGTGTCCAGAAACAGACAACCAAAGACCTCATGTTGGTATGAAAAGATTTTTGAGGCTATTGCTTCCTTTGCCGCTTGTGAACTTCCGATAAATTCAGTTCCTCTTTTCAGTAAGGAGCGAGTACGGCTACGGCCCTCTTTAATAATTTCGGGGGTTGTCGCAGTGACGTACTGTCCTTGTTCGTCTAGGATAAATAACTTCATAGTCTATCTCCTCCTTTGATTTAAAGAGGGATAAGACTTTACTAAAGACAGAGGAGTTATTTTGCTTCTGATGTTTTGATTGCTGCGGGTTTCCGCAACAAAAAGCTTCTTTTGCAAGCGTTCTATTTCATTAGCAGCCAGAAAAAGCAGGATGCAATGGCCGAGGTTGTTTTTGTCGGTTCTTTTTGCAGTAGTCCGCATATTTCTCACTAAATTGACAATCATGGTCTTGTCTCCTTGGAGTGAATAAAAAAAAGGGACAAGACTTCCCCGTCAGGGAGGTTTTGTCCCTGGTGGGTTGATTGGTTTATGTTTGGCTAATCTTGATCTTGACGATCTTCCCGGTGGTCGGCTTCGAAATAATCAGCCATTAAATAATCCATTAAATCAGCTAATAAATCGGCCATTACTTCGAGGTCATAATAATATTCCATTATGATGCCTCCTGTGTGTCAGTATGGTCAGCGATGGCCTCAAAGAGATAGACGGGCTGATGAGGTTTCCATATCTCTCGTAACAGAGCTACGGGGTCATTACCTTCTACTATCCTCTGTAACCTTTCGATCTCGTTTGCGGCCTGTCTGAGCGTTTCCCCAAAAGGCCAGGTGCAATTATCAGCAGCGTCCGCATGTTCGCGTAACCGTGTAGTCAATTCAATCCTGATCGGCTTTGGGGTAATATCGACTTCAAATGGTTCGGCCATCATTTCGATTTCTGAATTATCCATAAGTTTTCCTCCGTAACGAAAAGGAACAAAACTTCCCCAAAAACAAAAAGGGGGTTGTCTTGCCCCTTGATGGGTTGGGTTAGTGGGTTATGCCGCTTTTCGTATTTCAGCCAGGACAAAATGCTTGCACTGGTCAGGCTTATAAATACGAATCGGCTTTTCGTTGATTGCACCGCAACCTTGTCGGTCGTACCAGCCTATCTTTCTGCCAGACCAGAAAACAAATCCGTCCTTGAGATCGAAGCGGTTGTTGTCGACATAAGCGATGGCTCCGGCCTTCTTGACATACACAGTCCCGCGAGCAACATACTCTTGCCTGATCGTGGCTTTACTGCCGGAGGCAGTACTCATGGTAGTTGTGGTCGTAATGGTGACATCCTGGTCATCGTCCATAGACAGATTGCTCAGCAACTCACGCTGCCGGTATCTGGTCCATGCTTCACTCATATCCTCGACCGCAACCTTGCCGGTCAAAGCCTTTGCCAGTTCGTACATCATGCTGTTTTCTGATTCAGATAATGCGGCCAGCCCTTTATCTGATAACTCGCCCTCTACTGCTAATGATGTTTCCATCTTTTGTGCCATGAGCGACAGAGCTTTTTCCTGCATGGTCTTTGAATAGGCCATGAAAAATACCCGTACCGGCTGATCTTGCCCAATACGCCATGACCTTCGGCTGGCTTGTCTGAGAGTGAAGACGGAATAACCACATTGAAAAAAGATGATTGTGGGAAACTCCAGGAGATCGAGTCCAGTTTTTACTAAATTGGGATTGCAAATAAGACAATCGTACAATTCCGTCTGAACCTGCTTTTTGAGCCAATCCTCTCGATTCTCCGGTTTTACGGTTTGACTGCGAAGGACCAGAGGCTTCATGTCATTTTTCTGAAGTTTTTCCTCTAATACAGGAAGCAAGTCCCGTGTGCCGGTATGTTCGACAAAGATCGCTACTTTTCTCCCTTGTTTCTTTTCAGCTGCTATAATCTCCAGCAACTTTTCTTCTTTGGGCAACTGGTCAATTTCCAAGCCAGGTGCAGAGGCAACTATTGTCTCACTCCCTGCAATCTCCAAGGTGATTTCCTCCCCATTCCGGCATCCATCGGGATACGCCAGCAAGGATTGAATCATTTTGCCCATAAGCCGCATATCACCACGAGCTAATGCTTCGCTGGTGGCATTTATGAGATCATATGAGAGTTGGTCATATTCCGGTTGTTGTTGGTCGGGTTCCAATGCTACAGGAACGATGATTTCTTCGTATTCCGGCAATGCGTCATTAACGTCGGCCAGACGTACAAAGGTCGAATGCTCAAGCAGCAGATCAGGCAGTAACAGGGGTGATATTCCTGGAGCTTCCTTGACCCGTGACTTCCCGAGCTTTCGGCCAATACTGGCAACATTGAGACTTGCATTGACATCCTTGCTGTCATAGGTGCGTTGCACAACTCCGTAGCGTTCTGCAAAATGCATTGACCTGCCAAACTCAAAGCCACCTGCCTTCATCTGACGAGGGAACATACGCCAGAGCAGATAAAAAAGATTTGAGCTGTAGCCGCCCATCAAAGTACCGGTAAGAGCAAGTACCTTTTTTGAGCGAGCGATAAGACAGGACATTGCTTGACCCTGGGCTGTACCGCCACCCTTGAGTTCATGCACTTCGTCCAGTATAAGTAGATCGAAAAAGTTCCTGGTGTGAAAAAACCGCTTCATAAACTCGGCCTTGGCGTAGCGGCGGACTTTCGTTCCATCTGCCATCCACATCGGGGCCTTGCAATGTTCGCATGATATGCACTTGTTGTTATCGTCATCGGTTGTTATTTGCCCACCGCATTCAGGACAACATTGCCTTCCAAAAACCCTAATCCGCTGGGGAATACGCTGGAAATGCAATTTAGCCCGCTCTTTGCCCATAACCCAAATCTCCATGCCAACAGGTTTTGTTGACGTGAGCTTACCTGCGATGAGCAGATCGAGGCTTTTCCCGTTGAGGTTGATGCAGTTGCATCCGGGGATGGTATCTTGTGCTTCCCGTATCCATTTCTTGACCAGGTGGCCAGGACATTGAATAAGGATGCGTTTGTGTGTTTTAGGAATCAGATGAGCAACGGCTAAACCCATAAAGGTTTTGCCCGTTCCCATCTCACCGACCATGAAAGCTGCCTTGTGATCTTCTTTGAAAAAAGACCTGGCTACTGGCAAGATGCCTTTTCTGGTTTGAGACTCAAACGGTTTCCGCAGTAATTGCTGTAACTTTTCTCTGGCCTGTGAATCCCAATCGTCTTCCGCTTTCAGCGAATAGACAGGGTTCATGTTTTGAATGACTTGATTCTTAAGCATATCGCCCCATTCATCCAGAAACTCGGCCAACTTGACGGTTTTTGGTCCGTCAATTACTGGTTCGACAATATCAGTGATAGCTGCCATAATTCTCCCTTTTGATAGTTGAACAGAGGAGAATATGGCCCCTAGAGGGGAAATATACTCCCCCTGTTTGGGTTAGGTTGTCCAATTGATTGGCTACTGTATCTCGCCGGTCTTGATTGCTTCCAGCACATGCAACTCTAAGGTCTCATCGCTTGGGATATTTACCAGATACGCTTCCTGAAAATCCTCGTCGCCGAAGCTATAAAGTTTTTCAGGGGATATCATTTTCTCCCAGAGCCACTCTTGCCATTGTGGTTTGAGTGGAATGGTGGTTGCTTTATCAACACGGCGGAAGGCTCGTTCCTGCACGGTAGGCAGATCAGAACCAAAGACAGTTGCATGATTTGAAGATTCGTTTAAACCTGTTGCAACCAGCACCTTGTTTACTACCTCACCGATCTTGCGGGTGCGGCAGGTGCGGATTGAGCCGGAAAAACGAAGGTCAGCTGACTCGTCATTATTGCCAGACACCCTGCAAACAGCCTCGCCGCCATAAATGAGCGCAGACATGGCTTTTACATGAGAAGGCGAACCGATAAGGCTCAACAAACAGCCTTGGTATTCTCGGTCTGACCTTCTTACTATCAGGGCATTGGAATAACAAACGAATCCAACACATTTTATGATGAGGTATCGTGTTGTCATTTGATTTCTCCTTGAGGTAATGACTAAAATGGGAGAAATCCCCTGTGCGGGAGGTTTCTCCCGTAAGGGTTTGATGAGGGTTGAATGTGCCACTACTGCACGGTAATCAATTCAGCAGTTTGCATGTCAATGACTTTGACGGTCGGAATGTACTGGTCTTTGGTGGTGATCGAACCGCCGCCGGTCTCGTTTTCATGAACCTGGACAATCGTCTCGATTTTTTTGATAACACCTTTGATAACCAACTGCCGGCCATCTTTTTCAATGGCTCCGTTCATGTATCCTCCGGCCAGCATGAGAGCCAGGTGGCCGTTTGCAAGCGAAGTCAATGGACGAATATTATTGTTTTTGGTAGGGATAAGTTCTTTCAAAACATCTTGAAGAATCCCTGCCTTGTTAATCACTGGAATTGCTTCCAATGGGTCAAGGCGATTTATACGGAAGTTTACTGGCTTGTCTGCCTTGGGAATAACGATTGGGGCCATAGTTTCCAGTGGCCATACTTCGCTTTGAAACTCCGCAGGTAGCATGCCAGCCAATTCTTCCAGGTGTTCCTGGGTTGCTTTGGCTGTTGTTTCTGTTACCGCTACTTTCTTCTCTCCAAAGACAATGCACTGCTTGAAAGTGTGAAAATCTTCATCTGGAAACCCCACTATCTGTAGCTTGAAATTACGGGCCAGTGTCCTAGCGCAATGTTTCAGCACATAATAGGGGATAACAAAAACGAGAATGCCACCAATCTGCAATGTCCGGATATAGGAACGTAAAAACTGATGTTCCAGTCTTCTGTCCGAATTGTCGTCTGAATTGATTGCGGTATCGTAGGGAGGGTTGAGATAGAGCAAGCCGAAGGATTGAGCGGATACTCTTGCCTCGGTAAGTGCATCACCCCATACTGCCTTGAAAAGCTGTGATTTGGCTTTCGTGGCTCGCTGGTGGTCAAGCTCAACGCCATAGGTTATGGTGTCGGGGCTTGCCAGTCGGCACAGAGTGTTTCCGTACCCGCAGCAAGGGTCTAATGCTCTTGCGTCTTTTTCAAAAGAAATTTTTGTTTTAAGCAGGGAAACAACACTATCCGGGGTAGGATAGAATCCTGCTTTTGCTTGGGATGCGAGTCGTGCCATATCTTGTTTCCTTTTGGTTAAAAAAAAATATAAAAAAAGGGCAAGACACTCCCGGCAGGGGATGTTTTGCCCCTGGTGGGTGATACTTATTTTATCGGCTCTGTCAGATTAACCCCGGTAAACGGGAAATAAGCCGGGATAAGTTCCTTCACGAAATTCTTTCCCAAGAAGCAAGAAAAGAATTTCTAAGTCACTAAAACGGAACTTCCATGTCCGACGATGGTGGGTTATCCCCATTATTTCCATGAACAGCCGAAGACGAGGCAGTTTCCTTATCAAAGTTTTTACCACCAAGCATTTCCATGCTCTTGGCAATAATCTCAGTGGTGTAACGAGTAATACCGTTCTCTTCCCACTTTCTGGTTTGCATCTTGCCCTCAATATAGACTTTCGAGCCTTTCTTGAGGTGATCTCCGCAAATTTCGGCCAGTCCTTTCCAGGCAACAATTTTGTGCCAGTCTGTATGCTCCTGTTGTACTCCGTTTGCATCCTTCCACTTTTCAGTAGTAGCGATAGAAAAAGTTGCCACAGCAGCACCTTTTTGGGTGTAACGCATTTCGGGGTCATTGCCTAAATTGCCGATTACCATTGCTTTGTTCATGATGTTCTCCTTTTTTGGTTGTTGGTTTATGCTGCTTTTTGTGTTTTTGGGATTGTCGTCTTGGCGGTTTTAATATCCAGGAATGAATACGAGCTTGATTCTTGAAATTCTTGCATCGTATGACCCATGTCCGCCAAAAATGCTGATAAGCGTCCGGTGTCAGTATGTTGCCGTGAGCGAACTGCTTTAGAAAGGATGGTGTTGTTGACTTTGATTGCATGTCCGGCTTGATTCACTATTGAAAGTAAATTGGCCTTCATGGGTTCAATCTTTTTGTCTAAGACCTTGCCATGTTCCTGCAAAGATCGTAATTCGGTGACAAAGTCTTCCAGATCAGGAACCTCTTTGGCTGCAAATCGGGGACAGGTTGTCAAGTTATTACAATATCCACAGAGCAGGCTGGGGTCGGTTGGTGGATTTTTTGGGTGGCCGAGTATCATGAACTGATAATCTGTCCAAATGGATGCCGCCCTGTCTTTCAATCCTTTGTATAAATTCTCATCTGGCTTGTAGCCGTTGAAAAATCCGATATCACCGCTTCCTAAATCAATGGCCAGAACTGCACCTTTGATCGTGTAATCAGGAAATTGTTCTTTTAACGCCCCCATCTGCATGTACAGTTGGGATTCCCAGGAGCTATACGGCCCGTCAGGAATGGCGCTAACTGATTTGACTTCGAGTACGGCTTTGAGTTTCGGTGCGTTGAACACAAAATCGATGTGGCACCTGATGGGAGTAGTACCGCTGGCAATAGCCTCAACCTGTCGGTCGAAATTAACATAACCGGCGGCGGTCATTGCGTTTGCGACAATATCCTCGGCCATGTGTCCTCTTTGGAAACGAAGTAATGTGGCCAGGTCATGTTCAGCGGGATGTAATCGGTCAAGAATTACTTTTCGTGGGCAATATCCAATATCAGATGCGCCAAGGTAGCTGCTTCGATCTCCCAGGGTGGTCAGGGTGTGTTGTTTTGCAAATTTTTGTAACCCTGTGAGCAGTGTGTTTTTGATATCCATGATGTTCCTCCTTAAAAATGAAAACTTTGCGGGAGAACACACGGATTTCCCTTGAGGGAAGAGTGTTGCTCCCTCGTTGGGTGGGTAAAACCGATGTAAACAGCTTGTGTTAGAGTCAGTCTAATGGGTTAATGGGTCGTCAGGTCTTTGTACCAGTTTTTCTGATCTTTATTCCATTTGAATCCTACCGCTTTTAATAACTCCTTCTTATCAAAGACTTTGCCCATTGCTATAATAATACTGTCTTGATGTTGGTACGTGATACCGTCAATCTTGGGCAGGGAAGCAGAATTGGTAAGTTCTGGAGGTAGAGCTGGTTGAGACTGAGCAGTTGGTGGTAATGTTGGTTGCGTCACTTCAGTTTTTGGTGGAAGAATTGGTTGAGATTGCGGGGTGCGTTTCGGTAAAGATTGTCTTGATGGCGCTTGTGGGCTGCGTGAATTGTAGACAGTCTCAAGTAAGCCACGATAGGAATCTTGTCCGATAGAGCAAAGGGAGAGACATTTCTGAAGTGCGTCGGTAATTGCCCCTTTCTGAGCATCGCCAACATTGCCTTTCACTATATTCATCTGTCCTTTGTGTGATCCCTTGCAAAGCCATCCTTCGGTATCGGTTTTCAAAAATAACGTCACCTCTGCGACAACCTGATTGTCAAAAATCTCTTCCTTAACCAGTTCATAACGCCAGTTTTCCGGTCCTATGATTTGATTGACTGCGTCAAATACATATTGCGGTCTATAGCCATAGCGAATTTGACCAATCACCTTTCCGTCCCTGTCCTTCATTTTAATTTCCTGCACAGCAGGACGGCCAAAACTTCTGATCAATTCGTTGATTTCGTTAATTTTTACTGTGAGTGTTGACATGGTTGTTCTCCTTTAATCTTGTGGATTGTGGGAGAAGACAACTATGCCCCGGAGGGAGAGTTGTTTTTCTCCCGTTGATGGGGTTGGAGTGTTGCTCTATTGCTATGTGCTGCGGTGAATCAACGACAAAAGAAATCAACCGGATTTATCTACAAAAAAGAGGTTCGCAAATGCGATTAAACTTTTCCTGTATGGGATTTGTCCGGACGGATTTGTCTTGTTGATGAAAAAAAGGGGGTTGGGAAAGTTGACGAAGAGGACGATGAAATCAGAATAATTGTCGTCTTGTCAGGGGGAGGCCATATCCAAAATCATTCAAAAAAGAGGTGCACAAATGTGCTTAAACTTTTCTTGCAGAAATCATATAGCTGGTACAAAAATCACTGGGTCATTCATCGAAATATATCATAAAAAATATACCATGAAGCCTCAGTTATTTTCCCGGAAGGGATTACTTAATTAAATTAAGTGGAATTATATTCCAAATAAAAATCCTTTGTTGAAAGAAATCAAGAAAATAATTTTTCACGTTAAAATCTGCAGAAAATTTCACTTTTTTCACATAAAAACTGAAGAAAAATGAAAATAATTCCTCAAAAAAGCATACATGGCCGGAAAGAGATAATAGGAGAGAAAAATAACAGCCGGCAAATATGCAGACCCAATATAACGAAATCATCAATTCCTTCGTCGATAAATATGGCCTCAGCCGAGGTCAGGTTGTGGCCGAGATCGAGAGGACCTTTTCCACTATGCTGTCTCGCTGGTATGGGACAGGTACGGTTGTCCTGTTTGCTGACGACTACCTGCAGGCACTGCACTATGCCAAGCAGTCAGGTATTCCTTTGCAAAATCAACTTGATTTTGTCTCCGTGCGGGGCTGGAACACTATCCAGAGGGCACTTGACCGGAATTTTACCAAGATTGCCTGCCTGAATGAAGTGACTCGTTATAAACAATTGGAACATGAGCTGCGATGGGGGGATATTATCCGTAAAAGCACTGATGGTTTCCTGGTGGAGATTGAGATTGAAAAAGGCCTGGCAATCATTGCCGAGTGTCCATTGAATCGTGTTGGGGTGCATGAACGGAATACGTTGGCCGTTGGCCAAAGACGAGCATTTCATCTGCGACGGGTTGACTCTGTAAAAATGCGCGGGATCACACGGGTCAAGGTGGTGGTTGATCGTGTTTCAAAGAATCTGGTGACTGCTTTGCTTAGAGAGCAGCTTGGCACTGCCACAGAGATAACTCTGTATTGCGCCAAACGGTATGTCGGCCATAAGAGTTTTGTTGAAGCCAGCGGGTGTTTACCAAAACAGGTAATCTTGACTGTATCCAGGGAATTGCATGAGCATATTCAGGTTACGGTAGAAAAGATCGCAGTGGGTAATAAATCTTGATCTGGAGAAAAAAACAACCCAAAGAGCCGTATACCCAGATAGGCGATGGCTTTCACCTGGACCATCCAGACAAGATAATACCGCTTGGCTTCCCTGATAATGACCGCAAAGGGCATTTCTGGTGCTTCGGGACAACCAGGGTGGGAAAGACCCGCACAATGGAAGGAATCATCGAGCAGGACATTCGCAAGGGGTATTCGGTGGTAGTCATCGACCCCAAGGGTGACAACGAACTTTTCTCCAAAATAGTACAGGTGGCTTACAATACCGGCAGGCAGAAGGATTTAATACTGCTTACCCCGGTCTTTCCCCAATACAGTGCAGTTTTTAATCCACTCTCGCATTACTATATGGTCGAGGAAATTGTGGCCCATATTACTGCCGGTGTTGCGGTAGGCAGGGAGCCTTATTTCTTCTCGGTTGCCTACGAAATCAGCCTGGTGGTGATACAAGCCCTTATCTTGCTGGCTGAAGCCAATAAGAGAAAACCGGATTTCAATCTCAACGATGTCAAAAACAATATCAGTCATGCTGATCTGGAGAAGCTCAAAGAAAAAATCGAAGGTATTGACACCCCACAGGCCAGGCAGCTTGCTCTGAATTTACGAAGGATCATCGCTTCGACAGCCGATTACCATTCCAAGGTTGCCTCTTCGCTGCGTGTGGCACTGACAGAATTAACCAGTGGCAATGTCGGACAGATTCTTGGCCAGGCCAACGAGAACCGTTTCATTAGCCGCCTGGAGCAAGACAAAGGCGTTATCCTGATTGTCCAACTGGGCTCTTTGCTCACCAAACGGGCGGCTTATACCGCTGGGAAGGTCATTGTTTCTAATATTCAGGCTTTTGTCGGTCGCAGGTACTCTAGTGATAAAAAGATATTTCCGTCTCTGGCCCTACATATCGACGAGGCCCAATCTGTTCTCTATGACGGGATTGAGGAGCTCTTTGCCAAGGCCGGCGGCGCAGGTGTTTTTATCCACGGCTATTGCCAGTCCGTGAGCCAACTCTATGCCGAGATTGGCCAGGATCGAGCCAATACTATCCTGGATAACTGCAATACCAAATTGTTTATGCGGGTGCCGGATGCCAAGACCGCCACCTATATCTCAGACCATCTTGGAGAAAAACGGGTCTTTAGTCCAGTTATCTCTGTGGGTGGTGGGCTGGCTATCAGAGAGACCGAGGATGTACGGGTTAAGCACACCGAAGTGTTGAACCTGGCTCCCCGTCAGTTCTTCATGACTACCTATTCAGGAATTTATCGGGGAATCACAGCGGATGTTCCCTTGGCTAATCTCAAGGTGATCTTTCCCGAAATCAGGCCACAATGGGACGATTATCAGGAAGAACTATCAGGCGAAGAGGGGAGGGGGGACGGATGACTGCTGTCCAGATCAATATCAGCCTTGGCCTGGGAATTTTGTTCTTTGTTGGAACAATATGGCTGCTTTTCGTCAGGTCAGAGAAAAAATCTGATGTAGTCAAAAAGGAAGTGCTGATACAAAAATTATCTCAGTTGTGGATTAAAAACGGAGAGGTCAATATAGCTGATCTGGCACCACTCTGGCGGGATGAGCCTGTATTGGAAGCTATCGAAGAAGTAATCATCGAATTTCAGAATGCACGGATACAGGAATTCTACCACAAACATATTCAACCATTACGCCATGCTGTCCAGCAACAGGCAGTTTGCCGTGATCTTTTGTTGTTGCTGGACACGGAAGGTGGGTGTCCATCTGTTGTCAATGTCAGTCGTGATGTAGAAGCCACCTGGGATTCCAACACCTATACCCTGCTTGGTCAAACAAACCTGATCAACCATTCCCTGAATGTGGCTGAACAGGTTATCCGGCTGCTGCAGGAATCTGATACCGGCTATCTTATGCCGGACACCATCATTGCTGCCTTGTCCCATGATCTGGGGAAACTGCCATCCATCCGGGGGCATTTGTACAGCCTGGGCGAACATCCCTTAGCCGCTGGTCGGATTCTGGTCGGTCTTCAATCGTTCAGTGAACTTCACCAAAAAGAGCAAATCTTGCAGGCCGTAAAATTCCACCACAAACAGCCTCAAGAGCTACTTGGCAAGACTTTGAAACGGGCAGATCAACTTGCACGACAACAAGAGTTAGAGCAGGCACAGGAGCAACTTCAACCATTAGAAAAGCCTCCTGGGTGGCACAACGAAGCAAAGGCGCAAGACGGCATCTTTGATGAAAAACCAGAGACAAAAAAGAAGATGGCAGCCCCAAAGCTCATCAACTTGTCTTGGCTTAACACCCATGAATTACTGAAAGACATGCGGCCCTATATCAATAAATTAGAGGGGCGAAGGTTCCAGGCATTTTCCATGCCGAATGGTGTTGTCTATTTTATGCCAAAGATACTGGAGGTGATTGCCAAGAAACAGGCGGAAAAAGCGGGAGTGCTGGAAGTAGTCTCTATGGAAGATAAAGAAATGCGGGAGATATTGTTGTCCATCGTCCATCAACTTCGACAGGAGAATGTCATCGCCGGTGGCCTTTTGCATGACAATTATTTTGGGGCATATTACACCGTAACCATGAAATCAGGTGGAACCATGAACGGCTACTACACGCCTTGTCATGCTGAGGCTTTTGATTCTATTGCCGCTATGGAAGATGCTAAATCCGGTATCCTCCTGGACCTGGTATCTGTTGAATCAGTTCACGGAGATAAACAGGCATGAGCAACAGCATAAACAGTAGTGGCTTTAGTGGCTATAAGGGCGGTAGTTCCGGCAGTAGTAATAGCGGCAGCAGCAGTGGTGGTAGAGGCGGCTCATATAGCCCGAATGCCACATTTATCAATACAGACAGCCGTCAATATGTAAAGCCGAGGAGCATTATTAATGTAATCTCGGATATTCAGCATTATTGCATGGCTGAAAAATTGGGTAAAGCATTACCCGCAGAGTTTTTGACTCTGGAAAATTCTCTGGGCTTTTTCGGTGTCGGGGCTAAAAGTGGTCTGACAGAAGGACTCTTTTTGCTCTTGCTTCTGCCAGCGGTTGAATTTTATCTGGTACCCTTTGTCTTGAAATCACCATGTTTGTTTTTAAAAACCATGTTCGGCTCTTTTCCTTTTCTGCCGGTCATCGCCAACACCTTCCTTTGCGCCTATATCAGTCAATATTTTGTTGGTGTTGTTACCCGCAAGGCCATCAATGCATTTTTCACCGGCAGGATGCTCGTGCTGGTGGTGAAAAGTTTCATCATTTATGTTTTCTATACCTTGCTTACCGGCTTGAGCACCCCGGAAAGGGTCTGGCAACTTGCTCAATATTCAAGCAAAAATGCCGAGGCAATCTATTATGGCTATATGACTATGCTTCCCAATATCATGCCGATAGCCACTCGTTGTTCTCTATTTGTCCTGGTAGCCGCCATTTTTCCTTACGGGTCTGTCTTTTTAATGGATATGTGGCGGAGAAGTAAAATCAGACGCAACCATGCCAGGATTACTGGTAAATCTTAAAATCAATTAATCAAATCTATCAATATACAGGGAGAGTAAATTGGAGAAAAAAATGAAGGAAACGTCGCATGAAAAAAGGAGATTAACTAAGGAAGAGATTTTGGAGAAAAAAATCTCCATGATCAAGGAGCGTGGCTCAAGAGTCATGAAAATCAACTCACCATTGGGCAGCATAATGTTCAATGTTCTGCGGCAATTCGACCAGGCGTATGCTCATTTCAAGGGGCAGTTGGGAGAGCCAGGAGGGATTTCCCATGAAGCAGGGGCTGAGCTCATGGATGAGGCGCGGAAGATAACCATGGCCTTCTCTGAGTTCACTGGTCAGTTGAGCAAGCAGGTCAGGTTCAAGTATTATGTGCCTCAGGAGCTACAGGAGATGCGGCAAGTTACCAACAGAAAGAAAGATGAACTCTCGACAAAGTGACTGTGTGATGGGAGACTGGGTGTCATGATGGTTACCGGTCTCTCATCCTGACCCGTGCCGAACCGAACTTATATTTAAACTGCTATTGTGGATTTTCAATGAGGATTTTCCGGGATCTGACAATCGGGGCAATCGTTAATTTCAATGCACAACACGACCTCCATCGCCATAGACGCTGACATCCCAGATAAGACCACGCCAGCCGTCAATAATGCCATCATCGCCGCATGTCGGGCAAATCCAGTGAATCCGATCATCCTCAGTAGAATGGACCTTCAACCTGCCAGTGCATGGTTTGTGGTTTGGGCGTCGCCAGCATTTGGGGGGGGCCCCGCTCACAAGGTCACGGTTTCGAGCAGTGGCATAGGTGATAATCTCGGCCAATTTCGCGACCTTTAATCTTAACTGAGGTGCACCTGGCCCTGTTTGTTCATCATTGAGCCAGTGTCGAATATCAATAACCCACATAAGTATCGCCGTTAATAATTCTTTGTTCAAGTCTCAATATGGCCAAAGGCATTCCGTAGGATCAGCCATAACATACTTCAAAGCCTTATAAAGTGACAGAACGATCCCACCAAAATCACCTATGGAATCCCATTTTTTCCTGTGCCCCTCACCACTGAATCTCCACCTGACTTTTCTTCCCTGTTAATTTAAGGCTGGCTGAAGAGCATGCAAAACCGGGCGGAGGCACTCGGAAATGATGGTGACTGCAGCCTATAAGGTGACTGGAAATAATTTTAGATTTCTAAAAATAACAAAGTGCTCTGATAAAATTGTGGTAATCGGCCAGGAAATATATACATGTCGGTTGATATGCCGAATGGAAAACAGTTATTACCTCATGGTCCAGTTTCGACTCAGTTTTCGTAATTGAAAGATGTGCTTCTCCTGTATAGCCGTCCCGATCAGGCTCGCCATGTATCCTGCAAAAGAGAGCTTCTTCTTAAAGGGAAGCGCCAGCCAGCCAGCCGCCAAATGCCTGCCCAACCCGACGACTTCTCCCATGGCCGAGGGGGCATAAGGCTTGCACTTTGTACCGACTGTAGTTGCATGAATATTATCGGCGACCAGCTTTCCCTCCTGCAATGCAAATTGAGCACTGGTCGGAACGGGTTTGCCGGTAATGGGATTGATTGCCAGAGCATTATCACCAACGGCATAAATAAAAGGATAATCCACTGCGCGAAGATATTCGTCGACCAGTATCCGACCCAAACCACCAGTCTTGATCTGGCTCTCTTTAAACATGTCCGTAATTTGAATACCTCCGGTCCAGACCAATGTCTTTGTCATTAGAGTTTTTCCCGAAGACAGCGTGACTGCATCTACGGATAAGGAGATGATTTTGGTATCTGTCATAATAGTAACTCCTTTTTCCGATAGCTCTCTTTTGACCCTTTCAGAGAGTGATTCTCCCAGATGTGGTAAGAGGCTAGTGCCTGCCTCAATTATAATGATCTCCGCCTCGGCTGAGTTTACCCGGTGGCTACGGGTACAACGGGCGCTGAGGTCGGCAATCTCGGCAGCGAGCTCCACTCCGGATAATCCACCTCCTCCAATGACAAATCGCAATATTGCTTTACGATTCTGCTCATTCGGCTCCGAAGCAGCAAGCGCACAGTGTTTGGAGATGTGGTCGTGAATGCCCTGTACATCTCTCAGGGATTGGAGGGTGAATGCATGCTCCGAGAGACCGGGAATGCCATAGAAGTTGGTCTGGCTCCCAAGTGCCAGCACCAGAATATCAAAATGCAGTTGCCCATGCTCTGTATGAATAAACTTCCTGTCAGGCTCAATACCAGTGACTTCGTCGAGATGAAAAACAATATTATAACGCCGAAGCAGGCGGTCTATTGGGATAGCGACCTGTTTTTTTCCAGTAGCGGCTTCGTGCAGTTGGGTCTTAAGTAAATGGTAGTTGTTTTTGTCGACCAGATGAACTTGAATCTCCGATTGTCTGGAAAACTGCTTTGCTAGCCTCAAAACAGCCGTAATTCCGCCGTATCCGGCGCCGATGACCACAATATGCTTCTTCTTGGTTTCCATACAAATCGTCTCCCACTTACATGCTGCCTGTGGCGACATTTTCAGAAATTACTTCAGTCTTACCAAGGGCGCGGAATTGGCTCAATTAAATCATACGTATTTGGTTCCACCTTGGAGGATACGCATATAATTCTCCCGCGTAAAAGCCGCCGGGTCGGGACAGTTGAGAAGGCTCATGCTGCCCCTCATCTGCTCGATCGACTCGTAGTCGTGTTGCTCCATCCAGGAGGTCATCTCATCCAGTACTTGACGCAAGTAATCAGGTCCGTTTTTAAGCAGGGCTGAGACCATTTGCACACCATGGGCACCGGCCATCACCATTTTTAGGGCGTCTATGGCCGTATGCACGCCACCGGTGCAACCGAGAGAGAGCCCCACCTTGCCGGATAGGATTGCGATCCAGCGAAGCCGCAGGAGGAGTTCGCTCGAATCTGAAAGGCGTAGATTCGGTACTCCCTCAAGCTTCTCCACGTCAATATCCGGCTGGTAGAAGCGGTTGAAGAGTAATATTCCGTCTGCCCCGGCCTCCTCGATGCGTTTTGTCAAGTTGGGAAGCGAGGAGAAAAACGGTGAGAGTTTTATGGCCACAGGAATTGTAACGGTGCTCTTTACCGCCTTCACCACTTCCACCACACGGTGTTCTATGGTCTCGCTGCTCTCTTCAGCGTCAGTTGCCATAAAGTAGACATTGAGTTCAAGGGCATCAGCCCCTGCCTGTTCACATTTGGCGGCATACTCGATCCAAGTTCCAATCGAGATCCCGTTGAGTGAAGCAATTACCGGAACGCTGACGATTTCCTTGATCTTTCGGACTCGCTCTAAGTAGTACTCGGATCCAATGGCCCTGTATTCATTCCTGCGGGGATGGTAAGTTATTGCTTCGGCGAAGGATTCTTCTGGCACCTCCACATCTTGCTCCTCTCTAAACTGTTCACTGATGATTTGCTCTTCAAACAGAGAATGGAGTACGATGGCAGCAGCCCCTGCATCCTCAAGACGCCGGACAGTGTCGAGATTTTTTACCAAGGGAGACGCTCCCGGCATGAGAGGGTGAGGCAACTTTAGTCCTAAATAACTTGTGGAAAGGTCCATGATGACTCCTCATTTATCGGGGGTTTCGGAAGACGAACCGCCTTCCTTAAGTTGACTAAGTTGCTCGTAAAGGGCGAAATGACGTTTCGCTTCTTTCTGGGCTTTGGCTAAAAGCGCACTGGCCCGCTCGGGGTCAAGTTTTTGGAGCATCCGAAAGCGGGATTCGTTGTACATGTAATCGGCCAGCGGTACCTTTGGAGCACCGGAGTCAAGCTGGAAAGGATTCAGGTTCTGGTCAGTCCGCCGTGGGTCGAAACGGTAAATGGGCCAGTAGCCTGAATCAACTGCCAGCTTTTGTTGTTTGCCACCATAGGCCAGATCATAGCCGTGGGCAATACAAGGGGAGTAGGCAATGATGAGGGAGGTGCCTGGGTAAGATTCTGCCTCAAGGAAAGCCTTCACAGTGTGCTGATCGTTGGCACCAAAGGCTACCCGAGCCACATATACGTTTTCATAGCTCATTGCCATGAGACCAAGGTCCTTTTTGGCGATAGTCTTTCCGGAAGAAGCGAATTTGGCGACAGCCCCCATCGATGTGGCCTTCGACTGCTGGCCTCCGGTGTTAGAATAGACCTCAGTGTCGAGTACCAGGATGTTAACGTTGCGACCCATGGCCAGAACATGGTCAAGGCCACCGTAGCCGATGTCATAGGCCCACCCGTCGCCCCCCACAATCCAGACATTCTTTTTGACAAAGTAATCCGCGAGCAGCTCGAGCCTGCGTGCCGCCGAATCCTTGATGCTCGCAAGCCTCTCCTTGAGACTTGCCACTCGTTCCCGTTGGATCTTAATATTTGCCTCAGTGGACTGGTCATCTTCTAAAATGCTGCTGGCAAGATTTTTCCCAACTTGGGTAGCCAGCCCTTTGAGGAGTTCCTGACCCTGTTCAATATGCTTGTCGAGGGCTAGACGCATTCCAAACCCGAACTCGGCATTATCCTCAAAGAGAGAGTTAGACCAAGCAGGCCCTCGGCCCTCTTTATTCGTATTAAAAGGAGTAGTGGGGAGATTCCCCCCGTAAATGGACGAGCACCCCGTAGCGTTTGCGATAAGACTCCGGTCGCCAAAAAGTTGTGTCAGAAGTTTTATATACTGGGTCTCGCCACATCCTGCACAACAGCCAGAAAACTCAAAAAGAGGACTCAGGAGCTGAGAGTTTTTGACGTTCATTTTCATTTGCGTACGTTCAGCCTCGGGTAGATCGAGGAAAAAGGCCCAATTGGCCTGTTCCTGCTCCCTGAGAGAAAGCTGCGGTTCCATGTTTATCGCCTTGAACCTCGGTTTCGACTTGTTTATCCCCGGGCAGGTCATCACGCACAACCGGCATCCCGTACAGTCTTCCGGTGCCACCTGAACTGTAAACTTCTTTCCCATGTACTCTTTGCCTTTCGCATCAACGGACTTGAAGGCAGGCGGTGCTGCCTCAAGTTGCTCTGGCCCATATACCTTGGTACGTATAGCGGCATGGGGACAGACGAATGAGCACTTGGCGCATTGAATGCAAACGGCAGGATCCCAGGCGGGAATCTCCCGAGCGATATTTCGTTTTTCCCACTGAGTTGTTCCCATAGGCCAGGTACCACCTACGGGTAAGGCACTCACAGGCAAGGAGTCTCCCTTGCCTGCCATCATCACAGCCTCAACGCGTTTAACAAACTCCGGTGCTTTTGGAGAAACCGTAGGCGGGCAAGTGCGGATGGACGTAACCTGGCTCGGCACTTTGACTTGATGCAGATTGGCCAGTGTTTCATTTACTGCTTCGAAATTCTTCCGGACCACTTCATGGCCTTTTTTGCCATATGTCTTTTCGATAGCTCCTTTAATCTTGGCAATGGCTTCTTCTCTTTCAAGCACCCCCGAAATTGCAAAAAAACAGGTCTGCATAATGGTGTTGATGCGCGCCCCCATTCCAGTATCCTGGGCCACCTTGTAGGCATCTATCACGTAGAAAACAAGGCTCTTTTCGATGATCTGTTCCTGTACCTCACGGGGTAGGTGGTCCCACACCTCTTGAGGCCCATGCTGCGAGTTTAAAAGAAATACGGCATTGGGAGCCGCGTAATCAAGGATGTCGTATTTGTCTAAAAACATGAACTGGTGACAAGCTACAAAGCTGGCTTGCTTGATAAGGTAACTTGAGCGAATGATACGCGGTCCGAAGCGCAGATGAGAGATAGTTACTCCTCCTGACTTCTTGGAGTCATAGACAAAATAGCCCTGGGCATAGTTGGGAGTCTCCTCTCCGATAATCTTGATTGAATTCTTGTTGGCCCCAACGGTCCCGTCGGCACCCAGGCCGAAGAAGACCCCTCGCACCACATCGTCAGGCTCGATGTCGAAATCCAGGTCATAGTCGAGTGAGGTATGAGTCACATCGTCTATGATGCCCACAGTAAAATGATTTTTGGGATTATCTTTTTTGAGTTCGTCAAAAACGCCTTTCACCATGGCAGGGTTGAACTCTTTGGAAGAAAGGCCGTATCGGCCTCCGATCACATCGGGCTCCTGTATGGGAAATGTGTCCTGATGTCTTGCTTCCCTGAGTGCACTGACAACATCAAGGTAAAGGGGCTCTCCTACAGATCCCGGCTCCTTGGTGCGGTCGAGTACTGCCAGTCTCTTTACGGTCCGAGGCAGTGAAGCCACGAATTCCTTGACAGAGAAAGGCCTGTAGAGTCGCACCTTCACAAGACCCACCTTTTCACCCTGATTCACCATCCACTCGACGGTCTCTTGAGCTACTTCGGCTCCAGAGCCCATGAGGATAATGACCAGCTCTGCATCGTGGTGGCCCACATAGTCGAAGAGTTGATATTTTCGTCCAGTGAGCTCAGCGAACTGGTCCATGATTTGACGTACGATTTCAGGGCATGCCATGTAAAAGAGGTTCGAGGCCTCCCTGGACTGAAAAAACGTGTCAGGATTCTCGGCGGTACCCCGGATGAGCGGATGGTCCGGAGTTAGCGCACGTTTTCTGTGGGCCGTAATCGTGTCGTAATCGATCATGGCCAGTAGATCCTGGTCGATAAGTTCATCGATTTTGGCCACTTCGTGAGATGTGCGGAATCCATCGAAAAAGTGGAGAAAGGGCACCCGTGACTGAAGACTCGCGGTATGGGCTATAATGGCCAGGTCGTGGGTCTCCTGAACCGATCCTGATGCCAGCATGGCGAAGCCGGTTTGCCGACACGCCATCACGTCGGAGTGATCACCAAAAATTGACAACGCATGAGTGGCCAGGGCTCTGGCAGCCACATGCATCGTGTAAGAGGTAAGCTCCCCTGCAATCTTGTACATATTGGGAAGCATAAGGAGGAGGCCTTGGGACGACGTAAATGTAGTGGTGAGTGCCCCAGTCTGAAGAACGCCGTGGGCAGCACCAATCGCCCCTGCCTCAGACTGCATCTCGGTGACCTGGGGGACAGTCCCCCAAATGTTTGGTTTCTTGCATGCAGACCATTCGTCTGCAAATTCCCCCATCGGGGAGGAAGGTGTAATGGGGTAGATACAGATCACCTCGCTTAAGCGATGGGCGATAGACACCGCAGCCTCATTTCCATCGACAGTGATTTTGCGTCGTTCGGCCATGGCAATCCTCCTTAGGGCAATTTCGGTTTACAGGCTCATTTTGGGGAAATAAATTTCATTTGCAGGTTTTAACAACTTTTAGTTCATAACCAATGCATGTGTTATGCTATTCAAGTCAGAACTCCATGTGATTTCCAGTCCATCCTCCACCAGATCAAAGCTCATTAGGATCAAGCTTTCTGATATAAATTGAAGTCAATAATCTAATTTAATCATGGTACTATAAGATGCTGCTTTTTGTTTTTACTTATGAAGGCTTCACAGGCGAAAACAAGGCGTTGGCCAATTTTGTCTTAGAAGAAAGGCCCGTTTCTGTTTTGCATTTCAGAAATTGCCGAACCTTTCTCTTCCTCTCCGGCTGTAGATCAGCATGAGAGGGTGGATAGTCATCTTTCAATACGGTTTCTACTCCATGGCAGGCTTGAGATCACGCTTCAAAAAAGACAATACAGCAGCCAGTACAATCGGGAAAACCCCGCAGAGAAGAAAAACAAGATCGCCTACAATCCGAATCCACTCCACGGTATGAAACGTACCCGTCATGATGAAAGAAAGACTCCGGGCATGCCAGTAACCATTTGTGAGTACATCCCAAAGTTGGAGAACTCCGGCAGGGAACAAATCAAGCACCACCATCAAAGCAAGACCGATGTTGAGTCCCCAGTAGCCAACCTTTACGAAGTTCTCAGTCCTAGCCCACACTGCATCGCTTTGCATAGATCGCATACAGAAGACCAGCACTCCAAGGGCCAGCATACCGAATACGCCGAACATAGCCGCATGGCCATGATTGGCTGTCAGTGTTGTTCCCATTTCAAAATAAGACACTATGGGGGTATTGATGAGGAACCCAAAAATTCCGGCTCCCACGAAGTTCCAGACACCAACCGCGATGAAAAAGTAGATGGCCCATTTCTGTTTAGAGGCCATATCTGCGCCGTCAGACAGCTGATTTCTCTTGCGAAGCCGTATGAATCCTGCAGCATCCAAGGTGAGCAGGGTAAGAGGAACGACCTCAAGAGCTGAAAAACATGATGCAAGGCCCATGTTCAATACACCCTGGCCAGTGAAATACCAATGGTGCCCCGTGCCGACAATTCCGCCAATGAGAAAAAGAATGGCGTCAAGGTAGACAAGACGAGTTGCGGTGCGGGCGCTTACAATACCCATATAACGGAACATAATAGCCACGAGTACCGTGGCGAAAAGTTCAAAGAATCCCTCGACCCAGAGATGGATGATCCAGAAGCGCCAATTATCGATGACGGCAAAATTACTATGTGGTCCATAGAAAAGGGCGGGAACATAGAACAGAGGAATGGCTACTGCTGCATAGAGAAAAAGCGCAGAAAGGTCCGATTTCCCCTCCTTGGCAATAGCCGGGCGAAGAGCTCTGAACATGAGAAAGAGCCAGAAGATCAGCGCAGCCGCAAGAAGAATTTGCCAGAAACGCCCCAGGTCAAGATACTCGGAACCTTGGCTGCCCAGCCAGAACCACAGTGGACCCAGTTTATCATTGATACCAAGCCACTCGCCTCCAAGGCTGCCGAGCACCACTACCAAAAGGCCGACAAAAAGCACGTTAACGCCGAGCTTCTGTCCTTTGGGCTCTTGCCCGCCAACCCATGGGGCGAGGAACAACCCTCCTGCGACCCACGCGGTGGCTATCCAGAATATGACCAGTTGCAGGTGAAAAGTTCTCAGGAGATTATAAGGGAATAAATTGAGTATAAAATGTAAGCCATAAAAGCCGTACGGTTCCACCCGGTAATGAGCCAGACCGCCGCCGACTAAGGTCTGGAGCAGGAATAAGAGAGCCACAATAAGAAAGTACTTGCCCGTTCCCCACTGGCTGGGGGTGAGTGTCCACGAACGAGGCGGTGGCGGCAAAAGTTTAAAATCGTCTTTTCCCCCTTCCCACCCCAGAAAGCTAAATTTGCCAAAGAAGAGCAATACCAGACCGAGCCCGCCAAGGAGTGTTACAAAACTGAGGGCACTCCAGATATAGGCCTCGCTGGAAGGATGATTATCGACGAGTGGCTCGTAGGGCCAGTTATTGGTATAGGTGTAGTCCTTATTTGGTCGATTTGTCACGGTAGCCCAGGTCGCCCAGGTAAAGTAGGCGGTTAGATCCTTTAATTCCCCCGGATTGCTGATATAATTAGGAGGAAGCCCCGGCGCACTTTTTTCTTTGGTAAAAAAATCAGTCCAATAGGTGAACAGCTCTTGGTAGGCGATTACTTCACCGGGAAAGAAAGTAAGATTACCTGTGGCAGCATCGTAGCGGTTTGTCTTCAACTCGGTTACCAATTCCTGTGAGACGAACGCCTTTTGTTCCGATGTAATATTGTTATAAGAATTGCCGAAATTGTTTCGCGCTATGACATCTTGAACAATCAGAGCTTCCCTATGCAGATGGTCGGCTGTGTAATCTGGTCCCAGATATGCCCCGTGTCCCCATAGGCTGCCGTGCTCCATGAGGGCATATTTTAAAAACACATCCTGTCCTGCTTCAATGTTCTGTTTGGTAAATAAGACTGTGCCTTTTTCATCAACAACATTTTGGGGGATGGGCGGCGCGTTGTTGTAGGTTAGAACGGTCAGGATACTGAGGACCCCGAAACCGAAAATCATGACGATGATTACCGCATGTCGCCACCAGGGAGACAACGGGTTTTCCTGTGAATTGTGTACCATTTCATTCTCCTCTTGCATCTGTTGATGCCATCAGACTATCTTCAATGCCTTGCATTAATTCTGTCAAATTATCAGTCAACAGAACATGTTCTGTACTCTGCATAAAAAACTCGGCTCTCTCGCTTATTATTGTTTCAACAGCTGCCCTGCTTTCAGAAAAAGAATGTTATTTTCAAGGTGCACATGCTTATGGAGGTCATCCTCAAATTCCTTGAGTCTCTGATATGTAATCATAAAAGTATTACAGACATCCCCCGGTATCGCATAGCCGTTGGCAAGATGGCGAATTTTGTGGATCGCGTCACCGACTTGTTCATGCTCAGAGGTGAGCTTAATAAGGGAATTCTTAATAGTCTCGATATCTTTCGGATTCGATGTTGCACCATTTTTTCGATCTATATCGACTCGTTTGACGGCCGGAAAGAAATCTTCCTCCTCTTCTTGCAGATGAACCGCCAAGTCGGCTGCCATCTTATTAAAGATGGCGGCAATCTCAATTACCTCTGGATGATGAGCGCCATGAACCTCGGCAATTTTATGCACATACGTCGCTATCTGTCCAGTATTGTTCTTAATATAGGTATGATGGACATTTATGATATAGTCGATCAGAAATGATAATTCCCAAGAGCTAAAATTCTGGCTTTGCTCAACCGGCTTGCTTGTTACTGTCTCAAGCTCCGCTGTTATAGAGGCAAGATCTATCCCCTTTTCCATGCAGGTCTGGGAAAGTGCTGTCTTGCCTCCGCAGCAAAAATCTATCCCGTGCTCCTCAAAGACCGTTGCGGTCCGATAATCCTCGGCGACAATTTCGCCTATTGTTCGCTCTGACTCCTTCATTAACTTCACCTCCGATGAATTTATTTTGGTTCATAAAAATCAAGATCGAGCCTCCTTTGCACAGGGTGGAAATACATTGTGGGTAAACTCAGCTTCCTGAGTGATCCTTGATATACCCCTCTATCTGTACCCAATAGTCATTGTCGTTTCATGTTTTTTTACAATAAAAACAAATGGGTAAATGGGTAGAAGACCTCGTGCTATACACACCTCCTGGGGAGCGGTGTCACATAAAGCCATTTTCTTTGTGTTTTTCAGCAATCGTGTTCGCAAGATCTTTCAGGGCGTTAAAGGTATCCTCCCCAGGCACACCTTTACAGAGAACAGGATCTATAACCTCTACCTTGAGATTGGGAATCATTCCGGCAAGTGTTTCTACCGTTTTGCCTCCCCAGCCGTAGGAACCGACAAGAGAAAGAAATTTTGCTTTAGGCCGCAGGGCATTTGCGAGAAAAGCAGCATATGCCGCATAAGGATGAGGGCCTGCAAGGACGGTAGGAGTACCGATGATGATTGTTCCAGCGTCAACCAGGGCCATGGCCAGTTTCCCGACATCGGTTACTGTCAGGTTAAACAATTCGACCTTTACACCTTTATTTACCAAGGCTGTAACGAGATAGTCGACCATCAGCTTTGTGCTATTGTGCATGGACACATAGGGCAAAACCACGGTGTTGCGGGGTTCTCCCAGTGTCCAGTCTCTATAGGCATCTAATATAAACGCCGGACGGGGAAATATTTGGCCATGACCCGGAGCAATCATATCTATATCGTAGGGTTCAAGTTTTTCAAGGTTCTTTTTGATGACATTTCTAAATGGCATCATGATCTCGGCAAAATAGCGCTTCGCAGCTTCATAAATACGCCCTTCATCGGTTACAAAAAGATCAGTTGTTGCAATATGAGATCCAAAAAAATCACAGCTGAACAAGATCTTATCTTCCTCCAGATACGTCACCATGGTTTCAGGCCAATGAACCCAGGGGGTATAGATAAACTTCAAGGTCTTATTACCAAGCGAAAGAGTCTCCCCGTCTGCAACGGTTATGAAACATTCTTCCGGTATTTTCATAAAATCGAGAAGCATTCCCTTTGCTTTGGGAGTTACTATGAGCTTTGCCGCAGGGTATTTTTCAAGAACCTGCTGGAGAGTCCCGGAGTGGTCCTGTTCCGCATGTTGAGAAACGATGTAATCAATCTTCGGGATGCCCTCAAGTTGTGCCATTAATTCCTTGGCCATAGAGGGATCATCTGTATCGATCAAAACTGTCTTCTCACTTCCTTCTATGAAATAAGCATTATAGCTTGTTCCATCTGGAAGAGGGACAAGGGAATCAAAGAGACGACTGTCCCAATCAACTGAGCCCATCCAGTAAATGTTCTCTTTTATTTTTCGTGCGAGCATCTTTCACCTCCATAGGTGTCATAAAATTTGATAGCGTTTATTTTTGCGTACGATGTTTCTCTTTATGCAGAACAGCAATCACTTTGATGAGGAATCATCTCCGATAGTATTATTAATACCTTCTATCAGCAGGTTCAGGTCAATGGTCCACATGGTGCGGCCCAATAACGAGCCCCAGCGCACAGGTTACAGTATCCCTAGGTGGGGCTCCCTTTAATTAAGTCCAGAAATGAAATCGCCAGCATGATACTCGGAGCATTTGCCATCATTAGTTGTGAGCGGCGTGTTGTTTTTCTCCTTTTATCATCCCATGTACGCCTTCAGCAAAGTGAGTGAATTGCACGTAAGCCTCAACATACTCACGGCCTGCTTCTACACTCTCACCAGCGTGTTTGCTAGAGATTATCACCTGGTTAAAACGATCAGTTAGTCCGTTTTTCAAAGCATTACTCAGAACATCAGATAGCTTGTCAACTGAGCCTGTTGCTATAGCCGCGTCAGCTAAAGCAACTGCTGGATCAACAGAAATACCAGATTTCAAGCCCGTGTATGGTGCACCTTCTCCCGCTCGATGAATGCGCACCAGAGTTTCAAAAAAATACATGTCAGCTAAAGTTTTTGCTTCACCACCTAGCTGTCTTACTGCCAGAGTATGCTTGAAGGCAGTTTTGATGGTTTCTTCCTCGTCACTCGAAACCCATTTCAAAAGTGGGGTAACGTCTCCAGTCACAAGAGCTTGTCTCGCCTCGGCAACAACAGGACCTTCCATCGTGTCACAATGAGCGAGCGCATCGCTCGCACTTATCATAAAGAAAAATGCAATAACGACAGCTAGTAGATTTCTAATTGATAATTCTCGTGCTTTTTTCATAGCGTCCACCTCCTCCATCAATTCATTCTGTGAATTTTGTCATTCTTTAGAAATACACTGTGCTGGACATGAAGCTATCGCCTCATCGACACAATCTTCTCCAGCATCTGCATCATCAAGAACATAAGCTTTCACTTTATCGTCATCAAAGGCGAATACTGAGGGACAACATTCCACACAAGCTTCACAGCCAATACATTCTTCTTCATCAATTACAACTTTCTGAGACATGATATTCTCCTTATGGTATTTTTATTCTTATCCAGTCATACAGTTCAATTCAAATGGGTAGCACTATCTCCTGATGTTGTCATCAAATTGGTGGAGCTATTGTCACCAGAATTCTCATTTGAGTCTTTGATCTTACTCCGTGAGGTTCTCGGATTTGCGAGATGAGAATATCTCCTTGTTTGGCTGGTATTTTTGTGTCTCCATCACCTAGGAAAAATCCTTCTCCTTCTAATACCTGAATTGACAGCTCACCATCCAGGTCATGTGAATGAACTGGAAAGGTAACTCCTTCATCCAGGTTAAAGTTGACGATCTTAAAGCTTGGTGAGTCTTCTACCAGGAAGAACCTTTTCATAGCTCCGGGAGTAAATTCATTGGTGTCTTTTAGTTTTAAAATTTTCATGGTATCTCCTTAAGTTAATTTTGTTTAATCAACTTCAATTTGAGTCTGTTGCTTATATTCCTCCCGACAACAGACCCTTTTACACAAACGGAAATCTATCTCTAAGATCTCCGTTCCAAGAAATATTATTGGGAGAGATATCTTCTCTTAATCTGAATGTTTGCAACTAGTGTGCCAAAATAATAACTGCAATATATCAATATGTTACAGTGAGTGTTTACCTTTATACAACACTTCGATGTTGCGATATATATAACATCGTTGTAAAATTGATAACTATGGACAAACTACATACCCTCTCAGCCATAGCGGTGGACCTTACAGCAGTCATGAGCTCGGACGATCGTTATCAACGATTATTAGATGCACTACACCGAGCCATTCCTTATGACGCGGCAACCCTTTTGCGGGTCCAAGGAGACAAGCTCACTCCAATAGCCTCAAAGGGATTAACCCCAGATGCCATGGGGCGTGCCTATGTGAGAAGTGAGCACCCGCGCCTGGACCTTATTTGCGGATCAAGTGAACCTGTACTCTTTCCTGCAGATAGCCCACTCCCAGATCCTTTTGACGGTATGTTGGTTTTGGACCGGGATGCCTTGCGACACATCCATGCCTGCCTTGGCTGTCCACTGTATGTCGACGGTAATCTGGTTGGTGTTCTAACCGCCGATTCTCTTAATGTTGGGACGTTTGACCATCTTCCCAAACAGTATTTACAAACAATCGGATCAATGGCCGGTGCGCAGATGCAGGTGGCGGATTTGCTCAAAGCACTTGAGGAAAAAGCGGAACGCCAAGGCCAAATTGCCTCAGACTTGATGCAGGATGTTGCTCTACAGAGAGGCTGGGAAATTCTTGGCAAGAGCTCAGTAATTGAAAAAATGCGGCAGGAGATTGAGCTGGTTGCTAAGTCAGACTATACAATCTTGGTCCTTGGCGAAACCGGTGTTGGCAAAGAATTAGTCACCAGAGCCATCCACCGCCATTCCTATCGACGAGATAAAGCAATGCTCTATCTCAATTGTGCGGCACTTCCGGAATCGCTCGCTGAAAGTGAGCTTTTTGGCCATGTGAAGGGTTCTTTTACGGGAGCAAGCAATGATAGAGCCGGCAAGTTTGAACTGGCCGATGGGGGCACTCTTTTTCTCGACGAAATTGGTGAACTCTCCCTGGAAATCCAGGCCAAGATTTTGCGGGTTATTCAAGAAGGCGAAATCCAAAGAATTGGCTCAGAAAAAATGCTTCATGCAGACGTGCGCTTACTTGCGGCCACGAACAGAAACCTGAAAGCAGAGGTTCAGGCAGGTAAGTTTAGAGCCGACCTTTATCACCGACTCAACGTTTACCCAATTAAGGTACCAGCACTGCGTGAGAGAAAAGAAGATATCGCCATTCTTACCGGCTTTTTCGTTGAACGGGCCAGAAGACGACTTGGACTAGGAGAGCTCCGCATAAGTGAGGGTGCATTACAACTTCTCGGTCGCTATAGTTGGCCGGGTAATGTCCGTGAACTGGAAAATATACTCTCAAGGGCCGTATTAAAGGCGTCCCAGAAACCTCATGGTGAGGAATATTTAAGAATACTCCCTGAACATTTGGCTGGTGATCTCGGATCAGCGCTTTATGTAAATCCAGTACCTGAGTATGACTCACCTGCTCAAACTATGGCGAATCTCTCCTTTCGAGACGAGGTAAAATTATTTCAAATACGACTCATTCAATCAGCACTCGAACGAAATCAAGGGAACTGGGCTGGTGCTGCTAGAGATCTTGATATGCATCGCAGCAATCTCCATAACCTTGCAACACGTCTCGGAATACGAAAAAAGAGTATCTACTAGAAAAGCAACGAGGAGAGTTAAATCGTTGCGCCCTTGGATTTAATTGTTAGTCTGTGGATAGGTCTTTCAACATGAATTGTTTTGAGTATAGTGAGTTTATTCAATCTCAAGCTCTATTGATCCCTAATAAAACAGGACGGTTAAAACAAAAGTACGGTTCATCCTGAAGAACCTTATTTTCTGCATGACCTGCCTCCCTGATTTTGGCTCTGAGTTGATTGTTGAGGTTTACCCTTTTCAACTTAACCCACGTTGGCAAGAAAGGCAGGTCTGTTTTGCCAACGTGTTAACCATCATATCTAACCATATCGAGACGTTAAACTGAAATCTTGAGGTGTAGACAGCATGAACAATATTAACCTGACGCTAGAGATCTGGCGACAACCGAATGGTGACGCATCGGGCAATTTTGATACGTATACTCTCGATCGCATCAGCACAGACATGTCTTTTCTCGAGATGCTTGATGTACTAAATGAAAAGCTCACTAAGGATGGCAAAGACCCTGTCGCCTTTGACCATGACTGCCGCGAAGGTATTTGCGGAATGTGCGGTGCGATTGTGAATGGAGTCGCCCATGGACCTGAAAAGGAAGTTACTCTTTGTCAATTGCATATGCGACATTTCAAAAGTGGCGACACTTTAATCATCGAACCTTTTCGCTCGCGAGCCTTTCCGATCAAAAAAGACCTACTCATAGATCGGTCAGCTCTTGATCGTATAATACAATCCGGTGGGTATGTCTCAGTGAACACAGGTGGAGCTCCAGACGGCAACGCTACCCCCATTCTATCCCAGCAGGCAGAACTCGCAATGGATGCTGCTGTGTGCATTGGCTGTGGAGCCTGTGTAGCTAATTGTCCTAATGATTCTGCAATGCTCTTTACCAGTGCTAAAGTTTCTCAACTTTGTCTGCTCCCTCAAGGGCAGGTAGAGCGAAAGCAACGTGCCCTGGCAATGGTCGCGCAAATGGATGATGAAGGTTTTGGTCATTGTTCTAATGTGAAAAATTGTGAAGCCGTCTGTCCCAAGGGGATCTCGATTCGCAATATCGCCAGATTAAACAAAGAGTATTTCAAGGCTGCGTTTTCAGAAGGATAAATTTGAGCCTAAAAACCTCGGTTTGAGGTCGGTCGTCAACAGTGGGTATCAACTGAACCATGCCTGAACGTTAATTCAATATGCGAAGTAAGTGCGATGGTTGGATTGACCACTGCTGTGATTTTAATATCAATGCAAAATTTTATTGGAGCTCCAGCACATCTTAAAGAGAGAGCGGTAGCACAATCTTATGAAATTGAACCTGACATTGATCGTTGAAGAAGATCGGTAGTTGTTTTACACAAAAAAATAATGGAGTAGAAAGTGGAATATACCCGGGAAATCTATTGGAATGTCGGTCATAGTGCAGAGACGCTGATTCCCATGTACCTCTTCACGTTTGTGGCTATTGGGCTATTGGTACGTGGCTTTATGCGAAGAGTCGAAGTGTATAAACAGAGTCTGCCGCTGAACAGGATCGATCAGCGGAATAAGCGGCTGGTCCATCTGCTGAAAAATGTCTTCCTGCAAAAAAAGGTGGCGGAAGTCCGTTGGCCCGGCCTCCTGCATGGCTTCTTTTTCTGGGGCTTTTGCCTGCTGTTTATCGGCACGACCTTGATCTTTATTCAGGCGGATTTTACTGATCTCTTCTTTGATGTAAAGTTCCTGAAAGGCTCGTTCTACTTATTGTTCTCCATCGTTCTAGACACGGCCGGGCTGGTGTGCATTTTTATGCTGAGCGGACTCCTGGTGCGACGATATTTTTTCCCTCCGGAAGGCTTGGAAACCAAAAATGATGATGCTCTAATGCACGGTCTGATGCTCACCATCCTCCTCACCGGTTTTCTTATCGAGGGATGTCGCATTGCAGTAACCGAACTGGGTACGCCGCTATCGTTTTGGTCGCCTGTGGGACTGCTGGTGGCAAACATCATCTCCGGCATGGGCGAGGGTGGCCTCCGCGCTTTGCACAAGGTAACCTGGTGGTTTCATCTCTCACTGACTATGGGCTTTTTTATCCTCATCCCAGGTACCAAATTCAGACATATTTTTACCACCAGCACCAATTATTTCTTTGATGATCTCGGACCAAAAGGCAAACTCATCAACCTGAATCTGGAAGATGAGGAAGCCGAGACCTTTGGTGCAACCAACCTGAAAGAGATGACCTGGAAGGATATCCTCGATGCCGATGCCTGTACCTTGTGCATGCGCTGTCAGGATAGGTGTCCTGCCTTTAATACCGGCAAACCACTTTCTCCCATGAAGGTTGTCAGGCAGCTGGGGGAGGTTGCTTTTCAAAATCCTGAAGCTAACCTGATTGACACTTTCACAAAAGATGCCCTCTGGGCTTGTACCACCTGTCGTGCCTGTCAGGAGATCTGCCCAGCAGCGATCGAGCATATCCGAAAAGTCATTGACTGTCGTCGGGCCATGGTTCTTATGGAGGGTGAATTCCCAGGTGAAGAGGTGATGACCGCCATGGAAGCGACCGAAGTAAACGGTAACCCACTTGGTATTGGTTATGCCGAGCGAGGAGACTGGGCCGAACCACTGGGTGTCAAAACGTTGGCCGATGATGGTGAGATCGATATTCTCTATTTTGTCGGTTGTTACGGTTCCTTTGATAAACGTAATATTGCCGTCGCTGGCAGCTTTATCAAGCTCTGTCAGGCAGCCGGGGTGAAGGTGGGGATTCTTGGTAAGGAAGAAAAATGTTGCGGTGAGCCGATGCGTAAGATGGGCAACGAGTATTTGTACCAGAGTCTGGCTGGAGAAAATATCGAGAAGATAAAATCCTATGGGGTAAAGAAAATTGTCACGACCTGTCCGCATTGTTTCAACACCCTGGAAAAAGATTATCGTGATTTAGGGCTTGATGCCAATGTCAAAGTCGAAAGTTACATCGTCTTTCTGGAAAAACTGCTTGCCTCGGGAAAACTGCAGATAGATTCCCGTGAACTTTCTTGTACCTACCACGATTCCTGTTATCTTGGCCGGCACAACGATATCTACGATACGCCGAGAGGCCTCATCAAAGCTGCGGGCGGCACTATAATTGAGATGGATAAAAACCGGGCGGAGGCGTTCTGCTGCAGTGCGGGCGGCGGCCGAATTCTCGCCGAGGAAAAAATCGGCGAACGGATGAATGTCAAAAGGGTTAAAATGGCCGTCGAAACCGATGCGCCGATCCTGGTCTCCAATTGTCCGTTCTGCTTGACCATGTTTGAAGACGGAGTGAAGAGTGCCAAAGTGGAGGAATCACTTCTAACAAAAGATATTGCCGAAATTCTGGTCGAAAGAGTTGGTTAATTATAGACAGACACAAACTATGGATAGACACTAAAAAATATTCCTGATAATTTTTCTGATAACGGAAACCATTAAAAACCGGTGGCTTAGGAGCAAGCAGAAGGGATTCTGCCATATTTCCTTTCATCGAAGGATGCCAAGAGCAAAACGAATCTCGGAGTTCGTTGTTTAGAGTAGCTATCCGAACTCGGATCATTCGGTGAGCGCCTTTTTCTCTCCAGCTACTTAGCCCATATATACTAGCCCAGCAACCTCATACTCCCACCCTCGGACTGAGATATTTTGTTCGGGGGTGTTCTTTTCTGCCATTGATCCTCATTTTTAGAAGTGGTCCCAGTCCTTAAACCACGGATCAACGGTTTTAAGTTGTGTAGCATGGCTCCTGGATTGCCGCCCTCCAACTCCTGTAACCTCTAAGTCAAGGTGTCGATGAGCTCGAGTACCCGCTGTTCAGTTCGGTCGCGCACATCACGCATGAAGTCCAGGGATTTGCCGGCGGGATCCGGCAGGTCCCAATCGTATCGGGCGGCCCCTGGAACCAGTGGGCAGGCTTCGCCGCAGCCCATGTTAACAATGATGTCGGGTTGACCTTCAGCCAGGGCCGCTTCGATGGTTTGGGTGTTGCGGAAAGCCATGTCGATCAGTTTTTCATGCATGGCCTCGAGCATGACCGGATTGACTTGGTCGGCCGGTGCACTGCCTCCGCAATAGACTTCGAGCATGTCGCCGGCGTGCACTTGCGCAAAGGCGGCCGCCATCTGGCTGCGGCAGGCATTTTCGCGGCAGGCAAACAGAATCTTTTTGCGGCCCACAAAGGGCTGCAAAACCTTGCGGGCCGCTTCACGGACTTCTTGTTTGGCGCTGGGATGCTTTTGCATAGCTCCCGCGCTTTCAATGCCCCGGTAGGTCAGGCTGCCGTCATAGCTGGCTTCCACGGCGTCAAAAAAATATTTGGCCGTCAAATGGATGCCATCAAAGAGGCTCTTGCCCCGGCTGGCACCTACCGCAAGCATGAACCCCCGACGATATTTGCTGTTGGGGTCCTTGAGCTTAAATTTATACTTGCGGGCCCAGAAGGTCTGGCAGCGATCGATAAGGGCCTTGAGCTGGGCCGTAACATTGAAAAAAAATACTGGCGAGGCGACCACAATCACATCTGCGCGGCGCAGCAGGGCATAGATCTCATGCTTCATATCGTCGTCGATGGGACAAAACCCTTTTTTTTCACAGACGATATACTCTTTGCACGGCTGAATATTCTGTTTATCCACCTCCACCACGTGGGTTTGGGCACCCAGACTTTGGGCTTCTGCCATGAATTCGGATAAGAGATAGCTTGAGTTACCCTTTTTGCGCGGACTTCCCTGTAAACCGAGTACGAACATGGCGCGGCATCCTTTATTTAAGTAGCTGTAAGGAAATCTGAAGTTTCCTAAAAATTAAAACTGGGTTAGTGGGATTAGCTCTCATGTGAGAATCACTATAAAGAAGGGATTTTCAATTTCTGTGCCTGAATAACGTCGGATATCGAATATAATATTTAATATCGGCAAAATAGGTAGCAAAAGGGAAGCGACTCCATGGCATAGTATTATGATCTAACTCATTGAGATTATACCAAAAGGAGCCACTTACTAATATTTATATTACGTGATTTACTTGCAACTTTAAAGAGGAATCTTCCAACACCTAGCAAGGGCAGAAAAGAAAAGTTTGGTTTACATGCACATTGCTCACGGAGGTGTGCTGGTAGGCAAAGGTGTGCACAAAAAAGCAAGAAACAGGATGATCAAAGGCGGTGGGCACCATCCTGTTTTTTTCTTCATTGGTTGCTGAATCAACAAATGATTGCAAAAAAACAATTGTCATAGGTGACTATACTGGAGGTCGACATGTGCTTTGACCTGGATATTGAATTTATCAAATCTCTGAAAGAGACAGGAGGCGACACATTGAAGAAGTGTTATCAATGTGTCTCCTGTTCTGTTGCCTGTCCTCTTTCAACGGATCAGCATCCTTTTCCCAGAAAGGAAATGATTTGGGCACAGTGGTGAATGAAAGTTCCCGGTGGTTTTGGGCTTTATTGGTGCCTTTATTCTCACGTGCTGGTCGGCGTTCAGGCAGGATATTTTGGGACTTATCTGGCCATCTTTTCATGGCCCGCTGCCACTGACGGACCCTTTCAAAACTCTGGCAAATATTTCTGCAATTGCTTTGCCTTACTGAGTCTGGGTACTTACCAGTGATCGCATTAAGCTGGAAAAGAGAGGGAAAGCAAGCAGGACATTTTATGACTGGTTTCTTATTTGGGAGATTGCTGCCGTAGGAATTACCGGCCTTCTTGCGGAATTGCTGCGCTGGGACGGCATGCCGACTTTAGGTTACCTCATCTATTTTCTGCATCTTGTCTTTGTTCTGATGCTCTTTCTGTACATGCCGTACACTAAGTTTGCCCATATAGTTTACAGGACGACGGCAATGTGTTTTGAAAAGTTCAGAGAAAGTGCTTGTGCAAGAAATACAATTATTTGAAAGAGAAATGGTAACATCGCTGTCCAGGTCGCAGATTTCGGTAACGCTGCAGCGGCAGTTGGAGGACAATAAAATAAAGGAATAATCCCTAAAGCATCATCTGTATCCAGATGGTGCCATTCCGCGTTCTCAAGCTATTTTCCCTGCTCATTTCTTCAATGTCAGGAGCTCTTAGGTATGCATTCGTCTCTTCTGTTGTGTCGATATGCGGAACTTTTTTGCCTTCTCTCATTTAGATAAAGATGTTTTTCACATATTCCTGTATCTGCGTAGAATTCAAGAGCATACAACGCGAAGCGTATCGCAGAAAAGCACAAAAAAGAATAGGCAGAAACAGGATCTCGAATTACAATATATTGGTGCTCCTTTTCATGGTGGATTTTTTCGAGTACCACCCCTCTGAGGCTCCAACCGGGAGATGGCGGGCAAATGAATGACACATTCACAAGTTTTGAGAATATCCGCTATCTAGAAGAGCTCTGGCAACATTTTCAAGACAACCCGGATTCGGTGTCTCCCCGGTGGCAAGCTTATTTTGCAGGACTTGAAAAAAATGGGCCGGCCTCGCCGGGTAGTCCTGCGGGACTTGCAGAGGGCCGGGCTCAGCTCCACCAGGGCTTTGGGCCTGGTGGTTTGACGTGTGCCCGTTGCGGCCGTGCCGGGGCCATGTCTTTTCTGCAGTACAACGTCAGTCTTCTGGTCAGAAATTATCGGGTACGGGGACATATCCTGGCCAAATTCAATCCCCTCGGCAACCCACGTACCGCCCTCCCGGAGCTTGATCCGGAATACTACGGCCTGTTCAGCGAGGATCTTGATCTGCTCTTTACCTTCGGCCATTTTTCCGGGCAGAAGGCTCTGCCTCTTCGGGAAATACTTGAGATTATCAAGGAGACCTACACCGGTTATATCGGCGTTCAATTCATGCATATTGATGCCCTGAATGAGCGGGAATGGCTGCAGCAACGGATGGAAACGACCAGAAACCGCATCAGGCTTTCCAGAAAACAGCAGGTCAGAATTCTGGAGCGACTCACGGATGCAGTGGTCTTTGAGCACTTTATCCAGAAGAAATTTGTCGGAGCCAAATCGTTTTCGCTGGAGGGTGCGGAAACCCTCATTCCTCTCCTCGATCAGGCCATTGACAAGGCGGTTGGCCAGGGAGTCAGCCACATCGTTATCGGCATGGCCCATCGTGGACGTCTCAATGTGCTGGCCAATATCATGGGCAAGAGCCCCCGGAACATTTTTGAAGAATTCCAGGATGCTGATGCGGAAATCAATGTCGGTCGCGGTGATGTAAAGTACCACAAGGGATTCCATCAGAATTACAGAACCGGGGATGGAAAAAAGGTCGTCCTCGATCTCTCCTTTAATCCCAGCCATCTTGAGTTTGTCGGGCCGGTAGCACAGGGGGCCCTGAAGGCATGCCAGATCAAAAATGATGTTCAGGATACCAACAGGGGGCTGTTGATTCTCATCCATGGGGACGCTTCTATGGCAGGAGAGGGTATCGTTCAGGAAACCTTGAATCTCAGCGGGCTGGCTGGCTTTTCTGTGGGCGGGACCCTGCATGTGGTAGTCAATAATCAGATCGGTTTTACTACCCTGCCGGCCGAAGGGAGGTCAACGACCTATGCCAGTGATGTCGCTAAAATGCTCCAGACTCCTATCTTTCACGTAAATGGCGAGGTGCCCCATGCGGTGGCGCAATGCCTCGATGTATCACTGGATTTTCGGCAGCAATTCAAACGCGATGTCGTCATCGATATGTACTGCTATCGCCGGAGGGGTCACAACGAGGGGGACGAGCCCAGATTTACCCAGCCTGTTATGTACGAGGCGATAGACAAGCGTCCTACGGTTCGCGACAGCTTTATGGAGCACCTGATTTCCCTTGGAGAGCTGAAAAAAGATGAAGCGGATGTCATTCGACAAACACGGGAGCAGTATTTTGAGGAGGAGTTTCGCACATTGGCGGATTCTCCAGAGGATGGCTCGGCATCTTCAAGTTTGTTCACCCACCCTCACGGGCCATATGTCGGCGGTATTGACGCTCTGGTTGAAGAAGTGGAAACAGCGGTGTCACTTGGCCAGCTGCAAAAACTGGGAAAACAGTTGGTCGGGGTTCCAGCCGATTTTACCGCACACCGTAAAATCGTCAAGCTGCTCAAAGCACGAGAAGAGATGTATGCAGGCAAAACCCCGCTGGACTGGGGCGCTGCCGAAGCCCTGGCCTTTGCCACTCTTGTTGACGAACAGGTGCCGGTGCGTATTTGCGGCCAGGACAGCCAGCGGGGAACCTTCAGCCACCGGCACAGTGTCCTCCATGATGCTGACACCGGCGCATGCTATCTCCCTCTAGCCAACATAAGCCCGTCCCAGGCAAGGATTGACATCATCAACAGCCCGCTGACCGAGGGGGCGGTTCTTGGTTTCGAGTACGGCTATTCCACCGCGTATCCCGAATCGCTGGTGGTGTGGGAAGCACAGTTTGGGGATTTTGCCAATGTGGCGCAAGTCTATATTGATCAATTTATCAGCTCGGCGGAAACTAAATGGAACCTGCTATCCGGCCTGGTTCTGTTGCTCCCCCATGGTCTGGAAGGAACTGGACCGGAACATGCCAGTGCCCGGCTGGAGCGTTTTCTTGCCAATGCGGCAACAGATAATTACCAGGTGGTGAATCCAACGGAGCCGGCGCAGATCTTCCACCTTTTAAGGCGTCAGGTAAAGCGCCGCATTCGCAAACCGCTTATTGTGATGGCACCAAAAAGCCTGCTGCGTCATGCCAAAGCGGTCTCCCCCTTGAGAAGTCTTGCCGAAGGCGGTTTCAGGAAAATAATTCCGGACAATGATTGCCGGGCGGACAAAGTTGATAAGATTCTCCTTTGCACCGGCAAGATATACTACGATTTGCTGCAGGAGCGGCAGCAGAGAAATATCGAAACAACGGCTATTGTACGCCTGGAACAGCTCTATCCCCTGGCAGAAGATGCGCTGGCATCCGCCCTTGGACCCTATCCAAGAAATATTCCGCTGCTCTGGGTCCAGGAGGAACCACTGAATATGGGGGCCTATTCTTTTATCCGTCTCCGTTTCGGTGATTTTTTCAGTCAGAACTGGTTGTTCGATAAGGTGAGCCGGCCTATTTCCGCCACACCGGCGACTGGCTCGGCATCCAGTCATAAACTGGAGCAGTCATTGCTGTTTAAAGCGGTTTTTGACGACTGGAAGTACACTTGAAACATTCGTAAAATTACAGCTGGGGGACACGATGATTGTTGAAATTAAGGTGCCTGAACTCGGGGAATCGATTAACGAAGTTGAGATCGGTGAATGGCTTGTCCAGATTGGCGATACGGTGCAGGCCGACGAGGAGATCGTCGCCATTGAGTCGGATAAGGCGACGGTGGAGGTTCCCGCCCCGGCGGCAGGTGTTCTGGTGAAGATCCTCAAGGAGCAGGGTGCAACGGCCGTTATTGGCGAGGTTGTCGGCCATATAGACACGGCACCGGACGGCCAGAAAGAAATGCGCCCGACAACCGGGGAGGGTGAAAGACAAGATGCCCGGACCGATTCTGCAACAAACAGAGAAGAAGCGCCTGCAAAATCTGCGGCAAGGGTTATGCCCGCTGCCGCCAGGATACTGGCCCAGCATAATGTCGCTGCCGATACGGTGACTCCGACTGGACCGGGGGATCGCATCCTCAAGGAGGACGCACGGCGAGCCGTGACCGAAGTTGCCTCACCTGAGAAAATCAAAGAGGAACAACAACCACTCAGCTCCGGACCGGAAGGGGAGCTTGAGGCGGCTAAAGAGCGCCGCGTGCCCATGACCCCCATTCGAAGGACCATTGCGGCCAGGTTGCTGGAGGCCAGGCAGGCTATGGCCTTGTTGACCACCTTCAATGAAGTTGACATGTCCGAGGTGAAAAGAGTCCGGTCACTATTTGGTCAGCAGTTTGCCGACAAATTCGGGGTGAAGCTGGGATTCATGTCTTTTTTTATCAAAGCCGCTGTAACCGCCCTGGGTGACTTCCCCCTGGTCAATGCGGCAATTGACGGCAGGGATATTGTGTACCATGACAGTTGTGATATCGGGGTGGCCATCGGCGGCGGCAAGGGGCTGGTAGTTCCGGTATTGCGGCATGCGGAACGCATGGGGTTTGCCGAGATAGAGAAAAAAATCGCCGAGTTCGCAAAGAAGGCCAGGAACAACAGTCTGACTATGGAAGAGCTCACTGGAGGTACCTTCACTATCAGCAATGGCGGAGTATATGGCTCCATGTTATCGACACCGATTGTCAATCCCCCGCAAAGCGCTATTCTGGGGCTTCATGCGATTCAGGACAGGCCGGTGGCGATTGGCGGGGAAGTGCGGATCCGGCCGATAATGTACCTGGCTGTAACCTATGATCACCGGATAATTGATGGCCGCGAAGCCGTGAGTTTTCTGAAAAGCATTAAAGAGCGGATCGAAGCGCCACAGAAACTATTCCTGGAGATCTGATTATGATGGCCGACAAAAAAGAGGGTTACGATCTGGTGATCATTGGAGCCGGCCCGGGTGGCTATATCGCTGCTATTCGTGCCGCTCAGTTGGGGCTGAAGGTGGCCTGCGTGGAAAAAGACGCTGTTCTCGGTGGTACCTGCCTGAATATCGGTTGTATTCCGAGCAAGGCTCTGCTCGAATCGTCGCATAAATATGCCGAGTGCAGAACTGGTTTAAAAGCCCACGGCATAATGGTGGGAGAGACCTCCTTTGATCTTGCGACTATGATGGGTCGCAAGGATGAAATCGTCAAGACCCTCACCTCGGGGATAGACTACCTGTTCAAGAAAAATAAGATCGAGCGGTTTACCGGTGCCGCCCACATTCTGGATGGCCTCAAGGTCCGGGTGACAGGAGAGAAAGAGCTGCTACTCACAGCCAGGGCGATACTCATCGCCACAGGGAGCAGGGCTGCCGGGCTGCCGGGCGTGGCAATCGATGGGACACATGTGGTGTCCAGCACCGAAGCCCTGGCCTTTGCGGCGGTGCCCAAACAGTTGGTCGTGGTTGGAGCCGGTGCTGTCGGCCTCGAGTTGGGGTCCATCTGGCACCGTCTCGGCGCCGAAGTAACGGTGGTGGAGTATCTTGACCGAGTTCTGCCAACCGCCGACAGGGATATGTCCAAGCATGCGTTGCGCATTTTTAAGAAGCAAGGGTTGAAATTTCTGCTTGGTGCAAAAATTACCGGGATCGAGCAGGCAGGTGAAGGGTGCCGGGTCAACATTTCCGGTAAAGAACCTCTTGTGGCCGAGAAGGTACTTTTGGCTGCCGGGCGAACACCATGCTCCCAAGGGTTTGGTTTTGAGGAATTGGGCGGCAGGATCGATAAGAAGGGATTCATTGAGGTGGATAGCCATTGGCAGACTTCTTTACCGGGAATCTATGCGATCGGAGACGTGATCGGCGGGGCGATGCTTGCCCATAAAGCGTCTGAGGAGGGAGTGGCATGTGTTGAATATATGGCCACCGGCTATGGTCATGTCAACTACCAGGCAATGCCCAGTATTGTGTACACCCACCCGGAGGTGGCGTCCGTCGGACGAACCGAAGATTCTCTTTTGGAGGAAGCGGTGCCGATTAAAACCGGGATCTTTTACTTCAAAGGCAATGGTCGTGCCCTTGCCCTCGGCGAGTCAGACGGGCTGGTCAAGGTCATCGCCCATCATGACACCGACCGAATACTGGGCGTTCATATCATAGGGCCCCAGGCGGGTGATTTGCTCGCTGAAGCGGTGGTGGCCATGGAATACGGCGCCAGCAGCGAGGACCTGGCCCGCGCATTTCACGCGCATCCGACTCTTTCCGAAGCGCTCAAGGAGGCTGCGCTGAACGTTGCAAAAGCCGCCATTCATGGGTGAAAAAAGAATGTATTACGCACCTGCTGTTTTCTGATTGTATCCAACAGTAATTACCTTTAACGGAGCAAATTCCATGGAAAAATATCTAAAGGTTAAACAGGCTATAAAGAGGAAATTTCCGGTAATAAAAGGCGAAGAAAGCTTGAATGCAGCGATCCAGCTCATGGCGGAGTCTGATGTTTCGGTGCTGGTCGTCAAAGCCGAGGAACTGCTCATCGGCATTCTCACCGTCTCCGATGTCATGCAGGGGCTGGCTCAAGATTATGATCTTGAGCAGACAAAAATCTCATTCTTTATGACGGAATGCAATGTCGATGGCAAGAATGCAAACGGCAAATCATGTATCCAACTTGACGAAGATCAGGACCTCATGTCTGCGATCAAGGTCATGTACACGGGCGGCATAAATCACTTGCTCGTTACGGGCGTAAACAATGAACCACTTGGAATCGTCTCAAACCTTGATCTGATTAAGCTGATGGCCTCCCGTCAACAGCCAGGATGATATCCTGGATTGACAAATTTTGAAACAGCCGGAAAGAACCAGAGAGGAAATGAGTTCAAGGCATCAAAACACACATAGGAGCGAATTTGAACTGTTGCCAAGAAGGTAATCTTGGCAACTAACTTCGAGGTATTAATCTTAATTTTCCTATCTACTGGAGGATTAGCATGACAGATGAACGTAGCGTGCCTGGAGCAGGCGCTGTACTGATAGTTGGCGGTGGCATGAGCGGACTGACTGCAGCTCTCGAAGCCGCTGAACTCGGACAAGATATTTTTTTGATTGAGAAAAACTCTTATCTGGGTGGCCGAGTTGCGCAGCACAACCAATATTTTCCCAAGCTTTGCCCCCCTATCTGCGGACTTGAGATCAACTTCCAGCGGATCAAGAACAACCGCAGAATTCGTGTCTATACCATGACTGAGGTTAAAAGCATAGCAGGCAGCCCCGGAAATTATCAAGTGAGTCTTGAGACCAGGCCGCGCTACATTAACAGCAACTGTACCGCCTGCGGGGCATGTGAGCAAGCGTGCCTGGATGAACGGGACAGTGACTTCGATTTCGCTATGTGCAAGACCAAGGCCGCGTACAAACCCCATGATCTGGCATTCCCGATGCGATATGTCATTGACAAGGAGGCATGCAGCGAGGCGAGCCTGCAGGCAATCAAAGACGCTTGTAAATACGATGCAGTAGAGCTTGACATGCAGACAAAATCTTTCACGCTTGATGTGGCCGCTATTGTTTGGGCTACGGGTTGGAATCCTTATGATCCAAACAAAATAACCAACCTAAAGTTCAATGAAAGCAAGGCGATCATTACCAGTATGATGATGGAGCGCCTGGCATCTCCCAATGGACCTACCAACGGCAGGATTCTTCGTCCAGGTGATAACAAAAAACCGGAAAGCTTTGCCTTTGTTCAATGTGCCGGTTCCCGTGATGAGAATCATCTGGAATACTGTTCATATATCTGCTGCAATGCCACCATCAAACAAATCACCTACATACAGGAACAATACCCGGAGGCCAAGGTCTACGTTTTTTACATTGATTTGCGGACGTCCGGCAGACACGAGAAACTGCGTGACACAGTAACTGCAAAGGGCAATGTCCTCTTCACCAAAGGAAAAGTGGCCGAGATTGTCCCGGAATCTGATGGCAGTGTCACCGTGGTAGCTGAAAATGCGCTCACCGGAGAAAAGATCCATCAGAGAGTCGACATGGCTGTTTTAGCCACCGGGATGGAACCAACAATGAAAGATCAGGCCGCTGCGCTTGGCCTGCCAATTGATAGTAACGGCTTTATTTTGTCTAATCCGGAGAATGGCATGGTTTCATGTGGGTGTGCCAGGAAGGTGACCGATGTTATGGTCAGTGGCCAGAATTCTACTGCAGCCGCCCTTAAAGCCATTCAATCGTCGAGGAGGTAATGTCAATGGATAAAAAATACGGGGCATATATCTGCACAGGTTGTGAGATAGGAGAAAATCTCGACATTGAAGCACTTTCAAGTGTGGCCGGCGAACAGGGGATGACGGCCAAGCTCCATGCAGCTCTATGCAGTGAGGCCGGCCGTGAAATGATTAGAACTGACATCGCAAATGATGGGGTGAATACCGTCGTTATCTGCGCATGTTCTCCGCGGGTTTGGAAAAAGGAGTTCTCCTTTGGGGATGACAAGATCACTGTGCGCGCCAATCTCCGCGAACAGGTGGTCTGGTCGATGGAGAAGCCCAGCGAGTCACGGAATGCCGAAACGATAGCAGAATATACTAATGAGCTTGCCCAGGATTATGTCCGAATGGCATGCAAACAGGCCCAAAAAACCGATCTGCCGTCTCCTTATATGCTTGAAAAAACCACCAAGACTATTCTGGTGATGGGCGGCGGCATTGCGGGACTCACCGCTGCAAAAGAAGCTGCCGGATCAGGTTATGACGTGACCCTGGTTGAGCGGGAAGATAAACTGGGGGGTAAGGCCCTGAACTGGCGCAAACAGTTCCCCACCAAATCCCCTTACGCCTCTCTTGAGCAACCTGGTGTCCACGAGATGGTCAAGGTGGTTGAAAGTGATCCGAAGATCACCGTGAAGACTGGCACCGAGGTGGCCAGGATCAGTGGGGCGCCCGGTGCGCTGAAGGTCACTTTCAAGACTGCCGGAACCAAGAACGAATGGGACGCCCCCGCCAAGGTATCCAGCGATGATCAAGATAAAATGAATAAGGGCCAGATGCCCGATCCCAACGAAGGGCTGAAGGCGTATATGGAGGAAAACCCCGATGCCGAGGATTTCGGCGGCGTGGTCCTCGCCACTGGTTGGTATCCCGCAGACGTTTCGGAATATGAACATTTGGGCTACGGCAAATTTAGGAACGTGCTCACCAACATTGAATTTGAAAGTCTTGCTGCCCATGGCCAAATCACCCGGCCGTCAGACGGCAAACCTGTCGAGTCTGTTGCCTTTGTGCAGAGCCCGGGCGGTGCTGAGAATGATAAGGATTTCCCTTATGCCAACTTCGTAACCAGTGCTGTTGCTTTGAAGCAGGCCATGTATGTGCGCGAGGACAACAGCGACGCCAAGGCCTATATCCTTTACCAGCACATGCGCACTCCCGGCAACTTGGAACTTTTCTACAAAGCGGCACAGGATGACGACGGCATTTTCCTCACCAAGGCCAATGTTATGCAAGTCAACGAAGAGGGCGACGGCTCCCTGACGGTAGCCATAACCAACACCCTGCTCAATGAGGATATGACCATTCAAGTAGATATGGTGGTGTTGGCCGCCGGTATGATACCAACCACCAAGAAAGAACCAAGCATTAACCTGGCTTACCGCCAGGGACCGGCGTTTATGGATCTTGAGCTGTTTGACGGGTATGTCGACTCAAACTTTATCTGCTTCCCATACGAGACGCGGCGAACGGGGGTTTATGCCTGCGGTGGTGTCCGGAAAGCCACTGATATGGAAGAGACCATTGACGATGCAACCGGCGCAGCATTGAAAGCCATTCAAGCCATCGAATCTACTGATCATGGGATTGCTGTTCATCCGAGATCCGGCGATCAGTCCTTTCCAGAGTTTTTTTTCCAGCGTTGCACCCAATGCAAACGCTGTACAGAGGAATGCCCCTTCGGCGCGCTGGATGACGACGACAAGGGTACGCCGAAACCAAACATCAGCAGGTGTCGCAGATGCGGAGTCTGCATGGGTGCCTGTCCCGAACGCATCATCGGTTTCAAGAATTACAACGTTGACATAATCGGCTCAATGATCAAATCCGTTGAAGTGCCCGACGATGATGAGGATAAGCTACGATTTATTGCGCTGGTTTGCGAAAACGATGCTTATCCAACCCTGGATATGGCGGGTATGCGTAAGTACGGTTTGAACAACCTTGTAAGAGTTATTCCTGTGCGATGCCTAGGTTCGGTCAACATGGTATGGATTAGGGATGCTTTATCTTCAGGTATGGACGGTGTTGTCTTGCTGGGTTGTAAGTTCGGCGACGGCTACCAGTGCCATTTTGTCAAAGGGAGTGAACTTGCCGATAAACGTATGGCGAACATCGGAGAGACCTTAGGCAGCCTAGGCCTGGAACCTGAGCGGGTAGCTGCACGTGAAGTAAGCATTGATGACTATCATAAAATCCCGCAAATCATTAATGAATTCGTTGAGAAAATCGTCGAACTTGGCCCAAACCCCTTTAAAGGATTCTAAAAAATATTATTGTTGAATAAAGCTGTTCAGCAGACCGACTGTTTGCCGAACGGTAGCGAAGCACGGAAAACTATTATAAAGGAGAATATCATGTCTGAGAAAGTTGTAATTGATGAGGAAGAATGTATTGGCTGTGAGGCTTGTGTGGAATGTTGTCCCTCCGTATTCGCCTTTGATGACGATAAAGTTAAAGCTTATGTTCTTGACGATGCAGATGCCGAAGAAGATTGTGTCGATGAGGCGATAGCTTCATGTCCAGCACAGTGTATTTCTAAAGAATGACAAATTTACCGCCTCTATTGAGGAGGGATTTTTGGGTGATGGCAAATATGCTGTAGACTAAGGTGTATAAAAGAGTGAGAAACAGGACGTTGAAAGGTGGTATCCGGCATCCTGTTTCTTCTTTTCATTGATCGCTGAATCGACAAATGATTGCCAAGAAATTTTTGTCATAGGTGAATTTACTGGAGGTCGACATGAGCTTTGACCCGGATATTGAATTTATCAAATCTCTGAAAGAGACAGGAGGCGACACATTGAAGAAGTGTTATCAATGTGCCTCCTGTTCTGTTGCCTGTCCTCTTTCAACAGATCAACATCCTTTTCCCAGGAAGGAAATGATTTGGGCACAGTGGGGAATGAAAGAGCGACTTTTGGATGACCCGGAAGTCTTTTTATGCCATCAATGCGGGGATTGTACCGAGATATGTCCGCGCGGCGCAAAACCTGCCGAAGTTCTCGGTGCGATTCGCGCCTATTTGTACACGTTGTATGGCTGGCCTGCATGGCTTGCAAGGCTGGCAGCCGACATCAAGAATCTGCCGATATTGCTCGGTGGCCCTGCAGTTATCATTTTAGCCCTTTGGCTTTTGTCAGGTGCAACGCATATTCCCTCTGCTGATGTATTTGCTCGTTACGGCTATACCCAGTTTTTCGGACACTGGGATTTTAAATGGTATCCGAAGAATACTTTTTTCATAGTGTCAATTATGGTGCCTGCTGCAGGCTTAGCTGTATATTCAGTTTATAGAGGCATCCATACAATGTGGCAGCGAATGAGCAAGAGAGCTAATATAAAAATCGAATTCAGACCTTCTTTTTTTATGTTTGTCACTGATTTTCTCTGGCCTTCACTCGTTGAAACAATGAAACATAACCGCTTTCGTGAATGCACGGCCAACACTGACCGAGTCAAGGGACATCTCCCGCTGGTTTTGGGCTTTATTGGTGCCTTTATTCTCACGTGCTGGTCGGCGTTCAGGCAGGATATTTTGGGACTTATCTGGCCATCTTTTCATGGCCCGCTGCCACTGACGGACCCTTTCAAAACTCTGGCAAATGTTTCGGCAATTGCTTTACTGTATGGTATCTGGGTTCTCTGGAGAAATCGTTTAGCACTTGAGCAAAGAGGCAAAGCAAGCAGGACATTTTATGACTGGTTTCTTATTTGGGAAATAGTTGCCGTGGGAATTACGGGTCTCGGTGCAGAATTGCTGCGCTGGGCCGGCATGCCGACTTTAGGGTACTATGTTTACTTCTTACATCTTGTCTCGGTTCTGATGCTTTTTCTCTACATGCCATATACCAAGTTTGCTCATATTGTCTACAGGACAACAGCAATGTGTTTCGAGAAGTATCGGGTAAGTGCTTTTGCAACAAACACAATTGATTGACTTAGGGAAGCCTCCTTTTTCTTTTAAGCCGCTTCCGGCTGTCCAATATCAGGCAACCGGGAGCGGCACTAAAGGGATGGCAAGGAGTCGCCGGCTTTCATTTCGACCAAAGCCGGTCCAATCAGACCGACATAACGGCAACATTTAGAGTGTTCCAAGCCGGAGGAGAAAACCAAGTAATAATTTCTAAGGTCCTAATATGTATCCAGATGGTGCCATTCCGCGTTCTCAAGCCATTTTCCCGGTTCTGCACGCGAGATGAATTCAACAATATTTTCCATGATACGCAAATGTTTCTCCTCTTCTTTTGCCAGCTGATTGAGGAGTAATTTTGCCTGTTCCCCTTCGACCTCTTGAGCTTTTTCCAGATAGAATTTCCGGCTCATTTCTTCAATGTCACGAGCCTTTCGATATGCGTTCGTCTCTTCTGTTGTATCGATTTGCGGAACTTGTTTGCCTTCTCTCATCTCAACAAAGATGTTTTTTACATTTTCCAGTATTTGCGTATCATTTGCCTGTGGTAGAGCGTTCTTTTGACTTAACTGCTCAATAAACGTATAGTGTTTTACTTCTTCATCGGCCAACATTGCGAAAATTTTTTTCAGCCCAGGGTCTTTGCATCCCTTGATTAATTTTCGATAGTAATTTTCACCGTCTTTTTCCATCTGCATAGCAAATTCATAAATATCCATCTCTAACCTCCATGCTTTGTCTCCATCAAGAATGAAGAAGGAAAGGCCGAACTCCACGTCAGGCCAGGGATCATTTATAGACGGTTATCTGTGAGTTTCATCAGAGGCACCATCATCAGGGTATTGCAATGATTCGTTCAAATATTACAGTAGAAAATTATATATAATCAGCTTCACATTCGTATATAAGTCTCCGCATCCAGGATATTGCATTCATTCAAATGCCGTATGGGGAAAAAGCAGCACGGGCACTCCGCCGGGGCTGTATCAGCGTAATGTACGTAACCACAGATCCTGCCCCGCCATACCTTGCCGGTAGATGTTGCTGTCTTCCCGCTACTGGGATCGTGCAGGCGATGGAGCGGCAGGGATGGCTGATACTCTTTGAGCAGAAAGTCAGCGAGTATAATGCGCTGGATTTCGCTGGTTCCCTCATAGATTTGAAGCAGTCGCAGGATTTTTTCAATGAGAAACATCTTGGTGTATCCATACCCGCCGAAAATCTGCAGGGCCTCATTAACCACCTCAAGTGCCGATTCAGTCACATAGCGTTTGCTTATTGACGCGCAACGGCCACTGCGGCGGCAGCCGGAATGGTGCCTGTGAAGTTTATCCGGAGAAAGACTGCATATGAACAGACCATATGACCGCCTGGAGCATGCCGATAAACTGATCATTTTTCTAAAAGACAAGGTTCCCCCCAGAAACTGGGAGCTGAACGAGACCTCTTCTTGGATCAATTTTCACTTGAACCGCGATCATCAGAAATAAAGGTTTTATAAGTTGTTGATCGCCTCCCACAGATTGGCGGCATAGAACACTGGCTTTTCTAATGCGCTCTAAGAGAATTTCGGGTTCAATGAAATTACCGTAAAATTGGTACATACCCTTTTACGGCAGTCTATATATCTATGAATGTTGACCCAACTAATATTTCAGAAGAGATTAAGATAGACCATGACAAGCTTCAATTTGTAGCAACACCTCTTGGTTGAATATTTAAACCTTTTAAGTGGCAAGATCAACCCGGCACTCAGCGGCTTATAGGCTGCAATGTATTATTAAACACTGTACAATTTTAGATTCTTTATCCCATAAAGCATACTGACAGTATGCTATCAAATATAAAACTTTTTTGTTGAAGAGTTTATCTCCGGGTGAGGAGAAAGATACATGAAACCTACAGATGCCACAAAGCCGGCAAATGCAAGCGAAGATAAGATAGTCTGCGGGGAATTCTGCAAGCTTCCGCCCATCTATACTGCCACTAATGCCCTAACTGAAAGAATTAAAGAACTCAATTGTCTCTACAGTATCTCCAGCCTTCTTGAAAATCAGGACGTAACTCTGAACTGGATTCTATCGCGTGCAGTTGAACTTATCCCTGCCGCTTTGCAGTATCCGGAGTTTGCCTGCTGCTGTATCAAGCTGGATGGTCAGGAATATGTCTCTGCTCATTTTAAACGGACCGAATGGTGTCGAAACACCAAAATCATGCTCAATGATCGGCATGTAGGGGATCTTGATGTTTTCTATACCCAGTCCCCCTCAACCGGTAACAGTGGTTTATTTCTTGAGGAAGAATCCCACCTCCTGCAGGCCATCAGCGAACGTTTGAGCAAGGTTCTGTGGCTGAAACTTTCTGAGGAATCGTTAAAAGAGAGCGAAGAAAGATATCGCATCCTGACGGAACAGGTTACCGACGGCGTGGTGTTGGCTCAAAATGCACGATTTTGCTATGTGAACCCGGCATTTTGTAAAATGTTCAACATAGCATCAGCGAAGGCCGTTATCGACAACAAGCTACTCAGTCCCGGCGCTGGTGAAGTCGACGAAATCAAGCAGATGTACCGGGGATATGCCGACAGCTGCACCAAAGATAAGGTCGACAAGGTGCATTGTTTTTCTCGTCCTGGAAAAACTTTGTGGATACAGGTCTGCCACAGTCCGATTACTTTCAAGGGTCAACCGGCTCTCCTGTCTACTTTTAAAGATATCACCGAAATCAAAGAGCAGCAGGTTGCGGCGCAAAGCATGGCTGACCAGCTGCACGATGAAAACCGGGTATTGCGTGCTTCCTTGAAAGAACGCTATCGATTCGGCAATATTCTTGGCCGCTCCCCAATCATGCAGGAAGTATACGAACTGATCATGAAAGCTGCTGTCACTGATGCAAGCGTCGCTATCTTCGGCGAATCCGGCTCCGGCAAAGAGCTGGTGGCCCAGGCCATCCACCAACACAGCCCGAGAAAAAACAAGAGCTTTGTCGCAGTCAACTGCGGCGCGATCCCGGAATCACTTTTTGAACGAGAATTTTTCGGCCATCGCAAAGGTGCTTTCTCCAGTGCCAATACAGACTCTGCCGGTTATCTGGACTTGGCGAACCACGGCACCCTGTTCCTCGATGAAGTGAGTGAACTCACCGTCAATATGCAGGCCAAACTCCTGAGGGCCATTGAAGGGAGTGGTTACCGACCGGTTGGCGGCACCGAGACGATCCAGTCGGATTTTCGCATCATCTCAGCCTCCAATGTATCCTTGAGCGAGAAAGTCAACAGCGGCGAGATGCGCAATGATTTCTTCTATCGCCTTCAGGTCATCCAGATCCGCCTGCCACCACTGCGCCAGCGCAAGCAGGATATTTCCCTGCTGGTCGATCATTTTGTCCACCAGATGTCTCCGCCGGCGACTCCCGCCAACATTCCAGGCCATATCATGGATCTTCTCATGGGATATGATTGGCCGGGTAATGTACGCGAGTTACGAAATGTCCTCCAGCGCTATCTGGCGCTGGGCCGGCTCGAATTCCTCTCAGCCGACCCCACAGTTGACCAGAGCTCAATGGAGATGCAATTTAATCTTCCTCAGGCGGTGCAGCGCCTTGAAAGCTCGCTGATCTCGCAAGCACTGCAACAGGCACATGGCAACCGGACCAAGGCTGCCAACCTCTTGGGTATTTCTCGAAGGGCCCTTTCTCGAAAAAACCTCCTCCCCTAAGTACCAAGAACGCCCACTGCGGGCGATTTTGCCCGATTAGGTAAAACGTCATAATTCCAGGATATTACCCGGATTTCTTGTTTTTCGTATGGGCGTTTTCGCCCGATCGATATTTTTCTCATGTCACCCTTGCTTAACATTTGTTGTATAATATCAGATAATTAACTTATTTTTTCAATCTGGCATCTCCTTTGCTGTATAAGAGGTAACGAGATGGCGTGCTTGAAGATTTAAAGCTCGTCTTATTTGTTCCACTCAACAACAAGGAGAAAAAAAATGCAACCTGATCCATTTGGAAATCTGAGAGACTGGGGGCCGGTATTGGAGCTTATCTGTAAACTATCGGATGAGAGTAAGCTGAGTGAATGTCAACCAGGCTTGACCAGAGTACTTCGCTACCGCGATAACTGGAGGCTTCGCGAAGAAGTACTGAATCGAATCGGCAAAATCAACAAACCGGATACTACTCTGGTTCTTCAGGTTCTGGACATAATCTCCGATGAAAATCTCTACTATGAGGTGCGGATTCTCGCTTGTGATACCTTGATGGAATTCATGAAAAATGGCGCCAACACATTTGAGAATCAAGTAAAAAAAGAGATACGACAAACAGTGGGAAATCTGCAATCCAGCCAGCACCCACCTCTATTTGAGCAGGCACTGAAGAAGCTCTACTCAGTAGCCCACGAAAAATTCAGTATCGTTTAATGCGGCTTGGCGGCGATCCAATTTCTTTGAATTGATGAGACCGTCGATACTTAAATTTCCCGTTGCCGGGCAACATATTTACCACCGAGGCTAACCATGTTGATTGCAATACCAAAAGAGATTTTATCCGAAGAAAAACGGGTGGCAGCAACTCCCGAGACCGTCAAGAAATACATCGCCCTTGGCTTCACTGTGGTTGTCGAAGCAGGTGCTGGCGAAGGCGTGATGATCACGGATGATGACTATAGAAATGCCGGAGCGACCATAGCTAACGACGTTGAAAAAATGTTTGCTGAAGCTGATCTTGTCCTGAAAGTAAAACAGCCAGTTTTCAACGAACACAAGAAAAAGCATGAAGTGGAAATGCTTCGCCGAGACAGTATTCTAATTACTTTTCTCCATCCTGCGGCCCCCAGCAGCCATCAGATGGTCCGAGACCTCCAGGAGAAAAATATTACCGCCCTGACCATGGACGGAATTCCGAGGATTTCACGGGCCCAGAGAATGGACGCTTTATCCTCGATGAGCGCGATTACTGGCTACAAATCAGTCATAATGGCCGCAAATCAGCTGCCCAAATTCATTCCCATGATCGGCACCGCTATCGGCACAATCAAACCGGCAAATTTTCTGGTTATCGGCATCGGTGTTGTCGGCCTGCAGGCCATCGCCACTGCCAAGCGGCTTGGCGCGGTGGTTAAAACGCTCGATATCCGTAAAAATGCCTCAGTGGAAGCGGACAGCCTCGGTGGCAAAGTTATCGATTTCGATATTCCCCAGGAATTGGCAGCCGGCAGTGGCGGTTATGCCAAGCCCCTCGACGAATCATGGCTTCAAAAAGAGCGCACACTCATTTCCAGCCATTTGGCCGATATCGATGTGGTAATTCTCAGCGCCTTGGTACCAGGGGAAGTCGCGCCTATCCTCATCACCGACGAAATGGTCGCCGCCATGAAGCCCGGCTCGGTCATCATAGACGTGTCCATAGATCAGGGCGGTAACTGTCAGGTGACGGAACCCGGCAAATTCGTGCAAATACACGAGGTGCATGTCTGCGGCATTCAGAATATTCCCGGCCGGATGGCCGTCCATGCCAGTTGGCTGTATGCTAACAACCTGTACTACTATGTTGAGAACCTGTTCAAAAAAGGCAAGGACACCCTTGATTTTGACGATGAAATCGTCAAAGGCTCTTTGGTCACCCATCAGACAAAGATTGTCCATGAAGGCACCCTGAAAGCCATGAAATAAGGTGTATGGACAATTCAAAGTTGCTCAAAAAAAACGGGTGTTGACAGAGAAAATGTTTCTGTCGGCGCCCGTGAATCTTTTCTGTAAGGCACTTACAATGCTGGAGGCATATCCATGTTTAATCTGCTTTTGATGGCCGTGGTGTTTATCGGTTCTTTTGCCATTGGCTACGTCCTTATTTCACGGGTTCCGCCCTTGCTCCACACACCGTTGATGTCCATGACCAATGCCATTTCTGCCATAACCATCCTGGCGGCGCTTATATTGTTTTCTGTGCCGACGACACCCATAGAAAAAATTCTCGGTTCGATTGCCATAATGACCGCAACTTTTAATGTGGTTGGCGGCTTTGCCATCACCGACAGAATGCTGCGGATGTTCAAAGGCAAAAAGAAGATATCCTGAATTATCAACCAAGGGATCCACTGATATGACACTGCTCATTGACTTTACTGTAATTGTTATTCTCATTATCGGAATCTGGCAATTCCGTGAGCCTCTCCGGGCAAAAAACGGCAATCTGACCGCTGCTCTGGCGCTGTTCCTGGCTTTTACGTTGGTTCTCTATCGGCAGGGGATCGTTGATATCACTACCGTAGTTATATCTCTTCTGGTGGGCGGAGTTGCCGGCTTGGCCCTGGCCCGGGTGGTCAGCATGATCCAGGTCCCCTCCATGGTCGCTTTTCAACACGGAGCCGGTGGTGTCGCAGCTTTTCTGGTCTCCTTAGTGGAACTTTCCCGAACCACTCATGCTCTGAACCTGGTGAGCGAAATATCCGGAGTTCTCGGTCTGGCTATCGGTTCTATGACTTTTAGCGGCAGCATGATTGCCAGTGCAAAACTCGCCAATAAGATGCATCAGGCTCCGCAAGTACTGACGCACCATAATCTCTTTGTTATCCTCAATTTTATTGCTCTGGTCGTCATTGGCGCAATCTCTTTTATTGTTCCGGCGAGTGTCGCTCCGTCCCTTTTTGTTCTGGAGATTCTTCTGGGAATCGGTTTTGGCGTCCTGCTGGCGATCCGTATTGGTGGTGCCGATATGCCGGTGTTGATTTCCTCACTCAATGCAACTGCGGGCCTTGCTGCCTCTCTTTGCGGCATGGTTATCGAGAATCAGCTGCTGATCGCTTTCGGCGCAACCGTCGCCGCCTCCGGATCGATTCTTACTTATGTCATGTGTAATGCGATGAATCGCCGGATAGGCAAGGTTATTTTCCCGGACTACAAACCCCAAAAACCTTTTTCGAAAACAACGACGAGATCTCCATCTCCGCTAAAACCCGAGGTAAACGCAACTACTCCTACTGACCTTGCGACCGAGCTGACCGATGCTGTTGCCGCCATTCAAGGGGCGAAGAAAATTATTATCGTGCCCGGCTACGGCATGGCCCTGGCCAAAGCCCAGCAAGACGTCGCGATGCTCGCGCAAGAATTGACGGCGATGGGTAAAGATGTCAAATATGCCATCCACCCCGTAGCTGGTCGCATGCCGGGGCACATGAATGTTTTGCTCGCCGAGGCCGGTGTTGATTATGACATGCTGGTGGAGATGGAAACCGTCAATCCAGAATTTCATGCCACCGACCTGGTGCTGGTCGTCGGTTCCTGCGACGTTGTCAACCCGGCAGCCATAAAAGTTGAGGGAACTCCCATCTCGGGGATGCCGATCCTTAAAGCCCATGAGGCCAAAAAGGTGGTTTGCTGCAATTTCGACCGCAAACCAGGCTACTCGGGGGTCGAGAACTCACTCTATGACCAGGACAACTGCATCATGCTCGAAGGTGACGCCAAACAGACAGTGCAGGGTCTTCTCAATTCCTTAAGCAGTACACCAACACCTGAGTCTTCTGAAGGGCCGATTTCCGATGCCGATGCTGATTATACCAGGGCAGACGCAGCGCTGCGGACAGCCAAACGAATCATCATCGTGCCCGGATACGGTATGGCTCTGGCTAAAGCCCAGGAAGACGTCGCAAACCTTGCTGGCGAGCTCATCGCCATGGGTAAAGATGTCAAATACGCCATCCACCCCGTGGCCGGCCGCATGCCGGGCCACATGAACGTTTTGCTCGCCGAAGCCGGTGTTGACTACGATATGCTGGTGGAGATGGAGACTATCAACCCGGTGTTCGAGGCCACCGATCTGGTACTGGTTGTCGGTGCCTGCGACGTTGTCAACCCGTCGGCCATTGAGGTCGAGGGGACACCCATCTCGGGAATGCCCATCCTCATGGCGCACAAGTCAAAAACCGTTATCTGCTGCAACTTTGACCGCAACCCCGGTTACTCGGGCGTGGAGAATTCACTCTATCTCCAGAACAACACGGTGCTGCTTGAAGGTGATGCCAAAAAGTCAATCCAGCAGCTGCAAAAAATGCTTGTTGCAAAAACAACACCACAGGAATCTACACCTTCCACCGCTATGGTTGCGGCTGACGCAACTTCGGAGTCAGTTGCAGCTCTCGCTGTGGCAAAAAGCGTGATCATCATTCCCGGCTATGGGATGGCACTGGCCAAGGCCCAGTTCAAACTGGTGGAGCTTGTTTCTCTGCTCGAACAGCGCGGTGTGCATGTCAAGTACGCCATTCACCCGGTGGCTGGTCGGATGCCCGGCCACATGAACGTACTGCTGGCCGAGGCGGAAGTTGAATACGAAGACCTGCTTGAGATGGACGACGTTAATCCGCTATTTGGAGAAACTGATGTTGCAATAGTTGTCGGTGCCTGTGATGTCGTCAATCCCGCAGCGATTGAAAGTGAAGGAACTCCCATTTCCGGTATGCCGATCCTGCTGGCCCAGGATGCCAAACGCATTATTGTCTGCAACCTGGATACCAAGCCCGGTTACTCGGGTGTCCCTAATCCGCTGTATACCGCCAATAAGACAATACTCCTTATTGGTGATGCCAGGGAAACCATAAGCAACCTGCACGCAGCATTGCGACATATCGATGTTTGATTTTTTGGGGCGGTAGCGGGTCATCTTATAAAAACGGAGGAGCAGTGAAAGTTATGTTTAAAGATTTATTACACTGTCTGTCGCGCCCCAATATTGCGGTAGATCTTGGTACCGCGAATACTCGCATATATAGTTCACTTAACGGGGAGACCACAGATAATCCTTCTTCAATGCACCTGGTTGTACGAAAAACAGCTCCCGTCTCAAATGATTATTTTCACTATATTAATAATAAAATTACAACAAAACCACTTCGCCGTGGGGTAATTGTTGATTTGAAAAATGCCACGATATTGTTGAAAAAATTAGTGAATACGAACAGAAAATCTCTTCTTGCACCAATGGCTTTGGCCACCGCTCCAATAGGTACAACAGAAAAGGAGCGGGACCTCCTTCGTAAAGCGCTTATAAATGCCGGGACATCGCATGTGGCAATAATTCCAGAAAGCCGGGCTGCTGCTATCGGAGCGGGAATGGACCTTACTCTTCCCCATGCGCAAATGCTTGTAGATATTGGCGATGGAGTAACTGAAATGGCGGTGTTTCGGGGAGAACGCATTATATACCATGCAACAGTGCATATAGCGTGCAGTGATCTCCACAGATCGGTTCGTTCCACAATCCTTGCAAGACACAGGGTGCAACTGGAGAGTACTTCTGTTGAAAAATTGACCCACGTAATCTCATCCATGCTCGATGAACAAGAATCCAATGTCGAAATATTTGATATTAGCGGCATTGATGCTGTCCAGGGAAAAAGTGTCAGTTGTTGCGTCAACAAAAGAGATGTGATCAATGCGATAGAACCGATATTAATGAAATTTACTGTTATGATAGTCAATTTTCTGAAAAAACTGCCGGATAAAATATATTATGAAATCCTGGAATCGGGAATTACTTTGACAGGCGGTGGGGCATGTATTGCAGGATTGGATAAGCTCATAGCATCAAGAACCAACATCAAAGTTATAGTTGCTATTGATCCATTGCATGCAGTGATAAATGGTGCACGCCAATCATTGAATTATTGGATTGGCAAGAAAGGTGGGTGGGAAAATTTTACCTGGCCGAAGTTGACTGCTTTGCGTTAGAGAGAGGCAGTGTCGCTCTTTTTTTAAAAAAACTAAAATTAATTCTTCTTCTATTGACTGTCTGAGGTCCACATTATGCTCTCTTTCCTTGATTCACACATTTTGCTGACCGGGCTCTTTATTTTCTCAGCCCGTGTCGTCGATGTCTCTTTAGGCACTGTCCGAACTATCGTTACCGTTCAGGGGCGAGCCGTCGTCGCCTTTTTTCTGGCTGTAATCGAGATAACCATCTGGATAACCGCGATCAGCACCATCATCAAGCAGATCGATCAGTCACCGATTCTGATTATGTTTTACTCCCTGGGGTATGCCTGTGGGAATGTTACCGGAATCCTGGTCGAACGCAAGTTGGCCTTCGGCAAGATCATCCTCAAGGCTTTTGCTACTAACAATGGACAGGCAATCGCCGATAAAATTCGTGAGATGGGCCAGCCGGTGACCATATTTCACGGAGAAGGGATGAACGGTCCGGTTCTGGAACTGTATATCGCGTGTGGGCGGCGACACCTGAAGTGGCTGCTACCCATGATCATCGAATTTGACGAAAAGATCTTTTACGTCATCGAACCGGCCAGGGATATGAACAGAATACTCAGGCCGACCTTTTTGCCACGTGGCGGTTGGCGCTCCCGGCAAAAAAATAAATAGTGCCCCAAGCAGAAACACCATGAACAGTGAATTGTTTAACGAAGAGGCGAAGTGATCATGGAACCTTTCAAGAATATACTCTACGTGAATGAATCAAACGCAGAGCAAACTGCGACTCATGCACGTGCAGTCTCTTTGACGGAAAAGAACCAGGCAGTCTTAACATTTGTAGACGTAATTCCTACCCCGATCGTCCAGGTGGATATGGCTTTACCACCAGGCGGACCGATCTCCACCAAACTGCAGGCTTTTATCGTGGCTGACCGCCGCAACACGCTGAACACCATACTGCGGTCCTACAGACAACGGCCGAAAACCTGGCTGGCTATGCTGTGCTCGCCGCCCGCCTTCACCTTCTCCAAGGGGAGGTCAAGAAGACAATCGTATCGCTGGCAACAGACGTTGACGCCGACCTTGTGATCCTGGGAACAGTCACCCGCAGAGGGCTCATCGACCTGATCTTTGGCAACACCGCCGAGGCTCTCCTCGATAAGCAGTCCGGCTCGGTTCTGGTCATAAAACCCCCGTGGTTAAAGACGGAGGTGCAGATGTGTGATTTTGACTTAATCTTGTCCCCACGGGACTGTTTATATAGAGCAGATTGATGAATGTGATCTATATTGTTGGGCCGACCCTCCTGATTGCCGTAGTCCTTGCCGCTGTGTGGCTCGATCGCAGGAACGTTCCGGTTGCTCTTGGTGCTGGGATTCTTTTTGGCAGGGATGGGACCAGGTGACCGTGCACGCTCATGCCCGGGAGGAAGAGGCTCTTCGTTCTACTTTGCTGGGCGCATTTCCTTCCACTCTGGAAGCAACAATCGATACCACCTCCAACATAAATCAGGGTACCGAAACCAAAGCACTGTAAGTCGACGGGTCAAAGAAGGCCCCTGCCACTTGAAAAAGGCAGGTACATGTACCTCTCCCATTCACCCCTCGGAAAATTGATCGAGGACGGGTAGGAGAGGAAGTGGTGGCTGTGAAGCAGCCAGCCGAACCTGTGTCGCGCAATACTCAGAAATCTGCAGAGCAGGTTGGCACTGCCTTTTTCATAGGCTCAAAGATCCCCAGAACGATTAATAATCCGGGCAACCCTTTAAGAGAGTACGATGGAAAAAATAAGAAATTATTTTAAAGAATACATGACCGAGTGGTTGAACACCCATGTTCCGGACCATGCCGACTGGATATTTATCGCAATCGTTCTGCTATGGATCGCATTTTTTTCGCTAGTAATCCACTTTATTTTGCACCGGTTAGTGATTCGCTGGGCAGGAAATCGGGCGACAGTCTCCCGGTGGATATGGCAGAAGGCCTTATTTGAGCGCAAACTCTTTAACCGGCTTGCGCTTACCCTGCAGGGAATCATCCTACAAGCTCAGGCGGGGCTTTGGCTGGAAAGCCAGTCTACCTTTTTGATAGCCATTGAGACGGCGACGAGTTTGTGGATACTGATCTATGGCACCCTGACGCTGTTTTCACTGCTTGATGTGTTGCAGGATATCTTGCGGCGAAAACCGACTATGCAGCACTTTCCCCTGCGGGGTGTGTTGCAAAGCATTAAACTCGTATCGACTTTGCTCATCAGTTTATTGATCATTTCCATTCTCATGGGCAAATCGCCCCTGATACTGCTCAGTGGTCTGGGGGCTGTATCGGCCGTCATGATGCTCGTCTTCAAAGACCCAATTCTTGGATTGGTGGCTGGGATTCAATTGTCGGCAAATAATATGCTTGCCATAAATGATTGGCTGGAAATGCCGAAGTATGGTGCCGATGGCGACGTCATCGACATCAGTCTGACCACGGTCAAGGTACGCAATTGGGATAAAACCATCACCACCATTCCAACGTACGCACTCATCAGCGATTCATTCAAAAACTGGCGAGGCATGTCTGACTCAGGTGGTCGCCGCATCAAGCGCAGCCTGTATTTAGAAATTAGCAGTGTACGTTTTCTGGACGACGATGAGATCCAGCGACTACAGAAAATAAATTTACTCTTTCCCTATCTTGATGAAAAATTCAAAGAGCTCAAAGATTACAACAATCATGAACTGATCAAGAATCTTTCTATGTCGATAAATAGTCGGCGTTTGACCAATATCGGCACCCTGCGCGCCTATATGGTCGCGTACCTTAAAAACCATCCTCGCATTCACCAACAAATGACTTTAATGGTTCGCCAATTGGCACCGGGCCCGAATGGTTTGCCCATGGAGGTTTATGCCTTTACCAATACAACCGCCTGGGCAGAGTATGAAAACATACAGGCTGATATCTTTGATCATTTTTTAGCGATCTTGCCGGTTTTTGAAATTCGAGCCCACGAAACCCCCACCGGGAGTGATATGCGTTGGCTTGCGTCAAAAACGGTTTGAAACGTGGTGCCTTCACTTTCCGGTTTATAGGTTGAAAGCTGTACTATTCATTCAATTTGTTAAAATAATAAATAATATTCCAAACTAGACATCATGACCAGTGAACTGCTTGTCGTCACAATAACACTGTCTTTTGCGGTGATTTTTTTTATTACCAACTGGGTGCGCAACGATCTCGTTGCCATGCTGGTGGTTCTTGTCTTCATGGTATCCGGCGTACTTACCATCGAACAATCCCTGGCTGGTTTCTCCGATCCGGTAGTCATCATCATTGTCGCGATGTTCATTGTCAGTGAGGCCATTGTCCATACCGGCATTGCCCAGCGTCTCGGTGATTTTATCATTCGTCGCGGCGGAAATAATGAGCTGTTTCTGATGATCCTTATCATGCTGATCGTCAGCTTGACTGGTTCTTTTATGAGTTCGACGGCGACAGCCGCCATATTTATTCCGGTAGTCATGGCAGTGACGGTTAAGGCCAATCTCAACCGGAAAAGACTCCTCATGCCACTTTCGGTCGGCGCCCTGATCAGCGGGATGATGACCCTGGTAGCAACCACCCCCAACCTGGTCATCAACAATGTTCTGCGGGGCCACAACCTTGAGCCCCTGTCTTTTTTCAGCTTTACGCCATTTGGCATCGCCACGCTCGTAGCGGGTATTTTGTTCATGGCCGTCTTTGGGAGAAGGATACTGGCACGGAAAACCGATGTTCCAAGCGGTAGAAGAAAACGATCCATACTGGATCTGATTAGCGGGTATGGCATGGAGGAACGATTCTTCAGATTTCGCGTACAGAAAGATTCCCCGATAATCGATCGCTCCGTCGCCAGAATACCCCTAACTACCAAATACAACCTGAAACTGATTGCCTTTGAAAAACTGCAGGATGGAGCCCGGGCAATAGAAAAACCGCGACCGGAAACCGTCTTTGATCCCGGCGATGTCATTGTCTTAATCGGCGAACCGGAGGATGTCCGGCGCTTCTCTAATTATGGAGGTCTTACCCCCCTGTCACCGGTTGTCCGTGAGTCCAGGCAGAAGCAGTTTCTCCGGACTATCGGGCTAGCGGAAATCATGCTGACTCCCGATTCGCTGCTGCTAGGCAAAAACCTCAAAGAGCTGCAGTTTCAAACCAGATATAATTGTCTGGTAGTAGGCATCCGCCGGCACGGACAACCTCTCGTCACGGCCATCGAACAAATGCCTCTTGCCTTTGGTGATGTGCTGCTTATCAGCGCGGACTGGCAGGATATTATTCGCCTGCGCAAATATGTCGATGAATTCCTGGTGCTGACTTTGCCGGAGGAACATCAGCAGGCCATGTACGATTACCGCCGGGCACCACTTATGCTCGTTATTCTTGTATTAATGGTGGCTACCATGACCACGGGCATCTTTCTGCCGGTGGCCGCTGCCGCCCTTGCGGCCATGGCTCTCATTCTTACTCGCTGTGTCAGCCTGGAGACAATCTACCGAGTTATCAATTGGCAGGCAGTTTTTCTCATCGCAGGACTGCTGCCCTTAGCGACTGCCCTGGATAAAACCGGGGCATCTCTGGCAATTGCCGAGACCCTGGTTGCCACCCTCAGCGGAGCCGGACCGGTACTGATGCTCGCCGTTGTGTTCCTGGTGGCTTCGACACTCTCTCTGTTTCTCTCCAACACCGCCACCGCGGTGCTACTCGCGCCAATTGTCGTGGAGGCGGCCGCGCAGCTCCATGTCTCTCCCCAGGCTTTTGCCATGACTCTGGCGATTGCCTGTTCAGCAGCCTTTGCCACCCCGGTTGCATCACCGGTGAACATTCTCGTGCAGGAACCCGGGGGCTACAGTTTTATGGATTTCGTCCGAGTGGGCATCCCCCTGCAGGTGCTGTCCCTGGCAATCACAGTCCTCCTTGTATCCTTGCTTTACCTATAATTTGGAAAGGTGATCTTGAAGCTGCCCTCGAACATTAAAAGATAGGGTTTGCAAGCGGTATTCGGAAAAAAGGAACCAAACATGAAAGAATTTGACAAACCCAAGGAGGCCTCACCCAGCGGGGAGGTTATAATCCTAGGTGAAAATCGTGTCCATCGCATCCTTGTGCTACTGCTGCTTCTGCTGATGGTGGTAGAGTGGATTGTTCTATTGATCGATCAGCGCTGGCTTTCGTCATTTCTAGCAACTCTCACTATTGCCACCCTAGTTTCGCCGGTTATTTTTCGCCATAAAATGGAAATGGAGATTCCAGCCGAATTTCACATTACCGCCGTTGTCTTCATATTTGCGTCGTTATATCTGGGCGAAATTCAAGGTTTCTATCACAGGTTTTGGTGGTGGGATTTGGTGCTTCACTCATCGGCGGGCCTGTTAATGGGAATCGTCGGCTTTTTTCTGGTCTATACTCTGAATGAAAGTAAGCGGGTGGATTTGCACATGACACCTATTTTCATATCATTGTTTGCGTGTTTATTTGCCGTTGCCATCGGAACTTTTTGGGAAATCTTCGAATTTTCCATGGATCGGCTCATCGGCTCCAACATGCAAAAACCTATGCTTGATGATCCTTCCGGCCTCACCGACACCATGTGGGATATGATTGTCAATGCGATCGGCGCAATCATCATCAGCTCTTTGGGCTGGTGGTACATGAAACGTAAACGGACATTTTTTGTAAGGGAGTGGATTCGAACGTTTATCCGGAGGAATCCAGAGATCTTCAATAAGAGCTGACGGTCGATGGATGGTTCTCGATCTTTGGGATGTCTTAAAAATGTGTGGAGTATGAATTCATTCTGTATGGAGCAGCATTGTCATGATTGAATACAACAAACATGAACTCAAAGTGCTGATGCTGGATGCCGCCACCGGATATTGCTGCGGCATGGAGCTTGTTGAATATTCTGCATGGAGATAAACAATATAATGATAAATATTCCTAAACCGATACAGAAACCCGTGTTGTTGGTTCTACTCATAGCAGGGATCACACTGCTGCATTACAGCACAGATCAGAGTCACTATTATTTTCATGTATTCTATGGTGAACTCTATTTTGTGCCAATTGTGTTGGCTGCTTTCTGGTTCGGTTTGTGTGGAGCACTGCTTGTCTCAACGACTATTACCGTGTGTTACCTGCCCTTTATTTTCTGGAACTGGCAGGATTTTTCCGCAAATGACCTGGATAGCATTTTGTCCCTTCTGCTATACAACGGCCTGGCTATACTCGTAGGTGTCCTGAAAGGCCGTGAGACAAAAGCCCAAGAGGAGGTGTTGCAAAAAGAAAACCTGGCTGTAATGGGCAGGTCTCTTGCCGCGGCTGCTCATGAAATGAGAACACCCCTTGTGCTTATTGGCGGTCTCGCCAGACGGCTTTTGAAAAAAACAAATCACGAAAATCCGGATCGTCTGAAACTGGATCTTATCATAAAAGAGTCAGATAAGATGGAGAAAATGACCGGAGATATGCTCAATTTCTCCAAGCCTTTGACTCTCAATCTGATGCGAGAAAATTTTAGCACAACTATCCAGAACTCTCTTCTTACAGTAGAGGAAGTAGCCCGGAGGCATAATGTCTCTATTAAGTACAAGTCCGATCCTGCAGCCGAAGTGGTTGCCATCCACTTGGATAGTTTACGGTTTGAGCAGGTGATAGTGAACTTGGTGCTTAATGCTATTGAAGCTTCTCCAGAGGGAGGTACCGTAACCATAACACTTTCCCTCACGTCTTCCGGGAATGCTATTCTTGATGTGACTGACAATGGCAGCGGCATTCCGTTTACAAAGAGACAAAAATTATTTGCCCCCTTCTTCACCACTAAAAAGGAGGGTACTGGTCTTGGACTGCCAATAGTGCATAAGATTGTCATGGCCCACGGTTGGTCACTGCAGATTATGGATAGTGCCACTGGCGGAACTATTTTCAGAATCAAGCTGAGGGAGAGCAACTTGAATGAACATATTTAAAAGTAAATTTAAGGTATTAGAACATCCAGTAGCAGATGCTTGTAGTTTTAGCTCTCGCCGCTGACTACGATGACACCCTCGCTACCGATGGGCACGTATCGACGGAGACTGTCTCTACAATCGAACGCCTGCGCCTGTCCGGGCGCAGAGCCATATTAATTAGGGGGAGGCAGCTCAATGAGCTCTTGGCCGTTTTCCCGGACGTCCGCCTCCTCTCGCCTAGTATTGAACCTGTTCTTTAAGCTCCTGAAATCATGCCGGCATACAACCGTTGCACATCTTCTCTTCGACACAGCTCTGTTCCGGGTGTCATTACGGCGGCCGTACCGGTCGCCACGCCAAAAATAACGGACTCTCTGAGAGAGTTTCCCCGTGCAAGACTCAAAACAATACCGGCAACCATACTGTCCCCAGCCCCAACCTTGCTGACAATAGGTACAGTTGGCGGCAGGATGTGTTCCGTATATTTTTCTGAAACCACCAGTGCACCGGCCGCACCAAGGGAAATCACCAGTACCTCGCACCGGCCGTCTTCGACCATTTTCCTGGCAGCGGCCAAGATCTGAGATTCTTCCTTGATCTCTTTCCCGGCCAGTTCCCTGAATTCACGGATATTGGGTTTTATTAAAAACACTCCTTCTTGGAGCGCAGCATTCAAAGCTTCACCCGAAACGTCGATGATCACTTTTGCACCACTTTTTTTGCCGAAATGAGCAATTCGTGCATAAAAGTCAGGGGGCACATCCAGCGGAAGGCTGCCGCTGGCAACCACATAATCAGGTGGTGGTCCTATGGACGTCAATTGCCGAATAAATAACTCCTGCTCTTGTCTTGAAAGCCGCGGTCCCGGCATGCCAAAGCGATACTGTTGGCCGGTGGATTCCTCCAAAATGACCAGACTCTCCCGGATCACGCCTGCAATGGGACATGGCCGATGGTTTAAGCCCTCTTCATCCAAAAGTTCCTGGAGCCTTTTTCCTGTCAGGCCACCGGCGGGATAGAGGAGCAGAGATTGGCCACCCAGTTTTTTGATGGCCCGGGAGACATTCACTGCGCCGCCTCCTGGCTCGAAACGAGGTGTTTTGCAATACAGTTTTCTCTCCGCCACGACATGGTCAACACTCGAGCTTTTGTCGATCGCCGGATTTAAAGTTACGGCTACAATAGTTTTCATGGATAAATCTCTTCCTAAAGATAAGGGGGCTGTAATTTGTTTTTTTGGATGATCAATTTTACCTTTTTTCCCTCCGAATGACCGATGACCGATGACCAGCTCATAGTGTCTCATCTTAAAATATTAGTCAATACTTATCGGTTTTCAATTGGTATTGCTTATATTTTTGTTTGGAAGTAGATTGTTCATGAGTATATCAACAATCCTGGATTTACTGTCCTGAGGTCAGAGATTTTAAAAGTTATATTATTTGCTTGAGAACTTTTAAATCGGCAAGTTGAGACAATGATATCGATATGGATCGATAACCCTGACAATCTTTGGAGAATGCGATGACCCAAAAAAATACACGCACCGGTACCAGCCAAACCAATGACCGCAAGACCATAGAGAAACTCAAACGCGGCTTTGCCTATAAGCTCTTCTACCAGCTGGGTGTCTGGACGCAAAACGCATCGTTGAACGATTACTATCTGGCGGTCAGCCATACGGTGCGGGACCGGATGCAGCAGCTGTTTATCAACACGATGCGAGCATTTCAGCAAAAGGACAGCAAGATTGTCAGTTACCTGTCGGCCGAGTTTTTGATGGGCCCCCATCTGCATAATAATCTGGTCAACTTGGGCATGTATGATCAGATAGCCCAAGCGGCGGCGGAATCCGGCCTTGACCTGCAGCAGATCATCGACCATGAGGAAGAACCCGGTTTGGGCAACGGAGGCCTGGGCAGGCTTGCGGCCTGCTATCTGGATTCATTGGCCAGCCTGCAGATTCCCGCTATTGGTTATGGTATCCGCTATGAGTTCGGAATGTTCGACCAGGAGTTTGACAACGGCTGGCAGAAGGAGCTGAGCGATCGCTGGTTGCAGCCGGGCAACCCCTGGGAGTTTAAAAAAGCGGATATGGCGGTGGAGGTCGGTTCCGGCGGGCACACCGAACGGTACATGGACGACCACGGTAAATTACGGGTCCGCTGGGTTCCGGGAAAACTGGTTAAGGGTATCCCCTATGATACACCAATTCTCGGGTATCGGGTCAACACCGTCAACATGCTCAGACTTTGGAGTGCCGAGGCGCCAAAGAGTTTTGATTTTGCCGAGTTTAATGTCGGTGACTATTTAGGTGCGGTGCATGAAAAGATGCTGGCCGAGACCATTACCAAGGTTCTCTACCCCAACGACGAACAGTTCAAGGGCAAGGAGCTTCGCCTCTACCAGCAGTATTTTTTTGTCAGTTGTTCGATGCAGGATATGATCCGTATCCATCTGTTTCAGTTTGACAATCTGGACAATTTTTCCGACAAATTCGCTGTCCAACTCAACGATACCCACCCGGCTATTGCCGTCCCCGAGTTTATGCGGCTGTTGGTCGATGTCCACCACTATGACTGGGACCCTGCATGGGAGATAGTCACTCGCACCTTTGCCTATACCAACCACACCCTGCTCCCCGAAGCCCTGGAGAAATGGCCGGTGGCGATGCTGGGCAGACTGCTGCCCCGACACTTGGAAATTATTTATGAAATCAACCGCCGATTTCTCGATCTGGTCCGTCTCAAATATCCCGGCGACGTCGACGTGGTGCGGCGGATGTCGATGATCGATGAATCAGGAGAGCGCTATGTGCGCATGGCCAACCTCGCCTGTGTCGGCGGCCATGCAATCAACGGCGTCGCCCAACTGCACACCAGGCTGCTGAAAGAGCACACCCTGGCCGACTTTCACCGACTGTGGCCGGAAAAACTGATCAATATCACCAACGGGGTGACGCCGCGTCGCTGGATGGTGGTCAGCAATCCGCGCCTGACCGAACTCATCAGCTCGGCTATCGGGGAGGAATGGATTACCGATCTGAAAAAACTCCGAGCACTGGAGCCGCTGGTCGAGGATTCCTCGTTCTGCGAGAAATGGCAGCAGGTAAAGTTCGCCAACAAGCAGGATATCTGCACCAAGTTTGTCTGCGAACAGGGGCCGCGTTATAACCCTTACGCCCTGTTTGATGTCCAGGTCAAAAGGATCCATGAGTATAAACGGCAACATCTTAACCTGCTGCATATCATCACTTTGTACCACCGTATGAAGGCTAATCCCGAGCTCGATACTCCGCCTCGTCTTTTTATTTTCGGCGGGAAGGCTGCGCCGGGGTATTTTATAGCCAAGCTCATCATAAAGCTGATCAACTCCGTGGCCGAGGTGATCAACGGCGACCCGGACGTCAACAAGCGCCTGCAGGTCCTGTTCATCCCCAACTATAATGTGCAGATCGGTCACATGGTTTATCCGATGGCTGATTTGAGTGAACAGATTTCTCTTGCCGGCAAGGAGGCCTCGGGTACGGGCAATATGAAGTTTGCCATGAATGGCGCCTTGACCATCGGCACCCTGGATGGTGCTAACGTGGAGATCAGAGAGGAGGTTGAGCCGGAAAATTTCTTTCTGTTCGGTATGAATGTGCAGGAAGCCCGCGCCCGACAAGTGGCTGGCTACGATCCGCAAACAATCTATAATCGGAACGAGGAACTGCAAGCCGCAATCAATCTCATCGCCACCGGACATTTCTCCCATGGCGATCGGGAACTGTTCGGGCCTCTGATCGACTCCCTGCTTTATCACGATCCATTTATGGTCCTTGCTGATTACCAGGCTTATGTCGATTGTCAGCAGCAGGTGGGGGAGGTCTTCCAGGATCCGCCGCGATGGACCAGGATGGCTATTCTCAATGCCGCGCGAATGGGTAAATTTTCCTCGGATCGTTCCATTAGCGACTATTGCCGGAAAATCTGGCAGGTAAAACCCTTCCCGGTGGCGCTCAAGCTGCAGCGAGTGCCGGATGAGGGTATTAAATTCCCCAAACGTCAGGAAATTGTGCGCACCTGATTGTATTTTTGGGATGCTAATATTAAATACAGGAGGTCTTATGTTTGATTTAACAGGTCAGGTTGCATTGGTGACGGGTGGTGCTAAAGGAATTGGTAAAGGCATTGTGCAAACACTTTGTAAAGCCGGCGCACGAGTTATTATTGCCGATATAGATCAACAACAGGGGAAAGCTACGGCAAAGGAGTTTGACTGTTCTTTTAAAGCCTTGGATGTCACCTCCCAGGAGGCATGTCGGGAGGTGGTTGCTGCGGTGATTAAAGATTTCACCAAGCTGGATATCTTATGTTCCAATACCGGTATATTTCCGCAGGCAAACTTGGCGGAAATGACCGAAACCCAGTGGGATCAAACTCATAACGTCAACCTGAAAGGTACTTTCTTTGTTGTCCAGGCTGCCATGGCGGCCATGTGTAAAAACGGCTACGGACGCATTGTCATTACATCTTCCATTACCGGCGCAATTACCGGTTATCCGGGCTGGAGCCATTATGGAGCAAGTAAGGCAGGCCAGTTAGGCTTTATGCGCAGTGCTGCATTGGAATGTGCACGTGAAGGTATAACTGTAAACGCAGTGATGCCCGGCAATATTTTAACGGAGGGCTTGGCAGCACAGGGTGAAGCTTATCTCGAGGAAATGAAGCGCAGTATCCCGACTCACAGCTTAGGTAAACCCGAAGATGTTGGCCACGCGGTCTGTTTCCTGGCATCAAAAGAAGCCGGTTTTATCACCGGTCAAACTATAATTATTGATGGGGGACAGGTTCTGCCCGAATCGCCTGAAGCGCTGCTCTAGGTTGCGCTTAGATTTGCTACTCCCCGTAAAAGACATCTTTATCCGCCAGGTTTATGGGATCAATGCTCCAACAAAGGGAAGACAATAAAACATTGTAGGGACAGACTATGAAACGATTCAAAAATATTCTCTATGTTAACGACGCAACCGACGATCAGGCTTGGGCTATTGCGCGTGCAGTCTCTCTGGCGGAAAACAAGCAGGCCGACCTGACGGTCGTGGACGTGATCCCCTCCGAGGTTATCACGGCAGGCATCGGATTCCCACCCGGAGGACCTATCTCCACTGAATTGAGAGCGGCTGTGGTGGCCGATCACCAAAAAGGGCTGGAGGCCTTGGTAAAACCTTACCAACAGAACCTGAGCATCCGGCTGGAAGTGCTGGTGGGCAACACCTTTCTGGAAGTGATTCGTGCCGTGTTGAGGAACGCCTACGATCTGGTTATCAAACCCGCCGAAAACCCGAACTGGCTGGAAAGACTGTTCGGCAATCACGACATGAATTTGCTGCGCCAATGTCCCTGCCCGGTCTGGCTCATGAAACCAGGCGAAAAGTCGAGCTACAACAACATCCTGGCGGCTGTCGATTTTGATCCGACGAACCCTTTAGGCTCGGATCTCGACCTCAACCGTGAGATCCTTGAACTGGCCGGCTTGCTTGCGTTGTCCAACGCTGCTTCCCTACACCTTGCCCATGCCTGGGAAGCCTTTGTCGAAGCACCCCCTCTGTTGAAGGGCGCCATTTCGTTAATGGAAGCTCCCTACTATGTTGAAAAAACGCGTGCGCTCCATAGGAAGGGACTATACATGCTGGGCGGGGAGATGCGTAAATGGATAGGTGTCGATACCTATGATTACCTCTCTCCCAGCTTACACCTGACCAAAGGCCCGGCCAAAAAGGTGATCCCACGGTTGGCGACGGAGTTACAGGCGGATCTGGTCGTCATGGGGACGATTGCCCGCACGGGCATATCGGGCCTAATCATCGGTAATACTGCCGAGACTATTCTCGATCAGCTATCGTGTTCGGTACTTGCTATAAAGCCTCCTGGTTTCAAAACCCCGGTAAGGCTCGCTGAATGATGTAGACGGAAATAATTCAACCTGTATGGAGGAGCATTGTCATGAGTCAATACAACCTGGAGCGTATCTTCAAGCCCCACCGGGTGGCGGTAGTCGGCGCAAGTGAAAAAACCGGCAGCATCGGTAACGCGCTGATGAAGAATCTCATTGAGGGCGGATTCTCCCAGACCTTGCTGCCCGTCAACCCAAAATACCAAGCCGTACACGGATTGGCCGCGGTGAAATCTATTGGCGATCTGTCACCGGGAGTGGACTTGGCGATCATTGCCACGCCCATCCATACGGTCCCCGATATTGTAAAGGAATGTGTTAAAAACAAAATCGCCGGCGCCATCGTCATCTCGGCCGGTGGCAAGGAGGTCGGCGAAGCGGGCAGGGAAGTCGAAGAACAGATCCGCGCAACAGCCTATGCCGGAGGGCTTCGCATCGTGGGCCCCAATTGCCTGGGGATCATCCGGCCCGGCGGCAAGCTCAATGCCAGCTTTGCCGCCGGGATGCCGGATGCCGGAGATCTGGCCTTTGTCTCCCAGAGCGGGGCCATCTGCACAGCCATTTTGGATCTGGCATTTAAGGAGCATATCGGGTTTAGTCATTTTGTCAGTATCGGCTCCATGCTGGATGTGGATTTCGGTGATCTCATCGATTATCTAGGCAATGATCCGTCGGCTAAAAGCATTCTGCTTTATGTCGAAAGCCTGACGAATTTCCGCAAGTTCATGAGCGCGGCCCGCTCGGTGTCCCGAATCAAACCCATTATCGTCCTCAAGGCTGGTCGAAGCGAGGCGGGCGCCGAGGCCGCCGCTTCCCACACCGGAGCCATGGCCGGGGAGGATGCCGTGTATGATGCCGCCTTCAAGCGCGCCGGCATTGTGCGCGTGGACACGATCCAGGATCTTTTCGACTGCGCCGAGCTGATGGCCAAGCAACCCCGGCCCCGCGGCCCGCGCCTGGCCATCGTCACCAATGGAGGCGGCCCCGGGGTGATGGCCACGGATGCCATGGCCCGCGCTGACCTTGCGCCGGCACCCCTTGACCCTGTGACCCTGCAACGGCTCGATGCTTTTCTGCCGCCCTTCTGGAGCCGCAGCAATCCCATCGATATCCTCGGAGATGCCTCCCCGGAACGTTTTCGGCAAACGCTGGAGGTCTGTTGCGACGCAAAGGATTCGGACGGCGTTTGTGTTATTCTTACGCCCCAGGCCCTCACAGATCCTGTGTTGGTGGCTGAAGCCTTGATAGACATAATGAAGGGTCGCCGCTATCCTGTATTTGCCTGCTGGATGGGCGGAAAAAGCATCGAAGCCGCTGTGACAATTCTTAATAAGGCGGGCATCCCCACCTATGATACCCCGGAACGGGCAATCCAGGCGTTTTTGTACATGGTTGAATATGCCCGCAACATGGAAGATGTTCTGGAAATCCCCCCCAAACTGACCCGTGAGATCTCTGTTGATTCTGAAAAAGCCGGACAATTGCTGGCCCGTGCGTCCGCAAAGCAGTTCATCCCCGAAGCTGACGCCCGCAATGTGCTTTCGGCCTACGGTCTCCCCGTGATTCGGACGGAAACGGCGGCAACCGAAGACGATGCGAGCCGCCTGGCACGGGAGATGGGGTATCCCCTCGTTATGAAACTTCTCTCCCCGGATATTTCACATAAAACCGAGGCCGGTGGTATCCGCCTGGATCTGCGCTCGGATGAAGATGTTCGGGAGGCCTTTACCGGAATCGTTGAGTCCGCCCGCCGCTACCAAGCCGATGCACGAATTGAGGGCGTCACCCTGCAGCCGCTTTTTGCCAATCCGGATTATGAAATTCTGCTGGGTGCCAAACGGGATGTTCATTTCGGGCCGGTCATACTTTTCGGCATGGGTGGTATCTTTACGGAAGTCCTCAAAGACCGGGCATTGGGGCTCCCCCCTCTGAACCGGCTGCTGGCCCGGCACATGATGCAACAGACCCGGGCCTGGACCCTGCTGCAAGGGTACCGGAACCGCCCCCCGGCGGATATGGAACAGCTCGAGGAGATGATCGTCCGGCTTTCCCAACTGCTGATTGATTTTCCGCAGATAGCAGAATTGGACATGAACCCCGTTATGATTAAAGACGGCAAGGCTGTGGCCGTGGATGCCCGCATTCTCGTCTCAGAACCTGAGCGCCCTTACCTGCACCTGGTGATCAGCCCGTATCCGGCAGAAGATGAAAGCCACCTGGTCACCGAAGAGGGAACCCGGGTATTGGTCCGTCCTGTCCGGCCGGAGGATGCTCCCCTTTTTCGTAAATTTTCCGAGGTGTTGTCGCCGGAGAGCATCTATTACCGCTTCTTTAGCCATGTCAAGGAATTGAGCCCCCAAATGCTGGCCCGATTCACCCAGATCGATTACGACCGGGAAATCGCACTGGTGGCTTTGGCTGATGATTCCGAAGGTGAACAGATGCTGGGCGTGGCCAGGATCATTGGGGATCCGGATGGCAAGGAGGGGGAGTTCGCCGTTATGGTCGGCGATCCCTGGCATGGCAAGGGGATTGGTTCAAATTTGCTGGAAAAATGTCTGGTGATCGCCAAAAAGCGAGGGTTTCAAAGGGTGCACGGTATTGTTTTGCGTGAAAATAAAAGCATGCGCGTGCTCGGGAAAAAACTGGGCTTTCAGGTGAAAGCAGGCGATGATGCCGGAGAATTCGAACTGGTGATCTCCTTGGCGTCTTTCTCCGAGGATCGTGCCGATTTTCGGTAATGAAGACAAACAATGAGTCGTCAATATATTCTTAAAAAGGAAAGAAATGAGATACATGCCGACAGAATAATCATACATCACGGTTTACAACTCTCAACCGATTCGGTTAAATCGGTTGAGAATCGCGTTTTAGGTTTTTACGACACAATCAATTTTACAAATGGAATAAAAAGCAAGGGATATCTTTAAAACCTGTCGACGAGTAATTTGTGTGAGAAAATCCGATGAAGGATTGCGCCCACAAATGTTTAATTACACCCAAAGTATAATAAGATAGCCTCTTCATTAGTAAAGGAGATACAGCACATATGGATACCAAACAAAAGTTCAACTCCACCTATGCAATTATTGCCATCTTCGGCATCCTCTTGCTCCATCAATTATGGACTCAGCAAGGGAGTGTAGCGGTGGTGCCATACAGCGACCTAGAACAGCAGCTTAAGCAGGGCAAAGTAGCTGCGCTTACAATCCGTGAACAACAAATTTTTGGGGAATTAACTATCCCGGATGAAAAGGGTAAAACGCTTATTGTGGCCAACCGCGTTGATCCCAGACTCGCAGAGTCTCTGTCTAAATATAATGTACCCTATACCCAGGTGCACGAATCAAAATTCTTTTCCACTCTGCTCTCCTGGGTTGTTCCTGTCCTGATATTTTTTGGTATATGGTTTTTCGTTTTTCGTAAATTTATCGAAAAACAGGGTGCAGGGGGTGGATTTATGGCTATCGGCAAATCTAAGGCCAAAGTATACATGGAGACCGAGACCGGAGTCAGTTTTGATGATGTTGCAGGAGTAGATGAGAGCAAGGATGAGCTGATCGAGATCGTTGACTTTTTAAAGTCTCCGAAAGAATACTCGAAATTAGGAGCACGTATGCCAAAAGGCGTACTCCTTCTCGGTCCACCCGGAACAGGAAAAACACTGTTGGCCAGGGCCGTTGCAGGTGAAGCGGGGGTACCGTTCTTCTCTATCAGTGGTTCTGAGTTTGTGGAAATGTTTGTTGGCGTCGGCGCAGCAAGGGTTCGCGATCTGTTTGAGCAGGCGAGTAAATCGGCTCCGGCAATAATATTCATTGATGAGCTTGACGCACTGGGTCGTGCCCGTGGCAGTGGACAGTTTGGAGGCAATGATGAGCGGGAACAGACGTTGAACCAGCTTCTCGTCGAAATGGATGGTTTTGATCAGGGTGGAGGACTCATTCTGTTAGCGGCCACCAACAGGCCTGAAATCCTTGATCCGGCCCTCCTCAGAGCAGGCCGGTTTGACCGCCAGGTTCTGGTCGATCGTCCCGATAAAGTTGGAAGGGTGGCCATCCTCCAGGTCCACATGAAAAAGATTACCATTGATAACGATCTTGAGGTAGAAAAAATCGCCGACCTTACAACGGGGTTTTCCGGTGCGGATCTCGCCAATCTCATCAATGAAGCGGCGCTCCTGGCGACAAGGAGAAAGGCAAAAAGTGTCAATATGGAGGATTTCGTTCAGGCGATCGAACGGATTGTTGCCGGCCTTGAAAAGCGTAACCGACTCCTTAATCCTAAAGAACGTGAGATTGTTGCCTATCACGAGATGGGCCATGTTATTGTCGCCCTGGCACTGCCCGGCACTGATCCGGTGCAGAAGGTTTCTATTATCCCCAGGGGAATAGGCGCGCTTGGTTACACTTTACAGCGACCGACAGAAGATCGATTCCTGATGACAAAAGAGGAACTTGAACGGAAGATTGCCGTATTGCTTGGCGGTCGGGTTGCGGAGAAATTGTTTTTTGATCACCTTTCCACTGGTGCTTCGGACGATCTGGCGCGCATAACTGATATTGCCCGCAGTATGGTAACGCGCTATGGGATGGATGAAAGCATCGGTCACATTGTCCATGAGGAGAACAAGCCTAACTATCTGAGCCAGAACTTTTCCGGCCGGGCCGGGGGATCTTCAATGAGTGATAAAACAGCTGAACAGATCGATTCGGCAATAAAGTCGATAGTAGATAAGATTTTCAGTCAGACGCATAATATTCTGGAACAAAACAGGGAATTGATCGACATCTGTGCCAAGGAGCTGCTCAAGAAAGAAACTCTAACTGAACATCAATTACTTGAATTGACAAAGAATATGCACCGGTTTGAAAACGATTAGGCTATACTTAATCTAAGCAAAACACAGTGCTGCACCATTACGCATGTCCTACAGAAGTCCATGCGTAATATATACATATCATCCCATACTCGTTCCAGCTCTTCAATGCCTACACCGGGCAGGGCGGAGCCCGGGCGATACCCGTGGAAACGCTGGTGATAGTGTCCACTTTGTGTACAGTCAAATGTGGGGTAAAGGGTTTGCACCCCTGGCGCAGCCCGTCGAGCACGCGGTCAAAAGCACGATGCAGGGAGTCAGACGGGATTGTGATTTGGCCTCCTTACTCCCTGCTGTTTTGGTTTCGAACTTGGAGGAAGTTGCAACTTCGTGTTTTCTTGCGGTGTTGACGATTCTTTGAGCAGTTCATCGATGATCTCTTGCAGAGAGAGAAGGTAATGATTGATGCTCCAGGCGATCTTTCGGCCGTTTATGGTGAGTTCTATACCGCTGATCACTTCCGACGCCTTGGCAAAATGAACCTGGATTTCATCGACGAAGGTCTCCTTGAGCGCCGTGCGTATCTTGACCTGTGGTTCAGAAGACAAGGAAAACACGCTACGCACGAGCGCTGGGCCGGAGGATGTTTTCAGCGCTGCGGCAAAGTCTTCCTTCGTCTGCCTGTCCAGTTCTCGCACGCGGCGGCTGAACATCGCACTCATCTGTTCTTCGAAAGTCGTCCCGGCGAGATCTCCAAGCGTTTTTCGGGCGATCGCAAAAACTTCCCCCGGGTTCGGCGGGTGATTTCCTCACTTAAGCTCTGTAGTTGGCTTAACAGCGCTTCTTGTTGTTTGGCGCGTAGCTCGTCTGCGGCTTGCCGCGCTGCATCGAAGAGACGTCGGCGTTCTGTTTAGGCCTTGTTCTCTGCTCTTTGCATAAGTTCGTCGCACTGCCCACCAAAGGTATCTTTTTTTTGCCGGAGCGTTCGCCGTTCATCTTCGGCCGCGGTTCTTTGCTTCTCGGCCTCTTCTAGTTGCTTGGCGATAAGCTGTTCAAGCGCGTCGATGGCATCCAGGATGGGTTTGTAAAGAAAGCAATTAATCACCATCACGCAAGACGGAGTAAATAGGCGGCTGACGTTCCTCGAAATGGACGTACACGACGCTGCCGCGTACCGAGAGACGACGTCGAGGTTGGGGGTGGAGGAAGTTTGGTTATTCATGTCTGCTTGCCATTGCGGTTTATCTCCATGCGCAGTGTCTGAAAACGGCTATTCCAAGTGAATGAAGACAGAAGAAAACCGGAGGTATAAGGTATCGTCTTCCCTGTCGGCATCAGCCTCAATAAATTCAAAGACGAGCTTATATAGGAAGAGGACATGCCCTCATAGCTTCTCTGATTTTCTTGTAGACATCTGAAAACCGAATCAAACCGACAATGTCATGCCCATCCTGGACAAAGAGAGAATCGTGGCGTTCGACGACAAAAAGATGGAAGGCCTCATACATTTTAGCATCGATTCTGACCATATGGTCAGGAGTCGGCATCTTGATAAATTCATGAATTTTCACACCATAGACTTTTTTACAGAGCTCTCTAAGAGGGTCATGCCACAGCCGGAGCTCCTTCTCCGTCGATTCATGCACCGTTTGTATCAGTTGAGAATAAGATTTGAATTTTGGGATGTCGATGTTGAGGTATTTGGGTTCCAGGCCCTGAACTACGTCCATGGGAGACATTTTCCCAACGATTTTGCCAGTTGCATCATAGACCAGCAGGATCCTTTGGAGAGCCTTGCCAGACTGGAATTCCTGATCAACTTTTTCCAGTGTCTCCACCGCTTCCATGAAAGTGGCTTGGCTGGAAATTTGGGGGAAGTCATCAAGTGGCCGCATCAACTCCCTAACTTTCATTTCTTCCATTTTGGTTTTCCTCTCATAACAAGGTAAATATTTTAAACATAATTCGATGCTGATATTCAGTCAGGAATACTGTAGTAAAAAAAATACTATTCAAGGCACAGCTCCCGAAATCTTAAAGATAAGGGAGCTGTAAGTCACTTTTTTTGCTGATAAATTTTACCCTTTCCGTCCGGATGATAGTAACCGATAATCCGGTGGACGATCCCTTCTTCATCTGCTTTAAAGCTCAGAACTTTGCCCCACACTGGGGAAATGATTCTCCAGCCGTCTTCTGCATCGACAATCTGGCCGACCTTGACTGGACCGTCACCGGTCTTACAGATGACCCCATCATGCTCACTAATGTCAGCATCAGGGTCGATGATGATGATGGAACCTTTTGGCATAACAAATCCTTGCATATCGACCAGTACGGCGTAGCAGTTTCGCTTCGGAACAATCGATTGCACCGGGAAGCACCTGCCCGTCAAGGTTGCACCGGACAGGGTGTACCTGAGTTCCAGGGAAAAAGCTGCAGGCCGCTTCAGCTCAATGCCGGAGTCCAAGCCGAACTCGGCAAGATCCATATGTATGAAGTCAGCGAATTTCGTCAGAAAATCAGTGTTGAGCTGAATGCCACCTTTTTCAGGACCACGTAGATACTGGCTAAATGCTGATTGTTTAATCCCCAGGGCTTTCGCCGCTTGAGTCTGGTTGATTCGAGCCTGAGCTTTATACTGTAGCCACGCTTGCTGCACTTTTTTTAAGACTTCATCTTTATAATGACTTCTCATAATCGCCTTCTCTTCCTGTATTTCATTGTAGTCGACGACTCTGGTTCCGAATCTCAGTAACTTGACACCAGTTGGACATCTCTTGACCGCCAAACATTTGCTTATTGTTTACTTGATGACCAATTCATAATGCCCCATCTCAAAATATCAGTCAATACTTATTGAGCGACAATTGGTATTGCTTATATTTCTACCCGAGAGTGACCGCAAATCCTCGATTTTTCAGACCCTCGGGCGACAATTAGCCATTTAAAAGTTCACTCCGCCCGTACACGACACCTCAAGCCCTTAAAGATACGGTTTACATAAGTCAATGCAGTCTATTTGATAAACATTTTTTATGGTTCATGGTACATTCACAAAACAACAGACAAGTTTTTAATCGCTCAACCGGAGATTAATCGATGAAGACTTCCATGAATACGACAAGTGAAATGACGACGGGCAATCGAAAAGAGTGGTTGTCGTTCTTGCTGTTGGCCTTCATTGTATTGCCGACAGTTATGGTCGGAGCGATTGCAATATACGGCTTTGCCGTGTGGGGCCTGCAGATTCTGGTATTCGGCCCACCATCATGACGCCCGGCAGACACCTCTGAGATCGATCGCATGCAGTATCCCTTCAGCCAAAGAGTGAGAACGAGATGATAAAAAATCTCTACCGGACCGTTAAAAACCTGTTTCAGAGGCCATCTACAAAGATTGGGCTCGGCGTACTTGTGATGGGCGGTTTTATTGCCGGCGCGATTGCCTGGCTGGGTTTCAATACGGCGCTGCATGCAACCAGTAAAGAAGAATTCTGCCTCAGTTGCCACAGCATGCACGACAACCTGCTGCCCGAACTTCAAAAAACCGTCCACTGGAGTAACCGCACCGGAGTGCGTACCCGTTGCTCCGATTGTCATGTGCCGCACAACTTCACCGACAAAATCGCGCGTAAGATGCAGGCGAGCCGTGAGGTCTGGGGAGAACTGATTGGTACCATCGGCACACGCGAGAAATTTCAGGAGCACCGCATCGTGCTGGCACGTCGTGAGTGGAAGCGTCTGTCCGCCAACGGGTCACGCGAATGCCGGGTCTGCCATGATTACAAGGATATGGACTTCAATGTCATGCGCCCCGCCTCGCAGGTTGCGATGCGCCGTGCCGCCGAACGCGATGAGAGCTGCATTAGTTGCCACAAGGGCATCGCGCATCAATTACCCGACATGAAAGGTGCGCATAATCCCGCTTTCGACACCCTGGTGTCCGCCGCCTCGGGCCAGAACATCGAGGCAGGTGGTGAATATTTTGCCATCCTACCGCGCGATCTTTTCACCGACCCGCAGATGACACAGAAGATCGGCTTGCTTGAAGTGGGAGCCAAGGTCAAGATGCTTGAAACCCAAGGCAACATGCAGCGCGTTGAGCTAGATCTATGGCGCAAGAACAAGGGCTACGGACGGGTATGGTACAGCCAATTCGGGCTCAATATTACCAGCGCGATTCTGGAAAAAACGGTGTCACGTGACGACAACCTGGTCAAGGTACTGGAAGCGCAGGAAGACCTGCTGACCGGTCTTGAATGGCAGCGTGTCAAGGCCGAGGTATGGATGCAGGCCGAGAGCCTCCTCGCCAGTCCGGAGCCGATCTGGTCGATTGCCCGCTCGAGTTACAGCAGTAGTTGCAGCACCTGTCACCGCCAGCCGCAGGAGGCGCACTTCGACGCCAACACCTGGCCCGGCCTTTTCGGCGGTATGGTGGGCTTCACCAGCATGGACGAAGACACCGCCAAAGTAGTGCTCAAATATCTGCAAAACCATTCATCCGACTTCAGCGAAACAGCGCACGGCAATGATGCGACCAAGGGTGCCGTGCAGACGGCCAGGCCTTAACCAGGATAACGATCATGACCTATTCACGGCGAAATTTCCTTAAAGGGATAGCAATATTGTCAGGCAGCGCTCTTGTAGCACCCAGCTTGCTGATTTCGCGCGCGGCACAGGCCCAGAGCGGCGCTGCTCATATGAGCGACGACATCAAGACCTGGAAGGTGGCCGGTTCACACTTCGGCGCGATTCGCGCCAAGGTCGTTGGTGACCGCGTGGTGGAAGTGCAACCGATGGAATATGACCAACATCCGACCGAGATGATCAAGGGAATTCCCGGCCTGATCTACAGCTCGTCACGGGTGCGCTATCCGATGGTACGGCTGGACTGGTACAAAAACCGGCACCACAGCGACACCTCGCAGCGCGGTGATAACCGATTTGTACGCGTCGGCTGGGACGAGGCGATCGATCTGTTTTACGAGGAACTCGAACGCGTACAGAAAGAGTACGGGCCGTGGGCCCTGCACACCGCCGGGGTGGGTTGGCGTTCGGTCGGCCAGATGCATAGTTGCGGCAACCATATGGTGCGCGCGATTGGCATGCATGGGCGCAGCGTCGGAACGATCGGCGACTATTCAACCGGTGCTGGACAAGTTATTTTACCCTATGTGCTCGGTTCCACCGAGGTTTATTCGCAAGGTACTTCGTGGGAAGTGATTCTTGCGGAGAGCAAGGTGATTGTCTTCTGGGCGAACGACCCGATCAAAAATCTGCAGGTTGGCTGGAACACCGAAACCCACGAATCCTATGCCTACTTCGCGCAACTGAAAAAAAAGGTCGCAAGCGGAGACATTCAGGTTATCTGCCTCGACCCGGTGAAGAGCAAGACTCAAAATTATCTCGAATGTGAGCATCAGTACGTCAACCCAATGACTGATGTGGTGCTGATGCTGGCAATGGCCCACACACTGGTCATAGAAAACCTTTACGACAAGAAATTCCTCGAAACATATGCACTGGGCTTTGACCGCTTCCTTCCGTATTTGCAAGGCCGAAGCGAAGACAACATCGAAAAGACACCGGAATGGGCCGAGAGTATTTGCGGCGTACCAGCCGAGCACATTCGCGAGCTTGCCCGGCTGATGGCTGCCAACCGCACACAACTCATTTTCGGCTGGGCGGTGCAGCGCCAGCAACATGGCGAACAGCCGTACTGGATGGGTGCGGTGCTGGCCGCGCTGCTCGGCCAGATCGGCTTGCCTGGTGGCGGCATCAGCTTTTCCCACCACTACAGTTCGGTCGGGGTGTCATCCTCTGGTGCTGCTATGCCGGGCGCATTTCCGCTCAACCTCGATCCGGGGCGCAAGCCAAAGCATGACAACGACAACTACCAGGGCTACAGCACGGTGATTCCCATTGCTCGCGCCATTGATGCCTTGCTCGAACCGGGCAAGGAAATAGACTTCAACGGTACCAAAGTCAAGCTGCCTCCATATAAAATGGGCATCTTCACCGGTCACAACCAGTGGCACCGGCATCAGCAGCGCAACCGCATGAAACACGCCTATCACAAGCTGGAAACGGTCGTGGCAATCGACTACAACTGGACTGCCACCTGCCGTTTTGCCGACATCGTGCTGCCCGCCTGCACCCCTTTTGAGCGCAACGACATTGACGCATACGGCACGTACAGCAACCGTGGAGTATTGGCAATGCACAAACTCATCGACCCGCTGTTTAACTCCAAGCCTGATTTTGAGATTTTCAGCGCGCTGTGCCGCCGCTTTCATCGCGAAGAAGAATACACGCGCGGTATGAACGAAATGGAATGGATCGAGTATCTCTACAACGAATGTGTCGCCGAGAACGTACAAAAAAACATCGCCATGCCTTCCTTTGCAGAATTTTGGAAAAAGGGGTATCACCTTTTTCCCGAAGGCAAACCGTGGGTGCGACACGCCGACTTCCGCGATGATGCTGAAGTGAACGCGGTGGGAACCCCCTCGGGATTCATCGAGATTTTCAGCCGCAAGATCGAACGCTACGGCTATGCCGATTGCAAGGGCCATCCTATCTGGATGGAAAAGATCGAACGTTCGCACGGTGGTCCGGGCTCAGACCGCTACCCCCTGTGGCTCCAGTCAGTACATCCGGACAAACGCCTGCACTCGCAACTCTGCGAATCCGAGGCGCTGCGCTCGACCTATACGATCCAAGGCCGCGAGCCTGTCTTTATGAGCCCACAGGATGCCAAAGATCGTGGCGTCTCCCACGGAGATCTGGTGCGCGTATTCAATGATCGGGGCCAACTGCTTGCCGGTGCGCATGTGTCCGACAATTTCCCACCGGGGGTGGTGCGCATTGAGGAAGGCGCCTGGTATGGTCCAACCGGACCGGAGATTGGTGCACTCGATACCTATGGCGATCCGAATACGCTCACGCTCGACATCGGCACATCCAGCCTGGCACAGGGGCCGAGTGCCAACACCTGCCTCGTGGAACTGGAAAAATACGTTGGCACGGCGCCGGTGGTAACCGCTTTTGGTGGCCCGACCGAGGTCGATCCAAACGGCAACCAGGTGAAGGCAAATGCCTGAACCAACACCTGTTGACCAAAACTTGACTGAATGGGCCCAATTGAGCGAACAGCGCGCATTCGTGTACGCCTGGCTGTCCACATTGTATGCCGCCGAAGTGCATGAACATATGCTTGCGTCTTACCTGGCTGGGCAGGCAGCACCATTGTTCGATGGATTTTCGGTTCTGGGCCTTCGCACAGAAGCGCAGCGTTTGCAAGTTGCGATCACTACGCTGCACGACATACCCAATGCGCACCTCGAACTGGCGGCCGATTTCGCCCAGATGTTTCTGCTCGACAAAAAGGCCGGCGCGCTGCCTTACGCGTCCGCGTACGGTGCTGAACAAGAGGGCCTTTACGGACCGGCTGAGGAGCGCATGCGTACATTTCTGGCAAATGCATCACTTACTATTCAAAATGAATTCAAGGAGCCGCCAGATCATCTTGCGATCTATCTTGCCGTGATGGAGCGACTCGTCACTGAGCAGGTGCACACGACGGATGTTTCTGATGCGGCGCACGCTCAGGCGTCGTTTCTGGATGATGCACTCCTCTCCTGGCTGCCGGAATTTTCCTCGCGCAACCAGACGGTATCGCCACGCTTCGACTTCTATCCCGCACTCGCCGCACTGCTTCTTGCTTTCGTTGAGGACGACGCGAAATATCTGTACGAAGAGGTAAGGATCTCCATCCCGTAAGCTGTCATCTAGGGATGCCTTTAAACGGCTACCACTTCTCAATATCAAGTGTCGTGACAGCGAATAAAAAAGATCACTCCTTTTGGCTTGGAGGGTGACAATCAAAAAACTATTGTTCCAGCAAATTACACTAATACAAAAACGGCAGATAAAAAGTGCCGTATTGTTAGCCGTGGATGACTTCAGGAAATGTAACTTCAATATAAAAGGTGCCTAGCTATGAGACATGTTGATGTAGCCATTATCGGAGCAGGAACAGCGGGCCTTACTGCTCGCCGCGAAGTTGAGAAAAAAACAAAAAATTATATGGTTATAGATGACGGGCCATTGGGGACGACCTGTGCCCGCGTCGGATGTATGCCCTCAAAAGCGTTTATCCAGGTGGCCAACGATTTCGCACGGCGCCGACATTTGCAGGAGCAGGGGATTCACAACGGATTACAGCTGAAAGTGGATACAACTGAAGTGATGCAGCATGTCCGCAAGCTAAGAGACCGTTTTGTCGGCGGAGTACTCTCCGGTATGGCTCAGTGGAGGGATGAAAAACTCATTCGTAAGACTGCCCGTTTTATCGACCAGCATACCCTTGATCTGGGAGATGAGCACATTCGTGCAGACACCATTATTATAGCGGTGGGAACGAGGCCGGTTGTCCCTGAACCCCTTAAAAAATATGCTTCTTTTATCATTGATACCAACGATTTTTTCGAACTCGAACAGCTGCCGGCAAAGGTTGCGGTGCTGGGCATTGGTGTCATTGGTATCGAGCTGGGTCAAGCGTTGTCGCGGCTTGACATAAAGACCACCATAATCGGCAGACGAGCAAGGTTTGCGGGGCTCAGTGATCCTGAGATCAACGACTATATCGCCCGAAAATTTGCAGAACAGCTTGATCTATCCCTTAACGGCTATGAGATTAAAGGTGTTGCAGACAACGGCTGCCTCATGCTTACGACCGGTGAACGTGAAATTGAAGTGGACCTTCTTCTGACGGCCCTTGGCCGGCGTCCGAATCTTGACCGGCTGAATCTGGATGTCCTTAATCTGCCGATGGATAAACGCGGCATTCCCTACTATCAGGAAGAAAGTTTTAACATAACAGGTACCAGTCTCTACCTCGTCGGTGATACCAATCTAAGACGCCCTCTCTTGCATGAGGCAGCAGATCAGGGACGTATTGCCGGGTTTAACGCCGTTAATGATCCTCAATGTTTTAAGGAGCGAATCGCTCTCTCCATAACTTTCTGCGAACCAAATATCGCTTTCGTCGGCAAGCGATACGAGGAGCTTGTGCAGAAAAGCGTCGACTTTGTCACCGGTAAAGTTAGTTTTGAAGGCCAAGGCAGGTCAATTATAAAAATTGAGGAGATCGGAGTCCTGCATATCTATGCCGAACGATCTTCAGGCAAGCTGCTCGGCGCAGAAATATTTGCCCCCGATGGCGAACATCTCGCCCATCTCGTATCTTGGGCCATTAGTTGCAATCTCACGGTCCATGAGACGCTGGCTTTGCCCTTCTATCATCCAGTGATTGAAGAAGGGTTGCGCACCGCCGTTCGCAACGCAGCACGACAGGTGGAAGCGCCGCCAAATCCGTTAGAGATTTTCCGCTGTGAAGACAGCCCAATACGGTGACAAAGTCCTTGGTGCTGGATCTCGATAATCTTCTTGTGCAAATGGAGTACACTTAAATGTTATATATCAGCAATCAACAGTTGGCAGGTCCGTGTCGCCTTTTCCATAGACGTCGAGACACTTAAACTAAGATTATTCAACGCATTGAAAAAGTATGTAAATAACGATTTAGATTAACTGAATGATAAACCTGTTAGTATAGTACGGTACACGAATCGTTGTCGTAGTTCAAAATATCTTAAAGCCTGCGCTTGGAAAAAAGGACGGCAATGATACATATATTATGCACTTCCCGGCTGGCAGCAACCAGCAGCGACAGGAGCAATCACTACCAGGATAATATTTCATGAACCCTCCCAACCAGTCAACCACCCATAAAGGCCGTTATAAAAGTCTTCTCGAGATTGTATCAACTGATGATGTCATCTGTATCCTTATTGTCGCAGATCCGGACGCCATTGCCAGTGCTCTCGCTTTAAAAAGACTGTTTTGGAGAAAGGTAAAGAAGACTCTTATCTGCCGGGTCAATGCCATCAAACGTTCGGACAATCTCGCTATGATCAGAGATCTTAAGATTACCGTGCCTTACCTTACAAGGGCAGACACCAGTAAGGTGACAAGGTGGGCCATGGTTGACTCACAGCCACATCACCATAAATCTTTAAGAAATACCGATTTTAGTATTATTATTGATCATCATTCGCCCGATCCTTCGCTGAAAGTCCCTTTTAAAGATATACGCGAGGAATACGGTGCTGTTTCATCCATGATGACGGAATATTTCAAAGCAGCAGGTGTTGCCCCTTCAATAAAGTTAGCCACTGCTCTGTTTTACGGCATTAAGACAGACACTGATAACTTCACCAGAACGTCAACCTACGCTGATGTCGAAGCATTTCGGTATCTTTATCCCCGCGTCAATATCAATATTATTAAAAAAATCGAATCATCTGAAATCAACAAGAGAAACCTGGCCGCATTTCGTAAGGCTTTCGAAGAGCTGGAATTTATCGGCGATACGGCCTATATCCATATGGGTGTAGTAAAAGATGCCGATGCTCTGGTAATTCTCGCCGATTTTTTTCTAAAGATGGCGGAAGCCACCTGGTGCATCGTTTCCGGAATTTACGGCAAGAAATTGATTATAATCCTGAGAAATGCCGGTTTTCGGCTTAATGCGGGCAAGGTTGCAAAACAACTGTTCGGTAAGCTTGGCTCCGCCGGGGGACATAAGGGCGCCGCAAGGGCAGAGATACCAATCTCAGCTCTTACGGATGAGACAGAAAATTTATCGAAAATTAGTGAGTATGTTGCAGATAAAATCAAAAACCGTTAACTACGTATCCCGTTCGCAGTACCAGATCCAACTCTGTCGAAGTTTAAGCAATAGCCCTTTGGGCCTCAACCTGCTGCTCAAGTTCCACCACAAGTTCAGAGGGGAGTCGCAGGCGCGCCGCCAGCATACCGAGGTAGCCTTTTTCTGCTGCGGTGTCTACTTCGACTGCAAGCAGCGATGCTGTGTATATTTCTGCTGTGATCTCTGGGGTGGTTGCACTGTTGACGATAGCGTCCATATCAACCGGATGGCCCATTTCTTCCACCAGTAAGGCCTGACTGTTGCTGTCCAGTTCTAATGATTGGATCTTTTGGAAAATGGACTGACTTTCTTGTGCATCAAGGCGCCCATCCACGCGTGCAACGGCAATCATGGCACGCACTAATAGAAGTCCCAGTGCTTCAATGGCTACATCATCACTCTCCTCGGGCATGAACGCGGTACCAGGTGGAGCTGCAACGAGATCTGTTGCGGTGGCGGGCAGAGTTGAGCTGGTATCTTTATTGTTGAAGCGCTGGTATGCAGTGTATGCAAGTGCGCCTACTGCAGCAACTCCACCCACCTTGAGTCCTTTCTTGCCGGTCAGCATGCTACTGGCAAGTCCACCCGCCAAAACCCAGAAACACCACTAGGGCTGTGGTAAAGGAAAAAAGTTTAATAATCTACGCATTGTGAATTTCCTGATAATTTAATGATAAATCCGCTGCAAAGAATCTGTGGTTGGGTCGCTACCACCGGCGGGAATTGTTGGAACACCTCTCTTGATAATTGTTGTAGGAACGAGCTGGTTGTTGAAGTGGAGTAACTTTCAAAAAAACAAGGTCCCCGTGGAACGTTTGGCTGTTCCTGCGTTTCGACTGGTGGTCTTTACGGGTAAACCAAAAGAGGGATACAAAAATCGTTAAGCAGCAAAACAGTAATATTTCCATAGTCAAGCCTATTATTAGTTGAATTGTTTATAAAAAGCCCGGTCATGCAGAAAAAATTCGACAGCATACATGGCAGGACTTTCTTGGAGGGTAATATATGTAAAGTTGTCAACCAATGGCTATGCTGTCTTGACCATGATAGGCAACGAAAAATTCGAGCTGGAGAAGTATGTTCTTGCCTTAAAGTTGATACTCTTGTCGCTCATTTTCAGACCAGAGAGGTTCATCTTCAACTTTCGTCCTGCGTCTATTCATACGGATCGGATTATCGCGGCGTCGGTCCAGGCTGCGACCGACTGCTCTTTCTGCACGGGATAGACAGTGGCTTAGGACAGAAAGAACCTTTTCGCCTTCACCTTGAACTACAACTTCACCGGTTGATGCCAATTTTACTGAGACAATACACCGTGTGTCTTCTCCACCTTTAGGGCCATTTGTGTCAGTTATACGGATTGTAACGGTCTGGATGGCTGTAGCAAACCGGCTCAATGCTAACCGTGTTCGTTGTGCCACCTTGCGAGAAATTTTGTTGTCCGAACAACTCTGTTGCATCGAGATGTCGATCTTCATGTAAACTCCCAAATTAAATGATAACGCAATTATACGAATGGGTATTTGAGTGAAAAATCTATCCTTCATATTCTGATATTGAATTCGTCATGAATCAAACAATAAGGTAAACAATTGATTATTTTTGATGCGGACAGAATTTCTTTTCTTCCACGGATAAAATCAGTCTTTCCTAAAAGCACTAAAAAGTTTATCCAGACCTGTCTTTTCGAGCTGAGAAACGCTCTCAAGTTCTCCGGCATCAAGCCAGATACCTTCGCACCCGGAACACTTGTCGATCATGATAGCTCTGTACTTAATCTCAACTAGCTCCATACCGCACTTAGGGCACCGCATATGATGTAACTCTTTCAGCTTAAGTTTTTCTTCTGTGGCTATGTTTTTAGATTTTTCAGCCTTTGTCTGCTGCATTCTTTCGAACTCTTTACGCGCAATGTATTCCTGTTCCTGGTCTGTCGGTGTTATTGGCATGTTTTCCTCTACGGTTTTATTTTTGTTCATCAACTCTTATTATTGTCCAAGCCTGAGACAATAAATACCAAGCGGTAGCTTATTATTTTTTCACTACCTCGCCCTCATATTCGAATTTGTCTTCGTCGCATAGTATTCTCTTGTCAAAATTGATTACTTATTAATTCTTTCACAAAGAGTACTCATAAGAATAAATTAGAACAATTAGATAATTAAAGACATTCAATTCGAATAAAACGAACAATAGATTTATTGAATGAAAGCCTCGGCCCTAATACACTCGGTTGTAAATGGTTCTTCTGTGGAACAATGGAACAGAAAAATCAGATAGGGGTCACTTCAAGAATCGAATTACAAAATACGTTAAGCGTTGGCTGAGGCCGGAGCCCAGCCAGCGTTAACATCGTAGGAAAGGACATTAGCTTATCTTTCAAGTAACAAAAATGACGCTTTTCATGAAATATCTCGAAATATCAAAAGGATAACATGTCATTTTCAAGATTCGTTAAAAACATTCTGTTACTTATAAAATTTGACCCGGCAGCGCCCGGGTGGGACGCTGATTACCCCTAATGTTCATCTACTTACCGGTGAACATTTTCATGCAGGAGCCAGGCGGTTATTCGTTTACGGACTTTGTCTGGGTGGGCATCCCGTTGCTGATGCTGACCTTGATAATTTACGTTCTGCTTGTGTCATGGTTCTATCTGTAACCAATCAGCAAGACGAAATATTTTCGGAGGCTCCATCAGCCAGGCTATTTTTTGACCGGATGCGGCAAATTAACGTCGGTTTGGGGGGCATTTTGGGTGGGCTGTGAGGTATCACTGCGATACACGGTGTGCTCCAGTACCAGCACTGCCAGCACACCCATTACAAACCCATTACCGGCAATCGGCATGAGTAAAGGGGGAAAAGCGGCCGTGACAGCAGCAGGCAGGTAAGACACCAAGATGCTTACCATCATGGGAATACCAATGACAAGGCCATCCCGAAACGCGAAACCGCTCGTACCAAAGGCTACCATCAACCCAGCAGCCAATTGGGAGCACATGATGTAGAGCAGGATCGTTCCCACCACGACAGAAGGTACATTCCAGGCAAAGGCCACTACCCCGGGTAAAAAAGCCATGGCCAGCAAGCCCAGGCTGGTTGGAAACAAGGTGAAGCGGGAAGCGTTGCCATTGGCAGCAATGATTCCGGCGCTCATAGAAAAGTTCACCGGCCCGATCACCCCGAAAAACCCAGCTAGCACGTTGGCAAGGCCGCTGAGGGTGATGCCGGCAGTCACTCGACGTTTCATACCTGGGGCCTTGATGAGTTGCCCCACCGCTTGAATGGAGCCCAAATCGTTGATGGAAAGAGCGATAAAGCAGATCAGAAACGAGATAAGTAAACCAGGTTCCCAGATTAAGGTCGTGGTGAAATCGGTAAAAAAGTTGGATACTAGTCCCAATTGACCCCGGTCACGCAAGACCTCGGGAGGTAGTAACAGCAGGTAACAGATGCTACCGGCAATGATGGCCCAAACAATCATGGTGGTTTTCCAGATGCCGGGGAGCAGTCGATCGGCGATGATCATGAGCATGAAAAAGAGTAGGGCAAATCCCAGGTTGGTCAATGCCGTTTCCGTAGATGCGGAAACGAGAATGAGATTCAAAATGGTGGGGGTAATGGTCAGAGCAATGAGTATCAGGATAGTGGCCACCACTCGAGAAGTAAAATAGCGGGAGATCCACGAGAACAACCCCGTAACGCAGAGCAGGACCAGGAATCCGCCTCCAGCGGCAATGGATGTATATATGGCATTTATATCACTGCCGGTGCCAGCCAGAATGGCTACCAGCAGCACCGTCGCCGGTCCGGTGATCAACGGCAGCCTATGACCCCACAGTACTTGCAAAAACAGCGACACGGCAATAACAAAAAACAATTTTTGCATGTAAAGTAATTGCTGGCCAAAATCGGTAAAGTGGAGACCAGCCACCACTTTACCGATTTTGATCACTGTGGCTATAGTGATAGCCAGCCATTGCATACCGAAGATTAAAGTTTGAGTCAATGGCGGGCGCTCATCCAAGCCATATTTGATTATAAGTTGCTTCAATACACCTCCTGAGGTGTATTTTGATAAATAAAATACAATACGGGATTGAAATATGCGCCGAGTGTACGGACAGGATCTCGATGCTAACCGGCTCTAAGTGACGCACAAGCATGGTGTCTGTTCACCAGGCCCCGGCCAATAACCGCATAACCTCCTAACTATAAACGTGCTCCAGTGCCGGAGATTCGAGAAAGATGTCCGGAAACTGGCATTATTGATATTATTACAGATGCGGTGCTGGTGAACGTTTACCAAGCAAGGAGAGAGAGTATTACAATAGCAAATCACCGGCACGTTCAGGTTGATATGTGACTTTTATGACACGAACCTCAAGCAGTCCGCCGCCAGGTTTCGGCCAGGAGATGAGGTCTCCTTCCCTTAAGCCAAGCAAGGCACTACCCACAGGCGCAAGAATAGAAATTTTGCCATCGCCACCGCCAACATCTCTAGGATAGACAAGTGTCAACGAAAAAGTTTTATTTGATGATTCCACTCTGAACTCTACCGTTGAGTTCATTGTGACAATATCGGGAGGCATTGCTTCCGGATCAACAATATCCGCCCGATCGAGCTCGGTTTGAAGGTCGTCGATATTAGGAAATTGGTCGTCATCTAACGACTCAATTATCTGTTCAAGTCTCGCTAAATCCAGCGACGAAATTGTTATTTGTGGTCTTTTCATAATGGTTTATCCATCTCGTGGTGTGATAATGTCTTGTATTGTCAATACATTAATTTAACCAGCGAGCTTCAGCGAAGCCCTATTAAATGACTTAAATGGTTTCCCTTCTTGTTTTTCGTTTAACTCGTGTAGAAGGTGAAGAAAAGGTAGCCTTTGTCATGATTCTTTAGCTGAGATATCAAGGATTTTTACTGGATTATCAAAGGTCTTCCAACCATGTTTCACTCCAGATGGTATAAAATATGACTCATCAGATGTGAGTATTTTTCGTTCTTCACCAATATACATTTCAATTTTTCCATTTAGAATGATTCCACATTGATCGAACTTGTGACTGTGACCTATATCTTCTTTTTCAGCTTCGATTTCCATGCAAACCATTATTAGGTTGTTGCCTATCTCTGCTTTACTTGAAATTCCAGGTCTGAACTTTTCTAACTGTAAAGTGCTTAAGTTCCAGAAAGCCATTTCATTATCCTTTTCAAATATAACAGTGCAATACTTGGACAAAGTCCATCATATTCAAGATTAACCTGTCCGGCATGGAAAACCCTGTCCAGTTGTTACCTTTTTCTTCCAATTTTTCCATTTTATCTGATATTACCATAGATATGATTGAATAAAGATCAAAATTCACGCCAAATCCAAAGCTTAAATTGATGGATCAAGTGCGCGAGACTTTACAGTATCATTACGCCCGCTCAACAGAAAAACCGTATTGCCATTGGATGCGTATTCCATTGATTCCGGCCACTCATTCCAGTCGAAGCCGGCCACCGATTCCACGTGATCCCGGCCACCCATTCCAGATGATCGCGGCCAGGTAGTCGGAGCGAAGCGACGCTGTTATTTGTCCCTTACCTCGTCATTGCTGTTCACGTCAAGTTTGCATTATGTTTTCTCATAGAATCTCCATCAAGTTTTATTTTATGGGCGTTGTGCACCAGCCTGTCGAGAATGGCATCGGCAAGAGTCGGGTCGCCGATCTGCTCATGCCAGTGATCGATAGGCAACTGACTGGTGACGAGCGTTGATTTCAAGCCATGGCGGTCCTCAAGTATCTCAAGTAAATCATGTCGTTGATCTCGACAGAGTTGCTCCAGGCCGTAGTCATCGAGCACCAGCAAATCAGCTTTGGCAAATGAAGCCAGCAGCTTCAGATATCGGCCATCACCTTTTGACAGGGCCAGATCCTCAAAGAGCTTGGTGATTCTCAGGTAGAGGGTGGTATAGCCTTCCCGGCATGCTTTCTGGGCAAAGGCACAAGAAAGAAAGGTTTTACCAACCCCGGTGGGGCCGGTGATTATCAGATTGTTGTGCTCTTTGATCCACTCGCAGCCCGCCAGTCGCATCACCAGGGATTTATCCAGGCCCCGCGGATGCCTGAAGTTGATGTCTTCTATACAGCCATCCTGGCGTAGCCTGGCTTTGCGTAATCGTGTATTCATTCTCCTTGTCTGTCTGACGGCCATCTCCCGGTCGAGCAGGATGCCCAGCCGTTCTTCAAAGCCCAGATCATCCAGGGAGTTCATCCGCATCTGTTCATCAAGTGCAGTCGCCATGCCGGTGAAGCGTAAGGTTGTTAGTTTCTCAAGAGTTGGGTGAAGCAGCATTATTCTCTCCTTTAATGGATTGTTGAGTCGTAGTAGTCAGCGCCGCGGATGTTGCTGTGCTGCAAGGGCTTGCTGTTGTTTTCTTTATTTCTTAGAGGTTTTTGATCCAAGCCGTTTTTGAGTATCGATTCTATACTCCTGTAAGAGAGTGCATTGATCTGCAGAGCGCGGTCGCAGGCTGCTTCGAGTCTTTGTTCGCCATAGGATTTACCCAATCGTAGAATCCCCAACAGAGTCCTGTAGGCCTGCTGTGGATGTGTCCTTTGAACCAGAAGTGTTTCTGTGAGCACCCTTGTTTGCGGGCCGATTTTTGCCGCCCATCTGGTAAATCTTTCGGGAGTCCATTCCGAGTATTTCTGATGCTTTGGCGGCATATGTTCTCTGATCGTTGTGTGGCGGCCCCGGGACTGGTTGCGGAGATGGCTTGCTACCCGCTGATTTCGGTACAGACATTCCACCGAGGTCGTGGTGTAACGAACCTCCAGTTGCTTTTTTACCAGGGTGTATGGGACAGAGTAATAGTGGCCTTCCACCTCCACATGATAATCAAGGTGAACAGTGACCTTTTTCCAATATGCCATTTCGTAGGGTGTTGCGGGGAGTGGCCTCAGCGCCGGTTTGTCCATTTCAACAAAACGACTCTGCCTGCTGCCGGAAAGCTTCTTGAAAGGCTTGTTGTTGAGGATGTCCAACAGCCCCTTTATTGCTTGGTTGAGCTCTGCCAGGCTGAAGAAGGTATGCTTGCGGAGTCGTGCCAGAATCCAACGTTCTACCAGCAAGACGCCCGCTTCCGCTTTGGCCTTATCCCGTGGTTTTCTGACCCGGGCAGGGATGATCACTGTCTGGTAATGGTTGGCCAGGGCGTGGTATGTCGGGTTGATATCCGGTTCGTAGCGACAGACTCTGCTGACCCCGCTCTTCAAATTATCGGGAACCACCGCCTCCGTAACACCTCCATAGAAGGAAAACGCACGGACATGAGAACCTATCCAGTCTTCAATCTGTTGGCTCAACGTGGCTTCAGCGTAGGTGTAATTACTGGCACCCAGGACAGCGACGAAGATCTGTGCTTTATGTATCTCGCCGGTGTCCCCGTCAATTACATCGACTGTTTGTCCTGCATAGTGGACAAACATTTTCTCGCCCGCCCGGTGTTCATGGCGCATGACCACATCCAGCCTGGCGGCCCAGTCCCGATAATTATGGCAGTACCAGCTGTATTGATAGCCGTCCGGGTGTCGTTCTTTATATTCCTGCCACAACAGGTTTAAAGTTACGTGTTTGCGCGACTGTAATTCTTTATGAACTTCATGGAAATCAGGTAATAACCCTGAGCTGTTTCGCGGTGTCGGAGGCGGAAAAAGCAACTGCTCAAGAGCGGTGTCGCTCAGCCCTTCCGGAAGTGGCCAGGTGAAGCCTCCATTTCTTACTCGCTGGATATAATCGCTGACCGTGCTGCTGCCAATCCCGCAGCTCAATCCGATCTCGCGGTTGCTTCGATTCAACTCGTATTTGAGGCGCAATACCTCTCGTATCTTTCGCATAGATAACCTCTTGCCTGGCATGAATCTCTCCTTGATAAAATCATCATAAAAAGAGACTTTCTACCATTTGGTTTTATGCGTCGCTACTCTCCGAAATTGGTGGCCGGAATCATCTGGAAACCGTGGCCGGGATCGAATGGAATCGATGGCCGGAATGAAATGGAATCAGTGGCCGGGATCAAATGGAATGGGTGGCCGGAATGGAGTGGAATCACTGGCCGGGATCATCTGGAATATTCAATTGGATTTTACAATATGTCTATTTTTATAAGAAGAAACCCTCTGGATCGCCTATATGACAAATAAAAACTGAAGAACGAAACATTACCAATGGCACTATCCGTCAATTCAACAAAACAGGCGATTTACATTCACCGTCCATCAAGATAGTAATTAACTACTATCTTGCGGAGGTTCTATGAGTACCATTGTTAAGCATCTTCCGGCCGATGAGCGCAGGGAAGTAACCATTACACATGTAATCGAATTGGCAACAGAGCAGAATCCGACGGATACTACTAATGCTGCCATTGCCTTTCGGATGGGTTTAACCCAGGGTGCTCTGTTTCGACATTCCCACAACAAGGCGGCGATCCTCCAGGCGGTGATGAACTGAGTATCCACTGGACTGACGGCCAGAATAAGGCCAGACAGGGAGCGACATCCCCTCTTGACGCACTTGAGAAGCCATATTAATGGCCCATGTCGAGTTTGTCGCCAAGCATCCGGGGGGGGGGCAGGAGTGGATCCCGACCTCGACCCCGAGGAAGGCCACCATCCTGTTTATCGGCACGATTTAGGGACTGATACAATGAGGAGGAATCTATCATAGATACGCTACCTCATTGCTTTATGCCAAAGTTACAACGTGCTTCAATTCCCAGCCATCATTGCTGCCACATCTTCTTCGGGGGAGGAGATACTCTTTATATCAAACTGTTCTATCAGTTTTTTTGCTACATTTGGTGACAAAAACCCCGGAAGAGTTGGTCCGAGACGAATTCCCTTGACTCCTAATGAAAGCAATGCCAACAGGACCAGAACTGCTTTCTGTTCGTACCAAGCAATATCAAAAGAGAGAGGAAGTTCATTAATATCCTTGAGGCCAAAGGCTTTCTGAAGCTCTAAAGCTATCACTGCTAAGGAATACGAATCGTTGCATTGGCCGGCGTCAAGAATACGGGGAATACCACCAATGTCACCAAGATCCAGTTTCAGGTATTTATATTTTGCACATCCAGCCGTTAGGATAACGGCGTCTTTGGGTAATAGTTTGGCAACTTGTGTGTAATAGTCACGGGTCTTATGACGGCCATCGCAACCGGCCATGACCACGAACCGCTTGATCGCCCCAGATTTTACCGCATCTATAATCTTGTCTTTCAAGTCCATCACTTGGCTATGGCCGAATCCACCAACAATAGCCCCAGACTCGATCTGTTCGGGAGGTTTGCAGTTTTGGGCTGTTTCGATAATTTTCGAGAAATCTTTTGCTTTACCATCCTCGCGGTCGGGGATATGGACACAACCATCGAACCCGACAGCACCGGTAGTAAAGATTCGGTCCATATGCTCCGGTTTAGGAGGAACAATGCAGTTAGATGTGAAAAGAATTGGACCATTAAACGAGTCGAGGTCTTTTTTTTGCAGCCACCATGCATTGCCATAATTACCAACTAAATGACTGTATTGTTTAAGTTTAGGGTAATAATGGGCTGGTAACATTTCACTGTGGGTGTATATATCGATCCCTTTATCTTTGGTCTGCTCCAATAATTCATGGAGATCAACTAAGTCATGGCCCGTCACAAGAATGCCTGGATTATTACCAACGCCTAGATTAACAGTGGTCATTCCGCAGGTGCCGTAACCGTCATTATTTGCCTGATCAAGTAGGGCCATGGTCTCTACACCCATTTGTCCTGTTTTCAAGACCAAGGCCATGAGGTCATCTTTGGTTAATGCAGGATCAACCAGGGCGGCAAGACCTTCCATCAAAAACTCGAATATCTTACGGCTGTGTTTTTTCAGCTGGTAGGCATGTTCAGCATAGGCGCAAAGCCCTTTCAAACCGTACTGGATGGTAGCCTTAAGAGAACGTTCATCTTCATCAATTATTTCCAGCCACCCTCCGCTCCCACTTGCAGCTCTGGCAAGAAGATCGGTTTCATCGGTAAAGGTCCATGTTGCACATTCGGGAACTGTCTGTGCAAAGTCTTTGCCATGAGTTTCACTGTGGGCCTTTAAAACCCTATCCTTCAATTGCTCCCGAAGGGTAACACTCTGTTTGATAAAACCTATAAAATCACTCCTGCTAAAGTTTGCATTTGTTATTGTGGCAAACATACCTTTGTCGATAAAGAAAGCGATCTCCTCATCGTAAATATTAAACTCTTTCCCTTTAACACCCCAAACCGAGATCCCCTTGAGCGTCCAAATAAAGAGATCCTGAAGGTTGGCGATTTCTTCCTTTTTGCCGCAAACACCTTGGATGGTGCACCCGGTATTTTTTGCGGTTTCCTGACACTGATGACAGAACATAGACATGTTTTTCTCCTTCAATTTCAAAAAAATGATTGGTTAGATAAATGTAGCTCGTTGATTGATCGAATCTAGCCCATTCGGGGCTGAGTAACACCTTCTTTTCTATAGTTATCAGACTTTATAAATAAAATTGACATATATCAATTTTATTTATCACCCATATGATAATATGTGATTAACCTAAAGTAAGGTGACTTCTCAATCAATTAAGAAGAGTGAAATGGCTCAGGCTTTTGTGGTTTCTTTATGCCCAGGCACCTTTGAACAGGTAACGGGTATGACAAAGTCCGAGAAAGTAGTTTTTGGCGGGGCGCAATTGTGCAAATAAGAACATCAAATACCATACTATACTGCCAAAAATGGACGGAAACAGTTGCTTTCTATAGAGATGTGCTCAAACTCGATGTTCATTTCGCAAATGAGTGGTTTGTTGAGTTTTCTATAAATAATTGTGCAAGGTTAAGTATTGCAAACGAAGAAAACGCAACAATAAAGAGCTGTAACGGCAAAGGTATTACTGTTAGTTTTCAAGTAGATGATAATCAAAGTATGCATAATTACTTAATGGAATCGGGGGTCAGTCCAACCCCGACAAAGGTGCTTTGGGGATCAACAGTATTTTATATTTATGATCCTGAAGGCAATAGAATTGAAATTTGGTCGTAAGTGCTCGACAATGGTGACGGTGAGTGGGCCTCCTGGTATTTGTGACTAACAGGCAGCATCAATCCTCTGGATTATCGATGAGCTGAGAGGTGATTGAGTAAAAAATGCTCAACATGGAAAAAATCTCAACATGAATCAAAAGGTCAATTATGGATAAAGAAAAAAATAGCATCAGGATGCCGCTAAAGGCAATTCGTCTGGCAGTGCTCACTTCAACTGTCTGTTCTATTATCACCCTGAGTCATGCATCTGAAGTATACCTCTCGCCTAAACATTCGCCGAAACAACCTAATGAGCTGCACCTTTCTCATGATTTGCAAGAGGTCTTAAATCAGGAAATGAATGAGATTGAGAAAGGGATGATGGCAATCATCCCTGCAATTGCAGCCGGCAATTGGCAGTCAATTGCCGAATTGGCGCAAAAAATTAAAGATAGTTTTATTCTCAAACAAAAGCTTACCGAAGACCAGATGAAAGAACTTCATCATTCTTTGCCGACCGGATTTATTGCAATGGATCAAATCTTTCACGCAACCGCCGGGAAATTGGCCCATGCCGCTCATCGAGGCGATGGAGAACTTGTGAACTTTTATTTCTATAAGCTTCACAGTCAATGCATGAATTGCCACTCAAAATATGCATCCAAACGTTTTTCTAACTTAAAAAGCAGCCAACAGGCTGAGACAGATCATCATTAAAGACGATTAAATGCTCCACCAGCATCAATCGCTCACGGTCGTTTTTGTGACTTAGGAATGATTTAACACCAATTTCACCAGGCTTACTTGGGGGTCTTGTCCCTGAGGTAACTATAGAATTGTGCCCGATTACTCAATCAGGAGAAAGGATATGATTAAAGCCAATAATGGTAATAAGATAGAAGAAGTAACCTCCTCCCAAGATAATACATTCCTCAATCCAACACCCATGCTCGATGAGTTGGAAAACGGGCCTTGGCCCAGTTTTATTTCCGGTCTTAAAGAATTAGCCGAACGCACCAGAAAACCAATATTGAGAGGCCTGCTGGACCAGCTTGAGTACTCCTATCAGACCAAGACGGGCTACTGGCAGGGAAGTCTCGTGACGGTTCACGGTTATGGCAGTGGGGTTGTCGGTCGCCGCAGTATGATCAAGGATAAGATTCCAGAGGCTGCCGAGTTTCATACCTTCCGTGTACAACCCGCTCCCGGGTTGCACTACAACACGAAGATGTTACGTAATCTCTGCGATACCTGGGAAAAGCATGGTTCCGGATTAATTGCTCTGCATGGGCAGACCGGAGATATCATGCTGCAGGGAATTGAAGAGGCTAAAGTACAGGAATGTTTTGATGAGATTAACCAGGCAGGTTGGGATCTTGGCGGGGCAGGGGCAGCCATGCGGTCTGCTGCCTCGTGTGTTGGTCCCGCCCGATGTGAACATGCCTGTTATGACACTTTAAAGCTGCATTACAAAACAATAACCCATTTTGTCAGTGAAATTCACCGGCCACAATATAATTATAAATTCAAATTCAAATTTTCCGGATGCCCCAACGACTGCACCAACTCAATCTTTCGCTCTGATATGGCGGTCATCGGCATGTGGAGAGATGCGATCCAGGTGGATGCTGCTGCGGTACAAACCTGGATTGACAAAAACAGCATTGATTCCCTGGTGAATATTGTCATCAATAATTGTCCGACCCGCGCCATCTTATTGAAGAAAGGGACAATGGTCATCGATAACAAAAACTGTATCCATTGTATGCACTGCATAAACGTAATGCCCCAAGCCCTTTCTCCTGGAAAAGAACGAGGAGTGACCCTGCTCCTTGGCGGCAAAAACGTCCTGAAAGTAGGCACAATGGGTGGGACAATGATCGTGCCGTTCCTCAAGATGGAAACGGATGAAGATGTGGAGGACTTCATACACCTCAGTGAAACCATCATTGAATGGTGGAATGATAATGGTTTTGATCACGAGCGCATCGGAGAAACAATTGAACGAGTCGGGTTGAAGCAGTTTCTTGATGGCGTAGGTTTGGAAGCCTCGATCGATATGGTTACACAACCACGTAGTAATCCCTACTACAAATCTGAATATTGATGAGGATATAGAGGAGAAGACCATGAACAGCATAAGAACCTGGAAAACCATTGAATCAGGCCCTCGTGATTATCAGGAAGCTCTCCATCCTGTCGCAAAAAAAAATTATGGCAAATGGCACTACCACGAGATGCCCAAACCCGGAGTTTTAAAACATATTGCCGAAAGTGGTGATGTTCTTTTCACGGTCAGGGCCGGCACTCCGCGTCAGGATTCGGTCGATCTGATCAGACGGATGTGCGATATAGCAGATAAGTATGCAGATGGCTATCTTCGTTTTACCGTTCGTAATAATGTGGAATTCTTGACACCACATGAGGCAAACGTTGAGTTGTTGATCACAGAGCTTGCGGCAATCGGCCTTCCTGTCGGAGGAGCTGGTCCCTGCGTTTCTGCAATAGCTCACACACAGGGGTGGTTGCATTGTGATATTCCGGCAACCGATGCCTCGGGAGTGGTCAAGGCCCTCATGGACAACTTGATTGAAGATTTTAAGAATTGGCGGATGCCAAGCAAGGTGCGGCTTTCTACTTCCTGTTGCGCCATTAACTGTGGTGGCCAGGTAGACATTGCCATTGTTGTCAAACACACCCGCCCGCCCCGCATCAATCACGAGATCCTGGGAAATATATGTGAAATGCCCAAGGTTGTCGCTCGCTGTCCGGTTGCAGCAATACGACCGGAAGTTGTCAATGACAAACCATCTCTTATTGTCGACAATGATAAATGCATGTACTGCGGAGCCTGTTTTGGTGCCTGCCCGGCAATGGAAATTAATCATCCGGAACATTCAAAATTTGCGATCTGGGTGGGCGGCAAAAATTCCAATGCCCGTTCTAAACCCTCCGTTATGAGCCTGGTCGCTCATAATCTGCCTAATAATCCACCGCGCTGGCCGGAAGTCACAGAGGTTGTCGCTCAAATCTTAGCAGCTTTTAAAAAAGAGGGCCGGCCTTGGGAGCGAATGGGAGAGTGGATAGCGCGGGTCGGCTGGAAACATTTTTTTGAAACAACCGGGCTGGTTTTCGACAAGGATATGATAGACAGCTATCGTCATGCCAGAACCACATTTAACCAATCGGCACATATTCGTTTTTAGGAGCGGAACTATGCAAATAAATCCGAAAGAATCGAACTCTCTTCTTGATTCAGCATTAAACTATCATTTTCCTGAATACAGTGAAGAACAGGGGATAAAGAAAGTTGTTGCCTTTGGAGATCATAGCCACAAATGCCCCATCTATGTCAAGCAGACTCCTTCATGCACTGCGGGGTGCCCGGCCGGCAATGATATCCGCGCCTGGCTCACCCTGGTCCAGCATACCGAAAAAAGACATCGCAATTGGCAGGAATCATACGAATCAGCCTGGCATGAAGCAAGCAAGACCACACCGTTTCCTGCCGTCTGCGGTCGGGTCTGTCCTCACCCCTGTGAAATTAAATGTAACCGGAGCAAAAAAGATGATGGTGCCGTTAATATCAGTTCCTTTGAGCGTTTTATCGGGGACTACGGCATCAATGCCGGATTACGGCATAAAAAACTTACGGCAGAGATCAAGGACAAAAAAGTCGCGATAATAGGTGCCGGTCCCGCCGGTCTAAGCTGCGCCTTTCAGCTGGCACGACGCGGTTTTCCGGCAACCGTATTCGAGGCCTTTGCCGAACCGGGAGGAATGCTGCGATATGGCATCCCTGCCTATCGATTACCACGCAATATTCTGGATGGTGAGATTGAGGCCATTGTCGAGACTGGAGTAAATATCATCTGCAATACGGTTATTGGCATCGATAAATCCCTTGATGAACTGACAGCCGAGTTTGATAAAATTTTCATTGGTATCGGCGCTCATAAGGGAGTCCGGCTTGGGGTCGAGGGAGAAGATGCTCCCAACGTATTCAGCGCGGTGCGGTTTCTGAAGATGATTAACTCCGGTGAGCCGCTGCATCTGGGCTCCAGGGTGATTGTCGTTGGTGGTGGCCATAGCGCTCTCGTCATCGCCCGCGTCGCCCGGCGCCTCGGAGCAGAGGTCACGGTGTTATATCGGAGAACCATTGTTGAGATGCCTGCCACAGAGGAAGAAGTAAGCGAAGCGTTGGACGAAGGTATTGATATTCGATACCTGATCGCTCCAGTTGGCATCCGAACCGAAGATGACCGAGCTGTTGCGGTGCTGTGCACCCAAATGAGACTTGGAGAGCTCGACAACACCGGCCGGCGCCAGCCAATCCCTGTTGAAAATTCTCATATCGAAGTAGAGTGCACCGCTCTGATTCTGGCGATAAGTCAGCGCCCTGACTGGCAAGATGTCAAACGGTACGTCAGCACAAACGGCTGGCTCAAACCTGACGAAAATTGGTCCATCGATGAATCCATTTATGCAGGTGGCGACGTTATAAGCCCTGATCGGGTAACTACTGCCATCGGCCATGGCCGCCTGGCAGCAGAACGAATAGCAGCTCGACTGGAAGGCATACCTTTCCAGGCACCGAGGTACTCGGAGATCATCACCGAAGAAAAATTGCGCCTCACCTATTACGAAAAGAGAGAACGCAATGAACGTCGATGGATGCCTGTAAACAATCGCTTCACCGGTACCATTGATCTGGAGATTGATTTTGGCATAACTGAGGAGCAGTTCCGTGCAGAAGCTTTGCGCTGTATGAGCTGTGGCCTGTGCTTTGAATGTGACCAGTGCAGGATATTCTGTCCCCAGGAAGCGATTTCAGGATTTCCTGGCAATCCGGTTGGACAGGTTATGTATACAGACTATACAAAGTGTATTGGCTGCCACATCTGCGCCCTGACATGTCCCTGTGGTTACATCCAGATGGGGATGGGAGAAGGGCTTTAATGGCGGTGATAGAATTCCAAGTTTTCTAATTTTGAGTGGGGAAATCTGAGTAAATCGCTTACTTTGATGATTGGTTTCATCTCCTGGCAGGGCATACCAATCCTCATCTGCCATATGCATATCCAATTCAGGCAATCCGAGATGCTTGCCTTTTGGTGTGGGAAACATTAATTGGAAAAAAACGCTTTTTATATATGGACGCTCACTCCTACAATTTTTCCACCAGTAGCTAAAGCGCTTTCAGTAAGCTGCTTCATAAGTCCGGTACAAGAACCGCCATCGCCTTAGACACAGGGTAGGTCACATATAGCCAATTCGCGCACCAACGCACCAGCTGTTTCCATATAAGTTGGATGGTTACCGACGCTTGATCCAAGAAAAACACATATTGAATTCACAACGCTCCTTCTAAAACCCTCCTGGCAAGATCGTCAACGGCGGGACACCACTATCCGTCGTGGGCTGCCTTGACCTTCTCCCGGTCGATGGAGCCGTCGGCCTTTTTGGGCAGCGAGTCGACGAAATCGACGTACCGGGGCTTTTTGTACCGGGCGATGCGGGAGGCGACGAAGGCCATCAGATCTTCGGGGGTCAAGGTGCTGTCTTCCGACAGCACGCAGACGGCCTTGATCCCCTCACCGAATTTGGGGTCCGGTACGCCGATCACCGAGACCTCGCGGACGTCCGGGTGCTCAATAACCACGGCCTCTACCTCCGCCGGGTAGACATTATAACCGCCAGGCTGGATGAGCTCCTTTTCCGGTTTCCGCCCCTTGAACCAGAGGAAGCCGTCCTCATCCAGGCGGCCAGTGTCGCCAGTGTGGTGCCACCCGTCCCTGAAGATCTTTTCGGTAAGTTCAGGCTGATTCCAGAAGCCCTGGAACACCAAGGGGCCCCGGACGAGGATCTCCCCCACCTCATCCGGGGCGACATCTTTGCCGGCATCGTCCACCAATCGGACCTTCGTGAGCAGCCCGACTCGGCCGGCTGATCCTGGGCGCTCCATGGCCGGCGAAAAGCTAACCAGGCCGGAGGTCTCGGTCTGCCCGTAGAGGATCCAGAACACGGCGCCGGTCCTCTCTTCGAAAGCGCGGATGTTGTCCGGTCCGTCAAGTCCCATGACGTGCCGGAGGGAAGAAATGTCCCGACCGTCCTTGCCCACGGCCTCGGTGAGTCGGGTGAGCATGGGCGGGAAGCTGCCCCATACCGACACATGCTCCCGCTCGGTTTCCGCCAGGGCCTGGTTCTCGTCGAATTTCTCGATAACCACGTTTTTGCCGCCCACATGCATGACCGAAAGGGAGAGGTTCATCCCGGTCATGTGGAAGATAGGCAGCATGTTGAGATAGGCGTCCTTGGACGTTAGCCCCATGGTCGCGGCGGTCTCCATGTTGCCGCAAATGATGTTGCCGTGGCTCAGTACGGCCCCCCGGGGATGGCCGTCCACTGCAGCCGTGTATAACAGGCAGAACGGATCGTTCTCTGAAAGCGAGGTTTCGGCCAGAGGAACATCCACCGCCATGGCGTTCATGTCGGGGCTCCGGCCGTCGGGCGGATTCCAGAAAATCGTCTGGATTCCGCCAGCCGTGCCGGTCAGGGTTTCGGCCTTTTCGGCATAGTTGCCGTCGGATATGAGGACTCGGGACCCGGAATCGATCAGGATGAAGGTCAACTCCTCGTCCGAGAGGCGCCAGTTGAGGGGGACGACGATGGCCCCGATAGCCGACACCGCGCCGAACACCGTAAAGTAACGGTGATCGTTCTTGGCCAGGACCGCCACCCGGTCCCCTTTGCCAATACCCTTGCCGGCTAAGGTAGCGGCGAATGCATTCGAATCCCGGAGAAGTGCTTCAAAACTGAGCCTGAGGTCACCTGCGACCACGGCGGTCCGATCCTTGTAGAGGTGGGCGTTTCGGCGGTACATATCGTAGATGGAAAAGCTGCGCATACACATCCTCCTTGGTTTTTCGTCCAAAAACCCCTCACTAAATAAGAATTAACTGATCCCTTACAGCAACGGAACATATCAATGAAAATGAGACATCATTACGACTAATTTAGACTCACTCGGGGACTGGTAACGATTCGTTCAAATATTGCAGTTGAAAATTTATAGAATCATGCCGATGATATCAATCATCGCTGAGAGGAACACGTTTATTGCCATAATTTACTTCAATATAAGGCTTATTTTCATTAAGATCATATTTTCCGATCCTATTTACATGACCAATACGAAATGGGCCGAGGCAAGGCTGGATTTCAGAGGTGATAATGTAACCTTCTGCAGTGAGATCCTCCAAGATACTTATCTGATTATAATCATTCATGAATCCCTTTCTGCCAGGCTAGGACGGGCTGGAAAATTAGGTTAAAAATTGAGACCGGGCAATCCTCCGTTGGTGTACTGATTCCCCTCTCGCGGTGTGAAACATCAACCCACCGTGAGAATTTTCAGGACACAGGTCCAACGTAGAGCAATTCATTGGTTCCTGAATTGGACCCTGTTACAACCGCGGGCCTGCCTCGGCGCGCAGGTCGGCATACTCCCTGTTCTTTTCCATGTAAGTGGCGACATAGGAACACTGGGCCACCACCTTTTTGCCCTGGCGGCGTGCATCGTCGAGCGCACATTTGGCCAATCGGGCGGCCACGTTTTGACCCCGCAATTCATTGGGTACAAAGGTATGAGTGAAAACCAGCAGTTTTTCTCCTTGTTCCACATAATCAAGCAGGGCTACCTTACCCTCAATGATCAACTCAAAGCGTTTCATCAGTTCATTTTTTAGCGGTTGATTTTCCATGGTATTCCCCTCCGGGTGCCCGATTTGTTCTTTTTTTGTTAGGACATTTAGCACTTCGTCAGCCCCAGTTTTTTGTCCAATGGTAGATATTGGGTATGCGGCCTCCATAAGCATGTGCATTTTGAGAAGAATATCCTCTTTCCAAAAGCGTTACAACTACAGATAAGATCCAGAAAGAATGAATAACCCTCCAGATAAACAGCGAGGTGGATAATCAATTCGTCCGAGACCAAGCAACCCGATAACCAAGCCTCTCGTCTGGCAATAAATTATTGTGAGTCCAGAAGATTAGCCACACTTCATAAGTGTTGATCTATTGATGCAAATATCCTATATCTAAATACAACCGACTTAATCAAGATCATTAACCGTGAAACACAGACACAGCCTATAGCTTAAAAAAAGAACATGGTTCTATAGTTTTCCGTGTCTGAACGTTTTGCCTTCTCTTAAGGGAGGTTGTGATGTCTGGAAGAGATTTCATGAAGCGGTTTCGCTTTTTTCGCCCCCGGGGCACCGAGGCTGACTGTCTGGAAGAGAAAATTTCCGACGGTTGGGCGGAAAAACGATGTGGTCAGCGGGAATGGGAACATTTTTATCGTGACCGGTGGCAGTATGATAAAAAGGTGCGGTCCACCCACGGCGTCAACTGTACCGGCTCCTGCTCGTGGGACGTTTACGTTAAAAACGGGATCATCGTCTGGGAAACCCAGGCCACCGATTATCCAGCCTGCGGCGAGGGTTTTCCTAACCACGAACCCAGAGGCTGTCCTCGCGGCTCCACTTTTTCCTGGTACACCTACAGTCCGGTCCGCATCAAATATCCCCTTATCCGCTCGTCTCTTTTGGAACTCTGGCGGGAATCCTTAGCCACCCATGGCGATGCCGTCAAGGCCTGGCGCGATATTGCCGGCAATCCGGAAAAACGCGGCCGGTACCAGCGCGACCGGGGCAAAGGCGGATTGGTCCGCCTGTCATGGGATGAAGCGACAACGATCACCGCCGCTTCTCTGGTCCATACCATCCAGCGCTACGGTCCCGACCGGATCTTCGGTTTCACCCCTATCCCGGCGATGTCCATGGTTGCCTATGCCGCAGGGACCAGGTTTCTCTCCTTGATTGGCGGCTCCGCCATCAGTTTTTACGACTGGTACGCAGACCTCCCGCCGGCCTCCCCCCAGATCTGGGGGGAGCAGACGGACGTGCCGGAGAGCGCCGACTGGTATGAGTCAACCTATATGATTGTCTGGGGGACCAATCTGCCCATGACCAGAACCCCGGACGCCCATTTCTTCACCGAGGCAAGGTATCGCGGGGCGAAAGTGACGGCGGTGGCCCCGGATTACGCCGAATATGTCAAGTTCGCCGACAGCTGGCTGCCGGCCCGGGCGGGCACCGACGCGGCTTTGGCCATGGCCATGACCCACGTGATCGTCAAGGAATTCTATATTGATACCCCCACCGCCTACTTTATCGATTATGCCAAACGCTTTACGGATCTGCCCTTTGCTGTTGTTCTTCAACCAGCAGGCGACAGTTTGGTCTCGGGTCGGTTTCTGACCGCTGCCGATCTGGGAACGGAGGCAACCAATCCGCGCTGGAAAACCGTTTTCTTCGATAGCACAACCGCAAGCTGGGTAGTCCCCAACGGCAGCATCGGCTTTCGCTGGGACGAGGCCGCCGGCCACTGGAATCTTCATCTGCAGGATTCCCAGAACGATGCCGTGGTAGATCCACTGCTCAGCTATGCCGGCGATAGTGACAGCTGGCGGACGGTCACCCTGCCTTTTTTCGACGATAAAGGACCCGCAACGAAAAACGGCCGAGTACCGGTCAAAACGATCAAAACAGCCGCAGGTGATATTCTCGTCACCACGGTATTTGACCTGATGACCGCCCAGTTGGGGATAGCCCGCCAGGAGGACGATGGCCGCAGGCAAGACAACTCGGTGCATTACCCAACCAGCTATGACGACCCCCAACCCTTCACGCCGGCATGGCAGCAGGCAATAACCGGTGTCCCACCGAAGGACGTCATCCAGGTAGCGCGGGAATTCGCCGAAAATGCTGACAAGACCCACGGTAAGTCCATGATCTTCTTAGGTGCCGGGACCAATCACTGGTATCACAGCGATATGATCTACCGGGCTATCGTCAACCTGACCACCCTCTGCGGCTGTCAAGGCGTCAACGGCGGAGGCTGGGCCCATTATGTGGGCCAGGAGAAGGTGCGGCCCCAGGCCGGCTGGTCCCAGCTTGCCTTCGCTCTTGACTGGACACGCCCTCCACGCCAGCAGAACGGTACATCGTTCTACTACTTCGCCACCGACCAGTGGCGTTATGATGACCTCAACGCCGAAACCCTTCTCTGGCCCATGGCCGGTGGCGATTCCCCACGGCACATGGCGGATTACAATGCTGTGGCCGTCCGACTCGGCTGGCTGCCATCCTACCCCCAATTCAATCGCAACCCCTTGGATATCTGCCGGGAGGCGGTGGAAAAAGGTGCGGCCACGGACAAGGATATTATCGCCCATGCCGTCGAACAGCTGAAAAACGGCTCGCTTCGCTTTGCCGTGGAGGACCCTGACCACCCGGATAATTTTCCCAGGGTACTCTTTCTCTGGCGGGCTAATCTGCTTGGGGCCAGCAGCAAGGGCCATGAATATTTTCTCAAACATCTGCTGGGCGTTGACAACGCTGTCCAAAACGCCGAGAGTGCGCTCCGTCCCGAGGAGATCACCTTGCGGGACCCGGCCCCCGAAGGAAAACTCGACCTTCTCGTCACCCTGGAACTGCGTATGTCCACCAGCGCCATGTACTCCGACATCGTGTTGCCGGCAGCGGGCTGGTACGAGATGCACGATCTGAGTACCACCGACATGCACCCCTTCATCCATCCGTTCAACCCGGCGGTGGACCCGCCATGGGAGGCGAAAACCAGTTGGGACCAGTTCAGCGCGATCGCCGAAAAATTTTCCGAATTGGCTGCAGTCCACTTGGGGGAGATGAAGGATCTCGTCGCGACTCCACTCCTCCACGACAGTCCGGGTGAGATTGGGCAGTCGGCAATCCTTGACTGGCGCAAGGGTGAAACTGAGCCGATACCCGGGCGGACCATGCCCCAGCTATCGGTGATCACCAGGGATTTCCCCAATGCCTATAAAATGATGACGGCATTGGGGCCTTTGGTCCATCAGGTAGGGGTGGGCTCAAAGGGCGTCGCCTGGTCCGGTAAAGAGGAGTATGCAGAGCTTGCCACCGAACTCGGTACAGTGACGGCCCCCGGTAAGAGCTATGGGATGCCGTCACTTATCAACGGTAAACAGGCCGCCCAGACCATCTTGAAGCTGGCACCCGAGACCAATGGCGAGACCGCATTTAAATCCTGGGCCGGGGTTGAGAAAAAGTCCGGTCTGTCCCTTACCCATCTGAGCGCCGGCCGCCGTGACGAAAAGATATCGTTTAACGATATCACCGCCCAGCCGCGAAAAATCATCACCTCACCGGTGTGGAGCGGTATCGAATCGGAGACCCGGCGCTATTCGCCCTTTGTGATCAATATCGAGGAAAAAGTGCCTTTCAGGACGCTGACAGGTCGAGCTCAGTTCTATCTTGACCACCCCTGGATGCTCAATTTCGGCGAGGGACTCCCCTTGTACCGGCCGCCTCTTCATCTGCCGCTGAACAATAGTCCCTATAGCGTTGTAGAAGCACTTGCCAAAATAAAGCCGGGCGTAACAGAGGATGGGCGAAAGAGTCTGGCCCTCAGCTACCTGACCCCCCACTCCAAGTGGTCCATCCACAGCACCTATTCCGATACCCTGATTCTACTCACCCTGTTTCGGGGTGGCGAGGCCATCTGGATCAGCGATGTCGACGCCCGGACTCTCGAAGTAAAAGACAATGAATGGCTCGAGTGCTTCAATGAAAACGGAGTGGTCATGGCCAAGGCCGTGGTCAGCCACCGGATTCCTCCCGGCGCGGCTTTCATGTATCATGCCCAGGAGCGTCTCATCAATACCCCGGGTTCCCCGCTCTCCAAACAGCGGGGCGGCACCCACAACAGCGTAACCCGAATTATGGTAAAACCGACGCATATGATCGGCGGCTACGCCCAACTCAGCTACGGCTTCAACTATTACGGTCCGGTCGGGTCCCAGCGGGATGAGGTGATCGTGGTACGTAAAGCCGGGGAGGTGGATTGGTATGAAGATTAAAGTCCAGATGTCCATGGTGCTCAACCTGGACAAATGTATCGGCTGCCATACCTGCAGTATCCCGTGTAAAAATGTCTGGACCACCCGCAAGGGCGCCGAATACATGTGGTTCAACAACGTGGAAACCAAGCCCGGTATCGGCTATCCCCGTGAGTGGGAGAACCAGTCAAAGCACAAGGGCGGCTGGGTTATGGACGGAGGCGAACTGCGTCTGAAGGGTGGTGGACGTCTGCAGAAGGTCGCCCGTGTTTTTCACAATCCTGATCTGCCTGTCATTGACGACTATTACGAGCCATGGGATTATGACTACGCGAGCCTCATTACCGCACCTCATAAAAACCACCAACCTTCAATCCGCCCGAAATCCCAGGTGACCGGAGAACCCATGCAGATTAAATGGGGGCCCAACTGGGACGACGACCTTGCCGGCGTCTGCGAGACGGGTGCCCGGGATGTCAACTTCAGCGGTCTTGATCACGCCATCTATCTTTCTTTTAAGCAGGTCTTCATGTTCTACCTGCCCCGCTTGTGTGAGCATTGCCTCAACCCCGCCTGTGTCGCCTCGTGCCCCTCCGGAGCGATGTATAAAAGGGACGAGGACGGCATTGTTCTCGTCGACCAGGAACGGTGTCGGGGATGGCGCTACTGCGTATCGGGCTGCCCCTACAAGAAGGTCTACTTCAACTGGAAAACGCATCGGTCAGAGAAATGCATCTTCTGTTATCCCCGGCTCGAGGCAGGACTCACAACCCTCTGTGCCCATAGCTGCGTAGGCCGCATCCGCTATGTCGGGGTGGTTCTTTATGATGCCGACCGCATCCATGAAGCGGCATCGGCCAAAACCGACAAGGAAGTGTATCCGGCTCATCTGGATCTCTTTCTCGACCCATCGGATCCGGAGACAATCGCTGCGGCGGCAAACCAGGGCATCCCCGAGCATGTGATGGCAGCTGCCCGTCGTTCGCCGATTTATACGCTGGCCAAGACCTGGCAACTGGCCCTGCCGCTGCACCCGGAATTCAGGACCCTGCCCATGGTCTGGTATATTCCACCGCTGAGTCCGGTCGAAGCACTGGCGGGGAACGAGGATATCAGGACGGCTGTCGACAACCTCAGGATCCCGGTAAAATATCTGGCCAATCTGCTCACTGCCGGAGACGAAGAGCCTGTTCGTCTGGCCCTGAAACGGCTGGCCGCAGTCCGGGCGTATATGCGCTCGGTGCGGGTGGAAAAAAAACCAGACGACACCATCGCGGCCTCCGTCGGTCTTGATTCTGCAACTCTCTTGAAAATGTATGATCTTCTCGCTATCGCTAAACTCGAGGATCGATTTGTGGTCCCTACGGCTACACACTTGGAAAATAACCCACTGCATACCATCAAGGGCTGCGCAGGATTTCCCGACTACCGGTGAGACAGGCAGCGGGAAATGAAGGAGATGAAAGAAATGGTGGATATCATGACTGACAACGATCGTGTGCAATGCAAGCTGCTGGCGTTGCTGCTCGACTACCCGGCCTCCTCATGGGAAACAGATCTCGTCGACGTACGCGAAACCGTTGATACGGTAGATGATCTGCAGCGGCGAGACCTGCTGCAGAGTTTTTTGCGTTATGCAGAAGCGACCCCGCTCTTAAAGCTGCAAGAAAACTACACCGCAGCTTTTGACCTTGAGCCGACCACCAGTCTGTATCTGACCTATCATCTCATGGGCGACAGTGAGGACCGCGGTAAAGCTCTCGCCGCGCTCCTGTGGCTGTACCATCGCGAAGGGTATGATGCGGCCATTGGCGAACTGCCGGATTATCTGCCCATGATTCTGGAATTTCTCGCTTTATGTCCAAAGCCGGAAGACGCCGACCTGCTTTGGTCCTGTCTCGGCACGGTAACTGATCTGGCTGAACGTCTGGCCAAAAACCGCCATCCCTATGCGGGTTTGGTGGAATTGGCGGCCGACATTGTACAACCTCGTATGTCCACTCACCCTGACACGAGTAAGGAGGTCTAATATGGATCTGGGCAACACTCTGGCATTTCTTGTTTTCCCTTATATTGCGCTGACAATTTTCACCATAGGTCATCTCTTGCGGTATTTGACCGATCGTTATAACTGGAATTCGAGATCCAGTGAATTTCTCGAAAAGAAACAATTATTCTTCGGCTCAACGATCTTTCACTGGGGTATAATTCTGACTTTTCTCGGCCACTTCGGAGGGCTTCTGGTCCCCCAAAGTTTTTTAGACATGGTGGGCATCAACGGCCAAATGCATACAGCAATCGCCCATTCCAGTGGACTGGTGGTCGGAAGTGGTGCACTTATTGGACTCGGCCTACTGCTCTATCGACGTATCTCATTGTTACGGATCAAGCTCACCACCAGCTGGAACGACTTCGTCACTCTGGGCGGCCTGATCTTTGTTGTCGGTGCCGGTCTCTACAATGTATTTTTTGGTGATTTTTACGTTTTGGACACGGTTGCTCCCTGGATTCGGGGGATCATAACCTTTACCCCTGATCCTACGCTGATGCAGAGTGTCCCCTGGAGCTACAAGATACATATCCTGAGTGCTTTGACCCTGTTGGCATTTTCTCCATTTAGCCGTCTTGTGCATATCTGGAGTGCACCGGTAGGATATTTTTCCCGGGGCTGGATACTGTTCAGGCGCAAGGTGGTGGAATAAAACTGTATCACATCTTCGATCTCGTGACGGTGACGACAGGCGTCAATCGATCCCGAAAAAAGACGAATATTTCAATGAATAAGAACAACAAAACAACCCAGGCAAAATAGAGGAGCAATGCGTCGTGGAGTGACTGCAGGATTGTGTCTGCAGCAACGCTCCTGGTAAGATCGAAATTCAGGGTAAAGGCATACAGCATACCGAAGGTAAAGTTTCTCGACCACTGGGTCGGATCATAGCTGAAAAGAGCATCCGTGAATCCGTAGAGCCTGGTTCGTGTGACGGCACGGGCAATCTCAACGATTTCCACAATGACAAACCAGAAGATGACCCACAGCCAGATCAGGAGGATGATATTGGCAGAGACCACCCCGCAAACGGCACTGGCCAGGCCGGTGATGGACATTGCCCCGTGAATGATGCAGTTGGTGTTGAACCAGCCCTTGTCCAGATCTATATCGCTGTCCCCCTGGGCATAACGCCGTACAATAAGAAAAAAGCTGACGAGGTAGAACAACACGCCAAACATGATCATCCAGGGGGCAAGCAGCCGATAATAAAAACTGGTACCAAAGGCGGCCTTCCAGACAATGACCAGGGATTGCGTACTGACCGTCGAGAGCAGCAGTACGCCGTGTACCTTCCGCCAGGATTCAGTCGTAAGGAACAGGAAAAAATTCCTGACAGCTCGACTGATAAAAAACAACCACAGGCCTATATTGCCGATTACCAGTATCTGTACCAACGGTTTCCAGTCCGGCAACCTTTGGCAAAGGGCGATGCCGCAGACGGAGGTGCCGGCAATCCAGGTACCAACGGCAAAACTGCCAAGAGGATTGGCAAAGTGTGTCTTGAAAAGCCTTCTCTTCACCGCATCCATAAGGTAGGAGCCGGCGATAAAGAGAAAGAGAACGAAAAGGACCTGGGTAAGAGGCCGGGCAAGTTCATTGTTGAGCAAGGAAAAATGATTAATCGCGCCATTTATAAAAATGCCGATTCCCATGACGATCGCACCGGATCCGGTCGGTGAGGGAATGTTTTTCATAAAGAGGAGCCTGATCAGCAAAAATAAACCGGCGATCAACATCGTCCGGAGCAGCTCAGACGAAGTTGGTATCGAGTTGGTTACGGCAACCCATCCGGCGGCGACAGCGCAAACGACAAGAATTGTCGCGCCTTCCAGGCGCCTTACATCCAGGATCTTGATCATTGGACTCCTTGGGATGACGAATCAGGGCGCAGATTTTATTTCGGCAGACATCACCAAAAATTCCGTGTCTCCCGAGCTGAGGTGAATTTGCTTGCAGCATACCAATTTTCAGCTGAAATTCTACAAAAATTGGTGAGAATCCTCTACCCAAAACTGGTTACAGAACAGATTGTGAATCTCTGGCCAACGGATGGCCAAAATCACACTTGCTGTTTAATATAATGAGTTCGTAATAGATGTACTGCTGGTTTGCAAGTAATCTCGGCGATGCCATGTTGGCAGGAGAACCATTAGAGCATATCAAAGAGCTTTTCCTGGCAGAGTATGCGACGGGCAACAGCTCAAAAGAGCAGGCCATATTCATTCGCCACGAATCTGAGGGGCGTCTGCATTGTGAAGTAAAGGTCTACTTTTCTCCTGCAGCCGTTATTGTGGCAAAAGCAGTTAATGCTATCCCTTGCAATAAACCCTGTCCGGACGGTTTAAGTTTGTTGGCCGGTTCCGAGGAGTCGTGGTCGGTACTCTTTCCAAAAACATCGTAACATGACAATGGATATTCGAATCAAAAGAGTATACGAAACGGTTGATGCACACGATGGTTTTCGAGTTCTGGTTGATAGGCTGTGGCCCCGAGGTAGGACCAAAGACCAAGTTCGGACCGACCTGTGGTTGAAAGAAGTAGCGCCAAGCACAGCATTACGGAAGTGGTTTAACCATGATCAATCAAGATGGGAGATTTTCAAAAGTCGTTATTCAGCAGAGCTTGATGATAAACCGGAAATTGTGAAGATACTCCTTGAAAAAGCTGCAAAAGAACGACTGACGCTTTTGTTTGCAGCTCATGATGTCGAATATAATCAGGCTGTTGTGCTGAAAGACTATCTGCTTTCAGCCTCAAAACAACACGGCACAAAGGACAAAAAACAACCGTCCTGAGCCGGGCAGAACGACACTTTTGGAAAAGTCCTTGCGAAGGTATGCCCCAGCGCGCAAACGCGGGAGGGGCGGTCTTGCATGAACCACAATGGAGGGAAACTGACCCATGCTGATCTATGACGCCAAGAGTCCGGCACCGCGCTGTCTGCGGATGTTTCTGCTGGAAAAGCAGTTGCTGCTGCCGGCAGTGACGATCGATGTTTTTGCCGGTGAAAACCGCCAGCCGGCGTTTCTTGCCATCAACCCTGCGGGACAGACACCGGCGTTGCGTTGCGACGATGGCAGCACACTCAGCGAGGCGGTGGCAATTGCTGAGTATCTGGAGGAATTGTATCCCTCGCCGGCGCTAATCGGCAGCACACCAGAGTCACGCGCACAAACGCGGCAATGGTGGCGCCGAGTGGAACTCAATATTACAGAATTCATCCACAACGCCTATCACTACGCCGAAGGGCTGCCGCGATTTGAGTCGCGCATTCCGGTGTTGCCGGACGCGGCGGTCGGCCTGAAGGCAATCGCGCAGGATCGCCTGCGCTGGCTTGACGGCATGTTTGGGGCCGGTCCGTATCTGTGTGGTGAGCGGTTCAGCGCGGCCGATATCTGGCTGTATGTGTGGCTGGATTTCGCACTGACGGTAAACCAGCCGTTTGATCGTACATTGCCGCACGTGGGACCGTGGTTTGCACGGGTAGCGGCGCGGCCCAGTGCCACGCGCAGTCAGCAACTGCTGCAGCCAGCCAAAACAGATGAGACGGGTCGCTGACAGCCACTCGTGTCGTTTAATCCAACGGCAGCCTTGCGCTGGCGTTGACTCCTTAATAGGTACTGAGATATATGAAAATTACTCAAAATGCGTTGGCACTCGTAGCAATGCTATTTGGCCTTGTAACAATTTTTGCGGGTACTCGCGTCCTTCTGGGTTCAGATCCAGGATATATCGTTTACCGGCCTCTGCTAATCTATAACGCGGTAATGGGTATTGTGTATGTCTCAGCAAGCATCATCGCTTTTCGGAACGTCAAACAAGGCATGTATGCAGCAGCAGTTATATTTGCTCTTAATCTTGTCGTGCTATCAACAATTTATTACCTGTATACAAAAGGAAGCCCAATTGCTATTGATAGCCTTCGCGCAATGACTCTACGAACCGTGGTTTGGCTTGCTTTGTTTGCCGGTTTTGGGTGGCTAAGTTATAGGAATACTGCCCGCCTAAAAGGCGGGAGTTAAAACCTTTTACAGAAACAACAAATTTCCTGAAAGCTTATAGAATATGATTACTCTAGAAATAAACGAAGTATTCTTTGAATATATCCATCGCTCGTCTTCAACGCAGAGGAGTTCCGAATGGGAGAGTATTTGAAAATCAAGCAGACAATTAAGCGGGAATTTCTTGTAATCGAAGTGATACGAGTCTGGGTGCAGCTATAAACCTTATGGCACAGGAAGACGTTTCGGTTCTTGTTGTGAAAATTGAAGGAGAACTGGCAGGTATTATCACTGCCTCGGATGTGATGCAAGGCCTGGCTAATGACTATGATCTTGAGGAAACGAAAATTTCCACTTTTATGACTGGATGCAGGATTGACGACAAAAATCCGACAAACAAAATATGCGCTCAACTTGATGAAGACGATGATGTAATGTCGGCGCTTAAAGTCATGTACACAGGATGAATAAATCACCTGATCGTTATGGGCGAAAAAACAAACTTCTCGGTGTTGTCTCCAACCTTGACCAGATCAAACTTATAGCTTTCAAGTGAAGGAAACACGGATTCTCATTATCGTTTTAGGGTATTAACGACGGACCTACGGTGCCTTGATTAATCGCAGCGAGAAAAACGCAATATTCTCCTCACCTCCTGTTAGGAGAATACAGAATTCCTTTCATTTTTGATTGTAAGCACCTGGCTAGTAAATAAAGACAATTTTATTGTAAACATGCTTGTAACCATGCAGTATTCAAATAAACGCTCGTCGTTTGAGGTACCAAATTTCATATTGGTCACGGTAAAGTCACAACCGCCAATGAAGCCCTTATGATTACCCCCGGAAACTGAAATGTAGCCTGTAGAGTCAGATGTTCAGCCTTCATTGACACAGAGGGCAATCAATAAACATGTACGGTTTAACCGTCGGAGGTGCAAAATGTTTGTCGTCATCATTTCCTTTCCGCCCATCAAAGCAGGTAAAGATGAAGAGTTTAAAAAGTGGTTTGCCTCGTCAAACGAACAATTCAAGCCGTTTAAGGGCTTTATCGGAAGAAGGCTTTTGAAGCCAGAGGGAGAAGGCAGCTACGCTGCGATTGTGGAGTTTGAATCCCGGGATGCATTTCAGGCCATGCACAGTAGTTCTGTCCATGACATGGAGGGAGAGCAGGTCATGCCGCTTTTCGACGGCAAGCCGATACCTCGTTTTTATGAGGTGGCCATAGGATAGGTGCAGGAGACTCATCCACGCGTGACCGAAAAACCTTCTGAGTCAGTTTGGCCAGCGAGACTTCATTTCGTTTGAGAGTGGGCCATTTCCCAATGTTTTTTGAGAGTTTCATTTCTCGGATAAACGCATGGTCATTTTAATAGGTTTAACACCTCCCAAAAATTCATGCCTGAAACCAAACTAAATTTGGGAGGTCAAAAAATACCAAACATCCTTGCAGGAAAAGAGTTTAAACAAATTTACATGGCACTTAAAGGCCGTTTGTTTAAACATACCCCAAATTGGCCAAAACCCATTTAAAGGATTCTGACAAAGAGCTTGTATTGTTACTGGAAACCGTTCGACAAACCGATTGTTTGCCGAACGGTACCGAAGCACGACAGGCCTATTTCTGCTTACTGTTTGCAAATATTGATCTGGAGGCCGATCTGTTATCGCTTAACGTGGTGATAACAACGGAAACGGCATGGAAAGTCAATTTTATGAGCATGTTATCGACTCCATATCCGAAGCCCTGATTACCATTAATCAGGACAGAAAGATTCTCGTCTGGAACAGGGCTGCCAAGTTTATGTTTGGCTATGACAAGGTTGAAGTTCAGGATGCAAGCCTTGATCTAATCATACCACCGAGCTACCGGGAGAGGCATAAAGCGGGCTATGAAACCTTTTTTAGAAATATAGCGGAACATTCTACCTATATATCCGAAACAAAAGAGTTTGAAGGGCTACGAAAAAGCGGTGAAGTTTTTCCTGTTCAATTGACGCATTCATTATTTAAAATCAGTGATCAAGAGTTCTACATTACAGCTACTATACGGGATGTTACCATCACCAAGCGCTATGAACTTATTAAAGAAAGGATGGAGCATGTAGCCCGCCACGATCTCAAAAACAAACTTGTAGTTATCAGCCTGACGGCAAATCGACTTAATAATATCTTGAAAAAGCACCCGGTGCCGAAGAGCTTGGACTATATGAAAATTATCAAGTCCGAATCTGAAGAAGTGCTGACCTTGATAGAGTCTTCTCGAGAGCTTATGCTGCTTGAATCCGGGCAATACCCGCGAGACGATGCGCCCGTGGATATGGTGAAGATAGTGCTGACAATACAAGAGCGGATGCAGTCCTTAGCCGCGTCCAGAAATGTCACTATAAAATTCGAAAACTGGACACAAAAGCATGTCATAAACGTCATGGCCGATCAGGCGTTGGTAATACGATCCTTCGAAAATTTAGTCAAGAATGCAATTGAGGCAGAGAATCCATTCGGTAACATTCGACTGGTACTGTTACAAAACAAGACAGGGTTCGCTGATTTTGAACTCCATAATGGTGGCAATCCCATCCCGGAAGCAATACAAAAAGTTCTTTTTCAGCCCTATGTTACTCATGGCAAACAATCGGGGAGTGGGCTGGGACTCTATATCGCCAAACTCATCATAGAAAAGATTCATGGCTGGCAGCTTACCTTTGAATCAAATAGGGAAAAAGGGACAGTTTTTAGAATTGTGGCCAAAACATTGACATTAGACAAAACCAACAAACACACCTGAGATATAATGAGAAAAAGATAGGCGAAAACTAGACAAGGCCTGATGGATATTCGAACGAAACGAGTGTATAACCCAGTTGATAAAGAAGATGAAATTCGCGTTCTTGTGGACCGAGTGTGGCCGCGTGGAATGACGAAGGAGCAATTGCATGCTGACCTGTGGTTGAAGGACGCCGCACCGAGCACCCCCTTGCGAAAGTAGTTTGATCATGATCGGTCGAAATGGGAGGTATTCAAAAACCGTTATTATTCAGAGCTTGATGCTAGACCAAAAGTTGTGGGGAGGCTTCTTGATGAAACTGCGCAAGGACGACTGACACTCTTATTCTCAGCGCGTGACATTGAATACAATCAAGCAGTCGCACTGAGAGAATATCTACTTTTGCAGCCAACGAGAAACCACCGTCGCAAGATTCAGGTGATATGAAGATGCAAAAATAAATCCCATGCGTTCGGCCCCGCTGCAATACCAGAACAACCAGTCCCTTGTCGTTGCCAATCCCCCGATCCTGACCTCTGGAGGAATTGCGAATTTTAAATTGAAGAAGAAAAAGCTATAGTTTTCCGATCCTTCAAAAAGTGCAAGAAGGACCAATGGCAAGGACGCGGATTCATCACTTTGGTATCCACTTGTTCGATGGTCAGCAACCGTCACCTGATACTTTCCGAGAAGAGAGCTGCAAAAGATGATCAGTAACATTGAAATTGCACGATAACATTCAGTGTGTTATTGTGCAAAAAATATGTTACTCAGGAGAGACGTATGCTGAACCTTGCACAAAAATTTGAAAAATATCTTTTTGAAAATCTGGGTGTCTCGATAGCCATTGAAAAGTGGCAGAAAGAGAAGAATCTCCCACTTTTTCTTCGCGATTTATACAGTTTTTATGAGTGTCAACTGCTCCATGAACCGTGTCTTGTAATGGAGGCGCGGGATGAAGAAGAGATCACCCCGGCTACTGTCCGCAAACATATACAACAAATAGAAGATATGTGGCGGCATGAGATTATTTACCTCCACCCTTCAATTTCCAGCTACAACCGCAAGCGACTTATCGAACATAAAATTTCCTTTGTTGTTCCAGGCAACCAAATGTATTTGCCATTGCTTGGTATAGATTTGCGAGAGCATATCAAAGGAAAGCGTTTAGTAAAGAAGAAAATCAGCCCCTCTACTCAAGCTGTTATCTTGTTTGTTCTCTACAACTGGCCACGCGAGGGCTTAACCCCCTCCCGACTTGCAGAATTGGTAAACTATACACCGATGACCTTGACCAGAGTTTTTGATGAAATTGAGACTACAGGTCTCGGGAATGTCGAGATGGAATGGCGTGAACGTGTATTGCATTTTGAGGTGGATAGAAAGTCTTTATGGGAAAAATCACTTGATTTGCTGCACTCTCCGGTGCGAAAGCGAGTTAAGGTCTCTGTGCCTCACGATACTTTGTCGTTGTTGCTTGGCGGAGAGTCGGCACTGTCACACCACAGTATGTTGGCACAGCCGTTTCGCCCAACCTATGCTGTGAGCGCTCGAGAATGGAAGGTATTACAACTGAATAAAGAAGTAGCGGAGCTGAAAATTCACGAGCCCGGCTCTATGGAGATTGAAATCTGGAAATATGATCCCGAACTGTTTGCCCGGGAAGGAGCTGTCGACCCACTATCACTTTACTTGAGCCTGAAAAACACAAAAGATGAACGAGTTGACATGGCACTTGATACCCTCTTGGAGAAATTCCAATGGTAAGAGGACTTGATAAATTTAGAGACCATTTCCGAGGGTATGAAGAAAATTATGTTTTGATTGGTGGTACGGCCAGTTTTCTGGCGATGGAGGAAGCGGGTCTAGAATTCAGGGTAACTATGGACCTCGATATTGTCCTCTGTATCGAAGTCCTCGATGCGGATTTTGTAAAAGTCTTTTGGGATTTCATCCGGGCCGGCCGGTATCAGAACAAACAAAAAAGCACCGGAGAAAAAAGGTTTTATCGATCCTATGAGCCGGAAAATAAAAACTTTCCTGAGATGTTGGAATTATTTTCAAGAATACCGGATACGCTCGCCTACGAAGGCGAAGGAGATTTGACTCCAATACCGATGGAGGAGGTTTCAAGCCTCTCAGCTATATTGCTGGATGAGTCCTACTACAAATTCCTGCATACCGGCAAACGTGATCTAGCTGGTTTGTCTGTTATAGATCCTGAAAGAATAATCCTACTCAAGGCACGTGCCTGGCTGGACCTGACAGAAAGAAAGGGGCAGGGGACTGCTGTCGATTCAAGGGATATAAGAAAGCATAAAAACGACGTATTCAGGCTGTACCGGGTGGTATCGCCGGATACCCGGGTGGAGATGCCAAAACAAGTCGGAGTAGACATGTCACGTTTCCTCTCTGCCATGGAAACTGAGCATACTGATTTAAAGGTCCTCGGTTATCGGGGTGACACCGTTGAACAGGTGCTTGCAGGACTAAAAATCATATATGGCATAGATGGTTAAGTCATTCGAACTTTTGTTTACATCTGAAGTCGGAGATGAGAGATGAATACACCGTTAAGTATTAGAGTGAGTGAGGACGTAAAGGAAGATTACTTCACCTCATCATTACAATGACCGTCAATTGGAACAAAATTGGAACGAATTGATTTTCTACATTTCAAAAGATTAGTATAAACGGATAGTTAGTGTATTTCATGCACAGGATTCCTAATCCTGGTGTCGCGCGTTCGATTCGCGCCGAGGGTACCAATGCCAAGAAGGGATTGCGGATTATTTCTGCAATCCCTTTTCTGTTTGATTTGTCCACATCAAGTTCAGGTGATTCTGCTGGAATTGACGCGAAAAATCATGATGTTTTTCTCAGAGGCTGAGTCGAAGTCCGATTCTATTCGACAAGGGCCACTTTTCCGTCATCAAGGTCATACCTGGCAGCAACTATCTTGATCTTTTTCTCTTCTACAAGGTGATTGAGGATATTTGAATTCTTGATGAGGTTGGCAGCCACTGTTTTTGCGTTGGTATCGATTACACAATTTACAAGCTCACTTTTTTTGGTCGCAGCACAATCCTTCTCACCCTTGCAGGCTTCGCAATCGTCGGCGGCCAGACCAATGTTCGGCTCAATTTCTTTGACAATGGCATCAATGTTTTTGCTGCCGGTACTTTGCCCTTTGGCATCCACGGTAGCGGTGACGGCACCGCATCGCTCATGGCCCAACACCATAATCAAGGTCGACCCCAGATGTTCGGCGGCATATTCGATACTCCCGAGGACGATTGGATCAGGGATATTGCCGGCAACCCGAATTACAAAAATCTCGCCAAGACCTTTGTCAAAAATTATTTCTGGTGGAACTCGAGAGTCGGAACAGCTGAGGATGATGGCATATGGCTTTTGGGAGGTGGCCAGCGAGGCTCTTGTTGCAGCGTCGCTCCTTGCTGCATTTGTCAGCTTATTGTTCACGAAATGCTTATTGCCATCCATCAATTTCTGCAGGGCCTCGTCTGGTGGAACGCTTTTCCCGCCAGCAGGGCTCGAGAGAGCCAGGCCAGCCGTGAACACTACCCCTAAACCAAAGGCTATTACAACTACTCTCATGACGATTTTTCGAAACATACAATGCACCTCCATTTGATGAATTATCTTGCTGAAGAGCCAGCCGTACGTCTTGATACGTGAGTCCAATCAAAGAGATTTCAATAATTTTATACCATCGATAAACGAGATCCTGTTGGTAAACGTAACAAGATTATCTTTTTAATTCACAATGTTTTATGGATGGCAGCGCAAAAAAAAAATGGGCGATTTGCAATCGCCCATCCCCGGTAGAGTATGCATTTGGTTGTTGTAGAAATCAGTAATCGTCGGTCAATGTATGTAAAAAGGCGATGATATCATTGACTTCAGCTGGCAATAAGCTGAGATTTCCAACACTTGGGTCGATGTTTTCAATAACCTCTGGAGTAAATCCACTGGAATTATTCACGAAATTGACCATTTCTTCTAAAGTCGGGAATGATCCATTGTGTGCATATGGCGCTGACATGGCAATATTACGCAGGGTCGGGACTTTGAACTTACCGTTTTGTAAATCATCACCTACGATTGCGCCCAGACCGAGGTCTGCAGAGTCGAGCGGGACCAGCGGATTAGCCGGGACGCCGATGTTGGAGTATCGATAGTTGGTGAACAGCGGAGCGGGAGCATCGAATGCAGCAACCGTGGAATGACATCGGTCACAGTGTGCAACAAATAAAGTGAAGCCTCTTGCCTCAGCAGGGGTGAGCTGGGCCTTGTTTGCCAGATAGAGATCGAATTTAGAGTTGAATTTGGTGACATCGGCCGAACGTTCATAGGCGGCAACAGCCCTTGCAAAATTATCGTAGGCTGCATCTTCATCATACAGCGAATTATTGCCAAATTCCTTGTACCATAAATTGACGTAGCTGGAATTCTTAATAACCTCTACAATGGCCGCCTTGTCTGACATTGCCATTTCCACGGGATTTAACGGTGGTCCCTGGGCCTGTTCGGCCAGGGGGTCGGCCAGTGATAAAGAATTGCCAGCGGCCCTGCCGTCCCAGAAAAGCCCCCCTTCATATTCGCCGTCGCCCACTTGTGCAAGAGGCGGACTGAAGCCGGCATAAGCTGAGGTCGGGGCATTGCGTCCCCCCTTGCTCACACCGTCCGATCCGGTTGATACAACGCTTGTGTAAGGATTAAGGTGGTTTTTCAGGTCGGCAAATCCGGCAAGATGATGATGGCAGGTTCGGCATGATTGATTTTTATCAAGTGACAGATTCTTGTCGTTATAAAGGTGCATGCCAAGTTTTTGCAGATTACTGGTTACGGCTGGCGGGCCGCCGGCAGCAATAACCATGGTCGTAACGGCCAAAACGCCCAGTGTGGAAAGAATCGATAGGATCATTTTTTTCATGAGTACCCTCCTTTGTTGTGATGACGTTTGTTGTAAAGATACAAAGCCCGATTCCTCTGCAGATCCAAATTAAGGAAAGTCGGTGCTTCTATTTCTGCTCTCTTGAATATCAACGGCTGCCCCATCATTTGGTTACACACGCGGGACCATTAAATTTCTACTGGTCACGCTATCGGTATGGACGGTCACGCCCGATTGAACAGATCTCACGTAGAAATTTTGGCGTTCGAAAGATAAATTTTTTGATACATTTTTTACCCGCAACGGATATATCTGATAAAGATTTAGATGTTCTTCTTAAGGAAAGTGATTACCCGGAGAATTTGAGATACTGCTAATAATTATAAAGACTTATTGTTTTGATGAGCTGCATTTAATCATACTATGAAAAAATACATGGTCGTTGAAAATTACAAAAAAGGCTGCTATGAGAAAATATATGAAAGGTATCATGTACAAGGCAGGTTATTGCCTGATGGTTTACATTTTCTGAATTCATGGGTTAATAAAGATCAAAGTATTTGTTTCCAGTTAATGGAAGCAAATGACTCGGAGTTGTTTTCCGAATGGTTCAGAAAATGGGACGATCTTGTCGATTTTGAACTTTATCCCATAGATTAACAGGAGAGGGGGCAGGTTCGCTTCGCCCATGCTGTTACTCTGGAATGTATCGAGAAAGTTGGAGGCATTTCATGACAAAGCCAATTATCAACATTGATGATGTCGAGCTGAAACCGCGGCCACCGGCATTTGCTCCCTCCGGGTCGTCAGCAGAACGCTACGACGCAAAGATGGGGTATATCGGCCCTCGTCTCGGCGCTCGGCAGCTCGGATACAACATCACCGCCGTGCCGCCTGGAAAACGGGCGTTTCCCTTTCACAATCATCGCGTTAACGAAGAGATGTTCTATGTTTTGCAAGGCACCGGTCAAATTCGCATCGGTCTGAATATCTATCCCATCCGCCCAGGTGATGTAATTGCCTGTCCGGCAGGGGGAAAGGAAACCGCCCATCAAATTATCAATACCGGTGCGGAAGAATTGCGATATCTAGCGGTCAGCACCAGACTGTCACCCGAGATAGCCGAGTATCCCGATTCCGGTAAGTTTGGCGTCCTTGCCGAGTTCCCCGCAGGTTCTGCCGGCCAACCGCAAAGATTCATGTTTGTCGGGCGAGAAGGCGAATCGCTCGATTACTGGGAGGGAGAATAACCCTGTCGACCGAACAGGTTCCGTTCTTCAGTGTTGCGGCAGAGTTACAATCTTTGCCCAAAAACGGTGCACCCTAAAGAATTTGCTTTGCGAGTATTTGTCTGGAGCCCATTCGAGTCTTACTTTTATTCCATGGACAAACATAACCTGCACATTGGTACATGTTCCTGGAAGTATGATTCCTGGCAGGGCATGATCTACCCGGCACATAAACCCTACAATTATCTCCGGGAATACAGCCGGCACTACCATACGGTCGAGGTGGACCAGTGGTTCTGGTCGTTGTTTCGCGGCGATAAGGCGGTGCTGCCTAAACCGTCAGTTGTGAAAGAGTATGCCCAATCCGTTCCGGACAATTTCATCTTTGCCATTAAAGTTCCGAACAGCATCACCCTGACCCACCATTACCGGAAGCAGAAAAACGATCCTCTGATCCCCAACCCGCACTACCTTTCGGTTGATCTGATGCAGCGCTTCCTGGAGAGCTTAGCGCCCATTTCCCAAAATATCGGTCCTCTCATCTTTCAGTTTGAATACCTCAATCGGCAGAAGGTGCCAGGCGGACTCACGCAGTTCCTTGACCGGTTTGCTGAGTTTGCCGAACAATTACCTGCCGGGCGGGACTATTTTGTCGAAACAAGAAATCCGAATTTTCTGAACGAAAAATACTTTGGCTTTCTTAACTCCCAGGGGCTGTATCATGTCTTTCTGCAGGGCTATTACATGCCATCTGTTTTTGATCTGTATAACACCTACCGTGAACAGGTAAGAGGCCGGGTCGTGATTCGATTACACGGCCCTGATCGGAAGGGGATGGAGGAGCAAACCGGGAACGATTGGAGCCAGGTTGTTTCCCCCAGAGACCACGATATTGCGTCACTCGTCGGGATGTTGTCGGATCTGCAATCCAGGCGGATCGAGACCTTTCTTTTCGTGAATAATCATTTTGAAGGATCGGCGCCGAGGACCATCGTGCGCATTGAGCAAAGGTTGATGTGAATTGCAGGTGATCTCCGGGGACATATTTTACTGATTATCCCAGGCTAAGGATATTTGTACATTTTTCTCTGTTTTCTAACTCCATAATCTATCGGGTAATAACCTGATTTTGGGGCCAAATGACCATCGTTAATTTTCTTGACTTTTCTTTTGGCGTTCTTATATGAAATTGTTAGATAGTTAATAAAAATACAGCTGATAAGGAGTAAAGTATAACCCAATAACTCACGAAGATAACGATGATAATAAAACCCATGCTGGACAGTTTTGAGCTGCCATTTATTGAATCCATTCGGAGTCTGGAGCGCAGAAGACTTGCCTGCCACGGTGTTCCTGGTCTTGTGGGAGATTTACATCAGGATCTGGGAGCCGAAAGTCTGGTTGTTGAGATTATTGGGTCTTTACAGGGGGATAAAAACCGCGACGATTTTTTTGAGGCAATTCGGGAAAAATTCAATACCGCCGAACCCGTGCCCTTTGTCGCAGACATACTCACTGCGACAGAGCTTGAAGAAGTTATTATCGAACAGTTGGAAGTTGAAGAACAAAACCAGTGGGATCGCCCACTTATCTATCGTATTGTCCTCCGTCAGTATGTCGAACCTCCTGAACCTGTAACCGCGTTTGATGACCTGGGCCTTGAGCTTGACCCCGAGCTGGACCTGCTTGCCGGCCTGGGGCTGGACGGTCTGGAACTGCCTGATCTTCTCATACAGATCCCCGAGATTGGAAATCCTGTAGAGCCTCTCCTGCCAGCACTTGACGGTACAGATTCGGCTGTATCCGGCATAGGCAGCCTTCTTGAAGATTTTAACAGGAAATTTACCGGATGAGCAATACCCTACTCAATACGCTCACCGAGGCTCTGGGCGACGGATTCACACCGACGGCCCTGCAATCGGTTATGAGTGGCGGATTTGATGTTTCTGCGCCGAGTATTGATGTAAGCCAGGCCGAGGGGATAACCGGGCAGCTCGCCTCTCTCGATCTGAGCTCGCTTTCGGGGGCTGTTTCTTCGGTTGCGCAATCCGGACTCGGTGGGCTTGCTGCTTTGCCCGGCATTGACAATATTCTGCATCCGGTCAACGCGGTTCTGCAGTTTGCAGGACAGCTGGAGACTGCTGATGTGGCTGGCATGATCACCCGGCTGCAGCAAGCCGCGGACAACAGCAATACCGCCAACCGCCTGGGCCTGGACGGTGTTGATGAATCCATTAGAGCTGTTTTTGATCTCAACGGAGATTCCGGGCTGTCCGACCTTCTTGCCCTTGGGTCATCACTGCTGCCGATCAACCTTGCCACTGAAGCCGGCAACATTCTCAGCAGGCTGGACGGTGTCACTGTCGCCCTGAAGGTGCTTGGTTCGCTGATGAGTCTGCATGCAAGTTTTGAAAAAACAGCCGAAGTCTCCGCAAGTATAAATGATCTCATCGTACCCCATGAAATAGAGAGCCAACGGCTTCGCCTCATCGGCTGGAAATCTAACTCAACCCTAGCCGCTCAAATCAGTGCGGCTAACGCAGATGACCGCGCGGCCATTGACCGGTTGACCAGGCAGGTTCAAGAGTTTTTAAATGATATCAATGTATTTGCCGGGAGCCTGCAAAAAGGGCTCGGATTTGGTGATGCGGCGTTAAGTACGGCGGGGCTTGATGCCCTTGAACAGACCATTGATTCCGTCTCCAATACCCTGCTCAATACAAGCCTTGACCCGGCCAGAGCCCTGTCGACTGCGTTGCGGGACTGGCTGACGGAAAAACTTCCCGCCGATTTCGGCACTCCTGCCGTCTCCCTTGATGGTGTTGTCTTGGAGATGCAGGGTCTGGCTGAGGATCTTGAAGCACAGGTCAACGCCTTGCCCGTTGAAAGCATGATCGCACCCGTAACAAATGCTGTTGGCCAGGTAACCACGGTTGTCAGCGATCTCAATAACGCCCTGGCCGTAGCCACCGGTGCCATACGATCTGCTTTCGAGCAGGTTCGCCAGCTTATTGACGGCCTTAATCTGGCCGGAATAGCCGAAACCATCTCGGCAACCCTGCGTCCCGTTGTTCAGGCTATCGACCAGCTGGAGTCATTCATCGCCGGAATCAGCACTACCATTGAAGAGGCTATGGGTCTGGCGGTGACTGCGGTCAGAAATGTCAAGGAAGGCATAGAGAGCGGTGCGGGAGAAGTTGCCGATGCTTTTGCACAAGTTGAAGCAGTTCTGGTTGCCCTTGATATGGAATCACTCATAAAAGGGATGCAGACGGGGATTGCGGCGGTGGTTGATGCGCTTAAAAAAATAGACCTCGATCCTTATTTCGATACAGCTGTCGATGCCATGGATACGGTGAGTTCCATCATTGATGCGGTTCCCGTTGAACTGCTGCCTGAAGATATGGAGGCTGATCTGCAGAATGCGGTGCAGCCGGTAAAAAGTATTGATTTTGACAGGGATGTAAGACAGATACTTATTGTAAAACTCGAAGAGATCCTCGACAGGGTGGATGAAGATATTCTCGGGGAAATAGACCGCATGGCCCAGGAGATCGTCGCCTTTCTCCAGCAGCATGATCCCGAGGAAAAGCTGGAGGAGCTGGAAAAAGAATACTTCGATCCCATGCTGGCGACAATCCAGGCGATAAATCCGGAAGAAATACTCAAACCGGTCACCGATGTCATTGATGATATGAAAGAGCGTATCCTGCAGATCGATATCAGAGAACTGGTCGTGGCGAACATTGACGGTGTGTTCGACGATATTATCTCTTACTATGACGGGTGTGACCCGGAACCTCTGCTGGCCCCTGTTGGAGAAGAAGTGGACGCTTTTCGCCGGCGTATCATCGAACTTACCGGCATAGACGGCTGGGCCAATCATATTGATACCCTGGAGCAGCAGGTCGCCCAGTGGCTGGACAAACTTGATTTCACTAAACTTATTAGTGAAATTGATGCCATGTATACCTCCATGCTTCGTTCCCTGGGCAACGATGCGGGGAGTTCGACCGTCATGGGAGGCTTTATTGCCGGACTGCTGAGCGGTTCGGTTGCACTGCGATCTTCCTCGTACAACACAGTACTGCGCTGGATTTCAGGGGCGGAAGACGGGGTCGAAACCGTCCATGCCCTCATTGGCGATAGTCTTGGTAAACTGCAATCGACCCTGGCGGTGGTGGACAGCCTGCAGCCGGACCTGGTGGTGGCCGAAATCATGCCCACTTACCGTGGCATCAGGCAGGCGGTTGCCGCCCTTCCCGCCGAACACCCCCTGCGCCTGGGGCTGGAGCTTTCCCTGGCAGCCAGTGCTCCTGACGACCTGCTGGCTGGCATTAGCGCCAATCTCCCCGCCTACCGGATGAAAATCGACAACACCATCAAAGCCCTGCAACGACTTGAGACTTCCGGGTTCAGCCAGATAACCTCTGCCGGAGAGGCCCTGCACACTAGCTGGCAACCGCTTACCGATGTGCAATGGAAACTGATCGTCCTGGTTCGACGCTTTGGTGTTGATCCCGTAGGCAAACCATTAATGGTTATTGTCGGGGAAATACTGGCTGCACTCCGGCCCGGTACGGCGCTTGAACCTTTTACGGCAGTGGTTGAGGCACTGAAGGCTAAAATAGGCGAGCTTGTCAGTGCTCTTGTCAGCCCGGTTAAAGACGCGGTCAGTCAGATACAGACTTTGCTCAACACGATTAATATTCAGCTCATAAGCGATGAATTAAAGGCGGTCCATACGCAGATACGCCATGAACTTATGGCGTTCAGGCCAAGTGTGCTGCTGGCTGAGCCTCTTGATGCGTTTGACAGTCTGCGGAGCGGTATTGAAGGGTTTGACCCCTTTGGTGCCGTTCGGGCAGCAATCGATGAATTTAAAGGAGAAGCGGAAGAACTGCTTGGTTCGGACAGCCTGCTCAGGCCTTCAGTCATGTTTGCCGGCCTGCTGGAACAGTACCAGCGGATCCTCAAGCTCGCCGCACAGCTCAATGTTAAAGAGGCCCTGCAGCCGGTACTTGAGGAGCTTGATGCCATTAAAGAGCAGCTTGATGCAGGTTTGACTGAGACTGGCGACGCCTTTACCAGGCTGCAGGGAGCACTGCCGTGATTGCCCTGCAGTCTTTTGTCAACAGCCTGGTGCTTTTTCTGCAAAGCCAGGTGGTGACACCCCTGACCACAGTAGGGGTGGTGCGGCCGAACACGGTAAACGAACTTCCGGCTGTCACCCTGTCTCTGCTGGAGTTGCAGTGCAGCAAGGTAGGGGTTGGCGGAAACCCCGGTAATCTGGTGCAAGGCTCCATGCAGCTTGCCTTGACTGTGGATTTGGCAGACCCGGTGGTTGTTTTTCCGGATAATGAGGCGGTCAAGCTGCTCAGCGATGACCGGACGACCCTGCAGATCCCTCATCAACCTCTGGTTGACCGGGACGGCGCAAGGCCCGAATTTCTTGAGCAAAGTGATGTCACGGTCACCCTTGACGGCACAGAGATGAGCGTTGTCCAGAGTCCTCCGCAGGACGGTCAATGCCGGCTGAGCACACGCACCGGTCTCCTGGAATTTGGTGCTGCACTGCCGGGGGTCGGTACACTCGTCATCCTTTACCGCATTGGGCAGTGGGAGGCGGAAACTTCGCGGTGCTCAGGTCTGCTGCAGGTTGAGATGTATGCAGCCGGAGCAACAGATACCGAACAACTGAGCAATGAAATTTTAACAGTCCTTTCCCGTAAAACGTACAATATCATGAAAGGATTAACCAGACTCTCTCCCGTTGCCTGGGGGGCAATTGAAAAACCGGCTGTCCCCAAGGGGCAGACCATGTTCCGAACAGTACGGTACAGTTTTACCTTTGATCATGAACAACCAGTTATCAGTACAGGCGGTGGTCCAATCCAAATCATAGATGTTTGGTCGGCGATGGGGCCGGAACAGTTTTCTATCACCAAGAGGAATAATCATGAGTGAATCCATAAGCGAAATGATCCTGCCGGGAACCTACATTGAAGTCAGAGCTGAAGGGCTGATCGGTGTCGGAGGCATCGCCACGGGAAACATCGGGATTGTTGGTACAGCGGCAAAGGGCAAGAAAAACACCGTGTATGCTATCGGCAATTATGCTGAAGCCCTTGATTTTTTCGGCGAGCCCGACGACTGGGCCACGGAAAATAAACTAACCCTGGTTCGTACTGCCCAGATGGCTTTTCAGGGGGGCGGTAAAAATGTTTTTGCCGTCCGGATTGCCAACGGTGATCCGGTAAAAGCAGCGGGAATAATCCACAGCGTCAATGCTGCAACCCCAGCCGATTTCACCATGACGGCCAAAGAAGCCGGCACCTACGGTAACCAGATCAGTTATTCAGTGACCGAGGTAACCCTCAAAGGGGGCGGAAAAACCTACGTTCTGGCCCTGAAATACCGAAATATCAAAGAGGTTTATGAAGGGCTGAATATCGGAGAAATACACGCCCAGATCAAAGCTGAAAGCATGCTGGTGGATGTGTCGGATGCCGTGAATGCCGGCGACGCCCTTCGTCCGGCAACGAGCAGACCGCTGAACAAAAATGCTGACGGCGGCGATGGCACTGCCGGATTGGATCACGCCAATGTCAGCGGCGTTGATCTGGAGGAGGGACTGGCCGTCCTGGAAAACGAGCCGGTCAACATTCTGCTTGTTGGCGGATTTGATGTAAAGAGCGGCGGTGACAAGGTCGGCGCCCATCTTGAACGAACGGAAAATGTCGGGAAAGAGCGCATTGCCATTCTTGGTGCCAGTGCAAGCACCGCCTCAACCGTCGAAACGGATGCCGATGCAGTCAACGATGACAGGATTGTGCTGGTGGCTCCGGGCATGAAGACTGACGACCCGTTCAATAAAAAGGAGGTCACGTATCCGCCGGCCTATCTTGCCGCGATCATCGGCGGCAAGCTTTCCACTCTTGCCCCCCATATCAGCATGACCAATAAGGACGTTTCCATCAAAGATCTCAGTGAGCAATATAATGAAACCGTCACCAAGAAACTGCTGAATAAAGGCGTCCTGCTCGTACGGACAAAATTCGGCAGGCAGATTGTCCGGGCCATTACCAGCCAGGATGGGCCTTTCAAGCAAATTTCCATCAGGCGCGTCGTCGATTATGCCAAGGCCGGGGTACGCAAAGGGGCCGATCCCTATATCGGCAGGCTGAATAATGCCAGAGTGCGGGCGGCGCTTAAAGCCACATTGGACGGATTCCTGTCCCAGATGTTGATGGATGAAATGCTCGTTGGTTATGAACTGGACGTAACGGCCACCCGCAGCCAGGAAATAAATGGCATTGCCGCGGTGACCATGACGCTCAAACCGACATTCTCGATTGATTTTATCCGGGTAACAATGAATCTCGAATAAACCATTTCCCATGTGGCCTCATGTGCCTTGATGTTTTACCACTGCAAAATATTAGGAGTCAATCATGCCGAATACTAACGTTTACACCGGACTTGACGGAGCAATAACCGTGGCTGTGGAATCAGGCCCAGAAGGCGATGCCGCCAAAACAGTGGCCGACACGTATGAACTCTCGCCCATCGGCAGAGCAACCGGGGTGACCATCCAGGTCCATTCCGATATGCGGCCTTTTCATGAGCTCGGTCAGCGCTACGCCTCCGAACTCAGACCGGGCAATGTCAACATTACCGGGACCATCAACCGGGCCTACATCAACGGTGCGCTGCTGAAGCTGATGCTCGGTGATGGCGCAAATACCAACAGGCCGGCAAGTGCCTTTGTCAGCCCGAGTTTTAATCTCAGTCTGCGCCACGAAAACCAGGCCATTCCCGGCAATGCGGCCAACATCACCGTACACGGAGTAAAATTGAACACCTGGAATTACTCCATGCCGGAAGATGATTTTGTCCTTGAACAGGTATCTTTCAAGGCTCTATGGATAAGCGCGGAGGATCAGTCGGCATAATACTATGACCTTAACAACGGAAGATCTGCTCTTTTCAGCGGAAATAACCCATAGTATCACCATTCCGGCCCATATCCTTCATCCCGCTGCAACGGGCAATGAATCCCCGTCGGAGCCGGACACGGTAGAGCTGCGACCGCTGCGCCTGATCGACCTGCAGCGCATTCAGAAAGCGGCGCAGAATCAGAGCTACCTGTCCTCGGTGCTTATGGTGCAGCAGGCGCTGGTTGCTCCGCAAATGACCATCGACCAGGTCAATCATCTCCATGCAGGCCTGGTCCAGTTTCTGCTGCAGGAGGTTAACCGCATCAGCGGTCTGGGCATAGCAGGAGATGAACTGCACCAGACGGTACAGGCGCCTCTGGCCAAGGCATGTTTTATCCTGGCCAGGGAATTTGGCTGGACGCCTGAGCAATGTGCCGGATTGACCATGGGCCAGATTCTTCTGTATCTGGAAATGCTGGGCAATAACCAGGAGGATAACGACGTATCCCGGTAAACGGGACGAAAACCACAATTCTAGTGAACACTCGCTTGTTGGGTACTGAACGTACGTGACAGACTACCAGGAGCAAGAAACGCATGAGGAAGATTGAACAGCTGGTCGGCCTTTGCCGCACAACCCTGCAGCGCATGGAAAACAGTGGCGACATTGTATCAGCGCTCCTGCGCTCTGACCAGATATTCGCGCTGTGCCGCTGTTCATCGCTCGATGATCTTCTCCGGACACTCTCTTTGTCTGATGACAGAGGCCTGCTTCGCCGTGTGGCAGAGCGCCGCGACGAGGTTCCCGGCCGGCAGGAAAATATTGCCAGAGAGGCTGGCGCAACATTGCCCTTGCATCAGCCTCCCCGGCAAGAAGCATTATCCCAGCCGGCTGGATCGACTCTTTCGCCCCTTACCCGGAGACAGACTGCGCCCGAGCTCCCCGGTGGCTCCTATTCCTCTTCGCACAGCCAGCAGATCGTGCAGAAACTGTTTGAGAGTATCAAACAGGAACTGGCGATTGAGCAAAAGCAGGGAGAGACAAGCAGCCGCAGCGTGGCTTTCAAGGGTATTCCTGCCGCCGAAGAAAAAAATGGACTGCGGTCATTAAAAGCGATGACCGGTGGCAGCCAGCGACTTGGATTTTCTGCAGATCCAGGACAGAGCAACGCATCTTCCCCCTTTTCTGCCATGACCCGGGAGGGTGAAAGAACAGGCTGGCTTGACAACCATCCCCGGCACAAAACCGCTGCCGCTGCCTTGCTGGACAAGGATTTAGAGCCGTTCGTATCGGAAAAAACCTTGAGAAAATGGGCTGCGCCACTCCCGGCGGATGACGGGCTGAACGAGACCAATCTTGTCCGGCAGGATAAAAAAAGAGGCGTTGCAGGCGCAACTTCCCCACACCGATCGCCTTCAAGACCAGAAGAGCGGGGCCAGGAAAACACAGCTACAGGAAGCAGAGAAATCCGCCCCTTCCATACTGCTGCTCCCGGCAGTGGAAATACAGCTCCTTTTTTCCAGCCGGAACATGGATCGTCCTCTTCTTTGCGACCAGAAAACCCTTCCAGTCAACTGGAACAGTTGGTCCGAAAGTGGCAGTCTGGCTCCCCGTCTGCTGAAAAAAACACCAGAGAAACAACAGCGGTTCCTTTTCGGCAGAACACAGATCTGTCGGCAGCAAAAGGTGCGTGGAACAGTATTGTTAGAGAACAGCAAAGCCCGCTTGACACGGATCATGTTTTCGCAGAGACCCTGGAGCGTGTCTTGAAAAGAGAGATGCGGCGCCACGGGATAGAGGAGGAGCCATGAGTCTTTTCCGGCCGGCATGCACTATTACTGTTGACGGGGCTGATTACACCGGCGCTGAAGCCGCGCTGCGCTCCATGGACCTGGAACTTTGCCTGGGTGCGGTCCATGATCAGGCAATTATCCATTGCAGCCATCTCTCGCCTTTACGAAATGTCCAGCCTGACGCGGCATGTCTGATATCTCTTGGCGCAGCTGATGCTGAGGTTGCTGTGCTGAGCGGCATTGTCAGCAGGGTGGAGCAACAGCTGACCGGGGTGATCCTTGAAGTGCTGGCTGACACCTGCCCTCTGTCGAGTTTTTATGGCGCCCAGGCCTATCAGGACCAGACCATTGCCGATATTATCAAGGATCTTGCCGGGCAGGCAGAGGTGGCGACAGGGGTCATTGACGCCTCGATAACGGTGAAGATATGGCATGTAACCGAGCAGCGTTCCGCATGGTGGCATATCAACCGCCTGGCGCGGATGGGCGGCTGTGAAGTCCTCTGTGATGAAACGGGTGCGCTCACTGTCCGACCGGCTGGCAGCGGAGGCCTGAGCCATAATCTGCGCTTTAGTGCCGAGATACTTTCGCTGCAGGCTGGCCGGCAAAGGGACACTGGCGTCAGGCAGCAATATGCTCCCGCTGGGGCGGGCAGTGAACTGGGCAGCGACAAATGGCATATCTGTCTGCGGGAACCGGCAGGCGAGACGCCTGACGGACCGGCAATCATTGACGGCGCCCTCAGGGACCGCGACGCAGCCGGGAAAGCGGCGGACGCCTCGGCTGCCCGAATGACACGATCTTTGTTTACCGGCAGGGCGCTTATTACCGGCAACGGTGCAATCAGGCCGGGCGACACCGTTGACCTGGCCGATGTTCCGGATCAGGACACGATCAATGCCAGGGTGCTGAGCGTGCAGCACCGACTGGACGGGCAAAATGGATTTACCACCATCTTGCATCTGGGAGGAGCATCATGAGCGCAATTATCCCGGCATTGCGGACAATCATCCGCGATCAGATCAAAGAGAAGCAGGATGTACAGCTGGGCATTGTCACCCAGGTTTTTACCAACGAAGGGGGGGCAGGCGATGATAATATTTCGGTCAACATCCGTCTGCAGGGCAGTGGTTGCGAGCTGCAGAAAATACCGGTGATGATAAGCCGTCTCGGCATGTCCCATGCGCCGCGGGTCGACGACCTTGCGGTGATGGCCTTTGTCAGCGGCGATATAAACAAAGCGATTGTGCTGGGTTTTCTCTATGACGAACAGAACCGGGCTCCCGATGCCGCTCCGGAAGAAATTGTTTACCAGGTGCCGGACGACGCCGACGACGCCATGCGTCGCTTATATATTGAGCTTCCCAGCGGCAACAGCCTGACATTGCTTGACGGGCAGCTCGAAGTGTCCATGGGGTCAACAACCATTACCGTTGAGGCGGATGGCGCTGTCTCTATCAAGGCCGGGGGTGACATCTCCGTCAATGCCTCAGGTGCCCTCAACCTTGAGGCCGGAGGGGATGTGAACGTGAAAGGTAAAAACGTCAATATTGAGGGACAGGCGGGGACCAAGGTGAAAGGTCCCACCATAAAACTGGCCGGCATGACTGATTTCAGCCCGGCTTAAACGAGATGGACTCGTAACAGTCTGATATTTTCAGGTTGCTACAGGAGAGGAACTATGCCAGGAAGTCCTGTCACCATAGGCTGTGCTGTCATCCTCACTCCGGGGGTTGCCGGTCCACCCGATTCCGGGGTGATCGTCACTATCCTGCAGAGTCATCTTACCGCCGGATCCATGCCGCTCGCCACCGCCGGTTCCATGTGTCAGATGATCAATTCCATCACCGGCGTCCCCTATATGCTGCCCGTTGGCAACGTGGGCATGTCCCAATCGGTTACCGCGGGCAACCAGAGACTGGTGCGCATGGGCGATAAAATCCCGTCCGGACCGGGGGTTATGATGATACTCGGGCCGCCGGCGGCCCCTTACGTTACTGATACAGGAGCGCCATGATGAACGGAGCCGCACTTGATAAACGCATGAAAAGAATGGGCAGCGATTTAAAGCTCAGCTTTAGCGGGCCTTCCGGATGGTGGGAGGATGCGGATCAGGAAATCAACCGGCAGGTGCGCCGGGGCAATGATCTGGCGGTCGCCGAAGGTCTTGATGCCATTGACCAGATGTTGATTAACCGCCTGAAAACGCAGAAAGGAGAACTCACCTCCCTGGGGCACCCCCAGTATGGCAGCCGTCATCATGAATTGATTGGCGAGCCCAATGTGGAGCGGACGCGCAATCTTATTAAACTCTACATCCTTGAAGCCCTGTCCCATGAACCGCGCCTGGAGAAGGTGCTTGACTGTCAGGTAACGCGGGACCCGTCGGAACGGTCTACCGTCCGGGTCACCATCATGGCGAAAATTATTGAAATAGACGCACCACGAAACCTTATTGTGCCATTTAGCCTGGAGTTATAGCAATGAGCTTTGCTGCAGAACCATATGGTGTTTTTGTCGATGACCTGGTAACGGCGCTGACCGGTGGCACTGTTCGGGAAGAGTTTGTTTATCCTGCAACAACGAGTACGCCCCGCCTGTCGGCAGGTGACCAGTACCTGCTTGATACCGTCCGGCTGCACGGTATTGCCGATGGATCTTTTAAAAGATTTGTCCTTGATAAAGACTACAGTTTAGACAGTGCCGGAGTCATCAGCTGGCTTGACACGGCGGCTTCAGGAAGCGGTGTGCCGGTATCCCCTGACCCGGGCAGTCGTTTTTATGTCAGCTACGAGACCAAACCGGGATACAAAAGACAGACTCTGCTGACTGACCGCAATCCGGGCAGTATCCTGCGGACTCTTTCCGAAAGCTTTGCCAGGGAATATGCCGTGCTGTCCCGGCAGCTGGAGACAATATACCGGGCAGCCTTTCTCGAAACAGCTGAAAACAGGGATCTTGACCAGGTGGCCGCCCTGGTTGGTATAACCCGAAGGGATCAGAAATATGCGGCGGGCGACGTTGTTTTCTCGCGCACAACACCTGCCCCGGCGGATATTGTTGTTCCGTTAGGCAGTCTGGTGTCCACGGCTGACGTTCCGCCGGTAACTGTCGAAACGTTAGAGCAGGCGATTCTCCGCGCCGGCACTCTTTCTGTTTCCATACGTGTCCGCAGCACCTTAGAAGGAAGCGAAGGGAAAGCCAAAGCCGGATCTTTAACTGTCATTCACCGACCGGTGCTGGGCATTGAGACCGTTACCAATCCCCAGGCACTTGATTTCAGAGGAGGCAGGGAAGAGGATGCTGTTCTGCGCCGCCGGGCGGTAAGAGCTCTGGAAACCTCGGGGCGCGCTTCAACGCGCGCCCTTGTCGGAGCGCTTATGACCCTCGAGGGGGTCCGGGAAGAGGACATCGGCATTAAGGAAGATCACCTCAATCATCCCGGAGTGGTCCGCATAACCATTGCCGCCGATTTGACAGAACAGAAGGCCGCCCGGGCAGTGGAGCTTATCAACGAATACAAACCCGCGGGGATACGTATTCAGCACAATCTCAAGGTATCGCCGCCGGCTGAACTGCCGGTTGATGATGATGCGCTTGATGCGACTGAAGACAGCTCCTCTTCCGGGGCTGCAGCGGTCACCGCGGACTCCATCTGGACCCCGGTTGCCGTCTCTCTTTCGCTGATGCCGGTTGATGCCGCTTTGACTAGCACCCAGAAAGCACAGATAAAAGACAAGGTGAAAAAAGCGGTACTCGATCACATTGCCAGCCTGGGGATTGATGACCCGGTTATCCATAACAGGGTGTTGAGTAAGGTAATGGAGGTGGAAGGGGTTTTTGATGTGGCCCTGGAAATTTTTGATCTTGGCGTGGCAGGACAGCCCAGACGAAAGAATCTGCAGCCAAAGCTTGCGACGAGACCACAGCTCAAAGAAGAAAATCTGACCGTTACCATGCGCGGCAGTCTCGTTGCTCTGGATCTTGATGTGACGGTAACCCGACTTGACCTGCGGACCATAGACGATGCCCAGACGGAGTTGGGCAGGGTCCGTGATGAGATCATCACCCTGATCAATACTTCTCTTGCGGCAGAAACCAGGCCAATGGAGATTACTGCCGCCTCTTTGACAACAGCCCTGGAAGGGTCGGGTAATTTTACCGTGTCTTCATTGTCGTTCAAAGCGGAATTTCTGGAAGAAGGGCTGCGTCTGAAGCAAAGCGATGTCAGTATACGTGTTGACAAGGATCAGCAGCCATGGGTGCGCGTGGTAACGGTGGCCGATACCGCAGAATAGGGGGATTCATGATAATCAGCGAAAAACTGATAAGCAAACGGGCAACGACTATTTTGTCGAGGTTCCCGCGCCATCTTGACCTCACCAGGGAAGACAAGGTTTTTGCCCAGGTTGTCAACAGTCTGGCCAGGGAACTGGACATCAAGACCATGCAGGTCGGTCAGGTCCGCAAGTCCCATCGTCTCGGTCAGGCTGATGAAATGCGCGACTTGCTGCTCCTGGCGGGCTTACACGATCTGCGGCCGATCCGATTTGATATCGTTCGTCTGCGCAGCGACGCCCTGAATGGTGTGGCCACCATTCTCGGTGATGAAAGCGCTGCTGCAGAAGACCGGGAAGATGCCGTCACCACCCTGCGTAAACTACTTGGCCTGGCCGATCTCGGCGACTATGCCCTCGATTATTCAGCCCTCGTGGAACCACTGCGCGAGCTGACCGGCTATACCTCATGCCTGGGTATTCTTCGTTATCAGATACAACAGCTGATCCGGATACACCGGGCCGGAAACGGCAGTGTCCGCAGTCTGCTGGAAGCCTGTGGTGCCTATCTTCACCTCAGGGTGGATGCTATTTCCCATGTCGGCGACGACTACTGGCATATTGCCCATTGCCGCGATCTCCTTACCCTGCCGCCAAAAGATGCAGCAGGGGCCGCGCCCGCAACCACTGACGACTGGCTGGCTCTCGAGGAAAACCCCTTCAAGAAAACAACAATTGCGCCTGAGGAATTTGTCCACAGGGGCAAACGAAAAATTTTGCGCAACGGCTTTGACCCGGTGCCGGTCGCCATTGCCATCACCGGCATTGAGGATCGTACCTGCTATCCCATGCTCGTTGACACCAGTAAAGGCCATGGTCTGTATTATGCGGGCATGGTCGGCGACGGACAAACTCTGGAGTTTACCGCCGACGGACGTGTTCTGCTCGACGGTGCTGCAACCGACACGCAGGCCTTTGCCTTTTCGGGCGCTGTTTTTGCTGAAAACACCGGTTTGACCAAGGCTTCAGCAACCGATTTTGCCTTCTGCAACGAACACGGCACCACCCCCCATGGCCAGTGCGGGGTGTTTGTGACGACAGAACCGGTCGAAGAGGGGTTTTCTGCCGATTTGCCCCACATGGGAGGATTGTCTCCGGCCATCACCCTTGCCGTGGGTGCAACAAACCTGCAGTTTTTTGTCCGAATTGCCCATTTCGGTACCAGAACAACGGTGCCTCCGGCAGACCAGGCAGCCATAGAAAGTTACAGTGCCGGACACTATAATACCTCTCTTTTTGCCCTGGATACAACAGGAGCAGGAGCACTAGATGCTGCGGCGCTCATAGGTTTTGCGTGGCAGGAAAGAGAAGCGTTTAAAGTCATTGTCTGGCTGCCTTCACGATTTGCAAGCTACGATTTGCACATCGAGTCGGCCGAACCGACCCTGGCCCAGCGTCTTCGCACGCTGCTTGATCGGCACAGGGCCGCAGGCATCAGCCTGGATATACAATATGCTTCCGATTTATGGCAGCTGCCCTACGGATATATTACCGATGCTGATTCACCTCAGTCCTACAAATCAATCACTGCAGGCAGTCGCCTGTGGAATACCGGTTCCCCTCAACCGACTAGCTGACAAGGAAAACTACAATGACAGTTGAACTCCCAGCACTCGCACAAGTTGAAGCAGGAAGGCCCATAACAGCCGATGCGTGGAACGAGATCTTAGATTCGCTTGGCTTGCTTCGCGATGCCATAAATGCCATCGGCAGTGGAGAACTGCAGGTGACTGTACACGTGGCCGGTCAAGCCGATCAAAAGATCCCCGGGGCTGAAATTGTTGCCGTGAATAAAGATACCGGCAGGGCCATCCGCGCCGCCCAGCCTTTTCCCGGACGCGATGCCCACACCATCATCGGTATTGGCGCGGGCAAATGGGATCTCTATATTACCGCACCGGATTATAAGCTGACCAGTCTTGAAGTGTCGTACCCTGATGATACTGCTGTTTCCGTGGGGCTGACTCTGGACGGGAAGGTGGTGCCGGATGTTTTCGGCATCAAGCTCAGCCAGGCAAAAAGCAGTCTGGCCGCGCAGGGTATGACCATCGCCAAAATTCTTGACTCGGCGGGAAAAAATCACGCAGTGGATGATGCCCCGGCCAATATGGTTGTTCTGTATCAGCTGCCGGCCAAGGGGACGGTGATAAATCCGGCGGTGGAACGCCTCCGTCTGGTCATTGCCGCGGAAGTGGAAATAACCGGCATGGTCCAGGTGCCTGATGTCACCGGCCTGGCACCAAACGCGGCAGCAGCGAAACTTGCTGAATACGGCCTGACCATGGAGCAGCGCAACCGCAAAACCGGAGCGTAGCTGAGCGATACCCAACGATCTTAATTCCAGGGAGAGCAACGATGCCATCATTTCTCGAACTCAACAAAAACCTTTTTTCTGATGTCCAATATACGTATTCACGATCCGTTCCCATTAAAGATATCATCAAGGATGACTTTGTTTTCCAGCCGGTGACCCTCAGGGCGGTAGAACAGAATCCGAAAGCAGGCACACTGGTATCGCCCGGTACGAAAATCATCGTCTATTTTGAAGATGTAGACCTCATGCCCATGGACATTTATGAAGGGGCCCATGTCGGGTATGCCGGTAAATCGGCCAAGGAAATCGTGGATAAGGTCAAGAGCAATGATGCGGTGAAAAAAATCATTGAGAAAACAGAAAAAAGTGTCGACCTCACCCCGGAAGAACAGGTGATTATGGGGGCTTTCTTTGCTGAAAATCTTGGACTCGAAATCAACGATAATGATCCGACCAAAAGCAAAAAAGCAGCATATGACGTTATTGTGGCAGCATACGATGTGATGAAATAACCAAGGGTCTGACGATGAAGGCAGAAGCAAGCCGGGTAGACATGATACAGGACAGCGTCGCTGCAGCAGAGGCAAAGGCCGCAGCTGAGGCATATGCTGGCCCACGAGCAGGTGGTGGACTCTCTTGCGCGGCAAAAGTGGAGAAGACCCTCGATCTCCCCGCCAATGCGCTGCTCTCCAAAGTGGAAGTAAGCATTGTTGCCATGCCTGCCGGTGCATGTTCCTGGCGGGAAGCCGGGGAAACACGGCTCAGTGAGGATAGCAGGAAAAAAGCCATTATAGATCTGAAAAGAATGCGTTCTGTCTCAGGCCTGAAAGCGCCCCAGACTATTGACAAAATAAACACCTGGACCGGCGCGGAATTTAGTGGCGGCGCCTTGACGGTGACCAAAAAGAATGCCCTCTTCCCCGAAGTAGCCACGGAACGGCTGTCGGTGACGTTTGCGAGTGACGTAGATATTGAAGAACTCGCCGACCAGGGCACTATCATTCTGCCGGATGTTCCTGCCGATCTCGTTCTGTCTATAAACGACAAGACTGCATGGACCCACATTGGACCGGTAAAACTTTCTCCGGCTGATAAACAAAACAGCAAGGTTCTTATGGAGTCTCCTTCGTTTCGTGAAACTGTCGATATCACGAAACTCCTGCAGGATGAACTTTACGCCGGGGCAGCGGCCATTAAAATAGTGCTGCGCGCAGCAATGGCCTGTCGCCTGCAATTGACCATTCCGTCGCCGCAATACCTGCTCAGCCATGATGTCGTGTTTCCTGCCCAGGCGCTTGCTCTTGAGATAACCGAGGAATGCCGGTCGACGCTTTCCCTGCCCCTTCCCGCGGCAAGCAGCTCCTGGCTGACCAGCTCCATTTCTTTTACGCTGGAGGGCAACATCGGCCGATCGCGGTTCTTTCCCGCCGTTGGCCCCCAGGCGCTCAGCCTCGGCGAGCTTGTTCTCGACAGCGACCATGCTCTGGCCGTATCACTCACCGAGGACATCTTAACAAAATTCAAAACCATCGAAGGCGTGCGCCTTCCTCTGCAGGTCGAGAAGGGTGGTGCAGAGATAACAGCTTTTCTGCACCAGGATGATGACGGCAAAGTGGGGGATTCTCATGCTGATGGTGCTTTTAAGTCGCTCACCATTGATGAGACGCAGGAGGAGACATGGGTGCTGCTGGAGCTGGGCAAGCCTGTATATATCCGGACAGGTACTGATCTCTGGCTGGAAATCAATGTTATCCGGGGCAAGTGCTGGTGGCAGCTGGGTGACAACAGTGTTGCATCTGATGGGGTCGTCACCCTGCAGCGGGGTATTCCGGGAGGTCCATTTTCACCTTTCAGCCTGCGACTGAACGGGCAGGACCCGAAGCTTAAGGGGCGGCTCCGCCTCAACGGTCAGCCGGTTACCGATGGAGCAATACATGCCATCATCCCGCTTGACCCCCAGTCAGACGAAGAACTTCAGGGTATCACCACCGGTAGTGCCCCCCTTGATGTGGAGGTAGAGTTTAAGAATGCGATCCGCCCCCGTAGTGGGAAGCTGGATGTGCCCGTGCATTTTCACGCTCCAGGGACCTATACATTTACCAAAGCCCGGGTGATTTACCAGGATTAACGAGGAAGAGCTATGGCCAGTGATGCGAAATCGAATTTTGTGGATGGGTTACGGGTAACACCTGAACATCTGAATCATATGCAGGAAGCCCTGGCCCAGGGTATCAGCGATCTTCGATATGCCCTGGGCTGTGGCCGAATCGCCTGGGGGTTACGGCTGCTTCTCAGTGAAGATGGAAAGACCGTAACCTTGAGCTCTGGCCTTGCTCTTTCTGCGGCAGGCCAGCGCCTCTTCGTCGGCGAGGACGTTGCCCTCAAAATACAAGCCGAGAGCACGCCTGGAGAGGTTCTTGAGCCGTCTGCTTCAGAATACAAGGTTGTTTTGCGCAGCGCCAACCATGATCAGCCCCTTGCCCGTATCGGGGATGTACAGACTATTATTTTTGCCGACACCAGCATTGTTGTTCTGCCCAGAAATAGTCCATTGTCGGGAGATGACTTTGTTGTCGGTACGATTTCAAGCAGTGACTCGGCTACTTATGCAGTAACCCAGAATGACGGCCTTTTTTTATGCCCCTCCTATCATGGCCATAGTGGGGATCATTTTCAGGATGAAAAAGGCAGATGGCGTTTTGACGGGACTGCAATTGAGGCGACCACCATTCCAGGTCCCGCCGGGCCGGCCGGCGAAAAGGGTGAGCAGGGAGAAAAGGGTGATCCCGGGCAACAAGGGCCCAAGGGGGATCCCGGAGTTGCCGGGGAAAAAGGCGACCCAGGCATACCCGGCCCAAAGGGTGATCCGGGAGAGCAGGGAAGCATGGGTGTTCCGGGAATACCCGGCGAACAGGGGCCTCAGGGGGTACCCGGGCCCAAAGGGGATACCGGCGCTGCCGGCCCGCAGGGTGTACCGGGATTGCCCGGGCCCAAAGGGGACACCGGTGCTGCCGGCCCGCAGGGTGTACCGGGATTGCCCGGGCCCAAAGGGGACACCGGTGCTGCCGGCCCGCAGGGTGCACCGGGATTGCCCGGGCCCAAAGGGGACACCGGCGCTGCCGGCCCGCAGGGTGCACCGGGATTGCCCGGGCCCAAAGGGGATACCGGTGCTGCCGGCCAGCAGGGGCCACCGGGGCCGCCCGGAGCCAAAGGAGACCCTGGAAACACAGGCAGCCAGGGACCCCAGGGAATTCAAGGGCCTCAGGGACCCCAAGGCCCGGCTGGGCCGTCGGGTATCCCTGAGAAAGTGGTGGTGGTTACAAAATTATCCTGGAATCCCCTGACACCTGTCAACCCTCAGAACGTCGTCGAAATTCTTCTGAGCAGGGGCTTGAGCTTTGTCTTCAGTGCCCCGCTGGATGGCGCATTGATTGACAGAACCGGCGCGAATTGTCTTCGTGTCCGTCTGCAGGGACAGGAGAACATTCTCCATCTGCTGCCGGGAAAAATATCATTCTCCCAGACCAGACCTACGATCCTTTCCTGGAACTGCACTCTTTCATCAGCAATTCTGAGTAAATATATGGATATGGAGCGGGAAACATCGCTGCAGATAGATCTGCTGGCTGATTATCTTCGCGGTACGGACGGGATACCGGTGTCGGGCAGTGCCGGCCTGGTAATGGGCTTCCCCGATCCCTATATGCCGGGAGGTATATTTGCCTGTTGGATGAAGATTGCTCCCTGATCAGATATACCGGGAATCAACCCAGGAGGTCCGCATGAGTCCCAAACCCTATACACCTGATGATGAGATCGAATATGTCAACGATGCCGGGATTCGCAAAAAAAAAGGTAAAGGCGGCAATTCACAAAAACGGGCGGATTATTTTCTCCAGCAGCGCTTTCCATTTTTAGAGCCACTTGCTGTTGCAGAGAGCGAAAATACAAAGACAAGGAGCATCACGAAAAAGCGTACGGTCGAAGAACAGCAGGCTGCAGCCGCTCCGCTGGCGAGAATCAGATCGAACATGATGCAGGAGTATAAGCGTCGTCTCCTTGCGCAGCAGCAGGAGCTTGAAAAAGCGGCAACGAAGAAAGTCCGGACTATGCTGGACAAAGAGTAACAGATTCTTCAGGGAGGCATGCGTGTGAGCTGGGTATCCATTGGTCCATCATCTGCCAGGCGCGGTCAGGCCTCAACATTTCCTGCCATAAGCGGCCGGGTGTCGGGAATTGCCCTGCCCCGTCATGGCCAGCGCGTCTATATCGCTACGGCCAATGGCGGTGTCTGGCGGTCCGACGACAGGGGAGTTACCTGGCGGCCTTTGATGGATCGCTTCGATCGCAATCCCCAGGTCGCTGTCAATCCCACATCAATTAATAATTCTGCGGTGGGTGTTGATACACTCGCCTGTGGCGCCATTGCCATTCATCCGGACCATCAGGATACAATTTTCGTTGGAACCGGTGAAGCGGCAGCCTTTGAAGGAGCTGCTCCCTTTTATTTCGGCGCCGGGGTCGCGGTGTCAACGGATGCCGGTCTTACCTGGAATATTGAGGAGGAAACCACCGCCCAGGACGGGCAACCAAGCACAGACATGCTTGGCATCGGTTTTTATGCCCTGGTCGTTGACCCGACCAACAAGGATATTGCGGTTGCCGCCACCACAAGGGGCCTCTATGTCCGCCAGCGTTCAGGCGCGGAGTATCGCTGGTCGCAGCGACGTATCCGGCCTGATATCTCGGGACGGGACGGGTCTGATGTTGATGTCACCTCGGTGGTGGTCGCCAGCGCCGGTGCCAATCCCCCGGTATTTTATGCGGCGACCAGGGGAAGTGGGGCTGCCAGCGGTCAAGTGTACCGGTCCATCGACCATGGTGCTACCTGGACACCGTTGGGGGTCTTTCCGCCGCCGGGCGATCCTTTTGACAGCCTTGACGGCCGGGTTACCCTGGCGGTTAAACATGATGACCCGAATTTTCTCTATGCCAGGACGTCAAGCGGTTTTATTTTCCGCTGGAACGGCACGGCAGCCAATCAGTGGAACAGTATTGCCAATTTACCCGGCGATATTGCTGATCAGGGCTTTTATAACCTGGCTCTGGCGGTGGATCCTGCCAACGGGGAACGAATTTTTGTCGGAGGCGCCACAAGCCTCATAACCCGTCCAGATGGCGAGCGCATATGGTCGGCCATCTTCTATCGTCTGACCATGGCCCGAACCCCGGCAGGGATACCCGGCGATCCCGATTTTATCGATACGGCAACCACCGTTGCGCTCGGCAGTTCGATGCATGCCGATATCCATGCCATTGCCTTTAAGCCGGGCGATGCCAATGAGATGTGGGTTGGCGGCGATGGCGGTATTTTCTTTACCACGACGCCGCAGGGTGCGGGAAATATCTTCACCCAGCGCAATGCCGGTATCGGCAGCCTGCTCACCCATAAAATCACCAGCCATCCCCAGCATGAAGCTGTTATTTTCGCCGGCGCCCAGGACAATGGCTGTCTGCGCTATACCGGTCAGGAATCCTGGTACTGCTCGGCCCATGGCGACGCCGGCGCCATTGTTATCAACAGGCGTCATCCGGAGAGGCTGCTCATTGGCTATATTACCAACAGTCTGTTTCATAAATCCGACGCCGGGGTCAGCAACCGCAACGGATCCTACAGTCTGCTCAGCTATACCCTGAATGAACAAATCCTTTTTTACCCGCCTTTAGTCACTCCGCCTGCACCCGCCAATGATGCCGAGGCCGATCGGGTGGCCTGGGGCGCAGAACGCATCTGGCTGTCAGACAATTTCGGCACCAATTTTAATGCCCTGCCCACTCCCGCCGGGCGAACTATTCTGAGTACGGCAGCTTTCAGCAATGCCAATGACAGCCGGATAAAATGCCTCACTTTTGGTGATCAGACCCATCTTTTTGCCGGCCTGATGAATGGTGAGATCTATTTTTTCACGGAAAACCCCGGTGCGGCAACGCCGTGGCCTGCCCCGCAGCGACTGGATACCCAGCCGGGACTGGTGCATAATGGTAATCCGATCCGCCAGCCCATCACCGATATAGCTGCTGATCCACGGAATGTGGGCGCCTGTTTCATCACCTTTGGCGGCTTTGGTGATCATCCCCGGGTTTGGTATTACGATGGCGCCAGCTGGCATAATCGCAGCGGCACCAATGCCGATGCCAATCAGAATTTAATGACGGTGCAACTCAACTGCATACTTGTCGATGCCCCGGCGGATGCAGCACAGCCTCTGCGAATCTATATCGGAGCCGATATTGGCTGCTGGCGCTCACTTGACGCGGGGATAACCTGGGAGCTGTGGGCAACCGGGCTTCCCGATTGCGCCATTCTTGATCTGGATGTATTCGCCCCGTCCCGCCTGATCCGTGCCGCCACCTTTGGCCGGGGACTCTTTGAACGGCATCTCGATGATGCAACGCGCTCCGTGCATCTCTATGTTCGCGACCATCAACTGGACACGGGCCGTATTGCCAGCAACCTTGCCGCCGCCAACATTGACAATCCCCTTGGACCGGCGAATCTGGCGGCCATTGAAACGGCAACCATTGCTGCCTCCCAGACTGCCTATAACGCGGCAATTGCCGCCGGACAGACGGAAAACCAGGCAAGGCTGGCAGAGTTAACCGCTGCCCAGAATATGTATACGGCCCAATTGGCGGCGGCTCCCGCCAACCATGTGGCTGCGCACTCCAGTCCGGATATGAAGACTGATGCTCCCGATGCCGGATTGAATTACCAGTTTGCCAGCGACGAGTGTCTTGAATTCCTTCGCTTTGTCGATATTTTTACCGATGAATCCCAGGGCCTGACCTATACCGACAACTCTGCCAATGTCATAAACCGCGTCTATGTTCAGGTGCATAACCGCGGCAGTGCATGGGCGCACCGTATCCAGGTCATGCTGCTGATCGCCGTGGAAACCGGTGGTGCAGTACCGGATCTGCCGGAGGATTTTGATTATTATGTGCGCCGGGGAACGCCGGTCAATAGAGACGGCTGGCGCACGGTGGGGCTGCGCAATATGTCTGATCTGCGTGCCGGACACCCCCGGGTGACGCGCTTTGAGCTGAGTTCTGATTTACTGAAAGAACTGGCCGGCACGGGGACTCCCGATCTTTTTCAACTCCTGATCATTCTTCACCATAAGGATGATCCCTTTGCCAGTTCGACTCGTGTTTTCAGCGATCTGGTGGAAAGCGAACGGTTGGTTGCCGCCAAAAGAGTACGGGCAACCCTGCTTGCCGGGGTTGCGGTACCTCCTGCTACAGTGTCTATAGCTAATTCCTGGAAGCCTATCGGCCCCTCGGGGGTACTGCGCGGCCAGGCAGGCAGTCAGCCAACGGTCAGCGGCAGAGTCTCAGGAATTGCCGTTGCGGCAGACGGCAGACGGGTCTATGCCGCCACGGCCAGCGGTGGGGTGTGGCGCAGTGATGACCAGGGGCACCGCTGGTATTCGCTCATGGATTCCATCAACTACGATCCCCTGTATCGAAGTATTCCGGGGGTATCCGCAAAAGGGGTCACCACCCTCAGTTGCGGGGCCATTGCCCTTGACCCCCGTGATCCGGATAAAATATTTGTCGGGACCGGTGAAGCGCCTGGTATTACGTATCTGGGCGACGGCGTGTTGGTTTCCGATGATGGCGGCAAAAGCTGGACGCAGGAAGCACATGGAGGCTCTGCCGCAAATTCGCTCACCGGCGCTGGATTTTACGCGCTGGCGGTTGATCCGGATCCGGCGCAGGCGGATTTTGTTTTTGGCGCCACCAATATCGGTCTTTACAAACGCCAGGCCAAAATAGGCGTAGCAGGATTTGAATGGCAGCGTATAGCGGTGCCCCCATTACCGGCGAACAGTCGATGTACCAGTGTTCTTGTCGCCAGGCGCGGGGGGGCCAGTCATTTTTTTGCAGCCCTGCCCAATGGTGGGGCCGGCGGCCAGATTTTTGAGACCTGGGATCAGGGCGCTCACTGGCAGCGGGTGGGGACCGGCTATCCCGTCGGCAAAAACCGTATTGCCCTGGCAGTCTTTCTCGACCAGGGAAACGCAGCAAATCAGGATGTTATCTATGCCATCAACGATGACGGCCAAGTACATCGGGCAGAACGGATCTCGGGCTTCCAGGGAGCATGGAGTGGTTGGACTCAGGTATCCGGCACCCCCGCCAACATCGAAAAACAGGGGAGCTATAACCGTGGTTTTGCCATTGCCCCGGACAATAAAAACCGCCTGTATATCGGCGGCGCCTGGGTCTGGTCCAACAGTGAGTATTCCGGTTTTCTCTACCGCTGTGATATCAGCGGCAGCGGTACAACACTGTCCATGGCAACGACCTTTCTCGGCAACTCCATCCATCCCGACCTGCATACCCTGGTCTTCGCCCAGAATGATCCCCGTCAGTTGTGGGTAGGCTGCGACGGCGGGGTTTTTTATACCAGCAACGCACTGGCCGCCGATAATCTGGATAATCTGTTCCGGGCATGCAACGACGGCCTGCAGACCCTGCAGTTTAACAGCATCGGGCAGCATCCGGGCCAGGAAGGCGTCATCATCGGCGGCACCCAGGATAATGGGGCCCTGCGCTATACCGGCGACGAGGCCTGGATTTTATCGGCCGGGGGGGATGGCGGCGCAGCTTTTATCAACCGGGCGGACCCGACCAAGTTTTTCAGCGTTTATATTCTCAATGAATACCGCATCAGCACCAGCGGGGGAGGGCGATACAGCTATAGCAGCAAAAGTGTCAACACCGGGTATGCCGATGATGCGCGCATCAATAATATGTTGTTTTATCCACCCTATGCCTATACCCCGGCATCAACCGGGGCCGCCGGAGCGGACCTGGTTGCCTTTGGCGAGAGCAAGGTGTGGATCAACACCCGTTTTGGCGACGGCGACTGGCAGGCTATCACCGGCAACCTCGGGGCCACAATATCCGCCCTTGCATTTGCCACCGTAGATCTCATTTATGCAGGGACAACCAACGGCCTGATCTTTAAAATCGAAAAATCGGGCGGCACCTGGCAGGCTCCCGCGGCCCTTCATGCATCACCGACGAATTTTTCCTACATCACCTCGATTGCGGTTCATCCTGCCCATAATGACAGGATCTACATTTCGCTGGGCGGACAGGGTGGTTCAGGAACGGGCACCCGGGTGCATTATTACGACGGTACAAGCTGGCATGACAGAACAGGAACCGGAGGTACAGGCCTGCTCAACAGCCAGATCAACTCCTTGATCATTGATCCGGATACCCATGATCATCTCTATGTTGCAGCTGATATAGGGCTCTGGCGTTCAACCAACGGCGGCATCGACTGGGAGGTATTCAACAATGGTCTTCCGGAAACAGCCATCATCAGCCTTGCCGTCTTCAAGGCTGCCGGGCATAAAAAACTGCTGCGTGCGGCAACGCACGGGCGCGGGATGTATGAATATACTCTGGACGATGCTCAAGCCCTTGCCATTGAGCTCTACCTGCGCGACCATCAGCTCGATCCTGGCCGGGAGGGCGGTACCTCTACCTATGGTGATCCCGACCCGACCCAGCCTGCGATAAACACCGCTTTCGGAACATCGCCGGACATCAGGATTGATGCGCCGGACAGTGACGGCAGATATCAGTTTGGTGACCGGGAGGAATTGGGTTTTGCCAACTTTATTGGCGAGTTGACAGATAATTCGGACGAGGTACCGGTTCACCGTTTACCCATCACCAGTCATGTGTACGTGCTGGTCCATAATCGGGGGCGCGAGCAAGCCGACGGGGTGACCGTGGTGCTGCTTGTTTCCAGCGCTTTTGCCGGCGACACCCCGCCGCAGTTGCCGGAAAATTACCGGCTTTCCCTGCTCGCCAATGGCAGGGTAGAAAATGAGGACTGGACAACTGTGGGCAGTGTGGCATTGGATGACGTGCGATGCGCCAATCCTCGAACAGCCAGATTCAACCTGCCGTCAGATATGCTGGCATCCGGCGACAACCTTGAAGACGGCAGGAAACACGCTCTGGTCGCCTTCGTTTTCCATGAAAGAGACCGATTGGCCGGTGACGAACGCACGGTCAATGCGCTTGCCGATAGTGATCGCCATGTTGCGGTTCGCTATCTGACCACCAGCAGTTTCTCCGGTACGCTGCCCGGCGTGGAATATGGTCTGGAGAGAAATGTTCCCTTTATGTTGCCGGTGGGTGTTTCCATGCTCGCCTGTGAAAAAATCAACCGTTTAGCCGACAACCTGCAGGCAAAACAGGCTGCCGGGGGCAGCGTCGTCTTTCGCGATACGGACCGGCGGCTGTTGGCCATGGTCCTGTATAGCAAATCGATTCTCAGTGAGACCGAGGATATCGCGGCGCACAGGTCGCTGCCGTGCAACGGCAGGTTTTCGCGTTTTGTCATGATGGGCTGCATGGGCTGGAATCTGGCGGACTATGTGGACTGGCTTTCGCCGGAACAGGGCTGGATAGGCAAGGTGCTCAAACGTGGATCGGTGGATACCGATCTCAGTCACCGTGCGGTTAAATCCGCCGAATTTGTTATCCGCATGGCGGAAATAGCCCTTGCCGCCGCCCCGGATGCTGACAAGAAGAAAATCAGGGCCTTTACCCTGGGCATGCTGCACGCCCTGGCAGCAAACGTGGTGATGAATCCCGTCTTGAGAGGACTGCAGGCCGACTGCGGGCCGCAGGACTGGGACCACGACGCCCTCACCGCCGACGAGGTCGCCTGCGCATCCTATGTCAGTCGTCAACTGCTTGATTCGATACCTGAAAAGGATGCATGGATCAACTGGTGGCCGGAAAGCGATGCGGTGCCGGACAGCCTGTTCCAGGGATTCCAGCAGGCCCTGGTGGAACAATACGATCCAGCCGCGGCGCGTACTGAAAAATTCGGCGATCACCCCGACAGGGCAGCAACCGATGTGCCCACCGCCGAGAACCTGCGTGAGGGCTACGATCTGTTTCGCCGGACCTTGAGTCCTAATCTCCACTGGGCCTGGTGGCTGCTTATCCTGAGTCCCATCTTTATTATGCCCTCCATCGCTCTGCTTATTGGCCGATACGGGCTCGACGAAGGCAGGAAACTCTTCACTGAGGAGCATGGCGACCCTGATGAAAAATCGTATTACGAACTGTTAAGCCTGACCGGTTTTATGTCCAGTGTCGCGCCTTTTGCCTACTCCATGTATCTCTGGAGCCTTTTTCCGAGACAGAACGGTCATTTCACCCAGGCCCTCATTGCCGGTATCACCCGTATGCTGTCGGGGGTTTTTTATGGTGTGTCCTACGGGGTCTCAACGCCGCTTCCCGCCTCGGTGCGCTGGCCGGTATTGGGTCTTACCTCCGGCTTTGATATCTGGTTTCTTATAAGGGGTATTGTCCATGCAGTCGAGGACGAACCGGGATATGCCCGTCTTAATTTCCTGCAGACCGTACCCGCCATGAGCATGCTTGCCAATCTGCTCTTCTGCGGCCTCATGCAGATTAAAAGAAACGACATAGCCTTCTGGATTCTCTGGGCTCTGTGGACCGCAGGAGCTATCACGGGCTGTGTTTTTTCCGCCCTGGCGGTTGCCCGTTCCGACAACCTGGTCTCCCTGCTGCGCAACCGCAGGCAGCAATACATCGGCATGGAACGGTTGGGTCGTGACACCGCCTACCGGCCGGGAAAAACTTTTGCCAGGGTCTTTGACGAAACCTCCATGTGGTTTGCGGGTGACGCGGATCGAGAGCATCAGCGATACCCATCCGGCCCCCGTGCCCTTGTTACCCTGGTAGCCCCGGCGGACAGCAACTGGACTTTTCACAGTGACGGTCATCGGCTGACCTTCAAGGATAACGGCGGCGCAAGTCATGGTCCCATCGAGTTAACCGATGCCACGAGCGCTGCAGGCCTTGCCGCACAAATTACCGCACTGGTTCCAACGCTGACCGTCACAACCGTGGACAGCGGCGATCTGCTCTACAATCTGCCCTTTCCCGATGCCTTCAGTGATCCGGGCGACAGCTGCGAAACCCATAGGGAGCATGATGCGCATCAGGCAGATTACCTGCCGGTCAGCGAGGATGCGGATAAACCCACGCCGGTATATCATGTGCCGCGCAGCGTCATTGCCACCTCCATCGGCATTCCCGGCAGCCGCTGCAGCTCTGATGAAAGGCTGCGCATGCTGCCGGCTGCACCGGGCAATGATTTTTCCGGCACAGTCATTGATAAAGCAGCTGAACTTGGCGCTCTTTTCTCCATAGCCGCGGCCCCGGTATTGCACGGCGGCACGGTCCAGGCCCAGGGAGTGACGGGCAGTGCCGCTATTCATCCGGTCAGCCAGGTTTTTCGTCGCTGGAATCTCAGTGAACGGCATATGGCCGAGTGGCAGACACTCTTTGGGTCGGGGGCGGCGGCCCAAACTGTCGACGGCAGCCCGGAGCCTCCGCCAGCCCCTGCCGCCGACGGTCAACCGGTCAGGCCTGATGGTGCGCAGGTTGCCACCGGACTGGGCTGGATCCCAACGTTTGCGGCCTGGCAAGAAATGGCCGCCGATCATACCCAGGATAGCGAGGCCCCGGACTCCATGGCCGATATTGCCGCGCTTCGCCTCGACAACGAACCGCCCCTTCGTCCTACCAACAGGGATTTGAGTGATGCCTTGAAATATCTGCTCGATCTGTAGACAGCAGGGCAGAAAGCGGATCTCAGGTTGAAGTGGGGGACCGGACCACAAGAGATTGGGGGAGAGGAAAAAAGATAATTAGCGGAGCGATATTTCTGTTTTTTAAAACAGCCAGGAAGGAGAATCCCATGCATAAATTTATCAAATCCATGTCTGTCCGAGAATTTTTTGTCGAGCAAGTTCCTGCCGCTGGTATTGCAATGCTCATAGCTGAGCTGTTCTACAAGTTTCATAGTTTCACCTTGGAATGCCTGGCTTTCCTTGCCACGTGGTATCTCATCGATCTGGTCATCAGTCTGGTGGTCAGACTCGTTTTGCGCGATCGGAAGCAACCGGATCGGGCGGCAAAGCAGGAGGGGTCATGAATGGCAATACCAATGAAACAATACTGATTGGCGGAACGTTGAGTGGCAAAACCGATGCGGTGCGTCATGAACGGGGGTTGGGTGGTGAAAAAGCGGAGCAGGCAGTCCGTGCGGTGAGTGTTGCTGCGCTGCGGAACAATATGGGCACTTTTTTCCGGCAGATCTCGGAAATACTCGAAACCGACAGCTTCAGTGTTGGTGCGTTTCAGGTTGATAACGTCGAAATATCCGCGCAAATAACCGCAGAAGGGAAAGTATGTCTTCTGGGCAGCGGTACCAAGCTTGAAGTGGGAGGTGGCCTCAAGTTTGTTTTGAAGCGGAAAGAAAAGTAGAGCCATCCTATGCTCTATCATAATTTCGACATCGCCATCGACGAAGCCAACACCCGCGGATACCCGGTCAGAGCGCAATCAGAAAATTTCGGCGAGGCCAGGGGCATTCTCCTGCTCGATCCAGACCATACTGCTGTTCACGAGGCCCTGATCCGCCTGGAAGATCGTCAAACGGACATGGAGGAACTGGTCCGTTTCGGCACCCGGTTGTATACGCTGCTCTTTACCGGCGAAATCGAAACCATCTTTCAGCAAAGTTTCGGGCATGCCCGGGCAAGCAGGGACACAGGGCTTCGGGTCCGGCTGCGAATCGGGCCGCCGGAAATTGCTGCCCTCCCGTGGGAGGCCATGTATTTTCCGGCACAGAAATGTTTCATGGGCAGTTCCATGAGCAGTCCGCTGGTCCGTTATCTGGAAATTGCCATCCCGATACCGGAGCTTTCCGTCCCGTTTCCCATTCGTATGCTGGTGGTTATCCCAGCCAGCGTATCGCCGTATCCCGAACTCAATTCTGCCGCGGAAAAAGAGCAGCTCGACCAGGCTCTGCACGATGTAAAAAAACAGGTGCACATCAGGTTTCTGGAAGGAAATGTCACCCTGGAACAACTCAGCGATGAGCTGAACGACCGGAAATATAATTGCCTGCATTTTATCGGCCACGGGGGATTTAGAGATGATCGCGGTTGCCTTCTGTTCAATACAGAAGAGGGAGCCGCGGACTATGTTGATGAGAGCCGTTTTGTCTCTTTGTTCCAGAACCACCCGACGATGAAACTGGCCGTACTCAATAGTTGTCATGGAGCATCTATCTCTTCCACCCGTTCTCTTTCGGGTATTGCTCCGGGCTTGGTTACGCGGGGAATTCCTGCGGTAGTCGCGATGAAATACGCCATTGATGACCGGTCTGCCATCGTATTTGCGAGAGAATTCTATCGTAAACTGTTCCGGGGCTGGGATACCGGGAGAGTTGATGTGGCGATGGTGCAGGCCCGCAACAGGCTGTCCGCCGAGGTAGATGATGCGCGGGACTACTGCACGCCTGTTCTTTATCTTCGCGCGCGGGAAGGAATTTTATTTACGCCGCAACAGAAAAAATTTGTCCCCCATATACCCTGGGCAAAGTCGGAGCTGCACCGGATCAAAGCGGTGTATGACACCTATCAGAATAACAGCGTACTCACCGGAAATCCGGAAGATCGAGAGGCGATGAGCCGTCTGGCTCGCCTGGAGACCCTGCGCCGATACGGCCAGATCTGCGGCGCGATCGTTGCCTGTGTCCTGTTTCTGTTCTCCTGGGTAGGCGCCTTTGACCTGCTCAATCTCGATACCCTGACCGAGATGTATTCAATGCGGTTGGGAGAGTGGGTTGCCGACACGCCTTTCAACGAGAATATCGTCATTGTCACCACCGATCAAAAAGTTGAAAAGAGCTGGCGAGGCCAGCAGCACCCTGATCTGCTGGGGAAACTTGCCGAGGCAGGAGCAAAGACAGTGGCCTTTGATATGGTGTTTGAAGAGCAGACAGCCCAGGATAATCTTTTTGCTGCGGCGATAGAAAAGGCGAAAGCAAGAGAGACGCAGGTTGTTGTCGGCGTGCAGAAGCTGGACGAGCAGAATCGAGTCAAAATTGCCGCCGAAATACAAAGAGCGATCCCGCAAGGCCTGGGAAACACCTGTATCGGGCAGAAACTCCGGATCACCCAGTCAGTTCCCCTGGTTGTTGTCAAACAGGGCGACAGCGTATTGACGACCGACTTCGCTTTTTCGCTGGTAGCGTATGCGGCTTTTAAAGGACTGAAGATAGATTTTAACCCGGAGCGGGATATGGAAAAGAGGCATGTGCATTTTACCTCCGCTGACGGCCACTCTTCCTCGCTGCAGTTTGCCGAGGTGATTCGCGCCAAAGGCAAGCAGTGGTGCGCACTGATAGCAGACGGTGATCTGGTGGGTAACCTCGTTTTTGCTCCGGTTTCGACAGGTGCGCTGCGCGACCCTCATCAACGCCTGCGTTATGAGATGGTGCTCGGTATGCCGGTATCGGAGCTGGTGCCTTATGTTGGCGGCAAGCTGGTGCTGGTCGGGGGAGAGCATGACGATGTTTTTTCCGAAAGACGGGGATGGTTGCGGGAGAAGAGATATGGGGTGGAATATCATGCTGAAGCCGTGAATTCGCTGTTGCACAATATTTCCGTGCAGCGACTGAGCGGCGGCTGGCAGTTTATGGTCATGGCGCTTCTTGGTTTTCTCGGCAGCTCCATACGCGGCAGTATGTCTGCAGCCCCTCGGTATAAAAGAGTTATTGCTTCGACGTGTGTTGTGTTCCTGACGTTTTGCTGTGTTCTGTATCTCTATGCGGCATATCACCTGCTGGTAAATATCCTGTATCCCATCGGAGCATTTGCGGTTTCCTATCTGGTTACTGGAAAAATAGACAGGAGGATTCTGACATGAAACGAGACCGTTGGTTGTATTGCCTGCTGCTGTTGAGTCTTTCGGTCATGGTGGGGGGGTGTGCCCCTGGAAAAATAAGGCATATCCTGATAAACGAACTCCCGGTAACCGGCGAGGGACGATCAGCGGTGATGTTGATTCGCCAGGGGGAATCGACAACGGCAGGAGTTGCCACGGAGATCAATAAGGGGGATGAAGTTGTAACCCTTCCAGGGGTGACGGCCATTGTCTGGCTTCTCGGCGGCAGCCAGTTGATATTGGCTCCCGAGACGCACATCCAGTTGGTGAACCCGAATCATATTATTAATCTGCTGAAAAGCACAGGGGAAGTGATTGGGCGTGTCTTTGTAAAGGCAAAAGATTCCTTGCGAATCGATACGGAATATAGCTCGGCCAGCACTGAAGGCACCGAGTTTCTGGTGAGCCGCGGACCCGGCGATGCGTTTACAGTTGCCGTCATTTCCGGGGTGGTACGGATGGAATCAAAGACAGCGCAGTTTGCGCCACTGCGACTTTCACGCCTGGAAGAGGCGACGGTCTCGCCGGGAGCTGCTCCCCGGAAATCCGTCTTGGAAAGTGACCGGGCCAACGAGATTATCCGCTGGGTAAACAGGGTGGAGCAAAACGCCGGGGAGAAAGAAAAATTAAGATTGCTGCCGGATGTGACCGGGCTGCCACTCGAGTTGGCACAGACGAAGCTGCGCGCCGCAGGCGTTACTGTAGGGAAAGAGGTGGGAAGTATTGAAGGAAATCAACCTCTAGGCACGGTTATTTCTCAGAAACCGGAGGCGGGGGCACGGGTAGGTAAAGGCCAGGGGGTGGTTCTTGTCTACCGGGCAGAGGAGCGGGTGGTGCCGCAGCTTACGGGGCTTGCACAGAATGTTGCCTTGGAACGCATCCGTAATCTGAGGCTGGTTTCAGGTGAGATACGACCGGAAATTACCGGAAGTACTGAGCCGGGCAGAGTTATCAGGCAGGATCCTCCACCATTTGCAAAGGTAGCAGTGAACAGTGTGATCAATATTGTCGTTGAGGCTGAATCCGTAGTGGTGCCAAATCTGGAGAATTATCAAATAGATCAGGCTCGTATGCTGCTGAGTAGGGCAGGGCTTAAAGTCGGTTCCGAGAAGCGGCAACGTGTTCCGAACATCAGCGCTGGCACCGTTATCGGTCAGAATCCGCAACCTGGTCTCAGAGTGAAGAAAGACAGTGCCGTGTCTCTTACCATTGCCGAGACCGGGGTGCAGGTGCCATCCCTGGTAGGGATGCCCTATGCAAGAGCGTTGGCGCTGTTAAGAGAAGTCGGGCTGGGCTCCGGCAATCCGCGGAGATATGTCCGCGCGGATATGGCGGTGGACACGGTAATTTCACAGTCTCCTTCGGCAGGGACTCTTGTGCAGCCGGGTAGCACGGTACGTCTGGACATTTCGCAAAGACCGGTTGTTGTGGCGCCACCTTCGCGTACTCCCACCATTCCTCAGATTGCCCCGACTGGAGTGGTTATATCCCCGGCTTTAATGCATACCGTATGTACTGTGCCAGATATTATGGGACTGACGGAAAGTGCAGCGGTGTCAAGGATAGAGAAGGCAAGGTTGGTCCCCAGGGTACGCATGCGTCTCAGTGGCCCTCAAGTGGTAACGCAGCAGACTCCTCAGGGCAATGCAACCGCTGCCTGCGGCAATACTGTCACGTTTACTATCGGCACGATACAATAGACAATACTATGGCCTTTCTCCACATGGGGTAAGGGGCAGATTTATAAGGAGGACCGGTGATGATGAAAAAAGCACTTTGCGTTGGTATCAATGATTATCCCTATGATGGCAGTGATCTGAATGGCTGCGTTAACGATGCGCGATCCTGGGCCGAGCTGCTGGTGAATAATTTTGGCTTTGCCGGCAACGATGTTCGGTTGCTTCTGGATGCAGAAGCCACGAAGGCAAACGTGGTAGACGGATTGAAGGATTTGCTCGCCGGATCAAAGGCGGGTGACGTACTGGTCTTTACCAATTCATCGCATGGGACGTATGTGGCCGATACAAGCGGCGATGAGGAAAAATACGATGAGGCTCTTTGCCCCTATGATTGCGCCGATAATCTGATTATCGATGATGAATTACGGGAAATCTTCGCACCCTTAAAGCAAGGGGTCAGTCTCACGGTGATTTCAGACTCGTGTCATTCCGGGACGGTGACCCGCGCGGCATTGTCCGACTGCATACCGGGGCTCAGGACTCCCGATGACCGTCGTGCCCGATTTCTCAATCCTGCCCTGAGGGGGGATCGTCTGCTGGAAAACCCATGGCGGGCCCGGCAGAAGAGAAAATCTCGATATCCCGAATCGAAGATGAAGGAAGTGCTCCTCAGCGGAAGTAATGACAGGGAATATTCCTATGATGCACTGATTGGCGGCACCTACCATGGGGCGATGACCTACTATGCCCTGCAGGCTATCAGGGAGGCCAACTATCAGCTTACCTATCAGCAGTTGCATACCCGCCTTTCTTATTTGCTGGATGATGCCGGCTATCCCCAGCATCCGCAGCTGGAAGGGAGTGCGGCGCATAAGAAAAGGCTGATTTTTACGTGATGATCCGTGCCGGCTGCAATGGTCAGGCAGAGTTCTTGCACCATATATAATCGAAAAAAAGGAGAAGCGACATGGCAAAGCCTTTCTATCCGTTGACGCTGGAGGAATTTATTAATCTGCTCAATCGTTTTCGTTTTACCCGGAAAATCGATGCCGTCCACATGCATCACACCTGGCGTCCGAACCACAGCCAGTACCAGGGGGTGAAGTCTATTGAGGGCATGTGGCGCTATCATACGCAGGAAAATGGCTGGAGTGACATCGCGCAGCATATCTCAATAGCTCCTGACGGAACGATCTGGACGGGGCGGGACTGGAATGCGCAGCCGGTGAGTGCGCGAGGCTATAATGGTACCCGGATTTCGGGACCATTCATGTTCGAAATTATCGGTGACTTTGACCGTGGCTGCGACCCGTTTGCCGGCGCACAGCGCGCGGCGGTTCTCGGTGTTATCGCCAGTGTCCAGGAGAAGTTTGGCCTGCCGCTGGAAAGCCTGCGTTTTCATAATTTTATGACTGACCAGAAAACCTGTCCGGGCAATGCCATCGTCTATCAGGATTTTCTGGCGGAAGTCCAGGATGCACGGTCTGCCCTTGTTGCTCAGGCTGCGGAAGCGGACAATAAGAGATCGATGGGGGGATTTGATGCAAACGGGCGGCTGGCGGAAATTCTGCACACCTGGTCCCGCACCCTTGCACGTGGGAGCAGCGACCCTGCTGATGCCGAGCCGGATGAATCGGAGATGACATTTCGGCAGATTCGCATGATCACCGGGATGGAAGGTACCACCGTTCCTGCGCCTGGGGCCGGCGCGACCCGCGGAGGCGGCAGTGGCAAGAAGCTTTCTCCCGAGGAGCTGGACGCATTGCGTCCTCATGTCATCAATCTTAATCAAGGCAGATTTTCCAGGGAGGGAATTTTTCAAACCACCCCGGAAGATGTTGATGCAATCTTTGATGAGTATCTGGCGAATGCGCTGGCCAAAGCCAGGGCCAACGGCCGTCCGCTGAAACTTCTCCTCTATGCGCACGGAGGTCTCGTTGCCGAAAGCGACGGACTTTGGATTGCCCATCTGCAGGTGGAGTGGTGGAAGAAGAACAATATCTACCCCATTCATTTTGTATGGGAGACCGGATTTTTCGATGCGATCAAGCAAATTCTCTCCGGTGCCAGGTCGATGGCGGCGGAAAGGGGGCTGACGAGGGATTTCTGGGATTATACAACCGATCCGGCGATAGAGGCGCTTGCCCGTGCTCTTGGCGGCGCGAAGATCTGGTCGGCCATGAAAGAAAGTGGCCGTCTTGCCTCGGATGAGAGTGGCGGGGCGACCTATACCGCGAAAAAACTGGCGGCATTCTGTGGCAATCATCCAAACGACATAGAATTGCACGCGGTGGGCCACAGTGCGGGGTCGATTTTTCATTCCTGGTTTCTCCCCAGAGCCATAGCCGAGGGCGTCCCTGCCTTTGCCAGCCTTCATTTTCTGGCTCCGGCCATTCGGGTAGATGCATTCAAAGAGCGGCTTCTCGCTCATATCGGCAACGACGTCCGGCACCTGACCATGTTTACCATGAAAAAAGACTGGGAGAAGGACGATTCGGTCGCCAAAATCTATCAAAAGTCCCTTCTTTATTTGATTTACTATGCGCTGGAGAGCAATCGGAAAACGCCAATCCTCGGGCTGGAAGAATCCTTAAGAAAGGATGTCGATACCGCAAACCTTTTTGGCTTGAAGGGAACGCCATCACAGAAAGCGGAGATCGTCTGGTCGGTTTCCCAGGCAACGACAGGCAGCAGTGCCAGCACCTCAAGAACGCATGGCGGGTTCGACAATGACCGTCCAACCATGAACAGTGTTGCCCGGCGCATTCTCGACAGCGACGATATCGTCGATTTCCCGGAAGAAGCCCTGGAACGCGGCTTACCGGATCTCTGGGATAAACCTGTTCTGCTGCCACCGGAATTTGAATATTTATTCCGGCCGCCCGTGCAGCCTTGCCCACCACCTTCGGTGCCGGCTCCACCAACCCCTGCTGATCCAGCACCAACTCCTGAACCTGCTGATATTCCTGCACCTGCCGGCAGGCGCCAGGCTCTTTGTGTCGGTATTGACGACTATCCCACCGCGCCTCTTAATGGCTGTGTGGCGGATGCCGATGCATGGGGAGCCACCCTGGGTGACTTGGGATTTCAGGTGTCTTCACTTAAAAATGCAGCAGCCACGCGCAATTCCATCCTTGCCGAATTGAAAAAATTAATAGAAAGCAGCACAGCAGGAGACGTTGTGGTTTTCCAGTTTGCCGGTCACGGTACCGAGGTCGACGATCTTGACGGCGATGAAGTGGATGGCACGAACGGTCCGAAAGATGAGGCGCTCTGCCCCTATGATATTGCCGAAGGAGCTTTTGTCATCGACGACGATATCGCCGATATTTTTGCAGACATACCCCCGGGTGTCAACGTGACCTGTTTTATCGACTGCTGCCACTCAGGATCGATCACCAGGGCCTTTATGGGCAGCAAGCCACTGACAGGTGAACGCGACCTGAGGGCCCGTTTCCTGCCGGCAACTCCGGAAATGCAGGCCAAACACCGGGCGTATCGGGAGCGTCTCGGCAGCTCCCGCAGTGCACCTGGCCGAAGGCCGGAAAATCTGAAAAATGTTCTTTTCTCTGCCTGCCGGGATTACGAAGTCGCTTATGAGTCTGCCGGGCATGGCGAATTCACCGTCAGAGCGACTAAAGTTCTCCGCCAGGGGATTGAAGGAATTACGAATGAAGATTTTCAAAATCGGGTAATCAAGGAATTTGGTCCTGTGCCGCGACAAAATCCTGAGCTGGATTGCGCGCCGTACATGAACACCTTATCTCTGCTTAAACCGTTAGTTTTCTGAGGTGACTCGGTTGCCGAGCAGTGTTAAGCTCATTTTTCCTGCTGCTGTTCAGGCGGCCCGCCTTTTACGGTCATGGAGCTCAGCATTTCCACGGGGAAGGGGAAGACAATGGTGGTGCCCTCGTTTGCCGAAATATCACTCAGGGTCTGCAGGTAGCGAAGCTGCAGGGCCTGGGGGTTCTGCGAGATGACATGGGCCGCCGAGAGCAGTTTTTCCGAGGCCTGGTATTCACCTTCCGCGTGGATGATCTTGGCCCGTCTTTCCCGTTCCGCTTCGGCCTGTTTGGCAATGGCCCGTATCATCGTATCATTTAAGTCGATGTGTTTGATCTCCACATTGATAACCTTGATTCCCCAGGCATCGGCCCGCTTATCGATGATTTCCTGGATGTTTTCGTTCAATTTTTCACGTTCGGAAAGCATTTCGTCAAGCTCATGCTGGCCGAGCACCGAGCGCAGGGTCGTCTGTGCCAGCTGGTTGGTGGCATCGAGGTATTTCTCCACCTGAATGATTGCCCGTTCCGGATCGACCACCCGGAAGTAGAGGACTGCGTTGACCCGCACGGTGACGTTGTCCTTTGAGATAACGTCCTGGGGCGGGACATCCATGGTGACCACCCGGAGATCGACACGAAAAGCCCTCTGGATACCGGGAACAATGATTCTCAGGCCCGGCATTTTTACCGTCTGAAAGCGGCCGAGAAAAAGCACCACCAGCCTTTCATATTCAGCGACTATCTTAAAGGACAGCGCAATCAAAACGACAATAATTGCTACCGGTACCACGTACTCCATATAAGGATATATCATGTTATTGCTCCTCCTTCAGGCTTTCCACAGTCAGTTTTAATCCCTTTCGAGAAGTAACCTTCACCTTCTCCCCCTTGGCGATATTGCCGGTGCTTTTTGCCAGCCACGATTCCCCCAGGAGCCAGATTCGTCCCTCTTCCGAGAAATCGGCGGCAGCTTCGCCGACCATTCCGATAAGCGCCTCCTCACCGGTTCGGACTTTTTTCTTTTTTATGGCCAGGACCCGTCCCACCAGCAGCAGGATGAGACCCGCAGAAACAGCGGTTGTCGTAATGATTACAGGGAGGGAAATCCGCAGGCTTTCATCATCTATCAGGATGAGAGAGCCGATGGCCATGGCCACTATGCCGCCGATGCCAAGTGAGCCGAAGCTTGGAATGAAGGCCTCGCTGATCAGAAATGCCAGGCCGAGTATGATCAGGGCCAGGCCGCTGTAGTTGATCGGCAAAATCTGGAAGGCGTAAAAGGCCAGCAGTAAAGAGATGGCACCGGCGACCCCCGGCAGGAAGACCCCGGGATTGGAAAATTCATACAGGAGGCCGAAAAAACCAAGCAGCAGAAGAAAATAGGCGATATTCGGATCGCCTATTACCGCCAGCAGCTCGTATCGCCAGCTGGGTGGAATTCTGGTGACGGTCATATTTTTGGTGCTTATGACATGAGGGCCGGAATCGAGCATCAGCCGGTGACCATCCAGCTGCCGCAGCAGATCCTTCAGGTCTGCTGCGACGAAGTCAATGACCTGAAGTTTCAATGCCTCTTCCGCGGACAGGCTGACTGCTTCCCGAACCGCCTGGACAGCCCAGTCGGCGTTGCGTCCCTGGCGCTCGGCAAGGGCCTTGATATAGGCTGAGGCGTCATTGATCACTTTTCGCTTGAGGGTTGACGCGTCATCTGTGGCCAGTGTCTCTGGATCTTTTTTTCCCTTTTTTTCTGCAGGGCTGGCCGTTCCGGGCAGTCCGCCGATGGAGATGGGGGTGGCGGCCCCGAGATTGGTTGCCGGCGACATCGCCGCAACGTGGCTGGCATATAAAATATACGTTCCGGCACTGGCGGCTCTGGCCCCTTCCGGTGCGACATAACTGACCACGGGAATGGCAGAGGCGAGAATCAACTGAATGATATCCCGCATGGAGTGATCAAGTCCTCCCGGGGTGTCCATCCGCAGGATTATCAGGCTTGCCTTTGCAGTGATTGCTCGGGCCATGCCCCGTTTCAGGTAATCGCTGACCGCAGGATTGATCGGCCCCTGAATTTCCAGGACTACGGCCCGGGGTGTTTCGGCAGCAGATACCCGGGAAATGAGACAAGGGGTGAGCGCGAGGAGGGCAGACAAGATAAGCATCGCACCGACAACCCGGAGTGTCCGTGCAGTTTGGTTGAAGACTTCGCGGATTACTTTGCAACGTAAGGCAAACATCAGAGACCTCCCCGATATGTGCAGGATCCTGTTCGGTCTCACAGGATAAACAAACGCAATTCCCACTGCGGTGTACAAATAATAACCACTGTTTCGTGGTGTGTCAGTTATGCCGGCGGCTAGGGCAATTATTCGTGGTCTTCGACCTTTATGCGGCTGGAAACGCAGCCATGGCATGAACCTGAGCGGCCGCGGGCGGCATCGGAGAGGGACAAAACGCCGGTCAGGGTATTGGTGTTGCTGTCGGCGACGAACACTCGATGAACATCTTCGACAATCATTTTCTTTATCGCATCTTCGAGCAAGGAGTCGGCGTCGCAGGTATGCACAGGCACACTCATGATCTTCTCTGCCGTCGCATCGGGACTGACGCCACGTTTATAGGCCAGCGCCAGATCGGTTTTGGAAATTACTCCACGCGGCAGCTCATCTTCATCGGTGAGCAGCATGGCGCCAAACCTGTAGGCGGAAAGAGCCTCCATGACACCATTGAGTGTTTCATGCAGGGAAAGGCTTTTGATGCCACTGCTCATAATCTCTCTTACCTTAAAGCGGTCAATGGTATCCTTTTTATGGGTCTGGCTGCCGCGATTTAAATTACTGTATTCACACTGGCGGCAATACTGGTAAAGAAGCCCGACAATATCAGGGTAGGCCAGAGCGCCAATGAGATCCCCTGACCGGTCATCGGCGACATACAGGCGGTATACCTTGTTGCTGCGCATTTGCTCCAGGGCCGTTTCAAGGGAGTCTCCGGCTTTGCAGAAAAGAGGCGGCGATACCATGATATGTTCGAGGGGCGAATCAATCGGCAAACCGGCGTAATAGGCACCCATTATATCGGTCTTCGACACCACGCCCACGGGCTGCTGGGCGGCATCGACGGTAAGAAGGGCATTGATCTTATATTTAATTATGATGTTGATGCCGTGACCAATAGTTTTCTTTTGATCAAGACAGGTGATTTGCCGCCGCATGGCCCGGCTGACGCTGAGATTGCGAAGGGTGTTCTGCTGTGCCATAGTCTCTCCGGGTCAGTCGCCGATTCGCTCCAGCAAATGATTGAACAAATCAGAAATATAGACCATCCCGATGATGCGCTGATTCTCCACCACCGGGAGCCTGCGGACATGTTTTTTTATCATGATATCCAGAACCATCAACACATCAACCTGAGGACCAACCGTAATGACATCGGGGGTCATGATATCGCCCACCTGGATCGATTTGAGCCGGCTCCCTGCGGCATCGATCAAGCCGGCAACATCAATATCTTCCATGGTACCCCAGACCTGGATGTGTTTGGGCCGCACATAGAGCAGGATATCGTACATCGACAGCATTCCGACTAAACGCTGGTCGTTGTCGGTGACGATTATCCCAAACAACCGCCGGCCGGGCTGCCGGGATGACTCCCGAAAGACGCGAATTGCCTCGGTGAGCGGCGTTTCCGGGCGGAGGCTCGGAAAGTCTGCGGTCATAATACTGGCTGCCGTGGTTTGCATCGCCTCCCTCCTTAAAAAAAAAATGTAAGCAGATTTATGAGATCAGTTTGCGGCTGTTCATGCCAATACGCGTTAAAGTGCGCTGCCTGCTCAGGCCAGGCACCCTCGGCACACCAGATGACCCTCCACCTCGGTCAGCTTGGTCTGCATGACCATTTCCCCGCATACGTAACAGGCAAGAGACGGCACCCGCGGGGCCTTGGGGGGCAGATTCATGTCTTCGATATGCTCAACATCGAAAAAAGCTTCGGGGCCGCCGGAAAAAAATTCTTCGCCGCGTGCTTCATAGATCTGCTGGTATTCCTGTTTCTCTGCGACAGTGGCCTGGTGCGCACCGATCTTTTCCGCTAACACTTTTTCCCGCTCCGGAATCTGAAAAATGGTCGGCTTTAAAAGCAGTCGTACCCCCTGGCCGGATGTTCTGCTGCCAAAAGTGAAGGCCATCTTGCCATGGTCACGGTAAAAAAAATTGCCTTTGCCAAAGGTACAGCCAGTCAGAACCTGGATAGCATCGCAGCAGCAGGCATCATTTTCGACAATGACGATGAGCTCTTCATCGACGGCGCGCATTTCTCCCAGTAGTTTCATCGCCAGTTTTGCTGCCTGGTAACCGATGGTGACGCCCATGCAGGTATGGCCATGAAATGTGATGCATGCCTGATAATCTTCGTTTGCTTGAATCGATTCGGGAATATACATGACTCCTCCTTTTTGCTTTACGATCTTCTATGTAATGTATGATAATGTGGGTGCTGGTGCGAGCAAAATATTTTTTTGCCGGGATGGTGCGTTGATATTATGTTGCCCCACGGTAAATGCAGGATTTATTTTCGCGCCCTTATTTGATATTTGCATCTTGAGTACGTACTGTTAATGAGCTTTTTAATCGCCGCTACCTGAGAAGCCGCATTGTGCTGAAGGCAATGGTGCGGATGAAGATTTTTTACGACGCCATCAAGGACAAACATGAAGAAAACTTTTAAACTGACCCATCCCAAAATTAAATATGCCAGACTTGTAGAGGCGGTACGGCATGATGTGAAAAAATACGTAAAAAGAGAACGGAATAAGGCGCTGCCGGAAGGTGTTGATTTCTGGGATTTTGCCTGCAAGTTTGGTGATACTGAAGAAACTGCAGAGCCCATTCATCTCGCGGAAATCGGTAAATGTATCGATCAGGTTGAACGGCAACAGCTGGAGTCTTTTTATCTGGAAATCCTCGCGCAACCAGGCTACAGAACCAAAAAAACGAAAATGGATGAATGAGTGCGCTGGCAAGAGTTCAGATGATTCATCCTGTTATGTAGTCCCGGTAAACGGAAAATAAGCCGGGATTCTTTTTAATATTCGCTTGTCGGGTATATGTACCTTACGAGTGTTTCATTGCAAAAAAAAACAAGAAAATACTCTGTAAGGTACGCATAAACTGCAGAAGGGGGGAAACAATGCCTGTCGTCAATTATACACAGTACTGTCACATGCTCGATAACGCCAAACAGAACAAGTTTGCCTATCCGGCGATTAATATTTCGTCCAGTGAGACTATCAACGCGGCTCTGCTTGCATTTAAAGAGGCGAACTCAGACGGCATCATTCAGGTTTCGACCGGCGGCGCCAAATTTGCATCGGGTCTGGGAATCGGTTCAATGGTCAAGGGTGCTATTGGTCTTGCCGTCTACACCCATTTGATGGCGGAGGAGTATGACGTGAATATTGCTCTGCACACCGATCATTGTCACCCTGAATATGTCGAAAGTTTTCTGCTGCCGCTGGTGGAAGAGACCAGAAAACGCCGTGCTGCCGGTCAGCCGAACCTTTTCAGTTCGCATATGTACGATGGCTCGGCTCTGCCGATGCAGGAAAATATCGCCCAGTCCAAACGGATTATGGCCGCCTGTGTCGCCAACGAGCTTATTCTGGAAATTGAGACCGGTGTTGTCGGAGGGGAGGAAGACGGCCATGATACCTCCGGTGTGGCGGCGGAAAAACTCTACACCACGCCGGAAGATATGGTCCTTGCGGCCAGAGAAATAGGTTCCATGGGGCGCTTTCTGCTGGCGGCGACCTTTGGCAATGTGCACGGCGTCTATAAACCGGGCAATGTCAAGCTCAAACCGTCCATTCTGCAGGACGGGCAGGCCGCGGTCGCCAGAGCACTCGGGGAAGACAGCCGCCTCGATCTGGTTTTTCATGGCGGATCGGGCTCGGAACTGCAGGATATCCACGAATCTCTTCAGTACGGCGTCATAAAAATGAATGTCGATACTGATACGCAGTACGCCTATTCGCGGCCCATTGTTGATCATGTATTGAAAAATTATGATGGGATGCTGAAGATAGAAGGAGAGGTCGGCAACAAAAAAGTCTATGATCCGCGATCTTACGGCAAGAAGGCGGAACGCAATATGGCCGACCGTATCATGCAGGCCTGCGATGCGCTGCGGTCCACCGGTACTTCCCTGGGCAGAAACATATAATCCGATGGTGCATGAATCAGAAACAGGGTGGCTGAGGGCTCTTTTTTTCTTCTCTCCACGCCGCAGACAATCCTGATTAACCGGAAAATTCAATATACAACCGCTTACCGGGCAGAAGCTTTGTTTGCTCCTCTTTGTTAGTTATCGTATACCTATCCTCAATGGGGAGGATAGGTATAACTCAACAACAGGAGGAAGCAATGAAACTGGTTTACCGCATTTCGATCGCGATGATTGCACTCGCTCTGCTCGCTTCACCGGCTTTGGCTGCCAAAAAGGTACGATGGAAACTCGCCATGTCATGGTCTTCGACCCTCACTCCCTTTGCCACTGCACCCATTAATCTCGCCAAAATGGTCGAGGAAATGAGTGGCGGCAACTTCACCATTAAAGTGGAGGGGGCGGAAAAGCATAAGGCCGCACTGGGAATTCTCGATATGACCAAGGGCGGGCAATACCAGATGGGTCACAGTGCTTCCTATTATTGGAAAGGCAAAGATATTACGACCGTCTTCTACTGCACCGTGCCATTCGGGATGAACGCCGATGAACAGAATGCCTGGTTTTATAAAGGCGGCGGGATGGAGCTGATGGAGAAAACCTACGCTAAATTTGATGTCCTGTCTTTTCCCGGTGGGAATACCGGGGTGCAGATGGGCGGTTGGTTCAGAAAAGAGATCAAATCACTGGACGACCTGAAAGGGCTGAAGATGCGTATTCCAGGGCTGGCCGGGGAAGTTTTTGCAAAACTGGGCGTCAACGTCACGAATATCCCGCCTGGAGAATTGTATACTTCTCTTGATCGCGGCACCATCGATGCGCTTGAGTGGGTCGGTCCGGCCATGGATATCAAGATGGGTTTTCATAAGATTGCCCCATACTATTATACCGGCTGGCATGAACCGGCAACCGAGCTGCAGTTTCTTGTCAATAAAAAAGATTTTAACAAGCTGCCCCCGGAATATCAGACCATGCTCGTAACCGCCATGAAAGCGGTAACCGCCGACATGTTCATCGATAACTATGCCGGCAGTATCGATGCCTGGGCCCAGATGAAGACGGAGTTTCCGAATATCCAGGTGAAAACCTTCCCTAAAGAAGTACTCAAAGCGATGAAGAAGGCCTCCGACGAAATCAACGATGAATATGCGGCCAAGGATCCGAGTTTTAAAGAAGTACTGGAATCCCAGCGGGCATACACCAAAAAAGCCAGAGCCTGGACTACTATCGGTGAATATAATTATATAAAAACCTTGCAGGAACTGGCAGAATAGGTTTGTGAGTAAAATGATTTTCTAAAGGATCCCTGTCCTGGCCGGTTGGTAGGAACTGGCTGGACAGGGAAAACATATTACTGTGATCGATTACTATGCTCGAAAAAATTGAAAAAATTATCGCCCGTACCGTCGATGGCGTTGGTATTTTCCTGGCTGTCGTCCTGCTTCTGCTGGTCCTGAACGTCGCCTTCGATGTGATGATGCGCTATCTCTTTCATGCAAGTTCCGTCGGCATGCAGGAAATGGAATGGCATCTTTTTTCGGTTGTTATCCTCTTTGGCGTGGGCGTTGCCTTGCAGCATGAAGCGCATGTTCGAGTCGATTTTCTCTATGATTTGATGAGTCAGAAGACGAAAGCGCTGATCAATATCTGTGGTACGGTCCTTTTTCTGGTGCCGCTCAGTCTCCTTATTCTGTTTGGTTCGTTCGATTTTGTCGGCGATTCCTACTCCATTCAGGAGATTTCCGAAGATCCTGGGGGGTTGCCGTACCGCTGGGTCGTCAAGAGCATGATCCCTATAGCCTTCGGCTTTCTTCTCTTTAGTGCAGTTGGGTACATCTTGAAAAATATTAAGCAGATCAGGAGCGGAAAATGACCGGTATAATAATGTTTTTCGCGGCTCTGGTCCTCCTTAGTGTCGGGTATCCTGTGGCCTTCACCTTCGGGGCCGTGGCGCTCTTTTTTGGAGCGATTGCGGCCTATATCGAGCTGATGCCCAACCCGGCATTCGTCATGGTTGCCGAAGAATTTTTCAGCATGTTTTCCATGATGCCGTTCCGGATTTACTCTATTATGACCAACACCATCCTGATGGCTGTACCGCTCTTTATTCTGATGGGCATCATCCTGCAGAAATCGGAACTGGCGGAAAGGCTGCTCGAGTCAATGGGCATTCTGTTTGGCAAGGTCCGCGGTGGCCTGGCTATCAGCACCGTGCTGGTGGGCACATTGCTGGCTGCCTCAACCGGAGTGGTCGGGGCATCTGTCGTGGCGATGGGTGTCATCTCTCTGCCGGTTATGCTGAAATACGGCTATTCGAAAAAACTGGCCACCGGCACCATCTGCGCGGCTGGCACCCTCGGGCAGATCATCCCGCCGTCAATCGTACTGATCATTCTGGGGGATGTCTTTCAGCTGCCGGTGGGCGATCTGTTTAAGGCGGCTTTAGTGCCGGGTCTGGTCCTGGTTGGCTGCTATATCGTCTATATCGTCATTATCGCCTTAATCGATAAGAAAGTGGCGCCGGAGATTGTTGTTGCGGAAGAGGACAAGAAGGGGTCGATCGGGCGCGCTTTGCTGGCGATTTTACCGCCACTGACGCTGATAATTTTGGTCCTTGGCTCGATTTTCATCGGCATTGCTACCCCGACTGAATCTGCGGCAGTGGGTGCCCTGGGGGCGATGGTTCTCGCCGCCATGTATCGTAAACTGACCTGGCAGATTGTTCTCGATTCGTCATTGCAGACCGCGCAGATCACCGCGATGGTGTTTGCCATTCTTATCGGGGCTACCGCTTTTTCCATGGTCTTTATCTATACCGGCGCCGATCTTATTGTCGAAGAATTTATGATGGGGCTGCCCGGCGAAAAATGGGGCTTCATCATTCTCTCCATGGCCGCCATCATGCTGCTCGGCTTTTTTATCGACTTTATAGAGATTTCCTATATCGTCGTGCCGATTCTGCTGCCGATATCGCATGCTATCGGTTTAAATCCGATGTGGTTTGCTATTTTGATCGCGATGAATCTGCAAACTTCTTTTCTGACCCCTCCTTTTGGCTTTTCACTCTTTTACCTGAAAGGGGTCTGCCCTCCGGAGGTTCAGACCATTGATATTTACCGTGGCGTGGTGCCGTTTATCATCATTCAGATGATGGTTCTGGCTTCCATTGTCGTGTTTCCCCATCTCTATGGTTTGTCCTGAGAGACGATCGCTGACGGATACAGACTCCGCTCGCGGCTGCTGTTTTCACCCGAGCGGGGAGATCTTATGTGAAATATTTACTGAGCCATCCTGAAATGAGGCGTTCTGGATCCCATGGATTTCGTGCCGTCATTTTGTAAACTTGGCGGGCCGGGGTCTGATATTATGTAATGCGTTGTAATAATCGGGTATTGTATGGATCTGCTGACATTTTCGCTGCATAATGTTTTTGCCCTGTTGCAGCAGATGTCGGTTTTTCTGGTTATCGCCTATCTCTTTACCAAGTCGCCTTTTTTTCGTTCCTTTCATCTGCACACCCTGCATCCCCGGACGCAACTGCTGCTCTACTTCATTTTTTCGTCTTTTTCCATTCTCGGTACCTACTTCGGTTTACCGATAAATGACGCTATAGCCAACACCCGGGCAATCGGTGCCACCCTGGCCGGAATTATAGGCGGGCCGTTTCTTGGTGGTGCAGTGGGGCTTACCGCAGGCCTGCATCGCTTTTTTCTCGGTGGATTCACTGCCGCCTCCTGCGGTATCTCGACCACGGTGGAAGGTATTATGGGCGGTCTGGTGCATGTTTATCTGGTGCGCCATTATCAGCAACACCGACTGCTCAGTCCCGCGGTTGCCTTTTTTACCACCCTGGTAGCCGAGATAGTCCAGATGATCATTATCCTGTTGTTGTCGAAACCGTTTGATCAGGCCCTGGCACTGGTCCGGATAATTGCCCTGCCCATGATCCTGGCCAACAGTACCGGAGCGGCCATCTTTGTCAGTATTATCCGTGATCAGCGAAAAATGTATGACGACTTGAGCGTGTTTTTCTCTGCCAAGGCGCTGAAGATGGCGGAAAAGACCGTGTCGATTCTCAGCCTTGGCTTTAATATGACAACTGCACGGGAAGTCGCCCTGGTTATTCGGGAGCAGACCGGCGTCGGGGCGGTGGGAATTACCGATCGGGAGAAGGTCCTGGCCTTCGTCGGCGAGGGGAGTGACCATCACGTGGTTGGCCAGAAAATCAGTTCGTCCCAGACCAGAAAAGCTATCAGTGAAAACCGGATTGTCTACGCTGACGGCGGTGAGAAGAAATGGCGCTGCAACCTCTCCAGAGAATGCCCGCTCGGTTCCGTGCTCTGTGTACCTCTGCGTGTTGATAATGAGTTGATCGGGACCATCAATCTCTTCGAACCGCAAAATAAACTTTTTCTGGTAACCAATAAAACATTAGGCGAAGGCATTACCAAGCTGCTTTCCGATCAGATTCTCTACGCCCGCTATATTGAGCAGAAAACGCTTGTCACCACGGCAGAGTTGAAGATTGCCCAGGCGCAGATAAGTCCGCATTTTTTATTCAACGCGCTTAACACCATTATTGCCATTACCCGTAAGGACAGTGACCGGGCCAGAGATCTGCTCTTGCATCTTGCTAATTTTTTTCGTAAAAATCTCAAGCATACCAGAAGTCTTGCGACGCTTGAAGAGGAGCTTAATCATGTCCATTCCTATCTGGTCATTGAAAAAGCCAGATTTGAGGACCGTTTACAGCTGGAGATGGATATCGATTCCGAACTGCTCGCTCTGAATTTGCCGGTTTTTACCCTGCAGCCGATCGTCGAAAACGCCATCAAGCACGGTATCTCCAATATGCTGGGGCAGGGAGTGATTCGCCTGTCGGTTGGTCGAGAATCAGGTCTGGTCCGTATCAGTGTCGAGGACAACGCCGGCAATTTTGCGCAAAGCAGCCGGAAAGGGGTGGGGATGAGTATAGTCGAAAAACGGATTAAAAATCTTTGCGGCGAGAAGCACGGCCTGGAGATATACTGTATCCCGCAGGTAAAAACCATAATCTCCATAACGGTGCCGGAGGGAGGATGTAAAGAAACATGATTCGTGCGCTGATTGTCGATGACGAGATCCATGCCCGGACAGAAATAGCCACACTGCTGGCTGAAACCGGTGCTGTTGAGGTGGTCGGCTCCTGCGGCAACGGTATCGATGGTCTGAAGCTGGTCAACAAGCTTCGCCCCGAGGTGCTGTTTCTGGACATCCAGATGCCGGTCATCAACGGCTTTGAAATGCTCAATATGGTCAACCGGGAGATCATGCCCCATGTCGTCTTTGTCACCGCCTACGACCAGTACTCCCTCAAAGCCTTTGAAGAAAAGACCCTCGACTATCTGCTGAAACCTGTGGATGGTGAAAGGTTGAAAAGGACCGTTGCCAAGTTACAGCAGACAATTGTCGAAAACAGAAGACCCGTCTATGAAACGGAGGAGATTGGCCGTATCCCCTGTATTCTCGGCAACCGGATACGATTGGTTTGTCTGAGTGAGGTTGTGTACATTACGACCACTGTCGCCGGCGTTCATGTAACAACGATGGATGGCGAATATTTCACCGAAGTGACTCTCAAGGTTCTGGAAGAAAGAAGTCGACTCCTGCGCTGTCATAAACAGTTCCTGATAAATATGGATTATATCAAAGAAATTATTCTCCTTGATGGTGGCCTTGGCAGGATAGTCACCCGCATAGGTCAGGAAATTCCGGTAAGCAGGCGCTATCTGAAGCTCATCAAGAAAAAACTGTTTATCTGATACCTTTCTCCGCTGCGAGGTTTCCGATTTCCTCGGTGGAGCACATTTTTTTCCCAGACCCTTCTCACCCCGTTATTCTTCGTCTTTACCAAATCTTGACATTGCCTTTATTCGCCCTTTACATCGAGTAGCTACTGTTGCAGGGAAGAGGAATTGGCCTCTTGATCAAGAAAAGCAAAATTTTGCGGAGGAAGGGCAATGAAAATGGCAAAATTGGTATCGTTGGTTATGACTTTTGGCATGGTTTTCTTTTTTCTTCAGGGAACTACTTTTGCAGCTAACAGCTCCATGACCGGCGGGCAAAACGACAAGGTCCTGGCACCGATGATGAATGATGATGCTCCCATGAAAATGACCACGAAAAAGATGGAAACGACGATGGATTCGGACATGGATAAGGAGATGAAAAGCGGTATGAAACAGCAGCAGGCAGATGCCATGAAAAAGCATAAAAAAGAGCAAATGAACACTCCAGTGAAGACTGGCAAGAAGATGATGGAATAGCATAAAAGTGCCAGGATCAACTTCTGAATATGTTTAAAACATCATTGAGATGTACCCCCTCACGAATTTTCAGCACCGAATTCGAGAGGGGGGCCAGGCATTGAAATATTAATGTGTTTCGTAGGCGACAAGCCTGACGCAAAGCTTTTTCTCCAGCTGTTGAATTTCGGCCAGTGTTGCTTCATCCAGATTGGATGCGGCCGGTGGAGTGTAGTAGGCCAGGAGTCTTTTGCCAATTTTTTGTTCCAGTTCAGTGATGGCCTTGACCTCTTTATCACTGAGATAATCCGCATAAGTGTGATCGAAATCCATTTCCATCCTCCTTGGTAGCTGGTTGTTTGGGTGGCTGTGCGGAATACTCACCACGCGATATTCAGCACAGATTGAAGGTATCTGAAAGTAAGAAAAAGGAAGTTTTTCACAGGAAAAAGTTTTTTACACCCAGTAAAAGCTAAGTCATCCTATCTGTAAAAGCAAGATTTTCACCAAACAGGTAAGCCGATGTACTGGTGAAACAGTGTATTCCCTGTGGCAGAGAAACAACTGTTGCAGAAATTATTGTTGTTTATTTGCCATTCTTTGTGTAGAGGAGTATGGCGATTGGCGGACGAGTGGCATCCCGCCTTATAAATTATCCCTCACTTTTACGATGCAGGTGGTTATGATTTCCATTACCAAAGAATTTACCTTTGATGCAGCCCACAGGCTTTATCGAAAAGACCTTTCACCAGAACAAAACCAGAAGATTTTCGGCAAATGCTGCAAAATCCATGGCCATACCTATCTTCTGCGTATCACCGTTTCCGGATCCATCGATGAAAGTGGTATGATCATCCATTTTTCACAGCTGAAAGACATCGTCCGCGAACTTGTGATCGACAGATATGATCACACCATGCTCAACGAGTTGCCTGAATACCAGATTACCCCGCCGACCGCCGAGATTATGGCCGGGCATATCTTTACGATTCTTGACAAAAGACTTGAGTCGCAAAAGATTGCCCTCTGTGCGGTCGTCCTCTATGAGACACCGACATCCTGGGCAACGGTAACCGCCAATGCTTGAGGTGACAGAGCTGTTCTCTTCCTTGCAGGGGGAGGGGCCGTTTGCCGGAAAACCTGCTGTTTTTGTCAGGTTAAGCCGCTGTCTTCCCCCGTTGTGCCCCTGGTGCGATACTGCTTTTGCCTGGCAGCCGGGTACAATGATGGAAGTGGATGATCTGGTTGAGCAGATTATTGGCCATGGCTGTAATTTTGTCGTTATCACCGGCGGCGAACCGTTTCTCCAATGGTCAACGGGATTGCAATGTCTGGAGGAAACCCTGGTGGACAAAGGCTGTTTTGTTCAATATGAAACCAGCGGCAAAGTAAGTCTGCCAGAACAGTCCAAGGGGTTCATCGTCTGTTCTCCCAAGTACCTTGATGCCATGTGGCATTTTGCCGGTACAAACTGTTCGGTAGTTGACGCCTTCAAATTTGTCGTTGAAAATGACTTTCAGATGGTTGACGATTTTGTGGCGGCATGGAAAATCCCGGCCGAAAAGGTGTGGATAATGCCTCAGGGGGCTACCCGGGAGGCCCAGTTGAAAAACTTTGAGACCATCTGGCGCTACTGTGTAGAGCGAGGCTTTACCTTCTCCCCCCGGCTCCACATCCTCGCCTTTGACAATAAAAATGGAGTTTGAAAAATGTTTGACTGTCTTGTCGTTCTCTCCGGTGGACTGGACTCCACGGTGCTGCTTATCGATAGTATCAGCCGATACCCAAAAGTTGCGGCGGTGAGTTTTGATTACGGGTCAAAACATAACGGGTGTGAACTGCCGCTGGCAAAGTCAACCTGTGCAAGGCTTGGGGTGGATCATAAAATTATTCACCTGCCATTTATCAATGCACTCTTTTCCTCGACTCTTCTTGCATCCGGGGAGGACATCCCCAATGGTGCCTATGATGAACCGACGATGAAAAGCACGGTGGTTCCTTTCCGAAACGGGATTATGCTCTCAATTGCCGCCGGATACGCAGAGTCCATCGGTGCCGCGAAAGTTCTCCTCGGTTCCCACGCTGGGGATCATTTTATCTATCCCGATTGCCGGCCGGAGTTCAACCTGGCCTTTGCCGAGGCGGTAAAACTCGGCACAGATGCAAAAGTAGTTATCGAGTTCCCCTATTCCATGCTGGACAAAAGGGATATCGGCGATCTGGGCCGGAGGTTGGACGTCGATTTCCTGGCCACCTGGACATGTTATAAAGGAGAAGATATACACTGCGGCACATGTGGCGCCTGTAATGAGCGAAAATACGCCCTCAGAAAAAACCAGGGAATGGACCCCACCGTTTACCGCAACTGATCACCGGGGAAGGCTATGGACAAAAATATCCCCTTGGGAAAAGAAGTAACCTATATTTCCACATACAATCCGGAACTTCTTTTTCCTGTGGCGAGAAGACTCAATCGAGAAAAAATCGGTATTAAAGACAGACTTCCTTTTACCGGTGTCGACATCTGGAACGCCTACGAGATATCATGGCTGGAAACCGGGGGAAAACCGCGGGTCGCCATGGCTGAGATTCGTTTTTCGCTCGATTCCCTCAACATTATTGAGTCCAAATCGCTTAAACTCTATTGCAACTCCTTCAATCTAACGCACTTTACCTCGCCGGATAAGGTCGTGGAGGTAATGCAGCAAGACCTGGAAAAAGTTTCCCGGGGGGCTGTCACAGTTTCTTTGCTGCTGCCTGACGATTTCCGCCGACAACGCTTTGTTGAGCCGGAAGGGTTCTGTATTGACGACCTGGATCTCAACACCGACAGCTATACCCGCAATCCCGACTTTCTTTTTCATGGATCCCACCGGGTGGAAGAACAACTGTATTCCAATCTCCTACGGACAAACTGCCCAGTCACCGGCCAGCCCGACTGGGCAACACTGATTATCAATTATACCGGAAGACAGATTCAGCGAAGCGGACTTTTGCGCTATGTCATTTCGTTGCGGGAGCACACAGGTTTTCATGAAAATTGTGTGGAAGAAATCTTTGTGGACCTGATGGAACGTTGCATGCCTGAAAAGCTTTCGGTCTACGCACGCTTTACCCGGCGGGGCGGGATAGATATAAATCCTTTCCGGTCAACGCCCAATGATTGTGCTGCAGGTAATAATATCAGATGTGCCAGGCAGTAGCTCGAGCTCGGATTTCCAGAATCAGAAAACACTCCTTCATTTGTTCGTGTACTCTTTTCTGACGTATTAATGACGGACGCGGAGAAACTCACGCCGCCGATGAGGAAAGTGAGGCGATCTTTTTTCTTGGAATTTGGCAATGGGGCGACTTTGACGTTGCCATTTCACCACCTTTTTCTCGATATTATACCTGGAGAATAGTCAAGAAATATCGAGAACAATGTCAGATTAGATGTAGGTATGCAGACTGATGATTATCATATGGTTATGATTTTTGACAACCACAAGACTGACGAATAATGAGTTTTGTTTTAAGAACAACCTCACGATTTGAACGCGTCGGGTCCTGAATTCTCTTGATGAGAAGCTCCGTGGCAGTACGACCAATCTCATATGTGGGTTGCTCAATAACTGTAATTGCCGGTTCAAGCAACTGTGCACAGGTAGTATCGTCAAAGCTGGCGAAAGCGATATCACCTGGTATTTTCAGTTTTTTTTCACGAATCGCCAGCAGCACGCCTGCGGCCAACAGACTGTTGCTGGTAAGGATGGCGTCCGGCCGGTCCGGCATCTCCAGCAATTTCAGGGTCGTATTAAAACCATCTTCTTCTCTGGGGTTGGCGTATTTTATCAGTTCGGCAGCAGGCTTAATGTTGTGAGCTTTCAAGGCTTGAATAAAACCTTCGTGCCGCTGGCTGCCAGTGATGCTGTCTCCACCGAAAACGCCTCCTATTCGTTGGTAACCGTGCCCGATCAGGTGGCTTGTAATGGCATAGGCTGATTGCACATTATCAATGAGGACATTGTCGACATCCAGATTTTTTGCATGTCGGTCAATTATAACCGTGGGCATGTCAAGAGCTGATATTTCTGAAAATTTTTCGATAGTTCGCTGGGTCGGAGATAAAATGACCCCGGCAACATTTTCGTCCCGGAGAAGGTTCAGGCATGACTCTTCTTTTGTCGAATTCTCATCTGTATTACAGAGCATCACAATATAACCCTGCTCGTAGGCTGCATCGTCAACAGCCCGACTGACCCGTTGAAAAAACGGGTTTTCTATATCAGACACGACTAAGGCTATGATTTTTGATGTATTTGATCTCAGGTTTTGCGCAACACGATTTGGCCGATAATTCAGTTTTTTAACTATTTCCATTACGTGCTTTTGAACTTCGGGCCTTACGTGGGGCTTGTTCGCTAAGACCCGTGACACAGTAGCAGTTGATACACCGGCTGCTTCAGCAACGTCTTTAATTTTAACCATCTAAATATCACTCTCTTTTTTGGGTTGGATTTTGATCTTACGGTTGCAATGTAAACGTTTACCTGAGTGTAGTCAAATATTTATTCTTTTCGGCGTCGGTCTCGGAGTTTAATTGTGGTGCCTTGTCGGCTCGTATGGGGATGCTATAATTTTCTTATTTCTGGGCGAACCTCAGTTTGCGACCAGATATTTCACAGAATTATGGACTGTTAGATACTGTAGCAATAACATTAAATTCATGTCGAGAATGACTGTCTGCGCAAACAGGGACACACATTTGTTTCCGCAGGAATCTGTGCTATATTTCTTGATTTTTGGTATTATCTGCTATAATGACTACAGCGATATGTAAACGATTACTTTTATATGTGGTGAAGCCGGAGTTTGTTAAAAATAATCCTTGTCGTCAAAAAGCACGTTAAAAAAATATATCATTTAAATACAGATATATAGTATTGTTTATTCGGCGAAATACTCCTGTGTGGCTTGATTAACAGCAAAAACAATTGACAATTTATTATGTAAACGATTACAGTATGCACGAGATAATGTTCATCCGAAGTTATTGACTAAAGGAGGCCAATCATGATGAAGCTGGAAAGCAATAACGTTCAATTGCATGTCGAGGCGGGGGATAAAATCGAAGCCATTCGCAAGGTGGGTGAAATGCTGGTGGAAAGTGGCAATATAAAGCCTGCCTACATCGAAAGCATGCTGAATAGAGAGAAGGTGGCCAATACCTTTCTGGGCAATGGAATTGCAATCCCTCATGGGCTGCCCAAGGATCGCGAGTCCATTATCCGTACCGGTATTGCTGTTATGCAGATCCCTGCCGGGGTGGAGTGGAATCCAGGTGAGATTGTCTTCCTGATAGTGGGGATTGCCGCACGCTCTGATGAACATATCGAAATTCTGACCAACCTGACCCATATCTTAGATAATGAAAAGCTCATCCAGAAACTCTCGTCAACGGATGATGCCGAAGATATTTATTCCTGTTTGAGCGGTAGGAGAGAGGGTTCTCAGCCGCCTGCCGAGAGAGGTCCGACTCTTCAGGATTTTGAAAAATCTGTCGAAGTGAAAATACAAGGAGCCCATGGCCTGCATGCCCGGCCGGCAACTGCCTTTGTCGAGTTGGCCAAGCAGTTCAAGGCATCCGTCCATGTTCGCCATAAAGAGAGCGTCGCCGACGGCAAGAGTCTTGTTTCGCTCTTAAAACTTGGCGCCGGTGAAAATGCTTCGCTTCGTATCATGGTAAGTGGAGAAGATGAGGACGAGGCCCTGAAAGCTATAGAAGCTGCGGTTCTTGCCGGTCTTGAAGATGAAACGGAAGCAGCCGACGAAGTACAACTGGATGCAGCCGACCATGGTTGGTCTCCTTCGGAGCCAACCATTACTATCCAGGGATTGAGCGCCTCATCGGGCTTGGCCATTGGTCCGCTCTGGCACTTTAAGAAAAGCAAAATTGTGGTGGCCTCCACCGCAAAGTATCCAGCCATTGAAGAAAATCTGCTGCACGAAGCAATTGCTACTGCCCAGAGTGAGCTGGAACAGATCCACCGGGAAGTTAAAGCACAATCCGGAGCTGGTAAGGCGGCCATCTTTAAAGCACATATCGAGTTCCTCAATGATGAAGAAATGATTGCTGAGACACATGCTCTTATTAAAAAAGGACACAGCGCCGGCTGGTCCTGGCAGAAGGTTATTGGGGAGCGCGTCGAGGATATGGCACAGCTGGATGATCCGGTTTTGCGTGGTCGTGCAACAGACATAAACGACGTGGGCAGCAGAGTGCTTCGCCACTTGGCCGAGGTGGTGGAAGATACTCCCTTCACCGCTGAAACTCCCGTTATATTAGTGGCAGAAGACTTAATGCCATCAGATACAGTCAATCTCGATCCTCGGAAAATATTGGGTTTTTGTACGACAGCCGGAGGGCCAACTTCCCACACGGCAATCATTGCCCGTTCTTTGGGTATTCCTGCCATCGTCGGAGCTGGTCCTGCTCTTCTCAACCAGGAAAACGGTACAGAGGTAATACTCGACGGCACCACCGGTAATCTCTACATCCACCCCCATGAATCGGACATTAAGGCAGCGCAGAACATTCAAGCCATGTTGGCAGACCAGCGAAACAGTGAACATCAGACCCGATTTGAGCCGGCCATAATGACCGACGGGCATCGGATGGAAGTTGTTGCCAATATCGCAACTGCATCGGAAGCAGAACAGGCCGTAAACGGCGGGGCGGAAGGTGTTGGGCTTATGCGAACGGAATTTCTCTTTCTTGATCGATCTGAAGCGCCAACAGAGGAAGAGCAATACCAGGCCTACAGCCAGATGACCAAGGCCCTGGGTGGTCTGCCCCTCATTATTCGTACCCTGGATGTTGGTGGGGACAAAAATCTGCCCTATCTACAGCTGCCACCCGAAGATGCCTCATTTATGGGAATACGTGGTATTCGTCTCTGTCTGGCAAAACCTGAGCTTTTTCGCCCCCAGCTTCGTGCCATTTACCGCGCCGCAGAGCACGGGCCGATTAAAATCATGTTTCCAATGATCTCCACCCTGGAGGATCTCAATGCCGCCAAAGATATGGCCGAGGGAGTACGAAGGGAACTTGGTGTTGCTGAACTGCCTTTTGGGGTGATGATTGAGGTTCCCTCAGCTGTAATGCTTGCAAGGGAATTGGCCGCTGAAGTCGATTTCTTTTCCATTGGAACTAACGATTTGACGCAATACACCCTGGCCATGGACCGGCTCCATCCTCTGCTCGCTCGACAAGCAGATGCCCTGCACCCGGCGGTTCTTCGCATGATTAACCTTACCGTATCCGCAGCAGAGGAGGCGGGAATCTGGGTGGGCGTGTGTGGCGGCATAGCTGCCGATCCGCAGGGTGCGGCGATTTTAACCGGCCTGGGCGTCAAAGAGCTGAGTGTGAGTATACCAAGCGTTGCCGCAGTAAAAGCTCAGTTACGGAAGTTGTCGCAAGCCGGTGCAAAATCAATGGCCCAGCGAGCCTTGGCCTGTCGTAACGCTGCTGAAGTCAGACGGCTGTCCATAGCATAATCGAGGGTGGATTAAAAACTACTCAAATCGCAGAGTAACATCCCACAAGGGGTACGCAGTCCAGTCCCCCCCTGAGGGGGTAGGTGTTTTATGCAGATTGTTTTTCTTGTTATTTTTGAACGAAAAGAATCTTTAAGGCACTAAAAAAGGAGAACAAAATGGCAAAAATAATCGCAGTTACAGGATGTCCCACCGGCATAGCTCATACCGTAATGGCCGCTGAAGCCTTGAAAAAAACGGCTTCGGTTATGGGCCATGAAATAAAAGTCGAAACCCAAGGGGCGGAAGGAGTGAAAAGTGCCCTGACAAACGCAGACATTATCGCAGCTGATGTGGTTATTATCAGTTCAGACATACATGTCGATGTGAAACGCTTTGTCGGTAAACCAATGATTGCCGTTACCACCAGTGAGGCGATCCGTAAAACCAAGGCGGTTATCGAAGATGCATTGGCTGAGATAGCAGAGGTGGCTGAGATAGCAGAGGTAAAAGAAAAAACTCCTGCAAAAGAGAAGGTGTCAGCCGCAGCTGCAGCAACTCCTGTGGGTGTTAAAAAACTGGTAGGGATAACTTCCTGTCCCACCGGGATTGCCCATACCTTTATGGCTGCAGAGGCTCTCCGTAAGGGTGCCAGGGAGCTGGGTTATGAAATTAAGGTTGAAACCCAGGGCTCGGTGGGGGCCAAAAGTGTCCTCACTCCCGAAGATATTGCGCAGGCGGATGCAGTAATTATTGCAGCAGATGCCTATGTGGACACCAGTCGCTTTGCAGGGAAGCGTCTTCATGAAACCTCCACCAAAGATGCATTGCACAGCGGGGTCGGTGTAATCGAAGCGGCTTTAGCTCTGCCGGAACCGGACAAGGCTGACCTGATCGGAAAAGTCAAGGAACTGAAGAAAGCACGTTCAACAACCCGAACTGGTCCATACAAGCACCTGATGACCGGGGTTTCCTATATGTTGCCGATGGTTGTTGCAGGTGGTTTACTTATCGCCCTGGCCTTTGCTTTTGGGGGTATTTATGCCGGGAACGAAGACGGCAGCCTTGGCTGGGCCCTGATGCAGATTGGCGGAGCGACGGCGTTTACTCTCTTTGTTCCTGTATTAGCGGGTTTTATTGCTTACTCGATCGCCGACCGGCCAGGCATCACCCCCGGTCTGGTGGGCGGTATGTTGGCTTCAACCCTTGGAGCAGGATTTTTAGGTGGCATCCTTGCCGGTTTTATGGCCGGCTATTTAACCAAGTTCCTCAATGACAAGATCAACCTGCCTGATAACCTCCAGGGCCTTAAGCCGGTACTCATCCTGCCGGTTCTCTCCACCCTGGTTATTGGCTTACTCATGATCTATCTTGTCGGCCCTCCAGTGAAGATCGCTCTAACAGCCCTTGAAACCTGGCTGTCAGGCATGCAACAGGGAAGCGCCTTGATGCTCGGACTTCTGCTCGGTGCCATGATGGCCTTTGATATGGGAGGCCCTGTGAATAAAGCTGCCTACACCTTCGCAGTTGGACTGCTTGCCAGTAAAATCTATATGCCGATGGCGGCGGTTATGGCTGCTGGAATGGTACCGCCACTGGGGTTGGCTTTGGCAGCAACGCTATTCAAAAGCCGTTTTACCACCGACGAACGCGAAGCCAGCAAAGCCGCCTATGTACTGGGAATATCGTTTATCACTGAGGGGGCAATCCCTTTTGCTGCCCGTGACCCGTTTCGGGTAATCCCCTCAATCATGGTGGGAGCGGCCATTACTGGCGCAATCTCCATGGTCTCTGGCGTCGATCTGCTTGTTCCCCATGGTGGAATATTTGTTCTGCTGATTCCCAATGCAGTTACTCATTTATTGAATTACATTATTGCGATTGCTGCTGGCACCATAGCTGCTACCGGAATGCTTTTCGTTCTTAAAAAACCGCTCACGGAATCGGACTCAGTATAAGTGAGTTGATGACTGGCATTTCTCAAGAACGCATACAGCTGAGAAATGACCGTTTGGCAAGGAATGTGGAGTCTTGTTTTAGGAGGAGTATGAAGTGGTATGGAAAAAATGGACACTTTTTTCATACCACTTCATACTCCTTTGCAAGAGCCCTGCAGCAGTTTGATTTTAAGGTATTTCCAATCTGTATGTAATCAAAGTAAAATATGTAGCACAAAAAAATCCGGCCTCAAGCCTGCCGAGCAAACTTTGCGGCACGCTCAACCGATTCTGGTTCCGGACGCCGTCCGGTGTAAAGCACGAATTGTTCGACAGCCTGGAGTGTCATCACTTCTGCGCCGCTGATGACTGGTTTACCCAGGGATCGGGCGATACGAATGAGCGGAGTCTCCGGCGGAAGTGCCACAACATCGAAAACACATTTGGCTACGCGAACCTCCGCTTCGGTAAATGGAAGAACCTCGGCCTCCGAACCACCCGCCATACCGATTGGTGTCACGTTAATCAAAAGTCCGGGTGTATCGTCTGTCGCCAAATCCGGTTTCCAATTGTAACCATAATGGGCAGCCAGAGCTGTCCCCGCTTTCTCATTGCGTGCGAGGATCGTCCCCCGGGTGAAGCCCGCATTGTACAAGGCACAGGCAACGGCCTTGGCCATGCCACCACTGCCACGCAGGGCAAACTCCAACTTCGGGGTAATTGCGTGTGACTTCAAAAGCGAATAGACAGCGATATAATCTGTATTGTAACCCTTTAAAGAGCCGTCCGTGTTGACGATGGTGTTGACCGATTGAATGTCAGCAGCCGAGGGATCAATCTCGTCGAGCAGCATCATACAGTCCTCCTTGAAAGGCATGGATACTGCGCAACCACGAATCCCGAGTGCACGGATACCAGTGATCACTCCTGGTAGGTCTTTCGTACTAAAAGCCTTGTAGACGTAATTAAGGCCCAACTCCCGGTAGAGATAGTTATGGAAGCGAGTCCCTGTGTTACCTGGCCGACCGGATAAAGACATGCAGAGTTGGGTGTCTTTATTGATGTATAATTCCATAACGAGAGATTGTACTTGCGAGATAAAAGTTGGTCAAACGATAATTAAACTGAATTCCGCGGGTAAAATCAACGACGGATTGAAGTTGTCGTCAATAGTAGCTCCGCATCTCACTTCCATTCTTATTAACTGAAAGAAGTTTTTGATGGGAACAGCTTCCAGTTCAAGTTTTGAGATTAATGTTGCCACTTTGAATGTGCCGTTTTTATGCCAAGTCCTAAGTTGTATGGTGCTACTTTTCGCCTTTTCACCAATATCCTTCAAAATCTGATCTCTTAAAATTTTTACCTAGCAGAATGTACAGCAACACTCCGACCTCACGACTCTGGATCAAACCCGAATACTCGAAGCTCCTGATCACAGCGACACGCTTTCGCGAAACGTGCGGCCCATGCGATGGCCTCCTTATTTGAAGGCAGCTCAAGTACAGTGAATCCACCAGTGAGCGGAGGCGCCCACGGGTAGCCTCCCTCAGCGACTGAGCCATTAGCCGAAACTAGAACGGGCGGTACTGTTTCATCAATACCACCGCCGAAAACGTAGAAGCCCGCTTCCTTCGCCTCGCGTATTACGGCATGAGCGTCTCGACCCACCGCCTCCCACTCACTGTCGGGTACATTCATTGCAGCACTGGGAAATGAGATTAGATACTTTGCCATGATCTTCTTCCTCTAAGAATTTTTGTCAGCATCTGGATTACCTAAGTTTTGTCAGTTTTCTGCCTGTTGTTTTTCCATATATTTTATGCCGCTGATCTCAGGAGAAGAACTCCTATAGAATTTCTAAGTTTTTCATCAGAGAAATCATATCTACCAAGCAGGTTGACGTGTGTCCAGGCAACTGGAGAATGGGTTTCAATGAATCGAATAAGGTTTTCCCGGCTCTGTGCATCTTTTGTTTTCACCGGCGTTTGTGAGAGATACAAATAATTCCAGCAGATTATGCAATTCTTGATCAAACGATTACAGGACTCAGCAATCTCCTGATCCTCTTTCTCAGCCTGGGTGAACTCATATAGGCTGCCGACAGCCACGGCACGAGTAAACTTGTTGGCCAGCTCTACCTTGTTAAGCTGCTTTTCGATGGCTTGCCTGAGTTCTAAATCGTCTATGTAACGCAAGATGAAAAATGATTTGATGATCTGACCGAATGCCTTGAGAGTTTGGTATAAGCTGTGTTGTTTTGAATAGGAATTCAATCGTCGGAATATATCTAAGGCCGTAGTCTTCTTGAGTTTGATCGTCGCAACAAGCCGCAGGAGATCATCCCAATGCTCCCTGATCAGTTTATCATTGATGTATTTAAGCACTCCAGACTTGCTCGACAGGAGCGTCAACGGTGGTTTCAATATTAATTTTCATGGTGGATATCCTCTTTTATGGCGTTGTTAGGCGGTTTGTTGATTCGCTGCATAGATACAAAGATTTAAGCCCCAAGCGACATTGTCTTCACTTCACCGGAACGTTTGTAATTAGCAACAATAACGCCGAGTGGCGTTATTGTGCTGTCGATTAATTTTAAAGTTGCCGGAATCGTACCTTCGGCAAATAGTCGTTTGCCTGGGCCGAGCGTTATAGGGAAAATTTTGAGCCACAATTCATCAACCAAATCGTGCTTCAAGAGCGTCTGTATCAAGTTGCAGCTACCCCAAACGTGCAGGTTGGGGCCGCCATCACTTTTAAGTTTCTTCACCTTTTCGGCAACGTTGCCAGAAAGAAGCACAGAATTCTCCCAATCAAGCTTGAGCGATGAGTCGTGAGACGCAACATACTTTTTTACTTCGTTGATGCCGGGCCAATCAACAGAGTGGTGCGGCCAGTACCCTGCGAAGATTTCGTAAGTCTTCCGACCTAGAAGCAGCTCAGATCGTTCTAACGACATCTGCTGTCTCATCACCTTGCCCGAAAATTCGTCCATGTAGGGACCCACCCAACCGCCGTACTTGAAACCTTCCGTAGTATCTTCTTCGGGGCCTCCAGGCGCTTGGATCACGCCGTCGAGGGTTATAAATAATACGACAATAATTTTTCTCATATTTTCAACTCATTAAGCTTAATTAATGTTGGCCTGCCTTGTCGCTAAGGGACGGGCGCGATAGCGACTGTCCCACTTGAGCGAAGTGTTTAGGCATATAGACAAATGCTAGAAGTTTAAAGCTTACTGCATGGAGTGTAGGCCGATCGTATTGCCTTCCGTATCGTGCACCAGTGCAATAAACCCATATTCGCCGATAGACATTTTTTCGCTGAATATACTGCCACCGTTTTTGGCGGCACGGGCGGCGACTACCGCACAATCTTCACAGCCAAAATAGACTAATGTACCGCCACCGCCAGGATTGTAGCCATCCATTTTTACCAGCATTCCATTTGCGCCAGGTGTGGTCATGGCGGCATCTTTATCCATAGGAAAGCTCCACATTTCCATATTCTTTTCTTCAGATATCTCCTCGGTCGGAGCAGGCATTAATTCCAGCTTAACTTCTAGTGTGGCTTCGTAGAACGCTTTGGCGCGCGCCATATTTTCTACATAAATTTCAAACCAGACAACGGGATTGCTTTTCATGATGTTTTTCCTTTGGTGAGTTGATAGTAATAACGCCTAACGAGCATATTTAGACGCGCCGCGAAGCAGCTTTGGCTGCAACTGTTTGTTGTTGCACCGGCTTTTCAGCCACGGCGTGCTGTCTCGATCGTTGCTATGTCGATCTTGTGCATCGTCATCATCGCATCGAACGCGCGCTTAGCGGCAGCGGGATCCGGATCGGTGATCGCTTCCGTCAGGGCCAGCGGCGTGATCTGCCAAGACAATCCCCATTTGTCCTTGCACCAGCCGCAGGCACTCTCTTGGCCGCCATTGCTGACGATGGCGTTCCAATAGCGATCCGTCTCGGCTTGATCTTCGGTGGCAATCTGGAACGAGAATGCTTCAGTCTGTTTGAACGTGGGTCCACCGTTGATTCCGAGGCACGGTATACCCAACACGGTAAACTGGACCGTCAACACATCTCCTTTCTTCCCGGACGGAAAGTCCCCCGGTGCGCGATGCACAGCATCGACTGAAGAGTCGTGAAAGGTCGCAGCGTAAAAGCGTGCAGCGTTTTCGGCGTCTTTGTCATACCAGAGGCAAATTGTGTTCTTGGCGATCTTTTTCATGTTGCTACTCTATTGAGATTTGAGGTTAGGCCATCCTCGCGCGGCGTCAACGCGTCGGTTATTGGCTGTCTAACGCCTTGCATTAGCGGCGCAGCTTTGCTGCTTCGCCTGCTTGCGCATGTTAGATACTCTTACGCCCATGACTCAGTGTCCTTGCAAACAAGGTGAATGATTGAGGCTGGACTTGATATCCAGAACGCTTGAAAGCCTTGCGGCAAAGGCTCTATTTCGTCACAGCGAACAACGCCAGCCGCTTTGAGATGCTCTGAAGCTGCTGCAATGTCATTGGTGACTACCTCAAACCAAATTTCAGCGTGGCTGATACCCGGAACGCGATCTATCCAGAGGTTGTTTGAGCCGAAATCGAAGCCTACAGAAGGAGCGTGTTTCGTTATTTCTTTAAGGCTGAGCACATCTCGATAGAACTGAACGGTTGCCTCGTATACATGAGGCGGAACCTTCATTGCGATGTTGCGGCCAGCAGTGAATGTCGCTTGCTTCGTCATGTACATTCCTCCAAGATTCCTGATGCTAGAGCATTTATCCAAACCTGAGATTCATATCTCTACGAGCGTTTTAAATCCGCCATAGACCATGCGTTTACAGTCAAAAGGCTGGGAGCCCGGCTCCATCATGTCGGCGAGGCGCGGGTCCTTCATGACTGCGGCGTTGACCTTATCACGGTGTTCCCGTGATTCGTAGACGATCCAGGCGAAGACAACCGTCTCTCCGGGTTCCGCTTTCGCTGCACTTGGAAAGGAGACCATGTCTTTCACATTCAGGTCGTCACCGATGCACTCCCGATACTCGAGCGCCCCATGCTCCTTCCATATCGCACCTGCTATTTCGGCAATGCGACGGTATTCATCGAGCTTGTCTTCTGGTACCGGGATAACAAACCCATCTATATATTTTTCCATGACAATTCTCCTTTAAGCGTGCGGTGTTAATTCCCTGACGGGACGAACCTCTATACTGCCCACCCGTGCTGGTGGGATTTTGGACGCGACCTGAATGGCCTCATTCAGGTCCCTGGCCTCGATCAGGTAAAACCCGGCCAACTGCTCCTTGGTTTCGGCGAAAGGGCCGTCGGTGATGGACAGCTTGCTGTTGCGGACACGTACGGTGGTGGCGGTCCGAACTGGTTCCAGAGCTTCTCCGCCAAGCATGTATCCGTCATTGCTGAGCATCTCGGCACAGGCCAAACATTCGGCATCTTCGGGACTCTCGGGCAGGCTATGGAGTTTTTCTTCATTGCAGTAGACCAGACAGAGATATTTCATTTTTTCCTCCTGTGTGTGCTTATTTGCTCTTTTAATAGATAGTCGTTTGGCAGCTCGGAAAATCGACACCATTTTCTCCGGCGGGGTGTTTTTTTTGAGATGTCTCGTTTCAGGATGGATTCTCTTACGTTTTCTTGTCCGGTAATTCTGCCAGTCGTCGTTTGAGCAGGCGTCGCTCGGGTTCTTGTTGGGTGAGCCCGAGGGCTCGTTCGTAGCCAGCCCGGGCCGCTGCTGCCTGCCCGAGTCGCCGATACAGTTCCGCCTGTGCTGTATGTGCGAGCGGGTAATCTATTAATTCACCTTGCTGCAGGAGAGTGTCGATGAGGCATATACCCGCCGCCGGACCGTCGCGCATAGCTACCGCCACGGCACGGTTGAGTTCAACGATGGAGGATTGTTGCACCTGCAGCAGCACATCATACAGGCCGACGATCTCTTCCCAGTCTGTTTGATCGGCGCTCTGTGCATCGGCATGGACTGCAATGATGGCTGCCTGCAGCGTATAGGGGCCGGCTCTTCCCATCGATAAGGCTTGTTGAACCAATGCTGACCCTTCGGCGATCTGACCCCGGTTCCATAGCCGCCGGTTCTGGTCTTCCAGCGGGACGACTTCGCCTTCCCGGGTGGTGCGTGCTGCACGGCGCGACTCGTGGAGTACCATCAGGGCCAGCAGGCCAAGTACTTCGGGGTCGGGCACCAATTGAGTCAGCAATCTGCCAAGGCGGATGGCCTCAGCCGAGAGATCTGGCCGGGTCAAAGAGCCGCCGGATGATGCAAAATATCCCTCATTGAAGACTAAATAGATTATCCGCAGGACGCTGTCCAGCCGTTCCGAAAGTTGGTACCTGGACGGTACCTCGTAGGGAATGTTCGCGTCCCGGATCTTGGCCTTTGCCCGCACGATGCGTTGGGCGATGGTAGTGGGTGAGATGAGAAAGGCATGGGCGATAGCTTCTGTCGTCAGCCCGCACACCTCTCGGAGTGTCAGCGCGACCTGTCCGTCCGGGGGGAGTGCCGGGTGGCAGCAGGTAAAAAGCAGCCGCAGCATATCATCTTGTATTTCTTGGTCATTGTGAATTTCTTCTTGAGAAACGTCAGATTCCAGCTGTTCGGCAAGCGTTGTCAGCGAATCATTGAAGCGGGAACGTCGTCGTATATGATCAATGGCTCTGAAACGGCCGGTTGATATCAGCCACGAGCGAGGTTTGGCGGGAATGCCATCCCGCGGCCATTGCTGCAGTGCCGCAATGAACGCATCGTGCAAAGCCTGTTCGGCGAGTTCGAAATCACCTAGCAGGCGGATCAATGTTGCCAGCACCCGCCGAGATTCGCCACGGTATATATCATCAACCGTCTTATGCACTCTTTCTAGAGGGATATCGCTCATGAGTGACGATCCTCCGGCGAGTTGAGATGCTGATCGGTGCAATTTCCCTGTTGTTGTCTTTGGCGAAAAGTGGACCGACAGCAATGGTGGTAAGATTAAAAAAATTATCCGGCTACTCGGTTATAGTATATCCGCACACAGGGAGAGGCAAGCGACTACAGGGCAGTGCTCTTCAACTCATCCTGAAGTATTCCTTAAGGTTTTAACGAATAACATCTCTGGATAGTCTTATGGCACTGGAAGTATTTTTAGTAAGTTTAGCTGTCAAAGATCTTGATGTCTCAAAATCTTTTTATGAGAAACTGGGATTCCACGTTTCCAGCGGAAACACAGCGCAGAATTGGCTGATAATGAAAAACGGGGAGTATCTCGTTGGCTTTTTCAGGTGATGTTTGGAAAATTCTTTAGCCCTATTCTCGAAACACTTCAAAGTTTCCATTTTCCAGGGGAAGAGATGTATCTTGGTAATCTGCGATCGGTGAGTACACCTCCTAACTTTAGACTATTCATGAGATACGCTCTCACCACCAAAGAAGAAAGATAATTGCCGTTGATCAGGCAAGCGTGTGCCACAAATCATCCAGTTCGCTGGGTAGACCGTGGCAATCCCAACCCGAGTAGTCGGTAGGGTAGCTGATACAATGGAGTAATTCATTGTATCAGCGCTGGGATCAATGCACAGGTATGGGTTTATCCTATGACTTCATTCAGTTTATCCAAGATACATCCCCAGCCTCCCTCGTGTCCTGATCGGGATTCTTCATCAATAAACCTAACGTGAGATAGCGAAATTTTCGTCTTGTTTCCATCTATCCTTGTGAAATGTAACTTCACCGTGCTGTTTTCAACAACTGAGTTTTGAGACACCCACGTAAAAACAAGCTCGTCTGGGCGACTAATTTTTATATACTTCCCTGAATGCGGTAGTTTTTCACCTTGACAATCCATGATAAAAGTAAAACTGCCACCTTCATGCACATCGAGTTCTTCCACAACGGTCTCAGGCATATCAGGCATTCCCATCATAAACTTCGGCAAAATTTTTGGGTTTAACCACGCATCGAATACAACCTCGATTGGTGCACTGATAACCTTCTCTATATTCACTTTGAGATCAGCCATTTTGATTACCTCCGTCTTTCAAGATTTCATCAAGTTTTTCCAAACGCAATTCCCAAATCGATTTAAGCTCTTTAAACCAGTTTTCAACCAATCTGACTCGTTCAATTTTAGGCTCAATCCAATGGGTTCTGCCGATGGTTTTGCGGACAACTAGTCCAGTCTTTTCCAACACTTTTATGTGCTTGGATATTCCATTAAGCGACATATCATAACTCTCCGCCAGATCCGTGACACGACTTGTGCCTTGCTGGCAGAGTTGCGTTAAGAGAGAGCGACGTGTTGTATCGCTCACAGCTTTCAATATTTCAGAAAGATCGTTATCGTTATTATATTCAACCATACAGTTGAATATAATCAAGCATCTCTGTTCGTCAACCGTATGGTTGAATATTTATTTATAGAAAAAATCTTGAGAAAGCAAAAACGAGGGGAGTTTATGTTTTTTTTCCTGGAGAAAAATTATTAGGGCAACAGACTCGACAAGTGCAGATGTGCTCGGGTTATAAATGGCGAAAAAGCAGTGCAGCAAAAATTGCTTTATCTGTATGTTGCTAATGGCAGGGCTAAGTGTACAAAAAAATTTTAATGTCAACCTTCTTCCTGACAGGGTAGAACAGGCTAAATCTAGAGAATTGATAAGAAATGGAGTAACTGCAAAGTAAAGATTGCCAAAGAGACTATAGGCATGGTTATACTGAGGAGTGGAAACTACTGCCTTTAGTTGCCTGATAAGGCTTGACTTCTTTCTTTATCTGCATCCCTACTTTGTCTTGTGCTACTTTCATGTTGTACCGAAGCTGAAGATTGAGCCAAAACTCTGGTTCAATTCCAAAATATTGTCCAAGCCTCAAGGCAGTGTCAGCTGTTATCTCTCTTTTTCCACGAACAATCTGATTTATGCGGTTCGGGGGCACATTGAGATCTCTTGCTAATTGAGCCTGTGAAATCTCCATAGGCTCTAGGAACTCTTCGAACAGGATCTCGCCAGGGGATATGGGAGCTAATTTCTCGTCCATTTTTTACCTCAATGATAATCTACTATCTCGACATTCTGTGCATTTCCATCAATCCATACAAAGCAGATTCGCCACTGATTGTTGATGCGTATAGAATATTGCCACTTTCGATCTCCTTTCAGGGCTTCTAATCGATTTCCCGGAGGAACACGCAGGCTGTCAAGCGATACAGCGGCATTCAAAACTTCCAACTTGATACGAGCCTTTCTTTCGATTTGGTGAAATCTTTTGACACCGTAATCGTTAAACAGTTTCTCTGTATCTTTGCAGTTGAAGGATGCTATCATGATTTCATGATATTACGTGTGACGTAACGCGTCAATACATTTAACCTGTAATCCCCCGACAATCGTTTTCCTGAAACCAAAAGTGCTTGTTTGAAAACGACCAGATCATTATTGCAAAGATCAAGGTTCGTGTTGCCAACCATAGGGAAAGTCAGGAATTTCAGCTTAAGGTAACTCCTGTATGTTGACCTGCATACTTCCCTGGAATTGTTCAGAAATGGAGCAACTGTGGAGTGAACCTTACCAAAGAATCTGTTGAAAATGCGTAGACCTTATATTGTCCCTGTTTCCTGAACATGGAATTCTCGTAATTAGAGAATCTCTATTAAACAGCTAGCGAAATTATGGACATTACGTGCTCTAATCGTCTCTGGCGTTACTTTCTTGCCATCCCATCACCAAGTTGCTCCAGTTCTTCTGCTGCAATTAGGCGGTAACTTGTACTTCGTCCCCCGCCCGGATTTTGAATCAGAATGTGGCGGGCGACGAGTTCCCGCACATCCCTGAGTGCAGTGTCGGATGAGCATTTGACAAACTTGGCATATTTCGATGTGGTCATGTGTCCCTTAAAATTGTCGAGCATGCGGTTAATGATTAGGCGCTGTCGCTCATTCACTGGATCAGGATTAATCCGGTTCCACAGTTCCGCTTTAAAGAGAACCGAGGACAGTGTCTCTTCTGCGTTAATAACAGCGCGCAAAAAGCAATTTAAAAACCAGGACAGCCAAGATGTAATATCCACACTGCCTTTTTGCTGTCTCTCGAGCTGCGCGTAATATGCTTTACGTTCTTGCTCAATCTGTCTGGACATAGAATAGAAGCGATTGGACGTCCCATCTGCCCTTGCCAGAGCCATGTCTGCAATTGCACGTGCAATCCGCCCATTCCCATCTTCGAATGGGTGAATAGTGACAAACCATAGATGGGCAATACCCGCTTTAAGCACAGGGTCAAGCTTCAACTCGGTTCCAAACCATGAGAAAAACTTCTGCATTTCCGCATCAAGCCTGGATGCTTCGGGCGCTTCATAATGTACCGTTTCATGCCCTATTGGGCCAGACACAACTTGCATCGGGCCCGCTTCCGCTGGTCGCCAAGCACCAACGGTAATGCGGTGCATACCGCTTCGGCCTGTCGGAAACAAAGCCGCATGCCAGTCAAACAAGCGTTCCGCAGTCAAAACCTGATCGAAATTTTGCGTCGCATCCAGCATCATCTCAACAATGCCATCAACATCGCGACCGACAGGCTTGTCTTTTGGTAAAGGAATGCCTAATCTTCGAGCAATAGAAGATCGGACTTCATCAGTATCCAGTCTTTCGCCCTCTATTGCCGACGATGTCACAACATCAGTTGTGAGGATATTCAGGTTAGCCTCCTGCTGGATCGGGAAACCTAACGTCTCCATTTTGCCCAGTAAGCGACCCTGCCGGTGACGAGCCTCGACGAGCAATGACGCAAGGGCTTTGTCGTCCCAGATGAAGTTTGGCCATTCTTTCTTTTCATAAATCCACATGCATAATCTCCGTATCACATGCGGTGATTATAGCGACTAATTGCCGCAATGGCCACCAAAAACCGTAAATAATGCGGCGAATATCGGCATTAAACGCCGCAAATGGTCTCCATTCAGGAGAACAACGTGACGTTTTTGACAACACTATTTCGTGAATCCGAAGACTACGGTTCGTGTTGCCAATGTTAAGAGGTAAATCAAGAGGCTACGTTGAGATGTTCCTGAGAGGGTAGAGACGCATAATTCCGAGGAATTGTTCAGAAATGGAGCAACCGCAACCCAAAGATATCCAAAGACTCTCACAAGTTCAACGGCACTCCAACCTGGGAAGTTCACTATTGCTTTAAACGAGGGAGAAAAAGCTACTCGCCCGTAGATGTACTTCTATCCATGAAGCGTCTCAATCCACCGAATGGCCTCGGTGTCATTTACTTTTCCAAGATACCGCTGCGTAGTTGACAGGTCAGAATGTCGTAGAATAACCTTGCTGATGATTTCTGTGGGAGTTCCAGACCTTGATGCATAGGTTGCGGCATGTCGCCTCTCGCCATCAATTCCAGCATGAGTCGATTTCTTGTGTTTGTGGTTCGAAAGATAATCTCATCAACTTTCTCTTTATCGATAATATTCCATTGAATAGCCTTTGGGCGTTTGAAGATCTTTCTGATGATAGAACCGTTGCAGGGATTGGTAAGTGCCGGGAGTCCGGTGTTGATTATGAAGTTGTAGAAAGATGAAAGAACTGAGTACCGATTCCGTTTGGTGGCCTGCTTGTTATTTTTCGTCAAAGAAAGAAGAAACTCTAAAACTTCCTCTTGGGATATGCTGGCGAGATCATGTGTGCCGAAACGATCCGTGAACCGGTGCAGGACAAATTCACATGTCTTGATGATATTTTTTTTTTCGAATTGGCCTGGTGATACTGCAGATGAAAATCGACTGCTTGTGGTACTTTCATGGTGCACGTCCTATGGATGTGGTTTATGAGCAATGTGCCCTCACTGAAGTATACGACATGATGTATAAAGGTGTTGGTAACGCTTACTGGGTGAGTGAAAAGTCGGTGGTCGAGTTCGAGCGTCACCGGGCGTTATCGATGGACGGGATGCAACAAGAAATCTTCAGGTTGCATTACGGTCGATGTTCCTTCAACCAGTCGCGAAGAGCGGAATTCATACGGCTCTGCCAACCTTTGCCAGTGGATTTGAAGGCATCGAGAATGTCGTTGTCAAACCTGACGGTAGTCGATTTCTTCTGCCCTGTTCCTGGTGGTCGGCCACGCAGGGCCTTTTTGATCGTTTTCTGTGCTGCATCACGAGAAACGACTTTTTCGCCGATCGCCCATACGCCGCGGGCAAAATCCTCGTCGGTCAGCTCCGGGGCGTCGTCTGGATCACTCCAGATGCTTGGAATATTTTTCTTTTTCGCGGTCATTTGCGTACCTCATTGAAATAACGCGGCGGGCTTTGCCACGCGGTGGCCAGACCAGAACCACCGCCCGAAGATCAAGCAGACCGATGGAGATATATCTCGTCTCGCCATAATCCCTGCGGATATACTCAATGGTGACAGTGACCGAAGCAAAGATTTCGCCAGCTCTTGCAAAGTCAAGGCCACGTTCCTGCAATGTTTTATTGCGCTTGTCCTGGTCGAATTCTATTTCCATGGATTATTGTAGTAACAAAAAACATTAAAGCCAATATCACTGATGAAGTGACGGTGGAGTTTGAGAAGCACCAGGAAATTTCTATGGATTCGGTATAATAACACCAAATCACAAACAGCAGCGCTGCCGATTGAACGGCAAGCAAATATAACCAGTTTTAGTGTAAAGATGTTAAATGGAGCAACTTTTCAGTTTTCAACCAATTTCATGGAGAAGCTCTACTTTTTAACCTTCCTCAGGTTCAGAGGTGATCGTAGGTGTACAATACCCTAAGGCGGAAAGCAGTGAGGTCACTTTTTTTTACGCGCCGTTAATCCTGAGTTCCCGAAATAATGTGAAGATGATAGAGGTAAATATATGATAGCTAATATAATGTCTTCAATTGTTTGAATTTTTAGCTCATTACATTGCATGTGGCTGTAACGAGGTAAGGTGGAGTAGTATTCGACAATTACCCAAGACAAAACAATAACGCATCTTTTGTCTATATAACTGAATATGTGAGTTTATTTAACTAAGAAAAGCAAAAGGGCAAATAATTTGTACTACAATTCAGTATCATTCGTCTCTACTCGTTACAATAACACGGGAATTTAGGGTTAATGCTAAAAGCGGCGATTTGACTAATCAACCGGACAGGATAGCAGTATCTTCAAGGAAAATCTCCAGTTCGGCAAGATCGATTTCAGAAAGGTTGAGTAGGTGAGCCTCTTCGTTTGCTGACAATTCTAAAGTGGGGTCTATCGCCAAGCCGATACCAAGTTTGAGGCAAGCCATATTGCTGAGACGAACGAGCAGAAGAAGAAGATTCTTTCCGTCAAAGTCAATTTTGTGGTGGTCTTTTGCAATGACACAGTATTCTTCGGGTAGATTCCACTGCTTCATGAGGCTGTATCCCTGTTCTGTGTGCAAAAGGTTCATCGCTTCCATGATTAATTCGTTGGTAATGGACAGATTCTTATCCTTTTGTTTCATCTGATCAGCCACCATCAGGACAAACAGTTTACCCACGTCATGAAAGAGTCCGGCAAAAAATGCGTGGCTTTTAAATTCATCCAGTTTGCATCGCTTTGAGAGCCACTGCACTCCGAGAGCACATCCC
>NZ_SWCM01000012.1 GCF_005116645.1 Desulfopila sp. IMCC35006
GCCCCCTTAAAAGATTTTTCTTTTAAGGGGGCGACCGAAAATTTTTATCTCTTTGTCAAGAAAAAACGACCCAAGATGTTAATATTTATCAAAAATTTGCATGCAATTTTCTAACCGGATATTACTGAGCCATAATAGGTGTTGATCGCTTCTTTCTCCTTTTGCTCCGTTATGCGAATAAAATTATCGCCAAGAAAAAGAACGGCATTTTCATACTCTTTCCCTTCGTTTACCTGGAGTTTGACCTCTTTTCTGATTTTCCTCGAGAGGGTTCCATGAACGGGCATGGAGGCATATTCAAAAATCTTTTCCAATGTTTGTTTGTCCATCGTGTTGTCTCCTTGGTTATTGTCTTAAAGTTGTTGGCTCATCATAGAGATAGGGTTGGAGGGCTGCCCGGACATCTTCACCAATCGCCAGCATTTTAACGACATCCTCTTCGCTGGGGATATGGATGGTGAAGTTGTCGAGTGAGCAGATCTCCTGAAAGGTGTCCATGTACATGAGTTTTTCGGCCAGCTCCGGGATGTCGCCGAGATGGAGCTGCAGGGCCCTGAGAAGATCGGCCATGGTGTGGTTTTCCGCCAGGTCGCCGTTTTTCATTAAAAAGGCCATGATCAGTTTCTCGATGGCCATGCATGTCACGTTGTAAAGGGTGTCGGTTGAAAATCCTCTCTTCTTTTTCTCGTGTGCCGCAGTGGCGGTATGGAGAAACTGCTCACCGTCCCGGCGGTAGTCGCGCCAGTTGTCTATCTGGATAATATTCATGTATTGTTCCTTTCACGGTGAAATTTACGCAGGCAGATGAGTTGGGTCTGCTGCCAGCCCGCGTGCTGATAAAATCCGCGGGCCGGCGCATTGCTGCGGTCAGCGAGAAGCTGCATGCGTCGGGCTCCTTTTGTTGCCCCCCACTCTCCGAGTGTCTGCAACAGCCGGGCTCCGATGCCAAGGTTTTGCCGATCCGGCCTGACCACCACATCCTCAATCAACAGGGAGGGTCCTCCTTCGGCGGTGGAGATGACCAGCTGGGCCGTACCCATAGCCATGACTGTTTTGTCCTCTTTCGCCACCATGATGATTGCATCTGGCGAGCCAAGGAGGAGTTCCAGGCCTTTCCGCTGTTTTTCGGCATCAAAGGCAAAATCCTCTTCGATGCCGAAAAGTTGGCGCAAGAGCAGCAACATTTCGCTGATATCCTGGTGTTGAGCTGGTTGGATCATTGAAAATTGTCGACTCTTGTCCTATTTGATCAGATAATCTCCAGGCGGCACCCCATCTTCGAGTCCGTCCAGCACCGCATCGATCGCTTCCTCACTGTCGATGCCTTTAAACCACAGGTTGTCCGGTTGGATAACCATGATCGGCCCGGATTCGCACTGTTTGAGGCAACCGGTGGCGACAACCTGCATATCCAGGCCGCGATCGAGTATTTCCTCTTCGAGGTACTGCAGAAAACCATCCGTCTGTTTATGGCAAATCCCCTTGGGGTCGCCTTTTGATCGAAAACTTTGGCACAGAAGAACCTGCCTCTCCGGTAAAGCCATGTTGCACTCCTTTATTGTTGGTAATAAAATAAAATACTGACCCCGGTAACCGGGACATAATCTGATGCAAGGTATGGTAACTGCTTGCCTCTGGCTTCCAAACGGTGCATGGGCGCCAGCTTCGGCTATGGTCTGCTATTTTTTCTTCTTTTTTTTGCCACCACCGTAGAGCACATCGACAGTGCCTTCGATGTTTTCTTCGGTGATAAGGACTTTAATGCCCGCTTCACCAAGTATTCGACGCGGTGTCTCGCCAGCACTTGCCGCAAGCACCATAAAGCAGTCGGGGAGCACATTGGCAAGTTCGGTCCATCTGGCGCTGCCCTTGCCAGGTTCTGGTGCATTGCGCACTTCAAGCAGGCAGGCGAGACCGTCGTCTCTGGGGCCGTAAATAATGAACTTTCTTGCCTGACCCAGATGAAGATCAACTTCAATGCCGTTCGAGCTGGCCACCGCCACATTGGGTCGTTTTTTGGTGGGTTGAGAAAGCTCGGCGATTGTTGCTGCAGGTGAGCCGCAGCCACTGGTCATCGCTTGACTGAGGATCGGTTCAGTGACATTGAGGAATTGTCCCGCTTTTTGAACCGCGTTGGCAATAATCTCAGGAGATGGAATGTCCAGATCGACTTCCGCATTTGCCTCAGGAACATAAGGAACAAGAGAAATAGTGTCGGCGCCCAGCTCCATCATCTCGCTGCTGATTTTGGCAACGTGGTCGGTGTTGTAGCCAGGGAAGAGGGTCGTATGCACGCCGACCGTCAAATTGTGAAATTTTAAGGCGGGTACACCGTTCCGCTGCTCCTTGATGAGGAGCCTGGCTGCTTCAGAAATTTTGAGGGTTTTCTGGGCAGGCCGTATCCAGGCATAGAGCTTTTCCACTATTTCACTGCGAACCCCGTTTACTTCCATGGCCACATAATTGACTCCAGCCTTGGCCAAATCGCTTGCCAGCCGATCGCTCCCTATTCCAAGGGTGGTCAGGCCAATCCGGATATGTGGATAACGTTTACGGACTTCGGTGACAACATGAAGAGTGATGTCTGGCGTTGCGAGTGGGTCGCCCGGTCCTGAAATTGCCACAGTCGACACACTTTCTCCCCTTTCCTTCATGACGTGGTCTAGCCAGTCCAGTGCCTCAGGGACCATGAGGCACTGACTGTGGGTAGCGGTCGGTGGTGAGAAGCGGGTTCGCGCGACAATCTGTGGCGCAACCGGCAGATAAACGACTGCGTCGTTTGTGTTCGTTGGATTTGAACAGCAACACTCGTTAGGGTCTGCAATGGATAGTACGCTCATCTTTTCCACCTGGAAGCATTGGTAAAAGGCAGCAGCCGGCCAGGATTGGCCGCTGCTGCGAAAAGAACTCATCCCGCCCAACAGCGTTGCGGGACTCTGTTTCGTCCTCGCTTGACGGGGATAAGCTCCTTCACGAAATAAGTCTCCTGTAAAAAGCACAGGAGACTTATTTCTAAGTCGCTAAAGAACCAGCTCAAATTTCTCTTCAGGGTCGTCACGGTCTTTGCGATCCAGCAAGACCCCGAGGATTTTTTCAAGCAGCCGTAATCCACCTTTGTAGCCAACCGTCGGAAAGTGCTGATGTCCCTGGCGGTCAAGGATGGGGAAGCCCCAGCGAACAAATGGTAAATCTTCATCGCGGGCGATGTATTTGCAGTAGGTATTGCCGATAATCAGGTCCACCGGCTCATTTTTAATCCACTGGTGCAAAAGAAACATATCGCCTTTGGCCTTTACATTGACTTTATGGCCCATGTCTGCCGTGATTTCCTTGATCCGTGCCTCAAACTTCTTGCCCGGGGTTCCGGTGATGATATGGACAGGACACATGTCGATTGCGACCAGGAACTCGGTCATCGCTATGACCTGATCCGGGTCACCAACCAGGGCAACCTTTTTGCCATAGAGGTACTGATGCATGTCGGAAATCATATCCACCAGGGTTCCTCGCTCCGCGGCAATCTCGTCGGGTACCGAGGTGCCGGCAATGGTTCTCAGGGCATCGATAAAACGATCGGTGGCCTGGAGACCAAAAGGCATATCGAGTATCGCGCAGGGCACCTTGCACTGTGTATCGAGCAGTCTTGCTGCATCCGCCGAACACCACTCGCCGAGGGCGAGGGTACCGATACTGCTCCCGCTGTTTTTTATATCGTCGATGGATGCGCCGCCATCCGGAAACATCTTGTACTCACCGGTGAGAGGTCCATTGAGCACCCCTGAGGTATCGGGGAAGAGATTTGTTTTGGCTCCCACCAGGGTGGCAAGTCTCTTGATTTCCTCCATGTCGCATGGCTCAACCCAGCCCGGAATGATATTGATCTTGCCGTTCTTCTTCGTTGACGGTTCCGCCAGGGCAGCCATGGCCTTGACCATATTGGAAAAGCCAGTGACATGGGAGCCGACATAACTGGGGGTATTGGCACCGAGAACAGTCTTGCCCTCCGGGACTTTTTTCTCTTTTTTCGCTTTGTCGAAAATCTGCGGCAGGTCGTCCCCGATTGTCTCGGACAGGCAAGTGGTATGAACGGCGATAACATCCGGTTCGTAGACCGTGAAAATATTATCTATTGCCTGCAAAAGGTTGGCCTGCCCGCCAAAGACCGAGGCTCCCTCGGTAAAGGAACTGGTTGCCGCGGAAATCGGTTCTTTATAGTGCCTGGTCAGTGTGGACCTGTGATAGGCACAACAACCCTGGGAACCATGACTGTGGGGCAGACACCCTTTAATTCCCAGGGCGGCATACATGGCGCCGATTGGTTGGCATGTTTTGGCCGGGTTTATCATCAGAGCTTTTCGCTCTGTTATTTCTTTTGGTGTATGTCTCAGTAGCATTGTCTTACCTTCCTGAAAAATTTATTCCCAACAGTACGTTGCGGAAAGTTCCGGTTTCTCCTGCCAAGGTGCCTTCATGTAGCTCCAGATCCTGCTGTTGACCAGCCGGTCGATTTCACTGTAGAAGTTGACCGCTCCCTTGAAGCCGGCGTATGGTCCGCCTGAATCGTAGCTGTGCAGCTGTTTCATCGGTACACCCAGCTTTTGGATGGAATATTTCTCTTTAATTCCAGCGCAGAAGAGATCCGGTTTCATCAATTCTACCAATTTTTCGGCCTCGTATTGATTGAGGTCGTCGACGATGATGGTGTTGGGTGCCATGTCGGGGTTAAGTCCTTCGTATGCCTTGAATTCAAGCCCGTCTTTCTCAAGTGCTGCTATCTCTTCCGGAGTTTTTCTCGGTTTGTACAGTACCGGATCTGCCTCGACATGAATTTCCTCGATGTTTCTGCTGTCGGCATCCACTTTCAGGGAAGGAATAACATGTCGTCCCTCGTAGTCGTCCCGGTGGCCGAACTCGTAGCCGGCAGAGATCGTTTTCATGCCCATCTCATTGAACAGCTCCTGGTAGTGATGCGCCCGGGAGCCGCCCACAAAGATCATGGCGGTTTTTCCTTTCGTTCTGGGGAGGACTGCCTGCAATGCCACCTCAACGGCTGGCATTTCTTCAGCAATAACTGCTTCAACCCTGTCGATCAGTTCCTGGTCGTCAAAATATTGGGCGATTTTCCTGAGCGACTTCGCGGTTGCCTCCGCGCCGATAAAATTGACCTTGATCCACGGAATGCCGTATTTGGTTTCCAGCATGTCGGCTACGTAATTGATTGAGCGGTGGCACATGACCGCACTCAGGTCAGCCTGGTTCGCCGAAGCAAATTTATCGTAGGTCGAATTGCCTGAAAAGGTCGAGATGTTGGTGATCCCGCACTTATGGAATATCCGGTCGATCTCAAAGCCGTCGCCGCCGATATTGTATTCTCCCAGAAGGTTGATTTTGAACTTTTCCGTCTTCTCTGTCTCGCTTTTACCCACCACGTGGGTGAAAACCTGGTTGTTGGCGATATGGTGACCGGCTGACTGTGAGACTCCTTTGTACCCTTCACAGCTGAAGGCGAACACATTGCAGTCGCCGAACTTCTCTTTCATCTTTTTGGAGACAGCGTGGATATCATCGCCAATCAACCCTACCGGGCAGGTGGCAAAGACAGCGATAGCCTTTGGGTGGAACAGATCGTAGGCCTCCTGGATTGCCTTCTCCAGCTTTTTTTCCCCGCCGAAGATGATGTCGGAATCCTGCATGTCGGTGGACATGCAATAGGGGATGTAGTTCTCGTTGCCTTCGTTGATGCCATCTGTCTGGTTCCGCCTGGTGAGCCATGCATAAAAGCTGCAGCCAATCGGTCCATGCACCAGGTTGACGATATCGCTTGTCGGTCCCATGATAACACCCTTGCAGCCCGCGTAGGTGCAACCGCGCATGGTGATAATGCCAGGGATGGTTCTGACGTTGGCGACTATTTCCGGAGTCGTGTTCTCCAGTGCCTCGTTGATCATTATCTGCTTGGCGCGTTTCCGGGCAACTTTTGGAGGATATTTTTCCAGAAGCTTTTCCTTGATGTTGTGGGGTGTCCACTGCACCAGTTTTTGTGCTTTTCCCATGATGTATCTCCTTGGACCTATCCTATTGATTTCTTGCCTTTTTCGCCCGTTCGTACCCGAACGCTTTCCGCCACCGGCATGACGAATATTTTACCGTCGCCTGGTTTGCCGGTCTGATTGGTGGTGATTATAGCCTCGATCACATCATCTACCTGACTGTCGTCGACAACTATAGTGACCATCCTCTTGGGGTACAGATTGCCTTTTTCTCCGAGCAGCGCTGCCGCTTCTTCGTAACCTTGTTCGACGCCTTTGATGAGTTTCCGGTTGACAAAGCCAACGCCGCGTCCCTGTGCTTCATGGGCAAAAAATGCGTTTATTCCTGCGGCGGTGAGCGCTGCCTTGGTTTTATTCATCATGTTCATACGGACAACGGCGATGACCTCTTTCATGCCGTCACCTCCGCCGCGTCGGCGTCTTCTTTCACTCCGGAACTGATGGTGTATACATCCTGAACGTCGGCGACGAAAATTTTACCGTCCCCGAAGGCTCCTTTTATTCCGGACCGTGCAGCATCCATGATGGTATTAATTACGAAATCTTTGTCTTCGGCCTTTACCACGCTCATCAGCATGGTTTTCGGAATTTCGTCATAGGTTACATCGCCAATTTTTATGCCGCGCTGTTTTCCCCGGCCGCTGACTGAGTATTTGGTTACTGCCGGAAATCCTGCATCCATCAGGGCAGCGAGTACGTCATCTGCTTTTTCCGGTCGAACAATGGCTCTGATCATGATCATCATTTTTTATGTCTCCTTAGTGACTTGCACCCTTCAAAGAGGGACTGGAAATCGTTTCGCCTTTAAGCGGGGTTTGTCTTATCGTATTTCTTAAACTGATTCTAACAGGCCAAAGTCGAGCAACAACTGCTCCAGTTCTTCGATTTCAAGCGGTTTGGGGATAACAAACATTTTATTTTCGTCAATTGCCTTGGCCAGGCCGCGATATTCGTTTGCCTGTGGGGCCTCCGGATTCCATTCAATTACAGTTTTCCGGTTGATTTCTGCACGCTGTACGTCGTTGTCGCGAGGGACAAAATAGACCATCTGGGTTCCTATTTTTTTCGCAAGCTCCTGGATCATCTCTTTTTCGTTGTCGACATTTCTGGAGTTGCAGATGAGGCCGCCGAGTCGAACGCTGCCGGACTGGGCATATTTCATGATGCCTTTGCAGATATTGTTGGCGGCGTACATAGCCATCATTTCACCTGAGACAACGATATAGATTTCTTCAGCTTTGCCATCTCTGATCGGCATCGCGAACCCGCCACAGACAACATCACCGAGGACGTCATAGAAGGCATAGTCAAGTCCTTCGCTTTCCTCATAGGCACCAAGTGATTCAAGCATGTTGATCGACGTAATAATACCTCGGCCGGCGCAGCCGACACCTGGCTCCGGACCACCGGACTCAACTGCCCAGGTTCCGCCGTAGGCTGGTTTTCTGATATCGTCGAGTTCTACGTCTTCGCCTTCTTCCCGTAACGTGTCGAGTACCGATTTCTGTGCCAGTCCGCCAAGTAAAAGACGGGTGGAGTCGGCCTTCGGATCGCAGCCCACGACCATTACTTTTCGTCCCATCTCGGCAAGTCCTGCCACAGTGTTTTGCGTTGTAGTTGATTTCCCGATTCCGCCTTTGCCGTAAATTGCCACTTTTCTCATCACAATCTCCTTATGTTTTGTGGAATGTGTTCGTTGTTGAATGCTTACCAGCCGTCGTAGTTGTAACTCTTTGAGCAAAGGCTGTGCCATTTTCTGAAAATGAAATTTAAGCGAACAAAAACAAAATGTTATTGGTCGTTTTTTGCTCTCCTGTCAGGCGTTTATGCCATTGGCAGAGAATCTCTTTTTGGTAGGAAAGAGACAAAAAAGTAACAAATTGTCGAATTTTGAGTTCTTGGTTTTGTAAAGTGTATTAATTTACAAAAATGTAATATAGGGGGTTCTGTATCAACAAATGTGTTGTGCTCAAGAAGGGTCGACTTCCACAAAGCAGCGTGGTGGTGGCGGTTGTTTGAATATATAGTGAATAATATCGATATGATATGGTTATGGAATGTAGTTTGCTACAGATGCCTTGATACCCTGTGATCTCCATTGGGGGAGCAAAAGCTAAATGATGAAAGGATGAATGATGGGAACAGACAAGCAAGATTTACCAATTGAACAGACGCAAATTCAAGGCATAGAACTGCTGGCTCTGTACCGGATTACCGAGTTGATTGGCACGGCGGTTGATCTGGAGAGTACCTTGTCACGTATTCTTGGTGTTCTCAACGATACCATGAAAATGGAGCGATCGACGCTGCTGTTTTATGACAAAGTGAATCAGAAACTGATGATTAAAGCATCCTGCGGCTTATCGGAGGAGGAGAAAATGCGCGGCGTATACCGGCCGGACGAAGGCGTGTGCGGACAGATATTTCAAACCCGCTCCCCCTTTGTCGTGCCGGATATCAACAGCGAACCTCTTTTTCTCAACCGCACCGGGGCACGAACGAAGGTCCGGAAAAGCAAGATCTCCTTTCTCGGCGTTCCAGTCATGGTCAAGGGCAACCCCGAGGGGGTATTGACTGTCGACCGGTTGTTCGCCGATGATGTGTCTTTTGAGGAAGATATTCGGTTTCTCACCGTCCTGGCGACTCTCATTGCCCAGTTTGTCACCCTGCACCGGGAGATAGAAAAAAAAGAGGCCAAGCTGATCCAGGAGAATGCTTCACTCAAGGCCAAGCTGCACCATGTTCACCGGGGACACTTTATTATCGGTCATTCCAAGCCAATGCAGGAGGTGTTCAGCATGATCGATAAAATCTCCAGCAGTACGGTGACCGCCCTTCTGCTTGGAGAGTCGGGAACGGGGAAAGAGCTGGTTGCCAAGGCAATTCATGACGGCGGCCGCCGCAAGGATAATCCTTTTATCAAGGTGAACTGTGCCGCCCTGCCGGAGACCCTGCTGGAAAGTGAGCTGTTCGGCCATGAACGAGGTGCTTTTACCGGTGCGCATGCTTCAAGACCCGGACGGTTTGAACTTGCCGATCAGGGGACAATTTTTCTCGATGAGATAGGTGAAATGCCGCTGGCTTTGCAAGCCAAGATGCTTCGGGTATTGCAGGAAAAACAGTTTGAGAGAATAGGTGGCTCGAAGACCTTTACCGTCGATGTGCGAATTGTCGCGGCCACCAATGTCAGTCTGGAGCAGGCGGTCGCCAATGGGGAATTTCGCGCTGATCTCTATTACCGGCTGAACGTTGTTCCAATTGTCCTGCCGCCTTTAAGGGATCGCAAAGAAGATATTCCCTTGTTGTTCAGCCATTTTCTGAGCCAGAGCAACGAGCGCAACGGTCGGACGATCAAAATTTCCTCGGAGCTGCTCGATTTTCTCATCGGCTATCCCTGGCCGGGCAATGTCCGGGAGATGCAGAACCTGGTTGAGCGTATGGTTATTCTGGCCGAAGGGGATCGGCTTGGTCTGAGCGATTTGCCGCCGAGCCTGTTTCGGATGGAAAAATTGCAGCCGGAAAAAGTCGCGGAAGCGAGCGGTAAAGAGGAAAAGAGCCGGCCGCCATTTACCCGCAAGTCGCTCCAGGATATGGAGCGGATCGAGATTGAAGCGGCCCTCCGGCGCAATGGCTGGGTACAGGTGCGGGCAGCGCGGGAGTTGGGGCTGACTGAACGGCAGATCGGCTATCGAATTAAGAAATATGGCCTCAATCGTTACGAATCTTTCCGCTGATGTGTTTCCGCTGCAAACTCTCAACATTTCCCGAAACCATTCCTGACGGCTATCTTGATTCGCTGCAAATGTCACCGACAAAAATGGTTATGACGCTCTGCAGAAATCGGCAGAGGAGCACCAGCTCAGCCTCTGGCAATCGTTTAAAGAAGCGTTCTGGGTTCTTCATTACCAGTATGGCGGTGAAACAAGCCGCGCACTTTTCCGCGAAATCCCGCTGGGGGTGCTGGCAATAGTTATATTCTCCGGTTCAGTCTGCTTCGCCTCTCCGTGGTTAGGGGGCTTCTGCGGCATGGCAGTTTTTATGCCGTGGCGTTTTTTTATCTTCTCTTTTCTGAATTTTTCCTGCGATGCCCATTGGACAAGTGGATGTCCGGTGTATATAGGTGACTGATTGTTTTTTGGTGAAAGTGATCAGCAGGTATCTGTAGATGAAATGTATTGCTCCGGACTCCCTTGAGGATAATCTGGCATAGCACTCTAATCGCGCTATCGCAAGTCCTTACGCACTGACAGACAATAACCGATGTTTTCTCAAACAGTGAGCACAACGTATTTTCAAATTAAAGGAGTTAAGGTATGACCAAGCCAAAACACGGGGACCAGGTCTCCGTCCACTATACAGGTACACTTGCTGACGGCAGCATTTTTGATTCATCAGTCGGAGAAGAGCCTCTGGTCTTCACGATAGGCGAGGGTGAAATTATCGATGGTTTCGAGGAGGGCATCCTGGGCATGTCTGTCGGTGAAAAGAAGACCGTGATAATCGAACCGGAGAAGGCCTATGGATATCCGGATGAAGCTATGTTTATCGAAATCCCCCTGGCGGAAATGCCGGACGATATGGACTTTGAAGTTGGGGATGAACTTGAACTGGCCGATGACGATGATGAACCAATGCTTGTTGTCGTCAGTCAATTGAAGGAAGATTCTGTTGTACTTGACGGCAATCCACCGCTGGCCGGTGAGACGCTGACTTTCGAAATTGAGCTGCTGTCCATCAGCTGACCTGAAAATCCGCAGAATTATAAAAGGGGTAGACCTGTGGTTCAACCCCTTTTCCTTTACAGCAGGCAATCCCCCCAAAGGTCAGCGTTGCGTCTGCTTTCTGTGATCAATGTATGGCTCAATAATTGTTCCATCGCAGTAAATGATGGGCACGTAAGATTGCCGGCCCCTCTACGTTATTACAATCAAATCAGATCCAGTCCCTGCCCCTGGCTGCTGGCTGGCTAAGAAGAGACATGCCCCGCAGAACAAGGGGGCCATTCAGCTCTTGGCCTTTAGCTGCAATTCAGTTACCATACCTTTCTGTCCAGACCGTTACCCAGAGGATTTCCTGGGGCTTGGTACCATGCAATGAACTGAGGGCGCCGGCAGAGTTATCGGAGGAATATTTCAGCGTATTGCCTGATGACTAACGACTATCATCTTCTCGTTCAGAAGCCAAAAGCGGACCTGATCCCTTCACCCAAAAAATACGGGAGCCCCCCCATGAATAGCTCTCCGAGAGAAACAGAGTATAAAAATTCAGTACAGAATAAATTTAATATCTATAACAGCCTGTTTCTGAGCCTGCCGTTTCAGAAAATCACCAATGTCGGCATACTTATTCCCCTCCTGAATCATGAGTGCAGGAAAGGGCTTGAATCGGGAAAAGAGCCACTGGAAATATTGGATTCTTTCTTCGGGTTGCACACAAATCTGGAAACGGAAGAAGAAAAAATCGATTTCATGTTTCGGGTAATCCAGTTTGTTGAACGACAGGTGGTCCTGTTTGACAGCGCTGAAGACGCCGCATTTGCGCAATTGCTTAAAGATGGCCAGCAGATGTCCTTCACCAATTGTCTCGAAATTGCAGAAATAAAAAAGATCACCCCCTTTCTCATCAAGAAAATGTCAGAGTTCGGTGTTCGCATCGTCTTTACTGCACATCCAACCCAGTTTTATCCGCGTTCGATTCTGGACATCATTGCCAAATTGCGGGTTCTTGTTCGTGAAAATAAAATAAATGAAATTGATCTTACCCTGCAACAGCTGGGCTTGACATCACTCATGAATGCAAGCAAACCGACTCCGCTTGAGGAGGCAAAAAACATTATTTATTTTCTACGCTCTGTCTATTATGACGCCGTCGGAGATTTATATGCCCACATCAAAGAAAATTTCCCGGCCGATGATTTTGACAATCCTGAGATTATCCAGCTTGGATTCTGGCCTGGCGGAGACCGGGACGGCAATCCCTTTGTCACGTCAAAAATTACTGCCCAGGTGGCGGACGAACTTCGCATGACCTTGATGAAATGCTATTATCAGGAAGTCAAGCGCCTGGAACAGAAACTGACCTTCAGAGAGGTAGAAGATCATATTGCCACGTTGAAGGCACAGCTCTATGTCACCATGTTTGATCCTTTGAAAACGCTATCGGTCGGAGAGATACTCAGCCTGCTGAATCAGATTAAAAAATTATTACGTGAGAAGTTCAATGGCCTGTACATGGAAGACCTGGAGAGCTTTATTGATAAAATAAAAATTTTCAAAACACATTTTGCAACGCTTGACATCCGGCAGAATCATCTTGAACATGAAAAGACAATTACGCAAATTCTTAAACACGAAAAGCGAATCAATAACAGCCTGGAGGAGCTGGCAAAAGAGGATTTGGTTGCAATTCTTGTGCATGAAAAATTTGACGTTCAGCCGGATCATTTCCAGGACGAGATAGTCAGGGATACGATTATATCCATCGAGCAGATAAAATCCATACAGGGCAAAAATGGCGAGGTCGGATGCAACCGCTATATTATCAGCAATTCCGAAGATATTTTCTCTGTCCTGTATGTTTTTGCGCTGCTGAGGTGGTGCGGCTGGAAAGACGAAAAAATACCTGTTGATATCGTTCCCTTATTTGAATCCATGGACGGTATGAAGCACGCAGAATCGATCATGCAGACGCTGTTTGCTCTTCCGGAATACAGGTCCCATGTTCGATATCGCCGGGATGTACAAACCATCATGCTGGGATTCTCTGACGGAACGAAGGATGGCGGGTATCTGCAGGCCAACTGGTCGATCTTCAGAACAAAAGAGGTGTTGTCCGCCGTTTGCGAGCAAAATGATATCAAGGCTGTATTTTTTGACGGCCGGGGTGGGCCTCCTGCCCGTGGTGGCGGCAAGGCGCACCGGTTTTATGCCTCCCAAAGCCGAAGGATTGCCAACCATGCCATTCAATTGACCATTCAGGGCCAGACGATTACCAGTCAGTACGGTACCCGCGCCCATTTCATCCATAATTGCGAACAGTTACTGACTGCCGGGCTGTCCCACGGATTATCCGGAGAAGAGGTTGATATCTACGAGAAATCACGGCAGATCTTAGAAAGATTGGCACGCGTAAGCTATGAAAAATATGTGGAACTCAAAAATCACAAACAGTTTCTGCCATATCTGGAGAACAAAAGTACCTTAAAATATTATGGCATGGCAAATATCGGCAGCAGGCCAGCCAAAAGGGGGAATACGGAGAAACTTACCCTGAAAGACCTGCGAGCCATTTCATTTGTCGGCTCATGGAGCCAGCTGAGGCAGAATGTGCCCGGGTATTTCGGTATTGGAACCGCCTTGAAGGTACTGGCTGATGAAACCGGTATCGACATGTTGCAGGAATTATACCGGGAGGTGCCCTTCTTCAAGGCCTTGATTCTGAACAGCATGATGTCCATGTCAAAATGCTATTTTGAATTAACCGCATATATCCAGAGGGATGAAGAATACAAAGACTTCTGGAATATCCTGTTTGCAGAATTTAAACTGGCAAAACAGATGGTCCTTCTTGTTTCCAGGAACCGATTCCTGATGGAAGAAGAACCGATATCAAGTCTTTCCATCAAACTCAGGGAAAATATTGTTCTGCCATTACTGACAATTCAGCAATATGCATTTCAGAAAATTGAACAAAAATCAGCCCACATCCAGTCCTATGAAAAAATAATTCACCGTTCCTTGTACGGCAATATTAATGCAAGCAGGAATTCTGCATGAGACAGGAGCCGATAAGGCTCAGGCCGGTTTTGGGCTTTACTGGCCAACGAATCGAGCCCCAAAAGGAGAGTGGATGTCTCAGGAGCCAGGGGGGGAAACATAAGCCGCCGGATAACCGAGTATTCTGCTATTGTCTTCGCCAAATACTCCCCCGCGACAATGCTCTTGTCATTAGTTAGTATTTCATGGTAAGCAAATGACTTGACACAGGATCATGCACAGGGGATTTTACCCCGCAAGGCCACATCCCTGCGGGGTGCAGACCTCTGCTGCCACAGGATGGCGAGGAGCTTTCCCCCGGTGACGCACGGCATTACTTCCTGACTAAGATAATAAAAGTTACATAAATATTCGACGATGCGCATATTAAAAAAAATCTTTGATCAGAACAACCAATGGGCACAAGATATGACCAGGTCTGATCCTGATTTTTTCCACAAACTCTCCGGCCAGCAAAATCCTCAATATCTGTGGATTGGATGCGCGGACAGCCGTGTCCCGGCAAATCAAATTACCGGCATGCTCCCAGGCCAGGTCTTCGTGCATCGTAATATTGCCAATATTGTGTCCCATACAGATTTAAATTGCCTTTCAGTTATTCAGTACGGCGTCGAAGTGCTTAAAATAAAACATATTATTGTGTGCGGGCATTATGGATGCGGTGGTATAAAAGCGGCCTGGGAAGACAAGGAAAATGGATTGATTGACAACTGGTTAAGAAACATCCAGGATGTCCAACGGTTTCACCAGCCGGAGTTGGATTGCCTCCAAAGTGAAAATGAAAAACTTGATCGCCTATGCGAGCTGAATGTTATTGAACAAGTGGTGAATGTGTGTCGCACAACAATCGTCCGAGGCGCGTGGCAACTCAACCGGGAACTGGCAATTCATGGCTGGATTTACAATGTTAAAGACGGGTTGTTGAAAGACCTGGATATCTGCATAACGAACCAGGGCGATATTCCTGACACGCTTCTACCGCGCATGTCCTGTTCTTAATTGGTGAGATAAGAGGAAAACCCTTATGTCATTTACCATCACTATTGCCGGTATTTTAATACTCTGCAGCATTTGTCAGTGGGCCGCCTGGCGGGTGAAACTGCCGGCGATTATTTTTCTACTCCTTACCGGCATTGCCGTCGGTCCTCTCTTTGGTCTTGTCAATCCGGATGAAATGCTTGGCCCGCTTTTTCTTCCCTTTATCTCGTTTTCCGTTGCCATCATTTTGTTCGAGGGAGGGCTGACCCTAAAATTTCGTGATCTTTTGGGATTGGAAGCTGTTGTCAGAAATCTGGTAACCATCGGTATGGTTGCAACCTGGATCATAACAGCCTGGGGAACAAGGCTTCTGACAGGGCTTTCCTGGGAGCTCTCGTTTTTGTTCGGTGCCCTTACTGTTGTGACCGGACCCACGGTGATTATTCCGATGTTGAAAACTGTACGGCCGACAGCTTCCATTGCAACTATTCTTCGCTGGGAAGGGATCGTGATCGATCCCATTGGCGCGTCCCTGGGTGTTCTTGTCTATGAATTTATCATCGCCGGCGGGGGGCAGGGGGCATGGATGCATACCATTGTCACATTCGGCATGATTGTGGCTGCAGGGTGTATTACCGGGCTGGCTGGGGGATATGTTTTTGGTCTTCTGCTAAGACATCGCTGGATACCGGAATACCTGCAGAATTTGTCGACGCTGTCTCTGGTTTTGGCAGCTTTTGCCTTGTCCGATACGGTCCAGGCTGAGTCCGGTCTGGTTGCGGTGACGGTTATGGGAATGGTGCTGTCCAACATGAAAGATATTGAGATTGAGGAGATCCTCAACTTTAAGGAGAGCCTGAGCCTGCTTCTGATTTCCATGCTTTTCATCCTGCTCGCCGCCCGTCTTGATCTGGCCGCCATAACGGAACTGGGATGGTCGGTTGTTGGGATCTTTCTCGTCATTCAATTTGTTGCAAGACCGCTCAATGTGATACTTTCCACGGCCGGCTCAGCCCTGTCCTGGCCTGAACGTCATCTGCTTGCCTGGATAGCGCCCCGAGGTATTATTGCCGCCGCCGTTTCAGCCTTGTTTGCCCTCAAGCTCGAAACGGCTGGTTTTGCGAATGCCCAGGTCCTTGTCCCGCTTGTTTTTTCGGTTATTATCGGCACCGTAATTCTCCAGAGTCTTACCGCCAGACCCATTGCTGTTTTGCTCAAAGTGGCAGAGCCTGAGCCCCTGGGATTTTTGATCGTCGGTGCCAATACCCTGGCGATCGCCATGGCAAAGTCACTGGTGGAGAAAGGGTTCAGGGTTCTGCTGGCAGATACCTCCATGGACAGGATTGCCGCGGCAAAGATGGAGGGTCTGCAAACCTACCTGGGCAATCCGATTTCAGAACATGCGGACCGCCATCTCGACCTGGTGGGAATCGGCTGTCTGCTGGCGTTGTCCCACCATGAGAGTATCAATACTGCTGCTGCAATGCGCTATCGGCTGGAATTCGGCAAAGATAACATTTACATGGTTCGAGCCAAGGCAGATGACGCGACGACCGAAAGAATGAGACCGCCGGCCCAGTGGATCGGAGAAATGCTTTTTGGAACAGAGCTGACCTATGCAGAACTGGCAGCACAGCTGGCCCTGGGCGGACAGATCAAAACGACATCTATAACCGAAGAATTCACCCTTGAAAACCTTTTGTCTTCCCATAAAGATAAAGTATCACTGCTGTTTGCCCAGGATGCCCAGAAGCGCCTGCACTGGTTTACCGAAGTTTATCAGCCGGAGCTCAAACCGGGATGGCAGATCAGTTTCCTTTTGCATGCAGATCCTGCGGAGCCTGACTCAGATGAACAGGCGTCCCGGGAAGCACAAGCGGGTGAAAGCTGAGGTTTCCGGCCGTTCTGACAATAGTCGTAAAACATGAATCTAGGAGAGCTGAAACTGGCCAATGGCGTCCTTTCCGGTCTCCTTGATGGCAAACAGAGCCTGATCTGCAGCGGCTATCAAGTCATGCATATCGGTGGCATGCTGGGGAAAGGTTGCAATACCGAAGCTCGCTGTCAGGCTGACCTCAATGTTTTGCTCTAACTGGTAGGCAGTACTCCGCACCTTGTCATGAATTTCAGAAGCTTTCCGGTACGCCTGGTCTTGATCCATCCCCGGCAGGACCACCACAAACTCATCGCCGGCGTAGGCCACCGCATATGCAGGTTCTTTGAGGCAGCTGTCAATTGTTTGTGCGACTTTAAGGATGGCGCGGCTGCCGTTCAGATGGCCATAGGTATCAACGACCTTTTTGAAATGGTCCAAATCTATAAACAGCAGGGAAAGTGGTGACTTGGCCGCTTTACTGCAATCTATCAGATCATTGAGTGACTGGTACAGATACCTTTGGTTGTAAAGACCTGTCAGGCCATCTCGGAAGGCCTGCTCTCGAAACCGGCGTTCACTTTCCAGCAAGGCTTTCTCTGCCTTCTTGCGCTGGGAGATATCCACCATGGCAATTGCCACTCGTTCCAGCGTATCCTCATGGCCGGAAACGGCCAATGATTTCCCCAGTACGACCTTGGTCTCACCGCTGGTGGTTACAATTGTTTCCTCCCGTTCGACGGTGGTATGCCCTTCAGCAGTTTTCAGGATGACCTCGCGGGCCATTTCGAAAAATTCGTTGGCATCGGTCGAAAGAAAGGCCCCATTCGGCGTCACGGTTCGGGGAATTCCCATCAGATCCAGGAAGGCGTGATTAAAGTCGGCTGTTCTGATTAACTCCCAGCCATGGTAAATTTCTTCCGGGTGTTCTTCAAAATATGTTCGAAAATTGGAAACCCCAGACGTACGCAACTCTTCCAGATAGGATTTCAACCGGGAGACATCCCATTCGATAATGGCGATGGGAGCCGATTGAAATAACTGGCGGTAGCGTCGCTCGCTTTCTTTGATCGCTTCCTCTGCGCGCTTCAAATCAGTGTAGTCTTCGGCAATGGCCATAACTCCGTTGATGTCTCCATTTTCTGCAGCTATCGGGCTCAGATTATAGCGCAGATGAATGGTGGCTCCCTGGCTATTGGTATAGGGACGTTCGGCAATGACCAGTTTCTTCTGATTGATGCAGCGTTGAATATCGCTGTAGATCTCCGCTAGAGCCATGGTCTGGCGTTCTAATGGGGTGAGCGCCGTTGGTGGGTCGTCAGCCGACCAGGAAAGGAGCTCCCGCATCTTGCGGTTGATCCCGGTTATGTTGCCCTGGAGATCGACCGTGAAAATTCCCAGCGGGGCGCTGTCGCTCAGCAGCTGATTTCTTTCTTCACAGGCTCTGCGTGCCGCCTCGGCGCGCTGGTAGCGCTGTTCAAATACTCTTAAATCATCAATTTCTCGACGCAATGCATTTATTTCATTCATAAATTCGTCTTTGATCGTTGATTTTTTTACGGGAGTTGGGCACTGTTTTTTTACAAGACAATCATTTCTAAGTCACTAATAACAAATAGTGCACGAACTAAGGACGAAATAAGGATGCAGGGGACGGAAAAAAAGTCTTCAAAGAAGCCTTTTTTCTCATGGTTTTATCGCCCTACGTGACTTTTTGTTTCCCTGTACCTTACATTAAGGCGTGAACTCATGCATGGATAGTATAAAATTTGATGTAGTGGCCGCCTGCATCACTTTACATAACGACTGAAGAAACCGGCTTCGCAGCTCCCTGCCGTTTGGATAGGGGATAAAGCCCGGAGAAATAGTGCCTTGTGGATCCGGCTCGCAGGTGATCCTGGTCCGGTGAAAACGTACCGGACAGGGTGTCGAACATATATGTAATCCGGTAGTAAAACTTCATTGTTGCCGTGTGTTCATCTGTAGAATCCAGAGATCGCCGGCAACCCACCTCTCTCTCTCTTTGCGCAGGCTGGTCTTCTTTTCTGTTAACACCAGCCAGTCCGCTGCACCCGCAATACTGTGGATATAGTCGCGGGAATAGGCGAATCTGCCGGTCTTTTGGAGCTGATAGCCCGTTGAGTCGGTTGCATCGAGGGTTTCCGTAGAAAAGCAGAAGAGTGCCCCCGGCCGGGCGACAGCGCGCAGGGCGCTGAAAATAGCGCCCAATTCCCCGACATAGATAAAAACATCGGTGGCGAGAAAAAAATCATAGGTTGCCGCGGTTGTCTGTAAGTAGTGAATGATGCTGTCCTGGTACAGACCATGGTAACAGTCCTTTCCTGCTGCCTGTAAAAGCATGTTTGCGGAAAGGTCAACGCCATCAAGAACAGGGACAATGCCTTTGAAGGCGATACCGCTGAGGCCAGTCCCACAGCCGAGATCGAGGCCATGGTCGTATTGATCCTTAACGCCCTTTAGCTGAGTACATCTCTTAAAACATGCCTGCAGCTGCCGGGGGGTGTCGTAACCCAGACCATCCACCAGACTTTGTTCAAAGTCCTCAGCATAGGCATCGAAAAAATGCCGGACATAGGAGTCGGGAGCGTGCTCAAGCGGAGTGCCGAGAAGAGATGCGAGCATATAGTGTGCCGAATCGTCGTCCGACCGCAAGGTCAGTACCTGTCGATAACAGATTTCCGCCTGCTGCATATCGCCACTGCGATGATAAAGATAGGCCAGATTGTTGAGCGCCGGCAGATAATCGGAATCGAGCGCCAGCGCCCTTTGGTAGCAGGAAATTGCCTGCTCGTCGGCATGGGTGTCACGATAACAGCCGGCAAGATTGTACCAGGCGTCGGTATTGTCCGGCCTGGCTTCCAGCAGCTGACGGTATGTGGCAACTGCGGCACGGCTGTCGCCGGTTTTTTTCTGGCTGAGGGCCAGATTAAAAAGGGTATCACTGTCTTCCGGTTGAGACGTCAGGGCCTGGGAAAATTCGTGCAGGGCGCCGGTGAAGTTTTCCAGACTATAGTATACCAGGCCGAGGTTATAGCGAAGCATGGCCGCGTCCGGAAAGTACCCAAGCAGCAGCAGGTATTTCTCCTCGGCCTCCGCGAAACGCCCTGCTGTTTGGGCATTGCAGGCCTCGGTGAAGAAACCGTTCAGCTCTTCATCGGAATAACGTGGTGGGGAGATGGGCATTTTAGCAACTTTTCACGGGTTATTGAATTGGGTCATGGTCAAATACATAGCCCAGCGAACGTCTGCTTTTAAAATATTTTGGCTTTTTGGGCTGTTCTTCAAAGTAGCGACGGAAGCGGACAATGTAGTTGTCGACGGTACGGGTTGACGTTCCCTTGTTGTAGCCCCAGCCGATCTCCAGTAATCTGCTGCGGGACAGGGGCTTTCCTTTATTGACAATAAACAGTTTGAGCAACTTTATTTCCTGCTCGGTCAGTTGAATGGTTCCGGCGCAGCACTCCGCCTGGCCACTGGAGAAATCAACAGTGTTGGCACCAAAGCGGTACACGTTCTGCTTTTGTTCCGGTGTCTTCAGGGTGTCGTCCTGTTCCCGCTGCCACTGATCCCGGGTCAGCAGGCGGCCCACTCGCAGGAGGAATTCTTCGAGGCTGAAGGGTTTGGTCATGTAGTCATCGACCCCGACGAGAAAACCGTCGACCCTGTCCGCGGCATCCACCTTGGCCGACAGGATGAGGACAGGCAGGCGTTCATCCTCCAGGCGAATGTTTTGCAGAATCTGCATGCCGTCGATGCCGGGTAACATGAGATCCAGCACGATCAGATGGGGACACCACTGTTTCCAGGCTTCCAGCCCTTCGATGCCATTCTGCGCGACCTTCACCTCGTGGCCCTGCAGGCTCAGGTTCAACTCGATGCCTTCGGCGATATGGCGGTCATCTTCGATAATTAAGATGCGCTTTTTAGCTGTTGCAGTCACTTGGTCTCTCTTGCTCCAATATGGGTGGGGGATGTCTTGGCAAGCTCAGGGTAAAGCTCGCTCCTTTGCCTATCCCGTCGCTCTGGGCGGTTATTTTGCCTTTGTGGAACCTGGCCACCTGGTCGACCATATATAACCCCAGACCAGTCCCGCCGACATGATGCGAATTCTCCCGCTCGATCTGAAAAAATTTCTGGAAAATCTTCTTGCTCTGGGACTTGTCAAACCCTATGCCGTTATCGGCAAAGCAGATCAATACGTTTTTCTCCGTCTGACTGAAGGTAATGGTAATCCGCGGACACTCGCTCTCGTTGTGCCTGATGCCATTGGCCAGCAGGTTCATCAGCAGCATCTGGAAAAGTCCTTGATTTATCGCACAATAATAGCAATTCGGGAGCTGCTGCTGCATGACGATCTCGCTGCCGCGAAATAATTGTCCATTTTTTCGGCAAAACTCTTCTATCTCTGCCACGGCGTCGACTATGACGAGCTCGCCGCTAAAGATTTTGGCTTCGATTCGGGCCAGGTGAAGGATGCTGTTAATGTTGTCGGAGAGCCGTCCGACATCGGCCAGCATATACTCCAGGTATTTCAGTTGCTTGTCCCTTGGCAACTCATGCTTTATGAAGGTTTCCAGGTAAAGTCGGAGCGAAGTCGTCGGGGTCTTCAGCTCATGGGTAAAGCTGTTGATGAAGTTGTACTGTGACCGGTAGAGGGCCTGGGTTTTTCGCTGATAGACAAAAATAATGAAAATGCCAAGCAGGATGATGCCGACCAGGATTGACAGAACCATGATCACCACCCAGGTCTGCCACGATTCGAACTGCTGCGGGTCAAGGTTGGTCTTTTTGATGACGGCCTTGAGGCCGGTACTCACCTCAACGTACCAGTAGATATACAAAAACAGCGAGAGGCCGAGGGCAATTATCGAAAAAACGAAGATAGCGACCGGATGCAGAAACCAGATGGAGCGTTTCATTGCTTCCGGCCGTTTTGTAAAAGAATTGTCATTTGTCTCGCTTGACTATCTACCATCAAATTAATGAGTTACTCTACCTCAATGCATTTTTCCACATTCTTTCAGGCGACGAGGTATTCCCTATGACAGACAAGTATCCGGTCCATCACCTTGGTACGAAGGCACAGGTCTTGTTGACCAGTGTTTTCGGTCCCTATGCCCAGGACGACGAGTACGGCAGCAGTGCAATCAATCCGATGGAACTGTACCACAATCAAGTCACCCGCGTACAGGGAGTTTTCAGCCTGCGCATGTTTCATCGCTCTTTTGGTTTGTTGATGATCAAAGAGAATATCGAAGCCCCCTGCACTTTGCTCGACTTTCCGGATCTGGAGCGCTTTATCGAGACGATTCGCACCAATCGCTACCATGTCATCGGCATCGGTTCCATTATCCCCAATGTCAACAAGGTCAAGAAAATGTGCGAACTGATCCGCACCTATCAGCCCGGCGCAGTTATCGTGGTCGGTGGACATATCAGTAATATGGAAGGGATCGATACACTTATCGATGCCGATCATATCGTCCGGGGCGACGGTATCAAATGGTTTCGTCAATACCTGGGGCAGGATATGACCAGGCCGGTCAGGCATCCGGCGGTGGCTTCGGCCTTTGGTGCAAGGATCCTCGGCCAGGAGCTTTCCGAAAAGCCGGGAGATACCGCGGCCATCGTGGTGCCTTCGGTTGGCTGTCCCATGGGATGCAACTTCTGCTCAACTTCGGCTCTTTTTGGCGGGAAGGGCAAATTCAATAATTTTTATGAGACCGGGGAGGAGCTCTATGCGGTGATGGCCGATCTGGAAGAAAAATTGCAGACAAGCTCATTTTTTATCCTTGATGAAAACTTCCTCCTCCATCAACAACGGGCACTGGGCCTGCTCGAACAGATGAAAGCACATAATAAGAGCTGGGCCCTGTATGTCTTCAGCTCGGCCAAGGTTCTGCGCTCCTATCGGATGGAACAGCTCGTCGAGCTTGGTATTTCCTGGGTCTGGATGGGCCTTGAGGGAAAACAAAGCCAGTATGTAAAACTTGCAGGCATTGACACAAGATCGCTGATCCACGACCTGCAGGACCACGGTATCCGGGTGCTCGGCTCCTCGATCATTGGTTTGGAGGGGCATAGTCCGGAAAATATCGATCAGGTCATCGACTATGCGGTCTCCCATGCCACCGATTTTCACCAGTTCATGCTGTATACTGCCAATCAGGGAACGCCTCTCTATACAGAGTTGAAAGAAAAGGGGGCTTTATTGCCGCCGGAGGAATTCAAGGTCTCCGACAGCCATGGCCAGTTCCGTTTCAACCATCGCCATCCCCATATTCCGGCAGGCGCGGAAGAAAAAATACTCCTTGAGGCCTTTGAACAGGATTTCAAGGTGAATGGTCCCAGCCTCTCCCGGCTTATCCGGACCATCCTGAAAGGCTGGCAGCGCTATGCCTCGCATCCGGATAATCGGATTAGAAACCGTTACCTTAAAGATGTCAAACCGTTGCGCACCATGTATGCGGGCGCCGTCTGGGCCATGAAAAAGTGGTACCGGCATGACCCGGTTCTGCATCAACAACTTGCCGATTTACTCCAGGATATCTACACCACCCTCGGCTGGCAGCCTCGCCTGGTCGCCCCGGTGGCGGGTCGCTCTATCTACTGGACCATGAAAAAAGAAGAAAGACGCTTTGCCGCCGGCTGGACTCTTGAACCAAAGACTTTTTTTGAAAAAAATCAGGCAGCTCTGGCCTTAGCCGAGGTGAGTGGTGGCAAAGGCCTTGCGGGGCCTCTATGCGCGCCGAAAATTATGCAGGATCTTGCTGCTCATAAACCGTTGTGATTACCACTAAAGTTCAGCTTAGAAGGTCCAGAGGGATATGAGGAGCCCTTTTCACGGGACGCCATAAACCCGTCCCTGGGGGCTTGACCGCAGCCATCCAGGCTGCGGAACACCCGTGCAAAGGGCACCTCATATCCCTATGCAGCTGAAGTTTAGTGGTAATAACATTCTGTTAAGAGTCACTATATTTACTATCCAAAATCTGGTGAATCAGCTCCTGCCGATCCTGATCTGAGATGTAGGGTTTTATCCTCGCGTCGAGTAATTTGGCCTCACGCGCCCTCTTCCTGGCAGCTGCCTGTTCTGACAGGGAAATGAGATCTTGTAGATCGCACGGTTTCGTCAGATAATTGAAAGCGCCGAACTTTAACGCTTCAACGGCAGAACGGGTCGAAGCGTGGCCTGTGAGCATAATGACCTCAATAAGAGGATGCTTGAGTTTGATTTTTTGCAGCGTCGTCATCCCGTCTGGCGCAGGCATGCTGATATCGAGTAATACGATGTCGACAGAATTGTCCATTTCAAGTCGTTTCAGTGCTTCTGCCCCGGTAAAAGTACACTCCACCGCGTAGCCCCTCTGACGCAGGCGCAAGGCAAGGGCCTCAATAAACTCCTGTTCATCATCGACAAGAAGAAAACTAAACGAATTCATATGGATCTGCTGCTGTTGAGGGAATAAACTTTTCCGGCCTTTCAGTTCTCCGGCTTCGTCCTTACCTGTCGTACAAAGATAACCATTCCTGCGTTATTGATAAGCCTCGTCGAATTGAAAGGATCTCCATTTTCTACATGGAGGTTTCAGAGCCGACCACGTTTTCCTTGCCACATTGTGCGTGCACCTCAACTGAGTATTAACAGTGGCACATCGAAGGCCAGTAAACCGGAGCCTCCCTTTGGCTTGCCATTCTTTCTCATAAGGTCTGGTCGGTGTCAGTGTATGAAATAACGCATATTCGTTGCCTGACTATCTGCAGGATCTCATCCGGTTAGGCGCGTTTGTGTTGATAAGCGATATGAAATGGACTGGTGATCTGAATACCTACTTGATATCCGACTAGCAGAGAAGCCAAAGGATGACTAATATGGAAAGCTAGAAGCTATGAAGAGAGGAACGCGGATCGTTTTGGTGAATCGGACCTTTTGCAGGCAACAGAGAAACATAGGATAAAAAATGGCAGGTGGGTGGACCAGCGACGGAGCTGTACAACAACAAATCGATGCAAGTGTGGAAGATGCCGTAAAATTAGCCAGGAGCCGTATCCCTAAAGGCAAGAGCCTAAGCCACTGCGAGGAATGCGACGAGCCGATCCCGGCGGCCAGAAGAGACGCTATTCCAGGTGTCCGTCTCTGCATCCTCTGTCAATCTGAGAAAGAGAAGCGTCAGACCTTTGCAACCGGTATTAACAGGCGAGGCAGTAAGGATAGCCAGTTGAAATAGGTTTGAGTTCCACATACCGAGGCGCTGGCCGAGTCCACACCCTTGGGGATCTTTCTAATCGAATTGATCTGTCAGAATGAATAATACTCATGTCGCATCATTTGCACATGCATTGGAGTTTGCATTGGTAATGTGTTATCGATTTTACGGAGGAAAACGATGTTGCTTTTTGTCTGGCGCCACAGCAAACGCTTTTCCAGCTGGTCCATGCTGGATGAGCCGCATATCCACAAGGAAAATTATCTGCAGGCTGATGTAACGGTGCTGGCACCGTCCAAGGCCGAGGCTCTGGAGCTGCTCGAGCGCAACGGCAACTGGAATGTTGAGGAGCTGCAGCGGATCGAGCCCGAGGTCCTTGACCTGGACCAACCTCGTATCATCACCAGCCATGTCGCATTTCAATAGAACTATGGCACTCGGCATCTCCACCATGTGCTGAGTCTCTGTTTGATCAACGGGACCTATATTGAATTGACCCGATAGCTTTGCAATCAGGGGTAACCCCAACATTCATGCAATAGGAGGCCGTCTGACTTTCCGGTAAAACGACCCAAGTCGATTTCTAACGTATTTCGAAGGAGATAAGCGATTCTAATATTTCCAAATGGCCCGTGGGTACATGGTTGTTGGGTTTCCCCAAATGGTTGAACCTGTTCCTGTCGGATGCTATTTTCTGTCACCGCATCAATAGGGCTTTCATGCTTTGTTGTGCTTTGCAAAAGCGAAGTTTATTTTTTCAAGAAGTTCATTGATATCGGTTGGTTTCATGATGTAATCGATGGCACCTTTTTCCATTGCCAGTATACCGGCGGCCCTGGATCCATGGCCTGTAAGCATTATGACTTCAATGTCGGGATCATGCTTTTTTATCCGAGCGAGAACATCAATTCCATTTATATCTGGCATTTTTAGATCAAGAATTACGATATTAGGAGCTATCTCAACAAGTTTCTTCAATCCCTCAGTGCCACTGTGTACGTCTGTGGAGTCTATGCCTCGTAAACGCAAGCGTTCACACAGAGTTGAGGCAAACTCAACTTCATCATCAATAATTAACAGCTTTGCTTTATCCATGTGATCCTTTCTTCTTAACTGTTTTTGACCGGCAGGGTAATTTCAAATTCTGTTCCCTTGCCGACCTCTGATTGCACATTGATGCGTCCACCAAGTTTTTTTAGTATGCCATAGGTTATGGACAACCCCAGGCCGGTTCCTTTGCCGGTTTCTTTGGTAGTAAAAAAAGGATCAAAGATGCGTCGTTGCACATCCGGAGACATCCCTTTTCCAGTATCGGTAATTTTTACCTGAATGGTTTCTGGATCAATCTGCTTACTGCTCAGCACAATTTGGCCATTGCTGCCAATCGCATCAATGGCATTGTTTGTGATATTTAGAAAAACCTGCTGCAGTTGGCTGCGATCGCTGAATATTTTCTGTATATCCTGATCCAGTTCAAAGCATATATCAATTTGACTATAGGTGGCTTCTTGTGCCAGAAAAGCCACAACTTCCTGCAAAACCAGGTTGATGTCAATTTCTTCTGTCTGAACATCAGTATGTCGGGCAAAGCCAAGTAATCGGTGGGTTATTGTTTTGCATCGCACCACACTATTCTGTATGCTGTCGAGCGCCCCTTGCATTGATTCCTTGTATTGGAAATCTCCTGTCATTTCGAAATAATCCTGAATAAGACCGGTTTTTTCATTTATTATCGATAGTGGATTGTTTATTTCATGCCCCACTCCCGCCGCCAACCGACCGATGGAGGCAAGTTTATTTGCATGCTCGGCCTCGATAAGAAATTGTTGCCGTTTTTTGTCTGCTTCACGAATGTGATTGGTAATTCCGTCGCTCAATTTTAAAATCACAAATATCGCAACAATTGCACAACAAAGAAAAATTGTGTCTAAGCGTATTTTAAATGAGGACCATGCATCTCCCTGTAAATAGAGTCTTTTTACCATGTCTATCCGCCATGGCGTACCCTTCAGCGGAACGGATGCATGGAGGACTTCCTGGCCGTTGAAATTTTTCAGGACAATTAAATCTGAAGCTTCTGGCAAGATCTTATTGTGTGTTGACAGAAAGCGGGAAATGTCAGAACTTATTGTTTTGTCAACACTGTAAAGAACATTTTCTTTACCGATTTCACCATATTGCTGTGGGCGTGTCTGCGCTATATTCTTTGCATCAACCAGAAAAATATCATCGACGGAGGTTGTACTGATAGTATCAACAAAGCGTTGTAAGGTTTTGCCGTCAATTGTGACACGTAAAACCCAGGACCCTTCCTGTTTGGGATGTTTTCTGCTTATGGCTATGACAAAATGGGGAACTTGTCTGAAACCGGAGAAAACATTGCTGATGTATACCCCACGGAGCAGAACTTCCTGATACCAGGTTTGGTCACGGTAGTTTTGAGCCTTCAGATGATATGGCCCAACATATGATTTCTGCATTCCTTCGGAATCAATGATCTCGATATCCGCAAAATCGGGATGCTCTTTCTGCAGCCTCACGAAAAGGGCTTTAAGATTCTTTGGATCAATCAAATCTTGATAGCGATCATCGCGCGCAACAAGTCTGACACTTGACTGTAGTTTTGATACAAGGAGTTCAATAGTGCTCTGAGCTTGCTCCAGATTCAACATCAGTTGGGTTAACTCATCTTTTTGCAGCAGTTGTTTGTATTGATAATGTGAAAGGATAGAGATAATTGTCAACGGAACCAGAACCAGTATCGTCAAGAGAAGAGAAAGACCTCTTGAAAATTTCTTGTAACTTTTGTCAAGGTCAGCTCCATGATCAATATCTCTTGAGGGAGAAGGAAGAATACCTGCCAGCCAACCGGATTTGTGCTTCATAAGGCCCCCTCTCTGGATGTTACTCGCGACAACATCGCGCCTGGTTTAAGAGAATTATCCATAACCAACCTCAGAACCTCAGCATGGGGCCCGATGACGGCATCGAACACCATGATTTTTTTCCAGATCAGAAATTGGTAGTGTTCCTCTTCGATTCCTCCACAGACAACGACACCAATGTTTTCCTTGAGGACAAGATCACATAACAACTCAGCAGACATCTCAGACAAGACCAACGAATGTGGTTCTTCCAGCAGTTGCCGGTCATAACAGGTTGCAATGATAACCTCCGCACTCATATCAAATCGGGGAGATATATAGTCGCCTCTTGTTGTCATCATGATTTTCATTTTTCCCCCTTATGTCAGCCTGTATTTTTTTATTTTACGCCAAAGAGTGGTCCTTCCCCAGCCAAGAAGCTCAGCGGCCTTAGAACGATTACCCCCCGTTTTAACCAGCGCATCCATAATATTCTCTTTTTCCGCCTCAGCCCAACCTCCAGTTTTTGCTTGAACGGACTGTTCCGGGGGAGGGGATGAAAGCGAAGGGTCAACATGATCGGTGTGATTGACCCGAGGAGACTTTGTCGGTTTTACCAGGTATTGCGGCAGATCTTTTACCCCGATCTTTTTTTCCTGGCAGAAAGTTACCGCATACTCTACGATGTTTCGCAACTCGCGGACATTGCCCGGGTAGTGGTAAGAACTGAGCCTGTCGATCGATTTTCTGTTGAACCCAATAATATCCCGAGCGAGTTTGGTTCTGAACTGGCGTAAAAAATGATCCAGCAACAGGGGAATGTCACCGTCACGTTCCCGAAGTGGAGGTATGTGCAAGTGGAGAACATTGAGCCGATAAAAGAGGTCTTCCCTAAAGCGTCCCTGTTCTACCTCCATCCTGAGAGAGCGATGGGTTGCCGCAATAATACGTACGTCTATCTCTATTTGTTTGCTTCCTCCCACAGGATAAAAAGCATGATCGTCCAGAACGGAAAGCAGTTTTACCTGCAGTGGAAGTGATAGATCTCCTATCTCTGTGAGAAATATAGTCCCTTTGTCGGCTAGTCGAAACATGCCGATATTATCGTTTACCGCACCGGTAAACGCCCCTTTAACATGACCAAAAAGTTCAGATTCAAGTAAAGCTGCCGGCAGAGCGCCGCAGTTGACCTTGATAAATGGCTTACGCCCACGCTGTGATAATTTATGGAGCTGCTCCGCGATCTTATCCTTTCCCGTTCCTGTTTCACCGGTGATCAAAACTGACGCATCAGTGCGGGCAAGCACAGACATCAATTCAAAAACTTCTTCCATCTGTCGACTATGGCCAATGATACCGAATTCTTGGTCATCTCCTTGGAGATCAGCTTTTTTTGCCTGTAAAGCCGAAATGTCTTCCAGTACAATCAGTATCCCTGTTGGCTTGTGTCGCAGGTCATGCAAGCGGGAAATGGTAAACTGGATTGGTATTTTCTCGCGCCTCTTGTTTATTAAGTTCCCTTCTTTGGAAACGGAAAGGCCGTCTTCTAAAACCTTCCTGCACACCTGATCATTATTGCCAAGGTTTGTCCGTAGTATGAAGTCACTATATATTCCACTAACCTCATCACTGCTATAGCCGACCAGACCCTCGCAGGAGCGATTTATAGCTACGATACATAGCTTTGTATCGAGGAGGACAATGCCATGTGGAATTGCATTCAATAACTCGGGAAGATTAGTTTTCATCGACTGTATCTTGTTGAAAATATGTCACATATTAACATTCACAGCGGCCATTTGTTATATTCTAGCGGTTTTATTGCATTCTGTACCTACTTTTCATAAATTGGTGATCTTGCAGTACACCTTTAACCGATTCTGAGTAAAGATACCCAAGATACCGGCCGCACTATTTCCCATGTGTACGAAATTGTGTGTGTGGCCTCTTGAGCCAAAACTCAAACTGTTGCTGCATCAGGACAACACGAGCTATCCGTGCAGTAACAGTTTGAACACCAGGGGGGAATGCATTTAGCACCGTTTTTTGCCGACAGGAGCTAGAGAGGCATAATGTCGAAAAAACGACCGTTTATCAGGAAATGCGTACCGATACTGGCAGCATACCCCAAGGCGATTACCGGCAGCCATTTCATATGCCCGAAAAAAGTATACTTTCCCTTGGAGAGCCCCATGAGTGCCACACCGGCAGCGGAGCCAATAGAAAGCAGGCTGCCACCGACCCCTGCAGTAAGAGTAACCAGGAGCCAGTGTCCCATGGACATCTCCGGATTCATGGTAAGCACTGCAAACATGACCGGTATGTTGTCCAAGATAGCAGAAAGAACCCCTACCATCACATTGGCCGTTGTTGGACCCCAGTCGCCATACATGGTCTGGGAAGCAATGCCCAGGTAGCCAATAAAGCCAAGTCCACCCACGCAGAGAATAACACCATAGAAAAACATCATGGTGTCCCACTCGGCTCGGGCAATCTTTTTGAATACATCAAAAGCTACAGTGTCGCCGACCATTTCATCTGCTTTCTCCGGATCATAGCTTGCCACACCATGTCCATTTTTATGGGTTTTCTTCAGGTAGAAACCAAATATCTTCAGATATGCAAGACCTGTCATCATGCCCATCATGGGCGGCAGGTACAGAAAACTATGAAAACTGACGGCGGTAACAATGGTCATCAGAAAGAGGAGCATGACCACAACAGCACCGCGTTTCATCTTGACATCGATCTCGCAGGTGGCAGGGTTGATTTTTGGTACGGCAAAACTCATGATTACCGCCGGCACCAGCCAGTTAACGACAGAAGGGATAAAAAGATTAAAGAAAGTCCAGAAATCTACAATGCCTTTCTGCCAGACCATAAGAGTGGTGATATCGCCAAATGGGCTAAATGCTCCTCCTGCATTGGCGGCAATAACGATGTTGATACAGGCAAGACCGATAAATTTAGCATTGTCTTTGCCTATAGCCATGACTACAGCGCACATAAGCATCGCGGTGGTCAGGTTGTCGGCTACGGGCGAAATAAAAAATGCCAGCAAGCCCGTAACCCAAAAGAGCTTACGAAAAGAAAATCCGGCACAGACCAGTCTGACCCGCATAGCCTCAAAAACCTGCCGCTCCTCCATGGCGTTAATGTAGGTCATTGCCACCAGCAGGAAGAGAAAAAGTTCCGCGTATTCCAGTATATTATGGCGAACCGCTGTTTCAGCTGCATGGGTAAAACCGTTACTGGCATATATCCAGGCAATAATCCCCCATATCAACCCGGCAGCAAGCAGGATCGGTTTTGATTTACGCATATGCGTATACTCTTCCGCGATAACCAGGCTATAGGCAACCACAAAAATAATAAGGGAGGTGTAGCCAACCCAGTGCGAGGTAAGATCGAGAGAAGGGGCTTCCCCGGTGGCCATTGCCATGACCACACCGGGGATACCTAATAGTAAAAAGACCAGAAAAATAACTCTGTTAGAAAAACCGAACACGACCTACCTCCTTTTTATAAGCGATAAATTGAAAATTTATTGAGTTGACCGTTACCGTCTTCAGCAAAACAGCTGTTGTCTATTTTCAGCTTCAAGCTCATTAAAAGTTACCTGGGAAAACAGCCCATGCGGACCCAAAAAACAGCCGGCATGCCTGCAGTTGGATTGTATTTATATTACCTTTGGGACAAAGACCGCCATGCCCATTAGCGGCCAGATAACGGTCACCGCCAGCCAAGTAACCAGCATCAAGAGAATACTCGCCGGTATGCCGTATAAAAAGAATTCACCGGTGGTGAACATGTTGGAGTTGTAGGCAATTGCGTTTGGTGCGGCACCAACCAGCAGCAAAAAGGGCATGCCGGAAACGACGAGTGCAGAGAACAGGATCACCTCGCCGGCGACCCCGAGATAGGGTGCGACAACCAGAGCAACGGGCAGGGATATGGCAATGGCTGCCACGTTCATGATAAAATTGGTCATCATCATGACAAAAAAGGCCATGCCGAGGATAAAGATAATCGGTGGAGAGTTCTCAAACAGGATCAGCCAGTTAACAGCAAGCCACTTCGCTGCGCCCGTTTCCCAGAGGCAAAAACCGATGGACATGGCCCCGGCAAAGAGTAAAATTATATTCCATGGGATATCTTCCAAGTCATTCACATCGAGAATATTAAAGAGAAAAAACGCAATAGTAGAACAAAGCAAAATCCCTGTTTTATGTAGTCCGCTAAAAGCCGGGAAAAAATTTTTCAGGGCAATGATGAGGATTGTGGCGACGACGATAACCACGGTCAAGATCTCATTTCTTCGCCATTTGCCCAGTTCTGCATACATGTTCCTGGATCGTTCCTTTAATCCGTGAATAACTTTACGTTCTGGTTTGCAAACGAGCATGAAAAATCCCCAGAGCAGAAAGGTCATAAGCCAACCGATAGGAAACATATAAGTAGTGAGTTCAAAAAAACCGATATCCACGTTTGTGATATCCTTATAGAACCCAAGAGCTACTGCTCCACGGGCTGCACCAAGCAGGGTAATGATGCTACCGGCTCCCGCCACGTATGCCATGCCTATGAAAAGCCCCTTGCCGAATTTCGAAGGTTTTTCTTCGTCGGAGTAAAGAGCGTGAATGGCCATAAGTAGCGGAAACATGGTCGCAGCCACTGCTGTGTGGGCCATAACGTGAGTCAGGGCCGCGGTCATAATAAAACAGCCCAGCATTATCATGCTGGTTTTTTCACCGACGATTGAGAGCATTTTATACGCGATTCGCCTGGTGAGACCGGTTTTGGTAAACACCATGCCGATTACTATGGACCCGAAGATAAACAGCACGGATGGGTCCATGAAATCCTTGAAGGCAACTTTTGGATCACGGATCATGAAAAGTGCCTGTAAAACACCAATGGTTAAGCTGGTGACACCGATTGGAACAACTTCAAAGACCCACCATGTTGCCGCCAACAAAAAAACGGCTAAGGCTCCTTTGGCTTGCTGGCTCAGAACAAAGTGTTCCCCCATGGGGTCAATGGCATCGGGCCACGGAGGACAGTAATAGACAAAGACAAAAAGCCCCATGCCAAGCAACATGAAGGTGAGCCGCTTCCAATCGAATTTTTTTGGGGTTTCAGGCAGGCTGATAGTGGTAGAATCTGCAGCACTCATCCTCTTCTCCTCTTTATGTTTTCTTATGGAATGGGGCAGTAGGTGTTGCACATGGCCATGAAGATCTCCTCAAGGCGCAGAACACCGATTATGGTGCCGTCATCGGTTACCGGAACATCAAATTCGTTTCGGTTGGACATCATGACTAACGCTTTTAGAATGTGGGTGTCCGCCGGAAATGAAAAATCAATGGGATGCACAAGTGATTTTATGGGCTTATCTCGATTCTTTCCACATTCTGAAAATGTTGATGTTTCATAGAGAGGAGCCAGGTCCAGAAAATCTCCTTCTTTGCCTTCAAACTTTCCCACCTTCGTGCCTTTCAGGAGACCCGGCGCCAGCCCATGCATGATATCCATCAAGAATAATTTACCGACCAGTTGATTCAGGTCGTTGACCACGAACAGCATGGAATAGTGCTGACGTTCCTGCTGTCCTGCCCGAAAAGACATAAATGACTGTATTGCCTCCTGCAGAGTCTGATTTTCGCTCAAATGTGGGTAGTGCTCAATAGGGATAACCAGGTTTCGGATGGTCGATTTTTTTGTATCCATAACACTTCTCCTTTTTCCGAAGTCTGTCTCAAACAGTTCGGTGAATTTTGGTCTTTACAACACCTGGACGCACCAGTTCTTTTTCGGCTGGTTTACAGTAGCCTGTTTCCTTAATTACCGTTGGTTAGAGGGAAAATGCTTCTGCAGAGAGAAACAGAATTTTACCAGCTTTTACTTTTTAGAATGTTTCTCACTTCGTTTGCCGATTTCTTTTCCAGCATGAGAATCCGTTGCTGCTTAGCCAGGCGTATTTTTTCCATGAGAATGGTTAAGTCTACCGGTTTCTCAAGGTAATCTATTGCCCCGTGTTTCATCGCTTCAATGCCACTTTGTATCGTGCCCTGTCCGGTAAGCATAATGACTTCGATGTCAGGTCTTTTTTCTTTGATCTGCTTGAGGGTCTCGATACCGTTTATCCCCGGCATGGCAATATCGACGACTGCAACATCAAAATTCTGGTCATCAGTCATGGCCAATGCTTCTTCGCCGCTTGTCACCGCTATGACCTTGAGTCCACGGGTTTCGAGACGCTGGGACAAAATTTCGATAAAATCTTTCTCGTCATCTACCAGCATAACTTTTGTCGCTAACTGACTATTCATTGCACTGCCTCTCAATAGTTAGGGGTGAAGTTTTGCCTGCGCTAATTTGGCCATTGCCACTTTCTTGTAGGCCTCGTCGATCTTTGCTGTTAGTTGAACTATATCAACAGGTTTCTGCAAATAGGCATAGGCTCCGAGTTCCATACATTTTTTTTCATCTTCCTCTGATCCGTGGCCGGTAAGGATGATAATTTCAATTTCAGGTTTCACTGCTTTTGCTTGAAAGAGAACTTCAACACCGCTCACACCTGGCATTTTCAAGTCGAGAACTATGACATCAGGAGTTTCCTGCGCCAATAAGTCGAGGGCCTGCTCGCCATCAAGAACAGGATAAGAACCATAGTTTCGCGTATTGAGTCGTTCGGCAAGCGTTTCCACAAACTCCTGTTCATCATCAACCAGTAAAACCTTAGGCGGGAGAGAGAATTCCTGCGCTCTGTAAACGGACACGTAGTAATCTTTGCCCGTCGCGACCTCAACATTTTGTACACCGCTTACACTTTTAGCTATTCTTTTCAGTGCATTAGCTAGTTTTGAAAAATTGAGAACACTTTTGTTAACGAACAGGGTAATGTGCCCATTGTTGCTCACAACAGAGGGAATGTAGCCTTTTTCGATCAAGGCTAACTCGACCTGCGTTGCCAGGATGAAGTCCACGACAGCTTGCCTGGATGTTTCGGTTTCGAGAACAGCTGGTTTGTGATAGTTTTCCATGATACGTTGCACCACCGCATCAGGGCTACTGGACCCGACAGGAATAACAATGTCGTAAAGAGATGGATCACTTACTGTCTTGGCAAAGAGAAAATCCGTCCAGCCTATTGCTTTAAGGTCATGATGATGAATCAGATTGACAGCCTTTTTCTCGATCAAGCCCTCGGCGATTGCCCGCTTAATACGACCTTGTTTTTCATCAAAGACACCCACTTTCAAGATGTGGCTCACCGAAGAGGGAATTAAGTGGGTAATGAAACCGGAAAAAATAATTTTGGAACGGCTGATATGTTCAGCCAAGGCAAGTTTTATGTGAGCCGTGGTGCGCTCTCTCTCAAATGTGAACTTGTTAAAGACGGATGTCGGACTATAAAGAGCTTCTGCCACCTTATCTTTCTTTAATTTGTACTGCAGGCACGTTTCATCGATTATGTCATGATCTTGAATAGTAACATAACCGGATGCCACGGCCAGTTTTTCCCGGATTTCCTTTTCCATCGTGAAAATGCTGTTAAACAATGCGATTGAGGACATAGGGGTCTCCTTTTAGTCATTTTCTCACTCAAATAATGAAACTCTCCTCTTGTCCATTGTATTGCAGATACTGTACCACAATGTTACAGTATTCATTTTTTGTGCGATATTATAAATAGATACGACACTATTTGGAAGAAAGTAGAGCTGGTGTTGTTTTGCTTCTTGTGGAACATTATGGAACATATGTTCCACAGCGTTTCAGTTTGTCTCGCAGTGGAACGCTGTGGCTTGGTTGTTTCCTGTTTTGCTGCAGATAGGGCAATAAACGCGCTCATTCCCAAATTGATTTTGATCGGTGTCAACCTGGCTAGCCTGAATATTTCATAAAAAGAAGGCGAAACCTCAAAAATCCTTTATAATTCAATTGCCTAGAAAGAAAATAAAGGGAGGGTTCGCCATGACAAAATGTACCACAAGGCCAATGGACTTCACAAACTGTAAACAACGGTTAGTTCAAACCGATTTTACCGGAGGAGACATAACCAGTGATGGTGGAGCGGTTCTTCTTCGAGAAATGGATCGTCGTTTACAGTTAACTGATGATATCGCCAGAAGTTTATCGGATCACCGGCGCAAAAAACAGATCCGGCATGATCCTGCAAGCCTCTTGCGTCAGCGTGTCTATGCGATCTGCCTGGGCTATGAAGACCTCAATGACCATGAGACGTTACGAACAGATCCGTTGATTCAGACCGCTCTCGGGAAGACGCAAGCCTTGGCCAGTCCGTCGACCCTGTGCCGGTTTGAAAACCGAATGGGATGTGATGAGGCGATTGCCATCCATAAGGTATTAGTGGATCGTTTCATTGCCTCTTATAGTGATGGACCGGAAGAACTGATTCTCGATTTTGATGCCACCGACGATGCGATCCATGGCCGGCAGGAGGGACGTTTTTTTCATGGCTTTTCTGATCATTATTGCTTTCTTCCGCTATGTCTAACTGGAAACTATTCGGCGGCGGTGCCTGGCCGGAACGGAACTGGCACGCAGTCAAGTTGCAACAATCCGCCTGAAACTACTCAAGATAGGAGCGGTGATTATACGTAATACCAGAAAGATACGGGTGTTATTGAGTGACAGCTATCCGTATCAGGAGATTTTTGCCAAAGTCGCAGCAAGACTCGCCTCCGGGTAAAGACAGGTCTGAGCGCTGCCCCGGCGTGTTGAGATAAAACGGGGGCTATGGGAGAGGTGCGCGCTATATTCATGAAAATACCTCTCAAGCGTCGGCGAAAAGGCGAAGTGACTCTACAAAACCGCAAAAGAATCACTTCTGGACAAATATAAACCATCCATGAAATATGCGGGCTAGCAAAGGTTCTCTGGAAGACTTTCTTGATGGTTTTTCGGTGAAGATTCATAGGAGAGATCGTGAGTGCGGCTAAATCGACTTTCTGAGACGTTTTAAACTGTAGAAGAGTCAAGCAACGACTTGACTCTTCTACTCCTTTTGCTGCCTGCAACCTCACCATTACCCCCAAAAGAGTCAGGCAGCCGCCAGCATCTCATTGAAATGAGTCCTACAGGCTGATAACCGTTGCATCGCAGGACAACCGTATCAATTCGACAGCAGTACCCATTCTCGCCCCTTCAATCAGATCACTCTCCGTTATTCGCCGAGCCTTGGCGCATGGCGTGCAGGCAAGCACCGGTACTTCGTTGGCTTGCAGATACGTCATGAGATCATCCGCCACATCCCCGGTTGCTGCGCGAAGGTTGTCTAAAAGACCTATCTTGGCGAGATACACTCCTTCATCGAGAAGAAACAGGGTGACGTTTTTTCCCTCTTTGTGAGCAACTGTTGCTAAATGAATGGCTCGAGTGGCACGATTGGGATCATCAGTCCCGCATGAAACTGTGATAACGACGTTATTTGTCATTTTTTCCTCCTCATTTGTATTGAATTGCTGATGGGTTGATAACACTCAAAACAGACCATTTTACCAAGACGACCACGATGACACCAGTGATTCTGACCAGCCTCTGAGAGTAACGTAAATCCTTAACCCGGTTTTCTTTTCCATTACAGTCCAAATTCCTTTTATACTTTCACAACGGGTAGAAAAACTGAAAATTTTGATCCCTTACCGGGTTCACTTTTCACATCTATATAGCCACCATGTTTTTTTATAATGCCATAACTTACGGATAAACCAAGACCAGTTCCTTTTAGGTCTTGCTTAGTGGTGAAAAAAGGTTCAAAGATATGGGCGATATTTTCTGGGCTTATGCCTATGCCGTTATCTTCAATGCGGACTGCAATGTTCTCCCCGTTGATTACTTCAGTTGTAATAGTGATCATCATACCGTCGCCTTGGCATGCGTCTGCAGCATTATTTAACAGATTGAGAAAGACCTGTTTCAGCTGATCAATAACCCCCATAATCGAGGGGAGATTGTCGGCGTACTTTTTTATGATGCTGATTTTACGAGTATGAAAGTCTTTTTTGCAGATCAAGAGGAGGGGGTCAAGGAGAGCATGAATGTCTACCTGTGTAAGTATGCCGGAAGTAGGCTGGAAGAAATCTCTGAGATTAGCGATGAGATTCTTCATCCTTTGGCATTCCTCTAGAGCCAGCGTGACGAGTTCTGCTTCCGTTTTTTCCAGGGGAACGTATTGATCGATCCCTTTGATAATGGTCATAACACTCTGGAGAGGATTGTTGAACTCATGGGCGATGGAGGCGGAAAGCTTGCCGATCGCCGATAGCTTTTCCGCATGTAGATACTGTTTTTGGGTTTCCAGCAGCTCGTGGGTCCTTTCTTCGACCCTCATTTCAAGTTCCTCATTTAGAACTTGAAGCTTCTCTTCGGACTGAAATTTGCTCAGTGCCACAGCTAAGTAGCCTGCGAGTCGCTCCAGCAGGGCAATGGTTTCAAGGTTGAATCGTTCTTTTCTCCGATCGTTCAACTGGAGAAGCCCCAGGCATTCCGTACCAAGACGCAGTGGGATCAGGGCTACCGACTCGTACCCTTCGCTATTACAGCGATTGCGTGTACGGGACTGCCGGTCTGCTTCAGAAGACGAGGCGAGCAGTTCGGTGGTGTGGTTGCTCCAGAAGCTTCCCTGTGCTGTGAAAAATGGTTTGGAAGGATCAAAACGACCGCAGATGACGTTACCGCACATGCATTCGAGCACTGGGTTGCCGGTGCTGTCGCAGATCAGAAGCCCGGCCTCGTCCCGGGCGCATAGCCGTGTCTCCGCGAGAACGAACTCGTCCGAAAAACCCCGCGTCTCGTAATAGGGATAGTCATTTTTCTCTTTCAACCTTATTCCCACAGCTTCGCAGGCTGATTGTTTTTGGAGAAAGGCTATTGCTGCATGACTCAGTTCTTTGGTTCCCCGGCTTTCGTTAGTAAAACGCAAAAATTCGATTGTTGCCTCTCGTTCCTTTTCCGCCTGCTTGCGATTAGCAATTTCCTTATTCAATTCCCTGTTTGTAATTGACAGTCTTTCGGTACGCTCCTTGACCAGACCCTCCAGGTTATTCTGATATTCTTGTATTTTTATCTCCGCCTTTTTGCCCTCGGTGATGTCTTCGACCATCTCTATCGCGGCGGTGACTTTGCCGTCCGAATTAAAAATAGGTGAAGAGATTATTCTATAATTTCTGATTTCATTGCCAAGCGGCGTATCCGTTACCGATTCATGGACCTGTCCATCCTGTAACGTTTTAATCGTGGGACAACAGGAACAGATATCTTCCCTGGGAGCGTCATTAAATGTTTGAAAGCAAACAGGTTTTTTTGAAACGTCAATATTCGGAAACCATTTATTCATTTGCTTGTTCATGGTAATTATTTCCATGGCAGGACTGATAAGAGCTACACCGATACCGATATTTTCGACCAAGCTTTTGTATTTTTCTTCACTTTCCCGCAGTTCCCTGTCCGTTTGTATACTCTCGGTAATATCCTGAAACAGCTCTATGACCCCGATGACCTCTCCTCTCTCGTTCTTCACCGGGACCATGATATTTTCGACTATGAAACCTGGGGTGATTTCTTTGACGAAGGTCTGCATCTCTCCCGTCTCCATTGCCTCCGGGGCCTTACAGTCATTGCACGTTTTGAGGTCCTTTTTTATCTCTCCCAATAATTCAGCGTGCAGTTCGTAGCAGTGCCTTCCTCTGACGTTCTCAAGGCTTACCCCGAGCTTTTTCAGAAGATAGGGATTCATGTTGAGAATTTTGAAGTCACGATCCAGATAAGCGATTCCCATCGGAATATGATTGAATATGAGCTCAAAATCTTCCGGCCTGGCACCGATGTTGAAAAGCTTCATTTTGTGACCTGTTTCCTTTTGAGAAAAAAGAGCATTATTGACTGAACTTTTTTAAAAAATAAAATTTACACTTCTTAAGTGGCTGCACTGAATATATCTAATGATTATAAGGCATTCAAGAGGTCGAATGTCTATCACATTTTGTGTTGCCGACCCTCCGAGATAATTCCAGATTATTTTTGCGAAGAACTTCAACGATTATGTTAGGTATTGTGGTTGAAATCACGTCAATGTTGTGCAGGCTCGGGTGCAAGATTTGTACTGCCAACGCAAAGCGATTCGTAGATTCGTTTGGTTAAGATGTTTCCTGACGGATCGCCTCTCTAGCAGTCAAGAATTATAGGAGCTATCTGAACTGCGAGACCGCAAGCGTAACCGGTTGCCAATGCAGCGTAGCGCAGTTGACAATCCACGTTCACGCACTAGTTAACGAATTCAATTTGTCTTTTCCTTGGATAGATCTAATTTATCTCTAGAATTACCTATATTTTGTTTGTCTTGGTCATTTTTACGTGAATTTAAATACTCCTTTAAAATACTTATAACTTCAGGAACATTTCTATCAATAGCAGATATTACTTCTTTATTTACAGTTGCTTGAGTGGCTTGGTAGTTACTTACCATTTGAGTGCCTTTCCACAAGGAGAAAACAATAACGCAAACACCAAAGAGAGCAAATATCGTCCCTGGAGAAGCCTTCTTTAAGATCAAGGACTTGTCTTTCCATACGGCCTCTACATTAGTTTCTTGAAATACACCTCTAATAAGCAATAGATATCCCATTATCGCGAAGGCAATCCCAGTCATAAGAGCGCCAAAAAGGAACATTATGAGCAAATTTATTTGAACCAAATTGATAACAAATATTGCACCGAATAATGAAATGAACACGGCCGGTAAGCTTAATATCAAGAATGCCTTATAGTCTAACTCGCCATTATTCAAATTGGTCTTTTGGATCGAAAGTTTGAAAAGTCTATAGCCCATTAGAAAAAGGAAGAAAGCCAATATTACATCGAGCTTACTCGTAATAAACCCAAAGATTTCTTTAAGAAAATATGTAAGTGCTTGCAATACTCCAAATTCCATATGTGTGTCCTAGTTAATAGAGAAATATTCTGAACATGTTTCTTTATGCACAATATTTATGCTTGCTAACAACTGATTATGCGACTTCGCATATCCCCCTCAAAAAAACAATATGCGAAAGGACATCATCGTTTACTGAAAATTTTCTTCTCCAAATGTTAACATATTTCCAATCAGTCTTTCCTGGTTTATAGGAGAGATCTTTACTGTTAAGTAGTGCGTTAATCAGTAGACATATGTTATACTCCATCCATGGATAATTCAGACGGAAGAAAAATTGATCGTAAAGCTCTTGAAGCAATTCGCATCAGGGCTGTCAAGCGTGTTGAGGCTGGCGAGAGTCCCGAAGTTGTAATCAAAGCCCTCGGTTTCACCCGAACGCTTATTTACACGTGGATCGCGAAATACCGTGAGGGCGGCATTGATGCTCTGCGCAGCAGAAAAGCGCCGGGCAAGTCGCCGAAACTGGGCGGCCAACAACTTCGAAGACTCTATCAGATTGTCGTTGGGAACGACCCACGGCAGCTCAAATTTGAGTTTGCTCTCTGGACTCGGGCTATGGTTCGTGAATTTATTATGCGCGAATTCAAGGTGAAAATGAGCGATACGGCTGTAGGTCGGCTGTTGAAGAAGCTTGGGTTGAGCCCACAGCGTCCGACGCGTCAAGCCATCCAGCGAGATGAGCTTGCTGTATTCAAGTGGATGGCGGAGGATTACAAGGAGATACAAAAGCTTGCGAAAAAGCATCAGGCAGAAATTTACTTCGGTGACGAATCGTCTGTCCGTTCTGACTATCATTCCGGCACCACCTGGGCTCCTCGAGGGCAAACTCCGGTCGTCAAGACGACGGGAAAGAGACACCGAGTCAACTTGATTTCTGCGATAAATAGTCGTGGTATCATGCGGTTCATGGCTACGGAAGACAATGTGAATGCCGATGTATTCATCAGTTTTTTAAAACGTTTAATATTCAAAGCCTCGAGTAACATTTTTTTTATTGTTGACAATCATTCAGTCCACCGGTCTGAAGAAGTACGAAAGTATGTTGAATCGACGGAAGGCAAATTACGTATTTTCTTCCTTCCACCTTATGCTCCGGAATTGAATCCGGACGAACATGTATGGAATTATTTAAAAAACCATAAAATTGGCCGACAGACGACGAGCGGCGGTTTTGAACTCTATAAGAGAGTCGAAAGCATTATGCGCTCACTTCAGAGGCTACCGGAAAAACTTAAATCCTTCTTCATGCATCCGTGGACAAAATATGCTTCTATGTCTACTGATCAATAGCCGCCTTAATAACAAATTCTCTTGGCCTAAAGTTCACATATTTCCAATTTATCTAAACTCTTCCCTTTCTTCATTTATAAAAAATGCCAAAGTAGTTAATGGCAGGAACGCTGGCACAAAAGACATTGCCACAATGTGGTGATTTGTTGTTGCGTAATTACAGGGACATATATTGTTACCACTAACCATTTTCTATTACAATGAGTTCCTCGGCCAACCCCCGGTAAACGGGAAGAAAGCCTGGACAGGTGCATTGGCGGTCATTTTTTCAGGCTCTTTGAGAAAGCGTTTCCCTCTGATCTTACACATTACATTACACTATTTTTCCCGCTGCTGGTTACCTGGGGCCTGGCTTTGCAAGCCGCCCGTGCCGCAGCGAGGCGCGCGGCCGGTACACGAAACGGTGAGCATGAAAAATAATTCGAGCTGAGGTTGTGACAAGGTTTGATGGTTTGGGGTTTACCGCCATGCTTTCGAATGCACCATGCCGCAATGGTCCATAAACCGAGTATATTTTTACACAGATGTTTCAGCTTTTGGTGGCTTTTTTCCGAAACTGCAAGACCCGGAAAGGTTTTGACCTATGTCAAGGTGATTTGATCAACCGTGTTCTATTGTAAGACGCATCACAAAAGTACCTAACCCGGAATCATCATGAACATTTTATGCCTCAACGGGTAACGAGTTGATATGTAATCATCTTTACTGGTGAAAAAGGCGGGTTAAAAGTGCAAAGACTAAACAGAAAATTACAATAACAGGAGTGGAATATGTCGGGATGCGGTTGCGGATGTACCAGTAATAATGGCGGGCCTTTTTCCAAAGGAAAAGAGTTGGTAGAATTTGTCTTTCATGCCCATGGCGGTACTGTGAGGGACCAGAAGATTCAGCAGGGCCCCATCGAGACGGTTTGCCAGGGTTGTCAGGCAGCCTTTATCCTGGAAACGTATGTCGGAGTGTGCTCGCAATGCGGCGGCGTGCATGCGGTCGCCCCCATGAGCCCGACAGCCGAAAAAATCCAGTTTGCGGGGCGTGACTACACCTTGCCGTCCTGATGAGATCGGGCGCCAATATTATTAACAGCATAGACAAACAGTTATGTGATTACCACTAAACATCAGCTACATGGGGATATGAGGTGCCCTTTGCACGGGTGTTCCGCAGCCTGGATGGCTGCGGTCAAGCCCCCAGGGATGGGTTTATGACGTCCTGTGCAAAGGGCTCCTCATATCCATCTGGACCTTCTGGTCTGAACTTTATTATTAATTACAAACATTTATTGCCATAGCTCCAGCAGCAGGCCATCGATGCCGAAAACAGGGTCGGTGGCTGGCAGGTGCACCTGGGCGATGTTTCTATCCGCTTGTGGCCGCTCTTCCGGTTTTCCGTACATCATATCTACCGGCTGGCCGACAGGATAGCCGCCGACCACCTTGAAATCTGGGGATTGCCCTTTATTGCAGTGGGAAACCCCGGCGGGGATTATGATTACATCTCCCTTCTCCGCCTCCAGAATTTCTCCCTGAGGACCACCAAAACAGGCACGCACCCACCCTGAATATACCCCGAGGACCTCGTGTGCCCTGGAGTGATAGTGATGGAAATCATAGAGTCCATTGCGCCAGGCAGCCGGCCAGCCGTTGTCGCTGAATATTTTTTCAAAATACTCCGGTACGATCCGGGCATCCTTGAGCGGGGATTTAAAAACCACCAGGGGCAGATTTTCATTATTGGGAAAAAGGCCACACTCGTGAAATATTCGGGAAATAAAACGAACATCTTGATTTGTCATGATCTTTCCTCCTCTGTGTACTGCCGGGGATAGACGCCTTCCGCCTGAAAACAATCTTATCCATTCTGTCGTTGTATCCCGGCTTTCTCTCTGTCTATCGGGGTGGGTTCAATCGTCGACGTGGTCCACATCGATCTGGCCGGTTATATTTCGCCGGAGAATGGACCAGCACATCCCGATGGCAAGGATCAGTGAAAGTATTACGAGTACTATCCAGATAATTGTATCTTGTGAATCCAGGCTGAACCAGCCCTGATCCACCATCAACCAGACCAAACATCCCAATACGGCTGCGCCCAGGGTAATGCCGAGCCAGCCCATCGACTGGAACGTCGCGCGGAGATAGATGATCCAGCCGATCAGCAGAACGAGCCCCACCAGGGCCACCACCGGGCCAAAGTGTGTACTTCGGGCAAGTACCCAGCTGACGTAGGAATACGCGGTAGGGTTGTAAGATCCCAGCACCAGGACCAGAGCAAAAAACCAGCGTCCGATAAAACTGCCTGCAGTAAATGTCTGCGCCATTGATGTCACCCCTTTTGTTCTCTATACCTGTGCCGCGATTTGATCGGCCAGCCGACGAAGACTGGCTGAATTGTCAAGACCATCCAGCAAGCGCTGCGGAATACCGGAGATACCGGTCTGCGCGCCGACCAGCGCCCCGGTGAGGATTGCCCGTGCCTGGTTCTGCCCGCCGCCATTGACGGCATGGAGTATGGCGGACTCGAAGTCGTCATGAAACCGCGCTGCCAGGTAGTAAGCCGCCGGCAGTTGATGGTAGATCGCGCAGGGCATGCCGTAAACGAGGGAAACCTTCCATGCAGGCTCGATCCTGATTCCCGGATCAGCGGCAGCCGAAGCCATGTAGGATGGGGTCAGCAGGGCGTCGGGTGAGGCAAAGCGTCCTGCGCGGCTTGGTTCGGGGACCCCCGGATTGGGCGCCTGCAGGTTTTCACTGGTGACCGCATGAAAAGGCAGCTCACCGGTTTTGACCAGCTGCATTAATCTGGCGGACAGGCTCGGGTCAAGCGGGTGCCCCTGAACCAGCATGGCGAGCACCGCACCGTAGGCGACAGTCATCGAGACCACGGTGTCGTCGGCCTGCGTCAGGACAGTATTGCCGGTCACCGCACTGGCCATTTTTCCTGGTTGCCGGGCATAGCGGACGGCAATGGCCAGGGTGCGTTCGATTGCTTCTGTGGTATCGGCATGGCCACCGGTCTGGTTCCAGGGCAGCTTTTGTTGTACGCGCCGTTTCCAGGCCTCGCGGATGGACTGGCTGGTATACCCTCCCGGTCCATTCATCGGGCTGCCGTCGAGTAATGGGAAAAGCTCCTCATCCAGCCTTCGGCAAAAATCAGTCTCATTATAGCCGCCGCAATCTCCCAGCGATTGCAGCATCAAAGTGAGAATATAGCCTGCCTGGGAAAGTTGTCCGGCTTTTTGGCCGCTATGGTAGCGACCTGGTTTGGGGTCGGTGTAGTCCGCGATCCATTCGCCGTAATCGCGGCGCAGCTCGGTCAGGTCATAATACCAATGCGGGCCGAGGGCGAGGGCGTCGCCGATCAAGGCACCCATGATGGCGCCGGTTGCCCGCTCCTGAATCGTTGTGTCTTTCATCTTGTCATCCTTATGGTCAGTGGTTCGATATATTTCTCGGTAATATTGTTCGTTGTGGCGGGTGAAATGGGCGCCTGCGATCCCACAGAGGCCCGTCCACTCTCCCTGTATCCGGCAACAGTAACCATCTTCCGCGGTGTACTCAATTTTCCCGGACAATTCTTTTGGTGATGGCCACTACAGTTCAGCCTGGTAGGTCCAGAGGGATATGAGGTGCCCTTTGGACGGGTGTCCCGCAGCCTGGATGGCTGCGGTCAAGCCCCCAGGGATGGGTTTATGGCGTCCCGTGCAAAGGGCACCTCATAAGCCGATATAGTGTAAGTTTGGTGGTAATCACAATTTTTTTCGGTTTATGGTACCGGATTTGACAAGTCTTAAATTTGAATTAGCTTCTGCCTGAAAGCGTTTCTTAGCAGTAAACGCTCTCGCCCAATGATCCGATTCCTTTTTATCCCTGTATAACTACGAGGAGTTTTCTGTGCGATATACTGGATTATTTGCCCCTTTAGTCACGCCCTTTGATGCCAATGAAAATATCAATTACCCGGTCCTGGAGCAGCTTATCGAATTTCTGCTGGCAGAAGGGGTTGCCGGTTTTGTACCCGGCGGGACAACCGGGGAAGTGTATGCGTTAAGCGAAGCGGAACGGTTGGAAATCTTTCGCTTTGTAAAAGAAAAAGTGCGCAATCGGGCGGTGCTCATCGCCGGGACGAACAGCGGTGCAACCCGGGATGTCATCGGCTACAGCCAGGCTGCTGAAACGATGGGCTACGACGGTCTGATGGTCGCCGTGCCGCCGTATTCCCGTCCCAATCAGCAGGAATTACTCGCCCATTACCGGGTTGTGGCCCAATCGGTTACCATCCCGGTCATTCTTTACAATTTCCCCTGGCGCGCCGGGACGGAAATTGGTTACGACGTCATGGATGAGCTGACAGGGGTCGAAAACGTTGTCGGCATTAAAGAGGCGAGCGGCGATATGTCCCGGGTGTATGAATTCCATCTCCGCTATAAAGACAGGTATCAGATGATCTGCGGCAGCGATGATCAGGCCCTGGACTATTTCCTCTGGGGGGCAACCTGCTGGATTGGCGGTGGCGCTTCCTGTGCTCCCCGCCTGCACCGTCAGGTGCTGGACGCTGCCTTGGCCGGGGATTTTCTTGCCGCGAGGGACATGATGTCAGGGCTTCTGGTATTGTTGCGCAGCCTTGAGAGCGGCAGCTACACCCAGAAGGTTAAATACGGCTGCGAACTGCTGGGCATTGATGTCGGCAGTCCCCGAAGGCCTTTGCTGCCCCTTGAAGAACATGAAAAATCGGCCTTTAAGAAACTGTTTGCCGCCTTGCCGGCAATGGATATCCGATGAAATCGATACCGTACATAGACTCGCATACCGGAGGCGAACCGACGCGGCTTATCCCTGAGCTGCCTTTTTCTGTTCCCCGGGGGTCGGTTGCCGAACAGCTGGCTGTTCTGCAGCAGCAGCATGACACCTTGCGGAAAACCATCCTGCATGAACCCCGGGGCTCGGATGTCCTGGTCGGCGCCTATCTGGTTGCGCCGGCTCAGCAGGATTGCCAGTTCGGGGTTATCTTTTTTAATGACGTCGGCTATCTCGGCATGTGCGGTCACGGCATGATCGGGGTGATCGCCACACTTTCTTTTCTCGGCAGGATTCAGCCGGGAACGGTGAAAGTTGAAACCCCGGTGGGAGTTGTCGAAGCGACCTTGCATCCGACTGCACAGGGCAAGGCAAATGACTATCCGAATCGTGTGTCCTTGAAAAATGTGCCGGCGTATCGTTTTCTCACCCGGGTTCCCCTTGAAATTGCCGGCAAAACCATCCATGGCGATGTCGCCTGGGGCGGCAACTGGTTCTTTCTGGTGCATGATCATGATCTTGTTATCACGGCGGCTAACCTGGAACAGCTTACCGGTTTTTGCCGGGAAATACGCCGCCAGTTGACAGCCGGGGGGATACGGGGCAGCAACGGTGCCGAAATTGACCATATTGAACTGTTTGGTGCGAGCCGGGAAGCCGACAGCAGAAACTTTGTCCTCTGTCCGGGTGCGGCATATGACCGTTCGCCATGCGGGACGGGGACAAGTGCCAAGCTGGCCTGTCTCTACGCCGACGGGAAACTTGGTGCGGGGCAGGTCTGGCGGCAGCAGAGTATTATCGGCTCCATTTTCGAGGGCAAGATCGAAGCCGTCGGCGAGCAGCTCGTCCCGACAATTACCGGCGAGGCATGGGTCATGGCCAGAGGGGAACTGCTGGTGGATTCGCGTGATCCTTTTGCCGGTGGTATTCCCAAATGATTGTCACGCAGCAGAGTTGACGGCAGGAGGAAAAGGATGAGCGACAGGCAAGATATTCTCATCATCGGCGGTGGTTCGATCGGACTGAACTGCGCTTATTACCTGCTGCGTGCCGGGCGGAAGGTGACCCTCATCGACAGCGGCAGTGTCGCTGACGGGAGTTCAACCGGTAATGCCGGGCACATTGTACCCAGCCACATTATTCCACTGGCTGCACCCGGGGTGATCGCGCAGACAATCAAGTGGCTGCTTCGTCCCTCGACCAGTCCCTTTGCCATGCAGTTCAGCTTCGCTCCCGATTACCTGCAATGGCTGCTGCGCTTTGTCCGGAACTGCTCGCAGGGCAATGTCGACAGGGCCCTTTCGCCACTCAAAGCCCTGGGGGAGTTGAGTGCGCAAAACTATGCGCACTTGATAGACGAGGAGGGGATCGTCTGCAATTATCAGCAAAAAGGCCTGCTCTATCTCTATCGCCAGGTCGCTGCCTTGCGTGCAGGGTGCGAGGAAGCGGAGCTGTTGCGCAGCCATGGCGTGGCAGCCACCATTTACGACCACCAAGAGCTGCGTCGTCTTGAACCGGCGGTTACCGATACGGTTGTCGGAGGAATTCTTTATCCAGGGGATGCCAACCTCAATCCCGGACTCTTTCTGCAGCAGCTCGCCCTGCGTGTACGGGGTCTGGGGGGTGAAATTCATGAACACTGTCCGGTGCACCAGTTGCAGGGAAGGAACAGACGTGTGTGTGGCGTCGTGACCAGGTGCGGTACATTCTGCCCGGAGGAGGTTATCCTGGCCGCCGGCTCATGGTCGCCTGAGGTGGTCAGGGGATTGCACCTGGATGTCCCGGTGCAGCCGGCGAAAGGGTACAGTATCACCATGGCCGCTCCACCAGACACCCTTCGCCACGCCCTGTTGCTGGGCGAACAGAAAATCGCGGCTTCGCCTATGGGTGATCTGCTGCGCTTTACCGGTCGTCTTGAATTGAGTGCGCTTGATATGTCGGTCAGCTACTGGCAAATCCAGACCATCATGAGCGCTGCCCGCCGCTACCTCAATTTTCCCCGGCTGCCTGAACATATCACAAGCTGGGCCGGGCTCAGACCGACGACGCCAGACGGCCTGCCCATCATTGGTCGCACCGAGCTCTATCCCAATCTCATTCTGGCAACCGGTCATGCCATGCTGGGCATCTCCTTAGGTCCGGGAACCGGTCAGCTGGTGGCGGATATTGCCTGCGGCAGGAAACCGGTTCTTGATCCGGGGGCTTTTGCGCCATCCAGGTTTTAAGGTTGCCGGACCGAGTGTTGGCGGAGTTATTTTTATCGATATGTCCAGGAGAGAGTCGATGACCACGAGTTCCTATCTCGCAGCTGCACGATCAGGTCTGCTGGCAGAGCGAATTGAGGCGAGCCGGCGGTTGCTGGCAGATTGCAGCTTATGTCCGCGCCGGTGCAAAGTCGACCGGCTGCAAGGCCAGCTCGGCTTGTGCCGCACTGGCGTGAAAGCCGAGATTGCCAGCTATGGACCGCATTTTGGCGAGGAGGCAGTGCTCGTTGGCGAGCATGGTTCCGGGACGATTTTTTTCTGTGGCTGCAGTCTGCTCTGCGTGTTTTGCCAGAACTACGACATCAGCCATCCCGACCATATGCACGAATCCGGCTGCCTTGCGGTCGATGACCGGCAGCTGGCCGAGGTGATGGTGGAGTTGCAGGCGCAGGGATGCCATAACATCAATCTGGTCACTCCCAGCCATGTGGTTCCGCAGATTCTTGCGGCTCTGCCGTTTGCTGTTGCAGGCGGTCTCAGGGTCCCGCTCATCTACAACAGCAGCGGGTATGACAGCGTTGCTGCCCTCAGCCTGCTCGATGGCATAGTCGATATCTATATGCCGGATTGTAAGTTCTGGTCTGCAGATTCCGCCAGGCGATATGCCAAGGCTGCCGATTACCCGGAAGTCGCCCGGATGGCGCTGCAGGAAATGCAGCGGCAGGTGGGTGATCTGCAGATCAATGGTCAGGGGCTGGCGGAACACGGGCTGCTGGTCCGGCATCTGCTGATGCCCGGTGGCGGTGCCGAGACGGACGGTATTCTCCGGTTTCTGGCAGAGCAAATATCGGTCAACTGTTATGTGAATATCATGGACCAGTATCGACCCTGCGGCAGAGCCGATGCCTTTGTTGAGCTTGGGTCTGCCGTTTCCGCCAAAGAATATCGGCAGGCCATGCAGCGGGCAGAGGCGTATGGTCTGACCAGGCTTGATCGGCGCGATCTTGCCCGGCTGCTGCACCATGTGCTGGATAAATGATCTTGCTCAGATCAACCTGCCGCCATGGGGGCGGCCGTCATACAACCGCCCATTATGGGTGGCAAGAAAGGTAGCCAGAGGAATTTCCTCCTGCTTGATAAATCCTTTCTCCGGCAGGGCCCCGCTGCTGACCATTTCCACCACCGAACAGATCGAAGCGGCGGTTGTCCAGGCAATGGTTCGGCGCATTTTTCCGGCAATTTCGATCGGAGAATAGGCTCTGACGAATTCTTCACGATTGAGATTGCCGTTCTGCCAGCCTTCTGCGGAGGCGTGGATATACACCACATCTTCGCTTACCGGCGGCTTGGCGTTGACCAGGATCTTGCCGGCGTGGGCCCTGTCTTCGCGCATCAACAGTTCGTGCAGGAAAAAGTTCATCAGGGCGGCGTGCCCTGGGTATCGGATAGATTTGTAGTCGAGGTTCTCCACCAGGCCATGGTAGGTCTCGCACATGGTGCCCAGCCCCCCCGAAGTGGTGAAGGCCTCCAGCTGCAGGCCATTGATGACTATCATCTCCAGCCATTCAAGAGGCGAAACCCATTTGCGGACCCCCCCCTCAATGACTTCACAATCATTGAGATATTCATTGACCACCCCCTCCGGCGACCAGTTGAAGGCGTAGCCGAGCAGGCCGGTCGGATGCTTCGGCAGGGCACCGACCCGCAGCTTGATGGATCTGATTTTGTCAAATTTCCGGGCCAGGGAAGCCCCGACAATAGCAATAAAGCCGGGCGCCAGGCCACATTGCGGCGCCATGACCGTCGGCGTGGTTTTGCTCATTTCGCTGATTGCCCTGGTGGTGCCGACATCCTCGGTGAGATCAAAGTAGTGGACCCCGCATTGTGCGGCGACCCGGGCTACCGCGACGTTGAAATGATAGGGCAGGCAGGAAATAATCGCCTCATGGTTTTTGAGTGCGGCCGTCAGGTCGGCGTGGCTGGTGACATCGAGGGGGTGGACGGGGAACGGAAATGTTTCAACGGGGTGTACATCAGCACCTGTTACCTTGAATCCCGTCTCATGCAGCAGAAGGGCCACCAGGTAGCCGACTTTGCCAAGCCCCAGAACCAGCACAGAGTTGATACGCTTATCCATTGTTGCGCTCCAGTTTGATTTAACAGGTTAAAAGAGTCGGTGCACGATCCGGCCATCAAAAAGGGTCATATCCACTTGTGTTCCGGGGATAGAAGATGGCGGATCATTGAGGATGTTGGTGCTGAGCACCGCCAGATCGGCTCTGTTGCCTGGTGCAATAGCTCCCAGGTTGCTGGCATTGTGAACTGCCGCCGGGACGGAGGTGTACGCGTTCAATGCCTCGGCGACACTGATCCTGGCTTTCGGGTACCAGCCTTGCTCCGGTGTGCCGTCAGGGCGCTGCCTGGTGACCGCGGCATGAATGGCCGGCAGCGGGTCGGGACTGCATACCGGGCAGTCAGAGCTGAACATGACTGGTGCCCCCGTGTCTATCAGCTGTCGGAAGGCATATGCCCATTGGCCCTTTTCCGCGACGATACGGTCGATAAGATTAATGTCCAGAATCATATTCGCCGGGGTGACGTTGAGTGCCAGGTTGAGCGTGCCGATTCGTTTGACGTCTTCCGGACGGATCATCTGCACATGCTCGATACGGTGGCGAAAAGCAGGGGGCAGTGGTGTCGGATACGTCTTGCGCTTTTCCGCAAGATCCTCGAATAGACTGATTATTTCCCGGTTGGCGCGATCCCCGATAGCATGGACCATGACCGAGAGGCCGGCTCGGTCGGCTTTCTCGATGTCTCTGGCCAGCAGTTGCATATCCATGAGCGGCATGCCGCGTTCGGCATCAAGATAGGGGTCGATCATCCAGGCCGTGCGCGCCCCCATGCCGCCGTCGGAAAAAAACTTGATATGGCCGATGCGCAGGCAGTCGCTGCCGAAACCGGAGCGGAGGCCAAGGCCGATGATATCCTCAAGCTGGTGGCCGGGCAGGCTCATCCAGCAGCGAAGATCGAGCTGTCCATCCTGGTCAAGCTGCTGGAAACACTGAAAGGAGCTGGCGCCATCGCTGTCGGCCATCAGCCGTATATCTTGAATACTGGTGATTCCCCAGCGATGCAGTGCCTTGATGCCATCGGCAAAGGCGTCGGTCACCCGGGCAGCCGTCGGGGCATCAATAGCCCGGCGTACCAGGTTGATGGCCAGTTCGCGCAGGACGCCGGTGGGTTCTCCAGCTTCATCACGTTCGATCCTTCCTTCGGGCGGGTCCGGGGTGGTGTTGTCTATCCCGGCTAAACGCAGTGCCGCTGAATTGGCTACGGCCATGTGGAGATCGCAGCGCCACAGCAATACCGGATGGTCCGGGGCCGCCTGGTCAAGGCTCTGCCGGCTGGGTTGGCGGGGGACGCTCCATTCGGTCTCGTTCCAGCCCTGACCCATGATCCACTGGCCGGGGGCAAGGTTTTGGGCACTGTTTTGTACCCGGGCAAGCAGCTCTTCGAGACTGGCCAGGTCGTCCAGCTGCAGATCCCGGCGCTTCAGGGCCCATTCGTAGAAATGGATGTGGCTGTCGAAAAACCCGGGGACGATCAGGCGACCGTCAAGGTCGATCTTTTGCGTATCCGGGCCTGCCAGATGGAGCATGTCGTCGCTGCTGCCAAGCGCGATGATGCGTCCCCGGCAGAGAGCCAGGGCGTCAGCCGTTGGGAGAATCGGGGTGTTGGTATTGCCGCTGGCCAGATTGGCGTTGTGTAGAACAATTTCAGGGCAGTGCTTTTCTTGCATAGACTCACAGTAAGAAACCATTTTGGAACGGATCATTTGGGTCAAGGACAAATTGATGCAACCCGGTGATTGTCGCACTTCCCCTGACCTGACCGATAATACCGCCAAATTCGCCTATGGTCAATTCACGGATTATTCTACCCTCGAAAACTGTGCCCAAAGGGCTCGCATTCCGGTAGGTATCGCCAATGCCGAGGCTGCCCTTATGGTGCATCAGGGTCATTTTCGCCGTGGTACCGGTGCCACAGGGGGATCTGTCCATATGGGACTCGCCGTAGGTGACTACGCTTGTGCCGTTTCGGCCTTGCTCATCTCCGGGGTTTTCGGCATAAAATTCGGTAACGTCAATGCTGTTGACCTCAGCTCGTTCAGGGTGATAGACCTGCAGCTCCCGGTTGGCCGCATCGATTATAGCCATGCCGAGGGCAATAAGTTCGGTGCTGTTGCTGGCACTGAGCTCGATGCCGATCGATGCCGCCGACACCATGGCAAAAAAACCGCCGACGCAGACCAGATCAACGTTCACCCGGCCGAATCCCGGTATTTCCAGCGGGCAATCCGTTTTTTGGACAAAGGACGGCACCATATCGATGCCGACCGAGAGCACCCGGCCGGCTGCAACCCGGGTATGGGCGTGCAGGGGGCCGGATGGGGTGTCGACAGTGATAATCGTATCGCCGTTTTCCGCTTCAATCGCGCCGGTTTCAATGAGGGCGGTGACGGCGCCGATGGTGGCATGGCCGCAGAGATAGGGGTAACGTCTGGCGTCCATATAGATGAGGCCGAACTTCGCCTGTGGGCTGACCGGTTCGGTGACCACCGCGGCGAACATATCTCTATGGCCTCTCGGTTCCTGGGTGAGCAGCAGGCGCAAATTGTCGTATCGTGAGGCGAAAAAATCCCGTTTTTCTATGATCGTCCTGCCGGGGAGTTCTCCCACGCCTCCTATCAGCAGTCTGGTGGGTTCTCCTTGGGTATGGGAGTCAATCGTCAAAAAGCGGGCGGGATACCGTTGGGAAAATCCTTTTGTGATCTGGTCGAGTTGCAGCATAGATAACCTTAACTTCTTCAGTTTTATAACAATTTAACGATTGAGCAGAGCAGATGAAGATTGCTCTCCCCTTTGGGGAATTTTTACGACACCATCAAGATTCAATGGCGAGCAGATGGCAATGATGCGGTGCCACCTGCACTCGGACCTTTTCGCCGATGCTGTAGATTCTGGTGCGCATCATGCTGATAATGTGAATTTCTCTTCCAGTACCCAACTCAATGAAATAACTAACTTCTCCTCCCATGTAGCTGCGGTCCTTGATGCGGCCGGCAAAGGAATTCATCTCCTGTTTCGTGGTAATTTCATCTTCGTCTACCAGATCGAAACGCTGGGCGCGGACCACCAGCTCGACCCGATCCCCCAGGTTAAAGGTGTTTTTATTATCGGCAATGAGCAGGTCGCCGGTTTCAATCTGAACATGGACGTGCTCCTTATTGACGTCGACAATCTGACCCTTGATAAAATTGGAGTGGCCTAGAAAATCGGCGACAAAATGATTGACCGGCTGGTTATAGACAGTCTGCGGATCGCCTTCCTGCTGTTTACGGCCGGCCTTCATGACCAGGATCTTATCCGACATGGACAGTGCTTCACGCTGGTCATGGGTGACGAAAATTGTGGTGACCCCCAGCATCTGCTGCAGGTTGTCCACTTCCCGTCGCATTTCTTCGCGTAGGTTTTCATCGAGGGCGGAGAGCGGTTCATCCATCAGCAGCACATCGGGTTCAATGACGATTGCGCGGGCCATGGCGATGCGCTGCTGCTGACCGCCGGAGAGCTGACTGGGCATGCGGTTTTCGACGCCGGGCAGCCGGACCATTTCCAGGGCCTGCATAACCTTCTCCCGGATCTGGTCTTTTGATACGTTGCGGTATTTCAGGCCAAAGGCGACGTTGTCAAAAATAGTCTTATGGGGAAAAAGAGCATAATTCTGGAAAATCATTCCCAGGTTGCGCTTATGGATCGGGGTATCATTTATGCGTACACCTTTGATATAGATATCGCCCTCGGTCGGATCTTCAAGTCCGGCAACCATGCGCAGCAGGGTCGTTTTGCCGCAGCCAGAAGGACCCAGCAAGGTTACCAGGCTGCCTTCTTCGATGTCAAAATCCATTTTCTCCACGGCGGTCACCTTGCCGTATTGCTTCATTATGCCTTTGAACTGAACCAAGGGTTGTTTCTTGCTGGTAGCCAATGTACGTTGTCTCCCCGTTTTTGATTATGTACTGCAGGGCCGGATACCTGGCAGCGCGAAGTGCCCGGCCCTGGTTTACCAAGAAAAATATCAGCTTCCCGCCTTGATGCGGTCCCATTTTTCTGTCCATTCCAGCTGGTTGGCGTTCCAGTAGGCCGGATCGGCAAAGAGATAGCCGTCCAGCTTGCCGGTCGGATCAAAGGCCGGCATTTTTTTGATCTTGTCGGTCAGGGCAACCTTGGTCGGATCAAGGCTCGGCGGATAGTTCTGGCCTTCGGATACCGCTATGGCGGCCGCAGGCTCGAGCATGAAGTTGAGCAGTTTTTGGGCCACGTCCAGGTCGGTCCCCTTGAGGACAAAGAGATATTCCATCCAGGAATAGGTGCCTTTGGGCGAGAGATAGCCGATGGGGTGACCTTCCTGCTGCAGCGCGGCAACCCTGCCGGACCAGGCGACGGTGGCATAGATTTCCCCGTTGGCGAGCAGGCTCATCAGTTCGGCTCCGGAGCTCCAGTATTTTTTCATCAGGTCGCGCTGTTCACGCAGTGCGGCCCAGATAGCCTTGAGGTCGGTCATCTTGTTGGGGTCCTGGTTGGTGTGCAGTGCGGCATACCACATATTGGTTCTGAAATCACCGCCCCAACTGCCCAGCTTGCCTTTCAGTTCTTTATCCCATAGCAGACCAACTCCCAGTTTCTCGGCCTTTTCCTTGCTTATTTTGTTACTGTTATAGGCGATTCCAGTCTGACCAAGATCATAGGGAACTGCGGAAAGTGTTCCCTTGGTTATCTCTCGCAGTGGTTTGATCATGGAAGGCATGACGTTTTGCAGGTTGGGAATTTTTGATTCATCAAGTACTGATGCAAAACCCAGTTCCGCATAGCGGGCATAATCGAAGACGGCGCTCAGGTGGGCAATGTTGAACTCTCCCCCCGGCGGATAGGAGGCCTTGACTCTGGTCAGATAGGAGTCCATGTCGCCGAATTCACCTTCAATCACTTCTATCCCTGTTTTTTCCGTAAAGGGTTTGAAGGCGTATTTGCGGAGAGCCTCGGAAGTCGGGCCGCCCCAGCTATCAAAACGGATAGAGTTAGCTGCCCGGGCATCTCCTAGCATGCTGCCAAAGGGTGATCCCACAAGGCCTATGGAGGCGCCGGCCAGAGCAAGGTATTTGAGGAAATGACGACGGCTCAGTCGGCCACTTTTATAGGCGTCATATACCCTATCCAGTTTTTCTGTTGTTAGTGTGGTCATTGGTTCTCCTCTGTTGATGGTTTTGTCTTACGTGCTAGGCTTTTAAATTGGTAAACTTGCGCGACAGATATCCTGCCAGCAGGGGGGTGGCAACGGTCATGACAATCATCACCGTGCCCAGGGCGTTAATTTCCGGACTGATCGAGTTGCGCAGCATGCTGAAAATCTTGACCGGAACCGTCTGGTTTTCGGCGGTGGCCCAGAACAGGGTGGCGGTGATGTCATCAAACGATATGGTAAAGGAAAAAAGGGCCCCGGCGAGAATGGCCGGCAGAAGAAGCGGAAATGTCACTTCCATAAAGGTCTGAAAGCCATTGGCCCCGAGGGACTTGGCCGCTTCTTCGTATTCTTTTTTTATGCCGACCAGACGGGCCTGGACGATGAGTAAAACATAGGGCAGGGTCAGAACGACATGGCCGATAAGCAGCAGGGCAAAGCTTTTCGGCTGCTGGAGAAACCGTAGGAAAAGCAGCAGGGCAACCCCCAGAACCACCTCGGGAATCATGATCGGGGAGAGCAGCAGGGTGTTGATGGTGTTTTTACCGCGAAAATCAAAGCGGATAAAGGCCAGCGCCGCCATGATGCCGATACTGGTCGACAGCACCGCTGTCAGCCCGCCCAGGATCAGGGAATTCTTGAAAGCGTCGATGATCGAATCGTTCTGGGCCAGTTTGACAAACCAGCGAAAACTGAATCCTTCCATGGGAAAGATGCCAAACTGTTTGGGGTTGAAAGCCAGGACAATGACCACCACTATAGGGGTAAACATGAAGATATAGACCAGGATTGTGTGCAGCCTGATGAGTTTCCAGCCTATGGAAGAGCGTCGCATATACTAATTCCCCTGAAAGCTTTTGAAGATCTGGTTGATTCCCAGATAACGGTTGTAGGTCCAGACAATAATAAAGAGCAGTGCCAGTAAAATAACACTGATAGCGGAACCGAAGGGCCAGTCGAGGGTGCCGATGACCCGCTTGAAAATAAGGTTGGCGATCATGTCGTTGCCCGGTCCGCCGAGGATCATCGGCGGCAGATAGGTGCCCGCCGTCAGCACAAAGACTAAAAGCGACCCGGCGCTGAGCCCGGGAAGGCTGAGGGGCAGAGTCACCTCACGAAAGGCCTGCCATTCGGTACAGCCCATGGAGCGGGCCGCTTCGAGCAGACTTTTGTCGATGCCCTCGAGGCTGACATAGATGTTCAGGATCATAAAGGGCAGCAGGTACATGAGCAGCCCCATCAGCACGGTGAACTCATTGTAGAGCATCGAGATCGGCGCCTGAATCAGGCCTATTCTCAACAGGAAATGATTGATCAACCCGGTATCGCCCATGATGTTGATCCAACTCATGGTGCGGATGATGAAGCTGACCCAGAAGGGCAGCATAATAAGCAGGAGAAAAATCTGCTTATGCCGGCTGCTGCTGCGGTAGAAAAAATAGGCCGGAATATAGCCCATGAGGATGCAGAGAAAGACCGTTTCAAAGGAGATACGGATAGTGCGCAGGAGGATTTGGGGATAAAAGAAATCTTCAAAGAATTTGGCGTAATTACCCATCTGAAAGGCCGGGATATCAGCGCCGCTGGGGGCACGCAGCCAGAAGCTGTAGACGACGATAAAACAGACAGGAATGACGAGGAGGAGAAAGACTGCGGTCATTGACGGCGCCAGCAGCGCCCATGGTTTCCAGCTGTTAGATTTCATAAAAGTCCGTCGAGGTCGAGTATGAGTAGGTATCTTGCGGAATGTGCCTTATCCGGTTTTCTTCTCCGCAGGTAATAGCTCGGAAAGAATCCTGGCTGTTTCTTGTATTTTCTGCCCGTAGGCGGCTATTATTTCTGCACCACTGTGCTGCAGTACGGAAAAATCAAATGACACGGCCCCAATTCCCAGGCCGGTGACCGGGTCATACAGCGGTGCGGCAATGGCCAGCACCCCGGGCAGATATTCTTCATCGGCCAGGGCGAATCCACGTCTTTTGGTAATCGCTATTTCTTCTAAGAGCTTTGCCTTGTCGATGATGGTCTTTGGTGTTTTTGCGACCAGTGTCATCGCGGCAACCTTTTCGGTAATCAGGCTGTTCGGCAGGCTTGAGAGATATGCTTTGCCGAGGGCTGTGTTGTGCAGGCTGTTCTTGGAGAATTCCGGCAGCCTGTAGGTCAGTGTTTCCGCCGCCTCTTTGTGATAGACGCGCATCAGGGTGTCATTTTCGGCGAAAATGACATCTATGCTGATATTGTTTTCCCGGTTGATTCGGTTGACAACCTCTTTGATCATTTTGAAGTTGTCTATGGAGTGCATCAGGTTGATGCACAGGAGCAGACAGTGGAGAGAAGGTTTGATCACCTTGGTTTTCAGGTCTTTTTCCAGATATCCCATCTCGACCAGCGTATTGATATAGCGGTAGGTCGTGGTCATGTTGAGGTCCAGAGTTTTGGCAATTTCACTCTGGGTCAAGGTTGGGGAATCCTTCGTAAAAAGGGCGAGTATCTTCAGTCCTTTTTCGAGCGACTTTGAAAAGTAGTATTTTCCTTTTGACATTTTTATTTGGGATGAATTAATATCGCACTATAATAGTTTATCATTTACTATTATAGTATAAAATTACAAATTTTACCTTGAATGTCAATTCCTAATTTTCATTCAATAACCTGGGAGGTCATGAAATGATGGCGGAAGACGCTGTGTTAGGAATTGTTTACCAGAATTCAGGGGAAGAAAAGCAGCTGCTGCTTGCCGATGTGCAGGCTGCCTTGACCGCCTTTCTGGACCATCTTGGGGTACGCCCCCTGATTGACCGAGCTTTCTTCGAAATAATCCAGACCGGTGATGGCCGGGCCAAGCTTGCCAGGCTTCTTGCCGCCTGTGGCTATGGTGATGATGTTCCTGGTTTCTTACGTGAATTGCTGGAGCAGCTGGGGCGTGCTGATGGTACGGGAAAAATCAGTATCAACAATATAGTGATGCCGCACCTGCTGCTCATGGCCATTCTTGAGGTGGTGCTGCCCGGCAACAGGTTTATCTCTATCAAGACTACTGAACATCTGGAAGAACTCACCAATATCAAGCTGAAGGAAACGGATCGGGCCGATCTGCAGAAGGTTATCGATACCTATCCAGTCCGGCTTTCCATGCATACGGTGCGGCAGATGCGGGTATCGAGAAATGTTGCCTACCAGTATCTGCCATTTGTTGAGGAGCTCGATAACATCGGCCATACCAATACCTGGATCGGCCAGTTCCATCAGGGATTACTGGAACAGATGTACCAGAATCGGGTGATCTTTCTCCTCAATATGGGCTGTCCGGTCTATTGCCGGTTTTGCTTTCGCAAGCATAAAGAGGAACGGAACCAGACCAATCCTACCGCAGAGGCTGTTGTAGAGGCGGTCGAACACGTCAGAAATTCTCCTTCCATTAAAGAGATTGTCATTACCGGCGGCGACCCCTTTATGAACATGGACCTTATGGCGAGTGCCATTGACGGCCTGATGGCGATAGAGCACGTCCAGACCCTGCGTCTGGCGACCCGTTCCATTGCCTACTATCCGCATATGTTTCTTGGCGACGATTCCCGGCTGCTCAATTATCTCAAGCGCAAGAATCTGGAGCTGCAGGAGCGCGGCAAGCGGATGGAGATTGCCACCCATTTCATTCACCCGGACGAGATCTCCCCCCAGTGCCTGATGATCATCTCCGAGCTTGTCAAAAACGGGATTGGCGTCTATGTCCAGACGCCGTTTCTGAAAGACTGCAACGATGAAGGGCCGGAACTGGTCCGTCTGTTCAGTCTGCTACGCGGGGCCGGAGCCGAGCTGCATTATATCTATATTCCCTGCAGTCCCATCCACGGCAACAGCGTCTACTGGTCGCCGATTGCCAAAGGTCTGCAGGTTGGCAGTTATTTGCGGGCGCATCTGTCCGACCGGGTTGTGCCGAGAATCTGCACCGCCACACCCATCGGCAAGATGGACTGGAATTCCAGTGGCTGGGCCGTCGAGCCGGTCGCGGGAAATGCTAATTTTATCTGGATTCGCAGCCCCTATACCCCGGATTATTTCAAGCAGTTTGCCCCCATTGCCAATGAGCTGGAAAATATCCGGGTCAATGAAGAAGGAACCATCGACATCCAGTATATGGCGAAACTGGGCGATGACCGACTTTTCCTCGGCTCCCGTCCGCTGCGTCTTGGCGGCGGCATGTTTCAGCCGGAATCAACCGAGACGGTCATGGCGGCTATTCGCAGCGGGGAAACGCTGTCTGCCTCCCTGGTCGACACCAGGTCACCGATGATTTCCCGGGTGCATGAAACCCGGGTCGAGATTGACGCCAATTGCACGGAAGAAGATCTTTATTATATCCGCGGGGATGAACGTATTACCGATGTGTTGATCGTCGCAGAAAACGACTGTGTGGAATCCTTATTCCAGGTCGCCAAAATTATCCGGGTGCTGGAAGATATTGCCCATGTCAATGCTGTCCGCCTGCGCAGTCTTATGTTTAATTATGAGCCGGAACGCTATACTGCAGAAGTAATTGATAAACTGGCAAGCCTCAATAAACTGACGATGGTCAACCCGCAGCGGCTTGAAATAGAGACCCAGTTTCTGACGCCGGAGGAGTTTCGGCCCGAGCATGGTCGTCTGGCAAGGCTCTTGAAGAATAAGGGGATCACCGTCTATAACAATACGCCGCTCCTGGGCAGGATCAACGATAATCCGGACAGTATCCAGCTTCTCGCCTATAACTGCCGCGAGGCGGGGATCGAGTTTCATCATCTGTATGTTGCCGGCCTGCCGATACAAAATCAGTGGAATGCCAGCAACCCGGTGGCGCTCTATGATGTGGTGGATATTGCCACCCGCGTCCGCCGCGACGGCAGCGGACGGGAGATACCCCGTTATATTATCCGCACGGTTGTCGGCGAGGTGGATTTCGGCCTGTCGTCGATTATCACCGGTACGGCCGAGGACCTGTCGGTACAATTGCTGCCCTATGATATATCCTACTTCAAGGGTCTATCGGTCGATTTTACCTGGCCGGAAGGGGTCAGCGAAGATGAGGACGGCAGTCCGATCGTACCGGTCGAGGGTCTGTTGAAAACCACCGATTTCGTCCTGTCGTAAGGAGATATACGATGCATTATCCATTTTTACTGTACAGCCGCAAGGTCGAGCACCAGCCCCTTTTTGAGGATTTGCAGGGCGATCCCTATATTGCTGATCTTTCACAAAACAGCAGCCTTTTGGGGGCAATAGACATGCGTGATCAGCGGGGATTCCAAAAGAAGCTTGAAGAGAAGATGGGCACAGAATACCGCTGGGGAGTATCCGCTTACCTTGAAAACAGGGAAGCACTCCTTGCCGATTGCCCGCAGATGGTGGCGGAACAGCGGTTTATCCATCTGGGCCTTGACGTCATCGTTCCCCTGGGCACGCCGCTGCATGCACCGCTCGACAGCAGTGTGGCCGAAAGCGGATATGAGAGCGGTGAAGGCAATTACGGCAGCTTTGTCCTGCTGCGCCACGACAGCCCGTACTTTCAGAGCTTTTATAGCTTTTACGGTCACTTGCGCCGCAGCAGCCTGCCGGGGATCGGCAAATCTTTTGCTGCCGGCGAACCCTTTGCCGAAATCGGTGATTTTCATGAAAACGGCAACTGGTTCTACCATACGCATCTTCAGGTCATCACCGCCAAGGCTCTGGATCTGGGCTATATCGCCAAAGGCTACTGTAACGAAAGAGATCTGGCGGGAATGGATGCGCTTTGTCCTTCGCCTCTGCCACTCTTTAAGGTGTTTTAAGCCGATAAAAGTCGGATAAGTTCTGTGTCGTTCAGCGGTCGCTTAAGCCTCGTCGCCGTGTCGCGGATGGACTGAATTATCCCGTCGTTGAGTTGGCCTGAAAAGGTGGTATCCAGCTGAGTCATGCGCTGGAGAATTGCCTGGCGGCCACTTTTGGCGCCAAAAAGAAGTTTACGTTCGGCCTGGACGTTTTCCGGGTTAAACGGCTCATAAGTCTCCGGTTTATTTTGCAACCCCTGCAGATGGAGCCCGGTTTCACAGGTAAAGATATCCTCCCCGATAACCGGGCGGTTGCCCGCGATAGTCCTGCCGGTGATCTGGGCCACATAGCGGGCCAGCGGCTTGAGAAACTCGGCCCTTAAATTCTGTACGCCTCGGGCCAGACTCAGGTAGCCGACAATCTCCTCGAGCCGGGCGCAGCCGGTTCGTTCGCCCAAACCCAGGACGACGGCGTCAACCGATGAGGCGCCGGCTTCAAGAGCCGCGATGGCATTAGCCGTGGCCATGCCGAAATCGTTATGGGTATGCACGGCCAGCTGGCAGTCGATGTGCGCCTTTTTCAAAGTGTCGATAAGGGTTGTGAACTGCGTGGGGGAGGCTATGCCCACGGTGTCAGCGAGTCGGATGCGTACTGCGCCATGGTGCTGTGCCGCTTCGGCCATTTGCACTAAAAAATTGGGGTCGCTTCTGGTTGCGTCTTCAAAGCCAACAGACACCGCCATGCCCATCTGCCTGGCCAGGTCAATGCTCGCCGCCATGGTGTGCAGAGCCCAGAGGCGGTTTTTGTGCAGTCGGTCCTGCAGGTGCAGATCGGATACCGGGATGGAGAGTGACAGGATGTCGGGGGCGAGACCCGAGGCGTGAATAATGTCTTCTTTTCTGCATCGGCTCCACAGCGACAGGGTGAGATGCGGATGGGTGGTGCGGCAATAGTCGATGAGTGATTCAGGGCAGGGGTGAAATTTTGAGGAAACCCCAAGTTCTGCCTCGGTTACGCCGATCTTGACCAGGCCGTCGAGAATCCGCTTTTTTTCGGCCAGAGAAAAGAGCAGGCCGGGGGTCTGTTCGCCTTCACGCAGGGTCGTATCTATTATATGGTGTTTTTCGGTCATGTGTTTTCCTCACTGGTGTAATGAGGAATGCAAAAACAGGACCATGAAGAGAGAAGAGGCTGGAACGGAGGCCGTTATGGCGATTGGCCGGGCAGCAATCGACGAAGAGATCGACAAAATGGATACAGTGTCCGACATAAATGTAGCTTTCAGACAATCAGGTAGGAGTGTACCGTTGCTGGCAGCAGGTTGTTTGGGATTGTTCCTAGTAGCTGATCAGTTTCGGCTCCTTCCAGTTGGTGTCAAAGCCCTGTTCTGCAAGAAATGTCACCCATTTTTCCATATTCGCCCCAACGGAACTGAGACCGTGCGAGTCGTCCCCCGGTACCACCGCGATGTTCATCTGGCGAGCCATGTCCAGGATCACCCTGGAGATATAGGGTTCATCGGCATCTTTTAAGAGCGATCGAAGGTTGAAATCCATGATGAGATCGAGTTCGGCGATAAGCTGCAGATTTCTTTCGATCCTCTCCATTATCTCAGGCTGCAGCAATCGCTTTTTATAGCCTGAATCAAAAAGACGAATAAGATCGAAATGGCCAACCACCGAGGGGGTAAGCAATTTAATCATGGCATACTGCTGGTCGAAATACTGGCAGTACAACGGCACGATACCGCCTGCGGCGGCAACGGTTTTATCATATTGTTCCTGTGAATAGTCAAAACCCATATCACCCACGAAATGGACCGAGCCGACGATGTAATCCGGCTGGAACGTTTTCAGTAGAAAGGGAACAAACCGTTCGTAACCGCTATAGGTTTCTATCTCCATCGCCGCGAAAATCCTGATGTCAGCGCTGTATTTCTGCTGCAGTCGTCGACATTCCTTCATATAGTTGGCAAAACGATTGAACAGAAACTCAGGTGTCAGGCCGGCCGCCTTTTGATCCGGATAGAGCAGCTCTTCACTGATCGCGGGCGCGTGTTCTGTTATGCCCACCCAGGGAAACTTTTTCGCGATGTATAATTGGATAATCTCTTCCAGGGTATCGGTGGCATGATGGCAAAACTGACCGCTATGACCGCCATGAACAGAGACAAATGATGGTGTTTTCATTGGGGATGCATACCTTTGGGGTTGGAATGGCTGGCTTGCAGGTGTTAATGCAGCGATTTTCCGGTGCTGGACATGGCCAGGTTGCCGTCACGAACGCCTCGCAGAGCTATGAGTTGGTCGGCCAGTTCCTGGACTTCCTTCGCTTTTCCGCGTACGACGATCACCTCGAGGCAATTGTCGTGGTCCATATGGACATGGGTCGTGGAGACGATATGGTGATGGTAATCGTGCTGCACCAGAGTGACTTTCTCCTGCAGTTTATGCTGGTGATGGTCGTAGACCAGGCTGATGACACCCATGACCTGTTTATCCGACTGCCATTCTTCTTTAATGAAGGTTTTGCGGATTAAATCCCTTATTGCCTCCGAACGGTTGCTGTAGCTACGGGCTTTTATATGCTCGTCGAAAATATCCAGCAGTTTTTCCTCAAGTGATATTGAAAATCTTTTCAGCATTCGTGCCTTACTCCCTGAAAGTTGCAATAAAAAACAAGAAATCCTGAGATGAATTGGAAATCAGGAGCCTGGCCTCACCTCCAAAGCACTGATACCCGACAGGCGAGTACTGAAAAGGGCACCCGACAAGCGAGTATTCAAAAGAATCCCGGCTTCATTCCCCCGTTTACCGGGGGTAGAAATCACCTCCCTGGGATTACATTTTTCTCTGCACCACTATATAGGCTGGTTGTAATCTGCGCAAGTAGTCGTTGCGGTCGAAGTCCGGGCAGACCGCAGCCGGGAGTCTTTTTGCGAATATTTTTCGTTTATGACGCACCGCTCTCCCGCAGTCGGAATTTGCAGTAAATAAGCGTCAGGCCAAGGCAGCCGAGGGTGTACCAGGGGAACCAGCCGATGGCATTCTGAAAGGCGAGGTCTTCGACCATCGCCTGCGGCCAGTGGGGATGACCGGCGGCCTCTGCAGTGCGCTGATACGTCATCAGCGTGGCGAAGAAAAAACCAATCAGGCCATAGGCAAGATTAAAAGCCATCCCTTTAAAGCTCAACACCGTTGCCCGCTGGTGTGACGCGGTTATGCGATTCAGATAATGACTGGTAAAAAAGGACACAAACATCATGGCGACAAAAATGAGGGTCATGGGCAGTATCCCCCAATAGGGGTAAAATCCCGTAAGGCCGAACAGTCCGGCGAGGCTGATCCCGGAAACCCACAACATATTGATGGCTGGGGAATTTTTTTCAACCATATATTCGGCGATTTTCGGTGTTATCAGGCCGAGAAGTGCGATAGCTGATCCGATAATTCCAAAACTGGCTTCCGGGAGATGGATCAGTCGATAATACTGGCTGTTCATGGTAACGATCATGCGCAGGATATGGTCGTAGCACATGCCGAAAAGGATAACCGTCAGGGCAAATGGAGTCCGGGCAATCCAGATTCCTGCATTCCAGGTTATCTTCAAGGCGGCAATGGTCTCGAAGGAACCATCATCGCCATTCTTTCTTTTTTCCGTCATTCGCAATGCCGTTATTGTGGCCAGAAGAGCAAGCAGCAGAGTCAGATAGATGGGAAACCGCATGGTGATCTGCTGTGTGACCGTCAGAGAGGTGCCGAACCAGGCAAGCAGGTGATTTACCGCATTCGGATCGTAGATAAAGGCGCCGACAGTCATGGTGACGATTGTTCCGATGGAACGCAGCCGCATCTGCAGGCTGAGTACTTTCGGCCAATCGTCGGGGTTGCCTTCGGTGACCAGGGCGTCGTAGGCAATGGCCTCATCGGCCCCGCTGGCCATTGCTTCGGCCAAACCGCTGAGGATCCGGTTGGCGAGAAAGGCCCAGAAAATAAGACGACTGTTGCCCAGGGGCACAAAGGCCAGCAGGCACATCTCTGCGGTCATCAGCAGCGCGGTGGCGACAAGCAGGTATTTTCGCCCTAAAATATCGGCCAGCGCCCCGGAAGGTACTTCGGCGCAGAAAATAGTGATTGCCCAGACCGTGTTCAAAAGAGCAAATTGCTCGATAGTCAGGCCGAAATCGAGAAAGAGAATGGTGAAGACGGGGTAATAAAACCTGGCATTGAAGAAAACACGGAAGGCGACAAAGAGCCGAACGTTGGCAATGGAAAAAGGCGATGGTACAGCGTGCATGCGGTTTCCTTCAGATGATTATCAAGATTGCCGGTTCTTTAGGGTGCATAGCGACGGGCAGGCAGTATAGCCTGATCGGTGCGCGACAGGTGCATCTCTATTCTTCTGACCAGTATAGAAAGGAGCAGGCAGAGGACCAGATACATAAGTGATATGGTCAGCCATACCTCAATCGTCGCCTGGGTCGAGGCCATAACCTGCAGCCCCTGAAACGTCAGTTCCTGGATGGAGATTATCGAGACTATGGAGGACCACTTGATGGTATTGATAAACTCATTGGCCAGCGGCGGCAGCATGATGCGCACCGCCTGGGGCAGAACGATCAGGCGCATTATTTTCCATCTGGTCAAGCCGAGAGTTTTTCCGGCCTCCCACTGTCCGGTATCGACGGCCTGGATACCCGCCCGGACTATTTCAGCGATATATGCTCCCTGGAAAAGGGCCAGCGTCAGCACACCTGAGAGAAACGGCGTGATCAGACCGGGTGAGGCAAAGAACCAGGTCAAAGTTTGCTGCAGCTGATCGGATCGGGCGCGGAAAAAATCCTCAACCGCCAGAAAAGTGAGCAGCTGATCGCTGACAAAATAGTAAAATATAAAAACCAGCACCAGTGGCGGGGTGTTGCGAATCGATTCAATATATGTCCGGCCGATCAACCGGAAAAACAGTCGGGGAGAAACCCGCATCAAACCAATGGTAAAACCGAGCAGTACGGCAAACAGTGTTGCCCATACACTGATTTTAATAGTGGTGAAAAATCCTTCGAGCAGGATATTGGCGGTCCAGCGCTGCTCAACGGGGTCAAAGCGAAACAGATAGGTGGGGATGACCCCCCAGTTCCATTTGTAGTTGAGGGAGAAAAAGAGGCGATACCATACATAGGCAAAAAAGCCGATAATGATCGCGAGAATAATCCCGTCGAGCATGGTTACCGCTGGTTTCTTCGTCTGCATAGCGAGTCAGCTGCTCGAGAGTCGGTAAGGTACTAAAAAAAGCGGGGCAGCTGAAGGAGTCTACCCCGCCTGTGCACGGTATGTTGGTTCTTGTCTATTCGACCTGATTGCTCCAGTCCTTGGTGTCGAACCAGTAATGGTGACGTTCTTCCAGCCAGCCTTCGAGAGTGACAATGGTGATCCAGCTGTTGAAGAATGCCAGGGTGTCGGGATCGCCTTTTCGCATGGCAAATCCGATAGGTTCTTTGGTAAAGGTCCCCTGTACCGGCAGAAAGAGGGTGTCGCTGTAATCGACGGCCTCATAGGCCGGACGGGGGGCGTTGCCGATGACTGCATGGACATTGCCGTTGCGCAGTTCCTGATAGGCCTGAGGCTCGGTGTCGAACATTCTCAGTTTTGCCTTCGGCAGGAATTGTTTTGCCGCGGCGGCGGCAGTGGTGCCGAGTTTGACGGCTATCTGCACCTCGGGTTTATTAAAGTCTGCAAGAGATGCAAAGCCTGCGGCCTTTTTCTTATGGGCGACGATGCTCATCCCGGAATACTCGTATGGCTGGGTAAAGTTGACCTGCAGGGCGCGTTGGGCGGTGATGCCCATGCCGCCGATAATGACATCAAATTTTCCGGTCAAAAGGGCCGGGATAATTCCGGACCAGGCGGTGGGCATGAATTCAACCTTCACTCCCATATCTTCCGCCAGGCGGGTGGCGACGTCAATCTCAAAACCGATCAGCTTGCCGTTTTTATCCTTCATCGCCCAGGGTTGAAAGATATCCATGCCGACTTTCAGCACCCCACGCTTTTTAATGGTTTCGATGGTGCTGGCCGCAGAAATTTCCTGTTGCATAGAGGCTGCGTAACTGAAGCTGCCGATACACGTCAGCAGGAGGGCGATTATGCTCAGGCGGACGAATAAACCATGTTTTTTCATGCTGATCTCCTGGTAAAGGTTGGGATTGATAGGAAAGCATACACATTATCTTGGAATACTGCATATAAATTCATACGTTGCGTTGATACCATCAGGGTAAGCTAAGACGTTTTTCGAGCATGCCAACGACTACCGATAAAAATAATGTAATGGACAGATACATCGCCGCCACGGTAAACCAGATTTCAAAAGTCAGGTAGGATTCGGCGATGAGGGCTTGACCCTGCATCGTCAGATCGTAAATAGCGATGGTGCTGACCAGCGCCGAGTCTTTTACCAGGGAGATGGCCTGGCTGGTGAGCGGGGGAAGCACGGTTCGTATGGCTTGCGGGATGATGATATGGCGGTAGGTGGCGAACGTGGTGAGGCCGAGGCTGTGTGCTGCCTCAATCTGACCTTGGTCGACCGACTGGATCCCGGAACGGAAAATTTCCGAGGCATAGGCCCCTTCAAATAAGCTGAGGGCGAGAATTGCGGCGACCATCCGTTCCAGCCCCAGCATCGGGCCGACAACAAAGTAGATAAAAAATATCTGGATAAGCAGCGGGGTGTTCCTGCTGGTTTCCAGATAGATAATCGCCAGGCCCCGGGCAACAAAGGAGTTGGACAGACGGAAGATAGCGGTCAATAGGCCTACGGCCAGGGCAAAAAACAGACTGATCAGCGATATTTGTATGGTTATTAATAGACCTTCAACCAAGGGGCCTGCGACAATCCCCGATTCGGTAACTGAAAAAAGGTACCGGGGAATTCGGTACCATTGCCAGTTGTAGCCGATATTGTCAGCACTACGCACCGCCAGCCATGCCAGGATGGCTATAAGCAGAGAGAATTGGCAGATATCGAAAAGCGGACTGCTGAAAAACGCCCGGATCTGCCGATTATTGCTTTCAATATTCTTATCGTGCGGGTTTTCTGGCATGCTTCTTTTTTGATTTATGAGATACTCTTACGGGTCAGTTGCTCCCTGGCCATCTCCGATATCGTTCTGAAATCAATTTTACCACTGCCCATTTTCGGCAGTGTTTCCCAGACAAGAAATATTTTCGGCAGGGCAATGGCGGGAAGGTAGCCGGACATCTCCTTGAGGACGGTTTTCTCGTCCAGCGGGGTGGTTACCACCGCTACGATCCGGGCGCCTTTTATTGCATCGGGAATCTCTACGACGCAGCAATGGCTGTCCTCCGGGATGAATTTTTCCAGCACATCCTCGATCTTGACCAGAGAAACCATTTCCCCGCCGATTTTGACGAAGCGCTTCAGGCGACCCACATGCCAGAGATAGCCGTCTTCGTCGAGGTTGCCCATATCCCCGGTATCGTACCAACCGCGACGGATATGCAGGGACGTCTGTTCAAAGTCATTGAAATATCCTTTCATGACACTGTCGCCCTTGACGAGGATACGACCATCCTCGCCGAGGGCACATTCTTCACCTGTTTCATAATTTTCTATGCGTACCTGAATCCCGGGGATCGGCTTGCCGACACTGCCGGGTCTGTTGGCGTGCATCGTGTTGGTGGAAATAACCGGGGAGCACTCGGTTGCTCCGTAGCCTTCGAGTACCGTAATATTGTGCTTGTTTTTGAAGCCTTCCCGCAAGGCTTCCGGGCATTTGTCGGCACCGGTCAGGGCTATGCGCAGCGTGTCGAAATCGCCTTTTTCCGACTTGCGCAGGTATCCCCAGAAAAAAGATGGTGTGCCGACCAGACAGGTCGCTTTGTGCTCTCTGGCGATGGTGCAGACTTTTTTGAAATCAAGCGGATTGGCGTAGGTAAGCATGGTCATGCCGGAATATATGGGCACCCAGAGGTCCACAGTCAGACCAAAGACGTGGAAAAAGGGCAGGGTGCACAGGAACACATCATCGCTGGTAAAATCGAAGATAGGGAATACCGATTTGACGTTGGCCAGAATGTTCTTGTGTGTTAACTGTACGGACTTGGGATCTTTTTCGCTGCCGCTCGTGAACAGGATAACCGCCGTGTCATCCTCATCGCCGCAGTGGACCAGCTTTTTGATGAGTGACGCGGGAAGAGCGGCAGTAAGGGCGGCTCTGATTTTCTGGCGGGAAGTAATGGAGGCCATGATGTCTTCTATATAAATCATCCCCTCCACATGCGGACATTCAATTTTTTCCAGCAGTGCCCTGGAGGTGATGATCGTCTTGAAGTCACATTTATTCTGAGCGTATCTGGCGTTGTGCTCGGCGCCGGTCGAATAATTGATCATAACCGGGACCCGGCCGCTCATGAGGATTGCGATTTTCGCAAGAATGCAGCCGGCCGACGTCGGCATCATCAGGCCGATAAAGCCCGGTTCGAGCCGACGGAAAAAACGGCAGAGAATCAGACTGGCAATAAGAGATTTGGAGTAGGTAAGTTCCCGGTTGGTAGTCAGGTCATTAATTGCCAGTTTATTCTTTTTTTGCTTGGCGATGTCGATAAATTGATGATGTAGCAGCACCAGCGTCTCCTTAGTGACTTAGAAATAATTTGCTTGTGCTTTTCAAGCAAATTATTTCGTGAAGGAACTTATCCCGCAAATCTTTTGGGCGGGATTGCCCGTTCCATCAGCAGATTTAATTATTTCGTGACGTAACGTATACCCATCAAGCGAGTACCGAACTGAGTACCCTCAAGGGGCATTGAAACTTATCCCGCAAATCTTTTGGGCGGGATTAGTGAACTTACTCCTAACAAAGGGGCAATAAAAATAATCCCCCAAACCTGTCTGCCGGGAAGAAAACCTATAATTTTCATTAATTCCGGCTCCTTGCCCCCGTTGCCGGGTCAGTTTTTCAAATCAAGCTCAGCCAGGTCGGTGATCGATTTTGGAATCTCTTTTTTGACCTGAACCCCCAGTTCTTTCAATTGTTCCGCCTGGGCGACAAGATTGCCCCGGCCGCGGGTCAATTTCAGTAAGGCACCATCATAGGTGCTGTGGCAGGTAGCCAGCTGTTTACCGATTTTTTCCATCTCTTCCATAAAGCCGCGAAACTTATCATACATGATGCCTGCCCGTCGCGCTATCTCCTGGGCATTGTTGCTCTGATGCTCAAATTGCCAGATATTTTCAATCGTACGCAGGGCAGCCAGCAGGGTCGTCGGCGTTACAATAATAATATTTTTGCTGAGCGCTTCAAGAAAAAGAGTATCGTCCTGGGCGAAGGCGGTGGAAAAAGCGGCCTCAATGGGCATAAACATCAGGATAAAGTCAAGGGAGTGAATACCGGCGAGCTCCGGGTAATTTTTTTGGCTGAGAGTGGCAATATGTTCACGAATAGCTTTCTGCATCGCTGCGAGATGTCTTTGTTGTTCGTTTTCATCGTCCGTGTTGACATATTTTTCCCAGCTGACCAGCGATACCTTGGAGTCAATGATTATATCTTTATTCTCGGGTAGATGGACGATAACGTCGGGTTTAAGCAATCGGTTGCTGTTATCACGAAAACCACCCTGCGTGTCGTATTCCAGGCCGCGGCGCAACCCGGATTTTTCGAGTACCCGTTCAAGAACCAGCTCGCCCCAGTTTCCCTGGATCTTTGTATCGCCTTTCAGGGCGTTGGTGAGGTTGACTGCTTCCCGGTTTACCTGCAGGTTGAGATCGCGGAGCTGGACAATTTCAGATTTCAGGGAAAACCGTTCACGGCTGTCATGGCGGTAGATATCGTTAATCTCCTGCTTCAGCGCCGTCAGTTGGCTGTTGAACGGCTGGAGAATAGCATCGAGTTTTTCCCGGTTCAACTCACTGAACCGGGCACTTTTTTCGTCAAAAATCTGCTGGGCCAGACCGGCAAACTGCAGTTTCAATTCTTCCCGGGCATTTTCCAGCAGCTGGAGTTTTTCGGCGGCATGTTTTCGCTCGTTGGTCAGCAAGGTGATGAGCTTGGCTTCCCGGATCGTCTGGCGATTATACTGTTCCAGGGCATCTGCAGCCTTCTTTTCGGTGGTCGCCAGAGCAAGTGTAAGGTTTTGCCGCTGCCTGATCAGCCTGGAAATTTTGCCGGTGAGAAGGAGACAGACCAGTCCCAAAAGCAGAGTGGCCATCGTCAGCAGCAGGACCAGCGATGGCAGGTCGATGTTTTGCGGTAGAAAACCCTGCAGAAAGAGGATCAAAGCCCTGGCGAATTCAGTCATGCCCGTATTAACCTAGAGCGACGTCGAGGGTCATCATAAGAGCAAAACCAAGCATCACCCCTATGGTCGGAATGTCGGAATGTCTTCCGGCCTGGGATTCGGGAATAAGCTCCTCCGCGACGACATAGATCATCGCCCCTGCAGCAAAAGAGAGGGCATAAGGCAGAATCGGCTGCATGATAATAACCGCCGCAGCACCTAACACCCCGGCGATGGGTTCGACTATGCCGGAAGCCTGACCGTAGAGAAAACTCCTGGTCCGCGACATGCCTTCCCGGCGTAAAGGGACGGATACCGCAGCACCTTCCGGAAAATTCTGGATACCGATACCGATGGCCAGCGCAATAGCCCCACCAAGCGATGCAGCAGGATGTCCGGCTGCCGCCGCCCCGAATGCCACCCCGACCGCCAGTCCTTCCGGGATATTGTGCAGCGTTATGGCCAGCACTAAAAGAACCGAGCGCTGCCACCCGGTTTTGATACCTTCTGCATCTTTTTCAGGAAATCCCGGGTGGAGATGGGGCAAGAGCTTGTCCGCGCACCACAGAAAGATCCCGCCACTCAGAAAACCAATCAGGGGAGCGATCCAGGGAGTCCCGCCGCGGCTTTCGACCATTTCGATGGCCGGTGCCAGCAGCGACCAGAAACTCGCGGCTATCATGACACCGGCCGCTGCCCCGAGCAGTCCATCCATTACTTTTCGATCGATTTTTTTAAAGAAAAAGACCATGCCGGCACCTAATGCGGTGAGAAACCAGGTGAAAAGTGTACCGATCAGGGCCTGGGTAATGGGTGAAAATTCAATAAACCATTGTTCCATTTTTTCTCCTTTGGGGGGATGGCAGTAATTGCTCGAAGATGGTTGATGATGACGGGGGAGATCGGGTAATCCCGCCTAAAATGAAAAAGCCAAGGTAGATTGACCAATCCCGCCTAAAAGATTCGCGGGATTATTTTCAATGCCCCTTGAGGGTACTCAGTTCCGTCACGAAATTACTGATTCCACAGATGGAATGGGTAATCCCGCCTAAAAGATTTGCGGGACTCAGTTCAGTACTCGCTTGACGGGTATAAGTTCAGTCACGAAATTTTTTCGGAAACTGCACCGAAAAAATTTCTACTTCACTAAAGAGCCCACGGCTTATCTCGACCGCCAATAATATGTAAATGGATGTGGAAAACCTCCTGTCCGGCCTTGGCGCCATTATTAAAAATAATTCGGAAACCATCGTCGGTATTGTGTTCTTTGGCCAGCTGTGATCCGATTCGAATAAGTTTGCCGATTAAGGCATCGTCCGCTTCGGTCACGTCTGCCGGACGTGCAATATGTTTCTTGGGGATGACCAAAAAATGAACGGGCGATTGCGGTGCAATATCCCAGAAGGCCAGGACTTCTTCATCTTCATAGAGCTTTTTAGAGGGGATTTCGCCGGCAATAATCTTGCAAAATATACAGTTATCCATTGTTAATTCTCCTTAGTGACTTAGAAATAATTTGCTTGTGCTTTTCAAGCAAATTATTTCGTGAAGGAACTTACCCCGCAACGCTTTTGGGCGGGGTTAGTGGTATGCTATCAATCATCTTGTGCTTTTCAAGCAAATTATTTCGTGAAGGAACTTATCCCGCAACGCTTTTGGGCGGGGTTAGTGGCATGCTATCAATCATCTTGTGCTTTTCAAGCAAATTATTTCGTGAAGGAACTTACCCCGCAAATCTTTTGGGCGGGATTAGTGGCATGCTATCAATCATCTTGTGCTTTTCAAGCAAATTATTTCGTGAAGGAAAGAGCACCCCGCCCGGAGCTGCTCAAAACGACATCTATCTGTATTTAATCCAACTCTGTATACAACACCATGAAGTTTTCGTAAATACGCGGCAGTCCGGGTTTTATGCTTTTCCCGGCGATAGATATAAAAAATGCCGCATTACAGTATCTCCGGGAGCTACTATGATGCGGCAGTATGATGCGCAAAAAACAACTATTATAAGACTGTCAGCCTGTCTGGTTACAGTTATTTTTTATAACTAAAGGTAAGCTCATTGTCCTTTTCGTCGACAAAAGCTTCCCCGCCTTTGGCTAATTGGCCAAAGAGGATCTCTTCGGTCAACGTGTCGCCGATCTCTTTCATAATAAGGCGTCTCAGCGGTCTGGCACCAAAGTCAGGGTCGTAGCCTTTTTTAGCCAGATATTTTCGGGCTTGATCGCTGAGTTTGATACTGACCCGTTTTTCGGCAAGTTGTCCTTCCAGTTCTTTGATTAATTTGTCTACAACGCGCTCTGTTGCATTCGTATCAAGGGCGCTGAAAGAGACAATTGCATCAAGCCTGTTGCGGAACTCAGGGGCAAAGAGCTTGTTGATTGCCGTCTGGTCCTTGCCCTTTTTGCCGGTTACGAAGCCTATGCTTCTGGTGGCTAACTCTCTTGCTCCGGCATTAGTCGTCATGATGATGATAACATTGCGAAAATCCGCTTTCCTGCCCGAGTTGTCAGTGAGGGTCGAGTGATCCATCACCTGGAGAAGGATAGAGAATATATCCGGATGGGCTTTCTCTATTTCATCAAGCAGCAGTACTGAGTAGGGGTGCTTGCGAATAGCTTCTGTGAGCTGGCCGCCCTGATCAAAACCAACATAGCCGGGCGGGGAGCCGATTAATCTGGCAACGGCGTGTTTCTCCATGTACTCGCTCATGTCAAAACGTTCGAAATGCACGTTGAGAGTGCTTGCCAGCTGTCTGGCCACCTCGGTTTTACCGACCCCGGTAGGTCCGGCAAAGATAAAACTGCCTGTAGGAGAGTCGGGGTTGCCCAGTCCGGCGCGGGAGCGTTTTACCGCGGTTGTCACCACTTCAATGGCTTCATCCTGACCAAAGACGACCTTTTTCAAGTTGGCCGCCATTTGTTTCAGCTCAGAGATCTCCGAATGCGAACTGCTCTTCGCCGGAATCCTGGCAATGCGGGATACCACCTTTTCAATGTCGGTAATTTTGACCATGGTGCCCTGTCTCCCTTCAAGCCGGAAAAAGGAGCCAACTTCATCCATGATATCAATGGCTTTATCCGGGAGAAAACGCTCGTTGATATATCGGTCCGAAAGTTCGGCCATGGCTTTGAGCGAGCTCTGCGAATAGCGGACATTGTGATGTTCTTCGTATTTGTCCTTCAACCCCTTGAGGATCAGATGGGTATCGTCCACCGACGGTTCTTCAATATCGATTTTCTGAAATCGTCTCGAGAGTGCCCGGTCTTTTTCAATCTGGTTTTTATATTCTTCATAGGTGGTGGAGCCGATGCAACGCAGGATTCCGGCCTGCAGAGCTGGCTTGAGCAGGTTGGAGGCGTCCATCGAGCCGCCGCTGGTGGCACCTGCGCCGACAATGGTATGCATTTCATCGATGAAGAGGATGGCGTTTTTTTTCTGCTCTATGGCAGATACCACGCTTTTCAGCCTCTTTTCAAAGTCACCGCGATATTTGGTGCCAGCCACCAGCGTTCCCATGTCGAGCAGGTGGATTTCCACATCCTGCAGCAGGTCGGGAACTTTTGGTTTCTCCCCTTTCTCCCTGGCTACTTTATCTTCATGAATGCGCAGGGCAAGTCCCTCGGCCATGGCAGTCTTGCCGACACCGGGTTCGCCAACGAGCAGGGGGTTGTTTTTTTTGCGCCGGCACAGCACCTGCATGATCCTGCCGATCTCTTCATTGCGTCCAATAAGCGGGTCGAGTTTTCCCTGAGCCGCGTATTCAGCAAGATTGACGGTAAATTCTTCCAGCGCCTTGGCGTCTTTTGTCCCCTTCTGCGGATTCGGGCTTTCCGGCGGGGTGGCAAAAGGTTCTTTCTGCAACCCATCGGCAGGCAGTTCATGGGAGATGAAATTGACGACCGCCATTTTACCAATGCCGACCGAAGTGAGAAAATAAACGGCATGGGACTCTTCTTCGGCAAGGATGGAAACCAGCACATCGCCACTGTCCACCTGTTGTTTGCCGCAGCTCTGGACATGCGCTACAGCCCTTTGCAGCACGCGATTAAAGGCGATTGTCTGCGCCGGTTCTCTCGTGCCGGTGTCGGAGAATTTAGGGATTTCCAGGAGGAAAAATTTTTCCAGGCGTTCTTTCAAGACCTGGGTGGAGCCACCACATTCATTGATGATAAAACTGGTGAGCTCATCGTGTAAGAGGCCATAGAGCATATGTTCGACAGTGACATACTCATGATTATGAGTTTTCGCTTCTCTTATGGCCAGGATCAGGGATTTTTCCAGTGTTTTGCTCAGCATAATTTTCGCATATAGTTGGGTAAAAGGGCTCTTTCACCTGTTAGACGGTTTCCATCGAACACCGCAGTGGAAACTCGTTTTTTTTCGCCAGCTCATGCACAACCGAGATCTTTGTTTCGCAGATTTCCCGGGTATATATTCCGGCGATTCCTACCCCCTCGTTGTGAACATTAAGCATTATTCTTGTCGCGTCATTGGCTGACTTGTGAAAAACAGATTCCAGTATGGCGATGACGAATTCCATGGAAGTATAGTCATCATTATGCAGCAGTACTTTGTACAGCCGCGGTTCTTTTATCTCAATATTGTCTTCCGTAAGGACAGATCCTTCTCGACGATTTTTATTTTCGGTCATTTTTTACTGTAATACTTGTACGTTAAAGATTGAATTCTGTCTCGGCGCATATCCCAATAATTTAAGATACTCCTTGAACACCAATTACCATAATAACAAATTACTCATTTTCAATAGAACTTCCCGTCTCCTAACGGGAAAACTTTGGTGAACCCTGCAGCATGGCCAGAAAGAGTTCTTCCAGCACCAGATGCGGAGGCACCGGGGAACCTTTCAGACGAAATTCAGCGTCAAGCAGCATGATCATCCAGCGCTTCAGGCCGGAGCAGGAATAGTCGGAGGCCTTGCTGAAACTCATAAACAGGGCATACGGATGGCCCTGCAGCAGTTCGCTCCACTCTCCCTGGGCCTTCAGATCCGGGAGGTAGCGGTTTTGAAATTCTTTGGCATTCATGCCTCGTCGCCAGACCGGGGAAGGGCGCAACTGCAAGGACCGAAAGATCAATTGTTTCTTCAGGAAATTACGCATGGTGGCAAGGATGGCGAGGCTGTGGAAGCCCTGTTCCAAAAGCCGCGAGAGGATAACCAGCGTTCTGGCCACCTGCCTTTTGCTAAACGCATCGGTGAGTTCGTACAGGGCATCTTCCCGGTTGCGGGCGATCATTAATTCCACATCGTTTCTGGTAATAACCGGGCGGTCACCGACAAAATGGGCCATTTTCTCAATTTCGGTGACGACGGCCACCGGATGAAAACCAACGCGCTCAAGAAAAAGATCCGCTGCAGGAGGATCAATTCGTCTGCCGAACTGCGCCAGTGTTTTGTCCATCATTTCCTGCAGGACCGCTTTCTGTTCATTCTGGGCGGCAGCGCTCGCACCAGACGCCACAGAGCAGTCGATGATCGTGCCTTTTTTCTTGATATGGGTAAACAGGCGCTGGCGCTTATCTACCGTTTCGGCGGTTAACACGAGAATGTTTCCGCCGGGAAGCCCTTTGTCAAATGCCTCGATGTAGCGATCTGCCAGGTTGGCGGTGTTGCCTGCCGGGATTTCCGGCAACTCACCGAGAAGGTTGTCGGCCCAGGTCAGGCTGTCGGCGGGTTTGTCAAAGGCGAAAACTTTTTTCCATTCCTGTGGGGGGATTTCTGAAAGTGGGGAAGGCCCATCGATTTTCAGATCAGCCGCCTGGATCATGGCCTGCAGATGGCGGGAAGCAGGTCCTGGACGACCGGCCTGAAAGGCCTGGACGGCTTTGGTCCAGATCTCGGCCACGACAGTTTTGCTGTGGAAGATCCGGCTATCGGCGATGCGATAAATCTGTCTGCCGGGGAGCAGGCTAAAGCTCATCAACCTGGCCAGGGTTTGACCGGGATCCTCCCTGTCTCCGTCGATGGTGTGCACCGCTCCCGGTTGTTGGCGTAGGAGGGTATCCTGGAGTGAGTCGGCCGCTTCTTTGCAAAGGAACCGTTCACCGAAAAAGAGATAAACCTGCGATTCTGAGCCAAACTGTCCTTCCTGGATCTTGGCTTGAAATTCGGATCGTTTGAGTTGGGTCATATGTTTGTCCTGCGTGTTTCTCGCCAGCCGTTTGGGCAAAGAGGTGTTTCCTCAGAATTCCTGCCCTTTATCTTTTGAGAATAGTGGTTTTCCCTTGGATTTCCAAGTTTTCAATTGTAAAACTGACCAGAAAAAAGTTTGCAATGCAACAACGAAGCTGTATGAAGAGTACGCAAAGTCTGCACGTATCCGATGCCGCAAGGTGCTTCCTTGCCGCATCGCCTCGCGCGTTCCGCACAATCCCCCGGAATCTCTGAATGCAAAAGACAATTCAGCGCAAAGAGAGTGAAATGTGAAATTACCCAAAAGAAATGATCTCTGCTGGTGCAACAGCGGGAAAAAATATAAAAAATGCCATCTGCATTCCGACGAACTTGGCGAGACAGCTCCTCCCGGCCTGCAAAAAGAGATGGTCAGAAAACCGACTGTCGCCGCCGGCAGGATAAGTCCGATGAACCCTGTGCCGGATCATATCGGCCGGCCGGAATACGCCGATACCGGGGCGCCAACGTCCGCGAGATCATCCTGCAAAAAGGTCAACCCCGACCAGATTGAGCGGATGCGAAAAGCGGGAAAGATCGCCCGCGAGGTGCTGGATACGGTACTTGCCAATGTGCGGCCCGGCATAACCACCGATGCACTTGACCGGATCGCCCACAGCCGGACTGTCGAACTGGACGCGTATCCAAGCCCGTTAAACTATATGGGGTTTCCCAAATCGATCTGTACCTCGGTCAATGAAGTGGTGGTGCACGGTATTCCCGACAGCAGGGAACTGGTTGCCGGAGATATTGTCAACTGTGATGTGACCGTTTATGCCTTTGGCATGCACGGAGACTGCTCGGAGACCGTTTTTGTCGGAGAGGTCGACGAAGATTCGAAAAAGTTGGTTCAGGTGACATGGGAGTGTCTGATGAAGTCGATCGACCTGGTGCGGCCGGGACAGCATTTTAATGCTATCGGCAAGGTGATTGAAGACCTGGTCAGGGAGCATGGCTTCAGTATCGTCCGGGAATTTACCGGTCATGGAATCGGCGAGTCCTTTCATATGGCCCCCTATGTTGCCCATTTTTATGAGCCGAATAATGCGACGATCATGGAAGAGGGCATGACCTTTACCATCGAGCCGATGATCAATGCCGGCTGCGCTGAATGTGTTGTCTGGCCGGACAAATGGACCGCGGTAACCCGTGATCTGGCGCGCAGCGCTCAGTTCGAGCACACTCTTCTGGTGACTGCCGATGGCGTGGAAATCCTCACCGGGGGACGGCAGCCCTGGTTTATGAAACAGTGACGGTCATCTTTCTGGCAGAGGAGTTGTGCCGTGAAGGGTGTCGAACCTTCTATTCCGGCTTCAACCGTTGCTGCGTGTTTTCGGAAACAGAGCTATTATCGGCAGGGCGGCAAGAGGAATTACGGCGATACAGGTAAGGACAGGACGGATAGTGAACATGTCCGCCAGCTTGCCGATAAGCGGGGTAATGGCGCCGCCGAGGCCGTAGGCAAAACCCATCATCAGGCTGGCCACCATCGAACGTCCCTTGGGGGCCAGGGTCTGGGCCATGGTGACACCGAGGGGGAGCGGTGCCAGGACGAAGCTCCCGGCAAGGACCGCACCGAGATACACCCAGCCGCCATGGAGCTGCATGAGCAGCCAGAGGGCCGGCGCCATACCAAGAAAAGAGAAAATAAAAACCGGTTTGAAGCCGATGCGATCGGAGAAATGACCGGATAACAGGCCGCTGATTGTGCCAGAAACAATAAAACACGAATAAATTGCCCCTGCCGATACCACGCTGAAACCCTCCTGCACATACAGTACCGGCATGAAGGTCAGAAAGGACTGCCCGACTATCGCCCGGATGAACATGACCAGCCAGATGAGGGCAACGACCTTCCAGACGCTGCCGAGGCTTTCCTTCAGGGCACTGAAAAAACCGGACCGATTCAGCCCTTCGCTTTGCGGTGCGGGTATCACCTTCACCAGATACATCAGGACCAGCAGTCCGGCGAGCATGGTGAACGGCATGGCCGTCAATCCAAAATAAGCCACATACCAGGTAATAAAAAGAGGGCCGAGGCCAAAGGCCAGGGTGCCGCCGGTATTGAAGACGGACATGGAAAAACCGGCTTTCGATCCGGCATAAAGTGGCACCATGCCGGTGACGGAGGGATGAAACATTGACGAACCGACAGAGCCAAGCGCAATGCACAGCAGCAGTACCCAGAAATTAGGGGCGATTCCCGACAGCGGGATAAAGACAATGGCCAGCGATAAGCCCAGAAAGATAAAGGCTCGCGTTGGACAGCGGTCGGCGAAATAGCCGACGGTCGGCTGGATAATAAAAGCCAGCAGGCGCATCGTCCCGGCGATGATACCGACCTGGGTCAGGCTGAGTCCGAGCTTGTCGACAAAAACCGGGAAAAGGGGGCTGATGAAAGCGGAATAAAAATCGCCGGTGAAATGAATGAGGGTCAGAGCAAACAGGATTTTCAGATTAGCGGACATGCTGGGGCACCGGTGGTTGGCAAGTCAGGTGCTGGCTTACTGTATACAGTTGTTGTTGAGGAGAGTACTTTTGACAGAAGGTGACATCTATAAAACATTACAATGGCATATGCACGTTTTTAATGTTGATTGTACAATACCTCCCTGACTTTGGCGGCTAAGTCGTGCATGCTGAACGGCTTCTGGATAAAATATACGCCTTCGTCGAGAACACCGTGATGCGCTATAACATCAGCGGTGTACCCGGACATGAACAGGCGCTTGATATCCGGGTAGAGCGATAACAGATTCCTGGCCAGATCCCGGCCGTTCATCTCGGGCATGACCACATCCGTCATCAGCAGATCGATTTCTCCGGCGTGCTCCCGGGCGAGGCGGATGGCTTCGCCAGGTGTTGCGGCTGATAAAACGGTGTACCCGAGGGGGTAAAGCATGGCCCTGGCAACTTCAAGGATCAAGGGTTCGTCTTCCACCAGGAGAATAGTTTCGTGACCGCAAGTGGGCTTTTCCTGCATATCTGACGCAACATTCTGTTCTGTCCTGGCGGCGAATCGGGGCAGGTAAATCTTAAAAGTCGTCCCCTGGCCAGGCGCACTGTGGACGTCTATATGGCCTTTATTCTGCTTGACAATGCCGTACACCGTAGCGAGCCCCAGACCGGTGCCCTTGTCCTTCGTCTTGGTGGTAAAAAAGGGCTCGAAAAGATGCGAAATTGTCTGTTGATCCATACCGCAGCCAGTGTCTTTTACCGTCAGAAAGAGATAGTCGCCTGCACCGGAATCTGCATGCCTGGCGCGGAAGTCCGCATCTAACGCGGCGGTACCGGTCTCTATGGTTACCTTGCCTGAACCCTCGATGGCATCCCGGGCATTGACGCATAGATTTACCAAAATCTGATCGATCTGGGAGGGATCCATATTGACGGCGCCCACCTCCTTTTCCGGCAGCCAGGCCAGGGCGATATTTTCGCCAATGAGCGGTTGCAGCATTTTGAGCATCCCGGCCACGGTCTCGTTGAGGTCAAGCACTCTGGGCGCCACAGTCTGTTTGCGGGCAAAGGCCAGGAGTTGTTGGGTCAGATCGGCAGAACGCTGGGCTGCCTTACGAATATTCTGCAGGTTGCCAAAGAGTGGCTGGCGGGGATCGAGCGTCTCAAGAGCCAACTCGGAATGGCCGAGAATCACGCTGAGCATATTGTTGAAGTCGTGGGCCACGCCGCCGGCCAGCCTGCCTATGGATTCCATTTTTTGGGCCTGACGGAGCTGGCCCTCAAGGGCGATTCGATCGCTGATATCGACCATGACTGCGATGGCGCCGTCAACCTCACCCTGGTCATTTACTACCGGCGCCGAATAATTCAGGATGGTTTTTCTCTTGCCGTCAAAGGCCTCGATTTCGAGGAGTTCGTCAATGACGGTAGCCCCGTTACGAATTGTTTTCACCAGGGCCCAGTCTTCGGCTTCGACCGGCTCCCGTGAAGGCAGGCGCCATGCCTTGAAAATGCCGTATTCGGACATTGGCACTTTTGGCTCTGCACCCCATATCTTCACCCCCATGGGATTACCGTGCAGCAGGGTGCCTTCCTTGTCGGCGAAGTACAGGCCGACGGGCAGGATCTCGAGAATCTTTTGCAATTGATTCTCTCTTTTGCGCAGCTCTTCTTCCATCTGTTTGCGCTCGGTTATATCGATGGTGTAACCGGCGAGGAGATGTTTGTCCCCCAGGCGGATCGGAAATTTGATTGAAGTGTAGTGACGGTTGTTCAAGTTCTCGTCCAGATGAAGAATCTTCCCATGGGAGACGACCAGCCAATCGTCGGTCGTCATTTTTTGGGCTAATTCAGCCGGGAAAAGGTCTTCCATGGTCTTGCCGACCATTGCCGAACCGGCAATACCAACCATGTCCTTGTAGTTGTCACTGGCATGCAGCACCCGGCTTGTGGTAGAGTTTACTTCTTTGACGAAGGCGTAAATAGGCGAGTGTTTAATGAACAGGGAAAGCAGGTCATTGCTGGCCTGCAGCTTCTCCTCCGCCCTTTTCTGATCGGTAATGTCATTGCCGACACAGAGTATCTCGCTGACATCGCCCGCAGCATCGAAGAGCGGTTTGTTGGTCCAGTATACCCAGACCCGAGTGCCATCCCGGCGCATGTTTTCGTTAACATTGACTGCGTAATGATTCGGTCGCAATCTGATATCGCGCACCAGGTCCTGAAGGTTTTTCCCTGCCTGATCCGTCTCGGGCAGAATGGTTCCAACCACGCTTTTCCCGAAAATTTCTTCGGCCCCATAGCCGAAGAAGCGTTGGGCAAATTCATTGAAAAAGGTAACCCGACCCTCGCGATCCCAGCGCAGAATTATACTGTTGGCATTTTCAACCAGTTCCCGATACTGGGTCTCGCTTTTTCGCAGTTCGTTTTCACTCCTTTCTAATTCAGACGTCCGTTTTTTCACAGCTGTTCGCAGCGATCGATTCCAGCAGACCAGGACAAAAATGAGTAAAAAGGTGACCCCAAGGCCAACCAATAAAAATTTTACCGAAGCGAATTCCGCAAGAGGTGTGCCATACCATTTCGTCTCAATCTGCTGGAGTTCCTCGGGCGAGATCCGGGAGAAACCAGTCTCGATCTGATTGAGCAATGCATTCTTCCCTTTGCTGACCGCCCGGTGAAATGCTCCCGAATGAAAAGGCTGGGTGACGTTGTACTGGTTCTGCATCCCATACTTGTGGAGGAGATACAGGGCAGGAGGTTTATCCATGACGAAGACGTTGATCTTGTGTGCTTGAGCCGCCTGGATAATTGCCTCGTAACTCTGATAAAGGACCAGTTTGTCGAGCCCATGGCGCTGCAGGAAATCGACTGCTGCGTCGCCTTCCTTAACGGCCACTATAAAATCCTTCAGGGATTTCACGTCGGTTATGCCACTTATTTCGTTATTAAAAAAAGCAGAAACTTCCAGGCGAGCATAGGGTTTGCTGAAATCGAGCCAGGTGTAACGCTCCTCCGTCATGAAAATAGTGTCGATGACATCAAACTCTCCAGCCTGCATACCAGTCAGTGCATCCTTCCAGTCCAACGCCTTCAGCTCGACCCGAATGCCGGTCTTTTTCTGCCAAAGCGCCCATTGATCGGCAAGAATTCCCTGAAGAACGCCATCGCTGTCCAGAAAGGCGTAGGGAGGGTAATTTTTATCCATGACCACCTGGATGGTCTTTGCCGCCGAAGGCTGATGATCGGAAGCGGCTGCGCCAAACGCGGAACAAATGACCAACGAAAAGAGGAAGGGCAAAAAGTAAATGAGTTTTAGTAAAGATCGTTGGTTCAAGTCTGGCCTCTGTGCATTACAGAAAAAGAGTATAGGCGGGATTGGCTGTCTCTTCCTTGTAGCGATAGCCGAGGGCGTCGAGTCGTTTTTCCAGCTCTGTATCCGAACCATCAGGACATTCCAGGCCAATGAGAACCCGGCCGAAGTCGCCACCCTGTGCCCGGTAATGAAAGAGGGAGATGTTGTGTCTGCCGCGAGTGGCCTCGAGAAAACGGCTCAGTGCTCCGGGAGTCTCGGGAAACCAGAACCGGAATAATCGTTCGTGCCGCACTTTGCCTGATTTGCCGCCGACCATATAACGGATATGGGTCTTGGCCAGATCATTGTCGGTGAGGTCGATATTTGCATATCCGGCACTGGTCAGCAGCTTGGCAAAAGAGAAGCGTTCCTTCTCGTTGCGGGTCGAAATGCCGACGAAGATATGGGCCTGGTTTCTGCTCGACAGCCGGTAGTTGAATTCCGTGATATCACGCTCTCCGACCATATCCCGGCAGAACGCTTTGAGGCTGCCGGGTTTTTCAGGGACAGTAACGGCAAAAAGGGCCTCCTGTTTTTCGCCTATTCGGGTCCGTTCAGCGACATATCGCAGCCGTTCAAAATTCATGTTGGCCCCGGAATTGATGGCGATCAGGGTTTGCTCTGTACATCCCGTGTCCTGGGTGTATTTCAGGAGTCCCGCCATCCCAAGGCCGCCGGCCGGCTCGACAATCGAGCGGGTGGCCTGGTATATTGCCTTGATGCCGCTGCAGAGCTCGTCAGTGGTTACCCTGATTATTTTATCGACATATTTTCGGCACAGCTCAAAAGGCAGTTTGCCTACCTGACGGACAGCCACCCCGTCGGCGAAAATGCCCACTGAGGCAAGTGTAATCCGGGCATTTTGGGCAAGCGATTGGTACATGGCGTCGCTGTCCATGGGTTCTACGCCGATCACCTGAATCTCCGGACGCAGTGTCTTGAGATACAGCGCCAGGCCGGAGATAAGCCCTCCGCCACCCACCGGAACAAATACCGCATCCAGTCTGCCGGGATTCTGGCGCAGTAACTCGACGGCAATGGTTCCCTGACCGGCAATAACCAGTTCGTCATCAAAGGGATGGACGGGGATCATATGCAACTCTTCCGTGAGTTTTTCGGCATGACCGGCTGCTTCCGAATAGTTGTTGCCGAAAAGGACTACTTCCCCGCCGAGACCCTGTACTGCCTCAATTTTGATTCTCGGGGTTGTCTTCGGCATAACGATCAGTGCCCGTATCCCGAGTTTTACGGCGGCAAACGCCACCCCCTGCGCGTGATTGCCGGCCGAGGCGGTGATCACCCCTTTGTGCCGCTCAACAGGTGTCAGATGGGCAATTTTGTTGTAGGCCCCGCGCAATTTGAAAGAGAATATCGGTTGCTGATCTTCCCGTTTTAACAGAATGCGGTTGTGTAATCTGGTCGACAGGCCTGTTGCCTCGTCAAGGGATGTTTCGACAGCGGCTTCGTATACCCGGGAAGTGAGGATCTGTTTAAAAAGTTTCTGCAAGGAGAGACCTCAACGCGACAGGGAAAAAATGAGCTGCGCTGAAAGGCGCGGGCAGGGACCGGATCTTGTTTGCCGGGACTGAAATTGATCCGGTCCGATAGATGTGTTACGCCGCATTACCTGAGGCTGGCATTAATCATCTGCAGCGCATTGTTGCCGGGGCAGAGATCAGCTTCGGTCAGGCTGTTAAGCGGCCTGAGCGTCGAATTGATGATATCGTGGGTCTCCATGATTTCCGGATTGACATACAGCAGGCCGGTCAGCAGTCTGCCCTTGGATTTCTCAAGCTCCAGGTTATTGACGCATTTCATCCTGTCGGTGACGTCTTTGCTGGAATCGGCCTTATGCAGGTGGATGATGCTGCCGTCGTGCATCACCACTTCCTGACTGGTGCCTTCCGGATAATGGGCAAGAATCTCCTGCTGCAGGGGAACAAAGTCGAAGGTATTGGTGGCTTCGATATGATCCCGGACATATTCGTAACTCTTCGTTGAGGTAGAGGTGTTATTGAAGGTGACGCACGGTGAGATAACATCGATGAACGCCAGGCCATTGTGGGCGATAGCTCCTTTGATGAGCGGCACCAGTTGTGTCTTGTCGCCGGAAAATCCCCTGGCGACATAACTGGCACCCAGTTCGATGGCCAGTTCGCATAAATCGATGGAGGTGTATGGGTTCGGTTTGCCTTTTTTGCCCGCTGACCCCTTGTCTGCCGTGGCTGAGTCCTGTCCCTTGGTCAGGCCGTAACAGCCGTTATTCATGCAGATATAGTTGAGATTGAGGTTGCGGCGCAGGGCATGAGCAAACTGGCCCATACCGATGGATGCGGTGTCGCCGTCCCCGGAAATGCCGATGTACAGCAAGTCTCGATTGGCCATGTTGGCGCCGGTGGCAACCGAAGGCATACGGCCATGCACACTATTGAAGCCGTGGGATCTGCTGAGGAAATAGGCAGGTGTCTTCGACGAGCAGCCGATACCGGACATCTTGGCAACCCGGTGCGGCTCGATCGATAATTCAAAGCAGGCCTGGATGAGGGCGCTGGTGGTTGAGTCATGGCCGCAGCCGGCACAGAGTGTGGAGATTGCCCCTTCATAATCCTTGCGGGAATATCCGGCCGAATTTTTGGCGAGTTTGGGATGGCGAAAATCGGGTCGTTCAAAACTCATGCTTTTTCTCCCTTGGAACTTTTGGCCGCGGCCTGCTGGTCTTTATCCAGCAGGGCCAGGATGTTTTCGGTAATGAAGTCAGCGGTTACAGGCATTCCTTCGAAGTAAAGGATGGACTGCATTTTCTGTGGGGAAACACCGTTTTCCGCCATGAGCATGGTGCGCAGCTGGGCGTCGCGGTTTTGTTCGATGACAAAGATTGTTTCATGCCGGTCGATAAAATCGACAACTTCATCATGAAACGGAAAGGCGCGAACCCGCAGGCTATTGATTTTCAGTCCTTTTTTTGAAGACCGGCTGATGGCCTCATAGGCGGCATGGGTGGTCGTGCCGAAAAAAATCACCCCGACGGTAGCTTTGGGGTCTCTAATCTTGATATGCGGCTTCGGTACCATGGTGCGCGCAGTCTCCCACTTCACCAGCAGACGTTCCATCCCCGCCCGGTATATGGGGCTGTACTCGGTGTAGGCTGAGTATTCGTTATGGGAGGTGCCCCGGGTAAAATAGGCCCCTTTGGTGGGGTGCGTGCCCGGATACGTCCGATAGCAGATTCCGTCGCCGTCAACATCCAGATAGCGTCCCCATCTTTCCTTGAGATTGTCCAGATCCTCGGCACTCAGCACCTTGCCGCGGTCATATTTCCGGTTGTCGTCCCAGTGCAGCGGTGCGCTGACATGGTCGTTCATGCCGAGGTCGAGATCACTCATGATAATGATCGGCGTCTGCAGCCGCTCGGCCAGATCGAAGGCGTCCGCCCCCATGTCGAAGCATTCTTTCGGATCGCAGGGGAAAAGCAGGACGTTTTTGGTGTCCCCATGCGAGGCATAGGCGCAGGAAAGCAGGTCCGACTGCTGGGTGCGGGTCGGCATGCCGGTGCTTGGCCCTGTTCTCTGGACATCGACGAGCACCACCGGAATCTCGGCGAAATAGGCCAAGCCGAGAAATTCACTCATGAGGGAGATGCCGGGCCCCGATGTCGCAGTGAAAGCCCTGGCGCCGTTCCAGGAGGCACCGATGACGATGCCCAGCGCCGCCAGTTCGTCTTCGGCCTGAATTATGGCGACCTTATGCCGCCCGGTGTCGGGCTCGGTACGGAATTTGCCTGCGTATCGTTCAAAAGCCTCGATAACAGAGGTGGACGGGGTGATCGGATACCAGCCGGTAACTGTGGCCCCGGCGTAGACGGCCCCGAGACCAATGGCGGAATTGCCGTCCATGAGGATTTCGTCGACCAGTTTATTGCTCTTCCGTACTGATAGTTTGCAGGCTCCCTGGTGATGCTCTTTCGCGTAATCGTAGCCCAGTTCCAGGGCTTTGATGTTCGGTTCGGCCAGCTTGGGCTTTTTCTGGAACTGCTTTTTGATCGAATCAGTGAGAACAGAAAAATCCATATCCAGGAGATACGCCAGGGAACCGACATAAATGATATTGCGCAGCAGTTGGCGCAGTTTTGGATTCTGAAACTCGTCATTGCACAGTCTGGTGAGCGGTATGCCGATGGTGGTGAGATCGTTGCGGCTAAACTCTTCCGACAGTTCCTTGGTGGAATCGTAGATGAAGTAGCCCCCGGGCAGGACTTCCAGGTAATCGTTGTAAAGGGTCTGGCCATTGACGGCAATCGACATGTCGACTCCGCCCCGGCGGCCGAGGTACCCATGCTCGTTGACCCGGACCTCATACCAGGTCGGCAGACCCTGAATATTTGAGGGGAAGATATTTTTCGGGCTGACCGGGATTCCCAGGCGAAAGATTGCCTGGGCGAACAGATTGTTGGCGCTGGCGGAGCCTGAGCCGTTGACGTTGGCGAAGCGGACGACAAAGTCGTTGATACTCTCTATCTTGTTCATTTTTGACCTGCCACTGCAGAATTATAGGTGAACTGCATCATCTCCCAGGACGAAGTCGGGCAACGTTCGGCGCAGAGTCCGCAATGCAGGCAGACATTCTCGTCTTTGACCATGACCCGGCCGGTTGGCAACGGCGGAGAAACGTACAGCGACTGACTCAATTCGTCGGCTGGCGCCAGGAGCCTGGTGCGCAGATCTTCCTCGTCGCCGTTTTCGAGGAAATTGATGCAGAATTCCGGACAGATATCGACGCAGGCATCGCATTCAATGCAGGTGGAATGTTCGAAAACCGTCTGCACATCGCAGTTCAGGCAGCGCAGGGCTTCCTCGTGACCGGTTTTTTTGCTGAAGCCGAGTTCCACCTCAACCAACCGGTTTTTCAACGATTTAACCCGGTCAACCGTTGGCACGGCGTAGCGTTTGTCAGTGGAAACCTGGCTGTCATACATCCAGTCCTGGATGCCCATCTTCTGGTTGACCAGATTGGTCCAGGGGGCGGGGCGGACATGAAGATCCTTGCCCTGGCAAAAGAGATCTATGGATATCGCCGCCTGATGTCCATGCGCTACCGCGGTGATCACATTTTTCGGACCGAAAGCGGCATCGCCGCCAAAGAAGATGTTCGGCACGGAGGACTGATAGGTCGTTTCGTCAAGTTCAGGGAGACCGTATTTGTTTATGGCAATGTTGCTTTCCGGCTTGATAAACGGAAAAGCGTTCTGCTGGCCGACGGCGAGAATTACCTGATCGCAGGCCATGAACACCGGCGCTTCGTCGGCCGGCAACAGGGTACGCTTGCCGTTTTCGTCATAGTCGGCGGTCATCTTCTGGAAATGCATGCCGATTAATTGTCCGTCTTCAATGACAAAATCGATGGGCGAATGGTTGTCGATGATAGGGATGCCTTCCTCTTCGGCATCTTCAATTTCCCAGGGTGACGCTTTCATGTCGGCACGGGGACTGCGGACGATGACCCGGACGTCTTCTCCACCGAGCCTTCTCGCCGTGCGGCAGCAGTCCATGGCCGTGTTGCCGCCGCCGAGCACCAGCACTTTCTCCGGGGTTGAGGTCACGTGGCGGTATAATACCGATGCCAGCCATTCAATACCGATAAAAATTGAGGCATCCCCTTCCTGTCTCCCCGGAAGATTGGGCAGGTCTCGACCCCGGGGAGCGCCGGTGCCGACGAAAATGGCGTCGTAACCTTTATCGATAATAGTTTGCAGGTTATCGATATAATGGTTGAAATGGGTGGTCACCCCCATGTTGAGAATCCGGTCGACTTCCTGGTTGAGCACCTTCTCCGGCAGACGAAAGGAAGGGACCTGGGTCCGGATAAATCCCCCGGCCTTGGACTGGTCGTCGTAAAGATCAATCGTATAGCCCAGAGGGAGAAGGTCGCGGGCGACCGTGAGCGAGGCGGGACCTCCGCCGATCAGGGCGATTTTTCTGCCGTTCTTTTCTTGAGGCACCTCCGGCATGAAATCGGTGCTGTCGCTCTTGAAATCGGCGGCAACCCTCTTTAAGCGGCAGATCGCCACCGGTGTTTCCTCGACTCTCGTTCTCCGACAGGCCGGCTCACAGGGCCTATCGCAGATGCGCCCGAGGATGCCGGGAAAGACATTGGAAATCCAGTTGATCTTAAACGCCTCGTCGTATTTGCCTTGACTGATAAGGCGGATATATTCCGGCACCGGAGTGTGCGAGGGACAGGCGTACTGACAATCGATGACCTTGTGAAAATATTCAGGATCTTTAATGTTAGTCGGTTTCAAGAAGGACTCTCCTATGGTCGAAGGACGGTGGACATCAGGTTAACGTTTTGCGGTGGTCGCAGGTAGAATCCGGACTGCACCTTTATCTGCGGAGGCGGCAAAAAGCGCGTAGGCCTGCAGTGCCGTGCTGATGCTTCTTTTTCTGTCAATCGGGGTGAATGCGGTGGGGCCTTTCGCCTGCTCTTTTTGTCTTCGGATATCGAGTTCCGCGTCGCTGAGAGCTACATTAATTCTTCTCGCCGGGATGTCGATATCAATTCGGTCTCCGTCTATAAGCAGGGCAATAGCCCCCCCCGCCGCCGCCTCCGGGGAAACATGGCCGATAGAAAGTCCCGAGGTGCCGCCGGAGAATCTGCCGTCGGTTATCAGGGCGCACTCGGCGCCGAGATGGATCGACTTCAGGTAAGAGGTGGGGTAGAGCATTTCCTGCATGCCGGGTCCTCCTTTGGGCCCTTCATAGCGAATGACGATCACGTCGCCGGCCTTGATTTTACCGCCCAGAATGGCATCGCAGGCAGTTTCCTGGGAGGAGAACACCCGCGCGGTTCCGGAAAATTTAAAGATCGACGGATCGACTCCGGCGGTTTTAACGATGCAGCCGTTTGTCGCAATATTGCCAAAGAGGACGGCAAGACCGCCATCCTTGCTGTAGCAATGGGCCATATCCCTGATGCAGCCGTTATTGCGGTCGAGATCAGCCTCTTTATACATGGTACTCTGGGAGCCCATAACCAGATTCAGCCCGGTGGAAGCCGGGGCGCTCAGATACAGGGTTTCCGCCTCCTTGCTGTGGCTGTCTCGGCAAATGTCCCAGATGTCGAGAGTTTCCTGCAGGCTCGGGCTGTCAACCCGGTGCACCGTTGGGTCGATGAGGCCAGCCCGGTCGAGTTCACCGAGGATGGCCATGATCCCTCCGGCCCGGTTGACATCCTCAACATGGTAGGTGGAGGAGGGGGAAACCTTGCACAGATTCGGCACCTTGCGGGACAGCCTGTCAATATCGGCCATGGTGAAATCGACGCCCGCCTCATGGGCAATAGCCAGCAGGTGCAGCACCGTGTTGGTCGAACCGCCCATGGCGATATCGAGGGTCATGGAGTTCATAAAGGCATTTTTGGTGGCGATAGACCGCGGCAGGACCGAGCTGTCTTCGTTGTCGTACCAGGCGGAGGCCATGGTGACGATCCTTTCGGCTGCCCGTTCGAAGAGCAGTTTGCGATTGGCATGGGTGGCGACGACCGTGCCATTGCCGGGCAGGGCCAGGCCGAGGGCCTCGTTCAGGCAGTTCATGGAATTGGCGGTGAACATGCCCGAGCAGCAGCCGCAGGTCGGGCAGGCGCAGCGTTCTACCCGGTTTATTTCTTCGTCGCTCACGTCACTGTCGGCGGCCATGACCATGGCGTTGACCAGATCATACCGCTTGTCGCCGTCAACTCCGGCCTCCATAGGTCCACCGGAGACAAAGATGGTCGGGATGTTCAGGCGCATGGCGGCCATCAGCATGCCGGGGGTTATCTTGTCGCAGTTACTGATGCAGATCATCGCATCGACGGTGTGGGCGTTGCACATATACTCGACGCTGTCGGCGATCAGATCACGCGACGGCAGGGAGTAGAGCATTCCGGAATGGCCCATGGCAATACCGTCATCGATGGCGATGGTATTGAATTCGGCGGCGAAACAACCCGCCCTGGCGATGATTTTTTTCAGATGCTGGCCGATTTCATGGAGGTGAACGTGGCCGGGGACAAACTGGGTAAAAGAGTTGACGATGCCGATAATCGGTTTGCCGAACTGTTCTTCTTTGACCCCGTTGGCCCGCCAGAGGCTTCTGGCACCGGCCATTCGTCGTCCTTCGGTTGTCGTCGCACTGCGTAATGGAATTGCCATGATAATACTCCGGTATATCGTAAATTCGTAATGGGAAGAAATATGAGGGAAAACGAAAAAAAGCTTGCAACCCTTTCTAGATTAGAGACAATATATATGAAAACAGGTGGTAGTGCACAATTTTTCAAGGAAATATAATGAAAAAGACGGAAATAGATTACTGGATAGCGGCAATGTTGGAGTCTCAGAGCAACGTCTCGGATCTTAACATAACTGTGGGTAAATCTTTACAGGTCGAGTCTGCCGGAGTGCTTGTCCCCGTTGATGTCGTGCCGCCGGTAACCGAACTCACCCCTTTTCAGACGGAAACTTTCGCCCTGAATCTGATCGGCAACAACCGCAGGCTGCTGAAGGATCTTGTCGAAAAAGGCTCGTGTGACCTGTCGTATTCCCTTTCCGATAAAGCCAGATTCAGGGTAAATATTTTCACCCAGAAGGGGTATTTTACCACCGTCTTGAGAAAACTCGAAACGGAAGTCCCCTCAATAGAAGGCATGCAGTTCCCGGAGGCATTCGGCAAGATGGCCGCCGACCTGAACGGGCTGATCCTGTTCACCGGAGCCACCGGTACGGGAAAAACAACGTCGCTTGCCGCTTTGTTGAACCGGATCAATCACGAGCGGCCAGTGCATGTGGTGACCCTGGAAGACCCTATCGAATATATTCATGAGCAGCGCAAGGCCACCTTTAATCAACGTGAATTAGGCAACGACTTCAGTAGCTTTGCCGGAGGGATGCGGGCGGCGCTGCGACAGGCCCCGAAAGTTATCCTGGTCGGTGAGATGCGCGACCGCGAGACGATGGAGATTGGTCTTACTGCGGCGGAAACCGGGCATCTGGTGCTCTCCACTCTGCATACTATCGATGCCGGTCAGACAATCAACCGTATCCTGGGTATGTTTGAGCAGGATGAACAGCCGCAGATCCGCAACCGGCTGGTCGATACGATTCGCTGGATTGTCAGCCAGCGACTGCTGCCCCGCGTTGGCGGCGGCCGGGTTGCGGCAATGGAAATTCTGTGCACCAGCTTGCGGGTCAAGGATCTGATCCTGAACGGGGAGACGGAAGAAAAAACCTTTTACAATATCATCAGTGAGGGCTCTGCACTCGATATGCGGACCTTTGATCAGCATATTCTCGAGCTGTACAGCCGGGGCATTATAACAGAAAAGAGCGCCATCACCTACTGTTCGCATCGGGCCGAAATGAATCGCGGGCTCGACCGCATTAAAGCGGAACGGGGTGAGGCGACAACCAGTCTGACGGATCTGGCCATGGAAGAAGAAGAACAAGAAGGGTATGGCTACTACGGCCGATGATGGTGAGGAGACTATGATAGTACATTGTCCGAATTGCGATAAACAGCTGAAGTTGACTGATAAAATATGGGACAGCGTTCAACAGCTGGGGCCTGGCAAGAAGATAAAGGTCAAATGTGTCCACTGCGCTCTTCCGTTTGGCCTGGATGTGAGCAGCTTGAAGCAGGCTCGTTCCGGTCATCATCAGGCTCACCCTGCATCGGACACCTCTTCTTTGGGGGGCAGGGTCAGACCACCGGCTCCGCCGAATGTCGAGTGGTTGGCGGATGGCACTTTTGACGAAAAAGAAGTTGTCGAAGATATACCGCGAGCGCTGGTGCTCATGCCGGAGTCGGTAAACCGGGACGCGGTGGTTCAGGCGGCAACGATTTTTGGCTATCGCGTCGAGCAGGCCCTGACGGCCGAGGAAGCTATCGAAAATATGCGGTTTGTAAACTATGCCGCAGTTTTTCTCCATGAGCATTTTGAACCCGGGGGGATCGGCTCGGGGAAATTTCATCAGTTTATGCGGATGATGAACATGTCGCGCCGCCGCTACATCTTCTATGTGCTGCTCGGCGGACAGTTCCGGACCCTGTATGATCTGCAGGCCCTGGCCTGCTCGGTCAATCTTGTGGTCAACGACACTGAAATCCCTTTTATCGGCACCGTGCTGAAAAAAGCGATTCCAGAATTCGAAACTTTATTCGGGCCATTGATGGAGGAGTTGCAGGTAGTTGGCAAATAGAGTAATTTAAACCCTATTGAGCTGTGAATATTCCCGCCCGAACGTGATTTCTGCTAGTTTGTCGTTCGTTTGCGCCACTCCTCTTACTGGTCGCAGTCTGTTTCGACCTGTCCTTTTCACCTGTCTCCTGTTGCAGCTCCGGACCGATTTTGTCTGTCTGTACAGGGCAGGTCCGGCTCGATTTTTTAACCAACCGCGCCGGAGCTACTATTTGGTTACACGCTGAGCATAGAATGAAAAAAACAATCCTTGCCGTAGGAAAAAAAATCAGGAACCTCGTCCAGGCTGGAAAACACCGGTACGGCAGATTCGGTAACTTATTCGGCCGTCCAGATCCGGTTTTGGAAAACGAGCAGCCCGTTTTGGCCGAGGTTCCAGCAAGACGCACTGCAGAGCAGAGAGCAGGCACGAATAAAGTCTCTGACCAGCATGCCGTGCCGGTTGCGAAGCAGGGCAAGTATCGGGCCCCGGAAAAATCCAGACAGAAACCGGCCTGGAGCCTGGACGATTTTCCGGTCGTCCCGGCAGAGGGAAAGAGTCGTTTTCACGATTACCCAATTCCCCTGCCGGTGATGCAGGCTATAGCCGATCAAAAATTCGAGTATTGTACTCCCATCCAGGAGAAGTCGCTGGAGTCCGTTCTGGCCGGCAAAGATCTCGTCGGTAAAGCCAATACCGGCACCGGGAAAACGGCTGTTTTTCTGATTGCTGTTTTATCCAGGCTGCTGTCCGACAAGAAAACCGGCAAAGGGAATGTGCGGGCATTGGTGCTGGCGCCCACCCGCGAACTGGTCAGTCAGATAGCCAAGGAAGGGCAGGCCTTCGCCAAATACTGCAATCTGTCCGTGAGAGCCGTCTACGGCGGTGTCGATTACCAGAAGCAGATGGATTATCTGCAGAACAAGCAGTGCGATCTGCTGGTTGCCACTCCGGGCCGGCTCATTGATTTTATGAATAAAAGGGTCGTCGACCTGAGCAGCTGCCAGATTTTAGTCCTCGATGAGGCGGACCGAATGCTCGACATGGGATTTATTCCCGATGTTCGCCGAATTGTCGGTCGCCTGCCGGCCAAAAAAGATCGGCAGACCATGCTCTTTTCCGCCACTGTCTCAGAGGACGTACAGCGTCTTGCGTCACAGTGGAGTGTGCAGCCGAAGGTGGTTGAAGCGGAGCCTGAGCAGGTGGCCGTTGATACGGTGGAGCAGATAGTCTATCTGGTTACGGCGGAAGAAAAATATGCCGTTTTGTACAATCTCATTCAACAGAATCCGGACGACCGGATCATTGTTTTCGCCAATATGAAAAATGAGACGAAGCGATTGGCCAATCGTCTGCAGCGAAACAATATCGACTGTGTATTGTTGTCCGGTGATGTCGACCAGAATAAACGCATGACCCGCCTTGAAAATTTCCGGTCCGGCAAGGTAAAAGTTCTCGTCGCAACCGATGTCGCCGGCCGGGGTATCCATATTGATGGCATCACTTTCGTTGTCAACTATACGCTGCCCTATGAACCGGAAGATTATGTCCATCGTATCGGCCGGACCGGAAGGGCCGGAGCCAACGGCAAGGCGGTAAGTTTTGCCTGCGAGGAAGGATCGTTTTACCTGCCGGCCATAGAGGAGTTCATTAATAAAAAGTTTGACTGTGTCCTGCCTGAAGAGACCCTTCTTGCTCCCCCGCCCAAGGGGCAGGACAAAAAACTTGAATCAGATGGTCAACCGCCGCGCCCGAAACGGAAGAAATCGGGAAGCAGGAATTACCCTCGAGGCAGACGAGGGAGCGAAAAGAAAACAGCATAGATACTTTTTGAAAATTAAAAAAATGAACAGAAAAAATATCCTCTTCTGCAAGAAGTTGTTGTCCTATCGTTGAAAAATTGCTATAAAGTGTGGTTCGTATATATAAAGGTTGCTCCCGCAACAGGGGGTAGCCTTATTTTCTTTTTACCTCCGCAGGCTTGTTGTGCGGGGTAAAATAACCTTTACCATTTGGCCTCTGGTCTACAGGAAGAGTAAAATCCATGACAGAACAACTTAATCAATCAACCCAGGACAGCAGTGAAGAGATGAGCTTTGCCGATCTCTTTGAAATGGAAGAAAACAACAAGGTAGTCGCCGTGGGAGATGTTGCCATGGGCACTATTATCGGCACGGTGGACGACTATCTCCTTGTTGATGTTGGCGATAAAGCGGAGAGTTATATCGCCAAATCGGAATTCCGCCTGGAAGATGGTGAGGAAATCAAAATTGGTGACGTATTCGAGGTGTTCGTAGAGCGCCGTAAGGAAGAAGGCGGACTCCTGCTGTCGAGAGAAAAGGCTATTGCCATAAAAGTCTGGGAAAGAATCGCAGAAATTCAGGAAGCTGACGAGACGATTTCCGGTAAGATCGAGAGCCGTGTCAAAGGCGGCATGTCAGTCGATATCGGTGTTCCCGCCTTCCTGCCGTATTCCCAGATTGATCTTCGTCCGGTGAAAGACCTTGACGCCCTGATCGGCGAGTCGATGGACTTCAAGATTTTGAAGTTCAATAAAAAGAGAAACAATGTTGTTATTTCCCGTCGGGCTATTCTCGAAGAGGAGCGAAACAAGCTTCGCGAGGAGATGCGTTCCAAACTGGAAGAAGGGCAGATTATCAAGGGGGCCATTACCAATATTACCGATTACGGTCTCTTTATCGACATGGGCGGCATGGACGGACTCTGTCATATCACCGACCTTTCCTGGGGACGGGTCTCACATCCGGCTAAACTCTATAAAGTCGGTGAGGAGCTGGAAGTCAAAGTCCTCAAGTATGATAAAGAGCATGATCGCGTGTCTCTGGGTGTGAAGCAGCTTCGTGATGATCCATGGGCGACTGTCACCGAGAGGTATCCGGTGAACCAGACGACCAAAGGCAAGGTTGTATCCATTACTGATTACGGTGTCTTTGTCGAGCTGGAAGAAGGCGTCGAAGGTCTGATCCATGTCTCTGAGATGACCTGGTCGAAGAAACCCCGTCATCCATCCAAGATGGTTTCAGTCGGCGATGAAGTCGAAGTCATGGTCCTGAATATCGAGACCGAGACCAAGCGTATCTCCCTCGGCATGAAACAGCTCCAGCCGAATCCATGGGATCTGGTCACCGATAACTATCCGGTAGGTTCCGTTATTGAAGGGAAAATTAAAAATATTACCGACTTTGGTGTTTTCATCGGCATCGAAGAGGGCATTGACGGGTTGATCCATGTCTCTGACCTGTCCTGGACCGAGCGGATCAAGCATCCCTCTGAGAAGTACGCCAAAGGCGAGACCATCCAGGCTGTCGTTTTGAAGATCGATAAAGAAAATGAGCGATTTTCCCTCGGTATCAAGCAACTTGTTCCCGATCCATGGCAGGCAGCCTATAACAACTATCCTTCAGGGACCGTTGTTGAAGGTGAGATTACCAACGTCACTGATTTTGGGGTCTTCGTGAAGCTGGAAGAGGGTATTGAAGGCCTTGTTCATGTCTCCGAACTCAGCAAAGACAAGGTGAAAACTCCGGTTGGCATGTATCAGGTCGGAGATACCTTGAAGGCAATCGTCATTAATGTCTCCGCCAAAGATCGCAAGATTGGTCTTTCCGTCAAAACTCTTGAGGGGGATGATGAAGAGGTCGCGGTGGAGAAATTTAAAAAAGCCGAGAAGGTTGCTGCCGAGTCGGCACCCTCCACTTTCGGTGATCTGTTGAAAGCGGCTGCCGAAGGCACCGATTCTAACGATAACGACTAGGAACCAGCCTGATTTAAGGGCTTGGAATGCAGCTGAAAGGTTGTCTTGCCGAAGATCCGGCAGGACAACCTTTTTTTATACTTTCATGGGGACAGGCTTTACGGTTGTCTCTGGTAACACATTTATTATTTGTTATTAGGTATGTTGAAAAAAGATTTAGTAGACAAAGTAAGCGGTGAACTTTCCATGCAGAAACAGGATGTCAGTCTGGCGGTAGACATCATGCTGGAAACAATGGCTGCGGCCCTGGTGGAAGAGAGACGTATCGAGTTACGCGGATTTGGCAGTTTTTCGGTAAGAGCGAGAAAGCCGCGTTCAACCAAAAACCCCCGAACCGGTAAAATTATGGATATTCCGGATCGGAAGACCCTGCATTTCACCATGAGCAAGTCGCTCAAAGAAGCACTTATCAGCGAAAAGGAGTGACGTCTCCCTTGCCGACGCGGAGAACTTCCGGAACGTCGCTGGTCAGATCGATAACGGACGATGGGTTGGGGAAGATAGGGCCGCCATCGACGATGAGTTCTATCCTGTTGCCAAGATATTCTTCAATGGCAAACGGTTCGCTAAGCAGCGTCTCATCGTCTTCCAGCTGAACGCTTGTATTGACGATGGGATTGCCCAGGGTCTCAAGCAGAAGTCTACTGATTGGATGACTCGATACCCGGATGCCGACGGTCTTTTGCTTGGTGGCCATGATTTTTGGAACCAGTTTTGTGCCCGGCAGGACAATAGTATACGGGCCGGGCAGGTTCTTTTTCATGAGCCGGTAAGCAGTGTTTGACACGTGGGCATACTGGCTGATATCGGTCAGATCGCAGCACATGAAGGAGAAAGGCTTATCCTTTGGCCTTTTCTTTAGTTGTACCAGCTGCTTGATGGCTTTCTGGTTAAACAGGTCGCAACCGATTCCGTAGCCGGTATCGGTGGGATAACAGATTATGGCGCCGTTTTTGAGCACTTTGACAACCTGTTCGATCAGACGGAGTTGCGGGTTTATCGGGTTGATTTCAAGCAGCATGTTATCGAGCTTTCCTTTGGCCGCAGAGACGGACCATTCGCATTCTTTTCGTGGCAGATCTTCGTTATACCAGCAGGCATCTTACAAAGTGACATTTTTTCTCATCCCGGTATACGTAATGAAAACCTCGATCTGTCGCTTTATACAGATTAATTTCTCGCAAAAAAAACAAGAAATTAATTTGTAAGGTACCAAAGATGCTTTACTGTGCTAACTTAAAAAATTAAAGCATAATGTGAATAAGAAAAGGTGGCAGAGGTATCCTTTTTTCATTCACGCCCTGACAAGGAGGGGACATGTTACCAGATCATATAGAAACCGCACTCACATTTGATGACTTACTGCTCGTTCCAGCCGCTTCCGAAGTTTTACCCAACGAAGTAAACCTCGAAACTCGACTTACCGACACCATCTCTCTCAAGATCCCCCTGGCCAGTTCAGCGATGGACACCGTTACCGAGCATCGAACAGCTATAGCGATGGCCCGCGATGGTGGAATTGGCATAATTCATAAAAACATGACCATCGAGCAGCAGGCGATCGAGGTGGAACGGGTAAAAAAATCGGAATCCGGGATGATCATCGATCCGATTACCGTTACCCAGGATCAATCGGTTGGTGAAGTGCAGGAAATCATGAGTACCTATAAAATCTCCGGTCTGCCGGTCCTGCATGAAGGCAAACTGGTCGGGATTGTTACCAACCGTGACCTGCGCTTTGTGTCGGATGATGACCTGCGGGTCTCCGATGTCATGACTTCGAAAAATCTGGTGACTGCCAAGGTGGGCATTGATCTGGAGCATTCGAAGGCCCTGCTGCACGAATTTCGCATAGAAAAACTGCTGGTGGTGGATGATCTGGGTGGCTTGAAGGGGCTTATCACCATCAAGGATCTGGAGAAAATTAAAAAGTATCCGCAAGCCGCTAAAGATAAATTCGGCCGTCTGCTGGTCGGTGCAGCGCTCGGCGTCGGTGAAAATATTGAAAGCCAGGCGGCGATGCTGATGAAGGCCGGAGTCGACGTGGTTGTTGTCGATTCCGCCCATGGCCATTCGCGAGGCGTGCTGCGAGCCGTTGCCCGAGTGAAAGCAGCTTTTCCGCATCTTTCGGTTATTGCAGGCAATGTTGCAACGGGAGAGGGGACGGAAGACCTGATCAAGGCCGGGGCGAATGGTGTTAAAGTCGGTATCGGTCCAGGTTCTATCTGCACCACCCGCGTCGTTGCCGGAGTCGGCGTTCCACAGATGACCGCTTTGCAAAAGTGCGTCAAGGTAGCCAATAAATATAACATCCCGATAATTGCCGATGGCGGTATAAAATATTCCGGTGACCTGGCCAAGGCTATCGGGGCTGGTGCCAGTACCGTCATGCTCGGCAGCCTTTTTGCCGGTACCGATGAAACACCAGGGGACACTTTCCTCTATCAGGGACGGACGTACAAGGGGTATCGGGGCATGGGATCGCTGGGGGCAATGAGTCAGAATCAGGGTTCCGCCGACCGTTACTTCCAATCGGAAGTATCCGCCACGTCAAAACTGGTTCCGGAGGGAATCGAAGGGAAGGTTCCCTATCGTGGACCGCTGTCGACGGTTATCTATCAGATGATCGGCGGGCTTCGATCGGGCATGGGGTATGTCGGCGCCGCGACCATTGCCGAGTTGCAGCAGAAGGCCCAGTTTGTCCGGATTTCTCCGGCGGGCCTGCGAGAATCCCATGTGCATGATGTCATAATTACCAAGGAAGCGCCGAATTACCGAAGTGCATAACTGAAGGCGATGTAAAAACTGCCCCCAAGGCATAGGGCAATATTTCTCTGCGTTGTAGCGGGTCTGCAGGACATGCTTTGTGGGGGTACGTCTGGCATAACAAGCGTTGCCCGGCCACGCTTGACGTATCGTTTTTGCGGATGCATCACATTGATACATGATTGGCAATATTATTGAGGAGAAGACAGGAGAATCCATGGATATTCATAGCGAAAAAATTATCATCCTTGATTTCGGGTCGCAGACCACCCAACTGATCGCCAGACGAATCAGGGAGCAAAAGGTGTATAGTGAAATTCATCCTTTCTCCATATCCCTGGATAAGCTTAAAGCGCTGCGCCCATCGGGAATTGTCCTGTCCGGCGGTCCCTGCTCCGTCTATGATGCAGATGCCCCCCATTCCGACGCCGGGCTCTTTGAACTCGGTATTCCGGTGCTCGGCATCTGTTACGGAGCCCAGTTGATGTTGCAGCAGTTGGGCGGCAAAGTTGAAACCGCAGAAAAACGCGAGTTTGGCAAGGCGGAACTGACGGTCAAAGATACTACCGGACTTTTTGCCGGGCTGGAAATAAATGGGATGAAGCACCAGGTCTGGATGAGCCATGGCGATCGTGTCGAGGTTATTCCCGAGGGGTTTATGGCGACTGCAGTCAGCGAAAATTCGCCGTTTGCAGCACTGCGGCATAAAGTTCAGCCATTTTTTGGTGTCCAGTTTCATCCCGAGGTGGCACATACCCTTATTGGCACCGATGTCTTGCGTAATTTTATCTTCGGTATCTGCAACTGTCGGCCAGAATGGACGATGCACTCGTTCATAGAACAAAATGTTCAGGTTATTCGCGAGAAAATAGGCAAAGACAATGTTATCTGCGCTCTCTCGGGTGGTGTCGACAGCTCGGTGGTGGCGGCGATCATTCATCGGGCGGTAGGCGATCAACTGACCTGTATCTATGTGAATAACGGCTTGATGCGCACCGGTGAAACCGGATCGATTCTGCGCTTTTTTAAAGAAAAAAGCAAGCTGAAGGTCATTGATATCGATGCAACGGATTACTTTCTCGGTGAGCTTGCCGGAGTAGAGGACCCGGAGATTAAACGGAAGCGAATCGGTCTTGGGTTCATCAAAATATTTGAGGAAGAGGCCAAAAAAATAGGCCAGGTGAAGTATCTCGCCCAGGGGACACTCTACCCTGACGTCATTGAATCGGTTAGTTTTCGAGGCGAAGCGCCGATCAAATCCCATCACAATGTGGGTGGTCTGCCGGACATTATGCAGCTCGATCTTATTGAACCCCTGCGTGAACTGTTCAAGGATGAAGTCCGTGAGCTCGGTCTGGAACTGGGGCTGCCGGAGGAGGCGATCTATCGGCAGCCTTTCCCGGGACCAGGGCTTGGCATCAGGATCATGGGGGAGGTGACGGCCGAACGGTTGCGTATTCTGCGGCAGGCCGATGTGATCGTGCTCGAAGAGATGCGCAAAGCCGGCTGGTACCGGAAGGTATGGCAATCCTTTGCCGTGCTTCTGCCAATTCAGACGGTAGGTGTTATGGGCGATGGCCGGACCTATGAACATGTCATCGCCATCCGTGCCGTTGATTCACGTGATGCCATGACTGCCGACTGGACCAGATTGCCGTATGAAATATTGAGTGAAATCTCCAGCCGCATTATCAATGAGGTACGGGGCGTCAACAGGGTTGTTTATGATATTTCCTCCAAGCCGCCGGCCACTATTGAGTGGGAATAATAGGTAGTCTTTTATGTAACCATCTCAAATTCGAGGTTTTTACCAACTCGTAACGAGTTTATCCTGATTGGTGGGTTGATAGACGTGACAATATGCTGAAAAGCGGAATTTATGTAGACGCGGAAAATATCCGAATGTGTGGTGGGTACGGCATGCGCTACGATGTGCTGGCCGAGCTCGGCAGCGTTGGCAACTCGACGCTGCTCCGGGCCAACTCCTATCTTGCCGAAGATCGGGAACGGACCAAGGACGACCCGGAGTATCGCCAAAAACTCTATCGATATCATAGTGTTATTCGTCAGTGTGGCTTCAAGGTCATCAAAAAATATGTCAAACACTTTGTTGATGACGAAGGTATTCTCACCACCAAGGCCAATGCCGATATGGATCTGGCCATTGACGCCCTGCTCCAGGCGAGAAACCTTGATCGGATCATCTTGCTTACCGGCGATGGTGATTTTATTCGTCTGGTTCTTGCCCTGCAGAATATGGGCTGTCGGGTGGAAGTGATTGGTTTTAATCATGTCAGCAATGATTTGAAAGAGGCTGCCGATAACTTTCTGTCAGGTTTTCTGATCCCCGGCCTTTTACCGATTATCGGGGAGAACAGGCAGCGAGGGATTCCGATCAATTATAATGCGGACAGGGGATTTGGCTTTATGCGTTATTATCGCCTTTCGTCGGAAGGCCTTTTGCCGCAGTCGGTTTTTTTTCATTGTTCAAAGGCTCAGGATATCAACGATTCGCTGTTTCTTGATTCGGCGAATATCTTTGAATTCACCATCGTCAAGAATCCGGACAACAGCGGTCGGACTGAAGCCTGGGATATTCAATCTATTGATGCATGACGGCGCATCGAATTGTCTCGCCGCCGGCTTTTATGAAAAAATTTTATGCCCCCGACGTACTTGACGCATTTTGCCAGGACCCATCCACCTGCAAGGTAACGGTTCTTGGTTCCGGCAATATTAACGATACCTACCTGGTTCAGGCCGGTTCCCAATCCTTTGTTCTGCAGAGAATCAACAGCGACGTGTTCAAGGAACCGCTGCGAGTCATCAATAATTTTCAAAAAGTCAGCAACCACCTCCTTCAATACAACAACAGGGCCGGACGACAATTACAGGTGGCCGAACCGGTGCTGACTACCGAAAACTGCTTATATTACCGTGACGATTCCGGCTCTTTCTGGCGAGCCCAGACGTATATCAAGCATAAAAATTATCGGGTTCTGACCAGTTCCGGGCAGGCGCGTCAGGTCGGCCGGGTACTGGCTTCTTTTCATCGCCGTATCAGCGAGTTAGATGTCCAGGGGCTGCATGACCCTCTGCCGGGCTTTCATTACCTGCCAGGTTATCTGCAAGAGTATGACAACGAGATGCTCAAGAGACCGACCGGCGCCGTTGCAGCCGGTGAAGTTCAGGCATGTATGGCAGCTGTTGAACGGTATCGCCTGCAGGCAGCAACTCTCGAAAACGCTAAAAACAGTGGTATTCTTACTCTCCAGCCAATCCATGGCGATCCGAAAGTAGATAACTTCGTCTTTAATGATCAAGGTGATGTGGATGGTCTGATCGATCTTGATACTGTGGCCATGGGCCTTGTGCATTACGATCTGGGAGATTGCCTGCGTTCCTGTTGCAACCGGTCAGGAGAAACGGGGACAGATGATGTCGTGGACCTGTTTGACATGACGTTCTGCCGGGCGCTGCTTGACGGCTATTTTTCCGGTTCCGCACCGCTGCTGACAAAAGAACAGTGCAACTATGTTTTTGATGGAGTGTTGCTGATCTGTTTTGAACTGGGCCTCCGTTTTTTTACCGATCATCTGCGCGGCAACCTTTATTTCAAAGTGCAGCAGGACGGCGACAATCTCTTTAAAGCTCTCCGGCAGTTCCGACTGGCCGATGCTATCGCTGAACGGGAATTGGAGATCCGGAAGATGGTGTTGGATTGTGGGCACTGACAGGCGATTGAATGAGCCGGGGATGATTAATAGCAAGCCACTAATCCCGCCCAAAAGCGTTGCGGGATTATTTTCAAGGCCCCTTGAGGGTACTCAGTTCAGTACTCGCTTGACGGGTACTCTCTTCAGTACTCGCTTGACGGGTATAAGTTCCTTCACGAAAAACTTCTCTTCTAAAGAGCACAAGAGAAGTTTTTCTAAGTCACTAAGCCCTATCCCATGCTTTCGATTGAATAGAGATACTGGCCGATGGTATCGGCCAGGTGCGGCTGGAGATTGACAAATTCGATGCCGATGCGGGTTTCGGCAGGGTCGATCTGCATATTTCTGACCGTGCCGTTGATCTGCTGTTCTTCTTTTATTCCCGGCAGCAGGCAGCGGAGGAGAATGGAGGTATTCAGGTCGATCTGCGGCAGAGGGATGCCGTTTTTATGTTTGATCAGATACAGTCCGCCGGTTGAACTCAGATCGACAAGGTTCCCATAAAGCTCCGGTTGTTGATGGATATGAAAGGTGCTGGGGATAAAAATTGAACTCCTCTTGGCTTTTCGCAGCTCATGATAGTGAATCGCCCCTGGATATTCCAAAAAGAGGAGCTGGGAGGGGGAATCGACCGCCTTGAGGAGTTGCGACTTGAACATCCATACCCGTCCTTTATGGACATATTTAATGACAATCCTTTGTTTTCCGCCGACCAGATCCTCCATATCGGACGAGGGCTGAGGATTGGTGGCAATCAGATAATTTTCCTGGAGCATGCCGACCATGACACTTTCAAACAGGGAGTCCAGGTGCGGAAATTCCAGCTGGAGCCGGGATCCGATCTCCAGAGGAATGCGCTTGCCGAGGGTTGACAGGTGTTGCAAGGGCAGTTGCAGCCTGTTTGCTGAAGACGCTTTGCTGTGCACCTTATTCCTTTCGCCGCCAAGACGAAAGGCTTCCATGATGATGGAAATCAGCGGTTTGTTAATCTGTCTCTTTCGCTGGCCGTTGAAGTAGCGTATTCTGATGACGGTTTCCTGCCAAGACAGGATGAGGTGTGCTGCCGCCTCCCCGGTGAAGTGTTTGGTTTCTGCACCGATCAGGGCGCCCTCCTTGACATAGAGGTGGCCGGTGTCATGCTGGCGATTGACCTGGAGAGTGCAGGTCTTTTCCTCAGTCTCGAGCATTTGCAGCAGACTATGGATGGGAATGCCTTTAACCGTTCCGCTGGTTGCCGAGTCGAGCAGTTCCCCGGCATGCATGAGCAGATTCGAAGTGTTAACCGGTTTTTCGAGACAGTGACTGGCCCCGCGCCGCATGGCTTCTTCCGGGATGTAGCCATCGTCTCTGGATAAGGCAATGCAGGGAATATAGGGAAACGTATGGGTGAGCAGTGAAAAATCTTCCAGGGAGCTGCTTTTCGGCAGGGAGAGGTCGCAGACGACCAGATCGACCTGCTGTTGAGACATGATTGTTATGGCTGCTCGTTCTTCTCTTGCGGTCAGGACGTTGATTTCTTGTTGCCAATGCTCAAAAAGACCGACCAGCGCCTTGAGTTCGACAGCTTCATTTTCGATGATGACGACGGTTTTCATGATAATGGGGTTCTGAGTTGAAGTCGGATGTAGAGGGCGTTATTCTTTTCACGGCTTCTCTTAGTATGCAGAAAATTCTACGTAAAAGCAAAGATCTTGGTAACTATTCAGATATATGCAGGAATCCTTCAGAACCACGGGCACTTGCAAATTCCTGCGAACGATGCTATGACGTCCACCGGATAGCGCAACTCAAAAAATATTAAAAAATTTATATATTATGCACACTACATCACCATTTACCCTCCATTGCAACTCTTCAGAATGTGCCGCCAGAAGAGGCGAAGTGCGCACCAGGCAGGGTGTTTTCCAGACCCCGGTCTTTATGCCGGTCGGAACCCAGGGTACCGTCAAGGCGGTGACACCGGAAAACCTGCTCGAAATGAAGGCGCAGATTATTCTCGGCAACACGTACCATCTTTTCATCCGGCCGGGTCACGAACTGATTGCGAGTTTTGGCGGCCTGCATAACTTCATGAACTGGAAGGGCTCGATTCTGACCGACAGCGGCGGTTTTCAGATCTTCAGTTTAAAAGAACTGGCCACCATTACCGAGGAGGGTGCGGCGTTTCGCTCCCACCTCGACGGCTCTAAATTGTTTTTGAGCCCGGAAGACGCGATACACGTGCAGCAGTCGCTTGGTTCAGATATCATGATGTGCCTTGACACCTGTATTCCTTTTCCCGCTTCGCGGGATGAGGCCATCAAGGCCACTGATCTGACCAGCAGGTGGGCCAGGCGATGCCGGGAGGCCCACAGCAAAAGAGAGCAGCTGCTCTTTGGTATTGTGCAGGGAGGGATGTATCCGGATTTACGCAAGGATCATGCTGCTGCCCTGATCGATATCGGTTTTGACGGCTATGCTATCGGGGGGCTCAGTGTCGGGGAGGAAAAAAACCTCATGCACGAGATGACGGAGGCGACGGTACCCTGCCTGCCAAAAGACTATCCTGTATATCTGATGGGAGTCGGTACCCCGGCCGATCTGGTGGAGGGCGTCTGGCGCGGCATCGATATGTTCGACTGCGTCATGCCGACCAGAAACGCCCGAAACGGCTCACTCTTTACTTCAACCGGGAAACTTTCCATCAAGAATTCCCGCTTTCGCGATGACCATAAACCGCTTGACGAAGAGTGCAGCTGTTATACCTGTAGAAACTACAGCAGGGCGTATTTGCGCCATCTTTTCCAGGCTCGGGAAATTCTCAGCTACCATCTGAATACCATCCATAATCTGCATTACTATCTGCATTTAATGGCCGATATCCGTCAGGCGATCGAGACAGACAGTTTTGGCCGGTTTCGGAAAGATTTTTATAGCAAGCTCGAGCCTGAATGATTACCATGCACACAGTTTTATGATTATATATGTAAGTGATGTGCCATTGAACACATTTTTACATATCCACGTTACTTTTTTGGAGGATTTATTATGACAGGAATTGCTTATGCGGCTGCCCCTGCTGCTGGCGGCAGTATGGGTGCCGGAGGATTTGCCTCATTTATCCCGCTTATTCTGATCTTTGTTGTCTTTTACTTTTTGCTGATCAGGCCACAGCAGAAGCAGGCAAAACTGCATCAGGCCTTCCTCAATGATTTGAAAAAAGGCCAGAAAGTAGTCACTAAAGGCGGTTTGCACGGCGTTATACTCGCAGTGGCGGATACGGTCATTACCCTGGAAATCGCTAAAGATATTTCCGTGAAGGTTTCCCGGGATGCGATCGGTGGCTCGCTCAATAAAGATGGCGGTACTGCCCCGGTCAAAAAAGATCTGAAAAGCTCCGGTGGTTGAGGAATTAAAGGCTGCTGATATCCTCACAGGTTGTGGAGAAAGATTAAAAAGCCGGATTGCCCAGGAGGGTGATTCGGCTTCTTCTATTTATTGAGTTCGTGAGAAACAGGTATGGCAGGGAAAAAATACTATGCAGTGGCTGTAGGTCGCAGCACGGGGATATATACCGACTGGGCGACTGCAGAAAAACAGGTCAAAGGCTTTGCTGCGGCAAAATTTAAAAGTTTCCCAACCAGGGCGGAAGCCGAAGCATGGCTGGCAAACCCCGTCTATCAGAAAAAAGAGCGGCCCGGTGAAAGTCGGCAGGAACCTTACGCCAAACCGGCTCCACAGCCCTGTGACCCTGAGGCCATTATAGTTTATACCGATGGAGGCAGCATCAATAACCCCGGTCCCGGCGGCTATGGGGTTGTCATTGAAACCGACGGTACGCGGCGGGAGCTCTCCGGTGGTTTTCGACATACCACCAACAATCGGATGGAAATGATGGCGGCCATCGTTGCCTTGCGGGAACTGCGGAGATGCGGGAAAAAAATCATTCTCTTCTCCGATTCAAGCTATCTGGTAAACGGCATAAAAAAAGGCTGGGCGAAGAAATGGCGGACTAGGGGGTGGCAAAAAAGTGACGGACAGCCGGTGTTGAATATTGATCTCTGGCGGGAGCTGCTTGACCTGCTGGAGGGCGTCGATGTCAGTTTTAACTGGGTGAAGGGACATGCCGGCAACGAGCTTAATGAGCGCTGTGACCGACTGGCTGTAGCCGCCGCCCGGCAGAGCGATATGGTGACGGATGTGGTCTATGAAGCGGCGATGGCGTCGTAAAATTAATGCTCAGCGGCGTGTAAAATTGTGACGAAAGAACTCTTTAAAGGTTCCATCCTGTTCGGGCCGGTACCGGCGGTGCTGGTGACGACAATTAACCGGGAAGGTAAGGTCAATGTGTTTACCGTCGGCTGGACCGGAGTCGCCTGCTCCCATCCACCGCTGGTGACCATTGCCGTGCGCAAGGAACGATTATCCTATGACAATATCCGGGCCACCGGCGAATTCGTCATTAATCTTACGACCCGTGAGATGGTCAAGATGACCGATTTCTGTGGCTGTCGATCGGGGCGTACCGTCGATAAAATTAAACATTTCGGCATGGAGCTGGAACCTGGAAGCAACATCGTGGTCCCATCCCTGAAAAAAAGCCCGGTTGCGCTGGAATGTAAAGTCCGTTCGGTGACCGAGCTCGGCAGCCATGATCTCTTTGTTGCCGAGATTGTCGGCAATAAGGTGGAAAAATCGCTTATTGACCAGAATGGTACGATTCAGTTGGGCAAAGCCGGACTGCTTGCCTATTGCCATGGTGAATATTTCTCCCTTTCCCGGCAGCCACTGGGCACTTTCGGCTATTCAGTCGCCAGGAAGTCCGTTCGTCAGGCGAGGCACCAAAAGAAGTTTGCGCCGAGAAAGGTAAAGAAATAGTACCCTCGCCCCTGGTTCCCATGCGCCGCATGGGAACCGGCCAGACCTCATTACCTTCTGATAGGGGTCTTTCGCTTCTCGACATATTGAAAGAATGCCGGAAAGGCGACAAAAAACACCACGCAGATAATATATTCAATACCTTTGATGTGCGTATAAAAATCAACCATGGTGTGTATCGGTTGAACCATACCGGATGCCACAAGATACTGTCGCATCAGTTCCGTCACTTGCCAGTTGACCCGGTGCAGTCCGCCAACTAAGGCAGCCAGAGCCCACATCCCAAATAAACACCCGGTCCCTGCCATGAATATTCTGGTAGATTTCATATCCTTGATAGCCATATCTTTCTCCTGCTGATGAATATTTGTTTCTCTTATACGCCCGTGATTGCGGTAAGATACCCTCGAAGCATGGCCAGAGGGCCGGAACTCATCATGCCGCCGACAATGCAGGCAACTCCCCAGATACCAATCAGGCAGCACAGTGCAATGCCAGCCTTGAGGGTAAAGCCCATGATTTCGTCGCTAAGGTCTACCTGAATTTTGTCTTTGGTGATAATCGGGGTATTCATGGTGTCCTCCATTGGTACGTATTGATCTCGGTGTTCCAGCTAACCATCCTTTGTGTATGGAGTTGCATCAGACGTGCCAGAAGCCTGTCTACCAAAGGGACATTGAGTAATATTTTTAACTAACTGTAATAAATAGGTTTATCTTGTTTCTAGAAATCTCTCTGCGCATTTTCCGCAAAGCAAAGCAAGTATTTAACTAAAAACTGTTGTATGGCGGCGGGTAGCAGTGCAACAGAGCTACATAACTGTTGTACATCCTGCAGGATAGGTGCCTTGTCTTTACTTATCCATGGAGGATTCCTGCCAGTCAAAGACGATCGGCAACCGATAGACGATAAAACGGTAGACAATAAAATAGAGGGCATAGAGGGTGACGGTCAGCCAGATCTCCTTCCAGTAAGGTACGTCCTGGTAGAGCTGGTAGTTGAAACAGAAAATGGCCGTATTCAGACGATTCCAGACCACCCCGACGACCGCAATAAAAGCGGCAATGCGAACGGGCCGCACCGATTCGTTGCGGACCCCGCGGGCAAAAAGCATCATCGGCAGCACGACCCCGAGACCTATCTCCATAAGATAATAAAAGCCCCAGCCGGTGAGAAGGAGTTCCCATTCATTGTCGTGGGCGACCGCCACCAGTTTAATGACCAGATAGGTGATCATTGCATAGGACGCACCTTTGGCCATGCCCAGCGTCATCCTCTCGAGATTTTCCCTGAAGGCCTTGCCGCAGCGCCAGTGCATGAAGCGGTTGATCAGGGTTGAGCTGACGATAACCATAGCCAGCCCGCCAAAGACCGCCGAACAGAGAAAATGAATCCATTGAAACTCAATGGAAAGCCACAGAGGGTGGAGCTTGGTTGGGGCATAATTAAAGAGAGCCCCCAGGGCGCCCTGGTGCAGGGTAGACAGAATAATTCCTGCAATGGTAAGACCGAGGCCGATTCGTTTTATGTACTGTTTCCAGGCAGGTCGGCCAAGCCATTCAAACAGGGCGGGGAGTACCTCGGCAATCTGCACCGAAAGATAGGTGGCCACATGCCAGGCGACGAGAAAAAGAACTGCGGCAGGGCCAAGGGAGACAAACATCGGGTAAGCCAGTCGCCAGGGCATGCCCAGATCCACCTCGAGATACACGACGGCGAAGAAATAGCCAAGCAATCCGTTCAGCAGGGCCAGACGTTCAATCGGGTGGAAATCTTCGCGCCCAAAAAGAGTCACCGTAGTGCCCAGCAGAAAGCCGGACGCGGACAGCGGCACCATGCCAAAGAGGCCAAAGCCGAGAAAAAGACCCCACGGGTAATCGTTGGAGGCATGGGTGACTGAGCCAAGCCCGTATATATAGCGCTGCAACAGAAGAGGCAGCCCCACCGCAAAAATGACCAGAAGCAGCCAGTTCACGGGGTTTCGCCGCAATTGCTGCAGGTATTGCCTGGTCGTCAGGCCAAGGAAAAGTTTTTTGCGCAGGGTCCACAGGGTTCCATCGGGCTGGCTTGAGCTGCTCACCGGTAAGTGGATATCTTCAGAGATTAACGCCTTCATGATGCATCCTCCTGGCTGTTGTCGCGTGCGTTATCCCTGGCCTGGTCTTTGCGGGTTGCCAGGAGATGAAAACCAGCGAACAGCGCCGGCCAGATCGTCAAAACCATCGGCACTATGCCCAGAAAATTCTTGACTGAATCGAGAATCGGTGCATGGGGCACCGTCATGTCGAATCCCGCTTGCGCAAAAGGCACCTTGGACAGGTAGAGCCAGGAGGTGCCGCCAGCCTCATATTCCCCGTAAATATGGTCGACGTAGCTGCCGTTGTTTTCCTCTATGCGGCGCCTGCCTATTTTGATCAGCTCGTCGCGTTTGCCAAACTGCAGTGCCTCCTGCGGGCAGGCCTCTACACAGGCAGGCGGTTTGCCGAATTTCAGCCTGGTATCGTAGCAGAAGCGGCATTTCATGATCTGCGGAGAAAAGGCGCTTGAATACTTGAAGGTTGGAATATAAAAAGGACAGGCGATCATACAGGTCCGGCAGCCGACGCAGACATCCGGATTATAGACGACGGCACCCTCGGGGGTCTTGGTGTAGGCATTGACAAAGCAGGAGGAAAGGCAGGCGGGTTCCTGACAATGGTTGCATTGCACTTTCCGGTACAGCGGATGGCCAAGATCGGGAGGGTCGTAGCGATTGACCACGGTAAAGCGGGTTTCGTCAGTTCGGCGTTGTCTCCCGTGTTCCAGCTCTTCAAATACGGTCTGGTCGGTGTAGGGGAGATCAGGCTCGGGCAGGTTCTGCTCTGCCCTGCAGGCCGCCTCGCAGCTTCTGCAGCCGACGCAGCGACTCAGATCGACCAGCACTCCCATGCTGTCCGGATATTTTTTGATATCATGCGCTTTCCCCGCTTTGGGGCGCAATAACAGGGCCGTAACCGTTCCCAGCAGACCATTTTTCAAGATGGACCTTCGGCTTATTTTTTCTCGCATTGCCTCCTCCTCTTTCTTTGCGACTCAATCATTGACATTGTTGTGTACACCAAATATTTTTCGTCCTTTCGGGGTGAAGGCATGGCAGTCCTGACATCCGGTAGGGCCATCCTCCACCTGGTGGCAGCCGTGGCATTGCAGGTGTAAAGCCCCCTTTAAAGCAGGTTTGTCGATGTGATAGACATCGCTGTGTCTGTGCCCTGCAGGCGAAGCGGAAGCAGCTTGTTGTCGATCATGGCAGCTGGAGCAGGACACGTCGCCTGCTGGCCCCGAATCACCATGACACTTTGCACAGGTATCGTTGGCTGGACCGTCTCCAGTGGTGTGATGATGACAGGTATTGCAGGCGTAGTTGTCAGCATGCATCTGGTGATCGAAGTCTACCGCTGTATAGAGCTCCTGGAGATAATCGATAGTCACGCTGGCTGGTGCCTCGTCTTTCTCCATGGCCAGGGGACGGCCGGTAAAACTGCACAGGATGACCATAAGAATAGAGCCGCACAGCATGGCGGTAGGGGATAATTTTCTCATGCCGGGATCTCCTCGGTTTTGTCGATATCAGACTGGTCGATCTGGGCCTGCTCGGCCGGTCCTTGTTTATCACTTTTTTGTGAGTTGACATAACATTGCATAACGATTTCCATTTCTTCCGCATCAATCGTTTCGTTGATCAGCAATACCTCCGCCAGTTCGTGAATGAGCCTGTTATTGCTGCGCAGCAGTTTTTCTGTTTCGGCGTAGCAGTCGTTGATGATCCTGCGTACCTCAAGATCGATTTCGCGGGCAGTCGCCTCGCTGAAAGTTCCGCCTGTTTCGGCGCTGCCGAGAAATCGCTGCTGTTTTCGACGATATACCGTCGAACCGATGGCACTGCTCATACCCCATTCGCAGACCAGGCGACTGGCAATATCCGTTGCGGCGGCAATGTCGTTTGCCGCCCCGGTAGAAAGGTGATGGAATACGATTGTCTCGGCGATTCGTCCCCCGAGCAGGACCTTGATCCGGTTGAGCAGATACGTCAGCGAGTAGGTGTAGCGCTGCTCGATGGGTATCTGCTGGGTCAGGCCAAGGGCGATGCCCCGCGGTATAATGGTAATTTTGTGGAGGCTGTCTGTTTCCGGCAGCAGGCGGGCGACAATGGCGTGGCCGGCCTCGTGATAGGCGATTATTCGTCGCTCTTTTTCATTGATGGCCGCATTTTTTTGTTCGAGGCCCATCATGATTTTGTCCTTTGCCTGGTCGAAATCACTCATTTCCACCGCCTGTTTTTTCTGCCTGGCGGCGGTCAGGGCCGCTTCGTTGACCAGATTGGCGATATCGGCACCGCTGAAGCCCGGGATGCCCTGGGCAATAACCGTCAGGTTTAAGGCCGGCGAGATGGTGACCGGCCGGGTGTGCACTTCAAGAATCTTGACCCGGCCGTGCAGGTTCGGCAGGGAGACGGTTAATTGCCGGTCGAATCGCCCGGGCCGCAACAGCGCTGGATCGAGGACGTCCGGCCGGTTGGTCGCCCCGATGACGATCACCGTTTCGTTGCTGGAAAAACCATCCATTTCGACGAGCAGGGCGTTGAGGGTCTGTTCCCGTTCTTCATGGGAACTGCTGCCGTTGCTTCTTCTGCCGCCGATTGCGTCTATTTCATCGATAAAGACGATGCAGGGAGCATTTTTTTTGGCAAGTTTGAACAGTTCCCGGACTCTTGAAGCACCTACGCCGGCAAACATTTCGACAAAATCCGAGCCGCCGATGAGATAGAAGGGTACCAACGCCTCTCCGGCGATTGCCCGGGCCAGCAGGGTCTTGCCGGTACCGGGTGGGCCCTGCAGCAGAACGCCTTTAGGGATGCGTCCGCCAAGCAGGTTGTATTTTTCATGGTTTTTCAGAAAATCGACGATTTCCTTGAGCTCATCCTGCACCTCATCGATGCCGGCCACATCGGCAAAGGTTTTCATGTCAGCTGGTTCTGCTCTGAACTGAAAACGCTTGTCCTGCCATATTTTGCTGCCGGTAAAGGACTGGCCGGAGAAAAACCGCCACAGAGCTGCCACAAAAATAACCAGGAAAATCAGAGGATTCAGCTGGACGAACAGGCTCGGCGGCGGTTCGGCACTGACCGTTGTCCCAGCTGCCAGCAGAGACGGCATAAGGGTTGGAATATCCGGTGAAAATGTTCTGAATTTTCGACCTATCCTGTCTTCGCCGCGGATTTCTGATCCGCTGATGTGCACGGCAACGATCTGTTTATTTTTAAGATCCGCGAGAAAATCGGTGTAGTTCTGCTCGGGTGGTGTTGTCTCCGACAGCCAGACATTGTAGCCGAGGACTCCGAGGATGCTCAGAAAAATTAACAGTAAGCCTGCCTGAAATCGGTTCTTCATGTCATCCTCACTCTGGCTGTTGATCGAGAGGTCGAAGTCGTTTCGTCAACCGAGGTGATTAAACCGGTCAGCAGATGATCGAGAACCGCCAGCCGGTCGGGCCAGGACGCCGTGTTATGGCGAAAACAGAATTCATCAAGGTAGCTTTGCAGGTAACCGGTATCGATTGCACCGTGATACAGATCATCAAGCCATCTCGATGTTTCCTCCATAAGAAGGTCTCCCTGAGCCAGCTGTTGTGGCGTTGGTGGCACCAGGGTATAGGACGCACGGAGCTTGCTTACATCGCTCCAGCGTCGGTTTTCGAGCAGCAGGATGACATTTTTGGCAACGAGGCTGCTGATCGCAGTGGCGATTTCTTCAGGTGTATCCATATCCAGGGCCAGGAGTCGGACGCGGGCCGTGTCCCGGTTGTCCTGGCCCATTTCCAGGGCCATGCCTATATCGATAGTCTTGTTATCCGTTACCGATGAAGTTGGCAGCGGTAGAACCTCAAAAAGTACCATGCCGGAACATGGAGCAGACTCTGCCCGGGAGGCGCCGCGGCGGATTTTCAGCAACCAGCTCCAGGCCGTCTGGTAGCAGGAAAGCTCCATCAACCGCTGAAGCTCTCGCGCACTTACCCCCCGGTCGTGAAAGCAAAACTGCGAGGCCACGCGCATCCACGCGACCAGATTTTTTTTACTGCCGTGCATCAGGGTGTGGGCGGTTATAGATGTCTGCTTGCGGCAATATCGGCAGACGACTGTATAGGCGGGAGCCACCTCGGGCTGCAATCTCATGCAGAATGGGCATTTGAATCCCCACGGCCAGCGTTTCTGAAACAGATAGGTGACGCAGGCGTGTTCTGTGGCAAACAGGGTTTTCGACGTATGTCTCTGAAAAGAATTCATTTTTTGTATTCCCCTTTAGGTGTGGTTGCTTCGGTTCCACCTATCCTGGTCAATATCTCACTAGCATATGGAGTGCCAGCCGGAAAAGCAGGATCGGGCAATGAACGTATTGGTTCGGGATTACAGGAAAAAAGAGGAAGCTGCAGCCTTGTGATGAGGAAATAACGCAGCAGGCAGTACCGAATATTTTCCCGGCTATGCGACACAATCATGGATTTTGCCACAGATATGTGGCAACACTTCTGTGGCAAGCAGGCACATTGGAGTTCTAGCAATAAATTGAATTGTGCCGCAACGTGTTATGGTTATAGTATGGATTTCGTATGGATCTTCTCGTGTCCCCGGTCAGCATGGTGGGGATACGGTGTGTTTGAATATCTGCCGTCAACGGAGGACTTATTTTGCAATGGTTAGTTGTACTCGACCCCATTGAGGGGCTTGTGTCGAAAACGGATACCTCACTGGCGATTATCCGGCAGGCGAGGGAGTCGGGTATCGATGTCGATACTGCGACAATTGAAGATCTTTTTTTTGAGACCCACGCTGCGGTACTGGCGACCGACGCAGCAGGCCGGAAGGGGGCAAAAGCGCTTCAGGAGTACGCCCTGATCCTGATGCGCAAAGAACCGCCATACGACCTGGCCTTTCATTATGCGACCCAGCTGCTGTCTCTTGCCGGATCGCTGGTGGTGAACAGTCCGTCCTCGCTCCGCGATTTCAATGAAAAGCTGATTGCCCTGCCTTTTAGAAAATACATGCCGTCCACCCTGGTCAGCTCAAATCCTCAGGTGATAGGCGATTTCGTGGCCAGACATGGCACGTGCGTTATTAAATCTCTCGACAGCTTTCAGGGCAAATCCGTCCAGAAGATAGAACCGTCCGATCAGGCTCTGGTTACCTCGTTTACCGGGGGAGGCAAACAGCCGGTGATGGTGCAGGAGTTTCTTGAAAATGTGCATAAAGGTGACAAACGGGTGATGTTGCTTGGCGATAGATTTCTTGGTGCCGCCATGCGGCGACCCAAAAAAGGCTACCATGCCAATTTTGCCAACAGCGACGCGCTGCAGACCGAACTAACGCCTAAAGAGCAGCAAATCATCGCCGAAGTCGGACCCTGGCTGCTGCAGCACAGTATCCATTTTACCGGCCTTGACCTGATCGACGAACAGCTGACTGAAATCAATATCACCTGCCCGACGGGTATTGTGCAGATATCTGCACTGGAAGGGCGAAGGCTGGCCGAAGAGATTGTCGATTATTTTGTCAAACTTGTTCAGTAACTCTCTCATATTATAAACTATGTTTGCCTTATCCATCGCCGACTTACATAAAAAGTACAAAGGCGGCTTCGAAGCGCTCAGTGGCCTGTCCCTGGATGTGCAGGAAGGTCAGTTTTTTGGTCTTCTTGGTCCGAACGGGGCCGGAAAAACCACCACAATCGGTATTATTACCTCTCTTGTTACTAAAACGTCCGGCAAAATCCGCGTGTTCGGGGTTGATATCGATGCAGATTTTCCGGCAGCCAAACGTCTGATCGGGGTTGTGCCCCAGGAGTTCAACTTTTCGATCTTTGAAAAAGTGCAGGATATCGTCACCCAGCAGGCCGGCTACTATGGCATCCCCCGTCGGGAGGCGTTGCGCAGATCGGAAAAATACCTCAGAAAACTCGGACTCTGGGAGAAACGCAATGTGGCCGCCCGTGAGCTTTCCGGCGGCATGAAGCGCAGGCTGATGATCGCCCGCGGCCTTGTCCATGACCCCAAACTGCTGATCCTTGATGAACCCACGGCGGGAGTCGATGTGGAAATGCGCCGGGGCATGTGGGATTTTCTGGAGGAAATCAATCGTGAGGGTCGGACGATTATTCTTACCACCCATTATCTTGAAGAAGCCGAACAGCTCTGCAACCAGATCGCGATTATCGCCCGCGGGAAAATCGTCGAGAATACCAGCAAACGGGAGCTGCTGCGCAAGCTCGATAAGGAAACATTTCTTTTCGATACCAAGAACCCCGTAACAGAAATTATGCCGCTTGAAAACGTCGAGTTCTCCCTGGTCGATGAAACGACGATTAAAGTGACCAAGAACAGGACGCAATCAATGAATCATATCTTCATTCATCTTGACAGCCAGAATATAGTTGTCGACAGTATGCGCAATAAATCAAACCGGCTGGAAGAACTCTTCCTGGAGATGGTGGAATGATGCGTCGAAACTGGATCTCTTTTACCAGCATTGCCAGAAAGGAAATGATCCGCATATTCAGGATCTGGGTGCAGACACTGGTGCCGCCGGTGATTACGATCACCCTCTATTTTATTATCTTCGGCGGTTTTATCGGCTCGCAAATCGGTGCTATCGGCGGCTATGACTATATGGCCTTTATCGCCCCGGGGCTGATTATGATGTCTATTATCACCAATTCATACTCCAATACCGTCTCCAGCTTTTTCAGCACCAAGTTCCAGCGCAATATCGAAGAATTGCTCGTCAGCCCGACACCAAACTGGGTGATGGTCCTTGGCTATATCTCCGGAGGGATGACGCGCGGGCTGTGTGTCGGCATGCTGGTGTCGCTGGTCAGCCTTGTTTTTGTCAGGCTGCCTCTTTTTCATGTGCCGTTTATCCTTCTCTTTGCCCTGCTCACCAGTTTTGTCTTTTCCCTGGCCGGCATGATCAATGGAATTTTCGCCAGGAGTTTTGACGATATCTCGATCATCCCGACCTTTGTTATTACCCCGCTGACCTATCTCGGCGGGGTATTTTACTCCATCTCCCTGCTGCCGGAATTCTGGCGGGACCTGTCCCGGATTAATCCCGTTGTGTATATGATCAGCGGATTTCGTTATGGTTTTCTAGGGATTGCCGACAGTAATGTCTGGCTGGGGCTGGGGATGCTGCTGTTGTTTTCTGTGGTGCTTTTTTTGTTCACTCTGTCCCTGTTGAAGAAAGGGGTCGGCATTCGAGCTTAATCGTTTAATATTTATAATAAATCTACCAAAAGGTGAGTAAATGGTTCAACTATACTTAAGTGCCACGTGCCCATTCTGCCAGAAGGTTTTGCGGGCCGCGCGACAAATGGGGCTGGAAGAGGGAAAGGATTTTGCCACAGTCAATGCGGCCTCGGGGACTCCTGGCGCGGATGTGGTGGTGAAGGTCGGCGGTGACTATATGGTTCCCTTTCTGATCGATGGCGATACCTCCATGTATGAGAGCGATGATATCATTGCGTATCTCAAAAAAAATGCCGGTAAGTGATTTTAACCGATATTTTTTACATCAGAGCTTCCCCGGGAAACGACGGGAGGCTCTGATATCTTGTTTGGCGAGGCACTACATGCCAACTTCCTCACCCTCGATTGTCTCGACTTCGCCTTTGGCCTGTTCCCGCCAGAGCTGTATTTTCGGATGCTCAAGTACAGTCTGTATATAATTTTGGGAAATGTCCGAAACCGCGGTGTTGTAGGTCGAAAACCGAAAGACAACAGGGGCAAACATGCAGTCTGCTATGGAAAATTCCCCAAAAAGCCAGGGGCCGCGCGGGGCATGTTTTTCTCGTAACCAGGTCCAGAGACTGTCAATGCGGGAGATGTCCTCCTGCAGTTCAGCGGTCATGGGTACACGGCGGTTTACTGCGCGGCAGTTCATCGGCATTGCTTCGCGAAGGGTGAAAAAACCCGAATGCATCTCCGCGCAGCATGATCGTGCCACGGCTCTTTCTTCCGCGTCAGCAGGCCAGCCATTGCCGTCCAGATATTGTTCCGAGATATACTCGCATATGGCCAGAGAATCCCAGACGGTAAGGTCGTTATCAATGAGGACAGGTACCTTGCCGGCAGCGGTGTATTCTGCTATCGCGGACTCTGTATTCTCCATACAGAGGGGGATTCTTACTTCCTCAAAGGGGAGATCTTTTGCGGCAAGCAGCAGCCATGCCCTCAACGACCAGGATGAATAATTTTTGTTGCCGATGATTAATTTCATTTTTGCTCCTCTTCTTATCAGGTGAAATCCGGCACGGCAGGGTGCCATGGATGTTATCTTCTCTGCATTGCTTTGGTCCGTAAAAAAACAATACCCAATGACAAGTGTATTGTCATTGGGTATTGGTGGTTAACTGCCAACTGGCAGGTGGCTGGCTGAAATGCGATATCATGGCAACATGATGGATTTTACCTGTTAAAGATACCTCTGAAACAGAGGCTACGATTCTGGCTCAAAAATGCAGTTTTCCGAGCCAAAGTCATCCTTTTCCTTCATGGGACAGGAGGGGAGAAAGACTTCGCCATCAACCTCGTAAAAATATTTAAAAGGTTTATCAGCAGGTACGGTCAATTCCCATAATCCTTCATGCTGGGCAAGCTTTAGGCCTGCATAGCCATTTAGCGAGCTGAAGAATAAAACGCTTTTGGCTGAAGGTTTTTCAAGATACAGGGTTACGTTGTTGCCGGTAATTTTATAGAAGTGGGTTGAACAGGAAGAGAAGGCCAAGCTGAAGCAAATGAGTAGACTTGTAAAGATTGATTGCAAAACAATCCAACTTTTACCTTGTGGCTGACTGGCGAGTAGTTTCATCTTGTATTCGGGCCCTGTTAGCTCTCAACTCGGAATTGTATATTTCATCATCAGTAACAATAATATCCTCCGCGACAATAATCGAGGTTGATTCTATCATTTAACCAGTTTCATCGTCGCTTCTGATCGCAAGGTATAATACAGTCGCTGGTGGAGATAAGGCCGTCTGCAGCTAAATCTCTTTACATTCCTGCGGGTAGACCCTGCGGGAAAACCGACTCCCGCAGGGTACAAGGTTAACGGTTTACAATGCTATTTTGATTTCCATTGCTTTCGCTGCTTTTTGAGCATGTCCTCGGTGTACTGTACTTTCCAGCGACTGTAGTCTTGCCCGGTAATCCGCAGATCGGGCACATAGTCAGCTGTCCACAGAAAATCAGCGTCATAGGCTGTGGTGCCGATACTCTGCTGGATCAGGGTGCCATCGTCCCAATCTGTATCGCCGTCACCGTCTACATCGCCATCGGAGGCGGCCTCGGGGTCGGGATAAGATATCTTGCGGAACCAGACGTCCGCTCCCTGAAAGTGGTTCATTCCATCTTCATCGACCATGGGCAGTTCCTGTTCCCAGATGGTGAAAATCCTTGATCCGAAAGGATTGCTGCACAGCTGAACATCACCCTGGTTGGCATCACCTTTGGCCATCCAGTCAAACTCCTGAATGAATTCCGGGTATGCCGGGTTTGGTTCGTTGGGGATGCAAACATCGTCATCGCAGTGTTCCGCCAGGGCAGTCTCAAATCCAAAATAAGCATCGAGGAATTCGAGACAGTTGTTATCCGCACAGTCGGTCTCATGCTTTGGATTTTCCTTGCTGTAGGTTTCAAACCACAAGGTCAAATCCCCATCGTCCCCCCCCTTGGTGCCTGTGAGGGTGACTTTAGAGTAGAAAAGATCCAGGAATACCTCGTTCTCGTCGATCTCGTCCTCGCTGGGATTGGGTTGTGGGATATTCTCTTTGGTGCCCACTGCTACAAAGAGGACATTTTCATTGTTGATATCACCAGGCCCATCAATATCTTTTGCGATAGCCATTTCATCCCGTGTACCAGGTACTGCGGGATAGTCTGGATATATATCCTTGGGTGTGAGGATTACCCGGCAGTCAGAGACTGATTCTTCATGGTTCTTTAACTGGGATACATTGACAGGCAGAGTCCATGTTGTGCCTTTGTCTTTGGATACCCGTATATAGAAATCGTAATGGTCTTTGGCGTTTTTGCCGGCCGACCAGTTGGCGCAGTGGGCAAAGCCGGTAACCAGGGTATCGCCGAAAATTGCCAGGCGGGTGGAGAAAACATTCTCGAAAGGATTGGCCCGAATAATCGGGGTGTAGTCATCGCTTTTCCATGTCTTTTCGCCGTTGTCGTCTTCCAGCCAGAATCCACTGGGGTCGTAGAGGTTGTCATTTTTCCAGTAAAAATACTCAATATGGGGCGTATTATGGTTGCCGCCAATCAGGTCCCCACTGCCGTCACCGGACGAGTTGTCGCCGGTGCCGTCTTCATTGCCAGCATCTGCAGGATCCTGGAACCATACCGGGGTCGAAGAGCTCATGTTCAACGGTACTGGGTCCATATTTTCCACATCAAAACCACCGTGGAACAGCCGCAGTATTGCATCGGCCGGAGCTCCCTGGCCGTCTTTACCCTCCTTGTAGAGCAGGCCGAGAAATACACTCTCTTCAGTTAAGGCACTATAGCCGGCTGCATTAGGTACCACCCTCACGCGTCGGGCATTCTCGTATACATCCCCCTGCTCACTCCATCCGAACTTGTTTTCAAGGTTGATCTGGTCGCCATGGGCGATGGCTACAGGCTCGGCAAATGGGAAGTGGTGGTAGTAAATGTTTTTCCCGTGACGATAGCGGTCCGGCTCATCCTTGTTGTTGTCCTTAGACTCAGGGTCCTGGGTTTCAGAACAACCATAGTCGCTACTTGTTGAATCGAGCACAACCACCTCGCCTTCCGGAGTCCCCAGGCACAAGTCGTCACGGTCTACGACAGTGTCTTTATCCAGGTCCTTGGTGTTATAGGGCAGGTGGCATGAGGTGCAGTCCAGCGCCGCCTGATGCCAGCCCGGCATATGGTCGGGAAGATCGTTATAACCGTCCGCAGGTTTTGGCAAATCTCTGGCTACCATCTCTTTGCCACCAAAATATTTGACGCAGGGAACAGCGTTCACGGTTTCCGTTCCAGGTTTATAGATACTGACATCTGCAGGCAGCTCAGAAACAGGCTCTTCAGTTATAAACGGATACCCGGTGTAGGGATAATAGGCTTCCAGTCCAGCAACCCATGTTCCTGCCGCGGCTTCGCAGTCTGTTTGATTATTTTTGGGGATCAACCGGTCGCGCGGCACCACGTTCTGGTAGTGGCAGCTTCGGCAGTCGGAATTGGTAGCACCAGCTTCCCAGGTACCATCATCCATTTTCACCAGGGGGTAGGGTGCTTTCTGTTCCATGGCTGCGGCCTGCTTGTCGCTGCCGGCACCGACGCCTTTCGTCTCCTCATAGGCAATGAGGGCTAAGGTCTGGTTGTTGTAGTTTACCAGGGAGAGATTAGGCCGGGATGCACCAGTATTACCATCCAGAGGCTCGCCACTCCAGTAGACGCGTGTGCCATCGATTGTCGCAATTCCATCGTTGAACATGGCGGTACCATAAACAGGCTTTTTATCGATATCCTGCCATTCGCCGTTCTGAGTGTAGTAGGCTACTGCGTACGCATCCGTGCCCGGGCTGATATAGTTGCCGTCCCCATCGACACGAGGATTGGTGGCAAACTGGTCGCAATAAGGGCCTCCCTCGTTGCGATATTTTATAAGCTCTGCTTCTTCCTTAAACGTATCTTTCGTTCTTCCGCACTTGGGACATTGCCAGTCATCCGGCAATTCGCTCCATAACAGCGGCTCATTGGTGGTTCCACCTTCATAATAATAGACACAGTCAATAGCGAGGCCATCAGCATCGACATCTTTATGGGTATGACCCATGACAGGTTCCGGAGTTCGATCCCGACAGACAGCGTTGTCGGTGAGCGGCACCGGCGTCGACAGGAGGTTGAGTGCATGGGGTTGGGAGTCTTTGACGAACGAACTTTTTGGGGTACCATCCACCGGGCAGACCCAGTTAGCGGGCAGGTCGACAAACTTGGTCCCCGGAGCAATGTAATCTTCGTCGCCTATTGCACCGACACCGGCGTCTGGATCATAGACATAGCCGCATTCAGGACAAATGTATTCGGTATAGCCATCTGAATCACCAGATGGATCGGCATCATCTCCGCCTTCGGAGGCAATGAAATCCGGATCGATGGCAGCAAAGTCTGCCCATTTGATATAACTGTACCAGACGTCAGTTTTGTGATTGACGGAGGCTCCGGACATTCCAGCCCCGGGGCCGCGACCCTTGCCTGTTTTCAACCCTTTGATGTCTTCCTGCCAGACAACGGCAAAGCCGCCGGTGTCTGCTATGGCCTTGGCGTCAGTGCCATAGACTGGATCCATGGTCGCAGTAAAGTTGCGGATAGCATCCCTGCGGCCAACGGACAACTGCTCGGCATTGTACCAGACGATGGTGCCGTAATCAGGGCTGTCCTGGTTCAGCTCCAAGACGCCTCTGGCCGCCCAAAGGCAGGAGAAGGGGCGCACGCCGAGGTCTGGGCGGGGATCTTCGTCTCCCGTTACATCCAGGTAATCCACTGATTTCTGAGTACCGGTCGCCTGATAGACATCTTCCTCTTCAGCGAGGTCCCATGGATTACCGCTGCGGCAGTACTTGTCGACCCAGGTGACAAGCGCGTAATTTCCGACTACCGCCATGTCCCGTGATTCGGAATCACCGGGATACTCAAGCTTTTTACCATCACAGGTTTCCATGGTAAATGAGGATTTAGAGGCAGTTCTGGAAATATTCTTGCGCTTCCAGGTCAGGCCATCATCCAGGCTGACGGCTGAATAGACGTCATGGGCGTGGCGCAGGCCACCATCGGCTGTACCGTCTCCATCGGCATCATAGCAGGGAACGTTGTCAAACGGTGCATCCTCTTCTTCCTGCAGGTAGGTGACGATGAGGGGTTTGACTTTGGCGTATGGCGGGCTGTCATCACTGCCACAGATTTCAGTACATTTGCCAAAAGGTTCACCGTCTGCATCACAGCAGACCATCAACTCCCCGGCCGAGTCACGTATATATGGCCGATCTTTAGTATCCCTGGCCGGTACATATACCGGCATGACCTGGATGCCGGCCTCGCCGCTGTAAAACTCCGGATTTTTGGAGATCTTCTTGCGGAAGATTTCCGAGAGAAGAGACTCGTCATTGAGTTGAATTTGTAAGGTGTAATGCGTAGGAATTGATGCAAGCTGTTCGCTGGTCAGTTGATTCGAAGCATCAACGTTGAAAAAAGTCTTGAGCGATTCGACGCTGAATTCCATATCTACATAAGCGACTTCCTGCACGTCATCTTCACCTTCAAATAAATCTTTCTGAAGGGTCTCGATATCGAAGTAGGGCGTTGGGTCATTGCCTTCTTCACCGGCTTTTTTTGCGTTGTCGGGAGTTGGAAATGCACCATCCTGTAGCGTAAATGACAGGCGCAACGTTCCTTCAACGTTGCTCCCAGACTTGTTCGTAATTGTGACTTGGACTTTGGCGTGATCGCCACTGATGTAAGGCGCTCCCTGGTTAATCTCCAGTGTGTCTTCAACTGGTACCCAGTCAGCCTGTGACGGCAAGTAACTGCCTGCAATAAGCAGCAGCGCCAGCAAGGTTAGTAACCATCTGATCGATTTCATCACTCCCTCCCTTAGTGCCCCGGTCATAAAAATTCGCGGGGATGGTTAATGTGATTAAGAAGTATTTGAGCAGATGCTCTGCCTGGTCGTTTAGGTATTCGATTTGGCACAGACATCACCCAATACGTGGTAAATCATAGCAAGCGATAACCCTAACATTACAATAGTCGTGCCAAGTCCTGAGCAGTCTCTGGGATTGGGAGAATATCGATGCAACTGACTGAAGTTTTGTTTTTTTATGTTGAGGAGGGTTGCTTGGGGGAGGAAGACAGGCTGAACCAAAGATGCGTCATGGCACAGTAGATGACACACGTTAATGTGTCACTTGCGCACACAGCTTTCGTGGGTAAACAAAAAGGGAGCAAATTGCTGCCGGGAAAACAGGGGATTCTGTCTTATCCCGTAATCTTGTATTTATCCATCTTGCGGTAAATTGTCCGGCGGCTCATGCTCAGCATTCTGGCGGCTTTTGCCTTATTGCCTTCGGTTTGTTCCAGGGCCCGTTCGATGGATTGGGCTTCCAGGTCCTGGTTCAGGTTGTTGAATGTAGAGGGTCCACAGAACTGGTTTTGAAATTCGATGGGCAGGTGGGAAACGGTGATCACGTTCTGGTTGCAGAGAATAAAGGCGTGCTCGATGGTATTCTCGAGTTCGCGGACGTTCCCCGGCCATGTATGCAGGAGAAAGAGTTTTGTAACATCTGATGAAACCGCCTTGATCTTTTTTTTGAATTTATGGTTGAATTTCTCAATCATATGGCTGGTGAGCAGGGGGATATCATCCTTACGCTCTCTGAGCGGGGGCAGGTTGAGCTGGACAACTTTCAATCTATAGTAGAGGTCCTTGCGGAATTCTCCGATTGCAACTTTTTGGGCAAGATTCTTGTTGGTGGCTGCAACGACACGGACATCCACCCGTTGTGTTTTAGAACTCCCTACCTGCTCAAAAGACATGGTCTCGATGACTCGCAGCAATTGCAGCTGCATTTTCGGGGAAATATCTCCTATTTCGTCCAAAAAAATGATGCCGCCATCGGCCAGGTGAAACCTGCCGATCTTGTTGAGGATTGCCCCGGTAAAAGCTCCCTGGACGTGGCCAAAAAGCTCACTTTCCAGAATACTGTCGGCCAGGGCGCCACAATTGACTTTCACCAGTGGCTTGTTGTAACGATCACCGGCACTGTGCAGGGCCTCGACGACAAGCTCTTTCCCCGTGCCGCTTTCGCCGATTATTAATACTGTCGTCTGCACCCCCGCCAGAGCTTTGATCAAGTCTTTCACCTTTTTCATCTGCATGCTGGTGCCGATCAATCGGTTGAAGGCCCTGTCTTCCTTGACATTCTGTTCCAGATGGAACAGCCGGGTTTCGTCGCGCAGAACCATAACGCAGCCGGTAAAAAGATTCATGTGATCGATCATGGGCGAACCACTGATGCTGATGATCTGTTTCTGCATGTTTTTCCGCCGGCACTCGATATGGCGCAGCCCAACCGCTTTTCTGGTAGCCAGGATTTCCTTTAAAACATCGACACAAGAACCCCCGCACCCCCCGGTCATTGTCGGCAGCAATCCTCCCGGCGCATCATCGGTCCGGAAGCCGCAGAGCTTCATGGCTGCTGTGTTGACATCCACCACCCGCATATGTTCATCCACGGTAATAATACCGTCTCTCACGCTTTTGAAAATCGTCTCAACGTTGGAATTGCAACGGTCTTTTTCATCGGACAGCTGTTTATGGCGAAGTGCAAATCTGGCAGCTTTGATCAGCTCGTTCTGGCGAATAGGTTTGACAATATAGTCAAGTGCTCCAAGTCTGAGGGCTTCTGTTGCCGTATCAACGCTTGGGGCCCCGGTGATGATTATGACCTGGGCATTGGGATTTCCTGTTTTTATGGTGCGGAGCAGGTCGATGCCGGTTTTCCCCTCCATGATGATGTCGATAAACAAAAGATCAAATTTGGCATGCGCCATAAGGGCTACAGCCTCACCATAATTAGCCGCTGTTGCTATTTCATACCCCTCTTCAGTGAGAAAAGACCGGAATGTAAATCGGATGCTTTCTTCATCATCGACTACCAGAATTTTTTTGGTCATAGTCAGTCCTGCTTTAGCTGAGAAAAAAATTCACCAAGAAGCTCCTGCCCAACATTAAGGGTATTCGGAAAATTTTTCCTTTAGCTCGGTTCTTTGCCGCATTGGGCGGGAAAATCAACTGTAACCTCAGTGTACTCCCCGGCAATACTGTCGATATCAATTGTCCCACTGTGGTTTTCGATAATCCTTCGGCTGATGGTTAAACCCAGGCCAGTACCCTTGCCTTTTGGCTTGGTGGAAAAAAAAGGGTCGACAACTTTTTCAATCAGATCGGCCGGGATGCCGGTTCCGTAATCCTTGAAACAGGTCCTCACCACGATATCATCATTGCTGGTCGAAACGATGCTTACATTGATATCCAGCTTCTTCCGGTCCCCGCTCTGTGGATATTTTTCGTTCAGAGCATAGCGGCTGTTGTTGATAATGTTCAGGAAAACCTGCTCAATTTCCTGACCGATGGCTGCTACCGGAAAAAGGTTTTCGGCCATGTTGACAGAGAGCGCAATGCCATCTTTTTTTAACTGGGCTCCGGTCAGCGTCAGCGACTCCTGGAGCAGTTCTCTGATGCTGACTAAGCTGTTCTTTTCGTTTTCCCGTCGGGAAAAAGAGAGCAGGCTGGCAACGATTGCGGCAATCCGATCTCCTTCTTTGATAATTCGGCTGGCTATTGTGTTCAGTGGATCTTCGTGCTTCGTTTTGTTGACCAGCATCTGGCCGTAGTTAATGATGCCGTTGATGGGGTTGTTGATTTCATGAGCGACCCCGGCGGCCAGTTCTCCCAGTGCCGCAAGACGCTCGGAGCTGATCGCCATTGCCAGGGAAGCTTTGCGTTCGGAGATATCGCGCCGAGAAACCACTACCTTGTTTTGGCCCTTGTTGTCGACAAACGGCGTATAGGTATGCTGGAAACTATGACCGGAAATGGAGTCAAACTCGAAACGTTGGATTTTTGCAGAGGCAAACGCCTTTTGCATGAAACATTCGTCACAGGGCGCAACTCTGTCACGAAAAACCTCGTAGCAGTGACATGGAGTTCTTCCGTTTGTCTGTTGCTTCAGCAATTCATTCTGATATTCCAAATGGTATTGGTCGGAAATAATACCAACACTTTCGAACTGATGGAAGAGGATGCCATGGAGGCGGTCGTGTTCCGACTGGAGGGCATGCTGGATCTTTTTCAGCTCGGTAATGTCCTTGAAGGCCTCTACAACGCCAATCATGCCATCGACCCCCTCAAATCGCGTAACCGTGAGATTGCAGATGAGGACAGAGCCGTCGGAGCGGATTTTACTCACTTCGTAATCTGACAGTTGTTGTCCGTCTAACACCTTCTGCAGTGGGCAATCTTCCTGGTGACACATGCTGCCGGCAAAGATTTCGAAGCATTTTTTGCCGACTGCATCTTCCGGGGCTACTCCTGACAACTCAGCAAAGGTTTGATTTATTTTTAAGATGTTGAAGTCGCTGTCGATCAGCCGCATTCCAACCGTGGCGGTCTGGAAAATCTGATCTAATTCGGCGTGCGCCTGACGGAGGGCCTGCTGCATTTTTTTCTGTTCGGAGATATCGAAGAAGGCCTCCAGGAGGTGCGGTTTGTCTTGGTATTGAATTTTTGTCACGCTTTTAAGGATGGGAATGACGGTTTTTTCTTTGGTGAGAAGTTCACGCTCCGAAAGGTCCATTCGCTGACCCAAATCCAGGATCGGGCATTGCCCTTTTTGTGTCCTGCAAAGGTAATTATGGCATACCTTCCCCTGTAATCCGGTTACGGTCGTTTCGATCAAATTTAATGCATTGTTGTTGGCGTAGGTAATCTGGCGGGATTCGCAGTCGACCAGAACGATGGCCGCAGGGTTGTTTTCTAAAATTCGCAGGGAATCTTTTTCACGTTCGATGAGTGCTGCCTCTGTCCGCCTGAGCCGGTTGATGATATTCTGGCCGTAGAGGCTGAAGATGATCAGCAGGGCCACAACGATCAGGCGCATCCAAATTTCATGCTTGTCAGGGTGAGTCACATGGAGTAAAAAAGATCCCCCATCAAAGAACCAGCTGTGGACAGCGGCTTCAATAAACCAATAGAGGATAACGAATACAGCCCCTACCAATACAAGGTGGCTGTAAATTCTTTCGAGGGCGTTTTCCCGTTTGACTTTCATCGAAAACTCCTGGGGAAATCGGTTTAAAGCAAAATCCAGTTGTCTGGCGACCAAAATCACCCTGCACATTCTCCTGATCCTACCTTATTAATTCAGCCTCAACAAGGAGTTTCGCTGTAACAGCGTGCCGGATTCCTTTAACGGACTAGGTGGTCAGGATTTGCAAGAAATCCTTGCTGTGTCGCGTGACTGCACCATTCGTGGTTGTATGTCATGGCTTGTCGGCCACCATCTTAAGCACCGGTATGCAGGCGTCCAGGTTCCAGCCGCAAAAACATTTAGGCTATTCCATGAGTGCGCCGAATAGCGCTGTAACGCAGGGTCTTTTGCAGCACCGGCTCAATATGTAAGCTGTCTCGATTGTCATAGTGGACGCAAAGACCTGGTCGGTATAATGGATTGCCAGGGATGCGACGTGCCTGAGCGCATTGTGGAGGTGATAAAGCGGCTTCCAGGCAAAGGGAAAAATGAGCATAAGTCTGACTGTCAAATTGAGCATGTGGGGTCTTTCGCACAAACAAATACAGTGTGTGTCCGTGCTGCGTCTTGATTTTCTTCAGGCAGACCAGCGATAGCTTCCCTTTGTCAGGGAAGATGCAGCTGTCAGGTTCGATCAAAAGAAGGGGGTTTTACTTATTTTTCGCAACCACCCATACAGCGTGAACGATTCCGGGTATATAGCCGAGGATCGTTAATAAAATGTTAATCCAGAAGTGTTTACCGATGCCAACCTGCAGGAATACCCCTAAAGGTGGCAGAATAATTGCGACTACAATTTTGATCAGTTCCATGTAATTCCTCTGTTTTTATTAAACAAACTTGCTGCGGAACATAAAAAAAACGGCGCCGACAAGGCATATTCCTGCCCATAAATAATCTAGTTTCAAAGGCTCTTTGAGATACATTACTGAAAACGGGACAAAAACCGAAAGCGTAATGACTTCCTGCATTATTTTCAACTGCCCCACGTTCAAAACGGTATAGCCAATCCTGTTTGCCGGGACTTGCAGGAGATACTCAAGCAGAGCGATTCCCCAGCTTACAAAAGCGGCAATTATCCATGGCTTGTTATTTAATTCTTTCAGATGCGCATACCAGGCAAACGTCATGAAAATATTGCTGCAAAAGAGTAAACATATGGAGATTGCTAATGGTCGCATACCTTGCCCTGCCTGCTGTGTTGATTAATCTGGTTTGGGGGGCTCTCCCGTGTTGCGCAGGAGCCTGTTTGTCACATTTGTCCGGGGTGGATTTAATTGCACAGATCCCAAACATGCAAGGTATATCTGTCCGTCTCCTGCGGATTTATATCTCAACTCGTGCTTTATTTTTCTCTTGAGCACGGCCGATTCTGTAAGAATCAATAATGCCGATTATCCAGCAGATTATAAATATAGCCGAAGCAATCCCGGCTGGATACGCGCCACTTCCTGTTTCGATCAGTTGTTCTGCGACTGCATCTGCAATTGCTGCCACATCCGGTTGACCAGACCCGCCCTGAATTTTTTCGGCTATCTGCAAAGCACTCTCCAGTGTTGTGGCTATCATAGAGTAGAGCCCAAATAACGAGGCGCCAATTAAAATGAGGCCGGAGATATACCTCTTTAAATACATATGCCCGATACCGGGAAATGCAAATGCAGATAATAAGGCGGCTTTTGTTGATTTCTTCATTTATTTTCACCCGGTAAAAAGCAAGTTGTGGCGATTTTTAATTGTCATCATGAAATTCAAAGAGCGAAACGGCAAAGGGCAGAACGGTGTGTGGAAACTGACCTTGCCGACCTGAAAACCGCCTTGGTTAGACAGGGTTGGCGGCGTTTTTTCGGCGGACTGCGTTGGATAAGATTTTTCCCTGCATTGGAGATTCTGTGCACGCATCGCTTCGCCTGCCGTTATGGTCCCAACTGCCGAGTGCGCCGACATTAGGAGCTCCTGCAGTTTGATGCCGGTTATGTCTGCAAATTCCATTGTCTGCATAATCATAGTTATGTTTCGCTATGTAAGCAGTCTCTCGTGATTGTCCACTAGTTTTCGTTCACTGTGTGTTTTCTGTTTGTCGCTGAGTTTATGCGCCGCCCGGGCAGAAAAAGATGGAGGAGAAAATCGAACGAGGCTGCCTGGCTGGTTTGTTTGTCGGTTGGTGTTAATCGGTTTTAACCAACAAAAACGTCATGCATTGCTGTAAAAAATTACATAAATGTATTGAAAAATCCTGTTGGAATCGGCCTTGGTTTTCTGATCGTGTGGCACTAACTGTATTGTATTATTATAAAATATTAAATATATCAGTCAATGGCACTCCTTTTGCTCAATAAGGAGTGAGTCGTAACACTTACCTAACTATTATATCAGAAAAACCCGTTAACAACAGTGAGGAGGTAAAATTAAAGTGATGCCAGGAGCATTTCGTCAAAAATATCAACCGATGGATGCAGGGAACGTCTGCATCCGGCGTCGGTATATTGATGTGCAGAGTCATCATAGAGGCAGTCTTCCTTCGTCCAGGCGGGCTGTCTGCAGGAGGATCGGGTAATGAAATTTGTAACCGCAATTATTAAGCCCTATAAATTAATAGGTGTCCGCGAGGCCCTCACTGCCGTCGGTGTCAGTGGCTTGACTGTGTCTGAAGTCAAAGGGTTTGGACGCCAGAAGGGGCATACCGAGATTTATCGAGGCGCGGAATATGTTGTTGATTTTGTGCCGAAAATTAAAATTGAAGCGGCCATTGCCGATGATCAGTTATCCCAGGTAATCGAAACAATAACCAAGGCTGCTTACACGGGTAAGATCGGTGACGGCAAGATTTTTGTGTACGATCTCGAACAAGTAATGCGTATCCGCACCGGAGAAACCGGTTTTGATGCAATCTGAACCTTGAGAGGACCTTTTTCCATGAAAAACGCTATGAAATATCTTCTAACCTTTGTCTTTGTGGTGTTCGCCGTTCATCTTGCCGGTGATGCCTTCGCTCTTGATGCTCCAGTCCCCGATAAAGGGGATACTGCCTGGATGCTCGTTTCGACTGTCCTGGTTGCTCTTATGACCATTCCAGGCCTGGCTTTGTTTTATGGCGGCCTGGTTCGGACCAAAAACATGCTCTCAGTGCTGATGCAGGTTTTTACGGTTTTCTGTCTCTGTGTTGTCCTCTGGGTTATTTACGGCTACAGTCTTGCCTTTACCGAAGGCAATGCCTTTTTCGGAGGATTCAGTAAAATTCTGCTGAAAGGGGTGACTGTTGATTCGGTTGCCGCAACTTTCAGTAAAGGTGTCGTTATTCCTGAATTTGTATATATCTTTTTTCAGGCAACCTTCGCAACTATAACCCCGGCGCTGATTCTCGGAGCCTTTGCCGAACGGATGAAATTTTCCGCAGTGCTTGCTTTTATTACCTTGTGGTTCACCTTTGCCTATCTGCCAATGGCACATATGGTCTGGTTCTGGGCAGGTCCAGACGCCTATACCGACGCGGATGCCGCGGCAAAGGTTGGAGCGACTGCCGGTTTTCTTTTTCAGAAAGGAGCAATTGATTTTGCCGGTGGCACGGTTGTTCATATCAATGCGGCTATTGCCGGTCTGATCGGTGCGTTCATGGTGGGCAAACGGGTAGGTTACGGGAAAGAATCCATGGCGCCGCACAGCCTGACTATGACCATGATCGGTGCATGTCTTCTCTGGGTTGGCTGGTTTGGTTTCAATGCCGGATCCAATCTCGAGGCGACAGGTCTTGCTGCCCTTGCCTTTGGCAATACCATGACTGCTACTGCCGCAGCTGCATTGTCATGGCTTTTCACAGAATGGATGCTTAAAGGCAAGCCGTCAATGCTCGGTGCTGCATCTGGCGCGGTTGCCGGTCTTGTTGCGATCACCCCGGCGTGTGGGTGGGTTGGTATAGGTGGTGCGCTGGTTATCGGTTTGGCTGCCGGTGTTGTTTGCCTCTGGGGCGTAAATGGTCTCAAGCGTATGTTCGGCGCGGACGATGCTCTCGATGTCTTTGGTGTGCATGGCGTTGGCGGTATCCTGGGCGCTCTGCTGACCGGAATTTTTGCCAATCCATCCCTGGGCGGCGTTGGTGTGTACGATTATGTAGCCAACAAAGTCGCCGATTATTCTACGGTGGATCAAATGATCAGCCAGGTCTGGGGCGTTGGCATGACCATAGTCTGGTCCGGCGTCGTCTCTATCGTCGCCTATAAACTGGTAGATGTGGTTATTGGGTTAAGAGTCCCGGAAGATCAGGAGCGGGAGGGACTGGATATCACCAGCCATGGGGAGTCTGCTTACAAATATTAATCTTTAAGATTGCTTAGGTTAAAAAGGCCCTCCATCTTCGGTTCAATTCCGAAGATGAGGGGCCTTTGTTTTTTTGCCTTCTTATCCTTTGGATAGGAGGCTATTCATCCCGTCAGCCAAACATATCCGCATCTATGTGCAGCTCGCGCATTTTTCGATACAGGGTTGAGCGATCAATATTGAGAATACGGGACGCTTTCGCCTTGTTGCCTCCAGCTTTTTTTAAGGCTGCCAGTATTTTCTCAGTGGTTTGTTTATCCTCGTCTGTGGGAGTAAACAGGCGGGGGTGATTTCCTGATTTCTCTGCAGTCACACCAATTTCAGGGATGGTTTGGGGCCGGTCGATCTTGCTCCGGCCCAGCATCTCATCGGGGAGATCAGCCGAAGAAATTGTCGTGCCCTGACAGAGAATGCAGGCCCGTTCAATTGCATGTTCCAGTTGTCGTACGTTTCCCGGCCATTCATAGCGGCACAGGTGCACCAGGGCCTGTTCGGATATGCCGGTAATTTTTTTGTGCAATTTCTTGGCGAATAGACCAATGAAATATTCAGTAAGCAGGGGGATGTCGCCTTCCCGTTCTCTGAGCGGAGGCAGGTGGATGTCAATAATCAACAGGCGAAAATATAAATCCTCCCGAAAGCTGCCGGCTTTCACTTTGTCTTTAAGATTGACATTGGTTGCGGCGATTACCCTGACGTCGACCTGCAGTTCTTTATCGCTGCCTACCGGATAAAATGTCTTCTCCTGCAGAAAGCGCAGCAGGCGGAGTTGCATGGTCATGGAGATATCGCCGATTTCATCAAGAAACAAGGTGCCGCCATCTGCCTGAAGAATTCTTCCCATGCGATTTTCTTCGGCCCCGGTGAAGGCGCCTTTTTTATGGCCGAACAATTCACTTTCCAGCAGGGTATCGGTCATTGCCGTGCAATCAACCATGACCAGCGGCCGATTGCGTCGGGGGCTTTCCTGGTGCAGGGCGTGCACCGCCAGCTCTTTGCCGGTGCCGCTGGGGCCGGTTATGAGTACGGAGGTGTCAACTCGGCCAATATTTTCAAGCAGCAGGTAGACCTTTTGCATAGCCGGACTGGCCCCAAGCATCTTGTGAAAATGGTTCCTTTTCTGTGAGGCTTTTTGTTTTTTGGGCGTCATGTCTCTTAGTACCAGTACTGCACCAGCGGATTGTCCCGTTCCATTGTCCAGCGGGGAAATGCAGATACTGAGTACCTTGCAGGTGCCTCCCAGAAACAGTTCAACCCGGTGATCGGTCAGCTCAATGCCGGTTTTCAGTACCTTGGCCACGTTGTCCGTCAGCTGTGTCAGCTCCTCCTTTTGATTGATACTGTGGAGATTGTCGCCCTCGCGGAGTTCGGGTTGCAAGGCACAAAAAAGTACACTCGCTGCATGATTCATCTTCAGGATACGCATGTCATGATCGACGGAAATAATGGAGTCGGAAACGCTTTTGAACAGGGCTTCCAGAAAGTGGCGATAGCGTTCCCGGGCCAGTTCCGCTTCTCTTTTCCCCTGCTCGAGACGGTATTGACGAATGGCCAGTCTTGTCGTTTTGAGAAGGGCCTCTTTTTCAACAGGTTTTGGCAGATAATCGAATGCCCCCAGGCGGACGGCTTCCGAGGCTGTCTCCACCTCGGGATAACCGGTGACGATGACCACCGGACACGTGACGCCCAGTTGCCTGAATCGTCTGAGCAGTTCGATGCCGGAATGCGTTTCCAGAACGATATCGCAAATTATGAGATCAAACATCCGCGACGATACTTCCTTCACCGCTTCCTCAAACGAACCGACGGCAATAACGGTTGCGTAGCCCGCACGCTTCAGGAAAATACTGAAGGTGTTTCTTAAGCTTATTTCATCGTCGACGATAAGAATTGCTGCCTCTGTTGTTGCTGTTTCGGTCATGGTATTTCCCAGCGGCTGAAGTTGCATTACGGCTTATTTATAGGTGTTCATATCGCGAAAAACCACAACTGCTCCGGTAAGCATGCCGCGGTCCCTGATGGGGGTGCTGACATATTCCACCGGAAAACTGGTGCCGTTTTTACACCAGAAGATGTCTCCGGTCTTGTAGTGGACCAGGCCATCCCGGTAGGCCATGTAAATAGGGCAGATCTCCACGGGGTGGGTTGAGCCGTCCGGAAGAGTGTGATGGATGAGTTCATGGTGGGTGTTGCCGATGAGTTCCTCGGATTCCCATCCAAGCATTAACGATGCGGCTTTATTCATGAAAATCACCCTTCCCTGATTGTCGAGACCGAGAATGCCTTCCCCGGCGGAATCCAGTATCAGGTGCAACTGCTTCTGCAGGCCACGAACTTCTTCTTCTGCCTGGATTCGCTCGGCAATTTCTCTGTTTAACGCACCGTTTACCCTTTGCAGTTCAAAGGTCCGTTTCTCGATAGCTTCATCGAATTTTGCCTGGATGGTCTGATATTCACGTTTTTCGGCATCCAGTTCTTTTTTGAGATTCGTGGTGATGTTTTGCTGCTCTTTTGTCGCATATCGCAGGGTGAAGATTACTGCCAGCAGAAGCGCAGGAGTCAGCAGGCAAATGACTATTACCATCATTTTCATCCCGGCGGCATGATCAAGAATAGTCAGAAGGGCGACGAGGCCGGCAAAAACGATAAATTCAGCTGTCAGCAGCAGCCATGGCGGTAGTCTTTTCATCATGTTCCTTTGTCAGCTGGTATCGGTAAATCGATTATAAACCGGGTCCATTCACCCAGCTTGCTCTGCACTCTGATATATCCGCCATGGTCTCTGACCAGGCCATGACTGATGCTGAGGCCAAGCCCGGTGCCTTCACCTTTTGGTTTGGTGGAAAAAAACGGGTCGAAAAGTCTGTCGAGAATCTCAGGCTCGATACCGACGCCATAATCGGTGAAAGTCAGTCTGATGTACTGACTGTCCCGTTGTTGGTGCAGCACCCCTTTTATTTCAAGCCTTTTTTCGGGGCAAGGTTTCGGGTATTTGGCATTGAGGGCAAATCGGGCATTGCTGATCAGATTCAGCATCACCTGCTGCAGCTGCTGCTCATTGCACATCAGGGAGGGCAGTGGGTCGGCCAGATCGACTGAACAGATGATTCCGTCTTTTTTTAACAGGTGCTCAACCAGCTGCAGGCTGTTGGTAATTATTTTTTTGATTGCAGAGGGGGCAAGAATTTCTTCCCGGCGGCGGGCAAAGTCCAGTAGTTTCGAGATAATTCCGGCGATACGCTTGCCTTCACTGATGATGTTGCGGAGATGGTCCGTTGCTTCCGGGTCTTCCGGGGCATCAAGGATAATTTGTGCATAGTTGATGATGCCGTTAATGGGGTTATTGATCTCATGGGCAACCCCGGAGGCAAGTTCGCCGATCGCTGCCAGTTGGGCTGCTCGAATCGATTCTGCGCGCAGAACCTCTTCCGCAGTAAGGTTGCGGGCAACCAGCAGCGTGGCGTTGATATCGCCGTTTTCTTCGACGAGCGGACTGACTGTCAGCATGTATGTGCCATGCAGGCCATGCAGTTCGGTTTCCGATATCCGGGTTTGCTGGTGGCCGATCAACTGTTCCACCGGGCATTGGTTGCCGCTGCTGTGCCCGCCATGAAGAATATCACAGATATTTTTGCCTATCACTTCAGTTCTCCGTTTTTTCGCGGCGGCGCAGGTCGCGGGATTTGCTTCAAGGATTTGATAATCATTGGAGACCACCAGGGCGGGGTCCTGAATGGCTATGAAGATTTTCTCCCACCGCGCGGTGAACATATTCAACTGTTGGTCCGCAGCCAGGTTTTTTGTCTCATCGATTCCGAGCATCACGATGCCGACTTTTCCCTGGTCGATATTATGCCGAATCGAACCGTGCCAGCTTATAAAGCGCTCTGTGCCGTCCTTGGTGAGGAGTGGTGCCGTAAAATTGATATTGATCTGTGGACCTCTCAGTGTTTCTGAAAAGAGCTGTTGAAATTCGAGTCTCCTGCGGGGTGAAATCATCACATCGACCCAGTACTTTTCAAGTATTTCCTGCTCTTTGTAGCCGGTGATCTGCTCGGCTCTCTTGTTGAAGGAGACAATTGTGCCGCAGGGGCTGATGCTCACCATCAGTGCTTGGATAGAGTCAATGATCTCCTTGTTGAAATCCCGTTCGACCTTGAGTTTCAACGCGGTATCCTGGGAAAAGAGTGCGAGGGCTATATCGTCGATAACGTGACAGATAAACTCATTCTTCAGCTCACAGATGTTGATCTGTTCGCGGCAGTGCATTACTACAAAACCATAGATCCGCTGCTGATATCCGACCGGCCAGACCATGCAATGCAGGCCGCAGGAATCGGTCCCCGGATAGTCGTTTTCGTCTAACTGCAACAAGAGTGGTGCGGTAAAGGACTGAAGATTTTCGCCAAAGCGTTGGGTCAGGAGTTGGGCAAGGCTGTTTCTTGTCGAAGAATCTGCTTCGGGATTTGGCGGGGAGGAAGCAAACACAATAAGGCTGCCCTTTTCCTTGTCGATATCTCCGGCCCAGACGCCATCGCAGTGAAAGGCGTCGGTGAGTATTTCGCAGCATCGCTGGAAAATGCAGGCATAACTCTGTTCTTCTGGATCAAGGAGACTGTGTTCCCTGATGCTGGTCAGCAATCTGTTGCGGTGCTGAAACAGCTTGAGGGCTTCGGCATCTCTTTTCGTCAGCGGTCTTGTCATTCGTACCCTCCTTTTTGGATGGTGGGTGAATTCAAACCAGGGCGGGCCGGTTGAAACGTTATCGAAACGTACGCTTTTTCGGCTGGCTACGGAATTCCTGCTGTCGGTCTCTCGTAGTTTATACGACCATAAAGGTACTCCTTTCGTCAAGAGTACTTATGCCTGCCGAGATGAGGTGCTGTTGAATAGAGCACGGCCTGCTCGGATGAGAAAACGTCGATGGTGACACTGTTTTAGGGGAATATTCGGAGGCTGATCAAAGATGCAGGTAAAGATTGTCAGACGCGCAACGTGGATTTTGTTAAATTATTAATGGACACTCGTCGGCACAACTACCGGGATTCCTGATATATTAAAGACTTCAGCGTTAATTTGATAGATCTCTTTAATGGTTGCCGCGGTGATGATCTGTCGGTTGCCGGCGGCAAAAAGTCGACCTTTTTTTAACAGGACAAACTGGTCGGCAAAACGCAGGGCCATACTCAGATCGTGGATGACGACGACCACGGTCAGCTGCATTTCTTGGGTGATGTTCTTGAGGACGCGCATGGTTTCCAGCTGGTTCCTGATATCAAGGTGGCTTATCGGCTCATCAAGCAGGAGAATTTTCGGCTCCTGGGCCAGCGCTCTGGCAATCACGACCCTCTGCAGTTCCCCGCCGGAGAGTTCTGTGGTCCGACGAAGGGCATAATCTTCCAGGCCAAGACGGTGCAGGGTGTCAGTGACGATGCGAAGATCTCTTTTGCCGGCCTTCCAGGTAATGTGGGGTTTACGACCCAGCAGGACGGCATCGAAAACGGTGCAGGATTCCGGGGTGGTTTTTTGCGGCATATAGCCAATATGTCGCGCCACATCGCGTCCGCTCATGGCGGCCAGTTCATGTCCATCTACCAGGACGGTACCGTATTTCGGTTGCAGCAGGCCGTTGAGGTTTTTCAATAAGGTCGATTTTCCGGAGCCATTGACCCCGAGAATGGCAACCAGTTGACTGGCCGTCATGCGTACGGTTAAATTCTCGAGGATTAGTCGGTCGCCATAGGCGAAAGTAAGGTTTTCGGTGCGGAGCATGGGTTATGGCCTCTTGTTTTTCGCCAGCAGGTACAGAAAGAGGGGCGCACCGGTAAAGGAGGTGATGATTCCCACGGGCAGTACGATCGGTGCCAGGACGGTCCGGGCCAAAAGATCCGAGACAAGGAGTAGCAGCGCGCCGCAGACAGCAGAAGCCGGTATCAGATAACGATAGTCGTCGCCAACCAGAAAGCGCATCAGATGCGGAGCCATAAGGCCGACAAAACCAATAATGCCAAGAAAGGAAGTGCTGACTGCTACAGTGAAGGCTGCAAGGACCATGGTCATGACGCGCAATCGTTGCACCCTGACCCCCAGGCTGGAGGCGACGTCATCTCCCCATCTCAGGGTATTGTAGTTCCATCCGTTGGCAATGAAGAAGAGAGCGGCCGGGAGCACGGCGAGCAAAATGAGGCCGTTTTCAAACCAACCCGCCTTGCCAAGGTCGCCGAAAGTCCAGAAAACCGTGGCTGCGACCTGAATGTTGTCGCCGAAATACTGGAGAAGCATGGTTCCTGCCCCGAAAAAAGCGCTGAGCGCTACCCCGGCAAGAATAATCGCTTCAGGGGCAATGTCCTGCATGGACGACAGGCCCAGAATAAAAATTACCGTAAGCAGGGAACCAAGAAAGGCGCTGAAAACAACCAGATGAGGGGATGCGATGGTTACCATCTCTGCTCCGGCTCTTTGCGTCTGACCTGCTCCCAGGATGATGATGGCAAAGGCCGCGCCAAACGCTGCTCCCTGGGAAACACCGATGGTAAAGGGTGAGGCGAGGGGGTTCTTGAGGATATTCTGCATTACCGCCCCGGCGATGCCAAGCCCTGCTCCGGCGAGCAGGGCGGCAACCGTCCTCGGCAGGCGGATATTCCAGATGACATGGCCGATCCGCCCCTCCCCGCTCCAGGCGAGCAGGGTTTTGAGGACATCGGTGTCGCTTATCGGCAGCGAGCCGGTTCGGATGGAAAGCAGACAGCCACAGGCGAGCACAAGGAGCAGCAGCAGGCCTACACTGTTCTTCTGCATGAGCCGCCGTCTGTAAGCGGTAATGGTATGATTAGAAGCTGAGATGTCCATTTTTGTCGAATTGTACCCGGCCGAAGCCGTGGTACTCCTTGCTGAGCGTGGTATAGGCGGGAATGCCAATAAAAAAAGAAAAGATTTCGTCAGCCTTGGTTGCCGGGTCGATATCCGTGAAAACCTCTGGGTAGAGCACTTTGCCGATGAAATACGCGTCGGCCAGAGCGATCTCGAGATTTGTATGATAATTGTTATACGGCATGATCAGAAAGACATGGCCTTGCTGCACCGCCTTGAGCCGATGGTAAAATTCCGGGTTTCTGCGATAATCGTCAGCGACCTTGTCCAGGCCGCCGGCATCAATGAAGATATGTTCGGGGTTCCAGGCCAGGAGCTTTTCCGGATCGACGAAGAAATGGCCGGTGCGGCCGACTGCATCGACGACATTGCGGCCTCCGGCCCAGGCAAGGGGGACGAAAAACGACTCGGTGCTGGTAATCGGTTGTATCCCCATATACGAGATGGCACCGACATATGCACGGGGACGGGCGCTGCCGGCTATGCGTTCCGTCCGGTCTGCCAGGTCTTTTTTCAGGGAATCCAGCGTGGCGATGAGCTGATCGGCCCGCGCGTTACGGTCGAGAAGCTGTCCCAAGGTCCGGAAGGCCTCCTTGATCGTGGCTATATCAATCGTCCCGGGTGTGCCGTAACTAAGGACAAAAACCGGGATGCCGGTTTTCTGCTGGATGGTTTCGACCTGGGCGATATCGATGCCCATCGCCAGGACGATATCGGGCCAGACGGTGATGATTTTCTCGAAATCCGGCAATTTGCCGGGCCCGCCTGCGCCGATTACCGGCAAGGTTTCAGCTTTGGCAAAGGTTGCAAGACCGTATGGTCGTCCAGCGGTCGTCCATTTGGTCTCAATCGCCTCCATGCCCGCCACCAGATCCAGGCTCTGCATATAGACGATAAACCTGGCGGCTGCGCCGAGCGGGATGATCTTTTTGATGTTTTTGACGACCTGCAGCCTCCTGCCGGCCATATCAGTCACTGTCACTTTTTCCGGAGTCTGGGCGAAAACAAGGTCCGGCTGCGGAAACCCCGATGCTAATATAACAAAAAATGTCATCAACCCGGCCAGATAAAGATTCACGGCTTTTGGGGCAAATACTTTATGTCGTTGCTGAAACGCCGCCATGGCTACCAGCCTCGATTGTACGCGGGAAAACAGTCTAGGCAGAGTTTCTTGCCTCCCAGCAGGCGGATTTTATGCTCCGGGGCGGCCTCCCCGCATTTTTCGCATATTTCGCTGGTAAACAGCCTGGCGGCGTCGGGCAGGGCAAACGTCGGTATGGAAAAAGAGAAAAGCTCATCGTCTGGTGCGGAAAGGACCATGTGCTGCAATTGAGTCCGGTCAATATCTTCCGGTCTCTGGATTGGTTTTTTAAAAAAGACGCGGAGGGCGTTCTTCTTTTTCCGGTCGAAAAAGCTGAATGCCATTTTCCCGGTGCCGCGATACACAAGGTTGCCTTTACCGATACTGCAGCCGGTGAGCACTTGCACCGCGTCAACACCGCATGCATCATTTTCGGTGACGCAGACAATTTCCTCATCGGCCGAAAAGGCAACCTGCATTCGGTCTTTTGCCGCCAGCGCTGCTCGATAGCCGATGGCCAGACCCGGACAGGAATGGCCATGAAAATTCACACATTGCTGCCAGCTTGTTTCATCAAACATTTTTTATACTCCTCCTTGGTGTTCATAGGGTTGTTGCGACGCCATTAACTAAAAAATCCATTTGAACGATACACCGATAATCGTACCGGGCAGAGGGTAGCCGTATGTCTCTTCATAATTTGTATTGAACAGGTTCTCCACAAAGAGGTTTGCTTCGCCATGCTCGCTCACCGGTATTTGCACATTCAGGTTACAGGTCAGGCTGGAATCGACAGTAACGAGTTTCTTTACCGTACTGCCTGTGTCGTCGGTATAGGCATATATGCCGGTGCGATCGCCACTGAACCGCAGATCCGCATTCAGGATCATCCGATAGGGGAGCTGAAAATCAGCACCGATCAAACCCTTCCATTCCGGCAGGAAATCAAGTTCATCACTCAGGTTTGTGTTGTCGAAAGTATCGCCGTCCTTTTTGCTCTTCTGGTAGGAGAGAGAGGCCCGGCCGGACAGCCATGAGGTTACCGCCATCCGCTGTTCCACGGAGGCGCCATACAGGGTCATCTCGTCGATATTGTAGACACCCCGCCAATTGGGATCGTTGCGGAAAATGATATAGTCTTTAATGTCATAGTAATACGTGGATAGCTGCGTTGACGCGGTTTCGGAGTAATCGTGGCGGTAAATGAGTTCCGCAGCATTGTTTTTCTCCGGCTTCAGGGTGGGATTTCCCTGGGTCTTCCCGTTGGCCCACCAGTACATCTCCGGCAATCCGGGGGTCCGAACCGACTGGTAAAGCGAGGCGGTGAGCTTGTCCTCTGCGGTGATTCCGTAGGTGGCCGTCAATTTTGGGGTTAAAGAATCATTATGCAATGCAGCAATATCCGCACCGTTCAACGGTTTGAGTTTGTATGTGTCGTAACGAAGGCCGGGGGTCAGTATGAATGTATCGGAAATGTTCCAGCTGTCCTGTATAAAATAACCGATCATTTCTGCTTCCTGATTGGGTTTGGAACCAGTATAAATCTTGCCGTTGTAGGCTGTATCGATGTAATTTTCGACGATATCGCCATAGGAGAGCACCTTATACTGGATACCACCGATAATTTCGTGTTCGGCCAGGGGGAGGGTCGCTTTCAGACTGCCGCCATAGGACCGATCGGATGCCACCGACTGGTCGAGAACCAAGGTGCCGTCGCCGTAACCGGGAACGAGTCCTGCCACTGAGTAGTTCTTTTCATCCCGGTCTTCGATGTTCTTGTAGAGCTTGAATTCCACTACGGCCTCTCCGATGGGCTGTTCGTAGCCGAGGTCCATATAATATTTGGTTTTATCCGACTCGCTGCCTGCGCCAGATGTGAAGGCCCGGCCAAAAGGCGGCGCCAGGTTTTCACCGAAGGAAAGAGGGAAATCGCCGTTTATTTTCTGGTAAAACCCGGGGTTATCGGGGTCCAACGATTTCCTGTTATTGACGATATACCCGCGGATATTCTCGGAGTATTGCAACCCAAGCGACAAACTGCCCTCGAGTGGCATGTCAATAGCGGTGTTTATATTGAAATTTTTGCCCTCGAAGTCATTATTCCAGAGAAAAGCATCGGCTTTCTGGTAGCTGCCGCCCAGCGAATAGCCGACTGCGCCTATCTTCCAGGAGTGGGTGAACCGATAATTCTGGGCCAGATCCAGCCCGCTGCCGGTGGCAGTGTTGCCGTAGAGGGAAGCCTCGGGTTGTTCAGTCGGGGCTTTGGTTATGACGTTGATTACCCCGCCAAGGTTATTGTTGCCATACAGGGCGGAGCTGCCGCCCCGGATAATCTCGATTTGTTCGATATTGTCCAGTGGAATGGTCCCCCAGTCGATATAATAGCCGCCGACAACACCGGCGGCATTGACCGGTCGGCCATTGATGTCCAGCTCAATCCGGTTGGTCGACAGACCTCGGATAGAGACAATATCCTTTGTATCACCAATACTTGCGCGCTGGGAGATGGTAATGTCCGGCTCATTTCTTATGGCATCGGGAATTGTGGCATTCCTGCCCTTTTCGATGGTCTTCGCACCGATTACGGATATCGTCTCGGAGACGGCTGAGTCGGTGATGACAATTTTATCCAGGGTCATGTGTTCGAGGGTCGTATCCGCCTCGACGGCTTTGCTGAAAGACGGAGTACTGCAGACAGCAAGCGCTGCTCCGGCAAGGGCAATGACAGGTGCCGCGTAATTTTTCCTCCTGAATGGTGGCTGCATTGTTTCTCCGGTAGAAGATTGCTGGCAGAGTATCGTCATCAAGCGAGCTTAAAGACAATGGTCAAATTCATGGCGGTCGGTTTGGTCAGGACACCGGCAGGGGGACTGGGCAGCGGCGCTGCATTCTGTATGGCTTCCTTGGCTGCATCATCTAAGCAATCCCGTCCTGAACTCCTGGTTACATTTACCGCGGAAACCTTGCCACCCGGACTTAAAATAAATCGAACCGAGACCTCTCCTTCCAGTCGATGGCGCCGAGCCCAGAGAGGATATCGCTTATGGTGTTCGATTCTGGTTCGGATGAGGCTGAGATAGTTGCGCAGGTGCGACGTGTCCCGAGGAGGACCGACGGCTGCCTGCGATGATTCGATGTGTTCTGCTCCAGCTGGATTGCGTGATGCGGCGACCATTTTGTTCATTTTAACAGGGCCGGTGTGCGAAGCAGCAGGGTTTCCGTCATTATTCAGTTTGGGCACAGCTGTTTTCTCAGCAGTCTGCGGCGATATTTTTTGCCGAAGAGAGGCGCTGTGTCTGACTGGAACCCTGGCGGTGATTTTCGGCCGGGGTTTGGTCACGGGTGGCGCCAGCTGGGGACAAGGGACAGTCTTTACCGTCTCAGCATTAAGCTGCTGCTGCGTCGCGCCAGCAGGGGCGGTGAGGGGTTGCAGAAGAAAGAAATCGATTGGCATTTTCTTTGGCTGCGGAGAAAACGATGCAAACATCAGCATCATAAGTCCGAGCAGGAGACCATGGAATAAAAATGATTCGGCAAGTGCCCGCTCGGTATTGCTCATCTCGATTTTTCCGTTTGGAGGCTCATTTTGGCAAAGCCGAGTTCCCTGACAATGCTCAGGACATCGACAAAAGACTGCAAGGCCACTGCCCGGTCGGCCCTGATGACCATAGGTAGCTGCTTGTTTTCTACGGCTAATGCGGTGCGCAGCGATTCCCGGCTGACCTCAAAGCCGTCGAAATAAATTTTACCGGCTTGATTGATTTCCACCTTCAGCCCCTGACTCTCTGTGGAACTCTGTTCGGCCTTGGGGAGATTGACCGGGATAGTGGTGTTGGCAATGAAAGTCGCCGTGGTCAATACGATGGTCAACAGCACCAGCATGATATCGATAAAGGGGATGACGTTGATGGTATCAAAGCCCTTTTCATCCATGTTGTGTCTCCCAGGTGACCACGATTTCCCTGGCTTGTCGCAAAAGCAGGTTGTACAGCACGACTGACGGGATGGCGACAAGGAGACCTGCTGCGGTGGCTTTCAGCGACAGGGCCAGCCCGATCATGATTCGGGACGAGTCAACCATCCCCTCCTGGCCCATTGTATAAAAGATCAACATGATGCCGAAGATAGTGCCAAGAAGGCCGATATATGGCGCATTGCTGCCGATGGTCGCAAGCAGGTGCAGGCGGCGGGTAAGCATTAACTCTAAATGTCGGCGATCGGAAAACGCATCCAGGCGGATGGATTTGTAAAAGCGGAATCTCTCAATGGCGATAGCCAAGGCGATAACACTCAGCGCCGCCAGCAGGCCGATAATGCCATATTCGGTAATGGATTTGAGCCAGTCCATGTTTTTCTCCTACGCTGTCGGTGAAATTCGCTTCAGAAAGCCTTGTCGGCGAGGTGCAGCCCATATGGTGCATATGTTTGTTTCGAAGAGGAATATAGATGTCCATGCTGCATAATGCAAGAAAAAAGTGTTACGATGGTGTAAGAAGTATTACCCAGGGAGCATATTCTTTTTTATCGTGTTATCTGTTCGGTGATCGGGGGCAGCAATGATGGGCAAACGACGATCTTCCGGATCGATCTGGAGAGTTACACAATGAATCGCATAAAATGGTGCTTCAGTCGACTGACCGGGAGGTGCAAAAGGGTGATCTGAGCAGGGCTTAGAGGGTATGAACAACGACCGTGCCTTTATCGGCACATTTGTCAGCTTCATCGACGATCTGACGATGGTGGGTAAAAAGAATGACCTGGTTTCTGGCCGCCAGCCTGGCTAGGGCTTGGAGAGTGGCCCGTGAACGTTCATCATCGAAGTTGATAAGGATATCATCGACGATAAAGGGCATCGGTTCATGGGATTCCAGACGATATTCCAGGGTCGCGAGGCGCAGGGCCAGGTAGAGCTGGTCTCTTGTGCCGGAGCTCATGCCACCCACCGGTATCCGCCTGTCTTCTGGCCGAATGCCGATGAGAATCGGCGCACCTTTGTCATCGATATCGGTACGCAGACCGGTAAAAGAACCAAGTGTCATGTCACGGAAATATCTCGAACCGATAATCAGCACAGGATCCTGATGCTCCTCCCGGTAGCGCTCGATTTCCAGCTGCAGTATTTTCGAGGCCAGCTTAACCAGGGTATACCGCTCTGCCAACCTTCGCATCCTGGCCAGCTCCTGCTCCATTTCCTGGGAGAGTTCGGCGGCCCTGTCGCTGCCGTCCATTGCCGCAAGTTTGCTGGTCTGCTCGCCTATTATCTGGGATATTCTGTTGATCTCAGGATGTATCCGCTCAGTGATGTCCCGTCGGTGTGCCTCGATCCGACCGGCTAATTCATCACCATTTATTTCTGCCGCCTGGGTGGTGATTTCTTCGATGCTGATTCCTGCGCTAATTTTGGCAAGATTGGCCTGGATGTCAGAAATTTTTTCACTCAGCTTGCGGTATTCCTCGAATTTTCTCATTGCCGCCGTCAAATCTTCCTGCGTGTCACTTTTGGCTATCCGCAGGATTTCTTCCATTTGCGCAGCAGCACTCAGCAGTGTTTTCCTGGTTCCGGAGACCTCAGTCTGCAGGGAATCGATTTCTTCGGAAAGTTTGTCATGGAGCGTGCAATCCTTCTGCGATTGGCTGAGCAACGTCCGCAAATGTAAAATGGCCTGGTCAAGAGGCTGGGGAGGCTGGGTGGGGGCGACTTTTTCAAGCAGAGACCGAACATCATTGTCAAGATTCTGCGCATCGCGATCGATGCCGTCGATGCGCTTTTTCAGGTCGGCGGCTTCTTTCACCCTGTCAAAGCAGCTCTGAATGATATCAATCAGTTCGTTGGCTTCCGATGTCGCTATCCTGCCGGGCAACCCAAGGCCGGAAGTAGCTGTGTCCCATTGCTCCTGCCATTTTGCCAGTGCTTGCTGGGCGCTGGTCACTTCCTGTTGCGCCTGCTGGACATTTTTCTGCGCAGCAGCCAGTCTTTCGGTAGCTTTTTCTCTTTCCGCCTGCCGGTTGGCAAGAGTATCGAGCAGGTTTTCTGCCAAAGCGAGCGTCGGGCCGAGTGTCGCATGCGCCGTTGTTTCCAGCGGGTGTAAGGCTTGAATCTCTTGTTGCACAGCCTGTCGCAGAGCCTCGCGGCGCAGGGCAGCTCGCTCAATGTCCAGCTCTTTTTTCAGGATATCAGCCGTTTTATAACGGAGCCTGTCTATCGCGGTCAGCCACCCACTCATTTCCTTTGGCGAGAGCGGGGTGATGCCAACAGGCTGCCAGAGAGCCTTCCAGGCCGTATCGAGGTCCTGCTGCCGCTGTTCAAGCATTGCCTTGTTTTGGGCTAAATCAGTCAGCTTGGACTGGAGGCTTTCTGCCTGAGCGCGAAGGGCTGCTGCGCCGGCAATCCTGTCAGCTTCCCGGCGCAGACGGTCGGAGATAACATCCGCCTCCTGCACATATACCTCGTAGGCATCGGCAACAGGTTGGTCTGGCGCATAAACCAGACTCTCTTCGGTTGTATCCTGGTCATCAAGCCATTGTCGTCGTAAAAGCTGCCAGCCTTGTTCTCTTTTATCACGAATCTTATAGAGCATTGCCTCTGAAGGAATTTCGCCTGTATAGGTCCCCTTTTTGATTTCCGCCCGGGTCTTTTGCAACTCATGTTCAGTATACTTCTGTTCTTTTTCCAGGGCACGTCTCTGCTCATCAATATCACTGTATCGGGTCTCCGCCAGGTGCACTGTCTGCGCTAGAGGGAGGGGGAGTTCGGCCAGCATCTGTAAATCACCAGACCAGTGGCCGTGCCGTTTGAGTTCTATCAGGCAATCTTTTTTGGACTGCTCGATTTCATGCCGGTTTTTTTCCAGCATGGCGTCGATATTCCCCTCTTTCCGGGCCATCTTTACAACCTGGAGAAGTTTCCCGCTGTTTTGAGTGCTGGCTGTAGCTGGCATCGCCGCCAGAGACCGATTTGCCTCCTGATGCTCCTGTTCTGCGACCCTGTATTGTTTTTGGGCCAGCATCAGCTGTTGGTTAATTGCCGCATATTCCTCGCTTAATCGCTGCACTGTCTTTTTTTTCATCAGCACTGAGCGCAGCGGCTCAATCTCCGCCAGACTCAGATCCGGTCGTACCTGTTGCAGCAGGTCTGCCGCTTCTCTGCGGAGGCTGATGCGCATGCCCTCTCTTTCCGGCTTGTCTTTAAGGCCTTTGCGGTATTCACCGAGACGCTGGTGCAGATCATCGACTTTTTCCGCCTGGCTTAGCAGGTCCCTGTTAAAGGAAAGTGCCTGGCGCTTTGTCTGGAGATGGTCGAGACGTTCGGTGTCTTTTTGCAGTTGCAGCTCAGCTTCGCGAATTGCCTGGACGACCCGCCGGTAGTTCTCGGTAAAATTAGGGGGGAGAAGCGTTACTTCGCCTAAGTCCTCGCGCTGTGCACGGTAAGCTTGCAGGGAGGCGATTTCGGGGATCGCCTGGGCCAGACGTTCGAGGCGACGCAATTCTTTGTTGTTATGATCCCGCTCTTTTTCGAGTATGGCTCGTTCTTTCTCGGCAATTTTCAAGGAACTCCGGAGATCTTTCCAATCCTTGCAGGAAAGGGACACAGTTTTTGCTTCTTTCTGCAGTTCCTTGAAATTTTTTATGGCCTTGTTGATTTTAGGCAGCTGGCCGGTTGATTTGAACAGCTCCGCCGCCTCTTGCTCGAGCTGCTCGGTGACCTGGCGCAGAGAGGAAATTCCGGCCCCTGCAGCAAACAGGGCTTGTCCCACCTCACCTTTCTGGGCGAGGATTTCCTCTCCACCGCGCAGCAGCATCTCATGATCGATACCGTACAGGGAAGCGAATATCTCCGGCTCCACCCCATGGAGAAATTGGCGTAAAATATTGGCGGGCAACGGGTTGCCTGCCTCGTCTATGATGTCGCCGATTCGCTTTTTCCGACGCCAGAAGGTCAGTTCTTCACCGCTGCTGTTGACAATACAGCCGCCGACCAGCAGTTGATCGTAATTATGCAGAAAATTATCCGGCGTCTGCTGGGGAAAGCCGTAAAGTAAAGCCTTCAGCGCCCGCAGTGAGCTGCTTTTTCCCGCTTCGTTCGGGCCGTAAATTATATGCAGGCCGGGTTCTTTCGAATCAAAGTGCAGAGTACGGTCGGTGAAAGGACCGACGGCTTTCAGGTGCAGGCGCTTTATTCTCATCGGACTTTGCCGTATTGGAGCAGTTGTGCGATCAGCAGGTCCTGCACCTGCCCGCGGAGCTCGGCGATTGCCTCCGGCGATGGATGGAGAAAGGACTCTTCCCCGATGAAGATCTCGGGCGGCAATTTGCTCTGTAGAGCGGCAAGTTCCGGTACGAGTGCTGCAAGTGTGTCGCCGTCGAATTCCAGTTCCTGGATCGATTGGAGCAGCCCGGTAAGAGCCATGTCCGCTTCGAGGACCTCCTCGGGACGCACCATCTGGCTGGTCTGGAATTTGACCTTTTCAAGCCATACATTGCCAAGTCCTGCACCAATGCCCCGGAACTGCTCGGTCCAGTGTGCCGTGCGCTGACAAAGCTGGGTATGCACCGGGCAGTGGCCGGTCAAAATCAGGCGCACGACCAGAGGCTTGCCGTTTGCCAGGGCAAGCTCCACTGCAAAGGCCTGCTGTACGGCTTCGTAAACACTGCTGGTTGTCTCGCACGACGACAGGTCAACCGGGCAGGTGACCCAGCGCAGGACATCGAGCTCATACTCCTGAATTTCGGTGACATGGCCATCGGCAACAGTAACCAGCGTGGCACCTTTGGCTCCGGTCTCCCGGATATGTCTCCCCTGGATATTGCCGGGAAAGACGATCCACGGGTCGTCGGCGACAATTTCGCGCTTATGGACATGCCCAAGAGCCCAATAATCATAGCCTTTTGATTTTAATTCATCCACCGTACAGGGGGCATACGCTTCGTGTCCTTCGCGGCCGGTGAGCGAGGTATGGAGCAGTCCTATATTGCAATAACCGGCCTCGTATTGTGGATAGTGCAAGGCGAGATTCTCGCTGACCGCGCGGGAGCCATAACTCTGGCCATGGATAATGACGCCAAGATCCTCAAGCCGGATCGAATGCGCTCTCTTTGCTGAAAAAAGCGTCACATTGTCGGGCAGGGGCATGGTTCTGGTAATCTGATTTACCGCATCATGATTGCCGGAGACGATAAATACCAGGATTCCCGCCTTGTTCAGCTTACCCATGCGGCTGGCAAAGAAAAGCCCGGTGTTGTAGTCTTTCCAGTCAACATCATAGAGATCGCCGACTATGAGCAGAAAATCAACATTTTCCTCGATCGCCAGGTCAATACAATTATCAAATGCCCGCCTGGTTGCTCCCCGGATCTGCTCAACCGGAGCATCCTCATGGGACTCCAGACCCTTCAGGGGGCTGTCCAGGTGTATGTCGGCAGTGTGGAGGAAGCGTAACATCTGTCTTATGGGAAATGAGCCGGGCAGGTATGGGGGTGCCGGCTAAAAAGTCAATACCTTCGATCATTTCAATGATACGGAATAATCAGCTAATTTTTACCGAACAGCAGGCTGGAAGTCAACTGCTATTCACGTATCGGCACGACGTCCACAGGAACCTCGATTTCATGGCAGAACCCGGCCTCAGCCGTACATTCGGCTGGGGCGGGGTGTTGATCGGTCAATAAAAGGGATTTGCGGCGAAGTGCTTGCCGTCAAAGCTGGTGAAAAAGACCTGGGGCGGTTTGGGTAGGCCGGCAATCTTCCAGGCTTTCATCGGGTCGATAAATTCTTCGGTTACACAGGCACGGGATTCGGCATGCACGTTTTTGCAGACATACCCGAGAATCGGGAAAGAGGAATGCTTTTGATAGTATTCTCTTAAAAATAAAACAATATCCAGCTTTGACTGGTCAAGTTCGTCTATGCCTTCACGTTTGGCAAGCAGCTTGGCCACTTCGGTGTTCCATTGTTCCGGATGCGTTAAAAAACCTTCTTCATCCATGTCAATCTGCGTATTTCCACCATCTAACTGAGCCATAATGAGCCTCCTTTGAAATCGGTGAACAGTAGTGATGGCATGAGGCAATCACAAAACCGACTTCTTGTTACTACACAGTAGTAACAAGGGCTCGCTTGTCAATCGTGTCGATGCTAACCTTCCTTCATGGCCACAGTCGCGTTTTTACCCTTTCTGAAAACCCATTTATGAAAGAAAGTGTAACAGCAGAGGTTGCACGGTCTGGCGGGATAAGTGGGATTGGTTTTGGAGGCGGATGTCAGAAGGTGAAATCATCATTTTTTCTTCTGGTTTTTTCCCTGCGGCACATCCAACCCACCATGGTGATGTACGTGTAGCCTTTGCTTGTCTCTTTTCTGCGATCTGTTGCTCTTTTTTCGCCTGGAGTTGACCTTTTTTTCTGGGAGGATTTATCCTTCGTTGTCATGACCCACTCCTCTTGTGTCTGCATGCGAGTACATCATATCCGTTGTCAGCTGAGATAAGACGAATATAATATTGGGGATGGGTTTGTAAAGGCCGACAATGTGGGAGTTCAAGGTGAACAGAAATTGATAAAGAAACCGAAACCGTATAGGATGCGCTCCTCAGGAAGCAGGATTGACGGATGCAAAACCAAACGTAGAGGAAAAAAGGATGGACAGGATTGTTGCCAAATTCGGCGGTTCAAGTGTGGCCGACAGCAGGCAGATAGGTAAGGTTAAAGCGATAGTCGACGCCGATCCCAGGCGCAGAATTGTGGTGGTTTCGGCCCCGGGGAAGCGGCAGGCGGCGGAAGCGAAAATTACCGATCTGCTCTATCTCTGTTATGATATGGCGAATATGTCCACCGACATCTGCGAGCCGTTCGGTCTTATTCGGGACAGGTTTGCTGAGATAGCGGGTGCATTGCACCTGAGCTCCGCGGTACCCGATGAAATCGATCAATTCGGCAAGAAACTTTTACGTGGATGCAGCCGGGATTTTGCCGCTTCACGGGGGGAATATTTCTCGGCCAGGCTTATTGCCGAATATCTGCATGCCGATTTTGTCGATCCCGCCGATTATCTGCTCATCCGACCCAATAACACGATAGACCCTGCCAGTTACCTGAAATTGGGCGATCGTTTGTCGGATCCGGGCGCGCTCTACGTGATTGCCGGCTTTTATGGCCATGACGGCAATGGCGAGGTGAAAACGTTTTCCCGCGGTGGATCGGATATCTCCGGCGCTATTGCGGCAAGGGCTGCGGGTGCCCTGCTCTATGAAAACTGGACCGATACGTCGGGCATTCTTATGGCCGATCCACGCATTGTCGATAATCCGAAAACCATTGACGAGATTTCCTTTCGCGAGATTCGTGAGATGTCGTATATGGGTGCCTCCGTTTTCCACGACGAAGCTATTCTGCCGGTACAGGAGGCAGGTATCCCCATTTGCATCAAAAATACCAACCGGCCCGGCGATCCGGGAACACGTATCAGCCCTCAGCTGAGCGAACAGACGATTGCTGAAACCGAGGTTGCCGGCATTGCCGGCAGGCGAAACTTCTCGATGATCTGTCTTGAGAAAACGTTGATGAACAAGGAAGTCGGTTTTGCCCATCGTCTGCTTGGCATTTTCCGGGAGCAGGGGGTCAATTTTGAACAATGTCCTTCAAGTATCGATGCAATCAGTGTCATCGTCGATGACGCCAACCTGCAGGGACTTGAAGAAATTATTATTGCTCAGATCCAACAGCAGTTACTGCCGGATAAGTTGTATATTGAAAAAAATCTGGCCTTGATCGCCGTGGTCGGCGAGGGGATGGTCCGGACGGTCGGCATCGCGGCCAAGACATTTACCGCCCTGAAAAATGGCGGCATCAATGTCCGGGTTATCAGTCAGGGGGCTTCGGAAATGAATATCATCATCGGCGTGAGCGGTGATGATTATGAAAAGGCCGTGCAGTCGTTGTACGCGGCCTTTGTTGGACAATGAGGTTTTGGCATAGAATCTTTCACCGGAAGAGATCTCGATCAATACCGCCGCGCCAGGTGAATCCCGGCCAGCATGCAGCGTATCGATCCTCCGGCCAGCTCAATGGTTGGCACGGAGAGCTCGACAATCCGGGCGGACTCTTCAATAAAATCTTTCTGCTGTCTGGTCAGCGATGCGGCGGCCCGGGCGGAGATTGCCAGAATTCGCCCCTCTCCGGCGGACAGTTCGATGGCGTTGCCGGCAAATTCGTTTATCTGATGATTGTCAAGGGCGATGACTCTTCGGCCCATTTCCGCAAGGCGTGCCCTTATTTCTTCCCGCCTGTGGGGATCACTGATGATATCGAAACCGACCATGGCAAAGTCGGTGGCGATGCACATCATCACATTGGTATGATAGATTGAACCGCCCTTCTCGTCGGCGGTGGCAAAGGCCATCGGCTCAAAATTAAAATGGGTGCAGAACCGTTCCAGGGGGATTGGGTCGGCCCTGTTTGATCTGGCGGTATAGGCAACCCGGGCGATATGATCGAGGACCATAGCCCCGGTGCCTTCAAGGAAAAGATGGTCATATTCCAGGCAGGAATAATCGATTACGTCCTGTACCCGGTAATCAGCCTTGAGCATCTCGATTATATCGTAGCGCCTTTCCCGGCGTCGGCTGGGATTGTACATGGGGAAAATGGCCACATGACCGCCCGGATGCGTTGAGAACCAGTTGTTGGGAAAGACCGAGTCGGGCGTTTCTTTTTCGCCCCGGTCTTCAAAGATATGCACCTTCACTCCCTCTTTTTCCAGGCGTACCGCGACATTGGTCACCTCGTCATAGGCCGCCCTGGCAATCTCTTTTGGGGAGAGGTGACCGTCGGTTCTCTGGAAAGCATTGTCCGAGGCGGTTTCGGGGTTGGGATGGAAACGGTGCGGTCGGATCATGACGACTGCACCGGGGGCCTGAATATGTTTTGAGGTCATGGCATGTATTCCTGATTACAGGATGACTGGTCAGAGTGAAAAAGAGTTGGCCTGGGCAACCTCGATGGCCAGCTGGGCACGGGCATTGGCATCCTTGGCCAGATTTTTTTTCTCGCACCATTCCGGAAAAGTTTCGGGATCGATAAAAACCTTCATAACCTGATCTCCGCCTGCCTCGACTTCGGCTTTCTTTTCCTCAGCTCGAGCAAGCCAGTGCTGGTAAGTTGGCGGCAGCAGTTCTGCGTCATCGAAGAGCTTGAGAAGTTCCTGATAATGTTCTTCCTTGTACCAAACCAGGGCCTGGAGCATCGGCGGTCTGGCCGGCTCTTCTTTCTTCTTTGCCGCCTTTTCTTTTATTTTTGCAATGGTCTTTCCCGACCCGGTCAGTGCTTTTTTCTTAACCATCAAGATCCCCTGGTATGTAAAGTTAGTGACTTAGAAATAAGTTGCTTGGGCTTTTTCCAAGCAACTTATTTCGTGAAGGAACTTATACCCGTCAAGCGAGTACTGAAAAGAGTCCCGCAAATCTTTTGGGCGGGATTATTGACTTGCATTTAATTATCTTTGGGCTTTTTCCAAGCAACTTATTTCGTGAAGGAACTTATCCCCGCACCGCACGGGGACTATACAGAGTACCCGTCAAGCGAGTACTGAAAAGAGTACCCGTCAAGCGAGTACTGAAAAGAGCACCCGTCAAGCGAGTACTGAAAAGAGCACCCGTCAAGCGAGTACTGAACGAAATCCCGTAAATCTTTTGGCCGGGACGAGTGTCTCACAGATTCTCCAGCACCCTGTCTTCGCCGCTTTGCCAAAGATACGGGGGCAGAACATAAGCACAGATGCCAAGATGTAAACAGCCAATTACCGAAGCAAACGGCTACTGGCTTAAGGATCAATAATGAGCTGGCGGATTTTATTGACGTGGGCCGACACTTTCCAGTATCCTGAAAGATTTTTCCCCATGAGAGGGAAAAGGTGGTTACACTTAACTCCAATGATTTTTTGCTGGCAGGGGACGAAGGTATTGGTCAAGTATGGTCAATGCTTTTTTTTATATTGTTCTTATTGCCGGATTGCGCATTGTGATCCGGTATGAAAATTAAGTGGTGGATATATTGGCCGATTTTTTAGAAAGCTGGACGATTGAAAAGTCGTCGGAGCTCTATCGGGTGGCGGAGTGGAGTGGCGGGTATTTCAGAGTTTCGGATAAAGGGGATATGCTTGTGCAGCCGTCACCGAAATATCCTGACCGAGCAGTCTCTTTGCCGGAAATTGTTGAAGGCCTGAAAGATCGCGGCCTCGATATGCCTGTGCTGCTTCGGATAGAAAATATCCTAGATGCCCAGATTGCCGAACTCAACGAGACATTTATTGCTGCCATGAAGAACCTTGGGTATCAGGGGAATTTCATGGGGGCGTATCCCATCAAGGTAAATCAGCAAAAACAGGTCATCGATGCCATGGTCCACTACGGTGCCCCGTATCATCATGGTCTGGAAGCCGGCAGCAAAGCCGAGCTTATTGCTGCAATGGGGATGATGGTGGATAAAGAAGCTCCCCTTATCTGCAACGGCTACAAGGATGAGGAATTTATCGATCTGGCCCTGCATGCCGTAAAACTGGGGTTTCGATGTATTCTCGTGGTGGAGATGCCAAGCGAGCTGCCGCTTATCATCGAGCGATCCCGGGTGATTAAAGTCAATCCGGTGCTGGGAGTGCGCATCAAGCTGTCAACGCAAGGCGGCGGGCATTGGGCCGAATCGGGCGGAGAAAGATCTATTTTTGGCTTGAATACGACCCAGTTGATACATGCGGTTGACCTCTTGAAAGAAGAGGGAATGCTCGATTGCCTGCAGATGGTTCACTATCATCTCGGTTCCCAGATTTCCAACATCCGCCAGATCCGCACCGCAGTCGGCGAGGCCTGCCGGGTCTATGCCGGGCTGGTGAAAGAAGGGGCGGGAATGCGTTACCTCGATCTGGGTGGCGGTCTTGCCGTGGACTATGACGGCTCACAGTCCAACTTCCTCAGCAGCCGGAATTATACCCTGAACGAATATTGCACCGATATAACCGAGGCGGTCATGACCACGCTGGACGAGGAAGAAATTGCCCATCCGACAATCATCACCGAAACTGGTCGCGCCCTTGTCGCCTATTATTCGGTGCTGCTCTTTAATGTACTGGACAAAACAATTTTTGAACCGGATTCCCTGCCGGAAAAATTGCCGGAAGATTGTCCGCCCCAGTTGCTGAATATGCTCGAATCGCTTGAAAATCTGAGTATCCGTAATCTCCAGGAGACCTTAAACGATGCAATCTATTACCGCGATGAAGTGCGGCAGTTGTTTAATCGCGGCCAGATAACCCTTCGGGAACGGTCCCTTGCGGAGAATCTGTTCTGGACTATTCTCAACTCGATCCTCAAAACGGGCAGAGAACTAAAAAACGCCCCGGCGGAGATCCATGAAATCGAACGGTTGCTCTCTGATATCTATTACTGCAATTTCAGCCTGTTTCAGTCGCTGCCTGACAGCTGGGCTATTGACCAGCTGTTTCCGGTCATGCCCATTCATCGTTTGCATGAAAAACCGACACGTAATGCGATAATCGCCGATATCACCTGTGACTGCGATGGCAAAATCGATCGATTTGTCGATCGTTTCGGCGCGAAACGATTCCTGCCCCTCCATGATCTGAATGGATCGGAGGAGTATTATCTCGGGGTGTTTCTGGTCGGTGCCTATCAGGAAACGCTGGGCGATCTGCATAACCTGCTCGGGGATACCAATGTGGTGACGGTCAGCCTGCATGAAAACGGCAAATACGATTTTTCGGGTGAGCTTGAAGGGGATACGGTTGCCGATATCCTTTCATATGTGGAGTATGATCCCAAACGGCTGCTGATGAAGTTTCGCAAAACCGCCGAAACCGCAGTAAAGGAAGGTCGTATTTCACCCCTGGAACGTAAAGAGGTGATGCAGGCCTATGAGGCAGGTCTGCGCGGGTATACCTATTTTGAACGGTAGGGCGGATTAGGCTTGGCTTCAGTCAATGGATATGTTAAAAAAACACCTATTTTCAAACTAGTTACATAGATTTTGTATACTTGTCAATTCCAGACAGTACCCTCTAACATCAAGAGATAAATTTTATGACACGTGTTTTTTGTATTGCCTGTATTAGAGCAATAAAAAAGAAATTATTCCTGCCTGTTGCCCTTGTTCTTGTTTCTCCCGGGTTGCTGTTTGCGACGGAAGCAGCTACTGCACATAGTGTAAGTCTTCAGGAGGTACTGCAAAATATCACCAAAACCGATCCCTCCATTTTGGAGGCCTTGAAACAGTATGAAAGTGTTGTCGCTGAACGTTCCATTGCAACGAGCGAGTATTACCCAACTGTTGGTACGAAACTTTCCACGGGACCGGAAAGAACAAAAGGTGTACCAACAGATGATAGAGAAGAAAATCTCCTTGCAACAAGTGCCACGCTTTTTGCCCGGCAAAACCTCTACAATGGTGGAAAAACTACTGCGTTTGTCAAGGAAACAGACGCGCGTATCAAAGCCGCTGCTTATGAAGTGTTAACTGTCGCCAATAAAGTTTATTTAGATGCCGCCGAAGCGTATATCAACGTGGTCCAGGCCGTTGAACTATTGCAGATTGCGGAGGAAAACGCGCTCACTCAAGAGCGAATTATGCGTCAGGTTCGAGAGAAAACCGAGGCAGGATTTAATCGTTTCTCAGAACTGTACAACTCCGAATCACGCCTGGTACTGGCTAAGGCAAGCTATATCTCCAGGCAGCAGGATCTTAATCAGGCCTTGACTGTCTTCCATCGACAATTTGGTCGTCTGCTGCGACCTGAACAGTTCATCAAGCCAGAGCCGGCGTATCAATTTCCTGATTCGGTACAGACCGCAATTGATATGGCATTAAAGAGGAACCCGGCTTTAAAAGTTGCCAAGTATAACATCGAGACCCGTCGTCATTCTTATGATAAAGCTTCATCGGCCTATCTCCCTACAGTGGATTTTGAGCTCCAGGGGCAATACCGCTCCGATACCGGTGGCGAAGAGGGAGAGACGACTCAGGCTGGTGCATACCTGACTTTAAACTACACTTTTTTCGATGGCGGATTCCGGGAAGGCAACAAAGCCAAGGAGCAACAGTCTATTCGAAAAGAGTACCAGCGCTCCTATATCGAGAGACGAAATGTTAATGAAACCATTCGGCTTGCCTGGAATATTAAAGAGGCGGAAGATTATAAACAAGAGTACCTGCGTGACCATGTTTTACTGAGCGAAAAGACGTTGAATGCTTTTAAGGACGAGTACTCTGTCGGCCGGCGAACCTTGCTGGATCTTCTCAATATGGAGAATGAATATACAGATGCGCAGATCTCCATGTCTCAGACCCAATTCTCTCACCTTACTGCTTTGTACCGAATGATGCAGGGAACCGGGGTACTTTTGGACGAGCATGATACCGGACTGCGCAAGGTGCTGAATCTTCCAGCAAAAGAAAGTGAAGAAACGGTAACTTATGCAGATCTGGGCGACAATCGTGACCAGGACCAGGTTCTTGATGTCTCCGACCAATGTGATAACTCAGAGCCTCATTCTTCTCTCAAACCTTACGGGTGCAAGGAAGATAATGGGAAGGCACTAGGGTATCCACATATAGACGGGTCGCAACTTGCTCCGTATATTGCTCCCACTGGCTTCAAGGCTTCAACCAAGACAAACTGAGGCAAGGCGTAAAGGCGTAACTTTGGGGCGTCATCCGGTATCATTTTTAATAACGGGTGACGCCATAGCACAACTTATGCCGCTAAGGCAGAAGCTTCTTTGACACCGAGATGATAAATTTCTTATGAAAGGCGGCGTTGCCTCCGATAAGAATACCACTAAGAAATTATCACCCCGTTTGCGCTCCTTCACGGATTCAGTGAAGGGAAAATATCGGTAAAAATCAGACAATTCGAAGTCTTTTCAGTCATTGCGAGTAACTCATAAGATTGTATTGTGCCCCTTTGAGCAAAGAAATCCCCCCTTAATCAGGTGGTTTGTCATCAGGATTTCCCGGTTGTTTTCTCGTTTCTTGTATCTCCTCTTTAACGCCGCCTTCTGCCATTTTAAATAGAAATAAAGATATGGATGAAAAATTACGGTCTGATCCTCTTCTACTCTGTCTGGTTACTTTAACCAAAATCAACAAAAAACCTGCCTCGGCAGAGGCCTTGGTTGAAGGTCTCCCGTTTGATCCAAAAGAGGAGAAACAGAGATTATTTACCATCAACAGCTCTAAATCGAACTTTTCAAGAGCTGCAGCCAGAGCTGGATTTACTTCCAATCTACAACAAAGACCCCTGGCATCAATTCCTGCAGTTGTTCTCCCCACGATACTCCTGCTAAAAAATGAGAATGCGTGTGTGCTGACCGAATTATCTCTTGAAGAGGGTCGGGCAATTGTCATTATCCCCAGTATTGATGATGATCCTATGGAGATAGCTCTCGATAAGCTGGAGGATGAATATCTCGGCTATGTTTTCCTGTTAAGGAGAAAGTATGAGGGGTTTGGCCAGAACACTCTGCTTGATGAAAACAAATTAAAGAGCAATCAACACTGGTTTTTCGGGACATTATATAAATTCAAGGATATTTACCTCCGGGTTATACTGGCCACTCTGTTCATAAATATATTTGTAGTAGCCGGTCCCCTCTTCACCATGAATGTTTATGACAGGGTCATTCCTCATAACGCCATAGACACACTGTGGGTTCTTGCTATAGGTATTGGTTTCATCTATTCATTTGATCTTACGTTGAAATTTCTCAGAACAGTTTTGTTGGAAAGAGCTGCAAAAAAGAGCGACATTATCCTTTCTTCGATGCTCTTTGAACACGCCATGAATATCAAAATGGCAGAACGTCCACGGTCTGTTGGCGTATTCGCCAGCAATTTACGTGATTTTGACGGAATACGTTCCTTTCTGGCATCGACTGCTCTCACTGCTTTTATCGAGTTACCTTTCTCGGTGATCTTTGTGCTGGTGATTTATTCCATACAACCCACCCTGGCACTGTTGCCTGTTGCTGTCATCTTTGTACTGTTTCTTTTCACGGTACCCATGAAAAAAGCTATTCAGACAATTGTTGAAAGTACGCATGCTGCGGCAGGCAGGCGCAATAGTATTTTAGTTGAATCTCTTGCCAATTTAGAGACAATCAAAGCCTTTAATGCCAGCAGTACCATTCAATGGCATTGGGAGGAGTCGACTGGTGATATCGCCTCAAAAAGTCTCAGTTCTAGAATAAGGTCGAGTTCCCTGTCAACGATCTCCGCCTTTTTAACGCAATTGTGTTCCGTCCTCGTTATTGTCGTCGGGGTGTATCTCATAAAAGATGGTGAGTTGACAATGGGTGGATTGATCGCCGTCAATATATTAGCAACTCGTTCCATCGCACCATGGACACAGGCTGCTTCTTTACTGACAAACTACCAACAGATGAAAACAGGTCTGCAATCCCTCAATGATTTGATGGCCAAAAAAGAGGAACGCCCCGATGGCAAACGGTTCATCAGACGACCGGAATTCAAGGGGGAAATAGAATTTAAAAACGTCGATTTTTCCTATCCTGGGGAAGACCAAAAAGCCTTACGAAATATCAGTTTCAAAATTAAGGCGGGTGAACGTGTAGGCATAATAGGTCAGGTTGGTTCAGGAAAATCAACACTCAGTAATATTCTCCTCGGTTTTTATGAAGCCGGCAGTGGTGCTGTTTTCATCGACAATCTGGACATTAAACAAATTGATCCAGTAGATATAAGGCAGAATTATAATTTTGTTCCCCAGGATGTAACCCTCTTTTCAGGAACTGTTCGTGACAATATTACCCTTAAATCTCCCCATGCGACAGATGCTGAAATTGTCAAAGCAGCAGGTTTTGGCGTAGTAAACGCCTTGACCGACCGCCACCCGCTTGGCATGGATTTACAGGTAGGCGAGCGAGGTTACAATATTTCCGGTGGGCAACGGCAATCAATTGCGCTTGCCCGGGCCTTTATTTCCGAAAGCCCCATAGTTTTGCTTGATGAACCGACAAACGCGATGGATTACAACACAGAAGTTAAGGTGATTAACAACTTGAAAGAGGCCACAAAAGGCAAAACTACCATTATAATCACGCATAAGCCTTCTATTCTTGCCATTGTTGATCGTCTGCTGGTGATGGACGATGGTGCCCTTGTCATGGACGGTCCAAAGGATGAAATTCTTGCTCGACTTGGAGGCAAAAGCCTGTGATTACAGACCCAAAAGATACCGCCTCCGCAGTTCCTTCAGACAAGAACAAGGTTGGCCCAATGAAGCGTAATGGTAAGTACAGCAAGACAGATGTTGAATTTATGAACAGTCTCAGTGGGGCGATGCTTGCCGGGAGTTCGTCTCGTCTGAACGTGCTTTTGTACGTTATCTGTCTTGTCATGATTACCTCCATAACCTGGAGTTATTTTGCTGAGTTAGATGAACGAACCAGGGGAGTAGGACGAACGATACCTTCCCGTCAAATCCAGGTAGTACAAAACCTGGAAGGTGGTATTGTTAAGGAAATTCATGTGGTTGAAGGGCAATTCGTGAAGCAGGGGGAAACGCTCCTCACGATTGATGATACCGGTATCGGCAGCTCCTATGATGAAAGTGCCAGCAAGATTAATGAACTCATGGCGAAATCCAGCAGATTACGTGCTGAATCAGGTATTACTGAGACCCTTATTGAAATTGAAGGTGACGGCCAGATAGCTGATTTGATGAAAAATGAAAAAAGGCTTTATGCTACTCACCTCAGGCAACATGAAAATCAAAAATCTGTGTTGCAGCAACAATTGCAGCAACGGAAAATTGAGTTGCAGGACGCGCAGCAGGACCTTAAGTCCTTTAAGGCGAGCCAGAATATGATAAACAGAGAGATTGAAGTAAGTCGTCCATTACGGCAAAAAAATCTGATCTCCGAACTCGAATTTTTACAATTACAGCAAAAGGATCTGGAAAAAAAACAGGAAGTAAATCGAACCATAAAAACGATTGAGAAATTGAATGTGCAGATTATTGAAGCCGATCAAAAAATTAAAGAGATCGATGAATCACGCCATGCGACTGCCCTGGAAGAACTCAATGCGGTGATGGCCGAGATCGACCGATTGTCTTTCACGCAGGTCGCAATCGAAGACAGGGTTACCCGAACGAATGTTCGGTCTCCAGTGGATGGCACGGTTAAGCAACTCCTGATTAATACCGTTGGTGGTGTGTTAAAACCAGGAATGGATATTCTGGAGATCGTCCCGGCTGATAAAGGTGTCCTGGTAGAAACGAAGATAAAGCCTTCGGACATTGCCTTTATCTATCCTGGGCAGAAAGCCATATTAAAATTTACCGCATACGATTTTGCAATTTATGGTGGTCTGGAAGGAGAGGTTACTCTTATCAGTGCCGATACGATTACCGATGAAAAGGGGGAAGAATTTTATCTTGTGCGTGTAAAAAGTAAGCAGAATTATCTTGGCACTGAAGATAATAAAAAAAATATCATCATTGGTATGACAGCACAGGTGGATATCATCACGGGCAAGAAAACGGTAATGCAATATATTATGAAACCAATTCTCAGAGCCAAAAATAATGCTTTGCGGGAACGATAATGGCGGTAATATGTTGCAGTAAAGATGATGTATTGTCAGGAAAACTTCTCTCACTCTTTGGAGAGTCTGGCGTTGTTTTCATTCCGGATATTCGTCTTTTGGGAAAAAGGAATCTGGCGGAAGGTGAAGTGTTAGTTGTTGATATAAAGCACAGCAAGATCCCGGAAGGCAGCCATATTTCTTTGCCAATCATTGCTCTTACGGTAGTTCCGACTTTCCCGGAGGCTGTTATGTTGCTCCAGCGCGGTATCAGAGGCTATGGAAATCGGCATATGCGTCAGGAGAACTTAGATCAAGCGGTGAAAAGTGTGAAAGCTGGCCAGATATGGCTTCCGCCGGCTATTATTTCTCAACTGATTGCTTCAGTTGGAACTGAAAACATTGATCAATCAAGTCATGATATCCTGAGTAAGTTAAGTCGACGGGAGCAGGAAGTAGCTCTTTATGTCACTGAAGGCATGACCAACCAGCAGATGGCCGACAAAATGTATGTTAGTCTGCGCACTGTTAAAGCCCATATGAGTTCAATATATGACAAGACTGGTTTGCGGAATCGTTTGGAATTAGGTCTTCGATTAAAGGAAGACACTCGTTTTGTCAACTGTTGAGAAAGAGCTGTTCCTTTTGGCTAATGCAGAGAGCCGTGTCAGTAATGAATTGCTCCGGCTCTCTGTTTTTGGTTATCACAATGCTTGGTATTTATCCTATAGAAGTACCGTCATCGGTATAATCAATGTGGATATCATTTCCAGCATCATCTGAAGAGACAATTTGCACTGTTTCACCGCCTGCATTGGTAAATAATCCTGAGTGAGATGCATCCTGCGTCCAACCGCTCGTATTAATACTAATTGTATCATCATCTCCCGCATCAATTTCCAAAGTGTGATTTGGCCCGGAAGTCATATCAAAGACATCCTTGAGACTTAACTCGACAGTGTGTCCATTGTCACTCAAATCGAGTTTTTCAATATTCTGAACTATTGTTGAGATTTTACTGAAATCTAGTACGGGATCATGAATCAACAGGGTATCGATACCTTCACCACCATTGATTGAGATATCATCACTGTCAAAGACGATTGTATCATTACCTGCACCCGCAGCAATGGTGTCATGGCCTTCTCCTCCATCTAACGCATCGTCAGTGTCACTGCCTTTAATGTAGTCATTGCCTTCATCGCCGCTAAGAGCAAGATTTGTGTCTATGACAAAGATATTAAAAGTGGTACTTGTGGTGGCGGTATCGTTGTTTGAACTCTCTGTTGTTGTTGCCGAAGCGGTTAATGTGTAAACTTGATTTTCCCCGCCAGCATCCGCATAGGCTGTTATACTGAAATTATTTGTATCCCAATCTGTAACATTCACCTCAGTAGTTGAGGCAGTGGCGGTAAAGAAATGGTCTCCGTCAGTCAGTGTTGCTCCTTCAGGTATACCAGAAATCATGAGGCTGGTGATTGATTCTGATCCGTCGGTATCAACAAGTCCGGCATTTAGTGTGAAGAAAACAGGATCTCCTTCAATGCCTATAAGATCATAAGCGGACATATTGTTTTCATAGGCAGAAATCTGGGAAACTTCACTCGCTGTCAAGACGCGGTCGTATATACGTATGTCATCGAGTTCCCCCTGCAGGTATTCATTTAAGCCATTTGAGCCAAATGTTGCACCAAATCCGCTTATATGTGTTGAGTCTTTAATTCCAGTTACTGTCTTAACAGTACTCTCTAAATTCCCGTCCACATAAACACTGGTTTCACCTGTTACATGATCCCGAGTCAATACAACATGATGCCACTCTCCATCATTAACGACAGTAGTTGATTTTGCACCATAACTGTTGGCTACACCCATATTGATATGGCCATCATCACTTATCCAACCCCATTGGATATCGTTTGTTCCACCATTTTGTTCTGATCCGATGATACTTGGAGAATCCCAGCCAATATTATTATTTCCTTTAACGCCAATAAATCCTTCTGGCAGCTTAATCCAGGCAGAAAGAGTTGCCGTTCCGGCAAGAGGAGTTGTGTAACCTCCGACAACCTCAACATAATCACCTTTCCCATCAAGGGACATTGAAGATAAATTGTGGCCGTCACTATTAAACTGCGCATCATCAATCAGGATTCCTTCGCGGTTATCAACCAGGTTATAGGTACGTTTACTGCCTGTATCGTTTTCATCAAATACCCAATGCCCAACCAGCCCGTTATTTACAACATTGTGGCTGCTCAAATTAACCACAATGGTTGGGGCATCCGCCACAGCATTTACGGTAACTTCGATCTGTTCTGTGGTTGTAGCAGTATCTCCGTTAATTTCAGTACTTGTTACGCTGGCAGTCAGAGTAAAATCTTCATCACTATTATGAGGCGGGGTGACAGTAAGTCCTTCCAGTTGATCTTGGGTAAGAGTCCAGGTTCCGTCGCTATTGTCAATTCCCGCACTTAGTATGGCTCCTGTCGGAACACCGCTGATCGTCATGTCTGAAAGAGTTTCACTGCCATCAATATCGGTTAATGTAGAACCGATGTGCAATGCTATGGCGGTATCTTCTCCACCTTCTGCATCTGATGCAGTTATGATTGGATTGCTTGCTGTTGTATCGCCCATGATGGCCGAATCACTTGCCGGCTCGGAGATATTACCGGCCTTGTCCACCAGAGTTGCCGTGACGGTGATGTTTTCCCCGTCTTCCGGTCGTGCATACTCGAGGATTAACCCGTTATCGAGAATATCCTGGGTTACGGCGTGATCGGTGACCGTGCCGTCAGGGTTGGTGACGCGCAGGATATCATCGATCACCGCATCCGCAGGCGCAGTTATTTTTACGCCAACCGTTCCGTCAATCTCGGAATGTGCGATCGTGCCGTCATTATTGGTATCTTCGGAAATAAGTACAGTAGGTGCCTGGGTTGGTGTCGTATCGCCCATGATGGCGGAGTCACTTGCCGTCTCGGAGATATTACCGGCCTTATCCACCAGAGTTGCCGTGACGGTGATGTTTTCCCCGTCTTCCGGTCGTGCATACTCGAGGATTAACCCGTTATCGAGAATATCCTGGGTTACGGCGTGATCGGTGACCGTGCCGTCAGGGTTGGTGACGCGCAGGATATCATCGATCACCGCATCCGCAGGCGCAGTTATTTTTACGCCAACCGTTCCGTCAATCTCGGAATGTGCGATCGTGCCGTCATTATTGGTATCTTCGGAAATAAGTACAGTAGGTGC
>NZ_SWCM01000013.1 GCF_005116645.1 Desulfopila sp. IMCC35006
GATAGACCCCACTTTAGAATTGTCAGCAAACGAAGAGGCTCACCTACTCAACCTTTCTGAAATCGATCTTGCCGAACTGGAGATTTTCCTTGAAGATACTGCTATCCTGTCCGGTTGATTAGTCAAACCTCAGCTTTTAGCATTAACGGCGCGTAAAAAAAATGGCTTCACTGCTTTCCGCCTTAGGGTATTGTACACCTACGATCACCTCTGAAACTGAGGAAGGTTAAAAAGTAGACACCAAACCTCACTCCCATTTCTTTTCTGGAAGATATTCTTAAGGAAAACTGACTCCAGTTCAAATTGTGCAGTTAATGTTGCCAATCGAGTGTACTGTTTTCCTGCTAATTTCTGACTTATAGGTGTCTACTGTGCAGATCCTGAAGAAGTTGTCCCAAAAACCTAGCAACATAAAGAATCTTTATTTGCCATTCGAAAACCAAGATAACCCTGACAACAAAAAAAAATTTTAAATCCCAGATTGTTCACAGAAAATCTCCCGAGACAAGTACTCCATTATTGACCATCGTCAACGTTGGTAATACTTTCATGGCAGTGTATCAGTTAGTATCAACCATTTTGCCTGACACTCATCACGAGGTGACCAGCTTAGATAATATGAGAAAATATCCTCCGCCAATAGGAAGATTCGTGAGACACGAACCAATTTTTCACTAAACTTTAGAGTAATCCCCCTAGTATTGTCAAACAAAGTGTCGAGAAGCATTTTGAGGAGCTTCATTGCGATTGGCTTTGACGGCTCATTAGCAAGGAATGTTCATACCGGAAATGTTTGATATCATTATAATTCGAAACGAAATAATTAATTGAAAAATTGGTACGTTATGATAGAGTAACCGAACGTTCTCAAATCACTATCCATGGAGTGCCACATGTCAGGTACTGTCATTATCGTCGGTCTCTCTGTCCTTTTTCATTCCATTGCTGCTATTCTAGCGTTTCGGTTGATCAAAATTACCGGTCATAAAATTGCCTGGATTTTTATCGTCATCGCCGTCATCATACAGGTCCTTCGAAGGTTAATATCTTTCTGGACTATTTTGAGGGCGGATGAGAATTTGTCGATTCTGCCTGACGAGATAATAGCCATACTTATTTCTTTTTTCACGCTTCTCGGTATGGCTTGCATTACTCCACTCTTTTTATCAATCCGTCGATCTGAAGAGGCGGCGAAACTTGCGATGAGCAGAACTGAGGAAGAACATAGAAAGTCTGAGGCAATCATAGCCGCAATCGGTGATGGTATTAGCATTCAAGATATTAATCTCACAATAAAATATCAAAACGATATACACATCTCCCTATTCGGAGACCATCTGGGTGAAAAATGCTACCAGGCATACAGGTGCGTTGGAGCCCCCTGTGAACCCTGCCCGATCTTACTCTCTTTTCAAACTGGCCAAATTAATAGCACCGAGATACAGAAGCCTGTTGCAGGAGGTACCTCATATTTTGAAATAACAGCATCTCCGCTGCGAGATGCGGCAGGAGATATTATCGCCGGAATTGAGGTAGTCCATAACGTAGATCACAGAAAAAGTCTGGAAAAAGAACTGGAAAAAAACATACATGATCTCCAAGAAGCCCTTGCTAACATTGAGACACTGAATGGTTTGATACCTATCTGTTCGTCCTGCAAAAGAATTCGTGATGATAAAGGATATTGGAATCAGGTGGAGTCATACGTCAGTCAGCACTCAAAAGCAAAGTTCAGTCACGCTATGTGTCCTGATTGTTCGAGAAGGTTCTACCCTGACCTTGGTCTGGACTTTGGGCCCATGTTAAAAAATGATTGAATTTCTCTGTGACCTTCCCTTAACAATATGGATCCAATAATAAACCTTCGATTAGTTAGGCGTGGTTTTGAGCAATGTTAAAATCAGAAGAGTCGAGTAGCCCGAGGGTATCTCGCGCTTCTTGCCTCCACCCGGGAATGCACGATAGTACTTTCCTTCCTGGCGTTTAATTTTGGTTCAGGTTGGACTACACTGTCATCATAAAAACCTAAAATGTTTCACTTGGAATTGAACATACTGTTCTGCAAGTAGCTATTCTGCCATCTGTTTATTGTGGAGAAGGTAAGTGTCGCAACTTTTTAGGATGCCATTTGCCTTGCTGCAGCCGCTTTTGGATGAGTGCTCTATACTTAAGGGGAACAAGTGGTTTCTTCCTTTTATGACGATTGCGATTACAGAAGATGCAAGCAGCAACAATATTGTTTTCTTGGTCTTTGCCACCATCACAACGAGCTAATAAGTGTTCTGCAGTACACTGGAATCTTGCTGCATATTTTTTGGTGATTTTGTGTTTGTTGGCAAATTCTTTTTGTTTGCCCTCCCACATTGGACTACCACAATAATAACAGCAGCCTGACTGTTTATTGAATGCAACGAGACGTTTTTGGGAAATCTGAATAGACATGTATGGACTCCGAAAAAGTTACGGAAGCCCACTTTTTGAGGTAATTCTTATGTGGCAAGTAGACTTCCTGATTCTTTATGAAGCCTACTTTTTGTGACTGGCATGAGACATAGGTAGGCTTCTCTTAATTGAAGCCCGCCATGGCTATATGCCACTAACGGGAACCAGTCCATTTCGGTACTGGCCACCGACATCCTGTATGGGTATGTCAGTTATGTAATGAACCAACATCCTATGAATGCTGGCCTCAAGATGCCCTCTGTTTGAGGCTCATCCTTCACTATCCGCTTAATACCAAGTTATTAAGTCATTGGCCTAACTATATTGCAGCTATAGCACATTTGTCAACTGCATATTGTTGTCATATAAACACCACCAGTTTGACGGATGGTAGGCGATACTTCTGATGTAACCCACTTTCGGAATGATTTTTCTTCTGGCTTACGAGACTACATTACCAGTGCATACATTCCATACATTAAAACTTTCGACATGAGCATGACTTCCAGGCAGATTGCAGAGCTTGCTGGTAAGCGTCACGCCCATGTAGTGCGAGATGCAAAAAAGAAGACAATTGCTCCATTTCTGACCATCGTCGGCGTTGGTAGTACTTTCTTGTCTTTCAGTTGGATAAAGGCGAAAAATGAATGCTCGCTCGTAAGCGATTTTCCAAATAATCTGCAAAATTTTCCTGGAAACAATTGGTTACGCCTGTACACCTCAGCTCGACACTAACACCCTACTCCTTCACGCATTCCCTATGAGCCCTATACCCTGCCCCCACCGCGTCCTGATATGATCCCAATCTGACGGTACAATTCTTACAGTTATAATCTCTACAAGAAGGACCATGAAAGACATGACTTCTTCTATTACCATGATAAGTAGTCGATGATCCTGCGCCAGCAACTGCAGCTGTAACAACAGAAACATTATCACCACTACCATTACTCTTCCCATTTCGGTGTTCTGCTCGCCATTCCCAGGGAGGTTGAGAATTTCTGTCCGTCCAAAGTCCAATACGAGCATCTCTTGCAGCTTTTTCGAGTTTCAACCAATCATTGCAGTAGTCAGCAGTACAATATTTTCTGTACACCCATCCGTTTCCACTTGCTACGATCTGCTCGTTTAAATTCTCTCCATTGATAAGAACCATGGCAACTGTACGCCCATACCTATCGGTGGTCTCGGGAAATATCCGTACTCTTTTTCCTGAAACCTTGGACACAGTGAATTGTGTCGCTTGGTTGCCATAGACTTGAGAACCTTCAGGCGTGTCTATTCCAGCTAACCGAATTTTAATTCTTTCATTGTTCTGGTTGAGAACTGTGATCATGTCGCCATCTGCAACGTCAATCGTCTGTCCGGTAAAGCTACTTGTGGAAGCATGGGCACTTGTTGAGATAATGAGAGATAGAAGAAGGTAGAGAAAGGAGAGTTTACGCATAATGTTATCCTGGTAGAAATCATTTTAATGTTTTGTGTTGAATCACTTCCTACCGGCATCCACAGCTTCCTTAAGTTCCTTTCCAACCTTAAAAAACGGGAGCTTCCTAGATTTGACTTCAATTTTCTCCCCTGTCTTCGGTTGTCGTCCTATATAAGAATCATAATGCCTCACAGAAAAGGACCCAAACCCACGGATTTCCACACTTTCACCAGCGACAAGCTTCTCGGTTATACTATCAAGAATGGTGCCTATAATATTCTGTGTTACTGTGATTGAAAAATTTAATTCTTCAGACAAAGCTTCTATCAGTTCAGATTTATTCACGATTTATACCCGCTGGATTTGTGATCTTGGTTACCAATTTATTGAAATGAATCTTAATCATTTTAGAATACGACAAATCGTGGGTATAACTCAAGCATTCTAGCCCAAAAACCTCCGCTCCAATACATCACAACAACAAAATGCCAATCATCAGGAGTACCCCGGACAACAGCTTCAACAATTTTCCGCCCATAACCTTGTTGGGTCTGGCGGTAACCAACCCGCGAATATCAGGCGTTCAACCTTCGTTACAAGACTCCGTCTCTGTTGATATAATTTCATAGAAAACTGGCAGCGCGACGTTGAGCCAGACAGCGCAATGTAATTCTTACTTGCTGTTACTTGCGTCGTGGCTTTTACGGATCGCTCAAATGACTCTCTAGTCTTTATCATGATATTGGAGCCACTCCACGATCCATTGAATAGATTCGGGGTCGAGATACGGCCTGCTGTGTCGAAGACCCTCTTTGGTGTCGGCAGTCATCTGGCGAGTTTGAATTGTACGTCCAGGTGGTACTGTTTCCGCTGAGATGTCGATTGGACCAAGCCAGATCGCTGTTTTTACAAACGTCCATAAACCTCGAATAGATGTATTGAATGGCACAACCACCAGCGAAAGGCACAGCAGAAGCATCACAAACACCAGACCAAGAATCACAAAGACTGGAGTAGCTAAAAAGGCTACGAGCCGCAACAGGCCAAGCTCTTTCGAACATACCGAGCCAATCGTTAAAAGGACTGCGATATACAGCAACAGAAATGTCCTTTTCTCCGGTGGGGCGTCAGGGTAACCATAGTTTATATAACACGCCACGGTTGACCACACACCGCCCCCAACCAAGAGGCGACCATAAAGACGGCTATACGCCCAGTTATCTATTTTTAAGGCTATTGACAGCGGCGCAATAGCAATCCAGGAAAGCAGTCGCCAACCGATCAATACAGGTATAGAATGGAAGTGAATCCAGGAAAGTCCCTCGGTGGCTTCATCAGCGGCAGCTCTGATGACAAACATACGAGTTGGCGGGGCAGGCGACGAGACATTCACTTGAGCTGCCCATTCTTTAGCATGCTGCAGCCATGCTCGTCCAACCCTGGAAATCGTCCACCAAGAACCAAGACCTCCAAGCAACATCAAGGCAAGAGCAATGACTCCCCAATAGCCCACTTTGTCTGCTCCAAGCACGTTTGTCATCATCATGCTGACCGCGATCCCGAGTAGCACACATGTCAGCCACTTGGCAAGCACAATAACCAACATGGAATGCTCGCCGAACTGCCGTAGTCTCGTCATAATAAATGGCGTAGCCAGACAAACCACCGCATCAATGTTCTGAGCATACTCACAATTCTCGAGCGCCTTCATCGTGACGTTTCCGCCATGACTATGTGCAATGATGACCTGCCGGCCACCTGGCGATTGCTCAATACCTTCCTGCAAAAATTTTCGCAGGTCTTCAGCGGCAGCCAGTCTTCCGGCAAAAGAGTTTTCACCTGACCATAGAAAGGGACGGAAAACTGTGTCCTTACCGAGAGCACGTTGTAGGGCGGTTCTCAGAGGTGAACTCTCTTGAATCCACGGAGCGTTTTGCGCCCAAGTTCCATGAACCAAAGTAATGACCGTTGAATTCTGCATAACTTTCTCAAAATTTTCTTACATGCTGATACAACTCACATTTGGTTTGATTCAAACTCAACGTATAAAACATAATCATTATCTGCGTTGGTAAGAAAGAATGGTACAATATGACACGATAGCAGCATCGCAGGTTCCCTGGTAAGTTCACCTCTTGATGGGACATGGAGAAAATCGAACACCCGATTACTGGGGGGGGGAATTATAATTGTCGCTGACCAAGTGGCAGAATCTGGACGAAATCGAAAGACATCAAGCCTCCGCAGAAATGACAGCAGGATCGTTTAACTTCTTGTGTGCTAAGGCTCAAATCCATATACCTCTACAACCTTTACTACAAAAGGGAATTACGGAAAAACTCGAATGTGATGGCGCTTGAAAAATGATTGATTATGGGTCATGATCCTGAGTAGTAATCAAGTATAGAACCTAACGTCTTTTTATAATGCTAAAAGCTCGATCTGTTCGATTATCAGCACCCTCCCCAGGTTCATATATACAGTAGGAATATAATGTTTAAGGAGATTAAGAATTCCTAGAGATTGGGAGTGGCAAGTTCGATACGAAAATCACCGGGCTATCCGATGCATTTTATGGTTTGGATGATCGATATTTTTCTTCTTATTTTCCGTGATCCGATTTTGCCTATTCCTTCCCTTAAAATGGCATCATAGGCCACAAATCTGTTTGAAACCTATACTGTCTGAAACATAGGCACATAGCCTGGATCGACTTCATTTGCATTTGCTAAAGCTGTCCCCGGAATCCCCCGCTCAGCAGCTACCGGTAGGATAGAATAGCCGGGTCTACGGTACTCATCTGCTCCAGCAGTGCTTCCTTGGCAAGAGAGACTTCTGCAAGAGGTTCAGGTTTGGTACCTACTTTCCAGATGGCGAATATGCATGTTTATTTCTCCTCAAGCTTTCTAAGCATATCTGAAGCAAGTGAGTCAGCCATCTCTTTAAACGCGTACAGTCGGTTTACTCGATCCTCAATCAGTTTTCGTGCCCTCTCTTCGGTCCCGCTCTCGTTCATAAGTTCACTTTCAGCAGTGATGAATCGAACAACGGGGAGGTCTATTCCATCTTCCAATGCTGCAGCTTCGGCCAGCTTTACCCATTCTTGAGTTTTATCAAGAGCATCCTGAGATGCTTGCTCCAAACAATATCGAATCAGCAGTTTGGCCGAGTAATCCAAACCTTCAGCAAGCTCAAGCCATTTTTTAGATTCCGTATTTATGTCGGCCTTGTCGCTAGCATTTCTTACAGATCGAAAATATCTGGGACTCTCATCATCAGGGTCAAGACTCTCAATAGCCCTGAATATCGGTTCAAACTCCTCAAATGGCCTTTTGCCATTTGGAAGTTCATAGCGGTGTTGCCAAAGAGCAAGGATTATTTCAGAACACTTTGCCAACTTTTCCGGGCGATCAGCCTCTGTTGCGGTTTCCGCACCTTCAATTAACTCTGCAATGTAGTGAGCCATCCAGCGGCATAAAGTGTCATCCCCTGGTTCAAGAGCCAACTCTTTGATCAGTGCCCTACCAATTTCCAATATGCCCTTTGGCGTCAGCGATGGAGCCATCTGACCGGAGCAGGATGATTTTATGGTGCTTTTTCTCTTTCTCGGCTGATTCATGTGCCCGCCCATATTCTTTTCGTAGTTCACGCTCAATCTGTACTTCACAAATTAAATCAGATCGATCAATTGCAAGGAAATCCCGTACTTTGTCTATCTTTGCCCACAACCGCCAGCCACTTGAACGGTTCCGTCTTGGATAGTAGTCATCATCAGGGGACGGCTCATCACACCATGCTTCATAATTGAAAGCGGCTTCACCTGTATAACTGGAAACCCAGGATAGATGGTCAGTGGCCTCTCGCGCCAATTTAAGTGTTTTTTTCAGCTTATGCCCTGGAACAACACGTATTTGACCTACTTCATACCTGAAGGGATCGTTATCATCAAAGCGGAGATCGCCTTCTAAATAAGAAAGCCAACCTTGAAGCCGAAAAGGTTTTGAATTGATCTGATAGTCACTTTTTTCATACGGCAAGCGAAGTCCCCAAACATCACTTTCAGTTTGAAGTGCACGAGCAAGAGCCGATGCTGTCTCAGGTGACACCAGAGCTGAATTTATCCGGATTTGCTCCACCCTCTTCTTATAATGTGTTGTGCAACTTCCACTGACAACAATCCAGCCTTCTCGGTTTGGCGCAGGCAAGCCCATTTCTGAAAGTAGCTCAACACGATTGATATTTTGCATCCACCCCTTGTCTGTTCTTGGATCATCCTTCCAAAACCGAAGTTCGAGCGGCGTGGGACCGCGATGGTCAGAAAGCCAAGCTGGGTTATCTGTCAACAATACATGGGAGAGCCAATAACTGAAGCTACCCCATTCGCCATCTTCATCACTTGAAACAGGATGAGTGGTTAACAATTCTCCTACAATGCAATACATTGCATTCCACTCCAGATGCGTTCCGTAGCGTTCAATTGTCGGGCGCGAGTGGTGACTATGGGACCACAAATGATATTTTCGTTGATCGTAACGTGCCTTTCTTGGCTCTCTATCCCAGTAATTAGCTTCGTCGGTAGCATTCCATTTGTCGATAATCCAGTTTTCGCCAATCGTAAGGACTTGTTCCTGAGATATCGTTGGGAAGATACGGAGAATATCCTCGTACCAGTAGGGAAGGGTATCCATCTCATCAAACCTGAATCTACGCTTACCCTCTCGAACGCGTCCGAATGACCGAAAAGAATCCCTTCCTCTTTTAGTTTTGCCCTTTATAGCTGCATTAATCTTATCAAGCTGATCTTTTTCGGAAGCAGTCAGCGCAATCACTCCAGATGCTGCCAATTGAAGCAGGGTTCTCTTTGCATATTCCCGAATCGCAACATGCGGCAATTCGGACGAAGTCGCAATATTAAGAATCTGCTCTTTATGTGAAACCAGTGCACTGGGTGTTTCGGAGCTAATACGACACAGAGAAATCATTAACCAAAGCTTGGCAGCCAAGAAGTAGAATGGGGCCGTGGGGTCACGGAAGGAAATATCAAGTTGCCGGCTTGATTGATCTATAGCGGCGGTAATGATATCCAAACAACCATGCTGTGCCAGCTGACGTAATACGTGGGCCGCTTTCCAACGGACTCTCGTATCAATATCGCTCATTAGAGCGAACAGGAAACGGGCAATCGCTTCAGTCGTATCACTCGGGATGTCGTCTGATGCGAGAATAGTGTGTTCCTCAGCAGGAATCCGGTTTCTCAATCGTTCAGAGTACCAAACCAAAAAATTGCCAGCTTCTTTTCCTTCAAGAGTGCGAGCAATTTCTTCTGCAATGGCGAACAATGCACGGCTACCTAGGCCTTCACCTGCTGTTGAAACCCCTGCAAGGATCGTATTGAGACGGCCCTTGTCATCTAATCCTGCATAATCAAACATCTGATAAAGAGCAGACTCTTCCTCCTTGAGATAACGAGCAGCACCACAAAAATTCTCAATCAAAATTGATGGCAACGTCTCACTACACCAATGATCAACGGCAGGAGTCCCTTTCCATGCACCAATAGTCTCTAGTAACATATCGATGCGGGTATGTTCCCAAAGAGCCTCGTCGGGGATATTGGCAAGAGCGTTCAGAAATGAAATTCTGTTCCGGAGATTTGAGGTTGCTTCTCTCATTTTTCGGAGGAGTTCTCTATCGTTATGCCTCAGGCCGGATGCTGCCGCAGCTTGAAGAACCTCCGCTATGGATTCAGGTGTGCTGAAAATTTTGCCTTGTGGGTCAAATTCGAATTCAGGTGGTGGTTGGTAATCGCTATTTCTATATGCTGAGTTATCATACTGAGTGACAGACTCGTCTGAGATGCCATTATTCGCTTTTTTCAAAAACTCAACAGTATTTCTCAAATGAGCTATCCATTTACCGACATGCATGCTCTCTTCAGGAATACGGCCTACAATTTCCCCCCCTAATTTCAGACGAGATTCTTGAGAAGTTAGCAGCAGGGCTTCCTTTGCAAGTCCTTCGATCACCTCTTTGTTATGCAAAGGATTTGTAATGGCCCGGCATACCAGTTCCTGCCAGAGATCCCCACTAGAACCTCCGATTAACAAGGCAAGGGAGCTTGCCACTTCAAGACTTATATTTTCACGCTTCAAAGCTGTCAGAAGGCATTGACTCAATGTTTCATGCAGATAAACGGTCCCGTTGTCATCCCAGCGGCAAATGGCCGCCAATGCAGCTTTGTTGTCCACACAAGTAAGCGCATGTACAGCTGAGTTCCATGGGAAATGGTCGTAACCAGATAGACGCTCGGCAGCTCCTGAAATGAATGTGAAAATATCACTGGCAATAGTTCTGCCATCTTGTTGCGCGGATAAATCGGCACGATCAGCCATGACAGACAAGAAGTCAATTTGATCAAAAGCTTCTCGGTCTATTTCCTTTGCGATCATAACAGCATCGTTAAATAGTGCCGCTGCATCGTCTCTGCTGATCGGCAGTACAAGACGGCAGAATCGAATTAGCGCTTCCAGCTTAGAGGACGAAGCTTCTCGTAGTTTCTTGATATCATCTGCCGCGTTTGCAATTTGTTCAACGATGATTTCTGATTCAGCATTTCGTAATCTCATCCGTGACCAGAGTTTTAAACGGTTACTCGCGAACGAATCACTGTAACGGCCTTTAGACAGCAGATTAGCCCTGTTAGCAAGATCAACTGCCTTGATGCCCTCAACAATCAACAACCCCATGACGCTTTGTGCGGCAACAGTACGAAGTTTTGAACTTTCGTGGTCGTGATCAAATTCATATAAATTCGAAGCAATATTGAGACTATCCAGTTGTTTTTCTTCTATCTGATGACCTTTTTTGGCGCATGAAAGGATTTCCAGGCGGGTGTAATAGATGGGGTACAGTGCTTTGAGTTTCTTGTGAATTTTTTCAATGTCTCGATTATCAGTCTGCTGTTTTCTCTTTCCTGTTTTTGCTCCTTTTCCTTTCTCCTGCTGTATTGGTTTCGGCTCAGGATTAAGAGACGTTGTATAAGCAATGAAATCTTCCGCCTTTGTAGTTGTTCCGTTGATCATCTCTCTAAGAAGCCAGCAGCGGAACAGGGCATCAATCCGACACACGTCGAACAAGTACAAATGTCTCTTCTTTTCCCCTTCGAGTGCGGACAAAATCAGGTTTACTGTGGATAGTACAATTTGTGTATCCACGCCTATTTTAAAAGCAAGTTCGCATGCAGTGATAAGAATATCGAGAAGAGTTTGTTGCCAACCTTCGTCGCTGTGCGAAGCGCTTATGGTGTTGATATCAGGAATAAAGCGCTTCTTGAGGTATTTTAGTGACCTTTCGATTGCTGCACTGTCGATAGACTCACCGGCCATGGCGAGCGGAACCCATAAGAGTAGATCCCAAGGACTGCGCGGCAAGCGGTCCTTGAGTAGAATTTTAAGATACTCGGATTTACCAGCTGCGATAAGTTGAGGTACAAGAATGATAGCGACGCGAATCGCAACATCACGGGGAGTCCACCGAAGTAATTCGTGAATGCCAGCTTTTGGCCCGCCAAGCTCCAAAATAGTTTCAACGCGAGCGGCAATATCACTATCCGTGACCTTCCAGTCATTCATCTCTTTGTTCTGGACAGTGCGCCGACGCTTCAACCATGCCTCATGAAAGTAAAGCTGCTCTCGTGCGGTTACTCGGTCTCCTGAACGAATCGCGCGAACTGCATCCTGAGCGAGAAATGACCCTTGCGATTCAATGCGTTCAGGGTCCAGAAGGATTGTCCGACGTAACGATGAACCGGCAAACTCCACTGACAGGTCCAGTTCGTTTTCGAGAACTTCGTTTAGAGTGCTGTCGTCATGTTCAGCTTCGGCGCTGAACAACACCGTTTTGAGGGCATCCGTTGTTGTCCCTGCCTCGTGGCATGCAGCCAGAGAAAGCTTAAGCCTTCTAACTTGAACTTGACGACGCACAATAGGGTCAGAAATTGCCGCCACTTGAGAGTCGCTCTCAATGACAAACAAAATATCCTTGGCGCGACCGGCTGTGATGAGGGCATCCGTGACATGAAGTGAGCTGTAGTGGTCAAGCTGGAATGTTTTGTAAAAGTCTGCTGCTATGTTGGTGGTGACTGCATTCCGATTAGCAGAACCTTTGTTCTTGATGAAAGCTTCAAAATCCTCGTCAGCTATAGTAATTTCATTCTCTTTAAGACGTAAGCCAGGCCACAAGTCGGTTGCAAAATCACGAACAATATCTTCCGACGTATCAGTAATACGTGCCAGTGCGGAGACATTGATTGGAGCGGGTAGAAATGCCAGCGTATCAATGAGATTATCGAATTTCTGAGGATATCCGAGTTTCTGAAGCGCAGTCTTGAATTGTTCTTTGAGAACATCCGCTAAGGACTTCCCTCCAGGGAGTAGTCCTGCAAGGAGCCGTGAGACTTCGCCTTCAGCCGCTGCGATTGCATATGCCTGTACGCGAGGATTACCGGCTGATAGTTCATGAAACTGTTCAACTAGATTGGCTGGCAGATCAGAGAATGTGGCCTCTAAATGCTGCGTTGTTTCTTGAAGAGAAAAGGGGGGGCAAAGAGCCTCTGGCGTTTCTGCTGGCAGCTTGATTGACTTGCGTCTGGCGGGGTCTGTACGGCATGAAGCAATAAACTTAATATTGCTTGGGAGCCTCTCAAGGCCAGCACCGAAGAGCTCATGCACAAAAGAAGTCTCTGAAGGCATCATATTTTGAGCAGCTGCAACCGAATTGTCGGCGGCATCAATTAAGATCAGCAATAATCCTTGAGGAGAAAGTCTGTGTAATGCTTCTCCTGCAGCGTGTAGGCGTTGCAGGAATAATTTGATAGTTGCAGGATTCTTCTGGTTTCGAGGGATGAATAACGGCAATTGTAGCGATATGGCAAGATCATTTGTCAACTGGAGGAATGCATTTTCAGGCAAGTGCCGTTTATCGTCGGTCTGCAGGTAGCGCCCAGCTCCAAAACAGTCGAAATATGCTGTTACCGATCCTTGCGGCAAACGGTCGGTTATTTGATGCATTAACGTAGTCTTTCCACAACCACCAGCACCGTGGATTAAAACTAGTCGTTCACCCTTAGTCAGCAAATTGACTACATCTGTAACAGCTTCGCGTTCAATTACTTTTTGAGGGGACTGAATGTCAGGAGGACAAGGGAACAGTCCATCACGCCCGCAGAGACCGAACCAAACTACTAATAGATCTTTTTCAGTGACGACCTCTCCTGCCCGTTCTGGAAGCATCAATTCACGGGTTCTTATCTGGAGTTCGCGGACTTCGGATGAAACATCATTACCGAGCAGACTCGCGACAGAATCCACTACCTTCTCTTTTACAGAGAACCGGGATTGAGTACCGCACTCACTAAAATCCAAGGCTGAAAGAAAGTCTTGAAACTCATTTTCTGAAATGCCGGATGCTTTAATCAGCTCTTGAAGGCCGCTCTTTGTTGATGGGTCAAGCTGTGCTTTTTTGAGTGAGCCCTTCCATCTTGTGCCTATTAACGTTTTGAGTTCATCAGAAATATTTTGATTACTTACAAACCGGATGGATAATTGCGCACCCTGCTTCATTCGCAGCCTGGCATCTATGAAATCATCTGCCAATCTGCGAATACCAGAGTTATTTGTCTTCTTTGCAGTATTTTCAGATAGCCTCGCAACAGACCATTTCTTCTCAGGATTTGCAGCAGAATATTTGAGTTGGACAAACTCAACACGATCAGCGGTTTCAAGTGATGTCCCGCCATAATAAAGGGCACAATCAACACCGTCCCAGGTAGGATTATCAGCAGTCTGAGATGAAGTTTCGGTTCGAACTCCTTCAACTCCAACAGCGAGCAAGTCAGTATCGGGTTTCAGAAGCTCAAGGACATGAAGCAGTGCCCATAATTCATGAAACTGGTCGCCGGCATTTGAACCGCGAGCGCCGCCATAATCAACTAATGATGTGGCTATACTCACAAATGATTCTCTCCTTATATGAGTCTTTTGGGGGGCAGCAGTCTTTTGGGGTCAGAGTAGGGAACCTGGGACAGACCACGGTTTAAATTTTGAGCAAGGAATAGGAAGACAAATCCCGGACTATCTTAGGCTATATCTAACTTTCAAAGGAGAAGATGTCTACTGCCAATGCCATGCTGAAGATCATTTTCTGAGATTGATATTCTTCCTGATAGTCCTGTAATTACAATATCGTCATTTCAGGCTAGTATTCTGCTGAAAAGTTGCTCCATTGCCATCTGTATAGACGCCCTCCGCATTTCTCTATCTCCAGTTACACAGTCAATTACCTCGGCACACCGGATAAACACCTATATCTTCTGGCAGCACCAACCGAGTGCCTACAATGCCACCTCCATGAAGTATTCAGGTCACCCATACAGACCAAAATGCTGGTCGATTTAACACGACAAACTACGTGTAGAAATTATGTTCATCTAGCTTCCGTAAAAGAACTATCTATCAAAAAATCTACTACGGAGTCCTCTTCATTTATAGCAATGCTTCCCCCTACCCCTCATTTTTTACCTGAAAAACCTTATATCCTTGAACGCCCAAATTGATTGACACTGGAGACTGACGACAGGTGACGAATCCTTACTGTAAGCATCCGCCAATTACCGAACCCATCCTCTCAAAACACTGATTGTGCATTTGCTGAACACCAGGAACACTCCGATTGATCTTTAGTCGCCATGTAGCTGTTTGATTGTGTTGACCGCTTACCACGTTACACGAGACAACAAACTCATCATCGTTGCATAATCTCCAAAGCCTTTCGCCAGAGCATAGCAAGCTGCCTGCAATGGTGACCTCTGTACCAGCAAACTTGAATCATTCTCTTCAGTATACCAAACCTGGTCGGCTCTTTTAATAAGCCGACCAGGGTTGAGGATGAGTGTTCAATGCCAATTATATTTCCCGATTCACTACATCAATAGGTGATGACACCAAGAGGTGGGGAAAGAGGCCCTATCATCATCGGAATTCTTATAGGATTCTAATACCACCAATTTCTCAACTCTCAATGCGGCCTTGATAGAATACAGGCTGTGACACTCAGCAGCAAAATCATCGCTGTTCTGTTCCACACTTTCTCAGTGGAAAATGGCACTCATGGAGGTTTGTGTAATAAGGAATCAATTGAAGTATGAGGTGGTAATGAATAAATAGACAGACCCACGATGCAAATCCAAGTTCAACGATGCGAGAATCAACCCCCCACCTTATCCTGCCAGACAAGCAGCAGGATAAGGTGGGCTGTGTGTAACTTTAACGATATCGAGGATTGGGGCGTAATACATCACAATACGGTTTTTCGGCGAAGCATTTCACCTTCATAAACAGAGCAGGCCGACCATCTGTAATAACTATACCGAGGTTCTCTGGTAGCTGCATAAGCTCATCTGGAGTCATGAGTGGTCGTGAAAAAGTATTGGATGTTCGACTACCTCCACCAAAACTGGCATTATGTTTGGCAAACCTATCCTGCAGCATATACGCAAATTCGCCTATATCCTGAGGACACTCTCCACCATCTTTCAGTTCTATTGTAGTATTTCCCAGCATTTCAGAGAAATACTTTGCGGTACCAATACTCATAGCTTTTAAAAGTATGATAACACCACAATTGTCAATAAAGTTTTCCCAGTCCTGTGGGTAATCTCTCTGCAACTGACTAAGAGACTGATAATAGCTTGTAACTCGAAGACCTTCACCTCTCATATAGCCGATGGCCCGCGATAATGCAGGCAAAAAGCCTATTGTACCAGCCTCATCTATGTGTAAACCTACGGGCTTATCAGGATTCCCACCAACACGCGAGATCGTGTTGATTGTCTCAGCAACCATCAAACGTAAAAACTTACTGTGTATTTCAAGTTTTTCCAGAGGTAGAATAACAAAAACAGCGATATTTTTGTTCGGATCAACCAATTCTGCAAAACTGAAATCACTCTGAGAAAGGCTATCACAAATAGGCATGCTATCTAAAAATTGCAATTGCGCATCAGCCGTGGTGTAAACACTCTGCAGTTCCTTGCTGACAGATTTCATTCCAGCAAGACGAGCCAACTTTCTGCGTGCTAAACTATTTTCTCCAAAAACTTTGTCCTCATCCTTAACCACCTCATCAGCTAATTTTATAATAAATGCAGGACCACCACAGAACAGTTCCCTGACTCTACCCAAAGTTGCAGTTTCCTCTGGTTTCTCGACTAGGTATGCAATCAGTCCTGCAACTAATGACTTTGCACTGATAGGCCAATGGGGATCAGAACCTATGATTAAAATCAAAGCTGCTACAATTTCCTCGACGTCATCAGCGAACTCAGGATTTTCTGAGTCAAGTTTCTCAAGAGGATTGAAAGATGAAGATATTTCAAGATCAGCTCCCTCTTGCCGATACTTTCTGTTCCATGCATCAAAAGGATCGAGCTTGACTATTTCAAAACCCATCGCCTGAAGATATGATGCTACTAAGTGATAAAGCTCTCCCTTGGGATCAATCACCACAAACGACATCAGCCTTGAAATCATATTCAGCACCCCGATGGCAGTACTTTTATATGAACCTGAACCACCGATCACCAAAGGATGCCCTGTAACTTCGACAATCATTTCCTTCTGAGAACCGTCAACCTTGCCTGGTAAACTTTTTCCTACAACCATGTGTTTACCAAAATCCACGTTCTCATCAAATGTCCCGAAATCAGAAGGCTCAGTAAATCTTGCCGTTCCCCTCTGACCTTTATTGTTATCAATGATCATAAATTTACTCCCAAAACAGAGAGGTCAAAGCAGATGACCTCTCTTATTATGATAAAGGTATATAAGCCTTCATCTTTCATTTTCAAAGTTATCGTTTTCACGATCCTGATCGTTTTCCTGCAATATCTCACGCAAGGTTTCCATCACATTTATTGGGCCTTTTTGAACATTTCGCTCTTTACCCTTCTGCTTAGATTTTCTGTACGAACGCCCCTGATAGCGTGTTGGTTCTTTATCGATATTGCGTTCAGCAAAACTTCTGTGGTCAAGTCTAGGTTCAAAACCGTTCCGCACCAAATATAGGTTACCTAAATTGCAATAGGATTTCCTCCATTGCCTAGCCAACTTTTGGTCGTTCCAGCTACGATCCTTGTTGCCGAAACCATCGGGTGTTATTTCTCTCATCGATAATGTAGCATGACCGTGGACGTTTCTAGGGTCACCATCTTTCGGCGCTCTATGTATTGCAATATCTGCAACCATTCCTTTTTCCACAAAGTTTTGTTGTACAAAGGTTTTAAACAATTCAATGTTTTGCTGGTCACTCAATTCATGCAGCAGAGGTATATTAATCTCACGAGCGAGTTGACTATCACACCGACCCTCACGTTTATCCACAGCAGACCAAAAATACCCTCTATCCTTTGCCAGTTCCTTTAACCAGTCTGGCGAATCTGGTGGGATAAGGATTTCCTCATAAATAAGCCTGCCTTTGCTTCGATGGTAATGAGTTATACCAGTATTGTGATTCTTTTCATTGGACCTGCTGTTATACGCAGACTTGCAAACGACATCACGATCAGCACTTCTTCCTATTATCTGAATTCGTGAATGTATGTATATCACCTCCTTTAAGTATATCAGGATAAACACTGCTATTGCGGTACAAGGTTTGCCTGCACTCAATTTGCAATAAAACCAAGTACAGCAACAGCGCCCCCACTACTAGCAAGTATGAACAAATCCTCCTTTCAGAATAGAAGACACCACCGTATAAGGATTCACATTTACATGTTCACAGATACATCGGTTTTTTCTTCTTTTTATCTGAGGTTATTCTGGGTTTATTCTTTTACTAGCAATTACTGGCCGTTGCGGAAAGAACTCCGACTCCCCCCACAAAATTCGATAACTCTCACCAGGTGGTCTACCACCAGTTGGGTTTGATGCATGTGCACTGTCAACCTTCTCCAATGCACCATGGTGGATAACAAGAAACAGAAAAACGCGTTTTATTTGTGCGGCTTTTAAATGATTACGTAAAGGATAGGTCAACTCACCTGGTCGAATTTCGTCAACACCAAGATCCAGAATACCTTTAACAACAATTTCTACCTGCTTTGGATCTGGATGTACACCACGCCACTTCACCAACTTCATGTCTTTGGCTTTATCATGGCTTACAGTCTTGACTGACCCTGGTTTAAAGCCGGGTGGAATGTAGAAGGACAACTTCCCCAGCATAAGCCTTATATTACTCTTGAGAACTTGCTCTACCGGCGAGTTCTCAGGTAATATCATAGAACGTCTTTGTGAAAACAAATTGACAGGCAAATGCATGTCTGAACGACGATCCGAACAATTAGCAAATTTACCAGGATCATACTTAGCACGTCGCTCCGAAAGACAAGGAAACTTGCCAGGATCATACTTGGCACGTTGCACGCCTTCACGGGTACCCTCTGCCCAATAAGTAGGTAAATAAATATCAAATTGCTCAAGCTCAATGTCCATCTCAATTTCGATGTCATCATTCATCACAACCTCCTTAATCATCCGAACTTTTGTTCTGCTTGAACGTAGAACAAAAGTTCGGATGCCTCTACCTACTTGAGGTCTTTGAAATTGCCATCTCTCTTTTCGACAACTACCTGAAACTTTGGTGAAGTAATTTCGACAACGCCATCAGGAAATATTTTGAACGATCTATCTTGACCAGCGATGCTAATTCGAAGTGGATCCCTAACCTCTGGCGACATACTCTCGAATCTGTCAAACAAACGATCAACTACATTACCGACATTAATCGGCATAATAACTTCTTCGTTTGTTCTCACGAGTTCTGACTGAAGCTCCTTTTCCATTTTCCTTATTTCTTTTTTTGGTTTGTCCATTTTTTGTTCACTCCATTTAGGTTTTTCTCTAAAGCAGTAAAAGCCTTGCGAAGGCTATCAATTGCTTTTATTGTTCCCGAGATCTTCAAGTAACCTCGTGATATCCTCAACTCTCCACAAGCTAACTCTCGCTGAAAGCCTTATTGGCGCTGGATAAATGTGTTTTTTGATACCGGCATAAAATGCGGACCGTGATATCGGTAAAAGTGGCTCAATTGGTGGATTAGCCTTTCGATCCCCAATAATCTGCGGGAGACGATAAAAGCCCTTACTCACACTTTGTTCACTTCGGGCGTCCACCCTCTTCATTTCATCTCTTGCTCGATTTTCCCATGACGGTTTTTTCATAATCAAACTCCAATTTAAGTTTTTGATGCTGTTTATTCGGCATCATGTTGCGAATACTTTTAAAACCTTCTTTGGCCAATGTCAACAATTTAAACAACATTAAATGCTGCAATAACAAGTACTTATAAGTTTCATGTGATACTTAAATACATACTGTATGTACACAAATATACCCTATAATGATAATTTAGTACTTAATACTGAATTTATTTGATTAAATTTATCTATATCTAGATTAATGGTTCTTATATTTGCTTTATAAAACGAAATAGTATATTGATGTATGTAAATTGACACATGTTTTCTTGGTGATATTCTTAAATATTTTTCAGAAAAAAAGAGAGGGTGGGATGGTAAAAAAAAAATTTCATGCAGAAAATTGCGACCAGATCGCATCTGACCAGAGTCATGATTCTAACGAGCAAGACAAAGCACTTGCCCTCGGCAGCGCGAAGAAATTAAACAGGGAACTATATCTTGACTTGGTGAACCAAGTGCTTTTGATGAGCCTATTTGCGCGAGAATTATATTTCAGTGATAAAAAAGTAAGGAAGGTATTTGAGAAGATTCATAAAGCCCACGAGGTCTTATCAGATAGGACGAAGCTTAAAGAGATGTTTAACCTTCCAGAGGATGGTGCTTCCAGTTGGCTGAGGCGATATTTAACCGACGAGCAATCAGATCTGTTTATGGAGTTCACTAAAGAGGACGAGGAAACATTTGGTAACACGCTTGAAGATATATATCGACTGAACCAGCATCCTCAACGTGCTCGGTACGAACTACTCAACGAGAAACCTTTTAATGAAACCCCATTTTTAATTCTGATAGATATTCTGCTGTATTTTGATCGTGAAATTGGAATCAGTAATGACCGCGGTAAAATAACAAGTCAATATCAAGATTTTTTAAGAACTTTGACTGGTAATATCGTGCCTGCAGGCCAATTGCGGGGCTACAGCCACTTAAACCTGTTTATCTGCCTGTACTATCCAGATATTTTGTTCTCCAAATTAATTTCAGAGGCTAATTTGGTTAAAGATAGGGGGGGGCAGCTTGATGAACTACAACCTTTGGAGCTAAAGGAGCAGGCCAAACTGCTTTGGAAGACAGTAGAGAGTTTACCACTTTCTTCTTTGAGAAGCAGATCTGTTGATAAGCCTACAATTACACATGATGATGAATACAGTCCTAGCGTTAAATTTGAGGTAGACCTTTCATGCAATCGTTATATTAGAGCTATGAAACTGTCAAAAAAGAATGGTAAGAACCCAGAACTGTACAGTTTTTTAGAATATACAATTGCTCTTTTTCAAGAGAAGCTTATGGGAGAATATAAAATGCAAAGAGAGCTACCTCCATCCGAAGAAAAGTTGCTGGCTGATGATTATCAATCATATAAAAACAACCCTCGTCGTAAAAGTGAAGAAAAAATAGTGCATTATGCTAAAACTGTAAGCACAGTATTTCAAGCAATCCTTACCTGGGATTATCTTCATGGTCCCAGAAAAGATGCCACCAAGCTTTCTGTAATGGATGCTATGAAACTGTCAGCAACAGCGCTTAATATTAAAGAAAAACTTAAGTATCCAGGCGTTAAAAGGATTTATAACGAGAAGATTCTCGCTAAAATTAAGAATAAAGACTACTCCCAGTTGCAAAAGGAATTGTATCAAACTTATTCAATTGTTGAGTCAAGGCTAACTGGTGAGTATTTTCCCTTCCCTTTATTTTTCAAATAAAGGGAAGACATCAAAGATTCTTTCAGCTCATCATCAGCTACCATCTGAAGTACAGCAGGGAGTGTTCAGACGTTTCCCACCGGATAACCGATTTCTCCTAGTAACTAGGCAAGTTGCTTAGGCAGTTAGCGGCATTTTCATTCTCTTTGACAACACCACTACCGGTTTCTTTGGTTTCATATTCAATCCTTTGCAACATATCACCCCACCATTGAAGTAAATCTCGACGCTGTTCGAGATACTCAGCGCGATTATAGGCTCCTTTTATCTTATTTTTTTCCTCATGCGCAAGAGCTTTTTCAATCACCTCTGAGGGAAACTTGTTTGACTCGTGCGCCATAGAAGAAAAGGAAGACCTGAAACCATGTGGTGTTGCTTTACCTTTGTAGCCCATATCACGGAGAGCCTTACTCATTGCATTATCAGACATTGGCTTATCAAAATCTCTGGCTGACGGAAAAACTAGGCCATCGGTACCAAATAGGTTTCCCGATCGCTCTAATATTGCTACAGCCTGATGAGAGAGTGGCACAATATGTGGACGTCTCATCTTCATACGTTCAGCTGGTATATGCCATTCTTTAGTTTGCATATCCATTTCAGACCACCTTGCATTACGAACCTCACCAGAGCGGCAAGCTGTTAATGCCGTAAACTGCAGAGCTAGCTTTGTAATGGTAAGCATTTTATTATTGGCAGTGATATCTCTAAGAAGCTTAGCAAGGTCTTTATCAAAAACTGCAGGCATATGCTCGACAAGTTTTGATTTTAAAACACCCTGCATATCAGCTGCAGGGTTATAGGTAGCTTTGCCTGTCTGAACTGCATAGCGGAAAACGGCATTCATTCTCTGTAGCACCTTTCTAGCAATTTCCAGAGCACCTCGTTTTTCTATACTTCTAAGAATTTTCAAAACATCTGGGGGGGTAATTATATCAATTGCTACATCACCTATAACTGGAAATGCATCTCTTCTAAGTGTCGTAAGCACGGCATTTGCGTGGTCATTACTCCACCTATCTTTTTGAGTATCAATCCATTCAACCGCTACAAACTTAAATGAATTATTCCTTCGTTCCTTCTCTTGCTCTTCCTTGGCAACGTTTTCTTGCTTTTTAGCTCTTCTGGCTCTTGCTGGGCTCAAACCTTCTTTTACCAGATCTCGTGCCTCTCTGTGTTTTTTTCGTGCCTGCTCAAGTGACAATTCTGGATATCGACCGATAATATAAATCCCACTTTTTCCAACGATTTTATATCGATACATCCAGCGCTTAATCCCGGTCTTAATAATCTCATAAAACAATCCATTACCATCGGAAAAGCGACCCGGTTCTTTAAGGTTTCTAACCTGCATAGCTGTAAGTTTGGGCAAAGCAGACTCCAAAGGGTATATTTTAAAAAGCGAGTTCGTCTTTATTTTTAAATATACCCCTCAATGTACCCTTCTTGCAAAGGATTTATCTGAACACTTATGGACAACATAGGACTGAAAAAGCAACAAAAAAGCCCCAAACCTTTTAAGGCTGGGGCTTTAATGGACTTCTATGGATTACTGTGTACTTGGCATTGGTGCCGGAGGTCGGAATCGAACCGACACGAAGTTGCCCTCGCGGGATTTTGAGTCCCGTGCGTCTACCAGTTTCACCACTCCGGCGTAGGTCTCGTATATACCCCACTTTCCCGTTTATCGTCAAGGGTAAAAGGTGCGATGCCTTCCAGTATCTGGCATTTTTCCGAATCAGGAATCACAGAGACTCACCAGTTCGCTTTATAGACTTTGTATCGCTTGAGAACCCTGTTTATATACTGCACTGTTTCAGGGATGAGAGGCACCCCACCCGTACGGCTTACCAGTCCGGGACCGGCATTATAGGCGGCAAGGGAGAGGATAAGGTCTTCATTGAAACTATCGAGGAGGCTGCGGAAATAGCGGGTGCCGCCTTCGATGTTTTCCAGCGCATTAAAGGGATTGTCGACTTGTAAATCACTCGCCGTACCGGGCATGAGCTGCATCAGCCCCTGGGCACCGCAGTGCGAGACGGCTTCACTATCAAAAGCGGATTCGGTATGGATGATCGCCTTTATCAGCGGCGGATCGACATTATAGAGTCTGCCGATGCGGATTATTTCCCGGTCATATCTGGCCGAGTCCGAACCACCGGAACTGTAGCTGGGGTAACTGCGGGTGCTGCGGGAGGGCAGATTGGCCCAGTTGACATCTTTTTTTAACTCAACTGCTTTACAGTCGGGGCTGTTCGGGACATTGGTAAAGTTGGTGGTCCCGGATGCATCAGTACAGAGATACATCTCTGCCTGCACGGTGTTGCTGTCAAAGACAAGCAACACCAGCAGCAGCATTGCATACACACCAAATCTCAGACAGGTCGAATACAGTCTGGCACGAAAAAAAGGGAAACCGATTCCGTGCCCGGATGCATGCGCTTGATCGGGAGCAGATTCCCTGCCTGAGATGAAGGTATTCAATGCCCCGGCCATTTACTTGGTTCGTTTTTCCCAATCCGCCAGAAACTGCTCCATACCGATGTCAGTCAAGGGATGCTTGGCCAACTGCGTGATGACCTTTAGAGGAATGGTGGCGATATCCGCACCGATAAGCGCGGCATCCATGACGTGCTGCGGATTCCTGACGCTGGCGACAATAATCTCGCTTTCGTACCCGTAGTTGTCATAGACTGTGGCGATATCGCTGATCAAGTCCATACTGGGGGTGCCGATATCATCGAGGCGCCCGACAAAGGGGCTGACAAAGGAGGCACCCGCCTTGGCGGCCAGAAGCGCCTGGGCAGAAGAAAAGACCAAGGTTACATTGGTCTTGATACCTTCGGCGGAGAGTTTCTTGACTGCTTTCAGTCCTTCAATAATCATCGGGATCTTGATGACGATATTGTCGGCGATCTTGGCCAGTTCTTTTGCCTCGGTCAACATCCCTTCCGCGTCGAGGCTGACGACTTCGGCGCTGACCGGACCATCGACCAACCGGCAGATTTCAGTAATAATATCTTTAAAAGGCATGCTTTCTCTGGCAATCAGCGACGGATTGGTGGTAACCCCGTCGACCATGCCCATTTCAAGGCCTTTTTTTATTTCATCAAGATTGGCCGTATCAATAAAAAACTTCATTTATGTTCTCCTTGTCTGGATCTGAATGTATTGCAGCACTCCTTGCTGCAAAAATAATGCTTTTTACCCTGGTGTTCGTAGTGCACGGCCTGCTGCCGGGGCACGAGTTTCTTGCAGACGGGGTCCTCTTCCAGGGTATCGCTCACCGGCATCTCCCCGTCTGATGGTTTCTTTTGACCACGCGGTACCGATGACGTTCTGCCGCCTGTTATGAGCCGGTAGGCAATATAAATCAGGATGGCTATGATTATGAGGCGTAGAGGGCTCAATGTTCTCTCTGGGGTCTATAATTCCAGTTCAGGACCACTCGCTTTAATAAGCATCTCATCTTTTTTACCACTTTGCAAGGTCGGTTATTCATTCCATTGGCCATGAATGATTTCCTGCTTTTTGTTGGTGGTCGAATCGATTCTCTCGCGGAGACGAGCTTCCATCTCATTGACGGTTTTTTTACTGAGGGTATCCCTGAAATCCGGTTCCAGCTCGGCCAGAGGGACGAGGACAAACAGGCGATCGCCGATGCGCGGGTGCGGCAGGGTCAGCTCAGGGCTGTCCATAACGATATCGCCGTAGTAGAGCAGGTCAAGATCGAGACTTCGATCCTGGTAGCCAAATTTTTTTTCGCTCCGCTTGCGGCCAAACGAGGCCTCTACCGCAAGCAGGACGTGCAGGAGCTCAAGAGGGGACAGTGTCACCTGCAATCGACCGACAGCATTGGTAAACCAGTGCTGACTGGTCATATCAACCGGTGCGGTCATATAGGGGCTCGACAAGCCGTCTAAAACAATGCCGTCGACATTTCCGAGAGCCTGCCAGGCCTCCTGAAGCAGGGTTTTGCTGTCGCCAAGGTTGGAACCCAGGCCAATATATGCTTTGACTGCTTTAGTGTGTAACAAAGACGAAATCCTAAATATGAGTGTACTCGTAAAAAGCCAAAACAATCACCGGAGATGGCTATATGAAAAGCTTGATATACCCCCAAAAGAAGTGCCCTCGGGGGGCAACGAAAGAGATCGGGCTTTTTACGACGCCATCAAAGATCGTGCAGGCCAAGCACATCAAACATGGAATACACCCCGCACTCTTTACCCACAATCCAGGCTGCCGCAGTGGCGGCGCCTTTAGCGAAATGATCACGGCTGTGGGCCCGATGCACCAGCTCGATTCGTTCTCCCGGTCCGGCAAAGTAGACGGTATGCTCCCCGACGATATCGGCGGCCCGGATGGTCTGAATGCCGATTTCCTTCGGCTTTCGTTCGCCGATTATGCCGCTGCGTTCCAGCACCACCACGTCTTTAAGGTTGCGATTGACACCTTCGGCGGCCATCTCACCCAGTTTGAGTGCCGTACCGCTCGGGGCGTCCTTCTTTTTATTGTGATGGGCCTCGATAATTTCAATATCGTAATCATCGCCCAGAATTGCCGCCGTCTTCTTGACCAGCTTGAACAGGACGTTGACGCAGATCGACATATTGGGTGCCTGGACACAGGGAAAGTTTTTTGCCAGCTCCTGCAGTTCCGCCAGATTCTCGGCAGAAAGACCGGTGGTGCCGATAACCATCGCCCTGTTATGTCTCGCCGCCAGTCGGGCAAACTCCATAGTCGCCTTATGAAAGGTGAAGTCGATAATCACATCGCCCTGGTCAATGACCGACTCCAGCCCCTCGCTGATGATCACCCCGTTCTCCGAACCAAGCGCTACGACTCCGGCGTCTTTGCCGATGGCAGGACTGCCGGGCGCCTCAAATGCCGCGGTACATTCCAGCCCGGGGTGGGCGTTGACCATACAGGCAACCCGCTGCCCCATCCTGCCGGCCGCACCGGCGATTATTACTTTTATCATATCAGGATCCTTTGTTGCAGAGTTCGGCCTAGAGAAGACCGAGTTCAGCCATACCCGCTTTCAATTTTTCAAGACTTGGTGCATCTATCGGAGCCAGTGGCAGACGAGGCAAGCCACTTTGGATCCGGCCCATCAGCTCCAGTCCTTTCTTGGCCGGGACCGGATTGGGGTTGCAGAACATCAGCTTCATCAGCCCGAACATTTGATAATGCAGTTCGTTGGCCTTCTGCAGATCGCCGGTCAGGGCAGCCTCCATCATCTCGGCCATTCCTTTGGGATACACATTGGAAATTACCGAGATAACACCACGTGCGCCAATAAGCGCCGTCGGCATGGCGGTAAAATCATCCCCGGACAAAACGATAAAATCATCCGGACAACGGCGGATAACATCGGTTGCCTGCTCAAGACTGCCGCAAGCCTCTTTTATGCCGATAATGTTGTCTATTTCCGCCAGCCTGGCGACGGTTTCCGGCAGCATGTTGACGACCGTTCGGCCCGGCACGTTGTACAGAAACATCGGAATATCCACTTCTTCCGCAATCTTCCGGAAATGCAGATACATGCCTTCCTGGTTCGGCTTGTTGTAATAGGGTACCACCGACAGGACCGCATCAGCCCCGCTGTCTTTGGCACTTTCCGTCAGTTCGATCGCCTCGAGGGTGTTATTGCCGCCGGTCCCGGCGATGACGGGCACCCGGCCGTTCACCGTTTTGACGGTGAGATCAATAACTCTTTTGTGTTCGGCAAAACTGATCGTCGCCGATTCTCCGGTGGTGCCGCACGGCACGATTCCATGCGTGCCGTTGTCAATCTGAAACTCGATAAGATCGACCAGTCCCTGTTCATCAAGCTCCCCGTCGATAAACGGGGTTACCAACGCAACAATCGCTCCGTTATATTTTTCCATGACTCCTCCTTGTAATACCTTGCTTAGTCAGTGTCTGTCCATACATCAGAGCAGCGCTTCAGCGGTCAGGTTGCCAGTGCAGATCAACCTGGTGGGCCCCTGCAGAAAAACATTTTCCGCCACGGGCCCATCATGTAAATCAAACAGTATCGTCAACATTTCTCCCCCGGAAGTGATAACCTCGACGGGTGCCTCCATGCCTTTCTGCATGGAGGCAAAAAGAGCAGAGGCCACGGCTCCGGTGCCGCAGGCCATGGTTTCGTTTTCCACCCCGCGTTCGTAGGTGCGTACCTTGAGCCTGCCGTCGGGCAACACCTTAACGAAGTTGACGTTTGTTCCCTTTGGCTGGAACAATTCATGGAACCGCACCCGTCGTCCCCATACTTTAACCGGGATATCGTCTTCCTTCACAAAAATTACCACCTGCGGTACGCCGGTATTGACATATGCTGCCGCATGCTCTTCCCCATCGAGTTCCAGGGAAATATCGAGGCGGAAATCAAAGGGCTGGATCATTTTCACCCGGACTACTGATTCCTCGTCGCAGATCTCCGCTTCGACTATACCGGCCAGGGTCTCCAGCTTCATTTTTTTGCCGGCGATTTTATGGCGATAGGCAAAACGCGCGGCGCACCTGGAACCATTGCCGCACATCTCGGCCACCGATCCGTCGGCATTATAAAAATTCCAGCTGAAATCGGCCGTTGTTGACTCTTCTATAAAAATAAGACCATCCGCCCCGACCGAAAACATCCGCCGGCATATCTTCCGGGCGAGACCCGGCTGATCGGCAGGAGGGATTTTCAGGGTCCGGTTGTCGATGATCACGAAATCATTGCCCGCACCACTCATCTTTTCAAAGGCGATTGGCAAAGTGACTGTCATCCCTGGACCTCCTTAAATGTTTTGAATAAGTACATCCCCTTTATCCATGATAAAACATTGCAACAATGACACTGACCAGGATTATGATGCCCTGTGGGTCGTTTTTTCGCTATCGTATACCCAAAGACGGAAGAACCCTCCAACCGCTTGCACTGCGGCCAGAGGGCATCTTGGAACGCCACGGGGATCATGCGTTTTCGGTCAGTGCCTCAGTGTGGCTTCTGTCGATTTCCTGCTCTCGTTTGGCGGTGTGGCCGTATCAATGGCAGTGATTGCATAGTAGTAACGTATATTTTCCTGGGCGTTGGTATCGACAAAGAGGGTATAATCCGCACCTACCTGACCAACCAGCTGGTATGCACCCTTGTCGGCGGTGCGACGGTAGATGCGATATCCGCCAATGTCCCCTGCTTCACTTCGATCCCAGAAAACCTTAATGCCGACGTCAGTCCGTATCACCGTTACTTCAACCGGCGTCCCCGGGGCAACCAGGTCGACTGGAGTTGTCGATACAGCCGCACTGGTTCCGCCGTTGATCAATTCATCCTGGTAGACCATCTTACTCTGGATGGCATAAAAATACTGCAAGCCATTGCGTACCTGACGGTCGACAAATCCGGTTTCTGCCACCGGTTCCCTCAGCGGCTGGAAACTTTGTCCATCGGCGCTGCGCAACACCTGGTATTTCATGGGCATTGTCACCGGGCTGCCGTCGGTGAGCTGAGTGACCGGCTGCCAGGCCAGGGTGATCTGTCCATCTCCCGGTGCCGCCGTCAACCCCTCTGGCGCTGCTGCCGGCTGATACCAGACGAAGGAAAGAATATTCGAGTCACCACTGGCAGCCCACCAGCTGGTGCGGGAACGGACCATGACAAAATATTTATAACCGGGTCGCAGAAGCGATAATTCGAAACCGGCCTTTTTCCTGATTTTACCGTCAATCGGAGAGCCGCCATCGATTATAATCGGCTCACCGAACGGAATCGGACAGGAACCGCAATACTCTTCCAGCGGCACTTCCGCCTGATACAGTTCAAACGACGTGATGTCTTCCAGCGCTGTACCGCTAATATTCTTCACCGGGTATGACCAGCTGAGCTGCACTCCCTTTTCGTTCGTCTGATAGAGCAGGTCGTTAATTGGCGTCGGGACGACGCTCTGCGGCGGTATCGGTGAATTCTTATACCCACAGCCGCTCAGCAGGAGGAGGAAAATCCCCAGCACTGCAAATCCTGCCGCCTGTCCCGCGAAGCTTTTTTTCATTGGCTGAGCCCCAGGTTTTTCTCAGCCGCGACAACCGCTTCCGCAACCCTTACCCCGCCGGTTCCGCCGGTTGATATCCTGCTGTTGACAGAACCTTCGACGCTGAGCACTTCATAGACATCCTTGCCGATTACCGGTGAAAATCCGGCCAGCTCGGCCAGCGTCAGATCCGGCAGTTCACAGCCTTTTTTCAGACAATAGGCGACAGCCCCGCCGACAATCGCGTGGGCCTCCCTGAACGGGACGTTTTTCAGCACCAGGTAATCGGCGAGATCGGTGGCCGTCATACACCCGGTCCGGGTCGCCTCGGCCATCCGCTCGGTATTAAAGGTGAGGTTCTCGAGGAGTTCCGCCATAATCGCCAGAGACGCCGAAACGGTGTCCACCGCATCGAAAACCGGCTCTTTGTCTTCCTGCAGATCTCGGTTGTAGGTAAGCGGCAAGCCCTTCATCAGGGTGATCAGGGTCATCAGACTACCGACGACACGACCGCTCTTGCCCCTGATCAGCTCGGGAATATCCGGATTTTTCTTCTGCGGCATGATCGACGAGCCGGTGCAGAATTTATCGGAAATATCGACAAAGTGAAACTCCTGGCCCGACCAGAGCACCAGCTCTTCGGAAAGCCTCGAGAGATGGAGCTGGATCATGGTGCAGGTGCTGGTGAACTCAATCGCGTAATCCCGGTCCCCGGAGGTATCCATGGAGTTGGCGGTAACCCCGTCAAAACCGAGGGCTTTGGCAACCTGTTCCCGATCGATCGGCAGCCCGGTGCCGGCCATGGCCGCGCAGCCGAGCGGTGACAGGTTGAGCCGCTTGCGGCAATCGGCCATCCGGCCAAGGTCCCGGCCGAACATCTCGTAGTAGGCCAGCATGTGGTGGGCTATCTGCACCGGCTGCGCCCTTTGCATATGGGTGTAACCGGGCATGATGTGGCCGAGATATTTTCGGGCCAGGACAACAAAGGCCTTCCGGATGTCGTGGAGCAGCGCCATGAGAATATCGCACTGGTCACGCAGATACATTTTGAAATCAAGGGCGACCTGATCGTTGCGCGACCTGCCGCTGTGCAGCTTCGCGCCCGCCGGGCCAATCCGTTCGACCAGGGATTTTTCGATATTCATATGAATATCTTCCAGCTCGCGCCGGAATACAAATGTTCCCTGATCAATTTCCTGCTCGATTGCCGTCAGACCATCTTTTATTGCCGTCAGCTCGTCTCTGGTCAGGATTCCATGGTCGGCCAGCATATCGGCATGGGCCTTGCTGCCGGCGATGTCATACTTATAGAGCCGGGAATCATACTGAATGGAGGCGGAAAAAGCCTCCACCGAGGCGGCAGTCCCTTCACTGAAACGCCCTCCCCACATTTTTCCCGATCCGCTTTTTTTCGGCTCAGTCATAACTCAATTACCTATTTTTTGAATCGATTTTGCAGCGCATTTATTTTCAACCTGAGCCCATTGAGCCGGATAAATCCGGTCGCATCGCCCTGATCGTAGACATGGTCTTCCTCAAAGGTAGCAAAGGATTCCTGATACAGCGACTGATCCGATTTACGCCCGACCGGGATGCAGTTTCCTTTGTAGAGCTTCAACCGGACCGTGCCGTTGACCGTTTTCTGGCATGCATCCATGGTCCCCTGCAGCAATTCGCGTTCCGGGGAAAACCAGAAACCGTTATAGATCAGCTCGGCGTACTGCGGTATCAGGGAATCACGAATACGCATGACCTCCCGGTCAAGGCAGATGGTTTCCAGATCACGATGGGCCGTACGCAGCACGGTGCCGCCGGGGGTCTCGTACACCCCGTGGGACTTCATGCCGACAAACCGATTCTCCACCAGGTTGAGTCGACCAATGCCATTGGCGCCACCCAGTTGATTGAGCCGGGTGAAAAGAGCCAGCGGGCTCATTTTTACGCCGTCCAGGGCCACCGGATCGCCACCGGCAAATTCGATCTCCAGGTAGGTGGCGACATCAGGCGCTTTTTCCGGCGAGACAGTGAATTTGAACATATCCTCATCCGGCTCGTTCCACGGATCTTCCAGGATACCGCCTTCATAGCTGATATGGAGAAGATTTTCGTCACAGCTGTAGGGGTTCTTCTTGGTTACCGGGACCGGAATATTGTGTTCCTGGGCGAACTCCACCAGCTTCTGCCGGGAGTTGAGGTTCCAGGTTCTCCAGGGGGCAATGATCTGCAGGTTCGGCGCCAGACCTATATAGCCCAGTTCAAAGCGGACCTGATCATTGCCTTTACCGGTCGCACCATGGCTTACCGCGTCCGCGCCTTCTGCCTGGGCGATCCGGACCTGTTCCTTGGCAATCAGAGGTCTGGCCAGGGAAGTGCCGAGCAGATAGGAGCCCTCGTAAATGGCATTTGCCCGAAAAGCCGGAAAAATGTACTCTTCGACGAATTCTTTTTTCAGATCGGAGACGATCACCTTCTCCGCGCCGGTGGCAAGGCCCTTTTTCTTCACTGCTTCCCAGTTTTCTTCCTGGCCGATATCCGCCGAATAAGCGATCACCGAGCATTTATATTCCTCGGCCAGCCACTTGAGAATAACCGATGTATCGAGACCGCCGGAATAGGCGAGAACTATCTTGTTGACACTCATATCACATCCTAGTTTTTATAATTTTACGAAAATATTTCCACTGAAACACCTGCTCACTTTCCTGTCAGGCTTTCCAGGATTGCCTTATGCACATGCATTGTATTTTCCGCCTGGTCAAACGCCACGCACTGTACCGACTCCAGTACCTCCTCGGTTATTTCCTCCTCCCGGTGAGCGGGAAGAGAGTGCAGAACAATACAGTCAGGCGGTGCTTCAGCCAGAAGTTCACTGTTCAACTGGTATTTGGCGAAGACGCGCAGCCTTTCCTGCTGCGCACCCTCCGCCCATGCTCCGACATTTATGACATCGGCCAGCCGTACCGCCTCTTCGGGACTGCGGACAAGGGTAATGGGTTTTTTTGCTTTTTTCCGGCCTGCGGCAAAAATTTCACTGGCCGGTTCATACCCCCTGGGACAAGCCAGGGTCAGCTCAAAGCCGATGACTGCCGCCGCCTGAATCCAGGAGTTCGCCATGCTATTGCCATTGCCGATCCAGGCTATATGCAGATCTTCCAGCACTCCTTTCTTTTCTAAAATTGTCATCAGGTCACACAGCACCTGGAAGGTATGCTGGACGTCCGTCAGGGCATCGTGTACCGGAACCGTCGCATTATCGACGGGTCCATCGACCACCTCTTGCCCCTGAGCAGTCTGCTGCTCTTGTTTGAGTTCAATCGCCCGATCAATGATATGGATCAGCTCTGTTTTAGTAAATTCCTGTAACGATCGTAAATCCTTCGACACCCTGTTCACCTCAAAACAAAAAGAAGAATATTCTCCGGTTGATTTACCCGCAATGCCTGCGCTTTCCTGTTGATACCTTACCCCCTCGCGAGTACTGAAATGAGCACCCGTTTTACCCGTTTACCGGGGTAATCCAAAGGGGAGAGAGGTGGTATCATTACATAAAAGGGGGGTGATTTGCAAAACATTTCCCCCAAAAGAGAAGCCTCCCTGTTTTTTCAGCTTCAACGAGGAAAATCAAAACTCAGCGAGAACCTCGGCAAGCGCCGCCACCAGCAGGTCGATTTCTTCCTTCGTCACAATCAGCGGCGGAACAAACCGCAGCGCCACATTGCCGGCAAAGTTCATCAGAAAACCACGATCGAACATCTTATTGACGATTGCGGTACCGTGGGCAACTCCCTGCTCCGTGAGGACGGCGCCAACGAGCAGCCCCATCCCCCGCGCCGAGCTGAGCAGGGCCGGGAACCGCTGGGCCAGCTTCCTCAGCTCTGCCTGGAAATAGGCACCCTTCTGCATGACATCTGCCAGAAAACCGTCGGCAAGGATGATCTTCAAGGTCGCCACAGCAGCAGCACAGGCCACCGGATTGCCGCCGAAAGTGGACGCATGGGTACCGGGCACAAAGGCGGCGGCAATCTTTTCACTGGTGAGCATCCCGCCGATGGGCAGTCCGTTGGCCAGCGCCTTGGCCATGGTCAGGATATCCGGTTGAATGCCCAGCTGCTCATAAGCAAAGAGGCTTCCCGTCCGGCCCATACCGGTCTGCACTTCATCGAAAATTAGCAGCAGGCCGTGTTTTTTGCAGAGGGCTTGAATTCCCTGCAGATACTCTTTCGCCAGCGGCCGCACGCCGCCCTCACCCTGGAGAGGTTCACAGAGAATAGCACAGGTAGAGCTGTCGATCATCTCCTCCAGAGCCAGCAGGTCACCGAACGGGGCATGGAGAAACCCCTCGGGCAGCGGCTGAAATCCTTTATGGAATTTGGGCTGCCCGGTTGCCGCCACGGTGGCAAGGGTCCGGCCATGAAACGATCCGGAAAGACTGATGATTTTATAGCGCTCCGCAGCAGAGTAGATACGGGCCAGCTTTATCGCCGCCTCATTGGCTTCGGCACCACTGTTGCACAAAAAGAGCTTTTCCCCGAAGGAATGGGCGATGATCGTCTCGGCCAGCTCGATCTGCGGCAGCGTATAGTAGAGATTGGAGACATGCACCAGCTCGCCTGCCTGGCGACAGATGGCCTCGGTTATTTTCGGATGGGCATGACCTAGCGCGCAAACGGCAATTCCGGCCATAAAATCCAGGTATTGCCTGCCGTCGGCATCAGTCAGCCGACACCCGGACCCCTTCACCATCGCGGCGGGGTACCTGGAGTAGGTACCGACAAATACTTTATCGCCCCGTTCTTTGAGCTCTTTATTGCTGTTCATAGCGTATGTATTCTCACAGTCTCTAGTAAATTTCCGTACCCACGCCCTCATTGGTAAACATCTCCAACAGGATCGCATGCTCTACCCGCCCGTCAATGATATACGTTTTCCCAACCCCGCGTCGCAGGGCATCTTCACAGCAGCGCACTTTCGGGATCATTCCGCCGGCAATGGTGCCATCGCTGATCAACCCTTCCAGCTGCTGGTGCGGCAGCGTAGTGATTAACTCACCCTTTTTGTCTTTTACCCCGGCAACATCGGTCAGCAGCATCAGTTTTTCCGCAGAGAGCGCCCCGGCAATGGCTCCGGCAACCAGATCCGCATTGATGTTAAAGGCCTGCCCGTCATCTCCCACGCCAACGGGGGCAATGACCGGAATAAAATCCTTCAGGTACAGGCTTTCCAGGACGCCGGTATTTATTCTGGTAACCTGGCCGACGCGCCCCAGATCGATGAGTTCCGGCGGAGCTTCCTGCATCGTTTCGTCGCCCCTGGTGCTGCTCACCTTGAGTTTTTCGGCACAGACCAGATCCCCGTCCCGGCCTGAAAGCCCAACGGCCTTGCCGCCGCAATGATTAATCAGGCCGACAATCTCTTTATTCACCTTACCCACCAGGACCATCTCCACCACATCCATGGTTTCGCCGTCGGTCACCCGCATCCCCTGGATATAACTGGGCTTGATGCCCAGACGGTCAAGCAGCCTGTTGATCTGGGGGCCCCCGCCGTGCACAATGACCGGGTTAATACCGATCTGTTTGAGCAAAATTACATTCAGGGCGAACTGTTTTTTCAGGTGTTCGTCAACCATCGCATGACCGCCATATTTGATCACAATGGTTTTGTGCCTGAATTCCTGCATATAGGGAAGGGCTTCCAGAAGCACTTTCGCCTTGGCAATACTCTCTTCAACGGTTTTTACCATAGCGCCATTTTCGATCCTTCAATCGATCCTTATATTATTGTATGAAATCAGTGAGCTAAAGTGCACAACGAGGGCACGGCGACAAGGTGCTATTGTAATTGCTCATATTATGTAAGTAAAGCACTCTTTGTTGTCGCGCCCGCGCACCATGTGCTTTACATTTAAAGACCTTTACGCTACGATGGGCTCGGTATAGTTTGCGGGTCCCGGCTCATCACCATAACTCTGGTAATTCCCGATGAAATTCATCAATTGTTTTGTTCTTATTTTCAACAGTTGTCTCATATTGTGCCTTTTCTTCCTCGGCCCGATATCCGTTTGGGCGAGCGATGCTCCCATCCATATTGAAGCAAATCGCATGTCTTCGACCGAGCGGACCAGCTCGGTGGTATTTACCGGAAACGTCGATGCCCGGCAGGCGGACGTAAGAATTCGTTCCGATGAAATGACGGTTTATTACACCCAGAGCGAGCAGACTAAAAAGGCTGAAAAGTCGGCGTCCCAACAGGTGGAGAAACTCGTCTGCACCGGCAACGTGGAAATTACCAGGGGAGAATGGCTGGGGACGGCAAAAAAAATGACCTATCTCTCCAGGGAGAGACAGGTTATACTTACAGATAATGCAAAAGCATGGCAAAATCAGAATATGGTGAGCGGCGACAAGATCATCTACTACCTGGATGAAGGCCGGTCGGAAGTTATCGGCGACACCTCGGCAACAACGGGCAAAGGGAAAAAACCGGGCGAGAAGAAACCTTCACGGGTCAACATGACCATCCGGCAAAAATGATACACTCGCAAAAAATCCAATTCATCAATGGTTCTTCCTCTTAGGGATTTTTACGACGCCATCACGACTATCCCCAACAAGACGCAGAAGATAAGCCCCGCAGGAGCGAAACGATAACACAACAGATGTCGATACTTGAAATACAAAATATTGTTAAACGTTACGGCTCCCGGACGGTAGTTGATGGTGTCAGCCTGCAGGTGCAAAGCGGTGCCGTGGTTGGCTTACTCGGACCAAACGGCGCCGGAAAGACCACCACATTTTATTCGATAGCCGGCTTCATCCGGCCGGATAAAGGTGATATTATCTTTAATGGCGAGGTGATCACCGGTCTGCCCATTCATAAACGGGCCAGAAAGGGGATTTCCTACCTGGCTCAGGAACCGTCGGTTTTTAAAAAACTCACGGTTGAAGAAAACGTGCGGATCATTCTTGAACCTCTGGGACTGTCGAAAAACGAAATCAACCACCGTATCGATGAATTGATGGCCGACCTGAACATTGAATATCTCAGGCACAACAAGGGCTACGCCCTGTCCGGAGGCGAACAGAGACGAGTGGAAATCATGCGTGCGCTGTCCACCCGGCCTCAGGTCATTTTACTCGATGAACCTTTCGCCGGCATCGACCCGCTGGCGGTCCATGATCTTCAGGAGATAATTTTCAACCTGAAAGAGAGGGGCATGGGCATTCTCATTTCCGACCATAATGTAAGAGAAACTTTACAGGTTTGTGATTTTGCCTATATAATGAATGCGGGACAAGTACTCACAAGCGGAGTCGCAGACGATATTATCAAGAGCGAAGTCGCAAGAAAAATGTATCTCGGTGAAAACTTTCACATGTAACTCTCTATGGCCCTAGAACTCAGACAACAACTCAAGCTTAGTCAAAAACTGGTCATGACGCAGCAACTGCGCCAGGCCATAAAACTCCTGCAATTGAACAGGCTTGAACTCTCTGATGCCCTGCAGGCGGAAATCGAGCAGAATCCGGCGCTCGAGGAAGATTTTTCAGCGCCGGAGAGTGTCGACAATCCCATGTCGCTCTCTTCGACCCAGGAAACATCCGGCCCCCAGACGGAGTCGGATATAACTGAAAACATCAAAGTTGGCGACACCCTGGCCGAAACCAACTGGGAAGACTACGCCAATAATTTCGACTCTAATTTTTCCTTTTCCCACGAAACACCTGCCGCCGACGCCCCGTCCCAGTTTGAATTCATCTCGGAAAAACCGGGTTTGATGGCCTACCTGCAATGGCAGCTGGCCCACAGTGAACTCGACGAAAAAGAATGGGAGATTGCCCGATTCATCATTGGCAACCTGAACAGATACGGTTTTCTCGAGGTGGACCTGGCCATGGTTATAAAGGAAACCGGCTGCGAGCAGGACGATGCAGAGTATATCCTGGAGGTGATCCAGGACCTCGACCCACCGGGGATTGCGGCAAGAAATGTCAGTGAATCTCTGTATCTTCAGCTGGAAAGATTAGGCAAGGCGGATTCTCTTGCCGCCGAAATTGTCCGCGACCACCTCCCACTGCTCGAGACCCGCAACTACAAAGCACTTTCCCGGGCCACCGGCCGGAAAAAGCCGGAACTGGAAAGGGCCATCAACTACATTGTCGCCGAACTGACCCCCTATCCGGGCCTGTCTTATGCAAAAGAGGAGACGAATTATATCGTCCCCGATGTCTATGTCCGCAAATTCGACGGCGAGTATGTTATTCGGCTCAACGATGATGATCTGCCGCAGCTCAAGCTGTCGTCTCTGTATCAGGATCTGCTGAAGAACGACAAGACCCTGGAAAAAGAATCGCGCCAGTATATTAACGAAAAGCTGAAGAATGCCGACTGGTTTATAAAATCCCTCTATCAGCGGCAGCGAACCATTATTAAGGTGATGGAGTCCATCCTCCGTTTCCAGTATGATTTTTTCGAAAAGGGAGCGCAGTACCTGAAGCCGCTTATCTTAAAAGACGTCGCCGATGATATCGAGATGCATGAATCGACGGTCAGTCGTGTCACGTCCAATAAGTATGTCCATACGCCGCTCGGGATCTACGAACTGAAATACTTCTTTTCAACGGCTATCCCGCGAGAAGGCCAGGATGCCATGGCATCTGAATCGATCAAGACCATTATCAGGAAAATGATTCAGAACGAATCTAAAGATGCCCCGCTCAGCGACAACACCATCTCGGAAAAACTCGCTGAACGAAATATCAAGATCGCCCGACGAACGGTAGCTAAATATCGGGAGCAACTGAAGATTCTCCCCGTCAAACACCGCCGCCACGCCCAATAATCCTGCCATGAGCGTCCTGGAAAGAGTGTTCTATTTCCATCGAGAAATTCTCGGCGGAAAGTATCCGAATTCAAGAACCCTCACCGAGCATTTCGAGATTTCGCTTGCAACATCGCGACGCGACATCAGCTATCTTCGCGATCGATTGCTGGCCCCCCTCCGCTTCGATGCACAGAAAAACGGCTTCTATTATGCAGAGGGGTTTCATCTGCCTTTCGAGGAAAGCCCCAGGATCATTTTTCTGCTGGCCATGCTCAGTAAACTCGCCGATGAAGCGGGCCTTGGTGAACTGCAGGAGGTCAGGCAGCTGGAACAACGGCTGTCAACCATGATTTCACCCGCGTACGGCACCATTAACGAGTCGCTCCAATGTCTGTGGATTGAGATCGAGTCCATTGATCACCAGATTTTCGAGATCGTCATCGAGGCCGTTGTCAAAAAGCAGCTCCTGGCCCTGCAATACCGGTCGATTGGCGAAGAAACAACCGCCCGAACTGTCGCCCCTCTGCAGATCATCAATTACCAGGGCCGCTGGTATTGCTACGCTTTTTGCTCCCTTCGCCAGGAAAACCGCCTTTTTCATATCGGCCGGATCCTGCGTGCCGAGCTTACCGGGCAGGACATACCCGACAATATCTCGCTGGACCGGAGCACACTCGGCCAGTCCTTTGGCATCTTTCAAGGCAAGCCCCGCTACACAGCGGAAATTCTTTTCACCTCCACGGCGGCCGAACTGGTCAAAAACCAGCGCTGGCATAAAAACCAGGAAATACTACCGGTCAAAAAAGGTGTGTTGCTGCGCCTCCCGGTCAGTGATGATCGTGAACTGGTCATGAAAATCCTCCAGTATGGGGCAATGGCCCGGGTTCTCTCGCCTCCCGCGCTCATGCAACGGCTGCAGGATGAAATTACTGCCATGGCCGAGAATTATCGACCGCAGCCGCCAAGAGTCCCACCTGATCATCGCGAAATAACAGCTATTCTTGAAAAATGACAGTACCCGCATGGAAAAGGGTGAAAACGACCGCGAAACTGTGTTAGTATTCGACTCTGTTTACTTTACAGTGCAGCGAGTATGGAGCAGAGGTTACTTACTGTTATTTTAGGAAAAAATTAATCCTTTTCGACATCAACATTCACATGGGAGACCACATCAATGAAATACGCTTTTATCGCATTAATCGCAATATATCTGATCATTTATGGATGCAGCCCCGATAGCGCCGAGAAGGCTAAAAAGGACCACAAAGAAACAGTCGAGACCACCGTCAAACAATCTCATGACAGCGACAAAGCAGCTGTTGCGGTAGAACACCAGAAACCAGCCGTACCTGCCCAAAAGGAACAAACCGAAGTTGTTAAAACAACTGAGCAACCTGCTGAATCTGCAAATCAAACAGATCCTATTCTCTCTTTTAAAGTTGTAGAACAAGCCCCCAGTGAGCAAGCAGCTGAGCCCCAACAGGTAGTTCTGCCTTGTGGCCGGGTGGTTGCCAAGGAAGATATCCAGGAAAATGGCCCCCCCTGTCTTAAAATGCAAAGCCCTGAAATGCAGGAGACAGCAGCTTCTGCTTCAGCAGGTACAGAACAGGAACTGGCTGCGGCTCTCCAGCAGATGGTGAAGACTACCAATGACATGGTTCTTGCAACCAGACAACTGGTAATCGCCACCCAGGAAATACTGAACGCCAGCAAAAAAGCGGAAGAGAAGCAGCAGGCTGAACAATCAGCTGCAGGGAAGGAAGCTGCACCTGCACAACAATGATGGCATCGTAGCAACTCAAAGTGAAGCTTAGAAATGGCTAGATAAAAATTTTGATATACAAGGCGTAGTGTTTTTGGCTGGTTTCCGACTATACAAGTAGTATGTCGGAAGTCAGCCAAAAACCTGCAACGAAGGAGATCAAACTTTTTACGACGCCATTAACCGGATTGGTGGTGATCATGTTAATAGAACGCATTTCACGACCAGCTTTTATTGTCCTGATCTGTTTTGGTTTCTGCCTGTCTTCCTGTTCGAGTCTCATAACAGCGGCTATACAGCCGGCAATTGGCAATCTGCAGCAGCAGACCAATATAGACCTGGTCTGTACCGGAACGCCTGCCTATCTGCTGATGATCGACAGCATGCTCGTCTCTTCTCCTGAAAATCGCGGCCTGCTGCTGACCGGGGTGCAATCCTTCAGTGCCTACGCGACCGCTCTCGAGGAGTGCGCCGACGCCGATGACCCGCGCATTGCCCCTGTCGCCGACAAGGCCAAACTGTACGGACTCCGCTTACTCCGCCACTATCTCCCTCTTGACGCCGGACAAAATTATGAACTGCTGGACCATCGGCTGGCAAAGCTTGACCGGAGTGACGTTCCTGACGTTTTCTGGGGTACTTTTGGCTGGCTGACCTGGATTAAAGGACAGCAGGGTTCTCCGGAGGCTGTTGCCGACATGGTAGAAATTGAAAAAATCATGGCCCGCCTTCTGGAACTCGATGAATCGTACCAGGCTGGTGCCATTCATCTGTTTTTCGGCAGCTATTATGCCGCCAAGCCGGCCATGCTGGGCGGTAGACCGGATCTGAGCAAACTCCATTTCGAGAAAGCCCTGCTCCTGGCCAGACACAGATTTCTCCTGACCCAGACCACCTATGCCGAAACGCTGGCCAGAACAACGCTCGATCAGAAACTGCACGACCGCCTGCTGCACGAGGTGCTTGCCTTCCCGCTTGACAGTGCCCCGGAATTTGGGCTCAGCAACCAGATCGCCGTCAGTCGGGCTAAAAGACTGCTCAAAGAAAATTATTTCAATTAATAAAAACGTATCTTCTTCAATTTGCTGTTCACGGAGAAACCATGCAACGCTTTGCAACCACCCTTCTGGCCATGTTATCCCTTCTTTTTTTCAGTTGTCACCAACTGCAGGCGGCACCGAAATATCTGTTTAAAATCGCGACACTCGCCCCGGCGGGTTCGGTCTGGATTGAACAGTTTGACAACTTTGCCAAAGAAGTTGCCGAGAAAACCGGCGGCGAGGTGAGCTTTCGCATGTACCCCGGGGGCGTTATGGGCGACGACCAGTCCATGTATCGCAAGATGCGGGTCGGCCAGCTGCACGGGGGCGGGTTTACCATGACCGGAATTTCCGCCTTCGTTCCCGATTTCCGGGTCCTCTCGATCCCTTTTCTGTTCGATTCCTATGCCGAGGTCGACTATGTAAAAGAAGGATTGACCCCCACCTTTAAGGAGCGATTCCGTGAAAAAGGCCTGGAATATATTGCCATGACCGAGGTAGGCTTTATCTACGCCATGTCGACACAACCCATTGCCACTTTTGCAATTCTCAAGAATTCAAAAAACTGGAGCCCCGCAGGAGATCCTGTATCCGAGGCGTACCTTTCCACCCTCGGCATTTCACCGGTCCAGCTGTCCATCCCGGATGTCCTGACGTCGCTGCAGAGCGGCCTGGTCGAGACAGTCTACAACTCCTTTTACGGCTCAATCGTTTTGCAGTGGTTCACCAAGGCCCGCTATATAGCCGACATCCCCTATGGATACGCCTACGGGGTTTTTGCCCTGGACGGCAAGAGCTTCGCCCGGCTTCCTGCAACGCACAGGAAAGCAATCGAGGCAGCCGCCCGGAATCACTTTCCAGTCCTGTTGCAAAAGACCAGGGAAAGCAACAGCGATTCCCGTCAGGTCCTCGAAAAACGCGGCTGCGAATTCCTGAAGGTTGACCAAGAAACGAGCCAGATATTGCGCGAAAAAACTGGTGATACCGTAAAACTGCTGGTGCCGGACTCGCTGTCAAAAGATATCTATGACCAGACCATCGGCCTGCGTGATACATTCCGCAAGACAACACCAGCAACGGGTGCGAATTGATCGAGAAGCAGAAAAGCACAATCTTTCAGACCCACCCCCTTCTGCGTCTGATCGACAAAGGAGAAAGCCTGGGGCTCTGCCTGCTGCTCACCGCGATGATCCTGCTCGCCTGTGTGCAGATTGTGCTGCGCACCTTTTTTGCAACCGGCCTGCTCTGGGCAGACCCGCTGGTGCGCTATCTGGTGCTCTGGTGCGGCCTTATCGGGGCGATTGCCGCCACCGGCCAGGGCAAACACATTGCCCTGGACATTATCGGCGACTCTCTCCCTGCAAAGCTTGAACCGTGGGTTGTCCTGGTAACCCACCTGTTCTGTACCCTTGCCGCCGCCGGATTGACCTGGGCCGGATGGCGATTTCTCGGCGATGAAATAGAGACCGGCGGAGTCGGTCCCCTGTCCCTGCCCCTCTGGTTCTGGAACGGCATCTTTCCGGTAGCCTTTGGTCTTATTACCCTGAAGTATCTCCTGCTGCTGCTCGCCCAGCTGAGAACTCTTTGCTCGCCAGACCAACCGGCGGACAGCGTACAGCCATGAGCATCCTGAAAACCCTGATACTCTTTCTGGCCCTGTTCAGATCCCCGCTTTTTCTGGTCATCGGCGCTCTCGCCCTGCTCTCTTTTGTCTCGGCCGACATTGATGTCTCGGTGGTTATCATCGAGATGGCCCGACTGGCCGATACCCCGCTGCTCGTTTCCCTGCCGCTGTTCATCTTTGCCGGTATTCTGCTCTCGGAAAGCAAGGCCCCCAGCCGCATGCTGCGTTTTTCCCAGATTTTTCTCGGCTGGCTGCCGGGCGGCCTGGCGGTCATCACTCTTTGTGTCTGCGCCATTTTCACCGCTTTTACCGGTGCCTCCGGGGTGACCATTTTTGCCCTGGGCGGCCTGCTCTTGCCAGCCCTGCTGGAAGACGGGTACGGTGACAAGTTCTCCATGGGCCTTATCACCTCGTCCGGCAGTCTGGGCCTGCTCTTTCCGCCCAGCCTGCCGCTCATCATCTACGGGGTTATCGCCGAATCGCGGATCGACCACCTCTTTCTGGCAGGCATCCTGCCGGGCATGCTCATGCTCCTGCTGCTGATCGGCTACGCGCTGGTGAAAAGTCCGCCCCGACAGGCAAGACCAACCTACAGCGCCCAGCAAAGATGGCAGGGATTGCGGGAAATCGGCTGGGAACTGCCCTTGCCGGTTATTCTGCTCGGCGGCATCTATGGCGGGATTTTCGTCCCCGGCGAAGCGGCGGCGGTCACTGCCCTCTATGTGCTGGTGGTCGAGGTGGGGATTCACCGGGATGTGCCGCTCCGGCAGCTGCCGGCGGTCATGAGTAAGTCCATGGTGCTGTTTGGCGGGATACTGGTCATCCTCGCCGCCTCCATGGCCTCAACCAACTACCTGATCGATCAGCAGGTACCGTCCCGACTGTTTGATTTTATCCGGAGCTATATCGACAGCAAATATACTTTTTTACTGCTGCTCAACGTCTTTCTGCTCATCGTCGGCGCAATGCTGGACATCTTCTCCGCCCTGGTGCTGATTGTACCGATAATCCTGCCGATTGCCGTGGGCTATGGCGTCGACCCGATCCACCTGGGCATTATTTTTCTCACCAATCTGCAGATAGGCTACTGTACTCCGCCGGTAGGCCTGAACCTGTTCCTCGCTTCCTATCGTTTTGAGCGCCCGGTAACCGAACTGTACCATGCCACCATACCGTTTCTCGGCCTGCTGCTCATTACCCTGCTGATCATTACCTATTTTCCATGGCTGAGCACGGTCCTGATCCAACTGGTCGGCTAGAATCCTATTGCGCGGAATCAGGGTCGAGAACCCCGACATAGGGAAGCTGCCGGTAGCCCTGCGCATAATCGAGGCCGTAACCGACGGCGAACTCGTTGGGAATATCCACGCCGCAGAAATCGATATCAATATCGACTATCCGGGCCGCGGGTTTATTGAGAAAAGCACAGATTTTCAGCGACCGGGGATTCCGGTTGCGCATCATCCGGATGACCTTGCTGAAGGTCCTGCCGGTATCGACAATATCTTCCACCAGCAGGACGTCCCGATCCTCGATCGACGAGTCCAGATCCATAACCACCTTGACGTCGCCGCTGCTGACCGTACCATCGCCGTAACTGGCCAGCGTCATGAAATCAACCACCAGGGGGATCTTGATCTGCCGCACCAGGTCGGCCATGAAAATAAAAGACCCCCGCAGCAGACCGACAACAATAAGTTCCCGGTCAAGCTGCCCGTAATGGGCATTTATTTCCGCACCAAGCCGCTGGACCGTCTTTTTAATTTCTTCTTCCGAGACGAGTATTTTGGTAATTTCATGGGTTTTCAAAATAATTCCTTTTTGATCATCTTCACGCAACGCATAAAAATATACGTTGCGTGCAAAATGGCTGTTAACGAGGTTTCAGGGTTGCAGAATCGTATTATCTATAAGCCTTATTTTTTCAAGGGCAACGGCAATCGCCATGAGCGTTCTGCCTTCAATCAAGGCAACATCGTCCAGAGTCACAGGATCGCAGATGGAGATATAGTCAATGGTAATTGCCGGAAACGCGGCGAGTATTTCCGTTGCCTTCTCGACAATTTCCCGGGCATCGGAGATGCCGCTCTGCACCATTTGCCGGGAGTTTTCCAGGGCCTTTGATAAACTGAGGGCGGCCGGCCGCATATGGTCCTTCAGGTAGGCGTTTCGCGAACTCATGGCGAGCCCGTCAGCCTCCCGGATGATAGGTCCGCCGACAATCTCGATATCAAACTTGAGATCGGCCACCATCTGCCGGATTACAGCCAGCTGCTGAAAATCCTTCTCACCGAAAATGGCAACATGGGGTTTGACGATATGAAACAACTGGGTCACAACAGTCGTCACCCCTTTAAAAAATACCGGCCGCGACAATCCGCACAGATGGTGCGGCAGTTTCTCCAACTCGACATAGGTCTGGTAGCCATCCTGATAGAGCGCCTTGTCGGTCGGCACAAAAACCGCGTCCACACCCTCTTTTTCGGCCAGCTCCAGATCGCGTTCCAGGGACCGGGGATAGGAGCTCAGATCTTCGTTGGGTCCGAACTGCGCCGGGTTGACAAAGATACTCAAAACCAGATCGTCACCTTTCTGTTTGCCGATACGCAATAACGACACGTGCCCTGCATGCAGATAGCCCATGGTAGGTACAAAGGCGGTTGTCTTGCCTAAACGCCTCATCTCGTCTGCCCGGGCCTGCATTTCCTGCACGGAATGAATGATATTAATGGTACCACCTCATTTAAGAAAATAGCTTCAACTTTGTATACGACACCATCGGGCAATTCCCTGGGTTGAGAATGGGGCGCAGCAGGGAGAACCCTGGCGACAAAGATAGCAATCCGCCGGTATGAAAACAACTGAAAAAGCGAGCTCTCCTCAACGATTCGGATGAGACGGCATCGTTGAATGCAGCATTTCGGGCGAGGCAACACAGAGAATCGGCGAAGGCTTCTGGAGATCATACTCGAAGACAAAGGTACCGCTTTCAAAGATTTCCAGACAGGCATCGACCGCTTCGGCATCAAGCGTGATCCCCCGGCATTTTCTCAAATCGGCGAGTGCGGCCTCCATGCCCTTGGCCGGACGATACGGCCGGAAGGAGCTTGTCGCCTCGGTGACATCGGCTACGGCCAGAATTTTTGATTCAAGAAGCATCTCATCGCCACGAAGCCCCAGCGGATAGCCGGAGCCGTCCAGCCGCTCATGATGCTGAAAAACCATCTGGGCACAAGGCCAGGGAAAGGGGATGTTTTTCAGGATTTCGAAACTGATCTGGGGATGGATTTTGATGACCTCCAGTTCGGCATCGAGCAGCTGTCCCATGCGGTTCAAAATGGAAACGGGAATACGTATTTTCCCCACATCGTGGAGAAGCCCGGCAATGCGAATCCCCTCGATCAGCCAGTCAGAGAGTCCCATCTTTGCCGCAATCGCACAGGCCAGCTGGGCCACCCGCTGCTGATGTCCGGCGGTATACGGATCGCGGATTTCCGCCATCAGGGCCATACTGCAGATACTGCCATGGAGCATTTCCTGAATTTCGATGGTTTTTTTTTCAACCATCTTTTCCAGCTGGGCATTCTGGGAAACCAGCTGGGATTTCATCTCCTCCAGCGCGATATGGGTCTTGACCCTGGCCTTGACCTCCGCCGTATGAAACGGTTTGGTGATATAATCGACCGCCCCCATGGCAAAAGCCTTCGTTTTATCAATGGTTTCGCTTTTTGCGGTGATAAATATCAGGGGAATCGAATTGGTTAGAGGATTTTTTTTCAGCCTGGAGCAGACCTCATAACCATCCATCTCCGGCATCATGATATCGAGAAGAATAAGGTTAGGCATATATTTTTCGGCGTATTCAAGGGCGGAAGCACCTCTTTTGGCAATGCCCAGACGATATTCTTCCTTTAGGGTGTTGACCAGTAAATCGATATTTGTGGCATTATCATCGACTATGAGGACCAGCGGCCGATGTTCGTTCATTAATTTGCCTCCAGGGAGCTTTTCATCTGTGCTAAAGTCTTCAGAGCCTGATCATAGTCATAACGACGAATCTGCACATCCAGGATCTTCAACAGTGATGGCTCAACAATCTTCCGGCCGGCAAACTGTCTTTTCACCGCAGCGAAAGTCCCCTCTATCTGTTGCGGGTCCGCCTGCTCAATGGCCCCGACTAATGTCTCTAAAAGTTGCAGAGGATCGCCGACCGCAACATTTGCCGCAGGCTTCACCGCAACACTGTCGACCTTCTCGGTCAATGGTTTTAACTGCTCGAGAAGAAGTGTCAATTCTCTTACCAGGGCCTGCACCGGGCCGGCAATGCTTGCCGGGGACGGTTCTTTACTGCAGGCAGCCTCCAGGGCATCTGCGGTTCCCTGCACCGCGTGGGCGCCGATGTTGGCAGCGCTGCCTTTCAATCTGTGGGCCAGTCCCAGCAGAGACTGCCCGTCGTTGTTCGCTGCAGCATTTACGATAGTATCCACAGTTTCCGTGTTATCCTGGTAAAATCCCACCAGAATTTGTTGCAGGATCGGCCACTGCAGACCTGTCGTCTGCAATACCTCAGCGACATCGATCGCCGGCAGCTGCAGCTGGATCTCGGCGACTTTCTCCGCCTGCAGAGCATCGCCTGCAATGGTGCCGGCTCCTGCAGTCTCTTTATTACCGGCGGTCCCGGCATCGTCGGGTTCAGCCGCGTCCTCCTCCGAATCCGTTATTCTTTTACGGTTTTTCAGCACCCGCCACAGGGTATAAAAAAACCGATCCTGGTTAATGGGCTTGGCAACATATCCATCCATGCCCGCTTCCAGGCATTTTTCCTCATCCCCCTTCATGGCATGGGCAGTCATTGCCACAATCGGCAAGTCCTCGCAGCCAGGCAGTTTCCGTATTCGCCTCGTCGCCTGATATCCATTCATGATGGGCATCTGCACATCCATCAGTACAGCATCATAGCCCCCTTTTCGCACTGCTTCAACCGCCTCTTCGCCGTTAACCACGATGGTGACGAAGACCCCGGCGCCGCCGAGAATCGCCTTGGCCACCTCCTGGTTGGTAAAATTATCTTCCGCCACCAGGATCCTGCATCCCTTCAAACGTTTTTTATACATCGACGCCCTGGTGGTAAAATCTGTTTTTGTCCCTTTTTTGTGCTGCCCCTGCTTGCCAAAGGCATCCATAATTGCATCAAACAGAGTCGATTGAAAAATCGGTTTAGTCAGGAAACCGTTGGCTCCGGCTTCCTCCGCCTCCGACCGGTGCACCTCTTTGGCAAAGGCGGTCATCATGATAATGGGCAGCTTGAGGTTTAATTCCTTACGAATCTTCTTCGATGTTTCGATTCCGTCCATCCCGGGCATCTTCCAGTCCATCAAGACTAAATCCACCGGATCCTCCGCCGCCGCATCAACTTCCAGGCGCTGCAGCGCATCCTTCCCACAGCCCAGCGTTTCCACATTAAAATCAAGAGAAGTCAGAATCTTGGCCATTATATCCCGGCTGTCAGCACAATCGTCTACCACCAGAACGTTTATGCCGCGCAGATCCGGCGGGATATCAAACATCGAGCCAATCGGCGTTGCCGCCCTGACGAGGCGCACGGTAAAAGTAAAGGTACTTCCCACCCCGGGCGTACTGACCACATCAATGCTGCCGTGCATCATGTTCACAAATTTTTTGCAGATACTGAGGCCAAGGCCGGTTCCTTCATATTTCCTGGTCGAAGAGGAATCCCCCTGGGTAAAGGGTTCAAAGAGCGACGGCAGATAATCCGGCGATATGCCGGTACCGGTGTCCTTGACGGAAAAGGCCAGCATCAGCTGATCGTCGGTCAGCCCCTCGGTCTGCGCCGTCACATCCCAGGCACTGACCAGAATAATGCCGTCCTGGCTGGTGAATTTAATAGAATTACCGATTAAATTGGTCAGTATCTGCTGGAGTCGCAGGGAATCACCAAGCAGAATCCGCGGCGTATCCTTTTCGATATCCACCAGCAGTTCGATCCCTTTTTCCGCCACCTGGTTAATGAATACATCCATGACCCGGTCAAACATCTCATCAAGTCGAAACACCCGGTCTTTCAGCTCCAGCTGCCCGGCCTCGATCTTTGAGTAATCGAGGATATCGTTGATAATCCCCAACAGGGAATAGGAAGAGTTCTGCACAATATGCAGATAATGTTCTACTTCGTTCGACAAGGGCTCCGCCAGGGCCAGATCGGTGGCGCCGATTATACCGTTCATCGGCGTACGGATCTCATGGCTCATATTGGCGAGAAACTGGCTCTTGGCAAGGGTCGCCGCCTCGGCCTGCTCCTTGGCCAGTTCGAGTTCCTTATCCATTTTCTTGTGTAATTCAATCTCCTTGGTCAGGGAATCATGCGATGCCTTGATGCGACGGTTGAGCTTTAAAATCAGCCCGGTGAAGGCGGCATGTGAACAGATGACGATAATGGAGACAAGCAGCCACGGCCAGTAATCGCGCAAAATGTTATGGATGGTAACCTTGCCGAGATCTTTATAGGGCCCGACGTGCAGTGCCATCATGAGATCCATGACCGGTTGATAATTCATCGGTATCGTCCAGCCGGCACAGCCTGCCGCCTGGGCGGCCGGAGAGTCGGCGTTCATCTGCAGCAATGCCACGGTAACTTTTTCGGCCAGCTCGACCGATGTCTCTTTGGCCTTTGCCATCGGCCAGTCGGGATATTCTCTCGTCGTGCAGAGGTACGGGGTCTTCAGCCCTGGATCGTGCAGTCGGGGAAAAACAAAAAAGTCCTGGAGATTGATCTTCCCCTCGGCGCTCAGTTCTTCCAGCGTATTGGTGCGCACGGTCCCGACATCAGCCAGCCCGTCGCGGACCGCATAGACAACCTCATCATGGGTCTCCCTGTGCAGTATTTCTTTAAAAGCCTTATGGGGATCAATGCCGTTTTCCTTCAATTCCCGCCAGGCCATCAGCCAGCCGCCAAGGGAGTTTTCGGAGACCCCCATAAACGACTTCCCTTTGAGATCCGCCAGCTTTCTGATATCCTTTCGATCCGCCCGGCTGAAGATGACACTGCCGTATTGCGAATAGACCCGGCCGAGCCGCATCTCTTTCAAGGTCGCGATCCGGTTGACGCCATACCCTTGTTCCAGTTCCACATAATAGGAGGAATTGGTCAGGATAAAATCCACCTCGCCATTGCGGACGCTGGGGGTAATCTGATCATGGGTTAAGGGCACGATGACAAATGCAAAGCCCGGAATATGCCTGGTGAGATATTCTGCCGTTGGCGACCAGTTCTTGAGGCATTGTGCTGCGCCGCGCACCGCCAGCACCCCGATTTTAACTGGTTTTTCCGCTGCCTGCGCTGACGACAAAACGAAGAGACACCACAGAAGACAGGGAAAAATCATCAGTCTGTGCAGCTGGTTTTTTCGGCATGGAGTACGAGTTTTCATGTGCTGAGAGTTTACCTCACACCTGAAGAGTGACCAAAAGCGCATCCCCCGGACGACTATTTTTTGAACGGATTCATAATCAGCACCGGACAATGCGCCGCTTTCAGGACTCTTTCCGCGACGCTGCCGAGCAGGATCTTTTCCAGCCCTTTCGAGCCATGGGTTCCCATGATAATCAAATCGGCATCCTGAGCGGTGGCATATTCAATGATCGAATCGACTGGATCACCGACAATGACCTTCCCGGTACACCCTTTGCACCTCTCTTTGTTGTCCTCAAGAAGCTGCGCCATTCTGACCCGTACATCTGCCAGCAACTTTGCTTCATATTCCTGGACGTATGAGAGCGGTGTCATTGAATTGCCCGGGTAGAATTCAACGACATGGATGTAATGGGTGAGGGCTGAGAACTCTCCGGCCAGATACGCTGCATAGTCAACAAGCGCGTCCGTATGGTAAGCAAAATCGACGGGAACAACAACTCGTTTGATAGGTCTCATTTCTGTCTCCCTTGTCAAAGATTTTTCCATATATCCATAGTATAAGGTAACTATCTTGCACAGACTGTGCCACAGCAAGGCATCTCTTTTAATGTTTTTCCAAACATTTTCCCATTCGGTATCTGATTGAAAAAACAACTAGTTATTAAACGGGAATGGACAACCATACTCGTAAACCGAAATCCCCACGATATTGCCGCATGACGTGGTGTCAGGATAATTTACAGGGTGTAAATGAATCTCTCGCAAAAAAATTACTGATGCTGCCTCTCTTTTAAAAACATCTGTACATCGGGACTCTCACTCTGGCGGCGGGAGTATTCCGGCGGGCTCTCTTCGACAAAGCCCAGCTGGAGGTAGAGGGCCTGCAGTCGAGGATTTCTGGTCAACGAAATAAACCGGCTGTAGCCCTGTTCAACCATCTTGTCGATAAAGGCATTGACCGTAAAGACCCCCACCCTCTGATTACGAAAACGGGCGGAGATTGCCAAAGCCCCCAGTTCCACGGTCCGCTCATCGATTATCTTCTGCTCCAGACAACCGACCACAATCCCGTCAATCGCCGTCACAAAAAAGTGATGCCTGTTGTCACTGAGATATTGCCTGCTTCGGGGTTTCAGGAATCCTGAACGCTTATACATAGCCAGAATCCGCCGCACAATAGCCACCTCTTCATCGGTTTGCACCTGCCGCAGTTCCTCGCTGAAGTTGTCAGCGATCATCGTTCCGGTGCCTTCCACGGTGAACAGCTCGTGTTTGATGGTATTCTTTCCGGCCGGCAGGATATGAATACGCTCGCACTGGCCCGCCTCAATCTTTTCGCAGATGCGATTCATGGTGTCTTTAAAGTTCACATTGCCGATAAAATCACCAAAATCGGCATAATCGGCCATTGCCTCCCGCACTCTTCGGGTGGTCAGGGCATTGATTTTATAACCCTTGTTATCAATAAGATAACGGCGTTCAAGAAAAATGAGTTTATAGATGGTATCCGGATGCTGCAGAACTTCCTGGTAAAAATCAAGCTCCGGAGCGATCCTGATAAGGCTCGTTTCAGGCAGACGTAGTTCCAGTTTTTTCAATAACTTCTGGTTGGCAAAGCGATGAGGCAGATTGTGAAACAGGGTGGTGGCGACGCCTTTTCTTACTAAAAATTTAATGTCGGCGACGATCTCATTAAAATGATCGCGCAGGATTCCCTCGCGACAGGCGATACATACCGTTCGGCCGACCAGGTTCTTTACATATTCATTGAGATAGAGCTGTACCATGATCAAACATTTTCGCGGCTATGTGTTGTTGGAGAATCACCTCTTCGCTGCCTGCAGATGCAACAGCCAAGCTATCATGTTCGGCCCTCTCCCGCAATATTTACAATATCGATCAGTCAAGGAGGGTTTTTCACCAGGCGACCTGAAAAATGCACGGTTGCATCAAAAAAAATCCCAATCATCATTTGCAAAGTTACCCAATAACCATTAACAGTTATACCCTGTCTGATTTTTACTTCTGCACCATGGGGGGCACCTTTGACCAGGGTGCTTTCGTTCATAAGAGCACCAGGGAATATCGTGAATAATACTCTTGCCGTATCCTTAGCCCGGCAGCTTATACGGGTAAATACCGTCAATCCACCGGGAAATGAGGCTGATGCTGTCCGTATTATCGCCCCGCTTCTCCAGGACGCCGGATTTCACCTCAAAGAGTACCAGTACGGCACCAACCGCAGTTCACTGGTTGCGCACAAAGGGAGAATGGACCGGCCTGCCGTTATTTTGTCGGGTCATCTCGACACCGTCCCCTTTGGCTCTCAACCCTGGCAAACCGACCCGCTTGGGGCCCTGGTCGTTGAGGACAAACTGTTTGGCAGAGGGGCGGCAGACATGAAGGGCGGCGTTGCCGTGCTGGTCGCGGCGGCGATTCATTTCGCCGATAAAATCAAGGAAAAACCGGTCACGCTGGTTCTTTCCGCGGATGAGGAGATTGGCTGCGCGGGGGCGGCGTCGCTTATCAGTCAGAAGGTGCTGCCCAGGGCCCGCTGCATACTGGTGGCAGAACCCACCGGCAATATTCCCCGGCTCGGCCATAAAGGGGTGTTCTGGTTAAAAACACTGTTCCACGGCAAAACTGCCCATGCCGCCTTTCCCGAGCTTGGCATAAATGCCCTGTTAAAAGCAGCCCGGGCTGTTGTGGCACTGAATGGTGACATCGTCAGGGGGAAGGCACATGATGTCATGGGTGAGGCAACGCTGGTGACCAGTCGTTTTTTGAGCGGCGACAATTACAACTCCGTGCCTGACCTGGCCGAGGTAGGCATCGATATCCGTTCCACCGTAAACTGGTCGCATACCGAGATTCTGCACAAGATTACCACCTTGCTTGCGCCTCTGGATCCCGAATTTGAAGTGATCTTTGATCTGCCGCCGCTGTGGACCCCCCCGGAAAGCGACGGCATCCCGGAGATTTTTGCCGCCTGTGATACCGTACGGAAACAAACGCACCCGCCGGCAATTGTCACTTTTTACACCGATGGCGGAATTCTTGGCCCGGGTCTTGGCAATGCGCCCGTTGTTGTGCTGGGTCCGGGCGATTCGGGTATGGCCCATAAAGTTGATGAATATGTGATGGTAAATGACTTGCTTGAAGGCGTTGCTCTCTATCTGGAGATTCTTGCCCGCTTGTGCTTGTAGCGATCACAGAAGATTACTCTGGGCATTCTCTTTGTCCCCCAGGGACGCAACGTCTTTCCCAGCCTGTCACTCCTGGAAAATCTGCATCTTTGCCGGATTTTCATCTCCGAGTCCCTCTTTCAGGAGCGGCTGGAAACTGTCCTGGAAACTTTTCCCTGGATGAAAGACAAACTGCACAGTCCGGCGGGATCGCTCTCGGGCGGCCTGCGCCAGATGCTGGCTCTTTCGAGAATTTTCCTTCTCAAACCCAGGCTTGTTCTCCTGGATGAACCGTTCCTCGGCCTTTCCCCGCTGGTTGTCGATGATATTTTTGCGACAATCACTGCTTTGAACCAGCAGGGCATCTCCTTTTTGCTGGTCGAACAGAATGCCCGCAAAGGTCTGTCCGTTGCCAATCGCGGCTATGTCCTTGAATCGGGCCAAAATCGTTTGACCGGCAGTGGCACCCAACTCCTCGACGACCCCGAAGTCCAGCGCCTCTATCTCGGAGGATGATTGAGAATGGAGTGGCGAAAAGTGATGCCATGGCCCGTATTCCCGGCGGCTCGTCCTGGGCTGATGCCGCTGGATACGAGTTTTCTTAACCCTGGCCGTTCATTTTGCGGCCGCGTCGTGCTGGTGCAGTAGCTCCACGATGTCCCTGTGGCTCATTTTAGAAGCGATGGATAACGCACTGTCGCCGTAGGTGTTCTTGATATTGACATCGGCCCGCTTGGCAAGCAGCAGCTTCACGACATCGCTGTGGCCATTCCGAGAAGCCGCCATCAAGGCGGTGAGTCCATATTCTGTTCTGGTATTTATGTCGGCCCCTTTTTCCAGCAGCAACGCAACTACATCTTTTTTACCTTCCTGAGATGCCTCAATTAAAGCAGTCAAGCCCTCGGTCTCCCTGGCATTAATATCGACTCCTCTGGCGAGATAGGTTTCGACGGCATGGATATCTCCCACTCGTGCGGCATAGCATAAGAAATCAGGTGTTGCCGATTGATCATACTTGCGCAGCAATACTTTGATTTCCGTATAAGAGGTAAGATCCAAAGCAGTTTCGCCGTTATTATTCAGACCATTGACATCGGCACCCTGGGTAAGCAGCAGTTCCACAATATCCTTGTAACCGTCAGCAGAGGCGAGCATCAAAGCGGTTATCCCGTCCTTATTCTTGACATTGACATCGGCCCCCTGGTCGAGAAGGTTTTTCACCCCAGTCAGATCGCCACGAGCTGCTGCTTCTAATAAATCGATGGTTACGAAGGGCGACTTTTTTTCACACCCAGCAGTTGCCAACAAAGTAATGACCAGGATTACTATTGAGAGAATTCTCATCGTGCTGCCTCTTATCAAATGATTGCCCATCTGTTTTGAAGAAAATTTTTCACACATCCAGGGATAGGAATACATCCACCACGTCTGGATCGAACATGGTTCCACGGTTTTCGCGCATAAAGGCCAGAACATTTTCCTTGAGCCACCCCTCACGATACGGACGCTGGCTGATCAGGGCATCGTACACATCAGCGACACAGAGAATCCTGGCACCGATAGCGATTTCTTCGCCTGAGAGTCCATCCGGGTAGCCTTTGCCATCAAAACGTTCGTGGTGTTGTATGATTAGTGGAATAATGTCCTTGTACACGTGGATCGGCTCAAGGATCTTTCCGCCGATGGCAGGATGCATTTTGATTGAGCCGTATTCTTCATCGGTCAGTTTATCGGGTTTATCCAATACCGCGAGAGGTATACCGATTTTGCCGATATCGTGCAGCAATCCAGCCCGAAGCAATATTTCCAGCTGCTCCTTGTCCCAATTCATCGCTCGGCCAATTCTTGCCGCCAGGTCAGCGACGCGCTCCGAATGCCCCGCCGTCCACTTACTTTTCGCATCAACAGTGCGGGCCAGAGCCTCCACCGTTCCAAGGGACAGTCGTTCCAGGTTGGAAACCAGACGGGCGTTGGCCAGGGCTATGCCCAATTGATCAGCAAGCTGCCGCGCTTGACCTATCTGCTCCATCGAATCCTGCCCTGCCGGAATGGTGAAGTCCAGGATTAGAGCACCGATGACATGCCGTTCCGAATTGAGCGGCAGAAACAAGAAGGAATCACTGGTCGTTCGGTCCACCAGGAAACGGGGCAGGAAAGTATCCCGTTGCAAAACTCTGAACCGTTCTCCCGAGAAAAGCACTTCCTGTTCTTCCTTGCTTAATTGCACATATTCTTCATCGAGATCATTGTGGTGACTCCCTTCAAGAATGGTCAATCGCATCCGGTTCAGATCCTCCGGTGTGCGTTGCGCAAGTATGATCAACCGGTCGGAAAAAAATTCCGAAATCATGCGCAGCGACCGGGGAATAATCACCGACGAATCCAGGCTTGAAAGGATAGATCGGTCGATCTCGTCAATAAGAGCCAGGGTGTTGAACTGTTTGTTCAATTGGCTGGTCATGGTGTTAAAGCTTTCGGCCAGTTGTTCGAATTCATCACCGCTGGTGATCTCAACCCGACTGTTGAAATCCTTTTTCCCCACTCGTTCGGTGCCCTGTCGCAACATTTCCAGGGGGTTTAATGTTTTCCGAATGAAAAACAGCGAAAGCAAAAGGATGCTCCAGAAAGAGAGTAAAATTATCAGGGGGAAAGTTCGTTTGAACCCAAGCATGGCACGCAGCATATTGGAACGCGTGCCACTGAGAATGATGGTCCATGTCTGACCGTTAAAACGGGAATTAAGGAACAACGGCCAGCCGCTGGCCATGTACCTTTCTCCATCAATTGCGTAGTCGAAACGCAAGTAATTGCTGGTTGCTGAATGGTTGGCCGTGGCTGGCAACGTAGCACCAGGTGAGATCTGTGTTGCGGTAATCAGCTGACCGGTCCCATCATAAATGGCCAGTTCAGTCATGGAAGGCAGCACGTCATTGACCCCAACTCCCCATAAAATAGAGGATTCGGGTTGAGCGACAAGAAGCCCCTGGCTGCCAACGGCTGTAAACGGAACAAGAAGATACACCGCCTTGCCTGGGCTTTTTGTTTTACTCGTGTAAAGAGTGGGTTTTCCCTGTTGCTGAAGCAGTTGATCAAAGAGATCAAAATCCGGCTCCAAGTCTATGACGCCGGAGAGCGTTGTCAGACCGGATCCCGCCTTATACAGGCCCAGACCAACAAACATTGTCGTTACCTGCTCGCGGAGCACGTCAGGGATGCCATTCGTGCTTTGACCGCCAGCAGTCAGGTATGAGGCATAAAATTGGATGAGATTGTCCATAAGGATGAGACGATCCATCAGAGCCATACCATATACGTTACAGTCGTTTTCCATGCGGAGCGTAGTCTGTTCGTAGAGCTGATTTTCGACCCTATAATAGGAATACACAACAGAAATGGTTAAGGGCAAAAACGCGCATCCAAGGAACAAGACAAAAAAACGGCGGGCAATTCTGCTTTTGAAAAAGGAGATTCCGATCTGCATAATTTTCAGTAGTCTGCAACGAGTCCCAAAAAGGCACCATCATTTGCACGGACGATATCATCTTGACTGGCTTTGGCGGTGAAAGGGGCAACGCTCTTGCCATCCTTCCCCACAGAATAAAGATCAAAATCGGTGTTCACCGGATGCAATGCTTTGTTTTTACGGATCTTTACCCCTTTGGGTACATTATCGATTGGATAATACACATAGGCATTGCCCCAGGGATCGACAGGGTTGCCCAGTCCCGCCTCAATCAGGGTATTGGGAAAACGGTTATTATACGCCTTAAAGGCGTAGGCGGCAGTTTCAATCCTTTTGAAGTCGGCAATAACACCAGCAATTACAGCCCGTTCTCTATAACTGATGTAATTGGGGGTGGCGATGGCGGCCAAGGTTCCGATAATGGCGATAGAGACCATTATTTCAATAAGTGTAAAGCCATTTACTCCGATCTTTTTCAATACTTTCAAGATATTTATATTTTTTGGTGAGTTCCACTAAACCTCAGCTATATAGGAATATGAGGTGCCCCTTTCACGGGACGTCATAAACCCATCCCTGGGGGCTTGACCGCACACATCCAGGCTGCGGAACAGTCGTGCAAAGGGGATCTCATATCCCTCTAAACCTTCTCAGCTGAACTTGAGTGGTCATCACAAATTTTTTAAGGCCCGTCGAGCGTGGCGAAACATGTAGGTGAAGTTCGGAATTATACCCGGTCGTTTATGATCGGGATCCTGCTCAATAGTTTTTCATAGCAATGTCATTAAGACATTGTGGCATAGTAAGTACATCACAACGACCTATTCAAGTAAAGGGTTTTTTAGATTTCCGCTCTTTTGACAGCGGCATGCGGCACCTGGAGCTACGCCCCAGAAGGAAAGCTCAAACTGGCACCGTCAGGAGCAGTGGCATTATTGCTGCTGAGCCGATACTCGGATAGACCCTACTTTTTCACTTATGCCTTTTCGCAGAACTTCGCGATTATATGCGGAGATAACGCTGCGTCGCTTGAGCATGCCCAGAACCCATTGATTGTCCAGGGATTCAACAACGGGAATTTCTTCAATTCCTTTAATATCGAAAAGTTCCATTGCTGTGTAGAGAGTGTCATCGGGCGTCAGCATTATGATATCACGGTGACAGATCGAACCTACCGTCTGCTCTGATCGGGCCTGGGAGTCACGGTGAATAATCTTTTTGACGTCGGTCATGGAGACTATTCCCGTCATTTTCCCTGACTCGTCGATGACCGGGAAGTAGAATCCGTCCTTGCTCTCACTGAAAGTCAACAGCAGCTGGTTAATATCTGCCTCTTCACTTATAAAATTAATATCTTCAGTTATTGCCAGACCGACTTTAAGTGACTTCATTATCGCCACTTCACGACCTTCGTGAATGTTAATGCCCTCTCGACTGAAATCGACGGTATCAATTGAGTCCTCATCGAGCTTGGTGGCCACAACCGTACCGATGATGGAGGCGAGCATGGCTGGCACGATGATCTTGTAATTCCCAGTCATCTCAAATAACAGGAAAATAGCCGTAAGGGGGGCATGGGTCGATGCTGCCAGGAAGGCCCCTATCCCGACCGATGCATAAGCACCTGGTCCCGCGGTTATATCGGGGAATAACCTGTGCACAAATGAGCCGAAACTGCCGCCTATCATCGTGCCAATAAAGAGGGCCGGCGCAAACAGTCCTCCCGCCCCGCCGGACCCCAGCGTTACTGCCGTTGCAAATATTTTCAGGAAAATTAGTGAGATCAGCAGGTTGTTCATCTCGCTACCGTAGAGTACTGCTTCGATGGCATGATACCCATCGCCCATAACCTGTGGGAACATTATGCCGATTGTACCGACGATGACGGCACCGGTTATCGGTTTTAACTGGTTGGGGATCTTAAGATTTCGGTAACAATCACGGATAGAGTAAAAAACCCTGGTATGAAATACTGCGATAAAACCGGTGATCACGGCCAGTAACGCATAGAGAGGCAGCTCTATAAAGGGGTTAACGACATAGTATTGAGGGATTACAAAAAGATTTGCTTCCCCAAAGTAGGATCGGGTGACCACGGTTGATATGGCTGAGGCGGTGATCAGGGCCGAAAAGGAGGATATTTCATAGGTGCCCAGCAGCACTATTTCCGCCGCAAAAAATACACCGGCTATTGGCGCATTGAACATACCGGCAATCCCGCCGGCACAACCGGCAGCGATATAGAGTTTCATCCTGTCTCCGGAGACATGAAAAAACTGACCCACCTGTGACCCCATCGCACCACCTATCTGGGCGATTGGTCCTTCGACCCCGGCAGAGTTACCCGTTCCTATGGTGAGGGCTGTGGAAACTATCTTTAAGAAGATGGTACGGCTGCGTATATATCCACCTTCCAGGTTTACTTTGCGGAGAAATTTCGTAAATCCGTAGCCATTCACTTCGCCGGGAAAAAGTAACGACAGAGGAATGAGGAGGATCATGCCAGTCACAGGGATGAGTGGCAGGAGGAGGAGGTGCAGACCACCATGGTCGATTCGTAACAATTCCTTTCCGCCTTTGAAGAAAAATTCCTCGACGAATTGAACAGTAATACGGAAAACAATATTGAGGACTCCGGAGATGAGGCCGATAAATGTGGCTACAGCAAGAAGACGCGTGTTGTCTCCAGGCAGGAGCCATCGGAGGTGTGATTTCATGACAGCAACAGATATAAGGGCAGCACCAGACACGGCTCTGGCTGGAAGGATAGGAAATGGATGATTTGGGTTAAAATCAAGCTCAAATAATAGCGCAAGGATGCTTATATAACACCAGCACGATTATGATGAAAGACTTTTTACTCTTTTTGGTGAATCTCGACGCATTAAGACATGAGAAGAGGAGTAATGAGGTGGTCACATAAAAACGGACGCATTCTTTGCATACTACTTCATTGAGAAAAATCCGGCCGTTTAAGGCACAATCAGGACCGGGCAGTAAATCGTGTTGAGCACCTTATGCGTGACGCTGCCGAGGAACAGACCTGCAATATCTGAGTGGCCATGCGAGCCCATGATTATCAGGTCATACTCCCTGGATTGTGCCTGCCTGGCAAATACCTCGCCTGCTCTGCCGGCAATGGCTTCCAGGCGATACGCCACGCCATTTTCCATAAAAATCATCTCCGCTTTATGGAGTATCTCTTCAGCAGTCTTTTTTCTGTTGGCTTTAATCCCCTCTATCAGAAAATCCGATATCCCCGATAATTCCCAGTTTCCCGCATCATAGCAAGTAACAACAGTAACGTGCGCCTCTGAGAGTTTAGCCAGAGTGAGGGCATAATTGGCAGCATTCAGGGAGGGGGGAGAGTTGTCAAAAGGGAGAAGAATTTTTGCTATTTTCATGAGCAACCTCCTGATCCAGGAATTTTGATGTCTGGCGGTGTTTCACATAAGAAACGAGCCGGCAGGAAACAGTATAATACCGCGCACGGCTTTATCAAAAAAATGGTTGAAAAATCACCTCGCTGAGCAAAAGGGTCGGGTTGCTTCCCGGCACAGCTAAGGAGATGAGGACTGTTACAGAAATATGATTATATTTGGTAGAAGCTTTAAAAGCTGCACCAGACCAACCACCACAAAACAGCAGGGAATTATTCTATGGCAGACATCGACCTGTATCGCTATTTTTTAAAAGATAGTATCCGCAAGACCATCGATTTTCATGCGAGCGACCAGAGCAGAGGAGTACCCGCACCCCCCCTGGAGGAACAGGTTGATCAAAAGCTGCCCCGTATCAGTCTGCCCGACAGAAAGTCCTGGCGTCCTGTTCTACAAGAAACTGACATCGTCGATGCTATTAGCAATCGGCGCAGCAGACGAAACTACAGTGACGCATACCTGAAAGTTGAAGAATTGGCATTTCTTCTCTGGACAACTCAGGGACCCAGGAATCCAGGGAATCAGACGCCTCATTTACGCACAGTCCCTTCAGCGGGAGCCAGACACAGTTTCGAGACGTACCTGTTCATCCACAGAGTGGAAAACATTGTCCCGGGTCTTTATCGCTATCTCCCCTTCTCCAATGAGCTTGTTTTAATGTACGCACTCGATGAGCAGAGCAAAAACAAGCTCTCCCGGGCTGTCTTTGGCCAGGGGTTTGTTGCAGGCAGTGCGGTGGTATTTGTCTGGACAACCGTGCCTTATCGCATGGAGTGGCGCTATCTGCAGGCGGCACATCGGGTCATCCTGCTCGATGCAGGTCATGTCTGCCAAAATCTCTATCTGGCCTGCGAGGCGATTCACGCAGGCACCTGTGCCATTGCCGCCTACGACCAGGAAGCAATGGACGAGTTGCTCCAGGTAGACGGCAAGGAACAATTTACCCTTTACCTGGCGCCGGTTGGCAAATATTAAAGAATGTGATTGCCCCTGAAACCCAGCCTGCCGGAATGGAAGGGTGTGAGCTGTTCGTTTTTCGGGTCTCTGCAGCCATGGACGGCTGCAGCGAAGCCCCCAGGGATGGGTTTACGGCGTCCCGGGAAACGAACAGCTCACATCCTGGTTCACTAGCTGAACATTAGGGGTAATCAGATTAAAGAATGTGATGAACACTCGAGTACAGCTTCGAAGATCCAGAGGGATATAGCCGAATTTTAGTGGTCAGCACAGGAAAGAATGACTTCATGCCTGCCCATAGAGCAAGTTTTGATCAGAACTCCACCCTTTTGCTTCGTCTGGAGCCTCCTTTTGTTCCTGTAACGGTTACACAAATTATTCCCTCGGCATTTCCCTGAAAATGGGGTAATCAGGGACGGTTTTGTTCAATGTAAACATCATTATTCAATCCTTGATAAAACAGCTTATTCAGAGGTTTTCAATGCACGGCTTACAAAAGAAATATGGGATTTGGACGGCAACCGCGATGGTTATCGGTATCGTCATAGGGTCTGGGGTTTTTTTCAAGGCGGATGACGTCCTGGCTGCCTCCGGCGGGAGATTGCCGATTGCCCTGCTCGCCTGGCTTATCGGTGGGGCGATTATGGTCGTCACCGCCTTTGTTTTTTCCAAAATTGCGACCCGGATTGAGAAGGTAAACGGGGTGGTCGATTACTTTGAAGAGGCCTATGGCTGGCGTGCCGGATATCTGGTTGCCTGGTTTATGACCTTTATCTATTATCCCACACTGGTGGCGGTTCTGGCCTGGGTTTCTGCCAACTACACCACGGGGCTGCTCGGCCTTGAGCACGGGGTCTGGCTGATAGCTTCGATCTATCTGGTCTTTTTCTTCCTGTTGAACTGCTATTCGCCGATACTGGCCGGAAGATGGCAGGTTTCGGCAACCGTCATCAAGCTTATTCCGCTTGGTCTCGTTGCCGTTGTGGGTCTTGTCACCGGTTTATTGAACGGGCAGACTCTTTCCAGTTTTACCAATGCCGCCAAAACGGTATCCAGCGGCGGAGGACTGGCCGTCGCCACCCTGGCCACCGCCTTTGCCTATGAAGGCTGGATTATCGCCACCTCGATAAATGCCGAGCTCAAGGATGCCAAGCGTACCCTGCCAAAAGCGCTCTTTTTCGGCTCAACAGCTGTGGTCATTATCTACATGCTTTACTATCTGGGAATTTCCGGGGTGCTTTCCAATGAGCAGGTGCTGGCTGCAGGAAATGATGCCCCGGTTCAGGTTATTTCTCTGATTTTCGGCCGGATGGGCGGAACACTGCTGACAGTCTTTGTCATTATTTCCTGCCTTGGCACCCTGAACGGGCTGATTATGGGGGCATCGCGCGGAATGTTCGCCATCGCTTCTCGAGGTCTGGGGCCGTATGCGGATTTTTTTGCGACAATCGATCCAAAAACCAACAGCACCAAAAATTCTGCAATCCTTGGGTTTATCCTTTCCGCGTTCTGGCTGCTGGTCTGGTATGGGAACTTCGCCGGCTGGTTCGGCAAATTCATGGATATTTCTGAACTGCCTATCGCTTTTCTCTACGTGATCTACATCTCACTTTATGTATGGGTCATGAAAAAATTCAGTGAGGCCGGCCCCATCACCAGGTTTGGAGCGCCACTCTTTGCCGGAGCGGGCTCACTGTATATTATCTGGGGAGCCATTCAGAAAGATATGTTCCTCCATTTTTTTGTGCTGACGCTGATAATTCTGTCAGCAAGCCTGCCCTTTATGCACCGAAAAAAAATACGGGTGCACTGGCATAGCTGATGTGTGCAGCCCGGACAAAGGGTATGTCTGCTGTCCGCAGGCACATCCTTTGTCGGGCGATTTCCCCTTCTGCCAACACCAGGCTGCGATGAATTGCCGTCCAAAAAACACTTCTGTTACCCGCAGCTGAACAAATACCGGGAATCTACTCCAGACCTGTTCGCCCGGGAGCCTGCATCGCTGCTCCCGGATCGGCAAGTGAGATATTTAGCTCCAGTACCTCGCAGTCATCTTTTCGATCCAGTGACAGTCTGATCTGATCTTCGTCGATCTGAATATATTTTCTCACCACCTCGAGAATATCTTGCTGGAGGCGAGGCAGAAAATCCGGCGTGGACGCGCGTCTTCGCTCATGGGAAACGATGATCTGGAGGCGCTCTTTGGCAACGGAGGCAGAGTCTGATAGTCTGGATCGGAATAAAAAATCGAAAAATTTCATATTATTAAGTTCTAAATAAGCGGGAAAAAATACTTCTTCTGGGGGCATCCAGGAAACGGAAAGGACGTTCCTGACCAAGGAATCTGTCTACCATATCGAAATACGCCTCGCCTGCATCGCTCTCTTCTTCGGTAAGTGTGACCGGTATCCCCGAATTGGATGCGGCAAGTACCCATTTGGACTCGGGCACAACGCCAAGAAAAGGTATTGCCAGAATCTCGTGAATATCGTCGGCACTGAGCATATCGCCCTTATCGACCCGGAGCGGATCATAGCGGGTAATCACCAGATGCTCTTTTACCGGTTCAAGATCCTGCTCTGCGCGGCGGGTTTTGCTCGCCAGCATGCCGATGATTCGGTCCGAATCGCGCACCGAGGATATTTCAGGATTGGTAACCACCAAGGCCTCATCGGCAAAATACATTGCGGTCATCGCCCCTTTTTCAATACCTGCGGGAGAATCGCACACAATGAAGTCAAAGCTCTGCTGCAATGTTGCAATCACCTCACCGACACCGTCCATTGAAAGAGCGTCTTTGTCGCGGGTTTGCGAGGCAGGCAGGATGAAGAGGTTGCTCACCCGTTTGTCTTTGATCAGTGCCTGGTTAAGCGAACCTTCACCATGAATGACGTTGAGCAGATCGTAAACCACCCTTCGCTCACAACCCATGATCAGGTCGAGGTTTCGTAAACCGACATCGAAATCAATGACAACTGTCTTATAACCGCGTACAGCCAGTCCCGCTGCAAAGGCGGCGCTGGTGGTTGTTTTTCCCACTCCGCCTTTACCGGAGGTAACCACTATCACTCTGGCTGATTTCTGTTCTGATTCTTCTGTAAGATTTTGTTCAATCATAATTATGAAAGATGACAAGGGGTTGAACTATTAATAAAACTCGTTCATGATGCAGGATTGAACGAGCCGACGACATCGAATTTCAGGCTGCCATTTTCAAGCGATACCATCACGCTTTGGTTAATAATTCTCTCATCCAGCAGCTCGTTGACGACATATTCGCCCGCGACGGCAACAAGCTCGGGGTTACACTGCAGGCTGAATATCCGCGCTGTAGTATCACCGTGTATACCGGCCAGGGCCCGGCCACGCAGGGCGCCGTAGATATGAATATTCCCCGCAGCAAGAACCTCAGCACCGGCATTGACCGAAGAGAGAATAATAAGATCTCCTTCCGGGGCAAAAACCTGCTGTCCCGAACGTACGGGAAGGGCTACTATCTTGGTCGGGGCAGTCTTGCCTGCCTGGCTTGTTACCGTTTCCGATGGCTCAGGCGGTTTCTCTTCTTTCTCGGCTACCGGCGCAGGGAGTTTTTCTTCTTCCGGGGCGACCGGCTCCGGCGGTTTCTCTTCTTTGACCGAGACAGTCTCTAAAGTTTCTGGGTCCGCAGGGGGATCGAAAGTTCTTTCGGTCTTGATGTCGGGCAGCAAGCCCAAGCCAGCAAGAAGCACTCGTTCTTTTTGACCCGCCGCACTGCCACGAACACCTACAGGAACCACGCCCAGACTGCGAAGCTTGTGCGACAGGTACTTAAAGTCCAGGGCCGCCTGCTGTTCCTCGTCCACCGCGCTCAGATCTATCAACAGAGGAGCACTTTTGAAAAAGGATCGCGCTTGATTCATTTTCTTTTCAAGTTGCGGATAGAGAGAATCAGCATCGGTTTCTTTGATGTGCAGCACGAGTATAGTGATTACGCTGCCTTTTAATTCAAACACCGATGTTTTATTGGCTGGGCTGATTGGATTCATGGAACGGTATTGACTTGGAGGAAATCGAAAATCATTATCTGTACCAATTCGTACAGTGTATTTCAAGGAGAAATTCTTTGCACATCCACAGTTTTCACCAGAAAAAATTTCGCGAAACTACTATTTCCCCGCCAGGGAAAGACTGGCAAGAGGCCCATACCTCTCAGCGCGATGAGCGACATTCCAATTCAAACATTGTTTTTCCCTGTCGATCCTGGCTTGTTTTCCATACAACAACCACGGAAAATGGTTTGGAAACACGGAGTAAAAAGAGTTTGCAATCAGTAGCATACAGATTATTCTATTACTTTTTTGCAGACAATTAGTCTCGCTGCTGACATCTTCTGCCCGGAATGTGGCCACCTTACCGAGATGGTGGTCGGTATATTCATCATTTCTTAATCTTGATGTGATATCAAGGACGCGAAAGATGCGATTACTTCATTTACAAGGAGCAGCAATGCGCAAAGATTTTCTCCCCTTTTCCAGGCCATCTCTCAGCGAAAGCGATATTTTGGCAGTCAATGAGGTTCTGCGGAGTGGCTGGATCACTACCGGACCAAAGAACAGCCAGTTTGAGGCGGATATTTGTACATACTGCGGCTGCGATGGGGCCGTGGCTCTCTCCTCGGCGACAGCCGGGATGCACCTTCTCCTGATGGCCCTCAATATCGGCCAGGGGGACGAGGTTATCACCCCGTCGATGACCTGGGTTTCCACCGTCAATTTAATCGTACTCATGGGTGCCAAACCAGTCTTTGCCGACATTGACAAAGATTCTATGCTCACCAGCGCTGAACTTATTGAGCCTCTCATTACGGACAGAACGCGGCTGATAATTCCTGTTGATTTTGCCGGGGCTGCCGTTGATATGGAGCCACTTCGCACCCTGGCGGCGTCTCGCTCGATTGCCCTGGTAGATGATGCCGCCCATGCGATTGGCACACAGTATAATGGCGAAAAGACCGGCTGCAGAGGAACGGCAATATTTTCCTTCCATCCTATCAAGAATATAACAAGCGGCGAAGGTGGCATTGTTTGTTCCGATGATGCAGAACTGTTGCGCACCATCAGAACCCTTAGGTTTCACGGCCTGGGTGTTGATGCCCATGACCGTCAGCAACAGGGCAGAAATCCGCAGGCTGAAGTGCTGGTACCGGGCTTCAAATACAACATGACGGATATATCTGCGGTTCTCGGTCTGGCCCAACTTGCCCGGCTGGAAAGCTTTATCGAGAAAAGAACCTTGCTTGCCGACCGGTATAGAGAGCTGCTGGCGGAGGTGGATGAAATTTTACCATTGCAGGTACCTGCTGTCACAACCCGCCATTCCTGGAATCTGTTTGTCGTTCGCCTGGATACCGATCGAGTGCGACTGACCCGCGATCAGTTTATGGAAGAATTAAAAAAGCGCAACATTGGCACAGGATTACATTTTCGTGCCGTGCACAGGCAGAAGTATTATTTGCAGAATATGCCGGTTGCGCCCGGCACACTCCCGGCGACGGAGTGGAATTCCGACCGGATCTGTTCACTTCCCTTGTTCCCTGATATGACTATAGACGATGTTGATAGCGTGGTGTCTGCTATCAAAGAGGTACTCAGTTGATGAAAGCAAAAGTCGATTTTTCCCTGGTTATTCCGGTATTCAACGAAGCGGACAACGTAAGTGAGCTGATCAGGCGGTGTCTTGCGGTCTGCAGGGCGGATGGCGGAACTTTTGAGATAATCCTGGTCGATGACGGCAGCAGCGATGGTTCAGATGAGATGATTATCCAGGCGGCAACAACCTATGGCCGCGAGATTGTCGGGGTTATACTCAATCGCAATTATGGGCAGCACGCCGCAGTAATTGCCGGCCTGGCGCAGTGCCGTGGGGATATTATCGTCACTCTTGATGCCGACCTGCAGAATCCACCGGAGGAAATACCAAGACTTCTGGAGGAAATACATAAGGGTTTTGATGTGGTGGGCACCATTCGCATCAATCGGCGCGACAGCTGGTTCAGGAAAACAGCCTCCAGCCTGATCAACTCTATGGTTCGGCGAACCACCGGGGTGATGATGCAAGATTATGGATGCATGCTGCGGGCATATCGCCGACCAATCATTCAGGCGATCCTCCAGTGTCGGGAGCACTCCACTTTCATTCCCATCCTGGCCAACAGCTTTGCTCGAAAAACCAGCGAGATCCCGGTCAAGCATGACTCCCGCAGCCAGGGCAATTCAAAGTATTCCATATTTAAACTTATTTCTCTGCAATTTGATCTGTTGACTTCCATGTCAACCTTTCCCCTGCGACTGCTCTCGTTTTTAGGGACGATTATTGCGCTCAGCGGCATAACCTTTGGCGTTTTTCTCATGATCATGCGTCTTCATATGGGTTCGGCCTGGGCCGCAGAGGGTGTTTTTACGTTATTTGCCGTACTTTTTGTCTTTATCGGCGCCCAGTTTATCGGCCTTGGCTTGCTTGGTGAATATATCGGTCGTATCTACCAGGATGTCCGCAACAGACCCAGTTATTTTGTCAGCCAGATAGTGACGGGAAGAGTGCAGGAACATTCCGTTACCCCTCTTGAAACTGCACGGTCTTTATCAGAAACCCATTCGTTTGTTCAAAAAGGAAAATAATGAAAGCTGTCGTTCTTGCCTATCACAATATTGGCTGCACGGGTGTGCGGGCATTGCTTCAACATGGAGTAACTATCCAGGCGATTTTCACCCATAAAGAGGATCCCGACGAAAATTTGTGGTTTGACTCTGTTGAGCAGCTGGCTGCAGAAAATGATATCCCTGTTTTAGCACCGGAAAATATTAATCACCCCCTCTGGATTGAACGAATCCGGGATCTGTCACCGGATATCCTTTTTTCTTTTTACTACCGTAAGATGGTTGGGAAAGATATTCTGCATATCCCGAAGATGGGGTGTTTCAACCTGCATGGATCTCTTTTGCCCAAATATCGCGGGCGATGTCCGGTTAACTGGGTGCTGGTCAACGGAGAAAAGGAAACGGGTGTTACCTTGCACCGGATGACACCGAAACCGGACAACGGCGATATTATCAGCCAGCGACGAATCGATATCTCTTTTACCGACACGGCGCTGACCCTGCATAAGAAGCTGACATCGGCGGCCGGGCGTCTCCTGGAGGAAATTATTCCTGCCCTTATGACCGGTAACTTCCCCAGCACCGTGCAGGTCCAGGCGCAAGCCTCATATTTTGGCGGCAGAAAACCTGCCGATGGCGAAATAGACTGGCACCGAAGCAATGAGCGGGTATACAACCTGGTTCGCGCCGTAACCAAACCGTATCCCGGAGCATTCAGTTATCTTGGTGACCGAAAGGTGATCTTCTGGTCGGCAAGCCTCGAGGAAGACCACTCAGACCAGCAGCCGGGGACTATTCTTTCCACCACTCCCCTGGTCATTAAATGCAGCGATGGAAGTCTCAAGGTCCATGCCGGACAAACAGAGGCCGGCCTGTACATGAGCGGCAAGCAGCTTGTTGACGAGGTTGGCCTGGCCGTCGGTATGCGTTTTGGCCAGAAAAGATCGAGGTCTTTTGGACAGAAAATTAAAAAGCATGTCCTCATCTTAGGCGCAGACGGCTTCATCGGCAACCATTTGAGCGAACGGCTGCTCGACAGCGGCCGCTATGAGGTTCATGCCATGGATCTCAGCAGTAATTCCATTGGCCGCTTATTCGGGACGCCTGGATTTCATTTCAGTGAAGGCGACATCTCTATTCACCGCGAGTGGATTGAATACCATGTCCGCAAATGTGATATCATCCTGCCTCTTGTAGCTATTGCAACACCGGCCGAATACGTGCGAAATCCGCTCAAGGTTTTTGAACTGGATTTCGAGGAAAATTTACGCATCGTTCGCTACTGCGCGAAGTACGGGAAGCGCATCATCTTTCCCTCGACCTCCGAAGTGTATGGTATGTGTCAGGAAAGTGAGTTTGATGAAGAAAAATCTAAATTGGTGCTGGGCCCGATTCACAAACAGCGCTGGATTTACTCCTGCAGCAAGCAGCTGCTTGATCGGGTTATCTGGGCATACGGAGTAACCAAAGGCCTGCAGTTCACCCTGATTCGTCCCTTCAACTGGGTCGGCCCTCGCCTCGACAATCTCGAATCGGCAAGAATCGGCAGCTCACGGGTCATTACCAAACTCATCTTGAACCTGGTTGAGGGGACCCCCATTCGTCTGGTGGATGGCGGCGCACAAAAAAGGTGTTTCACCGATGTAAAAGATGGGATCAGCTGTTTGTTTAAAATCATCGAGAACAAGGACCGGTGCTGTGACAGCAGAATTTTTAATATCGGCAACCCCGACAATGAAGCAAGCATCAGCGAACTTGCCCATCTTTTGACCGAAAAATTTGAGGCACACCCCCTGCGCCGGGAATTTCCACCTCTGGCGGGAATTCAGTCGGTGGAAAGCAGGGAATTTTATGGTCCGGGCTATGAAGATGTACAGCACCGCCGACCATCCATTCGACTGGCCAGACAACTACTGGACTGGGAACCGAAAATATTGCTTGCCCAGTCTGTTGAGGAGACACTGGATTACTTCCTGAAACAGGCCATTGAGACACAGGAAAGATGAATAAAACCGCCTGTACAACAGGGCTGCGCATTGATGTCGACACCTTGCGGGGCACGCGACTGGGGGTGGCCAGTTTATTGACTGCCCTGGCCCGACATAAGATTAAAGCGACGTTCTTTTTTTCGGTAGGTCCCGACAACATGGGGCGTCATCTCTGGCGTCTGCTGCGGCCGACATTTCTGGCGAAAATGCTGCGCAGCAAGGCGGCGAACCTCTATGGCTGGGATATAGTTTTGCGCGGAACACTGTGGCCCGGACCGATTATCGGCAGGTCCTGTGCCGATATGATCAGGCGCACCGCCGGAGCTGGTCATGAAATAGGCCTGCATGCCTGGGACCATCATCTCTGGCAGAAGAAAATAGACGTGATGTCTGAAGATCGGATACGATGTGAATTGCAGACGGGCAAGGAGATGCTGGAGCAGATTATCGGCATGCCTGTCCTCTGTTCGGCGGCACCTGGCTGGCGCTGCAGCAATAAGGCTCTTGCGGCAAAGCAATCTTTTGATTTTCTCTACAATTCGGACTGTCGGGGGGATTCGATTTTTTTCCCTGAGATAGATGGCGTAAAACTTGCTCAGCCGCAGATTCCGGTGACGCTGCCCACCTATGACGAGCTGATCGGCAGCAATGGTATCTCCAAAGCAAATTACAATACCCATCTGCTGTCTCTGATGCGATCCGATCAACTCAATGTACTGACGATCCATGCTGAAGTCGAGGGGGTGAGCTGTTCGGCTCTCTTTGAGAAGTTTCTCTCAATGGCAAAGAGAGCCGGCACTCGATTTGTACCGCTCAGAGAGCTTCTTGACTCGACACAATCGATCGGGTCGGCGCGGATAACCGAGGGAAATACCGAGGGTCGTGATGGCCTCGTTGCAACACAGGAAAAGGCCAGAAACGATGTCCATGAACAATAAGATCCTGCCAGTATTTCTCATTACTCTGTTCATTATTCTTTACCTGGTACCGTTGGCTGAGCGGCCGCTGATTATTCCCGATGAAACACGCTATGCCGAGGTGCCGAGGGAAATGCTTGCCACCGGAGACTGGGTTGTCCCCCGGATTAATGGGTGGCGCTATTTTGAAAAACCTCCCATGGGGTATTGGCTGACCGCGCTTTCTCTGTCTTTTTTTGGTGAGAACAATTTTGCTGTTCGCCTGCCCCAGGCTCTGTCAACCGGACTTACGGCACTGCTCATTTTTTTTCTCTGCAGCCGTTTGAGCAAACGCCGCGATTCCATGCTGCCATTTCTTGCCACCCTCGTCTATCTGAGCTCACTCGGCGTAATGGGTATTGGCACCTTTGCCGTTCTTGATTCGCAGCTGTCCCTGTTTCTCGCCGCCACCCTGTCCTTTTTTCTTCTGGCAACCGAGGCACCACCCGGCTCCGGCCGGGAACGGACTTTGTTATTATTGGCAGGAATCCTGGCGGGCTGTTCATTTCTCACCAAAGGATTTCTCGCCTTTGCCATACCGGTTATCGTCGCCGGCCCTTACCTGATGTTACAAGGGCGGTGGCGGGATACCCTGCGGATGCTGTGGCTGCCCATTGCCGGGGCCTTTGCGGTAAGCCTGCCTTGGGCGATGCATATCCATCTCCGCGAGCCCGATTTCTGGCATTATTTCTTCTGGATTGAACATGTGCAGCGTTTCTTATCGGATTCGGCGCAGCATAAAGAACCCTTTTGGCTGTATCTCGCGGCACTCCCCGGCATGTTTCTGCCGTGGACCCTCATGCTCCCCGCGGCGGCTATCGGTTTATGGAAAAAAACATGGTCGAAGGCGACGGAATTTCGACTTCTCGTTTTTTGCCTGTGCTGGTTCATTTTTCCCTTTGTTTTCTTTTCGATCGCCAAAGGCAAACTGATAACCTATATACTGCCGTGCTTTCCGCCTTTGGCCATTGTTTTCGCCATGGGTGTTGAGTATCTGCACACCAATGAAAAAATCAAAAACTATCTGCAGCAGAGTATAGCGGCAACCGGACTGCTTGCCCTCCTGCTGCTTGCAGCGCTTGCGGGATGTTACTTTTTCTGGCCGGCCGACCAGGTGCGGGCGTTTAACAGAATCCAGGAATGGCTCTTATTAGGCGGCGGATTCGCAACCATTTTTTTCGGTCAGGTTGCAGCCTTTCGCGCCAGAAAGATCCTGCATAAGATCGTCCTCTTTGCCGTCTCGTGCACATTTTTCTATATCATTGCCCAGTTTACCCTGCCGGCTCTTACCCTGCAGAGAAAGGATCCGGGAGCCCTTCTCTCACGTCATGCAGCGGGCATCACGCCGCAGACATATATACTCTCCGGGGAACAGGCTGCACGGGCGGTATGCTGGTATTTAAAGCGACAGGATATTTATATGGTGGCGCGGGCGGGGGAACTGCAATATGGTTTGAATTTCCATGACAATCCACGAAAATTATTGAGCCCGGCTGATGCGGCAGCTCTTATCACCAATCATCCCGGCCAGGTAGTTTTGATTGCCGATTACCAGGAATACGCACAATGGCAAAGCATCCTTCCACCTCCGGTTTCCATTGATTCCAATGGCAGCGAGGGGTTCCTGCTGCTCCACTATTGAGGCACAATCAGCTTTTGCCGATTCCTGCAAATCCATTGTGTCCAGAGAGCCCACACCGAACTCGCAGACAGCAACAATCGGCACCCTTTAATTCATACCGCAAAGAGTATGCAACCCATGATCACTGATAACCCTGCGCTCATCCAGTTCATCAAGTACGCGGTGGCGGGAGCACTTGCCACCATGACCCATATCATCGTCTTTCACCTAGCTGGTTGGAAGATTTTTCCGGTGCTTCAGGCAAAAGACCTTGCCGTACGTTTTTTCAAACTGTCCATCACAGCAACAGACGATGCCGCCCGGGCACGAAACTCGATGATCTGCAACGGTATCGCCTTTCTGTTCTCCAATATGGTGGCGTATATCATCAACGTTGCCTGGGTGTTTCATGGGGGAAGATATAATTTCATCCTCGAGATCCTGTTCTTTTATGCGGTATCCGGTATCAGTGTCTTTCTCGGCACGCTGCTGATGTCCGTTCTTATCAGACGGTACGGCCTCCTCACCACCTATGCCTTTGGCGCCAATATACTTGCAGAGGTACTGCTCAACTATGTTGTACGTAAATTCTTTATCTTCTCGGGATAATCTGCCCCGGATTACCAAGATAAACCGCACCGCCCGCCGTTACCTTCTCCCCCCTTCTCCTGTCGAGAACATGCCGGCGCGACACTAGACCTCCTCCTTTTCCGGAAAACGGTTCATGGATTGGCGTTTGAGCATCCAGCCAGGATATTCCTCGGGCAGTTCGCTGACCTCCTGCAGCCGTGCCAGCTCTTCAGCAGATAATTGTACATCGGGGGCCACCAGGTTGTCCGTCAATTGCTCGATCGTCGTGGCGCCAATGATCACGCTGGTGACCACCGGCTGGTGCAGCAGCCAGCTGAGAGCAATCTGGGGCACGGTGACATTTTTGTCCCGAGCGATGTCGCGCATCACGTCAACCACGTTAAACGCACGTTCTTTGGCAACCGGTGGAAAATCGAAATTGACCCGGCGACCTTCTCCGGAATCCTTGCCGTCGCGGTCATATTTGCCGGAAAGGAGTCCGCCGGCCAGGGGACTCCAGACCATCAGCCCGAGGTTCTGGTCTTGCAAAAGCGGGACGACCTCCCGCTCGAGGTCCCGACCGGCAAGGGTGTAGTAAGCCTGAAGGCTTTCAAAACGGTGCAGACTACACTTATCGGCGATCCAGAGCGATTTCATCAATTGCCAGGCTGCCAGATTGGAACAGCCGAGATAACGCACCTTGCCGGAATGTACCAGATCGTCAAGCGCCCGCAGGGTTTCTTCTATCGGGGTAAGCGCGTCGAAGCCATGGATCTGATAGAGATCGATATAATCCGTTCCCAGGCGGGTCAGGCTGTCCTCGACAGCCTGCATGATATGGCCGCGGGATAACCCGACTTCATTGGGGCCCGGGCCCATGCGGCCGAATACCTTGGTGGCCAGAACCACATCTTTGCGGCGTTGTCGAAGCGCCTTGCCGAGAATTGTTTCCGACTCTCCTTCGGAATAGACATTGGCCGTATCGATAAAATTGATCCCCGCATCCAGCACACGACCGACCAGAGTGTCCGCCGCATCCTGGGGCAATTGACCGATCACGCTCCAGAACCCCTTTCCGCCGAAAGTCATGGTGCCGAAGCACAACTCCGAGACCAGCAATCCCGTTCTTCCAAGCTGTTTGTAGCGCATCTTCGTATTCCTCCGTTGTATTGCGTGCCATGGAAATAACCAACCCGCATCTTTTGCTCATCGATGATCATGCACAATCATCCGTCGTATACAAGGACGGTAAATTCCCCTGAACGAAAGTCAATATTTCAAGAATGAATCAAATCGAGATGTGCTGTGTCCTCCCGACTTCATCTCTCCTTCATGTTCATTCTGTACTCTCTCTACACAATCATTTCATAAACTGAAAAGTGGTTGTAACTTTTCTGCGATTCCATGTACGTTAGCAAAACAACGCAACTTTGATTCATCATCACCACACCCTTTGAAAGCGATGCATATTTTAGTTGTAGAGGATGAGCCGGATCTCCTGGAAAAACTGGTAAGTGTCCTCAATAGTGAGCAATATACCACCGAAACAGCCAGTGACGGAGAGGAAGCGCTGGACAAGATCTGGAATGAGACCCACGATCTTATCCTTCTTGACATCATGCTTCCCCGTCTCAGTGGCCTGGAGGTCCTCAAGGAAATCAGAAACGCCGGCATGGTTACCCCGGTGCTGATGCTGTCGGCCAAGGGAGATGTGGTCGATAAAGTCCTTGGTCTGAATCTGGGGGCAGACGACTACCTGCCGAAACCGTTTTCACTGGCGGAATTACTGGCTCGGGTCAGGGCATTACTGCGACGCGGCGCGGAAACAAATCCGGTAATCGAAAGTGGCGCCATCAGCCTGAACACGGTCAGCCGGGAAGTGCTGAAAGACGGAGAACCGGTAGCGCTCACGACCAAGGAGTTTGCCATTCTGGAGTTTCTCCTGCACAACCGGGGCAGGGCCATTTCCCGTTTTGTCCTCGCCGAGCACGTCTGGGGCGATAACTTCGATTCTTTCAGCATGTCGAATTTCGTCGATGTACATATTAAAAATCTGCGAAAAAAACTGAAAACCGATGACGACCGCCAGCTGATAAAAACTGTCCGTGGTTTTGGCTATATCATCGATAAAGGATGAGCATGAAAGCTCGGAGTAAAATTACTCTCTGGACGGCATCCTTTACCCTTACTGTTGCCATCTGCTTCTCCAGCCTCGTCTTCTACGAGCTGGTGGAGCAGCCTTTTCGAGTAATCGATGACGAACTGCAGGACATTGCCGAAGTCGCGGCTCAGGCTGTGAACAGCGACACCCCGCAGGGCAAACAGGACAACACCCTGTCCAGATACCCTTACGACAAATACTGGATCAAAGTCGTAAGCGACCAGGGCATTACGCTCCTTGCATCGCCAATGACCAGGTATGTGGATATTCCCGCACACAGCGATAAAAAATTCTCCTTTGTGAGAAAAAACCTCCCGCTCGAAAAATTATGGCTAGCCCCGGAGGACCACAGCGAACGAAAAAATATCCCCGCCTCGCCGGTTGTTTTTAGAGTGCTGACGGACAGAAAAGTAATAAACGGCAAGGTATTCGAGTTACAGGTCGCCAATCCAATTCCGTTTCTGGTACACGAACTGTCTGAGCTGGTCTACTATATTCTCGCGGGACTTGTGCTTATCACCATCATTGCCATTGCTGTGAGCTATTATCTGGCCGGCAAAATTCTCCAGCCGCTCGCTTCGATCAACAACCTGATCAAAAACATCAGCGACAACTCCCTTGACCAAAGAATACCCCTGGGAAAGAACAAGGATGAACTTTATATCCTGACCAGATCGCTCAACAGCATGTTTGACCGGCTGCAGTTTTCGTTCAATCGGCAGAAGGAATTTATCGGCAATGCCTCCCATGAATTGAAGAGCCCACTGACTATTCTGATGCTGGGTCATGAAGAAATGCTCGCCGGAGAGCTGCCGCAGACTGTCCGCACCGGACTTGAAAAACACCTGACTACTCTTCGCCGCTTATCAAAACTGGTCCGCAATCTCCTGGAAATCTCGCGCCTGGAACAGCAGGAAACACTACGCCATGAGACTATTCATCTCCACGAATTAATTGACCATGTGCTCGATGAATTCAAGGATTTACTGCAGTCGAGAAACATTGTTCTGGAAAAAGATTTGTCGCCGGTTACTTTTGTTGGCGATGCGGAAAAGATCCTGCAGATGGTGATTAATCTTGTTGATAATGCGATAAAATACAATGCACCGGAAAACGGACAGATATGGATTGCGACCCAAAAAACCAGAGAGTGCATCCGTCTGACCATAGCCAATACCGGACCAATCATTCCTGAACAAGACCTGCCGAAGGTCTTTGAACAGTTTTTCCGGGTGGAAAGATCGCGCTCCGCAAACTTCGGCGGCTCAGGGCTCGGACTTACCATAGTCCAACAAATCGTTGAATTACATCAGGGCACGATTTCAGTGACCAGTTCCGCCGAAGGGATCACCCGGTTTACTGTTGATTTTCCCCTTCCGATTTCTTCTTCATGAACAGAAATTCTTTGTCGGCGCTCAATTTTCCTTCGAGAATCTTTTGGCATTGTTCATCCTGGGAACCAGCCCGGACATTCTGACGGTAACGAAATATCAGGCCCTTGCCTTCCTGCCGGTTGATCAGACTTACATTTCCACCCTGAGCGGCTGCCGCCCCCATCGCAATAGCCAGACCCAGCCCGCAGCCTTCGCCGTTTGCGCCGGGCAGGCGGTAGAACGGATCCCCGACACGCTGCAGCTCAGAAACCGGTATACCGGGACCATTATCGATAACTTCGAAGAGGGCATTATTGCCAACCGCAGCAATTCTAAGGGTGACTTCTCCTCCCTCGGGACTATATTTTAGAGCATTCTCCAGTGCATTCTTGAGTATTAAATAAAGATTTTCCCCGGTATCGGCAAGCATGATCGAGGCGGTTTCATCAAGGCCCAGATCAATGCCTCTGGCTTCCGCCAGAGGCAGGTACTCGGCGATTAATTGACGGGAAACGGATGAGGCATCGACTGTCTTTTTCTGGGCAGTGCCGGCTTGGATCCGGGCGAGATTGAGGAGCTGCTCGGTAAGTTTTCTCGCCCTTTCGATTGCGTCCTGGAGCGGCAGAACCCGCTCCCTGATTTTTTCCGGTAATCCCGGCTGGTTCAGGTTTTGTACCTGTATCGACAGTGCCGTGAGCGGACTCCTGAGTTCGTGTGCGGCATCGGCGATAAACCGCCGCTGCTGATCCATCAGCTCGGCTACGCGAGTGAGCAAACGGTTGATGGCGTGCACAAACGGGGCTATTTCCTGCGGGACTTCCCTGTCCGGTATTGGCTGCAGCAGATTTGCCGGTTGTGCATCGACATGTCCGGCGAGGTTTTTGACCGGGGCCAGTTCATGACGAACGATGCGCATTATAAACCACGCCATTGCCGGCAGAAGAAGAAGTAAGGGAGCCAATATGCGCAGAGCGCTGTTTAGGGCGATTTCATCGCGGATATCGGTAGGCTGCGTCACCACCGTAGTCCCGCCGGACGGATCTTTCCGGAGAAAAACCCGCAGACGTCCCGCCCCTGTTTCGACTGTATAGAAACCCGGGGTCGAGTTTTCTGCAAGCCAGGCAGGACGCGGGGTCTTCGGTATGTGGATGACATCGATTCGCGACTCGGGGTCGTCAACCGGAATCGGCAACCGATTCTGACCGGTGCCATCAACGGGGGACAGATCGGTGGTCGAGTCGTGTACCGCCGCCAACAGTGCTGTCTGCCGGAGCACGTCATCCTGGAATTCTTTCGCTTCATTATAGGCAAGGACGAACGACATCAAGGCCAAAGCCAGTCCGGAGATCAGGAGAGCGATGCCCAGCATGGAAGTGAGCCGTTTCTGCAGGGATCGACTCATTGGAGCTTCTCCACCATCCAGCCGGCGCCGCGCACGTTTTTAATCACCTTGGCACCAAGTTTCCTGCGCACCCCGTGGATGAGGAAATCCACCGCATTGCTCTCCACTTCCTCATTCCAGCCATATATGTGTTCTTCCAGTTCGGCCCGGGCAAAAATTCTGCCCGGATGCAGCAACAGTGCATGCAGCAGGGCAAACTCACGACCACTTAAATCGACGGTTACATCTCCACAGCTGGCTTTATGCGTGGCCGGATCGAGGTTCACTGTCCCGTTGGTGAGTATGGGGGAGGCCTGGCCGCCTTGACGACGCACAACCGCGCGCAGGCGGGCGAGCAATTCGTTGACACTGAAGGGCTTGACGAGATAGTCATCGGCCCCGAGGTCAAGCCCAGTAATGCGATTCTCGACACTGTCACGGGCGGTAATAACAATGACGGGCACCTGGCTTCCGGCCTGACGCAGGTGTTTCAGCACATCCAAGCCGTCACGTTTGGGCAGACCGAGATCGAGCAGCACGGCTTGATATTCGCCCAGTTTGAGGGTACTCCACGCAGTTTCGCCATCTCTTACCCAATCCACGGCACAAGCCGCATCCTTTAAAGCAACGGATACTGCCGCACCGATCATCTGGTCATCTTCAACCAATAAAATTCTCATCGATTTTCATCAATATTAAATACAATTTCAGCGGGCTGCCGGGTGAACTCCTTACGAGCGATCCTTGACCATGACCTTTTTTTGCGCGGATGTCATGTAAAAAACCAGGGTGAATATAGTCGTAAGGAACAACACGCTAGTGCTGGTAGTTCCAAGCCCCAGACCACCGACATTGCCTGGCTGCGAAAGGAAATCGCCGAGCGATGCGCCAAGCGGGCGCGTCAGGATGTAAGCTATCCAGAAGGTAGTCACCCCATTTGCCTTAAAGACCAGGTGCGCGACCGTAACGGCGGAGATAATGCAGCCGAAACCTAACCCTGCGGTAGCATAGCCCAGATTGAGGCCTTCGGCCACGAGATCCCCTGCGGCGGTACCAAGGGCAAAGGTAAACAGTATCGCTGCCCAGTAAAACAGCTCACGTCGCCTGGTGTAGATGGTGTGAATCGACAATGTCCGTTCCAGCCGGTACCATCCAAAGAAGGTGGCAGCCAGAGCGAGGCCAAAGACAAAGCTTGTCGTCTGCAGGGAAATACCCAGGTTATCCACAAGGTTATCGGTGATCAATGTGCCGACAATGCTGATCAGTACGACTGTAGCCCAGTACAGCCAGGGCACATATTTTTGTTCACGCACTTGCATAACCAGGAAAAAAGCCAGCAATACCCCCATGACGAGCGAAGTTCCGGACAGGCCAAAGTGCAGCCTGACATTGAGAAAGTCGGCGGCGGTTTCCCCGACCGTGGTAGCCATTATTTTGATAATCCAGAACCAGATGGTAACCTCTGGAACCTTGTTAAGTACTGCCAGCGCATCTTCTCGTTCAATTGGGTTCATGTATAGCCTCATTAACTTGCTTTAATTGCCGCAAATCGATTCAATTTTGTGTTGGCCCCGATACAGGGATCGGGGCCAACGGTACAAAGACGATCAATCCTCTTTTTCGTGGCCCTCATCGCCACTATCGGCTTTGTCTTCCGCGGCAGCGAGCACCTTGCCACTAGCCGGATCAACTTTTACATCCATGACCTTGCTTTCTTTTACTACTTCGACATCAAAAACCCACTGACCGTCATGCTTTTCCAGTTCGGCTCGGGAAGCTTTGCCGGGAACATGCTGTTCGGCGGTTGTGACGGCCTGGGACAGGGTAATCCGCGTTGCCGGAACCTCCAGTGCATCATTTTCCCTGGTACCGGCCGCATAACTGCTGACCACGACGGAAGTGGAAGCCACCGCAAATGTTAAAAGATAGAGTATGCGTTTCATAATGAGATCTCCTTAAAAAGTGAATTGCGCGGTTATTCGCGTGCCTGCACTATAGCAATCAAGAATTAGCTCAGAATTAGCCGGACCAAAAAAATTTGCGCCTGTGAAAAAAATATCTTATTCAAAGAAGTTCAGCACAGATGCTCCAGAGGGATATGAGGTATGAGGTGACCTTTGCACGGGTGTTCCGCAGCCTGGATGGCTGCGGTCAAGCCCCCAGGGATTTGTTTATGGCGTGCCGGGAAAAGGCTGTCTCATTTCCCTGTACAGCTCGAGTTTTGTCGTTATCATAAAAAAATATTCGGCGACAGCTCGGCCAGCTTCCCTGACCTTCGGAAGCAAGGCACGCAACAGGACGGACAGCAAAGGAAAGGACTTTCTATCGCCGCGTTTTAAATCGGTTGGAAAAAGAGGCAGCGGAAGTAAGTGAGATGAACGGACGCGAGGGGTCGACAACGACACATGCTGCGCATCGTGTCGAAACTGCGTACTGCAGAGAGTTTAAGAACTATTCCGGCAGCGTGATGACTGAATCACGCCACCGGAGGCGTTGCTGCTGACAAGCAGTTACATCTTTTCCGCCAGAGCTTTCCCATAGGCCTGACAGGCTTTCAGCCCTTCTTCGCTTAACACCACCGCTTCAGTGAGGTTGAGCGGACCAAGGTCGGTCATATCCATCTTGAAAACATACAGCATGGTATCGAAGATCATCGGCGCGCTTTCGCCGCTATGGGTGTGGCTGCCGAACGCTCCACCAAATTTACCGACTAAATTGGCATTTTCGGCTTTAAATAGAAACTGTTTCATACCGCCAGTCATATCTTTGTGATAGGTCGGACAGCCAAAGACGTAGCAGTCATATCCGGCAAGACCCTGTTCGTCTTCGATGGCAGAAATTGGTTTTACATCCACTTGACAGGACGCCATGCGCAGGCCTTCAGCAATGTAATTAGCCATTTTTTCGGTTTTTTTGGTTCGGCTGGAATAGGCAACGAGTACTTTTTTCATGTAAGCTCCTTCAGGTGTATTGAATGGTCTGGAACCCTGCCGGCACAATCAGGTTGCGCTGAGATTCCACACTTGGGCCAACCCCGGCAAATGGGGGAAATCGGTGCTCTTTTTATCCCCTTGCAGGGAACAGGTACTTCTCGACACATTATTTTCTTGCAAAAAAACAAGAAAATACTTTCAGATTGCCCCTGATGTTCAGCTACGGAACCTCAGGGGCAATCTGAAAATAATTCGTCAGGGTCTAAAGGGAAACCCAGTTGATCTTTGCATATAACGACTGCAAATAATTCACAGGATCTAGAATGTTCAATATTTAATATTTTGTCAATATATTAAATAGGAATAATTATTAATTTCTATAAATGAGACACATGAATACAGAAACAGCTCGAGCTTTTTTTGCAAACGACCGATTTGCCGCCCTTGCCGGTATTGAAATAGTTGAGGCCCGCCGCGGGTATTGCCGGGCCCGGATGGAAATTGACGAAAAACATCTCAATGCGGCGGGCGTCGTCCAGGGCGGTGCTCTCTTCACCCTGGCCGATCTGGCTTTTGCGGTGGCTTCGAACAGCCATGGCCAGTTAGCTTTGGCGATCAATGTCAGCATCTCATTTTTAACCAGCAAAACGTCAGGCACTCTCTACGCTACCGCCACAGAAGTGGGTGACCCGAAACGCATAGGTGCCTACGATGTACTGGTCACCGACGAACGGGACGAGATCGTCGCCAGATTCAATGGCCTGGTCTATCGAAAAAACCAGAGTCTGCCGGTCTGATGAGGATCCGTCGTATGAACAGCGTCCGCCAATTATTTGTCAACATTACGACTTTGTAATGTACGTGCAAGATGACGGTAATGTTGGGTTGCTATACTCTTGACTGATCGCATCCACCGATTACAACGAGTTATTATTCAGAAATTCGAGGAACATTCATGTTAGAACAATCACCGCAGTTCGTCCCCGCCCCCGCAGCCAAGGATTCACCAGCACTTGACCGGAATAACGATGTCTACAGTTCGATCCAGAGGATCAACGAGGCGGTCAAGGAGAGTTCACGCTGGATCGCACCGCTTAAATACGAACTGTCGAAAGTCATCATAGGTCAGGACCACCTGATGGAACGATTGCTGATCGGACTCCTCACCGGGGGGCATCTCCTTTTAGAAGGACTCCCCGGTCTGGCCAAAACCCTGGCCGTTAAAACCCTGGCTAAAGCGATCCAGACCGACTTCCAGCGAATCCAGTTCACCCCGGATATGCTGCCCGCTGACATTATCGGCACGCAGATTTACAATCCGCAGCAGACAACCTTTGAGGTCAAACAGGGGCCGATTTTCTCCTCGCTCATTCTGGCCGATGAAATCAACCGTGCGCCGGCCAAGGTACAGTCCGCCCTGCTCGAGGCGATGCAGGAGAAGCAGGTCACCATCGGCGAACAGAGTTTTCAGCTGCCCGAGCTCTTTCTGGTCCTGGCCACCCAGAACCCCATCGAGCAGGAAGGCACCTACCCGCTGCCGGAAGCACAGATCGACCGTTTCATGCTGAAAGTAGTCGTCGGCTATCCGAGCAGGGCTGAAGAAAGAACCATCCTTGATCGTTTCGACCATACCGACTCGGCACTGGCGGTTACTCCGGTCACCGACCCCGCCGATATTCTGGCGGCACGAAAGATCATCAACACCATCTATATGGATGACAAGATCAAAGATTATATAGTTTCTCTGGTCTATGCCACCCGCGAACCGCAGAGCTTCCAGCTGGAACTGAAGGAGTATATCGAGACCGGCGCCTCGCCAAGGGCCACCATCAATCTCAAGGCCGTCTCCCGCTGTCTGGCATATCTTGCCGGCAGAGGCTATGTGACACCGGATGACGTCAAGGCCTCGGTGATGGACGTCATGCGCCACCGGCTGCGGATAAGCTACGAGGCTGAGGCCGAAGGCATCACCAGCGAAGATATTATACGGAAAATCCTCGATACGGTACCGGTTCCCTGAGTTTGCCCAATATGACCATGGATACATTACTTACCAGGGAAATCCTGAAAAAGGTCCGGCAGATTGAAGTGCGGACGAACAGGCTGGTCAACGACAGCCTGGCCGGCAGCTACCAGTCTGTCTTCAAGGGCCGCGGCATGAATTTCGACGAGGTCCGGGAATATGTCCCCGGGGACGATATCCGGACCATCGACTGGAATGTCACCGCCCGGACCGGTATCCCGCATATCAAGAAATTCACCGAAGAACGGGAGCTGACCATCATGCTGATGATCGATATCAGCGGCTCCGGCGACTTCGGTTCGGTAACCAGCTCCAAGCGGGAGATGATGGCGGAAGTCGGTTCGGTGCTGGCCTTTTCGGCGGTTCGCAACAATGACAAGGTTGGCCTGGTACTCTTTACCGATACGGTCGAACTCTACATTCCACCGAAAAAGGGACGCGGACATATTCTGCGGATCATCCGGGAGATTCTTTTTTTTGAGCCCCAGGGCAGAAAAACCGACCTTAAGGTAGCTCTTGATTTTACCAACCGGGTCATCAAGCGAAAATGTGTGGCCTTTCTTATCTCTGATTTCTGCCTCCCGGATACCTTCGATGAAACCCTGAAGGAACTGCAGCCAAAACTGCAGATCAGCAACCGTCGTCATGATCTGATAGCGCTGATTGTTTCCGACCCACGGGAATTTGAACTCCCTGATATCGGCTGGATAACTCTGGAAGACGCCGAAAGCGGCGACCAGGTCGATCTCAATACCGCCGATGCCACGGTAAGGGACCGATACAGAGAAATGGCCAAAACCAGACACAAAACGGTGCAGAAAACCCTTCGTTCAGCCGGTATCGACCTCCTTGATCTTTTTACCGACACCGCGTATCTGCCCACCCTGCTCAGCTTTTTCAGTGCCCGCAAAGGGAGGGCGTCATGACCGGACGAATCGCAATCCTGCTTTTACTGGTCTTTTTTGCCCTGCCCGTGGTGACTTTTGCCGACAGCAGCGCCAGCAATGCAGCACCCTTGACGCTGCTGCAGCAACCCGGCAAAAACGCGCAGACCGCACAAACTCCCAACACGGCCAAAGAGGATAACGAATTGCGCGATATCCAGGGGCCCGTTCCGCTGATCGAGCAACCGCCCTACCTGCTGCTGGCGGGTATTATCCTGGCTCTTCTTGCGGCCGGTGCGGCACTCTACTGGTTTATAAACAGGAGAACCAGACCTGCGCCCCCTCCTGTTCCTCCCTGGGAGAAGGCGCTGCAGGAGCTTGCCGAGGCAAAGAGGCTGCTCAGTCCGGAACGGGCCCTTCTGTATATGGATCGGGTAAGCCAGATCCTGCGCCGCTACATCGAGGCCCGGTTTGCCATCAAGTCGACCCGGCAGACCACCGGGGAGTTTCTGCAAGGTCTGGCAGACACCGGCAGCAATTCTCTGCTGCAAAGGCATAAAAGCGAACTGCAGCTCTGCCTGGAACAGGCGGACATGGCCAAATTCGCCCACCATGCCCAGGATATTCACAGCCTGGAGATAATTGAGGGGGCAGTGATCACTTTTATCAAAAAAACCGAACCGGCTGAACCGCAGGAGCCAGAAAAACCGGTGCACCAGCGTAAATCATCGAAAAAACCCAAGCGAGGCAGCGCATGAGATTTCTGCACCCCGAACTGCTCTGGCTGCTTGCCCTGCTCCCCCTGCTGGCCTATCTCTACGGCCGGGCTGGCGGGGCACCGGCGCTGCTGTTTTCATCGACCTCCCTCGCCTCGTCTCTTGCCGGGGCTAGAAAAACACGACCAGGTACCCTCCATCTCCTTCTGCGCCTGGTCGTGCTTTTTCTACTCATCATGGCTGTTGCCAGGCCGCAGCTCGGCAGCAGTACCACCGAGATTGAGGCCAGCGGCATCGATATCCTCCTGGCAGTGGATGTCTCCGGCTCCATGGAGGCGATGGACTTCACCCTCGGCGGCAGACCCGCCAACCGGCTCGATGTCGTTAAGAAAGTCGTCGATGAGTTCATTGAACAACGCCCCAATGACCGGATCGGCCTTGTCGCCTTTGCCGGCCGTCCCTACCTGGTCAGCCCCTTGACCCTTGACCACAACTGGTTGCGCAAGCGACTTGAATCATTACAGATAGGGATGATCGAAGACGGCACGGCGATCGGTTCGGCGATCGGCAGCGGCACCAATCGGCTGCGGGATAGAAAATCCAAGTCGCGTATCTTAATCCTGCTCACCGACGGGATGAACAATGCCGGGCGAATTCCCCCGCTTATTGCCGCCGAAGCGGCGCAAGCCCTGAATATAAAGGTCTATACTATCGGTGCCGGTACTCGCGGCGAGGCCCCCATGCCGGTCACCGATAACTTCGGCCGTCGCCGGCTGGTCCAGGTGAAGGTTGATATCGATGAAGATACCCTGGCGAAGGTGGCCGAAAAAACCGGTGCCATGTACTTTCGAGCCACCGACACGGCGTCTCTTGCTAAAATTTACGACGACATCAACAAGATGGAGACGACAACAAGAACCATCAAGAAATTTGAATCGTACCGGGAACTGTTCTGGTATTTGGTCATCGGTGCCCTGGCTCTGCTCGGTGTGGAAATTTTTCAGGCACGCAAAAGATTGCCTTAAGAGAGAAGAATTATGCACTTTGCCCAGCCACACTGGTTACTCATCGGTCTTCTGGCCTGCCTTGGTCTCATGTTCCTCTTCCGCTTTATGCAGAAGCGGCGGCAGGCTGCCCTGGAAAAATTTGCCGCTCATCAGCTTATTGGCCGGCTGACCCAGAATATCTCAGGCCGGAAGAGATGGTATAAGAATATTCTGCTGCTGCTGGCAGTCTTTTTCGCTTTTGCCGCTCTGGCCCGACCGCAATATGGCTTTCAATGGGTAGATGTCAAGCGCAAAGGCATTGATTTGCTTTTTGCCCTCGATACTTCCAAAAGTATGCTGGCGGAAGACATTAAACCCAACCGCCTGAAAAGGGCGCATCTGGCGATACTCGATTTTGTTACACAGCTGGACGGTGACCGGGTGGGCCTCATTCCCTTTGCCGGTTCAGCCTATCTCATGTGCCCGCTGACCCTTGACTACGAGGCCTTTGCCGATTCCCTCGCCGCGGTAACCACCGACATTATTCCCCGCGGCGGCACCAATATTGCGTCGGTTATCGACATGGCGGCCGAGACCCTGAATAATACCGCAAATCATAAGATTCTGATTATTCTGACCGACGGCGAGAATCTGGAGGGGGACGCCATAAAAGCCGCGGAAAATGGTGCCAAAGCCGGACTGACGATTTATACCGTTGGCGTGGGCACCAGTCAGGGCGAACTCATCCCGGTTGCGGCAGAAAACGGCAAGGGTTTTGTCAAAGACCAGAACGGTAATTTTGTCACCTCCCGACTCGACGAAAAAACCCTCGCAGCTCTTGCCGAAAAAACCGGCGGGCTGTATGTTCCCCTCGGCACGGCCGGCGAAGGGCTGGAGACCATTTACAAACAGAAACTGGCCCTTATCCCAAAAGAGGAACTGGCGGAACGCAGACAAAAAGTACCCTTGGAAAGGTTCGAATGGCCACTCGCCGCAGCGATCCTTTTCCTGGTCGTGGAGCTGCTGCTTGGCGAACGGAAAAAAGCCCGTCCCATCCGGCCCCTGTCCGCTATCAATACGATGGTTAACTGGTTCAGGCGACGGAGAAAAACGGGCGCTACAACGGCTCTTATCCTGCTGCTCGGCCTAAGCCTTGCTCCCAGGGCGTATTGTTCCAGCGGGGAAGAAGCCTATGCCCAAAAAGACTATCTGCAGGCGTCGGAATATTACCGGCAAAAACTGGAAAAATCTCCTGATGACCCGGAACTCCTGTATAACTTCGGGACAGCCGCCTATAAAAACAATATGTTTGACGAGGCCATTGATGCATTTACCAAGGCACTGACAAGTGACGACATAAAGCTTCAGGAAAAAGCCTATTACAATAGAGGCAACAGCTATTACCAAAAAGGCGCAGAGGCACAGCAGGCCGATCCGAAAGCAGCCATCGGCCAGTGGCAGGAGGCTTTGAACTCACTGGATTCGGCCCTGAAACTCGATCCCCAAAACGCTGATGCCAGACACAATCACCAGCTCATTGAAAAACGGCTGGAAGAGCTGAAAAAACAGCAGCAACAACAGCAGAACAACAAGGATCAGCAGGACCAGCAGAAAAAAGACCAGCAGCAACAAAGCGGTTCGGAACAGCAGCACAAAGACAATGCCGAGCAGCAGGACAAAAAACAGCAGCAGTCCGGTTCAGACAAGCAACAACCTGGGGATAAGCAGTCCACGGACAGTAACGATGGGACGGATGCACAGAAAAATGACAGCGGCAGGCAGCAGCCCCCGCAACCGGCTGACAAAGAGAACGGAAAAACCGACACTCCGAAACCAATAAACAAATCGCCGGAGAAAAACAATCCTGCTGCCGGACAGACAGACCAGGGTTCGCCACAGCAACCCGGCGAGATGACCCAAAAAGAGGCACAGAGCCTGCTCAACGCCTTGAAAAACGAGGAAGGTGAACTGAATTTTGTTCCCTCCGCCGGCAACAATACTGAAAACCCCGTAAATAAAGACTGGTGATGCGACAACAACAATCGATACTCTGGCAAAGTCTGGCCTGCCTGGTCCTTCTCGGCCTCTGCCTTTTTGGTCCCGGCACCTTGCCGGCTTCTGCCGAGGTCCAGGTCGAGGCCTCGCTCAGCTCGCTCTCCTTCCCCCAGGACCGGGCGGCAAGACTGACCATCACAATTACCGGAACAAGCCGCACCGCCGACATTGCATTGCCGGAAATCGACAATATCCAGCTGCGCAGTCAGGGGACATCGAGTCAGATCAGCATGGTGAATGGCGACTTTTCGTCTTCTGTTATGCATAACTATCTCGTTCAGGCCGACAAACCCGGGAAATATACCATCCCGCCTCTCAAGGTGACAGCCGGCGGCGAATCCCTCACAACCCAGCCAATACGTTTCGAGGTCACTCCAGGGGGACAGCAGCCGGGCGCTTATCCGACGCCAACTCGCCAGGATGGAGGTCAAATAGCCTTTATCCGCATTTCACCGACCGGCAGTCACTACCCCGGAGAGATTGTTCCGTTTACCATCAAGGCCTATTTTAATCAGGCCTATCGAGTCGAAGACATTAAACCGCCGACCCTGCGTGGCGACGGCGTGGTCATGTCCCAGCTGTCGGACCAACCCCAGCAGACCGAGGAGTCGGTAAAAGGCCGGATGTACCATGTTCTCACCTGGGAAACCAATCTGTCTGGTATAAAGGCCGGCGAACACCCGATCAGTTTTTCCCTTGATGCAACCCTGCGTATCCCCCAGAAAAGAAGGGTGCTTTCCCCTTTTGGCGGCAGCGGTTTTTTTGACGATTCTTTTTTTAACGACCCCGCCATCGACAGCTTCTTTGGCAGTGCCGAACGAAAACCGATTGTTTCGGTCAGCCCCGAGACCGTTTTTACCGTAATGGACCTGCCGACGGCTGATCAACCGGAAAACTTTACCGGTGCCATTGGCGATTTCACCTTGAACGTCAGGGCAACACCGGTTGAGGTGGAAGTCGGCGAACCGATAACGCTGACTATGGAAATCTCCGGCACGGGGAATTTCGATCGGGTTGAAGCCCCTGCTTTTCCGGAAAATCCCGACTGGAAGACCTATTCGCCCAGCGCCAAATTCAGTAATCAGGCAAAAAGCTATACCGGAACCAAAATCTTCGAACAGGCAATCGTTGCCAAAAACGCGGCAGCAACCGAAATTCCACCGCTTTCTTTCAGTTATTTCGATCCGCAGCAAAGACGCTATATCACCAAAACCAGTAAACATCTCGCGGTTCATATCCAAAAAACAGCGGCTTCAGCCATCGCGTCACCTGTTCAACCGGTTCCCGCCGCGACCCCTGCGCAATCCCGGTCGGCCGCACCCGCATCCCCCGCGCCCGGCATTGGCGGAGGACTGGCCCCGATCCATCTGGAGGCCGGGTCCTATCATGCGCGAATCGTTCCTCTTTTTGCAAAGAGTTGGTTTTTAACACTCTGCGCTGTTTGCACGCTGCTGCTGCTCACTGTTTTTGGGCTCGCGATTCGCCGGCGAAATATCGAAAAAAACCCCGAAATTGAAAGAAAAAAACACAAGAGACTGCTGCTTGAAAACGACCTGAAACAGATCGAACGTGCCCAGGCGGCAGGCGACGGCCCGTCGTTTCTTGCGTTAAGTAAAACAGCCATCCAGAACCAGCTCGGCTGGTTATGGAATATCGAACCGGCAGCACTCAGCCTGGCCGATATCAAAAGCCGACTGAGCGAAAACACCGATCTTCTTGAAATTTTTCAGGCCGCAGATGAGGCCGCCTACGGCGGCGCATCGCTTACCGACGAAAAAATGCAGGAGTATTTCACCACCCTGAAAAAGAAACTGGAGGAATTATCATGAAGGGTAGAGGCTTTCACTGCGTGATTTCCACGGTGCTGACTATCCTGCTTCTGGCAACAGTCGTTTTTGCGGGGACAGTGGAAGACGACCTCTTCCGCAGGGGAAATGAGGCGTACAGCCGCGGTGATTATGACCAGGCCATCGCCAACTATGAACAGCTAACCACAACGGCAGGGTATGCCCCGGCGGTGCTTTACAACCTTGCCAACAGTTACGCCATGGCGGGGAAAACCGGCAAGGCCATACTGAACTACGAAAGAGCCTTGCGCCTTGCCCCTGCCGACTCGGATATCGCCGGCAACCTCGAACTGATAAAAAAAGAACATGGCCTCTTTCCGCAAGAGCCCTCCACTGCCGAAAAATTTTTCCAGCTTTTGACCCTGAACCAGTGGACGACACTTATTCTGCTGGCCCTTCTCCTCATTACCGCGTATCTTTTTGCCTCTATGAAATATCGATTTTCAAGACAGTTCAGTATCGGGGCGAGGGCCTGTTGTCTCCTGCTCCTCTGCCTGGGCACAGCAGGAACGATTTTCCGCTATCAGGACTTCAACCCTTCGGTGGTTGTCGCCCCGGATGTGAAGATGCTCATCTCTCCGTTTGCGTCATCGGCGTCGGTCGGAACGCTGCCGGAAGGCCGCCTGGTCTACCCCCAAAAAAGTCACGGCTCTTTCAGCTATGTCGCCGATGAAATGAACCGGCATGGCTGGATCGACTCCTCGCTCATTGAGCCGATATGTCAATCGGCACGTTCGGGGTCATAGGGATTACGGGGCCGGTTGCGGGCATGGCCTCGTCCTGGTATTTCCTGAGACAACAGTCCAACCTCCGGGCAGCAATTTCGGGCAACCGGCAGGAGAAGCACAACGAAGCTACAGAAGAGTACGACGAAACTCGGTAAGGTCGGACGCTGCCGCCGCAATATTTTCGGAAGAGAGTTCCAGCACGTACCGGTAACTGCTCATGCTCTTGCTGTATCTTTTGTCATAGTAATCGACGAGCAGAATGCGGACCAGCTCGTGTAAATCTCCCTTTCGGAGAAGCAGACACAGTTTGTCGACCTGCCCACTACCCATTTTCTGTTTGAAGGATTTCAGGATGGTCTCAATCTGGTTGCGCATCGCCTCATCTGTGACGGGATAATCCTCAATGATACGCCTTATTCTGGTTTCCAGGCTGCAATGGACATAGACCAGAAGAGCGCTTTGCATGGCTGACGCCAGGGGTTGAGGGATAAAGACTCGACCTATCTTTCGGCTCTCCCCTTCGATGAAATAAGGCTCTTGCTGCAAAGAGCCGATAACCTGCGCCAGTCTGCTTTCAAAGGTGCGCTGGTTGCTCGGCTGCTGGTCCAGACCACCGAAAAGAGAGCTGCGGTGTCCGGCAAGGTCTTCCAGATCTATCGCCGGCACCAGTTGTTGCAGAATCCGGGTTTTGCCGGTGCCGGTCAGGCCATGAATCACGATCAGTTTCGGGTGAAATTTCTGCAGACGGTCGAGCACATCCTGGCGGTATGTTTTATAGCCCCCTTCAAGCTGGAAGGCATTATAACCGGATTGCACCAGCAGATTGACCACCGACAGGGATCGCATTCCTCCCCGGGCACAGAAAACAGCGAGTGGTTTTGATTGCAAGGGTTCAAACGCGGCAAGCAGATCGGCCAATTTTTTTTCAACATAGGAAAACCCCTGCTCTACCGCCTGTTCATGCCCCCCGTGTTTATAAATGGTTCCGATAACACTGCGCTCATCCTCATCAAACAGCGGAATGTTAATCGCCCCGGGAATGGTTCCAGCCAGAAATTCCCCGGCCGAACGGACATCGATAATCTGATGGCCACCTGCCTGCGCAGCCTGGAGGTCTATCGGGCCGGATGATGTACCCAGTATTGTCGAACGGGACAGATCTCTATCCATCACAGGCTGCCTGCCAGAAACTGGACGATTGCGACGGCACTGAGCGTTGCCGTTTCCGCCCGCAGGATCCTGTCGCCCAGACTGACGGTACGCCAGCCCGACAGCCGCGCCAGTTCGACCTCTTCCCGGGTAAAGCCTCCTTCCGGCCCAAGCATAAGGGCGAGTGAGGCGGCATCCCGGATTTCCGGAATATCACCAAGACGGGTGGTCTTTTCCTCTTCCCAGAAGAGCAGTCGCAATACGCCGTCGTCATCGGACCTTTTTTTAAGAGATTCGGCGTAGCTTGTCGGTGCGTCAATGTGTATCGCATGCAGGCGCCGGCATTGCTTGCAGGCCTCGAGACCGATTCGCTGCCACCGCTGATATTTTTTGCGGCCCTGTACCTGATCGAATTTCCCCTGGCACCGCGAACTCTGGTAGGGAAGCAGTCCGGTTACGCCGAGTTCGGTACATTTCTGCACCACCGTGTCCATTTTCTCGCCTTTCAGGATCGCCTGCCATACCCAGACCGATTTGCCAACGGTCGCCTCCCGGGTGATAATTTCTTCGATCCGGGCCTCGACCTGACGTCCGACACTGGTGATAACCGCACGGAACACCGCGCCCAGACCGTCGAGAATTTCAATGACATCGCCCGTCTTCAGGCGTAGCACCTTCGCAATATGGTGCGATTCCTCATCCGAGAGAAAGACGATGTCGCCATCTCGCAAAGTCGGATCGAAAAAAAAACGTCGCATCAGCTCCCATCCCATCCAGGGTTAAATTTTGGTAATCGTTCACCAGCACCGAATCTGTTTTGTCTTCGGCCTTTAAGCGTAACACTCGTACAGCTTAAAAACCTCATCCGCACATCTCCGGCACCGGTAACCGTTTACATTTCTGAGGTAATTCTTGATTTGTCGGTTTTCCGGTGAACGGATACAAATTTTATCTGCGTCTGTTGAAATTGACAAAATCTCCTGCATCCCGTAAGTAAGAAGAGATAATGCCATATTCAGATATACCACAACTAACAGTCTCATAAAGAGTCGATTCTCAAGATGGCCAGCCCCTTGTGGGGATGCTTGTGATGCCATCAGGTGCCGAGGGAACAATATGTCGATTGAACGAAGAGAACAGAAACGATTTTCTCTTAACCTTCAAGCCAAAATATCATACAGACATATCGATGATCCTGCTCCGGTCATTGATACGGTTGCGGCAAATATCAGCTCCGGCGGGGCCTTTATTCAAACTGCCCATAAATTCCCCATGGCTGCCAAGGTTAAAATCGAATTTTATCTCAGCCTTGCCGACCTGAAAAGACTGCGTTTCATCCTCTCGGTGGAAAGCCTGAGACAGCTTACCGATCAGAACGTCTGGGTCATCGCCAACGGAATCGTCATCCGCCAGGAAAAGGATGGGGTGGGGATCATTTTCGACACCGATTACCAGCTTACCCCGATGCAGGGCCGAGCGACATAATACCAGAGGCCCGGCACGGCTTCTCACTCTTTTTTAAAGCATAACGCGGCCCACTCCTGACAACTCTGACGCCCCGAGAGCCGCATGCCTCTTGCCGTAAATACGTCTGTTATACTGGCAACCTGGTCTCCGGCCAGTATCCCGGACAGAATCAGGGTACCGCCGTCTGCCGTCAAACGGGTCAGGTCATCGGCCATGCGGACCAGAACATCATGGACAATATTGGCAACCACTATGGCAAAGGATTCCTGCAGCGCAGAAAGCGGTGCAAGGCTTACCTGCATATGTTCCTGCAAGGAATTTAACTGCACATTCTGCTCCGCGGCAGAAACCGCCTCCGGATCGTTGTCTATCCCTAAGACATCTCCTGCGCCAAAAAGCAATGCCGCCATGCCGAGAATTCCTGTGCCGGTACCCACGTCCAGGAGTCGCTGCCCGCCCCCCTGGGCCAGAGTCTGCCGGATAAAATCGACTGAAAGGCTGGTGGTCGCATGGTGGCCGGTACCAAAAGCCATGCCCGGATCCATGACGAGAACCGCCTCCCCGGCAGCCGGTCGATATTCTTCCCAGGTGGGGGCAATAACCAGGCCAGGCACGATGGCAAACGGTTTAAAATGCTGTTTCCAGCTTTTCCCCCAATCCTCTTCCTCAATCATAGTTGACGAAAGGATAGGTGTCTGAACACTGAATATCTCAGCCAATTCAGAAAGATATGCGGACACCTGACCAAGAATACCGTCCACCTCATGCGGCAATAAATCAGCTTTTTGAATATAACCGTTGACCGTTCCGTATAGAAGTTCATCACGGGCACCCGTCTCCACCCCCGCATCAAACACCCCGACCAGATAATCGCTGATCGATTCCACCAGCTGAGGCTCTGCCTTGATTGTTATCTTCAACCATTTCTTTCCGGCCTTCTGCCCGCTCGTATCCTTTATCAATTCCCTCACCATGCCTGTCGTACCCAAATCCAGGGTAACAATAGTTTTTCATATGACAAACGATCAACTTCACATTAGTATACTGTGCAGGAAGTTTTTCGATGTCGGAGTTCAAGCCCTGTTGCATAGGGTGCTTATCTGCTTAGCCATCCCCGATCCGTGGTTTTTACCAGATTTTTATACAGAACGAATGTATTCTTTTGTCTTTAAAAAGGTCTGCAGTGCAATTTGATCCAAAAGATTTTGACCACTTAACTGCCTGTCCCGACTGCGATCTGCTTTTGCAGAAGACAGAGGCGCCCGCCGGACATTCTATCCTCTGCCCCCGTTGCGGCAAGACTATAAGCAGGAGAAACAGCGATTCAATTAGAAAAGCGCTGGCCCTGAGCATTGCCGGTCTGCTCATGTACCTCCCGGCAATGCTTCTCCCGCTTATGACCATGGAATCATTTGGTTTCAGCGATTCGGCCAATATTATTGACTCACTCTTTGACTTTTACAATAACGGCTATTATCTGGTCTCGTTTATGGTCCTGCTCTCGGCGGTCATCTTCCCGCTGATGCTGCTGAGCTCCGTCTTTATAATTTCCCTCCAGCTCTACCGGCAAAAATATCCATGGTATCTGGCCAGGCTCTTTAGGAGCTACCTGCATCTGGAGGAATGGGCGATGGTTGAAGTGTACCTGCTCGGCATTATGGTCACGGTCATCAAGATGGGAAGCAGTACCGACATTTCGTATAATACCGGAATCTTCTGTTTCACCGGCCTCGTTTTGCTCACAATCGCTCTTGCCGCCGCCATCGACCGCGATTTTTTCTGGCAGACCATTGAAGATAAAAAGCAAAAAAACAACGCCCCGGTTGCAGCCCAGCCACCTGTGGTTGTCCATGCCAGCGATGGCGGAATTGTTACCGCCGCCATGCAGGGTTTGAGCCAGTGCCATATCTGCCATAAACTCTCGCCGACGAACCATGGCACCAAAAAATGTCCACGCTGCGGCGAGCCACTGCACCTTCGACATCCGTCCAGTATATCAAAGACCTGGGCCCTGGTGCTCACCTCGACAATTTTTCTGGCTCCGGCCAATCTGCTGCCGATAATGCGGGTTGATTTTCTCGGTGTTCCCAGTCGATCAACTATTATGGACGGAATTATCTATTTTTTTCAACACGGTTCCTATTTCATAGGCCTGATCATTTTTACCGCATCTGTTCTGGTGCCCATCTTCAAGATAGTCGGCCTCACCATCCTGCTGCTTTCCACCCGGCCATGCAGCAACAGGCTACTCAGACAACGGGCAAAAATGTTTCGATTTATTACTTTTATCGGCAGATGGTCAATGCTCGACATCTTTGTCATCGCCCTTCTGTCCGTTCTGGTCAACTTTGGCTTTTTCACGTCCATACATGCTGCCCCGGCAGCCACCTATTTCTGCATTGTCGTCGCCTCTACCATGTTTGCGGTCATCACCTTCGACCCGCGCCTCATATGGGATAGATGCAGCCAGCCACAGCAGGCGGGCAGTAAAAACTCTCGAATAACTTCTGGAAACAACCCATGACAACCGAACCTGTTGTTGAAAAAAATCGCGGTATTTCAGTAATATGGACTTTACCAGTCATTGCTCTATGTATCTGCGGCTGGCTCATCTATAACAGCTACAGAGATGCCGGGGTGGAAATAACCATCTTGTTCAAGGATGCAACCGGCATCGTCTCGGGTAAAACCCAGATCATGGCCAGGGGTATTCCGGTCGGCCTTGTCACTAAAGTCCTGCCCGACCTGGACAACCAGCAGGCCAAAGCGATAGCGAAAATGGACAAGGACGTCGTCAGCCATCTTGTTGAAGACACCCTGTTCTGGGTGGTTCGACCGCAACTGTCGGCAAGTTCGGTCCAGGGGCTAGACACCATTCTCTCCGGCAGCTATATAGGCATTCAAATCGGCTCCTCGACAAAAGCACGACGAGAATTTCAGGGCCTCACTTCCTCCCCGCCGGTTTCGCCGGAGACACCCGGCCTTCACGTGCGGCTGACGACCGATATGCTCGGGTCGATCCAGACGGGAACGGGTGTCTATTATCGAAATATCGAGATTGGTAAAGTCCAGGCCTATCGGCTCGTCCAGGATAAAAATGTCCAGATCGATCTCTTCATACAGCCAGAGTTTGCCCACCTGGTAAGGGAAGGCAGTCGTTTCTGCAACTCCAGCGGCATCCAGATAAGCGGCAAATTGCCCAATGTGAAGATCCAGGTGGAATCCCTGGCTTCGCTGGTGCGAGGCGGCATACTGCTGTACACCCCGGAACAACTTCAGCACAGCCCGGCAGCTATCAGCCGCCAGGTTTTTCCGCTGTATCCCGATCTCGAGTCGGCAAATTACGGTATCCCGCTGAACTTAACCCTCTCCTCCGGAGAGGATATAGTCGAGAAATCAACCAAGGTCATGTATCGCGGCCTGGAAGCAGGATTTGTCAAGGATATCCAGATTAACAACGATCCACAGAGGACTGTCACAGCCCACATTCTGCTTGACCCGAAAGCAGAACTCATCCTCCGGAAAAACACCAAGTTCTGGCTGGTGAAACCGGAGGTTTCGGCCGCAGGAATAGATAATCTCAGTTCACTTTTCTCCGGGGCCCATATAACCTTTCAACCGGGTGATGGACCATTTCAGGACAGCTTTGATATCCTGCCTGAACCCCCTCCGCAGACACCGTTAAGAAATGGCCGGTCTTTCGTGCTTGTCTCGGAGGACCCCATCGACATTTCCGCCAAATCCCCCGTTTATTTCAAAAACATCCAGGTAGGCGAGATCGTGGCTGTCGATCTGGAAAAATCTGCCGCAAACATCCGGACTACCCTGTTTATCTACCAGGAATACCTCCACCTGCTCAGCAAAAATTCCATCTTCTGGAAGCATTCCGGTTTGCAGGTTGACGCGAGCCTCGATCAGGGATTGCAGGTTTCAACGGGACCACTGGCCAACCTGCTCAGTGGAGGATTGAGCTTCATAACCCCTGAAAAACAGAAAAAACAAAAGAATGTCACGCCGGAAGAAGGTTTTCGGTTTCCGCTGTATTCAAGCTATAAAGACGCACTTGCCAAAGTTCCCGACCTGCAGCCTTCCGGTAAACACTTTCTGCTGATGTCCGAAGATGCGCAATCTCTTTCCATCGGCGCGCCGATACTCCATAAAAATATTAAAATCGGCGAGATTGAAGACTTTCGTCTGACCCCCGACCAGCAGGGCGTCCTGATCGAGTGTTTTGTTTACAACCAATACAAGAACCTTATCAACGAAAAAACCAGATTCTACAACGCCAGCGGCGTCCGGGTGTCAGGCGGGCTGACCGGCCTCAACCTGCAGACCGGGTCACTCCAGTCCATGCTGGCCGGCGGCATTGGTTGCATTAATGTATCCGATGGAGCCCCGCTCAGCTCGACCAAGCCCTATCCACTCTATGCCAACCAGCAGGAAGCGCTGCAGGCTGACAAGATAGAGCTGACCGTAATACTCAAAGACAATTACGGTCTGAAGGAAGGTGCACCGGTAAAACACAAGGGCATTGAAATCGGTCAGATAACCAGGCTCACCCTTGCGGAAAATCTGCAAACAATTGTCGGCACAATCCGCATCAACAGAAATGCCATGCAGCTGTTCAGATCCGGCACCCTGATATGGGTCGAACAGGCCGAGGTGAGCCTGGCCGGGGTTAAAAATGTCCAGTCCATCCTGTTTGGTTCGTACCTGAGCATCCTCCAGGGCAACGGCCCGCTTGTCCAAACATTCAAGGTGCTGCCAAAACCGCCGCAAACGGAGATCGCCGACCGTGACGGGCTCGGGATAGTGCTGGAGACCCAGCATCTCGGCTCCCTCAGTGTCGGCTCGCCGGTCTATTATCGGCAGGTCCAGGTTGGACGGGTTACCGGGTATGAACTCTCGCCCACCTTTCAGAAAGTGCTGGTATTTGTTTCCATAGCCAAGGAGTATAGTGCAATCATCTGGAAAAATACCCGGTTCTGGAATGTCAGCGGCGCCAAACTCGAGGGCGGACTGTTCTCTGGCGTTACCGTCTCCACGGCATCCCTTGAAGCGGTCATGCGTGGGGGCATAGCGCTCTCTACTCCAAATATCGGTCAAACCGGTTCGGCGATGGTATCCGGCCACCATTTCACCCTCTACGACAAACCGGAGCCGGAGTGGCTCGACTGGAACCCAGATATCGCTCAGCTAGAGAAGAAAGGGGCTCCGCGTCTTTCCGGAACAAAGTAATGTAACTAAAGCCTCACTTGCAAAAATCCTGGAGATTATTATTAGTGAATTAGAAATAGTTTACTTGTGCTGTTTACAAGTAAACTATTTCGTGAATGAACTTATCCCGCAACGCTTTTAGGCGGGATTAGTGAAACCACAATTACATCCAATGCTTCATACGAAGGAACTCTTTCGTGAATGAACTTACACCCCTCAAGGGGGTACTATACAGAGTCCCGCAACGCTTTTAGGCGGGATTAGTGAAACCACAATTACATCCAATGCTTTATGAGAAAGGCTCTATTTCGTGAATGAACTTATCCCCGCACAGCACGGGGACTAAACAGAGCACCCCTCAAGGGGGTACTATACAGAGTCCCGCAGCGCTTTTGGGCGGGATTAGTGATTTAGCAAATTATCTCGTGAATGAACTGATACCCAAGAAGGGGGGTGCTAAACAGAGTACCCGCAAGGGGCATTAAAAAGAGTCCCGCAACGCTTTTTGGCGGGATTAGTGAGCTATCATAGACATTAAGTACCTTCAACAAGGCTCAATTTTGTGAATAAACGTATCCCCGCACAGCACGGGGACTAAACAGAGCACCCCTCAAGGGGGTACTAAAAATAACGATACCCAATGCCTGTTCCCAAACCCCATCACCTCATCTACGGAACCCTCAGGGATTATCTGACCAACGAGGAACTGACCGACACCGACGACGAACGTATCCGCCAGGATCTAAGCCGTTTAATGGTGGAGCAAAAGGGCTTTGACCGAGAACAGCTGCAACCAAGACTGAAGATCGAAACCCTCTTCTCCCGATGTTTTGTCGTGTCAACCATCGAACTGACAGTTTCCCTGTCAGAAAAACAATATATGATCATTCGCTATGGCCCGGGCTCCCTGGTCAGCAGGGAGCGGGCGGCAATAGCTGCAGCCAGAGTCATCAACCGGGAGTACTGTCTGCCCCTTGCCGTTGTGACCAACGGCCGGGATGCCGAACTTTTAGACACTAGAACTGGCAAGATTCTTGGTTATGGATTAGACTCCATTCCGGATCGACAGACTCTTGAAAAAATGGCCCCACAATTAGTATTCTATCCACCGCCCGAGCCCAAACGCAGAGAGCAGGAATTACGGATACTCAACGCTTTTGATGTGGAGCGCTGCTGTTATTAGTGACTTAGAAATTTTTTCTTGCTGTTCAAGAAAAAATTTCGTGAATGAACTTGCACCCCGCAAGGGGGTACTAAACAGAGTCCCGCAATGCTTTTGGGCGGGATGAGATTTTAAATTGCACGCACACCCCCAGTTGCCAACAATAAATAATCAACAATAAACATAACTAAAGACCGCCGAGGAAAACATGACGCCTACCGAGCACAAAAACTGGACGAAATCAAGCTGGCAAAAGTTTACAGCGCTGCAGCAGCCAACCTGGCCGGACCAGGAGGCTGTTGACAAAGTTCTTACCAATTTAGCCCTGCTGCCCCCTCTGGTCTTTGCCGGTGAGATTCGTTCCCTCAAGCAGCTTCTGGCCAAGGCAGTAACCGGAGACGCTTTTCTGCTCCAGGGTGGTGACTGCTCGGAAAACTTTGCTCAGGTTACCGCCCCAAACATCCGCGAAACCTTGAAAGTTCTGCTGCAGATGGCGGTAGTGCTCACCTACGCCGGGGGTAAGCCGGTGATTAAGGTTGGCAGGATTGCCGGCCAGTTTGCCAAGCCGCGTTCCTCCGATACCGAAATTATCGACGGGGTGGAACTGCCCTCCTACCGGGGCGATATGGTCAATTCTGCCGAGTTCACCCCGGAGTCCCGTAACCCGAACCCCAAGTTCATGCTGAAGGGGTATAACATGGCCGCTTCAACCCTCAACCTTCTGCGCGCCTTTACCCGGGGCGGTTTTGGCTCTCTGCAGAGGGTGCAGGCATGGAACCAGGAATTCGTCGCACATTCACCTATGGGTCGCTCTTATGATCGCTTAGCTAAACAGATCAGCCATGCCATCAGATTCATGGAAACCATCGGTATTTCCTCAGAAGCCCCGCAGATTCACCAAACCGAGCTTTTCACCTCCCATGAAGCCCTGCTCCTGCAATATGAAGAAGCAATGACCCGCATGGATTCCATCACCGGTGACTGGTACGATTGTTCGGCACATATGCTGTGGATCGGCGAGCGAACCCGACAGGTCGATGGTGCCCATATCGAATTCCTGCGCGGGGTGCATAATCCGATCGGCCTGAAGCTCGGTCCGACCTATGACATCGATAATGTGAAACGCATTATCGATGTCATCAATCCTGACAACGAACCGGGAAGACTGACAATTATTACCCGACTTGGCATGAAAAAAGTTGAAAAAGCCCTGCCGCCGCTGCTGCGGGAGATGAAAAAAGAGGGCTTTAATATTGTCTGGAGCTGTGATCCGATGCATGCCAATACCTACACTGCAAAATCGGGACATAAAACCAGAAATTTCAATGATATCCTGTCCGAGATAACCTGCTTTTTCGAGACCCACTGGTCTGAGGGTACTGTCCCAGGCGGCATCCATCTGGAGATGACCGGCAACAATGTCACAGAGTGTACTGGTGGAGCGCATAACATCGTCGATGAAGAACTTGCCGAAAACTATATGACCAGCTGCGATCCCCGGCTCAATGCCGAACAAAGTCTGGAGGTCGCTTTCCAGATTGCCGATATGATCCGGAGCTGACACCCGGTGTCCCCCACCCTGCATTTCCCCTCATAAAACGGACGACACATTAGTGCAACTGGTTCCCATGCGGCGCATGGGAACCAGTTGACCAGTTGCACGCCCAACTCACCACCTGCTGTTCCCGGTTTGATGATTACATTTCAGTAATCTTTCTTGACGGTCTTTTGTTCACGTTTACAGTAGTCTCCACAGACAGAAAACTGATTCGCCTTATCACTATTGATAATCGGCATGTGGCTGACGGATCTTCCTTAAGCAATCTTTTCGTAAGCGTTCACCAGCACCGAATCTGTTCTGTCATTGGTCGGAAACGTACCACGAGTACAGTTTACTGACCTCTTTCGCGCATCTCCGGCACTGGTAAACGCTTACCGCTCGGAGATTGTACGAGATTTTCAGGTTTTCCGGTGAACGGTTACATCTTTTCAGCGTCTTTAATTAAAGGAGAATGTGCATGAACACAAAAAAATTGACCCTACCGCTTGTCAGGACACTTGCCATCCTGATGGTCTGCATGACACTCATAGCCACCAGGAGTTTCGCCCAGACCAACAGCAGCGATGATATCGCTATTCTTGACAAGTCATCCAAGGCCTTTGTCAACGTGGTGAAACAGGCGAAACCGGCAGTTGTAAATATCAAGGTAGAAAAAACGACAACGAGCAATTCCCAAGAAGGAATGGGGCCTGAAGATATGTTCAACAATCCCCTTTTTGAGCAGTTTTTCGGCCCCCAGTTCCGGCGTTACCAGCAACAGCCTCACGAATACAAGCAACAGGGGCAGGGCTCCGGGTTTATCATCAGTAAAGATGGTTTTATTTTGACCAACAACCATGTGGTCGATGGCGCCGACAGCATCAAAGTAACCCTTTCCGATAACCGGGATTTCGACGCCAAGGTTATCGGCACCGACCCCCAGACCGATGTTGCGCTGATCAAGATCTCTGATCCGGAAAACCTGCCGGTTTTACCCCTCGGAGATTCATCGCAGCTCGAAGCCGGTGAGTGGGTCATTGCCATCGGCAACCCCTTTGGCCTGAGCCAGACGGTGACCGTCGGCGTGGTCAGTGCGACCGGCAGGTCCAGCATTGGCATCAGCGACTATGAGAACTTCATTCAGACAGATGCGGCCATCAATCCAGGCAATAGCGGCGGACCGTTAATCAATGGCCGGGGAGAGGTGGTCGGCATTAATACCGCTCTGTTCTCAAAAACCGGGGGCTATATGGGAATCGGCTTCGCCATCCCGATAAATATGGTTAAAGCCGTTGAAGGACAGCTGCAGAAACAGGGGAAGGTCACCCGCGGCTGGCTTGGCGTAGCTATCCAGAATGTGACAAAAGAGCTGGCAGAATCGTTTGGCCTCAAACAGAGCGGCGGAATTCTGATCAGTGAGGTTCAAAATAATTCTCCGGCCAGTGCTGCCGGACTGCAGCAGGGAGATGTCATCCTCCGTCTGGACGGGGTTGAACTCAAGGATGTTGCCGATCTGCGCAATCGGGTGGCCATGCTCCAGCCCCAGAGCAAGGCAATGCTTGACATCATGCGCGACGGGAGAGAAAAGAAGATCCAGGTCTCTATCGGCGAACAGCCATCCGATTTCAGCAAAGGAGGAATTGGCGCCAATAACGTTGGTTCCCTTGACCAGTATGGTCTCACGCTGCAGGAACTGACCCCTGAGCTGGCCAGGAAATTCGACTATGGTATTCACAGCGGCCTGATTATCAGCGATGTTGCGGCAGGCAGTGCGGCAGCAGCAGCAGGACTTAAACCAGGTCAACTTGTCGAAGAAGTCAACCGGCAACGAGTCAGCACCATGAAAGATCTCGGGGCTGTCTTGAAAAAATCGAAAGGAGACAACAAAGTTCTCCTGCGGGTCCGCGCCGGTGATTACTCAACCTATGTGGTGCTGTCGAGCAAATAGCACACAACCCTAAGAGCCGTTTCCTCCGTCGGAGTCCATCTCTTCAGACGGAGGAAACGGCCATATCTGAGGGATGCTGGAGGTTTTCGGCGATCTCCCGCTGCCGCGCCCTGGCAATCCGTTCGAATATCTCAATTATCACCGGAAGTTTTTTGAAGTCCTCGGTAGATATTCTTCGCAATACCACATCCGTCTTGGCAGTAACCGTGGCAGTACGTTTCTGCGCCTTGCCAAAATAGGCCATCTCCCCGAAGATAGCTCCAGCAGTCATGGTGGCGAGCAGCTCTCCCTCGCCATTAAAAGCGAGCGCTGTTCCGCTGTCCAGATAATAGATACCATCGGGAACACTGTCTATTTTGATTATCGTGGCGCCTTTTTTACACCACTCCAGTTTGAAATATCGTTCCCATTCGGTATCCACAACCAGCGCGTGATAAAAAGCGGGGTTCATGGCCCGGAGCAATTCTTTTGACAGATGAAACAACCGCTCCCCGAGAGAATCCCGCTTTTTTTCCATCAGCTTCATGCCTTGCTGATCAAAATCGTCGGCCGGAAAAGGTGTTTCACGGATGTATTCGAGAATTCGCTCAGTGCCGGCATCTTCTCTGCCGGTCAATTCCCTGAAATACTTCTGGGTCAGCAGAAGCTCCTCTCTGACCCGTGGAAAATCAGGTTCAATCCCAAGCATTAAATTGCCGCTGAAGAACTCCATGGCATCATTTTTCATCCGGATAAATTTCAACAAGCCTGCTTCATCCACATGGACCGGGCAGTTTTGAATGCCGGGCTTATAAAGGGTGAAAACATTCATTGGATGCTGAACACTGGTCAGGCTGATCTTGGCGATGGTGACCAGATACTTCTCAAAACCCTTCTGATGTCTGGCAACTTCCCGATCCATCAGTAAATCTGTGCCAAAATGGCCGCACAGTTCCTCAAGACGATTGGCAACGGCAAAACTTGCCCCGAATTTAGCCATTCTGGTACCCAGCTGCGCCTCGGTTATCGGCCCAAGCAAGATGCCCATCCGGGTCGGGGCTAAACTGCCGTCGGCAATGGCCTCGGCCATCCTGAGTGCCGTGGCCAGAGCCCGGCTGCAGATCCCGGCGCGGTCTTCGCCCGGTCGCTTGTCAAAAATAACCAGGCAGCCGTCCCCGGCAGAAGGCTCGATTTCAAAGGGAATACATTCTTCCCGATGAATTATATGGTGTATCCTGCCATGGTAATCGATCAGAAAATCGCGAATTTCCTCCGGGGTCATCCCTGAAGATACTTGTGAATACCCGACCATATCGGTCATCAGAATAACGACTTCCCGTTCCGGGCTGTTCCTGGTCACCTTTTCCGTCACCTTACACAATACCTTGATAAATTTTGCCGCTCATTGGTACGGAGCAACGAGTTACCTTCCTCAATTTATCCAGCCGATAAAGAAAATCGCGACAAGGACGACGACAAAAAACAAGGCAACTTTTACATTCACGGAGTTATCTTCCTGATGGTCATGGTGGCTGTGTTGATGCGAATCAGTCATGGTGCGGCTCCTTTAAAAGGTTACTTTTCGTGGGGTAATTACTGTGATATTATCAGCTTGTTTAGCCAAATACAACATCCATAAGCTCCTGGAGACTGGACACCCCAATTAATTCGATCGCCGGCTTCCAGGTTATTCGTTCCTTATTGCTCCTGGGGAGCACAAAACGATTAAAACCCAACCGTTGCGCCTCGCGAATCCGCACGTCCACATGGCCTATGGCACGAACTTCGCCGGCCAGACCAACTTCCCCGCAGACCACCGTGGTCGAGGGTATCGGTTTTTCCAACAGGCTGGAGGCCAGGGCACAGATAACACCCAGATCGAGAGCCGGTTCATCTATACGCATCCCCCCGGCGATATTGAGAAATATATCGTGGCCGTACATATCCAGGCCAGCTTTTTTTTCCAACACCGCACAGAGCAGGGATAATCGTTGCTGATCGGCACCAATCGCCGTACGCCTGGCCGTTCCAAGGTTGGTGGGACTGACCAGGGCCTGCACTTCGACCAGAATCGGCCTCGTCCCTTCAACGCTTGGCAGCACGACGGAGCCGGGTTCATTTATGGGCCGCTCGGCCAGCAGAATCTCCGAGGGGTTGCTCACCTGCACCAGCCCTTCTTCCTTCATTTCGAATACCCCGATTTCGTTGGTGGACCCAAACCGGTTCTTCACCGTCCGCAGGATACGAAAAGCATGGCTCCGATCCCCTTCAAAATAGAGCACCGTATCGACCATATGTTCGAGCACTTTCGGCCCGGCTATTGCCCCGTCCTTGGTGACATGGCCGACCAGGACTACCGGAATGTTTTCCTTTTTGGCCATACCGAGCAATCGGTATGCCGACTCGCGCACCTGGGTAACGGAACCAGGCGAAGAGGCAACATCGGTACAGGTCAGGGTCTGAATGGAATCAACGGCCAGCAGGCTGGGTCGCATGGCACAGGTCATGGCGATGATGTGCTCGACCACGCTCTCGGTGGCCAGGAATTCATCCGGATGGATGGCGCCGAGACGCCTGGCCCGCATTTTTATCTGCCGGGCAGATTCCTCACCCGACACATACAGAACCTTCCGGCCATCTTCGGCAATCGAGGCAAGTAGATGGAGCAGAAGGGTCGACTTACCAATCCCCGGCTCGCCGCCGATCAAAACAACCGAGCCCGGCACAATTCCCCCGCCCAGAACCCGGTCCAGCTCTTCCATGCGGGTGCTGATTCTATCTTCGTCTCCCTCGGGAGCGAGGTAGAGCGGTTGCGGTTGCGAAACAGTGGTTCCGCCAGGGGTCTGAACGTGAAGGATTTCTTCAACGAGACTTTCCCACTCACCACAATCCGGGCAGCGCCCCAGCCATTTACCGCTCTGATGGCCGCACTCGCGACAGACGAAAACCGGTCGAGGCGGTTTTTTACTTTTTACATTCATAACGCGAAAAATTGAAATTTGGTAAATAGGTATAATTCCATATGGATAAGGAGATACGCAGCCTTTAAATAGGTCAGAAACTCCGGCTTCGAAAAACTTCAACTTTTCTGACAACGAAGCACGGGGAGAGTTTTTACAACGCCATCGGACTTTACAGCCAGTAAAAAGGAGCTATACTTTTAGGCGGTCGGCAGACACTTGGGCGACATGACATGTTGTCGCACAGAAATGTTTTTGCCTTTTCCCCTTGCTTGCGGCTCAATACCGGCTGCAGTTTCAACCCTACTCGTTATACCAGCTTATATCATGCAAAAGCAACTCCATGTTCCAGAAGCCCCCACTCCTGAATGGATCCCCTTATCTCATTCCCTCTCGCTCATATTCCGCCGGAAAAGGCTGTTTGGCTGGAGCTTTCTTCTTTTTCTGCTAACCATCACGCTCACCTGGGTCGGCTATCTGGTGACCGTCGACTTCATCGATCAGCTCACCGGAAACTTTACCGCAACCGCTCCGGCAACCGGGAGCATCCTGGGCTGGATCAAATATAGCGGGTGGCTGGTGAGCAGCTGGTTGTTTCTCATCGTCTCCAGAATAGTCGCCTTCTACCTCGCTTTTCTTTTCGCTTACACCCTGTCAACTCCCGGCTATGCGTTTCTCAGCGCTGCGGCTGAAAAAATGTATGCCGGCATCCATTTCGACGCCGAAGCGAATTTTTCCATTACCGGCTTTTTCCGAGACCTCTTTGAGGGACTGAAAATTGCCTCGTTCGGAATAGTAGTGACCATTGCGGCACTCTTTGTTAATTTTATCCCCGGGATAGGCCAGGCGCTCGTTTTTCTCTTTTACACCTACTATTCAGCTTTGCTGTTTGTCGATTATCCCGCCTCGCGACGCCGCTGGTCCCTTGGCCAAAAACTGCGCTGGCTGCGCACGCATAGCAGTCCCGCCTTTCGGCTGGGGGTTCTCCCCGCCCTTATCAGCATGATTCCTTTCGTCAATATTTTTGCCATCGCACTGCTGTTTCCGTTACTGACCGTCCACACCACCTTGAATTTTTCGGCTATCGAACTTGCCGGAAAACCTTCCACCACTTCTTAACTTGGAGCTGTCCATGGGGAAAGAAATTGAGAAAAAATTCCTGATTACAGGCGACGACTGGCGCCATCTTGGCACAGGCAGGCTCTATTGCCAGGGGTACCTGAACTCGGAAAAAGGCAGAACCGTCCGGGTACGAATTATCGATGACCGCGGTATTCTGACCATCAAAGGGCCCAATGTCGGAGCGACACGGCTCGAGTATGAATACGATATTCCGGTCGAGGATGCCAGGGAGATGCTCCATGAACTCTGCCAGAAACCGCTTATCGAAAAAACCAGATACGAAATTCCTTTTGCTGGATTTACCTGGGAAGTCGATGAATTTAAAGGAGAAAATGAAGGCCTTCTCTTTGCTGAAATTGAACTTGAATACGAAGGGCAACACTTTGACAAACCTTCCTGGATAGGCAGGGAAGTCACCGACGACAGCAGATATTACAATGCCAATCTGGTCACGAACCCGTTTTCAAATTGGTCCGCTGAGTGAGCGGAAGGTGCCAGAAAATACATAAACAATGCAGTCGATGCCAAAATAGTATACAATGTCGCTCACTTTATACTATCTATCCTGCATTAAAGCTGGTTGTGGACAAGGCAAGCGCAGACCATGAGAACCGGTCTGTTATCATAAAAATAAGAGGAGATCAAAAAGATGAGAAAAACAAAAAATCTGATTGCTGCTTTCTGTGGGGCGACCTTGTTGCTGGCATCGATGCACGCCGGTGCCGCACCGAAAACTCTGGTGTTCTGTTCCGAGGGAAGCCCGGAGGGTTTTAACCCCGCTTTCTATACCGCAGGAACCACTTTCGATGCCTCTTCCCGGCAGATCTTCGACAAGCTCTCGATGTTCAAGAGAGGCACCACTGAGATCGAACCAGGTCTTGCGACAAAATGGGATATTTCAGCCGACGGCAAGGAATACACCTTTCATCTCCGCAAAGGCGTAAAATTTCATACAACCAAAAACTTTACCCCCACCCGCGACTTTAACGCCGATGACGTCGTTTTCACGTTCATGCGTCAGTTCGATAAAAACCATCCCTACCATAAAGTCGGCAACGCTTCCTATGAATATTTCAACAGCATGTCCATGCCGGAATTGTTGAAAGACATTGTCAAGGTCGACGACTATACCGTCAAGTTCATCCTCAATCGTCCTGAAGCCCCGTTTATCGCCAATCTCGCCATGGATTTTGCATCGATTTTCTCGGCAGAATACGCCGACAAAATGATGAAAGCCGGCACCCCGGACGTGATCGACTTTGAACCGGTCGGCACCGGTCCTTTCCAGCTGGTTGCGTATCAAAAAGACGCGGTTATCCGGTATAAGGCCAATCCAGACTACTGGGCTGGCAAGGCCCCCATCGATAATCTGGTTTTTGCCATCACTCCCGATGCGTCGGTTCGCTATCAGAAACTGAAAGCTAATGAGTGCCAGGTAATGCCCTATCCCAATCCGGCTGACCTGGATGCAATGAAAAAGGATGCCGATATCAACCTGTTGGAAAAAGAAGGTCTGAATGTCGGCTATCTCGCCTATAACGCCAAGATGGCCCCCTTTGATAACCCCAAGGTCCGGAAGGCGCTGAATATGGCCATCAACAAACCGGCCATCCTCAACGCAGTCTTTCAGGGCGCCGGTAAAGTAGCAAAAAATCCGATCCCGCCAACCATCTGGTCCTATAACGATGCTGTTGTTGACGATCCCTATGATCCTGCCGCCTCGAAAAAAATTCTTGCCGCAGAAGGTGTTAAAAACCTGAAAATGAAAATATGGGCAATGCCGGTGCAGCGACCCTACAATCCCAATGCCCGTCGTATGGCGGAGATGCTTCAGGCTGATTTTGCCAAGGTTGGCGTAGAAGTAGAAATCGTTTCCTACGAATGGGCCGAATACCTTAAACGTTCAAAGGACGAAAAGCGTGATGGCGCCGTTCTCCTTGGCTGGACCGGCGACAATGGTGACCCGGACAACTTCCTGGCCGTACTGCTCGGCTGCGATGGTGTGGGCGGAGCAAACCGTGCGCAATGGTGTTATAAACCGTTCGAAGAGCTGATCCAGAAGGCCAAAATTGTCGCAGACATTGGCGAACGCACCAAGCTGTATAAACAAGCTCAGGTACTCTTCAAAGAACAGGCCCCATGGGCAACCATTGCTCATTCCGTGGTATTCCAGCCGGTGAGAAAGGAAGTTGTCGATTTCCGCATCGATCCTTTCGGCGGCAATGTTTTCTATGGTGTTGATATCAAATAGACGGTCCCCGCAGGCTGGGCAGCCTAAGCTGCCCAGCCTTTTCCATGCCGAAATTTCTACAGGGAACTGATACATGTTTCTTTATTTCATAAGAAAACTGGGTGTTATTCTCCCAACTTTCTTTGGCGTTACCCTGGTGGCTTTTGTCTTTATCCGCACCCTCCCCGGCGACCCTGTGCTGCTCATGGCTGGTGAGCGGGGGATGAGCGATGAACGACATGCCGCCCTGATGGCTGAGTTCGGCTTCGATAAACCAATCATCGTCCAGTACGGTTTATATCTCAAACAACTGGCCCATGGTGATTTTGGCCATTCCATCACCACCAGAAAACCGGTGCTCGAGGAATTCCTGACCCTGTTTCCGGCGACGGCCGAGCTCTCGCTCTGTGCCATGATCATCGCGGTCTTCTTTGGCTTGCCGGCCGGGATGATTGCCGCCACCCGCAGGGGTTCCGTCTTTGACCACACGGTGATGACCGGAGCCCTGACCGGATATTCCATGCCCATCTTCTGGTGGGGGCTGCTGCTGATCATCTTTTTCTCAGGCATTCTTGGCTGGACCCCTGTCTCCGGACGTATTTCCCTGCTCTATTATTTCGAACCGGTTACCGGTTTTATGCTGATCGACAGCCTGCTTTCCGGACAGGAGGGAGCGTTTAGTTCAGCGGTCTCCCATCTCATTCTCCCGGCCATTGTCCTTGGCACCATTCCACTGGCGGTTATTGCCCGACAGACCCGTTCCGCCATGCTTGAGGTGCTGAGTGAAGATTACGTGCGCACTGCCCGGGCCAAAGGCCTCGGCCCGCAACGGGTCATTGGCCTGCATGCCCTGCGCAATGCGATGATTCCGGTTATAACCGTCATCGGGTTGCAGATCGGCGTGCTCTTTGCCGGGGCGATCCTGACCGAAACCATCTTTTCCTGGCCGGGTATCGGCAAATGGATGGTCGATTCAATTTTCAGACGCGACTATTCCTCGGTGCAGGGCGGCCTGCTGCTTATCGCGGCGATAGTCATGTTCGTCAATCTGGCGGTTGACCTGCTTTACGGCCTGATCAACCCGCAAATACGTCATACGGATTAAACATGAGCGAAACAACCATGCAGGAAGTCGTTGAACGAATTGAACCAGTCGATGACCGGCCGACCGGGTTCAGAGCGGTTCTTGCTGAATTCTGGTCCTATTTCAGTGAAAATCACGGTGCCGTCCTCGGGCTGTTTTTTTTCATCGGCGTAATCCTCGTCGCCATCTTTGCCAATCATATTGCCCCCCATCTTCCTAACCAGCAGTTTCGCGACGCGCTGCTGCAGCCACCCTTCTGGGAAGCCGGCGGCGATACGCGGTTTTTACTGGGCACCGATGCCATTGGCCGGGATATGCTGTCGCGGCTGATCTACGGCTCGCGCTATTCGCTTTTTATTGGCTGCATCGTCGTCTCAATTTCCCTGGTAGTCGGGGTGATACTTGGCCTTATCGCAGGTTTTTTCCGCGGCTGGGTGGATACCTTCATCATGCGCATCATGGATGTGGTTCTGGCCTTCCCCAGCCTGCTCCTCGCCCTGGTCCTGGTGGCCATTCTCGGACCCAGCCTGATCAACGCCATGATTGCCATCGCCATCGTCCAGCAGCCGCATTATGTCCGCCTGACACGGGCGGCCGTCATGACGGAGATGACCAAGGACTATGTAACCGCGGCGCGAGTCATCGGCGTACGCTCGCTGCGGCTGATGTTTATTACCGTCCTGCCCAATTGCATGGCACCGCTGATCGTTCAGGCAGCTCTCAGCTTTTCCACCGCCATCCTGGATGCTGCGGCCCTCGGATTTCTTGGCCTGGGCGCCCAGCCGCCGACCCCGGAATGGGGGACCATGCTGGCGGAAGCCCGTGAATTTATCCTCCGCGCCTGGTGGGTCGTCACTTTCCCCGGTGTTGCCATCCTGGTCACCGTTCTGGCCATTAACCTGATGGGCGACGGTCTGCGCGATGCCCTCGATCCGAAACTCAAACGATCGTAATTCACCATGCCATTACTTGAAATAAAAAACCTCAGCGTAACCTTCAAAACGGCCGGTGGCGAGTTCACCGCTGTTGACAGGGTCTCCCTGAATATTGCACCCGGCGAGATAGTCTCCATCGTCGGGGAATCCGGTTCGGGAAAATCCGTATCCATGCTGGCGCTGATGGGTCTTTTACCCTGGACTGCGACGATAACAGCCGACACCCTCCGCTTTAACGGTCAGGACCTGAAAACCATCAGCAAAAAACAGCTCCGACAGATTATCGGCTCGCAAATGGCCATGATATTTCAGGAGCCGATGACCAGCCTCAATCCCTGTTTTACCATCGGGTTTCAACTGACGGAAGCTCTGAAAATCCATCTTGGCATGAACCGGGCGGAGAGGAAGAAACGGGCCATTGAACTGCTCGATCTGGTCGGTATCCCCGAACCCCAGAAAAGACTCGCGGCCTTTCCGCATCAGCTCTCAGGCGGAATGAACCAGCGGGTGATGATCGCCATGTCCATCTCCTGCAATCCCCTTCTGCTGATCGCCGATGAACCTACCACGGCGCTTGATGTCACCATTCAGGCCCAGATTCTGGACCTGCTGCTCAAACTGCAGAAGGAACAAAACATGTCCCTGGTGCTGATCACCCACGATATGGGCGTCGTCGCGGAGACTGCCGAACGGGTCGCAGTGCAGTATGCCGGGCAACAGGTGGAAAAACAGCTGATCAAAGGATTATTCTCCGATCCCCACCACCCCTATACCCAGGCCCTGCTCAATTCCCTGCCGGAGCGATCAACTTCGAGAATCCTGCCGTCGATCGCCGGTGTTGTTCCCGGTCAATTCGACAAGCCCGTCGGCTGCCTCTTTTCCCCCCGCTGCCAATATGCCACGGAGCTTTGCCGCAGCACACCGCCCGTGGAGGCGTCGCCTGCCTTCGGTCGTGCCCTCTGTCACTATCCGCTTGCCGGGGGCCTCCCAACCAACTATCCCGAGGAGGTAAGCGCATGAAAGGTGAAGTTGTTCTGGAAGCCGAAAATTTGACCCGACACTATAAGGTTGACCGGGGCAGCTTTCAAAAACCGGCAATTTTAAAGGCTCTTGATGGCGCCTCCTTTAAGCTGGTCAAAGGAAAAACCCTCGCCGTTGTCGGTGAATCCGGCTGCGGCAAATCAACACTGGCACGACTGGTAACGATGATTGAAAAGCCGACCTCCGGCGAACTCAATATCACCGGAATAAACATTGTTACCGCCGACAAATATGTACTCGACAGGCTGCACAAAAAGGTGCAGATCGTTTTCCAGGATCCCTATGGATCGCTCAACCCGCGCCAGAAAATAGGCCATGCCCTGGAGGAACCGCTGCTGGTCAACACCTCAATGAGCGGCAGGGAGAGACGGGAGGCGGCGCTGGATATCATCAGGCTTGTCGGCCTGCGACCGGAATACTACGATCGTTATCCGCACATGTTCTCCGGAGGACAGCGGCAGCGAATCGCCGTGGCCAGGGCACTGATGCTCAATCCTGAGATTGTCGTGCTCGATGAGCCCGTTTCCGCGCTCGATGTGTCAATCCAGGCCCAGATTCTCAATCTCATCGCGACGCTGCAGGAGCAGTTCGATCTGGCCTATATGTTTATCAGTCATGACCTGTCGGTTGTCAAACACATTGCCGATGAAGTTATGGTCATGTACTTAGGTAAACCCATTGAGTCCGGCAGCAGGGACACCCTGTTCAGCAAACCGCATCATCCCTACACAAGAGCGCTGCTTTCCGCAACTCCGGTGGCTGATCCATTTCGGACCAAAGAACGAATAGTGCTCAAGGGAGAATTGCCTTCGCCGATTGCGCCGCCTTCCGGATGTACCTTCCATCCACGCTGCCCGTCGATGACTGAAATATGCCGCGGCAAACCGCCCGAGCTGACCGAAATTGACGGGTGTATGGTTGCTTGTTATCATCCTAAAACCTACCCTGACGGAGGAACCGATGAAATATCTGCCCGTTAACAATACCGATACAATTCCCGCCCTGGGTCTCGGCACCTGGAAATCAGACACCGGAGAAGTCGCCAGGGCGGTTTCCACGGCCCTTGACATCGGCTATCGTCACATCGATTGTGCATCCATCTATCAGAACCAGAAAGAGATCGGCACAGCCCTCGGTGAAGCCATCACTGCCAAACGGGTGAAGCGAGAGGAATTGTGGATAACCTCTAAGCTGTGGAACAACGCTCACGCACGAAAACATGTGCAGCCGGCACTGGAGCGAACACTTCTCGATCTGCAACTCGACTATCTGGATCTTTTTCTTATCCACTGGCCGATCAATTTCCAACCCAATATTGTTTTCCCCAAACGCCCGGAAGAATTCCTTCCCCCGGAGGCCATTCCGATAATCGAGACCTGGCAGGCAATGGAAAAAATGGTAAAAAAAGGCTTATGCCGGTTTATCGGCGTCTGCAATTTTAATCTTCCCCGGTTGATTGAGCTCAAACGGCAGGCAGCTATTCAGCCGGTAATGAACCAGATAGAACTGCATCCCTATCTGCAGCAGCGAAAAATGGTCGAATATTGCAAAAATAACGGTCTGCTGCTCACGGCCTACTCGCCGCTTGGCTCTGGAGATCGGCCTGCGGCCCTGAAAAAAGACAACGAACCTTCGCTGCTTACCCAGCCAATTATTGTCGACATCGCGGAAAGAAATAATATGACGCCGGGGCAAGTGCTGCTGGTCTGGGGACTTTCCCGGGGCACCGTGGTCATTCCCAAGTCGACGCATCCGGAAAGACTGCAGGAAAATTTTCTGGCCGCCGACCTTGAGCTCGGGGCGACCGACCTGCTGGCAATAGATGGGCTTGAACAGGGCTACCGTTTTGTCGACGGCTCATTTTTCCAGTCTCCCGGCTCACCGTACACCGTCACCGGACTCTGGAAAGAGGAGTAAGGCAAGGCATTTGTAAAACGGGCCTGAGGGCAGAGCAATCTTCATCTGCGTTGCGTCCGCAGGAAGCACCCTTGGGCTCCCATAGTCGGTTTTACCAGTTTATTAACGCATTACTCTATGTCTTCTCGTTTGGTTGTACTCTTCAACAACAGGAGTGTCAGTCATGCTAGCAGAAGGTATCAATCCCAACGCAACAGCCCTTCCCGCCACAAGCCCCGCCCAGGATCATCGGCTGCGGATGGTTAATCGCACCATGCAGCTCTATCGCAATGAACCCCATGGCCTGATTGAAACCTTGCACACCGTTCAGGAATCGTTCGGCTATCTGGAAGAGCCCATCCTGAGATACGTTGCTGCTGCACTGCAAGTACCGCTGAGCAGGGTTTACGCGGTGGCCACCTTTTATCATTCTTTTACCTTAAGGCCGCCGGGGGAGCACACCTGTGTCATATGCCGGGGAACCGCCTGTTATATCGGCGGTTCGGGCCAGATATTGGACAGAATCAAAGAAAAAGTCGGTATTGCCACGGGGGAAACGACAGCGGACGGCAAGGTCTCTCTGCTTGAGGCACGCTGTCTCGGATCATGCGGACTTGCCCCGGCAGGCGTCTTTGACGGCGAGGTTACCGGCAAATTGAGTCCGGAAAAAGTCCTTGAAAAAATAGGGAGATGGCAGCACCATGACCCTGAACATTGAAGATCTGCAGCAGATAGCCAGGATTGAAAAGTCGAAGAAGGACGGCTTCCAGCACCGCATCAATGTCTGCCTTGCGGCGGGATGTTTATCATGCGGTAGCGGGCTTATCAAGGAGGCCCTGGAAAAAGAAGTGACCCGGCGCGGTCTTGACAGCTGGTGCAAAATCACCGGGGTTGGCTGCCTGGGACTCTGCGCCGAGGGGCCTCTTCTGTCTCTGCCGACGAGCGGCAGCTATTATCAGGGGGTGCAGGTCTCCGATGTCCCGGAAATCCTCGATTCTCTCAACGGCAGTCCGGTAGCACGGCTGGTCTGTCCCGCCGAGACCCCTTTTTTTCAGCGCCAGGTACGCATTGTCACGGAAAATTGCGGACGGATCGATCCGGAGCGGATTGAAGAATACATTGCCGAAGACGGCTATGCCGGGCTTTATCAGGCCCTTACCCAGATGACCCCACAGGAGATCATCGACCAGGTGTCCGGCAGCGGTTTACGGGGCAGGGGCGGGGCAGGGTATCCTACCGGCCTGAAATGGATGAGCATGGCCAAGGCGATGGGGTCGACAAAGTTTATCATCTGCAATGGCGATGAGGGCGATCCCGGGGCCTTTATGGATCGCAGCGTACTGGAAAGCGACCCGCATCGGGTAATTGAGGGAATGGTTATCGCGGGATATGCCACCGGGGCAAACCAGGGCTTCATCTATGTCCGGGCGGAGTATCCGCTCGCCGTCAAACGGCTTCGACTGGCCTTATCCCAGGCAGAACGCATGGGCATGATCGGCAACAATATCTTCAACACCTCCTTTCATTTCAATCTGCAGGTTCGTCTGGGCGCCGGGGCCTTTGTCTGCGGGGAAGAGACCGCTCTTATCGCCTCAATTGAAGGACGGATGGGCCGGCCCCGGCCAAGGCCACCGTTCCCGGTGGAATTCGGCTTATGGGATCACCCTACCATGATTAATAATGTCGAAACCCTGGCCAATATTGCCCCCATCATCCGCAGGGGCAGCCAGTGGTTTGCCGGCATCGGGACAGAAAAGAGCAAAGGAACCAAGGTCTTTGCCCTGGCTGGCAAAGTCGTCAATACCGGCCTTATCGAAATCCCCATGGGCACATCGTTACGTGATATCGTCTTTGCTATCGGCGGCGGCATCCCCCAGGGCGGACGATTCAAAGCAGTACAGACCGGCGGCCCCTCGGGCGGCTGTATTCCTGAGCAGTTTCTCGATATGCCGGTGGATTACGATTCTCTTGCCCAGGTCGGGTCGATCATGGGATCCGGCGGCATGATCGTCATGGATGCATCTTCCTGCATGGTCGATGTGGCCAGGTTTTTCATGGAATTCTGCATGTCCGAATCCTGCGGAAAATGCGTGCCCTGCCGGGTGGGAACGCGGCAGATCTATGATATTCTCGGCAAGATAACGGCGAGTCGAGCCACAATGGCTGAGTTTACGATGCTGGAAGATCTGTGCGATCTCATCAAAAATACCAGCCTCTGCGGACTGGGCCAGAGCGCTCCCAATCCGGTGTTGACCACTCTTAAATATTTCCGGGATGAATACCTGGCCCATATCCATGACCGGCAATGCCTGGCTGGAGCGTGCAAGAAAGCAGAGGAGGTACTATGAAACAGCATCCGCCCAAAAAAGTGCGGTCCGATCTCAATCCTTCCCGGCTGCTGACTTTTAAGATTGACGACCGGGATGTCACCGCCCATGAGGACGAAACAATTCTGAGCGTTGCCCGGCAGAACAATATCATCATCCCGACCCTCTGCCATCTGGACGGCTTGTCGGAAAGGGGGGCGTGCAGATTGTGTATCGTTGAAGTCAGGGGAAGCACCAAACTGCTGCCCGCCTGCGTCACCTTTCCCAGGCAGGATATGGAGATTATCACCAACTCCAAACGGGTGATCAACTATCGAAAAAAAATCCTCGAGCTCTTATTCACCGAGCGGAACCATGTCTGCTCGGTGTGCGTCGCCAACGGTCATTGCGAACTCCAGAATCTGGCCGTGGAACTGGGGGTCGACCATGTCCGGTACCCGTATCTGTATCCCCGGCATGATGTCGATGCCTCGCACAGCCGCTTTTGCATCGACCATAACCGGTGTGTGCTGTGCCTGCGTTGTGTTCGCGTCTGCGACGAGATAGAAGGGGCGCATACCTGGGATATCATGGGTCGCGGCATGACCTCAAAGGTCATAACCGACCTCAATCAGCCCTGGGGAACATCGGAAACCTGCACCGGATGCGGTAAATGTGTGCAGGTCTGCCCGACCGGGGCCTTGACCGAGAAAGGCAAGTCGGTGGCGGAGATGAGCAAACGCCGCCAATTCTTGCCATACCTGCAGATGATGCGAGGGAGGCAGGGCGGATCATGGCAAAAATAAGTCTCGCGACAATCTGGCTTGACGGCTGCTCCGGCTGTCATATGTCCTTTCTCGATATGGACGAACGGTTCCTTGACCTCGCCGGCCAGGTGGACATCCTCTTCAGCCCGCTGGTCGACAACAAAGTATTCCCCGACCACGTCGATGTCACCCTGGTGGAAGGGGCGGTCAGCAACGACAGCGATAAAAAGAACATCGCGATTATCCGGCAGCAGAGCACCATTGTCGTTGCTTTCGGCGACTGCGCCATTACCGCCAACGTGCCGGGCATGCGCAACAGGTATCCGGTTGAAGCGGTGTTACAGCGGGCCTATATTGAAAATGCGGCGCCACCGCAGCAACGCAGCAATGGCCAGCCCAGCAAAGAAGGCATCTCTTTTCATACAGTGCCTCAACTTGCCAGGATGGCCCGACCAATTCACGAATGCATCCCGGTCGATTTCTTTTTGCCCGGCTGTCCGCCGCCACCCCGGGCAATTCTCTATCTCCTTACCGAAATCCTGGCCGGGCGCACTCCGCAGATGCACGGCTGGACGAGGTTCGGCGCATGACCATGGCCGGCACAGATTTACAGATCTTTGTTTGAGGTGCAGTGATGGCGAAGACGATTACCATAGAACCAATCTCCCGAATCGAAGGACATGGCATGATCACCATCGTCGTCGAAGATGACGGCAGCATCGGCGATGCCAGGTTTCATGTAACCCAGTTCAGAGGTTTTGAAAAATTATGTGAGGGCAGACCCTATTATGAGATGGTGTCGATCACCGAGAGAATCTGCGGTATCTGCCCGGTCAGTCATGCTCTTGCCTCCAGCAAGGCCTGTGACAGCATCCTTGGCGTGCATCCACCGGAAACCGCGGTCATGCTCCGCCGTTTGCTCAATTGCGGCGAATTTATCCAGTCCCATGCGCTCAGTTTCTTCTATCTTTCCTCCCCTGATTTACTGCTGGGCATGGATACAGATCCTGAAAAACGCAACATCGTCGGGGTGATCGAGGCCTATCCCGAACTTGCCAGGAGTGGCATTCGCCTGCGTAAAATAGGTCAACAGGTCATCGAACTGCTCAGCGGCAAGCGCATCCATGCCGCCTGGGTGGTACCCGGAGGAGTCAATGCACCGTTTACTGCCGAACATCGCGATACCATACGGCAGATGATTCCGGAAGCCCTGGAGATCACTACCCACACCTTGACCATGTTCAAGAAATCTCTGGAGAATTTTCGCGAGGAGATCCAAACCTTTGCCAATTTCCCGACCCTGTTCATGGGCATGGTGGACAAAGACGGCAACCTGGAACATGTCGACGGCAGACTACGGATCATCGATGCCAAAGGCAATATCATCGCCGACACTGTCGATCCGGCAGACTACCAGCAAATCATCGCCGAAGAGGTGGAACAGTGGTCCTATCTGAAATTCCCCTACTATAAACCCATGGGCTACCCGGCAGGGATATACCGGGTGGGACCGGCCGCCCGGCTGAATGTCTGCAACGGCTGCGGTACGCCTCTGGCGGACGAGGAGTGGGCCGAATTCAGAGCTCTGGAACGCGGGCCGGTGATGAGCTCGTTTTTCAATCATTATGCCCGGTTGATCGAGATACTTTTCTGTATCGAAACCATGCAAAAGCTCCTTGATGATCCTGCTCTTCTCAGTCCCCGGATACGGGCCTATGCCCAGCCAAATTTTCTGGAAGGTATCGGCTGCGTCGAGGCGCCAAGAGGGACTCTTCTGCACCACTACCAGGTGGATGAAAATGGCCTGATGACCTGGGCCAACCTTATTGTCGCCACGGGCCATAACAACCTGGCGATGAACCGGGGAGTGCTGCAGGTGGCGAAACGGTTTATCACCGGCACTGAGGTCTCGGAAGGGGCGTTGAATCGGCTGGAAGCGGTTATCCGGGCCTTTGACCCCTGTCTGAGCTGCTCAACCCATGCGCTTGGCGGGATGCCGTTTACCATTTCCTTTAGAAAACGGGACGGCACGCTTCTCCAAACATTATAGCCAGGGACACCACAGCATCATTTGTCACTTCTGCTCGATCGTCGCCAGCAGCTGACGAATGTCTTCGAAAGAAAAAGGTTTATGCAAAAATCCGCTCGCCCCCGCTTCGAGGACATCCCTGCAGGTTGTTTCAGTAGCGTGACCTGAAACCAGGAAGACAGGCAGTGTCGGCCATTTTTCCCGGCACTGTCGCAGAAAGCCCATCCCGTCAAGCCTGGGCATACGCATATCAACAAAAGCGGCATCGTAGTGCTTTGCCTCCAGCATCTGTATGCCGGTGAACCCTTCCTCGGCCTCATCAACATTGTGTCCCAGAAAGCGTAAAAATTCTCTCAAGGTAAAACGAACAATTTCCTCATCGTCGACCAGTAGCAACGATAATGATTCAGGTAGGCTCACTGCACGTCTCCTCTAGGTGTTGATAGGCAGGGAAGGAAACGGTAAAGCTCGAGCCTTCCCCCGGAATAGATGTACACACGATAGTCCCGCTAAACCCTTCGACAATCGACTTGCTGATGGACAGGCCCAGCCCCGTCCCTTTGTCCGGGTCTTTTGTAGTAAAAAACGGGTCAAAAATATGCTCCTGTACATCTTGGGCAATGCCAAGGCCGTTATCCCTTACCTCCACCCATATGGTTTCTCCCGCATCTCGTCTCCTGCCGGTACTGACTTCCACCGTCGGCACAAAATCCGCATCATGGTCGACGCAGCTCTGCAGTGCGTCACGGGCATTGTTGAGGAGGTTTAACAGTACTTCTTCAACGGAATAGGGGTTAACCTTAACAATCAGCGTTTCTGCGGAGCATTTGGCGGCAAGTATCAGGCCATGGGATTTAAATTGTGCGGTCAACAGGCCGATGGCGGACTGGACAACCTCATTGAGATTGACGAGTGAAGTATCGACACTGCCGGCCTCTCTGGCAAAAAGACGAACATGGTTGATAATGTGGACCATGCGATCGGACTGCTCGACAATACGGGCGATATTTCTATGCAGTTCCTCCTGCGAAATTCCTATATTGTTATCTATTTTCACCAGCACTAATTCGGCCAGACCACGCACCCCAACCAGAGGTTGATTCAATTCATGAGCAATACCGGCCGCCATTTCACCAAGCGAACGCAAACGGTCAGAGCGTATGCGCATGGACTGCTGTTTTTCCAGCTGAATTTCCGCTTCATGGCGTTTCTTGATTGCGTCTTTGAGTTGTTGATTACGCGATGCCAGCAGCAGCTTTTGCTGTTCTGAATCCTGGTATTGTTGCTGCAGGATGAGATTCTGGCTATTAAACCGAATCAGTAAACCGATACCGAGAAGAATGATAATTGCCAGAGCCCCAGTCCCCAACAGCAGATGCCACGACAACGGAGAACTCAGATAGGCGGTGCTCCTCACCCACGCCAGCAAGCAGATCGGCATGTTATGGATAGGAAGACGGCTCAGCAGCACGCCTTCTCTGGTTGAATCATCGACTGGCAGAATCAGCTGCGAAAACTCACCGGAAGGTATCCGGGCAATAACTTCAGGGGGAACCCCCTGCGGGCTGGGATATTTCCCGTTGTGCAGGGGCGGGAACACCTGCCCGGAATTTGTCGCCAGATAAAATCCTTTATTGTCCTGGTCTGTTGCATTATCGATGAAATTGCGAAAGAGCATGTCCGGATCGATCCAGGCTATCAATTCTCCCACAACACGGTTTTTATATATGCAGGGAGACCTGACGACAATCTGCAAGGTTTTTCCCACGGCGACAATGGAGACAGCAGGCTCCTCGGCTGGCTGCGATACCGGGTACAGCCCACGCGGGATAAAGGGCGGCTGTTGCGCCGGGGTACTGTCCACGAGAGGATCTCCATTTTCATCTATCAGGAGGAATCGCTGATAAATGGTACTTTCCTGGACCAGCTTGCTGTTGATGTTACTGGTAAAGAGCTTGCCTATAACATACAGATTAATTTTAAGTCCGTACTGCTCCGACATGCCCAGCGCGACGTTTTGAAAATAGCCCTGTATCTCCTTTGAAGCGACCATTGAGCGCAGATCGAACTTCCTTTCCGAGAAAAAATACCCGAGAGAGGCCGCGCGTTTTTCTCCGTCAAGCCGGAACTGCTGCAGGGCAGAGTCCTGAAGAGCGGCCTGGCTTCTATAGTTCGAGGCCGTAAGCACACCTATGAACACCATCAGGAGGATGCATGCAGCCATTACCGCCAGTGGTTGTTTACGGGCAATGAGCGTCCGTATTGTCGTCAGAGAATGCATTATGTATCAGTGACAGGCACGCAGGCACTGTCTAGAAAACATCGGGATAATATTGGAACAGGGACGGATAATACTTTCGTACCAGCGCCTTGTACGTTCCATTTGCCACGGCTTTACTGAAAAATTCTTCGAACGCAGCCCGAAGTTTTGGCGACGTCTTGGGAAAGGCACAGGCCATGGTTTGAGGTGCCGATACCGGGCCTATGACCTTTATGCGGCCGGGCCATTTTTCAAGGGCAATTAAAGCAACCGGGACATCCATAAGAGTGGTGTCGGCCTTCCTGGCTATGACCGCGGGAATCATCTGGTCAAGATTGCTGTCGCTTGGAAAGAGCTCGATGACTGCACCCGTACGATCCAGATGATAGAGATCCGGGTCAAGGCAGCTGTCTTTGAGTCCCAGCACACTGACACCCTTTAAACTGGCCTTGACCATATCAACGTCTTGAGCGATGGAGGAGGTTGGGACGATGGGCTGCAGTGCGGAATCCGCCCGCGAAATCAACCATACGCCGGTGGGAAAGGTCATTGACGAGAAATCGACTATTTTTTTGCGCCAATCCAGAACAGTGAAACCGGTAGCGATGATATCCCCACGAATGGCGCCTTTTCCGGTAATTGCAATATCATTGCCATTGGGTTTAACAATCGTGCCGGTGAGATCGGTAATTACATTCTGCCAACTGGTTTCGACAAACTGGTATTTCACCCCAAGGTGGGCGGCAAACAGCTGCATTAATTCGACATCGAGACCCATTTTATCCTCGGTGACAAAATTGGCATAGACAATGCCCAGATGTCGCAGGGTGCCCTTTTGCAGAACCTCATCCAGATCGCCACTCCACCCGCGTCCGGCAGTCAGGCACAGCATAAAGACCGCAACAAAGATTACCAGTTTTTTCCTGAAGTTATGATTCTTTACTTGAGCGGTCTCAATTGTCTGCATTTTTGAACTCTCCCAGATTCTTTGCAAAAAAACCATCTAAATAGAGGAAAATAGTTGGATAATATTTCTCAACCAGTTTTTTATAGGTACCATCCGCCCAGATGGTCCGGAAAAACGTATCAAATGCATGGCGCAATTCCGGTGCATCTTTGGCAAAGGCGACGCCCATGTACTGCGGTTGTGATACCGGACCGATAATCTTAATCTCGCCGGGCCATTTCTGCAGGGCGATGAGGGCGTCTGGAATATCCAGCAGCGTTGCTTCCGCCACGCCATCGAGAATCGCCGGCGCGACGTCGCCAAGAAACTGGCTGGCGGTATGGTAGCGGATCTCGGCGCCGGTTTGGGCAAGTCCATAGAGATCCGGATCCAGACAGGTGTTTTTCATACTCAATACGGAGCGCCCGGTAAGAAGTTTTTTGACCTGGGCAATATCTTTATCAATACTTCCGGTCGGCGTAATCGGTTTAATAGAGGAATCGGCCCGTGCCACAAGCCATACGCCGGTGGGGAAGGTCGGAAGGGAATAATTGACAATCTTTTGCCTTTCCGGAAGGATAGTCAGGCCGTTGGCAATAATATCACCCTTGACCGGTGTTTTTCCTATTATTTTGATGCCGCCAGTGTGAGACTGGAGAGTATCACCGGTAAGATCACCAAAAACCTCACGCCATGAGGTTTCGACCAGTTCATAGCGGACTCCGAGGTGCGTGGCGAAAAGCTGCATAAGTTCGACATCCAGGCCAGTCATGCCCGCCGGACTAGGCTTGACAAAATGAGCATACGGTATGCCGAGGTGCCGCAGTACGCCATCGTGTCGGATCTCCTGCAAATCTCTGCCAGATGCCGTGGTTGTTATCAGAAAAAAAAGACCCACCCCGAGAAACGGAATAAGTACCTTCATGGAATTTTTACTGACTTTTGCCAGTATCCCCTTGAGGGGAAAAAACAAGACAAAAATTGCAGGAATAGTTGCGAGACCGGCTGTAAGCCGTACTCCTTTCATCAAGCTGCCTCCTTCTTTGTCGTTTCTTTGGTCCCTGTAAAAAGTGTATAAAAAGACTGGTACCGGACACTTTGATCAATCTGAAAAAGTATCCCACCCCCTAATGGAATTATCAAGAACGTAAGCCTTGCAGCCGGGATCCTGCAAGGTCATGGATAGCGTCTTCATTTATCGGTTAAAGACGTTGATTAATCTTGGAGATAAAGAGTATACTTCATCCATTTAAAATTAATCATTAGAAATATTTTCTTTCTTAATTTCCTCTAAAAACCGAACCTATCGAGGTCACCGTGGACATCTCATTTACCAAAGCCGACACGTTGAAAAATCATCCCAAGGATTCCACCCTGGGTTTTGGCACAATTTTTACCGATTACATGTTTAATATGGATTACAGCCCCGAAGCAGGCTGGCATAATCCGCGTATTGAGCCGTATGGCCCGATTGCCATGGATCCTTCGACCATGGTTCTGCATTATGGTCAGGCAATTTTTGAGGGGTTAAAGGCATACCGGTCGGATTCGGGTGAAATTCAGCTTTTCCGACCCAAGGATAATTTGCACCGTCTCAATAAATCAGGCCATAGGCTGTGCATGCCTGAGCTGGATGAAGCCTTTCTCCTCGAGGCGCTTATCAAGCTCCTCAAGATTGAAAAAGACTGGGTTCCAAGCGCGGCGGGAACAGCCCTCTATATTCGACCGACGATCATCGCAATGGATCCCTACATCGGCCTGCGATCCTCGAATACCTACAGACTTTTTATAATTTTATCTCCTGTCGGCGCCTATTATCCGGAAGGGTTCAATCCGGTAAAAATATGGGTCACCACCGAGTATGTCCGGGCGGTCCGAGGCGGAGTCGGCGAGGCAAAAACAGCCGGGAATTATGCTGCAAGCCTTTATGCAACGCATCTGGCCAATCAGGACGGCTATACGCAGGTACTGTGGTTGGACGGGGTTGAGCTGAAGTACATTGAAGAAGTGGGCTCGATGAACATTTTCTTTGTGGTCGGCGACGAACTTATCACTCCTCAATTAAACAGAAGCATCCTCGCTGGAGTAACGCGGGATTCAGTCATAAAACTGGCAGAATCCTGGGGCGTTAAGGTTGTTGAGAGAAAAATCAGCATCAATGAAATCTATGCAGCACATGCCGCAGGAAACCTGAAGGAAGTTTTCGGGTCCGGCACCGCCGCCGTCATCTCCCCGGTCGGCAAGATCAAATTCAATGGCAAGGAAATAACCATCGGTGACGGCAAGGTAGGTCCGCTTTCGGCAAAACTCTTTAAACACCTGATGGACATTCAGTACGGCAAGGCTGAAGATACTTTCAACTGGATCATGCCTGTACGGTAACCGCTCAATACCACCAGCGGATCTCTATTTGCCAGGAGATCCGCTGGTGTTGCACATACCTTTCCCGCTATAAAATGACCATTTCCTGCTTGGCATAAATGACGGCAAGCAGAGTTGCCGGCTCCTTGCCATGGCATGAAACGAAATGCGGCATGGTTGAATCGTAGTAGATAGAATCTCCAGGATAAAGGATCTCTGTCTTGTCCAGCAGCTTGACTTCGACTTCCCCCTCCAGCACAAAAAGAATTTCCTCGCCGATATGCTGATTAGGCTCTACCTGTTCTGATTCCGTAGGCGTAAGGGTGACAAGAAAAGGCTCCATATGCCGGTTTTTTTTCTGATGCCCCAAGGATTCATAGCTGTATCCGCCTCCTTTGCCATCGCTGGAATTAAAGCGGGATACGGTTTTCCTCTCCCCTTTTCGGACAATGCAGGAGGCGGCGTCGCCATTGTCGCTGAAAAAATCCCCCATTGAAATCTCAAAAACCCGTGCCAGACTGACAAGATTGCCAAGAGGCGGTGATACCATATGACCTTCGATACTATACAGAGTTGCTTCGGCGATCCCCGACTGCTCGGCAAGATCGGCCAATGACAATCCTTTTGCTTTTCTCAGCGCTCTGATCTTCTCTCCAATCTTCATATCTTTGCCTGGCATGGTGTTCTCCTTTGGACGCGTCTCTTAAACGTCCGGCCATAGTTCGGCCGATTGTTCGCGGAGCTTTATTTTCATCACTTTCCCACTTGCAGTAAGCGGGAATGCCTTCAAGAAATGGACAAATTTGGGGGTCTTGAACCAGGCTATTTTACCCTGGCAGAAATCAATGACATCCTGGGGAGAAATATCGGCATCAGGATAAGGAATAACAAAGGCTCCCGGCTGCTCCCCGTACTTTTTACTGGGCACGCCGACCACCTGAACATCCTGCACTCCATCCATATGATGGAGAAAATCCTCGATTTCCTTCGGATAAATATTCTCGCCGCCACGGATAATCATATCTTTAATCCGCCCGGTGATGGCAAAATAACCATCCTCGTCCATGACGCCGATATCGCCGGAATGCAGAAAACCGTCTTTATCTATCGCCTCGGCGGTGGCCTCCTCCATTTTATAGTAACCCTTCATGATATTGTAGCCGCGGCAGACCACCTCCCCCGGCTGCCCGGGCGGAAGGTCTTCTCCCGTCTTCGGGTCGACGACCTTTACCTCAATGCCGGGCATGGCCTTGCCCACCGTCTCGCACTTTTTCTTGATTGAGGGCTCATTGTACATCGTCTGGGTCATCCCGGGAGATGCCTCGGTCAAACCGAAAACGATGGTCACCTCCCTCATATTCATCTTCTCGATGCAGTCGTTCATGCTTTTCACCGGACAGGGGGAACCGGCCATGATCCCGGTGCGCAGGGAAGAAAAATCGAATTTTTTGAACAGCTTATGATCCATCATGGCAATGAACATGGTCGGCACCCCATACACGCCGGTGCATTTTTCCATCTCGATGGACATCATCACGTCAACCGGGTCGTAGGTCTCGACAAAGACCATAGTCGCGCCGTGATTGACGCAGGCCAACACCCCGAGCACACAGCCAAAACAGTGAAAAAGAGGCACCGGAATGCATATCCGATCGACATGACTGAAATTCTGCCCGGCACCAAGCCAGTAGCCATTGTTGCCGATGTTGACGTGGGTGAGCATGACCCCTTTCGGGAATCCGGTCGTCCCCGAAGTATATTGCATATTAATGACATCATGGGGATCAAGGGAGTCCTGACGCGCCTGGTATTCTGCATCGCCTGTGGCAACCGCCAGGGACATGACCTCGGACATCGAGTAGAGGCCGCGGTGCTTTTCCGGCCCGAGAAAAAAGACCCTCTTCAGGCATGGGTACCTGCTTGAGCGGAGCTCTCCCCGGGGGTGGGTCTTCAGCTCAGGGATCAGCTCATAGAGTATTTCCAGATAATTAGCATCACGCAGTCCGTTGATAATAAAAATATTTTCGCAGTCGGACTGCTTTAATACATAATTGATCTCTTCCGAGCGATAGTTGGTGTTGATGGTCAGGAGTATGGCGCCGATGCGGGCGGTGGCAAACTGCAGGGCGACCCAGTGGGGTACATTGGTCGCCCATACCGCCACCTTTTCACCCTTCTTGATCCCCATGGCCATCAAGCCTTTCGCCATGGTATCGACGGTATCGGAAAATTCCCGCCAGGTCTGTTTATATTCCCTGTCGACGTAGGCAACGGCATCCTCGTCAGGATATCTGTCGACCGTCTCCTTGAGAATCTGGCCGAGGGTTACCTCTCTGACAATCTCATTTCTTGGCATCGTTATCACCCACTAAAGTGTAAAAATTACGGCATAGATCTGCGCATCGCCACCAATCGCGCTCAAGCAGTGGGGAACGAGAGAATTATAATACATCGTGTCGCCTTCTTTTAACACATGGGTATCGTTGCCGTATTGCAGTTCAACCTCCCCGGTGATAACCACGACAAACTCCTCACCTTCATGGGAGGAGTTTTCCCGTTCATCTGTCGGTGAAATTTTAATGAAAAACGGCTCCATATGGCGATCGGCTTTCCCGGCGCCGAGAGCATGGTAGCGATAATGGCCCTGCGCCTTGCCTTTGTGCGAGGCAACGCCCTCTTCCCGCTCCGCTGACCTGGTGATAACCGGATCTTTGGCAAGCTGGTCGTCCATAAAGGTGCCGACCCGCTGTCCCAGGGCGCGAGAAAGTTTCACCATGACTCCCAGTGCAGGAGAGACGCTGCCGCCTTCGATATCTTCAATAAGGCTTGCCGGCAGGCTGGTTCTTGCGGCAAGATCGTCGACACTCATATCGAGTTTTGCCCGAAATGTTTTGATCCTCTTGCCTATTTTTGCTGCATCGCTCATGTTTGCTTCTCCCGCTTTTCTCTGATGGTTATCGTTGTTCGTTTCTACCGATGCGCCTTCATCCACCCTTTTGCCGTCTCCACTATTTCCATGTTCTTGGGAATTAATTTAGGTTTTGCCGCAAAACTGTCTTTTAAGGCAGTCAACACGGCGTCTTCCGGCAGGCCAATCAGATCGAGGGCGATCAGAGCACCTAACAATGCCGTATTAGCAGCCTTGGGTACTCCTTTTTCCGTGGCTATCTGCGCCGCCGGAAAGGCATAGACGGTGACATTTTTGGGAAGTTCAAATTCTACCGGTATCTGCGCATCATAGATGATGACCCCGCCATCTTTCACGGTTGGGGCAAATTTCTCGAGAGACGGCTGGTTCATTGCCACCAGCACGTCCGGTTTATCGACCGTGGGCGAGCCGATCTCCCCGCCGCTCAACACAACGGAGCAGGACGCAGTACCGCCTCGCTGTTCCGGGCCATAGCTCGGAAACCAGGACACATTTCTGCCGGTGTCGTTGCCGGCATGAGCCAGCACCAGACCGAGGCTGAGAATGCCCTGGCCACCAAAGCCGCAGAACTTGAATTCTTTTTCGGTAAAACTGCCCGCATCAACCTGCTCGGCGCTGCTGGCCACAACCAGTTCATCCAGGGCCTTTACCGCCATATCATGACGGGCGGGTGGTGTTGCCTCCGCACTCCGATCACGGAAATTGCCCAGCGGATACGTTTTTTCCATAGCATCAATGGTAAACTGGGCCGCGGCAACAGCACTGACTTTCATGTTGGTCGGACAGGGCGAAAGAATCTCGACAAAGGCATAGCCTTTCCCTTCTTTCTGAATCTCGATCGCTTTGCGGATCGCTTTTTTGGCTTTGAGAATTCTTTTGGTATCGGCGACAGAGACCCGTTCGATAAAGATCGGGGCTTCCAGTTGATTGAAGACTTCGCAGACCTTCAACGGATATCCGTCTTTGCGCACATCTCTGCCGTACGGCGTGGTCGCCGTCTTCTGGTCGGGCAGGGTTGTGGGAGCCATCTGGCCGCCGGTCATGCCGTAAATCGCATTATTGACAAAGAAGCAGACAAATTTTTCGCCTCGATTGGCGGCCTGAAAGGCGTTGTTGAACCCGATTGCACCCAGATCGCCATCGCCCTGGTAGGCGATAACCACCTTGCCGGGGAGCGACCGCGACAGCCCCGTCGCCACCGCAGAGGCCCTCCCGTGACCCGCGGCGACATTGCCGCAGTCAAAGTAGTAGTAGCAAAAAGCGCCGCAGCCGACCGGGGAGACAAATACCGTGTCATCCTGCAGGCCGTATTCGGCCACCGCCTCGGCAATGAGTTTATGGATGATGCCATGGCCGCAGCCGGCACAATAATGGGTCGCCTTGCTCTTGCTGCCGTCTTTTCGCTCGAAGTGCTCGTAAAATCCTACTGCTTTTTTTAACATTCAACTGCCTCCATCATTTTTCGGGCCGCAGCCACAACTTCCTGCGTCGTCACCAGCATTCCGCCCATGCGGTTGACCAGCTCGACCGGCACAAATTCTTTTCTGTCGAGATGGAGCAGCACATCATCCCGATACTGACCGTTGCTCAGCTCGACCACCAGGATTTTTCTGCCTTTGGCAACTTTTCGCAGCTCGTCCTGAGGAAAAGGAAAAAGTGTAAGCGGTCGGAACAGGCCGGCCTTGATGCCTTCGGCCCGCAGGGCGTCAACGGCCGAACGGGCAATCCGCGCAGAGGAACCGTAACCGGTCAGAATCAGCTCGGCATCCTCGGTACGATAGTTTTTCGCCGCGGCATCGACGCTCATCGAGGCGTATTTGGCATCGAGCAGCCAGTTGTGTTTTTCCTGAAGATCGTTCTGCAGATATATCGACGTAATAAGATTTTTCCGTGTCTTGCTGTCGGCCTGTACCGCCCACTCACTGACATCAGGAGGGGTAAAGGGGTGCTCGGGTATTTCCAGCGATTCCATGACCTGGCCGAGAACAGCATCGGTCAGGACAATAACCGGGTTGCGGTATTTATAGGCGAGTTCAAAAGCCTTGATGGTCAGATCACACATTTCCTGCACCGACGAGGGTGCCAGGACAATGGCCTTGTAGTTGCCATGGCCGCCGCCTTTTACGGCCTGATTATAATCACCCTGCTCCGGGCCGATGTTGCCCAGACCCGGGCCGGCTCTCTGCACATCAACGATCACCGCCGGCAGCTGGGCGCCGGCGAGATAGGAAATGCCTTCACACATAAGGCTCATACCCGGGCCGGAGGAGGCGGTCATCGACATCCTGCCGCTGCTGGCCGAGCCGTAAATCATATTAATAGCGCCCGTCTCGCACTCTGCCTGCAAAAACACCTTGCCCCTCTGCGGAAAAAGGCGTGCAGCGGAATGGGCAATTTCACTTGCCGGGGTAATCGGGTAGCCGAAATAAATCTCGCAGCCCGCATACAGAGCACCGACGGTAACGGCCTCATTTCCTTTAATGAATTTTCTCATCAGCGATTACTCCTTGTCCTTTTTGTACACCTCGATGGCGTAGGGTTCCGGACAATTATAGAAGCATATACCACAACCGGTACATCCTTTTCCGATATATTCTGCGGGGATATATCCCTTGCCGTTCATCTTCTCTGCAAAACGCAGACAATCCTTGGGACAAGCTTCAATACACCTGCCACAGCCTTTGCATTCGTCTATAATGATATGAGGATGTGATTCCCCACCGTACTTGTTACAACCCATTGCTCTCCTGCCCGATTATTAGGAATAGATGTGTTAGGGCAGGTCAAATTTCCCCGAAAATTTGCCAACCCTTTCCTGTAGCCCAATGAATCTATTGTATTGCTTGTTTTTTGTCTACAAATTTGGTTATTTTTTTAGATATTGAAAATGATCAATTACTCAGCCGCCTGGGGATACTCATTGCCATATCTTAACAGGAATACACTGTCAGCCGAGACCGGCCACAGGCTTTACTACCAGCTCATTGGAGGCGACGCCACGCGGCCTTATCTGGTATTTTTGCATGAAGGCCTGGGATGTGCTGCGATGTGGGCTGATTTTCCGGCAAAATTATGTGCCGCGACCGGCTGCCCGGGACTGGTTTACGACCGGCTGGGCTATGGCAGGTCCTCAGCTCTCAATCACCCACGAACAATTCATTATCTCCACCGATACGCCCTTTGCGAGCTGCCGGAGCTTGTGGGAAAAATCCTTCCGGATACCCCGTACATCCTGATCGGTCATTCCGATGGCGGCAGTATCGGTTTAATCTTCGCTGCTGAACGACCATCATTGCTGAAGGGTCTTATAACGGAGGCGGCCCATATTTTTGTCGAAGAAGAAACCCTTGCCGGAATAAAAGTTGCCAATGAGGCGTGGGCCAAAGGAAAACTTAAAGGTTTGGCAAAATATCATGGCGATAAAACCGATTCTCTCTACCACGCATGGTCGGCAACATGGCTGTCGGACTGGTTTCAATCCTGGAACATTGAATATCTTCTGCCGAGTATCGAGGCACCCTTGCTGGTCATTCAGGGACGTGACGATCAGTATGCCTCGGCAGAACAGGCCGCCTGCATAGCCTCAAAAACTTCCGGCTATGCACATGTGGAGCTTGTTGCCAACTGTGCCCACATACCGCATATTGAGGCCCAGGCCGTTGTCTTGCAGCTTATGGCTGACTTTATCGCCCAGGTACCTCAATAATCCGATATCGTACCGGAATTATCCAACGCCTTAAGACAAATGGAATTAATAGACACCCACTGCCACCTCGATCTACAGGAACATTTTCAACGGTTCGAGGCAGAGCTGGCCCGCGCACATGCGGCGGGAGTTAAAACAATAATTCTGCCCGGAGTGGTGCAGGCGGGCTGGAAACGGCTCCTGCAGCTCTGCAACTGCAGCCAGGGCGTCTTCGGCGCCCCCGGCCTGCATCCACTCTATCTTGCATATCACCACCCGCATCATTTACAGGAGCTACAAGAGCTTGTCAGTGCAAACGGATCGCAAAGGGCGGTGGCGATCGGAGAAATCGGTCTTGATTACTATCCAGAAAATGTTGACCGCACGGCCCAGCAGGAGTTGTTTGAACAGCAGCTGCAAATCGCCGCAACCGCCCGGCTGCCGATCCTCCTGCACGTTCGCAAGGCGCACGACCAGGTCCTGGCGACCATTCGCAGAAAACATTTCACCCAGGGCGGGATCGTCCATGCCTTCAGCGGCAGTTATCAACAGGCCTGTGCCTACATTAAACTTGGTTTTGGTATCGGTATCTGCGGCACGATTACCTATGACCGGGCTCAAAAAATCAGAAAAATTGCCGCACAGCTGCCGCAGGAATCGCTCGTTCTGGAAACCGACGCACCCGACATCCCCCTGGCAGGCCATCGGGGGGAAAGCAACCATCCGCAGTTTCTGCCCGAGGTACTGGAAACACTTGCGAGTCTGCGCAAAGAGCCGGGCGAAGTCACAGCCGGCTATACCTGTGCCAACGCCAGGCGCATCCTCAATCTTGCCGACTGAGGAGGAGCGTTTTTATCGAACCGCACCAGGTAAAAACATAATATTTTAGACACATAGACAATCTGGGCAAATAAATTCTAATCTATTACTTTTTTTATTTTTAAGCTTATAGTAAATGCTAGAGATATCGTCCTCGTCCGAAACAAGGTAGTCTCACTCTTGAACGTTAAAGGAGAAATTCTATGCAGTCAACGACCTACAAAGACATCATCGACGGAAAGATCGCAGAATGGCAAGTCAACCTGAAAAAAATCGAAGAACAGGCCGGAAAAGCTTCTTCAGACAGCCAATCCAGATCCAGTGCCAAAGTGAAGGATCTCAAGTCGGCTATTGATTCGGCAACAGCACAGCTGCAGTCTCTCGACGCCCAGGAAACAGTGGAGAACACCATGGCAACCAAGGATAAAATCCTCGAGATTTTTGGCTCTATCGATAAGCAATTCATCGAATTTGAGGACAAAACTCCATTCATGCTTTAAGAGAGTCCTCGCAGCACCCATGCAAAACGCAACTTTTACTCTGCCTCGTTCTGCCCCGGCGTGAGCTTGACATTGGCTCCGCCTGAGGTGTTCCGGGGATGGTGTCACTCACTGCATCCACCCCCGGAACACCTCAGGACAGTTTTCATTCCCCGACTCTTTTCTCCCAGCCTCCCTTCTTTCGTGAACGTCCGGGATTGATTGCCCCGATCAAGTTCGTATTAATCAATGACATCCAGATATCCTTTGATATAATGTCGCCTCACGCCCTGATTCAGGAGCTGAACATCAGGGGTAATCAGAATATCAAAGGAACAAGAACCATGCAGGATATTTCTCTGTCCAACAAAGAATCTCGAATACTGAGTTTTGCTGTTGCCAAGTGGTCGATTTTTACCGTCCTCATTCTCACCTACATCCTCGTCTATTTTCACCGTATGGCACCTGGGGTCGTGTCCGAATATCTGATGGGAGCCTTGCAGATAACCGGTACCCAGCTCGGCACCCTGTCAGCCATCTATTTTTTTGTCTATGCCTGCATGCAGATTCCTTCAGGGGTAATTGCCGACACCCTTGGTACCAGGACCTCAATAGTCTGCGGCAACCTGGTTGCCGGTGCAGGTTCTATAGTCTTTGGCATGGCCGGCAGTTTCGCTATGGCATGTGCGGGTCGCTTCCTGGTCGGCCTTGGCGTTTCCGTGGTCTTTATCGCCATCATGAAAAGCAACTCGGTCTGGTTTTCCGAAAGGGTCTTCGGTTTTATGAGCGGCCTCACCCTGCTCATCGGCAACCTCGGTTCCGTGCTGGCCGCAGCCCCGCTGTCCGCCCTTCTGACCATATTTGCCTGGCGGACAGTCTTTATAGCAATTGGCTGTCTGTCGCTTCTTCTGGCACTGCTTGGTTTTCTGATTGTCAGAAACCGGCCTGAGGACCTTGGCTATGCCGGCCCGGATTGGCAGGTCCAGACACAGCATGCGGCTCTTCACTCCAGCTGGCTGAAAAACCTTGCCTCGGTTGTCTCGGTTCTCCGTCTCTGGCCGGGGTTCTGGGTGCAGTTCGGCATGATCGGAGGACTCTATTCTTTTATGGGGCTTTGGGGGATTCCGTACCTGCGGGACGTACATGGACTGGACAGGGCGTATGCGGCGAATCATATGACGGCCATGCTGCTCTCTTTTGCTTTCGGCGCTCTGTTTTTTGGCTGGTTCTCCGATCGGATCGGCAGGCGCAAACCCATCCTTGTCGCCTGTGTTCTGGGCTATACCCTCTCCTGGATATTGCTGGTGTACGCGTCCTGGACCCCCGGCATCTTAGGCTTTCTGCTTTTTGGGGGAATGGGTTTCGCCGGCTCGGGCTTTGTCCTCACTTTTGCCGCGGCAAAAGAGATCATTCATCCCAAGCTCTCGGGGATGGCGGTAAGCGTGGTCAATTCCGGCTGTTTTATCGGCACCGCGCTGATGCAGCCTCTTTTTGGCTATATCGCCGATTTATCATGGGATGGTACGATGACCAATGGTATCCGCGTCTACTCCGAGACCGAATATTTCCATGGTTTTTTATTGATGCTCTTCTTTGCCGCAATCGCCGTTGCCGGCTCTTTCAGAGTGCGTGAGACCTATTGCCGCAATGTTTTTACTGCACGATGTGAGTAAAATAGAAAATCATACTAAACGATCATTTGAAGATCATTATTTACCCACCATGAACCTTCCCAAGCATAGAGGGTGAGCTGACGTTTTTCTGCACCAGCCACCTGAAGAAATATCTCTGTTGTCTCGGGTCTGAGTGGCACATCAGTCTGGAAAAAATATGCAGCAGTAAGGGTTTTCGTACTAAAACCCCATCGCAACCCCAAAATTTTGGCGTCATCCTTTGCCAGTTCCCTGTATACCTTTGCTCCCTGCTCTCTTCATAACGCACTGCACACGTCGGTCATGTCGGTCTGCTCATTGACCCAAAAGGGCTCCGCACCTCTTTCCGACGTTTCTGAATTACCCTTATACCGAAAACAAGATCAAGATTTTCAACGAAATTCGGAGGAACTGGAACCGTTCTGTATAGATGTTACGTGCTCCCGCACCTTCCGCCCTTCTCCCTTTTCTTAAGGGTCCTGAAGGCAAGAGACTGTTCCTCAATTAAGATCGGACCAGGGGTGAGCCCAAATACCTCAGCAGAACACAAAGCAGCATTTTGTATTTCGCATGATGGCTCAGTAACATCTGATGTCCCGCAGTTAGTGAGGGCTAATACCAAATTTAGTGGATGATGCAAAGAATCTGGATTCGTATAAATGAGCATGAGAAAATTTGGTCAGCAATCATTCTTTTCCTTGACAATAGCCTCAAACCCATTTTATATAGCTATAGAAAAGCTATTTAATGGCTGTTTTGTGACTTTTAATCGGTTTAAAATTAGTTCTTCAGGTTACGGTGTGGCTACAGAGAATCAGCTCAAAGGGATGAAAGAAAGAGCGCGTCGAATTTTTAACGAGAAGGAGATTGGATAGAGATTTTTTCGAGGATGATTGACAGAATTGGCAGATCTACAAAACTGGAGGGTGGATAAAGATGACCAGCAGGACAATAACCATTAGGGAAATTTTTGATGATATTCCCATTACTCCGTATCAGTACCGAGTCGGTATACTGTGTATTCTTGTCACCTTTCTAGACGGTTTTGACCTGACGGTTATTGGGGTTGCTTTACCTAAAATCGCAGAATATCTCAATACCTCACCAAGCTCCCTGGGATTTGCCCTGGCAGTGGGGCAATTTGGACCGCTGGTCGGAGCGATATGTTTAGGTATGCTTGCCGATCGATTTGGCAGGAAGTGGATGTTGTTTTTTTCTGCCCTGATTTTTGGAACCTTTACCCTGCTAACTCCTTTTATCACTACAGTAGAGCAGTTAGGGATGTATCGTTTTCTTGCAGGAATCGGTTTGGGTGGTGCTATTCCTAATGCACTGGCAATCGCCTCGGAATATGCACCGAAACGGGCTCGAAGCTTTATTGTTTCGACAATGTATGCTGGCATGCCCGCCGGGGCAATGTCTGGTGGTCTTTTGGCTGCCTACTGTATCCCTGAATTTGGTTGGCGATCACTCTTTTTCATAGGAGGCTTGGCTCCCATCATTTTGAGTGTTTTTGTTGCGCTGGCTCTTCCCGAATCTTTGGAATTTCTGGTATCACGCAATAGAAAAAATGACAGAAAAAGAGCACTAAAAATTATAGCTTGCATAGCACCCTCGCTCACAACCACCGAGAATGTCCAGTTTGTTACTACAGAGAAAATCGTCGCCGGTGCGCCTGTAAAAAGGCTTTTTACAGAAGGGCGTGCTTTCACCACTCTGCTGTTATGGATAGTTTGCAGCGCAGCACTTTATCTGCTCTGGATACTCAATACCTGGGCACCAACCCTGTTGCGCAATAGCGGCGCGACAGTTCAGCAGTATAGCTTCGCCTATTCTCTCCTTTGTTTTGGAGCCGTCATATCTTCCCTCTTCATTGGTCGAACAATGGATCGACATAACCCGTTTCGGATTCTGCAGATTGGTTTCGTTCTGGCTGCTCTAAGTCTTGTTGCCTTTGGTGTGGGAGCGAGCAGTGGTTCTTTTATGGTCATCGCTATTTTATCAGTAGTCTGCGGCATATGCATAAATGGCAGTCAAACCGGAACACTCGCTGTTGCTACCCTCTCTTATCCTGCAGATATTCGTGCTACTGCGATCGGCTGGACCTACGCCGTAGCTAAAATTGGTGCGATGCTTGCCCCGTTAGTTGGCGGGGTCATGCTGAGCAGAAATTGGAGCGTCAGTCAGATTTGCAGTGCTAACGCCCTGGTTGGATTATTTACTGCGGGGGTCCTTGTTATCCTGCAAAAGCGAGTTTTCAAAGTTAACTGGATAAAGAAAAATAGCCTGGTAACCGCCACAGAATTTGAATGACAATTTTGCTTTAATTAGAGAGGAAAAGTAAAGGCCAATCAACATAATCGACACACATCTGAAAATGAGGAATGCGATGGAAGTTAGCCGTGAAATTTACTGGAACGTTGGCCACGGATTGTGGACCTTGTTCCCTATGTATCTTCTGACAATTGTTTCAATATTTGTCCTGGTGAGTGCATCAAGAAAAAGAATACGGCTTTACCAGCAAGGCTTGCCTTTGCACCGGTCCGACCAGATCGGCCGACGCGTCTGGGAAACTTTTAAAAATGTTGTGCTGCAGAAGAAGGTCGTGCAGGCTACCGCCCCGGGAATTTTTCATGGTCTATTTTTTTGGTGTTTTCTTTTCCTGCTGGTTGGCACTGCTCTTATTGTAGCTCAGGCTGATTTCACCGACCTGTTCTTTGGCATTAAGTTTTTAAAGGGAACATTCTACAAAATGTTTTCGATAATCCTCGATGTCACCGGGCTTGTCGCCATCATTGCCCTTGGGCTGCTCTTTCTGTGGCGCTATCTGTTCCGTTGGCAGGGGCGTGAAGACCATGGCCAGTACCTTGTTATGCACGGCCTGATGATGGCGATACTTCTGACCGGCTTTGTTATCGAGGGAAGCCGGATGGCCGTGACCGAAATCGGTACTCCTCTTGCCCAGTGGTCCCCCGTCGGTAATCTTATTGCCCAGTCAATTGCATGGCTTGACGAGGATGGTTTACGCCTAGTCCACAAAAGTACCTGGTGGTTGCATTTTGCTCTGGTTGCAGGATTTATTGCTCTGATCCCTTACACCAAATTCCGACATATCCTCACTACCAGCAGCAACTCTTTCTTCTCGGACCTTGGACTAAAAGGCAAATTGACCAGCCTCGATCTCGAAGACGAAGACAAAGAAACCTTTGGCGCCAATGCAGTAAAGGATATGACCTGGAAGGATATCTTCGATACCGATGCCTGTACTTCCTGTGAGCGTTGCCAGGATCGCTGTCCCGCCTATGCAACCGGTAAACCTCTATCGCCGATGAAACTTATCAGTCAACTGGGGGAAGCAGCCCGCAATAATCCGGAGGCCAACCTCATTGATGTCCTCAGCCACGATGTCCTCTGGTCCTGTACCACCTGCCGGGCCTGCCAGGAAATTTGCCCCGCCTCAATCGAACATGTCAGTAAAATTGTCGAATTGCGACGTAGCATGGTGTTGATGGAGGGCGAATTTCCAGGTGAAGAGGTGATGGCCGCCATGGAGCAAGCCGAGGTAAATGGCAATCCTTTTGGTATAGGCTATGCGGGTCGGGGGGATTGGGCATCGGAACTGGGGGTGCCGACTCTTGCAGAAGGAAGTGATTTCGATGTTCTCTACTTTGTCGGCTGTTATTCATCCTTTGACAAGAGAAATATTCGTGTGGCCAAAAGCTTTGTCGAATTGTGCAAAGCTGCTGGAGTGAAGGTGGGGATTCTTGGCAAGGAAGAAAAGTGCTGCGGGGAGCCGATGCGAAAGATGGGTAATGAATATCTCTACCAAAGCCTGGCTGCGGAAAATATCGAGAAGATCATGTCCTATGGCGTGCAGCACATCGTCACCACCTGTCCGCACTGTTTTAATACCCTGAACAAGGATTACCAGGACCTCGGACTCACCGGCATCGAGATAGAGCATCATACGGTGTTTTTAGAAAAGCTGCTTGCCAGCGGCAAGCTCTTGATAGAAGCTGCTCCTCTTTCCTGCACCTATCATGATTCCTGCTATCTTGGCCGACATAACGATATATACGACGCGCCAAGAGCAATTCTTGAAAAAGCTGGAGTGACACTGGTTGAAATGGACAAAAACCGGGCTGAAGGGTTCTGCTGCAGTGCCGGAGGGGGACGTATTCTTGCCGAAGAGAAGCTTGGTGAGAGAATGAATATAAAAAGAGTTGAGATGGCTGCGGCGTTGGGCAGAGAGGTGCTGGTGTCAAATTGTCCTTTCTGTTTGACGATGTTTGAGGATGGGGTGAAAGGGGCCGAGGTGGAAGACAAGCTGAGGCCAAAAGACATCGCAGAAGTCCTCGTGGAAAGATTGTGTTAGCTGAATGATATGGCAGACAATTGCAACGATTGATTGGAGGCAGAGTATGAAAATTCTGGTTTGTATTAAGCAGGTTCCTGATATGGAATCCAAATTCAAGGTGGCTGACAGCGGCAAATGGTACACCACCGCCGATCTGGCCTGGCGAATGAATGAATATGACGAATATGGCGTTGAGCAGGCAGTACAAGTCAAAGAGCAGATAAAAGACGCCGATATCACTGTCTTATCGATAGGTTCCGGGCAGGTCAAAGAGACTATGAAAAAAGCCCTGGCCATGGGATGTGATCGAGGTATCCATATCCAGGACGAGACAGCTTTCGATAAAGAACCGTATCAGATAGCCGGGATTATAGCTGAGTACGCAAAAGATAAGAATTTCGACCTGATATTTACCGGCATGCAGTCCCAAGACCGGGGCAGTGCTCAGGTGGGAATTCTCGTTGGGGAAATACTCGACATACCGAGTGTCTCGACAATTGTTGAGTTTGCGTACAATGAAGGAGATGTCGACGTCAGCCGGGAACTCGAGGGCGGTATAAAGGCCAAGATGACAGTAAAGCTGCCGGCTGTGTTCACCTGCCAACTCGGCCTGAACACTCCTCGCTATCCAACTTTACCGAATATCATGAAGGCTAAAAAGAAGGAATTGCTGACAGTTGCGGTAGCAGACCTGTTGCATGTCAATGCCCGTCTGGTGACCGAGAAAATGTTTCTCCCCGAGAAGAAGGCGGGAGGAGTAATTCTTGAGGGTGAGATCGCTGAACTGGCGGACAGATTGATTGCAATTCTTAAAGAGAAATCCACAGTTTTGGCCTAGGAGTAGACGATGAAAATATTACTGGTTGCGGAATATAGAGATGGGAAATTGCTGACAAACAGCAACGAGCTTATTGGATTTGCCGAGACTCTGGGAGCTGAAAGCGCCATGGTGCTGATTGGCGGCGAAGAGGTGCCGACTTATGCAGGGAAACTCTATCTGGCTGATGTGACTGCCTGCGGTGAGTGCAACCCCGACCTGCACAAACAGGTCATTCTTGAAGTGATCGACAAAGAACAGCCGGATATGATCGCCTTTTGTCACTCTTCCTACGGCTGGGATCTGGCTCCGCGTGTCGCCTTTGCCCTGAAAGCGGCCCAGGTTTCAGAGGTTGTCGCGGTCAGCGATGGCAAACTGGTTGTCCCGGTTTGTAACGCAAAATTACGACGGACTATTGATTGTCAAAGCTCCAGGATAGTTGCGACCCTGCAAGCCGGCGCTTTCGGCCTCAAAGAACCGCCGTCAGGCACCCCGGATGTTATCAAGGTAGATGTTGCTGGATCCGGTCGAACCGTGTTTCGAGGGTATGAGGCGGCCCTAGGGGGAGGGGTTGACTTAAGTAAGGCAGCGGTCATCGTCAGCGCAGGACGCGGTATTGGTAAAGCTGATAACGTTGGATTGATTGTGAAGCTCGCCAAAGCACTTGGCGGCGAATATGGAGCTTCACGTCCTGTGGTCGATTCCGAGTGGGTGCCGCACGACCGTCAGGTTGGTACAACAGGTCAGACCGTGGCACCGAAACTGTACGTGGCATGCGGTATTTCCGGTGCCATTCAGCACCTGGCCGGGATGAAAAAGTCTGATTTTATCGTGGCTATCAATACCGATCGGGATGCTCCTATCGGCGAGGAGGCGGATGTCCTGGTGGTAGCCGATCTGTTACAGTTTGTGCCGGTACTGACAGAAAAAATCCAGGCACTGTAACCGGATGAGCTATCCGGATGTTTTTTGTATAATAAAGGATACACCGTGGTATAATAAAGAGAGGTTTTTTCGTAGGTGACATAGCATAACCATCGACCACAGCCCGATCTGTTTCACATCCTAAAGATCCGGTTGTGGTCCAAGAAGAAAAATATTTTCTTAGAGATAAGATGGAAACGACTTGCACTCTCAGAACACTACTGGCAAGGGGTTGTGTACGTGGCCAGGATAAACCTGCCGTAATTTCTGTCGGGAGAAGCTATACCTTCAAGGCTTTTTCCAGGCGAATAAATAGGATGAGTAATGCCTTACTCGATCTTGGTCTTAAAAAAGGCGATAGGGTAGCACTGCTGACCAAAAACAGTGTTGAAAGTGCGGAGTTGTATTTCAGTGTGCCTAACTCAGGATTGGTTCTGGTGATGTTAAACTTTCGACTGGCTACGCCTGAAATCCGAACGATTTTAATCGATTCGCAAGCCTCTGTCCTATTTCTTGACGAAGAATACCTCGACTATGCCGCACAAATAACTGAAGAGTTGCCTTGTATACAGCGTACGGTGTTCATCGGCCTAAAAAAGAATACTCCGCCTGGATGGTTGCACTATGAAACACTGCTGGAAAGTAGCTACGATCAAGAACCGCCGGTGGATGTTTTTGAAAACGATCTGGCTGCACTGATGTATACCAGTGGCACAACTGGGGATCCCAAGGGTTGTATGGTCGGGCATCGCAACCTATTCCATGCGGGAAAAAGTCTGTCCCAGGAAATGAAAATGGGCCCAGACGACGTGACTATTATTCCCGTGCCGTTATTTCATGCCTCGGGGCAATGCCTCCTGATGAACAGCGTCTTCAGCGGTACCCCCGCAGTTATCATGCCCAGCTGGGATCTCGAAAAATTTGTGGCACTCGTCGAAAAATACCGTGCGACGACCACTATGCTGGCTACACCGATGTTGTTCCAATTCGTCAACAATCCTCGATCAACTCAACATGATCTTGGCAGCCTGAAAAAGATATTGTTTGCCGGCGCTCCGGTTTCCTCAGCACTCTTTGCAAAAGCTATAGAACGTTTTGGCAATATTTTTATCCACGGCTATGGGACAACGGAAACCGTCGGTTCGATGGCTATACTGCGGCTTGATGAAGTTGAAAGTGCCCTTGCCGAGGGCAGGACTGAGGTGCTGGATTCCTGCGGCAGAGATTATGCCGGTATGGAAATCGAAGTTGTTGATGAAACAGGCCGGCCTGCTGCACCGGAAGTCGTCGGGGAGGTTCGGGTTCGCGGGGATGGCCTGACCCTGGGATACTGGAACAAGAAGGCTGGCGTCTGCGACGGTTTCCACGGAGAATGGTACTACACCGCGGACTTGGCAAGAATTGACGCTACAGGGTTCGTCTATATAGTCGGCAGAAAAAAAGACATGATCATTTCGGGAGCGGAAAATGTATTTCCAGCGGAAATAGAGAATGTTTTGCTGAAAAACCCGTGCATCGAGCAGGCTGCCGTTATCGGCGTTGAAAACGAAAAGTGGGGAGAAATGGTCACAGCATTTATCGTGCTGAGGCCGGACGAACACGTCGATGAAGGGACGATTAAAGCATTTTGCCGTCAGCAGATTGCCGCGTACAAGGTGCCGAAAAAATTCTATTTCGTGGACAGCCTCCCCATCAGTGCCACAGGTAAACTCCTCAAGAGCAAGCTGATCCGCCAAGTTGCCTGATCGGACTATATCAGGGATATATTGATCCGTCGGCGGTAATGGTTTGAAAAAAGATGTTCATCTCCAGAACTGCCTGGAGACGATTCCAAGCGAAAGACGCCTGGCTGATTGGTTTCGTCTTGGCTGTTGTTGTGCCAGGCTTTCGGCTGATATTCATTACTTTGCTGATCACAGCAATCTGCTGTCCCGTCTTGGTCAACCTGTATCAACCAAAGGCATTATAAATCTGCATTTTTCCTGCAGACAAATGTTATTTCCGCCTTCTCGGCCTGGTCTATTTTTCCCATCAGACCGAAATCTCAGTTTTTTTCCTCATCTCCACCGCAGATCCCAGCAAGATTCATTTCAGGTGCATTTTCTGCTTGACTTTACTTTAGCTACAATATAACTATACAGCTGCAAGGTAGCTACATTGTGACTTTCGATTGTTGTGTGGCTCCTGCCTATTCAGAGTTTCATGTGAAGGAATCCAAGTAGAGCAAATTTCGAACAAGGAGATGGCACAATGGAAAGATGGCAAAGCGTCGAGCGAGTTCCTGCACCTGCAATAGTTCCGGCATATGGCGGATTGTCGGGAATGAGAGTTTTGATGACTGGAAGCGTTGTAGCAGCACCTTTTGCGGCAAGTATCATGGCGGAGCATGGGGCTGAGGTAATTCATGTAGAGCGGCCAAAAATCGGCGATGCCTTTCGTGGCCAGGCACCAGTTATCACCAACGGTACTGACGAAAAAACCCCTTTCATGCTTGCAGGACCGGAAGTCGCCTCCGACCAGAAAGTGAGTACCGGCTGGGTACAGGAAGGGCGGAACAAATTAAGCCTCGCTCTGGAACTCAATCTCAATATCCCTGAATCAAGAGATATTTTCCTCTCCCTCATCAAAAATTGTGATGTCTGGCTGGAGAACATGGTCTGGATTGAAAAACTGGGCATCACCGAATCCATGCTCTTTGAAGTCAATCCCAAGTTGATCATCGGCCACATCAGCGGCTTTGGCAGGCCACAATTTGGCGGGGTTCCAGAGGAGTGTGACAGACCGTCCTATGATGCGATAGGCCAGGCAGAGGGTGGCTGGATGCATCTCAATGGATATCCGGATCGCCCCCCATCACTCGGAGCGATGTTCGTTAATGATTATATCAGTGCGATGTTCTGTGTCAGTGGAGTCCTCGTTGCCTATATCAATGCCCAGAAAACCGGCAAAGGGCAGGCGGTTGATGTCTCACAATCAGAATGCGCGAGTAAATGTCTGGGTGACACCTTCGTCAATTATTTCACCCTGGGTATGGTTAAAGAAAGAGCCGGGAACAAGATCCCGATTTTTCAACCGGCTAACCTGTTCAAGACCAAAGACGCCTATCTTTTTATAGGAGCTTACGGGCCGGCTGTTTACACTCGTGCATTGAAAGCTATGGGCATCGATACCAATATCTATTCCCATGAAAAAGCAGGTGGATCGAGGGAAGCGATTAACTCCGAACTAGGCTTGGAGGTGAATCAGCTTATCGAAAAGTGGATGCTGGAACGCACTTCAGAAGAGGCGGCCAATCATCTGAAAAGTCTTAAGGTACCCTGCGGTATTCCACGAACTGCCGAGGAATTAGCCAACAGTGAACATTATCAGAAGAGAGGGAACTGGATCCAATATGAAGACCAGACACTGCAAAAAACAGTTACGGCCTATGGATTTGCCCCGAAAATGAGTGGAACAAAACAGCAGGTGTGGAGAGGTGGTCCCCGTTTAGGTCAAGACACCGATACAATTCTCAGTAAAATTATAGGATACAGTGAGGCTGAAATTGCCGAGCTAAAAGACAAAGGCATAGTCGCCTAAATTTTACTCTCGCTGAAATTTCTGAAAATGTAACGCTGTATTTCAAATACATCTAAAAAGGTGCGAAAGGAAGAACCATGGGAAAGACAATCAAAACCGTTGGAATAATCGGCTTCAACGTCATGGGAGCTGCTATTGGTCTAAATGCCGCGACAGCAGGCTACCAGGTAATCTACAAAGAGTTGAATGATGAACTCGTTGCCGCGATGTATGACCGGTGGGTCACGAAAGCTCTTGCCGCCAGAGTTGCTAAAGGAAAAATGAGCCAAAACGACATGGAGTTGATTGCCGGTCGGATTTCCGGGACGGCCAACTATCAAGAACTGGCACCATGTGATCTGGTGATCGAAGCAGCTGTGGAAAAGATGGATCTGAAAATCCAAGTATTTAAGGAACTTGATGCAGTTTGCAGGCCCGACGCCATTCTCGCCAGTAACACTTCAACCTTTCTCATCGAAAAGCTCATGGCGGGCGTATCCAATCCTGGTCGTACCGCAGGTCTGCACTATTTCTTCCCGGCAAATATCAACCGACTGGTAGAGGTCATCCGTCAGAAAGAGACAGATGATGAGACGTATGCGGCACTTATGGCCTTCTCAGAAAAGAATCGCAAGGTACCCATTTCGGTCAATGATTTCCCCGGCTTTGCAATAAATCCGGTTTTCATCTCGACCTATATGGTGCTCAACTCCTTTTATGACAAGAGTTGCAACGCAGCGACTCTCGACCATATCTCCAAGGCTGTTTTAGGAGTGAAGTACGGCATTATCTGGGTGCTGAACGGCTCGGGACTGGGCACGGCCTATCATGCCGCAGCTTCAATGAACGAATATCTTGGCACCACCGATGTAGGGTTTCCCCCTGTTCCAAACCAGCTGAAGACGCTATTTGAAAGCGGCAAATCATTTGACCTGGAAGATGGTCCTATTTCGGAAGATGGTGCAGTAATCACAAAAGTAAAAGAAAGTCTGCTTGGGTCTATCTTTTGTATCGCTACCCACCTGATCGAAAAGAAAGTTGTCACTATCAAAGATCTCGAACTTGGTATCTGTACAGCCTTGACCTGGCCTAAAGGGCCTTTTGCCATGATGAATGATCTGGGTATGGCCGAGACAGCCAGACTGGTCAGTTCGGCTGTAGAAAGCGGCTATTTCAAGATGCCGAAAACCTTTGCGGCCGGAGTCCCGCAGCCTTGGGATCTATAAAAAAGAACAGTGAGGATGTCCTGGCTGGATTTGCATCAGGCGAAAGAAAGCCACCTGAGTATAAAAGCAGGCAACTACAACAAATTAACTTCATTATACTAATGAGATAGAGGATTATCACTATGACGTTTCAACGCGCATATATTCCATACAAAGGGTATTACTGCAGTCCATTTTCCAAATGGCAGGGCAGCTTTGCCAATCAAAATTCCATCGTTTTGGGGGCTGAAACGGCTAAACGCTGGCTCGCCTCCAAAGGCTGGGAAGCGTCGATGTTCGACTATACCTACCACGGCATGACGCAGCCGCAGAATCAGAGCTTTTATGGATCAACCTGGGCCGGCACGATGATGGGTTCACAGGTTCCAGGTGTGACCATCATGCAAGCCTGTTCCACGTCCACAACATGTATCAACCTTGCGGCTCTGGCTGTAGACGCTGGCACCCAGGTAACGCCGTTTTGCTTTCTTGCCGATAGAATGTCCAATGGACCCCACCTGATATGGCCTAATCCAAACGGGCCCGGCGGAGAAGTTGTTTCCGAGAACTGGTTTATGGACAATGTAAATTGTGACCCGGCAACGGGCGCAGGCATGCTGGTAACTGCTGAAAATGTTGCAAGAAAAGCCGGCGCTACCCGTGAACAGGCGGATGAACTGGCAGTTCGCCGGTACGAGCAATACCAGGACGCACTGAAAGATGACCGCGCCTTCCAGAAACGCTATATGTTTCCTGTCGAGGTAAAACTCAGTCGCAAAAAATCGATAATCATCGAGGCCGATGAAGGTATTACCCCTGTGACCAGGGAAGGCTGCGCCAAACTCAGACCTGTTGCGCCAGATGGCATTCACACCTTTGCCTCCCAAACACATCCCGCCGATGGCAATGCCGGGATCATCGTCACCACCAAAAGTCGTGCATTGGAACTGAGCCCGGATCCAACAAAAGCTATCCAGGTTATTTCTTATGGGTTTGCCCGTGTGGAAAAATCTCATA
>NZ_SWCM01000014.1 GCF_005116645.1 Desulfopila sp. IMCC35006
GTTCTCGTTTTTGCTTCAGCAGCCTGAAAACAATCTTTTCCCCATGTATGGTTACGAAAAAAGACACTCGAATATCAATACTGCCCTCATCGTACTCGAAAAGGATCCGCCCGCCCTGATGCCGGCGTTTTTCAGCTATGTCGGCTCCACACATAATTTTTGTTCGACTCGTCAAAGTCGGGATGATATCGGCAGGAAAATCTTTATAATGACGCAGAACACCATCTTCACGAAAACGGACCTGCAGACGATCTGATTGAGGCTCTATATGAATATCGCTGCAGTCCTCTTTGACTGCGGTAATAATCATGGAGTTAACGATGCCGACCACCGTTTTGGCGTCGACATTAACGGTTTTACCGGCAGCCAGGTTTGTCAGCAATTTAATCGTATCGCCCAGGGATTTTTTCTCGGCGATTGCGGGGCTCACCTTGCCTCCCAAAAATTTATTTGCGACATCGATACTTTTTTTGTCAAGTGGATCGGCAAAAGCCACAAAAAACAACACCGTCCGAGGTTTTAATTGGAACAAACTGGTACTCAATAATTGTTTTAATAGGGACTTTGTTGAAAAGAGGTTTGTCTACAAGCGATACATTTACATCTATCAGTGGAAATCCAAGCTGCATGGAAAGAATCCTGTTAAATATCTTTTCATCGATAAAATTGTATTTAACCAGAATTTCACCAATTTTGAGATCCGTCTCCCTCTCTTTTTGGATATTAAAGGCGGCGGTCAGGTCGTCTTCTGCCAGATGTCCCAGCTCAACAAGCAGTTCTCCAATGCGGATGGACATTCTGGTCTCCAGCATCGCTTTTCGCACCAGTTCATCGGTAACGAATCCCAGGTCTTTGAGGATATTGACCATTGAAATCGGAGTTGCCAGTTTCTGCCGTATTCGCGCAGCGTGCTTTACCTGTGTCTCACTCACTGTTCCAGATTTCAGAAGAAGTGAGACAAATTCCCCGTATTCATTTTTCATCAATTCCCACCAGGAAATAATCTATTGACTGAAAGGCTGTCTTAAACCGCCCAAGTTAAAACAATTTCACAATGTTTGTAAGTGATTTAACAAAATTTACTATGATAATAATTGGTTTTGAGCTTGCGGACTGTTTTTTCTAAAAGAGAAGTGGCTCACGAAAACAGGAAACCACTTCTCAAATAGCGCTCAGATATGGGCCAATAGTTAGGACAGAAAATGATTCGAATATAATTTTAAACCTACAAGATTTTTATTGGTAAGCCTCTTTATGGGAGCACACCTGTAGGGGAAAGACTATTCCTGAGCAGCATCAAAAAAACGATAGTCAGGGATGGTCTTCTATTTCCTGAGGTTGGAAAAAGGTGTAATTGTGCTTACCCATAACCTTGGCTGCGTACATTGCATTATCTGTGTTATTGATCAGGGCCTCGAGGTTGTTCCCGTGGATATGGCTACCGGCATCATTGCAGTCATCCTCGTTCGTATCGTCTACCGTGAACGAACACGCTTTGATAGCTTCTTAACCCATATCTGGTAGTTTGCGAATGTTCGCTACAAGAACAAGATTTCATGATTGACAAATTTATAGCTGCATTGCTTCCTTCGATTGAGCACTTTCATCTTCTTGGTCACTCGATAAAAGAGGCTTTAGAGCACAATAGCCATATGCAGCGGCTGATTCGCCGTTATCCCAGAAGTATTCGCTCCCTCGCCAATCGTGTCAATCGCTCACAGTTCAATGGTCTCCCTCTGACAGTTCTCTGCCTGGCATTTACCTACGTGTTGGCGTTATTTGCAGGAATAGTCGAGGACATTGTCACCTCCGACTCCATCGTATCAGTTGATCATGCTGCTGCTCAATTGATCGCCTCTTTTCGCGCTCCTTCAGTCCTTCCGCTATTGGTATGGATCACCAGCTTGGGAGAGCCACTGATAGTTGGAGCATTACTTCTCGTAATGAGCCTATTGCTTTGGCTTCTCAACCGTAAGTACGCAATTGTGGGATTGTTGGTATCATGTCTTGGGGCGTCTCTCTTTACCACGTTGGGGAAGTTGGCTTTTCAGCGCCCGCGACCGATTGAAGCAGTTTTGATTGAATCTTCCTACTCCTTTCCGAGTGGGCACGCTACTGGTTCCGTCGCCTTCTACGGCTTCATGGGCTATCTTTTAATCAGATCTACCGACAGATGGAAAACTCGAGTCAACGTTTTTTTCGCTGCCGGAGGACTCGTATTACTTATCGGACTGAGCCGTATCGTCCTCGGTGTGCACTATCTAAGCGATGTCTGGGCAGGCTATCTGGTTGGAGCGCTTTGGCTTATCATCGGCATCATTGTGACTGAATGGCTCAGCGCCAACGATCGGATAGATTGGAATACAGTGATCGAGCAGCGGCAGAAAGTGGCGGTGTTCTGTCTGCTGGCTATCGCGAGCATTGGGGTCACAGGCTATGCATCAACCCGCACTTTACCTGTCATAATTTCTCGCCCGGAAACAATCATCCAAATTAAAAAACAATTTGTCGCTTTACTGCACGGCGATAAGCTATCCAGGACAGCAACCCTCCTTGGGGAGCCGGAGCAACCACTCGCATTTGCTATCGTCGCGCAGAGCACTGATGCGCTCATTACCACTCTCAACCAAGCCGGATGGGTGGCTGCGGACAAACCGAATCCGCAAAACATACTACGACTTATCAAAGATGGTTTAGATTACGAGACAGCACCGATCGCCCCGGCTTTCTGGAACGACCAGATTAATGATCTGGCTTTCGAGAAGCCTGAACGGCACACCCGAGACACGGCACTGGCTACAGTTAGAATCTGGAAAACTTTATTCCGCATAGGTCAGGACAGTATCTTTGTCGGTGTGGCACGACAATACGATGGGATTCGATGGGGAATTATCCACACGGTATCGCCTGATGTTGACGCGGCTGCCGAACAGTTTGTCAAATCTCTAGGACTTTTTGGAAAACCATCGGCTGCTTGTCAGCAATCACTCATTTCACCAACGATAGGAACATTCCTTATGGGTGACCAATTCTTCACTCGAGGTCACCTGTGGCTGCTTGATTTGCGAGATACACCGAACATCACACCGCTATGCGAATCAGAGAGTGCAAAGCAATAAAAATCTTGCTTTGGTCGTGTGATAAATCAATAAAACATTTTCGCGCATCAATTTTCACATGGGCAGGCACAGGTGCCTGCCCTTCAAAAGGTCAACACCATATCGCTTTCTATTATTAGCTGGCACAAATCTTTCTGAGTATCTCTTTTATGGTAGCCTTCCTCTCTACCGTGGAGGTCCATTAATTTGCCTCAGGCTAATAGTTGTCCTTCAGAAAGCCCCTAACGTAATCGCTGAAGTTCTTCGCAAAAATAATCTTGGATTACCTCTATCTCTCAAAAAAAAGCTGACTAAAACGATGGGCTCGCAGTACCGGGAGGACATCACGCGTTTCATTGAAACCCATTCACCCGTCGCCTCGGCTTACACCCGTTCCATAAAAATTGATTTGCCTGGTATGGTTCTGCTGGTACAATGGGCTTGCCGACAAATGAAATGGCCGCACGTATCAACTGACTTCAAACCAAGCTTTCCTCTCTTGTAGAGAGGCCGACAACGAGGTTTACCTTCTTTGTGTTGTAATGCACCTGCCGCAATTACCTATTCACACCATTATTCCTGAGTTGAGGAATGCGCTCCGCAGCGGATCAGCCGTACTGGCGGCACCGCCTGGTTCCGGCAAGACCACTGTTGTCCCCCTGATGCTTCTTCGGGAACCATGGCTCAAGGATAAAAATATACTTATCCTCGAACCAAGACGGCTGGCAACCAGGGCTGCAGCTGCGAGGATGGCGGCTCTTTTAGGAGAACCGGTCGGCCGAACCATTGGCTACCAGATCCGCTTTGACCGGCAGGTATCCCCGGCTACCCGGATTGAAGTAGTTACCGAAGGGATACTGACCAGGCGAATCCAGGCGGATAATGAGCTGCACGACACCGGGCTGGTCATTTTTGATGAGTTCCACGAACGCTCTGTCCACGCAGACCTGGCCCTTGCGCTTTGCCTGGATCTTTGCCAACTCCGGGAAGATCTGCGGATTCTGGTCATGTCAGCCACCCTGGATACCGGACCCATTGCCGAGTTATTGGGCAAGGTACCGGTGGTCACGGGAGAAGGCAGGAGCCATCCGGTCAGTATTGACTATCTGCCGCAGCCGGCCACCGGCAGACCAGCCGACATAACAACTGCAGGCATACGGCGTATATTGCGAGAACAGCCAGGCGACATCCTCGCCTTTCTGCCCGGTGCAGGTGAAATTAAAGACGTCGCCAGGCAGCTGAAAAATGACCCGGCACTCGACAACGCCGTCATTGCACCGCTCTATGGTAGCCTTTCCCAACAAGAACAGGACCAGGCTATTTCTCCTGATCCTTCCGGCCGCAGACGTATCATCCTCTCTACTTCCATCGCTGAAACCAGTCTTACCATTGAAGGTATTCGTTGCGTCGTTGACAGTGGCTGGTCACGACGGCCTCAATTCCACCCGGGCAGCGGTCTGTCCCGGCTGAATACTGTTCGCGTTGCCAAAGCTGTGGCAGAACAACGTGCCGGCAGGGCAGGGCGGCTGGGCCCTGGTCACTGCCTGCGACTCTGGACCAAAGAAGAGCACTGCTGTCTGGCACCCTTTCACCCGCCGGAGATAGTGGACACTGATCTCGCGCAACTGGCTCTTGAACTGGCTTTGTGGGGAGTCCGGGACCCAGGCGAGTTACTCTGGCTCACCCGGCCTCGGCAGGGGGGGTACCAACAGGCAAGGCAACTCCTCTGTTCGCTGGATGCTGTAACCAGCGCCGGCAGGATAACGGCAACCGGCAGACAACTGGCTGACCTTGGTGTACATCCCCGGCTTGGCCACATGCTGCTTAAGGGCAAAGAAAGAGGCCAGGCAGCACTGGCCTGTGACCTGGCAGCACTCCTCTCTGAACGGGATATCCAGACCCACGGCGCCGATGCTGCAACCGCTGATCTGCAGAACAGGCTGCACCTGCTCTTTCTGTGGCGCCAGAAAAAAACTGCTGCCGTGATGGAGAGGGGAGGTGATCCCGGAGCATGCAGCCGGGTCGACAGAAATGCCCGGATCTGGCTGCAGCGCATGCACGAACAGCGCAGACCCTGTGATCCGGACATGGCGGGCATCCTGTTGGCCTTTGCCTATCCTGACAGGGTTGCCCGCCGCCGTCAGGGCCAGCAGGCACATTACCTTATGGCATCCGGCCGTGGTGCGATGCTCCCTGAATTTGACCCACTCTCGACCAGTGAATACATTGTCGCCCCCCATCTGGACGCCGGCAGCAAGCAGGGAAGAATCTTTCTTGCCGCATCATTGTCGCTTGCAGAACTTCAAGAACAGCATAGCAGCCTGTTTACCAATACGACTACCGTGTACTGGGATGAGGATACGGCACGAGTCATTGCCGCGGATCGCCTCTGCCTGGGTGCCATTGTCGTCGCAGAACAACCGGCACAAGAGGTATCCCCGGACCAGGTCACCCAGGCCCTCTTGACCGGCATCAGCACCATGAGTATAGACTGCCTTCCCTGGGACCAGGAAACACGTCAACTCCAGGCCAGGATAAACTGTCTCCACAGGTGGCAGCCCGATGAATCGTGGCCCGATCTCAGCGACAGCCACCTGTCCGGTGATCTTTCCTGGCTTACCCCTTATCTGACTGGCATCAGCAAGGCAGAGCAGCTCAAACAGCTGAACCTGCTGGAAATATTTATGACCATGCTGGGATGGGCAAAGCAGCAGCAACTGGAACGCCTTGCCCCAACCACCCTGACTGTGGCCAGCGGTTCCAGAATACGGCTTTGCTATCAGCAGGATGAACCGCCCCTGCTTGCTGTTCGCATTCAGGAGATGTTTGGCACCCAGAACACACCGGCTATATGTGCCGGCAGGATCCCCGTCCTGCTGCACCTCCTCTCCCCCGCCCAGCGCCCCATCCAGGTGACTCATGATCTGGCCGGTTTCTGGCAGCGAACATACCCGGAAGTAAAAAAAGAACTGAAGGGAAGGTACCCCAAACATTTTTGGCCGGACGATCCCCTGACAGCCCTTGCCACCAGACAAACCAAAAAAACCATGAAACGATCGGAAAACTGATGAGAAAAATCGCCTTCGGCTACTCAACCCGCTGCAACATCCGCTGCTCCCACTGCGTTGCTGCAGGAGAGACCCCCGTTATCAGCAAAATGGAGCTTGCTCTCGCCAAAGACATTATCCGCGAGATGGCCATGGCAGAGGTAACAGGTATCAGTTTTACCGCAGGAGAGCCCTTTATCTACCTGGAAGACCTCCTGGAACTGATCGATCTCTGTTCAGAAAAAAAGATATATAGTCGGGTGGTAACCAACAGCTACTGGGCCAAAACACCCGAACAGGCCAGAGAAAAACTGCGCTTGCTCAAGCAATGCGGGCTGTGCCAGCTGCGCCTGAGCTACAGCAGGTGGCATCAGCAGCATGTGCCGAAACAGCAGGTGCTTTATGCGCTAAAAGCCTGTCAGGAAGCAGGGGTTGATTCCTTTATCTCTTTTGTGACTGATTTTTCAGAACTGGACGAACCTTATGAACAGTATCTGCGGGACAACAACGTCAAGTTTTTTCCAGAACCGGTTATCTACGCAGGACGGGCTGAGGACTTCATCCACCAACCTCTTTTCACCGATTACCAGGACAATTGCTGCCAGATGAACCCTTACCTGGCCCCGGACCTGACCATGTATGCCTGTTGTGATGCGGGCAGCCATTTCAGTTCCACCAACTTTTTCCGACTCGGCAGCCTGAACGACTGGTCGGTGGACCAGTTGCTGACCAAGAGTGAAAACAATAGTCTCTATAACTGTATCCGTACCATGGGTATCACTCCCATCGCCTCGTTTGCCGGGATGAAATCAAGGGATATTGTGACGTATCGTAAATGCAGCTTATGTAAAAAGTTATTCAACAACCCTGAAACCTTGAACACCTTACAAAAAGCTGCCGCAACCAATCTATTCCAGTGGCACAGATAAGGTGCTCCCTGGTAGTAATCAATCTCGAAGAAAAATGAGGGGTCACCTTGGTTACATGGGAAGAGGGATAGTAAAAGCAGAAGAGTGAAAAAAAACATCAACGAATCAAATTTCCATTGAACGTTTGGGCAACAAAAAATGGCGAAACAACAGGAAGCATCTCAAGCTAATGACAGGCTACATCTTAAAGAAATTTCGTCTGAAGAATCGTAACCTTCTCTTCGCCATAGATCAATTTACGGTTTTCACACTAAGGGAATATTTATAGGTGGGGTAATTCCTTCTCTTTCGCAAATCTTGTTCACTACACGGCGAACATCACCCAAACATCATTTACCCGATGGGTTTTTAGTTGCACACTCACAGGCCCCTGCCTTTTTTTCAGCCTTAATGCGCTCTTCAATGGTAGATTTTCTGTTTTTAAGAATATCTGTTTCAATGTCTGCTTCGGTGTAGTTAAAACAGTAGCAGATATGGTCTTTCGACATTCTGATGCACCTTCAAATTAATTTGATATCGTGGTAACCGGTAAGTCGTCAAATCTTAGCATATACCTGGGAAAGTTGCTATTTTACGAATCACCCCAACCCACAATTAAATCTGTTCGACAAACCATCTTTCAAAGATTACAAACCCAACTGGAAATATTTGATACTTGGTGCCAGTCGGACACCTTTCTTAAGGTTAAATACGTTGCCTCCCAACAGAAACTGCTTGCAACTCCCAACATTTACAGAATTGCCAAACCTAGAGGAAACCTGCCGGTACTGCATGTTTATGCGTATGAAAGGATAAAAAGTTGATTATCAGGAGTGAGAAACCATCAGACATTGAGGCGATTGCCGAAGTCACCAAGGCTGCTTTTGAGGGTCATCCTTTACGTCAGCAAACAGAGCCAGCTATCATTTATGATTTGCGTACTGATGCGGCACTAACCATCTCGCTTGTATGTGAAGTAGACGGTCGAGTTGTTGGCCATATTGCCTTTTCGTCAGTTACAATTTCAGATGGGACACCGAACTGGCATGGCCTTGGCCCGATATCTGTACTGCCTGAATATCAAGGAAACAGGATAGGCACAGCTCTGGTCACGAATGGGTTATCCTTACTGAAATCTATGAGTAGCAAAGGCTGTGTACTTGTTGGAACTTTGTCCTATTTCAATAGGTTTGGTTTTTGGAACCACTCTCAGCTCATCCATGAGGGAACACCACAAGAAGTTTTTTTGGCAAATTCGTTTGTTGAGAAGGTGCCAAACGGGACAGTTGCGTACCATCAGGCATTCAATCAGTTGTCAATGATTGAAAAAGATGCCATTGCCGATGTTATCATCGACTATGCTATTGCTGGTATAAAGGTAGATCTTGCTGACCCTGCGATTGAGAGTCTTCTTGAAAAGGAAATTTTGACTGAAATGCCTGATGGGAAGGTTATGATACGACCTTCTTTAATTGCTAAATATGACAGTTACTTAGCTCAGATTAGTCAGTTTAGAGCTACAGAAATGAGCCGTGTTCATAAAAATCCGATATTGGCGGCCATTAAGCATGGAAATGGATAAGTCATCGATTCAAGATTCGCCCTGGAGCATCTAATGACCACAGCCTGGCTCTTCTGAAGATGTTTCCTGCGAACCTCTGAGGCAGAAGGGGCTTGCCGGAGTATGATTTGGTGTGGGCACAGAGGTGGTTTGATTGCGGGTATCGGTGCATCAGATCTGGCCGCTCCACCGAAGTAGTTTGCCGGGCTGTTTAGGCAGAGGTTTCGTGTTTGGTCATGATCAGATTTATAACGGCAAGTGTCGAGGTGGAGACGATGAGCAGAAAGGATACGGCGTTGATAATCGGGGTGGAGCCGTCGCGCACCTGAAGATAGAGATTAACCGGCAGGGTTGTTTCGGAGCCGACCAGAAAAAGCGTGGTGTTAAAATTTTCAAAACTCATCAGAAAGGCCACCGCACCGCTGCCAATCAGAGCTGGTCTAAGAAACGGCAGGGTGATAAAGCGGATGACCTCAAACCTGGTTGCGCCGAGGTTGAGGGCGGCTTCTTCCAGAGAGTGGTCGAATTTTTTCAGCCTGGCTGAGACTACCAGCAGGACGAACGTAGCGATAAAAGAGAATTGACCGAAAACAACCAGCCAGAAACTCGGGCGGAGAAAGGGTATATCCAGGCCCAAAGTGTCCTCAAAAAAGATGCCGAGGCTATTGGCGGTCAGCAGCAGGGATATTCCCAGGATAACCCCGGGAATGACCAGTGGGGTGAGGGCCAGAAAATACAGCCCCTGCTTGCCCGGGAATTGTTCCTGCTCAAAGAGAAAGGCGGCCATCGTACCAACCACAACCGACAGGATTGATACCCACAGGGCCGTTTGAACACTGACCCAGATCGATCTCATATTGGAGCTGTCGTGCAGCAGACCGATGCGCTGAGGACCGTCGGCCAGAAACCAGTCCAGGGTGAACCCCTTCCAGGGAAGGGAGGGGAAGTTTGAGTCGTTGAAGGCCAGAATGCAGGTGATTACCAGCGGAGCAAATAAAAAGAGGTAAAACAGGATAATATAGATTCGGAAGGCGGTGGTATAGCCTCTTTGCCGGGGAAGGGTGCGGATCATGACAGGGCCTTGCCTAAGTGTTGTCTGCTTATTTTCAGACCGGACCAGATCAGTATCGAACTGAGGGCGAGCAGCAGGAAACCGAAGGCGGCACCCTGGTTCCAGTTAAAACTGGCAATGAATTCATTATAGATCTGCTCGGTAAACCAGAGTGAGTTCTTGCCCCCCATCAGTTTTGGCGTCAGGTAGTTGCCGAGTGCGAGCATAAACACGACGATTGCGCCGGAAGTTATGCCCGGTGCCGCATAAGGAATGATGATGCGCAGGAAAATTGTCGTCGGCGAAGCCCCTAAATCATGGGCTGCCTCGATCAGGCTGTCGTCCATCGACTCAAGAGAGGAGATCAATGGCACCACCATAAAGAGCATGGAGGTGTAGACCAGTCCCATCAGCATACTGATATCGTTATAGAGCATTTCCACCGGCACTTTGAGCAACCCTGTGCTGACGAGCAGATGGTTGATAACGCCGCTTTCCCGCAGCAGGATCATCCAGCCATAGACACGCACCAGCTCACTGACCCAGAACGGCATCAGCAGCAGGATAGTCAAAAAGCCGGTGAGACGGGGAGAGACCACCTTGGTAATGTAAAAGGCCACCGGAAAGGTTACCAGAAAAGTCAGAATCGTTACGATAATGGCATAGAGAGCGGTCCGGACAAAGGTATACCAGTAGATCTCTTCGGTGAAAAAATGGCGATAATTTGCCAGGGTCCAGACCATGTCCCCGGTATCGTTTTTGCCGTGCAATGACATGATCAACAGTTCGATATGCGGAACAATAATCAGCAACAGGAGCCACAGCAGCACTGGAGTGAGAAAAATAAAGAGCCCGAGGCGAAGGTGGTTCTTCATGCCTATCCCCTCGGGTAACAGCGGCAGCTGCCGGCATGGACACCGGCTTTGACGGTATCGCCTTTGCCGATATGGCTAAACTGCTGATTTTGCGGCAGGGCGACGGTGAGTTCAAAATCGCTGTGCTCCATGGTGGCCAGCAGCTTGGTGTTTGAGCCGTCAAAGAGAATAGAGCGCACCGTAAGGGAAAAGAGGTTGATATCGCCAATGGAGTCGGCAGGGTCAAGAATAATTGATTCCGGCCGGATAAAGAGGTCGAGCTGGTCGCCCTGTGGCTGGCTCACTGCGGTTCCATACAGTTCAAGACCGAAGGTCGTTTGCACCTTCAGCGGGGCACTGGAGGTGACACGCACCGGCAGGATATTCGTTTCCCCGACAAAACCGGCAACGAACCGGCTGGCCGGGTTGCTGTAAAGATTTCTTGGGGTATCGATCTGTTCGAATCGTCCGTGATTCATCACCGCGACCCTGTTCGACATAACCAGCGCTTCGGATTGATCGTGGGTAATATACATAAAAGTGGTGCCCACATCGGCCTGGAGCTTTTTCAGCTCTATTTTCATCTGTTCCCGCAGCTTGAGATCTAGGGCACCAAGCGGTTCATCAAGGAGCAGCAGGGATGGCTCAAGGACCAGAGAGCGGGCAATGGCAACCCGCTGTTTCTGCCCACCTGAAAGCTGCGCAATATCTTTATCCCCGTAGCCGGGGAGATGGACACGCTCGAGCATGCTATCGACCCGCCGGGCTATTTCCGCTGCCGCTATTTTTTGGCGCTTCAGGCCAAAGGCAATATTTTCCCGGACGTTCATCATCGGAAACAGCGCCAGATTCTGAAAGACCAGGTTAACCGGCCGGCGGTTGGGCGGCACCGCGTGCATATCCCGGCCGCGGATCAGCAGTTGTCCTTCGGTGGGGGTCTGAAATCCGGCAATCATCCTGAGCAGCGTGGTTTTGCCGCAGCCGGACGGGCCGAGGATAGAAAAAAAACAGCCATCCTCCACCTGGAAACTAAGGGTGTCGACAGCTATGAATTTGCCAAAACATTTTTTAAGATTCTGAATGTCGAGAACTGGGGCCATTGCATGAACCACGCAGGAAAAATAAGACCCGACCTGCACTGCTTCTTAAGAAGAGAAGCAGAACAGGCGGGTAGTCGAAATGACGGGTTTATTGCGCTGCCTTGACCATATCGAGGATTTTGCCTTCAAGCTGCTCGATCTCTGCCGAAACCGGCGGATACCATTTGATGTTGTCGATATCGGCTGCCGTGAATGAACGGCTGATATTATCGCGGACATCGGCATCCAGGTATTTTGCGGCATCTTTTGACGCGGTGGCGTATTTTTCCATATTGGAAAAGACGGCGGCATTTTCCGGACGCATGATGAAGTTGATCCACTTATAGGCTCCATCGACGTTCTTGGCCTTTGCCGGAATGGCAAAAGTGTCGATCCAGCCAAGCGCGCCGCTTTTGGGTGCAACAAAGTCGATATCCGGGTTTTCGGCATGCAGTTTCCAGCCGCCGTTGTCCCAGCCCATGGCCACGGTGACCTCGCCACTGCGGATCATTTCCAGCAGGGCGTCGCCGTTCGACCAGTAGTTTTTTACGTAGGGTTTGGCCGCAATCATCTTGGCGGCGACACCGTCCATCAGTTTCTTGTAGGCGGCAGGGTCGTCATATTTGGCAAAGGGGTTGTCGCCGCCGGCAAAAGCCAGAGCGATCAGGGTTGGCCGTTTCAGCCGGTAGCTGATCCGGCCGGCATAGGCTTTATCGAGAAGCGCCGAATAATCTTTGGCTTCAGGGGCCAGCTTGGTGTTGACAATCAGCCCTGAGGTACCATAACAGAAGGGAACACCATACGAGGCATCGCCCACCTTGGTGTTTTTTTGCACCGCCTCGAGCATCGAAGGAATGATCTGGGCGCTGTCGATTTTGCTGTAATCCATCGGTTGATAGATTTTGAATTCGGCCTGGACCGAGGAGATACGATCCTGGCTCGGTTGGGCCAGATCGAATCCGGCACCGCGGGTGGCCCGCAATTTGGCGATCATCTCTTCGTTGTTGGTCAGGGTCAACTCTACCTTTATCCCCGTCTCTTTCTCAAATTTATCGACCAGCTGCTGGGGGGCATACCCTTTCCAGGTGAGGATTTTCAGAGGCTCGGCAGCCTGGGCGGTTGTGACCAGCCACATCATTGTAATTGTCGCAAAGATAAGCAGTTTCTTCATGAAATTTCTCCTTTTAGTGGTGTGTTAGCAGCTTCCTGACATCGGGACAGCAATACTTTATTCGCTGGAACAGGACAGAGCAATCTCATTCGAACAAAGGAAGAGATCCTAACGTAAATTTAATGCTTGAGACTATTTCGTGATTTTCCGGAGGTCTTTGCGAAACAGCATCGATTTGCTCCGTAACCGTTCATCAGCACCCCATCTTCGTCCGATCAGGCCCCTTCTCCTAACCAATTATAGCTCAGGAGCCTGCCTCAGCGAACCTGGAGCACTGGATTAACGGTTACACATCCGGGGGTTATGCGGTCTTTTAAGGTGTTCCAGTGAACGTTTGCATTTGCTCCTGCAGGCATTTCCTTAAAAAAAATTGCTGAACTTTTGCAGCTTCCTCTGCGGCACGAAAACTACTGGTATGCCTGCTTAGTTATTACTCCGGATATATCAGTAAATCAAGGAAAACCTGGCAAATTCATGTTGCTTTAGTGCGTTCATTCCGGGTGGGCGGATTACAGGCAAAAAACGCCCTGGTCATAGAATCGAACTTGTATCTTCGCTGTTTGAACTTAGATTATTTCTTTGAGGAAGTTAGGACTTCCTAATCTGCCCGCCGCGTTGTATCGGAGTAATAATGGTGGTGGGTTTTCGCGAATATAACCACATAAATATAAGAGGTAAGACAATGAAAGGTGACTATGGCTCGATGGCCTGGGTAAATGATGAGAAAGGAAAAGAGTACGTCTGCACAGTTGATCCTCAGCACTTAAATGAAAAGAAACTGGAAAATCTCTCTGAGCAGGAAAAAAAGACATGTGAGGATGTCAACCAGATTATTGGAACAGAACGCTGGTAACCTGTTGACTTAGTCATAGTTTTCTTGTGGCTCTTCCAGGAAAACTTAGGTCGTGCAGAGATGCACCCGTCGAGTTTTTTGGGGGGGTGTACTATCTTCAGCGTTTGGCGCACGGTCCGGCCGACAGAAAAAGAGGCGGGCTTTCCGAGCGATGATTTTTTCAGGCTGTGTAATGAGTCTTTTGATCAGAGACTGCGCTGCACAGCCTTTCTTTTCGCCTGATGTCGACAGGGAACAGGATTCGATCTTGCCCCCTTTCATAATCTGTTTATTATCCATGATGGCGTCGTGAAACATCGTCATATACGAGGGAGAGGTCTTTTTCGTATTGATCCTGAACGTGGCAAATTAACGGGTGAATTTATCATTTCTCAACGGGGGTGCAAAGAGTAATGCGGTTTTTTAAGAAGAAAACACTTACCGGCTTGGCCAGGACCTGTGGCTGAGCGGCCAAAATCGGTCCGGCGGATCTGTCGGACGCACTCAAGGGCTTGGCTTTTCGGCGTGATGAAAATCTGCTGGTAGGTGTAGAGACGAGCGATGATGCTGCGGTATACCGTCTTTCCGACGACGTGGCCATGATCAACACTGTCGATTTTATCACACCTCCGGTCGATGATCCCTACTGGTTTGGGCAGATTTCGGCCGCGAACTCGATCTCCGATGTCTACTCCATGGGCGGCAAGCCCCTTACCGCCTTGAACCTGGTCATGTTTCCTACTGGTCATCTGGACATGGGGATTCTCAAGGATATCCTGCGGGGGGGCAACGACAAGGTTGTCGAGGCCGGGGCCTGTCTGGTGGGCGGTCATTCCGTTGACGATAATGAACCCAAATACGGTCTTTGTGTGAATGGAATTGTTCACCCTGACAGGATTATAACCAATGCCGGAGCAAAGCCCGGGGACGCACTGATTTTGACGAAACCACTTGGGTCAGGGGTGCTTTTTAACGCAGTCCGAGCTGGTAAATTCAGCGGCGCCGAGCTTGAGCAGTCGGTTTTGCCAATCGTCGCTTCTTTGAACGGCCCGGCTATGGAAAAGGCGCTCCAGTACGATTTGCATGCCTGTACCGATATCACCGGGTTTGGTATTCTCGGACATCTGGTGGAGCTTGCTGTTGGCAGTGGCGTCCATGCTTTTCTCGACTATAGTACGCTGCCCTTTTATTCGGGGGCCCAGGAGATGTACCGGAAAGGGCAGACAACCGGCAGCAATAAAGCCAACAGAGCTTTGGTGGCAAGATATCCCCTTGCCGTCGAATGTTCGATGCAGCCCTCGCAGGAAGAACTTCTTTACGATCCGCAAACTTCTGGTGGCTTGCTGCTTTCTCTGCCCGGGGAGCAGGCACAACGCCTCCTTTCAGACCTGCATGCTGCCGGCATGACTGTAGCTGTAAAAATCGGTGAGGTTGATGACAGCGGTGTCGGTATAACCGTTCAGTGACACAACAAGTGCTGATCAAAACACTGCGTTGCCTAACTGTTTTTCCGCCACCTCGGCTCTGTAGATCTGTGTAGCCTATTGCTGGTTTTTGAGGACGGCCAGTGATGCATCAACCGAAGGGTAAATGGTTATAAATGAGTCGAATCCGGAAATTTCAAAAACTTCCTGGACATGCTCCTGCATGGCACAGGTGCTGAAGAGGAACTGGCCCGATTTATAGGCTTTGGCGATGTTCAGGATAACCCGCAATCCAGCGCTGGAAATATAGTCGAGCTTGTTGCAGTCAAAAACCAGATGTGCACTCGGTGCGGTCATGAATTCGTGGAGTTCCTGTTCAAAGAGTGGTGCAGAATTGGAATCAAGGCGTCCATTGAGAGAAAAGATGACGGCGTTGTTCTCTTTGGTTATTGTTGTTTTCATAGTGTATGCTCCAGGTGCCGTGCGGTTACCCGCAGTCCTTGGGTAATGTTTTTTGTAAGATAAGAACGTTCTCGTTATTCGACCTGGAATAATGCCAGCAGTCGCAGAATTTCTTCGCCAGATAAATACCGAGACCACCGCACTGCCTCTGTTCAAGGGGGAGAGACGTGTCGGGCAGGGCATTGATGGTCGGGTCGAATGGCGGCCCTGCATCGACGACTTCTATTGTCAGCTCTCTGCCTGTTTTGGCAAGAGTAACCTCTATTGGATAGTTTTTTTTGTCGCCACCATGCTGGATGGCATTGGTAATCAATTCGTCAAGAATAAGATTGATTTCGGATAAGCATTTTTTAGGAAGAGACCATTTTTGCTGCAAAATCTGCAGCTGCTCAAGCAGGGTGTCCAGTTCCGCCAGGTCGTTATGTATCTGGAATGAAGTCTTCATGTCTTAGAGTGCGGTTACTCCGGTTTTTTCGAGGCAGCATTGTCCTGCCTCGTAGATGTTCTTTCTTTCCCACTCATACAGTTCTTTTAACAGGGCATTCAAAGAAAGGTTTGTCGTTTCGGGGAATTGTTCCAGGATTTTTGAAAAGTGTTTGCGGCTGATGATCAAGACAGTAGTCTTTGTTGCCGCCCGCAGAGTAAAGAGGGCGGGCATTGCTCCGAGAAGGGAGAGGAATCCGATGAAATCGCCTTTGGCATAGTGCTGGATGGTGATATTTTTTTTATCATGGTGTTTCAGCAGGGTCAGCTGCCCTTCGAGGATAAGGTAGGCCCGTCCGTAGTCGTCACCTTCCTCAAAAAGGATGTCGTTGGGAGAAATCAGGGCTCTTTCTGCAAGAAAAGCCAGGAGTTTCTGTGCCTTGGCGGGGAAATTAGCAAAGAAAGGAACTTCCTGCAGAAGTTCCAGATTCTGCTGCATCTCAGGGACTTGGTTGTTTTCGGCCGTAAATGAGCTCATGGAGTATTCCTTTCTGGTCAATGAGTTCGTTGTAGGTCCCGAACTCAACAAGTTTTCCCGCCTTCATCACTGCAACTTTGTCATAAGAGTCTATCGTGTCCAGTCGATGAACCGCGGCGATGACGGTCCGCTTGCGTTTCCATAGACTGGTCATCAGGCGCTGAATTCTGGCCTGGGATTTGTTGTCAAGAGCCGAAGTTGCTTCATCCATGAGAATGATCTTTGGCTGTTTTAAGAGGACTCTGGCGATAGCGAGTTTTTGTCTCTGTCCCCCCGAAAGTCGGTCGCCCATCGTTCCCACCTGAAATTGCAGGCCAAAGGCGGCAATTTTTTCGAGAAAATCTTCTTCCACCAGCAGGTGCATGATCGACTGGTTGATAATATCCTGGGCCTGGGACAGCCCCGGCCTGGTCCTGCCGAAAAATATATTGTTCAGAATTGACTCCCCGGGAATATAGCATGTCTCGCAGTATGAGGTAAAGAGGTCCGGGGCAATCGCCTGGTACCACTCCGGGAAGACCTTGCGGGCCGAGAGAATAGTCTCTTTGAGCGTATGCGGCAGGCGGCTCATGGTATGAATGGACGGAGTAAAGTTCAGGGCCAGAGACAGGATAAAGGTTTGATTTTGCGGTGACAGCGAAGAGAACGGATTCTTTTTTAAACGGGCCAGAATAGTTTCACATTCCTCAAGTCGGTCGGCAGGGACGGGACTTTTTTGAAAAAACAGATCAACGGCGCCGACACCGGCCAGGATATCGACTGCCTGTCCGGCGAGTTCAATGCCAAGAGAAAATAGTGGTTCGAGGAGGTCCACCTGCTGAAGAAAAGAGCGGAAACGGGGGTTTTCTGGCAACAGATTATAGTCAGCTGTTTTATTGGTAATGCTGCCGAAGATTATGTTTTCCGCAACGCTCGAGTTCATATGGTAGTTGTCCTGGTTGTAGAATTCGACATAATCGGCAAGTTTTTCGCCGAATTTTTCACGAAATCTCTGGCGGATAGCGATCAGCTTCTCGGCAATTTCTTCGTCGTCGGGGGCAATCAGACTGTCGAGTCCGAAGCGAATGACATCGACGAAAAGTCCGACCTGCTGGAGGACAAGAATCATCCGGTCGAGGTCAATTTTTATTTCATCGGCAGGAGGTGCCGCCACGGCCTCCATCGCCGCGATATAGGCATAGAGCAGGTTCTCTTCAATTGATCCGGTAAAGATGAATGGGGACTGGGAGATGTACCCGATGCTTCGAGTTATTTCTTTCTTGGGCAGGGTGGACAGTTCATGCCCGTCAATCTGGATATTGCCGGAGGTATAGTTAAACATCTTGCCGATGGCCTGGATGAGCGTGCTTTTCCCCCCCCCGGAATAACCGACGACAGCCAGGTGTTCCCCGGCAGCAAGAGCAAAGGAAATGCCATTTAACAGTCGATGCCCGTCCGGTGTGTCGTAGATGAGATTGTTTACCTCCAGGCGCCCAATCAGGGGTTCGCTTGCCGTTTCGACCGGTTCCAGCGAGAATTCCGGGAGCGCATCAAAATAACTCATGGTACGGGTGTAACCCACCGAAGCGTCTTGATAGGTTTGGTAGAAATCGATCAACTCCTTCCAGGGATCAAATAGCTTTTCCTGGGCGGATAAGAAGGCAACCATAGCTCCGAGGGCAAGTTGACCATGCATTACCAGATATCCACCGAAGATAAAAATTACAAAAGGACCAAGGCCGACAAAATAATTGTTTGTCGTTTTGATGCCAAAGCGGAAAAGCGACCAGCGGATTCTGATTTTCTGTAACTGTTCAGCGAGAAAATTAAATTTTCGCCCTTCCTGATTGTATGCCCCGTGTATTTGGATTTCGTTAATTGCCGATATGGATTCTGCGATCTGGTTGGAGGTTGTGCGAGAAAGATCGACCCTTTTTTTATTGGCTTCATTGGTTTTTTTCTGCAGGATGGGAATAACGAAAACGGCTATCGGGTAGATAATCAGGGTGGCTCCTGCGAGTTTGGGGTTCAACCAGAGCAGATATCCGGCAAAGGCCAGCAGGGTCAGGATATTGGTGACCGGCACAGCAAAGGCCATGCCGGCGAAGGTTCCGGCCGTACTCAGTTCGGTCATGAGCGAGGCGACCACCATACCCGGCTGCGTTGTGCGGAAAAAGCCAAGCGGCAGGGTGAGAATGTGCTGATACAGCTCCTTGCGCATGGTGGTGATGGCTCTTTCACCGATTACAGCCTGGAGATAGTTGATAGCCAGTTTCAGCCCGCTCGCCAGAGTGATGGCGATTATATAGATAGCACAATAGAGAAAAAGGCCTTTGATATTTTGTAATGCTATAGAATCATTTATGATTCTTTTCTGCATTTCGAGGGGAATAACTCGGGCAAAAACGACCACAATGATAATAACCAATAAAATTATCTGAAGCTTAAGGTTGTCCTTGAATACCCAGTAGAACAGGGATTTCTCGGTAATAGGGGAAGCTGCCTGGTCCTGCTTCATTGGTATTCCTTCGTGGCTGGGCGGTTAATGTGTGACATTTCAATATGGCTAAGATTGTAAAGCATTCCGGTCCCATGTCCAGTACAGAGTAACTTTTTCACTTGGGCAGCATCTCCCTTCATCCGGCCTGTCTTTATAGCGGTTGTTGCTTCTGCCATTAGCTGGTTTGACAATTTTTTCTATCATTTTCTCCTGGATCTTTTTTGCTATAAAGAATATGCTTAAATGCTTATAGACATATGCGAAAAATGGACATATGTAGTACCTGTAGGCCATTGAGGGCTTTTTGTGAGTCTTGTGTTTGTCAGGAAAGTCTTTTTTTGTTGTATTTTGTCGCTGTTTATTCCATTAATTGGTCGTTTTATAAGAATGGCGATTTGGTGGTGACAAACCCGGTTGCATTACCTGATGTAATTGTCGAGCAAAAATGATCGAGAGTTTATTGAGGTATATGGAAAAACAACCCTGGCTGTATATCGAGCATTGAGATTTGTTGAAATTTAAGAGGCTCCAGTTATGAAAATTGATGATTTAGAACAGATGGAAAGTGAAGATCTCAGTACCCTTTCTTCGGCTGAGCGCAGGAGGTTTCTGAAGATTGGTCTGGCCGTCACCGGCATGTATCTCGGAGGAAGTATCTTATCCCTGATCTCTGTTAAAAATGCTCATGCTGCAGGTGTTGTTCCAGAGGCTGGCACGTACCCGTACAATCCACATTACAGCATGGTCCTGAGAGAACACCTCTGTATCGACTGCGAGCGTTGCAAAGAGGCCTGTGTCAAGACTAATCATGTTCCGTCATACGGCTTCAGGACGACCATTCTTGAAAAACGCCGCTCTCTTGGCGAGGATAAGTCCGAGACGATTTTTGTACCAGTTCTCTGCAACCACTGTAATCGACCGCCGTGCGTACGGGTCTGTCCGACAACGGCAACGTGGAAAGATGAAAAAACCGGCATTGTTGTTATGGATCCGAGTCGTTGTATCGGCTGCAAAACCTGTATGGCTGCCTGTCCTTATAATGCCCGATATTTCAAGGAAGAAACAAGAGCTGTCGATAAATGTGATTTTTGTCTGCAGTCGCGATTATCGAAAGGGGAGACGAATCCAGCCTGTGTCGAAGCATGCCCGGCTGATGTACGAGTCTTCGGCAATTTAGCCGATCCGAAGAGCAGAGTTTTTCAGCTGGTGCATGCGCCGGATACCATGGTTTGGGTGCTTCGTCCGGAAACAGGCGCCGTTCCGAATGTATTTTATATAAATTCCTGAGCCGGAGTATATTCTCCGCTTTCCCGGTCCAGAGGACAGGGGAAGTGAAGATGCGATGGAGGAGAAAAAATGAAGAAAGTTTTTGTATTTGTCGTTGTTGGCGTAGTTCTGTTTTCCGGTGCCTTGCTCTTTGCTGCTGATAAAGCGGTGCCGGAGGATTATGACGAAGACACCTATGGCCCTAAAGACCCGATTGTGTGGGAGAAGCCTGTCAAAGCGGTCGTTTTTGATCATAAAGTGCATACCATGGAGGGTGGACTTGAATGCGACTCCTGCCATGATGAGCTGTTTCAGATGGAGGCGGGGGCAGCGCAGGAGAACGATGATTTCACCATGGCCACACTTTATGACGGCGGTTACTGCGGTGCCTGTCATGATGGTTCCACCGCCTTTGCTTCCAATACGCGTTGCACGGCCTGTCATATCGGCGTACGTGGATCTGACCGCCTGCAGGGTGATGCTGCAGCTGGCAAAAAAGCACACTGACCCGACCCACCCCGATAGGTTTGCACGATTCGGGATTCTTTATGGAACGACCTTTTACGTTGAAGGAGAAGAGCAATGAAAGGAAATAGTGCTGCCACAACATCTGCGCCATCAAACATGGCTGCGGCGAACAAACTGATGTGGTTGAGTCTTTTTTTTATTCTGATCGGTGTGTCGGGGGCGGTATATGCACAGATGGTCGGTCATCACCACGCCTTTGCCAATACCCGCGAGATGCCCTGGGGCATGCTTATCGGTGTCTATGCTTATTTTGCGATAATTTCGACGGGGCTGTGTGTGCTGGCCGCGTTTAGTCATGCCTTCGGGGGCAATCAGATGGCACCTCTGGCCAACAGGATGGTGTGGCTGTCCATCATCAGTCTGCTCGGTGCTTTCATGGTTATCGGCCTGGAAATCGAAAATCCATGGCGGATGCCGCTCGGGGTGATTTTATATCCTAATGTTACGTCCAATATCTGGTGGATGGGAACATTATACGGCATGGCCGTAGGCGTTATGTTCCTTGAACTTCTGCTGATACTTACCAAACGTTATAAACTGGCAATTTTTCTGGGGGTTATCGCGGCGATCACCGAAGCGCTGGCCAACAGTAATCTTGGGGCGGTTTTTGCATCTTTGCAGGCCAGGCCGTTCTGGTACGGGTCGCAACTGCCGGTATTTTTCCTGGCCTGTGCCGTCCTGTCCGGGGCTGCAGCCATCGTGATTTTTACGTATTTCAGTCATATCCTGCAAAAACGGCCCATGGATGAGCATACCTTTCGCGGCTTACAGACAGCCGGCAAGATAATGGTGCTCATGACTTTTCTCGTCACCCTGGCAACGCTGTGGAAATTCATCAATGCCTCAGTCAGTAACCAGGAGTTGGCCCTGGCCGCCGATTCGTTGCTGAAAGGCCCTCTGGCCATCAATTTCTGGGTTTTTGAAATTGGCATTGGCCTCATTCTGCCTGGTCTGCTTCTGGTTATAACTCGTCTAAAATCAATACATGTCCTCTCGGCTGCCGCTCTGATGATTCTTGTGGGACAATTCTTTTCCCGCTTTAACATGGTGGTCTCCGGTGAGATTGTCCCCTTTGACTATGAATACGTCGGCGTTCCGCAATATCTGTCCTACACCCCATCGATTGCCGAATATCTTCTCGTGATTGCCGGGCTCGGGGTTGTCGGCTTTGGCTTTGTTATTGGGGAACGTTTTTTTGATGAGACCTTTCACGCCGGATCGCATTGAGGATTCATCCCGGCGAAAGTCTTGCGGTATGGAGCAATAAAAAAACGGCCTCCCCCTTCTTTTCAGGGCAGGCCGTTTTTTATTGCCGACTCTTGTCGCTCTTGTGATTCATTCTTCCACGGGCACTTCGCTGATTATTTTTCGGTTGAACATAACCCGGGCCACATAGAGAAAGGGGGTGTCAACGACGGCGACAATGAGTTTAAGGACGTAGGTAGTGACGAGGATCTGGAGAAATTCGCTTTCAGGCAGCAGGCCCCAGAAGGCGATCGAGGTAAAAATAACCGAATCAAGCAACTGGCTGATTATGGTGCTGGCATTATTGCGCAGCCAGAGAAACCTGATTCCCGGAAAAAGCCTTTTCCATAAGTCATAGGCCCAGACGTCATGGAACTGGGAAATGGCGTAGGCGATCAGAGATGCCAGGGCAATCCTCGGCAGAATGGCAAAAATATTTTTCAGACTTTCCTGGATGAAATCGAACTCGTTAGGCTGAAACATCAGGGCAATCTGCATGATGAGTACGGTGGCTGCAAGGGAGAAAAATCCGATAAATACCGCCTTTTTTGCCGACTGTTTACCATAGTTCTCGGACAGAATATCGGTTACCAGAAAAGACGATGCATAGGTGATATTGCCAAGAGTTACGCCAATCGAGAGCAGATCGACCATTTTCAGGACCTGGATGTTGGCCAGAATGGTGGCAATGGGGATCCAGATGTACAGGCCCAGCTGACCGAAAAATCGGTAGGCAAGAAGAATTGCCGAGAAATTCGCCAGCAGCAGCAGGAGCCAGAGAGATTCGTTGGAAAGCGAATTCAAGAATAGAGAAAGCGTCGTCATACAAGAGCCTCAACCTCAATGTTTTTAACAGGACATACGGGAAATGCACAGATCGATGTGCACAATGCGGAGGCTAACTTGATGGGAACCAGACATGCTGCGTAAACATCGGTTTTGATAAGGCGGGTAGCCGAGACCGCCGTCGTATGCAGTCAGGAAAAATAGCAGATGCGGGAAAAGGGTGCAAGTTTGAAAAATGATGGCGTGGCACAATCTGCTCGGGGAAGATCGGATCAGGTCGTCGTCTCTACCATTTACACTGCTTTGATGACGACTAAGGTGATGTCGTCCTCCTGGGCCAGATCGCCTCTGAAAGTCGCCACTGCCGACACTATGGCATCACGAAGAGTTTGTGCAGAATCTTGTGCGTGGGCCAGGATAATTTTCTTGAGCCGCTGATGACCAAAAAGTTTTTCCTCCTTGTTGCGGGTCTCGTTAATGCCATCGGTGCCAATGAGAATGATATCACCTGCCTGGCATGGCGATGCCGTTTGACATGCAAAAACATAGTTCTCGTCCACGCCTAAAACAAGTCCCGGTCCATCAAGATGGGTAAACGTTTTCGATTGTGCCTGAAACACCATTGCCGGTTCATGTCCGGCACGGACCCATCGGAGTTCTTTTGTCCGGGGGGCGATCTCGAGAAAAAACATGGTCGTGAATCGGCCGGATTTTTCACAATCTCGCGCTATGTACCTATTCACTTCAAAAAGTAACTGCGCCGGATTCTGATAGTTTTTAACTGCCGAGGTAAGAAAGGCCCGAACCGAAACCATGAGCATCGCCGCCCCGACACCGTGACCGCAGGCATCGGCGACAGCAATGCCCAGCTTTTCATCCGGAAGCTGAAAATAATCATAGTAATCGCCTCCTGTCTGATCGCAGTAGATGGAGCTGCCGCTGATATCAAAACCGTTTAGATCGGGGCTGTGGCTGGGGAGGAGGTTCTGCTGCACCTCCTCGGCCAGTTTGAGCGAGTTGACCAGTTCGAAGCGGTGTCTCAGCCCGTCGATCATATGGTTGGTATGGCCGGCAATGATGCCGAATTCATCCTGGGTTGCAACGGGTACCTTGGTGGAAAGATCTCCCTGGCTGACTTGTTCCAGGACCCTGGTCTGATTGTTGAAAAGAAGTTTCAGGTTGCGGGAGTAGGCGAAGATGAGGTTGACAATCAAAACCATGAGCACCGCCATGATGAACAGCACCTCGGAGGTGACCGAGAGTTGTGCTGCACGGATCGATTCTTCGTCCTGCGCCGTTTGGGTCAGCCAATCGATATCTTGCGTAAAAACCAGGATGAGGACGAGCGAGACAAAGATAGATGCGGTAATTGCAACGAAGGTGAATCTGCGGGTAATGGGAAAAAGCCGTTTCGGCAGGGGGGAAATAGCCTCTTCCTGCGGTGTTTTGAGGATTATTTTCTGCTCCTGGGCCAGGGCGGAGTCGAGACCGATAAAAAAGCCGGCAATACTGCAGCCGATGAACATGGAAGCGACACTGGAAAGGGGGACTCTGTAGATAAAAAAGTCATAAATGTTTATGAGAATTCCAGCCGCAAAGCAGAGTGACAATTCGAGAATGAATATTCGCCTGGGTTGATCCATCTCCCCGGCGGCGGTGATGTAACGCCTGTGCAGTAAAGGCCTGAAGAAAAGTACGGCCAGAAAGCTCGACAGGATTATGATCCCCAATTGCCCGGGGGATAACGTCGCGAGAAACGGTCAGACTTGTCCACCGTAATAGGTCAGCGCGAGAATTGCAAACGTGTACTGGACAAGGATTCGCATATTTTCTTAGCCCGGAAAAAGTAACTCTGGGAGCTCCTCCTGCCGGGCAGGAGGAGCTGTTGTCCAGGTTTCCTGATTTTGTGGTGCAAGGATACCCTGTTCTGCGCGAGTGTCAACTCTTGTTAGGGTTGAAGTATTTGAATTTCTGCTCGTTGAGGATATTGTCGACAGAAAGCATATTGCCTTTCATGTAGAAGATATTCGGTTTGGTGTCATCCTCGGGACGAATGACCCAGACCTGTTCTTCAATCTGGTGCACCAGTTTATAGACTATATTTTCCGGATCGGTGAGGTTGCCAAATGTTCTCGCGCCGGTAGGACATGCGGATGAGCAGGCGGTCTCTTTTTCACCTTTCGACAGTCGCGTTTCCCAGCAGAAATCGCATTTGTCAACCGCCCGCCTTTCAACACTGAAATATCTCGCATCGTAGGGACAGGCGAGCATACAGGTTTTGCAGCCGATACATTTCTTGCTTTCCATACGGACAATGCCGGTAACCGGATCTTTATACGTAGCCCTTGTCGGGCAGGCGCGTACGCACGGGGCGTTGTTGCACTGGTTGCAGAGCACCGGAATAAACTCGACCTGTTTGTCGAGCGTGTCGGTGTATCTTTTAGAGAGTATCCGGGTTCGGTAGTTCTCCTCCGGGACATGGTTGGTCGTATTACAGGCCTCGACACAGAGCTCACAGTCGATACACAGTGACTGGCGAATAACCATGCTGTAGTGCGGATTATATGGGTATTTCTTAATAGAACCGACTCCATTGGCTGCGTGTGCCGTGCCGATCACCGAAGTAAGCGACAGTATTTTCCCTCCGGCGTATACCCCGACGACAGCGAGACCAAGCTTCAGGAATTTTCTTCTTTCCTTGACGGTGACCGAATCGGTACCTTCATTTTTTAAATTATCAAAGCCTATTTTGGGAAACTTCATGATATGTATCCTTTTTCCTGTTGGTTCAATGTGGTGTGTTCAATGATCTGTCCTGAGCCTTCTTTCTCTTCCCGGCTCACTTCTGCTTCGCCGGGAAGGGGGATAGTGTGACACGAGATAGGCTCAGTTCAGTTACCAGATTCTATGGTGACGTTTCATCGCATCTTCTTCGGTTTCGCCGGCTTCCATAAAGTGGATGGCGCCACAACCCGGGCAGATGTACCCGCCATCAGGAACAATCTCATGTTTTTCGAGCTGATGGCCGTTGAGCACTTTTTCTCCGGCAAAGTAGGCAAGCGCGATAAAGCCGATGCCAAAGAGTGATGCCATGATCTCGTGCAACGTCGGGGTGTAGGTAAGAAGATTCGCCGCCTCGACTACCCCGAGGGAGTGATAGACCGACTCCATCTGGCCCGGAATAACAATATCATAACGCATATAAAAGATGCCGATCAGCATCAAACCTGTTGCCCACAGAATCAGGTTGAAATTATTGCCCCTGGAACGAATCAGGAGATACAACGGCAGAAACATCCCCAGAAAAACTTCAAAGACCCAGAAATTGACGGCAAAATCACCGGTCAGCATGGACATGAGCACCAGCTGTTTTCCTTCCGAGACCATGCCCGTCAGTATTTTCCAGATGGTGAAGAAAATTATTACGGAAATCATGAAAATGGTCAGCTGCGTCACGGCTTTTACTGCCCGCTCCATCCGCTGATTCATTATTTCAGGATTAATTTTCCAGCCAAGCGCGGTGAAAAAAAGAATTGCGCAGCCGCCTGACATTGCCGCGGAAAAAATAAAATATATGGGCAGGTACGGGCCATACCAGAAGGGGCGGCCGTGCAGCATGCCAAAGACCGCACCAAGGTTACTATGGGCGGCCACACCGACCACCAGACCGAAAAAACCCATTAATCTCGACATGGAGTGATTCTGGTCAAGCAGGAAATAATACTCAATCATCATGAAGACCAGGTAGGCACCATACAGCGTACCCATCCACCACATGTTGGAAACGAGGTTTGGTGAAAAAACATTCCAGATCGCCATTCTGAAGGGGTTCTCAATATCAAAGAAGATGATGCAGAACCCGCCGAACATAAAGACAATCGACATAAAAACCGCCCTTTTGGCAATAGGCATAAATGCCTCGCCGCCAAAGACATGGCCGACAGATGAGACGATACAGAGCCCTGTAGACGTAACGACACAGAAGATATATGCGGCAATCAGCAGTCCCCAGGAAATCTCTCTGGTAACCCCGTAAACGTGGTGATATCCCACGTACAGTGCGTGCAATCCAAAGGCGAGTCCTGCCAGGGTCATCAGTAGAAAAAAGCCCATTATCATTTTATATCCGGGACTGGCTTCCTTCAGGGCAGTGATCCCATGGAATCCCCATTTTTTTGAAATATTAACAATTCTGCCGGTCATTTTTTCCTCTCTAAATTTTTGTTTATTGCCCGATACTATGCTTCGTTCCCTTGTTGTCTATGAGAACGAGCCTGTTCGCAGTTAACGGTTCTCAGGAATTCTTTTTTGCGTGTGTCTCTTTTTCGGCTGTGCCGTTCGCTTTTTGCTCTAAACCTTTTACCCCAATATGACAGACGGTGCACCGCGTCAGATAGCCAAAAGCCTGTGAGGAGTCATGGCATGTGCCGCAGTATTTTTTGTGAAGATCCACCAGATATTGCCTTTTTTCCGCTGGGTTCTCCGATTTAAAGGGCTGCACCGCTTCAATACCACCCTGTTTCATGGTAAAAACTTTTTTATGGCAGGACTCACAGGCAAGTTTAGCCTTGCCGGTATGAATCGAGTGATCGAAGACCACCGTTTTTACCGGTTGGGTGAAAACGATCTTCTCTGTTGGCGGGAAGTGGCAGGAGGCACACTGGGTTGAAGAGTCAAACGCGTCGTTGCCGTTATGACAGGCGCCGCAGAATTTACCTTGAGCCATCTCCTCCATGGTAAACGTTTCCCGTTTCGATTCTTCTTTTGATTCCATGGCGAACAGATCGTCATGGCATGCGGCACAGTCAAGGCCTGCATCCATGGTATGTATCTTATGGTCAAAAGTGGCTCTGGCGGGCTTTTCCCACACAATAGGCGCTTCAGGACCATAGGTGTCAGGATCGTAGGTCTCGTCAGCCAGCGCATTGCCGGTGATCAGGAGAAAGGCTGAAAGGAGGAACAAACATTTCTTCAGTAAAGGGGTGTGGGTCATTGCGGTGCTCCGGTAGAAATTAATCTGCAAGGTTTTCATAGTTTTTGGTCAGACCTCAATTAAATAAAAATGCACCGGGCTTAGCAAAATAAGCGGGGCATCTCATTAAATTTTTTTATTAAGTTGCGCTACACGCTCAGCGGCGTCAATGATATTTTGGAGAATTTTTGTTTCTTCCCTGCCTATTCCGACTTCCCGATAAGAATCGGCCAACAATTGAGCATAGTTAATGATTCCATTTGATAAGTTTGTACTTTCATTAAGAATAATTGCCAGCTCCTCGTTTCGAACCTGCTGTGTATCGACAACCGGTGGCTGGTTTGCGCCGGTTTTAAGGTGCGTATTGACCGCGTCTACAACCTGACCGATTTCGGCACAGGCGTCCTGAGAATAGGTGAATCCGTTATCAAGCACATGGGGGTCGTCAGTCTGTGCCGCAAGATGGAATAAGGGCACCATGGTCTTTTTATAGAGAAAGAGCAGGGAAAAGCTCAAAAGACAGATCACTGCCCCGAGAGCACCTATCATTACGGTTTGGAACTGCATAAGCTTGGCCCGCATCTGGCTGACAATGATCCGGTCGAAATGCATCAGGTATTCCGCCAGGATACGCATTTTATTCTGCAGGCTGAGGCTGTAGGCCGTCTTGTCACTGCTCGATGCAATTTCCTTGGAAGCTATGGCAAGGCCGGAAAGATCAAGCTCTTTTGCCATATCCAGCCGGTATTCGCCCGGGATAAGGCTGTTTTCCTGAATTCTTGCCAGGGCAGAATTGAGGTTTTTGAGCTGGTCGGCCGCACTGACAGTCTTCGCCCAGTCTTTTTCGATAAGAGAAGCCGTTATCTGTTCGCGGACAGTAGCGAACTGAAAGATCATTTCTTCACTCTGGATGATGATTGCGTTGTAACTTTCCGTTAGCTGATATTGCCGTATGCCGAGAATTATAACGAAAATCAGCAGGACAATCACCCCGGTAAAAGCTATATAGCCCGTTTTTTTTAAGGATTGCATGCACTAATCCTTTTTGCGCTTGGAGTGGAGACAGCTATCGGCTGCGGGACAGGTTTTGCATTGATGGGTTTCCTTAATTCCGGCCTGGATTTTATCGGTAAAATGACACGACATGATGATTTCAAAATCCTCCTCATCAAGCGTTTCAACGTCCAGAAGGATAGCCGCGAGCTGCTTTAACAGATAATATTTTTCCTTGAGGATGGTAACTGCATCTTCACTGCAGGTTTCAAGCAGATCGTTGATCTCCTGATCAACAGCCTCCGCAGTTTTATTGCTCATTTCCATTCGTCTTGCGGCACCGCCGAGAAAACCGCCATCATCGAGGATCAATGCCTGCGGTCCGATAACCTGGCTCATCCCCCATTTGCAAATCATATTGGTCGCAAGCTCCGTTGCCTGAACAATATCGCCCTGGGCTCCTGTTGTCCTCTGCTGAAAGGCGATCTCTTCGGCGGCTCTTCCGCCCATGAGGATGGTGATTCTGCTTCTCAGGTAATCGTAGGAATAACTGCTTCGATCGCTCACCGAGAGTTGCTGGGTCTGGCCGAGGGCACGGCCTCGCGGGATTATGGTTATTTTATGGATTGGGTCTGAGTTGGGCAGCAGCTTGGCAATAATAGCGTGGCCGGCCTCGTGGTAGGCCAGCGACATGCGGTCCTCTTCGGAGATGATTAATCCTTTGCGCTCAACCCCCATTAAGATACGATCCAGGGCATGTTCAAAATCAACATATTCGACGATATTCTTGCCATCTCTGGCGGCCATGAGAGCGGCCTCGTTAACTAAATTAGCGAGCTCCGCGCCGGTAAAACCGGGGACCATCCGGGCAATTCTGCCCATGTCAAAATCCGGAGCGAGAGCGACCTTGGCACCATGAACTTCAAGAATCTGTTTTCTTCCTTTGGTGTCTGGCGGTAAGATATTAACCTGTCGGTCGAACCGACCGGGGCGGCGTAAAGCCGGATCAAGAATATCGGGCCTGTTCGTTGCAGCAAGAACAACGATGGTATCGGAGGTGCTGAAGCCATCCATTTCAACAAGCAGAGCATTGAGCGTCTGGCTTCGTTCATCCTGACCACTGGCTGTTTCCCCGCCGGCGCGTCTGCCGCCGACGGCATCTATTTCATCGATAAAAATTATACAGGGTGACTTGGTTTTGGCTTCCCTGAAGATATCTCTGACCCGGGAGGCGCCGACGCCGACAAACATCTCAACGAAATCTGAGCCGCTGAAACTGTAGAATGGCACTTGGGCCTCTCCGGCTATTGCCCTGGCCAGCAGCGTCTTGCCGGTTCCAGGCGGACCCTGCAGCAGAATACCTTTGGGACTGACTGCACCTATCTGGCTGTACTGATTTGGATTTTTTAAAAAACTGACAATTTCCTGCAGGTCTTCCAGGGCTTCAGGCAACCCTGCGACATCATCGAAAGTTATCGGTTTGCGATCGCCATCAGGCAGGATGAGCTTGTCTGACGCGAATTTTTGAACATCCTCCTCACTCTTTTTTTTCCTGTTTAAGGAAATTATAACCGTGAGAGCGAGCAGGATGATATAGGCCAGGGCTACACCCTGAAAGATCTGGTCGGATCTGTCTTTTTCAAAACTAATCTGAATATTTTTTCCCTGCAGTTCGGAAATGAGTTTTTCGGCATTGGGTACTATGGTTTCATAGCGGTCTCCATCAACATGCTGCACGATAACCCTGTTGCCGATAAAGGTAATTTGGGAAATATCATGGTTGGCCAGACAATATCGAAACTCACTGTAGGTAACCGTTCGCAATTTATGTTCAATATTCCAGATGCCGTAGCTGAGAGCGAGCAGTACGGTAAACATAAAAAACAGTATGAGATTGCGAACTAAAATGGCCATCTGATTATTTGCGACTCCAGACTGTCTGCATATGTTCAGCTGATTGAAAAGCGACCCGGGTGTGTTTGGTGAGAAACGTAAAAAAACTCACGACAATAGTGAAATCGCCGTGAGTTGTTAGAATACTCTATAAAACCTAAAATTCACATACTTCCAGAGAGCGCACCGAACATACTTTTAATAAGGGCAATGGGACCACCGGTCGAAATCACCGCACTGGAGAGACAGATAATCCCCCAGATTCCAATTATTACTGCAAAAGCGCCGGTTATACCCATGCCTAATTTATACAGTTCGCTGCTGGTTTGTTGAATTTCATGCACAGTTGGGATTGCCGCTGTTTTTTCTCTGGCGATTGCTTTTGGTTCCATGTAAGACACCTTTTAGTATGCTATTTATTTCTCAGATGACCTGAGGGAGACGGAAAATTAATTGCTCAATGCTGTAAAGAGATTGCTTAAGAGTTGAAATGGCCCACCGCTGTTCATGATGCCGGCGATGAGACAGACAACCGCCCAGCAGCCAATGATGCCTGCAGCAGCAGCAATGGTATATATGCCTATCTTGGATATTTCTGTGGAAACATCAACTTTCTGATGGACACTGCTTTGGGTTTTTTCTGCAGAGAGTATCGATTTCATTGGGGGCCTCCGGGCTATTGTGAAATAAAATTTACCCGCTGATAGCGGTAATTAAATTTGACACGAGTCCGACCGGACCGCCGCTGCTGATAACACCTGAGACGAGACAGACAACCGCCCAGCAGCCAATCAGCAGGGAAGCCGTCCCGATTGCACCAACCGCCAGCTTGTCATTGCCAATGTTGGCAGTAGTCTGGGCAGCACTTTTTTCTTTGGTTAATGTAGTTGCTTTATTCATGGCTTCCTCCTGTTTAGGTGACTGGAATGCACGCTGTGTAGGGCTTCATTCTTTGTCTACCTATTCGCATGTTTCGTGCCACTTTTGTGGCAATTATGGTCTGAAGTCTAGGAGTTCGCTAAGGTGTTGATATTAAGTGAATATTTAGCTTAGTGCAGGCGAAGGGATTGGTTGGGCGCTAACAAGTGCGGGGCGGGGTGTTGTGTCGCAATAGTGTTGCGTTTGAAATACATGTGTTGCATATGTGTTTCGTGCAGCACATATGCAACACATGTATTTGTCGTTAATTGCTGTGTGGTGTGGCGGTGGGAGCGGCAGTTTCGTCAACAATTCCGAGTCGCCGTATTTTGCGATAAAGGGTGGAACGGTCAATGCCCAGCATACGGGACGCCTTTGCTTTATTACCATGGGCACGTTTGATTGCCTCGATAATTTCATCCTTTTCACTGACAAACGGCAACAGGGCAGCCCTTGGTTGCGTTGGCAACTGAAGGGTTGCCGGGTCATCGTCATAAGGCACTGGACGTTGAATTTCTTCGGGGAAATGGTCAAGAGAAATAGTTGTACCCGCGCATAAGACACAGGCTCTTTCAATAACATGTCGAAGTTCACGGACATTGCCCGGCCAGGAATATCGAACCAGTCCTGCCATTGCCTGATCAGAGATGCCGTAAATATTACGTTTAAGCTTATCGCGAAAGAGCGAGAGAAAGTGATGGGCCAGAATAGGAATGGAATCCTTGATAGTGCGCAGTGGTGGTAATTGTACCTCCACAACTTTCAGCCGATAATAGAGATCTTCGCGAAAACTGCCTTCTTTTATTTTCTGCCGTAGATCGACATTGGTTGCCGCGATGATCCGTACGTCAACTTCGACAGGAGTGTCCTGACCTACTGGAGTAAAAGTTTTTTCCTGCAGGAAGCGAAGCAGGCGTAATTGCATACGTGGCGAAATATCGCCGATTTCATCGAGGAAAAGAGTTCCTTTGTCGGCGAGTATAAGCCTTCCCTGACGATCGGAACTCGCCCCGGTGAAGGAACCTTTCTTATGGCCGAAAAGTTCACTTTCCAGTAATTCCTCGGAAATTGCAGCGCAATCCACTTTGATAAGCGGTCTGTCCCGCCGCATACTTTCGGCATGCAACGCTTCTGCCGCCAGTTCCTTGCCTGTGCCCGATTCTCCGGTGACGAGAACCGCGGTATCCACTTTACCGACATTTTCAATTAAGGTGTAGATGCCATGCAGGCTGGCACTGGAGCCGACATAGCCGTGGAAATAATTTCTGGAACCAGTATCAATGACGGGTGTCGGGAGAGTAATATCCCTGGCAACGATAACGACTCCGTCGAATTCGTCTGAACCGTCTTTCAATGGCGCCGCATTGAGACTGATAATTCGCAGATTGCCGTCGCGCTTTCGCGACTCAATCTGGTGTTCCCGAACAGCCTGGCCGCTGGCCAGGACCTGTTGTGCGTCCTGGAGACAGGCCCTGCCCATTTCGCTTTGATAGGATTGCAGATCTTTCTGCCGAAGAGAAGAAGAGTAGCGCAGCCATTGCTTGGCCGTTTCGTTGAGTTGGACTATCTGCAGGTCATTATCTATAGTAATAATGGCATCCCGCACCGAACTGAAAATCGTTTCGAGATAGCGTTTGAATTTATCGTTTTCCTGCTGCAGCTTTTTCTTTTCATTTTCAAGTTCCCAGTGCTTCAGGGCCTGCCGGACAAATTTAAGCAGCGTCTCCTTGTTCACCGGTTTGGAGATATAGTCAAATGCCCCGTATCGAACTGCCGCCGCCGCACTGTCAAGATTGGGAAAGCCGGTGATCATGACAACGGGACACTCGATACCGGATTCCCTGATGGCATGGAGCAGGTCGGTTCCTTTCTTTTCTTCGAGTACTATGTCGCTGATTATAAGATCGAACTTCTGCTTTTTGATGGCCGCAAGCGCTTCATCGAAGGTGGAGGCGGTCGTGATCGGGCCATAGCCGTCACGGGCAAGAAACATCTCAAAAGTAAGCCGGATACTCTGTTCATCGTCGACTATCAGGATGCGGCTGTCCTTTTCCTGGGGACTCTGGTCGTCCATGTCAGATCCCCGTTAGCGGAAGTTCAATCAGCATCCTGGTATACTGGTGCATAATTGAATCAACCTTGATTATGCCTCCGTGGTCCTGGACGATGCCATAACTAATGCTCAATCCCAGGCCGGTCCCTTTGCCTGACGGTTTGGTGGTAAAAAACGGATCAAACAGCCTTTTGAGGATTCCCTGGGGTATACCGGTACCGGTATCTTTAATGCAGATCTGAATAATCGGCTGGTTGTTTTCATCAACCATTGTCTGGCAGCTGATATCAATTTGCTTGTCGGGTGAGGTGTCGGGGTACCTCTCATTGAGGGCAAACCGGGCATTGCTGATGATATTCAGGATCACCTGCTGTAATTGGGTGAAATTGCCCAACACCTGACATGGGCCTTTCGGATACTGTTCCTTTATTTTGATGCCGTCTTTTTTACACTGATGCTGGACGAGAGAGATACTGTCTTTGATGACCTGAATGATGTCTATCGGTTCATTGCTGTTGCCGCTGTCCCGGGCAAAGGAGAGGAGGTTTTTGGTGATCAGGGCAATTCTTTCACCTTCATTGACTATCCTCTGTAAAAGTTCGGCCTGAAGCGAATTCTTTTCACTGTCATCAAGGAGCAGCTGGGCAAAATTAATGATGCCGGTGATGGGATTATTGACCTCGTGGGCGACTCCGGCGGCAAGTTCACCAATCGCGGCCATCTGGGCTGTTCTGAGTGAGTCGGCCTTGCGCATTTCATCGCCGGTGAGTTCCCGCGCGATCAGCAGGATTTTCTGAACGGTGCCATCCTTGTCCTTGACGGGGGATATTGTCAGAAGATACTCGCCACCAAAGCCGGGAAGCGTCGTTTCCTCAACCCGTGATGAACAGGTCGTGAGAAAATCCTCAAGTGGGCATTTAAGATGCGGCGAGCTCCCGCCATGAATAATTTTGCAGATCCCCTGGCCAAGAATTTCATAGGATTTTTTTTTGGCCGCATGCAGGGCAGCCTTGTTTGCATCAATAATAATGCCGTCAGGTGTGACAACCAGAACGGGGTCCTGGATAGCCTGAAAAAGCTCGTTCTCTACACCGGTGAGGCAAAGCATAGGCGGTGGCATATGATTCTGGGTAGAAATGGATGGTTATACTATGTCTTCTTTAAACACCCCTGTCACTGTAATGGGATCTGCATGGATTTGCAACCTTGATGGCGTCGGACAAAGCAATCAGAGGAGTCAGCCGGGGGTACTTCATTGGGTGGCGGCTGCTGTGCCTAAATATGCTTTCTGATCAAATCAAAAGAGATAGTAGCGGTGGTGACCGTGCTGCGACCGAAGATGATGAAGAAGACCATCCACAGCAGCTGCAGGCCGAGGATAATCGACGGTTGCCATAACCCGCGTAAACCGTCAAGAATTTCCGGGTTGGCATGTGGCGCAGCCTGGAGGAATGAGAGGACGCCGAGGATATACAGGACACCGAGCAGACCCATTTTCTGGTAGGCGGAAACATTGCCGAAGCCGCGGAAATCGGCCCGAAGCGTTTCGGAGAGAATTCGCCAGAGCTGGGTCAGGACAATGGTAAAAATGAGAGCCGGAGTAAACAGCCCGACCAAAAAGAGATAACCGCCGATAAGTGCCCCGAGGGTATACAACACACAGGTAACTGCCTGAATCGGTACCAGTTTCTCGCCGGCCAGCTGGCCTTCGTAGACTACTTTCTTGGTCGATCCGTAAAATATAAAATTGAGCCGGGCAAAGAGCCATTGCAGTACTTTATGGCAATCCTTGACCGGTTTGCCGTAACAGCAGCCATAGCTGATACATCCGAGTCTGCCGAGGCCTTCGCCCAGGGTATAGGCGATGGACATTGCGGCCAGGACCGGGATGAGCGGCAGCGGAGAGTTGTGCGCGGCAAGAAGCATGTTGCTCAGCTGAATGGCCCAGGGGGCGAGGACGATACCGACAAAAGAAGCCCCGCCGATAGTGAAAGTGTGCCTTTTTTTCTCGACCAGGATGGCAATCAGTCTGGCCGAAGGCACACAGCATGCCAGAACCAAGCTGATTGCCAGGATGGTCCCGCCAATCGACAGACCCATCGCCCCGAGCAGGACAAGCAGCAAAATCAGGGCGAGCAGTTGACTGGTTGCGATAAAAAAACCGTAGTAGGTTAAATTTGATCCCTGCCATTGCTCATCCTCTGCCTTTCTCATCGGCACTACCGCCAGCATCTGCCACCGCTCCCCGGGCAGGTGTTTGAATCCCCAACCGAGCAGATGCGCCAGAACAAAACCTAGACCGCATAGAAAAAGCAGATCATTCATACATATTCTCCTTTTTTAAAAATGTGGGTTGCCGCGGAATGGCTCCGCGATTGGTGAGCGGACAGCGATATCGGTTTCAACCAGCGGCCTGTTGTACCTGTTGGTAAACCTGCTGAGGACATCGTTTCGTCGTGAATTTTTGATCAGATCGTCGGCAAAATGTATCTTTCCCGGTTCGAAAATAAGGACGTCGGTCGAGCTCCCCGGTCGGAAAAGAGATTTAGGACAACCCCGTTTAATGAATTGTCCGGGACGGATATTCTGGGGATTCTTATAATGTTCTTCGCTGTAGCATTGAACGATATCGCCGATCATCAAGGCGACAATTTCGACCATCGCCACCAGCCCGATGGCCGTTCCTCCGGGGACATCCGTATCGATTATGGTCACTATTCTTCTGTTTTTTGAATAGAGGGAAGCTGTCGCGATAAGCGCCGATGGGTTGCAGGAATGATAGCGGCCATCGACATGATAAATGGCCACCACCCGGCCGTTTACCGGTACATGGTTGTAGTGGTATTTATCCGGGGTGAGCCGGAAAACGGCAAAATCGCCGCCTCGGAAACGTTGGTGCCAGCAACTGTCCGGGGCGAGCAATTCCCCGAGATCAAAAAATTTATCCTTGATAAAAAGCGACGACGACTCGGTAAAACTGCCGATCAGCACCCTCGCGTCGGCAGGGGAGACAATGGTTGCCGGGGCACGGTTCATTGGCCGCGTCTCCCAGTACCTGATCTGCCGCTCGAAGAATTTGCGATGCGAGTCATAGAATGAAAGTGGATTGACACATTCCTGCCAGTCTGCGCCAAATCGGTTGAACACGTCCCGGCCATCCTGTCGTTTTTTGTCGGGCATGTCATAATGGAGAAAGCCTAGCAAACTGGACATTCTGCCGGAGGTAAGGGCTTTGAACATGGTGGGCGCGCTTTCCCTCAGGGTGTTGTAAAGGAACTGGATGCTACGATCGCCGATTGGTTTTTCGGTAATAACCTCCAGCGAGTCTCTATCAATATACTGATGGGGAACGGTTGATAAATTCATGGCTTTTTATTTCAGTTGCTGTTTCGTTCATGATTGATAATAGCCAGACCGATCCGGAGCATGTGCAGCAGGGTTTCCGGCCCGGCGGTTTCGGCAATGATGGAATCTTGCTGGCCGCTTACAAAATCGGCGCCGGAGAGATTCGGCGCAATGCTCGACACGATCTGTCGGTAATGCGGGTCTCCCAGCTTCTCCAGGCGTTTGCAGTCGTCAATGCATACCTGTATGGATTCGGTGAGATGTGCCTGCTTGAGCCCGGTGCGGTAGTAACGTTCTGTGGCTGTATTGAAGTCCTCGGCGCTGCAATGCATCGGGCTTCGTTTTTTCGGCAGTTCATCCTGTACGGCCCGGATAATTTTACCGTAGGTCGAGGCGGTCGCATCGGTCAATCGTGTACGCAGCGATTGTATGCGCTGCCCAAGGCCCAGCTGTTCGACGAGATCACCACCGTCGCTTTCCAGGATCTGCAGGAGGGCCAGCTTGTAATCGTCGAGTTTTACCCTGACATAGCCGCTATAGCGCCGACTGTTGCGTTGGGATTGTACATGGCTGAGAATCTTGCGAAGCAGTCTGTTGCCGGTGTCGGTACGGACATAAAAGGTAGGGAGACCGACGGCGCCGGCAAAAAAGATCTGCCGACGTTCGCTTTCAGTCGACGGTTGATCCGGAATATCATGATGCTGAATTTTTCCTGCCTGAATGTATCGCCAGGCCAGCGCGGTCACCAGATTCTGCATGTCCACTGCTTCGGCCATATCTTCGTGGAAACTATGGAACAGGGAGTAGCTCCTGCCCTCAAATCCCGAGTAGCCGGACGTGCCGAAAAGACGCTGCCGATAGAGCAGGTACATGGACATTCGGGGGTCGAACACGCCCATCTCCGACAGTGCCTCTTTTAATCGTTCATGATTGCCGGGGACCCCGTTCAGGCCGGGACAGGTTTCGGTAGACAGCAGGGTGACCAGATAGTCTATAAGACGAAAGTCAGGGACCAGATCGCCACGGAGACGGAGCACATCGGCCAGCGTCCGGTCCAGCCATCGAGGACCGAAAGGCGTTATGGTTCTGCCTAAAAAACTGATGTCGGCTTTTTTCTTCCATCTCCGCCAGATCATACGCAGGTGGGTGTAATCAAGTTCGTGGGGGAGGAAACCGAGTACTTTCTCCGGATGGAAGTCGGCAAAATCGATCCGATACGGGGAGGCACTGTAGGTGTTGACGAATAACGGCAGAAAGTGTTCGACAACCTTGATGACCAGATCGCCAAAATATTTTTCCACTCCGGGAGTAAATGTCGAGTCACGATCGGCGGCCAGGGAGGTGAGGTATTTGCTGCCAAGCGATACATGGGTGCCGTTATTGGCCAGGCAGGTGTTCGACGTGTTCGGCAGGACGATGAGATTGTTGGTGATTATGCCGGCATCTTTGAGTTTGGCAATGGTGTTCAACTGGCTGCGCGACAGGGTTTTGTGGCAGATCTCCATGTAACGGTGTTTTTCTTCCCCTTTATTCCATCCGGACAGGCACGGACTCATGAAAAGATGCCGGTAAAAACCATCCGGTACCACATCGTTCAATTTTTTTTGTCTTGATGGGGCATGGGGGGCACAGTAGAGCAGGCATTTCTGGCCTGATTCCTCCAGACCGAAGGTTTTGTTGGCATACTGGATGAGCAGTTGACTGAAGAGCAGGGTTCTGGCTGTTTCCTTTGCCGCGAGATCGCCAATTCTGCCCCTGGCCGCGGTTGGTATGTTGAAACTGAGGATTTCCGGGGAAGTGTTGTCGCTCAGAAAATTGTCCAGGAGATTTTTGCCGGTTGCAAACAGGACCGGGGAAAGGGTGTCGTCGATACTGATGGCATTAGCCAGAGACAGCTTGAGCAGGTAGCTGATCGGCAGTCGGAGGTGGGCAATTCCCTTGTGAATGCAGCGAAATCTCTGTACATCGCTGCGCTGTTTGGACCGCAGAATGCTCTTGTCGGCGAGAAAATCCCGGGCGAGTATCTTTCTGGTCCATTGGGTCAGCCGGGATTCCGGAAAGCTGACCCAACTGTTTTCCCAGACATCGGACTCATTTTGGTACAGGAACTCTTTGAGCGAATTGAGGCATTTGTGCGGTAAATCGCCCCGAGCCGTACGTTTGACGATGTTTTTGAAATAGCCGGAGCTGCGAATCGAGGCCGCAAGGTCGACATCGCGATGGCTGCCCTCTACCGCCACCTGCAGTTCATATTCCATGCCGACGCTGGTATCCTCTCCGGCGAAAGGCAGGAATGCATTGTTAGTCATCGAACTCTGCAAGAGGCGGAAGTTCGTTGCCGCATCGGAACTATTGGTACTGGGATATTTTTTTATATTCATGTTGAGCATGATATCCCGGGTATATTAGCTCAATGCTAAAATAACATGAGCAATCGGTTAAACACGTATCTGCTTTTTTCCTCGCCCAACACAATAGATTAAAAGGTGGATTGTTTTTGACCACCTCATGAGAAGTACCGAGAGCTAATCTGTTTCTAATATACTCTTGACACGGCAGTCAGGCTGGTTTAGTTGTTCCACAGAATGGGCTGCTTGCGGTAGATGTTCAATTCGAAAATTGTTCAGAGTATATAATGACTTACAGTTACGCATGGAAAGAGGTGTTCAGTCCTGGTGATGCGAAAGACTTTTTCCAGGCTGCCGATCTGCACGCATTTGCGATAGATACGCCAGAGTTCAGCCGGGCGAATGCCTGGTGGCTGTCTGAGATTTCCCGACTGATGTATGTAAAGGGTGACAATGCGGGTGAGCTCGAACACCAGACTGATATCAGAAACGGTTTCCTGCATAAAATAGGTCTGCAGGAACAGTGGTTCTATAACGGGGAGCATGTCCAATGTGCCATTATCAGCACCTTGCCCTGTTACGAAAATAGTTTTTCAGTCTTGGTTTTTAGAGGGACGCAGGGAAAAGTGGCCAACTGGGTCTTCAATTTGGCCTCGGTGCTTTCGCCCTGGCCTTCGGGTGGCAGCGTGCATAGAGGGTTCAAGATGCTGCTGATGGAAGCGTGGGGTGCTATAGAACAACAGCTCAGAAACCTGTCCGGACCACTCTTCTATACTGGCCATAGTCTGGGGGGAGCACTGGCCGTCCTTGCGGCATCACTGAAAAAACCTGCCGCCGTCTACACCTTCGGCTCGCCGAGAATGGGCAATAGGGAATTCGTCAGTGCAGTACAACATATAGCGATATACCGGGTGGTTAACCCGAGGGACATTGTTGCCTGTGTTCCCCCGATTCCCGGCGTCATACATGCGGGTGAACCGCACTGTCTGGCCAGCACAAAGAGTGCGGATATGCAGCGCTGCTGGTTTGAAGCTCCCGGATTTCTGGCCGATCACTCCCCGTCGAACTATACTGTTCAGCTGTAAGTTGTGGTTACAATGGGCGGGGAGCAACCCCTACCCCCGGATGATTATTTGCTGCATTATCAGCCAAATCGGCCGGTGATATAATCCTCCGTCAACCGGTGCTTTGGATTGGTGAAAATCTTATCCGTGGCACCTACTTCGATGAGATCGCCCAGGTGGAAATAGGCGGTGCGCTGGGACACCCTGGCCGCCTGCTGCATTGCGTGGGTAACGATGACAATGGAAAACTGGGTGCGCAGTTCGGCAATCAGTTCCTCCACTCTTGCCGTAGCAATCGGGTCTAAAGCGGAACACGGTTCGTCCATGAGAATCACCTCGGGAGAAACAGCGATGGCCCTGGCAATGCACAGGCGCTGTTGCTGTCCGCCGGACAGGCCGGTCCCCGGTTCCAGCAACCGGTCTTTGACTTCCTCCCATAACCCGGCTTTGATGAGCGATGTTTCGACGATTTCGTCAAGCTCAACCTTGTTTTTCGTCAAGCCGTGAATCCGCGGGCCATAGGCGACGTTGTCGTAGATGGATTTAGGGAATGGGTTTGGCTTCTGAAAGACCATGCCGACCTGGGCCCGCAGCGGCACAACATCGACCGACGGGTGATAAATATCCGTTTCATCAAGACAGATGCTCCCGACAACCCGACAGGAGGGGACGGTATCGTTCATCCGGTTCAGGCAGCGCAGAAAAGTCGATTTGCCGCAGCCGGATGGTCCAATCATCGCCAGCACTTCGTTGCACCCGACATCGATACTGATTTTATTAATGGCACATTTCTCGCCATAATAAACCTCCACATCCCTGCAGGTCATGCGCGGCTTATCGACGAAAGGAGTGCCAACGGTCTTTCTGCCGGTTGTATAGGCCTGGCTGCGGGTCTGTTCGGATTCCTGATGTACAGCACCGCTCAACAAGGTCGGAAAGGCCGGGTGTGTCTGATTTGAGGTGAGTTCCATTATGTATTCCATGTTCTGTTGCAGTAGCTGCCGATAACGGCAACAGGGCTGATCCTCAGATCAATAGGGGCAGCCCTGCCTGTTTCTTCTGTGCTACTGTGGGATTACTTCATTTCCATAGTCTTGAGGGAGGAGATTACTTCGCCGTACTTCTTCCTCTCGTCCTGCGGCATAGGGATCATGCCCTTGTCGGCCAGGTATCCGTCCTGGCCCCAGGCTTTTTCACTGGCGAATTCGGCAAGATATCCTTTCATGCCCGGGATAACGTCAACGTGTGCTTTCTTGACGTAGAAAAAGAGCGGGCGGGAAACGGGATAGGTGCCTTTGGCGATTTCCTCAAAGGTAGGCTTTTCGCCTTCGATGATAGACCCCTGGATGACATCGGTGTTCTGGTCCAGAAAGGAAAAACCAAAAATACCGACAGCGTCGGGATTGGCCTGGAGTTTCTGGACAATCAGATTGTCATTTTCTCCGGCTTCGACGTATCCACCGTCCTCTCTGACGGTCTGGCAGACCGCCTTGAAGGCCTTTTCATCACTCTTTTTCATCGCCTTGATAGAAGGAAAAGTTTCGCAGCCGGCATCCATGACCAGTTCAACAAAGGCATCACGGGTTCCGGAAGTAGGGGGTGGACCGAGAACTTCAATTTTTGTCGCTGGTAAGGAGCTGTTCACCTCTTTCCAGGTCTTGTAGGGATTGGCGATTATCTTCTCGGGATTGGCCGGATCGGGAACATCTTTGGCAAGTGCCAGGAAGATGTCTTTACGGGTAAGCTGCAGTGGGGCGGCCGACTTGGCATTAGCCAGCACGATGCCGTCATAACCGATTTTTACTTCGATGATATCCTTGACGCCGTTTTCGGCACAGGTCTTCATCTCAGATGGTTTTATTGCTCTCGAGGCATTGGTGATATCCGGAAAGTTGACGCCAACACCGCCACAAAAAAGCTTAAACCCGCCACCCGATCCGGTTGACTCAATCTTAGGGGTTTTGGAACCGGTCGTTTTACCAAACTGTTCGGCAACGACAGTGGCAAAAGGATACACGGTGGATGAGCCGACTATGGAAATATAGTCACGGGCGGCCATTGCCGGGGCGGTTATTGCGAGGGTTAGTGCACCGGCTGCCAGAATACTTGTCACTTTCATTCTTTTCTCTCCTAGTTAAGTTATGTGTTGCAATTGAGTATCAGTGGAACGGATACCAAAGTACCCATTGAATATTAGGGTTGTGTTACCATTTGGTTTCAAATTTCTTACGCAGGTAGACAGCCAGGCTGTTCATGAAGACAAGAAATGTGAGCAGGATCATAATTGCCGCCGATGTTTTCTCGGTAAAGGCACGCTCCGGGCTGTCGGCCCAGAGGTAGATCTGCACCGGCAGTACTGCCGCGGGATCGGTGATGCTGCCGGGAATGTCGACAATAAAAGCAACCATGCCGATCATCAGCAGTGGTGCTGTTTCTCCCAGAGCCTGGGCCATGCCGATTATGGTCCCCGTCAACATTCCCGGCATGGCCAGCGGCAAAACATGATGGATGACCGTCTGCATTTTCGAGGCCCCTACGCCGAGGGCTGCTTCTCTTATGGAAGGCGGCACCGATTTAAGAGAGGCCCGCCCGGCAATAATGATGGTTGGCAGGGTCATCAGGCTGAGCACCAGACCGCCGACAATGGGAGTTGAGCGGGGCAGGCCCCAGAAATTGATAAAAATCGCCAGCCCCAGCAGTCCGAAGATAATCGAGGGCACCGCGGCGAGATTGTTGATATTGATTTCGATGAGATCCGTCCACTTGTTTTCCGGGGCAAATTCCTCGAGGTAGACGGCCGAAGCAACGCCAATTGGAAAGGAGAGTGTCAGGGTAATGAGCAGGGTAAGAAATGATCCCTTGACTGCTCCCCAGATTCCGGCCAGTTCCGGCTCCCGTGAATCACCGGCGGTGAAAAAGTTCCAGTTGAATTTCTGCTCCAGTTTTTTATCGCTGATAAGTCGGTCTATCCAGGCCAGCTGATTGTCTTTGAGCCTCCTGTTGCTCTGCTTCTCTTTTCGGTCAATTTTGCCTTTCAGCAGCATGTCGACGTCATCACCTGCCAACACCCATACCTTTTGGGTCGTGCCAATGATTTTCGGGTCTTCTTCGACCATATCCTGCAGTTTATATGCCGCAGAAGGGCTGACCAGGCTTTCGAGCTCCTTCTTGCCCCGCCTGGAGTCGACCTCAGGGAACATGCTGTGCATTGCTTTTTTTACCAGGCCGGGAAAATTTGCATGGGCAAGTTTTGCCTGGGTAAATTCTTCAGCGGCAAAATTGACATCCAACGCGATATAACTCTGTTTAAAAGCGGTGTATCCATCCGAGAAGATGCTGAAAAATAAAAATGCAATGAAGGCCAGGGACAGAACAATGGCCAAGAGTCCGAGGCGCTTAAACCATCTTTCCGCGCGGTATCGTTGTCTGAGTCTTTTGCTGGGGTGGAGCAGATTAGTGGTCGTTGCAGGAGTTTCCATGGTTGTATGCATATAAATGTATGGTTATAGGCGAATATACGTCTTGGTTTATGCTATTCGTATTGCTCGCGATATTTTCTGACGACCCTTAGCGCGATGAAATTGAGGAAAAGAGTGAAGACAAAGAGTAAAAGGCCGAGGGCAAAGGCGGCCAGGGTTTTCGGGCTGTCAAATTCCTGATCGCCGACCAGCAGGGTAACGATCTGCACCGTGACCGTCGTCACCGCCTTCAACGGATTAAAGGTGAGGTCGGCTGACAAACCTGCGGCCATGACGACGATCATGGTCTCGCCAATGGCCCTGGATACGGCCAGCAGGATGCTGCCGACGATGCCGGGCAGGGCGGCCGGGATGATGACCAGCCTGATAGTTTCAAAGCGGGTGGCTCCGAGGGCAAAAGATCCGTCCCGCATAGCCTGGGGGACGGCATGGATCACGTCATCGGACAGCGAGGAGACAAAAGGGATGATCATGATACCCATAACCAGCCCTGCCGCCAGGGCGCTTTCTGAAGCAACCTGCAGGCCTATGGCCTGACCGATGTCCCTGATCAGCGGGGCCACCGTCAAGGCCGCAAAAAATCCGTAGACGACGGTTGGTATGCCGGCAAGAATCTCAAGCATTGGTTTGGCCCAGGTGCGCATTCGGGAACCGGCGTATTCTGAGAGATAAATCGCGGCAAGCAGGCCAACCGGAATCGCCACGAGCATGGCGATTAAGGCAATGAGGATGGTTCCGGCAAATACCGGCACCGCCCCGAACGCGCCGGATGAACCAGCCTGGTCGACCCGCATTGCGGTTTGTGGACTCCATTGCAGGCCAAAGAGAAAGTCAAAAAAAGGAATGGCATGAAAAAAGCGCAGCGATTCGAACAGTACCGAAAAGACGATTCCGAGAGTGGTGAAAATGGCGACTGCGGAACAGCCGATGAGAATGACTTTGCCAATTCCCTCGACCAGGTTGCGGGCGCGAAGTTCTTTTCTGATGCTTCGGTAGGCAATGGCGCCGGGGATAAGACCGCCGAGCAGGGTGCTGACGGCAACTGCATTTTTAAGCCAGTTCATGGTTGAGAGATAGAGATCGGCGGCGGCCTGGATCGCTGGATCGGCGTTGTGGGAAGCAAAGCCGCTGAATACAATATTTCTAACCTCGTTTAACACGAGACTCAACCGGTTGGGTGACAGCTGCTGGAGTTCAATCGGTAGGCTTTTGGTGACCAGGGAGGTGACGATCGTGCCCTCAAAAATCCGCCACAATGCGAAGACCAGCAGTGCTGGGATTGCATAACTCAATGCGGTCAACATGCCATAATGACTGGGCAGGGAGTGGAGTGTCCGCATGCCTCCCGATGCCTCGGCGATAGTCTTGGCGCGGGCTTTTCCCCCAAAATAGGCACCCGTTGTAATGAGCAGAATGCAGAGGAGGAGATACGTATACATAATCAGTTTACACCGGGTTGAAGGGGCAGTTTATAAGGGGGAAGAATCATTTCTTGTTTAATTAAAACGGGTGATGGTGCCTTCAACGAAGTAGATGACCTCTTCGGCAATATTGACGGCACGATCACCGATTCGTTCGAGGTGGCGGGCCAGGAGATAGGTGTTGATATGGTAGCCCGGGTGATCCGGGTCTTTTCGTATTCTTTCCTTGATATCCTCATAACAGCGGTTTCGGCAGGCATCGACCACATCGTCATCGAGGAAAATCGATTTGGCGAGGGTGGCATCGCCGTTGACAAAGGAATCGATGCTTTTTTTCAGCATCGAGATAACTTTGTCGCTCATTTTTGAAAAATCGTACGAGACTGCCGCCTGGTGCTTGAATTTGGCGATATTGTCAACGCGTTTGGCGATGTTCACTGCAATGTCGGCGATCCTTTCCATCTCATTATTTATTTTGATGACGGCAATAATAAATCTGAGATCGCGGGCAACCGGCTGGTGCAGAGCAAGAATTTTCAAGCAATCCTCTTCGATATCGATCTCCATCTCATCCACTTCGTAATCTGAGACGATTATCGCCTGGATGGCGTCCATGTCTTTGGATTCAATCACTTCTGTTGCCCGGCGGACACGTTCCTCAACCGTAGCGCTTAACTTGAGGAGTTTTTTGTTGAGTTTGGTAAGTTCGTGATGAAAGGTGTAGTGGTGGTCCATCTTTATTATTTCCTCAAGTGAAGTATGGGGGGCGAAATCCTGCCGCAAGCCAGTTCCCGGCAAGATTGACAGCAATAATAGAGGGTGATTGTTTTCTCTTCATTAGGGGAATGTTAAGATATCATTAGAACTGGAGTCAGGGCTTGCGAAGGAGTTTAAAATGGTACAGGATAAGGACATGATCAGGGAAGGCTCTTGACGGGGTGCGGTCTGGCTGGACGCAATTCGCCGGATAGCGTATCTTATTTGTTTGAATATTAAAAATAACATATCATGGCTAAAGTAAATGTTCTCGTCGTTGAAGATGAAGCGGATATTCAGCAGCTGGTCAGCTACAATCTCATCAGGGCGGGCTTTCATGTTACCTGCGCTGATACAGGGGAAGAGGCGCTGGAGCGATTGCGGATGGAGCAGGTTGATTGTGTGTTGCTTGATCTGAATTTGCCGGGAATAAGCGGGCTGGAGGTTTGTGCAGCGATGCGAAAGGTGGGTCAGAGTATAGAACATTCCATGCCGATCATCATGTTGACCGCAAAAGGCGAAGAGGAAGATGTGGTGGCCGGTCTCGAGTGCGGTGCCGATGATTATATTACCAAGCCTTTTAGTCCGAAAGTATTGATTGCCAGAATAAAAGCGGTGATAAAAAGATCACTTGCCGATAAAAGCCAAACAGATGACACACGGAAATCCGTCATCGCAGTCGACGGACTCGAAATAGACAAGGGCCGGCATGAGGTGCGATTGAATGGGGTTGAGATTTTACTGACAACAACCGAATTCAGTATTTTGTCACTGCTTGCAGCCAAACCGGGCTGGGTGTTTACCCGGCAGCAGATTATCGATTTTGCCCGCGGCTATGATTTTCTGATTACGCCGCGGGCAATCGATGTGCAGATCTTTGGTTTGCGTAAAAAACTCAGTGAGTATGGCAAGATGATCGAGACAGTCAGGGGTATTGGCTATCGTTACAGATCCACGCCAGAGGATGGGGAGTAGGTCGATGATGCAACCCAAAAAAATAGTCTGGCAGATTTTTCCGGCCAGCGTCTTGACCATTCTGATTGCTGTTATTGCGGTAAGCTGGTACGGCACCACCGCTTTGCGGGAGTTTTATCTGCAGGATACGGAAGCCGACCTGGAAGCCCGGGCCAATCTCATCAGTTCCAGGGTTATTGATTTTTTGCAGAATGGACAGATTGCAGCGCTTCGGGGATACTGCGTTTTCGCCGGTCGAGAGTCGCGGACCAGGATTACCGTGGTCGGATTTGATGGCAGCGTGATTGCCGACTCAAATGAAGATCCCAGGGTGATGGACAATCATCGGCATCGGCAGGAAATTGAAAAGGCTTTTGCCGGTGCAGTCGGCACCTCCAGGAGATACAGCAAAACACTTGATGAAAACCTGATCTATGTGGCCGTTCCTTTGCACTTTGGCGGAATGGAGCCTTTGGATGACAATGCTTCCCCGGCTGTCGGTGCAGTGCTCAGGACTTCCGTCTCGGTGGCTTCGCTGGATAAAACCCTGGCAGGCATAAAGACCAGAATAGGCATCGGTGCAGTGGCGGTAATGCTCCTCGCCGGGGGCATTACCCTGTTGATTTCCCGTAACATAAGCAAACCACTGGAGCAGATGACCAAAAGTGCGGTACAGTTTTCCCATGGGGATTTCAGCGAGAGGATGCTGCCGCTGGCCAAAAAAACTGCTTCTCTTGAGGTGATAACTCTGGCGGAATCAATGGATCGAATGGCGGAACAGCTCGATGAAAAAATCCAGGCCATCGTCACCCATAGGAATCAGCTGGAAACGGTTTTCTCAAGCATGATTGAAGCGGTGATTGCCATTGACACCGATGAAAAAATCATCAGTATCAATGAAGCCGCCGCGCAGCTCTTCGATGTTGATAGAGAGGTTGCCAAGGGCAGGATTGTGCAGCAGGTAGTGCGCAATGTCAAGCTGCAGCAGCAGATTGGTCAAACCCTGTCCAGCCGTGAGAGTATTGAGGATGAAATAGTCCTGCACGACGTGAACGGGGACAGGTTCCTGCAGACGCATGTGGTCACTTTAAGTAACGGTGTTGGCGAAAATGTCGGCGTGCTGGTGGTCATGAACGATGTGACCAGACTGCGGCGGCTGGAAAATGTACGAAGGGATTTTGTTGCCAATGTCTCCCATGAGCTGCGCACTCCGATCACCTCGATACGTGGCTATGTCGAAACCCTGCTGGACGGTGCCCTCGACATTCGGGAGGATGCGGAGCGTTTCCTGCAGATTGTCCTGCGCCAGTCAGAGCGGCTTACCACTATTATTGACGATCTGCTGGTTTTGTCCAGAATTGAAGAGGAGGCAAAACAGGACCAGATCAAGCTGGAAAAGGGGCAGTTGCGGCCGGTGATCGAAGCTGCTTTGCAGACCTGTCAGCTAAAGGCCGATGAGGCTGGCATACAAATGGCCGTTGAATGCCCGGATGATATTGTTGTCAAAATGAATGCCGCTCTTCTGGAACAGGCACTGGTAAATCTGCTGATCAATGCGATAACCTACAGTAAAAAAGGGGATTGGGTAACGGTGCGGGGGGTTGTTGTTGACAACGAGCTGGCAAAAGAGGTGCGGGTCATCGTTCGCGATACCGGCTGCGGCATTGCCAGAAAACACCTGCCCCGGCTGTTTGAGCGTTTCTATCGAAGTGATAAGGCCAGAAGCCGTAAACAGGGCGGCACCGGGCTTGGCTTGGCAATTGTCAAGCATATAGCCCAGGCCCATAACGGCCGAATAGAGGTGGCGAGCGTGGAGGGGGAGGGATCGGAATTTACCCTGACGCTGGGTGGATACATACAGGGCTGAGGATGCCGCTTACTCTTCGTAACGATTGGATGAAAGAATGCGATGATCGGCATGGAGAAATGCGAAAATGCTTTGACAAAACCGTAACCTGCTTCTATATTAGCGACTAAAATAAGGCACACCAAGCGGGATTAACTCAGTGGTAGAGTGTTAGCTTCCCAAGCTGAAAGTCGCGCGTTCGAATCGCGTATCCCGCTCCAATGCATTAAGTATCCTGCAATTTGTTTTCTCGTTTTTTACAAGAAAACAAATAGTCCCCAGGGTACTTACCCGGATTTTCTCCCCTGTCTGCAGGGTTGTATTTACCACAGGCACTTATTGTTCTTCAGTAAGTGCCTTTTTTGGTTTTGGTACCGGTTGCCTGATTTCTCCGCTCCAGGCACAAGAATCCGAACACAAGTCCATGGCCTATCGTCCTGATTTACCGGCAATTGAAAGATCGTACCAGGAAGTACTCCGCCACTGGACGGCTATCGACAATCAACTCGATCAATTAAAGATTGGCAGAAAAGATACGCCTTTTGACCAGACTTTAATTACAAATATGTTGTCTGCCTGGGAGTATATCGATTATTTTATCAGCAAGAAGAAATATAGCCTGCTCTCCAAAGAAGGTGGCCCGGATATGCTGGAAATCAATCACCGGGTCCACTATGGCGTGGACTACGAGCAAAGAGAAGAATATCGCAAGGCTCTTGATGCAACCACGGAGAAATTCACCAGGCAGATAGTTCCCATAAGAAAATATTACAAGAGAGAGTGTGCTCTGAGGACTTCGATAAATAAAGTTGCCGCAGAAGTCTATATTGCCATCCTAGGCCAACCGCAACTCTTTATCGAAGGAAATCACCGAAGCGGTTCTGTTATTGCCAGCTGGATAAATCTGGCCTACAATAAACCTCCTTTTGTTTTAACCGTTGACAACGCGGTGCATTTTTTTCAACCTGCCCAGCAGATCAAGAAATTCAACAAACGATCTATGTGGCGGAGCCTGACCAAGCTGCCAAAATATAAAAAGGATTTTAAAATGTTCTGGGTAAAACACTGTTCAATGCAATTTGTTGCCAGATAAGCTGTGTTTACTAAAAACATTATCGCCTCGGAGTGCAGGTGTTCTTTTGCTGCATCAATTATTGCGGGCGGCAGCCGATAATGGCTGTCGGCAAAACAAAATACTTGCCAGAGGGAAAGACACCGGGTATTGCTTTCTATTAAAGTATGTGCTGTAATACTTATGGATATGATCCTGTGAAGAAAATGCAGGGCGAGTTTGATAATGAATCGTTCTTTGGGGATGCGATATATTTAAGGAATGCTGTGGAGAAGAGGGTAAGCTCGCTATTGCGCCGTCCCTTGTAGAACCTATCAGTTGAAGGAAGAGATACCGCCATGTCAATTATTACCATATCACGAGGCTCCTACAGCAGAGGCAAGGAAGTGGCCGAAAAGCTGGCCCGGGCCCTTAATTATCAGTGTCTCTCCCGGGAGATAATTCTCGAGGCTTCAGAACAGTTTAACATACCCGAACTCAAACTGATTCGCGCCATTCATGATGCACCAACTATTCTCGATCGGTTTACCTCGGGGAAAGAGCGCTTTATCGCTTTTTTTCGGGCGAGCCTCCTTACCCATCTGAAACAGGATAATGTCGTTTTTCATGGGTTGGGCAGCCATTTTTTTCTACAGCAGTTTCCCCATGTCCTCAAGATCAGAATCAGCGCCAATCTTGAGGATCGGGTCCGCGAAGAAATGATTCGTGAGAAGATTCCGGCTGATGAGGCCCGCATGATTCTGGTCAATGATGATGCGGAACGGAGACGGTGGGGACTGCAGATTTTTGGCCAGGATTCGTGGAATCCCCAACTCTATGATATGATCCTGCATATCGGCAATATGAACGTTGATCAGGCGGTCTCCATTATTCTGCACGCCTTGGCTCAACCCTGCTTTAAAAGTACTCCGGAAAGCTGCCGTATGCTTGCCGATGAGGCCCTGGCAGCCCAGGTTGAGGCCGCGCTGGTGAAGGCTTATCCCAAGGTGGTCGTTGATTCGGCGAACGGAGAGGTGTTTGTCAATGTTCGCGGTTCACGGGCCGATGAACATAACATCTGCAATAAGGTGCGACAGCTGGTGGCAAAGGTTGACGGGGTGGAAAAAATAGAGGTGAACGTCGTCCCCTTTGTGGTCGAAGACTGATTTCGTCTCCCGACGTATGATAAAATTGAAATGGCAAAGAGTGGCATATGACAAACAGGTATAAATTGAAGCCGCAGTACACCGGTTCCAGATCCTGGTGGCGCAGGTTGTTGCCGTTTCTGCGCTGGTGGAATTTTATCGGCTGGGATACCTTGAAAGCCGATTTGTTGGCCGGATTGACCGGGGCGGTCATTGTCCTTCCTCAGGGTGTGGCTTTTGCCATGATTGCCGGGCTGCCGCCACAATATGGCCTCTATACTGCTATCGTCACCCCTGTTGTCGCAGCCCTTTTCGGGTCATCTCTGCATCTGATCTCCGGGCCGACCACGGCTATCTCCATCGTGGTGTTCAGCTCAATCAGCTCTCTTGCCGAACCCGGTTCCGCCGAGTATATCCGGCTTGTTTTGACCTTGACTTTTATGGCCGGGATCTATCAGCTGGCGTTTGGTCTGGCCAGGCTGGGGACCCTGGTAAACTTTGTCTCGCATTCCGTGGTGATTGGTTTTACTTCAGGCGCTGCTATCCTCATTGCTACGAGTCAGTTGAAACATGTTCTCGGCCTCAAACTGCCGGGAAGCCATGACTTCATCGAAGTCTGGGGGCATATTTTGGGCATGCTCAATGCGGTCAATCTCTATGTCTTTGCGGTGGCCATGGTCACTCTTGTCAGTGCGGTTTTTTTCCGAGCCAAAATTCCGCGCTGGCCGGGCATGCTCTTTGCCATGATTATCGGCAGTGTCCTCTGTCTGCTTATCGACGGCAGGCAGCACGGTATTACCCTCGTCGGTCAGATGCCCGCCACTTTGCCTCCGCTGTCAATGCCCGATTTCTCGTTTGAGACTATCCGGGAACTGGCTCCCAAAGCTCTGGCCGTGGCACTTCTTGGCCTCATTGAGGCTTTGTCTATCGGCAGAGCAATCGCTGCCAAATCACATCAGCCCATTGACGGCAACCAGGAATTTATCGGCCAGGGGCTGTCCAACGTTGTCGGCAGTTTTTTTTCCAGCTATGCCGGTTCCGGATCCTTTACCCGTTCCGGGATCAATTATCAGGCAGGCGCTCTTACCCCGCTTTCTGCTGTTTTTTCGGCGATACTGCTGGCGCTGCTCCTGTTGCTGATTGCCCCGCTTACTGCCTATCTGCCTATCGCAGCCATGGGCGGGATCATTTTGATGGTGGCTTTCCATCTTATCGACTTTCATCATATCCATACCATAATCAAAACGAGCAGGGAGGAAACGGCAGTGCTGCTGGTTACCTTCCTGGCTACCCTGTTTCTTGATCTGGAGTTTGCCATTTATGCCGGCGTATTGTTGTCGCTGCTGCTCTATCTGAATCGTACCGCCCACCCGCGCATTGCCAATCTAATTCCAAATACCGACGTCATTGGCCCGCCACTCATCGAAACCGAATCAGAGTGCCCGTATCTGAAGGTTATTCGCATTGACGGCCCGCTGTTTTTCGGGGCGGTCAATCATGTCAGTGAATATCTGTACAACATCGACAAGAATCTGATGCGCAAACGTAACGTGCTGATTCTAGGCTGCGGCATTAATTTTATCGACGTAGCTGGTGCCGAACTGTTAGCGCAGGAAGCACGCCGCCGTCGCGGCCAGAGGGGAGGGCTGTATCTCTGTGAATTACAGCGCCAGTCTTATACCATTCTGGAGCGGGGCGGGTACCTGGATATTATCGGTAAAGAGCATATTTTTGCCACCCAGAAAGAAGCGATTGCCAAGATAATTCCTGAAGTCGATGAGATGATTTGCCGAAACTGTAAGAATCATGTCTTTAAAGAGTGTCCGACTCTTCCCGTGCCGTAATAGTAAGACCGGGAAGTTCGTGCCCCTCACTTTTTGCAGGACATGAATACCTTCGGTGCAAACTGTCAGGCCGCAGAAGGTATTCATGTGGACTTGCGCAGTATTTACGCAGCAGGGGCATCACAACTGTATCTTCCTGATTGTCAATGTCCCGGGAGCAGCAGTCACGCGACCCGCACTTTTAGCAGCCCTCGAGTGTTGCTTTCTTCTTGGTCGTTTTTACAGCGTCTTTACCCATTTCAACAGCCTTGTCCTTCGCTGCTGTGGCCGCTTCTTTCGTAGCGGTGGCGGCCTCACCGGTCATCTTTGCTGCTTTGTCTGCGGTTTCTGTGGCCGCTTCTTTTGTGGCAGTGGCGGCCTTACCAGCCATTGTCGTGGCTTTGTCTGCAGTTTCTGTGGCGGCTTGCTTGGTCGCAGTGGCAGCTTCCTTGGTGGCGGTGACAGCTGCATCTTTCGCCTCAATCACCACTTCCTTGGTTTTTTCTTCAGCCTTTTTGGCATCATCACTGCTGCAACCAAAGGTGACCAGTAACAGCAACCCAACAATTGCACATAAAATATTCTTCATCAATCGTCCTCCCTCTGTGTCATGAATGTGTATGTACATTGAGCCTATAGTCACCTCAGGTCTCTGTTATTCGCTGCTGAGAGAAAAAGAATGACAAATAGGCTGACCTAAAAAGATCCACGCATAAATTGACATTGCTTGAAACTTGTAACCATCTTGGATTTAAAGAGATAGTTTTAATTTCATTCAAACAATGAAAATTATTGTTTTCGATGCACCCGCCAGGACGAAACATATTCTTTTTGACATATGGAGATTCTGAGTATATGTTCTAAACCATAGTCTTAAATGCCTCCTGCGCAGCGGAGTTGAAATCAGACCCAGGTGCAGAGCCAGGGTCCATGCCCCAGAGCAGGAGTTGCAGAAGCTGAAAATGCAGGGGAAAGTAGATGGAGTCTGTAAGCTGGTCCCTTAACCTACAGGAGGAAACAAACATGGCGGAAGAAGCAGCTGTTGGATGTGCCAGGCCGACGGGAGGTCCGGTAGGAGAAGAAGTGTCGGAAAGCAAGGAGTCGTCTGAAATAATAAAGGAGGAGCGAACAATGATCATGGTTGGACAAAAAGCCCCTGATTTTACAGCACCGGGCTATCAACAGGGTAAATTTATCAATGTTAAGCTTTCCGATTACCTGGGGAAATGGGTTGTTCTGTGTTTTTACCCGGGGGATTTCACCTTTGTTTGAGCTACCGAAATTTCAGCGGTCGCTGAAAAATATCCTGAGTTCCAGAAATTAGGTGTCGAAGTGCTTTCGATGTCGATTGACTCAATGTTTGTCCATAAAATGTGGAATGACGATGAGCTGGCCAAGATGGTCGAGGGTGGGATACCGTATCCTATGCTGTCGGATGCAGGCGGCAAGGTGGGTAAAATCTATGGAGTTTTTGATGAGACCGCCGGGGTCGAGGCGCGCGGTCGGTTCCTGATAGATCCTGACGGGGTAATTCAGGGCTTTGAGGTTCTCACTCCTCCCGTCGGCAGAAATGTCAATGAAACTATCCGACAAATACAGGCATTTCAACTGATCCGCAAGACAGGAGGTGCCGAGGCAACTCCTTCAGGATGGCGGCCCGGCAAGAAAACCTTGAAGCCGGGTATTGATCTCGTCGGCAAGGTATGGCAGGAATGGAAAACCAGTATGGCCTTTGACTGATAGTTTTTCACCTGTACCGGCTGGGTAACATTCTCAGTCGGTACAGCTTTACTGGTCCTGTCAGCCAGTCTTCCCTGTTATAATTTCAAATCGTTTTTCGAATTCGTTCAAAATCTCCGCTTATCACTCTTCTTTGCGGCTCAACGACGAACAATGCGGGCAGCCTTCAGGGTTATGCAGGCTCATGTCCTTTTTGAGAAATGCAATAGCGTCATTGAATCGGCCCAATGTACCACCGAATCCTTTCTGGAAGCGCAGTGCCATTTCCTCATCATCAAAGGTCAGGATTGAAGGTTTGCAACAGTACGCAACGACGCCTTCCATGACATAGTAAGAATGCTGCGCCGAATGGAGCCTTCCGGAAAGGAAGTCGGCGGTCAGGGCTGTGACGACCTGGTCTCCCAGCATGAGATGAGCTGAAATACCGCAATGCGGACAGCAGGCAACTTTCTGCTCTCCATTTCTTAAGGTAATGGTATATAAAAGTTGCTGGCTTGGCGGGCGATTGCATATCAGGCATTTTAACAGTGAGAGCCTGTCGAAAGAATTGTCCGGTAGTTGACCGGATGGTCGTTCGATACAGGCGGCTCCGCCATGTATCCGCTTTAACGCCTTGTTTTGCACCAGCCAGTCTAGGTCGCGATGGATGGTCATTTTAGATACGCCAAAATAATCAACCATTTCACTGAGACTAAGAGTACCGACTTTCTCCAGCCAACTGACCAGTTTTTCTCTCCGCTCTGTCGATTTCATCCCGCCTTCCTTGTTGTCTACATAACATTGTTGAGATTTATTTATATTTCAGGTTTTTATTTAATTGCCAATGTGGTAGTTAATACTACAGTTAATGGCATGTGTCTCGGTTGGTCGATTATGACTGTATTGTTATTAAAGTAACATGCGGGTTGTGGTCGTCCTGGATATTTCCGATAAAAAACAGCTTTTTCGGCAGCTGCTCATGAATCGATTCCAGTTCCTTTCATTTCAAAAGCAACGTCTGGTGACTGTTCCGGACTGGCTGGGCAGTGTGTTGATTCACTTGTTAATCGCGGTGGTGGTTGTAGCGATTGGCTATCTTCCCTCGAGAAAAAAAGAAATTGTCTGGGTCAATCTCAGTGAAATCGCCCTGGAAATGCCGGATCCAGCTGTTGTCTCCGAGCCAAAAACCATTGCCCCGGAGCACGTGGTACCGCAAAATCAGCCAAAAACCATGGTCCCGGAGCAAATAGTGCCGCAAACGTCAATTCCAGTCGCCCCGATAGCAAATGAGGATCGAGCTGAACTGCAAGACAATCCCCCCATCCCTGAAGAACAATCCATTGCGCAAAACATTACCATAGAACCGAAGGCATCGCAGCCTAATCGACCAGCCCCTCGGAAAATCAGCAAAGCCGGCAAAGTAAAACAAAAGATGTCGAGATCGGCTGCCAGTCCGAAAATCACCTTGCCGTCCAGCCGGCCGGAAGTGCCGACGGCCGGGACTGCGCCGCCTGCTCCGGCCAGAACCGAGGCCGCACCAGTTGTGTCAGGAGAAACCTCGGCAGCCGCAGAAACCTCGGTCGCCGCAGAAACACGGTATCTGCAGGCAAATTTCACCGGGATTCGCCGCAAAGTCAGCAGTAAACTGCGCTATCCTTCCATGGCCCGGCGACAGGGATGGCAAGGGCAGGTTCAGGTACGATTCAGCATCCTTCTCTCAGGGGAGATCGACGACCTGCGGGTTCTGTCCAGTTCAGGATACTCGTTGCTCGATCGTCAGGCGCTCCAGGCCGTTCAGCTTGCCGCACCTTTTCCAGCACCATCGGTTGTGGCGAGCATCACTCTACCCGTAACATTTACGCTCAAATAGCATTGTGATTACCACTAAAGTTCAGCTATATGGGGATATGAGATGCCCTTTGCACGGGACGCCATAAACCCATCCCTGGGGGCTTGACCGCAGCCATCCAGGCTGCGGAACACCCGTACAAAGGGCACCTCATATCCCTCTGGATCTTCTAAGCTGAGGTTTAGTGGTAATCACAAATAGCATTGAAGAGGAATAATGCACTGTTAATTTTACCAGAGGAGAAAGTATATGCCATACGACCGTTTTTCACGATTTTCCCTGTTCGGTTTAATATTCCTGGCCCAGGCCGACCCGTCCTTAGGCGAATCGTTGATTCTTGATGAAATAACCGTGCGTGGTGAGCAACAGCAGACAATTGAGGAAAATCTTACCATTCGCGAAGTTCGTGAAAGCCCATCCCGTGATATCGGCGAAGCGCTGCAAAATCTTCCGGGACTCAGCAGTGTACGCAAAGGCGCAATTGCCAACGATGTGGTGTTGCGAGGTTTTCAACGGGATAACCTGAACATGTTTCTTGATGGGGTAAGGTTGCATGGCGGCTGTCCGTCGCGCATGGACCCGCCTTCGTTTCATTTTGATTTTGCCGAGGTCGAGTCAATCCAGGTCATCAAGGGACCTTATGATCTCACCAATCCGGGCGGTATTGGGGGAATGGTCAACGCAGTTTCCAAAACTCCCAAGCCTGGGCCTGCAGCAAACCTGAATTTGAGCTATGGCAGCTATAATTATCTGGATGGATCGGCAACGCTGTCCTACGGGGCGGACAGGCTTGATGGACTGCTCGGCTACGCTCATAAATCTTCTGATGTACCGGAATCGGGTGACGGCAAATTATTGACCGATATCTATCCAGTGACCAGTCCCAACCGGTATCGAGCAGGTAGTATCGATTCCAGCGCCTACGATACCGATACGTTCTGGATAAAAGGAGGGACGAAAATTGGCGAGGGCCGATCTGAACTGAGCTATAGTTATCAGGATGCCGATCATGTTCTCTATCCGGCCCTGCTGATGGACGCCGACTACGACCGGACGCATCGCCTTAACTGGATGACAACGCTTGAAAATCCAACCTCGGCAATCTCGAAATTGTTTTTTCAGGCCTGGTATAACCAGGTGGACCACCTCATGGATGATACCGAGCGGATGTCTTCCATGCCGAGTATGATGGTCAACCGCGATTATATGATGCAGACTGATGCCGAGACATTTACTTTCGGCAGCAAACTCAATGGTGAAATTCCCCTGGGGCCGGGGAGTCTGAAGACTGGTGTTGATTTTTATCAACGGAACTGGGATGCGACCAATGAATCGGCCATGTGGATGAGATATACCGCGCAACCGATGATCCCCGATGTCGATATGAATAATTTCGGCGCCTTTGCCGAGTATAACTGGCCGTTGGCACTTTCCGTGAGTTTAAAGGGAGGGGCACGATTTGATTATACCAAAGTGGTCGCCAATGATCTGTCTGATGCACGTCTGGCCAGCCTGTATCAACCCTATTTTAGTGCCGCGCTTGACAGTGAAACAGATTTCAAGGAACCGAGTGCCAACCTCCAGCTGAACTGGAAGGCAACCGATAGCCTGGAGGTTTTTACCGGTATCGCCTCGGCCAGCCGTCCACCAGATCAGCAGGAGCTGTTTATCGGTCTGCAACGGACAGGTATGGCGAAAAACTGGCTGGGTAATCCTTCTCTTGATGCCCCCCGCAACAACCAGGTGGATGTTGGTGCCAAATGGACCGGAAGTAAGATCTTTGCCAGTGCCGGCATTTTCTACAGTTCAGTAAATGATTATATCAACATCGCCGAAGCGGGGGATCCTGATGGCGGAGGAGAATTGATAATGGCGCGCACCTATGAAAACATCGATGCGGAAATCTGGGGTGCAGAGTTTGGCAGTCAAATTGCCCTGCCTTATGACCTGTTTGCCAAAGGCACACTGTCGTATGTGCATGGAGAAAACCGTGATACCGATCAGCCGCTGAGTGAAATTCCACCTCTTTCGGGCAGCTTGGCTTTACGGTATGATAATGGCGGCTACTTTATGGAGGTAACGGAACGTTTTGCTTCAAAACAGGATCGGGTCGACACCAGCCTCAGTGAAGAAGAAACAGCCGGTTGGGCTGTAACTGATCTTAAGGCCGGAGTCAACTGGCAGCGTTGGGATCTTGTCGGTGGAATCAATAATCTGTTTGACAAATATTATCTCACCCACCTGTCCTATCAGCGCGACCCTTTTCAGTCAGGGGTTAAGGTGCCGGAAATGGGAATCTTTTTTTATGTCAATCTGAGTTATCATTTCTAAGTGTAAGGGGCAGCAAATAATAACTGCTCGTCGTGGCAGAAAAACCTCATTTGGCGGGTAAGAATGGGGTTTTTCCCTTCTAAGAGACCACTCATCCAGGATCACAATGCGATGTTAAGCACTGGCGAGGCAGAATGCCCGGCTACATGACAATACCGTCAGTCCTTGATTTTCTTCAGCAGCCAGGCCATGTTTTCACCCAGTCGGCGCATGGTTTCCATACCTTCCGTGTCATCGACCACCTCACCCATTTCCGGTCCAATACCTATATTCCAATAGTTCGAACCGACAATAATCATCTGCCCGATCAGGAAAAAATGGTTCATGGTATCAAAGGCATGCATTGCGCCGGCCCTGCGTACTGCCACGACAGACGCGCCGATTTTGCGGCGCAAGAGATCTCCATTGGCTTTGCTGACCATGCCGCAGCGATCGATGAGGGCCTTCATCTCGCTTGATACATCGGCAAAATAGGTCGGCGACCCGAGAAGTATGGCATCGGCCGTAACCATTTTGGCAATGCAGTCGTTGACCATGTCTTTTTTGAGGACGCAGGTACCGTTTTTCTCCAGATAGCAGACATAGCAGGCCATGCACCCTCTGATTTCACTTCCCGCAAGTTCAACCAGTTCCGTCTCGGCTCCCGCCTCCGCCAGCGGCGCAAGCACTGCTTTCAGAAGCAGTGCTGTGTTGCCTTGCTTCCGTGCGCTTCCGCAAAATGCTACTACTTTCATCGATTTCTCCTGTAGTCTGATGTATCATTAAAGCAGTTCCGTTGCTCAAACCATCAATGGGAACCAGCGGACAATTCTAACAGAGGATAATCTTATGGGCAAAATAGCACTGCTTCCCTGCGATAGCCACAGCAGGGCAAGATATCTCGATAACAGGGAGCTCCCTTATAATTATATGGCCGACTTTACCCTGATGGGCTTTGTGGTTGGTCAATACCAACTCGCCGTCTCACTCCTTATTTCGGCTGGCTATCGTTTGGATGCGCAGGACGGCGGTACGGAGATTTACATCGATACTCCCGGTAATCTGCGGGAGATCAAAGCTCTGTTGACAGCAAACAACATCAGCTGCGACATCTCTGATATTGCCGACACTCTGTATCAGGCCTGATGATTCACATGCCGCCCGGGGGGCGGCTATTTTTCCATTGCGGCCACTCCGGTTCGGGCAATTTCGATTATATATTGCCGGCCGACTTCCTCGAGAAAACTGTCGATCTGGCGGGTTGCTCCGGCCAGCTGGATTATGAGGATATCCTCTTCTTTCTGGTCGAGCACCTCAAAATTATATCGACCGCGAAAGGACTCTAGATGGGCGGCGTCAACTTCCAGCTTGACGATGGCCACCTCCCGCCAGTAACTGTGGTCGGTATCGAGTTCTTTGGCGGAAATTACTTCGGTGAACTTTTCCAGCTGCCTGATTATCTGGTCCACTTTGGCCTGGTCATCCTCTCGCAAGGTAATGGTCATCCGGCTGATTCCTTCGACCCGCGAACTACACACGGTCAGGGTATCGACATTGTACATCTTTTTGCGAATCAACACCGACACCTTATTGAGTACTCCCGGACGATCAAGCATAAAAGCCAGGATGGCACGTCGTTTCATGATTTTCCTCCCTTGCTTTTTCTGGTGGCCGTTTTTTCCTGCCCAGGTCGGGAAACGATCATCTCGCCAAAGCCGCCGTCAGACGGGATCATCGGCAGGATGATCTCACTTGCATCGCAGACGAATTCAAGCAATATCGGACCATGGTGGTCAATTGCCTGCTGCAGGGCTGGAGTAACCTCGTCGAGTTTTTCAATTTTACGATACGGAATATCGTAGGCCTCGGCGATAAGACCGAACTTGGGACTTTGCATGGGTGTTCCGGCATACCGGCCATCAAAGAAAAGCGTCTGCCACTGGCGCACCATGCCCAGGTGGCCATTATTGAGAATAACGATCTTGATGTCGATCTGCTGTTCCATAATCGTGCCGAGTTCCTGAATGTTCATTTGAAAGCCGCCGTCGCCGCTGATCGACCAGACCCTCTCATCGGGTCGAGCCAGTTTGATGCCGATGGCCATTGGCAGCGATGCTCCCATAGTCCCGGCACCGCCGGAGGCGAACCAGCTGTTTTCCGTTTGGTAGTTGTAAAAGCGGGCGGCCATCATCTGGTGCATGCCGACATCGGGCACGATCAGATCTTTCCCTTCAGTCAACACCGACAGCTGATGGACTATCGATTTCATCAGCAGCCTGCCATCGTCACCAACGCCGCACTCGATTTCCCGGCGCAAATCGTCGGCCATCACCTGACGAAAGCTGTCTATTTTCTCAAACCAGCGCTTTCGAGGCTTGTACGTCAGCATCGGATCGCCTAGCATCACATGCAGAGTGCGATAGACGTCGGCATTGATTGCCACCGAGCAGGCCACATTCTTATCGATTTCCGAAGGGTCAATTTCCACATGGATTACATCGGCATTTCTGGCGTATTCGCTGAGCCTGCCGGTGACCCGGTCATCAAAGCGCATGCCGAAAGAGATCAATAAATCCGCCGCCATGATCGCCCGGTTGGCCTCGACGGTGCCGTGCATACCCATCATGCCCAGACTGAGAGGGTGATCGACGGGCAGGGCTGACAGTCCATGCAGGGTGAAGGCAATGGGGATGTTGACCTTTTCGGCAAACTGCTGCAGCAGTTTGCCGGCATTGCTGGTTATGACTCCGTGGCCGCAAAACAGAACCGGCCGCACACTGCGATTTATCAGTTCAATGGCCCGGCGCAGCGGTTCGCGTTCGGGGGTTGGGTGGTAGAAGAATCCGGGCAGGCTTGGCCGGAAGGTTTTCGCGTCAAAGCGGTAGGTTTCGGAAACGCTCTGGTTTTGTACGTCTTTGGGGATATCGATGACGATCGGGCCGCCCCGGCCGGTGGTGGCCACGTAAAAGGCTTCATGAACGGTGACTTCGACATCTTCTGCGGCAAGGAGCATATAGGTCTGCTTACAGATCGGCATCATTACGCCGATCACATCGCTTTCCTGAAAAGCATCAGTGGCGATGACTCCGGTGGTAACCTGTCCGGTTATCGCTATAATCGGTATCGAATCCATATGGGCATCGGCAATGCCTGTTGTCAGGTTCATTGCTCCGGGCCCGGATGTGGCCATGCAGACGCCGATCTGTGGCTTGTCGGTTGACAGGGAGCCCCGGGAAACACCCTGGGCCATGAATGCTGCGCCCTGTTCATGGCGCGACATAATGAAATGGAAATCACCCAGCTTGTCCATTTCGTCAAAGATCGGCATGATGGCCCCACCGGTATAGCCAAAAATATACCTGACTCCCTTTTCTTTCAGGGCTCGGAGCATCAGGTTTTTCCCGGTTATGATTTGTTTTTCTGTCATGATTACCTCTTTCTTCGACTTTTTTTGCAGGTGAAAAGATGTTCTTTTCCTGACAATCCTGACATACACGGAGGTCTTCGTCAAGGTTGCTTGTCGCCTACGTCCGCCGGATGCATATCTTCAGGCGTGGGTCCGTTTGGGGATCACGTTCGGCAGCATGGCAATGTTCTTGCCATTGTAGAGTACTCTATGGTATGCATACATGTCTATGCACATTCAATCGGACAGTCAATTCACCGAAGGTCTTTATGATGAGCGAAACAACCCTCCAACCTGCATCTTTGATCAGTTCGCTGATGCAGCCGGACGTATACGATCCGCCTGTTGAAAAATGTACCCTGATTGAAACGCACATCTCCTGGGTGATTCTGGCCGGCCCATATGCCTATAAAATTAAAAAATCGCTGAATCTCGGGTTTCTTGATTTTTCGACTCTTGAAAAACGTCTTTTTTACTGCCAGGAGGAACTGCGCCTGAATAAAAGACTGGCACCGGCGATTTACTTGTCAGTCGTTCCCATTATCGGCACCATTACTCAACCAAGGTGGGCAGTTGGCGGGGTGGAAGAGAGTGCAGCAATCGAGTATGCCATCAAGATGGTGGCTTTTCCGCAGCAGGCTCAGCTTGATCGTTTACTGGCCCACGGCGCCTTGCAACCCTGTCATATTGACATTCTGGCCGGCTACATCGCTGCTTTTCATCAGCATGCCGACAGTGCCGGTGCGGACAGCATCTATGGAAATCCGGAAATTATTTATCAGCCTATTGATGAAAATTTCAAACAGATACGCGAGCATGTAAAAAAAACTGAGGCGCTAAGCTCGCTTGCCGAGTTGGAAAGCTGGGGGATGGCAACCTTCAGTGCGCTGTACGGAATATTGAAGCAACGTAAATCGGCTGGTTTTATCCGAGAATGCCATGGCGACATGCACCTGCGTAATATTGCCTGGGTCGATGACGCGCCGCTGGTGTTCGATTGTATCGAATTTAGTCCCAGCCTGCGCTGGATCGACGTTATGAGCGATATTGCGTTTCTGGTCATGGATTTACAGGACAGAAAACAACCTGCGTTGGCTCAGCGCTTTCTTAACATGTATCTACAGCACACCGGGGATTACGCCGGAGTCCGTGTGCTGCGGTTCTACCAGGTGTACCGGGCGATGGTTCGCGCCAAAATCGATGCCATTCGTGCCCATCAGGCCGGTATAGATAAAAAAGAACAGACTGAAGCCGAGAATGATTTTTTCACGTATCTCAATCTGGCCCTAAGCTATGTCCAACCTGCCGAACCGTTACTCATCATTACCCGTGGCGTGTCGGCATCGGGCAAAAGTACCCTGAGCCAGTCATTACTGGAGCAGCTTGGCGCAATTCGTATTCGTTCGGATGTTGAACGCAAGCGTTTATTTGGCCTGACGCCGGAAGAGGAGGGGCGGGCAGCAATAGGCAAGGGTATCTATTGTCCGGAGGCCACCCGAAAAACCTACCGTAAGCTCACCGAGCTGGCGGCCCATATTCTCGATGCCGGATATTCAGTTATTGTCGATGCGGCATTCCTCCGCTATGAAGAACGACTGCCGTTCAGAAAACTGGCCGATAGCAAAAAAGTGCCTTTTATAATTATAGAATGCAGAGCAGATGTTGCAACACTGCGCAGACGTATAGTGCAGCGAAAAAACGATGTGTCGGATGCTGATCTCCACGTTCTGGAGATGCAGTTGTCGACCTGGCAGTCGCTGCGTGCAGAGGAGCAGCGCTGTGCTGTTCGTGTGGATACCGGGGCAGAGGTTGATATCAAGTCGCTTGTAACACAGATGAGAGAGAAATTTTTTCTCCTGACCGGTGAGATATCTTGACGGCATTGATCGAGCTGAGTATTCTCATTAATTTTTTTAGCAATCTCATTATTATTTTTTACCATGCAGACACAGAACGCGAATTGTAAACCTCCTCGGAAGACCGGTTTTCCGAGAATCCTGGCAGCCTTCTCCTATTCACTGGATGGATTACGTTCGACCTTTGCCACGGAAGCGGCCTTTCGGCAAGAAGGATGCCTGGTTGCTATCTGTCTGCTTGCCCTGATTTTTCTGCCTCTCTCCCATGAATGGAAAGGTCTGCTTTTTTTCGCAACCGCAACTGTTCTCGTCGTCGAGTTACTGAATTCGGCAATTGAATCAGTTGTCGATCTCTCTTCTCCTGATTACCATCTTCTCGCCAAACGGGCAAAAGACATCGGCAGCGCAGCGGTATTGGTCAGCATCGCACTTACGGTATTTTTATGGATTGCCGCACTTGCCTCCATTGTATTGAGTAAATCGTAGTGTTGAAGGGGGAGCATGTGAAAGGGCAGCCAACGGCGAAAGTCTCTCTGTTGAAACATTTACTGCTGCATCGTTTGTCCCTGACCAAACGCGGCGGCACATTATTCAGAGTTGTGGCTGAGACAGTTGCATCTTCCGTAGTCCTGGGACTGATCCTCTGGGCTATTTCCTGGTCTTTTGGTCTGGTCGGGGGGATCCGGGAATTCAGCAGTGCCATTCGTTTTGAATTGCCCTACCTGCTCGTAGCCTATGCCGCGTTGCTGCACCTGATGCGCCCGACCCCCTGGCGTGTTGTCATCGCAGCGCTGCCCATCATTGTTCTGTATCTGGCAATTGATCTGCACTATGTTCTCATGCATAGTGTTTTCAAGCTGGATGAACTCCTGCTTCTGCCGGAAGGACTTAACGTCTCACCTGCCTGGCTTCGGGTCGGGGCCTATGTTGCCTCAGCCGTCTGGTTGATCTTTTTCATGAAGAATTTTAAGCGCCGCCCTCGAGATCTGGCTTTGCCCCTGCTCCTTCTTGCTCTTGCCTCGGTGCCTCCTGTCACCGCGTATACCCTGCCGAAAGAGTTCCTGAAAGCGGCGGATGCGTCAGGGTTTGAAATCGTTCCATGGTCCGATCGTTTTACCTCTGCTGTCATAGGCAGGACAACGGCCCTTTTTCTTTTTGCCGCCACCAAGAATATGGCTCTGGAGGATCTTGCCCGGCATCCAGTCGTAGACGATCCCGATCGAAATCCGGGTCTTTTAAAAAACAGCCTGAAGAAGAGTCGTAATATCCATATCCTGATTCTTGAATCTTTTCTAGATCCAGAGCGATTCAAAGCCCTTAAGTTCCAGACCCCGCCTGCTCCATCTCGATTTGATGCTCTTAGAAAAAACATGCATCTATCCAGGTCGCCGGTTTTTGGCGGCGGCACTGCCCAGGTTGAATTTGAAGTCCTCTGCGGTGTTCCCGCTCTAGAGCTGTATAGTCCTGCGGAATTTAACATGTTTAAAGGCATGCCGACGCCATGTCTGCCCAATCTTCTCAGTGCCGCCGGCTATCGGACTGTCGCCACGCAATCGTATAAGCCGGAATTTTTTAATTCGGAACAGGCGTATCATTCCATGGGATTCCAGGAAACCAATTTTCCCTCAGTATATGCTGAAAAACGTAAAACCTACCTGCGATATAATGTTGCCAACAGCTATATATTTGACGGAGATCTGCTGTCGCAGAATCTTCTCTATGTTGAGAAACTGCTCGCCGAGGGCAAGCCATTTCTCAATTATGTGCTGGGGACCTATGGCCATCTGCCCCATATTACCGATACCGAGCGTTTTCCACCCAGGGTCGATGTTGTCGGAGTCAAGCCTGGTTCGCAGGCCTACCTGGCGATTCAGCAATTTTATTACCGAGCCGGCGCGGTTGCCGATTATGTGCAGCGCCTGCGCAGGATGGATCCGGAAAGCCTGATTGTCGTGACCAGTGATCACCTGCCCCCGCTTGACGCCGGGCCATTAACTTACGAAACCTTAGGTTACTCGCTGAAAGATGGTGGCGAATTCAGACAGAATATCTGGTTCTATTATGGGCCGAAACATAACAGTATCGCCTGGCCGGATCACGATTATGAATTTATGGACTTTGTTCTCGATGTCCTCACCGAAGAACGCATCTGCCAGAAGATGCTGTGCAAAAACCGTGAGGTGTGGACTCCGGAAAAGCTGACTGCCAGCTATAATCACATTATATCGCTGGGAGCCGGCATTGCCGGGGATTCTTCTCGCCGGTAGACGTTTTGCTGGAACCCCGAGCTCTTGTTGGTGGCGATGAGCTGAACACTTGACTTTCAAATGGCTGGTTTGTATTAGTGGTTGTTGAGACTGAGGCTGTATAAAATAACCAGTTTAAGGAGTAAGAAAACAATGCGCATCAGACGAATCATAGTACCGTCGGTAACTGTCTGCTTTTTGCTGACGAGTTTTTTTCTCTCGTTGGGCACCGTGATTTTTTCGGCAACTGCGGTTCTTGCTGACAGTCGTTACGTCATCCCCAGTGCGGAGGTTGTTTTAAAATCCGGTGCGGGACGGGAATATAGAGTGATCGGCGTGGTCAAGGATGGCGATTCAGTAGAATTTCTTGAAGAAGATGGTTCTTATGCAATGGTACGTCTGGCTAACGGCAAAGAAGGCTGGATGTTGAAAAGATACCTGAGCGTTCAGCCGCCACCTTCCACCATCGTTGCGTCTCTTCGTGCGGAAAATGAAAAACTGAAGCAGAAAGAACTCGAACTGAGCCAGCAATTCAGTGAGGTATCGGCCAATCTCGACAAAGCCAAAAATGACCTCAATTCTGTCCTGAGCGAAAAAAAGCAGGTTGCCACGGATTATCAGAATCTGCAGCAGGATACCGCAGATGTTATTAAAATCAAAGAAGATATGCTGAAAGCTACCCAGCAAAATGAAGTACTCACCCAGGAGATAACTGCACTAAAAGAAGAAAACGACAAATTGAATAAAGATAAAGCTATCAACTGGTTCATGGCTGGTGGCGGTGTGTTGCTGCTTGGCATGGTGCTCGGCAATTTGTCCAGTAAGTCGCGAAAAAGAAAATCTTCTCTCTTGTGAGATTACCCGAAAATTTCCGGAAAAAATCTCAGTTCTTTGACCGTAGTATGACTTTCTGTCCTTATGGCTGCATGATTTCGTATAGTGCTCCGGTCGCTGCATCGCCCGATTCGGGTGATCAATTCCGGTTATTGCGCCATTTTTCCAAAACCTGAAAAACAATATCCCTCTTAATCGGTTTGGCAATATAATCATTCATGCCTGCCTCAAGGCAGAGCTCCCGATCACCTTTCATGGCATTGGCTGTCATGGCAATGATGGGAATGGCCGCAAAGCCTTTTTGCCGGATATTGCGGCTTGCTTCGTAGCCGTCCATGTCCGGCATCTGGATATCCATGAGAATAATATCAAAGTCATCGGGGGTGCTGGTGAAGGTTTCCAGTGCCTGCCGACCATTCGATGCGACCGTCACCTGGTAGCCTGCTTTTCTGAGAATAGTGGATGCCAGTTTCTGGTTCACCGGATTGTCTTCGGCAAGAAGAATTCGCGTCGACTGTTTCAACTCCTCGCGTATCGAATATTGGGTGACGAGATTCTTCTTTGCCGGTTTATGCCCACTTTTTTTGCTGAAGAGAATCTCAGCCAGGGTGCTCAGGAGGATCGTGCGTCGGGCCGGCTTGGTAAGAAAGGCGGTGAATCCGGCTTGCTTGCATTTTTGCGCTACTCGTTCCGTTGATGAGGTGTACGCTAGAAGCGGTATGTCTCGACTCGTAAGACTGGCGCATCGAATCCGGCGTGCCAGCTCATTTCCTGAAATCAGGGGCATTTGCAGGTCGAGAATTGCGGCCTGGAAGGGCTTTCGTTCTTTCTCGGCGACCATGAGCGTTTCGATGGCCATAGTTTCGTCAAGAAGGGTGACAACTTCCATTCCCGCCTTGCCCAGGATATCTTGGAGAATTTCGTTGTTGGCCTTATTGTCATCCACAACCAGAATTTTGACGTCTTTCAGGTTCTTTTCAAAGCTTCTTGGACGGAGGGGATGGCTTGTGGTTGTTTTTTTCATTACCGCCAGAAAATAGAAAGTGGTGCCTTCTACCTTGCTGGATTTCGCCCAGACATTTCCCCCCATCAGGCCGGCAATCTTCCTGCATATAGACAGGCCGAGTCCCGTGCCGCCGTATTTCCGGGTGGTGGTACCGTCTGCCTGTTTAAAGGCTTCAAATATTGTTTCACATTTATCCTGTGGGATGCCAATTCCTGTATCTCTTATTTTGCTGAGAAGAGTAATGGTTTGTTCTGACTCTTCTTCTATCTCGAGACTGAGTTCCAACTCCCCCCGTTCGGTAAATTTGGCGGCGTTGCCGAGAAGATTAATGAGTACCTGCCGAAATTTGCCCGGATCACCCTGAATGAAGGTCGGCAGGTTGTCATCGATGCGACAGAGAACCTCAACAGGTTTTCCGGCCACCCGTGGTCGGATAAGATCGCAGACATCATGGGCGGTGATTTCAGGATCGAAATCGATACATTCAAGGGTCATCTTCCCGGCTTCGACCTTGGAGAAATCGAGGATATCATTGATCAGACCAAGGAGGGCTTCGGCGCTCCGTTTGATGGTCAAGGCACTGTCTCGCTGTTCCTCGTCCAGCTGCGTTGTCAGGAGGATGTCGGCGAAGCCGATAACTCCATTCATCGGCGTGCGAATTTCATGGCTCATGGAGGCGAGGAATTCGCTTTTAGCGCTGTTTGCCCTTTCGGCAGCCTGTATGGCTTTGCGAAGCTCCAGGGTTTGGGCCATGATTTCTGTTTGCAGGGTTTTGGAGTAGTTCTCCTGTTGCTCCTGAATAGTGCGATAACTCCGTTCCGTTTCTTCCAGCAGCTTTTGATGCTGGAGATCCATTACCTGAAATTTTCGGCCGAACTGGTTTTTGTGGATGGTTATTTTCTTTTCAAGCTGTTCGATTTTTTTGTGCGCAAAATGTTCTCGCATCCCTAGTTCGACAAGGCTGGCAATATCTTCCTGCCTGGAGTCTTCATGAACCGAGCGGAAGATCAGGGTCGCTTCGAGCGCGGGAAGGTACCGTGCCGAATATCCCGGGGGTAGAGCGGCAGGTAACAACGGGTCCGTCGCCTTCCGGGTTGCGGCAGCAATCATTTCCTGGACAATGATTTCGGGGAATGCAACGTTGCTGTTTGTTTGGAGTCGCTTTCCCTTCTCGGTGATGGCGATTACCGATACAGACGAAATCTTCTGCTCAAAAAAAAGCAGCAGATCTTTCAGCTGTTCTTCGGAAGAGTTTATTGTATTAAATAAATTGATCATGCAGGTTTTGTCTCGTTGCTCCGGCTTGCGTTAATGTTGCGAGGCTTAAGAGTAAATAGACTGGGCCTTGTCTAACTCATCAGGAAGGTCCTCCATCAGGACGGTGTATTCATCAAGGTTATCCCGAAGGTGAATGATCAGCGGCGGAGAGAGTTCCATTTCCAGATCCGGCAGCGTTGCCAGTTTCATTTGGCCGGTAATATATTCGGCAAGCTGAATTATTCCGGTCAGGCTCGATGGATCGATGTCAGCCGAGAGCAGATGATGGTCCCGGATGGCGTTTTGGATCTTTAATGGCATATTCCAGTCAAGTGTCAAGTGGTGCCCTATTTTACAGTGGTCTGTGGCAAATGTTCGTTGTTCCATGTCAAGCAGAGCACTGGTCGAGGTACAAGAGGAACAGATCTTATGAAAATCCTCCCGTCGGACCTGTTCCTCAACGAGCAGGCCAAAGTCGTGTAGAATCCCGCATAAAAAGGCATCGTCGCCGTTAACACCGAAAATTCTTTCAGCAATCATCTTGCTCAAAATGGAAACAGCCGCACAATGTTCCCATAATTTTTTTTTGGAAAAGACGGAATCGATTTCAGGTCTGATGAAGATGTTCTTCAGGGCGTCCGTTACCAAGAGATTGTGCAGGTTTTTCATACCCAGAAAGGCTACTGCACGGCTAATGGAATCAACCGTCTGCACCAGGCGGTAGTAAGGACTGTTGACAAGACGAAGAAGGCGGCTGACCAGGATGGGATCCATTTTGATAGCCTCTTCGAAATCCTTCATGGTCGATTCAGAGTCGTTGATGAGGCGGGTAACTGTGGTTACCACATGGGGCAGGGGATGTATATCGGTAAATTGTTCAATAAATTTCTGGGCAGTGGACATGCAATATCTCCAATTTCAGGATGGCAACTAGAGACTCAAATGAGCATTGTCTCGCAATGCACTCATCCTTTGCGATCGACGCGCAGATGAGTGCCTGGCTTTTAAAAACTACGGAGGGGTGATGGTTTTTCTATACTTTGACAGGTGTCATGAAGTTGTCAGTGAGAAAAGAGCTCTTTCTTGGTGACAGCCTCGGCCTTGATGCGATCGAGGAGTTCGGCCAGAACTGGTTTGATGTTTTCTCTGATATCACCTGCCACGATGATGTAGAGGAGGTCGTCGCCCGGTTGAAAAGTACCGGAATACGCCTCGACAATAATTTCAAAAATACCCGGTCGCTGGAGATATTCCTGTCTGAGAGCCTCTATTTTTACCGGATCCGGTGTGACCTGCAGGGCGGTTACCGCTGTTCTGTCTTTTCTTGACCAATTACGGACGACGCCGTTATGGATAAGGATCATTCCCACATTATCGGTAAATTCCGGCCTTTTCTTCAGTTCTTTGATTGTCTTGCTAATATCCATTGCAAACCTTTTTGTTGATAACACTCACATTACGGCTAGCCTTGTTCGGCGTTATCATCATTTAAATTTGTTGAATTATCGGAATGATAAGTTCTTGTTCCTGGTCCAGGCTAGCCAGGTTTATATTGTTGTTGTATCGCTTCAGGAGCCAGAGCGGCACGTCGAACTTATTGTAACAGATGTCCCACAATGTGTCACCGGAAATAACCTGATATATCTTCTGGCCGATTATCGTAAAGGCCGATAAAAAGGTCTTTTCTTTTTCCTGTAAGAAGGCGAGACGTTTTTTCTCAAAGAGCGCAGGCGTCAATCGGTCGAAGACCAGAAGGAGCTGCTGGCCCGGGGTGACAGCAGCCCCTGGTGCCAGTCCGTTGAGGGCCAGGAGGGATGCCTTGGTTTTTCCAAGCCAGTTTCCGTAGAGCTCAAACGATTCCTCGGGCTGTACAATTATATGGCCATGCGTTGTCCCATTTTTTTGATGAATGTTGGCAACACGGTAAAGGCTTGCATCCCTTTTCGGCAGAAAGTCATGACCACTGTCTTCAGCTAGTCGTTTTTTGTTCGCTTTAAGAACGGGTATGGCGGTGCTTTTCTGCAATGAAACCTTTTTGACTTCGGCTCGCGGAGATAATTTTATGACCTCGTTTTCCGTTTGAACAATTTTTCTGGCAGCTTTTGGGATAGTCAGTTTCTGTTGGAGTTTGACTGTCGCATATTTATCCAGATTATTCGCCTTTATGAGACTCTTGACAGAAATACCATGGAGTCGCGCGATACTCACGGCAGTGTCGCCTTTGCGGACGCGGTGAAAAACGCTTGGTTTTTGTTGTTTCTGGTAAAGAGTTGATGGTATTGAGGCGACGGCCCGGTTGGTTCCTTTGGTCGCGGGAAGTCTCAGCACATATCCCTTGGGGATGCGTTTCTCGCCATTGATCACGGATGACTGCAGGGCGGGATTAAGAGATTGTATGGTTCCCGCGGAAACGCCAAAATGTCTGCCCGCTTCCGATATGTGCACATACCCGGGAAGATTGAGATATCGAGTCGGCTGGGCACGGTCGATTTGTATACGTGGGTTTTGTTCAAGCTGTCTGGCCACTTTCAGTGCTGCCAGAAACTCCGAATAAAAATTCTTTGAAGCAAATTTGAAATAACCCTTGTTGTAATATTTGAATACATTCTCATAGTTACCCTGCTCATTTACAGCTCGCAGCATGCCTGATAACCCATAATTATACGAGGTGAGGGCAAGAGGCCAGTTGTTGAGAGCTTCATAGCTGTTTTTTAAATATTTTGCAGCGGCATGAGCGGCCAGAATCGGGTCGAGGCGTTCATCGACGACATGGTCTATTGTCAAGTATCCCTTGCCGGTTTCCCGCGTGAACTGCCAGATTCCGGCTGCGCCATATTTGGAATACGCATTAAAATTAAAAGAAGATTCCACATGAGGGAGGTAGGCCAGTTCTTCCGGAAGGTTGTAGGATCGAAAAAGCCGTTTAATTTCTTTAATATACCTGCCGGAATGGATTACTCCGGCAAGAAAGCGCTCTTTCTGACCCCTCTGGCTGCGTACATTTTCTGCTGCCTGGGCTAAATCCCGGGTTCGGTTTTTCCCGGAAAAGAGTGCGGCCACTCTGATCTCGCTGCGGGTTGTCGGTTTCTGGACGGCAATTTTTTTCAGTATTGCGCGGTATTTCTCTTTGGCGTGCTGCTGGAAAATATCGTTATATTTAGCCGCTCCCGGCACATCCTCTCCAAGCAGGGGAATAACTTCGTATATCTTGGCTAAATCCTCCGAGTCATGTATAACTGCCTCGGTAAGGGAGTAGTGCGAATATATTTTCTCCCAGAAGGCAACGTTTTTACCGATAGCTTTGTAGTGCGGAAATTTACGGTTGTCGGGGGCTGAAGCCTGACAGTAAAAAGATGTAAAGAGCAGCAGCAGAAAGACGCTGAGGCATGTGAACACGCTTCCTGCTGGATATGTTTGCACGGGTGCTGAGGCTTTCATAGTGGGACAGTCTGGTCTCTTGTGGGAAAATTATCGAAGTAAATTTACGGAAGTAAGTATAATAGTATCACAAGAAAAGGAGCAGCGGAATATGTATCTTCAATTAACTGCAAAAAAACCGGGGCTGCGATGTACACACCGATAGTTGCCACCCTGGGGTATATTATGTCTCCTGATCGCAAGCAGACATTGCTGGTGCATCGAAACAAGAGACTGGAAGACCAGCATCTGGGTAAATATAACGGTCTGGGCGGGAAGATGTTGCCGGAGGAAGATATCTATCAGTGCCTGGTCCGGGAAATACGGGAAGAAGCCAATATATCCTGTGATCAAGCGGTCTTGCGGGGAACGATTAACTGGACGGGGTTCGGGCCGCAGGGTGAAAACTGGTTTGGTTTTATCTTCCGAATTGATCGTTTCAGCGGTACGCCAATGATGTCAAATGACGAAGGTGATCTGGTCTGGGTTGATGTGGAAAAAATTCTTGAGCTCCCTATGTGGGAAGGGGACAGATTTTTTTTGCCAATGGTATTTGATAGTGATCCCAGAGTATTCCATGGCTTTATGCCATATAACAATGCCAGACCGATCGATTGGAGCTATTGCCGAATCTGATAGAGGTTGCAGTGTGCTGGGTGCATGGTATATTCCGATTGCAAGAGAAAAAACACATATTAATGGGCATTGCCAAAAATCACGAAGTCACAGTCAATCAAACATTCAATAAATGAAGATTCCTTGAGAAAACAAAGAGGAGAGGGGGATAAAATATGGATCGGGAAAGTGAGCTCCAGCGGCTGGAAAAATTTGTTGAGAAAATATTGACGCGATTTACGGCCTTAAAGGCGGAAAAATCACAACTGGAGCAGGATGTGTATGAGCGAGATCTGCTTATAGAAGAATTGAGGGAGACTATCGCGTCTAAGGTCACCGAGCGAAATGAGATAAGCGAAAGGGTCAATAAAATAGTTGATCAGATTGAAGATTGGGAGCTCAATCTCGAAGAAGGTGAGGTGGTAATTGTCGATGAATCTTTAGAGACTTCAGAAATGAGTGAACAAGACTTTCATGCAATAGAAGAGGAGTCTGCCGCTGGATTGGATGAAGAAGAAAGACGAATACAACATGACCTCTTTTCAATGACCGGCTCGAAAAAATAGCGAGAGGGACAAGCGTACAGATCAAGGCGCGTTGTACAGGAGAACCCCGGCAAACTGGAAATAAGCGGGACTCAGTATAGTACCCCTTGAGGGGTGTAAGTACTTTGAGACAGATTGTTTTCTGGCAAAAAAAGTTAGAGAATAATCCGGTAGGTACTACAATACAGGTGGATCTGGATTGATATGTCTGAAACGGAAAGGTTGGTAAGATTCGAACTCCTCGGTCAGGAGTATAAATTTTATACTGCTTCCTCAGAGGAAGAACTGAGAACCATTTTCTCCATGGTTCGCCAACTCGTTGAGACGAATTCACCACAAACCTCTGGAACCCTGCCTGTTGGCAAGGTGGCGATATTGGCGTGTCTGAACATCGCTTCCCGCCATGTGAAACTTATGCATGAGTTCGAAGGGTACAAAAGGGATTCTGAGGAAAGAATTATTCGACTAAACGAAGAGATCAGATCGAAATTGCTCTCGGAGTGATGCCTTGAAGGATAAATTGTTTTCGTTTGCCGGAAAGTCTGTTATAATTTCTTTAACAGTGAAATTGCTTGTATATGGAACATAAGATACTAATTTTTGTATAACTGAATACTATATAAACAAATTAAACAAATAAAATTTTCCCTGCACTGTTGGTGATCTTCAGTGTGTGTTGAGCCAACTCCCAAAAAAAGGGTAACTCCACTGTTACAAGAAGGAAAATCGCTTCGCGAATTTCCCGAAAGTATTATGAGGCTGCCCACCTATTATATAGGTTTAACTTTCCTGGAGACACGGCAGTGTGGGGAAGATGCCCATTCATGATGAATGGAATCAGGTATTTGCTATTTTTTCTATCCGGCCTGATATTTTCTGAAAAACTGTTTTTGGGAAAAGATGAAGCCGGTTAAACATATAAAAGAAGATTGACTTGAGCAGAAAAGTGCTGCTGGAACAAAATATTAAACAAGGGAAGCAGAAATGCTTTTTTAGATATTTCTCCGGGCTATTCGCTGAAACTGCGTTGTCCGGATTGACTTATTCTCGCATAACAATGTGAAATAACCCCTGAAAATGGGGCGGCGCACGGAGTTGAGTGTGCTGGTATTGCAATTATCTGAACGTAAAACGGATTGTTCAGTTTCAACCTGACAATGGTGATTGTGTTATGGCACGGCTTGTGTTGTTGTCAGGGAAAGAAAAAATGGTCAATGACCTTGGAACTATCTGCAGATTTGAGGAGAGGTCATCAACTGGTTGAATGTGTTTATTTGAAACGTTGTTGATTTCAGTTAAGTAACAGCAAGCGGCCGAGCAGTTAATGTGCTGTTATTTATACCACTTGTTCTGGTCTGATCGAAGTGGACCAGTTGCGAGCTGTCTCAAAACTCCCTCCAATTATTTTGTTTTCCTCTGCTTTTTTTCTTATATCCTGTCAGTCATCACCAGATAGGAATGATCAATGGATCCATTAAGTCATCCATATTTACTCGTATTCATCGGTCTCTTTGTCGGTACATTCCTGGGTATTTATTTCAGGAAACTGGTTATTGAGGGACACGAAAAAAACATAAAAATTCAAAGCAATCAGATTATTGAAAATGCCATAGTTGAGGCTGAGCAACTTAAAAAAGAAGCGCTCCTGCAGAGTAAAGAGGCTGCGTATCAAATTAAACAGGCTCTGGAGGCGGAGCTTAAGACCGAACGATCTGAATTTAAAGAGGAGCAGCAGCAACTTAAACGCAAAAGAGACAGCCTGAAGCGAGAGTGGGACAGTTTCGATCGGAAGCAGACGGAACTCTACAATAGCGAACGGCTGATAAAACAGCAGGAAGTTGAATGGCAGGAGAAGCATAAGGAAATAGATACCCTGATTAGTAAAAAGCGTTATGAACTGGCTCAGCTCGCTGGAATTAGTCAGGAAGAAGCCAAGAAAATGCTCGTCGATTCGATGGAAAGCGAAGCGAGAATGGAGGCCGCCAAAAAGCTCGTCAGGATAGAGAACGAGATGAAGATGGAGGCTGATCGTAAAGGCAAGAACATTCTGGCCTTGGCCATCTCCCGGTACGCAGGTGATTATGTGGCCGACAGAACCGTATCCATGGTTCCATTGCCAAGCGACGAAATGAAAGGACGAATCATCGGTCGGGAAGGGCGGAATATAAGGGCTATTGAGGCTGCTACCGGAATAGATATCATTATTGACGATACACCGGAGGCGGTGATCCTGTCTGGATTCAATCCGGTACGGCGTGAAGTTGCCCGATTATCGTTGCTGCAGCTTATCAGCGATGGCAGGATTCATCCCGGCCGCATAGAGGAAGTTGTCGAAAAAATGACTAAGGAACTGGAAGTCACCATGCGTGAGGCCGGCGAACAGGCCACTTTTGATGTCGGGGCGCATGGTGTGCACGTTGAACTGATAAATCTGCTTGGCCGGTTAAAATACCGGACCAGTTATGGGCAAAATGTCCTGCAGCATTCACTCGAAGTGGCCTTTCTTTGCGGTATCATGGCCTCCGAACTTGGAGTTGATGTGAAAATGGCCAAACGTGCCGGACTGCTGCATGATATAGGCAAAGCAGTTGACCATGAAGTAGAGGGATCCCATGCGATTATCGGTCGTGACCTTGCCAAAAAATACGGGGAACCTGAGCAGGTTGTGTACGCTATTGGTGCGCATCACGAGGAACAGCCGCCGACCAGTGTCATCGACATTCTGGTGCAGTCGGCCGATGCGCTTTCCGGGGCTCGTCCGGGGGCAAGGAAGGAGATGCTGCAGAGCTATGTGAAGCGCCTTGAGGACCTTGAGGCCATTGCCAACGGATTCAACGGGGTTGAAAAATCTTATGCGATCCAGGCTGGACGGGATTTGCGGATAATTGTTGATTCCGGCAAGGTAAAAGACGAAGACGCGGCCCTCCTAAGCCAGGATATTGCCCGGTCGATTGAGAGCAAATTAACCTATCCCGGGCAGATACGGGTGACAGTTATTCGTGAGACCAGGGCTGTTGAATACGCTAAATAATTTATCTGTAATGACCAAACACAAAGAAAAGGTTCGGGAAGAGATGGCATCGATTGAAGAGCAGCTGGAGTTGATAGAACGGGGGGTAGTAGACTGTATCTCCCGCGAGGAGCTTATCAAAAAGCTGAAGAAATCTGCGGAGACATGCATCCCTCTTAAGATAAAAGCCGGTTTTGATCCTACTGCCCCAGATCTCCATCTCGGTCATACCGTTCTACTGCAGAAACTTAAACATTTCCAGGATCTTGGGCATGACATTTATTTTCTGATCGGGGATTTTACCGGCATGATCGGTGATCCCACCGGAAAATCTGAGACCAGGAAAGCGCTGACGGTGGAGCAGGTGGCTGAAAATGCCGAATCGTATAAAGAACAGGTGTTCAAAATTCTCGATCCGGAAAAAACCCGGGTGGTTTTTAACAGTACCTGGCTTGGCAAGCTCACGTCCATTGATATGATAAAACTGGCATCTCAGTTGACTGTTGCCCGTATGCTTGAGCGGGATGATTTCCATAACAGATTTGAGTCGGGCAAACCCATTTCAATACACGAATTTCTGTATCCCCTTATTCAGGGGTACGATTCTGTAGCTATGCAGGCGGACGTTGAACTTGGCGGGACAGACCAGCTGTTCAACCTGCTGATGGGCAGGGATTTACAAAGAGCCCATGAGCAGGAACCGCAGGTTGTTATAACCATGCCGCTTCTTGAAGGATTGGATGGCGTCAATAAGATGAGTAAATCCCTGGGGAATTATATCGGTATTACTGAATCGGCTGATAATATTTATGGCAAAGTACTTTCCGTATCCGATGATTTAATGTTCAGGTATTTTGCCCTGCTCAGCGATTTAAGTAATCAACAAATTGAAGAGTTAAAGACTAAGGTCGAGGCAAATGTACTCCATCCGAAAGAAGTAAAAAAACAATTGGCTCGAGAGCTCACGGCACGTTTTCACGATACCGAGGCCGCCCAGACGGCAGAGAAAAATTTTGAAAATATATTCAAAAAAGGCGGCGTTCCGGATGATGTGCCTGAAGTGAAGCATAGTGCCAGGGTGCCGGTATCTTTGCCACAGCTCCTGGTTGATGCTGGTCTGGTTACATCAACCTCCGATGGAAGACGTATGATTAAACAGAGTGCCGTGTCTATTGATGGGGAAAAGATGACCGATGTTGATATGGCGGTTGAGCCGAGAGGGGAGATCCTTATCAAGGTAGGCAAACGCCGGTTCAGCAAGGTTGTTTTTACCTGAGCAGCGGTTCCTCTGCGGATGGCTAAAAAAAAGCGGGGCAACAGTGTAACTCACTGTTGCCCCGCTTTTTTTTGTACATGTGCGCACATTATGTAACCGGAGCCATTCCGGCGGCAAACTGTTAATTGATGTCAGTCTCCTGGTTTTTTCCCATGCAATCTGAGCATATCCCGCTGAATTCGATGTGATGCCCGAGTATCTTGTAGTTGCTTGCTTTTTCGGCCACCTGGTTTATCTGCTCCTGAACCGCAATATCAATATCATCAACCTTGCCGCAGGAAGAGCAGCGAACATGATAATGAGGCTCCACCGTTGCGTCGAAACGCTTCTGGGTGCCACCCACTTCGAGCTTAAGAATCACGCCGACGTCGGCCATAAGTTCAAGATTTCTATATACGGTTCCAAGGCCGATACGAGGCAGGCGCCTGCGAACCATGTCATATACTTCGTTGGCGGTTGGATGGGAGGTAACCTTGCTCAATTCTTCCAAGATGATCTGGCGTTGAGTGGTTAACCGCATATTTGGCAACTGTTCCATAATGTATTCCTTAAGGTAGGTATTGATAAACGTTATTAAACAGCATTATATCCCATCATAAAAAGAAAACCAAGGGGAAATAGCCATAACATTTCCTTTCTGTGGTTGGAGAAAGGCAGGTGCAGGTGCAAAACAGACTGGAATACAATCAATTGGAGTCGGAATCGGTGCTTTATGGAGTGTGCGTCTCGGCGTGAACCTGCGGATTGAAATAGCCAAAACGGAGTGTCGGAAACTCCTTCTGCAAGCTGTCAAGCCATTGGCGAATGCCCAAGGCTTCGGTGTTTTCAGGCAGAGCGAGGCTTTTTATATACCATTCAGGGTCCATGTTCAGATTGCGAAGCTGGATAAAATCGGGATGATGGTGGCGGATAAGTGAGCACAGTGCATCGTATTCCTGGACGGAATCGGTGAAACCAGGAAGGATGAAATAATTAAGCGACACAAAACGACCACTATCCTTCATGATATCAATTGATTGAGTGACGTCGGAAAAGCGGTAGTTTTTCGGCCGGTAATATCGATTGTAGTATATCTCCTGCGTCGAATTCAGGCTTACCCGCAGGCTGTCCAGTCCGGCCTGGGCGAGTCGTTTAACAGCCGCAGGAAGGCTGGAGTTTGAGTTGAGGTTGATGGTGCCCCTGGAGGTTTTGCTGCGAATACGCCTGATCGCCTCTTCAATGACAACCGCCTGCAGCAGTGGTTCTCCTTCGCAGCCCTGACCAAAACTGACAATCGGGTTTTCAGCGAACTGGAGGTGTGGGATGGCAATTTGACTAATTTCTCCTGCACTTGGCACAAAAGTAATGCGGTCCTGCGTGGAGGGGCAACACCCTGAGGCCTGCAGTGAAATGCACCCGAGGCAGCGGGCGTTGCAGTCAGGTGAGGTCGGCAGGGGAGCTTCCCAGCGATCAAGGAAATAATTTCGGGCGGCAGGGCAGCCATAGGTCAGACAACATTTGCCAAGGTGTTGTATCAGCCTGTTATCTCTATGTAAGCGAAGTTTTTTTTTGGTGTGCCGTTTGACATCCGCCTGCCGGTATTGGTCTGCATCCTGCCGTTTGTCCGGGTCACTGCGAAATCCGGTTACCCAGAATCTGCCCTCATGCCACCCGACAGCGGTATAGGCAAAAAGTGGCAGTGTCGGGGCCCCATCCTGCGTTTGATAACTGCTGGATAAGATAGCTGTGTGAGCAGGTGCCATGAACGCGGCAACAGCCTGGGCCGGTGTACCTTCGGCAAAGGGGTTTTCGGCGAGTAATGCAGGTTCTTCCGATCTGGGGTCCCAGCCAACGGGGAAGCGACCCGGCAGGGTGAAAATATCACTTCCTTCTGGCAAAGGTATCAAATCCTCGAGAGCCGGGCGGATGAAATGACCATTACTCATCCCGACCATATCCAGCTCGGTGAATTCTCTTATATTATCCTCCCCATCAGCAAAAAGAAGAGCGGGGAAGTCCGACGGGTGCTCCATCTACTGTCTGAGAACCCTGAAGACGGAATCCACCGCGCGATATATATCAAGATCATCGCCAAATATATCCTGAATAGCCGGATGTTCTATGAGGTCTTCAACTATATACTGGGTGAAATACAGGCTGACAACATTCGGATCCTGTGCGATGGTTCGAACAGGGGCAATTTTCATCTGCAGTTCGAACTCTTCGATATAGCCAAGCTTGTTGAGCTGATTTTCAAAGGCTTCCCGTAACGCCGAGACCGATGTTGTTTCAATAATTTCTCTGTCGATCAAACGTTGAACAAGTTTTGCAGCGAATTCCGGAGCGTGATCTTTTGCTTTCATAAACATTTTCCGGCGCTCTTGCTCCCGTTTTCGATCAATGGTCCGGATAGTTTTGTCTGTTGTTCTGTTTGGGCTGATATTTACTTTGGCCATTCAATTCTCCATATAGTTGTCATCTCCGCCAGGAAGATGGGACCGTAGATTTTTCGCTATGGTTACCATGGACGAACTTTCCAGCTGCAAGAGGCACTGGAAAGAGCATATCTCAGCATGTATTGTGAGATTGCCATATATCAAGGTAAGCACAGTTGCTTTATAATCCGAATATATAATAATCACTAGCGTAAATTTGCCTTCGGGACGCTAAAGTTACCAGGTGACAGCTGATCAGGTGAGAATGCCGTTGCTTAATGCCCGCCCGGTTTTATGCATTCTTCCGAGACAGTCGAATCTGCGGCTGGTTATTTTTTGTTAGATCCCCTCCTGGAATACAAAAAATCAGTTGATTTTCTTGTATATGTTTGTATGCTTGATCGCTTATTCAATGGAAGTGAGAGGGATCTCTCACGGCAATTGGTGTTGATGTTAACTGGAGTAGGGTTGTAAATTTAATTAAGGATCTTTTGGAGGTTCTTGCCATGGTAGGTAAAGTAAAAGTAATGTTGCCCGTGTTGTTGTGTGTTTCTGTTATGACCCTGTCCGGTTGCGGTTCGAAAAAACAGACCGATCAGGCGTTGCAGACAGAAAAAAAAGGTGATGCAATGGGTACCGAAGAATCGCTTGATTCAAAGTCTCTCGGAATTGGTGAGGGCCGCACGACTGAAGGAATGCTTCCGGTCTATTTTGATTTTGATTCTTCTGATATCCGTAAGGACCAGGTCGCCCGTATCCAGGTGAACGCTGAATTTATCAATACGAATCAGAAGGGCTACGAAGTTAGAATTGAAGGAAACACCGATCCTCGTGGTACCAATGAATACAATATGGCTCTTGGCGAACGACGTGCATTGAGCGCCAAAAAATACCTGATGAATTTAGGTGTGGATGAAGCCAAACTTACCACCGTAAGCTATGGTGAGGAGAGATTGTTGCTGCAAGGCAATGATGAAATGTCCTGGGCTCAGGACCGTCGTGATGATTTTGTTGTAGTTCAGTAGTTCTTTGACGTTTTTATTCAATATTTCGGAGACAATAATGGCATCTCAAAGAAACCTGTTGGCAGGTTTGATTTTTGTATTTGCTTTTTTTACTGCAAACAGTTGTTTTTCTGCCGATCTGAAGATAGGTATCATGAACGTTCAGAAAATCATTATTGAGTGTGATGCGGGAAAAGCTGCAAAGGGTCGCTTTGATACCAAAATGAAGCAGCTGCAATCCTCCTTCAAGGGTGAGGAAGAAGCGCTCAAAGCGCTACAGGCCGAGATAAAGAAAAAAAGCTCCGCCTGGAGTGAAGAGAAAAAAGCTGAAAAGGTTCGTGAGTTTCAGAAAAATGGCCGGGAACTTCAGGCCAAAACTGAAGATGCTCGTTTTGAAATGAAAAAATTGCAGGACAAGGAGCTTGAACCGATTCTTAAAGCTCTTGAGGAAGTCGTGAATAAGTTTGGTAAGGATAACGGCTACACTGCAATAATGGATGGAAAAAACGGTGTTGTTTATTTCGATCCTTCAGTTGATGTCAGTGATATTATTGTTAAAAAGTTGAATGCAGCGTTAGCAAAAAAATAGCTTCCTTGCTTATTTTATTGCGGTGATCGTTTACAAAACGATGTAGAGGGAATCCTTCTACATCGTTTTGTTGTTTATAGAGTCTGCATAAAGGGTAGAAAGAATGACGATAAAGAGTATGACCGGTTTTGGCCGGGGGGAGCTGGAAAAAAATGGCAGGGTCTGGACTGCCGAAATCCGGTGTGTCAATAACAGGTATCTTGATCTGAAAATGAAACTGCCCCGAGGCTACACCCCGCTGGAAGAAAAAATACGTAAAATGGTTGCGGAGACTCACCTGCGCGGCAGGGTCGACCTGATGCTGTCGGTGAGCGGTGATTTTTCGGATCTGCAGGAAGTTAAAGTAAATATGGCCCTGGCCGGTGGATATCGGGATGCATTGCAGGCCCTGTCGGCGGAATTTGGTCTGGTGAGTGAAATCACTCCGCAGATATTAGCCGCCTACCCTGAAGTATTGATACGAGAGCAACAGGACGAAGATTTAGCGATAGTCTGGGAGATGGTGGAAAAAGTTGTTGCAACGGCTTTGCAGAATTGCGATACGATGAGGTGCCAGGAAGGGAAGACACTGGCGGAAGATCTCACTGGGCGGTTGCAGTTTTTTGAAAAAACGATTGGGAGTATCGAAAAAAGCATCCCGGAATTACTGGAACAAAGACAGAAGAATCTCCAGGAGAGACTTGATAAATTGTTAGCGAATGTTCAACTCGATCCAGCTCGTCTTGCTCAGGAAGTAGCCGTTATGGCCGATAAAACAGATGTCACCGAAGAAATTGTGCGATTGCGCTGCCATATCAGTCAGTTTACTCTTTTTCTCACCGAGGAAAGCGGTATCGGCAGAAAGCTTGATTTTCTGATTCAGGAATTTCTGCGGGAGGTCAATACCCTCGCCTCGAAGATCAACGACGCGGCTGTGGCTCATCTCACCGTTGATTTAAAGAGTGAATTGGAAAAAATGCGCGAGCAGGTACAAAATATCGAATGAGCCGGAGACTGGTTTGGCGGTAAAAGAGTGGTTACAGATTGAGAGAGTACAATTCGAAAATCCAATAAAAACTCAAAACAGGTCAACCATTATCGCCAGGTAATAATAAATTGACTTTATGGTGCGTGATGCATTTACTCAACGTAGGGTTTGGTAATACAGTCATAGTGGAAAAGATTATCGCCGTTATTAATACCGGCTCTTCTCCCGCCCGTAAACTGAAAGAGGCTGCGAAAATGGATGGCAGGCTTATTGATGTGACTGAAGGGAGAAGGACGAGATCGATTCTGGTCATGGAATCAAACCATATTATTCTTTCTTCGGTCCAACCTGATACCATCAGCCAGAGAATGCTGGCCCTGCAGACGGGCCAGAATCTGGCCGAATATTTTGGACAGCACAAAACCTCAGCAGCAGTGGAGCAGATATGACCGTCGGAAGGCTGTTTGTAGTTTCCGCACCATCCGGTGCGGGGAAGACTACTTTACTCAAACGGGTAATGGCCGAAATTCCCGGCCTGGTATTTTCCATCTCTCACACTACCCGAAGCCCGAGACCCGGGGAGCAGGACGGCGTCGATTATCACTTTGTATCACGGGGAGAATTCCTCAGTATGATCGATCAGGGACTGTTTCTTGAATATGCTGATGTGCATGATAATCTCTATGGTACGAGCATTGGCGCCATCGGTGCACAGCTCGAAGAAGGGCTGGACGTTATCCTTGATATCGATGTGCAGGGAGCGGCAATCCTCCGCTGGAAAAAACAACTCGAGGCGACGCATATTTTTATCTCGCCGCCCAATCTCACCGAACTTGAAAGAAGACTGCGCGGTCGGGGGACAGAGAGCGAGGAGAAAATCCAGCTGCGCCTGAGAAATGGTGCAGTCGAGATGCGTGCTGCTTCGGAATACGAATATCTTATCATCAACGAAAATATTGACGAGGCCGCACATCTTCTGGCGTCAATTATCTTGGCAGAAAGGGCCAGAGCGCACCGGCTGCCATCCGGTAAACCCATCAGCAAGAGAGTATTCACATGAAAAGACAAGGCGGTGGGCAAAAGCAGGGTGCAGAGAAAAGTATTCGATTAAGTGAGGATCTCCTCTGGGGAGTTCATCCTGTTTTTGAAGGATTGGCCAAAGAACCGGACCGTTTCACGGAAATCATCCTGCAAAAAGACAAACGGGGCACAAAAATTGAAGAGATAATCGACCTTGCCCGGCAGCGGAATGTGAAGATCACCTTTGTTGAATCTTTACGTTTGACGGGTGAGGAGAGCGCCCAGGTTCGTCATCAGGGGATAGTTGCCCGAATGAGTCAGACCCCGCTCGTTGCTTTAGATGAGCTGGTGGTGAAGTTGAAAGGCCGTATCGATGCTGGCGAAAACCTGCGTCTGATGGTCTGTGATTCTCTCCAGGATCCGCATAATCTCGGGGCAATCATCCGTTCCGCCCTGGCCGCTGGAGCTGCCGGAGTTATCGTAACCCGGGAGCGTTCCGCCCCGCTTGGGGGGACCGCGGCAAAGTCGTCTGCCGGGGCCATGTCGCATATCGATATCTGTCAGGTAACCAACCTGGTGAATGCATTAAAGGTGCTGAAAAAGGCTGGTTTCTGGATATTTGGGGCAGTGAAGGATGCGGAAGCCCAATCTCTTTATCAAACGGACCTGTCCATGCCCGCCTGTCTGGTAGTAGGCAGTGAAGGCAAAGGTATCCGGCCACTGGTCAAAAAAGAGTGCGATGTACTCCTCTCAATTCCGATGGCGGGCACTCTTGACTCGCTCAACAGTTCTGCTGCCGCTGCCATCATTCTTTTTGAGGCCAGGCGACAGGATCTGTCGTCTGCTGCCGGGTAAGAGTACCACCCGATAGGATCGATCGGAAATCATCAATTGACGGTGTCTGGCCAGCTCGACGCCTGCATCATGATTCTGGCCCGGACAATCGGGCCTGTATTGCCCTTTTCAGGCAAGCCTATATGCTGTCCATGTGTTGTTCCCTGTACTCCCTGACTGTTTCCTGATTGACAAAGTTTCTTATCTGGCTGAGACAGTCTTCGTCCCTGCAGACTTTGGGCATTATTTCCGTCAGAACCTCTGTAATCAATCGTTTCTGTTCGGTCTCTCCGAGATTCAGTACCGCACTTTTCACTTGTTCAAAGGTCATCATTGTTTTTCTCCTTGGCACTTTGTGCCGGCTACTTTCCTGTTGTTACGCAAAGATAATTTTTTATGGTACTTGACCCATTTTGCTGGAGGCATGCAAAGAACGCCCGTAAAAATGGTAGAGGAGGTCTCCCGGCGCTTCACTCCTTGCCGTTGCGTACATCATGCCGGGATGTCATTGGCTAAACTATACGTATTGTGCTTGACCAGATCAATAGCACGGGGTAAAACGCTGATAATACGTTATTTTGTTTAGCTATTGGCGGTCGAGGGGGGGGCTTTGTCAACTCACATAAATATCTTGCTGGAAGAGAATGGCGAAGTTAGTATGTCAGGCAGAGGTGTCGGGTCGTCGGGGAAATAGAGAATGGTACGGGAACCTTTCAAGGAGGTGTATGGTGAAAAATCAGAGAGGAATACACTATGCAGGTTTTGCACTGGTCATACTGGGGACAGTGTTGCTGTCCGTCTCGGTGATGGCCGGTGACAAGAAGAAAGATGTCCATCCGGAACTGTCTGGACAGGAGATGCTGATCGCCTGTGCCGATTGCCATCGGGAGGCAACCCCTGAGATTGAAAAAGAATGGTATGGATCGGTGCATGGTATTGCAATGGTCAAATGTTATCAGTGTCACGGTACCTATGGCGATTTTATGATAACACCGGACCGGCAGACCTGTGCTACCTGTCATCTCGACATGCTGGAAAAATGCCCCAAGGACAAACCATGCTGGGAGTGTCATATTCCCCATTCATTTAAGGTGAAAAAGAAGGCAACCAGTTGAACCTACCGAGAAGGAGGAGATTGCAATGACACAAACAAGGCGTGATTTTATAAAAAAGGCGGCTGCGCTTTCGGCTGCGTCCTATGTGAGCATGAATCTGCCGATCGACAAAATCAATCTTGCCCGGGCCGACGAGGGGGTTGTCTGGCATCGCGGCAGTTGTCGTCTGTGCGGCGTTGGCTGCCGGGTTGAACTGGGCGTTAAAGACGGCGTACCGATGGGATTGCGCGGGGTGGCCGAGTCACGGACCAATTTCGGCTATGTCTGTATGAAAGGCACGTATTTCTGGAAATGCATGCGGCATCCGGACCGTTTGACCAAGCCGCTGTACCGCGCGAAAAAAAGTGATGCCTTCAAAGAAATATCCTGGGATAAGGCGCTGGATATAGCGGCCGACCAATTTGCCAGGGCGCATAAGGCTGGTGGGGGAGATGCCGTGGCCTATTATGGCTCCGGGCAGTCGTTGACTGAAGAGACCTATCTCTTCCAGAAGATTATGCGCGGCGGGTTACAGTCAAACAATGTTGAAGGTAACCCAAGACTTTGCATGGCCAGTGCCGCTGCGGGATATCTCAGCTCTTTTGGTGCCGATGAGCCTATCGGCGGCTATGCCGATTTTGAAAAAGCCCATTGTTTCTTTATAATCGGCTCCAATACCGCTGAGGCCCATCCGGTTCTCTTTCGGCGAATTATGCGCCGAAAACTCGATAATCCGAATACCGTCAAGGTCATAAACATCGATCCGAGAATTTCCCAGACATCGAGAATTGCCGATATGCATCTGCAGTTCATGCCGGGAACCGACCTTGCGCTGCTCAATGCCATGGCCAATGTCATCATGGAAGAAAAGCTCTACGATGCAGAGTTCGTCAAGAACTATGCGACGTTTCGCAAGGGAGAAGCTGAACAGACAACCCTGGAGGATTTCAAGGCGCAGGTCGCAAAATACACCCCGGAGATGGCCGCAAAGGTATGCGGCGGAACCTTCAAAGCCGATGATATCAGGACGATAGCCCGCTGGTTTGCCAAGTCCAAAGGAACCGTCAGTCTCTGGACAATGGGGCTTAATCAGCGCAAGCGTGGGGTCTGGGCCAATAATCTGGTGCATAACCTGCATATTATTACCGGGCAGTTGGTAAAAGACGGGGCCGACAGCCTGTCCCTCACCGGCCAACCCAATGCCTGCGGCGGTGTTCGCGAGGGAGGCGGGCTCTGTCATATTCTCCCCGGCCATCGGCCGGTGGAAAATGAGAAGCTGCGCCGGCAGGTTGAGGCGGCCTGGGGCGTTCCCGAAGGCCGTATCCCGGCCGCACCGGGGCTGCATACCATGGCCATGTTCAGCGCAATAAACGAAGGAAAGATCAAGGCCATCTGGATTAACTGTACCAGTCCTGCGCAGAGTCTGCCAAACTGTACTCTCTACAATAAAGGTATGGACAGAGACGATGTCTTTATTGTCTGCACCGATATTTTTCCAACCCTCACCACCCAGAAGGCCAACCTGGTGTTACCGGCCTCGTTTCATTTCGAGAAAACCGGGGTCTATGGCTGTACTGAACGGCGTTCTCAATTGACCAGAAAGGCCATCGACTCGCCGGGGGAAGCGAGAGCGGAAGTCTGGATCGTTCGGGAATGGGCACGCAGGCTGGCAGAGAAAATGAACGATCCGGTCATTGCCCAGTGTATTAAGCCGTTTGAAGGATTGACAGAAGGGTATGAACTTCCCAAAGCGATCTGGGATGAATACACCCAGAAATTGACGGCCGGCAGAGACAACGATCTGCGTGGAGCGACCTATGCCGTGCTTGAAAAAATGGCCGATGGTGTGCAATGGCCCGCGCCGACCGAGGAATTTGCCCTGACCGGCGGGACGGTGAAAAAATTCGTCAAAGGTCGGGATCCGATGGCCACCACCGAATCCAGGAATGATCTTCCCTATCAGTTTTATGGCGCAGCCCATCCTGATCGTACCCTGTGGATATGGTTGCGCGAGCAGGCTGATCCGGAAGAAATGCCGGATGCGGAATATCCTTTCTACCTTTCTACCGGTCGAATTATTGACCACTGGCACACCATGTCGATGACCGGCCGTATTCCTGAACTGCTTCGCGCCAACCCGTATGCCTATGTCGAGGTGAATCCGAAAGATGCCGATCGGCTGGGCATCAAGCCAGGGGATATGGTGGAGATAAAGTCACGACGCGGCGTCAATCTGCTGCCGGCCAAGGTCTATGCCGGTCCGGTTGAAGGCATGGTTTTTGTTTACTGGCATGACCAGCATCCTGATCGGATGATCAACAAGGTTACCAAGGATGGTATTGATCCGGGTTCGAAAGAGCCGGAGTTCAAAATATGTGCGGTTCAAGTGAAACGGGCCTCGGATCCGAAACCATTGGAGCCGTATATCGTCTGAGTAAGCCAGGTGCAGCAGGTGAAATATCGCCTGCTGTACCCCTGATGAATCCCCTGCCGAGGAGTAGTCATGCCGATTAGTGGAGTTGTCATCGCCAGCCTGCCAAGCGAAACAAACGACGTCTTACGATTTCTCGCCACCCTCAGCCAGGTTGAAGTTCACGGCGCGGACGAAAAAGGCAATATTGTCGCCGTACTGGAAACTGAATCCTCCGATGAGATGGAAAAAATTATCGATCGAATCAGCAGGGACCAAAACGTCCTCCATGTCGGACTGACCTATCTCAATGCCGAAGACGAGGCGGAACGCATTATCCAAGGCGAAGAACCAGCAAGACCGTTCGGATTTCGCAAGCCGTCAGGAACCACATAGTGCAGCGCCGCACGTTTCTCAAGCTGCTCGGGACTGGCCTCACCGGCCTGTCATTTTTACCGGGACCGGCTGGAGCAAAATTATTGCAGTCGCCGGTTGCAACCAACAGGCTGCGGCCACCGGGCGCTGTACCCGAAGAAATCTTTGCCGCCAGATGTATCCGCTGCGGGCGTTGTGTGGAGGTCTGTCCGTATCGGTCCATTATCATGCTTGATATCCGGGCCGGAATACATGCCGGAACTCCCCTCGTTGAAGTGGAAAAAATTCCCTGTTATCTCTGTATGAAGTGTGTTGAGGTCTGTCCGACCGGGAGTCTTGAGCGCATTCAGCAGCAGGATACCCGGATGGGCCTTGCGGTCATCAATCGATTCCATTGTGTTGCCTGGCTTGGTACGATACTCTGCCGCACCTGTTACGATAAGTGCCCTTATGCGGAAAAAGCTATTCGGCTTGATCAATTGCGGCCGGTAATCGATGCTTCCGCCTGCACAGGTTGTGGCATCTGCACCAGTGCCTGTCCTGTCGCCGCGGGAGATGATCGAAAGGCGATTAACATTGAACCGCTTTATGCCCGGCAAAAGGTGAGCGGATGAACACGTCGGCGGGGGGAAAGGATTTGATTGGCGAAGACCTCGGTAAAGGTCGAAAAATGGCCTATGGACGATGGCGGTTCCTCATGCTCAGCATTGCGTTCCTGCTTATTTTGCTTAATCCTTTCTTGAATTACTTTTGGCATGTTCATTTTATTCAGGGCTGGTACCAGTCTTTCGGGTTTGGCAGCCTGTGGTTTGTTTCCCCACTGGAAGGATTGGAGAGCCTGCTGCTTACCAAGTCACTGTATCTGCCGTCGCTGATCGGCATGGCGATCCCGGTTTTGATAGCACTTTTTCTCGGCAGGGTCTTTTGTTCCTGGATCTGTCCGGTGTCTTTTCTTCTTGAGCTTTTTGACCGGGTGAGGAGACTTATCGGACGAAAGAAATTTCTAAAAAACCGCCTTCTGGTCGCAAAGAGAGTCCTCTGGTTTACGTTACTTGCTGAGATTATTCTCAGCATGATACTCGGCGTGCCACTCTTTGTTTTCCTTTCTCCACCGGGGCTGATCGGTCGAGAAATAATGGTGGTGGTGTTTTTCCGAACGCTGGCCTTGGAGGGAGGCATACTTCTGCTGATTGTCTTACTGGATCTGCTGACCCGCCGTTTTTTCTGCCGCACCTTCTGTCCCCTCGGCGGGTTGCTCGCCTTCCTGGGCAGGAAAAGGAGCCTTCGGGTGCATGTCGATCAGGCGAATTGTACCCAGTGCGGTCTGTGTGCAAAGAGCTGTCCTATGGGACTTCTGCCAAATAGCGGTGAAGGAGCCTCCGCTTATTGCTGGAATTGTGGTGAGTGTCTGGATTCCTGCCGTCACGATGCGCTGCACTTTCAGTGGCAGCAGAACGGCTACACTGTCTCCGTAACCGACCAGCGCAGCTGACGTCCGGCCCCGAAAGGCTTGACTGTGCCGCAGAGCTCAGGGACGGTCCATGATTTTTTCTCCAGGGTCACGGTTTTTTGCGGTGGTTGTATACCGTAGCGTCTGCAGGCAATGTCGCTGGTGAAATGCTGGAGCAGATCCAGTCGGCCCGCCTCTTCGAAGAGTTCTGCCAGCATCGGCAGGGCGACGGGTGCTGAAAAGATTCCTGCCGCACAGCCGCAACATTCCTTTTTGTGCCGGGGATGGGGAGCGGAATCCGAGCCGAACATTATTCGCCCATGACCGGAGAAAACCGCTTCACGCAGGCGCAGGCGATCTTCGGGCCTTTTGGCAATCGGCTTGCAGAAGAGGTCGGGGTCCAGTAGGCCGCCGATCACATCGTCTAAGGTGATCAGCAGGTGGTGCAGGGTAACCGTGGCCGAGACGTTGGGGTACCGGTCAATAAAATCGACAGCTGCGGCGGTGGTAATATGTTCCATGACAATATGCAGCTTGGGAAAGGCTTCTGCCAATCGCTGATACATGCTGAGGAATTCCGTTTCCCGATCGAGCACAAATCCATTTGATTCGCCATGCACGAGAAGCGGAATCTCCATTTCTTCCATCAGGCTGAGGGTTTCGTCAATCTCGTCGAAGTTGGAAACGCCACTCTCGCTCCGGGTGGTAATGCCCGCCGGGTAAAGTTTTATGCCGATGATTTCTTTTTTTGCCTGAGCGAGCTCCTCTCTCGTGTATTTTCGGAAAAAGAGTGTCATATAGGCGGCAAAGGTGTCTGACTTTCCCGCTTTCATGATCTCGTCCTTGTAGCGTCGAAGCTTTTCCAGCGAATCGACGGGGGAGACGAGATTGGGCATGATCACTGCTCCGGCAAATGTGCGGCAGGTGTAGGGCGCAACAGTCTGCAGCATTGTGTTTTCCCGCAGATGCAGATGCATATCAAGAGGGGATTGCAAAACAATTTTCATGTAAGGTAACCTTCATTAGTTGAAAGACAGCAGGTGAATGACTCAGAATTATAGTCTGTGCCAAGTGGTGTGTCTATTCAAATATAATTTCCTCGCCGCCAACCAGCGCAAGCCCCTTATCTACTGAAAAACGTACCGCAAATCTTGCTTCATTGGCGCTGTATTCTTTTCCTGCCAGAAGTCTCTTGGAGAGCGAGGCAATTAACTCAGGATCTGTCGATTCGTCTATCATTGTTAAGCCCAGCCGCACTCCTTTATAACCTGCTCCCGATTCAATGAACAGATAATTGGCCGAACCGTTTTTTAATAGATTTTGTCTGGAAAGCCTGTCCCGCATGATAAAGGCGACGGTTTTGTTGTCAAAGACGTGAGGCCGCGCGTAGATAGCCGTGTTTACTTTGCCGTCATCGGCTGCTGTCGCCAGAACTCCGGTTCCTGTATGCTCCTGGAAATATTTGCTGAGATCCATTATGTGATTCCTCCCGGGATAAAATCGTTTTTGTAAAAACTCAATGGTCCTGTATGGCATTCATTATTCATGACAATACGTATATCTTTAGTCCTTTTCACTTCACAGAGTAGTTACTATTGGTATTGACACAAGAGGGGATAATCAATACTACAGTAATAGTAAAAACTACCAGAGAAAAGGAGGCAGGGAATGGTGGACAATAATCTGTATAAAGTGGTTATCGACTCGATGTCAGCCCATGTAGCGATATTGGATGAACAGGGGAAGATCATCGAAACCAACCGGGCCTGGCAGGAATACGGTCGACAAAACGGGATGCGCGAGTCCTTTGAAAGTATCGGAATCAACTATCTGGCAATCTGTGAAACGGCTACCGAGCATCCCGAAGACGATGCCGATCGGGTTGCCCGAGGTATCCGCAATGTTATGGCCGGGGAACTGGATGAATTTCTGACCCAGTATCCATGTCATTCCCGGGATCAGAAGCGGTGGTATGCGGTGCGCGTGGTTCCTTATCGCGACCATAATGTGCACCGGGTTATTGTCACCCACGAAAACATTACCCCCATTATGGAGGTGCAGGAGGCCTTGCAGGCAAAAGAGGCTGAACTGATACGGCAAAGTGAGCGTCTGGAGGAAACCAATATTGCCCTGCGGGTTCTGCTGCGTCAGCGGGAAGAAGATAAAACCCGGATTGAAGAGACGATTTATGCCAATGTCGATCGCCTGGTTCTCCCGTATCTGGAGAAGTTGCTCCAGGGGCATTTGACGGAAAAACAGCGGACGCTGCTTGAGGTGGTCGATACCAATTTGCGGGACATTGTCTCCCCATTTCTACACAGTCTGGCCGCGTTGAATATGTCGCTTACGCCGCAGGAGATAGAGGTGGCCAATATGGTTCGCAGTGGTAAATCAAGCAAGGAGATAGCCGATGTGTTGAATTTGTCGGTGAGCGGGGTCGACTTCCATCGCAAGCGTCTGCGCAGCAAGCTCGATCTGACCCATACCTCGAAAAACCTCCGGTCTTATCTGCTCTCTCTGGCATAAGTCGAGTACTGCTTCAAGCCATTACTCTGTAACGGTAATAAAGGCTTCCCGGTAGAGTTTTTGGTACCCCGTTATACTGCTCGGATCAAGCCATCGCTCATAGGCGGCGCGATAGCTTTCGGTTGGACGCTGCTCACGGAGGACGGCATTGATATCGTTTATCGTTTTTTTACCCCATTCGTTCTTAGAACAGGCCACGTAGGTGAGTGATGCATCGTTATTCACCTGGTTCTCGGTGATGTTCAGCGTCATGATCCGGTCTCGGATGCCCATTGTTTCGGCCAGATACATAGCCTCCTCCGGCAGTCCCGACAGGGCGTCGATCCGTCCGGCCAACAGCATTTTAAAGAGATTCAGGGTAAGTTCCGGACCTTCGTAGACAAAAATATTCCTGCTGTCGCCGTATGTATTTAGGGTCGTATCGAATTCGATGCCATATGACCGGTTTTTGGATCGGCCAACAATATATTTATGGCTTTTAAGAATATCGGTGAGACTTACGGTTTTGCTCCCCCCGAAAATGTTGAATTTCTCTTTATTGATGATCAGGACGGTAGGCAGAGTGATGACGCTCGGTATGGAGAAATAGGCAAATTCCATCCGTTCCGGCGTTTTGTACATTGCCAGGGCACAGGCCTTTTCTCCTTGTTTCCATTGCTGGTAATGTCTGGAGATATTTGCGATCACATGGGTATGCTCATATGCCGGCAAATTTTTTATCAGGATGTCGGTTATCAGATCTTCGTAGCCCTGGCCTTTAAATTTTCCCTCGTGAATAAAGAAGGGCGGGGCCACCGCTTCCATCCAGCTGATAGAGTCTTTTGTCCATGCCCCCGTCGGAACGAGTGCAGTAAGCAGGAGGATCAGGATACATGAAAGACGCGTTTTTTTTAGTGCCATGGAAACCTCAAGGTGCAAAAGGATATGAATTAAGACATGATAAAATTAACAATAAAGAATCTGATTCCCCCTAATGTTCAGCTCCTGAGCCAGGGGGTGAGCTGTTCGTTTCCCGGGACGCCGTAAACCCATCCCTGGGGGCTTCGCTGCAGCCGTCCATGGCTGCAGAGACCCGAAAAACGAACAGCTCACACCCTTTCATTCCGGCAGGCTGAGTTTGCGGGGCAATCAGAATAAAGAATGTGGTGGATAATCGAGCCAATCTGGTCCAGGGTATAAGGCTTCTGGACAAATGCTTTTGCACCCATTGCCAGAGTGGCTTTTACATCATCGTCGTCGGCAAAACCGCTGGCGATAATTGCTTTCTGCTGAGGGTGTATTTTCAGGATCTGTTCGAAGGTCATCCGCCCGTTTTGTCCGGGTGGCATGAGCATATCGAGGACCAGCAGGTCGGGAGCATGATGTCTGGCATATTCGATTGCCTCTTCGCCTGATGCGACAGTCTGTACCGTATAATTTAAAGATTTCAGCAGCTGCCCGGCAATCTCGCGTTGACGTGGTTCGTCGTCCACGACCAGGATAGTTTCTTCACGGCCCTGATAGTTTTTCCAGTTTTTTCTGTCCGGCTGTGGCGCAAGATCGGCCTCTATGCTCGGAAACAGGAGTTCGAATGTCGTCCCTTGTTCATCGCTGACGACGTTGACGGTGCCGCCATGGTCATGCATAGTGTTCCAGACAACGGCCAGGCCGAGTCCGGTGCCGCTTCTGCCCATAACCTTTTTGGTGTAGAAGGGTTCGAAAATACGCCCAATGTCCTCAGGAGCGATTCCCGATCCGGTATCATGGATGCGTATTCTGGAGAAATGTTCTGTTGATACCTTGTGGCGGTTTTTTGCCAATGGAAACGGAATGGTATAATTGTCGGTGGTAATCGAGACGGTTCCTGACCCGTGTATGGCTTCCGCACCGTTGGTGATGAGATTCATCAGGCATTTTCGGACATGAATAGGCGAGCAGGAGATATTGCGCAAATCGGAAGACAGCGAGGTGTTTACGGCGATATACGGATATCTGCGCTGGAGTTGCCGGAAATCAGCGGAATTGAGATAGGCTTGAATCAGTATATTGGGAGCGATGATTTCTTTGTTGGCGGCGATGCCTCTGGCGACGGTGAGCAAATCGGAAACAACGTATGAAGCATCAAGTCCGGACTGACGGATTGCCTCAAGAGGCTGTCGCAGACTGCTCTGCTGGCCCAGATCAAGGAGCAGCAGTTCTGGATAGGTGATGATACCGGAAAGAATATTGTTCAGATCATGGGCGACCCCGCCGGCCATGAGGCCGATGGCTTTCATCTTCTGATCCCGGTGCAGCTGTTCTTCCATCTGGCGCCGTTCAGTAATATCGATAACGATCATCCGGACACCGGAAACCTTGACCCCGTTGTCGATTGGTGTCGAACGAATGAGGATGGGAAATGTTCTGTTATTTCCATCAACTGCCGTGAGCTCAGTTAGTCTGGATGGTTCGCCCTGAAGGGTCTTCTGGAAATTCTGCCGGGCAGCTTCTCGTTCGTTTTGCTGGATAAACTGGAAAAAGTTTGCACAACTGCTTCGTTTGCTTGTAAGTTGTAACTGCTTTTGGGCCACCTCGTTGGCGTAGGTAATATCTCCGGCCAGATTTGTTTCGACAACTATTTCCGGGAGCAGATTGACAAGATCATGGAAGCGCCGTTCGCTTTCCCGCAGATGTCTCGTCCGTTCCCTGATCTCCTGCTCGAGGAATTTTCTATTGGCAAAGAGATGGCTGATGAAAGCTGCCGTCAGGAGCAGCAGCAGAAGGAAAATAAGGATATTAATAAGGGGAAAAATAACCCGTACGTACTTCTCCCCCTTGAGAATGCCGATAACCTGGTCGCCGTGTATGATCTCTGCTGAGAGCTTTTTTACCCCGATCAGCCTTATCTTATAGAGAAAGAGTGAGAGACCTGATAATGGAGGGCAGGTAGCCGAAATGAAAGTTTCGGTGCCGGGGATGGATACGGAGAGGGATTTGTAATAATCGGCCTTGACGGCAAGCTGCAGGTAGGCGTCGGCGCCATTTTGGTTGAGTGCCCATATGTCGTTGGCCAGAATAGCGGCATGAGTCTTGAAGAATTTATGGTCGAGGGCATCTTCTCTTTGAATATAGAAATAAGCGATGGCCGCAAAGACCATCAGAAAGACAACGGCTGCATAGATAAAACGACTTCTTCTTTTGTAGAGAGAAATCATTATAATGACTTATTTATATTCATTTCTGCCGTCTGCCTCATCAAAAAATAGAACCAAGCAAATGTATGGGGCCAATTCCAATTTTGTAATATTGCTGAGTGCAGGATGGATGTCAAGTTCCTTTGTTTAATTGTGCACATTTAAAAATTAAATGGAAGACATAAAAGGGAGAGAGAGATGGATGACAAGATACGACTTGGAGTGAGTTCCTGCCTGCTTGGCAATAATGTCAGATATGACGGCGGCCATCAGCATGACCGATTCCTGACTGACACTCTGGGGCGATATGTGGAATATATACCTGTCTGTCCTGAGGTTGAATGCGGTCTCACCGTTCCCCGGGAGGCCATGCGACTTGTCGGCAATCCTGCAGACCCAAGATTGGTAACTCGAAAAAGTAACATAGATTATACCGATCAGATGAAGAAATGGGCTTCTGTCCGGCTGGATGAGCTTGCCCGGGAAAAACTTGACGGTTTTGTTTTCAAACGCATGTCACCAAGCAGCGGCATGGCAAGGGTGAAGGTATATTCCGAATCGGGGATGGCCAATACTAACGGTATTGGCATCTTTGCCAGGTTGTTTATGGAATATTTCCCCCATCTGCCGGTTGAAGAGGACGGGCGGCTTAACGACCCGGTTCTGCGCGAAAATTTTATCCAGCGTATTTTCGTACACAGAAGATGGCGGGAACTTGTCGCTACGGCCAAAAAGAGAGGTGGGTTGGTCGATTTTCATACGACCCATAAACTGCTGCTTCTCTCCCATAGTGAAAAAGAATATCGAGAAATGGGCCGTCTGGTGGCAAAAGCCAAAGATCTCTCTATCGAGGAGTTATTTAGCCGGTATGAAGCACTGTTGATGAGCGCTCTCGCCAAAAAGAGCACCAACAGGAAGCATACCAATGTGTTGACGCATGTTTTCGGTTATTTTAAAAACGACCTGTCTCCTCTGGAAAAGCAGGAGGTGCTTGACGTAATAGATCAATACCATCAGGGAATGATCCCATTGATAGTTCCCCTGACACTTATGAAGTTTTTCACCAAAAAATTCAAGCAGGAGTACCTGGCCAACCAGCATTATCTCGATCCGCACCCATTAGAGCTAAAGCTCCTTAATCATGCATGAAGCTTTTTACTTTACCATTGCCAAATTTAGGTTTTTGGAGATGAAGAAAACCGTGGTATGCGATTGACAGGCGCCAAACGAAATGACGAGCTGGCGCCTGTCATAAAAAGATTATTTCTTTTTCTCGGCCATTTTTGCTTTGAGCAGGGCGCCTAAGCTGCCCATTTCGGCTGCAGGTCTGGCCTTTTTTTCCTTGGTCTTAAAGGATTTGTATTCGTCTCGCTCCTTGTCCTGTTCCGCCTCAGGTGAGACATAGTCAGCCGGTACCAGGCTGATTCTTTTTTCCGCGAGGTCTATTCCGTCAATTGTCACATCGATATTCTGTCCTTCTTCCAGCACTTCACGGGGGTGATTGATTCGTCGGCCGCCGCCAAGCTTCGAGATATGAATCAGGCCGTCGATGCCTGGGGCGAGCGTCACAAAGGCCCCGAATTGAGCAAGCCTGGCGACCGTTCCCATATGGGTTGTGCCTTCCGGAAAAAGAGTCGTCACTTCGTTCCATGGATCGGCCTGGGTCTCCTTGTAGCTGAGAGAAATTCTCTCCTTGTCCCAGTCGAGTTTTTTGATCACGGTCTGGACTTTCTGGCCGACGGTAAAATATTCCTCGACCTTATCGACTCGGCTCCAGCCGATTTCCGAGATGGGAATAAGGCCATCTACGCCGCCGATATCGACAAAGGCTCCGAACTCTCGGATAGAGCTGACCACCCCTTCGACTGTCTGCCCTTCCTGCAGCGTCTGCTGTAATTTTTCACGCAGTTCTGCCCGTTCCGCTTCCTGAATCGCCCGCGCTGAGAGGACGATATTGCGGCCATTTTCCTCAAACCGGGTAATCTGGAATTTCATATGGGTCTCCAGATATTCTTTGGCCGCATCTTCAACCCGCCGCAGACCCATCTGGGAAAAGGGACAGAAACCTCGCACATTGCCCCCGAGGGTGATTTCGAAGCCGCCTTTGATCTCCGCTTTCACGAATCCTTCTACGGGGATACCGCTGCGAAAGGCTTCCTCAAGGTGGGCAGCGGAGGAACCGGAACCGATGGAGGTGGTGAAAAGCTGCTCGGACGATTTCGTCTGCAGAAAATACACATCCAGTTTGTCACCGAGCTGATACTTGAAATTACCTTCGTTGTCTCTGAGCTCGGAGCTGTTGAGCACGCCTTCGCTCTTGCCGCCGACATCGAGAAAGGTCGTCTCGTCGTTTATGCCGACGATGGTCGCCTGGATTTTTTGTCCCGGCGTTAAGTGTCTTATTTTGGTGGTTTTTTCGGCCTTGAAGAGTTCTTCAAAACTTTCATTGTCTGTTTCTGTCATGTCTACCCATTATAGAAAAAGAAAAAATACGGTTTACGGTTTTGGTCAGTTACATAACTGATGCCTGAGAGTTGATACATTCCTGGAAATTCCAATTTCAGATGGCACGCCAGCGTAGAATCGGAACAGATTATAGCATAGCTGGACAGCTTGACAAGTCCTCGTCGCTGTTCCGGAGCAGGCATCATGGCGAATTTTATCTCCGGCCGTCGCCGGTATTTCGCACTGCCAGTGACAGAGCGTGGCCGTTTTCTTGAAACATAAGACGTTTATCGCACATTTCATCAATAAAATTTCGTAGGATCCGCTCATGGATTTGGGGGAATTCCGCCAGAATCCTAGTTATTTCAATCGGTTGTTCGCAACAGAGATAAATCCTTCTTGATGTCCCTCGCAGGCGGTGCAACAGCGGGGTGTCTGACAGCCGTTCCTGACGGATAATGAGAAATGTCCCGCCATCACGGTAACTGAGAGGGTGCGGCCGGCTTTTCGATCTGCGCTTATGAAAATTCTGCCAGGCCTGGATCTTCTGTTTTACCGGCTGCCACTGTCTGTGCTGGAGTTTTTTGTCGCCTCGATAGCTGTTGATCAGCATGGTCATTGAGCGGAGATATGCTTCAGGGAAGAGGCTGCGGTTTTTCGCATGCGGGATGATTTTTTGGATGGAGAATGCATTGGCGGAACTGCAGCTGCGGTGCATGGGCGAGCCATAGCCGAGAAAAAAGGAGGCTGTCTGCAGGGGAGGAAAAGGCATGACAAATTCGAGATTATGGAGCGTTTCGGCAATTTCCTCTTCCGTTGTGCCGGGAAAGTCGGTGATCAGGTTGCCCTCCAGCCGGATTGCCGATGTACTGCACATTTTCATGATGGAAATGTTGTCGAGGGTCGTCGTTCCCTTGGCCATTTTTGCCAGCAGAGATGTCGATAAGGCTTCGATTCCCACCTGGACGGTTTTAAGACCGGTCTGACTGTACAGGTTCAGTTTTTTTGGTTCGGAAATTGGGCGAATCTCGGCAAAAAAGTCAAAATCCAGTTTTTTTGGCGCGAGTTTTCGGAAAAAAAGATCTGCTTGCCTTGGCGGCAGGGCATTGTCGGTGAAAGTGAAATGCAGGCATGCATGGGTTTCGGCGAGGTGCAGTGTTTCCGCCAGCATCCTGTCGCTTGTTTTGTTGCGATATTTCTGCCACTGGAGATTGAGGTTGCAAAAAGTACATTTGTTCCACCAGCAGCCCCGTGAAAATTCTATCGGTAACAGGGGGATAAATGGCTGGTCGGAAAAATGTTGGTGCATCTCCTTAAAGTAATGGCTGTAATCCGGAAAAGGAAGATCGTCCATTTCCATAGGTTGCACAGGATTGTCTTTTTCAGTTGTAGAATCAGGGCGCCGGCGGCGGATTTTTCCGGGCAGGCTGTCACTGTGTCCGCTGACGAAATGACAGAGGTCGAGGAGTTGCCGTTCTCCTTCCCCATCGACCAGGTAGTCTATTTGCGGGAAATGGTCGACCAGGGACTTGCCGATATCACCGGAACAGGATGAACCACCGAAAACAATGGGTACTTCCGGCCATTTCTCTTTCATTTTTTCAGCCATGTAGAGCGAGGCAAACAGTTGACTGAAACAGAGGGAAAAACCGATAAGATCATATTGGTGCCAGGGGATGGTTGTCAGCAGTCTGGTGCAGCTCTCTTCAACAGCTGTTACCAGCTCGTCAAAATCGGGCAGGGGTTTAATTTTTCCGGTCAGGCACCGGCGGAACAGTTTTCGGGCATCAGGTCTTTTTTCGAGAAACAGCAGTGGGGCAAAAAGGGCTTCTCCGGCCCAGCCGGAGAGGGCGATCTGGCTATAGATGTCCGGGGAGATAGTTTGCGCGAGATCCAGATAAGGGTGATAATTGTCCAGTCGATACGACGATTCGCGCTCCAGGTAAGCCTTCAGGGCGCCAAGTTGAATGGACGGTCGGTTGAATATCGACCACGGCATGGCAATAAGTGCGAGCCTGAATGGAGAAGAGGTGTCTGGTCCCACTTTATTGCCTGATAATTTCTGTTCCTTCAGGGGGAGTGAAGGAAAAAAATGACAGCAGTTCTTTTGGAGGCTTGCCAACCAGGCTGTCAACAGTGATATCAGTAAAGTTCAAAACAGTTACGGTGCCGAACTGATCGCGGATATTTATCCGGCGGATCAGTGAGTCGGGTGTCACCCACAGATGGATGTCCTGAACCTGGGACTGGGGTGTTTTCGGGATGAGTTTAATCACCTTGATTACCGCACTGTTTTCCGACTGGAATTCTTCCTCGGCCGGGCGAATATAAAAGTCCCTCTTCAGGACGCCTTTCCCGGTAAAAAAAGAATAGGTGAGATCTGCATCGAGGGTATTGGCCGGGGAGACGATCATCTGGTGCAGCTTGGCAAAGTACATGGAGAACGTTTCGCCGTCATTGGTCAACACCTGTTTATCCGGACTGGTATAATCCCAGCGCATATAACTTTTACCACCCAGTTTGACAAACGCGGCCTTGCCCGAACCCCGGCGCGGTCGGCCGGTCATCTCGCCGCTGGTGTTCTGAATGAAATTGAAAGAGAGGCTGGCAATCTTGTCGTACCGCGCCTGTAAACGCTCGGCGATATCTTCCGGATATTCGGTGCCGCATGCGCCCCTGTGTGCGTTTATAACCGGCAGCAGCAGGCAGGAGGCGATCAGGAGTATTTTAGATAGATTTTTCATCAATCGTATGAATAATTGAATTAAATGGGAAGGAGTTGAATCGTCCGGCCAAATATTTTACTTGCAATCTGCGCTGCGGTTTCCGTCAAATCGGTGACGAAAAACCTGTTTTGGCTGGGATCATGGTTTCCTGGAGTTTCGAACGCTTTGTCGCGATCTATATAGCTTTTAAGAAAAAGGGCGGTTGCTGCCGAGGAATCGATGAGCGTGACCTTCTTGCCGATTCGGGCCTGTATCAGGTCTTTAAGAAGCGGATAATGGGTACAGCCGAGTATCAAGGTATCGATCTGTTGATTTTTCAAGTCATGCAGATACCGGCGGAGAATCATTTTGGTCTCCCGCTTACCTGTCCAGCCCTCCTCAACCAAGGGGACGAGCAGCGGGCAGGCCTTGGAAAAAACCTTATAACCTGGATGTTGCTGGCGGATTTTGTCCTCATACACGCCGCTTCGGATAGTGGCCCGTGTGCCGATAATGCCGATCCTGCCGGTCCGACTTGTAGACAGTGCCTGCTCAATGGCAGGGGTAATGACCTCAATGATAGGAATGTTGAACTCCCGGCGAAGTCGATCGGTTGCCACACTGGATGCTGAGTTGCAGGCTATGACAATAACCTTTGCCCCTTGTTGTATAAGAAATCGGGTGTTCTCAACTGAGTAGTCAATAATTGTTCGTGCACTTTTGGTGCCGTAGGGCGTGCGGGCAATATCCCCCAGATAGAGCAGGGGGGAGTCGGGCAGGAGCTGTTCAACCGCCTGGGCAACAGTCATTCCGCCGACGCCTGAATCAAAAATACCAATCATAAAAAGTGAATGTATATCGAAAAAACCAAAATTGGTCGGACATCAACTTATCCCGGAAAATAGCTGATATGCCGGGATTTTTTTAGTGCCATTTTGAGGCGGGAAATATTTCACCACAGATTTTTCCCAGCAAAAAACAGGAAAACAATCTGTAAGATACTAACACGACATGTATACCAGAAAACAGGGGGAACAACAAGCAGACATCGGTGCAGATTGGATTGTCGATTTTTCTGAACTCGAGCCATGGAACATGTTGACAGAAAGTGGACTGGGAATTATTTTTGCCCTGACTCAAAAAACAGTTCGATAAAGAAACCGAGTTGTATCATTGTTTCTTTCTATAATTAAGAGCAGGGAATTTACCTGCAATGTTTTGCAATGTAATAGGTGGAAAAGAAATGCCAGTTTACGAGTATGAATGCAAGGAGTGCGACAACGTCTTTGAAGTACAACAGAAAATTGCTGATGATCCGCTGAGTGAATGCCCCACATGTCACGGACCGGTGAAAAAACTCATGTCGATGAGTTCTTTCCAGTTAAAAGGCGGCGGTTGGTATGCCGACGGCTATGCGAGTACCGCCAATGGTTCGAAAAAAACTGATTCTGCCGTCAAACCGGCGGAAACCACGGCACCCTGCAAAACCGGTGGCAGCTGCGCTGCATGCCCGGCTGCCACGTCTGCTTAGGTAGTTCTGGCTGTCAAAGGCTATATTGCCGATGGTTTGGTAATAACAGCCATTGCGTCCCCGTAGGAAAAGAAACGATACTGCTCCTTGACTGCTATGCCATAGCAGTCAAGGAGGGTTTTTCTGCCGCAGAGGGCGGAAACCAGAAACATCAGGGAAGAATCCGGCAGGTGAAAGTTGGTGATTAAATTATCGATCACCTTGAACTGAAAGCCTGGATAGATGTAGAGGTCGCACCAGTCTTCGATTGCTTGAAGACGGCCCGTTCTTATTGCACCAAATTCCAGGGCCCGGACGGTAGTGGTGCCAACGGCCCATATCCTGCCGCCTCGCTTTTTTGTTGCCGTGATTGTATCGACTGTCTCCTGCGGGATGGTAAGGTATTCCCGATGGATCTGATGGCGGGTGATGTCAGTTTCCCGTACCGGCGCAAAAGTGCCATAGCCTACATGCAGGGTGATCTGGCCAATCGAAGTGCCTTGTTTGCTGATCTTCGCAAGCAATGAGTCGGTGAAATGCAGGCCGGCAGTCGGGGCGGCAACCGCTCCCGGCCGGCTGGCGTATACCGTCTGGTAGCGAGTGACATCTTCTGCGGTGCAGCCGTTTTTCCTGGAAATATATGGCGGCAGGGGCACCTGGCCGCTGCGTTGTAAGGTCTCTGCCAGGCCGAGAGACGGGTCGAAGTGTAGTCTCAGTCTCAGCTTACCACCCTCAAGGTCCTCTTCTACCGTGCAGGACAGCCTCTCGTTCATTGTGATCATCGACCCTTTTTTCGGTCGTTTGGAAGATTTTATCAGGCCGTTGGCCAACGCAGTGGTGTGGTTTTGGGGATCTATGGTCGGAAATTCGAGCAGGAAAACCTCGGCCTTGCCGCCGGTCTCTTTGGCGCCAAGGAGTCTTGCCGGGAAAACCCTGGTATTATTGACCACCAGCATATCCTCTTTGCCGATAAACCTGGCAATATCGCTGAAACGACAATGTTCTGGCTCCCTAGGTGCGGCATTGACGACCATCAGGCGGGAGTCGTCCCGTTTTTCTGCGGGATGCTGGGCTATGAGATGTTCGGGAAGGTGATAGTTGTAGGCGTGTAAGCTAAGATCGTCTTGCATGATACTCTGCGGTATGGAAAAAAAGATGTCGATTGTCTGTGTATTGCGGACAATGCATTAAGTTATGTTATACGGTAAGGTTAAATACGAATTTTTTTACTGAGCCATCGCGGAATCGGACTTCTTACAAGTTTTAATGTTTGCTTTTACTTTAGCGTCGAGGAGCTGTCGTAGATACCATGATTTTAGCAGTTGCTGCAACTGAAATTGAAATGGTCCCGTTTCTGGCTGCATTGCCGCCTGGATCGGCTGCTGTCTGCCGGACGCTGGTGAGCGGGGTCGGCCCCGTTGAAACAGCCCTTCGATTGACCAGATTCCTTTGCCAAAGTGCAGAACAGTTTGGTGCTGTCCTGCATTTTGGTGTGGGAGGAGCGTATCTTCAGCCGGATGAGAGCAGTCAGCGACAGCCCGATCTCCTCGATATCTGCCTTGCCGAAAAGGAAATTGCCGGTGATTTTGGCATCTGTCTGGGCGAGGCAATGGAATATCTGAAAAACTCACTCACCGGAAAAATCGCGTATGACATGGACGCGCCGCTCCGGCAGCGTTGTGAGACTGTTTTTGCGAGGCTAGGCATCAAGTATACTGCCGGGGTCTTTATCACGGTAAACGGTATAACCGGCACCAGCGCTCGTGGCAAAATGCTGCAGTCCCGGTGGAACGGACTCTGTGAGAACATGGAAGGTGCGGCCGTTGCCAGGGTCTGCCGGGAATTTAATCTGCCCTGTGCTGAGCTGCGCTGTATCTCAAATTATGTCGTGGATCGCAATCCAGCGACCTGGCGTTTGCAGGACGCCTGCCTGAAAGCGGCTCATACGGCGGCACGGCTTATGAAGGAATTGACCATATGACGAACGAACTTTCTCTCGGCTTTTCCCCCTGTCCCAATGATACTTTCATCTTCTATGGACTGGTTCATGGCATGATCGAGATGCCGGATGCAGCATTTGCCCCACCGGTTTTAGCCGATGTGGAGCAGCTGAATATGTGGGCGCTGGACGGAAAGCTTGATGTCACCAAGCTTTCTTTTCATGCTCTGGGACATGTGCTTGATGAATATTGTCTGCTCTCTGCGGGGAGTGCGCTCGGCAGGGGCTGCGGGCCGCTTCTGATTGCCGCCGCCAGGACACCGCTTGAAGATGTCGCGGCAATGACCATCGCTATCCCCGGGAAACTGACCACTGCCGCCCTGTTGCTGCAGATGTTTCTGCCGGACTGCCACCGCCTGGTGGAGATGCGTTTTGACCATATCATGGGAGCGGTAAAAAGCGGTGCAGTCGATGCAGGGGTGATAATCCACGAATCCCGTTTTACCTACGGCGAACAGGGGCTGTTCTGTCTGCAGGACCTTGGCCTGTGGTGGGAAGAAAGCACCGGACTGCCGATTCCGCTTGGCTGTATCGCCGCCAGAAGAAGTCTCGGCAGCGAGAGGATCATGGCTATCGATCAGGCCATCAGGGCCAGCGTTGACTATAGTTTCGCCCATCCCGATGCCTCCTTGCCATATATCAGGAGCAACAGCCAGGAGCTTGCGCCGGATATCGTCCGCAGTCATATTGAGCTGTATGTAAACGACTTTTCAAAAAATCTGGGCCAGGAAGGGGAGGCTGCCGTCCAGGCTTTTCTGCAGCGGGGACGCCGGGCCGGTGTTCTTCCGGACAGCATGGACAGTAATCCACCATTAACGATATGATCATACAGCTCTCTTTCCCGGCCACAGGCTTTGCTGATATTCCCGTATTGTCCGTTGCTGCAGATTCCGGGGAAGCACGAAGGAGAGGTCTCCAATACATCAGGCGTGCGCTGGAGTTGCGCTCCCTGTCCAGTATCTGTATCAAGCAAAAAGAAATGCGGCCGCAGAATCGATACGGTGTGCATTTGTTGGTACAACAGTACGATCTGGTAATAATGGAGGCAGACAGCGATGCTGTGGCACCTCCGCGTAAGCCCGGCGCCCCCGCCGAATCATTGCCGGGTGTCCAGCTATTGCCCGGAAACGATGACGGGGCAATGGAGCAATTCGTCGAGCGACTGGTAATGCGGATGAACGCACTCGTGCAGCAGACACCTGTGTGGGGGTGTATCCTGATCGGTGGTAAAAGTTCCCGGATGGGGCAACCAAAGCATCTCATAGAGGATGGGCAGAAAATCACCTGGCTGGAACGAACGACTGAAATTCTTGCTCCTCTGGTTGACGGAATTGTCGTCTCGGGAAACGGCAGGCTGCCGGAAAGGCTTGCCGACACCATTCGTCTGGCGGATGTCCCGGGCGTGGCCGGTCCTCTGACGGGAATAGTCGCTGCCTGTCGGTGGCAACCGATGGTCTCATGGCTGCTCGTCGCCTGCGATATGCCGCATATAACGACAGAGGCCATCCAGTGGCTGCTCTCCGACCGTCATGCCGGCTGCTGGGGACGGGTGCCTAAACTTGCAGCGGACAAGAGAGCGGAACCGCTTTTGGCCTGGTATGATTTTCGGGCCGGCCAAATTTTTGAAGAGCTGGTGTCTGCAGGGAATTTACGCATCGGTGATGCTGCCGTTCATCCCAAAATTGATACCCCCCTCATTCCGGAAGCCCTGCGCCACAGCTGGCAAAATATCAATAGCCCGGACCAATTGCCGGCATCGCCTGCTTGAACAGGGGCGTCTGTGGAAAGTAAATAGCTTGGCTGAGATGGAGGGCGCGGCATGATTTCACCTGAATTCCGTTGATGCATCCCCATTTGCCAGCAGATGTCTGCCCTGCCTGAAATCTTGCTGCCACACAGAATCGGGGACCATGCTCCCGCCTGTTGCCCAAATCAGGTGTGTGGCCTGCTGTTGCCGGGCTGGAGTGAGATGCAGCTCTTCCCATGCTTTGGTAAGTCTGGCAAAACCGGCAAAACCAATGACCCCAGATGGTTCGAGGCGGATATCTTCACTGTCGGCCAACAGCGCCAGCAGGCGATACATTTCTCTATCTTCAGCGGTAAAGATTCCCGAAAGCATATGGCGCATTACCCGGCAGACCAATTGAGAAGGCCGGCTGACCGCCAGGCCGTCGGCGATGGTTTTATTTTTAATGCCCAGTTGCAGAGCGGAGATTTCATGGTCGAGTCCGGTGGCAAGTCCTACCAGCATGGCAGGAGACTGGGTCGGCTCGCCAAAAAAACAGTGGACATTGTCGCCAAAGGCCAGCTTCAGGCCAAAGCTTACCCCGCCGGGCCCTCCGCCAACGCCACAGGGAAGATAGACGAGGAGTGGATGGTCCGCATCGACCTGAATCGAGTGTTCGTCGAACTGTGCCTGTAATCTTTTTGCCGCAACCGCGTAGCCTAAAAAGAGATCTCGCGAATTTTCATCATCGACAAAATAACTGAAAGGATCAGCCTTTGCCTGCTCACGGCCTTTAGCAACGGCGATGCTGTAATCGGCGTCATGTTCAACAATGCTGACCCCCCTTGCGCGCAGCATTTCTTTTTTCCAATGTTTGGCATCGGCCGACATATGAACAATGACGCGAAAACCTAATTCTGCCCCAATTATACCGATGCTCAGACCCAGATTTCCCGTTGAACCGACGATAATCGAATAGCGATGGAAAAGGTCATGACATCGCGCCGAGGCCAGCAAGGCATAATTATCGGTTATTTTCAGCAGCCCGCTGGCAATTGCCGTTGCTTCGGCAAATTTGGCAATCGCATAGATACCGCCACGGGCCTTTATGGAGCCGGAGATGGGCAGGTGGCTGTCCAGCTTCACCAGCATCCTGCCCGGGATTTCAATACCGTAATAATCTTCAATTGCCGCATGCATCGCCGGGATGTGCCGCAAAGGGGATTCGATCAGTCCACCGGCGGGTGCCGTTTCCGGAAATGTCCGGGCAAAATAAGGGCGAAAACGATCCAGTCGATCTGCAGCATCCTGCTGGTCCGTATGATCGAAATCAATAAAAGCTTGAGCCTCAGAGCAGGATTTCCTCTCCGGATTCAACCAAAATACAGGTCGTGTGGCGATGATATCGGCTAAAACAGGACATTGGTCGAGCCAGTCCCGCATCGGTTTGCCATGAAAAAGTTTTTCCACTTATTTCCCCTTGTCATTACAGAGGGTTCTTTTTAATTGCCGGAGGCAATCCAGGACATGTTATACTTTCCTATGGGTTCTTTCCCTTAAGATATGTATTTTATAACAAGAAACTATCCAATATTCCTGTTGAATATCATTTGCAAATAAGAGAGCGCAAGGCAATGGCTGGAAAACCAAGCTACGAAGAACTGAGACAACGAATATATATTCTGGAACAAGAAGCAGCTGTGCGAGAACGTACTGAAAAACTCAACGGCGCCCTGTTAAAAATATCCAATGCTGTGCATGTATCGACGACCCTTGACGAATTTTTCAAAACTGTTCATTTCGCCTTGATGCCTGTCATTAACACGACCAATTTTTTTATTGCTTTGTATGATGCGGCAAGCGACAGCATAACATTTCCATACTTTGTCGACGCTGTCGATACCTGGTTCCCTCCGGTTCTTGAAATCAGTAAAACAGCATCATTAACGGCAGAAGTCATTCGTACCGGACGCCCTCTTTTGATAACGAAAGAAAAAGCTCTGGATCGAATGGCCAGTAGTCTCCTGACAATCCCACCCTGTACGCCGGCAGAAATCTGGCTGGGTGTACCCTTGCAGATTAAAGGGAAAATGATCGGGGTGATGACGGTGCAGAGTTATTCTGATGCTGCCTGTTATGATCAGATCGACCTGAATCTTATGGTCTCCGTTGCTGAGCTGGTCGCTCTTGCGATCGACAATATGACTGCGGAGGAATCGTTGCAGGCAAGTGAAGGACGGTTTCGGGCCATTGTCGATCTTGCCGTGGGTGGCGTCGTTCTTGGCTCGCAGGCGGGCGACATTATTGAGGTGAACGAGTACTTCTGTTCTTTGACGGGCAGAACAAGAGAGGAGCTTCTTGGCAAGCATATCAGCTGCCTGAATTTTAGCCAGGAGAGTATGGAAAATTTCCCCTTTCGCTTTGACCTCCTACGAAAAGGAGAAAAGGTGGCGACTGAACGGGTACTGCTTCGTCCGGACGGTTCGGAAATTTCTATTGAAATGCGGACCAAAATGATGCCTGACGGCACTTTTCAGTCCATTTTCTTTGACGTCACTGAACGTAAACTCCGCGAGAAAGCCCTTGATGAGGCAAAAGAACGTTTTCGACTGGCTTTTCTGACCAGCCCGGATGCTATCAATATCAATAAAATGGACGGAACCTATGTGGATATTAACCTTGGTTTCACTGAAATTACCGGCTATAGCCCCGAGGACGTGATCGGCCGGTCTTCTCTTGATATCGCCATTTGGGATGATGCCGGGGATCGTCATCGTTTCATACAGATATTGCAGCGGGACGGCTATGTCAGAAATCTGGAGTTCTGTTTTAGAATGAGAGATGGCTCGAAAAAGACAGGACTGATGTCTGCCAATGTTATTGAGGTAGATGGAGAACAGCACATCCTGTCAATCACCAAAGATATATCGCTGCTTAAAAAAACCGAAAAAGAGAAATACGAACTTGAAGTCAAGTATATGCAGTCGCAGAAGATGGAGGCAATCGGCATCATGGCCGGCGGCATAGCGCATGATTTTAACAATATGCTGGCAATCATCATTGGCAATGCGGAGATGGCCAGGCTCACTCTGCCAAAAGAGAGCCCGGAAAGCTATTGTGTAAACCAGATCATTGTAGCGTCGCAACGGGTAAAAGAACTGGTCAAACAGATTCTCACCTTCAGTCGTCAGACCGATCAGGAATTGATTCCCCTGGATCTGTGCCAGGTCGTCCGGGAATCGTTGCAGTTCCTTCGCTCGACTATTCCGACGACAGTCGAGATCGTGCAGGATTTTGGGGAAAACTGTGGCCTGATACTTGCCGATGCGACCCAGATTCATCAGCTGCTGATGAATCTGTGCGCCAATGCGGTGCATGCCATGGATGAGAAAGGAACGCTGAAAGTGTCCGGTATGCTGGTGGAACTGACAGGAGATGATGTTGTCCACCAGCCTGATCTGTATCCCGGACGCTATCTCAAGTTCAGTGTAACCGATACCGGTATCGGCATTGCCAGAGAAATCCAGGGCAAGATATTTGATCCTTTTTTTACAACCAAGGGAGTTCATGAAGGAACCGGGATGGGCTTGTCAATAGTGCTTGGAATTGTCAAAAGCCATGATGGGGTGCTGCGGGTGAACAGTGCGCCAGGTGAAGGGGCAACCTTCACCATCTATTTTCCGGTACTGCAAAAGGAACCGTTGGCTGAAAAAGAGCAAATCCCGGTCCAGCTCAAACGGGGTAAGGAAAGGATTTTGTTTGTCGATGATGAAGAATTACTGGCGACAATGGGGGGGCGTATACTTGAAAACCTCGGTTACACGGTTACTGTTGTAGTGAGGAGCCATGATGCGCTGGATACGTTTCGGGCCAATCCTCAAGCATTCGACGTGGTCATAACCGATCAGAGCATGCCGGAGATGTCCGGGGTGGAGTTGTCGATGCAGCTCTTAAGAATCAGACCAGATCTTCCCATTATTTTATGCACTGGCTACAGCAAAAAGATTACCGAGGAAGAAGCGATACGGATGGGAATTAAAAAATACTTGACAAAACCCTTTAATATGAAGACTTTAGCGCAATGCGTCAGAGACGTTCTGTCATGATATATTGCAGCTGAACACCTGGGCTTCGGCTCTTTTTACTCTCTGCATTCGGGGCATGGTTATGCTTGAAAAAAAATTTACAGAGCTGTCCCACAAGACATCCCGCCGCATTGCCCTGCCTGCGTTTTTCACCCTCGTCCTCTTTGTGACCGCTATTTTTTTCGTTCTCATGCCGCAGCTTGAGGAAAGCTTTCTGGCCAGGAAAAAAGAAATGATCCGGGAGTTGACCGAGACCACCTGGAGTCTGCTCGGTACCTATTATGAGCGGGAGCAGAACGGCGAATTAACCCGGGCCGAGGCCCAGAAACGTGCGGTCCTGCGTATTCATAATCTGCGTTACGGCCCGGAGAAGAAAGATTACTTCTGGATCAACGATATGGTTCCGCGGGTGATCATGCACCCCTACCGACCGGATCTGGACGGCAAGGATGTCACCAATTTTACGGATGCGAACGGCAAGCACCTTTTTGTCGACTTTGTCAAGATAGTCCAACAACAAGGGGCCGGGTATGTGGACTATCTGTGGCAGTGGAAGGATGAGCCTGCCAGAATATCGCCGAAAATGTCCTATGTGAAAGGTTTTAAGCCTTGGGGGTGGATCATCGGCACCGGCATGTATACCAATGATGTCTATGCGGAGATTGCTGAAATCCGCAATAAACTGACGGTCATCTCCCTGGGGATCCTGCTGGTCGTCTCGCTGCTTTCGGTGTACTCCATCCGCCAGACCATTCTGGCCGATCGGGAGCGATTGGGCATCTTTAAGGAGCGCGAAACTCTGATGAAATCCCTGGAGCAGAGCAAGGAACGCTACCGCAACCTGATTGAGACCACCAGCGACTGGATCTGGGAATCCGACAGTTCCGGGCGATATACGTATTCAAGCCCCAGGGTGCGGGATCTGCTCGGTTATCTGCCGGAAGAGATACTCAATAAAACGCTGCTGGATATCGTCTCTCCCCAGCAGGCAAGAACATTTATCAGCACCTTTAATGACTTGATTCTTGCCCAGAAAGCTATTAACGGTCTGGAGAATATCTGTCTTGGCAAAAGTGGTCAGATCGTGGTGCTGGAAAACAATGCGGTACCGATTTTTGACGACCAGGGTGCCTTTCTCGGTTATCGGGGGATTGCCCGGGATATAACCGAACGAAAGGTAGCCATGGAAGAGCTGAAGAAAAGTCGCGATGAACTGCATGCAAGCCTCGAAGAAACAGTCTCTTCACTCTCTTCCACCGCCGAAAAAAGGGATCCCTATACTGCCGGTCACCAACTGCGTGTTGATCTTTTAGCCTGCGCTATCGGTAAGGAACTTGGTCTCTCGGCCCACCAGCTCGAGGGGCTGCATATTGCCGCCCTGCTGCACGATATCGGCAAAATAACGCTGCCTTCCGATTATCTGGCCAAACCATCCAGATTAAGCAAAGAAGAGAAAGCCATCGTCCGATGCCACTCGGAGGTGGGGTATGAAATTTTGAAAAATATCCATTTCCCATGGCCAGTGGCGGAAATTGTCTATCAGCACCACGAGCATCTGGATGGCTCGGGTTACCCTCGGGGGCTCACCGCCAAGGAAATGCTCCTGGAAGCAAAGATTATTGTCGTGGCCGATGTGGTGGAAGCCATGTCCTCCCATCGCCCATATCGCGCATCGCTTGGCATAGACAATGCACTTGATGCAATCCGATCAGGCCGGGGAACCCTCTATCACGCTGAGAGCGTCGATGCCTGTGTGCGCCTGATAAAAGAGGGGAAGGTCGATATTTGCTCCAAAGATGTGTGTCCGGTTTTTCTCTAATTGAGCCATTATATATCAATATGCACTGGTGTGAAAGGATAGGATCTCTATGAAAGACAACGGTAACCTGGTGTGGATCGATCTGGAAATGACCGGGCTGAACACCTTTACAGACAAGGTTCTGGAGTTGGCAACGATCGTCACCAACTCGCACTTGGATATCCTCGCCGAGGGCCCGGATATAGCTATTCATCATCCGGAAGAGGTGCTGGCGGCAATGGATGCCTGGAATACCCAGCATCATGGAGAATCCGGCTTGATTGAGCGATCCAGCAAGAGCACGTATACCTGCCGGCAGGCAGAATTGGAGACCCTGGACTTTATTCGTCAGTGGGTTGACCACGGGGTTTCGCCGATGTGCGGCAACTCGGTCTGGCATGATCGTCGTTTTCTGGCCCGGTTTATGCCTGAACTGGAGCAATACTTTCATTATCGCAATATCGATGTCAGCACGATCAAGGAGCTGGCTAAGCGCTGGGCCCCGGATCTGGCACATTTCAAAAAAGAGAGCAGGCATCGCGCCTACGACGATATCAGGGAATCAATTGCTGAGCTGAAATATTACGGGGACTGCTTTCTCAGGAAAAGCTGATCAGGGCAACGTTCTCCGGGGATAATTCCCGGGGGCAGATTGAGCTGACATTGACTGCCGCTTGTTTGGGGGAGAGCTTGCCGTTATCTGATAATTCTTTGCATTACCGAGCATTTTCTGCAGCTTTCCATCTTTTTCTGCCAGGTCGCATGGGGCGTATTGTTGCAGAGAGTTCCACCGATGAACCAGCATAAATTGCCGGCGCTGAACTCCCAGGCCGGGCACTGCTTTATTTTTTCTTCTGGACAATGCCGAATATCCCAGCAGTTCGCGGTTTCTTCCGAGGGTGTAACTTTTTGGCTCAGCAGAAAAATCAGCTGACGTTCCACATGGCCTGGTATCGTGCGCCAGCCCTGTTCATAGCTGCAGACTGCTTTGAGGGAGATCCCCATTATACCGGCAAGCTGCTTCTGGGTTTTGTCCAGTTTTTTCCTGATGTTGACAAATTCCTGGCTGTCCATAGTGTTTTTTCACCGGCGGTGAGATTGATATTTTCGATCGATGCCATTATCCTGTCAGGTAATGAGTTGCTTAGAAATAATTTTCTCATGCTTTTCATGATAAAATTATTTCGTGACGCAACTTATCCCCGCACAGCACGGGGATTGAACTGAGCACCAGCCAAGGGCATTGAAAATCTTTCCATCATGCACGCAGGGAGCGACAAGGGGTTCACGCAGCCAAACTGTTCATGATTTTATCTCTTCGTGATTGTGTCACACAGTAACATACAACCTGTTCCTTATGCAAACACGGAAATGAAACCGGAAGCTCGGCTATGCATTTAAAAACAGATACAGCGAGGTCTTTTCTTTATTTTTTCCTGCTGGTCCTCCTGCTGCTCGGATGTGACCAGGAGGAAAAAAACAAACCGCTGCAACTCGGCGACACGGCCCCCGATTTTGCAGTCAAGGATTTAAGGGGCAATGTCATTGTTTTATCCACTCTGCAGGGCCGTCCGGTTATCCTGCGTTTTTTCGAAACCAACTGCCGGTTTTGCAGGGCTGATACGCCTGCGTTTACTCAGTTTTATGCTGCCCATAAAGACAAGGGGCTGCAGATTATATATATCGGCAGTTTTTATGAAAAAGAGCACGATCTGCAGGCTTTTGCCAAGGAACTCGGCCTGGTGTTTCCGGTTGTTCAGGATCAGCAGGCGCAACTTGCCGATCTGTATGGTATCCGTGCTTATCCGCAGACCGTCTTTATAGGTCCGGACCGCAGGATACTGGCCGCTCTTCTTGGCGGCGTCGGTGCGGCGGAACTGCGGGAAATTTTTGGGTATTGATCGAGTTAAAATACCGCATCTCATCCGACCACTTTACCAATGAGGTATATAATGAAAAATTCACTTATATTAATAACCGTTCTGTTCTTCGTTGCTACCGCAGGAGTCAGTAATAGTGCAGGTCTTCAGGCAGGCGAATCGGTAAATAAAGAGAGCCGGTGTCCGGTCTGCGGCATGTTTGTGGCGAAGTATCCGCAGTGGCTGACACAAATCACTATGTCCGATGGCAGTACCGAGATCTTTGATGGAGTAAAGGACCTGATGGCCTATTACTTTGCCCCACAACAGTTTGGCGCTGCTGCGGGGAACACGGTAGACGAAGTTTTTGTGAAAGACTATTACAGCCAGAAATGGATTGACGGAAAAAAAGCAATTTTTGTACAGGGCAGCGATGTGTACGGTCCCATGGGGCATGAGCTCATTCCTTTTGACAGTCAGGCCGGCGCTGAGAGTTTCTTCAAGGATCATCACGGCAAGAAGATCTACAGCTTTGCCGAGATAACCCCGGATGTCATAGAATCACTACGAAAAGGTCATACGATGAAAGGTCATAAAATGAAAGAACATTCAATGTCCGGGCATACGATGCAGGACACTCCCATGCCGAAAACAAATTGAATATGCGTCCTTCCACCGGTTTGCTGATGACATTGATGATATTGTCAATGCTGGGTGGTGCGGTTGCCCACACGGTGCTCATCAAAAGGGGTGAGCAGGCGGAGAATCTTCAAATCCTCCAGGGGGTGGTCGCAAGCCTTGGTCTGTCCGATTTAGCCCTGTCCACCGAGGCGCGCTATACCCGTCACCCGGCAGTCAGCGATCCGGTAGTGGTGTCGATGGATCATCCCGGTGCAATCGACCATTTTCCCTCGACTTTTTTCTGGGCCCCGGTCGCTCGCCCATGACTGGAAATAGGTTGGGCCGACTGCTGAATATTCTTGATTACGCCCTCTCTTCTCTCGGGCGAAAATCCCTCAAGAATGGAGGCGTCTTTATCATCTTTACCCTGGTTGTTTTTCTTTTTGCCTCTTTTCAGCTGGTGAGCAGGGCCTTGACCGAAGCGGCGCAGACGGTCCTTGCGACGGCTCCGGACATTACCGTGCAACAGATGTCGGCAGGCAGGCAGGTGTCCATTGCCTCTTCGGCGAAGATTCCGCTGGCACCAATCTTTGGTATCAAGAAAATAGAAGAGCGGATCTGGGGCTATTATTTTGATGAGAGCAACGGGGCGAACTATACGATAATCGGTCTGCCGGCCCGGGCCGGTGATTCTGGTGGCACGCAGCTGTTCGGGTTGGCCGAGGGGCGCTTGCCTGTCGCCAGCGAACGAGGGCAGGTGGCCATCAGCGATAATGTCCGACGTCAGCTCCAGCTCGGGAATCGAAAACATTTTTCTTTATTCAGACCGGATCTCAGTCAAGCCTCCTTTGCAACAGTCGGCCTGTTTGCCCCAAAAACCGAGATCCTCACCGCGGATCTGATGGTCATGAATCTGGCCGACGCGAGAGATCTCTTTGCCATTGCCGACGGTTTTGTCACCGATTTGCTGGTTTCGGTTGCCAATCCGAATGAAATTGAGACAATTGCCAGAAAAATAAGTGAGAAATTACCGGGAAGCAGGGTTATCACCAGGAATCAGATTCTGAAGACCTATAAAGTAGTTTTCAACCGGCGCAGCGGGCTGGGTACTGTCTGTCTCTTGACCGCCCTGGCTGCCTTTGTCATTCTGGCCTGGGACAAGGCATCGGGACTTTCCCGGGAGGAGAGAAAAGAGGTCGCGATCCTTAAGATACTCGGTTGGCAGACCAGCGATATCATGCTGTTACGTTTCTGTGAATCCCTGTCTCTCTCTCTTCTCGCTTTTATAAGCGGATATCTGCTTGCGTGGGTGCATGTTGTTTTCTGGGGTGGGGCGCTCTTTCGCCCGATTTTTCTCGGCTGGTCGGTTATTCGGCCCGTATTTTCTCTGGCGCCCCCGCTGGCCGCCAGCGATCTGCTGCTGGTCTTCTCCCTGTCGGTCGTTCCGTATCTCTGTGCCACGGCGGTGCCTGCCTGGCGGGCCGCGACGGTCCGAGCTGATTCGGTGATCTGATGATGCCAGACAATCTCGTTGAATTGCAGGCGGTGACAAAGATATACAATCAGGGCCAGGCCAATGAAGTTATCGCCCTGAAACAGGTCAGTTTCACTGTCGCCCGAAATGAGATGGTTTGTGTCCAGGGACCGAGCGGCTCGGGGAAGACTACCCTGCTTTCTCTTATCGGCTGTATTTTTGCGCCGACCAGCGGCAGAGCAACGATTGGCGGTAAAAAAATATCCAGGCTGCCGGATCATTTTCTTACCCGTTACCGGCGCGAACTGACCGGTTTTGTATTTCAGCACTATAATATGCTTGACCATCTGACCGTCCTGGAAAATATAACCCTTCCCCTGCTTCCTTTAGGGATTTCTCCCGGCGATCGCGTGCGCAAAGCCGATCGACTGCTGGAAAAATTTGGCCTGAGCCATCGGAGAAATTTTTCAGTCACTCAGCTGAGCGGTGGGGAGTTGCAGCGCGTGGCAATAGCCCGTGCCCTGATAAATGACCCGCCGATTATTGTCGCCGATGAACCGACCGCCCATCTTGACGGAAAACTGTCGCGGGAAGTGGTTGACATGCTGGCGTCCTTAAGGGACGAGGGGCGAACCGTGGTGATTGCTTCCCATGACCCGATAGTCAGTGCCCATCCGGCGATGGCCAGAATAATTGAGGTGAGAGACGGCATAATTCTGCATCAGTTGTCGGGGCGGTGAGGGACTATGCTGCTAAATTTCTGGTCGATTACCCTTCTCGTCATATCAGCAGCAGCCTTATGTATGACCGGGGGAACGGTCTGGACAGCTGTCAGGATTTTGCGGTTCTGGGATGGCGAGGCCGACACCGCACGGCAGATTCAACTGGAAAATGAGACCTGGCTGTCGGCACTCCTGATGGAATACGGCCTGGTTCTGCAGCTCTTTTCTCTGCTCCTTCTGGTCCTTGCAGCTGATACATATGCCGAGATCCTCATCGGGGCAATGTGCGCTACGGGCGCCTTTCTTGCCAACAGCTACGGCATACCTCTGTTGCTGGTCAAAATTTGCGGCATATTTCTTTATGGCTTCTGGATCGTGCTGCATCGTCTGGACATCAGCTCTGAGTATTTGCCGTTGACCCGATTCAAATTCTGGTATGCATTTTTCCTGGCACCGCTGCTGGTCCTCGACACCGTTTTGCTGCTGCTGTACCTGGTACAGCTGAAACCGGATATTATCACCTCCTGCTGCGGGGTAGTATTCGGCCAGGCCGCAGGTGACGGGAAAAACCTTATCGGGCCGGTGCCGGTCCGAATGGTGATGGTGCTTTTTTACGGTCTGGCCGGGCTCTTGTTAGGTTTTGGCTATGGTCTATTGCGAAAAACTGCAGGAACCTCTTTAAAAGCGGAAAGGATAACCGGTATCATATTCAGTCTGCTGTGGGTGATTTTTTTCTTCTTGTCCCTGCTGGTTATTACCGCGGTAATCTCTTCCTATATTTATGGGATGCCTTTTCACCGCTGTCCTTTTGATATCCTGAAAAAGCAGTATCATTTTATCGGGTATCTGATCTATCTGTCGCTTTTCGGAGCGACTTTTTTCGGCATAAGCACAGGGATGACTTCGTCTTTTACAACAATTGCCAATCTTCAGCAGTCGGTGCGTGTGTTTCAACGAACAGCGCTTCGTCTGACTCTCGTGCTCCTGCCTCTTTTTCTGATCCTGGTCAGCTGGTTTCCGCTCATTTATCTCTTTGGTTGATTATTGCTGATTCTATTTTATTTTTAATAAGATCAGACTTAGAGTAGCTGGTAAGGCAAAATGCGACGCGGCAAAAGTGATGGTTCTTGCGTAGGGAAATGATGTCGAAAACTACCGATTCTAATGAGGTCATTGCCGATTTTGATCCCCATTTCAAAATCTTTCACGACCTCATGCCTTTTAAGGTGCAGGAGATCCTCCTCATTTCCAGTTTGTATGATGCCTACATCATGGAGGAGGACGGCAGTATCGCAACCCGCCTCATCAATGAATACCACGGTCTTAATCTCAGCAAGCCGCCGAAAATCACCAGGGTCTCATCAGCGGTAGAGGCGTTTCATCTGCTCACCGGGAAAAAGTTCGATATGGTCATCACCATGCCTTTTCTGGGTGGGATGGATGCCTTTGCATTAGGTTCGGCCATCAAAAAAATCCAGCCGGATATTCCGGTCATTCTGGTCAGCCATAACATGCGTTCCACCTTCCCGGACAAGGTGGACAGGCGGGGCGTCGATAAAATTTTCCTCTGGTGCTGCGAGGCCGATCTGCTGCTCGCTATCATCAAAAATGTTGAAGATCATCAAAATGTGGCGATGGATACCAAACGGGCAATGGTGCGGGTGATTATCTACGTTGAAGACTCACCGCTCTATCGCTCGCTCATTCTGCCCCTCATTTACAGTGAAGTGGTGCGCCAGACCCAATCGGTGCTTGACGAAAGTCTTAATGAGCGACACCGTCTGCTGCGGATGAGAGCCCGGCCCAGAATACTCATGGCGCAGAACTACGAAGAAGCCCAACACTTGTATCAAACCTATAAGCCCTACGTTTTTACGGTAATCTCCGATGCAACTTTCAGGAAATCCGGTCGGTCGAATGCGCTGGCCGGCTTTGATTTCCTCCGGTCTATCCGAGGGGAAATTCCAGATGTGCCGCTGTTGATGGTGTCCACTGAACACAAAAACCGCGCTGAGGCGGAACGGATACCGGCTGTCTTTATTGATAAAAATTCTCCGGTACTGCGAGACGAACTGCACAAATTTTTTTTGAATAATCTTGGTTTTGGCGATTTCATTTTTCGGCTGCCCGATGGAACGGCCATAGGTCATGCCTCGAATCTGCGTGAATTTGAAAATCAGCTTAAAGTTATTCCCGAGGTTTCGCTGAGATATCACAGCAACAGAAACCATTTTTCCAACTGGGTCATGGCCAGGGCAGAAGTCATCCTGGCGCTTAACCTGCACCATGATTCTTTACCAACGACTGACACGCTGGAAAACATGCGGGCGGATCTGGTCGACAAGGTCCATTCGCTGCGTAAATTGCGGCAGCAGGGAGTTGTCGTCAAATTTTCGGCGGATGACTACGATCCTGATATCATGGATTTTGTGAAGATCGGCAACGGATCCATGGGTGGGAAAGCTCGGGGGATAGCGTTTATGTGGGCCTGTCTGCAGGGTGCGTATCGTGACCATGCCGTATTGCAGACGCATACGGTTACCATTCCGAAAACCTGTGTTATTACCGCCGACGGCTTCAATACCTTCGTTGAGGAAAACAAGCTTCATTTCAGTAAATCCATGCCCGATGACCAGGTGGCAGATCTATTTCTGGATGCTGCTTTACCTGCCTGGCTCAGACAGGAGCTTCGGGCTTTTCTGCGAAAAACCCCCCATCCTCTCACCGTTCGCTCCTCAAGCCTTTTGGAAGACGGCCAGTTCAAGCCATATGCCGGGTTGTATTCCACCTATTTTCTGGCCAATAACCATGCATCATTTGATGAACGACTGGGGCAGCTGGAAAGTGCTATCAAGCTGGTGTATGCCTCGACCTGGTTTGAAAGTCCCATCGCCTTTTCCAAAGTAACCGGTCGTGGCCGGGAAGACGCGATGGCGGTGATTATCCAGCAATCTGTTGGCGATCAATTTGGCACCTATTTTTATCCGGCGGTGTCCGGCGTCGCCCAGTCGCATAATTTTTATCCGGTCATGGATCTGAACGCTGATGAAGGGATCGCCCACATTGCAATCGGCATCGGAAAAACAGTGGTTGAAGGGGGGAAGTCGCTGTGGTTTTCACCCGCAAAACCGAAAAAACTGATCCAGTTTTCCACGGTTGACAACATGCTCAAGTATAGTCAACGGGAATTCTACGCCTTGAATGTCGAGCTTGATGCGTGTTTGCAGCGGGACAACTCCAATCTGGTGCTGAGAACCGTGCAGCAGGCGGAAAAAGAACTGCCGGTGAAAATGCTGGCATCGACCTATATTGCCGATGAGGACAGGGTTAGGGATGCATGTCTGCCGGGAGTGAAGATCATGACCTTTGCCCATTTGTTAAAATACTCCAGCTATCCACTGGGAAAAATTTTGACTGAATTACTCAAGACGGCAAAGTCGGGGATGGGAGGGGATGTAGAGATTGAATTTGCTCTGCGTCTGCACCCGGATCTGGAAAAGTCGGTTTTCTATTTTTTACAGGTACGACAAATGGTTATCGGGAGCGAAATGGCCGATGTGCAGATTTGCGATCACGAGAGACAAAATGCTTTCTGCCATGTCAGCACATCGCTGGGCCATGGGAGTTTTTCGAACATCGCCGACATAATCTATGTCTGTCCAGAGGTGTTTGACGGGGCAAAAACCATGGATATGGCCAAAGAGATCGGCGCGATGAATCGCCGGCTGCTGCATGACAAAAGGCCGTTTTTGCTCATTGGCCCAGGGCGATGGGGCTCGGCTGATCCCTGGCTTGGCATACCGGTCCAGTGGGGGGATATATCAGGAGTAGCGGCCATTATTGAGGTGCAGAGCCATAAAATAAGGGCCGATCCTTCACAGGGGACCCATTTTTTCCAGAACATCACCTCGCTTGGTATACCTTATCTGACTTTACACGAAAAGGGCCGGCAGGAGGGCGAAAATCATACCGATTTTCTTGACTGGCATTGGCTCAAAAGGCAGAATCTCGTTGAAAAGGGACAGTATGTACATCATGTTCGACTGATTAAGCCATTTACCTTGAAGTGTGATGGGACAAAAGCAGAAAGTGTTCTTTTCCAAATGGAAAAACCATGTACAATGGTATGTACGGTTGAGGGAAAAGAGGTTTGGCATCAAAGTTCTAGTGTACCAGGAGAATGTGTGTGGATACGATAATAGATGAGATCAGAGACCGGGACCCGGAACAGCATGAATTTCACCAGGCGGTTCAGGAAGTGGTGGAGAGCGTCAAGCCGGTCCTCGACCGCAACATAGAGTACCGGCAACAGGCAATCCTGAGGCGGATAACAGAACCGGAGAGAGTGCTCATGTTCCGCGTGCCGTGGATGGATGACGACGGACAAGTGCAGGTAAACAGAGGGTTTAGAGTGGAAATGAACAGCGCGCTCGGACCCTATAAAGGGGGCTTGCGCTTTCATGCCTCCGTCAATCTCGGCATAATAAAGTTTCTGGCTTTTGAACAGGTGTTTAAGAATTCCTTAACCACTTTGTCCATGGGTGGCGGTAAGGGCGGCTCAGATTTCGATCCAAAGGGCAAGTCGGATAACGAGGTGATGCGTTTCTGTCAATCCTTTATGAGCGAACTTTATAGGCATATCGGTCCCAATACCGATGTGCCCGCCGGAGATATCGGGGTCGGTGCGCGCGAGATTGGCTATTTGTTCGGTATGTACAAAAGACTGAAAAATGAATTCACCGGAGTGTTGACCGGCAAAAGTCTAGCCTGGGGAGGCAGTCTGATACGCCCCGAGGCCACCGGCTACGGGGCAGTCTATTTTGCGGCGGAGATGCTCCATACCCGCGGCGACAGTCTGGAGAACAAAGGATGCCTTGTCTCAGGTTCGGGCAATGTCGCCCAGTTTACGACGGAAAAAATCATCCAACTCGGCGGCAGGGTGCTCACGCTTTCCGATTCCTCCGGGTATATTTTTGACGAACAGGGAATCGACCGGAAAAAACTCGACTATGTCAAAGAATTGAAAAATATCCGCAGGGGACGAATAAGTGAATATGCCGAGCAATACCCGAGCGCTGTCTATACTCCGGTCAACCCGACCCTAGACCATAATCCTTTGTGGGGTCACAAGGCTGACTGCGGTTTTCCCAGTGCCACCCAGAATGAGATAAATGGCGTTGATGCGCAGCATCTGGTCGATAACGGCGTCCGGCTCATCTGTGAAGGGGCCAATATGCCGACAACTCCGGACGCAGTCGATATATTTCTGGATCACAGGATTTGCTATGCCCCGGGCAAGGCTGCCAATGCCGGTGGGGTGGCTGTCTCCGGGTTGGAGATGGCGCAAAATTCCATGCGCCTTTCATGGCCCAGAAAGGAGGTTGATGACCGGTTGAAACAGATCATGAAATCGATTCACCGGACGTGCCTCGAAGCCGCCGAGGAGTATGGAAACCCCGGCAACTATGTGGCCGGTGCAAATATCGCCGGATTTGTCAAAGTGGTTCATGCCATGCTCGACCAGGGGCTTGTTTAGTGAATTAGAAATAAGTTACTTGTGCTTTTTACAAGTAACTTATTTCGTGAATGAACTTATCCCGCAAATCTTTTGGGCGGGATTAGTGACCAGTCGGTAAGTTACTTGTGTTTTTTACAAGTAACTTATTTCGTGAATGAACTTATACCCCTCAAGGGGGGCACAAAAGGGAGTCCCGCAAATCTTTTGGGCGGGATTAGTGACCAGTCGGTAAGTTACTTGTGCTTTTTACAAGTAACTTATTTCGTGAATGAACTTATACCCCTCAAGGGGGCACAAAAGGGAGTCCCGCAAATCTTTTGGGCGGGATTAGTGACCAGTCGGTAAGTTACTTGTGCTTTTTACAAGTAACTTATTTCGTGAATGAACTTATACCCCTCAAGGGGGGCACAAAAGGGAGTCCCGCAAATCTTTTGGGCGGGATAAGTGACCAGTCGGTAAGTTACTTGTGCTTTTTACAAGTAACTTATTTCGTGAATGAACTTATACCCCTCAAGGGGGGCACTGAAAAGAGCACCCCTCAAGGGAGCAAAAACGGAGTACCCGTCGAGCGAGTACTGAAAAGAGTACCCGTCGAGCAAGTATAGCAAAGAATCCCGCAAGTCTTCTGGGCGGGGATAGGGCGTGGAACGAAGGTCTTAGTGGTTTGACATTGCACAGAGTGTAACACCATGAGAGATGTCACATTTACTTACGACGAGAAGTGCCGGGCAGAATTCTCGTCGCTTATATCCAGGGTTGAGCATCTGTTTGTCTCAATTGACATAGGGTGTCCCTACGGTCTGCCTCGTGTGGCAAGATTCCACCAGGCTACCTTTGCGCCGCTTAGTGAGCGGGCGATGGAGCTTTTTTTGGCCGCCGGGTACCGGCGAAACGGCAACTGTCTGTATAATATGCAATGCCCCTGCTGTTCCGCCTGTGTTCCGATTCGGCTGCATCCCGGAGAATTTTGTTCGAACCGTAACCAGCGCCGAACGCTTAACAAAAATCAGGATGTGGTGATGACTATTTTACCGCTGTATCCTGACCAGGAAACACTGGAGCTCTGTGAAAAATTTCTGCAAAATCGCTACCCGAAAGAAAATAACAACGCCTCGGGATATTATCGAGACTTCTTTTTGAATACCATTGTCAACAGTGCCCAGATTCAGTACCGGGTCGAGGGTCGTCTGGTTGGCACGGCAGTTGTCGATATCGGCTATAACTGGCTGAATGCCGTCTATTTTTATTTTGATCCCGACGAGGCACGGCGCAGTCTCGGTACGTACAACATCCTGCAGCTGGTGGCTTTATGCCTGGAGTGGGATGTCGAATATCTTTATCTCGGCTATCTTATTGATTCGGTTCCGGCCATGAGTTACAAGAAAAATTTTCGACCACACTATGTCCTTGCGCACAACAAGTGGTGCTGTGTGAAATAGCCTGTTCTCCGGCTGCGATCGATCCGGTGATTTTCCGGCGCACCCGTGGTTTCTCTTCCCGCTTTAAAATGGCCGAAATCCCGCCCCATCGGTACGAAATTGCATTGATCATTTTTTCTTTAAAAACAGCGACTGGCTAATACGAGTGAGCAGGATGGCCAGGAGCGCCGCCGCAAGACCGAGCAGGGCATTGTACAGAGGTGGTGCGGCCAGGGCAAGACGGATGATAAGCGTTGACAGGGCAAATCCTGAGTTACGAAAAATCGCATAAAAAGAAGGCTGAAAGCACTGGGAGATCAAAACCACCAGGATGTCGGTGAGAATGAGCAGCGTATAGAATTCATGGAAAAAATCTGGGTGCGGGATGCCTGCCAGTGTTGCTATACCGCTGTTGATGCCCATGAAGATGAAAAGTGACAGCAGGACCAGGGAGATACCTTTCTTGGCGGCGACAAAGATGTACAGATCCGTTGGCTGCATCTTTTCATCAATGGCCCGGGCCTGAACACTGTAGTAATAGCCCAGCAGGGCAAAAATAAGCAATGCCCCAAAGCCATCGTAGAGAATGTTTAAGACGGCCTGTTCATTGCCGATGAAAGTTATCGGCTCCGGGAAGTATGAGAGCTCTTTAAAGGCATTTCGCATGAGAATGAGGGCCAGGATCTCAAATTGTTTGCCGACCGACCGGCTGAACGAACAGGGAATGGTGAAAACCAGGCTGATCACCTCGAGGATCAGGACAACGGTGAAGGCTGCCTGGACAGCAAAAAAATGGTTTTTGGGCACTATGGACAAAAAGGAAGCGGGCAGCAGGTTGCGTCGGTTCAGTTCGATGCCGATGATGCTGACAAGAAAAAAGAGCACCAGGCCAAATGAAATCTTCCGATGCATCTTCTCATGCTCCCAGAGGTGATGCAGCGGGTCAAAAATATAGGTTATCTTGTCGTAGAGAAATGTCATGTGGTTTGGGAGTTACTGGAAATTGTCAGGTAATTGCAATGGAGGCACCGCATTATGTCGCCGGTTTGTACCATGGATTGCGGTAAATGGCAAATGACAAGCAGGGAGAATTGTCAGGGATTTCGTGTGGCAGGTCTTTGCCAGACTATCACTTTTTCTCCGATGCATCCTGCTGCTCTTTGAGCTGGCGCTGTTTCAGGCTGTTCCACCACTCAAGTCTTTTCTGGATCTCTTTTTCAAAACCAAATTGTGATGGCTGGTAATAGTTTTTTTCGGGCATCTGGTCCGGAAAGTACTTCTGATAGCTGTAATGGTTTTCGTAGTCATGGGAATAACGATACCCCTGGTGATACCCCAGTTCTTTCATCAGTTTGGTCGGGGCATTGCGCACAGCAAGGGGTACCTTGAGATGGCTCGTGTTCAGGGCATCGGTTCTCGCTTTGATGTAGGCTGTTTCCAGGGCGTTGCTCTTCGGCGCAGAAGCAAGATAAACGGTTAACTGGCTGAGTGCGGTGTTTGCCTCGGGCATGCCAAGAAAATGGACGGCCTCTTTTACGGCCATAGCCTGGACTATCGCCTGGGGATCGGCCAGCCCCACATCTTCCGAGGCGATGCGTACCAGTCTTCTGGTTATATAGAGCGGGTCTTCGCCGGCTTCGAGCATCCTCGCCAGCCAGTAGAGTGCCGCCTGGGGATCGCTGCCGCGAATCGATTTCTGCAGCGCGGAGATCAGATTGAAGTGTTCTTCACCCCGTTTATCGTAGAACATCGATCTTTTGTTTATTGATCTGGCGACAAAATCGTAAGTGATATGATCGCCAATCTCTGCTGTTCCCGCGACCAGTTCGAGATCATTGAGGGCCCTCCTGGCATCGCCGCCGGCCTTCTCGGCCAGTAGCTGCAGGGCATTGTCGTCTATGGTCAGTCGCTTGGCAATTTCCGGCAGGGCCCGGGCAAGAATCGTCTGAAGATGGATTTCCGGCAACGGTTCCAGGACAAAGACATGGCATCTGGAGAGCAGGGCGGGAATCACCTCAAATGAAGGATTTTCTGTGGTCGCGCCAATCAGAATAACCGAGCCCGACTCGACATAGGGAAGAAAGGCATCCTGTTGCGATTTGTTGAAACGGTGGATTTCATCGACAAAAACGATGGTATTGCGGTTTTCAAGGCGATGGATCTGCTGAGCACCTTCCATCAGTGTTTTGACGTCGCCGATTTTACTCATAACGGCGCTGAGGGCGCAGAATGTATGGCGCGTCTGTAATTCAATGAACTTGGCCAGGGTGGTTTTGCCGGTTCCGGGCGGGCCCCAGAGAATGAAAGAACTGTACTCATCCTGTTCGATCATGCGGCGCAGGGCGCTGCCGGCGGCCAGCAGTTTATCCTGGCCTTCTATGTCCGCCAGCGTCTGCGGCCGGACTTTTTCGGCCAAGGGCACTTCGGTCGGCCGGGGGGATCCTGCAAAAACCGAGATCTGTTTCATCGTTTTCCAGCTAAATAAAGTTTTTCTTTTGTGTTGTGTTGCTTTAATGTTGCTATACTCTAGTACCTTACGGATTATTTTCCTCTAATTTTTACACACTGCTTGCGGGGAGACCAGCATGAAACAATATCTCGAATTATGTCGCCGGGTCATTGACAGCGGGGAATGGGTTGAAAACAGTCGAACCGGCAAGCGCTGCCTGACCGTCATTAATGCCGATCTTGAGTATGATGTCAGTGAAGGGCTGTTGCCAGTGCTGACCACAAAAAAGCTTTTCTGGAAACAGGCTATTGCCGAAATGCTTGGTTATCTGCGAGGCTATACCAGTGCGGCCGATTTCAGAAAGATCGGCTGCAACACCTGGAATGCCAATGCCAATGAAAATGCGGAATGGCTGGCAAATCCATTCCGTAAAGGCCCGGACGATATGGGGCGCTGCTATGGAGCCCAGGGCCGGGACTGGCGTAACCCCGAAGGTGAGTCTGTCGATCAGCTGCAGGGTGTCTATAATGACCTGCGCCAGGGCATTGATAATCGATGTGAAATCATGACCTTTATGAATCCCGGTGAACGGGATCGGGCCTGCTTGAATTCCTGCATGCATACGCACACCTTCAGTGTTCTTGGGGGGAAGTTGTACCTGACGTCGTACCAGCGCTCCGATGACCTGCCGCTTGGCCACGGTTTTAATCAGGTGCAGGTAGGCTGGCTGTTGATGGTCATGGCCCAGATAACCGGACTCAGGCCGGCAACGGCTTTCCATAAAATCGTCAATGTTCATGTTTATGAAGACCAGCTGGTACTGTTGCGCGATGTGCAGATGAAGCGTGACCCCCTGCCGCTGCCGAAGTTGCATATCAACCCGGATATCAAGACGCTGCGCGATCTGGAAACGTGGGTGACACCCGATGACTTTGCGCTGGAGGGATATCAGCACCATCCGGCGATCAAATACGAGTTTGCCGTCTAGGCTGACGAGAGGGCATATGCGTGTATATCAGGACCGGCAAATAATTGACGCACTGATGCAGTTTGCCGAACATGCCGGTGCGACCAGGGTTGCTCGCCTGGCCCCGGAAAGTGTCTGCGTGGAGGACAAGCTGGCCGAATTCTGTCGCGATCCCAAGTGTCCATACTGGGGGCAGTCCATGAGCTGTCCTCCCTGTGTTTCGGGGCCTGCAGGTTTTAGAAAGCTGCTGCAGTCCAGCAGGCATGTCATCGTCTTCCGTATTGAAATCGAATCGGCCTCCCTGCATGGTGAAGACCGACCTGAAGTGATGCGACTGCTCCACGAAATTACCGCAGCAATAGAGCTTGAAGCAAAAAGGCTCGGCTTCCCCGAGGCTGTCGGTTTTGCCGGAGGCTCCTGTAAAGCCAGTTTTTGTGCTGATCAGCCATACTGCGAGGTGATCGCCGGAGACGGACACTGTCGCTATCCCGACCAGGCCCGGACATCCATGTCCGGATATGGGGTGAACGTCGGTGAGCTGATAAAATCAGCCGGCTGGTCGAACCATCTCTTCCCCGAGAATACAACGGACGACCACGGGCAGCTCGCCTGGGTGGCCGGACTTGTGCTCCTTCGTTAACCATGCATGGGCAGCGCGAAATACCATGCCGATATGACGTGTTTTTCCATATTCGATAGTTTTCTGGTAACAACGTTGCGGCGTAGGCCGTGTCCGATCAGTAAATCATCCTGTAGCGGATCATAAAGTGCAGAAGCGGTACCGGCAGTAAGGTGTTCTTGTTTTTTGTCTGCTCAAGGATAATCTGGGTGAGAATCAAGGCGGTGACATCCTCCTCGGTCTTGGCATCAATAACCTTTACTTCATGGCCCTTGCAGATGAACTCCGAAATGTCGTCAAGAGTCACATACTTACTTTGCGACATGCTGTAGAGACGCCTGTTTGCGTATTTCTTGAATATCAGACTCTCTGTCAAAATCTGCATGCTCCCTGTTTGTTTTAGTTGTCGTTTGGCAATTTCACAAGATACAGCGGAGTATGTCATTCCTTTCCGCCGCGCGCAAGTATATTTCACACATTGGCAAAGGATAAGACATTATAAATCCGATGTAAATACACCGTGTTGTTTTTTTTGTGCACTGCAACATATTTTATTGACAAGTCTTGCCTCTATTACTATTAAATCTACAGACGATCATGCGTATCACAGAGATACGGAAGCAGGTGGAACAACCCAATAACATAGATGGAGGATAACTGATGGACCAGAAACAGATTGCCAAACAGATGATTCAGTTCAATAAAACCGCGTTCGACAGCAGCTTCAGTGCCATGACCATGGTCTACGAGCAGAATGAAAAAATGTTCGAGACCTTTCTCACCCAGGCCCCTGGATTACCAGAAGAAGGAAAGAAGGCTGTCAAGGATTGGATGTCAGCGTATCGTACCGGATGCAACGATTTTAAAAAGTTGGTCGATGACAATTATGCCAAGGTTGAAGAGTATTTTAACAAAGAGTAGACCAACAACGTAATGTTCATACATCCTTTGGTGGGGACCGCAACGGTTGCCCACTAAAGGGTGCGCAAAGGGGAGTAAAGGGAATGCCGGCCACAAAAAAAACGCACAATGATTCCAATGCAATGATGGATGCCTTCAATGACGGATTTTCAGTTTTTGGAAATCTGTTTTCCGCCACACAGGCCTATTGGGCCGGTATGTCACGATATTCCACCGATTTTTTTATTCCCTACCTGCTGGCCAGCGAGATTTTTAACAGGGTCGAAGGGGTGCGTTTGCTCGAGGATCCGCCGGAGGACAGCGTTGGAGCCTATTTGAAGCTGCTGCAGAACAATCTTGAACTGATGGATCGCAGCATGAAAGGTACAGCTGACATGATGACGGCCTATGCAGAGCTGGAGATGGGTGGTTTAACCGATGCCCTGCAGCAGAGTTGCTTTGAACTGAAATATGAAAAGCTGGCGCAGTACACAAAACGTCAGGTAGAACTGCTGGAGATGGTAACCTATCGGTATCCTGAAACTATAAATGCCATTGAGCCTGAATTTGGTTTTCATTTCGAGCGCGGTGAGCATGTTCTGCTCGATGAAACCGATCGCTTCCTGCTCTACCGCGTAGCCCCTTCGTTAAAACAAGTCAAAACGCGTGCTGATGCAAAACCTGTCTTGATAATCCCGCCCTTCGTGCTGGGTGCCAATATCCTGGGTTTTCTGCCCGGTGAACAGCGCAGTTATGCGCACTGCTACGCCAACCAGGGATTTCCTACTTATATCCGCGTTCTGAAAGATATTGATTCCGCACCGGCTCTGCAGGTCATGACCCCGGAAGAGGATACCTTGGATACCCGCCGCTTCTGTGAGGCTATCATGAAAGAGCACGGTAAACCTGTTACGCTGAACGGCTACTGTCAGGGTGGCTACACCGCCTTGTGTAATCTGCTCAGCGGGCGACTTGATGGCCTGGTAGACGCTTTCATCACCTGTGTGTCCCCGATGGACGGTACTCGCAGCAAAGGACTGGCCTATTTTCTGTCGCAGTTGCCCCCGCAATTCAACAATCTTTCCTATGGCACCAAAATACTGCCGAACGGTAATCAGGTGGCTGACGGCAAGCTTATGGGGTGGGTCTATAAACTCAAAAGTATTGACCATGAGATCCCCGCAGCCGCGTTTTCCCGGGATTTGTCGATGTTTGCCCGCCAGAAAGACGGTGAGTACACGATCAGTAAAACAGCTGCTGCCTTGAATTATTGGCTCCAGAACGAGCGCTACGACCTGCCTTTAGAAATCACCCGGATGAGTTTTGCCTCCTACAATGTGCCGATCACTGAAGATGGCACATTACCGGTTCAGCTGTTCGGTCAAAAATTGAATTTAAAACGGTTGAAAGAGAAGAAAATCCCGTGGTTGATCTGTTATGGTATTGGCGATGACCTGGTGGAAAAGGAAACGGCCCTGGCCCCCCTTGACTTTATTGACGCCGAGGTGACACCTTTTCCCAAAGGGCATGTGGCTATTGCCACCTCCTGGTCTTCTCCTGATTCGGCCTGCGCTCTGCACAAGCGTTTTGGTGACGGCAACTATCGCGGGCCGGTGCTGTTTCATATGGATATGGATGCCGCCCTCAACAAAGCAGCGGACGAAGCGGCCCCAAAATCCCGGCCGGCAACGACGGCACCAGTAAAGACAAATGTCCGGACTGCAGCGCAAACGCCGGTCAAACAATCACGTCCGGCCCCTAAAACACCACCCCGAAAGAATCCGGGCGAGAGCGCTGCTAAAGGTAAGAAGGTGCCGACGGGCGCAAAGAACCCTGTTAAATTGGCTAACGCAGCTGCGACGAAGACCGCTCCGCAAAAGTCAGGTAAGCCAAAGGCAGGCAGTCCAGTATCGGAGCCCCCGAAAGAGGGGAAATAAGCGGTAAACTCATTTGACCTCAACCTCTGCTCCATGGCCAGAATGTCCATAAAGGTGGTGTAAACCGATGAACAGACAGTTTTATGAATTCTGGGGCAACTATTTCACCAATGTAGCCCGCGGTCAGAAACAGCTGGAAGATATGTCAGCCTGGATGAAGCATGGGTTCTCCGGCACGGATGACCTGGCCGCGCTGTTCCGGCGCTGTTATGGCCTGAATGCGCCCGAAACAGGCGGTTCAATGGATGCCAAGGCCTGGCAGAAGGCCATCGCCGACTTTCAGCAGACTTTTTCTCAGCTTGCCGAGCAATGGGGTTGGGTGTCCCAAACCGAGCACCAGAAAATTGTTGATAAGTGCGCAGCACTGGAAAAAAAAGTAGAGCAGCAGCAAGACACCATTACCCAGCTGCGAAGACTGCTGAACCAGGAGGGACGAGGCCATGCCGAACTCTTTGAAATTTTCAAAGGTACTTTCGAGGAGCAAAGCAACCAGTTCCATACGCTGATGGAAAGTATCAGTAAGTCTGGAAAAGACAAGGCATAAATTTGATGAAAATATTTCAATCGTACGAAGAGGCTGCCAGGAGACGGATATAAACGCAGCTGGAACTGCAGACACTGGAGAGTAACCCCGCCAAAAAGCTTTGCGGGATTCTTTTTAATACTCGCTTGACGGGTACTCTTTTTAGTCCCCGTGCGCTTCGGGGATAAGTTCCTTTACGAAATAATCTTTTTGCCAATAACGCAAAATGTTTATTTCTAAGTCACTAAAAGGCATTCCATGAACGAAAAGAAACAAGATCCATCTGATACGACGTCAAGGGACGACGCCTGGGTAAAATCCATGGGCGAATTCTGGGGAAACCTGGCTGGTCAATGGCTCAGTCAGGCGCAGCAGCAGCCTTGGACCCTTGGCGGCAATAGTGCCAATCCCAAATCCCAGGCGACCATGGACGCGGCCTTGAAAAACTGGCAAGCCATAGCCGGCGCCATGGCGAGACCGGAGTCCATCTCTTCGCTTCTTAAGGGCAGCGGAGCCATGCCGGAGATGTTGCTTCACATGGCGCAGAGCTCTTTGGGCGGATTTGGGGAAATGCACAAGAAGATGATTGAACGCCTCGGCCGGGTGGGTGCCTCCGCCAAGGCCTATGATTTTCAGGACATTGATGAAAACATTTTCCGCATCTGGACTGATATCTACGAAAAAGAATTCAAACAGTTCTTCCAGATCCCGCAACTGGGCCTCATGCGCACCTATCAGGAGAAAGCCAATCAGGTACTGGATAAATACAACTTTTTCCAGTCCACTCTTTCTGAATTTCTCAATCTGTTGGGACTTCCCTTCAACCGGGCAATGAAGGTGATGCAGGATAAAATTGGTGAAATGGCCGAAAACGGGACTCTGCCCGAGGATACCAAGGTCTACTACAACATGTGGGTTAAAGTGCTTGAAGGTCATTACATGACCCTTTATCAAACCCCGGAATATGTTGAAACGATGGCCAGGACGATCAATGCTCTTGCCGAATTCTCCGCAGCCCGGGACGCCGTGCTTGAGGATCTGCTAAGCCAGCTTCCCGTGGCCAGAAAATCAGACATGGACGACATGGCCCGGGAACTGTATGAATTGAAAAAACGACTTCGAAAGCTTGAGAAGGAACAGACAAAATAAACCGCTGTCGATTATTCGGCAATCGTGGCTGATCGCTCCATTGTTTGGCACTCGTAGTTTAAACCACGTCGGCTGTTGAAAATTACCTGACCGGAAACGACACCTGTAAAGTGCCAAAGTAATATGTCCGGTTCGTAAGGGGGGAGCATATGACGCAATCCAATATTCCTGTCGATTTAATTCTGGCAAAACTGGCAGAAGAAGCGGATAAAGTACAATCCCGTGCCAGCAAAGCATCCGAAGTATTGTTGGACGACCTGGATACCGCCATCGCGAAGACCCCGTATGAGGTAGTGTATCAGGAAGACCGGGTCAAATTGAAGCATTACCTGCCCCGCACCACAATCCGGTATAAAACACCGCTGCTGGTGACCTACGCCTTGATCAACCGCGAGACCATGCTGGACCTGCAGCCTGGCCGCAGTGTGGTGGAGCGCTTTCTGGACAGCGGAATTGATCTGTACATGATTGATTGGGGCTACCCCACCCGAAAAGACCGGTTTCTGGGGTTTGATGATCACATCAACGGGTATATGGATAATATCGTTGATTTCATTCGTGAGCAGCACAAGCTCGAAAAAATCAACCTCATGGGCATCTGCATGGGGGGGACTTTCAGCGTCATCTATTCTGCTCTGCACCCGGAAAAAATCAAAAATCTGGTCACCACAGTCACACCTACCAACTTCGACACAAAAAAGGGACTGCTGCACGTGTGGATGGAGCATATCGATGTCGACCGCGTGGTGGACACTTACGGTAATCTCCCGGCAGATATGATGAATCTTGGTTTTCTCCTGCTCAACCCAGCCCGGTTGATGATTGACAAATATGTGGGGTTCATGGAGCACATGGACAACAAAACCTTCGTGGAAAATTTTGTGCGCATGGAGAAATGGATTTTTGACAGCCCCGACCTGCCGGGCGAGGTTTTTCGTCAATTCATCAAAGACTGTTATCAGGGCAATAAACTCATCAAGAGTGAGTTGGAGGTTGGCGGCAGGCGGGTTGACCTGAAAAAACTGACCATGCCGCTGCTCAATATCTACGGTAAATTCGATCACCTGGTGCCGCCGGAAGCCTGCGAACAGCTGGTCGAAAAAGTGGGCAGCAAGGACACCGAGGATATCTGCCTGGAAACCGGACACATCGGCATATATGTCAGTTCGAAATTCCAGGGAGAGTTTGCCCCCAAGATCGCCGGGTGGTTAAAAGACCGAGACCATCTACCCCCCAAAAAGGTGGTGCGCAAGAAAACCGCGGCTGGCAAAAAAGCTCCGGCAGTATAAGATATATCGCAGGGCAAAACAGCATAACCAAGAACGCCGAAAAAAGGGCGGATCCAAGGTTACCGAAGCAGACGATGCTGCCTGAAATTCCCAACAGGTAATGCACACAGATCTACATCACGAGGAGGTTCCTGATGACCAGGGAAACAGACTATTTTCAATCGTTTTGCAAAATCAGCAAGGCCTTTGGTACAGCTGCTACCAGAGAGGAGCTGCTGAGCCTTATTGTCGACAGTGCCGTTGCTTCAATGGAAGGTAAGGCGGCGTGCCTGTTTCTGGCTGATGATCGGGAGGATATCTTTGTGGCGAAGGCGCAGGTCGGTCTGTCGGACAATTATCTCCACGCCAACCCTATGCAGGCACACAAGATCGTCGCAGCTCTTGACAAGGACGGGTATCTGGCTTTTTCCGACGCCACCAGTGACCCGCGCCTGGTAAACCACGAGGCAAAAAAAGCCGAGGGCATCGCATCGTTGCTGACTGTGCCGGTACGAATTAAAAACCGGAATATTGGCGTTCTGTCGCTCTATACCGCTGAACGTCGTGAGTTTCAACCAAAAGAAATCGATTACTTATGTGCTCTTGCGGATCAGGCCGGTATTGCCATCGAAAACAATCGCCTGCACCGGCGCATGCATAAAAACGCCATGCTGTTTCTGGAATTGGCCGCAAACATCAATTCATCACTGGATATTCGTCAGGTCCTCAACAACCTGACCGTCAATATTTGCGACAAACTGGGTTTGAAAGGGGCGGTTATACGGCTTGTTGATGATGACGGTCAAGGATTGAAACTCGTGGCCAGCCACGGCCTCAGCGATCAATTCCTCAAAAGGAGTCGCAACACCTATTCGAAAACGGCTCAGCGTGCCTTGAAAGGCGAAACCATTATTATCCGGGACAGCACCACCGATAGCAGCATAACCTTCAAGGAAGCAATGAAGACTGAAGGGGTGGTTTCGATGATCGTCACTCCCATACTGGCACGTGAGAAGGTCATTGGCGTTCTGCGTCTTTACAGTGATGTTGAGCGTGATTTCCCCGACGATGTCATTCTTATGGTAAAAGCGCTGGCCCATCAGGGCGGGTTAGCCATCCAGAACGCCTCCATGTTCCTGCAGCTTGAGAAAGACAAAAAGTCACTGGAGGAAGATATCTGGAGCTATCGTTCGTGGTTTTAGTGAATTAGAAATAATTTGCTTGTGCAGTTTACAAGCAAATTATTTCGTGAATGAACTTATCCCGCAAATCTTTTGGGCGGGATTATCAGCCGCTTGATAATTATCTTGTGCAGTTAATAGCAAATTATTTCGTGAATGAACTTATCCCGCAAATCTTTTGGGCGGGAT
>NZ_SWCM01000015.1 GCF_005116645.1 Desulfopila sp. IMCC35006
AGGTGGAAATCTAAGCTCCAAACTCATTCCGCCGTCTCAGACATGCTTTTGAGGCGGTGGAAAACAACGATCGAAAATCAACATTTTCAAAACGCCACTTTTATGCATTATCACGCCGCCGCTAACACAAGCTAAAGCCATTTACCGGAAATAGGTCTCTGACTTAATTATGAACTTCCTGGTTTATGATGGTTCCTAGAGGAACTCACTTGGAGTAAGAAATTCTGACCTTGAAACCCAACCTACCATTCTGTAATCAAAACATATCGATTACTATTTTGTGTCCTATATAATATTAAAATTGGAGGTATGCAGGTCGACACCAACGGTAGCCAATTATCTTATAACTTATTAAATATAATATATTTTAGTTGGTCATTAAATTCTGCTGGCTAGGTTGGGCGCCGATTGGCACGATTTCTGCATTTTGCCAGAAAAAGAATAAGAAGTAAGCAGAAGAGTAAGGGAAATATGTTGCAACCCAAAGGGCATTTTTTGCACTCTTTTAGAGAGTATGAATGGTTGAGATATTCTGACAGTTTTTAATTTACTAAAATCACATGATAATTTTTTTTTGAATGTAATGGCATGCTCTCTGCTTATTGCGATGTGTTGTGTTGTTTCACGAGAGTTTTTAGACGGGAGGAAATTGTGTTTATGAACATAACGATAATTATATTTCGGACATAAACGACAGTATAACCTAAGAATATGAACATATATTGCTTTCATAATAGTACGCCAAGGGTAATCAGGGGAGACACAGTTACAGATCCTTTAAGCAAGAACAGCCGGGTCGGCGATGAACAGTCTTGTATAATATTTTAATCATGAAGGACTGTTTCTGTATCTAGCCTGAATAGAAAACACGAAGAGCTTAGATCGCATCAGTTTCAAAATAGTTATAACAGTAAGGAGATTCACAACCATGAAACACATGAAGTACATAATCATTTTTAACCTGACGTTCCTTATTTCCACGATTTCGTCAGTGGTCGTTAATGCTGCTCCCTCAACGCCTTCAATCACCGGCACGGTGACTCACGGAGGGGTTGTGACGGTAACGGGGACGGGCTTCGGAGTTAAATCTCCGGTTGCTCCTTTATTGTGGGACTCTGTAGACGGAAAGTATCCTGGTATAACCAATGGCGGGATTGTGCCAACCGGTGGATCGAATGTCTGGGGTTTATCAATGTTAGATGTTCCTGTTCATTTCAAAACAACTAATCCTCGTGGTAAATTTACTGCGAAATATACTAATACAGGATCGACCGATTCTGCAAAAAAAGCCGCGCTGGGTGGCAGAAATTACCCCGGCAGCAAAGTCTTGTATGTCAACTGGTGGATGTGGCTCGATAAAACTGCCTGTACTGCAAGTTCTTCAAATAAATATACTCGATTTACTGATGACGGTGACTGGACATCAAATGTACAAACGGTTATTTGGGAACCAAACTCAGTAATTATTTTTGGTGCTGGAGGTCCGAATTATAACGCATGGCCTCAAGCATGCGGAAAAACTGGTGTTTGGCAACGGATGGAAAAAACGGTTGATAATACTACTACTCCCATTCATCCAAGTGTCTGGCTGGCAGTGGATAACTCCCCTATCGGAAGTCAACCAATTTCTGCTCCAAGCAGCCTTCTAAAAGATATAACCGGGATTTATGGTATAGGTTTCGATGGCTCAAATACGCCGGCATCTGAGCAACCTACAATTGACTGGGGTGAAATCTACGTTGACAACACTCGTGCACGCGTGGAAATCTGCAACGCTTCGACCAAGGCGTCAAGCAATCATTGTGAAATCCAGATTCCACAAACAACCTGGGTCGACAATAAATTGGAAATTAAAGTCAATCAAGGTAGTTTTCCGGATAATTCATCAGCATACCTTTATGTTGTTGATGCCAGTGGTACTGCGAGTCCTGGAAAACAAATAACATTTGGCAGCAGTGGCGGTGGAACTAGCGACACGACCCCGCCAACGGGCACGACCCTGCCAACGAACGTCGCTGATTCTACCGCACCAACCGTCTCAATAACCTCACCAACGTCAAATGCGACGATTACCGGTAGTAAAGCAATAACCGCTACCGCTACCGACAACGTTGGTGTTGCAAAGGTTGAATTCTATCTGGATAGTGCCAGCGCAACCGCCATCGCTGCCGATACGGCATCACCCTATACGTTTACCTGGAACTCCTCGACGGTGGCCAATGGCTCCCATACCCTCTATGCCAAGGCCACGGACGCGGCAAATAATTCCACCATCTCGACTGGAATTAAGGTTACAGTTAGCAATACGGTGGTCGATTCTACCGCACCAGCCGTTTCAATAACTTCCCCAACGTCAAACGCGACGATTACCGGTAGTACAACTGTCACCGCTACGGCTACTGACAACGTTGGTGTAGCACAGGTAGATTTCTTTGTCGACAGCACCAGTTCAAATGCCGTAGCCACCGATACGACATCACCCTATTCGTTTACCTGGAACCCTGCAACAGTGGCAAACGGCGTTCACACCCTTTATGCCAGAGCCTCTGATGCGGCAGGTAACACAAAACTGTCAAACGTTGCAGTAACGGTATCTGTGCCAGTCTCCTCCTCATCTTCAGTCAACGTTTCACGCAGCGAATGCGCAAATGCACCCAGCGGGACGGTGTTCTGCGAGGATTTCGAAAGTGCCACCCCCAAATCACATTTCGATGATTATGACGGCAATCCGGATACGGAAAACCTGGTCGTCACCGATAAAGGGCCGGCCGTCGATCCCGCCAACCGGGCGATCCGCCTGCGGGTTCCGGCCGGGGAGAGAGGGGGGGCCGATCTGATTAAGGTGTTGCCGAATAGCTACGACAAGCTCTATGCCCGCTGGTATTTCAAGTACGAGCCGGGCTTCAACTTCAACGCGGAAAACCACGGTGGCGGATTATCGGCCGGGGACAGGAGTTTAATCGGCCAATCGGGCAACCGGCCTACCGGCGCCGACTTCGCAGGATTTTACCAGCAGTACCAGGCAAACAGTGCCAAGCCCTTCTCCTACAGCTATAACCGCGGCATGTACCAGGACTGCAGCGACCCGAACGGAAACTGCTGGGGGGATTCATTGCCCTGCGTGTATGACAACGGAGAATACTACTGCAAAAAAGCTCAGGACCGTCCGACTGTCACTCTGCCGACCTTGGTTTCAGGTCAATGGTACTGCTACGAGCAGATGGTTGATATGGGTGCACCCAGCACTACTGGGTCTGGCGCCACCGGCAGGGTGACCCAATGGATTGATGGAAGTCAGATTGGGGACAATACCAACCTCTGGCTCAGGACTACGGCCGATTTGAAGTTGCAGAACCTGTGGCTGCAACTGTTCCACCATGACGGCACGCATTCAACTGTTGGCGAATTGATCGACAACGTGGTCGTTTCGACCAATCGTATAGGCTGCGGGTCCGCCGGGTTCTCTGTACCTGTGCCTCCGACGCCGGACCTTTCGATTATCAAAGTTACCCCCTGATTGTTGACGGCCTGGGAGAAACGGTCTCTATTCTTGGACCACCACTTGGCCTTTATCAGTTGTGTTGTATAGTCGCTAGTTTCCCGTTTAGTCTCCACAGCCCTTCCCTACAGGGAAGGGCTGTGGCCATTTTTAAGCTGCTAAAATCATCTTCGACAGTTTTAAATATGGTCACCTCCTGTGCCAGGTAGAGCACGAGCGCAAAGAGAAGGGATGATATTGAGAACGGACCGGAAAATCGGAAAATGGAAATTGATTATGTATACCGGTTCAGGTTCATGAATGAGAAATCTGTTCAGAGAGTACCCAAAGTCTATGGTGTGAAGCCACAATAATGAACGACCCGGGCAATGATTTGTAATTAAGGACCTTTCTTCTCATTCCAGCATAGTTCAAGCAGAGAGAAATAATACTGCATGCTGTTCGCCACATTTCCAGAATTATAACTTCACAACAGAGGTTTCAAATCAAATAGTTCGGACCGATCACAATTCCAAAATTAATTCCGAACCGCAGTTCCCGCGTCAGTCTGCTCTTGACTCTAAAAATAACATATCTATTTGTTATTACATTCGTAATCAAGAACAAATTACCGTATCTCCGATAAAATTGCAGAAGCTTACAGTGACTTTTTCGCAAATATCCACGGCGATTCCGTCTATCCGGAAATCAACTGTGTGTCGGGCAAACCCAATCCTCATCTTTATTATTAGCCATATTCAGCTAAAATGTACATGAGAATACTCAAAAATCCCTTTTAATGAGTAATTTAGCTGGACGAATTCATTGGCAGTCTGATGGTTTTTCAGCACATAATGATTATTGCTATGTACAATATGGTTGTGGCATAAAATGTGCAAATGTAATCTGAAACCTCTGTCTGTTTGTGGCAAATGTGGCGCTTTGGAACTTTTAGCAATATAATTCCAGCAGGAGGCAAAAATGAGAAAAGAAGCCTATGGGTTTTTGATCGGATTATTTGGTTTGTTTTTTTCTTACGGGATTGTGTATGCGTACCCTGTTCAATATACAATCGAAGGACAGGTTATACAGGGTCCAGGCATAAATGATTCTGCAGGATATCTCTCGCAACTTGGCATTGCAGTTGGGAGTAGCGTTTCATATACAATTGACATTGATCTTGCTGCTCCAGCTACCCAAGTACTCAGTGACCGGACGACCATACCGCTTCTTCCTTCCAGCACCCAGGATCAATTCTATTATGCGCATTTAGTCGCTGGAACAACTGTTACCACTGATATTTGGCAGGATTCACATGACGGTGTTGCAGAGTATAACTTAATCGCTGATGAAGGTCTTGTAACTCATGATCTATACATGCTAGCCGCGACCGGGAATAATAGTTTGCAATTCGTTGGGTTATCTTTTGATCCTAATTCCTGGGTAGTGGGGTCCAATTTCAGGTCGGGCTATATGCGCAGTTTTACTTATGATGAATCTGGAAATTCTTCTTCTTTTAACTTCAATGGTCGAATAACAAGCATAGTCCCAGCACCCGTTCCTGAACCCTCGACCTTTCTTCTTCTCGGCGCTTCCCTCTTGGGGGCAGGATTGTTCAGGAAGATAATTCGCAGGAAACGTCTGGTTGACTCGGTTTAATTGTTCATGAACTAGCTGTGTTGTTTGTGTTTTTTCGAATGCCGCTTCTGGTGATCATCTCTCGAAAAAAAGAAGAATATAATACGACCGTATCGTATCCTGAATGCGTCCTGAAGGAATTACTTAAAAAGAGGTTACGCGATGAAATACCAGTATACTATTGAGGGAAAAGTAATTGAAGGACCAGGAATTGACGATTCGGCTGGTTACTTATCACAATTAGGTATCATCGTAGGAAGTACTGTTTTCTATACCTTTATAGTTGATTTGAGTGCCCCAGGGTTTATAAAGCTTAGCGATGGTACTATAAAGCCCCCACCTTTAGGGGGCAGTTTTTATTCAAAATACATTACAGGAACGACACTGACTCTTGACACCTATATTAGTTCTCATGACGGTATTGCAGAGCAAAATTATGGCAATCCGAATTGGCTGAAGCTTCAACCTCCTTTTGGAGAACGATATATAAATGCTGGTAACGGGAACAATTACCTGCAGCTCTCTGACATGGAAGAACAACCCGACTCGAAAGATTGTTGGCCTGTTGGATCTGACTTCGGATGTCGAGCTATGATAAATACTATCTACGATGCATCCGGCCAAAAATCCAGTTTTGCCTTTGTTGCTAAAATTTTACAAGTAGGTTTTGCACCCACCTGATCAGTAGTACTGGTCATCAGTAAATGGCAGAATTACTAGAGTCTTGAGCGTGAGTAAAACGTGATAGCGATCCTAGGCGGTCCTGTAATCTGGATTTTTGGGTTATCATAATTCATTTAATCATTGATACGACAAATCGTCTTTTGTTTGAAATTTCTAGTGGAATGTCTTTTACTATCTTCATTTCAATCTTTAAGTGCGGATCTCCTTTTTGCAATATTTCGCCCTTAATCTGTTCCCAATGCGTGTCCTGAAAATCCGGCCGGGGAACTATTTCGATAATTATTTCTCCTGATTTCTCCTGAATTACTTTGAAGGTATCCACGGACTGATAATATTCGAGAATGCCGGTAAAGAAATGGACGATCAGTCGGTTCCCGTTAGGGGTGACAATGACATCAGTATCACGTCCATCTATTTTAGTAAGCATCTCCAGACCGCGTCCACACGGACAAGATTCGTCTGTACTTTTTCTTGCAATATCTCCAACCTTATACCTGAGTAATGGCATAGCGCCTGGATCGAGACGCGTCAACACCACATTGCCGGATTCTCCCGGATTCACTGGTTGCCCTTCATCGTCCACGATCTCAACCACAACATGCGGCATGAATACATGGTACGCGCCGTTATTCAAGCCGCACTGGGCAGCTATTTGAATCCCCTCTCCACAGCCATAAGTGTCGGTGACCCTGCAACCGAAAGTCTTTTCGATTTTGTCGCGATAATGTTGATAAAGATTGTCGCCCCAGGAGACAACACCCTTCAGCTTTAAATTGCATCTTGTTTCTGAAGCCCTTGAAGCAAGACAATACATGCTTCCAGCATATCCCATTATATACTTGAGCTTCTTCCGCTCGATCAGATCGAGATAATGGTCAAGTACAGGATCGGACAAATTGAATGCAGATACGTATTGTGCGCGCATCAGTATGTCTTTCAATCTCTTTACAATGCCTCTATCGAGGGTCATGCCGGTTTGCAGGAAAGGTTCGCCAATGTTCCATCCTGAAAAAATTGTTCTGAGTAACATCAACGCCCTGGCATGGCTCATGGTCATATTATCGACGCGAACGGCAAACGGTTTACCAGATGAACCGCTCGTACAATATTCACGCCAGGGCCACTTTGTACTTCTTGTACACTTATCGGGATACGACGCCCGTAGCATGTCTTTTGTAACAAAAGGCAGCAACGGCAATTCCGTTATATTTGAAACATTATTAATATCAACGAGGTATGAGTCATATAAGTTTTTGTAGAAAGGGACTTCTTTATAAGCAATTTTCAAAGTTTTACTTAAACACGTATTCTGATACGATATCAGCCTTTGCCGATCCCACCATTGAGATTCCTTGTAAAACTTATAGGATCTCATTACACGATGATGTATTGCAACATCGGCAAGCGGAAGAATAAATTTTTCACAAACACTACTGTAAAGAGCTGCCATTCATTTCCTCAGATATCGATGGTTATGCTAAATTCAATTCTTTAAGGATATTAGAAAGTCTGTCTTTTTGTTTATCTTGAATATCATCTTTCCATACTCTAATATCTTTATTTAAACTAATTCTCTCTTGATAGGCATATCTTATCGCGTCTGCAATGCTTCTCTCGTCATGTTTAGTGAATACAGTACCCATGTGGAAATAATTTCTGAGGCAGGATGTGTCTGAAGTTACAAGAGGCTTTTCCGCCATCATGGCTTCGTATGCTCCGCATAAAAGGCAATTTTCATTTTCCGTTAAGTCCAAAACAACATTTGATTCAAATAACTTACCATAGAAATCCGCTTCAGGCAGAAAGCCCAGAAAATTAATATGAGGATAGTCATCTGCATGTATACCTGCTTTCTTGTAATTGCCGGTAACAAGAAATTTAAAATCATCTTTAAGCAATAATTTGAACGCATGAAAAGCTACGGCAAAAGGTTCATCAATATCATATGAACATATATAAAAGACTGTTTTGTCTGTTTTATTTTCTTCAGTATAAAATTTCGCTATGTCGGGAAGGGGATCTTCACATATGGCGGATCTGCCTCCTATGTCGCGAATTTTCCTTGCATGTTCTGTATTTGTAACGATAACCAGGTCTGCTGACCTATTTGAAATGTCCAGTGCCTTTTGGAGAAATCTGTTTTCGTTAAAAGCAATTATGCCAGCGTAATGTGCATCACTGACAAACTTGTATCCGAAGAAAGGTCTGGCGAAAATAAGGAAATAGTTAAGAACTATGGAGGGATTCTGGGCAAATACTATACTTGGCCTCTCGCGTAGTAGTGTTAAAAATGATTTTACAATACAAAAGAGGTACCTTTTGATGCGATTACCTCCGTAAGCAAAAGTGAATAATCTGACTCCGAGCATGGAAGCCATCGATTTATTTCTTACCTGATTTTCCCAGGTAAGCCAGATGGCTCTATTCATTATCACAAAGTTTCCAGGGTAGTGGATGTGTGTTGTTGAAATTTGGAATTTTCTATATGGTCCTTCCAGCCATGTTGCGGCTCGAAAGGTATGATAAATTCGGCAGGAATTTCATTCAGGCCGTGTCTGACGCCGTTCATCATGATTTCAATTTCTCCGATGGAAAAATCGCAAAGAGGATAATTGATTACATCAAATGCCCTGGAGATGGTAGGGATCTTCAGCGGATCATAACCCATCAAGGTCGCGCAGGTAGTGTCAATGGCAACCGGATTTGTTCCACAGATAAGGTAACCCATGGTAACAGGGTCCGGTGACAACGGACCTTCTCCTTCACCTGCCAATATAGCATCTACCACACCTATATACCGTTTGGCTTGTACATGAGGTCTCGGACGCATTGTTCCATCGGGGTTGGCGTACAGGAGTATCTTGTTAAGGTCCAGAACCATTCTCCATAAGGTATCATTACCAAACCAGCTTCCATTACGCACAACATTTTTGCTGTCTCCAAAAACCTTTTTCCCGATGGTATTCAGAGAGGTAAGGTATCTTGCAAAAAGAGAATTTTTTAGAACGCGCTGTTTTATTGCTGCAGCCAAAGGACCCTCGATTCGGGCATTAATATTGTCAGAGGGAAATTGATCTCCACCTTCAGAGGGACCGCCTTCAGAATAGTGAGGCAAATAATTCTTATATGTGTTAATCCCTACAAGATTTTTTAAACAACATGTGATACCTGCGGTACGATGTGTTTTTAGCTTTGGCATATTAATAAACACATCCCCATCGATTACGGTTCTAGAAACACTGTACAGGTTTCGGCTCCCGTCGTGTGCTAGATTGGTTTCTCCGCGATCATAGTCGGCTCCATAGTAACCTCGCTGAGATTTCCTGTGTTCCCAGAATTCACTCTTCTCATCCAATAAATCAACCAGGACTTTTCCCTTTGGGTCCCCTGGAAGTGATCTGCGCTTAACGACGACATCATTTTTCATTGCCCATTCATGTTCACGAAGGTCAATAATATTCAATTCAATACGATGATCTAAAGCCAGTTTCCGCCATTGATCTACAGGATAATGTGCAATAATTTTGTCATATTTGGCTTCTGTCATTGGACCATCAATAATGGTCACTCGTCCTTTACCGCAAAGATGATCTACTACTTTTTTAAGAACTGCCGTGATTACTGTCGGATGTGTAATGACGCACTTCCATTCGTCAGGACGTGATTTGTGAGATTCCATCACCCAATTTGGTTTGATTATGACAGAGTCGCCCTGTCTTATCTGACAGAATAAGTTATCCGGCAACGCCTGAGAAACAACAGAAATTTCATATTCTTCGCAAGTATTTACTATTGTTGTTTGTTTTAACATTAAACTTTTTCCTAAAATCAAGTATTTAATCTATGCGGTCATATTTTCAATAATTTAAAAATTTCTTTAAAGGCTCTTAGGGGGATCATGCCAGAAAAATAACAGAAAATTAACTATGGAATTGCTATGTGTTTTCGTTCGTATCCTGTATTCTCCAAGTCGGTAATAAAGCACGGCGAGCCTTTTTTTTATTCAAGTAGGATAGGGATATCGTTTCATTGTTTTGCTCAATATCCAAAATCCCTCTTCCAATTGTTTTTTTGTCCGAGTAAGGCTTATTAATCCGTACGTTGATTGCCGAACATTAATGTATACTTCGTCATCGGGTGCCTGAAGAATGATTGTATCTTGGCAGGTAATTTCTGGAGTGAAAGCATCACGCTTTCAATTCGCTTATAGAGCTCCCAGACATTTTTTGTACTTTGACGGCCAATTTCATGATTTTTAAAATAATTCCAAACATGTTCATCCGGATTAAGCTCTGGAGCATACGGCGGCAAATAAAACAGTCGCAGTCTGCCTTGCGTACTTTTTACAAAATCAAGAACTTGCGAGGAACGATGAACAGAGTGGTTGTCAACAATCAAGAATATCGGTTGTGTCGCTCCTGCTATAAGTCGCTTGAGAAATGTGATAAAAACAGAGCCGTCCACGTTGTCTTCCGTAGCCATAAATCGCATGGCACCGCGCGGATTAATAGCAGAAATCAAATTCACTTTGTGTCTGGTTCCGGTGGTGGTAACAACAGGTGTCTTTCCCCGTGGAGCCCAGGTTGTACCGGAGTGATAGTCGGATCGTACCGAAGATTCATCACCAAAGTAAATCTCTGCTTTTTGTTCGAGAGCAAGCTTTTTTATCGCTGGAAAATCTTTGGCCATCCATTGGACGACCAAAAGTTCATCCTGCTGAAAGGCCCTGCGCTTAGGCCGCTGTGGAGTCAATCCAAGCTTTTTGAGCAAACGACCAACCGATACTTCAGACAAGCGAACACCAAATTCTCGTTTGATCAGGTCACGAATCATGCCGCGAGTCCACAGAGCAAATTCAAATTTCAACTGCCGAGGATCCACTCCTGCGATCAGGCGATAAATCTTCCTCAACTGATTGCCACAAAGCTTAGGTGTCTTACCCGGTGCTTTGCGACTGCGGAGAGCTTCTATACCACCTTCCCGATACTTCGCAATCCATTCATAAATGCGAGGCCGTGTGAGTCCCAGAGCTTTAATGATAACCTCAGGGCTTTCACCAGCCTCAACACGCTTTACAGCTCTAATACGAATTTCTTCAAGAGCCTTGCGATCTATTTTCCTTCCATCAAGTTCATTCATGGACGGAGTATAACATATGTACGCTAATTAATGTACTGATTAATACTTGTCCTGGATGCTGCCGATAGCCGACCAGCGTATCGTTAAGTTATAAAAGCGAGTAACTTCTTGAGCCTGGATCAATATGTCATGGTCGCCAGGAATGAGTCCAACTGTCAATGAGCCAATAGTTTGTAGCGGGTAGATCACTTCTTCGCACCTTCACAAGCGATCGAGTACGAATATAACAGTTAATACATCAGCGACACATTCGCCAAAAACACCTCTACCTTTTTGAGGTGTCTCTTTTTATGACATTTATAAGCCACAAAATTTCTCTTTGTATGATAACGGACGAGTTTTAATGCCACTTTTATGCTCAGAGATGCCAACGGCAATACTGCGGCTATCAATCCCTATGCTTGAGTTAGAGTCAACGCAGGGCTTTTTTTATTGTCTAATCTGAGAGGGAGTAAAAAGTGGAGCCCCAGAAAAACATAAGGCATGTGTCTGTGCCATGCTGGCCAAGAACGATGTTCATAATCACCCATTCCAAGGTGACTTTTTCCTTCTTCAAAATATTGTTCTATCGGCCATTTCCTTGTTGAAGCCTCAGAAAAGTCTGAGAACGGGATGCCTTCAGGCGCGTATTAAGTAGCGTATTTTATTTGTCCATCTTGGCTACGGCGTATGAACAGCAAAGAAGCATTTTTTTCCATGAAGCTCTTTTTTGCCAGGTAAAGCCTGAGTTCCGGGGAAAATGTAACAATGAGCAGAGGTGCCTAGTACCATGTAACATTAATTAGTTCGTATTTATTGTTCACCGTGATATACTGGTGGTACCCAATAAAGGAGGCCACCATGTCCCCGAGATATAGAGTTACTCTGACTAAAGAGGAACGTAGCGAGCTTGAAAAACTTACGAAAAAAGGAAAAATTGAAGCCAGGCGGTTCAAACACGCACGGGCTTTACGTCTCTGCGATGCCAGTCCTGGAAGTCCCGCATGGAAGGTTGCTGACGTCGCGGATGCCCTGGGTGTAACAAGCCGTTCAATTGAACACTTAAAAAAGCGCTTCGTCGAGGAAGGGTTGGAAGCCGCTTTGGAACGGAAGCCAAGTGAAAAGCCACCAAGGGAAGTTATCTTTGACGGCGCTTTTGAGGCCCGATTGATTGCTTTGGCTTGTTCTGATACGCCAGAAGGATACAACCGATGGACAGTCAGACTCCTGGCAGAAAAGGCGGTTGAATTGCGTTTTGCCGACAAGGTATCGCACATGACCGTGCAGAGAGCACTAAAAAAAATGAATTTCAGCCTCACCGGAAAAAATACTGGAAAATCCCGCCGAAAGGCAGTGCAGCCTTTGTAGCTGCGATGGAAGATGTTCTGAATGTCTATCATCTTCCTTATGATCCACTGTATCCAGTGATTTGTATGGACGAATCTTCCAAGCAGTTGATTGGCGAGGTTCGAGAGCCAATACCCGGCAGACCAGGTCAAGTGCGACGTATTGATGATGAGTACGTAAGAAATGGTGTTGCGGAAATTTTTATGGAAGTTGAACCACTGGCTGGTCGGCGCCATGTAGCAATAACGGAACGACGGACTCGCAAAGATTGGGCAAAACAGATCAAGGAAATGTTGGATGAGCGCTATCCGCATGTGAGTAAAGTACGACTTGTCATGGACAATTTGAACACGCATAATATCGCCTCACTTTATGAAACCTTTGAGCTTCAAAAAGCAAGGCGTTTGGCGGAGCGACTTGAAATTCATTATACACCCAAACACGGAAGCTGGCTTAGCATGGCGGAAATTGAACTCAGTGTCCTTAAGGGTCAATGCCTTGACCGGCGAATCCCAGAAATGGAAGTCATGCGCACATATGTAGCTGCCTGGGAAAAGACACGAAACAGTAGCACGAAAAAAATAGTGTGGCAGTTCAAAACATCGGATGCTCGTATTAAGCTTCACCATCTGTATCCGAAAATATAAATGTTACTTGGTACTAGCTTATGTCCAATATCCAGCTATCGGTTGAAAAAATTGCAAATATTTTTTTAAAGTGGTAGCACTAGGAGTCTGCCGGATTTAGACTCCTTTTTAAGATAGCAAAAAAAATACACAAAAACAGTTTATCGTGTTGATATTACGATATAAATCTTGACATCTTCCACTCTTGGTGGTTAATTTCTATGTAAATTCAATGAATTACATAGAGAGACATATATGATTCAAAAATTCATTCCTACAAATAGAGACCAACAGTACTTGTTCCGGCCATCTATTCAAGATTGGCTCCCGGAGAAGCATCTGGCTCGATTCATTATCGATATTGTCTCGCAGCTTAATCTACAACCTCTTACGGAGACCTATGCCGGGAAGGGCTTCAAGGGATATCACCCTGAAATTTTGATATCTTTATTGTTTTACGGTTATGCTACCGGCGTATTCTCCAGCCGAAAAATTGAGAAGGCAACCTATGATTCCGTCGCCTTTCGTTTTATCTCCGCCAACACCCACCCAGATCATGACACCATAGCTACCTTCCGCAAGCGGTTTCTGCAACAACTGAAACCGCTCTTTGTAGAGATTTTGATGCTTGCCCGTGAAATGGGCCTTTTGAAATTGGGCAAAGTCAGCCTAGATGGCACCGAGGTGAAAGCCAATGCCTCCAAGCACCATGCCTTGAGCTGGGATCATGCCTGTAAGCTCGAGCAGCAATTGAAGGCGGAGGTAGATGAACTCATCCGCTTGGCAGAACAAGCTGACTCCGAACAAATTTCGGAAGTAATGGATATCCCCGAAGAGCTGTGTCGTCGTCAAGATCGTTTGGAAGCCATAGCCCAGGCAAAGATCAAAATTGAGGAGCGGGCAGCCCAAAGATACGCTCAGGAACAAAAGGAACACGAAGAGAAAGTTGCCAAGCGTCGGGAAAAAGCTGAGAGCACCGGTAAGAAGCCTCGCGGTCCCAAACCAAAACCACCGACAGCGGGACCTCGTAAAAACGATCAGGTCAATTTGACTGATGAAGAATCCCGCATCATGCCGTCCTCGGACAAGGGATTTGTCCAAGTATATAACGGTCAGGCAGCTGTTGACGTTGACACGATGCTTATTATCAAAGCTCATATAAGCCAGTCACCGAACGACAAGCGAGAGTTCACCCAGACTCTTGCATCCCTGAACGAATTGCCTGAGGAATTGGGCAAGATTGAGGTCATGCTGACTGATGCCGGTCACTATAGTGATGCGAACGCAGCATCCTGCATGCAGTCGGGAATGGAACCGTTTATTCCCCCAAATCGAGACAAGCATAGCCAACCCCTTGTTGAACGATTCATCGATCCTGCGCCTCTACCAGAAAATGCAGAGCCAATCGACAAGATGAGGCAAAAACTCAAGACGGTAGAGGGTCGAAAGGTTTATGCGGAACGGAAGAGCACGGTTGAGCCAGTATTTGGCATCATCAAACACGTCTTGGGTTTCTGGCAATTTTTCCTGCGAGGTCTGGAAGCAGTCTCCGGCGAATGGACACTTGTGTCAATGGCATGGAATTTAAAGCGGATGTTTTCTCTAAATGGTTAAAAGATATCAAAGAACAAGACAATCTGAACAGATTTAAGCTCAGATCGGCGGCTAATCGCCTAGTAGGTGATAATTCTTATCAACTAAACAGAATATTTAACTCTATTCGTTAGGCTAAGGTTCGCGGCGTCGCCTCTAAATCCGACGGACTCCTAGCAAAGTGCATAAACAGCTCATGACTGGAAGGTTATTTCTAGTGAGCCTTGAAGTGGTTCCATATTAACTTTCAAGGTGGCATCCAATGAAAAGATCCATATGGTATTTAAAAAATACATGTCTTACTGGCCCTAGACTGCTCAAGCCTCTTGCCAAAGCAATTTATAAATTATTTGAATGGGCGTATGGTGGTTCTATTCCCTGGTATATTCATTTTGAGAGTATGCCTTGTCTCCCTCATGGAATGCACGGCATATTTATAACTGGAAAAATCGGAAAACGATGCACCATTTTTCAACATGTTACAATTGGCTATAATACTTTACCAGATTCGAAAGGATTCGGTGTAGCAACCATTGGAGATGATTGTTATATAGGCGCAGGTGCAGTAATTATTGGGAATATAAAAATTGGGAATCGAGTAAGAATAGGCGCCAATTGCACTGTGCACCAAGATGTCCCAGATGATTGCATTGTTACGACCGGACACCAGATAGTTGTAAGAAAAGGAGCCCCACAAATTAACAAATATTATTCTTATCGCGAAACTGGGTGGTATTATTTTGATGAGGGAAACTGGATTGAAGAAAAAGATGAAAAGATCCTCAAAATGATGGTTCCCAAAAGATAAATATCGCCTGATATTAAGGCGGCTATTGATCAGTAGACATAGAAGCATATTTTGTCCACGGATGCATGAAGAAGGATTTAAGTTTTTCCGGTAGCCTCTGAAGTGAGCGCATAATGCTTTCGACTCTCTTATAGAGTTCAAAACCGCCGCTCGTCGTCTGTCGGCCAATTTTATGGTTTTTTAAATAATTCCAAACATGTTCGTCCGGATTCAATTCCGGGGCATAAGGTGGAAGGAAGAAAATACGTAATTTGCCTTCCGTCGATTCAACATACTTTCGTACTTCTTCAGACCGGTGGACTGAATGATTGTCAACAACCAAAAAAATGTTACTCGAGGCTTTGAATATTAAACGTTTTAAAAAACTGATGAATACATCGGCATTCACATTGTCTTCCGTAGCCATGAACCGCATGATACCACGACTATTTATCGCAGAAATCAAGTTGACTCGGTGTCTCTTTCCCGTCGTCTTGACGACCGGAGTTTTCCCTCGAGGAGCCCAGGTGGTGCCGGAATGATAGTCAGAACGGACAGACGATTCGTCACCGAAGTAAATTTCTGCCTGATGCTTTTTCGCAAGCTTTTGTATCTCCTTGTAATCCTCCGCCATCCACTTGAATACAGCAAGCTCATCTCGCTGGATGGCTTGACGCGTCGGACGCTGTGGGCTCAACCCAAGCTTCTTCAACAGCCGACCTACAGCCGTATCGCTCATTTTCACCCTGAATTCGCGCTGGATAAATTCACGAACCATAGCCCGAGTCCAGAGAGCAAACTCAAATTTGAGTTGCCGTGGGTCGTTCCCGACGACAATCTGATAGAGTCTTCGAAGTTGTTGGCCGCCCAGTTTCGGCGACTTGCCCGGCGCTTTCCTGCTGCGCAGAGCATCAATGCCGCCCTCACGGTATTTCGCGATCCACGTGTAAATAAGCGTTCGGGTGAAACCGAGGGCTTTGATTACAACTTCGGGACTCTCGCCAGCCTCAACACGCTTGACAGCCCTGATGCGAATTGCTTCAAGAGCTTTACGATCAATTTTTCTTCCGTCTGAATTATCCATGGACGGAGTATAGCATATGTCTACTGATTAACGCACTACTTAATAAGTATTCAAGCACATGGTTTAATACAATGATAATGACAATCCCTTATCCCAAGTTCAATTTACTCTGTCTCTTTCCTAATATAATTTCAATCAGTTACTTTTAAAACTGAACAATCCCTCGCATTGAGTACAATTCTCAAAATTGTACTCAATGCGAGGGGGTCATCTTGAACTTATTAAAGGTTCGTCCCACTCTTGTCCAAAATAGAGTTTTAAACACTTAGAAACAAAATACCCTCTTGGTGATTTGTGGTGTAAGATTTTTACTCCAATAAAAAACTCATCACAACCATCACAAAGAGGGCACATTCATGATAAAAGGTTCCAGCTTGTTGTAACCGTTCAGCGGGATTATGACAAACCCCTGAAAAAAAGCTAGCGTTCAAAATCTGATTCTGTTACGTTCATTTTCATGAACGTTCCTCTCACCTACCGCAAAAGGGTAATTACCCAAGACGATCTCTCCTTCATTCGCAAAGTCATAGACGACTACCAGAGCGAAGGTCGCAGTGTTATCTCCCGTAGACTTTGCGAGGCATGGGACTGGCGTCAGGCAAACGGACACCTCAAAGATGGTGTCTGCCGTGGACTTTTACTTCAGCTTGAACGAAACCAACTGGTAACTCTTCCACCCAGGATTATTGACAATAACAATAATGCCAAGAGACGAAGAAAAACTCAGGCAACTTTCGATTTCTTTCCAACACCGTTAAACGCCGTCTTGGCTAATCTTGCGCCAATCGAACTGCGACAGGTTCGAAGGACGCCTGAAGAGAAACTCTTCAATGCCCTGGTCCGAGAGCACCACTACCTGGGATACACCCATCTGGTTGGTGAACATCTCAAGTATCTGGTCTACGCAGGTGACAGGTTGTTGGCCTGCTTTGCCTTTTCCTCAGCGCCATATGCCATCGACTGCCGGGACATCTTCCTTGGTTGGTCACAGGAAGCCAGGGAGCGCAACCGCCATCTGCTGGCATATAACAGCAGATTCCTCATTTTACCTTGGGTCCGAGTCCCGCACCTGGCTTCTCATCTGCTTAGGCGTATCGCAAAAACCATTTCTGGGGATTGGCAGACCTTGTACCATCACCCGATCCTCTGGCTTGAGACATTCGTCGATACCGAAAAATTTGCCGGCACCTGTTATCGGGCGGCCAACTGGACCTTTCTCGGGTTGACCTCCGGCCGGGGCACAAAAAGCAAATCCCAAAAGCAATTGACCTCCATCAAGGCCATGTACGGCTACCCCCTGGTCCGCAACTACCTCGACAAGCTCCGCAATGAATAGGCAGGAAGCCGAGCGTATCTACGACTCCGGCAGGGAGACGGTCATCGAAAAACTCCTGTCTTTTGCCGCCCATATCCGTAAACTTGAACAAAGCATCGCTGCTCTGACCAGAAACTCGTCAAACTCCTCGCGTTCACCCTCATCTGATCCACCCGGCATTAAAAAGGCAAAAAAGAAGGCAAAGAGCAACCGGAAACAGGGTGGACAGCCAGGCCATAAGGGCAGGAACCGCAAGCTCTTGCCGATCGAAGAAATGGATAAAATCCATGATATCTACCCGGAACGTTGTGAACATTGCCGCAACCCTCTTTCAGAAACCCTTATTAACCCTTTTGCCAAGCCGGTTCGGCACCAGGTCTTTGATCTGCCGGTTATCGTCCCGTTCAAGGAGGAGTATCGCTGCCACTCGTTGCTTTGTCATTGCGGTCACAGCACTGCCGCCTTGTTACCCGAGCATGTGGCCCACTCCAATTTCGGCCCTCGGACCCACGCAGCCATAGCCTACCTGGCCTCTGTCCATCGTGTCACCCGCAGGGGTATTGCGGAGATTATGCAAACGCTTTTTGGCATTGGCATCTCTACCGGTGCCGCCTGCAATGCCGCCGAACGTGTCTCCAATGCCTGCATGCCGGTAGTAGGCGCCATCAAACAGTATGTCGCTTCGGCCCTGACCCTCAACATTGATGAAACCGGCTGGAAAGACCAAGGTCAGAGACGATATCTCTGGACCTTTGTCGCTCCTCAAGCAGTCCTCTTTCATGTATCCCCCAGTCGCGGCGCTAAAGTGCTGCGCAAAGTCCTTGGCGATACCTTCGCCGGTATCATTACAAGCGACGACCATTCCGCCTATGCCAGTTACCACAAAAACGGTCTTCGCCAACTCTGCTGGGCACATATTATTCGGAAGCTGAAAGCGCTCAAGGATGATCGTTCAAGTCCCCAAGCTTATTGCTTTGCCAGACATATGCTTCTGGATATTGAAGCAATTTTCTCCCAGTGGCATGCCTTTCAGGTCTCCGGTGGCTCCAGGGAACAATTACTGCTCGACACGCTACCCATGCGGGAAAAGATGCACGATTTCTGTATTATTTTCCGCTACAGCACCGACCGAAAAGTCCAGACACGAACACAACGGCTGCTTGACAACTGGCAGAACCTTTACACCTTCCTTGAATATGAAGGAGTTCAACCCACCAACAATGCTGCCAAACGGGCTATCCGACCTGCCGTGCAATGGCGGAAAATCTGTTTCGGCTCGCAGTCCGAAACCGGTGAGCAATTTACCGGACGTTTATTGACGGTCGTCAGAACTTGCCAGCTCCATAGTATCAATGTCTTCGAATTTCTGACCAAACTTGTCAAAGCTTCCTTCTCAGCCAAACAGCACCTTCCTGCCTTGCCATTGTCCTTGCCGAACTGATTCCTTTGGTTTCTTGCCATTGAGACGGCAACTGTGCCTTATTATTCACCGGTGAACGATTACCTTCAGGTTTGTCAATATCTTTTATGATGACTTTTAGAGCTACTGATAATCCTGCAAAGAGATACCATTCATAACTTGTTAAACCATAACTGGCAAAACTAAAAATTATATTCATAAGTAACCAAACCTGCATAGCTTTATTTAATGATAATATGTAATTATCATCGCCAAATTTGTAAATGATAGTTTTCTTAATTTCATTAGAACTATTTACGATTGATTTTATCAGTGCTATAATAATAACTAAGCCAAAAAAACCTAGTTCTTCAGCAACTTCAAGATATAAATTATGTGAAGGTTGGGCAACACCGCGAAAATTTGCGTTTGCCTCTCGTGAGGTTCCTAACCCGTGGCCGAATAATGGTTTTCTCATATATACCATTAGATCCTGCTTTAATCCTTCTAGCCTTCCTTCTGCGGTTACGGCGTTTTTAGTGTCCGATGAAAATATGGACTCATATCTATCTTTAAAATTAGCTCCCAAATAAATATTGCTTACTGCAATACCGATGCAAATCAATGCTAATATAAATATCTTATTCTTGCTTTTGATAAACACACCGAAAAATATTACAAATAAACCGATGAGTCCTGACCTTGAACCTGTTAAAAGTAGCGCATAAATGGCTAATGGTATCAATATGAAAGACATAAGCCTTTTCTTGATCGATACGTTTCCAAGATAATAATAAAATGGAATTACCGTCAAAACAATGAACGCAAGACCATTTGGGTTCACTATATCATAGGGGGCACCAGACAACCTGTTCATGTACTCCCAATTTTCCATACTGGCAAATGAACCCCAATATCCTTGGGTCAGATGGAGGTATAACGGCTCAATTATTCTGAATGATTGGCATAAGACAAAGACCGATACGAATTTAATGAGTTTTGCCTCAGTATTAACTAAAAAGATAGTAAAATAATAAAAAATTACTGCTTTGATTAAGCTTTCTATGCCATGTTTTATTACAGAGCCAGGCCACTCGACAAATGGTAAAGTTATAACTATGTAAAAAAATAATATTTTTAAAATAGTGTTGATTGTAGAGTTCTTTATTTCAACTATTGACTCTTTATTATTAATAAAGATTAAAATACATATTAATATAACTAAACAAAGGTCAAATCTGATGGCTCCCAATAAAGGTAATCTGGCAGTCAAGTGTGTAAACCAGCTAATGACAAAAAGCAGATATAAATTAAAGCCAAAATTCATTGCAGTAGCCAACCCAATTATTGTTTAATTTTACAAATAGAGAATCTGAATTTACCATTATCTTCACAATTAAATGCATCTACATAATTGATTTGTATGTGCGCATAATGTTCAAATAAGGCTTCGAAATAATTAACTAATTTATCTTCATACAATGTGTTGAAATGTGTATCTACAACCAAGTTCAGAGTGACAAGTTCCAGCGAATCCTGAATTATTTGCATCTGCACGATTCCAGGCAGCTTAGTCAAGGTGTTTTCAATTAACGACACTCCCGCAACTCTGGTGCCATCTTTCTTCAATAGGAAATCTGCTACCCTGCCTGTGATGCTCTCCATGAGAGGCAGGCCTCTTCCGCAGGAGCACTTTCTGTCGGTGGGTATGCCCACATCCTCGACTTGATAGCGAATTAACGGCATTGCACGGTTCATGAGATCGGTCACCACGAGTATGCCGGGTTCACCGGATGCAGCCGGCATCCCGTCATCTTTTATGAATTCAATGAAAAGGTGCTCGATATTCAGGTGCATCCCCTCATGTTTCTCGCATTCGCAGGCAATCAGGCTCACTTCCTCGCAACCATAACGATCTGTGACCTTTAGTCCGAAAACCTCTTCGATGGTTCTTCGTTCAGATGGAATGAGCATCATAGATGTAGATAGGATTCCTTTGGGTCTGAGATCTTTTATACTCATATCACGCAGGTATTGAGAGAGAAGGAAAATTGAATGTGCATGCCCCATGATGAGAGTCGGGCGAACTTTGTGCCACTCCTCGATAAAACTTAGAACTGCCTTCTCGTTAACACTCATAGTGTCAAGATAGATGACAGGGGAAAGCATCCACTGCTTCAGCTTTTCCTTAACTGTGGCCGGATAATGAGGATTGCCCCAGATAGCGGCAACAGGCTCGCCGGGTTCCCATCCCGTCCATCGATCATGCCTGCGCGAGCAGGCATTGCGCAGTTCGCTGCACTCCTCAGTGAAATACAATTCAAGAGATTTCCCGGTTGACCCCCCTGTTTTTGATTGTTGGAGTTTTTCCAAGTGATAGCCACGACTGATCAGTTCCGACATGTTGTTGCGGAGCTCTGATTTTGTTAGCACCGGCAGACGTCTTAAATCACTCGGTGAGCGGATGTCCTCGGGGGTCAAACCAGCTTGCCGAAAGCGTTTGCGATAGAAATCGTTTTGCTCAAAAGAAAAACGCACAATTTCTCCCAGCCGCTGCCACTGAATTTCGCGCAATGTTGTTTCGGAAAGATACTGGGATATCTCAAGTGCCTTCCAATGACGTAATTTGGGGCTTTTGCCTATCAAGCAATGAATTGGTTCAAAAATATTTCTTCTGATCATTGGTAGGATCACGGTATTACCTTTTTTATATTTTTAACGCTTTAAAAACGTTATTATGGAGTCACCATTATTTCAGAATAGTTATTGATAATTTGTTTGTAACTATTCAGCAATAAATTGAATTTTTACAGATTCCATGAATGCCGGCCATTTACCTTGGAATAATAATCGCAGACCATCCGTCGCCGACACATCCTGTTTTCTGCAGTTCGTCAGGTAGCTTCGTATACGACAGAATATCTTGGCCCCGTCCATGGAACGGAAACAACCCGACACCTTTTGCTGAACCTTGATCATTCGGAGATCGTTTTCAGCCTGGTTGTTGGTAAAAGAGACGAGCGGATCATCCATGAAGCGGAGGACGTCGCCTTCAAAGTCTTTTAAACGCTCCAGAAGATTCCTGGACTTGGACCTGGCGAGTTTTCCCGGCTTCCAGTGTTTTGCTCTTTTTATCGGTGCGGGGCATTCGGTTTCGGCTTCCGTCAGGAGTTTTCGGTAGCGTTTTCGATATAACTCCGATGAGGGAGGATCAAGACAACCACCGGCATCATCCACCGCCCCGTTGATTTCAAGGAGCAACGCATTCATTTGCTGAGCCCATTTTTGGCCATCCTGTTCCCAGGCCCTTGTCAACTCTCGGAGATGGTGGGCATTACACAGGGCATGAGCCCGACCGTAATTGAAATAGGGCTTCCAATGGTCATGGCAAAGGATGCCCTGGTAGTTTGGCAGAATCCCGATCTCGTCAAGGGCTGCTCCACCCCGCTTTTGGTGGGGATAAAAATAGCTGAACTTGTCACTTGAAGTATTGTGCAGCCAGTTGCGAACGCCACCGATATTGACTCCGGTTTCATCGACGTGAGCTAGTGGAGAGTGGAATAATTGTTCCTTGACCCAGATATCGAAATACGCAAGACGGGCGTAAGCGTCCTGATTGAAATTAACTATGGATCCAGCACTGATCGGCATCTGCATCTGATCGATAAACTGTTCCTCGATGCGGTTGTACGGGATCATCTGGTACTGTGACAGATAAACTGAGTTGACCTTGACCCTGACGCCGTATTGTACCGGCCGCGTGACTCCTTCTGGAAAAGGCGCGACATATTTTGTACCTCGCTGGTCCACAAAGACCTCGGCTTGGTATTCGGTGACTACAGTGCTGATATCCAAATCGATAACCTGTCTGCGCTCATGTCCGATCTTGCGGTATTCACCCGGTGGCAGAAGACTCCTGTCGACCGGAATAAATTTGATGATGTCGGGATCGGCGACTTGATTGAGTGTTTTGCCGATATGGCCATGTTGCCCACCCGGTTTGCGTCCGCTTGCCGTCTTGGCCTCTTTCTTCCGGTGCGGATCGGTCACCGGCGGTTTACTGCTGTTACGGCTGTTGAGTCCAAGACGATTGACCAGGATGGAAATCAACAGAAGCATGACTTCAAGGCTCGCTTTGAGCGCTGGGGAGAGGTTTTCCTCCTGGCCGATCAAAGTGGTGACATGTTTAACCGTTTCTTCTACATTGATATTGTCAATCGTCATGTACTCCCCCGTGTTTTTGATGGTGCATTATAACACGGGTTTTTAAAACGAAATTTTTGTCTCCAGGATGCCCGCCACACCATTTTTAAATTTTGCACGTCTCCGGGGGCACGGGCACATTCAGTGGATTCAGCACGACCTGAGCAAAACTATTGTGAATGGCCTAACGGCGGAGACCGCCAAGTTGTTTGAATTTTAATAATTTTGCCCAAAACCTTGTCAAGAACTATTTTTGATAGGGTGAAAATAATTTAAGCTGAATAGTTACATTTGTTTTAATGACATAGCTTTCCAACCCTTTATGCAAAATAATTTCATCCTGGGATGATTACAATTACAGTATCCTCTGGCACCGATTTATTGACAATCATATTAACACCAACGGAAATATTGTTTAATCGTTATTAACATTCTGAAAACAATCTTTTTAATTATTCATTATGAATAACGATAAAATCACGGCTGCCCTGGAAACTGATAATTTTAGCAGGAACACCAACCGCTACGGCCATATCGGGCAAATCTTTTGTGACAACGGCGTTTGCTCCAATGGCAACATGGTTTCCAATTACAATCTTTCCAAAAATCTTTGCACCAGGGCCAATATAAACGTAGTCTCCGATTACAGGCAAGCCCCATTTATTGCCACGGCCAGCATAACCAACAGTTACTTCCTGACTAATATTGCAATTCTTACCTATTTTTGTATCACCACCCAAAATAATATTTCCAAAATGACCAATGTAAAATCCCGGTCCAATATCAATTTCTGGTTCTATATGAATACCATACAAAATCTCCATCATTTTAAATAAGAAAACACCTATGACAGAAAAAAATTTTCTTAATATGATGTTTTTAATATTACGTCTTACATATCTGTTATATCTATATATGACTGTCGCTAATGCTCCTGGATACCCACAGAGTATCCTAAATGTTTCCCAGTAGGTTCTGTTTCCTGAACGACTATATCTATTTAAGTCAGAATTAATATTTTCGAACATTTAAAACCCCTCGATTTTTTCTTTGAAAAAATATGAACACCTTCCCGACATTTGTTCAATATAAAAGCTAATTACGGCTGAAACCAATCCACCTTTTTAACAGCTATTCCCGTTTTATCACCGATTACGAGGTTTAAGAGCAGTTCTTCGGACTTTAACCTACGTGAATCGTGACATAACCGGAAGTCGCACCCTTAAAATGAAATTGTTGTCATGTTTTTGCGACTTTTGCGCTGATTCTGATACATTTGGGACATACTACTCCCTTAACCTTGGCAAAACCTGATTTTCCAAGAGTTTTTGATCTCTGACAACTGAATAACTGCAAGACTATAGCATTGCTATGTCCGGCATACCTCTTTCAGGGCAGGTCCATCAATTCCATGAGCGATAGCCCGCAGGATAGTTTCCATCGAATCAACCTGATAATTGCGGAAGAAAGCTCTGATAGCTTCCCACAACGATCTTTTTGATTCTTCTTTGGCCAGTGCCTCCTGAAAGAGCCAGCAGCTCAGCTGTTGCGCCTGATCTATGAGAAACGCGAGCATCATCAAAATAGTGAACACCCCGCTCAGGTTCTTTTTGCCAAGGCCGTAGTTATGGCCCAGATTATAATCCTGATTTTTTAGCGTGTTGAATGTTTCATTCTCAACTTTCCAGCGCGCTCTGCCGGCCCGCATCAAATTGAAAACATTCTCTTTTGTTATCGCAATATCGGTTACCCAGCTGAAGGTGGTTATTTTTTCGTTCTCGTCGATCTGGCTGTAATCGAGCACATTAACCAGCAGATCAGGATTGGATTTGTTCAAAGGAACCTGGTTGACGAACTTGAAAAAGTGGCCGATTTTACGGTTCTCCGGATCAACAAAAGACATTTGAACGGCTCGCTCTTCTTTTACAGCCTGCGCAAGCGCAGCAAAAAGTGCGGTGTGATCACCTGGTTTGGCACCGAGAATATAACGAAGGTTGAGCTTTTGCAGGTCTCGAATATGAGGCGCGTTGCTGGCTAACGCATCTTCAACCACAATAACCTTCAAGTGGGGATGCTCGTTTCGGAACCTTGTATAGAAACGTTGAGCTGCGTTTCGCTCGCAGTCATTTTTACTGGTGCCATCCTGTTTGGTCATCATCTCCGGAAAGACGGGGATGACCACCTTGCAGTCCGGTCGCACGAAAGAAGCGGCATACATCTGTTGGTAATACAGAGTTTGACCATTGCGACTCTTTTTTGACATGCAATAAGGAGATGAAACTTTGCCCGATGAGTAGAAGCCGGTACCGTCACCACTCAGGAGATAGTGCCCGTCGATGTAAGCCATCTTTTCGAAATCTTTTCCCCGCTGAAGATGCCGAAAAACAGAGCGAAAAGGTGCACGCAACGAAGAAAGTGACAATGGATCTAGTATGGTCCGCATTTGGCTGTCGCAGGGTATATTGGTTATGCCGAACATTGAATGCAGGTTTTGCGGTTCTTTCTGTCGTTGTTTGTCAAAGGCGAGCAGGGATGGGTGTTTTAACTGGAACACCGCCAAGCCTGACATCAGTGCATCATCCAGTGAGATTGTGCAATTGGCACCTCTGCTGTCGGGGATTTGTCGAAAATCCTTTTGTATTGCCGCAAACAAGCAGTCAGCGTTGAGGTGTTTTCTCACTTTTCGTTCAGCAGTTGTTGCCAGCCCTGACACGCTGGCCAGATAATACTTTTTTGATTTCATCGCTTTCTCCTATGTATGTTTTTGAAATTACATAGAAAAAAGCGATTTTTCTCAGCCGATTTTGTCAAGTAAAAAATGTTATGGCTGGAAAATTATTTATACTATATTTTTGACTACTTACACATGACTGGTGTTATAAAAGTTTACGAACTGCATTTTTAACTTATTTTGCAATTTCAGCTATTTGTAATTTTTCCGGGAATTGCTGCCTTTTTAACAACATTAGTTGTTAGTAAGGATCACACTGATTGTTCCATAAGAGTACTCGATCCTTTTTAACCATTCAGCACCCGCTATAAGAGCTGTGGTTTCAATAAAGGATGGCTATTTCCCCGGAAGAGCAATCGGCAAAGCTTCAGACGCTCTGTAAGGCTGTGTTGCCTGCTTCATATAATGGAGTTAGATAGCGTTTTCTAATAGATCCAACTCTGGTTTGTAAAGGCAACCTCCTGTATCCTGAACATAGACGACCTGATTGTTTTGTTTGACAAAAGCGCTCATCTGCTATAGCCAGGGCTGACTATTCTGTTCTCCCTTCCCTTAAAAAAAACGTGCAGGAGGTGGCAGTACGCAGTAAGCGCCCTGGCAGGTAGAGTAGGGCTTCCAATGCCAACGATTTGGGTTGCCGAATTCAGATACTCTCAAAATTTCATTATATTTCCATCAAAGTTAATAGCTAAAGTGGATCTATATAATACTCAGCAAAATGGGCTGGGGACAAAGGCCAGTGTAAGGAAGTCCGCAACAAGTTTATAACGTCTTTTTAAATTAACGAGAATGCTAAGGTAAAGCCGAAAAGAAAGATATATGGATGAGTTTCATTAAGATCCGCTATAGTTAATAATATTCTTTACAATACCTTTGTAAGCACCAATATTAAAAGGATCTTTCAAGATTGCCCGGAAAAAATATCGATAAGACTTCTTTTTATCGAATTTCCTGTTGTAACTGCCCCGATTGCAGTAAGTGTAGGAATAAACTTTCCTGATGTTGGCATCGGTAATCACATCCGGATAATTCATAATGAAATTCTCCATTATCCTATCCGAACATTTTCGCCTCTCCTCAGCATTTTTCGACATCTGATCGGAGTGGCCGATACGGTATGCGAACAGAGATTCATCAACAAAATCAAATTCATACTGTGTGGAAATCCTCAGCCACAGGTCCCAGTCGATCCCCATACTGAGGGTCTCATCAAATGCACCGAGCCTTTCAATGCATTCTTTGCGAACAATTGAAGATGAAAACGGGATAAAATTATCAAAAAGTAACCACCGTGATACCATGCCAGATCGTGGTGTCAGGTATTGTAGGCTGAAATTGAAAGTGACAGAATGTCCATTTTTATCTATTACTCGAGCCCGGCTATATACCACGCCAACTGCCTTATTTTCGAACAGTCGGACCTGCTTTGCCAGTTTGTCCTTCTCCCAAAGATCATCGGCATCAAGAAAAGCCACATAGCGACCCCGTGCATTCTTTATCCCCTTGTTCTTGGAGTTGGCTTGCCCACTGTTATCCTGCCGAATATAAACCAGATTCCGTACGTCGGCGAATCGTGTCATAATCTGGGGGGTATTATCGGTGGAGCCATCGTCAACGACAATGATCTCGTAGTCTTCGTACGTTTGAGCAAGTACGGAGCATAGACAGCCTTCAAGATATCGTCCGTAGTTAAAACAGGTAATGACGACAGATACTTCAGGTATTTTATTCATAGTTCCTTGCAGAGCATTCCGATTCTGTTTGCACTTTAATTTGCAAAAGAATAAACAAATCCAAATCGTTTTCTAGGTCCCTCTTCTTGTCACCACTTTGAACCATTTTGACGATTTGTGCAACTCCGCATAAGTATTTTGAGCGACTCTTCATAAGTAAGGTTCAATCATGAAATCAGGGTCATAAACAAGCTGCTGTTAATCATCAATCCCAAATGCAACATGCCAAGAAAAAACATAAAATCTTGCAAATTGGTATATTGTAAGTAAACATAGACCGTGTTGATTCATCGGATATTTTGTATCACATCAAGATTTGCGTCCACCGCCCTGAATGACCTGATGGAAGCAATGCTTGCGATTTCTAGCAAAGCCATAAAAACAAGACCAGTAAACATAAAATACACTTTTTCCCTTGCGAAGAGCAGATTAAGTATTTTTCTAATAACAATTAACAGATAGATTTAATTCTCCATAACTTGGTCGTAATAGGATTTGTGCCTAGCAATCATTCGCGACAGGGAAAAGTCGTCGGCGACCCTGGCCAGGTTAGCTTCGGCCACTTTCGCGTGAAGGGGTTCCTGCATTAGAAATTGCTCGATTTTTTTCGCCATCAAAACAACATCTCCGACCGGTACAAGAAAGCCGTTCTCACCCTCCCTCACCAATTCAGGGTTTCCACCCGTCGCTGTTGCCACCACCGGAACCCCGCAGGCCATATATTCCAGAATTGCGTTACAGAAACCTTCGGTCTCTGAGGCAATGACGCCGACGCTGAAATTGCGAATGAAATCCAGAGGCGTAGCAACCCGTCCGGTAAACGTCAAAACGTCTGCAAGTCCGAGGGTGCGACCCAATTCCTCGAGCAGAGGGCGCTGTGGGCCATCACCTACCACTATGAAGCGTACATCTCTCAGGTTACGGTGGACAAGGGCCGCTGCATGTATAAAATCGTGTACCCGCTTTACTTGACGGTTACAGTTAGCCACAATACCGACCAGGGGAAAGCGAAAGGTGGCTCCTTCGGAAGGCCGGGGACCTTCACTCCCCAATTCGAAGCCGTTGTAAATAACTTCAATCCTATCAGGGCGGATGCGGTCAGTCTGAACAAAATGTTCTTTCACAGCCTGAGAGTTGGCGATAAAACCGCTGAAGAATGGGTACGCGATACGCATCTTGCAGGTCGCGGCGGGCGTGCGCCAGAATCCAAGGTCGCGAAACGAACCGAGAAGTCGGATTTTGTGCAGTGGTTTTACCATTGCTGCAAGCAGGAAGGGGTCCTGGAAAAATGTCTGCACAATGTGAATATTATGCAGACGAATGAAAGAAGAGAGCTGTGCTACCTTGGGGAGCATTGAAAAATGGGAAAAGCTGCCGAACTGTAAACATATTTTGGGTATGGAGAGTTCTTCAAAGTATCCCTCGGAAGGCTTAAGAGTACAGAGATGGGGCTGGAAGCAGCTTCTATCAAGACCACGAATCAGCTGTACAAGTTGCTTTTCTGTGCCACCATGCCCAAGATACTGAATTAAATAAAGAATATTGACCTTCATGTTGTTTGGCTCTCATCTCAGCAAATAACGTTCATTCTGCCTGCGGGCCGGTTCTAAGAAGTCCGCGGGCCAAGTTTATCAGCACTCTTGCTGTAGTATCAAATCCACCAACCATGACGCGAGGAATGCGAAAATGATCGTTTTCTGGGCTCACTCTACCTGGCGCTATGGTGTAACCAAAAAGGTAGCCTGCCTCGCGGCAATTCTCGACCACGCGGGAGTCGACATTGCCGTTGGGGTAGCTGATGTGCTTGACCGGTTCGCCGAGCAGTTCCTCAAGGATGCTTCGTGACTGCTGCAGCTCTTCCTTCAGGGAATCATCTCCGAGTTTCGTCAGGATGCGATGGCGGTGTCCGTGGGATCCAAAGCAGCAAATGCCGCTACGCTGCATTGCCATGAGCTCATCTTTATTGAGTGGCCTATCGTCCTCATAAAAATTGTTAGCTTGGTGGTCATCAGGAAGCAATACGGCAAGGATACGGTCGACCAACTGCCCGTCCTGACTTTCATCAAGTTTCTTGACATCTTCAAGCAGCAGCTGAATGTCGTCCCAGCGTTTTGCTCCTTTTACGGGACTGAAACTGTATTCTCCCAATCCCAGGTGTCGCAAATCGATCCCGGGGAGACAGTAGTGCTCTATTGGCCTGATTAGACGATCGAACCAGAAGGGTTCTCCGCTCTCCATATACTCAGTAGAAATGAAGAAGAGCGCAGGCACTCCATGCCTTTTAAGCACCGGTAGTCCCAGGCGTAAGTTATTGATAAAACCGTCGTCGAAGGTCAACAGCAGGTTGAGCCTGCTCCTGGTAAGAAGCGAAGGTTCAAGTAGGGCATCCGGCCGGACGAAGGTCCCAATCTTCTTGAGAGCGACTAATTGTCGTTCGAATCGATCAATATCCACCTTTAGCCACGAACCACTCTCGCGAGGTTTGCAAAGGTCGTGATAACAAAGCACGGCTGTCAGATTTTCCCCCCATATCGTCATGGGCATACCTTCCCATCGGTCAACCGATTGCCTAGGAAAGGCTGCAGAATTACTTTGGCTTTTTCTTTTACGGATCTGCCAAGGTGTCTTTTAGCCAGAAAAATATCTCCCATGAGAGAGCCGTTTCTCAGGTATATATCACTGAGGTGACGGTCGCTTGTGGCTCCCAGGCGATACTTGTATTCCTCTACACCCCGCAGGAATTCATAGAAGGATTTACCCTGATCAATGGCGCGCTCAATCAGCAATACATTAAGCACGAATCCGACACTGCTTTTCTCCCAAGCGATGTCATAACCGGTCTGATAGTAGTAGCTGCTTTCACCGTAATTGAACTGACAGACGCCTGCTATCCGTTCTCCGGAGATGTTGAGAAAGGCAAGTTCCAACCAGCCTGCATCGAATAAACGTCCAAACACATCATTGTAAAACAATTTCTGGGCTGCGGTTGAAAATATCCCAGACTGGTTTTTCTGACCCCGACGGGCATTGTGGAGACGTGTAAAGTCTTGAATTCCGAGTGGTAGATCATCATTTTTCTGGATGATTTCGAGGATGGCCCCTTGAGCCTCAAGTTTTCGGCGGTAGTATTGAAAATTTTTGCGCACGCTCTTGCTCAGTCCAGAAAAATATTCCTCAGTTGTTGCAGGCAGAGGGATGACAGGGCAGAGTTTGGTCACGGGCCACTCATGGAAGCAATATTCGGATTCGGAATTCTCTCGCCTCATCTGCAGAAGGGGAGAGTCTTCTCTTAGATCTGTCAGTTCAACTAGGTGAAATGCCTTGCTGATTCGAAACTCTTTCACCAGCTCTCGCAACACTTCTTCCTCGCGCCCCTTTTCAACAACCACATCGAGGAAATCAGAGGTAACCACCTCGCTGCCGAGCAGTCGCAATCGGTGTGCGGGGGGGCACAATCCACTTTTTTTGACATACCCCGGGAAAATTCCAATTAGCGATTCGCCATTGCTGGTTTGTTCGTAACATAACAAAAGGAAAAGGCATGCCCTGTCGGAAAATGCTTGCCACCAGCTGTATAGCCATTGATGGGTAAGAAAGAGGCTGTTTGCGGCTGAGCGTTTGAGAAGCTCGTTCCATTCCACTTCAAGACTTGCGAACTCTTTCTGACTTGTAACGCACCTCACTTCAATCACATGGCTTCTCCCATTTAACACTTGTCCGGCTCATAAAAATCTCAGCTTTGATTTAGTTGGAATTTCACTTTCCTTCTTTGCGATGGGCTGTTATGGGATCTGCTCTCCCGGTATGCTTTCAATAAAGCCTGCGTAATTACGCAGGGGGATAATGGCTAGAACCAGCAGATCTAGGAGCCTGTCTAAGCATGCCCTTTATTTTCATTCTTCAGTTCTAAGTAGGTTAGGGAGTATCTACCCCCATTGCCATCCATGTGGTAAGTGGCATATTTCCAAAGCATCCTCGAAAAATTTCCCGGAAAAATTATCCCAAGTAAGATGCGATTGTAAATATATTATGTTGAGAGCGGCCTGAATATTAACATAAAGTTTAATATGGGAAACTAAACGTGTCCTTCGTAAAAATCTGCTCGATCTGTGCAGAATAAAGGAGAGTAGATCTTCTCAAAAGGTTCTAAGTGATCACTCTGATGAGGCTCCCCTGAAGAGTTTCTGGTGGACATTGAGAATCGAGGTAGTTTCATTAGATACTTATACCACAACTAGAAAAAATGAAGCAAAGATTTGAGAATACATAGAAGAAAATTTTTTAAAGGTCTGCACATACAGAAAAAGACTGGGGTATTTCTCACCAGCCGCTTTTGTAAGAAAATGTTTTTCGGACAATAAAGTCGCAGAGAGGTTTGGTTTCCACTATTGATGACGGCCCTCATCTTTGATGATTTGAAAAATCATTAAATCAAACTTTGATATACTCCCATATATTTTTCAGCCATTGAATGACATGAATAAAAATCCTGCAACCTCTGTGATGCTACACATACACGTTGAATGGCCGTCTCTGGGTTGTTGATCACATCCAATATTCCCTGCACCAGAGACTTGCAGCTTCCAGCGATAACCAGACGGCCAGCTTTTCCATTTTCCAGCACTTCCGGAACACCTCCGACCCTCGTGGCCACGATCGGCACCTTTGCCTGCATTGCCTCAAGGATGACTATGGGAAGTCCTTCGGTGAGAGAGGAGAGAATGTACATTTTAAAATGCGACAAGTATTGTCTGGCATTTTCCACGTAACCTGGCATCAGCACTCGCTGTTCAAGCCCCAGGCTCTTAACCTGCGCATTAAGGAAGTTCCGTTCTTGCCCATCTCCAAGTATGACCAGTTTGATATCAGGGCAGGTAACTACCGCCTCACTGACCGCTTTCAAAAGAACGTCGTACCCCTTTTCCGGGGAGAGGCGACCTATGGCTCCGATAATGATCCCATCATTACAGAACGCAGCAATATGCGAGGAGATATGGCATTTTTCGTTTTCTATTCTTAAAGAACCTTCGCTCCCGTCAATGGGGATGCCATTGTCTACCACATGGAGCCTCTTCGAACTAACCTTTTCAAGCATCGACCCATTAACTACCACCACTTGGTCGATAAAGCGAAGGCTCAGTCGATCAAGCCATTCATAGAGACGCATCCTGTCCCATCCCCCAGTCCAGGTCCAACCGTGGAGCGTGGCGACCATGGGGAGTTTTCGAAGAAACCGGGGCATCAATCCGAAGAGAATGTTCCCTTTGTAGCCGTGCGAGTGGAGGATCTTCACACCCTCGTGCCTGGTGAAACGAATTATCTCTAAAGCCCCTGAAATATTGGGACCGGGTCTCATGTGAAATGACTCGACCCGCAGGCCGCGACGGCGGGCTTCCGTCTCCAGAGGCTTTTCGCCGCAGCATGGGGTACCGATACTGGCCAGGATCGGAATAAGCCCCATCCTTACCTGCTCGCACATAAGGTTGAGGATCATCACCTCCGCACCATAGAAACCTCCACTGTCGATTACGTGCAATACTTTCATTTTGTGTATAAGTTACATTGTTATCTCGTAGATTTATATTCGGAAACTTTTGAAAAAGTCATATCCTGACCTGTTTATAGACCTTGGTCGGAAAATGTCAATTACAACATATTAGAATAATAGAGTTTCGCGATTGAACCTGTTACGCATTTATTGGCAGAAAAAAACAGGAGAACAGTTATGAATCCCACATAGAAGATATCATGATTAATGAGGCGATTACAACGATAGTTATTTCATTGTCTCGAAGATGTTTGTATTTCTTAGCTCATACTCACAATCAGAACCCCTACACAGATAGTTGCCAGCCCTGTCCATCTAAGCATTGTAATCTGTTCTCCAAGATAATATCCACTCAACAAAAATACCAACACATAGCTTAGGCTAACAAATGGAAAAGCAAAACTAAGAGGTACCTTCGAAAGTCCGTAGAGCCAAAAAAACACACCCAAAGCATAAACAGTAAGCCCTAAAACGACGTAGGGTGTGAGAAAAATCTTGAGATATGAAGTGATGATTCCTGTTGTGAAATTAAGATCAACAAGACTATTCAAACCCTTTTTTATCCAAATTTGTCCAATAGCTCCCATAAAAATACTGGTCAAAATACTGAGAATAGATATCGATTTCATATTTGATCCTTAATCCTTTTTTGTCGATGTGTTGTTCGGATGTCTCTTTGCTTTATAAATATCAGTTCCTAAATAAAACAATTCCTCAAAATAGCTTTTACCCTGGAGTGCAAGAATGCCTAAGCTGATCAGCTGGATGGCCAGCATAAGAGCCATCCCGGAAATGATGAATGTATGGGGAGCTTGTTGAAAGGCTTGAGCGACAGCCGCAGAGAACCGGGTGGCAAAAGAGCTGCCGAGGTGATGAACGAGAGGAAGGTTTTCAATAGTATGGGCAAAAACCCAAAATGTAGAATAGCAAGACAGCACTGCAAAGAAAAGACCTGGAAGAATGAAAAAAATGAATGGCTTAAACATAAAACCGGAAAACAAATAGGCAAAGATACTTCTACCGATCTTCATGCTGGAAGATCTATTAAAATTGGGGTCGTTGCTCGGGTTCCAGTCGAGGGTGCCGGGAATCTCGACAATACGAGCACCAAGTACCATCGCTTTATAGAGAATTTCTGCATGGATAGAAACATCCATTGATTTCAGGCTCAGATTTCTGAGAAATGTACCGTCGTATATTCGCACCATGCCGGTCAGAGTTGCCAAATCTCCTTTTGCAGTCATAGACAGAAATCGATTGGCATTTATACTGAGAAACTTTCTCAACCAGGGTACATTGGCAACTTTTCCGCCTTTCATATAGGGTGAGGCAATGACGATTTTAGCCTGTTGCCGTACTATGGCATCGAACATGTTTCCGATATGTTCGGGAGCGTAACTGAGATCTATATCCAAAGTGACCACATAATCTCCACGACATTCGTTGAACGCATATCTCAAGGCCTGGCCTAAATTATAATTCACGAAATGGTGCAGCACCCGTACGTTGGAATGCTGGCTTGCGAAATTTTCGGCTAATTCCCCCGTATTATCTGTGCTGCCGTCGTTTATAACCAGAAGCTCCCAGTCAAATCGATTTTCATTGGTGACCAGATAGTTGTGGAGGACTGCAAGGCTTTTTTCGATGATTGCAGCTTCGTTGTACCCCGGTACAATAACGCTGACCAAAGGCTTTCGGGAAGGTTCAGCATCTGTTGAAGGGATTTTGTGGTGATTCGTTTTCAAACTGTCTATGGGAGACATGAATTATCTCTTTTTGGGTTAGCAATTAAGTCGGACGCTTTTCTGGCCAGCATAATTACCTGATTGTTATTGAGTGTCGAATTGACGATCATTGTGGTATTGACTATAAAAAGATTATCAATTGGCGTTGTTATACTGGGTATCGATTTGGAATAATTTATTTTTTGAATCGGTTGAACATATTGTTCGCGATGGATCGATGAGGAAAGGATGTCGGACTCAGAGAACGTTGGAAAAATTCGTCTAACGCCGGTAAGAAAATCGGCCAGCACCTCAGCATCGGAACGGTGGTAATAGGGATCGTCCGGAGGCAAATATCGTGGCAGATAGATCAAGGCATTGCCGTTGAGCGTTTCGGTAGGGATGATGTTTGTGGCATCGATGAATCCGGTAAAAGGAAATCCAGGATCCGTCAAGTTTGTCACGTAATAAGGGCTTAATGATTTTTTAAGCACAAGATTGACACAGATTAATCGCAAATAATCCACCGACGACAACATCTCTCGATAATCATCGGGTATATCGGGCCAGATACTTATGAATTCCGGACTCGGTACAGCGGATAAAACCTTATCGAAGTGGTGGGTGTCGCCATGGGCATCAATCAAAGTAATCTGTTTGTTTTCCCCCGCAACAATTTTTCGAATACAATTAGACCGGTGGATTTTAACACCTCGTTCAATCAGTTGGCTCTTTATTCTGTTGAGGATCGAATAATAACCTCCCTTAACTACTCCCATCATCTCTTTCTTGGAGCTTTTCTCTCGAGTGCCATAATACCGCGTGATACACGACCAGATAAAACTGCCGGAGGCCTGGTCTTTAGCATCTCCGAATTTAGACCTCAGCAGCGGATCCCAAATTTTCTCGTAAATACGGCGGCCGAAAACCGTAATCAACCAGTTTTTTGCGTAGAGCTTTTCCAAGCGGGAAGAATCATGGATTCTTGAAGCATAGAGAATTCCAGCACCCAAGCGAAATTTTTGCCAGAGAGACAAGGGTTTGAACTGTATAAATTCTAAAGTAGTGCTCATTGAGTGCAATTCACCGTTCGTGAAGAATCCGGTTTTTGTCTCGGTAAAATGAACATCCAGTGACAATCCGATTTCATCGATAAAACTTAGCAACTCCGAGTCGGTCGATAAAATCACATGATAATATCGATCCCATCGATGTCCCGGGATGAATTCTTCAGCTTTCGATAACCCACCGACCTCTTGCTCTTTTTCAAATAGAGTTACTTCACATTTCTGTTGCGAGAGGTAAAATGCGCTGGCTAACCCCATCATTCCCCCGCCGATCACCGCAACCTTCATGCACTGTTCCTATGTAAATAAAAACTCATTAAAAGAAATCCGGGATATATGTCTGGTTGCCTGCCAATACCCAAACCATAACCTTCCTTTTGTGTTTCTGTTACTGTAATGATACCGTTTCCCGTTGCAATGTGTTTTCGAACGTAACCCGAAAGGGAAACCATTTGTAAGCTTTCCTGCGGGATGATGAAGGTCTTTTTAAGAAATCCGATTGCTGGAAGATTTCAATTCTTCGCGCCGAAGATCAATAATTTTTTTGATCGCTTCGCGCATATTCGTCTTAGGTTCATAACCCAGAAATCTTTTTGCCTTGCTGAGGTCCGGACGTCGGCGCAATATATCTTTGTATTTTTTGCCGAACACTTCTTCCATGGGAACAAATTTGAGCTTCAATTCTTTGCCCGTCTCGGCCACTTCGTGAATAAGCTTGGCGGAATCGAGAACTGTCATCTCTTCGTCATTTCCCAAGTTAAAAATCTCTCCAATGGCCTTTTCATTTTCCATCGCAAGGACTGAGCCGGTTATCAAATCGTCAACATAGGCCATGGATCTGGATTGAGAGCCGTCGCCATGTATCGGTACTTCCCGATCATTTAAAATTGCATCAACAAAAATCGGGATATGGCCGCCGGACCATGAGAAACTTGATCTCGGACTGAAACCGCCAAAATAACGAACTATCACGATGGGAACACCGTAATCTTTGTAGTAAGCGAATGCCATTTGTTCACTGTAGAGTTTTGACACTGAATAACTCCAGCGTTTAATCATGCTCGGCCCAAGCAAAAGATCGCCATCTTCACGAAAAGGAAGGTCCGGAGACATCCCATAAACATCTGAGGTTGAAGCAAAAAACACTTTGCAACCCCACATGCGTGCGGCTTCCAATATGTTTTGAGTACCACGCTCATTCACCTTTAACGTGTCCATGCTGGAATCAGCCTCACCCACTTTCTTCACAGCTGCCAGGTGAACAATCGTATCCACATCTCGAGTGAGAATTTTAAGTGTTTCGAAATCGCTTACATTTACTCTATAAAACTTAAAATTAGGACTTTTAACATGATGGTTGATATTGGCTAATTTCCCATATGAAAGGTCGTCAATACCGATCACATCGTATGTATTTTTCTCTAAAAGCGCATCCAGCAAATGTGACCCTATCATACCTGCTACGCCAGTTATCAATACACGATTCATAATTTTCAATCCTTCTTGTTATGGAATGTTGTTGGGATTACAATGTACCATGAAAACCAAGGTTGTTTTCATGTACAAGAAACAATCTATCAGCCTATTTTTGCGGGTGTTATTCCTTCTTTTGTCTGTAGGTATTTTTTCCCACAAATAGCACACTCAAGGTCCGCACTCAGCCGCTCTCCGCATTCACAGGCCCAACCGATGACTTTGGCGGGGTTGCCGACAACCAGAGCGTGATCCGGGACATCTCGTGTAACCACAGCTCCGGCCCCAACAAAGCTGTAGCGACCCAGTGTGGTTCCGCAAACGATGGTAGCGTTGGCACCAATTGTTGCTCCTTTTTTCACAAGGGTGGGCAGCACTTGATTCATTTTGGAGATCTCGGCTCGCGGATTAATGATATTGGTAAAAACCATGGAAGGTCCACAAAAAGCCCCGTCCTCCAGCGTAACACCTTTATAAACAGAGACATTGTTCTGAATTTTACATTTTTCACCTATTTGCACATCAGGTCCGATAACTACATTCTGTCCGATATTGCATCGTTTGCCAAGTGTCGATCCAGTCAGGACGTGTGAAAACTGCCATATCTTTGTCCCGCTGCCGATGGAGACCCCCCTATCGACGATAGCCGTGTCGTGGATGTAGACATCTGCCTCGATGGTTTGCGATGGACTTTCATCTTTGGAGTTGGTCAGCGATTGTGGCTCTTTTGAGATCAGTTCACCAGCAAGATTGACTTTTTGGCCATGTTTATCCAGTGAGTGCTGACTGGCATTCAGGATTTGCAGAACCCGGAGACCTTCTTCACCGTCGGTAGTCGGATGCTGTCCAGTCGAAATACAATCAAGAAAATGCATGCACTCCCGACGCAGTGGTTCATCCGGCACTATATCTATTCGTTCAGGTTCGGCTTTTTCCGAGACAGGAAGTCCGTTCACCCATTGCACATGGTGGGGATAAACAAGAAGTTTTTCAGGCCACGGTCGGGTATCATCGAATACTGCCATCTTTTGTTCCCCAACCACGACGAGTTTTTGCTCCTTAAATGGGTGGAGCCAGGAAACAAAGATGTGGGCATGCAGTCCACTTGCAAATTCGAAATGGGTTGTCGTGACGTCGGCGATTCGTTGATGTAAATAGTATCCACCGGTAGTCATAATGCTTTCAGGAACTTCACCTGATAACGAGAGAATCATTGAAATATCGTGTGGCGCAAACGACCAGAGAATGTTTTCTTCACGACGGATTTTGCCAAAATTGAGACGATTGGAGTAAATGTAGTGCACCCGGCCAAGTTCGCCGGACATTACCATATTTTTGAGTTTGATGAAGACGGGATGATATTGAAGAAGATGCCCGACCATAAGTACACGATTTGTTTCTTTTGCAATATTAATTAATTCAAGACCTTCCGTTTCATTTAAGACCAACGGCTTCTCAACAAAAACATGCTTGCCGGCAAGCAGCGCTTCTCGTGCAACATAGAAATGAGTTTCCGCCGGCGTTGAAATCACCACACCTTCGATATCTTTGCGCTCAAGGACATGGCTCAGGGAAATACAGGTGTCTATATCACCATATTGTTCCTTAAGGGAACGAAGTACGGTCTCACTTTTGTCATAGATCAATTTCAACGATCCGAGTTGGTGAAAATTACGTACAAGATTCTTACCCCAGTATCCGGCTCCGATAACGGCGATTGATGGTATTTGTTGTTTGGATAATGTGGTCATATTTGTTTCCTCGCTTCGCTATATAGCTAATGAAATGCTTTCAGTAATCAACTCTTGTTGAGAAGCTTCCAAATAAGGGTGCATGGGCAAACTGAGAATCCGTCCGGCTGCATCTTCACTTGCAGGGAAACTACCTTTCTGGTAGCCAAGGTGGGCGAATGCCTTCTGCTGATGAAGTGGTTTTGGATAATAGATAGCGGTGGGAATGTCCATCTTGTTTAATTCTTTCTGAATATGATCACGCTGTTCCGTATCTCGTGCAAGTATAGAAAATTGGGCCCAAACCGATTTGCAATCGGCCGGCTCTTGAGGAATCGTTAAGCTATCTATTCCTGAAAACAGCTTTTGATATCTACGGGCGACTTGCTGACGCAATTCGATATCTTCTGCAAAAATCGACATTTTTGCAAGTAATACAGCTGCCTGTATGGTGTCTAAACGACCATTAATACCAATGCGGATGTTGTCATATTTATCGGTGCCTTTCCCGTGTACACGAATTGATTCAATGACAGCAGCCATTTCGTCGTCGTTGGTAAAGCACATCCCTCCATCACCATAGCATCCCAGAGGTTTTGCCGGGAAAAAGGAAGTGCAGCCGACATTTGCCAGGGAACAGGCTTTTTTGCCTTGGTACTCAGCTCCAAAAGATTGGGCCGCATCCTCAATAACGAACAGGTTATGGTCCTGAGCAATTCGATTGATTGCCATGTAGTCTGCGGGTAATCCAAAGAGATCTACGGCTATGACCGCTTTAGGTTTGCAGTTCTTCGATAGCCCTTGCGGCAAGGGATGTCCCGATGATTCACCGGTTGTTATGGCGCTGATTGCTTTTAGTAGTTTGCCCGGATCTATGTTGAAAGTGGTCGGATCAATGTCGACAAAAACCGGTACTGCACCTAGCAACTGAATAACTTCGGCAGTGGCAATGAAAGTGAACGGGGAGGTAAAGACTATGTCTCCCGGGCCTATCCCCTGCGCCATCAACGATAGAAGAAGGGCATCGGTTCCCGAGGCACATGAAATAGCGTTTTTAACTCCAGTGAAATCGGCCAGCTGTTTCTCCAGGATCTCGATTTCCGGTCCCATGATATATTTACCGTGATCGAGAACGGCTAAAATGTTTTTTTCCAGCTGAGACCGGATTCGCCTTTGTTGACATTCAAGGTCATTAAATTTTGTGATCATTTTTTTGAAAATACCCCTATCGATGGTTAAGAAATTTTAATAGGACTTCAAAGACTTTCTGTGAGACTATCCACAATTATTTCTGCCGCGTGACCGTTACCGTAAAGGGCTGGATCTAATTTAATACTAGTGCAACTGGCTTGTTTGAAAGCGTTGAAGATGGATTGTTTGTCGGTGTCGGTCAAAAAGTTCGCGCCGGCATCAACTGTTTCAACCCATTCGGTCTCATCGCGAAGTGTAATACAGGGGACATTGGCGAAATAGGCCTCCTTTTGGACCCCTCCCGAATCTGTGCATATCAAGGTCGCATTTGCCTCAAGTTGTATCATATCAAGATAGCCCACGGCTTCCACCAGTCTCACGTTTGATCCTTGAGCGACACTGATGTCATTTTGTTGTAAAGACTTACGTGTTCGCGGATGCAGCGGCACAATAACAGGATGACCATTGTTGGAAATTTCTTCAAATGCGCTGAAGATGCCGGCGAGTCTGTGCGGGTCATCCGTATTTTCCTGGCGATGTACCGTTGCAAGGTAATAGCTGCCGGCCGTTATGCCCAAAGTATCAAGAATTTGAGAATCAATTGCCGCTTTGGTTTTAAAGTGCATAAAGGCATCCAGCATAACATCACCGGTTTGTATTACACCATCTGTTATACCCTCTCTGGCAAGGTTTGTGATTGCGGTTCCTGTTGGCGCAAACAATAGTTTGGAAACATGGTCAGTCAATACTCGGTTTATTTCTTCCGGCATACGTCTGTTGAAGCTCCTTAAACCAGCCTCCACGTGGGCTACTGGAATATGGAGCTTGGAAGCGGCTATCGCCCCTGCAAGTGTTGAGTTCGTATCGCCGTAAACCAAGACCAAGTCTGGTTTCTCGTCGAACAGCACATCCTCGATTTTGGCAATCATCTGCCCTGTCATGTGTCCGTGACTCCCGGATCCTACTCCCAAATGGTGATCTGGTTCCGGAATGGCCAGTTCTTCGAAAAAAACCTTGCTCATGTTGTAATCGTAGTGCTGTCCGGTGTGAACCACGATCTCCTGGTTGCATGGAGCCCCAGCACCTTTTTTGCACTTTACAAGCTCACGGCTGACCATCGCGGCTTTAATAAATTGAGGGCGTGCCCCAATGATTGTGACTATTTTCATTTATTCTCTTTTTCTCGATTCTTACCTGTTCTCTTACAAAAAAACGTTCAAAGAACCCAGCGCAATAATTGTTTTAATGACAAAAATTAACAGTCAACTAAGTATATTGTGTAAAAAGGGTAATGTCGACCACTTATCTGTGACTCGGATCCGGCACTTCTTTCGGCACCATTTCTGTTGCCCCTGAGTCAAACCGTGGACTAGATTCAGTTCCCCTGCGGATTTTAACTCAGCTACAGCACAATAATATCTACAAAACACCAGCAGGTTAGAAGTCGATGATTTCTCTTTGTCAGCCGTCTCTTAAAATAAAAAGTGCTGAAAGATTTCTTTCATGTATACTCTTTTGATTTCTAATAAGCCTGCTTTAAGAAGGCATAACCATACCTCACCTTGTAACATAGTTCCCAAAGCATTAGGTCAAATTTATTGACAAACAATATTTTCAAATGCTCAAAAATGAGCAGGTGCGGGTATGAGAAGTTTTGATTGCCGGAGTGCTTGATTCGCACCAGACAGTTACAACTTGAAAAAACGGCAACAGTCAGGTCGAGCTTGAACTGCTACATAGAATTTAATCGGCGAAAAATGAATACTACTCGGACACTTTTTGTCAGCTCAGTCGTAAGAACTCTCTTTCTTGTTGTCAATATCATTGTTGCCTTCTTCATGATGCCTTTTGTTGTGCGGCAACTTGGCGACCATTGGTATGGTATATGGGTGATCCTGGGCAGCTTTGCCGGATATTATTATCTACTCGATTTTGGCTTGGCCAGTGCAGTTACTCGTTATGTCACAACCCATATAGAGAAAGAGGAGTACGAGCAGGCCAATGCAATTATAAATACTTCATTGGTAATTTATAGTCTTATCGCTCTGCTCATCCTCATGATAACAGGGGGCACAGTGATATTTGCTTCATTGTTCGTAACGAAACCTGAAGACTTGCTGCTAATACGTTATGTTATAGCAATAATGGGCATCAATATGGCCATTGAATTCCCCTTTAAGGCCTTCGCCGGAATCATTCAGGCCTATCTGCGGTATGACCTTCAGACATATGCTAATTTTTTATCATTTAGTCTAAGTACTTTGTCAATCTTGTTTTTTCTCAGCCATGGATATGGCTTGCTCGCGTTAGCCCTTATAACATTTCTCACAACTCAACTCAGTAATATCCTTTTCTTTTTCATTTCCAAATATCTATTTCGGGAAATGCGGATAAATTTTAAGTTTGTAAGAAAATCGGATGCAAAAAAATTGTTTTCTTACAGCGTATGGGCACTTGTAATACAAATTGCCAACCAGATGCGTTTTCGAGTTGATTCGTTTGTAATCGCCGGCATTTTGTCAGCAACGGCGGTTACCCATTATTTCATTGGTGCACAATTAGTCGAATACTTTCTCAATCTGGTATACAAAGCCACTAACATTATGACGCCGGTGTTCGCCAAGTATCATGCTCGAGGAGATATTGCTGCAATTCAGGAGAAAATGTTGTTTGTCACTCGCATCAACACTATTTTATCTGTTTTCGGTGGCGGTTTAATTATTATAGTTGGGAAAGCGTTCATAGCCAGGTGGATGGGTGCGGGGTACGCAGACGCTTATCCTGTTCTAATGATTTTAATGATAGCAATGATGTTAGAAATCATAGTGAATCCACTGGATAATTTGCTTTATGCAATAAGTCGCCATCGATTTCTTGCCATACTGAATACAGTAGAAGGATCAGTGAACCTCTTTTTGAGTCTTATTCTCGTACGTTATTATGGGATCTATGGAGTTGCATTGGGCACAGCCGTTCCTATGGTGTTGGCGCGTGTTTTTATTCCTGTGTATGCATGCCGACAGATAGGGCTTCCCATAGAAAAATACCTTTCCAACATTGGACAAACGGTATTTTGTTCCATATGTTATCTTGTGATTACCTATTGGGCATCTCGTTCATGGTTGTCCTCTGAAAATTATATAAATATAATTATAGTTTGTGCTGTTGCAGGTACTGTCTATACAGTCTTCATCCCGTTTATTTCCTTTTCAAGAGAGGAAAGAAACCTGCTCCTGAGCATGGTAATCAAACGTTAAATTGTACCATTCCCGGACTTAGACCGATTCTCTCAGATCATCAGGAGTCAAGGCTGTGAACAGTGATCCATTGGTATCAGTGATTATACCTGCTTATAATGCAGCGAGTTATATAGAGGAAACGATAAGGAGCATTACTAATCAAACTTATAAAAATTTGGAAATCATAGTAGTTGACGATGGTTCGACGGACCAGACATCCGAAGTAGTTACACGATTCGCTTCCAAAGTTCATTATTGCTACCAACCTAATAGTGGAGGAGCTGCAGTCCCACGTAACAAAGGAATCGATTATAGCCAAGGTATATTAATCTGCTTCATGGACGCTGACGACCTGATGCCACCCGACCGCATTAGACTCCAAGTCGATTTTCTAAAAAGACATCCCGAAGTTGGTCTGGTCTTTAGCGATTATATAAATTTTAATGAAAAAGGGCTATTTGAGGAGTCTCATTTCCGATCATGCCCGAAGTTTCAAAAGGTGTTGAATGATAGAGATGAGATTGTCATGGCAAATTCCTGTATCTATTTGATTCTAGAAAACTTTGGAATTACAGGATCATTAATGTTTAGAAGAGAGCTTCTTGAAATTGTCAATGGTTTTGAAACGACATTGAATGCTTGTGAAGATTTTCATTTTTACTACATGTTGGCGAGAAACACAAAAACTGGTATAATCAATAATATTGGTATGTTGCGAAGGTTTCATGGCGACAATATGACAAGTAACTCACTCTTAATGCTTACAGAAGGAATTGCTTCTCGCAGTATGTTACGCAAAGAAGAGAAAAACCCCAGAGCTATCAAATTATTGGATGAATACATAGGTAACTGCTGGTCCTCTATCTCGCGACTTCAAGCTAATCAAGGCAGGTATGCACAGGCTGTACGGGATGAGTTTCGTGCGCTGTGCTCTGATCTGAGTTTTAGGAGATTACAAACATCGACAAAAAACTTTATCCGTACCTTTATGATGACATTGAGGCTGCATAAGGAAAGAGGTAACTGAATGATTCTAAATGCTCGTGAGGTGAAACTGAATCCGAATGCCGCCAATGAGGCATTTAACATCAACGATCTTCGCCGGTACGCAGACTGATATATTGAAGAAGGCGTACTTTGGTGCCGACGAATTGTTTTTCTTCTAGTGTCTTACATTGATTTTTTACAAATTGCTCTACTATGTGTGAACCGATATCGGTTCCAAGCCAAGCTCCAGTTGCATACGTCAGCAACCAGAATGGCTTTGATGAATTGCCTATTTTCTCTATTATATTGACTAATATTTTATCGCTCTTGATTATGGATGTTCGAACGTCAAAGCGATCAAGGCTTGTTGCATTTGGAATAGGGATGATGTTGGCTGCAGGTTGATAGTAGGTTGAGAATGGGAGTGCGCCTTCATTTCGAAAGATGAGCACTGGTGCGTCATGATAACCTGATTTCATAACATATTTGGCAACTCGCTCCCAATCTCCATTTTTGACCGGAGGGATGTAATTATAAATATAAAAATTGCAGTAGGCTGCCAAAGAAACATACAGAAATGACCATGCAATCCATTTTTGTTTAGCCGAGCAAAAAAGTGCTAGCCAAACCCCAAGAAGCGGAAAGACCAGAATGGCAAGGTGACGCTGTTGAGTATAGAATAAGCCGAGTCGATATGAGATAAGGATGAAAGAGCCACTCAGAATTGCGATAAGTGATGCAATATAGATATTCGGCAGAGTGATGATGCGGGATCTGTGGCGTACGACCAGGAAGACCAGGTAGATAATCATAACCCAGGTGTACCAGTTTTTGATGTTTGCCCAGAACTTCGATCCGATGTCAGGAATCAGAAGGCCTTGAAGCATCCAGTCAATATGTTTTGTGCTCGCAACAATTTCTCGCGAAACGGCGGCAGTTGCGGCAGTATGATTGACGTCACCCAATTGACTTAACAATGAGCCTACCATCGGCAGAAATAGAACGCCGACCACCAGCATACCTGAAGCAAATATCCACATTTCGCGCCAACGTCGGAGCACTAATAACGTAAATCCGGCGGCTAGAAGAAAGAATCCTGCATAATATTGAGTATAGAGGGCGGTAAGGGAACAACAAAAGAAAAATAATCGGAAAGATTTATGGGTCTGTCTGCTGTCATTTAGAAACCCTTCATAAAAAGTGAGCATCAGAAGGGCACACTCCAGCAATAACAGAGCATATAAACGTATCTCGCAAGCAGCCCAGATCAGGTATGGGTTAAAAGCAACAACCGGGAAAAGAAATAATACCTTGTTTCGATTCCATAAGCGGCAGGAGAGCCGATAAAAAATGAATGTGCCGATCGCGACACACACCACAGATAGCAAACGGGCGAAAAAAATCGAATTGTTGATGTGTCGCCACAGTGTTAACAGTAAGTAGTAAAGTGGTGGCTGGAAATCAAAATGGATCGATTGATGGATGGCTTTTGAAAATGTACCGCTTGTGGCATAAAGGGAAAAATATTCGTCCACCCATATATTTAGAGTAAAAGACAAATAGAGTGTCAGCAGGAGTTGGCTGATCAGAAACACACCGATTATGGTCAGATGTCTAATGGAAATCTTTGGAGGCATAGTTCTGTCTATTCTGACTCGATTAATGGCAAAACAGTTTGAGACTGAGTGTGTGTATGCATACCACTGCACCAAACACTTGAGTCAGCACTCGACTGAAAGGTTGATTGCTGTTTGTATCAGGGCAATAGTCGAAAATGAGATAGATCAATTTCATCACCAATCATCAGTGAAATTAATATCAACATAAAAATACCGGGAGGGCAGAAATTCTGTCCTCCCGGCAGAGTAGGTCAGGAAAAAAGTTCAGTTGTAACTTTAGTTCGATTACGGTGCCAATGTCACCGAAATATTATCGAAACTGATTGGTTGATTTGAAACATCCAAAGCTATCAGCCCGCTACCATACGTATTGTCCGATGCACTGATGACCAATTGATTGTCTACGTACACTTCGATCAGATCATTTGAAAAACTCATTCTAAAATTGTATTGCACACCGGCAGTGAAGTTAATCCCGCTGGCAACGGCCAGTTGCGTTAACCCGGGGGAGTCAACATTCCACGCCGATACCCGCCAAAGGATAATCTGTCCGTTGGCCGGATAGAGCCAGACTGCGTATCCCTCTCCGGTTGCCGGGTTTATACGTCCACGGATACCTCCGGGGTAGTTTTTGAGCGACTTAAGCTGAATACTCACGTCCAGCGTATAATTCTGCCAACTGGCGTCGCCTGTGTAGGATTGAGTATGACCTCCTCCATTGTATAGGTAGCTGCCTGAAGCCACGCTCCAGCCGGTCGCATGGCCGAGCGGAGAGATGTTCCACCCCGACGCGTTGCCGTCTGAAAAGTCATCGCTGAAAGAAGTTGTTCCAGTAGCCACGTAAAGGAATCCGTTGGTCAATGTTGCTTGACCAAAGGAAGTCGTTATCAAAATATCGGAAGATCCGGCAAGTCCGGCAGGTGTGACGATCCTGATTGTGTTCGAATCAATCACAGAAATATTGCCTGCAAGTACCCCTCCGACCGTGACGACGCTCCCGGAGGTGAAACCACTGCCTGAAATTTCGACATTCGTACCACCTCCCGTTGGACCAAAAGCAGGATTGACGCCAAGTATTTCGGGTTGGATCGGTATAATAGCCACGGTGACAGGTACCTGAGCAACTACCGTTCCGTTCGCAACCGTTATCGATGTGCTGCCGTTGGCAACAGCGGTAAGCCTGCCAGCGGTATCCGTCACGACCACATTCGGATTTCCAGACGAATATTGGGTGTTTGGATCATTCGACAGAGGTTGGCTTGATCCATCGGAGAAGAGCCCGGTTACCGTTAACTGCTGCACTTGGCCCAGTTGTGTCATAGTAATGGTGGAGGGGGCTATGCTTAGGCTAGTGAGCTGCGGTTGGCTCGGTATAATAGCCACAGTGACAGGTACCTGAGCAACTACCGTTCCGTTCGCAACCGTTATTGATGTGTTACCGTTGGCAACAGCGGTAAGTCGGCCAGCGGTATCCGTCACGACCACATTCGGATTTCCAGACGAATATTGGGTGTTTGGATCATTCGACAGAGGTTGGCTTGATCCATCGGAGAAGAGCCCGGTCACCGTTAACTGCTGCACTTGGCCCAATTGCGTCATAGTAATGGTGGAGGGGGCTATGCTTAGGCTAGTGAGCTGCGGTTGTACGGGTTGGCCTAATGTTACCACGACATCATCGAATTGTATGGGTTGGTTGGAGACATCCAATGCCACCAGGCCATTGCTAAAAGATGCGTCTGTAGCAGATATCAGCAGAGCCTCATCGAGAAAAATTTCTATTTGATTGCCAACAACAACCATGCGCAGTTGATGGTAACTGACGTTGTCAAAGTTAACATTTCCAGCGGTGCCGAGTTGGGTCAGGCCCGGACTGTCTATATTCCATGCAGTTGTTTTCCAAAGTATTACCGATCGGTTGGCAGGATATAGCCATACCGCATAGGATGCACCAGTATTCGGATTGACACGGGCACGAATGCCGCCAGGGTAGTTACTGAGCGATGTCAGCTTGAATTTGACATCCAGCGTATAATCTGTCCAGGTGGCATCGCCCGTATAGGACTGGGTATGTCCTCCTCCATTGTAATTGTAACTGCCTGAAGCCACGCTCCAGCCGGTCGCATGTCCGAGCGGAGAAATGTTCCACCCCGACGCGTTGCCGTCGTTGAAGTCATCGGCAAAAGCAAAACTGCCTGAGGCGATGAAACGGAATCCTCCATCCAAAGTGTTTGTTCCGGTTTCGGTGGTGACTGAGACCAATGCCGGACCCTCTACACCCGGAGGAGTGATGGCCGTGATAGAATTGGCATTATTGACGATAACACCGGAAGCTGCCGCTCCCCCTATGCTTACGGTGGAAAGAGGGGTGAAACCTGTACCGATGATCTCTACCGCAGTGCCACCACTGGTGGCACCGAATGATGGGCTCACACTGGTGATCAGGGGGGCGATCGGGGCAATTTGAACTGTTACCGGCACCGTTGTTGTAAATGTGCCATTTTGAACTGTAACTGATATGAAGCCATCCTGGAAAGCAGTGATCAGTCCGCCGGCATCAACATTGGCGATGTTTGCATTACTGGTTTGATATATTGTTGCTGCATTGGAAGTCAGATCGCTCGTGCTCCCATCGCTGTATTGTCCACTTACCTGAAGCTGACGTGTTTCCAACCGTTGGCTCAAGCTGACGGAGGATGGTGTTGCAACAATTCCCGTCAATTGTGGAGGTGCTGGAGCACCGCCAAAGGTTACAACGACATCATCGAACTCAATTGGCTGGTTTTCTACATCTAGAGCAATCAATCCATTGGTGTAGCTTGAATCAGTTGTTGTGATAATAGGTGCGCCATCGTAATAAACTGTGATCTGGTTGCCATTAAAAGCCATTCTAAGCAAGTGGAATGCCGTAGTATCGAATGTGATTCCAGATGCTTGGCCAAGCTGAGTGAGACCCGGATTATCAATGAACCAGGCTGTTGCTTTCCAGAGAACAATTTGTCCGGAGGCCGGATAGAGCCAGACGGCGTAACTGGCCCCCGTGGTACTGTTTACCCTGCCGCGAATCCCGCCGGGATAGTTGTTAAGATTGGCTAAACGAAATTTCACGTCTAACGTGTAGTCACCCCAGCTGCTGTCTCCTGAATAGGATTGGGTATGCCCTGAGCCGTCATAGCTGTATATACCATTGACAACATCCCATCCTGCTGCCCTGCCCAGTGGGGAAATTGCCCAACCTGAAGCGGTGCCGGAAGTGAAATCATCGGAGAACAGCAGACTACCGGATGCGATATACTGAAAACCGTTGTTATATGAGGCGCTGCCAACCGAATTAGTCAGCGTTATGTTGACGAAACCTGCGGAGCCGGCAGGGGTAACCACGTCCAGTCTATTACTATTTACATAAGAGACTGACAAAGCCGCAGTCCCGGCAAACAACACTGTGCTTCCTGCCTCGAATCCCTGGCCGGTAATGGTAACTAAAGTACCACCCGCCTCCGACCCGGCGCTAGGACTTAGAGAGGAAACGACAGGTGGTCCAATATAGGTAAACCCGTTTTCAAGTACAGCTGATCCGGTATCGCTTACCACGGTAACGGTGGCACCACCAGTTGGTCCTGGAGGTGTAGTCGCGGTTATGGTATTGGCATCCACAACCGTAATGGCAAGGGCGGGATTGCTGCCAACCAATACGTCACTGACATTTAATTCACCGTCAACGGTAAAATTGCTACCGCTGATGGTAAATGGAGTACCCCCATTAGAGGTACCCTGTCCGGGAGTAATACCCGAAATAGTTGGCGGGGAGGGGATTATGGGAAGGGTGAGGGTTGTCCCACCGGTGAAGGCGGGAATAGTCACATAAGCACCTTCTGATTGCTGATCGGGAAAGACCAGAACCTGGGTATTCACCGGAGCCCCGTCAGCGGTTGTGGTGTTGCCGCTGAAATTGTAGGTCAGTTGACTGTTATCAAAGGTGATCGAGTTCAACATCGACTTGTTCCGGGCATAGATATAATCGCCCATTTGTTCCATGAATACATGGTGAACCCCGTTCTGATTCAACCAGTTGGACGTTTGCTGGATAACCTGTCTACGATCCTGTACCGAAGAATCGGCATAGTTGCTGCCATCGTGAGTGTAAACCTGAAAAGGTGCAAGGGAAGACCAGAAGCGCCACGTGGCCCGCGTAAACATATCAACGCTGTCTGCAACACCAAAATTATTAGTGCCATAGGCGTTTGGCCAGGCAATATCCGGACGACTAAAAAGGTTGTCGTCATGATACTGGGTAGAGAACAGATAAAAGGTCTGAGACGGGAGGCCGGCACGACTATTTATTACCAGGTCATCGGCAAAGAAAAACGGATAGTCCTCATCCTGGGTTACTTTAGGTGGTTTCTCGTACAACCAGAAGGGACGAGGACTGAGTCGTTCGGCTCCTCCGTAAAAGGTGGGATCGAACCAGGGATTTTGAAAGCCCGGTCTTATTATAGTGGTGACATATCTGAACCCCAGCGAATGCCACGCATCATAACCAATATTGTCACTCAGGTCCCAGAAATGACCGACAAGTGATCTGGAGAACGAGGGAATCGGTTGATCTGTGCTGGCAGTGCCCTGTTGTTTCCATGCCAGAACACTCGAGAGATTGGCTTGCCATTGTGCGTCGGTAAGTCCACCGTTGCTACCGTCCCAGTACAGGTTCCCATAGTCAATGTGACCAAATGAATGCGGTGATATCTGCAGCAGACTGTTTTGGATATCGGTAATAACCGAAGCCCGTTCTTCTGAAGGCATCCAATCCGGCATAATAAAGCCGGTAGGCTTCCACGGTCCACCAACTCCGTTGGCGGTGACTTGACCGGTTAAGTCGGTGTTATACAAATCCGGGATGCGATAGGCCCAATCCAAAACTTGATCGTCCATTTGGAATGACCATAATCTGGGATAACCTCGAATTACAAAAGGTTTGCGGGCAGCCCAGACCAGACTCCGCCAGAAGAGGTCATCCACTCCCATTAAAAATCCGAAACGATCCGCCTTTAAATATTCAAGCGTGCCAAACTGAACCGCTCGCCCCTGGCCGTAATGAGTTGCAGTGATTAGTGGATCTGAACCGAGGTAGGCAATTACAGTCCCTGGCCCTCCGTTCAGAACTGTTGCTGCTGATGTTTGAATTAATCTATTAGCATCTTCATGGAAAGAATAGACGATGTCTCCAGCAGGATCGCCCATGAATTTTTGTTGTAAACCGGCTATGTAATGTGGGTTGGTGCCATTTGGGGTGACAGACAAGGGCACAGTGATCGATGATGCTGGAGTGCCGACAAAAGAGCCGTTGCTCCCGAAAATTTCTTGAATATAAGGTTTTGCGCCAATACTCTGATCCCAGTCAAGGTTTACTAAACCTGAACCTGCTGCCACCGCAGAGGCAATTGCATTTTGCCAGGCAGTGGACAAAAAAACATTTTTATGTCCGACCAAAATCAAATGGCGATCGGCTAAATCTGTCGGAGGTGCCGTTGCAGATATATCAATAATTTCATAAGGGACTTGCAAATGTTCAAGATACCTTTCAGGATATCTTTGGAATTCACCAGGATTTAACGGATCCGGATTGTACCCGTTTACATTGGTTGAGTCGATCAGGACCGCAACCGTAAGAATACTACTTTCCGCAGTTCTTATTACTGGAAAAAGTACGATTGAAGAAAGGCAGCAAATTATTAAAAAGGCAAGCTTCACTGTCCTTATTAGAGGTTTACGTCTTTTCTCTTTCCAGTTGTAATTGGAATTCAACAGATAGTGTTGAAGTGTATAACTGATATTTTTATTAAATATAAGCATGTTATCCTCGTATTATATGTTTTTCAAGGGTATGTGTAACCCCCCTGTATCCTGTAGGAGTATCTGCTTCTGTGGTCATCACCAATTTTGAGCTATAGATCAACTGTTCATTGATTTACAGGCTAATGTTGCATATTTCAGGCCAAATTTAATCGAATCATCAATTTTTCTTCAATTTGCATAATGTCATTGACAATTAAGCAGTTAGATGGGTGCCAGATCAAATAATCTTGCCAGATTAAAGCAATGTCCCAAAAAACATGGGAATGTGATTCCGGAAAACTGAAAATTATTCTTAAAAACGGAAATTGAAAAGTGATTTAGTTTAAATATGTTATGATTGCCCTCTTTGTCAATGTGAGTGGTATTAAATAATTCAGCAGAATCCAAGGCCAAAGTGGCAATGGCTCAGCGTTTTGATGGGCATCTCCAGATTACAGCATGGAAGCAACAACTCAGTGAACGAGTAGATTAGGTATTTAACGGTGCTGCTTGACTCTACCATCAACTCTGGCAATCTTCCGGAGGTGGAGGCAGGATCTTCCGTATCAATGGTGTATACTTGGAAATCGCAATAAAATTGTGGATTCCTGCTGGCAAATATCGATGGCTCGGAGACTTTTACTTGGGGCTTGTACGCAAATACCTTTGATAAAAGGGGATTGTCGAGGTGGGAACAAAGAAGTGGTCCCAGTAAAACCAAAACCCCAGTCTAGTCGGTATGGTGGTTAAAATCCGACAAGACTGGGGTTTTGGTTTTACTGGGAGTTTTGAGTAGACTTTCAGCGGCTTGGCGTTCTTCTTTTTAATCTCAGAATATTTTTAAATATGATCGTTTGTACTCGTCGGGGAAATACATACCCGGCACCCCAGTCTTCCATTGCTTCAGGACCCTGGCCTAAGGGGTGAACACCACATCAACCCAGTAATTAGAGGCATTCCAGGTTTGATTAGGAAATCCACCATTTCCATAAAGATAGACACCATTGCCGCCACTTTCACTATTGGTCAAAGCCCTCAGGAGAGGTTTCTCAAAACCGGAGCCATTAAAATAGCCTACGTCAAACGAGTAGAACCCCGTATTTGTGTGATAGGAAGCTACATAGGTCGTGTTAGCCATGATTGCCACTGGCACTGAAAACGCTTGGTACTGCCACCCGGAGGCGGTCTCGTTGGCAAAGGTCACGCTGGCCAGTAACTTCCCGCTCGCAGTCCATAAATTTCCGAGGTGAATACCGGTGTTGCCTGGCCCTTTGTAGAAACGAATTCCCGTAATGTATCCGTCTACCGAACTTTGGAACTTCATCCCTAACTCCACAGAACTGGTATCATTAGCAGTAAGAATCGCAGGAGTGACCGTTTCATCCCAGATACTGGTCATATTGGTTACGCCGTCATTACCTGGCATATCGGCTGCGCCATCAGCACTGATGGTGAAGTACCCTATAACTTCAGTGGTATGGTTTGTTTCTGAATCCTTTGACCGTTCTTCTTCAATTTTTATCTGGGTTGCAGTCTGCGACATCTTTTGTGTGCGTACTGCCGCGGTGTCACCACCATAGGTGGACTGCATACTGGCGAAAAAGAATGGCAGATCCGGAAATGCAGTCTGGAAAGAGAGATTGAACCAATTTTGATCGACGCTTCTGGTCGTGATGCCGGCTTCATACAGGAGGCCGTACACTTCACCCTGGCCGGGTTCCCAGGCGATGTAGCCGATGGTTTCCGCTTCAGGGTGTTTACTTTGGGTCGATTCCTGTTCTTGTATCTTATGACTAAATGAGAGTTTATTGATATTTTGCACCCTGTTGGTTATTGCATCGGTTCCTTTATCCGACATGATCTGGGTCAGAATGACCGGGGTGTCGTTATAGGTTTGTTTCAAGGTAACCTTCTGGAAGGAAGTGGTTCCGGTAAAACTGCCTGATTCTACCTTGATTCCGTTTTCGAGGGTATATGTTCCTTTTTCTAGTACAATATAGCTGACGGTTTCCGGTGCATGAGATCCGTCCAGGTAGTCCCATTCTTGAATACGGATTTCAAAACCTTCCTTGTCGATATTGCGAATACGTACCAGGGCCGGATCGGTGCCGTTTACCGTAGGTGGACTGGCAACAACGACAGGTTCGCTGAAACTGTTCTTGAAGAGTACTTTGACCCATTCCTGGTCGATGCTTACGGTGCCGACCTCAATATTGAAGTTCTTATTGGTGACAGCAGGCTGGCATTCAATGGTCTTAGTTGTGCTGGCTGTCGCCCCTTTGTCATCGGTTACCTGGAGGGAGACAATATAGGTATTTGCAATCGGGTAAGTGTGCTGAACTGCCCGACCGTTTCCTGTTGTACCATCTCCGAAATTCCAGATGTAGGAGACGATAGATCCATCGGGGTCGGATGATTGCGAAGCATCAAAAGAAACGACCAGAGGTGTTGTCTCCTGGGGCTGGCTGGTTGATATGGCAGCTGTGGGTATTTTGTTTGCGGGGGCTGTTTCGATCACGATGATGGGAGTACTTATACTACTGGAAAGCCCTTTATTGTCAATAACAGTGAGAGTGGCAGAATATGTTCCTGCGGCTGTAAAAGTATGAGACGTCGTCTGGCCGGTAGCCTGGGATCCGTCTCCGAATGTCCAGTTGTAACTCACTATTGATGTATTGGAAGAGGTCGAGGACGTCCCGTTAAAGGTTACGTTCAAAGGGGCATAACCGGCGGCCGTTGAGGATGAGACTACCGCAATCGGTGGTGTCGGCGAGGTTGGTTCCGGAGCGGGTATTACAGGTACTGCTGGTATGATAAATGGAAAAGACGGCGATGCCGGGCTTTCTGTACCGTTGGCGTAATATGCTGTGAGGGAGAAATTGAATGAGCCCGCATCTGAGGGAAATGCGCAGGATATTTTCGATACACTTGGATCAGTCGTTGCGCACACCTCAACTTTTTCCTTGTACAGTTTGTAGCCAACAAGCTGGTTCGCCAGATAGTCTGGGGCTGTGAAGGAAAACTCAACGTCCAGCATGCGCATCTCAGCACCTATGGAAATGGTCGGGAAGAGAAGCAGGAGAAGTAAAAAAAACAGTGGTTTATTCTTCATAATTTTGACGACCTTAGATAAACATTTAATAATCGCACGCCCCTTCTGTTACATCCATGATGAGGCGAGGTGACTGAGACACTCTGTGTAAAGCTAGAGCACAAAATGTGCCAGCATTCTCGCTAGTGAAAGTAATTGAGGTAAATGTCTTAAGTATTAATATGTTAAGCTGGTTGGCAACCGCAAGGATGTCGGGGGTTCCCCTGAGAATTGGCGTTTCTTTGTGTAAGGATTGTTACGGAATTGTAATTGAAGCGGTTGTTGTTCGATGTGCTACGTCTCGTTCACTAATAACTGTTGGGGGCTGAACCGGAGGTGAAAAATTATCCATGCCCTGCAGGCATTGAGGGTTAAAACCAATATCGGATAACTCTAGGAAAGGTCGATATTGTGTGGGCCGATGTCGGTTATTGCAAAAATGATAATGTATCGTTTTGTGAAGCTCAAGATCGTGGAGAAGGGGATAGAAGATTTTCTATCGCATGGAGGTTGAGTCATACTGACATCCTGGTGATGGATTTTGAAATCATATACTGGCAACGGAACTATGGACATTTAAAGAGCTGGTAAAATATGCTCGCACACAAGGACCGGAAGCAGGCCATAGTTGTTTGGCTAAAGCTGTAAAGGCAATAATCTGGCGAATTTTGAGTGCTGATTCCTAAAACCACACAAAATAGAATACTAGCTTGAGCGGCGTGAACTCGATTTTCAGTAAAAAATGCATGAAGTGCTCATGGGTTATCTGGAAGTAAATTTACAAAATGACCAAATAAGCAATTCTCACCCCTCAATCATTGCGATCTCAGTTGATGAAAAACTAAGGGTTCAAGCCATTAAAAAATATTGCACCTGATTTTAATTCTGCTCCCGTAATTTATCGCTGGAAAAAATTCGATCTTGATTTGACTTAATTGTATATATATTAATGAACCGGAATACTAACGATGGCCACCGGTGAAACTGATTTCTTTAATGTGGCTGATTTTATATCTTATTTTTTGTCGGATGATCCGGTCGTATTTTTCGACAAAACCACCAATCGGTCCAAAGAGATCGTAACAGCTCAATTTTGTTTCGCCATCGCCCTTATGGTCCCAGGGTTTCCACTGATTAAGAAGCGATCCAATGCGTGCTTCATCATAGCGGTCTTCAAATAGTTGGACACGGTTTCTGACAAAACGTGGTGTTTGTAGCGCTTTCAGGCGATTGTAATTGCTGGCGGAGGCATAATCGGTTTGGTCTTTGACCAGCGGATTTATGAAGGGAACGACAGCGCCACACAAGTAACAATATCGATCGGTTTGATCCGAGAAAAAATCAGGATCCTTGTTCCACCATCCCTCCTCAATAGGCTTTCCTCCAGGCCCATCAAACAGGATATCCAGCGCTGCGGCAATCTCACAGGAAAAGCATCCCTGCGGATTAATCGACGCACTCCATCTCTGATCAACCCAACAATTATCAATCAGGCGCGCGGCAAGCGTCCGGTCTGGCACCACATCCTTTACCGCCACCAACATGGGATGATGTTTCTGGTAAGCATTTAGGTGCTTGTTCACATGTACGGCCGATCCAAAAGTTTTCTTGATAATCGCTTTATACTTATCCCACTTATAGCCAGCGGTATGAATATCGCGTTGTTCCTTAGGCACCTTTTTTTGCAGGAGTTTGCAGATCTCTTCAAATTGTGGGTGCTTGGTCGGTTCACCGCCCATGATGCCGATACTGTGCGGATAGCCTTTCAGAGAGTCAATGGCTTTTTCGATCGTTTCCAGATCCATGTAGTAGGGTTTCTTATGGTGTCCGATAAATCGCGTGCAATTGGCGCACTCATTGTGACAGTCATTGGTGATTTCGATCTGGATGGTGAGTTTATCCCTGACGGCTTTCATGATTATGCTTTTTGGCGATAAGTAGTTGGTATCTAAAGCTACCCAAAAAAAATGGGCCTCCAGTCAAAATTTGTCAATCGCAGTCGCTTCAAGCTATCTTTTAATGTTAGATTTTGCAACTTCTTTTGCTGACCATAACAACAAAGAACATTCTTCAAAATCGGTCTTATAGGGAATTTCCTTGCGAAAATTACAGAATTAACCTTTTTTGGGCAACGCTACTTCGTAGCCGACAATCAAGGTGTCTGTACATCGATAGCAGGCTCTTCATACTCCGGCCGGTCGTCATCATAAGACTCGCTCAAAAACTCTTTTCGCTTTTCTTCGGTGATGGAAGTGGTCCTCGCTTCTGTTCTTGCACTTGAAATAGCCCAAGATACTCCATTACCCTCTATGCTTTTTCATCATATTGCCCGATTAAATGTTCGTGTGTTTTCGGCAAGCCTGCCATGAACTCATAACCTCCACCCGCTACAATAGCTGTCCTTCAAGCAATTTCAGGAGGAGACGATCGATGGAACATCTGATACTTGCCGAAGTTAAAACGAAGTTTGCAGCCTGGCGTAAAAAGAAGCAAGACCGTAAACCGATCCCTGAGCAGCTTTGGGATTCGGCCGTATCGCTCGTCAGGAGATATTCCATATACAAAATATCTAAAGCACTGGATCTTTGCTACTACACAACTCTTTAAAAACGGTCTGGAACCATCGGAGTCGTGAGCCCTGATTGTATTTATACGCATAGTGCTCGATGACCACTCAACCCACGTTTCAAAAGAAACCATGGAATTTCTCGGATCCAGGCCAGGCAGGTTGTTATATGTTCATACTCGCAAGCGTGGATCATGGTTGAATTTGGTCAAAACAGCATTCTCTCAAATGGTTCGATCATTTTTGAGGTATATTCGGGGGGCATTAAAGGCAGAATTACGAGAGCGTATTCTTAACGGAATCGACGAAATGAATTTTGCTCCCGTAATTTATCGCTGGAAAAAATTCGATCGATCTCGATTTGACTTAGATGTAAATATTTTATTGAAAGGAAATACTAATTAGGATAATGGCGTGATAAAGATTTAGCCTAACTGGTCCCAGTAAAACCCCGGTCTCATCGGTATAGTGGTTATAGTCCGACAAGACTTCGATTTTGGTTTTACTGGGAGTTTTGATTAGATTTTCAATTACTTGCCTTCTTTTTTCTCAATCTAGAATATTCCTTAATATGAACGTTTGTTATAGACGGGAAAATATATACCCGGCACCCCAGTCTTCCATTGCTGGCAGAACCCTGGTCTAAGGGGTGAACACCACATCAACCCAGTAATTAGAGGCATTCCAGGTTTGATTAGGAAATCCACTATTTCCATAAAGATAGACACCATTGCCGCCACTTTCACTATCGGTCAATGCTCGCAGGAGCGGGTTATCAAAACCGGAACCATCAAAATAGCCTGTGTCAACCGAGTAGTGCCCTACATTGGTGTGATATGATGCTACATATGTGGTGTTGGCGGAGATAGGAACCGGTGTGGGCAGGCTCATCTCTTGCCAACCTGAACGAGTCTCGTTGGTAAAAATTACACTGGCCAGCAAACTGCCACGGGCGCTCCACAGGTTACCCACATGAGTACCCGTATTTTCTGCTGCCTTGTAAAACCGAAGGGCGGTAATAAATCCGTCAATACTGCTCTTAAACTTAACGCCCAACTCCACCGCACCGGTATCAGCAGCAGATAAGGTCGCCGGGATATAGGAATCGTCCCACAGTTGGGCCGAGGTAGTAGCTACCGGCAAAGTGGTTGTGAACGTAACATCAACCCAGTAATTAGTGGCATTCCAGGTTTGATTAGGAAATCCACCTGCTCCGTAAAGATAGACACCATTGCCGCCACTTTCACTATTGGTCAAAGCCCTCAGGAGAGGTTTGTCAAAACCGGAGCCATTAAAATAGCCTGCATCATACGAATAATATCCCGTATTAGTGTGGTAGGATGACACATAGGTCGTGTTGGCCGTGATTGCCACTGGCTCTGGAAATGCCTGGTACTGCCACCCGGAGGCGGTCTCGTTGGCAAAAGTCACGCTGGCCAGTAACTTCCCGCTCGCAGTCCATAAATTTCCGAGGTGAATACCGGTGTTGCCTGGCCCTTTGTAGAAACGAATTCCCGTAATGTATCCGTCTACCGAACTTTGGAACTTCATTCCTAACTCCACAGCACTGGTATCATTAGCAGTAAGAATCGTAGGAATGACCATTTCATCCCAGATACTGGTCATATCGGCTACGTTACCTGCACTGGGTTTAGGAAGGGTCGTGTTGTCTCCTGTTACGTCAATCGGGTTTTGGTTTGCGGGGGCAGATCCAATCACGACAATGGGGGTGCTGACTTTATTAGACAGACCCCTGTTATCGACAACGGTGAGTTGGGTATAATATGTTCCTGCAGTCGTGAAGGTGTGGGATGTGGTTGCTCCAGTAGCTTGGGAACCGTCTCCAAAACTCCAATCGTAACTCACTATCCGCCAATTGGGAGTTGTGGAAGACGTCCCATCAAAGGTCACCTTCAACGGGGCATTGCCTGCGGCCGTTGAGGAAGAGAGTATTGCAATCGGTGATGTCGACGAGGTTGGGGCCGGAGTAGGTGTTCCAGTCACTGATGCTATGGTAAATGGAAAAGATGGCGATGGCGGGCTTTCTGCACCGTTGGCATAATATGCTGTGAGAGAGAAATCGAATGAACCCGCTTCTGAGGGAAATTGGCAGGATATTTTCGATACGTTTGGGTCGTTTGTTGCACACACCTGGACGTTTTCCTTGTACAATTTATAGCCGACAAGCTGGTTTGCCAGATAGTCTGGGGCCGTGAAGGAAAATTCTATATCCACGGTGCACGTCTCAGCAGCAATTAAACTGGTAGGAGCGATTAATAGTGTAAGTAAAAGAAATAGCAGTTTGTTTTTCATTTTTTAACCCGTAAAATTGCTAATTGAGCGAAGTAAATAAATCTCTTCCTTCTCAGAAGGATAAATTATTTAATCTTCGCCGGTTATCGTTGTCTCTACCTGATGTCCAAATGTAAATTTTTGCCAGATTTTTCCACTCACAGCAGAGACTCGTTTTCATGATATTAATTTCCAAATCATATAAACCTTATTGAAAATATTTCTTAAGTCACGTGTGCTTAAGCAAGGGGTGTGCCATGGAGGGTGTGATATATTTAGTTGTCGTTGCAGGTAGATAGAATTCTCTCGGAAGTCTTCCTCCATTTATGCTGTCAGGAAAGTGCAAAAAATGCGCGCCTAGGTTGCAATGTTTTCACACTCGGTTCAATAGAACCATTCTCCCTCTATTCTGTATTGGTGAAGGTTTACATTTATTCCGCAATGGACGTGGTCATGCGATACTCGTTATAAAAGAATTTGGATGAGAAGGTCATTCACAGAATTGAGAAGAAAGCCATTGTAAATATTAAAAGAAATAAAATGAAACATGTTGTCAATGTGTTCTGTTTCTGGGTAATATTCACCTCTTGCAGATGTCCTTCAACTATCATTTTACTATGAATAGAAACGACAAGAAGATTTTCAGCTTTCAACAGGTACTGCTCAAAATTTTAGCAATTATATATCGATTATCTGATGAGATCGTTGGCCTACACGGTGTTCGGCACCCAGTTACTTCAGCTGATATTTCCGCAGTTATACCTCAGCCGTCATTTGAGGAATCGACTCGTGACGGATTTGGAGTTGGTGCAGTTGACAGTTTTGATGCAGAGATAACTCAGTGGCAGATTGTGCATCAAATACCCGTGGGCAAAAACTCTGCGAATATCTTGCCGACCGACCTCAGCTCAGCAGTAGCTATATATAAAGAGATGCTTTTGTAAATCAGATACTTCACTTGCGGCGTTGTCTAAATGTTTTTATCATCACAACGTCTTTTAATATGTTGAAATGGTAAGAAAAATATCTTGCAGGGGATAAAACTGGTGGGAAATTGGTTAGGATCAGGGAATACTGATAGCTATAATTATCTGTTCAGAATGTGGCGCCGATGGTTTGTGGTTATCTTGTTGCTTGTATTCCCCTTTTTTTTTATTGGAGGAGCAGATTATTACGACCCACGATCAGTGAAAGAATTTTGGAACCTTGGCCATTTGTTCTTTTTTGCCATGTTCGCTCTTGTGCTTGACAGCTACTGGTGGGCACAAAATAGATCGATTTTTTTTAGAATCCTTTTCACGTTTTTCATATTGTTGTTTGTTGGTGTCGGTATCGAGTTAATTCAACTAAACATTACAAGCCGATCTTGCTCCTTGAGTGATGTTGTCAGAGACCTGTCGGGGGGAGCGATAGTGCTGTTTTGGAAAGCGAGTCGCCGACAGCCGCCTTTACAAGCGATCCTGAGTGGATTTTTGCTGATTATTATTGTGAGTTACAATTTTGCTCCATTATTGCTTGCTCTCACTGATGAATATCGAAGCTACAAAGCGTTTCCTTTGCTTGCCGGATTTGAGTGCGAGGCCGAATTCCGTCGGTGGACAAGTGGTCCTGGGGTCGGTTTCCACAGGGTGTCTGCACCACGATTGCAAGGTGGATATTCGGGTCAAATTACCCTGACAACCGATAAGTATTCTGGTGTGTCACTTGATCATTTTCCCAGAGACTGGAGTGGTAAAAGAGGTCTGGCCTTTAGTGTGTTTAATCCAGGGCGGCAGATTGTCTTGCATTATCGTGTACATGATTCTCAGCATAATGTTACGGAGCAACGCTTTACAGATCGTTATAACGGGAAGACTGTTCTGGAACACGGCTGGAATGAAATTATTATTCCTATGGCAGATATTATAAATGGGCTCAAAGGCCGTAAAATGGATATCACAAAAATCAGTGGCTTTGGCATTTTTGTGATGAACCAAAATGAACGGCGTATTTTGTTTTTAGATAATGTCCGCTTATTATAAAGCGCTACTGACTATCGTGTTATTATGAACGGAAACGAAAAGAACTCTCTCAGTTTTCGACAGGCAAAGCAGGCAATTTTAGCGACAATTCATCCTTTGCCGAGTCAAATCGTTGGTCTCAATGAGGGTCAGAAGCGAATCACCTCATCTGATGTTCCGGCAATCATATCTCTGCCGTCATATGATGAATCGACCCGTGACGGATTTGTTATCCGCGTAATTGGCGGTTGCGGGCAAAAAATAGATCAATATCAGGTTGTGCATGAGATTCCCGCCGGCAAACCATGCGGAGGCATGATATTGCCAGGCACCGCCTGCAGGATTATGACTGGAGGGTGTGTGCCGGAGGGGGGAACCCGCGTTGTCCCATTTGAGGACTGTGTTGAACAAGATGGTTTTGTCTGTGTTCCTGGACGGTTGTTGCAGACCAGAACAACATTTATCCGCAAAATCGGCAGCGAAATAACGCAGGGTGAAAGCCTTGTCGCCGCTGGCGAAGCGCTGCAGTCAGGTCATCTCGCCTTACTGGCGTCATGTGGCATACAGGCTGTTTCGGTGAGCTGCAGACCTGTGGTCGGTTATGTCTGTACTGGCAGTGAGCTCATCTCCGGGACCGAGGAGTTGGCAAGTGGTCAGAAGGTTTCGTCCAATTCGTTTCTCCTGAGAGGTCTGATTGCTTCGGCAGGTGGTTGCCCGGAAGATATGGGTATAATACGTGATAATGCCCAGGATCTTTTTGAACTCTTTGCTAAAGTGGCCGCAGATACGCACCTCGATGCGATGATTACAACCGGGGGGATGGGGCCTGGAAAATACGATCTGGTTGAAAGGGCTTTTGTCGAGGCCGGCGGAAAGGTAATTTTTAATGCGATTGCAATGCGGCCGGGGAAATCCTTTCTCTTTGGCATCCTGGGGCGGACTCTTTGTTTTGGTCTGCCTGGTCCACCTCATGCCGTGCGAACCCTCCTTAATGAATTGATCGGACCGGCGTTATATGCTATGCAGGGTGTAACAGATATTTGGCCCAAAAAAGTGCAGGCACATTTGCAGCATGCCATCAGCATGAAACGAAATGATGTGCTGCACCTGAAGGATGGCATGCTAACTGTGGCGGCGGGGAGATGTTTCGTTCGTTTTGCCGAACGGCTGGAAATGGGCAACTGTTTCATTGTCCTGCCGCCGGGACAAACACATCATCCTGAAGGTGACCTGGTTGAAGTGCATTTAGCTCTTGATCAGTGTGCCGGATTGCGGGAAGGGTAACCGAGATGCTTACTTCTGGCATTTCGAGCAAAAGTAGCTGGCGCGCCCACCAATTGTTTGTTTCTCGATCTTATCGGAACATACGATGCACGTTTCTCCCGCCCGGCCATATACTTTAAAATTGATCTGAAAATATCCCCGCTGCTGGCTGGCATTGAGGAAGTCGCTGATGGTTGATCCGCCGCATTCGATGGCGTAACCCAAAACCCTGCGCACTTCAGTCACCAGGCGGTCCCATTCTTTCAGGGTGAGGGTCTGTACCTTTCTTGTTGGCCGTATGCCCGCGGCAAAAAGGCTCTCGTTGGCGTAAATATTGCCGATTCCAGCGACGTTTTGATTGGTCATGATAAACAGTTTGACGGCCAGGCTCTTGCCTTTGGCGAGTGCGTGCAGATATCTGGCGGAAAACTGATCGCTGAACGGTTCCGGGCCGGCTGTCTTGAAGATCGTTTCTTCTCTGTTGGCCACTTCCTCCGGGGTGAGCAATCGGATGGAGCCGAAGCGACGGCTGTCGTTGTAGCGAAGTTCCGTGCCGTTATCGAGGGACCACCACACATGGTCATGTTTGGCGTGCCTGGTTGAAGGTGGAAATATTCCCAGGTTTCCGGTCATTCCCAGATGGATGATGAGCATCGCACCTGAAGAGAGGCTGATCTGCAGGAATTTTGCCCTGCGTTCGATCGTGGTGATTTTCCGGTTGATCACTGCCTGCTGCATGGCTTCCATCTGGACCGGATGACGCAGCTTCTTGCCGCTCCAGTGAATGGCGTTGACCGTGTGGCCAATCAGAAACGGTCGGAGCCCCCGGCAGACAACTTCAACTTCTGGCAGTTCGGGCATTGCCGGCCTCCTCGCGAACCAGACAGATGGCCAGCGCGTAATCTTCAAAAATACCAGCCGCAACGGTTACTTCGCTGGGCAACAGGGTGTGCCTGGTGTTGTTTACCCGCAGGGAAAGGGTAATATAGTCGGGAAACTTTTGGAGTGAGCACATCTCTAAGTCCAAAAAACCGGGCATTTGCCAATGGCTCAAAGCTTTTTTCCCCGCCTCCTTGGCGGCCCATAGAATTGTCTGTCTGGTGAGTACTCCATAGTTGGGCAAAAATGCTTCAAGCAATGTATATTCCGTCGCATGGCAATATTTTTCCTGTACCTGCAGCAGGGTCGACTTTTGCATCTGTAAATCAATGCCACATCGTGATCCGGCTGCTATTGCCACACCGTAGTTGCCACTGTGCGATATTGAAATATCCATCTTGAGCAAATCGGTTTTTTGCTCAAGAAGATGGACTGTTGGACGCCCATTCTCGGCGTTGGCGATTTCAATGTCCGGCAGCAAGAGGGGGTCTGGATGAATTTTGGCCTGGCTTAAAAAACTTTGAACAGCTATTTTGGCACAGATTCTCCCCGTGAGATATTCCGCCCGCCTTTTGTTTAACCTGTAGCCGTTATAAATGATGCTTTCCTTACTGGTGAGCTGTTCTGTCAAGCCTGCTGCCTCCTGGAGTTGCCCTGCGGTAATATGTGCAGGCAGCAGACGAAGGAGAACCGGGTTGAGTGCTGGTTCGCCAAAAATTTCACTTACCCCTTTTTTGAATGGTATGGGGAAAAGATTCTTGAGCTGTGTGTCCATTTCTGAAATTTTGGTGTTCATGAGAAAAGGCTTGCAATTTCAACAGTTCCTGCTAACTTTTTCGGGTAGGGACGAGGTCCTGAGGCAAGTCAAACCCTGAGAAAAAAGGAAAGTGCCTGGGGTAAATTTTTCTAAGGCGCTCATTACATTGTGAGCAGAGGTCTTTTATGCACGCATTTGCAGGTATGACAACATACGACCTGGTCATCTTGGGCCTCTTCGTTCTCCTTGTTGGACGAGGCATGTGGCTGGGGTTGCTCAAGCAGGTAACCGGCTTCGTCGCTCTCTATCTTGGTTATTTTGCAGCCAGCCAGTATCATGACCGGATTTTTCCTGTTTTACGCGACATATCAGAAAACCCCAAAGTAGTCTTTCTTACCAGTTATGTCATCCTCTTTGTCATCACGTACGTGGTGGTAATGCTCATCGGCAAGGCCATGGGCTTTGTGATTCAAATGACTATTACCAGCTGGTTCGATCATCTGCTTGGCGCAGTGGTTGGTTTTGCCAAGGCGATCATCCTGGCGGTTCTGCTGCATATAGGCCTCGGCACAATTCTCGCCCCGGAAAATCAGATGCTCAAAACCTGTGTGACCTGCGATACCTTGAATAATGCGGCCGAGTTCACCCGGACCTTGATCCGGGATGAAGATGCGCGCAAGTCGCTTCTGCAGCAGAAACCGGCAATCGCTATAGATGCTGTGAAGGATCTTCTCACGCCAACTGCAAAAGAACAGCCCGCAGCCGGAAAAGAAATTGAAGTTACCAAACCCGTAGCAAAATAATTATTCTTTTGTGAAGCGCGGTAAAGCCAAAAAACCTGAGTCGTATAGAGAGCGTACATATCGAGCTCTCCCCGGGCCGGGTACCCTTGTTTCTTCTTTTGTGCGAATAAAGGAAACTGATCTGCATATCCTGGCGGATCGCGACGTCACCGATCTGGCCCTGAAGCTGGTTCTGCAGTATCGTTTGCAGATTGAGAAATATATTCGGCAGCATTCCGAATTTGCCACGTCACTCTCGCCGCTGCCCGCCGACTCTCTGGCTGCGCCGATTGTCAAGGCAATGCTGGCCGCCGGTACGAGTGTCGGGGTCGGTCCTATGGCCGCGGTGGCGGGAGCGGTTGCCGAATATGTCGGTCGGGGTTTGCTGCAAAGCGGCTGCAGGGAAGTGATGGTGGAAAACGGCGGAGATATTTATATTAACCGAAGCCAGGATTGCACCGTGGCCATTTTTGCCGGTGAATCGTCTCTTAGTCTTAAAACCGGCGTGAGATTGGCTGGAAGTAATATGCCGATTGGTGTCTGCACCTCATCCGGGACGGTTGGTCATTCTTTGAGTTTTGGTCTGGCCGATTCTGTCACGGTCATTGCCAGGTCGACACCACTCGCCGATGCTGCGGCAACCCGTCTTGGTAATGAGGTTGGCCGTGGAGCAGGCGGCAGTGCGGGGATTAAAAGGGCCCTGGCGAAAAGTCGGGAAATTATCGGAGTGATGGGTGTGGTCGTGATCTGTGGGGAAAAAATAGGTGCCGTGGGGGATGTTGAACTCATCAACCTGAGAGAATAGAGGGTAAACGATGGCCGATATGGAAAAACAGCCTGGTGGAATGGTTGAGCGAAATGCCGACCGCTGGCATCTCGTCTATTATCTACGCGTTTTTGATGGAAAGAACCAACAAATTATCGGCCATGTTGTCGATATCTCCGAAAAAGGATTTATGTTGATATGTGACGAACCGGTTAAGGTGGGTAAGACCTTTTCTCTTCGCATGAGTTTGCCAAACAGGATGAAAGACCATGATGATGTTGAGCTTTCGGCTATCAGCAGGTGGTGTAAAAGCGATACCGATCCTAACTTTTATCTGGCTGGTTTCCAGTTAGACGATCTTGAGCCAGCCATCCGGAGCCTGATTGCCGCGCTGCTCAAGGATTTCAGCCAGAAAAAATAATAACAACAGGAAAATAAAATTGACTACAGAATCTCTCTCCTGCTTTAAGGCGTACGACATCAGGGGAAAAGTGCCGGAAGAACTGAATGTTCAGCTGGCAAGGAAGATCGGACGAAGCTTTGCTTTGGTGTACAACCTGAAAAAAGTGGTTGTCGGTCGCGATATACGGCTCTCCAGCGAAGATCTTGCCCAGGCTTTGATCGGCGGATTGCGGGATATGGGGGCGTATGTCCTCGATCTTGGGCTGTGCGGGACTGAGGAGATCTATCACGCCGCTTTCAGTATGGAGCCGGCAGGGATCGATGGAGGAGTAATTGTCACAGCCAGCCATAACCCCGCCGATTATAATGGGATGAAATTTGTTGTGAAAGGGGCTCGTCCGGTGACCGGGGAATCGGGGCTTAAAGAGATGGCGCGGCTGATCGCGGCCGACAGTCTGCCTCTCCCTGGAACAGCGCCTGGCCAACTCGAGTGCCGCAATAACAAGGACAGCTATGTTCGGCACTTGCTTACATATATCGATACCCCAAAACTCAAACCTTTAAAGATTGTGGTCAACAGCGGGAATGGCTGTGCCGGGGCCATTGTCGACCTGCTGGCCGCGCATCTCCCTTACCAGTTTATACGCGTGCATCATGAACCGGACGGCAGTTTTCCTCATGGAGTGCCAAATCCTCTACTGCCTGAAAAGAGAGCCGAAACGGCGCGAACAGTTCGGGAGCATGGCGCTGATTTTGGCGTTGCCTGGGATGGTGATTTTGACCGGTGTTTTTTTTGGGATGAAAAGGGAAATTTTATCGAAGGCTATTATATCGTAGGCCTGCTGGCCAGGGAAATGCTTAAAAAAGAACCTGGCGGCAAAATTCTCTATGACCCTCGACTGACCTGGAGTACGGAAGAGCAGGTGCGGCAGGCGGGCGGCATCCCGGTGATGACCAGGACCGGGCACGCCTTTATTAAAGAACGGATGCGTCAGGAAAATGCCGTCTACGGCGGTGAAATGTCCGCCCATCATTATTTCCGGGACTTTGGCTATTGCGATTCAGGCATGATCCCATGGCTTCTTGTCGGTGCCCTGCTCTGCCGGGAAGGAAAAAAACTATCCGAACTTGTGGCGGACCGAATGTCTGCTTTCCCGGTGTCCGGTGAAATCAACAACCGGGTGGCTGACCCGGACGCCATAATTGCCCGGATCGAAGAGAGCTATAGCGATGGCGAGAAAGATTACACCGATGGCCTCTCCATCTCCTATCCCGGGTTTCGTTTTAATATTCGTAAATCGAATACCGAGCCTCTGCTTCGTCTCAATGTCGAAAGCAGGGGAGATGTTGTGCTTTTGCAGGAAAAAATCGCAGAATTACTCAGTTTTATTGGCTAGCCACAACAATTGTTATAAAATGTAAGGAACCACATGACCAAAATTCAACCAGTGATTTTAGCAGGCGGGACGGGATCGAGACTTTGGCCCTTATCAAGAGAATTGTATCCCAAGCAGCTTTTGCGGCTTATCGATCATACCTCGCTGCTGCAGACGACTCTGCTTAGAGTGACGAGTATCCCGGAGATTCTGCCTCCGGTAATAGTTGTCGGTGAAGAACATCGTTTTATAACGCAGATCCAGATAGAGGAGCTGGGCCGTTTTAAAGATTTTTCCATATTGCTCGAACCAATAGGCAGAAATACTGCTCCGGCAATCTGCGGAGCAGCCGAATTCTGCCGGCAACTGGGACAGGACGTTATCCTGCTGATTCTGCCGGCGGACCATGTTGTCCTCTATGCAGAAAAGTTCGCAGAAGTTGTCCTGCAGGCTGCTCAACTCGCCGAGGACGGCGCTGTGGTCACTATAGGTATTCAGCCAACCGGACCAGTGACCGGCTATGGTTACATAGAACAGGGCAAGGGCAACAGTGTTGTCTCGTTCAAGGAAAAACCAGACCTTTCGGTTGCCCGTGACTATATCGCGAAGGGCAACTATTTCTGGAACAGCGGTATGTTTGTCTTTACCACAAAGACCTTTATGCAGGAAATGGAAAAATTTGCGCCAGAAATGCTCTCCTGCATGATTGAGGCCGTGGCAAATGGTACCAGAGATGGACGTTTTTTCCGTTTTGAACAGAGTGCGATGGAGAAGTGCCCGAATGATTCAATTGATTATGCTCTGATGGAGAAAACCACCAATGCCGCTGTTGTTGTCGCCGATCTCGGCTGGAGCGATATAGGCTCCTGGGAGGCCTTGTGGGATGTCCTGGAAAAAGATGAGAACGGTAATGTCACAAGTGGAGATGTGCTGCTGGAGGATACCAGAAACTGCCTGGTAAAATCAGAAAATATGCTGGTCGCCTCAGTTGGGATGGAAGACACCCTGATTGTTGAGACTGCCGATGCCATTCTCGTCGCGCCACTCTCGAGGTCTCAGGATGTGAAAAAGGTGGTTACCAGGCTGAAACATGAGCACAGAAAGGAGTTCAGTCTACATACCACCGTCTATCGGCCCTGGGGCAGTTATACCGTGTTGGAAGAGCATCCACGGTTTCAGATTAAACGCATAACCGTAAGCCCTGGCGCAAAACTGTCCCTGCAGATGCACCACCACCGCCATGAACACTGGGTTGTTGTTTCCGGAACAGCCCGCATCGTTAATGGAGAGGATGAAATTTTACTCTATGAAAACCAGTCTACCTATATCCCGGCCGGCACTGTGCATCGATTGGAAAATCCAGGGGTTATTGCCCTGGAGCTGATTGAAGTGCAGAATGGCAGCTATCTCGGAGAAGACGATATCGTCCGCTTTGATGATGTGTACGGGCGACAAGGTCTGAACAAATAATAACTAATGGGATCGCCGTATGGCGGTCCCGTCTTGCTATTCCCCTAATTGCTGTCTTCGCTGTCGAAATGCTTCGACGTATTTAGCAAAGACGCGCCTGCCGTTTTTGGTAATCTTGAGAAATGTGATACCGGAAACATAACGTCCGTCAACCGGCAATGAGTGGGTTGTGCGGCCCTCCAGATCGACCAGGTCGTCTTCAATGCCGACAGTGATACGCAGGCGGGTATCGGCTTTAAACGGCGTTGTCGTTTCCAGTTTCAGCCCGTCGATACTGACATCTATGGTTCGACCCATTGAGTAGACACCTGGATTGCCATCCTCATCCAAGACGAGATAATCAAGGAGATGCAACGAATCGTAACGGATGAATTTTCTCTGTTCTCGGTGTTTCATAAGCCTTCCTGGATGCTTGGGAACCGTTTCGAAATCACATGATTACTTCCATCGTTTTCGTTACGGGGTATTTCCCCCTATAAGGGGAATGAACGCATTGTCATTTCAAGTATTTCTCCAGCCAGGGTACTTGTTGGATACGGCTTACCTGCCTGTGCCGTTCTCCGGAAAGAGTCGGTGGATTGCCTGTCTTTCAGCCTTTACCACTCCACGCTCGGTGATGAGTCCGGTTATTAATCTGGCTGGGGTCACGTCGAAACTGTAATTAGCCGATTTTGTGTCTGCTGCGGCTAAAGTTACGGTGGTAATAGCCCCTTGGGCATCCTTTCCCGAGATGGTGGTGACTTCCTCCCCTGATCTTTGTTCTATCGGAATGTGCATCCCCTTGTCAAGTTTCCAGTCAAAAGTTGACGAAGGGAGGGCGACATAAAAGGGGATATTGTTGTCTCTTGCGGCCAGCGCTTTGAGGTAGGTCCCAATTTTATTGGCGACATCGCCGGTATGCGTTGTGCGGTCGGTACCGACAATTACCATGTCGACCATGCCATTTTGCATCAGGTGGCCTCCGCAGTTGTCGCAGATGAGGGTGTTGGCGATATTTTCCTGCTGCAGTTCCCAGGCGGTGAGCCGTGCCCCCTGATTCCAGGGTCTGGTTTCATCTACCCAGACATGCACGGGGATGCCGACATCGCGCGCCGCATAAATTGGTGCAGTGGCGCTGCCATAATCAACAAAGGCGAGCCAGCCGGCGTTGCAGTGGGTGAGGATATTGACCGGAGCCCCCTGCTTTTTGCGACTTATCTCTTCGATGATTGCCAGGCCGTGTTGACCAATCTGTTGACAAAACAGGGCGTCTTCGTCGGCGATGGCGCAGGCGGTGGCAAAAGCGGTAGATCTTTTTTGTTCGATATCAGTATCTTTGGCGATTGCAGCCAGAACCCGGTCAATGGCCCAAACAAGGTTGCGCGCAGTCGGTCTGCTGCTGCCGAGAGTTTTTGCATATTTTTCCATGTAGGAAGTAAAACCCATGTCGGGCGCCTGGAGTGATGCGAGGAACATGCCAAAACCGGCGGTTGCACCAATCAGTCCTGCCCCGCGCACATGCATGTCTTTTATGGCAGTGACCACCTGCTCCGGGGAGGTGAGCGTTTCGATAACAAACTCATGAGGGAGTTGCCTCTGGTCTATGATGCAGATCTGCCGACTGTTGTCAGGGTCGGGCCAGATTGTCCGGTAGTGTCTGTTGTTTATTTGCATGGGCGAGAAAGTTGAAGAAGTTTGTCGATACGAAAGATTGCTCACTGCCTGGATTATACCACATCCACTGCAATACAAAAAATAAAACTATCCCGCCCGATGTCGATGCAGCACCATCGGGTTTTTCATCATTTTCGTTAAAAAATGAGATTAATGCCACAAAAATGTAATGAATATTGAAGAAAATTACAGTTATGTTGCATATTTCTCGTTTTATCTGAATCCATTTTGTATTAATAGTATATATATCAATAACATATATCCTCCGTGGCGGGGTGGCACAATCATTGAAAGAACCTGAGATCAGATAAAAAAATCAATACGGAGGAAGCATATGAATAAGGCAGATACCGCGTTTATCCTTGCGGCTGCAGGCTTGGTACTTTTGATGACCCCGGGATTGGCCCTGTTTTATGGTGGAATGGTGCGAAGGAAAAATGTTTTGGGCACCATAATGCAGAGCCTGATTTTGATCTCTCTCGTATCCATTGAGTGGGTGTATCTTGGCTATTCCATGTCTTTTGGGCCGGATGTGGGAGGCTTTGTCGGTGATCTTTCCTGGTTCGCCTTGTCTGGGGTGACCAATGCGCCAAGTCCTGATTATGCAACGACTATTCCCCAGACCGTGTTCATGATTTATCAATGTATGTTTGCAATAATAACCCCGGCGCTGATTACCGGGGCTTTTGCCGAGCGGGTTCGGTTTGTGCCTTTTCTTGCTTTTTCACTGCTCTGGGCTGTCCTTGTGTACAATCCGGTCTGCCACTGGGTTTGGGGGAAAGGCGGTTGGCTGGCGAATCTCGGGGTTCTTGACTTTGCCGGGGGGCTTGTTGTTCATGCAACCTGCGGTGCTGCTGCCCTGGCCGGTGTTCTGGTGCTTGGTCCCCGCAAAGGGTATGGCAAAACCAGTTTTATGCCGCACAGTCTGCCAATGACCATTATCGGCACGGGGCTGCTCTGGTTCGGCTGGTTTGGTTTTAATGCCGGTTCCGCTCTTGCCGCCAATGAGGTAGCCGCAACCGCTTTTGTGGCCACCCATCTGGGCGGTATGGCGGGAATGTTGATGTGGGTGGTCATGGAGTGGATTGCCCAGAAAAGGGCAACGACCCTCGGTGCTGCCTCAGGGGCGATTGCGGGTTTGGCAACTATTACCCCCACTGCGGGTTTTGTCGGACCAAACTCGGCCATTATTATTGGTTGCATCGCCGGCGTGGTCTGTTATCTGGCGGTAAATGCCAAATCAAAACTCGGTCTGGATGACTCCCTTGACGTGGTTGGCATTCACGGAGTAGGTGGCATAGTGGGGACTATTTGCCTTGGCTTTTTTGCCTCAACGTCCGCGAATCCCGGTGGTGTTGATGGCCTTTTCTTCGGAAATGCTTCTCAGGTGGGGAAACAGCTGCTGGGTGTTGTGGTTGTTGCCGGGTATGCCTTTGCGATCAGCTGGATCCTTTTTAAGGTTATTGACAGGACTTTGGGTATGCGGCTTGGCGAAGATGCAGAGGTGCAAGGAATGGATTCTACAGAACATTCGGAAACTGCCTATAATAGCTAACTGAAGCTTGCCGATGTGCAGATAACGATATAGTATGTAACCTTTACCGGGTGTAGAACGGGCAGTGCGAGGTCAGGTTCTGTGGAATCAAGTCCATTATTTCTAAGATTCTAAAAAGGGAAAGGGTATGAAAAAAATAGAGGCAATTATAAAGCCATTTAAGCTTGACGATGTGAAAGATGCTTTGAACGGTATCGGTATTACCGGGATGACCATGTCTGAAGTTAAAGGGTATGGCCGGCAGAAAGGACATACAGAAATCTATCGTGGCGCAGAATATGTTGTCGATTTCATTCCTAAGGTTAAAATTGAAATTGTTGTGCCTGCAAGTCAGGTGAGTCAGGTGGTCGATGCCATCAGAATGGCAGCCAATACCGGCAAGATTGGCGACGGTAAAATTTTTGTTGTGCCGGTTGAACGTGTGGTTCGGGTACGAACAGGAGAAGAAGATCGCGATGCGGTGTGATGTATGATTGCAGTATTTCGTGCCGAACGGGAGTCTCTGCAGAAGAGTTGGATAAAAAGCGGAGTCGGCAGTGGCGGCAATGCATTTCTCCTCGACCATAGCCGGATGATAGATGAATATATCGTCAACAGCTATAAGCAGGCGGAAATAGCTGATTGCGAGGGCCGGATAGCTCTGGTTGCGCTTGGTGGATATGGGCGGAGGGAATTATATCCTTTTTCGGATATCGATCTGATGATCCTCTATCACCCGAAGGTGAAAAAGCAGATATCCCGGGTGACCGATGCGGTGCTCTATCCGCTCTGGGATACCGGGCTGGAAATTGGCCATGGCGTTCGGACCGTTGCCGAGTCCATCAAGCATGCTCAGGAAGAATATTTTTTTTTAGTAGCACTTCTGGATGCACGGTTGATCTACGGCTCGGAAGATCTCTTCGCGGAATTGCTGAAGGCATATCGCAAAAAATATGTTGATGGTCATCGTGAAAAATTTGTCGAAAAAATGAAGGGGCATCGGCAGAGCCGTCGAGAACGTTTCGGCAGCCACAGCTATCTCCTTGAGCCCCATATCAAAGAAGGGCGGGGCGGGATGCGGGATATTCAGGCGATGATGTGGACCGCCAGGGTTGTTTTTGGGCTCAATAGCCTGGATGATATCGCAAGCGCGGGGCTGTTGCTGGAGGACGAAAAGAAGGAATTTGCGCAGGCCAGGGATACCTTGATGCGATTGCGATGTCATCTGCATTTTATCAGTAATCGCAAAAACGATCAGCTCTATTTTGAGCAGCAGGAGGAGGTGGCCAAGGCCTTCGGGTACAGTGCAAAGGGTGGCGTGCGCGGAGTTGAACATTTTATGCGCGATGTCTACAGCGCCCTGCAGACCGTCAGCGTTACCAGTGATCTTTTTTTTGACCATGTGGATGAGGTCCTGGGTTTGGCCGGTAGAGGGAGGATGGCTGCAGATAAGATCATAGAAAATGGCATAGAAATCAGGGCTGAACGAGTGCATCTTATCGCCGGAAGATCGCAGATTCTGGCCAAGCCACAGACGATCATCAGGGTATTTTTAGCCATGGCCAGGACCGGCCTGCCAATGCACTACCGAACCCGCAAGGCGATCTCAGGATTTCTGGATTTAATCACCGATAAAGAACGCACCTCGCCACGATTTGCCAAAACCTTTTTCGCACTGTTTCTTGAGGCAAAAGATATCGGAATGGTGCTGGAGACTATGTTGGAAACTGGGGTATTGACCGCCTGCATTCCCGAGTTTACCAAAATTACCAGCCTGGCTCAGCATGATCTCTACCACATATATACCGTTGATCGACACTCCCTGCAGGCGGTGGTGGAACTGCATGCCCTGGCTGCCGAGTGGACCAGTGTGGTGCAGAACATCAGTGATTTGAGAGTGTTGTATCTTGCAGCTCTCCTGCACGATATTGGCAAGGGCTCCGGTCGGGATCATTCCATCGAAGGGGCGACAATGGCTGGAGCAATAGGCGAGAGGTTCTGCCTGACGGAAGTCGAACGCAGCACTCTTGAATTTCTCATCAGATATCATCTGTTTATCCCTGAGAATGCCCTTCGCCGGGATTTGAATGATCCGATATTTATACAAAAATGTGCTGAGACAATCGGTGATAACGATCGACTTTCCATGTTGTATCTTCTCTCGGTTGCCGATTCAAAAGCCACCGGCCCGTCGGCATGGAGTGACTGGAAAGCCAGTCTGATGGAAGAATTGTACTTGAAAGTATATCCGTGTCTGGATCATGGCCCGCTGGAAATTGGCGATGCGACTGTGCGTGAGGAACAGGGTGTGGAATGGTTGCGTGAACAGATTCGGCGGCTGTTGCAGGGAAATGACGACCTGCGGATTGATCCGGAGACTCTGAGTGCCGATTATATCCTCTCTTTTTCGCCCGAGGTTATCGCCGGGCATGTGCTGACCCAACGAGACAATTATCAGCGCATCCGCCAGAAATCTTTGATAATCGCAGGAAAGGATGCGGAAAATTGGTCCTTGCTGATTATGACCAAAGACAGGTCGGGGCTGCTGGCTAAAATTTGTGGGGTGATGACCCTTAATAACCTATCCGTTGTCAAGGCGCAGATTTTTACCTGGGACGACGGTACCGTGGTCGATGTGATTAATGTTCGTTCAACTAATGGTCTGAGTTTTGCGGAAAGAGACTGGGAGGATCTGAATGAACAGCTTGATCTCGCCATTGAGCATAGAATGGGGCTGAGCCACCGCCTTTACAGCAAGCAGTCTTCGACCTATGGCCGCCGGACGCAGCTTGTCGGGGATGTGGACTCCAAGGTCGTGATCGATAACGAGGGGTCGGATAAATACTCGATAATTGAGGTGTATGCTGCGGATCTGCCGGCCCAGCTCTACCATATTACCCAGACGATGGCTGATTTTGGCCTGAATATTCATAAAGCCTATATCGCAACAGAGGTTGAGCTGTTAATTGATGTATTTTACGTCCTTGATTCGCGAGGGCAAAAGCTGGAAGAGGATGATTATTGTAACGAGATTAAGCAGGGGATTCTGCACTGTATCGGAGGTTTGGTACCTTAGGGATTCATGTCTGAAATTTTCACAAATCAGATTCGTGAAGGTATTTATCTCGTTTATCAGGGTTAGGCCGAAAGGAAAAGATTATAGTGCCTCCAGAATGGCATGCTTTGTTGTAAAATGACAAGAATGTAATGAAATATCATTTGTCTGCTGCAAGAAATATCAGAAAATTAATCCGCTCTAGTTGCATGTAGTTAGTAACTGACAGCGGGAATAAAATCACGATTAATAAAGGGATTGTGCAAATGACTAGAGCAGAAATTATGCAAGTCGTAGAAGACGAAAATATCCAGTTCTTTCGGCTTCAGTTTGTCGATATCTTCGGATTTATGAAAAACGTTGCACTTCCAAAGAGCCAGATTGAAAAGGCTTTGGATGGGGATATTATGTTTGATGGATCTTCCATTGATGGTTTTGCTCGCATTAATGAGTCAGATATGTACCTCAAGCCTGATTATGACTCCTTCACCGTTCTCCCATGGAGAAATAAAGATGGTATCTCTGCTGCGCGTATTATCTGTGACGTTCATAAGGCCGATGGAACCCCATTTGAAGGTTGCCCACGTGTAAACCTCAAGCGTGTTCTCGCTGAAGCAAAGGAGCTCGGTTATATCATGAACGTAGGTACCGAGTGTGAATTCTTCCTCTTTGAAAAAGATGAAGAGGGGCGCGCCACTACTATTACCAACGATGTCGCCGGTTACTTTTCTCTCGATCCTGATGATACCGGAAACGACTGTCGTCGTGAGATGATTGAGACCCTCGAGGCAATGGGTTTTGAGATTGAAGCATCTCACCACGAAGTTGCCGAAGGTCAGCATGAGATAAATTTCAAGTATGCCGATGCGCTGACCGCAGCTGACAATACGGTTACTTTCAAGTGGGTTGTCAAGTCAATTGCCTCCAAATATGGTCTTTACGCAACATTTATGCCAAAGCCAATTTTTGGTACCAGCGGTTCTGGAATGCACACCAACCAGTCTCTTTTCAATCTGGATGGAACCAACGCATTCTTTGACGAGTCTGATCCTCTCCAACTCTCCAGAACCGCATACTCCTACATTGCCGGGGCACTCAAAAACGCCAGAGGCTTTGCTGCTGTAACCAATCCGCTTGTGAATTCTTACAAGCGTCTGGTTCCTGGTTATGAGGCTCCTGTTTACTGTGCATGGTCTGTATCTAACCGTTCTGCACTGATTCGTGTCCCCGCAGCGCGCGGCCTGTCCACCAGAACTGAAATCCGTTGTCCGGACCCGGCTTGTAACCCGTATCTTGCTTTCGCCATGATGTTGAATTCAGGGCTTGAGGGTGTGAAGTCCAATCTTACCCCGCCGGCTGAAGTGAAACGTGACATCTTTAAAATGAGTTCTGCAGAAATGGATGAATGTGGCGTTGTTGTTATGCCCGGTAGCCTCAAGGAAGCAATCAATGAGTTGAAAACCAACCCGTTGAGCAAAGAAACTTTGGGAGAGCATATTTGGGAAAAATATATTGAGGCAAAAGAGAAAGAGTGGGATAGTTTCAGAACTGCAGTAACCGATTGGGAGCTGGAAAAATACTTAAGCGTGTACTAATATTGGAAAACAGGGCGAGATTGCATCGTTTGCTCTGAACTTTGCCCAGGATGTGGTAAAAAAGCCCGCACTCCGCTATTGAGGAGTGCGGGCTTTTTGGGTTTTTGATTGGTGTTGCAGAACTTGCCAATTATGCTTATCCAGGCAGAGCTTGCGGAATAACGATCAGCTAAACCGAGGGGCACAGATTTTTGAACCTCTTTAGTTCGTCTAGAAAATTGGGAGTAAAGAGGAGTTGGTCTGAATCATTTATCTCTTTTAATGACCAGAAGCGCCCCTCTGCTATCTCTTTTGGATCAGTCCTGACAGAGCCGTCCCAGCAGCACCGGTAGGAGCGGACAAACTCGGATTCATAAGAATTTCTGTGCAGATAGGTATGGAGGAACTCCAGCTTGGTCTCCTGGATTCCCAGCTCTTCCTTCATCTCTCTTAATGCCGCATGTTCATATGATTCTCCCGCTTCCACATGCCCCCCCACAGAGGTATCCCACTTGCCTGGGTGCACATCTTTGAAAGGACTCCTTTTCTGAAGGAACAACTCTCCAGCCGGGTTAAAAACCAGTACATGCACGACACGGTGAATCAGGGAAGGGTCATTGTGGACCTCCTGCCGGGAAGCCTGCCCGGTTACCTTGTCATGTTCATCAACTATATCGAAAATTTCTCGACGGCTCTCATTTCCCATGATGGTCAGCTCCTTTCAGACAGTCTGCATGGTGGCCCTGCTGCTTGCCATCGCGTTAAGCCAGCAAAAAAGAGCTATTGCAAAAAAAAAATCCCGGAATCAGAGTGCTGAATCCGGGATTTTTTTACAGGTGCAGGTCAAATGATAAGCACCTTAGAAATGAATTTCGTGAAGGTGCTTATCCTCCCGGAAGGGCTGTAAAGAGTATTCCTTTATAGGGTGTTAGCACTGTCCTGATGCCTTTGTCGTTTTGACAATGACAGCACCGATCTGGTACGGACAACCATTGGAAGCCGGACGGCGATCTTCAAGGCGACCTTTCCAGCCGTCGTCGACTGTTCCAACCGGAATGCGGATGGAAGCGCCACGGTCGGAAACACCATAGGAGAAGTCGGTGATTGCAGCGGTTTCGTGCAGACCGGTCAGGCGCTGATCGTTGTAAGCACCGTAAACAGAGATGTGCTCTTGAATGTGCTTGCCGAATTCTTCGCAGATAGCATCAAATACAGCTTTGTCGCCGCAGGTTCTCATCTTGCCGTTGGAGAAGTTTGCATGCATACCCGAACCGTTCCAGTCTGCTTCTTTTCCAAGAGGCTTCGGATGCCACTCTACGTATACTCCATATTTTTCAGCTGTTCTTTCAAGTAAGTAACGGGCAACCCAGATCTCGTCGCCGGCCAGCTTCGCGCCTTTTGAAAAAATCTGAAATTCCCACTGACCGGGTGCAACCTCTGCGTTGATGCCTTCCACGTTGAGTCCGGCTTCAATACAGATATCGAAATGCTCTTCAACAATCTCGCGACCATAGGCCTTTTTGGCACCAACACCGCAGTAGTATGGAAACTGGGGGACAGTGGGGAAGCCGCCTTTGGGGAAACCCAAGGGGAGCCCGGTTTCAAGGTCGCAGAGGAAATATTCCTGCTCGTATCCGAACCAGAAGTCATCGTCTTCGTCATCGATGGTAGCCCGATGGTTGGTTGCATGAGGGGTTCCGTCTGCGTTCAATACTTCGCACATAACAATGTAGGCCGCATTGCGATCAGGATCAGGACAGATGAAAACTGGCTTTAATAAGAGGTCGGAAGCGCCACCCTCTGCTTGGTTTGTGGATGAGCCATCAAATGACCAGACTGGACAATCTTCCAATTTGCCGCTGAAATCTTTTGCCATTCTGGTTTTTGCTCTGATGTTCTGGGTTGGCTCTCCGCCGTCAAGCCAAAGATATTCTAATTTTGTTTTGCTCATAACTAGTTCCTTTTATACATAATTCATGGTTTTAGTTTAACTCCGAATGCCAGTTAACGTTAGACAAACAAACAAGAAAAAATGCAAAATGTCAATCAAATTTGTGAAATTCCTTTGCCTGGAATCGTGCAAAATTGTGAGATTGCCTCTTTGCAATAGAAAGAACGCTGCAAAGAATGAGGACGTGAAGATGGCTCGGATATTATGCGGTGCAAAACAGTATGTGATTACCACTAAAGTTCAGCTTAGAAGGTCCAGAGGGATATGAGGAGCCCTTTGCACGGGACGCCATAAACCCATCCCTGGGGGCTTGGCCGCAGCCATCCAGGCTGCGGAACACCCGTGCAAAGGGCTCCTCATATCCCCATATAGCTGAACTTTAGTGGTAATCACAAAACAGTATGAAACCAGGTCTAGCTTGGCAGCAAATATTGCTGAGATGATGTGCCGTGCCGTCGTGATCGTGTGTTCGTTTCAATATTGTTTGTCGACCCAGAAACCTGGATGATGTTTATGTTTCTGAAGTGTCGATAACAGCGGATTCACAGACATAGGTTGGAATGATCCCGGTGTAACGAATACGTATCTCGGCATTTTCGGGCAAGGTGTTACCTGTAAGTACCAGAGCCGTATCCATGCCAAATTTATTGCCTCCGATAATATCGGTAAACAGGGTGTCGCCAACCATCAGGATCTCGTTGACATGCAGAGATGGCTGGTTTTTACATGCCCTATCATAGCCATACATAAACATCTGGGTGTCGGGCTTGCCGAAGCGGATGAAATATTTGCCGAGGGTTCTTTCTACGAGATCAGAGATTCCGCCAACAGCGACGGCAATGTCGGTGCGATTGAGCGGATAGCTTTGGTCAGTATTGGCAACGACCACAGGGATGTTTTTTTCACGCAGCAGGTTGATGGCCTTGTTGATATCTTTGTTCCAGTCAAATCCTTCATCATCAAGGAAGACCAGGCAGCGAATGTCTTCAATGTCGTCGAGATCGAGTTTGCTGATTGGCACGGTTTCAAGCCCTAAGATTTCGATATAGTGGGCTGAGCGCCACGTGCCGATATAGGCGACCTTGCCGCTCTTGATCTTCAGCCGCAGCCAGTCGTGCGCGAGCATCCCTGAAGAGATAATCTTGCTGGTATCGATATGCTCTAGTCCTTGAATCTGGTAGGCATAGGCAAGCGATTGGGGGCTGCGTGACGCATCGTTTGTCACTATGTAGTACTCAATACCGTGGCTTTTCAGAAAGTCGAAGGTTCTGCCAATGCCTGGCAGTATGCCTTTGTGATTTTTGAGGACGCCGTATGCATCGAAGAAAACAGCCTTGTAGCGCGTTACTATTTCGTGGAATTTGTCTATTTGCATGGCTTTAAAATTTAAGGGCTTTAAGGAGTTTATCTGCTGAAAATTTGGTTTCTATGGCGGGTAAATACAGCTCATAAGCCTCTTTCTGTAGTTTCTGAGCAAAGGATGGTCTGAAAAAATGATGTCCGTCTTTGATAACATAGTTCAAGATAAAGAAGCGGTAAGCCTCTTTCAGATAGAGGATTTCAATTTCAGTTAATGGGAAGATCTTGTGGTACTCCTTCAAGAACAGGATGAAACGGTCTTCGTTTAGAGGGTCGATCAGGTAGCTGAAAGCGGTACGGTCTCCAACATCGGAAACAACCCGGCTGAAAGAATAAAAATCCATAACGCGCGAAGAAACCCTGAACCAGTCATAGTCCCAGCGCGAATACAGTCTGCCGTCCGCTCTTACTGAAAAATTTCCTATATTCCAATCAACAAAAACAGGAATGAGCTCAAAATTATGGAGATAGGACAGTTTATCAACTTTATTCAGAAAAATTTCTGCATGCATCTTGATGATATCTTTTTCTTTATCAGATGCGGAAAACTGGTCTTTGTCAATATCTTTGACCAGCTTCTGTATATCCGTGATGACTGTTTTGGACGCGAAGGGGAGTTGGTTGCTCACATTGACACAGGCCCTATGGAACCTGGCAAGTTCGCGTCCCAGCATACGAATGTGTTTTTCTTCAAGGCGCCCGGGCAGCATGTTTTTGATGCGAACGGGGTTGTAGAAAATGACCCAGGCGCTTGTGTCGGTTTTGTAATAACGATAAATGAACACTTCATTCTTTTTAACAAGAGAATGGGCGAGAAAATTGTCGTATGGGGCTTCGAGGTTGTTTGCCAGATTTTTGATAATGATATGGTCTTCACGAAAGAGGTCAAATTTCCCATAGTCAGACAGTTTGACAAAAACAGGTTCTCGATCATAGAAAAAAATTTTATATACATGGTTGGTTGATACACGGACGCTGACATCGAAGATACGTTTGATTTCGTGTCGATCATCAAACTCTTCCCATGCCTTCTGTATTATGTGTTTGTAGTCAAGCTGGTTCTGCATGAGCATCCTTTTTATCTGGTCAATGTTAATTTCAGCATGAGTTGAGTTTACCTCGCGATGCAGAGAGTGGTTTTCCGACAGATAAGCTATTGAACAATGTGATTACCACTCATGTTCAGCTTATAAGGTCCAGAGGGATATGTGGAGCCCTTTTCACGGGACGCCATAAAACCATCCCTGGGGGCTTGACCGCAGCCATCCAGGCTGCGGAACACCCGTGCAAAGGGCACCTCATATCCCCATGTAGCTGAAGATTGGTCGTAATCAAATTGAACAATGTGCATATTACGAATTGAAGATTAGAATCCTTGCAACCCGGTAAAAGCAGAGAAGAACTCCAATTTTATACAATAGAGCTAAAAAATGCATCCATTATCGGGTTTCGGCAGGAAATGCTCAACAACAAATATTATGAGAACCGCGATGGGTGCGAAAAAGTCTGCAGGCAATTCAGATGAAACTCTGGAAGAAGGCTGGGAGACTTCACCGCAGACTCTGTCTACTGGGGTACTAAGGGGATTTTTATGCAATCAAAAGGAAATCATGGGCTAATGTTGGCTGTCCTTTGGCGCACTATGTACTCCCCAACAGCTGTTTGTGTAGAGGGGTATGGTTGTTTGGGTTTGTCAGCTGTAAACACCGGGATTTCAGCTCCCGATATAGGGATTAAATAAAGAAGAGCCGTATACGAGGCCCATACCTGCGATTCCGTGAGAGGGATGAGGTAAGCTTATTTAACTCTCCTCACCCTGTGCGATGTTTTTTTCCGCATTGCCAAGCTTGCCTATTTGGCTTTTTGTAAGTAAAGAATGGAAATGATATTTGTCGCGATAAGGCGGAACAGATAATGGCAGACAGAATAAAATCCAATCAAAACCGAATCTCCCGAGTACTCCCCAGTCTTCTCCAGGATAAAGGCTGGGAAATGCAGCTCGATTTGCATTCCATCTTTCCAAGATGGCAGGAGTTGGTCGGAGAAGAGGTGAGTATGCACGCTCAACCGCTAAAGATTGAAAGGGATGTGCTCTGGCTGGAAGTGGAAAATTCATCATGGCTGCAGCAGCTGCAATACCAGAAACTGGAATTATTGGATACGTTGAATAGTTGTTTTCGGCTTTCGCATCTTAAAGATATTAAAATGGTTCTGCCTAAAGGTTCGTCGGGCAAGACCGGAAATCCCGATAAAAAATCGACTTCTAGGATAGAATTCATCAAGCCAAGTGAAGAAAAAGTTGCTGCATTCCAGCGGCAGGTTGCGTGCATTGCCGATGAACAATGCCGGGAAGCATTGATGCAATTCTGGTATCTTGCCCAGGCCTGTAAAAGAAAAACTGAATAACAGTCTTGTTTTCAATTTATAGAGTAAAACAATGTTACATAAAGATATATTGAGCGCTATCGGTAATACGCCGCTAATACGTATTAATCGTCTGTTTCACCACGACCATGTGTCGATTTACGGCAAACTGGAGGCGACCAATCCCGGTGGCTCGGTGAAAGAACGGATAGCGCTGTCCATGATTGAGGCTGGTGAGGCCAGTGGGGGATTGACCCGGGATAAAATTGTTCTTGAAGCAACCAGCGGCAATACCGGCATTGGTCTGGCTATGGTCTGCGCCGCCAAGGGGTATCGCTGTGTTCTTGTTATGCCGGAGTCGGCCAGTATAGAGCGCCGTAAAATAATGCAGGCCTATGGTGCCGAAATTCTGTTGACGCCGGCCAACAGGGCAACCGATGGAGCCATTGAAAAGTCCTATGCGATGGTTCGGGAATTTCCCGACCGATATTTTCTGACCGACCAGTACAATAATGAAGCAAACTGGCGGGCCCATTACGACCACACCGCCCCTGAGATCTGGCAGCAGACCGATGGCAGGGTTACCCATGTGGTGGCGACTCTCGGGACCTCAGGTACCATCATGGGGCTGTGTGCCTGGTTTCATGAATGTCAGCCCCAGGTCAAGGTGATTGCCGTTGAGCCCCATCTGGACCATAAAATCCAGGGGCTGAAAAATATGAAAGAGTCCTATAAGCCTGGGATTTTTGACAAATCTGTGCCCGATGAGATAGTTCCCATTGAAGATGAAGCTGCCTTCAGCATGGCCCGAAAACTCGCCAGCGAGGAAGGGATGCTGGTGGGAATGAGCAGCGGTGGCGCCATGGCCGCCGCCATCGAATATGCAGAACGGCTGGAGCGCGGCACGGTCGTTGTTATTTTGCCGGATGGGGGCGAGCGTTATCTCAGCACACCGCTTTTTACCCCTGCTAAAAAAGCGGACGGTAAAAAGAAACTGCGTTTTTTCAATACAATGTCCAAGAGAAAAGAGGATTTTGTGCCCCAGAAAGAGGGCCATGTCACTTTCTACTCCTGTGGGCCGACGGCCTATGAATTGGCCAATCTCTCGCTATGCCGCCGGTTTCTAGTTTCGGATCTCATTACCCGCACCCTTGAGTCGAAGGGCCTGCAGGTTGATGCGTATATGAACTTTACCGATATAGATGATAATACTATTGCCGGGGCGGAAAAAGCAGAGAAACAGTTAAAGGATTTTACCGGAGAATACATTGCCGGCTTTATGGAGGATATGGACACCCTTGGTGTAAAGAGGGCTAAAGGCTATCCCATGGCCTCTGAGAATGTGTCCGATATGATTGAGATCGCCCATGAGCTGATCCATAAAGGGTACGCTTATGAAAAACACGGTTCAATCTATTTTGATATTTCCAAATTTAAAAAATACGGCCGCCTTTCTGGGATTGACTTAAGCAAGATCCAGCTCGGCAAAACAGTCGATCTGGATAACTATGAAAAGGATAATCCGCGGGACTTTACTCTGCTCAAGCGATCCACCCTGGCAGAGCTGAAAAAGGGCATCTTTTTCGAGACGGATTGGGGCAATGTCCGTCCCGGTTGGCATGTGGAATGCTCGGCAATGGCTACCAGGAACCTGGGGCCGACTATGGATATTCATACCTCAAGCCGAAACCTCATCTTTCCGCACCACGAAAATGAGATTGCCATTGCCGAAGCGCTCACCGGGAAGCCATTGGCCAATTACTGGCTGCATTCAGAGCTGGTGCTGGTTGATGGCAAGAATATGTCCGCCGAGGCCGGCAATAATGTGACGCTCAAAGAACTGCTGCAGCGTGGCTATACCGGGCGCGAGGTTCGGTTTATGATGCTTTCCGTGCACTATCGGATGCCGCTGAATTTTTCGTATAAACGCCTGGATAATGTCCGCACTGCCCTGCGCCGGCTCGATGAATTCACCTGCAAGCTGAACTGTCTGCCTTCAGGCAGGCCGCATCCCGAGGTAACCGCCTTTGTCTCGGCAATGGAACAGCAGTTTTTTGAAGCGATGGATGACGACCTGAATGTTTCAAAAGGGATGGGCGCAATCTATCGCTTCATTAAAAAAGTGTACCCGATCCTCCAGGTAAACCATCTTGACCAGGATCAGAAAACCTATATTCTGAAAAGCCTCGAAAAACTCAACCAGATCCTTGATGTCTTTCGCCTGCAGGGCTGTCCTCTTGCCCCTGATGTGAACGCTCTTATTCAGCGTCGTGAGCAGGCCAGGCTGCAAAAAGACTGGAAGGCCGCCGATGCGGCCCGAGAAGAGCTTGTCAGAAAAGGCATTGTCGTCATTGACACGGAGAACGGGCCGGTCTGGAAAAGAACACGCGACGGAGAGCAGTGATATGTTTGAAAATACTTTTTGCCGACACGCACTAACATAATGTTGACAGTTTATACCCGTGAAGGGCGCAGGCTGGAACTCTCAGAAGATTCAATCCTGGAAAATATTGAGAATGTCGTCTGGGTTGATCTGACAAATCCTGCTCCTGCCGAGATTAAAAAGGTAGAGCAGTTCAGTGATCTGGCTTTACCTAATATCAAGGAAACAGAAGAGATTGAGGCCAGTTCGCATTATGAGGTGTATCCCGATGGCCTGCAGGTAAACTGCTCGTTTCTTCATCAGGTAAGCGGTAATTTTTCTATTACCAATGTGGCTTTTCTCTTCAACAAAAAATGCCTTATCAGTCTTTGCGCGCGTGAAGTTCCCATTGTCAGCCGTCTTCAGGCGCGTGCTCAAGTAAACAGCGAGTTGATTCTTGATCCCCTGACAACTATCATCGCGCTCATTGAGGACAAAGTTGAAAAGCTGGCGGATTTATCAGAAGAAGCACATTTAGCGATAGAAAAAATAAGTCGACAGATATTTAATCGGCAGAATGTGATTCAGGAGGAAATTATCGACAACCTGTCCCGACAGGATGACTTGAACGGGAAAATCCGCTTATGCCTTATGGATGGGCAGCGTGACCTGAATTTTCTGCTTCGCCGAGGGCGATTGCTCGATGAAAATATCCATATCACCAATGATATCCTCGAAGATATCAAAACCTTGCTGTCCCACAACACCTTTCTCTCTGAAAGGCTGGATTTTCTCCTCAATGCGGCCTTGGGGTTCATCAACATCGAACAAAACAAAATCATCAAAATATTCTCGATTGCAGCCGTTGTCTTTATGCCGCCAACCGTTATCGCCAGTATCTTTGGCATGAACTTTAAGTTTATGCCGGAGTTGTCGTGGTCATGGGGCTATCCTCTGGCCCTGCTGTCCATGGTCGCTGCCGGGCTTGCTCCTTATGTCTATTTCAAGAATAAGGGCTGGTTGTGACCGCCGCCTGAGTCCACCGATGTGGCAAAAGCGTTACTTTCCTGAAAAAAGATTGAAGTCATCAATACGGTAACCGGTTCGGCCCGGAAAAGAACACGAGATACAGAGCAATGATACAAATGAAGTTGCTTTTTGACCAACTTTGAATGTTATGTCATCGCTGATTGTGCTAAGGTTACGACACTCATCATCTCAAACAACAAGCGCCAGTAGCTCAGCTGGATAGAGCAACGGACTTCTAATCAGTGGCACGTTTGTGAGAGTCCGGGTTGGCGCGTCGATATAATTAAGGACCTATGGCTCTTTTGCTGTAGGTCCTTTTTGCGTTTCCGTCGAGGTCTGGTCTTTTGGGGGACGATATGCGACTATTTCAGAGCAAGTTCATTATTAACAGCATCAAAGAAATCTTTTCGAAGAGCGTTTTCTTTTTCTGAGAATTGTAAATTTTGCCCACCCATTGTTAAATTTGATTCTTTATTAAATCGGGCATTAAGAGTTAACGAGGATTTTGCGATTTTAATAAATAACTTAGCGGAGTATATTGCACCCATAAAACCAGAATCTCTTTGTCCTGATAGTGGTTGTGGTTCTGTTTTGATAGTTCCCGTTGATGGATTTTCTTCATAAATATATCCTTGTTGGTCCAAGACACTGAGGACAGCATTCCTAAGTTTCGACTCATTAACTGAAAATGTTTTTGTTGCTGGTATGTCTTCCTCTATTCCACCGGATGGTTTAGCCGTATTCGTCAATTCACTTTTTACATAATTGATATCGCTACAACCAAAAACTAATATGCTAAAAAAAATGAGCATTATATAAGCAATAATGTGTTTATTTCGCATAACTATTCCTCAAAAAAATTATTCAGTCCGGTAATTATTTTTCATCAATAGTCAGTATGGCATCTATACTATTGACGACCGACATCAATCTGACTTCGACAACTAGCTAAAAGCCCAATGGATGTGTTACCACAGAGTGATAGTAATAAACACGCAAATTCAACCACCTGCAAATAATACCAATAAATTTTTGTAGCCGCAAATGGTTTCTGTCTAAATAAAAGAGTCATGGGCAACCGGTTCGGCCCGGAAAAGAACACGAGATACAGAGCAATGATACAAATGAAGTTGCTTTTTGACCAACTTTGAGTATTATGTCGTCGCTGATTGTGCTAAGGTTACGACACTCATCATTTCAAACAACAAGCGCCAGTAGCTCAGCTGGATAGAGCAACGGACTTCTAATCCGTAGGTCGCAGGTTCGAATCCTGCCTGGCGTACCAATACCAAAAAGGGATTGCGGGTTTTGCTTGCAATCTCTTTTCTTGTTTAATTTGTCCACGTTTTTATTTAATGACCATATAGTCCTTCGGTTTCAAGGTCGCTCCGCATAGTAGCGAAGAAGCGTGTCTATCATCACCTGCTGCGACATTCGTTCGGCACGGCGGCGACAGTTGCCGGGCATGACCTGTCTGCCCTGCAATCGATAATGGGGCACAGCTCACCGAACACTACCGGAATTTACCAGCTTATGGCCGGTGAGTATTTGCGGGTACAGGGGCGAAAGTTGAATGATAAGGTCATGCAAGAAATGGAGGATAAGGAGTAATTATCAATTTCCTGTTATTTTGCCAATAAGGAATGGTATAAGGTTAGAGATGAACGAACATTGCTGAAAGTACTTTGTCAATGATTTTGACCTTATGTAGATATCAGGAAACTAGACAATTTTGTCTAGAACCGATTAATATAATTAAAAAAATGAATATTATTTATAATATCGGATGGGTGGCATCCCTCGGTATATCTGTTTTTGCAGGATTCAATGATCGCCTGGTTTTGGCTATTTTCTATCTTTTCGCATCTATAGTTTTCCTCTTCTTAGCAAACCTTAAGTACATCCTAAAAGACAAAAAACAAGACCAGGTGGCAAATGATGTTTTGGCGATTGAACAATCGATTCAAAAAGCTGAGGCTGCAATTGTTGCAATGCAGAGTCTCGCTAAATTGATTTCAAGAGCAGCCCTGTCTTTGATTAAGAGAAGCGGACGTATGGAAGGCTATCCAGAAGAAGAACAGGAGGCGCTGAAAGAGTCTTTTCTAAGCTTGTTGAATGGTCTGAATTTGTCGGAGCGAGACAGAGAAGAAGTACTTGAAGAATATAATAGATTCATAGAAATTGATTACGTCTATTTATTGCTGGAAAGCCATATTCCTATAAGGTGGCCGAGAGAAGAATTACACAAAAGAAGAGATATGCTTTCCGAAGTAAATTCAAATCGTCCTTCTCCAGAACGGATTGAGGAATTATTAATAAGAAACGGATCGTTATCAAGTAATCACAAAGAAATTTTGGAAGATTACAAATATTTTCGTAAATATAAGAAATATCGTCGTCCGGAAATAATCTCAAATTATAAAGAGTTGAGAAAAACAATGAATCTATAACGAACTATGATCTTATCTGGGTGGGGGTATGCGGGGCACTCCCTGAGCATCTTCGAGAAAATCTGGAGGCTTCGCTTGGTATAGAATTTTTATAAACGCTTTAGATGGATGCCTTGTAAAGTGGGATAATGCCACACATGAGATACAAAAAGCGTGACATATTTCCTGCTTATTTTGCTATTGGGTTTTGTTTTATGATACAACCTTACGGTAGCTTTTTTGTTAAAATCAAACCCACTGCAAGCTGAAAACGATGGATCAAAACAAACTTCTCACCAAACTCAATAATTTTTTTCCTCATAGCAATTATACAGTTGAAAACTTTGAACAAGCTGTAAAAAATGATGAACTCGAGATAGATAAAGAGTCCTTTTCCAATACGTTGAAAGGTGCTTTGTTGGATGAAAGTATTGTCGAGGTAAAATTACAAGGCCTGGACAAAGTCTTTTTTTGTCGGATTCTCGATAATCCTCATGATACCAACAGAGTAGATAGTGATGCTGATCCGAACGCAAAAGATTCTGAATACGAAAAAGGTGCTTATCTTGATACTCACGACTGCTTGATAATAACTCCTCTTGAACCAAGTATGGGAAATTACTTGATAACCTCATTTTCTGAACCGAAGATGCAGGTTTTGTTGAGAGTTCTTGCGTATGGCAACGCTTTTGAATTATGTTGTTTTTTTGAGGGGCGAGCGCTTCTCGGCGATATGCCTGTTCTTAAACTGACCTTTCCTTTCGTTCGAAAAAAAATACCCGGCGCTAGAGAGTTCAGAGCAAAGGTCCCGACGGATATGGAATTCATGGTCACGGTAGAAAGGCCAAGACTAAAGCCCATTTTGACATCGCCTTTAAATATTAGTCTCAAAGGGATGTCCCTCTTGGATCCCATGGGGTGGCGTACGAATCTAAAAGTTGGCGATAAGGTGATGTGCGATTTAGAAATTCCGAAAGAGAAGCCTGTTTTAATCGAAGCATCTGTAATTCATGTCACAAGACTCAGGAACGTGAAAGGGGTTCAGCACTGTTTTGGGGTACAGTTTAATTTTACTAAACCGGAAACAAAATCCTCGATAGAGAAAATTGTGAGTTTAGTGCAGAGAAGGCATTTGCGAGAATTATCAGAAATAGAACAAAGATTCGGCGTTTTTTATGACAATAAGTAAGGCAAAGGTAGCCCGGAACATCTGGAATACTTCCTGGAAATTTCCAACATATGGCTGGTTAATGTTTGCTGGCCCATGGGTGAAAATTGAATAATAAGATCATGCAGGAAAGAGAGGATACGGAGTGGTTATATAAACATCACTTGCCAACTTTCAATCCGTAGGTCGCAGGTTCGAATCCTGCCTGGCGTACCAATAAAAACAGCCACTTAGACTAAAAGTCTGAGTGGCTGTTCTTTTGGTATCAGGAATTGGTCGGCAAATATGGCGGTTTTATGTGGTGATGAAATCAGGAGAAGCCAGTGCCTGATCGGGCGTTCGTAACACCCTGTCGCGAAAAGCATTTATGAAATAACTGTTGTGGTCAGTATAAAAACCAGATAAGTTCGGACATGTCTAGAGCTAACTTGTCCAAACAGGCAATAGTTTATTTTTCGGATGCCCCCCTGGTTGCATAATTTTTTCTATCTCCATGAATAAACAATTGCAATATCTGCTTCCTCGAATTGTTTCCTTTGTTTTTGAAAAGCTGCGCCAAGCCAGTACCGACCTGTTGCCCATTGCCCTGGTGATCGCTTTTTTTCAACTTGTTGTGATCCGTCGCCCGTTGCCCAATCTTCCCGATATTATTATTGGCACTGGGCTCGTCATCGTCGGGCTGAGCATGTTTATTCAGGGATTGCAGATGGCCCTCTTCCCCTTGGGCGAAAACATGGCGGAATCCCTTACCCGCAAAGGGAGCCTCTTTTGGCTGATGGCATTTTCATTTGCGCTTGGTTTCTCAACGACGATAGCCGAACCCGCACTCATTGCAATTTCTGCTGAAGCTGCGGATATTGCCATCCAGGGCGGGCTTTTGGCTAACGACCCGAAAGTAGCTGCGTCCTACGCTCTCGGCCTCAGGCTTACGGTTGCATCGTCAGTGGGATTTGCAATCCTTCTGGGGGTTCTTCGCATACTCAAGAACTGGTCCCTGCCTATGCTCATAATCGGCGGGTATGTTGCGGTCATGCTCATCACCATTGTCGCTCCAGAAGAGATTATCGGAATTGCTTACGATGCTGGCGGAGTAACAACCTCGACGATAACTGTACCACTTGTTACGGCACTGGGAGTAGGTCTTGCAACGATTATTAGAGGTCGTAATCCCCTGATCGACGGATTCGGGCTGATTGCCTTCGCTTCGCTTCTGCCAATGATATTTGTCATGGGCTATGGCCTTGTCGTCTTTTAATACCTTGATAATATGATGGATTTAATTAATTCTTTCACAACAACCCTGCTCCTCACGTGTCGGGACGTCATACCGATTGTGCTGTTGTTCGGTCTTTTTCAACTGCTCATTGTGCGTCAGCCAATTCCAAATTTCAAACGTATTCTGGTTGGGGCAATCTATGTGCTGCTGGGGCTCACACTTTTTCTTCTTGGGCTTGAAAAAGCGCTCTTTCCGCTTGGAAAAATCATGGCGGCACAACTTTCCGATCCTGTCTTTCTTCAGGGGAGCAAAGATACCGTTGATCTTCTGGATTGGACGAATTACGGATGGGTATACCTCTTCGCGGCGATGATTGGCTTTGCCACGACCATTGCCGAGCCGTCCCTTATTGCCGTTGCCTATAAAGCCAAAGAGGTATCCGGAGGCACCATTAACGACTGGGGGCTGAGGATTACCGTCGCCATCGGTGTGTCCATCGGAATAAGTCTTGGCACCTTTCGAATCGTTACCGGTACCCCCTTATATATTTATATCATGGCAGGCTATGTAATCGTGATCATCCAGACCATTTTCGCTCCCAAAGTACTGACAGCTCTGGCCTACGACTCGGGTGGCGTTACCACTTCCACTGTGACAGTGCCAATCGTTGCCGCTCTCGGTCTCGGCCTTTCCGCTGCAGTTCCTGGACGGAATCCTGCTATAGACGGTTTTGGATTGATTGCCTTCGCCAGCCTGTTTCCGATTATCACCGTTCTTGGATATGCGCAATATGCTCACTGGGCGGCTACGCGGCCAATGAAAAAGCAGAGAGGAGAATAATATGAAATTCAAAGTTATCCTGGCGTCCGTAAAAGCCGATATTACCGACAAAGTTGTTGATGCCGCAAAAAGCTCGGGGGCCACCGGTGCTACTATTATTCCTGCCCGGGGTACGGGTATCCGAGAGGCGAAAACTTTCTTTGGGTTGTCGCTTGAGGCACAAACCGATATCATTATGTTTCTGCTGGAAGAGCACATAGCTCCCATTGTGCTTGAGGCAATTGCCAAGGCCGGAAAATTTGACCAGCCGGGAACTGGTATCGCCTTTATGATAGGCGTCGAAAATGTCGTCGGCCTTGAAAGTCAGATCGAACGGTTCAAACAGGAGGTTCGGGATCAGTATTTTTAGAAATATTACTCTACAAACGGGATCTTTTGCCGAATATGATCAACAGCATAAAAAGGAGTCAGGGAATGGCTGCAGAGCAAAACAGAATTGTACGAGCCAGGGATGTGATGAGCACCAGGATTATTTCCATTGATGGCATGGCGACGGCTAAAGAAGCCGCCCAGAAAATGAAGGAAGAAAATGTGCTGTCACTGCTGGTCTCCAAGCGTCACGAGAACGACGCCTGGGGACTTGTGGCGGTTCAGGATCTTATAACTGGTGTCTTGATTCCGGCCAAAAAAGCTGAGGATGTTAACGTTTATGAAATCATGACCAAGCCGATTCTGTCTGTCCCGGCAGACATGGATATCAGGTATGTAGCCAGGTTATTGTATCGAGCCAATATGCGTCGTGCGCCAGTAGAAGACAAGGGGGAGCTGGTGGGTATGATCACCCTCTCGGCACTGGTATTGGAAAACGAGCTATTCTAAATTGCATCTCCCTGTTGCCCGCCACCCAGCTCCGCAGGGAGTCGATGTTTCGAATCCCTGATTCGGGTAGATCTCCCTGCACTCCTCCTGTTGGATCAATCCGTTACGACTGAACAAGCGCTGTAAAATAATTTTGGCCTTTTTTTTTATCTAACGGGGGAGTCTATAGGCTTTTTTTCGGATCTTTTTATATGTCAGGGTCAGGTCATTACCCCATAGCGAAACTCCTTCGGTTTTCGCTGCTCATTTTTTTGTTTGGTTCCTTTGAATTGCTGGGCCAGTTTGACCTTTTTCGCAATTATTCTCTGATCGCCTGAGTGGCACTCAAATTCGACGGTGGCGCCAACTTTTAAGAATTGACAGTTAACCAGGTCGGCTTTAAGGACTATTATGTCTGGCCCACTACCGTTGTCGAGAATTCCGGAGTCCTTGTCGCGGAACCATTTTTTAACTACTGTTTGCAAAAAATCACCTTTAATTACTGGTTGATACCTATTCCCTTATGATCGGGACAAGTAGTTTGCAGGCACTGTGTCGATAGATCAGACAGACACCTGCCAATGTTACTGTTAAATTTGTTTTTTGTTTTATTTCGTGAAGGAAGCTCTGCCCCGGCGACCGAATACTAAAACGAGCAACCTTCACGGTGTATTGAAACAAACGTGCTTTTAAGCGGGGGGAGTTACCTTCACAAGATGTTTTGCGCCCTGAGCTATGGATACTTGTTTTTTACCTTCAAAAATAACTTTGATGGTGCCGCAGGTATCTACTGCAATGATTTTACCAATACCCCAGTCAGCTTTTGCTTTGTGTCGTACATTTTCACCTGCATATAAATTCGCTTTCATTGGTACCTCCGAGGAAAATGAATTATACATAACCTTAACAGTGTATACATTATTTCAGTAAAAGCTCTCACTGTTTGACAAACGGCGTAAAAAAAGGAAATGTTGAGTAGGTGAAAAATCGCCGGAGGTGCCTCGATCCTTGGCAGATTATTGATGAATTGAGGAGAAAGTGATGGGGGTTGTTCTTCTATATTTCTTTTGTGTGGGACAATAATAACGTTTTCTGCGTGTAAAATTCACTCAAAAGCAAAAAACCTTTATAATCTGAGAACTGTATGCGTTTATCGTTGCGAACCATGTGTTATTGCAAAATTTCTGGTGTTCTGCTTCTTCTTTTAGTCAACGGGTCCTCGCTGTGGGCGACGATGTATCCCCTGCCGCCGACCGATGTTGACCTTGTCGGGGAGGAACGAAAAACTCAAGCCCTTGCTGAGGATACCCTGCTTGATATTGCCCGTCGCTACGATGTGGGACAGGATGAGATCCTCTTGGCTAATCCGAATGTAGATCGTTGGCTGCCAGGAGAGGGTGCAGAAGTTGTACTGCCCGGTCGAGTTATCCTTCCCCGTGCTGAACGTAATGGATTGGTGCTGAATGTACCCGAAATGCGACTTTACTATTTCTTCAACAGTGAGCCGGATAAAAGGCCGATGGTGGCAACCTATCCGGTGAGTATTGGTCGCATGGACTGGAATACCCCTTTAGGGATGGCGAAAATTGTAAAAAAGGACCGGGATCCAACCTGGTATCCGCCGGAATCGTTGAAATTAGAAGCCATCGCGAAAGGGACGCCATTGCCGGATGTCGTCCCGCCAGGTCCTGCTAACCCTCTTGGCCGCTATGCCATGCGCCTCAGCATCCCTGGATACCTGATTCACAGCACCAATAAGCCTTTTGGCGTGGGTATGCGGGTAACCCACGGATGTGTGCGGATGTATCCCGAGAATATTGAGGAGCTTTTTCCCCTTGTGCCAGTACAGACGAAGGTTCAGATTGTGAATCAGCCGATCAAGATCGGCTGGAACAATAATACCCTTTTTCTTGAGGTTCATCCTGAGCTGGATGAGGACCTGGGCAAAAATCAGGACATGACCTGTAAAGCCTATGAAATGATCTTCGATGCAGTTGAAAACAAGGATGCAATACTGGATATAAAAACGATAAAAAAAGCACTGCAGGAAAAGAACGGTATGCCGGTGCCCATAACAACTTTTGTTGCAGACGGCTTTCAGTTTTAAACAGCGTCGGGAAATTCCTCTGGCAAGGAGGAGAGAAAGGCCCCGCTTGAAAACAGCGGGGCGCTCACAAAGACATCAGTGGACTTACTTGTACATAGCCTTTTTAAACATCTGGTCTAGCTTGCTTTCAGTGGTGGCCGATGTAGCTTTGGCATCTTCTGCTATGGCTTTGGCATCATTCGCCGTTGCTTTTGCTTCGTTCGCCGTCTGCAGTGCCATTTCCGCTGTTGCATTCGCCTTCTCAACCTGAGACCTCGTCATATCCAGATCCTTGGTTGATGCACATCCTGAAAGGCCGATTGCGATCAACAGAGCTAAAATCTTCACAGTGTGCTTCATGATACATCCTCCTTGTAAAAGTTTGATGGGTCGTTATTGCCGGAATATTCCGGTTATCGTTTCATTATTCGACTAATAATAAGACGAGAGTATTGGTTGGGCTATTCTTTTTTTTGTTTACAAAAAAAAAGCTGCATCAGCGTATTTCAACCGGTGTTCCGATTTTGATCCAGCCCGTAAGGCGGTCAATCTGATCATCGGTCAGGGCAATACAGCCATTCGTCCAGTTGAACTGTTCGTGGATCTTTTTATCACCTTTGCCGATGCCATGTATGCCCAGACTGCCGCCAAGAACGGTATTCTGGGGTGGAAGACGGCCTGAGGCATATGCCTGACGGATTCTGTTCCAGGTCTTATGGTCCAGCAGGCCGGTCTGGAATGCGCGTTCCGCATATTCCCTGCCTGGATAAAGAAGACCAAAGAAACGGTGAAAAGATGTTTTTTCAGTTATCCAGGCAATGGCGAAATGACCGAGAGGCGTTTTGTGGTCTCCGCTTCGCTTGTCAGCAGTTGTTCCGTAACGACCGATGGCGATATTCGAAAAGCTCAGTTTTTCCTTATTACTTTGCATTACTTTCAATGTCAGGGCTTTGGTGTCAATAATAATTCGGGTGGTATCCTGCCCACCAAATAATGGAGAGGCCAGCAGTATTGATAAAATGACTAAATAAAGCCCTGCGGAGAGGGGCGAACGATGGCCTGGTCGGGTCCGATGCTGGGGAGCAGGACGGCGATTGTTGCTTTTCATACTGGCTACCTCTTTTCTGCTGCATGTTGCAGAAGATCGAGCATTGCAACGGAACTTTCTGCACACAGTATTGATTGGTGGTATGGTTTTTTCAAAAACCCTTCCTTTTCGGCAGTTTCAAGCATCATTTCAAGCGGCGTATAAAATCCATTGACGTTGAGTAAGCCGCAAGGTTTTGTGTGAAATCCCATCTGGCCGAGAGTGTATGCTTCAAGAAACTCCTCAAGGGTACCAATGCCTCCAGGTAATGCGACAAAACCATCGGCTAGTTGCATCATTAGATTTTTTCTCTCATGCATGGTGGGCAACACATGTAGTTCCGCCAGGCGTTGATGAAAGTTTTCCTTGTCCTTTAAGGCCTGCACCGTCACGCCAATAACCTTTCCACCGGCAGCTAAAGCGCTGTCGGCCAGCTGATTCATAAGACCGGTACGGGAGCCGCCATAAATACAGGTCAGGCCGCGTACTGCAAGTTCATGGCCCATCTCGCGGGCTGCCGCTATATACGCAGGGTGATTACCACTGCTCGATCCAAGAAAGATACAGACTGAATTCATTAATACTCCTTTACTCGCATATTTTTGACCGGTGCATTGCCTGATCCCGGCATTCCTGATAATGCGACAGGTTCACAGGCTTGTGGGGAACTAATAATATCCGGCAATTATACAGCTGTCATGGGGAAAAGCCGATAATAAAATATAATGTGATTACCACTAAACTTCAGCTATATGGGGATATGAGGTGCCCCTTGCACGGGTGTTCCGCAGCCTGGATGGCTGCGGTCAAGCCCCCCAGGGATGGGTTTATGGCGTCCCGTGAAAAGGGCTCCTCATATCCCTCTGGACCTTCTAAGCTGAACTTGAGTGGTAATAACAAAATAGAATCGGTATTTTTCAAGGTGAATGTCCTTTTTGATAATGTATTGTAACGATATGCTGAAATTACGCTGTTGCTAAAATGAGCATATTCAAACGTTAGGGTAGCGCTAACTGAAAAAGACAAAGTTGGTTTGAATGTGAAAAGAACAGGCATTTAAAATTTTCTAAATAGACCTTGATAAACTAACTACGCATTATTATTATTTGCTAACTATACTGAAGTTATGAAGTATGCAATACCAACACAGTCAAATTAAGAGGATCAGGAATGAATGACTTTTTGAGAATAATTACCCATGCTCGTCGGTTTAAAAGTGCCATAAAAGAATTGGGTGTAGAGCAATTGGAAGAAATAAAACTAAAACTACAAAAAATTATCGATGACCGAATAGCCGAGGAAGCAGCAGCAAAAATCGAGAATGCCGAGAGAATTGAAAAAATTCGTAAATACAAAGAATTACTTGCCGCAGACGGCATTGATCCGCTTGATTTGCAAGAAGGTTCTTCCGCTGAAAAACAGAGCAAGCGCATGCCGCGTCAGCCAAAATATGAAATCTGGAATGAAGCGGGAGAACACATTACCTGGACTGGTCAAGGACGTATGCCTAACGTTTTTAAGGCCCGTATTGATGCCGGTGAAACTCTCGACACTTTTCTTATTGATCAGTAAAATATAATAATAAAGAAAGGCTTTCTCTTTTGCGAAAGCCTTTCAGTTCTGTTCCCGCCTGAGTGTACTCTTCAGCACGCTTGAAAAAATTCTTTAAACTTCTTCTGTGTCATCCATAGCTTTTCACTGGAAAGAAAATTGATTACCCCCCCTCAAACTTAGTCCACCTTCGTTCATTAGCTGAACTTCAGCCGCAATCAGAAAAAAACAATTCTGCCTGACTGCAGGCATGAGAATGTTTACCTGTTTGTAATTCGAGCAACGGTGACATTTAGAGGAGGTCTTGCTCGAATTTTTATTACGAATGATTATCATAGTCAGGATGTAACGTAATTTCACTTTTCTCAGGATCCAATAATCTCAGGGCATACATGTCAAATATTCTTCTACAAGCTGAAAATATCTCTAAATATTACTATCTTGGCGACCAGAAAATAATGGTGCTGGGAAATGTCTCACTGACTGTGAACAGGGGTGAGTTCGTGGTTATTGCAGGCAGCAGCGGCAGCGGCAAGACAACCTTGCTGAGCGTGCTCTCCGGGCTCGACAGGCCGAGCATAGGTAGAATACATATGGCAGGCAGAGATATTACCGATTTGACCGAGGATCAACTGGCGCCGGTACGCAACACGTTGACGGGTTTTGTATTTCAGGCCTTTCATCTCATCCCCTCTCTTAACGCTATTGAAAATGTCATGTTTCCGGCTGAGCTGAAAAAGGATCCCGAGGCCAGGAATAAAGCACAGTCGCTTCTTGATCAGGTTGGATTGCAGGATCGGGGGAAAAATTTCCCGGAACAACTCTCCGGAGGAGAACAGCAGCGGATCGCCATCTGTCGGGCTCTGATCAATGATCCGGAAATTGTCTTTGCCGATGAACCGACAGGTAATCTTGATTCGGAGAACAGTGAAGGTATTATCCAATTACTGGTCGATCTGCATAAAGATCGGAAGATTACCCTGGTCATCGCTACCCATAGTCAATCTCTGGCCAGTCGCGCCGATAGAATAGTTCGCCTCCATGACGGCAGGATTCAAGAGGGGTGAAAGACGCGATGAATATTCGGTTTTTGATACGGGAGATCTTGCATAGCAAAAGTCAGGCGGTCGTTTTTATTCTCTGCGTGGCGTTATCGCTGGTAAGCATTGTTGCCATTAACAGTTTCCGCAGCGATGTCCAGCAGTCCATTGCCAGTGATGCACGGGGTTTGCACGGCGGTGATATCATAGTTCATTCACATTATGATTTTTCGCCTGCTTTGCAGCAGGAGATTGCCGCTCTAGCCAAAAAAACCGGGATCCAGGTTGCTCGAACCTGGGAGTTTTATTCCGTTGCCAGAAGAGCTGATGGGCAGGACTCACTGTTTAGCAATATTAAGGCGGTAGAAAAGGGGTATCCTTTATATGGGACGGTGGAATTGCTTTCCGGCCGGGAATTTTCGCGAGTTCTGCAACCGGGCAAGGTCGTTGTTGCCCCGGAGCTGCTCAAACGTCTGGGGCTTGCTCTGGGTGACAAACTGCTGCTCGGGGATAGTGTTTTAGAGATCGTCGATGTGATTGGCCGAGAATCGTTGCGGCCGGTCGATTTTTTCAATTTTGGCCCAAGAATTCTGGTCGCTGCTGCTGATCTTGCCCAGATGGATTTAGTTCAAAAGGGCAGCAGGGTTCAGTATGAAGCCCTTTTGAAAGTGGCCGATGCCGGTCAAATTAACACCCTCGCCGCCGGGTTGCAGGCGAGAGCCGTAACCGGGCAGGAACGTGTCGCCACCTATGCGACGGCGAGTTCCCGGGTCAAACGGTTCTTTGACAACCTGCTGTTCTTTCTCTCTCTTGTCTCTGTTTTTACCCTGCTGCTCGCCGGGATCGGTATGCAGAGTTCTCTTGCCGCGTTCCTCCGCCGCAAGGAAAAGAGCTTTGCCATCCTCCGTTCTCTGGGGGCTACCGGATCGTTTCTACTGCGCCATTATCTCGTGATAGTCTTTATTCTGAGCTTTATCGGATGCGCCGTTGGCATTCTGTCGGGACTGCTGCTTGAAAAGAATTTTTCCACCCTCTTTGCCGGGTTGCTGCCGGATAATATAGTCCTTGGCGGCTCATTTTTTGACGTGCTGGAGGGGATCGGACTCGGCCTGGTGGTGGTGACTTTTTTTACCTTTCTGCCGCTCAGTAAGATAAAGAATGTAAAACCGGCGGCCGTGTTTAGAAAGGAAAGCGATAACGGACGGCAGAATCGGGGGACTTATGTGCTCATTGGCTGTGGGATCATCCTGCTCACCGGACTTGTCGTCCGGCAACTCAATGACCTGCGTATCGGCTTATACTTTCTCGGCGGTGTTTTGGCCCTCATTGCGGTAATCTCGGTATTGATCGGCATACTATTGCTGCTGCTTTCCCGATTGCAGATAGCTTCCCTGCCACTCCGGCAGGCGGTGAGAAGTCTGCTGCGACCGGGCAATGCCACCCGGCCGATAGTCGTGACCCTGGCTTCGGCTCTCTCGGTGTTGCTGACGATTTATCTGATGGAGTACAATCTCCATGCTACCTATATCGCGTCCTATCCGGCCGATGCTCCCAACCTTTTCTGTCTGGATATTCAGAAGAACCAGCAGCATGACTTTCGGGGGCTCGTCGGCCAGGATGTGGAACTCTTTCCTATTATCCGCGCTCGTCTCACTTCTATCAATGGCGAAAGGATTCACCGGGAAAGTGAGATGAAAAAACGAGGTGACAGTCTTGCCCGTGAATTTAATCTAACGTATCGCCCCAAATTGCTCAGTGATGAAGTATTGATCAAGGGCGATTCTCTTTTTGGCAATGTGCGGGAAAAAAGCGGCCTTGTTCCGGTTTCTCTGCTTGATACGGTGGCCGAGATGGGCGATATGAAGATGGGCGATGTCCTGATTTTTAATGTGCAGGGTGTCCCAATGAAAGCTGAAGTGAGCTCGATACGAAGTCGTACCAAATCCATGCTCTATCCGTTCTTCTATTTTGTCTTCCCGGAAGAAAATTTACGTGCTGCCCCGCAAACCTTCTTTGGTGCACTGAAAGTGAAAAAGAGTGAGATAGCTCAACTGCAAAATACCATCGTCAACCATTTCCCCAATATCAGCACCATCAATGTCGGTGAAACTGCTGCCGAGCTTGAAAAAATTCTGCAGAAGCTCTCCACGATCATCAATTTTTTTGCCTCTTTTTCGATTCTTGCCGGGGCGTTAATCCTGGTGAGTTCCGTTCTCGCAACAAGGATGGCCAGAATAAAGGAGGCTGTTTATTATAAGGTTCTCGGCGCTGATACCCGGTTTGTGCTGCTGGTCTTTTTCCTTGAAAATTTTATCCTGGCCCTGCTCAGCAGTGGATGTGCTATTCTGGTTGCGCAGGCCGGCAGCTGGGGGCTTTGCCGATTCCTCTTTGACATCGATTTCGATCCGAGCTGGCCGGTGAGTTTTGCGATGCTGGTGATGACCGTCTGCCTGGTTGTCACCCTGGGGCTGCTCAGTTCGGTGTCAATCCTGGGCCAGAAACCGATACGGTTTTTAAGAGAGCAGTCATGATGCGAAAGCCCATAAGAAACATTAAAATTGGATGGGTACTTTAAATATGGTAAAGACGCTTTGTGTGATTATGTTCATAACATTCTGGTCTCTTGCCGGCTGCAGTCAAGACCAGGAGAAATCCCCCGAGACAAAACAAGCAGGTGGAACGGTGAAAACAATTGTGGCGGTAGGGGACAGTCTTACTGCAGGCTATGGACTTGATGAAAGCGCCGGGTATCCGGCGCTGCTGGAAAGAAAGCTGCAGGCAGACGGGTATGATTACCAGGTCGTGAACGCAGGAGTGAGCGGGGAAACCAGCAATGGAACGCTGAGTCGCATGGAATGGATCTTGACCCTGGCACCGGATATTGTCTTGCTGGAGACAGGGGCAAATGACGGTCTTCGTGGTGTTGACCCGGAGGTGGCCGAAAAAAATATCCGCAACATCCTGCAGATCCTGAAAGATAAAGATGTGGTGGTCCTGCTGGCCGGGATGAAAATGGTCTGGAATATGGGACCGGCTTATGTGGCAAAGTTTAATGCCATCTATCCTAAGCTGGCAAAAGAGTTTGATGTGGTGTTTGTGCCGTTTTTTTTAGACGGGGTAGCGATGAAAGGCGATTTGACCCTCGGGGATGGCATCCATCCAAATGCGCAGGGATATAAAATAATTACGGATAATCTTTATCCTTATGTCGTGCAGGCAATCAAAAAAAGAACAGAACGATGAAAGATTCCTCCTCAATAACAAAAGCTGCCAATGAAATAATTCTCGAATCCATTTCTGATGGCGTTTTCACCGTTGATCATAACTGGCGCATCATGAGTTTCAACAGGGCTGCCGAAGAAATCACCGGTACCAGCCGGAAGGAGGCCATCGGCCGCTACTGCTGGGAGGTCTTCCGTTCTAATATGTGTGAAGGCAACTGTGCTTTAAAGCGGACCATGAAGGAAGGCAAATCCTTCGTCTCAAGTTCCACATATATCATCAATAACCGGCAGGAGCGGGTGCCTATCGCTGTCTCGACGTCGCCTTTGCGAAATGAGGATGGAGAGATTCTCGGCGGGGTTGAAACCTTTCGCGATCATAGTCTGGTCGAGGAGTTGCGGCGCGAGCTGGTCGGCAACTTCGAAGTCGGTGATATGGTCAGCCGCAGCAAGGGGATGAAAAAAATATTCAATATCCTGCCCCAGGTGGCGGAAAGCGACAGTACCGTGCTGATCGAAGGAGAAACCGGTACCGGCAAGGAACTGATGGCGTCTGCGCTGCATAACCTCTCATTGCGCAAAAAGGAACCTTTTGTCGCGATCAACTGCGGTGCCCTCCCGGATACGCTGCTTGAATCAGAACTGTTTGGCTATAAAGCCGGAGCCTTTACCAACGCCGATAAGGATAAACCCGGTCTCTTTCAGGCTGCCGGGAAGGGAACGATCCTGCTCGATGAAATAGGCGATACCAGCTCCGCCTTTCAGGTCAGGCTGCTTCGGGTGCTGGAAGAAAAAGAGTTCCACCCCCTGGGCAGCGTGGAAAAGATCAAAACCGATACCCGAATCGTTGCCGCCACCAATCGAGACCTGAGTCTGATGGTTGAAAAGGGTCAATTTCGCCGGGATCTCTTTTATCGAATAAACATCATCCGTTTTCAGCTGCCGCCTCTGCGCGAACGAAAGGAGGATATTCCTCTGCTTATTGAACGATTTATCAAAAAAATGAACCACATCAAGGGGCGATATGTGTCCAATGTGAGCAAAGAAGCGATGGCTCTGCTTCTCGCCCATGACTATCCCGGAAACATCCGTGAGCTGGAAAACATCATTGAGCATGGCTTTGTCCTCTGCGCGGAGGGCGAGATAGAGGTAGCCCATTTGCCGGGGTATCTGGCACAGGCTGAAAAGAGTCAGGCTGTGCATCGATTATCCATGGAAGAGAGTGTGAGCCTTAGTGAAAAAGAAAACATTATCAAGGCGTTAAGGAATAATAACTTCAACAGACTTGCCGCTGCAAAAGAGCTGGGAGTGCATAAAAGCACTCTTTTCCGAAAGCTCAGTAAATATCAGATCACCCTGCCGGAAATCGACGGTCGCTCGAGTCGCAAAGAATCTTAGCTGAGTTGCAACGGTGCGACTTTGTATGGTCGCATTGAGTCGCACTGAAGCGACTTGCATCCCTCCAGTACCACTGTTTTTATCCCATCTGTATTCTGTAATATCCCGAATAAATTTATAAAAAAATATTTGCGTTGGAAGTGGCGCGCTCTTTGCATTCTTTTGTGTAATACAGGAAAAGGAGTATCGGCTATGAATGTCGCCATTACCGTATGGGGTAATCGAATTTCACCGGTTTTCGATTCGGCGCAAACTTTGTTAGTTGCCGAAATCCGGGAGAAACAGATTGTTGATAGAAAAATACAGCGGTTTCAGGCAACCATGTTCAGCCGTTGTCTCGGGCTGCTGCAGGAATTAGATGTTCGGGTTTTGATCTGTGGGGCCCTTTGCGAGGGGCCGGTCAGATTGCTCGAATTTCATGGTGTCGAGGTTATCCCTTTTGTTACCGGAGAAGTGGAAGAAATATTGGCATGCTTTGTTGAGGGCAAGGACCTGAAAAAATTTGCCATGCCCGGTTGTGGTCATGCGCGATGCTGTCGGTGGCGGAACGACCTGCCGCTGCAGCAGGAATTAAAAAATAATGTGTGAGATCTTGTAAGAGAGCCTCGCAGTACGTTCGTTGGGCGTGCAGAAAAAGGTAGGAGGGCACCAAAACATGTTGAGTATATTGTTGGTTGGCAAAGATCCTGATGGCTTGGCTGATTTATCCACGGCATTACAGAACGAAGAGGGAATAAGAGTAGACAGGGCTGCTTCCGGACAGGAAGCGTGGGATTTTCTTGCCAATCATCAGGTGGATGTTGCCGTCATGGATCAACAGTTGGCGGACGGGGAAGCACTGCCTTTTGTCAAACAGCTGGTTAAAAAGAACCCGCTTATTAATTGTGCCATGGTGAGTACTCTTGCTGCAGAAGATTTTCATGAGGCAACCGAAGGCCTCGGTGTTTTTATGCAGTTACCGGTGCATCCGGGAAGTGAGGAGGCAGCGAATATGTTGCAGCTGCTACAATCGATAGGCGCACTGATGGCTCAGCAATAAACGCAGGAGATATAAGTAATGATTATCAGCATCGCGAGCGGGAAAGGAGGCACAGGCAAGACAACGGTTGCCACCAACCTTGCCTTGTCCCTTGGTAAAGGCACTCGATTATTGGATTGTGATGTGGAAGAACCCAATGCCCATCTTTTTCTCCATCCGGAGATAACCGAGACAGAAGAGGTGAGCACCGTTATTCCCATTATTGATGATGCTTTGTGCACGGGATGTAAAAAATGTGCAGAAATTTGTCGGTTTCGGGCATTGACGGTGGTCGGTAAAAAAGTGCTGGTCTTCCCCGAACTCTGCCACAGTTGTGGTGGCTGCATGGAGGTGTGCCCGGAAGGTGCCGTTACTGAAGGAAAACGCCAGTTGGGAGTGATGGAATCGGGGCACTGCGGCGAGCTTGGTTTTAGTCAGGGCCGCTTACGTGTCGGGGAGGCGATGTCGCCGCCGCTTATTAAAAAAGTACAAAAAAATCGTAATGATGCCAGTACGATAATTATTGACGCCCCTCCTGGTACTTCCTGTCCGGTCATTGCCGCCATGAAGGGAAGTGATTTCGTATTGATGGTAACCGAGCCGACTCCTTTTGGTCTGCATGATTTGAAGCTTGCCGTGGAGGCCGTGAAAATTTTGGGTATTCCCAGTGGCTTGATTATTAATCGCGCCGATATCGGTGATGATCGGGTGGTTGCATATGCGAAGGAAGAAGGCCTGCCGATTCTTATGGAAATTCCCTTTGATCGGAAGATTGCCGAAGCATATTCCTGTGGCATACCAATTGTCGAGGCGATGCCGGAGTGGAAGAATAAGTTTCGCAGCCTGTATGGCCGGATAGAAAAATTGGTTCCGAGTGGAGGGCAACCTCAATGATTAGAGAATTAGTTATTGTCAGTGGAAAGGGTGGAACAGGGAAAACCAGCGTCACTGCGGCCTTTGCATCCCTGGCACAAAACAGTGTGCTCTGTGACGCCGATGTGGATGCGGCGGACCTTCATCTGCTGATGGCACCGGTGGTGCGAAAAAAAACCGATTTCATGGGTGGCAGTCTTGCGGAAATCAGAAGAGAAGACTGTGTTGAATGCGACAGGTGCCGTGAGCTGTGCCGTTTTGAGGCGATCTCTGCCGACTATGTGGTCGATCCGATAAGTTGTGAAGGCTGTGGGGTCTGTGTTGATCTCTGCCCTGAGCATGCGATCGATTTTCCGGTGCAGAAGTGCGGCGAATGGTTTATCTCCGATACCCGTTTTGGACCGATGGTCCACGCCCGTTTGGGTATCGCTGAAGAAAACTCCGGCAAGCTGGTCAGCCTGGTACGCCAGGAAACGAGAAAACTGGCAGAAGAGAGGGGGTTTGATTTGATTCTCACTGATGGTCCTCCCGGTATCGGTTGCCCGGTGATCGCCTCTGTCGGAGGCGCCGCAGCGCTGGCCATCATCGTCGAACCAACAGTATCCGGTCTGCATGATATGCAGCGGGTTGCTGAGCTTGCCGTGCACTTTAAGGTGCCTGGGCTGGTCTGCGTCAATAAATTTGATCTCAATCTCGAAATGACGGAAAAGGTTGAGGCGTATGGACGGTCACGCAATATGACCTTGCTCGGGCGCATTCCCTTTGATCCGATATTCACAAGAGCGATGATCGAAGGCAAGAACGTAATGGAATATGCGCCGGATTCGCAGGCGGCAGCTGCAATAAACGATGTCTGGGGAAAAGTAATGGCATTCCCGGCCATGAACGTGATGGGAATTAAGGATTTTTCATCAATAATTAAATAAAAAAGTAAAAGGAGTAGAAAATGGCACTTGTACGTATAGCAGTACCTTCAGAAGGACAGGGTGGTCTTGACGGTTTGCGCGCTGGACATTTTGGACATTGTGATGTGTTTACCCTCGTTGATGTTGAGAACGGACAGATCAAGGAAGTCAGCATTCTGGCCAATAAAGAACATGTTCAGGGCGGATGCATGGTTCCTGTACAGTTGCTTGCCGAAAATAAAGTACAGCAACTGGTTGTGGGCGGTATCGGCATGCGGCCGCTGATGGGCTTTAAACAGGTTGGCATAGACGTATTTTATGACGGGGAACGTCGGGAAATTCGTCCGGTTGTTGAAGATATGATTTCCGGCGCCCTGGCAATGATTGGTGACGATCAGGTCTGTGGCGGTGGAGGCGGTCACTGATACTGTTTGCCAAGATTGCTGGCTCCCATACATTGATGGAAGCCAGATAACGGCGATGACAATGAAACCTATGTACAAGGAGATGACATGTTAGTTGCGGTTACGGCCAAAGGAACGAACCTCGCTGCTGAGGTGGATCCAAGGTTCGGCAGGGCACCCTATATTTTGATCGTTGATACGGAGACGATGGACTTCGAGTCTCTTGATAACAGCGAAAATGTCAATGCTTTTAAGGGAGCAGGCATTCAGGCGGCAACTATGGTTGCGGATAAAGGCGCAGAAGTTCTGTTGACCGGCTACTGTGGACCAAATGCATTCAAAACTGTTCAGGCGGCAGGGATGAAGGTGGTCAGCGATGTGGCGGGGACTGTTGAGCAGGCGGTGAAGAAGTTTCTCGCCGGCAACGTTACATACAGTGATAATGCCAATACGGAAGGGCATTGGTAGAGATGTCGTTGAAGGAACAGGGATAATGAACGATCAGGAATTTGATGCACTGGTAAATAAGATTCAGAATGAGGTTTTTACCGAGGCGAAAAGTGCTCTTGGTGAAAAGGGTTTTGACCGTTGGCGCAATCCCAAGTTCTGCGGAGTCATGGAGAATGCCCAGAGTCATGCACGAATGAAAGGCAGCTGTGGCGACACTATGCAGATGTTTCTATCAGTTGATGACGGCCGGGTCACGCAGGTCAGCTATATCACCGATGGCTGCAGCTCCAGTTCCATTGCCGGTTCCTTTACGGCTGAGCTGGCTATGGGCAGGACTTTGACCGAGGTTCTCGATATGACCGGAGCCGATGTCCTCAAAGAAATCGGTACATTTCCAGAGAGCGAGGAGCATTGTGCCTATCTTGCTGTGGGCACCCTGCACGAAGCCGTCAATACTTTTATGGCGGCGCAGGTACAAGGAGAAAAGCAGAGAGCGTAAGCAGGTGCAAGGTGGTGCCGGAATGCAGCTGCTCCGGAAAAATATACCCCCACTTTGCCAAAGAGGGGACGGAAAACCGGGATTGTCCTTTGCACGATTCCGGTTTTTTGTTGCCGTTAATCGTTAATTCTTGAGTATAACTCAAGGAAAACAATCAATACTGATTGACAAGACTCGCCGGTTATGGACATATAAAACCTGTCACTTACTCTTTTTTGATCGGATATTCCTATCTCAATTTCATAAACCTCTGCAAAAGGAGACAGTTATGAAAAAAGACGTGAAGAAGATACTGGCAGGTCTTGGTGTGGCCAGCTTGATCAGTGCAGGTGGAATCTTGCCGGGAGCTGATGCTGCAGGAAGTGGCTGAGGGGCGAAACCCAGCGCAGGTAGCGCTGAAGTAAGCAAGCCCGCCGCGGCAAGTGGCTGAGGTGGACACAAAGCAGGCGCCGTGAGCGCTGACCAGCAAGAAGCTATTGATAAAGCAGCAGAAGAAGCTAAGAAGACTACTGAAGAAAAGGCGAAGGAAGCCATGCCTGATGCCATGAAAGAAATGAAGAAAAAACCCGCCAAAAGTGGCTGAAGCGGTTGACAGTTGAGTGCGGTCTGCACTCTAATTGGTCCTCAGGCCGGGACTCAGCTAAGATCTCGGCCTTGTTTTATATCTCCACGGAGTTTCTGTGCGTAACGAGCTGGAAATTATTTATCCTGTCAGCGCAAAGCTGCTTCCTGAAGGGCTTCCCTGTGTTCCAGCTGCACATCTTGCTGCTTACCTGAAAAACTGTCCGGAAATTTACCCAGAAACACCCTATCTCGCAGATCTTGCGGCAATTGAACTGGCAGCATATACCATGTCGATCCATCCTGTTGCCGTTCCGCACAACGTCAAACAAATAAGAGTGCATCCGGGGTTGGAACTCCTGGAAGTTGCCTGGCTGGGTCTGGTCGATTTGCTTGAAGGGCGCCCAGTCACTCCTGTTCCCGGCAAGGGGTATATTCTGCTTGTCCCGGGCAGTAATGGTGATAGCATCCGAATCTTCAGCGCCAGTAACTATGATCTGCTGGCTCTTAAAATTATTGCCGAGGGAATTGACAGCCACACGGCAGCACGTGCAGCACGGGTCAGTGTCGGCCTGATCGACAATATTGTCTACAGTGCCGGGCAGAAAGGACTGTTGCGTATGCCGCCGTCAAAGATCGTTCGGCCGCAGGGATTTTGTGACGAAAATATCACGGCAGAAAACATGTGTTCGACCCCTTCCTTTACCCTGCAATGGCATATTACGCAAAACTGTGATCTCCATTGCCGTCACTGTTATGATCGCAGTGACCGGATCGCCATGACCCTCGAACAGGGACTGCAGGTGCTGGATGATTTCTATCAGTTCTGCCGGGAGCATCAGGTCTATGGCCAGGTAAGTTTTACCGGGGGCAATCCGTTACTTTTTCCGCATTTTTTTGCCCTTTACCGGGAGGCGGTTGAACGTGGATTCCTTACTGCGGTTCTCGGCAACCCGATGGATAAAACATATCTTGACCGGATGCTCGCAATCAATATGCCGGAGTTTTATCAGGTGAGCCTGGAAGGATTGCCGGAGCACAATGATTGTATGCGGGGGGAGGGGCACTTCGACAGGACCATGGCCTTTCTGCAGCTGCTGCGGGAGATGCATGTTTTCAGCATGGTCATGCTTACCCTCACCAGGGAAAATATGGATCAGGTGCTTCCTCTAGCCGAAAAATTGAAGGACAAGACCGACCTGTTCACCTTCAACAGACTGGCGATGATGGGTGAGGGGGCAGCTCTGGCCTCGGTGGATCCGGCGCTGTATCCGGAATTTCTCGAAAGCTTTATCAGTGCTGCAGCCGACAACCCGGTGATGCGCTTAAAAGATAATCTCTGCAACCTGCACCTGCACCGCCAGGGTTTGCCTCTGCAGGGCGGCTGCGCCGGTGTTGGCTGTGGTGCCGCCTTTAATTTTGTCTCCCTTCTCCCCGACGGTGAGGTCCATGCCTGTCGCAAGATGCCATCTCTGCTCGGCAATATATACCAGAATTCTCTTACCGAGATTTATCATACCCCCCTTGCTGAACGTTACAGAATGGGCAGTTCAGCCTGCCATTCCTGCGCCATACGCCCGGCATGCGGCGGCTGCCCCGCAGTGGCTCTTGGTTTTGGCCGGGACATTTTCACCGAACTCGATCCGTATTGTTTCAAAGAGAATAAGTCATAGCGAAGTGACCGTCGTGTCAACCGGTTGTCGGTTCCCTTGACCTTGCCTGCTGCGTCTTTTGCGGCTGCAGTGGGCAGTAATGCCATATATCACTTTTCAATCCAAAGATCGATTGGTGCTGAATCGCCATATCGACCTGAAGAACTCACCTTTATTTTACTTTCAATTGGTCAAAAAGGATGGATACTGTATAAGTAGAGTCCGCGCGGCGAGTTGTCCGGCGATTTGTAACAGCGCATTTTATATTCCATTCACGATGTGATACAATAAGCCCATGAAAATAGAACAAATCATCAGCCCGGACGGGTATATCAGCGATATTCCCGGCAAAGTCGACGGGACAGATATTCTGCAGGCACGATTTTCCTTTCCCGATGTGTCGGATTATATTCGGGGGGCGATCAGGGAAGAAAAACCATTTATCTTTTCGGGCAGAAGCGGGAATGCCCAGATCGGCATAAAGACGGATCTTTTATCGCCTAAAACCGTTCCGGTGGTCGACGGGATGGATGTGCACCTTGATGGCAAGCTGCAGAATCTTAATCCCCTGCTGGGGGATGCGGTGAAGCTCTTTAAAATCGGCGACGAGATTGGTCGGCTGGTTGTCATGGATCCTGAACTCCGCATCCACGATGTACGCCATTATCTGCACAAACGACTTTTCGTCGGCCGGGAAAATAGCCTGGGCCATTATGACGGGTTTGAGATAAAACAGGAAACTGATCCCGTTACCGGCAAGCAAAGCGATTATATCCTCGCCGACCTGGAACCTTACCAGTATTGTTTTGAGCCAGGGGCACTCAATGAGTCGAGCATTAATGACGTTATCAAAAAAGGACGTCTTGCCCTGGCGAAAATTCGTTCGAGAACCTCGCTGCAATTAGATCAGGCGATGCTGGAGCCGGGTGGCCTCTTTATCGGCGCGATTAAAATTTCTCTTGGCGATATCTACGGAATTATAGACGCAGTGACCGCCCCGGCAGACCAGGATATTGTCCACCTGCCCGCCAGAGTGCTTGATCCCTTCCGCACCTTTCGCGATCGTCAGGTGGAACTCTATCATTTTGGCAAGACACCGGTGCCGCTTAACCGAGTTCGAGTGATAATACGTTTTTTCAGGGCGAAGAATCCGCTGACCGTACCCCTTATCAAAAATAAGGTAAAAGATGGCTACAGGCTCTTCGATCTGTTGACCAATGCCGAAGTGAGCAACCTCTTTCAGTTTGTCGACGAAATGTCGCTGGGGATGATTCTCAATAAGAATAACTTTATACAGATCGCCTCCGCCATTGACCCGCAAGGGCAGGCCCAGCTTGAGATTATCAAAAATGCTGTCGTGGAGAGCACGGCTCGAAAGCCCAAACAGTCTTGCTTAATCGGCGAAAATGGTGAGTTTACGAAAACCCTTGAGAAACTTTCCGTTCTCGGAGGAATCAACAGCCGGGTATTTATTGCCGATACCTTTCCGTCCTCTGAGGTGATTGATGTTCTTCGGACCAGCGGGGTCAGAACCTTTCTTATTAATACTGACAACCCCTCGTTTGAAGATGATTATGTCAAGAAAATGATCAAGCTCACTCATGCGGTTTCCTCGGACTGCGAGTTCTTGCGCTACGATGCGGAAACCGACAAGCTCTATACTTTTTATCACGGCTGTTTTATTGAACCAGACGACCGGGAACGATTCGATGTGGTGCGCTACTGGTTTGCCTTTTACGGGTCGCATACCAAGGAGGCCGATAATCAGCTGACTATCGATCTGATTAACAAGCTTGCCCTGAAATTCGGCTCGCAGATGGGCATTGTCCATGGCGGTGGACCGGGGCTGATGAAAGAAGCCAACGATCTGGCCAGGGAACACAACATAATGAGTGTTGGTGTTGCCATTGACCTGGAGGGAGAACATCAGCTCTCCTTAACCACCTGTGATGGGTTGATTAAATATCGAGAGGGGTTGCGCCTGGCCCGTCAGGATCATCTGCAGAAGCTGAGCAATCTGCCGATTATCAACACCGGTGGCTATGGCAGTGCAGAGGAGCTGTCCATCACCATAACCTCGATGAAACTCCACGAGAATCCGCTGGCCCCGGTCATCTTGCTGGATCCGGATAATCTCTGGGCCGAGATGCAGGCCCAGATTACTGAAATTGCCAGGAATAATTACGGGCCGCAGTTTATTCCCCATCTGGTGAAATCATGCCGTAATGGGGAGGATGCCCTTTCGGAACTGGTGCGATTTTGTCTGGACCCGGATGCCTGGTACCTGGAAAACAACATACCTGAACACAGTATCCAGACGGCCAGGGGCAAATCAAGACGCATCCGCGCGGAAACCCTTTATCAGGGCTACGTGGAAGTCTTCGACAGCCCCAATCCCCGGCTCGCAGACTGACGAAGGCCACCAGTATTGGTAAAGATTGGTAATCTTCGGGCAGCACCAGCTTGCGCCGGGGAAGGCCGCGGTGTCGTCAAAAGTTGAAAACCTTCGCCTCGGCCGCCATGTCAATGAGATGCGGGCCGCCATCGAGGACCATATTGCTGTTAAAATTCGCTTCGTCGAGGTTTCTGTTTTTGGCACAGGGGGTACAGACTCCGGTGGGTACTTCTTTCTCGATCAGATAGGGGAGATAGTCATTGACGCAATCGCCTGTTACTGTTTTCTGGCTTCCGTCTTTTCCTTTTACGGCCCAGTCAACGCCGCTGTCGATCAGAAAGATATTTACTTTATGGTTTTTGGAATGAGCGATTTTTGCAAATTGAAAACATCGGGTTGCTTTCTCGTTATCGTTCGAACTTAATACAAAGAGAAAATTAGCCATGACACCCTCTCCTGAACTGTGTGAATTTAAGATTCAAGTAAGCCTGTTCCTATACGTTAGGAAATATGTCCAGTAATATACCGCAATGGGAACTATTTTTAAAGCGTAATTATATGGTTATGATGAATTCGTTTGTTTGTTCCGGGACCATGGAAATTCACGTATAATATACTCTGTTATTTTGTTATTACATTGTGGCACATCGAGGTTCTGTGGAGCTGTTGCACAAGCGGATAGTTGTATGGCGAAATTGGCTGAGCCTTCCTGAAAAAAAACAGACCGGGGGAAACTGATGGTGTTTGGAAGCTGCATGGAGAGGAGAGTGGTCCTGGGTCTTAAAAAAAGTGTGAGAGCCTGATACTCTATGACAAATCTATCATCAGGGCCGGCTCTCTCAGAGGTTCGGAATATCGGCGGCTGGCTGGCAGTTTTGGGCTCGGCCTTCTTTTTTTACCTGGCCACGGTCATTATTCGCTGGGCTGCTCGTTATGTGGAGATAGCCTCTGCCTACTTTGTTTTCAGCCGTTTTTTACTGGGCTTTATCGTGGTCGTTGCGACCATGCTGCTTCGCAGGCAACACCTCGCCCCCCGGCGATACCATTACCTTGTCGGCCGAACGATAGCCAATACCGTTGCCGTGTTCTGCTTTTACAAGGCAGTGGAAGTGGGAACGGTCGCGGAGGCCAATATTCTTAATATGACGTATCCTTTGTTTGTTGCGATTTTTTCCTGGTTTTTTCTACGTGAACAGCGTGAAGTCTTTTCCCTGGTTATCGTGGCGGTGGCTTTTGCCGGGGTGTGGATGTTGTTGTCACCGGGGGAAATCAACATAAGGTGGGCAAACCTGTGGGGACTCTGTTCAGGTATCACCGCCGCGTTCGCCATGGTATATCTCAATATCAGCCGGCGTTACCATGATTCCCAGACCATACTTTTTTTTATGTTTGGTCTGGGGACAGTGCTTATGTTGCTCTTTTTTCATGATGCGATCTTCTGGCCCAATGCCACTGAACTTTTTTTTCTCCTGAGCTGTTCGGTTGTGGGTGTGCTGGGCCAATATCTGCTGACCTATGGATTTTTGTATGTGACCGCAGTGAATGGTTCCATCATCTCGTCCAGCAGGATATTGATGGCTGCCCTGCTTGGGCCATTGCTGGTGGCTGACCCACAATTAACTTTTGGCGGCTGGTGTGGTGCTTTGCTGATCTTTGCCGCCAACGCGGCGCTTGCCCTGAGGCGTTCGTGAACTATTATTCCCTTGATAAATTATCCATTCCGAATTAATTGGCACCACTAAAGCAAACAGAACCCGGCGGGTAAAAGGGCGTTATCGCCCAGCGGGGACACTCGATTAATAGCGCAATGCATCTGAGTCTGCAGCCATGAATGAGAAGACCTTTTTTGAACACCTCCTGAAAGTGATTGAGCATTACCGTTCAGGACAGCGAAGTGGAAAATTTCTCGATTACCACAGTCCTGCAGAATTGAAGAGAATTCTGGATCTTGAACGTCCGGAAAAGACGGGAGACTGGACGGAAATTTTGCACTGGATTGAGACCTATCTTGCCTATTCTGTAAAAACCGATCACCCGGCATTTCTCAACCGGATGTGGGGCGGTGCCAATCTTCCATCTATAGTCGGAGAACTAATTGCCGCGTTGACCAATGCTTCCGCCTGTACCTTTGAGTCGGCGCCTGTTTCAACCATCCTTGAAAGATATATGATTGATCAGATGCTTGATCTGGTCGGCTTTGTACAAGGTGAAGGGCAGATGACCACCGGTTCGAGCAATGCCAATATGATTGCCATGATGGCAGCAAGAAATAATGCGAACCATTCGGTAAAGCAGTCCGGGCTTTTTGGGCAGCAGAAACTTTTTGCCTTTGTCAGTGCAGATGCGCATTACTCGATGGATAAGGCGGCAAATATTTTAGGTATAGGCACTGATCAGCTGATTAAAGTGCCGCTCGATCGGTATGGCGCCATGGAGCCGGACGCTTTGGCGTCAGCCATCGGCAGGGTCCTGGTCAGTGGCGGTCTGCCGTTTTTTGTCGCGGCAACTGCCGGAACAACGGTTCGTGGCGCTTATGACCCCATAGAACCGCTGCTGGACCTCCGGCATGAATATGGTTTCTGGCTCCATGTGGATGGTGCCTGGGGCGGGGCCGCGGTACTCAGCACAACCCTCAAACAAAAATTCCTGGCCGGTCTGCAGGGTGCCGATTCTTTTACATGTGATTTCCATAAGATGCTTGGTGCCTCGTTGATGTGCAACGTCCTGTTGATAAATAACCGAAGCCACGCCTTGCGGGCTACTCTCAGTGCGGGGGACGGCAGTTACCTCTTTCGGGACGAGCACAACGCCGAAACGGAAGATCTGGGTGTCGCCTCCTTGCAGTGCGGGCGGAGGGTAGACAGTTTAAAATGGTTTCTGGATTGGAAATTTTTCGGCCGGCAAGGTCTGGCATGCAGGGTGGAAAGAAATCTTGAGCTCTGCGAATATGCAGAAAGCTGGGTCAATGAGAGCACAGAGTTGGAAATGGTGGTGCCACGGACCTCGTTCAATGTATGTTTTCGTTTCAAGGTGCCTCAGGAAAAAAGCAACAGTTTTAACTTAACTCTTCGTAATCGGCTCTATCAGGAAGGGAGGAGTCTGGTTGGTATCGCCTATATCGATGGGGATGTGGCGATGCGGTTGCTGGCTGCCAATTCTTCTGCCGGGAAAACGGATATCGATACTTTTTTTAATAATGTACTGCAAACCGGCCGGGACCTGCTCAAGTGATCTGGCAGCCCTGTTGAAAAAAAGAGAGCAGAGATTCGGCGCCGACTGCCATCTTTGCAAATAGCGTGAAAGTCAGCTAGAATAATGCACAATATTTATTTACAGGGATGGGATGCAACCCATTTTCACAGGTCAACAGTATCAGGTAGCTTTTTATGGGAAAATCATTTCAGGAACAGTTGCTGCAATTGGGGTTGGTCGATAAAAAAAAGGCCAGCGAGACCAAAAAAGAACAGCATCAATCGAAGAAACAGCGTTCGAAATCCGGCAAAAAAAATATTGTCGTCGACGAGAATGTTCTTCTTGCGCAGCAGGCTGAGCAAAAGAAGAAGGATCGAGCTCGAAAGTTAAACCTGCAGCGGGAAGCAAAACTGCAAAAAAGAGCGGAAGATGGTCTGGTGAAGCAGTTGGTTGAAGACCACCGTCTGGCAAAAGACGATACTGGCATAGCCTACCGTTTTTCTGTTGCCAGCAAGATCCAGCGTATCTTTGTCACAAAAGAAACTGCGGAGAAACTGAGCGATGGCCGTCTTGGTATTGTCGGGATTGCCGATCAGTTTGATGTTCTTCCCCGGCGTATTATTGAGAAGATCCAGTCTGTGAGCGACCGGGTTTTTGTCTCTCTTAATTCTGCAACGGCACAACAGGATTCCGACCCGGAAGACCCGTATGCAGGTTTTGAGGTTCCGGATGACTTGATGTGGTGATGGTAACCGTTGCCCAGCGCCCCATTTTCGTCCGATCAGGCCCCCGTGCATAGCTAACTATGGCACGGCGGCCTGCTTGAACGAACTTGGAGCACTTGTTGAACGGTTCCTGATCAGGCTATTGAGGTTCCTGCTATGCTCCGGGGATCGATACTGTTGAGGGACCCTATTTCGCGGTCACTATCGGAAGCAAACTGATTTCAATGGATTTTGGTTTGGCCTGGATGTTGGCGATTTTGCCATGAATGGTGATCGTTTTGGAGCCGGTCTTGGCTATAAGTGGATCAAGCTCCTGCAGGGTCACTGGAAATTCTCTGTCGTTGAGCAGCGCAACCAGCTCCTGGCCGATGTCGGCATCTGAACCGGGAGTGCTGGCAGAGACATGTTTCACCAACGGTTTGATATAGAGGACCTGTTTCTTTGCATCATAGCGAATTGCAGCATCGGTCCTGAAATCAAGCTCGACGGATCCCACTTTCAATTTTATTTCATGCCCGGAAATATCGGTAACGAGGGCCAGGTTTGTTCCTGTCAGATGAAGGCGGCAGGCGAGATGGTGGTCTGTCAGGCGGAGTTCGCTGATACTGATAATCTGTATATCGCCCTGGATTGCTTCCGAGTGGGCATCAATGCGCAGCGGCAGGACGGCTGCGGCAGCTTTGGTTATGACGGCCTCCGGTAGATTCAGGGTGATGAAATCCTCTGCCAGGAGTCGACTGGGCAGAATCGCCAGAGAGAAGATGCTCAAGAGAAAAAGAACTGATAATTTTTGTACCATAATGGTCCTCATAGTGATTGCTCGTTCAGGTGTTTGTACATTGCGTTACTAGTAACGGCTGAAAAAAATAGTGCACGCCATAAAATGGCTTTCTGATAAATGCGCTACCGTACATTATTACTCTACTTTTCTGTTGTTGTAGACAGAATTCGTCGTTCTCACTGTTCTTGCCATGGAACCAACAATTACCGTTCGCTCAGACTGTCATATAACCGGCATCGATTGTGCTCTCGAGAAGGAGTTGAAAAGGAGGCTGACTATTGACAATCCGCAGTATGCCGCCGCCAAAAAATATGGCCGCTGGGTGGGGAAAAAAATTAAACCCCAGCTGAAATATTATGACCCTGTTCCCGATGGACTTCGCTTCCCGCGAGGTTTTGCCAACCAGGCAGTGCTATTATGCCGTCAATTTACCGGCAAGGATCCGATAATAGTCGACAACCGACGCCTGCTCCCGGAAGTTGATTTTCAATTTGACGGTATCTTGCGGCCTTATCAGGAGGAGGCCGTTGCTGTAGCGCTAAAGAAGTCGTTCGGGGTTATCGAGGCAGGTACCGGCAGTGGGAAAACAATCATGGCGCTGGCCCTGATCGCTGCGCGACGTCAGCCCACTTTTGTGGTAGTGCACACCAAAGAACTTTTATATCAATGGCATGAGCGGGCCAGCCAGTTTCTCGGTATGGAGCCGGGATTGGTGGGGGATGGCAAATTTGTTGTTGCGCCTTTGACCATAGGGATAGTCAACAGCGCCGGAAAACGGGTGGACGAACTTGTGCCACTGTTTGGACATCTTATCGTCGATGAATGCCACCGGGTACCGGCATACCTTTTTGCTGATGTGGTTTCCAGATTTGACTGTCAGTATCTGCTCGGGCTTTCTGCCACTGCCTATCGCAGCGATAATGAGATGACCAAGCTGATTTATTTTTTTATGGGGGATCGACTGCATCGAGTCGACCAGGACGAACTGAAGTCAACCGGTGCAATCCTGGCCCCTGAGGTCATCCGTTCGATCACCTCTTTCAGCTACCGGTATCGCGGAGATTATCAGGCCCTGATCAAGGCGCTGGTGCAGCACGAAGGGCGAAACCGGCAAATCTTAAACGATGTCCTGAAAATTGCCCGCGAACCCGGCAAGGGGACTGTTCTGGTCGTTTCGGATCGGGTGAGCCATTGCCGTTTTTTTGCGGAAAAACTGGAGCAGAAAGGTGTTAAGGTGAAATTGCTCCATGGGCAGCTTGCCCCGGAGGCCAGGCAGGAAATTGTCGAGGCGGTTCAGGCCGGTACGGTTGAGGTGCTCGTGGCCACGCTGCAGCTCATCAGCGAAGGATTTGACTGTCCCGGGCTTGCCACTCTTTTTCTGACGACGCCGATAAGTTTTGAGGGACGATTGCTCCAGGTTATCGGTCGAATAATGCGTCCGGCGGAAAATAAACGGGCCCGGGTCTTTGACTATATCGATGAAAATGTGCCGACCCTGCTTCGCTCGGCCCGGGCGCGCAGTCTCGTTTTAACGCAACTTTAATGGCTTATGGGAAAATCATGGTTATAATGCCATGTAGATGTGGCCCTTGTGTTTAAAGTAATTGTGGGGTATGCTATAAAATTTTCAACTCGAAATGTTTGTATCGAAGGCACTGCTGATTGCGGCATGTGCTTTTTTTGTTTGTATAACCAGGTGTTTACGCCTCAGTATTGCAGTGGGGAATAAAGCCGTAGTAGTCGGAGGCCTTACGGGCACAAGATGGAACAAAGTAAAATTCGTAATGTGGCAATTATCGCGCATGTTGATCATGGTAAGACAACGCTGGTGGATCAGCTTTTTAAACAGTCCGGAATGTTCCGTGATAACCAGCAGGTGTCCGAGCGACTGATGGACTCGATGGATCTCGAGCGCGAGCGTGGTATCACCATTACTGCCAAGAATGGCTCATATAATTACCAAGATTACTGGATCAATATCATTGATACTCCCGGACATGCTGACTTTGGTGGTCAGGTAGAGCGTGTTCTTCGTATGGCTGATGGTGCGCTGCTTCTGGTTGATGCCCAGGAAGGTCCAATGCCCCAGACGTATTTTGTGCTGAAAAAGGCCCTCGAAAACAATCTGCCGGTCATCGTCGTCATCAATAAGATCGACAAACCTGCTGCCCGTTGCGAGTGGGTCGTGGATCAGGTATTTGACCTGTTTGTAAAACTCAATGCTCCGGATGAGATTCTTGATTTCCCCGTGGTTTATGCCTCAGCCAAAAACGGTTATTCCCTGCTTGATCCGGAAGATCCGGTTGAGAATGGCGGCAGCATGGTCCATATTTCCCAGATGATCGTTGATCACACCCCCGCACCTGTTGGCTCCAGCGCGGAACCACTGCAGATGCAGGTCGGTACTATCGATTATTCACCCTATCTGGGCAGACTCGGTATCGGTAAAGTGGTCAATGGCACGATGCAACTTAATCAGCCGATCGTTGTCGCGCGCCGGGATGGCTCTATCAAACCGGTGCGTATTTCCAAGATTTTCCGTTTTGAATGCGATGAGAAAATTGCCGTGGAATCGGCGGGAGTCGGAGAAATTGTGGCCGTGGCTGGCATGGAGGATGTGACGGTCGGGGTGACTTTTACCGATCCGGAAGATCCACGCCCCTTGCCGCTTGTCACCATCGATCCGCCGACTATTTCGATGAACTTCATCCCCAACGATTCCCCTTTTGCCGGCAAAGAGGGGAAATTTGTAACCTCCCGCCATATTAACGACCGGCTGCAGCGTGAAATCCTTGCCGATGTGGCATTGCAATATGAACCTCTCGAGGATGCGGTGGGGTTTAAGGTTTCCGGCCGCGGGGAGTTGCACCTGTCAATTCTCATCGAGAAAATGAGGCGGGAAGGGTATGAGTTGCAGGTGACCCGGCCCCAGGTTATCCTCCGACATGATGAGAACGGTAAGGTCCTGGAACCTTATGAAAAACTCACCGTCGATGTAGACGAGATGTATCAGGGGGCGGTCATCGAAAAACTTGGTAAGCAGAAAGGTCAGCTCGAGGAGATGAACAGTGCCAACGGGATGGTCCGGATGGTGTTCAATATTCCAACGCGCGGCCTGCTCGGCTATCGCTCCCAGTTTATGACCGATACCAAAGGAATGGGCATGATGTCCTATGTCTTTTCCGAATATGGTCCATACGCTGGAGATATCACCAACAGAATAAGCGGTGTGCTTTTGGTTAAAGAACCTTGCGTCGCCGTAGCCTTTGCCTTGTTTAATCTGCAGGAACGCGGCAAGTTGTTCATCCATCCCGGTGCACCTTTGTACCCCGATCAGATCATCGGAGAATGCAGTCGGTCGTCTGATTTGGTTGTGAATCCGGCGAAAGGGAAAAAATTGACGAATATGCGGGCATCCGGAACCGACGATGCAGTTATTCTGACTCCTCCGGTCACCATGTCCCTGGAAGAGTGTATTGCCTATATAAACGACGATGAACTGGTCGAGGTAACCCCGGAGTCGATTCGTCTTCGCAAGAGATCAGGGCAGAAAGTAAGGAGGTAAGATCCTTATGAAGGAAATACTCACTCTGGTGGGAGCCGGACTGGTCGGGCTTGCCACCTTCGCGTTCATCGCCAAGAAATTCGGCAGCAGCTGCACCCCCTGAATGATGATCTATGGATCCATAGGTATGGGTCTTTTGGGCTACTGGTTGCTCAGGACTGTTTTGTAGTGACTTGAAAATAATTCTCTTGTGTTCTTTGCAAGAGGATTATTTCTTGCTCTTGAAATAATCCGCCAGGATCAAGCCATGATCAAAGGCCAGGAGCGGCAGTGTATCCTGACCGAAAAGTTCTGCCCGCTTCGCATCGTCACCCGCACAGGGGGAGCCTTCGGCTCTGCCGATAAAAACGGTTGAGGCGGTGTGGCCACGCGGGTCGCGGCCTGGATCGGAATAGGTGTGAAACTGATGCAGGTCAAGGATTTTGAGGCCGGTTTCTTCTTCGGCCTCCCGCAGGGCGGCGTTCTCGTAGGATTCCCCGTAATCGACAAAACCACCGGGCAGTGCCCAGCCGTAGGGCGGATTCTTCCGTTCTATAAGTACGATCTTGTTGCCGATCTCGATTATTATATCGACGGTCGGTGTCGGGTTTTTGAAGGTTTCAATTTCAGCCTTGCAGTGCGGACAGTGCATATGATTCTTCTTTAGTTTGTTGTTATATTTCGGTAAGTGCCCGAATCTCTTCCCAATTGGCAACCGTTTGCAGGTTGTGCCGGTCTCTGTTCCATGGTTGCGTAAAGACAAAGGGCATGATCTGTTCACGTGCAAGCTGCTTGCAGGTTTCAGCCCGATCATCAATGAAATATTTCAGACTATGCTGATGAATGTAGCGAATCTTATCGTTATGATCGCCGGTAGCAACCACCCTGATGTTTTTTGTCGCTTTTTTGCTGAAAAAACGATCGAGCCAGTCAAAAACCGGCTTGTCAAGCGGGCGAGCGGTGATGATGGTTACCTGCGAAGTGAGGGTGAATTGTTCGAGACATTGCACGGCTCCGGGCATTGGGCGTAGCTGTGTGGCGAGGGAATCGGTGAGTATGTCGGTAAATATTTTTTCCACCTGGACGCGAGGGATATCCAGGCAGTGTTCCAGTTCGAAGTTGGTTATATCTTCCTGGCTGAAAGAGCAATGTCCATAATGAGTGCAAGCCAGACGGATGAATGCTTCGGCTGTGTCGGCGATGACCCCGTCGAAATCAAACCCTATTTCCTGAATGGCGATGTTGGTCCTGGGTGGGACACGAAAGCTACTGTCGAACATAACTGGTTTCAAGATCTTTTATCTGCTGGCAGAGAAGGCTGTTCTCCGGAGTATCGATGCCCGTAATGTGTCCCAAAGCAACAAGAGCGCCGTTGATGGCATCGATTTCTGTTCGCCTTTTTTTACGCACATCCTGGAGCATTGAAGAAACATTTTTCGCCGTCTTGCTGCAGACCATGCGGGTGGCCTGATAGGGATCATCCATAATCGGAATGTCTTTTTTTTCGGCAATCTGCATGGCCTCGTCAATAGCGGCCTTCATACGTCTATCGATTCCCGGCAGAGTTAATAACTCACCGTTGTTGCAGTCGAGGATTGCTGTCAGGGCATTGATTCCGGCATTTACAAACAGTTTCGCCCAGAGCCTGGTGAGAATATTGTCGGTGAGATGGGTGTCCAGCCCTCCAGCGGAAAAGACCTCACGGGTCTTTTGTAAGAGTTTTACCGCCTGCTCGTTTGGAGGAGCAAGAAAACCAAGATAGGTTGTCCCGCTTCCTGCATGCCGTACCTGACCGGGGCCAAGCAGGGTGGCACCTTCAGTGGTGGTCCCGAAGGCGGCTGTGGCCTTGTGCTGATGCGCCTTGAGATCCAGATGGCTGATACCGTTCTGCAGGAAAACCAGCAGTGTGTTTTTCGATAGAATCGGTTTGCAGAATTCCAGGCTGTTGATGACATCGTAGGATTTGACGCAAAGAATCACTATGTCTACAGGATCAAGCAGCTGTGGGTCGGAGACTGCAGCAACCGGAAACCTGAGCTGCTCCTCGGCAAGGTGATAAGTGATCCCTTCTTTGGTCAACTGGCTGGCGCGGGCGGCATTATGATCAAGGATTGTCAGTCGATCATGGTCGCCCATTCCTTTTATGATAACGGAACTGAGCAGACAGCCAAGCGCGCCTGGACCAACCAGTAGAAACTGCATTGTGTGCCTTTAGTGAATTAGAAAAACGTCTCTTGCGCACTTTGCAAGAGGCGTTTTTCGTGAATGAACTTATACCCGTCAAGCGAGTACTGAAAAGAGTCCCGCAACGCTTCTTGGCGGGATTATCAGCCAGCCGTCAGTCTCTTGCGCACTTTGCAAGAGGCGTTTTTCGTGAATGAACTTATACCCGTCAAGCGAGTACTGAAAAGAGTCCCGCAACGCTTCTTGGCGGGATTATCAGCCAGCCGTCAGTCTCTTGCGCACTTTGCAA
>NZ_SWCM01000016.1 GCF_005116645.1 Desulfopila sp. IMCC35006
TTTGTTTTCGATTTAATAACAGGTTCTATATAGGCGCAATGATAGGAAATTTGATTAAGTATGCAGCCAATACGAAGCCTAGACCCCTGCGCCTCTTAAAGCTTGCGGAGTAAGAGGGGTAATCAGATTCAATAATGATCTTTTTTGTTTTTTTAAATAAAGGATCAGTTAAGTGAATTTTTAAAGTATGTAAAAGTTGACAAATTGCCAAAAGGTCTTTGTGATCAATTGGATAATCCAAAACTGACGACAAAAAACTCGTCAAATCCAAATCGTTTCTATTAATAAAATTCTTTTGGATACCCCACTGAAGTAGATTGCTTAGGCTTGGAATATGATTTGTTTGGATTTGTTTATAATTAATATTGCTTAAGAAAGTACCAATTACATTTTCTATTTCTAAAGTATTTTCATATTTATCTAGAGCTAATTTCAAGAGAATAACTTTATAATCAAAAGAACTGCTTCTATGTGTCATTTCTATCTTTTTTTGCAATAAACTTCTAATTATTTCTTTAGTTGTAACTAATGGTATTATCTTATTTTTTATTAAATTATTAAGATTAACAAGAGATTCAATTGTATTTAGTGAATACATAATACAAGCTATAGATGCTGGATCTCCAGAATATTTTCTTAATACAAAATCACCCACTGAAGGGTTAAAAAGATCGTATACTGTTTTGCCTAGATCAGTAATTGTTCTATTAAGCAGGGAACCAACTATTATCTTTAGGCAGGACTCAATGTCTATCAATTCAATTTTTGCCAAATTCGCTTTGCTATTTACTAATTCTGAGAACGAACATTTAAGATCTTGCTCCTCAATTTTTCTACCATTGTAAACCACCAAACAAACAATAAGCCGAGAGAATTCATCAATTTGGTTATCGAAAACATGTGTCCAAATATCAGTCGGATTTTGCAATGTGTTATAAATAAATGGCCAATATTCAGAAGAAGTTAGATTTGATATCTTATGAGTATCTGTGATAAATGAAATCAATCTCGGATTAAAATTATGATGTTTAATTATTATTCTATATCTCTTGTCAAAGTATAATTGTTCTATAAACTGCTCAGATAGATCACTGAACCATATATGATTATACAAAATCTTCGCTTTGTCGAAATAAGATAGAGAGGAGATTTTTATCTCAAATTCATTGCGATCAACATTTTCTATTAAAAAGAGATCACTAAGACGTTTACCTTGATTTAAAATTGTAGTTCTCGATGTAAGTATAAATCTTTTATACTTATCATTACGAATTCGTTTGATAAAATTAATTACGTGGGAATCCTCGTGCCTGTTGAGAGCCTCTAAGAAATTTCTACCAAGGAAATCATCGAAATAAAAAATTTGTTTTTTCTTCGTTTGAAGAGCAGATTCCGCTTCTGAAATTGAATCTTCAATGTAGCAAAGCTCAAAATCCTTCAAGACAAAATATAGACACAAATGATCAGCAAGAGTTGTCTTTCCAACTCCGGGTTCTCCTGTGATAATTACTGTGTGAACTTTATCAAGTTTCTGAATTGCTTGATCATGGTTTGCTGTTAAAACATACTTCGGTGTGAAATCCCTAATTTCTTCAAGTTTAAAAGTACTTCGTCCAATTATAGCATTGTTTAATAATGACCTGAGGACACTTATACTTGAAAGCCATAATTTATAATGTTTTTGCTCAATTTCTGGATATTGAGAAAGCAAATCATTAAGATCTTCTTTTCCCAAAATATCATTTTCAGCTATCACAAATGGAGATAGCATTTTTTTTATAATTCTCTTGTTGTTTCTCGATAACTCAATTGATGTTACAAGGATATATCTAGAAGGGTTTAATTTTTTTATTTTATTTAATTCTTCATTTTTTATATGCCTGACTAATGCTTGCAATCCTGACCGAGCCCAGTGCTTACATTGAATTACAACTTCATTTCCATTTGCTGCAAAAAATCTGCCATCTACTCCGCCATCTTTCCCTGGTTTAAATCGCTCTATCCTTTTATTTTCTGTCTTAGATAGAAGATCAACAGACAGCGATTCAAATTCTTTGTCATTCAATTTTGTGAAATCGTATTCATTCATGATTTATATAGATAATCGCGGCGCTGACCATAAGCGGGAACCGTGCGAGCAAGCGCTGCTTGATTGTGCGGTTTCTGCATTCCGGTCGAATGATATGCAGAAAGATGACATCATTAGGGAGACCTTTGCCGAGAGCCTTCCAGAGTTAAGATATTTCCAATCAGTCTTTCCAGGTCGATAGATATCTGAACTCTGGAAAAATCGATATGAACGTTTTGCCTCACTGTACTCGCGCTGTTTGCTGGGGCCAAGTACAGGCGATGGTTATACACTTTTTATTTGATTTCCTATGTTTTTCCATTGCTCATTGCTTAGCAACGTGGTTTTCAGCACCGGTATATCAGCAATATTTTTTATAGCTTGTCTAACTGGCTGGATAAGTTGTTCAGGAGTCCATGGGCTAAGCGTTATTTTTTCAATAGAGTCAAGTTTGATGGAAATTTGTTTATGGTTTTTAATAGTTATTTTATGTTCATATATAATTCTAAATTCTTTCTCGTCTTGATAAGGCAACCTTTTTATAAATGGCATCTCTGATATTGTAGGAGGGCTATCTTTAATTTGTTTGATGCGTTTATAAGAAACCTGATTGCATTTTGTCCCACTAATGTTTTTCACATATTGCAACAGCTCATCTTTTTTGAAGACGACACATACACCGCTTGATCCTGATGAAAAAACTTTCCAATGATGATACGTCTCACCTTTTTCAGTGAAACACAAACCTAATAACGTTTTTAGTCCTTTTTTGTCTTTATATTTTTCCATAAAGAATGAATCATTTTTGTCATCCCAAGTTGATGGATCTAGCAAAGTAATTCTTTGGTTTTGCAAAATATCAAATAAAGAAGGAAGATTTGTATACCTTCTTAAAAAATTGACTGGTGTTTTTCTCATATCAACCCTTATAAACGCCCTGCTCTGGGAAAAAAAGGAGCGCATCATGTTTTGTCCCTAGCAGCAATTTGTTATTAATCTATCTAGGTCCTCTCAAAGTCAAGATATTTCCACTAAGTCTTTCCAGGTCGATAGAAGAGATGTGGACTTTTGGAAAATGTTAACATCTCATGCCTGACCCTGTCTTTGACATCATGCTGTCTAGCATTAACGATTTAACCCCAGTTGCCTAGACTAGACCCTTCTAATGAAAATTGAGCCAAGAGTAACCGTAATTTGCTATAATTCCGGCCAATATAGCAAATATGTACGATCCCATTACAACTAAATAGCTGCGTTTATCAGACCTAATCTTCTTTGTTCTGTGTTTTTCAGATTCCTTTGAAAGCACCAAAAATGAAGACGTTCTTGTTTTTGTAATTATAAGTGAAACAACCGAAAAAATTGGTCCAAGAAACAGTAATAAAATAAGCCATGGTTTTTCGTCTTTAGTTCCAAGAGCATGAAGAATAAGAGTCTGGCTATTAATTTTTTTATCTAATAAATCCAAAGTTATACCGCTATTACTCTGGATTTCTAAAAAACTTTTATACAGATTGTTAATTATAGCAGCCAAATCACCTGATGTTGAAAGTATTGGATATATTAGGCAAAATACGAATATTCCTGCTGCAAGAATATATCTAGTTGTGTTGAGTAATGTATCTTTTATCGAACTTCCTCGAATTATCTGATCGACCTGATTCGATATTATTACCTCTAAATCATCTCCCCAGGTTCTTTCAGTATGCTCAATATTGAAACCTATAGTGCTACGCTCATATACGCCAATTATGGATTGAAAAAGCGTATTTTTAAATTTCAAATCAGACTGTGCATTAAAGCCCATTTGTGCAGAAAACGAAATTTGCTGTTTCTCCGGATAACTTCGCCCTGGAAATTGAATTAAATAGCTCCATATCAATTTAATGCCAATAGGTATATTCTTTTTTGTTTCATTGTAGGTTTTAAATGCTTCAATTGTGGTTAAATTCCTTTTTAAACCATTCCCAAAGTAGATAACCGCTGAGAAACTGACAAGATGTGCATCAGCTTGTTGATTTATTCTTTGATGCAGTAATTCATGCAGATTCACCAACCAAGCATGATCAATATCGAAGTTTGCATCAATTTCTCTTTCAATTGATTGTTGTTGCCCTAATAAACTTGAAATGAAATTACCAAGATCTTTACTCTTTAATGGCAACACTATTGATGTTCTTTCATTATCATCATTTTTATCAATTAATCTATTCTCGATCACTACATGCTCCTGTTATAATTGTGAATTGCTATAAGAAATTGGGCTATGCAAACGATTTATGTGCTGTACCTCTACCAAATGTTTATAAAAATAACGAAAATAGCCAATCATTGGACAAAATAGTGAAGATGCCTGAACGTAGTATTTACCGTTCTTACGGTTCTACGCCGTCTGCCCCTTTGCCTTTATTTCAAGAGCTGTATTGTGTAATATTCAGCCATAATAATATTTGTCGTTCGTATAGGTAAATTCAGCACCGCATCTATTTTTTCAACAATTTTAAATTTTGTGATAGTTTTCTAGCTATCGCCATATTCCAGCCCGACTTGACAAGTCAAAATCCAATGGAAGGCAAGTTTCTAGCTGGTTAACCTGTATTATGTTGGTGGTATCTAGAAGCCTGATATCTTCAACTTGCTCGATTTATCATTCAGCAATGCCTCTGAACCTTGCTTTTCCAAAGTCAAGATATTTCCAATCGATTATAACCGACACAAACTATTACAAAATGGGATCGTTCCCAGTTGTTGCTTGTACTTAATTGCTTCTGTTTTTCCCGCATGCTAAACAATGAACGTAAGCTCCATATCTACCAAATTTTTGCGTTATAATTCCTCCACAACTGCTGCAACATTCTGCATTGCCTCGTTCCCATCGCCAATATTTATAAGTCTGAATACAAGCCCAACCAATAGATACTAAGCAAAACAAGGAGAAAATTAACGGGGCAATTTTCATCGATTGATCAACTAACCCTTGGAACAGTGGTGATCCTGACATGCCATTCGGGATAAAAATGGCCAAAAATAAATAAGTCACAATTCCCAATAAAAGTGAAACTAATGGTTTTGAGTATAAATTTAATAGCATTCTTGTTTTCATTTTTCATCTATTCGACTAAAGAGTAGTTCTAGCGATCTGCATATTATTCCGCATTGGGTGTTACACAGAAAGATGCCATCGCTTTTGAGACCTTGATCGAGTTGTTCTTCCAAGGTCAACATCTTTCCAATAGTCTTTCCACGTTCAAAGATATCATGACTTTGGCATCAGCAGACGCTGGCTTTTCGGCGATCCTCTGGATGCGGTTGTTGATCCCGTACCTGTCTTTGTGGAAAATCACATGGTCCTGTCTCAGCTAAATTGGTGGTAGAACCTTGTACGCAATGTCAATCTGGTCATCACAGGACCCGATCTTATGCCAGTTTTTATTTGATATCACCCTGCAGACAACACAAAAGCGTGTGGAGACGAAGCGGTCACTCAAAACCATTTGAAACTTCTCACCGGTTATACGTGGACCGCCCACGTTCGCTATTAACCACTCAACTTCATACTGGTCTGGACTAAAGGCAGGGTCAACCTCAACTGTGATGGAAATGGAATCCCCACACCGTAGATAGCTTTTCTCATCCTGAGAGTAATCGACCATGGCAGGTCCATCGGGATGGCGGTTTGAAGACGAAAGATAGACCACATGCCCGAGCGAGTCCAGAATCCTGACAACCGTCGGGACGTTGTAGAGGTTTGCCATGTTATTATTAGCGTAGTAGGTCTTTAAGCCCTCTACCACATCCATTGAGTAACAGAGAACTCGATAGGCATCGTGAACAGAAACTGGATTGGCATGAGATAGTGCGTTTCGCGGTTTCACGAGACGGCTGAGAAATGTTCGTGTAGAATCGGTCCCTTTTGGAAAAATATCACTTAATGCATCTGCGAAGTGCTCCTTGTACAGAATAGGGTTACATATTATCTGGATCTGGTCTGTCAAGAAGCTGGCATCAATCTGGCGCACAAATCGCGTAGACTCTTGTGATTTGCGTTCGGCAAGTATTTTGGCAAGGTCCGATTTGATAACTCGGCTTCCATCATCTCTCTGAGCGTTGAGATAGTCCTGCCCATATGCCTCGGTTAATTTGTCATCAATGAGTCTCCGAAGCCAGAGTTCAAGCCCTTCAATTGCACGCTTGCAACCATCCCGCATTTGGGTTTCGGATATTGTGTAGAGCGGCATACTTATCTCCCCACCCCTAAATAGATCCAGCCGAGTAGGCCGACATGGGGTTTACTGGTTCCTGTATAACTCTCATAAATGAGTCATCATTTTTGAAAACCTTATCGGAATCCTTCAATGGTCCACATATTTCCAACCAGTCTTAACTTTTCAAAAATGACCAGTGACAATCATAACACAATGATGCAGAAAATCATGTAAAATGGTTACATTCTCCAAAATATCATTTTCCTCCCTTAATAGCGCACTTAGCGACGGTGCCAAGGCTCGGAACAGCTTCTGGCACCTGCCGTCTCTGCAAACAACGGTGCCATGACGAAACTCTCGATCCTCCCCTCCGCCCAGGTTTAGATAATGTACACAACACGTCCTCAAGCTTCGGCTCAAGAGATCCATTTTCCGCGCCCTACCCTGCCTTCAGGAGCGTTTTTGCCGACGCAGGCGATATTTCTGTCACAGCTATAAGAGGATGAACAGAGAGAGTTCCCGACAAGCCGGCGGCTTGTACCTTGTACCTGCCATGGTTATTTTTTAGCTGAGTCGGCGTCAACTGAGAAAGAGAGGGTATCATGGATGAACATTGCCGAAAGGCTTTACAGTGCCTGGCTGCAAATGCTGCCGGATCACACACCAGCGGCAGTTGTAAGATCGAAAACGGGGATGCCACGGAGGTGGAATTGCTCGATTCGTACTCCCGGGCAGTAATCACCGTAGTCGAAACAGTGGGCCCTGCGGTTCTGATGGTTTCGCGGAGAAAGGCCGGCAACGGCAACGCCTCTGAACAGGAAGGCGCGGGCTCCGGGGTTGTTATCGCACCGGATGGCTATATCCTCACCAACGACCATGTCGTTCAGGGAGCAGAAGCCCTATCGGTCACCATGCAGGACGGAACCACCCATAAGGCGGAGCTGGTCGGCACCGACCCGGCAACGGACCTGGCGGTCATCAGGGCCAGTGGCTCGAATTTACCCTATGCGGTACTCGGAGATTCAAGCAAGCTGAAAGCAGGGCAGCTGGTTATCGCCATCGGCAACCCGTTCGGTTTCAACTCCACCGTGTCGACAGGTGTGGTCAGCGCCCTTGGCCGCGCCCTTCGCAGCCGGGAGGGGCGGCTCATCGAAAATATTATCCAGCATACCGCGCCACTTAATCCCGGCAATTCCGGGGGGCCGCTGGTCGACTCGCGCGGCAGGGTTGTTGGCATAAATACGGCGATAATCGCCATAGCGCAGGGCATCGGCTTTTCCGTTCCCGCGGCCACCGCCAACTGGGTTATTTCGGAAATACTGGTCCACGGACGGGTCCGGCGCAGTTTTCTGGGGCTTGCAGGCCAGCAGCGGCAGCTTATACGCCGGCTGGCACGGTGGCATAACCTGGACAACAATTTCGGCGTCGAGGTGGTCGGCCTCAACGAAAACGGCCCCTCGGCACGGGCCGGAATGAAAAAAGGTGATATTATCGTCTCCATTGGCGGAATCAAGACCGAAACCGTCGACGACCTGCACCGCACCCTCTCCGACCGGGCGGTGGGAGAGCCGATCAACCTCGTCATACTCCGTGGCCCGGAGAGCATGGTCCTGAATATTACCCCGGTGGAAGCGGTGCCGTAAGAGAGCTCTCCGGTACCCCATCGGCAAGGAGCCTGTCCCTTGCCGGCCAATGGAAGGTAAGCTGCGGGAAGGGAATTTCCCAATTATACGCCGTGGCGGCATCGACACACCACCTTTGGATCGCCCTCTCAAGCCGGGAATAAATTTCGGCCTGGTCCCCCTTAAAATCTGCCAGCACCGTCAGATCGAGCGATGAGGCTCCGGCCTCCTTGAATTCGACCAGCAGATTCAGGCAGCTCCCGGCATACCCTTCGGCCTCCATCTTCTCCTCGATAAAGGTTTTCAAAAGAGCCGGGATGGTGGTGGTCACCTGAGCCTGCAGGTCATAGCTGACTCCGAAGGTCACCCGCACCCTGAAGTTGCGCGAAAGGTTGACCAGATTGTGGCTCAGGAAGTCGGCGGTCTTAAAGAGATATCGTTTGCCGCCCCGCTCCACCGTCTCAACCAGTTCATGGCTGAGGCTGACCACCCTGGTTCTCGGGCTGTCACCCACCACCACCCAATCGCCTTTTTTGCAAGGGAACCAGGGTTCTTCGGGGGAATAGGGTCTCGAAACCAGGCCGACAATATTCTCGATCGGCAGCCGCAGACGGACTCCCAGGGTCGGGTTAAACAGACTGCAAAAGACATGAATGGTTTCCACTTTCCAGGGGACATCGTGCAGCTGCAGCCTTTCTCCTTCGCGCACCGAGCCGGCATTGAGCATCAGGCGCCCCTGCTGCCAGAGCCTTGGCACAGCCTGCCGTACGGTCCAGGACAGACCGAGAAAGAAGACGATGGCCATACTGAGCAGAAACCAGTCTTCCGCCTGATAAAGCACGAAAAAGAGACCTATAATAGCCGCCGCAACGATGAAGACACGCAGCGAGAGATCAAGGAGCCGGATATGAAAAGGCCGTTTTTCCAGTTTGGCTCCGGGCAGGAAACGGAAAATCAATCGATACAGTAAACGACCCAGGAGCAGCACAGAACCAAAGGCTATCACGGCCATGGCAAGATAGAGGCCGCGAACGCGGAAAAAATTACGGATGGATTCGCTGGAACTCTGGACGAGGCTGACCTCTTTATCCTGCATCTGGCTCAATTCGAGCTCGGCCAGCTCCAGTTTGCTGCGGACCCTGTTCGCCACATTTTGCCATTCAGGGAGGAGTTCCTTGATCTGTTTTTTAATGTCCGGATCCGTGGTGGTCTTATACAGGCGATCAAGCTGTCGGACGGCATTGGTGGCAACCGGCTGTATACTCGATAAATCGCTGATGGTATCCTTGAGTTTGGTCTTCTGCCGGACACGGACTGTCAGCCGCTTGATTTCTTTGATGGCCGGCTCTATGAGAGTCGTCATCTCATCTTTCCAGCTGAAATTTTCCTGTTTTTTCTCGGCGAAAAGACCGACATCCACCCCGGTTGCTATGCGTTCGAAATCATGTGATGAATCGGACAGCTGGCGATCCAGACGACTCAATTCAGCCTCCAGGCTCTCCTTTTCCGCAGCAGACGGCGTTGTACCGATTTTTTCACGAATCACCGCCAGCTGCTTCTTCAGGTTGTTCTGCAACTCCACGAGAGAGGTCAACATGGCCAGCGTTTCTTCCGGCGACGCCTGTTTGACGAGCGGGATATTTTCCGACGAGGGCTCATCTGCCGGATCTGCGGCAGCAAGGGGACGAATTAGAAAAAAACTAAAAAAAACAAGCAACAGCAGTGGGTATGGATGTCGCATATCAATTGCTCACTCGGTGAAGGATTATGACGTTTTGTCGCGTTCTCATGGCGCGAACTCTTCCCCCTGAGACATGTAAATACTGGCACCGCCACTCGCTTTGGCACGATACATGGCAACATCCGCACACTTCATTAACTGCTTTTCTTCTGTTCCGTGATCGGGACATACGGCAATACCACAGCTTGTGGAGATGTTGATGGTGTGGGATTGCAGCTGGAAAGGCAGACAGAGGGTCTGTTTTATTTTCTCGGCGACACTGATGGCATGGAGAGAGGTATCGATGGCCGGTAGCAGTACCACGAATTCATCTCCCCCGAGACGCACAACAGTATCGGAATCCCGCACGCAGTCGAGCAGGCGTTCGCCTACCGCCTGGAGCAGCTGATCTCCAACGAGATGTCCAAGGGTGTCGTTGACAGATTTGAATTTATCAAGATCAAGAAAAATCAAGGCCAGCTTTTCCCCTGTGCGGCGGGACTGGCGGATGGCCTGGCTCAGGCGATCTGCAAACAGTGTCCGGTTGGGCAGACCGGTAAGAGGGTCGTGATGCGCCAGCCAGGTGATCCGGTCCGCCTCCGCCCGGTACTCGGTGATATCATAAAACCCGGTCACCTGATGGATAATATCGCCGCCTTCGTTTCGAACCAGGTTAATGGACTGCCAGGCGACGAACAGCTCGCCATTTTTGCGGCGATTGCGAATTTCACCGGCCCAGTGATCATGTGCCGCAAGCGAACGATGCACTTCCATCTCAAGCTCACTCGACTGTTTTTCAGTGAACAGTTGCTCGGGAACACGGCCGACAGCTTCTTCTGACGCATAGCCGGTGATCCGGGTAAACGACTGGTTGACGGCAACGATCAGGTTGTCCGGATCGGTTACCATCACCGCCTCGGAAACGGTGTCGAGAACAGTAGCAGCAAGCCGTTCCCGCTCACGCTGGCTTTTTTCAACCCGTTCTGCCGCAAAGCGCTGCTGCCTCCGGTACAGTGCCGCCGCCAGGAAAAGAGTGCCCAGCAAGGCTGGTCCGACCAGAAACAGCAACCGCCTGCTCTCGTTGCGCCAGCTGAGCAGAGCACCCTCCCGATGGAGGTGGGTGACCACCAGCAGCGGGTACTGGCGGGTGGCACGAAAGGCGGTGAAGGCTGCAGTCTCCCGGCCGGTCCTTTCTTCGAACTGGCCAATCTCGGTCTGCGGCAACAGCGCACGGAGTTCCTTCCCCGCATACGACATACCGGGTTTTACATGATCCCCGGTAGATAACAGCACCACCAGGTCATACCGCAGCAGATCAACGCATCCCTTTTCAGGCTCAAGCCTCTGGGTGAAGTAGTTGATGAAAAAATCAGGGTTGATCGCCGCCAGCAGCGTGATCCGGCGCGTCCCAACTTCAATCTGGTGCTGTACCGGGATAAAACTGAGATCCCCGGCTTCGATGGGGCGATCGGCAGTCGTCGGCGCCCCTTCAGCAAAATCCCGTCCTGACCAAGGTCGACCGATGCGAAGAACAGTATCGGATGCAGGTAAAGGAGGCACATAGTCGGCGCTTGGAATCTGCAAGCCCAGGTTAGCAGGATTGGAACTGCTGACAATCCTGCCATCCTTGCCAAGGATTGACAGGGAACGCAGAAAAGGAGTGTAACGCAGCGTTCTTTCAAAAAAATCTTCAATGTCCCCGGTAGACTGTTCGTCAGATCCAGCGGTGATAAAACCGGCGAGATCCTCCACGGATCCAAGGCTTCGGGTCAGGTGATCCTCAAATGCACGAGCGTGCATGGCACTGTCGGCAAGGGCCTGGTGTATCGCCGTCATTTTCAGCCGCTCGATCAAATAGGCTACACCCAGGCAGATACTGAGGACAACGACCAGCATAACCAGCAGAAAAGCAAAGTTGGCCCTCAGGATTCGAGGCAGTTTCATCACGACAGGGGACAATTTCAATTCTTCAGATTTACAATCGGTTCAAGATGGTTGCGTCGCCCTGCATCCAGCAGCCGGCCATCGCTTTTGATGTCACGCACGAATTGTTCGACGCGCTCATGCCAGCGGTCATCTCCAGGCTGCATGGCATAGGCATAGGGTGTCAGGTGAAAAACCCCGGGAGGAGACACGAGCCGCGCCCAGTCGACATTCGCCAGCATTCGCTGGCTGTAGGGGTAATCTGTCATAAACACATCGGCTCGGCCGGACTCGACCTCCTGCTCCCTGGCAAAAGGGGTGTCCAGAGCAACCAGCTTTGCCTGGCGGAGCCGTTGCCGCATGACCGGTTCGTGATAGGTCCCCTTCGCCACAGCCACCACAACCCCCGGCTGATCGATATCGGCCCACTCTTTAATACGGCGATTACTGCGCGTGGTAACGGCATAGATATCACTCTGCAGATGGGGCCTGGTAAAGCGCAGTTTTTCGGCGCGAGCCGGGGTGATGCCAATGGCGAACATGGCAATGTCGCAACGGTCAGCGGTGATATCCTCGATCAGCCGGGCAAACGAACTGTCAACGAAGGTGACCCGGACACCGGAACCGAGGTCCTGCGCCAGCTGCCGGGCCAGATCGATATCAATACCGGTAAGCTGCTGTGTTTTGGGGTTGCGGTAGGTGATGCCGTAATAATCAGGCCAGATACAGACACGCAAACTGTGCGACTGCAGCACTCGCGTCAGCCGGTCGGCAGACTGCCCGGCAAGATCGGCGGCCAGGACGGGGTTGACCGCCAAAGCCAGCAGCAGCCAGAAAAAAAGTATTCGCGACATGATGAAGGCCCGATAAGTAAAGTGGACGAAAAAAGTGGGAGCCCTTTTCTGATAAAGACGCAGCTCCTACAAAGTATCTTGTTCATGCCACGGTCACAACATTTTTTTGCATATCTGCCGGGCGGGGATGATCAAGAGCAGTGCATCAAGACGGCATCCTGCGCGAAGGACCTCCAGAGGCAGACATCCCCCGGCAATCGCGCAATACACGGGAAAAATAGGAGTGAGACAGGCTGTATTGCTGCAATACTTCAGGAAAACAACCTGTCACGAACGAAAGGCTTACTTCACCTGCTGATTGGCGGCGTTGATATAGGGTTGTAAAATCGGTACCATTCCTTTTAACACCTGGAGAGGCAGGGCTGAAGTAAAGCTGAAAGCCTTCGCGGAGTTGCCACTGACAAAGGCGGTCAATGTGCCGAAATGATTATCGCCCAGGTAAAAGACAAAGGTTGCCGTCCGGTTCAGGGCCCTGGATGAAGTTTTATGCCCGTAGGAAGATGAGGAAATGATCCGGTTATCTCCGGTACCGGTCTTGCCGCCGATCAGAAACGGGCTGCCGTCTCCCTGCTGAAAGCTGTTCGACAGACGTTTTGCCGTGCCCTCGCTGACGACCTTGCCCAGGGTTTCTTTCAGGATTTTTGCAACTTCCGGGTGCATGACCTGAGCAGTCTGGGGTTTTGACCGTTCAACGATAGTTTCATACGGTGTGTCTCTGGCGAACTCCACCTTGGTAAACCGCTGCGTCGGCAGACGTTGCCCGCCATTTAAAATAATGCCCATCAGGTCGGCCAGGGCCGCAGGCCTGTCGCCGGAACTCCCCAGTGCGGTGGCCAGCGACGGGACCAGATGATCAAAGGGATACCCCATCTTCTTCCAGCGCCGGTGAATATCCGAGAAAGCGTCGATTTCCAGCACGGTCCTGACCCGTGAATCCCGGGCATTTTTTGCTTTGGTGCGCATCAGCCAGCCGTACACCTCCCGTCGGACCTCGGCGCTTTTCACTATGGCATCTTTCAGGGAAGTCTCTCCTGGCTGCCGCAGATAATCGAGCAGCCACAATTCCAGGGGGTGGACCGATGCAAGATAGCCCATATCCTGCAGGTTATATGCCCCCGGCTGATACTTTTCGTACATCGACGCCAGCTGTTTGTCCGTCAGGGTCGTTCCCGGCAGCTGGCTGCGGATGAAGCGGTTGTACGCAGCCTGGTCAGCGTTGGGGAAAAGATGACGATGGATAACGGTGAGCCGCACAGCTCTTGGCGTAATGCCGGCCAGGAGTGTCTCCAGCCGCTGATCGGCGGTCATATTCTGGTATTTGGTCCAGAAACGCGACAGAAAAACCCTGCTCTCCTTATCAATGAACTTATCCAGCATCGCCTGTCGCCGGGGATCCTTGTCATTGTGGATAATCTGCCGGTTGTTTTCCCATTGATTGGCCTGGGTATACCGGACGATATCATACATGATCCGGATAAATGGCAGATTGATGGAATACTGCAGGGATTCCGTCACCGTGACTGTCCGGCCGTTATCCTCTTTTCTGAAGTTACCGAAGGTATGGATGCCGCCGCCGGTAAAAAACCTTTCCCCTGGATTGGCAGAATATTCGCGCAACATGGCCGCCTCGAGCATGGGTTGCAGCTGCAGGGAAGGATTATCCAGCAGTTTGATGCAGGCCCAGCGGGTAAGGGTATCTGTCGCCTGCCCTAATTCTGCCGTGATTTCCGCGGGTGATCGTCCAGATAAGTTGGTATGCAGCTCGGCTATAATTTCAAGATAGGTGGCCAGAGTGCGCAGTTTGGCCGTCGATCCCAGCTCCAGCTTGCTGCCCTCGTTGATGTCAAACGGCAGGTCGGTGGTGTCCGTCTGCACCCTGACCATGTTGCCCTGCGGTGTCTTTTCGAATAAGGTGAAACTATAGCTGAGCGCATCGGTCTGATCTGCCGCCAGCAAAGACTTGCCGAGGAGCCCATACTCCCTGGCAGTCTCGGAATTTTCAAGGCTGTTCAGATAGAGGCTGACCTGCTCCTGTAAGCGACTGTTTAACGTCGTGGTTACCGTAAGGTCCATCCGGTCGAGGGAGTATAACGAGGTATCGAAAAGGGGTCCCAGGCGATTCCGCACCACGTTTACCCCTTTATTGTTGGCGATCTGCCGGACGGCACTTTTTTTACTGAAGTCTCTGAAAAAGATCGGCTGCACCTGGGCGGCCTCGCTGAGGGCCGTCGAAATCGCGCCCTCCTGGGCCAGGAGCCTGACATAACTGTTACAGACCACCGCCAGCTCCTTGCGTCCTTCAACCAGATAGTAAGAGGGCCGCCTATGGGCAATCATCAGGCTGATCACCTGTTTTATTATCCTCGCCTGTTCCTCAAGTTCCGCCCCCTGCGGGTTTTTAATGTTCAACAGCCGGTTCATTTCGTCAAACTCGGTCCCGAACCAGACATAGAGCCCATCACCCAGGCCGTTTACTTCACCAAAACCCGGCGCGGCAGATAGAGGAACGGAGTTGATATAGTCGAGTACCAGATCACGCCGGTACAAAGAGGTATCCTCCCCGTCCTGATACGCCCGTACGCTGGCGGAGGCCATCTGGATCAATTTGTCTTTGGCGGACGAGGTCATGCCATTGTCGGAATGACGGAATTTTTCAATCTGGGTTGCCAGGGTGCTGCCCCCCATTGCCGGCGTATCGATATTCACTAATTCTCCGGCCTGGAAAACAAGCGCCTTGGCAAAACGTCCCCAGTCGACCGCCGGATTTATTTTGGGATACTGGTCGGACAGCAGGTTGCGGTTTTCTATAAAAAGCAGCGCCTGGATAATTTTATAGGGGATATCAAAAAAATCGTTGTACACCCGTTTCGGATTGACCACCCGGAACATGGATTCATCGGTTGTATCCAGAATCTCCAATCCGGCCTGACTTTTCTCGCTGTAGGGAATATAAAAACCCATTTCGGCATAATTGCGCAGGCTTTCATTGAATCGGGCCTGCCTGGTGACCACCATGCCTTTCTGCTGCAGCTTTTCGACAAGAGACGGCAGCTGGACATAGCCAAGACGAAGATCGTAGGGGCCTTTTTTGGGAAAAACTATTTTATCACTTGGTCCATCCGCCACGCGGTAACGCAATTTAGCCGCATACTTGCTGATAAATTTTGACTGCAGGGTGGACGATTGTATCTCATAATATCCAACAGCCAGGGCGGCACCGATGAAGATAATCATCAGAAGCAGCAGATACGGCCAGACCCGGGCAGTTTTCTTTGGCTTCACCTTGGCTGGTGCCGGTGGTGCCTTGGAGGATGCATTCTTTTTTGCAGTTCGGGTATGCCGTGCTGGAGCAACTATTTCAATATTGGACGGCTGCCAGCTGGGACTTTTATCTGGCCCCCGACTTCCGGCACTGACCCTGGGAGCGTTAGTGGACCCCTGATTGTTGCGTATGGATGGACGAGTATCGTTATTCAATGTTGTTCATTCATTAAGATGATTTTCAGGGCCTGTATTACCAAAAAACAAAATCTCAAGATCAACCAAGCTCAACTCGCCGGTCTCTCTTTCTGTAAATAATAAACCAATAAAGTCTGTGATTACCACTAAAGTTCAGCTTAGAAGGTGTCTAGAGGGATATGAGATGCCCTTTGCACGGGTGTTCCGCAGCCTGGATGGCTGCGGTCAAGCCCCCAGGGACGGGTTTATGGCGTCCCGTGCAAAGGGCATCTCATATCCCGATATAGCTGAGATTTAGTCGTAATCACAATAAAGTCTGGGAGATTTTCTGTCGTGACAAGATGCAAGATCAGTTGCGACAATATACAATTTTCAATATATCGTCAAGGTCAGCCAAAAGCCTGCCGGATACTACCGGTTGCCAGGACTTTGGTTCACCATTCACTTTACAACAAAGCAGGAGAGTCAGTCGTGACCCTGCCTCTGCGACAGCAACCTTCCAGGTTGTTGTTAGCAACAGTATACACCCTAAGTGCAGGCCAATTCAAAAAAAATATCGCTTTGTTGAGAATAATCGCTATTTCTATATAAAATATGTTCTCTTTGGCTCAAGTTTTGCAAAACCTTGCGAAAGACCGGCCAAACATCACACCCCGAATCGTTTAATCGAGCCATTGCCATACTATGAATCTGTGGACCAAAAAGCATATTGTCACCCTCGCCGTCCTGGCTGCAGTCATTTTTGTCGTAGCAGCAGTGAACTATCGAATCACGCAGCATATCGTCAACAAAACCATAGCCGCCCAACAGGAAGATCTGGCTGTCAAGGCGGCAAATACCGTGGAAATGTGGCTCGAGCAGCAGATGAAAATTCTGACTGCTACGGCCGACTCGATTACCCTCTCCGATCTCGGCCAGAACGATGCGACCTTGAAACCACTGAAAATGGCCATGAAAGCAGGCCATTTCACCGATGTGTATATTGGCAGAGACGATGGGGTATTAATCGATGGCGCAGACTGGCTGCCGCCCGAAGGGTATGACCCGCGAGCTCGTCCATGGTACCGGCGCGCCAGTGAAACCGGCATGGTCAGTTTTACCACGCCCTATATCGACCTGGTCACCAATAAACTGGTGATCGCGCTGGTAAAACCGCTGATAGTCAAAGAGAAAACCGTTGCGGTCATGGGGGCTGATACGGTGCTCGACACCCTGGTACAGAATGTTTTAAACTTCAAGGTAAGCGAGACCGGCTACGGATTTATTGTCGAAAGAAACGGGACTATCCTGGTTCACCCCAATCAGCGATATGTCATGCGGGAGAAACTGCAGCATATAGAACCTGACCTGGGAGACAAGCTGGATGGCTTTATCAGCGGCAATCTCGGCACCGTGACCTACCTTGGCAACGACCGGCAGAACCACGTACTCTCCTATAGCCTGATTGCCAATTCCGACTGGTTCATGTGCGTCACTGCCCCCCGCGACGAGGCCTATTCCCTCACCCGCAAGACGACCATGATTTTTGCAACGGAGGTGGCACTCAAGGTGTTGAGTATTTTGGCCTTTATCGCCCTGGTGGTTATCGGCGGCAGCGGCCTGCTGCTGTTTTTCTTCAGCAAGCGGTACAGCACGGCAATCCAGCAGCACCAGGAAGAGTTGACCGGGATAAATAAGGATCTGGAATGGAACATTATTAAGAGAAAAGAGGTTGAGACCTACTACCAGACCCTGTTTAATGTCGCCAATGACGCGATCCTGATCAGCAAGGATTCCCGCATTACCGAATGTAACCATAAGGCTCTCGACACCTTCGGATTCCCCAAAGATATCCTGCTTGAAAAAAGCTTAATCGATATCTCACCGACGTATCAGCCCGATGGTGTGCTGAGTGACGACAAGCTCCAGGAGATCATGCAGGATTCAGAAAAAGGGGAACAGCAGGCATTCAGATGGTCGTTTCTCCGGGCCGATGGGACTGAGTTTCCTGCCTCGATAAGCCTGAAGATTTTCCGGCTGGGGGATGAGGATCTCACCTTGTCCAGCATCAGAGATATCTCCAAAAGGGTCGACGCCGAAGGACAGCTGATGCAGGCCCAGAAAATGGCGGCAGTCGGTGAAATGCTGGCAATCATCGCCCATCAGTGGCGGCAGCCGCTGAATACTCTTTCCACGTATATTTCCAGTCTGCAGGCCGCGCAGTATAACGATATGCTCAACAAATCGTTTGTCGACAAACTGGTGTCCGGCGCAAGCGGCCAGATCCATTTCATGTCGAAAACAATCGACGATTTCAGAAATTTCTTCAAACCCTCCAAGTCCAAAGGCCCCGTCGATGTACTCGAAGTGATCATCAGTGCGGTCAAGCTGATGGAAGCACAGATGAAACATGGCGGTATCTCGCTGACAGTCAATAACAAGACTAACACCAGTTCCCTGCTGGTCTTCGGCTATCGCGGAGAATTTGTCCACGTGCTCGTCAATATTATCGCCAATGCCAAAGACGCTATTCTGCAGCATGCGGAAAATGCGCCTGACGAACCGGTGGCCAAGAAAATCGAAATAACGGTCAGCACTGAGGAACAGACGGTTTTAATAACCATCAGCGACAGCGGCGGCGGCATACCCGAGCATCTGCTGCTGCAGATCTTTAACCCCTATTTTACCACCAAAGGGGCCTCCTCCGGTACGGGAATGGGGCTGTATATGTCGAAGATGATAGTGGAAAAAGAGATGAACGGTGAACTCCTGGCCGAAAATACTCCTTTGGGAGCCAGATTCACCATCAAATTGAAAAAAATGATACCAGGAAGTGCGGCATGATTACCGAGAAGATGAAACATTGTCCGATCCTGCTGGTCGATGATGAGCCGGCGGAACTGGAGGCATACAGCCTTCTGTTGAACTCCATGGGCATGAACAATGTCAAAACCCTCAGCGACAGCCGCCGGGTGCTGGCGACTCTCGAGAACATGCAGTCCCCGGTGCTGTTCCTTGACCTGAATATGCCGCATATGAGCGGGCAGGAGGTTTTGCGGGAGTTGAAGAGCAGCAAACCGCAGATCCCGGTCATCATCGTGACTGCCGACTCAGAGATTGAAACAGCCGTCGAGTGCTTAAAACTCGGCGCGCAGGACTATCTTGTCAAACCGATCGATCTCAAGATGTTCAGCTCCGCTTTGCGCAACGCCCTGGAAATTGGCTTGCTGCGTAATGAAGTCATGTCTCTCAAGGGTATTTCTTTTGGCAGCCGGGAGTATACCAACAGGGCTTTTGACCGGATTATCACTAAAAGCCCTCTCATGTTCGGCCTTTTCCAGTACATCGAGTCGATTGCCACAAGCGGCCTGCCAACGCTGATCCTCGGCGAAACCGGCTCGGGCAAAGAACTCATCGCCAAAGCTATCCACGAGGTAAGCGGCCTGCCCGGGGAATTTGTCGCAGTCGATATATCCGGCCTCGACGATGCGCTGCTCTCCGACACCCTTTTCGGCCATGCCAGAGGCGCGTATACCGGCGCTGACTCAATCAGGGCCGGGATGATCGAAAAAGCGGCAGACGGCACAATTTTCTTGGACGAGATAGGCGATCTAAGCGAAATATCCCAGGTGAAACTGCTGCGCCTGCTGCAGGAAAAAATCTATTATCCCCTGGGCTCAGACCAGCCGAAACAGTGCCAGGCGCGTATCATTACCGCGGCCAACAAAGATTTAAGCAAACTCGCCGGACAGGAAGGTGAATTCCGGATGGACCTGTACTACCGGCTCAGTACCCACCTGATCAAGGTGCCGCCGCTGCGCGAACGGAAAGAGGATATTCCCCTGCTCGTCGAACATCTGATAGCCAGCGGCGCAAAAGACATGAACAAAGCAGTACCGACCATCAGCCCGAAGGCAATGAGCCTTTTGATACAGCATCCATTCTGGGGGAATGTACGGGAATTAAAGGCCTATATTTCCGATGCCGTCGCCCGTTGCACCCATGGACACATCCAGGACCATCTTATCGCCGACAGGTTGGCCGGCGGGACCTCTCTGGGCAGAAGCGATATCGTCCGGACGAATCCGCTTGAGGCCCTCTTTGGTCACTTTCCTACCCTTGAAGAACTTGCCGACTATGCGGTTGACACTGCCCTCAGCGCAACAGACAACAACCAGAGCCAGGCCGCCGGCCTGCTCGGTGTTTCCCGACAGGCCCTGCATAAACGGTTAAAAAAGAGAAATCCCGTGTCAACCCTGGCTGACAACGTCAACCAGGGTTGACACGAAAGGTTGACATGCTTCGGCAAAACCTGACGAAACGTCGAGGACGTCGTAAAAACTCGTCGCCGGCGTCGTTGCTTGATGCGTCGGCAAAACCATCGTTAGAAAAAAATAAAATGCAATGGCACATAAATTGCTAAAAGAGCAGCATGTAGAACCATCCACGCCAACATGGGCGCAAACCAAAACCGAGAGGAACCTATGCAAATTTTACGCAGAATCGTTGTCCCAGCGCTGGCAATCTCTTTGATTGCCGGTTCGTATGCCACCGGTCATGCCGAGAATGTAAAGATCGGTAACATCATCCCCCTTTCGGGCCCGTCAGCGACACTTGGCCAACAGGGGAAAGCAGCACGTGAAATGGCGGTGGAAGAGATTAACGCCGCCGGAGGCATCAAGTCTCTGGGAGGAGCCAAATTCGAGCTGGTCTTTGCCGATTCCGAGTCTAAACCGGAAAAAGGTGTCGCCGAGGCAGAGCGCCTGATTAATACCGAAAAAGTCAATGTCCTCACCGGCTGCTGGAACAGTGCGGTAACGTATCCGACAACCGCAGTTGCCGAGCGATATGGCATTCCTTTTGTGGTTCCCGTGTCCGTTTCTGATAAAATCACCGACCAAGGCTTTAAGACCGTCTTCAGGATTGCCGCCAAAGACAGCTGGTGGACCCGTGACCAGTTCGCTTTCCTGAAGGATATGGAAAAAGAATTCGGCACCAAGGTCGAGCGTCTGGCCTTTGTTTACGAGAATGGCGACTGGGGAAAAGGCTTTGCCGGACAGTGGAAAAAACTGGCCGAAGCAGGCGGTTATAAGGTCGTCCTGGATGAGCCGTATCCGTCAACCGCAACCGACCTGAGCCCTGTGGTCCAGAAGATCCGTCGGGCCAAGCCTGATGTGCTGCTGCTGGTCTCCAACGCAGCCGATGCCATTCTGCTCACCAATACTCTCGCGGATTATAAAGTTAAATTAAAAGCCATCATCGCCAGCGGCGGCGGCCATGCCGATCCGTCATTTCTCAAAACCACCGGCAAAAATGCCCAGTATCTGTTTGATATTGTTGAGTGGGAAACGGACGTCAACAAACCGGGCGCCAAAGAAGCAAACGATAAATACAAAGCCAAATACGGCCAGAATCTGACCGGGGAAGCAGTCGACGCCTATGTTGCAATGTACGTGTTGAAAGATGCCCTGGAACGTGCGGCGTCCCTTGATCCAGAAAAAATAAGAGAAGCGCTTGCTGCCACCAACCTGTCTTCCGGTCCCGGTATGATTGTCGGTTACGATTCGGTAAAATTTGACAAAACCGGCCAGAACGAAAACGCCTCGCTGGTCATGGTCCAGGTGAACGATACAGGCAAAGGGCTGGAGCGAATCACCATCTGGCCAAAATCTGCACGTCGGGCCGGTTACACTCCTGTTTTCCCGATGCCCAATAAATAAAAGTATGTAGTTCCATTCATACCGGAGCAGGGGCACATCCCTTGCTCCGGATGCTTCCTTTTTTTGTATTTTCAGGGAGACAGTCATGTATTACATCATTGAGGACACCATCAACGGCATCCTTATGGGATCTATCTATGGCTTGACGGCCATGGGGCTGACCATCATTTTCGGGGTACTGAAAGTGGTCAATTTTGCCCATGGTTCAATGTTAATGGTGGGAATGTACCTGGCCTACTGGGCAGTGACCCTTTCCGGTATGCACCCCTATCTGGCAATCGTCCTCGTTGCCCCGGCCATGTTTCTGTTCGGCTACACCCTGCAGAATTTTGTCATAAAACCGATTTTCATCGCCGAAAAGAATGTGCGCGAACCCCTCACCGTCATCATCGTGACCACGGGAATCTGGTATATTCTGGACAATCTGACCCTGCTCATTTTTGGGCCGCAATATCGTTCCCTGGCCGATAACCCGCTCAATGGACAAATGCTCGAAATCGGTGAGATGTTCATCTCCGTGCCGAAACTGTACGGCTGCATCACCGCTGTAATCACCGCTCTTGGCGTTTACTGGTTCTTCCAGAAGACCGACATGGGCCGGGCGATACGGGCAACGAGCATGGACAGGGAAGCGGCCAGCCTCATGGGGATCAATCAGTACAAAATTTATAATGTGGCCTTTGGTATCGGTGCAGCTACCGCCGGGATTGCCGCGGTGACCCTGGTCCCGTTTTACAATGTCTTTCCAACGGTAGGTGTCCTTTTCGATATCAAAGGTTTCATTATCGTCGTCCTCGGCGGGCTCGGTTCCATCGGTGGAGCATTGGCCGGCGGTATAATTATCGGCATAATAGAATCTGTCGGGCCTCAGTTTATGACGGCCACCTGGACCGAGGCAATTGTCTACGGACTCTTTCTAGTCGTTCTTTTCGTCAAGCCTTCAGGGTTATTTGGCCAGAAACATGACTGGTAACCGATAATACGAGGACACATTTCGATGAATTACAAAAACATAAATAAAGTGGCCCTGGTAGCAATCCTGCTTATCGCCTTCGGCCTGCCGCTTGTTATCCGCAGTGCGACCTACCTGCATATCCTGGTGCTGTTATTTTTCTATGCTTACCTGACCACCAGCTGGAATCTGGTGGGTGGTTTTGCAGGCGTTCTGCCGCTGGGTCATGCCGCATTTGTCGGCATTGGTGCCTACACCTCGACGATCCTTTTCCTGCAATATGGCATCAGTCCCTGGATCGGCATGCTGGTCGGCGGCGTGCTTGCCACCATCGCCGGAATATTGATTGGTCTGCCGACATTTAAAATGCGCGGGGCATACTTTGCTCTTGCCACCATTGCCTTTGCCGAAGGATTCAGAGTAATAGTCGAGAATATCGACTACATTGGCCCCTTCAAGATCAACGGCCCACGCGGCCTGCAGATCCCGCCGCTGGATATTGGCCTTGCCAATTTCATGTTCGCCAGCAAGGAGCCCTACTATTATATCATTCTCATCATGCTCGTTGCAGTGGTGGTATTGACCTATGTTATCTCCCGCTCCAAGCTCGGCTATTATCTCAACGCCGGCGGAGAGGAACCGGAGGCGGCAATGGCGCTCGGGGTAAACGTGGCGAGGGCAAAACTGATCGCCATGGCGATGAGTTCCTTTCTTACCGCAATGGCCGGCACGTTTTACGCCCAGTTCACCCTCTATATTCACCCGAAGTCAATAATCTCTCTGGATTTATCGTTCGAGATCGCCTTTATCGCCCTGATCGGCGGACGCGGCTCGATCGCCGGACCGATCCTTGGTGCACTTTTACTGCGGCCGGTAGGCGATTTCTCCCGTATCTACTTCGGGGATACCCTGCCGGGTATGCATCTTATCATCTTCGGCCTGGTCCTTATACTGGTCATGCATTACCAGCCCCGAGGCCTGCAGGAGCCGCTCACCCGGCTCTATAACAACCTGATACGGCGTATAACTCACAATACAACCGGGAGATAGGACAATGGTTCTTCTTGAAGTGCGAGGTATGACCAAAGAGTTTGGGGGGCTGCGGGCCATCGATTCCCTGGATCTGACTATAGAAAAGGGACAGATATTCGGCCTGATCGGCCCAAACGGCGCGGGAAAATCAACCGCATTCAATTGTATCGCCGGGGCCTTTGCACCAACTGCGGGTGTCATAACCTTCAACAATGAAACAATAAACGGCCAGAAGCCATGGAATCTGTGCAAGAAGGGGTTGGCCCGAACCTTTCAGATCGTCAAGCCTTTTGCCTCGAAAAGCGTGCTGTACAACGTAATGGTGGCCAGTTTTGCCACAACCAACAGCCGCCAGGTTGCCGAGGAAAAAGCCATCAAGGTTCTCGAATCCCTTAATTTTGCTGACAAAAAAGACATCCTGTCTTCAAACCTGACCATCGCTGACCGAAAAAGACTGGAAATAGCCAGGGCCCTTGCTACGGAACCGAAGCTGTTGCTCCTTGATGAGGTTATGGCCGGGCTCCGGCCCAACGAGGTGGACGAGATGGTCGAGGTCTTGAAAAAAATCCGCGAACAGGGGACGACCATTTTTGTCATTGAGCATATCATGCGCGCCATCATGGCCCTGTCCGATCGGATTGTGGTGATTCAATTCGGCAAAAAAATTGCTGAAGGCACCCCGAAAGAAATCGCCAACAACGAAAATGTTATCAAGGCTTACCTGGGAGAAGATTATGTCGCTGCTTGAAATTAATAACATCGACGTTTCCTATGGCGATGTTCAGGTCATTTTCGATCTGTCACTCAAGGTTGAAAAAGGCGAGGTTGTCAGTATCATCGGCGGCAATGGAGCAGGAAAGTCGACTTTATTGCGGGCGATCTCCGGCTTGATGCCCGCGTCCTCGGGAACCATTGCCTTCCATGGCGTCCCGATCCAGGCGGAACCTCCAGAGAACGTCGTTGCCAGCGGTATTATTCACGTCCCTGAGGGACGACGGCTGTTTTCGCTGATGAGCGTCAAGGACAACCTGCTGGTTGGCGCCTATAATAAACGTGCCAACAAGGATGTGGCTGAGACACTGAAAAATGTTTACAAGTTGCTGCCTCGGCTGCAGGAAAGAGAAAATCAGATTGCCATGACCCTTTCAGGCGGCGAGCAGCAGATGGTCGCCATCGGCCGCGGCCTGATGGGACAGCCCCATCTGCTCATGCTTGATGAACCGTCACTCGGCCTCGCGCCCATTCTGATAAAGGATATTTTTGAAACTGTCCGCAAGATCGCCGATCAGGGCACAACGGTCCTCATGGTCGAACAGGATGTGAAACATTCCCTCAGTCTCAGTGATCGCGGCTATGTATTGGAACATGGCCGGGTGGTCATGGAGGGCAAAGCGGAAGATCTCATTGACGATCCCCATATCAAAGAGGCTTATTTGGGGATATAGTGAGATTAGTGAATTAGAAAAACGTATCTTGTGCTTTCTACAAGATACGTTTTTCGTGAATGAACTTATCCCGCGAATCTTTTGGGCGGGATTAGTGACCAATTGCCAATGCTCTTGTGCCCTTTACAAGATAATTATTTCGTGAATGAACTTATCCCGCAACGTTTTTAGGCGGGATCACTACTTTGCAAAACAACTTATCCCCCAAATCTTTTAGGCGGGATCACTACCTTGCAAAACAACTTATCCCGCAAATCCCTTGGGCGGGATTGGTGAGTTAGGGATAATTTTTCTAATGCTTTCTACAAGTTAATTATTCAACAAGTTCCCATGCACCGCATGGGAACCAGCTGCACCAGCGTCTCACCGCAACTCACTAAATTCCCCTTCCCTATACGCCTTGATGAAATTGATAACCTCTGTCTTTATACCATCGCGCATGATTCTCGTTTGCTGAATCCTGTCAATACGGCTTTCCACAATTTTATCAGGGTCGGAATGCCCCCAGTGTAACCGCAGCAATTGGCCAGGAAAATCAGGACATTTCTCATCCAACCGTTTTGAGCAGATCGTGATCACAATGTCATACCGTTTCCCCTTTTCGAACAAGTCGAAAACCGAGCAGGGGCTGTCGCAGTTTGACAGATCAAAACCATCCAGTTTCATTATTATCGTAACCAGCGGATTCAAAGGTCCGGGCTCAAAGCCGGCACATTCAACGGTAAAATAATCACTGCCAAGAGCCTTGAGGTATGCCTTGGCTATCATGTTTTTGCCGAAGTTGTAATCGGAAACTATGAGTACATCGAGCATGGCTATCTCTTTTAGGTGAAATAAAAATGATACGTGTCTGGATAGAAAATAATTATTTAGAACACAGAAGCCATACCGGTGAGAGACGATATGTCCTCTTGTTTGCCTGCCCCGGCCACTATTGAATAAACGGCTCTCGCATCGTCACAAATTCTTCAGCACTGCTGGGATGAACGCCGACTGTACGGTCAAATTGAGTCTTGGTTGCACCGGCTTTCAAGGCGACGGCGAATCCCTGAATAATTTCCCCGGCATCCGTTCCCACCATATGCACCCCCACAACCCGGTCGGTACGGCCGTCGACTACCAGTTTCATCAATGTTCGTTCCTCAATCCGGCCAAGGGAATATTTCATCGGTCGGAAAACCGATTTATAAATGACCACGTCGTCATATCGCTCCCGTGCCTGAGCCTCGGTGAGACCAACAGTGGCAAGCGGAGGTTGACTGAAAATTGTCGTGGGAATATTGGTGTAATCCATAATACGATCCTCCCCGCCAAAATGATTGGCGGCAAAGATGCGGCCTTCATGAATGGCAACCGGAGTCAGATTGATTCGGTCGGTTACATCGCCTATGGCATAAATATTTTCAATTGAGGTCCGCATCCGTTCATCAACGGCAATGGCCCCCGCACTGTTTACCTTTACCCCGATATCATGCAAACCCAGGCCGTTGGAATTGGGTCTGCGTCCGGTGGCAAAGAGTATCTGATCATAGGTTTTACTATCGCATTCCTTGCAGATAACACGCAGCCCTTCCGCCGTTTTCTCGATTTTATTGACGTGGGACGCGCACAAAATAATAATCCCTTTTTTCACCTGCTCAGCGCGCAGATGTTCCGCGAGATCGGCATCGAATCCGCGCAGAAGACGAGCGCTGCGTACCACAAGGGTTACCTCAACGCCGAGCCCATGAAAAATCCCGGCAAACTCCTGGGCAATATAGCCGCCACCAATAATCGCTATTTTCCTGGGTAATTTTTCGAGTAAAAAGGCGTCATCGGAGACAATAACATGTTCTCGTCCGGGAAATTCGGGGACAAACGGAGAACCGCCGGTGGCAATCATGAACCGGTCGGCAGTAATAGTCTGACTGCCGACCAGCACGGTTTTGGCATCGAGAAAACGAGCCGCATCCTGATAAACATGGACATTGAATTTTTCAAGAAGACCATCGTAGATGCCGTTCAGACGCCGGAGCTCCGCCTGCACACCGTCGCGAAACTCCGCCCAGTTAAAAGTGGCTTTCTTGCTTGACCAGCCCAGACTTTCGGCATTGCAGATGTCTTCAGCAACGTGTGACGCATACACCAGAAGCTTTTTCGGCACACAGCCCCGGTTCACGCATGTCCCGCCCAGCCGGTCGACTTCTGCCAGACCAACTTTTGCGCCCAGCGCCGCCGAAGTCCTGGCACAGGCAACTCCGCCTGAGCCGCCGCCAATCACAAACAGGTCATAATGTGGCATATCATTGCTCCGAATGTAGTTTTGCTGCACGCAGGCATCGCCAAGGTTATCGTTCGCCTGGTGGAAAAAATCTCCCTGAGATACGAATAATAATCATCCTTTACCGCAGATTTTCAACAAAATGGCGTTCTGGGCATGCATACGGTTTTCCGCTTCGTCAAAGACAATCGACGCTGCGGATTCAATCACCGAATCGGTGGTTTCCACGCCCCGCTCCGCCGGCAGGCAATGCATGAACAAGCTCTCTTTGCCGGTTGCAGCCATCAGTTCATCGTTCACCTGAAACCCCTTGAATCGTTCTTTTCGTTGCTGGGCTTCTTCCTTCTGCCCCATCGAGGCCCAAACATCGGTATAGACGATGTCGGCACCCTGCACCGCTGTCCTGGGGTCGTGGCTGATCTCTATCTCGGACAAACCGGCCTGCCTGGTTTCGGCAAGCGTTTTGCTGTCCGGCTGGTAGCCTGGCGGGCAGGCGCAGACAAAGTGCAGCGGAAGGCGCTGGGCCAATCGCAGCCAGGAGTGGACGATATTATTGCCGTCCCCCACATAAGCTATTTTGAGATCACGAAAGTGACCGCGATGCTCAAGGATGGTGAACATGTCGGCCATTATCTGGCAGGGATGGTTGTAGTCCGTCAAGCCGTTAATGACCGGTACTGAGGAATATTGGGCCATCTCCAGGACATGATCGTGGGAGAACAGTCGGGCCATTATCACGTCATTGTACCGTGCCACCACCCTGGCAATGTCTTTAACCGCCTCACGTTTACCGATCGAAATATCCGACGGCCCCAGGTAGAGGGCATGGCCGCCCATGCGGAAAAACCCGGTTTCAAAAGAGATACGGGTACGGGCCGAGGGTTTGGCAAAGATCATGGCCATCGTGTGATCCTTGAAGGGCTTATAATCTTCGCGGGCCTTAAAGCGTGCTTTGACCTCCCGGGCCAGAGCAAAGGTTTCGTGGATCTCGTCGGCGGTAAAATCAGTAATGTGTAAAAAATCGCGTTTCAAAGTTATTCCTCCAGATACGTGCAAAAAACGTTTCAGTGCAAAAAAAAAGAAACACCTTACCAGATTTTCCTCATTCTGACACGATGCTTCTTTCCCCGTCCCGATCAAGATATTTTGTGTTTTTTTCGGGGACTCGCTTAATCAACTGCAGTGTATTTGCGATTTCCATACAATTTTTTAGTTGTCATACAAAAAAGTTGACACTATAAAGAAAACATGAAACGGCATACTCTCGAACTCTTAACAAATCTGGCAAAGGGTATCACCAGCGTTTTCGGTGATCGATGCGAGGTTGCAATCCACGATTTCAGCAACATTAAAAGTTCGCTGGTCTATATTGAGGGTAATATCAGCAGACGCAGGATCGGCTCTCCCCTTCCCGATATGCTGTATCGGTTGTTGAAAGAGTTCGGCGACGACGCTCCCGATAAATATGGCTACAAAAGCACCACGCGAGACGGGAAGATACTAAAATGTTCGACCAACATGGTCCGTGACGAGCAGGGCAAACTCGAGGGGTGCCTGTGCATTAACTTCAACGTCACCGATTTCTCCTTTTTGGCCACGGCTTTTAACGATTTCACCTTTCTTGCCACTAAAAACACCAACGGTGCTGACAATAAAGCCACCCAGGACGATCTGCCAAGCACCTTTGCCGAAACCATGGAATCAGCGATAGACTTCGTCGTTGCCGAACAGGGCAAAGCACCTGCCGTGCTGAAAAAAGCTGACAAGCTGGAGATAATGCAGAAATTGGATACTGACGGTGTCTTCATGATCAAGGGGTCGGTTGACTATATCGCCAGAGTCTTTGGCGCATCACGCTACACCATATACAACTATCTCAAGCAGATCAGGAATGCATCAAGATGATGGAAAATTATACCCGAAGGACACTTCCTGCGGGCAGACGATGAAGTAGATAAAGATTGCTATGCCCTTTAGGTGGTTTTTACAACGCCATCAATACTAGATAATGAACGGGAGAAAATATCCAATGTCTCAATTAGATTTTGCGAAAATAAAGCAACTGGCGGAACAATATAAACCGGCAATGACGGCCTTTCTGCGGGATATGGTCGCCATCCCCAGCGAGAGCTGCGATGAGAAGGGTGTTGTCGCCAGAATTCAGCAGGAAATGGAAAAAGTCGGCTTCGACAGGACAGAGATCGACCCCATGGGCAATATCCACGGGACAATCGGCCACGGCAAACACATCATCGCTCTCGATGCCCATGTCGACACCGTCGGGGTCGGCAATAAAGACAACTGGGAATTTGACCCCTACCAGGGATACGAGAACGACGAGGAGATAGGCGGCCGCGGCACCAGCGACCAGGAAGGCGGCATGGCAGCCATGGTCTACGCCGGAAAGATCATCAAGGACCTCGACCTTACCGGCGATTATACCCTGGTGGTTGTCGGATCGGTTCAGGAAGAGGACTGCGACGGCCTGTGCTGGCAGTACATTATCAAGGAAATGGGCCTGAAACCTGAATTTGTCGTCTCCACCGAACCGACCGACGGCGGCATCTACCGCGGTCAGCGCGGACGCATGGAAATACGAGTCGATGTTGCCGGGGTCAGCTCCCACGGTTCCGCGCCGGAACGCGGTGTCAATGCCATCTTCAAGATGGGCAGAATCTTAGGCGAACTGGAAGAACTGCATCAGCGGTTGATCACCGATGATTTCCTGGGCAAAGGGTCGCTCACCGTGTCGGAAATTTTTTTCACCTCCCCTTCGCGCTGTGCCGTGGCCGACGGCTGCTCCATTTCCGTCGACCGAAGGCTCACCGTTGGCGAGGATGGTCCCTATGCCCTGCAGCAGATCCGCGATCTTCCGGCGGTAAAGGCGGCGGGAGCCAAGGTCTCCATGTACAGCTATGACCGGCCTTCCTACACCGGCCTGGTCTATCCCACGGAATGTTATTTCCCGTCATGGGTCCTGCCGGAAGACCATCCAGTGACCAAGGCGACCGTCGCCACCTACAAAGGGCTTTTCAACCAGGAGCCGCGCGTTGATAAATGGACTTTTTCGACCAATGGCGTCTCCATCATGGGCTTGCTCGGCATTCCCTGTATCGGTTTTGGCCCGGGAAAAGAAGCCCAGGCTCACGCCCCCAACGAAAAGACCTGGAAAGCGGACCTGGTTCGCTGCGCTGCTTTCTATGCCGCACTGCCGCTCATCTACCTCGGCAACAGGGAGTAATCGTTAATGAAAGCAGGACTTGCTTTTGTGGCGATCGGCGGCAACTCTTTGATCAAGAGCAAAGATTTGCAGAAGGTGGAGGATCAGCATGCTGCGATCCGGGAAACTGTGGCCCATGTGGTCGATCTGATCGACCAGGGCTACCAGATCATTATTTCCCACGGCAACGGGCCCCAGGTGGGCTTCATCATGCGCCGGTCGGAAGTTGCCCGCCGGGCCGTCGGCCTGCATCTGGTGCCGCTGGTCAACGCCGTGGCCGATACCCAGGGTTCCATCGGCTACCAGATCCAGCAGTCGATGAACAACGAGCTGGCGGCGAGAAACCTTGCCGGTCAGTGTGTCACGCTGGTCACCCAGGTAGTGGTTGACGAAGACGATCCGGCCTTTCTGAAACCGGCCAAGCCGGTGGGAGAATTTTTCGACACCACCCAACTGGAGGATATCCGCCGGGAGTACCCCGAATGGAGCTTGCTGGAAGATGCAGGCCGGGGATACCGGCGGGTTGTCCCGTCGCCTGAACCACATGAAATTGTCGAAAAACCGGTTATCGAATCGCTGCTGCGCGAAGGCTACCACGTCGTTGCTGCCGGCGGCGGCGGTATTCCGGTGGTTCGCCGAGGAAATGAATTTATTGGCGTTGATGCGGTTATCGACAAAGATCACGTCTCAAGCCTTCTGGCCTCACAGCTGGGCGCTGATCTGCTGATTATCTCCACCGCTGTCGAACAGGTTGCTCTCAATTTCGGCAAACCGGATCAGCAGCTTATCGGCACCATGTCAGTCGGCCAGGCACAGAGCTATATAAAGCAGAACCATTTTGCCCCGGGATCCATGCTGCCCAAGATAGAAGCTGCAATTAAATTTATTAATTCCGGTGGCAAAGAAGTCATTATCACCGCCCCCCAGTTTATAAAAGAGGCGGTGTTGAGCGGCAAAGGGACCCATATCATCCCATAACCAGGCTCTGCCCCTGCGGCCAGTCGACCGTGTACGAAACAGAAACAATCGGTTCCACTTAACAGCAAATTGGAGAAAATATAATGGATAACGCAAAGATACAAGGCCTTATACAGCAACTGGCGCAACGCAACTACCAGGACATGTTCGCCAACGACTTCCTGCTCACCTGGGAAAAAAGCGATCAACATATCCAGGCCACGTTTCTGGTCGCGGATATTCTGCGCGGGCTGCGGCAGAGAAATATCTCCACCCGTCTTTTTGACTCGGGTCTCGGCATCTCCCTGTTTCGCGATCAATCCACCCGGACCAGATTCAGCTTCGCCAGCGCCTGCAACCAGCTGGGCCTGACCTTGCAGGACCTCGATGAAGGCAAATCCCAGGTGGCCCATGGCGAAACGGTGCGCGAGACCGCCAACATGGTATCTTTTATGGCCGATGTCATCGGTATTCGCGACGATATGTATATCGGCAAGGGAAACGCCTATATGCGCGAGGTTGCCAAGGCCGTGCAGCAAGGGTACCTGGAAGGTGTCCTGGAGCAGCGCCCCACCCTTGTCAACCTGCAGTGCGACATCGACCACCCAACGCAGACTATGGCGGATATGCTGCATCTGATCAACCATTTCGGCGGCGTGGAAAATCTCAAAGGCAAAAAGCTGGCCATGACCTGGGCCTACAGCCCCTCCTACGGCAAGCCGTTGTCGGTCCCCCAGGGCGTTATCGGGCTGATGACCCGTTTTGGCATGGACGTGTCGCTGGCGCACCCGCAAGGGTATGAGATAATGCCGGAAGTAGAAGCAATTGCCATGAAAAATGCGGCGGCAGCCGGTGGCAAGTTTACCAAATCCAATTCCATGGCAGAGGCATTTGCGGATGCCGACATCGTTTACCCCAAGAGCTGGGCCCCATTTTCCGCCATGGAAAGCCGCACGCAACTCTACGGCGACGGCGATTTTGACGGCATCAAGGCCCTTGAAAAAGAACTCCTGGCCCAGAATGCCCAGCATAAAGACTGGGAATGCACCGAGTCGATGATGGCAAGCACCCATGGCGGTGAAGCCCTCTATCTGCACTGCCTGCCGGCAGACATCAGCGGGGTGAGCTGCAAGGAGGGTGAGGTTGCCGCAAGCGTGTTCGACCGCTACCGTAAGCCCTTGTATATGCAGGCGAGCTACAAGCCTTATATCATCGCCGCCATGATCATGCTGGCCAAGGCAAAACATCCCGCTGACAGCCTTGCCGCTATGTTGCAAGAGGGAACGGCCCGGATTCGATAAAGCCGGCGAAACAGCATTGCCGCGCCGGCGGTGGCCAGGAACAGGTTTTACCGCGCCACCCCCGTTTATAAGGAGGAGGATACCATGATTACTTTCACGCTCAATGGCCGGGAAGCATCCTTTTCAGGCGATGAAAAGCTGTCCCTTTTGCATTACCTGCGCGAAGACCAGGGCCTGACCTCGGTCAAGGACGGCTGTTCCGGCCAGGCAGCCTGTGGTGCCTGCATGGTCGAGCTTGACGGCAGACCGACTCTGGCGTGTGTCACCCCAATGCTTAAGGTGACGGGAAAGTCGGTTATCACCATCGAAGGTTTCCCGGAAAATGTCCGGCGGACACTCGCCCGCGCCTTTGTCGCCAAAGGTGCGGTGCAGTGTGGCTTTTGCACCCCGGGCATTCTGGCAAGGACCAAGATGCTGCTGGAGAACAACCCCGATCCTAGCCGCGCCGAAGTCATCAAGGCCCTGCAGGCCAACCTCTGCCGGTGCACCGGCTATGTGAAAATTATCGACGGTATCCTGCTTGCGGCCAAGGCCCTGCGCGACCACCTGCAGATTGACTGGGAAACGCGAACCGGTATCGGCTATTCCTACCCCAAGGTGGAAGCATACGAAAAGGCTCTCGGCATCGGCCCGTATGTCGCCGATATGCAGCTGGACGGGATGTGCCACGGCGCCTTGAAGTTCAGCGAACATCCCCGCGCCGTGGTCCGGCGCATCGATGTGTCGGCGGCGGCAAAAATGGCCGGGGTGATTCGGGTCTTTACCGGCGCCGACATCCCCGGAAAACGCCACCAGGGCCTTGTCGTCAAAGACTGGCCGATGATGGTGCTCGAAGGTGAAACGACCAGGTGCATTGCCGACGTTTTCGCCTGTGTGGTGGCGGAAACCGAACAGATTGCCCGCCTCGCCGTCGAATTAATCCAGGTGGACTATGAAGTTCTCGAGCCGCTCACCGAAATTACCAGGGCAAAAGACTCGCCGATACTGATCCATGAGCACGGCAATCTGCTCAAAGAAACCGTCATCCGCCGCGGCGAAGCGGTGGAAGATGTCTTTGCCCGCTCGGCCCATGTTGTCGAGGGCGAGTACGAGACCCCCTTTGTCGAACACGCCTTTCTGGAACCGGAAGCCGCTCTGGCCAAACCGGACGGGCAAGGCGGATTGATCGTGTATTCCCAGAGCCAGGCAATTTTCAAGGATCGTGACCAGATCAGCTCAGCCCTCAATCTGGCTGCGGAGCAGGTCGATGTGGTCCTCGTCTCGGCGGGCGGGGCTTTCGGCGGCAAGGAAGACCTCACGGTCCAGCACCATGCTTCGCTTGCGGCCATGGTGCTTCAGCGTCCGGTAAAGGTGCGCTTGAGCCGTCCGGAATCGATGCGCATGCACCCCAAGCGACACAAGATGTTACTTCACTACACGCTGGGTTGTGATGAAAAAGGCATGCTCACCGCCCTTCGCGCGAGGATACTGGGCGACACCGGCGGCTATGCCTCCATGGGTGGCGCCGTTGTGGCCCGCACCGGGACCCACGCCGCTGCCGCCTACCATCTCCCCAATGTGGACGTCATAGCCAGTGCCTACTACACCAATAATCCTCCCGCCGGCGCCTTTCGCGGCTTTGGCGTGAACCAGTCCAATTTTGCCATGGAGTGCATGGTCGATGAACTGTGCAGCAAGGGAGGCTTTGACCGGTGGCAGTTTCGCTACGACAACGCCCTTGATGTCGGCCGGATGACGACCACCGGCCATATCTTGAAAAGTGCTGTTGGCCTGCGTCAGTGCCTTACGGAAGTAAAGGATGCCTTCAACAGTGCCGAATATGCAGGGATTGCCTGTGCCATCAAGAATTGCGGCATCGGCAACGGCATCGAAGAGATCAGCGAAACCCGGCTCAAAATTGTTGCTCCCGACCGGATCGAACTGTATCACGGCTGGAGTGAAATGGGCCAGGGCATCAATACCGTCGCCCGCCAGGTACTGGCCGAAGTCTGCGGGCTGGACGAGTCAATCGCCATCGAGGTCAAATCCTCCACCGGCGGCGGCGCGAGAGGCGGGGCCACCACCGCCAGCCGGGGCACCGCCCTGCTTGGCAATTCCACCATTATTGTGGCTGAAAAGCTCAAAGCCGATCTGCACAGCCAGCCGCTTGATGATCTGGTCGGGAAAGAATATTTTGGCCACCATTTTGTTGACTGGACCACCAGCCATGACGTGGAAGGAGAAATCATCAGTCACTTCTCCTACAGCTATGCCGTGCATATGGCAATTCTCGATGAAACCGGTACACTGCAGAGTATCCATGCGGCCCACGATGTCGGCCGGATTATCAACCCGAATCTTTTTGAAGGACAGGTCGAAGGCGGCGTCGTCATGGGCATGGGCTATGCCCTGACTGAGAACTATCCGCTCAAAGACGGCAAGCTTACCTCGGACCGGATGGCCAGACTTGGCCTCCCGAAGGCAAAAGACGTGCCGGAGATCAAGGTGATCGGGGTCGAATATCCCGATGATTCCGGGCCGTTTGGTGCCAAAGGGGTAGGTGAAATCGGCTCCATCCCGACGGCTGCGGCCATTGCCAACAGTTATTACCGGTTTGACGGCATCCGTCGATACCGGTTGCCGCTCGCGCCGCCGGAAAAGAAATAACGGCTAGCTTCTCCCTGGATCCCTTGTGCCACACGGGATCCCGCAGGTAAATCAAAATCAAGCGGGGTGCAACCATGACCTTATATCTCAAAGACGCACAATTTATCGACTGGCAGAATCTGGTGATACACCTTACCCATCTGGCTGTTGCCTCCGGGCCAAAGGGTACTGTCAGCAAAATATCGAGCCTTCCGGCGGGTGATGCGCTGGCTGCCGACGATCGCATCGTCGACTGCAAGGGAAAATTTGTCACCAAATCTTTTGGCTGCGGCCATCATCACATCTATTCCACCCTTGCCAGAGGCATGCCCGCGCCAAGGAAGATCCCCACCAATTTTCCTGAAATTCTCGAATATGTCTGGTGGAATATCGACAAGCAACTGGATCTGGAAATGATTGAGGCCAGCGCCCTGGCATCGGCCATCTACTGCGCCAAAAGCGGGGTAACCTTTGTCATCGACCACCATGCATCGCCTTTTGCCATCGAGGGCTCGCTGGAAACCATCGCCCGGGCATTTGACCGCGTCGGCATCGCGCATATGCTCTGCTACGAGATGTCGGACAGAGACGGCGCTGAAATCCGCGAACAGGGACTGGCCGAAACGGAGGCCTTCCTCGCCTCGGGTCGGGCCGGGCATGTGGGGCTGCACGCTTCTTTTACCGTAGGGGAGCAACTGCTCGAGGAGGCGGTCGCCCTTGCCGGAAAACACCAGACCGGCCTGCATATCCATGTGGCGGAAGACTTCTCCGACCAGCAGCATTGCCAGACCAATTTCGGCAAAAGGGTGGTTGAGCGACTGTACGGCGCCGGCGCCCTGCAGCTGAACAAATCGATTCTGGCCCACTGTATCCATCTCTCGGACAGGGAACGTGAGCTGTTGCAACAGTCCGGAGTCTGGGTCGTGCAGAATGTTGAGAGCAACCAGAACAACAACGTCGGCTTAGGCCGTTACGGCGACCTCCAGAGCCGGATGATGCTGGGCACTGACGGGATGCACTGCGATATGCTGCGCAGCGCGAAAGCGGCCTTTCTCTCCGGCCAGGCCACCGAAGGGATTGGTTTCGACACCATCTATGACCGCTTTCGCAATGTGCACCGGTATATCGAGGCGACCGGTACGACCGGGGACGGCGATAATAATCTGGTAGTCCTCGACTACGACCCGCCGACCGACCTGACCCAGGATAATTTTCTCGGCCATTTTGTCTTCGGCATCGATACCCGACATGTGGAGAGCGTCATCGCCCAGGGTCGGTTGCTCGTTGAAGACAGGCGGATACAAACGGTAGATGAGAAAGAAGTGCTGAGCCAGGCGAGAGCCATGGGGCGAAAACTCTGGGCCAAACTCTAATGCCATCATAAAATATTGTGATTACATCTAAAGTTCAGCGCAGAAGGTCCAGAGAGATATGAGGCGCCCTTTGCACGAGACGCCATAAACCCATCCCTGGGGGCTTGACCGCAGCCATCCAGGCTGCGGAACACCCGTGCAAAGGGCGCCTTATATCCCCATATAGCTAAGGTTTAGTGGTAATCACATAAAAGATTGATTTTCAATAGGTAATCAGCAGAATATTACTACGCCATGCAGGATATCCTCATTAAAAATGGTATTATTGTCACCGCCGACAAAACCTTGCAGGCCGACCTGCTCCTTGTCGATGGAACGATTGCCGCTCTCGGCGAAGCCCTGGAGCGGCAAGGTGCTCAGGTGATCGACGCTGCCGGTCAATATGTCATGCCGGGTGGAGTGGATGCGCATACCCATCTGAACCTCACGGTCGGCAGCTTTAAGGTCAGCGACGGTTTTTACGAGGGCTCGGCGGCCGCAGCGTTTGGCGGCACCACCTGCGTCGTCGAGCACCCGTCTTTTGGCCCGGACGGCTGTTCGCTTCTGCACCAGATAAAGTCCTCCAGGCTGCAGGCCGAAAAAGCCTGCGTCGTCGACTTCGGCCTCCACGGCGTTTTCCAGCACGTGACCCCATCGATCCTCGATGAGATGCAAATGCTCAGCACCCACGGGGTCTCCAGCGCCAAAATCTATTTGACCTACAGCGGCCGGCTGCAGGACCGGCAAATTCTGGATGTTTTGAATCGCGCCAAAGGTATCGGGTTGCTGACTGCCTTTCATGCGGAACATCATGACATCATAGATTTTCTTAGCAGTCGGTTCCAAGCCGAACAGAAAGGGACAGCCAGGTATCACCCCTTGAGTCGTCCGGATTATGCGGAGGCTGAAGCCATTTATCGAATTATCAGCCTGGCCGAGGCGGTGGGAGATGTGCCGGTGTACATTGTCCACCTGTCGACTGCGGCCGGACTGCGAATTATTGAAAAAGCACAGGACCGCGGCCTGCCGGTATACGCCGAGGTCTGCCCCCAGCACCTGCTCTTAGACGATGCCTGTTACGAGGACCCCGAGCGAGGACTCCGGTATATCATGGCCCCGCCGGCGCGAAAGGCTGCCGATACGGCAGCGCTCTGGCAGGGGCTGGCTCAAGGGAGCATCGCAGTTGCGGCCACCGACCATTGTTCGTTTACCTTTGGTGACAAACTGTCCCACGGCCGGGACGATTTCACCAAGGCTCCCGGCGGGATACCCGGCGTGGAAACCAGGCTTCCCCTGCTCTTTTCCGAAGGTGTACTGAAAAACCGTCTTTCCCTGCACCGTTTCGTAGACGTCGTCTCAACGGCCCCGGCCAGGCTGATGGGCCTTTTCCCCCGCAAGGGACACCTCGCCCCGGGAGCGGATGGCGATGTGATTCTCTTTGATCCGAAGATGGAAAAAATCATCACCCCGAAAATCCTCCGCCAGAATGCCGACTATTCCCCTTACGAGGGTATGCTTGTTCGCGGCTGGCCCACCACCACCATCGTCCGGGGCCGAATCGTCGTCCGGGAAGGAAAACTTCTGGCGGACCAGGGATGGGGACAATATATCGACCGCGGACCAGCGGTCAGCACGAGCATCAATGAAGGAGAGCGACATGAGAAGCGATAAACTGTGGGTATGCGATATTGCGACCTTGCTGCAATGGATCTTAAAAGATGAAAAACAAGGGCGGATTTTCGGCATCGAAAAGGAACTGTTCTATGTCCCGAAAACCACCGACCCCTTCCGGATGCGCCGGTACGGAAAATTGCTGGAGACTCCGGTGGGCGTCGCCGCCGGTCCGCATACCCAGCTGTCGCAGAACCTGATTGCCGCCTGGCTGACCGGTGCGCGGTATATGGAACTCAAGACCATCCAGGTGCTCGATGAACTGGAGGTGACCAAACCCTGCATCGACATGGGCGATGAAGGCTACAACTGCGAATGGTCCCAGGAACTGAAGCTTGCCCAGTCCTTTGACGAATATCTCAATGGTTGGATTATCCTGCATGTCCTGAAAGATCTGTTCGGCTGGGGCACAGCCGGGGAGCCCGGCTTTATTTTTAACATGAGCGTCGGCTATAACCTCGAAGGCATTCTCAGCCCCTCGGTGCAGGGATTTCTCGATAAAATGGCGGATTGCAGCAACGAAAAAGCGGCAAAAATAGACCAGATAGCCGCCTTCTATCCGCGGGTGCGCGAGCTCAGTATCGGCGACTGCATGTCGGATAATATCACCATCTCCACCATGCACGGCTGCCCGCCGGACGAGGTGGAGAAGATCGGCCGTTATTTCGTTGAAGAACGCAGGCTGCACACCACCATAAAACTCAATCCAACCCTGCTCGGGGCGGATGAGGTCAGGGGAATCCTCAATTCCAGGCTGGGCTTTAAGGTCGTCGTTCCCGATCTGGCTTTTGATCACGACCTGAAATATCCGGACGCAGTGGCCCTCATTAGATCACTGCAGGACAGTGCCCGGAAGATGGGCGTTGAGTTCAATATCAAATTGACCAACACCCTGGAAACCCAGAATAATGGGCAGAACTTACCGGCTAAAGAGCAGATGGTCTATATGAGCGGCCGGGCCCTGCATCCGATCAGCATCAATCTCGCCCGGCGGCTGCAGGATGAATTCCAGGGCTGTCTGGACATCTCTTTTTCCGCCGGAACCAGCTATGCCAATGTCGCCGACGTACTCGCCTGCAATGTAAAACCCATCACCACCTGCTCCGACCTGTTAAAACCGGGCGGATACGGGCGCCTGTCGCAATACCTGGAAACCCTGCATCATGCCTTTACCGCCGCGGGCGCGAGCAGCATCGACGACTTCATCGTAGCCGGCAGCGGCAAAAAGCAGCCGGTGGACCAGGCCGGATGGACCAATCTCCAAAATTACGCCGCAGCTGTGGTCGATGACGGAAACTTTAAAAAGGAGAGTTTCCCCTTTGACAATATAAAAACCGACACCCAGCTTGGACCGTTCGACTGCATCAAGGCGCCCTGCATGACCACCTGTCCGGCCAGCCAGGATATCCCGAGCTACATGTATTACACCGCCCGGGGCGACTACGCCAGCGCACGAAAAGTGATTCTTGCAACCAACCCCTTTCCCAATGTGCAGGGCATGGTCTGCGATCACCTCTGCCAGTCCAAGTGCACCCGGATCAATTACGACACCCCGCTGCTCATCAGGGAGATAAAAAGGTTCGTCATCCAGACCGCAGGCAATCAGCCAGCCTTGTCACCGGCTAACGCCAATGGCATGAAGGTGGGCATCATCGGTGCGGGGCCATCCGGACTATCCTGCGCCTATTTTCTTGCCCTGCAGGGTTTTTCGGTGGAAATCTTTGAAGGCAAACCCTTTGCCGGAGGCTGGGCCGCAGATGCCATCCCCACTTTCCGCCTGGACAGCGAGTCCATCAAAAAAGATATCGATGCCATTTTATCCCTCGGCGTCACGCTGCACTGTAACGCCGTCATCGACCAGGCCGGGTTTGCAAAAATCATCAAAGATTTCGATTATGTCTATGTCGCCGTCGGCGCACAGGAAGGGGTCAAGCTGGGCCTTCCCGGGGAGGACGCCGAGGGGGTCATGGACAACCTGGACTTTTTAAGCGCGGTACGCCGCGGCGAAAAGATCGATCTCGGCAGGAAGGTCGTCGTGATCGGCGGCGGCAATTCCGCCATGGACGCGGCCCGTACCGCGAAAAGACTGGTTGGCCCGGACGGCATGGTCAGCCTTATCTATCGGCGGACCCGCGAGGAAATGCCTGCTGCCGCCGAAGAAGTTCAGGGCATGCTTGACGAAGACGTCAATTTTATTGAGCTCACGGCACCGGAGTGCATGTTGGTGGAAAACGGCAGGGTCAGGTCCAATGTCTGCTTCCGGATGCAGCTCGGCGAAAAAGACGCCAGCGGACGGCCCCGTCCCATTAAAATCGAGGGATCGGAATTTGAACTGGAGGCCGACAGTGTCATCTCCGCCATCGGCCAGCGGGTCAATGCCGATTTCTTTCCAGGAAAAAAACTCGATATCGACCCGGTCACCCGCGAAACCCAGATTAAAAATGTCTTCGCCGGCGGCGATGCGGTCCGGGGAGCCTCGACCCTGATTAAAGCTATCGGCGATGGCAAAGAGGTGGCCGAATCCATTTTCCAGCGGGCAGTCGGCGAAAACAAGGTTGCTGCACCCTGCGGCAAGGAGCTGCATCACAAAAAACTGCGCATCCAAAAAGCCCGCCGGCAACCGGGCACGATCATGCCGGAAATCGGCCTCGATGAGCGTTCCGGCTTTAAAATGGTCATCAAAACCCTCGATGAAGCCGCAGCCAGGGCGGAAGCCGCCAGGTGTCTGCAATGTGACGAGATCTGCAGCGTCTGTGTCTCGGTATGTCCCAACCGGGCCAACGTGGAATTCCAGATGTACCCTGTGGAATTCAGCGTCCAACAGGCCGTCCCTGAAGTGGGCGGGGCCCGGATCACCGATCTTGAAACCAGGCGGATCGGCCAAAAATACCAGATCCTCAATCTGGGTGACTATTGCAACGAATGCGGCAACTGTGCCACCTTTTGTCCGACCAGTGGCGCGCCATACCGGGATAAACCAAAATTTCATCTACGGCCGGAGAGTTTTGCCACCGCCGACTTCGGCTACCACTTCTCCGCGGCCAACCGGCTGGAGTATAAAAACGACCGGCACCATGCGGTACTCGACAAAGGACCTGACGGCTACACCTACGAAACCGACAACTTCAAGGCAACATTGAGTTTTGACTACAGAGCGGAAAAGGTGGAATTCAAGGACGAAGGATTGCAACCGGTCAGCCTGCTTGAGGCGGTTCATATGGCGATTTTGTTTGCAGCGGTTAGCGAACTGGCCCCCTTTAAACTTTGATGGTTACGTAAAAACTCTTCATCTTCTTCGTTGTTGTGAATTTCGCTATCATTACGACGTACCCTAGTACGCCGAAATAATAACGAAATTCACACGCCTCGAATATGAAGCTTTTTACATAACCATCTCAAATTTGACATGTATAATGCCGTCTCGAAAAAAGACGGCAACAATGTTGGATGACGTAACATGCCGAAGTCTCAGTTCTTCTGCAGCAACAGGTACAGCAGGGCCATGCGGATATACAGACCGTTCTGCGCCTGCTCAAAATAGCGCGCCCGGGGATCGCTGTCGACTTCCTTGGGGATCTCGTCGACTCTTGGCAGAGGATGCATGATGATGGCATCCTTTTTCATGGTTTCAACACAATCCAGGGAGAGGATATACTTGCTGGCGGCAGCCTGATAGTCATCAACAGAATGGAAACGTTCTTTCTGGATGCGGGTCATATAAATGCAGTCGACCTCGGGAGCGACGAGGGAGAGATCGCTTTCTTCCCGCCAGGGGACGTTGTTTTTTTCCAGATAATCCTTGATATCCTTTTCCATTTTACATACCTGCGGCGACACGAAAATAAGTTCCACGTTGGCATATTTGGTCAGGAGATAGGACAGGGAACGGACAGTTCGTCCATAGCGCAGATCCCCCACCATGGCAATTTTCAAGTTTTCCAATCGCTGGAAGGCATCGACGATGGTATACATATCGAGCAGGGCCTGCGTCGGGTGCTGACCGGCACCATCGCCTGCATTTATTACGGGAATGGCGGAAACCTCGGCGGCACGAACCGCGCTCCCCGCTTCGTTGTGACGCATAACGATCACATCGGCGTAACCGTTCATGATCCTGATGGAATCGGAGAGACTTTCCCCTTTGGCCGCACTGGAAAACTCGCGGGCGTTTTCCGTGGTAATCACCGATCCGCCAAGCCGCAGCATCGCGCTTTCAAACGAAAAACGGGTACGGGTTGACGATTCATAGAACAGCGAAGCCATAATTTTGCCGTCGAGGCTTTTGGCAAGACTGCGTTTTCCTGCAAGATCCGCCTTCATCCGGTCGGCTGTCCGGAAAACTGTTTCCAGCAGGTCTCGATCGAATTGCTGCGATTCGACCACATGCTCGAGAGGAAATGCTGTCATAGTTATTCTCCTTATTGTGTTACTCAATTGTCGATGTTATTAATATGTTACACCCCCTTAAGGGCGTACTGAAATGAGCCCCGGCTTTCTTCCCGTTTACCCGGGTGAGTCGTTGTCGTGAGGCAAAGCGTGTTGCACGCTACCAGGAATTGCGAGGTACAACAAGATGCAAAATAACCGTATCCGCAAATTGCAATTATTACCATATTCCGTCAATCATTTTCATGAGTTCAAAGTAAATGGCTTTAAAGCAGCACACAACTGCAGCCGACCAGGAAACCTGCTGGGTGATTGGCGGCGGACAGTTTGGCCGAAGGGCTGTTGACTTGTTAAAAAAGGACACGCCCGGCGGAAAAATTGTTGTCGTAGACAGGCTCCCGCTCCAGAACCTGCCGGATGACATAGAGATGATCCGCGCCGACGGGATTGAATGGCTGACCGAACATTTCACGCCCAACGCTGCCGTCGACAAAATAATTCCGGCACTGCCTGTTCACCTGGCTGCCGACTGGCTGAGGAACAAACTGATCGACGAACACAGGATCGTCCGGGCAACCGAGATCCCTGACGAACAGCTGCACCATTTCCCGCATCCCATCCGTATCAGCCCCAGTCGTGTCGTTATGTCGCATGCCGATTTTATCTGTCCGCCGAACTGCGCCGAGCCGGATGCTCTCTGCACATACACCGGCAAAAAGCGACCACCGGCATTATATTTTCTTCTTGAAGCAATGGTTGCAGGCAACTTCACCCCACTCATCATCCGAAGCCGCCAGTTTCATTCGGGAGTAGGAGGTTTTTTCCCGGAAGATTTATGGCACCTGCTTGAAACTGCCAGGTCGCTATCTGAAACTCCACTGCTCATTGGTACCGCATGCAAATGCCATGGCGTTGTCGATGGCCTCTGGCATGAAACAGGAGGCAACTCTTTCGTCGTCTAGCAAAGAGTTGCTCGAACGTTAGTCCTCAAGCTGAGGTTCTCTTATCCGGATGAACGAACGCAATAATCACAGAAGCAGTAAACGAGATAACGAAGTTCTCTTGCAGGAACAAACACGTCTGCTGCTCCAGAATACCAGGACGGCAATTGCGGTTAACCTGAGTATTGCTTTTCTTACGTATCTGGCCATTCCAGCCCCGCAACAGTTCTGGCTATGGCTGATCGTCGGCGCATCCGGTCTCCGCCTCGTATGCTATTTTTGGTTTACAGGCAAATCAAGTCAATCCCTGAATTTCAAGACGAAATATTATATTACCCTTGCCTTAATCACTCTCCAGGGAATCGCCTGGGGAGTTGCATCAATCCTTTTGTACGCCTCTGCTTCGGATCTGCATACATTCTATCTTATCGCGATAATCTGCGGCATGAGCGGGGGGGCAATCCTGACGCTCTCGCCATCATTGCTCGCCTTTGCCTGCTTTACCTTTCCCACGGTTATGCCTTTGGTGCTTGCTCTTCTGACAGCCTCCGACAAAACATTCGTCTATGCAGGATACATGGGCATCGTATTCATCATAGCGTTACATATTGTGGCAAGACGCATTGCTCTTTCCACTTCGGAGCTCCTGCAATCACACCGGAGGTTAGAAGTAACCGCGCAGGAATTAGCGCAACATAAAAATCGCCTGGAGATATTAGTTGAGGCTCGAACAAAAGAACTGAAGGACTCTCGTGAGAATTATCGGCGACTCACCGAAGAAATCAACGATGCAATTTTTGAGCTTGATTCAACAGGTATAGTGAAATACATAAGTCCCGTCATTACATTAATTCTCGGACGCCGGCCAGAAGACCTCACGGGAGTCCACTTTACAGAATTAGTTTACCAGGAAGACCTCGCAATGGTTCAGGAACTGTTTCCGAAGGTTATCTCAGGAGACTTACAATCTACGAACTATCGCCTTCTCGACAGCACGGGAAAACCACACTGGGTAAGAACTTCAAGCCGCCCAATTGTGAAGGATGGCAAACCAGTTGGTCTACGTGGTGTGCTGACAGATATAAACAAAGAGAAACAAACAGAAAGCGAGAAGAAGAAACTTCTGCACCGGTTCTACGAAAATCAGAAACTTGAAGCGATTGGCACCCTGGCCGGAGGTATTGCCCACGATTTCAACAATCTGTTAATGGGGATTCAGGGCCGTGCTTCCTTGATAGCTGAGAATCTTGAACCATCCAGCCCTGACCTCGAACATATCCAGGCTATAGAGGAACATGTGCGCAGTGCGACCAGCCTCACCGCGCAACTGCTCGGCACCGCCCGTGGCGGCAAGTATGACCCCAGACCGACAGATTTGAATGACCTGGTAATAAAGAGTGCCACCCTGTTCAAACGCACCAGAAAAGAGATCCAGATTCACGCCAACATGTCGCAGTCACCAATAGTGGCCGAGGTTGACAGGCAACAAATTGAACAGGTACTGTTAAATATCTTTGTCAACGCCTGGCAGGCGATGCCTGGCGGCGGAGAACTTCGCCTGGAATCCTCAATCGTTCCCCTGGATGATTCTTATCTTGCACCGTACCATGTGTTGCCTGGACGTTATGCGAAGATTTCGTTTACCGACACCGGCGTTGGCATGGATGAAACAACGCAGCAGCGGGTATTTGATCCATTCTTTACAACCAAGGCCAAATGCCATGGAACAGGATTAGGGATGGCTTCGGCCTATGGCATCATCAAGAACCACAACGGGTTTATCACGGTCTCCAGCAAACTGGGGCACGGGACAACCTTCGATATATATTTACCGGTGTCGGACAAAGATCCATTTCATCAAAGTCAGGTTGAATCCATGATCGAAAAAGGTTCTGAAACGATTCTTCTGGTAGATGACCAAGAGTTAATACTTGAGGTGGGCCAGGCCTTGCTGGAGAAACTGGGGTATACGGTGATTGTCGCAAAAGGTGGCGAGCAGGCCGTTGAACATATGCAGAACAAAGGCCAAGAGGTTGATCTTGTTCTCCTTGACATGATCATGCCGGGAATGGACGGCAGTATGACTTTTGATCAAATACGAAAATTATACCCAGCCGTACCGGTAATTTTGTCCAGTGGCTATTCCATCAACGGTCAGGCAACTCAAATACTCAACAGAGGGTGTAACGGGTTCCTGCAGAAACCATTCAACTTGTCCGAACTGTCCCAAAAAATAAGGAGAATACTTGATGAAAAAGATCTACCGCGGGGGTGATGTGCACACGGACGTGAGGTATTTCAGGCCGGTTTCTAACAATACCGGAGGAATAAAATAATGACGGAGCTGTTTTCCACCCGCTATATTGTAACCGAAGACGATATCAGTGTCGGTGCCCACCTCGGCAATGAACGAGCTCTGGTTATCTTTCAAAAGGGCCGCCTCGACTTTCTGCAGCATCTTGGCTTCTCCGACAAAAACATCGGAGACAACAGAGGCATCATAATTGTGGAATCGGGTGTGAAGTACCACCGCGAAGGCTTCCTCCGCGACGTGCTCCTTGTGCATGTTACAGGAGTAGGGATAGCCGGGAAAAAATGCACGCTTGCATACAGTGTCACCCGGGAATCGGACGGGCAGGAACTGCTAAGCGGCTTCACATCGTTTCTGGCATTTGACTATCAGATCAAAAAAGTCGTGGAACTTCCCGAGGTCTTTGTCGAAAAAACCGGACGAATGTTCTCCTGAAAAAAATGCGGAACATTACACGCCGGCGTCGACCCTGATCCTCGTTGCATTCAAACGTCCCTCGATGTACTGACTCAAGGCCGAAACAGCGGTGTCAGCCGATTTGAACACAGCAATATCAGCGGCCTCCAACCGGCGGATAAAACCGTCATAATACTTGCCGGCGTTCACGGAACAGACCAGAAGCGTGTCGGTTTCCCTGACCAGTTTTTCGAGCATGGTCACAATGCTTCGCCCGCCCTCCACTGCACCCTGGTTTTCCAGATTGATCGTCAGGGCCGGGGTCATGGGTAAAATGGACAGGACAACGGCATCGACCCCGGGGTCTTCGCAGAAGGCACGCGCGGCAACACAGAGGATCTCATCGTCGCTCCCCGGGTTGATATCCAGGGGATTGCGTACATTTACCAGGCTGTCGATACCCTTTTGGGTCAAAATGCGTTTGAGCTTTGCAACGGTTTCATGGCTGATAGTGGCGAGACGCATGTCAAAGTCGTCGGATTGGATTGAGTCGGCCATTCCCACCGTTTCAAAGCCGGCCGACGAAATCGCACCGAGACGGTTGCCCCGGACAACCTTGCCGTTCAATCGCTGGGCAAGCATGACGAGACCGTCGAACTCCGTGAAGTTGCGGGCGACAATAGCCCCGGCCTGCCGGACGCAGGATTCGCAGACCATGTAGTCACCGGCCAGGGAGGCGGTGTGTCCGGCGGTGGCCTTTTTCCCCTCCGGGGTCCGGCCGGCCTTATAAACGATGACATCTTTTCCGGCCAGCACGGCGCAGCGCACGGCCCGGCAGAAGGCCAGCCCGTCAAGGTCGTTGAATCCTTCCGCGTAAATTGCGATGACCTTCACATCGTCTTTGTCCTTGAAGTAGTGCACCATATCCCCGAGAGTCAGATCGTTCTGGTTTCCCATGGAGATGAGGTAGGCGGGTTCAATCTCCGGACACTGGGCCATGCGGGTGACCATGAATGCCCCTGACTGTGATATTAATGCAACCGGCGCATACCTCTTGCCATGACTCTTGGGAAGCTTGCTTTCCGGGATGAACCAGGAATCGTAATTCCCGGGGTGGGAAATAACGCCCATGCAGTTGCCTCCCAAAAATACCGGTCCGGTCCCGGCTTTATGCGCAGCTTTGATCTTTGCCGCCAGCTCAATGGCCCGATCTTTACTGTCGTCCGTTTCGCCCATGCCTCCGGGAATGAGCATAACCGAATGCACGTTGCCGGCTTCCAGGATCTCGTCAACCAGCTCAGGAACCTGGGCGGCATCGACAGCCACGATAAACAGATCCAGAGCCCCGGGCAGAGACTTCAGGTCGGCGACACAGCGAACCCCACCGATTGCCTCAATGCCAGGCTTGATGACAAACACCTCATTTTTATCATATCCAGCATCGAGAATACTGTTCATGATGGTCCGGCCAAAATTCAGGCGCGTCGATGACACGCCGATAATGCCGATATTCCGCGGTTTTGTGATGTATCTGATCTTGTCGATTGCACGATTTATCAGCGGCAGTTCGCCGGGCAGTGAGAACTTGCACAGTCCGTCCAAAGGCACCATAAGGTAATCGGTAAAGGCGAAAGGGTTGATCTCCAGCTCATCAATAACGTACGGAGCGTCGGGGTTCATGGGTGAAAAGTGACGCCCGACCTTGATAAAAGAGCTGAAACATTCGATGATCTGCTCATCGGTGACAACCCGACGCTGCCCCCGGGTCAAGCCGGCAAGCTTCCGGTAGGAGATGGTCTTTTTGAACAGCTCAAAAAACTGCTCTCCGTCAGTCATCTCAACCGATGCAGCCACGATGGCCTGGCCCTTCCGGAACCTTTCCGCGTAAATCTCCGTGTCGGTTCCGCCCAGCCCGGCGCTGATTATGGTGCCGAATTCCCGAGTTCTCCGAAGCCCTACAATCAGTTCATTGCCAAAAGCGCTCGAATCAGGGGGCATGAACTGCACCTGAAGGACGCCTTTGATATCCTGACTGATCGCGGCAACCAGCGCCGCCCCGGCAAGGCCCCGGTATTCTTCCGGTGCAGCATCCTCATTGCGCTCAATCCACAACGCATAGTTTTCAGGAATCTCATAGAACATTCGGCGGACAGCAGATCGAACCTTGTTTGGTTCCTTGGCAACAATTCTCACACCCCCGACTTCAGTCTTATGCAGGATAGTCGGTGAAACGATTTTCAACACGGCCCTGTCCCCGGGGATGGTCATGATTTGCGCATCCGAGGGGAGTGTTCCGCGAGATATCAGCGCGCACCTGGGCGGTGTTTCCGCGCCAAGACTTGACAGGAAATCATACACCTCATGCTCATATAAAAAACCGCGGCCTTCAGCATGTGCGTGCGCCAGACTATCGGTCAGTCCGGCAAAATCTATTCGCGTAACAATATCCATAATCATACCCTGTCCGGGTTCCAGTCACCCTGTGGACTCAGCCATTGCAGTTTTTTTAAATACGTTTGCCATTGTTTCCAGGGTGCAGCTCAGTCTGCCTGGTACGATCTATGTACCAGTAACTGTACCGATTTTACGGCTATGCTGCAGCCTGCTGCGATGGCAATACAACATGTCAATTAATGAAAAAAAATTTACATGCCCAGACGAATCTTGGAATGTACTGGTGTTGTTTATGATTATACTCATTGATAATGCATTTCCAAGAAGACCAATGACGAGTTGAGAGGATGATGCCATGATCAGAATCATAAACGATGGTGAAAATACGCAGGGAACCTGTACGTATCGGGTACAGGTTGGGAAACAACACATCTGCAAATTTGAGCATAACCGACAAGATGGGCTTGCCGATTGCCTCCAGAAAGCAGCGGATGCGGTGGAACTAAGCGAGTGGGCGGATCTTGTGTTGCTCGACGACACCAAAGGAGGATGAGGCAAGGCCACAGTCATACTGCATTGTAGCTGAAAGGTTGTCTAAACAGGAAGGTCGCCCTCAAAGGCAGGGTCGAAGACAACGTAGCGCCCTTTGCCTGATTTTTTCGCGCGATACATAGCCAAGTCGGCCTTGTGCAATAATGATTCGGCGTCGTCCTCGTTCGGCCTGCTTATTGCTATACCGATACTGCCGCCGACATTCACGTCAATGCCGCTCAGTCGCACCGGTATCATCAAAGCCGCAAGGAGTCGCTCGAGGAAAGGCAACAACTGACTGATGTCTTTGACATTCTCAATCAGTATGGTGAATTCGTCGCCACCAAGACGCGCGACCATATCATTGTTTCTCAGGCAGCCTTTAACCCTGTCGGCGACAGTGCGGAGCGTTTCATCCCCGGCCACATGGCCGAAGGTATCGTTGACGCGCTTGAAATTATCCAGATCGAAAAATATGAGGGCCACTGACGTGCTTTGCTCGACCGCTATGTTGAGCGCGGAACGGACATGGTCGATAAAGTTTGCCCGATTGGAAAGCCCGGTAAGCGGATCGCTGAAAGCTCGTTCCGTCAGTTCCTTTTCAAAAATTTTGCGCTCGGTAATATCGTGAAACGTGGAGACTATCCCCTTCACCGAAGAGTCGTGCAACAGATTGGTAAAAATAACATCAAAGTATCTCCAGGTTTCGGCCTCACCTTCTCGCATACGGACAACAACACTTATGTTTTCCCCGGGTTTTCCCAAGGCATCCGCGATCACAGCCGTAAGTGTTTGAAGATCATCCGGATGCACCCGGTCAAGCAAAGTAATACCAACGAGTTCTTCCGCCGATCGTCCCCACAAGGCTCTGGCTGCCGCTTCCCCGACGTACTTGATCGTCCCGTCCGAATTCAGTACGGCGATGACATCCGATATATTTCTGACCAATGCCCTGAACCGCTCTTCGCTTTCCCGCAACGATGCCTCTATGGACAGCCGCTCGCGCAGTTCATCGCGAAGAGCGCCGTAGAGATTCGCATTCTCCAGTGCGGCCGCGATTTGCCCGGAATACAACATTGCGATCTGTTTCGTTTCCAGGGTAAAATCAACAGCATTGTATCTGAAAGCACAAAGCAGACCCCGCAACCGCCCATCATGGAAAAGAGGGGCCGCAAGTAGCGCACGATACGGAAAATCCGCTGAACTGGCAGGAAAGCGGCTGTGCTCGGAGTTGGTGACGGAAGCAGCTTCGCCCAGCAATATCGCCTGATCATTACTCAAAAGATTCGCCAAAAACGACCATTCCGGGGCACTCTTGTTAATTTTTGCCGGGACGCTTGCGCAGATGCTACTTACCTCGTCCTTGCGGCGATAAAGGACGGCAGCGTCGGCGCCAACAATAACCGGAAACGCCTGCACAGCCTCTTCCTCAATTGCAGATTCTTCTAGATGGCGGCCGATTTTCTGATTTCCCCGGACGATATGTTCGAGTTGATTTTTATTCTGAATCTGTTCAAGCGTGAGGGCGATGCGATACACCATCGCGGCAAGAAGGCCCATCTCTTCGCGGGTAAAGGGGATTGGTGTGCAACGCGCCAGGATGAGCGCCCCGCGCAATTCCCGGCTGCCCTGCATCGGAATCCATGCGGCCGCCTCTACGCTCAGCATCCGGGACAATTCATTAAAAACAGGATGTGCCCGGAGCATCTCCCGGTCGAAAACGGTTCCTGCACGATAGGTTGTGAACAATGTCGCAATGCTGCCCGCTGAAGCAGCCTCGAACTCATAGTCCTCCGGCAAGCCAACGGATGCTAACGGGGAATACTTTCCGCTTCCCGCTGGATCCAGCAGTACCACAACATCAGCTGAGAAAAGTTCTGAAACGGTGGTAAGAATTTTTTCGAGCAGAAACTCGAGCGGAGCAGGCTCGTTCAAGACTGTCAGGAGTCGGTTAACGCGACTTGCGTCCCAGACAGCGGACCGCGCGGCCCGCAATGCCTCGTCACGAGCCTGCTTGAGCTTGTCCATCTCAGCTGCGACATCGCCGGGCCGCTCAATGCTAACCATAGGAATCCTATAGTGCTATTGCAGCCAAAGTGGCGTTGTGCGTGCCGAGCGTCCCTGAAACACGAGCAAATTCGCCACAACAATACAACCCGAAAACTTCAGCTTCACCTGCTGCGGCCTGAAGCCGTGCCGCTTCCTCGGGAATCCTGTCCTTCAATAACCGCGCACGCATAGCGCAACTAAAGGCGATAACTACCGCGGCCTCCGGGTTGCCCGACAGCGCGTCGTGGCCGACATCCTCCGCCACAGCAAGCAGCAGATCCTCCGAGCTTTTCATCACCTGAACCGCGCTGCCGGCGGGCGGAACGCAGCCCTGGATCAGCAATGAGCCGTCAGGCGTCTTGGTCCGCGCGACGCGGATGATCGACGACCCGTCCATTTGCAGAATGCCGAGCGGATGATGCATTGAGGTATCCCAGAAATTTTCAGCAGTTAACTCTCCGGGGGCCACGCCAAGTTGCTCCTCGTACGCCTCGCACGCAGGACGTCCTCCTAATTCCATGATTTCCGTTCCCTCGGCACGCGTTACGAGCAGTGGCACGCCAACCGGCTCCCATCCGTGTTGAATCGAAGTGTGCAGCGGCTTGTCGGAAGCTATCCAAACAGCGACGGCGCCCTGATCAATGACCTTGTCGTCATGGAAAACGAATGTGGCCTTGAATTGAAGTTCGTCTCCCGCCGCGCCGCCGACAATGCAGGTTTTCGGGCCCGTTATTTTGTACACGCCCTGGAAAAGTTGCTGCAGGTTGCCTGCAAGGCAATCGGCGAGAAGAATCATGGCTGAGTAAGGAGATGGACCGGCTTCAGCTTTGCTTTCCCGGGCGATTTTTTGCCCTGACTGGTCCAGGTCGCCATGGATGTTGGACGCCGATGCGATGCCGAAACGGTAAGGACCGGCGGTCATCACCATCACAGCAACACCTGCACCGAACCCCATATATTCTGCACGCAGTATTTCTCCAGAGCCTGTGGCACCGGCCAGATGTACCGATCCTGTAACCGAACGTATCCCGGATAAAAGTAGAGAAAGATCGTAGTGCGGCATGGTGAAGACGAGTACCAGCGAGGGTTTCTCTCCGCCTAGCTTACTGACGGCAGCCGTGGCTGCCTGTTTCCCTGCTTCGTAAGAGTCCTGGAGTCCACTGGCCCCTGTTCCTGCTCGTACTCGCATAACATCCTCCACTTTCATCATTTGTAATAATAGTAACTCATTTAGTTTACATAAGCTTATGTAGAACGGTTTTGCATGTCAACCTATTAATGGTTAAGCAATCTTGTTGGCTCATATAGACGTTGGGCATTCATAAGAACAGCAAGGAAGTATGAACAAGGAAGAACTCGATGAAAATCGCCTCCGATTAAAAGACAGACCCTTGTCTGAGAATTGATTTGTTGCAAAAATAATAAGCATATGCTCACATGGACCGAAAGCAATCGGAAAAGTACTGCGATGCGGATTCTGCCAGGCCCTGGCAGAGCAATATCCTGTTGTATGTTCTTGGTCATTTGTGCTTTATTTTTTTCGACAAACCTTTTTACGGAGAAGAACAATGACAACGCGGCTGACTATCCTCTGCGAAAACACCGCGGGTATGCCTTTTGGTGTTATCGGTGAACACGGCTTTGCCTGTTTTGTGGAGACTCCCGACGGCAACTATCTTTTCGATACCGGTCAAGGTTTCGGCATCGTGCAGAACTCTCTTACCCTCAACAAAGACCTGCGCAGTATACAGGCTGTTATGATCAGCCACGGCCATTATGACCATACTGGTGGATTACCCGCAGTTCTCCAGTTAAGAGGAGCAGTCGATGTCTACGGCCACCCGGATATCTTTACAGAAAGAATCTGGTCGTCAGGAGAGCAAAGCCGATTTGTTGGCATTCCGTATCGTCGTGCTTATCTGGAATCACTGGGCGCGAACTTCCGTCTCGACAACACGATGGTCACGGTTGGTCCCGGTGTCTTTTTAACAGGAGAGATTCCGCGCCTGAGCATCTTTGAGAAAGGCGATGCCAGTATGACCAAAATCCTCCCCGACGGCAGCACCATCCACCCCGACCCACTGAAGGACGATTTGTCGCTCATTGTAGATACACCCAGGGGGTTGACCCTGATCCTCGGCTGTGCCCACGCCGGCATGATTAACATCATCGAGTACACCCTGGCACAGACAGGACGTGACCGGATTCATGCAATAATCGGCGGAACCCACCTTGGTTTTTCCAGTGACGAACAGTTCGAAGAAACCCTGAAAGTATTCGACCGTTATCAAATCGAGCGCATCGGCGTTTCCCATTGTACCGGTTTGTCACGGGCGGCAATGCTGCATGCTCATTTAGGGGAGCGATTCTTCTTCGGCAGCGTCGGCACTACCCTGGAGATGTAAAGCGGTCATCCCGCGAAACAAGAATTTTCTGAGGACTGGTCTACGGGAAGTACATCACGCTGACAGTTCACTCAAGTTTAAGCGCAATAGGCTTAACTGCCGCTGTCGCTATGAAACTGTCATCGCATGGCATAAGTGCAAATGTTGTTGTGATTACCACTAAATTTCAGCTTAGAAGGAGTCCAGAGGGATAAGCGCCTTCACAAGATTCATTTATAAAAAATGAATCACCAGGGTCTACTTCAAATAAATCGGATTATTAACAACATGCATGAATACTACTGGTACGACTTCATTGGAAATATCGGAGTTTTTTTGATCCTGCTCGCCTATTTCATGCTGCAGGTAAATCGGCTTGACAATCATTCCCTCGCCTTCAACATAATGAATTTTTCCGGCGCATTGTTGATATTGGCTTCGTTATGCTTTGACTTCAATCTCTCAGCATTTATTATCGAGTTTTGCTGGCTTCTGATCAGTTTATACGGGATAGGCAAGTGGCTACGAACACATTCGAGCAGGAATGCTGCATAAAACAGTAAAAAACCATCCTTTTCTGAGACCCTTTAAGATGGCAGAACCTGCCTGGAAGGGAGTGACATCGGCTATTTGTTATGCAAAAAAGAGGATGAAGGATGGCTTCTTGTTCTAGACTGAGCCATCGTTTTACGAACAAGTATGAGCTTTTGACATTTTCCACCCGAAGCGGTACGGTAAAAAACTGACGCAGCTCACTATTCGTTCACTGTATCGGGCAGCACTGATGCTGTTATCTAGATAGGAAAGAAAATGTTCAAAGCCAATATCTTGATCATAGATGACGAACCGGCCATCGGCCGTGGCTGTGCCATGATCTGCCGGGATATGGGTCATAATCCCACCTGGTGCGCAACCGCTGCCGAAGGCAGGAACAGCCTGGAGGAGGGGGAATACGACCTCGTCCTGCTCGACATACGACTGCCGGACCGCGACGGTATCGACCTGCTTGCTGAAATTCACCTGGCATATCCGGAACTTCATGTCATCATGATGACCGGTTTTTCAACCGTACAGCAGACCGTCCAGGCGATGAAGAATGGCGCCTTCGACTATCTCGCAAAGCCTTTTAGCGATGAAGAGCTCACCCAGGCAATCAGCAAGGCGCTGAAGAACGCCAGGCTGCGACGCGATAATCTACAGCTGCGCAAACAGCTGTTCCAGCGTTTTGAGTTTAACAATATCGTCGGAGACAGTCCGGCCATTCTTACAGTTTTCGAAGCGATCAAGAAAGTGGCACCCACTGATGCCACGGTTCTTATCAACGGTGAAAGTGGCACCGGCAAGGAACTCTTTGCCGGTGCTCTCCATGCCCGCAGCAGCAGAGCCGAGCAGCCTTTTATCGCCATCGACTGCAGTGCCTTCTCGACATCCTTGCTCGAGAGTGAGCTCTTCGGGCACGTCAAAGGATCTTTTACCGGCGCTGACAGAGACAAGCAGGGTATTTTTGAGGCTGCAAACGGCAGCACCCTGTTCCTCGACGAGGTGGCAAACCTCGATCTGAATATCCAGGCAAAACTTTTGCGGGTCCTCGAATACGGGCAGTACAAACCGGTCGGTGGCAGCAGCATCAAAAAGACCGACATGCGCATCATTGCCGCCTCAAATCAGGATCTTGAGAACAAGACGTTTGATGGCACCTTCAGGCCTGATCTTTACTACCGCCTGAATGTCTTCCCTATCCATCTTCCGCCATTAAGACAACGAAGAGAAGATATTCCCAAACTCGCCTATCATTTCCTCAAACAGTTCTGTCGGAAAAACAAGAAGCATCTGGACGGTTTTTCCGACGGTGCTCTGGAGACGCTAACCAATTACCATTGGCCGGGCAATGTCCGGCAGTTAAAAAACGTTATAGAACGGCTGGTCATTATGGTTGACGAGCAATTGGTGGACAGTTCCAGCCTGCATGGCCATCTTGATTCCCGAAACCACGACGCCGAATCAACCCTTCCCACAACCCTGCCCGAACTCAAGGCCTATAAACAGCATCTCCTCGATATCCAATACAACCCTGCCGAAAAGGCCTTCCTGCAAAAAAACCTCGACGAAGCAGACGGCAATATCAGTCGGGCGGCAAAATTAGCCGGTATGCAACGCTCGAATTTCTCAACCATGATGAAAAAGCATAATATTTCTTTCACCGTATAGATGTATAATTACACATACACCTGTATAATTACATATACGCAAGATAACTGTTTTTAATAATAAACAAAATTTGTTTTGCTTGTTTTCTTCACCTCTCCTTTTGGTCCATTTCCTTTTCTAACATTCGTTCTCACCCACGCCCATCCCCCTGATTTCATTGAGCATAAAAAAATGTGGACAATTAGCGAACTGGTGGACTGTTTTTTGCTGCAGTCAAAGTTGTAATTCTTCGATTTTTCGTTTTCAAAACAATAAAATTCAGGAGGATGGGACAATGGTACAGGCCCAGGCACACAAAGCAGATGCAACCCGAATTCTCGTCATGGAAGATGACGTAAACATCGGCAGAGGGCTGGCAACAGTCCTTACTGATGAAAATTACAGTGTCCAGGTGGCCAATGACGGCCAGTCGGCACTCGATGCCTTCAAGCAAGACGATTTCGATCTGTTGATTGCTGATATCCGGCTTCCGGATATGAACGGCCTTGACGTCATCAAACAGGTCCGGCGGCATACCCCCGATACCAAGATCATCGTAATTACCGGATTTGTCAGCACTTCTGTCGCAGTCGATGCCATGCATAACGGAGTTTCCGATTTTCTCCCCAAACCTTTCAGCGAAAATCAGATCATCAAGTCCGTCAAGACAACGTTGGAACTGAGCAAAGATAAAAATGCTGCATACGTCCACTCCATTTCTGAAACAGACAAGCTCATTCAGAAAAAAGAGGTGCTTCAGGTTCTCGATCGAACCAATGAAGACCAGCTGTTCTGTAACGATCTCCAGAAGAAAGGAACACAGGCGCTGGCCGAGTATGCCCTTTCCGACGAAGCCAAGGAAGCCATCGCCACGGGGAACATCGACTGGATCAATAAAAATGTGGGGGAATTGACGCAGAAACAGCTGAAATATGTCTTTGAATGCGCCCAGAAAAGGGATTGGCAGCTTTAGGACCGACCGCAATCCTTCTTGGTTTCTAACACGCAATAATTTGGTGCTGGTACGTATCCCACAGTGCTTTTTCGTGGGGGCGAATATAAAACAGAACGCTATGCATTGTCGACCGGGCGGTGAGTGTGTCCGGCATCTCGTTGAATACAAGGAGTAACGCATGGACATGTCAACTGACTACAGAAAGTATTTCCAGGCATTCCGGGATATTATACGTACAATGCATGCCCACGATCATCTGAATGAAGTCCTTGATCTGGTGGTACAGAAAATCTCGGAAGTACTCAATGCCAAAGGGGCTCTGCTCAGATTGCTGAATCAGGAAACGGACCAGTTCGAGGTTGCCGCCGCCTATGGCATCGGTGAAAATTACCTCTCCAAAGGACCGGTCAGCAAAAAGAAGATCCTGTTTGAACCGGGGAGTCAGTCCCGGGTGCATGAGATTACCGATATCTGGAATGCTCCCCGGGTGGAATATCCGCAGCAGGCTTGGGACGAGGGTGTCCGGATGATGCTCGATGTACCGCTCTCCATCCGAGAAAAAATGTTTGGCATCATCCGGATATATCTACCGGAAAAACGTGTGTTTTTAGACGATCAGCTCGATTTCCTCCTGACCGTTGCGGAACAGTGTGCCTGCATCATCGAGCGGGTTCGGCTCTATGAAAACCAGCGAACCCATTACTTTCACATGGCCGCTCAACTTGAAAAAATGTCTTCGCTTGGCCGTATGGCGGCGGGCATTGCCCATGAGATCAACAACCCGCTGACCGGCATCATGCTGTTCAGCACCAACTTGATCAAGAAAACCGAAGAAGGAGACCGTTTTCACGAAGGGTTGCAGATTATCATCGATGAGACCACCCGCTGCAAGAACATCGTCGAAGGACTGCTGGAATTCTCGCGAAATCCCTCCCCGGAGAAAAAACTCCACAATTTAAACGACATCGTCACAAGGGCCATAAAGCTTGTGGAGAATGAAACGCAACTTCACTATATCAGGATCCACGAGAATATTTCGCAGGACCTGCAGCCGGTGCTGGTGGACAGCAACCAGCTCGAACAGGTTTTCGTCAACCTGCTGTTCAATGCCATTCAGGCCATTGGCGAGAAAGGGGAAATAACTGTCAAAACAGGTGAAACACCACTGCAGCAGGCCTTTGTTGCCGTTTCCGACACCGGCAACGGCATCAGCAAGGACCTTATGGGAACCATCTTTGATCCATTTTTTACAACCAAGCCCGAAGGTAACGGACTGGGGCTTGCCATCTGCCACAATATCGTCCACAACCATGGCGGCGATATCCAGGTGACCAGCAAAATCGGGAAAGGCACAACCTTCGTGGTTACGCTCCCTTACAATTAACGTTTCGGTTCTCCGCCAGCCGAAAAAAATCATTACCCGGACGAAGGAATGTTTTATGACAACAACAGCTAAGCAGACAAAACAACAGGGCGCAGTCATGGTCGTCGGCGGCGGTATCGCCGGGATGCAGGCTGCCCTGGATATGGCTGATTCTGGTTTTTACGTCTATCTTGTGGAGAGATCACCGGCAATCGGCGGTGTGATGGCCCAGTTGGACAAGACCTTTCCCACCAACGATTGTTCGATGTGAATTATTTCACCGAAACTGGTCGAGGTCGGCCGGCACATTAATATCGAACTCCTCACCCTGTCGGAAGTCAGCTCCATTACCGGTAAGCAGGGCGATTTTACCGTTGAGATCCTGCAGCATCCCCGCTACGTGGATGTGGACAAGTGTATCGCCTGCGGGTTGTGCGCTGAAAAATGTCCGAAAAAAGTCGATGACTTGTATAATGAGAGTATCGCCAAACGCAAAGCGATCTACGTCCCGTATTCCCAGGCGGTGCCGCTGAAATACAGCATCGATGCCAGCCAGTGTATTTATCTCACCAAGGGAAAATGCGGTGCCTGTGAGAAAAACTGTCCCGCCGGGGCCATCAATTTCAAGGACGTGGAAAAAACGATCTCCATCAACGTCGGGGGCATGATCCTGGCTACCGGCTTTGACTCTTACGATCCCTCTTCACTCGATTACTTTAATTACGCAACATGCGATGATGTCGTTACTTCGCTTGAATTTGAACGTATTCTCTCGGCAACCGGTCCGTACCAGGGACATCTGCTTCGTCCCTCGTCAAAAAAAGGGCCAAAAGATGCCGGCAAGCCGCCAGCAAAGATAGCCTGGCTGCAGTGTGTCGGTTCCCGCGACATAAACCGCTCCGGTCACCGTTACTGTTCTTCGGTCTGTTGCATGTATGCCGTCAAGCAGGCCGTCATGGCTCAGGAACACAGCAATACCCCGCTTGACTGTGCCATTTTCTACATGGACATGCGGACCCAGGGAAAAGATTTCGACCGGTACTATGAAAACGCTCGAAAAAACGGCGTCCGCTTTGTCAACACCCGCGTTCATACCATCAAACGGGAAACCGGCAGCGATAACCTGATCCTGCGCTATGTCGAGGAAAACGGTACCGCAAGGGAAGAAGTGTATGATATGGTCGTGCTTTCCACCGGCCTTGTGATTAATGGTGCAACGGTAGATCTGGCACAAAGACTGGGGGTAACACTCGGGGAGGACAACTTCACCAAAGCGAGCTGTTTCGCCCCTGTTTCGACCAGTGTCGACGGTATCTATGCCTGCGGTGTCCTCACCGGGCCAAAGGATATCCCCCATTCCGTTATGGAAGCGAGCGCCGCCGCCTGTGCGGCAACGGTCGGTCTGGCACCGTCCAGGGGCACTCTCATCCGCCATGAAGAAACACCCGAAGAACGAAACATCGATCGGCAGAGGCCCCGGATCGGCGTATTTGTCTGTAACTGCGGGATCAATATCGGCGGCATCGTCCGGGTTCCGGAGGTCGCTACATACGCCGCCACCCTGCCCGACGTAACCTATGTCGAGGAGAACCTGTTCAGCTGTTCGCAGGATATCCAGGATAAGATGACCCAGGCAATTACCGAGCAGGGGCTCAACAGGGTTGTCATCGCCGCCTGTACGCCCCGCACCCATGAAGGGCTGTTCCAGCAGACCCTCATTAATGCCGGTCTCAACAAATACCTGGTGGAGATGGCCAATATCCGCAATCAGGATTCCTGGGTGCACTCTGATGATCCCGACCAGGCGACAAAGAAAGCCAAAGATCTCGTACGAATGGCGGTCGCCAAAGTGCGTCTGGCATCGCCTCTGACCCAGAGTCCTCTGGGAGTCAGCCGGTCGGCGCTCGTTATCGGCGGCGGACTGACCGGCATGATCTCGGCCCTGATGCTTGCACGGCAAGGGTTCCCGGTCCACCTTATAGAAAAATCGGATATCCTGGGCGGCAATGCCAGGCTGCTGAACAGCACCTGGCAGGGGGAATCGGTGGCGAACAGGCTGGAGAAACTGACCGACGACATCAACGCCGAAGAGCGTATCCAGGTACACCTCTGTTCTTCCATCAAGCATGTCGAAGGTTTTGTCGGCAACTTTACGACGGAGATTGCCGGAAACGGCGAATCGGAAACTATTAAACACGGGGTTGCCATACTGGCGACCGGTGCCAAAGAGTCAAAACCGGCGGAATATCTCTATGGCGAGCACAGCGGCGTGGTCACCAACCTCGAGCTGGATGCGATGATCCGCACCGATGACCACAGGCTGCGCAAGGCCGAGAACATCGTTTTTATTCAGTGCGTCGGTTCCCGCGATGCAAACAGGCCATACTGCTCGAAGGTGTGCTGCACGCATACAATTAAAAACGCCCTGGCACTGCTGGAGAAGAATCCCGAGGTACGCATTTTTATCCTGTATCGGGATATCCGTACCTACGGCCAGCGTGAGAGTCTCTATCTTGAGGCCCGGCAGAAGGGCGTTATCTTCAGCAAATACGAACTGCAGAAGAAACCGGTGGTAATCGCTGCCGGACAGTGCCTTGAAGTGCTCTTCCATGACCCGGTTTTGGACGGCAACATCGCCGTCAGCGCCGACCTCGTCTGCCTGGCGACGGCCATCGAGTCCCACCACGATGCCTCGCTGGCACAGTTCTTCAAAGTGCCGATGGATCAGGACGGCTGGCTCCTGGAAGCCCACCAGAAACTGCGGCCGGTGGAATTTGCCACTGAAGGTGTCTTCCTGTGCGGCATGGCCCATTACCCGAAACCGATAGAAGAGAGCATTTCCCAGGCACTTGCCGCGACATCCCGGGCCTTGACCGTTCTGACACGGGATCAGATCATGGTCGGCGGGGTGGTTTCCCGAATCAATCCGGAACTCTGCTGCGGCTGTCAAGGCTGCATCAACGTCTGCCCGTTCGGGGCGATCACCTTTAACCTCGACCGGCAGGCAGCAGAAGTCAATGCGGCGCTCTGCAAGGGATGCGGCGCCTGTGCGGCAGCCTGTCCATCGGAGGCCCCGATGCTGATGGGATTCAACAATGAACAGCTTTATGCCGAGATAGAAATGGCATTGTGCTCCTGAAACAATCGCCAAAGGAGAAAATCGTGACCAGCCAAGAATTTCAACCGAAAATAATCGCCTTTGTCTGCAACTGGTGTGCCTATGGCGCCGCCGACCTGGCCGGCGTCAGTCGCATGCAGTATCCCCCGAACGTACGCCTTATCCGGGTAATGTGTTCCGCGACCATATCGGCCCACCATATCCTGAAAGCGTTTCAGCAGGGGGCCGACGGCATCCTGGTTGGCGGCTGACACGTCGGCGACTGCCATTACCTGTATGGTAATTACATGACCATTAAGCGGATGCGATTCCTTCAGGAATTATTGAATTTTATTGGGATTGACGGACGCCTGCACCTCGAGTGGATATCCTCCGCCGAGGCGCAGAAATTTGCCGACACCATCACCAATTTTACCGAAAAGATCCGGGCCATGGGCCCCAGCCAGTTTACCAATGCCCTGACGGCACCCGAGGCTGAGGCTCTTCTCGGCAATTTAGAACTGGAAGCTGCCGCTTCAAGAGGAATGAACAATGAAGAAAAAAGTCAAAAAGTGGCTTGAAGACGGAACAGTTGACCTGTTTCTCGGCTACAAAATAGATTGCGGTCACCCCTTGCCCCACTGCTTTACCCGGGAAGAACTTGATGACGTGGACCATTTGGTTGTGGGTGAAACGCGCTACAGCCTTGAAAAAATAGCCACACATCTGGCAAAGAAGGACCCGAACCTTAAAATCGGCCTGCTGGCGCGCGACTGCAACCAGCGGGCGATAAATGTCCTGACAATCTGGCACCAGCTCGATAAAGAAAAAATCTTTCCGCTCAATGTCAACTGCTGCCCTTCACCGATCAAACCGCAGGCCGACTGCAGTTATATGAGCGGCGAGACGGCGGCTTCCTACAAGCTGCAGGTCGGAATTGACAACGCCATGGATATAGAGAGTGCCGATGCTTTTTCCGACCGGGAGAAAAACATCCGGTGGATGTATGAATTCCAGAAATGCATTAAGTGCTATGGCTGTCGGAATATCTGTCCGGTCTGTTTTTGTGCGGAATGTACCCTCGAACATAAAGACCTGATCGGGCCGGGAAGGCTGCCGCCCCAGGTCCCTATTTTTCATCTGGTGCGCGCCTCCCACATGGTCGGCCGCTGTATCGACTGCGGTCTTTGCGAAGATGCCTGCCCGATGGATATCCCCCTGCGGCTTCTCTATCGCAAGGTGAATACTATCACCATGGATATTTTCGACTACAACACCGGTGAGAGTTGCGAGCAGTCGCCGCTCTCTCTTCTCGGGGACAAGGTGACGCTGTCTCTCAAACCGATGTAATTGTTATCTGCCAGCTTCCTCGGTTGACGCCCTCTACCAGACGATCACCGGCAAGGAGAATATACAATGAAATGCACGTTCACTCCCTCAATCTGCTCCTACTGCGGCACCGGCTGCGGTGTCCTGTTCGAGACGATTGACGGCAGGCTCAACAGTACGATCCCGATGAAATCCCATCCCGTCAGCCAGGGGAAACTCTGCATCAAGGGATGGAACCTGCATGAGCATATCAACAGCCCCATGCGGCTCCAAAAACCGATGGTCAAGACCTTCGGTCGATTCATCAATACCAGCTGGGATGAGGCCATCCAGATCACCGCCGACCGGTTCAGGGAGATCATTGACCAATATGGCCCGGACAGCCTCGGGGTTCTCGTCTCCGCCAAAATGTCCAACGAGGAGAACTACCTGGCCCAGAAACTGGCCCGCGCGGTGTTTGGCACCAACAACGTGGACCACTGCGCCCGGCTCTGACACTCCTCTACGGTGGCAGGTCTTGCCGCCGCATTCGGATCCGGAGCTATGACCAATTCGATCAACGGGATTGAAAAGTCGAACTGCATCTTTATCATCGGTTCCAATACCACGGCCAATCACCCGCTGGTGTCCCGAAGAGTGATGCGGGCCAAGGAAAAAGGCGCCAAATTGATCGTAGCTGACCCACGGGGAATACAGCTCAGTCAGTTTGCCGATGTGGCGGTTCGCCCCAAGCTCGGGTCTGATGTCGCGCTCTTAAACGGCATGATGCACATCATCATTGAAAACGGCTGGCATGATGCCGCCTATATTGAAGAACGGACTGAAGGCTACGAGGAATTTGCCGCGGCGATACGGGAATCGACGCCGGAAAAAACGGCGGAGGCGACAGGGGTGGATCCGGAAGACCTGTATCGCATGGCCGAGGCCTACGGCACTGCCAAGGCTGCCTCTTTACTCTACGCCATGGGAATAACCCAGCATGTAACGGGCGTCGATAACGTCAAGTCATGCTGTAACATTGCCATGCTCTGCGGTAATGTCGGCATTCCGGGCGGCGGGGTGAATCCGCTGCGTGGCCAGAACAACGTCCAGGGTGCCTGCGACATGGGCGGGCTGCCCAATGTGTTTACCGGCTACCAGCCGGTGACCGATGAAAAGGCCCGGGCAAAGTTTTCCAAGGCCTGGGGATGCTCTTTAAATGCAAAGCCGGGGCTGACGATCACCGATATGATTCCTGCCATTCTCGAGGGTAAACTCAAAGGACTGTATGTCATCGGGGAAAACCCGAAACTGAGCGACCCGGATTGGAATCACCTTAATCACGCCCTGCAGGAGCTGGAGTTTCTTGTCGTCCAGGAACTGTTTCTGTCCGAAACCGCTCAGGTCGCCGATGTTGTTTTTTCCGCCTCAGCTCTTGCCGAAAAAGAGGGAACCTTCACCAATACGGAACGTCGCTGCATGAAATTCGAACAGGCGGTCAAACCCCTCGGCGATACCCTGCCGGACTGGGATATTCTTGCCAGGCTGGGTACTGCCATGGGCTATCCGATGCATTACAACAACGCCCGGGAGATCTTCGATGAACTCAGCGCGCTGACACCGAGTTACGCGGGAATGACCTACGAGCGACTGGGATACGATGGCCTGCAGTGGCCCTGCCCCACGCCTAAACACCCCGGAACGGTCTATATGCACAAGGATACCTTCAGCCGGGGGCTCGGGAAATTTCATCCCATCACCTATCAGCCACCGGCGGAAAAACCAGATAAAGAATACCCGTTTTCTCTTACAACCGGCCGGATGTTCGCGCACTTTCATACCGGCACCATGACCCGGGTGTCGCCGCATCTCGATATCGAGCAGCAGGACGGCTATGTAGAGATTAACCCGCAAGACGCCGGGAAAATGGAGGTCAAAAACGGGGATCTGCTGACTATCTGCTCACGACGGGGCGAACTCGACGTCCCGGCGCGCCTCACCAACACCATCGATCCGGGTACTCTGTTTCTACCCATTCACTTCGGGGAAAATCCGGCGAACATCCTCACCAGCTCGGACGCCTTCGACCCCTTAGCCAAAATCCCGGAGTTCAAGGTTTCGGCGGTGAACGTACGAAAAGCCCAAGCGGAAATAGTGGAAAAGACCGTTTCCTGAAAGACTCATCGGTACAAAAGGGAGTTTTACGCGATCGATACCTCAAATAAAATTCCCTTTTGCACTGTAACGGACCCAGTTCCCTCTCATTAATACTGCTGATTGCCTTGTACCTTTCATGCTTATACTCCCCGGAATTCGTCACTCTGACTGTTATGTCATGTTCAAATACGCCACGGGCGAAAAGATACAGATAAAGAGATAACCCCATATACCTCTGGTTTAGTGGTAATCATTAACTTTTCAGAGACCGGGAGCTGAATTTCTTCCGTCAAATGCAATCGTCAGGCAATACCCCGGATTCCCTGAAAGATTTCGTATCATTTAAGAAAGATAACCGAACCTTGCAAAAAAAAATAAACTGGAGTATTCCACTTTCCCGCTGCTTTGTGTAATGTGCAAATCAGTCCTGTTGCTGAAAAGAATCAGCTGTATTGAATATTGTAGTTCAAGGAGATGTTTCGATGAGTAAAAAATGGGTGTATCGGTTTACCGAGCTTGATCAGGTTGAAGAGTATGTCGGTGGTTCCTGGGACGACGTTCGGGGCCTGCTGGGCGGCAAAGGGGCCAATCTTGCCGAGATGGTACGTATCGGGGTACCGGTGCCGGATGGCTTTGTCATTACCACCGAGGCTTGTAATGAATATTTGTCTCTGGGAGAAAAGCTGCCGGAGGGGTTATGGGAGGAGCTGACGACCTCGCTGAACGAAATAGAGGCGGCAACGGGAAAAACCTTTGGGGATCCGAAAAATCCCCTGTTGCTTTCCTGTCGTTCGGGGGCCAAGTTTTCCATGCCGGGAATGATGGACACGGTCCTGAATATCGGCATGAATGATGCGACCGTCGCAGGACTGATTGAGAGAACGGGAGACCCCAGGGTAGCCTACGATCTGTATCGCAGACTGATCCAGATGTTCGGCAGCGTGGTGATGCATATCCCGGACGAAAAATTTGAAGAGGTTATCACCAGAACCCGTAAACAGGCAGGGGTGAAGACGGACACGGAACTTACTGCCGAGCACTGGATGGCGGTTACCGAAGAATTCAAAAACATTTTCAGGTTTCATACCCATCATCACTTCCCAACGGAACCCTATGCCCAGCTGCAGATGGCAACTGAAGCAGTGTTTATGAGCTGGAACGGTAAGCGTGCTGTCGATTACCGTAACGCCGCAGGGATCCCCCACGATTTGGGTACCGCAGTCGCTATCGTCACCATGGTCTATGGAAATCTTGGCGATGACAGCGGAACAGGTGTTGCCCTGACCAGAAGTGGCACGACGGGAGAGCGGAGAATTGAGGGAGATTACCTGACCAACGCCCAGGGAGAGGATGTGGTCGCCGGTATTCGCAAGACCAAGGACCTGTCCGAACTCAAAAAAGAGATGCCCGAGGTACACGCGGAGTTTGAGCGGGTGGCGATGTCGCTTGAGAACCATTACCGGGAAATGCAGGATGTTGAGTTCACCATCGAAAAGGGCAAACTCTGGATGCTGCAGACCAGAGACGGCAAAAGGACCTCTCAGGCCGCAGTAAGAATAGCGGTGGATATGGTTGAGGAAGGGATCATCACCAAAGAAGAAGCGCTCATGCGGGTTACCCCCGAAATGCTCGATTTTTTCTTTCATCCGCAATTTGACCCGCAGTCAATAAAGAAGGCCATTCAGGATAACAAACTGCTGGCTAAAGGACTCAACGTCTCCCCAGGTGCTGCGGTTGGCATCGTTGCGCTCGACGCGGATCTTGCCGAAATATGGGGCAAGGAAGATGGCAAGAAGGTCATTATGGTTCGCCCGGAGACGAGGCCGGATGATGTCCACGGCATGCTCGCCGCCCAGGGAATCGTCACCAGCAGGGGCGGCCGGACCAGCCACGCGGCCCTGGTTGCCCGCCAGTTCGGTACTCCTGCCGTGGTCGGGGTGGATGATATGGACATCGACCTGACCAGAAGACAGATCACCGTAGGAGACATGGTGATAAAAGAAGGTGAATGTATCTCTGTTGATGGCACAACCGGGCAAATATTTCTTGGTGAGATTACGACCAAGGAACCTGACATTAAGGACGAATGGCTTCTCAAGCTTCTTTCCTGGTCCGACGAGTTCCGGACCCTTGGGGTCTGGGCAAATTCTGACTATCCGGTGGATGCATCCCGCGCCAGAGAATATGGCGCCGAGGGAATTGGCCTGTGCAGGACCGAGCACATGTTCATGGAGAGTGAACGACTCCCCTTTGTGCAGAAGATGATCCTGGCCGAAATGGATGTCCAGCGAAGTGAGGCCATCAAATCCCTGCTGCCGTACCAGCGTGAAGATTTTGCCGGTCTGTTCAGGGTGATGGATGGCCTGCCGGTGGTGATCAGGCTCATCGACCCGCCGCTGCATGAATTTCTTCCCGACCATGTCTCCCTGGTCAGAGAGTTGTCGGATCTGAAGATCCAGCTGCAGCATGCGCCAAACCTTGACGCCATAGATGATCTGCTCAAGCAGGTACGGACCAAAGAAAAAGTACTGAGCCGGGTCGAAGTCCTGCGGGAAGACAACCCTATGCTTGGCCTGCGCGGAGTGAGACTTGGCATTCACTTCCCGGAATTACCCCAGATGCAGGTGCGGGCAATTTTTGAGGCGGCATGCCTCGTGACGAGGGAGGGAGTTGATGTGCGGCCTGAGGTCATGATCCCTCTCACCAGCCATGTTAACGAGTTGAAGATTCAGCGCGAGTCGCTTGAAAAAGTCGCCAGGCAGGTGATGGAGGAAATGGGGGTTAAGATTGCCTACAAGTTTGGCACCATGATTGAGATCCCACGGGCGGCACTGACGGCTGACAAGCTGGCCGAATACGCCGAGTTCTTCTCGTTTGGCACCAATGATCTGACGCAGACCACCTATGGTATTTCAAGAGATGATGCTGAGTCCGGATTCCTGATTGAATATATGGTTCATGGCATCCTGCCGGACAATCCGTTTGAAACCATCGATGCCGAGGGGGTAGGCGAATTGATGCGGATTGCGGTGGAAAAGGGACGAGCAACCAACCCGAATATCAAACTGGGCATCTGCGGGGAACATGGCGGGGAGGCAAAATCCATTGCCCTGTGCCATAAACTTGGGCTGAATTACGTTTCCTGTTCTCCTTACCGCGTACCTTTGGCCAGGCTGGCTGCGGCAAGAGCGGCAATTGTGGCCGGGCATTAACTGGCTGTTGCGGAGCTGAACAGAGTGAAGAGAACCAGCTCTGCTCGAGCAAAATAAGGAAAAGAAAAAGCCGGCCACCTGCGAGGTGGTTGGCTTTTTTAGTTTTCAAGAGGAAACGGTATGAAAAAACAGCCTATGCCAAGGACAGCTATGGTCAAGGTGCTTGAATTATTGTTTTTGGCAAGTTCCCTGCTTCTCTCCGGTTGTACCTATTTTGCCAGCCAACCTCTGGACATTCTCTACTATACCGGCGATGCAACTTCACATAAAAACCTGGTTGTATTTGTCCGGGGCCTTGGCGGCAGCCATCGTTCTTTCGCCGAGGAAGGGATGGTCGAAGCGACCTGGCAACGGGACATTGATGTGGACATGGTGGCCCCGAACAGTCATTTCGCCTACTACTCTGAGCGCACACTGATTAAACGACTCAGGCAGGATGTGATCCTGCCTGCCAGGAAGAAGGGATACCAAAAAATCTGGTTGGTCGGCCCTTCTATGGGTGGTCTCGGCTCCCTTCTCTATATAAAAGCACATCCGGAGGAGATTGCCGGCATCTACCTGATAAACCCTTTTCTTGGATATGACGAAATAATTAACGAAATCAAAGCACAGGGGGGCCTGCAGCAGTGGCAGCCAGGCGATTATTCTCCCGATAAGGATTGGCAGCGCATGCTCTGGCACTGGATAAAAACCGAGGTGGCAGTGCAGAAGACCCCGCCTGTTTATCTCGGCTTCGGCAATGACGACACCTATGTCGAGGCGCAAAAACTCCTGGCAACCGCCCTCCCGGCGGATCACATTATCCGCGTGGAAGGTGGGCACGATTATAAGACCTTTAAAATCCTCTGGCTGCAATTTCTCAGAGGGGATGTCAAGTTAACCAATTAATCAGTCAAATTAACAATATATTTTCATTTCACGAGATAATCCTGCGCTGCGTAAGGCGGCACAAGCCAACACCATGCGAGAGGTGCTCCAACAGATGAAGACCAAACAACCATGGGAGGATACGATGCCTACAAAAAATGCGGTTTTGGTTGTATTGCTTGCGCTCTTTCTTCTCTGCGGTTGCGGGAAAAAGAATTGGCATTCCTCATGGCAGGAAGCGGCTCCGGCATCACGATCGGCTCAAGGGGAGCAGCTGTATGCCGAGGCCCGCAAAAAACTCGACCAAGCGGCAGACCTTGAAAGCATTATGGCAAGTATGGAGTTACTGCAGCGGGTGGTAACAGCCGATCCCGCGCATCGGGAGGCCCTGGCTTACCTTGGCAATATCCATATACTTCTCGGCACTGCATACACGGCCGACAGAGAAGAAAAAATCGCCCATTTCCACCAGGCAATGAAATATTGTGAACTGTCTATGTATGGCAATCCGCAATTTCGAACAGCGGTCAAGGGTGGCCAAAAACCTTGGGAAGCAGCCCATACACTCCGGGCAGAAGATGCTCCGGCCATGCTTTTCTGGGTAACAGCCCTGCAATACGAATTCAAGGAGGGCATGACTCTGCCGGAAAAAATCATCAACGTCGGCTGGCTGAAGTATGGCATAATCTTTCTTAACAGAATCAAACAGGTGGCGCCTGAATATGGCAATGGTGCGGTAGAGTTTGCCTACAGCATCTGCTACCTGGCCTTGCCGTCTTTCCTTGGCGGCGATACCGATCTGGGCAAGGCCTATCTGGAAAAATCGATCGCCAGCGGTAAAGGTTATCTGCTGCCGAGATGGGGCAAAGGCAAGTATTTTTACCAGGTGACAGGCGACCGCCAAAGCGCCCGCAAAGATCTGCGGTGGGTTGCCAGCCAAAGGCCTGAGGATTACAAGGATCTCTACCCCTGGCGGATATACTTCATTGCCGATGCCAGAGTGCAACTTGAGGCCCTCTAGACGCGAGATGCGCTGCTGCTCCTTTCGCCTCAATGGATTCCCCGCTAACTCTGGCACATGACAGAGTGCCAGAGTTAGCGGTCTACAAACTGGGACGCAGCCCCTGCCAGTTCAATACAACAGGTATGGCAAATTCGGCAAGGCCATCCACATGTTTTTTTGCCGATGATCGGCGGGGTCATGAAATGCAAGGAAAATGAAACCCAGGAAGATCCTCGACATGGGCTGGGGCTCAGATGCCAGAACGGTCAATTGTCGCCGGCGAGCTTGCCTACAACATATGGTCCTTCCGGGATTACGGCAACTTTTTCATGGCTTTTGAGCAGGTCGTTCACAGTTGCCTGACAGTCTTCAATTTTGATCCCCTGAAATCGTTGTACATCCTCCAGAGAAAGACCGGGGGAATAGATATAAATTTTTCCGGCATGGGCCAGGGTCTGATAGATATTCTGTGCACACCACTGATCAATAACAAAATTATCCGGGTTGCCATGATGCCTGTCAAAATCGGCAGGGGTAGGATTTGAGCGCATAATCGTGCAGAATTCTTCGCTGCCGAGCCCCTCTTCGCAGCCGCATGTGACAAGGATAGTCCCATTTTCCTTGAGGATATCTCTGGCGGCGATTAAACATTTTGCCACCTGGTAAAACGTTGCATCAAGAGGAAAGCCTCCTGCGGAGGTTATGACCAGATCCACCTTCTCCGGGAGGACCGCCACCGCATGGCTGGAAACGAGGTCGCATCCGGCCCGGTGGGCAAGGTCATAGTGGCCGGCGAAAACTCCTGCCAGTTCGCGCTCCTGGTTGATCACGACATTGAGGATAAAATCCACCCCGGCACGTTCCGTCACCTCCATGGCGTACTGGTGAAAGATGTTGTTTTCAAGCCTGCAGTTTGCCTGTTGCAGCTGATCAATTACCTTGTAGGAGTGCATAAACTTCATCGTCTGAAAACTGGAAATGCCGGGGAGAATGGATTTTCGGCTCCCTGAAAAACCGGCATAAAAGTGTGGTTCGATCAATCCAGTCAGGATCTTCAGATCAGCATCTAGATAATGGGTGTTGATTTCGATGGGTGCGCCCTCGATTCGCGCAATTTCCCGGTATTCTTCCTGTTTCTGGCAGTAGTGATTGACGATTCTGTAGTTGTCCATGATGTCTTTACCGACCATGGATTCAAGCTCGGCGCCAAGGTTTGGTCGATGCATACCCGTTGCAATAAGAATAGTGATGTTCTCTGCAGCAATGCCACTCTCGGTAAGGGTCTGCAGCAGTGGGGGCAGGATAACCTTGTTGGGTACTGGCCGGGTAATATCAGAGATAACAATACAGGCGTTTTTACGGCCCCGGGCAATTTCTTTCAGAGGAGCGGTTCCAATAGGGTGCAGCAGTGCATCCCGCACGATAGAGGCAGGGTCGGCAAGTGCTGCGGCCGGCCTGTTTTCGATAAGCTGCGCGGAAGCAGGCAGTTCCAAGCTGATTGTCTCTTTACCGCATCGAAGATTGGCTTTCATAATCGTCTCCTTGTCCACAAATGAAGGTGCCTTGCTCGTTTCTTGCCGGGATATTTTTTGGTTTGTACGCTGGAAACTCTTTACTTCATGCTATAAATGCAAACAATCTGCATCCGTAGACTTATAATCCTTCAAGGCCGTGCTGTGAACCTACCGGTGAAAAAGGGCACGACAAACAATCCCCCGCAATGGGGTGAGCTCGTTGTTGCGGCCGGATGATCGACGCCAACAGGCGTGCTGCTGTTCGCGCGCGGGTGTTGACGCGATGGCTGAGATTGCGCTCTCTGCCCGCCTCCCTGCACGTATTTCACTTTGCTTGCCTGAACCGATATATTACAATACCTTCTTTAACAGTACCTGAGATCTTCTTTATCTTGAAGATCCCGGTTCGAGGGATTTGATCTTTGCCCCCCTTCTCAGTCTTTTATAACCAACAAGGAGACCAGCATGCTCAATTTCAGCCTGACCCCTGACCAGCTTGACCTCCAGCAGAAGGCGCGTACCTTTGCACAGCACGAAGTCCTGCCGGTTGCCTGGTACTATGACGAGAAAGATGAACTCCCGATGCAGGTGCTGCGCAAGGCCTTCGATGCCGGTATGATAGGCAGTGACATTCCAAAGGAATTTGGCGGCCAGGGCTTAACCCTGGTGGATTCGGCTTTGATTACCGAAGAAATAGCCGCAGCCTGCCCGGGTCTGGCGACATCGATTTTCGACAGTTCACTTGGCATGGAACCGATCCTGCTCTCGTCGAACACCGGCGCAAAGAACAAATACCTCCCGGCAATCGCCAAGGAGTTCAAGCTGGCCGCCTTTGCGACTTCTGAACCGACAATGGGCTCTGACGTGGCAGGGATTCGCTGCACGGCGAAAGCTGATGGCGAAGACTATATTCTCAACGGCACAAAGTACTGGATTACCAACGGGGGCGTTGCCGACTATCTCTCCGTCTTTGCCACCATCGACGCCAAGAGTCGGCACAAGGGCATCTGTGCCTTTCTGGTGGAGACAACTTGGCCGGGAGTCACCATCGGCCGCGCCATCCCCAAGATGGGCCAGCGCTGTTCCAACACCGTGGGGATCAATTTCAAAGATGTCCGGGTGCCCAGGGCAAATGTTCTGGCACCCCCCGGTGAAGGTTTTGTCCTGGCGATGAAGACCTTCGCCCGAACCCGGCCGATCATCGGCAGCTTCGGGGTCGGAGCAGCACGGGCGGCATTGGAATATGCTCTTGATTACGCAAAAAAACGACGTGCCTTCGGCATGGAGCTCGGCGCCTTTCAGGCAATTCAGTTCAAGCTCGCAGAGATGTACCAGAAGGTGGAAACATCTCGCCTGCTGACCTGGAAGGCGGCCTGGGACTCAGACCAGCAAAAAGACGGCAGAGTGAGCGCCTCGATCAGCAAGCTCTATGCGACGGAAACGGCACTGGAGGTGGTCAATGAGGCCCTGCAGATTTTCGGCGGCTATGGATACACCAAGATGTTTCCCATCGAAAAAATCCTGCGCGATGTCCGCCTGCTCCGTATCTATGAGGGAACCAGTGAGATCCAGCGCATTATACTCGCCGACTATCTGTTCAAAGAGTACCAGCCATCGCTGCCGGCCCTGGAGGACCTGCCGCTGCATCGCCGGCACGATCCCAGCGGCAATACAACCCCGGCTGATGAAAACGTATGGCGGTGCAGGATCTGCGGTCACGTCCACTACGGTGACACGGCTCCGGCGGAATGCCCGTTTTGTTTCTTTCCGCAATCGGCCTTCAAAAAAATACAATAGCGGCAACGCTCAGCTTGATCATGCCCTGTGTCGGGCCATTATGGCTTCACTCTCCGTGCAAGTGATGCACTGCTGTCTGCCTCGCGCGGAAACCATGGGAAGAAAGCATTGGTCCTTGCCTTGTAGGCGGCAAATTCAGGATTGCCCCGGTACTTCTCCTCAAGCATCGGAATCCCCGAGACCTTGAGGAGCAGAAAGGCGATGGTCAGCGGGCTGATCAGGCCATACAGGCCGAACGGCGCGGCCAGGCCGATACAAAAAATGCCCCACCAGAGGGTCGCCTCGCCGAAATAGTTCGGATGGCGGCTATAGCGCCACAGCCCGTGCAAGATGATCTTCCCTTTGTTCGCCCCTCCCCGTTTAAAAACAGTCAGCTGCCAGTCGCTGATCGCCTCAAACAAAAAGCCGATAAAAAAGAGCAGGACGCCAAGAAGATCGCTCCACGCCCAACTGCCGCCCGGTGCCCCGATGGTCAGCAGGATCGGGGTTGCGATCACGAGAACAACTGCACCCTGCAGCAGGTAGATCTGCAGGAAGCTGCGCCAGATTATAGTATTGCCCCAAGCCTCACGAAATTTGCGGTAACGAAAATCCTCCCCCCGGCCGCTATGCCTCCCACCGATATGCAGACCAAGGCGCACCCCCCAGAGAGTGAGGAGGACAAGGAGCAGCAAGGGCCGAAAGTGAAGGGTCAGCGCCCCACTCAAACACCAGGCACCCCAGCAGGCGACAACGAAGGCGGGACCGTAGGCGATATCCACCAGACTGTTGTCCCGGGCCTTCAGGCCGATCACAAACATGCAGCACATAATCCACGCGAGCAGCGCGGCGGCGCTAAGGAAGATGGCGGTCATAATCAGGTTCTCCTTTGCGGTTATTTGAGCCACGCACCTATCAGGTAAGACCCACCGCCAACCAGGGTGCAGAGCAGCGTCCCCCAGGCAATATCGACAATGACTACGGGGATCGGCCAGTTGCGCAAAGTTGCCAGATTGGTGAGATCATAGGTGGCATAGGTAAAAAAGCCGAAAAGCGCACCAAGCAGACAGGTTCTCGACAGAGACCCGGCCTCAAGCCCCGGGCGCACTGCAAAAAATATTATCCCGATGATATAAACGAAATAGAACAGAAAGGCCGCCGGCCAGTTTACTTCCGGGCTGAGCAGATGGTGCAGCTGATTCTTGTAAAAATTTCGTGCCGCATAGCCCAGCCAGACCATGTCAATGGCAAAAAATACCGGAATGGTGAGCAGATAGAGTTTCAACCAGAAGATAATACTCATAGCAAGTCCCCCCTTTTATGGAGCAGCAGTCTGTCTCGGTCAAAGCCCTGCTTATCGACGTTTTGTAGTATTTTTGCAAGAACATTGGGGTGCATTTCCGGGGTGCGGCTGAGTATCCAGAGGTATTGCCTGTTGGGGGTGCCGACAACTGCATATTCATAGTCCCGGCCAAGGTCGATGATCCAGTAGTCTCCGCGAAAAGGCCAGAAAAAAGAGACCTTGAGGCGGGCATTGCTGATTTTATCGACCACCCAGGCACGCCCTTTCGCCTCGCGCAACCTGCCACTCTGCTCATCCCGACAACTGTTCAACACATCTATTTCACCATCCGGACGAACGGTGTACATTGCGGTACTGTCCCTGCAGTTTTTTTGGAAGCTGTTCGGGTACCGGCCGATCTCATACCACAAACCGACATAGCGATTCAAATCGACATGAGCAACAGTCTGCACGGCCGGCAATTCACTGCCGTGCTGTGAAAAAACGCATGAAGCAAGAAGAGTGATTACTGCAGCGGCAATAGCCTTTATGGGGAGAGCCCGCCCAGGTGATCGGGACGGGTTCTGTTTTGTCCCTGGAGCTGTTTTTTCAGTCGTGTTTTTTGGATGCGGTTTGCGCATAGAATCACTGCTTCACCAGTCAGTTTTTCGAAATATCGTGGAATAACCCTCTATCCTCTCATAATCATTATTGAACGGGCGTCAACTGACACAAAAGTCGCACGTTATAGACCAAATAACTGGCAATCACCTTGCCGGGACGAGCGGGGATGGCAAGGGAGCGGGCACGAGGAAAAACCAGTGAAGGAAAAAAAATCCGCCTTATGGTATACACATCTCACCATACATGCAATCACGCAGATACCATGGGCTTTAACAAAAGGGATTCGATGCGATTTGGACTGTGCTGTCTTTTTAAAGAGGAGAAAATTGCCTTCAGGACAACCACCGCCAAGGTGCTTTCCACTCTGCCGCGCGGGGAACAACTGAAAAAACTATCCACGATCTGCCACAACAACAGCGAGAGTCTCGTTCGGGCTCTGCACACCGTCCAACGCCTTGGTATCGGCGCATTTCGCATCATGTCGCCGCTGTTTCCCCGGATGACCCATCCCGAGGTGGGTTACACCCTGGGCAATCTCCCCGATGCCGAGACCATTGGCAATCTGCTTGCCGAGGCGCGCTCTTTTGCCCATACTCATGATATCCGCCTCAGCTTTCATCCCGATCAGTTTGTTGTCCTCTCGTCGCCCCGCCCTGAAGTTATAGCCAACTCCATTCGGGAACTGGAATACCAGGCCTGGCTGGCAGAGGAAGTCGGCGCCAATATCATCAATCTGCACGCCGGTGGGGTCTATGGCGACAAATCGTCGGCCCTGCAGCGCTTCTGCGAAGTGTTTGCCGATCTGCCGGAAAATATCCGCAGCCGCCTGACCCTGGAAAATGATGATGTCAGCTATACCGTTTCCGACCTCCTGCCGGTGTGTGAAAAATTGGCCATTCCGCTGGTCTATGATGTCCATCACCACCGCTGCAACCCCGATGGGCTGTCGGTCGAAGAAGCGACCGAGCTGGCCGGGGCAACGTGGCATCGCCGGGGAAGAGAACAATATTGCCACCTGTCGTCGCCGAAGTCCGGCTGGGGGGGAGGAGATCCAAAGCCCCATGCCGATTATATACATCCGGAAGATCTCCCCGACTTTTGGCGGGATCGGGCGATGACTGTAGATATTGAAGCGAAAGCCAAGGAGCTGGCAGTGATACGGTTGATGACCACTTTCCACCATGCGAGGTAGACAAGGATACACCATTTGTAAAAGATCATCTTACTTGGGTGGGCAGTTTCTCCTGCACAGAAGAAGATTTCGCGCCACGTCTAGCCGTTGGGCCTCAGGGTTGAGCGGCCCCCGTCAATGCTGATGATCTGCCCGGTTAGCCAACCTGCCTGATCGGAAAGCAGATAAGCTACCAGATTACCGATGTCTGCGCTCGTGCCAAGTCTCTTCAGGGGGTGCAGCTCGGCTATTGCTGATGCGACCTGTTCATTTGCCAATATCGACTCGGCCAGAGGGGTTTTTGTTAAAGAGGGTGCAACGGCGTTGATCCGAATTTTTGGCGCCAGTTCTGCGGCAAGCGAAAGGGTCAATCCACTTACCGCACCCTTTGCCATCCCCATGGAACTGTGGAAGGTAAATCCCTGGCGCGCCGCAACGCTGGAAAAGAGAACCACCGAAGGTGTCCCAGCACTTTTTTTGAGAGCCGCAAGACCGCCTTTTACAGCAAGCGCCGCACCCATCGCATTCACTTGGAAGTCGTGCAGAAAATCAGCACTGGTAAGTCGTCGAATACTGCCGAGAGTAATGGTGCCGACACTATAGACAAGGCCATCCCAGGGAGCTGCAAAATCCTCGGTCACCTTTGGAAAAAGGGCTTCTTCGCAAACATCTCCGACTGTGTAGCCAGCCTCCAGCTCAGCTGCGAGTGGAGCAAGTTTTGCCTCACTCCTGCCGACGAGGTGCAGTGCATGTCCATCGGCCCGCAATAGCCTGGCTGTTGCCGAACCTATCCCGCCTGAACCGCCATATATCACAATCCGTTTCGCCATAATGCGGGCCTCCCTTGAAGGTTGGTTTCCTGGTAAAAAGGAACTCTGTTGACGCAGAATTCCTGCCAATTAAATCTTATACAATCAGTGTGTTGAAGCAATTTTCCCTATCCGAACCAGCGCCAGCCAACAGAGCGGGAGGTAGGCAGCAGCCCACCATGGCATATCAAAGCAGAGTGTTGCCGACCTGTCGTTTGTCTCTATGAGTTTATGGCCGGTTGCGCCATACCGGCCGATGCGCCAGCTCCAAAAATCGAGGTGCCTGAACTGGCACACGGTGAAGGGCAGCCAGAAAGTAAACAGGGTCTGCACCCGCCCCGTACTGCCGAGATGGATATGCCTCTCTTTGCAGTCGACATCAAGAAGGGAAGGCCCCCATACTGGCCAGAGATGTGTATCAGTCAGGATATCCCAGACTGTCTCTGGCGATGCCGCCATCTTCCTGCAGATTGCAATCCTGTTTTTCTCAAAGCGTAACATCTGGACCTCACACGCTTTTTACCTGCACATATTTCGCAGTCAACTCCGCGGCATCACCCGACGAAAGCGACCTGATCCGTTGAAAAAGGGCTGCACATGCTGCAACGGAAAGCTGTTTCACCACGGCTATCGCCGCAATCTCATCCCGAGTATGGGGAAAATCATCATCACCACCCGAAAGTTCCTCCTTGGTTATAATTTTGGAATAGATCAGCGACTGGGCACAGCACAACTGCCATTTTTTACGACTGACACTGCGGCCAAAAATATAATCAAGCGTCAGTTCGTCGCCGGGACTGAAGAGACTGCCATGCAGGTTCAGCATTTTTACTGCCTCCCCATCAATGTCATGTATTCGAAGACGCCATTCACTGGAGAGACCCTTGACAAGCAGGCACTTGAGAAAAAGATGTATGGAGCCGGCCTCGATGCAGGTATCCTTGCCGGGAACCAATACTTCAAGAATACGCTTCGCCCGCAGCGAATCGCGCAGGACAAAACGCCTGGCATCAGCTCTGGCGAAGCGGTTCATGGCAGCCAGTATTTTTGGAAAATCATCACCGCGGACTTCCTGGTAGTATCGTATCAGATTTTTCGTCGCATCCCGTTCAGATCGATACACAGCATGGGCGGGAGTATCGGGCACAAGCTCGTCCGGGCGATGCTCTGCAGCAAAAAAGTATTGGATGGACAGCAAATGATCCAAATATGGCTCAACCTGCAGTATCTCTTTTCCAGCCTTGAAAAGTTGCTGGAGCAGTCGGTATTGCCCCAGGGTAAAGACCGGATACGCCGAATCCACCTCAAGCAGATGCTCCTCGAGCTCGACGCCTCCGCCAAGTGCCTTGTGGAAATCAGGGTGCAGAGGCTCTTCAAGAACAATGACATCATGCTCCTGCAAGATCCTCAACGTAAGAGCCAATGTTTCCGGGCGATGGGTAGAGTAACAAAGTGTAATGTTATGCATCGGTTTATCATAATCACGAAACACTCTTGGTTGAACAATAAAGTTAAAAGTGTGCAGGAGGATAATTGCCTTCGAGGTAATCATTCTTCTATGCAGAAATCTTTGATTAGGTGTCAGTAAACATGGTAACTTTTCTACTCGAGCCTCTTTGGATCTCCGCTTTTCAGAGTGTGCCTGAAAAGATCTCCATCTCCATGAAAAAATGCCACCCCAGGGCAGGCGGTGTGAACCTTGAACTTGCCAGGTTTCACGGCAGAACCTATCAATCTTGAAATCACCATACGAACTTGATTTTTCCGCTAAGCTCCCTATAGTTCAATTACTCGTGCAGCAGTGAAACCAAGAGGTAAGAACCTGTAGTAGAAACGAGAGCCGGCCATGCGGGCGGCTCTTATGTATGCCAATATTGAAAGATGGAGGAATTATGAAAGGTGAAACTATTTCCAAAGAATTTCAGAAAATGGTATGGGTTCGAGACAAAAACGGAAAAGAATATGCCTGTTATATTGATGACCTCAAATCAATCAAGAAGAAAGAAGATCTGACTGAAGAAGAAAAAGCCAAATGCACCGATTTGAGCCTGGTGCTGGGTGATAGCTGGTAGCAAGGCATATTGCTTCTGGTGAAAGAAGAATTTCCGTACAGCCCTTATTGCCTGGTAAGCAGTAAGGGCCGTTTTTTTTGGTCAATACACTGAAATCAGGAGATCTGTGTTCTCTGCACTGTAACAATTCCAAGGTAGCCGTCAACAGTCAGGAAATCGCCGGTGTTGATAAGTGATGTTGCATTCACCACCCCGGTGACACAGGGAATGCCATACTCCCTTGCGATAATTGCACCGTGAATCAGCATACCGCCCCGCCGCTCGATGATCCCGGCCGCCAGAGGGGCCAGAAAGGTCATGGTTGGGTCGATCGAGTCTATAACAAGAACCTCACCTTTCTTGAAATCTTTCAGTTCGCCCCCCGGAGCTATAACCCGGGCATTTCCCCTGGCTATCCCCCTGCTCGCCGCCTGACCCTGCAGTTGGCGGGCTCTGACCCGATTTTCAGCTTGATCATAGTTTTTTGCAAGAGCACGTTGTACGCCGGTCGTCAAGGGTACATGGCCGCAAAGCATTTGCGACAGCTCTTCCACAGAGCTTTCGGGGGTGACCGAAAGACCTCGGGATTGAATCCGCCGGCGGGCATGTGACTTGGCACGTTCCACTTCCTGCGCGACCCTGCCGATATGTATGTTGTCGTCATCGCGAAGCCGGTAGCTTGCCCGCGCCATCTCCAGCAACTCCTCAGGGGCAACCGGCAGTTTTTCTCCTGCTTTGCCAAGAAACCGAGATTCCAGCCGCCTGACATTCTCCTGCAAGGTCTGTTGCCGTATATCAGGATCTAAATCAAGAGAACCGTATTGCAGGATCATGGCCGCAAGCAGCGCATTGGCGCTTTCCTCTTCTCCGGTTCCAGGCCCTGCCATGGAAAAGCGAGATTTCAACTGTCCGAGCTTTTGCTGAAACTCCTCGTTGTCGATCTCTTCAACTCTTCCAGCCTCAAGCGCGCTTCGAAGAGAATCATCGGCGCAAACCATCCTGGCGCAGGCAAGCAAAAGCTCATTGCGGTCCGTACTGAGCATTTCCTGGCCGGTTAGCAGCGTCACGAATTCAAATGGATCAGCCGGCTCGACAACATCATTGTACATTTCGCCAAACAGCCGCACCCCGTGAGCGAAAGGGATAAAGTCATTCCAGTAGACACTCGTCCACCGTTCATGTATGGCGTTCCGCCGTTTCAGTTCTTCTGCCAGTGCAACATCAGTCAGGTCGTCAAGCACCATGCCTGCCAGGTAGCTGGAATCTTGATCCATCGCCGGCAGCAATTCCCCGGAGATACTCTGCCAAAGCTGCATAAGATTGTCGTAACTGCGATTGAGACTCAAATACCAGGACCGCTTATCGGACTGTTCCCCTTCCCCGATACCAGCTGTCACAGGTCGGGACTGGAGGATGTACAGGCGGCCATTACCTATGGTCCATTCTACATCCTGCGCCGTTGCAAAGAATTTTTCGAGTTCGATTGCCAGGGCTGCCACACTTTCGACCTGTTCCTCTTGTATAGGGGGCAACGCCTGCAGGTCCGGCCGTATCTCCTGTCGCTGTGCGCCACCACTTGCGGAACGAATAAATCGATAACCACGATCTGCCGGCGGGCGGTGTTGCGTCGGTTTTTGCCTGTTTCTGTCGAGAATCCATCGATCCGGTTCAATATCCCCATTCACCAGCCCCTGATTGAGACCGTAGACTGCCTCAATGATCAGCTGGGTTGCATCGAGCGGGCTCCTGCTGAATACGACACCGGAACTCTCACCCTCAATAAATTCCTGAATAACGACGGCAATTGTGCTGCTCGCCACTTCCAGACCAAGCTCCTGTCGGTAGAGTATCGCCCTGTCGGACCAGAGGGAGGCCCAGACTTTTTTTATTTTTTTCAGGATCTCATCAACACCCGATACATTGACATACGATTCATGAAGACCGGCGAAAGAAAGAGTATTGCCATCCTCTCCGGGGGCTGAAGAACGAATGACCACCGGCTTGCCGTCGAACTGCCGGCAAACAACCTCCCTGATGGCACGATGGAGTTCCTCCGGATACATACCGCTCTGGAACAAGTTTTGAGTGCGAAGAGAAATATCCCATATCTCTTCCCAGCGCATCTCTTTGATGTCTTTTCGGTGCAGCAGGAGATTTATTTTTTCCCGCAGATGGTTCTCTTCGACAAACAGCTCATACCCCGTGGTTCCGATACAGACAGGCAGCGGGACAGGCAGACCGGCATTATACAGCTTAAACAGAGACTGGCCTTTTCCTCCAATGCGGGCACACAGCTCGTCTGCTGCTGTCTGGGTATCAGGTAAATAAATTACATTCATCGCTTATCCGGTATTCCATTACCTCCTGAAAACGGTAGACCAGGACATAATGGGAAACCCTTATTTTTATAAAGGCAGTGGTTGGTGAGGCGAGAAATTTTTCGAGGTAGGGATGTCTCTGCAGATATAATTTTTCATATACAGGTCGTTCCGACTCGGCAAGGCTTTCTGCTTTTCCTATTACCGTGGCCGCCATGGCGGCATGAAAGTCATTCTCGCTGTTGGAACGATTGTCGATCAGCAGGGAGACTCTCGATTCCTGAATGAGATTCTGATGTTTACGGGTCGACTTACCGGTGGCAACAACAATGTTGGCCAGGTCAGGCGTAAAGGCAAACGCCATCAGACTGGAATAGGGTTGGCCCTCCCTCTGGGTGGACAACACGGCCAGCTGCTGACCGTCGAGCAGGCTTAATAATTTCCCCTGAATTTCCTTTTCAAGAGCAGGCATATTCCCTCCCCAGCCGCGTTTTGTGCCTTACACATTGTCTTCCTGTTTGTCCTAAACGATTATAATCTGCAAGGCACTTAAACGGATCTATGTGTATACTTTCGCCGATCAAACCACTACTGCTAGGCACCGACAAGCGGGAGTTCCCTGTCAAGGGTGAAATACACGAGGTATATCGGTTCCTCGTTCTCATCACCATATTTTCGGCGTTTGATTTTCTTGACTAATTCAGGATTGTTTTCTTCTCGGGCCTTTTTCAGGAAAAGCCTTTTACCTTTATAGCCTGGACCTTCCTCCACGAAGAGGAAGGTTGCCGATGGATTCGATTGCAGGTTATGGTGCGTCAGTCGGTCCCGCATGATAAATGCCAAGGTCCCCTCTTCCAGAAAATGCGGCCGGGAATACACAGCGGCATCGACTTTTCCGCTGCTGTCGGCAGTAGCCAGTACGCCGAATCCTTTAGTTTTTTCAAAATATTCTTCTAATTTTTTCATAGTATGTCCTTTTATGTTTGTGGTTACCACTACAGTTCGGCCCAGAAGGTTCGAAGGGGATATGAGGTTTAGTGGTAATCAGTGGTAATCAGATTATTGTTTGTGTTTTTTCTGCAAGTATAAATGCGGCGACTCTTGCATTGTCAACAGGCCTCCTGTTTTCACCGCAGGCACTCGCCTGCTTCCTGCTCAAGCAGAACAAACGGCGGAGGGTGGAGCAAACCTTCAATCCACCGCGAGGGCCAGCCTTGCCGCCCATGCAAGGCCCCCAGTAAAGCGCCTAAAACGGCCCCCCTGCCGGCATTGTCGCCGCCGCACATAGTGTTGGCAATCATTCCATCTTCCGGTGAATCCTGATATTTAAGGGCAAAATACAGTGTTGCCGGGACAGATTGATCGACATAACACGCCGACGAAAAATGTTTGCCCACGACAATTGAATCGGGGTAGATGCCAAGGCCCTGCAGCCCCTCTGCGTCAATATCCAGAGATGACGCCTTACTCCCCTCTGAAATCGACTGATCAAGCGATACGCCCTGCAGAAGGTTGAGAAGGGTGACGGCAATCAATTCCCCCCATCTTCGCATGGCGGCCCCACCATGGGTTAACGAAAGGTGCTGCAGGGAGACGGTCTTTGCAGCAGCAGGATTCCTGCACAACGCAATGGTCAAAGGGAGCATCAGGCTGAATCCGCCGAGATGATTTTCATCCATCCGGCCGCACTGAGCCGGTTCTTTCCCTCGGCCATAATTGGTGAAAAAATGCCTGAGATACTCTTCAACATAGGTATCGTTATGACGCCCGGGCGTGGTCATAAACGCAATGAGTCTTTCAAGCCAGGCTTTGGCCGAATAGCCGCCGTCGTTATGCAGAAGCAGCAAAAGTTCTCGTGCCAGTTGCAGATTGAGTGTATTTTCGCCGGCCCGAAGAAACTGGTGGTAATGGATGTCTCTTTTGCCCCAGTATTGCGCCTGCTCGTGGAGGATGTCCGGCGTTCCAGGTGGCGGCGTGTAGGACGAACGCCAGAGAATTGAATCGGGATGCGGATTGCGGGGGTTCAGGTAGTCTGTCACCTCGCCATAGTCAGATTTGAGGGCCTGGACGTTATAATACCAGTGGACAGGCATCGCCAGGGCATCGCCAATGAACATGCCGAGAAGCGCACCGTCAACACGGTCCGCCATTGAAATGGAATGGCCCATCTGAATTATCAAAACCCCGTTTAGCTGCCAAGCACTGATCTTTCTTAAAATAATCAGCGGGCAAATTCAGTTGTCTACAATACCACCAAGGAAATCTACTGTTGGGTAACAATATTTAGGAGGACCAAACATGTCAAGGAACCGGATACAATTTCAAAAATATCCCGGATAAAACCATGCCCCGGCCAGAGAACCTTTTTTGATGACAGCGCAGCCCTCAGGTAGTTCAATCAGGGCGTTGGCTTTCGCCATGGCTGCAAATCTAGTCAGATTGCTCAGAGGAACAGCATGGAGCGACCCGCCGGCAGAGTGCACTCTGCTGTAGACCAGCTGGGTCCAGTCCGTTTGCCCGACAAGTTCTTCGGAGACAAAGACCTGCTTTTTTCGAGGCAGACAGTCCAAAAAACCCATGAGCCGGCGGACTCCGGACAGGGCGAGCAGGAGCAGGGCCACATGGTTCGATGGCGGCCCCCCCGGCAGGTTAAACACAATGGTCTTGCCAACCATTCCCATACAGGCACCTTTGCCCGGTCCAATGCGAACGCGATGGAAGATCTTCACCATACCGATCTGCTCCATCGCCCGAAGGGTGAGATCTTTATCCCCATCCAGCACACCACCACAGGTTATCAGCATATCAACCTGTCGCACAATGTCTTGGAAATGCTCGTGCAGCGTATAAAGGTTGTCGCGCACGAGCACAGTCGATGCCGTTATTCCCATGGCCTGCAGTTCAGCTGCAGCGGTCACCATGTTGCTCGCTGCCACTTTTCCTTCGGTGAGAGGGTCGCCGGGCCAGACAAGTTCGCTGCCCGTTGCGGCAATGGCAACCCTCGGTACCGGATAGCAGATGACTTCCTTGACCCCGGCCGCAGCCAGCAGGCCGAGGTGAGCCGGGCCAAGCATCTCTCCCTGGGCCAGAACCCTCTGGTGCTGGACGATATCACTTCCTTTACAGAGAATATTCAACCCGATTCGGGAGTCCGCCGTAATCGTCACCGCTGCCCCGCTGACCTCGGCAAACTCCGAGGCCAGTACCGCGGTAGCCCCCTGCGGAACAGCTGCCCCGGTCATGATGCGCACGGCAGTTCCGGAGCTCACGTGAACCCCCGCCTTCTCATCGCCTGCCGTCAAAGAACCGGTGACGGCAAGAGTCACCGGATGACTCGGTGATGCTTCGGCAATATCGGATGAAACTACGGCAAAACCATCTTTTAAGGAGCTATCGACCGTCGGACAATTATGAACGGCGTACACATCCTCAGCACACACCAGCCCAAGAGCTTTATCAAGAGGAATTCTTACAGGCTGAAGCGACTCCAGCATGCTGATACACCTATGGGCCTCGGTCAAAGAGATCATGAGCTCATGGCATGCAATAGGGGTTAGAAAACAAAAGACATCCCGGCCGCACCCGGGCAGCAGGCTTCGGCGAAGGCGGCACTGAGCTGGCCGGTGGCCGAGTCTCCAGTACAATGGCAGGGTATAATCTGATCCGGCGCCAATACCCGCAGGGCAGCGATGGTGTGTGCCAGTTGCTGTTCTCCTGCATGCATGAGATGAAAACCACCTATCACCGCCCGTATCCGCATGCCTTCATTGAGCTGTTGCACATAAGCCAAGGTGTTGCCCAGGCCGGCATGGGCACAACCGACGCAGACCACCAGGCCTGTTTCTGTTCGGATCCACAGAGCCATGTCATCGTCAATTGGATCCGGCCGCTGGCCTTTAGGATCGAGGAAAAATGGTTCGCCGGTATCCTCACTATCGGTTTTATGGGGAATGAGCCCGGTCAGACCGATAGTATCAGTCAACAACAAAAAATGTTGCACCCAGTGCACCCGCTTCGATGGCAGTTTATCGATGACTTGCATGACATCATGGGGCATTTGAATAGACTTTGGTATACCGCTTCGCACACTATAACGGGGAATCACCGCCCCGGGATGACAATATAACTCAGGCTTACCGGTCGTGCGAAGGCACATGGGAACGCCTCCGGTGTGATCGTAGTGACCGTGGCTGAGTACGAGGATATCGGTTGCCGCCAAATCAATGCCCAGGGCAGCGGCGTTTTTTTCGATAGCAGTCCCCTGGCCGGTATCAAACAGGAGGTTTTTGTCGCCGGTTTCTATCCACAATGAAAAACCATGCTCGGCTACCAGGTCTGAGCTGGCTTTATTATCGACCAGAATTGTAATTCTTGTTGTATCTGCGTTCATCTTGAGTATCTCGACACATAAACTTGACAATCGACCCAGGCCAACCGTGTCATGAAGAACCACGTATGCCTGTCTGATGACAGAGCATCGGACAGGATAACCAGGCAGGCCCGGAGATCGACAGCGACATTTCAGGAAAAAGGATGCATGAGGCGTACGCGCCACATCGAGTTATAGATTATACTCTATCTGGGTCTGCTTTTCCCTTTTTCCCTTTCAATTGCTCATTTTTTCCGCGGATACGGCCAAGCCATGATACCTCCTTCCATGACCTGAACATTGGTGTAGCCGTGTGCCCGGAGGATGAGTTCCGCCTCATACCCGCGAAGCGATACCTTGCAGAAACAGATAATCTCTGCATTCTTGTCGGCCGGGAGTTCATTCAGGCGCGAGCGCAGGGCACCAATAGGTATGAGGTGCTCGCCGATGCCAAGATGCATTTCTTCGTATTCAACCGGGCTGCGACCATCCAGAAAGTATGGTTTTTCACCGTGCTGGATTTTATCCCATACCGCGGTGGTCGAAATACCAGTCATTCGGCCCTTGAGTTTGTTCTGCATGATATGGGCCGAAGCAATGAAATGGTCGATGGCCAGGGAAAAAGGCGGTGCGTAGGGAAGATCGGCATTGACCAGGTCTTCCACCGTCAGCTTACCCTTGATGGCTATGGCAGCGGTGGCAATCTGTTTGCTGACATCGCCCGCTCCCACGCACTGATAGCCGAGCAGGCGCTGGTCCTTGGTGCTGACCAGCATTTTCGACACAAGAAGCTTGGCCCCCATGAAGCCCGGTTTATCAGGACTGGCATTGACCACCGTCTGGTATTCGGTCAATCCCATACGTTCGGCGGCTTTCACGGAAAGACCGGTGGATCCGGCAGAGAAGTCAAAAATCTTGCAGATACCCGTATGAAAGGTGCCGGGAAAGGTCACACAATCGCCGAGGACAACATTTTCTCCTGCGACCCGCCCTTCGAGGTTGGCAAGATCACCCATCGGGGCAAAGACCGGCTCACCGCTGATCAGACTGGGGATTTCGACACAGTCCCCGGCCGCATAGATGTCGGGGTCTGAGGTCTGCATGTGCTGATTGACCGTAATGCCGCCGAATTTTCCGGTTGTAAGGCCGGCAGCTTTGGCGAGATCACTGTTGGGACGCACGCCGATTGCCATGACGGCCAGTTCACAGTCAATAACCGTTCCATCCGCAAGTTCAACACCGGCGAGTTTGCCGTCTTTGCCGATGAATTTTTTCACTCCATTAGAGGTTAAAACCTGCACTCCTTTACTGCGCATATGATTTTCAACCAGACGGGCCAGATCCCAGTCGAGAAAAGTCAGCACCTGGTCAAGCGCTTCCACTACCGTAACTTTGATACCCGAGAGCTGCAATGCCTCGCAGGTCTCAACACCAATCAAACCACCGCCGACGACCACCGCCTGGTGGACTTTTTTTTCATCACGGAGGCGACGCAGGTAATCGGTATCTTCCATGCTCAGGAGAGTGGTGATACCGTCAAGATCGATGCCGGGAATTGGCGGCATGTTGGGTTTTGCCCCGGTGCTGATTATCAGCTTGTCGTACGAAAGAACCTGCTCGACGCCGGTTTTGACATTACGGCAAGCCACCTGTTTTTCTTTGCGGTCAATTGCCAGCACCTCTGTTTCCACTAAGGCCTTGATTGCCTTGGCCTTGTCAAAGAAGGCCGGGTCACGAGGGACACCGGTTGGGGTGCAGAGCAGGAGATTCCGGTCGTTAAAGACCCCGCCGACATAGTATGGATAACCGCACGAAGCCATGGAAAGATCGGGCGATTTCTGGATAAGGGTAATCTTGGCAAATTCATCAAGTCTCCTGGCTTTGGCAGCCGCCTTGGCACCTGCGGCAGAGCCGCCTATAACAACTATTTTCTTTGATTCCACGACGTATCTCCTTAAAATGAATGAAGGTGAAACATTTCCGCATCTCTTCAAAAATTACAAATTCTGTCTTGGAAGCGATGGCAGAACGACAATCGAGATCAAAGATCCGGCAGGACGTATGCAACCCTGCTTTATCCTTTTTTACCGCTGACAGGCAGCAGGGCATGGCCAGAATTCACCATCAGGTAGCCTGAGACGGTACCTGCATTTTCTTCCGCAACAGTTTGCAATTTCACAATTTCATTAAGCAACTAAGATGCCATGCAACAGCCGATATCAGTAATATCTCATATGTTACCGAAATCACATATCATATAAAAAACAAAACAGCACCAGGCTTATCAATCAGTAATCAGCAGAGTCGCACACCTGCGACCCATTGTGACGCTGTTTGGTCGCACTGCTGCGACTCTTTGCCCGATCATCCAACCGATAAGTGATGCAGTTTCGCTTGTTTTCCGGCCTCCCTGGGGAATAATTCCGTCACTTTCCACATCCCGCTCAACACAGTCGCAACCGAGCGGTCATATTGCATACCGATTTTCTTCAGCATCCCAATTACAGCCCCTGGTATATCAGAAGCCTGAAACGTTGGCTCCAGGCAAACCGCACATCTGGCATTGCAAATGAGTCAATGAAGAACCATTCCGGATCAGGCTTCTTCTCTTTCTTGGTCAAGCAATCGTCTTTTCCTCTCCGCGCCCCAGCGATAGCCACCAGGTCTGCCGTCTTTGGATATGACCCTATGACACGGGATAACAACAGCCAGCTTGTTTGCGGCGCAGGCAGACGCCACGGCACGCACCGCTTTCGGGTTGCCGATCCTCCTGGCTACTTCTGTATAGCTGAGGGTTTCACCGGGCTTGATTTGCCGGAGCACGTCCCAGACCTGCTGCTGAAAGGCAGTTCCCTGAATATCAAGTGGCAGAGTGCAGCTGCTGTGCGGAGTATTGATCAGCCGAACGACCTCCCGGAGCAACCGCACAAAATCAGACCCTGCGTGTTGCAGATGCGCCCCTGGAAATCGATCTTGTACCTGTTGAGGCAATAGCGCCGGATCATCACCAAATTCTATCGCACAAACCCCACGGTCTGTGGCGGCCACAATAAGCCACCCAAATTCGCATTCGGCAAGTCCATAATGAAGCGTGATGCCAGCCCCTCCAGCTCGATAATCGCCGGGCTTCATCGCCAGACGATCCCGGTTCCTGGAATAGACACCACTGCTCGATGAGAAACCGGCATTATAAATTGCATCAGTTATGGATTCACTTGCTTTCAGGCTGTCCTTAAAGCGTCGTGCCTGGTGACCTGATGCGTATTTTTTTGGGGTGACGCCGACCAGATTCGTGAACAGCCGATGAAAGTGATACGGACTCATGCCGACGGCATCAGCGAGATCCTTCAGCTTTGGTGGACGATCGCTTTGCTCTATGTCCCTGCATGCTTGAATTATTTTCTGCTCATTTTGTTCATTTTTGCTGTTTCCGGTGGGATTACATTTCCTGCATGCCCGGTACCCGGCAGACTGCGCCTCTTTGCAGCTGGCAAAGTACTCGACGTTTGCACGGTTCGGCAGCCTGGAGGAGCAGCCAGGCCGGCAAAAAACACCTGTTGTAATGACACCGTAATAGAAAGAGCCGTCAGCCGCCTTCTCTCTATTGGCAACTGCATGCCAGCGCCTCTCGTCTGAATCGTACATCATAACCCCCCTCCTCTGGCCCTGTCTTGTTACCCTGTCGATACCGCTTCAGGTCACGCTGTTCCCCCTGCAACCCAGTCCCGTGCAGAACGGCACTGACAGGGACAAGTAATACTCTCAGCAGGAGCTCTACAAGAGAAGTTCATGGGTTTGACTCTACGCTCCATGCGTCTGCCTCATCTGCTTGGTGATAGACACAATATAAAAACATTTTGACCAGAAACACTCTGATTCTTGCGCTACAATTCATCTTTAAAAAGAACAGTATTCCCATTCCTGCCATGTAGCGTGCTTCCGTCATGCATACCATAGCCGCCGGCGCGGTTTTCTGCAGAAGCAGTATCGCCGACCACTCGTTTCTTCCAATATAAATGCATTCCTTATGCCCCTGGAGGTCTCAAACAAATCCACCCACTGCAGTTGGAAAATACTTTCTTGACAAAGTTACACCTATAACGTATTTTACGTTCATTATGAAAAATAAATGGATTCTCTTCTCATACTCTGTCCCTTCTTCCAACGCCAAAGCGCGAATGCGTATCTGGCGCCGTATTTCTGCTGCGGGCGCAGTCCAGCTCAAAACCGGCCTGCAGATCTTACCGGATCGGGACGACTTGCTGGAAAACATGACCTGGCTGATTGGTGAAGTAAATTCTCTTGGCGGCGAGGCGCTGGCGGTTCAGTGTGCACAGATCGAAGGGATGGAGGACGATCAGATTGAGAAACTCTTTCAGGCCCAACTTGATCCGGAATATTTACACATTCAGGCCGAAGCGAGATCCTTGCTCACCCCCCCGGAGCTGCCATTGCTTGAGGACCGAACAAAAGAACTCTCCGCTATTTTGCGCAAGCTTCGCAAACGGTGTGAGGCCCTGCAGAGCCGAGATTTTTTTCCTTCCGGTGCAGCCAGTAAGACATTGGCCGTGCTTGATGCCACCTCGGCACGGCTTCTCAAGTCTGAGGCAGCAGTCGCCCCGGTCACAGCTGTCGCTCGCAGCCAGTATCAGAGCAAAACATGGGTAACGCGCGCCCAGCCATATATCGACCGTTTAAGCAGCTCCTGGCTCATCAGCCGATTCATTGACGACAATCCCCGGTTCCGGTTTCTAGAGGCTGACGAGAAGGCTAAAACATCAGCAGGAGAGATTCCTTTTGACATTGCCGGCGCAGATTTTTCACACCAGGGTGCATTGATCACCTTTGAAGTAATGGCCCGTGATTTCGATCTGCTCCACCCTGCAATCATAAAAATGGCGGAATTGGTACACTTTATCGATGTGCAGGAGGATGCGGTCCTTCCTGACGATGCGGCTTTACTGAAAAACATTATCGATGGCCTGGTTGCCATTTCAAGCAGCGATCACCAGTTGCTGACCAATGCCCTGCTCGTCTTCGATGCGCTGTATGCCGCATTTTCTAAAAAGTAGCGCGAGCAAAGCAAACTTCCAACCATATCACATACCACCTGTTACAGACCTCACCGCATCAGGATATTTCGGTTCTCCTGATGGGGGAGCTCGGCCTTACGAACCGGCAATAAGAACCAATACGAAAGGAAAACAGTATGCCTCCCTATACAACTCATTTAGCAACAAGCGCAAAAAGGACCGGCAACAATTATCAGCCGATGCATGACTGGCTGGACAACCACCCTGAGCAGAAAATTGCCCGGCATGACCTCGAAACTCTTGCTGAAAACAGGGATTACGTTCGTACTGCCTGGGGTGAAGAAGCGGTCTCCGAGTTCTTTCTCCATGTCGTTGAAGATCTCCTCATGAAAGAAATAACAACCCTCAAGGAGGCCGGTTGCCAGGAAGAGGCTGTTCTGCACAGCATCGAAGTGGCCAGAAAAGCCCTGGAGATTGCATCACGGGTAAAAATACCAGTGGACAAAAAACTCGTCGCCAGAGGTGCTGTCTTTCACGATCTCGGCAAAGCAAAAACCTATGGTATGGAGCACGGCGAGATCGGCGCCAAAATGGCTGCGGAGCTCGGTCTTGAACAAGAAATTCAAGATATCATCCTCAAGCATATTCGTGGCGGGTTGACAGAGCCGGAGGCCATAGAGCTTGGACTCCCGGTCAGGGATTACACGCTTAAAACGGTGGAGGAGAAGATAATCATCTACGCTGACAGGATGGTTGACATCTACATTGATGGTATTGTCCCGGATGCCAATGAAAAAATGGCCGAAGAACGATTCGTCGAAATTCTCCAAGGTTATCAGAAGTATGGAAAAAATAAGACGACTCTGCAGCGATATGTCGCCCTGGACAAAGAAATACAGGGTTGGATGAAATAAAACTGCAAGCCCGGGGGCACAGCCCACCCGGGCTTGTTAATTATTTGCATGATATGAGCACAGCAAGGTCCGATACGGCAATTTTATTTTCAGCCAGAACTACCCGGCTTTTCGCCTACGGGTTCGTTTCCGTGGTATTGGTCCTCTACCTTGCGGAAACAGGTTTAAGTCCTTTGGGCATCGGCACTCTGCTGAGCGCAACCCTTGCCGGGGATATCGTTGTCTCCCTCTGGATCACCATGATCGCCGACCGCATGGGCAGAAAGAAGATGCTCCTTCTCGGCTCACTGCTCATGATTCTGGGCGGAGTGGTCTTTGTCCTGACGCAAAACCCTGTACTCCTGACCCTCGCCGCAATTATCGGCATAATCAGCCCCAGCGGCAACGAAATTGGTCCTTTTCTCTCCATTGAGCAGGCGGCACTGGCGCAACTGGTCTCTGACCAAAAGCGGACCGCCCTGTTTGGCTGGTACAATCTTGCCGGGTCCTTTGCGACTGCAGCCGGCGCCCTTGCCGGCGGCTGGCTGGCAACCCTGCTGCAGGACTTTGGCCTGAGCGCTTTTGCGTCATACCGCTCTATCATGGCGGGATATGCCTGCTGCGGAGCTATTCTTTTGCTGCTGTTTTCAAGGCTGTCTCAGGATTCCGAGCTACCCCGGCAGGTGAGCCCGGAGGTACAGGCACCGACGCGCTTCAACTTCGGTATCGCACGTTCCAAAAACATCGTGTTGAAACTGAGTGGCCTTTTTGCCGTCGATGCTTTTGCCGGAGGATTTGTCGTGCAGAGCATGGTGGCCTGGTGGTTCCATGTCCAATACGGCATTGACGAAGGCTTGCTTGGTACCATGTTTTTCGGAGCAAACCTGCTGGCTGGAGTCTCGGCGCTTGCGGCTACGAAAATTGCAGGCCGTATAGGCCTGGTAAACACCATGGTGTTTAGCCATATACCGTCCAACATTTTGCTTTGCCTGGTACCGCTCATGCCGAATCTCTGGCTGGCAATAACTGTGCTTTTGCTGCGGGCAAGTATATCGCAAATGGATGTCCCGGCCAGACAGTCCTACACGATGGCCGTGGTCGATCCTGAGGAACGAACAGCCGCATCCGGAATCACCCATGTCGCCCGGTCCGTGGGAGCCGCATCTTCTCCGGTTCTAGCCGGTCTGCTCATGGCCAATCCACTGTTATTCAGCGCTCCGTTCTTTATCGCCGGAGGTTTGAAGATAGTCTACGACCTGTATCTGTACAAACTGTTCAAGAATGTACAGACAAGCCACTGAGATCATAAATGGAACATCAACCATTGCATGCACCGCAAGATACGCCGGAAACAGCAGCACCCTCTTTCATGGAAGCTTTTCTTTTCTGGCTGAAGCTTGGCTGGATCAGTTTTGGCGGTCCCGCCGGACAAATCGCCATCATGCACCAGGAACTCGTTGACCGGAAAAAATGGATCAGCAACGAAAAGTTCCTCCATGCGCTCAACTACTGCATGCTGCTGCCGGGGCCTGAAGCCCAGCAGCTGGCTACCTATATCGGCTGGCTGCTCCATAAGACCAAGGGCGGCATTGTTGCCGGGGTGCTTTTTGTGCTCCCTTCGGTTTTTATATTATTCGGGCTCAGTTACGTTTATGTCTCCTTTGGCACACTCCCTTGGGTTGCGGCAGTTTTTGTCGGTCTTAAGGCAGCAGTGCTTGCCATCGTACTTGGCGCCGTGATCAAAATCGGCAAAAAATCCCTGAAAAACAACATGCTGTTTGCTTTAGCAGCGGCATCTTTTCTGGTCACCTATTTTCTCAACATGCCCTTTCCCGTCCTCATTCTGACAGTCGGCATCATCGGTATACTTGGCAGCCAGTTTGCCCCGAACCTGTTCCTCGTTGGGAAAAAACAAGACAATGCAACGCCACTGGCTGACTCGCCATTTCCTGCAGATAAAGCGATGAGCAGCGAGCCCGGGTCGCCTTTTGCACGAAACGCGATGCTGTTGGCAATATTCGGCGCCCTGTGGGGTCTGCCGCTTCTCGCTCTTTCTCTGCTGCTGCCAGGTTCTATTTTTGCCAGGGAGGCTCTCTTTTTTACGAAAGCGGCGTTTCTTACCTTCGGCGGTGCCTATTCGCTGCTTGGCTACATCGCCCAGGCCGGGGTTGAGCAGTACGGCTGGTTAACCAGTCTGCAGATGATGGATGGTCTGGGACTGGCCGAAACAACTCCAGGCCCGCTGATCATGGTTGTCCAGTTTGTCGGTTTCTTGGCGGGCTGGAATCATTCCGGGTCGCTGGGACCTCTTTTCGGGGCCGTCACGGGTTCCCTGGTCGCCACATATTTTACGTTTTTGCCAAGTTTTCTGTTCATTTTTCTCGGCGCTCCGTACATTGAAAAACTTGCAGGCAACACCAAAATGTCAGCGGCGCTGGCCACCATTACGCCGGCAGTAGTCGGCGTCGTTTTAAATCTTGGCGTCTGGTTTGGCACACATGTGCTCTTTCCGGCAGAAGGCTTCGCCTGGTTTTCGGCTATCCTTGCCATTGTGTCATTTTGGTTGATGCAATTTTATAAAGTCGGAATGATCAGTATAATAGCAGGTGCAGGTGGGCTGGGATTGCTTTGGTATCTGCTTGGATTTTGATGCTTTGAAGAATGCATTTTACATGGGAGACAACGTATGGCTGCAGCTATCACGGTTGCAGAACTGAAAAACAGCATCGCTGATGGGGGGGGAAATCCGGGGTCCGGTTCCTCGAAGGAGGCATCCTGGGATGGCAGGATGCCAGCTGATCCGAGACTGACGGAGTGCATTTATGTCTGTCAGTCTTCACGCCCTCTCATTGAGCTATGATTCACCTCCACTGAAATATGCACAAGTTCCTCATGGACACGCAACTGCTTCTTGAAGTAATCGGATTCAATTGATTCGCTGGTGACAAGCGAGAGGATACAGGCGAATTTCCCCTTACCTACCCGCCACACATGGAGGTCACAGATTTCTGCATCGACAGGACTGACTTTGATTGCCTCTCTAATCTCGCCGACAACAGGCGTATCCATTTCCGCATCGAGAAGAACCCGTCCGGTATCACGCAGCAAGCCATATGCCCAGACAGCGACGAGGCCGGCACCGACAATACCCATAACCGGGTCAAGCCAGGCGGCGCCCCAGAATTTTCCCGCAGTAAGTGCAAAAATAGCCAGCACTGAAGTAGCTGCATCGGTAATGACATGGAGATATGCAGAACGTAAATTCAAGTCATGATGGTGGTCATGCGCGTGATGCGAATGGTGGTCGTGATGACTGTGACTATGATTATGTCCGCCCCTGAGAAGCCAGGCGCAGGCAAGGTTGACAATAAGGCCCAGTATGGCGATACTGATGGCCTGATTGTAACGGATTGGCGTTGGAGCCAGGAGACGCTCGACAGATTGGTACAGCATCAACCCTGCTACTGCCACAAGCAGCAGCGCACTGGTGTAGCCGCCCAGTACCTCAATTTTCCAGGTCCCAAAAGTAAACCTTGTATCATGGGCGAAACGACGGGCGGCACCGTAGGCAAGTACCGACAGGCCAAGCGCCATCGCATGGGAACTCATGTGCCAGCCATCAGCCAGCAGAGCCATGGAGTTGAAAATATATCCACTGCAAATTTCAGCAACCATCATGACTGTGGTCAGGATGACTGCCAGAAGAGTATTTCTTTCAGCTAACGGGTTGCCCTGATCAAAAACATGTGAGTGACTCCAGTCATCAATCTGAAACGGAGGTTGCATTCTCTAGTATCCTTCGGGTAAAAAAATTGCTGCATCCTCATGACCGCTACCCATTAAGAGAGAAACGAGTTGATTTCGCTGCGACATGCAGAGGCGTTGAACGGTTCGGCAACAATATAGAGACAGAGAGGGACTAGTCAATAGTTACCCATCAACATTTCATTGACTTTCATTGCAGAATATTGCCTGACTTGTTCGAAGCACTGGGATACCTGCCAAAACTGGCGACTACACCAGCAGGGAAAAAATCAGCCATTCAGAGGAGCGGCACTGTGCTGATTAAAATTTTAAAACTATTCATCAGAGTGGATTTAAACTATAGACAGGTCAGGACAATTTTCTATATAATCCAGGAAGAAGGCAGCTGCAACTGACCGGCCCGGTTTGACTTTCACCATTTAAAATGCCGCAACATCCAGGAAGAATAAATGACTGTACCCATAAAATGGTCTTGGCTGCTCGGTATCCTCTGTCTCTTGCAGATGACCACCCATGGCTTGCATGCTTATGGTGCCGAAAAGCCAGCAACGCCGGTAGTTCTCACCAATGCTGAACGCAGCTGGCTGCAGGACCATCCCGTAATCACCCTTGCCCCCGACCCCTATTTCAAACCGATTGAGTATTTCGACCAAAAGGGCAACTACCAGGGGGCAGCAGCGGACATTGTCAGGCTGCTGGAAAAAAGAATTGGCATTACCATAACCATAGCCCGGTTGAAAAACTGGGATGAAGCTATAACAAAATTCAAGAACCGTGAAGTAGACCTCCTGGGAGCGATGGTCAAAACTCCCACCCGCGAGAAATTCGCCCTTTTCACCAACACCATTGTCTCAATTCCCGGCGGAATTTTCACCCGCAGCGACAATATTGCTCCTCTCACCCTGGATGGCCTCAGAGGCAAAAAAGTTGCCGTGGTGTCAAATTATACAGCCCATGATGTCCTTAGAAAGGATTATCCGGAAATGATCCTCGATGTCGTCCCCGATGTGGCAACCGGACTGGCCAAGGCATCGCTTGGTATGGTCGATGCCTTTGTCGAAAATATGGCCAACGCAACCTTTTATTGCAGGGAAGCCGGTATCACCAATCTTCGGCTCGCAGGCAAGACCGATTTTGTCTACCGCTGGAGAATCGGCATTCGTCAGGACTGGCCGGAATTGCAGGGAATCCTTAATAAGGGACTGGCGTCGATCAGTGAACAGGAACGCCAACAGTTCATGGAGCGCTACATTTATATCGAGGGCATGGGGTGGCGTCCATCCAAATTGTTTATCGCTGGAATTGTGACAGCTTTATTCGGAGTTTCGCTGCTGTTTGTTATATACTGGAATTATACCTTACGAAAGAGGGTTCGCGGCCGTACCGCCTCGCTGCAACTGGAACTCGGAGAACGACAAAGAGCAGAAACTGCCCTCAGGGATCTGACCGGTCAACTCGAAGCGACGGTCAACGACCGCACCAGCGCTCTTGAGGAAAAAGTGGTTGAGCATACTGCCGCTGAAGCAGCAGCCCGAGCCAGTGAATTGAAATTCCGAGAAGTGTTCGAAAATGTTGCCGACCCCATCTACGTATCCGACATGTCAGGAAAGATCATTACCGCCAACGACCAGGCATGCCTGGAACTGGGTTACACTCATGCCGAAATCCTCACGAAAGGCATTGTCGATCTGGATGTCATCGACAATGCCCCGGAGAAAATTGCCGCGGCCTTTCAAAACTTTGCAAACACTGATCTACAAACATTTGAAACGCTGCATCGACGCAAAGACGGGACTATATTTCCGGTAGAGGTTCGGGCATGCGTGATTGATTTCGACGGCAGGCAAGCAGTCTTAGGTATTGCCCGCAACATCACCGAACGAAAGAACGCCGAGCAGGCATTGAGACAGGCCAATCTGGTCGTCGAAAACAGTCCGATCGTATTATTCCGCTGGCAGGCCATTGACGGCTGGCCGGTGGACATGGTCTCCCAGAATGTCGGCCAATTCGGCTATACCCAGGAGGAACTGCTCTCCGGGACAGTCCCGTTTGTCTCGCTGATTCATCCAGATGATCTGGCGCGTGTTGAACGTGAAGTGCAGGAATATTCGGCAAGCGGAACGGAACGGTTTCAGCAGGAATACCGCTTGCTCACCAAGAATGGCGAGGTGCGCTGGGTGGACGATCGAACGATGGTGGAACGAGATGAGCAGGGCCGGATCGCCTTCTATCAGGGCATTTTCATCGACATTACTGAGCGCAAACTGGCTGAAGCGGCACTGCAGTCTTCTCTTGCCGAAAAGGAGTTCCTGCTGAAAGAAGTCCACCACCGGGTCAAGAACAACCTGCAGATCATCAGCAGCCTGTTACACCTGCAGAGTCGTAAGTCGCAGAACCCCGAGGTGCATGATATCCTGCAGGAAACTATGCATCGTGTCCGCTCCATGGCTCTGCTGCATGAGACACTCTATCGTTCCGGAAATTTCGCCAAGGTCGATTTTTCTCAGTATGTGAAAGGTATCTGTACCTATCTGGCACGTTCGTATGGTTCCGGTGCGGAAAATATCCGGCTGCGTCAGGATATCGCGGAGGTGGCCATGGATATTGACAAGGCCATCCCCGCCGGGCTGATCATCAGCGAACTGGTGACAAATGCCTTTAAACATGCTTTCCCTGCACAATCGAATGGCGAAATTGTCGTAGAGCTGGCGCCCCATGGTACAAATCACCTGATTCTCCGTGTATCAGATAACGGTATTGGTTTTCCCGCTGAGACTCACTGGCAAAGAACCGAGACTCTCGGTCTGAGCCTTGTACAAAACCTCAGCCGCCAGCTGGATGGCCAGATGTCGCTTGCCAGCGAGCAAGGCAGTGTATTCGAACTCGTTTTTCCAGTGCAGGCAAATTGTGAAAAGGTGAACTGAATGACAAAGACCCGTGTCCTCATAGTAGAAGACGAGACCATCGTTGCTCTGGACATCCAGGACCGACTTACAGAACTTGGCTACGAGGTGACCGGCATGACCGGTCGTGGAGAGGAGGCGCTGGCGCTGGTAAGCGCCACCCACCCCGATCTGGTGCTCATGGATATTCATCTCAAAGGGGCGATGGACGGCATCGATACGGCGGACGAAATCCGGCAGCACTGCCATATTCCGATCATTTATCTCACCGCCTACTCCGACGAGAGCACCCTGCAGCGCGCGAAAATCACCGAACCATTCGGCTATATCATCAAACCCTTCGAAGACCGTGAAATCCAGTCGGCAATAGAGATGGCGCTCTACAAACATCAGGCGGAAGAGCGCCTCCGGGAAAATGAGCGTCGATACGCCACGACCCTGTCAAGCATCGGTGACGGGGTGATCGCCACTGACTCCCTTGGCAAGGTAACATTCATGAATCCGGTTGCCGAAAAGCTCACGGGGTGGCCTCTGGCCGAAGCGCACGGCCGTCCCCTGGTGGAAATATTCAAGATAGTCAACGAAGAGACACGGCAGCCGGTGGTAAACCCCGTTACCAGGGTTTTGCGCGAAGGCAAGGTCGTCGGACTCGCCAACCACACTATCCTGATCGGACGGGACGGCAGCGAAATCCCCATCGACGATTGCGCCTCACCTATTGTCGACGATCATAATCAGATCACCGGTACTGTACTGGTGTTTCAGGACGTATCTAAGCGGCGGATTCTTGAACAGAAACAAAAGGAGCGTGAGCAGCAGTATCGGATGCTTTTTGCCAGCAACCCTCATCCCATGTGGGTGTGCGATCTTGAGACGCTTGCCTTTCTGGCAGTAAATAATGCAGCGATCAGACATTATGGCTATTCGCGCGATGAGTTTCTTGCCATGACACTCAAAGACATTCGCCCGCCCGAGCAGGTCGAGGCCTTGCTCCAGGATGTGACGGTAATATCGGAGGGGTTGGATAAAGCCGGAATCTGGCTGCATCGCTTAAAGAATGGCCGGATTATCGAGGTGGAAATCACCACCCATACCCTGGTGTTCGACAATCGGCAGGCAAAATTAGTCCTGGCCTACGACATCACTGAGCGCAATCGCATGGAAAAGCAGCTGCGTGAAAACAAAGAACGTCTGCGACTGGCACTTCTGGCCGGCAACCAGGGGCTGTACGATTTAAATCTCCAGACAGGGGACGCCCAGGTCAACCGGGATTACGCCTGCATGCTCGGGTATGACCCCGACACCTTTCAGGAAACCAACGCCGCGTGGAGAGATCGCCTGCATCCGGACGACCGTGACCAGGTTTACCGTATCTACCAGGAATACATCGACGGTCAACGTGACGAATACCGGGTAGAGTTCCGACAGCGGACCACGTCCAATGACTGGAAATGGATTCTTTCGCTTGGTAAAATTGTACAATGGGACGACAACGGCAAGCCCCTGCGCATGCTGGGCACACACACCGACATCACCGAGCGCAAACAGATCGAACAGCAACACCTTGAGATGGAACGTCATCTGCTGCATACCCAGAAACTGGAAAGCCTGGGGGTTTTGGCAGGAGGCATCGCCCATGATTTCAACAACCTGCTCATGGCCATCCTGGGGTATGCCGATCTCTCTCTGCTTGAAGTCTCACCCGTATCGCCCGTCCGGCCAAAACTCCAGGAAATCATCAAGGCCTCACACCGGGCCGCCGATCTCTGCCGACAGATGCTTGCATATTCGGGCAAGGGACAGTTTGTGATTGAGCATATGTCTTTGAATGAAGTGATCGAGGAAATGATCCACATGCTCAAAACCAGTATTTCCAAAAAAGTGCTGCTCAACCTGAACCTGGATAAAATGGCCCCGGCTATCGAAGGCGATCCGTCCCAGGTCCGCCAGGTACTCATGAATCTGGTGATCAATGCTTCCGAGGCAATCGGTGATAAAAGCGGAGTCGTCACCGTGTCGACCGGAGCCAGGTATTGCGAAGATGCATACCTTCAGGAGACCTTTCATGTCGACTCGCTCCCGGAAGGATTATATGTAAGTGTTGAAGTGAGCGACACCGGTTGCGGCATGGACAGGGAGACGCAGTCACGTATCTTCGAGCCGTTTTTTACGACCAAGTTCACCGGCAGGGGTCTGGGTATGTCCGCCGTAATGGGAATAATGCGGGGCCACAAGGGAGCTCTCAAAGTCTACAGCGAACCGGGCAAGGGAACTACCTTCCGGCTCCTCTTCCCCGCCTCGCCTGACGCCGTGAATACGTTATCTGGAAACGAGGTCGAGATGGACAGTACATGGCGCGGCAAAGGAATGGCGTATATGCCGAGCTCGGCATATCCGTCACTATGCCGAGTTCCTGACTATGCCGAGTCAATGATCCAACTATTTAATAAATAGGCGTTTAGCCTCTTGTAAACTCGGCATAGTTTTTTATGTCTTTTCCT
>NZ_SWCM01000017.1 GCF_005116645.1 Desulfopila sp. IMCC35006
TTGCGCACTTTGCAAGAGGCGTTTTTCGTGAATGAACTTATACCCGTCAAGCGAGTACTGAAAAGAGTCCCGCAACGCTTCTTGGCGGGATTATCAGCCAGCCGTCAGTCTCTTGCGCACTTTGCAAAAGAAGTCTTTCGTGAAAATTATATCCCCTATTTTATAATCGCCGCATCTTCAACAATCGCGGCATATTTATAACCAGCCCCGAAATCTTTATTTGCAGCGAGAACGCCTTCAATGGTGACGATACTGCCTACCTCCACTGTTTCTGAGCTGGTTACCACCAGATCATGGCTGTTCTGCATGGGATTGCCGGTGCCATCCTGGAGATGGATCCAGTTCTTGCCCATGATCAGCGGGTTGAATTTGACGACTTTGCCATGAACCTGAATTTTTTTGCCGGCAAGTTCTTTGGCATCGGTGAAGATTTTCTCAACGGTATATCCGTTAGCGGCAGCTGCTTTTTCAATGGAGATATCTTCCAGTGGGGCAATTGCACCAAGGCTGCCACCGGACATTTCCATTGCCGGTGCGATCTTGGTGTCGGTTTTTTCGGCCTTGACGGCGGCCGAGAAAGAATCATTTTCTTTTTCTATTACCGGCTGTGGTGCTGTTTCGGTCTTCTGGCCTGCGAGTCCTGAACTGAAGACGACGGTATCGAAGGTTCGATCAAGAGTCTTGCTGGTGAAATTTTTCTTCACCATTCCTTTGTAGTATTCGATAGCGGCACCCTTTTCAACAGGTGTGGCGGGAATAGCTACCCATGTTTTTGTAGCCCCACTCTCAACGAGCATATAGGTATACCCCGAGGCATTCATGGTTTCGATGACCGTGCCGGATATTGTCGGGATGTTCAGAGGCGCCGCTGACTTGGGCATCGCCATGAGTTGATTGGCCAGCAACAGTGGCGTGACGGAAAAAAGAACGGCAAAGATAAAAAAAACAAGTTTACGACACATCAGTAAAACTCCTTGGTAAAATATTATGGTGATGAAACACAGACAATTGTCAAATTAGTCATTTTCTATGAGAAAGGCAATATGTTCAAGCAAAGCCCGGGCCCATACTTCATAGGCCGATTCGGTGATATTTATCCCGTCTTCAAGAAAAACCGGGTGGTCTGCGTTGCTGAATCGATGGTGGGTATCAAGGTAGCAGCAACCGGTCTGCATGGCGGATGCTTCAATATGACTATTAAGGTTGGTGATCGTGGAATCGGACAATTCGGGAAGAACCATAGGAAAGAGGCTGCTGACCAGTACTTCCGCAGTCGGAAAGTCATGACTGAGTTGGACGCATATCTTTTTGAGCGTGTCAATGAACTCGTAATTGCCAGTGAGCACGTCATTGGTGCCCACCATAATCATGATCACATCGGCATGTGCAACCTGCTGCTTGATATCGGGCAGGGAGGCAAGCAGATCGGCGGTCGTCGTCTCGGGTACTCCTAAATTCATCACTTTGTAGGAAGGCATACGTGATTGCCAGTAAAAGTACGCTACATGTGAGTCCCCTAAGAGTAATACCTGTGTCATTTGTTTCGTTCAACAGTTTGAAAATGAAAGCGTTTAAAAAGAAAAAAGATTCGACACCGGAAATGTCGTAATCTCATATTACCTTAGCACATGACGATTGGGCTGCCAAAGATTTTCTTGAATGATCTCATCCCCACATGGGGGAATATCAGGGCCACTCATCCTGTCTAAGAGATTTACGGGATTTTTTTTAATACTCGCTTGACGGGTATAAGTTCCTTCACGAAAAACGTCTCTTGTAGAAAACACAAGAGACGTTTTTCTAAGTCACTAATAATCAGACTGCAAAACAACACAACCAAACGGAGGAACACCAATACGGTTTCTGGTTGATTGAGGGGGCGCAGCCTCAAGTGGGCAGGCGTCGTCTGGAGAAACAGCCGCAGTGTCGATAATTCGATACCAGGCCCGGCCTTTTTTTTGTGGTTCAGGAGCCATGAAATACAAGGTCTGGTCCTTGTTGCCGTTGAGCATTACAAAAAAGTCGCTCGATTCCTTGTCGCAGTCTGATGCGCGGAGTAGAAATGCCAGCCCCTGGCAGTCGGCTGACCAGTTCTGTGATCCGGGGATAAGGTATTGCCAGGCTATTTCGGGGTGTTTGTTACCTTTTGTGTTTGCATTTTGGGCGCCTTCAGGCTGGAAAAAATCTTTTCTGCGGAAGAGGGCATGTTTTTTTCGAAGGGCGATGCATACCTTGAAAAATCGGTGGAATCCCCTGTTTGTTTCAAGAAGTGACCAGTTCAGCCAGCTGGTCTGGTTGTCCTGGCACCAGGCGTTGTTATTGCCGTTTTGCGTGCGGCCGAATTCGTCGCCGGCGCAGATCATCGGCACTCCCTGGGAAAAAAGCAGCAGGATTGTGAAAGTTTTCAGGCGCCGCAGCCGGAGCCGCTGGATACCGGCTGAACATTCGAGGCCCTCGGTGCCGCTGTTCCAGCTGATATTGTGGTTGTCGCCGTCCCGGTTGTCTTCTCCATTGGCCCGGTTGTGCTTCTGGTTGAAGCTGACCAGGTCATAAAGGGTGAAGCCATCGTGGCTGGTCAGAAAATTAATCGAGCATAAGGGGCCGCGGCCACTCGACTGATACAGGTCCGAGCTGCCGGCTATGCGGGTCGCCAGTTGTGAAACCGTGTTTTTGCTGCCGATCATGAATGTACGGACGTCGTCTCGGAAACGACCATTCCATTCCGCCCACCGGGGGTCGGTAGAAAACGACCCAACCTGATACAACCCGGCGGCATCCCATGCCTCGGCGATCATCTTGGTGTCCCGGAGCACCGGATCTTCCCCGATTGCCTCGATCATTGGGGGGTTAAGCAGGACATTACCCTGCTGGTCCCGGCCGAAAATAGAGGCCAGATCAAACCGAAAGCCATCGATATGCATCTCGGTCACCCAGTAGCGCAGGGAATCACGGATGAGATGGCGCACCACCGGGTGATTGCAGTTTATGGTGTTGCCGCAGCCGGAAAAATTGAGATAGTTGTTGTCTTTGTCGAGAAGATAGTAAATAGGGTTGTCGATTCCCCTGAAGCTGCTGGTGTTGCCTGCGTATCCACCTTCCCCTGTGTGGTTGTAGACCATGTCAAGGTACACTTCAATCCCGGCCTGGTGCAGAGCCAGAACCATGGTCTTGAATTCGTTAATGGCCTGCTCGGAGTCGTGGGCGTATCCGGAATTGACGGCAAAAAAAGAGACCGGATTATATCCCCAGAAATTTTTTAATCGCCTGCCGCTGTCGGGATCGTGGAATACGGTATCATTTTCATCGAATTCGGTTACCGGCATCAGTTCAACGGCGGTGATGCCGAGACTCCGCAGATAGGGGATTTTTTCAATAACCCCAAGATACGTTCCCGGTGCAGCAACGCCGGAGCTGGCATCGTTTGTGAAACCACGTATATGGAGTTCGTAGATGATGGTTTCCGATAAGGGGGTTCTGAGAGGCCGGTCTTTTTGCCAGTCAAAATCCTGGGCGACAATTCTGCTGAGTGGTCTTGCCCCATATTGCGCAACTTCCCCCCATTTTCTCGGCTGCAGGGCGCAACTATACGGGTCAATGAGGATTTTGTCATAATCATAGACCAGTCCTTTGCCGGACGGATCGGACGGGCCGTCAAGGCGATAGCCGTAGCTGAAATTCTGTTGATGAGTTGTCAGCAGAATATGCCACATGTCCCCGGTTCGGTTTTCAATAGGGTCAAGCTCAAATTCATGGCGGATGGGGAGGACGGCATCTTTTATCCAGTGGTCGATAACCAGGGTGATGCGGGTGGCGTGTCGGCTGAAGATGGCAAAGTTTATCCCTTCCTGCAGTCTGCTGACCCCTCCGGGAAGGGGGTAACCTCTTTTTCTTATATCTATTCTTTTCTCAGTAGACATGCTGATGATGCTTATTAATGTTATTAGGAGAAACGCTTTCTGCTGAGCGGTAATGTTACTCCAGCCATGATAATAAGGAAATGATATATGGCAGAAAGTGATCAAATAGGCAGTTATATACACATATGGAGATAATTATGGGCATGTTTCACAAGGTGAAAATCGGCGATCAGATCATCAGTCCTATCGACTGGGAGATGACTCCGGATATGTCTTTCGGGACTTTTGAATCCTGGGGCGGGCGTGAAAGAGTACGCAACAATGAGGAGTGCGTCTATTATTTCTTTGTCGACAATTGGGGCGCTGTGCCGAAGCTCTGTCTGATGGAACGGGCCGTGAAACACGCAAAAATTCTGGCGGAAATAAAGGCACCGCTGGAAATAGTCAAACAATGCGTTAAAGGGCAGGGGAGCTCGTCGACGTTTGAAAAAAGTTATGCGATCAACGAGCCGATTAAACAGTGGCTGATCGAAAATGTGCTCGACGGGGGGGACTCGGGGCTTATCGTGCCGAGGGTCGAAATCGTGCTGATCGAAGACATGGGAACGCCGCTTCCCAAGGCTGCGGAAGCACCTTTTACCGGGGATGTGGTCCTTTTGCCCTCGGAGCCTGGCCTGATAAACGATGATGAGCTTGCCGGCGTGTTAAAAAAGTGGAATTTTTTCGATTCTGAATGCAATCCAACCGGACGATTTGCCAATGCCTTTGTTGCCACCGATGACCCTCAGGTCATTGTCGACCAGCGGACCTCACTGATGTGGCAACGGGACGGTCTTGATATTAACTCGATCAGAACCATGCAGAAAAATATCGACGAAATAAATAAAAATAATTTTGGCGGATTTTCCGACTGGCGACTGCCGACCATGGAAGAAGCCATGTCGCTCATGGAGCCGGAGAAAAATTTCAAGGATATTTACCTGAATCCGTGCTTTTCCAAAGAACAGCCATTTATTTTTGTCGCGGCCCAGCGCAAACCGGGTGGTTACTGGTTCGTGGATTTTAAACAGGGCCGGGCTTTCTGGTCGTCCGGGACAATTCCCGGAGGATTCGGCAGACTGGTTCGCACTGTTGCCTGACTATAAGGTTGTCTGGAAGGGTGGCCAGTAGCTGCAATCACCATCAGGGTCCTCTGGAATATTTCTAGAGGGCCTTTTTTTGTCTGGGTTACCTCAGTGAGCGGGGCGGATAGCGTCGGTCCCTTTTATGCAAGGCCGCATGGATGGTCTGGCTGAGTTTGCTGCTGCTATACGGTTTTCTGACAAGCCCCACGAGGCCAAGGTCTTTCATCTCCCGGAGGTCTTCTGCCTTGGAAAATCCTGAAGAGAGCACAACCAGAACATCCGGGTTGTACTTTCTCATGGCTTCAAAGCAGTCTCGGCCGTTCATAACCGGCATTGCCATATCCAGCAGCACCAGATCGAAAGCCGCATTCTCCTGCAGATATACCTGCAACCCTTCCTGGCCATTTCTGGCTACTATGACTTCGTATCCCAGTTCTTCAAGTATAGCTTTGGCGGTAAGCCGCATTACCTCTTCGTCGTCGACCACCAGTATGCGTCCACGGCCCTTCTGGAGGATCGGAGTGGCAATCTGTTGAGCAGACTCTGCATCGGCTAACGGGAAAAAGACCCGGAAGGTGGTGCCCGTGCCTGCTCTACTGTGCACGGTTATGGCCCCGCCATGCTGCTGGATAGCCCCGTAGGCAGAGGCCAGGCCGAGTCCGGTTCCCTGTCCCTTTTCCTTTGTCGTGAAAAACGGTTCGAATATTCTGCCCAGGTGTTCCGGTGCAATTCCGATTCCTGTATCCCGAATTTTTACTTCCAGGTATGTTCCCGGCTGGATGTCAAAAGTCGAGTAATTACAGTAGAGAGTGTCAAGTTCTGTAATATCGGAAGAGATAAATAATGTTCCGCCGCCTGGCATGGCATGGGATCCATTTATCCCCAAATTGAGAAATACACTCTGGAGTTGTGAGGGGTCACCTATTACGGTACTTTTCGCAGCTTTAAGACTGACCTTTATTTTAATTCGTGGATCGATGCTATTTTCCAGGAGGACGATGGCTTCGTGAATGACATCATGGACATTGACATGACTGGAGCTCTGCTGGCTGGAACGTGAAAAGGAGAGGAGCTTCCTTGTGAGACCTGCGGCTCGTGCTGCAGCTTCGAGGATCGTCTGGTGGAATTTTTTTGCCTTGGCATCGTCTGGCAGGTAGAGCCCAAGCATTTCTGCTGCGCCTATAATGCCACCAAGCATATTGTTAAAGTCATGGGCAATGCCACTGGCGAGTTGGCCTATAGCCTCCATTTTTTGTGCCTGGTGAAAGCTTTCTTCGAGTCTGCGCTGATCGGATATGTCCCGTGCAAAATTCAGGATGGCCGGTTTGCCGTTCCAGTCAACCATAACAGAGCTGATCTGAACGGTCAGCTCGCCCTTATCCTTCGTTAACGCGGTAATTGTGTAGGTACTGGGTGTGTCAGAGGCGCTGTTCACCCTTTTGGTGTAATGTTCTGTGACAACCTCTCTGGATGCCGGATGGATGAGGTCAAGGAGCGGACGGTTCAGCAGTTCTTCTCTTTGGTACTTAAGGTCCCTGATGGTCTTTTCATTGAAGAACACAAGTCTGTTATCCTGAACAATGAAAATTGCATCATTGGCGTTTTCTACAAGCTGACGATATTTACGCTCACTTTCCTGCATCGCTCTGTTGGCTTTCGTTAATTCAATGGTCCGTTCCTGTACACGTTGTTCCAGATGTTTATTTGCTGTCCGCAGAGCATCAAGCAGGAAAATGTTGTCATATTTAGATGCAATCATTTCGACTGCATGATTCAGAAGCATCAGCATTGGTGCAAGACGCTCCGTCTCGGTGGTGTTATCTAAAAACAGAAAGACTCCGCTGGGTATATTCTGGGTCTTAAAAGGAATGAGAGCTGCTGCTGTTGGCTGAAACGTACTGCGGTCAAACGTGCAGCTGATATTTTCAGGTTTGGTAATAAGGATTGGTCCGTATTTAAGATCTGTCAGGACGTCCTTGCTGATTTTTATCGGGTAGCCAATGTCTATGGAATCGGAGAATGATGCATAGCTTGCTATCTTCTCAATTTCACAACCGATTAAACGGCCACAGCTGCAAAAAGGAATCCCTTTGAGAATCGAAATTTGTTCTAAGCCGTTGCTGAATATTTCAATTTGGTTCTGCAGGTTTTGTATATTTTCGGATATCAGGCCAAGCAGAAGCGAATCTTCAGCTCTTTCGGCCAATTGCGCGTTTTCCTCTGTCAATACAGAAAGCTGGTGCTCAAGTGATTGGAGTCGTGATGGAAGATCGTCAGTCATGATCATGTACCGCAAAAAACATTTTCAGTTCTCTGGCAATGAGTTCGGGCTCGTCCTCCTGCATAAAATGGCTGCCGGTGGGGATTATGACGAGTTTTGCGCCAGGGATATTCTGCGCAAGTTTTTCGGCAATGGCAGCACTGAGATACGGGTCGGCGTCACCCCTCATGACAAGGACAGGGAGCTGCAATTGATGCAGTTTTTTTTCAATTTCCAGTAGCTCGTTGTTGTCGAGGCATGCGACGAAATGGAGAAAGGCCTTTCTGCCTTCCTTGGTCTTCAACGGTTCCCAGAAATCATTGAGAAGTTCTTTGGTGAGGTTTTCCTTGTGATACAAGCCTCTTCTGACAATCATCCGCAATGCGCCCTTGTCCAGTGTGGCCATGGCCAGCTGGCGGATAATAGGAGTGCGCAATGCAATTATCGGCTGTACCGGCCAAAAATCATAAGCGACGGAATTCATGAGAGTTAAGCTGAAGAGCTTTTCAGGGAAACTGACCGCAAAAATCTGCGCAACTCCTCCCCCGACATCGTGCCCGACGAGATGTATTTTTTGAATTCCCTTTTTTTCAAGGAAATCGTTTACGAGAGAAGCAAGTCTTTTGATCGAGTAAGGTTCTTCTATGCCCTTACCCGATGCACCGCAACCTGGAAGGTCTATGCCGAGGACCTGGTAGTCCCTGTCCAGGAGAGGAACGATCTTTCTCCAGATAAAGGAATAGGTGGAGACTCCATGCACGAGCAGCACAGGTTGTCCTTTCCCTTTTGCAAAATAGGCGATCTGCGTATTGCCGATTGAACATGAGGAAGTTGTGAGAGGTTGCATACGCGTCAAACCCTTTGATGCTGAATGCCGAACCAGAGGAGCCTTGTCGTTTTTGTGGGAACACGAAAAGAAGACCTCTACCCAGCAACGCTCTGTTTTGCGTGCATTGAGAACCAATTATAGGTTTTGTGTATAAAAGATCTCCGTCGGTTGTTTACCTATATATAAATAGTTTACTCCAGGAAAGATATAAATGACAGCCGAATAGTGTCATCTGGTTTTGTCTTAACAGACGGTGGTAATGTGCTGCGGCAATAATAGATTGCGGAACATTCCTTGGTGATTTTGTATGAGCTGATACGTTTGTCCTTTTTATAGTTAGAGGGGGATTGTATAGTTGTGCCTGATGATTTTTCTTTGTGTTTACATTGGTTGCGAGTGGCTGGGATGTCGCTGAATAATGGTGCTGGAAAATAATGAAGAGTTTACTGAAATCCATTCCTCTGGTTTTGCTGTGGCTGCTTTTTTCCGCCTCGTCGGGGTTTGCGGAAAAAGTTGTCCTGCCTCTGACCCTTGACCATAAACTGCTGACCTCCCTGCTCCTGCATGACAGTTTTACCGGCACCGACCAGAGTGCCGCGATCTTTGGATTGCCTGGTGATTGCACCTACGTGAGGATTGCCAAACCGCATTTTTCATCGGCCGGGAAACTGTTGCGTCTGGAAATGCAACTTGAAATACGAGTTGGTTTACATCTGGGCGAAAAATGTTTCATCCCAGTGGAGTGGCAGGGCTACCTGGAGCTCTTGCAGGAGCCGGTCTTTGATGGCCGGACATTTTCCCTCTCTTTTCGAACGGTTAATTCGAGTCTTTTGACCTTGTCCCGGCAACCGGCAACGGTTGCCGGCTTCCTCTGGAGATTTGCCAAGCCCAGAGTATCTGAATATCTCGACCAGGTGCGCCTTGATCTTGCACCGCCGATTACCGATCTGCGCTCTTTTCTTGCGCCGCTCTTTCATGCCGAGGCACAGCGATCAACCCAGGCCATGCTCGACAGCCTGCATGGGGGTGGGGTCGAGGTGAAGCCGGATGGTATCGTGGTGGAACTGCTCACCGAGGTGCAGGAAATCTTCCGGTCAAAAGATCATTTGGTGGTGACGGAGTTGACTGGAGAAGAGCGCCAGCAGCTCCTCGAGCTCTGGGATACCTGGGATGCCTTTCTGGTCCGACTGCTCACCACCATGGCCACTGAGTCGCTTAATCCGGCAGATCGGCAGACTCTTATAGATGTGTTGCTTGATACCCGGTATGCTTTTGTCGCAGCACTTGAACAACCCGATATTGGCAAGGATTTCGTCAGGATACAGTTTGTCCGGGCCTGGCAGCAACTGGCCCCTGTTTTTCGAAGACAGTTGTTTGCCCAGCCTTCGGACAATAGTCTCGGGTATCTGGCTTTTTTTACTGCCGCTGATGCCCTGGCCGTTTTTGATCGGATGGGACCAACGCTTGGTATAGAGATCAGCCAGCAGGGCCTGTTGCGTCTGGCCGGTATGCTGGCCGGCAAGGGGACAACCTTGCCCTACAGTCCGCATTTGGATAAACAGTTGCGAGAGCTGCTGCAGCTGCCGCCGATTGATGAGGATGTCAAGTCTCAGGATGATCTGCAGGAACTCGATATCCCCGTGGAGGAACCGGAGGATGACCCCTTCTCGCAAGTCTTCTATTTTTTCATTACACCGGTGTATGGCGCTTCGCTGCCGGCGTATGGCGATATTCTCAGTTGGAAAGTGCCCGAAGAAAATGTGGATGGGTATGTCGCAAGAGTCAGGGATGTTCTTGCCGAGAATACTGCCGCAATCTTATCCCGAAGCGAAATTTTACATCAGTTTCATGACATGTTCCGGAAACTCATCCCGGCAATGGCCTGGCAGGAAAGCTGTTTTCGTCAGTTTATCGTTAAAAATAATAAACTCACCTATCTGCTCTCCTCTAATCAGACATCGATTGGGTTGATGCAGATCAACGAACGGGTCTGGCGAGGTCTGTACGATCTCAGCCGCCTGCGCTGGGATATTCGTTACAACGCCCTCGCCGGTTGTGAGATTGCCGATCTGTATCTGCGTAAATATGCCCTGAATCATTCCCGCTGGCAAAAGAATGCTGATATGCAGCTTCTCGCCCAGGTTGTCTACGCCATGTATAACGGTGGACCTGGGGAGTACCAGAAGTTTCTCGAGCGGGAGCGTAATGGCAAAAAATATTCAAGCGAGCAACTTTTTTTTGAAAAACTGCAGTCAGTTGACCAGGAAAAATGGGATCGCGTCAAAGATTGTCTTGTTGGTGGCTGATACACCTTTTCCCGCAGTGCCACTCTCTTCTGTTATCTTCCCGGAAAGACACGATTTTTTCGTGAGTCCGCGGTAGCGCCCGATACTCTGTTTTTCCGATCGCCAACAATGTATATTGACAAAATGCAATGTATATGTACAATTAGGAAAAATGTACATATACATTATGGAGGATGGGCATGGAACTTACCGACAAACAGCAGCAGGTGTTCGACTATCTGATGGAACGGATGGACGAGGAAGGGCGCATCCCGACCTTACGGCAGGCCGCCGCTGATCTGGGCGTCAGCCATACGGCGGTGGCCCAGCTGATCAATCAGCTGGAAAAGAAAAATGTGCTTGAGCGAGAAGGATATTATGGCAGGACTGTGCGTCTGTATCCCGGAACCCGGGAAGGCCGCAGCCACGGGGTGGGCCGGGAACTGCCTATCGTCGGCCGGGTTACGGCGGGACTGCCCATGTATGCCCAGCAGGAGTGGGAGGGAACGATGGTGGTCGACAGTTCGCTCTTTCCCGGTGACAATCTTTTTTGTCTGCGCATCAAGGGGCAGTCGATGAAGGATGCCGGTATTTTCGATGGTGATCTGGTGGTCTGCGAACCGCGGCAGTATGCCGAAAATGGAGAGATCGTTGCCGTTCTGATCCAAGGGGAGGAGGCGACAGTCAAACGCTTCTTCCGTTATGCCGACCATATCGAACTCCGGCCCGCCAACGATGCCTATCAGGTCATGTGCTATCCGTTCAGCGAACTGCTGGTCCAGGGGAAGGTGGTTGGGGTAATCAGAGGCAGACATGCGGAGTTTGACGGTGAACGGAAAGAACGGTGACAGCCCGGCAAAGGTGGCGCTGGCCATTGGTGCCGGATCGACAGCACGTGGCCGGGTTTGCCCCGTGTATGTCGGCACCTGCGGCTATTCGTATACCGAATGGGTGGATAGCGGCTTTTATCCGGCAGGGACTAAAAGCATGGAGATGCTCGGCCTCTATGGCCGCTGTTTCTCGGTGGTCGAACTGAATTATACCTGGTATCAGATGGCCCGGGCCGACGCTTTGGCCCGGATGGTGGAAAAGGCTCCTGCCCACCTGCTGTTTGCCGCCAAACTGACCCGGACCATGACCCATGAACGGGCAGACAACTGGCGGGAACAGCTGCAGATGTACCGGCAGGGAATTGCACCTTTGCAAAAAAGGCTTGTCGCCGTCCTGATCCAGCTGCCGCCGGATTTTGACCGTTCCATCGCCAATCGTACCTATCTGGCCGCGCTGCTTGACGGGCTGCACGATGTGCCCGTGGCGGTCGAGTTTCGGCACTGTTCCTGGGCGGCCGATCCTGTTTTTGCCGAGCTGGAACGGCGGCAGGTCACCCTTGTGACTGTTGATGCGCCGTCGCTGCCCGGGTTTTTTCCTGCCCTTGATGTAGTGACGAATCCGGCGCTTTTCTATGTCCGTTTCCACGGTCGGAACAAAGCGGGCTGGCAGTCGGGAAATATGCAGAAAAAATTCAATTACGATTACTCCGATCAGGAACTTTGTGCCTGGTGTGATCAATACCTCTCTCCGATGGCTGCTAAAGCCGACCGGGGCATACTGGTTTTTAATAACCATGTCCGGGCCCAGGCCCCGAAAAATGGCCGGAGGCTGGCGGCGATCCTGGCTGATCTCAGGCCCCGGGAAAGTTGATGGCGCAGGGATTTACGCTGCGGGAGCGGGCCGTGCTGCATTTCAATGTCGCCGATTTTGCCGTTGCCGTCGAACGGGTGGCCGACAGCAGTCTGCGCCGCCGGCCGCTGATTATTGCCCCGCTGCAGGCAGCACGGGCGGTGGTCTACGATATGAGCGAAGAGGCTTACGGCGAAGGGGTGCGCAAGGGAATGGCCCTCAGGCAGGCGACCAGGCTCTGTCGGGGCGCGGCGCTTCTGGCGCCCCGTGTCACCCTGTACGACAAGGCGATGCGGGCCTTTGTCAAGGAGCTGCAGGGGTATTCCCCGCTGATTGAATGCGGCCGTGCGGATGGGCATTTCTTCGTCGACGTGACCGGGACCCATCGGCTGTACGGTCCGGCGCCCGATGTCGGCTGGCGGGTCCGTCGCCAGGCGCGCACCAGCCTCGGGATCAATCCGATCTGGACCCTCGGCACCAGTAAACTGGTAGCCAAGGTCGCTTCCCGACTGGTCAAGCCGGTGGGGGAATATATTGTCACTGCAGGGGATGAGGAACGTTTTCTCGCTCCCTTGCCCGTTCACCTTCTCCCCGGACTTTCCGCCCAGGAATTACTCAAGTTACAGGAGTTCCGGCTGACTACCATCGGTGCGCTGGCACAGCTGAACCGCCACCAGCTTATGGTCCCTTTTGGCCGCCGCTGCGAGTATCTGCATGCCGCCAGCCATGGTGTCGACGACAGCAGGGTGTGTACGCCTGAAGGCAAGGCAGAAGGTATTGACTATGAACATGTTTTTGCCGGGGATATCAACGATCAGGACCTGGTGGAGGGAGTTGTTGCCGCGCTTGCCGGCCGGGCGGGGTTTCAGTTGCGTATGCAGCGGCAGGTGACCAGGCGGGTGGGGATCTGGCTGAGATATTCGGACGGCGCTTTGGTGGTGCGGCAGGCCTCCTGCAAGGCCGGGACCAGCGAAGATATTCTGCTGCGTGAACTGGCGCTGACCGCCCTGCAGTGCGCCTGGACCAGGCGGGTCAGAATCCGCAGCTGTCGTCTGGTCTGTGACCGGCTGCAGCGTCAGTCGCCGCAACTGTCGCTTTTTGCCGAACCGGACCTGCGGCAATTCCGGCAGAAAAAGGTCAGTGGCGCCGTGGATATCTTGCGCAGCCGTTTTGGCCATGGAGTGATCGGCGTTGGCCTGCAGTATCCTCTCGCTTCCTCCGTTGACGATTCCGCCGGTTTCCCTGTCCATTGAGTGTCCCCCGTGTTTGCCCTTCGCGTCCGATCATATTACTCCCTGCTGCAGGGCACGTCGTCGCCCGCCGCCCTCTGCCGACAGGCAAAACAACGTGGCTATTCCGGTCTGGCTATAACCGATCGGGATAATCTCTACGGTCTCTGGGATTTTATCAAAGCCTGTCGGCATGAAGGCCTGCAGCCGATCATTGGCGCTGAGGTCTCCGAGCCGGGCTCAAAGAAATGCATTACCTGTCTGGTGCAAAACAAAATCGGCTACACCAATCTCTGTGGTTTGCTGACCAGGCGGCATATGGGCCAAAGTTTTACTCTTATGGACGATGTGGCATCTCTGGCCACCGGCCTGCTCGTTTTGTGTCGAGATACCAGTTTATTGCAGAAATATATCGAGCAGGGCGTGCAGGTTGCGGCCGATCTCGGTGCCTGCCCCAGTGGTCCTGGGCGCACGCTCCATACCTTTGCCCTGAACCATGGCATCGCCGCCGTGGCCACCGCCGACAGCGATATGAGCCAGGAGAGCGACCGGCAGCTTTCGTATCTGCTGCAGGCGATTCGTGCCGGCAGTACGATCAGCCGCCTTGTGCAGCAGCAGATGATGGAAGATCTGAACTGGCTGGCTGGTCCAGAAGCGTATCGCCATAATTTTGCCATCTGGCCGGAGGTGGTGGCGGCAACAGAAAAACTATGCAAAACCTGCACCTTCACCGGTCCGGATTTTGGGGTTGTCATGCCGCCCTGGTGGGGGGGAGAGGGACGGCAGCCAGCGCTCGTTTTACGAGAAAAGGCCTATCGGGGAGCAAGGCGCCGTTACGGAGACGATCTGGGCGAGCCGGTGATCGAACGGCTTGAGCATGAGCTGAAGGTGATTGAGAACATGGGATTTTCCGCTTATTTTCTGGTTGTCCGCGATATTGTCCATAGAAAGGGTGCGGATGGCAAAAGAAAAAAGAGGAGGATCTGTGGCCGCGGTTCGGGAGCCGCCTCGCTGGTTGCCTACTGCCTGGAGATAACCAATGTCTGTCCGATCAGATACAATCTTTATTTTGAACGTTTTCTCAATCCCGGCCGGACCGATCCCCCCGATATCGACATTGATTTTTCCTGGGACGAGCGCGATGAAGTGCTGGCCGATGTGCTGCAGGATTATGCCGGTCATGCGGCCATGGTCTGTAACCATGTCTTTTTTCAGCCGCGCATGGCTATCCGGGAAACGGCGAAGACCTTTGGTCTGCCGGACGGTGAGATATCCCGGTTGACCAAGCGGATGCCCTGGGTGCACAGCAGCAGGGCGGAAAATCTTGAACAGTGCCTGAGCTCTTTGCCGTCACTCAAAGATCAGGACCTGTCGCCTCCCTGGCCTGAGGTTTTAGCACTCGCTCAAAACCTGATCGGGGTGCCGCGGTATCTCTCTGTTCATCCGGGGGGAGTGATCATCACCCCGGAGCCGATCGCGCATTATGTGCCGGTCGAGCGCGCGGCCAAGGGCGTGCCGATTATCCAGTGGGAAAAAGACGGCGCTGAAGAGGCGGGGCTGGTCAAGATCGATCTTCTTGGCAACAGAAGCCTGGGGGTTATTCGCGATACCCTTGTTGCGGTACGTGCAGGCGGCGGCTGTCTTGACGAATTGACCTGGCAGCCCGAAGATGATCCGGCGACCAGGATGTCTGTTGCCGAAGGGGCGACCATGGGCTGTTTTTATATCGAGAGCCCGGCCATGCGTCTGCTGGAAAAAAAAGCCGGGACCGGCGATTTTGAACAGCTGGTGATCCAATCATCCATCATCCGACCGGCGGCCAACGAATTTGTCCGGGAATATGTACGGCGCCTGCATGGCGGCAGCTGGCAGCCGCTTTGCCCGCAGATCGGCGATGTTCTCGACGATACCTTCGGCCTGATGGTCTACCAGGAAGATGTCTCCAAAGTGGCCGTTGCCCTGGCCGGTTTCAGCCACAGTGATGCCGATGGCCTGCGCAAGATCATGTCGAAAAAAGACAAGGTGCATCGGCTTCAGCATTATAAAAACATGTTTTTTGCAGGCTGTATCCGGCGTCATGTCGACCCGGTCGAAGTGGAACGAATGTGGCAGATGATGATGAGCTTTGACGGGTATTCGTTTTGCAAGCCGCACTCCGCCTCCTATGCCAGGGTGTCCTTTCAGGCCGCCTATCTCAAACGTCATTATCCGGCGGAATTCATGGCTGCGGTGATCGCCAACCAGGGGGGCTATTATTCGACGTTTGCCTATGTTTCCGAGGCGAAAAGACTGGGTCTGAAAATTTCGCACCCGGATGTTCGGACCAGTAAGATTTCCTGGACCGGTAAAAAAGACCGGATACTGGTCGGCCTGCAGAGTGTGCACGGCCTGTCGGCTGGTTTCCTGGATCGGCTTGTCCGGGCGCGGGATCAGGAACCATTTCACGATAGCGGCGATTTTTTCAGGCGAACGCAGCCGGCGGACAATGAGGCCCGGGCGCTTATTCATGCCGGGGCGCTGGACAGCCTGCATCCCGAGAGCAACCGGACCGCTCTGCTCTGGCAATGGGCCAGTTTTCAACGGCTGCTGCACGATAAACGGTGCCTTTCCCTTTTTGCCGCAAAGCTCCCTCCGGCACCTCCGCTTCCGCCACCCGATACAAAGAGTGCCTTGCGAAGGGAGTATGAAATCCTTGGGTTTCTCTGTGACTGCCATCCTGTGCAATTTTTGCCGCAACAGGGACAAGGTCTGGTAAAAGTGGCAGCTCTGCCGGATCGTGTCGGACAACGGGTGCAGCTGGTAGCCTGGCTGCTGACCGGTAAGCTGGTATCGACACGAACCGGCGAGGTCATGGAATTTCTCACCTTCGAGGACGAAACCGGGCAACTGGAGACGACATTTTTCCCTGAAGTCTATCAGCGTCACGCACATATGTTGCGCAGCGGCAGAGGGTATCTGCTGACCGGTATGGTCGAGATGGATTTTGGCGCACTGACCCTCACCGTGGATACAATCCGGTCAGCCTGATACTGTTAAATAGGTTTGAAATTTTTTTAAAGTAGCGTATAAAGGCAGAAAGCTATTCTTTAACAAAAAGTCAATATATACAACATTACAATGAACGACCGGAAACGTATCCTTGTTATAGACGATGAGCCGACAGCCCTTGACCTGCTCCGCAGGATCCTGGAGATGAATGGATATGAAGTATTGTCGGCGGTGAATGGCCAGAAAGGGGTCGAACTGTTTCAACAAAGTCCCTGCGATATGGTCATAACCGATATGGTGATGCCGATTAAAGACGGTTTGCAGACCATTCTCGATCTGCGCACTCTGGCACCTAAGCTCCCGGTCATTGCCATCTCCGGCGGTGGGACTATCTCCAAGGAGCGGTACCTTGCCGTTGCCGGGTATCTTGATAATGTAATCACCATTGCCAAGCCTTTTGCTATCGAGGATATCACCGAAGCAGTAAAAAGACTTCTTCAGGATCAAAGTTCAGAGCCTTCTGAAGAGGTCTGATTTCGAGAAGCAGGCCTGCTGGTGCTCATGCTCCGTATTATCAAAAGAGCATCGATGCGTTGCTTGTTCAACTCGCGCCCTCATATAAATTTCCTCGGTAATTTCCCTAAACATAAATCCCCGCCATTCCTCGAACCCCGCTAATGTCCGGGGACGCCATTATCGGCACCGCATCAGTTTTATTTTCAGCCGTTACACCTGCCCTCGCACAGTTCAAAGACCTCTCCTGCGCATCTGCGGCACCGGCATGGCTTACCGTCCTGAGGTTGTGCCGGATTGATTTGTTTTCCGGTGAATGGTTGCATTGACGGCGAAAGTCGTTTTGTGTACTATCCTACGGCTTGTCCAAACTACGAAGCAGACCATAATTTTGCCTTGCCGGGAGTGAAAAGAGCCGGGGCATAGATAGAGGTGGGACCATGAATTCAGTTGTAGAAGTCGGTATGACTCTCAATTATGTTATCGATTCCAGCTGTGCAAAATACAAAGACAACCCTGCCATAGGCATGGCAATGGAAAAACCGCTCTCCTATGGTGAATTCCTCGAAAGTATTTTTGCCATTGCTGCGCGACTGCAAAAAAACGGTATTGGCAAAGGCGATCATGTCGCCATCCTCAGCGAAAATTCGCAAAACTGGGGTATAGCCTACCTGGCCATTGTTCGTCTGGGGGCTATTGCCGTTCCCATCCTGCCAGACCTGCCGGAGAGTGACGTCCATCATATTCTCAATGAGATGCAGGTCAAGGCGCTGTTTATAACCCAGAAGCAGATCGAAAAAATCTATGAGCTGCGGCAGGAACTGCAGGGGCCGATTATCACTCTTGACAACTACAATCCCGAGATCAGTGTTGTGCCGGTGGTTACTTTTTCCAGTTATCTGGCGGAAGCCCTGAGCGCCCTGAAAGAGGATGCCGAAGGTCCCATTTTCCCTCCGGTAGGTGAAGATGATCTCGCTTCTATTTTGTATACTTCCGGGACATCCGGGTATTCAAAAGCAGTCATGCTGACCCATAAGAACTTGACGGCTAATGCCTATGCCGCCGCCGGGCTGAAAGAAATCCAGCCGGGCTCCGTCTGGCTGTCGATTCTGCCTATGTCGCATACCTATGAATTCACCTGCGGTTTTATTCTGCCGCTGTTGCTCGGGGGACGTATTGCCTACGCCGGCAAAACGCCGACACCGGCGATCCTGCAGAAACTCTGTGCTTACGAAAAACCTTTTGCCATCTTCGCCGTCCCCCTGGTGCTGGAGAAGATCTATAAAAAAAGGGTCCTGCCGCAGATTGAAAAAAGCCGCCTGTTAAAAGGGGTGTGTAAATTCGGGGTGGGCAGAAAACTAGTTCATCGGAAGATAGGCAAAAAGCTGATTGCTTTTTTTGGCGGCAACCTGCAGCTCATGGGGATTGGCGGAGCAGCGCTTAATCCCGATGTTGAGAAGTTTCTCCATGAAGCAAATTTCCCCTATCTGATAGGCTATGGTATGACCGAGTCGTCTCCTCTGATTGCCGGAGGACCGGCAGGAGATAAAACAATTGCCATCGGCTCGACCGGCAAACCGATTCCCGGTGTTGAGGTGAAAATAGTCAGTCCGGATCCGGAAACGGGCATTGGTGAGATAACCGTCTGTGGTGCCAATGTGATGCGCGGTTATTATAATGATGAGGAAGCTACCAAAACAGTGTTGACCAAAGACGGATGGCTCTCCACCGGTGACCTTGGCTTTATCGATAAACAGGGTAATCTGCATGTCTGTGGCAGGTTGAAAAACGTGATTGTTCTCAGCAATGGGGAAAATGTCTATCCGGAAGCCATTGAACATAAGATGAACACCTTCCATTGGGTTGTGGAAACCCTGCTTATTGAAAACAACGGCCAGATGGAGGCCTGGGTTTATCCGGATTATGAATTTATCGATGATCAGACTGCCGGAAGTTCTCGTGCCGACAGGCGGGCCTACATTGAAAATTTGCTCGACTCGATGCGCCTGGAACTGAACCGACAATTGCCGAAATCATCCCGGCTGGCAAAGGTTTTCGAACGGCGGGAGCCTTTTATCAAGACGGCTACCCACAAGATAAAACGCTATCTTTATGATGGGCATGCTCTGTTGGGGTAGGCTACTTCACGAAAAAATTGTTCTGCAAAAGGCACAAAAAGTTGAATAGCAAGCCACTAATCCCGCCTAAATGCTTTGCGGGACTCTTTTCAGTACTCGCTTGACGGGTGCAAGTTCCTTAACGAAATAATTCTCTTGTAAAAAGCACAAGAGAATTATTTCTAAGTCACTAATAATCATGGCTATAAAAATACAGAAAAAAACCATTTGTCCGCTTGACTGTCCGGATACCTGCGGCATGCTCGCCACCGTTGAAGACGGCAGGGTCGTCGCCCTGCACGGCGATAAAGATCATCCGTATACGGCCGGTTTTATCTGTCGGAAGATGCGCCGCTATCCTGAAAGGCTGTATTGCGCGCAGAGGATTCTCTATCCGCAACTCAGGGTGGGCAGAAAAGGTGCGGGAGAATTTCGCCGGATCGACTGGCAGCAAGCGCTGGATATCCTGGCGGCCCGACTGAAGGCGATTTGTCAGCAATATGGCGGCGAGTCGATCCTGCCCTATTCCTATGCCGGCAATATGGGGGCGGTGAACCGCTTCGCCGGCTACCCTTTCTTTCACAGGCTGGGCACCTCCAGATTGGATCAGACCATCTGCTCCGCTGCGTCCGGCGCCGGCTGGCAGAAACAGTGCGGCAATCTTCCCGGCTGTCCCCCGGAAAACGCAGCGGATGCCGAGTTGATCGTTGCCTGGGGAATTAATATCAAAGTAACCAATGTCCACTTCTGGCGGTATGTCACCCATGCCCGGAAAAAAGGCGCGAGGCTGCTCGTTATTGATCCGTATTGCAATCAGACCGGCAAGGCGGCGGATAATTATCTCCAGGTAAAACCGGGTGGCGATAGTGGTCTCGCGCTGGGAGTGATGAAGTCGCTGATTGAGAAAAATAAGATCGACCAGCAGTTCATCGATCGCCATACCGAAGGATTCGCGCAGCAGGCGGCATATGTAATGGCACGGGATTGGGAGAGTTTTGTTTCTGAGAGCGGTGTCGCCAAAGATGAAATAGAGGAACTTGCTGCCCTGCTGGCCGGCGCACCCCGAACTTTTTTCAGGATTGGCATCGGTCTGTCGCGCAACAGCAGGGGTGGGATGAGCGTACGGGCGATTGCCTCGCTGGCCGCCTGCCTGGGCCTTTTTGCCGGGGGGAAAGGGCGGGGAGTTTTACTCTCTTCCGGAGCGTTCCGGGGAGATAAAGGGAAACTGACCTATCCCGATCTGGCAAGTGCGCCGACCAGGATCGTCAATATGATTCAGCTCGGTCATGCACTGACCGCTCTTGATCCACCGGTCAAGGCGCTGATCGTTTACAATTCCAATCCGATGAGTGTCAATCCAGACGGCGCAATGGTTCGACGGGGCCTGCAGCGAGAGGATCTCTTTACCGTCGTGCATGAACAGGTTATGACGCCAACGGCGAAGTATGCCGATCTGCTTCTTCCGGCGACAATTTTTCTGGAAAATCTTGATGTCTACACCGGGTACGGGCATTTCTATCTCGGTGTGGCGCAACCGGCAATTGAGCCGGTGGGGGAGGCGTGGAGCAATTTTAAATTATTCCAGAGCCTGGCGCTGAAAATGGGCTTTAACGAACCGGTTTTTCAGCAGAGCTGCGAGGAAAGGATTGTCGATTATCTGACTGATATGCCGGGATTCCCTGCGGGATGCGCTGTGCAGGACGTATTGGCCGGCAGCCTCGTCCATTCAGCTTATAGCAGCGTCGATGGGCGGGTGCTGGCCGACGGAACGCATACTCTTCGGCTTCTTTCTCCCAACTCGGTTCCGGAGCCGACCATGGCCTGTCTGACTGCTGCCGGTGAATTTGGTGATCCTGACCTGCAGTCCAGGTACCCCTTCCGTTTGATCACCCCGCCGCACCCTGATCTTTTGAACAGCACCTTTGGCGAATTCTATCCGGGTACGCGTGGTTCCGTTCTGGTTCACCCGGAGGATGCGGCAATGTGTCAAGTGCAGGATGGCGATACGGTACGCCTGTCCAATGGCCGGGGGCAAACGAAACGGCTGGCCAAAGTGACGACTGACACCGGCCGGGGAGTACTGGTTGCCGAAGGCATATTCTGGCCGGTAGAGGAAGATGCCGAAGTTGCCGGCAATGGTTCAGAAAACGCGATCCACGGCGGCATCAACGATCTGACCTCGCAAAAACTGACCGACATGGGCGGAGGAGCCACCTTTCATGAATCGCTGGTGTCGCTTGCGAAAATCTGACTGCCTTACGACAGCAGCAGGGAATTGGCAAAACTGATAATCGGCACAATCACCTTGGACAGCAGGCCGCTGAAGGCCAGGATAAGGATAAGAACAAAGCCGAAACGTTCAATCCGCATATACGATACTGCCAGATTGTCGGGGAGCAGGCCCATGAGGATGCGGCTGCCATCGAGAGGCGGAATGGGCAGAAAATTGAAAATGCACAGGACGAGGTTGATCCAGACACTGGCTATCAGCATCGAATTGAGTGGTACGAGGATGGCCTCGGCTGCAACTGAGTAGGGGAGGATGTTGGCCAGCAGCCAGAGGCCCTTGGTCAATATTGCACTGGCTACTGCAACTGCGAGGTTGGTGGCCGGACCGGCCAGAGCCACCCATAACATATCCTTTCGGGGATTTTGAAAATAGTTCGGATTGACGGGCACCGGTTTGGCCCAGCCGAATTTTATGAAGAAAAAGGCTATGGTTCCAAGGGGATCGAGATGCTTTAACGGGTTCAGGGTCAATCTTCCGGCATCTTTCGCGGTCGGGTCGCCGAGACGATAGGCGACATAGCCGTGGGCGAACTCATGAAAGGTCAGAGCGAAAAGCAGCGGCGGCGCGAGAATGATGAGTTGGGTAATAAACTGGTTCATTGTCTGGTGTTGATAAAATTTATGATGCCAAGGTCGTACACTTCATCGATTGCATACATACCTTAAGCATTGTTTAGTGCCTTACTCCAGAATTTCTGCCATTTTTTGCAGCAAAGCAATTTGTCTTAAAAGTTCCAGCTGATTTTTCGATCATGAGGATTTGATCAGGCCTGGCTCCTGAAGTATCACTGCCTGGGGAATTTTTTCTCCACGAGGACGGCTGCGTCTTCCGGTCTCAGTGTCGGATTGTCAAGCTGCATGTCTTTCAGGTAACTGAGGATCTGTTTGAATTGCGGACCCGGACTGTAGCCCATAGCCATTAAGTCATTACCTGAAAGGCAGGCTTCGACATGCCTGAGCGTGGTCACATAGAGCGATATGGCTTTTTTGACATGGTTCTTTCGGGCAATGGCCATCATATACAGCAGACCCTCAAGGCTGATCCCTTCAAAAAAGCCAACTATCTTGCTGCTTTTATAGTTATTTTCCCGAGACAGGCGGTGCATTGCCTGTTCCGTCCGCTCCTTTTGGTCAAGCAGATATTCAGTTGTTTTCGCCGTTTCCTCAAATCGTGTGCAAAAAGCCAATAATTCTTGCAGGCCCGATCGGGACATGACCGCCAGGAGGTAGACAACCCAGTTTCGGCATGGTTCATCGAGGTAGAGGTGGCGAAACCAGGAAATTGCCCGCTGGGCCTGGGTGAGGATGTGCAGGAATCGCCGGTCGATCTGATAATGCGGGCGAAGGTCGGGCCAGAGAAACTGAAAGAGATCGAACTCAGCCAGCCGTTGAATGGCAGGGATCGGATTTTCTTCAGAGAAAATGATCTTCAGCTCTGTTAAAAAGCGCGGATCCCCGCTTTTACCAAAAAGCTTCATGCTGACAGCATTGACAATAAGTCGTTTGGTATGGGGCGATATCTGGAAATTCATGCGCTTTTCAAATCGCAACGCCCGAAAAATTCTGCTGGGATCTTCCACAAAACTGAGGTTGTGGAGCACCTTGATGGACTTTTGTTTCAGGTCGTTCTGGCTGTTGAAAAAGTCTATCAGTGTGCCGAAATGTTCCGGGTTGAGCTGAATAGCCATGGCGTTGATGGTGAAGTCCCGGCGGTAGAGATCGAGCTTTATTGATGACAGCTCAACCGTCGGCATCGCCGCTGGATATTCATAGTATTCGAGCCGGGCCGTCGCGATATCTATTTTAAAATCATTGGGCAGGAGCACTACGGCGGTCTTGAACCTTTCATGGGTGCGATATCGGCCTCCCAGGCGTGCCGCCAGTTCTTTGGCGAAACTGATACCGTCTCCTTCGATAACGATATCGAGATCGAGGTTCGGCTTTTTCAGCAGCAGGTCGCGGACGAAGCCACCCACGGCAAAGGCATTGTCGTGCATTTTGTCTGCCACTTCCCCTATCGTCTGGAGCAGCTGGATCATTTCTTTGCTCAAACAGTCGACAATGAGCGCGTTCAGATTTCTCTTTTTTTCCAAAGACGGGTGATCGGCTTCATGCAGAAGGTTCTTCGGCAGATGGGCCGGATCGTTGACCAGCCTGTTGAGGAGGTCGGTTCTGGTGATAACCCCCATAAGGGTCTTATTCTGGACAATCGGAACGAGGCGCTGTCTGTTTTCGATGATGAGCTCCTGAATATCGGCCAGTGTTGCTTTAAGAGGCAGGCTCTTGACATCACTGGTCATATAATCGCTGACCGGTCGATCGCCGAGCGCGTGATGCGTCGCCTTTTCGACGACCTGGCGGGTGATGATTCCCAGGATTGGGTGGTCGTCGTCAGGGGCTGTCCGTATGTCGGCCCGTACCGGGGCTGCGGTTATATTGTACCGGGTAAGCAGGGTGTTGGCCTCGGAGATGGTCGAATTCGGCGTGATAGTAATTGCCGGCTTGGACATCATTTCACTGGCAATTGGCTGAGGGAGGACATGCCGATGCAGGGTATGGATCAGTTTCTCCTGTGCTTCGATCAGGGTCATATCCTTCAGTGTTGCCGAGGCTGCCGTGGCATGTCCGCCACCGCCGAGGTCGCGGGCGATGATGCCGACATCCACATCGGCAATACGGCTGCGGGCGATCATGTAGATACGCCCGCCCATGGAGATCAGGGCAAAGAGAACGTTGAGGTTCTCCATAGCCATGAATCTTTTAACGATCAGGGCGAATTGATCAACATAGTCGAGAAAAGAGTGGGTTATAACGACGATAGGAATATCCTGGATGGTATACTGCTTGGCACTTTTCATCAGCTCATGCAGGATGGAAATCTGTGTTGAAGTCAGTTCATAGGTGATAAACTGTGCGACCTGGTCAAGTTTGGCGCCCTTTGCCACCAGCCATGCCGCGGCCATCAGATCTTCCGGCGTCGTGGTCAGATGGGTAAGAGAGCCGGTGTCTTCGTATATGCCAAGAGCAAGTATCGTCGCTTCCGTCGGGGTGACAGGAATCTTTTGTTCCTGTAAAATATTGACCAGCAGCGTTGTGGTGGATCCGAAGTTCTCGACTATTTCGACTTCGCCATGGAGGTCGCCGCTGTTTTGCAGATGGTGGTCGTAGAGGTGGAGCTTTATGCCGGGATTCTTCAGGCACTCCTTGAAAGGTCCGATCCTGTCTGAGGACCGGGTATCAACCAGGATGAGGGTGTCGACCGCTTGCAGATCGATATCTTTTATCTTTGAGAAATCATAGGCATAGGGAAGGCTTTGCGAGATGAAATCGCGGACATTTTTTTCCTGGGATCCTGAAAAGGCTATGACGGCATCCGGATAGATTTTCCGGGCGGCAATCATTGACGCAAGTCCGTCAAAGTCGGCGTTGATATGGGTGGTAATGAGGCGCATAAGGAATGTGTCGAATTCTATCGCTTGGTGTCTGTCAGCAAACGGTAATCTTTTTCTGACTGTTCGCTGCCATTGTTGTTTACTTCCCGGAGTGTAGCGAGCATAGCAAAACTTCGAGAGTTAATAAATGCCTGCGTGTGCATCCAGCAAGGGCCTCTAGTTAGAACAAAATATCTTGTTTAAGGGAAGACACTATGTGCTGAACCATCTTGAAAATCAAATTTTTACGAGAACATCGATGCTGGCGTTGTGCCGTAATACTGATGAAATATATGGCATAAGCTGAAATTTGGCCACAAGAGGGCGATGTCTTCTTTTCTTCTCTATCCCCGGGGGTGAAACTTTTTATGGATACTTTTTAATCGGTCCTGGTCAACTTGGGTGTATATCTGCGTCGTGGCGATATCGGTGTGGCCAAGCATCATCTGTACTGCGCGTAGATCGGCACCGTGACTGAGAAGATGGGTGGCGAAGGAGTGGCGGATCATATGCGGCGAGATATTCTTGTCGATGCCGGCAGCCAGGGCAATTTTTCGAACAATCTGCCAGAATCTCAGGCGGGTCATACAGCTGCCGCGCCCGGTTATAAAGAGGTAATTACTTCGCTTGCCCTTCAGTATATGTGGTCGGGAATTTTTTAGATAGTGGTCGATTTTGTCTTTTGCCTGATCGCCAAAAGGAATCAGTCGTTCTTTATTGCCTTTGCCCAATACCCGGACAAAACCGGCGGTCAGGTTGCATGCAGCCAAGGGCAGCTGCACCAGTTCAGAGACCCGAAGTCCGGTAGAATAAAGGAGAAAAAGCATGGTGGTATCCCGGTCGGCAATCGGGCTCGCAAGGGTTGGCGGAGCGAGCAGGCGCATGACTTCTTTTTGGGAAAGAGCTTTTGGCAGGCTCTTGCCGCTGCGTGGCAGTTCTACTGTGCTGAACGGATTGTGGGTAATCAGATTCTCCCGCAGCAGAAATGTAAAAAAAGACTTTAGCGCAGAAATGCGCCGGGCGTTGGTCCGATGACTGACCCGTTGCCGTTCCCGGCATTGTTCAAGAAAACTCTGAATGGTTGCCGGATCGACCCCGTTCAAGGTTTTTTTTCGTTGGGCGGTGAGGAAGCTGAGAAAAAAATTTATATCAGCCGCATACGCCTCGACACTGTTCTCTGCCAGCCTTCTTTCAGAGATCAAATAGTGGAGATACAGTTCGTGCGCTGCTGCAAAGCTTGGAGTGGTTTTAATCGTCTTAATATCGCCTCAGCTGTCAGGCAATCAGGCGTGGGCTGTTGTATTTACAGATACGAAGTAATTGAAAAGCCTGAACGGAGTCAGGCTCTCAAAAGACAGCCTGCTAGAATGATTTTTTCATTCGGTTGAACTTGCGGAGTTTCCTGCGGGCTTCCGCCTGCTTCCGGCGTTTTTTCACACTCGGCTTCTCGTAGTACTCACGACGTTTCAGTTCTCTTTTGATACCGTCTATCTGCAGCTTTTTTTTCAGCTGGCGAATTGCGTACTCAAGATCTCCTCGGACTTCAACTTCTATCATTTGTGGCTCCGTTTAGCGGGTTAGTCATAAATTTTATTAAAAGATCGGGATATTACCTGTCTTTTTAGTAAATAACTGTGGTTTCGGGAAAACAATCTCGTTTATATACTAAACACAGGAAGCCTTTGTCAATGGATTTTTCAAAGAAGATGCAGGCCTGATTTCCTGACAAGGATGATATTTGTAAGCTACCCATGGCATAAAAAGCCTGTCTGTTGCATCTTTACAAGTCACCGGGATATTGTTAAATCGTAGGTTTACACCTCGGTACGACTCTTCTGCGATGCAGACGATGCTCCTCCAGTACTGTCCTGGGTCCAGCAACGTACAGAAACCACTGACCACCTTTGAAGGAGCTCCCCATTGGGCTTTCGGGAAATCAACCTGCAACTCCCTACCGACTACACCGACGCAGCCCTGAGATCGGTTATCGGCAGACAGCTCGGCATCCGTGAGTTTTCATGGCAGATCGAGAGTAAAAGCCTCGATGCGCGGAAAAAGCATAATATCCACTGGCTGATCCGTGTCGGTGTCCTCTCCGATGAACTTCAGGGGGGAGAGCCTTTTGTTTACCCGTCTCTGGAGATACCTCGGCAGGCCAGGACCACCAGGGTGTTGGTGGTCGGCAGCGGGCCTGCCGGTTTCTTTTCGGCGCTCGTTCTGCAAAAAGCTGGCTTTAAAACGATGCTGATCGAACGGGGCTCCCGGGTCGACCGCCGTGCTGGCCGTATCAAAGAATTTGAATCGTCCGGGACTTTTGATCCAATCAATAATTACGCCTTTGGCGAAGGCGGAGCAGGCACCTTTTCAGATGGGAAGCTCACGTCCAGAACCAAGAACATAGCCAGGGAAAAACAATTTATTCTGTCGAGCTATATCAGGGCTGGTGCGCCGGCAGAAATTGAATACCTGGCCCACCCGCATCTGGGCACCGATAATCTCCGGCATATTACCGCTAATCTGAGAAGAGAATTTGAAGACTTAGGCGGAGAGATGTGTTTTGAAACCATGCTTTTTGATTTGACCGTCAGCAATGGCAGGGTGGTAGCCGCCGTCACTTCAGCAGGAGAGATCCCCGTCGATGTACTGGTCATCGCACCCGGTCACTCGGCCCATGAAACCTACCGCATGCTCATCCGCAACGGGGTCCGCTTCCGGACCAAAAACTTTGCCATCGGCTGCCGCGTCGAGCATCCTCAGGAACTGATTAACAGGGCTCAGTGGGGCAGGGCCTCCCTGCCCGGGGTAAAAGCGGCTGAATACCGTCTGACAGCAAGGGGGGACGGCAGTCTGCCGGTGTATACCTTCTGCATGTGTCCCGGCGGAACGGTTGTGCCGGCCACTGCCTATGCAACCGCCAACATCGTTAACGGCATGAGCAGGTATAGACGGAGCGGACGGTTTGCCAATGCTGCCTGTGTGGCCGGATTTAATCTGGAATCGCTGCTGGGAAAAGCAGTGTCGCCGCTGGAAGCCCTGGACTGGCTGAGTTCGCTCGAACAGAGGTTTTATCAGTATGCAGGCGGCTATCGGGCACCATTTGCCACCATTAGCGGTTTTATCGGCCGTACACCGCCAACCGGAACCGTTGACTCGAGTTATCCTCTGGGCCTTGCCGCCGCCCCCCTGTGGGATCTGCTGCCGCCAAGGATAAGCGAGGCGATTTCCCTGGGACTGGCAGAATTCAGCCGAAAACTGAAAGGTTTTGACTCCGGCATTATCCTCGGCCTGGAGAGCAAGACGTCGTCACCAATCCAGGTACTCAGGGAGCCGGACAGATGCTGTCAGGGATTTGCCAACCTGTACCTGGCGGGAGAAGGGGCCGGCTGGTCCGGGGGAATCATCTCCAGCGGCGTGGACGGAATACGGACCGCGCTGGCAATTATCGAAAAAGGTTATTGATTTTTCTGCCTTGCTCGGCCGTGACCTGCGTCAGGGACAGGCAATGATGGCAACCGCATCCTATTGCAGCCATTTATGGGTTATCTTGTCGAAATCACCGTCTTTGTGCATGGCCCTGAGGGCTGCGTCGAATTGTGGCAGGAGGTACAGATATGGTGAATCTTTTCGCACCATAAGATGAAACTTGATAGCTGGGACAGGGGCGTCGATTGCGATGATACGATCATAATTTTGACTCGTCCTGCCTTCATTTTTCTTAATATTATTTATTGCATACCGGACCATGGCCTCATCCTGTAAAAAAACATCCCCTCGGTGTGCGGCAAGCATTTTGCAAACGGAGCTCAGATTCGGAGACCACTCGACACCGTATTGTGCAAGGTTTTTTTCTGCCCATCCATCGCCAATATAGTCAATAATCTTGAGATCCTTGAGCTCAGCTAGAGTTCTGATCGCTCTGATTTTTGCAATGTTCGGATTGTCGCTCTGGGTGAATATCTTATATCTCATGACGAATACCGGTTCGTGGCTCGGAACCAGGTATTTAAGGCGCTCCGGGGTGGGGATTGTTATCAGGGCATCGGCCTTTCTTGTCTGCACCTGCAACTGTGCTCTTTTCCAGGGATAAACATCATATTGGAGTGGGACCTTGATACGCCTGAAGCTTTTGTCGATAATGTCGTAGAAGATCCCTTCGGGTTTTCTCTGGCAGTTGGCAAAGATATAGGGCGTTGCATCCTGGTCGTCAGCCACAATGAAAACATTTTCGTTGCCATGGGCAGGCAACGCAGAAACGAGATACAGAAAAACGAAGATTTTGCTGATCAGAGTGACAATGCTGTTCAATTAAATCCCTCTCTGCAGATGAAGAGTTTTTGCGACACCGTCACATTTTACCCGATCTGAAAATGGAGATGATAAGCCACAGGCCCAGGGATGTGGCGATACAATAACTGGTAAATCCAAGCACGGCGGTAAAAGAAACAGTGAATCCCGCCAGGGATATGTCAAATATTGTAACCGGCGAATTCAACAACAACGAGCCGGCAATTGTCGAGGCAGCAACGATCATGCCCATAACCGCCCGGTTGAGACCCTTTTCCAATTTGGTGATAATGGTATCCGAGCCGTTATGCAGGATCTCGATGCGGTGATTCCCCTCGGCGGTTCTTTTCAGAATGGCATGCGTCAAGCGGGGCATCGTCTTCAGGATGGCGCCCATGTGCCGACTGTCCCTGCCCAGATTTTTCAATAGACTCTGGGTTTCATAACCCCGCTGCACCAGTTTTTTCGCATAGGGGCGAGTGACCTCCAGGATGCTGGCGGTGCTGCCCAGGATCTTGCCCAGACCTTCCGTCTGGACAAATGTTTTGAGGAGCAGCAGGAGATTCCTCGGGAACCGGATGTGGTATTTGTAGGCAAGCCGCATTACCTGCTCGTAGACATCCTTTACCGCAATGGTTTGCAGGGACCGGCCGTAAAAGGGCTCGCTCATATCCTTGAGATCGGTTCGGAACCGCTTCAGGTCGGTATCGTCATTGATGAGGCCGGCATCACGGAAAGCGTCCATGACCATATCGTAGTCGTGCTCGGCGTAGCCGAGAAATATATTCGCCACCTGCATCATGGCCTCATTGTCCAGATAGCCAATGATGCCGAAATCGACCAGGCTCACCCGGCCGTCGTACATGACAAGAGTGTTGCCGGGATGGGGGTCGGCATGAAAAAACCCAAAATCCATCAGCTGGCGTGAAAACGACCGCAAGCCGATCATCGCCACCTCCTGCGGATCGATACCCGCCTGGCGGATTTTCTCCACCTCGTCCATTTTAATCCCGTCAATATACTCCATGACCAGGACGGATTTGGCCGTATGCTGCCAGTAGACCCGGGCGGTATAGATTTCTTTGCTGTCTGCAAAATTGGCGGCGAATTTTTCAATATTACCACCCTCGATATGCATGTCGAGTTCCCTGAAGATCGTCCGCTCGAATTCCTTCACCAGGTTTATTGCCCCGATAATACGTGCAAATTCGAATGCCGATTCAAGTTTTTCGGCAAAATAACTCATTACCTGGATATCCTCGCGGATCTTCCTTTCGATACCGGGCCGTATGACCTTAACCGCCACTCTGTCGCCGTTCATGAGCCTGGCTTCATGGACTTGGGCAACAGAGGCAGCGGCGATGGACTCGTGGGCAAATTCAGCAAAGATATCTTCTATGGGGGCGCCCAGTTCTGTTTCCACCACGGTTTTGATCGAAGTGTAAGATACGGGCGGCACACTATCCTGGAGTTTTTTAAATTCCTCGGTATATTCCGGAGGGAAGACATCGGCCCGAACGCTCATCAGCTGGCCAAGCTTGATAAAACTCGGGCCGAGTTCTTCGAGCATCCGGCGAATGCGGAGAGGCGAGTGAAAAGCTGGCTGGACCGTTCTGCTGCTCTCCACATTATCGCTGCCTGTTTGCTTTCGTTTGAACAGATGGTCAATGACGTTGCCATAACCATGCCTGGTCAGAACCCGGGCAATTGCCCCGAATCGGCGTATTCCTTTCATAAGATCGCAATTCTTGTCATACTCTTTCGGCGGCGCCGGTTATTGGTCACTGCCGGTCTCCGGCTTGACCTGGTCCCAGCGTTGAACGATCTCCTCGAGCTTGGACTGATCGGCTATGTAACTTTCGACCAGCCCGCATGCTGCACAGACATAATTATCCAGTGCGGCCATGGATGTCAGGCTGATGGGGATGGCGTTGCTGCTGAACGGGCCACTCTTTAGAAGTATGTTTGCACCGGAATAGACTTTTCTGGCTCCGCACTTCGGGCATTGACCGTTTTTCATGTTCATTACTCCTTGCATTAAATTGAAGGAAGATGGAATATCCACGATAAATAAGTTGCCTGAAAAAAGATATGAAAATCAGCAATAACAATGAATTCGTCAGCATCCGGGACGAATACAGAACTATCCATCTACCGTCAGCTTTATGCCAGCGGGCATTGATGGTTGCAGCCAGGAGAGCAGTTGATGAAACTCTGGCAGGAAATGACGATAGTGTTCTTTTTTTAGATAGCGATTCGCACCACTGCTATCCAGCGGGACGATATCGCTGTTCCAGAGATAGCCATTAACGGTAAAAAAGTCCATCAGTTCTTCGTTCAGTTTTCGTGATGAATGGAGACTTCCCGAGTTATTCTGAAACCACTGTCGCGGGGTAAAGGAGCTGTGCTGGTGTATCATTGAAGCGATGATCTCCGGCAGCTGAGCATCATCAGCCACCCGGCCGGTTTTTTGATTGAATATACGCATATCCATCCCGGCGGTGGCTGATGATATGACGCAGGGGATGTTCGCCCGGTAATATTCGTAAATACAGCGGCACGAATTTTCGTACAGGGACAAGTGTACTCCTATCCGACAACGACCCAGGGAGCGGGGGATGTCCTGGCGACGTAAATTGCTGAGAACGGTTACCCGATCAGTCAATTCATGACGTTCGACTTCCTTCTTGAAGGCTGTGATATTTTCCTGCGATCCACGGCCGAGAAACAGGGCTTTTTTATTTTTCAGCCGTGGGTCATGTAATAGTTCCAGCATGAAAAAGTGCCGTTTACGCGCCATATCGTCAAATGTTCCATTAAAGACGATATCAATGTCTTTAACTGGTGCTGGATCAAGCGGGGCGAGATCCGGCAGAAAATCGCCATGAGCCAGGCGAATAACATGGGTATTTGCCTGCATGTCAATAAAGAAGCGATCTTCCTCGCCGCCAAGACCAAAAATACATGGATCCTCCAATTCGGTGAAGGCGCGCCACCAGGCATGCCGAAAGACTACACCCATTGGTGGCTCGAGAAAAAACACATAGTTGTTGGCAATTTTCCGTAACAATTGTTTATCCAGAAAAAGATAAGGGAGAGAGAAAATCCGCAGTACTCCTTTTTCATGTGGCAATTGCGGCGATTTTAAGATTTGCATAACATGTCGTAATTTTAAGGAGGACTGACCCCGTCCGGTCAGTTTCGATTGGATCGTCTGCCGTTCGGTTGTTAAAAATAGTTTGATTTCAGGTTCATCGGGCAGAATATCAATAGCTTTTGCCAACCAGCGCCATTGGTTGGGCACCGGCAGTAACGCGAGAAAAAGAAGGGCCTGTTGCTGCGCTTTTTTATCGGTGTCCTGGCAGTACACCTTTGCAAGGTGAGGCGCGATAAGAGAACACTCATGGTAGGGCCATTGGATACCGCGGGTTGCGGCGAGATGAGGCCGACCCCAGATCAGCAGATCATTAATGGTCTCCCTTATACGGCTGCGCATCTCAGCAAGAGTGTCGGGGGAAAGAGCTGTCAGGGAATCTCTTTTTGCCGTAGCGAAAAAATGCTGCAGCTGGGAAAGTTGTTTGTCGCGATAGTTTGCGTCGATCATTGAATCTCTCTCTTGTTCTGTTAAAAGTGGCAGTGTTTAAATGAAGGGAATATCTTATTGTTGTCAAGCAAATAGAAGGCGATTGTCTGGATGGCTGCAACATCCGTCAATTTTAGTACGTGTAACGCCCGTCAGATGGATAATACGCGAGATGGCAATGCTGCAACATCTCGACGTTTCAGGGGGCGTGTCATGAAAGATAATTACTTTTTTAGATGATCTTGAGCGCAGGGAAGAGTACCCTGCCGAGAGAGAGTTTGCTGTTCGTGAGTGGAGTGTCGACACAGGATGCTCGTGAGATAGATTCGATAATATGAGGAATGAAGTCTATGCAGAAAAATAAACTACATGTTGCCCTGGTGGCCGGCGGGGTATCGGGTGAACGGGCGGTGTCACTGAGTGGTGCGGCGAGCGTGGAAAAGGCTCTTGACTCAGAAAAATTTATGGTGCGGCGCTATGATCCGGCAACGGATCTGGCCAGGCTTGCAGCCGACGCACCGGAGATTGATTTTGCTTTTATTCTTCTCCACGGTCTCTTTGGTGAAGACGGTACCATGCAGGGATTTCTTGATCTGCTTGGCGTGCCTTACCAGGGGTCCGGGGTGCTGGGCAGCGCCATAGCCATGGATAAGCAGCTGGCCAAGGAGTTGTACGCCATGAGTGGTCTGCCGGTTGCCGATTCGTCTATTCTGACCAGCCGTGACAAGATTGATATTGCGGCGCTGGTGCAACGATTCGGGCTGCCCGTAGTGGTGAAGCCGGTCCATGAAGGTTCCAGTCTCGGGCTGTCTCTTGCGCAGACCGAAGAGGAACTGCTGACGGGAATACAGCGAGCCCTGCGCCATGATTCCCACGTCATGGTGGAAAAATATATCAAAGGGCGGGAACTGACCGTCGGCGTATTGGGCAACACAGTATTGGAACCATTGCCGGTAATCGAAATTGTGCCCGATAAAAAATTTTCTTTTTTCGATTATGATGCCAAGTACCTGCCCGGAGCCACGGAGGAAATCTGTCCAGCGCCGATTGACGACGAGACAACCAGGCAGGCTCAGCAATACGCGGTGGCCGCCCATAAAGCATTACGCCTGAGAGGCTATTCCCGGACGGATATGATTCTGGCGAAAGATGGTTCGTTGTACCTGCTTGAGACCAATACCATCCCCGGCATGACGGCCACCAGCCTTATGCCGCAGGCGGCGGCGGTGCATGGACTGGCTTTCCCGCAGTTTCTCGAGCGCCTGATCGAGCTCGGGATGGAAGATCGACCGAAAAAGTAGCGGACGGACCGGCACCGAATTGTTACCGCTGATGGGTTACACCACAATACGGTGGGGGGCATTGAAAACGTTCAGGCGATCCGGTCTGGCATAGGCGGCCAGGGTTGCCCCTGATCTTCTGGCAATCGCCAGTCCCAGTGAGGAAGGTGCAGTCCTGGACATGATTATCGGGATACCGATCCGGGCACATTTCAACACCATATCCGAAGTGAGGCGCCCGGTGGTGTAAATCGCGCCCCTTGGGCTTGCCTTGCCGAGCAGGATGGCGCCAAGCACCTTATCGACTGCATTATGCCGTCCGACATCCTCGTAGAAAAGCTGTAATTTTCCGTTCTCCCAGAATCCGCAGCCATGGATGCAGTGGGTTTGCGGCCCTAGAGGAGAATATTGCAGCGCCTGCCGGATAAAGGTGCTGATCTCAGGAAAGGTGATGGTACACTCCTGCAGGGGATCGAAGGCTCCCTCAAGCATTTCTCTGGAAATCTTGCCGGTTCCCCCGCATCCGGAGGTGATGATCACTTCTTTTGGTTCCGTTCGCAGCACATCGGCGTATACGGCAATGCGGCCCTCCGGACAGATATATATTTCTTTGATTTCCCCAGGCTCTTTGATATAACCCTGGCCGAAAAGAAAGCCCGCGCCGAACTCTTCCAGGCCGGTTGGCAATACCATGGAGGAGCCGATGGTTTCATCGTTGAGGGCTATGGAATAGGGCGTTTCAATAGCCAGCTGCTCCATTTGCTCCGTTAAGCCATGCGGCGTGACCACGGTTGTCATATGGCTCATGGTGAGCCGGGTGCTGATGGGGTGTGAACTGTTCATTGGCGTATGAGTTTGCGTATATTTTGATTGGCGGAGGATTGTATATTTTGCTGTGTGCGCTACCCTAAATGGAGAAGCGGCGAATTTCAAGCATCATTTTAACCAGGCGTTGTTCGCTGATTGGAAGTGGGAACTTCTATGCGTTGAAATTGACTGACCACCTAAAAAGACAAAGTTAACCAGCAGAGATGGCGTCAAGTGAGGCCAGGCAATAATTAAGAGGTAGAACCGGAAGGCGTTTTTGTCAATGTTGCCGCCTTTCTGTCGGTCTTGGAGATACTCTATGATACCCAGGTGTACCGGTTTTTTATTCTATCTGGTATTTTTTTATTTTTCTACGGTACAGGGAGCGGTTTTGCCTTTGTCCTCTCCCATTGTTCTCGGGCAATCCTGCGCCCTGACCGGGCCTGCCCAGAATCTCGGTCTGGAGATGCGGGCTGGTCTGCTTGCCGCTTTTTCGTCGATAAATGATACCGGGGGAATTCATGGCCGCGAGCTCATTTTACTCAGTCGGGACGACGGCTATGAGCCGGATGAGGCGGTGAGAAACACGAAGGGATTGATTTACGACGATCAGGTTTTTGCTCTTATCGGTGCCGTTGGCACTCCAACTTCCAAGGCGGTGGCGCCGATTGTCAGTGAAGAGAGAGTCCCTTTTTTTGGACCCTTTACCGGAGCCGAATTTCTGCGCATCCCGTTTAATAAATACGTAATAAATGTTCGTGCCAGCTATTTTCAGGAAATGGAAAAGCTCGCATCCTACCTGATCGATCAAAAGAAGTTGCATCGTATCGCCTGTTTTTACCAGAATGACAGCTATGGTTTTGCCGGTCTGCGGGGGATTGAAATTGCTCTGGCCAAACGGGGAATGACGCTCGTCTCCAAGGGAAGTTATGAGAGAAATACCGTCGCCGTCATTGGCGCTTTGCGCGATATCTACCAGGAAAAACCCGAGGCAGTTGTTTTGGTCGGTGCCTATTCGGCCTGTGCCGAATTTATAAAACTGAGCAGGAACAAGATTGCCGGGGAGGTGATCTTTGGCAATATTTCCTTTGTCGGCACCGAAAGTCTGCGGGAGTCCCTCGGTGCCTACGGCCGGGATGTGGTGGTCTCCCAGGTCGTTCCATCGCCTCACGATGCCAATATTGCCTTAATAAGTGAGTTCAAAAGTGACATGGCCAAATATCAGCATGATGCGCCGATAAGCTTTACCTCTCTCGAAGGGTTTATCGTCGGCAAACTGTTTGGTGAAATTGCTCTGGCGGTGCAGGGAGAGCTTACCAGGGAGAAATTTATAGCCACCATGGAAAAGGTCGGGCGGTTTGATCTGGGTGGGCTTGTGCTTCGCTTTGGTCCGAAGGACCATCAGGGCATGGATACTGTATACCTGACCCGGATCTACCCGGCCGTGCAGGAGCTCAGCCCGTTCAACGGCCAGAGTGCTCACTCTCCTGAGAATTAAGGGAGGAACATTCTCGTGGCGCGACCGTCAATGCGATTGTTTAACAAAATCACCCTTTCTTCGGCTCCGTTTTATGCGTCGCTGGTGGTTGTTACTTCTCTTGCCGTATTCATCGGTATTTTCTGGGCGATCAATGAATTTCAAGCCTATCAGGAGAGCATCGATAATATTCGGCATACCTATAAACACCAATATGAGGTGCGGGTAAAAGAGGAGTTGGCCAAGGTTGTTGACCTTATCAATTTTCGACGGCAGCAAAACGAACTGCTGGTCGAACTGGATATTCGCGAACGGGTGCAGGCCGCCTATACCATTGCTTCACATAATTATCGTCTCTACAAGGATACGAAGAGTACCGAGGAGCTGCGTTCCATAATAATTGAACTGCTGCGGCCTATACGCTGGGACAATGGGCGGGGGTATTATTTTGTTGGCCGGGTACACGGTGGTGGAATCGATCTTTTTGCCGAGGAACCGTTTTTCGAAGGGAAATCTCCGGCAGAGTTTAAACAGATCACCGGACAGGATGTGATTGGGGACATCGTCTCGATAATCAATGAGAAAGAAGCCGGTTTATATCGCTACAATCTCGTTAAACCGGCGTTTGCGGGAAAAATCTTTCCAGAGATAGCTTTTGTTAAATATTTTCAGCCGCTTGACTGGTTTATCGGGGCGGGGATTTATCTTGAGGAACTCGAAGATACTCTGCAGCGTGAGGTTTTGACCAGGATCAGCAATATCCAATTCGGCAAAGATGGTGAAGTCTTCTGTTTTCGTACCGACGGGACTATTCTCAGTCACCAGAATGAACGGCTTATCGGGCGATCGGTGCGGGAACTGGCCGATGGCGAAGGAAAAAGATATGGAGAGGAATTGCTGAAAACCGCGATAAATGGAAAGCATGAGGGGTATGTCCACTACTCGGTGCAACGGGGTGTGCCTGGGAAAACGCACCAGAAACTCGGTTTTGTCCAGCTCTATCCGGAGTGGGGCTGGGTACTGGGGACTTCGATGTTTATGGATGCAATGGAGCAGACCATTGCTGCAGAAACAAAAACCTACCAGGGAATATCCTTTAAAAATGTCTTTGTCTTTATGGTGCTCTTTGCCATAGCTGTTGCCTTTCTGCTCCTGAGCACCTTTTTTTATTCATTGAAAATCAAGCAGGGCATCAGTCTTTTTACGACCTTCTTTCGGGAAGCTGCCGATGCCAATGTGAAAATAAACAATGAAGATCTTGTATTCCGTGAGTTTGAAGACCTGAGCCATCTGGCGAACCGGATGGTTGAAGAACGGATTAAGAATGAACTCCTGCTGCATCGAGATGAATTGCGCCTTGACACCCTCCTGCGTCTGGGGATGATGGAAAAATACACGCTGCAGGATAAGTATGATTTTATCCTGCAGCGTATTGTGCAGATAACGCGAAGTGAAGAAGGCTATCTGGCCCTGGTCAATACAGCGCAGACACAAATCACACTCTGCGCCTTTTTCGATTGTACCTCCCAGCAGGCAGATGATCTCCAGAGGGAGCCGTCCCAGAGCCGGTCAGTGGAATCCGGTGGGCTTCCCGGTAAAGCGGTGCTGCGGAAAACGGCCATTATTGCCAATATGGTCAAGCCCGGCCAGGGGGCGGATTTCTATCCGTACAACACAACGCTTAAGCGGCACCTTGATGTGCCGATTTTTTACGACGGGAAGATTGTCGTGGTCGCCGGGGTCAGTAATAATAATGAGAAATATGATAATTCCGACATCCGGCAGATGACCATGCTGCTTGAGGGAATGTGGCTGCATGTCCTCAATAAGTGTGCGGAAGAGGAGCTTGCCCGCCTGGAGCGGCAGATTATAGCCGTCAGTGAAGAGGAGCGGTCGCGAATCGGTCGAGATCTGCATGACGATCTCGGCTCCCACCTTACCGGTGTTGAGCTGCTCAGTAAGGTCCTGCAGCAGCAACTGCGAAGTGAAGCTCCGGATCGCGAGAAGCAGCTGGCCACGATCCGCGATTTGATCAGAGATGCCATTGAAAAAACCCGCCGGCTGTCTCAGGGACTGTATCCGGTGCATGTGGTTGAATATGGGTTGGAGGCGGCAATCGAGGAGCTGGCGGTCGAGGTGGAAAAGATATTCAAGATTCGTTGCGATCTCTTATGGGAAGAGGGGGAAGATCAGGAACCCTTAGGTAAAAATACCGCGACTCATTTGCATTATATCATCAGGGAAGCTGTTTTTAATGCCGCACGTCATGGCAAACCCAAAAAAATCGGGGTATATATGCGGCGTAAAAATGGCGGCTTTTCATTGAAGATTGTCGATGACGGGGTCGGTTTCGACGGTACTCCGGCCGCAACCGGTATGGGATGTCACACCATGAAATATCGGGCAAAGGCGATAGGTGCGGAATTGACCATCAGTTCGGGTAAGGAAGGCGGCACGGTAATCATGGTGACAGGTGAGGGACAGGAATGAAATCGAAAGTGATAATTGTTGATGACCATCCTATTTTCAGAATGGGCATGGCCGAGCTGCTGAACCAGGAAGAAGACTTCGTTGTCTGTGGGCTGGCAGAAGACATAGAGAGTGCTGGCAAGGTGATAGAGGAAACGCTTCCCGAGCTGGCGATTGTTGATATTACGCTTGCCGGTGATAATGGTCTTGATCTGGTGAAGAATCTGACCAGCCAGAAACATCCAGTGCTCATTTTGGTCCTTTCCATGCATGATGAGCAGGTCTGGGCGGAAAGAGCGATTCGGGCCGGCGCCCGGGGCTATATTATGAAAAAAGAGGCCAGCGAGAATGTGATTTCGGCACTGCGAAATATCCGCAATGGCAAGATCCATGTAAGCGGCAAAATCATGGAGAGATTGCTCGACAGGTTGCAGGTGAACGCCGATACTTCGGCCGGTCGGACCGTCGACCTGCTCACTGACCGGGAGCTTGAGGTATTCAGATTGCTCGGGGCCGGTCTTTCCACCAGGGAGGTTGCCGAACAGATGAAGCTCGGCATCAAGACAATTGGTACCTATCGCGACCGAGTCAAACAGAAGCTGGGTATCAAAACAGCCGCGGAGCTTGTTCGCCGGGCGGTGTTGTGGACGGAGCAGGACTCTTTAAAGTCAAATCAGCACGATAGAGGGTAGTTGCAGCTGCACAGGATAAGATTTATACAGATATGTTGAGAAAGGGGGAAAAGATCTTTGCCAGCAAAAAGAACCGGGAGAATTATGTCATCATATATGTCGTCTGTCGTTACATTTATCGGCTGGCATGACAGCGGGAAAACAACCTTGGTTAAACAGGTTGTCGCTGCATTGAAAAAACTGGGGTATCGGGTTGCCGTTATAAAATCGAGCAATGATTCGGGGATACAGTTTGACACTCCCGGAACAGATACCTTTATGCACAAAGAGGCCGGTGCCGAAAGTGTGATGCTGGTGGCGCCGGACCAGATGGTGCTGCAGACCATAAACAGTGGGCTTTCTCTCAGGACCCTGGCGCATCGTTATTTTCCTGACGTGGATATTGTTATAGGAGAAGGATTTAAAAGGGCGAAAAAGATTCCTAAAATAGAAGTCTTTCGGGATCTGGACCAGAAACTGCGTGATGAAGTTCAGGGGGTTATTGCTGTTGCGACCAATCTCGAAGGGATTGACGGCAACTATGTTTTTCGTCTCGATGAAGCAGCTGAAATAGCTCTCTTTATCGAAAAGAGATTCATTACCAGGAAAAATGGCCGAGAAACGACCGTACTGCTCGTTAATGGCAACAAGATCCCCATTAAAGATTATATCCAGGAAGTCTTGGCCGGGACTGTGCATGGTTTTGTTAAAACCCTGAAGCTCGACAAGGAGATCTCGGAAATTGAACTGCGCATAAAGATTGGTGGTGCTGAATAGCCATCAAGTACATCATCACCCATTCCGCAATATTGACCAGCTGCAGGCGACTCGAGCCAGCTGGTCTCATTCCTCTTGACATCTGGGGTGTTTTGGCCGTATTGTGCCAGTGAGTAATAAGCATATGCTCGAAATACGACTTTGTCACACTGCTCATCAGGCGAAGGCCCGGAATGGGGCTGTTGTTATATTATAACGGTAATTCTATAAAATATAGTGACGGCCGAAAGATGATTTAAAAACCAATGGATATGGGTGGAACAATGTTGAAAAGAACCGTGAAAACCGGACGGATTGTGGTTGCAGCCTCTATTATTGCGTTGGCCTTGCCGCTGATGTCGGGTGGTAAAGAAATCGGCCATGACTGGTATTGTCCAGATCATCAGGGACATGTAAAGTATGTCAAGCACCTGAAGCTCCATCTCGATCAAGAAGCCGGGGCTATCGCGGATATGTTAGGGGAAATTTATTGTGATCCGTCTCTGACAAAAGATCAAAAACGAGCAAAGACGAAAGATATCCTGAATAAATATCTCTCAAAAGAAAAGATTGGGCCGGGAACGGGCGATTAATACTAACAAAAGCAGGCCTGTTCACCCCATGCAGGCCTGCTGGGTATATTTTTCACCCTTACTTCGTCCACACTTCAGGCTCATCTGAGCCTTGCGTGCAATATTCAATCCGGTATGGCTCTATAACTATTACGCAGTATTTCGGGTCATCAGGACCGGTAAAGGTGGACGCGAGCATGTCATTCCAGAAGGCATGGCGTTCGACCTCGTCCGTGGCCACCCGAGCCTGCCCCTGAATCTGCAGATACGGGTGCATTTCCTGGAGGTTGCTGACACCACATGTCAGATGCACGTTGGGATTGTTTGTAATCTGGCTGACTTTACGCGATTCGACAAAACTTGCGCAGCGAAGCGTCAGATTCCCGTCCCCGACCGTAACCACATAGCGAACCCAGGGGTTATTTTTTTCTGTTACTGTTGCCAGAGCGGCAAGTTGCGGTTTATGGATAATATCCAGTATACGCTGTTGCAGGTTGTCCATTCATTCATCTCCTTTTCGACGTTCTTTGCTCAATACCGCACCTTTTCAGGTACAACAGATTCAACTCATCATGTACATCATGCCGGATAGTCTAAGCATTTTTTGGTAAGTGCACATAAAAATGTGGGGCAGAAGAGCAATTAAAACAATTTGATTACCCCTCAAGCTCAGCTTGTCGAAATGGAAGGGTGTGGGCTGTTCGTTTTACGGGTCTCTGCAGCCAAGGATGGCTGCAGCGAAGCCCCCAGGGATGGGTTTACCGCGTCCCGGGAAATGAACAGCCCACACCCTGGTTCATTAGCTGAACATTAGGGGTAATCAGATAAAACAATTTGTTTCCAATCTTCGCATGCTCTGCGGGGAAAACAAATGTGGCCTCGCCGCTTTTTTTGGTTTCGGGTATTGAACGCCCAAAAGCAGAACCTCTGAAACGACAGAGCCCATGGGCTTTGGCCTCCTGCTAATCTGCCGGTAAAAAGAGCTAGAAACGGGTCTGGAAGTAGGGTTCGAGCACCTCCGGTATCTTAATCGTGCCATCTTCCTGTTGATAGTTTTCAAGAATGGCCAGCAGTGTTCGGCCAACGGCCAGCCCGGAACCATTTAAGGTATGGACCAGCTTTGACTTTTTCTGACCATCCGGTCGGTATCTGATACCGCCGCGACGGGCTTGAAAATCAAGAAAATTAGAGCAGGATGAAATTTCCCGGTAGGTATCCTGACCGGGGAGCCAGACCTCGATGTCATAGGTTTTGGTCGCCGAAAATCCAAGATCGCCGGTGCAAAGAATGACGACCCGGTAATGCAGGCCCAGCAGCTGAAGCACTTCTTCCGCATCGGCCAGAAGTTTTTCCAGCTCCTGTTCCGAGGTCTCCGGAGTGGTGAACTTGACCAGTTCGACCTTGTCGAATTGATGCTGCCGGATAAGTCCGCGGGTATCACGGCCATGGCTGCCGGCTTCAGACCGGAAGCAGGGCGTGTAAGCGGTATATTTAATAGGCAGTTCTTTTTCGCTCAAGGTTTCATCCCGATGGATATTGGTCACCGGCACCTCGGCAGTGGGGATAAGGTACAGGTCGCAGTTCTCGATTTTAAAGAGATCTTCTTTGAATTTAGGTAACTGTCCGGTGGCGGTCATTGACGGGGTGTTGACCAGAAACGGCGGCAAGACTTCGGTGTAGCCATGCCGCTGGGTGTGCAGATCGAGCATGAAATTAGTCAGGGCCCGTTCCAGTCTCGAGCCAAAGCCCTTCAACAGGGCAAATCGTGCCCCGGAAATTTTCGCTGCCCGTTCAAAATCGATGGTGTCCTGCTGTTCGCCGAGTTCCCAGTGGGGTTTTGGCGCAAAGGTGAAAGTCGGCTTCTCGCCCCATTTTTTAATCTCGATATTATTGGAATCGTCCAGGCCAACGGGGACACTGTCATGGCAGAGGTTCGGAATGGCCATGACGATTTCCTGCAGGGATTGCTCAATACTGTTCAGTTCGTTGTCTAGCTCCTTGATCCGCTGGCTGGTCTCACGCATTTCAGTGATCAGCGGATCGGCTTTCTTCTTTTCTTCGCTTCCGCCTCGTTTCAGAAGGGCAATCTGATCGGAGACGGTATTGCGTTTATTCTTCAGGCCTTCAACTTCCGTGAGGAGCGCCAGCCTCTTTTGGTCAGTGCTGGTAAAAGCGTCGATCAGGGTTGGCTGCATGCCGCGGCGGCTGCATTTTTCTTTTACCAGGCCAAGATTTTCTCGTATAAATCGTAATTCAAGCATAGTGTTTTATTTGGTTGATTTGGCAGTTTAACAGCAGGGAAAGTACTGTTTATCACGGCTGATTCGTGAAATCAACCTCTATCAAATTGCATTTTCTCCATGCTTCTGCTACCTTGTCGATCAGATAAGAAACTGATCGACGTTCTCCTGTCGGCGTCCGACACTGTAATCACCGGTAAATCTGAAATTCCCCCATGGCGGCACATACCAAAATTATTACCTTGATTGCTGAGTTGCGAAAATCCATTCGCAATCTGGCACTGGCCTTTGTTTGCTCTGCTCTGGTGATTTTTTTTCTATCGCCGCATCTGCTGCAGGTGGTGCAGGGGCATCTGGCCGGCAAACTTTATTTCTTCTCCGTGGCCGGACCGTTTCTGGCCCACGTGAAACTGGCACTTTTCGCCGCATTATATGTGCTGATGCCCTGGTTCACGCAGGTTATGTGGCGGGCCCTGGGGAAACCGTTTCGAGTCTCCGGCGGGCAACTGTTTTTCTTTATCCTCTTTACTTGCCTGCTTTTTTACGCCGGAACACTTTTCTGCTACTATGTCACTCTGCCATTTGGCATTGAATTTTTACTTGGTTTTAGCTCTGAGGAATTGAAACCGGTAATATCCGTCGGCCAGTTTGTGAATTTCACAACGATTTTTATCCTGGCCTTCGGGTTCATTTTCGAACTGCCAATATTCATGGTGTTTCTGGCTAAGGTGGGGGTGTTCAAAAGGCGTTTTTATGAGAAAAACAGGCGATATGCCATTTTAATCATCTCTATCATCGCCGCAGTATTGACCCCGACCCCGGACGTCTTCAATATGTTGCTTATGGGGGCGCCTCTTTATTTGCTCTACGAATCAGGTATACTTATTCTGAGGGTCTTGAGAATCGGCGCGTAGAAGGGCGTTGTCGGATAAAAAATTCATCCTGTTGAATAACCGGGATATTAAAACTCGGTCAGGGCAATGCCGGCTGACCGAAGAAGTGCTGCCGTAACACCGATTTTTCCTGTAATTGCGCAGGAAGGGCTGCGGGCTTTGAGAAAAGCTCTGCGGACATTTTGCGAGGTGGCAATCTGCAATACCTGTTCGGCCCCCCGGATAAATTCGGCGGTAAGGTCGATGCCGCTTTTGGTGAGCACCCCGGCTGTTCCGGCAAGGACGCTGGTGCCGTCACCACCGACGATATCCGCGGCTTCCCTTGGTGTCGGCAGCCCTCCCAACTGTTCAGGGCATACGGGAATGCAGATTGTCCCGGTTATTGCGGCCAGACATTGATGGTCTGTTTTCGCTCTGCCATCATAACGGGTACAGAGGCCAAGCAGGCATGCGCTGACCAGACATGGGGAATTGTGCATAGTCAAATACGATGGACTCGTAAATAGTCGAATTTAAGATGGGTTATAATGTCGTTTATCAAGAAACAAGCAAAACCAAAACAGAAGCTGTCGGAACAGCAGGAAAGCAGGGTAATTAAGATTGTTCTGGCCCTTCTGGTCATCGCCGTGCTGTGGATTATTTTTGCTCCGGGTTCGGGAGTGGTCTCTCTTATGAGTAAACGATCCGAGTTGAAAAGATTACAGAAAGAGACAACTCAAATCGAACAGCGGATTGACCAGCTGCAAAATGATATTGATCGATTACATAAAGATCCGGCATATCTTGAGGAAGTCGCCCGGAAAGATTTCGGCCTTCTTAAAAAGAATGAAAAAGTATATGATTTCTCAAAGGCAGGACCTGAAAAAGACGAGTAGAGGGTTCGCACGGAACCCGTCATCAAGTCGCTCAGGAAAATCCGGATTTCGCTCCACAGCCTGGTGCGGGAGCCGATGCCAGCGATGTTCCTGAACCGAGTCTGAAGCTTCCAGCGGAGAGAACCTTTGTGACATTGTTACTTTGGCATTTGCTGCATTGAACCGGTTTGGAACTTTGTCTTGAAGTCGTGAGCACTTCAAATATATTGGCACAATCGTTGCACCTGTACTCGTATATCGGCATCGTTCTATCTCCGTAAAACTTTATCGCATTAAATCGGTGAAGATATCACATTGTTTGCAAATTTTAAGCTTTTCTTTCTGTGAGATATCCTGGGTGCATTCACAGAGCGTCCCCGATAAAAACCAGCAGAGATGCCCGCTTTGAAATTCCCAGGCTGGGCATTCCTCTTTTACATTACAGAGTTTTTTCTCCCAGCATGGCTTCAGGCTGTCCTGCCTGCCGCGCTGATTGATAAGCAGAAAATAGAGATGTCTCTCTATGTGGGCCGGAATCGTCCTCCAGCCTTGCTCGTAGCTGTGTATAGTCTTCAGTGACATGCCGAGAAGTTCTGCAAGTTTCTTTTGAGTTTTTCCAAGCTTTTTTCTGGATAAACTGAATTCTTCTTTGGTCAAGAGCTGCACCTCGTCTCAGGGTTAAAACTGTTAAGCTTCTTACCGCCTACTGTTGTGAAGCCGCTAATAATAGCTGAAGAGTCAGCTGAGAATAATAATCATGTCTTCCATAATTACCAAATTTTGACTGAAATGGCTCCGCTTTTTCGTGAAAAATTAAGAAAATGTTGTTTCCTCTGGAAGAGGAATGCTTACTGTACAAGACCGGTGGTTGGGTGTTTCTCGTTTTTTTTATGTCATCAAGAGGCTAAGCATGCTATGACTGCTCATCGAATGACCAAGATATTTCTGGTATGTGTTTGGGTTGGCGCTCTTTTTCTGTCCGGTTGTGCCAGTTTCATGAAACCTGAGATTGGGGCTCTTGCGCGACAGGATGCCCGAATAAACCTGAAGGCCGGAGGGGTGCAGAATGCAGCCTGGAATGCCAAAGACCTGTTGCTCACCTATTCGTATTCTGAAGCGGGTGATACCTTCAACCTGGCCGGCACGCTCAGTTTTGACCGGAGCCTGACCGATTCCTTTCCGGCCGTTAAAAGATTTTTTCTCAAAATGAGCTTTTTAGATAGTGAGGGCCGAGTTCTTGAAACGGTCGATATAACTCCTTTGTTAAGCACGTTTGGTGCTGTGCCGGATAATTTGACGGTTAAAGCCTCCATCCCGAAACCGGCCGGGGCCAGTGCCATCGCCTTCAATTATTTTGGAGCATTCATGAGTGGCAGTACCGAAGGCATGGGTGGAAGTCAATGGCAAATTTCTTATTTTCCTTTTGAATAATATCCCGGATTTGGATGCTATTATGGCTAGACAATTAATAGCGACGGAGGAGCATTTGGTGAGGCGTGAGTAATACGAAAAATGAGCTTCTGATCGGGTTGCAGTCTGTACTCCGATATCATAATGCGATTGGTATCAGCGAGTATCCGCTCAACGACGGAATGGAGTCTTTTTTACGGAAGGTGCCACAGGTGGCTGAGGTGAGCGCGCAGAAGCAATCGCTTGGTGCTGCTCAGGTTGCGCTGAAAAAGAGCCCTCCGGTAAACCGGTCACCGGTGAAAATCGAGGAGATCGAGGCAGAAATAGTCACCTGCCATGCTTGTGAACTGCATAAACAGCGGATCTATCCCGTTGCCGGTCGCGGCCCTGATAAAATCCGCTTGTTAATTGTTGGCGACTGGCTTTCTGCTGACGAGAGCGGGAATCTCCCGCCCGGCCATCTTTTTGGTGTGCAGCAGGACGAGATGCTCGGCAAAATGCTGGTGGCGATCAACTTATCCGCTGACAAGGTATTTATCACGAATGTCATTAAATGTGCAGTCCCCGCGACCTGTCAGCCCCAAGCCACTCATGTTCAGAGTTGCGCGTCCTTTTTACGGCGGCAGATTGTGACTCTTTCCCCTGAAATCATCTGTACCATGGGCATGGTCGCTGCACGCGCGGTATTGGAAAAATCTCAGCCGCTTTCGCGTCTACGGGGGAAGTTTCACGACTACGTGGTGGAAAAAGAGCAAAAAATTCCGGTTATTGCCACCTATCATCCGACCTATCTTCTGCAAAATCCTGAAATGAAACAGGCTACCTGGGCTGATCTGCAGCTTCTGGCCAGAAGACTGGGCCTGTTGTAATTAACGGATGAGAATAAGCCCACGCCTGCCGAGTTGACGCAGAAAGGCAGTGACGGATATTTCCGCCTCCAAAAGAGAGAGTCCGCTTTGTTCTGCCACATCGGCAATGATTCTCCTGACGTCTCTTGCCCCGTCGAACATCTGCCAGACTGTACTGCCCATTCCGTCCAACTGCAGTTTTTTGGTGGGTCTCTGTGTTATTCCCTTATGAAAGCGATTGGCGAGCTGCAAGAAAAACGGTTGGAGTTGTAAAGGGTATTCGATGAGAATATCACCGCTTTCAAGCACCTTCCATGAAACCGAAGGCGCTCTCTCCGGTATCCCCGCCAGGGCTTCGGTTCTGGTGAGTCCCTTGTGCGGTGATTTACGGTTGAATAATCTCATATCGCTGGTTGATCTGCTGGAGTGACGTCGGAGCTATCGGGCGGTTGGCGGAAAGAACAACTGCAAGGAGCCGATTGTTGTCAGTATCATGCCGGATTGCAGCCCTGATAAATGGTTTTTCCCGGCGAAGCCGAAAAAATACCTGCTGCACGACAGTTGGACATCTGAAACCTTCGCAGGAGTTGCCGCTTTTTCCGGCGACGATCTGCAGATGCGAGGCATTGGTCAGGATAGCGAGAATCTGTTGCAGGGACCGGTCCGTCAAACGGAGATCTGCAGGCCCTAAGCTACAGGTTTGCAGGAAAATATCGCTGCTCAAAAAAGACAGCCGGGTGAGTCCTGCCGCAAAAGTGTAATCCTGCAGAGTATAACTCGCAGGAAGCATAAGAGAAAAATCCTGGATACACCACAAATTTTCTTTTGGATTACTGCATGAAAGTGTCGACAGGGAGGAACAGATTTCTTGCATCAGAGCCGGGTCTGACGTAAGAATATGAAAGAGAATCAGCGTGTTGCATGCAGCACAAAAGCAGATACCTCCTTTCATTATGCCCTTGTTATCCCGATAATAGCTTACTTGCTCCCAATGAACCTGCAGTTGCTGCAGATCTTCGGGCAGATATGTATCCGTCACAACCGCGCCGAGCTCAGCCGCCCAGTGCCTCACTCTCTTTTGCAGGTTGCGGGAGGGATCATGCACGGATTGTTCCCAGCGGATCTGCACCAGGGGCTGAAAATTTTTTTCGAAAACGAGATGGTGGTTTCCGGAAACACGGGCATCCCAGGCTTTTGGAATAGTGAGCTGTACTCCGTTCCAGGCAATAAGTCTGGTGTTGTTTCGCTGCGCAGACCCTGCAGGCATTGTTGTATCGAGGTTACCTCGGGACAAGATAGGACCAGCCGGTTTTTTTCAGTTCTTCTCTGCGTTTTTCATCGGCCTTTTTGTTGCTCTGCTGGCAGACTTCAAGAAAACAGAGCTGTTCTTCCTCAATTTTGTCAGGGTAGGAAAGCCGCACCACATTGCCGATGGTTTCGTTGGAGTTCTTGCCGTTATATTGCAGCGCCAGGCTGACGCTGTTTTTATCTTTATCGATGAATTGCCATTTCCATACCTTCATGACCCCAAAGGAATCGCCGCTCCATGCATCGGGTTCACCAAATTCTTCACGAAATTTCCTCAATAATTGTTGATAGAACTCTTCACTCTTATCCGCATATTTCATATCCATCTTGAGAATCTGGTTAACATTTTTGCAGGTACCATAGGAGATGAACCCTTTTCTGAAACCATGCCAGTCCGTTACGACAACTTCCCTGAGTGCATCGTTCTGGACAATATCTGGATAATCGTTGACATTGGTTCCCAAAGCAATACCGGCAATTTCATGGGGAACTTTCTCAGTATTGGCGAGGAGGGGGAATGCAGTGCATAAGATACTGAATATTATGATCCATTTCATTGTGCTTTGCAGTGTTATCATGGGGCTTTTATCTCAATATTAGATTGTCGGTTTTGCTTGTTCTTTACTAAAGAATATGGGGTCGTGGCGATTAATGTCAAGTTATCTGTCGGTTACTCGCTTGACGGGTGTACGTGCCTTCATGAAAAATTCTTTGGGAAAAGCTCAAGGTTTTGAATAGCAAATCACTAGCCCCGCCCAAAAGCATTGCGGGACAAGTGCCTTCACCTAATTCCTGTCTTGTGAACAGCCAAGACTGGAATTCATAAGGCACTAACCCCGCCTAATAGCGTTGCTGGATTCTGTTTAATGCCCCTTGAGGGTACTCTTTTTAGTACTCGCTTGACGGGTATAAGTTCCTTCACGAAAAAATCTCTTGTAGAAAACACAATGTCATTTAACGCATCACTAGCCCCGCCTAAAAGCATTGCGGGACAAGTGCCTTCACCTAATTTCTGTCTTGTGAAAAGCCAAGACAGAAATTCATAAGGCACTAGTAAGCCAAATGCCCCAGCGATTTCATGATCAGGGCAAAACCCATGGCGAACATGCCGGAGAGCCCCATGCCGCAGGAAAAACCGGCGAGCAGGACCGGAGCGTATTGCCGCCACATCGGCCCGTATTTTTTCAGGAAAAAATATCTGCCCAGCAGAGCCCCGGCCACTTCAAGAACCAGGCCATGGGGAGTCGATTGGCCGAGCCCTCTAACTACGCCGTAGATGAGCAGTACCGGGAGGCCCAGAAGGCTGAGAATCATGTACATCACCAGCCCGAAGCCAAGACCGGAAAAAACGGTCATGCCGTTCAAGGCCTGATAAAACATGGAGTTTCCTTCCAGGGTAGAGGTTTGCATAAGCAGGGTGTTCAAGGCCTGCAGGTGCCATAATTCCTGGGCAAAGGGATAGTTGGCTGAAGGAATCGGTGCCAGCCGCCAGATAAATTGCGAGAAGAGCAGGCTGGCAATCATAACGATGGGAAAGACCAGCAGTTCCGCCTTGATAATGCCCCGCAGGGAGGTTCCGGTCAGTTCAATCTGGCGAAACTGGACGGTTGCCTCCCCGTAGTTGTGGATGGGAATGGGGGCATACCAGATTTCAATACCCTGATACCCGAAAAAACGGGCCCCGGCAATAAAGCTTGCTTCCCGCACGAGAGGGAGGCTGACAAACTGGCCGGCGATGCCTTCCATCCGTGCGGTTATATAGGAAATGATCGGGGTGTAGATGAAGCCGTAGGCAAGAAAGAAGATCCACGGAAAAGACGGGACCAGCCAGACACACAATGCCACATAGGCAAGCGTTGAAAAGAAATAAATACCGATGGCAATCCAGAAATTGAAGTCGCCCCGACCGGCCGGAGGATGAAACAGATCATGGAGCGTGCCTCTGTTGCCGTCTTTTTCACGAAAGGAACGGATCACAGACCAGATACCGATCAGGCCGATGGCCAGCCCCAGGCCGATACCAAAGCTCATATAAAAATCGAAGTTGTTGGCAAAAACCGTCTCAACCGTGGCCATGCCGGGATGCCATCTGGTCAGAATTCCGTGGGAATAGAGCATCGGATTAAGGATAATGGTAATGATCAGGCCAATGAGACCGCCGATCACCGCCCAGAAGGGCAGGACCATCCCGACAAAAAGAAGGCCAAGGTCAAGCTGCAGGCCGGTGGCGACGGCTGGCAGAATATCCTCCGTGTATCCGGTCAGCTCGATCCAGGGGATCGGGATAAGTCTGATCTGTTCGGTAAAGATGAGCCCGGAGATTATTGGCAGCACCACATACACAAAGCCGAACGCCAGGCCGATCACTCCACCAATGGAAAAAACCCGCCACTTCCAGCTCTCTTTTTTTTCTTCCGCCGACTCGGCCAGGGCCATGGTGCCGAGCGCGGCTACCGGAGCCATTGGAAACGGCAGTTTTTCAACATCCGATGTAATCCGGTAGAGAGCGTAGCCCAGGCCGAAATGATCAATGCGCTGAATAATCTGCGAGCCAACCAGCAGCAGTATCGGGATGAGCCAGTCGCGGTGGAAAAATGATCGTTCCACCATCGACTGCGAATCCGGTCCCGGGGCGACCCAGGTTGGAATGAATTCTGTCACTCCAAGCATTCTCGCCGCATCGGACTGGACCAGGTATTGGTTCCAGAGCAGGCCGGAAAAAGGTGAGGCCAGTGCGGCGCCCGCCATATAATAGAGGAGAAATATTTCCTGTTGTTTCAGGTCGGAATGGGCCCTTTTGGCAATCTCGGCAAATAATATGATGGTCACCCAGCGGGCAGCCGGACCGATGCCCTGGCCGATGACCAACTGGAGGTACATCGATCCCGGCATCATCAAAAAGCCGATGAAGATGGCACCGATGATGGTCTTCCAGTCAAAGCCTTCTTCAAAGTGTGAGGGCGCTTTGAGCAGGTCGCGATATTCTTTTAATTCTTTATCGTCATACATAACGTAGGTAATCCAGACTCAAGGTTCCCGGCAGTTAATCCGGTAACACCTGGTAACTCACATCGGTAAAAAGTCCAACCAGGGCCCAGCCGCCGCCCATGAGAAAATCACCGATTATCAGGCCGATGAAAAAATACTGCAGTTTCTTGAACAGTACTATACCTCCATAGCGCATACACAGGGCGTTGCAGGCCCAGCCGATAAAAAAGCTGACCCACAGAATACGCATGGCCGAGCTATAGGCGGTGAGGTAGCCGAGCGGATGGATGGGCCACCAGTAGATTCGATGATAACAGGTGACCAGAACCAGCATGACCACAGCTCCGGCCAGGGCGAAGATCAAGATCCAGCTGCCGGTGCTGGTGTCCATGGCAACCAGTCGGTATATATTGTCAAACACTGCGGTCGTCGTCTGGCTGGCCCAGTCAAGCTGCAGCTCGCGAATTCCGTAGCGGTAACAGAGGGTCATCATGGCCAGGATGGATGCGGTCATGGAGGCGATGATGGTCATGGCCAGGCCGGAAAAAAGCAGCAGGGCCGGTCTTCTGTTCTGATTCAGGTGACGGGCATGCAAAAGTGAGGGCAGCAACGATTCCCGCAGGTCGACAAACAGGACTTTTTGACTCATTCCGGCTAAAAGACCGCTGGCGCCGGCAAATAATTTCGTGCCGAACAGGGCAATCATGCCGTCGGTGGGGGCTGCGGTAAGGGTAAAGTAGGCAAGTCCGCCCTGGCAGATGATCCGTGTTGCCACCAGCATGATCATGAAAAAGGCACCGACGAGTACGACAGCCGTGAGCGGGGCCATGCCGAGCCGGATATACCACCAGACAATCGCGGCAAAGCCGATAATCGCCCCCCAGAACGAAATTCGGACATCAAACCATTCCGATCGCTCCGGGGACGGTTTTTTAAGAAAGAATGACTGCCGGCAGACATCGAGCAGGTGCAGCCGGGCCAGCCAGACAAGAAAGAGGAAAAAGACGCCGTAGGCGCCGATCATCTGCATTTCTTCCGGGCGGGCCAGGGTCGGTCCAAAGGTGACGCCCAGCTCAGAGACCGGGATGGTATACCCGAATAAATTAAGGATACCGTAGAGTAAACAGCCGCTTAAAAAGAAGAACCAGAAGGAGAAGGATATCTGTCGCGAGGTCAGAAAGGCAAAGCCGATAAAAGACGGATACAGATAGATCTTCAGTTTCGTGAAACCGGTAAGGATGCCGCTGTCTGAAAAATAGGGGCCGGCCAGAAAGAGGGTCGGAATGGACGGAATCGTTGGATAGTACAGGTTCAGACCATTCACCAGATGCAGAAATACGGGGATACAGAGACCGGTGAGCAGAAACCGGTTGAGGAAAAAACTGCCGGTTTGCCCGTTGCTTACCGCCTGGCTGATCATCTCCGGGACCTTCAATAATGGAAAATTCATCCGCTCATTATGAATCCACTGTCTGGACAGGATGTTGATCAGAAAAAGCATGACCATATAGCAGAGCAGGACGAAAATGGACCACAGCAGCAGCGGGGACAGCCATGGGGCCCAGGGGATTGCCCGCACCACCTCAAGCCAGCTCATATCCCGACCGCCGGTAATGCCGTTATATAAAAGCTCGATTGCCTGTGGGTCAGTCGGGGTCAGTGCCGGCGGAATAAAGGGAGTAAGCACTTCATCCCAGCGGTTGCCCGGGGTGGCGAAATGGACAGGGGCGGTAAGATTGATAAGGAAAGTGCGGGCAAAACCGGTGTAGGCGATACCGGAGCCGATAACCATCTCAATCCAGATAATCAGCAGTTCAGGGCCGGTGAGCAGCAGCCTGGAACGGAAAATTCGGGCGATCAGGCTGGTGCAGACCGCCAGAATTAAAAAAACAAAAAAGGGGGCGAGGGGAAAATGGCCGCCGCCAAGGGGAGTTGCCCGCAGAAAAATATTATTGTAGGGAGTGAGAAGACAAATAACGACAGCCAGCAAGAGCCCGAAGATGGGGGCCCGCAAGCGGATCGGTGGAGCTGTCGGATTGTGCGGGGAACTCTGCATGTCAGCTGTCCTCCGGAGCAAAGCCCTTGTCGGCGATAATTTTTTGGAAGGATTTTTGTAACTGGACATGGGCTGCATGGTCAAACGAACGCCAGACCAGCAGCTGTTTGCGCACTTCATGCAGAAATGAGGTGTTGATCCGCTGCCAGGCAGCCGATTCGCCGGATTGCCGGTGCAGGGTGATCTGTATTTCAAGAAATTCCTCGCCTTCCATAGCCGGGCAGAACTGGATGTCAACAGTCTGCATGATACCGAAGTCAAAAGGCGCGAGCCAGACATTGGCCCGTATGTGCAAACATCGTAAATCGGCCGGGGTATCCGATTCGGCGATCATCTTATGGATTTCATCAACCGTTGAGCAGCTGAAAACGACCTCGACGGGACCTGTCGAAAAGATTCCGTGCGACACATCACGGTGGCTGGTCAGATATTCGTAGACGAAGCCGCCAATGCTTTCATGTTCCCTGAATTTCATGAGAAACGGCAGGGTCACATGGATGGTATTGTTGACAGGCGGGGGCAGTTTAAAGGTTCGGTTGACATCGGGAATGGCAATGCGGGCGGCAACTCTTGCCGGGTAGAGCACCGAGAGAAGCACAACCGCGATAACGAGCACCATGGCCGCAATTCCGGCCCCCGAAGAGTAATTGACGGTGATCCCTTCCCAGAGTGGGGTCGCCGCCAGAAACGCCGCTGAAATCTGGGCCACCATATAGCCAATCACCACGGAAATAACGGCCAGGGCCATTGCTTCGGCGACAAAGAGAAAGCCGACATGGGAAGGGGCCAGACCCACCGAGGTGTAGACGCCGATTTCCCCCTTTCGCTCATAGACGGAGCTGATCATGGTGTTGAGAACGATCAAAACCGAGATGAGCAGCGGAATAATAATATTGGGAACCCCGCTGTAGTTCATGGTGTCGCTGATGTTGTACAGCCAGACCCCATCCTTTTCCCCGGCGAAAATGGCCAGGCTGAACCTGTCGGTCAAGGCGTTGACGATAGCGCCGATATCAGCGGTATCGCCCGGTTTGACGGCGATATTCTTCAGCTTGCCTCCAGCGGCCAGCAGGGTCTTCGCCGGGATGATTGCGATCTGTCCCGCCGGGATATGGATATATCTGCTCTGCATCGAGCGGACGTCGTCGCCGGATTCCAGGGCGTCCATTTCCGCTTCAGTCAGCTCTGTTCCCGCCTCGTCCGGGAAGATGACCGGAGTGAGTATTTCTCCGTCCAGGTCCACGGCCTTCTCGTACTCCTCCGCCTTGAAGGTGCCGATGACCGTAAACGGAAAACCCCAGAGTAATACCGTCTGGTCGCCCTGTACGGTGACCCCGAGTCGGGCGGCCATCTGCTCTTCAAGGATAATCGCCGTCTGGTCGCTATCGGAAAACCACCGGCCGGAGCTCAGGAGGGTGTTGAGTCCGGTAACCTCCGCCTCGTTCGGGCTCAGGCCGACAAGACCCTGGATGGTAATTTCACGAGTCCCATGGCGAAGCGGTACGCTGACTGGACGGGCAGGGTCATCGCCTTCCAGCCAGACTCTCGGTGCCGGTTTGCTGATTGTCGCCATACTGTTGACGAGAATATCGGTGGCCTGGGAGGGCAGGTTCTGCCAGTTGATTTTTTTCAGCAGGATGCCGAGGTACGGAGCCTGCGGTTGAAAAGGCAGTCTGACCTGTTGTCGGTTGGACTTGATGGTGGTGAAGCTCATTATGGTAAAAGTGAGAATAATCAGGGTAGTGCAGGTGAGCAGCGTGCGCAGGCGCCGTCGGCGCAGATTGGAGACACCCAGAAAAAATGCGGCAACGAACGCCTTCCAGTGACTGATCTCTTCCGGGCGTTTATGGGTGGCCCGTCGCTGCAGGCGGATCATCTCCTCTTCGAAGCGGAAAAAAATGATCAAAGTGACCATAAAGGAGAGGCCGATAATGAAAAATGCCAGGATGACCACCATTGGGCTATAGGCCAGTTCAAAGGCCGGATGAATGTTGTAGATGACGGCGATCAGCAGCACCAGGATCAGGCTGAAGCCGACAATGCGCTTGTAGATGGTGGCAAAATTGAACAGGAAACGCTCCATGACAAAGGCAAAGGGAACAAACAGGGCAATATAGAAGAGGACGCCGAAGAGGACATCTTTCTGGGTTTTCTCTACCTGGACATAGACGCGGGCCGCGAGAGCCAGGGCGTCTTCAGCCGCCGGGCGGGCGACTGAATAATTAAATCCGGCAAAACTGCTGGTGCTTTTGGCAAGCGCGGCAAGTCCCCGGGCTTTCAGGTCGTTGATCCGCGTGTCATAAATACCGTGCCGCTCCAGGTTGTCGATGCGTGGACCAAGAAGGGTCCAGGCATCGTGTGCCGCGTGATAAATGGTGTTGGGGATGGAAGGGTACTGATCGACCAGGTAGCCGAGACCAAGTTTGTCTTCTTCGGTGCCGTTGGTCAGAATCATTTTATTGGTAAGCACCGTGTCGGACAGGGTAAGTTTCAGACGGGTGCCAGGTTCGGTGTAGATGGAGGAGATAATCGATTCCCGGGTGTCGATACGGCTGTACCAGTAATGTTCCGGTGCGGCATCGCGTCTGCCGTCGAAGAGGTGGATTTTTGTCAGGTAGGCAAAATTGCGTGGTTCAAGCAGATCGAACAGGGTCGTCTGCCGGCAATTGAACATGACCAGATCCGTCTGCATCGATTTCCGCAGCAGTTTCAAGCGGTAATTGTCTTTTCCGGTTTCTTTTTTGTCGATTGCCCAGATAACCTTACCGGTATCCTCGTCGAATCGGTAACCTTCAATGACCAGTTTATCCAGGACATGCTTTTTATCGGCCAGCCCTTTAATCTGGAAATAACCGGATTCATCGACCATGGCGTAAAATTTATTGTTGCCCTGATAGGCAAGAATTGTCGTGTCGGCTGCCGGGAAATTGGCGAACAGCTCCCCCTGCAGTAGCAGATTGGTGCGCGCGGTCACCGCTACAAAACCATCTCGTGGAGAATTCTCGGGCTTCAGATTTTTCGTCTCTGTGAGTCGGTAAATAAGTCGCTCGACCAGCCTGCTCTGGTCTAGCAGATAGGGCCAGTCTATTTTTTCCACCGTGTCCGCAGGCGTTCCCCACAGCAGCCGTCCATCCCCCGTCGTCACCAGGCTGAGGCCAAGGTAGCCCGCCAGGGCACTGACTTCGCCGCCCAGGTTCGGTTGATCGAGAAACCAGGAATCCCAGGAGCGCAGATGACTCGGCCGTAAGGTGTCCTGATACTTGGCCCTGCCGATGCCCGGCCTGCCTGCATCCTCGAGAATGTCGGCGATGGGGCTGTACATCGAAGTTCTGTTGACGGTCTGCTTGAGATTATAGAGCCAGCCGCGATGAAACCCTCCCACCCCGTCGCCGTGGCTGGAGAGATGGAGACTGACGATTGCCGCCACCTCGTAGTCCCTGACCTGGTTGCGGAAAGTCGAGGCGGATTGCAGCGCTTTGAGCTGGTTGCCGGCATCTTTCAGCAGAAGCTCATTTCTTTCGATCGCGCCGGGTAGTATCCGGGCAAGCAGCTCCGTCTCCGCGGGCGGCAGATTATGGAAGCTTTCCGCCCAGCCAAGCCTTCTGTAGAGCAGACGCTGCTGTGCGGTACGTTTGATCGACTGCTGCGCCTCTTCTGTCTGTGCGCCGAGGCGCAGCTGCATGAGCTGTCTCGACACCTGGTCGATAGCCTGATCGAGACTGCGTTTGACAGCTGTTGCTAAATTTTTATCCCGCTTGCTATCTTCGGTTAGAGGAAAATGAAGCCCGTGCAGCATCTCCAGGTTGGCATTGGCCCTGGCAATTTTTTTCTGCAGCCGGCGCTTGGTATCGCGCAGATCCTTGGATCTGACATTGGTACTCCAGATCATATCCCGCATCCCAGCAAGAGTCTGTGCCTGACCGCTGGTGGCAATCAGCATGACAGATCGCTGCGGTGGTTTCATCTTCAGGGATTTGGCCAGCTCGAGAAAGGTGGCGATAGAGGTGGCGGCATCGGCGCCGGGAGAGTTGCCGGCGACAAATTCTTCGTTATCGAAAAATGTTTCAATGATCAGCAGCTCTTTTTTTAACTGCGGATCGGTGCCTTCAATACGCGAATAGATGTTTTGTGCGAGATAGTTCTCCCAGACGCTGCGGGACTGCAGTTCTACCTGGGAAAAGAGAGGCGTTCTCTGGTTATGCAGTGGCCCGAACAATCGAACAGCCTGGTCTTTTTTCATCCAGAAGCAGGGAAACTGCAAGGGCGTTAGTTCTTGTTTCTCGGTAAAGAAAATGCGTCCCTGGCTGTCGTCACCCTGCAGGAAAATAGCCGCTTTTACCCCAAGTGAGGCGAGCAGCTGCCAGTTTCTGCCGGAATCGAAATCGATCAGAACGATGCTGTTTTGGATATCTTTGCCGTCAATGTCCCGGAGCTGACCCTTGCCGACATAAAAGAGCGGCCCGCTCAGTTTTCCATCTGTCGCCTCCGGGGTTATCGCGTTATTGATAAAGGGGACTAAAGGAATCTTTTTGTCTCCCATGCGCAGTTCCGCCCCCAGAAAACGACGGACGGGCAGTTCATAGAAATACGCCTGCGGGTCAAGCCCCAGGGACTGCAGCTCCTGCTCGACAAATTCTACCGCCTTTTCATAGCCCGCCGAGCCGGTCGTTCTGCTGCCAAAGCTGCTGAGGGTCTCAATCGTCCGGCGCAGGGCATCGTCCGGCGCAGCAGTCCCGGCGTGTGCAGGGACAAAACTATGCACAACCAGACAGAAGACGATGCCAAGAAAAAAAAGGATTTTTTTCATTGCCGGAAGAGGAGGTTCCTGGTTGAGGTTTGTTGTGCTGAACGATGAGATGCCTCAATGTCAGTGCGCGGCACTTTCCAGGCCGCCTGTTTTGATGTCGAGCTCGTCTCTTTGTTGAATTTTATCGACCCGCCCGTCCCTGATCCAGACAACCTGGTCCGATACATTGAGCATTTTATAATCGTGGGTCGCTGAAATGACCGTGACATTGCGTTGCAGGCTGAGTTCCTTCAACAGCCGGATTATATCTTCACCGGTCGACAGATCGAGGTTGCCGGTTGGTTCATCGGCCAGGATGATGGCGGGGCTGTTGGCCAGGGCCCGGGCTACGGCAACACGCTGCTGCTGACCGCCGGAAAGCTCCGATGGCCGGTGGCTCTGTCTGCCGGTGAGTCCCACCTGGTCAAGCAGCTCCATGCCGCGCTGCAGGGCTGCATCATTCGACACCCCGGCAAAGGTCATGGGAATGGTAATATTCTCGAGAGCAGTCATGACCGGGATAAGATTAAAGGTCTGGAAGATATAGCCAATCTTGCGACAGCGCAGCCAGGCAAGTTCATAGGCATCAAGCTGCGCGATATCCACCTCATCGATGAAAACCTTGCCGCTGGTTGGTTTGTCGAGGCCGCCGATCATATTGAAAAGCGTCGATTTTCCCGATCCTGAAGGCCCCATGATAGAGATATATTTTCCCTCTTCAATCTCAAGATCAATACCTTTTAAGACATGGACGACTATTTTACCAAGATCGAAATCCTTGGTGACCCCGGTGACCCGGACGATTTTTTTCGCTTCGCTCATAGTGTCATTGCCTCTTCTCGTAGCTTTGCGTGCCTGAAAATAGACGCTCTATTGTTCCACCCGCATGGCATCGACCGGCAGCATGCGGGAGGCAACTATCGCCGGGTAGAGGACTCCCAGCAGACTGAGACCGGTTCCTGTGCCTATCGCATACAGGACAATTGTCCCTATAGCACGCCACGGCATATACGCGAGTGATGACAGGCCGAAGCTGAAAAGTGATTCGGAACAGGCAACCAGAGCGCCCAGCAGGGCACCGACTATGCCACCTGCCAATCCCTGCATTGTTGCTTCCATAACAAATATTCTGACAATAAATCGGTCCAGGGCCCCGAGGCATTTCAGGGTGCCTATTTCCCGAAAACGTTCGGTCACCGACATCAGCTGGGCGTTGATTATACCGACCACACAGACCAGCAGGGAGAGAAAAACGATCCAGCGCTGCTTGGCCGAGCTGCCGATATTGTCCGTACTGGTGCTATCGGCGGTTGCCGGATTGACATCGTAGCCTATTTTGCTGAGGACGGGCAGAAATGCGGGATCTTGTGAGAGGACCAGACTTGTGGTGATCTTGTTGCCCGCCTGGGTGAAGGTAAGAAAGGCCACTGCAAGAACAAGGCTCATGGTCGTGACCAGGGAGCGAAAAAAACGGACCCGGATCGACTGGTAAGCCATCTGGAAGGATTTGGCAAACGGCAATGCGACAAGGCGTCTCATGGCAACAGGTCCCGGGGTTGAGTTGGCAACGGGCTTAAAAAGCGTTCAGGCAGAAAAGAGCAGCTCGCCATACGGACGAATCTAGTTTCTAATCAGGAGCTTGTCAACGAATGTCCCTGGAAAATTGATAATCTCGTAAAACTTAAAGCTGGGGCTGTCTTGGGCCTTTTACGGTCAATACAACTTCTCGAGATATCGCTCCCTGATATGCCGGAGAAAATAATCGGGGTTCGTGGTTTCTCCGCTTGCCGCGTGGATAATCTCCTGGGAATCCATGGTCGAACCTTTACTCCAGATCGCCTCCTGCAGCCAGTTGCGGATAAATTTGACATCGCCGCCGGCAAGTCTCTGTTGCCAGTCCGGGTGGGTGCGGCGGATGGCGGCGAAGAGTTGCGCGCTGTTGAGTGCCCCTATGGTATACGACGGGAAATAGCCGAAAGATCCGTCGGTCCAGTGCATGTCCTGCAGGCAGCCGTCGCGGTAGTTCCCTTTGGTGGGAAGACCGAGATATTCCTCCATTTTGTCGTCCCAGATCGTCGGAATATCGTCGACCTTAAGATCGCCGTTGATCAGACGGCTTTCAATCTCATAGCGAAGAATTACATGCAGGGGGTAGGTAACCTCGTCGGCCTCGACACGGATGTAGCTTGGCTGGACCCTGGTCGCCGCTGCCCAGAGCTGGGAAGCGTCGAATACTGCGGTGGCGGGCAGAAGGTCATGCAGTGTGGTGCTGAAAAAAGCCATAAAGGAGCGGGATAAAAAAATCTGTTTTTCAAACAGCAGACTCTGGCTTTCATGGAGGCATAAGTTGCGCGCATGCCCAGCAGGCAGGCCGTCCCATTCGCCCGGCAGGCCGCTTTCGTATCCGGCATGCCCAGTTTCATGGGCGGTTGCCAGCAGAGCATCGAGGAAATCGGTCTGCCTAAATCTGGTGGTAATGCGCTGATCGCCCCGGCAGCCGGTGCTGAAGGGATGTGAGCTGACATCAAGGCGTCCCTGGTCGAAATTAAAACCGAGGCAGCGCATCAGTTCCTGGTTCAGCAGCAGCTGTCTGTCTATCGGATACTGACCGTTAAGATCCGGGGCGACATCGCTCTTCTGTTTTTCCACAACCTGCTGCACCAGTTCCGGCAGAACCTGCTTGAGTCTGGCGAAAACCTCACCAATAAAGCTGTTGCTGTCCCCGGTACAATACAGATCGAGCAGAGCGTCATAGGGCGTCGAAAAGCGGCCGGCGGCAAAGTCGTGTCGTGCCTGAGCCTCCTCTTGAGCCAGAAATACTACTTCGCGGAAATTTTTCAGAAAACCAGGCCAGTCGTTTTCTTTTCTCTGGCTACGCCAGTCGTGTTCGCATTTTGAACCGGCCAGGGATTTTGCCTTTACCAGATCGGGGGAAAGGCAGAGGGCACGCCGGTATTCGCGATCCATCTCCTGCAGACTGCGTTTCCGGGCGGCATCATTAACCTCATCCGCAGCCTCCAGCAGCAGATCTCCGGTTCTGGGCGAGGTCAGCAGCTCATGTCGCAGGGTAATCAGTTCGGCGACCGACTTTGCTCGAGGTTCACTGCCGCCTGGCGGCATCATCACCAGATGATCCCATTGGAGAAAGGTGACTGCGTGGTCCAGCCGGCTCAGTTTTTGAAAATGTTCGACAAGTAACAGGTAGGCGGAAGGCATATATATCCTCGTTGATATGCGAAAGAATCATTGTTGGAGCAAATCGCCAAAATGTACGGGGAGCAGTGTCCGGTTGTTGTGCAGCAAACCAAGCAGGATATCCAGCAGTTCCAGGGCGGCGCCATTCATTCTCTGGTGATGGAGCATAATACCGCACAGTCCTGAGGCAAGCCCCTGCTCAATTTCTGTGACCAGGTTTTGAAAGCCAAGATGTGGTTCGGCTTCCTTTCGGGTGTGCAGATCGACGTTCACCTGCAGATCAGGGAGCTGCGGAAGCGTCTCAGGTCGGGCACCTCTGCTTCTTGAAACAGCTTTGAAATCAAGATCGATGAGTGCCTGGAGGGTGTCGCTGCTGCACCTGTTCCATGGCGGGGTGAAAATCGGCTGAAAATCATGGCCAAGGAGCCGCTCCAGTCTGCTCCTGCCTTTGGCGAGACTGGCATGTATCGCATTTTTTGTTCGAGCCGGACCAAATTCCTGTTTCTTGCCGGCAGGTTCGAAGTTTCGGTGGAGGCGGCCATGCTGGTGCCAGCACCATTGTGCACTGTTTGTCCCGGTCAGGCGGCGCAGCTCCTGTAGACGAGCGGTGGTCAGCCAGGCGGGCACGGTTGCCAGACAGAGGGGCAGCCGGTGCTTTTGAAAACATTGAATCATTTGGGCGAAGGTCTGTGAGGCAATGCCGATATCATCGGCGCGAAAGAATACCCGCGGACGGTTGACTGACAACTGGCAGCCCCGGTCGATGTGGCTGGCGATTGTTTCACGCATGCCAGAGTGCCTGATGGTGTAGAGTCTTGATGCAGGTTTAGTCATAAGTCTAAACTTCCGAGTGGGTTTAAAACATGCGAAGCAGAGCAGTGCTCATTTTAGTCATCTGTTGTTTGAATGTTCCCTTTTCATAACCTTTTTTATGTTTTAATACGGAAATCACCTCTTCTTTTTTCTCTTTTTTGGGGAAGTCTGAAAGGGTCTTTTTCGAGGTGTTTTGGGCTTTTCTTCGTAATACCAGCGCGATTGTACACAGGGCGGCAACATATCGTAAGGCAGTCCTATCTCATGCAGTTTTCTCCATGTACCGTCTGGTGACAAAATGGAGCTCATCTCACCATCTATGATGACTCTCGGAGTGACTATGTCAGGGAAAGCAATAATTTCGTCAGTGAGTATTTTCTGAAGAAACGAGTCAAAATATCGGCACGAAAGGTCAAGGACGTGCGGTAATGGATCATACTTCGCCTCCAAGTCAGGAGGGTACGGAATAACCCCGGTTGGATGAGAGAAGGTACACATTGTTGCACCCTCAGGTATAACTGGCTTTTTTGACCGATAGCCAAAGGTTTCTGAGATCCAGAGAGCGAGAGGTCCGGTGTGTTTTTCTGCTTCTTTGACTCTCCGGTACGGCTCTTCGGTTATGATATTTCCTAACTGAAAGGTGAATTGTATTTGGTCTTTATATTTGCTTTTCTTTTGCAGGATTTCAACAATTTTCAGCGAATCTTCGTGGGATTCCGGTGATTGCTCAAAGGCATGGACATTTATAAAATTGCCGTTATGTACGAATGGAATGCTGCCGGCGATAGCCAAAATGCCGAGTCCTGAGCCAAACTCACACCCTACTACTTTTCCAGGCAGGTTATCAGATGGCTTCAGGTTAACTAAATGGTGGACCAGGGCTGCTGTCGCTTTAACGTCCAGAATGCAATCCAGTGCACCGAGATGTTGAGAATATCGTTCAAGTAATTTTCCAAGATCGTCTTTTTCAAGAATTTGTTGTCGTAACAAGTCATAGGGATTTCTCCCCTGACGTTCAAGTATGGCAGCTTTTGTGTTTAATTCTCTGTTTTTGTCGATGATATTCCTGAACTTGGAGTCATCCAAGTGGAAAAGATTCTGGATATAGAGCTGAGTGAAATTTGCAACCAGTGAAGCTTCCTGTGTAAAAGATAAATCAGTCTCGCGTGAATCAACAAGATTGTCATAGGCTTTAGCCAGCAAGATTTCTATCGAGTATTCCGTAGTCATAAATATCACTTAAAATATGTAATTATTTTCAAAGCAGTACAGGTTTATGTGAAAGGATTTTCACAATGATTTTAAATGTTCAGTATACCATCTCGCGAGGTGTTTGGCAGTCTCCTCAGCTCCGTCCAGATTGATGGCTTTAGAATACCTCATATTTTCTAACTGTTGAGCCATCTTTTTTGCGAAGAGAATGGGGGGCAGGTCCGCATCTTCTAGGATGGTCATCGGCACCTTCCTGGCCAGTTTTTCCGCCCGCAGCCGCTGTTCCCGGTTTTGTCTGAACGGGTACACGAGAGAAGGAATCCCGGCCTGTACCAGATTCATGCAGGTGTTGTAGCCGGCCATTGAGATGGAGAGATCGGCTGCTGCCAGCCATGCCGGGAAATGGTCGGTGAAACGTTCAACGGTGATATCTCCCCGGCTGCGCTGTAGTAGAGCCTGATAGGTTTTTTCATCGCAGTACGGGCCGCAGAAAATCTGCAGATGGGCCGATATGGCATCGCGCAGGATTGTAAAGGCCTCGATTGCCGCATACAGTAATTCGCTTCCAACATTACCGCCGCCGATACTGGCAACGATCAATGTGTCGGTGGTCGCTAAGGCCAGTTTTTTCCTGATCGTCACTCTGCTCAGGTCTTTGCCGGCAATGGGATCGGATTTGGTAACAAAACCGGTGTAGTGCAGCGGAACATGGAGCGCATCAATTTGGCTGAAGGTCTCATTTAAGGTGATAATTTCCGGGTCTGCATGGACAAGAATGCCGTCGAAATAGTCATTGATGAGTTTTACCGCGCGCTGCTCGAATTTTTCCCGGCCGCTTGTTTTTTCCACCAGGATATCCCGCACGCTGCAGAAGCATAAACAGTCCGGTAAGGACCCATTGTCGATTGCTTCAAGCAACGGGTCGAGCTCAAATCGGAAACCCTTTCGGCCAAAAGGGTACAGCTCGGTAATGAAAATATCCGGTCTGTTGTCCCGGAAATGGGCAAAAAGCTGGTCCTTTCGTCCCGCTTTCACGGCATCCAGGGAAAGGTCGGTGTCGCAGGGAACCATGTTATGGAAGGTACTGTCCATCTGCAGACCCGGCAATCGCAAGACCTGGATGGCGGGATGATCGACCGCAACAGCAGGGCCGCCGATAATGAGGGTCGTGGGGTGATGACGGGCGATTGCCCGGCAGATTTCCATGCTGCGATGGAAGTGACCGATGCCAAGGACATGCTGGCAATAGTACGACACCTTCATGGTGTTGTACGCGCTATATTGAGTTGAAGCGGGGCGAATCCCTGTCCGGTACAGCTGATCAGGTGCAGCCGATTGTGCTGCAGCAGCGGATCTTCGCCGGGCAGAAAATCCCGGTCGTCGAGGGAGTAGAGAACCGACTTCACCACGCCCTGATGGCAGACGATCAGAATTTTCTGGCCAGGCCATTTTTGCGCGCTTTCCAGAAGTGTCGTCAGCACCCGGTCTTTTACCGCCCGTCGGGTTTCGCCGCCGGGGGCGGCAAAGTCCCAACCCATTGCTATCCGGCGGGCCAGCTCTTCTTTGAAGTTCTGCTGGATAAAGGGAATGGTCAATCCTTCCCAGTCACCCCAGTGCTGCTCGCGGAGTCGCGGATCGAAACGGACGGGCAGGCAGAGCTTTCGATTGAGGATATCGACTGTCGCCCGTACTCTTCCAAGATCACTGGCAATAATTCGGTCCCAATCATAACCTTTCAAGGTGTCTGCCCAGGCATCGGTTTGTTCTTTTCCCTGCGCAGACAGGGGGGAGTCTGCCGAACCCTGAATCCTTTTCAGGATATTCCATTCTGTCTGGCCATGTCGTAACAGACCGAAAACAGTGACAACGGCAGGATCATTGGCAGAGGGTTTCATGGCGGATGGGGTAGTTTGCAGTATTATTGGAAATGTACGTTATGCCGGCGAAAGATCCCGGCCAGTTCCTGTATCCACCGGCTATTGTCAAACTGGTCTTTGACCAGCTCCTGCCCCCCGGTAATCAATCGGTGTCGCAGTTGTTGATCGGTGAGGATACGCAGCATTGCCGTTGCCAGTTGCCCCGGCTGGGATGGTGGCACAGTTATGCCGGTTTTACCGTCGATGAGGATTTCAGGTATGGCCGAGACCGTCGTGGATAAAGCCGGAACACCCATTGCCAGGCTTTCGACCAGTACGTTGGGGATACCGTCCCGATCACCGTTTTTAGCAATTTCGCAGCCAAGCACAAAAAGGTCGCTGTTTTTAAAATGGCGCAGCACCTCGTCATGGGTCTGGGTGCCGAGCCACCGGCAGTTCTCCTCCAGCCCAAGAGAGGATATCAGCCCGAGAATCTTCTCCCGGTCATCACCATCACCGATCAGAGTGTGTTGAAATGCGATGCCCTTTTTCTGTAATTCGGCCAGCGCCCGGTAAATAGTCGGCAGACCTTTTTTCTGGGTCATTCTGGCGACGGTCAGGATTGAATACGGTGCGTGCGTTGTGCTCTCTGCTATCGCCTGCTGGAAAAGATTCAGATCGATACCGTGATAGATACAGTAGATCGGGGTGGGACAATCTCCGGCAATGGTGCGCAGGTACTCGGCGTTGTGCCTGGTACAGGTGACGACAAACCGGGCCTGGGTAATTTTTTTGCGAAGTTTCTCCCGGTCAGAAGTATAGATGTCTTTGGCGTGGGCGGTAAAACTGAACGGGATACCGGACAGCAGGGAGGCAAACATGGTTACCGAGGTGGGAGAATGGGCAAAATGGCCATGCAGCTGAGCAACACCAGGGTCTTTTTCAAGATGCTCATTGGTCAGGTAGCCGGCCTGCAGAAGATGTTTAAGGGTGGCCAGTTCTTTGCCTTTACTGATGCCCCGGGATGCAGCCACTATGGTTTTTCTGAAAGTTTGCGGTCTTTTGGCAGCCAGAAAAATATTTGGCCGGAGAAGGCGGAAAAAATCTGCAAACAGTTCGGTGGGTAAATAATCGACTCGTGCCTTGATCTCTTTGACTGAGGCATGGGAAAACGACTCACGGGGCAGGCGCATGGGGAAGAGGCGCATGGTAAACCCCAATTTTTCCAGCAGGAGGATCTCGTTGGAGATGAACGTTTCGGAAATCCTCGGATACCCTTTCAAGATATAGCCGAGGGAGGATTTTTGCGGATGACTGGTCATGTGAGATTAATACCCTTCCCGGTAGCGGACATCTTTTTCTTTAAAAGAGGAGAGCCGGCCTTGCATTACATCGAGCCCTGAAAGTTTAAAAGAGCCGATAGTCTTCATATATTGCTCCTTGTTCTTGAACAGGGTGAATATTTTCTCCCGCAGCAGCTGCGGGGTAACTTCCGTCCAGGGGATGAAATCAAGGAGTCCTTCGCTTTTCAGCCTTTTGGCTCTGATGAGTTGTTCTTTACGGGGAGTCTCCCGCGGGATGATCAGGGCGGGCGTATGCTGGGTGAGTATCTCGCAGATGGTGTTGTAGCCACCCATGGAAATTACCAGGTCGGCGGCGGATATCAGTTCTTCCATTCTGGGATGAAACGGGAGGGTTTTTATGCCGAACTTCTTGGCCCGTTTTGAGAAACTTTCCCGGACTTTCTTGGCCATGAACGGCCCGGTGATAATGATGGATTTGAACGGCAGGGAAGTAGGATAATAATCATGCATGGCCAGGTAATGATCGATAACTTCCAGACCGTCGCCGCCGCCGCCGGTTGTGATCAGTATGAATTTGTCGTCGTCCAGTATCCGGTATCTCTTCCTGACGCTCTGCTTCGCTTTTGCTGACAGTGTCTTACGGGGGATGTAACCGGTGAAGATAACCCGGTCCTGGATATGCGCAGGTATCTTGTACATCTCAATCGGATCGTAGATGTCTTTGTTGCCATAGACCCATATTTCATCGTACAGCTGATCCAGATAAGAATAGACTTTTTTTTCCCGCCAGTCGTCTTGAATAACCTGTGCATCATCAAGGACATCGCGCAAGCCAAGCACCGTCGTTGTTGATGGACTCTCTTTCTTCAGCCATTCCAGGGTCGGCAGTACCTCGCGTTTCAGGCCAAGTGGTTCTTTGTCGACAATGAAAAGATGGGGCTGGAAGGTCTTCGCTGTCGCCAGGATGATGTTGGTGCGAATGGACAATGCCTTTTTTTCATCGATGCGAATGGACAGTGACTGATAGTCGTCGTTGGTCTTTTTGATCATGCCGGGGATCCGGACAAAGTCAACATGCTGGGAAAATTGAAAACGCCCGGCGATCGGTGAACCGGTCAGGATGAGGACATTGGTGTTGGCATCCCGCAGATGGTTGGCGATGGCCATTGTTCTGCGGATGTGTCCCAATCCATAGGTATCATGCGAGTACATGAGAATGTTATAAGCAGGCGGGGAGTTGTGCATGGGCATGACCGGAATGATGAGGCGCGCAATATTGCTCTGTCGGTGTCGCTTACTGCTACCGTATGGTGTTAATATTCCAACGCGGCGTACTTGTCAAGTTGGGCCCTGTAGCCAAAAGCAAAAAAATCCCCGTAGAAAATCAATTCCACGGGGAGGATGACAGATCGATCCGGAAGCAAAACTAGAAGCTGAGTGTGATTTTATTACTGATCATGATAATACTTTCGACATTGGAATAACTGCTTCGGTCCCTGAATACGTTACCGGTGTCCATATAACCAAAATGGAGTTCGTAGGAGAAGTGGTTGAGGAACCTGTAAATTACGCCTAAATTGGCTTCCCAGCTTGACCCGTTCAGGTCGCCCATCAATTCGGGCGTCCAGAGATTGCGTGTTACACCGAAGGCGCCCTGGAGAGAAATGTTGTTGGTGGCATCGATTTGCGTGGACAGGGCGATACTGCTAACATTGGACGCACCTGTAGACATTCCTCCCCCAATAACCGTTCGTTCATGCTCATTGTTCAGTATGTCCGCTACCGTGCTGGTTATCAGCAGTGGCTGAAAGTTACGTGATACCGCGGAACCATTACTCTGGAAATTTTCAATGGCACCCAGGTCATAGGAGGTAACTTTAAAGGCGCGATGGGTTTCGAGATCCTGAGCGTAAAGCACACTTCCCCCACAGAGGAACTGGAGGACGAGTAGTATCGGCAGAATAACGTTTTTCATAAATGGTATGTCTGAAAAGATCCAGGGCAGTGTTTTACCAGGGGATAAATAAAAAATTCCTATAGTTATATATTTCATATCTTCGGCGGAAAAGTCAAGGAAAAAGGATGATCTTGCTGCCAAGATACTTGTCTTGCTTGTCTCCCTGATTTGCGATATAGATAGCCTTTTGTATGAGGTTTGGTTGATGCATTATTTATGCACGGGGAGCTGTGTGGTATGGATGCAATCATTAAAAAATTGGGAGAATGTATGCAGGCCAAAATAATAGTAGTTTCTCTGGTTTATTTTTGTTTGACCCTGGTTCATGTCGGAGCTGCGTCCGCAGAAGAGGCCACAGCAAAGCCGGAGTCAACGAGACAGTATCAAATTGTTTTTTCGACCTTTGATAAAAACTCCGCCGGAAAGTATGCCTACCTGAGAGACAGTGTACAGGCCATGCTGGCCGGCCGTCTGGCGGCAAAAGATCGGGTCAGGGTGATGGAAAAAACTTTCAGTGAAGGCGAGCTGGCCTCCTTGAAAAAAAAGGGCACCGATAAAAATCTGTCTTTTGGTGGCGTGAATGCCGATTACTTGGTTACCGGGGCACTCTTTGCTCTGACCAGCGGCCTGGAAATCCAGGTGGAGCTCTATCCACTGGTGCCGAAAGAGGAGATCCTGAATTTCTCAGTGCGTTCCCCAACGCCTGATACCCTTATTGCCGATATTGACAAACTGTCCGAGGAGATCTCGCAAACAGCCTTTGGCTATCGTGCTGCAGTGCCGGGTAAAGAAGCAAAGACTGTCGATGTCGAAGGGAATAGAGGCTTTGTGACGGTGCATCCCGAAGAGGCGTATAAAAGGAATCAATATAGCGGGGCGGTAATCGGCGTTGCCGGGAGTGGAGTGGTGACCAAAGGCCGCGGTGCCAAGATAACGGCCACCGAGCCGGTCAATATGCGGGCCATGGCGTTGGGCGATGTCAACGGTGATGGGCAACAGGAAATCCTCTTGCTGGCGGGGCAGGACCTGTTGTTGTACGGCACGAGGGATAATGCCATTGTGCAGCTTGCCAAGACCTCATTGCCGGGAAATCTCACCGTTCATGCGGTTAATCTGGCCGATCTCGATGGTGATAAAAAGGATGAAGTATACCTGAGCGCAACCGATGGACTGAATGTCTCGTCGACGATAATGAAATATGATCCCACCGGTGGTTTTCAGACCATTTCGCGAAATATTCCATGGTATCTGCGACCGGTGATGATCCCCGGTAAAGGATGGCAACTGGCCGGCCAGAAAAGAGGCATGGAAAGACTGAATCTGCTCAGTCCGGGAGTATACCTCCTGAGCCTGGATACCAAATATAATATAACCAACCAGGCACGGATTGCCCTGCCGACCTCTGTCAATCTCTTTGATTTTGTTTATGCGGACCTTGACGGCGACGGATTCTATGAAATCGTTGCTGTCGATCAGAGGGAGAAACTGCGTGTCTATAATCCGGGCAATGAGCTGATGTGGGTCAGCCAGAAAAATTTTGCCAGCAGTAAGATCTATCTGGGGCCTAGTCGGAGTGGATCATCTGGCAAGTCTGTTAGAGGTTTTTTTACCCTGGATGAAGATGCCGATCGTGAGCTCATCTTTGTGCCGGCCAGGATCATCGTTACCGACATTGATAAAGACGGCAAGCAGGAGATTATTGTCAGCGAGGGAACCAAGACCGGATTCAGCTTTTTTAACCGGCTGCGTCTTTATGACAGCGGGGCCGTTGTCAGCCTGGCATGGACCAACTCGGCAATGGTTGAATCATGGCGGACGAGTAATTTTCGGGGCTATGTTGCCGGCTATGGGTTTACTCTGCTGGACGAGTCGCAGGCGCGTGAAAAGCAGGGAACAAAAAATGATACCACCGCGAAGACAGGAGTGACGGCAGGTCGATTATTTATCGGCAATCTGCCAAAAAGCGGCTCTTTGGTCGATCTTATTCCGGGTGGTTCGGAAACCGATTTGTCAGTCTATGATCTTGAATTCACGCATCAAAAAATAAAAAAATAACTGTGCCGTTGGAAAAAGTATAAAAAATTATACTTACGGGTCAAAAAATCTTGACAAGGGTCTGGGCCGAGTGTATTGTTCAGTCAGAATCGTTGAGTATCTTTGTCGGTTCGCTTCTTTTTAGGAAGAAGATGCAGCTGGTAGTCAGTCTGCTGACCGGGCAAAGAAAATTGGCCCTTGCAAGAGGGTTAAAACAGTTTTTCAGGAGAGAGAAAATGAAAAAGATAATAGCTTCAGCAATAGGTCTTGCGCTGGTTGGTGGTGTTGCAGTCACTACCGCTTCCGCAGTGGAGAGCCAGTTCGGTGGTTACTGGCGGACAAGAATGTTCTTCCAGGATAATTTCGTTCAGACTGCCCCTATTAACGATTCAGCCTACAACAGGACCGACAATCGTACCCGTTTGTACTACACCGCAAAATTCAACGACAATTTCAAGTTCGTCAATAAGTTTGAGTTCAACTCGAGCTGGGGTGATAGTGTCGGTGGTGATATCGGCGCTGACGGTAATACCTTTGTTGTTAAAAACTCCTATGCAGATTTTACTCTTGGTATGGTAAACGCCAAGGTTGGTATCCAGCATGCTATCGTTGGTCGATCTTTCTTGTTCGATGACGATTTTTCTGGTGCAGTTGTAACTGGAGATTTCGGTAGTGTGAAGGTTCCTGTTATGTATGCTTCTGGTCCACAAGAAGACGTTAATAAAAACACCTTCAAATTGAATTCAACAGGCGCTATTGTGCCGGATAATACCGGTGCAACCGGTGATACACATATCCTCGCCGCTATGCCAAGCTTTATGATAGGCGAAGCAGTAAAACTTACCCCAACGGTAGTATATCAGACCACAACCAGTGAGGATACTGATCTTTTCTGGGTTGGTGCTGACGTTGATCTGAAACTGGATGCAGTCACCGCATGGGGTACCTTCTTCTATAACGGTGGTAACGTGGCTACTGCTGCTGATCCTAACCAATCTGATGATGTCAGTGCATGGCTCGTAGCCGCAGGCGCTGACGCTGGGATCGTTCATGGTCAGGCATTCTATGCAACCGGTGATGCATGGAATAACACTGGCGACAAAGATGCATTCCAACTCCCCGGTGGTGCTTCTTACTACTGGTCTGAGATCATGGGCTTAGGTGTATTTGATGGTGGTGCTGCAACTGGTCTTGAGTCCTCTACAAATTCTCCTCAGGACCAAATCTCCAACATCGTTGCCTTCAACCTGGGTGTTACCTTCAAGCCTGTTGATAAGCTGACCCTTAATCTTGATGCATGGTATGCGATGCTTGATGAAGATATCGTGGCATATAATGGGCAATTGGAAGATAGTCTCGGTACTGAAATAGATGCCAAAGTTTCCTATGAACTCATGGACAACCTGAATGCTGATCTGATCTTTGCCTACCTCTTCGCAGGTGATGCAACTGGTCCAGAAGATGTTATGGAAGGTGGTGTTCAGCTTTCTCTCAGCTTCTAATTTGAGAACGGCTTCGAGTTAGTATCTGATAGTCATAAAAGCCCGGTGGAGATTCTCCACCGGGCTTTTTTTTTCCTCTTTTTCAGGGAGCGGCCCGGTGACCAAAAGAGACGAGCATAATCCCAGTCGCTGGTTGATTTTAGCACTGGTGATGACCGGGGTCTTTTTGTCCACCATGGACAGCGGCATGATCAATGTGGCTCTGCCGACCATCATGCGCGCCTTTGGTCTCAACTTGGAGTATGCCGCTTTTGTCATCACTTTTTATCTGCTCACCATAACCATTACCCTGGTTTTCTGGGGCCGGTTGGCCGACCGGCTGGGCAGGGGCAATATCTATCTGGCGGGCATGACGCTTTTTTGCTTCGGGGCGCTGGCCTGCGCTTTTGCAGCACACTATGAATGGCTGTTATTCAGCCGGTTTATTCAGGCCCTTGGGGCATCGATGATGATGTCTTCGGGACCGGCAATAATTAAAACAGTCTTTCCCGCCGATCAACTCGGTCGAAGTCTCGGCCTGGTCGGGATCGCCACGGCCTGCGGCTTGCTGACCGGACCTCTGGTCAGCGGGCTGTTGCTCAGCCTCTATTCCTGGCGGGCAATTTTTTTGATCACCCTGCCGGTTGGTTTTCTCACGGTTGTGCTGGGCAGATTTTACCTGCTCGAGAGGCTGCACCAGGCAGATGCCAAACCGTCTCTGCCGTTTGACTGGCAGGGGAGCGGCTGCTGGGTGGTCATGGTGATTCTCGGCGTCTTCATCTTTCACCGGTTCGATCGGTTCCTCCGGTTCGACAACATCCTGTTTATGGTGAGTTTTATAACACTCATCTATCTTTTTATCCGCATCGAAAAAAAAGCCGGCAATCCGATTTTACCGGTGGCTCTATTTAGCAGGAAGTACTACTGGACCGGTGTGGCCACGGCGGCGATTTCCTTTGCCGTTTTATTTACCGTTCTGGCCATTATTCCATTTTATCTGGAATATATCTTTTCCTACCAAGCCGACAAGGTGGGCCGGATGATGATGGCTGTTCCGGCGACGATCGTGGTTTTATCGCCGTTATCCGGATGGCTGTACGATAAGATCGGCGCACGATATCTGACCACCGGCGGGTTGATTTTGAGCGGTGGCGCTCTCTTGAGTCTGGCCTGGCTGGCAACCGACAGCTCGTCGATGGAAATTGCTCTGAAACTGGCCCTGCTCGGGGCTGGACAATCTATATTTTTGTCGCCCAACAGCGCATCCGTATTATCGAGGGTAAGCGAAGAGTATGTTGGCATTACCTCGGGAATTCTGGCCACCGCCAGAAACCTCGGCATGGTCATTGGGGCGACACTAGCGGCGGCACTTTTTTCCTGGTGGTATAGTTTTTTTAGCGGTGGAGGGACACTGGTGCACTATTCTGCAGCGGAGAGCGGAAGCTTTATGCTGGCGCTGCGAGTGACTTTTGTTTTGACTGCCCTTTTGTCATTCTCAGGATGTTTGCTTTCCGCTGGTCGACGGTGACGTCTTTGGCAGGCGAACGGTGGCCAACGTTCCACCGGTCGGGCCATCATGAATGGAGAAGGTCCCCCCATGGGCCTGGACTATCTGTTCCACCAGGGCGAGGCCAATACCATTGCCGTATATTTTCGTCGTGAAAAAAGGATCTTTGACATGTGGCAGCGTTTCTGCAGGTATTCCCGGGCCGCTGTCGCTGAGCTGGATTGTGACAGACTGCTCATCTTCTTTGGCCTCGATGCGGAGGGTACCGCCATCCGGCATTGCCTCCAGGCTGTTTCTGATCAGATGGAGAAATACCTGGCGAATTTTATTTTCATCAACCATCAGTGACGGTCCCGGCCCATCAAGAGCGAGGGTATACTCTATATGCTGATTTTTCATGGTCAGATAAAAGACCATCACCGTCTTGCGGATCAGAGAAAAAAGCGGATGGACCCCAAGAATCAGCTCTGTATCCTCGACAAAACTGAACAGGTCCTCGAGTATGATTTCAATCTTCGAAGATTCCTGGGTTATGATATTGAGGAAGTTGGAGATATAGGGATCGCTGGTTTTTTTGATCAGCAATCGAGAGGTGCCGCCAATAGAGGTCAATGGGTTTCTAATCCCATGCAGGAGTTGGGCGGACATCTGGCCGATGGCCGCTGTCCGTTCGGCTTCAACGAGAAGGTCCTGGCTTCTTTCCAGTTCCTGGGTGACAAGCTCAAGGGCGGCTATTTTTTCCGCCATTTCGGCATACAGATGGCTGTGCTCAATGGCCAGGCTCGCATGACTGGCAAAAATCTCCAGGGCGTTAATGTCTTCTCCGGTGATTGGCGCTCCCGTCACAAAATTATCGACGATCATGACGCCCAACGCTTTACTTGGCGAATAGAGAGGGACAACGACGAATGTGGATTCGCCAAAAGTGCGGAGAAAATCCTCAGGAATCCGGTAGCCTTCAGCGACGCCGTCTTGCACCAATATTGGTCGTTTCAATCGACTGGCATGGAGCAGCACATGGTCTTCTTCTCTGGTGGATATCCTCAGGGTGTGGATGATTCTGTTTACCTCGACATCTTCCTTGCTGTTTTTTTTCTGGATGGTGGCAAGGATATCATCGAGCTGTAGGCCCTTTTCCTTTATTGAGCTCCATACTTGTCCGGCATGTTCTCTGGAGGCAGGCCCGATGGCCATTTTGCCCTCAAGATAATTGCCGTCTTTACTGTACAATGCCAGAAATGCCCGGTTGAAACGCAGGCCGTCGTTGGACGTTATGCCAACGAGGATAGCCTGCAGAATGCCCTGCAGTTCAACGGTATTGAGGTAGGCAGTATTCATCTTCAGGGTAAGATGATGCAGGAACCGCATCCGGGCGTTGGTTTTTTCGAGCTCCTGCTGGAAGAGACGATTGTTGATGGCCATACGCCTTTTCTGCAAGGTATTCTGTACGGTGTAACTCAGCTGGTTGACGCCTATTGGTTTGGTCAGGTAATCGTCAGCCCCCTGGCGCAGACAGTCAAGGGCGACGGTGATATCGGTGGTCCCGGTGATCATGATAATTCCGAGGTCGGGATGACTTGCGGCAATATCCTTTAAGACCTCACAGCCGTTTTGATCAGGCAGGCCGATGTCTAGGAGAACCAGGGCAATGTTTTCCGTGGCCATAAGTTGGTAGAACCGGCTGGCGCTGCCGGCAGAGACAACGGAAAAGCCGATATTGGTGAGATAATGCGAGAGTAGCAGGATAATTTCCGAGGAATCGTCAACGACCGCGACAACCTCTCCAGGTGAAAGCAGTTCTGAGATGGAAAGTGATGAGACGGAATTTTGCGGGAGAAGGATTTCAACCATATCAATAATTCCAGGAAAAATGTCAACAACTCAAAAGAAATAAGAACCCTTACCGTTTTAGCACAAAAGGTTGTTCCTCTGCAAAAGTAATCCTCTCTTGTGGAAGTTTTTTTGGCTTCAAGCCAGAGAAATATGCTAAAATCGTCTTACAGCGCCAGAAATTCTGTTGTATAGTGCGTTTTCACTTAACGGAGCAGTTCTCACACAATGACGCAATTGACAGAAATTTTTGGACCGGGAGGGCGGCTGGCAGGGAATCTTGCAAACTTTGAACCCAGGGACGGCCAGCATGCGATGGCTGAGGCCGTGGCTGATGTTCTTCTCCTGGACGCACCTGAAAGACAAGACCACGACGGACCTCAAGCGCGAGTTCTTCTCATCGAGGCGGAAACAGGCATCGGCAAGACCTTGGCCTATTTAATTCCGGCAGCATTGTCTGGAAAAAGAGTGGTAATTTCTACGGCTACTCTGAACCTGCAGGATCAGATCATTAATAAAGACCTTCCTCTGGTTGAAAAAGTTTTAGATGAAAAAATTGCTGCCCTTTGCATAAAGGGTCGAGAAAACTATCTTTGTCAGTACCGCTGGTATCAGTATCGTTCCAATCCTCAGCTTTCCCTGGTCGATGATCCCTGGGTAGAACAGATAGACACCTGGCTGAAAAAGACTGCAACCGGCGATAGGGCGGAACTCGGCTGGTTGAGTAAAAAAGCCGGATTGTGGTCGAAAATAGCCTCCCAATCCAATCATTGTCTGGGGGCGGACTGTCCTGAAGCGGCCGGCTGTTTTATCAGTCAACTGAGGAAAAGAGCCGGAAAGGCACGGTTGCTTATAGTCAATCATCACCTCTTCTTTTCTGATCTGGCCCTGCGAAAATCCGGCTTTGGCGAAATTTTGCCTCGCTACGAAGCGGTCATCTTCGACGAGGCCCACCACCTGGAAAACGTCGCTTCGACCTTTTTCGGCAAGAGCTTCAGTCACTATCAGCTGATTGACCTGCTGGGGGATATAGAACGTCAGGCAAAGCTCGACCTGCCTCCGGAAATGATCGACACTTTGCTGCCGTCGGTGCATGGATTAAAAATGCGCCTTGATGGTTTTGGACGATTTTTCCCGGTACAAACGGGACGATTTTTTCTGCAGACTCTGATAAAGGATCAGACCGAGACGGTATGGCGAGAACAAGTGGAACTTCTTTCCGCAGGCATAACCGGGCTTGCTGACCGGCTGGTGGATTGTACGGCTTTTGGCGACGGCTGGAGCGGACTTATCAAAAGGGCCGGGGAGCAGAACGATAAATTGCGTGACATCGCCCTTTTTTTCGACAACAATGACCATAAATATGTCCATTGGTATGAGAAAAGAGACCGAACCGTACTTCTATCGGCTACACCGATTGAGGTCGCCGATGAGCTGCAGAAGAATCTTTACGCCACCGTCGATGCCTGCATACTAACCTCGGCCACACTCTCCTCCGGTGGATCTTTTTCCTATATCAAAGAACGACTGGGACTTAAAGAAGATGTGCGTGACTTGCAGTTCAGTTCGCCTTTTGACTATCGCCATCGCACGCTGCTCTATGTCCCGGAGACGAGTTTTCCGGAGCCGACGCACCAGGATTTTCTCCCCTGTATCGGGGATCGTGTTTTACAGATATTGCGTTTAAGCGAGGGACGTGCTCTGGTCCTCTGCACCAGTTTTAAGGGGATGGATTCGCTGGCTGCATTTCTGGAAGGAGCTCTTGATTACCCGGTTTTAGTGCAGGGCAGGGCTTCGCGCAATGCTCTGCTCAACAGTTTCCGGGAAGAGACCCACTCCGTGCTGCTGGCGGTGGCCAGTTTCTGGGAGGGAGTCGATGTCGTCGGCGAGTCCCTCAGCTGTGTTATTATTGAGAAGTTGCCATTTGAGGTGCCCAGTGACCCCGTCATCCAGGCCCGCATAGATCGAATAAAAGAAGAAGGTGGCAAACCATTTTTTGACTTTCAGGTACCCCGGGCTATCCTGACATTGCGCCAGGGAGTTGGGCGATTGATGCGGTCGGTTACCGACAGAGGAGTGATCGCCATTATGGATGTCCGCCTTTTTAAAAAAGGGTATGGACGGGTCTTCCTGAAGAGCCTGCCGGCATCGCCTGTTACGCGGAACATGGTTGATATTGCTAATTTTTATGCTGAGAATGCTCATGCTGAACGTACAGAGGGTGATGAATAGATGGCAAATGTAGCCCTGTCGGAAATGCTCCTTGCTGCGGTAAAACAAGAAGCTGAAAAAATCAATGCATCCATGCGGGCCGATCTTGCCCGATTGACGCCTGATATGGATGAGCTGCTGATTGAGGTACTGAATTACGGTCTTTTCAATGGAGGAAAGCGGATTCGTCCTCTGCTCGTGGTCGTTGCTTCGCGGCTGTGCGGCAGAAAGGATGAGGAAGCGTATCAACTGGGGGGAGCATTTGAGTACCTTCATGCAGCAACTCTTTTTCATGATGATATTATCGATCAATCGGTTACGCGACGAGGCAAACTGTCCGTCTACCAGAAATTCGGCACCATAGCGGCTATCCTTGCCGGCGATTTTCTGCATGCACTGGCTATGGCTACCGTGGGCAGATTTTCAGGCCAGGCTGGTTTGGATGTTTTTTGCAGGGCCACTACCGGTATGGTCGATGGTGAGTTTATGCAGCTCAGAAATACCAAACGACATAATCTGTCCGAGCTGGATTATTATGAGGCGATTATGGGCAAGACCGGACTGCTCATTTCAGCTGCCTGCGAAGTAGGGGCGCTGTTCGGAGGCGGTGATGTCCGGAGAGTCGCGGCGCTGCGGGAATATGGCGTTCATCTGGGTTGTGCCTACCAGATTATTGACGATCTCCTGGATTACCAGGGGGATCCCGCCAAAACAGGGAAGGCTGTAGGTAACGACCTGGCCGAAGGTAAAATGACACTGCCGTTGATCCTGGCGCTCAATAAGGCGTCTTCTGCAGACCGTACCCGTATAATGCAAATATTAGGCGACGATGTCGATAGATCGTTATGCATCGAAGAGGTCTGTACTCTTATTGCGAAATACAACGGCTTTGCTGCAGCCAGGAAAAAAGCCGAAGATGCCGTTGCGGGTGCATCTGCTATGCTTGCGGTCTTTACCGATAAAAATGTCGCATTTGAGCGGGACTTGCTGGAAGGACTTGCCCGCTATGTCCTTACTCGAGAAAAATAGAGGCGCTTGTCGGGGGGCAGGTCAGTTAATCACCATAAATTAGAAACACTTCTGTATGCTATTTGGTAAGAAAAAAGTAACTCGAAAAAAAAGAGCAACAAAGAAAAGACCGGCTGCCGGCAGCATAATTCGATTGTGTTCCCTGCTTTTGCTGTTCCTTGTCCTGATTTTTTCGGTCTGCACCGCGGGCTATGTCATTTTCTTTCAGACAGTGCTGGTGTAGCCGCTACAGCCGGGCATTGGATATAAATAATGTTTGATTATCTCCACTGGTTCCCATGTGCCACATGGGAACCAGTGGAAAATTTATAAAAAGTCCAATTTCGAGATGGCTAAGTAAAAATCTTGATATCCGAGGCGTAGCTTTTTTGGCTGGCTCCCGACTATACAAGTAGTATGTCGGGAGTCAGCCAAAAAAATACAACGAAGGAGATCGGGATTTTTACGACGCCATCAGTGTTTGAAGGATCTCTGGCCGGTAAACATCATAGCCACTTGAGGATCTGCCTCGTTACACGCCTGGATGCATTCGAAATCGCGTAAAGAACCACCGGCCTGGAGAATGGCTGAGATGCCTTGGGCAATACCCACATCCGCCCCGTCTCTGAAAGGAAAGAAGGCATCGGAAATCATTACCGACCCGGGAAGATTCGCCCGTTCCTGTTTCACCTGCGCATCAATCGCCTCTTTTTCTCCCCGATCTCTCTCTCCCTTGCGGATTGCAAGTTCAAGATCCGCATAGCCAATACCATGAGTGTCAAAGCAGAGGATATCGGCATACTTTATATATGCCTTATGTACGGCAATTGCGGCGACCCCGACCCTGTCCTGTTCTCCCGTGCCAATGCCGACGGTGCATCCGTCTTTGACGTACAGTACCGAATTGGAGGTCACACCGTGTTCAACCGCCCAGCCGAAGATCATGTCGTCTATTTCGGCTTGCGTCGGTTGCCGGTCACATTTGTATTCCTGGCCCTTCCATGTGGCGCTTGCCGCAGTAAGGTTGTCGATGCTGCGAATAGAATTGACCGCTGATTGCTGGACAATGATACCGCCGTCGATTAGGCTTTTGAAATCGACAAAGCGGAATTTTTCAAAATCGGCAAGACGGGAGATATCGGCGATTTTCACGATTCGCAAATTTTTCAGTTTGCCTAATATTTCCAGGGTGCCGTCGGCAAATTCCGGGGCGCAGACTACTTCAAGATAATTCTTTACCAGCAGTTCAGCGGTATCAATGTCGCAGGTCCGGTTTAACACAACTGCACCACCAAAGGCGGCAATGCGGTCTGCGCGCAGGGCACGGTTGAAGGCCGTGGCCAGATCGTCTCCATAGGCCGCCCCGCAGGGATTATTATGTTTAAGGATAACCGACGCCGGTTTATCCATCAGGTATTTGATAATATTCAACCCGTTGTCTATATCGGTAAGATTTATTTTTCCGGGGTGTTTCCCAACCTGCAGCATATCTTCAACAGTGATTGCCGAAACCAGACCATTGCCCGGTTCGATAAAATGGCAGCCGCCAAGGGTGAGATTGCCGTTGACGAGTTCGTAGAGGGCGGCCTCCTGGTCTGGGTTTTCGCCGTAACGTACACCACGTTCGTCAATGGTTCCGTCTTCGAGGCGTATCTTCCAGGTTTTTTTGTTATATGTGAGTTGTTGATCACCAAAAGAAATGGTCATCTGCATCGGAAAACTATCTCCCAGGATAGATGAATACATTTTCTTTAAATCAGCCATGGTTAATCTCCCTTGAATTTTGCAGAGCTTTTGCTCACTTTATGCACGCTTTATATCAGGTGTGGAAAGCTTGGGGGCTCAGGTTTTGCTGAATGGAGGCAATATTGTACCAGCAGCAACGGTAGTGCCGGACAAACAGCTATAAGGACCAATAGTTACGTTATTCGCTATGTTGCAGTCTTGTAATAGAGTCCCCTGGCCGATTCTGCAAGAGTGCCCAATCCTGCTCCCAGCGGAAATACTGACAAGGGGTTCAAGGAGAGTATCTCTTTCAATGCTGGATTCAGGGGATACGGTAACTGTTTGAGGATTATTTATGGTAACACCTTGCAGCATCAATGTTCGATTTCTGCGCATCTGCAATTCATTTTGTGCGCCTGCCAACTCGATTCGGGAATTGACGCCAAGGACATCGACAGGGGATTGCGCGAGATATTTTTCCACGGCAAGGTTATCTTCCACCGCGAGTTTGACTATATCAGTAAGATACACCTCGCCCTGGCTGTTATCGGTACCGACCTTTTTTAAGGATGAAAAGAGAAAATCTTTGTCGACACAGTATATCCCCGCATTGATTTCCTTTATCCGGCGTTGTTCTGCGGTCGCGTCTTTTTGTTCAACAATACCCTGTATTTTATTATTCGTATCACTGACGATACGGCCGTAGTTAGTGGGGTTGTCGAGAACAGTAGTCATCAGGGTGAGCTTTGCCCCACTTTTTTGGTGGCAGGCGTACATTTCCTGTAATGTCTCAGCTTGAATAAGCGGCGTGTCACCGCATAGGATCATTACTGTGTCCGCTTCTTCACTCAGAGCCTGTTCCGCAACGAGGACCGCATGACCTGTACCGAGCTGCTCTTTTTGCACGACGCAGGTAACTGAGAAAGATACCAGCGATTGTTCGACTTCATCCTTCTGATGGCCGATAATAATAACAGTCTGTAAAGAATGCAGGGGCAGCGTCGCGTTAATTACATGGTGGATCATTGGTGCATAAAAGACTTCGTGCAACACTTTGGCTTTGTCTGATTTCATTCGCGTGCCTTTTCCGGCTGCCAGAATGATGACTGAAAGGGAAGGGGATGTCATGCGGGTTCACGTGAGTTGAGGTAATTCTCCCGGATGCAACCATACAAGAGAAATAGTGATCAATACAGATGCCAAAAATAAACCATCAGAAAAAGGAGATCTCCAAAGTAATAAAAGTATATATAAAAAAAGATATCTCTTGGCAAGGTTCCTGTAGAACGACAAAAGCCCCAGCAGGAATCTGCTGGGGCTTTTGCTTTATAAAAAACGGCGATGACCTACTCTCCCACACAGTCGCCCGTGCAGTACCATCGGCGCTAAAGAGCTTAACTTCCGTGTTCGGAATGGGAACGGGTGGAT
>NZ_SWCM01000018.1 GCF_005116645.1 Desulfopila sp. IMCC35006
GTTTGAAGTAAAGGTATAGAGATTGACGGTATGGGGTAAATATCCTCTTTGGGAAAGGTATAGGGATTGATGGTCAGAGGTTGTAAATAGCGTTTGAAGTAAAGGTATAGAGATTGACGGTATGGGGTAAATATCCTCTTTGGGAAAGGTATAGGGATTGATGGTCAGAGGTTGTAAATAGCGTTTGAAGTAAAGGTATAGAGATTGACGGTATGGGGGTAAATATCCTCTTTGGGAAAGGTATAGGGATTGATGGTCGGAGGTTGTAAATAGCGTTTGAAGCAAAGGTATAGAGATTGACGGTATGGTATAGTGTTGACATTGTGTCTATACCTTAGTATTTTTAAAGGAATATATTCCCTTTCATCAAGGAGATGTCTTTTGACAAAAAACGATAAATCGCCACTGATCGTACAATCCAACAAACTCGTCGAGTCTAGGTACACTTTGAGCGTGGGCGAGCAGCGTTTGGTTTTTGCTGTAGCATCGATGATTCATCCAGATGATGTGGATTTTTATCCATATGAAATCAAGATTCGTGATTTAGCGTCAATTCTTAATATTGATTTGAATAATGCATACAGAGACGCTGATAAAATTACAGATCAATTGATGCAAAGAGTTATTGTTATTCCTGAAGATGACGGGCCTTTAAAGGTTGGTTGGGTTTCTTCCTGTAAGTATAATAATAAAAAGGGCTCTATAAGTTTTAGATTTGATCCAAGCTTGAAGCCGTACCTCTTGCAATTGAGGAGGGATTTTACTCAATCGAAGTTAACCATACTTGCCCAATTTCAGAGTATTTACTCAATAAGAATATATCAATTATTAAAGCAATATCGAAAAATTGGTCACAGAGAATTTCGAGTTGATGATTTGAAAGAAATTCTAGGTATTGATAAAGGGAAGTATGCACAGTTTAAACAATTTAGGGCATGGGTTCTTAATCAAGCAAAGAAGGAATTTGAGAAGAAAGATGATGCCGGGTTTTACCAATGTGATCTGTCTTTTATTTTAGAAACTATTAGAGAAGGAAGAAAAATAACTAGAGTTAAGTTCATTATTGTTAACCAGGCTTATCAAGAAACTCTTCCTTTTATGGATAAAAAATCAGTTTTTCCAGTACGACCAGAACTCTCATCAGAAAAAGAACTTTTAGAAAAGTTGGAATATTTTGGAATACCTCCTTTGAGAGCCCAGTCATATATTAATGACTTGGGAGAAGATAAAACTCAACAAATCCTCGATTACTACAATGTTCGTTTGGCTGCCGGTAAGGTAGATAAAAAAGGAGGTGCCTTTTTGGCATATTTATTAAGGGAGAAAATTACTGGAAAAAGTGCCTTTGAAGCTGAAGAGGAAAGGCAAAAAAAGGAAAAAAAGACATCAGAGTGGAATAAAAAATTTGAGATAGAGGAAGCTGCTAAAAAAAGGTTATCAGATATAGAATTAAAATTTCTCCAAAAAGATGAAATTTACAAAAATGAAATAATTCAAAAATTCGAATCAAGCTTACACCCGGTCTTACTTAAATCTTTTCGTGAAAATGGAGTTAATTCTATTCAGTTTAGAGAACAATTTTTGGAATTTGCTGAGGAATATCTCTGAAGTTGGCTGATTTAATACTGCAATGTTAAGAGGGCTCCCTTAAATTTATTAAGGCCATTAGGCCAGCCTTAGTTTAAGTTTATTGAATGTTATAACTGTTAAGCAATAGAACCCCAGTCGTTCAGAGTGGGGTTCTATAGTGTCATTTTCTTTGGTGATCAATATATTGGAGTAAGATGTTTGCCACTCGAAACAATAAAGTAGCTCGGACTCCAGAATGTTTTCGAAAAATTTTATTTCGAAAGCTGGGATTTTGGAGAAAAACCTTTCAGACTGCTTACCATTTTTTATATTGAGGTTTTTTAGGGTGACAGAGAATAAGCAGGTAAACTTTCTCTTGCTATCCTCTCTATTTTAGTAATGCTAAGCCAAATTCAAAACCTTCTCTCAATTTTTAAACATAAAGGGTGTCGGACGTCCGACACCCTTTATGTTTATCTGTTGTGCTTCTTTCTTTGATTGTGTTAATGTACAAGACCTTATAGAATTAGCGTGTTTTTCATCATTTTCTATTCGAATAAATTGTTAGTTACCGCAGTTTTCTTAAACTCCAATTGGGATTATGAAAAAAATCATTTCTGTCATAAACCAAAAAGGTGGGGTTGGCAAAACAACAACATCAACAAACCTTGCTTGTGGCCTTGCTCTAGCAGGTTACAGAGTTTTGCTAATCGACCTTGACCCACAAGGGCATTCCACCATTGGCATGGGGATGGCCGATCATTGTGATTACTTTATACAAGACATTCTCATAAATGGAAAAAAGATCAGCGATGTTGTTTGCAAAACACCAACTGAAAACCTTGATATTGTAGCTTCAAATATTCACCTTAGCAAAGCAACCAACACGCTTTTTAATGAGCATTTTAGAGAAATGAGGCTAAATAACGCCTTATTAAAGGAAGCTGACAACTATGACTTTGTCGTCATAGATTGTCATCCATCACTTGGTATTTTAGAGATAAACGCTCTCTATGCCAGTAATTTTATTTTGGTCCCGACCGATACCGGTCGCTATTCTCTGGAAGGTTTTGCTGATCTTATAGACACCATAAGAGATATAATGGGGCCAGACCTAGACATCAGAGACTATCTTAGGATTTTAGTGACAATATTCGATTCCCGTGAAAAAGGAATCAATGACTGGGTAGAAGAACAGCTAGCGGAATTTTCAGAAATCGTATTATCTACAAAAATAAGAAAAATTACAGGAATAAAGCAGGCTCAAATAGCTGAGCAACCAATAATGATTTATGACAGTAAAAGTCCAGGGACTGAAGACTACAATAAGTTAACTCAAGAACTTTTATCGATATGGTAGATTTCAAAAAAAAAACAGTTGGAAAAACGACGAAGTTAGCTACTAAAACCCTTCAGGGAATTGATGCTAAACGTGAGAATCCGGTTTTTGAACAATATACTGAGGGTAATTTATATAAAGTCCCCCTTAAATCTATTGAGCCAGACCCGGATCAACCAAGAAAACATTTTGATCAAATAAAATTAGAGGAACTTGCCACGTCGATCAGCAGTAAGGGGGTATTACAACCAATCATAGTAAGAAAAAACGATATAGATAAAATTGATGCTGATTTTTTGATAATAGCAGGAGAACGCCGATATCGAGCCTCAAAGATAGCAAAATTAGATGTAATACCTGTGATTTTTTCCAAAGGAGATCCTGCTGAAATAGCATTAATTGAAAATATACAAAGGGATGATTTAAACCCCATTGAAGAGGCGTACGCTTACAGCAGAATCATGGAAAGCCATGGATACAATCAAAACCAGTTGAGTGAGGTGGTAGGAAAAGCGAGGACTACAATCAATGAAATACTAACTCTTAACAAACTTCCAGATGAGTTAAAAGATGAGTGTCGGACGTCCGACACACCAAAAAACGTTCTCTTGGAGATCGCAAAAATAAAAGATCCTAAAGAGATGATTTTTCTTTATAACAAAGTTAAAAACGAAAATCTTACCGTAGCTAAAATCAGGCAATTAACAAGACCCAAACCTGTAAGAATACTTACTCCGATGGACAAAAGAGTCATCGCCAAAATCCAGGAAGTTAAGCGCTTACTACCAAAGATAAACAAAGTAGAACTTAACAGTGGAGATAAAGACATATTATGGTCAGAATTGAGTGAGTTGCAAGACGTCATCTCAGGTTTATTATCTCAATAGATAATTTGATACCATGCGCTCAGCCATCTGGGCCGGTATTGCCATCAGGCAACAGGATGCCTTTTGTTCGGGTTCGTTACGCCAGTTATATAATGTCGCCTCGCTGATGCCTTCTTCGCTTGCCAATTGGCTGATGGACCGGTTGTGCGGTGGCATCATCTTTTTCAACACTGCTTCTTTTCGTTCCGGTGAATATCTCATGCATTAACCTCCTGCCCCTTTTATAATGGGTTTTAGTTCATACGGCAACTTCCCTGACACTAGGGGGGTCATGGTCTGCATCAAAGGCCGGATATAATACTGCAGCCAGATTTAAATCGCCAATTCAGGTATCAATTGCAAAACGGGTGGCGTCCATATAAGAGATCTTGACTTCGATCTCTGTTCAGATCGAATATAGCTATATGGACTTTTGAAATCTGAGCAGACAGCACCCTCCGCGTAAAAAGATTCTACCATCCCTTAAAGACTCTGTAAAAATCTCTACCACGAAAAAGGGTTGATTGTCACTTTATCCGGAGGCAGAGATGAAAGTAGTATCAACGCCGGTGATGGTCAAAAATGGAGCATTTGAGATTACTGATGGTCTGGAAACATCTAGATTCTAAGATGCTCCATTTGCCTCTACGTTTCTGGAAAACACCCTTCTGTTTACCAAGTGCCAAAATGCTCCACTTCGATCATGACATTTGGTCATGATCAGGGTAATATGTTCAGAAACGACCTTATCCTATGTGAGGTGCCTTCCACCGAGTGTTACCAATGGACATCATTTCTATTGTGTGATTAGCCTCGAGTCCGAGGTAATCTGCATATATGCCTATAAAAATTAAATATCAATAGCCTTCGCACTACAGGAATTGGGTGTCTGTTGTTGAAAACGGTTTGACAACATTTAGGTGGAGGTACATCATCACTCGGCAGCGCATTGCCTAACCCCTTGCTCCATCAAAAAATAGTCCCAAGGCTGGATTTACCGGAATAATCAATTGTTAAGCATCTGCCGAACAATGATCATTCCGGCGGTGCTGCAGCAGGGCGAATTTCTTTTATCACAAACTTCCCGCCTTCGTTGATTACTTTGAATTTTACCTTTTCGCCGGTTTGAACCGCGTCCAGCAAAGACTTATCGTGAACTGAGTAAACCATTGTCATCGGAGGCATATTGAGGTTCTTTATCTCGCCGTGTTTGAGTGTAATTTTACCCGCATCTTTGTCAATTTTCCGCACCACACCTTCGGTCATATCGGCAACTAACCCATCCTGCTGTGCAGCCACTACCAATACAGCTGCGGAGACTGCGGAATAGCATATCAAAGCGACCATACTCACGATCAATATTCTTACTTTCATCATCTACCTCATGAATGGTTGTATAATAGGTGAGCTGTTATTTCATCGACACCCAGTTCGTGAAAACAATTTCCTATAACATCAACAGGAAGGGGTGGTACGAGAAATTGCCTGTCCTAAATCTTTGGCGATCCGTGCTGATGTCCCTTATGGCTATCGCTTGGTGCTTTTTTCCCATCCGACCCCAAAGCAGCCGAACCTACCTCGACGGTGCCCTTCATCCCGGCATCATAATGCCCCGGCATGAGGCAGCCAAAGTCTATTTTACCTGGCTTGGTGAAATGCCAGACGACTTCACCCACCTGACCAGGAGCTACCCTGACCTGGTTGGGATCTTCGTGCTCCATTTCAGGGAACTTCTGCATCAGCTTATAATGTTCCAATAACTCTTTCTCTGTTCCCAAAACAAATTCATGATCAATCTCACCGCTGTTTTTCAATACAAACTTTATGGTTTCGCCTTGTTTGACGATGAGATGATCGGGGACATAGCGCATCTCATCGTTCATATCTATGTGCACTGTTCGATCGACCATCGCCGGCATCCCAGGTTCGCCAATAGCTTTAGCATCATGGCCTTGCTCGTGCCCACCTGAATGGTTACCTGAGGCAAACGCCACTCCGGCTAACGCAATCGGAATCACCAGATAAAACAGGAATTGAATGGTTTTTATTTTCATATTCTTTCCCCCTTAAGGCAAGAGTTAATGATGTGTACTTTTGGGTTTACGAACCGTTACCTCAACCTCCGTTGAAGGTTTATGCAGTCGCGGCATACCTTGCTGCATTTTGGATTGCATACGAGCTGGTTCGGTCGGAGCACCGGCAAATTCATACGCTGAAGTGCCCGGTGGATGTTTGTACCAGCCGGGGTCTGAATAGTTTCCCGGTTGCTGATTGCGTCGCACTTTCACTACGCTGAACATGCCACCCATCTCAACTGAACCAAAAGGTCCATCCCCCGTCATCATCGGCGCGGTATTGTCCGGGATAGGCATCTCCATGGCGGCCATGTCAGCCATTCCCCGTTCGCCCATGACCATATAGTCGGGAATGAGGTTGGTGATCTTTCGGGCCAGTTCCCGCTGATCGACACCGATAAGAGTTGCTACGTCGTGGCTCATGGCGTTCATGGTATGATGACTCTTGTGGCAGTGGAACGCCCAATCGCCTTCTTCGTCGGCAACAAACTCGATCTGCCGCATCTGGCCGACGGCGACATCGGCGGTCACCTCGTAAAATCGTGAGGAAGGAGGTGTTGGGCCTCCATCACTGCCCGTTACCAGAAACTCGTGCCCATGCAGATGCATTGGGTGGTTGGTCATCGTCAGATTACCTATGCGTATACGGACTTTGTCGTTTTGCCGAACGTTGAGAGAATCAATGCCCGGGAAGATACGACTGTTCCAACTCCAGAGATTAAAATCGAGCATCGTCATGATCTTCGGGGTAAAACTGCCGGGCTCTATGTCGTAGGCATTCATCAGAAAAATAAAGTCACGATCAACTTCTGCTATAAGCGGATGTTTGTCCCTGGGATGGGTTACCCACGAACCCATCATGCCCATGGCCATCTGGACCATCTCGTCAGCATGCGGGTGATACATGAATGTGCCGGGACGGCGGGCGATAAATTCATATACAAAAGTCTTGCCCGGAAGAATCGGCGGTTGGGTTAGCCCCGAGACACCATCCATGCCATTGGGCAATCGCTGACCATGCCAGTGAATGCTTGTGTGTTCGGGCAATTTGTTGGTGACAAAAATACGCACCCGGTCCCCTTCCACAACCTCAATGGTCGGCCCCGGACTCTGGCCGTTGTACCCCCAGAGATGCGCCTTAAAGCTTGGTGCCATTTCCCGCACTACCGGTTCGGCCACCAGATGAAACTCCTTCACCCCATTTTTCATACGCCAGGGTAAGGTCCAGCCGTTGAGCGTCACAACCGGATTATATGGCCTCCCCTGGTTCGGAATGAGTGGCGGCATGGTCTCTGGTTTAGTTTGGATCACTGGTTCGGGGAGAGCGGCCATAGCCACACGGTTGACTAGTGATGCCGCAACAGCACCGCCCGCCAGACCAACGGCCTTTAAAAACTGCCTTCTTGAATTCATTGTTCCTGCCTCTTATCGACTCTTAAGCTGCTTATCATGCCCATATCTGCTGTCGCAGTGAATCGGCGAATTTGCCGCCCGCAACCATCCGGTTAGTCATAGGCTCTGTTCCAGCATCTTCGGATGGCCGATCACCGCGGCATGCAGGGCCGCGTCTGCCAGCCAAAATTGCTTTTGCGCGGAGATGGCTGCCATCACAGTCCTGATTTGCTCTCGTGTTTCGGCGAGCAGGTCAAAGACTCCTGTCAACATCCCGTTATATCGCAGCACATTCTCTTCGGAGATTATTCTGGAGAGAGGGAGTACTTCGTCACGGTAGTGTTTTGATACATCATAAGCGGTACGATATTCGCTGTAGCTTTCACGCAGTTCGGATCCCGCGGCAGATACCGTTGCCTCCAGACGATTTACCGCGGCCAGAGTATCAGCGTTCATGCCGGCACGCAGCATATCTCCCCAGTCGAAGACCGGTAATTGCACTCCGATGTCGTAGCCGCTGCCAGAGATACTGCTGCCGGCATTTCTGGTCGATCGCTTTTCCTGCCGGATGCCTAGTTCAATGTCGGTCAGGCTGGTGATCTGATTCAGACCTTGAGCTTTGGCAGCCGCCTGCAACTCGGCCTCCGCCAGCTTGATATCGAGTCGACCTTGATTTGCGGCCTTGCTTATTTCTTGTGGTGTCCTTGGGTTCTCCGGCAAAGTCGGGAGCATTTTAGGTAAGAGAAGCTCTTCTGCCTGACTCGCGGAAAGACCCAACAGACGAATAAGCTGCTCACGGCTGGAGAGAGTTTCTTGTTCAGCTCTGGCCAAATGTGTCGCGGCATCGCTGTAAAAGACCTGCTGGCGAACCCGCTGCAATTTACTGAAATTACCGACCCGCTGCATTTCTCTGGCCAATCTGGAACTGACTTCGGCAGCCTCAAACACCTGTTCGGCATAATTACGATTCTGTTGGGCGGCGAGGACATTAACCCAGGCCAGGCGAATTTGGCTGATAAGATCGACCACTTCTATCGTCAGGCGCAATTGCGCCTCTTCGATACGGTGCTGTGCGAGCCCATAGCGCTGCGGCAAGGTCAGCAGGTCGAGTAAATTGAAGGACAGTAGTCGGGTCAATTCTAATTCGTCCCCAAGGACAAGCCGTTCAAAGGAAAACACCGGGTTCGTAATTCGCCCGGTTTGCGCGGCATCAGCCAGTTTCGACCAATTTGCGGCAAGCATAGCTTGAAGAGCTGGACTATTTACCAGAGCGAGTTGCACCGCATCGCTTTGACTCAATGGTTTTGCAAGGAGTTCGGCCGCCATGCTCTCCAGAGCTTTCCGCTGATCGAGGTTCTGCGCCAGAATGAGTTTTCCCTCGGTGAAATCAGCAGCGTCTTTGTTGATTCTATCGATAGATTTATCAATTTCGACTCTTGCACAGCCGGACAGAGCGACAATTGAAAGCAACGTTATACCGGCGGCAAAACGCGCCCAGTTCATGGTTTTACCCCAGGATGATTAAACCCTGCCTCAGTACTTGATTTCTGTTCAGGTGAGGGGTCTCCGACTGAAGCTGATTCTATCGACATGTCATGTCGCTCCATCCCGGGAGCAGCATTGTGCTGTTTCATGCCGTCAGCGGGGGAAAGCCTGACATCCGATGGCCCCACTGCGTCGTTGGCGTCCCTCCAGGAGCCGCCCTGAATATCGTCATAACTCTGGTATCGATCAAAAACCGAGCTGTAATGGAGAATTATTGAAGCCGCCTTCATTGGCTGAGGCTCACCTTTTTCGGCTACATCAGACTGTGCGCGAACAAGTGTGGAAAAGGTTAAAAAGCACCAGCAAAGAAAGAAAAAAGCATATTGTTGTCGTCTCGCCATATTGTGCTCCTTTAAAAAATACAGCTGGCATCAAAAAACCGCATCTCTCAATCAATAATGATCTAAGGAAACATCACGAATATACCCTGGCCCTTGCCATCCTTTTCGTTATGGCGCCTGATGCCTCTATGAGCTACCTTAGCCATGTAAATCCAGACAACGATTTAGCTCAGTCTGGAGAGGAGATTAGACTATTCTGCCATAACCCTATTGGTCGATTTATGGCAGAATAGCGGTGTTATTTCATCATCATTTCCTGCTGTGCTATTATGCCATTCATCATTTCCGTTATCATCGATATCTTTTTTTTCATCGTGGCTACATCACCCATCATGTCACATGATCCCATCATTTTTTCCCTCATGGCCATCTTTTCTTTGTTCATTTTCATGCAGCCATCTGCGCCCATTTTACTCATGTCGTGTCCGTCCTTGGGCGCCATTTTCATTTCTTGACCGGTCATTGGTTTGTTTTGCGTTTCATTGCCGCCCATGGGCATTTTATCTGCATTTTCACCACTCATCATATCCATCATTTTCATCCCTTCATGCATCTGTTGCATATGCGTATGCATAAGGCTCTTTCGTTCGGCAGGGTTTGTCGCTGCCTGCATCTTCATTCGCGTGTCCTTCATCTGCATTGTGGCAGAGTCCATAGTATCCGGGTTTTCCTGCATCGTTGCGGCCGCAATCTCCTGGTTCATTTTGACGGCAGCTGCATCCCCTGCAGGTTTCTGGTTTTCCTGTGCAGCGTAGATTGGCATTGCGGTTAAGAGGAACAGCGATATCAGTGCAGCTTGAAAGACTTTCATGATCGATCACCTTATTGAATTTTTTGAGGGAGAAGATAGATAGAATTCTATCTTCATAAGAACAGAAATAAATTTCCGTTTTTATACTTTTTACACTTAAAAAGAAGGTGCTGGCATATTGCAGATCAATCACCCATCTGGGCCTCGAACAATAGCGGTTACACCATCGCAGGTTATCATCAACTCATCTTGACCAAGGCCAGGGTTATGTCGTCATTTTGTGGATTTTCCCCGCGGAATGCAGTTATATTTCGAATAATGGCCTGAAGAATTTCATCCGGATGCAGAGTGCAGTTGTCGGCCAATACCTTCTTTAGACGCTCCCTGCCGAACTGCTCTCCCGCCTTGTTTTCGACCTCCCAGGCGCCATCACTGCCGATGAGAATAAGCTGGATCTCCTGCCTGATTGGCAACTCGTTGTATGCATAGGTGCAGGTCTCATCGACCCCCAGCGCTACCCCCTGACCTTTAAGTTCCGAAAAAATTCCACTTGCCGGGCAATAGACAATTGCCGGATCATGACCCGCACGAACCCAGCGAAGAGTGTTCCGCCCCCGGTCTGCTTCCAGGTAAAACAGGGTCACAAAATTACCTGATTTCATGGTGTCTTGGCACAGAAGGCTATTGACATCACCCATTACCTCACCAAGATTACCCGGCTGAACCACGCGGCCTCGGAGAAGTGCCCGTACAGTGGTCATCAGCAGGGCTGCACCGATTCCATGACCTACTACATCTCCAACAACGACCCCGACCTTTTGGTCGTTTCCGGGAAAACTTAGAATATCAAAGTAGTCTCCTCCCGTCTCATCGCAGTAAAGGATGAGACCGCGGGCAATGATATCCTTCAGGGTGACAATATCATGCGGCAACAGGTTCTGTTGTACTTCCCGGGCAACGTTCATTGCTTCTTTCAGCAGGAGTCTCTGTTTAAGCTGTTGGGTCATTTTGTTGAAGCTATTTGTGAGCTCACCGACCTCATCGCGAGTGGTAACAGCGAGAGGAGGACCAAAGGAGCCGTTTGCCAGAGTATCGGCTGCCGCAGAAAGCTCTCTTATTCTTTTGGTCAGTCTGCTTGTTGTGCCCCGAATAATCAGAAGAATAAATACAATACCGATGGTAAGCGACAGGATATACAACAGTTTGAATCGTATAACAGGGTGTAGAATTTTATCACCAGGTGCGATAACCACCATCGTCCATGGTGCTTCGGTGAGACGATAGAAGCCGCTGATTTCATTTGGTGGAGAACCGGGACCGAATACCGTACCAAAATGAGCTTTTCCCATAGCCTTCAAAGTGTCTCGTTCTAGTGCATTGGTAGAACCGAATGGTTGCTGGGGAGAACCCGTTTTCACATTTGACTCAACCGATGTATTCGCTAAAACATTGCCGGAATCATCGATCAGGTATGCCTTGTTGGTCTTCCACCAGGAAGCTTTGATTATGTCATTGATAAGATTATCAAAAGAAATGACCACTTCCACCCTTCCCGACGTCTGGTCGAATTTATTATTCACCTTTGATTCTAATGAAATGGTCCTGTTTTTATCCTGACTATTGTATTTAGGCGAACTGACAGTTAACTGTTCCAGATGATAAAAGTGCATATCGCCCTTTATTCGTTCATTATCAGAGCGTTGGGAATCATTCTCAGGAGTGTTTTCCGGCCACTCGACATTGACGCTGACTACCCCGTCGAGATTTTTTATCTCATTAATAATATAGGAAAAAACATCTCTGTTAATCCCAGCCCCATTCCTGTTGTGCAACAGAAGGAGCAGATCTTTTGGTTTACGCAATCGCATATCAATCTGATGAGCCTTACGTTGCAGTTTGGCAATTGCCGTCTCACCCCATTGATTAAGCAGTATTGTTCGAACAAAGATATATCCGGCAACGGACATACACACTAAAAGTAAAAATATCGGTACCAGAATAAAAAACAAGGTCCGTTGCTGTAAACTCCTGGGTTGGATCATCATTTTCTGCACATCCTGTCGCCTTTCCTATCTTCCTGGCCTCCCGAAGTGGAAGCCAGGGAGTCTTGATTACCATCGTTTGTTCATTTTCGGATAATCGTGAAAAATGAACAGTATTAATGCATGCCACCGCCACCACCGGAACCACTGCCACCACCGGAACCGCTGCCACCGCCGGAACCGCTGCCACCGCCGGAACCATGCCCACCGCCGGATCCACTGCCACCTCCCATTCCGCCGCCCATGCTGCCAGACATCCCGCTATCATGATCTCCCATCCCGCCACTGCCCATACCATTACCTAAACCACCTGCACCAGACGCCATGCCCCCACTCCCATGCACATCAGTCTGCATGCCTGCTCCATGGCCTTTCGTCATTCCTGACTTGGTATCTCTGGCTGTAGCCTCCATGACTTCCGATTTTCTGGAGACCATCATGGAACCTGGAGTCATGCTTCCCTTACCAATATTGTTCGTATTGTGCCCGATCATACCATGCATACCTAATTCACTGGGAACATCCGCCCAACCTACACCTGTCGTGTGCATATCGCTGATATCCTTTTCCGAGACCCCTGACATTTTTGAAAGCATGCCAACATATTTATCCTCGGCATCATTAAGAGTCATTTCGGCCGACATCCTCTGGTGTTGATCGCCGGACATCTGCAGCTGGCCCATTTGATCTTCGGCTTTTTCCACATGAGTAAGGGCCGCCTGCAGAGATGCGTTCGTAGTCATTGCCTCCCGCTTTGCAACCTGTGCTGCCTGTCTAGCCTTGACTGCACTTGAATAGGCGGGCTGGGTTTGTGAGGTGGCCTGTGCCCCGGCTAGAGTCTGCAGGCACAGCCCCGAGACAGCCATCGTTAAAAGCATAGTTTTGAAATAACGTTTCGTTTTCATATTTACTCCTGTCATTTTACTTAAGATCGACTGCTGCACCTGACACAATTCAGGTTCATTTCCAGTCAGTTAAAAAAATCCGTACAGATTCGTTTTTAATGTAAGTTTTATTATCTTGGGTGATTTTTTCCGAAGTGTCGAACCAGCTGATACGAATGCGATCAGGTCCGATTGTCGGAAAAAACGTGTGCAGGGTATTGGCGATTTCTATTGCTCTTTGTTTTGCGAGTTGTTTGTTGTTATGGACATAGACAACAACCTGCAGGGTACCTTTTGGGAGGTTGGAGACGATGGCCCCGACCAACCGCAATGATGGATACGAAGACGGGCTGACACTCCCCGACTGCTGGAACTTGATCTCGGCAAGAGTTACGGCCCGGTCGCCGAGAAATTGCTTTTCATAGGAGAAATCGCCGAGAGCATTGAGATGGTCCGTTGCCTGGAGCGCAAATCGTCCGGCAGGGTACCAATGGAGATATTTCAGCCATGCCGCTTTAGCCGCCGAATATTTTTTCTCAATGTCCAAAATCAAGGCTCTGTTATAGAGCGCCGCCGAATTGGTTAACTGTTCAATCAGGACTGCATCATATGCCTCTATTGCCTGCCTGAGGTTCCCGTTCCTCAATCTGACATGGCCCAGGTAGAGTCGTGCCTGCAGATGATGCCCGTTGAGTTGCAGGGCTCGTTCATAGCTCATCTCTTCGGCTTTTACATCTCCCAGTTCGCCGTAGGTGACCCCCAACCAGAAGTGGTAGTCCACATCTCCAGGATCAAGAACGACTGCTCTCTCGAAATGGGACAAGGCCTCGGCTGCCTTATTCTGGGCAAGCAATGACCGTCCCAGGTAATACTGCGCGCTTTCACTGTCGGGATGCTTATTGACTGTCTCCTCAAAGTCCGCTTCAGCCTGACGGTATTCTCCGGTCTTCATATAATAACTGCCCTTGATCGTGTTGCTTAGGTCAGCCATACCGCAGCCGGAGATTATGTTCGTCAGGAAGATGAGAACTACCAGGCTCTTCCACATTATGTTGCCCTCCCTCTTCATTATAAAAAATCGAGATATAGTACTGAGTCTCATATCTTGTTTTGCATAAACCGGACCAAAAAGAAATTAACGAGAAAACTCAACGTATCTCACTGAATTATTGATATAATATTTATCTGTTTTCAGGGCATTCAGATGGCGTGTAAAATAATTAGACAGCCACAAAAGGAAAGCACAGGCCATAACGTCTGATTAATGGACAAGTCCCGTTTGTCGCGCCGGACTGGTCATCACAGCTATTACTGCTCTGCAACATACGCATGAATATCAAATTCATTTTTCTGGTCGGGCAAGCTGATTTTGTAGGATTTTTTTTGGCTAGGTAAAAAGCTGTCTCAGCCTTGCAAGGAAACACCAGGGCGGCGACCCGAATGAGACGCCGTGACATAGAAAAACTTGCATATTGAAAGGGTCATCAACAGAGGCAAGCTTTTGGCGGGAAGACAGAAGTTATTTAAAATGAGTAAACCAATCGGGTACGTAGATCTGTAGCATCCCTAAGATCATTTTCATAATCAAGTATGGAGTAATCAACAGCAACGCTCCAGTTCTCGAGAATTCCAGAGAAATTATAGCCAAGGCTGATAGTGTATTCGTCGAGGTCGGCGTTGTCGAGCGGGTTATCAAACCTGGTGAATCGAAATTTGGAGGAAAAAGATTTTTCGTAATTATATCCCACTCCGACCTGGTATGAATCGGTTCCAGCTTCAAAGGCAGCTGCTCCAGCAGTTTTGACTGTATCGGTATACTGATAATACGCTGCTTGCCCGAGGCCCCTGTAAACTCGTGCATCACCAGCCGAACCGCCGGCCATTGTATACCCGGCAAAAAAGTCTATCCCGACAACTTCCAGGCCAGCTTTAAAACCCGCCAAATAGTTATCATCTTTGGACGAGTCATCATACTTTGTATAGTAATACTGTCCAGCGACATACGGTTTTGTGGGCACCTCGGCGAAGGTATAGTTGGCATCTGCATATAACCCGGCAACCTCATTGAACACATTTGTATAATGGGCCTGAATGGCAAGGTTACTGAGAGAGGTATTCTTGATATAAAAGGAGAAAACACCATCGTCGCCTATATCGTAGAAATCCCCCGGTTTGCCGGTGCCATTCTTTTCGTAATCGACAAACCAGTTGTCGGCGTAGCTTGTCTGGTCCGTCCGGGTCTGATATTGTCTCACCCAGCCGAGACTGACGGTCGTATCAGGAATGTCGGTGTTTGTTAAAAAATAGCCTTCGAAGGATTCCTTGATGAGTCTCGATCCCGAGTTGGCGATTAATGGCAGGTTGATGTGTTGTCTGCCGCCTTTAAAGCTGGTTTTGTACAGGTCATACTGCAGGTATGCCTCCGACATGACTGCACCCTCGGCATCCATGCTTCCTTTGGTTACGCCGCTTTCATCATCTTTATAGCCGATAAAAGCAGCCTGAAACTCACCACCTAACTGCAGTCCATACAGTCTGCCCGTCGAAAATGCCAGATTGCCGCCATTCACCCAGATATTGCTATCCTCCTTCGTTGCAGTATCAAAGGTTTCAGCATAATAATAGCTTTTCAAGCTGCCGCTCACCTTGCCTTTTGTAAAAGCCTCACGCAACGAAGTTGCATCTCCCTCGGCAAAGACACTTGTCGAGGTAATACCAACAGCAAGAATACTTCCGGTAATAACAACTCGTTTCAATGCTCCCATAATGCCTCCCTTTTTGCTATCCTTCTGTTGTTAATAGCCGAAAAAAGCAGGAAACATCTACACAGAGGTGAGGGGAAAACCTCGTTTTACAACAAACAACTAGTTGCAATGCAGAACCGGTTAAATACCAGAACTAATTCCCGCTACAATTCCAGCCTGACACCTCCTTCTTAAAATGATTAGGGCTGTCGTATTTAACGCTTGAGTAGTGCAATACGTAAAGAACCGTAATTGTATAATTGTAAAGTAAAAATAAGAAATCACTCTTGACATCAAGTCAACAAGCGATAATCCCGATTGTCCAGAATTAGGACACATTCATATTGCAATAAATACCTTAAGTATCAAAAATACTACTATCAGACATGGTTTCTCGATCAACTGAAACACCAATATACTCGTTGTTTGCTGACTGCGAATGCTTAAAATAATAGTTACATTCCATAATGAGAACAACAGGTCTGCTAATGTGGCATGTTGCGCAGCAATCCTAAATGGCAAAATACCATAAAGGGAACGATATGATCTTGAAAACTGTGACTATTGCTTTGCTGATCGGGGGCATTTCGGCAGTGCATCTTATGTACCACGGCACGGATATGGGCTTTCATATATTACATCAACAACTGTTTTTCATTCCTCTTATTCTCACCAGTTTTTGGTTCGGTTTGCGAACAGGTGTTATCATGGCCATGATAACCAGTCTCGTTTATGGAATTCCAATGATGTTTAGTCAACATGAATCCAGTGGGCATCTTATTGTTATAACACAAAGTTGCCTTTATCTGCTCATAGCGATGCTGATCGGCTGGTTATCAGATAGAGAGCGAAAACAACAAAGGAAGCAGTTTCAGAACGAGAGGATCACAACGCTTGGAAAAGCTGCCTCCGCACTGAGTTTTGAAGTTCAAGATATTGTCAGGCGAATCGAAATCATACATCAGGGTACAAAGGGGAGTAGAAGCGAGCCAATAAACGATGATATGATTTCGGAAATAGATCGTTTAAAAAGACTTCTCGATGCCCTGGCCAAATTCAGCGAGCCCCTGGGTGACTTGACTTTATCACATAATCTTAATGAGTTAATACAGAAAAGACTACCGGTGTATCAGCAAAATGCCGCAGCAAAGGGAGTTAAGGTTAGTGTCAATCTGGATCAGGGCGGGTGTCCATCCATGGTCACAACCGAGTCTATCCCCCGGATCATAGACTCCCTGGTCGACAATGCTATTGATTTTTCAGAGAGAGGACAATCAATCTTTTTACGGTCAACACGGAGTGGAGATTTCTGCATTTTTGAAGTTTCTGATTCCGGCCCCGGGGTATCGAAAGAAAATGAAACCAAGTTGTTCAGCGTATTTTTCACCACAAAATATGACGGTTATGGACTTTCTCTTTCCTCTGGGAGAAAAGCTCTACGCGATCTCGGAGGTGATCTTGTTTACCGTGCAAACGAAAAGGGTGGTGCAATTTTCACAATGAAAATTCCCCGTGAAAGTCAGGATGAGAACATAGATGAGTATGTTGATTCAGCCCTGCCCCAATAAGACCGCAAAGTCTCTCGGCATTGACTAAAAATCAACCTTCGGTTTGTGACGACATCGGCTATGCTTTAACGTCCATTCACGGGCCAAGCCAGCTTGCTCCCCATAATTTGCCTGCAGTGAGAGCGCTAAAACGGCAAGAATAGAGCTGGCAGCATCTGCAACGACCTGTAAATAAGCAGAGCATAAATTCTAATCTGCCAAGCATCATTATTCTGGACATAACGTGGCGCGGTTCTCACAAAGACCTCGATCGTTTGGAAAGCTGTCTACGGAAAATTTCTTATTAGTGATTTTTCGTGCATCCAACCTACTTTCATTTGATTGTCTTATTATTAGACACTATTTCATGAAAAACGTTTTCGGAATGCCCATTTTTTACACGTTTCTCTGTTCCTGCTACTGGAAAAGTACACAAAATAGTCAATTTTATCCCTTAGACTCAATATGTCATAGTTTCGGTTCGAGTATTTATCCAGATTGGCACGACTTCTGCTTTACTTATCGTAAATATTCAAAATCTTTCAAAGGGAGGTTCTGCAATGTCAGAGCACACAGATAACAAATATCGTGATCCAGTCTGTAATATGTCAACTGCGAATCAAGACGAATTTATCCCCTACGACTATAAGGGTGATACCTATTATTTCTGTAGTGATTACTGCCTGGCCAAATTTAAACAAAGTCCGCTAACCTACATTGCCGGGGAAACAGAAGACCACCGTCATGGAAAAAAAAGGGGGCAAACGGATCTTGGCAAAGCACCTGCAATTGAAGATAGTCAACAACAACGAAATCTGGCCTCCGATAAACGGATTTACACATGTCCCATGCATCCCGAAGTCGAGCAGGAAGGCCCTGGTTCATGTCCAAAATGTGGCATGGCCTTGGAACCACGGGACATTTCCACTGATGCAGAGGAAGAAAACCCAGAATACGGTGATATGAAAAAACGCTTTCTTCTCGGAACAATTCTCACCGCACCTTTAGTTGTCATTGCCATGCGTGATATGATGCCCGGCGGTCAACTGATTGAAAACCTGGCCTCTTCAGGTACCTTGGGCTGGTTGGAATTCATCCTGGCAACACCAGTTGTTCTCTGGGCAGGCTGGCCATTTTACGTCAGAGGCGTCCAATCCGTGATCAATAAGAACCTGAATATGTTTACCCTCATAGGTCTGGGGGTTTCCGTGGCATATATTTACAGCCTTGTTGCCCTCCTCTTTCCGGTGCTCTTCCCTACAGCAATGCGTGGGCCGGAAGGAACAGTGGGTGTCTATTTTGAGGCAGCCGCAGTTATTGTTACCTTGATTCTGCTCGGACAAGTCATGGAATTACGAGCCCGCAGTCAGACAGGCACTGCCATCAAGGCTCTTTTGGGACTTGCACCTAAAACAGCCAGGAAAGTAAATGATGACGGTTCGGAAAAAGACATACCTCTTGCAAATGTCCAGGCCGGAGACGTGTTACGCGTCAGACCCGGAGAAAAAGTGCCGGTCGATGGTAAAGTTATTGATGGAGCGAGTTCAATTGATGAATCCATGATTTCTGGGGAGCCGGTCCCCGTAAAAAAACAGCAGGGAGATAAGGTTATTGGAGCCACGGTGAACAGCACCGGCTCACTGACCATACGCGCCGAAAAAGTTGGAGGTGATACGCTACTGGCACAGATTGTCAAAATGGTAGCAGATGCCCAACGCAGTCGAGCTCCAATCCAGAAAATGGCAGACCTGGTGGCTGGTTATTTTGTGCCGACGGTCATTCTCATCGCCCTTATTACCTTTGGCGGCTGGTATTTCTTTGGCCCGGCACCCAGACTTGCTTATGCGATTATTGCAGCCGTTTCCGTACTGATTATCGCCTGTCCATGTGCTTTAGGTCTTGCCACTCCTATATCCATCATGGTGTCAACGGGTAAAGGGGCAACGATGGGCGTGTTGTTTAAAAATGCCGAGGCCATCGAAACTATGCGTAAAATTGATACGTTAGTAGTGGATAAGACCGGTACCTTGACCTTGGGAAAACCAAAACTCACTGGTCTCGTTGCGGCAGCAGGCAGAGATGAAGATAAACTTCTCAGATTAGCGGCAAGCTTAGAAAAAGCAAGTGAGCATCCCCTGGCTGCAGCGATCGTGGCCGGTGCATCTGAGAGGGATATCGAAACCACAACTCCAGAAGATTTTGACTCAATTACCGGAAAAGGTGTCGGCGGAACGGTTGATGGTGAGCACGTCCTTCTTGGAAATCTCAAGCTGATGGATGACGCTGGTATAATCACCGATGAACTCGCCGGCAAGGCAGAGGAAATGCGAAAAGAAGGGCAAACTGTCATGTTTATATCTGCCAACGGGAAACTGGCCGGTATATTGGCCGTATCCGATCCGATCAAAGAATCAACTCCGGCAGCAATCAAACAGTTGCATGCTGAAGGCTTGAGAATAGTAATGCTGACCGGTGATAACCTGGCAACTGCTGAAGCGGTGGCAGCCAAACTTGATATTGACGAAGTGGTCGCTGACGTGCTTCCCGATGAAAAGGCGGCAGTAATTAAAAGATTTCAAGATGAAGGGAAGATAGTTGCCATGGCGGGCGATGGCATTAACGATGCTCCGGCCCTTGCCCAGGCTCAAGTCGGTATTGCCATGGGTACCGGCACTGATGTGGCTATGGAAAGTGCAGGTGTCACCTTAGTAAAAGGCGATCTTACCGGTATTGTTCGGGCCAGAAAATTGTCCAGGGCCACCATGACGAATATAAAACAGAATCTCTTTTTTGCCTTTGTCTATAACTCGTTGGGAATTCCTGTCGCGGCTGGCGTTTTGTATCCGGCCCTGGGTATTATGCTCAGCCCGATGCTTGCCGCAGCGGCTATGAGCTTAAGCTCTGTGTCGGTTTTGGTCAATGCTTTGCGACTCAAGACCTTTTCAGCAAAGTAACTTGTAGACTATAATAAGCCCTCACTCTTTCCTGTTTTTCAAATAGGAACCAATGTCCTTCGGGCTAATTTTCAAGTTCTTTTTTTATTCGGTCAAATTCCTCTTTGGTAATTTCCCCCCTGGCATATCGTTTTTTCAAAATTTCTGTTGGACTTTCGCCTGAGGAATCTTGCGCATTTTGGTTGTGTTTTATCCGATCTAAAACAAAATAGGCGATCACCCCTACAATAAATATCCAGAATAGCCACATATACATCCCTCCACCGTATCCCATCATATGGCCCGAACCCTGCGGGAATCCATTCATTGAACGCTGAGTGCATCCTGAAAAAAGTAATGCCGCAGTTGTCATAGTTGCTGTTGAGATGACGGAACGGCTTGTTTTCATGGTCATAACCCTCTAATTGTAGAAACATTGATGAGGTCTACACGCAGGATTTACAATTGTTATGGAAAGTTTATCTTGTAATCCAACAGACCCTCCATGATCACTTTATCTGGAGATATTATAGACATGGAATCTGTTGGGAACAATAAGGTAAAGCATGTAATCTTCAACAAAACACTGGGTAGTCCTGTTTCCAGGGAACTCCCCTGAGTTAAAAAATCTAAAAATAGAGGTTCGATGCCAAATTTTACCGGAAAAAGTGTTCTTAAATTATGCGTGATCTTGTCTTTTCTTTTCAGTTTTTCCTTTCTTTTGAATTTCTTTTGGGAAGCCCTTCATGCTGTTTACCTTTATCAAAGACATGATTTGGTTGCTTCGGAATATGTCCCAATGGTGCTTTATTTATCCACCATGGACAGTCTGATCGTCCTAAGTTTGTATATTGGGGTCAGCTTGATGTGGTGGAATTTTTTTTGGCTGAAGCTGTTTTCAAAAGCACAAATTGTTGTTTTTTCTACCATTGGGATTTTGGTGGCAGCATTAATTGAGTATTCGTCTCTCTTTTATTATCACAGGTGGCTTTACAAAACAGAGATGCCGACAGTTTTCGGCCTTGGCATATCCCCCCTGCTGCAATTGAGTGTTGCAGGACTCGTATCTGTCTGGCTTTCCAAAGAAATATTATATGGAAAGGGACTCATCCAAGAATGATCGTTCATCTTTTCCATCACCTTAGCCGGTGAGTATTCGCCGATGCCAAATTGCTATCCTTTGTAATTTCAGCACGTGTTGAAAACTACAAATCTCCGACTTTAGTCGTAAATCGTCCTGCCAGATTATGCTTTGAAAAAAAGAAATGAACCAGCATATCAAATATCTGTACAGTTTTTGTAGAACTTGAGTGTCTCATCTATAGAATAGTGTCTTTTATTTGGACAGCAAGACAGTTCACTCAAGCTGCAAAAACAGGTAGTTATTTAAGTTATGACTGTAGTTCTGACCACTTGTTCGTATAACGGTATCCTTGGCACACTATATGCTCTACTCATTAGGGGAAGTGTTCATGAAAAGCATAGTCTTTCCCTGAATATTATACGTGAAACAGATGATATTTCTCTCACGATTCCTACTCATTAGAGAGGTTACAAATGAAAAATGCACTCATATCCACTAGAAGCACATTAATTCTCTCTCTGTTTATCCTGTTGGCTCTCGGTTTGTCGGGATGTGCTGGCTCAGGGCAGGTCATATCAGTTGATAGGCAAATACGATTCAACGACAAGGGAAATAGCCAAGGCACTTACAAATCCGGAGAATTGACTGTGGGCTACAGTTATCGCTTGGCTGGCGAAAATATGATTCTGACCGGAGATGTGAATTATCCTGACAGTGTTGATTCATTGACTGTTCGTGTTTTGTTCTTAGATGGAACCGGAACCATATTACAGCAGAAGATAGTTTATTATTCAGGATATCGTGTTTTCAAACCGTGGGCAACCGACCGTACTTTTCGGGAAAATCTGATGGTACCGGCCGGTGCTGGGGGCATATCCTTCAGCTATTCTGTTCAACCACGCAGTAGCCATAAATAGATGAATTGAATACATCGATAAAATTGCCCGTGTCTGGCCAGATTGTTGTTTCTTTACAACGGAGAGGCGGCGACGTCCGTAATCATTCGTATAATCTCATGAAAGACCGCCATAATCTCGGGATATGGACTGAAAACCGGGCCAGACAAGATAAAATGAGTTGAAATCGTAACGAGTTCTTCTGCTTTAAAGAGGCAATAATTTATGCATATTCAATACGCAACTCGAAGTAAAATCGGCTTAAAGCGAAGCAACAATGAAGATTGCTGGAGAATTGAGATAGGCAATCTGAGAAATGTATCCTTAGTAGACAATCGTATGCTCTTTGCTGTAGCAGATGGGATGGGTGGACACCCTTGCGGCGAAGTTGCCAGCATGATGGCTTGTGGTGCTCTGACGGGTTTTTTCAAGGCTCAAAGTAAGATTTCAGGAAAGAAGCTTCAAAAACATATAGAGCAGAGTTTTTTTGATATTGATGAACAAATCAAGCAATATACCCGGAAAAATCCGACCTGTTTGCATATGGGAACCACCCTTTCAGTAATGATTATATGTGGCGAGCAAGCCGTAATCTCCCATGTCGGCGACACTCGGATTTATTGTTTGAGAGATGAAAAACTTAAATTGCTTACAACTGATCATACTTTTGTCCAGGAGATGATAGAAAAACGGGCATTGACAGCTGAAATGGGAGAGACCTCTCCTCATCGAAATGTACTGACAAAGGTAATAGGCACAGAGGAACCTCTAGAGGGCGTCTCAAGCCAACTCCTGGATATTATTACTGGTGATCGATTTCTGTTATCTTCTGATGGACTACACGACTCAGTTTCGTTTCAAGATATTGAGTTAATGCTGGGTGAAGGGGATGATCCAGAAAAAACTGCAAAACGACTGCTGTCATGCGCGATTGCAAATGGTGGACGCGACGACATTACTTTAATTATTGTCCATACGGCTTGAAAAAGAGAACTTGGGTTTTCTCTTTAAGAGATGCTGGCGGTCACCTACATCTCCAGCGAGAGGTATAAAAAAATGAATGCTATAACATCAGACATGCTGTTGCCACCGGGAACTGTTTTGGGAGGAAACTATCAGATCATTCGCCTGATCGGAAAAGGTGGAATGGGCACTGTTTATATGGCCTATGATACATCGCTGGATCTCAAAGTGGCAATAAAGGTTATCTCCTCAGTAGTCGCCCACACTATGGAAACCTCAGAGTATGAGTCAGCGTTGAAACGTTTCCAGGCAGAAGCCAGAATTGTTGCCCAAATTGATCATCCAAATGTCATCCGCATCTATGGTTTCAAGCAGGACACAGTTGAGTATGACGGACAACCTTGCACGGTCGATTATCTCGTAATGGAACTTATGGCCGAGAGGACACTTCGTGACACCATGGACGAAAGCGGTTTCGAAACCGAAGTGGAGATCAAGTCGTGGATCACAAAATTTATGATCCCTGTTCTGGAAGGATTGGAAAAAGTCCATAAGAGTGGCATCGTACACAGGGACATTAAGCCGGAAAATATTTTCATGAAAGAAAATACAGCTAAATTAGCAGATTTTGGACTTTCTATGGGTTCTGATTTTCCGTCAGTTACAGGGTCGGTTATTGAAATATTGGGAACCCTGGCATATATGGCACCAGAACAATACAGTAATTTCAGTTTGGCTCGTGAGTCTGCTGATATCTTTGCCGTTGGCAGGATTCTTTTTGAAGCCGTAGAAGGCAAAATCACCGAAAAAATCACGCCGTTTAAACAGGTGCAATTGACCGTTACCGCAACTTCAGAATATTACAAATCTCTCAATACCATCATTATGGCGGCAACTGCTGAGAATCCAATAGAACGTATTGGATCTGTTCGAGAGTTGCGCGAGCGACTCATAGACATCCGTGAATGTCCTTACAACGTATCCCCGGAACGAAAAGAAAGCATTCAACCTCGATGGCATGCTCAAGTCCTAAGAGTATTTTTGATAACTGTGGTTCTCGGGCTTGGTGTACTGACATACAAATTATACGTCGACTCGAAGTCCATTGTGGCACCTCTGCCACAGAAAAATATAGCGATACAACAAAGTACCGGCAACCAACCCAAGTATGGCGTGTTGCCTAAAGGCCAGCAACAGTCAATTCATGGTGTTGATAATTCGATGTTGCGGTTGGTGCCATCGGTGAAAATGGAACTGAATCGTCAGAGCCCTTTTGGAGAGAAACAAATATCTCTGGATGCTTTCTATCTTTCAGAAAATCCGGTAACCAACGAACAGTATGTTGATTTTTTGAACTCCAATATTGACAAACTTACTTATACCTATAGTGACGTCCTATTGGGCGACCATTTAGTTGTTAAACTAAGCGAAAAAATCCGAGGCTATAAACCAATAATCTTTGATGGAAATCGTTTTTTTGTCCAGCAACCGATGCACGCTTCATGCGCCGTGTTGATGGTGACTGGTTATGGGGCTGAGGCATATGCGCATTATTATGGCTATCGACTCATTAAGGCACGAGAATGGTTTACTCTTATGGCTTCGAATAAAGGCGAGGCGAAAAAACGCTTAACACTGCCTACTCCCGTCATTAATTATCCCCAAGAAAACTTTGGCATACGGGGCATCAATCAGATAGCCGAATGGGGGAAATCAAAAGAAGGAGATTTTACAATCCTAGGCCAGGCGGTATCCAGCATGGTAGGCAATGCAGTTGTTGTAACAAAAGAGCCGAATAAATATTACACAGACACCAGTTTTCGAGTAGCAAAAGACGCTGTCCCCGAATGAATTTGCTTCTTTATCGGAACCACTCGTCCATGCTTGTTTTCTGCTTCCCAGGTACCATCAGTAGCCAACAAAATTTTCTTTTCATTTTCACCTATCTGCACCTCAATGTAATTAAACTCCAAACCTGCAACTATTTCCAAGGGATTAACGCAGATGTTATCTTTTTGATTTTATGGAAGATTTATAACCGTGAAAGATTGTTTATAGGGGCGGTGCGTGAGGGGAGCGTCAAAAACATCTGCAATAGCAAATGTTCTCGCAACTTCCGGTATTTTCTTTTCAACCGGAGAGATATCCAGTGCCATCGTATCGTTCATGGTGGTACGAAATAATATCTAACGCATCCTGGAGCCAGTTGATGTTGAGTATAATGCCCGCCCCAATAACGACGTGTTTTTTCATTATCTCAAATCTTCAGTAACTGTTTATGGATACTTGCAGAAAATTCAGACATTATGTGTTGTTAACTTGTCATTTTGGAGAACACCAGGTTCACAGTAGCACTCGAATACACTACAGAAACAGCACCAAACATTTATTTTATGTATGATGCTGTTTCTCCGAATGAAAGCCGAAGCCATAACAGAATTGATTTATAACGAACGTTTTCGCCATAAAAAGAAAACTGCTGGAAGAACCAGTAAGGTAAGCACGACTGCACTTACCATACCCCCAACCATTGGCGCAGCAATTCGACTCATCACCTCTGAGCCGGTGCCAGTGCCTAATAATATGGGCAGCAATCCGGCAATAATCGCGGCGGCTGTCATCATGATTGGCCGGACCCGCATTCCGGCACCATGCAGAACGGCTTCTGACAGCTCATCCTGCCCAGGAGTAACGCCTTCATCCTTTGCATCGGCCAGCATCTTTTCATAAGCATGATTGAGATAAACCAGCATTATTACTCCGATTTCAACCGTGACTCCCGCAAGAGCTATAAAGCCGACACCAACCGCCACGCTAAAATTATACCCCTCCAGGTACATCAACCAGATACTGCCAACCATTGCCAGGGGCAGGGTTCCCATAATTATGGCAACTTCCACGAAATTGCGGAAATTCATGTAGAGTAAAATTATAATAATGGTGAGTGTTAAAGGAACCACATAAGTCAGTTTTTCTTTTGCCCGCAACATGTACTCATACTGACCCGACCAGTTCAGAGAATACCCCGCCGGCAGTTTGATTTTCTCCGCAACGACTTTCTGTGCTTTAACCACGTAGCTGCCTATATCAACACCCTCAATGTCGATAAAAGACCAACCATTCAAGCGGGCATTTTCACTCTTTATTGCCGGAGGTCCATCTTCAACATAAATATTGGCAACATCGGCAAGGGCGATTCGTTGTCCGGCCATTGTAACTATCGGCAGCAGCGAGAGTTGTTCCGGTGAGTTGCGATAGTCTTGGGGATAACGCACATTGACCGGGTATCGTTCCAACCCTTCGACAGTCTGGGTAACATTCATGCCACCTATCGCAGAGGCGACAACCTGCTGGACATCGGCAATGTTCAGGCCGTACCTGGCAGCTTTTTCCCGTTGAATATCAACCTTGATATAGCGACCTCCGGCAACCCTTTCGGAATAGACTGAAGCGGTCCCCGGTATATCCTTTATAACGGTTTCCAGTTGCTTGCCAATTTCCTGGATTACCTTCAAATCGGGTCCGGCAACCTTTATACCGACTGGCGTTTTAATGCCCGTAGCCAGCATATCAATGCGCGTCTTGATCGGCATAACCCAGGCGTTGGTTAAGCCGGGCACTTTAACCAGGTTGTTGAGCTCCTTTTTCAGACTCTCGGTAGTGACCCCTGCACGCCACTCATCCCGCGGTTTTAGTTGAATAAATGTTTCAATCATGGTGAGTGGGGCGGGATCGGTTGCCGTTTCCGCTCTGCCAACTTTACCAAAGACGGTTTTCACTTCCGGGATTGTTCGAATCAGCTTGTCGGTTTGTTGTAATACCTCTCTCGCCTTTCCTATGGATATTCCTGGATAGGTTGTGGGCATATACATAAGGTCGCCCTCATCAAGTGGCGGAATAAACTCACTGCCAATCCGGTCGAGTGGCCAGATGCCTATGGCGAGTATAAGTAAGGCCCCAAGAAGGACAGTTTTAGGAAAATTCAATACAGTTTTCAGGGCAGGCATGTAGACTGCTGTCAGCAAACGATTGAGGGGGTTTTTGTGCTCCGGCAAAATTCTTCCCCTGATAAAATAGCCCATCAAAACCGGTACCAGCGTTATTGACAGAGCTGCTGAGGCTGCCATTGCGTAGGTTTTGGTAAACGCCAGAGGAGAAAACATTCTTCCTTCCTGTGCTTCCAGGGTGAATACAGGAACGAAACTGACAGTAATTATCAGTAAACTGAAAAACAAAGCAGGACCAACTTCGCGTGCCGATTCCGCAACAATTTCCCAACGATTCTCATTGGTAAGCGGGGTTCTCTCCATATGCTTGTGCATATTTTCGATCATGACTATCGCACCATCGATCATTGCACCAATTGCTATGGCTATCCCACCCAGCGACATTATGTTGGCATTGAGGCCCTGCAGATGCATGATAATAAAAGCGGTCAAGATACCAACAGGCAAGCTGACAATCGCCACCAGGGAGGAACGGACATGGAAGAGAAAGACGACACAAACCAAAGCAACTACACCAAATTCCTCCAGCAGCTTATGCCAGAGATTTGTGACTGCGCGCTCTATCAAGGCGCTTCGGTCATAGACAGGGATGATTTCGACTCCGTCGGGAAGACCTGCTTTAAGTTCCTCCAGCCTTGCCTTAACGCCATCAATAGTCTTTTGGGCGTTTTCGCCAAAACGCATGACAATAATGCCACCTACCGTTTCCCCCTCACCGTTCAAGTCCGCAACACCGCGTCGCATCTGTGGACCAGTGCCTATTTCTGCAACATCTTTTAACAGTAGCGGAACACCGTTGTCTGTTACTCCGAGCGGTATATTGCCCAGATTTTTTACACTCTGCAGATAACCGGTGGCCCGTACCATGTATTCGGCTTCAGCCATCTCAACTACCGACGCCCCGATTTCCTGGTTGCCGGCCTTAATTGCCATTTGTATTTTCGACAGTGGGATACCAAAGGCTCGCAACTTTTCAGGGTTAACCTTTACCTGATATTGCTTGACCATCCCGCCCACAGCAGCAACTTCCGAAACACCGGGAACGGTTTGCAGTTCATATTTTAAAAACCAATCCTGTAGCGATCGTAGTTGACTGATGTCATGCTTGCCGGTTTTATCGATTAGGGCATAGAGATACACCCAGCCAACACCGGTAGCGTCCGGGCCCAATTGAGGTCTGGCATTTTCTGGAAGTGAGGGTGCAACCTGGCTGAGATACTCGAGCACCCTGCTTCTTGCCCAATACAGGTTGGTCTTTTCGTCGAAAATAACATAGACAAAAGAATCACCAAAAAACGAGTAACCTCGGACCGTCACGGCTCCAGGTACGGAAAGCATCGCAGTAGTTAAGGGATAGGTCACCTGGTCTTCAACTACCTGCGGTGCCTGCCCGGGATAGGATGTTTTTATGATCACCTGCACGTCAGATAAATCCGGCAAGGCATCAACAGGGGTGTTTTTTAGTGAATACAGACCAATACCTACCAGCATGACGGTAGCTAGCAAGACGAAGAAACGATTACCAACCGACCATTGTATAATAGATGCAATCATTATATGTGTCCCCTATTGCCTATTGTTTATGGGCGTCATGTTTCTCTTTATCTGGGCTGATACCGTCCAGAGACATGTCATCTGTGTTCAGCTCATCAAGGCTTTTGTCGACATTGGCACCAGGAATGTGGACTTTAGTGATCTGGTACTGGTCGCCTTGGATTTTGGTTATCTCCACAGGCAGGGTCATACCAATTTTTAGTGAAGCAAAATCAACATCTTTCGCCACCGTGAAATCCATGGTCATTTCCGGCCAATTCCATACACTTATCGCCTTATGTGATACGTTGATCATTCGATGTTCTGCCATCAAATTATTGACAGTAGCCTCAACCCAGACGCTTGCGGGGATGGCCTTTTCGTTATGGTTCATGCGCTTGAAATCAGAGGTTTTGCTCGATTCTGAATCGATTAAGAACTGTGCCGAGGTGACTACTTTTTCCCCCTCGGAAAGTCCTGACAGGATCTCGGCAGACTGCTCATCGAAACGTCCGATCTCGACATTGATCGCTTTGAAGCGACCTTCTCCGAGAGCCAGAACTACACGACTGGAACGGCCGGAGCGTATTACCGCTTCTTTTGGTACAAGCAGAGTCTTTTGAGTGTCTGCCAGGTGAATGACAACATTGGCGAACATGTCAGGCTTGAGTAACCCCTCCTTATTTCCAAATCGCAGACGAACTCTCAGGGTTCGTGTTTTGGCATCGAGTTCGGGGTATACATAATCTACTACGCCAGTCCACTCTTTACCGGGCAGATAATCAAGAGTCATTGTGACAGGCAGTCCAACAGCAACTTCTGCAGCCTGCCGTTCAAATACCTCGGCTTCCACCCACATCGGGTCAAGTGCAGCTATCGACATAATTGTGGAACCTGGTTGAACAAAGAAACCCTGACGAATATCTAATTTATCGATTACCCCATCTTGCGGTGCATAAAAGATGACGGTTTGCTTTGCCTCTCCACTCTTTTTTATCTGCTCGATTGCCGAAGCCGATACACGCAATGAAGCCAATCGATTCTCCGCAGCTCTAATGAGGCGAGGTTTCTGGCGCTCAAGAGCCATTACCAGCTCCTCCTGGGCATTAACCAGCTCGGGGGAATAGAGATTGTAAAGAGGTTTCCCCTTTTTTACCGGATCACCTGAAGCTTTGACATAGAGCTTTTCTATCCAGCCTTTTACCCTGGGGTGAATATGCTCCAAATAATCCTCATCGTACTTCACATATCCAACTGTATTAATTTCAGATCGTAGGGAACCAAGGTGTGCCGTGGCGGTTCGTACGCCCAGATTGTTCACCACATCGGGAGAAATTTTCACTGTACCGGGGCCTCCCTTCGATCCACCGCCTTCTTCTCCATAAAAAGGTATAAGGTCCATGCCCATTGGTGACTTACCGGGTTTATCGCTTTTATAGTTAGGATCCATGGGGGCTACCCAGTACAAAGGCTTCTTTTCGGCTGTTGGCGGAGCGCTGTTCTGTACAACATTAAGAGAGGGGAAATAGTCACTCAACTTGGGATAGAAAGTAATGGCGATGAAGGAGCCGATGGCAGCACCGACTACAAGCAATGCCAGTACACTTATAAGTCTTTTCATTTCTTCTCTCCCCCAGAGCTATTTTTTGCGATGATATCCTCGGCATTTTCCATAAAATAGTAGTTCAGTTCGACAATGGATTTTTGTCTCTCCACGTCTATGCCCAAGGCATCAATCTTCGCATTCAATTCAGCGATTCGGGATCGGACGACCTCGGCAAAATCACTATCGTCATTGGTGTAGGCCGTAAGGGAAGCCTCGGCCTGTTCGTTCATTTGTGGTAATAATTGTGACTTATAGAGTACTTGGCGATCATTCAACCTTTTGAGTTGTGTTCTGGTCTTTTCAAAACCGGCTATCATTTTACGCACAAGTGACCACTTTTTCGTTTTGACCGCTTCGGTCTGGGAAACTGAAGATTGAACCTCCTTATCCTGTCGGTTACTCGTGAACAAAGGCAGGTCGAAACTAATACCTACAGAGACAAAATCAGCCCGATCTCTCCCATTCTGATCCTCCGCCCGATAGCCATAACTGGCATTGACCCCCCATGCGGGTTTATATTTTTGTCTGGCGAGATCAATGCCGATTTTACTGGTATCAATCTCCCGATCAAGGGCAAGCAGTGACGGGTGTTTGGATACAGATTCATAAAACTGCTGGGGATTAGCCTCTCCGGTAGATAAATAGAGTGACTCCCGCAGCATTTTTATATCGGGGCGCTTCTTGTCCAATGCCAAATGTGACCAGGGAAGAGGTGATGCGGCATTCACTTTTTCCCCATACTCCTCTCGAAAATATTCGCTCACCCATCCAGAAAGCTTCTCCATAAACATTTCTTGTTTCTGTTTGAGCATGGTGAGTCGATCATCCAGTCGAGTGAGCTCCAATTGAGCCCGAATAATATCCTGCTGTCTGGTTTTGCCATAAGCCGCTGAATAGCTGGTTTCAGCAATATCTGCCAGCTGTTCAAACAATGGGCGATCTTTTTGGATTAACGCTATACTTTCCTGGGCGTTATACGCATCAAGCCAGAGCTGGCTCACTGTAACGACAATATTTGCTTTACGATCCAGACGTTGAAAAGGAAACTGACTACCCACCGTTTGCAGCTGCTTCCGCTTAATCGCCAGGCTGTCTCCGCGCGGGAACATTTGTGTCACGCCTACTTTAAACTGCGTCATGGCCTCCTGGCTAAAATCGAAGGTATCGATCGGCACGTTTGCGAACCCTAACGATACTTGCGGATCCGGCAGTGTTCCCTCATAAACGCTCATTGCTTCGACTGCATCTTGAGAGTGCCGGTTGCCTGCCAACCAGGGATCATTGAGCTGTGCAGCCTGTACAGCCTTTTCAAGAGTGAGGGTAAATTCTCCGGACTGAGCTATTCCGACAAGGGCTGACACAAGTCCGATGAGGCAAAAGAGTTGGATGAAAACAAATCGAACTGAAAAAACCGTTGTGAGTTGTCTGATTATGCTTAGCACGGGGATCTCCTCTTTGAGGGAAACAGACCCGGCAAAGGGCAACACTGCCGAGGTGTTGGTTGTCAGGTAACCGGTCATCGTTGTCAAAGGCAATGACCGGATCCTGCCGAAGAAATCAATCATTTTGCCATGTGCGGGTACCAGAATTTAACCGTTTGTTTTTCAGCTCCAGCCTTGAAGAGGCATATGACACCCCATTTTCCAGGCTCGTCGATGATAAAATTGGCGGCAAAAACGCCTCCGCCATAATCCTTTAAATCGGCTATTTGCTCTTTTTTACTGGGAGAGACAAGTTTCACTTTCCCGACTAGCTTATCAATTTTGTTACCATCGCGGGTAAACGTGGCCATGACATGATGAGTCTTGCCATCTGGATCTTTCATATTCATACTCGCCAGATCCATGACTTTAAATTCGGTGTGAATGTCTCCAGCCATTGCCATATAAGTAAAACTTCCATCCTCGGTACTGTTACCGTGGTTCATTCCTTCCATAGCCATGGAATTACCAACAAAAATTAAACTGAGCAGTGCAAACAATAAAAAAAATCTATTCATCGAGGCCTCCTTTCGTTTTTTATGTTCAGAAATCTTATTTATGACGACAGTCCGTGCTCTTGTTGTCTTCAATGCTAAACGCACATTAAGATCAGTGATGTCATTGATCAAAGATAATTATATTAAAAAATGAACTAAGAGATAGAGCTCCCTTAATACTCCTGTCATTTGCAACAGTTATGCCAATAGGTCTGTTCAAAGGATAGCAGAGTCAATGAGCAGGCAACGTGAACGAAAAGCGGAGGGTTGTCGATGCTGTGTCCAATGAGTTGGCCGCACGCATTGTCCAATTAATTGACACTAGTCGGGTGCTGCTGTATAATTATTGTACACTCAAGTTGTGGATATTGGATTAGGTGGTGGCCCACCGATACCTTACAAGAGAATCTCTTCCACTAATCGAGAGTTTCTTAAGCACATTGTGTGAGGCGCTGTTTCGAAGATACTGAGTTATGAGGTTAGTTGTTGTCTTGGCAGGAAAATTGCTATTCCCTATTTACATAACCTTCGATTCAAGGTGAATTTGATGCAAGACAACCTGATCCTCAAAGCCCCAAAGACATTTGCTATTTCCAAACCGGCGGCCCTACTTTTGCTAATCAGTGCCTTGCTTATTGGCATTCTTGTAATTGCAACCATCAAAAACAGAGACCGCAGTCAAAAACTCATGGAACTGTCTTTTATGAGGGAGGGAAAGACAATGATCCATGCCTTTGAGGCTGGAACACGAACATCGATGATGTTTCGTAAATCTGCTGGACATAATCCTCTTGAAGATCTCGCTATTGAAGTACTAAAAGATCAGGGTATTGCCTTTATCAGAATTATTGATGAAGATAATGCTGTTGTTGTATCACAGGGGAATATTTCACAAGCCATTCTCAAAAATTACTCTGACTTAAAAAATATTGGAAACAATCCCGTTTTTTCAATAAGTTGGCCTGATAATATTTTTGAAATATCCCAGAAATTTAATCCAATTACGACATCTTTGCATAGCATGTCGATGATGGAAAGCCGATGGGAGCAATGGAACCTTGCCTTCAAACCTAAAGGACAGATGTATATTTCTGTTGGTTTTTATACCAATGAGTATGAGAAGACTAGACAACAGGATATGTATCACACCATTTTCATGCTGGTGATGCTGCTTCTTCTTTTCTTCGCCGGATTGTATTTTCATTACCTCTATCAGAGAATGGGTATTACCCACGCGACACTTCTTAACACCCAACTCTACACCAACAATGTTTTGGAAAGCATTCCCGATTCACTTATAACCCTGGATCAGGATGGAAATATCGTATCGTGTAACAAAAACACTGAGGAACTGTTCAAACGTCGCCTTAAAGATATTATCGGAAAAAAAGTTTTGGATATTTTTCCGACATGCCCACCGGAAATACTCACCACACAAAGCAATGTGATTGAAAAGGATGCAGAATTTCAGGTTGCTAGCTGCGAACCAGTACCCATTAAGATGGGTAGTGCCCAACTTAAGGATCATCAAGGCAATAGGATTGGCAGGGTTCTGGTTATAAGAGATGTGCGAGAAATACGCTCAATGGAAAAACAGTTAGAACACTCCAGGAGGCTTGCCGCCCTTGGCGCCATGGCAGCAGGTATTGCTCATGAGGTGCGTAACCCTCTCGGAACTTTGCGAGGTCTGGCCCATTTTTTCGGTTCTGAGGATGGTGCGTCAGATGCTTGCAGAGAGTATTCAAAGTTCATGATAAATGAGGTTGACAGATTGAACCACCTGGTAACCGAACTCCTCCAGTTTGGCGCTCCCCGTGAACTTAATTTCGAAAAGATAGATATAAAAGCTATGCTAGAAAAAACAGTCACTTTGCTTGAACAAGACTTTGTTGAGAAGAGGATCAGCCTTGTTCCTAAATATGATGAAAAGACTGATCTATACGGCGACACCGATCTCCTGATACAAACCCTTCTGAATTTACTGAAAAATAGTATCCAGGCGACACCGCCCGGTGGTGAAGTATCGCTAACTATTAAATGTGATAAGGAAATGTGTCGAATCTCTGTATCGGATACAGGAACTGGGATGTCTGAAGAAACCAAGAGTAGAATGTTTGATCCTTTCTATACAACAAAAAAAAGCGGTACGGGATTGGGCCTTGCTGTTAGTCACCGAATTGTTGAGCGGCACAATGGCTATTTTGAGATAAACTCTGTTGTCAACGTGGGCACAACTATCACAATAGTGCTCCCTCTTGAGGAGAGAACATGATTGATACACAACAAAAAAAACCTCAGTTGCTGTTAGTTGATGATGATATCGGGCACAGAACAATGCTCAAGTTAAACCTCGAAAGGCTTGGCTACAGTATAACTGAAGCATGTGATGGGGATGAAGTTCTTGCCGCATTGCTAAAGAATCACTTTAACCTCATTCTCCTTGATCTAAAAATGAAAAGAATGGGCGGTATAGAAACCCTTGAGGCACTCGAAGATGCGGGTAACCATATCCCCACCATAGTAATAACCGCATTTTCTTCCATTGAAAGCGTTGTAAAGGCTATGAAAAAAGGAGCCTACGATTATATCACTAAACCTATTGATATTGATAACCTGGCACATGTATTGACAAGAGCGCTTGACCATTCAACTCTCAAGACGGAGAATGCCTATCTAAAAGAAAGATTGGCGGAGGACTTTTCTTTCGGCAAGATAATTGGTTCAAGCGAGGTCATGCGTGATCTTTTCTCTATGCTCAAGTTGGTCGCGCAGAGTGACGCCACAGTGTTGATACAAGGAGAATCTGGGACAGGTAAAGAACTCGTTGCAAATGCTCTGCACGAAAATGGCCCTCGCAAGAAAGGGCCTTTTATTAAGGTAAACTGTTCTGCACTTCACGAAAACCTTCTTGAGAGTGAACTTTTTGGCCACGAAGCTGGTGCCTTTACCGGGGCAACATCAAGGAGAAAAGGTAGGTTTGAGCTAGCCCACGGTGGCACACTTTTCCTTGATGAGATTGGTGATATGAGCCTGCCAACGCAGGCAAAGATTCTCCGAGTACTCCAAGAGGGCCAATTTGAAAGGGTCGGTGGCAATGAGACGATCAATGTTGATGTTCGGTTAATAGCTGCAACACACAAAGATCTTCTGGAGATGATCAAGGAAGAAACTTTTCGGCAGGATCTCTATTTTCGATTAGCGGTTGTACCGATTGACCTTCCTCCACTAAGACAGCGTCAGGGAGATATACTTGATTTGGCAAACCATTTTCTGGCAAAAAAAAACAAAAAAAACAAAAAAAATATCAAAGGTTTTCATCCAGAGACACTGAATGTTTTCATGCGTTACAACTGGACTGGTAATATTCGAGAGCTTGAAAACACAGTAGAACGAGCAGTTGTGCTCTGTCCCGGAGAACAAATCACCCCACGAGACCTCCCCCCACACTTCTTGCCGGATCCCGATGCATCCATGTCAAAAACGTTTTCTTCGCAAGGGTGGACTTTGCGCGACATGGAGCGAGAAATGATTCGGGCTACCCTTCATGATACGGATAATAACAAGAGTCTCACAGCAAAAAATCTTGGTATTGCCCGCCAAACCCTTATTAATAAAATTAAAGAATACAATTTAGAAGGCTGACCCCAATAAAAAAGATTCTTTATAATAACGCTTTATGGGGTAATTGATTTACTACCTAATAATCCGGTTCATGATTGCCGAACACTGATGCGTTTTAAAATATTGTTAATACAGCAAGACAGATAGTCTTACGCAAAACACATGCCCGATTTTCGGCTACTGTATCTATAAAAGAGAAGTCGTCTCGAAAACCTAGCAACACAAAAAGGTGTTTTTAACTTTCAGGAATATGCCAGTGCTGTGAAATGCCTGGCAGGAAAAAAGCATTTTTAAGTCCCAGATTTTTCCAGATTATTTTTGAAGATCACTTCTGGTGGATTGTCAGGCTTCGAGGTTGATAGTAACTGAAACACGACACGATCTATCGAATCGGTACCCGCACTGTTATGAAAGTACTACCAACTCCGACTATCTTCAGGAATGGAGCAATGGTCTCGGTAGATGTTCTTTGGTAAGCTCTTATCTGCAGTTGCTCCATTTTTGATCAATTCTCTGTGCTTAGCCAATCCTACACTGTCAGGAAACATCCCTAATCAATATAATCCGCTGATTGTTTGATATTGCCGTTATGAATCTCTCCCAGCCCGGTCATTCTCCACGAACCATCAGGATTGTAGTATCCGTACAATAGGTTCCAAACGTTGGAGCCTTTCCTTTTGAATTAAAATCTAAGCTACATGCGTACAAGCTACATCAAAAAAAACCGATGGTAGCTTTTGTCACTTGACGCTGTTATATGTGTAACTTATAATTATGTTCACTATGAACTCATGGATTATATTCTCATATACAGTTCCAGCAAGTGATGCTAGAGCCCGAATGCGGATTTGGCGACGAGTAACCGCCATCGGTGCTGTACAACTCAAGACTGGTTTGCAAATTCTGCCATACAGAGACGATCTTCAGGAGCAAGTCAGCTGGCTGATTCGTGAAGTAAACAACCTGGGAGGAGAAGCCGTTGCTGTTCAGTGTGAAAAAGTGGAGGCCGTAACCAACCAGCAGATTGAACAATTGTTTCAAGCGCAGGTCGACCCTGAATTTACGAGCATCCAGGAAGAGGCGAGATCCTTAATAGATTTTATGGAAAATCGAGTAAATGAAACCAGCAATAAGGAGCTTTTTGCCGCCCTGCAGAAGCTCCGTAAACGATGCGAAGCAGTACGGGAAAGAGATTTTTTCCCCTCAGGTGCTGCAGGCAAAACATTAAGCGTGCTCGATTCTATTTCTGAGCAGTTACGTTATCCTGCAAAGAAAACCATCCCGGCAATGCAACTTGATCCTAATGATTTTTCCGGGCGAATCTGGGTTACCCGTGCCCGGCCATATATAGACCGGCTGGGTTCCGCCTGGCTGATCAAAAAATTTATTGATCTCGATGCTCAGTTCCTCTTTCTACAGACTGGGGAAATGCCCGATCTTGATCGCGACCAGTTGCCGTTTGATATGGCAGTCGGTGATTTCACCCACCAGGGCGAGTTGATCACATTCGAGGTTCTTATCCGTGATTTTAGCCTGAAGGACCCTGCTCTGGACCGGATAAGTGAGCTGGTTCGGTGTATTGACATCCAGGAAGAGACACTGCCCGATGATGCGGCGCTCTTGAAGACCATTATTGATGGCCTGGTGGCAACCGGACAGGATGATCACCAACTGCTGAAGCAGGCAAACCTGCTTTTCGACTCCCTCTATGCAGGATTCATGAAAACCCTTCAGGGTTAGTATTCAAGGGCATTGTCTGCCCGTTTTCCCCCACCATCTAAACAAACTATTCCACGGAGTAATGATATGCCTCCCTATGCACAACACCTCAAGACCAGTCTCCGCCGTACCGGTGAAGAATATCAGCCTTTGCATGACTGGCTCGACAACCATCCGGAATTTAAAACGGCCCGCCACGAGCTCTCAGCTCTTGCTGAAAACCGGCAGTTTGTCGGCGAAAACTGGGGCGATGAAGCTGTTACCGAATTTTTCCTCCATGTTACCGAGGATCTTCTGATGAAAGAGATCGACATACTCAAACAGGCTGGTTGCCCGGAGGAAGCTGTCGATCATAGTATCGAAGTAGCCCGCAAGACTTTGGAGATCTCTAGCCGGCTGAAGATTGCGGTTGATCGCCGCCTGCTGGCCCGGGGCGCCATCTTCCATGATCTGGGTAAGTCTAAGACTTATGGCATGCAGCACGGAGAGATTGGCGCGAAGATGGCGGAAGAACTCGGACTGGAAGAGGAAATCCGACAGATCATCCTCAAGCACATCCGGGGCGGGCTCACAGAACCTGAAGCAATAGAGTTGGGTTTGCCGGTTCGGGATTACACCCTGCGAACCCCTGAGGAGAAGATCGTCATTTATGCTGACCGGATGGTCGACATCTACACCGACGGGATAGTTCCGGATATAGACGAGCATCAGGCGGAATCCCGATTTGCAGCAATACTCAGATCTTATGAAAAATATGGCAAAAACCCAATCACCCTTGACCGTTATCTTGCTTTGCATGAAGAAATTCAGGGTTGGATGGCCAGGTAACGCAAACATACCCGGTGCTGCGCCTGGGAGATAGCATTTTTTATATGGATACTTCCCCAAAAGACATTGTTCTTCTCTTTTCCGCCAGGATCGTCCGGCTATTCGCCTACGGGTTCATATCGGTAATTCTGGCGCTCTATCTTGCTGCCACAGGATTATACCCAGCAGAAGTCGGTGCAATTCTTTCCGCGACGCTTATCGGAGATATCGTTGTCTCTCTCTGGGTGACCATGGTCGCGGACCGTATGGGTCGGAGGCGCATGCTACTGCTGGGTACTCTGCTGATGATGCTGGCGGGCATTGTCTTTCTGCTGACGACGAATCCGCTATTGATCACTATTGCAGCGATTATCGGCATTGTCAGCCCAAGTGGAGGTGAAATTGGCCCGTTTATTTCTATCGAGCAGGCGGCACTCTCACAGCTAATCCCCGACAACAAGCGCACCAAATTATTCGGCTGGTATAACCTGGCCGGGTCTTTCGCAACGGCAGCCGGTGCATTGACCGGCGGCTGGCTGGCACGTCTGCTTCAGAATAGTGGCTTCGAAAGGCTCGAGTCCTACCAGTGGATTATGGCAGGATACGCCGTTTGCGGGCTTCTCTTGATGCTGCTTTTTTTCCATTTATCAAGAAAAATTGAACTTCCTATGACAACAGCAAAAACGGCAAGCAGTGCAAAGACAGTAATCGGGCTGCATGGCTCAAGGAAAACAATTTTTAAGTTAAGTGGTCTCTTTGCCCTCGATGCTTTTGGCGGAGGTTTCGTTGTGCAAAGTATGATCGCCTGGTGGTTGCATATCCGCTTTGGCATTGATGAAGGTGGATTAGGAGCTTTATTCTTTGGCGCCAATCTGTTCGCCGGAATGTCAGCACTGCTGGCAACAAGGCTTGCCGATCGGATCGGTCTGATAGCGGCCATGGTCTACACCCATATTCCGTCGAATATCATGCTCTGCCTCGTACCGCTCATGCCAAATCTCTGGGCAGCGGTCGGTATGCTCCTGCTCAGAGCAAGCATCTCCCAGATGGATGTGCCTGTGCGCCAATCGTATACCATGGCCGTGGTGGCCCCAGATGAACGTTCGGCTGCTTCCGGCATCACCACTGTTGCCAGATCGGTGGGGGCCGCAGCTTCACCATTGATAGCCGGTTTATTAATGGCTAATCCACTGTTTTTCTCAGCCCCATTCTTTATTGCCGGTGGACTCAAAATAACGTACGACCTTCTCCTCTATTCCATGTTTGAAAATAGAAAAAGTTAAGATGCTCTGGCATCCCAAAAGGGGGCTAACAAATGAATACAAAAGAGATAAAAGAAGACAAGGAACCGCTGCCATTTCGGGAAGCTCTGCGGGTCTGGATAAAAATCGGTCTGTTGAGTTTTGGCGGCCCGGCCGGGCAGATCGCCCTAATGCACAGGATGCTTGTTGAAGAGAGGAAATGGATCAGCAATGACCGTTTCCTCCATGCCCTCAATTATTGTCACCTGCTTCCAGGCCCAGAGGCACAGCAGCTGGCCACCTATATCGGCTGGTTGCTGCATGGCACCAGGGGAGGATTGGCCGCAGGCCTGCTGTTCATCATTCCCGGCATGGTGACCGTTTTAATTCTCACCCTGATTTATGCTGGGTTTCAGCATGTGGCTGCAGTGCAGGCGCTTTTTTACGGTCTGAAGCCTGCTGTACTGGCCATTGTCGTCATTGCCGTTTTCAGAATTGGCGCCAAGGCGCTGAAGACTGGATATTTGATGTTGCTGGCAGGGCTTGCTTTTATAGCCATGTTTTTTTACCAGGCGCCCTTTCCCGTGGTGATAATCGTCTCCGGCCTGTTCGGGTATCTGGGGATGACATTTTGTCCTCAACGCCTTGGCGAGCTATGCCCCCGGTGGATCTACGGCGATATTGCTGCCGTCCAGGGTATAGATGAAGGGGGGATTATCGACCTTTTGCTGGCAAAAGATGAACACGGCAGATTCACTCCGACTCTTGTCCGCAGTTTAAAGGTGCTGGTCACCTGGGGAAGTATCTGGCTGGGACCCGTTCTGCTGATTGTCATACTGCTTGGACCTGAGCATGTATACTCTAAGATATCCCTCTTTTTCAGCAAGATGGCCATGGTCACCTTTGGTGGCGCCTATGCAGTTCTCTCCTACATGGCCCAGGAGGCGGTAAGTGGTTATGGTTGGCTGCATCCCGGAGAAATGCTCGACGGCCTTGCGCTGGCGGAAACAACGCCGGGGCCGCTGATTCAGGTAGTGCAGTTTGTCGGTTTTCTTGCTGCCTATCGTGATCCTGGAATACTGAACCCCTATCTTGCCGGGATACTCGGTACCATCCTTACGGTGTGGGTGACGTTTGCCCCGTGCTTTCTCTGGATCTTTCTTGGTGCTCCGTATGTCGAACAGCTCCGCCATAACCGGTTGCTTAATGGTGCACTCTCGGGCATCACTGCTGCAGTGGTCGGGGTGGTGCTGAATCTCTCTATCTGGTTCGGCCTGAGTGCCTTGTTCGGAAAGACGACGCCCTTGCAATTCTTGGGTGCAACAGTTCCCATACCCGACTTTGCCTCAGCCGATTGGTTTGGCCTGCTGCTGGCTGTGCTTTCTTTTATCGCCATGCGCTACGCCAAATTTGGCATGATCACCGTCCTGACCGGTTGTGCCGGTTTGGGATTTTTCTGGAAACTGTTGTTTTAAGGAGTGTCGTATGGAAAAGAGTGTCAACCCAACAGAATTACAAGAGCTTCTTGCTGACAAAAAGACCGTCACTCTGATTGATGTGCGGCGCAAAGATGATTTTGACAAAAATCCGCACACTTTCAGTAATGCTCGATGGCAGAATCCTGCGGAAATCAATGAATGGCTTCCCTCAGTACCTACCGACCGGGAGATCGTTGTTTATTGTGTTCGCGGCGGTTCCGTCAGCCAAGCGATTCAACAGCAACTCGCAGATAGTGGCCGAAATGTTCGATACCTTGAGGGAGGGCTGGAGGCGTTGAGCCAAATAAAGGGTTAAAAAATCACGATTACTAGGGATAGAGTTGCGGGGACACGATATTCAATTCCAACAATAAACTCCTATGGGCAAGCCGCAGATGCTTCAATTGCCACATCGAAGGTAGAAGAGTTCCGCCAATCGCCAAACTTTAGATGCCTAACGTCCTGAAAAAACCAGTCGGTTTCGTAATCCTAACAGTAAAAAAAACAATCTCAGATTAGAGCTTATCCAAGAGCTCTTACAGAACATCAGGTGATAATGATAAATGACATTGCCTACTGGCGTTCCTTAGACCTTTCTTTGGGAATCTTCAATCGGCGGTTACTCCATTTTTGGTCAATTTCTGAAAACTAGGTATTCCTACCCTCTCAGAAAGAAGGTTTGTTTTTGTTCTGTGTAATACGGTTAAGATTGCCAAATCAAATCCTATTCTTGCTTATGATTCGTCTACTTACCTGCATTGTGTCATAATGACTTTAACCTCTTTTCGTTTTGTATTAGAGGTATGATGATTCATCTTTATCTTTCTCACTGTTCTCAGAGAGATTATCCTATATAATTCTTTTTGGTGATTTCAAATAGTTGTGCTTCTTGTAAGAAAGCATCGGTTATAATTGGGTCAAAATGACTACCTCTATTTTCTTTGATCATCTGAACAGCTTTCTCATGAGACCATGCCTTTTTGTATACCCTGTCTGAGGTTACGGCATCATACACATCACAAAGTGCAACAATTCTGGAGCCTAAAGGAATGTTTTCTCCCTCCAGGCTATCTGGATATCCGCTACCATCCCATTTCTCATGATGCCCTCTAGCAATGCTAAAGGCCAAAGCTAAATAACTCTGTGTGCCGATACGTTTCTGGAATTGCAAATCTGCAGATCTTAAAATGTCTGATCCAATGGTAGTGTGAGTCTTAATTATTTCAAATTCTTCATCAGTCAGGGCTCCAGGTTTCAATAGAATTGCATCAGGTACTCCGATTTTACCTATGTCATGCAACACCGAAGCATTAACAAGATCTTCAATATAATTATTTTGAGACTTTATATAGCAACTATAAGGTGAATCCTTTTGAAGATTATCACCCAATATTTTTACAAATATACTAATTCTTTGTAAATGTTGAGAAGTTTCAGCATCTCTATATTCAGCGAGAGATGCTAACGTCTCTATGGCTACGGCTTGTGTAACTCTGAGTTCTTTGGATTTGTCACGCGTGAACCTTCTATCGATGAGAATGAGTACACCACCAAGTAGAGCCATTGCCACTATCTCTATAATGGTATGTACAATATCTTCGGTTGTAGCAAAGGGATGATGGTGCGGTGACACTAGACCGAAAAGAAATTCTCGAATTAACGGGGCAAGACATAGAATAGCAATAAAAAACAGATAATTGGTAGAACGATTTGTCATGAATTAAATCCAGTTGAAGATAGTTTCTCTAAACTATATCGTTTACGCTGGTTTAATTGAAGGTAAATATCGGAAATATCTTCCTGTTCACCCCTAAAGTTCAGAAAAGGCAAAAAAGTCATTAGCTGCAGCGGCCCGCAATGACAAACGCCCGGACCAGTACTAGAGCCAATTGTTAATCAAATCAAAGTCATAGTTCTGACTCCTGATCCATACAAGGCTACAAGGAATAAGCTAATCATGTAAATTTTCTTGAGTTGTTAAGATTTTTAAAGGCTTTCTTTCCCTGCTGAGATTTGTGGTTGAGTGAAAACCCGTATGATAAAAACATGTAAAATTCCATTTATTTATAGCTAGCAGTTTTGTGAAAAGCACTAAATCCCGATCGTCGAACAATAAACTTGCTCTCTCTTGCAGAGGAGATTTACCCCCTCCTCAAGCTACTTCAAAAACAATTATTTTAGGCAACCCTTATTTTATTTGTTGATCATAATATTTATCTCTGTTACATTCCCCTTCCATTGATAAATCAACCGGATGTTTAAGCTGGAGTAACAACTTTGAACTGTAAAAAGGTCAAATCCATCAAACGTCTAATGAAAGTTCACAGATAATTTCCCCTAGACAAAGGAGGGCTATAATGTCCCAAAACATCAACCTCACTGAGATCAGTAAAGGAAAAACTTACCTGATTTTAGGATTCGAAAACCATCCTTCTGAATATACCCAAAAACTGCATAAAATGGGTTTTGTGGAAGGTACACCCATCGAACTCGCTCCTGTCCACCTATCAGATCCAATAGTCTTCCAAATTCGTGGAAGTCGCATTGCGCTTAGGAAAAAAGAGGCTCAACAAATTCTGGTTCAGGAGTCATAAGATGCACAAAATAGCAAGAATCGCGATAGCTGGTGTCCCTAATAGTGGAAAGACGACCCTGTTCAATAGCCTTACGGGTTCCAGGCAAAAAGTTGGTAACTGGCCTGGTGTTACAGTGGAAAAGTTTGAAGGTACTTTTCCACTTCAAGGGAGCAAGGTAGAACTTGTTGATCTTCCAGGTACATATAACCTCAGTCCTGACTCTGAAGATCAAAAACTGGCTGAGCGCGTCATTAGAGAGGGTGAATATGACCTTATCCTCAATGTTGTTGATGCAACAAACCTTTCTCGAAACCTTTTTTTAACGATGGACCTTAAAGAGAGGACCAACCAAATAATCGTTCTTCTGAACATGCTGGATGTGGCGGAGAAAGAAGGATTGGAAATCGACGAGGAGCGGCTCAGCAAAGATCTGGGCCTCCCCGTTATCCCTGTTATCGCAGTTGATAAAGGCAGTGTGCTCAACGCGATAAAACAAATTGAAAAAACCATTGAGCATCTGCCTGTTCACGAATCACACATTTCCCGTTCAGAAGTTTTAGATACTGTAAAAAAATTCAGCCACATTGATAAAATATGTAGTCGAGTAGTTAAGGAGAAGAAAGATAGAAACGAGAATTTCACGAATAAGATTGATAATGTAGTAATGAATCGATTTGCGGCGATCCCAATTTTTCTTGCCTCGATGTTTGTCACATTCTGGTTTGCAATCGGTCTGGGTTCGGTTTTCATCGACTTCTTTGACATTATCGGCGGTCTATTGTTCGTGGATATTCCAGGGGCTCTACTAGGATCTCTTGGCAGTCCGGAGTGGCTTGTTGCCATTGCAACTGGGATAGGAACAGGATGTCAGACAGTTGCTACCTTTGTGCCTGTGGTTTTTTTCATGTTTCTTGCTTTAGCCATCCTTGAAGATCTTGGCTATATGGCACGGGTCGGGGTTGTAGCAGATCGCTTTATGAGAAAAATTGGTCTTCCGGGTTCAGCGTTCATTCCCATGATTGTGGGGTTTGGTTGCACTGTGCCTGCAGTTATGGCTGCGAGAACCTTAAATACCAAAAGAGATCGGTTCATGACCATTTTTATGGCACCTTTTATGTCTTGTGGAGCCCGCTTGCCTGTCTATGCACTGTTTTGCGCCGCTCTGTTTGGTGCCTACTCGGGATTAGCAGTGTTTCTGATCTATCTCTCAGGTGTGTTTATGGCAATTCTCACGGGTTATTTTCTAAAGAATACCCTTTTCAAAGGTACTCCATCGCATTTTGTTATGGATCTGCCTCTCTATCACACTCCACAAACGAATGCTGTATTTAAAAGTGCATGGCTCAGGATGAGAAATTTCATAAAAAGGGCCGGTACCATTGTCATAGCTGCGGTTTTTGTCCTGAGCGTGATTAACTCCATAGGTTATAAAAATGGTGAGATTTCATTCGGCAATGAAGATTCACAGGTCTCGATTCTAGCTTATGCCGGTAAATTGATAGCACCTGTTTTTGAACCTATGGGAATAAGTAAAGAAAACTGGCCTGCTTCGGTTGCTCTATTTACCGGTCTTTTTGCGAAAGAAGCCATAGTAGGCACTCTCAATTCGCTCTATGCCACGATGGAACAAAACACACCTGAGAAATCTAAAGAAACCACAAATGGTGGACTGGATATTGTCGGAAAGATCGTAAAGGCGTTTTCAACGGTAGGTGATAGCTTTCTTGGGAAAATAAGCTCTTTCGACATCCTTGGTATTGGTCTTATCGCTGAGGACAGTGAAGCCATATCGGCCAAGATCGGTGCAGACACAGCCATCTATAAGCAAATTGCAGCCTACTTCACGGTATTTTCTGCTTTTGCCTATCTGCTTTTCGTATTGATGTATTTTCCCTGCCTCGCGGTAATTGGTGCGGCACAGCAAGAAATGGGAGGTTTTTATGCTGGAGTTATGGCGGCATACAGCACCATGCTGGCGTGGGCTGTTGCGACGCTCTTCTACCAAATTGCAGAGGGGCATAATATTTTCTACATTGCTCTAGCATTCCTTATGTTAGCGGTCATTTACGGAGGACTTCACCTCATTGGCAAGAGAGAAAAAATAGCGAAAGAGGTTGTCTTTTCACCACCTATTAGGAAAAATTGTTGCAGCTAGGACAGACACTTGTCAATAGAGTTAACCACCAAAAAGATTCATCTAGAAATACAAAGCCCCAGCTAGATCAAAGTCAACAGGGGCTTTGTATGTTTTTGGCATCGCACAGAGAGTTTTTGTTTATTTGAAAGATCATGAATCCAAGACATTTTACTCCGGTAAATCGATAAGTCAACAGCCTGCGATCATTTTAATACTAATCAGTATCCCTTGATAATCAGTCCTAAGGGGGAAAATTGTGAACTTGCAATAAAGGATCAAAACAAAATGCAACCTGCTTTAAACCTTGAAGATTGGAGCCACTCTCATGTTTTTGACGAAGGAAATCCATTAGCAGAAAAAAACACTCTTTGGGCAGTCATACTAACGGCTGTTATGATGATTGTCGAAATCTGCGGCGGATGGGCTTTCAACTCAATGGCCCTGTTGGCAGATGGATGGCACATGAGTTCCCACGCATTAGCGCTCGGACTATCAGTGCTTGCGTACGGGGCTGCTCGTCGATTCGCACACGACAAGAGATTTGCCTTTGGTACTTGGAAAATGGAGGTGCTGGGGGGCTATACGAGTGCATTATTTCTACTACTGGTCGCAGCTCTTATGCTGTATCAATCGGTCGAGCGCTTAATCGCCCCCACTCCAATTCATTACGACCAAGCTATCGGCATTGCTATAGTTGGCTTAACTGTAAACCTGGTGTGCGCCTGGTTATTAAGGGATGGACATGATCATCATGACCACAAAACACATAGTCATCATCATGATTTGAATTTACGTTCTGCTTATGTACACGTTATCGCTGATGCGGCAACATCTGTACTAGCCATTTTTGCTTTGATTGGCGGCAAATTGTGGGGAGCAAGCTGGCTCGATCCTGTTATGGGTATCGTCGGTGCCGGATTGGTCACTGTCTGGGCATACGGTTTATTGCGTGATTCCATGCGTGTTTTACTCGATGCTGAAATGGATGCTCCAGTGGTTCAAGAGATTAGAGAGGTTATTGAAGCGAGTCCTACTGCCTCTCATATCAGCGATCTGCATGTCTGGAGAGTAGGCAAGGGCAAATATGCTTGTATCCTGTCTCTCATTACGAGTGATGCTCTAGACTCTGATTACTTCAAGCAGTTATTAAGAATCCATGAAGAACTTGTCCATATTTCGGTAGAGGTAAACCATAAAGCAGAACTGGGGATGAGGTAACGATAGGTCGAAACAATAGATTTTTGTTTAACGAACAGTGTTGAGATTGGCACATCTGATCTCAACCAATTAACCACCGATCACAAACTTGAGATATCTATTGTATATACGAAATTCTGCTCTTTTCAAATCCTAACATCAAATCAGAAACCTGAGAATTGAGATAATCCATGAAGAGGTTGCAGTAACGAGTTGTAAACTCACCTGAGCCTTAAATTTACCTGCTCTTTGGTAAGCTTTCGTTTGCTGTTACTCCATTTATATGCAATCTCAATAAAGTAGGCGTCAACACCCTCTCAGGAAGTATATGGAAACTAACCTTGACTGATTGTTGCTGATATTGCCACGGGTAACGTACAACAAGACGAGATGATTTTGCAGGCATTCGTGAATAGAGGCTTCCTATTATTTCATGAGCAGCTTCACCGTATGATCTCGATGTCGTATTTCCTGATCTTGTTGTCAAGCGTCGTGCGGGTGATATTAAGGAGTTTGGCTGCTTCGCTCTTGTTTCCACCCGTCTGTGCAAGGGTTTCCTCAATGGCAATTCTTTCTACCTCCTGCAGAGATTTGCCGGCCACGCTATCTGAGACGAGAGGTTCATTCTGTCCACAAAACTCCCTGAAATGTTTGAATATGATTGGAGGCAGATCTTTTTCGGCGACGAATTCGCCGGCGGCAAGAATTACTGCACGCTCAACGGCGTTTTCCAGTTCGCGGACATTGCCGGGCCAGCCATATTTGACAAGCATATCCATTGCCGGCGGTGTGAACCCTTTGAGTCGTTTTCTGTTTAATTCGGAATACTGCATGAGAAAGTGGTTGGCCAGAAGCGGTATGTCTTCCATTCGATCTCGTAATGACGGGAGCAACAGATTCACCACATTCAGACGGTAGTACAAGTCTTCCCGGAACCTGCCATTCTCGACTTCGACCAGTAATTCGCGGTTTGTCGCGGCGATGATTCGTACATCAACCGAGAGGATTTTGTCGCTGCCCACCCGCTGAATTTCTCTTTCTTGAATTGTTCTGAGGAGCTTGGCCTGCATGGGCAGGGGAATTTCCCCCACTTCGTCGAGAAAAATCGAGCCGCCGTCAGCCTGCATAAAGCGCCCATCCCGGTGTTTGTCCGCCCCGGTGAAAGATCCCTTCTCATGACCGAATAGTTCAGATTCCAGCAAAGTGTCGGTCAGGGCCGCGCAGTTGACCGTAACGAGGTTTTTCTTTTTGCGGTTGCTGTTTGCATGGATGGCCTTGGCGATGAGTTCCTTGCCTGTGCCGCTTTCGCCGGAGATCAGAATCGTCGCCTCGGTCGCGGCAACAGTCTTCACCATATCGAGAAGTTCTCGCATGGCTCGGCTTTTGCCGATGATATTCGACAGGCTCGAATCTTCCGCTATACGCTCTCTGAGTGACTGATTTTCCTTGAGCAAAATCATGTGTTCTAAGGACCGATCCAGCGTCAGCTTCAGTTCGTCGAAATTCAGCGGTTTGGTCAGATAGTCATAAGCGCCAATCTTCATAGCCTCCACAGCCGTATCCACTGAGGAATAGGCGGTCATGATAATAACTGGGATAGCTGGGTTGATCTCCTTAATCCGCGCCAGCGCCTCAATGCCGCTGACTTTGGCCATTCGCACGTCCATAAGTACGGCATCGTACGGTGTTTCCCGAACTTTATGAATGGCATCGCCACCGTCCTCTACACCAACCACAACATGCCCCCAGCCGGCGAGGATGGTTTTCAGCATGGACAGATGAGCTTTATCATCGTCAACAATCAGGATTGTAGCTGTCATAATATTTCACCTCGATTGACTCTAGCGGGAATGGTGAGGGAAAAAGTTGTACCGTCAGGCCCCGTGCGCTCCACTTCAATGGTCCCTCCATGGGCTTCGACAATCTTGTGGACGATCGCCAGGCCAAGTCCCGTTCCGGTTTGCTTAGTAGTAAAATAGGGGTTGAAAATAGAGGCCCGCGTATCTTTCAGCAAGCCGGCTCCTGTGTCACTTATGCGGAGCAATACGTTCGATCCTTGCAATTGTGCGGAAACGTTGAGTTCACCGCCTTCTGGCATGGCCTGGATTGCGTTGATGTAGAGGTTGATCAAAGCTTGAGTGAGTCGGTCGGGATCAACCGGGATCGAACCGATTTCCGGTGCCGAAGCAACGGAAATCTTTACTCCTGCACCATCCGCTTCTTGTTTGACCAGACGGAGTGAGGAATCGATGAGCGCGGCAAGCCCGGTGTCTTTTCTCTTGATGTCGGCGGGACGAGCCATTTCCAGCAGTTCGGAGATGACCCGGTTAAGTCTGTCCACCTCCAAAGTCATCACCTCTGCAGCCTTCCTGTTGTCGCTTCCCTCAGGGAAAAGGGAACCGAAATAAGTCGCATATCCTTTGATCGAACTGAGTGGATTGCGCACCTCATGCGCCACACCAGCTGCAAGATTGCCAATTGCTGCCATCCTGTCGGCCTTACGTATTTTCTCCTGAAGTTGTTTGACCTGCCTGAGGTCGCGAAGCATAAACATCTTTCCGACAACAGTTCCTTCCTCCGTAAGGATGTCAGTCACCACGGCAACAATGGGCAGTTTCTGCGGACTGCCGGCATTGAGTTCCAGTTCCGCCTCTACGACAGGTTGTTTCCTGCTCACCTGCGCATGCAGCTGCCATAGTGCCGAAGGCAAGATGTCTGGTGCCGGTCGACCCTGGATCTCTGAAGGCACGGTCACATCCGAGCCAAGCATCCCCAGGGCGATTGTGTTGATGTAGTTTATTTTCCTGTCCGGGCCGTACACAATGATACCTTCCGGGATATTGGCGACTATTTCCGAGGTTAAGGCCTGGGAGTCATGCAGCAGCTTTCTTGAGCGCAAGTGGCTTTGCATCCAAAACAATGAAACGACTCCGCCGAGACCAAGCAGCAGCAGAATGCCCGACATGGTTAAAGTGAGCGAAATATCTTCGCTAATGGCTTCCTCAAAAGGGGTTATATCCATGCCGATCAAAATAACGGGCTGCTGTCCGGGGCCGAGAACCCGGTCTTGGTCCAAGCCATGCCTCCAGCCCGGTTGCCATCGTTCGCGAGCGGGCGTGCCCATCATATTATCAGAACAGCCTTGCATCATTTGTCGCATACGATTGTTCATTGTTCCGGGAGTTCTGATGTTGTCATCCATAGACAGTGTTGGTTGGAAAATTTTGTACACCTCGAAAGATTTTGACGCATTCGCTCGGTCAACAGTACGCCATTGCACATCCGCAGAAGCGTTCATTGAGGCCAATACTGCTGGTGCGATCAAACTCTGTCCGGTTTTGGATACATCGCTGTCAGCCAGAACCCGTCCCGATGAATCGACGATGGCAATGTAGAGGATATCCGGCTGCGCAGCGGTTTCATGCAGCAACACCTGAAGATTCGATTTTTCCCCCATCCTACCCATCATGCCTGTCCGGGCGCCGGCTTCGATGGCATTGATCAGAGCACCACCTTTTTCGCTGAGCACTTGCTCCATGTACCGCTTTTCCCGGTTGTAGTTCATGACTGCCAGTACCAGCACAACGACCACGAGAATAAGACTCATGCCGATAACGATCCATGGTGAAACGTTGCCTATTAATGCCTTTAATCGATTTTTCATTTGATATACGTTGTGACCTGACTGCAAGAGAGTTGTTTAATATTTAGACACTAGTTGTTGTTAATGTCTAAATGTTAAACAACTATTAACATCACGACAAGCCTGGTATCGTCGATTTTTTTGTGAAATATTTAAACAGTCTTTAATTCCGAGAGATTACCTCAATTATTTCGTTTTGGCATGGCTCTTGCGATGAATTGAGTAAAGGTTAATCGCATGAGTTAATCACAAAACCCAAAAATCCTTGGAGGAATTTAGTTATGAAAAAAACAGTTATCACCCTAGCTTTGGTCGCCGCAGCAACTTTCGCAGTCATGTCCACAAACGTTTTCGCCCACAACAACGGTGGGTGTGGCGGATACGGCATGATGAACGGTGGACACCGCATGATGAATGGCGGAAATCACATGATGGACGGTGATTACGGCATGATGAACAACTATCGGGGCAACTTCGATAATGAGGCGTATCTGGCTTTTCAAAAAGAGACCGCGACCATAAGGTCAAGCATGGCCGCAGATAAAGCCGAGCTGAATGCCATTATGGCTGGCGCTAATCCCGATGCCAAGCGTGCCCGGGTTCTGTCTGAAAGCATCTCGGACAAACAGAACCAGCTTGTGGAAGCAGCACGCAGGCATAATATTCAATCCGTCGGCAATGGATTATATTGTGGCTCCTGGTAACAGCGATCTTCACGGGGAGGGGCACGCGATGCTCCATCCCCTTGAAAAGATGATCTATTTAAGCAACATCAATTCTCAAATTCAACGAGGTTCATATGTGGGGATGTAATTGGAACGGGATGCTCGGAACTGGTTGGTGGTCGATGGGCGGTGGCTTCTTTGGCATGATTTGGACGGTTCTTTTTCTCGTCGGTGGTATCTATCTTGTTACCAGACTTTTACAACGCCTCGGCTCAGGACGCGAAAGCCATTCTGATCGTCATGACTCGATGAACATCATCAAGGTAAAGTATGCGAAAGGTGAAATATCAAGTGAAGAATACCAGCGGATGAAGGACATTCTTTCAAATTGATCAGCGGATGGTAAAGAAAAGCTTAAAGGTCGACGTAAAATCGGCGACATCAAGTGAACAACTTCACTCTGCGCAATGGATACTCGAAATCCGAACATTGGTCCATATCTGGCCATCGTAAGTGTTGATACTTTCTTGTTTTGCACGGAGATTTTTGATTGAGATTGCCAGGATGAACCTCTTGAAAACTGCTCTTAATCCGATTTTTTGGATTACTACTGAACCCTTGAAGTTTCCCTGCCTTCAAAGCCTAACAACAAAACAACAATTTCAGGCCTGAGATTCTCCATGAGAATATTTGCTGGTCACTTGGACATGATCGTTAGGCATCGTGAAAGATACTAACTGACGGTCAACAGAGGAAAGTATTATCGGGCAAACGGTTCTACGGGAAGAGAGCAGAAAAGTATTCCCTCCCGAAGTCGACAAGAGATATCGCCTGCTGTTTAGAAATCAAGCTGTTCGACCGTCAACCCCATTGCCAATGCTATCTTTTTCAGGCTGGCGCGACGCGGTCTTGTGCTGTTCTCCATCTGGGCGTAGGCTCCCTGTGTCATGTTCGCCCTTGCCGCAATCTCGGCTTGGGTGAGTCCGAGGTGTTCACGCCAGGCACGCATCGGGGACCAATCGTGATCGAAAGTGAGATTGACGACTTCGTTGGGGACAAGATTTTCCTGGCGGTCGCGACTGGCCAGCCAGTCAGCATATGGTAGTACCACAAAGGCGGGAGCACCGTTATGGTCATGGATGATCTGGATATTATTAGTATGTACGTTCATCGCGTTTCTTTACCTCCTGGATTTCAACGATCCGCACCTCACCGTCATAGTCGAATAGCACCCGGTAACGCCCGACCCGTAGCCGGTAACCGTACCGGTGATTGATCAGGGCTTTCACTCCCTGGCAATCGGGCATACCAGACAAATCATTGACGGCGGAACGGATCGCGGCATTGTCCTGCCGGTCGATCTTGCGCAGTTGCTTCAAAGCTTTGGTATGCCATTTAATGGTGTTCATACGTTAACAATATACGTTTTTATTAGAATAAAATCAAGTAGGCCATTCGGAACAAGCCAGTTGCCAGATACCGCAACAGTGTCAGGTAGCATGCAAGATACTAACTGACGGTCAACAGAGGAAAGTAGTATCGGTCGTCCGGTGCTGAAAAAATGGAGCAATTATCTTGGTTGGTAATCTCTGGAATTAGTGTGCCACGAGAGCAAGTACCTTTGCTCGTAACTACACGAAAGATGAGGGTAGGTCCCTCGGAGTCGGCTTGCAGGAGCAGGCTTCAAACCACCTTAAGCTGCTGTGGTAAAGAGCCATGGTGGTGAGCGTTAAGGAAAAGGCCCGGCAAGACCGGGTCAGGTGTGGATCATGGAGACGAGCGCAAGCGAACCACTGATGAGGTGTCGAAAGAGATTCTGATGTCGTCAAAACTGGGAGCTAATTCTATCCCAGGATAAGTTCGGGGGATAACCTATTTACTGCCCGATCGGCGGCCGGCATAAAGGTGGCGTGAACTTGATCTTGGCTTTCGAGTGGAACGTGGGAACCTGTCGTTCCGATGCCAAGGGAGAAATCCAAGTGGAGACTCCACGAGGATGAGAGTACCAATGCGGAGCACAGGGACGGATTACCTCGTAGTAGTGATGAAGCCTCTGTAATGGGGGTGAGCGAAGGGGGTAACATGTCTAAATTTACTTATTGGTCAACCAGAGATGGGAAGAACCGTCGAGTATTGCAAACCTTACTGAATAGGGGACATGAGGAGCCGGATGAGTCGAGAGACTCAAGTCCGGATCTGTGAGGGCCTGGGGGTGATATTCCCCCGGGCTACTCGACTCTTTTATTTCAACACCGGAATAAAATTTTGGTTTAGCATCGACTAAAACATTAGACAGAAGGAATTGTTTTGTCTAATGACTTTGAGTGGGAGTCCTTTATTGAGTAAAAAATTGGACTCTGCCAACCGAAGTTTCAAGAATAGTCTTAAGTCAATAAGGGTACTCTTACTCCGAGGATTGCCAATGGAAATCTTGTAGGATTGAAAGCATTTTTGAATCATTATTTGCCCCAATTATCTATCCATCTTGGGATGGCTTTTTGGTAACGGATTTTCCACCTAAGGCTTGTTCAAGTTACTAGAGCGACTTCTTTTATTTAAGACTAGAGCCATTAGACAAAGTCTTTCGTTACTGAGTATTTAAGATATTGCTTGAAAGAGAAAAAACACTTATAATCATAAAGAGATAAATCTGTTTGGTTTTGGCATCACGACCACGAGTCTGGCAAAAGCAAGTCTAAGTAACACCTTTCATCATCCTTTTTAAGGATAACATTATGAAAACCATCAAGAAAAATATTCTAAGCCGATTGGGGAGTGGCGCATTCCTAGCACTTGCGTCCCTTACATTTATAATAACATTTGGAACCGTCACCCCCGCTCATACAAAGGATCATTATGAAAGGGGGCATGAGAGAAGATGGGAAGGCGAGAGAAATTGGGATAATGGCGAGCGATATGAACGAAACCGAGAAATGGAATGGAGGGAACGCGAGGGTCACGCTCGTCACTGGCGTCATGAACATCGATATCGCTATTACGACGAGCCGAGGGTCTACTACGGCCCACCTCCAGTCTACTATGGCCCACCTCCCGTCTACTATGACCCACCTCCCCCGCCTCCTCCAGGAATTAATATTATTGTTCCTTTGCGCTTTAAGTGAACATACGGTGACGTTAAAGGATCGGTACGCGCAATCTGAGACCACCCGTAGCCCGCTTGTGCTGGCCTTCCCGCTTGACGATGTCGAGCGATTGCTTCCATGGCTATATCCGGCAACTTGAAATCACGGATATATTTTAATCCTCTTTTTCTAAAGAGGCATGAGACCCAACATCGGGATATCAAACACTTACCTGCCATCAAAACAGGCAAACATTGGACAAAATGTTGAAAATTCAGAAACTCCTTGTTTTCAACCCATCATCAAGCTTGCAGAAACAAAAAATTTGATAATACCAGATTATTTTTGCTGATCACTTTGGAAGGAGTGTCAGGCAACGTGGTTGATACTAACTGAAACACGACACGATCTGTCGAATCACGCTGCCCGCACTGCTAAGAAAGTACTATCAACGTCGGTAATGGTCGGAAATGGAGCAATTATCTCGGTTGATAATCTCTGGAAAAATTTCTTGCTTTAACGCCAAGAATAATTTGGTTCAGCATCGACTATCAAACATTAGACAAAAGGAATTATTTTGTCTAATGCGCAAAGAATGGACACATTCCCAACCCAATTCTCATCAATAGGTAAAAAAATGGACGAGTTGATTTGTTATTGCTTTGGCTATACCGCATCGGACATTGAGGAAGATTTGACGAAAAACGGCAAGTCCACCATCATGGACAGAATCCTGTCTGAAAAAAAAGCAGGGGGGTGTCAGTGTGCCACTAAGAACCCGAAAGGGCGTTGATGCCTTGCTGACGTTCGCCAGTTGGTGGACAAGGCCACGAGGCAAGATGGAGGTGCGCCAAATCCCTTCGAGGGCCTCAAGAAAATGGAGGATTAGATAAAAAGTTTTTGTCTAACTAGTGCCTGACAGAGAACCCCAAATTTTCAGAAGTTCGTATCAGCGCAGACACAGTTAGATCGGAAATTTTTCCTTCCGACAGCACTTTTGCGTTTAAAAACATTACCAAATAGGAATAATTCTAATATATTGCATTATCCGCGCGCAACTGTCCCATCGATTTTACAGCCTCATCAGCCGGATCACTTCAGGCAGCTCTCTTATAAGATCCGCGTTTTCGTTCAGTAGCCTCTTGGTCCTGCTGGCGCAACACTGCTCCCAAACGCTGTATGTTTCGGGCAACCACAGCCATGGCGACGTAACGCTTAAATCCGTTGAGACCGTGATCCAGGCATTTGTCTAATCCATGGACCTCCAGGGCGTTGATTGCCGATTCCACCGCCGAGTGTTGTTTGCGCAGACTGACAAATTCAGGGCCACTTTCTCTGACTTTGTCGGCTTGCGAAAGCCTCCCTTTTTTGGGCAGCACTACACAATCGAGACGCGATTTCAATACTTCCTGATTAGCTGGACTGTAAAAACCTTTATCCATGCTGACCGCACGTAACGTAGGGAACTTCTGCTTGGTTTCCCCCACCATGGCAAAGGCAACCTTGTCATCAGTGGTCTTTACCATCACTCGGTGATGCAGAATGAAGCGGTCTCGGTCTTCCATAACACACACCCGCAGTCCCAACTCCACCGGAACGCCGGCTTTCCCCTTGCTGATCCACTCGGTATGCGGTTGGAACAGAGAAAACACTTTCTCATCGTGGGGAATACGTTTGCCCTGGAGCACCCGACGGTCAATCTGGTTTATCTGCCGACGGCCATGTTGCATGAACTTATTCAATTCGATGAGCCAGATCATCAAAAGAGGATCGTGCGGGCTGATCTGTTGGCGGGTTTGGTCGGCTCGTGTCAGATTCCCCTCCGCCAAGTCCAGGTAGGTACGATGGGCATCTTGAATCTCTTGTTCCTTCTGCTTGCGTTTGCTTTCACTTTTGGAAGTGGAATGCTTGAGCCGCTGAACTATGCGGTACTGCCTTTTGAATAAACGCTGATGGTAGCGGTATTGCCGCCATCCCGGTAAATTGTTGGCTCTGGACAGTTCAGCACTGATTTCGATGACCTTGCGAATGGCGTCCAACAGCAAGTTAATATCTGTGGGAAAATGCACGTCAGTCTCCACCACAAAGGAATCACAACGGCCTACGGTGCCATCTTCCAATTTTTTTTTAATACTTTGTGTCCCGCTTGGACTACTACCCGGTTGAGTCGATCCAGGATTTCCGGCGTAAACAGCCTCAGATTATCTTTGAGGGTCTGCAGATTATAATACTTATCGTCAGCCCAATCACTGTGACCAAGCATCTTCCGAAGGGTCTTATGTTCGTTGGCCAATTCATGAATACGGTCGTAATCAGCATTGAGCCCCAATCTGAGAACTCCCAGCACCAGAATCTGCCATTGAGTCATGCCGGGACGACCGTTGTTAGGGTCGGCCTTAATGGTCTTTCCTTCGATTTGACGCTCAGGCAAAACCTCTTCCAGAATGGTAAATATCGGCTCTCGCAGTTCAGGTGTGGTGTAGATATGTTGGAGCCCACGAAGGATTTGCGGGATATCATCACGTGATTTAGGATCCAGCTTTATATCGGCGATAGCCTGTTCGCCCAATTTCATTTGTGGCTCGATTACTCTACGCATTATATTTTCACCTGACGAAGATTTTGCGTTTACGGTCGTTTTATCCACTCAGAAGTAAAGTTGAATGGTTTTCTGAAAGAAATATACCATATTAATCAACACCTTACATCATTATTCAATATTCGGTGTTATTATCGCTCGCATTATCTTCGATTGAGGCTGATAATTGTATCACCTTGATTTTATAACGTTTTTCTGTTTTCTTTCAGGCACTAACTATGCGGGATCGAAGGTAGGAACGATGAAAGGCTTGACATCACGGTAGACGGCAGGCCAGCAAGAGGCCGGAGCAACTCCCCAATACATCCTGATACGAGGACTCCGGCACCCAACCACAGCGACCGAGCAGCGCGAGAGAGCTTAGCAACAGCTGTCCTGCATGGGTAGTCCGGCAATCAAATAAGCTTGATGGATGCCACCAGGAAACAATTCATGGAAATATTTTATTGTTCCTTTTTCTTTTCCAAACTTCTTGGCTAGCTCTTCTGTGATTTTCCTGATCACAGGATGCAATCTATTGTTAGAAAAACTATTGCGCAAAAAAACAACAGTGTGGAGATGCTCAGGGGTTAAATCAATTCCTTCTTGTGAAGCCAGCCAATCTCTAATCTGCTCATCCCACTCCGAAAAATCTTTTAGATATTTTTTGTGATTAAGCAGATATTGCTTTGCCTCTAAGGTCAGCATCTGGCTTACAGTTGGATCAAAACATTCCATCAAAAATAATCCTCAAACGAATAAAATTTTTAAAATGGCTTCAACCTGAAGCCTAGCCTAGACGCCTCAGGTGCGGACAGGCGCGGGCGTAGGTTTTTGTTCTATGCTAATTCCTTTTGGGATATCCTTTTGTGTATCTACAAATTTATTTTTAAATAGGCTCCTTGTTTTGAAAGCGTTAATTGCCATGGCAATAGCGGCGACCTCTTCCAATTCTTCTTTGGTTGCTTGAGCTTCCCTCGCAACTGCGAGGCCTAAATCCGTTCAAGGATCGCAACCTGCAGCCAAAGCAGCGGCCAAAGTGACGAGTTGTTTAGTTTTATTTTCCAGAACCCTCGGGGCCAGGGTGGCATCGAGAAACTCTTGAAATTTCTGCATGGGGTCGTTCATGTCTTTACTCTCCTTTGTATCTTCCAGCTCCCAATTTTCAGGGCTGGCAGCCTTACGTAAGGTGACTACAAAAAGGTCTCTGGGCAAACTGCCTTCCTCTAGGCGGTTGATTTCCACGATATCGTAACCTTTAGCCAGTTTCTTAATTTTCTCTTCAGTGAGGAAATGAATCACAAAACCGCCAACATCATAGATATCTTCGCTAAGATGGGTACCCGCTCTATAGTGCTTGTCAAAGTTGTTTCGAACTGAATATACGGCTATCCCCCCTGGTTTAAGCACCCGGTGCATTTCTCTTAGAACAAAACCAATTTCGGCAGTGGATAGATGCATGCATAGCAGCATGTGCGAGAAACAGGCATCGAAGGAGTTATCTGAAAAAAGCATGGCCTCTTTCAGATTGTGCGTTTGAGCGTGTATCTGAGCTGTTAACGAGGCTTTTTGAGCTTTTTCTTTTACGGCTGAAATGGCTGTCTCTGAGTAGTCCACGCAGGTTATGTCGAACCCTTGTTGAGCAAAAAGGAACGTATCACGGCCCTGCCCACACCCCAATTCTAAAACCGACCGCACACCTTCTTTTTGGAAGAGTTCGCAACATCTTCGTGCAAAATCACTTGGGGCTTCTCCAAAAAAAGCTGAATTTTGGGCAAAAACATCATCCCAATGAGATTTTTGATCCATTTTTTGACCTCCATAAGTTTTTCCGATCAATGGATATTTACCCATAAGTATACCATATATTGCTTTAACTGGCATCTATCACCCTACATGGATGCTCTTTCTATTAGCTCTCGCAGAACCCATTAGACAAAAAGGATTATTTTGTCTCATGTTTTAAGAATCGACGTTGGAAAATCAGACACTTACCGGCCATAATAACAGAAAAACATTGGACAAAATGATAGGAGGTCAGAAATTCCTTGTATCCATCCGTCGTCATCGAGATTGCAGACAGCAAAAAAGAGGATTCTTCCAGATTATTTTTGCAGATTATTCTGGAGTGAGTGTCAGGCAGCGTGCAAGATAGTAAGAATAGGTTTTATCAATTGTTGCGACTTAGCTATATCTCAACCGCTAACCAGAGAACAAAATCCTGTTCTACTATTGTTGACCAGATTAATCTCTCGCAATTATTGATAAAACCGTAGAACTGAACTGCGGAGCATCTGGGAGTGTTAAATTTTCTTCTATGGGGATTTAAAGAATAGCAGAGAGCGGGCGCCAGTTTGCAAAATGGGTGTATTTTGCAAACAAAACAACTCAGAGAAGCTTAATCCTTCTGCAATTTGATGAATTATGGAAGAATTATTCATTTTTTTGTTTGGAGCCGTTAAACAGGTTAATTTCGGAGCTGTATTAGCCAAAAGTAGGCGCACCTCTCCTGTGTAATATAAAATCCAAATTTTCTTAAAACCTTAAGGTATCAACTAAGCAACAGTCAGGACGTATCCCGTAATAGGTTTGGTAACTCCTCAATGCAGACCATTTTTCCTTTACCGCATTCCGGACAGAGAGACAAATCAACTCCTGTCAATCGCATCATCATTTCCTGTACAGTCTCTGATAATTTTACAGCAATTTGGGCCTCTGGATCTATCAATAATTGAAGCAAAGGAATACTCACCTTTTTGTTTGCATGACCAAGAAAGCCAAAATAACGGATTTTCATAAACCCACGCGGCAAGATGTGCAGAAGATAACGCCGAATGAACTCTTTTGCTTTGAGAGTAAGAGCTTTGACTTTGTTTTCATCACTGCGATCACGATAATTGAAAGATACTTCACCACCCTTAATAGATAAAATTCGGTTGTTTGTTATGGCCACTCGGTGTGTATAGCGACCGAGATATTCGAGCACATGCTCCGGCCCACCAAATGGCTGTTTTGAGTAAGTGATCCACTGCTTGTCTTTTAATACGTTGACCATCTGAACAAAAACCAGTTTGTCGGCAAAGCCAGAAGCTCTTTCATTGAAGCATAGTTTTTCTTGTCTATATGCTTTTTCAAGTTTGCACAGATACCTTTTTCTGAATTCTTTAGCCAAAGATTCAACCCTGAAAAGATACTTGTCCCTGGCAGCAACCCATTTTGTCTTATCAAATGTGAGTACACCTGCCGGGATAATACAATGTAAATGGAAGTGATCCATAAGTTTCTGGTTCCATGTGTGCAGAACCGAAATAAAGCCAAGCTGTCCAACAAGTCGCCACTGTGGATCGCTGGCGAAAACCTGGAGAGTTTCTTTCGCGGCACCAAATAACATTGCCAACATAATTTTCTTATTGCTCAAAATGAGAGGGTTGAGCTCATGGGGCAGAGTAAACACGTTATGAAAATATGGACAGGGCAGCAGTTCAGACTTCCTGGCATCCAGCCACTTTTCCTTCACAAGTGTCTGGCATTTCGGACAGTGCCTGTCTCTGCATGAGTTGTAAGCATTCTTTTTAAAACCACAGTGATCACAGGCTTCAGTATGTCCCCCAAGTAGAGCAGTACGGCAGATTTCGATGTGATACATTGTTTTGGATTGTTCAGTAGACAAGAAGTGGCTACGTCGATAATCTGCCCCATATTTACGGAAAATATCCGCTAATTCTGGTTTGCTTTCATTTTTTTGCATTATTATCCTCCTTTTCCGGTTCGAGGAAATCTAGAGGACTTTTAAGATCGGCAAATCTTGCTGGAACGATATGGAGATAGATCGTGGTTGTTTCTATTGAGGTATGACCAAGAAGTTGGCTGATGGTATAGAGGTCGTAGCCGTTGTATAAAAGGTGAGTAGCGAATGAATGTCGAAGCGTATGCAGGCTGCACGCCTTGGTAATCTGAGCTTTTTTTTTGCTCTGTAAAGAGCTCTTGACACAGAAGTAGCAGTGATATGTGAGTTAGGTTTCTGGCCGGGAAAGAGCCATTGCCCAGGAGAATATTTCTGCCAGTACTCTCGCAGTTCGCAAAGTAGCCTTTCGGATAAAACAGTGTAGCGGTCTTTGCGTCCCTTGCCTTGCTCAATTCTAAGCATCATTCTTGATGGGTCACTTTCGATATGCTCGGGTTTGAGGCGGATGGCTTCAGATACTCGCAGCCCTGCACTATAAATTGTTTTGAGTAAAACCCGTTGTTTGAGATTCTCAGCACAGGATAGCAATCGACTAACCTCTTCCATGCTAAGGATTTGTGGCAATTTTTTGCTTCGAGGCAGTGGTGGTAATCCAAAACGGTCATCAACTTCTCGATTACAGAGATGTCTGTAGAAATACGTAATGCCGCACAGATATGACCCACATGTTGATCGTGTTAATTTTCGCTCTAAAAGGAGATGCCGAAAATACGACCGCACTTGGTCGTTGGTTAATTTATCAGGGGATTCGTTGTGATATTTAGCCAATCCCTTGACTCCATTTATGTAGCTTCGCTGTGTCTGCTTTGATAAACCTAAAAACTTCATGTGTTCAATGAATTTGGCTCTGATCGGGGTGCTCATGGCATACCTCCTTGATTGGATGAATAAGAATGATGCTACAAGTTCTAATTGACCAAAAAGAGGGTACTATTGAAAATGAAATTTAGGGTGGGATACAAAATCAGAAAAACGTGCGTGTGGGCGAAGCCCTAAGCGCACAAGTGTAATGAGTGCGATTGGGTGAAAAGAAATATAATATGGGGAATCAGCTAAATAGATTGTTTAGGCACAGGGTTGCTTTTTTCCGCGTAGCGGTTCAGTTCTAACTGAATATTGGTCTGTACGACCCCATTTTCCCAGAAGAAAGGTAGGTTTTGATCGAGAGGAAAGATCTTGACTTACGTGGCAGTCGAGATCCAAATAGCTATGTGGACCTTGAAAACAATGAAAGTAGGGTTCTCTGCTATAAACGATTCTACCTTCTCCCTAAGATATCTAATAGTAGAGTAGAACAAGGTGTGTCTATTCTAAATAGGATAAATCACCCTGCATATTCCCTTTTTGTTATTTCAAATATCTTTTCTTCAAGCAAAAAAGCATCAGTTATGACTGGATCGAAATGACGCCCCCTATTTTTTCTGATCATTTGCACAGCTTCTTCGTGTGACCATGCTTTTTTATATACTCTGTCTGAGGTGACAGCATCATAAACATCACAAAGTGCAACAATCCTTGCAGCCAAAGGAATATTCTCTCCAGCCAAACCATCGGGGTAACCGCTTCCGTCCCATTTTTCATGATGTGCCCTAGCAACGGTCAGGGCCAATGTTAAATAACTCTGTGTCCCTACACGTTTCTGGAATTGCAAATCTGCTGAGGTTAAAATGTCTGATCCAATGGTAGTATGTGTCTTGATCACATCAAATTCCTCATCAGTAAGAACTCCAGGTTTCAACAGAATACCATCAGGCACTGCGATTTTCCCGATGTCATGCAAAACTGAAGCATGAACCAAATCCTCAATATAACTAAATTGGGACCTCATATAGCCACTGTAAGGTGAATCTTTTTTTAGCTTATCTCCCAATATTTTCACAAATATACCGATTCTTTGCAGATGCTGTGAGGTTTCAGCGTCTCTATATTCGGCTAAAGACGCCAAAGTTTCTATCGCTACCGCTTGTGTAACTCTGAGTTCTTTAAATTTGTCCCTCGTAAAACGGATATCGAGAAAAATGAGCACACCGGCAAGGCCACCCATTATGACTATTTCCAAAACAGTATGTAGAATGTCTTCGATGGTTGCAAACGGTTGGTGATGATGTGACACCATTCCGAAAAAAAACTCTCGAAATAATGGGGCAAAACAAAGGATGATGAAAAAAAGCAGATATTTTTTAAAACGAGTATTCATTATAATTAACTACTTAGAGGTTTTCTCTCTTGGAGAAAATCGCATACAAAAATAAATTTGGCGAAAATTCCATAATATCCAAGCAAATTGCGATACATGGTTGTGCTAACCTAAAATTGACCAGCAAAGAGGGGTAGTGATTACCGAAAATTGACCACCCTGGGCAATCAATCTTCTGTTAGAATGTCACATTTTTTTGACATTCCGCCAGGAGGTGAGGAGTTGCTCAAGATGGATCAATACGAATACATCAGGACGGCCCAACGGGTCTATGGCACGAACATCAGCGAACTGGCTAGGCAGACAGGGAATTCGCGCAACACGATCAAAAAAGCCCTACGAGGAGAAGCGTGGGGATATAGTGAACGAGAACAGCAACTGTTTCCTGTATTGGGGCCGTATCGCACGATTATCGAGGAATGGCTGAAGAAGGACAAGGATCAGCCGAAGAAGCAACGGCACACAGCTCGGCGGGTATATAACCGATTAAAAACAGAGCAGGGTTATCAAGGCAGTGAATCAAACGTCCGTCGTTATGTGCGGATGGTACAAATGGAATTAGGGCTTGATATTGCAGGCCAGGCGTTCATAGCATGCGAACCGGAAGCTGGGCAGGAAGCAGAGGTAGATTGGGGCACCGCAACGGCGGTTGTTGGCGGTGAAAAAGTTCGGCTGAAGTTTTTCTGCATGCGAAGCAAATATTCCGGCAAACACTTTGTTCGTTTTTATCCCTGTGAACGTCAACAGGCATTTTTTGATGCCCACATCCAGTCCTTCAGTTTTTTTGGCGGGATCTTCCCGGTTTTGATCTACGATAATTTGACGACAGCGGTGCGTAAAATACTCCTGGGTAAGCGGCGGATTGAGCAGGAAAGTTTCAGTAAATTCAAGGCCTATTACAGTTTTACCGCCCGGTTTTGCAATGCTGACAGCGGCAATGAAAAAGGAGGAGTGGAAGGATTGGTCGGTTTTGCTCGCCGGAACTACATGGTTCCGGTACCTGAGGCGGAGAGCCTTGAGGAGCTCAACGAAAAGCTCCTTGCTGACTGCCTGTCTTACGGTTCGCACAAGATGGCAAGCCGTTCAGAGAGCGTAGCCGACCTCTTTGAGGGTGAAAAAGCCCATCTTCTCGAGCAGCCGAATATAGCCTTCAGCAATACCCGTCCGGGTGATGCCCGGGTTGATAAATACGCCACGATAATGGTCGACAAGAATCGTTACTCCGTGCCGTGGAAGTATGCAGGGCGCAGGCTGAAGACAATTGTCCATGTGGACCGGGTGGAGATTTTTGCCGACGGCAAAAGACTTGCCGTCCATGAACGTCTATTCGCCAACAACAAATGGAGCCTTGCCCCGGAGCACTATCTAGATCTGATCCAGCAACGTCCAATGTCATTTGCCAGTGCGCGAGTGATTCGGCAATGGCGAGAACACTGGCCCCAGTCACTGCATCAGTTACTTACAAATTTTTGTCATATCCAAGGGGAAACCAAAGGGATCAAGGATTTTATTGCAGTATTGATGCTGTACAGCCGCTACCAGGCCGACGAGGTAGAGACTGCGGTAGAACTCGCCCTGGAAAAGAATCTTTCCAGTAGCGAGGGGGTTCGACATCTGCTGATATATGCCAATGAACAGATTGTTCCCATTGCACAGCTTGCCGACTGGTCGAGTCTGCCTTCTCCTGATCTGAGCCTTTATGGCGTGTTGGGAGGTGTACAATGATGCCTGCAGCCATGATCGCATTGCGGGAAAATCTCAAGGCGCTGAGCCTGGCAACCGTTGCTCGGGATCTGGAATCCCGTATAGCATCGGTTGCTGGCCCTCGGTCTCAGCAAAATATTGTGGAGGATCTTGTTTGTTGAAACGCAAACTGTCATTTCGATTTTTCTGTTTTGCTCTATGTTTAAGAAAATAATCAATTAGAACATTACAAACGAACACAACAACAGCTGCAATTTGAATAAATAGAACTATTGCCCAGATGATAAAAAGATTAGCTTGCTCGTGATTTCTTTGAGAGGCTTCAAGGCCAGCAACGAGCATATAGGCCGGGGACAACAGGAGAATATTTATAAAATTTATAATTACGGCAGCAGCACCAAAAGGCGTACCTCCTTTACCCGTTGAAAGCCAAGCCAAAAATCCAGATAAGCCCGAGATCATAATACCGAAAACTGGTATGAAAATAGCGACTATAGAGAAGACGAGTGAGGCAATACCGAAAGCGAGCATCGTATTATTGATTGTCTGGTTGGGAAATATGATGAAATTCGTAAAAAGCCGCAACAAAACACTACATGGTGGTATTACAATCAAACAAAACCAGGTAGTTATAAAAGACTATGATAAATCAAATATTTTGTCTAATTTATATTTTTTCATAGAGCTGCTGCGCTTGAGTTTTCGATGACATTAAGACCATCCTTCGCCACAAAAGTCCTACCTCCTTCACCATCTGCTTTTAAAGCACAACCGCACTAGGACAAACTCACAAGGCGGGCTCTGCGCGAGAGCGAGATTCCTTTACCGCACGGATAGTCTTGACCTACCAAACACACATGCATTTTGGCGATGAATTTTAGCCGATTCTTATGTATGATAAAGGACGTTATCATACATTATAATCGGCTCACCGGGAGGGGAGGGTATGGCACATGAATTAATGATCACCGGAAAGAAATTGGCGGGAATGTTGCCGGTGCTTTTTGCACCCGATGCGAAGACGGCCGAACGGGTTGTCGAGTTCTTCACAGCGCAGATCAGTAACGCCAACACCCGAAAAGCTTACATGCGGGCAACTGGGGCCTTCGCCACCTGGTGTGTTGAGCACGGGATTGATGAGCTCGGCCAAGTTCGACCCATACATGTCGCTGCCTACATCGAAGGACTGCGGTCAATTATCGCCACGCCCTCGGTGAAGCTTCACCTGGCGGCGATCCGGATGCTCTTTGACTGGCTGGTGGTTGGCCAGATCATCCCGACAAACCCGGCACATTCGGTCAAGGGACCGAAACATGTCGTTAAAAAAGGCAAGACTTCAGTGCTTTCAGTCGAAGAGACCCGCGAACTGATCGACTCAATTGATTTAGACTCACCTCAGGGCCTGCGCGATCGAGCGCTTGTCGGGATAATGGTCTATACCTTTGCGCGGGTGGGGGCCGTTATCAAAATGCGGATCCAGGATGTCTATGTGCAGGGTCGCCGCACCTGGGTACGCCTGCATGAAAAAGGTGGCAAGCGTCACGAGATGCCCTGTCATCACAACCTCGAGGAGTACATCGAAGCCTATCTGGAAGGAGCCGGAATCGCTGCGGATGCCAAGGGCTTTCTCTTTCGTACAGCCCGCGGCCGCACACGTCAGCTTTCCGATAGGCCCATGACACAACCGGATGTGTATCGCATGATCGGCCGGCGCGCCGAAGACGCCGGTGTGCGCACGAAGGTCTGTTGCCACAGCTTTCGTGCAACAGGGATTACGGAATATTTAAGGAATGGCGGTAAGCTCGAGGTGGCTCAACAAATGGCCAATCACGAATCAGCCCGCACTACAGGCCTCTATGACCGCCGGGATGATCAGGTTTCCCTCGATGAGGTCGAACGGATCCTGATTTAAGTTGGCCTAATGGAAAAGACTTTCATGATTCATCTTCGTTGCATGCTCCCCGATGGGCATGATTTATCGGCGTGCAGAGCAGAGGTGTAAGGAATTCAGACGCTGACAACCGGATAGGAGGGAATATGCCGGTCATCAACAGTTGACCGGCACTAGCTATTGAAAAGATCCCTCACTTTTATGTTGAACACAGTGCCTGAACATTATTGCAATACAAAGAACATTACGTTACATAATTCGTTATCAAATGAGATTAATTGACATTCTTATTGATAATACGTAAAGTAAAGTATACAGTAGGCCGCCAAGATATTCAAGCAATGATCCTGTTGCAAACATACCTACTAAGGGGGAAAAAGATGAAGTGGGCCGGAGAAAAAGTGAGGGACCTCGCTAAAGCTCAAGGGTTTTCTATTGCCAGCCTTGCTGAATCTATCGGTGTTTCAAGAAAAGCCGTCAATGATTGGACAAGGGGGCAGATTCCGAAGGGCAACCATCTAATGGCCCTTGCACGTCTTTTAAACATTAACCCTGAAGAACTATTTAATATTGGCGAAAAATTCGACATTTCTATACCTGTCCATCGGACAAGAGGAAATGCGAAGGTTACTGAAGATAGGTCACAAGAAGCGTTTAACCTTGCAAAAGACTATTATTCATTTTTTCTCAACGACAGTGCATTGCCTGTTGTTCCGGTCATAAGAGAAACTGACAAATCTGACGAAAATGCCCGTAATATTGCACGGATATTGCGTAAAATGACATCAGTTCAAAATGGCGAACCATTAAAGAAAAAGCACGTCTTTAGTTTGTTGAAAGATTTGGGCATCAAAATAGTAATTAAAAAATTCCCTGAATCACTAAAAGTATATGCCTTTTATACAAGGATACTTGCTCATAGGGTTGTGTTTGTAAATCGTGATACCAATTTCCTCGATCTAAACTTCGCCCTTCTGCATGAAGCTGTACATGCGGTCCGTGATGAAACATTTAAAGGCAGGCTGTACGACAAAAAAGAAGAAGATTTCTGTGATTTAGTGGCAAATTATGTTCAGTTTCCAGACGAGTATGTTCAATTTGTTGCAAACAACATAAGTGACCTCCGTGTTGGCCAGGCGATCAATATTTTAAAATCGTTTGCAGAAAAGAACGGCCATGCCTTACACGGTATTGTAAAACGGATCTACAATCAATTCCCAAGCAAAGAACCAATAAATCCCCATGGGGCAGATACTAATCTGAAAAAAGAATTTTACAGTATTGGCGACTATCTAATGGCGTTTGAAAATGCTGAAGAATATGTCACATATTTGAAGGAAATAAGCCCATTGTTTCTTGAATCGCTTGTCAAACAAGTAGAAAACTTGACTTACCGCCGACTAGGTGAGTTACTAGACATTGAAAGCTCTCTTGACGCCGCAGACCTAAAAGATGAATTTTTAAAACTGCGAAAAGAGATGTAAAACAATGTTAATTCTCGCTGACACATGCAGTGTTTTGATGTTATTGAGAATCGCTCCTGATATGTTTTCAGATCCACTATATGAATGTGTAACCACAGCAGAAGTCCTCAGAGAATTAAAGTCAAACCAGAAATTTAGAACAAAATATCCATGGTTAAAATCCCTATTGCCAAGTGTTAAATGCATCAGAAATTCAGAACTGGACACAAAGGATTACAATACTGCATTGTCGACTGTTGAGTTACTACTCTCAACGAACCCTATCAATGAAAAAACCAACAAAGTGTTTGACCTAAGTAGAGTAGATCGACACATAATTGCCTGTGCCGCCGCTAATAATCTCACCATTACTACGGGTGAAACCGACATCATTGATTTTGCAGAACAAGAATTCAGCATTAAATCATTTTCTGCCTTGGGGGTTCTCAACATCTGGATCGAAAAAGGATTAGTGGATTGCAATGATAACTTACTTACAGTTATTGATGACTGGGAACAATCCAGAGAAGCTGAGCAAGCAACTGACGACATAGGAAATTTCCAAAAATTGACTAAGAATTTCTATTTAGGCCCAGCCCAAAAAGCAAAGTGTAAAAAAGCGAAGAAAAAACTCAAAAAAGACTAGGACAGGGTTCCACACCATCCATCTTTTGCCTCCTTACCTTTTCACTTCACTCATTTTCAACGACACAGGTAATAGGAGAACTTGCAAACACCGAATCGCCGAACGATTGGTTTTTATCGTGGCGAGATGTTTTTAACTTGCCTGCTCCCACTCCTATTCATCATAAGTCATCCCGAAAATCGTATCCGTCATCCAGTGACGGAAAGATTCATTGTCTTGAAACTGTTTAAAAAGTTGAGCATCGTCGGTAAAGAGTGCGGTGATAACTCGCTTCAGCGCCTTGTCATGTTCAATGCGCGCATTTTGACGGTCAGAGTTCTTTTTAGCATTCTGGAAGGCTTGATCGGCTGAGACCTTATTAGGAATCTCTTCGGTTATACGTTTTTCCATACGCTTTGCATCAGCAAAAAGCCCACCAAATTGGTTGTTGAACGTTTTGAGGATGCTAGAGAGTTTATCCATTTCTGGCTGCTGTTTCCCCCCTCCCCCTGAAGTTGGTACAGGCTCAATCTCCGCATCCTCATCGGGAAGGGCAATGGCCATAGTAGCCTTTTTCTCGGCACGATAGCTGTCCATGTCAATGGCTTCAAGTATACCTTTGGCCAAATCTTCTTCGACAGGTGCAGGTAATTTGGGAATAAGAAAATTCAGAAATATCGAGAGCTTTTCCCAATTCTGCACGCCATAAGGCAGGATGGTGGCAAGAAAGTCATAGGTTCGGGTGAATGCCTTGGCTTTTCCTTTAAAATCTACCTGCCCATCTTCATCGAGTTCATTCACATAGACCGCCACGCAGGCATCAAGGATGGGGTCCAGTCTGTCACGGTCAGCACCTCCAAGATAAAGCTCCACCAGCAAATCAATCTGTTCAGGTGAATACACTTGATACTGGTCAAGCTCTCCTTTCAAGGTGTGGAGCTTATTTGGGTCCGTTTCCTTACTCAGGATTGTGGTCCGGTAGTAATCAGCGAACGATTTTTCAATCGTATCAGTGTCGTTTTGAAAATCGAGAACAAAAACATCGTGCTTCTTGGGATGAGCCCGATTGAGACGAGAAAGTGTTTGTACGGCCTTGATACCGGAAAGAATCTTATCCACATACATGGTGTGCAGCAGTGGTTCGTCATAGCCAGTCTGGAACTTGTCAGCACAGATAAGAAAGCGGTAAGGGTCTTCCTGTATCCTGTTGGCTATGTCATTGCTCGAAAAACCGTTAAGTTTAGCCTCGCTGACCTTCTCTCCGTTGTATTCCGGCTCACCCGAGAAAGCGACAATGGGTTTATAGGGGCTTTTTAATTCAGTAAGGTAGGTGTTGAAAGCAAAGAAATAATGGATTGCGCGCTGAATGCCGCTGGTCACCACCATGGCTCTTGCCTTCCCTCCGATCTTGTTTTGGCCCATTACCTGTTCAAGGAAATGATCCACCATAATCTCAGCCTTGTCACGAATGGCCTTGCTGTGGCTCTCCACATAGACACGCAGTTTTTTTCGTGCTTTTTTCACATCGAATTCCGGGTCGCCTTCGACAGTCTTAGCAAGCCGGATGTAGCTTTTAACCGGCGTATAATATTTCAGCACATCGAGAATAAAGCCTTCCTGGATTGCCTGTTTCATCGTGTAGCCATGGAAGGGGCGATGCTTCACCTCATCACCGGAAGGATATGCAATGCCGAATATTTGCAGGGTCTTATTCTTGGGTGTGGCCGTGAAGGCAAAGTAGCTGGCATTAGGCAGCAGTTTTCGGGATTCGATAATGCGGTTAATCTTATCTTCGGTGGTTTCATCCTCTTGCTCTGCCCCACCTTCGGAAAGTGCCATACTCATTGCCGCAGCAGTTCGGCCGCCCTGGCTGGAGTGGGCTTCGTCAATGATAATGGCAAACTTTTTACCCCGATGTGCCTCACCTATGCTGTCGAGGATATGGGGGAAGGTTTGCACAGTGGAGATGATGATTTTCTTGCCGTCCTTCAGAAATTTTGTGAGCTGCTTGGTTTTAGAGCTGCCTGTGTCCTCTTTCACAGCACCGATAATACTACCCACCTGGGCAAAGCTCTTGATGGTCTCACGGATCTGTTTATCGAGAATGCGGCGATCAGTGATGATAATGATTGAGTCAAAGACTTCAATTCCGTCTTTGCGCAGGCCAATCAGTTGATACGCCAGCCAGGCGATGGAGTTTGATTTGCCACTGCCTGCCGAGTGCTGAATAAGGTATCGTTTGCCTGCACCGAACCACGCCGCATCGGCAAGGAGTTTACGCACTACATCGAGCTGATGATATCGCGGGAAAATCTGCATCCGTTTTTTCTTCCCGGTCTTTTCGTTCTTTTCTTCGACTATCTGGGCATAGTTCTCAAGAATCTCGGTCAGACCACCGGGGGTGAGGATGCGCCGCCAAAGGTAATCAGACTTGATGCCATAGCGGTTGGGAGGATTACCCGCGCCATCGTTCCAGCCCAAATTAAAGGGTAGAAACCACGAATCTTTGGCCATCCCCTTCGAGCCCTTCAAGTGAGTGCACATTCGCACCTCATGGTCGTCCATGGCGAAATGGACAACACAACGGCCAAAAAGGAACAGGGACTCACGCGGATCTCGGTCGCGCTTGTATTGCTCCTCGGCGTCTTCCGCAGTCTGCTTGGTCAAGCTATTTTTGAGTTCAAAAGTTGCCACAGGAAGACCGTTGATAAACAGTGCCAGGTCAAGAGCCCGCTTTGTTTGCTCGCGGCTGTAGTGCAGTTGACGTGTGATACTGAATCGGTTTTCCGCATGTCGAAGTACGGCTTTCTCGTTCTCCGGAGATGGAGTACCATAAAACAAGTCCACATGATATTTGCCGTGAGGGACACCCTTCCGCATCACATCAATGGTGCCGCGCCGGGTAATCTCGCCTTGCAACTGTGCCAGAAACTTCCGCCGCATCGGGCCGTCGATTCGTAACTCCAGCGCCGCTGCAACCTCCTCCTGCGTAGCCTCAAGGAAGGCCGTCAATTGCTGAACATCGACTGCATATTCCCGGTTGAAATCGGTGCTTATGCCCGGAATCCAGCCAAAGGCGGTCATAGCGCCTACAATCAGCGACTCCAATCCCTCTTCCTTAACGTTGGTGACCGGTGGCTTGTCGACCGAGGTGGGCCGGGCGGTTTCAATAAGTTTGATGCCACCATCCGGACCGAATGGTGAACACTTGCCATCAACGGTTGCGAAATCATCAAAAAAGGAAATAAGTCGCGGGTCTTGAGCCTGGAAACCGACAATGATTTTCTCGGCGGCGCTCCTCGGCATTTCGAGGCGGATGAGAGAGCTATTGCTCGGTGCAAGGGCCATTAACTTCACGTCCGCAATCATGACGCCCGCATACGCGGCAACTATTTGAACGAGCTGCAAGCGTTGGTAATCGCCCATATCTTCGGCATCGCGGGCAAGGATGAAATCGACCATTGCCTTTTGCGAGGCACTGGTTGGTTTGCCGGCATTCGTGCGCAGCGCCCATGGTTCCCTCTTATACACCTCGAAATCCTTGCTATTCCATTTATCTTTGTCGGCCATTTCATGGCAGGTGGCACACAGGGCGATGAGATTTTCTGCATTGTGGTCCTGGGTTTTTCGCCAGGGGATGATGTGGGCCAACTCGATGGAAAGCCCGAAGCCGCAAACAGCGCAGCGGTGACAAGATTCGTGCAATATCTTTCGTTGCACGGGAATTGGAATAGGAGGGCGGTCACTCATGGCTTTCCTCTGTTTCAAGGTCGTTTGGGCTTTCATCTTCGTCTGATTCTGGTGCAGCATCGGGCGGCAAGTCTGGTAACTTGGCTGCTGCCTCACGTACGTCGAGTTTGCCGGTTACTATGTCGGCGGTCAATCGAGTACGGTATTCCTGCATCAAGGCTATCTCATTATTTGTGCGAGTAATTGCAGTGTCGTAAGGTGCCACTTCTTGCGACAAATAATCGAGAATCTGAACTTGTTCGTCTTTTTCGGGAAACCACATCCAACAATTCGATAGTGCTTCTCGATTAATCTTTGGCATCGCTACTCTCATGGAACAATCAACAGCAAACTTTGTAAAAGGTGGAGACAAAAGGAGCAGGAGCATAAATGCTGGCAATAACTCTTTTCTTGGTGTAACCGGATACATGTCTGCGCTACACAGACATTCGCAAGGAGCTATTGTAGCTTTACGGAGGTTTGGGCGAATCTTGCTGTAAATTATCTGACCTTGACTAACCAAGAATTTTCCACTGTCAGCACCCTGCTCTTTGGCCGTTTCCTGTGCCAATAAACGCCCACTTCCACTTTGGATATGGTTAGGGGCTATCAAGACAAGTTTTCGATATCGAGGATTTCGTGGGTCAACTTGCCCGCTGTTGATTCTGGCGACAAACTTAAAGCGCTTGAGCTTCCAGTGTACCGGAATATCACCAAGCCATGGAATACTGGAAGGCTTGAGCTGAACATCGGGGTTGAGGCCGCGGATAACGGTACGGTGGATGATGGCCTGCTTTTGCTCGTTCAGTAGTCCAATCAGCTTTCGTTTGGCGCGGATAAAGCCGTTGATTTTCCGGTCCGCATGGCTCAAAAAAAGAACGATGCCAGCTTGTTCGTCCTCGGAGGGCAAAAGTACAGGAATCTGCCGCATTCCTGGAATGGATAAATCCCACTGGCCAACTCTTACCCCATCGGAAGCCTGCCCAAAGTGAGCGACGTAAGGTTTACTTCGAAGGAGTCTTTGACCAAAAGCGTGATTGGCGATACGGAAATCGAAAACGAAGTAGGCTGGACTCACGATACCATCGCATGGGGCAATGCCCATCGAACCTTGCCATGCTTTCATTTTGTTAATCACAAGATTGCCTTCTCGTGCCACCTTGTAATTGCTCAGGTCCTCTGGGATGGTATTGTGATTTTCTTTCAAGTCTGTGAGGGAGCGGATGAATACGCCTTTTTCACGAGCGACTGACAACAACGGCAAGTCTGAACGATTACGTTCGGACTGCTTTGAGATGAGGGTGCGAAGATTCCTTACTTCCCATTTAGCCGGAACATCACCTAACCATTTTGACCCCGACCTCTTGTATTCTCCATACGGTTTGAGTCCCTCAATCATCAGCGGCTCCTATGGTCCTGGGTGGTATGTTTCTCATGGGTTTGATGGTTTTGAACCGGCTTCTGTTGTCACGGCAGAGCATCATAGGATTTCAAACCAGGTTTTAATTTTCAAAGCCATAAGTTTTCGCCGTTGCTGAAGAAAATCGTCGTATGCTGGTATTCCTCCATCCAAGAGGGATTCAGGAAGGCAACTCATTCTCAGATTAGCAGACATCTCCTCACGCTCCGTAATACCGCCATATTGCTTAGCACCGCCGGAACATTGTTCAGCTAGTTCCTCAAAATAGACTTCGGGAGCTTTAGCACCGATGGCAATATTGATCTCGCTCTGCGCAACAACAAAATTTGCAATCTGATTGTAGCGGCCGCGAGTAAGCCCTTGGGTCTTGAGATGTTTACGAGGAAAAACGTGGTGTACATCGTTGCGATTCATCATGAGGTCAAGGACGGTAATGTCCCTCGAAAGAAATCCCTTGTCACCCAATTTTACCTGCGCCGCCTTATAGGCAAGGAAATACGGGCTTTGACCAGATGAAGTATCCATAAGCTGGGGCAACATGCCGGTCCAATAGCTTTCGGGCAGTTCTGTCTCGATCACCGAAGTGGCGTAGGGCAACAAGCCACGGTCAGCAATCTGTCTGATATCAAAATCAAAGGCTGTTTCCGGGCTAGCGGTATAGCGACCACGAAGTATTGAGAGCGCATACCAGCGCCTTACCAGCTGTTCAAGCTCTGCTGCAGGAACATTCTCGGCACGGCCACGCAGGTAAAGAATATAGGCAAAGTTAACGGCATTCTTGCCACCAATCAAGTCACTGGTGACAAAGCCCGCCGAACGTAAAATCATAGTGAATCGGTCGAAATGGGTTTTGCTGATGAAACGGAGAATACCTTGCTTAAGGCGAGCAAAAGAGGCCTCGGCGATGACATCCTCATATTGCCTGGTTTCGAAATTTCGACCTGAGAGTAGAGCCACCAAATCCGCCAGCTTGCCCCGTCCAAACTCCGCAGTGAAGGCCACCCGCAGCATGTCGGTATAGGTGGGGTCGTAGATATCATCGTTGACATCTTTCAGCCATCGCATCTGTGGCAGGAACTCGGATGCGGCAAAAGCTTTATCACCTTTCTCGATACGGCCAAGGAACTCGGGTGCAACAGCAAGATGGCAAAAATAATCAATGGCTTTGCGCAACATATTGCCGCCATAGGTCTCGTTCGCAGCAATTTTTGACATGGCAAAGTCAGCTTGCGATAGTTCAGCACCAGCAGAGTTCACTCGAATAAAAATCTCGGTAACGGTTTCGATGTCCAGGTCTTCGGCAAGTTCTATCAAGCCGACATGATTGTTTACAATCTTGCCGAGCTTCTGCAGGATTTTACCGACTTTTTTCCGGTCAGCAGCGGGATTCTTGGCGACATATTCCTCGGTCAGGTCTATCAAATCGGCATCGGGAGCAAAGACCGCAGCCACATCTTCAATCCATGCCCCATCTTTGCGAATGGCCGGGTTGGCAACTTCGAACTTTTCCGTCTGGGGGTGAAAGGCTATGCGGATACGAATAGTTTCGTAGTTTTTGGTCAAAACCTCGCGCCCAAGCAGCCCAGCCATCAGGGCGGTGACCCTCTGCTGGCCGTCAATGAGGATGCGCTTGCCGGCAGAGGGGGTGCCATCCTTCAGTTTCACTGTGGGATTACGCCAAGCGATGAGGTAACCGACAGGATAGCCGTGGTACAGCGAATCGAGAAGATTACGGACCTTAGTGGACTCCCAAACAAATGGGCGCTGAATTTCAGGGATAGCAATCTCTCCGGACTTGACCCAGGTGAGCAGGGTTTCAATGGGATGCGGGGTGACTGAATAGCGTTGTGTAGACATTATTACGATTTTACTCCGGTAATTTCACTCAACAATCCCTCTGTCTCCTGTTCCAACACAAGGATATCAGCGCTGATTTCGGCCAGGGAGCGGAGCTGTGGTGGCTTATAAAAATGGCGGGTGAAGCTTACCTCATAGCCGATTTTGGTATCGGCTTCAACGAGCCAGGCGTCTGGTGTGTACGGCAACACTTCGCGACGGATAAAGGCTTCGATACCACCATCTTCAAGCAACGGAATCTGCTCGTAATCGCGAAGTTCGCCATCGGGCTCGTATTCGACAACACATTTCTTGCCATCGACTTCAGTGGCAAACAGGCCATGCAAGGGGTCAGCAGCAACTTTGACGGATTTATGCACTTTTTTTATGACACGGGGGGCATCCTCCACACGCCAACTGACTGCATTTATGATAAGCTTTTGCTCGGCAGAGTTGGGCTTAAGGTTGAGCTCCTTCAATGTGGCCCCGACCTGTTTTAAGAAAATATTATAGTCTGTAAAGAGATCCCCACCGAGCGCCTCACGAAGCCTGGTGGCCACCTCTATCAGCATTGCGTCTCGTTTCCAGGTGGCCTCGTTGAGAAGTTTCTTTCTTTTGGCTTCGGGCAGGCTTTTCTTGACTATGCCGTCACCTTCCCCCTCTTCCTCCTCGTTATCACCTTTTCCCCAGTCGTTGACCAATTTTTCCAGCTCTTTGCGAACTGATGCAGGATTTTCAAAAAGAGCGTCGCCAAGTTCGTCATAAAGAGCCGCACGAATGCCTTCGTCACCAGAGGCGAAACGCAGAGTCTCTATGCGTTGCCTTGTAAGTTGACTATACAGGCGCAAAGGACGTTCAACCTTCACCTTCCAGTAGCCAAAAGCGGCATTGGGAAAGATTTTTGACTGATCGGTTTCCTGGAAAGCAAAGAAGGTATCGCAAATACGCTTAATGTCTTCAGCAGTAAGCTCACAGTTCTTTTTGCCCATATTCTTACTGAGAGGGTGAAACCACTGGCTGGCATCTATAAGCTGGACCTTGCCCTTACGTTGCTCGGGTTTTCGATTGGTGAGTACCCAGACGTAGGTTGCAATACCGGTATTGTAGAACATATTCAGTGGCAAAGCGACGATAGCCTCCAGCCAATCGCTCTCGATTATCCAGCGGCGGATATTGCTCTCTCCCTGCCCGGCGTCACCAGTAAAAAGAGATGAACCATTGTGTACTTCGGCGATGCGGCTACCGTTCGGAGTACCGTGTTTCATTTTGCTCAGCATGTTGGCGAGAAAGAGCATTTGCCCGTCACTGGAGCGAGTAATGAGTGAATAGTCCGAATCTTCTGCATACTGAATGACAAATCGCGGGTCACGCAATTCCTTTTTGCCTCCCATACGTTCGAGGTCACTCTTCCAGCTTTTACCGTAAGGTGGATTAGAGAGCATGAAGTCAAACTCATGAGAACGAAAAGCATCATTGGAAATGGTTGAGTGCTCAGGTCCACCAACAATGTTATCCGCCGCATCACCTTCACCCTTGAGGAGGAGATCTGCCTTGCAGATGGCATAGGTCTCGCCGTTAATCTCCTGACCGTAGAGATGGGTTGCAACCTGTTTGCCTTGAGTCTTGGCAATTTCCTTGAGGGTTTCTTCAGCAACTGTCAGCATTCCTCCAGTGCCGCAAGCACAGTCATAAAGGAGATAGGTGCCAGATTCTATTTTATCAGCCACGGGCAAGAAGATGAGCCTTGCCATAAGCCTGACGGCGTCACGGGGTGTCCAGTGCTCTCCAGCTTCTTCGTTGTTGTCTTCGTTGAAACGTCGAACAAGTTCCTCGAACATCGTTCCCATGGAATGATTGTCAAGGCCTGGCATTTCACCTACCGGCTGTGGGCTTAGATTGATACCCTCATCAAGAAATTTTTCGATGAGCGTGCCAAGCACATCAGCCTTTGAAAGACGGGGAATTTGATGACGGAACTCAAAGTTGGTGAGGATGTCCTGCACATTTGGCGAAAATCCATCGAGATAAGCTTCGAAATCGTCTTTGAGTTGCTGCTGAGTCGCACGCGATTTGAGGTCTCGCAGTAAAAAAGGTGAAGTGTTATAAAATGCTTGACCGGAGGCAACACGAAGGGCATCGTCTTGGTTGGTGATTTGTTCTTGATCCAAGGCAACCTTCATTTTCAACACAGCCTCCTTGGTTGGTTCCAGAACTGCATCAAGTCGGCGCAAGACGGTCATCGGCAGAATAACATCACGATATTTACCACGAACAAAGACGTCGCGGAGGATATCGTTTGCTATGTTCCAGATAAAATTGGTGATTCCGCTAAGTTGTGTTTGATCCATGATTCCTTACGATTATGGGTTACAAATAGTATTCTACATCCCAACCTGAGGGACAATAGTAATAAAATCATAGTAATACAACTAATTACGAACAATTGCAAAGAGTCAACATATCATAGTGTAGCGTTTTATCGAATGTTGCGCCCGAAGGAATACCAAAGTGGTGCGAAGGAGCGTTTAGTTGAAGAGCCACCAGGACTACCGTTTAACCAAACGCAATTTTTGATAAAACGCAAGAACT
>NZ_SWCM01000019.1 GCF_005116645.1 Desulfopila sp. IMCC35006
GCGTTACTCACCCGTGCGCCACTCTACTCGTCTTCCGAAGAAAACTTTCGCGTTCGACTTGCATGTGTTAAGCACGCCGCCAGCGTTCGTTCTGAGCCAGGATCAAACTCTCCAGTTTGATATCCTAGACTACCCGAAGGTAGTTTCTTATATAATGCTATGTTACATAAGAGCTCAACTTTGAATTACAAAGTTTGCCCTGTGTCTCCCTTATAAAGGGGTACACTTTGGGCCCGTTTGCATAATTGTTGTTATTCAGTTTTCAAGGATCGTGCTCAGGCTCTCCAGGCAACAGAAAACCCCGCGGTACGAATGCCGCGATGAGCAGGCTAATCTAACATAACCGAAACTGCCGGTCAATGTTTTTCTTTACTCTTTTTTGTTTTTGTTTCCCGCTGCAATGCGGTGCTGACCGTTCAGGTCGATGCCGCATTCCGTGTTCCTCAAAGACCGCGGCAAACTACTTGATTGCCTGGGTGCCGTCAAGGGGAAAATGAGCTAAATTGGAAAATTATTTACCGGAACAGTGCTTCATGCTTAAATATATCGCGCTGCGTCGAGGAGTTGCGGGGGAATGGCAAACGAATAAAGTTTTCCGACAGAATAAGAAAAGCCGAACATGTCCTATCTGTTCGGCTTTCTAAAAGTACATAGAGAGTAATCAGGATCAGTCTCTGCGCAGATTACGAATATAGTTTTTAGTCAGTGCGGGATGGTCCTTTATAATTTTGTCCAGTTCGGGAGGCAGGGTTTTAGTCAAGTATTCGTCAATTTGTGCGTACGTCATTTCCTGGGAGAGAGCTTCCTCTACTTTCTCGATAAAGAGAGCTTGATCTTTCTCACTCTCAACATAGGCGAAAATACCTGATACGGGCGATTGTTTGAGACCTGTTTCCAGCGTGTTGAGACGTTGCATCAGATTTTCGATCTCGATATGTGTCGCACCGTAAAGTTGTTCAAGTTTCTTAATCTGGTCTTTTAGTTCCTGATCTGCTCCTGCCTGAATTTTTGTGGTGAGTTGTTCAACGAGATTTTTGATATCTTTTTCAGAATTCTGCAGGTGTTCAATGGCAACACTCATCTCTTCAATTTTTTGTTTAAGATCTGAGTTTTCGCCGGTAAGATCTGCAACGTTTTCCTGGAGCAGTGATTTGCCACCTATAAGGTCCTTAATGTCTTTCTGTAATATCAGATTCTTATCATGAAGTTGTGCGATCTCCAGTTTCATGCGGTCGTATTCCTCCGTGGTAATTCCTGTTTCTGACTGGCTGTCTGCACAGCATTGCTTAATCAGCGATAGTGCGTTTAGCGAGAAGTTTTTTTTTAAGTCGGAATACATTTGCGACGCCTGCTCGGGGTTAACCATTGCCACAGCTGCAAGAAAAATCGCAATAAGCAGAGCGATGGTAAAAGGGAGGGCAATAGCCATTCCTATGAAAAACAGGATGAGGTTGCCTATCCCAAAAATAATCGAGAGAATCCCACCTTCAGAGCCGCTGGTACCTGATGATGCAACAACGGCGAACAGAATAAGTACGCCACCGAGTACTGCAGCGGACTGCATAAGAGGACCCCGAAATTCATTTTTTTGCATTTTAAATCTCCTATATTTAGATATGAATAATAATCTTAACTAGATAGGGTGGTTACAGAGACATGTTTGTAAAAATGTGTCTGATGCTACATTAAGATGAAAATAGTAATTTAAAATAACCATCTAACTGTCTATGGTGTCAAGTTTTATGTTGTATTTCAGCTCAGCCGGTAAATCGAATTTAGACTGGGGAGATGTTGCACGCTCCATGAATCGCTCAGTGTATCCGCGGCATATATGCGTCATTAATTGAAACATCGTTTTTTGTTTATTTTATGTATCAGGTTTTCCGGATTCAAGTGTCAAATCCCGTGGTGCTGCCGTATTCACGGAGTTTCTCAATTCGTTGCAATACCGGAGGATGGCTGTAATGGAGAAAAACCATTGTCGGGTGCGGTGTAAGATTGCTGAGATTTGCCTGGCTGAGTTTTTTCAGACTGCTGACAAGAAATTCAGGGACACCGGTTGATTGTGCTGCATACCTGTCGGCGGCGAATTCATTTTTCCGCGAGAAAAAATGGAAGATAATTGATACAAGCAGGTTTATGGGCGAATAAAGAAACCCAAAAAAGAGCAGACTCGAATAGACAGAAGTATGCTGCATGCGAAATGCGGAAGAAATTTCACTATTGCTGAGAAAAATACCAAGAAGGTAGAACATGATTCCCGTTTGAACAATTGATGCAAGAATCATTTTAATGACGTGTTTCAACTTGAAGTGGCCCATCTCGTGCGCAAGAACTGCAATAATCTCAGAGTCATTGAGCTTATCAAGCAGGGTATCATAAAAAACAATTTTTCTGAATCTGCCAAAACCGGTAAAAAACGCATTGAGTTTTGATGATCGTTTAGAACCATCCATTGTAAAAATTCCCTGAAGTTTGAAATGTTCTTGCTTGGCGTAGTCGAGGATTCTGTCCTGTAAAGGACCATCTTCCAGAGGTGAAAATTTATTAAAGAGCGGCATTATGAGAACAGGGGCAAGAAACTGTAAAACAAGGGAAAAAAGCACCACCCCAAGCCAGCAATAGAGCCAGCCATAGACACCGGCGTACATGAAAAACCACAATACCAGCGCTAATATGGGAGCTCCGAGAACGATTGAGAGCAATCCGCCTTTGCATATGTCCAGAATAAAGGTCTGAAGTGAGGTACGGTTAAAGCCAAAGCGTTCTTCCAGGACGAATGTGGAATATATGGAAAAAGGCAGGTGCGTGACGAAAGTTAGAAAACCTAGGGTGCCGATAAATAATAAGCCGGTTACAATCTGACCATAGTTAAAGCTTCTCACCCATATATCGATATAATTGAAACCGCCGAAAAGCAGAAAAAGAACAGTGATAATGGTCGAATAACTATTCTCTACGAGGGAGAAAGAGGTCGTCGCCCGGGTATATTCCTGTGATTTTTGATACTCCTGTTCATTATAAGTGGCGGCAAATTCTTTTGGCAGTGCTGGATCGAGGGCAGTAATATTGAGTAATGAAACAATAAGTTCCAGGAGATAGGAAATGGCAATGATCAGTAGAACTATAAACAGCCAGAAATTCATGATTTCCTGAAATGTAAAGTGTTACCAGGGAAAGAAGCTGCGTTCGTGCAGGTGTTTGAACAGATAGCTGTTGACCTTCTGCCATCTGATGAGATGCAGGGCTTTCCAGTATCAGGATCAAAGCGTTGTGAAAAAACGACGCAGCGATTTACATGAGTGTTTGTATTGCAGAAGTAGTCATCGCAATAAATTGCGACGGCATTACTCCCATAACAATAATTGTCATGATGAGTAGTAACGCAAGAGCATTATTGATGCCGGAACTTGCAACGGTTCCTCGGTTCTCGGAATCGGTGCAGAAGGAGACCCGGACAATAGACAGATAATAATAGATAGCGATGCCGGTGTTAATTGCGGCAAGCACGACCAGAATGAGGTGGCCTTCTCTTAGGGCACCGAGCAATAGAAGGAATTTGCCGGTAAAGCCAACGAAAGGAGGAATGCCGGCGAGGGCAAAAAGCCCAACAGTCAAGGTAAGGGCCAGAAGGGGGGCACGTTTGTGCAGGCCCGTGAAATCTTCGACGACAACGTTTTTGCCATTTTCCGCAACGGTGCAGATTACCAGGAAACAAGCCAGGTTCATAAAGACATAGCCCGTTATATAATACATGGCGGTAGCATACCCGGTAAGTTTAAAGGTCAGTAAACCGACGAGAACAAAGCCGGCATGCGAGATTCCGGAAAAGCCGAGGAGCCTCTTGACGTCTTTCTGGATGAGTGCGGATAAATTTCCGTAAAACATCGACAGCAGGGCACAGACCATAAGCACATTCACTATCACTTCGCCTTCTGAACTCACCATTGTTATCAAGCGCAGCAACAGAGCCACTGCAGCAAGTTTTGGCACTGCGGCAATAAATGCGGTGGTTTCATTTGATGCACCCTCGTAGATATCAGGTACCCAGAAATGCAGGGGAAAGAGGGCGAGTTTATAGAAGAATCCGGCAAGCACTAATACGATGGCGATTACAGCTGCTGGCTGGCTATAGATGAGAGATAATCTTTCTGCAACAACAGGCAGCTGGGTAGAGCCGGTCAGGCCGTACATGTAACTCATGCCGAAAAGCATTAAACCCGTCGCCATAACACCAAACAGCAGATATTTGATGCCGGCTTCCACCTGGTTGCCGGAGGCGGTGGTATTGTTTCTCATCGGGACCATGATATAGACGGCAAAGGAGGAAAGTTCCAGGGAAACAAAGATTGACAGAAGCTCTACACTCGACACGAGCATCATTAATCCTAAAACCGACATGAAGAGGAACAGGTAGTATTCAGCCCGGGTTTCTTCATGCACATCCCCCCTGGCGTCACTGAAAACCAGGACGATGAGGGTAGCTAATGCGATGAGAAATTTAAAAATCTGGGAGAAAAAGTCAACCTGATAGGCCGCATAAAAAAGTTTTCCTTCACTTTTAAGGCAAAGGAGGGTCGCAAACAGGGTCAATGCAGCGAAGCCTATCGCAACATTTTTAATCACGCCGCTCGCCGGTTTGCCCAAACTGAAAATAAAGAGAATCAGTCCAGCCCCTAACAATGTAAATTCAGGTAGAAATAGCATCTTGTTACCTTTACTAGGTCTTAGTGACTTAGAAAAAAATCTTGTTTTGCAAGAATTTTTTCGTGAAGGAACTTATCCCGCAAAGTTTTTTAGCGGGGTTAGTGACTTAGAAAAAAATTTCATAAAAGTTATTTCGTGAAGGGCTTTCCCCCTTCATGAGGGCATTCAGTTCACCGGAGTTAGTTGTCTGCAAAGTTCAATGTAAAACCGATCCAGCCACGGCAACAGCCTGTGCCTGATGGGCAGTGAACTGCTGCAGAAGCTGGGCAACACTCGTATGTATCAGGTCCAGGAACGGTTGAGGCCCAAGGCCGATCCAGAACACAAAAAACAGAAAAGGTGCAAGGGTTACAATCTCCCGACTGTTCACATCCGTGAGCCATGATTGATCTGGATTGTCGGTACCGCCCCAGATGATTTTCTGCAGCATACGCAGCATATAGGCCGCGGCGAGAACTGCTCCGGGTATCGCTGCCAGAGCCAGATAAGGAAAACCGCCATTTGCTGTACCGAATTTAAAGGCGCCGGCCAGAATCATGAATTCGCCAACAAAACTATTGGTACCGGGAAAGCCAAACGAGGAAAGTGAGAAGAAAGCCAAAAAGGTTATGTAGACTGGCATGTATTTGCCGACACCGGTTGCTGAACGTAATTCTCGACTATGTGTTCTTTCATAGATCATGCCAACACAGAGGAACAAAGCTCCTGTGGTAATACCATGATTGACCATCTGCAGGATTGCTCCTTCAAGCCCATCGACGTTAAGGACAAAAATTCCAAGTGTTACGAAACCCATGTGGCCAACAGAAGAGTAGGCGATAAGTTTTTTCATATCACTTTGGGCAAGCGCGGTAAAGCCGCCGTAGATGATGCCGGCAATCGACAGCCAGAGGACATACGGCATCAGGATGATAGTGGCTTCCGGTGTGATTGGTAAGGCAAACCGGAGAAAACCATAGGTACCCATTTTCAACAGGATACTTGCCAGGATAACCGATCCGGCGGTAGGGGCTTCAACATGTGCAGCCGGTAACCAGGTGTGGAAGGGAAACATGGGTACTTTAATGGCAAATGCCAGAAAAAAGGCCAGGAAAAGATACATTTGGGCATTGACCGGGTAATCCTGCCACATCATGTCCGGTATAAAGAAACTATAATGGTTGGCTGTATACAACCAGATTATGCCGACGAGAAGCAAAATTGAACCAGCGAGAGTATACAGGAAGAATTTTATGGAGGCATAAATTTTCCGTGGCCCACCCCAAATGCCGATGAGCATATACATCGGAATAAGCATTGCTTCCCAGAGAACATAAAACAGAACAAAATCGAGGGCGACAAAAACGCCGATCATGGCGGTTTCCATGATAAGCAGGCAAACCATAAACGCCTGGATCCTGGTTTTTATGTATGACCAGGATGCGAGGACACAAAACGGCATGATAATTGTTGTCAGGAGGATGAGTAGGATGGAAATACCATCGACCCCGATTGTGTAGTTGATGTTAAACGTATCAATCCAGGGGTGGTGCTCGACGAATTGGAATTTGTGAGTTGTCCTGTCGAAACCGGTTATCAGGCGAAGAGAGAGCAGGCCGACAACACTGGTCGTGGCAAGAGCTAGATATCGACACAATGACTCACTCTTCACCAAAAGGAGGAGAAGTGCTCCCGCCAGAGGCAGGAAGATGAGTACACTCAAAATGGGGAAGCCGGAGTTAATCAGTAGTTGATCCATTACCAGTGATCCTTGAGTTCAAAAAAATTAAAGCCAGACATACGAGATAAGCAGGATGGCCGCAAAGGTGACCGAAATAAAAATGGTCTGTTGTATCTGACCTCGCTGCAAGACTATCGTCACCCTACGGCCTATTGCTCTCACACCTCTGGCACTACCATCTACCACGCCGTCAATGGCATGCCAGTCAAACCAGGACCAGAATCTGGCGGTTGTCATCAGTGAGTAGAGACCGACGACTCTATATGCAACACCCCAAACGTTGTCGAGCCATTGGATGGGATGTTGGGCGAGCCAGAGAAAACCCCGGCCACCCATTCGGTAGAACCATTCCAGGTCGAGGCTGATTGTCGCTTTGGCGCCGAGTTTATCTTTGAGAAAAACAAACGCCAGTGCTGTAAATGCAAGTATCTGGAATGTTTCACTCAGGTGGGAGCTGCTGTAGGGGTGAAACGACACTCCGGCATTGGGCAGCATGTGATAGAGAAATGGGGGATACGATCCAATCGCCAGACAGAGGAATGCTGCTGCCGCCATCGCCGCATGCATATTCCAGGGAGGTTCCTCTGCCTTGGCCCAGGTCTCTTCGCTGCAACGGTTCTCGCCGAAAAAGATGAGATAAGGCAGCCGTAATCCGGCGACGAGGAAGGTACCGACTGACACGAGGGTGAGCAGGAATCCAGCGATGTACAGATGTTCTTCAAAACCGGCCGCTATGATCATCGATTTGGACACGAAACCGGAAAAGAGGGGAAAGGCCGAGACGGATACTCCGCCGATAACCATGAAGAACAAAGTCGTCGGCATCTTTTTATAGAGGCCGCCAAGCTCGGTGAATTTGGATTTCCCGGTCGAGTGGAGAATTGCCCCGGCAGCCATAAAGAGCAAACCCTTATACAGGATGTGGGCAAAAGCATGGGCACAGGTACCATTAATAGCCAGTGCAGTGCCAATTCCGACCCCGGTCACCATATAACCTACCTGACTTATAATTTCCCAGCCGAGCAGTTTGCGGATATCATTTTCCATCATGGCATAAATAATACCGTAGATGGCCATGATGACCCCGAGAACGATCAGGATTTCAAAGCCGGCAAAGGCGCGGGCCAGAGTGTATATAGCAGTTTTGGTGGTGAAAGCGCACATGAAAACCGCTCCGGTAACCGTGGCTTTGCTGTACGCATCCGGCAGCCAGGAATGGAGAGGAGGAACAGCAGCGTTCAACATCAGTCCGGCCATGATCAGCCAGGTGTATAGCTGGGTGTGATGTGCATCGAGTTGGACAAAAGAAAGATCCCCGGTGGCTTGATACCGAAGAACAAAACCAAGCAGCAAAACGATGCCACCGAAGGTGTGGATCAGTAAATAGCGGTATCCGGCGGCCAGTGCGCCGTCATCTTTATTAAACCAGACGAGAAAAGTAGAGGCAAAGGCCATCATTTCCCAGAAGAGAAAGAGGACTAAATAATCACCGCAGTATATGACCCCGAGACTGCCTGATACGTAGAACCAGGCAGCGATATGTTGCAGATTGTCTTTGACATGCAGGCCGTACACGGTGCCAATTATGGCCATAAGGGCCATAATGAACCCGAATACCATGGAAAGGCTGTCAACTCTGCCGAAAGTCAAGGTCCATTCCCCCATGAAGGTGACTACACCATGGACGCCGGGGTGCCAGCTGAGGTAGATCACATCCAGAAAGGTGAGGATCGGCACACTGCAGAGATAGAGTTTTCGAAACGGCTCTTTTATAAAAGGCAGTATCAGCGCCCCGCATATCAAGATCAGAGCCGGATGGATAAAGCTAGTTGTCATAGTAATCCTCCCGGGTCATGATTCCGCTTTTGCCGAACCATCTTGCAAAGTAAATGAGAACCACACAGGACAACAGGGTAAATATCGACCAGAAACCTGGAATGTGTGCTTCCATCCATGTGTGGGCGTGATGGGTGTCTACTGCAACCACCGACCAGACCAACATGACCGCGATGCCAATGTAGCAGCCAATTTTTACTGCCTGCAGTCGCGCTTTCAGAAAATCAATGAACGTTATTATCATCCCGTCACCGCCTTTACAAATTGCAACATGAAGTCAGGAAAAATACCTAAAAGCACAGAAATTGTGCATGCTATCAGAATTGGTATGAGCATGGCGAGAGGCGCTTCTTTTATACCGGTAAAAGGCTCACCTTCCGGCCGTTTACCAAAAAAAGCCCGGTAGGTAATAGGGGCAAAATAAGCGGCGTTGAGCAGGGTACTGGCGATGAGAATGAGCAGTATCCCGATCTGATGCGCTTCTACCGAGCCGATGAGCAGATTCCATTTTGTTATGAATCCTGCCACCGGCGGTGCTCCTATCATACTCAGCGAGGCAACGCCAAAGGCGCCAAACGTCCAGGGCATGGTTTTACCCAGGCCATCCATCTCAGAAATTTGCTTTTTATGGGTCGCTACATATATGGCACCGGCACAAAAGAACAGGGTGATCTTGGAGAAGGCGTGATTAACGATATGAATCAGGCCGCCCTGGATGCCTGGATCGGTGAGTAAGGCGGCACCTAATATAATATAGGAGAGCTGGCTGACCGTGGAATACGCCAGCCGGGCCTTTAAATTATCTTTGGAAAGAGCAATGATTGATGCAGCGAGAATGGTGAAACTGACAAAATAGGCAGTCGGAATACCCAGATTGAAGGCGTGCATGGTATCGGTGCCAAAGGTGTAAAGCATGGTCCTTGTCGTACAGAACACGCCAACTTTGACAACGGCAACTGCATGGAGCAGTGCGGAGACAGGAGTCGGGGCAACCATTGCCCCGGGCAGCCAGTGATGAAACGGCATGACCCCGTTTTTGGCGAAGCCGAAGATACAGAAGATGTACAGCATGATAACCAGGGTACCGTTTATGCCGGCAGGAAAAATTCCGTCATGGATATTTGAAGCAAAATCGAGCGTGCCGGTCAGCACATATATGAGGATCATGGCCGGCAGCAGGAAGGCTTTGGCGGTGGTTGTCAGGTAAATGATATACTTACGTGCTCCGTTGTAACCTTCGGCATCCTGGTGGTGACCTACCAGGGGATACGTACATATGGAGACGATCTCGTAAAACAAATACATCGTAAACAGGTTATCGGAGAAGGCTACTCCGATGGCCCCGAAAATGGCCAAGGCGAAACAGGCATTGAAACGCGTCTGCGCATGTTCATTGAGTCCTCGCATATAGCCCATCGAGTAGAAAACGGCGATGGTCCAGAGAGAGGAGGAGACGAGGGCAAAAATCATCGACATGGCATCTGCTCGCAGAGTAACAGATACGCCCGGAAGAATCGTGAAAAGATGCAGAACAAGGGTTTTTCCATGGAGCACTGCAGGAATCATGGATCCGACGACCAGCAGGAGGAGGATGGAAGAAACTGAAGATATGCCCTCCCTGATGTTTTCGTTATCCCCCTTGAACATCACTCCCAGCGTACCAATCAGCGGAATGAGCAGGGCTATGAGTAATTTATAATCCATTCCAGGTGGCTCCTCGGTTAACCTTTAAGTTGAACAGTGTCTTCTGCGTCTATCGATTTAAACTGTCGATACACCGCGATAATGATACTGAGACCGATGGCAGCTTCAGCAGCGGCAACCGCCATGATAAAAAGCGTGAATACCTGTCCGGTAACCGGATCCGGTGAAGTGAAACGGTTGAATGCCATAAAATTGACGGACGCCCCAGCCAGAATCAATTCTGCGGCAATAAGCATACCGATAAGTGTTCTCCTGGTGACGATACCGTAAATGCCAATGCCGAAGAGAACGGCACCAATAACAAGAAACGTGTTGAGATCATTATACAATGTAAGTATCGACATCAGTTATCCCTCCCGCTCCTGGCAATAACCAGGGCGCCCAGAATGGCAATAAGCAGGACGATGGAAATCAACTCAAAGACCATAGAATAATTGGTTAATAATTCTATGCCGATGGTTTTGATCGATCCATCGTTGATTTTGGCCATGACTTTCCAGTCTGTCCTGACAGCCAGGACGGAGAAGCCGCCGGCAAGAAGGGCGGCGGTGGCAAAACCGGCAGGGCCGACCAGCGGTCCGGCAGGACCAACCCTCTTCTTCTCCTCTGGCGCTGCGAGCATGATGGCAAAAGAGATGGTCACGGAGACAGCTCCGACATAGATCAGAACCTGCATCAGGGCGACAAAAGGTGAATTCAGAAAGTAGTAGACTCCGGCCACTCCAATAAAACAGACAATGAGTCCGGCAACGGCCCGAACCAGTCGCTCCGAGTTACAGGCGATAAAGCCGCCGACTATGGTAATTACCAGATTAATTAAAAAGACGACCCCGACCAGTCCGTCGACACTAAAAAGGCTTGGGGATGTGACCATTGACGGGTTCATTTATTTTTTTCCTCCAGACGTTTGAGAAGATCAAAGATAAAATCCTCTTTTCTGGTACTCGCCAGGTTGTATTCTTTAGAAAACTCAAGTGCGTTGAAATTGCAGGATTCAACACAGGACCCGCAGAGAGAGCACCTGGTAAAATCAAGAATGTATTTGGTCAACACTTTTTTCTTCCCGCCTTCCGGCTTTTCACCGGCCAGAGAAATACAGTTGGAAGGACAGGCTTTTTCACAGAGACCGCAGACCACACAGTTTGGTTTTCCCTCTTCATTGGCGATGAGCTGCGTATGGCCCCGATATCTGTCGCACATGGTCAGCGTCTCGTATGGATAGGAGACCGTGACCGTCGGGCTGAAAAATTCTTTGAAGGTTATGCCCATGCCAATAAAAAGGCTGATCAAACCATGATAGATGTCGGTAAAATAGGTGATCATGTTAAAACACCTTTATTAATCCTGCGGTAAACAGCAGGTTGAACAGAGACAGCGGGATGAGAATTTTCCAGCTGAGATTCAAGAGTCCGTAAATGGTGGTCCGGGGAAAGGTCCAACGGATCCAGATAAACGTAGCGATTAACAAATAGAGTTTGAGAAGAAACCAAAAAATACCGGGAATGAAGCCCAGAAAAGGAAGGGGGGCGTTCCAGCCGCCCAGAAACAAAATGGTTGTCATGCAGGAACCGATGACGATGTTGGCATATTCTCCCATAAAGAAGAGGCCAAACCCCATGGAACCGTATTCGGTGTGAAAACCAGCGACCAGTTCGCTTTCCGCCTCGCCCAGATCAAATGGCGCCCGGTTGGTCTCGGCCAGGGTGCAGGTGAAAAAAATCAAGAAAGACATGGGCATCAACAGGTTATGAGAGTTGCCCAGCACAGGGAAGATGTTCCAGTGCAGTATCGACCCGCTTTGCTGACGCACAATCTCCATGAGATCCGTGGAACCGGCAATCATGACCACCGTAATTGTCGTGATAAGCATGGGAATTTCATAGGCTACAGCCTGTGATACCGCACGCACCGAGGACATCATGGCATATTTGTTCCGCGAACTCCATCCGGCAAAGACCAGGGCCATACTACCCGTTGACGCAAAAGCAAAAATCATCAGGACACCGACATTCATGTTCTTGGCGACGATGCTCTCGCTGAACGGAATGGTCACGAAGCTCATAATAGCAGGAAACATGGCGAGAACCGGGGCGGCGATAAAGAGTACCTTGTCGGCCCCGCCGGGAATAGTCAGCTGCTTGGCCATCAGTTTGATACCGTCAAGCGGAGGCTGCAGCAAACCGAATGGACCGTTGATATTCGGTCCGGGGCGACGCTGGATTCGTGCGGCACCTCTTCGCTCGGCCCAGACCAGGTACGCTGCATTGAGGGCGGCAAAAGCGATGGCAATCACAACGGCAACAATGACATTCAGTAGTGTTAAGCTCATAGATGAATTTCCTCTTACCTGTCTATCTCGGGAATGACCAGGTCAAGACTTCCCATAAATGCGAGAGCATCCATTATCATCATGCCTCGGCATGACTCATCAAACAAGTGCATGTTTGAGTAGGTTGGCGAACGAAGCTTTAATCGATACGGGGTCTTGCCACCATCGCTGACCAGCCTGATGCCAAAACTGCCCCGGGCGGTTTCAACCGCTTGGTAATAATCTCCGGGGGGTGGTTTAATCAGTTTGGGCTTTTTCTCGGGCATGATCGGCCCGTCTGGCAGCTTGTCCAACCCTTGCTCTATTATCCTCAAGGACTGCTCGATTTCTTCCATTCGAACCTTGTATCTGGCAAGCGAGTCGCACTCATGGAAGACCGGAATATCGAAATCAAACTCCGGATACACTGAATATGGCTCGTTTTTCCGGACATCAAAATTGATACCGGATCCCCTGGCAACCGCACTGGAGGCACCATATTTTCGACACATTTCCTGGCTGAGAGGGGCGATGCCCTCCAGCCTTTTGTGGAAAATAATATTCCCGGTGACCAGTTTGTGATATTTTTTCAGTGATTTTCGCATACGGGGAATGAAGCGTCGGGCTGCCGAAATAAAATCATCGTCGATATCATTATACAGTCCACCGAAACGGAAGTAACAATAGGTCAGGCGGGATCCGGTCACCGCCTCAAGCATATCGAGGATGTATTCCCGGTCCTGAAGGGCGTACATCAGCGGGCTGAACCCGCCGAGATCCATAACAAAGGCCCCGAACCAGAAAAGGTGTGAAGCGACGCGATTGAGCTCTACCATGATCGCCCGGATATACTCCGCCCGTTCCGGAACCTCGATGCCCGAGGCCTTTTCGATCAGCAGCACATGACCGTGAGAATACCCGAGGGCTCCGAGGTAATCCATGCGGCTCAGGTTCATCAGGAACTGAGGGTAGGTCTTGACTTCTCCCATCTTCTCGTGCATCCGGTGAATATAGCCGATGACCGTTTCCGCGTTGACGATATACTCCCCATTCATCTCCATCTTGACCCGGAGTACACCATGCGTAGCAGGATGCTGGGGCCCTACATTGAGGATGAACGTCTCGTCCGGTTGAAGTTTTATTGGAGAATTCATGCCTTGAAATCCTTTAAGAGTGGATGGAAATCTGCGTCTTCAGGAAGAAGGAGCGGAACAAGGTGGGGATGCCCGGTAAACTTGATGCCGAAAAACTCATGGGTTTCGCGTTCATGCCAGTTAGCTCCGGCATAGATACCGGTAATTGTCGGGACCACGGGGTGGTTTCGATCGACTCTGGTCCTGATGACCACCCGGCAGAGATCGAAGTCATACCTGGAAAAATCGTAAATGACCTCAAGCTGACCGTCTTTGATCCAGTCGACACCCGTTATGCTTTCAATGAAGAATTCTGCCTCATCAACAATGGTGACTGCTTCCAGTAACTGGTCAGGAGACACCTGGGCATCAAGGTGATAGCCGTGCACGGCGTAATCACGTTCAACGAGACCGTTGTTGCGTGGCTCTTGCGGAACTTTCTTGTCCTTTTCCTCGCCTGCGTCTTCGATCGGCGCTTCTTGTGGTTCTGGTGTTGGAAAAAGCTTTTGGAGAGCCAGTCTTGTTTTTTCACAAATCATATTACTTGCTCCAAGAACTATAAAAACCGGTAATTTGCGGTTCTGAACGGGTTATTGAGCGATAGACTTAAACTTTTGCAGCCTCCGGGTTTTTCCACCTCTTCCAGTCAGAGACGAGGTGTTCAAGTTCGATAATTCCCTGAAGGAGGGCTTCGGGTCGTGGCGGACAGCCGGGGATATAGACATCGACCGGGAGAAACTTGTCGGCGCCGAGGACGATACTGTACTGACCTTCGAAGGCGAATGGCCCGCCGGAAATTGCACAGTTGCCCAGAGCCATGACCCACTTCGGTTCAGGCATCTGGTCGTAGAGAGTCTTGATGCCCGGCATCATTTTTTTGGTGATGGTCCCGGCGACGATCATGACATCACTTTGTCTGGCAGAGGGGCGAAAAACTTCAGCCCCAAAGCGGGACATGTCAAATCTGGCACAGCCGGTCGCCATCATCTCGATGGCACAGCAGGCGATACCAAATGTCAGGGGCCACAAGGAGTTGGCCCTGCCGATGTTAAGCAGCTGATCTAGCGGTGCAAACTGAACTACTGACGAAGGTACGTTTTGCGTTCCCACTTAAATACTCCCTTGATCCATGCATAAACTACTGCGAGTGATAATATTCCGACAAACAGAACGATTTCGATAAAATCACGTATAGAAGATGCGAACATCGCATCGTTGTATGCAGTAGCTACAGGGAATAGGAAGAGAACGTCAACGTCGAAGGCTAAAAAGATGAGGGCATACAGGTAGAAGACAACCCCGTAGCGAATCCAGCTGTCGCCGATGGGGTCCATGCCGCATTCGATGTGTTGCAGGGCTTTATTGTTGATCTGCCTGGTTTTGAGCGGCATTAAAAGATATACTATAGCAATCGGACCGAGGGCGAAGGTTAAACCGCCAATGACAAATGCAGCTATCCAGAGAACTTCCTCAGGATACAGAAACGCAGTGAGTTGTTGTTCCATACTGATTCCTTGTCTGCTTGTATTTTTTAAAATTAATACAATGCTACCAAGTTACATCATGTTGGTTAACATTTTCCGCTGGTCAAATTTGCGACCTATCTTAAATAATTGTTATAGCCGTGTCAATGATAAACTCGTTTCTTCCTTACCTCTCATTGGTTCTGAATCGGACCTGTGTGTATGGCCTCTATTCACTGGAAATCCTTGATGTAAAAAGACTTGTGAAACTTCTCAAAAATGCTATTATGACTCCCTTGGAACCTAAGTAATTAAGATGGTAATTATAAGTAAAAGTGATCTGTATTCTAGCGAGGAAACATGTCTATCACATTGAGACAATTGGAAATATTTATAGCTGTAGCGGAAACTGCCCAGGTCACTAAGGCCAGCAAAAAGTTGTTTGTCACCCAGTCTGCAGTGAGTATGGCTTTGGCAGAACTGGAAAATCAGTTAGGTGGTTCTCTTTTTGATAGACATGGGCGAAGTCTCCTTCTGAATGCACGGGGCAGGTTTCTTCTTCCGCTTGCCAAAGATATTACTGGTCAGGTCAGTAATATAGAAACCATCATGTCGGAGCGGAATGATAAACTCGATGGCAGGATTGAAATTGTTGCCAGCACCACTCTTGGCAACTACATTCTCCCGTATCTTATCGGCGCTTTCAAGAAGGTACATCCGAATGTACATGTTAACCTGCTGGTCTACAATACCAGATATGCAGAAAAACTTGTTTTTGACAAAGAAATGGATGTTGGTTTTGTCGAAGGCCCTCTCTCTGGAAGAGAAGAGATTCTTTGGCGGCCATGGTTTGAAGACGAATTAGTTGTTCTGTGCGGACCGACCGATCCCCTGGCGCATAATGAAATTTTTGATATTAAAACCGATCTGAAAGGCAAGAAGTGGATCATGCGGGAAAGTGATTCGGGGACTGCCGCCACGATCAGAGAGCGTTTTGGCAAGTATATGGAAGATGTTCTTATTGTCATGGAGATGGGACACCCGGAAGCGGTTAAACGTGCTGTTGAGTCCGGTGCGGGGATAACCTGTCTTTCTGCCCTCAGTATTTGTCGGGAAGCGGAAAACGGATGGCTGAAAGGATTGAAAGTTGAAGGACTGGATATGAAAAGACAACTCAAAATTATCCAACGCAAAGATACCGAAATAAGTGATGCCCTTGCTGAATTTCTTTCTTTTTGCGATGTAATGACAATCTGTGACGATTCAAGAATCTGTCTTTCTTCGCCCTGGAAGTTGCAGTCACTTCTTGCCAGGCACTCAGCTATGAAAAAATAAGATCCCCATAGAGTACTTCTTTTAAAAAGAGACCATGGGCGGGTGCGGTTGCACCGGCCCTGGTTCTGTCTTTTGCCTGCAGGATCGTCGAGAATTCCTCGACAGTCAGCTTTTTTCGGCCCACATCAAGAAGAGTACCGACAAGATTTCTGACCATATTGCGCAGGAATCCATCACCGATAAATTGAAAAATGAGCATATCTGGCGTTTGCTGTATGAGTTTTGCCTGGTGAATTGTCCGTACTGCTCCGCGGCCTGAACAATTGCTTTTATCTCGCGAACCACTATTTTCAAAAGAAGAAAAATCATGAGTACCCTCAAGCAGGGGCAGGCAATTGTTAATGGTTGACAGATCGAGCTTTGCCGTGACATGCACACTGTACAATCGGAGATGGGGAGGGAGGATACTGCCGGTGTAAATGATGTACTGGTACCGTTTGCCGATGGCAGAAAAACGGGCATGAAAATCCGGGCTTACCTGTACGGCGTCCAAGATTCTAATGGCTCCAGGCAGCATTCCATTCAGGCCACGTAAAAAAGTATGGCAGGAGAGCGGCGATCCGGTTGCAAAGTGGGCAACCATTCCTTCCGCATGGACCCCGGCATCGGTTCGCCCGGCCCCATGAAGGTGTATCTCTTCCCGGGTCATCAGGGTGAGGCATCGCTCAATCTCACCCTGGATCGTCCGGTCGTGCCGCTGACGCTGCCAACCGCTGAAATCGGTACCATCGTAACTGATAAGCAGTCTGATATTTTGCTGGCCAAAAGACATAGGTACGAACACCAGGGCGACTGCCCGAAGTTAAGGAAATAAAGGGACAGTCGCTAAACCGGTGGTCTCTTCAAAACCGAGCATTACATTCATATTTTGTACCGCCTGGCCGGAAGCACCTTTGACGATATTATCGATTGCCGACATAACAATAATCCTGTTCGTCACGGGATCGATCTTATAGGAAATGTCGCAGAAGTTGCTTCCCCGGACATATTGCGTTGCAGGAAAAGAATCTTCTTCAAGGAGCCGGATAAATGGCTCGTTCTGGTATTGATTGTGATAGAGGGCATCAATTTCCTGACGGGTAAAGCCAGGGGTAAGCGATGCGTAGACGGTACTCAGAATGCCTCTTGCTATGGGCAGAAGATGTGGGGTAAACGAAATATGTACCTGTTCTCCGGCCAGGACCGCGAGTTCCTGCTCTATTTCCGGAGTGTGCCGATGGGCTCTGCCAACTTTGTACGGTCTGAAGCCGTCGTGTACTTCACAAAACAGTGATCCTGTCTGTGCGGCCCGGCCGGCGCCTGAGGTACCAGATTTTGAATCGGCAATAATCGTCGGCAGTGAAATCGCCCCTGCTTTCAATAGCGGCACCAGCCCGAGGATAATTGACGTTGGGTAGCAGCCGGGGTTGGCCACGAGGCGACTGCCGGCAATGTCCCTGCGATAGAGTTCCGGCAGCCCGTAAACCGCCTCACCAAGTAATTGACTTGAAGAATGGGCTTGATACCATTTCTCATAGACGGCAACGTCACGCAGCCGAAAGTCAGCCGATAAATCGACGACTTTCTTGCCTGCATCGAGCAGCTGTGGCACCAGATCCATCGCTGTTTTATGCGGAACTGCCGTAAAAAAGAAGTCGGCCTTCGCACACAGTTCGGAAACCGAAAGATCTTCGCAGACAATATCGATTTTTTTACGCAGGCTGGGGAAAATTTCCGAGAGCAGACGACCGGCATATTGTCTTGAGGTTGCAGCTGTAATCTGCACGTGGGGGTGGTTGCAGAGTATTCGGGCGAGTTCGGCACCGGTATATCCGGAAGCACCTATGATACCGACCTTGAGCATGGTGGTTATTCTCCTCGAAAAAATAGTATGTAATGAACTGTTCCGGCCTTATCGCATTAAAAAAGGGGAACAACAGCTGATCTGTCATTCCCCTTAAAGCTAACATGGACTTTGCAGTTGCCTGCCGTAAGCCAGATATCCCGGTGATAAACGTCTTGCGTGAAATCTTAACGTTTAGAGAACTGGAACTTGGCGCGGGCGCCTTTCTGGCCGTATTTCTTCCGCTCTTTTTCGCGCGGGTCACGGGTGAGCAGGCCGGATTGTTTCAGTTGCAGTCGTATCGCGGGATTTGATTCCAGGAGCGCTTTGGAGATGCCGTGGGACAATGCATCTACCTGGGCAGATTTTCCGCCGCCCCGGAGGGTCGCGATGACATCGAACTGCTCCATGGTTTCGGTGACTTTGAAAGGTTTGACGATTTTTTGACTTTTAAATATCTGACCAAAATAAGCATCTGCTTCAACTTCATTAACGATAACTTTTCCGGTGCCGGGAGTAAGCCATACTCTGGCTACTGCAGTCTTTCTTTTTCCTGTGGCATAAAAACGATCTTGAGCCATTTTTGTATTCTCCAAGATTAAATATCTAGTTCGGCAGGTTGTTGTGCTGCATGGGGATGATTTTGTCCTGCGTATACCTTCAGCTTTTTCAATTGAGCACGACCCATCTTATTTCTCGGCAGCATACCTTTTACAGCTTTGATAAGCAGATCAGTTGGATGTTTTTCGAGCATCTCTTTGGCGGATGTCTCTTTAATTCCACCCATCCAGCCGCTATGACGATAGTATTTCTTGTCGTCGAGTTTGTTGCCGGTAAGTTGGATTTTTTCAGCATTGGTAACGACTATAAAATCACCATTGTCAATAAATGAGGAAAAAGTCGGCTTGTGTTTACCTCGCAACCGGGTGGCTATTTCTGATGCCAGACGGCCCAGAACCTTGTTCTCTGCGTCGACAATGTACCACTTTTTGTCGATCTCGTTGACTGGGGCAAGATAGGTTTTCATTGTATCCCTCAATTGGTCGATCATTTAATAAAAAAAGGTCCGAACAGTAGTGTCGAACCTTTTGCACATTATAATGGAGCGGGAAACGAGATTCGAACTCGCGACGTCAACCTTGGCAAGGTTGCACTCTACCACTGAGTTATTCCCGCTCAGTAAGTTCTTACGTGTCAAAACTGCGGTGTTTATACAAGGTCTGTAACTGTGTGTCAATTAAAAAATCAATTGAGTTAAGTGTTCTATTGTAATTATTTTCTTCATAAAAGTCACGAAAAATAGAGATGGTTTTGTCAGTATGGAGTATATATTCCTGTTAATATGAATCAATGCTCATGAATTCCTTATGCTTATCATCGCACCTCCGATATGCAGAAAACAGGTTTTTCTCGCTGGAACGCTTTATCTTAACTCAAAATGCTTAGATGGATATGGTAAATATGGCTAAATCAGAAACAATGGAACGAAAGGGTTTCGTTGCCAGGAAAACTGCCGAGACTGCGATTGAGTTGCAGGTAGACCTGGATGGTTCAGGTAAGAATGATATTAAGACCGGGGTGGCATTTTTAGACCATATGCTTACTCTCTTCAGTGTGCACGGGTTCTTTGATCTTTCAATCAAAGCAGAGGGCGACACCGAAGTCGATGATCATCATACGGTGGAAGATATTGGTATATGTCTGGGTCAGGCAATAGCCAGGGCGCTGGCCGATAAAGGCGGAATTGCCCGCTATGGCAACTGCTATCTGCCGATGGATGAAACCCTGGTAAGGGTGGTTGTTGATATTTCCAACAGGCCGTTTCTCCATTACGATGCTGTGGTTACCGAGCAGAAACTGGGGACTTTTGATACAGCTCTCGCCAAAGAATTTTTTCGTGCGGTATGCCAGCATGGGGGGTTCACCCTGCATATCGATCTTTTGCATGGTGAAAACGGACATCATATTATTGAAGCTATATTCAAAGGATTTGGTCGGGCGATGCACAGTGCGACTACCAGGATCGCGGTCGAAGGTGCGCTCTCTTCCAAAGGCTGTCTCTGATGACTTCAGGCTGCGATCTTGAGTTGCAGACTGTATTTACTGCAGTGGATATTGAACCCGATATATTTAACTTTCAGGTGTTTTCGTGGCAAAATTAATAAAATCGTTTCTTGGTTATTGTTGTGCTGTCGTCCTGCTTGCAGCATGTTCGTCCCACTCAGGAAAAGACGACGGCCTTGAGGCTCAGGCACCCTTTGTACCGCTTTCCTGCATCGCAGTCCTGCCAGCCAGTACTTCTGCCGATGTGGATGAAACGATCAGTTATGAGAAAGCCCAGACCCTTGAGCAGGGGGCGGCCTATGCCACCGAGGTAATGCAGCGCGTGTTGCAGGGGAAGGCAAAGGTGCGTTTTGTCAGTTCGGATCAAATGATGTCGCTTGTTCCGGATATTTCCGGCGGCATCTCGGGCACTGTAGCCGCACTTGGTCAAAAACTCAACTGTGACGGCGTACTGCTGACCACTGTCCGCCAGTACAGGCAACGCCAGGGGACCGACTATTCTGTTGATGCGCCGGCCGCGGTGGATTTCTCTATGGTATTGCGACATTCTACCGACGGTAATATCGTCTGGTCCGCTGACTTCAGGGAAGAACAGGAATCCGTTCTCGAAAATCTCTTCAGCTTTGGTAAAGCGAAGAGCAGGGGTTTTAAGTGGGTAACTGTCGAGTATCTCATGGAGCAGGGAATTCAAGACCGGCTGCGCAACTGCCCGTACCTGCAATAAAAGACCTGTTATATTCTTCAAGAGCCCGCGGCCTGATTCAATACAATGCCGCGGGTTTTGTCATTTTCGCTTCCGGTCCCGTTGGTCTGCCAGAACTCCGACTGCACATCTATTATGAATAATGGTTATAGATTGCCTGCCCGGCAAAACAGAAAAATCGGCCAGGCAATGCATGATTACACGATGTTTGCCGAAGGTGATCGGGTCCTGGTAGGGGTTTCCGGAGGCGTCGACAGTTTAACGCTTGCCTGTGTCCTTAAAATATGGCAAAAAAAGGCGCCCATTCATTTTGATCTTACAGTGCAGTATATAGCACATGATTTCTGGAGAAAGTACGGAGGTGTCGCCGATCCAGGCGAATCTATAAGCAGGCAACTGCGGAAAGTATCTCTGGAAGTCAGCATTGCCGATGAATGGCCCATCAATGAAGCCGACAGAACCTGTTATCTCTGTTCGAGAAACAGGAGAAGCCAGCTCTTTGATATAGCCCGTAAACAGGGATACAATAAAATTGCGCTGGGTCATCATAAAGACGATCTTATTGAAACCTTTATGCTGAATGCTATTTACAGCGGCAATATCTCGACAATGGTGCCCAGGCAAGATTTATTTGGCGGGACCCTATCTATTGTCCGACCGATGGCATATCTTGATAAAGATGAAGTAGGTGCGATCGCCGCCGGTCTGCAACTTGTCGCGGTGGACAGCCTCTGTCCGCTGGCAGCCGACACCAGGCGGGAAAAAGTGCGTTCTCTGTTGCAGACGCTTTACCAGGAAGAACCGGCGGCCAGAAATTCACTTTTCGCCGCGCTGGCAAATGTACGGAAAGATTATTTGTTATGAAGATTCATGGAGAATGTCTCCCCTGTTTGCTCAGACAAACTCTGCGGACGGCCCGTCTCAGTCACTGCTCACATGACCTGCAAATCCATATTCTGCAAGAGGTTTCCCTGGTGATAGCCGGAATGGACCCGATGCAGAGTCCTCCAGCCAATGCGCTCGCTGTTTATCGCAGGATCGCCGAAATCACCGGCTGTGAGGATCCGTATTACGATAAAAAAAGAGCGAGTAATCAGCAGGCTCTGCAGATTGTTCCAGGCCTGCGCCATGAGATTCAGGGTACGGAACAGGAGCTTCTGTCGGCGGTACGTTTTGCGATCGCCGGCAATATTATCGACTATGGTGCCTTCGAGACCTTTGATATTGAGGCGGCGCTGGCCCGCAGCCGCTCGGCGAACCTGGCGGTCGACCACTTTGCGGCATTTTCCGATGCTCTTGATCGAATGACGACAGGAAGCACAATCCTCTATCTTACCGATAACTGTGGCGAGATCGTCTATGATGCGCTGCTGGTCGAATATCTGCAGCGTCGTGGTTTTGACCTGGTCATTGCGGTAAAAGAGGGCCCAATAATCAATGATGCTCTGGTTGAAGACGCCCTGGAGGCAGGGTTGGACAACTATGGCCGGATCATCACCAACGGCGGCAGATATCCCGGTACCGAGCTTGCCAGATGTTCCCCGCAGTTTCTCGAATATTTTAAGGCGGCAGACCTGGTGATAGCCAAAGGGCAGGGCAATTTTGAGAGTTTATCCGAGGTGGATCGGGACATCTTTTTTCTCCTGACCATCAAGTGCGCGGTTGCCGCGCAACACATGGCGGAACTCTCTGGTGTTGCGCCGGAAATGTTGCCGGGCAAAGGCGAGATGGCCGTCTATTATTCCGGGAAGAACGTATCTGTTCACCGGAATACCGCCAAATTATAAATACCCTTCGCACTGTACGCGTTTACCAGTGCCGGAGATGTGCAGATGAGGTCTTAAGGCTGTAGGAGTGTTATCCAAAAAGGCCGAAGACACAACAGATTCGGTGCTGGTGAAAGCTTACGAAAGAACAACTGAACAGGTGGAGTGAATGAAAACACGTATTAAAAATATTCTGCGGGAAAAGCCGGTGGGCCAGCCTGTCGCTCTTGCCGGGTGGGTACGGACCAGAAGAGATACTGGAAGTTTTTCGTTTATCGAGATAAATGACGGATCGTGTCTGGCCAATTTGCAGATACTTGCCGATGAAAAGCTGAGTAATTATGCATCGGATATCAAACAGCTATCGACTGGCTCCAGTGTTATGGTCGCAGGTGTTCTGCAAAAATCGCCTGCCAAAGGGCAGGACGTCGAACTACAAGCCAGCCAGCTCACCGTGATCGGCACAGCCGACCCGGAAACCTACCCTCTCCAGAAAAAAAGGCATTCTTTTGAGTTTCTGCGTGAACTTGCTCATCTGAGACCAAGAACCAATGCCCTGGGGGCTGTCAGTCGTGTTCGTTCACGATTGTCCTATGCCGTGCATCAATTTTTTCAGGAGCGGGATTTTGTCCAGGTGCACACCCCGATAATCACAACCAGTGACTGCGAAGGCGCCGGTGAGATGTTTATTGTCTCAACGGGACAGGAGAAGAACAAGGCGGAGCACTTCTTCGGCCGGTCAGCGGGACTTACTGTCAGCGGCCAGCTGCAGGCCGAAGTTTATGCCCTGGCCCTGGGCGATGTCTACACTTTCGGGCCTACTTTCCGGGCGGAAAATTCCAACACCTCAAGGCATCTGTCCGAGTTCTGGATGCTGGAGCCGGAAATGGCCTTTTGCGATCTCCAGGGCAATATGGCCATTGCGACCGAAATGCTCAAGTACCTGTTGAATGATGCCATGTCCAACTGCCCCGAGGACATGCAGCTGTTTGATAAATTTATCGAGAAAGGGCTGTTGGATAAACTCCGGGGTGTCGTCGAAAAGGAGTTTGCCCATATTACGTATAGCGAGGCGGTGGACAGGTTGGAGAAGGCAAAAAAAGATTTTGTCTATCCGGTGAAATGGGGGCTTGATCTGCAGTCGGAACACGAACGGTATCTGTCGGAAGAGGTCTTTCAGTGTCCACTTATCGTCACCGACTATCCGGCGTCGATCAAACCTTTTTATATGCGGGTCAACGACGACAAGAAAACGGTGGCGGCAATGGACATTCTGGTACCGGGAATCGGCGAGATCGTTGGCGGCAGTCAGCGCGAAGAGCGCTACGATGTCCTCGAGGCCCGGATGATCGAGGCGGGCATAGAACTTGCCGACTATGCCTGGTACATGGACCTTCGCCGGTACGGCTCGGTGCCGCATTCAGGATTTGGTCTTGGCTTTGAGCGCCTGGTTCAGTTTGTCACCGGCATGGCTAATATTCGCGAGGTTATCGCTTTTCCGAGAGCACCAGGTTCTGCACCCTGTTGATGCTTTTGGCCATGATGGGGTTAATAATATGGAGGCAGGCGCTTGAGTAAGGAGCCCGGAGTACAAAGGATGTTTGATGCCATCGCCGGTCGTTATGATCTGATGAACCGGGTGATGACCATGGGGCAGGATCAGAAATGGCGGCGATTTGTCGTTAAAATGGCCGGTGATCCCGGTGCGGGATTGACTCTGGATCTGGCCACCGGAACCGGCGATATCGGCGCCTTGATGACCGAGACCTACCCTCAAGCACGGGTGGTGGGAGGGGATTTCTCCCTCAATATGCTGAAAGAAGCAAGAAAAAGGTTTGCCGGGAAACAACAGATAAGCTGGCAGGCCTGTGATGCCAATATGCTGCCCTTTGGCGATGATATCTTTCGCTCGGTGACCTTTGGGTATCTGCTCAGGAATGTGGATGATGCACTGCGGGTATTGCGGGAAGTGCGCAGGGTGCTCAAACCCGGCGGCCGGGTCGTCTGCCTGGATACCACGCCGCCGGCGAAAAATATGCTCTCTCCTTTTGTGCGATTTTATTTGCAGCACGGGATACCAATTATGGGCAAATTTATTGCCCGTGACGAGGCTGCATATGCGTATCTTACCGGGTCAACCATGGATTTTTACACGGCGGAACAACTCGCGCAGCTGTTCTCCGAAGCTGGCTTTGTCCAGATCGGCTATAAAAAATTTATGTGTGGAACCATTGGGGTGCACTGGGGACAAAAAATATGATTGAAAAATCGGCTTTCAAGCCAGAGGCCCTGCCCATTTATCCTTCCCGGGATACGCTGTTCACTTTTCTGGTCAACAGTGTCCGGCAATACAGCGCAAACGATGCCTACGTCTATAATGCCGGCGACGAGGAACATCGGGTCTCGTACAGCAAGCTGTTTGAAGACGTCCTCCTTCTTGCCAAGGCCTTTCGACGTCGAGGGGTGAGCCATGGCGACAAGGTCATGGTTCTGTCGGACAATCGGTATGCCTGGATAGTGACGGATCTGGCGCTGATGTCTTTTGGCGGAGTGAATGTTCCCAGGGGCTCTGACACCCCGTCGCAGGAGCTTCAATTCATTGTTGAACATTCGGATAGTTGTTATCTCGTGGTCGAAAACGATAAGCTTCTCGAGCGTCACGCTGATTTTATAAAAAATTGCCGACAGTTACGTTCAATTTTCGTTATGGCCGGACCGGCTACGCATGTCCTGTTCAGCAATGTTTTCTCCTATAACGACCTGCTCAGCGATCGGCACTACACACAAAAAGATATCGACCAATTTCTCGCCGTGGGCGAGAAAATTATCCCCCAGGATCTGCTGACCATCATATATACTTCGGGGACCACCGGAACACCAAAAGGGGTGATGCTCTCCCACGCCAACATCATGCACAATGTGCAGGTCGTGCCGGAGGTCATTCAGTTGAGTGAAAAGGACAATTGGCTGTCTATTTTGCCGAGCTGGCATATCTTTGAACGGACCGCGGAGTATGTTGCCCTGGCCAGGGGGACCACCCTGGTCTATTCATCGATCAAAACATTTTCACAGGATCTGGAAAAATATAAACCAACCCTGGTGGCAACTGTCCCTCGAGTCTGGGAATCCCTTTATGCAAAAGTACAGATGGCGGTAAAGAAAAAGGGAGCAATCGCCGGTCACCTTTTTCAGATGATGATCTGGGTCTCTTCTGCCTATCGGCGCAACAAGAGAAAGGCGCTTGGCAGGATGCCCGTCTTCAAATCGAGCGGGCGGATAGTCAAGTATGCAGCAAGAACCGTTGCGTCAGTGAAAATGGCGCTGCTGTTTCCTCTGTACAAGCTGGCCAATAAAAAACTGGCCATGGTCAGACAACGTTTTGGCGGCCGCCTGCGTCTGGCCATCAGTGGCGGCGGAACGCTCGCCACGCATCTTGAGGAGTGGATCGATGCTGTGGGTATTCGTATTGTCAATGCCTACGGCATGACCGAATGTTCCCCCGCCATAGCCGGTCGTGGCGTTAGCTGCAGGACCTACGGTACCGTCGGTCCACCCGTTCCCTGGACGGAACTCCGGGTGGTTTCAGAGGAAGGGAACGTATTGCCGGCTGGTGAAGAGGGGACCATTGAGGTTCGCGGCGCCCAGGTGACCAAAGGGTACTATCATAATGAGGAAGAAAATCACAAATCGTTTACCCCGGATGGTTTTTTCAAGACCGGTGATCTCGGCAGGATGACTATTAACGGCGAGCTCATGATAACCGGTCGGGCGAAAGAGATAATTGTCCTGTCCAGTGGCGAAAATATCGATCCGACCAAAATAGAAAATGCCCTGACCATGTTTCCTTTCATTCAGGAAGCAATCCTCGTTGGCCACGACAAAAAAGCCCTCGGCGCTCTGCTGGTTCCCAATATTGAAGAGTTGAAGGAGTATGTGGCGCAAAAAATGAGCGGGCTCAGGCAAGAGACCGCAGAATTATTGACTGATGTAAAGGTCCTCGATCATATTCGCAATGATATCAACAGGATTCTGCGGCCCAAACAAGGATTTAAACCTTATGAAAAATTGCAGGGTATTATCTTTCTCGACAAGGAATTCAAGCTCGGGGAAGAACTCACGAATACCCTGAAAAAGAAAAGACATGTCATTGAAAAAAAATATCATCAGATAATCAATGACTTGCTGCACTAACAGCTTCATGGGATTCCCACTTTTTTCGCCATACAGCAGGGTGTGCCTGTTTGTCTGTTCTGTTTTCGTTTCATTGCCCATAGAACTATGACATTTTTGTTATTTATCGGGGGGATGCTTACAAGGTTGGCATGTAATGACATCTGCTCCATCAATGGTCAATGGAACAAAGGCAGCCTCCAGGTGAGATGTGAGAATGTTTCTTGAAACTGGTATGTAAATTGCTAATGTGGTTGAGTGACTACAGCGATTACATGTTTGCCAAGAAAAAATAGCCGCGCAGGGTTGAGAAGTGAAGTGCTGTATATTTTGAATAAATATGCCTTAATGCATTACGTTAGAGAAATTATCACTCTGTTCAGTAATTGCCGGTTTGGTGAAAAACAAGACAACGAAGACTATTTTTAACAGTAAGAATCTGAAGAGAGCAGCAAACCTTTTACACCGCTCCAAAGGGTGCTGAGAAGCAAACCCGCAAGGGGCATGAAAAAACCGTTTATTTCCCTTTTGAGAGGGAGAAACTTAAGCAAAAAACGGCAACGAAAACAGAGAAAAACAGATGGATATTGATACACTGATTATAATGGGCCTGCTTGCAGCCGCCCTCTGCTGGTGGTTTGCAATTCACGTTAAAGAAGAGCGAAAAGTAATTAAGCAAGGTAATAAAGACAGACAAGACGAGCTGGAACGGGCTGAACGAGTGAGACGAATAACCAACAAATAGGTGCCTGCCAACCGTTCATGGTTTGAGGGGCAGCGTTGTCATAGGATATGGTTTATGCGCTTGCGTACAGGATGTGACTTGACGTTTGAGATTACTGTGCCGACTCCATTTGTGTTGATGCTGCGGCCGCGCAGCAGCGCCCGGCAATGGATAGCCAGTGAAAAATATACCATCACCCCCAGTGTCGCTGTCTCTGAATTTACTGATACCTACGGCAACCTCTGCCAACGTTTAATAGCTCCGCCAGGTTCTTTTTCCATAAGCACATGTGCCGAGGTAATCCTCGCGGACAGGGTCGACCGGGCAGAGGACGCTCCTTTTGTCGAGATCCACGAATTGCCCGACGATGTACTTATTTACCTCCTTCCCAGCCGTTACTGCGAGACGGAACATTTTGGTCAGATGGCTACTGCCATTGCCGAGAGCCAAATCCTGGGTTACAATCAGGTTGCAGCTATCGAATCCTGGGTGCGCAAAAATATCCGATTTAAATCTTACGGGAATGACATCCCTGTCTCCGCGGTGGATGTGAATTCAAGACAGTGGGGAGTCTGCCGTGATCTTTCCCACCTGGCGATAGCACTGTGCCGCAGCCTGAGCATTCCCGCGCGGATGGTGGTGGGGTACCTCTATGGTCTGCAACCCATGGATTTGCACGCCTGGTTTGAAGCATACCTCGCAGGCCGGTGGTATACATTTGATGCTACGCAAGCCGAATTGCAGGGTGGGTATGTCGTTCTCGGTTATGGTCGCGATGCGGCGGATGTTGCTGTTTACAACCAGTTTGGGCCTGCAGTTTATCCGACAACGCAGAGCGTTCGAGTAGAGCGGGTAGACAATGCGCACTTGTAGTCAATGATAGAGTGGAGAGGTTAGCGAAAAGAGTTTGTCACACTTCAACAAGGAAAGGTTTGATGGAAACATTTAGCACATATGACACTGAAGGCTTTTATGATGAACTGATTAACGAAAGCGGTAGTCCTCGACCGGGTGTTGAGTTGCTGGTGAACAAGATAGAGTCCCTGCCGGAAGGTGATCTGGCCTTTCGCCAGAAAGCCGCTGAGGCTTTACTCCTTAAAATGGGCATCACTTTTAATGTCTATGGCCGGGATGAAGGGACGGAAAAAATTTTCCCCTTTGATTTGATCCCGCGAATCATTCCGAGCAATGACTGGGAGCAGATTGAAGCCGGTTTGAAGCAGCGCATCTTTGCGCTGAACGAATTTATTCAGGATATTTATAACGACAAGAAGATCCTGAAAGACAAGATCGTTCCCGAAGACCTGATTCTCAGCAGCCAGACATATCGAAAGGAATGTGAGGGATTCACTCCACCCCGAAAAATATGGTGTCATGTAACGGGTACCGACCTGGTGCGGGGGAGTGACGGGTGTTTTTACGTGTTGGAAGACAATCTGCGCTGTCCTTCCGGTGTCTCCTATGTGCTGGAGAATCGCCAGGTCCTAAAACGTACTTTTCCCCAGGTTTTTGAGGCATCCCGGGTTCGCCAGGTAGATGATTATCCCGGCAAGCTGCTGGAAATGCTTGAATATCTGGCGCCCAATGAGATGCAGTCGCCAACCATTGGTGTGCTCACTCCCGGCATTTACAACAGTGCCTATTTCGAGCACTCTTTTTTATCCCAACAGATGGGCGTGGAACTGGTCGAGGGGCGTGACCTGGTGGTATCTGACGGGTTTGTCCATATGCTGACCACCAAAGGACTCAAACGTATTGACGTACTGTATCGGCGTATCGATGATGATTTTATCGACCCTACGGTATTTCGCCCCGACTCTCTCCTCGGGGTCAAGGGGTTGATCGATGTGTACAAGAAAGGCAGGATTGCCATGGCCAATGCGCCGGGTACCGGCATCGCCGACGATAAGGTTATCTACGCCTATGTGCCGAAAATCATAAAATATTATACCGGAGAAGAGGCCATTCTGCCTAACGTGCCCACCTATATTTGTCGGGAAGAAGATGATCGGGCCTACGTACTGAGCCACCTGGAAGAACTGGTCGTGAAAGCCGCCAATGAATCAGGCGGCTACGGAATGCTGATTGGACCGCATTCCACTGGTGCAGAACGGAAACAGTTTGCCGAATTGATTCTCGCCAAGCCCCGCAATTATATCGCGCAGCCGACCATATCGCTTTCGCGGGTACCCACTATTGTCGGCAACCGCATCGAGGGGCGCCATGTGGATCTGCGGCCCTACATTCTTTTTGGTAAGGAAATTTACGTGCAGCCGGGTGGCCTGACTCGAGTAGCATTAAAGAAAGGATCGCTGGTAGTCAACTCATCCCAGGGCGGTGGAAGCAAAGACACCTGGGTTTTGTTGCCGAATCAATCATAGGAGGAAGGGAATGCTGAGTCGTGTTGCCAATTCAATTTACTGGATGTGCCGCTATATCGAACGCGCGGAAAATGTTGCTCGTTTTATTGGGGTCAATCTCAATCTGCTGCTGGATATGCCTTCGGAAAAAGACAAACACTGGTTACCGCTGGTAATGACTACCGGGGATCAGGAGCTTTTTGAAAAAAATGAGGCTGACTATAACCAGGAGGCGGTTCTCTGGTTTCTTACCTTCGACCGGACATATCCGAATTCTATCCTCAGTTGTGTCGCTGCTGCCAGGGAAAACGCCCGCTCCATTCGCGAGATCATTTCTTCGGAAATGTGGGAACATCTGAATCATTTCTATCTCGAACTCGTCAAGGAAGAAAGCATTAAGATGGCTTTGCAGGACCCTGACCGATTTTTCAATATTATTAAAATGCGCAGTCACCTGTTCACCGGGCTGCTGGACAGCACTATGAGTCATGGAGAGGCGTGGAATTTTGCCAGGATCGGCATGATGATCGAACGGGCCGATAAAACGTCACGAATTCTTGATGTGAAGTACTTCATGCTGCTTCCCCAGGCCGATTTAGTGAACACCCCCATTGATAACATTCAATGGATTGCCGTGCTCCGCTCAGCCAGTGCCTTTGAAATGTACAGAAAGGAATTTCATCATATAATTCCCCGAAATGTTGCTAATTTTCTGATTTTTGATAAAAATTTCCCCCGCTCCATCTACCACTGCATTTCTAAAGCACAGATTTGGCTGCACCGGATTGCGGGTACCCCGCCGGGCTCGGTTACCAATAATGCCGAAAAACAGTTGGGCCGACTTATGGCCGACCTTGAGTATACTGATATTGATGAGGTTATTGATTCGGGACTCCATGAGTTCCTCGATAACCTGCAGAGCCGCTTAAATATGGTGGGGGGGACAATCGGGACGACGTTTTTTAATATCAAACCTCAGGTAACCTCGACGGCCTCGGAACAATCGCAGACAACTCTGCAATCCTGATCAAACCCCGGTAAACGGGAAGAAAGCCGGGATACGTTCCTGCACGAAATAAATTATTTGTGAAAAGCGCAATAAATTTGTTTTTACATCACTAACCAGCCTTCATACGCCTCTGTACCTAGTTGACCTGAGATGGTGAACGAGGCACCAATAACTTACTACTACAAGGAATACCAGTGGGAATTCATATCGCTATAAACCATAAAACATCGTATCGTTACGACCGTGCCATCAACCTTGGACCGCAGATAGTGCGGCTGCGCCCGGCTCCTCACTGCCGTACTCCCATCCTCAGCTACTCGATGAAGGTGACGCCCAAAGAGCATTTCATCAACTGGCAGCAGGATCCTTTCAGCAATTATTTAGGTCGCCTGGTCTTCCCGGAAAAAACGACCAGGTTCGAGGTGGAGATCGATCTGATCGCCGATATGATCATCATTAACCCCTTCGATTATTTCCTGGAACCGGATGCAGAGGAGTTCCCTTTTACTTATGATAAAGAATTGAAGCAGGATTTAATTCCCTATCTGGTAAAAAATGAATCAGGGAAGAAGCTGAAAAAATATCTCAAGGAAATAGACTGCACTCCTCGGCGTACCATTGATTTTCTGGTCGATTTAAACATCAAGCTGAGTAATGACATCAAGTATCTCATTCGCATGGAACCGAATGTGCAGAGTTGTAAACAGACTCTGGAGCTGCGGAGTGGTTCCTGTCGGGATTCGGCGTGGCTGCTGGTTAACATCCTCAGGCATTTTGGCCTGGCCGCCCGTTTTGTTTCCGGCTATCTGGTCCAGCTCAAGCAGGATGTGAAATCGCTTGATGGCCCATCCGGGCCCGAAGTTGATTTCACCGACCTGCACGCCTGGACGGAGGTGTATCTCCCCGGTGCCGGCTGGGTGGGGATGGATCCGACTTCCGGACTTTTTGCCGGAGAAGGGCACATACCACTGGCCTGCTCACCCGAGCCGCAAAGTGCTGCACCGATTACCGGTGCTTTAGACGAATGCGAGGTGGATTTCAGTCACACCATGTCTGTTACCCGCATTCTTGAAGCGCCGCGATCTACCCGGCCTTATCCGGAACATGTCTGGGCGGATATCGTCCAGCTTGGCGACCAGGTTGACCGGGAGCTGATGGAGCGCGACGTTCGCTTGAGCATGGGGGGCGAGCCCACGTTTGTTTCCATTGACGATATGGAAAGTGCCCAATGGACGACCGAAGCGCTTGGCAAGGAGAAGCTCGAGCTGGCGGAAACCCTCATCAAAAAATTAAAGGAGCAATGGGCGCCCGGTGGATTCCTCCACTATGGCCAGGGCAAATGGTATCCGGGCGAATCACTGCCCCGATGGGCGCTGGGCTGTTATTGGCGAACAGACGGCGAGCCAATCTGGAAAAACGAAAAATTGATGGCCGATTTTGCCATAGATTATGGTTTTGGCATAGCTGAAGCCAAAAAATTTATCAATGCTCTGGCCGACACCTTAAAGGTGAATAAAAAATACATCCGTGAAAGTTACGAGGATATTCTACATTACCTGAAAAAAGAAAGAGACTTACCGGTAAATGTAGATCCCATGGATCCCAAGTTGCACGATCCCGAAGAAAGAAAACGGATGGTCAATGCCTTTGAGCGCGGTCTTGGCGCAGTAGTAGGGTATGTCTTGCCTCTGCAGCACGGCTCCTGGAAGAGTGGTCCCTGGCCGTTGCGGACCGAGCATATGTTTTTGCTGCCGGGCGATTCTCCGGTGGGGCTGCGTCTGCCGCTCGACTCTTTGCCATGGGTCGCGGAAAAGGATATCCCCGCGGAATATACCATGGATCCCATGGCTGATCGGGAGCCGCTGGAAGTGGCCGGAAAGAGTAAGGATGATAAAAAAGGGAAGGGGATTAAGAAGGAAAAGGCAGCAAAGCTGCTGGCCAAGCAGCAGGCAGGCGACGATATCAGCGCGCAACCCGAACCCTTTAAGGATCCGCAGCCGGTAGTGGGCGAATCCGCTGCCTGGCTGGTTCGGACAGCCCTGTGTGTGCAGCCCCGCGATGGTCGGCTCTTTATCTTCATGCCACCGATTACCTCGCTTGAAGGATATCTGGAACTGGTCGGCTGCATTGAGGCAACGGCGAAAAAGACCAAATTGCCGGTCGTTCTTGAAGGCTATGCACCGCCTGCCGATTATCGTCTGGAGAGCCTAAAAGTGACTCCCGATCCAGGAGTCATCGAGGTCAACATCCAGCCCATGCACAGTTGGCGGCAAATGGTTGACTGCACCACGACGCTTTATGATTTGGCGAGACAGAGCCGTCTCGGTACCGAAAAATTTATGGTCGATGGCCGCCATACCGGCACCGGCGGCGGCAACCATATTGTTATCGGTGGTGCGACGCCGGCCGACAGCCCCTTTTTGCGACGGCCGGACCTGCTGCGCAGCTTTGTCACTTTCTGGAACAATCATCCATCGCTTTCTTTTTTGTTTTCCGGTCTCTTCATCGGTCCAACCAGCCAGCAGCCACGTATTGATGAAGCTCGACACGACAGCCTCTATGAGCTCGAGATCGCGTTTGCCGAACAAGACCGGCAGACGGGGCCGAACCAACCCTGTCCGCCATGGCTGGTTGATAGACTGTACCGCAATTTTCTCATCGACGTGGCAGGAAATACCCACCGGGCGGAATTTTGTATCGACAAGCTGTATTCGCCGGACAGTTCGGCGGGACGCCTGGGCCTGCTTGAATTCCGGGCCTTTGAGATGCCGCCTCACGCCCGAATGAGCCTCGCCCAGCAGCTTCTCCTGCGCATCTTTGTCAGCTGGTTCTGGCAGATGCCGTATCGTCAGGAACTGGTCCGCTGGGGAACCCGGCTCCATGACCGCTTTATGCTCCCACAGTTGATAGGTGATGATTTTGCCGATGTGTTGGCTATTCTGAGGCAGGCGGGATATCCGGTGTCTATGGATTTCTTCCATCCCCATTTCGAGTTTCGTTTCCCCGTCTACGGCAGGGTGAATTACCAGGGGATGGATATCGAAATACGCCAGGCGCTCGAACCCTGGCATGTGCTGGGCGAAGAAGCAGGGGGCGGTGGAACCGCGCGTTATGTTGATTCTTCGCTGGAGAGGATCCAGATAAAGGTTTCCGGCATGACCGGAGAACGCTATGTCGTTACCTGCAACGGCCGGCGTGTTCCTCTTCAGGCAACGCTGACCGCGGGGACGTTTGTCGCCGGTGTTCGCTATCGCGCATGGCAGCCGCCGTCCTGCTACCATCCGACCATTGGTATCCATGCTCCGCTGACCATTGATCTTTTTGATACCTGGACCGGGAGGGCGGTAGGTGGGTGTCAATATCATGTCGGACATCCAGGTGGGCGCAGTGCCGATGATTTTCCAGTGAATTCCAATGAAGCTGAAGGACGACGAAACGCCCGGTTTATTCCTCATGGTCATACGCCTGGTGACTTCGTCGTCATACCGACTGAAGAAACCAATCGCTATTTTCCTTATACTCTTGATTTGCGGACCCCAAAACGGTAAATAAGCGCCAGGAGCGACAATTACGTCGCTCATTATGTGGCGGTAAGACCGCAACAATGAGGCAGCAACAGTATTATGAGTAACATAGATATTAATGGTGCATCCAGTCAAAAAGTAAAACCGGTGTCCATCTTTGACCTGGAATCCTTACCGGCCGATGCTTATTGCGAGGCATTCTCCGGTAAGGCTCAGCCCCGCAAACATTGGCAGCCAATTCTCAACGCACTGGATGCCAAAGCTCCTGACGACCTCAGAGAGTATCACGAAAAAACGCGGCACATGCGTCATGAAGATGGCGCTACGATAAACCCCTTCGATGATTCCACCGGACGGGCCACCTCCTGGGCGCTTGATATGATTCCATTGCCCATTTCTGAAGGGGAATGGGCAGGGATCGAAGAGGGGGTGACGCAGCGGGCCCTGTTGCTCGAAAAAATTCTGGCGGACACCTACGGGCCGCAGGAGTTGTTGAAAAACGGCAGCATTCCCGCTGAGCTGGTTTTCGCCAATCCCAACTTTCTGCTTTCCTGCCATGGAATCCAGCCCTCCGGCAACCGGTTTCTGACTTTCTATGCCGTAGATCTCTATCGAGGTCTTGATGGTCGTTTTAAAGTACTCCGTGATTATGCTTCTAATCCGGCTGGTCTTGGCTATGCCCTGGAAAACCGTATCGTCATGTCGCGGGTATTTTCCGAACTCTACCATAAAACCCAGATTCGCCGCTTAGCGCCGTTTTTCCAGACCTTTCACCGCGCCCTGATCCAGCGAGCGTCTCTTCGAAGAGAAGACCCTGGTATTGTGTTGTTTTCTCCCGGCCCTGACAGCCGTATCTACTATGAACATGCCTTGCTCTCACGCTATCTGGGGTATCCACTGGTGGAAGGCCAGGATCTCACGGTACGCAACGGCAAGGTGTTTTTGAAAAAACTGGCCGGGCTTGAGCCGGTAGAGGCCATCTTCCGCCATATTCCTGATCTTGGCAGCGACCCTTTTGCTCTGCGGCGTGAAACCGCCAATGGAGTGGCCGGGCTCATCCAGGTATGTCGTGAACAAAACATCGATATTGTTAACCCGATTGGCAGCGGGTTTGTCGATACGCCGATATTAAAGACCTTCCTGCCTCTGCTCTGCCGGCAAATGCTTGGTTCAGATCTGCTGCTGGAAAACCATCCCAGCTGGTGGTGCGGCAACAGTGATGGGCTCAAGCACGCCATGGCCAATCTGCAAGACTTGACTGTCGGTCCGGCCATGGATCAATCAGCAGTGGTCGATCTCTATGTTGATTCGATGGCAGAAATAAGAACGAATCCCTCTCGATATATGGTTTCTGGCCACCTTGCTCCGTCCCTTGCGCCAACATGGGGTGCCGGTGGCGTCAGCCAGTGCTATAACGTTATACGGGTTTTTGCCTGTGCCACGGAACACGGATTCTCGGTTATGCCCGGAGGGCTTGCGATTACCGCTGGCGATGTGGAAACGCTTAAAGGCAACTCTCCGGAGCAACAACAGAGTAAGGATATCTGGGTCTTATCAGATAAACCGGTCGAACCTTTTTCCATGATGGATGGATTTCATGCCGTCGCCGAGTTCAAGCGCAGCAATGATCTCCCCAGCAGGGTTGCCGACAACTTACTGTGGCTGGGGAGATATCTTGAGCGTGCCGAAGGACTCATACGCCTGCTGCGTTCGGTGTATCGACTCTTATCGGGTGAAGATCGACCAGAAGATATTCCGGAGCTGCAATTCTTGCTCAACATTCTCCGGACGAAAAACATCATTCCCAAGAATACTGCAGCAGATACAGGCCTTATGTTCTACAAAGAGCTGCAACAACAGCTCCGTGATGCCCTGTATCGAAAGGACAAACCTGAAAGTGTAGTGTTTATTTTACGACGGGTACAGGAAACCACACGCAATGTTCGGGATCGACTCTCTGCCGATTCGTCCCGGGCTATCAACCGATTGGAAGAATTTGCGCATAACCCGTTCAGTGATCCCATCGAACTCTTAGATAAAACCTTGTTCACCTTGAGCGCGTTTAGTGGACTGGCCATGGAAAGCATGACCCGGGGGCTGGGGTGGCGCTTTATGGATATGGGCCGCAGGGTCGAGCGGGCTTTGAACCAGGCGATTCTTATACGGTTCGGCCTTCCCCAGGTTTGCAGCGGTTCCCGGAATACTTTGCAATCTCTGCTGGAGGTGTCTGATAGCCTCATGACCTATCGGGCCAGATACAAATCCACATTTCAACTGGCACCGGTACTGGACCTCCTGCTGGCTGATGAAAGCAACCCTAAATCTCTGGCTTTCCAGTTCAGCCAGCTTGCGAGCCACGTGGAACACCTGCCCCGGCAGAGTGAACGGCGGTTTTCCTGTGCTGAGGAAAGGATTGCTTTGAAGATGCTCACCACCGTTCGATTACTCGACCTCACCGGGATCGAATGCGGTGCCCAGAAATCTCAGGATGACACGCTGACACCATTTCTTGAATGCATGGAGGCACTGCTTAAAGAGTTCGGCCAGCAAATCAGCGGACATTATCTCAGTCGAGTCCCTGCAACTCCCCATTACACAATGATTCCAGGGGATCGTTTAGTATGAAATACCGTATCATTCATAATACCAGCTATAAGTATTCTGCACCGGCCTCACTCTCACAGAATGAACTCTTGCTGCATCCCCGCCGAACGCCGTCGCAAGAGGTCCTTTCGTGTCAATTGTCGATAGTGCCCAAACCCCAGTATCTACATTGCCGAACCGATTATTTCGGCAATACGGTGCATGTGTTCATGGTGCAGCATCCGCATAATGAACTGGCTATGTCAGCCACCAGTATCGTCAGAACGTCCCGCCCGGTCATTCCGGAACCGAATGATGCAACTGCTCCTTACGAAATAGTGGCGCAGCGGTTGGCTGAACGCAGACAGCTGATTGAACTTGAGGCGTCGCAGTTTGTTTTTGCCAGCCCGCTCGTCACGGTCAATGCAACAGCTACAGATTATGCCAGACAATCTTTTCCTCCGGGGACTCCGGTGCTGGTCGGTGCCACCGATCTGGTTCGGCGTATTTTTACGGAATTTGCGTACGATAAGAATGCGAGTACTGTTGATACGACTGTCGAGCAGGTATTGATTAACAGGAAGGGCGTTTGCCAGGACTTTGCCCATCTTGCCATTAGCTGTCTGCGCGGTCTTGGCCTTGCCGCACGCTACGTGAGCGGGTATATGGAGACGGTTCCTCCGCCCGGAAAACCAAAATTAGTCGGTGCAGATGCATCCCATGCCTGGATTTCTGTTTTTCTGCCTGATTTTGGCTGGGTTGACCTTGATCCCACCAACAATTTAATTGTTAATGAAAGCTATATTACCGTCGCCTGGGGACGTGATTACGGTGATGTGGCTCCGGTGAAAGGAGTGGTCATGGGGGGAGGGGCGCATATGCTGTCGGTTATGGTTGATGTTGCGAGGCAAGAAGAAGCTTTAGTGTAAAAGGTGGAAATATCAGCTGAGCTTTTTGGTTTTCTGACTGATGATGGTCGATTTCTCGCAATGGGTACCTGTCTTGGGACTACAATCGAGCAGGATAGCCATGACCTTGTCGGCGGTGTTGAAGCATTGTGCATCTTCCAGCCTTGCCAGCAGGTCGGACATCAACCTGCTGAATTGCTCGCACTGAGCATAGTCGGAAACCGCACGCTGATGCAGGGCACACGCTTTCTCTAAATCTCTCTGGATATCTTCTGGTAGAACCTCAGCCGTAAATCCGGATGCTTTCATAATGAGTTGTAACCTCGTGCTGTCTTCGAGGGATTATTTTCCGACGGAATTGGCATTTTTTTTAACAGCGCTGTTGTGCTGCTCTGTCAGCTCTTTTGCCAGATTTGCCTGCTCAATCGGCGTCTCGATACTCCTCACTGCCTCTTTGGCAATTTTGTCGGTAGCCTGTTCGGTACGTCCTTTTTCCGCCGGCTCGTCAGAATTTGAACATGCAGTGAGCATGGTTGCCATAAGTGCGGTTAAAATTAGTTTGTGGAGTTGAACAAACATTATGTCCTCATGAAAATAAAAATATGGAAGTTATTTATAATTTCAACACTTTTTCAAAATTAAACTCAAACCATCTCTACACCAGATAAAAATATCATATTTACAGCAAAAATAACAAAGGGACTTAAAGCCGACGGCTTTAAGTCCCTGAATTCGTTGGTCGGGATGAGAGGATTTGAACCTCCGGCCCCTTGTCCCCCAGACAAGTGCGCTACCAAGCTGCGCTACATCCCGACACGTGCTGTGTATCTACCATTTGTTGGAATTGCTGTCAACCGCATCTAGTAGAATTTAGTATTTCCCCGATCATTTTCTTGTTTGGCGGAGTTAGTTTTCTTTTTTGCTGGTGAGCAGGTTTTGCAGCTCTTTCAGTTCCTGTTTAATAGTTTGCAGTGTTTCAGATACTTTCGTGTTCGGGAGGATTACCGCTCCCGCCTGGCCAGGTTTTTGCCCGCTTTCGAGAAATTTTCTGGCCCCCGCAATAGTATATCCCTGCTCGTGCAGGAGTGTCTTGATGTCAAGTATCAGCTCAACATCCTGTCTCCGGTACAGTCGCTGTTTGGAGTTCGCCCTTTTAGGGTTAATTCCTGGAAATTCCGACTCCCAATAGCGAAGGACATGCGTCGGCACATCGGCCATCTTTGCCACTTCACCGATCTTGAAATAGAGCTTGTCTGGTATTGCTGTCTTCGTCATGCCAGCCTCATCTCTACTTGTATCAGGGGTCGGAAATATTTACTAGCTATTCACCTGCTCCCTGAGCTTCTTGCTGGGCCGAAAACTTACGGCCTGGCGCTTCTTGATGGTAATGGTTTCACCTGTGCGTGGATTCCGACCCTTGCGCGGCGATTTGTCCCGTACCGTGAAGGTGCCGAAATGGACAAGCTTTATCGATTCGCCGGACAGCATCGACCCTTTCATATTGTCAAGAAAGCTGTCGACAATCTGTGCACAGTTGCTTTGCGAATAGCCAAGCTGATTGGCTAAGGTTTCGGTCAGTTCTTTTCTGGTAAGATTATTTATGCTGTTATCATGCATTGCGGAAACTCCCTTCAAATTCATCACTAAGCAAACGTACTATTTTAGAATGGGATTTTTCCACATTTTTTTCCGTCAGCGTTTTTGTTTCAGATCTATAGGTAATGGTAAGAGCAACACTTTTATACCCATCGGGTATCTTTGCTCCTTTAAAAACATCAAAAATATCACAACTCTCGATGAGTTTATCTCGAGTGTTTCTCACTCTGGCTAAAAGCTCCCCGGCCGAAACATTGTCGGCGACGACAAGGGCAATATCTCTTTTTACCGATGGGTATACCGGTAAAGATGAGAATTTTTTGCCTTCCGTCTCGAGATCACAAATTCTATCATAGAAAAGATCAAAATAAAATACATCATGTTTAATCGAGAATCGTCGAAGTACCTCGGCTTTGATCTTGCCGAGTGAACCGAGTTGTACTTCTCCGGCGAATATATTCAGCGCATATTGTTGTTCAGCAAAAGGTTCACCGCCATTTTCCGGGAGAGCAAAGCGTATTGCCTCCTGTTCTCCGATGCGTCCCAGCCCCATCTCATGGAAAATGAACTCCACCGCGCCTTTGACGTCAAAGATGTCCACCGGTTCCTGTTTGAAGTGCAGCGGCGAGCTCTCTCCATGTCGATTTCCGGAGAGGACACCAGACAGAAGCATTACTTCGCCTGGCTGGACATTGATGCCCGCAGGAATAAAGACTTTACCGATCTCGAACATCTTAACTGCCGTTTTCTGGTGATTGATATTTCTTTTAACGGTCTCCAGTAAGCCGGGCAGCAGCATTGTGCGCATAACCGACTGGTCTTCACTGAGCGGATTGAGCAGCCTAACCGGAGAAAATCGCGCGTCGCTATCGGCAATATTCAGCATCTCAGCATGTTTTTCCGATATAAAACTGTAGTTGATCGCCTCGGTGTACCCGATGGAAGTGAGACGCTCAGCAAGCGCCAATCGTCTCGCACGATTACTGTCCTGCTCAGGATAGCTGAGCTTTACTTTCGGGAGCGTTGCCGGGATATTATTGTAGCCGTAGAGGCGGGCGATCTCTTCCACCAGGTCCGCCTCTCTTTCGATATCGATCCGAAAAGAAGGAGGCGTAATGGTTAATTTGTCGTTTTCGGCCAGCTGACAGCCGATACCGATGGACTCAAGAAGATCAATAATTCCTTCGGTCTTCAACTCTATGCCCAGCAGCTCATTGGTCCTGGCAACACTTAAAGTGATCGCAGGTTTTTCGGTTTTGCCGGGATAGCAGTCAATACCGTTATCGGCAGCTTGACCATCTGCCACGGCAACCATTAATTCCACGGCGCGATTGAGTGCATTTATGGTACCCTCGGGGTCTACACCCCTTTCAAAGCGATACGATGCATCCGTTGCCATATTCAGTTTTCTGGCGGTTTTACGAATAGAGACGGAATTGAAGCAGGCACTCTCGAGGAGAATATTGGTTGTTTTTTCGGTGACTTCGGAGTTCAGTCCGCCCATGACACCGGCGACCGCAATAGGTTTTTCACCATCGCATATCATGAGCATTTCGGAGTCGAGCTGGCGTCCTGCATCGTCTAAGGTGGCAAAAGTCATCTCGTCAGGACGTGGGGTACGAACCACAATTTTTTGACCGGCAAGGGTATCAAAATCAAACGCATGCAGTGGTTGGCCGTATTCGAGCATCACGAAGTTGGTTATGTCGACAATGTTGTTAATCGGTCTGAGCCCAACGTTAAGAAGACATTTTTTCAACCACCATGGCGACGGACCGATTTTCACATCTTTGACGAGGCGTGCAGCATAGCGGGGACACAGCTCATCTGCTTCGATGATGACTGAAAAATCACTGCTTGGGTGAGCTATTTCTGCCTCTTGTACCGGCAAGGTGAGAGGTTTTCGAACGACGCCGGCTATTTCCCGCGCAATACCTATTACAGAGGCACAATCTGGTCGGTTGGGGGTCAGATCTACTTCAACGAAAATATCTTCGAGGTCGAGGGAGTTGATGAAAGACTGGCCATGCGCAGTTGCCTGCGGCAGCTCCATTATGCCGTCGTGTTCGTTGCTCAGACCAAGCTCTCTTTCAGAACAGATCATGCCGAAAGATTCAATCCCGCGTATTTTAGATTTGCTGATCTTAAAGTTTCCGGGCAGGACAGTACCGGGCAGGGCAACCACAACCGCCAACCCTTGTCGAACATTAGGCGCGCCACAGACGATCTGGTGGCTTTGCTCTCCGATCTGTACTTGACAGACGGTCAGCTTGTCGGCGTCGGGATGCTTAACCGCTGATGTGACCAGTCCGGTTTTCAGCTCGGCCAGCTCCTGATAGAGCGGGGCAAGTGTGTCAACCTCAAGTCCCAGCATGGTAAGATGTTCAGCAATCTCTTCCGGCGTGAGGCCCTGAATATCTATATATTTTTTTAACCAGTTAAGAGTAAACTTCATGGCAATATTGTTGATTGTAGTGAAACTGACTGACCCAGATGAACCGGGCATTGGCCTTCATGGCATGCATATCCACGTGCAAGCCGGGATGAAATCCCTCCTGCACTCAAGCTAGAACTGCGCCAGAAAACGCTGATCGTTTTCGTAAAAAAGTCGAATATCGTCAATGCCGTATTTGAGCATGGCGATCCGCTCGATCCCAAGGCCAAAGGCGAATCCGCTATATACTTCAGGATCGTATCCGACCATTTTAAATACCTCCGGATCAATCATGCCCGAGCCCAGAATTTCGAGCCAACCGGTTTTTTTGCAGACTCTGCAACCAGCTCCATCGCACATCACACAGGCAATATCCACTTCGGCGCTGGGTTCGGTGAACGGAAAGAAAGAGGGGCGAAAACGCAGCGGCAAATCCTTTTTAAACATCTTCTGGGTAAAGACGGTTAAAACGCCTTTGAGATCGGCGAAGGAGACGTTTTTGTCGACTAAAAACCCTTCAACCTGATGGAACATCGGGGTATGGGTAATATCGGAATCGCAGCGATATACCTTGCCTGGCGCGATGACCCTCAGCGGCGGCTGCTGCGCTTCCATAATTCGGGCCTGCATTGGTGAAGTATGCGTTCGCAGCAGTACTGAATCACTCACATAGAAAGTGTCGTGCATGTCCCGCGCAGGGTGATGGGCGGGGATATTGAGCGCTTCAAAATTATAATAATCCAGCTCGATGTCAGGTCCTTCAGCTACAGAAAATCCAAGATTTTCGAAAATTGCACAGGTCTCATTCATAACCTGGCTGATTGGATGCAGCTTCCCTGGAGCTGGATAGCGGCCGGGCAAGGTGAGATCAGGCCCCGTATGCGATCTGGAACCGTCAGGCGAAGCCTCGAGCAGCTGTTGTTTTGCCTCAAACAGTTTTTCTATCTCAGCTTTAATACTGTTAGCCAACTGCCCGACCCGCGGTCGGTCTTCTGCCGGCACTGTGCCCAGCTGGCGCATGATCGTGCTGAACTTTCCTTTGCGGCCGAGAAAACGGACGCGGAAATCTTCCAGCAGGCTTTTATCGTCCAAGCTCTGCAGGTTTTGCCTGGCCTCGGTTTCTAAGCTCTGTAGCTCTTGTTCCATGTTGAATGTAAAAGTTAGGTGCAGAAAGAAACAACGTGCCGGTTATTGGTTGTTACAATTCGTAACCAATGACCGGCACGCAGAAAAAAAGCTAGCGGGGAAAACTGTTATGCGTTTGCTTCTTTGGCTATCTGAACAACTCTGGTAAAAGCATCCGCATCAAGTATCGCCAGATTGGCGAGCACTTTACGATCGAGATCGACATTGGCCTTTTTGAGGCCACCCATCAATTGACTGTAACTGATCTCGTTCATCCGGGCGCCAGCATTAATTCTGGCGATCCACAGACGACGGAAATCTCTTTTCTTGGTACGTCTGTCGCGATAGGCATAGACCAATGCGCGGTCAACAGCTTCCGTTGCACTCTTATAAAGACGTGAACGACCGCCTCTGAATCCTTTGGCTATCTTCAGTACCCTGTTTCTTCTTCTACGGGCTTTAAAACCTCGTGTTACGCGTGGCATCTCTTAACTCCTTCTATTCCAAGCCGACACAGTGCGGCAGGTTCTTAATACGGTCCAGACAAAAGCGTTTTTCAATAAGACAGAACAACACCCTCATCAATTACATGTAGGGTAAAATCCGCCTGATTCCTTTGTAATTTGCCGAATCAACTATATCAGCTTGACGCAGACCACGTTTACGCTTGGTCGATTTCTTGGTCAGAATGTGACTGGAAAATGCTTTATTACGCTTGATTTTTCCAGATCCAGTCAGTTTGAAACGCTTGGCTGCGCCCCTGTTGGTTTTCATTTTTGGCATGACATTTACTCCTTTACACCTCAATATTTCGGCTGTTGAAGGTAAGTTAAAAGTATCAGCTGGAGAAATGATACAGCATTCAACAGCAATTGTTTTTATATAATTTTGAGCTTAACGGGGCTCTTACTGCATACTTATACTTTCGGGCCAACAAACATAACCAGTTGGCGACCTTCCATTCGTGGCGGCTGGAGGATGATGGCATCCTCGGCTAGTGCTTCGGCAATCTTATTCATGGCATCAACACCGATTGTCTCACAATAGACGATTTCCCGGCCTCGAAATCGCATGGTCAATTTTACTTTATTTTTAGCGGCGAGAAACTTTTTAACATGATTGATTTTAAAATTAAGATCATGTTCGTCGGTTTTGGGTCGAAATTTGATCTCTTTTGTTTCTACAATCGTCTGTTTCTTTTTAGCTTCCTGGGTCTTTTTCTTCTGCTCGTAGCGGAATTTATCGTAATTCATGACCCGACATACCGGCGGATCCGCATTTTCCGAGACGACTACCAGGTCAAGTCCTGCCTCGTTTGATATGTTTCGTGCTTCTTCTGTTGAAACAACACCCAGCTGGGTTCCGTCATCGCCTATAAGTCTGACGTTGGGAAAGCGGATAGCATCATTCATTAATGCTTTATCATCACGTTGCACTGGACCAGTCTTTCCTCTTTTATTAATAACTTTACCTCCCCGATTCTACGAGCTTAATATTGTGTTGTTTCCCGGTGTTTCTTGTTTTTTGGGTTCCGGGTTTATTTTACATTAATTATTTTTATGAGTTTGCTGCATAAACTCCGCCTAAAAGCTTTGCGGGACTCTTGTTTGTATTCGCTTGACGGGTATTCTTCACAATCCCCCCTTGAGGGGGATAAGTTCATCTTTTAATCACTAACCCCGCCCAAAAGACTTGCGGGACTCTTTTCAGTACTCGCTTGACGGGTGTTCTTTACAATCCCCCCTTGAGGGGGATAAGTTCATTCACGAAATAATTTTCTTGTCAAAAGCACAAGAAAATTATTTCTAATTCACTAATAACCCCTGCCAGCCCGAACTTCATCTGCAATACGTGCGGCAAATTCAGGAACAGTCATCGGCGGCAGGTTCTTCCCGTCGCGAAGACGGATAGTAACCGTATTGTCGGCTTTTTCTTTGTCCCCGATAATAAGCATATATGGGATTTTTGCAACTTGTGCTTCCCTGATTTTATAGTTCAGTTTTTCATTGCGCAGATCTTTTTCAATCCTCAGACCTGCCTTACGCAGTTCGTTGAATACCGTCTCAGCGTATTCCGCCTGATCGTCGGTGATGTTGAGAATCCGCGCCTGTACCGGAGCAAACCAGAGAGGAAAGGCTCCGGCATAATGCTCGATCAATACTCCGATGAAACGCTCCAGTGACCCCATCAGTGCACGATGGATCATGATCGGCTGGTGCTGACTATTGTCGGCACCCGTATAACTCATTTCGAACCTTTCAGGAAGATTAAAATCAACCTGAATGGTGGAACATTGCCAGGATCTACCCAATTGATCCTTTATTTTAATATCGATCTTTGGGCCATAGAAAACGCCTTCACCCGGGTCAAGCATATAACTGAGTCCCTTTTTTTCCAGGGCCAGTTTCAGCGATTCGGTAGCCTTTTCCCAATTTTCGTCGCTGCCGACAGATTTCTCCGGTCGGGTCGACAGATAAACATCATACTCATCAAAGCCGAAAGACTTGAGGATATGCAGATTGAGATCAAGAATATTAAATATTTCGTCTTCCAGTTGATCCGGGCGACAGAATATGTGTGCATCATCCTGGGTAAAACCGCGAACTCGAAAAAGGCCATGTAATGCCCCGGCTCTTTCGTAGCGGTAGACGGTGCCGAGTTCACACCAGCGAACGGGCAGGTCCTTATAGCTTTTTTTCTGGCTGTTGTAGATGCCGATGTGGAAAGGGCAGTTCATCGGTTTCAACTGATACAGTACTTCGTCAATATCCATTGGCGAATACATGTTCTCGTTGTAAAAATCGAGATGACCGGAAGTCTGCCACAAATCCTGCCTGGCTATATGCGGGGTATAAAGCAGTTCGTAATCATGACGATAGTGTTCGTCTTTCCAGAAGTCCTCAATGAGCCGACGTAGCTGGGCGCCTTTGGGTTGCCAGAGAATCAAGCCGGGTCCGATTTCATCCTGAATCGTGAAGAGCTCCAGCTCTTTGCCGAGTTTGCGATGATCCCGTTTTTTAGCCTCTTCCAGGGCGTTGAGATATTTGCTCAGGTCTTTTTTGTCATAAAAAGCTGTACCGTAAATACGCTGCAGTACATCTCTCTCTTCGTCACCGCGCCAGTATGCTCCGGCAACGCGCAACAGTTTGAATGCCTTGATAAAAGAGGTGTTGGGCAAATGTGGCCCGCGACACAGATCGACGAATTCGCCGACATGGTAAAAAGAGACAGTGTCGGTTTGCAGGTCTTCGATCAGTTCAACCTTGAACTTTTCCTGGTCTTCGCTGAATTTTTTGATCGCCTCGGCACTGGGTAGCTCTGTACGAGTGAATGGCAGAGCTTGACGCACCAGTTCGGCCATTCTGGTCTCAATTTTTTCAAAATCGTCAGGGCTGAATGGCTCGTCCCTTAAGAAGTCGTAATAAAAACCGTTTTCAATAGATGGTCCAATAGCAACCTTGACATCTTTGCCGAAAACATCTCTGACGGCCAGTGCCATGATATGGGCGGTGCTGTGGCGCAGGATATCTAGAGATTCATCGGAGCCGATCTGAATCGGAGTAAGAACCGTATCACCATGTAAAAGCGTGGTATAGTCAACAATAGCGTCGCCAATTTTGGCCGCTACGGTAATCTTACGCTGTTTGTTGGAGAGGAGGGAAGCCAGAGCATCCTGAACGCTACTGCCTGCAGGTACGGTGGTTGATTCTCCTCCTGTAAGGGAAACGGTTATATCAGTCATGAATTTTTTCTATATAAAAATAAAGGCTAAAGAATTAACACCCTGAACAGATGGTGTTCGCACTTTAGCCTTTTATCTTTGGTAGGCGCGGAGGGGATTGAACCCACGACATCCACCACGTCAAGGTGGCGCTCTCCCACTGAGCTACGCGCCTGGATAGCTATACTAGCCTCGAAAACGCTTGAAACTTTTACACAACTCCTTCCAGGCTTGGCAAGAGCCATTTATTAACATGATTGAATTTTCCGCGCAACACCTTTTAGCGACTTAGAAATAAATTTCTTGTGCTTTTTACAAGAAATTTATTTCGTTAAGGAGCTTATCCCGCAAATCTTTTGGGCGGGATTAGTGGCTAATTATCAATATTCTTGTGCTTTTTACAAGAAATTTATTTCGTTAAGGAGCTTATACCCGTCAAGCGAGTACTGAAAAGAGTCCCGCAAATCTTTTGGGCGGGATTAGTGGCTAATTATCAATATTCTTGTGCTTTTTACAAGAAATATATTCCGACCTTGGCGATGACTTCAGTCCCAGAACGCTTGTCGGTTGGTGGAGTGGAAGCAATATTATTTTTAGAAGATTGTACGTATAAACTACTTCCGCGTTGTTGCGCGTGCCTCAATTGCCTTGGCCAGGGTGTACTTATCGGCATATTTAATATCCATGCCCATTGGAATGCCGCAGGCTAAACGGGTGAGGTGGATGGGTTCGACCTGCAGGATGTCGATGAGGTATGAGGCAGTAACTTCGCCGGGTACGGTGGAACTGGTCGCTATTATCACTTCTTTTATAGTGCCGCTTCGCACCCTGGCCACCAGCTCCCTGATCTTAATTTCATCGGGTCCAATGCCGTCCATTGGCGAGAGAACTCCATGGAGGATATGATAATGTCCGCGGAAACTGTCTGTTTTCTCGATGGCGATGAGATCGGCCGACTGTTCTACGACGCAGACGATCTCTGATTGTCGGCGGGAATCACCGCAGATTGCGCAGGGATCGGATTCCGAAAAAGAAAAGCAGCATGAACAGAGCTGGATGGAGCCGTGCAGTTCAGCGAGGGCCCCGGCCAGCTCCCTGGCAAGGGCGGGTGGCTTGCGCAGAATATTCAGCGCGAGCCGGGTCGCTGTTTTTCGACCAATACCGGGTAGGTGTGCCAGTTGATCGATAAGCCTTTCCAGAGCTGGAGGGAGAACCTGCATGGGACTCTTACGGCTGCATGAAATTGGTAAGCCCCGGGAGGTTGAGCCCACCGGTGAGCTGACCCAATTCCTGCTTGCTCAGTTCTTTGGCCTTTCTGAGAGCGTCGTTGGTTGCGGCGACGACAAGGTCTTCGAGCATACCGCTTTCTTTCGGATCGATAACCGCTTTTTCAATGGCTATAGAAAGGACATCCCCCTGGCCGTTGACAGTAACCAGGACCATACCGCCTCCGGCACTGCCGGTAATAGTTTTTTTGGCAAGGTCTTCCTGGATTTTGGCCATTTTTTCCTGCATGGCTTTCGCCTGCTGCATAATCGTACTAAGGTCCATTTTTATCGTATTCCTGAATTGAATTTATCTGCTTCTCGGGCCGATGCGGATATCTCCGACCTGGCCGTTAAAGATTTCAGCAGCCATGACGACAAGTGGATCGTTGACTAACTGTTGTCTTTTACGGTGCGGCGATTCATCGCCGTTGACATCGGTTGTTTCGTCTATTTTGGGGAGAATGAACCGCACTTTCAGTGGTTTTTGGAAAAAATCTAACGCAAATTCCGTCAGGAGTTGATGGTTCTCCTTCTGGCGAAGGAGCGAGCAGTTCGCCGGGTCACTGTAGCTGAGGTGTAACTCCCCGTTGATGTCCTGTTTGATTTTGTCTGCACGCTGCAGATCCTGGGCCATCCAGACTTTGCGCTCACTGATATATTTGATGAAATCGAGCCAGTCTTTACGAATATCTTTTTCATGAGGACGGACTTCAATCGGTTTGGCTGGCGGAGGAGCCGCTTGGTGTTCTGGCGCGGGGGGTGGTTGAGCAGGCTGCTCGGCGGCAACAGGGGGGCTTTCCGGTGTTGTTGTCTCTTTTTCTATCGGTGGCTGCGGAGAGACAGGTGGGGCTGAGGATTCAATTTTTTTTTTAACCTCAACCGGCTTCTTCTCCTGCAACATCTCCTGCAGTGGCGTTGGTTTTTCCGGCAGTGCCGCAAGCATCGCATCAAGTCGGCTGAGGAGAGAACTTACCGGAACGACATTCGACGCTTCTATTATTTTTAGAAAAGATGTCTCCAAGGTGAGGCGGGGCTGCGCAGAAAATTTAAGATCATCGGCCATCGCCATCAGCAGTGAAAGCTTCAAATGCAGTGTTTCGCTGGTATAGTCGGCGGCAATCTCCTGGAACTGCAGGAGTTCTTCGCCGGGAAGATCGATCAGGCCGGCACATCCTTCGATCTTGCAGAGCAGAAGGGTCCGGAAATAGTCCATGAGATCTTCGACGAAGCGTTTGAGGTCCATGCCGAAATCGAAAATTTCCTGCAGACTGAGAAAAACTTCGCTTTTATTCCCATCAAGTAGCGCCTTGGTAAGACGCATAAGCACATCCCGGCTTACCAGTCCCAAGACCTCGACGACATCCTTGTTACTGATAGCTTTCGCCCCGTAAGAAAACATCTGATCAAGGAGGCTCAAGCCATCCCGCACAGAGCCACCGGCTTCTCTGACGATAAGAGAAAGTGCCTCGGGGGCTATTTCAAAACCTTCGGCGTGTACCAGTTTTTGAAAATGGTCAAACAATTCTTTAGCCGAAACCCGTTTCAGCTCATATTGTTGGCAACGGGAGAGGATGGTAATGGGAATCTTATGGATTTCGGTGGTGGCAAACATGAAATAGACGTGCGCAGGGGGCTCTTCCAGCGTCTTCAGCAAGGCGTTGAACGCCTCGGTGGTCAGCATGTGTACTTCGTCGATGATAATAATCTTGTATTGTGACGAGGTGGGGAGAAAACGTATCTTTTCTTTAAGCTCTCGTATTTCCTGGATGCCTCGGTTGGATGCACCATCGATTTCATAGAGGTCGAGCGAGGAGCCGGTGGCAATCTGTCGGCAGGAGGGGCACTGGTCGCAGGGCCGACTCTCAGGGGCAGCCTGGCAATTAATCGCTTTGGCCATAATGCGGGCCAGTGTGGTCTTGCCGACGCCTCTTACTCCGGAAAAGAGAATCGCATGGGCAACCCGGTTGCGGATGATACTGTTTTTAAGTGTTGTGACCACAGGGCGTTGGCCAATCACCTGATCAAATGTCTGCGGTCGGGCTTTTCTGGCGAGAACGAGATAAGACATGCAACACCGGGGCTGGTAAGAGTGAGTGGCTGGCTGGGCGATGAAAAAAATGATAGCCGGGTTACCTGCAACACACAAAGAGGTTCACTGCCGTTGCTTCCTTCCGGACCTGGCGGAGTTGGTGATTCTTTGTTGCACAGGGCCCGGCTATCAAAGTCGAACTCATAATTGGCGGAGAGGGTGAGATTCGAACTCACGGTACTCGCGTACACACGCGTTCCAGGCGTGCACCTTAAGCCACTCGGTCACCTCTCCTTCTCAAATGCTCTGAAAAATGTGAGGTACTATGTAAACTGTCGTCACCCTTTTAGCAATCAAAAAGTATGCATTTTCCAAAAAAGTGCTTCCTTTACTTTGTTTTTTCTTTTCGTCGAGCCTGGAAAAAATTTTTCAGCAAGGCCCCGCACTGTTCGGCAAGAACACCGCCGACGATGTCTATCTTGTGGTTCAAAAGGCCATCCCGGCCTATTGAGTAGAGGGAGTTGACCGCACCGGTCTTCGGGTCGGCAGCACCATACACCAGACGTTCTATCCGGGCAAGGATCAGGGCTCCCATACACATCACGCAAGGTTCCAGGGTGACATAGAGTGTTGTGCCCGGAAGCCGATAGTTGTGGAGTTGTTCTGCTGCACTTCTGATGGCGATGATTTCCGCATGAGCCGTTGGGTCGTGTCTGCCAATGGGGTTGTTGCCGGCTGCCGACAGCAGTCCATCCGGGCCGATAAGCACTGCGCCGACAGGAACCTCTCCGCATAGGGCAGCTTTTTCTGCCTGCAGTAAAGCCTGTTGCATCCAGTAGTTATCAATGGTCATCGAGGCGCGTCCTGATGATGGCTGCTGTTGCCGGGGAACTCGGGAAAAATATATTCATACAGTTTTTTTAAGGGCGACGGGGTCAGGAGAGTCCTTTTATTTGCTTTTTTTATTTTTTGACCATATAAGTATAACAGGCGGTTACATTTTTGAAACTTCTTTTACCTTCTTGTAATCCTATATGTATAAAGTTTTGATATCCGATTCCGTTGAGACGACAAAGGCCAGTTTGATATCTGCCCTGCAGGACAGGTGTGAAGTGACTTGTATCGCCAATGAAGCCGAATTTCAAGCAGAAATAGAAGCCAATCAGTTTGACCTGATCTTCCTTGATACCGATTCGCTTGAAGGAAAGTCGATGGCCCAGCTTCACCAGATCCACACCAGGAATCCGTATCTGCCGATCATCATGACCAGTCAGGACGAAAAAGCGGAACTGATCGTCCAGGCGATGAATACCGGTGCGAGTGATTTCCTTGTTCATCCGACACCGACCCGCGTAAATATTGCGGTGGATAAAGCCCTTGAAATTCGTGACCAGAAATTTGAGATTGCCTATCACCGGCGCAAGCAGGACGTGGTGTATGACTTTAAGGACGTCATCGCTTACAGCCCCAAGATGAAGCAGATCCTGAAAAGTCTGGCCAGGTTTGCTAAAACGGATTCGACGATTTTGATCACCGGGGATACGGGCACGGGGAAGTCGTTTTTATCCGGAACCGTACACTTCAACTCCCCGAGGCAGAAAAAACCTTTTGTTAAAATAAATTGTGCCAACATTCCCGAAGATTTGCTCGAATCCGAACTGTTTGGCCATGAAAAGGGCTCCTTTACCGGCGCCGATAAACAACGGATCGGCAGGTTTGAGCAGGCCAGCGGCGGCACCATTTTTCTCGATGAAATAGGCGAGATGAACATGCGGCTGCAGACCAAGCTGCTCAGGGTGCTTGAAGAAAAATCTTTTGAAAGGGTTGGCGGCAATAAGACTATTCACAGTGATGTCCGTATCATCGCCGCAACCAACAAGGATCTGGTGCAACAGGTCGCAAAGGGCCTGTTTCGCGAGGACCTCTACTACCGGATTAATGTCCTGCCGGTTTCGCTTCCCTCGCTGCGGGAAAGAAAAAAATGTATTCTTCCTCTGGCCGATCTTCTCCTGAAAAAAAATTGTAATTCAAGCAATTGTGAGATCAGGGATTTTAGTGAGAACGCCAAGCAATTGATGATTGATTACGACTGGCCGGGCAATATCAGGCAATTGGCGAACACTATTGAAAGGGCCGTGATCCTTGAAGATGACACGATTATTCATTCAGCTAACCTGGCGCTTCCCGGAAAAATACAAAAGTATTCGACAGAAAAACAATCAGGGGACGGCGACCATGACCATTCGATTGCCAGATTAGAGGTGAACGAATCCCTGGCGGAGCAGGAAAAAGAACTTATTCTGCGCATTCTCGAAGAGTGTTTGTGGGTACAGAAGAATGCCGCCGGCAAACTTGGGATCAGCCCAAGAGCCCTGAACTACAAGATCAATAAACTGGGCATTACTCACCCGCACTGGCGGCGCAATAAAAGGGTCGAAGAATGATTACTCGACCCTGGTCAGCATCTCCTCAATCACCGTAAGCCCGGTCTGCCAGAAGGCGGGACTGTTCAGGTCTATAGCGAAGGGGTGCAGCAGAACGTAGGGGGATTGTGAGCCGCCGGCCGAAAGAAGCTGGAGATATTTCTGCACAAAAGGTTCTCCTTCCTGCTGGTAGATCCCATACAGGGCTAAAACCAGCAGCTCGCCAAAGGCATACGAATACACGTAGCCGGGCGTCGATAAAAAATGGGGAATGTAGGACCACCAGATCGAATAGTCGTCACCCATGTGCACCGAATCGCCGAACATCGCCCGCTGGGTCGACATCCAGTATTCACTTAATTGTTCACTGCTGAGTTCCCCTTTTTGCCGCCTTCCTTCGTGCATCAGCTGCTCAAAACGGTTCATCGCTGTCTGTCTGAAGACCGTCGCGAAAATTGATTCCAGTTTCTGACAGATGAACGCCCGCCGTTGCTGATCGTTTTCCAGAAGTTCCAGTTGACTGTTGAAGACGAGCAGCTCGGCAAAGACCGAGGCCGTTTCAGCCAGCGGCAAAGGGGTGTCGCTGTTGAAATGTCCCTGGCCTGCCGCAAGAACCTGGTGCACCCCATGGCCAAGCTCATGGGCGACCGTGGAGACGTCCCGCAGATTGCCGGTGTAGTTCACCAGCACGTAGGGGTGCACCTCGGGGATGCAGGGATGGGCGAAAGCTCCGCCGCGCTTGCCGGTAGCCACCGGGGCGTGAATCCACTTGCGGGAAAAAAACATTTCGGCAATTTCGCCCATCTTGGGAGAAAATGCACTAAATGAGGAAAGGACCGTCTCCCGGCATGCCACCCAGCCGATTTTTTGCGTCGGCAAGGACGGAAGAGGGGCGTATCGATCGTAGTCTTCTAAGCGGTCGAGACCCAGCAGCTGCCGTTTGACGTGGTAATAGCGATTGACCAGATCGTAGCGCGAGGTGACTGTTTCTATCAGGGTTTCAACCGTAGTGTCCTGCAGTTCATTGTGCAGATTCATGGAACTGACCCAGCTGGTATGCTTACGAAGCCGGTCGGTAATCATTTTGTCTGCGGCCAGAGTGTTAAAGATATGGGTGAGGATATGGTTGTTTTTTCTGAGTCCTTCGGTCATTTCGGCTGCGGCGGTCTGCCGAATACTGCGCTCTGAATCGTAGAGGTCGGTAAGCACCTCTTCTTCCGATCTGTCCTTTGGACCGAACTTGAGATCACTGAGAATTTTGCTGAAAAGCGTGGTCCAGGCATTCCGGCCCACCGCCTCTTTTTCCAGGAGTAACTTTTCCTCCAGTTCGCTGAGCTGGTGGGGGCGATATCGTCTCTGGGCTTCGAGATAGTGGCGATACTGAGTGAGTTGGGGGCTGGCCAGCAGGGTCATTGCCTGTTTATCGCCCACCTGGTTCCATTCCAGCTCAAAAAAGACGATTTCTGTCCCGCACTTGCTGTATAATTCATGGATCCGCTGATCAAGTGCACCTGCCTTGGCGTTGGCCATCTGGGTGGTGAAATTGAGAAAGGAGAAGGTGCCAAGCTTGGTCAAGGTACAATCGAGGTTTTCCAGTCTCCTGACGAGCGTGAGCAATTGTTCTGCATTCAGTTCAGCAACTTTGCCGTAATGACTTTTGTTGATTGCGCCGGCCTCTGTTTCGCACCAGGCAATATCGGATTCTATATATGGATCCTCTATGCCGGAATATAAATCTGTCAAATTCCACAGGATGTCGGTAGTGCCCAAGGTGGTATTCAGTTTCGCTGTCTCTGACATGGCTGCCTCCATTTTTTTCAGCGTAAGCCTTTGATAAACGGGCCAACCGCCTCTGCCCCTTGTTCTTCTACCAGGCGAATCGTCTCCGAGCCGATAACCGCCATGTCGGCCTTGCCGGTAATGGCCGCGACATCATTGTGGTTCCGGATGCCGAAGCCAACGGCAATCGGCAGGGACGTAGCTGCTCTGCATCTGGCAAGATAGGCATTGAAATCGTCGTCGAATTCGGATTTTTTCCCGGTCACCCCGCGACGGGCGGCGCAATAAATGAAACCGGCAGCCGAGTTGTTGAGTTTTGCCATCCGTTCATCTGTTGAGGTTGGGGCAAAGATGAGGATCGGCGCAACCTGGAACTGCGTGGCCAGCTGAAAAAAAGCTTCACCCATTTCCGGCGGCAGATCGGGAATGATAAGCCCTTTGACGCCCGCACTGAGGCAATCCCTGAAAAACCGTTCTTCACCGTATTTGAAGATGATATTGTAGTAGGTCATGAACAGGAAGGGAATATCATGCAGTCGGGACATTTCCGCGCCGAAAGCCATGCAGTCGGCGACAGTAGTGCCAAGGGCCAGACTGTCCTGATTGGCTTTCAGGATGACAGGACCGTCGGCCATGGGTTCGGAAAAAGGTATCTGCATCTCAATGCAGTCGACCCCGTTATCAACCATCTGGGCGATAACCTGGCGGTTGGTGGCAAAGGACGGATAGCCGAGGACGATGTGGGTCATCAGCAGAATTTTCTTCTGTTCCAGTCGGTTGCGTAAGATTTTTTCCAGTAGCATTATATTTTCACCATCTCAAAATGTTATTTATCGTATTCTTTGCCGCGGGCGATAATAAACTCCTTCCATGAAGGATCGTTAAAGGCGTGGGCGATGGTAAAGATATCCTTGTCGCCCCGGCCGGATTGATTAATGATAATGGCATCATCCGGGCCAAGAAGAGGGGCTTCCTTAAAGGCCTGGACAAAACCGTGGGCAGATTCGAGGGCCGGGATAATACCCTCCATGCGCATGGTTAGATCGAGTGCCTGCATAACCTCATCGTCGGTGGCAGAGGCAAACCGTACCCGCTTTTTCTCAGCCAGGTCGGCGAGAATCGGACTGACGCCGACATAGTCGAGCCCTGCTGCCACTGAATGGGTTTCGAGCATCTGTCCGTCGTCGTTTTGCAGGAACATGGTTTTATAGCCCTGGGCCACCCCCGGGCTGGCATCGACACCGCAGAGCCTTGCTGCGTGATGCCCTGTTGCAATGCCTTTGCCCCCGGCCTCAACGCCAACAAGTTCCACGGCATTGTTGTCAAGAAAACCCTGGAAAATCCCCATGGCGTTGGATCCTCCACCCACACAGGCGTAGACCCGTGCCGGTGGTTTGCCGTGCTGCGCCAGAATCTGCTGCTGCGCCTCGGTGCCGATAATTGATTGAAACCAGGAGACCATCTCGGGGAAAGGGGCGGGACCGCAGGCAGTACCGAGGACGTAGTGGGTGGAATCGACGTTGGTGACCCAATCGCGGAAAGCCTCGTTGATCGCATCCTTCAGAGTTTTCGAACCGTCTTTTACCGGGACGACGGTAGCCCCCATTTTCTCCATCCAGAAGACATTGGGGCGCTGCCGCAGCATATCGACCTCGCCCATATATATTGTACACTCCAGACCGAATTTGGCCGCCATGGTCGCCGTCGCCACGCCATGCTGGCCGGCGCCGGTCTCGGCGATCACCCTTTTTTTGCCCATTCGTTTGACCAGCAGACCCTGGCCCATAACGTTATTGGCTTTGTGGGCTCCGGTGTGGTTGAGGTCTTCACGTTTGATATAAATCTTTGCTCCGCCAAAGTGGCGGGTGAGGTTTTCGGCAAAGGTCAGGGGGGTAGGCCTGCAGGAGTAGGTGGACATAATGTCGAGGTATTGCTGCCAGAAATCCGGATCCTCTTTGGCTTCTTTAAAACTGCTTTTCAGCTGTTCAAATGTCTCATGGAGGATTTCCGGGATAAACGCGCCACCCCATTTGCCAAAAAAACCGTCTTTGTTCATTATCGTCTCCATATAATATTTAATGCGGGGTTTACTTGAATGTCGATGAAGGTTTCTGATAAGCTGATAAAAATATCACACATACCTTTCAGGTAAAGGAGAACAGTATGACCAGAGATGGCGAAGTTGTAAACAACCCGATAATCGAATCAGACAAAGTATTGACCTTCCCCCGCGGCATTCCAGGGTTTGAAAAATACACTACTTATATCGTTTATCACAAGGAAGAAAATGATATCAGCGCCTTTTGGCTGGAATCCTGCGATGACCCAAGTGTCACGTTTACTCTGGTCGATCCCGGTCAATACGGGCTCAGTTACGAGTTGGAACTGACCGACGAAGAACGCGATCTCCTGCAGGCGGAAAAGGCGGAAGAGCTGGGCATATTCATGGTACTCAGCAAAAAAGAGGCTGGCGCTAAAGCGATGCCGATAATCAATGCAAATATTATCGGCCCGATAATAATAAATCCACGAACCCAGCTCGCCCTGCAGAAGGTCATCTTTCGCTCCCGGGTACAGGCAACTATAGTTCAGGAGAATTGATGGTGCCGTAAAAAATGACCGAAAGGGCAGAGAAAACTTCACTTGCTTCGTGGTTCGCCCGGAGGGAGTGCCCTTGCTTGAAGAAGTTGTTTTCGGCAGGTCGCCGCAAAATCTTCCGGATAGTGTCCGTTGATAAAACGGAGCTGGGCTTCACTGAAAGCCCCGGGAGATTCCGGTAAACGGGGAAGAAAGGCATAAAGAAGAGGCTGTGAAGGCCCACTTTTTTCATTTAACCTTTTTGAATATTCAATGGAGGTAACCATCTTTGCGCCAATCCCGGCGAGTGCCTTCTGGGCCATCAGGATACCCGTATCGAGGGAGCGGCGCACGCGGCTGCTGCATTCAAAAATATTCCCTGCCAGACTGCCGTCTGCTGCGGGCAGGGTCATGAGCTGCAACTCCCACTGTGAGGTCTGCGCTTTCGGAACAAAGAGCATGACCCTCTCATCGTACCAGACGATCAGGCTTGCCTCCAGGTCTTCACGACCGTCCATCCGACGATTGGCCGCTATCGCTCGTCGATAGTCCGTAAAAAAATCACTGGTATAGTCCTGTCGGTATTGCTCTATTGCCGCAGCGACAAGATCGCCGCAGCTGTAGGCGGATATCTGGCCGACTGATTGTGCGGTCCCGTAATGATAGCAGTCAACCTGGTCCGGCACCATGGCATACTGCTGGTGAATCTGCTGATGCGAGGCGTGGAGTCGATACTTGGAGGGCGCGAAATCGAAACCAAAATTCCAGCCCCATAATGTTGCCGGAGCATCTCCCGAGCGTTTTGCCTCGGCGACGACCGCTAATCTAAGTGCCTCCAGTTCTTCTTCCGTCAAAACCCTTTGCGGATGGGCCGTGAATGTTGCCGGCAGATGAGCGCCGAGTTCTTCCGCCAGCCGGATATAGCTGCGTTGATAGTAAAGATATCTCAAGCCTTTAATATCGTGCGAACTGAGGGCGTCGATGGAATAGCGGATGGCATCGTCCGCCATATTGGCGGCATAGTGACCGCCGGGAATATAGGAATTACGACGCAGATATTCAAATACATGGCTGTGCTTATCCTTTGGCCATTCACCGACAATTTCGCTGCCACCCTGGGCGCCGGGGCGGATTACCATGACTACTTTATAGCTATCCGGCAGGTGTGGATTATTGGCGACGGCTTCAAAGAGGGCATGGTTATGGATGATCGGTTTAATTGCACCTGATTTCTTTTTTCTGTACTTCAGACCGATCGGCTGTTCCCCATCTTTAATTATGCCACAGCTCAGTTCGGCCAGCTGCTGCAGATCTTGCGGATCTGTCGAACAGGTTGCCAAAGCCAGGAGAAGCGGGTCGGGCAGGTCGGCCAGGAGTGATGTGCTGATGTTGTTCCGCGTAAGTATCCTGCTGAGAGAAACGGCCTCCGGTTGCGGCAGCCTGATGCGCTCCGGTTTTCTGGCACTGGCATCGGCCCATTCCTTGTCAATATAGGTCCTGCCCTTGAAGGGGAAAGGATTGGGAATCTCAAAAATCCAGTCGGCAGCATCCACTGCAACGTTTCCCTCAGGAAAATTCCTCTCGTTATCAACCGGATCGTTTTCCTCCGTTCGCCCAAGAGGTTCTATGCTGGCGGACTGTCTGAGGTTGGTGACCCGGTAGGCAGGCTTATGGATGGCATACTGAAATGTGCCGTGGGGGGTTACGCATGTTGGTAATCGTTTCATGATTCAGTCCTTCTCTTGCCACAGGCCAAGAGCCTGTTGATAAATCTGCGACCGTGACAGGCCAAGATCATCCGCCAGGCGGCGGCTGACATCCTTGAGCGAGAGTTCCGAGTTATCCCGGTACCAGAGGAGCAGCTCTTCCACCGTCTGGCCCTGCACTTCTTCCTGTACTCCAGGCCAGATAATGACGACAAATTCACCCCGGTTCCTGCCCTCCTGACTTTTTGCCAGCAGACTGCTTATCGTGCCATGCTGCAGATCCTCAAAGTTTTTGGTCAGCTCTCTTGCCCAGAAACATTGGCGCTCGCCAAATATCGCCAACGCGTCAGCGAGAAGTGCGTCAATCCGATGGGGCGACTCATAAATGACAATTGGATATTCACTGGCCGCAAGAGAGGTGAGCTGTTTGCGTCGCTGCCCTTTTTTGGATGGAAGAAAACCGAGAAACAAAAAACCGGAAGAGGTCATTCCCGAGGCGGACAGAGCGGTGGTGAGAGCTGATGGTCCCGGGAGCGGTACCACTGTCACGCAGTTTTCCTGGAGGAGTTGAACCACCACTGCGCCCGGGTCGGAAATACCGGGAGTGCCGGCGTCGCTGACCAGAGCAATATTGAGCCCTTCCTGGAGTCGCTGCAGGATTTCTTCGCTGCGTTCCACTTCTTTTTCCCGGTAATAACTTATCAGCGGAGTCTCGATGTTGAAATGATTGAGCAGTCTTTTGGTATGCCGGGTGTCTTCTGCAGCAATAAGATCCACTTCTTTGAGGGTGCGCAGGCACCGCAGGGTGATATCTTCCAGGTTGCCTATCGGGGTAGGAACGATATAGAGGGTTCCTGTTTTGGTTGATACAGCAGAGGGCATGTGTTTGCTCGTGGTAAAAGAAATGGAAGTGAAAATATTTGGTCAACAGTATGCTCAATTGAGAAAAAAATTGCATCTGCTTTTCTTGACTCGATCCTGGCCGATGTATATGAATATATGATCAGATATACTAGAAAAGGAGGGGTAATGGGAAGCGACCAATGCATCGGGCGGATTGTTCATCAGGATAAAGTGGATCTGGCACGGGCGCATGACCTTGATCCCGCCCAGGTAGAGCAGCTCTGTCAGCTTTTCAAGGTATTTTCTGAGCCGGGTCGATTGCGGATTGTTCATGCCTTGCTGCAGCAGGAAATGTGTGTCTGCGACCTGGCTGCATTGCTCGATGTGTCTGAGTCGGCAGTCAGTCATCAGCTGCGCCTGCTGCGCACCATGGGACTGGTTGTCAACAGGCGTGAAGGTACAGTCCTTTACTATCGACCGGCTGATCGACGTCTGCTGGGATTAATCAGGTTTGCCCGCTCGCTGCTGGAAGATGAGCAGGATTCTCTCAATGGGAAATAGAGGTGTTTCATGTTACCAATATTAATAAAACTCCTGCAGGAAATCTGGCATATCCTGCTCGATTCATCATTTTATATTTTGATGGGAATCACCATCGCCGGTCTACTGCGGGTAATTCTCAATCCGAATACTGTGCTCAGGCACCTGGGGCGTGGCCGATACAGCTCCGTTGTTAAGGCAGCTTTACTAGGCGTACCGCTGCCGCTCTGATCGTGTGGTGTGCTGCCGGCGGCAGCATCGCTCAGAAAGCAGGGGGCCAACAAGGGGGCGACTACCGCGTTTCTTATTTCCACCCCTGAATCAGGGATAGACTCGATGGCTATAACCTATGCCCTCCTGGATCCGATTATGACCATTATCCGTCCGGTGGCGGCGTTTGTCACGGCGATGATGGCGGGCTTTGCCGAAAATCTTTTCTTCTGGCAGAAAAACAACGAGGAAATAGCGGTGGATAAAAGTTGCCCGGTGGATAATTGCTGTGATGGGATTGACTGCCCGGACGAAGTCCATAAGAAACATCATACCTTGGTCGAAAAAGCAGTTGCCGGAGTGCGGTTTGGCTATCAAGAGGTCTGGGGCGATATTGTCGTCTGGTTTTTTATCGGCGTTTTGCTTGCGGCGGCAATTACGGCCATGGTGCCTGAGGACCTGATGGCGACTCTTTTGGGCGGCGGCCTCAGCTCCATGCTGGTTATGCTGGTAGTGGGGATACCATTGTATATCTGTGCCACAGCCTCGACGCCTATTGCCGCAGCGCTGATTTTGAAGGGGGTCAGTCCCGGCGCAGCCCTGGTTTTTCTACTGGTTGGGCCGGCGACCAATGTTACCTCTCTTTCTGTTTTGACCGGTATTCTCGGCAAAAAAAGCACCGCGCTGTATTTAACTATACTTTCCTCGTGCGCGGTGCTTTTCGGCCTGGGAATCGATATCCTGTATCAATGGCTCGGTGTTTCCCCTCGGGCAATTATCGGCAATGCCTCGGAATTGATTCCGGCACAGGTCAAACTGGTTGCGGTCGTCATTTTGCTGGCAATTTCAATTAAACCGCTGGTTGGGGCAATTCGGCAGAAATTTGTCGCGAAACCGGACCAGACGACTTTTATCAGTCCGTTTCCGCCGGTTCCGTCATCTGGCCAAAACAAGGCGAAACACCCCGGCAAAGAGGCAGCCGATCATTGCAGTTGTTGTAAATAACAGCTACGCTACGGTAGCGTATATGGATTGAAAAATACAGTTTGCTGCAGTTACAAAAACCGTACAAACGATAACGTATCACATCACTGAAGGAGGAAGATGAGCAAGCATATCGGAATCTTAACGGCAGGTGGGGACAGTCCGGGGCTGAATGCGGCCATCCGGGGCATCGGTAAATCGGCGCTGGCCACAGGCAAAATGCATATACTCGGTTTTCGTGATGGTTTTCGCGGTCTCATGGAAAATCGGACCATGCGGCTCGACCGGGAGACGCTTTCCTCTATCCTGACGAGGGGAGGAACAATTCTTGGCACCAGCCGTGATAAACCGCACAAGATGCCCGTCGGCAGTGAAGTTATGGATATGACCGAGGTTATCTGCGATAATTACCGGCGGCACAGCCTCGATGCCCTTATCTGTATCGGCGGCGGCGGAACCCAGAAAAATGCCTATCGACTGGCCCAGAAAGGGCTCAATATTCTGACTTTGCCCAAGACCATCGACAATGACGTAGCCATGACTGATACGACCTTTGGCTTTCATACCGCAATGGAGATTGCCACCGAAGCAATCGACCGGCTGCATTCTACTGCCCACAGTCATCATCGTATCATCGTCGTCGAAATTATGGGCCATAATGCCGGCTGGCTGGCGCTGGGAGCAGGAGTGGCCGGAGGAGCCGATGTGATTCTTATTCCGGAAATTCCCTATGACCTGCAGTCCGCAGCCAATGCCATCCGCAAACGCCAGCAGCGCGGTACCAACTTCAGTATTGTCGCCGTCGCCGAAGGCGCCCTGAGCGTCGAGGATCATGCCAAGCTCACTGACCTAAATGACATGAAGGCAAAAGCCAAGGAGAAGGGTGACGGCAAGGCGCTCAAGAAAGTGGCTGCGGCTCTCCAGGAATTTTTGCGACAGCGGGGAAATCACACCTTTAGGCTGAATCAGGAACTGGAAGCCATGACAGGACTGGAGTCAAGGCTGACCATTCTTGGTCACACCCAGCGGGGGGGAACACCGTCTGCTGCAGACCGCATGCTGGCCACCCGTCTGGGCAGTGCCTGTGTGGATTGCATTGAACAAGGCGAATACGGGGTGATGGTTGCGGTGCATGGTGAAGGCACCAGGACTGTTCCTTTGAAAGAAGTCGTCGGGAGAAAAAAACTGGTCCCTCTTGATCATCCATGGATTCGTGCCGCGCGAAATGTCGGCACCTGCCTGGGCGATTGATTTTATAAAGCCGATGCACCCAGGCGAAGCACCGGTGTATCTTTCGACAGGTATCTTCTGAACTGAATGCCTGTTTTTTCACCCCTACACCGGTTGTCAGTTGATGGCAGGCTTAAATGTGCTGAGTAGATCCCCGTGCAAATCGATCAGCTGGGGTGGCGGGGGCCGGCTCGAAACAACAGGTTCGTCCAAATTCATATACGATGACAATCTTTTTTGTAATTTATTTATTCTTAAGTATACTCAGAGAAGACGAACAACAAGTGAACTGTACCCGCCCGTTATTATTCGTATAGAGGAGAACGACCGTGTTTAACGGCAGAGACTATCCCACTGTATCTGATAACACGTTTCGTGAGAGAGTACAGCATCGTATTCTGGTGATCGAAGATCAACCTGACATTCGAGGCTTGCTCGCCAACTACCTGCAGATCAACGGTTATGAAACGAAAACTGCCGAGAACGGTCTCGACGGATTGTTTCTTCTGGAGCAATGGCCAGCGGATCTGGTAACCGTTGATCTTGACATGCCTATCATGAACGGCCATGACTTCATTGAAAAAGCCGCACAGAGATGGCCGGATTTGCCAATAATCGTTGTCTCCGGGATCGGAGGTGTAAATCAGGCGGTTGAGGCATTGCGAATAGGCGCCCGCGACTTTATTACTAAACCGATCGAGAACTTTTCCCTGGTCAATAATACCATTGAAAAAGCCCTTGAGGCGGCAGAACTCATCAGGCAAAATCGGGATTATCAACAGAATCTTGAAAAAAAGGTCGAGCAGCGTACCAGAGAACTGGAAGAGACCAAGCGTCAGCTGCTGTACAGCCTCGGCAAATCAGCAGAGTACCGGGATAACGAAACAGGAAGGCACGTTATTCGGGTGGGAAAGATTTGTGCTCTTCTGGCCAGAGCCGCCGGCCTGAACGATTCTCTGGCCAACACTTTTGCCGAAGCGGCACCTCTGCACGATATTGGTAAAATCGGCATATCCGACACCATTCTCCTTAAGCCGGGAAAACTGACGGCGGAAGAACGGGCTATAATGCAGAATCACTGCGAAATAGGCTGCGATATCCTGCGGCATTATTCTTCGGCAAAAGTGTATGAACGTTTCGAATTTACTGATATAATCCGTATGGCTGACGACATAGGTGCCCTCTCTTTGCTGGAAATGGCGATGGTTATCGCCCTTTGTCACCACGAGCGCTGGGACGGTGACGGCTATCCCTGCGGCCTGAAGGCGACCGAGATTCCTCTTATCGCCCGAATTGTTGCGGTAGTCGATGTCTATGATGCTCTCGGAAGTGAGCGGCCCTATAAAAAAGCTCTAGCTGAAGAAGTGTGCCAGGCTATTCTGCTGGAAGGGAGAGGGAGTCATTTTGATCCGGAGATCATTGACATTTTCTTCTCCAATATACAAGATATTCTTGCTATTAAAAAGGAATGGACGGACTGATTCTACTCCTCAAGTTTTATCCTATGTAACCTCTCTTTTTGAATCTTCGGGAAATCCTGCAAGATGCTGCAATCGTAATGGTGCAAATTTTACGATTCCGTGATGCTTCTCTATGAAAAAAAAGATTGCCTTACTTGCGCTTCTTGCCGCATTCCCGCCACTTTCGACGGACATGTATCTGGCAGCTATTCCGCTTCTGGTGCAATCCTGGCAGCAACCGCTGGCTGTTGTCAATCTGACGCTGATTGGATTTTTCGTAACCTATTGCGGCTTTCTCCTGTTTTATGGACCTCTGTCCGATCGTTACGGCAGGCGCCCGCCATTGCTCGCCGGTATTGGATTATATATCTTCGCCAGCCTGCTTTGCGCGCTCGCGGATAATGTCTTCCTGCTGATAGTCGGGCGAATCCTCCAGGGCGCTGGTGCGGCAAGTGCCTCCGCCATTTCCTTTGCCATCTGCAAGGACCTGTTTGAAGGGAGCCTCCGGCAGCGCGTTTTCCTCCAGCTTGGCGTGATTGTTGCGGCAGCGCCAATGCTGGCGCCCATTATCGGCGGCTGGATTATCGTTTCGTTGTCCTGGCACTGGGTTTTTGTGCTGCAGGCGATGATGGGCACGATTGCCGCAACCGGGGTCTGGTGCATGCATGAAACCCTGGAGAAACCGAGTACGGATAATCTGCGGCGGGTGTTCAAGAGTTATGTGCGGCTGCTTGGTAACAAACAGTTTTTTCTGCTGACCGTGGCTCTTGCTATACTTGGCACTCCCTTTTTTGCGTTTATTGCGGTCTCGTCCGATATCTATATCAATCTCTTTGGCTATTCCGCCCGGGAGTATGGTTTTTTCTTTGCGGGTAATGCCTCGGCTTTTATGCTCGCCCCCTTGGTGTTCTCCAGAACTGCCCGTCATCTGCCTCTTACCCTGCTGCTTCCTGTCAGTTACCTGGGGGTGCTGCTCGCATCTTTTCTACTGCTGTTTGCCGATACGTCACATGCTTTCACCCTGGCAGTACCGATGTGGTTTCTCACGTTCTTTTTCGCCTTTGGCAGACCGCCGGGCAACAATCTTATTCTGGAGCAGGTGGATGAGGACGTCGGTGCTGCGTCATCCTTAATGGTGTTTGTTTTTTTTGTAACGGGTTCCTGCTCGATGTGGTTTATCTCTCTTGGCTGGCAGAACACTGTGCTGGTTATGGGCGTGCTTGGTGTGTGTTCGGCCGGCCTGACCCTGGCAGGATGGTTCGCTATTCAATACCTGCTGACCTTACGAATCCCATAAGAAGTTTCTCGATGCTCAGTTCTGGCCGCGCCAGCTTATGTGTCGGGGGGAATCGTTCTCCGCGGTACGACCAGGTTGCCGACCGAGACCTGGACGATATCTCCGTTCTGGTTCAGTGTTGTCGTGCGCGCCTTAACCATTCCCTGCTGTGGTCGAGATTTTGATGGGCGTACTGCAAGAATTTCGAACTCGACCCGTAATTTGTCTCCGGGCCGAACCGGCCTGGGCCAACGCAGCTCTTCAAATCCTGCACCGATGATGCCCCCAGCCGGTTTGAATGGACCTTCGACCAGAAGCCGCATGGTCAGTGCCGCGGTGTGCCAGCCACTTGCGGCAAGCCCTCGGAAAAAGGTGCATCGTGCGGCCTCCTCGCTCAGGTGAAATGGCTGTGGATCGAACTCGGCGGCAAATTTCTTGATCTGGTCGGCCTCGACCGTCAGCGTTCCGGATTGGAAAATCTGACCCGCATGAAGATCTTCTAAATAGAACACCTGCATTGTAAAATCTCCCATCTGTAAAACGTTCAAGTCTGAAAAGAAAACAGGAAAATCCGTTGTGCCGGCTTGGAGCACACGGAGTTTCATGGATATACTGCAGTTGTTGACATCCATATGGATTTGGCTAGTATATGGTCGTACCTGCAGATGTCAATAAGCAGGACAATACTCTGTCGAGGTAGCGCATTATCGACTGGGCTTTCATAATGATCCGTTGTGAAAAAAAATGTCAGCATCAATAATTCATGAGAGAGGAACACTATGCCGGTTTTATTTGAACCCACAGCGATAAACGGTATGCAGATGAAAAACCGTTTTGTACGATCGGCTACCTACGAAGCAATGGCTGCAAAGGACGGTACCGTAACAGACCAGCTTCTGGCAACCATGGCGGAACTTGCCAGCGGAGGTGTAGGGCTGATCATGACCGGCCACAGTAATGTTACAAGAGAAGGACAGGCGGGTGGTCGGCAGATGGGTATCTATGCCGATACCATGATTGATGGCTTGAAAAAGCTGACTGCAACTGTGCATGAAAATGGCGGCGTTGTCGCCGTACAGCTTGCCCACGCCGGGTTGCGGAGCATAGGCACGGGGGAATATGGCCCGCTTGGACCTTGTAACATCTTTGAAGACGGTGTTAAAAAAGTCTCGGCCATGACCGAAAGCGATATAAAAAGAACTATCAGCGCTTTTGGTGATGCGGCTGAAAGGGCGGTTAAATGTGGCTTTGATGCGGTCCAGATCCACGCAGCCCACGGATATTTGCTGAGTCAGTTCCTCGCTCCCTGCAGCAATAAGCGATCGGACAACTATGGCGGCAAGCTGGAAAACCGCGCCAGATTTCTTGTTGAAGTCTACCGGGAAATTAGGCGAAAAGTGGGGCCATCGTGTCCGGTTATGGCCAAAATCAACTCCGAGGATTTTCTGGAGGAAGGGTTTACGGTCGAAGAGATGATCGAGGTTGCCCGTATGCTTGAAAAACTTGGCCTGGATGCCATTGAAATGAGTGGCGGCACCTTTGCCTCCGGTCCTTTTATCCCGTCGAGAATAGGGACTTCCACTGCAGAGGCAAAAGAGGTTTATTATAGAGAGGCGGCCCGCGCCTTTAAAAAGGAAATCACCATACCGCTTATTCTGGTCGGTGGGTTCCTCTCTTTTGCCAGTGCTGAGGGTGTCGTGACGACAGGTCTTGCCGATTATGTGGCGCTTTCTCGGCCTCTTGTCAGGGAGCCGCATCTGATTCAAAGGTGGGAGCATGGGGACAGGACAAAGGCCTCATGCATCTCCTGCAACAAGTGTTTTGCAACCCTCTTTACTGAAGAGGCGTTACATTGTGCGGCTGAAAAAAGATAACTTCCGGCTGGAAAACAATAAGCGGATGACCCCTCTGATCCGTGGGTGTTAGCCTGTGCTGCAGTGACTCTCAATGCACCGAAGACCAAAAAAAATCGGGCAGAAAATACAAATTACGTAAATTCTACCCGATTGGGGGGGCTTCTTTGAGTTCTCTTGGGAACATCCTATATAAAGCAAGCTTCGTGCCAGGGAGACTTTGCCTCAATTATTTATGTTTTTCCCTTATTTCAGGAGGTTGAGGAGGCTTGTTTCCATCGCGCACAATCCACCGGCTTTTCCGTTACGTAATTAGAACTTGTATTTCGAAAATGTAATGTGATAATCCATTCTGGTAACTGGTGCAGTGCATGACAAGCACTGCAGGAACTTCCCGGTTACACCTGTCAGGCCAAGGTATCCAAGGCTGCTCGTATCTGCTCATATCTGTTGAGTTTTAGAAGCCAGCGGGAAGGAATTTTATCCAGGCCATGGTAAGCACCGAGAATCATGCCGACAACCATGCCGCGGGCCGCAGAGTCGCCTCCGGCCATGACTGTCTCGATCAAAGCCTCTACCAGGTTGTCTTCATGCTGTAAAACTGTATATACCGCTCCGGGAAGAGCCGCTTTAATTGCGCACATCTGGCCAAAAGCTTTGATTTGCTGACGGGGAGCGGTATCTGCCGGCTCAAGACATTTCTGCAGGCGCAGATCCAGTTCCATGCTCTCTGTCGATTGGTTGATTGCCTGGCTGAAGGCCTCTTTCGGGGTGGCTCCGTGCAAAATCGAGTAACAGCTCCTGGCCAGGAAAAGGGCGCCGCCGATAACCCCTGGGCCACAATGCGTAAGGGATGTAAAGGCGGTGACGGCATCAAGCAGGCCGGCTAAATTTTCTCTATAACAGTAGATAAGTGGTGCGATTTGCGCAGGGCCGCCAAGATCGGTAGAATCGGAACCGCAGCTGGTACGTTCCTTGCCGTCGGTGAGGTTCTGCAGCGTCTTTTGCATGGCATGGTCTTTATATCCTTGATATTTAGTGATAAAAGACTGCCAGGCCAGGCCGTATGCATCTCTGTCGAAATTGCCACCGTGGGTCGCAAGATATGCAAGCAGATGATAACTCTGATCTCCGTAATGGGTGAAATCGCCTGATTTTTTAGTTGGGTGATAGCTCCCTTCCTGGGGAGCGAGAAGCGTTGTAATCCTGCCGAATTGCTGATCGATTTTTTGGGTATCATATATCCAGTGGCTCCCCAGGGCGAAAGAATCAGCCGTAAAAGCAGCCAGGACCATGGCTTGAGCATGTTTTTGCATAACGTAACCCCCCTTCTGGTATTTGCAGCAGTCGATGTTCGGTTACAAAATGAGCACTTCCGTTCTTTGTCTTTCCATAACAAAGGTATAAATGAAGTGCCGATCTGTCAAAAGCGAAGGGCAACAAACCAGAAGAGAGCGAGATTAAACGGTGCGGATCAGGACGCCGTCCTGCAGGGTAAGACAGTGATCCATCCGGTCGGCGAGGTTGATATTGTGGGTGACCATTATGGTCGAAAGCCGGCGGTCACGACAGAGGTCGTGGAGCAGTTCAAAGACAAGCTCACCTGCCCTGGCGTCGAGGTTGCCGGTTGGTTCGTCGGCCAGTAACAGGGTCGGGTTCATGACGAGAGCCCTGGCCAGCGCTGCTCTCTGTTGTTCGCCGCCGGAGAGGTTGCCGACCTTGTGATGCAGCCGATGACCAAGTTCGACGCGCTGCAGGAGCTGTCGGGCCGGTTCGATGACATCCTTCTTGTTTCGGCCATGAATCAGTGCCGGCATCATCACGTTTTCCAGGGTGGTAAAGTCGGGGAGCAGGTGGTGAAACTGGAAGATGAAGCCAACCGATGCATTACGAAATGCGGCCAGCTCTTTGGCACTTTTTTTCAAGAGCGGTTTCTCCCGATAGAAAAGTTCTCCGCCGGAAGGCTGGTCAAGCGTGCCAAGAATCTGCAGCAGAGTCGTCTTTCCCGAACCCGAGGCGCCGATGATAGCAGTCATTTCCCCCGGCTCGACCGAGAGACTGACATCTCGTAATACGGTCAGCGCGGTTTCACCGCTGCCGTAGATTTTGGTGATATGTGCTGCACGAAACAGAGCCATCAGGAGAGTACCTCGGCCGGATGGACGGTAGAGGCCTTCCACGACGGATAAAGAGTCGCCAGCAGGGTGATGACGATGGAGCTGACGGCAATTATCGTCACATCCAGCGGCAGCACCTTGATCGGCAGGGTAGTCATAGGGTAGACGTTGGACGGCAGCTCGATAAAATGATAACGCGACAACAGTTCGCACAGGCCGAGCCCGCCGGCAACCCCGATGGTTGTCCCGGCAATGGCAATGACCAGCCCCTGCAGGAAAAAGATCTTCATGATCGAGCCGGAAGTTGCGCCCATGGATTTAAGGATGGCTATATCCTTGCTTTTTTCCATGACCACCATAACCAGGGCGCTGATAATGTTCAGTGCCGCCACCAGGATAATCAGAGCCATAGCAATGAACATACCTATTTTTTCCAGTTTGAAGGCGGCGAACAGGTTGCTGTTCATCGTCATCCAGTCTTTGGCGATAAATCCGGAGCCGAGCTTATCGGCAATCTGCCTGGCGATCTTATCGGCATCGCCGAGGGCACTTTTCTTGACCGAGACTTCGATGCCATGGGCTACGTCGCCCAGGCCCAGAAAATTCTGGACGTTGGTAAGTGACATATAGGCAAGCGTCGAATCATACTCCAGCATGCCGGTCTCAAAAATTCCCGCTACCCGGCAGGTCTTCACCTTGGGGATGATACCCATGGGAGTGAGAGGGCCGGACGGCGAAATGAGCCGCACCCGGTCATCCACTCCAACGCGGAGGTCGGCGGCCAGATTTTTACCGAGGATAATATTTGGAACCCGCACATCCCCGGCCTGGTCCAGATCTTTGATTGACCCCTTGATCATCTGTCTGGCAAGACCGACGACGTTTTCAGCAGTGGCCGGATCCATGCCCCTGAGAACAACACCATTGCCTCCGGCGGCGCCGCTCAAGAGGGTCTGGGCGTAGAGGTAGGGCGTGGCGCCGGTGACCTCTTTGACGGTCAGGATCCGTTCCCTGGCCAGTTTGTAATCATTGATTGGCCCATTGAGGTGCTGGACAATGATATGCGAATTGACCCCCAGGATCTGATCGCGCAGGCCATCGGTAAAGCCGGAGTAGACGGCCAGAACGACAATGAGGGCTATGACGCCTACCGTGATCCCTGCAACAGAGATAAACGAGATGAGCGAGATAAAACCATGCTTATGTTTCGCCCGGAGATATCTCAGGCCGACAAACCATTCAAACATATATATTATGACTCGGGGTAGACGGTGTTAGAGGTTACTCCTCTTTTTCCTGCTTCTTCGTCTCGGGTTTGAGGTGCGGAAACAGGATGACATCACGGATGGACGGTGCGTCGGTCAAGAGCATCACCAGTCGGTCGATACCAATGCCCTCACCGGCGGCAGAAGGCATGCCGTACTCGAGGGCGCGGATATAATCGGCATCAAGCTCGGGATATATTTCATCATCATCGCCGCGATCGGCGATCTGTTTTTCAAACCGCCCGAGTTGATCGACCGGATCGTTTAATTCACTGAACCCGTTGGCCAGTTCCCGACCGGTGATAAAGAGTTCAAACCGATCGGTAACTGTCGGATCCAGTTCGTTTCTTCTGGCCAACGGCGAGACTTCGGTTGGATAAGAGGTGATAAAGGTCGGATTGATCAGCTTTTCTTCGACCAGCAGCTCGAACAGTTCGGTTTTGGCCTTGCCGGCGCCGGCCTGTTCTTCGAGTTTAATGCCTTTTTCCCCGGCAAGAGCGACAATTTTGGCGCTGTCGGCCAGGGTCTCTGCATCGATTCCAGCGACCTCCATCAGGGCCTGGTCCATGGTCAGTGTCTTCCATGGCGGGCTGAGATCGACTTCAGTACCCTGATACGTGATTTTCATCGTGCCGTTCACCTGCTGGCAGATGGAGGAGATCATCTCTTCGGTCAGCGTTATTAAATCTTCATAGGTGGCGTAGGCTTGGTAGAACTCAAGCATGGTGAATTCAGGGTTATGACGGGTGGATAACCCTTCATTGCGAAAATTCCGGTTAATTTCGAACACCCGCTCAAAACCACCGACCAGCAGCCGCTTAAGATATAATTCCGGGGCAATCCGGAGATAGAGATCCATGTTCAGGGCATTATGATAGGTTTGAAACGGTTTGGCCGTGGCCCCGCCGGGAATGGGCTGCATCATCGGCGTTTCAACTTCCATGAAATTAAGGCCGTTCAGGTAATTGCGGACCAGCCGGATGATTTCCACCCGTTTTCTGAATATTTCCCGGGAGTCGGGATTGACGATCAGATCGACATAACGCTGGCGGTAGCGGGTCTCGACGTCAGAAAGACCATGCCATTTATCCGGCAGGGGACGAAGGGATTTGGAAATCATGGTTATCTGTCTGGCCTGTACCGACAGTTCACCAACCTTCGTTTTAAAAAGGGTGCCTTCGACCCCGATGATATCGCCAATATCCCATTTTTTGAAGGTTTCGAAGACCTCATCGCCAAGAATATCTTTCTTGATGTACAACTGGATCTGGCCGGTTTTATCGGTAAGCGTGCAGAAAGCCGCCTTGCCGAATTTACGCATGGCGATGATTCGTCCGGCGACCGAATATATGGCACCGCCCGGCTCTGCTTCCTGTGGTTCGAGGCTGTCTGCTTTTGGCAGGAGCTCCTGGACTGCATTGGCCGGTTTGAAATTATTACTGTATAATTTGACACCCAGTTCTGCCAGGGATTCTGCTTTTTCTCTACGCTGGGCGAGGGTTTGGTTTTCTTCACTCATGATAAATGCTCATTAAAGAAGGGGGAAAGCTACAAAAAAAAGCGGCAGAGATCTGCCGCTTGTTCGTCAATTAAAACAACTGACCCCGCCCAAAAAACTTTGCGGGAGTCTTTTCAATGCCCCTTGCGGGTACTCTGTTCAGTACCCCCTTTGAAGGGGATACATTTCTTCACAAAATAATTATCTTGTAAAAAATACAAGAAAATTATTTCTAAGTCACCAGACAGAATTACCGGGAAATGGTCGCTTTGTCAAATATTTTCCCCGGGACTGGGTTGGCAGGCGAGGTGGGGATATCCGATCCGGGCTGATTGGTATGTCACCGGCAAAGGGATGTGCTCTACACAGACAGTCGTCTTCGGGTTTGTTCTCGTATTGTGCCGTGAATGACGTTATCTTGTGGACGTCCCAGGCTGCATTGAATATTTTGTGATAACCCCTCAAGCTCAGCCTGTCGGAAGGGAAGGGTGTGGACGGCTGCAGCGAAGCCCCCAGGGATGGGTTTACTGCGCCCCGTTAAACGAACAGTCCACACCCTGGTTCAGTAGCTGAACATTAGGGGCAATCAGATTGAAGATTATACAAAAGCATATGGAAAAGACATGAAGGTCCCTCCTCTCCAGGCACTTTTTTTTGATTTTGACGGCGTGTTAGTCGATTCAAATTCTCCCAAGACCGATGCTTTCCGGACTCTGTTTGCAGGTTATGGCGAAGAAACAGTAGCGGAGATAGTCGCCTATCATAAACGACACGGCGGTATCAGCAGGGTAAAAAAAATAGAGTATGCGCATCAGCATATTATCAAGCAGCCATTGACTGATGCGGAACTCATGTGCTGGGCGACCGCCTATTCCGACCTGGTCGTTAACCAGGTTATCGATGTGCCCTGGATTGATGGCGCTAAAGAGTTTCTTGACAGCACCCTGGGTTGTCTGCCAGTATTTGTTATCTCCGGCACACCTGAGGAGGAGCTGAAATATATAATCACAAGGCGGAATATGGCCGGCTATTTTCAGAGAATTCTTGGTTCACCAAAGAGTAAACCCGAGCATATCCGCAACCTTCTTGCCAGTTTTAAGCTCACGGCGGAGAACTGTGTTTTTATAGGTGACGCCTTGACGGATTATAATGCGGCCAGAGAAACAGGACTGCACTTTGTCGGTATTCAGGGCGAAATAGCTTTCCCGGAAAAAACGACTGTGCTCCCTGATTGTCGGGGCTTAAACGGAGTACTTGCCGACCATTTTATCTGGTGAACTGTCTCATAAAAAATGTATTGCATTGGCTCTGCTTCGTTGCCTCTACCGTTAAGCCGGCTCAATCTTAAGGCGGCTGAATCGTGAGAATCCTGCGGGATAAGCAACGGCTACCACTTCTAACATATTAATTATCCAGGAGGTGAATCATGAGATTGATACTGGTTGTGATCTCTCTAATAACGATTTTTCTTGCAGGGCAGGTCAGTGCGGCAAATCGGGCCCAAAAGGCGCAGGTTGCCAAGGACAAGGCTGAGGTACTTGAGCAGAACGCCGCTCCCGAAGGGAGCAAGGCGGTGCCTTCCCCTGGCGAGAGAATCACCAAACCCGAGGCGCAGGCCGTCGATCCGAGGGGCGAAAAAACATTGGATGATGCAATCACCTGCCTGGCCCGCACCATTTACTGGGAAGCCAGGGGCGAAGAAATCGCCGGCATGGAAGCAATCGCCAACGTTGTAATGAACCGGCTGGGTATCGAAGGTTTTCCTAACACGATCTGCGAAGTTGTCATGCAGGGACAAGAACAGGGGGCCTGCCAGTTTTCCTGGTGGTGCGATGGCCAGTCGGACGATGCGCAGGAGGCGAAATCCTATGCCATTGCCAAGGAAATAGCCCGCAAAGCGCTTAATAGGCAGCTTCCGGACCGATCCCGAGGGGCATTATTTTTCAGTCACCGGAGCACTGTGCCAAATTGGGCTACGGAGTATGTCAAAACAGCTGAAGTTGGCGATCATGTCTTCTACAGACCGCAAAAAGATATCGAGTAAAAATTGCCTGCAGATCGCTTTGAAGGGGATTTTTAAACGATATAATCTTCAGCATGTCTAAAAAAGTTCATCCTCTACTTATCGAGCTCATACAGGGTGCACCTGCACCTCCTTGACCCCGGGTGTCTGTAAAGCCATGACTTTGATTTTTTCGGCAAGCTCCGGCTCGACGTTCTGGTTGAACTGCGCTTCGATAGTGACCACTTGATTTTCGGCACGAATACTGATTCTGGGGCAATCGTCCACCAGCCTGGCTTTAACCTGAGCAGCCAACAGGAGGTCATTCAGGACCTGCTGCGAGGCATGAGTCGCTTTGAATTGTTGCTGTTGCACGGTTTGACAAATGAAGTTGACCACATTGTCGACAGTGAGCCTGTGCACATGCAGCACAGCATCGTAGAGACTTGCATCCCAGGTATCAGCCCCGAAGAGCTGCTGGCTCCACTGTCGCCGCTCATGATCATCTCTTCGTAGTCTGCGCAAGGCTTCGTCTCGACTCACCTTGTCACGCTTCATCTCCAGTGCTGCCCGATCTTCCATATCCGCCAGGACGCGAATCTTGAGCACGTGAGATATCCCCTTGAGAAAAAACTGTCCTGCCAGGCCATGGTAGACGATATTGTCTCGATGCACGTGCTCGAGAAAGGCGGCGGTAATGTAGGCAAGATAACGCTCCTTGCCGTAGGTAAATCTCTCAAGAATGGAGGGGGCGTCATGCAGGGCCCGCCTGAGTTTTATCTCCGGGATGTTGAAGTGTTCTGAGGCCTCCAGGAGGACTTCTCGAGAAATACACTCGTAGCCCAATGTTTGGGCGACCCGCTCTGCTACTTCTTTGCCTTTACTGTAGGATCCGCGGGAAATAGTTATAATAGCCATGATAATCGCCTTTTCGGCGCCGTAGGACGATGCCGTCTGATAAACGTTTATTCTTAGGACATCTTTGCCAGGTACTAATCCCGCCCGGAACATTTACGATGGAAGAGCATACCCGTCAGCATGCCAACCGCCATGGCCAGCCCCACTGCCAAAAAACCATAGGATACCCCGTGTTTTTTAGCCATGGCATTGATGATAGCCGGCACCCCTTCCATTTTTACCTCGAACGAGGCAGTGCGCCGCTCCAGCACCACACCATCCTTGAGAACCCACAAAGCAACCTGATAGCTGCCGGGCTTTATCCTGGAAGGTAAATGAAAGTCGGCCTGTGTCTGCCATCGACTGGGACTTAATTGTTTGATTTTGAGCTCGCCGGGAAAGAGCTGGTACAGCTTATCGCGCTCCTTGAGCTGAATAAACTCTTTAAAGATAGTGGCGTCCTCAATCGGCTTGAGTCGACCGACGAACTGAGCCTGTTTTTCGAGGGCGTTATATCCCCAGGGGTAATTGCCGACGGTCAGCAGCACAGGATCGGTGCTGAAGGCGAGGTAGAGTATGGGCGCGTTGTAAATATCAATTTCCCCGGTGTTCATCCACAGGTCCCAGTGGCGTGACTTGCGCATCATTTCTTCCTCGATCTTTTTGCCAGACACAGACAGTACGGCCTGGCAACCCGGCGGCAGCTCGCTGGTGATATTCATCTGCGCCCCAGAGAAAAAGGAAGAAATCGTAATGACCTGCGGTTGCACAGTCACAGCACTGTCATCGGTTGCAGCAGGCGAAGTCATCGCCAGAATGTATGGAGTAATCAGAACCAATAAGACAAAATGGTAAGATATACTATCGCGGGACATTTTATTCACCCCCCTTGAAGTCGAGCATATAATGGGGGGTCAAGATCAGGCCGAGGAGGATTTTCACCATAACCGCCAGCACGATACAGGCCAGCAGGGTTTTAAGGTTGTCCGGCTTGAGCCGGTGGCTGGCGCGAGCCCCCAACTGCGCCCCGATACTCGAGCCGAGAAGCAGCAGGATAGCCAGTATTATGTCGACGGTGTGGTTGGAAGCCGACTGCATGACAGTGACCCCGGCACAGACGAAAACTTCCTGAAAAAGATTGGTACCGACCACCACATGCATTGGCATTTCCAGCACATAGCACATCAATGGAACCATTATAAAGCCCCCGCCCAGTCCCATGATGGCCGCCAGCATACCAACGAAACCACCGACGCATAAGGGAAGGACAGGTGACAGGGTTACGTTCGATTTGGCAAAGTGGACCTGCCAAGGCAGGGCGGACATGAGCTGGCGGAATCTTGTGGGAGGCCGGTCCGCGGCAGTATTATCTGCTCCCTCTCTTGCATTTTTACGGGATCGAACGGACTCTATCAGCATGTAAGTGCCGACCAGCGACAGCATTACCACGTAGGTCGCTTTAATGAAAAAATCCGCCTCGCCAAAACTGCGCAGAAACTTTATGATCTGCACACCTACTGTACCACCCAAAACACCGCCGATCAGGAGGATAGAGCCCATTTTCACATCGACGTTGCCCAGCCGGTAGTGCGTATAGGAACCCGAGGTAGTGGCAGCGACAATCTGGTTGGAATCGGAGGCAGCCGCTATGGTGGGGGGAATACCGGCCATGATTAAGATGGGAGTCATGAGGAAACCGCCTCCGACGCCGGTAAGGCCTGAAAGAAAGCCTACCGCCCCGCCAAAGCCGAGAAGCATGAAAATGTTAAGACTGTGTCCAGCAACGGGCAGGTAAAAACTCCAATACGCATCCATAGCGCCCCCTTTTCATGATAATGATGGTATTGCAGCCTTTCCCCAGTCGTAGAGAACTCATTGGTGTTGTCTGTAGAATTGTATATTCGGGCAGGCTTTCGGGGTCATCAAAAGGATAATTTTATTTTCACACAATAATGCATCAAAAGTACAAAGGAAAAGAAAATAACGCATGGTACAGAAGAGACTTTGGAAAGGTTGGCGCTGCGAAATTGTAATCTTATAGATTGATGGGTTTCTTAGCCCATGTTTAACAAGATCAGTGCAAAACCCATCTTTTTTTGCTCCCTTGCGCAAAAAATATTCAATAATTTCAAATTCAGTTGTGTTAGGATTCAATTGTAGTGCCATAATTACTCTTTGAGCTATT
>NZ_SWCM01000001.1 GCF_005116645.1 Desulfopila sp. IMCC35006
ATACCTACTGATTACTCTACTATTTGATTATTTAGATACTCTTAGTGTTGCTATTGCGCAGCTTTAGCAACGCTTAGAGGATCTTATCCCCAAAGGGCGACTGAAAGGAGACCTTTAGGGACGAAATTTACACTATACTCGGGCTGGGGAAATAAAGTAATATTCCCCTACCCCAAACAAATTGATACAGATTTTACGGCGGTCATAGCAAAGAGGATCCACCCGTTCCCATTCCGAACACGGAAGTTAAGCTCTTTAGCGCCGATGGTACTGCACGGGCGACTGTGTGGGAGAGTAGGTCATCGCCGTTTTTTATAAAGCAAAAGCCCCAGCAGATTCCTGCCGGGGCTTTTGTCGTTTCATGCACTGTACCTCTCTAACACTTCTGCTCCTGGTATTCAGCATCTTCAATCAGATAAAATCGTTTGATTTTATAGGCAATTTGTCAATCTTTTGCTATAGTACACTAGTATTGGGGTGAGGTTGATACATTTGGAAATAGATTCTCGTTGATATTTCTCTTCGGGTTTTGGTTTTTTTTCATTCCTGCTATATAGGTGAAAATATGTCCCTTATCCAGTCGAAAAATAATGGCACAAGTCGAATCACCACAGTTAGAGTCAGTGAGATCGATAAACTTTCCAACCAACTGCTTGATCTCGATCTGGAGCTTAATTCAAATATCCCCACCACTCTATGGATCAGCGATCTACACGGAGAAGGCGACCGTTTTAAGTCAATACTTCGAGGTAGATTTGGCATGTTGTATCAAACATGCAAAGAGGCTTTACCCAATACCTTCAGTTCCGAAAAGATCCAGTATCTGACGAAAATTATCCGGAAACAACAATATTTTGATGATGAAGATATCCAGATGGATATGCAGGACGTGATACTGTGTCTCGTCGAAATATTAAAATATAAACTCACCAATATCCGATCCCAGGAACGCGAAGTATTCCGTCCTGAGTTCCGGGATGTCATCAATCGCCTTCTTGCCGGGTTACCAGTACCAGATCCAATTTTTGAAGAGCCGATAATATCCGACAGATTGATTTCGCATTTATCCCATGCTATTCGTCAGGTGTTGCTTGATCGCATTCAGGTCCTCGGGGATGTGTTCGACAGGGGTCCTCAACCGGACAAGATTCTCAGGATTCTCTCTTCCCACTTCTATCGAAGCGGGGTTGATTACGTGTATGGCAATCACGATATCCTCTGGATGGGCGCCGCATCAGGAAATCGCTCGCTTATCGCCGAAGCATTGCGTATTACCTGCCGTTATGATCATTTTGAATTCCTTGATCGATTACGCTTCGATACTTCCAAGCTCGCAGATTTTGCCGAACGGACCTATCCGGTTGAAAAAGTAACCGGCAATTTCAAGGCAAAAACCGATAAAGGCCGGTGTATGGAAAAGGCGTTAACGATCATCCAGTTTAAACTTGAAGAACAAACCATTCGTGACTTCCCGCAATATGAGATGGCTTCCCGCCTCTGGCTCGACCGACTGGTAGACATGCTCAAAACCGGGCAGACCAGTGGCCTGAACGATACACACTTTCCAACTCTCGATTATACTCATCCAGGACAATTGACGGATGAGGAAACGCTGATAATAGATGACCTGGTCATCCAGTTCACCACCAATCGCCACCTGAAACGTCTACTCCAATTCCTGTTCACCAAAGGAAAGACGTATCATATTCAGAATAATTTCCTCAATATACATGCCCTTATTCCGTCAACCTCCGATGGTGATTTTGAAGAATTCCTGGCACGCAGAGGGAAAGCCCTGCTTAATTTTATTCAGGATACTATTGCCAGAGTCGGCGACAATTACCTCCATGGCAAAGAGCAGCGACCGGAAGATCAAGCCCTCTTTTTCTATTTATGGTGCGGTCCCAAATCACCCTTTTTCGGCAAACATGCCATGAAGACTTTCGAGCGATATTTTCTAAGGGATAAAGCGACTCATACCGAGCGAAGCCTTTTCTGGCAGGACAACATGCAGACCGATGCCTTTAAGAAAAAATTACAGCAGGAATTCGGGGTGCAGCGAGTAATTTTCGGGCATACCCCGGTCAATTATAAAAAAGGGCTGCACATGGCCAGCGAGGATGGCGTGGCGATTAATGTCGATGGAGGATTTGCCGCCGCGTATTATAACAGGGGGCATTCTCTGGTCCATACACCGCATCAGTTATACGGCATTATTCTACCGACTCCTGATGAAATGAAAGAGGCAGAGAAAAAACTTGAGTCAGCACCTCTTGATATCGAACTCATCGATGAGTTCCGTCGGCCTATGAAAATCAGGGACACTATAGCCGGGAAAAAACTCATCCAGAAACGAGACGCTATCATGCTGCGCTTATCGGAATTGCGAGAACAGAACGGTTATCACCCATCCACCTTATAAACCCTTGCTGGAAGACTATGGATACTAACTACGGAATGGAAATTGTCCGGGCCACCGAGATTGCCGCATTAACAGCTGCGCGGCTGCAAGGTCTTGGCGACCATATTGATATCCTCAATCAGACCCGTAAAGCGATCACCAAGACCTTGAATCGCCTGGCAATAGAGGGTGTGCTGATCAATGACCGCTTTAACAAACGTCCCGAAGCCTTTCAGTTGCCAGCCGTTCTCGGCAAAGGTGGTGAAAAAACCGATATCATGGCAATAGCGCTTGAAGCCTATCGCTCGGCCGCCGACGGTAAAAATAACTCAACCTCTTTTGCGGTCATTGCCAAAGCCGGCTCCATTCAATCGGTTCCCAATCTCAATATGTATAAAATTGCCGTGGGCCCGCAGGTTGGTGAGGTTATTGACATCAATCAGCCACCCATCCTCAATGTCAAACGGGTTGCCAGGGCACTCAAAAAATACACCGAAAATGTGACCGTCTGTATCCTCAACCAAACCCGACATCGGCAGCTGATCCATGAGGTCCGAAGCTGCGGCGCCCGGATTAAACTCATCGATGAAGGTGAAGTGTCTGGCTGCCTTGCCGCAATAACCGGGGAGAAGGCTGATATTTATATAGGCTACGGTTATGCCCCGGAAGCAGTGCTGGTTGCCGCTGCGATCAGTTGCTTAGGCGGTTATTTTGAAGGCAAGATCTTCTATGAGAATGATCGAGATAAAAAAGAGGCAACAAAGCACGGTATTACTGATTTCGAAAAAATCTTTCGCGCGCAGGACCTCATCAGAAGCAAAGAAGTAGCCATAGCCGCGACCGGTATCACCGACGGAGAATTTCTTGAAGGAGTTCGATTTACCGCCAATGGTGCGATAACGAGATCTTTTGTTGCCCGCGGAGAAACCCATACCGTGCGACGGCTTGAGACCCGCCATTTCTTCGACTTCAAGCCTGTATTTTAACTGAACCGACCATTCGATGTTACCTCCAGCATTGAGTTGATTGATAGCTTGCACCCATTTGCTCCTGACTGTCTAAAAAGCTCGATGCAACAACAACATCTCTTCCTGAACATCGGCAGGAATCTGCCGAAACCGTCATAAATTTCATCAAATCGTATTTATAAATACTTCTCACGTTTTATAAGGAAAAATGCCATGCAAGTCACCCAACCGCACAATGCCATATTGCAAAGAGACAAGACAACCTATGCGATAGTACCGCGTATTCCCGGCGGCCTGCTCGACCGCGGCCATCTGCGAGCCATCGCCGATGCGGTGGAAAAATACGACATTCCTATCGTCAAACTCACATCAGGTCAACGCATAGCCCTTGTCGGTCTGAAAGAAGAAGATCTCCAGAACGTCTATCGGGATCTCGGCATGGATCCGGGTAAAGCGACCGAACTGTGTCTGCATTACGTCCAGGCCTGTCCGGGAACCGAGGTGTGCAGATTTGGGGTAAGGGACTCCTTAGGTTTCGGCATACGTATTGAGAATCTTTTAGCTGACCAGGAACTGCCGGCCAAACTCAAGATCGGTGTTTCAGGCTGCCAATTTTGTTGTGCCGAGAATTTTGTTCGGGATATTGGAGTGCTGGGAAAGAAAAACGGCTGGACAATTTCCTTTGGCGGCCATTCAGGAAATCGCCCTAGAATTGGCGATATTCTCGCCACCGATTTGTCAGACGAGGATGCAATTTCATTAATAATGCAATGTATCGATTTTTATAAAAAGAACGCTCGAAAAAAAGAAAGAGCATCCCGATTCATTGAAAGAAATGGACTCGAAGAGTTTAAAAACAGTGTCCTGTGATGGGTATTGGAATGCGAGCGGATACCACAAAAAAAAAGAGAAATTTGTTCATTTTAATAATTCTGCTTTGGTTGTCGACCACTTTGACGATATGATAAAAGAGTCATGGCGAAAAGACAAAACCAACAGGTACAACTGCCCCACTGCCCCACTGCAGAGCCCGGCCCCCAATAGAGCTGAATACTATAATGACAAATGCGCATTTACCTCAAGAAGAGACTTCTGCAAATTCTTCGCAGGAGGGTCTTCTTGAGATCACCGATTTCCCGTTAGGTTCAGGCAAGAACAGGTATGCTTCACATTTTGTCAATATCGACAGACGATCTCTGAGCAATACTGTTTTTCATATAGACGACAACACCTTTACCGCCTCCTTACCACGGGCATCGCACTGGTCTATAGCCTGGTCCGATTTGATGATGACCATGTTCGTGCTGTTTTTATCCATGTTTGCTTACCAGACGGCACATCAGGAATTTCTTGCCAAAAAGACGCCTGAGGTCATTGGCGGTGACACCACTGAAGCCCTGCAGACAGTCGACTCCAGTGGCGCTACCTTCCCCTTTGCCCCCATTTCACCCGGCCTGCCGCTTATCACCGCCGGAACAATTAAAAAAGTCGAAAAGATCCAAATTGAATCAGTCGATCCGGATACCGTTTACCAGCCGGAAGCCATGCCACCACCGACAAAATCCAAATCTGAATTAAGCAGTGAACCGGTATCCTTACCGGCCGCAGACGAGGAGCAGCAGGAAACAAAGGGCCTCAGTGCACCTCCCCCCACAAACGACTCTGCCCAGAATACTCTCTCCCCGACTCCCCCGCCAGCGGCAACGATCGTCGAGCCCAGCAGCCCGGTAAGCGAAGAGCCTCAAACAGAAGAGCCTGATCGATTCCAGGAAATCTATACGCTCAGTCAGGACGCTCTCAAAAACAATAGCCTTGATAAATTTGCTGCGATCGATATTGTACCAGACAAGACCATGCGCATAATTCTCACCGGCGATCTGCTGTTTGCCGTCGGGGAAAGCGAACTGTCCGATGCAGCCAGAACATCATTGCAGAAAGTGGTCGAGGTAATGCAGCATACTCCGTATATGATTAACGTCGTCGGGCACACCGACAATCTGCCGATGCGTTCGAATCGATTCAAGAGCAACTGGGAGCTTTCAGTGGCCAGAGCGAGTACTGTGGCTCGTTTTCTTATCGATGAAATGGGCATGAACCCCAATCAATTCGTGGTCAGCGGCTATGCCGCCTATCGCCCTATTGCGCCGAATACAACTGCTGAAAATCGTGCGAAAAATCGCCGAGTGGAAATCATCGTCTCCAAAAGACTCCCAAATCCTGTGCCCGCCACGGAACAAAACCTGAAGTAACGGTATCACCAATTTTTATGAAATATAAAAACCTCGTCGGACTCATCTTATGCAGTGCCCTTTTTATTGTCGGTTTTACTATAAACGGCAATATCAGCCTCTACTTCAATCTCTCCGGACTCCTCATTGTCATTGGCGGGTCCTTATCTGCAGCCCTGGTGAGTTTCAGGCTAGAACAACTGCATATTGTGACCAAAGTTCTCAGCGCCGCCTATCGAAAACCGATGATGAAAGAAACGGAGATCATCAACATCCTCATTGATTTATCCATTCGCTCGCGCATGGAAGGCATACTGTCTCTGCAAAACAAGGAAAACGAAACAACAATCCTCTTTCTGCGCAGAGCACTCGGTTGCATGATAGATGGCTATAAAATTGACCAAATCCGAGATATCCTCAACACAGAGATGTATTTTTTCCGCCTGAGACGAGAAGATTCAGAGCGGGTCCTGCGGGCCATAGCCGACTATCTTCCGGCGTTTGGGATTGTCGGCTCAGTCGTTGGTCTTATCACCATGATTGGGGGTATCGGTGACACCTCCGTCATACTGCAGGCCATTCCTCTCGCACTTACCTCAACCCTGTACGGTCTGATTTTTTCTAATTTTTTATTCTTACCCTTTGCCGCCAACGTCAAGGAGCGAACCAATCAGGAACTTTTATTACAAAAAATCATTATGGAAGGCGTCATCTCTATCAACTCTGAACTGAATCCGGTCATCCTGAAAACCAAGCTTGAATCCTTTCTCACCCCATCGGATCGCGAAATACAACTGGTTTCCTATGCTAAAATTAAAGAGAGGTTTAATATTGAGAGGGAACAGCAAAATCAAGCAAGAAACGAGGAACTGGATAATACGCCTCTCGTTTAAGATTGAGGTGCCGTATCGGCGAGAGGAGTGTTCTCCCGCGGCACTACAAAATTGCATTAACGCTATTCCCGCACCCCGAAAAAATGCCAAAACCTCCCCCCACGCTCTCGACAACAACATACAATTTAATAGTGCGGCAGGAGACCTGATCAGAGTATGGTGACTGGTGAAATGATAGTTTCCACAACGCCTCCCAGCATGTCTCGCCGACGGAGGGAATCATCGGCCTACTCAATATATATAACTGATTTTAAAGTACATATTGATCTGCACACGGCCTGAATATTTGGTGTGCAAAATCGTTTTTTCTATGCTATTTATTTGTACTCACCACAACTGATAATTCTTCTCAGTCACTGCACAAAGGAGTTAACGTGAAATCTCGAATCTGCCGATGGTTGTTAATTTTTGTCCTCAGCTCTCTCTGTGCCTGTGCTCCTGTGACCATGCAAAAACTGATAGACGCCGGGAAAGCACAACTTACCAAATTGGAATTACAGGAATTATTGACTGACAATACTCTTCATCTTGAATCGATTGACATGGATGCCAGGGTGCACTTTCTGCCTGACGGTCGCCTCAACGCAACAAGCCTGCAAGGGGAAAAAGATTCGGGGAAATGGTCTCTTTCTGCCGGTGATGAACTCTGTATGAAATTTGTTCACTGGTATTATGGCGATCTGAAATGCTATAAGATTTTCAAGGAAAAAAATTCTTATGTCTTTTTTACCTCGAATGGCGCGCGCTCTTATACCGCAACAAGGAAACCTGATAGTAAGGCCGAGGCAACAGGCCAGTCCCTGTCCGATGAGAGCAATACGCAAGCTCTGGATCAAGAGGACTCTCCTGCCGCCCCTATGAGCAAAGAGGAACAGGAACATACCCTGATAAGCCTTGCCCGCAATTGTCCCGACTGCGATTTGGCCGGCGTCACCCTGGCCGGCGCACAGTTGGTAGCAGCAAACCTAGCCGGCGCCAACCTGTCGGGTGCAGACCTTCATGCTGCCAATCTTCGACGGGCAAATCTAGCCGGTGCCAACCTGTCGGGTGCAAACCTGACGGGAACCAATCTGGCCGGTGCAGACCTGACAGGCGCTGACCTCAGCAACGCAGATCTCACCGGGAGTAATCTCATTCGAGCCAACGTTACCGGCGCAAAACTAAACGGTGCTGTCCTTTCCGGCGCCCATCTTGGAAGTATCCAAGGATATAAGGAATAATTATGAGTGCAGGCTTTACCCATCTCCACGTTCACTCCCAGTACAGTCTGCTGGATGGAGCCATCCGCATTGCCGACCTTTTGGAAAAATGTAAAGAATACGGCATGGACAGCGTCGCCCTGACCGATCACGGAGCAATGTTCGGAGCCCTTGAGTTTTATTCCAAGGCTAAAAAAGCCGGTATAAAACCGATTGTCGGTTGCGAACTGTACATAGCCCCGGGCGACATGCGGGTCAAAAAAATAGTTGATGGAACCATCGCCTACCATATCATCCTTCTGGCCATGAATCACACCGGCTACCAAAACCTGATGAAAATGGCCAGCATCGCTCAGTTTGAGGGATTTTATTATAAACCAAGAATTGATATGGATGTGCTGCGGGAAAATAACGAAGGTATCATTGCCATGACTGCCTGTCTGCATGGCCAAGTCCCCTATCTCATTGGCAAAAATGACATGGTCGGCGCCGAAAAAAAGGCCCGGGAACTGTTGGATATTTTTGGCGACCGTCTCTATTTTGAAATTCAGGAAAATGGTATCCCGGAACAACAGCAGGTCAACGACGGTCTCAAGGTTTTGAGCGCAAAAATGGGAATCAAACTGGTTGCCACCAACGACTGCCACTACCTCAATAGAGAGGAAGCGCACGCCCATGAGCTGTTGCTGTGCATCCAAACCGGAAAGACAATCAACGACCCAAAACGTTTTCGCTTTTCAACGGATGAATTTTACTTCAAATCCCCCGAGATTATGAAGAAAAGCTTCAACCATTGCCCCGAATCCATTGCGACTACCCAGGAAATTGCGGATCGCTGCAATCTTGAAATCAACTTCGGCGACTACTATTTTCCTAACTTTCCGATACCGGAAGGAGAAACCCTCGATTCGATGTTCAAAGATGCCTGTTGGAATGGACTCAAAGCTCGCTTTAACGATATGCGTGCAGCCGGTACGTTCAACGCCGAAGTCGAGAAAATTTACACTGATCGGCTGGCCATGGAGATCGACGTCATCAGTACGATGGGCTTTCCGGCCTATTTTCTGATCGTCGCCGATTTTATCAACTGGGCCAAGAAACATCACATCCCGGTTGGTCCCGGCAGGGGATCCGGTGCCGGGAGTCTTGCCGCGTACTGCATGCTTATCACCAATATAGATCCCATCCCTTATGGCCTTATCTTTGAACGTTTCCTTAATATCGAACGAAAATCGATGCCGGACTTCGATATCGATTTCTGTCAGGAACGACGTGGCGAAGTGATCGACTATGTCCGTCAGAAATATGGTGGCGCTGATCATGTGGCCCAGATTGTCACCTATGGTTCGATGAAGGCCCGGGGAGTTATCCGCGATGTCGGGCGTGCGCTCGATATCCCGTTTGGCGAGGTCGACAAAGTCGCCAAGCTCATTCCCGAGCAGCTGAAGATGACCATCAAAAAAGCGATGGCAGAAGAACCGAAGCTCCAGGAAGCCGCCGATCACGACCCCCGCATCGCCGAGCTTCTCTCAGTTTCCAAGACCCTCGAAGGGCTGGCCCGACACACCTCCACCCATGCCGCCGGGGTAGTCGTTTCCCCCGGTCCTATGACCCAGTATCTCCCAACCTGCCGCGGAAGCAACGAAGAAACCCTGACGCAGTACGATATGAAGCACACTGAGATGACGGGTCTCATCAAGTTTGACTTTCTCGGCCTGAAAACCCTGACAGTAATTGACAAGGCACTCAAGCATATTAAAAAAGATATCGGCACAGATCTGAACATCGATACCATCCCGATGGATGATGCCAAGACGTTTGCTCTCCTCTGCAGTGGCGATGCACAAGGTGTTTTCCAACTGGAGAGTTCCGGCATGCGGGAACTACTGGTCAAACTGGCACCGGAACAGTTCAGCGACCTTATAGCGCTCGTGGCCCTCTATCGGCCCGGCCCGCTCGACTCCGGCATGGTGGACGATTTTGTCGAAACCAAGCATCGTCGAAAACCGGCAAATTATCCGCTGCCCGATATAAAGCACGTTCTCGAAGAAACCTACGGGGTAATCGTCTACCAGGAACAGGTTATGAAAATAGCCAACATCCTGGCAAGTTACTCTCTCGGCGATGCCGATATTCTGCGCCGGGCAATGGGGAAAAAAATCGCCGAGGTCATGGATGCAGAGAAGGTCAAATTCATGGAAGGGGCCCTGAAAAACGGCCACCCGAAAGACAAGGCGGAATATATTTTTGATCTCATGGCCAAGTTTGCCGGCTACGGGTTCAACAAGTCCCATTCCGCGGCATATGCTTTAGTCTCCTACCAGACGGCCTACCTGAAGGCCCACTACATGCCCCAGTTCATGGCCGCCCTGCTTTCCTGCGATATGAACAATACCGACAAAGTTGTTCTCTACATCAATGAATGTAAGGAACACAATATAGAGGTATTACCCCCGGACATCAATGAAAGCATTAAGGATTTCAGCGTTATTAACGATAGAGTTCGTTTTGGCCTGGCAGCGGTAAAAAACGTGGGCGAATCGGCTCTGGATTCCATTATTGAAGAGCGGGAAAAAAACGGCAAATATACTTCGCTCAGTGATTTCTGCAATCGAGTCGATTCCCGGCGAGTGAACAGCAGGGTCATAGAAAGTCTCATAAAATCCGGTTCCTTTGACTCCCTCGGCTTCAACCGAGCCCAATATTTTGCGGTACTGGAACAGGCAATGGAGCAGGCCAAGGCGGTGCAGCGCGACCTGCAGAGCGGCCAGATGTCTCTTTTTTCAGTTGCCCCGGAGGTCAAGAGTCAAACTCATACCGCAGCAATACCTATGCCTGACATACCCGAGTGGGAGGAACGAAAAAAACTGGCCCACGAAAAAGAGACAGTCGGTTTCTATATTACCGGTCATCCACTCGATAACGCCATCCATGATATCCATACCGTTACCGACTGCGCCATACAGAACCTGGCGGAATGGGGTGACGACCAGCCGGTTCGAATTGGTGGACTGATTCGAACCTGCAAAAAACTGAAAAGTAAAAAAGGCGATCCCATGGCCTTTCTCACCCTGGAAGACATCTACGAGTCGGTGGAGGTGGTGGTTTTTCCGGACACCTATGCCCGATGTGAAGAGATCCTTTCGTCAACCGATCCGATTATTGTCCAGGGAACGGTGCAAAAGGATGAGCGGGGACCGAAGATTATTGCCGATTCCATTGATTCTCTGCAGGACGCGAGAGAAAAATACACTGATTCGGCCAAGATAAAGTTTGAAACGGATAAGGTGTCCAGGCTGCAGATGGAAAAAGTGAAGAAAATCCTCTATCAGTTTCACGGCTCCTGCCCGATCCTGCTGACCCTGCATTTTCAGGGGCGGGGCGAAGTCGATATTGAAGTTATGAAGGACCTGACGATCAGACCCTGCCGGCAACTGACCGATCAGATCGAGGAAGTCCTCCACTATAAGGCCGTCACATTTTCCAAGAAACCAATAGCTTTGACCCCCAGAAAAAAACGCTGGGAGAATAACAATACGAAACCACACTGATTATTTCACAGCGGGTGATGCTACTCAAAGCAGAGCCCGCATTCCGGGCAGGCGCCAACCGTTGGCGAAAACCGGCAGCCGCAGGCCGGGCAGACAGTCTCTGCATCCTGAGGGTTGAACACGGCCTGGGCATTGCTCAGATCATGCATGTCCAGAGCCGTGCTCCTGATAAATTCCCTGGTAAGAACTTCGGTGGCCAGATCGATATCACCCTTTTTGATCTGCAAATAGAGTTCAGGTCCACAGCATCCCTTGGCGCAGCCACCCTCATCTGTTGCCAGAATAGCGGGAATCCGCTCACCGGCGAGAATTTTCTGCAGGGTTTTCATGTCTTTTAAGGGCCCTTTGCGGATATTGACAAGTTCGTCTCCCGGCGAAATATCCATGGATCGTTCGCCGAAGGCCTGCTGTGCCAATTGTATCCTCGCCAGCTTTTCCGTACCGCTGATCAGGGCAATATTGCAGGCCGCACATTGGTTGATATCGATTCTATACTCATCCCCGCAGGAAGGACAATAATTCAATTCGGCATCGATTCCATGCGATGCCGCGGTCTGCTCAACAGCAGATTTATTATTTTTTCCGGACTTTTTGCCAAAAAATTTCAGAAACATTCTCTCTCCACAAAAACCTGGTACTGCTACAGAATATAGCGGCTCAAGTCCTGATCCTTGACTATTTCGTTCAACCTTTCCCTGACATAGGCAGAAGTGACCACAAACGTTTCATCGGGTCGTTCGGAGGCTTCAAAAGAAAGGACATCCAGTACCCGCTCCATAACCGTGTGCAGGCGGCGGGCACCGATCTCTTCCGTTCTCTCGTTCACCTCGACGGCAATTGAGGCTATCGCTTCAATGGCGTCATCTTCAAAGATCAGGTCGACTCCTTCTGTTTTCATGAGGGCGACATATTGCTTGATCAGGGCATTTTCCGGCTCGGTCAAAATACGCACGAATTCATCCTTGCCAAGGGAATGCAATTCAACCCGAATGGGAAACCGGCCCTGTAATTCGGGAATGAGATCTGAAGGCTTGCTCATATGGAAGGCGCCGCTGGCAATAAACAGCACATGATCGGTTTTCACCATGCCATGCTTGGTGCTGACCGTAGCCCCTTCGACAATCGGCAGAAGATCACGCTGCACGCCTTCACGGGAAACCTCGGGCCCTTGGCCGCCGCCTCCTCTAGAAGCGACTTTATCTATTTCATCGAGGAAGATAATTCCCGACTCCTCGGTGCGTTTGAGTGCTTCCTTGATGACCTTATCCATGTCGATCAACTTTTCCATCTCTTCTTTCTTGGTTGCCTCGAGGGCCTCCGGCACCTTCATCTTGCGCGTTTTTTTCTTTCTTGGAAAAATCTTACTGAAGGCGTCCTGCAGATTTGACTGCATATCTTCCATGCCGGAAGTAGTCATGATCTCAACCATCGGCATCGATTTTGATTCACTTAAAGAAACCTCCAGTTCACGGTCGTCCAATCGGCCGTCACGTAACATCTGCCGGAACTTTTCCCTGGTCGAATTTTCTTCAGCATTCTCTTTTCGTACGGGAAGGTCCGGATTCTGGATGGTAAAGGAATGGGTATCATCCGGCCCGATGGTTGAAGCGGTGTTTGGTCCGGGCGGCAGAAGAATATTAAGGATCCTATCCTCGGCGTTTGCTTCCGCCACGCCTTCGATACGCTGTTTTTCCTCTTCCTTGACCATATTTACCGCCAGATCGACTAGATCGCGGACCATCGATTCGACGTCCCGACCCACATAACCAACCTCAGTATACTTCGAGGCCTCAACCTTGATAAAAGGCGACTGGGCCAGAGCAGCCAGACGACGGGCAATTTCTGTTTTTCCAACCCCGGTCGGACCGATCATGATAATATTTTTAGGCGCTATTTCTTCACGCAATGGCGACGGGACCTGTCTGCGCCGCCACCGGTTGCGCAGGGCAATGGCAACCGATCGTTTTGCGTCCGGCTGGCCAACGATATATTTATCCAGTTCAATGAGGATTTCTTTCGGGGTAAGAGATTGATTAGAGATCATATTGTTTCAACGATGATTGAATTATTGGTAAAAACACAGATATTGGCGGCGATCTCCATAGCCTCACGGCAGATCGCCTCGGCATCAAGATCGCTATGGGCAACAAGAGCAAGGGCGGCAGCCTGGGCATAAGGCCCGCCGGAACCTATGGCCAGCACTCCTTTATCTGCCTCGATAACATCCCCGTTTCCGGAAAGGAGCAGAGAATGGTCTGCATCCACGGCTATCAGCATGGCTTCGAGCCTTCGGAGAAATTTATCAGTCCGCCACTCCTTAGCCAACTCAACCGAGGCGCGCATGAGGTTGCCGTTATACTGCTCGAGCTTCTGCTCCAGCTTGTCGTAGAGGGTAAAAGCATCGGCCGTCGCTCCGGCAAATCCGGTGATAACCTTGTCATGATAGAGCCGTCGAACCTTGCGCGCCTGATGTTTCATTACGGTATTGCCGAGTGAGACCTGACCGTCCCCTGCTAAAGCCACCTTGCCTTTATGCCGTACGGCAAGAATTGTCGTTGATCGTATTTTCATGAGTATTCTTTCAAGTAAATAGGTTTTGTATTTCCGGAGAGACAATAGCACGCCCCGCTGAAAAACGCGGAGCCCGTTTCTTTCCGAAATAATCTTCCGGTAAAAAACACAAGAGAATTATTTCTAAGTCACCACGTCGCTATCTGTCCTCCGACTTAATATCTTCAATTGATAGTGGATGGGATTTGTCGTACACATCTGACAGATGATCCAGGGTCAGATGCGTGTAGCGTTGCGTAGTCGACAGACTGGCGTGTCCCAGCAATTCCTGGACGGACCGAAGGTCGGCACCCATTTCCAACAAATGAGTGGCAAACGAGTGACGCAGGGCATGCGGGGTGACCATCTGGGTGATTCCAGCTCGTTCCCCATAGGTCTTGACCAATCGTTCTACACTGCGCGTGGTCAGTCTACTCCCTCTTCCATTGAGGAACAGCGCATTTCTCTCAACAGCCCTTCCCCTTCCCGCCCTTTGCTCTATAAGTTGTAACCTTTGTGGCAGCCAGCCCCGAACCGCTTCAACGGCAGGACGGCCGACCGGCACCAACCGCTCCTTATTTCCTTTGCCCCGTACCGTAAGCACTTCCTCCGTGAAATCAAGATCCGCCACGTTCCTTGAAACCAGCTCGGATACCCGAATCCCTGTTGAATAGAGCAGCTCCAGGATCGCCCGATCCCTGGCCGCGTAGGTGTCTTTTTCAGCAGGGGCATCGAGCAGGGCAAACGTTTCGTCCACTGTCAGAAAAACCGGGATAAATCTACCGATTTTTGGCCCGGCAACACCTGCGAGCGGATCATTTTGCAAAAGTTTACGGCGTTGACCAAAACGGAAAAATGATCTGAGCGCCGATATTTTTCGGGCAACAGTAGCAGCACTGTTTCGACCATGCAAACTGACAATAAATTTTCGCACCTGAGCGGAGGTAATCTCTCCTGGCTGCGAATTCAACACCGTTTTAGCACGCTTGTCTTGCTCTCGCAAATGGTTGTGAAATTCCAGTAAATCGCGCTGGTAACCACTGACTGTATGCTCGGAATACCCTTTTTCCGTTGCCAGCCATCTTGTAAACATTTCAATAGTCTTTATCATTTCGTTCAGGTGTTAAAAAACGTCCCGCCCAAAGAACTTGACCTGGAGCGACGTATCAGTGGATATATTATATTTTACACTCGACTTCCGATCACGTACGGAATATATACAATGCATTTTCGTTATTTTTATGTTTTTTATTGAGCACGGTGTGCGAACACTCCAGAAGAGGGCATACGTTCCCTGAGAGTGTCTGTCTTCCTGGGAAAAAAAGAATATGTCCTTTGTGGTACTGAACTGGTACAGTTCTAGCCCGAATGATTAAGTGAGGCAACCTTCTTTTATTTTGAAAAGGGATGATTGATTATGGCCAAAAAAACCTTCGAGGCATCCCTTGCCCGCCTTGAGCAGATAACCGAAGAGCTTGAGGACGGCGAGCTGAGCCTTGAAAACAGCTTAAAAAAATTTGATGAAGGAATAAAGCTTGCCGGTTTTTGCGCCGAACAGCTTTCTGAAGCCCGGGCAAAAGTCGAATTATTACTTGAAAAAGACGGTAAGCTTGAAGCTCTCCCGTTTGACGGACAGGAAATTGGACATCAAGATCTATCTGAATGAAAAGCGCAAACTCGTTGAAGAGACGCTTGAAAAACTGACGCTGCAGGCGGCCGGCCCTTTCAAAAACCACATTGAGGCAATGCGCTACAGTCTTTTTGTGGGCGGGAAACGGGTTCGCCCTATTTTATGCCTTGCGGCAGGCGAAGCGGTGAAAAAGTGTCCGGCTACAGAAAAAAATTTATTGCCGGTGGCCTGCGCGCTTGAGTGCATTCACACCTACTCTCTTATTCACGATGACCTCCCGGCGATGGACAACGATGACCTGCGCCGGGGGAAGCCGACCAATCATACCCTCTATGGCGAAGCCGGAGCCATCCTCGCCGGCGACAGTCTGCTTACCTTTGCCTTTGATCTGCTGAGCGAGCCGGACTACGGGACAATGCACCCGGAGCAACAACTGAAAATAATTCATCTCATCGCCAGAGCAGCAGGACCTCACGGCATGGTTGGCGGACAGGCTCTGGACATTGCAACAGAAAACACCGAGTTTCCTTTTTCAACCCTGCAGACCATCCACAAGAACAAGACCGGTGCCCTGATCACCTGTGCCGTCCATGCCGGTGCAATCGGTGCAGGGGCATCTCCGGAGCAAACGGCGAGTCTCGTTGTCTATGGCGACAACATTGGTCTGGCCTTCCAGATTGTCGATGATCTGCTCAATGTCACCTCAACCACCGAACAGCTCGGAAAGGCGGCCGGATCTGATGCCAACCGTGGCAAAGCAACCTATCCCGCTTTTTTTGGTATTGAAGAAACACGGGCAAAAGCAAAAGAAGCTGTAGCCAGAGCCATCTCTGCCCTCAAAGGATTTAACCACAATGCCGACCCGCTCCGCGCCCTGGCGGACTACGTCTATACCAGAAGTAACTGATTGGTGTTGCAAATATTTGTTTAAAAGCTATGTCTATACCCCAACCTACAATCCAGACAACCCTGCTTGAGCGAATTCAATCTCCTGCCGACATCCGAAAACTGTCTCTTGCGCAAATGAAAGAACTGGCGCAGGATATCCGGGACAATATAATTCAGGTGGTATCACGTACCGGCGGGCATCTGGCGCCAAGCCTCGGGGTGGTAGAGTTGACCATTGCCCTGCATTATATCTTCAATACCCCCGATGACAAACTTATCTGGGACGTGGGGCACCAGTCGTATGCCCATAAAATTCTGACCGGCAGGCGCGAACAGTTTGCCACGCTCCGTCAGTACAAGGGCATGAGCGGCTTTCCTAAATTCAAGGAAAGCATTTACGATGCCTTTGAAACCGGTCACAGCTCAACCTCCATCTCCGCCGCCCTGGGGATAACGCTCGCCAAATCTCTCAAAAAAGATGGACACCGGGCAATTGCCGTTATCGGCGATGGTTCGATGACCGCCGGTCTGGCCTTCGAGGCCCTGAACCATGCGGGGCATCTCAATAAAGATCTCGTTGTTATCCTCAACGATAACGAGATGTCCATTTCCCCCAATGTCGGCGCGCTGTCCAGTTTTCTCAGCCGCAAACTCACCGGCCGGACAATGAGCCGGGTGAAGGCCCATCTGGTCGAGAAACTGCAAATCTCCGATGTGGGTGAAAACATCCTCAACATTCTGCGAAAAAGCGAGGAAAGTTTTAAGAGTTTTTTCACCCCAGGCATGCTCTTTGAAGCCTTTAAGTTTGACTATGTTGGTCCTATTGACGGCCATAACCTGGAAGACCTGCTCGAGACGCTTGAAACCGTTCGTGACACGGAACACGGTCCGGTACTCATTCATGTCCTGACCAAAAAAGGCAAAGGCTACGAGCCGGCCGAAAAAGATCCTGATATCTTTCACGGCATCGGACCTTTTGATATTGTCAGCGGCAAACCTCATGGTTCCAAAGGGGCAGTAACCTATACCAAGGTGTTTGGCGATACCATTGCCGACCTTGCGACAGGCGACGATAAAATCGTCGCCATTTCGGCAGCCATGGTGTCGGGAACCGGACTGAAGAGATTCGCCACCGAGTTTCCACATCGCTTCTTTGACGTCGGCATCGCCGAACAGCACGCAGTCACCTTTGCCGCCGGCCTCGCTGTTGAGGGATTACGTCCGGTGGTCGCTATTTATTCTACTTTTTTCCAGCGTGCCCTGGACCAGATCATCCACGACATCTGCATCCCGAATCTGCCGATTACCCTGGCCATTGACCGGGCAGGAGTCGTCGGCGACGACGGCCCTACGCACCATGGAGTCTTCGATTTATCATTTCTGCGCTTTATCCCCAACATCGTCATCATGTCGCCAAAAGATGAGGAAGAGCTGCAGCATATGCTCTATACCTCCATCTATCATAACGGCCCATCGGTGGTTCGATATCCTCGGGGGCCGGGGTATGAAGTGCCGCTGGCAACGTCGCTGCACAAACTCGAAATCGGCAAGGGCGAATTACTGCTGGAAGGCAGTGATATCCTGCTCCTGCCGGTGGGAAACAGAGTGTATCCAGCCCTTGAGGCAGCAAAAGGACTCGAAAAGGTCGGCATCAGTGCAGCCGTCATTAATCCTCGTTTCATCAAACCGCTGGACGCTGAATTGATCTGTCGATGGGCCGCCCAGACCAAACGGGTCGTGACCGTCGAAGACAATGCCCGATTGGGTGGTTTCGGCAGCTCCGTCCTCGAACTTTTCAGCCGCCGGAATCTCTACTCGGTGCAGACCTGCATGCTGGGCCATCCGGACCATTTTGTCGAACATGGCCCACAAAAAACACTCTGGAAAAACAGTTTTATCGACGCCCCGGCAATCATCCGGGCAGCAATAAAGCTGATGGGCAGAGAGGAATAACATCAGAAAATAAGCAGACTCCGCTCTGTTCAACTTTCTATCTTTTTATGCAAGGTTACCGAGCTGCCGCTTCCGCCGCGGTGAATCCGAATATTCAGCAGCTCAACCATCACCGAGAAGGCCATGGCAAAGTATATGTACCCTTTCGGCACATGGACATCAAAGCCTTCGGCGACCAGGGTAAAGCCGATCAGCATAAGAAACGACAAGGCCAGGATTTTGATGGTGGGATGAGAATCGACAAAGATTCCGATGGGCTTGGCAGCAAACAGCATGACCAGTACCGATCCGACGATGGCAATGACCATTATCGAAATGTGCTGTGCCAGACCAACTGCGGTAATAACCGAATCGAGTGAGAAAACTATATCAAGAAGGGTTATTTGCACAATAGTGCCGAAGAAACCACTGACAGTGCCTGGCGCTGGCTGGTCTGCATCGACGACCTCCAGACTGGTGTGAATCTCATGGGTTGCCTTGGCCAAAAGGAAAAGACCACCCCCGATCAACACCAGATCTCTGCCGGAAAACTCCCGCCCGAACAGCGCAAACCAGGGCTCAACCATACCGATGATCCAGGCGAGACTAAAGAGCAGCATGAGCCGGGATACCATGGCAAAAGCTATCCCCAAAGTTCTGGCCTTATCTCGCTGCACCTCTGGCAATCTGCCGACCAGAATGGTGATGAAGATAATATTATCTATTCCAAGAACAATTTCGAGGGCAAGAAGTGTGGCCAGCGCCACCCATGCCTCGGGCATAAGGAGCCACTCAACCATATTGATATTGATTCCCGGTCGTTATTTTTATATGAAGTACACAAGCATGAACTTGCGTATATTGGACAGACACCGCCCATGAAGACGTAAAAAACCAATACCGCCCGCACAAGAGCAAGAAAATGCGGTGTGCGGGCGGGGTGTAAAACTACTTTTCCTGTATGCCTTCGAGCTTCCAGTTCTGGGAACCGGTCGGTCGGGCCCAGGTCCATTCCTCGCAAAACTTGACCGGATCGGTCATGCTGCCGGAAACCAGCTCGCCACTCTTGTCATCAACCGTGTAATCAAGAAGGTTTGCAGTAAACAGCACGGTGACAAAATCCTCACCACCATCGCTGCCGGCTTGAACAATCTCCAGTCCACGAACGGCAATGGACTCCAGTTTGTTGATATGCCCATTTTCTCGCATTTCCGCAAAATGTTTCTCATATTCCCCTGCAAGCTGCTCCCCGAGAAGATGGCGGTACGAATCGAGATCTCGACGCATCCAACCGGCCTGCACCTTAAAAAAGACATCGGAAGCCACTTCCGTGAAATAGGCCGGATCGAAATCGCGATCAGTCTCTCTGATCTGGTTTATACCATCATCTAAAATATTCTCTCCGATACTCGCCGGGGCTCGAGCACTATTATCATTGCCACCGCCAAAAATACTGGATGGCGGTACGCCTTGTCTGGCATATTGATTCGTCCCATTATTGCCGACACTCTGCCGGGCTTTGGCGAATCTTCTATACAGAAAAAACGCTGCTGCACCGAGAAGCAACAGGGGCAGAATTCCCATGCCGGAGCCTGCACCCCCGAACATCGAACCAAACAGCATTCCACCAATTGCTCCACCGAGAAGCCCTCCCATCAGGCCGCGACCGAGGCCCCCGGTTGCAGGTGCACTTGCCGGAGTACTCACCGGTGCCTTCCTGGGGCTTGAACTGAACGATTTCCCTCCCATCCTGGAACGGGCATCGGCATAATCCGCCATAACCCCGCCTTCAATAAGGGTGAACGCAACAAGCAGTAAAAAAACAGGTGCGAATCCCTTCCATAAGGTTGTCATAGTCTTCTTTAATCTCCAATTATATTTGTTTTTGCAAAATCCCACACCGGGACTGTAAATGATTGCTCCCCCGTGGAGCATAATGGCTAGAATGCGCACACGGAGGCCAGGCAAAATAAAAATGGCCAGCTACATCAGCGAGCCGTTTATCAAAAAATGGACATAGATACTCGCGGCATATCCCAGGCTGATGACAGGAGTCCATTTGAGGTGGCCGAAAAAGGTATATTTACCTCTGGCGGAACCCATGAGTGCCACCCCGGCTGCAGATCCAATGGAGAGCAGGCTTCCGCCCACTCCTGCGGTCAAGGTAACAAGCAGCCACTGTCCCTGGGACATTTCAGGCATCATGGTCAGAACAGCAAACATGACCGGAATATTATCGACGATTGCCGAGAGTACACCGACCATGACATTGGCGGTTGTCGGTCCCCAGTCCAGGTACATTATCTGTGATACGAGAGCCAGGTACCCCATGAAACCAAGGCCACCGACGCAGAGTATAACCCCGTAAAAAAAGAGCAGTGTATCCCACTCGGCCCGGGCAACTCTTGCAAAAACATCAAAGGGAACAATCTGCCCGATTCGTTGCTCCGCTTTTACAGGATCATATGTTTCCCGGTCTGAGACATGTGTCTTGTTGAGATAGAAGCCGAAGATCTTCAAGAGCGACAAACCGGCCATCATGCCAATCACCGGTGGAAGTTTCAAAAAGTTATGAAAACAAACCGCGGTGGCAATGGTCCAGAGGAAAAGGGTGATAATAACCAGCGCGCCGCGCTTCAGCTTCAAGTCTTCCACCCCGGTTTCCGGCTGTTTGTCGGCGACGGCAAAACTCATAATGGTCGCCGGTACCAGCCAGTTCACCGCAGAAGGAACGAACAAAGGCAGGAATTCCTGGAATTGCAAAATGCCTTTTTGCCATACCATCAACGTGGTGATGTCGCCAAATGGGCTGAAAGCGCCACCGGCATTCGCCGCTACAACAATATTTATACAAGCCAGGCAGATGAATTTTTTATCATCCTGACCAATAGCCATTACCACGGCACACATGAGCAGAGCAGTCGTAAGATTATCGGCTATTGGCGAAATGAAAAAGGCGAGAAGACCGGTAATCCAGAACAGCTTCCGGTAAGAATAGCCGGCGTTGACCAACTTCACCCGGAGAACCTCAAACACCCGCCGCTCTTCCATGGAATTAATAAAAGTCATGGCAACAAGCAGAAAAAGGAACAACTCGGCATATTCAAGAATATTGTGCCGAACTGCCGTCTCCGCGACATGATCAATGCCGTTCATCGCATATATCAAGCCGATAATACCCCAGATAACACCCGCTGCCAGCAGAACCGGTTTGGATTTTCGCATATGCGTAGTTTCTTCCAACATGACAAATACATACGCCACGACAAAGAAGATCAGCGAGACATAACCGCCCCAGTGCCTGGTAAGATCCAAGGCTTCCCCGGCGGCTCCCGGAGCAGCCGCAAATGCTGCTCCGCAAAACCCCAGCGAGGCTGCAAGGACGGTAATAACGTGTAAAATACTTGTTCTACTCATTGGCCAACTCCTGATTCCTTTTGTTATATCATTGATGATCGCGGCTCTAAAGCATTTCACCGGTGAATAGTTATAATGCAACAATCCATCACGAATTTCTGGTAGGCTATAGAGTATAGTCAAAGAACGATTAGGTCAATTAGATAAATATGCTATGATAGTTCGAATTAACCGAACAATAATTTTTTTATTACATGGTGATACAGTCTCAATTCAGAGGGGATCACAACATTATGGAATGGCTTAACTACCATCATCTTTTTTATTTCTGGACGGTAATGAAAGAAGGCAGCATTACCGCAGCCAGCAGCAAACTCAGCCTGGCCCAGTCAACGGTGAGCGCGCAACTGTCCACCTTCGAAGAATCCTTAGGGGCAAAACTGTTCAAGCGCGCGGGCCGGAATCTTGAGCCTACAGATATGGGGCATCTTGTGTATCGCTATGCCGATGAGATCTTTTCCCTGGGACGCGAGATGATGGACGCCCTGCGTGGAAGACCTGCGACCGGCCCGTTGTCCCTGAAAGTAGGACTGGTAGACGTAGTGCCAAAACTCGTAGCGCGCAAGCTTCTTGAGCCAGCGGGGAAATTGCCCGATCCGGTTCGCCTTATTTGCCATGAAGGAAAAGACGAGCCCCTTCTTGCCGATTTGGCACTGCATAAACTCGATGTAGTGCTGACCGATACCCCGCTGCGTTCAAGCTTGAGCATTAAGGCGTACAATCACCTGTTGGGTGAGTGCGGTGTTTCTTTCTTTGGCGTAGAAAAACTTGCAAAACCACGGCAAAAAAACTTCCCTCATTCTCTTGACCAATCCCCCATGCTCCTGCCGATGGCCATGAGCACATTGCGGGGAATGCTCGATCAGTGGTTTGAAAGAATTGGCGTGCGCCCCCTGATAATTGGTGAATTTGACGACAATGCACTGTTGACAGTCTTTGGCCAGGCCGGAGAAGGGATCTTTATGGCACCAACGGTTATCGAAAAAGAGGTTGAACTCCAGTACCAAGTCCAGGTTATCGGTCGGACCAGTAAAATCAGGGAAAAATTTTATGCCATCTCAGTGGAACGTATCATCAGGCACCCTGCGGTCGTGGCTATTTCCGATGCAGCCCATCGAAAACTCTTTTTTGAGCCTGATTGCGACTAGTCTTCCGTTGCGAATATGGATGGCATTGTGAATCCTGCCAGCAGGGCCCCGGTACTTGAGCTGACCGGGCCCTGCCGGCAGAGTGTTGCAGGTAACAGGTTAACTGAAAACCGGACGCGGTAGAACTTTGGCCTGCTCCGCGATCTCGGGTACCATATGTTCCCATTCGATGGCCATCATGTGGACACCGTGCACTCCCTTCATCTCTTTGAATTCTTCGATCTGCTCGCAGGCGATATTGATGCCTTCCTGGGCGACCTTATCCTTCTCGACCCCTTTTAAACGATTGATTATCTCATCCGGAACATCCATCCCGGGCACCTTGGTCTTCATGTACCTGGCCATACCAACACTCTTCATCGGTGTGACGCCGGCCAGAATATAGACTTTTTCGGTCAACCCTTCTTCATTGGCGAGCCGGACAAACTCGCGGAATTTTGGCATGTTATAAATGCATTGCGTCTGAATGAAGTCGGCCCCCGCCTCAATCTTCTTGGCCAGACGATGCACACGCCATTCAAAGGGGTCGGCAAAAGGATTGGCGGCTGCCCCGATAAACATTTTCGGCGGTTGATGGATTTCATTACCATTTAAAAATAAGCCCTCATCCCGCATCTGTTTGACCATGGCGATCAGCTGGGTGGAGTCGATATCAAAGACGCCCATGGCATCGGGATGATCGCCGAATTGCTGGTGATCTCCTGAAAGGCAGAGCATATTGCGGATGCCTAGAGCAGATCCTCCGAGAATATCGGCCTGCATGGCCAGTCGATTTCTATCCCTGCACACCATCTGATAATTGGGTTCGAGTCCTTCCTGGATGAGTATGAGAGAAGCCGCCCAACTGGACATTCTCACGACCGCAGTCTGATTGTCGGTGATATTGACGGCATCAACGTTTCCTTTGAGAAACTTTGCCTTTTCTTTCACCTCTTCAACGTCGGTCCCTCTGGGGGGCCCCAGTTCACCGGTGAAGGCAAACTGACCGGATTTAAGAACCTTTTCCAGGTTACTTTCTGAATTGAAATGTGTTTCTGTGCTCATATAGGATCCTCTGCTTCACGATAAGGGTAAGAGGAAAAAAAGAATACGTCGTTTTATCCTGTTATTTGACCATTTTTTCGGGTTTTTTATACCCGGGTTGCATCAGGTTTCTCGGAGCTTGATCTTTCCAGCCACGGGTAGTGTTTATTTTCTTGATAGAATCCAGGCGACCTTGACCGGAGAGCCGTTCCCAGATCCTGAACCAGGCACACGGCTGATCGTTGCTGATCTCACAACTCCCTTTATTGGTGCCGCCGCATGGGCCGTTTAAAAGCCTTTTCGCGCACATGGTGATCGGGCAGATTCCACCGGTGAAGCCGAGAACGCACTGGCTGCAGGAGCGACATCGCTCCTCATACCAGCCGACGGTCTGATTTACGGCAAGACCGCTGGTGTCGACCGCCGGAAAGGTAGGGATAAGCGGATATCTTTCCGCAAGAAACTGAATACCGACGCCACAGGCCATGGACATGAGCGCATCGAATTTTCCTTCTTCGATGATGCTGTCGAGTTCGGCCAGGTACTCGCGGTCACATTGCCGTTCGATGGTGTGGCCCTGGATGTCGATGGGATCATCGTCGAGCCGTCTGGCCATCTCGAGTTCGGTATTCAGCACGGCGACCTCTTTTTCACCGCCGGTCAGGCAGACGGAGACACAGGTTCCGCAGCCGACGTTTAAAACCTTATTGTACCCTTGCAGCATCTCTTTGATCTCGGCAAAGGGTTTTCTTTGGGCAACTATCATAAAATCCTCCAATATAGACCGGGACGGATACCATCCCGGTCCAGTCAAGTGCGACCTTCGTCAATATATTTCTTAAAAGGTTCTGTCCAGGTGAATTCGCCCTTATGCTGGAGCTGCCACCTTCCTTGGTTTCGCCTTCAAGGGATTGGGTCCAAGGGACAGGATATGCTCGGTCATCTCCTGGGCAAACTTTGCAAATGTTGGTCCTTCGCCTGAAGACAGGTTATACATCCTGACCCGGTCGCCTTCGATACCGATCTCCTCCAAAAGATCATGGATATGGTTGACACGTTCCCGGCATTGGAGATTTCCCTCATTGTAATGACAGTTGCCCTCAAGACAGCCGACGCAATACACACCGTCGGCCCCTTCCTGAAAACACCTGAGCATATACATCACATCCACTTTGCCGGTACATGGGACGCGGAGTATTTTTATGTTCGTTGGGTACGTCAGCCTCATCGAACCTGCCAGGTCCGCAGCAGAGTACCCTCAGTAATCACAGCAAAACGCTACAATCGTTGGTTTAAAATCAGCCATTATATTCCCTCCGCCAGCAGAGTTTCGATCTCACAGGTAATCTGATTGTCTTCATAGTTGTTGAGGTTGATGGCCTGTCTCGGACAGACACAGGCGCAGACTCCACATCCCTGACAGAGTGCCGGATCAATCTGGATTTCTCCTGCCGCCACATTGAACTGCGGGACCTCAAATGGGCAGGACCTCACACAGGTCAGACACTTGACGCAGTGATCCGGGAACACCTCAGCCTTGATGGCCGACAGCTTGATCTCATCCTTGGAGAGAAAAGTAACGGCCCGCGCTGCAGCGGCATTCGCCTGGACGATGGCCTCGGAGATCAGTTTCGGTCCATGGGCGGTACCGCATAAGAAAACCGCGTCGGTTCCCATATCCACCGGTCTCAGCTTGACGTGGGCCTCAAGGAAATACCCTTCGGGGTTGGCGTTGAGTTTCATCTTGCTGGTCAGTTCATCGGAAATGTTTGGCACGACTCCTGCGGAAAGTACCAGTACATCAGCACATATCTCCACGTCTCGCTGCAGGATATGGTCTCTGACCGTCACCAGCACACCTTCGTCTGAAGCTTTCGCCACAGGTGGGTTTTCCTTATAGTATCGGACAAAGATGACGCCCTGCTTTCTGGCCTCGGTGTAATAATCTTCCATCTGGCCATACAGGCGCATGTCGCGATAGAGAATAAACACCTGGGTATCCGGACTGCTTTTTTTGATAGCCAGCGCATTTTTTACCGCCGATTGGCAGCAGATCCTCGAGCAGTTGGGCCTCTCGTCATTGCGCGAGCCAACACATTGAATCATAACGACGGAATCCAGATCGGAGGCACCCTTTTCCGCCAGCCTGTCGCCCAGTTGGGTTTGGGTGAGCACCCGGTCGTCTTCCCCGTAGAGGAACTCTTTGGGGGTGTATTCCTTCGCCCCGGAGGCAACGATGATGACACCGTGCTCGATTTCCTGCGGTTCTGCCAGACCACCCGCGCGAACCATGGTCTTGAAGTTGCCTTGAAAACCTTCAAATCGGGCAATCTGTGAATTGGTGAGAACGGTGATTTTCTCATCCGATTTAACCGCCGAGGCAAGCTGATCGACATAGGTCCTGACGTCTGCACCCTCGATGGTGTGGTGCAGCTTCAGGCCCATACCGCCCAGTTCCCCCTGTTTTTCCAGCAGGGTGGATGAAAAACCCTGCCTGGAAAGATCGAGAGCGGCATTCATACCGGCAATTCCACCACCTACAACAAGGGCATGCTTGTTGACCGGAATGACCTTGCCATGGAGCGGCTTTAACTGGACGGCACGGGCAACTGCCATACGGACCAGATCCTTGGCCTTTTCGGTGGCGAGTTCCGGATTATACGCGTGCACCCAGGAATCCTGATTCCTGATATTGGCCATCTCGAAGAGATATCTGTTCAGCCCGCATGCTTCAAGGGTTTCCATGAACATCGGCGCATGGGTTTTCGGACTGCAGGAGGCAACGACCACCCGGTTCAGTTTTTCCTCAAGGATCTTATCCTTGATCTTGGCCTGGGTATCCTGGCTGCAGGTAAAGAGGTTGTTATCGGTAAACACTACTCCCGGCAGACTCTTTGCGTACTCCTGTAAGGCGGGAACATCAACAACGCCTGCAATGTTGGAGCCGCAGTTGCAGACAAAGACACCGACACGTGGCTCCTGGCCGGAGATATCGATCTCTTCCGGTATTTCCACAGTCTTGGTGTCCGTACCCCGCGCCTCGGCTATCACACAGCCGGCAAGGCCCGCCGCAGCACTGGCTTCAGTCACTGAGGCGGGAATATCCTTTGGTCCCTGGAAGGTGCCGCAGGTAAAGATGCCCGGACGCGAAGACGCAAGTGGTGCAAAAGGTTCACTTTCGATGAATTTGTTCTTGTTGACGTTTATCTCCAGCTTTTTGGCCAGTTCGATGGTTTCGGCAGGAACCTCCAGACCAACGGAGAGAACAAGCATATCGAACTCTTCTTCCATCATTACGCCATCTTCGTTACTGAACCGCAGCACAAGATTTCTATTCTTCGGGTTTTCAGTCACCGAATGAATTCTGGACTGCACAAAACGGATCCCTTCCCGGTTTCTGGCACGGTTGTAATACTCTTCGTAGTCCTTGCCAAAAGAGCGGATGTCCATATAGAAAATGGCCGCATCGAGATCGCCGCCGGCGTGTTCTTTGGCAATCATTGCATCCTTTATGGCGTACATGCAGCAGACGGAGGAACAATAACTGTTGCCGCACTTATTGTTGTCCCTTGAGCCAATACACTGGAGCCAGGCTATTTTCTTAGGCTCCTCGTGATCAGATGGCCGGACCAGATGCCCCAGGCAGGGACCGCCGGAACTGAGCAACCGCTCGAACTCCAGGCTGGTCACGACATTCGGATTTTTCTTGTACAGATAGATATCTGAAAGAGGCGTCGGATCGTATGGCTTGGCACCGGTGGCGAGAATGACGGAACCGACCGCAAGGTCCTTGTCAACTGCTGCCTGGCTGTGATCAATGGCGCCGGCAAGACAGGCATCCAGACACTGGTAACACTCTGAACAGATACCGCAGCTCATACATCGGTGTGCTTCCTTCTGGGCCATTTCCTCGTTAAATCCATAGGCAACTTCGAGGAAATTGCCGGCACGTGCCTCGGGGGCAAGATGTTCGGCCTTTATCCGTTCAATAACCCCTTCACCTTCAATTGCAGGTCGTACATATTCCCAGACCTTTTCACGGCCTTCTTTCAGGTCCATGTTATTTATAAAACGATCGATGGAGATAGCCGCTTCCTTACCACAGGCAACCGCGTCGACCACGGATTTGGGTCCATAGAAGGCGTCGCCACCGGCGAAAACCCAGTCGATGGGGGTCTGCAGGGTGACAGGATCCGCCTCCAGGCCGCCTGGCCTCGAGATGGCAATCCCTTGATCGGCGAAGCCTTCAAGATTGGCGCTCTGGCCGATGGCAATAATGAGGGTATCAGCATTAAAGGTTTGACAGACGCTCTCGTCATATGCCGGATTGAAGCGGCCGTTCGCATCAAAGACCTGGGTGCAGCTCTTAAATTCTATGCCGGAAATTTTCTTAGTAGAATTATCCAGGAAGAGATTTCTGGGGCCGAAGCTGTTGACAATCTCGATATCGTCTTCCAGTGCCTCGGTGATCTCATATTCCCAGGCGGGCATTTCTTCGCGACGTTCCAGGCAGATAAGCGTTACCTTCTCGGCGCCAAGCCGTTTGGCAGTCTCGGCCACATCAACAGCGACGTTGCCGCCGCCCACGACCACGACTTCCTTGCCAACCTCAATTTTTTTGCCTTTTGCGGCATCGCGCAGGAAATCAACCCCCTGCAGGACGCCCGCGATATCTTCGTTTTCAATACCTAGTTTTCTGCCGCTGTGCAGGCCGATCGCCAGGAAAGCGGCAGAATAGCCGTCTGCTTTCAGGCTTTCCAGGGTGATATCTTTGCCGAAGGTAACACCGCATTTAATTTCGGCACCCATCTTTTCGACCACCTTGATTTCGCTGGCCAGGATGTTCCGGGGCAGACGATATTCAGGGATGCCGTAGCGCATCATCCCGCCCGTCTCGTCCTGCTTTTCGAAAATAGTGACATGATATCCTTGTCTGAGCAGTGCATAGGCGGCAGTAACACCCGCCGGACCAGAGCCGATGACCGCAATTTTCTCACTGCGTTTTGCCACCCTGGGCGCGGGTATGTACAACTCACCTTTTTCCAGCTCATAATCACCCAGGAAACGATGCAGCTCACGGACCGCAAGTGACTGGTCCACCTGGGCACGGGTACATTCACTTTCACAAGGATGGTGACAGACCCGGCCACAGATTCCCGGAAACGGATGCTCTTCCTTGAAAAGCTTCAAGGCCTCGTCATGCCTGCCATCGTTGATCAGGGCGACAAATCCCTGGATGCTGACATGGGCAGGACAGGTGGCCTTACAGGGGGCGGTTCCTTCTTTGTTGATACTGAAGGATCCTGGGATTGCCTGGGGATACTGCTTGTAGATTGCTTTACGAAAATCGAGTCTTTCGTTGTACTCGTTCGGGACGGAGACAGGACAGACCTTTGCGCACTCGCCACAGCTCGTGCATTTCAATGGATCTACATATCTCGGGGTTTGATGAATTTTCGCAGTAAAGCTTCCCGGCTCGCCTTCGATGCCCAGAAGCTCGGTGTTCGTTAAAAGTTCTATATTAAGATGACGGCCGACCTCGACCAGTTTGGGTGAGATGACTCACATTGCACAGTCGTTGGTCGGGAAAGTCTTATCAAGTTGTGACATGACTCCGCCGATGGCGGCGGATTTTTCTACCAGGTAGACGTAATAGCCGGACTCTGCCAGGTCAAGCGATGCCTGCATACCAGCAATACCAGCTCCAACAACCATAACCGATCCACTTTTCCCGTTCGTGCCAAATCCCATTGATGACTCCTTAAGTGCTTATGGTTTAGATTTTGCGTATACCGCTCAATTGATTTTTTCCGCTGCAGTGATCTCTTACGAAATATCACCTATTTTCGCAGATAGACATCCTGCCAGGGTGACCTCCTTTCTGATCGACAATTTTTTAAAATACAATGGGGTGATATACCTTGTCTTTCGAGCTACCCTGATAATGAGCTTGCCCGACCATTGCTCTTCAGTCTCTGCACCTGATGCTAGCTTAAAATCAGCTCTATATCAATATTTTTTATACATTGGCGTCAATTATCTTAATTTCTTTTTGATTCAACTATCTATCTATCATTTTGATGGATCGCCAAAAATGCCCGGGATTGATCTGCCTTCCGACGCATAGACCGCAGCAGGAAAAAGGATCGAGACTTCAGAGAATTAAAAAGGGACAGTCCTGCTGCACCTGAGCATGGATAATTCTTGAAAATCTCTGTGCGGCGGAAATTATCTGCTATTTACCTGCGGATTTTTAGGCTAAGATTGACTCAAGCTGTATTGTTCAACGGCCGCCCTACAAACGTTTCTGAAAACGTGCTGTCTTTCGTTATACAACCACAAAAAGTGTAATACTGAGAATCGTATGCAACGTTGACGAACTGAAGGACTCTCCGCTCATACCAGCAAGCGCGGTGAAAGGAATCTTTTTCAGGCGAGCCAAATGCGCTCGCCGCAATTTCAACGAGAGCAACTGAAGTTTGTTCACGACTAGGAAATTAAGCAATATCGGCACATTTCTAACCATCCGAGCAGGAGAAACCATGACACATTATCTTCAGGCTTTTCAACCGTGTGAGAATGATCCACTTACCGTACTTGTGGCAAGAGAGGAGGATCTTCTAAGAAATGACAGCACCACCACCATTAAGTCTAAAGAGAAGGTGATTCCTTATCCCGATATCTGCAAAATCATATTTGGTGACGGATTTTTGTTTCAGACCCTGACGCCGCATGAAATGAATATGCATTCGTTAGGTGAGCGTTTAACCCGTTTTGCAACACGTCCGTTTCATGCTCCTTCTTTGCTTGAATTTATGGCTGTCACAAAAGAACTGCTCGGCGGTCGAGAGCCTAAATCCAACGAATATTCTCATCGATTTTATCAAAATGGCGGGCGTTCCCCTGCTGCTTTCCGTGTACATAGGCGCTACGGGGATGACGTCATTCTCTCCAACGAGCGGACACATTTCGTCGGCGATGTCATGCTGCTTGGTACTTTTATGGAGATGGTAAAAGCCTTTAATCGATTTGGTGCCAATACCGATTTCAACTTGGATTTTGTCAGTGAATTATCACAAGCACGACGCACCATTGAAGCAGAGGCTGGCGTAACTTCGGTTTTTCATGAAAATTATCGCCCAGTTGTTTTGACTATGCCATATTTTGACGGGGAGCATTGGTCGCAGCCTGCTCCTGTTTTGCTGCAGCCAGGTGATGTAGTGTGGAACACAAACGCCGAAGCCCTTTATCTTCTGAATGAATTTAAAGTATCTCAACCTGCAGCAGAGATTAAAACTGCTGTGCCAAATCGCACTTTTGTTAAGACAACAAAAAATAGCTGCAGCGCCACCACGCTGGTAGGCTATGGCAGAAACATGCACAATATTCTGCGTTGCGGCACGCGAGCCGTTCTTTTTGGCCCCAAATAACGTTTTTACGATCATTGGCAATTGCCCGGCAGGCAAATCTCTGCACGGCCGGTGGAATTACTTGAATTGACGAAAATTAATGAAGCAAGGACAAAAAAGGATTCTTGCGTCCAGGTTATGACAAGCTTACCTTGTCGTTTTTAAGGCACGCAAAGATTGACGGTTATTGCGAGCCCGATCCGTCTCAGGCTTCACGGAGTAGGCCGGTCCACCGCACAGGAAAAGGCCCGCCCCCTTTCAGGAGCAGGCCTCATTGGAAGATACATCCAAAAGAGATAATTGTAGATCGATTACTTATAATAGTCTTTATACCAATCGACAAACTTGCCGATGCCATATTCAAGCGTGGTGGATGGTTTATACTTAAAATCTGCAACCAGATCGTCGACATTGGCGTAGGTGGCTGGAACATCACCCGGCTGCATGGGCAGAAAATTTTTCTCCGCTTTTCGACCAAGGCAATCCTCCAGGACTTCGATATAACGCAACAGCTTTTCCTTGTTGTTATTGCCTATGTTATAGACCCGGTAAGGACAATAAGATGTTGCCGGATCTGGAGCATCGCCATTCCAGGCAGAAGCGCTTTCCGGCACCCGCTGGACGACCCGGCAAACCCCTTCAACAATATCATCGATATAGGTGAAATCACGTTCCATTTTACCATTATTAAAAACATCAATAGGCCTGTTTTCGAGAATCGCCCTGGTAAACAGGAAAAGGGCCATGTCCGGTCGTCCCCACGGCCCATACACGGTAAAAAACCTCAGCCCGGTAGTGGGCAGATTGAAGAGATGACTGTAGGTATGGGCCATTAATTCGTTGGCTTTTTTCGATGCCGCATACAAAGACACCGGGTGATCCACATTATCATGCACAGAAAACGGCATTTTCGTGTTGGCACCATAGACCGAACTCGAGGAGGCGTAGACCAGATGCTTTACTCCTGAATGTCGGCACCCCTCGAGGATATTGACAAATCCTACAATATTGGTATCCACATAGGAGTGGGGATTGATCAGCGAGTAGCGGACTCCGGCCTGGGCTGCGAGATTAACAACCGCATCAAAATTATATTTCTGGAAAAGGTTTTCCATCGCCTTTCTGTCAGCAAGCTCAAGATTCACATGGGTAAACCCAGGACCTTCAGCAAGAGCGGCCATGCGGTCTCTTTTCAATTGCGGGTCATAATAGTCGTTTACATTATCCACCCCAACGACTTCTGCCCCCCCGGCAATCAATTTTCGGGCTAAGTGCGCCCCGATAAAACCGGCAGCCCCGGTAACAAGTATTTTTTTCATCTCTTCCAGCGTAAGTAATTTTTAACAATCAGGACGGGTACCATCCAGCTCAATCATCAAAATCGCCTGGAGGTCCGGCATCGACAACCAGCGCTTTGGCCCGTTCAACGATCAGCTCTTTCGTCCATTCCATAGGATTTTCCAGCTGTTTTCCTTTCGGTCCCAGGTCAAAAGAACCTGCCTGCAAAATCAATTCCTTTGCCAGAGTGGCGGTACCCTCGGCGTTAAATACCTTGGTCAACATATTGTAGACGAACTCTTCCACTGCCTTGCTCATTCGCTCGCGAACAGCCCTCTCCTGAGCCAGGAGCAGGTTTTCAAAAGGCAGGTTGAGGTTTTTATAGTTGCCGCCCTTCCAGCCTTTTTCAGCAGCATATCTGGTCATCCTCTGCCACATTTCCTCTGAGACGCCCTGACCGGCAACTTTTTTAAAATTCCCGTCGCCATCCAGGATGGCATTACCGTAATCATTGACCTCCACTCCCCAGGAAACCATCTGCAGGGCGGTGGCTACATTGGCCTTGGTAGTATGCGTCCCCGCCGCAATTGCCCGCAATTTATCGGAATTATTTCCGGAAGTTCCATGCTGGGCTCCGGAGACGCCATAGCGCGCGATGGCCTCATGGATTCTGGCGGTCAATTCGACCTGAATACCCTGGCCGCTTGCTTCCAGTCCGTGTGTCGATCCGTTGTTTAAGGCGATCCAATCAGCAAAAATACCATGGGCATTAAGCCCTTTTATCAGAAACGAAGCATCATCCACGGTGGAAAGACCCTGGTCACCTTTAATCTCCCCCACTTCCGTCTCGAGACCGGCCCATATGGGAATACAGGGATTGAGTTCAAGGTTGGCCAGAAGATTTTTATCGTCCGGCATATGTGATGCATCAACCGCAATGGAGGTTATCCCCGCATCAAACATGGACGGTATTTCCATTTTTGCAAACGGTATATCGGCTTCACTTTTTATGCCGTAATGATCGGCATGAATGGCCACCGGAATGGTGATACCCAGTTCATTGCAGATACAATCCACATGCAGGGCAATATTGTAAAAATTGGTTGGGCAGTAATTCGACTCGGAGCGGGCTATTTCGATAAGCAGTGCAGCGTCGGCACGCTGTGCAGCCATAAGGGCACCGCGTATGATAAAGCTGTTGCGGCCATTAGCCGCAATAGTCATGGCCCTGCCCTTTTTCACCAGTGCCTGATCAATCACCTTACCACTGACGATCAGGGCCTGCGAATGAGGAAAACGTTGAGTAATATTAGGGGGTCTGCCGATCTGAATCAATTTTTCATACTCTGCATTTTTACCCATAAAATACCTCCATTCGTTTTTTCCATTGATCTTTTGGTGTCAACATTATCTTTATCGATAATATGAGCAAAACCTGGCCCAAAGCTCCATTAACTATTAATGCAGACAAGGTGAAAAATCCAGTTAGGAAATCCTTTTATTCTGATATGTTCTCAGGGGGCGGTGAGGCATCGCCAAAGCCGGAAAAACCTTTTTTACCAAACAGCCAGACGGCCAGGACGCTGATTTCGTAGAGGAACATGAGCGGAACAGCCATCATCAACTGATTGACCACATCGGGTGTCGGCGTCAGGATGGCGGCAATGATAAAGTTGACAAGGATGGAATATTTGCGGTTGCGATTCAGAAAACCGACATCGACGACCCCTATCTTGGCCAGAAAGACCATGAATATCGGCATCTCGAAGATAGCACCAAAGGCAAGCAGGAGCCTGGTCGCCAGGGAAAAATACTCGCTCACCGCCGGCATGGAGGTGAGAAACTCGTTATTATAGCCGACCAGAAATTTGAAAGCGGGCGGAAAAACAATAAAATAACCAAAAGCAGCCCCGCCGATAAAACAGAAGCTGGAAAGAACGGAAAACGGTATGACCACCCGTTTTTCATGGCTGAACAGGCCGGGTGCGACAAAGCGCCAAATCTGCGAAAAAATGACCGGACAGGCGAGCAGAACGCCACAGACGAGCGCGAGCTTTAGATAAAAAAAAACCCTTCCTGGTACGAGGTAAAGATAAGCGATGTTCCTTTCGGCAGGACTTCGGTCAATGGTTTAAAAAACCAGGTGCCGATGGGCCGGATAACGGCATAGGAGAGACAAAAGCAAATAAATACGGCGACCAACGAAATAATAAGACAGGAACGCAGCTCTCTGAGATGTTCAGTCAACGCCTGTCTCTGAAAGTTTTCACTATCATCTTGCTCTATCATGTGTTCATATATCCTGAAAATTGACTTTTCATAACTGCCGGTTACGGAAAATGACTTGAATACCATCTGCGATTCAATTTGGCAAGATGGACCAGGCAAGGTTTATCCTTTTCTCAAGCTACAGCCATTCAACCAGACTGCATACCCAGGCCCGAATCCAATGAATGAAGCAGAACCAAGAACCAGCAGCGAGCCTGCACCAGCCTGGCATGTCTATATTGTCTGCTGTAATGATAACTCATACTATACCGGCATCACTACCGATCTCATGCGCCGGATGGAAGAACACAATTCAGCCAAGAAGGGTGCGAGATATACCCGCACCCGACGTCCAGTAGAATTAGTCTACTTTGAAAAAGCGCCTTCCAGATCGATTGCAACCAGACGAGAACTGCAGATCAAAAAGCTGCCTTTGAACAGCAAAAAACAGCTAATAAAAACATGCCCGCCCAGCAGCTGGTTAACCATAAAAAGCCCGGATCTTCTCTGATACCCCTTTGGTCAACGCCAGCACCTTACGCGCCTGCTGCTCTGAAACAGTTCCGGTGCCACAGCTTGGCGTAATCAATGTCTGCCGGTACACTACTTTTTCATCAATGCCGATAGCCTGCAATCGACGGGATTGTTCAAACCACTTCTCGACCAGGGAATCGACTTCTTCAATGTCGATAAACTCGGGCGTCGTCGGCACGATGCCGGTGGCCAGGATCCCGCCGCGGGCAAAAAAATCGGCCAGCTGCTTGGAGTAGAGGATCAATTTATCAAAATACGAATAGGCATCGTAGCTGATGATATCGACGCCTGAATCAAACAGCACCGGCCATTCAGTGTTGGCACAGACGTGCACTCCCGTCAGCCCGTTTTCCGCTCGAACAGCAGCAAAAACCTCATGAAAAGAGCTAATAATATCTTCATTGGTGATGGTGATAAAGGCTGAAGAACCAAGTCCAGCCAGGCCCGGTTCATCAAAAAACATTATCGGTCGTCCGCCAATTTCAGCCATTTTTCTGGTCTGCCATCTTGCTTTCAGGGCCAGGTGCTTTACTGCGGCATCACGAAGCTCATCATTATAAAAAATAGCCCTCCCGGCCTGATCGACCAGCCCGGTACAAAAAGTGATCGGCCCGGTCGTCTGCCCTTTCATGCCAATCAGTTGTTCCTTTCGCTTTTCAGCTTCCGCCAGAAAAGTGTAAAACCCTCTGGCCACTTCCCGGGAGATTTGAAAACGTGACCCGTCAAGGGACGTCTGTCCTTCGGAAACCAACAGAAATTCCTCATAAAAAGCGAGCAATTCTGTGGCAAAGCTCTCGCTCTCCGTATCTATGTATGTTTTTCCATTTGCCTCCCTGATACCGGGCAGGCCGGGGATAAACTGGAGAATCATCCCCTCCTCCTTATACACCGGCAACTGGGGCCACAAAGGAATCTGGGGGGTAAAATCAAAAATTAATTCAGTCGCTTCACTATGATCTTTCAGGGGAAGACTGCCAATGAGAAGCGGCAGGCAGTTCGGCATAAATTGTAACATATTCAGAAACCTTCAGGAAAACTGTTAACATTGAGGTAAATACAATGGAGAGAATTAATAATGCCGAAAAAGGAAATGTCACCCTGCAAAACGGCTCAAATCATTTTGTGAAGAAACTTTTGCCGCAGTAATTGTGGGCGGGGTTCTTCCACCGGTGTCGACGCAATGCACCTTACTTGCTCATAAGATATTGCACCCCTTTCTCTAATCCATCCAGAGACAGTTCAAACATAGGAATAATGGACTGGATAACCTTGATGCTCTGGGTGTACGGCCAGTGATTACTGGGAATGGGATTAAGCCAGATGGTTCGCGGAAAACATCCGGCAAGAAATTTCAGCTGTTCGAGAGACGGCCTGCCGCTTCGTTCAAAAGCATAGATTGAGCCATCAGTGGACATTAATTCATAAGGGGCCATACTTGCGTCGCCAACTATGATCATCCGGGTATCCGGATCCAGTTTGGCAAAATCCTGAATCTGGACAGCTCGCCGGTATCTGGCCGGATCCTCCCATAAAAGATCATAGATGGTATTATGGAAAAAATATGTTTTGAGATCCTTGAACTGCGACTTTGCATAGCTGAACAGGGTCTGCACAAGATCAACATGGGGTTCCATCGACCAGCCGCCATTGTCAATAGCCAGGATAATTTTTAACCGGTCGACGATCCCCCGCTCAAAAATCAGTTCAATCTCCCCACCATTGCGCATGGTCTGATAAATTGTTGCATCGATATTGAGTTGGTCCTTAGTCCCCTGCGGAACAAGATTGCGCAGTCTTTTAAGCGCCTCACCGATGGAACTTTTGGTCAGGACTCCATGCACCGAATATTCTCTGTACCGCCGCTCGTTGGCTACTTTCACCGCCGATTTGTTTATTGACCCCCCGCCCACACGCAGGCCACCGGGATGAAGTCCCGAATGGCCAACGGGCGAGGTTCCTCCGGTGCCGATCCATTTGGATCCACCGTCATGTCTCCCCTCCTGATCCTGCAACCGTTGCTTGAAATAGTCCAGCAGTTCCTCTGGGTTCATCCGGCTAAGTTGTTTTTCATCAACCCCCAAAGCGGCAGCAAGCGATTTAGGATCCTTAAGCCATTCATCCAGCATACTTCTGGCAAGCAGCTCAAGAGCCGCTTCATCCACATCGGGCAACTCGGCCCCGGCAAAAATATGGGCAAAAACCTGATCATAGAGATCGAAAAATTTCTCACTTTTGACGAGGATCGTTCGCGCGGCGGTATACAGGTCGTCTATGGAGTTGACCAATCCACCTGCCATGGCCCGGTGCAGAGTGAGATAGGACGTCGGACTCACCGGTATGCCGACCTCTTTCAACTTATAAAAAAAATCAATAAACATGACTCACCTTCCGCATCAGAAGATACGTTTTTTGAGCAGGCTGCCAAAGGATCGTTGATAATCACCACTTTTCTTGAAGAGAACCCCGAGGTAGGGGATTTCTTTCTTCAGTCGTTCGCCATCATGAAAATCGGGGTCTGCCGCCAGTGCCCGTATCCAGTTGATCAGTTCACGGGTAGCCGGTTTTTTCTCAACACCTTCGATATTGCGCAGATTATAAAAGGTATGTATGGCATTCTCGGCGAGCCTCTGGTCAATTTCAGGAAAATGAACGTTTATTATATTACGCATCATCTTGGGATCAGGAAAAGCGATATGGTGGAAATTACACCGCCCGAGAAAGGGATCGGAGAGATCTTTTTTGGCATTGGAGGTGATAATAATCACCGGCCTCTGCCTGGCCCGTATCGTTTCATCGGTTTCGATGATATCAAACTGCATCTGGTCGAGGACGTCGAGCATATCATCCTGAAACTCCGTCTCAGCCTTGTCGATCTCATCGATCAGCAGGACACAGCGTTTGTCCGCGGTAAACGCCTGGCCGATCTTGCCCATCTTAATGTATTCATTAATATTGCTGACATTTCTGCTGGAATCACCGAAGCGACTGTCGTTCAGGCGAGTCAAAGTATCGTACTGATACAGGGCCTCCACGAGCTTCATGCTCGATTTGACGTTTAAAATAATCAGCTGCATCCGCAGCGTCTCGGCGATAGCATGGGCAAGCATGGTTTTGCCGGTGCCGGGTTCTCCTTTCAGCAGCAGGGGCATTTCCAGCACCATTGATATGTTCACAATTTTTGCCAGTTCCTGGTCCAGAACGTATCGTGCAGAACCAGTGAAAGGATTTTTGTTCATGTCAATCCTCAACGTTTATATTATTTTATCAATCGGTCATCTATAGAGTGGCCGCAACGAACAGGGAAGCTCCCTCCAACATACTACCATTTCATGTGCAGCTAGAGGTACCATTTACCACCATTATTTTCGACCATGTTCTTGCTTTTCAAATATATTCATTTTTATCTATAATATTACTGATAAAGAACCGGCAACTACTATTCCCGGTTACCTCTAACCAATGAAACTGCTCTGTATCACTTAAAGAATAAAGGATATAGACATTAAGCAGCTATTTATTTTTATGTTTTCACTAAAGATAGCGAACTGTTGCCGATTTTCAGACTATTCCATAGGCATTGACTTTTGATTTTCCTATTTGTAGATTCAACTTCTGCTAGAATTTTGCAAGTGGGTACTAAAAAGTAAACGACCGGTTCAATGCAGCTGATCGTTTAACTATCGAATTTCACTTGACTGATCGGAGAGCAAAAAAATGCAATATCACAGTTCAGCAAACAGGGCCTCGGTTTCTCGGAAGGCACTCTTTTTACTGACATCTGCATGCATCCTCTTTAGCCGTATTTCTTCCCTAGCACTCTTTTTCATCCCCTCTTCCCTGCAAAAATCCTTTCCCGAAAAAATAATAGCTTTCAGACAAAATGCTGCGGACACAGTCAATTCTTTTAAGACGTGCAGCATTTCGGTCTATAGAACTCTCATCGCTGATATATTGCTGACAGGTAAAAATACTTTTACTCGCTCGTCCGTCCTACCGATTGCACGACAGGACAAAAAATATATATACAGGACTTTTTTGAGAGATTCTTGAACAAGTACATGCGTACAGTAAAGCTTTTTTGCGACGACAACCATAACCTAAATCTGCCAGACAACCCACGCCAAACAAGGAGGATTATTGTAAACATACTGGCAAAAATCATTCTCAAACCACAGTCGAATAGTGCCTGCGAGCGGTTTGGCCGTCTCGCCGACAATGCGTAACTGGATAGGAAAAAAGGAATAAGTCAATGTCAGAAAGCACCATCAAAATCAAAGGAAAAAAGCAAAGCTCCTTTCTAGACAAGGTCAAGGAGATCATCCCGGACGGTGGAAATCTGAATCTCTGCCTCACATGCGGAGCCTGCGCTTCAGGCTGCCCTGCAACAGGGCTGGCGGATATGGATCCACGAAAATTCCTGCGCATGTGCGCCATGGGAATGGATAAGGAGGTGACCACCCATCCATGGGTATGGATGTGCACAATGTGTCAGCGCTGCATCTATGTCTGTCCAATGAAAATAGATATTCCTCAACTCGTCTTTAATGCCCGCGCAGAATGGCCTCGTGAAGAACGGCCGTCAGGTATCATGAAATCCTGTGATATGGCACTCAGAAACGAATCCAACAGCGCCATGGGTACAGCCCCCGATGACTTCATCTTCGTAGTTGAAGATGTACTCGCTGAATACAAAGAAGCCCAGCCCGAATTCAAGGACATGGAAGCCCCCATCGACAAGGAAGGCGCTTTCTTCTTCGTCAATCAGAACTCACGGGAACCGGTCACCGAACCTGACGAAATGGTTCCGCTTTGGAAAATCCTGCATCTCGCCGGGGTTGACTGGACATATGGCAGCAAAGGATGGGCCGCCGAAAATTACTGCATGTTTCTCGCAGACAATAAATGCTGGGAAAGGGTAACGAGGGTTTCGGCCAACCAGGCCGATGCATTAGGGTGTAAGGTCTTTCTCAATACGGAGTGAGGACACATAACATTCTCAGTCCGGGCCGGACTGAAAAAATTCAATATTGATCATAAATTCGAAGTAGCTTCGATCTATACCTATTATGCAAAATGGATTCGGGAAGGACGACTGAAAGTCAGCTCCGCCTGGAACAAGGACCGCAAAATCAAGTTTACAATTCAGGATCCCTGCCAAATTATCCGTAAAGGCGAGGGAGATGTTGTCGCCGATGACCTGCGATACGTCATCAAATCGGTGGTCGGGGAAGAAAATGTCATCGAGATGACCCCAAACAAATCGAACAACTACTGTTGCGGTGGCGGCGGCGGTTTCCTGCAATCAGGTTTCACTGAGGAACGCCGCGCTTACGGCAAAATCAAATTCAACCAGATTATGGAAACCGGGGCGGATTATTGTATTACCGGGTGCCACAACTGCCATGCCCAGGTGCATGATCTTGGTCATCACTTTGGCGCCAGCTACGGTACCGTGCACATCTGGACGTTGATCTGCCTGTCTCTCGGAATCCTTGGTCCCAACGAACGGTCCTATCTCGGAGACGACCTGAAAGATGTAGACGTGTTTCACCCGGAGACTTCCCTGTATTAATGATGCACAATTTAATCCAGGGCTAAATAAACTGGTTTGCTCTGACTAGGAGGGAAATAAGCCTATGAGTTTTCAAAAACGATTAGCGGCAAAAGAATTCGCTGTATTAGCCGAAATGCACACCCCGAAAGGTATTAATATATCCAGATTGGTCAACGATGCCCGCCGTCTGAAGGGCAGAGTCGATGCAGTTGTTGTACCCGACATGGACAATGGAATCATGCGGATGAGTGCACTGGCAGGCGGTGTTTTACTCCAGCAGCAAGGCGTTGAAACAATCATGCACATGTACTGCCGGGATCGCAACAGGATGGCCCTGCAGGGAGATGCTCTGGCTGCCCATGTTCTTGGCATCCAGAATATTGTCGTGGCCGACAGCACGGATATGAACGAAAGCGACCACAGTGATGCCACCCCCGTCAACGATCTGGATGAGGTTCAACTCATCGAGGCCCTCATGGGCCTGCAGACAGGAAAAGATATGAGTGGTTTCGATCTGGACGGCGCTCCCGATTATACCATCGGCTGCACCTTGACCCCATTTACCGACGACAAGGGGAGAGATGCCGCCCTGCTGACCGCCGAAAAGAGGGTGAAAGCCGGAGCGGGTTATATAATTGTTCCACCGATCTACGATGTGCCTGGCAGCGCCAGCCTTCTTGCGAGGGTAAACGAACTTGGCGTGCCGGTTATTGCCACGGTTTTTCTGCTGAAATCATTGGCGATTGCTCAGTATATCACCAACAGTGACCCAGGTGCCGGGATAAGCAGCGATATGATACGTCGTATCCGCAAGTCTCCCAACCGGGAACTGGAAGGAATTAAAATTGCCGGAGAAACAATCCTGGCATTAAAAGAAAATACCCAAGGCGTTTTAATACAGACACTGGGATGGGAACATAAATTGCCCGAAATCCTTGATGTTGCCAAAATTTGATTGTTGAGATGACGATTTTCAAAATACCATCGCAATTTATCCAAGGATTGACCGAATAATTCGTTTAACCCTGCTCAACCTGTGACAAGAAAAGGTAACAATGCAGAATTCAAATACAATCGAAACCCAAAATAACAAAGTACTCGTTGTCGGTGGAGGTCTCGGTGGGATACGAACGGCTCTGGATTTAGCTGAAGCAGATAAAGATGTCGTTCTTGTCGATAAGGACTTCACTGTTGGTGGTCTTATGACCCAGTTGGATAGAACATTTCCAACCAATAACTGTGATCTCTGCACCATCGCCCCCCACCTTTCCGAGAGCAACCGCCAGGAACATATCGAACTCATGACTATGACGAGTGTCGACAATGTCACCGGTGAAAAAGGTAACTTTTCGGTTACTCTCATAACTAAACCCAGATATATCAATCTTGAAAAGTGCACCGCCTGTGGGGAATGCTTGAAGCAATTCCCCGAGTGCGTACGATTTAACCCCGGCCTAGACCATCGGGCGCCAACCTGTATGCGCTACCCCCAGGCAACACCTCAGGCGTTTTCCATTGACCTGGCAAAATGCACGGATGTGCAGGCGCTGGTCAAGGTTTGCCCGGCCGGGGCCATAAACCCGGACGATATGCCCATCAAACGAGAACTCAAATGCGCCTCAATTGTTTTATCACCGGGGGCGGATCTGTTTGATCCCAGCGCACTTGATTATCTTGGGTATGCCAAATTTCCCGATGTCGTCACCAGTCTTGAATACGAAAGAATCCTTTCTGCCTCCGGACCAACAGCCGGCAAGCTCCTCTGCCCGTCTAACGGCAGACAACCTAAAAAAATCGCCTGGATTCAGTGTATTGGCTCCAGAGGGCTGCAAAAAGGCGCCGGGGCTTACTGCTCCAACGCCTGTTGTATGTTTGCGTTAAAAGAGGCAATCATAACCAAGGAACGATTCCAGGAAGATATCGAAACAACTATCTTCTATATGGATATGCGGACCTTCGGAAAAGACTACGAACTGTACCTGAATCGAGCCAAGGATGATTATGGCGTGCGTTTTCTACGCAGCCGCCCCCACTCCATTCTGCACCACGAAAATGAAGAGAATCTGACCCTCACCTATACCCAGGATGACAGCACCAAACAGTTCGAAGAGAAATTCGACATGGTCGTCCTCTCTACCGGTTTTAAGACCTCTGAGGATACACGGGCACTTGCCACCAAAATAGGCCTTCAGCTCAATGATGACTTCTTCCCGGTAACCGATGGCTTTAATCCCGTCGCCACTACCAAACCGGGTATCTATGTTGCCGGAACCTTCCAGGGCCCGAAAGACATTCCGGACACCATGGTCCAGGCCAGCGCGGCAGCCTGTATGGCGGGCGCCGATCTGCCCTTCTTTGCTAAAAAGCAAGCAGCAGAGAAGGAAGAAGAACGGGCCAGAGACATCAGCCTTGAAGAACCCAAAGTGGGAGTCTTCATCTGTGACTGTGGGGAGAATATCGGCGGGGTCATCAATGTCGAGGATCTGGTCGAAGATGCAGCCAAACTCCCTTACGTGGCCGTGGCCAAAGCAGAAGGGCATGGCTGCAGCCGGATCTCCATGCAGAACATCCGGCAGACCATTGAAGAGGAACAACTCAACCGGGTCGTAATCGGCGGCTGTTCTCCGCGAACCCATCTGACGAAATTTCAGGACCTGCTCGGTAAAGCGGGACTCAATAAATACCTGGTGGAAATCGCCAATATCAGGGATCAGGCGACCTGGGTCCATTTCGGTATGCCCGGTGAGGCAACGACCAAGGCCAAGGAGCTGATCAAAATGGCTGTGGGGAGCGCGGTCAAAGCGCAACCTCTGGCTGACCAGAGCCTGCCGATGAATAAAAATGTCCTGGTAGTCGGGGGTGGTGTTACCGGAATGACCGCTGCTCTGCGCCTGGCCGATCAAGGATTCCAGATTTATCTGGCAGAAAGAAGCGACAAACTCGGCGGTCTGGCCAATAAACTCATCAAGACTCTGGAAGGTGACGATGTCCAGGCCTTTGTTGCCGACCTGATAGCGAAAGTCCAGAATAACAAGAAAATCCAGGTCTTCACCCGGGCATTAATCGTTGACCACAGCGGCATGCCGGGCATGTTCAAAACCGGCATGCAGAGTGGACCGCAGATGTTCTATCGACAAATCGATCATGGCGTGACCATTCTGGCAACAGGGGCACTGTCGAATCGCCCGTCGCAATACCTGCTTGACCAATCCCCGGCGGTCAGAACGCAACTGGAAACCCAGAAGTTTGTTTATGACAATCCGGATGCCGTAAAAAAATGGGAAAATGTGGTGATGATTCAGTGCGTTGGATCCCGAACCCCAGAAAACCCGAATTGTTCCCGCATCTGTTGCCAGAACGCTATCAAAAATGCCCTGGCAATTCTTGCAATCAATCCCGAGGCACGGGTCTTTGTCCTCTATCGGGATATGCGAACCTATGGTTTTCAGGAAGAGTACTACCAGAAAGCGAGAAGCCAAGGAGTCCTCTTCGTCCGCTACGACCTGGACACCCCGCCGAAGGTACAAGCTGCCGGCGATCAGGTTGACGTCACTTTCCATGATGCAATTCTCGGCATGGAAATAACTGTTACCGCCGATAACCTCAGCCTCAGTACAGGGATGATCGCCGATAACGATGCCACCGAGGAACTGGCAATGGTCTTCAAACTGCCCCGGACTGTCGACGGATATTTCCTGGAAGACCACGTTAAACTGCGACCGGTCGATATGTCGGTTCCCGGCTTCTTTGTCGCCGGCACTGCGCATTCTCCTAAACTCATCAGAGAAAGCATCACCCAGGCCAATGCAGTGGCAGCCAGGGCCCAGACAATGCTGGCGAGAGATAGTATCAATCTGGGAGCTGCATCGGCAAAGGTTGACGGCAATTTATGCGCCGCCTGTCTGATCTGCGTCAGAGCATGTCCGTTTGATGTTCCCTTCATCAATGCCGATGGTTATTCCGAAATCGATCCGGCCAAGTGCCATGGCTGTGGGATATGTGTCTCGGAATGTCCGGCCAAAGCCATTCAACTGATGCAATTTGAAGACGACAGAATTCTTGCAAAGGTAGAACAACTTTTTGAAAGGATAAATGCATAATGGAAAATTTTGAACCGGTAATAGTAGCTTTCTGCTGCCACTACTGTGCCTATACTGCCGCGGACATGGCCGGAAGCCAACGCCTGCCATATCCGCCGAATGTTAAAATCGTTCAGATCCCCTGTTCTGGCAAGATCGATGCGCTGCATATCGTCACCGCTTTTGAAAAGGGGGCCGATGGTGTCTACGTAGCAGGCTGCCTCGAGGGCGATTGTCACTTTAAAAATGGCAACACCAGGGCTGCGCGAAGAATCGAATTTGTCAAAAAATATCTTGAAGAAATCGGCATCGAAAGCGAACGGCTGGAAATGGTTAATGTGTCCGCTGGAATGGGACACCGCTTCGCCCAGGTGGCGACAGAGATTACCGATAAAATTCGTAAACTGGGCCCCAGCCCGATAAGGACAGCCCTGGCCCAATAGCCGACATCGTTTTTGTGTTGACGGTATAAAAAATAAGGAGAGTGAACCACCATGATCACTGCTGAACGAAAACCTTTAGAAGAACTTATTGAATACATAAAGCCTTTCAAGCGCATACTGCTGCTTGGCTGCAACGAGTGTGTAACGGTCTGTGCCGCAGGAGGCAGAAAGGAAGTAGGACTGCTCGCATCCGGCCTGCAGATGGCCATGCTGAAAACTGGCAATAACATTGAAATCCGGCAACACACCCTGGAAAGACAGTGCGATCCGGAGTACGTGGAGGAACTGGTTCCCATGATCGATAGTGCCGATGCGGTCATGTCCATGGCATGTGGCTGCGGAGTCCAGCAAATCGCTATGCGTTTTAAGGACAAACCGGTATTTCCCGCAGTGAACACCACCTTTATGGGCGCTTCCGAGCGGCAGGGGGTGTGGGCGGAAAGATGCCAGGGTTGCGGCAACTGCCTTCTAGGCATTACCGGTGGTATCTGTCCTATTGCAAGGTGCGCCAAGCAGCTGATGAACGGTCCCTGCGGCGGTTCAACCGGCGGAAGATGCGAGATCAGCGAAGACGTGGACTGCGCATGGCAGCTTATCTGGGACAGGTTGAAAGCCCTTGGCTTGCAGGACAGATACTTAGATATCGTTCCAGCGAAAGATTGGCGGACGGGTGGCGGTAGTGGTCCAAGAAAGATTATCAGAGAGGATTTGGCAGAATGAAAACTGAAAGCAAATTAGAAAAAATTTTAGCAGCGGGACATCTGGCAGTTACCTCAGAGTGCGGGCCGCCACGCGGAGCTAAATTCGACGAAGTCGTCACCAAATCAAAATACCTCGAGGGTATTGTCGATGCGGTCAATGTGACCGACAACCAGACGGCGATGGTTCGCATGTCCAGCCTGGCGGCCTCGGTTATTATTAAACAGCAGGGCTTGAATCCTCTGTTTCAGGTTACCTGCCGAGACCGCAATAGATTGGCCATGCAGGCCGATATAATCGGTGCCTATGCATTTGGTATCGACACCATGCTCTGTCTCTCCGGCGACCATACTAAATTCGGCGATCATCCAATGGCCATGAACGTCCACGATATCGATTCCATCCAGATGATCCAAATGGTCAAAGATATGCGAGATAAAGGGATATTTCAGGGAGGTGCGGAAATAAAAGGTGCGCCCAAAATGTTTATCGGTGCCGCCGCCAACCCCTTTGCCGACCCGTTTGAGCTGAGAGTTATGCGCCTTGCCAAAAAGATTGCGGCCGGGGCCGATTTTATCCAGACTCAATGTATATTCAATGTCGATAAGTTTGAAAAGTGGATGGAAGGCGTTCGCGCCAAAGGACTGCATAAAAAATGCTATATCCTGGCGGGCGTAACTCCCTGTAAATCACTTGGTGCAGCCCGATACATGGCCAACAGGGTGCCTGGAATGGATGTACCAAAGGAGATCGTCGACCGGATGGCTTCCGTCCCTAAAGAAAAACAGGCGGAAGAAGGCGTTACCATCTGTGTAGAAACCATTGAAAGACTGAAAAAAATCGAGGGTGTCGCCGGTTTTCATATTATGGCCATTGAATGGGAAGAAAAAGTTGAAGAAATTTGTAAAAGAGCAGGACTTCTTCCCCGACCTCAGGTATAAATAATATATGACTTTTTCAACCAATAAGCAGATGGAGGAGAATTACACATGAGCGATAAAAAACTGATTCTTGTGGTAGATGACGATACCGATCTCGTGGAAATGGTCTCCATGAAGTTGGAAAACGCCAATTTTCGTGTTGCCAAAGCGTATGACGGTTTTGAGGCTATGGATCGCATTAAGGAAGAACGCCCTGATCTGATCATTCTCGATGTCATGATGCCGCGAAAAGACGGATATACATTGTGTGATGAACTCAAAAATTCTGATCAATATAAAAGTATTGTTATTATCCTGCTGACAGCGGTTACCGAAGCCATAAAATCGACCAACTACACCCATATGGGTGGCAAGACGACTCTGGCTAACGATTTCGTGCCAAAGCCCATAGATCTCGACAAGCTCATGGAAATTGTTCAAGACAATCTGTAGTTTTTCTGCTGTTCCCTCCTGCAGAGTGTAAGCCCTGCAGGAGGGAACAGTTTTTTCTTTATGGGCAAGCCAATGGAAAAGGACCAAAAAGTTCGCATTGGTGGTATCAAGTTCAGTGAAGAACTGATACAAGTGACTGTTGCTAAAAAATCCCCGGACGATCTCTCCATTTGCCGCCTGCTGCACCTGATAGCTGAAAAAAATATTAATATTTCTTTCCTCTGTCACTCAGTATTTACCAGAACTCCTGAGACCATTTTTTGTGTGGAAAGTTCAGAGCTTGATGCAATCCGTAACATACTCAAGGCTGCTGCTTTTCCAGATGAGCACTTCGACATTATCCGGTCCGTCGGCACACTGACTCTATTTCCTCATCGCAACGAGTTGAAACTGCTGGGCCTTATCATCGATCTTTTCGGCGCCTGCAATTTCCCTGTTTATTCTTTCAGTACTTCTATTTCAGCAATCGCGCTCAATACAGATTTCTTGTCTCTCGACAATATTGCCAAAAAGTTACAGACTGTTCTTCTTCTCCCGGATAATCATGCTCCGTTTCGCCAGGGTTTTCGGGTAACCCAGATACAAATGTAAGCCTTTCATTTTGGGAGAGACCTGCGTGGAAACAATTGCAGTATACAGGGAAGAACAGGTTAAGGTGTACGGCATCACGGAAAAGGCCGATTTCGCGCTGGCGATTCTCCATTTTCCCGGGACAAGTATGGCGCTCTGGGGTCGGCGAATTATGAGCCTGGAGCAATCTCTGAATCGATTTGAACTCGTTACCTGCCACACCGGCAACAGCAGAGCAGTAGAGTTGCACATCCTCTTTGACCCAAAATATGCCGACACCTTGCGCAATACCGTAAATGCCCTCATAAAAGAGGAAAAGAACACGGCATTCACCCTGAAACAGCCGGTGGATGTGTTGTTTCTATTTGGTCCTCATTTCCAGGATAGATACGGTATCGTCGATATTGCCTTCAACGCTCTCAGGAAAAACGACGTCGAGATTCTCGTTTCTGGTTGCGCCGGAACCAGCATGTATTTTGTCACGTCGAAAAATGAGGGGCGCAAAGGTTTTCATATTCTCGCCGATACCTTTCTTATTCCAACGAGAATATAGCCTTCATTGCAGGAACCAGGCGACGGAAAATCTTCGAAATATTCGAACAACAGAACTGTGATTCATCATACTTCCCGCTCCTTAAACACCGCACCACATGCAAGCCAATGAATGAAGCCAATGATTTTGACATAAGTGAAGTTGACTGGAGGGTCGGGGTCTTCGACGCTCTGTCTTTTCCAACCCTTATATTAAATACCGACAGCACTATACTTGCTGCCAATAAAAAGTTTTACGAGCGAAACAACGCGACCAAGACGCAAATTGTCGGCAGAACCTGTAAGGAGATTTTTTCTGAAGACAAATCGCTGAAACATCTGTCCTGCTCGGGCAGCAACTGCCCTCTTCAACGCGTCTTATCTTCAAAAGCAAACCAGTCCGTTGTCCATAAAAATGTTGCTGAAGACGGGGAAATCGTCTGGGAGGAAAGGGTTTTTGCCCCGATCTTTGGCAGCGACGGGGAGGTGAAATATGTCATTGAGAGTCTTCGCGATATAACAAAAATCAAACATCTTGAGAAAAAATACAGTGATGTCAGGGAACTGATTGATAAAGTAGTACAGAGTTCTGTCAGTGCCATCATGGCCGCTGACCGCAAGGGTGAAATCATCTTGATGAATAAAGCTGCCGAGAATCTTTTTGGTTACTCGGTTCAGGATGCGAATTTAGTCAATATTGAAGATTTTTATCCTCCCGGAACCGCCCGCGAAATCATGAAAAAGCTTCGCGATAAAAATATTGGGGAAGCGGGCAAACTCCCCAGCACCCAGGTCAAGATTATAAACAAAAAGGGTGACCAGATACCGGTTGAAATGACCGCGGCAATTATTTACGAAGATGGACACGAGGCGGCCACCGCGGCAATTTTTAATGATCTTCGGGAGAAACAGGCCGTCCAGAAAAAGCTTGAAGAAACGGAGATTCAGCTCTTTCAATCGGAAAAACTGGCATCTCTTGGCCGGTTGGCGGCTGGCGTAGCTCATGAGATCAACAATCCCCTGACGAGCATCCTGCTCTACGGCAATCTGATGCGGGAGAAACTGGAAGCCAATCATCCCTTGAGCAGCAACCTCAGCTATATCCTCGAAGATGCCGAGCGATGTAAGGATATCGTCAAGAATCTCCTCGCCTACAGTCGTCAGACCCGACCGGCAAAAAACATCTTTTACCTGAACAACCTCATAAGTGAAAGCCTGCGCCTGATTCGTGACCAGAAGCTCTTTATGAACGTGAAAATCATTAAAGACCTCGACGAATGTCAGATTCTCGTCAATGCCGACAAAAATCAGCTCTGTCAGGTCCTGATCAATCTGATCATTAATGCCATTGACGCCATGGAAGGTAATGGAACCCTTACTCTCAAGACCTATCGTGACTCACAGGCAGGCAAGGCCTATATTGAAGTGTCCGATACCGGCAATGGCATCCCCCAGGAAAACCTGGCGAAGGTATTTGACCCATTTTTCACCACCAAGGAGGTGGGCAAAGGAACCGGACTCGGACTCAGTATGGCCTATGGTATTCTTGAAGAGAATCACGGCAAAATTTCCATAAAACAGACCGGTCCCACTGGAACGACCATCCTCCTTGAACTACCGGAAGAAAAGGTGACGAACGGATTCCAGTTCATGTCGATAGGTTGAATTTCTTTATGACTGCACCATATACTGGAGAAGGGGTCTGGAAATCCCCTCGCGACAATTGAGCATTCCGAGATGTTCATGATCAATTATTTTTATACCGGCGTGAATGACTGCTCGACGCATGTATTAAAAAACGGTATAATCTGCACTACCTACTGCACCTTATCGGCAGGTAGCTATAAAGAAAACACACTTCACAGTCAAAAACGTTTCAAGACAGAGAAAAGAAGGAGGCAACACCTATCACGTGCGAACTAAATGAGTACCTTCCAGATTGTGTCCTCTTTCCCAGCCAGGAACGGATCGATCTCAAGGTATAGAGCCCAACTATCTGGCCGTTTTGCGGAATCGGGGGCAACAAGTTACAATCGCGCAGTGAAAAACCGATAACCAATTCCAATCACAGGAAAAAGACAAGGATATAGAGATTGAGCCATGAATACTAATACACTTACTATGCTATTGGGTTTATCTGTCAGTATCTGTCTCGTTGGTTTGATTATCAGATTAGCTATCTGGTTCTCCCAAGGCATACGTCCTTCCCTGTCCGCCCCCTCTTCCCCTCTCAGTGCCGTCAATCGAATAGGTGCTGCAACCCACGGAATACTCAGAGTAATTTTCAGTTCCAAAAGCCTTCTCGTGCTGAAATCTTTTTTTGTCGATCTCCTCTTTCAAAAACGCATTTTCGACAAGAGCTATCTCAGGTGGGCAGCCCATACCCTCATTTTCACGGGTTTTATCCTGCTGTTTTTCATGCATGCCCTTGGGTCGATTGTCTCCCAGGCCATCTTCAGTGATTATTACCCGACACTCAACCCCTTTCTCTTCTTGCGGGATTTTTTCGGGGTGATGGTACTTGTCGGCCTCGGCATCGCCATATACCGGAGAATATCTCTTAAACCGCAGCGAATGCGCACCTCTGCAGGCGACTGGGCAGCGATTGGTTTTATCGGGGTCATTATCCTCTCCGGCATGCTGCTCGAAGGTGCTAAAATATCGTCTTTTACCATATACCAGAACATGGTCGACGAATATGCCTCGCTCGATGAAGAAGAAGGAAGAGCCCTTGAAGCATTCTGGGTTCAGGAAAATGGAGTGGTTTCGCCCAATATTGCCGGGCCGATTGATCCGGAGTTGGTCGCCCGCGGCCGCGAGGTGAACTCGGATAGCTGCATTACCTGTCACGCCTCGAACAGAACCGCCTTTGCCAGCTTCGCCATGGCCACAATCACCCGACCGTTTGCGGCAGTGGTTGGAGATTTCAAGGCGACCACCATGCTCTGGTATCTCCATATCATTGCCTGCCTGTCCTTTTTAGCCTGGCTGCCGTTCAGTAAAATGTTTCATATGTTAGCCGCCCCCGTCAGCCTTATCACGAAACGGGTAACCGGAGATGAAATAGACGAACCGGCGAATGTACTCACCGCACAGATGGTAGGGCTGTCCGCCTGCACCCATTGCGGAACCTGCTCCCTGGAATGTTCGTCGAACATGTTTTACGAAACATTCCAGAACGATTTCATTCTGCCATCCGAAAAGGTACAATATCTGAAAAAATTTGCCGCGGGTAAAGAGCGCGATCCCGCGATAATAAAGCGCATGCAGCAGGGACTTTATGTCTGCACCAGCTGCGATCGCTGCACCACGGTCTGCCCGTCGGGGATCAATCTGAAACAACTCTTTGTCAGCGCGCGTTACAGCCTGCTTGAATCGGGTACCCCCGAAACAACCATGCTCAGTCATTTCTCCTTTCCTCTGGCGTTGGCGCAGAATTTTGTCGACGACCACATAAAGGCCCTCAAAAAGGTGACTGATCTGTTTAAAAAGAACTTTCAGCATCTTGCCGATCTTTCGGCGCCACTCACTCTGGGCAAAACGACTGGACTCGAAAATAACACCTACAAGAGCTGCTACTCATGCCAGCGCTGCACCAACGTCTGTCCGGTGGTCAGAAGCTATGACAATCCGGTGGAAGCCCTGGGCATGCTGCCCCACCAGATCATGTTCAGCCTGGGTATCGGAAATACGGATCTGGCCATGGGGGCGCAGATGATCTGGAGTTGTTCCACCTGTTATCTCTGCCAGGAACATTGTCCTAACCAGGTCCAGCTTTGTGATATTTTTTATAATCTCAAAAACAGTGCCATCAACAAAATGGAGGCTGCAGCGAGCTCATGAAATACGCATTTTTTCAGGGATGCAACATTCCAATCCGCATAAAGCAATATGCAACATCCACCGAAGCCGTACTCAATACATTCGGTGTAGAACTGGAGGTCGTTCCTGACTTCAACTGCTGCGGTTATCCGGCACGAAATGTGGACGAGAAGGCATATCTCCTGCCTTCTGTCCGCAATATGGCTATTGCCGAAAAAATGGGCCTCGACATTGCGGTTATTTGTAACTGTTGTTTTGCCAGCCTGCAGAAAGCCAAAAGTGTCATGGCCGGCAACAGCAGCCTGCAAGATGAATTAAACGGCTTTCTTAGCAAAGAATCATTGCAGTACAGCGGTAAAGTGCAGATAAAACATTTCTTAACTGTCCTCTACGAAGATATCGGGATCGAACAAATTAAAAGCCGCCTGGTCAATCGAATCAAAGACCTGAACATCTCGGTCATTCACGGGTGTCATATTCTGCGCCCCCGAGAAATCACCTCCTTCGATGACTCTTTTGTCCCGCGGATAACCGACGAACTTGTTCAGCTTACCGGAGTTACCAGTCTCGACTGGCGTGGTAAACTGGAATGTTGCGGTGCAGCCCTTGCCGGCATCAACACGGAGCTCTCACACAAACTGCTGCAAGAAAAAATCTCCGGTGCAGAGGCGGCCGGGGCCAATTACATTACCCCAGTCTGCTCCTATTGCCATCTGCAATTTGACACAACCCAGAAAACTCTCCATGCGGCAGACCCGGCCGGCAAACTCCTGCCGGTGCTGCTCTACCCACAACTTCTCGGTCTCTGTCTCGGCATTGATGAGCAACTCCTGGGAATTCACCAGAACAGTACAATAGGAATAGAAGATATCCAGCACCTGAAGTCCCTTCTCGGTCCACCGGGAGAAGAGAAGAAAAAGGCCAAGAAAAAGGCCGCAGCTGCTGCCTGACCAAACATCTTCTCCACCTGCAGTTTCTATCACCAACCACCTCTCTGATTCATAGCGTGACGAGGTGGTTTTTTCTTTTTTTTTCTCTGAAAATGTTTACTATTACCCGGGAGTTAAAATAAAGGTCTAATGTAGCCCACTACAAGTAAATTTTTATTTGCTTGGTACTTTTATCTGGAGATTTGTATGAGCAAGATTATCGCATTTGCTGGAAAAGGCGGCGTCGGCAAAACCACCGTTGCATCACTGGTTGTTCGTTACCTCGGTGCGGCGGGGAAAGCACCAATTCTCGCCGTCGATGCCGATCCAAACAGCAATCTCGGAGAAACGATGGGATTGGAAGTCCCCAGCACTATTGGAGATATTCGTGAAAACTACATGAGAGACCCGCAGGGAATTCCCTCCGGAATGGATAAGGTGAACTATCTTGAACTTCTGATCGAGCAGGCGCTTATCGAAAGACCTCAATTCGATCTTCTGGTTATGGGACGGCAGGAAGGACAGGGCTGTTATTGCATGGTCAATAACATCCTTAATAATTTCACCGACAAATTGAGTGCCCATTATAAATATATGGTCGTCGACAACGAAGCCGGTATGGAGCACCTGAGCCGACGCACCAGCGGCGAGGTGGACATGCTGTATCTCGTCACCGACTACTCCCTGCGAGGGTTGCGGGCAGTTCGGAGAATAAACGACATGCTGCAAAGCTTAAAGCTCGATGTCAAGAATACTGCAATTATCGTCACCCGGGGTCCGGAAAAACTCGGGGATGCTTTTCTCGCTGAAGTTGCCGAGATAGGACTGCCCGTCGCCGCCGTCATTCCCAATGATCCGGCACTGCTTGAATTTGATATGGAACGTCGATCCCTGCTGGAATTGCCCGATACTGCTCTCTCTGTCGCCGCAGTGCAGGAATTGATGGAACAACATTGTCCTGTCATGTGATATTTTCCTGCTTCTTCGTGGAAGGGAAATATGGCGTCCGCTGTATTTCCCTTTTTTTTTCTAAAAAATCAATTCTTGACCTAGGTCAAAGGCATTTCCATAGTATCCAGGTACACTTTTTCCATCAGAAACTTTTACGTGGGGAAACTGCGAGCGACGGTTGGCAACAAAAGTTAAAGGAGAGTTGGTATGAAATGCCCGGGCCAGGATACGAAATACTGGAAAGATGATGCAATATTTGAAGTTGCTTGTCCCAAATGCGGTACGGCGATTGAATTTTATAAAGATGACACCACCAGAAAATGCGGACATTGCGACCATCGCCTGGTCAATCCGAAGATGGATTTCGGTTGTGCATCCTATTGCCAGTTTGCCGAACAGTGCATGGGCACCCTGCCTGAAGAATTTATGGGATCGCGAGAAGATCTTTTGAAGGATAAAGTCGCCGTGGCTATGAAACGGTTCTTCCAGACTGATTTTAAAAGCATCCGTAAAGCCACCAGCGCTGCCAGGCACGCAGAGAATATCGGAAAAGCAGAAGGTGGAAATCTTGCGGTCATTCTCTGTGTTGTCTATCTCCACGGTACAGGATTAGAAAATGCTCGTGCTATCCTGCATCAGGTCGGGGCGAGCGAACCCCTGATCCAGGAGATCTGCCAGATTCTGGGAACCCAGACCGAACTGGCCCAGGATGCACCATTAACCGCCAGAATTGTTCACGACGCAGTCATGCTGCAACAACTCCAGAACGACCTTAAGAAGGGACGTATTGCCGTCGAAACCGCACAGAAACAGCTCCAGGAAAAACTGTACACCCAGGCAGCCAGGACCATTGCTGTGGACTGCATCCAATAAAGATCTCACCTCCCCCTCCTGGGCATTCCAACCGGCATCAACAGCAGATGCCTGTTCCATAAGATACTTGCAAAGTCTCCTGGCTGAACTGTAAAGGATTGTCGCAGACAACTGCAGCAATCTTTTGCAGCTGCATGCGTTTTCCACCGGTACTTTTTTATCAACGCCTTGTCTCTTCCCGCTATTTAAGATATTATCAGAATATATCTTGATAAGTTAAATGGGCAGAGAAGAGATCCGCCGCAACACCTGACTTACATTCACCTCCATATTTTCAAAGGTGGCCATGGCCTCAGTATTAATTGTTGACGATGAACGCAGCATGCGTGATTTCCTGAAAATTCTTCTTGAAAAAGAAGGCCATCAGGTGACAACTGCGGACAGTGGCACGCGTGCTCTGGAAACGTTAAGCAAACTGGCAGTGGATGTCATTGTCAGTGATATCCGCATGCCCGGCATGACCGGCATCGAACTGCTGGAAACGGTCAAGGAACACACACCTGAGTTGCCGGTAATTATGATTACGGCCTTCGCCTCGCCCGACGATGCGGTGCTGGCCATGAAAAACGGGGCCTTTGACTACATCAGCAAGCCTTTCAATGTCGATGAAATTAAATCCGTCATCGAGTCGGCAACAAATAAAAACCTCAGCACCCAAAAAAACCAGGAACTCAGCACAACATTTCCAGAAATTATCGGCAAGAGTCGGGAAATGTTGAAGATATTTGACATGATCAGACGGGTTGCGCCCACGCCGGCCAATGTGCTTATCTATGGCGAGTCGGGAACCGGTAAAGAACTTGTCGCCCAGGCCATCCACGAGCACAGTAAAGTGGCCTCGCAGAATTTTGTCCCTATAACCTGCAGCGCCATCCCTGAAGATCTGATGGAGAGCGAACTGTTCGGCCATGTAAAAGGAGCTTTCACCGGCGCCATTAACGATAAATCCGGTCTTTTTAACGAAGCGGATAACGGCACGGCTTTTCTTGATGAAATCGGGGAATTGACACCCATAATTCAGACAAAACTCTTGCGCGTGCTGCAGGAAAGGGAAATTAAACCGGTGGGCGGAACCCGGACAAAAAGCATCAATGTCCGCATCATTGCCGCGACCAACAAAATTCTTGAAGATGAAATCAGAGCCGGCAGGTTCAGGGAGGATCTCTTTTACCGACTGGCGGTTGTTCCCCTGCGTGTGCCATCTCTCCGGGAAAGAAAAGACGACGTCCCGCTTCTGGTCGACCATTTTCTCAAAAAGTATTCCCGCCGTCTGGGCAAACAAATTCAGGAGATGTCCTCGTATGCCATGCAGGTGCTGATGAATTACAATTTTCCAGGGAACGTCCGTGAACTGGAAAATATCATTGAACGTGGCGTGGCTCTGGAGAACTCCAATATAATTCTTCCGGAAAGTCTGTCCTTTGCAGGCGGCATGAAGCAATCGCAATCGGAAACTCCTCTGCATCCCGCCAATTCTCTTATGCAGGCAGCCGAAAGTGAAGAAGAGCTGTATGATCTCGGCATTGAAAGAGTTATCGCCAATCTCGAGAAACGCCTTATTTCCCACACCCTCACCAAAACCAACAATTCGAAGATGAAGGCAGCAGAAATGCTGCAGATCAGTTTTCGATCGCTGCGCTATAAAGTAAAAAAATATGGTTTAAGCTGATTCCTATGGATTTTTCCACTCTGTTAGACCGCGCCAGAAATACCATCAGTACCAATCAATTGCTCAGAAACCAGCTGCTCTGGATGCTGCTGCTGCGGATAATCTTATATACGTCGCTGATGGCTCTGAGTTATATGTTTACAGGTACTCAGATAGAGATCATCGTTCTGCCTGCGAATCTATTTATTCTGCTCCTGCTGGTCGTGTACCTGACCACAATTGTTTCGGCTTTCTGGCTCCTTATTTATCAAGGCAGCCTGCGTAAGTTTGGCTTTATCCAGACCCTCATCGATACCGGATTCGCCGCGCTGCTCGTCTTTTTTTCCGGTTCTTCGAGTTCGATTTTCAGCTCTGTATTCTTTTTCCCTATTGTCGCCGGAGGACTGATTCTGCCAAGAAAAGGAGGGCTTATTGCTGCAGCTGCTGCCACACTTTTGTTCGGGGCAATCCTCTTTCTGGAGAGATACGGGTTGTATCCCGCATATCTCGTCGAATACCTGCAGCACTCGACGTCCTCTCCCTTGGTAATCCTCAACAGTTTTTCAGTACACGGCCTGACATTTTTCCTGGCGGCAATATTGAGTGCCTTATTCGGCAAGCGTCTTCTTAAAACCGAGCATGCGCTGAGTGATTCGTTGAAAAATTTCGATCGACTGGCCATTCTCTACAAACAGATATTCGACAATATTTCCACGGGAATAGTCACTATTGACGGACAGGGAATCATCACCTCCGCCAATGCTGCCGTCGAAAAAATAATTGGCAGCAGTAACAGTCCGCTGACGCTTATCGGACAAAACCTGGCTGACATTTTTCCGCGAATCGAATTGACCAGGGAAAACCAGAGACTGACAACCGATTTTCAAAAAGATGATGGCTGTACCGTTCGCATAGGCTATGCCCATATGGTCATCCAGGGAACCGAGAAAGAACAACTGGCCGCAGAACCGCCGCATAAGATTATAACCCTGCGAGATATCAGTGATATAGAAAAGCTGGAACAGCAGGTTCGACAAACAGAAAAACTTGCGGCGATTGGGATGATGAGCGCCAGTATCGCCCATGATTTTCGCAATCCACTCACCGCTATATCCGGATCGGCCCAGGTTTTGGCGAAAGAATTTTCGGCTGAGGGGGCGAAGAGTTATGCAAATTTTCAACTCACGAATATCATTCAAAGGGAGTCAAATCGGCTGATCACCACCATTGCAGATTTCTTGCGTTTTTCACGGCCGGAACATTGTCACTGCAACTGGTTTTCGCTCCGCAGTTGCCTTGATGAAGTCATGCAGGTCCTGCGAGCCGACCCAGCCTGGCCGAATTCGGCAAAAATCATTCTCGATTTCAAGGGAACCGTAGATATATGGGCAGACGAAAAACAAATGTTTACTGTTTTTAACCATCTTATCCAAAATGGTCTGGCTTTCTGCCCGGAAGGGAAACAGCGTATCGTCGTGACAGCCAATGAAGTGAGAACAACGGACGACCAAGAGGCCATTGAAATCTCAATTAAAGATAACGGACCCGGACTGGATGAAAGCAAAAAAGGCCAGATATTCGAGCCATTTTTCACTACTCGTGCCGACGGAACCGGGCTGGGACTGGCTATTGTAAAGCAGACCATTGAAGAACATCACGGCACCCTGACGGTGCAAAATGGTGCCGCAGGGGGAGCAATATTCACGCTTCAGCTGCCTCTGCCACAATAGGGGGAGATGCGACAGCACGCAACGGCAAAATTGCTGGTAAAAAGGCGGTTTGTTAATTTATCTTTCTTGCCGCAACCTGCAGAAATGGAGCGTCATCGCCAATCCTGAACTGTTCACTCTTGATATAAATCCTGCCGGTTCCCTCTGGATCGACGGCCATAATTTTACCGCCAATCCAGACTTTCTGGCCGGTTTTCAAGTCATGAAGCTCCGGGTAAAGACGCAGGTCTATCTCACTTTCGATGACCACGCCGAAACCATTTTCCGACACATCCAGGACTATACTCCTTCGTCCGTCTTGGGTTTCCCGGATGGTAAAAAAGTATGCCGGCCACAACACCGGCATCTGCTTTATTTTCTCATCGATTACATCCGCCTTCAAATGCTCCATCGATGCCAATTTCTGCAGGAGTTCTTCAGGAGACGGCTTGAGAAAATACGCGGTGGTTTCTGGAGCTGCAGCCCTCCCGGGTTGCGCTTCCTTTGGCCCTTTTTCCCGCCGGCTGGTTTTCAGTTCAACACTTACTGATCCGGCCGCAGTTGGCTGAGGTTCTTTGTCCTGCTTGTTACTCTTCTGCAGATACATTCCGCCTCCTATAAAAATAACGAAGGCGATCCCCAGTCCAGCAAGAGCAAATCTCTCTTTATATTTTTTGATGAATTGTATTAAAGAAAGAAGTTTGTTACGCATTTCTATTCCTGTTCTTTCCAGACTTTTGCCCCCAGGCCGGTAAGTTTGTCAACCAGGTCTTCATAGCCGCGCTCCAGATGATAAATACGGGAAATTTCTGTTCGGCCAGAAGCGGCAAGACCGGCAATAACCAGGGAAGAACTGGCACGAAGGTCGGTCGCCATCACCGGTGCACCTTTCATACCGTCTATTCCTCCACCGGTGACAACGGCAAAGTGTCCATCAACCCTGATCCGTGCTCCCATACGATGCAGCTCGGCCACGTGCATAAACCGGTTTTCGAAAATCGTTTCATTAATAACGCAGGTGTCTGAACTGAGTGTCATAAGGGCCATGAATTGCGCCTGCAGATCTGTCGGATATCCCGGATATGGCATGGTCTTTATATCAACATTGCCGATGACCCGCCGCTTATCCGCTCTCTCAGGCCAGCCAACGGCAATGGTTGTCTCGGTTTCGGTAATTATCAGGCCGACAGCCCGAAGTTTTTCCAGAAGCGATGGCAGGTGAGCAGGGTTACAATTGGTTACCGTACCGGTGCCTCCGGTCGCTGCAATGGCAATAAGATAGGTGCCCGTTTCAATTCGATCCGGAATTATTGAACAATCGGCAGGAATGAGATTTTTCACACCATGAATCGTCAGCCTGTCAGTGTCTTTTCCCTCAATCCTTGCTCCCATACCGTTGAGCATATCGATAAGATTACCGATCTCCGGCTCTCGTGCGGCATTTTTTAAAACCGTGGTGCCTTCAGCCAACACCGCAGCCATGAGAAGATTCTCGGTACCGGTCACCGAAGGGACATCAAAGTAAATGACATTACCGCGCAGGGGGCCGTCTATTCTGGCATCGACATAGCCACCTTCCAGGGTGCAGGTCACTCCAAGACGCTCAAGGCCCATAATATGAAAATTGATAGGTCGAGCGCCGATTGCACAGCCCCCGGGCAGGGAAACCTTGGCTCTGCCAAACCTGGCCATCAGCGGCCCCAGAACAAGCACCGACGCCCGCATCGTTTTTACCAGGTCATACGGTGCTTCAGTATGATCAAGGTGGGTGGTGTCCAACATCAGAACGTCACCGGTTCTCTCACTCTTCACCCCGAAATTTTCCATGAGACGGACGAAAGTACGAGTATCCCGCAAATTAGGCATATTGCGCAGAAAATGTCTTCCGGGAGCGAGTAATGTAGCAGCCATAAGCGGCAAGGCTGCATTTTTGGCACCACTTATTTTTACTTCGCCATACAGTGGTTTTCCGCCTTCAATAATTAGTTTTTCCATTGTCTACAACCAACTCCTGTCATTGTCCAAGCCGCACATGAACAACTCGCTCACGTCCGGCATAATCGACCAGTATTTCAACCTGTTGATAACATCTTCCACCGACAACATCTTCTGAAAAAAACTTTTTTATCTCAGCTCCCTGGTCCGCACCAATTTCGATAAAACATTGTCCCCCCGGACAGAGAACCGTTGGTAGTGCATCTCGAATTTGTTGTATTAATTCAAGCCCTCGTACACCGCCATCAAGGGCTAGATGCGGCTCATGTCCAGCAACTTCAGGCATTAACGAATGTCTCACATCAAAACTACTGATATAAGGAGGGTTAGCGACGATCAAGGAAAATGTTGCACCTGCAGAGAACGGGGCGAGAAGATGTCCCTGCACGGGCAAAACCTGTGACTCGAGACGGTGCCGGCGGGCATTTTTTCTGGTCATATGAAGAGCCTTAAACGAGATGTCGGAAGCGATTATCTTTTTGCCGGATTCTTTGGCCAGGATGGTGGCTATAACTCCGCTGCCACAGCAGAGATCGAGAATATGCCCTTTTTGAAAATTTTCAGTATCGGCAAGCGCAAAAACCCGGTCCAGCAAAAACTCGGTCTCAGGTCGAGGGATCAGGACATCCGGAGTCACATGAAAAGGTAAAGACCAGAATTCCTGTTCACCCAGGATATAGGCCAGCGGTTCTCTTTTTTTCCGGCGTTCCAGCAGCGACAGATAGTTCTCACAAATTGCCGGATCCACCTCGCAAGCTCCATCGAGAAAAATCCCGGCTCTTGTTTTTGCCGTGCAGTATTCTAACAGCAGCCGTGCATCCAGTTCATATTCCGTTACTCCGGCAAGCTCTAATTCTGTTTGTCCATGATGAAGGAGTTCCAGCAGGCGCATCTCATTGCCAAGATAAAAATTTACAACTGACCGGGCAGTTGAACAGGGAGCTGTATCTGTGGATCATTTACTGTATATCTTTTAGCTTTTCTGCCTGATCATGGGCAATGAGAGGATAGATAACGTCTTCCAGCTTACCGCCCATGATCGCATCGAGTTTATAGAGGGTGAGGTTGATCCGATGATCAGTCATCCGTCCCTGAGGAAAGTTATACGTACGAATCCGTTCACTCCGGTCGCCACTGCCGATCTGGCTTTTTCTATTTTGGGAAATTTTATCATGGCGCTCTTGTTCCAGCTTGTCAAGCAGCCGCGCACGGAGCACAGTCAGGGCCTTGGCCTTATTTTTGTGCTGTGATTTTTCATCCTGGCAGATAACCACCATTCCCGTCGGAAGATGCGTTACCCGTACAGCAGAATCCGTGGTATTGACTGACTGGCCACCAGGCCCGGAAGAACGAAAAACATCGAATTTCAGTTCATGCATATCGATTTTCAAATCGACTTCGTCCGCTTCAGGCAATATCGCAACGGTGACAGCCGAGGTATGAATCCGTCCCTGGGTTTCTGTCTCCGGGACTCTTTGCACCCGATGTGCGCCACTTTCGTATTTAAGTTTTGAGTAAACCTGATCTCCGGTTATCAGCGCAATTATCTCTTTAAATCCGCCAATATCCATAGGATTTGAACTCATAACTTCAACCCGCCAGCCCATATCTTCGGCAAAGCGACTGTACATCCGAAAGAGATCACCGACAAAAAGAGCAGCTTCATCTCCGCCAGTACCGGCCCGAATTTCTAAAAAAGTGTTTCTTTCGTCGTTCGGATCCTTGGGAAGCAGGATGATCTTCATCTCCTGATCAAGCTTTTTCTCCTTGGCAGACAGCTCCTCAAGTTCAGCTTTAGCGAGTTCTTTTAGATCCGGATCCTCCTCTTCATCATGGAGTATCTGTCTGTTTTCTTCGATCTCTTCCTGAACTTTGATGTATTCCAGATATTTTTTGTTCAGTTTAACGAGATTAGCATGTTCCCGAACAACTTTCTGATATTCCTTCTGATCTTTAACCAGGTGAGGATCAGACAACCTGCCTTCAAGATGAGATATTTTATCGTCAAGATCAGCAAATTTTTCAAACATAGCATTCAACCAGAAGAACAAGAGAGAAAAATAAAAAGGTCCACAACCATGTCAAGCATCGTTGTGGACCGAGTGGGGTGAAACTGTTTCTGCCGTCAGCAATACTCACCGACCAAGGCAATGTTGGAATTAAGATTTACCCTTCTCTACAGCGGCAAAATGTTTCGCATAACGCTGTTTGTACTTCTCGATACGACCGGCTGAATCGATAAGCTTCTGCTTACCGGTAAAAAACGGATGGCAGGCGGAACAGATCTCAACTTTCATCTCTTCCATTACCGATCCCATTTCCACTTCATTGCCACAAGCACATACAGCCTTAATTTTATGATATTCCGGATGGATACCTTCTTTCATAGCTTTTATACCTCCAACTCGCCGATACGGGCGATGATCAATTAATATACATTTTTCCAATATTTTCAGAACACAGGGGAAACAGATTACTCAAAATACGGATTTTTTTCAACAGTTAATAAATAGGCGGACACAAGTGATCTCCACACTAACACGCGCGATTTATGTCCTTTGACAAGTCATTACCGGTGCCGTCATCCGTTCATTGAGTCAAGAAAATCATCGTTGGTTTTCTGGTGCTTAAGCTTATCGATCAGAAAATCCATACAATCGGCTGGATTCATGGAATTAAGAAGTTTTCTGAGTATCCAGATCCGATTGAGGGTCTCTGGTTTCATCAACAGATCTTCTTTTCTGGTACCGGAACGTTTCAGATCAATGGCGGGGAAAATTCGTTTATCGGCCATCTTACGATCAAGAACAAGCTCCATATTACCTGTTCCTTTAAATTCCTCAAAAATTACTTCATCCATACGACTGCCAGTTTCGATAAGCGCAGTTGCCAGAATAGTCAGGCTGCCGCCTTCTTCAATATTTCTTGCCGCACCAAAGAAACGCTTGGGCCGATGCAGGGCATTGGCCTCGACACCACCGGAAAGAATTTTACCACTGGCTGGAGTCACGGTGTTATAGGCCCTTGCAAGCCGGGTAATACTGTCGAGGAGGATAACAACATCTTTTTTATGTTCGACAAGTCTCTTGGCCTTTTCAATGACCATTTCAGCAACCTGAATATGGCGTTGGGGCGGTTCATCAAAAGTTGAGCTGACTACCTCGGCGGTTTTGACACTTCTGGTCATCTCCGTTACCTCTTCCGGGCGTTCATCAATCAGCAGAACAATAAGATACACCTCCTTGTGGTTGCGGACGATGGAGTTGGCAATTTTTTGCATCAGCACAGTCTTGCCGGTTCGGGGCGGAGCCACAATCAATCCTCGCTGCCCTTTGCCGATAGGGGCAAACAAATCCATAATTCGCATGGACATGTTATCGGGTTGCCACTCCAGGGTGAAAGGGACATTGGGATGCAACGGCGTCAGGTTGCCAAACAGGGTTTTTTGCTTCGCGGCATCCGGTGGGTCGAAGTTGACGCTGTCAACTTTCAACAGGGCGAAATACCTCTCCCCTTCTTTTGGTGCACGAACAAGCCCTTCAATGGTATCCCCGGTTCGAAGATTTAAGCGTCGGATTTGCGACGGCGAAACATAAATATCGTCAGGTCCCGGTAGATAGTTGTAGTCTGGAGCCCGAAGAAAACCGAAACCATCTGGTAGGATTTCCAGGACACCGCTGCCCCGCATTTTCCCATCTTTGACCGACTGAGCTTTTAAAATAGCAAAGATCAGTTCCTGTTTCCGCAATGAACTGTACCCCTCGACTTTTAAAGAACGAGCAAGCTGTACCAGTTCACCGATTTTCATCAGTTTGAGTTCCGCCAGATTCATTAACCTTCTTCTCCTTTGTGGGATTATTGGCAGGATATTAGGGAAATACCACGTGTAACTTGGACCCTATGGACGAGCCGTCCAATATTGCCGGTGTACATTATATTCAGACTGCTCTATCTATGCCTTTGGCAAGACACAGTGCCAGGGCAGAGTCAACAGCAATTCAAATCATAGCTGGTTATAAAGATATTCTTTTGAGCTTTTTCGTCGCTTAGATTAAAAAGCAGAATGGAAAATGGCCGGATCTGTGGAGAATCACACTACTGAATTCTGCAGATCTTCAGGACATTAAAATCGGAACAATCTGTTCCGAAGTAATTTTAGCAGGATCCAAAGAAACGATTAAGCAATGACAGGAATTTGAGTTTTAAAAAACATCGATTCTCTTATACGTTTTCAGATCTGTGCTGTCAAGCTTTTTAGCACCTTGCAGCGTATTCTCTACGTTTATTGCGTAAAAAACATTTTGTTTCAAGGTACTTATCTCTATAAAAATGACCTAAAAGAGTACCCCGGCTGTTTATAACCATCCCGGATCAGGAGGGCTAAAGGTATAAAAAACTACTCTGTTGAGTCCACCCTAAGCTTTTTGGACATCCATGCTATCTGGTGCACTGTACTTACAAAGGTACCAGAATTATCAACTATAAAATCGGCATAATCAAGTTTTTTCTTGATGGGAACCTGCGCATTTAAAATCTGTCTGATTTGCTCAACCGGCATCCCGTCCCGCATCACCACCCGCTGGATACAGAGTTGCTCCGGCACATAGACCACGACGCAGATATCAAATGCATCCTGCCATCCGGCCTCATAAAGCAAAGGGACTTCAACAACAAGAATCTTGCCGTGTGTAGAAGATATTCTCCCCCGAGCGGCGATTTGCCGCCGAACAATTGGATGCAGAATATTTTCAAGCCGATTCCTGATCGAAGGATATGCAAAAACCGCCTCGCGCAATTGCACGCGGTCAATAATTCCATCGCTCTGGATGTAGCGTTCATTAAAGACACGACGAAATTCGGCATACCCTTCTGTCCCGGGCAGCATCTGTTCGCGGCACAACTGATCAGCATCGATGAGTTCAGTGGCAAGATCCGCGGCAATAATCCTACTGACAGTTGATTTGCCGGTTCCCAACCCACCGGTTACCGCGATATTCACTCATTTTCCTCCACTGCAGACGCCCCCAAACCTTTTAAGATATCGGTAAAATCAGGCCAGAGTTCGGCTTTTTTATCAATGACTGCATCGGTGACGGGGTGACGAAAAACCAACCGTGATGCATGCAGCAGCTGACGGGGAAAAAGACGATTGTCTCTGCCGGATCCATACACTGTATCACCGACGACAGGACAACCGAGATGGGCCATATGGACCCGGATCTGATGCGTCCTCCCGGTCTCAATTACCACTTTTACCAGACTGCATGCAGAGTTGAATTCTTCGAGCACCTGCCAGCTACTGGCAGCGTGCTTTCCTCCGGTCTGGCGAATTGCCATTTTCTGCCGTTGCACCGGATGGCGGCCAATCGGCGCAACGAGTCGACCATTTTTTTCTTTAAGAACACCATGCACCAGCGCCAGGTATTCTTTATGTAACTGATGATTTTTAAATGAATCAACGAGCAGGCGATGGACATTTTCTGTTTTAGCAACAACCATTATACCGGAAGTATCTTTGTCAAGTCTATGGACAATTCCAGGCCGTAAGCTGTCACCAACATCGGCAATGGATCGACAATGATGCACCAATCCATTAACAAGCGTCCCATGATGATTTCCACTCCCCGGATGAACGACAAGCCCGGGAGGTTTTGAGATGATCAGCAGAGAATCATCCTCAAAAAGGACAGGAAAACTGATGTGTTCAGGCAGGACATCAATCTCTTGTTTGCCCTCAACACTACCTTGTAAGGTTTCGCTTTCTTTGAGCCGATAACTACTTTTGCGGTGCACGCCATCAACTAGAATCAATCCTTTGCGAATTGATGCAATAATCAGTGCTCTCGATGTGGAGGGAAGATGCTGGGCCAGGAACTGGTCAAGACGCATCCCTGACAGTCCAGTATCAATCGTCACCTGAAAATTCCGGTTCGACCGGCTGGATCTGCACAGAGCTGCTTCTTTGGTTTCCATACAATTACTTCTTATGCAACCGCGATAGAAAAAATCTTGGAATGATGCTGAAATTTCAGGAAAAAATTGCCTCGATAGTTTTGCTGACGCTTGCTTCTTCCGTGTCTTGCGCAAGTGAAAGTTCCTTCACTATGAGGTTTTTTGCGGTATCCAGCATTTTCCTTTCACCATAACTGAGATCCTTGTCAACACTGAGCAGGAAGAGATCACGCAGCACAATAGCCACCTCATGAACAGAACCAGTCTTGATCTTTTCCATATAATCACGGTAACGACGATTCCAGGTCTGGGTACCTAATTCTACGGAACGATCGGCCAGAATATCAAGAACAGTCCGTACCTCATTTTTACCGACGATCGCCCGCAGACCGACATTATCACTACTGGCGGTAGGAATCATAATTCTCATACTATTATCAAGAATCTCCAGGATATAAAACGACTGGTCAATCCCTCCAATAGTCTTTGTTTCAACAGCTTTAATAACTCCAACACCATGGGCCGGATACACAGCCATATCACCTTCAGTAAACACAGATCTCTCCTTTAAACACAAAACGCCTTGCACAAGGCTGAAAAAGATAAACTAGAAAAGCACAAGACAACGCAGTAATTTGCCATACAAGGGGGAAAGCGTCGGACTATAAAGGGTTGCACCTTTATTCCGGCATTTTTGATATTTTTCTGCAGCGGGTGTTATCACAAACAACCAAATTTGGGATTCAATGGAGATACTATAACACGTTTTGCACCAAATTGCCGTATTTTTTCATGGTATCGAGAGAATCAGCTGGCGAGACAAAAGAACTGCTTAACGGAGCGAGGACCTACTTGAGACTATTGAGCAGATTCATCGCTTTAGCCACTTGGCCTTGCAAAAAGAGATGAATACCGGCCGCGAAACTATCGTACCTGGATTGCAAAACCTCCAGTTCGCCGTCGGTAAAATTGCCTAAAACATATTTATCCACAGGAAAGTCTGGATGAACGTCTCCATTCCCAGGCCGGCCAATGCCTATCTTTAAACGATAAAATTCAGGGGTTCCGAGTGATTCGACAAGCGATTTTATACCATTATGTCCACCTGCCCCCCCTCCTTTAACGAGCTTGATCCTTCCCGGCGCCATATCGAGATCATCATGAACAACCAAGAGTTGGTCAGGAGTGGTTTTATAAAACCGATAAAACTGTCCCACTGCCCTGCCGCTTCTATTCATAAACGTTAATGGTTTTATGAGATGAACCTTCTCCCCACCCATTGGCAAAGACACACACTGAGCCTGCCATTTCTCCAGAAAATCCGATGCATTCCATCTTCTTGCCAATTCATCTACCACAAAAAAACCGACATTATGACGCGTACCCTGGTACTGGGCTCCAGGATTACCCAGCCCGACAATGATAAAATCTTGCTTTTCCATGAATTCGAGAGGAATCTTCGTTGTCACGAGAATATTAATGAATAAAGGTCCGGGAAATTAACATTTCCCGGACCTTTATCATTTCCGTCACCACGCATGCCGTTGCCTGAATTGTCAGGCAGGCAGGTGCTGTTCTTCGCCCGTGGGCAACCGACCGTTATTTCTTGCCGTTTTTCACGGCTTTTTCCGTTGATTCTTCAACCTTCTCACCAGGTTTGATAATCGAAATAATGACAGTTGCAGGGTCGGTGATCATCTTCACACCTTCGGGAATACTGAGGGCTGCACAGGTGAATTGCTCTCCTATCGCCAGGGGGGCGATATTGACAACACATTCATCAGGTATATCAAGAGGTTTTCCTTTGAGCACCACCTGATTGCAACCGACGATCATCTGCCCGCCCAGATCAACGCCCTTGGCCTTACCCGTAAGTCTTACCGGCACAGTAAAAGCACGGTCTTTCTGAAGATCGATTTCACAGAAGTCGACATGAATAAGCGTGTCACGAACGGGATCCGTCTGAACTTCACCGACCATAACGGTTTTTGCTGATGCACCCTCGACATTCAGGGTAACAACAGTGTTTTTACGGTAAAACTCGAGCAACTGGGCCATAAGTGTCTTCGTGTCAAGCTGGAGTCTTTGCGCCTCAGCACCTCCACCGTATACCACAGCAGGAGTCATTCCCTTCATACGCAGCTGCCGCATGGGCCCCTTACCTGAAGTATTTCTAACAGAAGCGGATATTTCGACCTGAAGCATTTTTCCTCCTTTGCTAAACAGTCGCGATTACAGTTTGACGGCGACTGAGCAGAATATGATAAATTTTAACTAATTTTAAACTATTGTAAGATACAAAACGTCGGTTACACAAAAAGCGAACTGACCGAATCTTCATTGTGTATTCTGCTGATCGCATCGGCTAGCAGCGATGAGACAGAGAGAACTTTTATCTTGTCACACGCTATGGCATCCCCCCGCAACGGTATGGAATTGGTAACGACAAGAGATTTTAAATCAGAATTGCATAACCGCTCAATGGCCGGACCGGAAAGAACCGGATGTGAGCAGCAGGCATGCACTTCTTTGGCTCCGTTTTCCAACAAGGTTTTGGCACCAGCACATAAAGTACCGGCCGTATCGACCATATCATCCATCAGGATAGCGGTTTTGCCCCGGACATCGCCGATAACATGCATCGCTTCACACTCATTCGGCTTATCCCGACGTTTATCAATAATAGCGAGTCCGGAATTCAGTCTTTTGGCAAAGGCCCTGGTCCGCTCAACACCGCCGGCGTCAGGGGAGACCATGATGACATTGTCGTCAAAGGTTTGCTGGATATACTTCAAAACGACAGGTGCGGCATAGAGATGATCCACTGGAATATTGAAAAAGCCGCCGATCTGGCCTGCGTGAAGATCCATGCAGAGAACCCTGCGCACCCCCACGACCATTAACATTTCCGCCACAACTTTCGCTGTAATCGGCACACGAGGTGCATTTTTTCTATCCTGCCGGGCGTACCCGTAATATGGCAGCACAGCGGTAATCCTGCGCGCAGACGCTCTTCGCAGCGCATCTACCATGATCACCAGTTCCATCAGATGATCATTTACCGGCGTGCAGGTCGGTTGAACGACAAAAACATCCGTTCCCCGAACATTTTCTTTTATTTCAACAAAAATTTCCCCATCGCTGAATTTTCTAACTTCTGCTTTACTCAGGGGTATTTTAAGATGAGCGGCAATCTCCTCAGCCATTATTTTGTGAGCATTGCCTGAAAATATTTTTAAATCTCGCATCGCTTTTTGATGTATTCTAATAGTCTGAAAACGTATTATTGATGGCTGGGGCGGCAGGATTCGAACCTACGAATGCCGGGATCAAAACCCGGTGCCTTACCGCTTGGCGACGCCCCAGTACACGCTCTAGATAAAAAAACCTTCTCTCCGTATTCCTGACGGAATGCACCAACAATACGTTGTAAATCTGAACCGAACGGTTTTTCTGTATCTGGAAAAACGCCAAATACAGTCGGCCCGCTCCCGGACATCAAAACCTGTGATGCACCAACGGCCAGCAGCGATCTCTTCATCCGCTCAATTTCCGGATATTGAGCATTAGTGACCTGTTCCAGGTCATTATGCATCTCCTGCAGAGAAAGAGGCACTGCCTTGTACTTTTGAAAGCATGACAATTTAGAGGTTTTCGACAGGCTTGTCAATGTTAAATTTTGAAAGACCCAGGCGGTGGAAACAAAAAAATCCGGATTCACCACCAAAAACGAACAATTACCAAGAGATTCGACCGGATACATTATATCGCCGATGCCGGTCGCAAAAACGGCATCATGGTCAACAGCAAAAAAAGGCACATCAGCCCCCAGAGGTCGAGCCAATCCTATGAGTTGTTTTTCCGAAAACTCCCGGTCAAAAATAGTATTCAGACCACGCAGCACCGCCCCTGCATCGCTGCTGCCGCCACCGAGTCCTGCAGCCACCGGGATATTTTTCTGCAGACGTATCTGCACTCCATATCCTGTGCTCTTTTTACTCGCCTGCAAAAAAGCGACAGCTGCCCGCACTGCAAGATTAGTCGCATCAGCTGGAATGGACGCATCGTCGGAAAAAAATTCCACCCCGTTACCAGGATGCAGCGCGAGCTCAATCTGGTCATACAGGTCGATCTTCTGCATCCAGGTTTCCAGGTCATGATATCCGTCTGCACGCCTGCCCAGGACTCGCAGCAACAGGTTTATTTTTGCCGGTGCCTGCACAGATATGCGTTGATTACCCAGGGCCATTTCCTCGATTTTACTGATAACAGTGCTATTTTTTTACCGCTTTTACAAAACGGATTTTAATATCGTAGAGGATGTTTTTCAGCAACTCCTCTTCATCCTTTGACAGATTTCCTTTGGTCTTATTCTGAATCAAGGCCAGAGTATCGATCGCATGTTTGGCCAGGTCGAGATCGACTATTCTTTTCCCAGTAGACGGGTCGGCGATCTCACCCAGATGATACAGCGCAGAGGTATTCAACGACATTACAAAAGCAGGAAACGTCACCTCTGGCATGACACACCGCCCCTGTTTATCGGGCACTTTACCCTCGCCACATCCACATGCATCTTCCTTTTTACTCACATTTTCGACCATAAACACACTCCCTCACTCTTTTTCCATTCCTTACAGGTTTGTCAGATCCAGCACCTGCGCTTTGGTTATATCTTGCAGGTCCTCAACCTTGGCAAGCAACTCTTTTGATACCAGTTCATTCGTACTGAGGAGAATAATGTTTTGATTACTTTCCTCTTCCCGGCCTACGGTCATCCTGGAAATATTGACGCCGGAGCGGCCCAGGGTGGTCCCCAATGCCCCAATGACTCCAGGTACATCGTTGTTGAATACCAGCAACATCGGCCCGGACGGCAAAGCTTCGAGTCGAAAAGAGTTCAAACGAACCAGGCGGGGCTCATTGCGGCCAAAGACTGTGCCAACCAGCGTATTCTCCCCTTCATTGGTTGTCACCTTTATCGCCAGGGTGTTGACAAAATCGTCAGCTTTCTCGCTTCTCGATTCAATAATGCGAATCCCCCTTTCTTTGGCGATTATCGGCGCATTAACGAAATTGACCGCATCTTTCAAGATTGGCGTAAACAGTCCTTTCAGAAAGGCCACGGTTATCGGACTGGTATTCAATTCAGCCAGTTCACCACTATATTCTATGTTGACCTCCGCCACACCTCCCTTGGCGATCTGCATATGCATGCAACCGAGCATTTCGCCAAGCTTCAGATAGGGTCCTACCTGGGCCAGGACATCGTCACTGACCGAGGGCACGTTGACCGCATTCGTCACCGACCCCTTGAGGAGATAATCGGCCATTTGCTCGGCAATAATCAGGGCAACGCTCTCCTGTGCTTCATTGGTCGAGGCGCCAAGATGCGGTGTGCAGACAAAATTGTCCAGAGCCAGAAGAGGACAATTTTCAAGACTGGTAGGTTCTTTACTGAAAACATCAAGAGCTGCACCGGCAATTTTATTATTTACCAGGGCCTCATAAAGGGCTTCCTCGTCACAGACACCTCCTCTGGCACAATCTATAAACATGGCGTCGTTTTTCATGTTCTCGAAAAAAGAGGTGGAAACGATATTTTTTGTTTCCTTGGTCAGCGGGACATGTACAGAAATATAATCTGATCTTTTCGCCAGCTCTTCCAGGCTGACCAACTCGACGCCGATTTTCTCGGCCATCTCTTTGGGCATATGCGGATCGTAGGCAATAGTCTTCATTTTCAGCCCTTGCGCCCTGCTGGCGGCGATCCCGCCAATCCGGCCGATCCCGATGACACCAAAGGTCTTACCGGTAACCTCCCGGCCCATAAACTTCTTCTTCTCCCATTTTCCCTGTTTCATGGACATACACGCCTGGGGAATATTCCTCGACAATGCCATCATCATTGAGATGGCATGTTCCGCGGCGGTCGTTGCATTGCCGTCCGGAGCGTTCATTACCACGATACCTTTCTGGCTGGCCGCAGGGACGTCGACATTATCAAGGCCGATTCCGGCCCGGCCGACAACTCTCAGTTTATGCGCCATCTCCAGAATGTCTGCGGTAACTTTAGTGGCACTGCGTATAACCAAACCGTCGTACTCGCCGATTATTTTCTTCAATTCCTCCGGGGCAAGTCCGGTATTGACATCTACCTCAAGACCCGCCTTACGCAGGACATCTACGCCAACCTGGGCCAGGTTGTCACTGATCAGTACTTTCATTTTCTTCATTTCCTCTGTAAGAACCCGTCTCGACTTTCCCCATCCAGTGGCAGGAAAAGCACCGTTATTTATCTTACGCAATACGCAACATCGATCGCATGTGTGGAACCAGAAAAAATCAGCAGGTAACAACGTTTCAGCAACGAACGAAAAACTATACATAGTTACCCTGCCGAGAACAACAAAAAAACCGTAGCTGTCCATGACCCCAAAAATGACGAGTAACTGCCGCCGGTTGACAGAACATAGACCGCGTGTCCGTAATAATGTTGAACATTGAAGTGGAAAAAGATATATAACAGCCAGATGCTCTTGTTGATGGGATCCACTTGCACCCCACCAAAACACTTCAGCCGACACCACCTTATTTTTTTACTAATGGCTCAATGAGCTGTGTGAAGGATTTACTTTATGACAGAAACACGATTACGTTTTCCACCGAGCCCCACCGGATACCTGCATATCGGTGGCGCCCGAACAGCACTCTACAATTGGCTCTACGCACGACAAACCGGGGGTAAACTCATTCTTCGTATTGAAGACACCGATACCGGCAGATCAAGCCTTGAATCCATTCAGGGGATTATTGAAGGGCTCGAATGGCTGGGCATCGATTTTGATGAAGGGCCATATTTTCAAACCGATTTTGAGGCTGAACACATCGCCGCCGCGCAGAAACTGCTGAATCAGGGTGCCGCCTATAAATGTTTTTGCACCAAAGAAGAACTCGATGCAAAGCGTGAAGCAGCTCTTGCCGCCAAAAAACCGCTGGGGTACGACCGCACCTGCCGGAATCTCTCAGCCGACGAGGTTGCTGAGAAAGAGGCGGCGGGGCTTCCATCTGTTATTCGGTTCAAGGTTCCCGAGCGAACGGGCACCCTTGGCTACGATGACAGAATTCTCGGGCGAATTGATACGAACTACTCGGAGATAGATGATTTCGTCATCGTCCGCTCCAATGGGAAACCCCTCTATCTCCTCTGCAATGTTGTCGATGATATCCGTGACCGGATCACCCATATTATCCGTGGTCAGGATCATATGACCAATACCCTCAAGCAGATCCTGCTCTACGAAGCGCTTCGGGCACCGCTGCCCGTCTTTGCCCATATGCCGCTCACCCTTGATACCAAAAAGGCGAAAATATCCAAACGCAGTCATGGCGAAATAGTCGCCGTGCAATTCTACCGCGACTGCGGTTTTCTTCCCTGGGCGTTCAATAATTTTCTCGCCCTTCTTGGCTGGTCCGCCGGCAATGATCAGGAATTTTATTCCAAAGAGGAACTTATCCGGGAATTTTCCCTCGAACGTATCAATAAATCGAGTGCAATTTTTAACTTCCAGAAAAACGATCCGAAATTCTTTACGGACCCGAAAGCTATTTTTATCAATGAGCATTATCTGCGAACCATGGATATTGGCGAGCTCGGTAAAATGGTCAAAAAAGAGCTTGAATCGGCCGGGCTCTGGAAGGATGCCTATGACACAGACCAGAAGGAATGGTACCTGAGCACCCTTGACCTTATACGCGATCGTTTCCATACTCTCAAGGATTTCACCTCACTGGGAAGGGCTTATTTTGCCGACGATTTCGAAATTGACCCAAAACCCCTTGCCAAAAATGTGTTGAAATACGAAGAATTGCAGCAATGGCTGCCCCAGCTGGCCGATAGATACGAAAAACTTGCCGAGTTTTCCTTGGAAGAGACGGAACGGGTGGCCAGAGAGCTGGCCGAAGAACTGGCAATTAAACCGGGTGTGATCATCAATGCGATGCGCACCGTAGTCACCGGCCAGCTCGCCGGACCTTCGATGTTTGACATAATCATAACAATCGGCCGGGAGAAGATAGTCCGCAGACTCCGGGATGTTGGCAAACTTTTTGGACAAGAATAAATAGCTTACCCCGCCAGAAAACTTTGCGGGGTAGGTTCCTTCACGAAAAAATTTTCCTGCAAAAAACATACGGAATTTTTTTTTATGTCTCTAACACACAAGTCATTCGTCATGGAAATATTAGAAGATTCAGAAAAGAAACCATTGGACTTCATCCGCCAGATCATTGCCGACGACCTGCAGAACGGCAAACACCAGAAGATCGTGACCAGGTTTCCTCCGGAGCCAAACGGGTTCCTGCATATCGGTCATGCAAAATCGATCTGCCTGAATTTTGGCGTCGCCGAGGAATATGCAGGTACCTGCAACCTCCGCTTTGATGACACCAATCCCAGCAAAGAGGATGTCGCTTACGTCCAGTCCATTGAAAAAGATGTGCACTGGCTTGGATTCGAATGGCGGGAAAAGGTGCTCTATGCCTCGGATTATTTTCCGCAACTCTATGACTTTGCGGTCGAGTTGATTAAACAGGGCAAAGCCTATGTCTGTGAACTGCTGCCGGATGAAATACGGGAATATCGGGGTACCCTGACCGAACCGGGCAGAGAGAGCCCTTATCGCCAGAGGTCAGTGGAAGAAAACCTCCAGCTCTTCACGCAGATGAAAAACGGCGAGTTCAGCGAAGGAACGCACGTGCTCCGGGCAAAAATCGATATGGCTTCGCCGAACCTGAACATGCGCGATCCGGTGATCTACCGGGTCCTGAAAGCACACCATCACCGGACCGGCAATACCTGGAAGATATACCCGATGTACGACTATACCCATTGCCTTTCCGATATGCTCGAAGGTATCACTCATTCCCTCTGCACCTTGGAATTTCAGGATCACCGCCCACTTTACGACTGGGTTCTGGACACCCTTTCCACCCCCTGCCATCCCCGTCAGATTGAGTTTGCCAGACTCAACCTGACGTACACGGTCATGAGCAAACGCAAGCTGTTAAAAATGGTTGAAGGCGGGTTTGTCGACGGATGGGATGATCCGCGCATGCTGACCATTTCCGGACTGCGCCGGCGCGGTTACACGCCCGCCTCGATCCGTAATTTCTGCAAAACCATTGGAATTGGCAAGAGCGAAAGCCGGATAGATATGGGGGTGCTGGAAAATGAAATTCGATCCGATCTCAATCTTCGGGCGGAGCGACGCATGTGTGTTCTGGACCCGGTGAAAGTAATACTCGACAACTACCCGGACGACCTGGTTGAAGAGATGACCGGTATGAACCACCCCCAGGCTCCGGATATGGGTGAACGGGCTATCCCTTTTGCCAGAGAGATTTATATCGAACGTGAAGATTTTATGGAAAATCCCACCAAAAAATATCACCGGTTAGGACCCGGCCGGGAGGTACGCCTGCGGTACGGCTATCTTATCCAGTATGTCTCGCACAGCAAGGACGAGGCCACCGGCAGGATCACCGAAATCCACTGCACCTACGACCCGGAGACCAAAGGCGGTACCGCCCCCGACGGGAGGAAGGTGAAGGGCACAATTCACTGGGTTTGTGCCAAAAAAGGATTACCGGTAACGGTCCGTCTCTACGACAGGCTGTTCAGTGTGGAAGATCCGGAAGCTGACAAGAATATCGATTTTCTGGAACACCTCAATCCGATGTCTAAAGTGATCATCTCAGACGCCATCGCTGAACCGAGCCTGGCAGCATTACAACCGGGCGAAACAGTACAGTTCGAGCGGCAGGGTTATTTCTGTGCCGATTCCGTCGAGTCGATTGCCGGCAAACCGGTGCTGAATCGGACAGTGACCCTGAGAGATTCCTGGGAGTCTAAAAAATAAGGATAAAATGGTACTCATCAATTTACGCCAGATGGCCAAACATCAGTCGGGAACGATCAAATCGGTCAAGGTCGGCGGAGAACTGGGTCGTCGAATACGGGAAATGGGTTTGGTTCCCGGGACCGAAATCACTATTCAGGGCAGGGCTCCGCTTAACGATCCCGTAGCGCTTCGAGTCATGGGCGGCACCCTCACCCTGCGCAATAATGAAGCCGATTATATCATGGTAGAGACAGAACCCGAGGATTGACAGATCGTAAACAAAACCGCTCTTAGACATCCCTAAAAATATTGCGACCTCTTGAAAAATATGTTGACCTCGGTTATTGTTTGGTGTACCTAAAGGTGACACTAATGGTGACAATTACTGGAGAAAACAATGCCTGGTAGAAAACGGAAAAATGGTGGTTGCTGCTTTACCGACAAGATCAGGAACTGCTTTGCCCGGGAACGATGTACTAATCTGATCGCACCACTTTCGACACGGGCAAGAACTGGCCGTATCAAAGTCTGCAAAGTTACCGGCGACAGAAAAATTTGTGCCCGCATGGCTGCCATGGGCCTGTATCCCGGAGTCGAAGCCGATGTGATATGTTCCGAGACCGGCAGCCAGTGTCTTCTCAAGATCAACGGCGGTACCATCAGTGTTGGCCCCGAGGTTTCCGATAACATCCTGGTGACAAGTCTGTAAACGATACCCATCATACGATGTACACAAGCTCCGTGTTGTTCGGGCTTTTTTTTTCCCCGGCGAGTTAGGGTTCACTAATCCGGCCAAAAAGCGTTGCGGGATGAGTTTTAATACTCGCTTGCCGGGTGCTCAGTTCAGTACACCTTTGAGGGGTGTAAATACTTTGCGTACAGATTGTTTCTTTCAAAAAACCAACAAATAAACAGTAACGCACCAATCCCGCCCAAACGCTTTGCGGGATAAGTTCCTTCACGAAATAATTTTCTTTTAAAAAGAACAAGAAAATTATTTCTAAGTCACTAAAAGATATCATGCTTGAAACAATTATTATCTGGACGATTATTGCAATCTGCGCTTTTTTCACAGGCCGAAGATTCTATCGCCAATGGAAGATTGCCACCAGCAAGGACAGCAACATTTCCTGCGGTCAAAGCTGCACTTGCTGTAGTGATTCATCCTGCAGCAGTCGAAAAAAATCCGAAGACAACAGATAACCAGCCAATGCAGCTATTAATGGCCCTAGCGGGCAATCCCAACGCCGGGAAAACGACCCTTTTCAATCAACTTACCGGCGCCAGACAACATGTTGGCAACTATCCCGGTATTACCGTCGACCATAAAGAAGGTATCCTTACCCACCAGAATCGGAAAATAACCCTGACAGATCTTCCCGGGACCTATTCAATGACAGCCTATTCGGCTGAAGAACTGGTGACCCGTGATTATCTGGTCAATGAACGTCCACAGGTGGTTATCAACATTGTCGATGCATCTAATCTCGAACGAAACCTTTATCTGAGCTGCCAGTTGCTCGAGCTGGGCGTTCCTTTGGTGATCGCCCTGAATATGATGGATGTGGCCAAGGACCGGGGTATTGAAATTAAAGCTGAGATGCTCGCCAATCTGCTTCAGGTGCCGGTCATCCCCATCATTGCCCGATCAGGTTCGGGTAAGAAAGAACTTCTCGACGCCTGCGTGCATTTAGCTACTGAAGAAACGCACTGGCATCCGCGGGATATTTCATACGGAAAAGATCTCGACACCACCCTGGCCGAACTTGTCGCAAAAATTACCGAGACATCTCTGCTCATTGAGACCTACCCGGCCAGATACACAGCCATCAAGTATCTGGAAAATGATGACCAGATCCTTGAGAAAGGACGCAAGAGCGACCCTGTCACCGCCCAGTTACTGGAAGAGTTAGTCAATAAGGCCTCTGCCCACACGCAGAAGACACTGGACGTATTCCCCGAGGCTATTATTGCCGACCATCGCTACGGCTATATAAAATCAATACTGCGACAGGGGGTTGTCAGTCATAAATTTGATACCGACCGGCTCTACACCTCCGATAAGATCGACAAAGTACTCACTAACCGACTTGTTGGGCCGGTCATTATGCTGCTGATTCTTTTTGCGGTCTATCAGTTTACCTTCAGTTGGAGCGATATCCCCGTCACGTGGCTGGAAAATGCCTTCGGTTGGCTGGGGGATCAGGTTGAAAACACGCTTCCCGATGGCCTGCTCAAATCAATGATTATTTCCGGGGTCATCGACGGGGTCGGCGGGGTTCTCGGGTTCGTGCCGCTGATCATGTTTATGTTTTTCAGTATCGCCATCCTGGAAGATTCCGGATATCTCGCCAGGGTCGCTTTTATGATGGACAGGATTTTTCGGATTTTCGGCCTGCATGGCTCCTCGGTTATGCCCTTTATTGTCTCCGGCGGCATTGCCGGGGGCTGCGCCGTTCCCGGCGTAATGGCCACACGTACACTCCGTTCGCCAAAAGAACGTATGGCGACCCTGCTCACCGTCCCCTTTATGAACTGCGGTGCCAAACTCCCGGTCCTGGCCCTTTTGATTGGCGCTTTTTTCAGCGAGAAAAAGGCTATGTATATGTTTTTATTTACACTGCTTTCCTGGGTTGTCGCGCTGGTAGCTGCCAAATTCCTCCGCTCCACCGTTCTGCGCGGCGCGCCCACTCCTTTTGTCATGGAGCTCCCACCTTACCGGTTCCCGACACTGCGCGGCCTGCTCATTCATACCTGGGAAAGAACGTACCAGTATATCAAAAAGGCAGGGACGGTTATTCTGGGCATATCTATCCTTTTATGGGCGCTGATGACGTTTCCGGCGCTCCCCGAAAACAAAGCTGCTCTTTTCGAACAGCAGCGTCAAGCGGTGATGCATGATTCCAGCGTGGAAGCCCCCAGCGAAAAAATTAATCTTATCAATAATGCTGAGAGTAAAGCGACGCTCAAAAATTCCATTGCCGGGAAATTTGGCAGCTCTCTCGAACCTGTAACCAAACTGGCTGGTTTTGACTGGCGAACTAACATCGCCCTGATCGGCGGATTTGCGGCGAAGGAAGTTATTGTCTCAACCCTCGGCACGGCCTATTCGATGGGCCAAGTGGATACGGAAAAATCGGAATCCCTTGGCCAGCGCCTGAAAAAGGATAAGAACTGGAACAAGGTCGTCGCCGTTGCAGCGCTTGTGTTCATCATGTTTTATGCGCCCTGCCTTGTTACTGTGGTCTGTATTGCCAAGGAGTCATCCTGGAAATGGGCGGCATTTTCGATGATTTTCAACACCATATTCGCCTTCAGTATGGCGGTTTTCGTGTATCAGGTGGGGATGTTTTTCAATCTCGGCTAGCTGCTCTGCCGAAATAAGGTGCGTGCCGGGGAAGACAATCACCGGCACCCCTCTTTCTTACTGGCAACCGTATCAGCCCCCAGTGCCAACAAGCCACTGCAAGGCGGCGCACGCCAGCCAGGCAGCACCCACCGGCAGGACATTTTCATCGAAGTCAAAACTGCTGCTGTGGGCCGGACCTGTCGCCACGGGACCTTGTGCTCCGAACCGAACCAGACAGCCGTCAACAATCTGTTGATAAAACGCAAAATCTTCGCCGCCAAGACTCGGCCGTCCCTGAGACAGAATTCGTTCTTCACCAATCACCAGCCGGGCGGCACGCCGCGCCACCTGTGTTGCCGCCTCCGAATTGGCGACAACGGGCAGACAATCGCCAAACTGAATGGTGATCTCGACCCCGTACTGCAGGGCCACCCCATCACACATCCGTTGCAACCCGCGCAGAATACGGTGCCGCACCTCATGATTACTGGTGCGTATCGTCCCTGCAATACAGGCCTCTTCGGCAATAACATTATTGGCCTCGCCAGCCTGAAACCGACCGATGCTTACCACAGCCGACTGGTTGGGATCGGTTTCCCTCGAGACCAGGGTCTGCAGGGCGGTGACCAGATACGCCCCGGCGACAATGGTATCCCGCGCCTCATGTGGACGGGCAGCATGTCCGCTTTGCCCCAGGATGCGGACCAGAAAAGGATCGGCAGCGGAACAGATAACCCCTTCATCAACAGTTATCGTGCCGGTCGGATAATGAATGTCGATATGTCCGGCAAAGATCGCATCAATGCCTTGCAGCGCCCCCTCTTCTATTATCTTTTCAGCTCCGTTGCCGTTTTCTTCTGCCGGTTGAAATATAAGCGAGACACGGCCGGCCAGTTCTCTTTGGCGTAAAAGTGCTGCAGCGCCAAGCAGCATCGCCACATGGCCGTCATGACCGCAGGCGTGCATGACTTCAGGTATTTTAGAGGCATAGACGACTGTTTTCTTATCCTGTATCGGCAGAGCATCCATATCTGCTCGCAAGCCTACATGTCTGCCATGTGCAGAATTGCTGCCGAGGGTCGCTACCACTCCGGTGCCTCCCCACCCGCTGCGGTAGTCGATATCCAGCTGCGCCAGTTTTTCCTGAATAAGTGCCGAAGTCCGGTGCTCTTGATAGCTGAGTTCGGGATTCTGATGGAGTGTTCGGCGAATCCCCCGCATCCACTCGAACAACTGTTCATCAACCACCGGCACCATCTCGGTGTCCATTGCCATTCCCCCTATTCTATACGGATCGAGCCAATATCGACCGGTTTCACAGGACTGACTGCGTCATTTGCGGTCTTGTCCTCCTCGATTTCAAATTCATCGAGCAACATCGCTTCCGCCACGTCATCATTGCGTATTGGCAGGTCGACTCTCCTGCCTGCGGTCGGTTTTGCAATCGGCACTTTGTCTTGCAGCACCCTGGGCGATCTGCTTGTTATTTCCGAGGCTTGACGCGGGGAAGAGGAACTCCTCATCTCCATGTCAAGCGGCTGCTTGAAGATCGCAATCAGCCCATCCATCGTCTCGAGCACAGACACCAGCTCCCACCCCGCTTTGCCGTATTGATTCAACGACAATTCTATTTCCGGTTCATCAAGAAAAGCACTGCCCAGAATACCTTCTTTTTTCAATTCGTAATGTACAGTTTTATAACTCCAGCGCATAACCGATCATCCTGTTTTAATAACCTGAAAACTCAAAATTTAAGAAAAAAAATAAGCTTAGATTCCATCATTACTCGACGCACCTTTACAACCTGTTTTGTATGCCTCCCCGACTACCTCGGCTATGATCGCCAACCCTCGACGCACTTCATCATCGTCCTGAGAATAGGTCACTCTAAGACATTCGTCTTTATGTTGCCAACTTTCACTCAGGCCGGGAAAAAAATAATGGCCGGAAACCACCAGAACACCATGTTCTTTCAATCTCTGGTAGAGCTCCAGACTGGTAATGGGTAAATTTTCAAACCATAACCAGAGGAACATGGCCCCCTCCGGGATATGGATGCGACAGGGAATACCAACAAATTTTTCCTTAACCACAGCCACAGCCCTGTGCATCTTTTTCCGGTAGAAAGGCTGCATGAGCTCTTTACTTACCGCGGTCATTTCACAACTGGTGACCAGACGTTCTGCCAGTACTGCGCCAAAATTAGTCGGTGTAAGGGACATGATGGCATTCATGCTCGTCAGGGCACGAACTATTTCTTTTTTGGCGACCACAATACCCGTCCTGACGGCCGGCAGGCCCAATTTAGAAAGCGACAGACAAACAACGAGATTGTCATTCCAGATCGGTGTGGCCTCAGTGTATATCATGCCCGGAAAGGGCAGGCCATACGCGCTGTCAACGATCAACGGAATATTATGCAAGGCGGCCAGGTCTGCGAGTTTTCGCAGTTCTTCATCAGTTACTACATTGCCGGTTGGGTTGGTCGGCCGGGAGATGCAGATGGCGCCGATAGTCTCATCGATCTGAAGATTTTCGAAATCAATATGATATTTGAAAAAACCGTCGTCAAGCAATTCTATTTTGGGCTTGGTGGAGAGAAACAGATCCTCCGTCAAACCGAGATCGGCATAGCCGATATATTCCGGGGCCATGGGCAGACAGATTTTTTTTTCCGCCACCCCTGCAGTGCCTTCCGGCATGACCCCGGCAAAAAGATTAAAAAGCATAAAAAAGGCAGTCTGGCTGCCATTGGTCAAACAGATATTTTCCGGACCGACAGCCCATCCCAGCTCTTTTTTGAGCAGAGCCGCCAGACCCGCACAGAAGTTTTTTTCCCCCTGGGGAGGGGCATAGCTGCCGACCAGCTGCTGAAAACTTTTACTGTCACTGCATATCTCCAGAAGCTGCTGACGCATGATCTCCTGAAACTCCGGCACCAGACCGGGGTTTCCACCGCCCATCATAATCATGTTTTCATTGGCAAGCCTGGCCTCGCCCAGATCATCCATCAGGGAAAGAATACCGGCATTACAGGTCATTTTCCGGCCAAATTTTGTAAAATTCATAGCTGTGTCATTTGATTTAAAGATTCAGAAATTGCGGGAGATCAGGTTCACTATAAAGAGCTCAGCCGTCTTACCGCAAGAACATGCAGCAGGCGCACCAGTAAAAAAGTGACGATAAGCGCAAAAACAATCCTGCCCCATAAAATTCCACCTATTTTTCCGCCAATGGCAGCCATCAGCAGGGTATCTTCAACCAGACCATGGCAGAGCGCCAGCAGGACCATGGAATTAAAGACCTCTTCTCTGGCCATCTTGCCGGTACTGGTCTCTCGAATTATCAGTGCCCCGCCATAGCCAATACCCATGATCATACCAACAACGGTAATCGGCGCTGCCTGCCGGCTCATCCCGAAAAAGGGAAGCACCGGCGCCAGGATCATTTCAAAGAGTGCAAGGATACCAAGGACTTTAAAGATCCGCATGCAGATGATTATACAACATATAATCAGAATTATCAGTCCCTGGTTTTGCAGCAGCCCCAGCGCCCAATGCCAGAGGTCCTCGGATTTTGCGGATGCCTTGAACAGCAGGCTTGCCTTTTCCTGCCAGAGACCAAGGCCGAGGCAGAACCGGTTGAGTATAAAGGCATAGACCACCGCACCGACCAGGCGCAGAAGACTGATCGGCATAAGGTTCGCCCCGGCCCGCTTGCTGACACTGAGCTCAATCGGCAGAGAATGGGCAATAAGAATAGCGGAACAAAGTACCGTTACCTGGGCACTGGTCAGGGCAAGCCCGGGAGCCAGGACCGCAAAAACAGCAATGCCGCCATATATATTCGTGAGCATTGCTGTCGCCCAGACCAGCCCGAGTGAACCGGGCAGACCAAGAAGATTCATCACCGGTTCCAGTATCATGCTCAGATAACCAATCAAGCCAGACTCCTGCAATATTTTGGTTATGAGGGCGACCGGAATGGTAATGCGGATCAACTCCCAGCTGGTCAACCAGGTTTCCCGGAGAAGTGATCCCACTGCTGCTTGCAATGTGCTGCTCAGTTTGTAGTTATTATTGGACATTCGAAGACGATGGGCAGTTCGCGGCATCGCTCAGGCAAGTTTCTTTGATCCGGACGGATTAAGATCCCTCTTTTTCGGGGAGTAGAGCTGACAGATCATACCGGAGTTTTTAAACACCACCCTGCCCGGACTGACCTGGCTTTTAAAGGCCATAGCCCGGCAGCCGTAGGGCCTGCCAGGATCATGGGTGATAAAATAATGCACGCACTGCAAGCAATGCGGGAGCTTTTCTACCATTGCTGTGTCCTGTCAAACAATCATTTGAGTATAATTTCTGGTTATAAACATATCATTTTTCGGAAAATCGAAAAACAACAATCTCCCCCTGCCACTTTCAGGGGTAAACCCGTCTGCTCCGGAATATTCCACGCCAACGATTCCGCAGGTCGGAACATTTCCGAGAGGTTTCCCGGTGAGATGCTCGGCAAGCTCGGTCATGGTATTATTATGACCAACCAGAAACACCGTATTCACCTTGTGCAGCAGATCCTCGAGCAGCTGCAGGTGATACGACAGCGATCCAAGGTAGAGTTCAGGATAGTAACGGATGTCCTTTGTGTTGTAACCGGTCCCTGTTGCCACACATTTGGCGGTCTTTTTCGCTCTTTTGGCCGGACTGGCAGCTATCAGTTCAGGATAAATTCCTGCCCTGGCCAGGCGGTCGGACATTTCCGTACAATCCTCCTTGCCGCGTTTATTGAGCGGTCTTGCAAAATCGTCCAGCTCGAGATTCGACCAGCTTGATTTAGCGTGGCGAATCAGATAGAGTCGCTTCACAATTGTTCTCCTCGCTGCAAAATTTCCTGCCAGAGCTCGTTATACTGCACTGCCGCGAGTGACGTTTTGCCGTCACTGCCGACCGGGTTGCGACACAGCCCCATTTTTTCAATCTCGGCCATAAAAGGTATACGCGTTGTTAGAAAGAGTGGATGATCCCCATACTCGTCGAGAAACAACCTGTGCATGGTTTTCCTTTGCTCCACCATGGAAAAAAATGCACCAATTTTTTTTTGCTGCACCCTTTTCTTTTTAAAGAGCTTCAACAACCGTTGCAGCGCCAATATCGAAAGAGATGTCGGGATAACCGGAGTAATGACCAGATCCGCAGCCTCAATGATATTTTCCCCGAGGATTGTCAATGTCGGCGGACAATCGAGAACAAGGTAGTCATATGCAGTCTGCAATGGAGCAAAGAGACCGAGAAGTGCATTACTTCTCCCTTCTTCTCGTATCCTGCCGAGTGCCAGATCCAGGTTACGAAACGAAAAATGGGCCGGGAGAAGATCAAGGTTGGCAAATTCAGTCTGCTGGATGTATTTATCGAATTTTCCGGCCAGCAGTTTGCTGCTGTTATACTTTTTCTTCGGGACAATCCGGAAATAATAGGAGGCAGCCCCCTGGGAATCCATGTCACAGAGCAACACCCTCTGGCCGGATTGCGCGATGACAGCGGAGAGATTAACTGCCGTGGCTGTTTTCCCCACTCCCCCTTTGCCGCTATAAATCGCCAGTATTTTCATAAAGATGGTTGAGGATAAAAAATCTTTTGCATGGATTTTGAAGGTGAGTTTCGTCAGATGCGGGATGAAAACTATCATTTGTATCAGGGAAATGCGAGTGAAAACGTCGCCTCACCCATGATCGAAGAAGCACAGTCAAGATTGATTCTTACTATTGATTTATATCTTGCTTACTGACAAAACAACAGGAAATGTATAGAATATAAATGGTTGTCAGTCGCACTCACTGTATCAAGAGACCTGATTCGTTGTCACGATATTATCTTTACACTCAAATAAACAAGCAGGATACTTTATGCTATATCGTTATATTTTCGCGGCATTGTTACTCTTTGGATCAATCACCAATGCCACCGCAGAGGAGACGCAAACAGTTCCCGAACGCATTTATCCCGGCCTGGAATATGTCCTTTCCCTCACCCACTCTTCAGCCAATCTTGACCCTAAACAAGTATCGGGGCTGATTCATTTTGTTGGTGCCATGCCTGCCGATTCCGGTATGGCTCTAAAAGATCGACAGGGAGCCACTGGAGCATTCTACGCCTTTTCAATCAAAAGCGATTTTAATCAGGTACTCGACTATGTCTATAACCCGGATATTCCCCTCTATGTGACCATGCCCTCGTCACTCAAACAGCATGAATGGCTGACTCCGCAAACGGTAAAAACCCTGCGGCAGTTGCCGCGGCAGATAAAATCAGCCGGCGACATCCGTCTGCTTCGTGGCCGGGATCGCGAGATCATCAGCCCGGACACCAATACCGGCGGCTACTATGTATACGAGCAGGATCGAATTGTGACAGTTCTGCCCGGCCCAACCGGGCCGGTACTTATTTCTGTATCAAGCCAGAACAATTTATCCGAGGTAGGCAGGAAAGGATGCATCGTCGGTAACGACAAAGACTGGAACTATCTGTATTCCAAAGAGACCGGGCTGAACACCTTCGGGCTTGGCTGGGTCGAATCGTACATGTACTCGGCGCAGTCGGTCATTATATATGTTACCGATACTTCAGCAAATACAATCAACGTAGGCTCATTCAAGTGGTTAAACGGAGGATGGGCCAAGATGAACATGGTCAACTCGAACCACATCCTGAAGGGCATCAAGCGTTTTGCCTCGGATTTCAAGCAAGTACTGGAATCTCCTGGTTTACCCGAGCCGCTGGTAGTGGAGGACACCTACAGGAAACTGCAGAAGAGCAGTATTGAGGGACTGCGTCAGATGGCAACGCCCTATTTCAAAGCCCTGATGCATTCGGATGCTGCGGCCGTGCAGGCCAATCCTTTCAAAAGCCTTCTCTCATCGGGAACGTATCTGCAACAGATGAGCCATGAGGACCTCGTTCAGGTGCTGCTGCTTGAATACGTCAAAGTCTGGATCGGCAAAAAACCGCTGGTTCGTCTGGCCTCACTGCAATAAAACCCAGCAGCGGGGGAAGTCATATTATTTTCGATTCCGTTGTTTTGCATGATAGAAATCCGGATAAAGTTTCTGGGTACACTCAGGACAGATCCCGTGAGAAAAGCGGGCATCCGAATGTTCCGTGATATATTTTTCCATATGTTCCCACTGTTCTTCCTGATTCTTGATTTTTTTACAATTGGCACATATGAGAAGAAATCCTTCCAGCATCCTGATTCGCTTATAAAGGTTTCTCAGCAGCAGCACCTGTGCGACAGTTATTATAAAAAAAATAATCAACTCAATGAAAATCTCGCCTATTCTCTGGGAATATAAGGTTGGTGCATCATGAAAAAAATAATGCGGCAGATCTAAAAATTCGTTTCCCAGAGTGAGCAGCAATAAGGTGACGACGATGGCAAATTGAGAAATTGTCAACATACGCAGGGTTCTACTCTTCATACCGAAGTCCTTTTCGTCTTCCGCTTAATCTGTTTTCTTGCTGTACGTGCTCCGGTACGCATTCGCTCCCCGGGAGGGGGCCTTGCAGCAGGGCAGGCCCCCTCGCCAGGACAGGTTATTTTTGATCCGGTGCGTTGCTGACTTCTCCCGTCACTTTGGTCCCCTCGATGAGTTTTTCACGGGTCATTTTCTGCAGGTTTTCAACCGGCAGAGCATGCACCTTAAAATACAGGTTCCGATCAGATGCCTTCAGCACGTAATAATCGTCTTTCCCTTTGCCAAAAAGATACTCTACATTCCGGCCATCTTTTCTGACGGTTGTAAAACCAAATACCGGATTGCTGAAAAGCCCAGCCACCTGTTTTGGATCAAGGACATCCTGAACGGCCAGACCGCAAGCGCTGGTCACCAGGGCATCAACCTCCTTTCCGTTTATCTTTTCGCCTTCCTTCAACCCTTCAAGCTGCCAGCCCTCTGCCGTTTTTTTCAGTTTGATATCCCCGACAGAGAGCCCGACGAGATCGGCATCCTTGATGGTTGCGACAGAGGTGTCCAGCCATTTGTCGGCAGCCGTTTCCAGCTCAAAGCTTGAAAGCGCGATGGTGATGATGGCGTTGCTGTCCGCCCGCCGTGCATGCACCTGGCGAAAAACCGGTGCAGTACCGACATAAAAATCAGCCAGTGTTTTGTCGGCACCCTGCAGGACGACATGATCGGCAAAATTCCCGGCGTCAACCTTAAACCGCTTGGCTGCATCGGTCGAAGTGGCAACAATAAAGCCCTGCTTGATCCCAGCGAGTTTTTCGACAAGTGCCTTGACCTTGTTTCCGCTGACCGGCGCCGAAAAGTGCTCCGGCATAAGCCACCCGGACGGATCCTTCTTAACGACTATTGTTTTCCCTTCTCCATCGGTGATTTGCAGCGATTGCACTGCATCCGGCGAAAAGTTGAGAAACAGTGTGTCAGGAGTATTGGCCTCGATCCCCTTGCTGCCCATGTTCAAGACCAGCACCAGTCCTACCTGAACGAGAAGCAGCGCCAAGGCTGCTGTGATCATTTTTTTCATTGGTTATCCTCCAACTCCGCTATAAAGCGCAGGATTTTTTCAATCCCCGTGCTGAGCGGGGATACATTTCTTTTATCAACAACCCCTCCTGCAAGCTATTGCAGGAGGGCCGGATAGTGTCGCCTCGCTCTTTTCGTCATTGACCGACGCACCAGCCAAACCAGCAACAGGCCAAGCAGGGCCAACCCATAGTTCAGATATTCCCAGAAAAACTGGACGTCTCTGGTCATGGGCAACAGGGTGCGCGAAAAATGCCCTCGACCACGGATAGCCAGGAGACCACGATCCTCCAGCGACCAGTCCACACTATTGGCGATCAACTGGACCGGTCCAAGATAACTGCTGCGCAAAACACTGGAACCGATGCTGAGAATGGTATCGTTTAAGAAACTATTCGAACTAAACAGAATAATACGCGCCGATTCGGGTGATTTGTCGATCTGCCGACTAATTATCTGCTGTTTGGCTTGTTTATCCTGTCCTGTCGCCGCATTCTCTTCTTTATCATCAGGTTTATTCTTCTCAGCGAGAAGCGGAGAAGGTTTTCCGGCAAAAAATGAAGTGAATCGTCCCTCCACCACCATCCCGAGAAGCTGTTTTCCTTTTTCACTGCCGGGGGCAAAACCCATCTCGCCGTAGGCGGCAAAATCGGGCTGGACGTCGGTTGAACCGGAGAGCCAGCTGCCGGCTGAACTTTCCAGCAACCGCGTGACCTTCCGTTCTTTGTTCTTATCCAGATCAATGCTGATTGGGGAAGCCCAGTTCATGGTCAACTGGTTTAGACCGGAAACCATGCCGTTTTCCCGGTTCATGCCGTCTGGACGAATATCGACAAAATACGGATAATTGACCAGCTGGATCTCCTGGATGGTAGCCCCTTTAACCTGGCGCTGCACAGGAACCGGAAATGCACTGTTTTTCGGGTCAAGCACCATTTCATCGCCAATGGAGATACCCTGGAATTTCAGCCAGGACTCCAGACCCGACGGTTTTTTAGTAACGCTGAGTTTTTGTTCCAGGTCTAGTGCAAAGGGTGAGGTAGCCAGAACAACAGTGCCACCTTCCATCAGGAACTGATCCATGGCGAAAAGCTGTTTCTCATCGACAGATTCCGGGCTGACGACCAGCAAAATGTCAGTATCGTCAGGTACGCGACCGTTCGCCAGATCGGTGTCTATCACGCCATGTTCCTTGGCGAGCAACTCCCGCAGCACTTCAAACTGAGGTCCCCTGCCCGGCATGCCATACTGGGGCATGGGTGGGGTCGTCTTCGGCGTATCTAAAGCCACTGTTTTGGTAAAGCCGGTGGCGAATCGCTTCAAACCGGTCGAAAGGGATCGCATTAGGCCTTCTTTGCTTAAATCTTCCGGCAGGGTCACTTCCACCACCCGGTCGCCGCTTTTCAGCGTCATATAAAACCAGAAGCTCTGATCATCAAATATAGAAGCCGCCATCGGTCTGAAGCCGTACTGGTCACTGATTTTTTTGGCCACGGCACCGTTGTCGGCATCAGGATCGACAATCTCACTGGTAAAAAGACCTTTGCCCTTTTTGTCCATTTCAGCAAGAATGGTCTGCAGTTCACCTTTTAGCCGGACCAGTTCTTGTGGTAATTTTTTGTCAGATGACATGTAGCCCGTAAAGCTGACTGGTTTACCGATGTCGGAGAAAAGATCCCCGCCGCCCTGATAACTGTACAGCACCTTCTTTATGGCGCGGGTAATATCGTACTCCGGGTTGCGCAATTCGACGTTGAGATCCCGCTCCCCATTGCCTTTCACCTCGATCAGGTCACGAAAGCCCAGCGTTTCAAACTGGTCGCCATACTGGATAAGCACGTCAAAATAAGAATTGGTGACCGAGGACTGGTATTTACTCGCCGTCTGGAATGGCACCGGGCGGATACCGTATTTCTGTGCCGCCTCCTGCTCCAAATCAGGATGCTCCAGGGGATCAATAAACTCGACATGAACCTTGTCACCGCCAGCCACCGAATACTCACGCAGCAGATCACGGATCCGGGGGACCAAAGGCGCCAGCAGAGGATGCGTCTGGGCGGAAAAATAACCGCGGATAAGCAGCGGTTCCTTTAATTGAGCAAGATAGTTCCGGGTGGTCGGCGAAATGGAATAGATATTATCGGTGGTCATGTCGGCGCGGAGCACATTGATGGGCGCCAGCCAGAAATTGGCGATAAGAAAATTGACGATGACCAGCCCGCTGAGCAGCCGCCAGCGAGTATGACGAATATTGGCCGGGTTGTCGGCCCAGCGGATCTTTTCCAGTCCATAGACATTGAGAGTAAGAAATACCCCCATCAAGGCGAGATAGTAGTAGAGATCCCGCAGATCGATCACCCCGCGGGTGATTGAGGCGAACCGTGATCCGGAGCCCAGCATCTGCAGGATCTCCGTTCCTCGGTTACCGAAGAACGATACCAGCGTATCCGAGCCAATCAGATAAAAGATTGAACAGATAAGGACGGAAACGATCAGACTGACGATCTGATTGTCCGACTTGACACTGACATAGAGACCGATCGAGATATAGGCCGCCGCAAGAAAGAAGGTGGCCAGATACCCACCAAGAACAGGTCCCCAGTCCAATGGCCCCATAAAACTTACCGTCACCGGAATCGGCAGGGTGAGCACCAGAGACAAGACAACAAGGCTGAGACAGGCAAAAAATTTACCTAAAACCAGCGCCAGGGGCGATATCGGGGAAGTGAGCAGCAGCTCCAGGGTACCCGATCGCCTTTCTTCGGCCCAGGAGCGCATGGTCACCGCCGCCGAAAGAAAAATCAACAGTATCGGCATCCAGGTAAATAGTGGACGTATTTCAGCTATATTACTGGAGAAAAAAGTTTCGACCCAGAAAAAAACAAAGAGATTTACCGCCAGAAAAACCCCGATAAAAATATAGGCAATCGGCGAACTGAAAAAAGAACCGAACTCTTTTCGAGTTATACGAAAGACATTTTGCATTATTCATCACTCCTATGAAACCCTTAAAAATTCTTATCTTTTTTCCGACCAAAAAAAGGGCGGGAAAAGTGAGAAAGAAATTTACGAAGGTGCATATCCCGTTTTCAGGGGTCAACCACTTATTTCGGCGAATACCGTTTCAAGATTGCGCGATTCGAACTGCATACCGTAGAGCCGGTAGCCATTTTCCTGGAGCAGCGCGGCAATTTGCGCAGCCGTCTCCTGCCGGTCTTCACCGGCTGCCACCGTCACCGCACAACTCGTTGTCGAAGGCGCATGGTTGCGCTGAGCATGATTGGCAACAAGAGTCGAGGCAACGCCAGGACACCCTTCAATCAGTGACCGTGGGTCACCATGTTTTCCGCCGAGCTGCACCAGCAAACGCCCCTCGGTCTGCAGTTCATCGAGCCTTGCGTCAAGGGCCTTCTCGCCGTTTTTAAGGATAATAACTCTGTCGCAGATGGCCTGCACCTCCTGGAGGACATGCGTGGATACAATAACCGTCGAAGACCTGGCCAGGTCGGTGATCAGCGCCCGCATATGCTGGATCTGGGTTGGATCAAGACCATTGGTCGGCTCATCGAGAACGAGGATATCCGGCTCATGAAGAATTGCCTGGGCGACGCCGGTACGCTGCCGGTATCCCCTGGAGAGAGTCGCTATTGATTGAAAAGCCTTTTCCTGCAGTCCGGTCCGACGAATCGCCGCGACGACAAGCGGGCCTCGCTGTCCCTCGGAGAGACCGTGCAGAGAGGCCATGTAATCGAGATACTCGACCACCGTCATGTCCGGGTAAACCGGACAGTTTTCCGGCAGGTAGCCAATGTCTCTCTGGATAGCCAGCCGATCGCTGCCGATCTCTTTGCCGTTGACGACAATGGTACCCTCCGTTGGCTCGAGATAACCGGTGATCATCTTCATGATTGTTGTCTTACCGGCACCGTTATGGCCGAGGAGTCCGACAATTTCCCCGGACTGTATTGTCATCGAGACGTTGTTCACCGCCTTGAAGCTGCCATACTTTCGAGTTACATTTTTAATCTTGATCATTTTCTGACTCCACACATAATTCGTCAATTGCAACCATCATTTCAGTGCCTGAATCTTTGAACCCGGCGATAAAAAAAGAGAACCCGGGAGACATTAAAACCAAAATCCAAGACACTTACATCCCCGGCAGGGTGTCAGATAGCTCGTCTGCCTTTTCCTGAGACAATGTCCGCGCAGCCGCCAGACAGCAAGAAGCCACTCCCGTTTTTTACCCCGGAGAAACCGTCACGCCGTAGTACAGTTCGACTGTTCAACAGGATACAATAATATCCCGGGCAATATACCTATCGATCATTACCCCAATCTTGCAGAAAGATTACAAAGCTGTAATCTTCACGACATAATACCGGCGCCCCGGAAAGAATCCGGTAAACGATTCAGCAAGAGTGAACAAAAACCCACCACAGGATAAAAAAGACAACATTCGCACCAAAGCCTGATGCGTCCATGCATCCTTAAAAAAATTGTAATTGACCATCCCCCCATCGTCGAATAAGGTGGACTGCTTTTATTGTCTTTTTTTTTCATAATTTGGCGTATTTTAAGATGACACTCTTGAATACGTCATAAGCTATTACACCTGTCGAATGGCCCGATCACTTCCCTCGCAACCGTCCCCCCAGAAAAGACGACCTGCTCAGAAACGCGCGAAGGCTTCCCCTTCCGCCAAGAGGAAGAAAACCAGCAGAAAGAAAAAACCGCAGAAAACCCTGCTGCAGGATTTTCTGTTTATCAGCCTGGAGTGTCTCGGTCTGGCGGCAATCGGTATGGCCGCCATTATCATGCTGCTCGGCTATGTCGGCAACCGGTTTTCCGGCACCGATTTAATGCACAGTCTCCTGCCATTTGCCAGTGGAATTCTCGGTTTTATTGTCATCGCCTCCATCCTGCTGAGCGCCTGGAAGAGAATCCGGAAATGGCTGCAGGCCAGATCGCCCAAGCTGCCCCCGGCCATTATGCTTGGCATGACACTTCTGGTGTGTGTGTTTATTCCGCACGGATATTTTACGCAGGCCTTTGGCTATTATCGCACTCTGGTAGGCGGCAAAGAAGAAGCAGGCCGGGTCGTCCTCGCCCATCAGGTCTATGCAGCCTATCGCCGCCTGGACACCGCTCCCCTGGAGAAGATGATCAGTCGTGCCGAGCAGTTCAAAAAGGCGATCCATGAGGCGGCAGATGCCTATGATATTGATATCGATCTCCTCAAGGGTCTTGCCGCCGCCGAATCTTCATATCTCCCGCGAAAAAGTATGGATGGGGGACATGGACTTTTCCAGATAACCAGGATACCGACGGCTGTGGAAGAAGATGTCAACAAACTTTTTCCGTCAGCCGAACGCGACATGAACGATCCACGCTACAATGCCTTTCTCGGTGCAGCTACTCTGCGCTACTATCTGACCGAGATGAATGAAGATCTCTTTCTCGGATTGCTCGCGTATAATATCGGTCCAGCCAACGGCGGCCTGCGGTTTATCATGCAACAGTACGGAGTTACCGACTTCACTACCATTCAACCCTATCTGCTGCGGCTGCCCAGGGATTATCCGATACGTGTCCTCGCCTACGCGCTTGCTTTCAGGATAGACCGTAAGGAAGGCCGATTGCTGGCTTATGCGGAAGGCAAAAACGCAATGTCCATTCAGGCGCTGGGGATCCCCGGACAATAGCGGGGCAAGACCATCAACGGATATTTGACAATACCCTTTGACGCCAATTCAATACTTTAGTATGCTTTCATCTATAAGGTGTCGATAAGACAAAAGAGGGAATCCGGTGTAAATCCGGAACGGGCCCGCCGCTGTAACCGGGGACAATTCCTGCATATGCCACTGAGAACAATCGGGAAGGCGCAGAGAAGAGGACGATCCGGAAGTCAGAATACCTGCCTTATAAAAACAACTGGCCTTCGAGGATACGAGGCCTGACGTTGCATCTGTGGAGAAATCAGGGCCCCCGGATCAATTAAATTGGTCTGGGGGCTTTTCGTTTTGAAACAGCTTCAGACCTTCACACTCAATAATTGGAGGAAACTGATGACAAACAATGAACTGGCATTCGCCAAACAGGCGGCCCTGGCGACGAAAGACTGGGATACCTACCAGGCAATCTTAAGAAAATGCCTCTCCAGGAAAAACTGTAAAAAAGTCGCCTAGGAGATGCAAGATCACTCCCGTTAATGATATTGCGGGAGTGATCTGAAAGACTATCCGCCCTGGCATTTTTGGCCACAGTCCGCCTGTTTTTTGCCGCTATCGTGATTATCATCCACTTTACCGGATAAAAAAACGGAGGCGGCCCAATATGCATATTTCCAACCCTAAGATCACAACAGAGCTATCCGAAGCCGGGGAAACCGCCAGGCAGATGAAGATTGCAGCAAGCGCCTTCCTCAACAGCCTGGAAGCGGGCCAGCGTCGGCAGGCTGTTCTTCGGCTTGATGACAATGCGCGCACTTGCTGGGATTATCGTCCGGTACCGCGGAAGGGTCTGCCATTTTCCGAAATGGACAGCAGCCAGCAACGCCGGGCCTTTGCTTTGCTGGCAAGCGGGATGAGCCGCAGCGGCACGCTTACCGCCCTCAACATCATGAGCCTGGAAAAAATCCTCGCCGACCTGGAGGGTGCATTGAACAACCATATCCGCAATCCGGAACGCTACTTTGTAACAATATTCGGCGACCCGTCATATGATGCAGCCTGGGGATGGCGAATCGAAGGACACCATCTGTCGGTGAACTTTCTGGTCGTTTCTCGGGCGAATGGCCCCCCAATTGGCCGACAATCAGCTCGTGTCAATCGAAAGACAGGGCATCGACTGCATTCATTTTGCCTGGGCCGGTTCAATGCAGCCGGGAGAGCCCCACGACTACCGTCTGCATGGGCCGACCTTTCTGGTCGAGTATGACAATACCCAGGACAAGGCCAACCATATTCACAGTGTCTGGCGCGACCTCGAACGGGACTGGGGCGATGATCTGCTGAGAGAGCACTATGCCAGAGCTCACGAGGCTGAGTCCCTGAGAGAAACCACAAATTGACCGGATCCAAAACTGTATTACTGTTGTAATGAGGCCGCATGACAATTCTGCAATGCGGGTTTCTTGGCCAGAAACACCAGGAATTTTCTCCATTTCCGTAACTATGAACATGAACGCAATATACATTTGAGGTACACCATGAAAATCAAGATTGCAGGTCTTTTTCTTTTTGCCTTTGCAGCCATTGCTGCCTCGGGTGCCCGGGCTGCAGAATCGGTTGTCGATATGTATACAGTGACACCGGTGGGAACCGAAACGAAGATAGGTACAATCACTATCAGGGATACCCAGTATGGCACTCTTTTTATCCCGCAGTTATGCGAGTTATCGGAGGGCTTGCATGGTTTTCATGTACATGTAAATGGCAGTTGCGGACCTGGCGAGAAAGATGGCAAGATGGTGCCGGGGTTGGCAGCCGGGGGCCATTTCGATCCCCAGCAGACCAACAGTCACAAGGGGCCGTATGAGAATGGCCACCAGGGGGATTTACCGGCCCTCTATGCCGACAGTTCCGGTGCTGCCATTCATCCGGTACTGGCTCCAAGAATTCACCTGTCTGAGCTGAAAGGCCATGCTCTCATGATCCATCAGGGCGGCGACAACTATGCAGACAGTCCCAAAGCTCTCGGCGGGGGTGGGGCCCGCGTAGCCTGCGGCGTGGTTCAATAGAAAATTATGACCAATATACTTGCAATTAACGGTGCGTATCGGCACCATGGAATGACTGACCAGACCGTCGAGATTCTGAAGCAGGCAATCGAGGCAGCCGGCGGTACAGTTGAGGTGATCCATCTGCGCGAACATCCTGTCGAATTCTGCCTCAATTGCCGGGAATGCACACAATTGCCGGGAGACACACCGGGGCATTGTGTACTGGAGGACGGCATGCAGGAGCTGATCGACAAGATAGAACGGGCCGATGGCTACATTCTCGCCTCACCTACCAACTGCGGGTCAACTACTGCACTGTTCAAACGTTTTATGGAACGACTGGTGGTCTATGCGTACTGGCCCTGGGGCATGAACGGACCACAATTGCGCAAAGCCAGGGGCCCAAGGAAAAAAGCAGTGCTTGTTTCCTCCTGTGCGGCACCTGGAATTCTGGGCCGATACTTCTTTGCAACCCGCAAACAGCTTACTCTGACGGCAAAGACGCTAGGCGCAGACACTGTTGGCGTTCTGTTTACGGGGTTGATCGGCAAAGAACCGAGCCCCAAAATTACCGCCCGACTGCAAACCAGGATCCAGAAATCAGTTGCAAAGCTGATTTAAGTAAAACACCGAAAACTCTTCAGCCACGTTTCCTCGCCTGCAACTAAGAGCGGTAATCGGCATTAATCTTGACATAATCGATAGAAAAATCGCAGGTAAATACCTCTTCACAACCGGGGCCATCTTTCAGATCGATACAGACCGCGAAGCTTTTCTCCTTTAAGATTAACGATGCCGCAGCCTCTGCCTCCTTGCCAAGCGAAAGCCCATTCTTCACGAGCAACACATTGCCAAAGGCCAGGTCGACTCGATCAGGAGAGAACCGGACGCCGGACCGGCCCATGGCCGCAAGAATTCGTCCCCAGTTCGCATCTTCGCCGAAAAAAGCCGTTTTTACCAGACTGGAGGTGCCGATGGTCCGGGCAATTTTCTCCGCGTCCTTATTCTCTTTTGCGCCGCAAACCCTGATCGTGATTGTTTTGGTAGCCCCTTCCCCGTCGCTGACTATCTGCAGGGCCAGATCTTTTAAGACATTCTCCAATGCATCCTGGAAAAGCTGCTGTTCTTCAGGAGAATCACCGTCGATCCATGGGTTTTCCGCCATTCCGTTGGCCATGACCAGGACCATGTCATTGGTGCTGGTATCCCCGTCAATGGTTATGCGATTAAAGGTACGGTCGGCTCCTTTGACCAGCGATTTGTGCAGTTCCGGGAAATTGATCCGGGCATCGGTAAAAATAAAGGCCAGCATGGTCGCCATATTGGGCATAATCATCCCCGCCCCTTTGGCCATACCCATAATTTGCACTTCCTTACCGCCAATAGTTACCGTGGTCCGGGCAATCTTCTGCACCGTATCGGTGGTCATAATCGCCTGGGCAACCTGCTCAAAATTATCGCCGGATAGGCCTGCGACCAATGCCGGCATACTTCGTTCAAAGGCCTCAACATTCAGCGGCTCGCCGATCACCCCGGTTGAAGCAACCTGGATTAAATCACCGGCAATCCCCAGTGCCTCGGCGGCCAGGCTGCTCGTGGCTTTGGCCGCCTCCATGCCCTTTACACCGGTACAGGCATTGGCACAGCCGCTGTTGACTAAAATCGCCTGGGCATGGCCACTTTTCAGCCGTTCTTTGTCAAGAATAACCGGGGCGGCCTTCACCTGATTGGTGGTAAAAACTCCCGCTGTCACACAGGGGATGTTACTGTAAATGAGTCCAAGATCCAGCCTGTCGGCATACCGTATGCCGGCCTTGACTGCCGAAAAAGAAAAACCCTTTATCTTCATAAAAATCCATCCCTTGAATAACTTTCCACAAACTCTTCATCGCCTGCGGAAAACTTTCCGAAAACATACCCAGCCGGGAAATAACGCATATTCCAGTCCGCACTCCATGACAACAACAAAATACATCTACCACTTATCCATCTGATTATGCTACTTTAAAATAGCAAAAACCGCGAACAGAATGGATAGACCTGTTGTTAACTGGCGTGGGTACAAAAAAATGCAATTCCCAGCAAATATAACAAGCAGACTTAGTTACAACAAACAACATGGTTTCCGAAGCTTACTGTTCTTTTCCTCATTTTGTCGAACAAAAATATTCTGTAAGGCACGAAAACCTCAGGGAATCATTAACAGGAGCACCCGATGAGCGAGAAGCAAAGACAGTCCCTGTGTATTGCCCGTTAACCGGGATCAGACCATGAATTTCCAAGAACTCTATTCAAGTTACACCCTGTATTCCGCGCTCGTACTGCTGGCTGATTTTTTTATCCGCATTGGCCTTTCAGTCAGGGTTATCATGCGTAAACGCCCCTACGGTGTTTCCCTGGCCTGGCTGGTTGTCGTACTGGTGATTCCTTTTCTAGGCGGTTTTTTATATCTGCTTCTGGGCGAAAACCGCCTACCTGAAAGACGGAAGGAACGGGCTAAAGCGTCATACGACACCTACCTCGGCTGGCTGCAGACCCTGCAGGCAAGAACGCCGGTCTCCTGGGATAAACTCAATCTGGAATGTTTTCCTCTGCACCGCCAGGCAGAGACCCTGGTGGGCATCCCGACCATGGCCGGAAACAACCTTACCCTGATCACCCACCCTGATGAGATCCTGAGCAACATAACCGAAGCGATCCTCCACGCAACCTCCACCTGTCACATGCAGTTTTATATCTGGCAGGAGGGCGGCAGGGTGGACAAGGTTGCCGGGGCCCTTTTCAAGGCGGCAGCCAGAGGAGTAACCTGTAGAATACTCCTCGACTCCATCGGCAGCCGTGACTTCCTAAAAAGCAGGACTGCGGCTGCAATGCGCCAGGCCGGCATAAAAATTCAGGAATCACTGCCCGCCGGAATTATTAATGCACTGTTTTCCAGAATGGATATCCGGAACCATCGAAAGCTGGTCGTAATAGATGGCCGGATCGCCTTTACCGGCAGTCAGAACATGGTGGACCCCGAGGTATTTAAGATCGATGCGGGAGTCGGGAACTGGGTCGATGTGATGGTCAAGGTCGAGGGTCCGGTCGTTGAATGCATCGCCGGCACCTTTATCAGCGACTGGGTCCTGGACACGGATACGGACCATTTTCACTCTGAACTTTTACTGAAAGATATTGAAACTGCCGGAAGAATCTCCGATGTACACGCTAACCCCGTCGCCGGAGAATCGGCGATCCAGCTTGTCCCATCCGGGCCTGGCCTCGTGCCGGATGCGATTCACAACCTGCTGCTGACGACCATTTACGCCGCCAGACGCGAATTGATAATGACTACGCCCTATTTCATCCCCGACGAGCCGCTGCTGGTCGCCCTGAAGGCTGCCGCCCAGCGTGGGGTTACCGTTAAAATCATTATTCCCCTCAACAATGATTCCCTGCTGGTCAAGTATGCCAGCCGTGCCCGCTACCAGGAACTTACCGAATCAGGGGTACAGATTTTTCTTTTCCATGGTGGACTTCTCCATTCCAAGACGATCACGGTGGACCATGATTTTTCTCTTTTTGGCTCAGTCAATCTGGATATGCGCAGTTTCTGGCTCAATTTCGAAGCAACTCTTTTTGTATACTGTAAAACGTTTACCGAAAAGCTCCTGGCAATTCAACAGGAGTATCTCGACCAATCGACCGAACTTGACATTGAGACCTTCTCGCAACGAGGATCCTGGGAAAAATTTAAAGAAAATTCTGTACTACTTGTCTCCCCACTGCTCTGATGACTATTCGCATACTATTGATTTCTGATATTCACGGCAACTATCCGGCACTCAAGGCAATTGACCAGCGCCTGAACACGTCTGGTTTTGACTACATCATCAATTCCGGCGATTCCCTGGTCTATGCCCCTTTTCCTAACGAAACGGTCAGTTGGTTAAGGGCGCATCAGGCCATTTCTATCCTCGGCAACACCGATCAAAAAGTGATCAAACTCATCTCCGGCAAAAAGATGAAGAAACCGGGAAACCCTGAAAAGAGGATCATGTACACCACAACTGCCGAAGCACTGGATGATGCCGGCCGCAGTTACCTTCGCTCTCTGACAACCACCACCAAACTCAAGATCAAACTGCGGCATCCGGAAAAAACATCCCCAAAACACCAGGTGAAACTCGGCATCTTTCATGGCAGTCCTGCTGACCATGACGAATTTCTTTTTGTTGATACGCCAGACAGCAGATTTCTTGAGCTGGCCGGTCTGACCGATTGCCAGATCGTGGTGACGGGTCACTCCCACTCGCCGTACCACAAGACGCTGGCAAACGTTCACTTCATCAATCCCGGCTCGGTAGGCAGGATGTTCGACGGCAATCCAAGTGCGTCCTTCGCTACTCTGGAAATTAGCGAGAAAACCATCACCGTGCAACACTTCAGGATAGCCTATGCAATCGACAAAGTTGTTATGAAAATCAGAGAAAACAATCTTCCTGAGATATACGCCACCATGTACCAACAAGGCAAAAAACTTAATTGAGCATTTTATTTTGTGATTACCACGAAAATTCAGCTACATGGGGATATGAGGTGCCCTTTGCACGGGTGTTCCGCAGCCTGGATGGCTACGGCCAAGCCCCCAGGGATGGGTTTATGGCGTCCCGTGCAAAGGGATCCTCATATCCCTCTGGACCTTCTAAGCTGAACTTTAGAGGTAATCACATTGTATTTTATGTAAAATTTTTGTTATCGTGTTGCAACGCGCACGTTTTACATCCCCGACCATTTGCAACGAGGAGCCGACTATGGCCAAAAGCAAAGCTAGCAAGAATGACAAAAACAACAAGAGTGGCAAAATTGGCAAGAATGGCAAGACTAACAAGAACGAGCTGGATCAAGTCAGACTGCTGGAAGGGACTGCTTATAAAAATATCGATAATAAAGAAGGAAGCGATAAGACCTCGATCTGGGTGAGCAACACCCATCTCTTGTATGAGATAGAACTGAAAAAACTACAGATCGAACTGATGAAACTGCAAACGACGATGAAGGCCAACGGCCAGCGAATGCTGATTATTTTTGAAGGTCGGGATGCCGCCGGCAAGGGAGGCACCATAAAAAGAGCCATCGCCAACCTCAACCCCCGAAACACGAGGGTCGTTGCCCTGATGAAACCCAATGAGACGGAGTCAAGCCAGTGGTACTTTCAACGGTATGTCGCTCATCTTCCATCAGCCGGCGAAATAGTCATTTTTGACCGTTCCTGGTACAACCGGGCAATGGTCGAACCGGTCATGGGTTTCTGCACCGACGAGCAGAATAAACGTTTTTTAAAAGACGTACCGATGTTTGAAGAAATGCTGGTGAAAGACGGGATAATACTGTTGAAATTCTATTTTTCCGTATCAAAAGACGTGCAGAATAAACGATTCGAATCACGCAAAGTCGATCCCTTAAAGCAATACAAGCTCTCCCCGGTCGACAATCTGGCCCAGGAATACTGGGACCAATATTCTGTGCGCAAATTTCAGATGCTCTCGGAAACCAACCGGACCATTTCCCCCTGGACCATTATTCGCTCCAACGATAAGAAAAGGGCTCGAATCAATTGTATAAAATACATCCTGACCCAGATGGATTATGACAAGAAGCTTGGGCCTGAGGAGCTTACCCCAGACCCGGAAATTGTCATCTCAGGGATCGACGAACTGAAACATATGGAAGACAACCTGATGTCGCCGGAAAAACTCCACGGTTGACAGAAAGGCCTACGGCCTGTGCTGCTGTTGATCGGCCGGCTTCAGCCTCAGGCCTCTTTACCGCAGCATTTTTTATATTTTTTTCCTGAGCCGCAGGGGCAGGTGGCATTTCTGCCGATCTTTTCGCCATCACGCCGAACCGGCTGGGCAGCTGGTGCCTCTTCCGCTGCGCTCGCCCTGTTCAGGCGCATCTGCTCCTGCTCATGACGCCGGCGCCGCTCCTCTTCCAGACGTTCCACGTCATCTTCACTGACGACGCGAACCCGCATGAGACTGGAGACCACTTGCGACTTGACGGTCTCGACCATAGCGCCAAACATCTCAAATCCTTCACGTTTATACTCGTTCAAAGGATTTTTCTGGCCGTAGCCCCGCAGACCGATTCCTTCTTTCAGATAGTCCATGGACAGAAGATGATCCTTCCAATGGCTATCGACAATCTGCAGCAGGATCAGTTTCTCCAGTTGACGCTGGGTCTCGGGACCATTAATTTCATCCTGCTCTTTGTAGGCCTGCTTGATAAAATCGAGGGTCTTTTGGGTGAAGGTGTCAAACTTCAATCCTTCCAACTCCTCTTCGGGCCACTCAGGCACATGGTGGAACAGTTCCCCCATCCGGGTCTTGAATCCCGCCCAGTCCCATTCCGCCGAATCGATACGATCCTGATAGAACTCTCCGGTGACAATATCCACCAGGTCTTCAATCATATCCTGGACGACCTCACTGACATCGGCTTTTTCGAGAACATCCCGTCGCTGCTGATAGATAAGCTCGCGCTGCTTGTTCATAACATCGTCGTATTCCAGCAGATGCTTACGGATATCGAAGTTATGTCCCTCAACCTTGCGCTGCGCATTCTCAATAGCCCGTGAGATCATGTTATGCTCGATGGGTTCATCCTCTTCCATACCAAGCTTATCCATGATGCCGGTGATACGGCCTGAGCCGAAAATACGCAGCAGATCATCTTCCAGAGACAGAAAAAATCGCGAAGAACCTGGATCTCCCTGCCGCCCGGATCGACCGCGCAACTGGTTGTCGATACGCCGGGATTCATGGCGTGAAGTACCAAGGATATGCAGTCCGCCAACCTCAACGACCCCGGGTCCGAGCTTGATATCTGTTCCTCGTCCGGCCATATTCGTCGCAATTGTCACCTTGCCCAGTTGTCCGGCTCCGGCGATAATCTCCGCTTCACGCTCATGGTGTTTGGCATTTAGAACCTCATGCTCAATCTTTTCTTTTTTGAGCATATTGGAAATTTTTTCCGACACATCAATAGAAATGGTTCCGACCAGAACGGGGCGTCCGGCCTTGTGCAACTCGCTGATTTCTCGGACGACTGCCCGATATTTCGCCGCCTCATTCTTATAGATGACATCGGCATAGTCGTCGCGCACCATCGGCTGGTTGGTCGGCATGACCACGACATCGAGATTATATATTTTCTTAAATTCCGGGGCTTCCGTGTCAGCGGTACCGGTCATTCCCGCCAGTTTGTCATACATCCTGAAATAGTTCTGAAAGGTAATTGAAGCAAGAGTTTGATTTTCCTGTTCAATTTTCACTTTCTCCTTGGCTTCCAGCGCCTGGTGCAGGCCGTCGCTATACCGCCTGCCTTCCATGGTTCGACCGGTAAATTCATCAACAATGATGACCTGATTGTCGCGGACAATATAGTCGACATCGTTTTTAAAAAGGATGTGGGCCTTCAAGGCCTGATTGAGATGGTGGAGCTTTTCAATACTGGTCGGATCATAAAGGTTTTCCACTTCGAGGAGCTCTTCACCAAGAGCGACACCTTCTTCCGTCAGGGAAACCTGTCGCGCCTTCTCATCAACGGTATAATGCTCGTCTTTCTTGAACTTCGACATGATCCGGTTGACGTTCTTGTACAGATCGGTGGAGATATCCGCCGGCCCCGAGATAATAAGCGGAGTCCGGGCTTCATCAATAAGAATGGAATCGACCTCATCAACAATGGCAAAATTAAAGCCGCGCTGGCAAAACTCAGCCAGTTCGAACTTCATATTGTCACGCAGGTAGTCAAAGCCAAATTCGTTGTTGGTACCGTAGGTGATATCCGCCCCATATGCCGCCCGGCGCTCGGTATCATTTAAGCCATGGATAATTTTACCAAAGCTCATGCCGAGAAAGGTATACACCTTGCCCATCCACTCACTGTCGCGCGCTGCGAGATAATCATTGACGGTAACGACATGCACACCTTTACCGGTGAGGCCGTTGAGATACACCGGCAGGGTCGAGGTGAGGGTCTTCCCCTCACCTGTTTTCATCTCGGCGATCTTGCCTTGATGCAGGACTATGCCACCTACCAGCTGAACATCGTAATGACGCTCGCCAAGAACCCGTTTTGCTGCTTCACGCACAACGGCAAAGGCCTCCGGCAACAAATCATCCAGTGGTTCACCCTGGGCAATTCGTTCCTTGAACGAAACGGTTTTTGCCGCCAATGCTGCATCGTCTAGAATCTCGATGTCCTTTTCCAGCTCGTTGACTCGCCTGACTAGCGGGTTAAGCTGTTTGAGATATCTGTCATTACTGCTGCCAAAAACCTTGGTGAGTATTTTTCCGATCATTATATTTTGCCGTTGGTAGTGGTCCGTAAAAGGTCCGTACAACCGTCTCCAGATGTTTTTTGTGAAGCCGAATTGGTAATTGCTGGTCTTCTATTATACACAGATCTTAAGGAGAGTAAAATTCAGTGCCCCTTATTCCGCTTTTTTAACAATTTTCTTTTCCGCCCGAAGAATGAGCGGCCCTATTTTTTTGACAGGCTCATGAGCGACTACGTCGTTTTTTTCATAGGATGGCAGCAGCAGCGACTGACCGGTCCAGACCCCAAGCAGGAACATCCACAAAAAAAGACAAAAGACGATAACGCCAATGCCGGCTATCGCACTCCTGGTTAACTCGAATTTGAGTTTTTTTGCCTGGGTCCTGCGCTTTACTGCCATCCGGTATTCCCACCTACATTCTCTGCGGAGCTGACAGTCCAACAATATCAAGCCCGTTTTTCAAGACCACCTGCAGTGCTTTTATCATACAGAGCCTGGCTCGACTGAGGGGAAGATCATCGGTTATTACCTTGTGTTTGTTATAATAGCTATGCAGCTGACCGGCAAGTTCCATAAGGTAAAAAATAATCTTATGCGGGGCCAGCTCCAGGGCGCTCCCTTCGATGGTAGAAGGGAAAGTCGACATAGTCTGGAGCAGTTTGAGTTCTTCCGGCTCTGTCAGGAGCCTGGCCTCGTCCGCATCATACTGCGGCTCGGCAAATCCTTTTTCCGTCGCCTGACGCAGTATAGCACAGAGACGGGCATACCCATACTGCACATAATAGACCGGGTTTTCCTGACTTTGTTTTTTAGCCAGTTCCAGGTCAAATTCCAGCTGGCTGTCCGCCTTGCGCATCATAAAGAAAAATCGAACAGGGTCGACGCCAACCTCATCCAGCAACTCATCGACAGTAATGAAATTGGCCTTACGGGTGGACATTTTCACCTGTTTCCCATCCCGGGTCAGGGTCACGAACTGATGCAGGACGACGGTTATCTTGTCCGGATCATAGCCCAGCGCCTTTACCCCCGCAAGAACATCCGGGACCGTGGCAATATGGTCGGAACCAAAAATATTTACCAGCCAGTCAAAATTTCGGCGAAATTTTTCCCGATGATAGGCCATATCCGGCAGCCGGTAGGTCGGCTCACCGGAGCTCTTGATGATAACCCGATCCTGTTCCTGCCCGAAAACGGTGGTTTTAAACCACACCGCATTGTCCTGTTCGTAGACATACCCCTTGGCTTTCAGCTCGGCCACCACGTCATCGATAAGCCCGTTTTCATACAGGGAATGCTCATTATAATAATTGTCAAAAACAATCCCCATCCGCTCGAGGGTGGAGGAAATGTCTTTAAAAATATATCGTTCGGCCTGTTCTTTGAACGGCGTGACATCGGCATGGTCTTTCAGTCCATCGCCCTGTTCGTCAATCAGCGATCTGCTGATGTCGACAATATATTCCCCCTGATAGCCATCTTCAGGAAAAGTAAATTTTTCACCGAGTAATTCAAGGTACCTGGCACGGGTCGACTCGCCGAGAACACGCATCTGTCGACCGGCATCATTATAGTAATACTCGCGGAAAACATCATGCCCGGTGGCTTCGAGCAACCGGGCGATGGAATCGCCGAGAATCGCCTGTCGCCCATGGCCAATGCTGAGCGGCCCGGTAGGATTGGCGCTGACAAATTCAACCATTACCTTGCGTCCGGCTCCGACGCTGCTTTTCCCGAATGCGGCGCCTCGGTCAATAATCTTAGGAATCAATCGCCGCCAGACATCGTGGTCAATAAAGATATTCACAAAACCTGGTCCGGCAATCTCCACTCGTGCGATGAGATCGGTATGGCTCGATAGTTGTTCGGCCACGAGTTGCGCAATTTGCCGGGGATTTTTCTTTTCGATCCCAGCCAGCACCAGGGCCAGGTTCGTCGAGAAATCGCCCTGCCCTTCATGTTTAGGCAGTTCTACGGTGAATTTCCCGGCGGCTTCATCTGACCACAGGCCCTCTGCAACACCATGTGCAAAACAGTCGTCAAGCACCTTTTTAACTTCTGAACGGATCATTGATCTCTACTCAATATATTGTCGTTGATTGTTATTACCCAGCAGACAGAGAACCTCATAACTGATGCTGCCCATTTCCTTTGCTATGTCATCGGCGGTGATGGTCTGCTGCCCCTGTCGTCCGAGCAGAACGACCTCATCCCCGGCGGCAACATCTGTCAGACCGGTGACATCGATCATGCACATATTCATACAGATCCGGCCGACAACCGGTACCGGATGACCATGCACCAAGACCTTCGCCCTGTTAGACAGCAGCCTTGAAAAACCGTCCTCGTAGCCAACCGGCAGTACGGCAAGAGTTGTCTGCCGCCTGGTGCGAAAGGTGTGACCATAGCTTATTCCCCTTCCCGCCGGCACGGTTTTTACCTGGAGGATTCTCGAGGTAAAGGACATAGCCGGAATCAATGCAGTGCAGCTGGGACCCTCTCCACCGTCAGAACCGGCAGGATGATAGCCATAGAGAGCTATCCCGGCCCGTACCATATCACACCAGGTGTCGGGGAAATTAAGCACTGCTCCGGAATTGGCAATATGACAGAGAGTTGTATATCTGTTTTTCAGTGCGCGGCAGGCGCCTGCAAACTGGGTAAAGTTTTCCCGGGTACTCTCGGCGGCGGGATTATCCGATTCCGGGAAGTGACTCATCAGCCCGTTAATCTTTATGCCCGGCAAACTGGCAACAGTATCGGCAAATGCGGGTATGTCAGGGGGGAAGATGCCCAGACGGCCCATTCCCGAATCGACTTTGATATGGATGCCGATTTCCTGTCCCAGAGCCACCGCCTGTATCGACAGAGCCTGAGCCGCAGCGTAGCTGTAGATAACCGGGGTAAGCCGATACTGAAAAAACAGACCGGCATCGATTTCCACAAAACCGATTGTCACATATATATCACCCTGTATCCCTGCCTCGCGCAGCAGAACAGCCTCGCGCAATTCAGCAACGCCGAAGGCAGTACATCCGGCGTGACTAAAGGCTTTGGCTGCCATCACCATACCATGGCCGTAAGCATCTGCCTTCACCATGGCCATCACGGGAACCCCTGCACCTGTTTTTTGCTGGATAAAGGCGTAGTTTTTTCGCAGGGCGGAACAATTTATTTTTATGCTATTAAAGGAGTAATCGTACATAACAGTAAAATGAGGGATGGTTACTTTCCCTGCAGCCAAGCCCTCCAGGCAAGTCTGCTGGACACCAACATTGCCCAGCCGATAGTGATATATAGAAAACCAAGAAACTTAATGGGCAGAGAAGAATTGCGCAAGATAACACCCATCCCCATCATGCACAATACCAATATCCATGTTTTAATGGAGTAGACTGCACCAAGACATGTCCCGTCTTTAAAAGTGAGGATGCGGTCGATACCCCGACGGGCAGATTTATCCAGGACAAAAACCGCTTTCAGGCTGCCGATGACGATTGCCGGAATCACAACGACAAAGGCCTGCCACTCAGCCAGCTGGCTCAGGCGATACGTGCCTTTGGCAAGCAGCAGAACACCGATCGTCGTCCAGAGAGCAGCCGACAGCAGCAGATGGGTACGCGTAGCAACCCCCGGTTTGAAACGAGCCAGACCTTTAGTCATTTGCAATGCACCATGTACAAATAGAACAAGCCCATCTCCTTTGCAGGAGATGGGCTTGTTCTGTTAAAAAACCAGGGGGATATCAGACTTCGTTTACAGTGATAGCACCTTCAGGACATACTTCAACACAGGTCTCGCAGCCGAGACATTCGTCCATCTCTACCGGCTCTGCTTTACCATCTACCATCTCAAATACCTGAGCTGGACATGCTGCTACACACTCTTCGTCGCCACTGCACTTGTCTTTGTCAACTATTACTTCAAACATGAATTACCTCCGTAAAATGTGATTGAGAAAATAAGTATTCATCATACTTAATTGGCTATCCGAACATCGTTTTACATCCGTTGTTACGTGTCATATTGGATTAATTCACGGCCAGATTTTTGTCAAGCAAAAACGGCGAGCTGATTTCCTGCAAGCCACAAAGAGTATTTCCAGTAAAAAACATTATGTTTCAATAAATTACACCATTATCTTCCTGCCATTGCCAGACGGGCGATGATGAATAACTGTTGACCTGAGCACTTTTTTTTTTATATAGTGCACCTTCGTCTTACCAGCCCTCCTCAGGGAGGATTCAAGGTCGGCACCGGCACAAAGTCGGGCGAAACCACGTTGCCAATAATTATATGTATATCTCATGAAAGAAAAAAAACCGAAAAAAACAATCCAGGCAGAAAAACGCGAACAGGCCATGATCGAAGGTATCCTGGAGGGAAGTCCGGACGGGATCGGCGTCGTAGTCGTGCGCCTGGAATGTGGCTGCAGGAAAATGGCGGCCGTATCCAAAGAGGGGGATCCCGCTTCGGAAATCATCATGTACCGCGATCAGGCGCAAAGTATCTGTGACAAATGCAAAGAAGACAATGGCAGCTTTATGCGTACCAGAGAATCTTTTATACACTGGGTCGAGCCGGCACCAAGTGCAGAAAAACAGAAGGAAATCAGCCTGAAAGTGCTCGGCTCTAGTACCGCCCACTGATCTCCGGACCACTTCCTGCCGAAGAATCAACCCGTTATTTCTGGACCGCCCGACACCTTTGCACAAAAGCCCCAGCCCATTCGGGCGTCCCGTCGGCATGGATATGGGTGTATAAGGCCAGGACGTTGTTGTAGGTCAAGCCGTCCCACCCGTCAATAAACCCGCGGCCACGGACCATTTTCAGGATAAGCTGGTCGGAGCTCCCTCGCCAGTCGAGAATTTTCGAATAGCGAAACTCGTGGCCTTTAATATCAACCCCCTGCTTGTAAAAACCATTTTTTTTGGCAACATGAAAAATGGTATAGCCATGGGCCTGAGGTTTCGCCGACATACCAAAGCGTACCGGGAAAATACCGACCAGCGGAAACTCTTCCCCATCAAGCACGATGGAATCACCCAGATACATCAGGCCACCACACTCCGCATAAATCGGCAGACCGTCTTCGGCCGCCTTTTTAACCGATTGACGAAACGAAGTGTTGGCCGCCAGCTCCCGGGCACTGGTCTCAGGAAAACCACCGCCGATATACAGGCCATCGAGCTCGGGGAGGCTGCTGTCGCTGAGCGCATTGACGTAGACCAACTGGGCGCCGGCCATTTCCAGTGCTTCCAGGTTCTCTGAGTAGTAAAACTGAAAAGCAGCATCCTGGAGAACACCGATTCTCATCTTTGGCGACGTCGCTGCCGACAGCTCATTCTCTTTCCCGGCAACAGTCTGATCAGCCTCTGGAAGGATTTTCATAATCGACTCGATGGATCCAAGGTCGACATTTTCTGCTATCAGATCGGCGAGAAATCCGAGCGCCTCATGACTGTCCGTATATTCCTGATGGGGAACCATTCCCAGGTGCCGCATCGGAAAGATATCTCTCTTCAATCGTGGTATCGAGCCGAGTACCGGAATACCGGTATAGCTCTCCACCGATTCGGTGACCAGCAGACGCTGTCGCTCTGTCGCTATCTGGTTGAGCACAACACCTTTTATATCGAGTCGCTTATCGAACTGTTGACAGCCGAGCACCATCGCTGCCACTGTTCTGGTTGTCTTGGTACAGTTGACGACCAGAATCACCGGCAGATCAAGCGTCAGGGCCAGTTCCGCGGTGGAATAGCCCCCCAGGACATCGACTCCATCATACAAGCCCCTGTTGCCCTCGACAATGACCAGTTCTGCGCCGTCTGAATGCACCATAAACGAGCGATGAATGGCTTCTCCGCTCATAAAAAACGGATCGAGATTGTAGCATCTCCTCCCGGCGGCAAGCTGCAGCCATCCGGCATCAATATAGTCCGGCCCCTTTTTAAACGGCACAATACGCCGTCCCATCCTGGCAAATGCAGCGGTAATTCCCACAGAAACTACACTCTTTCCCGATCCGCCGGCGAGTCCGGCAATTACCAACCCTTTCTTTTCCATGTATACAATCCTTCCTTCTCTGTTACTGCGCATCCAATCTTCTGCGGGATGGTAGATTTACCGATGTTCTTGACTCTATTGCAATCAATTTAGCAAATTTTCAGTGTGCTGCCTTTGCATATTTTCCCCATGCGTGATCATAGAGGGTATTCAGCCGTTCCTCCAGATACAATCGATATTCCTCAAGCCCTTCCGGCGGTAATCCAGCCGGGACGAAAAGCGGTTCCCCATAATAATAATCGATGCGGGAGAAAGGTTTTGGAATAATCGTCCTGTCCCAGGAATGAATGGTAAAATAGCTGGATGCTGCATAGACCATCGGCAATATCGGTGCACCTGTCCTGGAGGCAAGAAGAATGGAACCGGCCTGCACAATCCTGGGCGGCCCCTGAGAACCATCCGCCACAATTGCCGCATTGCTGCCATGGCGAACTGCCCGCAACATGGCCTTCAGTCCCTCCACACTTTTATGATTTTTTGATCCCCGCACCGTATCAAAACCAAACTTTTCAGCCAGCCTGGCAATGTATTCGCCGTCTCTGCTGGCGCTGACCATTGCCGTACCGGAATAATGGCGCATCTGATACAAAACGAAAATTATCGAATAATGCCAAAATGTGGCTATTGCCGTCTTATCTTTTTCTGCCGCATGAAAACAGTACTCTTGATTGTGGATGGTGACTCTGCAGCTGCCAAACCATAGTCGCATCAACCAGGCGAAGGTTGTCGGTACTATACCGAGCAGTAGATTATTAATTTTCCCCTCAGTCACCCTATTTCTATCTCCAGCAGACGAATCTTCTTTATTTTATCACGCAGCTCCGCCGCCTTTTCGAAGGCCAGCTCCTGAGCAGCCAGAAGCATTTCTTTTTCCAGTTTCTTGATTTCTTTTTCCAAGTCCTTTACCGATGTAAAAACCGGCAGTTCTTCGGCAAGCGCAAGCAGGCTTGCATCCATATTTTCCATTGTATAGCCGGAATTATGTAAATGCTGCTGCATGGTATCCTTGACCGACGAAATGATGGTCTGCGGAGTGATCCCGTTTTTCAGGTTATACTCTTTCTGGATCAGTCTCCTTCGCTCGGTTTCATCCATGGTATATCGCATGGAGCCGGTTATATTGTCGGCATACATAATCACCAGGCCATCGACATTTCTGGCGGCACGGCCGCAGGTCTGGATGAGCGATCTTTCCGACCGGAGGAAACCTTCCTTGTCGGCATCAAGGATTGCCACCAGAGAAACCTCGGGAATATCGAGACCTTCGCGCAACAGATTGATGCCGACCAGCACGTCAAACTCCCCTTTACGCAGGGCCTGGATGATTTCTATACGTTCAAGGGTTTTTATGTCGGAATGGAGATAGCGCACCCGGATACCGAGATTTTCATAGTACGTGGTAAGATCTTCCGCCATTCGCTTGGTAAGCGTTGTCACCAGCACCGCCTCGCCGCGGTTGGCCCGCAACCGTATTTCTTCAAGCAGATCGTCGACCTGGCTGGTGGCGGGCCGGACTTCGATTCGTGGATCGAGAAGCCCGGTTGGCCGGATGACCTGCTCAACCACCCTGCCCTGTGCCTGTTCCAGTTCATAAGGTCCGGGGGTGGCCGAGACGTAGATCACCTGATTGACCCGTCCGGCAAATTCATCAAAGCGCAACGGTCGGTTATCAAGCGCTGAAGGGAGGCGAAATCCATAATTGACCAGGGTTGTCTTGCGCGATCGATCCCCATTGTACATGCCATTCAGCTGGCCAATGGCTATATGGCTCTCATCGATAAAAAGCAGATAGTCCTCGGGAAAGTAATCGAGCAGGTTAGGAGGCGGAACGCCTGGTTTTTTCCCGGTCAGGTGGCGACTGTAATTTTCTATCCCGTTGCAATACCCTAATTCCTGAATCATTTCCAGATCAAACATGGTCCGCTGGTCAAGACGCTGGGCCTCTACCAATCTGTTTTCCTGATACAATGTTTCCAGGCGCCCGGACAGCTCCTCCTTGATTGTCTCGCAGGCAACCTGTAATCGATCTTTCGAGGTAACAAAATGGCTGCCGGGAAAGACCGTATACTCCTCAAGTTTCTCCAGGACCACTCCACGCAGGGGATCAATAATGACGAGGGCCTCAAGGGTATCACCGAAGAACTCAACCCGGATCGATCTTTCCTCTTCGTGGACTGGGAAAATATCCAGCACATCGCCGCGCACCCGAAAAGTGCCACGGTGAAAGGAGATATCATTGCGCTCGTACTGCATATAGACCAGACGTCGCTGAATCTCTTCCAGAGGATACTCATCGCCGACCCGGAGGAACAGATGCATATTCTTGTATTCATCCGGGGAGCCTAAACCGTAGATACAGGAGACCGAGGCAACAATCAAGACATCTTTCCGGGTAAGCAGAGAACGTGTCGCCGAGTGACGCATCTTGTCTATTGCATCGTTTATTGAGGAATCCTTTTCGATATAACTATCCGACTGGGGAATATAGGCCTCTGGCTGATAATAATCGTAATACGACACAAAATACTCAACCGCATTGTCGGGAAAGAGTTCTTTAAATTCACTGAACAGCTGGGCAGCCAGGGTCTTGTTCGGCGCAATCACCAGAGTCGGCCGTTGCACCTGCTGGATAACATTCGCCATGGTGAACGTTTTGCCTGACCCGGTTACCCCGAGCAGGACCTGACTTTTCACGCCGGCCTGCACACCGTCAGCCAACATGTTAATGGCTTGCGGCTGATCACCGGAAGGCTGGTACTGCGATAGAATTTTAAATGGTGTATCCATAAAATGTATTTGACCTGCTCAGCTCATACCCGTTCACCAGCCATGAATGTATTGTATTTTCCCTTGATCGGATCCGATCGGGCAAAAGGAAGGAATAATCCTACCAGAATCTATTTATTTTATCCACTGCGGCAAAGAGTCAGTCCTCCCAGCTAATGCAGTCTTCCGGACAGTTTTTTATCGCCTCATCGACAAGATCAATGGGATATTCTTCCCTTTCGATGATCTCCATCAATCCAGTTTCCCGGTTATATCTGAACACCTTCGGGGCAATTTCGACACAGCCCAGGCAGTTGCTGCAAAGACCAGGATCGATTGAGGGGTATTTTTTCATGTGCGGCACATTTTCTACTTAAGATCCCCAGGCCGGCTGCTCGATACTTTCACGTACAGTTATAACGGCAGGAGAGGGACCTGTCGGCTATTTTACAGTAGCAACAATCAACAGGTAAGATTATAATAATCATTATCATTTTATTAACAAAGAAGGAAGACGATTCTTATGATATTGTCGGCCTTTTATGGTAATAATTTTTTTCTGTCCTATATCATAAATATAGAAAAATACAAGGAACCGGTTGCTTCCATAAGGCCAACTGTATACACTGAGGTCGATTATACCGGCTCGAATTCAACAAATCAGATTACATATTCTTGGAGTAGAAATGAGTAACACGGAACTGGCAAAGGGAATTTACTGGGTAGGAGCCGTCGACTGGGACGTCCGGGATTTTCACGGCTACTCAACCTATAAGGGAACGACCTACAATGCCTTTCTCATTGTGGACAAAAAGGTAACCCTGTTCGATACCGTTAAACGTTCCCATATGGGTGAACTGCTGTACAATATACGGGCAATTATCGACCCGGCTAAAATTGATTATCTGGTAGTTAATCATGTGGAAATGGATCACTCCGGAAGTCTGCCGGAAATGATGGATATAATCAAACCGGAGAAACTGTTCTGCTCACCGATGGGCCAGAAAGCTCTTCTTGATCATTTCCATCGGGAGGACTGGCCGTATGAAGTGGTAAAATCCGGAAGCGAAGTGAGTCTTGGCAAGCGAACCATCCAGTTCCTCGAGACCAGAATGCTTCATTGGCCGGATTCAATGTTCAGCTATATAAAAGAAGACGGCATTCTTTTTTCAAGCGATGCCTTTGGGCAGCACTATGCCACCAGCGAGAGATTCGATGATGAGGTGAATCTGTCGGAAGTCATGCAGGAGAGTGCCAAGTATTATGCAAATATCCTGTATCTTTATGCCCCGCTCATTAAAAAACTTCTGGCTTCGGTCGCCGAGATGAACCTCAATATCAAAATGATCGCCCCCGATCATGGCGTTATCTGGCGAACGCATCAAGACAAGATCCTTGAGGCCTACGATAAATGGAGTCGCAATGAAGCGGACCCAAAGACCCTGGTAATCTATGATTCCATGTGGCACTCCACAGAGAAAATGGCCCACGCAATCGGCACAGGACTCCGGGAAACTGGAGTGAGCACCAGGATGATTAACCTCAAGGTGCATCATCGCAGCGATGTCATGACCGAGGTACTGAACGCCAAGGCAGTCGTTATCGGATGCTCGACCCTGAACAATGGTCTGTTGCCGCGCATGGCCGGTTTTCTCATGTATATGCGCGGTCTGAAACCGACCAATAAATTCGGTGCCGCCTTTGGTTCCTTCGGCTGGAGTGGTGAGGCGGTCGGCCTGATAAATACGGCATTGCAGGACATGAAAATTGATGTCATCGAGGACGGTGTTCGGATTAAATATGTACCGGATGACAGAAAACTGGAAGAGTGCATGGAGATGGGCAGGCGAATCGGCAAGCGCGTAATCGAAAGTCTCAACCATTAAACCCTATTAACTACTGGTAATCATGAATCAGATCTCCCAGCACAATATGCTTCTGGTCGGCGATTCATTCGACCACTGCCGAGAGCAGGTACATAAATTTTTTGACCTCACCTCCCTGGTCGTATATGACTGTATCGAGGCTGTTAAGGCGCAATCTTTTTCCAGCCTCGATGCAGACTTTCTTGACCGTATTCTTGCTGCGGAAGAACATAACCGACGGGTTGTACGAAAACTGATCAACGAGCTCGTACAGGCTAAGATCGAGAGAACAGAAGATTTCCTGAATATAGAGCAAGGATATCTGAGCAAGACTTTACATATTATGACCCATTTCCTCGATGGGTTTATCGGCGTAGATTCATATTTTTACAATCTGATTGACGACAGTCACTGGCTCCCTCCGGCCACTGCCCGGGCAATTCGCGAGAATTCACATCACTACTGGCTGCTGCATGTTAATTGTTTTGCAACAACCGCGGAGGAAGCAGGATTTTTACGCTTTTAATCCCGGTATATCCTGCATTGAGTATAGTCGAACGACTCAGTTTTTTTACCATACTTCCACAAGACTCTTTTCAAAAACGATAAACCGAAGGAGATCAAATGAGCATATTCACCTACACCGCAACAGAACTTTATGCCTGGCTGACAAGCAAAAAAGACATAGTAGTTCTTGATGTCAGAAATAAAGTCGATTTTGGCCGATTCAAAGTCGAGGCACCCTATCCGTTCACTATGCAGAACATTTCCTACTTCGACTTTATGGAAATTGAAGAGGAATGTGTCGCCAAGGTGATCAAAAACAAACCCGTCCGCATTGTCTGTGCCAAAGAAGGTTCTGCCAAATTTGTAGCAGAAATCCTGGACAAGCACGGCATTCAAGACGTTGGTTATCTTGAAGGAGGCATAAAATCCTGGGGCAACCTCCTGGTACCTGTACTGCTGAATCCTGGTGAACCCTTTCAGTTATACCAGTTCATCAGGCCGGGTAAGGCATCAGCAAGCTATGGCCTGCAACATAGCGATGAACTTATGCTTTTTGATCCAACCAGAAACATAGATTTTTATCTTGAATTTGCCCGGCAGAATGGCTGCACCCTGATTAAAACCTTCGAGACCCACCTTCAGGCCGACTATATTGCCGGAAGCAGGATGCTCTCAGAAAAAACCGGGGCGGAGTTTCTCGCCAACGAAAACGATTTTGCCGGGGCAAACATCACCTACACCCATTTGCAGGATGGGGCTTATTACAGTTTTTCCCGCCCTGGTCCAACCGTTCAGTGTATCTTTACACCCGGGCATACCCCGGGATCAACCAGCTATATTATTGACAATCGCTTCATGATTACCGGCGACACCATGTTTATCCAGTCGATCGGCCGTCCTGATCTTGGCGGTCAAGTAGAGGCGTGGTCTGACAAGCTGTTTGAAACGCTGCAGAAGGTCAGGGCATACAACGGCGATATGGTAATTCTTCCCGGGCACTATATGAGCTGGGAGGAGGCAAACGATAAACTCGCCTTTGCCTCAACTTTGGCAGAAACGATGCTGTTTAATAAAGCTATCTACGCAATTAAGGATAAGGCGGACTTCCTTCGTTTCATTAAGAGTAACATGAGAAAACAACCCGATGAGTACGCGATGATCCGGCGCATTAACGCCAACCTTGAAAAGGTTGACGATGAAAAAGCCGAGGAACTCGATCTTGGCAAGAATGAATGTGCTGCCACCGCATATGCAGCCAAACAGAACGCCGCCGAGGCGACCAACTAGAGCCGGCTCACTTTTGCTTGCCAGACCGGAGAAAAGAATTTTTAAACGCATCGTGGTAAGCAGTTAGAAAATCAAGATTCTGTTCAATGCTCCTAGAGCGGGGCGCTTGACCGCACAGCTTCAGTTGGCATCGCTTTACAAATAAACAAAAAAAGAGCCCATGGTGTGTCGGTAAACACACCATGGGCTCTTTTATTTCCCTCAGCAGCAACTCCGTTCGGAGTCGCTGCCCAGAGTGTTGGCCTTACTTACATGGCAGGCGTAAATTCAACCCTTCTGTTTTTGCTTCGATTTTCTGCGGTATCATTAGGATAAGCAGGTTTTGACTCGCCATATCCTACTGCTTTCAATCGATTGGCCTCGATTCCTACTTTGTTAACCAGATATTTCATGACCGCATTGGCGCGTCTTTCAGAAAGTTTCTGGTTATACTTGTCAGTACCTACACTGTCAGTATGACCGTCAATCTGAACTCTCATTGTTGGATAGTCATCGAATATCTTTTTGGTCTTATCCAATTCAGGATAGAATTGCTTTTTGATGACTGCCTTGTCAAAATCAAACAACACCGCGCTTGACAATGCCCAGCAACCTCTCTCATCGACAGCTATACCTTTAGGTGTACCAGGACAGGCATCTTGATCATCGCAGACGCCATCACCGTCTTCGTCTGGACATCCTGCAGGAACAACAACCGGAGCAGCTACTTCTGGCAAGGAGTACGCGCTGAGAATTTCATTCCATTCCTTGCCATCATACGCAACAGAATCTTTACCAAACACAATCTCGCCATCTTTGACAGTGGCATAAGAAGAAACCCCGCCCAACTTGCTGGTTACGTCTTCCGGCGTAAGCAGGAGGCCGTAAGCGGTGAGGATGGAGTGGTACTGGACAGGAGTGTAGGCAATAGAATCGTTATTGAAGACAACGTTATTATCGGCAACTTTGGCATAGGATGTAGGAACTGTGGATACTGCTTCTGGCGCCAATTTCAAGCCATAAGCTTCCAGCAGTTCGTTAAATTTATAACCTGACGCATAAGCTGTTATGTCCTTCTCAAAGGTCGGAGTAGCACCTTGAGGCAACTCAATAGAAAATGCAGGCACACTGATAGCGAGCATAGCCAGCAAAGCAAATAATGTTTTTTTCTGCATAATAATTTCCCCAATTAATTTTTAATAAATAAACCAAAAGACAACTCTAACACGACGTAGCAAATCTAACAGTATCCGTCATAAAATGCAAACAACAAATCAAACTGCACCCATATCAAAAAGCAATTCATAGATGATTAACGGTACTCAGAAAATGTTCCCTGCAATACCAGCAAATTGTTTTCCTTCTGACTCTCTTCCTCCAGCCCTGACTCTTTTCAACAAAACAACCTTAATTACCGGTGTTCTTCCTGCAAATTGGCAAGATTCGTATCTTTCTCGCCCGACGTCTCTCCTTTTCCCACCTCCTTTCCTGATCTATACATTTGCTTTTTGTGCACAAAAAATAAAGCCGACCAGCCTGTGGTTAAAAACAGGATAAGCAGTGTTGATTCAAAATCCAGCCATTTTTAACAATATTAACAAAAGGTTTTGACAAACAATCAAGACAAAACCAAGCCATAAACCTCATAATTGGTTGAAGCACCAGGAAACCGACCGTGGTAAGGCTATCTCTGATGTGGTGCCGATTATTATTAACAAAGAAATTGTATATGTCAACAAACCTCATCAAAATTTTACAGAGAGATAAAAGATAGGATGCACAAGGTCCTTTTACCTCGAAACGACCCGGATTTCCACAGTTTTCTTGTTCTCCTGAAATCTACGAACGAACCCGTACCACCAGTTAGAACACCAGTCGCTCCTGGGGTCAATGTCAGCGAGTGGCAGGAAAACGCTACCGGCACAGAATATCATCTTGACAGCAGGAATAAAGCCGGTGATAATTATTATTAAGTTTTTAAATATATGCCAAAACACTCTTTTTTCTCCAAAGACAGACCAGCCTCCAAACAATTCCAGACAGCTCGTACTGACTTTCCGGCAATCCAATTACGCTAACGGGGATGAATCCGGAAACCTGCCCCCCTCCCCGAGGGGTTCTCCTTGCAATATTTTGATAATGGTGAGGGCAGCGTGAGACATTGTATTACTTGCAAAAGCGCCAGAAAGCAGCCGCTGCTGGTACATGAAACACGGAATAACAAGATACCGGCATCGGTTTGCGCCATAAAACCGACCTGCACGTCACATTTCAGACGGTTGTCTTTTAGGTACTTGCATCAGAGTACCAGGCCCTCGCTACTAGACTGGCGTCAATTATGATATACTGTTGTACAATCGGGAAGAGGGAAATCTATCAATTGACTTGTTACCACCGCATATTTTTTTCATTACGAACTTCCTGAAAATTCTGGAGATATAGATGCACCCATTTTGCTACCGCGGAATCCGTGAAGGTCAGGACAGCGAGACCCTGAGGAAAATTGTAATGTTGAATATTTTTCTCTTTCTAGGAGCTATTCTGCTCTTGATTATGGGTATTGTTGCCCTGGCGCAGGATGCCCATCTTCTTGGTATTGCCGATTTTCTTGCTTCCTCCGTCCTGTTTGCTCACCTGGGTTACCTCCACCATACCGGAAACGAGCCCGTGGCATCGCGTTTTGGCGTGGCTACTTTGTTCCTTTTTTTCTGTTATCTGTTTCTGATCGGTGGCGTGCACACTACATCGTTCATGTGGCTCTATACCTTTCCGCTTTTTTCCCTCTACCTGCTTGGATTACCGCGTGGCATGTGGACGACGCTTCTGCTCTTTTCTTTTTGCACAGGATTTTTATTTTTTGATTTGTTTTCCGACAACATCAATGTCTACAGCAAAGATTTTGCCATTCGTTTTATCCCTTCGTATCTACTGGTCAGCGTCCTGGCTTTTTTAGTAGAGCACAGCCGGGCGGCAAGCAGGAATGCACTTATCGACAAACAGCAGCTCCTCGCCGGCACCATCAACGAACTGCAGGAAAAAGAAAAGGAACTGGAAGAGGCGAGAAACCAGCTGGAAAGAAGAGTCGCCCTCAGGACAGCGGAACTTGAGGAAGCCAATGAACATTTACGAATTGAAATGGAAGAACGTAAATGGGCCCAACAGGAACGTTTGCGCCTGGAGTCGGAACTGCTCAGGAGCGAAAAAATGGAACTTCTCGGCCGTCTGGCCGGTGGAGTCGCTCATGACCTGAACAACGTACTGTCCGGCATCGTCAGTTACCCAGACCTGCTGCTGCACAGACTACCGCCTGACAGCGATATGCGCGGCCCTCTCCAAAACATACGTCGAGCCGGAACCCGGGCGGCGGTAATTGTCCAGGATTTGCTGACTCTGGCTCGACGGGGAATAACTGCCAGAGAAAAAGTGCAGCTCAACGATGTGATCAATGCCCATCTCCAAAGCCCGGAGTTTATAAATCTACAGAAAAACTATCCGGACATCACTCTTGAAACAAAGCTCGCAGCCGATCTCCAGACTTTATCGGGCTCCCCTGTCCATCTGGAAAAAGCGGTCATGAACCTGCTTATTAATAGTTATGAAGCGATAGAGAACCAAGGCAGCATCTCTATTACAACGGAAAACAAGTACGTCGATACCCCCATTAAAGGATACGACACGACCGTTCCAGGAAACTATGTCGTTCTGACCATCAGCGACACCGGCATGGGCATTCCCGAGGACAATCTGGCGAAGATTTTTGAGCCATTTTATACCAGCAAAATCATGGGACGCAGCGGTACCGGATTGGGCATGACCGTAGTTTGGGGGACGGTTAAGGATCACGAAGGGTATCTGGACGTGAAAAGTGTTCCCAATAATGGTACAACCATCACAGTCTTTCTTCCTGCCCTTATGAAGGAAGAGGATGCGACGCAAGCGGCAAACATCACGCCGCCCGCACATAAACAGGGTGAAGGGCAAACAATCCTGCTGGTCGATGATGACACAGAACAGCGGCTGCTGGGAAAAAGCATACTGACCATTTTGGGGTACAGGATAGAGACTGTTGCCAGTGGCGAGGAAGCTGTGGCTTTTCTTAAAAAGAGAGCAGCCGAGCTGGTACTTCTCGATATGATCATGGAGCCTGGCATGGATGGACTGGATACCTATCGGCAAATTCTTGCCGTTCGCCCGGATCAGAAGGTCATAATAGTGAGCGGCTATTCGGAAACCAACCGAATCAAAAAAGCGATGGAACTCGGGGTGCACAGTTATGTCAAAAAGCCCTATGGCATGGAAGAGCTTAACACGATGATCCAGAATGTTCTGGCAGACTGAGTATCATTTTCTGCTAAACGAGCAGCACCCAATCCATAGCGCTCCGACCTGTTCGAGATATCCTTACCGGCTTAAGAGCCAGCTTTGACGCATCGGCGATACCGGAGCCCACCAATTGTTGGCAAGACCAGATGGCGTATGCCCCCTGGTTGCATACTGCAGGCCTTTTCGGGGTCCTCTCCCCTGTTCGTTCTATCTTTTCTCTATTCAGGCCGCATTATCTGACGATAATACGGTTTTTTTTTGCCCAGCCATTCCCCTCGAAACGTCCACTTTATTGTCATTACAGTCCGTTAGTTATATATAACAGTTAATCCTTCTCTTACGAATTGCCGATAAACTGTATGTAGGGCGAATTTAAACTTTATCCGGACAATCATTGTAATACTGATACACCATCAGCAAAGGAGAACAGAATGGACAAATACATGCGACAACTCAGTTTTCTAGTGTATGCTTTTTTACTGAGATGGCCTATCTGGCTGCTCATCTGGTTTATCGGCTGCAGCGGAAAACTGAAGACCCTCTTTCTCATCTACCCAACAGACAACTCAGAGTGCCTGGATTTCTGTCCTAACATTAAATGGTTACGAAATTTCTTTTCCGGCCGCCCCACTCCGGCCGGTCTCATCATGGATGGATGGCGTCCAATTGGTATATATCTTGTCATTCCTGATTCGTCGATGGAGTTAATGCGAAAAAAAAGCCGGCCAATGGTTGAGACCATTATCAAACGCATGCTCTGGGTCAAAAAACTCACGGGGGCAGAAAACATAGGATTAGCCGGTCAGCTCGGTCCGATTTTCGAAAAACGCCACGGCATCTCCATGGAACCACCCTTTTACAGCAGCACCTACGGCAACATATTCAGTATTCAAAAGGCAGTCGGCCATCTGGTAAACAGTGCCCAAAAGAATCCCTGGCAGGTTGCAGTCTCTATAATCGGCGGTGGACTGCTCGGGGAAGACCTCATGCAGGCTCTCACTGCTGATGGATACCAGATGTCGATTGTTGACGTCAGGTACACCAGAAAAGGAGATGTCAAGTTGATGGATGGAGAGGACGCAACCCGGCAACTGGCCGGGGCCGATCTAGTTATTAACCTTCTTCCCCGAGGCAAGGACTTCATCGACTGTGACCTGCACCGGAAAATCCCCAAGACAGCCAGTATTATTGATTTTTCACGTCCACCAATCCCCAAAGACGCGGTACCTCAGAATGTGGTTATGGGCAACAGGGTACAAAGCAGCGGCATTCGCTTTGTCATGAGGCTTCCCGGTGGCTGGAGGCGTCATGAACTGCCCGCCTGCTCCATGCCGTCTCTGCTGGCCTCGCTTGCCGGATTACCCCTGCGAACCATAGAAGATTTTCGTCTCGCCGCAAGACAGTTCCAGTTTCACACAGCACTGGCCGGCGCGCCTGTTCCGGCCTACAAAACTGCATGGAACAAATTTAGGGATCTTGCGGCAGTCCATCCAGTCACTGTTCGTTTTATGTTGTTAGTGCTGCGAAGCCGCCAGGCCTTCAGCAGATAAAACAAAATTTCCTCAGTTTGGTGAAGATGTCGAAAAGCTGTAACATTTCGACATCTTCACCAAATACGTTCCATATATACCGGCTCCTTACAAACATTCACCAGGAAAATGGTTAGATACATCTATTCGCACCAATATTCAGCAATCCATTTTGTTGGTTTTACCGTTTTATACCATTTCTTATACCAAGGTACAGGCGAACCCCACACACCAGCTATCGCTTGAGGTGGATTTGGATCACCATGAAACGCAATAATTTTAGCTCCCTTGGGTATTTTGCTTTTCTTCGGGGTAACAAAGCTATTTAAAATTCCACCGGGCATACAATGTGCTTTAAAACTGCGGACCCACTCGACTGGATACCATTCTGAATTCTCTTTTCCAAGCGCCTGAGGTAGAAAGACTTGCTCAGTTTCGTAGTTTTCATATACGGAAGCCGGGTCTTCTTCCCATTGCTTCAGTAACTGACTATATTTGCCCATTTCAAAATAAATCACAGAACCTTGTCCTATCATTCGATTAGGCTGAGACCAATTTTCAGCCATGCACAACTTGTCAGAGTAAGTAAAAAAACAATCAATATTGTCAATAATTACTACATCAAGATCTAACAACAATACCTTACCGGAAATATCATGATATTTCTCTCCAAATAAAGCCAATTTGCGCCAACATAAACATTTTTTCAAATATTCAGATGGAGGCTCTTTGAAAACCGGTAAGGGTAAAACCTCAATGGCCGGGTTGAATCCATCAGACACCTCAGTTAGACATATAAAACGAAATGGTAAGGTAAGATTTCGTCGCACCATATGATATAAGTTATTGACGTAATCAGGACTAAATTTAGTTCCCCATTTTATACAAATAACGTTTACCGGCTTCATATTATTTCCTCTTTTTAAGCAAAAATGTCTTGATAGGGAATAAGCAGTTAATTTTTATAACCAGGTCAATATAAACTAAAATATAATGTGATTACTCCTAATGTTCAGCTACTGAACCAGGGTGTGGGCTGTTCGTTTTACGGGTCTCTGCAGCCAAGGATGGCTGCAGCGAAGCCCCCAGGAAGGGTTTACGGCGTCCCGTGAAAAGGGCTCCTCATATCCCTATGGACCTTCTAAGCTGAACTTTAGTGGTAATAGCAAAATATAATCCAACACACTGGAATCATTTTGTTCTCATCATGAAACAGCCTTATAAAATATTACCCTTAATTACAATTAAATACGCATAGGCTCACATAACAATTCCACACCATTTCGCTAGGCATCTGTCCCTTTGTTTTTCGATGTACCGACGGCACGGTGATATGCCTTGGTCATCACCTTTTCCAGCAGACTGCGAATACCGGCCAGCGGTTTTCTGATTCGCAGGGACTGACGGTTGTAGATAACCTTGCCAAGGGTCTTCCTGGTAATCTTTTTTTCCTGCTCGCATATTTTATTATCGAGAATAGCGAAAAGATTCTCTTTTTGTAAGACAAGACGTCTCGCCTCGATGATGTAGGGCAGGCGGTCCTGATATTCGTTGTTGGCGAGATGGCTTTGGATAATGTCTCTCGCCCGTTCATAGTTGTTAATATCGATTGGGATAAAGCTTTCCTTTGGAAAATAATCGGCTGCATTCGGGGCGCCATGATAAAAGGGCAGGGTATAACCGAGAAAAGCGTCGGGCAGTTTTTCAGTCAGATGATGCCTGTAAACATAATTTTCTATCGCAATATGATACATGTAGGAATCGAGAGCTTCAGCTTTATCGACCATATGCTTCACCCCATGCCCAAATACTTCCAGCTCAGGAATATCGGTTTTAAGCCGTTGGGTAAAATCAAATCTGGTAGAATGCAGAGTTACTTTTCCTTTTCGCTCGGAACAGACTGTTGAAATTTTTTTGGATTTCAACGGGGGGGGTTCGGCAGCCATCTGGTCCCAGGTAATATGATCACCCTTGCCAAATGGAAGGCCATAAAACCACATCAGTCCGGGGTGGGTATGCATCACATTGGGATGCCGCATTGCCCAGGGTTCCTGAAAAGTGAGAATACAACCGAACTGTCGCAGATAATCCCGACCAAAAACGGTAATCGATGACGGTTCTCCGGTCAACAGCATGGTCCGCTCCCGTGGGCAGCACAGTTTCTCCTGCGAAAAAAAATCATCACTTTGCGGAATGTCGTGATACACCACCAGCCAGTCGTAGTCGGTACAATCGACGTCAAAATCAAAAAGACAATTTCCCCACTGCGGAAAAGAGTCGGGAAATTGCCTGATATAGCCTTGCGCGGAAACACCTCTTTTCAACCCTCTTTGCATGAACTTTACTTTGATAGAGGGTTTTCCCCATAGGGGTTTTATTATTTTCTGCATGTCACGAGAAAGGGTCGGGTTTGAATTTTTAAAATCTCTGCGGCAAGAGTTCAGACCCAGCCCCAAGGATTAATAATTAATATTTAATTCGAACTCTCTCAGACGCTTATGAATTGAGCGAAGTTCGGTAATAGTTGTCCAGTTGGCAATAAAGATGGAAAAAGATTCCCGCACCTTGCTGAAAGCATTGGAAACCTGGACCAGCACTCCCAAGGTGATCAGGCCGGTAAAAAGGCCCGGTCCCATAATCAGGTAAGGAACGATGACCATCAGTTGTTCAAAGAAATTAACCCAGATATCAAAATATCCGTAGTGCAGAAACAGCCGGTGATAGTTGAATTTCAAACCGACAAACAGTTCGGTGATGGTCTCGGTTTTCCCGTAATGTATCTTGTCGTCTTCAGCGTAAACCAGTTCTTTTCGAAATGCTGCTTCTACTTTCTGGTTGTTATACTCTAAGCCCGGCAACTTAATTCCCACAAACCAGGAAATAAGCAGGCCGCCTACCGAAACCAGCAAAGCGACCCAGACCAGGCTTCCCGGGATGTCTTTGATATGCTCAATCTCAACCCCTTTGCTCAGACTCCAGAGAATCGGCAGAAAGGCAAAGAGGGTCATGATCGCCCGAATCACCTGCAAACCAAGGCTCTCAAAAATTCTGGCAAACCGGTAGATATCTTCCTGGATACGCTGACTGGAGCCCTCTACTTCCTCTTCCACCTTCTGCCATTTTTCCACATAGGAAAAAGTCATCGCCTCGCGCCACTTAAAGGCATAGACCCGAGTAAAATAGGCGGTCACCGTGGCAATCAACACATAAGGAAAGGCAATCTTCCCAAAGATGAGCATTTGCTCCCAAAACTCACTTATTTTATGTTCGGTGGCTTTTTGGAGAATATTATAAAAACTGCCGTACCACTGATTCAGCCTAACGGTCAATTCCACCTGGACAAACAGGGCCAGGAGCAAGGTCAGTCCACCACCATAGGCCCAGAGGGACCATCTTTTACTCTTAAAAAACGATCTGAACATTCTGTGTAATCCTTCGTGAAAAATCTGGAAAAAGCCTGCTTTTTTATTGCAGAGATGCAGAGTGGGGGCAAATAAGACAACAACAATAATCGGTTATCATTTTCCGGCCACTGTTTTTTCGTCGGCACCCTTCATTTCTTTGATGAGACTGCGGGCCATGAAAGCAAGCAGACCAACACCGAGGACGAGGACTGACCAGAGCAGCCATTTTTTCCAGGGTAACGGTTGCGCTGGATTCTGCAGGGCCAAGGCGCCGCTCAGGACAACCCTTTTGCCTATCAGAGCCCGGCTGATCGCCTGATTCGCCGAATTTCTCGGTATTGTCGGCAGAAGCATCCCGGCATCAGGATTTTTACCCTGTTGCGCGAGTGTACCGCTGCCAAAGGCCAGTAAATACGGGGGCGTCCCTCTGCCAATAAAAAATAATTCGCTCGGCTGCCAGCCCAGTTGCAGGATGAGTTTTCCTTTGCCCGTTTGCAGGCCCGCCCCATCCTGCTTGACCACCACCCGCCACAGTGAATCGGCGGTTGCCGGAACATCGCATGGTTCATTGCGTATTGCATTTCCCTCAACGCTCAGATCGTGGAAGACCCCTTCACAACGTGTCTGCCATCCTGTTTCTGCATCAGATCTGGATTGCACAGAAAGCAAGGCCACAGAGTTTGTCTGGGGAAAACGTATCTGCACACTGCTGGTCGGCAGCCGGTAGCCGGTGGCAAAATCGACCGTCAACCGGTTATCTTTGTTCTGGAGTTCTCCATTGTCAAGGGACACCCAATGACGCTTTCTGCGCGCCTCGATGATTTTCGAAAAACCGGTAACTTCAGTTAAGTTTAATGGCCAGGGTGATTCCTGCCAGGTCAGTTTCAGATACTTCATCGGCCATTGCGGCAATTCTATGGTACGTCGTTTCACCTGCTGGCCCCCGAACTGCAAGTCGGCAAGCGCTGCCCGTGGCACCAGGGGTGTCCAGCGTTCCAGATCGTTACTCTGTTGAATAATCACCGTAAACACCGAAGAATCGGTATCATTTTGCCAGCTGAAGGCCAGCTCCGACACCTCCTTTTGGACATGGCTGAGATCGAGCAGATACCCGGTGATCTTTTGGTCTGCCGACTCTCTGAGTGGATCCGATTTAATATTGACAATGGCTCCTGTTGCATCGCGGGCAACCTGCAGAAAGATTCCTGCAGGATTATTTGCCGGTGACTCCTGCTGGAAAAGAGGAAAAAAGGCTATTGTCTCTTTTTCGCGCAGGGTTGCCGGATCGACGGCAACAGTACGCACCTCATGCGGCACAACCTCCCCGGCGCCATTGAAAACCCGGACATCAGCCAGCTCCGCACTCTTAACCGTACGATAAACCTCCTCCGGCAACTCGACGGAATACACTGCATGGGTACCGCTCGTTTCAAGATAATATCCCGCCGCAAAATCACGAGAGGTGATTTCTCCGGCTTCAAGCTGTCCCGAACTACAGACTAAAACCAATACAAGCAACAGGTATCTCATCGAGAATTTCCCTCAGTTTTAGGAGGCAATGGCGAAAAATAGCCGATAATCAGCATGAGTACACCGACAACCAGAAAAGAGATGATCCGCGCGATGGTCCCGGTTCCGGAGAGATCGACCGCAAAAAGTTTCAAGACAACCATGCTGAGCAGGATGGCACCAACGCCCCAGAGCGCCCTGCTCCCCTTCCTGGTGGCCCAGACGGTCATGGCCATGGCACCAAAACCCCAGAGTGCGGCAATAGCCGCCTGAAAGATCACGGAATGGTACAGTGAATCAGGAAAATACGGAATACCGACATAAAAGTGAACCGAACGGGCAACCACACTGTTTACCCAGCAAAAGAACAGCACCCCAAGCCCCCAGAAGGATTGTTTCTCAGGCAGACGTTTTATGTAATAGCCCGCCTTCTTACGGCGCAGTACCCACAACATCAGGACGATGAGGACAATCAGTCCGGACAGTTCTATGGGGTTGAAAAGTGTAATATAGGGCAACGGCAGAGGGTCACCGGCAATACGAAATGACTCGACCAGCCAGAGCACAAGACACAAAGCGGGCAGCACCCCGCCCATGCCCAGGTAGTCGGATGCATACTTGCCTGCCGGCCAGGATGTTCCTTTTCCCAGTTGTAGAAGCAGCAGCAAAAAAATGCTGGGGACCAGGGCCCAGCAGATCGTGGTCCAGACCTCACCGAGCCCCGGCAATTGATGCATTGCCCAGGCTCCCTCATCACAGAGGACAAAGAGCAGCAGCCACATTGTACCCAGGTGCCAGGCTACCAGGTTGCGTGTGGGCCAGTTACCGGCAAAGAGATACAGAATCCGGTATTGCACGACAAAGGCAATAGTCCAGGCCAACGCCCCCCAACCGGCGAATAAATGAAACCGCGAGGAAAAGTCGGCAAAACTCATGAGCGCAAGCAGAACCATGGCCGGCAATTGCAGATACAAAGCCAGCTCTAAGCGCGGCCACGCGAGCTTTTTGCAGGCCATACCTGTGAGAATGGAACCGACGCAGCAAAACAGCAGAAAACCGTTCTCCATGCCGATATGGGCCATCTGCTTATCCACTTCACGAAGACCGCCGACATACCACCAGATAAGTCCAAGAATCATCAGCGGCAGGAGGAAATACCGTTCCCATTTCTTCAATTCATTTTGATAACGATCCAGAAAATAACTGGAAAAAAGAGCCGCCAGGGCGAGCAGAGCGCAGCCAAGAAAATATTGATTGGCAAAAGGCACTGCGAAAAATGGATACCAGACCGAATCCAGAAAAATATATGCAGCTGCTAATTGCAACACGATCCCGAAATGGCGGGCAAGCACACGCTTCTGCCTGAGCCCGACCCAGACCATTCCGGCCCCCTCAAGAGCCCATATCGACGCCGACCATTGTCCGTCAAGAGCCAGTGGAATCGCCAGACTGCCAAAGACTACCCCCAGGGCCAGAAAAGCCTCGCACAAGAGATGCATTGACTGGCTGAGCCTGCGCCATAACAAGGTAGCCAGACTCAGGTAAAATAACCCGAGGGCCAGGGCAGAAAAGGCCATGCCATAACGCAGGTCTCTGACCAGAAAATACTGCAGCGAAGACACCACCAGCGGCAGACCGAATACCAGCGGCCCATCAATGAACCCCCGGAGATTAATCGGCTGACGCTGGGCAAAGAGGATGGAAATGACGACATAAAATACGAAAAAAAGCACCAGAAACGGCTCTGTCGAGGTGAAGTATCCCGGCTGGTAGCCCGAGCTGCCCCAAAGTGTTCCAATGGCAAAGGTGAAAATAAACCCGATCAGGTTCAATTCCCGCCAGGATGCAAACCAGGCGATCCCGAGAATGCCGCAATTGAGCAGGGCATAATAAGAAAAGAGCATAACGTGACTGCCGCCGCCGGTGGACATCAGCACCGGAGCAAGGAAACCACCGACAATGCCAAACACGGCAAGATATTTAGCCTCCTGCAATACCGCCAGCATGCCCGACAAGGCGACAAGGCCAATCATTACGGCAAGAGAAAGGGTCATCGGCAGAAAGTTGTACAGTCTGGCCGCGGCGAAGACCACTAGATACAAAATGCCCACGCCGCCTCCCTGGAGCACAAGGCCATAGCCGGCCCTGGATTGCCTCAAACGCCAGCCGATTCCCAGCACGGCCATACCACTCACGGCCACGCCGATCAAGCGCAGTTCAATGGGAATCATGTTGCGCTGGGCCGCATATTTCAACAGAAAAGCCACCCCGAAAAATATGATGATAATGCCAATCTTGAGCACCAGATTGCCGCTGGTAAAAAAATGGCTGATTGTTTCCGATAATTTTATCGCCTTCCCCCGATATCTCGCTAAGAAACGATCAAAGAAAGAAGCTGGCCCAACCGGTGCCAGACGATCCGCCTCTTTTGCCGGAGGCACCATACCAGGTGCCGTTGCAGCCTTTTTACGCAGTACTTCCTGCGATGCAACGGCTTCCGCTGCAGGTGGCGAAAAGACAACTTCATGCGGGATCCTGTCTTCTAGTGATTTTTCTGACTGTACCGATCTTTCAAGAGAGTTGACTCTTTTGCGCAGAGCTAAAACTTCAGCAGTCAGAACACCAATCAGGCCGCCCATGATGAAGCCGCTCAAGCCAAAGCGCAAGATTGCCATAAAACCGATGGCTAAACCGAGAATCAGATGCATCGTATCTCCTGCTACGCCTTATCCCGCCAGAGCAGGAAGAGTTCTTCGATGCCTTTTCTGGCATATCCGGCCATGGCCAGGTATGCAGCGTCGGCAAAGGGCTGACCTTCCGCCGAGGCCTGGATCTCAATCCATCGCCCATCACCGGCCATGACAAAGTTGGCGTCGGTTTCGGCCGACGAATCTTCGCTGTAATCAAGATCGAGGAGAGCTTCACCTTGCAGAATTCCGGCAGAAATCGCGGCCACGGGCATAATGGGCGGGAGTGTCTCCAGGCGGCCAGCGGCGACAAGCTTCTGCAGGGCGTCTCGTACCGCCAGAGCTCCACCGGTAATCGAAGCCGTACGCGTTCCGCCATCGGCGTTCAGTACATCACAGTCAACCCGTAGCGTTCTCTCCCCAATAGCGGTCAGATCGACCATCATCCTGAGACTCCTGCCGATCAACCGTTGAATTTCCATGGTTCGGCCTGACTGCCCCTTGGTTTCGCGTCGGTATCGACCATTGGTCGCACAGGGAAGCATGCCGTATTCAGCGGTTATCCACCCCTGCCCGCTGTCCTTGAGAAAAGGAGGCACCTTTTCTTCCACTGAAACCCCGCAGATAACGTGGGTGTTGCCCATACGGATGAGCACCGAGCCATCGGCCTGATACTGCACCCCCCTCTCGATCGAGATGGGCCGGAGGCTATCGGGTTGTCTATTATTGCTTCGCATATTGTTCCTCTGAAAAATTATGGATGAAGGCATCGTAAACAGCTCAAAATACGGCTATCTGTTTTCCGTGCACCGCGTATGGGAAAAAGATTGTATCTGGTAATGCAGAAGATTGTACGTCTTCTCTCGGATAAACGCAAATCAGGCCCGGTATGGATACATACCGGGCCTGGGATAAAGCCGTACAAATATCAAGCTTGGCCCCGCCAAAAAGCATTTTGATTACCACTAAAGTTCAGCTTGGAAGGTCACGTGGGTTATGAAGTGCCCTTTGCATGGGTGTTCCGCAGCCTGGATGGGTGCGGTCAAGCTCCCAGGGATGGGTTTATGGCGTCCCGTGCAAAGGGCACCTCATAACCCCATATAGCTGAGGTTTAGTGGTAATCACAAAAAGCAGTGCGGGATTTTTTTAATACTCGTTCGTCGGATATTCTTTACCATCCCCCCTTCAAGGGGGGATAAGCTGCTTTACGAAATGTTTTACGAACAGTACAAACTATTCCTGCAATATTTTCCGCACCTTATCCAGGTACTCCTGGCCTATCTTCGGGCCCCACTCTTTATATACGGTTTGACTTTCGGCGATCATTTTTTCTTTATCCGCCGGCTTTAATTGCAGAAACGTAACACCTTCCGCCTTGGCGGCAGCGATCTGCTCCAGCTGCTGCTGCTTGGTGCGCGTTCTGGCAACGGCACTCTCCTCCTGCACTATTTTCAGGAGAAGCTGCTGTAAATCTCCGGGCAATTTATCCAGCCATTTTTTATTGATGATATGGACATACAACCCTTGGGCATAATCGAGCTCGGTATAGTATTTGGCAATGGTGAATTTTTTAGAGATATTGCAGACGATCGGGGTGTGATCAAGACCGTCGATGACTCCAGTCTGCAGTGCCTGGGGGACATCAGGCCAGGGCAGGACCGCGAACTTAAGCTTCCAGGCTTTGTATGTGTCGATATTGACCGGGGCCTCGGCGATACGAAAGTTGACGGTTCTTGCCTCATCCATGGTGGTTACCGGCCGGGTGGTCGCCCAGCCGTAGCTGCCATATCCCGTAAAATCAATGACCTGAAGCCCTTTAGCTGCCGGGGCATCACGAAAGGTATTCCACAGTTCCGGGGTAGCCCTGAATTTGTCCAGTTTATCAAAGGTATCGACAACATAGGGAAGATTGACGACACCAAGTTCGGGCGCAATATTGGCTGCGGCAACGGAAGAACTCATCATTCCCTGAATGGCGCCGAAACTCAGCTTATTCATTACGTCCTTCTCACCGCCAAGTTGACTCAACGGACGAAAATCGACATACAGTTGCCCTTTAGATTCTTCCCAGACTCGATCGCGAATGCGAAAACCGACAGCAACCCCTTCGATTGCCGGATGACCGACACAGGAGAGAAGATAAACATACTTCGCTCCAGAGGGGTCAAAGGAGGGCTGCCATTTTGCCATAGGGTCATCTGCACCTGAGGCGGGCAAGCTCAAAAAACTCCCAAGTATAACAATCATGATACCGAGACTCGTCATTTTCAGCGCTGTCATTGTTTCACTCCTTGTTTTTGAGGTACAGAACAAATATGCCAGGCTGAAGGTAACGGAATGGTGCCTGATTTTGCAACTAAATTCGGCAATCATTTCGAGGTAACTATCTAATAAAACGACATATCGACAGAACTACCCGGCCATTGACATTCACCAATTACTCTATTTATCATAATTTAATTAGACCACAAGCGCATAAAACCTAATTATATTCTTATTTTTTAAGTTTTAGACGCATTAGATTCAACAAAATGGTTTACGGATATTGCTTATTCATGTTATTGAAAAGGTCATCAATTAGAGGACATATCATTTCACGAAAATATTGTCGGGATGATTTGCACCGGTCCTTACCCTATCCACAACAAGGAGGCTCCATCATGAAGAAGCTGTTCACTGTTCTGCTGATAGCATGCTGCCTGCCAGCTATAGCCCTGGCCGCAGATGTTAAGAAGAATCCTCTGGAGGCCTGGCAGCCAAAGTTTGACCCAAGTGGTGCTGAGTACACCTATCTCCTGTCAAACGTCTCCCATCCGGTTATCGAAGGAGTCGGTGCGGGATATCGTATTCGCGACAAGGTATGGGAAAAGTCGGGAGGCCGCCTGTATGTCGACTTTCGTCCCCTGCTCCAGCTCGGCGGCGAGAAGGATGTCATCAGCAAGCTCAAGCTGGGCGCCATTCAGGGAATGATGAGTTCTTCCGTTGCCGCGGCCAATGTCTCCGACCTCCTCGGCATTGTCAATCTTCCGTATGTTATCGATACCTTTGACAAACTGGACAAATTCAGACACACCCCCGAACTCTGGCAACCCTTTGCCGACGGAGCCTTAAAGCAGGGCCTCATAGTCGCGGATATTACCGGATACGGCCCCTATGGCTGGGCAAGCACCACCCCGATAAGAACCTTAGAGGACGCAAAGAATACCAATTTCCGCATTGCCGAGGCCCCGGTCAATACCGATATCTACAAGGCCTGGGGCTTAAAGTTTACCGTCATGCCCTGGGGGGACGTCCCACAGGCCCTGCAGACAGGGGTTATCACCGGTCTGGACCATACTGCCATTGTCTGCAATATCACCAAGAAATTCACCATCGCCAAAAACTTTACCGAGCTAAACTATGCCCAGGGCTTATTCGTTCACTTGATCAATAAAAGATGGCTGGATAAATTACCGAAAGATCTTCAGGAAATTCTGCTGACCACCATTGCCGAAGAAAGCGAGAATACCCGGGCCTTAACCCGCCAGCAGCATGATGCCCAGGTGGCAAAAGCAAAAGAGGCCGGAGTGGAATTTATCAAGCTCTCCGACGATGATATCAAGAAGCTGAAAACCATGGCCGAGCCGGTATTGCAGGACTGGGGCAAGAAGATCGGCCCGGACTACCTTGCCAAGGTACGTAAAGAGCTGGGCACCTGATTTTCATTAACTTTTCAGGATAGAGTTCACACCTGGTTCCCATGCGCCGCATGGGAACCACCTTTCACGTATTTTTCACAAATGTTGCGAAACCATCAAGCTTCACCGGGTTAACTCGACTTCAACTATCGGCACCTCCCAGTGATCACCATAACAGCTGTTGCTGAAGCGTTTATCCGCACTATCCGTTTTATACCGCCGAACCATGGCAACCACCCTGCCTGCCCGCACGAAGTCCACCTTTCCCTGCAATTGTGCCTGTGCACTCTTTGACAGTCGGGCAACCGACAGCCCTTCGCCATTGACCAGTTCAAAATGTTCCTTTCGTTTCGCCAGCTGCAACCGATCTCCGGCCTGCAACTGCTGCAAGGCTCTGCGTACCTGATGGTTGACAGGTTTTAATCCGGCAAAGTCCAGAAAAAGATCGGTCAACCCCAGCAGACGGTATTGTCTGTTGATGGGCTCCTTTTTCTTTATGGGCGCAGCCTGGCGGGCTATTAAATATTCCCCGGCAATCGCGCTCGCGTGGGGATTGTCCATGCCCACCGGATTAAAAAGATGCAGTGTCTGCCTGGCACGGGACATGCCGACATAATACAACCGGCGCTCCTCTTCCATCTCCGTGCCCTGCTTCTTCTGCCAGCCATGGCCCAGCAGAAAAACATGGTCAAACTCAAGGCCTTTTATGGAATGAACCGTGGAAAGAAAAATGCCGTCGGAAAGATTTTTCGAGCGGCCCTGATCGGAGAGCGCTTCATAAAAATAGTCTTCTACAACTGGAACGGGCTGCGGGATATCGCTTGTTTCCTCCCGCCATTCACCTATCAGCCTTCTGAGATTGCGCTGCCAGATCGTATCGGCGCTAGCCTCAGCCGGAACAAAGGCAAGAAGAGACCCGGCCGTTCTGCTCTGCTGCCTCGTTTCCCGCAAGTGGTCAAGCAGCAGGGCGTTTTCCCGGATTTTCGTCAGACGGGGAAACGCACTGCTGCGGCCCCAGTTTAAACTGACCGGAATGGCCTCCTGCTCGAAAACCGTCCGGACCATATCGAGCCCCTGCCACTCCCGGGCAAGAACGGCACATTCGCTGAAAGCAAAACCACTCTGCAGCCGCTGCAGACGCCGCATCTCCTCGAGCAGGGTCCAGGCCTGATCTTCCCTGCTGCCGACATTGATGCGCTGTACCTTCCCCCTGGTGAGCGGATCATTGAGCTGCCAGTTGCCGCCGGCCGGCAGACTCAGCCTCGCTTCATTAACCTGCAGCGACTGCCCGGTCTTCATCCGATCGCTGTTCAGGCTGATAAGTCCATTTGCCGCACTAATGATATTGGCGGTCGATCGATAATTTTCGATGAGGTAATGGATCTCCGCCTGGTAATCCTCCTGGAATTTACGGATAAACCCGACATTGGCCCCCCGGAACCGATAGATATTCTGGTCGTCGTCCCCCACGGCCAGGATGGTCATCTTCTGATCCTTTTCTTCCAGGGTCTTGCCGGCCAGCAGGGCGACAAGCTCATACTGCTCGGCATCGATATCCTGATATTCATCGACCAGGATATGGCTGATCCTGCCAACCAGTGCATATCTGGGTGGAACAGCGCCGAAACCTGTGGCATCTCCCTCGCCTTGCAACAGCCGTATTGCATCCTGGATAACCGAGGAAAAATCAATTTCCCCGCTACTGTCCCGGCTGGCACCAACCAGAGACCTGCCGGTCAGGCGCAGGGCCAGGCCGTGAAAGGTAAGGGTCGTGACGCGGGACATGTCATTGCCGACCAGATCCCGCATCCTCCGGCGAAGACTCATCACCGCGCTGCGGTTAAAACATAAAACCAGAATGGACTCGGGCTTCACTCTTTTCACCCGAAGCAGATACGCCACCCGATGGGCGACGACCCGTGTCTTGCCCGAACCCGGGCCGGCGAGAACCAGCATGTTCTTATCCGTTGCCGCAGCGACGATGCGTTCCTGGCGGTCATTTTTCAGATCATCGACAATCCTGAGATACGACTGTTCGCTCGTCGCCCTCGCCAAATATTTTTCCTTGCCCGGGAAAAATCTCTGAATGAAATCCTCTTTATCGTCATTGAAATAGGAAGCAACCAGGTTCATGGCCACACTGAGCTTCTCCAGCGCCCGCCTGGCATACTCGTTCATCACATGAATCTGGAAATTACGCTCGCTGTAGTGGGTTTTCAGCGGAGAAAAATCGGCTCCGGAATATCGTTTGCCTTTCGCTTCCGGGTTGATGCGGATGGTCATGGCCTGGCGGAAGACGGCCAGCCCCTGCTGGAGTTCGATCACTCCCTGCTCGTGCATAAAGGTCAGCGCCCGCTCTGCCGCGGCAAGAGGGTCCCGGAGCTGGGGCAGAAGCAGCAGATCGGTTTTCAGGCCGGCAATCACTTTTTCCAGGGTGAACTCGACCAGAAGACTGGCGTTTGGTTTGGCTGATGGCGCAATGGCGCCGACGATTACCTGCAAAGCGGCAGCGGCGGCAAGCTGCCGGATACGCACGGTCTGCAGCAGCGAGTGGTAGTCGCGATGCAGCCACAGGGTGAACCGGTTGTTTCCCGAAGCCCTGAGGGAAAGGCTGCCGCTCTGCCCGGCCAGTCCCTTGCCGTCCCGGGAGAGGCCATAGAGGATGAGTTTCAGGATGTTTGGGTTGCTGTTTGCAAAGCCCCGGTCCAGCAGCTGCTGGTTTACCTGGCGAAGATCGATTTCGAGAGGACTCTCGACTTCGGCCTCCGGTGCCGTTTCCTGCAGAACATGCAGAAAATCATTTTCCAGCCCAATTATCTGCTGCAACTGTTTTTCCGCACTGTTCTGCACTTTAAAGCGGACATAGGCAGAGAGCATCGTCTCCTTGGAGAGCAGCCCCTGCTCGGCCATATCTTCCATGGTTCGGATAACACGCAGGGTTTCCGATTCGGACACCGGATCCTCGGGCGTGGCGGCAAAAGAAGACTGACCCGCCAGTTCATCGGCACTGAATGCCCGGTTTGGCCGCCGTTCCATCAAAAGGGCCAGAATCGCCAGCCATCTGGCCTGCTGCCGCCTGGAAAGGCCCATTTTAGCCATTTTTTCAGTTGCCTCATCCAGGCTGCGAACCAGCGGTTTGCCCTGAAAGACCCGGGTCTTATTTTCGTTACGTTCAAGAAAGCCCGCTCGCTCCAGCCAGGAAACGGCAGTGTTCACCTGGGTTACTGCATCGGGATGGTCTGCCATATCCATATCGACCACATCAAGGCGCAATAATTCACCGGCGGTCAACACCACCGATTCTTCACCTTTCGCGGCATAGCGCAGACCGCGAAGAAACTGAGCAATCTCGCGTTGGGTCAGGCGGGAGCTGCTGGAAAGACGAAACTGCCCTTCTATATCCTGCTCGGCAAAAATGAGGATACACTCGGCACCACTGCGATCCCGACCGGCCCGGCCGGCTTCCTGCAGATAGTTCTCCAGCGATCCCGGGATATCGGCATGAATCACCAGCCGGACATCGTCCTTATCGATGCCCATGCCAAAGGCGTTGGTCGCACAAATAACAGGAGTAGTCCCTTCGATAAAATTTTCCTGAATGCGTTTTTTCAGTGAGGGCTCGATACCGGCATGAAAGGCCTCTGCCGTGTACCCGGCGAGCTGGAGAAATTCCGCCAGTTTTTCGGTGTTTTTCCGGGTCGCGCAATAGATGACCACACTGCCGGTTCCCTGATATCTCGCTTTCAGCAACTCGAGGATTGTCTGGTTCTTTTCATGCTTTTCCACCGGCCACACTTCATAATGCAGGTTGGTTCGTTCATGCCCTCCGGCAAATTGGATGATTCGCAAGCCAAGTTGGCTCTGGATGATGTCGATAATTTCGGCCCGCACATCCTTTTTCGCGGTGGCGGTAAAACACTCGACCGGCGGGATGACGGTGGTTTCCTTTTGGGCAAACTCGCGAATAAACCGGATGGCGTAGAGATAATCAGGCCGGAAATCATGTCCCCATTTGGACAGGCAATGAGCTTCATCAAAGACCCAGGCACCGATTTCCCGCTGGCTGATGGTCTTAATAAAGGAGTGATTGCGCAGCTGTTCAGGGGAAACAAACAGAATCCCGACATCGCCAAGACGAACCGCTTCGATAACCTCCCCGCGCTCGGGCATGGTCAACATGCCGTAGAGGGCTGCGGCAAGCTTTGTACCGGTCTGTTTCTGAAAATTATCCACCTGATCTTTCATCAGTGCCTGGAGAGGCGAGATAACGATGGTCAGCATGTTGCGCCGCTGATAACGCATCAGGGCGGGCAGCAGATAGCACAGCGACTTCCCGCCTCCTGTTGGCAGCGTGGCAAAAATCGACAGATTTCTGGCGGCGGCTGCCACTATTTCGGCCTGGAGGCTTTTGCCGTCCCCGGTGGCCGGATCTGGCCGGAAGTCCTCGAAACCATAATAATTGTGCAGATACGCCCGGGGGTTGTGGTGCTCCCGGCAATAGCTGCAATCGCTTCTGCCGCAGCTGTTCTCCCGCAGTTGATCGAGTAAAACCACCACTTCGGTAAAACGATGCCGGACCCAGGGCGGCAGGACGGAATTCCCGCCAGCAACCGTCAGCCAGGCAGTTATGTAGGCAAGCGGTGTATGGCTCAGGGTCCCGTACAGCAATCGCTCGACAATATTTTCCACCCCACTCCTGCAGCCATGTTTTACCGCCAGCCAGGAAAAGGATTCATACAGATCATCTCCTTCCAGAAGAGGAATACCCATTGCTCCCAGAGCCGCAGCCGTGCCGGCAAGATTTTCATCCTGCTGCAAAAAACTTCTGTAGAGTATCGGGGCATCGGAACCTGCAGTCATCTGGGCGGCAAAGGCGCCCCACTGCTCAATAAATATTTTCCCGGCCAACAGGGCATCCTGTACCGGATCATTGATACTGTCCCGCACCAGCTGATAATCTTTGATTAGACGGTGGTAAGGATTTTCCGGGAAGGCCAGCGGCGAGAGATAGAGGGTGTCAATTGCCGGTTTTTTCAGGAGCTGCAGAAAAGGAGCAAGCTGCCGAAGCCGCGGGATGTCATGGTCCAGGATATTGTGCCCAAGAACAAAGGGTGCGAAACGGCCAAAGGCATCAAATTCCTGCAGCTGCTGCAGCGATATTTTTTTTCCAGAACTCATCAGAAAAGATTTTCCCTGGCAGGAAGCACCAATCGAATAAACAGTGTTGTTCTCGTTTATTTCGATATCAAAAAGAAGGCACTGATGCAGGAAATCCTGAGGTTCTCCGGACATTTTATATGAGGCGGCCATGGTATTGATTAGTATTGCAACATCCTGCTTTAGGTTTACCGCACTCAGTGTCCAATATCGATGTTTTTATTGATCTTCTTTCAAAATATAAGGTGAGGCGGCTCTGGGTTCAATTCGACCAACCGGCTCCTTGGAGATCAAACCACCCTCCCGCTATCTCAAGGATTCGGATGAAGAATGTGTGACGAACCGCCCTGCCAGGCAGACTGGTAAAATTGCCGAATAAGCAATTGTAATACTAAATTGTAGGTGGTAAAAATATAACCAGAAGTAATCACACAAGATACTACGACTTTGTCGTGGTACTCCATTATGACCGCGGCGACATTACCTGCCAATCTGTAGTTTTTTGTAATTGCTGGATAACAATAGTTCGGATCTAGTTGAATTATATGGAATTTTGGCCCAGATCAGGTGAGTCGAGGGCTGACTTGCCCCCTCATACAACTACATAGTATACAAGGCATCTACGGCTTGCAACCTCCAGGCAATGGAGTTGACAGGAAAAAACACAGACAAAAAGGAGAGACATCATGGTTTTTGCACCGACAAGAATGCAGTTAAAAAGTGATGCATTCAAGCAGGATACTCTAATACCATCCAGATTTACCGGAGAAGGAGAAGATGTTTCACCAGCGTTGACCTGGGAAAATCCGCCTGATGGGACAAAGGCCTTTGCCGTTATCTGTCACGACCCGGATGCCCCTCTGGTAAGCAGCAGAGGTACCTATGGTTTTGTACACTGGGTGCTGTATAATATTCCCGGAGACGTGCAACATCTGGATGAAGGCACGCATTTGTATACCAACGGTATTACTGATTTCGGCAAAACCGGCTATAACGGCCCCATGCCGCCCAATGGGCACGGCCTGCATAATTATTATTTTTGGGTACTGGCACTGGATAAGGCAGTCACCCTGGCACCGGGATTGAACCTATGGCAGCTTCTGGAAAAGACAGAGCCACATCTTATCGGAATGAACCGCCTGGTGGGGCGTTATCAAAGGGATTAAGGGGACTAAAAAATCGAGCGAAATAGTTGAGACAAAAAAGGACAGAACGCATTAATCCTCATATTTGCCTATAGTCCATACCTCCTGATTTACCTGGAAAGACTTAATGAAAATATGTGGACTTGGATACCCGAACGGAGATGGACATGGAAAGTCTGCAGATGAGCAGGGTATTCACACTGATAGAACCGGGACCGGTTGTCTTGGTAACTACGAATGACGGCCAAAAAGACAATGTGATGACCATCACGTGGACCATGGTATTGGACTTTACAGCAGAGTTTGCCATTACCACCGGACCATGGAATTATTCATACATCGCACTTCAAGAATCGAAGGAGTGTGTAATTTCAATCCCAACGGTGGACCTCATTGATACCGTTGTTGGAGTGGGAACGTGCTCTGGGGCTGATACGGATAAGTTTACAAAGTTTAAACTCACTCGCTTGAAAGCCAAATATGTTCGGCCCCCAATCATCAAGGAATGCCTCGCAAACATCGAATGCAAGGTTGTTGATATCTTGACTCAATACAACATCGTTGTGCTTCAGGGTGTTGCAGCATACTTTGACAGTACTCGAGAGGAGAAAAAAACGCTCCATGCTGTTGGTGACGGCACATTCATAGTAGACGGACGCAGAATCGACAGAAAGAAGATGATGCAGGCCAAACTTCCAAGTGGAATCTAGCTGTTTGTTAGCCGAAAATATGGTGAGAAGTTACTGGAAACATGGGATTTTAAAATAAGACGGAAAGAGTCAAAAGCAGACCTCTCCCCCCCTTTTCCTTGCTAAACAGAATGGTGTATCAGCAGAGAGTTCTCTACGAGACAACCCTGACAAGAAAATCTTTAAGCCGTGGATGTTCAGGGTTCGTGAAAAACTCCTCAGGCGGTTTATCCACCTGGATAACACCTTCATCGATGAAGACGACTCGATCAGCGACCTCTTTGGCAAAACCCATCTCGTGGGTCACCACCACCATGGTCATCCCTTCAAGAGCAAGTTGTTTCATTACTTCAAGCACTTCACCAACAAGTTCCGGATCCAGTGCCGAGGTGGGTTCGTCAAACAGAATTGCCTTAGGCTGCAAGGCAAGAGCCCGCGCTATTGCCACACGCTGCTTTTGCCCACCAGAGAGCTGGTCTGGGAAGTTTGTATCCTTATCACTCAAGCCCACTTTGGCAAGAAGTGCTTGCCCCAATTCATTTGCCTTGGCTTTATTCATTTTCCTCACCTTTATAGGTCCAAGAGTAATATTCTCAAGCACCGTCATATGAGGGAAAAGGTTAAAATGCTGAAACACCATGGTAGCTTCTGTGCGAACCATATTGATATCGGTATGCTTGTCCATAATATCAAAATTGTCTACCAGAATGGTACCGCTTGTTGGTTTTTCAAGTTTATTTATACAACGCAAAACAGTTGACTTACCAGACCCGGAAGGGCCGATAATAACCACAACCTCGCCTTGCGATACCTGAAGATTTACACCGCGCAACACCTCAATTTCCCCGAATGATTTATAGAGATTTTGAATTTTTATCATATTTATCTCCCCTCTATTTTCATACGTTTTTCAAGTATCTGTAAAACCTTCGCAATACTCATAGTCATGGAGAGATAAATAAGGCCGACGGCAAGATATACCTCAAAAGCCCTGAAGTTAACTGCGACGATCTCATCACCCGTTCGTAATAGCTCCCCCACACCGATAATCATCAGCAATGAGGTATCTTTAAGGCTGATAATAAATTGATTACCCAAGGGAGGCAACATACGCCTGAATGCCTGGGGCCAAATGATATAACGCATTGTTTGCATTGCATTTAAGCCAATGGAACGCCCTGCCTCCATCTGCCCGGTATCAATCGATTGCACTGCACCACGCACAATTTCAGCTATATAGGCACCTGAATTCACGGCAATAACAATAACACCAGCCCCCATGGCCGGCAGTCTAAAGCCAAACGCCATTGGGAGACCGAAATAGAGAAACATCGCCTGCACCAGCATCGGTGTGCCTCGTATCGTCTCTATATACAATCCGGCTATTTTACGAACGATCCATGATGGAGACAATTTCATCAGACCAAAAATAGCGCCAAGAATAAAACCAAAAAAGAGCCCAGCCACGGTGAGATAGACAGTGAGCTCAGCACCTTTTAAAAGCTGAGGGATTGATTCAACAATAATTGATGGTTCAAAATTAAATGCCATAATGGATCTCTATAAGAAAAGAAAAAGGGGGCAAAGTGTGACAACGCACTCGCCCCCTAAGTAGGATGAACCGTCTTTACTTAGCGAGGAGCAACACCAAACCATTTTTCATAAATCTTAGCGTATTCACCATTAGCTTTTAATTTAGCAAGGGCTGCATTGACCTTCTCAACTACTGGAGAACCCTTAGGAAATCCAATACCGTATGGCTGACCTGAATAGAGATCGCCCACGATTTTAACTTTGCCAGCACCGCTCTTACTCAGAAAAGATTCAACGACAGGCTTGTCAAACATAACGGCATCAACACCACCTGTCATAAGCTCCATGAACATTGCATTATCATTTGGGAAAAGTTTTAGCGCGGTCTTCGGCGATTTTTCTTTCAAGAAATCAACAGTGGTGGTTCCTGTTTTAGTCGCCACGGTTTTATCAGCAAGATCGGCTAATCCTTGAATGGAACTGTCTTTTGGCACAAGAAGAAGAAGGCCTGAATCATAATATCCGTCGGAAAAATCAATAACCTTTTTACGTTCATCGGTGATTGACATACCCGCAATACCTGCATCTAACTGGGAAGATTGAAGACCAGGTACGATTCCCTTAAACGCCATTGGCTGCAACTCATAATCAAGGCCTGCTTCCTTTGCTATTGCTGCCCAGAGCTCCACATCAAAACCGACGTGCTGGCCAGTTTTAGGATCTTTAAATTCAAAAGGAGGGAAGTTCGTATCCGTGGCAACAACGAGTTTTGCGGCAGAAGCTGAACTTACCAAAACAGCAAAAACAAGAAATGCAGTTAAACATAAATTCTTCATAACAACTCCTCATAGTGTCTGGTTTTATGTACGGTTCAACAGGAAAATATCGCGGTTTAAATAAGCTGTTTTCCTATTGTGATTGGCGGCAATCCTATCGTATTACAGGGGAATCGTCAATTTCTTTCGCCTCGGAAAAGGGAGGCCCCTGTCTAGATTTACTGGAAGGTTTTTCCCGTGAAACAAAGAAAGATCCAGGGATTAAAAGCTCAGGCAACCTGAAATGTTTTGAATTTTATGGTCAAGATTTCCGATACAACCCAGGACTTTTTTCTACGACTGGTTGTACGTTAATGCACTCTAACAACATACCGATTTAGCTAATGAATTATTGACTTACCGAGATTTTTCAGATATAAAGTTTAACCATAAAAAATCTACAAACCGTCAGGCTTATTCTGCTGCTCTTTACGTATCCTTGTACAACAACAAAGCATTAGACACAGCCTTAACTTCTCCACAAGAATTCAAAGCAATTTTCAAGGAAACCTATATTTCAAAGGATTCTGAAGGTACAATACAAGGAAAGCTTACCTAATGTACGAGTCGATCTGATTATTAAATGTTCCGCTGTATGGTTCACAAGAAGAATAAGACTATGTGATTACCACTAAAGCTCAGCTCTATGGGGTTATGAAGTGCCCTTTTCACGGGACGCCATAAACCCATCCCTGGGGGCTTGACCGCAGCCATCCAGGCTGCGGAACACCCGTGCAAAGGGCACTTCATAACCCTCTGGACCTTCTAAGCTGAGCTTTAGTGGTAATCACATAAGAGTATGCGCGATTATTTCAAGGAAAGGGCCGTATCTGTCTGCATTGCGTCGTTTGGGCTTTAAGAGCTACTCTATCAATATTGGTTTTAACCGTAACGGGAGTCCAGATCTCTTCTCTCTATTTACTCTCTCGTTCTTCATCATTTCTTTACCAGACGAAGGTACCTGTTGGAGAAGGGCTGCTTTCAGACCTCTGAAGGGCAACAGGTGAATAGCGAAAACTACAATCAAGGAAACATGAAGCTTTGACTTTGCCTATTTTTGCGTTGATTGCAGGCTTGGCACTCCTCGTCTGGAGCGCCGACCGTTTTGTAGAGGGCTCAGCCTCTACTGCACGACATTTTGGCATGCCACCACTTTTGATCGGCATGGTTATCGTCGGATTTGGCACTTCCATGCCAGAAATGGTGGTATCGGCTCTTTCCGCATTTCAGGGAAATCCAGGAATTGCACTTGGCAATGCCTACGGCTCAAACATTACCAACATCGCCTTGATCCTCGGTCTTACTGCGCTCATCAACCCGATAGCCGTTCATTCGCAGGTGTTGCACAAGGAGCTGCCTATCCTCACCGCCATTTCAATCCTGGCCGCCTGGCAGCTCTGGGATGGCGAAATCACTCGTTTCGACGCCTGTATATTGCTCGGTGTATTCGTAGGATTAATGACGTGGACCGTATGGCAAGGCTTGCGAAAGAAAGATGATACCCTTGGTAAAGAAATGGAACAGGAACTGGATGTACACGCCATGCCATTGCCTCGGGCGGTCTTCTGGCTTTTGCTCGGTCTGGTTTTGTTGATTGTCAGCTCCCGCATCCTCGTGTGGGGTGCAGTTGAGATCGCCCATGGCTTTGGTGTTAGTGATATGATCATCGGCCTGACCATTGTCGCGGTCGGAACGTCATTGCCGGAACTGGCTTCGTCTATAATTGCCACCCGCAAAGGCGAGCATGACATTGCTCTGGGAAATATTCTAGGCTCCAACCTGTTCAACACATTAGCCGTGGTAGGGATCGCCGGGACGATTCATCCAATGACTGTCGGGCCTGAAGTTTTTTCCAGGGACATCCTGGTCATGGTTGCGTTAACCGTATCGCTATTCTTCATTTGTTACGGATTCAAGGGTCCTGGTCGTATCAACCGCGTTGAGGGGGGAGCCCTGCTGATCTGCTACATCGGCTATACCGTTTACCTGATGAGCACGGTCTTCCGATAATTCGCCCAATTCATCAGCCTCCGTTTTCGAGAATACCAAAAAATATGAATGAAGCTAAAGAAAGTCGGGTCGTTGCGTGACTAATCTGAGAGATAAAAATATCCCTGGATGTGCATTCAGCCAAAGTCCAGCCCTAGACCTGGAAACTTAAAAACAAACATAGCTCCCACTCACACAACCCAGAAAGGAGGAAGAGATGAAATATTTTGCCCACTTTTGCTTCATGTGTATGGTCTTGTGCCTCGTTTTTTTATCAGGCTGCTCCATTAATGCAGGCAAGATGGTCTCCAATCGTTTGGATCCTGAAAATATGGCGAGTAAATTAGGGACGCAAACAATGGATCTCTCTGTTGATGGCAGATGTCCGGAGACCAGATCACTTAGAGTGGTAAATGGAGAATCACGCACTGAAGAGTACTGTATCGACAAAGCCATGGGAGGTTGCAGATGGTATGTGATACCAAAGGATTTCACGAATGAAATTATAAAGTATGTTGAGAACAGGCTTAGCGCAAGCAGGATAAAGGTTGGTTCAGGCAGTGATATCGTAGTTTCCCTTGAAGAACTTCAATCCCAGGAAGGCGTTTGGTCCTTTGGGTCAATTTGCAAAATTAAAATACATATTCCCGAGATACATTACACGCAGACCTATGTTGGTGAATCCGGGAGCGGTCTCGGAGATCTCGCTGCGGCATATGCGATCCATCTTGCAGTTGATAATTTTTTCAAAGATCCTGTCTTTCAAAATTATTTGAAGTGTCATTAGAAATTGCAAATTCTGCAATACTATGGCGAATTTTCAAGAGACGAGGCACCGTGCACACTATCCCTTGCAGTGCCATCACCACAGTAAGTAATAAAACCAAAGATTTTTCGTATTGTGTTACCTCATTACCCCTAATGTTCAGCTCCTGAACCAGGGGATGAGCTGTTCGTTTGTCGGGACGCCGTAAACCCATCCCTGGGGGCTTGACCGCAGCTATCCAGGCTGCGGAACACCCGTGCAAAGGGCACCTCATATCCCCATGTGCTGAAGTTTAGTGGTAATCACATTATGTTCTTGATGTTGGAATAGGCTATCGTGAAAGCGTGGACGAGGTAATAAATGTACTGAAGGAGATCGGTGCCGAGCTGCAGAGCAATCCCGAATATGGCCAGGTAATTCTGGCACCAATCGAAGTGCTTGGTGTTGATTCCTTTGCTGACTCTGCGGTCATCATCAAGGCGCGGATCGGGACCGTCGCATCAAAACAATGGTGGGTGGGCCGGGAATTCAACCGGCTTATGAAAAATAAGTTTGATCAACTCGACATTGAGATACCATTTCCGCATCAGACTATTTATTTCGGGGTCGATAAGAAGGACAATGCACCCAGCGCCCATGTCTCTGTCCAGTCCTGATCCTCAGGCAATGACGCTTAAGGCGGAGCGCTGCAACTATCAATCTGTATTGTACCGAGCGTTTTTTCTCTTTGTCCACTATACATTTTGCCATGTACCATTCCTTTCACCATCAGTGCTGCTTATGATGAAGTACAGCGAATAGATACTGAGAAAAGACACGAAGACAAGGCCATGAAGGCAAACGGCAAAGCCCCAGTTTCAATTTGTGGTATTATCTAGCTCTGGCACGGCAGAGAGGAGGGCACGATGGAAAACGAACAGGTCGCACCTGAGACGAAAGGCGTTACGGTGCAGTTACTTTCAACGGTTGACCTTGGCCCTGAAATTGAGGGGATGGCAGGGCGTGAGCTTCGAATGCGTATGGTGACCATCGAGCCCGGAGGCGTCTTCGGCCCGGTTCACGACCATAAAGACAGACCAGGCACCGTCTACATACTGCAAGGAACAATCACTGACCACCGAAATGGAGTCAGTACCGACTATGGACCGGGTGCGGGCTGGCCCGAGGACAGGAACACCACACACTGGCTTGAGAACAGAGGAACGGTTCCGGCGGTGGAGATCTCAGTCGATATAGTCAGGCAGCAAAAAGGTCCGGCTTAAATACGAATGCACTCCAAAACAATTATAATTGTCGCCAAACACCCATCCCTGGGTGCTTGACCGCAGCCATCCGGGCTGCGGAACACCCGTGCAAAGGTCACCCCATGTCCCTCTTGACCTTCTGTGCTGAACCTCAGGGTTTCATCAAATTTTCTATGAATGATCAACAGCAATCACCACAATATTTAGCCGCCATCGACCTGGGCTCCAACAGCTTTCACCTGGTAGTCGCCCGCATTGAGGACGGCCATGTTCACATTCTTGATAGTTTAAAGGAAATGGTACGCCTGGGAGGCGGTCTTGACAAAAATGGCAGATTGACTGAAGAAGCACGTGTCCGCGCCCTTTCCTGCCTTGATCGTTTTGCGGAACGGGTGCAGAAATTACCCCAGGGCAGTGTGGCGGCGGTGGGCACAAATACCCTGCGCCAGGCAAAAAATTCCCGTCAGTTTTTACAAAGCGCAAGTGAGGTTCTGGGCCACCCGATCTCAATAATTGGGGGAAAGGAGGAGGCTCGCCTGATCTACCTTGGTGTTTCCCATTCGCTGGTGGCGGGGGATGGAAAACGGCTGGTGATGGATATTGGCGGAGGCAGTACTGAATTGATTATCGGTGAGGGTTTCGAACCTCTGCATCTCAGCAGCCTCGAAATGGGCTGCGTGAGCATGAGTCGCGCATTCTTTCGAAATGGAATGCTCAGCAAGCAGAATTGGGAAAAGGCGAAGATTGCCGCTCATCTGGAATTACGCCCGGTACGACGCCATTTTCGAAAAGTCGGCTGGGTCTCTGCCACCGGGGCATCCGGAACAATCAGGGCCGCGGGAAGCATTGTGAAAGCGCTTGGACTTGAGACCTATACTATCACCCGGGACAGTTTATACGAAATCCGGAATAGAATGATAGCGGCCGGACATATAAAAAATCTTGATCTTCCCGGCTTAGACAGTGATCGTCAACCTGTTTTTGCAGGAGGACTGGCCATCCTTATTGCCACCTTTGAGGCACTGCACATTGAAACCATGCAGATTTCCGAAGGCGCCTTGCGGGAAGGCCTGCTGTACGATCGCCTGGGCCGCATTCAGAGCGAAGATACCCGTTTGAAAACGGTTTCCAGTGTACAGCAACGGTTTCAAATCAGCCAGAACCATGCGCGACGAGTGAGCTTAACGTCACACCGTCTTTTAACCGCCTGTGAAAAAGCCTGGAACCTGCGGCTGGAAGACGCCGAAAGACTGCACTGGGCAAGCAGCCTGCATGAGATTGGGCTTGCGGTTTCGTTGAGTGGATATCAGAAACATGGCGCGTATCTCCTGTACCACGCGGATCTTCCCGGATTTTCTTTAGAGGAGCAGGCCTGGATGAGTGTTCTGGTGCGTTGCCATCGTAAAAAAATATCGAAAAAATTATTCGAAGGTTTACCGGAAAAGGATCAAGAGACCGCCCTGCGGCTGGCAATTCTTCTTCGTCTCGCCACCCTGCTCCATCGCTCCCGTAAAGACGAGACGGCAGTTATTGAGCAGGTGATTGCCAGTGAGAATAATTTAACCCTTCAATTTGTACCGTATGAGCTGATCAACCATCCCCTGCAACGAACCAGCCTAGAGCAGGAAGCCAAATATTTAAAAAATGTGGGCATCAATCTCAAATTTACCTCATAACCCGGCCAGGCGGCAATAACGGCAGCCCCCCCCCCCCTTTTCGACAGGCTGAACTGGAGGGGTAACCAGACTAATATTTATGGCAGCAGGATTGTGCTCCCGGAAGTTTTCCTGGTTTCATGAAATATTTTTCTTGATCAGGAAAAACGCCTTCTGTTCTGCTGCTTTGCAATATGGCTTCGAAAAGATAGTCATAAGTTGGGCTGGGACTCAGATCATTGAGAGGTCGCTATTTTGCCAATTGTGCAAAAATACCACGTGGGAAAATTGAAGCGTTTTATGGGCAAATTATGCTAAAGTGTCCGGGTCTCAGAGTGTCATCTTCGCCGACAGAACCTCTGGACCTTCATTTATATGATATGTTTCATATGATTATAAACCTGTAAAATAGAGGATTAGTCGCAAATTATTAACTTGAAAAGTACTAGGCTGATGGAGGTTGGATGTGGATATCGTGGTAAATATGTTTGTAGCACTCTGTGTTGGAGTATCGTACGTCGTGGGGTATCTTCTTGCTGTTTTGTCGTTATTATTCCTTATTACCTGGATAATAGACGATAAACTGAAGACAAATTGGTCGTCGAAGTTGTTCGGTTTGTGCAATCAATATTGGTCAAAGAGTTATGAAAAAGCCATTTGTCAAAAATGCGAAGGGCTCAACAATGTGGATCTTGATATCATCGAGGATAAATACTGCTCTCAGTGCGGCAAAGAATTGCAAAAAACGAAGACCAGCACATACGATCTGAAGGTAGAAAAAATGACCCAGAAGATCCTGCTTTTTGCATTGGTAACCGGCGTACTGTATAGCATCAGTTTTGCACTTTTTGTTATCTTTGTCATAATATCCATTGTCGCGTACTGTTTTTATTGTGCAGCAGGTTCGAATGCACCAAAGGAAGAAGACGAGCTGATGGTGAGATGATGGTGCGGTGGGCAGGCTTCAATTAAAAGCACAGCCTGCCCATCAAGCTTCTTCCTCACGCTTTCTACCCAGCGGATGAAAAACATGGTCTTTTTTAATAGACCTGCCGTGGAAAGTGCGGGTCAGAACTAAGCTTTACGACTGCGCCATGTTTTCAAAACTGCACATGCCGAAGGATCTCGGGTGCCGCTGGACGCTGCACCGTCTCCACGAGTAAATCTGCTTCGATATTCGCTGGGTGACAGGCCGGTTGCTTCCTTGAATAATTTTCTGAAACTGCTGCTGTTTTCATAGCCTATCCCCTGGGTTATCTCGTTTACCGTCTCCAAGGAAGTCTCCAGGCAGTCTTTTGCCCTTTCGATACGAACCTGCTGCAGATAGCTCAGAGGTGTTTCATCCGTGGCTTTTTTAAACCTGCGGATAAAGTGCCTGGGGCTTATCCCCACCTCTCTGGCAAGGTCTTTCATACTTATGGCATCGGCAAAATGTGCTTCTATCAGTTCCTGGGCGCGCAATATTTCCTGGTCACCATGACCCTTGTGGACATTAAACACCGCATAAGGGGACTGGCTTGCCTTGCCAGGATCGACGAGCAATGACTTCGAGCATTGCGCCGCAAGGTGCGAGGAACCGAAACTCTCAATCAGATGCAGCCCCAGATAGTAGAAGGCCGAAACAGAGCCTGAGCAGATCAAACCTTTGTCCCGCGTGAGGACTCGATCCGGCTCCAATAGGACCTTTGGATAACGACGTTTGAAGAGTTTCGAGTAAAACCAGTGTGTGGTTGCCAGTCTGCCATCCAGCAACCCGGTCTCCGCAAGAACAAAACTCCCGGTGCATACACTGGCAATCGTCACCCCTTGATCATACCTGGCAACGATCCAATCGAGCAACGAGGTGGCATTAGCAGGAAGAAGATCGGCGCTGGGAAGATATGGTGGCACGATAACCACGTCGGTTTGCTGGGAATCGCGAAACGCACCTTCCGGCAGGACCTGAAAACCACCACTTACCTTAACTGCCTGTCCATCCTGACTGAGAATCCGTGTGGTGAAGAGCGGTTCCGACCAATCCCCAGTGTTTGTTGCATGCCATCGATTAGCGATAGTAAAACTGTCAATCAGTCCCGAAATTCCAGAAAATTGACAGCCTGTATCGACGATAAAGGTGATGTCCGCCATGAATCCTCCTGATGCGTTACCGCGAGAAATTAATTTTAAAAGGTCTTTATCCCATCTTTCTTCCAGTTTAACCGAGGCCAGCTTCATTATGGCATTTTTGGATCGTTTTTTGTCAATTATGCCACTTCTGCCAGGCTCAAGCAAATGATAAAATCATTCCAACATCAAGCCAGAGGGAGAATACGATGAAAAAAGATGATCAAATGGTTCAAGCAGATTTAAAGGGATTGGACATTCTGCAGTCAATAGTGGATGGCAAAACACCTATGCCACCGATGGCACAGACTATCCCTATGTCCATTATTTCAGTAGCGCCTGGTTCGGTTTTTTTTACGGCAATCGCCGGAAAACAGCACCTTAATCCCATGGGCGGAGTGCATGGCGGTTTTGCTGCGACGGTTCTTGACTCGGTAACCGGCTGTGCGGTGCATAGTTTGCTCGAATCGGGCATCGGATATGCGACGGTTGATCTGAACGTCAAAATGGTTCGGCCCGTCCCGCGCGACAGAGAAGTGACCGCCATAGGGAAGGTTATACATATTTCCGGTCGCCTGGCAGTTTCTGAGGGAAGGTTACAGGATGGGGATGGTAAGATACTCGCCCATGCGACAGCCACCTGCATGATCCTTCGTGGCTGAAAACACTGTCGAAAGTTTTTCTGGAACACAACGTTACAAGGAGCAAACCATGAATCTAGACAACCACCCAAGTGTGGCAGCCTTTCGACAAAGGCAGCGGAATAATCGATTAGAAGCAATGACTTTGCCACGGCTGAAGGCAATCGTCCTGGAAGCCGGGGCTGATGATGTCGGTGCCGTAGAAATTGATCGACCGTCTCTTCAAGACCAAAAGAAGGCGATCCTCCATGCTTTTCCACGAGCAAAATCCCTTGTCAGTTTTATTTGTCGGATGAATGAGGCGCAGATTCGATCAAACGACAGATCTTTGGTGGATGGAGAGTTCATAGCCTATGATGCGGAAATGCTGCATATCTCCCGCACGGTCGTTAAAGCATTAAGGAATGAAGGGATCACTGCCGTTACTCCTTCCGAATCCTTCCCCCAGGATATGAGTAAATGGCAAGGCAGGATGTTGACGGTTTCACATAAACCGGTAGCGGAAGCGGCAGGCCTCGGCCTGATAGGCCATCATCGACTGCTTATCCACCCCATATTTGGCAGCCATCTCTGTTTGGGAACGATAATCATAGATACAACCTTGGACATCTATGATCAGCCCATCGACTACAATCCGTGCATCGGCTGCAACCTCTGCGTCAGTACTTGTCCAACCGGAGCAATAGCTCCAGACGGGTCTTTCGCATTTGCCAGGTGCCTGGTTCATGCCTATCGGGATCGCCTGGGAGGTTTTTTAAACTGGGTGGAATCCCTTGTCACCAGCCAAGACATGGTGGAATATCGAAAAAAACGGACTGACGGTGAAACAATGGCTGTCTGGCAAAGTCTCACCTATGGCGGCGGATATAGATGCGGCTATTGCATGAGCGTCTGCCCTGCAGGTCTGGACTTGCTCGGTCCCTATCTCGATAATCGAAAGGAATATTTACAAAGAGTTGTCAAACCGCTTCAGGAAAGGAACGAAAACATCTACGTCCTTCCCGGCCAGGATCAAGCGGCAGAGGTCAGCAAGAAATTTCCGAATAAAACGGTGCGGCCCGCCTGACTTGTTCAGACAAACACGAGCAAAAAACAATGGCTTAACGTGATAAAATCACAAGTCAGGGTGGCCTCCATGATGCCAGACACAGATGTTCATGACGAGAGGTATGTGCACCAGGAAGTTCATGAGAAATTTATCCGACAGCGTCGACAAAACGATTCTCAAGTTCTTTCCTTGCCGTCTTCACTTTGGCGATCAAAGCGAAAATCTCACTCCCTGCACCATGTTGCTGTCCCATGAGGGCGTCTTTCTGGGCCGCACAGATATACCAGGTGCAAATAAACGGCCGTTCCCGGCGATTGAGACAGCATCCATGGGGAGTGAGATGCACACAGGTGCCGTCTGCTTGTCTGGTTACCTGTTGCTGGGGCAGCCGGTTGTCGGCCAGGTAGATGACAAGGAGATCTCTCAAGTCGTAGCATACCGTTGCCACGGTGCAGCAAATTGTGGTACAGCGGCAGCAGGTAACAGCCCCAAGATTATCCAACTGTCCATCCAGCTCTGCGTACCAGCCCTCAATCTGCCTGACAATTTCACGCAGATGTTCCACTTCCCCGCCTAGACCTGCGACCGCGGCAGTCATCGAGACAACCACCTGGGACCACTCCTGCCGGTCTTGCCAGGGTATCCATTGTCCTATCGCGCCCATCTCTCTCCTTTTTCATCCTGCAGGCGGATCAGTTTGGCCCGCAAATCCACGTCGCTTTTGGGCAAGGGAACACATCCGTCTCACCCCGCACTCCATGCAGGCTAGCCTTACCTGGCTGATTCTGCAAGATCTTATTCGTCCAGCAACCACCCTTATGGCCGGTATCCTGCCTTCCAGGTCAGTCATATGCGGAGATCGAAGGCCATGCCAGCCCCGCACCTTTCGCCAACAAAATAACGTATTTCATTGCACATCACATTTTTCATGTATCGTTTGACGCTTTGAAACGTTTAATAAACAGAGCGGGACAATTCATGGAGAGAAAAATGATTTATGTCAGACAAGAGTGAACTGTGGAGGCGGCAATGGAAACCAGAAATGTTCCTTATTTGATGGCGACAGCAATTTTTCTATATTCGGCAATTATATGCAATGCAGCGGAGCAGCAGCGTGACAGATTGCACCTACGTGCAGATGATCAGGTCCTGCAACATCAGGAAAGAGAGACGCTTCGCCATGAAATCAAGACGGGGACAAACAATTCAGGCATGCAGCTGCAAAATCAGAAGAGAATCCAGAGCGAGTGGAAAATAAACGAGGGAGAAGCGGCTGGACCGGCAGGTAAACAAAACCCAGGAGGCCCAGGTGGCCCAAGACACAGAAGTAACAAGGGAAGTGGAAAAAGATAAAGACGGTGAAGCTGTGGCGTATATTATTGAGAAAGAAAGCGCTCCAGGTCAGCGTTGAAAGATTGACACCTGCAGGAGGCAGACATGCCCAGCGTGAGAGAAAAATACCGCTTGGGATGAAATACATATTTGCGACACAGTGTTCAATACCAATGGCGACGAAACCCATTGTCGGGAAAAAGATAGCGAATATTTCACCGATCACCTGGCGGGGTGCCACAGCCATCCAGACCGCGAGACACACCATCCAGTTACAGCCGACAGCACGTACAAAAGCTTCACCTACGTCCAGATTAACCTTGGCCACCGCAATCTTCACCGCCGCTTTGCCCAGCGCATTGCCTCCGGCTTTCCACAACCCTGAAAAATAAAACAATAGCGCAAGCAGGATTGCACCCAGAAAATTGGCAACATACACTATCCGGTCATCATCAGTACCGGCGTTTCCGGCCGGTGTTTCTTCGCCCAGTAAATCAGCTTAAATCCGTCCTGCTTTGGCATTTTTATATCCGTATTCATGGCGACAAAAACATCGGTATCGAGAACCGCCTTCCGGGGAGAAATTGCCAATTAACAGTGACATCACTAAAAGGCTGGCGATGAGCCGAAACCGGGTCGAATGTATCAGGTTGATTAATTTCAGCCTCACAGGCCTATTTCTCACAGGTCCTATTTTTGTGCCTTGACCATTCTTCAATCTGACTGCAACTACAATTCAACTGAGCAGATCTGAACAGACATGAGGTGACATTTTGACAGGTGTTCCGCTGCCTGGATGACTGAGGTCAAGCTTTCCAGGGATGGGAACATGGCGTTCCGTGCAAAGGTTATCTCATAGCCCCAGGTGTCTGAGGTTGAGCGGCAATCATCTTTTTGCATGTATTATGGCATCAAGGGTGACGGCAATTATACTGTTTGATATAGAGCGGAAAACTGGAAAATAACTGGGGGGAACTGTTCGTGTCAAACTATCTGATACCGTGAACCGTGCAGCAGATACTACAAACCAATAACACGGGAACAACTGACTCCAGGCGTTATATCCGTTCCAGACTGCTCAAAAAGGGGGCGTCGCAAATGACAGACAATTCCCTGACCGATTTGTCCGAAATTGAAATTCCCGATCACCCACAACTTCGATTCAGCCCAGAATAGCGAATTTTAGTTGTTATTTCTATAAATAATCAATTGCACTGATTACACAATTGATTGAAACATGGAGTTGGTCTTTTTTTGCTATTAAAGGGAAGCACGACAGAACTTACAAAACCAGGCCATCCCTATTCTGATACTCCCCGCGCAGCCTTGAAAGCGGCATAGGGGCTGGCTACAGAGGTGCCTGCGTAGGAGAGATCGTTAAAGTTGGCCAAGGCCGGTTCGTAGCGCTCAACAAAATTGCCATAGTTGGTATTTTCCCACTGGCTTCCGTCAGGATTCAATCCCCCCACCGCGATGACCGAGCTATATCCCGCCGGATAAACAGGCGTACCGGTTGGTTCGTTCCCGGCAGCCGCATAGAGCCTCATACCGTTCTGGGCGGCAAAATTCATGGTGTTTTCCAAAAATTGGCTGCGAACCTCCGACCCCCAGCTCATACTGATAATTTTCACCCCCGAGTTGACGGCATATTCGAGGGCGCGCATAATGGTGTCGGAACTGGTCATGCCGTTTTTGTCCAGGGTGCGGACGGAAAGTACCGGAACTCCGCTCTCGGCAGCCTTCGCGCCAAGGGGTGTAATGGCACCGGCTGCAATAAGGGAGGTCAGGGTTCCGTGGCCAGTGGGATCGCTGATTTCGGCGGTGGGGTCAAGCGCATCGTAGGTGCCTCGAATAAAGGGAGAGTCTGCGTAGGCTGGATCGAGGCCGGAATCAAACACGGCAATAGCGGTCTCGCCGGGAAGCAGGTTGAGGTTGATTCCCTCAGCAATTCCCGTCAATGGCAGGATATTGCTGGCAATCGTTGGAAACGCCAGGTTTGGTTCGGTGGCCGCAACGCCGCCGTGTGCCTGGGCAATACGTATGGCCTCTTCAACCGACATGTCGTCGTTCAGTTTAATGCGGTATAAACCGGGCGGGTCGATCACTTCGATCACGGTCCCATTAAGCCTGCTCAGCAGTGCCTTCAAGTCATCGATGGAGGATTCCTGGTTAAAGCCCACCATTATTTCTCCACGGATGTATTGTACGCCATTCTCACCTTCGACCACATCGAGTACTTTTCCCTGCGGGGATAAACGGCAGGCAACAGACTGCTTACCGTCAGAAAAAATTCGTATGGAAGAGATTTGAAAAAGGTCACCGAGAGGGCTTTTCTCCGATCTCCATTCAAGCATATAGCTGTGCGGGCTCGCCAACTGCGCGATGAGCCGGCCGACCTCCGCATTTTTCCAGTCCCCGGAAATACGGTGCAGCGTAAGTGATGGATCAACCAATACTTCCACCCCTCGCTGCTCGAAGAGCTGCAGAACCTTTGGAAGCGGGACGTCATCAGCCTTAAGCCAGGCCCGGTCTCCTTCGATCCGCAGTGATGCGGCCGAAAGAACCAGAGGCACAAGCAGGATGCCAATGACCGCCACCAGACTTCGCCTGACCATTATTGCTATGGACCAGCTCCGTTTTGCTCGGCTTGTTTGCGAAAATATCATAGATTGGGGAGAAGTTACACCGAGAGAAAAATTATACGCCGTGGTATCGGCAGAAGACATATAATTCATGCCGAAGCCGACGGACTTAACCCGTGTTTCCACGGCTGATCAGGACTACGCCAGCTTGGGCGGTCTGGACCTTGTTGTCGCACACTTCAGTCATTGTTCCCCTCCTTTGCAACCACGGAAGACAGCCCGCCCTTGCGCAGGGACAGGGCCTGCATGGCCTGTTCCCACTCGCCGGACTTGAGCCGGCTTTCCTCAACTATCTCGAAAAACTCACCCTCCCCCAAGACAAGGTCCTGCAGCTGTGGATGGTTTTTGCGCAACAGCTTCACGGACAAGTGAGCCTCCTCCGATCCCGATGCTGTCAGCCAAGTGAGGAGATGGCGATCACCGTTCCTGCAGATTTTGTACAGTAGATATCGCTTGCCCATATCGATAAGACCTCGTCGTCTCTCCGTGCCATTAATTGTTCTTTTATGGATGATAAGGGAGCCGCTTTTTACAAGAGACCCGAAAAATTGGCTCCAGCATGACGCGGCCATTATAATAGACAAAAAATGTAGCCGTTATCTCTCCGTAGAGCAATATTTTTCCAGTTACATGGCCATTACCATCGAATCTCTGCTGGTGACATGCACCAAAGCCGGTGCGTGGAGCTCACGGGTGACAGATTATGGGATGGCAGAAAATTTCTGACCATGAATGTATCGGATGAATACAATCAGGAAGGTATGGCCTGAGTCTAAGGAGCGCCAGAAGACAAGTAAAACAACGCTGGCACGGCAACCTAACAGTAAAAATAGCTATAATGCAATCTGCAATCTACATGTCCGAAACCTGCACAGTAAATGAGAACACACTTCTTAATGTTGAAGAGATTTTGAGATTTATCGTGGCATGTTAACGTTTAGACCACCGGCGCAAGGAAAACTATCGGGTGTAAATCAGGCTTCCCCCGTCCCCCCCTTGCGTCCGGTGAAGCGACGGGTCATGAAAGTACAGGAATGTCTGATTGCCGACAGACGAATATGGGAACCCGGTTTTGAGAAACGAGCTCTACAATCGTCACAACCCAATAAAATTACACGATCATTTTACGATTCTTTCCTGTTTTGGACTTCAGGGTTTTCCTCGGTTACGCAGCCATCGTGCCCCGTGCCACACTTATTACAGTTAACGGTCACTTTATCCTTGATGTCGCCATATTTTTCCCGGTATTCATCAGGTGTCATATTGCATATAAGGCCACATCCGCATTCAGGGCATTCCGATTTGATCTGGTATCTTTCCTTTGCCATGTTTTACCTCCTTCGCATTGTTTTTTCTATTTTTCCTGCCACGGGACCATTACGTCCAGACTTTGCACCGCATTCCGCCGTCCTTCGGTAGGAAGCACATTAACCGATTTCACTGAACCAATTGAATTTACATAATAATTCTATCAAGACTGCTTTCTCAGTGCATCCAGCTTTTCCCGGTCATACCCATCAACAATCAGATTATCCTTTTCAGGCCGATCTCACAAGATTTTCTTTGTACTCTCAAATGTGCTCACATGATAAGAATTCTCTATTTAGAAAAATCATAGCGGGCCAGAACCGATTACGTCTGCAGATAGAACAGTTGCACCGGTACGAATTCCGGGTGAAATCCAGTTCTGCCTCAAAGCGAACCTCGCCACAGTGGCAGCTACCTTCTTAGGTCTTTAACATTACACGACTCCTGAATTATTTTGCAGCACAACAAATTAGAACCCAGAAGCGGGATGTCTTTCAACCCGAGGAGGATTTTGCAGAAATATCCAAAAATTAATGGGTATCTAATCAAATAACATGCAGTGTACCAGCAATATAAGGAGACCCAATACATGTCCCACGTTACATTTCAGATGCTGCTAATGTATTTTTCAGGGCATGAACCCTGCTCTAATTTCCCCATTCATTGCCCACCTCAATTCAGTCTTCGTCAGATCGTCCTTGTGTCTAGTTTTTGATGAGTTTCAGGCACATGCATCCCGAATGCACTCACGCAGCCAGCGATGCCCTAGATCGCTGTCCAGCCTCGGGTGCCAGAGCATTGACACAGTGAACTCCGGTGTGGAGACAGGTAAGGTAAAGCTATGCATTCCGGCGCGCAGATTTCCGGTGTGGCGCTCGGGAACACTGGCTATCAGATCAGAGGTTCGAGCTAAAGCCAGTGCGGTTGAGAAGCCACCGACGATTGAAACGACGATTTCCCGCTCCAACCCAAGCGGCTCCAGGGCTTCATCAATGGGTTCCTTATCGATATTGCGACGTGAGACGCAGATATGTCTACCGGCCGCATAACGGGTGGGAGTTATCTGGCCTTGCGTCAGCAGATGTCCGATCCGCACGACGCCAATATATCGATCTCGGAACAATGCCTGCACACGCAGTTCAGGACTCGTGGTATTCTCCACAACGCCTGTTTCCAGATCGACGGTCCCGTCGCGAAGTGGCGTGCTGTCTTTGTTTGGCTTCTGCACGAAGCGCAGCCGCACCCCGGGAGCTTCCCTGCCAATGCGGGCGATAAGGCCCGCTCCGAAATTCTCCACAAAACCTTCACTGGTCCGCAGCGTGAACGTTCGGATGAGCTGTGGAAGATTGAGCTTCTCGGTCGGGCGTAGAACCTCTTTTGCGCCCTGCACGAGCTGACTGACCTGGTTGCGAAGTTCAAGGGCTCGCGGTGTGGGAACAAGACCGCGTCCAGCCCTGACCAGGAGTGGATCGCCTGTTGTGTCACGCAATCTCGCCAAGGCCCTGCTCATCGCAGACGGGCTCAGCTGCAATCTTTTTGCTGCGCGCGCAACACTGCCTTCTGTAAGCAGCACATCAAGGGTAACAAGCAAGTTGAGATCAGGTTTTGACATACATCAACTATAGCACGATCCGACAGATGGCGTCAAGCGCACGAGTAAAGTGCAAACCGTGCGTATTCCGCCGCGTCATACAAGAGACTATACTCTGTGTCAGACAGCTCATTTCGGGCGTTACCGAAAATACAGTTCAACAGAAAACGGAGTATATCATGAAACCAATAATTACCCAAATAGATGGCCCAGTAGCTGGGAATGCGGAACGGACCTCTTCGGCTCGGTGGGCACTCGTCAGCCTTTCATTATCCATGTTGCTGTCCTCCCTCGACACCAGCATCGCCAATGTTGCCTTGCCGACATTGACACAGGCGTTCAACGCATCTTTCCAGGAAGTTCAGTGGGTTGTAATCGCTTATCTCCTCGTCATCACTACCCTGATCGTCAGCGTCGGACGGCTCGGTGACATCATTGGCCGCCGCAGGCTGCTGCTCGCCGGAATCATCTTGTTCACGGTGGCCTCGGTATTGTGCGGGGTCGCCCCCACACTCTGGCTGCTGATCGCTGCCCGGGCGGTGCAGGGCCTCGGCGGGGCCATGATGATGGCTCTCACCATGGCAATCGTCGGCGAGACGGTTCCAAAGGCAAAGACAGGCAGCGCCATGGGGCTCCTCGGAACGATGTCTGCGATTGGCACAGCCCTCGGTCCTTCGCTTGGCGGCGTCCTGATCGCAGGAATCGGTTGGCGTGCAATCTTTCTCGTCAATGTGCCGCTGGGCATGCTGACTTATTTCCTCGCGCATCACTGCCTGCCCGTTGATCGCCGTGGGCCCAAGTTTGCTCGGGCCGGATTCGACAATGTGGGCACACTACTGCTTGCTCTGACGCTCGCGGCTTATGCACTTGGTGTGACGATTGGCCGCGGCAGTTTCGGTTTGCTCAACATAGTTCTGCTGTCGGCTGCTGCCTCCGGAATCGGCCTCTTCGTGATTGCCGAGGCGAGAGCAGCATCTCCTCTAATCCGATTGGCTGTATTCCGAGATCCATTGCTGAGTGGGAGCCTCGCCATGAGCGGGCTCGTCGCGACGGTAGTAACAACAACGTTGGTCGTTGGACCGTTCTATCTCTCACTTGCACTTGGCCTTAATGCGGCTATGGTTGGATTCGTCTTATCTGTCGGTCCACTTGTCGCCGCCCTGACTGCTGCGCCAGCCGGGTATTTTTCAGACCGTTTCGGCGCACACCGTATGACCGTCATTGGGCTTATCGGAATGACAGCTGGCTCCTTCATTCTATCCATGATACCGGCAAGGCTGGGCATTTTCGACTACATCGTCCCAATCGCCGTTATCACTGGCGGTTATTCGCTGTTCCAGACGGCCAACAACACCACGGTCATGGCAGATGTCCGCCCGGACCAGCGAGGGGTAATTTCAGGCATGCTCAACCTGTCGCGCAATCTCGGGCGCATTACCGGTGCCTCCCTTATGGGCGCTGTGTACGCGCTTGCATCGGCGACAAGCGACATCACAACAGCGCATCAAGAGGCTGTTGCCACCGGCATGCGTGTCACGTTCACAGTTGCAACAATTCTGCTCGTTGTCGCGATGGCGATCGCTGTTGGAAGTCGTTTTTTGTTCAAACCATCTTCGTCCCCTGAAGACGCGTCATAACTCTACCCGACCTGACCACCTGGACGGAGTAAAGAGAGATTTTCCTTGGAGCCTGCTTGGTTAGTAGCTGAAGGACTCTGTTCTTATATTCGTCAAGAGAACGCCACAATTCATGAGAGAGTGGTCATATCGGCCATGAACGATGGTAGCCCGCAAAGACAGACGGTATGCAATGCGATATTTTCTATCTGCGGGAGTACCACTTTACAGATTTATCGCCCCCTGCCCAAGCTTCAAACTGCTTGGCACAGGGAGCGGGTGCATCTGACACGAACATAGACAACGATGAAATGAAAGGTTTCCCTAAGAATCGACGAACAACCGGCACCTCGCTGTTCCTCAAACAAAAGAACATCTTAATCTCTGCAGTGAGTTGTCTTCGCTCTATACCCTCTGCCATGGCCATGAAGGGAGTTACCCCAACCCCAGCGCACACCCACAGCATTCGAGATACTGTCAGATTGCCGTGCAGGTTGAAACAGGTGAACTGCCCCCCAGATCCTTTAAGTCTGATTTGCAACGCGTTCTTTATAGGTGATTGAGTTTTACCGTTGGAAGGTTTGGGGTTGGCAAGATGTCGTCGAAGAAATGCAGACACCACTCCCTGGCGGGTCGATTTTTACGGTACACTCGATACTTATGGCAGAAGCAAAAACCCTTTTTTTAACGGAGGTGCAGAAGATACAGTAAATGTCCGGATAAAATCGTCATTGATAAGTTGAGGATTTCCGTCATTCATATGAGTATACTCCCGGTGCAATGAATCTGAAAAATCGAGTATCACATATTGACCGGGCAGGCAAGATATCGGCTTATCCAGTGAGAGTGTATACGTACCAATATCGCCAGCCAGTTTGTGTGCATCTACCAAAGTTGCACCGATTGAAAGCTCTTCCCCCGCTGTTCCCATGGCAAGAAGTTCTTCAGGCAAATATCGGACTGGGGGCTTATAGGGAGAAAATTGTACCTCTGACTGTTGTTGCACATTCAACCCTCGTGCCACAAACACATGCCCGGTAATGCGCAGTCGCACAAGGACCTTAACCCGGGGTATCAGTTTTTCAGCTTCTTCGCCAGAAACGACATCTGCCTCGCCGGTTACATATTAAACATCACAGAAGTAAAGGAGGGGAAAACAACGCCGGCGACGTGATCAGTTTGAATATTTCCTAAGGTAGAATAAATCCGGTTCCCCGAATACTCCGGAAAGTAAAGCGTCGAACCATCGTCACTGCAACGAACAAATCCAGAAGGCGACGCGAATTACCCAGAGCTCTCCTGTGAATTCTGACTCAATGTGTATTTCAGCGGATAGAGATTTGTCATGCCAAGCATCAATTTGGGAGCATAGCACGTAAAGAAAAACTATTCCTGAAATGCTCCTGCCATAAGACGAGTACAACACCTCTGGCACCATACCCCATACGTTAAGATAGCTATATGCGATCTTATCCGCGATCACAATCTCGATCTCTCCAATCGATCCTGCAAATACCGATTGAAAACATCTGCAATTTCGTGGTGTTTCCCCTCTATTTCCAAGAGGTGGAGATTTCACTTCGCTGTCTTGGAGACCAGCACTGTACGCTGTTTAGAGCAAAACCCCGATACTTGCAATTGTTGACTGCAGAAAACAGGCGTTTGACTTCTTCGTTATCGAACATTGCCGGCAGGCTCTTGCCAACAATTCGTTACCAGCCATGCAAACCAAAAATCTCCGCCAGGGCAGTTTCAGCAACTTTTTATTCACAGCCTTCATCGCTTCACGGTGACACCTTTCGTTTTTCACAGAAGAGAGGTAGACTACAAAAATTCAGATCGCTTGATATAAATTTTAAAAACCCAGGGAAACGCAATGCAAACAGATCTCAACCAGGTGGTTAGAGCCTTTTCCCGCGCCGTAGATCTCGTTGGAGTAGATGATATGCAGCACGGCAAACGGGTTGCTTTTATGGCTTTGTCCTGTGCTGAAAACATGGGAATTTATCAAACCGAATCCGCTGCACTCTGCAGACTAGGCCTTCTTCATGACTGCGGGGTGTCGTCCACCAAGATACACAGAAAACTGGTCGGCGAACTCGAATGGCAAGGTTCGGACCTGCATTGCCAGATCGGCGCGATGAGAATGCGGCAGTTTTCTCATTTTGCCTCCATGGCCGACGCAATCCGCCATCATCACACCCGATGGGAGGACCTTAAAAATCTTCCCATCCCCGAAAAAACCAAGATACATTCGAATCTTATCTTTCTTGTTGACCGGGTGGATGCCTTGGCCGCTCTCCATCCTGGTCCTCATCTTTTGGCAGCAAAAGACGCAATTTGCCAGAAGGTTTACGATCTTCGCAACAAATATTTCCATCCAGAACTTGTCGATATCTTTTTAGCATCATCGAGCAGTGAGGCTTTCTGGATCACCATGGAACCAATCTACCTCGAAGATTTTATGGCCCAGCGGCAGGTCGATCTCGATGAGATCACCGTTGATACTGACGGAATGAAAGCGATTGCCAGCCTTTTGGCACAGATTGTCGATGCGAAAAGTCAATATACCGCAGAACATTCCTGCGGTGTTGCAAGCCTGTCTCGGCACCTGGCGAAAAAATGCGGCACATCCGAAGAGATCTGCTTTAAAATCGAAGTTGCGGGCCTGCTCCATGATCTTGGCAAACTGCAGGTCTCGGATGAAATACTGGAGCTAGAGGGACCTCTTAACCACGAAGAACTCGGTATCATGCGCCACCATAGCTATGTTACGTACCAGATACTCAAGAACATTAGAGGCTTTGAAGACATTGCCCTGTGGGCGGCCAATCACCATGAAAAACTCGACGGAAGCGGGTACCCGTTCCATAAAACGGAGAAAGATCTATGCCTTGAGTCGCGGATCATTATTATTGCAGATATTTTCCAGGCCCTCGCCCAGAATCGCCCCTACCGGAAGCCTCAATCCCTGGAAAAGATACTCGATCATTTGAAAAAAAGAGCAGCTCGAGGCCAGTTGGACCGAGAACTGGTCAACCTCGTCGATTCTGACAGGCATGCCTGTTATGCCATGGCGACAGCCTCAGAGTCAGGTTGATAAACAACCTCACACCAATAAATCCACAGGACGAACGTGTTGCATACAAGTGAGTTGAGTGTTGGAAATGCTATTTCATTGATTGCCTTATCCAGTGTGCCATCTCTGTCAGTCTTTATAATCTCCGGCTGTCTGGAGCAAATGTTAATTTCGTCTCTTTTTGCAGGTAAAAAAGATAGCGTGTGGAGCAATGGCACTTATAATCTTGATTTGATGTTCTTTTGCTGCCAGGCATTATGCCGGCAGTTATTTATACCGGAACGTTGTTTTACCGCTTAAAAAGGCAATCATTCTTAATGATTTCCTTTACTCTTATCTCTATTTAAAGAAGAGGCTAGGTGATGGAAAGATTGCAATCTGAGCCAACTTGGAATTTCGATATATTCTCCGGATCGCAGGCTTATGATTATATGGTTGATCGAACACAGCGTACGGTGTTGTTCTGGGATATATTGCGTAAAAGAGGAAATAGCTATCTGACGCACCTGGAGAAAGGACAACCTCCCTTACTGTTATTTGATTATGAGGAAATCATGGATGGCCGGCTCTTTGAACATCCAGTAAATTACTCACTCGTGCACATATTGGACCGACGAATACTGGACAGACGAAAAAGCGTAAGACAGGATGATAAACAGAGCCGGGACAGGCGGCAGACCTACAGAGGCAAAACCATAGACAAGGATGGTTTTCCGGCCCGGCCTATTGTTGTAATTGATCCCCGTGCGGGACACGGCCCCGGCATTGGCGGTTCAAAAATGGCCTCGCAGATCGGGATCGCGCTGGACTATGGACATCCTGTTTATTTTATTTCTTTTTCAACAGATCCGGAGCCTGGACAGACCATCAGTCGCGTCCATAACGCAGAAATTCGTTTTTTGGAGGAGGTTGTAAAAAGACACCCGGATGCCCCTAAACCTGCAGTGATAGGGAATTGTCAGGCAGGATGGGCGACGGCGCTGATTGGAGCTGATCGCCCTGAGCTGACTGGCCCTCTGGTTTTCAACGGATCACCTCTTTCCTATTGGGGTGGGGTCGATGGGGCCAATCCTATGCGATACAAAGGTGGTTTGACCGGAGGCATCTGGATGACCTCCCTCTGGTCTGACCTGGGTCACGACAAGTTTGATGGAGCCAACCTGGTTGCAGGGTTTGAGGACCTTAACCCGGCCAATACCTACTGGACAAAATACTACCATCTGTTTTCCCATATCGATACGGAGGAAAAAAGATTTCTCGATTTTGAGAAATGGTGGGGTGGTTTTTTCAAAATGAATACAGAGGAGATCCATTTTATTGTCAACAGCCTCTTTGTTGGCAACGAACTGGAAAAAGGGCAGTTGAAACTGGACGACGGCCGCATCATTAATTTAAAAAATTTCAGGGCCCCTATTTTTGCCTTTGCGTCAGCAGGCGACAACATTACTCCACCGCCACAGGCTCTGAACTGGATCTACAAGGTGTATGGTACCACTGACGAGATAAAACGCTGCGGCCAGGTCATCATCTATATGGTTCATAAAAACGTGGGACATCTTGGTATATTTGTTTCAAGCAGTGTAGCAAAAAAGGAACATCATCAGATTCTTGGAAGTATGGGGTGGATAGACTATCTCGCTCCCGGGCTTTATGAAATGGTGATTGATGATGTTGCCGGTACGCCCGACCTGAATGATTATGATGTTCGATTTGAAGAAAGGAAGATGGAGGATATTCTACAATTCGATGATGGCCAGGAGGACGAGGACCCCTTTGTGGCCGTAAACACCATATCCAGGTTCAATGATGTGGCTTACCGTATGCTTGTCAGACCTTGGATACGGGCAGCCATCAATGAACCGGCTTCTGAATGGTTGCGACAGCTACATCCTCTTCGAATGCAGCGTTACATGGTGTCTGATGCAAATCCTTTGTGCTGGCCTCTCAAATGGATGGCGGAACAGGTGGCTGCAGAGCGCCAAACAGTTAAATCCAATAACCCATTTGTACAACTGGAAGAAATGTATTCCGACTCTATAAAACGAAGTCTGGACTATGTTAAAGAGATGCGTGATATATCGCAGGAAATGCTCTTTAAATCACTTTACGCAACGCCGTGGATGGAAAATGTTTTTGGTGTCGGAGACCAGGCAGCAGGAAAGGAGCTGAAACCGGATGAAGAACAATTAAGCAGGAACAGCAGGGAAAAGGCCGAATTGCGAAAAGATGCAGACAAAGGTGGTTTTGTCGAAGCGAGTATTCGCGTCATGGTGGCAATTGCCGGAGCAGGAAAAAATCTTGATATCAGAGAATTTCAGGCAGCTGAAGACATTATTCAAAGCAGCAGGAGATTAAGCGAAATATCCCCTGAAAAATACAAGCAGATAGTGAAGGAACAGACGAAGATTTTGAGTAGTGTTCCCCGTAATGCATTAACTTCGCTAAAAAAAATGCTGACAACAGATGAGGACAGGAAAAAAGTGTATGCCATTGCAGAGCGCATGGCGGACAGTGATAAAAACTTAGGAGAAAATGAAAAAAGACTGCTGGAGATTATACGTCGGGTTCTCTTTAAAGACGCCAAGTAACCGCCATGATGACGCAAGTCATATTCTTCCAGAGTCACTCTTCTGGAACATGCCTGTTTACTCCCTCCCGCATCAGTATATCTGATAAGCAGGGAACTATGGATTTTTATGATTGCCCCTCAAACTCAGCCTGTCGGAATGGATGGGTTTAGGTGTCCCGGGAAACGAACTGAACATCAGGGGAAATAAGGTAGATTTTGTTGACGATTGAAATGGGACAATTGGAGGATCGCCCGACGGAGCTACAACTGCTTCCAAACATAGCTTGCAAACTTTTAAAATCAGACATGGAGGTTCGTATGGAAAAAAAATTGACAACCCTATGTGTACACACTGAAAAAGATTTTAAGCAACAGGGAAAAGCTGTCAGCAAACTGGCAAAGAAGCAAGGCCTCATTGCCATTACAAATCGGCTGTCACTCTTTATAGACAAAACCTGCCGTAGATGGTGGTTCGCCGATAAAAAAACCGGACTTCTCCTCTCTGCAGAATATGGTTTGACCGACAGAGAAGCAATTAACTTTCTCACCAACGAAATTTCAATTTAAACTCCCCTCTTCCATTCGGCCTGATTATTCTTCTCTGGCGAAAGATCAGGCCTCTTTTACGACTGCTGAACAGAAAGCAGCTCAAGGGGCAGGAATTATGCCATATCAGATGCAAACGGAAATCATCTGAAGTAATTCTACCAACTGCGTGCACAAGAATTGAATATTACAATCCGTGAAAATTTTTCATTAAAAAAATATAACACCTTCGGAATCGAAACTTCAGCAAAGTATTTTGTCGAAGTTCATTCATGTACCGAGTTAAAGCAACTTCTTACCGATTCTTTCTTTAAAAGGAAAAAGAAGCTCATTCTCGGGGGCGGCAGTAATATTCTTTTCACCAAATATTTTGACGGCTTAGTCATTAAAAAAATTTCAAATGACATTAAAATTATTGCAGAAAACGAAGATGAAGTTGTAATTGAAGCCTCCGCCGGAGTCATCTGGCACGATTTAGTTCTCTTTTGTGTTGAAAGAAATTTTGGTGGGATTGAAAATCTTTCTCTCATCCCAGGGACCGTCGGCGCAGCACCTATTCAAAATATAGGAGCTTACGGGCAGGAATTACAAAATGTTTTTAATTCATTGGAAGGAATTACTCTTGACAATTTAGAGGAAAAGATATTCCAGAAAAAAGACTGCAACTTCGGTTACAGGAATAGTATTTTTAAATCCGCTTTTAAGAATAATTTCGTAATTACAAAGGTAACTCTAATTTTAAGCAAAAACCCCGTTTTAAATATCTCATATCATGATTTACTCGACCCGATAAACAAACTTGATAAAAATAATTTATCTATAAAGGATATATGTAAAATTGTTTCCGAAGTCAGAAGATCAAAATTACCTGACTATAAAATAACAGGCAATGCAGGCAGTTTTTTCAAAAACCCAGCAATACACAGTGATAAATTTATAACTTTAAAAGAACAGTATCCGAATATTACTGGTTACAGATCATGCGATAATAAAGTGAAAATATCCGCTGCTTGGCTGATAGAACAAGCGGGATTGAAAGGGAAAAAAGTGGGCAACACCGGCATCCATGTTAATCATGCTTTGGTCATCGTTAACTACGGCAACGCCAAAGGCGAAGAAATCAGGGACTTTCAAAAATACATAAAAGATATAATTGCTACCAAATTTGGCATTGAATTAGAGGAAGAGGTCAATATCATTTAACTTGTTTTCCATCATAAAACGAGTCATTTTGTTCTCAACCTGGGCGTTTGATACATATAACCGCTGTCATATAGTCGATTTTCCGAAGATTAAATTCTGCCAACAACGACGAGTCAGGGAGAAGGCCTTTTCCGGATGGAAACTAACCAGATTTTACGCTGATGCGATTATAAGCACCTTATTCCCCGAGGGTTGCGATAAAGATTCAAAATACCCTGCGCCGGTTTCTCGCTTGGCATATCACCAGTATCATGGTCAAATAAAGCACAGCACAAACAGTACATCAGAGCGCTATTTACGACAATCCGAAAACCCAAAAGCAGGACAATTGACATGAAAATCATGATTTGTGGCAAAGGCGGGTGTGGCAAAAGCACCCTTACCGTCCTTCTCGCCAGGGCACTGGCCGGAATCGGCAAAAAGGTGCTGGTGGTCGACGCTGATGAATCAAACCTCTGTCTTCATCGACTCCTCGGCATACATCAACCCGAGATCATGATGGATGCCATGGGCGGGCGAATAGGTACGCGGGAAAAACTTAAACAGGCTTCTGACCATCAGCATGAGGATGATTTTTTCAAACAGGTTATGACCTTTGATAACCTGCCGGCCGAATGTGTGACCGAGGCAGACGGCATCAAGCTTCTGGTGGTCGGCAAAATCAAGGAATTCGGCGAAGGCTGCGCCTGCATGATCGGCGGCATTTCCAAGGCTGTGCTCTCACGTCTGCAGGAAAAAGAAAATGAAATCGTGCTTATCGACGCCGAAGCAGGGTTGGAACATTTTGGCCGACAGATCGACAAGAGCTGTGACCTGGTACTATGCGTTGTTGATCCAAACTACGAATCGATCCAGATGGCCGATCGCGCTCGGCAGATTGCTGAGGGGGCAGGCGTCCAAACCTATTTCATCCTCAACAAAGTCGACGACAATGTGCGTGAGATAATGACCAGCAATCTCGAGTCACAACGGATCATTGCCGCAATCCCCCACAACGAGGAAATCTTTCTCCAAAGCTTGACGGGGCAGACACTCACTGCGGGCATGCCGCAGATCGAAGCCGCCTGCACATTCATCACCAGCTATCGCAAGCCGCTCTCTCTGAATATGAAGATGTAATTTACGCAGGACAAGACGGAAGGTAAAACAGCTCTGCGGCAAAGGATACAGGAAACGTAGCTATAAATGGCCGGCAATGGGAGCTCAGCAGGGTTGAGGTGGACAATGTTGAGGCATCCCCCACTTCAGCGGAAGACCTCAATCTCCCGCGAAATCAGTCGATCGGGCATCTGCGGAAAAGGCTTTTGACAGAATTCCAGCTGAACCTGGTAGCGGCCGGCCTGCAGAGTCGCCGGCAGCGAAGTGAAGAGAAAGCGGGTGTCCTTACGGTTGTTGAACTGCAGACATGGAGCATCCTCAATACCGGTGCGCAATGGAAGCCGGATCCCGGTCGGTGTCGGATTGCCTGCCTGGAAAAGCTCAGCAGTATTGCGCACGCCAAAAGCCAAGGTGCTGATTCCTGACAACGACAGCCTGAGGTTCTCGTTTGGGGGATAGCGATCATAAAGGGTGCTCAGGTAGATATTTTGATTATAATCCGGTTTGGTGGTCCTGGTGCCGGAAGTGGCCGCTTCCCAGAAACGCGGTCGGCCGTCATCGAGATGAATGGTCCTGCCACCATAATGCCCTACCCCGCAGCAGTCCATCGCCCGAATCGTTTCCCATAGCATTTTGCCATCCACCCCGTCGATCCGGAAATCAAGCGCCATACCATCCATATGGGTGCTGGTTCTCGCCGCATTGGCCCCCTTTTTACGGATCTGCTCGTTGTATTCGGGACTGCGGTAGGCGGACTCGATGTAAATCGTTTTTCCCGGAGCGACAAGATCGGCAAAATAGCTGAGCATAAAAAGCAGCCGCGGAGAAATATGTTCGCCCTTGGCAACGGTGGGAAAACCGAACACCCGGTCAACCGTTTCCAGGGCACTTTCGTTGATCTGGCCGTCTCCGGTCAGCAGTTCGACTCTCGCATCTCGATTGTTGCGCAGATTTTCCAGATGCAGTACGCCGCTGCCCATGAGGAAGAAGCGATCTTTTTGCGCCGCTGCTGCCGAGACATGTACACCAGACAGGCAGATCATCAAGACAGACAGAGAGAGCAGGAAGCGAATAGTCTTATTCATTTTTTTATGTTGTGGTGATGATGAGGAACAATCATGTGTCCGGTGCCTCGTGATTCGCAAGGTAATATTGTCGACGAAACGACGATTGTCACCAGCCACTTCCATGGCGATCTTGACGCTGTATTGTACCGCTACCCCACCATTTTTTTCTTTTAAAGTAGCAGACCTTGTTTCCTGGCTCGTGGTCGATGGTCGATATATATTGCACAGGATAATGTGGCAATAAGACCTGTAACGAACACGGAGACAAGAACATGTTTATGACCGCCAGCAGGATAAAAATCGATGGCAAGCCTTTGTTAAAGCTCAACATTCATGAATATGACAACGATGACATCCCCTTTTTAGACAGTCTTGGCATTGACCAGCTCGAGGGTGACGCACCGAATTGGAGATATATTCACATTCATAACCAGGAAGATTTTCTCAGTACCCGTTCTGCAATCCTTGAAAGATACAAGGTGCTCGCAGAAAAAGGCCCGAAGGTCTTCCTTGAGGCAAAATAGACAGGAAAATTGCGACGCTCACCTCTTTTTTACCTTGGTATTGTTTTTTCTAAAGTTGTTGTCGATCTCACAATCTGGATAATCCCAGCACTTTTTCCTCCAGGGCCGCGACCAGCTTTTTCCTCCCCCCTGAACCCTGTTCTGCCAGGTAGTCTTTGCCATATTCCGGCGACGTGCAGGAGATACCAATGTTAAAAGGTATGGGGACAAATCGCCCACGAGGCAGTGTCTTTTCGATACCTCTTAAAAGAACCGGATAAACCGGTATCTCCGGAAACTCCATCGCTAAAACACCTACACCCGTTTTAAATCGCGCCAGAACACCAGGTTTTCCGCGTGTGCCTTCCGGGAAAATTATAATCGAACAGCCATCCTGCAACGCTTGCCGAAGAGGCTGCAGCGCCTCGTCGACTTTCCCAGAACCTCGATCCACCAGGATCAAATTTAAGAACAATCGACCGAGAAAGCCAATACATCCTTTTGAAAAATAATCCTTTGCCGCAACAATCTTTACCTTGTGCAATCTACGCAAAGGGAAAAGGCGCAAGAGCACTAACGTATCCAGATGCGTATTGTGATTCGCAACAATGATACATTGCTCATCGTCTACCTGTTTCACCGGTGATACACCAAAAACAATTGTCAAAAAGAATCTTCCTACTGCATGAAAAATTATGCTAACCATTAGAAATAAGACCAATATATGAGATGAAAAGTAACAGGGATTGTAAAAACTAAACTGTCAACCCTGTCGATGATGCCGCCATGGCCCGGTAACGCAGTACCGGAATCTTTCACTCCGGCATCTCGTTTGACCATAGAAAAGGCAAGATCACCAAACAGCCCTAAGATCCCAATTGAAAATCCAACAAACGCGCAATACGAGTATGTTATTTTTCCATCAGGGAATACCGGTAATATTGGAACAAATAAAAGTGCTAATGCGGCAATAATGAGCGCTGACAAAATCCCAGCCGACCAGGTTTTCTTCGGGCTTACATCAGGGGCAATGCGAAGTTCAAGCCCGCGTTTAACTTGACTGTCTGCCATTTTTTCAGCTAGCACTGCCAATCCCTTGCCAACCCAAAATGAGAGAAGATCTCTTACTTCAGTGAGCGTGAAACAAAAAAGAAGCACAATTGCACCCATGTTTATCATGAAAAGACAGTGCCCGAGATTGTGCACAAAAAACATGAGCCCTAAGCTTAACACCCCTAGCGACTTCATGGTCCCTTTAGCCCTGTTTTGAAGGATCAAAAGGATAGGCATTAAAAGAAAAAGATACACTGGAATCAAAATAACGAATAAATTATACCATTCAATATAGCAGACAAATATTACTACCGGGATTGCGGCATAACAGAAAAAGACGGGCAACCTGTCGGCAAACGCGAGTTCCGCCTTGTCGTTGGTATCGGCCATAGACAGCATGGAAAAATATTCTCGAAGAGCTGCAAAGCAGAGAAATCCAAGGAAAACAAACGACACTATTTTATGAGTTGACAGCGCCAGCAGAAAGACAGCAACCATCCACCACCAGGTCAGGGTGCGATCACGTATTTCTTCGGCCATTAAAGACTCTCGCCACTGCATCACCCGCCATACTATGGAGAAAAAGAGCAACAGGCCAACAATTACACCCATTAAAGCAAGCATGCTGACATCCCCGTCTTTATACAGCATACCTGCAGACAGCCCGATTAATGCAGATAACAATACCATGTGTAACGGTTTCATATTATTTACCTATCCAAGTATACGACTCATAGGATTCATCCTCCGATGCGATCAAGATCTTTCGGACGCGAACTATGCTGGTCAAAAATACGAAAAATGAGACAATTATCAGATAGGCAGCAATATCTTCAACTCGTGATGGAAAGAAATATAACAACAGCGCCAGTCCACCCATCCAGACTGCTCGATCCGGCTTGCCTCCCAGAAAGGTTTCATGCCGGCGAACCCCGCCAGGCAGCCCTTTCCCCAACACCCCGACATATTCTGCCATCCATGCCAAAATGAGAAAAAGCGTAAGAGAAAGGTGCGGAGGATTCGGGATAAAAAACAAGCAACCATAACAGATCGTATCGCCAACGATATCCAGTCCTTCATTGAATAATTCACCGGCGACACTGCCTGTGTCGTATTCACGGGCAAGCATCCCGTCCAGTGCATTCATAGCCATACGCAGGACCAGAAAAACCGGAACCAGAAGCAGCAGCCATTGGTATTTACCATACGTGAGGCCAACATAAAAACCGAAGGCAGTCAGGACAACAAAACAGAGTCCCAAAACGGTTGCCTGATTAGCAGACATCCAGGCCCCTGCCATCCACCGTACCACCTTTTGAAAATTCCCCTTTTGAAGATAGAGCATGCAACCTCCCTGATAAAGTTTTTGGTTCATCATGGAGAAAGTGTATACTCGACCTCTTACATAAATCTCAGCGCTGCTGAATTACGACCAAAAGCGATAAATTATTCTCTGACCTGTGTAGGGGATGCAGCTCTTTTCAGAACATACCAGATAATGGATAAATACATTAATTACCAGCAACTTGCCTCACGAGAGCAGGAAGGCCGGGACTACCAGATCCGGTCCTGGGATCGAGGTTCCAATATTCTGATCTTTGGCCCCCATGCCGGTGGGATTGAACCCGGCACTTCTGAGTTAGTAACGTCGATCGCAGATCAGGACCTGTCCTGCTACCTCTTTGAAGGGATTAAGGCAAAGGGCAACGGAGAGTTGCATATTACCAGTACAAATTTCGATGAACCGCGAGCACTAAGACTGCTCAAATCAAGCAGCAAGGCCATCGCATTTCATGGTGAACGAGGCGATGACCTGGCGGTCTACTTTGGTGGTCAAGACGAAACCCTTTGGCCACATATCGACTTTTTTCTCCAGGAGGCAGGGTTCCATACGGCAAAACACGATAACCCTCGCTTACAGGGAACTTCGCCGGCGAATATTTGTAACCGTTGTGTATCTGGTGCCGGCCTGCAACTGGAGATATCACGAGGATTGCGCCGGCGGTTCTTCCACTCTCCGGGCTTTGCTGGCCGGAAGCAGAAAACTGAGGAATTTTATCTTTTTGTACATGCCGTACGAGAGGGGCTGCTGCGGGCCAACGCCTTCTAACCGCCTGTTTGGTGTAAGGCATATTGAGCAGCCCTGCAACGTGTCGAGGGTAAACACATGTGTTGCATAACGTTGCAGACACGCATTATCAATAGGGGAAAATGAGATCAACTCCTTCACAATCGGTTTTGCTGCACCGGCCTTTCATGTTTTATTTATGCGCTCGTGCCATCACCTATATGGCATTCCAGATGCTTGGCGTAGCCGTGGGCTGGCAAATTTATGCAATTACCGGCAGCGCCATGTATCTCGGCCTCGTCGGGCTTGCGCAGTTTTTACCGATGTTTCTACTAACCCTCGTCGTCGGTCAGGTTGCCGATCAATATGATCGGCGGAATATAGCTCGCACCTGCCAGGTTATCGAAGCGATTGCCACTGGTGTTTTGGCCCTGGCAAGTTTTTCCGGCTGGCAAAGCAAAGAGAGCATACTTTTGATGATCTTTATAATCGGTGCCGCTCGCGCCTTTGAAGGCCCCACTCTGCATGCATTACTGCCGAGACTGGTCCCGGCAAATATCTTTCCCCAGGCTGCAGCCTGGTCAGCATCTGCCATGCAGACCGCTACAATTATCGGTCCGGCTGTCGGCGGGTTTTTATATACCGCGGGACCAACCGCTGTATATATGCTGACCGGGACGGCCTTCCTTTCAGCCGGCCTGTGTATGACCTTGCTAAGGATCGAACGTCAACCGTTGAAGCATGAACCTGTCACTCTCAGGTCCGTATTGGCGGGTATTTCGTTTATCCGAAGTCGCAGGGAGGTTCTCGGCGCAATCTCCCTGGATCTCTTTGCCGTCCTGCTTGGCGGGGCAACTGCCTTGCTGCCCATTTATGCCCGGGATATTCTGGCCACCGGCCCATGGGGGCTCGGCCTGTTACGTTCCGCCCCCGCTGTTGGCGCCCTGACGATGTCGATATTCCTGGCCCGTCGCCCTCTTCGCCACCGCGTCGGCATAACCATGTTTCGGGCCGTTGCTGTCTTCGGTGCAGCAACAATTCTCTTTGCTGTCTCTACCTCGTTTCTGCTCTCTTTTGCAATGCTCGTTATCCTGGGAGCATCGGATGTCATCAGCGTTGTCATTCGACAATCTTTGGTGCAGCTCAAAACTCCCGATGAAATGAGGGGAAGGGTCAGTGCCGTCAATTCCATGTTCATCGGCACATCGAACCAACTCGGTGAATTCGAATCAGGTGTGACCGCAGCCTTATTCGGCCCAGTTCCTGCCGTGCTGCTGGGTGGCATCGGCACAATTATCGTGGTGCTCGTATGGATACGGCTTTTCCCGCAATTAGCGGCTGTTGACACCCTCGAGACATGAAAAACAATGGTGCTTCTGCAGTTGCGAGACTCTCCTGCTGCGAAGCCTTCCCTTTCCCCCAGGGAAAAGGATCTGGAAACATTTCTTTAGTTCAGCCGGCTGAAGCGAGCTTTAGATTTCAACCTATGTTATTGCACTTATTACTTCAATCCAGAATTTCCATCTACAAGTCAGGATATAACAGTGTGAAACAATCAGGGCAGATCCCATGGGTCAGTTTAGCCTCTGAGTTTTCATTGAGATAGTCCTCCATTCGATTCCAGTCTCCCTTTTTATCCCGGATCTTTTTACAGCCAGCACAGACCGGTATGATGCCTTTCAATATTTTAATCTCTTTATGTGCACGCTCCAGCTCCTCCTTGTCTCTGATCGTCTGCACAAGCAGCTTGTCCTTCAATCTTCGCTCCCGGAGATATTCCCGAAAGACGACATAGATTATCAGGCTGTTAAAAAACAGGCACACAAAAAGAGAGACAGCTATGTCAAGAAACTGCTGTGTTTTAGTTTCGTATCCAATCAGAATAGATGGATAAAAGTAATCGATCCCCATCAGTCCAGCGAGGGTGGTAAAAATAATCACAACGAATACGGGAAAAGGCTTCTTTAACAAGAGAATCCCGATCGTCATCAAAATGAAAATAAAATAGGGAGTCGCCCCCCTCGTCCCATCGTTAGCTATCCAGGTAACAATCATGAGCACAAAGAAATAGAGTATAACTGGCTTAACCAGCATCTGATATTTCCCCGTTTTATTTGAGTACAGGAGGGCAATAATGGAGAGGAACACCACTGTAACGGAACTGGCGGTCAAGATAATATGGTCATGAAGGATAATGCAGTATGTCGTTGTAATGATCGCAGCAACCAATACCAGAAACATCACCAAATTAAAGATCCTGTTTTCGAGAGAGTATGTTTCTGAATCACAAAAAAAATGGTTCAGCGTACCGATTATTTGATATTTTCTCATAAAGATAATAGCCTCACAGACACGTAAAAATCTGCAGGAGTCGAATCGGTGTAAACCGGTTGCTTTTTAAATTATATAGATCAACGATCTGTATCGCACATCAGGATAGGTTTATCCGATCTGCTTGCCTTTTCCAACGTTTTTGATTGAGAAATGCAAGTCCGGATATCGAAGGATTGAATCGCATAGATAAAGAAGCGTAAAGAAAAAGTATCGTGCCCCATTTATTCGTGAGAAATTCAGGTTATTGATACATCGATGCCGATTTTACTTACAAGGATAAGCTTTTACTAAGGCATTTATGACAACAGCAAAATCTGGTTCGTGCAGCACCTCAGGATGTTCATCCAAATATTTGACAACAACTCTTGCAGCCTCTCCGTTAGTTATGTCTGAATTTGGAGTGCAGAAAAGAGCCTTGTTGCGAAGAGATACCTCGTATAATTTATTGAGACTGATTATTCCTTGCAGCAACCCGAAACAATACATTGAATTCCCAGCGTCAATACTCCCTTGCATGTCGGCTGTCATTTTCTTCCCATCCATTATATTTACTGCGAGACTGCATTGTGCCAGCAAGTCGTTGCCATCGTCAGCCAGGGCCAGGTTCGCTAAGAGCAACAGCCATGCAACAATCGATACGAAAACATTTTTTTTCATTGTTCTCTCCTTTCAGGATTAACAGGTTTGTCGTTTGATTCTGGATACCTTAACCAGAAAATCAGATACCAGAAAGTAGATTTCACCAGCAAGGTGAATACGTTCGCTTTGCACCTTTCAGGAAAAGATTGTGGTTTTCATAGAAACAAAGAGCCTGCATTTCGTGTTCGATTTGGCGATTTGATGCGATCTTCCGGAAGTCATTTCTGTAACATTCCTTCTTTTTGGTAACCATTACGTGCAAATTGTCTTTACTGTAGGATCTTTTTTCTTGCCCCATAAAACTACTAACACACTGAATTTTAATACAAATACCCCACAGACAGATTAGTGGAACAAAAATTGCTTTGAGAGTATCGGGAACTCAAGTAACGCTGGCACTAGACTTGGCTATCCAGAAAAGTTTCTGATTGCCCCTCAACCTCAGCCTGTCGAAATGGAAGGGTCCGGGGTGTTCGTTTTACGGGTCTTAGCAGCCATGGACGGCTCCAGAAAAACCACAGAAACGGGTGTACGGCGTCCCGGGAAACGAACAGCCCGCCCCCTGGTTCCGTTGCTGAACACTTGGAGGGCAATCAGAATTTACAAGGGTGATCAACATGATAACAATCAGAAATGAGAATTGCGATGTTCAAGGAAATTGCACCTATCTGGTAGAAATTAACAAATTTCTCATATGTAAATTTGAGCATAACTCGTCAGAAGGACCTGCGGAATGTCTGAAAAAAGCAGCCCATGCTATGGAACTCAACCAATGGGCCGAATTTGAGATAATGAACGACTCTAAAGGTGGATAGGAGCGGCAATCCGACTCGAATAAACATGCTTTATCTGTAAAAGTATATTTTCGTGACAGATGCTGCTCCGGCGTCAAGCACGAATTAATTTATTGGAGCTTTACCGGTGTGTTGCGTTTTATTCTCCGGTTAACCACACATCAATATATTGACAATTACCTCAAGGAATAAATGGAACGAAAAACGGGATACGGCAAAGACGTTTTCAATATGTTGGGCGGAGTTGAAGGAGTACGAGCCCTGGCGAACTGCTTTTATGATATCATGGACGATATCCCTGAAGCCCGAAAAATTCGAGATATGCATCCAAAAAATCTGGGGCCGACACGTGAAAACCTTACTCTTTTCCTGTGTGGTTGGCTCGGGGGCCCATCTCTATACAAAGACAAATATGGTTCAATTAATCTTACCAACCACCATGCCCTCCTCCCAATCAATGTTGCCGAAAAAGAGATGTGGCTGACATGTATGAAACGGGCTCTTGAGCAACAGCCTATAGAAAATGATCTGAAAATATTCTTACTCGAACGTTTTCGAATGCCAGCTGAAAAAATTTGCGCCTGGTGCCAAAAGCAGCTTTTACAAATTGCCCATTGCGAGAGCCGCCCACCATCATAATTTCCAACCAAGATCTGATCAGAGACCATTCCAGGGAGCTTGACCGCAGGAATACCCGTGCAAAGACCACCTCATATCCCTCTATAGCTGAGGTTTAGTCGTAATCACAACTACCTAAATACTAACTATATTCTGTGCGTTTTTTCTATTAAATCATTGTCATATAAAGCCACGTCAGTTAGATATTATTTCAGTAGAAATGCAGTATTTTTTTATAAACCTCTTAAAGGAGAAGTGAATGAAGAAATTATGGATGTTTGCAGCAATAGCACTGGCCGTGCTGACGTTTACCACAGGGTCTGTATTTGCCGAAGACACCCTTTCGAAAATTCAGAAAAGGGGTGTACTTCGGATAGGTACGGATCCCGGCTATATGCCTTTTGAGTTAATTAACAGGAAAGGAGAGGTTATTGGTTTTGACATCGATATGGCCAAAATGATGGCCAAAGCCATGAAAGTAAAGCTGGAAATTGTCTCTACAGCCTGGGATGGAATTATTCCGGCATTAGTGACCGATAAGTTCGATATAATTATGGGCGGCATGACTGTTACTCAGGAAAGGAACCTGAGCATGAATTTTTCCACCCCCTATATCCTTATAGGTCAGTCGATTCTGCTTAAAAAAGAGCTTGCCGGGAAAGTGAAGTCATATAAAGATTTAAATGACCCTCAATATACCGTTGCCGGGAAGATTGGAACAACGGGTGAGATAGCCACAAAGAAACTGATTGATAAGGCCAAATATATATCTTTTGACACTGAGCAGGAGGGGGTAATGGAGGTTATAAACGGAAAGATCGACGCCTTCATTTATGACCTGCCGTTTAATTCTATTGCTGCAAACCAGAAGGGTCAGGGAAAATTAGTCCATCTTGACCAGCCATTCACGAAAGAACCGCTCGCCTGGGGGATTCGCCGAAGCGATCCTGATTTCCTCAACTGGCTCAATAACTTCATGAGTCAGCTCAAATACGATGGCAAGTATGATGAAATATACAACAAATGGTTCAAGGAAGATGCCTGGTTAAAGGAAATCCAATAACCAAGGATTCCACCTCCACAAACAGCCCTTCCCAAAAGCCTTACATTCATTACCGGCACCCCCCTGAAGAAGATGGGCGCCGGTATACAGAATCAATCCACCGGCAAGACGAGAAATTAACTACCTGGTTTCATTCCGATTTTTTGAAACATTACAAAGCAATGCTTTGTAAACCGGAAAACCTGAAATGGGATCCCGATTCTCATAATCCGTAAGAATATTGACATTGGCCGCTTGCCATTCTTTGGGACCAAGTGGACCACCTCCACCCATATTTGCTTCAATCACGCCAGGTACGATATCTTCAGTCACATACGCCCAAAAATGAACTTTCCCTCGTGGAGATTCGATCAGCACCTCGTCACCATTTTCTATATTTCGTGGCTTTGCATCCGCGGGATGGATCCAGACCAGAGGCCTGGGCTGCATTGTAATCAGGCTCTTCACGTTCAGATGCTGGCTGCGAAACGTTGACTGCATCCTCGCACCGGAATTAAATACAAGCGGGTAGGTTTTTGCCAGCTCTACGGCTCGCATTGGACCTTCTGAGGGTTCGGTATAAACAGGCAGAGGTTCATAACCATTCTCCCGAAACCATTCAGAGGAAAACTCAAATTTTCCGGTTGGTGTAGCAAAACCGGGTTTGCCATCACGGCGCAGTTCCCCGGTTTCATACTTGCGGTATCGCATTTGCGGCGCTGCCAATGGTACACCAGCAGGATTTGCCTCGAGTTGCTCCAGAGTAATTCCTGTACCCTGTAAACCACGGCGGATTTTTTCCTCGTCATTTTTGGGCCAAATATGTCCATAACCAAGACGGTCGGCAAGTCCCGCAAAGATCGAATAATCTGAACGGGAATCGCCCAACGGTTCAATTACCTGCTTTCTAAGCTGTACCCAGCCATCATGAAACTGATACGAATCGCTCTCGTATGGAGTCGCCGCGGGTAAAAGCAAGTCTGCATACCTGGCATCAGCGGTGGGAAAACGATTGACAACAACCAGTAAATCAAGGGCAGCAAGCGTTTGTTGCCAAAGTTTGGAATCAGGCCACGACGTGATCAAAGAGGAGCCGCTGACAATAAGCCCCCGTACCGGATATGGGTCGTTTCTGAGCACAGCCTTAGGTAATTCAATTGCATGCGCTTCATTGCGAAGCTGATAATAAAGGGGATACTCTGCAGCACCGAAGGGAAGTTTACTCTGCGCGGGTGGTTCGGTAGTGGTGCGATTATGCTGAGTGCGATCTGGCATTTTGAATATCTTCCCGCCAGGTACGTCAATATGCCCAGCCAAGGCCTGGATAGACAGAACTGCACGAATCGACTGCACCGCCCCGTCGGAATATTCCAGTCCAGTATACATAAGGATTGAGCAGCCCTTAGCAGTACCGATAGCGTTGGCTAACTCAAGGATCGAATGAACAGGCACGCCGGTGATGGCCGCAACATGCTCCGGCGTGAAAGTCTGTACATATTGAGCTAACTCCTCGAAACCATGGGTCCATTGCTTGACAAATTCATGGTCATACAGTCCCCGGCTGATCATGACATGAATGATGCCAATTGCCAGAGCCCCGTCGGTTCCCGGGCGAATGCCTATCCATTTGATTTTTCCCGCTTTGGCAGTCTCGCTGCGGCGATGATCAATGCTTATCACCGGTATCCCGGCTTTCAGCGCCTTTCTGATATATTTCATCTTGCCAGGGGGCGAATCCGTTGCCGGATTGGCCCCCCAGATCAATATGAGATCGGCGTTACCCGGATCGTCGTCGATATGCCGATAATGTTGACCGAAACATGCATGCGGTGCAATCATGCCATATGCGACGAAACAAAAAGCCCCGACACCGGTGGTATTGGGTGAACCAAAAGGAAACAAAATAGAACTGGCAGAAGACTCGCTCGTACCTGCCGGCGGAAAAGTTTCCTGGATACCGAATTCAAAATTGCCTCGCCCCGTGTACATACAAATAGCTTCCGGACCAAATTTTCTTTTGATTTCGTCAAGCTTTTCAAGCCAGAAATCATATGCCTGGTCCCAGCCTATTCGTTCAAAACGACCTTCTCCGCGTTCACCGATGCGACGCTGAGGATAGAGCAATCGATCCTTGGAATAGATAATTTCCTCAGCATGTGCACCGCGGTGGCAAATAACGTTGCAAGGATGGTCTTTAAGCCGAGTCTGTCCTGTAATCATTCCATCAACGAGATGAACATTAACACCGCATCCTGCATCACAAATGCCGCATACCGTGGGGATTATCTTTTGGTCCATAAAAGCCAGTTTGGAGAGTGTTGGTCTGATCGAAAGTCACAAAAGAGGGATTGTCAGGTGCTGACTTCCCTCCCGTTGCTCTCCTTCTATTTGGTAAACTCTATCAACGTATCGCAGTAACTTTCCAAAGCCTCCCGGACAGCCTGCTGATCTTCTTCCGTAGGAGCTCCCTGCCATTCATAGTGGCCGAGAATATCCCAGCCGGATTTTTCAGTTTTTGCCTCGAAATCCCTTTGTGCGCCGCCAACCCATCCGTAAGAACCAAAGCGGAACACCTTCTTGTTGGTGACTTTTTTCACCATCATCTCTTCAATGGTATGCGCCATCGGAGGAAACATTTTGTATTCATAGGTGGGCATGCCGAAAATCAAGCCCGCTGATTTCCAGGCACTGGCGAGAATATACCCAATTTCATCTTTCGGGACCTGAAAGATATGCACCGGTATATTCCTTTTCCGCAATACCTCAATCACCATATTCAGAACCTGCTTGGTGTTGCCGTACATGCTGCTCCAGACAACCGTTACTTCCCGTTCCGCCGGCCCTTTGCTGTAGGACGCATAACGCCTGTAATGCTCGATGATAACCGCAGGATTTTCCCGCCAGATGATTCCATGGGACGGACAGATCACCTTTATATCCAGCCCTTGCAGCTTATCCAGCCCCTTTACGACGAAAGCGGAAAAAGTGGCAACAATGTTGGCATAATAGCGCAAGGCTTCGTTCTCGAAAAACTGATGCTTTTCCTGAGAAATCTGGTCGTCGAAAATCGCATGCTCGTCAATACTCCCGTACGATCCGAAAGCATCACAGGAAAACAGAATGCCCCTTTTTCTCTCATAGGTCATCATTGTCTCGGGCCAATGAATATTGGGCGTATCAAAAAATTGCAGCTCATAATCACCAATTTCGAGGACCATGCCATCGGTAATCGCTATGGCTCTTTCCGGGGGTACTGCGGAAAAGGCCTGCAAGAGTGGAATTGCTTTTTTGGTACAATAAATGACCGCCTTGCTGTTCTTGGCGCAAAATTCACGCAGCCATCCGGAATGATCCGGTTCCATATGATTCATGACAATGATATCGATATCTTCTATACCCAGCGCGACCCCCTCCATCTGATGGGTAATCTCCCTGGGAAAATCAAAGATATTCTGGGTCAGATCGATGATGACATTTTTTTCCCCCTTAATCAGATAACCGTTAATGGAAATACCATGGGGAATGGGCCAAATACCTTCGAACAGGTAGGTATTGTCCTCAATATTTGTCGACAGACGATAAATATCATCAATAATTCTATGAATTTTCATTGTTTTGTTGCTCTACTGTCAAAAGTTAATAAATTATTACCCGGCAACTGAACAGTAATCAATCAGCGGATAATGCGACGGGACGATCATTTTAAATTTTGTGTACCACGACAGTTCAGCTCAGATGGTTGAGAGGGATATGAGGTGACCTTTATACGGCTGTTCCGCAACCTGGATGGCTGCGGTCAAGCCCCCCAGGGATGGGTTCATGGCGTCCCGTGAAAAGGTTGCCTCATATCCATACAGTTGAGGTTTAGTCGTAATCATATTGTAAATTTGCAGTTTCCGGTCCGGTTATCATGCCCTGGGCGAGCGATATCGGATCCCTCGGGGAATGCACTTCCCGGTACGACGAAAATCACGAAAATTTTAATCATTTTCTTCGATATGAACAAGCCGGTTTTTCGCCCGAGGGCTTGATCAATTTACTTGAGACACCTAACTAAAAAGGGTAATTTATTGCTAATCGCTCAAAAGGTGATGGCTGAGGCACATTTAACAATCTGATTACCCCTCAAGCTCAGCTTGTCGAAATGGAAGGGTGTGGGCTGTTTGTTTTACGGGTCTCTGCAGCCAAGGATGGCTGCAGCGAAGCCCCCAGGGATGGGTTTACGGCGTCCCGGGAAACGAACAGCCCACACCCTGGTTCAGTAGCTGAACTTGAGGGGTAATCAGATTTAACAATAAGAGAGTATCTTGCCAAAGACTTACGCAGCTGCTGGAGTGTGTTATTGCAGTATTTGCTAACACATCGTGCAGCATCAACGAAAACAATTTTGAAATACAAGGAGGGAAAAATGAAAAAAACCTACCTGGTTATGACAGGATGTCTGATGTTGGCAGCTGCTTCTCCGGCTTTGGCAGCGGATGGATTGTATATGGGATTTGAGGGCGGTGCCAGTTTTCTAAACGATGCTGACTTTGTCGGTACCGGACAAAGCACAGGCTTGTCATACACCACAGAGTACGACACTGGTTATGTTATCGGCGGTTTTCTTGGCTATCAATATCAGTATATGCGGATCGAAGCTGAGCTTGCGTATCGGCAGAATGACCTGGATGACCTGAGCAACGTCACGGTGGCCAATGTCGGGACGGTTCCCAGTTTCGCGGCGGCAGGTATTGGGATCAGCGGAGAGACTAATGCATTCAGTGCAATGGTCAATGGTTATCTGGACATACATAACTCAAGCCCTTTTACCCCCAGCATTATGGCAGGCATTGGGTTCGCCAACGTCGAGCTCAACGATGTGAGCTTTTCTTCCCCCTCTGTGACTTTATCGGCTGTCGATGAAGATGATACAGTGTTCGCCTGGCAAGTAGGTGCCGGCCTGTCCTATGCTTTTAACGAGATGGTCTCTCTAAGCATCGATTACCGCTACTTCGCAACCAGCGATCCTCAATTTGCAGACGTTGATCTGGAATACGACAGCCACAATATCATGGCAAGAGTTCTTTATCATTTCTAAGCAACTAATTTCCCTGATAAAAAAGAGGTGGGTTGCAAAACCCGCCTCTTTTTTTGGCAAACTCTGGCACAGGCCGTTAACTCGTGGTACCACGAAAGTAAACAAGCCGATACGTGGAAAAGGAGCTGCCAATACCGTTCCGCGAGGCTCTCGTAAATATTCCGTTTTGAGATAACTCCGGTCAACAGGACAACGTATAGAGCTATGCAGGAACACACGTCGCAGAAAAGACCCTTTATCATTATCGCTGCGCTGCTGGCACTCTTTCTTGGTGCCTTGGATGCCCTGATCATCAGTGCCGCTATGCCTTCCATCGTCACCGATCTCGGAGGGCTGACCCTGTACAGCTGGGTCTATTCCGCCTATTTTCTTGCCCGCGCAGTTTCCTTGCCGGTATTCGGCAAACTGTCGGATCGCTACTCCACCAGAGGGCTTTTTCTTTTTTCCATTACCGTTTTCCTGCTGGCCTCGCTTGCCGCAGGCGCCGCCCCGTCGATGTTTATTCTCATTGGCGCCAGGATCTTTCAGGGGATCGGCGCCGGAGGAATATTTGCCCTGGTATATATTGTACTCTCGGATATTTCACCCCCGGATGAACGCGGCAAGACCCTGTCGCTGGCCAGCTCAGTCTGGGGCATTTCATCGATTATCGGTCCAACCCTGGGCGGTGTTATCGTCACCTATATCTCCTGGAGGTGGATTTTTTTCATCAATGTGCCGCTGGCGCTCGTTTCTCTTGCAACCATCGGTCGCTGCCTCCAACATCAGGCACGCACTCCGAAAAAAGTCCGGTTGGATATTGCCGGCATTACCTGCCTTTCCGGTTTTATCCTTTGTTTTCTGACAATCTTCATCATCGGCGGAAGGGACTATGGCTGGTTGTCCGGCCAAATACTGGGACTTGGCGCCCTGTCGGCGATTTTTGCCGTGCTTTTTATAATCATTGAAAAACGGGCGGCAGATCCGGTACTCGATCTGCGCTTTTTCGCCCGGCCAGTCTTTGCCCTTGGCAATGGCGCCGCATTTTGCGCCAGCTTTGCAATTTTCTCACTCTTTGCCTATGTTCCGCTCTTTATCGAAGGGGCACTGGCCAAAACACCTCTGCAGGTGGGAGTAACCATGCTCTTTTTGAGCCTTGGCTGGTCAGCCGGCTCTCTTGTTCTCGGTCGATTCGTCGACGGCACTGGCAGCAAGCAGGCCGCCGTACTGGGTGGATTTATACTGGTGATCAGCAGCGCGGCCATGCTGTTTTTTAGCCCGCAGACCTCTCTGGCCGTCTGCTCCCTGGTCTTTTTGCTGGCCGGTCTCGGCATGGGCTTCGTCACCCTGTCGACCCTGTTGCTGGTACAGGCGGATCTTGCCAAGGGCAATCTGGGAGTGGCGACGTCCTTTCACCAGTTTTCCAGAACCCTTGGCGGAACGATTGGGGTGGGGATCTGCGGTGGTGTGGTGACAACCGGCTTGCTGCATAATCTGCAGGAGTCTTCGACCATGATACCATCCACAGTTATGGATGCTTTGCACAAAAGCATGGAGAATCTCTTTCGTGAAGAATTCAGACAGATGCTGAATGAGCAGAGTATCACTCTGCTCGCACTGGCAGTATCGCACGCAATGTCCAGTGTTTTCTGGATTATTCTCGGAGCGACGCTCCTTTGTCTTGTTTGTACAGTGTTGTTGCACAAGCGAGTGTGCACAGGCCGATAAGAGAACGCCTCCACACCAGTCCATGTCCTGAGCATTGCGCTTGATGATGGACCCTGTCAGCCAATGTGGGCTTTGTCAGGTCAACGACTCAAAATACTCAATCATCTTGATGCGTTGTTTGGCCGTTGGCATTTGGCCCCGGCCCGCCTGCATGTTATCCTGCATATGCTTCACCTTGCTGGTCGCCGGAATAGCGCAGGTTACAGCCGGATGCGAGATAACAAATTTCAAAAAGTACTGTCCCCAGCTCTGGCAGTCTATTTCTCCTGCCCATGGCGGCAGCGGCTTTCCCTTTACCGCACGAAACAGACTGCCACGCTTATAGGGACGATTGACAATGACGGCTATGCCTTTTTCCTGGGCAATCGACAGCAAGGATGATTCGACTTCACGATTGCCTATATTGTAGGTAAGTTGAACAAAGTCAAAATCATTCTTTTGCAATATTTGCCTGAGCTCGTCATGATCTCTGCCATGGGAGGTCGTAATACCGTAATAGCGAATCTTGCCCGCAGCTTTCATTTCTTTGAGGGTTTTCAGTTGCGTTTGCCAGTCAACCAGATTGTGGATCTGGATCAGATCAAACCTCGGTATTCCCCATCTTTGCCGGGATATCTCCATCTGCTCGATTCCCCTCTCCCTGCCTTCAATCCAGACCTTCGTCGCGGCAAAAAGATCGGTCTTTCCTTTCACCCCCGGCAGCAACTGCCCGATCACCTCCTCTGCAGATCCATACATCGGTGAAGAATCGATCATTCCACCTCCCATATCAAAGAAAACCTGGGTCACCTCCTGCAATCGTGCAAGCATTTCGGCATTACCCTTCGCATCAAAAGTACCGGAGGTTCCCATACCGATTACCGGAATTTTTTCAGCTGTTTTGGGAATAGCCTTGCGAAGCGGCAGTGTTGCCGCGGTTGAGATATCAGGTAAAATCATTCCTGCAGCCACCATTCCGGCCAGACCTATAAATTGACGTCTGTTTATATATGTCTTTTTTTTCATTTTCTGCACCTCGCCACAGAGCTATTTATTGTCGGCAATTTTTACCTGCTGCCGCCCCAGACCAAAGGCAATAAAGGCCCAGATCAAGGCCAAAGGTACCGCAATCAATGCAACACCGGATATATTCATGCCGAGACTTCGCATTCCAGCATATACCCAGGCGCTTACTGCGTCGCCTGTGCGATAGACAAGGGTATCTATTACATTCTTCGCTTTGTACTTCTCCTCCCGACTCAAGACAACGTAGAGCATTTCCCGCGCGGGCCGCATCACCGCATAATTTCCTGCGCGTCGAATTACCTGTACCACCAGTAAAACGGACAACACCGGAACAATCCCAAGCAGCGCAAAACCTGCAGCCAGCAGCACCGGAACAATTGCCAGGACAACAGCCAGCCCGAACCATTTCACCAACCGGCCTGTAAGAAATATCTGCAGGGCCAGCGTCACCGCATTCACCGCAAAATCAATGGAGGCAAACACCGCAGTGCGTGCTGCTGAATCAACGAATGCATCGCGAATAATCTGCGCCTGCATTAAATAGAGAAAGGTCGAAAGAGTTGTATACAGGATCATCAGCAAACCAATGCCCGCCAGATACGGGGAACGAACAACCTTTGTTATCCCGGCCCAAACGCCACCGCTGATCAGTTGCTCTTTCTGCACAGCTTTCAGCTGCTCTCCTCCCGAATTCCTCGCCTCAGACCACTTTGACAGCCTGGCAATGCACACGACTGCCCAAAACAGAAATAATGCCGACACCAGCAATAAGTTCCTGGCGCCAAGAGACTGGACCAGCAGAGCGGTGATCGCCGGACCGGCCAAAGCCCCGACGGTTCCCCCCGCGGCAATAACGCCGAACAGCCTCTTGGCTTCGGCATTGCTGTAGATATCCGTCATAAAACTCCAGAAAACCGAGACGACGAAAAGGTTGAAGACACTGACCCAGATGAAGAAGGCTCTGGCCATATACGGGGAGGGAGTCTCTTTATCCATCAGGCCATAAAAGGCCAGCAACATGGCAATGAAAGAGAGATAGATATAAGGAAGAAATATCCGACGGGGGAACCGCGAACTTACCCACCCGAAAAGCGGAACAACGGCTGTCATAACCAGAAGCGTTCCGGTAAACAACCATTGCAGGTTTTCCACACCACCGAGAATACCCATTTCATCGCGCATGGGACGGATAATGTAATAGCTGCACAACAGCGCAAAAAAATAACTGAACGACCAGAACAGTGCAGATCCTTCCCCAGGTTCAATATCTATAGATTTTAGAGCTCGTTGAACAATCAGCATTGTGGCTCCACGTTGAGGCGTCGAGTGCAACGGGTTCGCTTGCCAGGATTGCAAAATGCGAGGAAAAATCAGCACAGTCCCAACAATTTACAAGGGCATTTTCGGTAAATGAAATTTTCCGACTCCGGGTAGCCGCACCAGAAAATTCCACGATCTTGACACAACTGAGAAAAAAGATGGTAATGTTTATACAGGAAGCACTCAGGACCAGTCCTCATGGCAAGCCAGGAAACCATGGTCAAGTGCCTGAATGGCAACACGTACTCTTTTTGCCAATGAATTATATTACAATGTGAGACAATAAAGATGGTCTGACGGGCCGTCAACCGCCTAGAAGCAAAGCGTCTCTTTTACGATCTCCACGAAAGATACATTTGCTCAAAGCCGACGTCCCTTCTCGCATCCGGTCGCTTAGAACAGGAACTGCAATACAGGTTTTGCTGCGTCAACTGGAGTCAATCAGTTGCAGACAGGAAAGAATCAGATAAAGGATTGATAAGTGGGCATTCCAGCAGGTGCGTCGATAGTCTCCATGCCGGATACGGGAAAACCGTATCCGACGTTGCTTGCCTTTTTCACCAGGCGTTTCCCAAAAATTCCGCAACAGGTCTGGCGGGAACGGATTATAGCAGGCAAGGTGCTCACCGAAACGGGTGAGCCGGTTACCCTGGATACCGCCTATATGCCTAATAGTCGAATGTTCTATTTCAGGGAGGTGAGAGAGGAACCAACCATTCCCTTTGCAGAAGAGGTGCTTTTTGCCAACGACCACCTGATGGTTGTCTGCAAGCCTCATTTTCTCCCCGTCAGTCCAGGTGGGCCCTATGTTCGTGAAACGCTGCTCAGCAGGTTGAGAGAAAAGACAGGCAACCCTTTTGTCTCCCCCATCAATCGCATCGATCGGGCAACGGCGGGCCTTGTGCTCATATCGGTCAACAAAGCGACCAGAGGGCTCTATCAGCAACTGTTTATGCAAGGGCTGGTGCGAAAAACATATGAGGCGGTGGCAGATTTTCGAGAGGATGCAGGGCAGAGCGAATGGCTGGTGGAAAACCGGATTGAGCAGGGAGAGCCATGGTTTCGGATGCAAACCTGTGCCGGCACTGTCAATGCCCGGTCGCAGATCCGGCTGATCGAGTCAATGGGAACACGGGCCCGTTTTCAGTTGTTTGCTTTAACCGGCAAAAAACACCAGCTGCGCATACATTTAAGCGGGCTCGGTTTTCCCATTGTCAATGACCGCTATTACCCGGACCTGCTGCCGGAGCTTGATGACGACTTTGACCATCCTCTTCAGCTCCTGTCGCGGGAAGTTGCTTTCCGGGACCCGGTTACCGGCAAAGAGATGTCCTTTGCATCGACAAGAGATCTGATCCTTTAACCAGCTTGCTCTTTACGACAAAAACCGGATTCGGGACATCAGGTGATTTCGTAACAGGCCACTATTTCGCCGAAATAGAGCGTGTGATAATCTTTATTGGGATAGAGCTTTTCCAGGGCTGGGTCGAGGAAAGCGTTATCCATTGCCGATTTATAAATGATTTTGCATTCATAGTGGACGCCGGGAATATCAATGATGGGCGATTCGACACATTTCGCCTTTTTTTGCTGCAAATTACATTGTTTAAATTTATCAAAATCTCTGCCCGACTTCGTCCCGCAATAGGCAATGGCCTTGTTGTATTCATCGCCGGCAGGAATGCTGACCGTAAAATTGTCTGTTTTTTCCAGCAAAGCAAAGGTATGCCTTGAATCTCTCACGGCTACCATAAAAACAGGCTTTTGCCATATATATCCGATTGTCGCCCAACCGATTGTCATGGTGTTGACCGCGCTGGCAGCCTTAGCGGTTAGAAAAGCCCCTGTTTTGATCCGTTCCATCAAACTGTCGGCTTGTTTAAGATACCTACTTGCCTGCATAATCGTTTACCTTCTCATTAGAGTTGCAACATGCCTTATGGTTATTTTGCTCCTTAAAAAACAGGGCGTCCCGACAGGTGCGAACAGATCTTTATGAACAGCCACACCCGCAGGAGCCTCCACAGCCACTGCTTGCTTTGGCGATTGACTGCACCACTTCCCGGTTATCGGCATCGATTACGGAGGCAATTTCAACCTTTAAGTGGAGCGCTTTCGGGATGATCTGTAGCCCAAGGGCCTGGTGCAGCGGTAAAAAGAGATGACCGAAAAAATCATGCGCCTCGGAGTCGGCTACGGTACAGCTCACCCTTGCACCTTCTTCCTTATCCTGCAGAACCTGTTCAAACGGACAGAGTCCACTCCCGGCTATACCGTGAATAAAGGAGAAAGACACAGGCTTGCTTCCTGCACCCTCATCTATAATTGAGAGTGTCACTTTTTTTAAAGCTTGAATAGTAGCTGTCAATGGTCTCACCTCAAGTTTGGTATGGTTGTCTTGCCGCGACCCACAAATCTTGGCATCTGTTATAGATATATTCTCGGTTCCTTACGCTCAGCACAGTTTTCATAGAGCCACTGTCTCTTCTGCTTGATAGGATCAGCGGCAATCGTCAAAGCGTCTTCCGGGCAGTTTTTAATGCAGGCGCAGCAGAAAATGCACAGATCCTGGTCTATTGCTATCTGCGAATCGAGGGAAATTGCCCCTGTAGGACAGGCAGGAAGGCATATGCCACACTGGGTGCATTGAGCCTCGACAACTTTGGGGGCAAAGGGTATTGCTCCGACCCCATCTTTATAGGGACGGTTGCCCGGAACGTGTACACCTCGCCCGGTTGTCACATCGTTGATGTCGGCAATTTTTTCGCGGATTTTTGCCCCAAAGGCATTGGCTGCCGCAAGATCGACGGAATCCGGTCGACCTGCCCCAACAGGTGTAGCCGGTCCGGAATACGAATGCTCCCCGATAAATGCGCCGGCAGCCAGGGGGATCAAAGCCGCGTTCTCGGCGATATCTTTTAACTCAAGCAGGGCATCTTCGAACTCTCTGTTCCCATAAATTACCACAATAACCGCCGGACTGCTGTTTCCTTTTATAGCGGCTAGTCTTGTGGCGGCAAGGGGGGCGACCCGACCGGCATATACCGGAACCCCGATAACCGCCAGCTCGTCGGCGGCAATCTGCAGGGTAGAAACCGCGTCAGGATACGTGAGATCAACAGTGTCGGCCGGAATATCGCCAATACCGGAAGCTATGGCGTCGATAACCCTTTTGGAGGTTCTGGTCGGTGAAAAGGAGATGAGCCGGATCTTTTTAATTTTCATACGATTCCTATTGGTTGAGTTATGTCGAAAGGGGAGCTGCAACCTCCGGTTTATTCACGTAAATAAACGCTTGTGTGATATAAGGATACTAATTATACTGGGTAGTGTTCGTGAAGAAAACAATTTCTACTCTCGAAAATCGGGAAGAAATTCTGGCCTCTTTTCAGTGCCCCTTTGAGGGGTATACGTACTTAACAAGGAGAACGGATCATGCCACTTGAAAATAGTACCGCACCGGCACAACCAGCAACTGAAAAGAAAAAAAAGCCCGCCTGGTACGATTGGCTGATCGATATTTTCAAAATGTTACTGGGATACAATTACTTAACCTACGGAACAAAGAAAAAGTTCTAACTCCGGCAAACAGTACTCAGACATCGCACCACCAACAATCTCAAGGCCCCTGCTCATCCGGCTGGTACCACCTGAGTCGCAGGGCATTGCTGACCACCGAAACGGAGCTAAGAGCCATTGCTGCGCCACCAATCATGGGGTTGAGTGTTGGTCCGCCGAAAAGGGCCAGCACTCCCGCCGCCACCGGAATGCCGACAACATTATAGGCAAAGGCCCAGAACAGATTCTGGCGAATGTTGTGCATGGTCGCCCGACTGAGACCGATGGCCCGACCGACCCCGGCCAGATGACCGTTCATCAGAACAATATCCGCTGATTCCACAGCCACATCTATTCCCGTTCCCATGGCGATGCCGACATCGGCTCTGGCCAGGGCAGGCGCATCGTTGATGCCATCCCCGACCATGGCGACGATTTCACCGCTTTTTTGTAATCTGACGATTTCCTCTTCCTTGTTATCCGGCAGGACACCGGCGACAACACGGCTGATTCCGGCCTGAGCAGCCACCGCCTGGGCCGTTTTTTCGTTATCCCCGGTGAGCATCACCACCTTAATGCCCATTTTGCCAAGATCCCGGATAGTTTTCTTTGCTTCGGCCTTCAACGGGTCGGCAATGGCCAGCAGCCCTGCGAGCGTCTTGTTAACCGCCAGGAACAACACCGTCTTGCCCTGATCGGACAGCTCACCCGTCTGTCTTTCAATCTGGTCGCCCAACCCCTTGATTGCATTTTCCCTGAGAAACTGAATATTACCGAACAGCACATCATAACGATTGCCATCCAGCTGCATGGAAGACGTAATGCCGCGGCCGGGGCTTGCCGAAAACGATTCCGGTTCCGGAACGGCACAGCCCTTCTTCCCGGCTTCGGCAATAATCGCCTCGGCAAGGGGATGCTCCGAACGGCTCTCGGCTCCCGCGGCAAGACGCAGCAGCAATGTTGCATCATACCCGTCGAACGCCATAATATCGGTGACCGCGGGTCTGCCAAGGGTGAGTGTCCCGGTCTTGTCAAAAACCACGCAGCTCACCTTCTGGGCAAGTTCCAAGACTTCGCCACTCTTGACCAGCACACCCAGCTGAGCTCCGCGACCGGTGCCGACCATTATGGACGTCGGGGTAGCAAGTCCCATGGCGCAGGGACAGGCAATCACCAGCACGGCAATAAAAATACGCAGGGAAAAACTGAAATCGGCATCGCCAAGGAAAAACCAGCTGAGCCCGGCAAGTGCGGCTATCACTATCACCGTCGGCACAAAATAAAGACTTATACGATCAGCAAGATTGGCAATCGGGGCCTTGGTTCCCTGGGCGTCCTGCACCAGTTTGACAATTCGGGCGAGCATGGTATCCCGTCCGACTTTTTGCGCCTGCATGGTTAACGCGCCATTTTTATTGAGCGTTCCACCAAATATTTTGTCGTCTTTGCGTTTCATGACCGGCATGCTTTCACCGGTGAGCATTGACTCATCCACCGCCGATTCCCCGTCGACGATTGTCCCATCCACGGGTATTCGTTCCCCGGGCCGGATCAAAAGACGGTCATCAACCCTTATTTCCGTCACCGCCACCTGACGCTGACCGTTTTCCTCGAGCAGAGTAGCCGTCTCCGGGGCGAGCTGCAGCAGCTGTTTGATGGCATCAGTTGTTCGGGCCTTGGAGCGGGCCTCGAGATATTTACCTAAGGAGACCAGGGCAATCAGCATGGCTGCCGATTCAAAATAGAGGTCATGGGCCCGGGCAGTCGGATCGAATCCTAAGCCGATCTCCACCAGATTCCAGGTGGAATAGACAAACGCCGCCCCGGTTCCGATGGCAATTAAAGAGTCCATATTCGGTCCGCCGCGCAGGAGAGCCGGGATACCGTTCAGATAAAAATTCCTGCCAAGATATAAAACAGGCAATAGCAGCAAAAACTGGACAACGGCATGGGTAAAAGGAGAATGATTTGGATGTACCGCCTCTGGCAGGGTAATACCGAACATGGTGGCCATCGACAGGCTCATGATAAGCAAGGCCAGTACAAAGGCAGGAATAAGTCGGTTCCGCATGGCCCGCAGGCGCTCATCTGCCTCTTGCGAGGCCCCGGTTGCATCATCGTCCGCGGTGGCGATCTCGGCGGAAAAACCAAGCCCGGCAATCGCTTCCTGTATTGCGGTGCTGGTGATCGCCACCGGATCATAGACAATCTTCGCTTTTTCCGTGGCTAAATTGACCGAACATTCCGTAACTCCTCCCAGGTTTCCGACCACCCGTTCAATGCGTGCGGAACATGCAGCACAATGCATGCCTTTAATATTGGCTTCAAAATTTTCTATTGCCATGATCGAGAGCTTCTTGCTGTGATAATTTAAGAATTTCCTTCAATATTTATGCTGTACAATAAAGGTAATTCTTTGACGAAGGATATCCACTGAAAAATTATAAAATTACGCTGCTGTCCCGCATCAGACAGCCAAGTATTGACTCTGAGTAAAATGGCACTTCGAGAGATGCCATGGCCAGACTTTTTTCATCCTGTCCCTAAATCTAATATTTCCCGTACTTTGTGCGCCAGATCCTGAATCAAGAAAGGTTTTTGCAGAAAATGCAAGCTCTTATCCTGTAAATCCTGATGTGTGATGATGTTGTCCGTATATCCCGACATGAACAGGCATTGCAGATCAGGTTGAACAGCCCTGAGAAGATCGGCGAGATCTCGCCCGTTCATTACCGGCATAACAACGTCTGTCAGCAGCAGTTGAATGCTTTTCGCATGTTGCTCCGCCAGTCTGACCGCGTCCTCAGGTGAATTGGCAGCCAATACCGTGTAACCAAGCTTTTCAAGCATTTCCCTGGCCATTTCCAGCAGGCTCAGCTCATCTTCTACCAGCAGCACTGTTTCACTGCCGCGGGCAAGAACTTCCTCTTTTTTTTGCGCAGGCGAATGTTGCGCATCACCTCGGAATCTTGGAAAATAGAGGCTGAAGGATGTACCATGGCCGACCTCGCTCTTCGTGGTAATAACTCCTCTATTTTGCTGCACAATACCGTAAACAGTAGACAATCCCAGGCCGGTTCCTTTATCAATTTTCTTGGTCGTAAAAAACGGTTCAAAAATATGGGCCAATGTCTCCTGATCAATACCGGAACCATCATCACTTACTGTGAGACAGACATAGTCACCGGGTTGGCAATCAGGAATCATGGCACAGGCGGCTTTATCAAAAGAGGCATTTTTCGTTTCAATGCATATTTTGCCGATGCCTTCAATCGCGTCACGGGCGTTGACACACAGATTGGCCAGAATTTGACAAACCTGATCGGGATCAATTTGAATCGGCCACAGGTTGCTGGCTCGCATCTGTATCAACTCAATATCTTCGCCAATAAGGCGACGCAGCATAGTAAGCATCTCCCCCAGCACTTCGTTGAGATCGATCACTTTAAGCGCGACCGTCTGTTTCCGCGCAAAGGTGAGCAATTGTCGCGTGAGATTCGCGGAATGTTCGGCGGCCTTGCCTATATCAACGAATGTTTTATAGAATGGATCGGACGGTTGAACCTTCAGCAGGGCCAGCTCCGTCTTACCGATTATTACGGAGAGCATATTGTTAAAATCGTGCGCGACCCCACCCGCCAACTGACCAACAGCCTCAAGTTTTTGCGCCTGAATCAATTGTTCCTGAAGCACCTCGCGCTCGTACTCCGCCTTTTTCCGATCGCTGATATCGGTGACCAGGGATTCGATGCGAATTGGCTCGCCCGTGGGGCTGCGAATGAGAGACATATTCATAACGACCGAAATCATGGTTTTATCGCGCCGAAAGAACTGAACCTCCCGTCCCTGGACCTTGCCATATTCAAGAAGAAGCGCAATAATTTGCTGTCGATCTTCCGGAACAACATAGAGCTGCGTATGGATGTCTGTCAGGGCTGCCGCCATCTCTTGAAAAGAGTCATATCCCAGCATTTGCATGATAGCAGGATTGGCATTGAGCACCCGACCATCCAGGGAGGTCTGCACAATACCCAGCAAAGAATTTTCGAAGATACTCCTATAGTTATCCTCACTCTGCCTCAGCCCGCGCATGGTGGTCTGCAGGTTCGCCGTCATGGCATTAAAGGCATCGGACAATGTGCCCAACTCATCATGAGATTGTATCGCCAACGCCTCCATTTCCAGGTTTCCTGCAGATATATCCTCAGCTCGAGTTGCCAGCAGCTGTAGAGGTCTGGTGAGATTTTGGACCGCGAGCAGAATTGCTGTGCCCACTAAAACAATGAACAAACAGGTAAGACCAGCCAGCAGCTTGATCATTTTGATAGCAGGCGCATACAATTCAGCTTCCGGCAAAACGGTGGCAACGGACCATCCGGCAATCGGAACAGGCTGGAAAAAGGCCAACATAATCTGCCCTTTATCGAAATACCGAAACAAGCCCGAAGAACCTGACAGCATCTTCGCACCAAGTGCCTTCATCGAGCTGTTTTCGAGCTTCATAATATTGGACTGCATGATAAAATGTGCCTCAGGATGAAAGATAAAGGTGCCATCCTTCGCCAGGACAAAGCCATAGCCGGTTTGGCCGGCGCGCAGTTCTTCGGCTATCTTTTGAATATACTGCAGAGAAATGCCGGCGCCAATCAAGCCTTGCGGCTGTCCCTGTTCATCAACAATAGGAGATACCATAAATATAGTCGGTATACCGGTCGTTCGAGATATCAACGGAGGCGTTATCTGGGTGGGTCCTCCGGCCATAATAGATTGGAAATATGGTCTGTTGCGGATATCACCGATAAAGATTTCAAAACCATCGCCTTTTGGCTGAATAGTGTGGTATTCGCCATGACGATTTGCCGCATAAATATCCTGGAAAATATCGGGATGTTTGGCATGAAGGATTTTATGCCGGTTAATATTCTGGCTGTCAAGCAAACTGAAATCCCGATTAACCCCTTGCGCCGCAGGAGTGGCAGCAATTGTTTCAGGCTCAATCATGATTGTTGCGAGCCACCTGTTTATGCTTTCAGCACTTTTACCAACGGAAGCCAGCATACTTTTCGATAATGCATCTTCAATAACATTTTCAATATACCAATACGCCCCTAAATTAAGAGAGAGAAACCCCGTCACTACTATAGGCATAACCCATAGTAATAATTTGACTTTGAGCGAGGAAGGTTGGGGAAAAATGCAGCGCTTTGATGTGGACATATGTGGTGAGCAAGGTTTAAGCAGTATCGCTAAACAGGAGTGAGAATATATAAACAGGTTGAATTATGTGCACAGTATAGCATCTAACTCCTTCCTTCAATGCAATCGATATAAATCAGGACATATAATTACAGTGCACAATTAAATAGATGCCTACCAGGGGCACAATCAATTTCATCTATGAATATCCTTTGCAGATACAAGTGGAGCAATAAAATGGCTGCACCACCGCAACAAATCAGCTATCATACCTGACAACGGAAGAAATGACTGCGGACCTCTTCCGTTGCATGCGCACCGTGCTCTTTCGGCGGCGCCTCGACGCTAGATTTCAGGTGACACTTTTGCTTGACACAATCAATAATCGAATAAAAGACCAGACATGAACACCCCTTCTTCAGATAAACAGAATACAGGTAGTCCGGGCGACAACGAGGCCACACCGGATAGAGTGATGCAGGACGTCTTTGAAGACACTGCGCTCAGCACCTATCGCTACGTGCTCATGGCCACTGATACGGAAGTCCCCGGTGAAAGGGTACACCTGGAATCAGAGGAAATTCATCTCGGAGACGTGGTTGAGATTGAAGCAGATAACGGCAAGAAGGATTATTTCAGTGTCGACCATATCAATGTCGATCAACATCATGACGGCGAAGTAACCACCGTTTATCTTATCCGGGCGCGTAACAGTCTGTGGAAGTCACTGCTGCTGCTGGCGATACTGGGAGTAAGCTGGTATATAATTGATTTTATATTAAATAAATTTCTTTAAATTTCTCTTCCTGCAAAGATACGACAAAAAGAAGCAGGAAGAGAAAGCTGCCGTAACAGCCACAAGGGATTCCTCTCATAGATGAGGCTCAGAGCAGATAGCCTGGACTTTACATTGCACCATGCTTGTACCAGAATTTGACGGTGTGCTTTCCGCCCATATCTTTAAAAAGACAGATCACTCCCCATTGCCCATGTTCATCTATGGTAAAATTGGCAGCAAACACCCCGCTGCCAAAATCCTTCAGGTCACCGATCTGCTCTTTGCCAGACGGCGCTATAAGCTTTACTTTACCAACAACCTGAGCAACCGGCTGCCCGTCTTTCATAAATGAAACCATCACATGATGGGTACGTCCTTCCGGATCAGACATATTCATGCTGGCCAGTTCCATGATCTGGAATTCGGCATGGATGCCGTCGACCATTACCGCATGTTTGAAGGTTCCTCCTTCCTGACTTGAACCATGATCCATCTGGCTATGATCCATGCCCCCCATTTTGGGCCGGTCCATCGTTGCCTGGGTTTCATGCTGGGCATGGTCAGAGCTCTTGTTGTCCATCGCCATGGCACTGCCGACCACAAAGACACCACAAAAAACCAACATCATTACTGTTTTTTTCATAACTTTCACCTTTTTCATTTTTTTGACTCCGGTGGCTTTTCGGGCAAGCCGACGCCCTTCCAGAGCCCGTAAATAGCCGGAACCACGACAAGGGTCAATACTGTAGCACTGACCATACCACCAACCATCGGGGTAGCGATTCGCTTCATCACCTCGGACCCGGTACCACTGCTCCACATGATCGGTGCAAGACCGGCTATGATCGCGACAACAGTCATCATCTTCGGTCGTACCCGCAGTGCGGCACCGTGCTCAATGGCCATGTTGAGATGCTCTCTGCAAAAGGAAGCACCGTATTCCTCCCGGTATTTCCGGTACGAAATATCGAGATAGATGAGCATCACCACCCCGGTCTCCGCCGCCACCCCGGCGAGAGCAATAAAGCCGACGGCGACCGCGACGCTCATATTGTAGCCCATGAAATCCATCAGCCACAGCCCTCCGGTCAGGGCAAAAGGCACGGACAGCATAACGATGAGGCTTTCGGTAATATTGTTAAAATTGAGATACAGCAGCAGAAAGATGATAATCAGGGTCGCCGGTACCACGACCTTCAGTTTCTGCTGCGCCCGAATCATATACTCATACTGACCGGACCAGACAATACTGTATCCCGGTGGAAGACTGATTTTTTCCGCCACCGCCTGCTGGGCCCTCTTGACATACCCGCCCACATCGCCCCCGGTTATATCCACATAAACCCAGGCATTCTTTCGGGCGTTTTCGCTTTTAATCGACGGTGCACCCTTATGGATGACAATATCCGCCACCTGGGTAATGGGAATCTGTGCTCCGCTCGGAGTTGGGATAAGGATGCGCCTCAGTTTCTCCGGGGTATCGCGCAGCTCGGACCCGTAGCGCAGGTTGACCGGATACCGGGCCAGACCCTCCACCGTCGAAGTAATATTCAAACCGCCGATAGCGGTCGTGATCACATCCTGCACGTCACCGACCGTCAGGCCGTACCGTGCCGCCTCCTCCCGGTTGATTTTATAATCGAAGAAATTGCCGCCGGTGACCCGCTCGGCATAGACACTGGTGGTACCGGGGACTTCTCTTATTACCGCCTCGACCTTCTCACCGATCTCGGAGAGGGTCTGCAGGTCATCGCCCATCAATTTCAAACCCACCGGCGTTTTGATCCCCGTGGAGAGCATATCTATCCTGGTCTTGATAGGCATGGTCCAGGCGTTGGTCAGTCCGGGAAAATGAATGGCTTTATCCATTTCATCAACCAGCGACTGGATGGTCAAACCTTCTCGCCACTCGGACTTCGGCTTCAAGGTAATGATTGTCTCCAGCATGGAAAGTGGCGCCGGGTCGGTTGCCGTCTCAGCCCGTCCCGCCTTCCCTGTCACATTTTCCACCTCCGGAAAGGACTTGATGATCCTGTCCGTCTGCTGCAGCAATTCTTTGGCCTTGGTGATGGAGATGCCCGGCAGGGTCGTCGGCATGTACAGCAGGTCGCCCTCGTTCAGCGGCGGCATAAATTCAGAGCCCATCCTTTTATAGGGGATCCAGGCCAGAGCCAGGGCCACAACGGCCAAGGCCACCACCAGAAATTTTACTTTCAAGACCAGTTTGATAATCGGGTGATAGATCCAGATGAGAAATCGGTTCACCGGGTTTTTATGTTCCGGCATTATTTTACCGCGGATCATATACCCCATCAGCACCGGTACAAGGGTGATAGCCAGGAATGCTGCGCCCATCATGGAATATGTCTTGGTATAGGCCAGCGGACGAAACATTCTGCCTTCCTGGGCTCCCAGGGTAAAAACCGGCAAAAAAGAGACGGCGATGATCAGCAGCGAGAAAAAAAGCGAAGGCCCGACCTCCACCGAAGCCTCCCGGATGATCTCCCAGTGATCTTTTTTGCCCTTATCCTGTTCCAGATGTTTATGGACATTTTCCACCATGACGATAGCGGCATCGACCATGGCGCCGATGGCAATGGCAATTCCGCCCAGGCTCATGATATTGGCATTGATTCCCTGCCGTTCCATGATCACAAAGGCGACCAGCACCCCGATTGGCAGGGTGATAATGCCGACCAGGGCGCTGCGCAGATGAAAAAGAAAGACGACGCACACCAGGGCGACAATCAGACTTTCTTCCAGCAGGGTTCGTTTCAGATTGTCAATCGCCCGGAGGATAAGCCCGGACCGATCATAGACCGGCCGAATGGAAACACCTTCCGGCAACCCTGATTTAATCTCCGACAGCCGTTTTTTGACTTTGTTGATGACCGCCAGGGCATTTTCGCCATAGCGCATCACAACAATACCGCCGACTGCTTCCCCGGTCCCGTTAAAATCAATCAACCCGCGCCGCAGCTCGGGGCCAATGGTGATCCTCGCTACATTTCTCAGCAACACCGGTGTCCCCTTATCGGAGCTGAGCGGGATATTCTCCAGGTCTGCAATGGAATGGATATAGCCCAGGCCGCGCACCATAAATTCGGTTTCGCCCATCTCCACCAGCCGTCCGCCCACATCGTTATTGGAACGCTGGATGGCCAGGCGCACTTTCTGCAGGGGAATATTATAGGCCAACAGTTTATTGGGATCGACCATCACCTGGTACTGCTTGACAAAGCCGCCTATGGACGCCACCTCGGAGACCCCCGGTACACTGGTCAGTTCATAGCGCAGAAACCAGTCCTGGATCGAGCGCAGCTGCTGGAGATCGTGGCGATCGCTTTCCACCAGGTACTGAAAGACCCAGCCCACTCCGGTGGCATCCGGTCCAAGCGTCGGAGAAACACCCTTAGGCAGCCTGCCGCTAATGGAGTTCAGCGCTTCCAGTACCCGGCTTCTGGCCCAGTACATATCGGTGCCGTCCTCAAAGATGACATAGGTAAAACTCATGCCGAAAAAGGAATAGCCCCGCACCACCTTGGCAAAAGGCACCGCCAGCATGGCGGTGGTCAGGGGGTAGGTAACCTGATCCTCGACGACCTGGGGTGCCTGGCCGGGAAATTCGGTAAAGATAATGACCTGCACATCGGAAAGATCCGGAATCGCATCGAGCGGAGTTTTCAGCATCGCCAGGATGCCTGCGGCTACCACAAAGATAGTCAACATCAGCACCAGAAATTTGTTGCGGATGGAATATTCAATTATTGCCTTAATCATCGAGAGTATCTCCTGTCAGGCGTCGTGGCATCATTTATCCATCTTCAGATTACTCATGTCGAGATCACTGTCGTCCATCTTCATCTTGCTCATATCAAGATCACCGGCCGATGGTTGCACGAGCGGCTTGTCACTTCGAGGCTCCAGCATCTTCTGGATAGCCTCACGCAATCGGGACTCGGAATCAAACAGAAACTGGGCCGAGGTGACAATGGTGTCGCCCTCTTTCAACCCATCCAGAACCTGAAACGTATTGTGCTCCCCTTCCACCCCCAGCGTGACCTTGCGCGGTGCATATTTCCCATCGCCCAAAGCGACGAACACCACCTTGCGCAGCCCGGAATCGATGACCGCTTCCTGGGGGATCACCAGAGCCGCCGGATCGATCAGAGATTGAAGATAAACATTGGCATACATTTCGGGTTTCAGCAGTCCTTCCGGGTTATTGAAGGCCAGCCGGAGCTTTACCGTACGGGTCTGTGGATTAAGATAGGGATAGATAAAAAGAACGGTTCCTGCAAAGTGTTTGCCGGGCAGATAAGACAATTCCATCCCCGCCGGCATCTCTTTTTTGACAAACGGCAGCTCGTATTCATAGACCTCGACATCCACCCAGACCCTGGAGAGATCGGCGATCTCATATTGATGCATGCCGGCCTTGACGAAATGACCGGCAAGAGCGTCCTTTTGAATGACCACCCCGGTGGCCGGCGAATAGACGGTAATATTTTTTTTCACCGTGCCTTTCTTTTTCAACTGCCTGATCTGCTTCTCCTCAAGATCCCAGTACTCCAAGCGCTGCCGGGCCGCCTGCAGCAGTCTGTCGGCATTTTCCCGCACACTCGGATACGTGCTGGCCGCAAGACTTGCGGCCTGGGATTCGGCCAGCAGATATTCCTGCTGGGTGGTATAGAGCTCGGGGCTGTAAATATCGAAAAGAGGCTGCCCCCGGGTCACACTTTCGCCGACAAAATTGACATACAGTTTTTCGATCCAGCCATCAAATTTCAGGTTGACGGCATATATCCTGGTTTCATCATAGGTCACCGTACCCAGAGCACGGATCGACTTTGTCAATGCCATTCGCTTGACCGTCGCCGTCCGCACGCCCATATCCTGCTCGGTCACCGGATCGATTTTGATGGTCGATTCAGGAAGTTTCTCACCGTCTTTTTCCTGATAAACAGGGACGAGATCCATCCCCATGGGGGATTTTCCGGGCTCCTTGCGGATATAGGTCGGATCCATCGGTGCAACCCAGTATTTTATGACTTTGCCGTTCTTGGGATCGACGTCACCGGCCTTCAATCCAGCCAGGGTCGGCGGCAGAGCTGCGCCAAAGATAAACCATACGGCAATCAGTGTCTGGACTATCGGTTTCATTGCACGCCCTCCAGAGACGACAGCCTGGTGCCGACAATCTCTTCCAGTTCTGCCTGTTTCTTATAGATCTGAGATTTGTAATTTTCTGCCTTCAACTGAAAGCGCATCAGTCGGATACGGGCAGCGAGCATGGTATTAAACTCAACTTTGCCAACCGAGTATGCCGCCAGAGAGGCATCGGCGAGCTGCGCTGCCTGTACAGACAGGGCTTCATTAAACAGGGAGTAATTTTCTCTTGCTCCGGCAATCTCAGCCAGCACTCTGTCAATACTTTGCGGCAGAGTCTGGCTGAGCCCCAACAGTGATTTTTGTGCCGCGGCAAAACGCTTTTTGGCCGCGGCGAGTTTGCTGTCCTGACTGGTTGACTGCCAGAGCGGCACCGTCATGGCCACTGAGGCCGAGAGAAAATCGGGTCGATCTTCACGCTGGCCATAGCTGAGCTGCACATTAAAGTCAGGAAGATAGGCTTTTTCGGCCAGCTGTACCTCAACTTTAGCCCGGTCTCTTGCCACCTTTTTCTGCTGAACCAGTGGATTACTCTGGAGGGCGGCTCGGTTCAGCAGGCCTCGATCTGGAATTTTACCAGGTTCATCCAGGGCCAGGGGCCCGATGTGGTCGAAAAACTGACCTCGATTGAGCAGACTGCCGATCTGCGTGCGGATAACCTGCTCACGACTCGCCAGATTTACCCCTTCATCGAGAAGCTCAGAATGCTGCACCTGGCCGGCCAGAATATCCTGCTGCAAGCCTTCACCGGTGGCGTACCTTGTTTCCGCCACTCGAAGCATCTGGGTAACCAGGGCCTTAAGTTTTTCATTAATTTCCAGGCTCTTTATGGTATAGCCAAGGTCATACCAGGCTCCAGCCAGTTCTTTCGCTATCTCCAGTTTCCTGCTCCGGACCTGGTATTCCGCCTCCATAGCCTTGAGCTGACTGACCTGCTGCCGAAGATCAAGGGTGCCGAACCAGGGAAATTTCTGGGAGGCAAACAGCTGTTTCTGGGTCATTGGCTCCTGGTCAAAGGCAAAACTGTCAACCGGGAGATTGGCAACGCTCACTCCAACCACAGGGTCCTGCAGCGACCCGGCAAAAGGGGCTTCAGCCCGCAATGCCTGCGCATTTTCCGTCATACTGAGAAGTTCCTGATTGTTCTGGTATGCCTCTTCCACAAGCATGGCGAGGTCCGGTGCCGGTGCGGCAGCCTCGACAATAACAGCCGAAACGATGACCATACACACCACGACCAGCAACTGCCTGACAATTGCAATCATACACCCTCCTTTTTCTAAAAGCCTGGGCGACACACCTGTTGAGACATAGGTGCCGTATCATAATTTCACGATAAAACAGGGTAAAACTACAGAATGGTATCGAAACAACTGTTGTCAATACCTTGTCGCAACATCCTGTTTTTTCGTTGTAATTACTTTGTCAGATACATCTGAAAATATATGATAAAAACATTAAATGAGGAAGGTACAATGGAGGGTGTAGAGAGGTGCGGAGGGGAGATGAGCCAGCAATAATCCGGTGCGCCGTAATTCCGGTTTTATCGGCTGCATAATTGGCGAAAAGGAAGCTTCCTCGATCATCCCGCTAAATTCCAGAGATAATGAAGTTGAAACAAGGGCAGTATCTTTTGCGGCAATCGCCCCCCTGCAGCTGTTGAGCAGACAGCAACCCTGTCCGGAAGACAGATCATCGCCTGAAGCAGTACGCATTCCTGCTGTATGTTGCGTACACATACAGTCGGCCATCGGCATCTCTTTATGGCAACAGTTCGACAGCCTGCTTGCAGAGCTCAGTCCGACTAAGGGAAATACCAACAACAGGACAATAATAAAATACAGCACTTTTCGCATCGGCTCTCCTCTTGACATATTGCACATAGTAATTCAAATACGACATTGTGGCAATAGGACGGAGTGACTTTTACCAGCCGAGATTATCATGCAGCACAAGATATAGGGACCCACGGCGCCGGTGCCTGCATCGTGCACGACACTCGACATTCAGCACTGGTAATTTCAGCACAAATGATTACCATGCACTGCTCAGTCACAGAGCGGCGGCATACAGAACAGGTAACCTTTGGAGAATAAAATGGAAAACATTAAGATTAAAGGAATGAGCTGCCAGCATTGCGTTGGCTCAGTAAAAAAAGCCCTTGAAGCGGTCCCCGGCCTCTCACAGGTCAGCGTAAATCTTGACAAGGGAGAAGCCACCTACACCAACAACAATGTCCCCAGGGAACAGATCAGAGCGGCCATCAGCAAAATCGGTTTTGAGCCGGGCGAATAAAGTCCGGATAGGTTCAAATATTTTTTTATCCACATTCTATGACAATTCCGCCATCGCCAGAATAAACGCAGGATCAATGGTCGATGCAAGTTGTTCTATTGTTTACTGACTCGTGCCTTCTTCACTATTCCCATCATTCACAGGCTGATCGGCAGGACCATTCTCCTGCGGTGCATTTATTTCCTGCCCGGCAGATTCCTCACCGGCATTGACCGGCACTTCAGAAGGACCAGGTGCCTGCAATTCCGGCTGAGGATGATCCTGCGTTTCCGGCGATGCAGGATACATGTTCACAGGCTGTGCTGTCTTGCTTCGGCTGAGAACCCATATTTCGGCAATCTGTTTTGCCGCCTCGCTTCCCGCCTCCGCATTGGCCGGTCGGGTAGCAACCGACAAGGATTGATTGATCGTCAGGTTTTTCAGGCATTTCAGCAATGGCATATCGGTAAATGTCATGGTGATCGGCTCCGTCAGGTCCCCATGAAAATGCGCTTTGAAGCCGAACTCCTGTTGAATGCGCTGCAGCACATCGATAAGTGGAACATCAACCAGTTCGGCAGAGATCAACTGCTCCTGAAAAGTTATATCCATGGTCGGTGCTGCGGAAGGCTCGGCTGCCCAAGCCGGATTTATCTGGCCGGCAACAAATCCAAAAAAAATGGCGCACAGCCAGGTTTTCAGCAAGAAAAGAGATGAAACTTTTATATTCGATACGGTCATGACGATTCACCACGTTGAGATCTTCTGTTCACACCACATTCATCCCCCTGAGCGCTTTACCTGCCAGCCCCGTTTTGGCAACTCTAGACAGAGCATCTCCCGGTGATCCCCTTGAATTTCAATGCGGCCCTCTTTCACCGTACCTCCGGAGCCACACTTCCGTTTCAGATCCTGGGCCAGGGCTTGAAGCCCGGTTGCATCGAGGGGCACTCCGGAAATTATCGTCACCCCTTTTCCTTTCCGCCCCTTGGTCTCCCTGCCAATTCTGACGATGCCATCTCCTGCAGGGGCAGATTTTTGCGGCTTGCTGCCGGCTGGCCGGATCCTGCCGTGGTCGGTGGAATAGACTGTTGGATGCTCGTTCTTTTTCAATTCTCCCCCCTTCTTCAGTAAGAATTGACAATTTGATCAAAACAGAAAATAGTAGCCGCGAAGTAAATCGGTCCCTGCCCTTCCTTTCTTGTCCGGTCAAGCTCCATATGCTATCGTGGCCGACCAATAATAACAGGATAGAGAGAAAACAGCTAGCGGCAACCTGGAGATCTATGGTTACAATATATCAGGACTACGATGATGAACCCGAGGATGTCTTTCAGCCTCTGCCTGAACAACTTGCCAGTTCGTTCTACGCCCTTGAGATGGATGGCTACACTGCGGATATGAGCTTTTTCAAACCTCGTTTACCAAAACAGGGCGCTATCCTTGAGCTTGGGTGTGGTACCGGACGCATCGCCCGCAGACTGGCAGGAGAAAATTGTCCTGATCGTCTTGTTGTCGGCATAGATATCTCCCTGCCCATGCTGCAGCTGGCCATGCAGGCAAACCACTTCTGTGCGGACAAGCTCCGCTATATCTGCATGGATATGGCCCGACTGGCTTTTCTGATTGATTTTGCCGCAATCCTGATTCCCTACAATTCGCTCAATCTACTTGGTTCCGAAGCGCAGATTATGCAATGTCTGGATCGCTGCAGACATTTCCTGCAGCCCGGAGGCAAACTTCTGGCCCAGCTTTTTGCTCCGAGCAAAGAATTTATCCGGCAGCAAAAGACCTTCCAGTTTCAGCTGTTCGATCGCCCTGAAGGGGGGAAACTTATCAAAGAGATATGGAAACACTATATTCCGCAGACCCAATCGGTGCAGATAGAAGAGCGATTCCGGGTGCGGCCGATGCAGGCAGGCAAGGCGAACGAGGATTGGCACAGCATCTATACTGTCGCCGGGTTCTCTGCCGATCGATGGCTCGCTCTTTTCAGCAAGGCCGGGTTCGCACGGGTAGATATCTTTGGCGACTATTCCGGCGGATGTTATGACAAGGCAACGTCTTCCACCCTCCTTGCTGTCGCCACATTGTAATATTAAAAAAAAAGACTATCTTCTTGACCTAAATCAAAGATACGGCAGTGTATGTCGTGTATCCTCATTCTAACATCGATTGAGAAATGCAGCTCTCGCCTTCTTAATTGACCAATCCATCTAACAAGTATTCAGATAAGGAATACATAAACTCGACTCAGGAGGGTACCATGTTTTGTAATCAATGCGAGCAAACTGCCAAGGGAACCGGTTGTACCAAGATCGGCGTATGTGGCAAACCAGGTGATGTTGCAGCACTTCAAGATCTTCTAACCTATGCAGTGCAGGGCTTATCTCTGGTAGCCGTAGCCGGAAGAAAAGTCGGTCTTATCGACAATGCCGTCGACCGGTTCAGCCTCGAGGCCATTTTCTCCTGCCTTACCAATGTCGATTTTGACCCGGTTCGTTTCCAGGAGTTGATCAAAAAAACCGTTGCCTTACGTGACGCACTCAAAGTGAAGGTCATCGCCGCCGGCGGCAGTGTCGACTTCTCCGCCCCGGCCGCGTCATTTGCCCCCGCTGCGACCCTTGACGGCCTTATTACCCAGGGGCAGGATCTTGATTTCATCAATAAACTTGACGAAAACGAAGACCTGCGTTCTCTGAAACAGATCACCGTTTACGGTATGCGCGGACTTGCCGCCTACGCCGACCATGCCGCCATTCTCGGCCAGGAAGATGATTCCATCTATACCTATATTCATGAGACCATGGCGGAATTCACCAAGAGCGGACAAGGCCTGGAACAACTGGTCGGCCTGGCCATGAAATGCGGTGAAGTCAACCTCAAAGCCATGGAACTGCTTGATGCCGGGAATACCGGGACCTATGGTCATCCAACCCCGACCGAAGTACCTCTTGGCGCCAAAGCCGGCAAAGCAATTTTAATCACCGGCCATGACCTGAGAGATCTCGAATTATTGCTGAAACAAACCGAGGGCAAAGGTATAAACATATACACCCACGGTGAAATGCTGCCCTGTCATGGCTATCCGGAGCTGAAAAAATACCCCCATTTCCATGGCCATTTCGGCACCGCCTGGCAGAATCAGGCCAAAGAATTTCCCGAGTTCCCGGGTGCCATCCTGTTCACCACCAACTGCATCCAGAAACCTGCGGACAGCTACAAAGCGAACGTCTTTACCACGGGTCTGGTCGGCTGGCCGGAGCTGGTTCATATTGGCAGCGACAAGGACTTCACCCCGGTCATTAACCGTGCCCTGGCACTTCCCGGCTTCTCTGCGGACACGGATAAAGGCAGCGTCCTGGTAGGATTTGGCCGCAATACGGTTCTCGGTGTCGCCGACAAGGTGATTGAGGCGGTAAAGAGTAAGGCGATTCGTCATTTCTTCCTGGTCGGCGGCTGTGACGGCGCCAAACCAGGCCGTAACTATTACACCGAATTCGTTGAAAAAGTGCCCAACGACTGCATGATTTTAACGCTTGCTTGCGGTAAATTCCGGTTCTTTGACAAAAAGCTTGGCGATATCGGCGGCATCCCCCGCCTTCTCGATGTCGGCCAATGCAACGACGCGTATTCGGCAATCCAGATCGCGGTGGCCCTCGCCGGTGCTTTTGAATGCGGCGTCAATGACCTGCCGCTGTCGATGATACTATCCTGGTATGAGCAAAAGGCAGTAGTTATTCTGTTGACCCTTTTCAGCTTAGGGATAAAAGATATCCGCCTCGGACCCTCCCTGCCGGCCTTTATTTCGCCAAACGTTCTCAATGTGCTGGTAGAAAACTTTGACTGCAAGCCAATCGCGGCAACACCTGAGGAAGACCTGAAGACCATCCTCGGATAATTAATTATCCTTCCTGCTTTCAGGGCGTGGCGCGGTATCGTAATCGATGCCGCGCCTTTTTTATTTCAGCCTTACTCTTGCCGTACAATTTTCACTTTGACCACAATTATGCCGAAAAACCTTTATTTACTTCTCATCACTTGACCCAGATCAAGGATTTCTGGCTGTTCAGTGTTATTATTGAGACATAAACATTGCTTGTCTCCCCCGGAAAGACAGATATTGAATGGTCCCTGCGGGAAAAGCAGTCTACGACGATAGTGTTCTTCAGCCAAAAAAGAGGATAAAAGATATGAAACAGGTACGAAATATAATACAAATTGATGAAGAGTTATGTGATGGCTGCGGACAATGTGTGCCCGATTGCGCCGAAGGTTCGCTGAAGATTATTGACGGCAAAGCCAAACTTGTGGCCGACAAACTCTGTGATGGTCTGGGAGCCTGTCTCGGTTCCTGCCCGACCGGAGCCTTGAAGGTCATCCAGCGGGAAGCCGACGAATTTGACGAGGAGGCCGTAGAGATCTATCTGGAGCAGGAAAAGAAAATGGCGAAGACCCAGCAACCACCGACAACAATGGACTGCGGCTGCGCTTCGACCCATATCCAGTCATTTCCCCGTGCCGCAGCATCAGGCGGGTCGTCTTGTCAGTCTGCGAATATGCCAACAGAGCTTTCCGCTACAAAAACCGGCAGCTCCGCACTTTCCCACTGGCCGGTACAGATTCGCCTCATCCCTGCCAATGCACCTTTCCTGCAGAATGCCGATCTGCTGGTCGCGGCGGACTGTACAGCAGTGGCGGCTCGACACTTTCAGGAAAAATATCTGGACGGAAAAGCAGTAATGATGGGCTGTCCCAAGTTTGACGATGCAGAGAGTTATATCGAAAGATTTGCCGAAATTATCCGCAATTGCCACTTAAAAAGCCTGACAATTCTCATAATGGAAGTCCCGTGCTGTTCCGCCATGAATGTTATCATCAAAAAAGCAATCGAAAAAGCAGGACAAGCCGTGCCGGTGGAGCAGATAACCATCTCGACGAGAGGGGAAGAAATCTCGAGAAAAACCTGGTAACAGGGGGCAGGAAGCGAAGTTGGTAAAGTTTCAGATTCCCAGCAATGGGAATCTGAAACCAAACAAGGATGCTCCGCTTTGAATTACAGACCATCTTTTTTGTATCGTGACGTTGAACCTCAGCCTGATTCGGGTCAATCCCTGGGTTTCTAAGCTGCCAAGCAGCTCATTTGCGCAGGGGTCTCTCCGGTGACCCTCTCTGTGCAGTGTTCTGCGGGCAAACGAATGCATTCCCGCAGAACAGATCGAGTGTATCCCTATCAAACTTTAAATTTGCCAACTATCGCACTGAGTTCTTCTGCACTGGAATAAAGATCCTGAGCGCTGGCTTTCACGTCGTTGCTGCTTTTCGATATATTACGTGAGGCTTCAGATACTTCGGCAATATCCTGGGCAATACTCACTGAAACGACAGAACTCTGACTGACATTTTCATTTACCTCCTGGATACCCTGGCTGGCCTGGGCGATATTATTGGCAATCTCCTGAGTTGTGACGGCCTGTTCCTCTACTGCCGTTGCAATCGTTGCCACGATTTCATTAACGCCCGTCATGACTCCACTTATCTGCCCGATCTCAGTTTCCGCAGATTTGGTGGTGCTTAAAACATCAGTAATAACCGCTTTAATATCAAGCGTAGCTACGGCAGTTTGTTTTGCCAGTTCTTTAATTTCATTGGCGACAACCGCAAAGCCTTTCCCTGCTTCTCCCGCCCTGGCCGCTTCAATGGTTGCATTTAAGGCCAGGAGGTTGGTCTGCTCGGATATTTCAGTTATAGTTTCAGCTACTTTTCCTATCTTATTTGCCGCCACGCCAAGTTCGTTCATTTTTTCATGCGCACTTTGTGACTGGCCAACCGCTCCGCTTGCAACACCTCGAGCTTTTTCTGCGTTTTCTGCAATTTCTCTGATGGTAGCACTCATTTCTTCAGACGCCGCTGCAACCATCGATAAATTGGTGGAAGATTGCTCCATGGCCGCAGCCACAGTGTTAATATTGGCGCTCATTTCCTCAGATGCTGTAGCGACATTGGTCGAACGTTGCGAGGTATCTTCTGCCCCAGAGAGCAGATCATTGGAAATCTGGGCCAGCTTTGTTGAGCTCTCACTTACGTGTATTGAGTTGATCGATATCTGTTTAATAATGACCTGAAGTTTTTCAATAAACAAGTTAAACCATATGGCCATTTCGCCAATTTCATCCTTTGACTTAACAGCGAGCCGCATAGTGAGATCTCCTTCACCTTCGGCAATATCTTTCAGGCCGGCTACAGCAGCATTAATTGGCCGAGTTATGCTTTTCGAGGAGAAATATATTAAAAACCCAACCAAAAGCTGCGCGCCAAGTATAACAGCGATGAGGCTGTTACGAATCGCATTCGGCGATTTCAAGAATTCTTCTCGGTTTTGGGTCACCGCAATGCTCCAGCTTTTAATAGCAACAGGTGCATATCCAGCGATTTTATCGACACCTTTAAAAGTGTATTTTTGCACCCCTTTTTTCCCGGAGAGCATTTCCGTGGTAATGTGTTCCATCCCTTGCAAGGTCTTCAGGTCGAGGTCGAGAATAAACTTCTCATTGGGGTGAGAATTGATAATGCCGTTTTTATCAACCATAAACGCATAGCCGGTCTCTCCAATCTTTGCACCGGACACGATATTAATGAGTAAATCAGCTTTGACTGACATCCCAAACACACCCAGAAACTCCCCGGTACTGGATTTAACCGGGGCACAAACAACATAGATCATTTTTCCGGTGGATTTTGATTTTACGATTTCACCAGCGACGGTAGTTCCGGTCTTTTTGACTTCTTGAAAATAGTCACGACTCGAGATGTTCGAGCCTTTATATTCTTTGCCATCTGCAAGCTCGCCTGTTACCAGCAGACCACTTTCGTCCGTAACAAAAATACCCAGATAATTTCCGTCAAATACTTTGAATTTCCGCTTCATATCCTGCCTGAGCGAGGCTAAGTCTCCAGCAGCTCCTGCAACACCCAGTTCCTTAACTTTTTCCAGCACTCCAATCACATGTTCATCAGTGGCAAATGCACTGGCCGTCACCGTCTGCAAACGGATGGTTGTCTCAATTGTCTCGGCAAGTTTTTGAGCGTGCTCCTGCGCATTTTTTTCTGACAACTCCGACAGAGCATGGGTCGACTCAAAAATAGAAACTGCACCTACTATCAGCAGTGGGATCAGCACGGCAATACATCCGCCGAAAACGAGCCGGAAGGTGATGGAACGGAAGTTAATTTTTTTCATTTTTTCTCTTCATTAAAAATAATTATTAAACATGATGGTAAAACAACCACAATTGAACCGTAAAAAATTGTAGGTTAAATGCTTACAGAATACAAATTTTATTTCAAAAACATACTACAAATGTCCAACACACTGTAATTCAAACATTATTTGCAATTTTCCAATATCACACGCAACAGATATCCGACAATAGCAGCCTCAAAAAGGCTTACACATGATTCGATGCACAAGAAATAGGCAGAAGGGGTTGGCGAGTTTGAGGCTCCCCCTCAAAGGGAGGTCGAAACTGAAAGACAGGTGGATACAATGGAGGAACGTAATCCCTCAGGATGGACTACATTTTGTCAGAAATGTACGATCAGGCAGCGACTGATAAAAAAGCACGGTGAAGAGATAGAGAAAAAACGGAGCGCTATTTACCCCAGATAAGGCGAAATCCCGATGACGATTCAGTGAGATTTACGCCCAATGGCTGCAGAAGTTGGAACAGTGGCCTGCCAAAATAGAAAAGCTCCTCACTCACTTTCAGCTGAAAATCGACAGTGACCCGGGCTCGAAATTTCAGATCGCTCTGCACCCGCCGCTCCAGTTCATTTTTCTGTTCCCCCGACAAGTGACTCAGGTGGGATTGGAGATATCCCAGATCATCGCAGGGACAGATTCGTTCATGTTCCCTAATAAGGGTAATGAGCGGGTCGTCTTTATCAAGAATATCAAAGCGGCTGAGGGTATCCTTTTCCATGAGAGCGGAAATCTCCCCGATATCCCAGCATTTGAGCACCCGGCAGGCATAAGGCCTGTCTTTATAGACTGTGCAGCCCTGCGTATCGTCATAAAAGCAGCACTCCCACTGCCTTTTCTTGCCGACCAGTTTGACCAGTTCAACGCTCACCGGCTGGATTCTTTTGGCCAGGGGATTGTGGACCAGCTCGCCTTTTCTGATGGTGATCAAGCTGCTGACCGGTATTCTGCCGCTCCTGATCAGGTCGAGATCCTGGCTATGTAAAGCGGGCCCTCCCTGCTTACAGCAGGTGCCGCATTGTTTGCATGTCGTCTGTTCGGTTGTCATGGGTTTTTATGTTAAGACCGTATTTTTTTTGCCCCGGTGCCATGCAAATCAGACAATTTTCAGTCTTTTGTTGTGAAAAAAATCGAGATTCGCTATGGTTGGAGCATATTATTGTTTTACTGCGATGAACTCCCGTCCATGTTTTCCAGTTCCTGCCCAACGTACCATGCACATATGCCTCTACAAATCTTCGTTTTGCCCACGGTGTTATGTAACTAAAAAATATCTCCTCGAGATAACTGCACAGCATCCGGATATAGACGTGGAAATAATCGATGTGGCAACTGAACCACGACGAAGCTGGAATGAGGGGGTCAGGATGATCCCGGCACTCAAAATCGACGGCGATATTTTAAGCGCCCTGTTTATCAGCAGAACCGATATTACCGATTTCATCAACAAACATAAACGCTGATCTTACTCTCCTCCACAGCCATTTAACAGTCTCTTGAAGAAATTTCTTACAAACTCCCTCGGCATTCTCGATCTCGTCGCCTGGGCTCTGGTCCTCATTTTTTTTCTCGGGAGCGCCCTGTTCTTTGCGGGAAATGTTCCGCTTGCCGCGGTCGGCGCAGCGGGAATAATTGTCGACATGCTCTGTATCGGCTTTGCCATCGAAATACTCATAGAATGTCTCAAAAACAACAAGAGTATTGGCACATTAACCGGATTTATCACCAACGGTCCCGAAGCCGTTTGCCTGCTGGTTGGACTGCTGGTCGGCGACATTGTCTTTGCTGCGTCGACCCCGCTCGGATCCAATTTTATCAACCCCATACTGCTTTTTATTGCCGCAGGCATCTGCAGGCAAGTAATACAAACCTTTGCCATACATCGAATTTATACGGCGGTGACAGTTGGCAGCACGGCCATCTTTGCCGGCAGTTTCTTTCTGCTGAATCCCTCCCACTATATTTTCTGGTTGTCTGGCTGTGTATTGACCACGCTTATTTTATTCTTTTTTCGCCCCAAAGAAGAAGAGATACAAGAAAAAGAAGAGCACCACCACTTCAAGCCGAGCTACTGGATCATCCCGGCGATACTGGTCCTGACGGTATCCGGTTATTGTCTCGATCCGATTGTGTCCTTTGCAGCACACCACTCCCATGCCCCCAAAGGCGTCATCGGCTTTGTTGTTCTGGCCACCCTGACCAGCTGGCCGGAGTTCAAATCGTGCCTGGTTCTGCTCAACAGAGGCAAGCCACTGGCGGCGATACTCAATATAACCGTGTCGAATATAACCAACATATGGCTAGCCGCGATAGGCATCGCCACCTACCTTCTCGTTAAATAATTATCAGCCGGGACCAGAGCCGCGTCAATCTACGACAGCGGGTTCCGCTCTCTTGTCATGCGCATGTTTTTCCAGACGATTCAAACTGCTCAGGACCGCCTTGATCGAGGCAATAATTATATCGGTATCAACTCCAGTGCCCCAGCTGACCTGGCCGTTTGGTAACTGAATCTCGATATACGCTGCAGCCTTCGCGCTCGAACCGCCGGTTAAAGCATGCTCGTGGTAGCTGGTCAGCGTAAAATCGCCGGTCACCTCTTTTTTCAACGCCGAGCAGAAGGCATCCAAAGGACCATTACCGGACGCGGACACCATCATTTCCCGACCATGAACCAGCAGCGTCGACTCAACATCCGCCTGTGATCTTTTTTCTCCCTTATTCATATGTCGTTTAACGACATGAAAGGTATTGAGTTCATATGGAGAATCCAGAGCGAGATATTCGTTTTCAAATGTCTGGAAAATTTCACTGTGCAGCAATTCCCTCCCCTCTCTATCGGTAACTCCCTGGACAACTTTACCAAACTCCGGCTGCATTTCTTTCGGCAACTTGAAGCCAAAATCTTTTTCCAGCACATAGGCGACGCCGCCTTTCCCCGACTGGCTGTTGATGCGAATAATCGATTCATAGGTTCGCCCGACATCGGACGGATCGATCGTCAGATAGGGCACTGCCCATATGCCCGATTCCGTTTCCTCATATTCATGCATGCCTTTATTGATCGCATCCTGATGGGAGCCGGAAAATGCGGTATAAACAAGCTCGCCGGCATATGGATGTCGTGGGTGAACAGGCAGGCGGCAGACCCTTTCATAGATCTCAATCAGACCGTTAATATCGGTGATGTCAAGCTCCGGATCGACACCCTGGGTAAACATATTCAAAGCAAGGGTGATGATGTCAACATTACCGGTTCTCTCACCGTTGCCAAACAAGGTTCCTTCGACCCGCTCTCCTCCGGCCATGAGTGCCAGCTCGGTTGCAGCAACCGCACAGCCACGGTCATTGTGGGCATGAATACTTATTATAGCTGCATCTCGCCCGGACAGGTTGCGGCAGAACCACTCTATCTGGTCGGCGTATATATTGGGACTGGACAACTCGACTGTGGCAGGAAGATTGATAATTATTTTATTGTCTGGAGTCGGCTGCAGAACATTCATCACCGCTTCGCATACTTCCAGCGCAAAGTTTAACTCTGTACCGGTAAAACTCTCGGGGGAATATTCGTACCGAAAAACAGTTTCAGGATATTTTTTCTGTTCCTCTTTGAGAAGGTTTGCGCCGTGGACTGCGAGTTCAACAATCTCTTTTCGACTCATTTTAAAGACTGTTCTTCGCTGTAAGGTGGAGGTGGAATTATACAGATGGACGATAGCCTCTCTGGCCCCCGCGAGCGATGCAAAGGTTTTCTTGATCAGCGGCTCCCGTGCCTGAGTCAGTACTTGAATGAGCATCCCTTCCGGGATAAGATCTTGTTCAATAAGCAATCGGGTAAATTCATACTCAACCTGGGAAGCGGAAGGAAAACCAACCTCTATTTCTTTGAATCCAAGGCGGGTGAGCAGGCCAAACATTTCCAGCTTTTTTTCAAGACTCATCGGCTTGACCAGGGCCTGATTGCCATCTCGCAGATCGACGCTGCACCAGATGGGGGCCTTTTCTATCCTCTTTTCCGGCCAGGTACGATTCGGCAAATTAATCGTTGGATAGGGTCGATATTTTTTTACCAATGCAGGGTTCATATTTTCTCCTCGACAAGTTGAGTCTGGTAATTGACAATGACAAAAAAAAAGAGGCCACGGTTTTTCAACCGTGGCCTCTTGAGGTATGTCTTGCGTTTTAAATAAAACTACAACTCCTCCTCAGCCACGGAATCCGGCAACAGTAGACCACAGAGTAGAGCCAGGAGTGAGAGGAGTGAGTTTTTCGCGTGCATGTAGAGAGATTCTCTTAAATGTTAATCAAATGCTTCAATCGTCTCAGAGTAAACATCTTCAACCGAAGATGTCAAGCTGGTTTTTTGGTGCGTGCACAGATAACCGGTCGCTCTGCGTTCTGCACCTCTCACGAAGCGGTACCGTTTTTTTGCCGGAGGCTCTTATCCGTCAGAGTGCCAGACACAGGCAGATATGAACACAAGGCGTGCAGACTGCATACATTTTCGGGCCGCCGTCCCCGGATCCCCCTTTGCCGGTTGACAGATCGACTGTTGGCAGATATATTTTCTGCTCGCTCTAAATTCATTGGTTTTTCAACATGTTCTTCAACACCAATGAAAGTTTCATAATCATTATAAGGAAATACGTTGATGGGGAAAGTTACCGGCTCCCAGGCAGTCGTGAGATGCCTGCAGGAAGAGGGTGTGAAAATAATTTTTGGTTACCCTGGTGGCGCGGTCATTGATCTGTACGACGCCCTGATGGATGCCGATATTGAAAATGTTCTCGTTCGCCACGAACAGGGCGCAGTCCATGCTGCAGACGGTTTAGCCAGGGTGACAGGTCAAGTCGGCGTTGCCCTGCTCACCTCGGGCCCGGGAGCGACAAATGGTGTCACCGGAATTGCCACTGCCTACATGGACTCCATTCCTCTGGTTGTTCTCACGGGTCAGGTACCTCGGGCACTCATCGGCAACGATGCCTTTCAGGAAGTGGATATTGTCGGCATCACCAGGCCGTGTACAAAACACAACTATTTAGTCAGTAAAATTGAAGACTTAGTCCCAACTATCCGGGAGGCCTTTCATATTGCCCGCACGGGCCGTCCCGGTCCGGTGCTGGTAGACCTGCCCAAGGATCTCCTGGCCAGTCAACTGACATACCCGGAAAAAAAGGATGTTAACATGTTGAGCTATCAGCCAACATACAAACCGCATCCGATCCAGATTGAAAAAGCCTGCAAGAAAATTATAAAAGCCACAAAACCGGTGCTCTATGTAGGAGGTGGCGTCATCTTATCCGATGCGTCCAGGGAGTTGACCGAACTGGCCATAAAGCTCAATATCCCGGTAACCATGACCTTGATGGGCCTTGGTGCTTTCCCCGGTACCCATGAACTTTCCATGGGCATGCTTGGCATGCACGGGACGTACACGGCGAATATGGCCGTTGCCGAGTGCGATCTTTTAATCGCCGTCGGTGCCCGTTTTGATGACAGAGTTACGGGTAAATTGGCGGAATTCGCCTCTCAGGCCGAAATCATCCATATAGATATCGATCCCACCTCCATCAGTAAAAATGTTAAGGTCCATATTCCCATAGTGGCAGATTGCAAAAACGCTCTTACCGCCATTAATGACTGGTTTGCTACCAAAGCTAATATTAATCTGGAAGAGGAAGCGGCAAGACACAGACCGTGGTTTGACCTCATCCGCCAATGGACCATTGATCACCCACTCTGCTACAAGGAAAATAACGACATCATAAAACCACAGTACGTTATTGAAATGCTCCATAAATGTACCGGTGGCCAGGCTATAATAACAACCGAGGTCGGCCAGAATCAGATGTGGGCGGCCCAGTTCTATAAATTCGATCATCCCCGGCATTTTGTTACCTCCGGTGGCCTCGGTACCATGGGCTTTGGCCTTCCGGCTGCCATTGGCGCGCAAATGGCCTATCCGGATAAGACCGTAATCGACATTGCCGGGGATGGCTCTATTCAGATGAATATTCAGGAACTGGCCACGGCCAGGCAGTATAAGTGTCCGGTCAAGGTCGCAATATTGAATAACAGCTATCTCGGCATGGTACGCCAGTGGCAGGAGTTGTTCTATGCCAAACGATACGCTTCAACAACCATGGATGTCACTCCTGATTTTGTCGATCTGGCCAGGGCCTACGGCGCAGTCGGCCTCAGAGCCACGACAAAAAGTGAGGTGGAACCGGTGATCAAAGAGGCCCTGGCAACCAACAACACGGTTATCATGGATTTTAAAATTGAAAAGGAAGAAGGTGTCTACCCCATGGTGCCTGCCGGAAAATCGAACACCGAAATGCTGCTCGTTTAGTGAATTAGAAATAATTTTCTTGTGTTTTGTACAAGAAAATTATTTCGTGAATGAACTTATCCCGCAAATCTTTTGGGCGGGATTAGTGATTTATATTTGAATTTATTACATCCAGGATCATGTAGATGAAACACACAATTTCTGTACTTCTGCAAAATAAACCGGGAGTACTCTCCCGGGTAACCGGCCTGTTCAGTGGTCGTGGCTTTAACATCGAAAGTCTGTGCGTGGCAGAAACACTTGACCCTGGCGTTTCTTCTCTCACCGTTGTCTCAAGAGGGGACAATTCCGTCGTTGAGCAAATTACCAAGCAGCTGCATAAGTTGATCGACGTCATTAAAGTGACGGATATCACCGACAAGGAATATGTCGAACGCGAAATGGTACTGATCCGGATGAAGGCAGAAGCCCATACCCGGGCCGAGGTACTGCGGGTTGTCGACATTTTCCGGGGCAAAGTTGTCGATGTTAGCGCGAAGAGCTATGCGGTAGAGCTGACGGGTTCGGCATCAAAAATCCAGGCTGTCATTGACATTCTGCGCCCCATAGGCATTAAAGAAATCGTACGAACCGGCATCATCGCCATGTCTCGGGCAAATAAAACCAAATAAGACACTTTTAAAAATAAGGTATACATTGCAATGCTTACTCCACAAGTGCCGGTAGCCAAGGAAGGATATCCATTCATCGGCTTCGCGGCCTTTTGTACTCTTGTCCTGGCTTTATTGGGTCTGCCCGTTGCTGCGACTCTTGGCTTTATGGCCACCACGTTCATCCTCTGCTTCTTTCGAGATCCGGAACGCTTAGGACCGACCAGCCCTGAGGCGCTCGTCTCTCCTGCTGATGGGAAAGTCATCCATGTCGAAAAGATTCCGGACAATTCTTTTACCGGGGAAGAAACGCAGAAGATATCTATTTTCATGAATGTTTTCAATGTCCATGTCAATCGTATCCCCTGCCAGGGCCAAGTCGAAAAAGTAATCTACAAACCCGGTAAATTCTACGCAGCAGACAGTGTCAAGAGCGGTCTGGAAAATGAATATTGTGCAACCGTTATAACCACTCCCGCAGGAAAGACCCTGGCATTTGTTCAGATAGCCGGCCTGATCGCCAGAAGAATTGTCTGCTGGCTCGAACCTGGCGATGCAGTGGTCCGGGGCAGACGGTTCGGCCTCATTCGGTTCGGCTCCCGGGTTGATCTCTACCTGCCGGTTGAGACGGAGATCATTATCAAAGTGGGCGACAAGGTTCGTGCCGGGGAAACTGTTCTTGGCTATCTCCAGTAATTGTCAGCATAATACGCTCCCCCTTACTTGCTCTGCACAAGGCAGAAAATCTTAACGGTCGTCGGACATTTGAGAATTATTGGCGGAACGGCGAAAGGCCGTAAATTAGTACCTCCTCCCCTGCACGAAAAAAGTATCCGCCCTACCTCCGATAGAGCGCGAGAGGCTCTTTTCAACATACTTGGCGATGAGGTCCGGCAGGCGAAGGTTCTCGATCTTTTTGCCGGCACCGGTGCTTTGGGACTCGAAGCTTTTAGCCGTAACGCTCAATTCGTCGTATTTATAGACAATAATGCTTTGGCATTGCAATTGATCAAAAAAAATATTCTCCTCTGCCTCACCGGATATACAGGAGAGGGTGAACTGCGTGTTGTCCAGCATGATTTGACCAGCAATATCCCGCCGCACAAGTTACCCAAAGAAACCAGGTCAGGATTCGATCTCATTTTTGCCGACCCACCCTATGCTCAGGACATATCTTTTTCTATACTTGAATTCGTAAACAATAGTAGCCTTTTAGCTCAGAATGGCCTACTTATAGTTGAGGAAAGGCGTACAGTGGAATTACCAGCATGTCTGACAAAACTTGAACGAACCGACAGACGCGTTTATGGTCAGGCAGCGTTTACTTTTTATAGAAAATCCGGCAAATTGTGACAACACCTGATAATTTTAATCGTCCCCATTAATTCTAGACAAGAGAGTACAATGACCGGCCAGCAAATCCACAAACCATCTATCGCGATCTACCCGGGAACATTCGACCCGATCACCAACGGGCATATCGACATCATTGACAGGGCACTCAATCTCTTCGATAGCTTAATTATCGCGGTTGCCGTAAACTCTGCAAAAGATCCAGTATTTACCCTGAAAGAACGAATCCGGATGATTGAAGAATCATTTGAAGGCAGACAGCGAATCCAGGTGCAATCCGTTTCGGGGCTACTTGTCGACTATGCCTATCAGCAGAACGCCAAGGCTATTGTTCGCGGGATTCGTGCCGTGTCGGATTTTGATTATGAATTCCAGTTGGCCCTCATGAATCGAAAACTCAAACGGGAAGTCGAATCGGTGTTTCTCATGCCCGGTTTCCGCTGGATTTACATCAGTTCATCGATCATCAAGGATGCTGCGCGAAACGGCGGGGATGTCAGCGACCTGGTACCCAGCCACGTCAATAAGATGCTGATCGACAAGTTTTCCTCAGTCAAACAGACCATGAGAGCATAACCAGCCGAATTGTTCTGTTTTTCTCTTTACTCCCCGAGCTATGAAAAAAAATCACCAGCCACCTGAAAAGGGCAATACCCGAAGGACATTGCTGACCTTTTTGGGCACCTTAGCATTCTTGTACCCTGTTTTGCAATTTGCCGGATTCAAAATTCCCAAAAAACCAACCTATGTCAATATCAGCAAACCCGTACCGGCAACCGGTTATCTCGTCACAACGGGATTCATTCTCTTTGACCGGGATAATAAATGCTGGGCACTTTCCCGTACCTGTACCCACCTTGGCTGTAAACTCAATTACCAGGAAGATAAAGATATTTTAGAATGTCCCTGCCACCAGAGTCGCTTCAACGTCGAAACAGGACAAGTTGTAAAAGGCCCTGCCCAAAAACCTCTCACCTTCTTACCGGTCGAGAAAAGACAAGACGACCCGCTCTATGTTGTTACTACCTGACCCTCTTCAGCGCCCCTTCAGCCTGATCAGCCGACATTTTTCCGCCGTAAAAGACATTAAATGGGGCGCATGGGCACTGACAGCCTTCTATCTTTCGCTACTCTCGGGCATCGTTGTCGGCTTGCAGTACGATTATCTCCACCCCTCCTATGCAACTGCCGCCCTCGATCTACTCGCCCCCTATGGCCGTTTCTTCAGGTCGCTGCACTTCTTTACCAGCCAGTTTTTCTTTTTATTCAGCTGCATTCACCTGCTGGCTGTTTATCAAAAAACCATGAAATACAGCATTGCAGAATGGCTGCTGCTGCTCGGCACCCTTCCTCTGATCCTGCTGCTCCTCTTCACCGGTTATATCCTGAGAGGAGACAATACCGGTTCCTCCGCTGGCTTAATCGCGGAACATATCATCCTGGCAATACCTGTTGTTGGCCATGCGCTCAACAATCTGCTGTTTGATATATCAGCCGATGGTCTGCGAAAAGTATACATCCACCATGTTATCGGTCTTGACCTTCTCTTGCTGATTTTTGCCTGGAACCACCTCCGCATCTACCGAATTAAAATTCGTGACCACCTGCCAATCATAGGCTTGATGCTGATTTTTTCGGTGTTCGTCAGTGCACCATTTGAACCGGACCGCCTCGGGATAAGCTATATATCGGGCCCCTGGTTCTTTCTTGGTCTTCAGGAACTGCTGCGTTATATGCCACCGCTTGCCGCTGGCGTGGTAATACCGGGAATCTTTCTTCTGGCATTATTTTCCGCGTATCCAACGAATAAATATCTGCGGAGTATTTTGATTGTGCTTGGTGCATCACTGATTTTCTACACAGTTTTATCAGCAATTGCCTGGATGAGATAACCTGATCGTTAAAAAAATTGTGATTACCACTAAAGTTCAGCTTAGAAGGTCCAGAGGGATATGAGGTGCCCTTTGCACGGGACGCCATAAACCCATCCCTGGGGGCTTGACCGCAGCCATCCAGGCTGCGGAACACCCGTGCAAAGGGCACCTCATATCCCCATGTAGCTGAAGTTTAGCGGTAATCACAAAAAAAGTGGGTTATTTTCTCAGAAGAAAATAACCCACTTCATGCGGTTCCGGTAATTCTGCTGGAGATTCAGGAATCTTTCAATTCTTTGCGCAACTCGGCAATCTCATCTTGCAAAGTCTGCCGTAACGTTGAAATTTCTTCATGGAGTCCCTCGTCCTCTGTTTCTATTTCTTCCCCTGCAAAAAGCGTTTCTTGCACTGCATCATCACCCATCGACTCTTCTGCCGCATCTTCGTCAACAATCGTCAGTTCAGCTTCGTTTCTTGCAACCAGCTCTTGGAATAGTTGCTCCTGCCACTTCAGAACCTTGTGTGTCTCAGACAGTAACATTTCCTGATTATAGAAGACATTATCATTCTGTAATGTTCCCAACCCAGTACAAATGGATTGCAATAATTTGTAGGCCTCGGTACTTGAATCATAGCGATTCTGATCGATATGTCTGACAACCGTCGAGAGAAGCTGTAAAAAGGTTTTTTCAAGTGGTTTATCTGCCAGGTTCTGATACAGATTGTCGATCTCCTGCCAGAGGCTGGCGATAACCCTCTCATCGAGTTCAACACCCAGGGCGTCGACACAACTCTGCAGCGACTGAAACATATCAGAGCGCTCAGTGGAATCCGGCAGGCTGATGTTGTCTCTATCATGTGTAATCCCAGCCGGCTCATCCTCTTCCTGAACAAGCTCGAAAACGACTTCCTCCTCAAAATCCTCGGCAATCGGAGCAACCACCTTCTCTTCAGCAGGTGCACTGTCAGCAGCTATCTCCGGTTCTGTCTCAAGGAATAAATCCCCATCTGTCTGCACAACATCTTCTTCGAGATCAAAAAAGCTATCGAGTTGCTCGTTGATTGCAGCGATATCTGCCTCTTGCTCAATTTCAGCCGGCATGTCAAAATTGTCAGCACCAAGGCCCTCTGCCGGGCTTTGCGCAAAATCGTTGTCGGCATTCAATGCATCAAGCTGTCCTGCATCTTCGATCTCATTTGTATTTTTCTCGTGCTTCGCATCAACGGCAATCGAGGCCGCCTGATCGTTTTGCACATCGCCGGCAGGAGTTGGCGATAAGTGCGAGGCAATCTCTTCGTCGAAGAATCCACCAAGTGTTCCAGCAATTTCATCGTCAACAGATACACCAGCTGTCGATTCCTCAAATATCGCCGCATTGTAGATACTGACTTCATCATTTGCGGCAAGGGCCGGAGCCAGTTTGCCACCCATAAGCGGAAGGGCCTCTTCATCTGAATCGTCATCGGCATCGGTTTCGACATCGACCCCCTGAAGCGCTATGTCCGGATCCAATTTACTGAAATCAAACCCAGCCTGTTCGGTATCATCATCCTGAGCTTTTGCAGCCACGCTCGTATCACCAGCATTTTCAGCAGGCCAATCGATACTCTCTTCCAGAACGAGCTCATCTTCAACCGGCAAGGCTGTCTTTTCCAGGGCCGGCGAAAGTTCAACATTTTCATCTTCCTCAATCACACTGCTTAATGCCGGGGTCAGGTTGCCTCCAGCAAAGGATAGCCCATCTGTCTCCTCTTCGTCATCTATCTCCACATTCACCCCCTGAAGGGGATCTTTTTGCATTTCTCCATCGGTTGCAGTCAAAACTCCGGGGTAGTTCTGAGCTTCCAGGTTCTTAACGCTTTCCCCCAAAAAGAAGCTATCCACATGGTTATCGATATTGCCGGAACTCTCAAGCCCAAGAGCCTGTGCTTCTTCTTCTGCCTGAAAACCTTTAACATCTTCCTCAGGAAGATCGGCAAAAGCTGGTGCCAAGGTAATCGAATCAGAGGAAACCTCCCCATCTTCTTCCGTCTCATCTTCATCCCGGCTGATTGCTTCCGCAGCAATTGTCGGTCCGAGCAGGGCTTTAAAAGCGTTAAATTTTTCTACCGCCGGGACGAGGATAGCTTTCTCCTCGTCCAGCTTCCTTGGGGTTGCAACAATTTTCTCGAGGCTGTCATAAAACAGATGCAATAATTTGAAGGCGTCTGCATGAGCATTGCTTTTTTTCAGTTTGATATAGGCGGCAAGAGTGCCTATCCCCTGCAGAAGAATGAGTTTAGGCCTGCTGCCTGAAAATTTTTCATCAAGCCGGACAACTTCCTGCCGTAATGCATTGAGATCCTGGTCTGTTATCTCCCAGTCTATACCAAGTACAATGGCTTTGAGAGTCAGCAGATCCTTGTCGCTGCTGATATGTTCAACTCTGTTCTTTTGTTTCGGTTGCTCAGGTTGCATTTCCATGTCCGCCACCTGGGGATTTTGACCGATATGTCGCTTAAGACTCTCAAATCTTTTTACGTCTTCGATCAAAATTTCTTTTTTCTGCTCTTCGGTCAGATCGTAGGAGGAGACAATTTTTTCAAGATTATGGTACAGCGTGAGCAACAGCTTAATAGCACTGGGATGAGAGTTTGCTTTCTTCTGATAGATATATTTACTTATTTTTTCAAGAGCTTGTACATATACCAGGTTGATTTTCTCGCCTGCCCAAATATCCCTCAGATCAATCAGTTCCTCATTGAACTGCATGAGAATTTCATCGGTTATTTCCCAATCAATCGAGAGAATAAGGCTCTTTAAACGACTAATCGGCGATTCATCATCAGTTGCAAATTCAAAAAAATCAACTGAACCAGTGTAATATGAATCGTCATAATCTTCGGTGCCGACGGTTAAATCATCGTCATATTGGTTTCCGGTATACTGTTTCACCACAGCGCTCTCTCTAGAGTAATTTTTTCTGTATTGAAATCACCGATGAAGATATAATTTTCTTCAGTGTCGCGGCGACATTATATCCGGTAATTGCGCTTGCCTCAAAATAGGGCACTTTTAATCTGCTGTTCAGATCATTCTGCAAAACCGAGGTCGGTAAAATTGGAATTCCGTGCTCTTTGAGATCAACTTTATTGTACTGCATAACGAGAGGTATTCTGAAGATACTCTCCTTGTACGATTGGAGATTTTCATGCAGCTGGTTTAAAGAACGGATGTTTTTCTCGCGTTGTTTTTCCATCGCATCGGCCACGAAAACTATCCCGTCGACCCCTCTCAAAACGAGCTTTCGAGTCGCATTGTACTTCACTTGCCCCGGTACGGTATAGAGCTGTATCTTGATATCGTACCCTTTGATTTTCCCCATATCAAATGGGAGAAAATCAAAAAAAAGCGTTCTATCACCGTGTGTTTTGAGACTCACCATCTCGGACACGATCTGCTTGCGGTATGTGCGGTTGATGTATTCAAGATTGGTAGTCTTCCCGCACCGGCCTGGTCCGTAGTACACTACCTTAACTTGCACAACCTTGTCTTTTAAGTTGATAAAACTCAACGTTCTGCTCCCTATCCATTTTCCATTTGGAAAAATCCAGCCATTGATTGACGACTCCGGGTAAGCATTCGGGGTAGCGAAGCTGACCGAAGCTACTTCTTGTCCCAAATATTTCTAATTTTTTCGATAACATCAACAACATTCAACCGAAGAAAACCAAGAGATATATCTCGGCCGAACATAGAAATAAGCAACAGTTCGTCGTCGATTTTGCTGAAATGTATATTTGAGTCCTTCCCTTTATGAAACAACAGAGAGAATTCCTGCTCACCAACAAGTTTGGCCATGGCATCGACCGTAGCAAAATTGCCTGCCGCCAATGCCGCGAAGGAATAGACGTCGTACTTGTTTTCGCCATTATCTTTGGCAGTAATAATATTTCCAGCCATGTCTATTATAATGACACAATCAACTCCGAGTTTTATCAGCTTGTCTGACAAAATTGCATCTATCTGCTCGAGTTGCTCTTGACTGACGATCCCATAATTCATGCCACAAACCTCATTGTAAATGTTGGTCGCTGGATTCAGCTATTTCGAAGGCTAATATACATGTAAGATATTTTATCTTTGCAAAGTATGTCAAATTTTATTTTGAAATGACAGCATATCTACACAGAAACGTCTCCTCATCTCACAGAATGTTCTCCTGCATGTCCCCAATAAGTGATGTTTTTCCCCAACCTAAGTAAAAAAACACAACAAATTATTGCTCTTATCAGTATACGATAGATTTTTTACGATATGAAGGTATATTTTGGTGGTCTTTCTTTGACGGACTCCTCGAGACCCCACGATACATTTTCTTTACACCTCGGATCAAACGAACAGAGTTACGTCATCACCTGATGTATCATTTACGACAATGCATATTTTCACCATCCCAAAATGATGCATACTATTGACAGTGTATTCGCCAACGACTCCAATCAAGCTCTCCGGGGTGCAGATGACTCCTTATTTTCAGTCAATTCCATCGCCCCACAGCCAAAGGACATAATGTGAAAAAAACAGCTGCAACACCGCCACAGCTTACCCCTGCCGTTCAATTGATAGATACCCACTGTCACCTGGATATGTCCGCATATAGTGCGGACCTCGATCAGGTACTTGACCGGGCATTGGCCAACCATATAAAAAGAATTGTCACCATAGGAATTGACCTGCCGAGTTCCAGAAATGCTGTCGCCATTGCCCGAAAGTACCAACAGGTCTCGGCGACCATCGGTATCCATCCTCATGATGTTGACAATATCCAAGACATCGACTACCAAGAACTGGAGCGGCTCTATGCCGATCATACCGAACATATAGTCGGTTTTGGAGAAATCGGTCTGGATTATGTCAAACAACACTCTGCCCCCTCCCGGCAGCGGGAACATTTTCGGCGACAACTCGATCTGGCCAATAATCTGAAACTTCCCGTGGTAATCCATAACCGGGAGGCCGACGATGACACCCTGAGCATTCTGAGAGCAGCCAAACCGCTCGATTACGGCGGCATTATGCACTGCTTCTCAGGCGATGTCGTTTTTGCACAGAAAGTGTTGGATCTTGGCATGATTATCTCGATTCCCGGGATTGCTACATTTAAAAATGCCTCTGTGTTGCACGATGTTATCCGGTACATTCCCCTTGTATCGATGGTTCTTGAAACCGATGGACCATTTCTCGCACCCCATCCATTTCGCGGAAAAAGAAATGAACCAGCTTATGTGGTGTATACTGCCCAGAAAGTTGCAGAACTCAGAGCCATAGATATGGAGAAGGTCAGCAGACAAACGACCGCAAACGCTGAAAAATTGTTTAACTTCAAAAAGGTATGACGACGACAATGATTGCTGAAAATATAAAGAAGATACGAGAAAAGATCGCTGAGGCAGCAGACAAGGCCAACAGATTGCCGGATACCATAAAACTTGTCGCAGTCTCTAAACGATTTCCCGCTGAAAAGATTAACGAAGCATTTGCGGCGGGTCAGATAATTTTTGGAGAAAATTATATCCAGGAGGTGCAGGAGAAGAGACCACAGGTGCCGTCTCGCGTTGTCTTCCACTTTATCGGCCATCTGCAAAGCAACAAGGCCAAGATAGCCGCAGCGACGTGCGATATGATAGAGACGGTGGATGGACTGAAACTCGGCAAAGCTCTCAATAACCATCTGCAGGCCTTAAACAGAACCATGGACGTACTTGTCCAGGTGAATATCGGCGACGAGGCGCAAAAATCTGGTGTGAAAAGCAGTGAAACTGCAGAGTTGCTCCGGAATTTAAATGAGCTGCCGAGGATCAGGGTATGCGGCCTTATGACCATGCCCCCCCTGGTAGAGAACCCGGAGTTGTCACGACCACACTTTTCCGCTTTGCGATCACTGAGTGAGAAACTTATGCAGGAAGGTCTTTTTCCATCAATCGAAAAACCGGAACTTTCAATGGGGATGTCGAGCGATTTCCACATTGCCATTGAAGAAGGTGCCACTATTGTTCGCGTAGGCACCGCCATTTTTGGTCATCGGTAACTAAAAACGGCAAAAAAATAGGGCCTGCATAAAGACAGGCCCCATTTTCTGATTGTATGTCGACTACTTTCTTTTTGAAGCCCGTTTTGCAGCCTTCAATGGGTTTATCCTGACTTTGATTATGTTAATTTCAGGTTTTGCATGGGTCGCAAAATTGCAAAAGCCCAGTTTCCACTTTGCTGCTGGGTTGAGATAACTTTTGCAATACTGCACTGCTTTCTCTTCAACAATACGTCCGCACCCTTCACACTTATCTATGACAGGCTGAAAACGACCATCACTGTAATTTACTGTGGCCTGATTCTGCATGTATTCATCCTCCGATCGGTCAATCAACTTACCGGCGCACCTACCGCTCACGCCAGGAACAACAGTCGCGGCAAAACAACGACTGACATGGTTACATATTTGGGAACTTTTAAGTATACCAAGGTGCGTTACTGGAGACAAGCTTTTTTATATATCGGGATGCGGTTATTCGGCACCGGCTCTTTTTTGAAGTCTCCTTAGTTCTCTGCAAAAGGAACAGCACATAAATGTGTCCACTCTTGTATTCTGAAAAATCTTGATATACAATCGATATTATTTAGTGTTTGTAGCAAAGATAACGAATTGATATTTTTATATTACGAGTTCCGCAAAATCGGAGACGAAAATGCCTGTTTATGTATGGAAAGGGAAAAACTCCTACGGTGAAAAAAGAAAGGGAGAAGTAGAAGCACTTGACCTGGCAGCAGCAACAGCCCAGGTGAAGAGATTAAGAATTGCCAATCCTGTCATCAAGGAAAAGCCCAAAGATCTTTTAGAAAATATTTCATTTTTTAAACCAAATGTAACCGGCAAAGACATAGTGATTTTCACCCGGCAGTTGTCAACGATGATCAACGCCGGGTTGCCTTTGGTCCAGGGCATTGAAATATTGGAAAAACAGCAGAGTAATTCAACCTTTAAAAAAGCACTCGCCGACATTCGCCAGGATGTCGAGGCTGGATCTACACTTGCCGATTCCATGCGTAAAAAACCTAAAGTTTTCGATAACCTTTTTACCAACATGATTGAGGCGGGTGAGACCGGCGGTATCCTTGACACCATTCTTGGACGACTTGCCACATTCATGGAAAAATCGATGCTCCTGAAAAAGAAAGTCAAAGGAGCCATGACTTATCCCACTATATGTCTGGCCATTTCACTACTCATCCTGGTCATTATTCTCGTTTTTGTTGTTCCTGTTTTTACCACAATGTTTGAAGATTTTGGCTCGTCTCTCCCACTGCCGACGCAAATTGTTGTCGATCTCAGTGACTTTTTCAAAAATAATTTTATTTATATAACAATAGCATTATTCATAATGGTGATGATTGTTAAGAAAATTTATGGCACAGCCAAAGGCCGCTTAGCGATAGACAAAGGATTACTGCGCGCTCCGGTTGTCGGTATTCTCCTCAGAAAAGTGGCCGTGGCCAAATTTACCCGAACTCTCAGCACTATGCTGCAAAGTGGCGTGCCTATCCTTGAAGCCCTGCAGGTTGTGGCGAAAACTGCCGGCAATAAAGTTATTGAAAACGCGGTATTCCGGGTCGGTGATTCTATCGCAGAGGGACGTCCGATAGCGGAGCCTCTCGAGGAATGTGGCGTATTCCCCAATATGGTTGTACAAATGATAAACGTCGGTGAGACAGTAGGCGCATTGGATACCATGCTGGAAAAAATTGCCGATTTCTATGATGAGGAGGTGGATCAGGCAGTAGATAATCTCACGGCCATGATCGAGCCTTTTATGATGGTATTTCTCGGGGGAATGATTGGAGGTCTTGTGGTCGCGATGTATCTGCCTATTTTCAAAATCGCTTCTGTTGTGTAAAGAACCATTTGGTAAAATGTTTGTTTTTTTACAGAAAGTTTGACTTTTTGTACCAAAAGTTTATGATTAGAGAAAGATTCGCAACTAAAACAGACAATTATGGGGGAAATATGACTCTTACCAAGGCAGACCTCGTGCAGCAGGTCTACAAAAATCATGAGGGCTTAACGAAGGCTCAGGCAACTGACTCAGTAGAGGCCTTTCTTCGTATCTCAAAAAATTCACTGATAAACGGGTCAGATCTTCTTTTAAGCGGATTCGGCAAATTTAATGTCAAGCACAAAAATTCAAGAAGAGGCCGCAATCCACAGACCGGCGATGAGTTGACCCTGGACGCGCGCCGGGTAGTCACTTTTAAGCCGTCTGGCATTTTGCGCGAGAAAATCAACGAAGGTTGATGCAGCTTTGATATAGAGAATCTACATTTCGTCTCCTCCTTCTGGTGTACATCTCAATTACCCTGAATGTGAATCGCACACTCAGGGTAATTTTCAAAATAATTTCGCCAACTCCAGCAGCCCTGGCCGCCAACTCCTTCAAGTGCATATATCATGTTTCTCTCCCAACAGTCCATCCCCTTGGAGGCGATCAGTCCAACCATTGCTGAATGGAACCTTCACCCCTGGGAGTGTCGAATCCTCCCGGAGGAATTACACGCCAGCCTGGCAAGTTGCGGCATCCTGCATCCCCCGCTTGTCATTGCTGATTCCACCAGGACTTTTGCCGTAGTCTCCGGCGTAAGACGAATCGAATTCATTAGACAATTCAGCCCGCTATCACAAGTTAACTGCCTGGTTATAGATAAAAATGCACCGCATAATTTCATTCTCGATCTCCTCCTCGTCGAACAAAACTCAGCCGGGCCACTCTCTCTTGCTGAAAAAGCCCGTTTTATCGAGATAGCCTGCCGATTGTCGGTGCCCGAAGAGGTAATGAGGGACTTTCAGAAAAAGCTGCAGCTGAAAGGAGGACGTTCAACCATCCCGAATTTACTGAAAATCCTCGATCAGGATGAGAGTATTATCCAGGATATCCATGCCGGACGGATCCAGGACCGAATGGTCACTGAACTTCTTTCCCTGCCGAAAAACGGCGATAGACTGGCCATGGCACTCCTGTTCAGGAATTTACGCATGGGAGATGGCCAGCAGAGGAAGTTTTTCAATCTTATTCGTGATATCGCCTGCCGGGAAGGTGTATCCATCAGTGCATTTCTGCAAAAATCAGATGTTGTCGAGATCCTCGAGCATACCATGATGAACATCCCGCAGAAAATACAGCATCTTGGGAATATGCTCCAGCATGCAGTTGCTCCGACCTCTGCGCTGGCCGAAGAGGCCTTCGCACTGCAAATCAAAGGCCTGCAGCTGCCGAGCAGCTATACGGTCTCTCACTCCCCATTTTTTGAAAAAGACGACGTCACCCTGTCAATTACTTTCAAAAATCTGGCAGATTGCATTCGATACCTCAATCAGGAACAAAATTAAGAGCAGACGAAGCCCCCTGCTACCGATAGCAAACCTTACCTGAGAGCATTATATCGTCACCAAGACGTTTATGGCTGAGGCCTGCCAGATACGGGGCTACATCTCGATGCTGCACCTGATAGCCGTCAATTAAGGGAACGCCCTGACTGCCCGCAAAAAGCGGTGCATAAAATAGATGCGCATAATCAAAAAGTTTTTCACGGAGAAACGCGCCATGCACCATTGCTCCCCCTTCAACGAGAAGGGAGCAAATATTTTCCTGTCCGAGAACTTTTAACAGCGAACGCAGATCTACGCCGGTTTCCGTCCGGGGGAGTTTCAACAATCTTATCCCGATCTCCTGGAATGCTTCTTTTTTTGCATCTGGTGCATCTGTTGCACAAACGATCCAGGTTGGTGCCTTCGATTCAAGATGATATACTCTGGAGGCAACAGGGGTGGCCAGATCGGTATCGAGGATAATCCTGATCGGATCTTTTGCCGACCCGCGCCCTAATCTGGTGGTAAGCGAGGGGTTGTCGATCTCTACTGTTTTCCTGCCCACCAGAATGGCATCAACCCTATCGCGAAGCTTATGCACCGCTCGTACCGATTGCGCGCCGGTAATCCAGCCAGTCTGGCCGGCCTGATAATTGAGTCGGCCATCCAGACTGACTCCGGCTTTCATAATTACCCAGGGGGTTCCTTCGGTGATATGCTTGACAAAAGGATGGTTCAGGGCCGCACATTCCTGTTCCAGAACACCACTGATGACTTCAATGCGGTGACTTCTTAAAAATTCGATGCCGCCGCCATTCACCAGGGGGTTGGGATCGGTCATGCCGATTACCACCCGCACTATGCCGGCCTCAAGTACCGCCCGGCTGCACGGCGGTGTTCGTCCGGTATGATTGCAGGGTTCAAGGGTAACATAAAGAGTTGCCCCCCGCACCGAGGCAGCGGCGTTTCGCAGGGCATGTATTTCCGCATGCGGCGTCCCTGCTTTCTTATGGTACCCTTTGCCAAGTACCTTCCCGTCTTTGACAATCACCGCACCGACACAAGGATTAGGTGAGGTTCGCCCAAGGCCTTTGGCGGCCTCTCTCAAGGCCAGACGCATAAAATGATTATCCTGTTTTTCCTTCATCTATCCCTCTGGAATCAAGGAGTGTCTTGAGTTCTTGCATAAATTCGTTGACATCTTTAAACTGACGATACACTGAGGCAAACCGCACATAAGCAACTTCATCGAGCAGAGGCAGCCCTTCCATGACCCATTCCCCCACTACCTGGGAAGGAATTTCTTTTGCCCCGTAATCCTGTAATTTATGTTCGATATTATCGGCGAATTCATCAATCTTATCACGGCTGACCGAACGTTTTTCGCAGGCTTTTTCAAGCCCGACTATAAGTTTATGCCGGTCCCATCCCTCTCTGCGCCCATCCTTTTTAACCAACACCGGCAACATGACCTCAAGCCTTTCATAGGTCGTGAATCGCTGATCACAAGCCAGGCACTCTCTTCTTCGTCTGGTAATCGTCGCATCTTTATTGAGACGCGAATCAATCACTCGATTGTCCAAATGCTCACAATACGGACATTTCATCGAACACCTCTCCACAAAACAAATATTGGGCCGCTGATTGCCGGATTTTCACCCCTCGACAACAGCCTCCTCCCGTTGATCTTTTATATTACATCACCAACCGACTGTCCTGCCTGAAAAATGCAATGGCAGAAAAAAGAGAGAACCATAGAAAACAGTACAGCCGATTCTGCTGAGGCGGAATCGGCTGTACTAAAGATCAACAATTGGTGTATCGCATGCTACGCACTGAATTTGGCGACTCGCTGCTGATGACGTCCCCCGGAAAATTCAGTGTCCAGCCAGGTCATGACCATCTGCAGAGCATTGTCCGTATCAAGTACTCGGGCACCAAGGCAGAGGATATTGGCATTATTATGTTCTCTACTTAATATTGCCGTAGCGACATCAAAACAGTTCGCAGCCCGTATATTTCTGTGTCTGTTTGCGGCAATAGACATGCCTATCCCCGTACCACAAACCAATATCCCTCGGTCGCACGCCCCAGTTACTATAGCCGACACGGCCTTCTCGGCATAATCCGGATAATCTACCGAATCAACCGAGTCACAACCGACATCGACGACAGCACGGCCCGACTGGAGGAGTTTTTCCTTAATGATTTCTTTCAAAAGAAAACCACCATGGTCGGCAGCAAGTACTATTTTCACTGTTTTCCCCTCTTACGAAGATACATGAAGCTTTCCTCTCAAGCTCACCCGTCGAACCTTTTCATGGCCACAACCGCATTCGTTCCGCCAAAGCCGAAAGAATTGGACAGCGCGGCGCGGATATTCATTTTTCGCGCCACTTTGGGAACGTAGTCCAAATCACATTCCGGGCTGGGGTTTTCCAGGTTTATGGTCGGCGGAGCAAGCTGATCATGCAGAGACAGTGCCGTGAAAACCGCTTCAATGCCGCCTGCTGCGCCAAGCATGTGCCCCGTCATCGATTTGGTGGAACTGACAGCCAGCTTTTTAGCATGGTCCTGAAATACAGTTTTAATAGCCTGTGTTTCACACTTATCATTTAGCGGCGTTGAAGTGCCATGGGCATTAATATAATCAATATCCTCAGGCGCCAGTTCGGCGTCGGCCAGCGCCATTTTCATAGCCCTCATCCCACCTTCACCATCTTCCGGAGGCGCTGCAATATGGTAGGCATCACTGCTCAGACCATAGCCGCAGATTTCGGCGTATATCTTCGCCCCACGGGCCAGGGCGTGTTCATAATCTTCCAGAATAAGCATACCGGCCCCTTCCGACATAACGAATCCGTCACGATCCATATCGAAGGGACGAGATGCCTTTGTCGGCTCATCGTTTCGCGCGGACAGTGCCTTCATCGCCGAAAAACCGGCAACTCCAAGACCACAGATAACAGCCTCTGTCCCGCCGCTCACGACCATGTCGCACATTCCGTACTTGATATGCCGATAGGCTTCGCCAACGGAATGGGTGCCAGCCGCACAGGCTGTGGTAAGGGTAAGATTCGGACCTTTAGAATTGAGAGCCATGGAAATCTGCCCGGACGGCATGTTGGGGATAACCATGGGAATGAAAAAAGGCGTAATTCGCTTGGGCCCCTTTTCAATACAGACACTATGATATTTTTCAATGGTTGGTAAGCCACCCATGCCGCAACCGGTGATCACGCCGACTCTTTCACAGTTTTCTTCGGTTACTTTGAATCCGCTGTCCTCAACCGCCATCTGGGCTGCGACGAGACCATACTGCACAAAAAGATCCAGATGCTTTGCCGCTTTTTTGTCAAAAAAATCATCTGCCTGAAAATCCTTTACTTCCGCAGCAATCTTTACAGCGTAATCACTGGTATCAAATCGAGTTATCAGATCAATCCCACTGACACCGGAACAGATATTTTGCCAACTCTTGCTGACACCAGTACCAAGAGGTGTCACTAATCCTACTCCTGTAACTACTACCCTTCGCTTCACAATAATTACTCCTTTTTTTATTATTACTGTCGCACCGTGTAAACGGGGGGTATAAAAATTGCTGCTCTCGCTGCTCTGAATGTTCAGCCGAAGGCTATTTCAACTTTTTAACGTAATCTATAGCATCTTGAACAGTAGTGATACCTTCAGCGTCTTCATCCGGAATTTCAATATCGAAGCCCTCTTCCATGGCCATTATCAGTTCGACAAGGTCAAGAGAATCGGCGCCAAGATCATCAACAAAGGATGCATTTGGCACAACTTTATCACTTTCAACACTTAACTGCTCAACGATTATATCTATCATTTCCTGTTCGATTGCCATCATCCTACTCCCTTACTTGAAATTAGACATAGTTCAAAATAACCATGTGCAATGATTTTACTTTACTCAAAAGACTGCATTTACTGGAACAACCTGTTACATATACATGCCGCCATTGACATGCAGAGTCTGACCGGTGAGATATCGCCCGTCTTCAGATGCGAGATAGGCAACGGCTCCGGCTATATCCTCTGTTCTGCCAAACGCGGCAAGGGGAATTTCCGCTTTAATCTGTTGCTGCGTCTTCTCGTCGAGAAGATTGGTCATTTCGGTCTCAATATAACCAGGCGCCACACTGTTTACGGTAATATTTCGAGAGGCATACTCCCTGGCCATCGACTTGGTGAGGCCGATAAGCCCTGCTTTGGCCGCAGAGTAATTCACCTGCCCGGGGTTGCCGGCAACTCCTGAAACCGAGGAGATGTTAATAATCCGCCCCCATTTTTTCTTCATCATCGCCCGCGATGCGGCTTTGGCACAGAGGAATGCTCCCTTGAGATTGGTGTTTATAACCTCGTCCCACTCGGATTCTTTCATTCTGGCCATCAGCCCATCTCTGGTGATCCCGGCATTATTTACCAGGACATCAATTGATCCGGCCTCGGTGATAATCTTTTTGCACGCATCCTGAACCGCATTGCCGTCAGCTACATCAAAACCGATGATCTCCGCTTTACCACCGGCCTGCTGGATAATTTGCTGCGTCTCTTCAGCTGCCGCCGACCGACTTACATAGTTGATATAAACCAGGCACCCCATCGAAGCAAGGCGAATACAGATGGCCCGACCTATACCACGGCTCCCGCCCGTTACCAGGGCGATTTTTCCTTCCAGGCTCATGATTTAGCGGCGCTCCTCTATTTTTTTGATCAATTTAGGTATGATTTCAAACAGGTCGCCCACAATCCCGAAATCGGCAACATTAAAGATTGATGCATGGGCATCCCTATTAATGGCAACGATGGTTTCCGCCGACTGCATCCCCGCCACATGCTGCACTGCGCCGGAGATACCACAGGCTATGTACAATTTAGGGGCGACTGTTTTGCCGGTCTGGCCAACCTGGTGTGGATAAGGAATCCATCCGGCGTCAACCACCGCCCGTGATGCGGATACCTTTGCGCCCATCGTGTCGGCAAGTGCTCTGATCAGTTCAAAGCCCTTGGCATTTTCCAGTCCTCTTCCACCCGAGACCAGAATATCTGCTTCCTGAATATTGACGTTGCCGGCTTCCTCCACCACAGATTCCACCACCTGAACCCGACTGTGCAACTGCTTCTCGGTCAGAACCACATCAACAACCGTTCCCGTGCGAGCACCATCAAACGGCAGTTGCTTCATCACTTTCGGGCGTACCGTTGCCATCTGCGGTCTGGTTGATTCACAGACAATGGTCGCCATGATATTGCCGCCAAACGCGGGACGAGTCTGCAGAAGCGCACCGTCCTGCTCACGTATCTCAAGTTTGGTACAGTCGGCGGTAAGCCCGGCGTTGACAAGTGTCGCAACGCAAGGGATGAATGACCTCCCGATAGCGGTGGCCCCGGCCAGAACAATTTCCGGGCGGTACTGCCGAATCACATCGGCGGTTACCTGACTGTAACTGTCATCTCTGAATTCCCCCAGTGCTTCATGCTGCGCAAGGTAGACAACATCAGCACCGTGACCGATAAGCAGCTGCGCCGTCTCTGCAGTTTCATGTCCGAGAAGCAGAGCGCTGAGCAGGACGCCGCGTCGGTCGGCGAGTTGTCTTCCAATACCTAAGAGTTCAAGCGACACCGGAGCAAGTTCACCATGCCGGTATTCACAAAAAACCAGGACACCTTTCCAGTCGGCAAGATCTTCCTGGACCTGCTTGTTCTGCACCTCAAGGCTGAGTGCCTGGACTTCACAACTTTCAACACACGCACCACACAGCGTACAGCTGTCGCCGACCACAGCCAGGCCGTCTTCAATGCTTATAGCTCCAAAGGGGCAGTTGTCTTCGCAGATCCCACAGCCAATACAAAGCTCTTTATTAACTTTCAACATATTTTTTAAACTCCGCCCTGTCACAGATATGGGAGCAACTTGTCAACAAGTTGATCAAGCTGTTCATCCAGTGTACCGGTAAGTACCGATCTTCCCCCTCTGGTTTCCGGCGGGAAAACGTTGACAACCTTGGTGGGAGAACCCGGCAGGCCAATACAGGCGGCATCAGCGCCGATGTCTGCCGCACTGAGCCGGAGAATTTCGGCCTTTTTAGCCTTCATTTTCCCTTTGAGTGAAGGGACACGGGGTTCGTTGATATTTTTGACCACTGTCAGCAATGCCGGATAGTCCACGGCAACCACATCGTAACCGTCATCCATCATCCTTTCGACAATTAGCCCTTTATCACTGCTTTCTCTTACTTTCTGGACACAGGTGAGATAGGGTATATCAAGGCGAGTGGCCAAGCCCGGACCAACCTGGGCAGTGTCACCATCGATGGCCTGCTTGCCGCATAAGATAAGATCGAAGGCGCCTATTTTTTTTACCGCATGTTCAAGAGTATAGGATGTCGCCCAGGTATCAGCACCGGCAAAAGCTCTGTCCGAAACCAGAACCACGCTATCGGCTCCGCAACTGATCGCCAGCCGGAGAATTTCTTCCGCCTGCGGAGGACCCATCGTCACGACGATGACCTCGCCGCCATGTTTTTCTTTAAGACGAACGGCTTCTTCAAGGGCGTGCTGATCATACGGATTCATGATCGACTGCACCCCTTCTCTTGCGAGCGTATTAGTTACTGGATCAAGACGCACGTCACTTGCATCCGGAACCTGTTTAACACATACGATTATTTTCATGCACCAACCTGTAATAATAAAAATAGCAGTATCCGACTGCGCCGCAACCGCCCTGCAATCAGATTTTTTCCGCGTCTTTCGACATCTGCAAACAATTGCCTATGCGTCGATCTACTGCCGTAGGAAGAGAATCAAGAATATTCTTTGTTTAATTCCTGGCCGATTACATTGCGCTGGATCTGGTTCGTTCCCTCGTAAATCTGTAAGATTTTTGCATCTCTCATCATTTTTTCGGCAGGATATTCACACATGTACCCATAACCGCCCATGACCTGTACGGCATCGGTTGCGACCTTCATCGCCACATCGGTCGCATATGTCTTGCACATCGCCGATGCCTTCGACATATCCTTCGGATGCGCCTGAATATGTCTTGCCGCAGCGTAGACCAGAGCGCGAGCCGATTCGATACCTATCGCCATATCAGCCAGCATATGCTGCACCGCCTGGAATGCAATAATCGGTTTACCAAATTGTTGCCGCTGCTTGGCATACTTGACCGCCTCATCAAGCGCTCCCTGCGCCAGACCAACTCCGAGAGCGGCGATGCCAGGTCTTGACAGATCCAGAGTTTTCATAACGGTAATGAAACCGGTTCCGGCACGACCGATCAGCCGATCCTTTGGTATACGACAGTCCTTAAAAATGAGCTCCGTGGTCGAAGACGCCCTGATACCCATCTTCTTTTCCTTCGGACCACAGGAAAAACCCGGGTCTCCTTCTTCCACAACAAACAGAGATGCCCCACGCGGGCCGCGACTCCGGTCGGTAATTGCCACGACTGAGTAAATCTGCGCCTCCCCGCCGTTGGTGATCCACTGTTTCGTTCCATTCAGCACCCACTCGTCACCGTCAAGCACGGCTGTGGTCTGTATACCGGAGGCATCCGACCCGGCGTTTGCCTCGGTCAGACCGAAAGCCCCGAATTTTTTGCCGGTTGCCACATCAGGAAGATACTTCTGCTTCATCTCCTCAGAGCCAGCAATGATAATGGGGTAGACACCAAGAAAATTGGCGGCGAATGCAGTCCCTACGCCGATACATCCGCGCCCGAGTTGCTCAACGGTAATGGCAATGTCCAGACACCCCCCCCCAAAGCCACCATACTCCTCGGGAATCGGCACGCCAAAAAGATCGGCCTGGGCCATCTCATTGAGAATCTGTCGGGGAAATTGATGTTTTTCATCGAGTTCCGCGCGGATGGGTATTATGCGCTCGTCAGTGATCTGTCGGGTGATATCGACAATCATCTGCTGTTCTTCGGATAAGAAATAATCCATTCTCATATCTCCTGTTTACCACTTAATCAGGGTTGCTCCCCAGGTAAATCCACCACCGAAGGAACAAAACAAAATTGTGTCGCCTTGAGTAATTAAACCGCTGCTGTTAGCTTCATCAAGGGCAATTGGGATTGACGCAGCGGATGTATTACCATACTTGGAAACGTTTATAAATACTTTACTCTGCGGGAAATCAAGCCTATCAACCAGCTTAGCAAGAATTCGCATATTGGCCTGATGCGGAATGACAAGACTTATAGATTCTTTATCGATGTTCTCCTTGACGAGAAGCCTGGTGACGGCATCTTCCATGGCTCGGACCGCATGTTTAAAAACCTCCCGTCCCTCCATCTGGATATAAGCACCATTATTGCCTTTGACAATCAGGTCGGGGTTAGAGCTTTCGGGAGCATGCATATACAGCAGTTTCCACAAACTCCCATCGGAATGCATACTCGACCCAATAACTCCGCGGTCACTGTCAGAATAGCCGCAAACTGCGGCACCGGCGCCATCGCCAAAAAGGATACAGGTATTTCTGTCCTGCCAGTTCAGGCGACCGGAAAGGGTTTCTGCACCGATAACCAGAACTTTCATGTCATGATTGGCCCGGATATACTTATCAGCCAGATCCAGACCGTAAAGAAACCCGGAGCACGCCGCATTCAAGTCGAAAGCAAAGGCGTTGGTGGCACCAAGTTCTTTTTGCACATAACAGGCACTGGACGGCATGAGCATATGCGAACTGATCGTTCCGACAACAACAAGGTCAAGCTCCTCGGCTGACACACCTGCGGCCGCAAGCGCCTTCTCGGCAGCCTTGGTAGCCAGCTGATAGGTCTTTTCTCCCTTACCGCCGATGCGTCTCGTTTCGATGCCGGTTCTGGTCTGTATCCATTCAGCACTCGTATCGACCATCGATTCGAGTTCCACATTGGTAAGAACCTTTTTTGGTAAACATGAACCGGTCCCCAAGACAACAGTTCCCATTACGTCTCCAAATTTACGATGTTCTGTTCAACGAAATTGCTGGTGGCAAGACTTTCCAGAATATCCTTATTGATATTTCCCCGAGCCATTTTGGCAGCTTCAAGAATGGCATTTTTAATCGCGTGCGAACTGGACTTGCCATGACATATTATGCCTATACCATCAATACCAAGAAGTGGTGCCCCGCCATATTCCGCATAATCGACACGCTTTTTAAAAGATTTAAAGGCATTCCTTGCCAGCAGATAACCAATTTTAGCCCACATCGATTTGCAGATTTCATCACGCAGCATCTGCATGGCAGCCTCGGCAAGGCCCTCACTGACTTTCAGACAGACGTTGCCGACAAAACCGTCACAGACGATAACATCGACTTCGCCCTGAAAAACGTCACGGCCTTCGACATTGCCGATGAAATTCAGAGAGCTGTTTTCTAAAAGAGGATAGGTCTCTTTTATAAGGCTGTTACCCTTGCCGGTTTCCTCGCCAATCGACAAAAGGCCCACTCGGGGATTTTCCACGCCGGTAATACGGGAAAACGCCGAGGCCATTATGCCGAATTGAAAGAGATGCTGTGGCCGGCAATCAACATTTGCCCCTATATCCATCAGCACGACTGGTTTTTTAAGGGTCGGAAAAATCGACGCGATACCGGGGCGAGAAATCCCCTCCAATCGACCAAGTTTGCGGGAAGCTGCGGCTAACGTTGCGCCAGAATTACCAGCGCTTACGGCAGCATCAGCCTCTTTTCGGCGCACAAGATCGAAAGCAACCAGTATCGAGGCGTCTTTTTTCTTTCGAATCGCATCAACAGGATGTTCATTCATATCAATCACTTGCGATGAATGAACGATATTGATCAGCTTCGCTGTTTTGCTATCAGGAGCCAGAGTCTCGAGGTGTTTACTTAATATCCTCTCGTCTCCTACCAGAGTTACACGCAAATCCGTCTTTCTGACGGCAAGCAGAGCCCCGGCAATCAACTCCTCTGAGCCATAGTCTCCCCCCATGGCGTCCAGGGCTATTTGCACACTACTCTCCTATTCTACTGCAGTATCGAGTGAGTAAACAGTTCTCCCTTTATACTTGCCGCAACTGCCGCACAGACGATGCGGCTGCTTAGGCTCACCACAGTCTGCACAGAGGGAAAGCCCCGGTGCGGTCAAAAAATCATGGGACCGTCTTTTGCGGGTACGGGAATGGGAGTGTCTTCTTTTTGGTAAAGCCATTGTATCCTCCGAATCAGGTATGTTTCATACCGTTTTATTAATTTTATCAATCATTGGTGAGTTTTTGTAGAATAGCAAACGTCGACCCCACTTTATTAGAAGTACAACGACAAGCCTCACTATTCAGCACAACCCCACATCCTGCGCAGATACCTTTACAATCTTCACTACAGAGCGTCTTCAGCGGGAAAGCCAGGTAGGCCTGCTCCCGCAGAAGCTCATCTACATCAATTTCCGGTTCCTTGAGATAAAGAGTAACGGTATCTTCGTCACTACACTCAGTCTCACGTAATTCAGTGACCTGTTCTTCCCTGGTTGTAGCAAGATATTCAAACTCACAAGACACTGCTTCTTTGACCTGTTCACGACACCTGTCACAGACAGACAGGCGCTGTCCCTCCAGCGTCCCTTTCAGCTCTACTGTCTCGCTGTCTCGCCTGGAAACACGGATACGAGCGGTAGCGTTGAGGAGAGATACCTCATTTCCTGAGGGGAACCAGCTCGTGTCGCGTATCGTAAAGAGATGAGATTTGCCGGTGATTTCTTCAAAAAGCAGTATCATAAAAAACACGTTCTCGATCTGTCGTGAATCGAAAAATAAAAGAAAGGAAAAATAATCAATTTATTACGGATTGGAAAGGAAAAAACATCACAGCAAAGAAAATCAATCCACCGAAAGTGAAATAATCATGGAATATCAGACCATTGATACCACTAAAGCACCTTAAAAAAAATATTCAGCCGAGGCAGCTGTACCGTACATCTTATTTTCTTGTTTTTTTGTGCAGGGTACAATCTGACGAATACAATAAGTATCCCGGATCGTTGCTCGTTTTCCTCTCAGGGGCTAGAGCACATGAACCAGGCGCTCAGAATTTTTTTCCAATCGCAACGACACTCTTTTCAGCAACCATTTCAATAACTTGATTGCAAGAGCAGGATCATCGCCAACCAACTTCTCGAACGATTCATGGGACAGGGCAAGCAACTCGGAATCTTTCACCGCATTCAAGGTGGCGCCGCGACTGCTGCCACTAAGCAATCCCTTCTCACCAACAGGAGCGCCGGGGTCAAGCAGGGCAATAACTTGGGTCCTTTCCCCGAAACCCGTTTTATTTTGCACAGCCACCCTTCCAGACACAAGAAAATAAAGACACTCAGCAGGGTCTCCCTTCTTAAATAACTCGCTGCCGGCTCCAAAGGATACTTTCTCCATGACCGTCAGCAGGGTCTCTGTCTCGGCTTTTTCAAGAAACTTGAAGCAGCACTCCTGCAACGCAGCACTATATTCAATCATAAGCTGGCCTAACGCGCCCCAACGAGAAAAGAACGGTTTTTTTCCTGCAGCACCTTGACGAGTCCTTCATATTTCTGCGTGCGCAGTATGGATTTAAACTGCTCCTGATAGTTTCTAACCAGGCTGACCCCTTCAATGTTGATGTCGTAAACCATCCACCCGGAGTCAGTTTTTTTCATGATATAATACACGGGAATTTTTGCATTGCCGTTCTGAATAAGCGTCGTCACCTGCGCCCGGTCCTCTTTCACTATTTCGCCAACGAACTCAATAGTCTGCCCCGAATAGCCTTCGAGCTTACCAATATATACATTTTCCAGCAATTTGGTCATAAGGGTCGTAAAATTATCTTTTTCCTTGTCATCAATCTGCCGCCAGGTCGGTCCCAGCACGCGCTGCGACATCTCTCTAAAATCAAAGCCACGCTTGATAAGTGACATGATCTTTTCCCGTCGCTCGACCTTGTGCTCATCGCCCTTCAATTTCTGATCTCCCAACACGGCCATCAAATCGCCGAGAACAGGCTTAAGCGCTACAGTAGGGCTCGTCTCTGCCGCCCAAACCATGCCAACGGACAAACCACACAGAACAATAGACAGTAAAAGTATCTTTTTCATTTTATATCTCAGCAACTCAAAATTTTTTATAGGAGGTGGAAAACATTCTCTGTAATTATTAATTTGACTTCACGCTGCCAAAAGCGAATTTACTGATAAGCGATTCTATATCCACGGATGACTCGGTATCAACGATCATTTCCCCAGGCTGAAAAACATCTTCATCGCCCCCCAGGCCGAGCTGAATATATTTATCACCGATGATCCCCTGCGACTTAACAGAAGCCATCGAATCCTTTGGCACCTTGACACTGTTATCTATCTGCAGGGACAAAATCGCATAAGCGTCTTCACCAAGTGATACAGCGCTGACTTCCCCCACAACGACACCGGCTATCTGCACCGAAGCGCCCTTTTTCACTCCGGCGACATTATTAAATTGGGCTTTCAGAGTATATGTCTTGCCGGCGGTCAAAAAAGGAACCTCGCCCAACTGCAGAGCGAGATAACCAAAGGCGGCAAAGCCAATGAGTATAAACAGACCGACAACCATCTCTAAAGTATTATTTTTCGTCATTGAAAGTCTCACAAAAGCTTATGTTTTGAGATAAACGCCATCATTATTCCACCAGGTGACTCTGATAGATGTCTCCCATCGTTGTACGCACGAATTCCTGGATATACTCCTTCTCAGACCACTGGATTTTCTCAGGGCTGTCAAAAACATCCATCTTCCCATTGTTCAATATGATAACCTGATCGGCCAGATTAAATATTTTCGGAACATCATGGCTGACGATCACCGAAGTAAAGCCAAATTCAGCCTGAGTCCTGGCAAAGAGATGATATATATCATGACTCATGACCGGGTCGAGGCCGGTGGTCGGCTCATCATACAGCATGATCGACGGCTTGAGCTGCATGGCGCGGGCCAGGCCAACTCTTTTTTTCATACCGCCACTCAGTTGCGCCGGATATTTTTCTTCGTGCCCGGTAAGCTCGAACTGAGCGAGCGTCGCGGCGACCTGCTCCCCGATCTGCGTTTCACTTTTATCGGTCAGCTCTCTCAGCGGCAAAGCAACATTTTCAAAGACGCTCAGTGAATCGAAAAGTGCCGATCCCTGAAACAACACGCCGAATTGGGTACGGAGCTGCTCAAGCTCTGTCCCTCTGGCCCAGGTAACATTTTTATCATGGACAAAAATTTCCCCGGAATCAACCTGCATAAGTCCTAAAACAAGCTTCAGGGTAACGCTCTTTCCCTGACCACTTCCGCCGACAATGACCGTCGTTTTTCCGGCCGGAATTGAGAAATTCACCCCGTCGAGGACGTACTGTACACCGCCATCTCTTTTGGCAAAACTTTTTACCACATTTTTAAATTCAATAGCAGCTTTCATTTTAGTGCCTTACTCCAGAAAGTCCAAAAAACAAACATAACAAAGAGCAGATGTAGCATTCATACCTTAAGATACCACGAGGGCACTTGTCCCGGTATAGTCCCATTCCACTTCCCGGCGTTAGAGGAGCACCGCTGTCAGCAGATAATCGAAGACGAGAACGGAGATAGAGGAATATACCACAGCCTGAGTGGTAACCCGGCTGACACTTTCGGCCCCGAAGCCTGCGCCGCGTATTTCCCGGACAAAAAATCCCCGTCCTGAGCAGATCCAGACAACCAGCAAGCCAAAAACAAAGGATTTAATAATGCCCACCTTGAGATCATGATTGGTAACACTGGTCGTCATGCCTTCAATAAAACTCCCCGGGCTGACGCCCATCATTTTAACCCCAGCCAGGTAGCCGCCACCAATGCCGACCACATCAAAAACCGCCGTCAACAGGGGCATAGCAACAAGCATGGCAAGAAACTTCGGCGTAATAAAATATCGAAAAGGATCAATGGCCATGCAGTCCAAAGCATCAATCTGCTCGGAAATCCGCATTATGCCAATCTCAGCACACATGGCGGAACCGGCACGCCCGGCTACCATCAGAGCCGTCAGCACGGGCCCGAGCTCCAAAATGAGAGTCAGGGAGACAGCCGAGCCAAGCATCCCGTCTGCGCCAAATTTATTCAGCGAATAGTAGCCTTGAAGTCCCAGAACCATCCCGGTGGATAAGGCAGTAAAAAAAATCACCACCAAAGACCCCGCGCCGATAAAGTGAACCTGACGTAACAGCTCAATGAACCTGAATGGCCGCCTGAATGCTCCTCGGATCGATTTCAGAAAAAAAATCGCCATCTTCCCGAGATCGGTCAGTACATAAAGTCCGGTATCGCCGAGCCGTACGAGTGAATTACTTTTCATGAACTTTGCGTCCCTGATTATTCGAGGGGGATAAGTGCCTTGATCGTATATTCGAGATATTGATGCTCAAGGTACGCCCTTTTGTGTATTTTTTTTTGATGAAAGAATTTACTGAACAAGCCACTCACCCCGCAGAAACATTTTGCGGGTACTCTTTTTAGTACTCGCTTGACGGGTATTCTTTTCAATGCCCCTTGAACCAAGGGTGTCCGTCACAATTCCCCTTGGTCCCTTGCACCAAATCTCTAATCCCGCCCAGAAGCATTGCGGGATAAGTTCCTTCACGAAATAATTACCTGGTAAAAAACACCAGGTAATTATTTCTAAGTCACTAAAACACATCGGGCCGTAAGATATAAACAGACTGACAAGAAGTCAATGTCTAGAAAATAAGGCAAATCAATCCAGCCCCGTCAGACCCTGAGACAGAAACCATGCAATCCCACCATAATTTCCGGGAGAGTGTGGACCTCAGCTTTTTCTGGGATCGTATGTTTCCCGCAAGGCTTCACCGATAAAAATAAGCAAGATCAACATCCCAACAAGAACCGTAAATGCTGATAAGGAAAGCCACCACGCCTCGATATTGGCTTTTCCCTGGGCGAGCAGTTCCCCAAGACTGGGCGTGGAGGGCGGGACGCCAAGGCCGAGAAAGTCAAGGCTGGTCAAGGCCAGTATCGCCGCTGAGACCCGAAACGGAAGAAAGGTGATGACCGGCGTTAAACCATTGGGCAGGAGATGTCGCCACATAATAGTCACGTTTTTTACGCCCAGGGCCCTTGCCGCATTCACGTATTCAAGATTTCTGCCCCGCAGAAATTCTGCCCGGACATAATCGGACAAACCCATCCAGCTGAAAAGAGACAGCAAAATAAGCAGCAGCAGAATAGACGGTTGAAATATGGAGGCAAAAATTATCAGCAGATATAATTCCGGCATAGCGCCCCATATTTCTATGAATCGCTGCATCAAGAGATCTATCCGGCCGCCGAAGTAGCCCTGGATTGCCCCGGCGAAAATACCCACCAGGGTCCCGGTAAAGGTAAGCGCCAGGCCAAAGAGGATGCTCACCCGGAAACCGTAGATAATTCTGGCCAGGACGTCTCTGCCCCGGTCATCCGTACCAAGAAAATTGGCCATGGATGGAGGTGAGGGAACCGGACCGACAATCTCCTGATTGATAGTATTGTAACTGTTTTTATTGAGAGGAAAGAGCACGAAATTGCCCGGTTCCTGTAATTTTTTGCGAATAAACGGATCTCGATAATCAGTTTCCGTCTCAAAGTCGCCACCAAAAGTTACCTCCGGATACGACACGAAAATTGGAAAGTAAAATTTTCCGTCATATTTAACCAACAACGGCGAGTCATTGCTGATCACCTCGGCCAGTAAACTCATGCCAAACAATACGGCGAACAATACAAGACTGTAATATCCACGCCGGTTGCGTTTAAACCGTTGCCAGGTTCTGGCCCTGCGCTTTGCCAAGGCCTGTTTCAGTTGCCCCTCCGGATGTGCCCTATTCATCTAATCCCTCAAAACTGATACGGGGATCAACCAGCACATAACTCAGATCGGACAGCAAGCGGGAGATTAATCCAATCAGGGTGAAAAAATAAAGGGTGCCCAGGACTACCGGATAGTCTCGATTGACAACCGATTCATAGGCAAGCAGTCCCATGCCGTTTAATGAAAAAATAGTTTCAATGAGCAGACTGCCGGTAAAAAAAGACGCAACAAAATAACCGGGAAAACCGGTTATGATAGGAATGATCCCGTTTCTAAAGACATGCTTGTACAACACCTGATTCTCGGAAAGGCCCTTGGCCCGGGCAGTCAGTACATATTGTTTTCGAATCTCTTCCAGAAATGAGTTTTTAGTCAGCATGGTCATCACCGCCAGACTGCCGATAGCGGTTGCAGTAATTGGCAGCACCATATGCCAGAGATAATCAAGTACCTTCATGCCAAGACTCAATTCATGCCAGTTATCTGAAACCAGCCCCCGAAGCGGAAAGATAGACCAGAAACTGCCGCCGCCAAACAGGACAATCAACAAAACCCCCAGCACAAATCCGGGGATGGCGTAGCCGACAAGAATGACCGAAGAACTGATTATATCAAAGCGCGAGCCGTCGCTTACCGCCTTTTTAATTCCCAGCGGCACGCAGACCCCGTAGACAATCAAAAAACCCCATAGTCCAAGGGACATGGAGACGGGCATCCGGGACACGACCAGTTCAGCGACGCTTTGATGGTAGTAATAGGACGTACCAAAATCGAAAACCAGATAACTCCTCATCATTTTGACAAAACGTGTCACCGGCGGCTGATCGAATCCATAGAGTTTTTTCAGGCGGGTAATTTTCTCATCATCAAGCCCCGAATTGCCGCGATAGAGATTCGTGGAACCGGCTCGCACCTCCCCACTTCCGCCACTGATGCCCTCAATCTCACCGATCATTTTCTCTACCGGCCCCCCCGGAACAAACTGAGTAATGGTGAAGGTGATCACCATTACTCCGAACAGGGTCGGTATCATCAGCAGGATTCTTTTCAGGATATATACGATCATGTTATTCTCACAGGGACTTCTGCCTCAAGTCATATGACTTCCAACAATGTGATTACCACTAAAGTTCGGCTATATGGGGATATGATGTGCCCTTTGCAAGGGACGCGATAAACCTATCCCTGGGGGCTTGACCGCAGCCATCCAGGCTGCGGAACACCCGTGCAAAGGGCATCTCATATCCCTCTGGATCTTCTAAGCTGAGATTTAGTGGTAATCACATCCAACAATAAGAAAAAATAATACAAATAGACAGCATAAAAGAAGAATATTTCTTGTCTTTTATCAACCTTTATGTCTTTTTAGGAAAAGACTGTCAGAAAAATGCACAAGCTCCCCGGGGGAATTGCCCGGCATTATCATTTTCCCTCCTGCAGGCGCGGGGGCTTTTACCCTCATTCAATGATTGCCCTTCGCAAAAATCGAACAATCATTATTTAATTACTCATCAGAAAACGGCATGAACAAACGGACTCCCTTAATTGAAAGCGAAACAGAGCTGGAAAAATTGGTGCATCGGGCCAGAAAAACAGATGCCGTCGCCCTGGACACGGAATTTGTATGGGAACGAACCTATTACCCGCAACTCGGCCTGATCCAGATCGCATTATCCGACGAGGACTGCTCTCTTATTGACCCTATCGCTATAAAAAATTTACAGCCGCTGGGGCGACTTCTTTCCGACCGGGGGGTCATTAAAATTTTCCACGATGCACCGCAGGATCTGGCGATCCTTCAGCGGGCGACGGGAGCAACGCCCCAAAACATATTCGATACGCGATTAGCCGCCGGTTTTTCCAACCTGCCCGCCACTCTTTCCTTAGTGCACCTGGTGAAAGAGTTGCTCGATATAACTCTTTCCAAAGAGGAGACAAGGACGAATTGGCTGCAGCGGCCACTAACCGTTGACCAGGCACGATATGCCCTCGATGATGTTCGATATCTCAGGGCAGTGCGCGTGCTTCTGTTGACGCGAATCATTGGCCCAAAAATAAAATCCTGGCTCCAGGAAGAGCTGAACCTGCTCAACAATCCAGCCTGCTATTCCGGGCCGCCCGACAACGAGCGATATCTCAAAATCCGCGGCAACACCCATCTTGACCGACAGGGACTCGCCATTCTCCGGAACCTGACTACCTGGCGAGAGGGGGTAGCAAGAAAACTGGATCGGCCGCGCGGCCATGTGATTAAAGACACCGTTCTAGTTGAGATCGCCAGACTGAAACCGGTGACCCCCATTGATCTGAAACAACAAGCCGGACTGTCCGAAAAAGCCACTGCAAAATATGGTGAAACCCTGGCCGCAATTGTTGCAGCAACCTTGACACAACCGGAATCGACATACCCCGAGCCGCATCAAATTATACGACTGAGTAAAAACGACCACAGCAGTATGGAACAGCTGAACAACCTGATCGCCCTGAAATGTGAACTGCTGGGCATTGCCCCGGGACTTGTCGGCAATGTTTCCGAGCTCAAACGTCTGGTAAAAACACTTAACACCACGCAAAAGGAGGAGCCGGAGCAGTTACGCCAGACGGACGGCTGGCGTAAACATTTTCTTGAGGATTTTTTCAGACAGAACAGAAAAAAATGATTACTCATCTTGGCTAAAAGACTGCGATAAAAAACAGTCTGTCAAACATCATTTCTTTTTCTCAGGAGAAAAACATGCGAGCATTCCCACTCTTCAGATCTCTGTCTTCCTGCATGCTGGTGGTCAGCATCTTCTGTCTGTCGACACTCGCCGAAGCGACAGAACGCCCCGGCTATGCCGGATGGGAAAAAGGGTCTGCGTATAATGGACATTACAACTACAAAGAACGGGATTCCCTTAAGGGTAAAGTTCTGCAATTTATGGAAGTCAGCCCCCTGCCGGGTATGGACCCGGGCACGGCCTTGATACTGGAAGAAGGTGGCGAAAAAATTACAGTGCACCTCTGCCCTGCGGCATTCAGCAGCCCTGAGGAGACAGGTATTCGCAAGAATGTTTCAACCAAAGTGAGCGGAAGCTGGGCGGTTATCGATGGAAAAGACGTACTGATGGCCGCCAAAGTCAAACAGGGTGACAGCTTTGTATTTAAGGTCCGTTTGACCAAAGACGGTACACCTTTCTGGAGCTTGAGTCCGGAAGAGCTGGCAAGAGAAAAAGCTGCCGATTAAGACCACAGGAATCAACACAGCACCATCAGGGGGAAGGAGGAGTGACCGCCGAAGGGGTACAGGCTTGTGGATTTTCTCGACACAAAAATTGCAAATTCCTCTTCGCCACCTCGTTCCCCCCGCTGGCGGCAATTGTCCACCACCTGAAGGCCTGCCGCGGGTCTTTTTCAACCCCTACTCCCTTGGCGTAACAGTAGCCCAGTCTGCTCTGCGCAAGTACAAAGCCACGCTGCGCGGATTGCATCCACCAGGAAAAAGCCTTCTTCTCATCCTGTTCGACCCCTTCCCCCTTGGCCAGCATCCGCCCGATATTATATTGACCGAAAGGATCACCATTTTCGGCAGACTTCCGATACCAGTATGCAGCCCTGGCATCATTTTGCTCAACCCCGATCCCCTTGCTGTAACGCCAGGCTACAGTATTCTGGGCCAGAACATATTCCAGGACGGCAGCCTTTTCATACCATTCGAAAGCCTGGGTGCTCGACTGTTTTGTTCCTGACCCGTTATCGAACATCATCGCCAGATTATATTGAGCACTGGCAACCCCGGCCTCGGCAGCCTTCTTGGTCCAATAGAACGATTTCTGTGCATCTTGGGCCACCCCCTCGCCGAGATAGTACATATTGGCTACCTTGAGCTGCGCGTTCTGGTTGCCGTTCCTCGCTGCCAGGAGAAACCACTCAAATGCTATGGCTTTGTCAAGTTCAACCCCTTCACCGCGATAGTACATCCAGGCCAGATTGCTCTGGGCGACATCATCACCTTTTTCCGCAAGTTTACTGAGCCAGAAATAAGCTTTCTGTAAATCTTTCTCTGTGCCATCGCCAAAAGCATACATTTCGGCGATTCGCCTCTGCGCCTCGACCGATCCTTTTTCCGCGGCCGATAAAAACCGATTGAAGATTTCAGTCTTTTCCGGATCCTGATTATTTTCGGCATCTACCGGAGAATGCGGTGCAAGCGATGGCTCAGCGCCGGCTTCTGCTCTCACCGCCTGTTGTCGATCTGCCTGGGCGAAGCTTGTTTGACCCAACGCAGGGACAACCGTCGACAGCATGCCTGTCAAAACCAGAAATATCGTTTTTTTCTTCATAAATCGGTTAACGTTCCTTTCATGCATCGAGATGCCGAAGCGCAGCTGAAGTCCAGTCAGATTGTTAATTTATTGTAGTTGTTTCCAAGAGATGATAGGATATATTTTTCCAATTTCAACTTTTTTCTCCATCAAAGACCCCATCGAGTTACGCTGCTGCAGCAGCACCATACCCCGGAGGAGGAAACATGTTTGACAGCGATGAACCCTTGTGGGATAGAACTTTACGCCGCATTCGTCTCATCTGGCCTCTTGGCGACAACGCGGTGTTAAAAAACTCTGTCGACCCCAGTCTGCCTAAAAGTGATTTGCAGAAATTACGCCAGAGGATCAATGGCTGCCTTGAAAGCCGCGGCGGTGAAGTTTCCGCCAGGACAAGGGCCGCTGAGCTTGGCGAAGCCTATCTCATCCTAAACAGCGAGGGACGAAAACGCTTTCTCGAGCTCCTTGCCGGGGAATATGACGTCGATAACTTAGCGGTTGAAGAGATAATCAAACAGCGCCTGGAATGTACCGATAAAGAAGAGTGCAGAAAATTGAATCTCCAGCTGCGCAACCTTCTGGTCTCCCCCCGCACCAAACTCCTCCGGCAGTTTAATGAACTGCAGGAAGGGGTGAAATTTCTCGTCGACCTTCGCGCCGAACTCCTCCCAATTGCCAGAAACAACCCTGAACTGATACCGCTTGACCAGGATATCCACCGGCTGCTCTGCTCCTGGTTCGACGTTGGTTTTCTTGATCTCCAGCGTATAACCTGGAACACGCCGGCTGTACTGCTTGAAAAACTTATTGAATACGAAGCGGTACATGCCATTCAGTCCTGGCACGATCTGAAAAACAGATTACGCGCGGATCGGCGCTGCTATGCCTATTTTCATCCCCGCATGCCACAGGAGCCGCTTATCTTTGTTGAAGTTGCTCTGGTTAATGGCATCTCATCTAACATCCACGACCTGCTGAACCAGGACAAGCCGGCCATTGATCCCCAGAAGGCTGACACTGCTATTTTTTATTCAATATCCAACTGTCAGCAAGGCCTGGCCGGAGTCAGTTTCGGTAATTTTCTCATCAAGAATGTGGTTAAAGACCTGAGCATCAAGCTGCCGAACCTGAAAACATTTTCCACGCTGTCTCCTATTCCCGGTTTTCTTTACTATCTCAAAACATTCCGGGATGACTGGGACTTTACCGACAAAGAGAAAAAACTCCTCGGTGAGCCGACGGACGAAAAAGATCCAAAGGATCTCTTCATCGAAAGGGTCACAGCGATGAATGCCGAACAGCCTGTCGCCAAGGAGACACCACTCGGTCCAATTCTCCTGCGCCTCTGCGCCCGCTATCTGCTCACCGCCAAAAAAGGAGCGCAGGCATTCGACAGGGTGAGCCATTTCCACTTATCCAACGGCGCGCGGATCGAGCGAATCAACTGGGCAGCGGACCTCTCAGAGAAAGGCATCACTCAATCCGGCGGCATTATGGTCAATTATCTTTACAACCTCGCAACAATTGAGAAAAACCATGAAAACTATACGACCAGCGGAGAGATAGCCGCCTCCTCGCCGGTGACGAAAATAGCAAAAGCATAGCACAACATTCGCGGGGCCGAAGCCCCGCACGATAGGTGATTTTCTTAACCACAGTCGTACAGTCGCGCCCAGCAGCTCTCGGTTCATGTGTCGCAGGGGATCAACCGCCAGGAACGATGGACAGCCAGATCAGATTTGCCGCTTAAGGTTGTACACTAGGCAACTGATTGAGATACCATTCCATGGGATCGATCAGTTCAAAACCGGCACTGAGCAGCTTCTTTTTTACGTTGATAACATTATTGGTCAGCAGATAAGGGAAGATCGCCCGCTTGTCCTTGTCCCAGACTCTGGCCACCAATACACTGCCGAGAGAAATATTCTCTTCAGTTATAATATCAACAATTTTCTTCATCTGCCCCCGCTTCTCTTTGACGAGGATACACAACAGACTGCCTGGCTCGTCGATATTCATGATGTTGACAAACGCCGAAAGCAGATCCCGTGTTGATAAAATTCCCTTCAGGTATCCCTCTTCGTCGATAACCGGCAAGGCACCGACCTTCTTTTTCTGCATGACCAGCAGAGTATCCTGCAGGGTGTAATAGGCATAAATAGTCATCGGGTTTCGGGTCATTATGTCACCGACAAGATGATTGCCTATCTTCCCCCGGGTGATCTCATAATCGGGTTTTTTCAACAAAGTTGACGGCATAGCATCACGCATATCCCGGTCAGAAACGATACCGATAAGCTTTCCTGCCCCGTCAATGACCGGCAAATGGCGGATGTTTTTTTCCACCATCAATTTTTTTGCCTCAAAAATCGTCATTTCAGGACCAGCAGTAATGAGGTTTTTTGACATTCTATCGCCTACAAACATAATACCTCCAGAAATTGGTCTTTATCTCAGTAATTGATGCGCCTTGATGTACGTTCTCTACCTGATTGCCGCCAGTATTTTAATGTGATTTTCAACCAATATCGGTAACACGTCCAGATTATAGCCACCCTCAAGAACCGAGACAACCCGACCATTGGTAAATCGATTAGCCAGATTCATTATTACTTCAGAAACAAAATCATAGCCATCGGTTGACAGGTTGACACCAGACATCAGATCGCTCTCGTGGGCATCAAACCCGGCTGAAAGAATGATGAATTCCGGGTTGAACTGTTTAACAGCCGGGACAAGGTCCTGCATGATCAGACGGCGATAGTCCTCATCGCCTCTTCCCGGCAGTACCGGTGAGTTGACGGTACAGCCATCGCCCTCGCCAATACCGACCTCAAATTCTCTACCGGTTCCCGGATAGGCAAAAGAGGGGTGTTCATGAATGGAATAGTACAACACAGTGGGATCCCGATCAAAGATATGCTGGGTGCCATTGCCATGGTGCACGTCAAAGTCGATAATAGCAACCCGCTTAAGATTGTATTCACTCTGCACATATCTGGCACCAATCGCCACATTATTAAAATAACAAAACCCCATGGGCTTATCGACTTCTGCATGATGGCCGGGCGGACGGACGGCACAAAAGGCATTGTCGATTTCACCTTTCATCACCATATCGATGGCCTTCAACACTCCACCGACAGCCAGAAAAGCAGCATCATACGTGTCTCGACAAATGGCGTTGTCCGGGTGCTCAAATTCATGCAGCCCGGAGATGCAGGCCTCATCGAAGCGCATGATATAATGAATATTGTGAACAGTCTCGATCCATCTCTGATTCGCTTTTTCCGCCGGTATGAGGGTAAGTTTTTCCCATAAACCCGTCTCAACGAGTCTCTTGCGGATCGCTTTCAAACGTTCAGGTGATTCAGGATGAAACCCGCCCGTATCGTGCAACAAAAATCTATCGTCGTACACCAAACCAGTTCTTTTCATAAAGTCGTCCTGTTTCTAAATGAGCATTTTGCGATGTCATATGTGCCGGACACTCGATTTTAAAACAACTTTTAGTAGCTTGAGACAGATCTTACTGCCGTATTACACAATCAGGAATCCATCCTGACGATAATCCTGCCGGTCTGCCCACCCTTCAGGATCAATTCAATTTCTCCATCCAGTTCCTCCAGTGAAACTTCACGGCAGAGCTTAGCCAAAACGGTCGGTTTCCAGTCGGTGGCCAGATGCTGCCACACTTTTTTTCGTCGCTCCATCGGACAGTTCTGGGAATCGATACCAAGCAGGGACACCCCACGCAGGATAAACGGAAAAACATTTAAGGGAAGCTCCGGCGACGCTACATTGCCACAGCAGGTGACAACTCCCCGGAGATCCGTACTTTTAATGGCCGATACCAAAATATCGCCGCCGACAGTATCTATCACTCCTGCCCAGATTCCTTTTAAAAGCGGACGCTCACTCCCTGCCGTCGCCTCGGCCCTGGAAAGAATTTTCCGGGCGCCAAGGCCGGTGAGAAACGGCACGGCCTCAGCTTTTCCGGAGACTGCCGAAACGGAATAGCCTAGTCCGGCAAGAAGAGCGACCGCAAGACTGCCAACACCGCCTGTGGCTCCGGTAACCAGAATATCCCCTCTATCGGCCGGCACACAGTGTGTTAAGGCCATGACCGACATGCCGGCGGTAAAACCAGCTGTACCGAAAATCATGCTCTCCCGGAGATCCAGTCCAGTGGGCAGGGGCACAACCCAGGCAGCCGGCACCCGGATATATTGGCCAAAACCGCCAGCGGTGTTCATGCCGAGATCATAACTGGTAACAATTACCTTGTCTCCCGGACTGAATGCTTCATTGCGACTCTCTTCAACGACTCCCGCCGCATCGATGCCGGGGGTATGGGGATATTTTCTGGTCACACCCCGGTTACCGCTGGCCGACAGAGCGTCTTTGTAGTTAAGAGAAGACCACATCACCTTTATCAGAACTTCGCCATCCGGCAACTGATCAATCGTCTTCTGCTGAATTGACCGGGAGAACTGCTTTTCGCCGGCTTCTTCAACCACCATTGCCCTAAACGTTTTGACATTCATAACATGCGACCTCTTCCTGAATTTGCACAACATCCCTGATGTCCATTCGATCATTCCACTTCAAAAAGCAACGCAGCGAGCATTGCATTTTTTTGTATTGATCTGCGTCCATCCGTTTTGATACACTCGTGAAATGCGAGTTTTCACTCACCTCTCCTCTTCTCAGGATGTGCCAAAATGACAGAACAATTGTAATTGAAGGGCACTTCCTGTCCTCGCATGAAGTCGCAAATGTATCATTTCTACGATATATCAGCTTTGAACTATAGCCGAGGAGACAGTTTGAGAATAGTAATTTTTTCTTAAAATTCCAAACAGGCAAGCCTCGCCGTATTTCCTGGCCCAGGCACTGTGTGATTGCAATCCTTTGACCCGAAAGTAATCTTTCACCAGTGCGCGAAGGCAAACCGAAGGGGATGGCAGGAGCAGGTTCCACTTCTGCGGTACGCCTCGAATATGTTGTCTTGCGGTGATAGAGTGGTGCACGTCAGACGGAATCTTCATTCTCCCTTTGATATCATTTTCCCTTGACAAACAAATTCAATATACATTAAAAGAAAGCGTAACATCGTTACTCCAAATCCAGACAATTATTCACATTTATATATTTTTACCTATTAATATTAGAAAGTTAAATAAAAAAAACATTTTTTCAATCAACCCGTAAACGCTCATCTGGAAACTCTCGTTTCCATCGTAATTTTTTTTATTTATGTATTTTTTTGAATATCTTACCAGTAAAAAATCAACAAGAACCATATCCCCATGAGAACAAGCAAGTAACAATGTTAGATGAACTTAACCCGGAAGTACGGGAGCGACTGGAAAAAGCAGTGATGGAAATTTTCTCCACTGCCGATTTCCACAAAGCCAGCATACGCGTCATTGCCGAAAAAGCAGGTGTGAGCTTTACCACCATTTACAAACATTATGGCAGTAAAGAACGACTTCTGTTCGCTTTTGTTAATATCTGGATGAGCGAACTCACCGAACGTATTGCCGATCACCTGAACGGCATTGAAGACCTGAAGGAAAAACTGAGGAAAGTATTTTGGCTGCACCTGGATTATTACGAAAGAAATGAAAAACTTGGCCGCATTCTCTTCATGACCCTGCCAATGCAGACCTGGATGACAGATGAATCTTTTGATCAGAAAAAGAGGGTGAACCTTATAATAGAAGTACTGAAAAAGGGGCAGCAGCAGGGAATAATCAACCCGAACATCCGGGCTGGCTCACTTCTCGACTTTATGCTGGGATTCATCCAGCGCCTCTTTTTCATGTGGATAATTCGCGGCAAGCAGGAAAGCCTGGTCGAGAATGCCCACAACCTCTTCGAAATGGTCTGGCAAGGCATGGCCAACCCTGCCATAGTCAGATACATTAAACCAACGGATATACCAAAAAACCAGAAACAGTAGCCAACAGTCATTGTCCAGCCCTGGCAACGGATAAAGGCTGGCGATAGAGACAAACCCAGATCAAGGAGCACAGAACATGTCTTTGGATAAAAGAACACTCTTGCTGAATAAAAAGAAAAAAATAGCTCTAGGAGGAGGGGAAGCACGAATAAAAAAGCAACATGCCAGTGGTAAAATGAGCGCAAGAGAACGCCTCCTTCACCTCTTTGACCAGGGTACATTCATTGAACTGGACGCCTTTGTTAAAAACCGATGTACGAGATTCGGCATGGACAAACTCGATTTTGAAGGAGAATCCGTGGTCACCGGATATGGACAGATCGAAGGCAGAGTAGTCTTCGCGTTCTCCCAGGATTTCACCATTACCGGAGGTGCCTTAGGTGAGATGCATGCCCGAAAAATAGTCAAGGCCATGGATGGCGCAGCCAAGGTTGGTGCACCTATTGTCGGGCTGAACGATTCGGGAGGCGCCAGAATTCAGGAGGCGGTCGATGCCCTGTCCGGGTACGGCGATATCTTTTACCGAAATGCCATATACTCCGGAGTCATCCCCCAGATCTCTGCCGTTATGGGTCCCTGTGCCGGCGGAGCAGTATATTCCCCGGCACTTACCGATTTTATCTTCATGGTCGACAAGACTTCACAGATGTTCATCACCGGCCCGCAAGTAATTAAAACGGTAACCGGAGAAATCGTATCTGCCGAAGAACTCGGTGGAGCGATGACCCACAACAGCGTCAGCGGCAATGTCCACTTCATGGCCGATTCCGAGCAACAGTGCCTTGCCGACATCAGGAAACTGATCCAGTATCTCCCCTCAAACAGCATGGAGAAGAGCCCTGTCAAAGCCTCAGGCAACGATATCAACAGACAAATCGAGGAACTGGACGACCTGATCCCGGAAAATCCCAACAAACCCTACAATATACTTGATGTAATTCACCCAATCATTGATGATGGGGAGTTCATGCAGTACCAACCCTACTTTGCCACCAACCTTATAACCGGATTTGCCCGGATCAACGGCAAATCGATCGGCATTATCGCCAACCAGCCCAATGTCATGGCCGGCTGTCTCGACATGAACGCCGGTGACAAAGCATCCAGATTTATCAGAACCTGCGATGCTTTCAATATTCCTCTGCTGACCTTCGTCGACGTTCCCGGTTTCCTCCCGGGTACGACCCAGGAATATGGCGGCATTATTCGCCACGGGGCCAAAATTCTGTATGCCTACAGCGAGGCCACCGTCCCCAAAGTCACCCTTATTACCCGTAAAGCTTACGGCGGAGCATACGTTGCCATGTGCTCTAAATCCCTCGGGGCCGATATGGTGTTCGCCTGGCCATCAGCCGAGGTTGCGGTGATGGGTTCGGAGGGTGCGGTGAACATCATATTTAAAAACGATATCGCGCAGGCGGAGGATAAAGTCGCAACCAAGCAAAAGATTCTCGAAGAGTATTCCGCCGAGTTTGCCACCCCCTACAAGGCTGCGGAACGAGGGTTCGTTGACGATGTTATCGAACCGCGCACCTCACGCCAGAGAATTATCGATGCCTTCAATATGCTCGAAGGAAAACGGGAAAAACGTCCTGCAAAAAAACACGGCAACATACCACTTTAACAGGAGAAAACGATTATGACCGTTACTGAATTACTGGCGAGCTTTGCCAATCCCGACACCATGCACGCCCTGTCTATCACGGACAAGCTTCTGGCAGGCCTGATAACGACCGTACTCGGCATGGGCATCACCTTTGCAGCACTCATTATCTTGCAGTTCATCATTGCATGGATGGACAAAATTCTCAACAGGCAGGAAGCGGAAGCAATACCGGCGACAGCAACCGTACCCACAACGACAAAATTGCCTGCTACGCAACCGGAACACGCTCCGGACGACAAGGAACTGGTGGCGGTAATCGCCAGTGTTATTGCCATGAAAATGAAAACGTCGGTTGACAACATTGTCATAAAAAACATCGTCAAACTCGAGGATGTCTCCCCGGCCTGGAACCGGGCCGGAATTCTTGAGCAGATGAACAGCAGATTTTAAATAAAAACCGGAGGTCAAGCATATGAAAATGTTCAGAGTTGTCGTCAACGGGAGTGAATACAAAGTAGGCATTGAAGAACTGAAGGAAGAACATACACCCCAGCCAGTGCAGCCCAAAAGCGCACCCCCCGCCAGGCAGACTGAGCCGCCCCCCGCACCAAAACCGCAACAAAAAGCTCAGCCGGCATCAGGGGGCACCGATGCAGCGTCTGCAGGCGGGACCATTGTCGCGCCGATGCCGGGAACTGTGCTGCAAGTTGCAGTCGGCATCGGCGACACGGTGACAAAAGGCCAAACTCTGCTTGTCCTTGAAGCCATGAAAATGGAAAACGAAATCATGGCCCCGGCCGACGGTATCGTCAAAGAACTCAATGTAACTCAGGGCGTATCGGTCAACGCCGGCGACATCCTGGTTGTTCTGTCACTTTAAAGGGAGATACCTACCATGCTGGAAGCACTTCTCGACTTCGCCAAAAGCACCGGATTCTACGGCCTGACAATAGGGGCGATACTTATGGTCGGTATAGCCTGCATTTTATTGTATCTGGCAATTGTAAAAAAGTTCGAACCTCTGCTCCTCGTGCCAATTGCCTTTGGCGTTTTACTGACCAATCTCCCCTTCGCTGACCTAATGGCCGAGCCGGTGATGGAAATTAAAGAAAACGTCATCCACACCATTCAACCCGGCGGCCTGCTCTATTATCTGTTCCAGGGCGATCACCTGGGGATTTTCCCTCCCCTTATCTTCATGGGTGTCGGAGCAATGACCGACTTTGGACCGCTTATCGCCAATCCCAAATCACTCCTGCTCGGCGCGGCGGCTCAGTTCGGCATTTTCATCACCTTTATCGGCGCCATTGCCTCCGGCCTCTTTACCGCACAGGAAGCTGCTTCTATCGGGATAATCGGCGGAGCCGACGGTCCTACCGCTATTTTTCTGTCCTCGAAGCTGGCCCCGCACCTGCTTGGACCCATCGCCATCGCCGCCTACTCCTATATGGCGCTGGTGCCGATAATCCAGCCGCCAATTATGCGTTTGCTGACCACGCAAAAAGAACGGGTCATCAGAATGACGCAATTACGCGATGTGACCAAAAGAGAAAAAATTCTCTTCCCGATTATCGTCACCATAGTGGTGTCACTGATGGTGCCTCCGGCGGCAACCCTTATTGGCATGCTGATGCTCGGCAACCTGTTCCGGGAATCGGGTGTTGTCGGTAGACTGGAAGATACCGCCAAAAACGCACTTATCAATATCATCACCATCTTTCTGGGAGTAACAGTTGGCGCAACAGCTACTGCCGAGCAATTCTTAAAAATTGAGACCCTTGCCATTCTCACCCTTGGGGTAACCGCTTTTGCAATAGGCACAGCCTCCGGCGTTCTCCTTGCCAAACTGATGAATAAACTTATGAACGTGCGCATCAACCCGCTGATCGGTTCGGCCGGTGTTTCCGCGGTACCTATGGCGGCAAGGGTATCTCAGGTCGTCGGCCAGAAAGCTGATCCGGGCAATTTTCTTCTCATGCATGCCATGGGACCTAACGTTGCCGGCGTCATAGGCTCAGCCGTTTCTGCCGGAGTATTGTTATCGTTATTCGGCAACTAGGACCTCGCAGATTATTTTCTTATCTTTATAAGAAAATAATCTGTTGCCTGCTCTGCAACTTTTTCTCAAGGGCGTATCAATACTCCCTGCCGTTATCTTACTTACCCGACAACATCCCGAGGCAGAATCTCGGTCGAGGCGTGCGGTAGCGCACCATCGACGTCGCATTGATTCGCCTGAATGCCCTCTCACTCGTCACCGCAAATGAAAAATAGCAGGAACAATTACAGCTTTTTGCTTGTAAAGTTTTCCGCAATACATTACAACACAAGTGTAACAATGTTATCCGCCTGATCTGTTTGACTTGGAATAGCATATTTTTTATACGGCAATTCGGCGAATTAACTTTTTCAAAGAGCAATAACGACACTACATCGTCAACATTCAGGCTGGCTCCCAAAAGGGGTGATAGGCGGATTTTTTTTTCACGATAAGAACAAAGTTTTTTAACTCATAAACCAATAGTCAGATATGCCAGATGAACTGAACGGCGATATACACAGGCGGCTCGAAAAAGCGGTTCTGGAGGTTTTTTCCAACTCCGACTTTCACCGTGCATCCATTCGCGATATTGCCAACAAGGCTGGAGTCAGCTTTACCACAATATACAAGCACTACGGAAGCAAAGAGCGGTTAGTTTTCGCATTTGTTGATATCTGGATGGGCAAACTGACGGATCGAATTGTTGACCACCTGCAGGGCATTGAAAGTATGAAAGAAAAGCTGCGCAAAGTTTTTTGGTTGCAGCTCGACTACTATGAACGCCATGAAGGATTAGGCAGAATTGTCTTTATGACCCTGCCGATGAAAACCTGGATGGCCGATGAGACTTTTGACCAGCCCAGAATGATGTCACTTATGATAGATGTTCTGCGCCAGGGACAAAAGGAAGGCATCCTCAACCCACATGTTCGCGCCGGTACCCTGCTCGATTTTCTTATGGGTTTTGTGCAGCGCAGCTTCTTTATGTGGATTCTCCGGGGCAAAACCGGCTCACTCTCCGAACAGGCAAACATAATGTTCGAAATGGTCTGGCAGGGCATGAAAAATCACCCGCAACAACTAAACCAGGGGTCCACCCCTGAGGATTGATATACTTGAGTTACGGTCACAAAAGGCAGACGCGATAGACAAATTTTACTTTTGGAGGATTCAATGAAAATATTGAAAATCGATCATTTAGGCATAGCAGTAAACAGTATAGATGATGGAAAAAATTTCTGGTCCGAGGTACTCGGTCTCAAATTTGAAGGCGCAGAGACAGTTGATACGCAAAAGGTCACTACTGCTTTTTTTCCAGTCGGCGAAAGTGAGGTTGAGCTTCTTCAATCAACTTCCCCCGATGGTCCGGTTGCTAAATTTATTGAAAAAAAGGGCACTGGCTTCCAGCATGTCGCGTTCCGGGTCGCCAACATTGAAGAAGCACTGCAGGAGCTTAAAGACAAAGGCATACAGCTGATTGATCAAGAACCAAGAATCGGAGCAGGCGGGGCCAAGATCGCCTTTCTCCACCCCAAGGCCACAGGTGGTGTGCTGGTGGAGCTTTGCGAACGTTCCTAGTATGCAGAGTCCTACTCCCTAACGGGGATAATGATCTTATGCAATAATTTCATCAAAATAAGAACAAGGCATGTATCTCTAAGTCACTAAAGGAGCAACTGATGTCAGAGAATCCAAAATTACAGAAATGGGCAGAACTCGCCTCCAAGCAAATGAAGGGCAAATCCGTTGACAGCCTCGACTGGATGACCCCGGAGGGTATAAAAGTAAAAGCGCTCTATACCGCTGAGGATCTTGAAGGGCTTGAAAATATCAACACCATGCCGGGCATGGCCCCCTATACCCGTGGCCCCATGACCACTATGTATGCGGGACGGCCATGGACCATTCGTCAGTATGCCGGTTTCTCCACCGCCAAAGAATCAAACGCCTTCTACCACAAGGCCCTTGCTGCCGGGCAGAAAGGGCTGTCGGTTGCCTTCGATCTGGCAACGCATCGCGGCTACGATTCTGACCATCCTCGGGTCGCCGGAGATATCGGCAAAGCGGGTGTAGCCATAGACTCCGTAGAAGATATGAAGATTCTCTTTGACGGTATACCACTCAACGAGATGTCGGTTTCAATGACCATGAACGGCGCCGTCATTCCAATTCTCGCCGGGTACATTGTTGCGGCGGAAGAACAGGGCGTCAGCCATGACCAGTTATCCGGCACCATCCAAAATGATATTTTAAAGGAATATCTGACGAGAAACACATATATTTACCCACCGGGGCCATCCATGCGGATCATCTCCGACATCATGGCTTTTTGTTCCAAGAATATGCCCAAATACAATACGATCAGCATCAGCGGCTACCACATGATGGAAGCCGGTGCCAACAGTGTTCTCCAGACGGCCTTTACCCTGGCTGACGGCGTCGAATATGTCCGGGCTGCACTGAAAAGTGGTATGGATGTCGACACCTTTGCCCCACGGCTCTCCTTCTTTTTCGGTATTGGCATGAATTTTTTCATGGATATCGCCATGCTGCGGGCAGCCAGGTTCCTCTGGCATCGATTGATGAGCGAATTCAAGCCGAAGAACCCGAAATCCTCCATGCTGCGCACGCATTGTCAAACCTCGGGCTGGAGTCTGACCGAGCAGGATCCCTATAATAATGTGATCCGTACCACCCTTGAGGCCATGTCTGCGGTCCTTGGCGGCACGCAGTCGCTGCACACCAACTCCTTCGATGAAGCCATCGGGCTGCCCACTGATTTTTCCGCCCGTATTGCCAGGAACACTCAGATCATCATTCAGGAAGAGTCACAGGTCTGTCACGTTATCGACCCATTAGGCGGATCATATTATATCGAATCCCTGACAAACAGCATTGTCGAAGAGGCACAGAAAATCATCGATGAAATTGCCGGACTTGGCGGTATGGCCAAAGCAATTGAAAGCGGTATGCCGAAAATGAGAGTCGAGGAATCAGCTGCCCGCAAGCAAGCCAGAATTGATCAGGGTCTGGACGTAATAGTCGGAGTCAACAAATACAAGCTGGCTGATGAAAAGATAGACTTTGAAGTCAGGGAAGTGCCGGCAACCGTCCGTGATGAGCAGATTGCCAGGATCAAGGAAATTAAGGCCAGCCGTGATCAGGCCACCGTTAAAAAAGCGCTTGACGATCTCACCAACGCCGCGAAAAATGGCGGCAACCTGCTTGAAGCAGCCCTTCCTGCAGTCAGGGCACGAGCCACTGTCGGCGAAATTTCCGATGCAATGGAAGCGGTCTTTGGCCGGTTCGTTGCCACGACACGGTGTATTTCCGGGGCCTATTCCTCAGAATTCAAAGCAAACGACGACACTATCACGGCCATCAAAGAGCGAACCAACAAGTTTCTAGAGAAACAAGGTCGACGACCTCGACTGCTGGTGACGAAGATGGGCCAGGATGGACACGACCGTGGCTTCAAGGTTATCGCCAGTGCCTATGCGGATCTTGGATTTGACGTGGATATCAGTCCAATGTTCCAGACCCCGGAAGAAGCCGCGAAAATGGCCATTGAAAACGATGTCCATGTCGTTGGCGCATCAAGTCTTGCCGCGGGACATAAATCACTCATTCCCGCACTCATCAAGGAACTGAAGAAAATCGGCGGCGAAGACATTCTGGTTGTTGCCGGCGGGGTCATCCCCCCGGCTGACTATGACTTTCTCTTTGAAGCCGGAGTCAAGGCTGTATTCGGGCCAGGAACACCGATTCCGGTGTCCGCCGACAAGACTCTTTCCCTGCTGGAGGAGAAATATCGTTAGCAGCAACGCTTAACAGCACAACGGGCCCGGCGGTTTTCCCTCGCTTGATCGCTGGGCCTGTTGTGTTTTTTCGCACCAGTGGCAATACGGCCGTCCAATCACCATTTTTAAAATCAAAGTTTCCCCATGCTTAAAAGCCCCCACGAATATGTTGATGGCGTACTGAACCGGGATCGCCTGATGCTCGCCAGAACCATCACCCTTATCGAAAGCACCCTGCCCGCTCACCAGGAATTAGCCAGGACAATTGTCGACCTGTTGCTCCCCCATACCGGCAAAGGATTCCGTATTGGCATAACCGGTGTTCCTGGAGCTGGAAAAAGCACCTATATTGAAAGTTTTGGCAATATGCTCACAGAACTCGGCCACAGGGTTGCGGTGCTGGCTATCGATCCGAGCAGCAGCCGGAGCGGTGGATCAATCCTCGGAGATAAAACGCGAATGGAACGGCTGGCAGTCAACGCCAATGCTTTTATCCGCCCTTCTCCGTCAAGCGGCACCCTGGGTGGAGTAGGTCGAAAAACCAGGGAAACCATGCTGGTCTGCGAGGCTGCCGGCTACGATGTAGTCATCATTGAGACCGTTGGCGTCGGGCAATCAGAAACAACCGTCGCATCAATGGTTGATTTCTTTCTGGTGCTCATGATCGCCGGGGCAGGTGATGAACTCCAGGGAATAAAAAAAGGTGTGCTTGAAGTGGCTGACGCCATCGTCATCAACAAGGCAGACGGCGATAATATCCTGCGCGCTGAAATTGCCCGAAAAGAATACCAGACCGCTCTGCATATGCTGATGCCGAACAGCCCAAACTGGTCGCCGCCGGTCCTCACCTGCAGTTCCCTCGAACATACCGGTATCGGCAAAATATGGGAGACTATCCTTGACCACCGTAAAAAACTGAGCGACAGCGGAGAGATGAGCAAAAAAAGAAAACACCAGGCGCTTGACTGGATGGCTTTTCTTCTGGAAGATGGTTTACGCCAGTGGTTTTACAGCGATCCCCAGGTGAAAGCAGCTTTGCCCGGCTTACGGGCTGAGGTAGAAAACGAGAAGACATCGCCTACGGCTGCAGCGGATACATTGCTTAGATTTTTGCAAGTAAACAACAGGTAGTTAAGGCTGGTCTTTTTGATTGCGGCCAGCTCTGTTTGTTATACCATCCTGAGTATTGAATATGCTGTTCAGCGATTCTGGCAATTTCCCCGAAGATCTTCTGCTGGCCAATATCCTAAACCTTTCTAGTGCCGCCCCTTCACCTCGTCACCGACATCCACCGAGTTTTCCACCAGGAAGCAATCCGTATCAAAATGTGGAGTGTGCCCGTTCGACTCGTTAACAATCTTCTCGACCTCACAACTCGAATAATTTCGTCCAGAGAATTCGACCGCCTCCGAAGGGAGGCATAAGACTTGCCACGAGACACCGCAAGGTATTTTCCTGCGGTGTCTCGCGTAAAGGTGGGACAAGATAAATCAGCTTATGACACAGAGCACAGCGCCTTTGGCAACCGTATCTCCACTGGCAAATTTAATGCCGCTCACCGTTCCGTCACAGGGTGCGGTCAGGGCATTCTCCATCTTCATCGCCTCAAGGACGACCAGGGTGTCACCCTTTTTAACCGCATCGCCTGCTTTCTTCTCGTATTTAACGATCATACCCGGCATAGGAGCAAGAAGCAGGGTTCCACCCGCCGGTGCAACCGGCTCTGGAGCCGGGGCCTGGGCCGGAGCTGCTGCCGCTGGTTGCGCAGGGGCTGGGGCAGGAGCCGCTGCCGCCCGTGGAGCCACAGGAACAGCCTGCATATCCCCGGTTGGATCCACTTCGACATTGAAATACTCGTTGTCGACAAAGACATTGAACGTTCTCAGCGCCGGAGATTTCGGCGGAGTATCTCCTTTTGGCTCGATCAGTTTACCGGCCTTGGCCTTCTTGATCAGTTCGTCTCTTTTCTTCACCTCTTCCATGGTAATTGGCTTCACGCTCGCCGGTGGCTCGGATTTACCGTATTTCCATTCGAGGAATTTTTTTCCGGTAACCGGAAATTGGGCATAGAGGATCAGATCATCCATATCTACGGCCAGATCGCCAATCTCGGCTTTAGCCTTGTCAAGCTCCGGCTCAAGAACTTCTGCCGGACGACAGGTAATCGGCGTTTCTCCACGGGGGTATCCTTTCAGAGCTTTTTTCTGGAGTTCGGCATTAATCGGCACCGCAGTTTTCCCATACAGTCCGTAGCAGAGATCCTTCACCTGTCCGGTGATCATCTTGTAGCGCTCATCCGGCGTATCATGCAGGACATTATTGACCGTCTGCACACCAACAATCTGACTGGTAGGCGTGACAAGTGGAATTTGGCCCAGATCCTTACGAACCCTCGGCAGTTCCTTATAAACCTCATCAATCTTATCCAGAGCATCCATTTCACGCAGCTGATTGACCAGATTCGACAACATTCCGCCAGGAGTCTGGTGCAGCAGAACATTAATATCAATAATTGAGACCTTGGAATCATCGAGCAGGTGTTTGTATTTCGGCAGCACCTCTTTTTCTAAAATCTCGTTGATAACCGCCAGTTTCTTAATATCAAAACCGGTATCACGACTGGTGCCAAGAAGGGCCATGACCAGTGGTTCAATCGCTGCGTGGGATGTCCTGTAGGCATAGGGCGTCATACAGGTGTCGAGAATATCTACCCCTGCCTCGATCGCCTTCAAAAAGGTCATCGGTGACATACCTGAAGTAAAGTGGCTATGCAGATGAATGGGAACCTTGACCGCCTTTTTCAGGGCCTTGATCAACGGATACGCATCATACGGGGCCATCAGTCCGGCCATGTCCTTGACGCAGACGGAATCGGCACCCATATCTTCCAGAGTTTTCGCCCTGTCGACGTAATAATCGAGGTTATAGACCTCGCCGCCCAGGCGAGGCTCGGTGAGGGTATAACAGATACAACCCTGGAAATGCTTGCCGCTTTTCTTGATCTGCTTGACAACCGTCTCAAAGTTCCGGTAGTCGTTCAGGGCATCAAAGGTCCGGAATATATCCATGCCGTTTTCTGCCGCCCGATCAACAAAGGCATAGGCCAGATCGTCTGCATAATTTCGATAACCAACAAGGTTTTGCGCTCGCAGGAGCATGGAGAACGGGGTCTTTTTGATGTAGCGCTTCAGGGTGCGCAGTCTCTGCCAGGGGTCCTCATTGAGGAACCGGTGCATGGTGTCAAAGGTCGCACCACCCCAGGTTTCGATAGCCCAGAAGCCTATTTCATCCATCAGTTCCGCCACCGGAATCATATCTTCTGTCCGTCCGCGAGTCGCAAAAAGCGACTGATGCCCGTCTCGAAGCGACAGATCCATTATTTTCACAGGATTCTTAGCCTTAGGCCGGTCTGCGGAATAATTCAATGGGGTCATCTTGACTTGATCACTCATTCTATTTCTCCTATCACCTGATCTTTAAACTGTAGATTCTACTAAAAACGAGTAAACGTTCTTAATTGGATTAATCTCCGCATGGCCATCATTTCCTGACTACCACTTTGTGCCCACGGACTGTATGCGGTGCCGCCAGTCTCCCGCACGGGAGCCTGCTGTTCATATAAAGCTGCCTCTTCCTGTTGAAGATAGAGACTTACAGCAGCCAGGGCAGCGGCCATTTTCTTTTTTTTATCTGCCATCAACACACCCACTGATTATTTTGTCTTAAGGTCATCTTCTTCAGCTCAAGAACCTGTACCTTGGGTGGCATAAAAGATTCGATCCTTTCGCCTTACACCGGCGAAAGACAACTTTATGCGCTATACATAGCATAGTCGGTTTCCTGACCAAGCAGTTTGTCTATCTGCATCTGAATTTCGATGCGCTTGGGGTTATTCACCCAGCTGTTCCAATCTTCAACCGAACGCCAGGTGCTGATCACCATGCACTCGTCCTTTTTATCTATCCGAGTAAGGGTTTCACCTGAAATATATCCAGGTTGTTCAAGGGTAAGCGCGCGCAATCTTTTCAGAAGAAGGGTCAGTTCGACAGCATTCTGATCCTGCACCTTCCGTTTTATAAATATTTTCACTGTCATGTGCATCTCCTCTTCTATGATCGACTAGATCTCAAGTCAGTTATAATGGTATATTGCCGTGTTTTTTCATTGGATTGGTGTCACGCTTATTCTGCAACAACTCCAGCGCCCTGATGATTCTGACCCGAGTTCTGGCCGGTTCAATAATATCGTCGATATATCCTCGCTGGGCAGCGACATATGGATTTGCGACAGTGTCCTGGTACTCTTTTTCTTTTTCTTTGAGAAAGGCGGCAGGATTTTCGGCCTTTTTGGCTTCTCGGCCATACAGGACGCCTACCGCACCGGTTGCGCCCATTACGGCAATTTCCGCACTGGGCCATGCATAATTGATATCTCCCCGGAGATGCTTGGAGGACATGACGCAGTAGGCACCACCATAGGCTTTCCTCGTGATAACGGTAACCTTGGGGATGGTAGCTTCGGCGAAGGCATAGAGTATCTTGGCGCCATTCCTGATAACCCCGCCATATTCCTGTGCTGTTCCCGGCAAGAACCCCGGAACGTCGACAAAGGTCACCACCGGAATATTAAAACAGTCACAGAACCGCACAAACCTGGCACCCTTAACCGACGAATCGATGTCAAGCACCCCGGAAAGATGTAAAGGCTGGTTAGCGACGATACCGACACTCATCCCGTTGTACCGGGCAAAGCCTACAATCAGATTAGGGGCGAAGCTTTCTTTAACCTCAAAAAAGTCACGATCATCGATAGTCTGGAGAATAATCTCCTTCATGTCGTAGGCGGCGTTATTATTGTCCGGAAGTATCGAATTGAGCTCGACAGAGTCACGGTTTCTTGGATCGGCGCAGGGTATGCAAGGCGGGTTCTCCATATTGTTCTGGGGCAGGTAAGAGAGCATTTTTCTAATATACTCAATTGCATCAGCACCAGAAGTTGCGGCATAATCAGAAACGCCGCTGCGACTGGCATGCATTGCCGCTCCACCCAATGCTTCGGTGGTAACATCTTCAAAGGTCACCGATTTAACAACCTTTGGCCCAGTGAGAAACATATAGGACTGATTCTGAACCATTATGACAAAATCGGTCAGCGCAGGCGAATACACCGCTCCCCCGGCACAGGGACCGAAAATAGCCGATATCTGTGGCACGACACCGGAAGCCATGACGTTGCGCTGAAAAATCTCCGAATACCCGGCAAGGCTCTCGATGCCCTCTTGAATACGGGCTCCACCAGAATCGTTCAGGCCGATTACCGGCGCACCGTTTTTCATGGCAAGATCCATTATCTTGCAGATCTTTTCCGCAAATGTTTCTGAAAGAGAACCACCAAGCACCGTGAAATCCTGGGCAAAAACATAAACAATGCGACCATTTACAGTGCCATGCCCGGTTACCACGCCATCACCTGGAAAGACTTGCGTCTCCATGCCGAAATCCCGGCATCTATGGGATTTAAACATATCGAACTCTTCGAACGATCCTTTATCCAGCAGCAGGTCAATGCGTTCCCGGGCAGTCATAACCCCTTTTTCATGCTGCTTGTCTATCCTTTTCTGACCACCACCCAGTCGGGCTTCCGCCCTGAGTTTCTTCAGGTGATCCAATTGGTCATTTGTCTTCATCGTGTCTCCTTGAAACAAAATTCACAGTGCACTTCGCAGCTCACCATCATTTCCAGCCAGATAATCAGGAAAAAGCTTCCTTACATAATTTGCCTAAAGAACCGAGATCTTCACATACATAGAGGCCGCACTGCTGCATGGCTTCGATCTTTGCTGCTGCCGTACCCTGTCCGCCGCTGACTATCGCACCCGCGTGGCCCATGCGCCTGCCTGGCGGCGCCGTCAGTCCGGCAATAAAGCCGACAACTGGTTTTTTCATATTGGCCTTGATCCAGGCAGACGCCTGTTCCTCAGCGTTGCCGCCGATCTCACCAACCATGACCACCGCCTTCGTCTCCGGATCTGCATTGAAGGCCTCTAAACAATCGATAAACCCCGTACCGTTTACCGGATCGCCACCGATACCCACGCATGTTGTCTGACCAAGTCCGACCTGGGTCAACTGGTGCACCACCTCATAGGTGAGCGTGCCGGAGCGGGAGACAACACCGACCGGGCCGCCGGGCTTATGAATAGCACCAGGCATAATGCCGATCTTGCATTGCCCAGGAGTAATAATCCCCGGGCAATTCGGCCCGATAAGCCGGGTCTTTTTCATTGCCAGATAATTTTTTATGCGCAGCATATCCATAACCGGAACACCTTCGGTTATGCAGACAATAAGTTCCACCCCTGCGTCTATTGCCTCAAGAATCGCGTCGGCTGCGAAAGGCGGAGGGACAAGTATCATGGAGGCGTCGGCACCGGTCTTTTCCCTCGCTTCCTGTACGGTATTAAAAACTGGTACCGAGTCCATACTCTGACCACCTTTGCCAGGCGTCACCCCTGCAACAACGTTTGTACCATACGCGATACACTGCTGGGTATGAAACTGCCCTTCCTTGCCGGTAATACCCTGAACAAGGACACGTGTTTGGGAATTAATTAGAATGCTCATTTTTTTCCTTTGCGAGTATATTTAATACATACACCTTTTAAAAGTCAGGTGAGTTTCCTTTAACCGCTTGCCCCGCCACCGGCACATCAAAATTAGTTGATTGAAATAACAGGTTTTTTGATGTCATGTGGGTCCTGTCTTGAGACTCTCAACAAACATAAAAAGAAACACGTCGCCGAACACAGGAGGCGGACATCTTTTGCTTATCCTCTTCAAGCTTTTGTTTTTTTGTATGTTTTGTCGTTGGATTTTCCCGGATGGTCTCTTCGGCCAAGCGTATTTTCAATCAGGCTACGAGTTCTGCGACCTTTTTGGCAGCATCGGCCAGATCGGTTGCATTGATTAATTTCAGACCTGACTCACTGAGTATTCGTCGTCCTTCCTCAACATTGGTCCCTTCCATTCTGACCACGACAGGCACCGACAATTTGACTTTCTCCGCCGCCTGAACCACTCCCTGTGCCAGAACATCGCAGCGCAGTATGCCGCCAAAGATGTTGATCAAAATCCCCTTCACCTTGGAATCGCTCAAGATTATACGAAAACCATTTTCCACCATCTCTGCATTGGCACCGCCACCGACATCAAGGAAGTTAGCCGGCTCAGCACCTGCCTGCTTGATGATATCCATGGTAGCCATGGCCAGGCCGGCGCCATTGACCATGTTGCCGACATTCCCGTCTAGATTGATATAATTCAGGTTGTATTTAGCTGCTTCCGCTTCGGCAGGGTCATCTTCGTTCGGATCGTGCATGGCAACAACGTCGGGGTGCCTGAACAAGGCATTAGAATCTATATCGACTTTGGCATCAAGGGCAATAACCCGATTATCATCCGTGATAATCAGAGGATTGATCTCGACCATGGAGCAGTCATAATCAACAAACAAATTATAGAGATTTTTCAGGATTGCCCCGAACTCTTTCATAACCGCTTTATCGAGCTGCAGACCAAACATGACCTGACCGACATGATATCCCCTGATACCGGTAATCGGATTCACGGGAACTTTGATGATCCGTTCAGGGGTTTTGGCGGCAACTTCCTCTATATCCATACCGCCATCCTGGCTCGCAACGATGGTGATGGTCGCGGTACTGCGGTCAGGGATAATGGACAGGTAGAGTTCTTTTTTTATCGACAATCCTTTTTCAACCAAAATCGTTTTAACCACACGTCCTTCCGGGCCGGTCTGCTTGGTGACCAGAGTCATACCAAGTATTGCCTGTGCAGCCGTTGTGACTTCCTTGACTGTCTTGGCTATTTTCACACCGCCGCCCTTACCCCGCCCCCCAGCATGAATCTGAGCTTTGACAGCAACCGGAAGGCCAAGATTTGCAGCAGCCTTTTCAACACCCTCTACAGTAGTACTGACACCGCCTTCGGGAGTTGGCACCTTATACTTACGAAAAAGTTCTTTTGCCTGGTATTCATGGATTTTCATAAACACTCATCCTGGAATTCGGAGCAGGAGTTCTCTCGGGCCCCTTAAAGTTAAAAAAAAGGCAGCTGCCAAAAAGCAGCTGCCGGTTGAAGTATGCGTAAACTATTTCTTGGCGTAACCCATTTTTTTCAGGGTATCGGTGATTTCATTAAGAATTGTCGGATCGTCAATGGTTGACGGCACCTTATAATCCTTACTGTTGGCGATAGATCGCATGGTACCGCGCAAAATCTTACCCGATCGGGTTTTCGGTAACCGTGCAACCTGGCAGGCATCACGGAAACAGGCAATCGGACCGATAGATTCACGGACCATCTTGACCAGCTCAGCCTTGATTTCATCTCCAGGACGGGTGACCCCGGCCTTGACGACAAAGAACCCGACGGGCAGCTGACCTTTCATTTGATCATCAGCACCAAAGACGGCACATTCGGCGACATCGGGATGGTTGGAGATTATCTCTTCCATTGCCCCGGTTGACAAACGATGTCCGGCGATATTGATAACATCATCCATTCGTCCCATGACATACACATAGCCATCTTCATCGATGTATCCGCCATCACTGGTATCATAGTAGCCGGGGAACTTGGTCATATAGGACTTGACATAACGGTCGTCGTTGCGCCACAGCGTCGTTAAAGTCCCCGGAGGCAGCGGCAGTTTACAGACGATATTCCCTTCTGTTCCGGGAGGTACTTCCTTGCATTCCTCGTCGACGACCATAACTGCATAGCCCGGCAGTGCCTTGGTGGGCGACCCTTCTTTAACGGGAAGCTGTTCGATACCGCGGCAGTTACCGACGATTGCCCAGCCGGTTTCCGTCTGCCACCAGTGGTCGATAACCGGCACACCAATCATATCTTCCGCCCAGTGCAGGGTGTCGGGATCGGTTCGCTCACCGGCAAGATAGAGGCATTTAAAACAGGAAATATCATATTTCTTGATGAAATCCCCGTTTGGATCTTCTTTTTTAATCGCCCGGAACGCGGTAGGGGCAGTAAAAAGAGTCTTCACTTTATGCTGGGAAATAACCCGCCAGAACGCTCCGGCATCGGGGGTTCCCACCGGCTTCCCTTCATAAAAGACCGTGGTGGAACCTTGCAGCAAAGGAGCATAAACAATATAGGAGTGACCGACAACCCAGCCGACATCCGACGCCGACCACCAGACCTCCCCGGGGTTGATGTCATAAAGGTTTTTCATGGTCCAGTAAAGGGCGACTGCATGACCGCCATTATCTCTCAGCACGCCCTTAGGCATTCCGGTAGTACCTGAGGTATAAAGAATATAGAGTGGATCGGTGGCATCGACCTCGGTGCATCCGACCGGCTTGCTCTTGCCTACCAATTCTTTCCAGTCTATATCGCGTCCCTCAACCAGGGAGGCCTTGACGATATCGCGCTGAAAAACGACAACATTTTTCACTTCATGAGTAGATTGCTTGATCGCACTGTCTACCAGCGGTTTGTATTCAAGAGTTTTCTTGCCTTCAATCGCCCCGGATGCGGTAATCAGCAGTTTCGGCTGGGCATGATCAATTCGGATAGCCAGCTCATGGGGTGCAAAACCGCCAAAAACGACCGAGTGTATTGCACCCAGCCTGGCACAGGCCAGCATGGCCACGGCAGCCTCGGGGATCATCGGCATATAAATGACGACGGTATCGCCTTTTGCAACGCCAAGGCTGGCCAGACCACCGGCAAATGTTGCGACCATGCCCTGCAGTTCTTTATAGGAGATTTTCTTAATGGTATTCGTAACAGGACTATCGTAGATGATTGCGGTCTGGTCGGCTCGCCCGTTTTCCACGTGACGATCAACCGCATTATAACACGTGTTCATCTTGCCGCCGGGAAACCATTTATAAAACGGAGCATTGGAACTGTCTAAAATTTTTTCGGGTTCTTTGTACCATGTGATATCCTTAGCTGCTTCTGCCCAAAACTGCTCTGGATTTTCAACACTTCGCTGAAACACCTCATCAAACTTACCCATAACCACTCCTTTTGGTCTGAATTTTAGTCCATCCACCAGTCTCAATTGCATTTTATACTGCATAGGACATCATTGTTCAAGCGTTAAATCAAACATTGTTACACAACTACCAGCAGTGAAATACTTTTCTATTTGTAATTTATTTTTACTTACAATATGTTAGATAGAGGATATACACCTCAAACGATTTGAATTTTTTTTCCGCTATTAGAAACAAAAGAGGACAATGTTATTACCTTGAAAACCATATATATATTTGTTTTATTTATATTTATTGTTAACCAAAACTGCACGGCGGACAACAAACAGAACAATGTTACACCTATCTGTTCTTTCCAAATTGACTTTATCGACATCTTCAATTAATTTTATCGAAATGAATAAGAGTACTTCTACCAACCTACTAAAGTTGGCCAAATTAACAGATTGTTATTTTGATGTTCTTTCCGTATCAATCAGCTGTTTTCCGTCGCCAAATATTTTTCAGAAAAGTGCCGGGCCAGGAAAAAGACAATGGACGTCATAATTTCACCGCGGAATATCGTTCTGCTCTTAATGTTCCATATAATTTCGCCTCTTTGATATCAGCCGTGACAGCAATGAAAATCCCTGCAAAATCTTTTTTGCCAAATATAGTTCCTGCGAAAATTTTCATGCCGGTGCTTATGTCGATGTTTTTGTTCATCGGGACATTTTTTGGTTACATACTGCCAAAGGTAGAGGCCCATCTCATGGAACGAAAACGGGAAATGATTCACGCGTTGAGTGAATCAGCCATGAGTTCCATCCGGTATTACGCCGAACTTGCAGATAACAAATCGATTACCGTTGATGAGGCAAAACGTCAGGCAGCAGCCCACCTCCGCCGACTCCGCTATGGACCTGAGGGAAAGGATTACTTCTGGATCAACGACACCCATCCAACAATGATCATGCATCCGTATCGCCCGGATCTCGAAGGAAAAGATGTCACCGACACCGAAGACCCCGCCGGCATGAAACTCTTCCAGGCATTTCTGGCAACTGTGAAAGAAACTGGGGGCGGATACGTCAGGTACCATTGGCAATGGCAGGACGAACCTACACGGATTTTTTCCAAGATCAGCTATGTCCAGGAATACAGACCCTGGCATTGGGTGATCGGGACAGGGGTATATGTGGAAGACGTGCGGGCGCAGATTGCCGCAATAACCAAACGCATGACCTTTATTTTCCTCGGCATCCTGGCCATAATTTCCATACTTTCGGTCTATATTATCTGGCAGGGTGCAGCCGGCGAAGCCCATCGGCTGGAAATGGAGGAATCCTTAAGGAAAAGCGAGAACAAATATCGACTGCTGGCCGAAACTGCCCGGGAGATTATCCTGCTTTTCGACTCCAATCTGCAGATCAGCTATGCGAACACCGCGTGGAAAAGAATAAGCGGCTACCTGCTGTCGGAAATGAAGGATATGAACATTACCGACATGATCCCCCCTGAACAGCAAGAACCTTTCCAGGCAAAAATCAACCAGATAAGCAATGACCGGCCGGACGACTACCTACTGGAAACAACATTTATCTTAAAAAACAAACGGACTATTACCGTTGAGGCCACCTTTGCAAAACTTGAGACAGCGGATCAACTTTCAACCTTTCTCATGACGGCCAGAGACATTACGGAGAAGAAAAAAATCGAGGCCCAGACCAAAATGCAACAGGAACAGCTCATGCAGACTGACAAAATGATATCGCTTGGCACCCTGGTCTCCGGTGTCGCCCATGAGATCAATAATCCCATTTCCTCTGTCATGCTTAACATTCAGGTATTCGATAAATTATGGCATGCCATCCAGCCTATTCTTGATAATCACTATGAGGAGAACCAGGACCTGGAGGTCGGGACCATGGCCTACCCGCAATTACGGGAAAGAATGCCTCGCCTTCTTCTGTATTCACAGGAAGGAGTGGAGCGGGTCAAACGTATCGTCGGCGACCTGAAGGAGTTTTCCGGGCATAAACCCTCCGATCTGCGTGAAACCGTAAATCTGAACCAGGTGGTGGAAAAGGCCGTCGGCCTCATCTCGAGTCTCATCAAAAAGGCGACCTGCAATTTCCAGGTTGTCTATTCGGAAAGCCTGCCGACCATCCAGGGCAATAGCCAGAGGCTGAGCCAGGTCGTCATCAATCTGGTAGTGAATGCATGTCAGGCACTTACCGACCCCAAACAAAGCCTCTCCATTACAACGGGATACATCGAAGAATCAGAAGAAATATTTCTGGAAGTCCGCGATACCGGGCCGGGTATGGCACCGGAAATTCTCGCCCGCATTAAAGATCCATTTTTTACCACGAAACGCGACAGCAGCGGAACAGGGCTTGGACTTTCCATCTCGGATACAATAGTACGCAACCATGGCGGCTGGCTTGACTTCAGGTCCATTCCCCAGGAGGGTACAACCGCGACGATTCTGCTGCCACGCTACAGCACCGATGAAGTCGTAGGGAGAATGATATGAACAAGAGACTTTACCCGGCCGATCCAATTCTGGTGATCGATGATGAAGAAGCAATCCTTCTTTCGGTTGACACAACCCTGCAGCTTGCCGGAATTAGCAACGTGCTCACCTGTGCCGACAGCAGACAGGCGATGTCCATCATCAGCCAGCGCCCTCCAAGTGTTATCCTGCTCGACCTGAATATGCCGCATCTCGACGGGGAAGCAATTTTAGAACAGATAACCAATCAGAATCCACAAATTCCGGTCATTATTATTACCGGTCGAATTGATGCCGAAACCGCGGTTGAATGCATGAAATCGGGTGCCTTTGATTATATAGTCAAACCCGTTGACGAGAATCGTCTCATCGCATCGGTTAAAAAAAGTATCCAGTACGGCGCATTACATCAAGAAAACATAGCTCTCAAGGAACAGTTGCGTGAGGGCCAGCTGAAACACCCCGAAGCTTTTGCCAAAATTATCACCAGTTCACCTAAAATGCTCCTGTTGTTCAACTATGTTGAATCAGCAGCAATGACCCCAGAGCCGGTTCTTATCCGGGGAGAGACCGGCACGGGAAAAGAACTGATCGCCAGAGCCATTCACCAGGTCAGCGGTATTCCCGGAGAATTCGTCGCGATCAATGTTGCAGGTCTTGACGACAACGTCTTCTCCGACACCTTATTCGGCCATGTCAAGGGGGCGTTCACCGGCGCCGATACTGACAGGCCTGGCCTCATTGAAAAAGCCGCTCACGGTACCCTTTTTCTTGATGAAATAGGCGACCTGAGCCCGATTTCCCAGATCAAACTGCTTCGCCTGCTCCAGGAAAAGGAATACATGCCGCTCGGTCGAGACACCAACAAGACTAGCAGCGCCCGCATCGTCGCCTCGACCCACGTAGATCTCTGGGACTTGCAGCAGAAAGAAATTTTTCGCCAGGACCTGCATTACCGGCTTCGAACCCATCGGATCATTTTACCACCACTCAGAGAACGTAAAGAAGATCTTGGCGAACTGGTCGACCACTTTGTCCAGTGTGCTGCAGAAACCCTCAAGAAAAAGCAGCCAAGAATCCCCGAAGAACTGATAGCCCTTCTGGAATCATACAATTTCCCCGGCAATATCAGGGAACTACAAGCCATGGTCTTTGATGCCATAGCACAAAACAGCAATGGAATTCTCCCCCTCGCCGTCTTTCGCCAGCACATCTCCAGAACACAGCAAGACGAAGCAAAACACCATACGCGCGACGCGAAAGGTGGTATCCCAATCACCTTTGCCGACCCCCTCCCGACCATCAAGCAGGCGACTCGACTGCTGGTGGAGGAGGCTATGCACAGAGCAGGAAACAATCAAACCACCGCCGCGTCCCTACTCGGCATTTCTCAACAGGCCTTGAGTAAAAGACTCAAAAACCTGGAGTAGCCGGGAAAGCCCTACAATTTTAATTGTGACTACAATCAAAATTGTTCTGTGCCCGCACGTCACAACCCCCCCGGTCGTCATGCGTCTCGCTCGGAATACTACAACTTTAATTGTACACCTTCCCTCCAGGTTACATCACCCTATCACATTGATATTAAACATATTTATACGTATACCACATCCGGCATAGTGTTTGCAATTCTACCGGTGTTGCACACGAGGCAAGAGATGTTTTAATTATTCAACATTTTAGGACGAGGAGAAAAACATGGCAGCCAGTCAAACCCAGACGGGAAACCCGGCAGTAGTAGGACTAGCTGGATTTGGACTCACCACCCTTATTCTGCAATTACATAATCTCGGTCTGTGCGGGGTAGGCCCGGTAATCGCCTGCGGTATTATTTTTGGTGGATTCGCTCAGCTCTTTGCCGGATTCCAGGAATTCAAGGTCGGAAACAACTTCGGTTACAGTGCATTTTGTTCATATGGAGCGTTCTGGATTGCCCTTTGTATCATCTTGCTGTTCAACAAATTTGATATTTACAAATCGAGCCCAACCGATGTGGGATACTTTCTTGTGGTATGGACTCTCTTCACTATGATTCTGTGGGTTGGTGCCATGAGAATTCACGGTGCCATGGCCTCAACGTTCACCCTGCTGGTGGCGGGATTTATCCTTCTCGATCTGGCCCATTTCGGATATCCGGCAATGACCCAGGTTGCCGCTTATGTATTAATCCTGTGTGCTTTGAATGCCTGGTACATGATGGCTCATGTTATCTTCCTGCAGGTTTTTGGCCGCAACGTTCTCCCTGTCGGAAAGCCATGGATTGAACCAAAACCGGTGCAGCAGACCCAGACAGCTTAGCAAGCAACGACAAACAGATCCATTAAGGTTCGAAAACGGGCTAAAAAAGGCAAGCAAATATTCATCTATCGGAAAAGGCGGCACGTATCATCCACCAGACTCCAGTTTTACTCATACAGGCGCCATCAGAACAAGCCTGTTTACAATAGCCGTCCAATCGATACGTTGAAACTGTAGCCTCGTAGCAGGCTTGAATTTTCGAACCTGAGAAGCGGTACCTGGAAGCATTCTCTTCCAGGTACCGCTTTTTTATTTCGTCCCGCCCCCTTGACAATATCGGTTTGAGTTGTGATTGCTTTCTCTGTAATCGAAGATTATCATAGAGTTATAATGATGTTCATTCTCCGTTTATTTTCACAATAAACTTCCGAAAAACAATGACTTTGTTAACATTATGATGTAAGCACGTCACTTTCGGCTTACCAGACCTTTGTACAGTATTGCTGTTTTTACCATATATCACAAAAGGAGTTCAACATGCCTAATACCCAATACTGGGCGGATACATATTTAGAGAAATTAGTCAGTCCAGCAGAGGCTATTGCCCGCATTCGATCAGGGCAGCGGGTATTTATCGGTTCCGGCTGCGGAGAACCACAGATTCTTGTCCAGGAACTCGTGAATAAAACATACAATTTCAGTGGCCTGGAAATAGTTCGTTTACTGGGCCGCGAAACTGCATCCCTTACCGCCATTGCCGATAAAACGAAAGACACCAACCTGAATATACGTTCGATTTACCTTGGTTCGACGAAATCGTCATCCATCGCCCTGCAGAGACGTTTCATAACACCGATGAACATGTCCGACGTTCCCAATCTTTTCATAACCCGCAAAATGCCGTTAAACGTGGCCTTAATCCAAGTATCTCCGGTCGACGATTTCGGCTGGATGAGTCTCGGCATTTCTGTCGACGTCACGTTGGCAGCCGCCCGTTCCGCCGATTTTGTCATTGCCCAGGTAAACCCCCGGATGCCCAGGGTTATGGGACAGAGTTTTATTCATGTCAATGATGTCGACCTCATCGTTGAGCATGAAGAGGACTTACTTTCGGTCCCATCCTCAAAAATTTCCTCAGAGGCAGCTACCCGTATCGGCAGCCATATTGCACGGTTGATTGAAGATGGCTCAACCCTGCAGATTGGACTGGATGCGGCCTCTCAGGCTACGGTGCATGCTCTCTCCAACAAGCATGACCTGGGTGTGCATTCCCAGTTTCTAACCGACGACATCATGCATCTCTACTCCACGGGAAATATCAACAACAAGAAAAAAGGTTTCAACGACGGTAAAATGGTCGCCTCAATGGCCATAGGTACGCACAACCTGTACGAATTTCTCAACGATAATCCGGCGATTGATTTTCATCCTTCGGATTACGTCAACGATCCCTTCGTCATCTCCCGGCACAACCGGATGGTTTCAATGAATGTCGCACGCATGATTGACCTTACCGGCCAGGTAACAGCCGAAGCATCTGCGGCCACTCGATTTGCCGGAGTATCCGGCATTCCTGATTTTGTCCGGGGCGCCAGACGGTCACCCGGCGGAAAATCCATTCTCATGCTCTTTTCTACCTGCCAGACGGAAAATGGCCTGCAGTCGAATATTGTACCGCATCTCAACGACTATGTCGTGGTGGTCCCCCGGGGCGATGTCCATTATGTAGTTTCTGAATACGGTGCCGTTAATCTGTTTGGTAAAAGCATCCAGGAGCGTGTCGTTGCCATGATCAGCCTGGCCCACCCTCAATTCAGGGAAGAACTCTTTGAAGCAGCAAAGGAACGAGGGTTGATAGGTGCAGAACGAAGTCTCGGCGAGGCGGCCAAGGCCGTTTACCCCATCCAGCTGGAAGAGACTCTGAAAATTAATGGGGAAACAATTACCATACGGCCGTCCAAACCGGTAGATGAACGCCGCATTCAGGAACATTACTACAGCCTGCCCAAAGAAGATGTCCTGACCAGATTTTTCTGCCAGAAAACCATCTTTGCCAGACCGGAAATGGAAACCCGCTCACAGACCGATTACATTAAAGACCTGACGCTTGTCGCAGTCGTCGGTGATTTTGGGTTTGGTCGGGTAGTGGCGGTTGCCGAGAGCATGAAACTGGATAATGAGAATTTATCCGAAGTGGCCTTTTCGGTCAGTGAAGGATATCAAGGCAAGGGCCTCGGCACTTTTTTCCTGAAAAAACTGGCGGCAGTTGCTCGGGAAAATGGCATTGCAGGGCTGGTCGCCTACACTTTTCCGACCAACAAGGCAATGATACGACTTTTCAAGACCTTGCCATACAAGGTAAAGACCGTCTACGAAGATGGCGACCTGGTGCTGAGCTGTCGTTTCAATGAACTTGCGTAAATTCCTGCTTCTTCAACGCCCCTGCAGAGGTAGATGTGCCTTACAGATTAGTTGCTTTGCAGCAAACAAGAAAAAAAGAGAACAATCTGTAAGTCACGACCCCTGCGAAAAAGATCGGGATTCCGTTTCGTCCCTGTGCTGTGCGGGGGATAAGTTCCTTCACGAAATGTTTTTTTTGTCAAAAAACAAGAAAAACATTTCTATGTCACTATAAATCAAGGATAAAACCTGTAATGGCTGCAACTATGGGATTAAAAAAAGAACTTACCCCTTCCCAGCCGCTCAGCCTGATAAGAAGAAAGATACCGACAATAAGATAGGGCCCTGCAAGACAGAGCATTTTTTTTGTCTTCTCCAGCAATTGGCCATCGGGGAGGATCGCCCAAAGGAGCGCAGAACCAGGTAGCGGAGGTATGATGATCAACCCATAAATCGCCATGGTTACATTCACCACGACGATTGTCGAAAAAACCCTGTCGTCAAAATTATACTTGCCGAGCAGCCAGGACAGACTGGCGGCAATGTTGGCCATCATAAAATTCGCCAGAGGCCCGGCAAGTCTACTCAAAACAAGAAAAAGCCGAGGAAAATTTTTGAAATTTCCGGCGTCAATAGCAATTTCTTTCGCCCACCCAAACCCGGCAATAAAAAAATTCAGCGTCCCGAGCAGGCTCATGTGCATAAAGACATTGAAATGGAACCTGTCTCCGGCACCCTGCCGTGAATCGCCAAGCAAAGTAGCGGCAAACGCCTGCCCTTCCGCACTGACAATAATAGCGGTAAGCATGGCAACACAAAAAATTACCACATCTTCGGCTACCAGATGAGAATAGTTGATAAGATACGGCAGATAAAAATCCCGTCCCATAATTCCCCTTTTTAAGGCCAGTTCATCCGTTAAGGAGTGCACTGTACCGTAAAACTGCGCAAAACACAAAAAAAATGGCGGAAACCCTGAGGGCTCCCGCCATCTCGCAACTACAGGTGGATGGATGTAGATGCTACACTGCTTCCCAGTACTACTTGCCTACCATTTTCTGAATCTGCTCGACAATCTCAGGATTTGCCAGCGTCATAACATTGCCGACATCGCCCTTGTTTGAAATCGCCCCGAGAACCCTTCTCATAATTTTACCTGATCGGGTTTTTGGCATATCGGGCACTATCCAGACGTTTCGGCATTTTGCAATCTTACCGATCTGGAAGGTGATCGCATCGGCGATTTTTTTCTGAATTTCCGCAGATGCCTCAAAGCCCGGCTTCAGCGAAACATAGACCTCGGGCTCCTTGCCTTTGATCTCGTGATTGACCGGCACAACCGCGGCTTCCGCAACCTCTGGAACGGTCAGACATACGGATTCGATTTCCTTGGTACCGAGACGATGACCGGAAACGTTAATAACATCATCAATACGGCCGAGAATACGAACATAACCATCCTTGTCCATGACCGCCGCGTCACCTGTCAGATACGGCCAGTCACGCCAATCCTTGCTTTTGGGGTCTTTGTTATACATACCGAAATAGGTATCAACAAATCGCTGTCTGTTGCCCCAGATGGTCTGGAAACATCCCGGCCATGGATTCTGGATACAGATATTACCGGCTTTGCCGGCACCAGCCGGGATTTCAACACCATTTTCATCAAAAATGATCGGATGGATTCCAGGAACGCCAGGTCCGGCGCTACCCGGCTTCATCGGTGCTATGCCAGGCACGGTGGAGCAGAGGAAGCCACCGGTTTCGGTCTGCCAGTAGGTATCGACGATAACCGCTTTGCCCTTGCCGACTTCTTTCTCGTACCACTTCCATACTTCGGGTTCAATCGGCTCACCGACAGTCGTCATATGCTTGAAATTGTAGGTGTACTTGGCCGGCTCGTCCGGTCCTATCTTGCGCAGGGCACGAATAGCGGTCGGGGCGGTGTGGAAAATATTGACATCGAGTTCCTGAGCAATCCTCCAGGAGCGTCCGGCATCGGGATAGGTAGGCACTCCTTCGAAGATTACCGAAGAAGCGCAGAGCGCCAACGGCCCGTAAACGATAAAAGAGTGGCCGGTAATCCAGCCGATATCGGCCATACACCAGTAGACATCCTCGGGATGAATATCCTGGATGTATTTCGACATGGCGGTGACATAGGAAAGATACCCGCCGGTGCTGTGCTGGGCGCCTTTCGGCTTACCGGTTGTTCCACTGGTATACATCAGGAAAAGCGGTTCTTCCGCCAGCATCTGCTCCGGCTTGACCCGCGCGCCATAATACTTCTTCAGCTCATTATTAACTATGATATCGCGGCCTTCATGCAGCTCAGAGTCAGAAGAATTCTTACCTGGATAGCGCTGCCAGATGAGGAGCTGATCGACTTTCTGCCCGTCTTTAGCCGCCAGTTCACAGGCTTCGTCATCGACCGCCTTGTGATTGAGCAGCTTCCCACCACGATAATAAGCATCCATGGTAATAAGCACCCGGCTGTTTGAATCAACAACCCTGTCGGCACAGGCACTGGATGAAAAACCACCAAAAACCACCGAGTGAATAACACCCAGCCTGGCACAGGCCAGCATAGAGATGGGCAGTTCGGCCGACATCGGCATATGAATGGTGACTCTGTCGCCTCTTTTCAGGCCTGCAGTGTCTCGCAACAGGGCGGCAAACTCGTTGACCCGAACATAGAGCTCCTGATAGGTGATATGCTGAACTCGTTCTTCTTCCAGCTCAGGAACAAAATGGATAGCAGTCTTGTTCTTATTTTTATCAAGATGCCTGTCGATACAGTTATAACTGGCATTCAGCTTACCGCCTTTAAACCATTTCCAGCAGGGCGCATCACTTGTGTCGAGTACTTCATCCCAATACTTGTACCAGGTGAGCATCTCGGCAAACTCAGTATAGCAATCGGGGAAATTGTCCAAACTGAACCGATCGAAGACGGCTGGATCGGTGAGATTTGCCTGGCCAATGAATTTCGATGATGGATGATACAACGCTTCTTCTGTCCAGTGAACCGCAATTTCCGCCTCGGAAGTTTCAACAGATTTACTTTCTTCACTCATATTCAACACTCCTTGTAGATGGCTTTTTTATTCTCAGTTGGGAAAATAAACTGCACTGATCCCAACAAGACCTGACTCAAGAAAATGATTTTATTTAGGCAGTTGCTTTACCAACTCGCTCTTCGTCCGTATGCATTGGCCGCCTGGTCATCTGGGCAAGGACAACACCGGCAATCAACAAGCCGCCGGAGATATAGAAGGCGTTGTTCAGGCTGCCGGTAACATCCTGGATAGTTCCCCCCAGTCTGGCCATGAAAAAGCCGAGGCCCCAACCAATAAATACTAATCCATAGTTCATACCAAGATTCTTCGGACCAAAAAAATCAGAAGTAAAGGATGGCATCAGTGCAAGTCCCCCACCATACTGCCAGTAGGCTATTCCCACGGCGAGGAAAAGAAGCAGCAGATTCTGGGTACTGATTATATAGGGCAGAGAAAAGAGGCACAGCGCCGAAATACCACAGTTGAGGCAATAGGCGTTCAAACGTCCTATTTTATCCGAGTAGAACCCGGTACCGACACGGCCCAAGGCGTTGACCAAACCACCAAACGACACAAGAATCCAGCCATTGGCGACGAAAAAATCCATGCCTTTGGCAGTTTTCATTAACAAGCCGTTGGCATTGGCAATAATCAGCAAGCCGGACTGAGTTGTCAGGATAAACATGACAACCAGGGCATAAAACTGCCAGGTTTTCAAAACATCGGAGGCTTCCCAGTTGGTAATTGTCGAATTGGCCGTTGCCACATTGCCACCGGAAAGGGTTGGAGGCTTATAACCTTCGGGTGGCGTCTTCAACATCGATCCGGCAATAACAACAACTGCGGCAAAAAACACGCCAAGACCGACGAAACTGCCCGTAATGCCGTAGTTTTTAATGAGGTATGACCCAAGAGCACCGATATACAGAGCAGCACCACCGTAGCCACCAACAACGATACCGGCAATCAAGCCACGCTTATGAGGACCAAACCATTTCAGGGCTGCAGGTGTAGGCGCCGCATAGCCGATACCCATTCCGATGCCGCCCAGGATACCAAAACCGATCATGATGCCGGTGTAACTCTTCATGAGACCGGCAATTATACAACCGGCCGCCAGGGTTAATCCACCGAGTATTGCGCCAAATTTAGGGCTGATCTTATCCTGAATACGTCCACCGGGGATCATCAGGAGGGCAAAGATGATGACACAAAGAGAAAAGGGAGTTGCTGCCTGAGCATTGTTGAGATACACCCACCCAGCGTTTATTCCCTCCATTGTCTGGCCGGCCTTATCAACATCTACAAGAGCAGATTTCCAGATACTCCAGGCATATAGAATACCAAGGCATAGGTTAATTGCCATTCCGGCAAAAACCGTAACCCAAGCTTGAGTCGGAACTGTTTGATTCTGTTGCGACATTTGTATCTCCTTATTGAAATAGTGATCAGGATATTGACAATCACTCACCCTTACTTCAGCCCAATGTTCAATTATTTATGACATTTGAATTTACAATGAGTGATTGAATGGCACACAATGAATTGCGAATTCATTTTTCACCTTCGCTCCCTGTCGGCACCTCCTTTTATTAAAATTTAGCTGGGCTGTGTAAGTACACTGAAACAAAGTGACATTCGTAAAGTTGTTACCGGAACTGACATTGTGAAACTGAACTAACCCTTTATCAATTTTATTTAATCAATATCCAAACATTACTCAAGATAAAAATAGCCTTCTTTGCACATTCGTCATTCATTTGTAAGGAAACCCTAATTTCAATAAAACACCTGAAAAAACATTACCCTGCTCCCACCATAAAGAACGGATTAACTGCAATTTACCTTAAATCCGCTCCGTCTGTCCTGACGACACGAACAAGTGATAATTATTGTTAGAGATTGAGCAGAACGACTGCATTCAGGTACGAAGAGGAATACCGAAACGTTGCTAAGCCGGCGAGTATCGGCCTGGCTCACGCGAATTCCAGGTTTTTGCGGGGATTATCAAAGTCTATACTGCCTCAAAAGACAGAAGCTTGTCCGGCCAGACGCACAACCGCCTTCAGCAGCAGATCCTGACGGGGGGGGTGCAGAATCTCCAGGATCAACTGGTAAGCAACCGATACATTTCAGCTATTTTAGAGGGAAGGGAAAGAACTTCATCGACAAAGATATAATTTCCTCTGCCGAACATATGGGCAAGATAGTCGTGTGCAGATTTGTCAATAGTAATACAGAAAGGATACACTCCGGTACCTCGAGCCTCTAACAGTGCCTTCCTGGTGTCCTCGATTGCGTACTGCCCTTTGTAGTCGTCATAGTCTTCCGGTTTACCATCGGAAATCACCACCAGCAAGCGGACGGTGCTCTGCGTTGCCTGTAATTTTTTTGTCAGATGACGTATTGGCGGGCCCATCCGGGTATATTCTTTCGGGCTAATGGCAGCGATTCTCCCCTGCACTTCGCCCCCATACGGTTCGTCAAGGTGCTTGACGTGAAAGAGCTCACTTCGCGAACGCCTCATTCCGGAAAAACCATAAATTGCATAGCGATCCCCGACCACTTCAAGTGCATCGGCAAGAAGAACCAGAGCCTCTTTTACCGCAACTCCCACCCACCCTTCGGTCGAGTTGGACATATCAACCAGAAACATGGCGGCAATATCCCTCTCGTCTCTTAAGAGCTGGATAAAAAGACGATCCGACGGGGCAATGCCGGCCCGGGTATCGCACAGCGCTTCGATATGGGCATCGAGATCAATTTCGTCACCATGCCGACGCCTCCGGACATAGCGGTACCGGGTTCGTAACATTTCGAACTGACGCCGCAATTTATGCAATTGCGGCTGATATTTCCTCAGTGTTTGCGCAACAAAACCGGATCGAACCGCAGGAAGCGTTTTTTCTGTCAGAGAACACCAGCCGGCCCGATAACCGGCCCGCCGGTAATCCCATTCATCGTAGCTATGGACATGCGCCGGGACGAAACTGTCGGTTATCTCTTCAAGAGCCTCAACCTCCTGCCTGTTGACCCCTCTTCCGGCCTGTCCTGCTGCAGCCTGGACATAAGCTTCGGGAAGGGTCCCCAGGTCGTCCTCGATTGCCTTGATCAGCGCGGCCAGTTCTTCGGGTACTTCAAGCCCCTCATTATCAAGGAGGATAGGGGTATTGCTGCGTTTTTCCGGATCGTTCCGCTGCTTTCCAATTAAGAGCAGGCTTTGCTGCACACTATCCGGCACATTACCGACCTTGTCTTCTTCATCCTTTCGTGCAGCCTGTTGATCAAGCAAACCGGCGAACATCGCTACAAATTGTGCTTTGTCTTCCTCCCGGCGCAACCTGATCGTTTCCCCGGCTCTGGCAAAATCAAATTCTCCGAGGAGCAGGGCTGCAGGCCCAAGGGTGTACGTCCCCGACAAGCCGGAAAACATTTCATAAATTTTCGGTAATCCCTCAAAAACTGGTATATGCAGTGCATCGGCGAGCGGTTTTCCGGGGAGCTGCGACTCATTTGCGGATGCGCCATGCATATTCTCTTTGTCGCTGACCCCCTGCAGCAACAGATGGCGAAAGGCAGCACTTCGCTGCCTCGCAGTACCGCCGAGGGATATTTTACCTATTAATTCAACACAGAGCTCCCGACCCCGCCGGACGAGTCCCGGCAATGCAGTTTCAAGAAATCGAAAAACATGGATAAACTGCAACACCGAAAACAGATCCGCAGCCAGTTCCCCATCCGGATACCGGTCGAAAAATGGTCGCCGCACCCTGCTCGGTGCAGACATCTCGGAGTAAATCCTGGACTCAACATGCCCCCACTGCAGACTGATCAGAAATTTATACAAGAAAATGTTGTGCTCCAGGCTTGGAAAAATTTCCAAACTCCCCGGCAAATAAATAGTCCTCGTATCAGTTGACGGCAGCTGAGCTTCCTCGAAATTAAACGATCGGCCAGAGATTCCTCGTAGATAATGGACCATTCTGGTGGAAATGTCAGTAAAAGCCACTCCTGCCTCCCCCCGCATCGGACCAAGGAAAAACTTGTCGACATCGGCCATGAACTGCCGCGCCCCGAGCAAGCCCTTACTTTCATACAATCCAAGAATCTGTCTGACCCACTCACCGAGCAACTCTGTTGAAAAAAGTTCTGCAGACAAGGCTCGTGCGGCATGCGTTAAATAGGCAAAACAGAGACTATGGCTGACCGGCCATATCGCTCCGACCTGCATCAGGATCTCTTCTGCGGTCGCTTCGTCCAGCTCGGCCAGCTGATCGAAAATCTCATCAACCTCCCATACATCAGGCCGGGACGGCAACACTGCGGCAAAAAATCTCTTTTTCTGATCAGCGATTTTCATACAATTGTACTAGAAAAGAGAAAAAATCATTTCATCCATGGCAGCCAGCAACTCGGGGTCGTCAGTCAGGCTTTCGATCATTCCGGACCGACAGGCGCTCACTGTATCGATACCTGCTTTGATTAACATGACCGTCTGAATAATCAACCTGGTTGAAGCCCCTTCGGCAAGTCCCGACTCCTTGAGACTTCTAGTCATTGCCGCCAGTTTCACCATCTGGATCGCATTTTTTTCATCAATGCCACTTTCCCGCATGACAATCTGTTTTTCCAGCTCCGCTGGAGGATAGTCAAAACTGAGTGAAACAAAACGCTGCCGGGTAGAAGGCTTCAGGTCCTTCAATACACTTTGATATCCGGGGTTGTAGGAGACCGCCAGCATAAACTCAGGTGGCGCGGCGTAAAGCTTGCCGATTTTTTCAACCGGCAGCTCCCGTCGATCGTCAGTCAACGGATGAATAACGACGGTGGTATCTTTCCGTGCTTCGACAATCTCATCCAGATAACAGATCGCCCCTGCGCGAACGGCCAGAGTAAGAGGCCCATCCTGCCAGAAGGCCTCATTTTTCTTGACTAAATATCGACCGACGAGATCGGAAGTAGACAGGTCGTCGTGGCAGGAAACGGTGATGAGCGGCCGGTTCAGTCGCCAGGCCAGGTACTGCATGAATCTTGTTTTGCCACAGCCAGTTGGCCCTTTCAGTAACAGCGGGAGATGGTTCACACTCGCCGCCAGACCAATTTCAATTTCATTTGCCCTGGGCAGGAAAAAAGGCTCGACACTTATACGATGTTCTTCCAGCCTGCATTCCATTGCGTTATTCATACTCTTCCTCATTATTAAAAGTGACTACAATGCCATAAAGATATGACACCTTACGACAAGGGACAAGACAGAGCGAAGAGGAAGGCTTTTTCCCGGGGAGAAACAGCAGGTCTTACAAAATGCAGCGCAGACAAAGGGCAGATATCGAGCCATTTTTTTAGGCACTGCGCGTTCCTGTCTTGACATCCATTTAAATACCAAGTATTTTTCTTCTCTTTTGATTTCAAAATTATTGACGCCAGCATAGCCACCACCATTCGCAGGAAGAATATTATTTGTGGCGGCGCTGCAGAGGTTCAAGACAAGCCGGCACCCGGAATAAGTATAGATACGCTCATTGTGCAGCGATAAACGACTATGTTTGAAAACTTAACAGACAGGCTGGAAGGGGTATTTAAAAAACTTCGCGGCCATGGCAAACTCTCTGAAGAGAACATCGATGAGGCAATGCGCGAGGTGCGCACCGCACTGCTGGAAGCCGATGTCAACTTCAAAGTAGCTAAAGATTTTGTTGCAACTGTTACAGAAAAAGCCATAGGCCGGGAAGTATCGAAAAGCCTGTCGCCGGGCCAGCAGATCATTAAAATAGTCCATGAGGAACTGGTTACTCTTCTGGGCGGCGACACAGAACAGATCGATCTGGACGGCAGGCAGCCTGTTGTTATCATGATGGCCGGTCTGCAGGGTTCGGGTAAAACCACCACCTCCGGCAAGCTGGCTAAATTATTAAAGGACAAAGGGCGCAAACCGTATCTGGTACCCGCCGACATTTACCGTCCTGCTGCCATCGAACAGCTTCAGGTACTCGGTTCCAGACTTGGTGTCCCGGTGCATCCGTCCACGGCCGACGTGCAACCAGTCGACATCTGTCGCCAGGCAATGAACGAGGCCGCAGCACATAATTACGATACGGTCATTATCGACACTGCCGGGCGCCTGCATGTTGATGAGACCCTGATGGGCGAACTGCAGCAGATTCAGGCGGCTGTACCACTGTCGGAAATTTTGTTTGTGGCCGACTCCATGACCGGCCAGGATGCCGTAACCGTTGCCGACAAGTTCAATACTGATCTTGAAATAACCGGTATCGTTCTCACCAAGATGGAAGGCGACGCCCGTGGCGGTGCAGCACTCTCAATAAAACACATCACCGGCAAACCGATTAAATTTGTCGGCGTCGGCGAGGGGCTGGACGACCTTGAGGTTTTTCACCCGGAAAGGGTGGCCTCCCGTATCCTCGGCATGGGCGATATTCTCAGCCTCATCGAAAAGGCTGAAGCAGTTGTCGACAAAAAAGAAGCCGATAAGCTCGCTGACAAGTTACGCAAGAACCAGTTCACTCTGGAAGATTTTCTTGACCAGATTCAGCAGATCAAGAAAATGGGTTCACTGGAACAGATCCTCGACATGGTGCCTGGTATCAATAAGCTCAGACAGCTGAAAGATGCCCCGAAACCGGACGAGAAAGAGCTGGTCAAGACAGAAGCCATCATCCGGTCAATGACCAGAAAAGAAAGACAAAATCATCAAATCATCAATACCAGCAGAAGGACCCGTATCGCTGCCGGCTCCGGCACGACCATCGGAGATGTCAACCGGGTTCTTAAAAGTTACTCGGAAATGTTGAAGATGATGAAAAAATTTCGTGGCAAACCGGGAGCGATTACCGGCGTAAAACGAAGAAAGATGCCTAAAGGCATGAAAAGAAGATAGATACACTCTAAAAAACACATTAGAGAAAACATTGTAACAACATACACAATCAACCGGAGGATATACCGGAATGGCAGTACGTATTCGATTAACCCGATTAGGCAGAAAGAAAAAACCTTTCTATCGCATTATTGTCGCCGACAGTGAAAGCAAGCGTGACGGCAAATTTCTCGATGTCATTGGCACCTATGATCCGCTTCAGGATCCTGCGGCTATCACTATCAATAACGATAAGCTCCAGCAATGGCTGGGCCGCGGTGCCCTGCCGACTACAACCGTAAAGAGTCTGCTCAAGAAAGCTCCGGTTGTCGCTCAGCAGTGATGGAAGAACTGATAGCCGTTATCGCCAGATCCCTGGTTGATCAACCGGATGCCGTCAGGGTCACACGAACGGATGAAGAAAACAATGTGACCCTGGAACTGGCTGTAGCTCCGGAAGATCTGGGTAAGGTCATTGGCAAACAGGGACGAACAGCGCGGGCATTGCGATCCTTGCTGGCAGCTTCCGCGGCAAAAGTTGACAAGCGATCACGACTTGAGATTGTGGAATAAACGGAATTTGCCCGTCGTATCATAAAGGCAATTGGTGCAATGACCGAAATTTTCTCCTACCCATCAGACAAGTATGTACTACTGGGCAAAGTGACCAGTGCACACGGCCTGGGCGGGGATGTGAAAATTTTTTCCTTCTCGGGGCAGCCTGAAAATTTTTCCGGGTACAAAAAGGTTGTTCTGGTCGATACAGCCGGGAACCTTTCTCAGCCTCTGGCTGTGGAGAAATTCAGAACCCAGGGGAAAACTGTTGTTGTCCGCCTTGCCTCGATCAACAATCGGGAGCTTGCGGAAAAAATTGAAGGTCAAGGTGTTCTCCTTGCTAAAAGTCTTCTGCCGGAGACGGGCGAAGGCGAATATTACTGGTACCAGTACGAAGGCAAACTGGTCGTGGATCAGAGCGGACTGACCATTGGCCGAATTACAAGTCTCTTCAACAACGGTGCCCAGGATATTTTGGTCGTTCAATCGGGAAACAGGGAAATCCTGATCCCGGTTACCAAAAGTATCATTGTCAAAGAAACGGACGAACAATTGGTTGTCAACCCGCCACCGGGGTTACTGGATCTTGGCGATGAGTAATACAATTCAATGTAACCGCGACAATCGGGAAGCAATCCGGTTTTTTTTTAATATTCGTTTGTCGGGTGCTCTGTTTTGCACCCTTTTTGCAAGATGTAAGCACCTTTTAAAGTCGATGCATGATTTTTGATATTGTTACAATTTTTCCCGACCTTCTCGATTCTCCTCTGCAGGAAGGAATTATCCGAAGAGCCCGGTTGAAAAACCTGATCGATATCGAAATTGTCAATCTCCGCGATTTTGCAGAGGGGCCGCACGCAATGACCGACGATCGCCCCTTTGGCGGCGGTGAGGGCATGGTGATGAAACCGGAACCACTTGCGGCAGCTGTTGTGAGCAGACAGAATATCGGCCCGCAACCAAAGGTAATTCTGCTCAGCCCGCAGGGTCGCAGGTATGACCAGACGGTTGCCGAAGAGTTGGCGAAAGAGGCCCATCTGGTGCTGGTATGTGGTCGTTACGAAGGAGTTGACGAACGGTTTCGCGAGCAGTATGTGGATGATGAAATTTCCATCGGTGATTTTATTCTCACCGGAGGTGAGCTGGCGGCGATGGTAATTATCGATTCGATTACCCGTCTGCTGCCGGGTGTTCTCGGTTGTGCCGAATCAGCGGCCAAAGATACCTTCAGCAGAAATCTGCTGAAACACCCGCAGTACACCAGGCCGCAGGAATTCGAAGGACACCAGGTCCCGGCAGAACTGGTATCCGGCAACCATGCGGCAATTGAAGCATATCGGTTTATCGCCTCCGTCAAACGGACACTGGAACGGCGCCCCGATTTGCTCAAAAATGAAACATTTAGCGCAGATGAGATGGCATTGCTGCACAAGCACAATCTTTTGAGGCTGGTACAAAAAAATGCAGAGCCATCGAGAATGACATAATGTGTCCGGATCTGTCTTCGGTAAACATCGCCCTCATACACCACCCGGTGGTCAATAAAAGAGGCGAAATAATAGGTTCGGCAGTAACGAATCTCGATATACATGACATAGCCAGGACGGCCAAAACCTACGGAATTGCCAATTATTTTATAACGACTCCGTATCAGGACCAGCAGCAGCTGGTCAGGGAGTTGCTGGCACACTGGCAGACCGGGCATGGCGCTGCATACAATCCGGCCAGAAAGGAAGCGCTGAGCATTGTTCGGCTTGCGACATCGCTGGAGGAAGTGATTACAGTCCTCACCCAGCAGTACGGTCGACGCCCGATGATTGTCGCAACCAGTGCCTTGTTGGGCGATAACAGTCTCGGCTACGAGGCTCTTCGCCAAAAGATTGTTCAGGGAGAGCCGGTTCTACTGCTTTTTGGCACGGCACATGGTCTGGCCCCGGCATTGCGCGGGCAAACCGATGCCACTCTTCCCCCCATCAGGGGCGGAACGGAATACAATCATCTTTCGGTTCGGTCAGCTGTGTCGATCATCATTGACAGACTGCTCGGATCTTGAGAATATAAAAAAGTATTTTAACAATCGTATTAACTTATCAAGAGGATTCATACCTCAATATACTTCAACCTACAGAAGACGCTATGAGCACAATTATTGACAGAATCAACCAGGAACAAATGCGCCAGGACCATCCCGAATTTCGTCCCGGTGATACCGTGAAAGTACATATCCGCATCATTGAAGGCGGTAAAGAAAGAGTCCAGATGTTTCAGGGAGTAGTAATCAAGCGCAAACGCGGAACCATGGACGCCAGTTACACTGTGCGGAAAATTTCCCACGGTGTCGGCGTAGAAAAGACCTTTGCGTTTCACAACCCTCGCGTCGAGAAAATTGAAGTGGTCACTCGAGGTCGTGTCCGCCGTTCACGTCTCTTCTACCTGCGCAACCTGACTGGTAAAGCTGCACGTATTCGTGAACGGAACCTGCCGCGATAACAATACAGCGAAGAAAGCATTCGGTTCTGACCCGGCTCCCTGCCGGCAGTCGGGACCGAGTGTCGGCAGATCACAAAGACTGCCTCAATAATGCACACACTCTTGCCCGAAATCAGCCTGGACTCGGATAACTACAGTCTCGAGCGATTCCTGCATACAAAGGGCTTTTTGTGCGTAGCCGGTTGTGACGAAGCAGGCCGGGGACCATTGGCCGGACCCGTCGTTGCCGCCTGTGTTGTTTTGCCACCTGAATGCGACCATTCCCGGTTTGTCGATTCAAAAATCCTGACCCACCGCAAACGAGTCGAACTGAAAAGCCTCCTTCATGATCTTGGTGTCTCTTTCGGTATTGGTATTGTATCGGAACAGAAAATAGACCAGATCAATATTCTTCAGGCCTCGCTGCTGGCAATGAAACGGTCGGTGGAAAACCTTACGGGTCCTTCTCCTGATTTCATCCTGATCGACGGCACTTTTACGATCCCCATGAATACCCCCCAGGCTCCGCTGATAAAAGGAGAATCGAAAAGCAGCTCTATTGCCGCCGCGAGTATTCTGGCAAAAGTCGAGCGAGACCGTATTATGGTCGAATGCCATCAGCGCTACTCAGCTTACAGTTTCCACAAAAATAAAGGGTACCCCACCCGGGAACACCGGCTGGCCATTCAAAAACACGGGATCTGTCCGATTCATCGTAAAACGTTCCAAGGAGTCAGAGAATATGTTGAACCGTCGGCAGCGTCTGGGCAAAAGCGGTGAGGAGACAGTCGCTCAATACCTGAAAAATATGGGCTACACGATAGTCGTCGTAAACTATCGCTGCAAGGTCGGTGAAATTGATATTATCGCCAGAGACGATTCGGTTCTGGTTTTTATTGAAGTAAAAACAAGGTCCGGCCTGGACTACGGATTTCCTGCCGAGGCCGTTACGCCAAGAAAACAGAGGCAGATCAGTCGAGCCGCTCAGTGGTACCTGACAGAGAAGCAGCTCCTTGATGTACCAGCAAGATTTGATGTTATCACCGTTCTCGGTCTCGACCCGGCAAATTATCAGATTGAGCACATCAACAACGCATTTGATCTTTGCGAATAATCAATGGCTGATTACCATATGGGCTGGAGCAGTCTGTTCGTTTCGGAGAGATGATGATCATCCTCTCTAGGCATAATCGTTTTTTCAATGTACAGTGTCTGGTATGACAATAATAGGAATTACCATGGGTTGTCCCGCCGGGATAGGCCCTGAAATCATACTTCGCTCTTTTGCCGGCAAGACCTTTGTCGCCGATATCCAGCCAGTGGTTCTCGGAGACATACATGTTTTGCAAAAGTGTGGAGAAACACTCCAGCTTCCGGCGCCCTGCGTCGAGTGGACGCCTGGCACGCCCCTGCCTGATGCGTCAGGCGGCAACTGTATCCCGGTTGTACCGCTTTCTTCGCTGGCCTCGGAGGATATAGAATGGGGACGCCCCAACAAGGCCACCGGCCGCGCCATGGCGCATTACATCGAAGCAGGGGTAAAACTTGCACAACAGGGCGTAATCGATGGAATTGCCACCTGTCCCATATCCAAGAGCTCTCTCAATGATGCCGGATATCATTTCCCCGGCCACACGGAAATGCTGGCGAGTTTGACCAAGACCTCGTCTTTTGCCATGATGATGGCGGGCAGCAGACTGCGGGTCACGCTGGTCACCATACATTGTCCACTCCGAGAGGTGGCCGATCGTCTCACCATGCAGGCGGTCGACCGCATGATCCGCATTACCCATAAGGCCCTGACCGTCGATTTTGGTATCTGCGATCCACAGATCGCCGTTGCCGGACTCAACCCCCATGGCGGCGAAAACAGACTTTTCGGCAGTGAGGAAGAGCAGATCATAGGGCCCGCCATTATGCAGGCCCAGAAAGAGCATATCGGTGTTTCAGGTCCTTATCCGCCGGACACGGTTTTTTTCAAAGCAGCCTCAGGAGCATTCGACGCAGTTGTCTGCATGTATCACGACCAGGGTCTTATTCCTTTTAAACTCCTCCATTTCGATGACGGCGTCAATATTACTCTTGGTCTGCCTATAGTTCGTACTTCCGTCGATCACGGTACAGCCTACGATATTGCCGGCAAAGGTCTGGCCAGCCATCGAAGCCTGGAAGAAGCGATCAAACTGGCCGCGTTCATCAGCCGCAACCGAGCCATAGAGCAGGTAAGAAACACATGACGACCGAGGCGGTAAGAAAAGGACTTTTGATCGTATTCGAGGGCACGGACGGCACCGGCAAATCAACCCAGGTACACCTGCTCAGCCACTATTTGCAGGACCGGGGATACCCGGTCATCGCAACCCGTGAACCAACTGAAGGACCATACGGTAAGAAAATACGGTCGCTGTATATGCATCGCAACGCCTACAGCCGGGAAGAGGAACTCGAGCTGTTTCTCGCCGATCGCCGGGAACACGTGCAGCAACTGCTAGACCCTGCTCTCGCCCAGGGCAGAATAATCCTCTGTGATCGGTATTTTCTGTCCACCGCTGCATACCAGGGTGCCAGGGGGTTTGATCCGGAGGAAATCCTGCGCAGGAACCGTTTTGCCCCCGATCCGGACCTGGCCCTGCTTTTCCAGGCTCCCCTCGACACCGGATTGCGCAGAATTACCTCCGGCCGGGGGGAACAGCTCAATGATTTTGAACAGAAAGACAGCCTCAACCAGGTGGCAGCCATCTTTGCATCCATAAAGCGACCGTACATCCAGCCCATCGATGCGAGTGGATCGATTGAAGAGGTGCACGAACAGGTGCTTAACCACGTCACCCCGCTCCTTCCCGCATTTTCAGCAGCTCAGGTTTAAACCATGACCCATCGCTCTCACCTTTTACTCGTTTTCAGCTGCTGTCTTTTTTTCGTCTCCTGTGCCATCAAACAGCCGGCTTCGCCCCAGCCTGCGCCAGAAAGTACGACGTCACAATCGGAAGAAAAAGAACCAGCCGATCTGGCCTGCGCTTATTTCTATTTTCTCTGGGGCACCCACGCCGAGTTCGACGAACAGTATTCGGAGGCGCTTGAAGCCTACGAAAAAGCTTTGATCTGCGACCAGGATGCAGAATATGTGAAAGAGAAAGTTCCGGTACTCCTGCTCAAAATGGGTGAATTTGACAAGGCTACGGATTGGCTGGCCCAGGCTATTATCGACAATCCTGACAATATTACTTACCGGCTCCTCCTGGCCAGTCTGTATATCCAGCAGGAAAAGGTCGAGGAGGCTATTGTCCAGTATAACAAAGTGCTTGAAAAAGATCCCACCAATGAAGGAGTCCATTTACGTCTGGCCCTGCTCTATACGCATTCTGGAGACTACCAGAAAGCCGAAGAAATTTTCCAAAAGTTATTGAAGCATGACGTCGATTCCTATTTTACCCACCTTTCTTATGCAAGATTGCTCAAGCAGATGGGAAAATTCTCCGAAGCGGCAGTGGAATACGAAAAAGCCCTCGATTTGAACTGGTCTAAAGATCTGGCCTATGAAATTGGCTACCTGTACGTCAGTCACGAGATGTTCAGCGATGCCCTGCGCATTTATACGACGATAACCGACGATGACGCATACGATGAGCGGGCGGGACTCAGTCGCATTCAGGCCCTGGTCGATCTGAACCGCGAAGATGAAGCCCTCAGGGAACTGCATAATATTCGCCTCTATACGAAAGACAAGGCCAATATCGACCTCATCATTGCCAAACTGCTGCTGCGCAAAAAGGAGGTCGTTCAGGCCAAAAAAATCCTCACCAGTCTCGCAAAGGAAACCAACAGTTCCGAAGCCAGATATATGCTGGCGCTGCTCGCCTATCAAGAGGAAGACTACGCTGCAAGTCTCGCCCAACTCGCCCGCATAGATCCGGAAAGCGACAACCTCGAAGAGGCGGTGTACCTGCAGACTCGAATCCACCAGAAACTGGGTAACATCGATGAAGCCATAAGGCTTTTGAAAAAACACACCGAAACGGAAATCGGCAGAAGCCCGCTGTTCTTTGCTCTTTTGTCTTCACTGTATCAAGCAAAAGGGGACAACCAGGCGGCCATGACCTTAATGGAAAAGGCGGTCGATCTCTATCCGGAAAATCAGCAACTGCTCTTTGAGTATGGCCTCATCCTGGAAAAAACCGGCATGTCCGACCAGGCGATCGAAGTGATGGAAAAAGTACTGGAACTGCAGCCGGATCATGCCGAAGCACTGAACTATATCGGCTATACCTGGGCCGACAAGAATATTCATCTTGAAAAGGCTCTCGAATATATCTTACGCGCGGATGCACTGAAACCGAACAACGGCTTTATTATTGACAGCCTGGGCTGGGCCTACTACCGGCTTGGTAATTTCAAGCAGGCGGTACGAGAACTCGAGCGTTCGTTAAAATTGATTCCGGACGATCCGCATATCTACGAGCACCTGGGCGATGTATACCGCTCCCTGCACAGATTTCCAGAAGCCTTGAAGGTCTACAAAAAGGCCTATCAGTTGTTTAAAGATGAAAAAGATAAAGCCGATATCAAACAAAAAATCAATGCTCTGGAAAACCGATAAGCCTTCACGCCTTCATATCCGGCACGCCCTGCTCTTGTGCTTTGCTGCATTTGTTCTTGCCGGGTGCGCCTCTTCGCCGTGGACTGATCCGCTGAAAGAAACGGAGGCGGACGCGATCGCTCATCAGGTTGATGCACTCGCGGCGCGAGATGCAGCCTGCGGCAGGACGCTTGAAGGTGATCTGGTTCTTTTTTACCAGAGCCCCCTGGGCAAGAAAGCACTGGAGGGGTTTCTCCAGTTTTCCATGCCATCCTCATACAAATTTGTGGTTAGCAATCCTTTCGGCCAGCCGGTGCTGGTTGTCGCCGGGAATCAGGATTATTTTGAAGCGATTAACACGTTAACGAAACAGTATCTTACCGAAAATCTCGCCTCATTCGGTCTCCGCAATGATATTCCGAGCCCTTTTTTGAAAAGCGACTGGAGCTCCCTGCTCACCGGAAGGATGCAACTGTCCAGCCGGTCGATCATCGATATCCGCAATGACCGCGAGGCTCGAGGGGTATGGCTTACATTTCAGAACAAACAACAGGCGGGTGTCTCACATCTGCTTTTAGACCGTGAAAAGGAGATCTTTCTGGTATATATACTGGAAGACGGCAATGGGAAAAAGATAGCCGAGATCACCTATGGCAAGAGGATGCCCGCTGATACCTGCCACCAGCCTCTCGAGATAAACATCGCCGGACTTGATTACGGCACAGAAATACACATCACTCTCGATAACGTTATTCTCAGCGAGCAAAAGAAGACCTACCGACTGCGTCCCCCAGCCGGATACACGCGGCAGTACAAGCCCTGATGCATTGCGTTTTTTTGCGCAAACTCATTTGACCTGACACTCAGCCTGTTGCACGACCGATTGTCAAAGGATATACCACCGATTCTCCATTCTACTGCTGTAGCAATAGCAACAACGATACCCAATCACAGATTCCTCTCTGGCAATTTTCTATGGATTTCTCATGACAGATCGAACAATTCTCTCTTCTATCAATCGTCCCGGCCGTTACCTTGGCCATGAATACAACGCCGTCGGCAAGGACTGGCAATCGGCCCAAATCCGTTTTGCCCTGATTTTTCCCGATCTTTACGAGATAGGCATGTCCCATCAGGGGCTGCAGATTCTTTACCACTTATTAAACGATCGAGAAGAGTTTCTGGCCGACAGATGTTATTGTCCGGATATCGATCTGGAAAACATGCTGCGCCAGAAAAAAACAGTCCTGACCAGCCTTGAATCGGCCCGTCCGCTTACCGATTTCGATATCCTGGGCATCACCCTGCCCTACGAGCTCTGCTATACCAATATCCTGACGATTCTCGACCTGGCCCGGATCCCCCTGTACTCCCGAGACAGGGACAGTTCGTTTCCGCTGCTTCTGGGCGGAGGTGCATGTTCACTCAATCCCGAGCCGGTGGCCGATTTTTTTGATGCTATTCTCCTCGGTGACGGCGAGGAGGCAATCATCGACATCGCCGAGTTGCTGGCGGCACATAAAAACGACCAGCTGGCCAGAAAAGATCTGCTCGATCTGCTTGCCGAAATTGACGGGGTATATATTCCGGCGCATTTCGACCCGGAATACAGCCCGGATGGAAAAGTGCTGACCATGCACCGAATAGGCGGCAATAAGGATCACATTTCCCGTAGAATTCTCCACGATCTCAACCAGATTGATCACCTCAAACGTCCGCTGGTACCGAATGCCAAAATCGTTCACGACCGGCTGGGTATCGAAGTAGCACGAGGCTGTACCAGAGGCTGCCGTTTCTGCCAGGCTGGGATTACCTACCGGCCAGTGCGGGAGCGCAAGCCTGAAAAAATAATGGAACTGGCTAAAGATGGTCTGGCTGCTTCAGGATTTGAGGAACTGGCCCTGCTGTCATTATCCACCGGCGACTATTCCTGCCTGGAACAGACCCTTCCGCAGCTGATGGACAGCTTTGCCGACCGGTTCGTTTCGGTGGCCATGCCTTCCATGCGAGTGGGAACACTGACCCCGAAGATTATGGAACAGGTAAAAAGGGTTCGAAAAACCGGCTTCACGCTTGCACCGGAAGCAGGCAGCGAACGACTGCGACGGGTCATCAATAAGGGCATCACCGAAGACGATCTCATCGCCACCTGTGAGGAGGCCTTCGCTCTTGGCTGGCGGGTCATCAAGTTCTATTTCATGATCGGTCTGCCAACTGAAACAGACCAGGATATCGATGCAATCATCCAGCTGGTACGCAAAGCCATGGCCGTGCAAGGTGGCGGGCGCCCCGGTAAAGGCAAAAAACAGATTACCGTCAGCGTCGGTACCTTTGTGCCCAAACCGCATACCCCCTTCCAATGGGAGAGGCAGCTGAGCGTGGAAGAGAGCACTCAGCACATTCGTCGGTTACAAAACGGCCTACCGACAAAGGGATGCAATTTTCGCTACCATAGCCCGCAAATCAGTTACCTGGAAGGGGTCTTCTCCCGCGGCGACCGGCGCCTTGCCAAGCTCATGGAACTCGCCTGGCAGGCTGGTGCCCGTCTTGACGGGTGGGATGAGCATTTTGACCTGACACGCTGGCAGAAGGCGGCAGAGCTGTGCGCCCTGAACCTTGACGATTTTCTGAGAGCCAGGACCATGGACGAGATCCTGCCATGGCAGCATCTGCAGACGGGTGTCGACCGGCAATTCCTGCAGGACCAACTGGCCAAAGCACAAGACGAAATCTACACCCCTGACTGCCGCTACCATGCCTGCCAGAAATGCGGCCTCTGTGATTTTAAAACACTTATGCCCATTGTCTATAATCGGCCAGATAACACGGCAGAGGCTGCACCGTTGTCATCTGTTGCAGAGCAATCGGCCGACAAAGTACAACGCCAGGTTGCCGGCGCAGCCGACTCCGGACATTTCAAATATATGGTGCATTATGCCCGAACCGGCGAGGTCTGTTTTCTCGGCCATCTGGAGATATTGCAGATTATCTTTCGCACCCTCCGTCGTGCCTCAATTGTCACCAACTTCAGCCAGGGATTTAATCCGTCCCCGAAAATCTCCTTTGGGCCGGCCCTGCCGGTCGGCACAGAGAGCCTTGCCGAGTTTATCATTATGGACCTTCCCGCACCTCTTGGGGATATGCAGGCGATTATGAACAGAATCAATGACAAACTCATCCCCGGCTTAAGGGTAACCGGGATTGAACTCCATTCCGGCAAGGTTCCCCAGAAAATCGGTATTACCTATAGTCTTACTCTGCCGACAAAAATGACCGAAACGGAAAGAAGAAAGGCAGAAGAATTTGTCGCCAGCGACAGTTTCATCATAGGGAAGACCAGAAAGGGCAAAACCAGCCAGATTGATATCCGGCCGCTGATTACCACATTTTCTCTCGAAATCGATGGCGACGCCGAGATTGTGCAGATGGAAATGGTCTCGGCCAGCGCTGAACCCGGCATCAAACCTCTGGAAGCGCTGACCCAGATACTCGATCTGGACCATGAACGCAGCCTGCAGACGAGAATTGTTAAAACCGGCTGGCATTCTCTGGATGCAAAAAAATCATAACCATGATTGAAAAACTCAGATGATGCATTCTGCACAAAAAAAGATCTCCGGCAAAAGACTCTGCTGCTGCCTGCTTGGACTGATGCTGCTGCTTGAACCATTTCGCGCCGGTGCGACCTCCGAAATCGAGCGAATTATCGATAACGGCGGCTACATCGTCCACGGCGGCACCACTTTTCTCAAATTCAAGGAGCAGAATCTTTTTATTCCCGCCTCCACGCTCAAAATTCTTACCTGCCTCGTTGGTCTGAAAAATCTTGGCAGGGAATACCGCTTCGAGACGCATTTCTTTCTCGACAAGAAAAACAATCTCTATATAAAGGGCTACGGGGATCCCCTGCTGACCTCTGAGGTTGTTCGTGAAATAGGCCATACTCTTGCGGGGATGGGCATCCGCAGCCTGGCGGCAGTGTATCTCGATACGAGCAGCTTTGCCTTAAAAGGAGAAACTGCGGCAGAGGAGAACTCCGATAATCCCTATGATGCGCCCAACGGCGCCCTGGTGGTAAATTTCAACGCCCTGCCGATAAAGATAGCAAGAGACCAAACCATTACCTCGGGCGAACCGCAGACGCCGGTCATCCCCCTGATGGCGCAGGCGGCAAAACAACTTGCTCCAGGGATGCATCGTATCAATGTCAACACCCTCTTGTCTGAGGGGCAGCGCACGCCTGCTCTGCGCTACACCGGAGAGCTGTTTGTGGTTCTCCTCAGAGAGGCCGGCATAACCGTCCCCGGATATAACATCAAACCGGTTCCGCCCAACCTGCAGCCGATCTATATACACCGCGGCGAAAAATCGCTTGAGGAAATAATCAGAGTATGTTTGAAAAATTCCAATAACTTCATCGCCAACCAGATTTTCCTGGCCTGTGGCGTTAAAACATATGGACTTCCGGCGACCTGGGAAAAATCCCGGCAGGTTTTTGCCGCTTTCACCCAAAAAACCTTACAGCTTGGTCCCGATAAAATCATCGTGAAAGAGGGCTCAGGACTCTCAAGACAAAACAGAATGAGCCCTGCAGCGCTTCTTGCAATCCTTGATCTTTTCAAGCCCTATAGTACACTGCTCAAGCGACAGAACGACATTCTGCTCAAAAGCGGGACCATGAAAGATATATACTGTTATGCCGGCTATTTTCCCAAGGGAGACGATTTAATACCTTTTGCCATCCTGCTTAATCAGCCGAACAACAACAGATCCCGGGTCCTTGAAATTTTGCATGCCGCAGTCAGTCAACAGGGCAGCCATTAGTACCTGATGGATTTTTTTTGTTTTTTTGCAAGAAGATAATCTCTAAGGTACTGACCCCGCACGGCACGGGACTGAAAAAAGCTACCCGGCAAGCGAGTACTGAAGAGAGCACCCGGCAAGCGAGTACTGAAGAGAGCACCCGGTTTTCTTGACATTTACCGGGATTAGAATCCGTTTAACGTATCTGAATGAACAGCTTAAGGAGACTGGAATGTTACCCACATTAAACCCGCGCACGGCAGCCATAGGGCTTCTTTTTCTCGGTCTTGTCTTCTCCGCCGGGTGCAGTGCCCCTCCGGGAAATCCCGCAGATGGCAAAAGATGGTATTTGATGAACAACTGCTCTTCGTGCCACGGTCCGCATGGCAATGATGGAAGAGCAGTGAATATTGCCGGAATCGACATGAACTTCGGCAGTTTCGTGCGAAAATTAAGGACAACAGATGCCCCGATTATGCCGCCCTTCCCCGAAGAAAAAGTGTCCAAACAGGATGCCGCAGATATATATGCCTACCTGCAATCGATCACGCCGAAAACAGATCAATAGAGAAATAACCCCGCCCAGAAGATTCGCGGGGCTTTTTTCAGTCCCCGTGCATTGCGGGGGTAAGTTCCTTCACGAAATAATTTTCTTGCAAACAGCGCAAGATGTTTAATAGCTGCTCACTAACCCCGCCCAAAAGATTCGCGGGGTAAGTTCCTTCACGAAATAATTTTCTTGCAAACAGCGCAAGATGTTTAATAGCTGCTCACTAACCCCGCCCAAAAGATTCGCGGGGTAAGTTCCTTCACGAAATAATTTTCTTACAAACAGCGCAAGAAAATTATTTCTAAGTCACTAAAAAACCTATCCGATTTTACTGACAATGATTAGCATGAAAAGAGGAGCAGTTTCCCTCTTATAATATAAGGAAATCATAAGGAGAATCGTATGGTAGAAAATTTGTATTCGTTTCTGGCAAAAATCGGCTACAGTCACCCTCTCCATCCGATGCTCACCCATATACCGATGGGAATGATAATCGGCATGGTGGTCTTTTCTCTTATCGGCCTCATCTGGAAAGAAAAAAATTTTGGTCAGACCGCTTACTACTGTGCCGTCTTTGCCCTGGTGGCAATACCGCCGGTTATCAGTGCCGGTATTCTCGACTGGCTGCATTTTCAGGAAGGAGAGTGGAATACCTATATCATCATCAAGATGGTCCTGGCAGCAATTCTGACCCAGTTGCTGATTTTTGCCGTCATCCTGAAAAAAAGAGGCGCCATGCCTGGCAAAATGTTCCTGATCTATCTTCTCTGTCTTGCCTGTGCCGGTGGCCTGGGATACTGCGGTGGGACGCTGGTGTACGGCTGAGTACCTGCAAAAACTCTCTCTTCCCGGCTTCTATAGCAGATTAAGCCGGGAAGATGGCTTCTTTTAGCCGTTGCTGCTTAGTTTCTGCTGAAGATTTTCATCAAGAGCATCGAGAAACTCCTCGGTGGTAAGATAATCGCTGGCCTGCATATTTTTGCCATGAATGCTCAGTGCCAGGTCTTTGGTCATCTTGCCACTCTCAACCGTTTCGACACAGACCGCTTCCAACGCTTCACTGAAGGCAATCAGTTCAGCATTGTTATCCAGTTCGCCCCGAAAGGCCAACCCTCTGGTCCAGGCAAAAATGGAGGCAATCGGATTGGTCGATGTCGACTTGCCCTGCTGGTGCTGTCGATAGTGCCGGGTAACGGTACCGTGGGCGGCTTCGGACTCCATGGTTTTCCCATCGGGGGTGACCAGCGTTGAGGTCATCAGGCCAAGAGAGCCAAAACCCTGGGCCAGGATGTCCGACTGAACATCCCCGTCGTAGTTTTTACAGGCCCAGACGAATCCCCCTTCCCACTTGAGAACGGCAGCAACCATATCATCTATTAATCGATGTTCATAGCTGATGCCGAGAGCGTCCATCGGCTTTTTGTAGGTTGACTGGTACACTTCGGCAAAAATATCCTTAAACCGGCCGTCATATTTTTTAAGAATGGTATTTTTGGTGGACAGGTAGAGCGACCATTTTTTGTGCAGCGCCTGGTTAAAGCAGGAATGGGCAAAGCCATAAATCGACTCATCGGTATTGTACATGGCCATAGCGACCCCGCCGCCCTGAAAATCGTATACGTTGTAACTCTGTACCTCGCCGCCCGAATCGGGGGTAAAGGTTACGGTCAATTTACCTTTTTCTTTGACGACAAAATCGGTCGCCCGGTATTGATCGCCGAAGGCGTGACGCCCGATACAGATCGGTTTTTTCCAGGTGGTTACCAGGCGCGGAATATTGCCGATCATGATCGGCTCACGAAATACCGTCCCGCCAAGAATATTCCTGATAGTGCCGTTCGGCGAAAGATACATTTTTTTCAGCTTGAATTCTTTCACCCGTGCTTCATCAGGGGTAATAGTGGCACATTTAATACCTACCCCGTACTTTTTGATGGCATTGGCCGAATCGATAGTAATCTGGTCCTCTGTTTCATCGCGTTTTTCTATGCTGAGATCGTAGTATCGAATATCCAGATCGAGATAGGGCAAAATCAATTTATCCTTGATGAACTGCCAGATAATGCGGGTCATTTCGTCGCCATCAAGCTCAACGACGGGATTGGCTACATGAATTTTTTTCATAGTTATAATATGCGGTTAAAGTTGACACAGGGGGAAGAGGACCATTTTACATACACATGGACGCCATCATACAGGCATTCGTTAAAAGTTGCCAGTATCCCGCACCGTTCTGACTGGGCCGTATTTTATTTCCCTAATGTTTTCGTTTTCTGTTTGCATTATTATGAAAAGGACATAAACTGTACAGTTTGCCTCTGCCCTCTTCGACAGCAGGATCACTCTCTCCCCGCTGAAAAGCGCGGGATACGTTCCTTCACGAAAAAAATTTCTAAGTCACTACAACCCTAAGTAATTTTTCATATGTTATGAGCAAACAACTCACCCAGGAAATAGCCAAACGACGAACCTTCGGCATCATCAGCCATCCAGACGCCGGCAAAACCACCCTGACGGAAAAGCTACTGCTCTTCGGTGGTGCCATCAATATGGCAGGTGCCGTCAAATCCCGGAAAGTCGAGCGCAAAGCGACCAGTGACTGGATGGCTATCGAGCAGGAGCGGGGTATCTCCGTCACCACTTCAGTGATGAAATTCACCTATCGGGATTTCGAGGTCAATCTCCTCGATACTCCCGGCCACCAGGATTTTTCCGAAGACACCTACCGGGTCCTGACCGCCGTTGATTCCGCGGTCATGGTTATAGATAATGCCAAAGGGGTCGAGGCGCAAACCGAAAAGTTGATGGAAGTGTGTCGGATGCGCAACACCCCGATCATGACCTTTATCAATAAACTGGATCGTGAGGGTCTTTCGCCTCTCGATATCATGGCCGAGATAGAAGAAAAGCTGCAGATAGAATGTACCCCCCTATCCTGGCCTATCGGCATGGGCAAGACCTTCAAGGGTGTGTATAATCTCTATAAAAAGACCCTGCACCTCTTCACTCCCGGCCAGAACACCAGAAACGTCAAAGGGATTCTGATTGAAGACCTGAATGATCCACAGGTAGACCAGCTGCTCGGCAAACAGGCGGCCGATGATCTTCGCGAAGATATCGACCTGCTGGACGGCGCCGCCAATCCATTTGAATACGAACACTATTTGCAGGCCAGCCAGACACCGGTCTTTTTCGGCAGTGCCGTCAACAATTTCGGTGTCAGCGAACTGCTCGACTGTTTTGTCGAGATGGCTCCACCGCCAGGCCCTCGCGAAACGGTGACACGCCTTGTCGCACCAGACGAAGAGGACTTTTCCGGCTTCGTTTTCAAAATCCAGGCCAATATGAATCCGGCGCATCGGGACCGTATTGCTTTTTTCCGAATCTGTTCCGGACAATTCACCCGCGGCATGAAAGTAAGACACCATCGACTGGGCAAGGATATAAACCTGGCCAATGCGACGATCTTCATGGCCCAGGAACGAGCCAACGTCGACGAGGCATGGCCCGGAGATATTATCGGCCTGCATAACCACGGTACAATTAAAATAGGTGATACCTTTACGCCAAAGGAAGTACTCAAGTTTACTGGAATCCCCAATTTTGCCCCGGAACATTTTCGACGGGTATTGCTCAAGGATCCGTTAAAATTGAAACAACTGCAGAAAGGTCTGCTGCAGCTTGCCGAAGAAGGAGCCATCCAGGTGTTTCGTCCGCTGATCGGTTCGGACTATATTATGGGGGCCGTTGGCGTATTACAATTTGAAGTCACCATGGCCAGGCTGCTCAACGAATACAGCGTCAAGGCTATTTACGAGCCGGTGGACTTTCAGGCGGCACGGTGGGTCCGCTGCGATGACAAGAAAGCTCTGGCTGAATTCGAACGAAAGAACCAGTCCGCACTGGCTTATGATGGTGAAGGATTTCTCACCTATCTCGCGCAAAATGAATGGATGCTGAAATACTTCATGGAAAAATGGCCCAATATCACCTTCGATAAAACCAGAGAAAACATCTAGCGCGTCCTGCAGTCAAACTTACTCACTTGCCTCATCTTCGTCGACAAAGATCAGGGCGTGCCCCGCAGTCACTGCCGTTGCCGTTTTTTTGCGGGCGACGGTAATGATTCGCTGAATGGTTCCCCGGGAGACGCCCATACACCGGCCAGCCTCCTCCTGGGTCATCCCTTCCCCGTCACATAGTCGCAGAGCCTCCATTTCATCCCGGTGCAATTCGATCTTTTTGAGTTCAGTCAGAGGAGTCCCCGTCGGCTTAAAGGCTCGACCGCAAAACCTGCCCTGACAATTTCTTATTTTTTTAGGTCGTGGTGACATAATGTTTAACTCTGCCCGCAAAAGGTGTCTCAGTTGATTATTACCTGATTGGATTCGCTGTTACACGACAGCTGTTAAGTACAAAAACACAGAAAAAATTCTACCGGTCAAGGCCCAAGAGATGCTGAAAGAATCGGCATCTCCTGGCCAGGACCTGTATCGCTGACAGGCAAAAGTTTGCGCTATCAGTGGTGGCAGTTCCCCGATCCTTTGCAGACCTGATCTGCGTGCATCACCGGCAAGGAATCGGTTGTCAAACCGTTAACGACGTCCTGCACGGTTTGCAGACGGTTGCGATCGGCAAAATAAACAGTAATGCCGGCATCGGCAAAACCGCGCATTGGCCTTGCCCCCATTCCCCCGACGATTATCGCTTCTGCGCCGGCATCCTGAAGAATTTTTACCGGAACCATGCAGCCTCCAGCTTCATGGTCGCCGTTTTTTATGGTGGTAACATCTTTGATAATTTGTTTTTCATCGATATCGACCAAGGTAAAGATATCACAATGGCCGAAGTGATCCGAGCGCTGAGCCTGAAGACCACCCGGAGAATCAGTTGGAATTGCTATACGCATGTAAGTTCATCCTTTTCTTTTGAAATTTTACTCTTGAACAACAACCGGTCGGGACGGGATGCCCTGACCGTTTTGAACATATGCACAATATAATATCCCCGCTCCGGTGTCAAGCAACCATGTCGAAATTCTCTATGAAAGCGTTGCAGAAAATGGATCAGGAAGTGGAGAACAAGCAATAGACATCCAGAACAAGATCAAGTAAATTAGCATCAACTAAGTTTGGAATTGTACCATTGAAAAGGTAAAACCGAAATAAAAAACAGCGTCAGGCCCCCAGGACCACTCAAGCCGACATGACATTTTTTCCATTGACAGGAGGCTTTGCAGCATTCGTCCTCCATTAGGCAACCCCGTTCTCCTAAAAAGTAATGCACCATGCACGGTAAGCGTATACTGTATCAGCTCATTTTCATTTTCCTGATGATCGTTCCGGCAGTTGCCGGAACTGAAGGCAACGCCGAGCGGCAGGCAACCATCGATGAATTGACGGCGACGACCACGGAGAAATCTCTCATCGTCTTCGGTACCCTTGAAAACAGCTTCACCTCGGAGATGATAGAGATACTGCACAGCGGCATAGCACTGCGTTTCTCTTTTTTTGTGGAGCTTTACAAAGCAACGGATAAATGGCCGAAAGAGCTCGTCGCAACCCGCACTTTTCAGCATATAATGACCTTTGACACCCTCAAAGAAAACTATAAAGTCACCCTTGAGGAGGACAATAACACGGTGCTCTCCTTTCGCTCTCTGTTTGAGGCGCAAAAGGTCATCAACGATATCAACGGAGTAAAAATTGTCGATTTAAAACAACTCCTGCCGGACAACAGGTATTCACTGAGAATAAGGGCAGAACTCTACCAGAAAACACTCCCGCTCAGCCTGCACAACATCCTCCCCTTTCTCTCCTGGTGGGACGTTAAAACCGACTGGCACTCCATCACCTTCACCTACCAGGCCTCCTAACCTTGACCATGGAAAAAACTCTCCCCGGAGGCAAACCGAGCAGCAAAAGGCCCTATACGGAAAAACAGATCCGGCAAAAGCAGAAACTGATCCGCCGCGTCATCATCATCTGCCTCCTGCTTATTCCCTTTTTTATCTGGCTGCAAAGCCAGCTGCTCAAGGGTCAGGCGGACTTACCGGTCAATAACAGTATCCTTATCTTTGCCCTCATCAACATCAATGTTCTGCTGGTTTTGTTCGTGCTCTTCCTGGTCTTGCGCAACCTGGCAGAGCTGTTATTTGAACGAAGAGTCAATCGCCTTGGCAACAAGCTCAAGACAAAACTGATCGCCTCTTTTCTCTCCCTCACCCTTATTCCGACCATACTGCTTTTTTTTGTCGCGCTGCAGTTTGTTTCAACCAGCATGGATTACTGGTTTAATGCGAGCATTGAAGCTTCTCTGACCGAATCACTCAAACTCGCGCAATCCCTGCTTCGGGAAAAAGAAGATCAGGTGACCCTGATGAGTAAAGGTATTGCCGAGCGGCTGAAGGGCCTGAATGTGGCGGCCTATACCTCCGAGACAATCAGCCAGACACTGGAAAATCTTCTCACCTTTAATCCGATCAACGGTCCGGACAGCTTGACCCTCATTACCAATGACAGCAATCTCGAGATAAGCGTGAAGGGGCCGCAGCTTCGCGGGATCATTCTTCCCCAGATCGCTTTAGCCACCCTGAACAGGGTGCGCAACAATGAAGGGCATGAGATTCTGATTCAAGAGATAAAAACCGGGGACCTGATCAACTGCGTCACCGAGGTGGAATTAGGCAGCAGTGGATTCGGCCGAGCGGTACTCATCACCTCTCTTTTGATGAAAAATGAGCAACTTGCCCGAATGACCACCATTTCCCAGGGCATCGAAGGCTACCGAAAGCTGAAACATTTCAAGGAGCCTTTCAAATTCTGGCTGCTGACCATTCTGCTCATTGTTACCCTGCTGGTCATCTTTGCCGCAATCTGGTTTGGCCTCTATATTTCAAGAGGCATAACCGACCCGCTGGAAAAACTGGTGCTGGCGACCCGGAGAGTGGCTGACGGTGATCTCGAGTTTGTCATGGAACGGGAATCAAAAGACGAAATGGGCCTGCTGGTCGATTCGTTCAACCAGATGACCCTCAATCTCAACTCCAGCAACAAAAGCCTGGCGGAAACCCATACCGCCTTACAGAAAAGCTCTCAGGAATCTGAGCAGCGCAGGCGGTATACGGAAATCATCCTGCAAAATGTATCGGCGGGGGTTATCTCCCTTGACGAACAGGGCCAGATTACCACCATCAACCGTTTTGCCGAGAAACTCCTCAATATCGACAAATCGCATTTCGTCGGCCTTAATTTTCGCGATGTTCTGTCATCCCATCAGGCAGCAATCATCAATGGTTTTATCGAAGAACTGCAGATAACCGGCAAGAGCACCGTTGAGCAGCATTTAAAATTAAACGTGCTGGGCAAATACTATTCCCTGCTGGTCAACTTCACCCCGCTCAAAGATGAAGAGGGGAAACCGGTTGGTTTTGTCCTGGTGTTCGACAACCTCACCAAGCTGGAAAAGATGCAGCGAATGGCGGCCTGGCGGGAAGTGGCCAGAAGAATTGCCCACGAAATAAAGAATCCGCTCACACCCATTCAGCTTTCCGCCCAGCGGCTTCGCCGCCGCTATCCGGAAATCCTCAATGAAGAAAACAGTATTTTCGACCAGTGCACCAACACCATCATCACCCAGGTGGATGAGCTCAAAAGACTGGTCAGCGAATTTTCCCAGTTTGCCCGAATGCCCAAGGTCCATAAATCCCCGGCGAATCTGACCCACCTGGCCAACAACACCCTGTTTCTCTATCAGGAAGCACATAAGAACATCTCTTTTTCCTGTTGTGAGGAAACGCCAATCCCGATATTCAGTTTTGACCCCGAACAGATCAAACGTTGTCTGATCAACCTGCTGGACAATGCAGTTGCAGTTTTACCCGGTGGCGGTACAATAGACATCGTCCTCTCCCTCGATCAGGACCAGGAAAATGTCTTTATCAAGGTGCACGACAGCGGACCGGGCATTTCCAAAGAAAATAAACTGAAGCTTTTTGAACCCTATTTTTCGACCAAAAAGACAGGCACCGGGCTCGGCCTCGCTATCGTCTCGACAATTGTCGCCGATCATAACGGTTATATCCGGGTGCAGGACAATACACCGACCGGATCGACTTTCATCATTGAGCTCCCTCTCCTTAACAGGCAATAATTATGCACCCGGCTGGAACAACAGGGCTCACCGAGACAACCGTTCATCATGCTGATTCTGCGCCGCACAGGGAGCTGTTACAAGAAAAATGAGCAAACGCATACTCATAATCGACGATGAACTCAGTATCCGCGAGACGCTGACCGGAATACTTGAGGACGAGGGGTTTGCCGCCACCGGGGTTTCCTCCGCCGAGGAAGGGCTGGAACTGCTCGATACCATGAATATTGATCTTGTCCTTCTCGATATCTGGCTGGGCGACAATATGGACGGCATGACCGCTCTTGAGAAAATACATGCGCGGCACCGGATCCCGGTTATTATGATTTCCGGTCACGGCACCATCGAAACTGCGGTCCAGGCCACCCGTAAAGGTGCCTTCGACTTCGTCGAAAAACCCCTTTCCTATGACAAAATAATCCTGGCCATCTCCAATGGTCTGCGCTTTGCCAGGCTCGAACAGGAAAACCTCCTGCTGCGCCAGGGCTCGGAACAGCAGCCGATTCTCACCGGAGAATCGGCGGCCATCAAGGCTCTCAAAAAACAGATTGAAATGGTGGCCCCTACCGACGCCTGGGTCCTGATCAGGGGCGACCACGGCACCGGCAAAGAACTGGTAGCGCAATCCATCCATCGCGCCTCGCGTTCGAGCGAGCAGCCGATGATCGAGGTCAATTGCGCGGCCATCCCGGAAGAACTGATCGAATCCGAACTTTTTGGTCATGAGAAAGGCTCCTTTACCGGCGCCCACGTAAGCAAACGGGGCAAATTCGACCAGGCCGACGGCGGCATTCTTTTCCTCGATGAGATCGGTGACATGAGCCTCAACACCCAGTCCAAAATTCTGCGCATTCTGCAGGAACAAAAATTTGAAAGGGTCGGCGGCAATAAAACGATTAAAGTCAATGTCCGGGTCCTCGCGGCCACCAATAAAAATCTTGAAGAAGAAATAGAGGCCGGCAATTTCCGCGCGGATCTCTTCTGGCGGCTGAATGTGGTGCCCATTCATGTGCCGAAACTGTGCGATCGAATCCAGGACATCCCCCTGCTGGTCGGGGAGCTGATGAAAATTCTCGTGAGTCGAGGGCTGAAACCGAAAGATTTCAGCGCCGATGCCTATCAGGCCCTGAGGGAGCACCATTGGCCCGGCAACGTCCGTGAACTGCGAAACTTCATCGAACGGCTGGCGATCATGTGCCAGGAACCGACAATCACCGCGGCGCATGTCCGGTCGTTTCTCAACCCGGAACAAAACAGCAGTGCTGTCAGTCATGCAGCCAGCATCGATCCTTTTTTGTCAGCCGATTACAAAACGGCCAAACGGCTGTTTGAAAAAGAATACCTGCAGCAAAAACTTTTACAAAACGATAATAATATATCCAAAACAGCTGAACAGGTGGGACTGGAAAGGAGCCACCTGCACAAGAAACTCAAATCCTTTGCAATTATAAAATAATCCCGCCAAAAAGCTTTGCGGGACTATTTCCAAGTCACTCATCCACATTAGAGGAACACATGGTTTTTCCAGAATACAGACCCAGACGACTTCGCCGGAACCAGGCCTTTCGCAGCCTGATCAGAGAAACGCAACTCACCGCCGACCAATTTATCTATCCCTTGTTCGTCATGCCCGGCAAGAAAAAAAGAGAAGAAATTTCTTCTATGCCCGGCGTGTTCCGACTGTCCGTTGACATGCTCGAGACAGAAGCAAGAGAGTGCCTGCAACTGGGCGTCAATTCGGTGATTCTTTTTGGTTTACCGGAAAAAAAGGACGCGGTCGGGTCCGGAGCTCACGCCAAAAACGGCATCATCCAGACGGCCATCAAAGAGCTGAAAAACAAGGTCCCCGAACTGCTGGTCATTACCGACGTCTGCCTCTGTGAATACACCGATCATGGCCATTGCGGCTGTCTTATCGACAATGATGTGGACAATGACGCCACCCTGGAAATTCTGGCCAAAACAGCTCTGTCCCACGCCCAGGCAGGCGCCGATATGGTCGCACCCTCGGACATGATGGACGGCCGGGTAGCTGAAATTCGCGCAGTGCTTGACGAGAACAACTTCGAAAGTGTGCCGATTATGTCCTACGCGGTGAAATATGCGTCGGCGTTTTATGGTCCCTTTCGAGATGCCGCAGACTGTGCACCGCAGTTCGGCGACCGGAGAAGTTATCAGATGGACCCGGCAAACAGCCGGGAAGCATTGCGGGAAGCGACGCTCGATGTGGATGAGGGGGCCGACATCATTATGGTAAAACCGGCGGTCGCCTATCTCGACATCATCTCCCGGCTGCGCGACGAATTCGACTTACCTATCGCCGCCTACCATGTCAGCGGCGAGTATGCCATGATCAAGGCCGCCGCGGAAAAGGGCTGGATCGACGGCGACCGGGTGATGGAAGAGACATTGCTGTCTATAAAGCGGGCAGGTGCCGATATTATTATCACCTACTTTGCCAAAGATATGGCCAGAATCCTGCAAAGCAGGCGATAGGCTGCAGTGTACTCAATGACCTTGGAGAAATGCAGTCGATGATGCTATTCTAAGCCGCCATTTTCTCCAAAGGCCACAGACCACTACCGCACCACCGCCATCGGCCATAAGATCAAAGACGCTGGCGGTTCTGCCGGGAATAAAGGACTGATGAAATTCATCAGAAATCCCGTAGAGCAGGCAAAAACAAACGGTCAGGATAATCACCCGGAGGGGCCTGGTGCTTTTCTGTCTGGCACTGACGGCAAAAAGCACCGTGGCCGCCAAGAGTCCATAGGCAGCAAGATGGGCCAGCTTATCCAGACCGGGCAGGGCAGGCAGCGGCAGACGATCCCCCGTCTGATGTGAGAGATAAAAAATGGTTCCCATGGTAAAAATCGCGGGAACCATTCGCAGAGCTGCAGCAGCTTTTCCGTCCATCGGTCGCCTGACTATTCCGGAACCGGCAAATGGACTTTTTCAAGCTGCTCTTTACTGAACTTGCGGCGGATCTGCTTTATAGCGGCAGCCAGCTCCCGTGCGGGGGCATCGTCCAATGTAGCAACACGCTTATCGGCATAGGCGGTTATCTGCACCTCTTTGTTGTGCACGACAAAGGTATGACTCCAGTTAATTTCGATGGTCTCCGAATTCTCGTCGATGGGCGCTTCCAGCGGTTCGCCGTTTTTGGCCACCTGAACACAGTCGCAGTCGGTCATTTCCATGACCCAGGCGTCTCCTTTGGCCGTTGAGAAAAAGAAAAAGACTCCGAGTTCCCGGAACTTTTTCCGATGCCGCAGGGCGTCCTGCTGGATCGCCTGCACCGCACCCATCAGAGTGATTCTCAACGCCTGTTCGGGAGTCAGCCGGGGCTGTACGCCCTGTTCTTTCAGGGCGCAACAGTATTTATATTTTTTCCCACTCTGGCAGGGGCATTGCTCATTTCTGCCGATTTTCGCCATAAAGACCCCCAAAATATATTTTTGTTTTTATGAACATTTACTATAACCACAATCATGACAGGTTTCGCAGCCCTCTTCAAAGCGAAGCGGTCCACCACATTCCGGACACTCCGAGGAAAAGCCCTGCTGCGTACCGGCCAGGAAAGACTTGAACAGCTTGCTTAGTTGGGCAGGCAGATCCTGCATATGGCCGCTTGACCGATCAAGCTGTTTAATGATTTCATCCATCGGTACATTAAAGCGTAACGCCAGGGAGACCAGGCGACAGGTGGTTGTCCACATCGTCGATTTATCTTTCAGATCGACGCGATTGTCGAACGGGAATTTGGCGAAAACCTCCATCGGTTTTTCGTTTTCGTCAAAACAAACGATAATATAGACTGACTTCTGATACTGATCCTTCACCCGATATCTTTTGGCATCAAGGGTATCCGGCAGATTCTGTTTGACCGGTCCCCGTTCAGAGACGACTGCCGTTTGCTGATCCTTTTCCGAGCCTTCCTTGGTGTTGAGCACCTGATGGTCTCTGGAACCGTCACGATACACGGTGAGGCCTTTACAGCCAAGTTTATAGCCACTGATATAGGCCAGTTTCACCTCTTCGCGGGTGGCGTTGTTGGGCAGGTTGATGGTTTTCGAAATGGAGCTGTCCACCCCGCTTTTCTGGAGCACTCCCTGCATTCTGATATGATCTTCCGGCTTGATATCCTGGGCCGTGCAGAATATTTCCTGCCACTTCACCGGGATTTCGTCATGCCCCATGACCGTGCCGCTGTCGGCCACCTTGCTCATCAGTTCCGCCGAATAAAAACCCTCCCGCCGGGCGACCTGCTCAAAATACCGGTTGACCATGATCAACCGGTCGCCGTCCATCACATGCTTTACCATAACAATGGAAAAGTAAGGTTCACAGCCGGAAGCGCAATCAGCGATCATTGATACGGTTCCAGTCGGCTGAATAGAGGTAAGCGCCGCGTTCCTCCTGGGTTTATAGGCATTGACCGCACTATCATACGCAGGAAACGGTCCCTTTTGCTGAGCGATTTCAATCGAACGCTCTTCCGCAGCATCCCGGATAAAACGCATTACCTCGCCGGCTATTTCCCTGCCCTTGTCGCTGCCATAGGGAATTTCCAGCTGGATGAGCATATCGTGCAGCCCCATTATTCCCAGACCGATTTTCCTGGTCTTCAGGGTCATCTCTTTGATTTCAGGAATCGGAAAGCGGTTGCAATCAATAACATTATCAAGAAAGACCGTGGCCGAACGGACGATCTGCTTCAGCCTTTTATAGTCAATCTTGCCTTTAACAACAAAATTTGCCAGATTCACCGAGCCGAGATTGCAGCTCTCATAAGGCAGGAGCCACTGCTCGCCACAGGGGTTAGTCGCCTCGAAATCACCCAGCTGCGGAGTCATGTTATCCCTGTTGGCGGAATCGATAAAGAGGACTCCCGGTTCGCCATTATGCCAGGCGAGATCGACAATCTTTTCATAGACCTTTCTGGCATTAAGCTGCTTGACCACCTGACGGGTAGACGGCTCAATCAGGTCGTAATCGGCATCATCTTCCACCGCCTGCATAAAAACATCAGTGATTGCGACACTGAAGTTAAAATTATTAAAGCTGTTCTGATCTTGTTTGGCAGTGATAAACTCCATAATATCCGGATGATCGATTCGCAATACCCCCATATTGGCACCACGTCTTTTACCGCCCTGCTTGATGGTTTCAGTGGCCGCATCAAATACGGCGGCAAAGGACAGAGGACCTGAAGCCACTCCCTGGGTTGAACGTACCGACGCATTTTTTGAACGGAGACGGGAAAAGGAATAGCCGGTACCTCCGCCTGTTTTATGCACCAGCGCACCGTTGCGAATAGCGGTAAAGATGCCATCCATGGAATCGTCAACCGGCAGGACAAAACAGGCAGAAAGCTGCCCCAGGTCCGTCCCGGCATTCATCAGACAGGGGGAATTTGGCAGGAAGTCGAGCCGGTAAATCATATCAAAAAATTCTTCCTGCAGCTGTTTATGATGTTTTTGATCTTTATCGACATCCGCCACCGCGTTGGCAACGCGACGGGTCAAAGCTTCCCATGTCTCGATGGGGTTGCCGTTTGAATCTTTCAGATAATACCGTCTTGCAAGTACCGTTTCCGCAGTACTCGTCAAAACCTGTTTGGTTAAGTCAGGTGTCATGCAGCCCTCTTTCAGTTGGATAATTTTACGATCTGGGGTCTCTTGTCTGTGAGAAATGTGCTCAATTCAGCGTCCAAAAAAGGGTATGACAATCCACTTTTCGGGCCAAATTCACATATATTTGCACAGGCTTTTATACACCACATTTATGGCGGGCTCAAGACCAATCTACAACATATGGTATCTTTTACCAAGAGACACCCAATATCGGGGGCTTCACAGGAAATTATTTTTTTCAAGAAAAAAATGGTGCGTAGTTTCTTTTTTTGAACAGTCACGGCGATGTCTGCCGTCTACCGAATCTGTCTCACCCAGCCTTGGCCATTCGCGCCCGCGCCCCTTCCATCAGGCGACTCTTGTCGACAACAGCCCGGCTATGTTTTCCGCTGGCCACTTTGCCCGCTCGATCAAAAACTTCCACTTCAAAGAGATACAATTTCCCGTCAAGCTCAGTAAATGTTGCAACAACCCTGATCTCTTCTTTCACCGGAGTTGGCGCAAAATGTTTAATATCAATACCAACACCAACCGAGAGTTCTCCAGGTTTCAACAACGGTTTCAGCAGCCGGGCAGCGGAGACCTCCATCAAGCCGATCATTTTCGAGGTGGCCAGCACCTCCGGAAATGCATCCTCAGGCCCCACCGCAACCTCACTGGCCAGATCAGACTGTTTGACAAAGTAGACCAGTTCTCCTTTAGCACCCTTTTCCATACAATGTCCTCCTTGTAAAAATAATTGATATCGGGATCCACACTTTCTGCTGCACACTTTTATTTACCGTGCAGCACGCAGAATGTAAAGCCGATCGACGAGTCCAGCAAAACTGGAGAAAGAATCATCTTGCCAGGCATCTTGCCTGATTAACTGCGCATAATAAATAATACATGATGCTTGCAATCGCGCCACAGGTGGTTTACGCTCTGCTGGGAATTCAAACTAACCCCCCAACTTTGTTAAGCTTTACGAGATACTTCTGGTAGAAAATTAACTTTACTGTCACTTTTAATTAATTATTGGATATGTTGACAAAAACATTCAGAGCCATCGACAGGGTTATGCTGCAAATCGAAGATTGGTCGCTCTTTATCGCGGTCTGTGTCGCGCTGTTCACGGCCATGGCCAATGTAATTCTGCGCAAGGCTACCAACGACATGAATCTTTACTGGTCAGATGAAGTGGTACGCAAGGTCATCTATTTCTCGACGTATATCGGTTGTGTTGCGGCGGTCCGCAGCCGTTCACTCATTCGTATTGACGCACTGCCGCAAATGTTGCCGATTTTGAAAAAACCGCTCAACTTCTTTTCCCATTGCATGGTGCTCGTCTTTTCCGGGGTGATGATTTACCTCGGGACGAAAATGACTCTCATGCAATACCAGGATCAGTATGCCCAATCGGCAACCCTCCAGATTCCTGAATATTTTTTCTACGCGGTGTTGCCTGTCATGGGATGTATGATGTTTTTGCGGACCCTTATCGTCATCTGGGAAGACTGGACCGGGACAGCAGAGATTACCGGGGGTAATAAGTAATGCACAACAGTTACCTGCTTATATTTGCTCTGCTGCTCGGGTGTCTGGCATCGACTGTACCGGTGTTCATGTGCCTTTTCTTTACCGGCACCATCGGTCTCGTTTATCTGGTGGGTATTGACCCGCAGATTGTCGTAGAGGTGCTCTATCGCAGTATGGACAAGTTCGCCCTGGTAGTGGTGATGTTTTTTGTCCTCTGTGGCAATATCATGACCACCGGGTCGATCGTCGAAAAACTGATTAAAACGGCCAATGTGCTGGTCGGCTTTCTGCCGGGAGGACTGGCTATGGCCGGTATCCTCGCCTGCGGTTTTTTCGGGGCCATCTCCGGCTCAACCGTTGCCACCGTTGTAGCCATCGGCGGGTTCATGATCCCGGCTCTCATCGACAACGGCTACGAGGAACGGTTCTCCGTCGGCCTGATGACCACCGCACCTATCCTCGGCGTCGTGATTCCCCCATCCATCTCCATGATCCTCTATGCCATGGTCAGCAATGACCAGCTCGAGGCACTTTTCCTGACCGGTTTTATTCCCGGCGTCATTATCATGGTGGCAATGAGCCTGTACGCCTATTTTGTCTGCAAAAAAATGGGTATGCAGCAGCGGCCGAAACCTTCATTGCACGAAGTTATCGCCGTCCTCAAAGAGAGCATCTGGGCACTGCTGCTGCCGGTGATCATCTTTGGCGGCATCTATTCGGGTCTTTTTACTGCCAATGAAGCAGCCGTTGTTGCCTGCTTTTATGCTTTTTTTGTTGAAATAGTTCTGCATCGGGACATGAAACTGCACGATGTCAAACGAGTAGTGGTCTCTTCCGCGGTCACCTCGGCAACGCTATTGATTATCGTCGCCGGCGCCTCGGTATTTGGCGAATATTTAACCTTTGAGCAGATTCCCGGAAAAATTGCCACGGTAGTCGTCAATAATATCGCATCACCCTGGATATTTCTGCTCGCGGTAAACATCCTGCTGCTGTTTATCGGCATGTTTATGGATATCATCTCCGCGACCCTTATTCTCACCCCTATCTTTTTGCCCCTCCTGTCAAAATTCGGCATCAACTCCATGCACTTCGGGCTCATTATGACCATCAATCTCGGCATCGGCTACTGTACCCCGCCGCTGGGGGTCAGCCTCTACATTTCCGGCGCAACCGTTGACCGGGATATAGTCTATGTCACCCGCGCTGTTCTGCCTTTTCTGATCATCCAGATCGCCATTCTTTTTGTCCTTACCTTCTGGCCTGATCTCGTTTTACTGCTTCCCCGCTTTGTGTATGGTTGACATACTCCAGGGAAGGGCTTACTGATGATGAGAGACTGCTTACAACCTCAACGGGGAGGGTGACATGACACCGAAAATATTAGTGCCGATCAACGACTCACCTACGGCGAAAAGAACCATTGACAAGATCATTGAACTGCAGGACCGCTTTCCTAAAAAACTGACCCTGCTTTATGTGATCAACAGTACCCAACTGGCTTATCGGATGATCCCCGTTTTTCAGGTGGACATGGTAAAAGAAAACGCCACCAGAGCAGGCAGAACTCTTCTGGAACAAACCGATAAGAAATTGCAGAAGGCCGGTTTCACGAATGAACTTATGCTTGAGTTCGGCGAACCCAGGGACATAATCACCCATACGGCAAATGTGCAGGATTTTCAATTACTGGTTATTGGCCGCCATGAAGGTGGAGGAGAAATACGTGACGTACTGTTCGGTTCCGTGGCCAATCATGTTTTACATAATGTGAAATGCCCGGTATTGCTGTTCTAGGGGGTTAGTGAGTTAGAGAATAATTTTCCTGGCATTCCACAAGAAAATTATTCTCGTAAACGAACTATCCCCGTCAGGGGATTGACTGTCTGTCGTAAACGAACTATCCCCGTCAGGGGATCGCTGGCATAACACTTATTTTCTTTCCACATCCCACACCAGTGAGTGGTCACAACAAAAAATTCATACAATTACCTTACCATGATCCATCTGTTCACTTACGGGTCACTGATGTGCAGTGACATCATGTACCGGGTTGCCGGCTGTAAGACCGGTTTCACCCAGGCCAGCCTTTATAATTTTTTTCGTTCAAAAATAGCAGGCAGAGAATATCCCGGGATTATCCCGCAACAGGGAGCAATGGTTCCGGGTGTCCTCTACTTCGATATTTCAGCTGAAGCGCTGGAACGACTGGACATTTTTGAAGGTGAGATGTACCAACGGCAGGAAGTGGAAGTTATAAACGATACGCATGACTCAGTCACAGCAATGACCTATATAATCAAACCGCAGTACAGAGGCCTGTTAACCGACAAGGAATGGAGTTTCAGCGAATTCCTGGCCGTCGGCAAGGAAAAGTTCGAAGAGTCCTACTTTGGCTTTCAAGAGATTTAGTGCCTGCTCCTGACCCCCGGTTGCCGGGGATAGACCAAACCAGGCAGAACCAGTATTTGCAGTCTGTCAAAAAGCTACCACTGCAGCCCGGACAGGTCGGTAACTTTCGCGAACACCGCGGCAAGGGCAGCCATATAGGCTCCCTGTACCTGGGCTGCATCTATGAGTTGATCGCCATAACTGAGGTTGCGGGTAGCGCACCCGTCGGCAACGACAATACAACTAAGACCTTGATCAAAGCCGGCACGCACGGTAGAGTCAATGCACATATGACTCATGGCCCCGCACACAACCAGCTCCTGAATACCATTACGCTGCAGGTCGGCGAGCAAGGTCGTTTCTCTAAAACTGTTGGGGAAATGTTTCGTGACAACCGGCTCCCCGGCCTGCGGGGCGACTGACCGATGGATATTCACGCCATCTGTGTCAGGCAGAAAAAACGTTGCGCCTGGATTCTGGGCAATATGCTGGATGTGAAATACAGGCAGACCCCGTTCACGAAACCCGCTTAACAGCTGCACGACAATTTCAGCAGCATCCTCAATGCCGACAAGCTCCATTCTTCCGCCGGGGAAATAATCATTTTGCATATCAACGACAAGCAGCGCCCGTTTCATACCTTACTCCATTTTTTGGTTTTCCATGCCGCCGAATAGAACTGCCATCCTCATTTGTCCCTATGCACAAGAGCGGCGGTGAACGCAGGAAGACACACTGCGATATATTCAGCGCCGTCTTCTGCAGGAGTGCTGTACTGTACCCACTCTCCCGCTTCAACAATAATAGCTTGACCAGCCCGCACTTCATAAATCCGATTCGCTGTCTTTACCTGCAACATACCCCGCAGAACCACGCTGTACTCGGAAAACTCCGGGGTCTGCCCGGGCTCAAGCCACCCTGCAGGACTCTTCATCCGGGCAAGACTGACCTCTGCTGTATCGGAATTTACCGTGCCAATATATTCTTCTATTATTTTCGGTTTATTACCTGCTGCTTCAATCACTATCGGCTGATCTATAAATTTGGCCATGAGCTCTCCTTATTTTTAGAGGGCAATTGCTTTGTGCCACCCTCAGACCACCTTCAATCAACTGATAATATATACACACTCCAACATCATTGTGCTGCAGTTCTCTGCATTTTGTTATTTGCCTGACAACAATTGTATTGAAATAAACAAAAATACTTTTCAATCCTCAAAGACAGAAGTGTTCAGTCCGGCGGAGATCTTGTGCGTTATTTTTCTGGCGGATCTCATTTTCGTATGCTCTACCGATTGGTTGCGAGCAGATCGCTCCGCAGATTTTTATCAATAGGAGCATCAGCTCCCAGCCAGATTCCAAAGTACAATCTGGCAAAATCAACTGACGCTATGCTGACCAGTTTTTCACTGTTCAGAGAAAGGGTTGTAGTTCTGCTGGGGGCATCGTAGCAGAGAGAGTAGCTGTCACCTTCCTGAACATCCCTGTATTTCGCATGCAGGACCTCAATATGCTGCTGAACCGACTGTAGCGCCTCTTTGCTGTGCTGACGCTGCAGAACCATTTCCGCGCCACGAATAAATTTGTCCCTGGTGAGAGATACCGCATAGTGAAGATTGAGACATTTGGATATATCCTTATCAAGGATCTGATCCCCTGTTCCTTCCCGACTGGCCGACAAGCTCGCATCATACACCTTAATTATGCCCATATATCGTATTTCGCCGCTGCCTATTGGTTTCAACCCCGATTGTATACTCGTCTGACTGGCCAGACCAGATCCTGCCGTAAACATCAGTACAACAAAGAGACTCAAAAGATACAATTTCATTTTCCATCCTCCGCAGATCGCCTGCAAATATTGCATGTCTTTCGGTATAACAGGTGAAACGATATGTACCTGAAGGGGCCATTTCAATAAGCGATCAAATGGAGTAAATCAATAGCATAACCTATCATTAACGGCAGGGGGGTCGTGCATGAAAATTCGTGAGGACGAGGGGTACTGCAACAGGAGGGGAAAATTATCGACGAGAGTTCGGCAGACTCTGTTCAGTCACACCACCTGTAAAAAATAGTGTGATAAATATTTTTCTGCAGCTCCAGAACAGATGAAACGGGACATTAGCTGGTCTTACTCATCAGCACCTTGATGCCCAGCAGGATCATGGCCCCGCCAAGCAACCGGTCAATCCAATGCCCTGCTCTTTGAAAGCGGCAGTTTACCGAGGGGATGGAGAGGATGAACACGACAAACGAGAACCAGCATAACTGGAGGAACATGATCCATAAACCGAAAATAGCAATCTGATACAGGGGCATATCAGGAGCAAGGACCAGGGTGAAAAGCGACAGAAAGTAAATGGGTGCTTTGGGGTTCAAGGCATTACACAGGAATCCTGCCCCAATTGTACGAAGAGTTGACTGCTGCGGGCGTTGTATACCCTCGATTCTCTGGCCGGCCGATGCCTTAGCCCGCAATCCCTTCATGCCCAGATATATCAGGTAGCTGCCGCCGACAATCCTGACCCACCAGAGCAGCTCGGCGGAGTGGGCAACAACCGCCGCGAGTCCGAAGGCCGAGTAGGCGATATGCACGGAGAGCCCGAGGGCAATTCCCAGACTGCACAACAGGCCGGTGCGCTTGCCGTTGGCCAGGGTCTGCTGCGATACAAACACAAAATCCGGCCCGGGGGACGCTGCCGCCAGGGTGTGCACCACTGCCAGCACCAGTAAGCCATGAACTATATCCACAGGTGTTCTCCCGGCAGTATTCAGCGTGCCATTACAGTTGACGCTTATCGATTACCCGGTCGCCTTTGCCGTTAAATCGCTCCAGGGATCGTTCCTCAACAAGCTTAACCGCCACCCCGATACCGAGCTCGGAGGCGAGGCGTTTTTTTATGTTCTCTACCAGGGCCCGCTGTTTTTTCATCTCATCGAAGAAAATTGACTCGACGACCTCGACCATGACCGTCATCCGATCCTCATTATTTTCTCTTTCGACAATCAATCGATAGTGCGGCTCGGTACCTTCAATCTCAAAGAGAACCGCCTCAATCTGGGTCGGAAAGACATTGACGCCTTTTATGATGAGCATATCGTCGGAACGGCCCATCATCCTGCTCATCCGCACAAAGGTTCGACCGCAGGGACAGGGTTCGGGGATCAGCCGGGTCAGATCGCGGGTTCGGTAGCGGATCACCGGAAAAGCCTCCTTGGTCAGCGTCGTGAGCACCAGCTCGCCGACCTCACCCGGCGCGACCGGTTCAAGGCTTTTGGGATCGAGGACTTCGACGAGGAAGTGATCTTCGTTGACATGCAGGCCGTTGCACTCTTCACACTCTCCGGCAACACCAGGCCCCATAACCTCGGATAACCCATAGTTATCGGTGGCCTTTATCCCCAACCGTTCGTTTATTTCAACCCGCATGGCTTCGGACCATGGTTCGGCACCGAACAGACCGTAGCGCAGCGACAAACCGTTGGGATTAACCCCCATATCCATCATCACATCGGCCATCTTCAGGGCATAGGACGGAGTGCAGACCAGCGCGGTGGTCTTGAAATCCTGCATGATCTGGATCTGCCTTTTGGTGTTCCCTGAAGAGATCGGGATCACTGAGGCACCGAGTCTCTCCGCCCCGTAATGCAGGCCAAATCCGCCGGTGAAAAGGCCGTAGCCAAAGGCTATCTGGATAACATCATCGGGGGTAACCCCGGCACCACAAAGAATCCGGGCCACCAGATCCGACCAGGTATTGATATCGTTTTTGCTGTAGCCGACCACCGTCGCCATCCCGGTGGTTCCTGAAGAGGAATGCACCCGGACGACATCACGCAGCGGCACGGCAAAAAGACCGTAGGGGTAATTGTCGCGAAGATCCTGCTTTAAGGTAAAGGGATACTGTTGCAGCTCCTCAAGCGAGGTGAGCTTTTCCGGATCAAGCCCAAGTTCGGTAAATTTATTCCTGTAAAACGGCACGTTGGTTGCGACCTTTTTCAGGACGTTTTTCAACCGTTCAAGCTGCAGTTTTGCAAGATCGGGCCGGGGCAGACATTCTTGTTCTTTTTGCCAGTACATACAAATTTTTATCGTTCAGATGAGGGGGGATTCCCGTTGAGCATAAACCGTTTATAAGGCAATCAACCCGCCAAAAAGCTTTGCGGGACTCTGTTCCGTACCCCCTAGAGGGGTATAATTTATTTCTAAGTCACTAAAGAGCGCAGATCTGTTCTCTACTGAGAATGGTAACGCCTTTTTCTTTCAGCGCGGCAATCGCCTCATCCATCTTTTCAAAGCGAAAGATCAGCACCGCATTCTCACCGGTTTTATTGACAAAGGCATACATGTACTCAACGTTGATGTTGGCAGCGTGGATAATTTGCAGCACCCTGGCCAACCCGCCGGTTTTATCCTCCACCTCGACGGCGATAACCGTGGTCTTGCCAACCGTAAAGCCGTTTTCTTTCAATACCGATTTGGCCTTTTCGACATTATCAACAATCAGGCGCAAGATACCGAAATCAGCGGTATCAGCCACGGATAGCGCCCGGATATTAATGTTGTTGTCCGCCAGAACAGCAGTGATCTCCGCTAGTCGACCTGATTTATTTTCCAGAAATACGGCAATTTGTTCTACCAGCATAGCAACCTCCCTCAAATTTTACGGTTATCGATAACCCGCTGCGCCTTTCCTTCACTGCGCTGGATGGTCTTCGGTTCCACCAGTTTCACCTTACAGGTCACCCCGAGCAGATCTTTTATTTCTCCCTGGATGTGTTTGGTCAGATTTTCAAGCACCCTTATTTCATCGGAGAACACCCCTTCACTGACCTCGACCTGCACCTGCATGGTATCGAGATTTCCTTCCCTGTTGACGACAATCTGGTAATGGGGTTCAACGCCGTCGACGCTCATCAACACATTCTCGACCTGGGATGGAAAGACATTCACCCCGCGGATAATGAGCATATCATCGGTACGGCCGGTCACTTTTTCCATACGCACGAGGGTCCGGCCGCAGGCACAGGGCTCGTAGAACAGCCTGGAGATATCTCTGGTCCGATAGCGAATGATCGGAAAAGCCTCTTTTGTCAGAGTAGTGAAGACCAGCTCCCCTCTTTCACCCGGCGGCAGCACCTCGCCAGTATCCGGATCAATGATCTCCGGCAGGAAGTGATCCTCAAAAATATGCATCCCCCGGGTCGTGTGCAGACATTCCTGGGCAACGCCCGGTCCCATCACCTCGGAGAGTCCGTAGATATCGGTTGCCTTGAGGTTTAACTTGCGCTCGACCTCCTCGCGCATATTTTCGCTCCAGGGTTCCGCGCCGAAAATCCCCACCCGCAAGGACAGAGACTTCGGATCGATATCCATGCTGTCCATGGCCTCAGCCAGATTGAGGGCATAGGAAGGAGTGGACAGCAGCACGGTGGAACCAAAATCCTTCATGATCATGATCTGCCGCTTGGAGTTGCCGCCGGATGCCGGAATCACAGTGGCCCCCAGCCGCTCGATGCCGTAATGGGCGCCAAGTCCGCCGGTGAAAAGGCCATAACCATAGGCGTTATGGATCATATCGCCTTTAGTGGCCCCGGCGCAGCAGAGTGCCCGGGCCATAACCCCGGACCAGGTCTTAATATCATTGGCGGTATAGCCGACCACAGTTGATTTGCCGGTGGTGCCGGAGGAGGCATGGACCCGCACCACCTCGTCAAGCGGCACGGTGAAAAGGCCGAACGGATAGTTATCCCGGAGATCATTTTTCACGGTGAAGGGCAGCTTGGACAGATCAGCCAGGCTTTGAATATGCTCCGGCTTCAGTCCAATGGCATCCATCTTGCGCCGATAGGGTTCTACCGTCCGATAGACCCGGGCGACCAGATGTTTTAAGCGGCGCAACTGAATGGATTCCAGCCCTACCCGGGGCAATGTCTCAATCTCTTCTTCCCAGTATATTTCCGACATAGCTATCACCTTGTTTATTGACTGACTTTTCGGCCAGCAGCAAAGGCCTGCAGATTCACGTCCCTGAACCGTTCCGGCACCCGGGTACGGATAACTTCCTCATAAATGGCCGGATCGATCGGTAAAAACGTAGAGAGTGCGCCGACCATAACCACATTGGCCGTCTTTATCTCTCCGACCTCCCGGGCGATATCAAAAGCATCGACCGGCACCACGACGATATCCCGCTCGGTGAGATGGCGCAGCACATCCTTGGGATACTCCGCCAGACCGGTGGCAACCGAGGGCGGCAGAATCTTCTGGGTATTGACAATCACCTTGCTGCCTTTATGTAGGAAAGGCAGATACCGCACCGCCTCCATCATCTCAAAGGCCATCTGAATATCGGCACAGCCCGGTTCAATGAGCGGCGAATAGACTTTTTTGCCGTAGCGCAACTGGGCAGTAACCGAGCCGCCGCGCTGGGCCATACCGTGTACTTCACTTTTTTTGGCATCGTATCCTGCCGACAAAAGAGCGTAGACCGTTATCTCACTGGCGAGCAGGATGCCCTGGCCGCCGACCCCTGAAAAGAGGATATTTCCCGTCTCTTGCATTATTTCCCCTCTCCTCTGGTGATAGCGTTGAATTTACAGAGCGATGCGCACTGACCGCAGTCATTACAGAGGATCTCATCGATCTTGGATATGCCTTTCTGGTTTTTTCGATAGCCGCGCTGCTCCGCCTCCCCTTCCGCAAAAGGAGTCCAACTGATGGCCGGACAACCAAGACGGATACAGGACATACAGCCGACACAGTTTTCCTGGTTGGTAAAATAGGACACCGGTTTGCGCTCTTTCATCTCCGGCAGCAGCACGCAGGGTGCCTCGGAGATGACCACCGAGGGTTCTTTCAGTTCCACTGCTTCCTTTAAGACTTTCCGTGTTTCAACCACGTCATGGGGATTGACCTTGTAGACATGTTTTACCCCGACCGCCCGGCACAGGGCTGCCAGATCAATTGAACTTGCCGCCTCGCCGCGGATGTTGTAGCCGGTGGCCGGGTTCTGCTGCTGCCCGGTCATGGCGGTAATGCGATTGTCGAGTATAATCAGCGTTGAAGCGGAGTTGTTGTAGACCGTGTTGATCAGGCCGGTAATGCCGGAATGAATGAAAGTGGAATCGCCGATAACCGAAACGACCTGATTATAGCCATCCTCGCCCAGTGCCTTGGCCATTCCGTGCGCAATCGGCACCGAAGCACCCATACAGACACACGAATCCATGGCCGACAGCGGCGGTAGAAAACCTAAGGTATAACAGCCGATATCACCGGAGACAAAGACCTTCATCCTTGAGAGGTTAAAGAAAATCCCGCGATGCGGACAACCGGCACACATATTCGGCGGCCGGTTGGGCAGCTCAACCGGGGCAAACAGTTCCGGCCCCGATCCGGGCGTGATCCCCTGGCGGACAATAGCCGTGTTCAACTCTCCCTGGTTGGGAATACAGTCCTTGCCGTGACAGGCAATGCCCATGGCCTTGATATGTGTTTCGAGGAAGGGGTCGAGTTCCTCCACGATATAGAGTTCATCAACCATTGCGGCAAACTGGCGAATCTTTTTTTCCGGCAGCGGCCAGCACATGCCGAGCTTTAACACAGCGGCTTGCGGGAAAGCCTCTTTGACATAGAGATACGAGACTCCGGCGGTAATAAACCCCCTTTTCGTGTCCCCTTCTTCTATCCGGTTATAGTCGGCGGTTTCCGCCAGCTCGCGACATTTTGCCATCCGCTCTTCGACCACAACCCGGCGCTTGCGGGCGATAGCCGGCAGCATCACCAGTTTACCGGGGATTTTGTTGATACCGCAGGCAGGATGGGAGGTATTCATCTCTCCTTTACTCACCACCCCCTTGACATGTGCCACCCGGGTGGTGATACGCAGCATCACCGGACTATCGAGATCTTCGCTGAGATCAAAGGCCAGCTTGACCATCTCCTTGGCTTCACTCGGATCGGACGGCTCAAGCATCGGCAGCTTGGCAGCAAAGGCGTAATTTCGATTATCCTGTTCGTTCTGGGAAGAATGCATTTCCGGGTCATCGGCGGTGACCAGCACCAGCCCCCCGCAGACACCGGTATAGGAGGCGGTAAAAAGAGGATCGGCCGCCACATTGACGCCGACATGCTTCATGGTGGCAAGAGCCCTGGCCCCGGCAAAAGAGGCGCCGATGGCAACTTCCAGACCAACCTTTTCATTGGGTGCCCATTCGGTATACACTCCCGGATATTTTGAGAGGTTTTCCATGATCTCCGTCGAAGGAGTTCCGGGATAGCCGGAGGCAACCTTCACGCCGGCCTCATAGACGCCAAGGGCAATGGCCTCATTGCCGGACATCCAAAGGGTATTCTCATTTATTATTGTCACAATTTCTCCTGATTTATCTAGCCGTCTCTGAAGCTCACTTCAACTTTTTACAATTTCATCATAAACAGCAAGTATAGCTTAAGCGTTTTGGGCCTTGCACCTTCCCTGAGAGGGACCTTCTTTACTATAGAATGACTGAGCAAACTACCCTGAAACTCTCTGTGCAGGCAAGGTTTTTTTTGTCTGCCGAAAGAGCGGTTGCACCCCGCCCCGTCAAACCATTGACAAAAAATTGCCTGACAGCTCGGGATGGATCGGTGAACTCTTGTTTTTCTTTACTTTGACAACTTCGGTAACTACCGTATAATAGACAAAAAATCACCTTGCAGTTCATTTTATATGCATGCAAAAAAAGTTTTACAACCTTCTCAGGGAGACTCCTATGTATATCGGCAGAATCATGCACACCGACCTTATCACCGTATCGCCACAAACCACTCTCGTGGAGGCAAAAAAACTAATCCAGGAAAAACGGATAGATCACCTCCTGGTCGTCAACGACAAGAAGAAGCTGGTGGGCATCGTTTCCGACCGGGATCTGAAACAATACTGGGCCTCCCCGGCGACCTCGCTGTCCACCCACGAACTCAACTACCTGCTGGATAAGGTTCTGGTGTCCATGGTCATGATCAAGACAGTGGTTACGGTGGCAACCAATACCACCATCGAACGGGCCGCGCTCATCATGCAGCAGAATCGTATCAGTGCGCTGCCGGTAATGGAGGATGACGAACTCGCCGGCATCATCACCAGCACCGATGTCATGGGGGTTCTGCTGCAGGCTATAGGCATCAGCGACGACAGCATACGCCTCAGCGTCTTTGTCCGGGACAGCATCGGTAAGCTCGCCGAGGTCACTGCCTGTTTAAAAGACGCAGGCGTCAATCTGCAGAGTCTTTTTTGCTGGCCCGAATCGAAATTAGAGGGGATAACCCAGATAGTGATGCGGGTTACCAGTCAGGATGGCGACAAGGCGATTTCTGCCCTGACAACAAAAGGATTTAAGGTAAAAAGCAAATACGAAAAGGATATTACACCTTTCTTACCCGCTTGACCGAAACAGGTTCCCATTGATTCTGGTTCCCATGCAGTGCATGGGAACCAGAATAATCAACCCCTTCTGCCAAAGAGCAGCTTGCCGCCAAGAAAACCAGCAATACCTGCCACCGCCAGCAACCCTGCGGAAAGTCCGAGATAAATAAATCTGGACGGCGAACCTGCAGCCACAACCTGCGGGTCGATGAGACGCCAGAACACCAGCACGCTGAGCAGGGCCAGCACAATCAGACTGCAGGTGATCTTTGTGATAAAGATTGCTGATTTTATCCCTTTATAGCGTTTCTGCCATTCGATAAAGCCGGTCAGCAGAACAAGGGGCAGTGTAACCAATACAAATATCAGGTTATAGTAGGCGGCAGTTTCCAGCGGAAGAATGTTGAAATAGACGGACAGGCCGAGAAACACCACAACGGCCGGTATCATTCCGTTGGGGAAATGGACAGAGATCGGATGCAGGTGATGCTTCAAAGAGAAGTTGGCAAATTTTTCAAAGAGAGAGAGTGACTGTTTCTGCCCTTTGCCTGCGCCAGACGCCATGGCAGAGTCTATTTCTTCAGCTTTAACCTCGGTCAGGGCCTTGCCGTCCGCATCGATCTCAACGAACATTTTTTTCGGGGCATCACAAACGGGGCATTTTTCCGGGGGTTCCACTCCGGTGTGGATATAACCGCAGACGGTGCACCGCCATCTTTTTTCAACGATTTTTTCCTGGACGGCAGCAGGCTCCGGTTTATTCTCCTGGACGGCGGCAGTATCCGGCTTGTCGACAGTCTTCTGTTCCTGGTTCAAGTTCTTGAACATCTTTTCCGGAGCCTCGCACACAGGGCACTTTTCCGGTGGTTTCTCTTCTTTGTGAACATACCCACAGACACCGCACTCCCAGCTATTCATATGCTCTACCTCTAAGGTTCAGGCCGCTCTGAACAAAAGTCATCCTGTTCGAGGCAGCCTTTAATGGAAAATCTGCTGTTAAACGTCTCTCTTTTTAAGGGAAATCGACGGGAAGATCAAGGGCAGATTATGCACGCCCCCATCATTTCAAGCTCAACCGCTACTCTGACACCACCGCGCTGATTTCAACCCTTCTATTCATGGTACGGCCTGCTTCCGTATCATTGCTGTCAACCGGATTGCTGTTGCCAAATCCCTGTGTGTTTAATTTTTCGGGAGACAGATTCTGCCCCATAAGAAAGCTTTTCACCATATTAGCCCTGAACTCGGAAAGCTTTTTATTATAGTCCTGGTCGCCGCTCGAATCCGTATAACCGTAGATGTTGATGGTCGCTTCCGGATGCTGCTTCACCACGTTGGCGAACGCCTTCATCCTTTCAATATCGGCCACGCTGAACAGATTCGAATCGTATTTAAAACGTATTACCAGGGCTTCTTTAGGTAATGCAGGGCTCTGGGCCTGGTCTTTGCTGCCCGCTGTACTCATACTTTCGGCAAGGATTACCGGTTGAACCTTGAGCTGATCGGTCGGGGCGGAATCGGCAACGTTTTTACCGGGCCCCGCAGCGGCTGGCTCAGCCGGGTTTACATTTTGCGCCGGCTTGATAGATTTTTCCGGCGACGAAGTTGCCGGGGCAACAGATGAACCGGCACCGGTGCTACTCACTGATGGAATTGGCTTTGCCTTTGTTTCCGGAAGCATCCCTGCTCCGGATGAGGCAGCGACAGGCCCGCTGTTTTGTTCCTGAATGGCGGTAAAATGGGCGGTGGCTTCCTTAAATCTTTCGTTGGTATAATACATGAAATAATAGCTGCCGGACAGCAGGAGGACAATCAGCAACAGAAGTGCAAGCACCGGCCAGGACAAAGACAGTTTCATTGTCTTTGCAGGCTGCGCGGCGACTCCCGACGCCGGGGCGGCTGGCGGCTGGGCGATGCTTTGAACATCCTCACTCTGCCCTCTGCGGTGATCGGGTATCTGCAGTTCCCTGGCCGATTCCTTGACGATGGAGCCAGTTATAACCAGCTGTTCTTCGGCATATCCGCTCATTAAACAGTGATCGCAGAGGATATTGATTTTTCGAGGAAAGCCCTGGGAAGAGGCAAAGATTTCCTTGATGGCGGATTTGTCAAAAAGTTCTGCCGCCGTCCCGGCCATTTTCAACCGGTGGCGGATATATTCGCCGGTTTCTTCAACTGTCAACGGCTCAATATAGTAATTTAAGGTCAGCCGCTGGGCGATTGCCCTGTTCTCCGGACGCCGTATCAGCTCATTGAATTCATACTGTCCGACAAAGAAAATATTGAGCAGCGGGTTACTGTCTTTGGTGACAATGTTGGACAGGAGCCGCACCTCTTCGAGCAGTTCCTGCGTCAAAAGCTGGGACTCGTCAATTATAAGCAGCACCTTCTGGTTATTATCATAGGCTTTATGCAGGAACCTGGTAAAGCTCGACAAAAATTTCCCCTTACTTTCAAACTCGCTACCAAGATCGAACGCGGCCGCGATATAATTGAAGAAATCCATTTTATCCAGACTCGGATCCGGTACCGAGGCATAGATTACGTCTTTTGATAAACTCCCGATCAAAGCATTAATCAGAGTTGTCTTACCGGTCCCCACATCACCGGTCAAAAGCAGGAAGCCTTTGTTATCAAGGATGCCGTATCGCAGGGTAGCTAAAGCCTCTTTATGTTTTTCCCCAAGCCACATAAAATATGAGTCCGAGGAAATCTGAAAGGGCTTCATTATTAAATGATAATATGCTGTATACATAGTTCGCTGAAAGATTCCAGGTAATGGTTTGGGGTCGAGAGGCGCATAATGCCTCACCTTCTTACTTTACCGATTGTTTACTTGTCCTTTGGGCAAGAAAACAATTTCTCTACAGGTACTAACCCCCCGCACAGCACGGGGGCTGAACTGAGCACCCCTCGATGGGGCACGCAGAATCCCGGCTCTCTGCCCGTCTGCCGAGGTCGTATATGCTAGAATTCGGTCGATGAAGCAGCATCGCCGGCCGTATCACACCTTGCATAACAATAACAGGATGATCAGGAGGATGTCACTGATTTTGTCGAGTTTACCATATCCAGTTCATGCATCGTGCACAATATTTTTCCTGATTAACGAACACGAAATCCGATGTTGGAAAGTGTGTTTTTCGGTTATCCTGCCAAGAGAGCGTGACAATCTGCTTTTTCAATGGCATCGTAACTGGTGTGGTACATGACACTACAAGACCGGAAATTGACGGATTGCTGTTATCGTTATTGCCCGAATGTAATCGCCTGGAGTCGGAAGCATTTCGGGCATGCCGGTATTGCAACAGTACACGGTTAAAAAGGTATTCCCCCCGGCCTGACGCTGGCCAGTTCCGCTAATGGATAAAACAGAGGTTATCTGCACACTGACTCGACACACGGTAGAGATACACCTGTTACCCGGTATCTGCCGAGTTGCACAACCAATTCTTGAGACAAAGGCTGCACCCGCCATGGCCATACCAAAAAAAAATGCACGCACAGAAAACAGGGCAGCAACAGAGCCCGCTCCCTCCTCGAAATCGACAACCGGGACGGATAGTGCCCTGGAAAATATCTTTCCCATTGTCGGCATCGGCGCATCGGCCGGTGGACTGGCTGCCTTTGAGGCTTTTTTTTCGGGGATGCCGACACAGACTGACCCGGGCATGGCCTTTGTTCTGGTACAACATCTGGCACCGGATCATAAAAGTATCCTGACCGGACTTATCCAGCGCTATACCCGAATGCAGGTTTTCGAGGTGGAGGACGGGATGGTGGTCAAGCCCAACTGCGCCTACATCATCCCGCCGGGACGCGACATGGCTTTTCTAAACGGCTCCCTCCAGCTGCTGGAACCGTCCGCCCCGCGCGGCCAGCGGCTGCCGATTGACTTTTTCTTTCGCTCGCTCGCGCAGGACCAGCGGGAACGAGCGATCTGCATTGTCCTTTCCGGTACCGGCAGTGATGGCACGCTGGGCGTTCGGGCCATAAAAGGTGAGGGTGGAATGGTCATGGTCCAGTCCCCAGACACCACAGAGTATGACGGCATGCCCTGCAGCGCCATTGCCACCGGGCTGGTCGACTATCAATTGGCACCGGCCGAGATGCCGGCGCAGTTGATGGCCTATGCGGCCCATGCCTTCGGCAGGAGTCATCAGGGGACGATTGTCCCGGCGGCCATGGCCGAAAACTCCTTGAAAAAGATTTTCATCCTGCTGCGGGCCCAGACCGGTCATGATTTCAGTCACTATAAACCAAGCACCATCAACCGGCGAATTGAAAGACGCATGGCCGTCAACCAGATTGAGGCATTAACCGATTACATAAAATTTATGCAGAAGACGCCGGCGGAAGTCGAGGCGCTTTTTCGCGATCTGCTCATTGGCGTCACCAATTTTTTTCGCGATCCGGAAATTTTCAAGATTGTTGAAGACAAAATCATTCCGCAACTGTTCATCGGCAAGTCGCCGGGAAGCGCCATCCGTGTCTGGTCGCCGGGCTGTTCCACCGGCGAGGAGGCCTATTCCATCGCTATCCTCCTGCAGGAACGGCTGGAAGCCATGAAAAAAAATTTCAAAGTGCAGGTTTTCGCCACCGATCTTGACGCACAGGCGATTGCCACGGCCCGCACGGGACTTTATCCAGCAAGCATCAGCTCCGACCTGAGCCCGGAACGTCTCGCCCGTTTCTTTGTCAGCGAAGCTGACGGCAGCGGCTATCGCATCGCCAAGGGGATCCGTGACATGCTGGTATTCTCCGAGCAGAACCTTATCAAAGACCCACCATTTTCCAGACTCGACCTCATCAGCTGTCGTAATCTGTTGATCTATATGAGCAGTAACCTGCAGAAAAAGCTTATTCCTCTTTTCCATTATGCCTTAAATCCTCAAGGCATCCTCTTCCTCGGCAGCTCAGAGACGATCGGTGATTTCAGCGATCTTTTCACCGTGCTGGACCGCAAGGCAAAGCTGTACCAGCGTAAAGAAGACCTCCGCACGGACGGAGACAGATCTTTCAGCAGATTCCTGCCGCCGATGTCGGCCCCGGTTCACATTGCCGCAAAAACGACTCTCCCCGCCAAGTTGCAGCTGCGCGAGCTCACTGAGCGAGCAATCATCAACCAGGTCACTCCTGTAGCTATCCTCATCAATGGCCAGGGCGACATCCTCTACCTGCATGGGCGGACAGGCATGTATCTGGAGCCGGCGCCAGGTGAAGCCGGCGTCAACAACATTCTTAAAATGGCCCGTGAAGGACTGCGGCGGGAGCTGACGACGACGCTGCACAAAACGCTCGGACAGGATCAAAGCAACCGCTGTTGCGGGTTACGAGTCAAGACCAACGGCGACTATACTACGGTGAACCTGTCGATTCACCCGGTGGCAGCAGAAGATGCGACTAAAACAGCCGAGCAACGACTGTATCTCGTCACTCTGGAAGAGGTCCTCCCGACAGAACAATTGCCGCAGCATCTCCCTCCGGCGATAACCACAGACCTGAATGGTACAGACATTGAAATCCTCAGACTTAAGCAGGAACTGCGAGCCAAGGAAGAATATCTCCAGACCACCAATGAAGAACTGGAAACCTCTAACGAAGAGCTGAAATCTTCCAATGAGGAGATGCAGTCGGTCAACGAAGAACTCCAGTCAACCAATGAAGAACTGGAGACGTCCAAGGAAGAACTGCAGTCGGTAAATGAAGAACTTGCTACGGTAAATGCGGAACTGCAGACGAAAGTTGCCGATCTCACCCTGGCTAATAACGATATGAACAATCTCCTGGCAGGAACAGGCATCGGCACGGTCTTTATCGACCATAGCCTGCACATCCTCCGTTTCACCCCCGCCGCCACCAAGATCATCAACCTGATACACAGTGATATCGGCCGACCGGTCGGGCATATCGTCTCGAATCTTGTGGGGTATGACCGCCTGGTCGCCGATGTCCGGGCCACCCTCGACACGCTCATGCCGATCGAAGCCGAGGTGCGAACCGTCGAAGACAAGTGGTACACCATGCGCATCCAGCCTTATCGCACACTCAGCAACGTGATCGAGGGGGTGGTCATCACTTTTGTCGACATCAACACCGCAAAACAGATGCAGCAAGAGTTGCAGCGCAGTGAAGAGCGGATGCGCGTCGCCCTGAACGCTTTCCCGATGACCGTCTTCAACCAGGACAAAGAGCTTCGCTACACCTGGATCTGCAATACGGACGCCAGGTTGTTCCCCGGAGAATCTATCCTGGGCAAAACCGATCACGACCTGCTGCCGGCAGACGAGGCCGAGAGATTGACGGCCTTCAAGCAGCGCGTGATGCAGAACGGCAAGGGGGATCATCGTGAGATGGCCACTGCTGTGAGCGGCCAGACGCAAATTTATGAGCTGACAGTGGAGCCGCTCTACGATTCTTTCGGCGTGCTTCAGGGTATCACCGGCGCGGCGGTTGCAATCGTGGTTCGTCACCATTAAAACCAGAAAAATCCAGAAACAGAACACAGCGAAAAAACTCATCCCGGCGGACTGGCAGCCAATCGCTGAACACTTTTGCGGTATCAGGGCAACCGATGCCCGGTGCGGCACAGTGGACAAAAACATCGATGAACTTTGTGATCCCTTTTATTCCACCAAATTCAGCGGCAGAGGCCTTGGATCAGCTAGAGCGGCCCGAGGCGTTTTTGCATAAATCATACACCTCCCGGAATTTACCCGAGACGCTCAGGCAAATACTGCATGACACGATGCCGGCCGGGTCATTTTTGCGCCACCATGATAAATAATTATTGTCGACAAGGGATTCTCAGGCTAGGTTCAATGAGTATGAGTAAAACAGTTGCTATCGTTACATTTACACCGTACATGACCGAAAGGACCAAAAAAAATGACTGAAGAAATAGAGCACAAACTAAAAACACGCCATCTCCGCATTGAAGACTTCCCGGTATTGCACGATCTGGCCGTGAAGGCGTATAAAGAGGTCGCCACCCCCTGGACAAAAGAGGAAATAACCCGACTGATTACCCTCTTCCCGGAAGGCCAGATCTGTATAGAAGACAACGGCAAGGCTGTCGCCATTGCCCTGTCGGTGATTATCGATTTCAGTCTTTTCGGCGACCAGCACTCCTATCACCAGATTATCGGCGGCGGTAACTTCAGGGCACACGACCCGGAGGGGGATTATCTCTATGGCATTGACGTTTCCGTCGATCCGGAATACCAGGGCATGCGCCTCGGCCGCCGGCTGTACGAAGCCCGGCGGGAACTGGCGGAAAGTCTCAATCTCAAAGGCATTCTGATCGGCGGCCGTATGCCGGGTTATGGCAAATATTCAAAGGAGATGAAAGCCCAGGAATATATTCTCAAGGTTAAAAAAAGAGAAATATACGATCCGGTTCTCACCTTTCAGCTGTCCAATGAGTTCCATGTCCGCAACCTCCTCGACGACTACTGGCCGGGGGACCATAGGTCCCGCGGTAATGCGGTCCTCATGGAGTGGATCAACATTTATTACCAGAAGAAAACCAAGCTGATCGGCAAAACCAAATCCATTGCCCGGCTCGGAGTCGTCCAGTGGAAAATGCGCCGTTTCGATTCGTTTGAAGACTTTATGCAGCAGTTCGAATTTTTTGTCGATACGGTGAGCGATTACAAAGCCGACATAGTCCTCTTTCCGGAGCTTTTCAATGCACCGCTCATCCATCAATACGAAGGCAATAAACCACCTGAGGCCATGCGCATGCTGGCCGGCTATACGGAACAGATGCGCATCGCCGTCACCGAGATGGCCCTTAAATACAATATAAATATAGTCGCGGGAAGTGTCCCCGAGGTGCAGGAGAATGGCAAACTGTACAACGTCAGCTTCCTGTGCCGGCGCGATGGCACCTGGGACAGCCAGGCAAAACTGCATATTACCCCAGAAGAAGCTACTTCCTGGGGTATTTCCGGCGGCGATGAACTGAAGGTATTCGAAACTGATGTCGGCAAAATTGGCATCCTCATCTGCTATGACGTTGAATTTCCCGAACTGGCCAGACTGCAGGCCCTGAAAGGCATTAAAATGCTGCTGGTCCCGTTCTGGACCGATACGAAGACAGGCTTTCTTCGGGTAAAGCGGTGCGCCCAGGCCAGGGCTATCGAGAACGAGTGCTATGTGGCCATTTCCGGCAGCGTTGGCAACATCCCCAAGGTCGAAACCCTGGGCATCCAGTATTCGCAGTCGGCAATCTTTACCCCCTCGGATTTTTCCTGTCCCCACGATTCCATAGCCGCAGAAGCGACACCGGGGATAGAGACAACTTTAATTGCCAACCTCGATCTTGATCTGATCAAAGAAATCAGGGCACAAGGTACCGTTAAAAATTTCGAGAATCGACGAACCGACCTGTATACCTTGCAGTGGGTCAAGGATAAATGATGAGATCATTTTGCAAGAAAAAGGCTTGATTCACGCCATTCTTTTCGATGGCAAAGGCGGCGGCCGGGAGCTTGGCTGGCAGGAGATTGCCGAATGGTCACCGGAGCAGGGCGTCCTCTGGATGCATTTGTCCTGCACCGCTCCGGAGGCGATCCGCTGGCTCGAGGAGCAGAGCGGACTGGAAGCGCTGCTCGTTGACGCGCTGCTCAGTGAAGGAACCAGACCCCGGTCAACGGTGATCGGCGACGGGGTCCTCCTCACGCTGCGGGGGGTCAACCACAACCCCGGCGAAGACCATGAAGATATGGTGTCCATTCGCATCTGGGCCGAACAAAAGAGGATCATTACCACCAGAAGGAGAAAACTGCTGTCCGTCACCGGGCTTGTCGGCAGTTTTTCGGCCGGCCAAGGCCCGGCCACCAGCGGCGAATTTATCAATACCCTGGCTGAACTCCTGACGGAATATATTGAAGAAACGGTGGAAGGCATCGAAGACCAGACATCGGAGCTGGAAGAACAGGTGGTGGTTGCCCATGATCGAAAATTGCGTTCCAGGATATCCGGTCTTCGCCGCCAGGCAATCATGCTGCGCCGCTATCTGGCCCCGCAGCGAGAAGCGTTTACCCGAATGCAGGTTGAAAAAATTCACTGGTTCAGCGAACAGGACAAAAGACATTTATACGAAACTGCCAACAGTCTCATCCGCATCGTCGAAGATCTTGATTCTCTCCGGGAGCGGGCTAATGTTGCCCAGGAAGAGCTGATCAATCTTCTGAGCGAACAGATAAATTCCCGAATGTATACCCTGTCGCTCGTCACCACCATCTTTCTGCCATTGAGTTTTTTCACCGGCCTGCTGGGCATAAATGTCGGCGGTATCCCCGGGGCAGCGAACCCATGGGCTTTTCTGATCGTTATCGCCCTGCTCCTTGGCGTCTGCTTCGTCCAGTTTCTCTATTTCCGTAAAAAACACTGGCTCTGATCCGGCCGTCAGTCGTTAAAGAGCTTGTCCCCATAGTAGTCATCCGGATCATGATCCACTTCAAGCATGGTAAGCTTCACCGGATCTTTTGAGGAGAGCACATATTCCGTCCCACATTCATAACAGACAATAGCATCGCCTATACTGAAATAATATTCAATGGGGATATATTCCATGCAGATGGCACATTTCCCGAACCGCTCCCGTTCCCCTTGCTTTTTCGTAACCTTTGCCATGGCATCCTCCTTGTTTGGGTACAGATCATGAATAGTCTCAACCATTCTATTATACAAAAAGTGTGCCAGAGAATATTTTCAATTATCGAGAGGTGCTGACAGCTCTGCCTTGACGATTCTGTCGTAAAAAAAGGGAGCGCCCAACAATTTTAAATGTATTAGCAAAGAGATAGGTGGCCATGGTTATTTTTTAGTTTGCCCGGATCAGAAAAGATTGCCGCCTTTTTCGCCTTACCGGATAATCCCTAATCGACAACGCAGGTTCCGATTGATCTGGTCAAATCATCCACACCAGCATCTAACTATCTGTTATAAAGCTTCTTTCTCACATTTTTCCGATATGAATTAATTATTCCGATTTTCTAAAATCCTCTTTCTTCAACCCATATATTTTCATCTTGTTATAGAGAGCCCGGGGGGTCAAGCCGGCTAATTGCGCCGATTCCCCGATCCGTCCGTCGGTATAATCCAGCAGCTCAACCAGATACTTTCGTTCTGCTGCCTGGGAAAGATTGGTTTTATAGGACTTCAGGGTTGTTCCCGGCCGGAAGGCGTGCTCGCTCAAATCCGTCCCGGAGTGCTGCGAGCCGCCCAGGGGAAGACTCGGAATATGAATGAGATCAGCACTGATAGTTTCGCTGTCGGCAAGCATAACCGCCCTCTCGATTACATTTTGCAGCTCCCGTATATTGCCGAACCAGGGAACCGAGAGGAGAATCTTCTGCGCCTGCCGGTCCAGTCTTTTAATATAGTCCCGCCCATCTTTTTTCTTTTTGCTGATAAAATGCTGGGTCAAAAGGGGAATGTCTTCAATCCTGTCACGAAGTGGCGGAAGATGCACTTGAAAAACCGACAACCGATAGTAGAGATCGGAGCGCAGCCGCCCTGAATTAAGAAGTTCGAACGGATCGGTATTCGTCGCCCCGATCACCCGGAAATCAGTGCTGACCTCGCTATTGCCGCCAAGGCGCTGCAGATTTTTTTCCTGCAGCACACGCAGCAGCCGCACCTGCATAGCCGGGGACATCGACTCGATTTCATCGAGAAATAAAGTTCCTCCGGCAGCGTGTTCGATCTTGCCGATACGCCGGCTGGTGGCGCCGGTGAAGGCACCTTTTTCGTAGCCGAACAATTCAGATTCCAGCAGGCTGTCCGGCAGGGCGCCGCAATTCACCGCCATAAACGGCCCGGACCGGCGCCGGGATTCATTATGGAAGATGTTGGCGAGCAGTTCCTTGCCCGTTCCCGTTTCGCCGTGCAGGAAAATCGGGGACTCCGTGGGAGCGATGTCTTTTATCAGATCCAGCAACTGCTCCATCAATGGGCTTTTGGTGACGATTGCCTCTCGCCCCGGCGGTGTCTGGATATATCCTGCCAGATAACGCTCTCTGTTTTGTTCGCGGAGATCGCGCATCAGCTGCGCAAAAACGGCAGCACAGCGGCCGAGATCCTTTTTGGCCAGCATATTCACCTTGCTTGGCTGACTCGGGGCGGTTACTGCTGCGTGGTCAGCCTCACCATAGAGGAAAATATGCGGCGTGTTGTGGGTTGTCGTCAGTTCGGCGAGTTCAATCTCGCCAAACGCAGGGTGTGATGCTTCAATTATCCACACATCATAAATACGCGAAAAAGCAGTCGCATAAAACTCGGCGGAAGAATTAACCGCTAAAAATCGACAGGGCATCGAGGAAAAATCGGCGATCAGCTTTTCCCGCTCTTTTTCCAGACCAAATATCAGAATATTGTACATTTTTTTTGGATTACCTCTCAAGCTCAGCCTGTCGGAATGGAAGGGGGTGGGCTGTTTGTTTACCGGGTCTCTGCAGCCAAGGATGGCTGCAGCGAAACTCCCAGGGATGGGATCACGGCGCCCCGGGGAACGAACAGCCCGCACCCTGGTTCAGTGGCTGAGATGTAGTGGTAAGCACATTTTTTTTATCCGGCAACCCTGTAAGCCACGGGACGTGAAAAGAACAGCTATACAGTTAATGGCGCTGGAACGTTTCTATAAACTTGCGGTCTATCCGATCCTTGATATAAAAGGCCAGCTTCCCCGAAAAAGTCACGAACCACTTGGAGAGAATACCATCGCCGTCGCCAAGATTATAGATCAGGAGATATTTTCCGCCAGGAATGAATTTTTCCGGATTTTTGCCGTCAAGACTGGCCATCAGGTTGCCATACAGCACATTGTTCTGACGAACCGCGTACACTCCCACCTTATCCAGTGGCTGGGGCACAAAATGGATGCAGTCTCCGCCGCCGAAGATATTTTCATAGCGGCTCGAGCGCAGAAATTCATCGACCAGCAGCCCGCCATCCGGGCCAATCGGCAAGCCGGATCTGGCAAAAATCTTCGATGGCTTGACCCCGACCGCGGGAAAAATAACATCAGCCGGATAACTTTCACCGTTTTCCAGCAAGAGGTGATTCCTCTCGATCTGCTGCACATATCCGGCCTCTATTATTTCAATACCTTTCCCCACCAGGATTGTCCTGGCCAGCTTGCGGACCTTGTCCGGCCGGCCGGACATGAAATTGCGGCCGCCAAAGAGCTGGATCTTTGGCATATGACTGCCCTGCTGTTGACACAGCTGGTGAATATTACCGGCAATCTCAATGGAAGAAGGACCGCTGCCGACCACGGCAACGGTTATTTCCCGCGCGGCTGCAAGTTCGAGGATCCTCTTTCTTGCAACCAGCAGTTCCTCTATGGGTTTGGCGGTGAAAATATCTTGCGATTCTCCTTTGATCATCTCCCGGGGCACATACGAACCGGCGTTGCAGGATAAAACGTCATATGGAATTTCTTCTTTACTCTCTTCGAGGAAAACCAGCTGTTTATGCGGATCGATCCGGTAGGCCTTGCCAAGAATAAAGGTGCCGCCTTTTTCTTCAACCAGCCGACGGGTGGCAAAACGGATGTCTTCAGGCCGATAGGTTCCCCCGAGCATTCCCGGCCCCATCCCACTGTAATAATGGTACTCGGAAGGTTGGATCACGGTAACCGCATAGCCTTTTGCAACAAAGGTTTCCAGCTTGGCCAGGGTTACCATATGGGCATGGCCGCCACCGATGAGCACGAGTTTTTTCGCTTGTTCAGTCATGTCAGATCCTGTTGTTGATCGATATAGCTGCTCAGCCGGGCAATATGACTGCGCTCTTCATCGGCAATCTGTTGCAAGACCTTTTTGGTCTGGTGGTTATCGCTTTGCTCTGCTGCGCGCAAATAGAGGTCAAGAGCCTGTGCTTCAATGGCCAGCGCCATGCCAAGCACCTCCAGTTCCGAATCATAATCAATATGGTAGAGCTGCAGATACTCTTCGGTGCTCAGGCCGCCTTCCATGCCCGGCTCGACAATTTTTTTGCTGAACTCGGTCGCCGTCATGGCCGAACCGGTCATGTCCCGATACAGTTCCACCAGCCGTTCCTGATGCAGGATCTCAATATCCGCCAGCTTACCGAAAAGTGCCTTTGTCGACTCCCTGGAGGTTTGCGCCTGCATGGAAAGATAAAATTCCCGCAATCCCACTTCCAGGCCAAAACCGACAACAACCGCTTCTTCGGGACTCTCCTCCCTGGAGAAAAGATGCAGTCCTGTGTCTTCGGCGCCGACCGCGACCTCCTTGTTCCAGGCCTTAATTCCTCCGGTCAGATTATACACTTTGCTAAAACCTTTCCCGGCAAGCATCTGCGCAGCAACCCGGCTGCGTCCGCCGCTCGCTCAATAAATGACAATGGGCTGCTCTTTACCAAGTTCGTCCAATCGCTTATCCAGATCACCCAGCGGAATGAGTTTAGCTCCCGGCAGATGGCCATGGGCATACTCTTTCGGTTGACGTACATCGAGAAAAACAACATCACGGCCAGGCGTCTCTTCGGCAAGCTGGTGCGCTTCCTGCCAGTTTATCGATGTTACCGGAGTAAAAAACTGCATCCACTTCATATTGTCCTCCATTGATAATGTTTTGCATCCATGAACAGGTTATACAATGATATCCCTATCGACTGCTCGAATTTTTCGCCTAACCGATGAGTAAAGATCGCCCCAGCAAGAACTGAAGAACGGTGTAGACGAGATATTTTTTTGATAGACATCAGAATTTTCGACATAATTTTTCTCCCTTGGGTATACTGTTTCTGAAAGAGAGATGGACACAATTTGTGCATATGCTATATTTGATCACTTTTCCAGTTGTGTCAAGCAAGCAATTAAACAAAATACTTTAATTGGTACTCCACCAGCGATACATGCAGACGAATTGCCCGACGTCGCCTTTCCCAATACATCATTTTCCCGAAATATCATGGAACAAACTGACCCCTCAACTGCCCAGACAAGCCACCGGTTCTGTCTTATGTGCGGACAGGAAAATCCCTTTTCTTTTGGCCTGAAATTCAAAAAAACCGACGATGGTGCCGTATCAACGACTTTTACCGGCAACAGGAATCTGCAGGGTTACACCGGTGTTATGCATGGCGGTGTCCTTTCGGCCCTGCTTGATACAGCCATGGCCCAATGCCTCCTGCATCAGGATATCGAAGCGGTAACCGGCGAACTGACGGTTCGCTATCTCGAACAGGTGGCCTGCGATGGTACTCTGGATATCAGAGCCTGGATTGATTCATCACTGCCACCACTCTATCATGTCAGATCGCACATCCGGATCGGCGACAGAATAGTGTGCAAGGGCAAAGCCAGATTCATGCAGCGAGACCATCGTCTATAAATGAGCAACAGGAGAAATACCATGGCGGATGCAGCGAAACGCAACAGCTATCTGGATGAAAACCAGAACCGATTCATTGAACAATTACAGCAATGGCTGGCAATACCAAGCATCAGCACCCTCTCCGAGCATAAAGCGGATGTAGCCAGAGCTGCCGACTGGGTCCGGGAAAGATTGCAGGCCATTGGTTTTCCCGAGGCAAAAACCATCGCCACGACGGGACATCCGTTAGTGTATGCGGAGTCGATGCTGGATAAAAACACCCCCACCCTGCTTGTCTACGGGCACTATGACGTGCAGCCGGTGGACCCCGTCAAAGAATGGCAGACCCCGCCTTTTGAACCAACCATTCGCGATGGAAACATTTACTGTCGCGGGGCAAGTGATGACAAGGCCCAGGTCATGCTCGTGCTGGCAGCTCTTGAAGCATGGTTCGCAGTGAACGGGGCCCTGCCGATAAACGTCAAGATCCTGCTTGAAGGGGAAGAGGAAGCGGGCGGCGCTTCGATCACCAGATATGTGCAGGACAACCCCGAACTCCTGCAGGCCGACGCCGCATTGATTTGCGATACCCATATGGTGCACCCGGAGCAGCCTTCGCTGGTGACCAGCCTTCGAGGCATCCTCTATACTGAAATTACCGTATCCGGTGCGAAAACTGATCTCCATTCCGGAAGCTACGGCGGCGTGGCGCCTAACCCGATTCATGCACTCTGCATATTGATAAACCGTTTGAAGGGTGAAGACGGGGTTATCCAGATTCCGGAACTTGCCGCTGCCACCCCAACCCCCACGGCTGCCGAAAAATCTTTTTTACAGGAAGATCCTCTGCACATTCAAGACGCCCTGTGCACCGAAATGGGGGTAACAGAGCTGGTAGGTGAAAAGAACTATCCGCCTCTGGAGCGGTTAGGGGTGCGGCCGACCCTGGAGGTTCACGGGATTCGCGGTGGCTTTACCGGAGAAGGCGCCAAAACCGTAATTCCGGCAACGGCACTGGCCAAGGTGAGTTTACGCCTTCCGGCAAATATCGATCCAGACGACGCATTTACCTGGCTGCAAAAAGCGGTACGCCGCAACATGCCGGCCGGCCACCGGGTGCAGCTCACCAATCTTCATTCGGGGAAAGGTTTTTATATCCATCCCGACAGCCGCTATATTCAGGCGGCGTCCCAGGCCCTCGAGTCGGTCTACGGCACCCCGCCGGTATTTATGCGGGAGGGCGGCTCAATTCCTATCGCCGCACTTTTTGATACGATCCTCAAAACTCCGGTGGTGCTGATGGGTTTTGGCCTGCCCGACGATACCATCCATGCCCCCAATGAGAAATTCAGTCTCGATCAGTTCAACAAAGGCATGAAAACGGTTGCCGATTTTCTGGGCAGACTGGCGGGCCAGCCAACTGGCCCGGCAACTTAAAGGAAATTTTACCGGCTATTGCCTCTGAGCGGCTCAAACAGATACTCCAGGCCATTGGCCTTGATCTCATAGACGATAGCCAGCATCTGGCCCAGTTTTCCTGCCGGAAAACCTTTCCCGGCAAACCAGACCACGTAGGGTTCTGGCAGGTCGATCAGCAGTCGTCCGGCATATTTGCCAAAGGGCATTTTCATTTGCGCCAGCTCAAGAAGCTGTTGATGATCAAAAGGTATTTCGCTCATGTCAGTGCATCCTGGGAAGAATTACCACTACCACGACAACCTTTGCTGCGGCAGATACCGCGGGTAGAGTTCCAGACTCCCTGCTCAATGGGCCCTGTTGCTGTCAACATACTGAGCCAGCGTCGCCAGGGATTGCAGAACAGTCCGGCTGGTGTTTTCCGAGTCCATCCTCACCCCATATTCCCGCTGAATGGTTACCGCAATTTCCAGGGCATCAAGAGAGTCGGCACCTAGTGGAGACTCCGGGCCGATCAGGGGGGCATGGCGATCGATCTTGTCCATTTCCACATCATCAAAATTACAGGTGGTGCAGATCAGTTCCAGCAGTTCTCGTTCAAAAGGTTCCATAAGAAGTTCAATATATTATTTCACTAACCCCGACAAAAAATTTTGCGGGTTAAGTTCGTTTACGAAATAGTTTTTCTATAAAAAACACAAGAAAGCTATTTCTGATTCACTAAGATTGTCAAGTTACAGGGTTATTATCGCGTTCGCGCCAGCTTCCAGGCAAAGAGGATACAGAGAAGAAAAAACAGCGTCATTCGACCGAGGTCATCGACAATGGCGGCCCCGCCATATCCCCGCACCAGCAGGTCCTGGAAAGCCGTCAATCCCCAGTTCAACGGCGATATAATACTGATCTGCTGCATTGTCTGCGGCATGGCATACACGGGAACCATGATTCCCCCGATGGCAGCAGAAGCGACTACCACCGTCGACCCCAGGGTGGATGCCTGTTCATAGGTTTTGCAGGCCATCCCCAGGACTATACCAAAACCGCAGGCCGCAAGACTGGAAAAGAGCACGGTAAGCAGCACAGCGAGTGGATGTCCGGCAACAACAAACGCCGGAAGCCCGATATATGGAAACAAAAAGACACCGATCAGGCCAATAAGCAGGAACTGGCAGAGGCAAACCCCCATATACGCCACGACCTTCCCGGCAAAGAGGAGCAGATGGGAGACCGGCAGAGAGGCGAGGCGAATCCATATGCCCGACCTGCGCTCCTGCAGAATTGCGCCGGCAATGGGGATGGCGGTAAAGAACATGCCAAAGAGCGCCCAGGCCGGAACATTTTGCTGCACGGGATTATAGGGGGGAGTCGTTCCTGCTCTTGCGCTATCCCCGCCGTCCTGCAAGGCAAACAGCTGCCGGCCGAAAAGAGCCGCGAGTCCTGCCGTCGGCAGCGGTCCAGCGTCCCTGGCGAGGCCGAATTGGCCAACTATTTCTGTTACTTTGCGCTCAAGAACGGTAATTTTTGCCTCCATGGCAATAGTTTCCAGGGCCATCTGCAACTGGGCGGTCAGACCGGAACGAAGACCGGGCATGATCCCCGGGTCAAAAAAAACATCCACAGGAATCTTGCCTGGTGCATTTTTCATATCATCTGCTTTACTCTCTTCCAACATGCCCTCTGTTCTTTGCTGCAGCTTGTGTGAAGATTTTTCCGGAATAACGACACCTACCTGATAGTCACCGGCAGCGACCGCCGCCTGCAGTGCATCACTGTTTTTCTGCCGTTTGTCCCAGACAACTATCGCAAAATTATTGTCCGACAACCGGCCGCGCAGGGAATTGCCAAGTCCTCCCTCATCCAGATCGAGAAACAGCAGCCGGGTGTTCTTCTGCCCGGTGAGCTCCATCACATTTTCCTGCACAAGGGTGATGACTATAACCAGGATCGCCGGCATAAGGAAAAGGACCAGCAGACCGGTACGATCCCGTTTCAACAGCAAAAGTTCCTTGCCGGCAGTGGTAATTATTTTGCGCATCGCATTACGTATCCCGAAGCTGCTTACCCGTCAAATCCAAGAAAAGCTCTTCCAGATTCCGGCTGCCGCTCTGCTGCAGAAGTCTATTGGGTTTGCCCTGCAGAATAATTTTACCGCCATCGATAATGCCTATCCGGCTGCAAAGCTCCTGTGCCTCCTCCATGTAGTGGGTGGTATAGAGAATTGTTATCCCCGCCAGATTAAGCGCTGTCAGCTGTTTATGAATCAAATGTCTGGACTGGGTATCGATACCGACGGTCGGTTCATCGAGAAAGAGAATTTGCGGAGCGTGCAACAGTCCGGTGGCGAGATTGAGCCGACGCTTCATCCCCCCGGAATAGGCAGAGACCAGCCGCGTCGCCTGGTCGGTGAGGCCGGCGAACTGCAGACACAGGTCAATTCGCGCTTCGAGCAATTTCCCGCCAAAGCCGTACAGTCTGCCAAAAAACGATAGATTTTCCCGGGCAGACAGCTTGTCATACAGCGCAATTTCCTGGGGAACTACGCCGATAATCTGCCTGATTTTATGTGCCTGCCGACGAAAATCCATACCCATTATGGAGACGGTACCACTGTCGGGCGGAAAGAAACCGCTGAAGACCGAAACCGCCGTGGTTTTACCGGCGCCATTTGTGCCAAGCAGCCCAAAAAACTCGCCTTTATTAACCTGCAGATCAAAATCATTCAAGGCGGGCCGGCTGCTCTTGTTATAGCGTTTAACGAGCGAATTGGCTTCAAGTGCGATGCCGGACTCTTTTTTATACAGGGAGGGGTTGCGGGCATTCATGACTGTTTTTTCACCCAACCTTCCAGCTCTCGGAAGAAGTTTTCTTCCAGAGAGGCACATTGCCGAATGCTCTCTGCCATAACCGTGTAGGTATCTTCCGGCCGGGCACGATTTTTACATATGCGGGCGGCAATAACCGCAAATTGTCGCCAGCTGTCTCCTGCCTGGGTCAATAGCGCTGCATAGTCAGCCAGGGATTGATCCTCCAGGACAACTCCACTCTCCTGAAGAAAAGCAGCATACATAAACCGAAAACCGCCGCCACCGGTACCAATTTCCTCCTGCATGCGTACGACATGACCGACATGCAGAGCAGCGTTTTCTTTACCCAGCCGATCAGGCCATCGTTCCAGTCGATTGGCCAAAAAGCGTATGCCCTTGACACCTATCAAAGGGAAAGGGCTGCCAAGCATCATTTTACAGACCGATCTGATACCCTTGACGATAAGGGACCGTCGCTCGAGATTTTCGGGCACTCGAGTCAGATAATACATTTTCCCTTTCGGCGCGAGGGCTCCTGAAGCGAAGCGAGCTCTCGCCAGGTCTTCACCGGGACAACGCACAGGCCCCGGAAATACCGGATCACTGATCAGGTACTCATCCCCTTCTTTGCCGTAGACCACGAGGTTATGGGCATTAAAATGAAAACGCAGGGCGCTCGGGAAATAAGGCAGCCAGTAGACACCGGTCTGCAGTCCCACCGGGATTGAATGAGCCAGGGCATCATCCAGCGCCGCCATAGCCTGGCTTTTATCCCGAAATTTTTGCTGGTGCATGCTGATGCCGGGAATTCTGCTTATTCGTTTCAGGATATGCCCGGCAGCGGAACGATAGGTAACAAGCGGCAGACCATTGAGCCGGATAAAAGGCAGGTAGCCAAAAAACAGCCCGCCGCCGATACCAAAGGCCATGGCTTCGGAAATTTCAATTCCCTTATGACGGAGCAGACTGGCAGCGACACCGCTTTCGCAATGGGCAGACTGGGTATGGGAAAAATCAGGCAAAGGGCCGGGCCTCATCCGCATTTTGTTTATAAACAGGCGGTCGCAGTCGGCCTTCCCGCAGATCATCAAGGGTAACCTTAAACGTCTCCCCGTATTTTTTTAAGGTGCCGACACGCAACCGCTTAAAAAAGAAAGGTATCATATGCAGACGAACCGACCAGCGAGACTGGCCGGTATAACTGGCAAGCAGGCTGACATTCATTTGATTGGCCGTCATATAATAATGCAGACAGCTCGCCCGGCCAGCTGCAACTTTCGCCTTTGCTACCTTGATCTGCCTGTCTATTTCGGCCCATGCCTGGCGATTGACGATATCCACGGGATGCCACATGGAGCCGGCAACGAGCTCGTGGTTTCCCCGGTAGTTCTGGACATAACTGACAATTTTTACGCCACCGGTTATCCCGTTATCTGCAGCGTGAGTGTGGTTATCCATGCGTTTTCTAAAAAGTGAGCCCGAGCAAGAATTTCAGCGAGTTAAGGGGTTCGTTGGGTTCCTCCGTACCTGCATTGGAAATATGATGATAGCGTACTTCAAAAAGGATCTGATGGGCGGTATCCCAGTCATTTTTCAGACCGATGCCGAATTGATAATTACCGTTGAGATCGGCACCCATTCCCTCGATATCGGCAAAACTATACACCGGCCCACCGCCGGCAAACAGATACGGCTGCCATTGCTGCGCTGAAGTAAAGGTGTAACAGGCGAGAAAATTCACCCCGACCATAGCCGAGACATCAGGACTGACGACAAAGGAAACCGGCAGCTCCACCAAGAGCGAATGATACCCTTGATACCAGCCGGAACCAATGTCATCGACAATATGATGATTATAGCGGGGAATCAGATCAATGGTTTCAACGCGCTGGGAGGTATCCCCCCAACCTGGAAAACTCTGGCCATAGCCACTGATGATGGCCCAGTTGTCCCGGGATGTGTCCAGACCGTCGGCATCGGCATAACCGGGCAGAAGAAGACTGCAGAGGAAAAAGACGCCGATCAGACGGACACCGCCAATTCCACTATTATGAGCGGCCCGGTTGATTCTTTCTGTCACTGGTGCAATGGACGGGATCATCATTTTTTATCCGGTAATTGATTGGGAGATCTGAAAAAACAACTGGTGACAGATTCTTTATACTGTAAGCAGAAACAAATTTGCAAGAGTATTGCAGGGTACTTTGCAATGCACCTGGAGGCCCTGCGTTTCATCCATGCTTGCCGAGTGCTCCTTTCAGCCCCTGCAGGGGGATATGTTCCTTCATCACCGGACGCCCGATGATTTGCGCCAGGGTAACGACATCAACAGTTCGGGCCAGGGTGGCAAATAGAGAATCGAGTTCTTGTTGCCAGTAGTCCGACAACGCCTGCCGGCAGGGCGGGAGGTCATGGAGCATGATTATATCTCCCGGTTGCAGCCGGGAAAGAATTTTTTCGGCCAGGTTGTGGATATTTCGGTTTCCCCGGTCAAAGGCACGACAACTGAAAGTGACCGTAACAAGCCCTTCTGTTGCCAAGACGTTGACCACCCGAGGACTGGTAATCCCTACCGGTGGACGAAACACAAGCGGCTGCACGCCATAGGCCTGTAAAATTGTCTGGGTGGCATGAATATCTTTCTGAACGGTCTTCCAGCTTCGCAGCATCAAAAAATTATCGTGCTGCCATGAATGATTGCCGATGGTATGCCCCTGAGCTATGATTTCTGCAATCAGTTCAGGATATTTGGCTGCTTTTTCACCCACTACGAAAAAAGTGGCCTGCAGCTTGTGCCGTGCCAGCAACTCAAGCAAAACAGGAGTCGAGGCGGGCGATGGTCCATCGTCAAAGGTCAGAGCAACCCCCTGAGATCCCGGCAGGCCCCGACTGATAACCGGCAGGAAAAAACTATATTGCGGGAAAAACGGGGCACAGAAACAGAGAGCAAGAAACACAGCCAGGGGCACCGCTGCGAGAAACGGATGAATGAACAAGAGCAGGACTGCACCGCCCAATGCGATCATGCCGGTTTTCTCGGCAGCAGAAAAAGATGTCTTAGGCGTATTGTCCGGCACCAGCTCACTCTTTATCAGCCCGGCCGACGATCCAGACCAATTCCGGATTCCCCTCCGAGACTTCATGTATAGAAATCATGAAACCAGCTTCCTGCAGCATTTGTGCAATTTTTTCCCCTGAACGGTACCAGGGATTTCTGCCGGCTATTTTTATCCGCCGGTCCTCCAGGTGCCATGACCACGATGGACGGCCACTCGGCATGATGACAAACCTGGTCACCAGAATACCCTGATGGTCGAGTGCCATATAACTTTTTTTAAAAAGAGTCGACACCGTTGCATCATCCAGGTGGTGCAGCATATCAAGGAGCAGAACGACATCGATCGGCCGGTCAACAACGGGCAGATCCGGGGCCCAGCCAACTGTTATCCGGCCACGCTCGCCGGCACCGATGGCAGCCACCCTCACCCGCTCGGGATCCGGATCGATACCATAAACCCGGGCTTGCGTAAAATACTCCAGACACCAGCAGGCCGGGACACCATAACCGCAGCCAATATCGAGCATGGTCGCCACGTGCTTACGCTGGGCCAACATTCGCGGCAATTCCTTGAACATTGGATCAAACTGCAGCTTGAAGCGGACAAACATCCTTGGATACGCTTCCAGCATTCGGAAGCGATGCCGAATTCGACAGGTAATATCTCTGTTGTCCAATTGCATACTGCTTCTTTTATTTTCGCCGGCAAGATATCGATCGAGCAGAGGCGGCAGCAACAGGAATGTCCCCAGCAGAGAATAACCAATGCCGAGCAGAGAGGTAATGCCAACACTTTTCAAAACCGAGTGTTCGGCAAAGCAGAGCACACCAAAACCGATGAGCGTAGACGCACCGGACATAAACACGGCGACACGCACCAGAACATACGACGGGTGACTGACATCACGGTATCGCTGGTGGGCCCGGACACAGAAAATGGCATAATCAATGCCCATGCCGAGAATAACAATGGACAGCATAAGCGACGGAATATCAAGAGGATGATGCAGAAGTCGCAAAGTCCCCAAGGTACAGATATAGGCAAAAACCGCCGGCAGCAAGGTAAGCAGAGTAAGCCGCAGGTTAAGATAGAAAAAATACAGCAGCAGAGCCATACTGACCGCAACGATCACCAGCATGGTGGTAAAGCTTGAAAAGAGGATATCCGCCAGCCGCCTGGTAAAAAAAGCGGCCTCGAATATACTGGCATCTTTACCGTACGATTGTTGAAAATCGGCTCCGTCATACTTTTTTCCGGGCAAAAGAGTGACAAACTGCAACAGACCGGATTCTTTGCCATTATGCAAAATACCCAACAGATTATAGTATTTTTCCGGGATCGGGTGAAAGGACGCAGCATACCCAGGATCGAGCAGAGAGAAAAAACCGGCAAAGGCATCGGGGGTAAAGCCAAACTCAGCGCCGGCATTGCTGAGCGCCTGCTCAATACGTTTGCTCCTGCCGTCGCGCCAGAAATTCTGCCAGGCCTGCAGATTCAGAACCCCTCTTTCCCTGCCGGGAAAAATCATCGAGGGCACAAAAGCGGCCCGCAATACATCTTGGTCGATATCCTGTTCAATTTTGGCCAGAAGCTTATCGTTTTCCCGCTCGATTTCCGTTATACCACCACCCTTTTTCATCAGCGTAATCCGTTCGCCGATGCTCCCCCATACCCTGGAAAACAATGCATCGGCGGCCATCGTTTCCTCCGTCACCGTGTTCATGCTCTCAAGACTCACGGCAAACTGCGGCCTGGCAAAAAAGAGCAGGCCAACTGCCAGCAGAACTGCTGCCACGAAACCGGGCTTACCGCTGTTATAGAGAGAGTTGACCAGCCCGCGAAGAGGGAGAGCGCGGTCGCGGCCCGGCGGCATAGTTGGAAAAATCCGTGGAAAAATCGAGTGAATAAACAAAAACGAAAAAAAGATACCCAGGGCGGTGAATTGCCCCAGTTCAGTAAAAATTGGAAATCCGCTGCAGCTGAGAATGACAAAGGCCCCGATGGTGGTAACGACCGCCATAAGACCGATAGCCCGCACCTCGGAGGAGGCATCCCGCCCTTTGGTCTCATGACTGCGATCCAGAAAAAGCAGATAGGCGATGCCATGATCGACGGTGATGGAAATTATCGCCCCGCCAAACCCCAGCACCATAACCGAGATCGACGAATGGAACAGCGAGTAGGCAAAAAGAGCGGCACCGGTCCCGGCAAGAGCCGGCACCAGCGACAACAAGCCCAGCAGGGGCCGGGAAAAAAGCACCAGCAGGAGAAGTCCGACCCCAACCGTTGCCAGCACCAGAGCCAGCTGTACATCGTGGCGGATGATACGTTCGTTGTCCAGAGCAGCCCGGAAGGCACCTACCGGGGTAAGGGTTATCCGTCGTCCTGACGGATTATATTTCTCATTGAGAATACGGGAGCTTTCAGCTATCAGGCCGGCAATCTTCCGGGCAGAATCGGTGTCGGTGCCTGTTGCCAGCGGGCGGGCGGTCACCAGCAGATGTTGTCCGTCAGCGGAGAGCAGCGCACCCCGAAAAAACCTGGTATTGAGCGAGGGGGCAAGCGGCGCCAGTCTGGCCAGGACCAGATCCTTTAAACCAAGCGGATCAAGCCCGATGAACTCGGCCTGTCCGATGCCCTCCATGCTGTTCAGGTCCTGATATAATTTTTGTATCCGGGTCTTGATCTTTTCCGCCGTCAGCAGAGGCGCGACCATTTGGTCCAGTTCCTCCCCGGAAAAGAGCAGTGGCAGGTTTCGTGCGGCATACAGGGCCATATCCGGAATAAGCTCACCGAATTCAGCACTCCCCACCTGGGCAAAAAGCCCGCTGTCCTGCATCTTTTTTTCAAGCAGCGTACCGGCCTCAACCAGAGTATCCGGATCGTCGACATCGAGCATGACGTCGACTGCAATCTGATCATGGATGGGATGGTGGGCAAATATTTCAAGACCATCGGCGATGACTTTATCTCCTGACGGCAGGGAGCGAACCACATCGGTATCGAAGTCCAGGCGCAGCAGTCCTATGCCTGCCAGAGCAGACACCAGCAGGGAAACTATAAGAAGGAGCCGGTAATTGATCATTTTTCTGTTACAATGCCTTGAAAGCCAGCAGGGCGACCGCCAGCAGGAGGAAAAAAGCAAAAAACTGCAGTATCACTTTATGATTCTGATAAAATTCGTTGGCCTTCTGGATAAAGGGCAGTCCGCCACAAATCCTACGTATCCGGTCGATGACCAGCGTCCGGTTATCTGAACTGGCCGGCCACTGGAAGGCGCACATGGGGTATAAAGCATAAAAATCCTGGTTATGGCGGCGCAATAGCTCATCAAAGGGGATATTGTCCCACATCTCCATGGCTATTTTTTGCGCAAAAGATCGATTCAGGGCATAGGCATGGGCCAGGCAACGATAGGTAATATTAACCAGGTTCTTCTGCCCGGTTTTCCCGCTACCGTCGGTAATGCAGCCAAGAAACAACGCATTCCAGTTGCCAACCAATCCCATGTTGTGGCAGGCGCTACGTAAAACGTCCGGATTAAATCGCTGGAACAGAATATCATCTTCAAAAATAAGAATATTTCGAGCTTTTGCAGCAAGCCCTCTGTTCAGACAATGCATATGCGAGTCAAAAATACCCTGCTCCGGATTTTCCGGATGTTTTGCCACAATAACAAACTCGACCCGATCCAAGAGACCAACCTCGGCGAACTGCTGCCGGGCATGCTCTCTCCGGTCCGTACGTGTGTCAAGGGAAATGCAGTAGATTTTATCGAAAAAGTCCCAGCTGTCGGGCTGCATGGTTATATATTGACTCACGCTCTTTTTTATTTATTTGCGTTTGATTGATAGCTATTCTGTTGTATATTCCAGTTGTAATCAGCAACGGCTTTTACTCTTTATACGACTGCACCATGACACGCATAATCAGGCATAAAATATTACAATTCGGCACGACCGACTATGTGCGCTCGGCAATCGCCGAGCAGGCCGATCTTTCTGCATTCAAAGAAAAACCTACCCCAATGCTGCTGGTCGGTGTCTTTGCCATCGGAGTCAGTTTTGTCATCGGCTGGCCGGCAATTGCCGCTCTTGGCGCCTTGTCGATTAAGATCCACAATCCCTGGATCGTCGCGGTTGGCGGACCTCTCACCTATATCCTGTCACACCTGGTTTTTCTCTTTGGCATGTACCTGTCCGGGGCAGTGTATTCGCTCATCCTGCTGCGCTGGCTGACCAGAATTTCCATGGAGAAGCTGCTCGCCTGGGCCGACAACAGCTAGTTTGTCTCTGTTTTTTTTAAGGACACTGCTGACATCCCGCATCCTCAGGCCGTCTACCGTTTCATACAACTGGCCGCCGTCATCCCAGATAGCTAAATCAAAATTCAACTCACCGTCTAAGCAAGGGGTCTGTCTGACCCTGGTAATGTAAGACGAACCCGGCTGCGTTGGTCGAAGCACGGTGCGTCGCCTGAATCCCACCGGAAAAGGGACAAAATCAACCGTCTGCTGTCCCAGCACACAGGCGGCATGCAGGGCACCGTCCAGCGGGAAGGGTGAACCGATTGTTTTTTGTATTGCGTCATTTGAACAAACCGGAAACCGGGGGGCTCGCAACTTGCCCCAGGCCTCATGTTCAAAAAGATGCAGTGCCTCCTGCAGCGTCCGGTAGCTCGGCCCAAAGGGCACCAGCTTGCGGTAGAGATAGTCCACCTTGACCTTGATTCCACGGGCTGTCGGTGGCCCGGCAGAAAAATTTATCCTGGGCGAATTATGAATGCTGTCTGGCACAGCTCTGGAGAAGAATATCTTGCAATGTTCTTTGATCCTGCTCATTGCTTTAAACTGGCTCCTGCTGAGCAGCTTTGCCTGCACCCGGTCATCTGGATGGGCGGAACACTCAATCAGGGTGGACAGGGAAGCAGCGTCGGGAGCAATCTCCAAAAATTTGGCAAAGCAGGCATCCTCCATAACGTTGATGTTGATTCCCGGGTAGGCTGCAGCCACATGTGCGGCCAGCTGCAGCATGCCCTCCACCGCAGGCAGGACTATCTTATCGTTAAAGATGTGATCCTGAAACCAGGGTTTAACCGCTATGATGCAAGGAAGACGACCGGTATCCATCAGCAGGGAAACCCATCCCAGAGGCTGATGGTTTTTTGATCAATTTCAACAGGGAGGCCGTTGCCGTTGACCGCGCAGTGTCTGGTCATGCCGGTGCAGGAAATTTCACCGCCTTCCGCCTTGGTGATGATATAATCAAACTGCACCTTGACCATCTCCAGCTTGGCGGGCCGAGTATGAATATATATCAAATCGTCATAAAAAAGCGGGGAATAATAGTTGAGCTCCGTCTTGATAATGGGATAGACATAGCCGCTTTCTTCAATTTTTTTATACGGATACTGCGCTTCGCGCATAAGCGATGCGCGGCCGAATTCAAAATATTTCAAATAATTGGCATGGTAGACGGCCTGGGAACGGTCGGTATCGACATAGAGGGTGCGCAACTCGGAACGGTGCCAGACAATGCCGCTGTTGCTGTCTCTGACATAGCAGGGATTATCCAGAAATTGGGGGATAAATGGTTTGGGACGCATTAGTGCCTTACTCCTGAACCTAAGTCATTACTAAAAAAGCATAGATGTACATGTAACATTACCAACTCCAACAAACCACCAAACCACCAAGGCACTTATCCCCCATTTGGAAGATTGTAAAAAATATACCGCAAAAGTGACAAAATAAAATCCTGCCGTTGTGCCGAGGGATCACACACCTCGAAAAACGATACAACAGTTGGTTCCACCAAAGCCAAATGAATTCGACAGGACAAATTCATGGGCATGGTTGCGGGCGGTGTTGGGGACCACATCTATATCACTGAATGCAGGATCGGCGATATGGTTAACAGTAGGCAGCACTATCCCCTGGCGCATGGCCTCGATTGCCAGCGCCGCCTCAATGGCCGCAGAGGCGCCGAGGGAATGGCCGACCTGGGATTTATTGGCCGATACCGGTATCTTCGACACCTCTTTGCCGAATACGGCGCGCAGGCACGCAACCTCGGTGCCGTCCCCGGTGGGTGTTGAGGTGCCGTGGGCATTCACCGCCCCAATGTCGGCAGCGGAAATTTCCGCATCGGAAATGGCGTCATGCATGGCCCGGATAATAGTCGTGCTGTTTGGCCGGGTGAAGTGATTGGCATCGGAGTTCCAGCCGATACCGGCAACCTCTGCTTTTGGGGAAAGCCCCAGGGAATGGACCGCATCCTCCGCTGCCAGCAGCAGCACACCAGCACCTTCAGCCAGTATAAACCCCCGCCGATCGACACTAAACGGCCTGGATGCCTGGGTCGGATCGGTTGCTGCGCGGTCTGTCGGGCCAACTTTCAACGTTGCCTGCATATTGGCAAAGCCTTGGATAATTTCCGGAACAAGGCACGTTTCGACGCCGCCGGCCAGGATGAAATCGCAGTCCCCGTCGCGAATCATCCTCGAGCCGACAGCGATGGCATGATTGCCCGAGGCGCAGGCTCCCTGGGGAGAAAAAATAGGCCCGGTAAACCCCATAAGCATCCCGGCTTTACCGGCAGGCAGATTGGCGCACACATTGGGCAGCAGATAGGGGCTGACCTTCAGCGGCCCCTTGTTGACAAAATTATCCATGGCTATCCGATAGGAATCGGTACCGTTCAGCGCCGAGCCGATCAGGCAGCCGGTCCTGGGACCGGTTTCCTCGTTTATTTCCAGCCCGGCATGCAGAAGGGCCCGCCGGCAAACCTCCATGGTCAGAAACACATAGGCAGCATTCCACAAAGAGGCCTCTTTACGGTTCACATACGATAACAGACTGGGGTCCCAATCGGGAATTTCGCCAACCACATTCGCCCGGCTCGGCGTCTCGCAGCGGGTCAGCCGACGAAAACCGGCCAGTCCGCCCAGCGCCCCCTGCCAGGTTGCGGCAAAGGTGTTGCCAAGTGCGGTAGCTGTGTCATAACCGACGACAAAGACTCTTCTGTTTTGCGGTGCCTTCATATTTTTTGAGTTATCTACTTTTCTTAAAGACCGCGCAGGCGTTGCAGCCGCCAAAACCAAAAGAATTTTTCAGGACAAATTCCTGGTCCAGGGTGCGCTTCCCCTCGGCAACACAATCGATCTCTATTTCCGGATCCGCAGTGTAATTGATGGTTGGCGGGACAATATTGTCCGCCATGCCCAGCAGGGCGAAGATGCTTTCAATGGCACTTGAAGCCCCCATCGCATGACCGATAAGCGATTTATTGGCACAGACCGGTGGTGATGAATCGCCAAAAATGGCTCTGATGGCGTCGTACTCAACCTTATCCCCTACCCTGGTTGACGCCGCATGGGCGTTAATCGCCGCGATATCGCCTGGTGCAAGTGCGGCATCGGTCAATGCATCCTGCATACATTTTTTTATGGTGGCAAAATAGGGTGCGACAAAATGATGGGCATCAGAGGTCATCCCCCATCCGGCAATCTCGGCGCGATACGGCAAACCATGCGCCTCGGCGAACTCCCTGGTGGTGAGGATCACCGCCCCCGCACCCTCGGAAATGACAAAGCCGCGACGATCTGCGGAAAACGGCCTGCTGGCCGTTTTCGGCGGATCGTTTTCCCGCCCTTTAGGCGGGTTATACACCCCGTTCATGGTATGAAATCCGGCAACGATAGGTTCAACCAGCGCGAAGTCGACTGCCCCGCAGAGAGCGACGTCGGCCCGATTCTGGGCAAGAAACATGGCCCCGACAAGCATCGATGTCAAGCCGGTGGCACAGGCGGTTATCGTCGAGGTAATCGGCCCCCGCGCCCCGGTCATAATGGCGATCTTGCCCCCGATCATATTGATGCAGGAGTTGGGATTCACATAAGGAAGAGGCAGTTTATTTTCCGCCTGCAGTTTTCGATCAGCGCTCAGAACCGCGTCGAGTCCGCCAATGGCTGAACTGTAGGTAACGGCTGTCCGAAGAGCAACATCCGGCGTCAGCTCAATTCCGCTTCTGCTGAGCGCTCTGGCCACAGAGAGCATGGAGTACTTGAAGACCGGGGAGCTCCAGGCCGCCTGATGCCGGGCCGATAGAAAAGGATAGTCTTCAGCGTCTATATCCGGCACCTGACCGGCAATATGCACAGGGAAATTTTCAGCAAGCACAAAGCGGGTGAGTGGCCCGATACCACTTTCCCCGGCAAGGGCCCGCTGCCATTGCTGGTCCAGGTCGCTGCCCAAAGGAGAAATGGCGTCGTAGCCGACGATGACCGCATCTTTTCCTCCCATAAAAACTTACCAGGGAATGAATTGATAGAGCTTGGCAAACATTTCATAAACCTCTATCCAGTTCTGCAGGTCTTTGGTCGTCTTGATATGGGCCCGCTTGTTGACCATGACCCAGCTCATATGGGCGGCGCCATCCTTGCAGGTACTACAGTCACGGGTTTCCGAAGTACAGCAGCGATGCATGGTATGCAGATCGGATGACCACCGAATAAAATTCGTCAACCGCTTGGGCCGGGGTTCTCTCTTGTCGATGGGCTCCGTCACTGAAGGGCATTCCATCCAGCCGAAAGGCCGACCGAGCATCCTGCCGGTGGTAATAATCTCGTGGTAATACCTGGAGGAGATCACCGTCTCTGGATATTTGTCCAGCATATCGTCCATTTCCGCCCGCACCGCGATCAGCTCATCCGGCTGCCAGGAAAAACCGTCCACTTCCTCGTCATTGGACAGCAGCTGCATATGCACCTTCAGGCCGACATCTTGTATCTTACGGATGATTTTTTCCGTTTTGCCAAGTTGTTTCGGGGTGATGGTATAGAGATAATAGGCATGGGGATCGCCGGCATAGTTGGCGCTGGAAATCTTGAAGGTGTCCTTGCCGCGGAGCAGTTGCTCGTCTTCCGCGTCACCCCATAAAGAGAGCCCGACCATCATGTCCGGAAAACGGTCTCTTGGCACCTTAATCAAACCATTGGTGGCGCAAAAAGTCGGTAATCGTTTATAAAACGCCTCGACCCTATCCAGGCACAGCGTTGGTTCGCCGCCGATCAGGATCGCCAGATTGACACCGCGCTCCATCTCTTTTTCGACAAAACCGTGCCACTTACTGATATCTTTTTCTTCGGATGCCACCTCATGTTCCCCTGAGGAAAAAAAGAAACATCCCTTGCAGCGCAGGTTACACCGATCGGTCACATCATAGATGGAACTGCGGATGTTGAGCCTGGCAATTTTTTTATACCGCTCGAACCAATGATCATCGAGCAGGGAGCTGACAGTTATCATAATCTTACTACGTATTTAAAGGCGGATTGATGAAGTCGGCACAAAGGTTCGGTCCCTTATCATAGCCTCTGACCCAGACGGCAAGATAAGTATCGACATAATCGAGCCAGGCGGAAAATGTCACGGGATCTATCGCATGCCGATACATCCTGGCGGTGACGACGGCACTTCCAGCCGCATAATGCCGGCAGTCATCACAATTGGTATCAGGCACACAGCAGGCGGCGTCACGATTCCACTGCAGATCAGTGCGATATTGCCTGAACGATCGGCCAAGACCAATATCCGTCGAAGGATTCATCCGGGGATAGGTACAGGAAAAGAGATCATGCAGACCCTTCTCCGAGGTGTGAGCGACAATGTTATAGGTGGAGAAGAGCACGGTTTGCGGATATGCGGTGAGCAGTTCGTGCATCATCGCCCGTGTTTTCTGCAGCGATGCAGGGCTATGACAGAGCTGACCGGTATATCCGACCGGCGCAGAAAACATATTAAAAGTTATCTGCTGCCCGTTTTCCGCGAGCAGCCTGGTCACTTCCCGGGCCTCATCAATGTTAAAGGGGGTAAAGGTATAAACAAAGACCGCCCTGGGATCATCCTTATAGTTGGCCATCTGGCGGACCAGCATATCCGGGGCTTTGCGAATAGCCTGGCTGGTTTGATCATTGCCCCATACCGAGATATGGATTCGGTAATCTATCTCCCGCGGAATCGGCTTCAGACCGTTTGTCGCAATGGCACCAAGGGGAATAACGTCATAGCAGACCGCACACAGTTGCGGCACCAGCGAGGGTTCCGCCCCGGCCAGCACGACAAAGGTAATGCCCCTTTTTTTTTCCGACACGAGCAGTTCCCGCCAGGCGGTCGCATCGTTATTTTCATCGGCAAACTGTTTGTCACCGATAAAATAGTAACACCCCTCGCAGCGGATATTACACCGGTTACTCATATCGTAGGTGGATTCGCGCAGGAAGAAATAACGCCGAACCTTTTCCCACCGTTCTCTGATTACCGGATCACCAATAATATCAGAGAAGCTGTATTCTACTTGAGCCGACATTTATTCGTTACTATTGAGTTTTTCGTCAATGTACCGGGCAATGATTCGAACAGTCGTCAATTTGGGATAATCGTCTTCATCGATTCGAATCTTATACTCATCTCGTAAAAACAATGCGACCGTTGCCATGTCCATGGAATCGATGCCGACTTCGTCCACGAGGTCAAGATCAGGATCGAAGGTCTCGGGGGTAACATCTTCGAGCTTGAGTTCGTTGATAAGTATTTCTGCTATGCGGGTAATGGTACGGCTAATGTCTTTGCTCATGAATTTTTTTATTTATTCGTTATTGTTTCGTTTTCAGTGAAATACATCCAGCCGGAACAGACATCCTCACCCCCGCTGGTAATCTTGAAATTATATTGATCTTTTTTATTACCGCAGGTGACGTGAATATCAAGCACTTCTTCAGGTCTGACGATCTTTCTAAACTTAACCCGGCTGAGCCCAGTCATGCGCACGTTACCTTGTTTTGACTTGGCAACAAGATCCGCAACCATCTTCAACTGGGCAATACCAGGTAAAATCGGATCATCAGGAAAGTGACCGGAAAACCAGGGGGAATGGGCAGCTGTTGTCACAGATGCGGCCATTTTACCTTCTTCCATTTTTTTTTCAACCTGTGAATACTGTGTCGAATACTATCAAAATTGATTCCAGCGTCATACTGAAACGCATTTTTATACCATTAAGGCCGGGAATACACAACAGCTTACAGCTTGAAAACTGTACAGGTTGTGCAGTTTTCCGGTCAGTGGATAACGATTCATCTCTAAATCGAGTTTGATGTTTTACGATCTCGACGAGTTTTTTCAGGCGCATACCCTCTTGGCAGCATGAACGACATGTGCTTGCAGACGATCACCCCCCTGGCGCCCCGGGTCGCATCCATTGCCCTCTGCCTCAACAAACCAGAATAATCCGCATATCCATGACATTCGTATGCGTCGGTCCGGTTTTATACAGATCGCCCAAGGTATCAAAGAAATTATAGGAATCGTTATTTTCAAGATACTCCTGCGGATCAAGTTGCTGCCGGGCAGCCCGTTGCAGCGTCAGGTGGTCGGCAAAGGCCCCGGCTGCATCGGTGGGACCATCGCTGCCATCCGTTCCGGCACTGAGTACAACAATAGCATCCATCCCTGGTATGGCAAGCGCTGCGGCCAGGGCAAATTCCTGGTTTCTGCCCCCTTTGCCGGATCCCTTGACAGTGACCGTTGTTTCCCCGCCGGAGAGCAGACAGGCAGGTTTGGCCACGGGATGATCGTGCAACCGTGCCTCCCGGGCTATTGCCATATGCAGCGCGGCCACCTGGCGGGTTTCCCCCTCCAGCTGCGAAGAGAGCAGCAGGGTATTATAGCCGAGTCGCTCAGCTTCCTTCCTGGCTTGCAGCAGAGCATTAAAATTGCTGCCGATGATGACATTTTGGGTCTTTGTAAAGATGTCCTGGCCGGCCTTCGGGGTCTCCGGAGCTATTCCGGCGACACCAGATGCAATATGAGCCAACACCCTGGGCGGGATCTGCTTTTCAATACCATATTTATGAAAAATTACCCGGCAATCGACAAATGTCGTGGAATCAGGGACACAGGGCCCCGAAGCAATACTGTCCAGATCATCGCCAACCACATCCGATAAAATCAAGGTCACGAGCGTTGCGGGATAGACCGCCCGGGCAAGTCCGCCCCCTTTTATAACCGAGAGATGCTTTCTTACCGCATTCACCTCATGAATAGTTGCGCCGCAGGCAAGCAACACCCTGGTTGTCTCCTGCTTGTCCCAAAGAGTAACCCCGGCAACGGGGAGCGGCAGCAAAGCGGAGCCGCCGCCGGAAAGAAGACAGATGACCAGCGTTTTTTCATCGGCGGAAGAGGCCAGATCATATATTGCCCGGGCAGCAAGATGCCCGTTCTCATCGGGAACCGGATGACCGGCTTCATGAATTGTTATTTTCTGCAGACGCTCCAGGTGAGCGTATTTTACCGAAATTATCCCTTCAGAAAGATGCTCACCTAAAATTTCCTCCATCGCCCGCGCCATTGAGGCTCCAGCTTTTCCGGCCCCTACCACAACCACCCTGGTAAACAGAGCAAGATCATATCGGCAGCCATCAACAAGCAGTACACCATCTTCAAGCCGGCAATATTTTTTAATTGCCGCACCGGGAGCAACCGCCTGGAGGCCCGCTTGAAATATCGCCATCGCATCCCGGCGCTTGTCTAAAAGTTGTGAGTGCTTGGTGTTGTCCATAAAGAAGAGCCTCCGTTAACAGTATGACTTCTCTAGGGAAGTTCAACCGCCCAGGTGGCCAGCGGCGGAATATTTTTAACCGTCCCCTGCTCCTGTAAAAACTCGGCGAAGCGCTTATATCTATGCTGATCCAGGGCGCCGGGGCGCAGGGCAAAACGCGGCAGGGTATCTCTCCAGGCGCGTCGGTTCAGTTCATCATCAAGGCTCTTCCTCTCGCCCTTGATGAACAATTGCCAGCTTTCATCCGGATGATTGACTAAATACTGCACGCCTTCCTCCAGGGCATCGACAAAATGGCGCAATCTGGCATCGTTGATTCGATCTTTATTCGCCACCAGAATCAACTCATCGTAGGCGGGTATGCCATTTTCTTCAACATAGAACGGTCTGCCGGGATGTTTTTCGATGTCCATCTGGTTCATTTCAAAATTTCTAAAGGCGCCGATCACCGCGTCGGCCTGGCCGGTAAGCAGAGATGGCGACAGGGAAAAATTGACATTGACCAGCTTCACATCGGCCAGGCTGAGTCCAGCTTTGGCAAGCATCACCTTAAGCAGCACGGTTTCAAAACCGCCGACCGAATAGCCAATGGTTTTGCCCTTCAGATCGGCCAGGGAGTGGATCGGGCCATCGGCCAGGACCACCAGGGCATTAAGCGGGGTGGCAATCAACGTTGCGATGCGCACCAGGGGCAGGCCCTGATCAACCTGCATCTGGTGCTGATGCTGGTAGGAGACGGCGATATCGGCTTTCCCCGCGGCAACCAGCTTGGGTGGATCGTTTGGGTTGGAAGGGGCAATAATTGTAACATCCAGGCCATGGTCGGTAAAATATCCTCTCTCCAGGGCGACATACAAGGGGGCGTGATCGGGGTTGACAAACCAGTCCAGCAGGACAGTCACTTTTTCCAGCGCCATCGCCTGCGTTGCCGCTCCGGTCATAAGGAGCATCAGGGTGAGTAAGAGCGTCATGCCTGTTTTTTTCATTGTCGGATTCCTTTTTTATCCCAGAAAATGAGCTTCTCCATGGCAAAATCAATGATGAAATAGAGAAGCAGCGAAACCGCGGAGAGCAGTGCCAGTGCCGCAAACATAAGATCAATCTGCATTCGCGCGTTGGCATGCAGCATATAAAAACCAAGTCCGGCGCTCGAGCCGACCCATTCGCCAACGACGGCTCCGATAGGCGCCACTGCGGTTGCCACCCGCAAACCTGAGGCAAAGGCGGGGAGCGCCGAGGGAATGACGATAAAGCGCATTATGGCCAGCGGCCGACCGTCCATAATGCGCGCCAGTTCCAGCAGCTGCGGCTCTGTTCGCTGCATGCCGTAATAAAATGACGAGGTTACCGGAAAAAAGATGATGAGCACCGCCATGGCCACTTTCGATGCCATACCATAGCCAAACCAGAGCACAAGAATGGGCGCGAGCGCAAAAACGGGAATGGCCTGGCTGATGACCAGCACGGGCAGCAGCCAGCGCTTGAGCAATGGTGACAGGGTCATTGTTAGCGCCGCAGCAACTCCTAAAAAACTGCCAAGGATTATGCCGAGGATTATTTCCGTCAAAGTAGTCTGCAGGTGGTGCAGCAACAATGACCAGTGACTGATTATGGCATACAATACCGGCAGCGGCCCCGGCAGGATATAATGCGGAGCGTCGGTAACCAGGACCAGGAGCTGCCAGAGCAGCAAGAGGCCACCGCCGAGAAGTGTCAGCCTGATTGCCTTCACCGGTCGCTCTCATCCATAAGCTGACTGAGTAAACCACTCAGGTTGGCCTGAATTTCCGGATCGTCCATGTTTCTTGGCGGTATTCCGGCAAGGGCAACGACGCTTTTCACCTGGGCTGGCCTTTTAGACAGGACCACAATGGTCTGCCCCATCCGCAGGGCCTCCATCGGATCATGGGTTACCAGCAGCACCGTCGCCTGACGGGTCAGTCTGGCGGAAAGATCCTGCAGTTTCATCCTCGCCAGGGCGTCGAGGGCGGAGAAAGGTTCATCCATCAGCAGCACCGGCCGGTCTTCCATAAGGGTTCGCAACAAGGCGCCCCGCTGGCGCATCCCGCCGGAGAGAGTCGCCGGCAGGGCATCCTCATATCCGGCAAGACCCGCCTCGACCATCAGGTGTCGCGCCTGGCGGCGAAGGGCTGCTGACTCCTCATGGCGCAGCTTTGCGCCGAGCAGGATATTATCGAGGAGCGACAGCCAGGGAAGCAACAGATCATTTTGGCTCATCCAGGCGATTTTGTTTTTCTCGGCCCCGGAGTCAATGGTAATTGTCCCTTGATAGCCAAAAGAGGTGGTACCGGATATCAGCCGCAGCAACGTTGACTTGCCGCAGCCGCTGGGGCCGAGAACGCAGGTGCATTGTCCTCCCACAACCGTCAGGGACAGCCGGTCAAAGAGCGGGAGACCTGCGAGGGTAAGAGAAACATTGTCAAAGACTATTGCCGGGGCCTGTTTATGATTCTGGGTGCGTGCTGCCAGGCTGTCAACCCTCACTGCTTTGTCTGCTCGAATTGATAAAAATGATGGACCGGACCATGTCCCTTGCCTATTGTATAGCCGGCACCGGCAGCAATTGCCCCGGTAATATATTGTTTGGCTTTACGAACGGCGGTGATGATGCTGTCTCCTTTGGCAAGATTTGACGCGATTGCCGAAGACAGGGTGCAGCCGGTGCCATGATTGTTATTGGTCGCAATCCGTTTGGCGAAGAGAAAAATCATCTCCTCCCTTTCGCCCAGGTACAGACAATCATCGCTATCCTCCCCTTCAAGATGCCCCCCTTTGATCAACACATTGGCACATCCCAAACGGCACAGCTCTTTCGCAGCCTCGTAGACCATGTCCATGGAGGTGATTTCACGGCCCAGGAGTACCGATGCTTCCGGCACGTTCGGGGTGAGAAGGGTGGCCATGGGAATTAAATGGCTTTTGAGAGCATCAATAGCCTCATCCTGGAGGAGTTTATCGCCGCTTTGCGCAATCATAACCGGGTCTAAAACAATATTGGTAACAGCAAATTTTTTGAGCTGTTCTGCGACAGTCTTAATCAACTCCGGCGAGAAGAGCATCCCGATTTTCACAGCGTCCGTACCGATATCGCCAAACACCGCTTCCATCTGCTGCTGGACAAATGGGGTAGGCACGCCATGGATACCGGTGACGCCGACAGTATTTTGCGCCGTCAGCGCGGTAATAACGCTCATACCGTAACAGCCGTTGGCGCCTATGGTTTTAAGATCCGCCTGAATCCCTGCCCCCCCGCCGCTGTCTGAACCGGCGATGGTCAAGACCCGGTGATATTTTTTATTAGCGACTGTTTTCATGCTCTTCCTGTTGATAAATGTTAGCGGAGGGCTTGCAACACTGGGCAGCGCGTCAGGCTCCTGCCGGAGAAGCTGCTTCAATTCGGCCGCCGCCGTCTCAGGACACGCCGCAGCAACGATTGCCGAGACAACCGCCGCACCATCCGCTCCTGCCCTTACTATATCACGGATATTGCCGACATTGATACCGCCAATGCCGACGAGCGGGATTTTGACGGCCCGGCGAATCAGGCGAATCCCTTCAAGCCCCAGGGGTGCGGCGATGTCCATTTTGGTATCCGTGGTAAAGACCGGGCTTATGCCGATGTAGTCCGCGCCTTCCTGTTCAGCGATAATTGCATCATCGACATTTTCCGCGGAGATACCGATAATCATCTTTTCCCCGACCAGACGCCTCGCATCAGCAATCGACATATCGTTCTGGCCGAGATGGACGCCATCAGCTCCGATTGCCAGAGCCACATCCAGCCGATCATTGATAATCAGGGGAATTCGGTGCTGCTGCAGGAGCGACTGGAGGCTGCGGGCCTCGTCCAGAAACTCCCGGGTGGAACAATGCTTCTCCCGCAGTTGGACGCAGGTGACACCCCCGCGGATTGCGGCACCGACAATGTCCACAGTAGAGCGACCCTGCGACAGGCTTCTGTCGGTCACTAAATACAAGGAGTAATCAATCTTGATCCGGGCAGAGTCAGCCTTCATAGATGCGACATCCCTTGGCAAGCTGTTCCGGCGTCATGATATAGAGGGCATCCAGAAGGTGCATCATAAAGGTACCGGGTCCATGAGCGGCCTTTGCCGCCATCTCTCCCGCCAGGCCGAAAAATGCCAGGCCGGTTGCGGCGGCACTCAGGAAGTCGCTATCCACTGCGGCGAAGGCACCGATCACAGCGGTCGCGGAACAACCCGTTCCGGTGACATACGGCATCAGGGCATGGCCATTGGCAATATTGATGACACGGCTGCCGTCGGTAACCAGATCTATCGGCCCGGTAATCGCCAGAATGGTGTGTAACTCTTTTGCCAGCAGGCAGGCACTCGCTGCCGCATCCTGCACACTATTGGTTGAATCGACACCTTTGGTCGTCGTTTTTTGACTGCCAAGAGACATTATTTCCGAGGCATTGCCACGAATAACACTGACCATGGTCTTGTCTATGATGGTCCCGGCTGCGGCCGTTCGAAATGACGTCGCCCCCGCGCCGACCGGATCCAGTATTATCGGCTTGTGCAATGCCGTCGCCCGTGCCCCGGCTATTACCATGGATGCCACCCAGTCTTCAGTTAAGGTGCCGATATTGAGAACAAGGGCTCCGGCAAAAGCAACCATATCCTCCACCTCGTTTGCAGCATGGGCCATAACCGGCGACGCGCCCATGGCAAGCAGGACGTTGGCGGTATAATTCATCACCACGAAGTTGGTGATATTATGGATTAGTGGTTTATTTTCGCGAATACGCTGCAGATTTTCCGCAGCCTTCAGGGCAAGATTGACCATAGCATGACTCGACCGGTAAAGATGATAGACGCTTTCGCTGGTTTAGCAGGAAGAAAGACCGGGCGGGCAGATCGAAGAAATGAGAAACCACAAGAGACATTTCTGCAATTCCCTACGCTGGTGTTATCCAGGTCAGGTTCAACGGGTATCTTCTCAGGCCACAGCGCCACCCCTGCAAAAAATAGTACGCACGCATCTTTAGGTGAATCTAAATGCAATGTCAAGGCATTACTTTTTTGACCTGCCCAAGCAATTGCTTGCCGACTCATCCCCCGAGGAGGTATATTGCGGGGAAAATGAAAAAGCCGACTCCCCCGGTACATTCAAAAAAAGCTGGCACGCTGTTTAGTACCCCTTTGAGGGGTATTCTTTTCAATGCCCCCTGCGGGTGCTCTGTTCGGGACCCTGGAGTTGTGTAATGGTACATTCAATTCCGCCAACCGTCCATAAAGACCAGTCCGGCGCCACTTCCTCACCCACCTCCTCGTCGGCCAAACCAAGACTGACCGGTCTTGCCCTGGGAGCACTTGGTATTGTTTACGGTGACATCGGCACCAGCCCTTTGTACACGATCAAGGAATGCTTTTCGGGCGAATTCGGGGTGGCAGTCACTCCCGCCAATATTACCGGAATCCTGTCGATGGTCTTCTGGTCACTCATTATCGTCGTCAGCCTGAAGTATGTGAGCTTGATCCTGCGCGCAGACAACAAGGGTGAAGGCGGCACATTCTCACTCCTGGCGATGCTGCGCGGTAAACTGCGAAACAACAGAAGACAATGGGCTGTGCTCACTATTCTGGCCGCTTTTGGCGCGTCATTGCTCTATGGAGATGGAGTCATCACGCCTGCTATCTCGGTGCTCTCGGCAATTGAAGGATTGAACATGGCCACCGATGCAGTGGCCGATTACGTTGTCCCGACAACCTGCCTGATCCTCATTGTGCTCTTTTCGGTGCAGCGGTTTGGCACCGCGGTCATCGGCAGAATGGTTGGTCCGGTGATGATTGTCTGGTTCACGACCCTTGGTCTTTTAGGCTTGCGGGCCATTGCCAGTCATCCGGAAATTCTTGCTGCTCTGAATCCGGCATGTGCGGTTAATTTTTTTGCAGTAAATCATATTCATGGCATAGTTTCTCTCGCCTCAGTAGTTCTCTGTATCACCGGTTGTGAAGCTTTATACGCCGACATGGGCCACTTTGGTCCTCTGCCAATCCGGCTTTCCTGGTATGGCATTGTTCTGCCGGGCCTGGTCCTCAACTATTTTGGTCAAGGCGCGCTCCTGCTGCATGATCCGGATATCGCCAACGTCAATCCTTTTTATGCTCTGGCGCCAAAATCTATACTCTATCCGCTGGTCGGCCTGGCATGCATTTCTACCATCATTGCCTCACAGGCGTTGATTTCCGGTGTCTTTTCTCTTACGCAACAGGCCATACAACTGGGCTTTGCTCCCCGCATGCGCATCATTCACACTTCGGAACACTCCAAGGGGCAGATTTATATACCAACCGTCAATTGGGCGGTCATGATTGCCACTCTGACCCTGGTGCTGGTATTTGAAAAATCGAGCGGCCTGGCGGCAGCATACGGTTTTGCCGTAACTGCCACGATGACTGTCACCTCACTCATGTTTTTTCAGGTCACCCTTGTCAAGTGGCACTGGTCACTGTGGAAAAGTGCGTGCCTGCTCGGCTTCTTCCTGTTCTTCGATCTGGCCTTTTTGGGGGCCAACGTCCTCAAAATACCGGACGGTGGCTGGATTACAATCTGCATCGCCACCGTACTCGCCACGAGCATGATTACCTGGCGTGACGGCCGGGCCCTGCTCGCCAACCACTACCGTCTGATGCGGTTGCCGACCGATGTTTTCTTACGGGATATCGTGGAACACAGCCCTCCACGAATCACCGGCACCGCTGTCTTCATGTCGATATCACCGGATGGCATCCCTTATTCTCTGGTGCACTATCTCAAGCACACCGAAGCTCTGCATGAGCGAATTCTCCTGCTTTCCGCTGTATCGATCGAAACACCGACGGTCGTAGCCGACGACCGTGTCACCGTAAAAGATCTGGGGGAAGGCCTTTATCGAATCACCGTCGGGTATGGTTTTATGGAATCACCGGATATATCAAAGGTCATCGAACAGCTCAGCGATAAAGGCCTGTCTGTCGATATCTATTCCACCTCGTTTTTTCTGGGTCGTGAAAACCTTTTGGCAACTGGTCCTGCAAAAATGGCCCAATGGCGAAAGCACCTTTTTATCTTCATGTCCCGCAATGCCTGGAATGCCAGCTCGTTCTTTAAATTGCCGCCAGACAGGGTGGTAGAACTGGGGAACCAGGTGGAACTGTAAGCCTGCCAAAAAACTCTGCGGGATGTCGATGATTTTCAGGGATAAACGATCGAAGGCAGCCAAAGGGTAAGGGGCGGCCAGAGGCTGGTCAGCACCAGAACAAAAAAAGCGGCCAGGACAAAAGGCAGAGCGGCCTTCGACGTCTGGCTGAGCGTCGCGCCGGAAATGCCGCAGCTGACAAAAAGACAGATGCCTATCGGCGGCGTCAGCATGCCGATGGCCAGATTCGTGACAATCAGCACCCCGAACTGGGTTGGATCGACTCCCAGCTGCGGGGTCAGGGCAATCAGCACAGGAACAAGAAGGATCAGGGCCGCCGTGGTTTCCATGACACAGCCGATTACCATCAGACCAGCCATGACCAGCAGCAGTAAGCCCCACGGGGGCAGCCCGAGATTCATCATCACCGCACCGAGCAGCTGGCTGGTCTGCTTCATCGCCACCAGCCAGGTAAATACCTTGGCCATGGCAATGATCAGCAAAATAGTCGCCGCAGTGATCTGGCTACGGAGAATCTGACCGGGCAAATCGGCCCATTGCAGCTCACGGTTAATCGCCAGACTGACAAAAAGCGCATAAAAGACAGCAAGTGCCGCCGCCTCGGTGACGGTCACAATACCCGTCAGAATGCCGCCAAGGACAATAACCGGGGCCCAGAGCGCCCAAAAGGCGCGGCGAAACGCCTGGCCTACTCGCGCCAGGGAAAAACTTCTGCGACTGCCGTAGCCCATGCGCCAGGATATCCCCGCCGCGATGAGCATCAGCACCAGGCCTAGAAAGATGCCGACTATCATGCCGCCCATGAACAGTTTGGCAATCGACACATTGGTCAAAAAACCGAAAATGACCATCGGGATCGACGGCGGGATGATAACGCCAAGGGCGCCCCCCGCAGCCACCACAGCTGCGGCAAAGGCCGGAGGATATCCCTGGCGGACCATCGCCGGAATAACCACCGCCCCGATGGCCGCGGTATCGGCGGCAGCCGAGCCGGAAATTCCGGCAAAGAACATTGAGGCGACAATGCTGGCACAGGCCAGGCCACCCGGCATCCATCCCACCAGGCTGTCGGAAAAATCGATGATCTGCCGGGAAATCCCGCCTCTTTCCATGATCGCCCCGGCCAACATGAACAGGGGCACCGCCAGCAGATCAAAGGAATCTACGCCGGCAAACAGCAGTTGAATAATAGTCTGGCCGAGGGCGGCAAAAGGTACCGTTGCCGGGAACACCCCGGGCGTCAATATCAGGCCAATGGCTGGAATACCGATGGACAGCGCAATCGGCATCCCCAAAGCAATCAGAAGAAACAGCAGGAAAAACAGGACAACGACGCTCATGGCTTTCTGCCTCGCACCGTCCTGACCATATCGGCTGCGGTGTGCAGCACCAGAATTGCAGTGGCCAGGGGAATGACAGCAAAGGGAATGGCCATCGGAATCTGCAGGGAGGCAGTGCTATGGTGCCAGGCCTTGACGGTATACATCACCCCAAACCAGGAAAGCGCCGTAAAACAGGTAAAGGTCAGCACCTGCAGAAACACCAGAATTATTCGTTCGCAGTTTGGGCCAAACCACTGACCGACCCCCCGCAAGCCAATAAAGTTAGCCCGTTTGTACGCTGCGGTGCTGCCGAGAAAGGTTATGGTCACCAGGAGATGACGGCTCACCTCCTCCGACCATCCCAGTGACGAACCAAGATAACGCCAGATAACCTGGGCAAAAAGGATCAGACAAATAGCCGCGCCGGTAACAACCAGAAGATGTTCCACCAGCGTGTTGACCATACTGCTGACCTTCTCAATGAAGCTCAGATCAGCGGTTGCCGGACCCTTAACTTCCGCTTTGTTCACTTCACCGCCTGTTGTATCTGTTTGACAATCTTTTTCGACTCTGCGTCCAGACCTGCCAGGACCGGCTCGGTAGCCTTCCGGAAAGCGTCCATATCCGGATGTTCTTCAATCTCCATGCCGGCGGCCTGCAGTTCCGCCAGCTGCCTGGCTTCGTTGTCCCGGATAAACGCACGCCCGCGCAGCGCGGCATCGCGAGCGGCATCGAGAAACACCTGGCGATCTGCTTCGGGAAGACCATCCATAAACGTTTTGTTGCCGATAAACACCAGCGCCGAATAGACATGACGGGAAAGAGTCAGGTATTTCTGCCCCGCTTCGTTCAGTTTGGCCGCGTAAATAACGGCAATCGGGTTTTCCTGACCATCGATCACGCCCTGCTGCAGGGCGGTAAAAATTGGCCAGGCCATTGGGGTGGGATTGGCACCGAGGGCGCGCCATATAGCCAGATGGGTAGGCGCTTCCATGGTCCTGATTTTCATGCCGGCCAGATCCGTGGGAGTTTTGATCGGTTTCTTGGAATTGGTCACGTTACGGAACCCATTATCAAGAAAATGCAGTACGGTAAAACCCTGTTTATCGAGACGCCCGGCCAGATCCTGCCCGATAGGACCATCGAGGACGGTATCGGCCGCCTGATAGGATGGGAAGAGAAAGGGCATCTCCAGGGCTTTTATCTCCGGGACAAACGCTTCAATCGGCCCGGTGGTGCAAACCGACATCTGCGTGGTGCCAAGCTGTATCTGCTGCAGTACCTGGGTCTCGCTCCCGAGCGCGCCGGAATGATGCACAACGATGTCATACTTGCCGGGTAATTTCTTTTCCACATCCTCCTTAAACCAGTTGGCGGCCTGAGTATGCACAAAGGTTGGGTTGACAACCACGGCGATATTAACGGTTGTCTTGGCAAACGCCGGGCTGGAACAGAACGCAAGACAGACGGCTAAGGTCATGAAAGTTGTTCGGATACGCATCGAGGCCTCCTTGTACGGTAGTTGATAGGAAAATCGGGCAATACCACGCGAGCAGAGAAACAGGGAGCCACGTTGCCTGCCGTCACAATTTACGCCACGCCAAAAGCCGAAGGCGGGTGCCGAAAAAACTATCCTTTCCTAATAATTTTCGCAAGTTCTTTACGCTCCTTTTTGATGCGGAATGCGGCAAATCTCTTGGCAACAACGCGCCTTGTTCTCGTGCGAAAAATTAGCCGGCAGGATCTGGCCCTTGCCGCACCCATTATTTTATTGCAATCAGCGCCGCAATTATTACAATTACCATTACAATGGTAAACATAAGAGTGGAGGCGACAGAATGTCAGTCAAAACAGAACGAATCACCATCTTGGGAACTCCTGATTTTAAAGCCTTTCTGACCAGGGAAGCGAAAAAAGAGGGGGTCAGCTTATCACAGCTCGTCCGGGAGCGTTGCCGGCAAAAACCGGCCACTACCGAAGATGAGGAATTGCTGTCTCTGCTGGTGGCGGAAGTGGTTCAGGCAACCGCCAAAGCTAAGGTATCGCTCGAGCGAGGTCTGGCGGATGCCGAGAAAATCCTGACCGAAATAAGAAAAGCGGCATGAGTACCTTAAAAGACGTCATTGCGGCGATGAAAGAGGTTCTGCTCTTAACCGACAAGGTAGAACGCGCCGGCAAGGTCCTCACTGAAATATCGCAGGAGTTGCGGGAGCACGACCGCAGGCTGGTTCGCCTGGAAACGCTGGTCGAAGTTGCCAGATCTCAAGCCAGGCTGACCGGCAAAGCAAAATAACGCGGCGGAAAACGCCTTGATTCAATCCTGCAAAGGCGGCACCGCCTCAAATAACATTGGTCGCCAGCAAGACCGCAGTAATCAGCGCCAGCGCCACCCGGTAATAGCCGAAGATAGCCAGGCCGTGGCGGTTCAGATAAGACACCATCCATTTCACTGAAACCACCGCGGCAATAAAGGCAAAAAACACCCCGATAGCCAGGGACTGCGCGTCAAAAGTCTGCACCATGATCTGCCCATGTTTGAGGGCGTCATAGGCAGTTGCTGCACCGAGGGTGACCACCCCGAGCAGAAAGCTGTATTCGACGGCGGCGGGCAGACTCAACCCGACCAGTACGCCGCCAACAATGGTCACCAGACTGCGGCTGACCCCCGGCCACATGGCGATACACTGGGCAAAACCAATGATAAGCGCCATTTTCCAGTGCAGGCCATCAAGTGTCCCGACGGTCTGTTGTATACGGGTTGATCTCTGCCTCCGGAAGCTGACCGCAAGGATGGCCAAGCCTCCCACCAGCCAGGCGATAACCACCGGCCATGGGCCAAAAAGATAGGCCTTGATAATTTTATTGAACAGCAGACCGATGACCGCTGCCGGCAGAAAGCCAACGGCCACATTGATAAATAACCGCAGCCCTTCCGGACTGCGGCCAAGCAGCCCTTGCAGCATCTGCAGTACCCGGCGAAAATAGAGGCCAAGCACGGCAATGATCGCGCCCGCCTGAATACAGATGGTATACGCATCGACTGCCTCTTTATCCCGTTCCTGTTCGCTTGCCGAAAGGGTCTTGTTTTCACCAATGCCCATAATCTTTTCGGCCAGAAGCAGATGCCCGGTCGAACTGACCGGCAGGTATTCCGTCACGCCCTCCACGATGCCAAGAACAATGGCCTGCCCGATGGACATCTCTTTTTTGGCGGGAACAGTGGATTCACTGCATGCGATGTGGGCGCTGGAAACTATGACAAAAAACGCCGTCAGCAAAAGGAAAACTGTATATTTTCTCATAATCGTTGCGTTGTTTCCCAATGGGAAAAAAGGAATTATTTGCCGGCAGCATTACGCCAGCAGGTAGGATCGGCAGCAAGATAATCACCGGTGAGCTGATATGCTGCGCCACGGCAGCCGTAACACTCGGCCGCCTTTTCACAACTCTTGCACTCCCCTTTGATCATTTCGCGGTAATTTTTCAGATTATTGACGACTTCGCTGTTTTTCAGGATATGGCCGAGTTTGTTCAGACGGATATTGTCAAGAGCAATGGTCACCCCGACACAGGGCATAACATCACCAACCGCTGTCACTACGCAGGATACCTGGTGGCGCATACATTTATTGCCAACCAGCGGCGGCTGCGGGTCCCAGTTGCGATGAAATTTTTTCTGATCGATTGCCGAGAGCTGGCTAAAGAGCTCTTTGAGTTCTTGTGGACCGACACCCAGCCAGCTGTTTTCCAGAGCATTGGCCTGTGGAGTAATAATCTCAAAATACGGCTCAATATTTTCCTCCCGCAGCCACTGCCACATGGCGGGTAATTCTTTGATGTTTTGTCGACAGATAACCGTGCTGACGGCCAGAAAAAGTTCCTGAGACGGATAACCAGCCTCCTGCAGGGCGGACAGGGCCTTATTTATTATGTGAAAGGCGCCTTTTTTCCCTGCCAGCTTATCCTGAACCTGCTCATTTCTTGAATTCATCTTCAAGGCAATCCGGACTTTATGTTCCGCCAGAACAGCCGCCAGCGCTTTATCTATCCCGGAACCATTGGTGAACATTTCAACATCAAGGCAATTCTCAGCAAGAAAGGCCAACATCTCGACAAGATGCGGATAAATGGAGGGCTCGCCGCCCAAAATGATAATTTTTCGTGCCCCCAGCTCTTTGGCCTGGAGGATAACATCTTTGATTTCAGCTCTGGAAAGCTCATTGCTGGTGTCTACTTTCTCATCGACATAACAGTAGGAGCAGCGAAAGTTACAGACCCGGCTGAATTCTATCTCCATGGAAAGCAGCCGGTCCGCCGCCACCGCCTCGCGGATCTGCTGTTCGGTGAAATCAAGATTATATATTTGCATTGCGATTACAGCCTGCCTGTGGGGTTCATAACAATACCCCCTTCAGGGATGCACTCCGTTGTGGATTTTTTTGTTGTACACGTAAGAACATATTTTGTGAGCGATTCAGCCCGCCCAAAAGATTTGCGGGGCTCTTTTTAGTACTCGCTTGACGGGGATAAGTTCCTTCACGAAATAATGTTCTTGTAAACAGCACATTATCTGTAAGGTACCGAGTCAGTACTATGAGTTATTGAATGCATTATAACATCGACCCCGCCCAAAAGATTTGCGGGGTAAGTTCCTTCACGAAATAATGTTCTTGTAAACAGCACAAGAACATTATTTCTAAGTCACTAAAGATCCATAAACCTGTTCATATTCTCCCATCTTCGCACTTCTTTTTCGTAACGTCCTGCCCAGCCGTACTTCTGCATTGCTCTTTTATAATAAATTTTCAAAAAAGGTTTGAAAATAAATCGCCAGATAGATATCCAGAGCCAACCCTGCCGCTTGACCGCAGCCGGGGGATCCCACCAGCCCAGAACCACCTGACGCTGATACCAGAACTGATATTGGAGTTGCCCGGAATCGAGATATCTGGTCCGTACATTGGCCCACAGTCCGTTGTACTTTTTATAATCATCCAGATTGGTTACAAGGTTATCCTCAAGAAGCTGCCGGCGTATCGCAGTTTTTGGATACGGAGTCAGAATCTGGCAGTACGCGGCATCGGCATGAATCGACTTAAAAAATTCATAATTTTCCCGGATAGAGTTTTCATCATCTTCTGGAAAACCAAAGATAAGTCCACCGACCACCATCATGCCATATTTATGACAGTTTTCTATGGCCTTCTTCGAATACTCGACTATATCGCCTTTGCCGGCAGCGGACAGGTTTTTTTTCGATCCATTCTCAATACCGAGAAATACCGAGCGAAACCCGGCCGCACCCATCTTTTTGACCATTTCCTCGTTTTTGGCCATGGTGACGCAATCGGCCTGGACGAAGATCTTCAGGCCCTGGTACTGCCTGGAGATAATGGCGTCACATAACCCGATAACCCGGGCCGGGTCGAGAACCATATTATCATCGGTGATAAATATGGTTCTGGTTTTTCGTTTATAATAAATATCATCAATATCCTCGAGTACCCGGCTGATGGGAAAAGTCCTGAATGTCCGGCCGTACATATGCCGCATGGAACAGAAGTTACAGGAACGGGTACAGCCGCGCGAGGTTTCGATAAGCTCTATATGCGAGTGCACCATATGGTAGCCCCGGGTTAACCTTCGCTTGTCCCGGATCGGCAGTTTCAAGGTGGAGAGATCGACATTGTCCCCCTGTGGATTGTGAACAAAGGCTCCATTTCTTTTATAGGACAAAGAGGCAATATCGGCAAAGTTGTCATCTCCCGCCAGGGCGTTTACCAACCGCCGGCAAGGCTCTTCCCCTTCTCCCCGAACAATGAAATCGATCCACCTGGCCTCATCAGAGGCAACAATCTCCGCATACATCAGGGTGGCATGATAACCGCCGACAACTATTTTGACTCCGGGCAGAAGCTCTTTGATCAAATGGGCGATTTTCGTGCAGGTATCATACTGCCAGGCCATGGCGGAAAGGCCAACCAGATCGGGCACAATTTTTTTCAGTACCTTGCTGAGATATTTTCTGATCGAGCGGCGTTTGCGGACAAGATCAATGAGAAAGACCTCGTGCTCCGCATCGATATTTCCGCCGATACTGGCTATCCCGTGATTTGGCAGGTGCACTGCCGCCTCATGAATAATGATCGGCACCACATCCGGCATGGAAATCAATACAACTTTCATGCCTCCATCCTTGCGTAAGCCTGCTGCACCCGCTGCTCAAGCTGTGCGGCAGAAGGACGATCATGGCCATAGTCAGGCCTGATCCGGTCGATGATTTTGACACTGATGGTGTTTTTTATCCGGGTGTTAAACAGGAACCTGCCTGGGGTAAAAAGCTTATCGGTATTTTGTATCTGCAGGACATAGATGGGCGCCCGGCACATCCGGGCGATCTTAAACGCACCCCTGTTCAATGGGCCCAGTTTCCCGTCCCGGCTTCTGGTTCCCTCCGGAAAGACAAACAGATTGCCCCCGGACGCCAGGAACGCGGGCATCTGTTCCATCTGCTCGATCATCATGTTCGAGAAGCGCCCTTCACTTGTCGCGGGCAGATAGCCGGATTTTCTCATTATCCAGCCAAAGATCGGCATGCCGAAAAAACGCGATTTAACAATCGTTTTATGGTGCTGAAAAAGAGCAATCATGAGCAGCGGATCGAGGTAGGACAGATGGTTGCAGACAATGACCGCAGAGCGGATTGCCGCCACCTCATCGTCGATCAAAATACGATGACCCGGAGCGGTGACCCTGACAATTTTAAAAAATATTTTGTAAAATTGATTAGTTATTTCTTGAAACCGGGCCTGCTGCTTGGCTGAAAAAGCGGCAGCACCATAGCGCCAGGAAAAAAACAGGAAGTACCCAAAGATAAACCAGGCCCAGCAGGTAAGAGTTGCCCAGCAATCGATGCACCGATCCAGCCAGCGCCCGAGATGATTGTTACGAGCCTGCGTAGCTTCCATTTTTTATAAGCAGACAGGTATTCACTCCGCCAAAGGCGAAATTTTGAATGGCTGCTATCCTCGTTTCCGTGTCGGTGATTTCCCGGGTGTGGTGCAGCATATTGCAGCGCTCATCGACATTTTCCAGATTGAGAGTAGGCGCGATAAAGCCCTGCTCCATCATATAGAGGGTTAAGATGGTCTCAATCACCCCACAGGTTCCCATGGTATGGCCCATATAACTTTTCAACCCGGTAACCAGCGGCCGATCCCCGTAAACTGCAGCTATGGCCTGAGACTCGATCACATCGCCCATCTTCGTGGCCGTGGCATGGGCACTGACGAAATCGACATCCGCGGGCTGTATCCCCGCATCGTCCAAGGCCAGACGCAGGGTCGCAGTAATGCCATCCAGATTAGGCAGGATAAGATCACCGCCATTATTATTGCAGGCAAAACCGATCACTTCCCCAAGAATGGTCGCACCGCGCCTTTTCGCCGATTCATACTCTTCAAGAAGGACCGCGCCGCCGCCCTCGCCGACAACCAGGCCGTCTCGATTGACATCAAAGGGCCGGGGCGTGCAGTGCGGCGTCGCATTATAGCTGACCGAACAGGCAAGCAGGTTATCGAAGACCGCCACCGTGGTGGTATCGTATTCATCGGCACCACCGCAGATCATCGCATCCTGCATGCCATACTTGATCGATTCATATCCATAACCGATCGATTGACTGCTGGTGGTGCAGGCGGTCGAGGACGCAATAATCCGCCCGGTGATGCCAAACATTCTGGTAATGTTCACCGCCGTGGTGTGCACCATGGAACGAAGATAGTCAACGGCACCGATGGACGAAAACTTTGAGTCAAGATCGTTAAAAAAAGTTTTATAGATTTCACGCTGGACGGTCGGGCTGCCATGGGTCGAGCCAAAGGCGACACCCATCCGGCCGGAGGTAATGAACGCCTCGTCCAGCCCCGATTTTTCCAGCACGTCTTTCGCCACCTGGCAGGCATAAAAGGCAACGGGTCCCATGGTTTTGCGATATTGCCGGGTAAACCCGTACTCGATGGGATAGTCGACGGTGCCGAAAACGCGGGAATGAACATGCCTGGTCAGCAGACCGTCATCGCGCAGTGTTTTCACCCCGGATCTACCGGATCTGAGACTTTGTATAATATCGTCTTTAGCGTAGCCTATGGGGGTAATGGCGGAGCAGGCAGTTATAACAACACGTCGTTTCATGGGTGCAGGATTGGCTGAATTACCTTATGCCAGATTGCGGGCTTTGTTTATTGCTTCTATATAATCAAGGATATCATTGATCGTCCTGATAACCATGGCCTTTTCTTTTTCTTCCCGGGTAAGGGAGAACCCCAGGATGATTTCTATTTTCCCCAGCAGTTCAATGGCATCGATGCTGTCAAAACCATGATCGTCGCGCAGATTGTCTTCCAGGCCAGGTTGGTCAAATTCAAAATCTTCGGTCAGGATGGTTATGATTTTATCTTTTAATTCATTTCTGGTCATAACATGTGCTTTGTTTGACTATTACTTTCTTTAATTTGAAAAAATTATTAGGCTTCTTTCACCTGTTCACCGGAAAAACAAAAAATCCGGCATACCCTCAGGACTGCATGCGTTATCAGTGCCGGATATGCGCGAATGAGGTCAGTAAACTGTATGACTGATACGTTTAAAGGCCGAAGACAAAACAGATTCGGTGCTGGTGAACGTTTACGATTCTTTGAGGTCACGATACTACACAGTTTCATGTAAATTCCAAAGAAAATATTGCCCGACAGAAGCCGTCTGAGCTGAGAAAATATCATGAATCGCATTCTTGAACCGGAACTGATGAATAGTTTAGAGCAGACGGCTGCCTATGCCGGGCCCGACATGGACAACGCCTGCTGGCTATTTGTCCAGAGCTTTCGTAAATATTTCCGTAACTTGACACCCAAAGGCACAATCCTTGACCTGGGCTGCGGTCCGGCCACCATCCCGGTGCGTCTGGCCAAATTGTATCCGGACTATGAGATACACGGGGTGGACGGTGCCCCGGAGATGCTGGCCCAGGCCGGTCTGGCTGTTCGACGGGAAGGACTGCAGCAGCAGATACAGCTTTTTCATGGTATCCTGCCGGACAAACTGACCCTGCCGTATAAAGGGTATAACAGTGTCATTTCCAACAGTTTTCTGCATCACCTTGCCGACCCGGCAGTGCTGTGGCAGGCCATCCACGCATACGGCCTGCCCAATGCGGCCGTCCTCGTTATCGATCTTGTCCGGCCGGAAGATCCGCAGCAGGCTCAGCTCGTGGTCGACAGGTGTCTGCCGGAGGCACCGCCAATGTTACGCCAGGATATGCTGCTTTCACTCCATGCAGCCTTTACCATAGATGAAGTCCGCGCCCAGCTTGCGGAGGCGCAACTTGAAAAAAATCTTACGCTCACCATGCCAACACCGTTCCAGTTTGCCGCCTACGGCCATCTCGGACTTGACGGCTGAGGCGGAATCGACCTGAAAATACCCAGGCTATATGGAAAGAAAGTCGGGATTATGCTCTTGAATGAAACAATAAAATAATCTGCGAGATACTAAACAGTTCCCGATTCATCGCCTACTTGGTATGTTACATACTGAGTGCGCACAAGAAATCAATTTCAAAGTATCCTCCGGCACATATATTCATCCGATATACACATGGGGAGTTGCATGAAACTGAGCGTCGCTGCGAATTGGGATATGGAGCTGCTGAACGGGCTTGCCGATATCCCGGAAGTCACTTCCGTCTACGCCAAAATGCCTTTTGATGTTATAGGCGGAGGCAGAGCCGGAATGGTCCTGCCGACAGTCGACTGGGATTCGGCGGCGGCCTACGTGCATGCCACCCGGCAGCGCGGTCTGTCGTTTTGCTATCTTATTAACGCGCCTTGTCTTGGCAATCTGGAACAAACAGAGGCAGGAAAGAATCAGATACTCACCTTCATTGACCAGCTGGTTAACATAGGGGTTGACAGCGTATCAATTGCCAATCTGGCAGTCGCTGCCCTGGTGCGCCATAACTTCCCCAACCTGCCGATCCGGGGCAGCGTCCTGAGCTGGCCGACGAATCTGCCGCGACTGAAGTACCAGGAAGGACTGGGAATAGATCCACTCATCATTCCCTACAGTGAGTTCAATCGTGATTTCAAAATGCTGCATAAAATCCGTGCGGGACTCTCCTGCGACATGCAACTGTTCGTCAACGTCTCCTGCATCTACAATTGCCATTACCTGGCGGAACATGCATGTAGCGTCGGCCACGCATCGCAACTCGCGGAAAATGGCCGACACCCCCATTCCTTTCTTGATTTTTATCTCTGGCAATGTACCCGCCGACGCCTCCTGCACCCCGAACTGTTTCTCATGAGCCGGTGGATCCGCCCCGAGGACCTGCATATCTATGAAGCCATGGGCTTTGATGAATTTAAGATTATTGACCGATCACGTTCGACACCATGGCTGCTGCGTGCGACCAGGGCCTATGCCGCCCGGCATTACGACGGCAACCTGCTGGACATCCTTTCCCTGGAAATGCTCGGCGACCCGAACGGCTTTCATCGTGACATAGAAGAGCAGGTACGGCAGCGAATGCGTTACTATACAACAGAGGAGAGGCATCTCATGTCGCGCATGCTGAAGCTGAGACGTCGCCTGCTGAGCTTTGATATCCGTATTGACAATGGTGGGTTAACCGACTTCCTGGATGGTTTTCAAAAGATTCACTGCGCCGAAACCTTTTGCGAGGATTGCCGCCACTGCCACCGATACGCCAAGCGGGCTGTCTTATTTGACCGGGCCGAAGCCGAGGTATTGGCCAGCGACATTGACAAATTCCTGGAAGATTTCCTGAGCATAAAATGTACAGCAATGTGTTAAAAACCTTTTCCGCAAGGAATTTCAGCTGTGTCTCTTGTGTAAAGAAGGCTTGAGCCCTATGGTATTGATGGCCCAGTAAAATCTTACCAAAACCCTCCCCTATAACACTTCCCGAGGGTGCAGGGGTACTTTTCACTGAGGCTATCTTGAGATTGGACTTGGGCGATATACTCATGCTTGAACTATCTACCCGGTATGCCTGGTGGATTTTTGCGACGTTAGCATTCTACTGCTGTCAAATCTTATCAACCATTCTACAGGAGGAATAGGTATGTATGATCGACGCGATTTTCTCAAGACCACCGCAGCAACTGCAGTCTCCGTCATGGCTTTAACTTCCGCCCCCCTTGCCTTTGCATCCGGTTCAACTGAATACAAAAATGTCATCTTTACCAAGGATGACCCCGGCAAGTGGGCAGGAAAGGAGGGCATTCATGTGCCAATGGTCACCGTCGCAGAGAACAAAGTTACCGTGGCCACCACGAAGCATCCGATGTCTGAAGCTCACTACATCGTCAGGCACACCCTGGTTCTTGCCGACGGAACCTATGTCGGGGGAGAAACATTCACCCACACCGATAAAGCGGAATCGACCTATGAACTGCCCGCCGGTTACAAGGGCAAGATCCACGCCACCAGTTTCTGCAATCTGCATGATTTCTGGCTGACCGAGACAACCGTCTAAAGCAGCCTGTATCGATCGCAATGCAGGAGGCCATGCCCCGGCATGGCCTCCTGGTCTGTTTTTGCCCCTGTGCATATTGAAATGCCAGGCAAGTTTACCGTCTCTTTTAGCTTCTATTGTCCCAAAAGAGTCCTTTTTTAAACCGGCGACCATTTTGTACATAGTGTTGTGCCTGTGTTTCGAGGGCCTGTTGCTGCTCTAAACTCAGCGTACGCTTTATTTTTGCAGGAGATCCCAGCACCAGTGAACCATCAGGAATTTCCATATGCTCTGTAACCAGCGCATTGGCACCGATCACACAGTGGCTGCCAATTTTTGCACCATTTAACACCACGGCATTTATACCCACCAGGCTATACTCCCCGACAATGCAGCCATGGAGCATCGCCTGATGCCCAACTGTTACACCCTTGCCTAAGGTCATGGGATACCCCGGATCGGTATGCAGGACTGCACCATCCTGAATATTGCTGTCCTCACCAATATGTATTAACTCCGAGTCACCACGAATCACCGCATTAAACCAGATACTCACATCATTGCCGAGAGCTACATTGCCAATTACCGCCGCACTCTCTGCGATAAAATAATTCTCAGGCAACTGCACCTGTTTATCATCGAGTTGATATATCACTCTCAGATCCTCCAGTATTTTTATTTTTGGGTCGCCCATAATAATTGCACTACAGTCCTTTCATTTGCGAAGCTGCATCATAAACCGTATTGACCAGGTTCACATTGTATGTTCCGGAAAAAAGAACAAAAAAACCGGAAAAGACTACTTTTTCCTCCGAACAACAATACCACATTGTGGCCATCTCGTTGAAATACCGCACGCAGTCGATTAATAAAAAGCAGGCATAATTATTGCATTTATACTTTTAAAACAACTCGCAACACCACCGCAACTCAAAAGAATTTCCTTTCATATCTCCTGATCGTTTTCAGTCCCAATTTGATATGAAATATAATGTAACCCAATAAAGGGGAGGCAAGATGAATAAAGTATCTATTTTGTGGATCGCACTGGGATTATTAATTTTAATACTTGGCTCTAGTGCAGGTTTGGCTCTTGTGGCCAAAAAACTCATTCCAGAATCTGCGGCGATGATTCTTTTTGGAATGTGTTTAATTGGTTTTGCTAAATTAAGGTTTGTTAAGGTAAAACAAAAAACTGCCGATCATGAAAAGCGAACCTAGGAAAAGCAAACGAGTGCATGTCAACACCGGTATTGTAAAAACTCCAGCTGGATTTTGCCAAATCGTCAATCTCAACCCTGATGGCCTTTCGTTCAGATGTCTCAAAAGATGTTTGTTCTCGCAAGAATGGTCGTTGGATATTTACGATACTTCAGGCCTGAACCTTGAGCACTTGCAGGTCAAGAAAATCTATGAAAAACAGCTGAGTAACCTGGAAACACCAGTCCAGTTTACGATGCTGGTTGGCGTAGCGTTTCAGAATCTAACACCTTCACAAAAAAAACAGCTCATTTTGTACCTGAGGCAAGTAGAAGGATCGCTGAAATAAGCATTCAGAACAAAATCCAACCTCACCCCATTCCCCCATTGGCCATTCCACGTTCCACCACGCGGCACTTGACTCGCTGAAGCTCGCCGGGGAACTTCCCGTTACACCAACATATAAATCATGGCTGATTCAATCCCAGATAGGCTTTGATCAGGGCTGGATCCTTGCTGGCCTCTTGCGCTGTACCCTGCCAGACATCCCGTCCCGACTCCAGGACACAGATGCGATCGGCGACCTCCAGAGCCCGGGTGGTATTCTGCTCCACGAGCAGAATAGTAACCCCCTCCCGCCGTAAAGCACTGATCGCCTGGTAACAGAGATCAATTACCTTGGGCATGAGACCAAGTGAGAGTTCATCGATGATCAGCAGATCGGGATCCGCCATCAGGGCACGGCCAATGGCCAGCATTTGCTGCTCCCCGCCCGAGAGCTGGGACGCCTGCTGGTTCCTGCGTTCCTTAAGCCATGGAAACAACTGCATAACCTTGTCGCGATTGTTGGCCCATCTGTTTTTAGGCAGGGTGTAACAGCCCATCGCCAGGTTGTCGCTCACACTCATATCAGAGAAAAGTCGTCGCCCCTCCGGGACCAGGGCTATTCCCAGCCGTACGCGTCTGGCAATCGGCAGAGCGGTAATGTCCAGGTCTTTGAACAGAATTCTGCCGGACTGTACCGCCACATGCCCTGCTATCGCCATGATCGTGGAACTCTTGCCGGCACCATTGGCGCCGATAAGGGCGAAGATTTCTCCCCTGGCAATATCCAGTGACAGATCCTCGATTACCTTCAGGTTGCCAAAGCCGCAACATATTTTATCCAGACGCAGCATGATAGCCCTCCCCGAGGTAGGCACTTCGTACCGCCGGATCGTGCATAACCTTGTGCGGCAGCCCCTCGCCTATCTTGCTCCCATTATCGATAACCACCAGCCGGTTGCAGATGCGAATCACCTCACTGAGATTATGCTCGATGAGCAGGATGGCGTGACCGAGCTGATTCAGCTCCACCAGTTTATCGGCAAGCCGCCTTGCTTCAAGCTGGTTGAGGCCGGCAAGAGGCTCGTCCAGCAAAAGAATCTTCGGCTCCAGTGCCAGGGCTCTTGCAACCTCCAGCCGCTTCAGGTAACCAAGAGGCAGATTGGCAGGCATAGCTCCAGCTACTTCTTCGATGCCGAGGAGCTGCAGGATTTCCAGTGCCTTCTCCACTTCTTTTGTTCTTGAATATTTAAAAATAGTGCGCAACGGATTAGCGGTCTTGGCATAACCGGCGACAAAGGCCACGTTGTCAAGAACAGTCATGGAGCGAAATGGACGGACGATCTGCTGCGACATACCTATGCCGCAGCGTATGCGTTCGTGGGGTGGTTTTCCCTGCAGAGACATATTTTCAAGCCGGACTGTCCCGTGCACAGGCGTCACGGTGCCGGTGATCACCCGCATCAAGGTAGTTTTACCGGCACCATTCGGGCCGATAAGGCCCAGAATATCTCCTTTTTTCACTGCAAAACTGACCTCGCTCAGCGCAATAACTCCACCAAAAACCACGGTGATGGCCTCAACCCGAAGCATGGGATCCCTTTTTTATTACAGAGCTATACATTCTGGTGAAAATACCACTTAAACCATCCGGAGAAAAAAGCATTATTGCGCAAAGCAGGCTGCCGTAAACCAGCAGTTTATATTGATCGATGAACTGAAACCACATGGGAAAGATGCTCAGCACCGCAGCGGCGAGAATTACCCCCCAGACGGATCCGGCACCACCGATCACCACCATGGACAGGAGGGTTATGGATTCCACGAAGCCGAAACTCTCCGGATCGATAAATTTGACATTATGGGCGTACAGGGCACCGGTCAGACCGGCAAAGGCAGTGCCAATAGCAAAGGCGATAAGTTTAAAGCGGGAGACATCGATACCCAACAGACCGGCGGTATCCTCATCATCCGCCACCGCATCGAAGGTAAAGCCCATCCATGTCCGTTTTAAATAGATGCTGAACAGGGCGAGAGCCACGGCCAGCAGCAGCACCAGCACCATATAGCCGAGCTTGCCCAGGCCCGGGTCGGGAATCATGGCAATGCCCATTTCCCCTCCCAGAACATCCTGTTTTCTCACGATCCCCAGAAAGAGAAAACCCACTCCCATAGTGGTTATGGCCAGAAAATCATGCCGAACCCTCAGGCTGGCAAAACCGACCAGAACTCCAAGCAAGGAGGCGACAAACATCCCTGCCGGTACAGCAATCCCAAAGGGCACCCCGGATTTGGTCAAAAGAGCCGAAGTATAACCACCAACGCCAAGAAAGGCTGCATGCCCGAGGCTGATCTGACCGCAGAAGCCGACGATGATGTTCAGGCTCAGAGCTCCGAGGATGCTGATCCCCATCATGGTCAACAAACTGATCTCGTATTCCATCTGTTACCCCTTGGCGAAGAGCCCGGTTGGCTTTACCATCAACACCAGAATAAGCAAAGCAAAGGCGATGGAATCCCGATCCAGGTAATCGCCCAGATAGAGCGTGCCGAATGTCTCGGCAACACCAATGACAAGAGAGGCGATAAAGGTGCCGCGGACATTGCCAAGCCCGCCCAGAACGATAATTGCCAGGGCTTTGTAACTGGGCACGCTGCCCATGGTCGGCTCGACCAGATTGTTCATCAGCGCCACCATCGATCCCGCCCCGGCAGCCATCGCCGAACCGATGAAAAAATTGAGGTATCGCACCTGCAGCACATCAACCCCGAAACTCTGCGCCATACCGGGATCGGTTACGGTGGCTCGCCAGGCAATGCCGATGCGGCTATATTTGGTAAAAAGAGTTAGACCCGCAATAAGCAATGCGGCCAGGAGCATCGCACCGATTTCACATTGACGAAGATACGTGCCGCCAAAGGCAAAGGTATCCTGCAGAGGGGCATCAATGAAAGTGATGCCATATGGTCCGAAAATAATGCGATAGATCTCCTCCATGGCAATGAAAAGGCCAATAGAGGCAATCAGTGCAACAAACGGCGGCCGGTTCAGGATGGGTTGATAGATAAGACGGTAGATGACCATACCCACCACACCAACGCCAAACATGGACACCATTAATCCCAGAGTAAAACTTCCAGTGGCATTAGTGACAAGCACCGCCACATAACCGCCCAGCGTATACAGACCGGCGTGGGCCACATGCAGGATGCGCAGGAGACCGTAGACGAGAGTCAGGCCAATGGCGATCAGGGCATAGTTTCCACCCTGAAGGAGGCCCTGCATGAAAAGATCAAAAAACAGCATGGTCCATGTCTGCCTTTTATAAGATCAAAACTGGTCAACTATGCCGGAAAGGCGATCAACCGAGAGCCTAGCCGGCACATCATGCAGAATTATTTGGTCGGAGGGGCAAGAAGCCTGGCATCATCTATGACGGCAAAATGGCGGAACTGGCCGTCTCTGACGATCTGCACCTGCACATCTTTAATGATTTCACCCAAATCGTTAAAAGAGATCGTTCCGGTGGAGGCGGCCAGGTTGGTCTTTGCCATACAATTTCTTATCGCCGTCCTGTCTACACCGCCGGCACACTTGATGGCCGCAGCGGCCACTTTCACGGCAGTATGGCCAGAGGCTGCAACCATATCGGTCTTACGAATAAACATCTTCTCGTACTGCGTTATAAAGTCCTGGGTTTCCTGAGATGTGGAATCCCTGTCGAGGGAGGTGGTTATAATTACCCCTTCCGCCGCCGCTCCGGCAATATCAATGAAGGTCTGGGTGTCGAACCCTTCCTGGCCGATAACGGTAGCGTTAATCCCGGCAGCCCGCAACTGGGTCACCAGAGGCCCTGCGGTGAAATAGTAGCCCGTGGCATAAATAACATCCGGCTTGTCAGCCTTGACTCTGGCAACGATTGGACCAAATTGCCGGTCTTTCATGGTATATGGATACTCATGGACGATGGTTATTCCGTATTCCTTGGCCTTTTCCTTGAATCCTGACGCCAGGGACTCGCCAAAATCATTATTGAGAGTAATGAGCACTGCCCGTTTCTTATGGAGAATTTCACCCGCCAGTTTGGCCCCGGCCCGTCCCTGAACTTCACCAACAAAGGAAGTTCGAAAGACATAGTCACCTGCCCGGGTAATATCGGGATGGATGGCGTAGGCAGAGATATAGGGCACTTTGGCCGCCTGATAGACACCGGCAGCTGCTCGTGTCGCCCCGGAGTAACTGCACGAAATACCGACCGCGACCTTGTCTTTTTCGATAAGCTTAGTGGCTATGGCCACAGATTCCTTGGGGCTTGCCTGGTCATCGTAAACAATAAGTTCCAGGTTCCTGCCGTTTACACCTCCCGCCTTGTTGATCTGGGCTACTGCCAGTTTGGCACCGTTCAAGGCGGATTCACCGTCGGAGGCGGCAAAGCCGGTGAGGGGCACGTTGATACCTAAGTTGATCAATTCGGCAGCCATTACGTTCATGGAGAATGCTGCGGTTACGGCGAAGAGCAAGAACCCCTGGAACATTAATTTGACACCCATGGCCATACCTCCCATTGCAAAAGTTTATCAAACGAGACAACTTTGAATCAGGCATTCAGAACTTAAGACCTCGACTAAGCATACAAACACCGAAGCCATAGCGCACTAAAAACTGACAGGGAAAATCAACCCGCTTTACGCTTGAGAATAAGCAACAGGGGAATGGAGGCGACGGTAATCCACATGATCAACCTGAAGTCATTGAGATACGCGATGGTCAGAGCCTGCCTCGTCACTTCACCATTTAAGGCAACGGTGCCGGCGGTGGTTGTCCAGTCCCATATCTGCGGCAGGTTTTCCGGGGCGAGAGCCGGACGAAACGGCTGCATTGTTTCCGCCAGGAAGGCGTGATTTATCTGGGTGTTCCGGGCAAGCATCGTTACCACCACGGAGATCCCGATGCTGCTGCCGATATTGCGCATCAGGCTGTACATCGATGTCCCTTCATTGCGAAAATGCGGCGGCAGCGTCGCAAAGGTGCTGGTGCTGAGCGGCACAAAAACAAAACCAAAACCAAGCCCCTGGATAACTCCGGTCCAGACGATGACCGGGATGGAAACCTCGGTGGTGAAATGGCCCATGATAAATAAGGCCAGAATTGTCAGGCTGAGACCGGTGAGAATAAGCAGGCGGATATCCACCCTGCCGATGAGCCGGCCCACCAGCATCATCGCAAACATGGTCCCCATTCCCCGCGGTGCCAGGACATAGCCGGTCGTCACCACGGGAAAGCCCATCATCTGCTGCATAAAAGGAGGAAGCAGCGCCAGGGTGGCGTACAGAGTGATACCAATGATAAAAATGTAAATAAGGCCGACCACAAAGTTTCGATCGGCGAACATGCTCGGCTGGATAAATGGCTGGTCGGCACTGAAGGTGTGTACCAGGAACATATACAGAAACAGCAGAGTGGCGACGCATTCGATAACAATTTCCAGGCTGGAAAACCAATCAAGAGACTGACCGCGGTCAAGCATCAACTGCAGGGCACCGATGGCACAGCTGAGCAGGACAAAACCAAAGTAGTCGAAATTGCGGCCACTGTCAGTCTTACTCTCGGGCACTGAGGCCATGATTCCGGCAAAAGCGATCAACCCGATGGGAAGATTAATATAGAAGACCCAGCGCCAGTTATAATATTCCGTGAGATACCCGCCCAGGCTTGGGCCGATAATCGGCCCGACCATAACTCCCAGGCCCCATATGGCCATCGCCGAACCATGCTTTTCGCGGGGATAGGTGTCCAGCAGTACAGCCTGGGAAAGCGGCACGAGCCCTGCCCCGAAAATGCCCTGCAACAGACGAAAAAAGACAATCTCGGTAAGGGAGACGGAGGCACCACAGAGCATCGAGGCCACGGTAAAACCGACCACCGAGGTGAGAAAGACCTTTTTTCGCCCCAGCCTTGCCGCCAGCACGCCGGTAACCGGGGTCATAATAGCCGCGGCAACGATATAGGACGTCAAGACCCAGGAAATCTGGTCCTGGGTGGCCGACATCCCCCCCTGCATGCTTGGCAGGGCCACGTTGGCAATAGTGGTATCGATTGCCTGCATGATGGTCGCCAGCATAATCGACACCGTAATCAAGCCCCGGGCAGGGGCCTGATCGACCGCTTGTACTCCTGCAGCTGGCATACTAATGTCTGGCGCCTTGTGGTGCGGCCACGGCTTCTCTTGTTATGCCGACTGCAGCCAGAACTTTGCCGACCAGAAACGGCAGGGGTCTCTGGTAGGTGGTATCAATGCTGATCTGGGTGCTCATCCCGGAACGGAGTACCTGCTCCCCGTTCTGCTCTTCGACCCGGATTCGCACCGGAATCCGCTGGACGACCTTCACCCAGTTACCGGTGGCGTTCTGCGCGGGAATTATGGAAAATTCACTGCCCGTGCCAGGACTGATGCTCTGCACAGTGCCGGCAAAGGTGTGGTCCGGATAGGTATCGACGTTAATATCTACTTTTTGCCCCGGATGCACATGGGTCAATTCCGTTTCCTTGAGGTTGGCTTCAATCCAGAAACTGCGGTCGGCAATAAGGCTCATGACCGGCGTGCCCGGCGCCACATGCTTGCCAGGCTGAGGAATCTTACTCACCCGGCCGCTGAAAGGCGCGACGATGGTTGTTCTTTCCAGATCGAGGGCAGCTTTCTCCACCACCGCCTTGGCCAGCCGATAACTGGCCACCTGATCGGCGGAAATTTCCGGGTCGCCCTCCAGGCCCGCCAGGATCTGTTCCATCTCGTTCTTGATGATTGCAAAACGAAACTGACTGACCTGCAGGCTGTGCTCCGCATCATCGAGCCTGGCCCTGGCCACCGCCTGACTCGATTCGAGTGTTGACTGCCGCACAAATTCTTTGCGGGCAAAATCGATATTACTCTGGGCCAGCCCGAGTTCATTTGTCTTCTGCCGATAGCTGCCTTTCTGCATTCGGATCTCGGCTAATGCCCCCTGGAAACTGGCCTTTGCCTGTTCCAGGGCGATAACATAGGAACGGTCGTCAATTTTAAAAAGCGGGGTACCCTGCTCTACATGATCGTTTTCCGCGACCAGCAAGGCGACGATCGGCCCTGAGATTTCCGCACTGATCGCCACCTTGTCGGCTTGAAGGTAGGCATTGTCCGTTTCGATAAATCGGCCCCCGGTCAAATACATGTAAGCGCTGACAACAGCGACCGCGAGAGGACCGAGGATCAGGAAAAAGCGACGCTTAAAATGTTTCTTTCTGGCCAGGGAATGCGGCGTGGAAAATTCGTCCGGTGTTTCCTGATTTTTCGGGGTTATTTTTGGCGTGGACATGGCGTGGTATTGGTTTCATTTATTGAAATTGGCTTTCATTTTCACCAGGGTTTCAAGAAGTGCATCCAGCTGTTCTTCACTGATTCCCTGCAATGCCTTCGCGCGGATCAGTTTAAATTCTTCGCGCATGGTCTTAAAAAGAGGCCGGGCTTTTTCCGTCAGATGCAGCTGCACGGCGCGTCGGTCCTTCTGATCCGGCAGGCGCACGACCCATCCAGCTTCGGCAAGCCGATCGATCAGCCTGGTGAGGGTTATCGGTTTTACTTCCAGTTGATCAGCAAGTACCGCCTGATTGCAGCCTTCCTGTTTCGCTATATGGACGATTGCCCGCCACTGGACCTGGGTAAGCCCCAGTGTTTTTGCGCGTTCATCAAAATCTCGCCGCATCAACCGGGAAACCTCATAGAGAAGGAAGCCGATGCTCTTATCAGGATCAAAATATTTCATGACAGGTGTATTATCAGGGATACGCATAATAAGCAATGCTTACTAATCTGGCCTTGAATTTACCAGAGCACATGGCGTTGTGTCAACAACCTGTCATCAAGCCAAGGCAACGGTCACTACCGTGGCGGCAATTGGTCTCTGCCAATGATGATCCGAGGCAAATGTTATACGGTGACAGCTCAGGAGATGGGCATGTAAGAAAAGAAACACAAAAAGTTGCGGAAAAAACAATTCCCCGGCAGGCAGAGAGGCCAAACCAGACGGCAACTGGGATTCGATCCAATAAGAATCGAGATCCTGCCGGGGACTGCGCACAAGGCACACGTAAAAGAACAACAGTCTTATCGAACGTGATGCCTGGTCGGATCAAACGCCGGCTGCTTATTACCCGGCAATTGCGTTTACTGGCACGGAACTACTCGACGAATGCTGTCTTTGGTCCATATTACCTGATCATCCGGTGTTTTGCCGTCGGCATTCCACTTTTCGGTTACCTGCAGACAGTAGGAACCCAGGTTGAGGATCTCCGGTCCTTTAGCATCCGGCATGCCGCCGCCTATACGCATCAGATCCGGTTTGGCTGATGTATAGTTAGGGTTTATAGTGGCGGCACCGCAACCGCTGAGGGCCACGGCAATACCTGCATAAACGAAAAACGCACAAATCCTGTTCATGATATGTCCTCCTGGAAATCGATCTCTTTTTTAAAAAACAGTAAATCGAGATTTTCGAATACCGGAGCATGGAGACTGCCGGGTTCTCCCCGGCAACCAGCGCCGCATGGAACATCCGAATTTTATCGACAGATCAGAAACGTACAAGGAGCCATCGCACCACCATTCCCCGTGCATCACTGTTGTCGCCCGATCAGGATCCAGACTGTATCAGAAGGCGCATTGTTTAGAAATATTTATTTGCATGAGCTGTTGCAATATTGTTGAATCGCTGGACTTGACAAAAAAAACATTTTTCCTGCAAGGAACCAGACACAGTCATCCTGAGTGAATATTGCCATGGTGCCGATTCTGAATACGGGCTGTCCGCAAAGTAAAGAAACAAAAACCCGAATTGGATTTCCGGGCATTTACCGAACAAGCATCCACTCCCCCTTTGCCAGAACAGCTTATGGGAAAAAGTATTCGGTCAAGCCACTCCATCTTTGATCTCATTCCAGAGAAACCGATCAAAATGATACCATTCAAAGGGGTGATGCCGCAGGGCTTGTTCCAGAAAATCAGCATACTGCTGGGCGGCATGGGCAATGGCCTCACGTCTCTCCCGGCGGGATGCGGGCAGGATTTCAATGGGATCGGACAGGGTAAAATGATAGCTGTTTCTGCCAGTGCGAAAGGCGAAAAACACAAAAAGAGGTGCTCCGGAGACCAGGGCAAAAACAAAAGGTGCCTCGGGCAGATAGGCATCATGGCCGAGAAAGTTTACCCGCACCCTGCGCTGATCGTCCCGCCAGACGATATCTCCGGCCATGGACACCAGGCCCCCGGCCTGCAAAAACCGAATCCCTTCCACCGCGGAAAACGGTGAACTGCTGTGCTGGTCTGCACCGATGATTGTCACTCCGGATCGGCGCAGCTCCTCTTTCTGCACGCGCTCGATGCCTTCTTTTTCTTTAATGCCCATATAGAGCAGCAGCTGCAGATCGTCTCTCTGCTGCTTTAGAAGCGTGGCGGCGATCTCCCAATTTCCGAGATGAGACATCAACAGAATGCCCCCCTGATTCCCGATAACCTCTGCCAGTTTTTCCCAGCCTGAAGAAGTAAAGGAAACGGAGGTCTTCCTTGCGGCCAGAAACCTGTCAAAGTGGATGGTCGTGAAATTCTGGTATTGGACAAAGGTGCACCAGAGATGATACAGCCTCGATCGCTCGGGATAAAGCACAGCATAAAAGCGGCGGCTTTCCGGCACCCGACTGGAAAACACAAAAAAACCGGCAGCAATAATCCGGGAGACGACGGTAAAAAGCCAGGCCCCGCAGAGACCGGCGGTGGTGTTAAGCAGCCTGTACCAGTTGCCGTTCATGGTCGAAATATCCGGAAAATACGGGCGAAAATCAGTCTGCTGAACACGGCGGAGTTACGATGAAAATCAAGCCAGGGCCGAAAGTGACTCACCCGCTCGCCCTTTGGCTGATAGATAACCGGCACCGGAACTTCCTTTATTTTTATCCCCCGCTGCCGGGCTTTGACAAGTATTTCCACTTCAAACTGGTAACGCCTGGCCTGGACAGCAAGCTCCAGCACTTCAGGGACTGGGTACAGACGGAAGCCGGACTGAGAGTCTTCAACCCATGGCCCACCGGCTGCCCATACCCAGAAATTGGAAAATTTACGGCCGAACCGGCTGGTCCAGGGCACATTTTTCCTGCCGTCCATCCCCTCCCGTCTGCCGATAACGATACACCGCTCTCCTCCGCTGACTGCATTTTGCAATTGTATGGCATCTTCAGGGTTATGCTGACCGTCCCCGTCCAGGGTGATTGCATAGTCGCAGCCTTCTTCGCGTGCCGCCGCAAAACCAGTGAGAAGCGCTGCACCCTTGCCTTTGTTGGCGGAGTGATGCAGGATACGTATGCCGTCAATTGCCGCGATACTCTCGGCTGTACCGTCTGTCGAACCGTCATCAACCACGAATACCGGCAGGCCGAGTTGAAGCGTGCGGTGGATGACGGCACCTATCTGCCGGCCATGGTTGTAAACGGGGATGATGACGGCTGGTTGCATAATTTCCGGGCTAAGGATTACAATGAGTCGATTTCAGCGGCCGCAAAAGCAAGCGACCAGGTTCCCGGTCCCATATGCACCCCGGAGGTAAGCGACAAGGGAGTCAACAGGATTTCTGCCTGCGGCAGCAGAGCCCTTACCTTCTGTACCACGGTATCTGTAACCCATGCCCGGTTATCCGAATACTGGAGCATAACGAGAGGTGCGGCGGTGCGATCAAACCGCTCGCCGAGCCTGGTCATGGCAAAGGAGAGTTGTCCGCTTCGGCTGTGGACCACGCCAACTTTCCGCACCCCGTCGCCGGTCGGGCTGACAACCGGTTTCATTGACAGCAGATCGCCGAAAAAGCCGCCCGCTTTCGATACCCTGCCTCCGGCCACCAGGTACTTCAGTTCATCAATAAACACATATTCGCGGCAGGCTGCCATGGCCTTCTGGACAAAGTGAAGGATCGCATCCTCGCTGCTGGCCTTGCTTGCCTTCCGGGCGGTGAGCAGGGCGATGAGCGCCAGCCGTCCGGAGGCCGCACCGGTATCGACTACCGTCAACAGGTTTTCGGGATCGTGGTCTTTTTTCCAGGCCATGGCAGCGCCGTAATTCCCGGTAAAAGCGGAGCCGACACAGAGATACAGGCATCGGCCAAACTGCTGGCAGATGCTCCGGTAGTGCTGATGTCTCTCAAAAGTGGAGGCCTGGGCGGTGGTTACTTTATGGCCCGCCCGCATCAGGGGGTAAATATGATCCGGACGGTACAGACTCTCCGGCCGCGAACTCTCTCCGGTTATAATATAGCTGTCCAGCAGGGTGATTCCATGGGCGGAAGCCATTTCCCTGGGAATCGATCCCGCGCCGTCGGTGACAATATGCAGAAGAGTTTTTTCAGCCGGCTTAAAAGATTGCTCCGCGCCACCCTGGTCAATTTGCGAAGCAGACCATTGCACAATATCGCCATAGGAGCCAAGCCGTCCACGCAAACGGTCCGGATCCGGACTATGGATATGGACCTTCAGAAGAGATTCATCTTCCACCGCCACAACGCTGTTGCCCAGTTCGGCAATACTGTCTCTGACCGCTGCATGGTGATCAGCCACCCGCAGGACCACATCGACGCAATAGCAATCGGTCGGAACCGGTCGATACGAGTTGCGGATCACAAGCTTTCCGGCAAAAAGCTCCAGAATCGAGCGATTGCTGTCTTTCTGCCCGGTGAGATGGCCGAAAAAGCCGTCAAAAAAGAGGTACATGGCCAGAGCGCCGGAATCCACGACGCCAGCTGCCTTGAGATCCGGCAAGAGCTGCGTCGTTGCATCGACGGCCTGTTGCAGCTCAAGCCTCAGCGGCAGACAAATATTGTCCAGCCGGTCATGGGCGGCGAGGACCTGCGCGAGGCTGTCAAAAACGTTCAGCATTGTTCCGGCACAGGGGGTAGAAACAGCCCCCCAGGCTTTTTCCCGACCGGAGGCAGCTTTTTCAGCCAGCTCGGCAGAACTCTGTGCCTGGCAGAACTCCCGGAAAAAAGCCGCGGCAATATTGCCGGAGTTCCCGGTCGCACAGCGCGCCAGCTGCTCATAGGCTGTCCTGCTGTTCTTCTCAGGATCACGAAACGGCGCCAGACTGATACGCAGATTGGTACCGGTATCGCCGTCGGCGACCGGGTAGACATTGATCCTGTCGAGAAGATCGGCCCAGGCGGAAAGGCAGGCATACCCCGCGGCAAAGCTTGCCTCCAGACTATTCATCGTGCATGAGCCGAATTATGGTCGGCCAGTCATATTTGCCGTTATTTTTCATCGGAATACGCGCCACCGTTTTGATGCGGCGCGGCAGGGCATAGGGTTCGAGCGAGTCGCTGAGAGACTTCCTGATCCGCTCGATATTGACTGCATTCCCCTGGACCAACGCGCCAATCTGGTGTTCACGGCCGCCAGCCTCAGGGAGCGCCATGACCACGCAGTCGGTAACGCCGGACTGCTTTTTTATGAGCAGGCTGATTTCATCCAGATCGACCCGCTTGCCGCCAACCTTGGTCACGCTATCGGCTCGTCCCTGCAGGGAGAAATTGTGCGTCCCCCTGGCTTCAACCCTGTCTCCTGCAATGAAAAAGCCATCGTTATCTACCGGTAAATCGGGGGAAATATACGGCGAACGTACGGCAAGGCGAGACTCGACAACTTTCCAGTCAATAGTCGGAAACGCGGTGAAATATTCCTCGCCAAGCGATCTGTTTCTCGTCGCAATGCCCCCGGTTTCGGTGGAACCATACACCTCCACCACCCCTTTATTATTGGTCCGGCAGAATTCTTTATTATCAGCCGCATCAAGCATGCCGGCTGAGGAAAAAGCCAGCCGCAGCGATTCAGGCAGTCGAACATCCCGCAGGACCCGGTAATGGGCCGGAACACTGGCCAGCAGGGTGATGTGGTGCTCCTTAGCAACACGAGCGATTTCGCTGGGAAAGGAAGGCATGCTTTCCACCACAGTCGCCGAGGACACCAGCGGCAGGACCACGGAGAACAGTAACCCGTAGATATGATACGGCGGGATAGTGGCGAGAATGCAGTCACCATCCGTCACCCCATACCGGCTCGCCAGGAAAAAGCCTTCACCGAAGATATTAACTCTGGTTTTGGCCCAGATCTGCGGTTTGCCGGTGGAACCGCCGGTAAAAATATGCAGCAACAGCGACGACGCGGCCTGCATCCCTCCATTGGCCGGGATTTTTATCGATCGATCCGTGCCTTGACCATCCTGGCCAGTTTGTGGACAGATAACCCGCACCCCGGCGGGAAAATCCCTTGGCACATCGCTGATGGCAGCTGTAAAACCGGTGGTCTGCTGCATCCTGGCAAAAGCCCTGGCGGAAAAAGCATGGGGCAGCAGAAGGCTTGGCCCGCCGGCCAGAGAGGCCAGCAGCGCCGCCGCCAGAAACGCCTTATTATCGGCGGCAAGACAGATGGCAGCTCCCTGCTCCGTATCAGCAAGCTGACGGCGCAGCCAGGCCGCCATTGCATAGACCTCACCAAAAGTGGCACCAGCGCTGACAAACTCCTTATCCGGATATTTTGGCCCATGGAGCAGGGCCTGAAGCGCCCGTTCGGTGTCCAGTGGATTAAGAGTGTTCATCGGTCCTGTGTACCGCCCTGCCAAACGATTGGGTGCTGAGGCTTCTGTCCCGGGGCTTGAAGGTATCCCCTTCCATCTCTTTTTTTACCACCTGTTTAAAGAGCTTGGCCATTTTTATCGACTGCGGTTCATCCTGATAAAAGGTGTTCCAGGCGTAATCAAGCAGCTCCTGCAGTTTTTCCGGGCTCATATTTTTGGGCTGATAAACGACCTGGTCTGCTGAAAAATCATTCCAGTCCCGGGACAGGATACGGTGCTGCTGGTTGAGCTGCGTATAGGCCTTGGTGTGGGGAAACGGTGTCAACACCGTAAATTCAGCCAGATCCAGCTCGATCTCGAGCAGAAAATCGATCAACTCCTTGATGTAATCCTCGGTATGACTGTCCAGTCCCAGCAGGATGGTTCCTTCCACGCCAATTCCATGATCATGGTATCGTTTTATCCTCTCCCTGATATAATCGGAGGTGTCGAACACCGCCTGGTAAACATACCAGGCACCCGCCTGAGCGGCCAGATCGAGGACCTCGGGCTTGTCTTCGATGGGATGCGAACACCAGTGCTTTTTCAGGGGAATCATTTCCCGAAAAAGATCCATCTCCCATTTGGTATCCTGGGCCAGAGAATTATCGACGATAAAGAGCCGGTTATTGTCTATTCCGGCCATCTCCGCCACCGCTGTTTCGATGGGCCGCGGCCGGAAAGCCCTGCCGCCCAGATACGACACGGCGCAGGGGTAGCAGTTAAAACGGCAGCCGCGGGAGGCATGCACCAGATCGACCATCTGCACGCCCTTGTAATTATACAGCCTGCGATTGAGAATATCCCGCCGTGCCGGGCCAACCAGCGCGATATCGGGGCGGTTGTCGATAAAATCATAAGAGGGCTGCAAGTCGTTCCGCCTGAAGTCGGCGAGCACCTGCTCCATTCGTCCTTCAGCTTCGCCGAGAAAAACCGCGTCGGCATGGGCCATGGTTTCCTCGGCATGGAGCATGGTGGCGATACCGCCAAAGATAACCTTGATGCCTTTTTTCCGATAGGTATCGGCTATTTCCCAGCCCCTTTTGACCTGGACGGTGAGCATCATGGAGATGCCCACGAAATCGACTGGATCATCAAAATCTATTTCTTCCAGGTTCTCATCGACAAAATCGATATCGACATACTCGGGCAAGGTGGCGGCAAAGACAACCGGTCCATGGGGAGGCAGATGAAATTCAGTCTGCCGGTCGAGCTTGGCCCATCGGGGATAAATCAGTTTAAATTTCATGGTACATTATCTGCACGTATTAAAGTCATCTTCAAGGTATAGCCGTTCCGGCCATAGGTTTTCAGCTCAAGATACTCGGGGATATTACCTGATCCTTTTTTCCTGCACGATCGGCCGATAATGGACCGCTGCAGCAGCTCTGCACTATACCCATTTATCTGCCAGCAGTCATCGGCAGTTCGTTCAACGTCGACCACCCCGCCACGCACATCTTTATAGCGACACACCGGGGCGGCATCTGCCGACTGTCCCGTCAGCACGGTTCCGGAGGGCGGCTGAAAGATTGCCCGGATATCGCCAATCAACCCCCGGGCAAACCCGGGCTTATCAAAGGGGGGGATGGCACGCCGGATTTCAACGCTTTCTTTCCCCCGGTAGACTGCTTCAAACAGGGTGAGCCCTTCAACGGTAACCAGGGCGCAGCCAATAGTACTGCCGTCTATGGTGGTTACCCCGATGACCGGAGGCCCAGCCCCGTCTTTCATGGTAAATTCGATGGAGTGGACAAACTGCCATTTTCCCTGGGGAAAAATGTCCGCGCAAGCAATTTTTTGTTGTCCATCGTCGATCGTCCGGATCAACCCGGGCAGCTGCATCCGCTTTTCCGCAGCACATCCGGACAAAAAAAACAGCAGCACGAGCAGGATGACGGGGACATTCTTCATTGTACGGTAAAAACGGCGACGGGTATCTTCCTGTTCAGTACCCTTTTGCTGAAACGCATCCTCGTGTATGAGTCGGGACCTTCAAAGATAGTAATCCCATCGAGGTTGCCCTGCTGATCGGCAAGGGTCAGCTCAATGCGACTGATCACCCCGGCAAGCTCCTGGCTCTTAGGGGTCAGCAGAATGGTCCGATCGGTTGGCCGCGCGACCTGGAACATCTTGTTTTCGGTAAAGCGGCCATCAAGCCAGTTACTGATCTCGGCCAGAACAACCTGCATGGCACCAAACTGCATCCCTTTGTCTTCAACCAGGCGGCCATCCTGCTCGACAAATTTTTTGACTTCGCCATCGTGCATAAGCAGAATGGACCGAATGGGACGTGCATACTCCCAGCGCAGGGACTGGGGTCTTTGAAAGGCGAAGGTGCCGGTGGAAATAATCGGATGGGTGAGAATTTTCAGGTGTTTTTCCTGAACAAAATCAGCCTGGACGGATTGCAGCGGAACCGGTGTCAGCTGAGCAACGGCACCGGCAGGGCCTGCAACCAGAAAAAACCACAGCGCCATTATCAGCAAAAGAAGCAGCTTCATTAACACATCCCGCCATTAACCGAAATGACCTGGCCGGTCATATAGGAAGCCGCATCGGAGCAGAGAAAGCTCACCACCCTGGCCACTTCTTCCGGCCTGCCGATACGGGCCATGGGAATCATTGCCTTGATCTGAGCCTTTGGCGCATGCTCGATCATATCTGTTTCTATCAGCCCCGGCGCCACCACATTCACCCGGATACCGAGCCTGGCGACCTCGGAGGCGACCACCCGGCTGGCCGCATTCAAGCCGGCCTTTGCCGCCGAATAGTTGGCCTGGCCGCGATTGGTCGTAAGGGAGCTGGCGGACGAGATGGAAACAATGGCGCCTTTTTTCCGGCGGACCATCTGCTCGAGCACCGGCCGTGTCATGTTATAAAATCCCTTCAGGCTGGTATCGATTACCGATTGCCACTTTTCCGAAGTCATCATCAGAAAAAGACCGTCGGCGACGATGCCGGCGTTGTTGATCAGGATATCGATCGAACCGAGCCGCCCGGCGATATCTTCAACCACCTGCTGGGTAACCTGACCGTCGCGTACGTCAAACTGACAGATCTCGCCCCGTCCCCCAGCCTCTTCGACCAGCGACAGCGTCTGCTCCGCACCCGGCTTGTCCGCCATATAATTGATAACTGTATAACAATCTGCCCTGGCCAGTTCGAGGCAGACAGCCCGGCCAATCCCCTTGCTGCCACCGGTTACTATGGCGATTCTTTGATCTTTTTCTGCTGTCATATGCATGGAGGCCCTAAGCCTGAAAGAGCTGTAGAGTCATTGAGCCGATAAGCCTGCCGTCGAGATGCTGCCGACATGCCACTTCCCGAAGACTCTCGAATTTATAACTGTTTTCGGCACTGCTGATAATTACACTGCCAAGCGGCAGATAATCGATAAAGAGTTCCGCCTTTTTGACACCCACCAGCCAGCCCATCTTGTTTGAGTCAAGCCCTTTGGTCTGCACCCTGTCCCAGCCGTTGCACACTCCGGCCGTCTGCGCGGCAAGCTCGATCAAGATCAGTGGATGCACCCCACCGTCGTCGACCATGGGCCATGAATCGGCAGCTCTGCACAGCGTAACGGCGTGTTCGGCGTCAACTTCAAGAATTTTTTCCACCAGCATCATAGGACTGCGATGGGGCAGTAAATCCTCCAGGGACAGGTCGGAGAGTGTTGTCTTCTGCATGTTTATTCAATTGCGAAGATACCTTAAGATTAGTGAAACCGCCACCAAATCGGACAAATTCATGTTGGAATTATATTGGATTATTGGCATTATGTTGCTTCCTGATTGAATGCCAGGACAATTTTCATAAAACCCGGACGGATCTGTTCCCGGTTTTATTACTGCAACCAAACCATAAAATCAAAAAAATTATGAGTGACCTGATAGAAGAATTGAAAGTCAAACTTATTGAAATCCTCAATCTGCAAGATGTGACCCCCGAAGATTTCGATGCAAACGCACAGCTGGTCGGCGGGGAGCTCGGCATTGATTCCATCGATGTCCTGGAAATGGTGGTCATGGTGGAAAAGGATTACGGGATCGTGATCAACAACCAGGAAATGGGTGAGAAGATATTTTACTCACTGGCCAATCTTGCCGATTATATAAAAGAAAATACCCCGGGTGCAGCTTCTTGACGGGAAAAACCGTGTACCTCCAGGCCGCCGGGATAATCAGCGCGCTCGGCTCGGGGCTGGGCGCAACAGAGCAGATCCTGCGCGAGAACCGCTCGGCAATTAAACCGCTTGCGCTGTTTACCCCGCTGCATGGTGCACCTCTTCCTGCAGGGGAGGTTGGTGTTGATTTTTTCGATCAGCGCGATCCAGCAGCCCTGCCCAGAACACACCGCTTAGCCCTCGCTGCAGTCAGACAGGCCATGGCCGATTCAGCTCTCCTTCACCCGCCCGAGGCCGTAATACTCGGCACGACGACCGGCGGTATTCTGACCACGGAACAGCTGCTGAAAAATAAGTCCCGGCAGAAAGAACTGTATCAGTACCATGGGCTGCATAGCGTCGCCACCTGCGTTGCCAGAGAGTGCCACTGCACAGGCCCGGCACTGGTTGTGTCCACCGCCTGTTCGTCCGGAGTCGTGGCGATTGCCCTGGCCCTGCAGATGCTCCGCAGCGGTCTGTACAAGACGGTTCTTGCCGGAGGGGTCGACTCGCTCAGCAGGCTGACCTACTTTGGTTTTCACTCTCTGCAATTGGTGGATCAGACAGGCTGCAAACCTCTAGATCAAAACCGCCAGGGTATGGCGGTGGCTGAAGGTGCTGGAATGCTCCTGCTCACCACCGAAAAACCGGACAACTATCTGGCCGAAATTCTGGGTGCCGGCCTTTCCTGCGATGCCTATCATCCTGCCGCGCCACACCCGGACGGCCAGGGGGCCTTCACGGCGATGCAGAACGCGTTGACCGATGCCGGACTTCCCCCGGAGGCCATCAGCTATATCAATCTGCACGGCACCGGCACGCCGGATAACGACCTGGCGGAAGCCAAAGCCGTGCGTCGTCTTTTCGCCACGGTACCGCCGCTTTCCTCTATAAAAGGAGCATCCGGCCACAGCCTCGCTGCCGCCGGGGCCATTGAAGCGATAGTCTCCACCATCGCCATAGCTAAAGGGTTGATGCCGGCCAATACCGGCCTGCAACACGTCGATCCCCTGCTCGGTGTTTCGCCGCTGGTAAAGCCGCTTGAGGCTCCGGTACAAACCGTTCTCACGAATTCCTTTGGCTTTGGCGGCAACAACGGCTCCCTGGTTATCGGCGCACCCAATGGTTCCGTTTCGAGAGCCGCCTCCCCCCAGGTTGCAGCACTGGCCATTCATGGCTATTCCTGCCTGAGCGGTGCAGGCGATACCCCTTCGACCATCAACCGACTGCATGCCGGCGGCTCCGTTGCCGGGATGACGGAAATCGATACTCTTTCCAGAAATCTGCCCTCCCGCCTGGTCCGTCGCCTCAAGCGGCTGCCGCGTATGACGCTCTCTTTAGCGGTACAGGCCCATCTGGATTCCGACCTGACTGAGCTGAAACCGGGTTCTGTTTTTATGGGAACCGGTTGGGGAGGCCTCTCCGAAACCCACGATTTCCTGGCCCGCCTGGCGGAATCCAAGGAGCAGTTTCCCAGTCCCACCGACTTTGTCGGATCGGTGCATAACGGACCGGCCAGCCAGGTTGCGATCATGTTTGGCGCAACCGGCCCCAATATTACCACCAGCGGCGGAGATTATTCGTTTGAACAGGCCCTCCTGGCAGCGCAGCTGATGTTTGACGACCAGGACAGGCCGGCTCTCGTTCTTGTGGCAGAGGAAGGGCATGAAACATTTTCACCGCTGTTAGATGCGTCAATAAATAACGAATCTGCTCTCGCGGATGGCGGTGGTGCGTTTTGTGTCAATCGGGACCGAAAAGGCGCCATCTGCTGTATTTCCCTGCCGTTTTATAAAAGCTGTGAGGCAGAGAACGTAATCACCGATCTGGTGAAGACGCTTGACGCCAGGGCAGGACGGCGGGATTACGCCCTCATTCTGGCAGGGATTCCTGCAGCGATGCACAGCCAGGCAGCGCCACAGCTCGAAGAGTTTACCGCGCTTTTGCAAACATCTGCCCCTATTGTCCCTTATCGCCAATTGACCGGACAGTTTGCTTGCGCGTCCGCAGTAGCGACAGCTCTTGCCGTGTCACTTTTCGTCTCGGGAACTATTCCCGGCACTCTGACGGGAGGACCTGACATTGCCTTAACAGAGTCTTGCCACAAAATTTTAGTGTTGGGCCTGGGACAGTACATTACCGCGATAGAACTTTGCAGACCATGAAAATACTGCTCGTCTCCCCCAACACGCTAACCAACCCGTACCCGGTATATCCCATCGGACTTGATTATGTCGCCGGAGCCATCTCGCCGGTGCATGAGGTGCGCCTTGCTGATCTCAATGTGCATTCTCTGGATGATCTTGACGAAATACTGCTTGCATTCAATCCGGACATCATAGGGTTTTCCTGCCGCAATATCGATAACATGGAAGCTGGCGGATCCCGCTATTTTATCGATGAGTACCGGAAGGTCGTTGTCCGGCTGCGGAAAAGCTCAAAAGCTTTAATTATCTGCGGCGGCAGCGGATTTACCATCATGCCGAAGCAGATCATGACCACCCTTGGCGCCGACTACGGTATTATCGGCGAGGGGGAACGATTCGGCCTGCTGGTCGAGGCCTTAGCCAGGGGAGAGGAACCGACCAGGCTCCCCGGAGTGATTGCTGCCGCCGCCAGACAGGCGACAGCAACCCCGCCTCCATGGGATGGCCCGATAGTGCGAAATTTTCAGGGCCATGCCGACCACAATCGTTTCTATCTCGAAAAAGGGGGAATGCTTAATCTGCAGAGTAAGCGAGGCTGCTCCTTTCACTGCATTTACTGCTCCTACCCGCATATCGAGGGGCGCAAACACCGCCTGATCGCACCGGAGAAAGTCGCCCGGATGGCCCTTGATCTTCAAGAGTCCGGCGCCAGATATTTCTTTGTCACCGACTCGGCGTTTAATTCCGATATCAGACACAGCCTCGCCGTGGCCAGAGCTTTCAAAGCAGCCGGAATTTCGATCCCTTGGGGCGGTTTTTTTGCCCCCGTCAGGCTCCCGGCTGGTTATTTTTCAATTATGGCCGATGCCGGTCTTTCGCATGTTGAATTCGGCACAGAATCGCTGGCAGACGCAATACTGAAAACCTACCGTAAACCGTTTACCGTTCGTGATGTCCTTGCCGCCCATCAACAGGCCCTTGATGCCGGACTGCATGCCGCCCACTATCTCCTGCTGGGCGGCCCCGGCGAATCCGCCGCCACTGTCTCAGAGACTCTGGATAACATCGATAAACTCCCCCGAACCGTACTGTTTTTTTTCATCGGCATCAGGATATATCCCCAGACAGAACTCTATGATATCGCTCTTGCTGAGGGCAAGATAAGTGCGGCCACGAATTTGCTGGAGCCAATTTTTTACCAGGCCGACGACATTGACCGTCAAAGCATCGAGAAACTTGTCACTGCACGGGTTGGCAAGCGCGTCAACTGTGTTGTCGGCTCCGGTGACGCAGGCGAGATCACCCCGGTCAGCAGGATGTATGCCCGCGGCTATACCGGACCGCTCTGGGAGCATCTTATTCGTTAGCATCAGCAGGTCCTTCAACCCCACATCAGGCTTATGACAACTCGCGCAGCTGTTCCCCCTAAAAAAGTACTCATTATCGGCTCCGGCATCGGCGGCCTCAGTACGGCAATAATCCTGGCTGAACTAGGCTTTGACGTCACGGTGCTGGAGAAAAATCATCACCCGGGGGGGGTGATGCGCAGCTATACCCGAGACGGCATCGAGTGCGGGGTCGGGGTGCATTATCTGGGCTCGCTTGATAAGGGCCAGATCCTCAGGACTTTTTTTGATTATCTCGGTGTCACCGAGGCAATCCCTCTGACCCGAATGGGCGGCAACGGCATTATCGACCGGTATATTTTCACCTCTCCCGCCAGCCGTCTGCCGCACTTTGATCTGCCGCCTGGAATGGATGCATATGAAGAAAATCTCATTAGGGCATTCCCAGCAGAACAAGAGAAGATCGCCAGAATAATGGACCCGGTACGGCAGGCAGCCAAACAGCTGCATGCGCTCGATTTTCTCTCTACCCCCGACGACAATTTTACGCTGCTTGATCACTACGATCCATTCGGGGCCGTACTCAGCAATCTCGGCTGCTCGGCAGAGCTGCGCAACGTCTTGTCCGTCCCCTCTTCCTGGCTGGGCGTGCCTCTTGACGACTGCCCGGCCTACTATCACAACATGGCGCTGGCCTCCTATGTTTCCTCCTCATGGCGCCTTGAGCGCAACGGAGCCCATATGGCCGACGTCTTCGCCGAACGGCTGGTGGCTCTGGGTGGAAAGATTATCACGGACGCGGAAGTGAGCCGAATCGAGGTCGATTCGCGGGTGGTCAAAGGTCTGCACCTGCAATCGGGGGAAAAGCTGCCGGCCGAACTCGTCATTGGCGCAGTGCACCCGAAAATTGTGCTGCAGATGCTCTCGGCACCAGACGTCAAACCATCTTACCGAAAACGGATAAGCACCTTGCAGGATACCCATGGCATTTTTTCGGTCCATGTCAGTATCGATGCAGAGAGTCACCGGGAAATTCCCCATAACATCTTTAAAATAGAGACGAGCCAGAGAGGCGGTATCTCGGATCTCAAATACTATCAAATCCGCCGGAGCGAAAAAAAAGGCCGGAACCTGCTGTCGATTCTCACCTCCGGCATGGATGCATTATGGGCCCCCTGGGAAGGGACCCGCAGCGGTCGCCGGGGAAGAGAGTATCTGGAAGCAAAGGAAAGATACGCGGCAGAGCTGGTAGAAGAAGCGGCGCAGATGTTCGGCGCCTTGAAAGGGGCAAAAGTCATCGATGCCAGCACCCCTCTCACCATGCGGGACTGGGTCAACAGTCCCGGCGGCAGCGCCTACGGGGTCCTTCGTTCCTCCAGTCAGATGCTGGCGACCGCCCTGTTAAATCGGACTGCCGTGAAAGGATTGTATCTGGCCGGGCAGAATGTCATGGCCCCCGGCATTATCGGCACCATTATGGGTTCTTTCAGTACGGTAAAATTGATCCTCGGGCCGGATGAATTTAAAAATCTGGTCCGATTGTAAGGAGTTTTTGTGATACGAATCAGTCTGTTTATCCTTGGCACTCTCGGCTTTCTTCGTTTTTCCTGGCGACCTCTGCACAATCCTGGATCACACGGTTTCTACCGCTTTTTTGTTTTTGAAGGCATCTTGTTGCTGGTCCTGCTCAACCACCCTCACTGGTTCAACGACCCCTTTTCAGCAATGCACCTTGTGTCCTGGTTCTTTTTGCTCGTCTCGATTTTTTTTATTATCCAGTCGCTTCTGATGCTCAGGAGTAAAGGGGGGCATGCCAGGCGCGAAGAAATGCCGGAAAACCTCGCTTTTGAAAATACTGCCCATGTTGTGGATACAGGCCTGTATCGCTATATTCGACACCCCATGTACAGCTCTCTGCTTTTTCTCGGCTGGGGTGCGTTCTGTAAAAATATTACCCCATTGAGTATGGGCCTGGTTCTTTTGGTGAGTGGCTTGCTCATCGCTACGGCAAAGGTGGAAGAGCGGGAGAATATTCAGTTTTTTGGCAAGAAATACGAGGAGTACATGCAGCGAACCAGGATGTTTATCCCCTGGCTGCTGTAAATTCACACAACCGTCAAAGAAACCCAGCCAACTGCAAATCGGCCGCTTTCCGGAATCATCCCCAGTATCCGATCTCCTTTTTTGAGTCTGCCCGAAGAAAATAGCTCCTCCAGCATAATATAAAAAGAGGCCGAACCAGTATTTCCCTTGCTGGAAAGGTTGGAAAACCAGCGATCTTCCGGAATGGGAAAACCGATCTCTGCCAGCCCGTTCATGACCGGCTCTTTAAAGTATTCGGAAGAATAATGCGGCAGGAACCAGTCAACTCCAGACGGCTTGAGACTATGCTTGACCACCAGCCGGGGCAGACTCTCACCAATGGTCGCCCGAATTATCTCCCGGTTCAGCAGGCGGGCATCCTGTTTAATGGTCATGATCCCCTGTTTTTCCAATCCGCCGTTCCTGGCATACTCGCGCCAGCCGGTGAGGCTGCCATCTTTCTGCTTCACCGCTCCCGCATACATGCAGGCTTCTAATTGATGGGCATGGGAGATAATTTCAATCCAGTCGATCCTGAGGCTCGGTCGCCCAGCTGCCGGCTTGTCTTCGATCAACACCGCACCGGCACCATCGGAGAGCATCCAGCGCAGAAAATCCGCCTCAAAGGAAAATGCCGGGTGACGTTTCGTTTGGTTTTTTTCAAACTCTTTATTTTTGCTGCTGCCACTCATGGCTGCAAAAAAATCACCCCGCAAAAAGGTACACGCCAGCTCCGAGCCCGTAGTGACCGCGTTGGCGGTCATCCCCTGGGCCACCGAAAGCGCGCCGAATTTCATGGCCGTAATACCGGAGAGACAAATCCCGGCGGTAGAGATGACCTCACACGGCCCCGCTCCAGCCAGTTCGCCATGCACCATGGAACCGTGTCCCGGCATAAGCTGATCAGGCGAGGAGGTGCCGCAGCAAAGACACTCCAGCCACAGGGCAAGCTGGTCGTCACCTGGCCGTAGACGACGAACCGCCTCTGCCGCCAGCTGGGCGTTTGTATAGGTGATTCGGCCAGTTTGGGGATCCATGGCATAATACCTGGTCTTGATACCGTTGTTGCCAAGGATAATCTGCCTGGTTTTTGCCGAAATATTACTGACCGCCCCGAGATAGTCGTCCAGTGCCCTGTTGTCCACCGGTTCGCCGGGCAGCACAGAAGACACTGCGGTAATAAAAGCATTCATCAATTAAATCCGTGCATTCTTATGACTGGTGGCAAGCAGTTCGGCGTAAAGCGTATAGAACTGTTTTTCCGCAAGCTTTGTTTTGGTAACGGCATTGGTCAAGGTGTAATAATCAAGATTATGATTAACAATGCTGTTTTTCTGCTGCGGATAAAGGTCGGTACCCGGTAGTGGGGTCATAACCGTAATCATCGGCAGATCAACCGTGTTGTTGTCAAGATACTCGCCGAGACGGGCGAAATCGGCCTCATCATAATCGGGTGCGATGATAAAATCTCCAACAATCGTAATCCCCATCTCCTGCAGAATGGTGATGGCTTCGCCATTAATGCTCGCTTTGTTCGCCTTATTCATGACCGAAAGGGACGCATCACTGATCCCCTCAAAACCGATGATCACCGCCCGCAGTCCGGCCTGCTGCCATTGCCGAACCATTTCCGGGTACTGAACGACCGTATCCGAGCGTATATCAGCCAGATATTGCTTGTGCAGATCGGCGTCAATGAGAGCCTGCCCCAGGGCCTTTGCCCGTTCAATATCTCCGAAAGTATTGGCATCGACAAGCCTGATGACCGGAATATCACCAAGCAGCCGGATATCCCTCAGCACCGCCTCAATCGATTTAGTCAGATACCTGCCACCGGTCTGCCCCTTGATGCAGCAGAAAGAACAGCGATGCGGACAACCATAGGCGGAGGCGACAAAACCCATATTGATGTTCAATTTTTCCAGGACATAATGATGACGATATTGGCTCACCAGATGATAGGCAGGCGGTCGGTCATCAACCAGATCAATGACGGTATTGCAGCAGTCCGGCCGCCGAAGATCAGCCCCTGGATTCGTCTTGAGCAGACCCGGTATGCCCCGGTCGGTCTCATCTTTTTCCAGGCTCGAGACCAGATCGGCAAAGACTTTCTTGCCCAAACCAACGACTATAAAATCAACCGCCGGATGATTAAAAAACGAGGGATCATTGCTTGCATGAACCCCTCCAACCACGACAACTGACGCACAGCAATCTTTGATCTTTGCGGCCAGGTGCAGCATGGTATTTGCTTCACAGGTTACCCCGGTAATACCAACCACATCCGGGATAAAACCGGCCAACAAGGCATCAAGCCCATCGGGGTCTGCCTTCAGATCAGCAATTCGCACATCATGCTGGAGCAAATTGCCGGCAAGTTCCTCCAAGGCAAGCGGCTCGCCCCGAAAAATCTGCTTGAGCGAGTCTATGCCATAGCGTTCCTCCGGAATACTGCGGCCGCAATTGGGAGGATTAATGAGAAGAATGTTCATGATTTATCGATAGGTTGTCTATGATCGTTGCAGTAGAATCAGGGTCATCCGGCATCCACCTCCAGCAAATGGGAAAATAACCAGGGCTTTTTTCAGTACTCCAGGGACAGAAGTACTCTGATATAAAATATCTTCTTGCGAAACAACAAGAAAATGTTCCGGCACGCAATTATCCCGCCCCAAAAGATTTACTGGTGTTCTCTTAAGCACTTGATCGACGGGTGTATGCTCATTGAAACAGCAGATTTTCTTGTGACAACCTTGCATACTCTTTCGTGATTATCACGAAAATTCAGCTGAGGAGATCCAGAGGGATATGAGGTGCCCTTTGCACGGGTGTTCCGCAGCCCGGATGGCTGCGGTCAAGCCCCCAGGGATGGGTTTATGGCGTCCTGTGCAAAGGGTATCTCATATCCCCATATAGCTGAGGTTTAGTGATAATCACAAGATATTCATATTCTGTCACTGCATAATCCCGCCAAAAAGCGCTGCGGGATAATTTTCAATACTCGCTTGCCAGATACTCTTTCCAGTACTCGCTTGACGGGTACTCTTTCCAGTACTCGCTTGACGGGTACTCTTTCCAGTACTCGCTTGACGGGTATAAGCTCATTGAAACAAGCTATGTTCTTGTAACAAAAGCACAAGATATTCTGTCACTGCATAATCCCGCCAAAAAGCGCTGCGGGATAAGCTCATTCACGAAATAATTTTCTTGTCAAAGGCACAAGAAAATTATTTCTAATTCGCTAAATTCTAAATTTTTCGATCAGATTTTTCAGAGATTGCGACAACAGCCGCAGCTCTTCGGCATTTTGCCGCACCTCACCGGTTCCCGTCGATATAGCACTGACCGTGTTGTTTACCTCTGAAATATCTGCAGAAATCTGCTGTGACACGACAGAACTCTGGGCCACATTTTCCGAAACTTCGCTGATTCCCTGACCCGCCTGGAGAATATTCGAGGTCAATTCGGTCATCGTTGCATTCTGCTCATCGAGTGAAACGGCAATACCTGACACTATTTTATCAATTTCTGAAATAATATCGGATATTTTCTTAATTCCCGTCACCGTAACTCCGGTGGAGTTCTGAATGCCGTCAATGCGCTTTTTAATCTCGCCGGTCGCCCCTGCGGTCTGTCTGGCCAGGTCTTTAATTTCGTTTGCAACAACTGCAAATCCCTTGCCGGCCTCTCCAGCCCGGGCCGCTTCAATGGTGGCATTTAACGCCAACAAATTGGTCTGGGCGGAGATCTCGGCAATAGTTTCTGTCACCTTGCCAATATCGAGTGCGGCACTGCCCAGTGCATCAACCTTTGCAGAAATATCAGCCGCCTGAAGCACTGCATCTCCGGTTATTTCCTTGGCATTCATTGTCGATCGCTGAATATCGCCGACATTGGAACCTATTTCTTCAGTGGCGGTGGTCATCACGTGAACATTGGCCGCCGCCTCTTCAGTTGCGGCTGCAACTGAGGCCATATTGGAACTCATCTGTTCCGTAGCAGCGGCTACCGAATTGGACCGCTGAGCGGAATCGGTCGAACCGGATTCAATCTTTTCGGATATTTCCACCAGCGACTGGGAAGAATTGTTAAGGTTGCTGCAATTGCCGTTGACATCTTGAATAAGGATACGAACATTGCCGATAAAGGAATGCATATAAGCGCTGAGCTCTGAGAACTCATCGCGGACAGCGCTTCTGAACACTCCCTTGCATTCGCTGCAGGAAGTATATTCACCTGTAACAATTTTCGGACATTGAACGTTTATGGAGGCCGACCCGGCTTCTTCCCAGCAATACCCTTCTTTACCAAACATGGAACAATCTGTCTTGTCACACTGCATTTTCTCAGAACAATTTACGGGCAGAATTGAAGTGACATCAACCTCCCGGGATAAATCGCCGCGACTGGCCAGCTCAAGCACGTCATTCATTCTCTGAATAGGTCGATCAATAAGTCTGGTAAAGAGGAAATAAACAAAAAATTGAATGACAACAAGAGCCGCCACCCCGAAGGCGAGCGAAGTAAGCGCTGTTTTTCTGGCGGCAGCGAGACCAGCACTGATGTCTCTGGGCATGGCCAGAACTCCCACCCCGGTACCGGAATAGTCTTTTATGGGCATATACGCCGTCATGAGTTCCCGGCCGTCTTTTGCAACCCGCTGTACCTTTATGGTATCCGAGACCATTACCTCTTTTAGAAACGGAAATTTCTTTTCCGGAATGGTCATGTCGTGGGTCTTTGCCTGGTATTTAAACCCGTCCCCATCCGGCATGATCACCGAGAGATCGTCGTGGATACTCGCTTTAATCTGTGCCAGCAATGCATCATTTATCGGTGCGCCGAATTCAACCGACCCGGCATGTTTTTTATTGAGATACAGAACAGGAACGACTGCACGAATTGATAAGCCGGCATCACCAACCTCGATCCCGACGACATCCTTTTGATTCTGGTTTACCTGAACGACCGATTTTCTGAAGCTGGAAAGATCATCACCAAACTTTTCCGGCTTTTGCAGACGTAAAAAAGAGGTTGCCGGCGGCAGATGAAAATGAAAGACATTGAGGTCAATTATTTTTTGTAACCCCGCATAAAGCGGCGCAGCCACATTTAACAGTTCTTCTCGGCTCTGGTACATCACATTATCCTGGATTGACGGCATTCCTGCCACCGTATGCGCCAGAATCCGCAACTGCTCGGCCTTATCGACGGTAATGGTATCCCGGACCTGGCCAATTTTTATCGTCAACTCTTCCGCCAGTTTCTGAGAGGTATTATTGAGAGTTGCCCGGTATGAAAGGATGCTCGGAACTGCAACCATCAGGGTAACCAATACGCCCAGTGTGGTGAGCAACTTGGTTTTAACTTTAGAAGGCATGATTTTTTTGATTAATGACACCACGTACTTTCTCCTGTTTACAAAATATAAAATCACCAAATACCTGCTTCAATTGCATACAATCGTATCACAGTTTTTTATGGTTAAAAAATTATATTTCCCCCTCCAGATTGCTCCACAATCCGGGATGGCGAATTTTTTAAGGAAGAAGCCGCAATTAGCCGAACAATTCCACCCAACCTCGCCTCGACTGCCTTTGATTGAAATGGCTTTTTCATATGCCTTCGAATATTTCAAAATACTTGAACATGATGCGATTATCTGTTAATCAAAAATCATAATTGAAAAGATGCGGTGCTATGCCTTTTGGGACGCAAGAAGGTCCTCTTACGAACTCCCTCAACCCATCGCCAATCCTGCTTTATGAGCTTACCCCGGGCAAGCATAAGCAAGACCTCTCCGTTGATACTTGGTGAAATTGTACGCCGTGAACGGCTGTTTGCCCTTCTTGACAGAAAGCTGCCGACAAGAGCATTCTGGATCTCCGGCCCCGGTGGTTCAGGAAAAACAACCTTGGTTGCAAGTTACCTGGAAGAAAGAAAAGCACCTTGTCTCTGGTACCAGGTCGATGCCCTGGATGGTGATCCTGCCACTTTTTTCTACTATCTCGGCCAGGCGGCATCAACTCTGATGGAGTATCCCCATCCGCCAATGCCGTTGCTCACCCCCGAATATCTTCCGAACTTAAAGACCTTCATCCTCCGCTATTTCGAAAAACTGTATCAGCGAATACGACCTGATTCCTGGTTGATCTTCGACAATTTCCAGGACGCACCGGAGCACTCCCCCCTGCTGCAGATTCTCGCAGCTGCGGTTAAACAGCTTCCCGCGCATATCGTTCTCACCATAGTCAGCCGCAGTGTTCCGCCGCCAGCCATGTCACGATTTATCGCCAACAGAACCATGAAACCTATCGGCGGAAAGCAGATACGATTTTCTCCGGAAGAATTCAGCGCATTTCTCGATTTCAACGGCACCAGGATAGCTGAAGAAGAATCAAAACGATTGTACCGGATAACTGAAGGATGGATCGCCGGAGCTATCCTGTGGATTCTGCATTGTGAAAACCAGGCTCCGGCCGGTACATTCCCTGCCGGGCGTACCCCGGAAAATATATTTGATTATTTTGCCACCGAAATACTCGAAAAGGTGGCATCGCCAATACGATCTTTTCTCCAGCAGACATCTCTTCTGCCTTTTATGACGGCAGAAATGGCCCGCGAACTCACAGATATGCAGGCAGAAGAAATTCTCGAGACCTTAAACCGAAAAAATTTCTTTGTTGAGAAGCGCCAGCTGCCTGCCACCAGCTACCAATACCATCCTCTGTTCCGTGAGTTCCTGCAAATCACGGCAGCTCGGGAATACCCCTCCTTCACCCTGCAGGAAATGTATGTCCAGGCAGCGGAGCTCCTCCACAGACATGGTTGCCAGGAAGAAGCAATCGATCTTTACTGCAAGGCCAGGGAATTTGCACCAATGGCCGCAATCGTTGTCGAGGTGGCCCCTGCCCTGATCGCCCAGGGACGATTCACAACGCTCTCTTTTTGGATAGAAACATTACCGGCAGAATATACCGAAAAAAACCCATGGCTGCTTTTCTGGCACGGTTTGGCCCAGATGGCCTGCAATCCTCCGGTCAGCCAAACCCTGTGCACCAGGGCCTTTGAGTTGTTCGCCATCAATCAGGATATTCCGGGGCAAATCCTCAGCTGGTCTACCTGTGTTGAAATGTTTTTTATGCTGCGCAGTGGTTTCACCGAGCTGGATCTATGGATTAAAAATGGAGAACGACTGGGTGAACTTCTGTCACGGGAGGACTCTCCCCCCGACCTTGCCGGTCGTTTTTGCTCAGGAATGCTGATGGCCCTGTTGCTTCGTGATCAGGGACATCCCGATCTTGAGAAATACCAAAACAAGTGTGAAGCACTGCTGAAAGATTGCCGCGACCTGCAGGTCACCTGCAACATCTTAAAAAACCTTTTCTGGTCTTATCACTGGATTGGTCAGATTGATAAGGCTCAGCTTGCCGTGGCAAAACTGGAGGCTTTACAGAATGTTGAAGATCTGCCGCCGATGGCCCGAATCACCTTGAGCGGCATCTTCACCTTAGCCGGAGTCATCGCCGGCGACCATCCGCAATGCCTCTCCAAGGCCAGGGAAACACTGGCACTGGCAGATAGTACCGGCATCCATGTCTATGATTTTATGATGTATGCCTACATTTCCTACACTATGCTGGGAACAGGCGAGCTGGGCCCGATCCAGGCGACCCTGGACAAAATGAAAGAGACTCTGATGCCCTTTGCCGTCTGGGACCAGGGGCATTATCATTTCCTCCAGGCCTGGTATCAAATGCAGGCTGGCAATTTGCTGCAGGCGAAGAGCGAGATGACAACAGCCGCAAAAATGATCGAAGGCTGCGAAAACCCTTTTACCATCGCCCTCAGCCGAATCCTCCAGTCACAGCTGCTGCTTGAGCTGGGAGAAGCAATTGAGGCCGAGGAAGTATTGCAACTGGTATGCAACGAAAAAAGACTGGGAAACAGCAGAGCCATTCATTTTATCGCCAGTTTGGCCCTCGCTGATTGCGCGGCCATCCAAAACAACCAGGAAAAAAAGTATCTGCAGATGCAAAAAGCCTTTTCCATTGCCAGGAAACATGGGCTGTCAATGCCGTTTGGTCTCTGCCACCGAAGACTCGCCGCCCTGTGCGCCTGGGCTCTGGATGCAGAGATCGAAACGAGCACGGTTATGGAGGTCATCAGGCGCTGGCATCTCCGACCGCCCGATCCACGGATGATCAGCGACCGGTGGCCCTGGCCGATAAGGATCTACACCCTTGGCAGGTTCGCCGCCCATTGTGAAGGCGAAACGTTTAACACGCAGAGCAAACTGCCCAAAAAACCTCTGCAGCTGCTGACCTTTCTTATCTCTGCCGGCCGGGAGGGCATTTTCAGGGAAAAAATTGCCAGTCGTTTATGGCCGGACTCCGACGGCGACCGGGCAATGCAGAATCTCAACACCACCCTGCATCGCCTGCGAAAACTCCTTGGCAGAGATGAGGCTGTAGTTCTGAAAAACGGTCAGCTCATCTTAAACGATACAGTCTGCTGGGTTGACAGCCACCATTTTATCTGGCTGGCACAACAATCTAAGATCACGTCAATTACTTCCAACAACAGGGAATATCTTGAGAGAGCACTTGGCATGTATCAGGGACCATTCACAACCGGTCATGAAAATATACCCGTAGCCGTCAGTTACAGCGGACAGATCGAGAAACACTGGCAGCACCTTCTGGCCGCCGCCGTCCCTCTCTTCGTTGAAACAACTCTTGCTCACAAAAGTATGCTCCAGAAAGCCTTGGCTGCAGAGAGTACTGCGACAGCTGTTTTTTCAATTTTAGTGAATGATTTCAAAAAAATGGAGAAAAAAGATGAAGCCTTTGCCATTATACAGAGATGTCACTCTTTACTGGCCGAGCAGGGCATCAGCTACAGTCCCAAGACAATGGCTCTCGTAAATGGATACAGAACGAAACGGGAATAAATGTCTTGAGACAGATCGATGCTTCTTTTCACAACGGGAAATAATCTGTACAGCGCGAATACGTTGCAGCTAGAAATGTGAGGGTACTACCATGTCTCCAGCCAGTCTGTCGCTCGCATATTGCCTCGCTTTGCTCTGGTCTCTTTTGTTCGTTTCTGCGGTTTCGGCAGGAGGCCCGGCGCATGGCGGGAAAGGTGCCGGCATGGGTACCGCGTTTGCCGCCGTTGCCGACGATCCTTCTGCAATCGCTCACAATCCAGCCGGAATTGCTTTTCAGAAAGGTACCAGTCTGTATCTCGGAGGAATGGCTGTCGCTCCTGAAACCCGTTATGAAAGCGACAATGGTTATAGCGAAGAGACGAAGTCACAGATCTTTATCGCCCCGCATGGTTATCTGAGCTCGGAGCTGGAATGGCATGACGTGACCCTGGGGCTCGGCCTCTTCTCACCCTTTGGCATCGGCGGCAGGACCTGGCCGGACCAGGGCATGATCCACTATTTTTCCAAGGAAAGCCTCATTGCCACATTCATGGCCAATCCGGTCATTGCCTGGCGCCCGCGACCGGCATTGTCAATTGCCTTTGGGATTGATTACCTGTGGGCCTATAATCATGCGACACAATCGGTGAACCAGTCGATATTCCAGGCACAGGATGGAGAAAGCAGTCTTACCGCCGACGGTGATGGATGGGGGTGGAACGTTGGCCTGCTCTGGCAGGTGAACTCGCAATACACTCTTGGCGCGGCCTATCGGAGCGGGATTGCGGTTGATCTCGGCGGGAATATCAAGCTGAAGAATATTGCGCCGGCCCTGCAGCCTCTTTTCCAGGGCCCTGAAATCAGCAGCGACGCGCACACCAATATCGATTTTCCAGAAATTGCGACCCTGGGTATAGCCTGGCACCCCACCACTCGCTGGACGATCGCTGTCGAGGGAGAATGGGTGGGCTGGTCAAGTTTCCAGCGTCAGATTATTACCGTAGATCAACCCGTCGCAGATGCCGGCTTTGATGATATGGAAATCGTCCAGAACTGGCGAAATAGCTGGATCGCTAAAACAGGAGTGGAACTGAAGATTGATCACACCTGGGCCCTGCGGACGGGCTATGCCTACCTGTCCACCCCCGTTCCCTCGGCAACTCTTTCTCCGGCAAATCCCGATGCACACCAGCACAATTACTGTTTTGGTGTCGGGTATACCCGCGACAGATTCACCCTCGATCTGTTTTACGTCTTTGCCAGATACCAGGACCGAAAAGCAACCGGCGATTTCCTCAACGGTGAATACAGCAACCAAAGCCATTCAATCGGTTTCAGTACCGGATGGCGGTTTTAGTGACTTAGAAAAAATTATCTTGTGTTGTTTACAAGTTAATTTTTTTCGTGAAGGAACTTATCCCGCAACGCTTTTGGGCGGGATTATCACCTTACGCCTGAACTACTATCACTTTTTCCATTACCCTTGAAGGCTTGCAAGTCCCTTGTGCGGATCGGTACTTATGCGGTAATCGGTATGCTCTTTTGTTCGACGGTCTCTGCATCTGGCGACAACCGTTTTTGGGGCACCAGCACCCTTGTTATAAGCCACAGACCCCACATCGCCAGAGGCAGTAAAACATTCAACACAACGGGCAATAACAGCAAAAACACGATTCCTTCCTGATACATGTAAAACATGGCTTCCCCCTCCTTGTTTTATTCATGACCATCGGCTTGATCGATTGCCGATTCCTCCCTATATATGAAAGATAGCAAGGGGCCAATTACAAATAGATTACAGATCGAATAAAAAAGAGCTGAGGGGCAATAATTCTGTAAATTTTCCTGATTGCCCCGCATGTTCAGCCACTGAACCAGATTGTGGGCTGATTTTTAGCGGAAGGACCAGTCTGAACGAGCACCGAAAATAGCATTTTCTCAAAAAGAAATTGTGATTACCACTAAAGTTCAGCTATATGGGGATATGAGGTGCCCTTTGCACGGGTGTTCCGCAGCCTGGATGGCTGCGGTCAAGCCCCCAGGGAAGGGTTTATGGCGTCCCGTGCAAAGGGCACCTCATATCCCTCTGGATCTTCTAAGCTGAACTTTAGTGGTAATCACAAAAGAAATTGAAAAGGTTACTGTGTAAAAGATACAATAGTTAGCGAAAATAACCGTTACCCAGTGCGTCGCCTTGATCTGGAGAATTTCTCCATAATCGACCTGGCCGCCTTACGAAAGAGGCAAAGAACATGTCTAAAACACAAACCTTCCGAGTGGTCGGTGGACGTATACATTTCAAATGTCATGCATGCCAGGCCAAACGCATGGTGACAATTCCGCCAGGAGTTCGACAAAGATCCATCCGCTGTCACAAGTGCGGCGAGTCCACCCGGGCAAGTTTCAATCGCCGTTTAGTGCTAAGAGAACAACAGCGAGGCAAGGTCCTGGTTTCGACCACCGACTGCAGCAACATTGAAGTTGATCTCTATGATATATCTCTCAACGGAATCGGTTTTGACGTTTCCCCCCGGGATATCAGGAAAATGACGATCGGAGCACAGGTCCAATTCAGATGCACCTGGAATCCGAGGCTGTTAAGCCAGGGGCGCTATATCATCAGGTCAATCAAAGGTCGACGGATCGGCGTTGAGAGGGGTTAGTACCCTACGGATTGCTTTCTTATTTTTTCAGTGGGGCGGGAAAAACACCCCCAAAAGAGCCATTAAGCCTTAGGGCAATTAGAACAGCGCTCCCCTTTCTTCTTCTTGAATTTTTCACAGCATTTCTTTTTCTTCTTTTTTTCTTTTTTTTCTTTTTTCTTGGCCATAACAAATCCCCTGTATCGTGCCGAAAGAAAAAACTTTCGTTGTCACTTTGTTTGTATTTTTTTTTCTATCTCATGCCAAATATCCTGGTACGCCTTTGCGGCGAAATCTTTGCCGGCATAGGTTAACACCGGAGCCCTGTGCACACCCATTTTCTCAATTTCGGTTGAGAAAGGAACATAATTCTTCAATAAGCTCTTATATTTTTTACGCAAGGCAACCATGGTGTCTTTGTGCAGTGTTTTACTCTTTTGCACCATCGAAAAAAACGGCAGGAGTTTTTTGCGCTGATATTCGTTCTCTTTGAAAAAACCATTCAGCTGTTCGAATGTACGGACGGACAGGGTGGTAGGAATGACCGGGACAACAATTTTATCGGCAGTTTTGAAGACATTTTCAGAAAGAAGTGAAATGTTCGGCGGACAATCCAGAATGACCACGTCGTAGTCACTGTCTACCTCCCGCAGGGCCTTTTTCAACCGCGAGCGGCTGTTGTTCATCCGCGACAGAAAAATATCGAAATCACGATAGGTGAGATTTGCCGGCAACAGGTCGAGATTATCAAAATCACTCGCCCGGATGGCGTTCAGAAAACCTTTCACATCCTTGAAAAAGGCTTTATTCTGCAGTTTTTTCGATGGTTTTACCCGAAAATAAAAACCTGATGCGCCTTGAGGATCAAGGTCGCATAACAGCGTTCTTCGACCTTCCAAAGCACTGGCATAAGCAAGATTTACGGAGGTTGCGGTTTTACCGACGCCCCCCTTGTTACTGTAACAGGCTATTATTTTCATCGACACCTTCCTCGATCTGGGGGGTATGAAACAGTTTGGTAAATGCAGCACGGGTTTCCGGGCTGTCAAAACGGGCAAAATTTTTCATCACCTGACGTCTTTCCTTCTTTTGCAGCCGATGAAGAATGGCAGTGAGCGCTCCCACACTCTCTGCAACCTTCAATTTAGCACTGCCGAATTCCGACATTTTTTCCTGCAATATATGTCTGAGCGATGTTTGCTGGACCGAATAATCATTAAAATTGCCGAGATTATCCTGAAGAATCTTGAGAGCCTTTATCAGGCTCACAATCTCGTCTTCCGGGAAAAGAGGCGTGAAAAATTCCATCAGATAGCGCAGCTTCTTACAATTAATCCTCAGTTGATGGATGGCACCATCCTCAGTTTGCGCATCTATATCCCGGGCGATTTTACATACCTTGTCATAACGTTTGCAAATCAACCTGCAGGCAAATGCCATGCTGTGCTCCTCTGCCTTTGGACCTGTCGCAAGATTTGACCCGTTGGTAAATATTTTTTCGAGCCTGCCGATTTCTTTGCGATAGCTTTTACTGCGCATGACCTTGATCACGTCTGAATGTTCCTTTTTTCGCTGTTCAGCAAGATAATCAAACAGTATCGCCAGACCTTCATGGGTATCAGCCGGAACGAGACTGAAATAATGCAACTTATTGAGCAGATAGACATCCAGATCACGCAGGGCGTTGGTTTTCTGCATCAGAGAGGAAAAATCTTTTTTGAGCTGTGCTGTCTCTTCCGGACTATACACTCCGGTAAAAAGACTCAGCACTGACCTGACTTTACGCAGACTGACCCGATAATCATGGAGAAATTCCGTGTCGTAATCGTCAACCAGCCCTTTCTCGTTGGCGCGTGCGGTCTGCAGGAAAACTGAGATTATGGTTCGCGTAGTATCCTTGACAGGAGCTTCCGGGTGGAGCTCAATCACTGGCTTTGCGGTGTATTTCCCCTGTTTAATGGCTAAAACCCGATACACCTGGCCTACACTTTGACAGGAAATTGCGCCAATTCTTTCCAGGGAATGGCGAAGGTCGTCATGGGCCTTACGGTAACCGCGCAAATACTCGGTGATGCCGATTCCCACCGATTTTCTGCCGTGACAGATAGTCAGGTGATGCAGTCGGGCACGGGTTTTGCCTTCGTCGTCAAGAAGAAGGCCATGCAAGCGGCAGAGACCGACACTGGCTACCGGCAGAAATGCGCGAAGTTTGGACAGTTGCTGCAGAAAAGCCGTTACCGGTCCCACCGGCAGATCGCCGGCAAAGGACCACGTCTCAGGTGCGGCCTGCTGCAGCAACCGACCGCTCTGCAGATCGATAAGCAGCAACATATCGCCGTGCTGAAAGAGTATTTTTGCCGATTGAAACACCTCGGCATCAAAGGTATCGAGAAGAACCCCTTCCTGCTGCTCGTCCTGCCCATAAGAAATCTTATATGGCGGTGTATCGGGTAAAGTTTTTTGTAGTTTTTTCTGATTCAGCGCTGATGGGAGGAGATAGATAAAAGGGTCCATAGCCACTCAACTTTTTACTTTATATTGTTTTATGTATTCGATCACCAATGACTCGACAATGGCCTGAATACTGGTATCCTGCTCTATCGCAAGCAGCTTGAGTTCTTTCAAGACCTTTGGATCAAGGCGCAGGGAAGTACTTTTTTTCTTCTCTTTGGTCATTATTGCTTATCCCTCGATACGAATTTTGGTATCATGACGTCATTACACCATAACAGACTCCTTATCCCACCGCAATCACGCTCTTCCTGCTGGAAACGAAAAAGCAACGCTCCTGTATCTTGCTGCAACGAACAATTTCAGTACATCCATCGTGTCATGGCGACACCGACTCCTGTTTCTTTTATCTTGAAGATCTGCTACCATACGATATGAAGGACAAAGAGCTCAAACAACTCATGTGTTTTATTGACAACTCTACAAAAACCACCAGATGACTATGGCTCAGCTAACTCCAGTAGACAAAAAGACAACGGACAAGATCCCCGACGACCGGAAAATTCCTAACATAATCGACCTGCAAGCCTCGGAATGGTATCTGAACAGGGAGTTGACCTGGCTTGAATTCAACAAAAGAGTTCTGCACGAAGGCCAGGATCCGCGTAACCCTCTGCTGGAAAGGGTGTTTTTCCTGGCAGTGGTCGGATCGAACCTGGACGAATTCTTTATGAAGAGAATCGGTGGACTGAAACAGATGGTGGGAGCCAGTGTCAAAAGCCTGTCCCTTGATGGCCGTCTGCCTCAGGAACAGATCGATCTCTGCCATGCTGTCGTCCGGGATATTCTTGATCAGCAGCTCACCCTGGAGAACGATCTCCAGCGACTGCTGTCTCGAAAAAACATAAAAATCAAAAAATACAAAGATCTCTCGAAGGAAGATAAGGAAAATATCGACCAGTATTTTCGAAATGAAATTTACCCCTTGCTGACACCTCAAGGGATGGATCCTGCCCACCCCTTCCCTTTCATCTCCAATTTATCCGTCAATCTGCTGGTCAGCGTGCGCTATCCGGAAAGCGATCACAGCTATCTCAACCGCATCAAAATCCCTACCAGCTCGGACCTGCCGCGATTCATCCGGATAGGCAAGGAACATGTCTATATTCTTTTGGAAGACCTGGTCGCCAACAACCTTGAACTCCTGCTCCCCGGTATGGAGGTCGAGACCTGTGAGACCTTCCGGGTAACCCGGAACGCCATCACCGAAAGACACGAGGAACAGGCGAATGATCTGCTGGTAGTGATTGAATCGGCCCTGCGGGACAGAAAATTTGCCGAAATCGTCCGGTTGGAGATAGGCAGCGGCATGCTCGAGCAACATAAAGGCAAACTGGCGGCAGAGCTGCGCGTTGACGAGGCGAAGGATGTCTATGAGGTGGACGGCATCCTGGGCCTGCGCGATCTGATGCAGATTGCCGCCATCGACCGCTCCGATCTGCACTTTGCCCAACATCACCCGGTGGATAACCCTGAGCTTTTAGGCGATGACCCGAACATCTTTCACACCATCAGGGAGCACGGCGATATCCTCCTGCAGCATCCCTATGAATCTTTTGATACCTCCGTCGAACGTTTTCTGCGGGAAGCAAGCACGGACCCGAAGGTCATGGCCATCAAGATGACCCTCTACCGAACGGCCAAGGATTCGAAAATTATCCAATACCTGATCGATGCGGCCCAGAACGGCAAGCAGGTCGCGGTGGTGGTCGAACTGATGGCCCGATTTGACGAATCGGCCAATATCCGTTGGGCCGGTTTTCTTGAAGAAGCGGGCATTCACGTCACCTATGGCGTCATTGGTCTGAAGACCCACTCCAAGCTCATTTTTGTCATCCGCAAAGACTATAACGGGCTGCGGCGATACGCCCATATCGGTACCGGCAACTACCATGCCGGTACCGCCAGAGGCTATTGCGACCTGGGGCTTATCACCTGCGATCCGGAGATAGGCGCCGATTTGACCGAGCTGTTTAATTATCTCACCAGCGGCTATACTCCTATGCGCCGTTATACCAAACTGCTGCCTTCACCAAAGATACTGAAAAAGGCTTTGCTCAACAAGATAGCACGGGAGATAGAACATCAGAAAAAAGGTAAGAACGGCCTTATCCAGTTCAAAACCAATGCCCTGGTCGACAGAGATATCGTCGAGGCATTGTATCGTGCCTCCCAGGCCGGGGTCCATGCCGATCTGATTGTTCGTGATTCCTGCCGATTACGCCCGGGTATTAAAGGGTTGTCGGATAATCTCCGAGTTATTTCGCTGGTCGGTCGATTTCTCGAACATAGCCGTATTTTTTATTTTCACAATAACGGCGACGAAGAATATTATATCGGATCCGCCGATCTGATGATGCGCAACCTGGAAAGCCGGGTGGAGGTATGCGCTCCCATTACTTCCCCGCAGCACAAGGCGCTGCTTCGGGAGTTGCTTGACCTGCAGTTGACCAACACCAGAAATGTCTGGGAAATACAGAGTGACGGTTCCTCGGTCCAGCTCAAGTCGGAGAGTGAAAAAGGTGCTACCTGTATACACCAGCACCTCATCGCGAGAGCCGAAAAAAGAGCCGCTGCCGGTCGACTGGCCCTGGCCAAAAAAAGAAGCAAAAAGAAATTGCCCAATCGGTATAATCCAGAGATGATGAATAAATAGACAGGGGGTTTCCAGCTCCACCTGTATTCCAGTATGCTGGAGTACAAAACACTCTTTGTCTGAACAAGCGCATCTCTTCAAGGCTTTTCGAGCAGCAGGCCGAACACTCCTGATCGGCCGAGGAACTCTATCCCTGGCACAGCAGGCATGGCGTACTCGAACGGCTTTTGCCGCCCGGCTCAAGCCGCCAAAAAGTGTTACTCTGTGCCTCGGCCGTCGGCTACTACGGCAACGGGCGGGAACCGGATAGTTAATGAAACAGCATCCCCGGGAAACGATTGTATCTCGGAAGTCTGCAGGCTTTGTGACCCTGTTCTTCCAATACAACTACTGACACCACAGTTCGACAGTCCTGCGATTTTTAATTATCTGGCTCTCTGAGCGATGGATCGGGGGTAATGTTTTCATGGGAAAGCAGGCCTTTGAGGTCGATCCCGAAGAAATTCGATCTCAGCTGGCAGAGAAAACTGCACATACCCTATCACACTTATTGATCTTTATGTTCACCTGAAAATATTTTCCGGCTTTGGTTACCTTATTGTAACCAAAAATTATTCACCAACATTTATCAAACGTTATCAATATGTTATCCAGCACAATCCGGTTTAATCAGTCAAACAGACAACTCTTGACTGTTCTTCTGATGATGGTTAACATGCACTTAGGAATCGATTCTTAACAAGCAGGTGATCATGACAATAAAGAAGAAGGAAATTGAAAAGCGAATGCAACTCTTCGAAACGGTTTGCCGCGACGAAGGAATCAAGTTGACCCACCAGCGCATAGAAATTTTCCGTGAAGTTGCGCAAACCGAGGATCATCCAAATGCGGAGCAGGTTTTCCAGCGTATCAGGGACCGAATTCCGACAGTCTCGATAGATACCGTCTACCGGACTCTCTGGCTGCTGAAAGATCTTGGGCTGATAGTAACGCTTGGTTCGAGCCGTGAACGTACACGGTTTGATGCAAACCTGAGTAACCACCATCATTATGTTTGCGACCACTGTGGATACACTCGTGACTTCGTCAGCGATGATCTTGACAATATCACACTACCCGATTTAGTGGGCTCTTTTGGTGAGATTGATGCAACGCACGTTGAGGTGCGAGGCCTCTGCCGACAATGTGTTGCGAAAGGCAGGTAAAAAATTCTGATCGCTGGTCCGCGAAAAGTATGTCTGTCGGGGTTGGATTTGCCTTATCGATTCCGGGGCTCACTCTCCTGGTGGCCGATGGATATCGCGTTGCGGGTAATGTCTTTTGTTGATTGGTTGCGGTTCTGAGACGGCACAAGGAAAAAGATCGTAGAATTCGCACCACCCGCTTCGCTTATATAAAACGAGCAACGAATTTCCAAGGTGCTAATCACCAACACATTGCAGGCACCACTGCACTGTACTCCCAGCAGTACAGTGAATACGTTCATAAAAAACTGGAGGTGACTTTATGAGTGACGAAAGCAAATGCCCGGTAACCGGTAGAACAAACAAACATGTAGTCGGCGGCAGGTCGAATCTCGAATGGTGGCCGAATCGGTTAAATCTGGATGTTCTGCGTCAACATTGCCCTAAATCCAATCCGATGGGCGAGGATTTTAACTACGCTGAAGAGTTCAAGAGCCTGGACCTCGCCGCGGTGAAAAAGGATCTGCATAAACTGATGACCGATTCGCAGGACTGGTGGCCGGCGGATTACGGCCACTATGGACCTTTTTTCATTCGCATGGCATGGCACAGCGCAGGGACCTACAGAACCGGTGACGGCCGCGGCGGTGCGGGGACCGGCAACCAGCGCTTTGCCCCCGTCAACAGTTGGCCCGACAACGTCAACCTCGACAAGGCACGAAGACTGCTGTGGCCGATCAAACAGAAGTATGGCCGGAAAATATCCTGGGCTGACCTGATGATTCTGACCGGCAATGTCGCGATGGAATCGATGGGTTTCAAGACCTTCGGTTTCGCCGGCGGACGCGAGGATATATGGGAGCCGGAGAAAGACATCTACTGGGGTGCCGAAGAAGAGTGGCTGGCGACAAGCGACAAACCCAAAAGCCGTTACTCCGGTGAGCGCGATCTCGAAGACCCCCTGGCGGCCGTGCAGATGGGACTGATCTACGTAAACCCGGAAGGCCCGGACGGCAACCCGGATCCGATCTTATCAGGGCGTGACGTTCGAGAGACGTTTGCCCGCATGGCAATGAACGACGAAGAGACCGTTGCGCTCACCGCCGGCGGACACACCTTTGGCAAGTGCCACGGTGCCGGCGATCCTGCGCTGGTTGGGCCTGAACCGGAAGCTGCGGGCCTGGAAGAGCAGGGACTGGGCTGGAAATGCAGTCATGGTACCGGCAAAGGTGGCGACCAGATTGGCAGTGGCCTGGAAGGCGCATGGAACCCGACCCCGACCAAGTGGGACATGAACTATTTCAACGTGCTTTTTGGCAACGAATGGGTACTGACCAAAAGCCCGGCGGGCGCTCAGCAATGGACACCGAAGGAGGCGACTGACAAAAACATGGCTCCGGCCGCTCACGATATGAAAAAGCGGGTTCCGATCATGATGACCACCGCCGACATGGCAATGAAGATGGACCCTATTTATGAACCGATTGCACGGCGCTTCCATAAAAATCCGGAGGAGTTCGCCGACGCCTTTGCCCGCGCATGGTTCAAACTGACACACCGGGATATGGGGCCTCGCACGCGTTATCTCGGCCCGGAAGTCCCGCAGGAAGAATTGATCTGGCAGGATCCTATCCCCGCAGTCGATCATGAACTGATAGGTGAAAGTGATATAGCCGCCCTGAAAAGCAAGATCCTTGCTTCTGGTTTGTCGATCTCCGAGCTGGTTTCAACTGCCTGGGCATCGGCTTCCACCTTCCGTGGTTCCGACATGCGCGGCGGCGCGAACGGTGCCCGCATTCGTCTGGCACCCCAGAAGGATTGGAAAGTCAACCAGCCGGATCACTTAGCGAAGGTGTTGCATAAACTGGAAGCCATCCAAAGCGAGTTCGGCAAGAAGGTTTCCATGGCTGACCTGATCGTTTTGGCAGGATGTGCCGGTGTTGAGCAAGCGGCAAAGAATGGTGGTCACAACATAACGGTGCCCTTCACGCCGGGCCGCATGGACGCCTCGCAGGAGCAAACCGACGTTGTGTCCTTTTCCGCTATGGAACCGGAAGCAGATGGTTTCCGCAACTACCAGAAGGCCAAATATTCCGTATCGGCTGAAGAAATGCTGGTCGATAAGGCACAGTTGCTGATGCTGACCCCGCCTGAATTGACGGTTCTGGTTGGCGGCATGCGGGTTCTCAATGCCAACTTCGAACAATCTCAGCACGGCGTCTTCACCAAGCAGCCCGGGACACTCACCAACGATTTCTTTGTCAATCTGCTCGACATGAACACGACCTGGAAGGCAGTTTCTGAAGACAAAGACCTGTATGAAGGCAGCGATCGCGCAACAGGTGCAGCGAAGTGGACCGGCACCCGTGTCGATCTGATCTTCGGTTCCAACTCTGAACTTCGCGCTCTGGCTGAAGTCTACGCCTGCGCAGATGCGAAGGAGAAGTTTGTCCAAGACTTCGTCGCAGCCTGGAACAAGGTAATGAACCTGGACCGCTTCGATCTCGCCTGATCGTGGTAAAAACGGTTTCGAAGATCTGGAAAGCATTTTCTGAACTGCCAAACCGATAGCCGGAAGGAACGATTACCGCCCTGTATTTGGCGGACGCTCCGAACGTTCATTCAACCTTTTGGCAATACTGGCAACACATGAGCCCGGCGTTTCAACTCAAGTTGAGACGCCGCGCTTTTTGTCAGGGTGCTGCAGCTTAATCCAGGCCCGGAGAGTTTTTTCCTCCTGCCCAACACATCGACACAACTTCAGCCAGGATTCAACTCACCGTCGATTGCGTCAATTTTTTGTTGCGCGACTTCCCATTTTTCATACCAGCGCTCCAAACGGCGCTTGCATTCTTCGTACTCTTTGCTCGCCTTGGCCCAGCTGTTTTTGTCCGAATAGAGCTCGGGATCGGCCATTAAAGCCTCGAGATCTTCTTTCTGTTGTTCGTAGAATTCCACCTTTTTCTCTGCTTCGCTCAGCTGTTTCAGCCAGGGACCGGCACGCCTGCTCCGCTCCTGACGCAGCTGGGCCTCCAGTCGCTTCTTCTCTTTGCGGCTGTCTTGAGAATCCGCGGATTTTACCGTATTTTCCGCCTCAGCCTGCCGGTCATTGGCCGCCTGCTCTTTTTCCTGCTCCCGGAGCTGTTCCTGCTTTAGCAGATAGTCTTCAACGCCCCCCTCGTACATGGCGATATGGCCATCTTTAACCTCAAGGACCTTATTGACAAAGCCTTCAAGGAAATAGCGGTTATGCGAGACCACCACAATGGTTCCGTCATATTGGGCCATCGCCTCCTGCAGAACGTCCTGGGAGCTCATATCCAGATGGTTGGTGGGTTCATCGAGCAGCATGCAGTTTGCCGGTTTGGCGATCATTTTGGCCAGGGCCAGCCTGCTTTTTTCACCGCCGGAAAGAACGGAAACCTTTTTATCGACATCCTCGCCCCGAAAAAGAAAGGCACCGAGCAGCGAACGGGTCCGGGTGATGGTCATTTCCTCTCCGGACAGCGCCATGGTTTCGAGAAGGTTCAATTGCGGTGAAAGCTCCTGGGCCTGATGCTGGCCAAAATAGGTAACCTTGACATTGGCGCCGAAGCGAATCTCACCGGTATCATGTTCAATCTGTCCGGCCAGAATTTTCAGAAAGGTTGATTTTCCGGCACCATTGACCCCAACCACCGCGACCTTATCGCCACGGCTCAACAGCAGGTCGACATTGCTGAAAACCTGGCGACCGTCGTAACTCTTGCTGAGGCCCTCAACCGTCAGCACATCTTTGCCCGATGGCGGGGCTGGCGGAAATGTGAATCGAATCTGCCGTTCTTCTTCAGATAATTCAATGCGCTCCAGTTTGTCCAGTTGTTTGACCCTGCTCTGTACCTGTCTGGCCTTGGTCGCCTTGGCCCTGAATTTATCGACAAATCGCATGGTCTGCTTGATCTTGGCCTGCTGATTATCGTAGGCACCTTTTTCAATGGCCCTTCGCTCGGCTCTTTCCTTCAGGAAAAAACTGTAGTTGCCTTTATAGACATCTATGCGGCCAAAACTCAGTTCCCAGATCCGTTCAGTGACCTTGTCGAGAAAGGTGCGGTCATGGGAAATGATCACCATCGAGCCGTTATAATTTTTCAGGAACTGCTCCACCCAGGTCAGCGAATCCAGATCCAGGTGGTTGGTCGGTTCATCAAGCAGCAGCAGCGAAGGGGCTTCAAGCAGCATCTTGGCGAGTTTTAACCGCATCTGCCAGCCTCCGGAAAAGGCGCTGACCGGTTTCTCCATATCCTCCCGGCAAAAACCAAGGCCAAGCAGTATCTTTTCAATCTTCCCGGCAATGGCATAGATTTCACTGGCATCGAGCTGATGCTGTATCTCGCCCTGCCGCAGCAGAACGGCCTGAAACTGCTCGGAGTGCGGGTCCATCTTGTCCATCTGTTCGTGGAGCTGTGCTGCTTCGGCCTGCAGGGCTAAAAGCGGGGCAAAGGCGGTTTCCGCTTCGGCATAAAGGGTACGTTCAGAAGACAACTCCGATGACTCCTGGGGCAGATAACCGATGGTGAAATGCTTAGACCGGGTGACCACACCATCGTCGGTTGCCGCTATGCCGGCCATAATTTTTAAAAGAGTCGTTTTCCCGGCACCGTTGACCCCGACCAGACCAACACGATTTCCTGGGTGCACCTGGATGGACACATCATTGAACAGATGTTTTTCCCCGTAGCGAATGTCTAAATGATTAACCGACAACATATTCTATACTTCCCCGCACCATTTCTTCGTTCGGCACTATTGTAAAGAGGCCGGAAAAGCCAAGCTCTGCCAACCTTTTGATATTCTGTTTTTTCATTCCTACCACCGCCGACACATCTCTTGGCGAAACATGAATGAACAACTTCTGCGGAGGCTGCACTGTGGCAAGCCTCGCCCGAATCTTTTTCAACCAGAGCCTTGATTGCACCAGCTCGCCAAAGGCGGGATGGTATGGTCCAGCAATGACACTTTCGGCAAGCGAAACGGAAGGCTGCAGTCCCATCCGCACCACCTTGATTCCGGCTCCGGTCAATTTCTGAAAACATCTGGCGGTGAGGGCAACAGCTTGACCTAAGGAGAGCGGTCGATACCTGTGCGCCTGGTACAATCTTTCCAGTCCGGAATCTTTAACCACAATGGCCGGGTAGAGTCGAACGAAATCGGGCTTAAGGCCAATAACCTCATCAATCCCCCGCAGAAACGAGCCACTGGTCTCGCCGGGCAGGCCGGGCATCAGCTGAAGCCCGACCTGCATCGATGTTTTCTTAAGCAGGGCGAAGGACTTACGGACCTGCTCTGCGTTATGCCCGCGAAGAGAGGTTTGCAATACCCGGTCATTAAATGACTGCGCACCCAGCTCGACAACCCCGACCTTATATTCGAGCAGCCGTGCGCATACCGCCGCATCAATACAGTCAGGCCGGGTCGACAATCGAATGGATTCGACTTTTTTATCCCTGATATAAGGCTGGACCGCCGACAACAAGGCAAGCTGCTCTCCGACCGGCAAACAGGTAAAGGACCCGCCAAAAAATGCCACCTGAACCTGGCTGCGCCTCCCTTTTCGCGCGAGCCACTCGTCTATCGTCCCGGCCACCGCCACCCTCGCCGGGTTATTTCTGGCCCGGCCGGAAATTTTCTGCTGATTGCAGAAGAGGCAGTCATGCGGACACCCGCGATGCGGAATAAAGATCGGGATAATCAGCATCGCAGCCATTACATACTGTTCTCTGCGAGGCTTGCCAGGGCAACGGCCGCCGCCCGCTGCTCTGCTTCCTTTTTCGATCCCGCCTGCCCCGTCCCAATCACCTGTTCCCGGAAACAGACGGCAATGGTAAACACCTTCTGGTGTGAAGGTCCCTCTTCGGCGTCTACCCGATAGGTCGGCGCCTCATTGTACTTTTCCTGCAGGGCTTCCTGAAGACGGCTCTTGGCATCGGCCAGCAGCAATTCCTCCCTCTTGCCTTCAATTTCCGGCAGAAACAAACGTTCGACGACTTCACTGACAGCCAGGTAGCCGCCATCTTCAAAGACGGCACCGATAACCGCTTCGTAGGCGCAGGAAAGAATCGACGACTTCGAGCGACCATGCGAGGCATCCTCCCCTTTGCCGAGAGCGAGATAATCCCCCAACTCGAGGGATCTGGCCATCTTCGCCAGATACTGTTCATTGACCAGCGACGATCGCAGCCGGGTCAGCTCCCCCTCACGCATCTGCAGGTACCGATGAAAGAGAATATGGCCGATTACCAGATCAAGGACGGCGTCGCCGATAAATTCCAGATTCTCGTTGTCTTGTCCCCCCTGCCCCTGTTCAAAGGCAAAAGAAGAGTGGACAAGCGCTTTTTGCAACAGCCGCAGATCGGTGAACCGATAGCCAAGTGCCTTTTCCAGAATACCCAACTGTTCTTTGTTGATTCGCACCAGCGAGTCAATATCCATACCCATTCAATATTTTTCCTTGTTAAAAAATTCTGCTGTGGTATAAAGATGTCCTCTAAACAAAAGGCGGCGTAGCCAAGTGGCCAAGGCAGTGGTCTGCAAAACCATTATTCATCGGTTCGACTCCGATCGCCGCCTCCAGCAAATTCAAAGGGATTACAGAGTTCAATCTGTAATCCCTTTTTCTGTTCCAGTGCCATTTTTTCTGGCCTTTACAACCGTACAGATTACCTTCCTGTTTTTTGCAGGAAGGTAATCTGTACGGTTCTTATCCCGGCTTATTTCCCGTTTACCGAGGGTAAATACTCGATAATCACCCAGAGGTCAAGCCGGATGGTCACCGGCCAGGTTATACTCTATGGCACCTCACACTACTTTTTGAGGGGCAGTCTTTTCGACCGGAATAGACCAGATTTCCTCGGAATATTGTTTAATGGTCCGATCTGAGGAGAACTTGCCCATTCTGGCGACGTTGAGAATAGCCATTCGTGCCCAGGCTTCCGCATCGAGAAAGGCGTCGCTTACTTTGTTCTGGCAGGCGATGTAGGCCTCGAAATCGAGAAGCAACAGATACGGATCATGCTTGTCCATCAGGCTGTCGACCAGGGGCTTAAACAGTTCCTTGTCCCCATTGCTGAACGAGCCGTTCTCGATAGATTCGATAACATTTTTAATACTGTCGTTGCGTTGACAGACCTGCCAGGGCGTGCAGCTGACATTTTTCCTCTCAAACTCCGCCTCCTCGGCGGTCATGCCGAAGATAAAAATATTTTCTTCACCCACCTCTTCGCGAATCTCAATATTGGCGCCGTCCAGGGTACCAATGGTCAGTGCGCCGTTCAAAGAAAACTTCATATTACCGGTACCCGAGGCTTCCGTTCCGGCAGTGGATATCTGCTCGGAAAGGTCGGCCGCCGGCATGATGATTTCCGCCTGAGAGACATTGTAGTTGGGCAGAAAGACGACTTTCAGCCTGTCCTTCACCCGAGGATCCTTATTGACCACATCGCCAATGGAGGTAATCAGCTTGATAATCAGCTTGGCCCGCCAATACGAGGGCGCCGCCTTACCGGCAAATACGGCAGTCCGGGGGGCACAACCTTCGGCTTCGCCGTGGATTATCCGGTGATAAAGATGGATGAGATGCAGGGCATTAAGCAGCTGCCGCTTATATTCATGAATTCTTTTTACCTGAATGTCAAACATGGTGGCGGGATCAACCACTATTTTGCATTTCTTTTTGATATAATCCGCCAGGTTCTTTTTGTTATTCAACTTGATCCGGCGCCAGTCGCTGAGAAACTCAGGATCATCGACATACGGCTCCAGACCACGCAATTGATCAAGATCGGTGATCCATCCAGCGCCGATCTTCGACGAAATCAGCAGGGCCAGCTCCGGGTTGATATCAAGCAGCCACCGACGCGGGGTAATCCCGTTGGTTTTCGAGTTGAATCTGCCGGGAAAGAATTCATTAAACCCGGGAAAGATTCGTTCTTTGAGCAACTGGGAATGCAATTCCGCCACCCCATTGACGCTATGACTGCCGATTATTGCCAGATAGGCCATCCGGACCATTTTCACCGGACCTTCCTCAATAATGGAAAATTCCTGCAGCTTTCTCTCGTTGCCCGGATATTTCTGGGCGACTTCGTCGAGGAAACGACGATTGATTTCATAGATAATCTGCATATGACGCGGCAGCACCCGTTCCATCATTTCAACAGTCCAACGCTCCAGAGCCTCCGGCATCAGGGTATGGTTGGTATAGGCAAAGGTATTGACGGTGATTTCCCAGGATTCCTCCCAGCCCAGTCCTTCGATATCAAGAAGAAGACGCATCAACTCGGGGATGGCAATGGACGGATGGGTGTCGTTCAGCTGTACGGCAACCATTGAGGTGAATCGATCGAAACCGACATGTTTATTCTTAAACCGCCGCATGATGTCGCCGAAAGTCGCCGCAACAAAGAAGTACTGCTGCTTCAGGCGCAGCTCCTGGCCGGCATAATTGTGATCGGGAGGATACAGTACCTTGGAGATCGTCTCGGAGCTGACCTTCGATTCAACGGCACCGATGTAATCACCTTTACTGAAATCGGTGAGATCCAGCTCCCGTGAGGCAAAGGCCGACCAGAGCCGCATATTGATGACATGGTCGTTTTTATATCCGGGGATCATAATATCACTGGCCTTGGCCATGACATCTTTGGTGTTGACCCATTTACACCGGAATCTGCCGTTCTTGTCCTGATAGCTGGCAACATTGCCGAAAAATTGAATCTGAAAAACCGGCATCTGCCGTTCAAATTCCCAGGGCGTACCGTTCAACAGCCAGTTATCCGGACCTTCAACCTGATAGCCATCGACCAGCTTTTGAAAAAAGAGACCGTATTCATAACGGATACCGTAGCCGTAAGCCGGAATTTTCAAAGTCGCAATGGAATCCAGGAAACAGGCGGCCAGGCGCCCCAGGCCACCGTTGCCCAACGCGGCGTCCTCTTCCTGATTCCTGATTTCCGTCATATCGAAACCCAGTTCTTCGACTGCCTGCTTGGCATCTGCCAGAATGCCCAGATTGGTCATACTGTTACAGAGCGATCTGCCAATAAGAAACTCCAGGGAGAGATAATAGACCCGCTTTTTTTCTTTGGCATAGATCGATTTCTGGGTGGAAATCCATTTCTGCACCATCAGATCCCGCATAGTATAAGCAAGAGCGCGGTAAACATCCTGGGCCCCGGAACGCTCTGGATCCCGGCCCTGGAAACTCATCAGATGGTGAATTATGTTTTCTTTAATGGCGTTCACGGTCGAGGGAAACGCGACGGTCGGCCAGGTGGCCCCGTCCTGATCTGTCTGACTCTCAACTCTATCCATTACCTTCATGTTTAATCCTCCGACGGATATATACTGTACTTTCAGCAATTAACTGAATAAAAGAGACGTGCTCATCAAAAGGAAGACTCCCGTCGCGACTATCTATCTTGCCCACTGGACAAACTCCCGAAACGGATATACCTATTTTTCACTACGGTTTAGTAGACGACATGATGACTATGATAAGGTTCATGCGGAAATTGGCTACATCTTCCGCGCATTTTGACACCTTTCTGGTGATAATGTCCAGTTTTTACCATCGTTCGTGGCTACATATTGAATCAAATACTACCGTGTGGTATACAGCAGGCATATCATCAACCGCCTGTCACTCACGGCTAGGAGAAATATCGTTATATTTCTGTTTATTACCAACCTTTTAAACTAACACCGTCATGACTCAAAATCGCAAAGTCACCGAAGAAGAAAGTTCCCGAAAACAAGGGAGTTCCCCCCAGAAAAGCCACTTGGTCACCTGGTTCATTATTTTTGTCGCGGGCTTTCTCGCCGGAGTGGCGTTTACCGTGTACAAAGGAAAAATCATCGGCCCGGAACAATCGACTCCCGGGGTGGTCCAGCCTCAAGCACAAAGTAATGGCAGCAGTCAGGCAATCAGCGACCTGGAAGCCGAGGTTGCCGCCCATCCCGACAATTTCGAGAACTGGGTTCAACTAGGCCACCTGTATTATGATGCCGATCAACCGAAAAAAGCTATCGCAGCGTACACCAAATCCCTGGAACTGCACGCAGGCGACGCCAATTTACTCACCGACCTCGGCGTCATGTACCGACGAGTGGAACAACCGGAAAAAGCTATTGAACTCTTTGACCAGGCGATAAAGCAGGACCCCAACCATCTGCCTTCCAGATTTAACAAAGGCATAGTGTTGATGTACGACCTCAATGACCCCAATGGCGCCATCGCCGCCTGGGATGGCCTTCTAGCCATTAATCCGGAGGCAAAAACTGCGAGTGGGGAGCCCATCCGCGAGTTTGTCGAAAAGATTAAAGCCGGCCTGCCCAAAAACAAATAAGTCTATCATACTGGAAGAGGAAAAGAAAATTATGAAATTTGCAACTCTCGCCCTGCATGCAGGCCAGAAAGTGGACCAGGATACCCTGTCCAGGGCCGTTCCCATTTACCGAACTGCGGCGTATATGTTCAAAAACACCGAGCATGCAGCCAATCTCTTTGCCTTAAAAGAACTGGGAAATATCTATACCCGCATCGGCAACCCGACCCAGGACGTTCTGGAACAGCGCATGGCGCAGCTGGAAGGCGGCGCGGCATCTCTCGCTCTTGCCTCGGGCACGTCGGCTATTTTTTACACCATAATAAATATCTGCAGCCAGGGCGACGAGGTGGTTGCCGCCAATAATCTGTATGGCGGGACATTTGTTCAATTTAATTCCATCCTGCCGAAACTCGGCATCAAGGTGCGAATGGTCGACCCGACAAACCCGGACAACTTCAAGGCGGCCATCAACGAGCGAACCAGGGCTCTGTACTGTGAAACCCTGGGCAACCCGTCACTGAACATGATCGACCTGGAAGCCCTGGCGGGTATTGCCAGGGAACACAATATCCCGCTGATCGTCGATTCAACCTTTACCCCGCCATGCATGTTGAAACCGATCGATTTTGGTGCCAATATTGTTATCCACTCCCTGACCAAATGGATCGGCGGTCATGGCACCGCCATCGGCGGAATTGTCATCGACGCGGCCAATTTTAACTGGCAGGACCCGAAATTTACCCTCTATAACGAGCCGGACGACTCCTATCACGGCCTGCGCTATGCCCATGATCTGGGCGATCTCAATCCGGTAGCCTTTGCCCTGCGCATGCGGCTCGTACCGCTCAGAAATCTCGGGGCCAGTATCAGCCCGGATAACTGCTGGGCATTTTTACAGGGAATTGAGACACTTAGCCTGAGGATGGAGCGCCACTGTGAAAACGGGGCCAAAATCGCCGATTATTTATGCCGACATAAAGGGGTCGAATGGGTTTATTACCCCGGATTGAGCGACTCCCCAGGCCATGACCTGGCAGTGAAATATTTGCCGAACGGCTTTGGCGGCATGGTTGGTTTCAGCATCAAAGGCGGCATTAAGGCCGGAGCAAAATTCATCGACAGCCTGAAACTTATTTCTCACCTGGCCAATGTCGGAGACGCCAAGTCCCTGGCCATCCATCCGGCATCAACCACCCATTCACAGTTATCTCCAGAGCAGCTTAAAGAGTGCCATATTGGTGAGGGATTGATTCGATTATCCATTGGCATTGAACATATCGATGACATTATAGCGGACCTTAAACAGGCTCTGGCCTGTGCAGCAGCCTAGAGCGTCGGGGACGGAACAAGTACGAGATGAATGACACAGTAACCAGCAGGGACAGTTCCGTCGGGATAGTAGAGAAAAAATACTATTCTTTCGCCGAACCGCCCGATACGCTCACCCTGGAAAGCGGTGCGCATTTAGGCCCGGTGACCATTGCCTATGAAACCTACGGCACCTTGAACGAGCAAAAGGACAATTGCATCCTGCTCACCCACGCTTTTTCCGGCGACTCCCACGCAGCCGGCTTCTACGCAAGTGACCGGGATGGGGACAAACCGGGCTGGTGGGACTTTCTGGTCGGCCCCGGTAAAGGGATCGATACCGACCGTTATTTTGTCATCTGCCCCAACATCCTGGGCAGCTGTATGGGCTCAACCGGCCCCAGTTCGATTAACCCGGAGACCGACAAACCTTACGGCCTCGATTTTCCGATGATGACCATCGGCGACATGGTGGTCACCCAGAAGGCCCTGATCGATCACCTCGGCATCACCCGCCTGCTGGCGGTTATCGGTGGATCGGTCGGCGGCATGCAGGTGCTCGAGTGGTGTGTCCGCTTTCCGCAAATGGTCCGGGCTGCCGTACCTATTGCGACCACGATGCGCCATTCTGCCCTGGCTATTGCTTTTAACGAGATTGCCCGGCAGTCGATTATGGCCGACCCAAACTGGGCGCAAGGCAATTATTACGGCGGGCAAAAACCGGATATGGGCCTCTCCGTCGCCCGGATGGTCGGCCACGTAACCTACCTCTCCGATGAGGCACTGCGTCGAAAGTTTGGTCGGAAACTGCAGGACAAGGAACATTTTTCCTTTGGCTTCGGCGGAGATTTTCAGGTGGAAAGCTATCTGCGCCATCAGGGCTCCAAATTCGTCAGCCGCTTTGATGCCAACTCGGTACTGTACATCACCAAGGCTGCTGACTATTTTGATGTTGTCGATAAGATGAGTAAACCTGCCCCGATTGCCGGCGCCGAAGAACAAAACAAGATAAAATACCTTGTTGTTTCATACAGCTCCGACTGGCTTTACCCTACGTATCAGGCAAAAGAGCTGGTGCAGACCCTGAAGCGCTGCGGGCAGAACGTCAGTTTTTGTGAGATAGAAGCGGATTGCGGCCACGATGCCTTTCTTATTCCGGACCAACGGTTCACCACGCTGATCAGGGGGTTTCTTGATGGTATCTCCTGATCCGGCAGATATTCGTTTTGACCTGCGCATAATCTCTTCGATGATCGATCCAGGGACCCGGGTGCTCGACCTCGGCTGCGGCAACGGCGATCTGCTGGCCTGGCTTGCTGTCGGTAAAAATGTCATCGGCACCGGAATAGAGCAGGACAAGGAAAAGGCGGCACACTGCATCAGCCGTGGGCTCAGTGTCCTGCAGGGAGATCTGAACGAGGAGGTAGAAGACTATCCCGATTGCAGTTTTGATTATGTCATCCTCAGCCAGACCCTGCAGCAGGTGTTTGAACCGGCACGCCTGTTACACTCCCTGGCCAGGATCGGGCGAAAGGTGATCGTCAGTTTCCCAAACTTCAGCCATTATTCCATTCGGCTGCAGCTTTTATGTAAAGGATGCGCCCCAAAAAACGACCAGCTGCCCTATTCCTGGTATGACTCACCGAATATCCGGGTTATCACACTGAAAGATTTCCGCAAATTCTCCCGCGATGTTGGTTATAATATATTAAAAGAAATCACCATAAAAACGGATCCGACCAGCAACGAAGGGTCGATCATCCGTTTTTTCCCCGACATACGATCAACTTACGGCATTTACATAATTGAAAAAATCAGAAAATGATTCTTTCCAGACCGCGTTTAATTCAACAGAAAAAGCATTCGTCATGTTAAGAAAAAACGTTTCCGTAATCGATACCACCGCAGTTTCCGCGCTCTGCGACCATATTGAGATAACCAATTGCAGCCTGCACGACAAAGTTCCCAAAGTCGTCACTGAGCTGCTGTCGTCCTGGAGTACCAAAGAATGCTATGACCACATCAGTCCGGTTTCCATTCCCTCCCAGGAAGAAACTATCGGCATTGTCGAACAGGCCAAACGGATTCTCTTCCCCGGATTCTTCTCCCACACCAAACTGCATGCCTCCAACCTTGAGTATTATATCGGCAAGAAAACCACCGACCTCTACGACAAGGTCTCTGAGCAGATTACTATGGCAATCCGCCATGACTGCCGGAGGAATGAACGCCCCTGTACCAATTGCGAGGCATACGGGCATAAAAAAGCCCTGAGCTTTATCCAATCCCTGCCCAAAGTGGCGGCAATGCTGGCCACCGACATCCGGGCCGCACTGCGGGGCGATCCGGCGACCAAAAGTCCTGACGAGGTGATCTTCTGTTATCCCGGACTGTTAACCACCTTTATCTTTCGTCTGGCCCATGAGCTCTACCTGCTCGAGGTACCGATCATTCCCCGGATCATGACCGAATACGCCCATAGTCAGACCGGCATTGACATCCACCCCGGCGCCTCTATCGGTTCGGAATTTTTTATCGATCATGGCACTGGTGTGGTGATAGGTGAGACCACCATAATAGGCAATAATGTACGTCTTTATCAGGGGGTCACTCTCGGGGCCCTGTCTCTTCCCCATAACGCCGGCGAAAAAATGCGCAACAAAAAACGTCATCCGACCATAGAAGACAATGTTATCATTTACGCCAACACTACCGTCCTTGGCGGCGATACTGTTATTGGCGAGGGGTCGATTATCGGCGGCAATATCTGGCTTACCGAAAGCGTGCCACCCGGCACCAAGGTGTTGATGAAAAGGCCGGAGCTCATTTATTCGAACTCTCATTAAGGATTTTTTCTTTTCCCCCCTGCATCCCGGAGGTTATACTGATGGCAAAAACTATACTGGAAAGTATCGGCAATACTCCCCTTCTGACCATGGCCAATTTTTCTGCGGGTACCGGAGCTCTGATTCTCGGCAAACAGGAATCTCGTAATCCGATGGGCAGTGTCAAATGCCGTATTGCCGTGGCGATGATCGAGGCGGGAGAACGTGACGGCAGTATAAACAGAGACACGACTGTGATTGAGCCCACCAGCGGCAACACCGGTATTGGCCTGGCCTTTGTCTGTGCCCACAAAAATCTCAAACTGATCCTCACCATGCCGGAAAGCATGTCCATTGAACGAAGAAAACTTCTCACTCACCTCGGTGCAAAACTGGTGCTGACCCCTGCCGCAGATGGAATGAAAGGGGCGATAGCCGCGGCCAAACAGCTTGGGGAGGAAACGACTAACAGTTTTATACCGGACCAGTTCAGCAACCCGGCCAACCCCGCCATCCACCGAACCACCACCGCCGAAGAAATCTGGCGGGATACCGATGGTAAAATCGATATTTTTGTCGCAGGAGTCGGCACAGGTGGTACAATCACCGGAGTCTCGGAAGTGCTTAAAAAGAGAAATCCGGCCATGCAGACTATTGCAGTCGAACCACAGGACAGCCCTGTCCTGTCCGGTGGCAAACCGGGGCCGCATAAAATCCAGGGGATTGGTGCCGGTTTTATCCCCGCCATTTTAAACCGCGACATTATCGACGAGGTAATCACCGTCAGCAACGACGATGCTTTTGCCGTGGCGAGAAAGCTTGCAACCAGTGAAGGAATACTCTGCGGCATCTCCTGTGGCGCAGCAGCACATGCAGCGTATTTAGTTGCCGCTAGACCTGAAAATAAGGGCAAGGTAATCGTGGTTATTCTCCCCGACACCGGTGAGAGATATTTAAGCACGCCTTTGTTCCAGGAGTAGCATGTGGACGGAATTATAAAAATCAAAGTATTGCAGATATATGAGGGAGCAGGCTATCGAAACTCGACACCTTAAAATATTCGTCACTGTCTATAAGGCGCGAAGCTTCACCAAGGCAGCAGAAAAACTCTTCACCAGCCAGCCGACAGTAAGTGAACATATGCAAAACCTTGAGGCTCGGCTCAACTGCAAGCTCTTTGATCGACTGGGCAGATCGATTCTGCCGACCGCAGAAGCAGAAATCCTGTATCCGCGAGCAATAGCTATCCTGGAGGACCTGCAGAGGCTGGAAGAAGAGATTTCCGCTACCGGGAAAAATGTTGGCGGGGAGTTGATCCTTGGTGCCAGTACCATTCCCGGTGCGTATATCCTGCCGGGAGTGGCGGCTTCTTTTAAACACGAATTCCCGGACATCTCTTTTGAAATACAGATCAACGATTCAGCAAAGATAGTCGAAGCAGTTGCCGGGAATGAATTGCTGCTTGGAGTGGTTGGGGCAAAGATTTCATCGTCTAAGGTCCGTTACCAATCGTTTGCTGAAGACGAACTGATCCTGGCCGCCGCGCAGGACAACCCTGCCCCGGCCGAAATCACTTTACAGGAGCTTTGTCATCTGCCGTTTATTATCCGGGAACGCGGTTCAGGAACCAGAAAAAGCACCGAAGTACTGCTGGCCCGACAACAGCAAACCCTAAGCCAGCTGAATATCTGTGCAACGCTCGGGTCGAGTGCGGCGGTCAAAGAAGCAATCAAAGCCAATCTGGGCGTTTCCGTAATCTCCCGGCACGCCATTCAGGACGAACTGACAAGCGGTAAAATAAAAGAAATCCATATCCCCGGTCTGACCATGAAAAGAAATTTCTATGTCGTTACCCCGACCAGGAGAACACTGCCCAACCATTATCAGGAACTGCTGCGAAGACTGTTAGGCAAATAAGCGCCGGCTACGACTGGCAGACCCGATATACTTCCTCGATAGTCGTCACTCCCTGCAAAACCTTCATAGCGCCGTCTTTCTGAAGGGTGATCATGCCGTTTTTGATCGCCTGCCTTTTGATCTGGTTGGCGTCTGACGTCTGCAGGATCAGGGCCTTCATATCCTGGGTCATGAGGAGCAGCTCAAAAATACCGCACCGGCCCTTATAGCCGGTATGATAACACTTCGCACAGCCTTTGCCGCGGTATGCCTTCCGGCCGAGGCTTTCCTCTTCGGTAAGGCCGATCCGCTGGAACATCTCCGGAGTTGGACTGTATTCCTCTTTGCAATGGGGACAGATAATACGAATCAACCGCTGAGCCAGAATCGCATTGACCGAAGAAGCGATGAGAAACTGTTCGATTCCCATATCCCTGAGTCGGGTAATGGCCCCTGCCGAGTCGTTGGTGTGCAGGGTGGAAAAAACCAGATGCCCGGTCAACGCTGATTGGATGGCAATTTCGGCGGTTTCCGTATCGCGGATCTCGCCAACCAGAATAACATCCGGATCCTGCCGGACGATGGACCTGAGGCCGGAGGCAAAGGTCAGATCGATCTTGGGATTGACCTGCACCTGACCGATCCCGCTGATGCGGTATTCGATCGGATCCTCAACCGTGATAATGTTGATATCCGTATTGTTTATCGAGGAAAGTGCCGCGTAAAGGGTGGTGGTTTTGCCCGAACCGGTCGGTCCGGTCACAAGAACAATACCGTTTGGCGCTTTAATCTCTTTTTGAAAAGGAATAAACCGATCCTCCGGCATACCAAGATCGGTAAGAGAGATCATCACCGTCGATTTACGCAGCAGGCGCAACACCACCCGCTCACCAAACGCGGTGGGCAGAGTCGAAACACGGACGTCGATCTCCTTGTTGGCAATCTTCAACTCAATCCGGCCATCCTGGGGCAGTCTCTTCTCGGCGATATTGAGCTTGGCCATTATCTTGACCCGCGAGATGAGCGCCGACTGCACATGTTTCGGTGGACTCAGCATGTCATGGAGAATACCGTCCAGCCGCTGCCGGATCTTCAGGCTGTTCTGATAGGGTTCGATATGAATATCCGAAGCATTATCACGTACCGCCTGAGAAAACATCAGATTGACCAGGCGGATCACCGGCGAATCGCTGGTATCGTCAAGCAGATCCCCGATCTCTTCTATCTCTGAAAACAACCGCTCCGGATCTTCTTCATCATCAATATCCTGCATGACCTCATCAGCCGAGGTCTGCTTCATATCATAGGCAAAATTGATCGCATTCAGAATAAGATGGGCCGGTGCCAGCACCGTCTTATAGGTACCGTCAGCCAGAATTCGACGCAGATCGTCTAGTGCCTGAAAAGATGTGGGGTTATTAATGGCGAAAAACGATTCCTGGGCAGTGACGATAGGAACCATTTTATGCTGTTTGAGAAAACTGATGGAAACCTGGTCGGTGAAATCGGTTTTAATATCAGACGGCAGAGATTTGCGCACCTCCATATCAAACATTATGCCTAGCACCTGCAACACCGTCAGTTCGTCAAGTTCACCGTTTTTGACGAGTATCTCCCCGATGAGGTCATCACCCTCTTTTTGAACCTTGAGCGCCTGCTCAAGAGCTGTTGAGGCCAGGCCGAACTCATCAATTAATATCTCACCAAATTTCTTTATGCCCATTGCAACCACAATCCCTTCGCTACTTCGTCCGCAAAATTCTATCTATGTTTTCCTGGGCCAGTGTCTTCAGCGGCACTGGTTTTTTGTCCGGCTCGCTCGAACTGTTCGCAACCGCGTCGGAACTGCCGGAAGCCACTGCCTGATACATCTCTAATGCTTTTTTCGGCTGCCCCTCTTTTTCATAGACAACACCCATATTCATCAGGGCAAAGGGGTTAGTCGAGTCAATAACCAGGGCTTCAGTAAAAAATTCTTTGGCGGCAGCCGTATCCCCACTTCGCAATTTTTCATAACCCATCCGGGTCAGAGACATAGCATGTTCAAGATTTTCCTCTTTATGCAGTTCCTGTTGCACCGCCGGTAGCACCTTGCCCATTTCGTCTTCCTTTTTCAGGCTAACGGCCGCCATTTCCGCGGGATTACGAACAATACGCGGGGTGATAAAGATAAACATATTCGTTTTTTTGCTGCTGGTAGTGTGTGTCCTGAAAAGCCAGCCAAGCCCGGGGATATCACCGAGAATCGGTACTTTATAATTACTGTCAGAGGCATCATGACCGATTATTCCACCTATCACGATGGTGCTTTTATCGTTTAAAATAACAGTTGTGGTAGCCGTACGTTTAAACGTGGTCGGAGTGGCGGTTGTATCCTTTGCCCGCACCACTTCCGTTTCAATTTCAAGACGTAAGACATTTGACTGATTTATATGGGGAGTGATAGAGAGCTTTGTAGCGACATCCTTATATTCATACTGGGTGTAATCCTGCAAACTGGCAGTCGTATTTTGACTGGTAATAAACGGCACGTTCTCCCCGACAGAAATCTCCGCCTTTTTATTGTCCATGGTCAGGATCTGTGGGGTAGAAATAACATTGACATCGGAATCTGATTTATAGGCTTTTATCACCGCACCAAGATTGGCAAAGGTCACATTACCTATCCTCACACCCTGTTTGAGTATCCCCAGAGTTAAGCCTGATCCAGCAGACAAGGCAGTATTACCATCACTGTCAACAAGATTTGTAAAACCATCGCTCCCACTGAATCCGGACAACAATTGACCTGTTCCACCAGAAAATGTTCCATCAGCTGTCCATTCAACACCGACCTCAAACGATTTATCCGCATCCACTTCCATAATCAGGGCTTCCAGATAGACCATCCTTCTCGGGATATCCAGCTGTTTTATCACATCCTCCAACACTACATATTCGTCTTTAGTAGCTCTGATTATCAGGGAATTCGTTTCCTCATCCGCCATCACCCTGACATCTTTGGAGATGGCAGCAGCTTTCCCCTGCACCGTCCCCGTTCCACCTTTGGCCATCGTTTCCGGCAGATCATTAAGAACTTTCGCCATATCCACGGCATTCGCATTCTGTAAATAATAGACCCGGATATTGCCTTCGGCTCGCTCTCCTTTTTTATCAAGGGTGGCGATCAGGCTTTTTACCCGGCTCATCTCGCTGCCACTGGCAAGGACAATCAGCGCATTCACCCGTTCATAAGGGACTACTTTTACTGCTTCCCCAAAAGATCGCGCCGCACCACCCTGCTGCGCACCGGAACTTTTCTGATAGACAGTGGTGAGTATCTTGGCAACAGCCTCCGCCGATGAATTTTCCAGACGAATAAAGGCAACTTCCTCCTCGCGGGATTCGACATCAAGTACCTTGATAATAGACAGCAATTTTTGAATATTGGACATTGTCTCGGTGATTATCAACATCCCCGACGGGGCATGGGAAATAAGGACCGAGGTCTGCGATACCAGTGGCGCCAGCACCTTTTTCATCTCATCGGGAGAGGCGTACTTCAAGCGAACCAGTTGGGTCACCACCTTATCCTGCGGATTTTTCGATTCTCCGGTATTGAGCATCTCCACATTCTGCGAGCGGGCCCGGGCAGATGGCAGTATTTTTATAACAGAGCCCGACTCGACAGTGGTAAAACCATGTACTTCAAGTACCGATTCGAAGACCTTGTACGCTTCTTCTTCAGAAATTTTGGTGGGAGACAGAATGGTCACATTTCCCTGCACGGCTTTATCGACCACAAAATTTTTGCCTGTCAATTCACTGATGTATTTGATAAACAATTGAATGTCGACATTGTCGAAATCAATGGTTATGAAGCGCTGACCACTCTGATCGGCCTCAGGGAGCGGCTGCGGCAACTCTTTTGCGTAGAGGCTGCCGTCCGGTACCAGGCCGAGACAAATCACCGCGCACATCACCGCGCCAATCACCGTGTCAATGAACGAACGTTTAACCATGCTCATGGATAATTCACCTTCATTTTCATAATTGTCATATCGCCGGCTCATTGCTTTCTTATTATTCGAGACGGACGAATTGCTCTGGGTCGATTAATTACTCTTCTTGGTGTTCCCCTTGGCGATACCTGTTGGCGGTATTGCTGCCCTGTTCCTGATCCGGGTGACATCACCGGAGGCAACCGCATGGATCCGGCTTGATTTTGCTGAACTGGTGCCACATAGGTCGATCGAACCTTGGCTGCCTCACTCATATCAAGCATTTCATCCTTGCCATTATAGGCAAGGATAACCTTTCCCCGGAGGATTTCTTTGATAATGGCCCCCTGAATAGCATCCCCCGCTTCATACAGTTGCTGTTTCTTCGTGGTTTTATCTAAAATGATGGCTCGATCGGTATCCTTCCCGCCATTGATGGTGCCCATTAGGACAATATTCAGGCTTGTCGTCTGAAGATCTTCCGTGCTCTCCGTGGCTGCGGTTGCAGCGGTCTCACCCTCTCCCGGAGGCGGTCCAAAAAGGTTTCTTTGCAGAATAACGGTATAGTCGTGCTGCGGGTTTTCTCCTGCCGTGCCGACCTGCTCCGCTTGCACCGATACAGTTTCGGGTATCGCTGCTTCTTTGCCAGGCGCACTCAAGCCAAAATGTTCCAGAGCCTGATATCCACCCTCAACAAGGCCAACACAGAGCAGGGTAATGAGAAGAAAGGGTAATATATCGGTGATGCGAGCGGCCATAGGATCACGTACTGAATCTGAATAACGGTCTTTGCACGGTGCCGCCCAATTTAAATGGCAGTACCGTCATCTTGTATCTCTGCAATAAACTCTGAACAGCCTGTTGCTCTTGCGGATTGCTCCTTAGAAAGCCTTCATCGGGCTCCATATGGCCACTAAGAGAAATATTGCTGTTCAAAAAAGGAGAAGCGAGACGCAGCTCCCCGGTAAAATCAGCAAGAATCTCCCTGCCGAGAAATTCTCCTTCATTGAGCCTGACAACACCTTTTTCATGGGTCACACGCATTGCCAGTTTATCGAATTCAAGAATCGAGAGGTTCAGTATCGGCTGCAAAAGCGAGATATTCCCCGCAGCAACCTCAACGATCCCTTTGCCATTACCATCGCCGGGGGCGCTGGTCGGCGCTTTGTAGTCGCCGGAAAATTTGACGATACCCGATATTTTCCGTTCACTGAGACCTATACTCTTGGCCAGATCCCCGACCTGAAGTCCTTCTACAAGGATATTGGCCAACGCAAATGAATGAGCCCGGCGGTCGAAATCGAGGTCAGCCGCAAACAGGCCTGAGTATATTTTTCCATTGAGGGAGAAGGTACGCCAGAATCGCCGCGAGTTGGCAGAAATCACCAGTTGATCGACAACCATGGCGGTTTCCTGTCCGTCTATAACCCTATTGAGAGCGATATTTTTATAGACCGCCGAAAACGGAAAACGGTAGCCAATCTGGTCAATAGTGCAGGTTGACTCCGGCAAAATATTCTTGATGCGCCGTTCACAAAACTGCTTGAACTGTTCTGCGGGAAACCGAACATACAGCAGCACGGCGGTGAGTAAAACCGCATACACTATATAAATAAAAGACCGGAAGGAGAAGATGGAGTGAATCATCCCTAACCCTTTTTCTCAAAAGTTACGACCTGCAGGATGGCATCGAAAAAACCCTGCGCGTCGCCGCTTTCCTGAATGGAAAATCTTTTTATGAAAACAACCTCTTGTTCGGATTCTATTAAACGGAGAAAACCGACAAGATCGTTCAGGGAAATCTGCTGCAGCTTCATCTCGACCATTGCTTCATTCAGTTCATCACCGTCAATTGTCGAGGGTTTCATATATTTTATCTGCTTTTTGACCTTCGCCCGGTTTGCCTGTTGATCAAGAAAGGTAAACAGAGTAAAGCCGGCACCGCGCTGATTAATTCTGGCCTGAATGGTACCTTCCTTGCTTTTTAAGGTCCGATACTCCTGCTGCAAATTTTTAATTTCAACCAATTCCTGCTTCTTTCTGGCTATCGATTGCAGCAGATTATTCCGCGCGTCGATAACCGGCACAACAACCAGCTGTACCGCCAGAAAGCACAAGACAAAACCAATTCCTCCGAAAAGAACCCACTTTTCTCGACTGTTCAGCTTGTCAATTCCTGATTTGGTCCGGATATCCTGCAGGAGATTTCTGTTAAACCATGAAGCCATAATTATTTCCGGGCGAGTTCCAGTTTAAGTTCAAAATTCACCTCATCCCCTTTGATAGACTGATTGGCCGAGCTGATGGTAACATCCTTGAAATACGGTGACCTCTCGAGGTCTTTCTGAACATTATCCACTGTATTAAAATCCCCGGTAACAGCTTTCAGCCGAATCGTATCCATATCTGCGACCATCCGAACGACTTTTACCGGCTCCTGAGCCGGAATTCGGATCGAGAGCTCGGTAAGCAGTTCGATGATAGTGTAACCGGCACCATTCGCACCACCCGGGCTATACGTTGCCCTGATTTCATTGTTTTTCACCTGCAACTGCTGCACTGGGTTGACTACCCGGGTCACTTCCGGAAGGGTTTCGGTAAAGACCGCGGCTATCTGCCGGCGCAAACTCTCCTGCTCTGCGGTCAACTTTGAATATGTATATCCCACATAAATAAGGCCGCACACAATAAGCAGCGCTGCCGGCAGCGCGGTTTTCAGGATAAGACCACGGTATTCCAGTAAAGATTTCTTTTTTCTAAAATCGCCGGTGCGAAAGTTAAATCCTCCACTCTTTTTACCATTTTTGTAGACCTGTGCAAGTACTCTATCCATCAGCTCAGGTTTATAGCGGGTTTGAATATCCGGTTCAATCTTAACCAGAGGCTGACTGCTCTGCTGAAAATGGGCCATTTCAACGCCGCCCAACCTTGACGCCAAAACCGGCGAAGCAGTGGCGATCCGGGACTCTGATCCGGTCAGAAAGATCTTATAATTAGGATCCCCCGTGTCCAGCAATTGACAGGCAAGCACGGTCTGGCTGACATACTGGACGAAGGTATCATCGGCCACCGGCAGTCCGTCCGCTTCCGGCTGAACAGCCAGGGATCGTATAAGAGCCACCTGCTTGTTCACAACAATAAATAAACTTGCCCAGCGGGCACCACTATCGATCAGGACAAAGTTTTCCTCCGGCCCATCAGCAATCTGCAGCGCAGTCGCAAGACCACTGATGCCGATGCTGTCAGGGTTGAGTCCGGCTGCAGTCAAGACGCCGAGATGACTGGCCAGATAGTCCCGGTTTATCATCGCCGCGACAATATCCGTCCCGGACGATCCGCTTTTCGCCACAATGAAATCGATGAGCAGACTGTTGATATCAACCGGTGACTGGTCGGCCAGCTCAAAAGGTAACGCCTGACCTATCTTGCTGCGATCCGAAAAAGGCAGGGTTACATTTCTGAAAGAAAAGAGCTCGGCACCAAAGGTGACCAGACAGGGCCCGCCGGTAAACCCCGTCTGCTCTTTGATCTGGTCGAGCGCTTCAGCAAAAGACTGATCCACTGCGTCAGCGGCAGCACAACCGGTTACCAGAGTGATCCTGGAGCTTTTGTCTACCACTACGGCGGCTAAAGCATCTTTATGGATATCCAGGCACAACAAAAGATCAGCCATACATTACTCCATTTTTCGGCCAAACAGTTTTATTTCGTTTTCTTTCAAGCGCTCAGCCACTACCTCCACCCTGCGGGCCAGGGAATCGAGGGTACCGGTGGCGATTATCTGAAAATAACTGCTCGTCGTGGTCAACAATTTTGCTTCCAAAACAATGTCTCCCGGCCAGCCATCGACTTCTTTATACCAGTTCGGCTTTTCCAGGCTCTCCTTATGCTCCGGGCTCTTTCTGTACGTATCGAACTTTTCTAACAGCTCATCGCTGATAAGGCTATCAAAACTTTTAATGACAGCAAGCGGCGCAGTGTTAATATTGACTTGCCCATCATTACCGTACACTGTCACATAATCGGCAAGCCCTTTATATTCCCCTGATCCAAAGAGCAGCTCCGGCGTAATCCCCTTGATTAACAACAGCTCTTCAATATATTGTATCGGCCCGTTTCTTGCGCTATACGGCTGTGCAAGAGACTGATAATAGCTGTTCTCGGCGCCAAGATCAGATTCCTTGTCATCTGCATCGATCCAGTCAACTACGGCATCGAGTATGCTTCGCGCTTCGGTTTCATCTTCTATCGGAAAAGCCCCGGACAACAGCAGATTCAAAAACAGCTGGCGTATCTCACTCTCCGAGTTACTGCTGCCGGCAGCCCCTGTGGTCTCATCCTTTTTCTGGACCAGACTATTTATCTGCAGCAAACCGGTCAGATCGACAATCTGTACCTGCAGGGAGCCGGAGGGAAATAAATTTTCGACCGGTTCCTGGCCAAGAGTCGCCCAACTCTCCACCAGCGAATCACTGGTGTTTTCTGCACCATCGTTCTGCAAAAGGGTCAGCGCGATATTTACTCCAGAATCGGCAATTGCTCCCAGCTGCGTTTCCACCTTGAAATTATTGGCCACAACGAATTGTTGCCAGGTCGTTTTGTGGAACTGGATAGTCACCGCGACAAGCAGACTAACGGTCATAATAGTCACCAGCAGCGCCATGCCCTGCTCATCGTGCCCGACAGCCTTATTATTCTTTAAAGACTTCATCCCTGCTTTTTCCAGGGCTGTGGCAGGGCGACTGCGGTCTTGAAAACGGTGCTGTTTTCACTTTTGGCCGACTTTGCAAACCGGAGTTCTATAGCGACCACGGCAGGAAATTCCTGTTCCTCCGGCGGGGTTGGCGGGTTGGTCGGCACAACTTCATCGACCTGCCACTCTTCTGATTCGCGACCGTCCCGGTCTAGATAAGTAAAGCGCATTTCCAGCAGGCCTTGACATATGAGATGTTTTTGCCCGTCTTTTGCGTCGGCGAGATCTTCCAGTTTGACCCCGGGCAAAAGAATAATTTCGGTCCGGTAAAGATTGAGCAGCCCCGTATCCATGTCGAGCTCCGACTGGTACTGGATCAGGATATTTCCGGTAAAGGCGTCGGCTTTCCGCAAAACAAGATGCGCTGAACTGACAAAGGAGAGATTGTCACCGACAAAATCAGCGTACGCATGTTGTTCTCCGAGAAATATGCTTCCGGGAACGGTAACAATAGAGCGCAGATCTTCATTCAGCCTTTCGACAACAACCCGGGCTTTATCAGCGACCTCCATCTGATATTCCGAGCCATGGACAATATTGAATGTCGCCCGGTAAGCACCATATACGGAAGATATTACGATGCCGAAAATAGCAATGGCTATGAGCAGTTCAATAAGAGTAAAGCCACTCTCGGGTGTTTTCGGCAAAAGATTCTGCACTTTATCCCTGCCAACGACCATAATAGGTAAGGGTGTAGCTGAACTTCGTCCCGGTCCACAACACCGTCAGTTCAACCTTTTTCAGCGGGTTTTCCATTTTGGCCAGGTTGGCCAGTGCATCGATGCCATCAAAAGTTGCATTTTCGGTCTCTAATTTCCAGGTATATCCCTGAAACTCCTCACCAAAATCTCCTTCATCGTTGCCCGGAGCAACACTGGCCCCCTCCAGTTCAGCCAGTTTCCCGGACGCCAGCATCGGCGCGACAATATCAAAGTTCGCTTCTGTCGCATGGGAAAGACTTTTTGATTGCGAACCGAACAGAGCAACCAGGGCAATAGCAATAATAGACACGGCAATCATTACCTCAAGCAGGGTAAAAGCCTGATTATTGCTTAAATTAGGGAAAGAACAACGATTCCTCGGTATAACCATAGATAATCCACGATGGCGTTGTAACTCTCAGAGAGACCTTAGATTTACTCCCGCCACAGAGCTTTGCGGGATTTTAAAGCGCAAGATGTTTCATTACAGACCACTAATCCCGCCTAAAAGATTCGCGGGACTTTTTTCAGTACTCCCTTGAGGGGTGCTCTTTTCAGTACTCGCTTGTCGGGTGCTCTTTTCAGTACTCGCTTGACGGGTATAAGTTCCTTAACGAAATACTGTTCTTGCAAAGAGCGCAAGATGTTAATTGCAAGCCACTAATCCCGCCTAAAAGCGTTGCGGGACTCTTTTCAGTACTCGCTTGACGGGTATAAGTTCCTTAACGAAATACTGTTCTTGCAAAGAGCGCAAGAACAGTATTTCTAAGTCACTAAGGAACAAGGTCATCGGCCACCAGAGCGGTATCTAAAAACGGATAAAAATGTACATTCAGATGATTTCCCTGATCGTCCTCGATGCGGATAATCGTATCGATCAGATAACCCTGTTTGCTGATCCACACGGAGTTATTATCCTCTGCCGCACCTTCTTCACCTGCCAGCCAAACACCCGATATTTTTACCGATTCTGGAAGCAACAGCTGGCCGGATGGCAGATTTCCAAGGTCTTTTGTCTCTTTTTCAGCGACATCCTTTTCATACCAGATACGATTTTCAAGTCGACTGAAATGTAGGAGATACGGCTGCTGCGTCCGAGCTGCCAGCTCCCGCACTCCGGCGACCATGCCAATTATTTTTCTGGTCGTCGCCTTCAGAGGATCAGTGAAAAAAGTGTTGCGCAGCGACGGGATGCTCACTGAGAGCATGATACCTATCAAAAAGACGACAACTACCATCTCTATCAAGGTAAACCCCTGTTCCTTTTCTCTCCTGCCCCAAGCCGTCCTCTGCAATGGCCGTGACATAATGCGCTGCTATTCGATTTCCCAATTATTTATATCTTTACCGTCCCCTTCGCCTCCAGCTTCGCCATCCTTGCCATAGGAACTGAGATCAAAATCGCCATTGAGCCCGGGACTGAGATAGATGAAATTGTTTCCCCAAGGATCAACAGGAACTTTGCTTTTGTCAAGATAGCCACCCTCTCGCCATTTGGCCGGCAACTGCCCGAGGGTTGGAGCTTCTACCAGAGCCTGAAGCCCCTGCTCCGTTGACGGGTACACACCGTTATCGAGTTTATACATTTTCAACGCGGTTTCTATTCCCTGGATTTGCAGGGCAGCTTTGGTCCGTTTTGCCTCCTCGGGATGCCCCATGATCTTCGGGCCGATATATCCAGCAAGAATTCCGATTATGACGAGCACAACCAGAAGTTCGATAAGAGTAAACCCTGCTTCGCAGGCCTTCTGCCGCCATTTCACATCTTGTTTATGTTCAATCTTCATTCGAGAATATCCTGTATTATGCCATTATTTTTCCAGCGTTTTCGCCGAACCGACTGCCAAAATATACACAAACTCCGCCAAAAGATCCATCACTGAATCGACAAGCAGACAAGCGGTCCCCTTCAGTATGTTAAATTAATAAAAAGATCAAAAATCTTTCTAATTACCCCTCAAGTTCAGCTACCGAACCAGGGTGTGGGCTGTTCGTTTCCCGGGACGCCGTAAACCCATCCCTGGGGGCTTCGCTGCAGCCATCCCTGGCTGCAGAGACCCGTAAAACAAACAGCCCACACCCTTCCATTTCGACAAGCTGAGCTTGAGGGGTAATCAGAGAAATCTTTACGACCCCATCAATGTATCATCTGGTTCATTTCAAAAATCGGCAGCAGAATAGAGAGCACAATAAAGCCGACAGCCATGCCCATAATGGCGATCATCAGCGGTTCAATCAGCGATGTCATACCCATGATCGCCGTCTCGACCTCTCTTTCGTAGGCTTTGGCAACCTTGTCCAGCATAACTTCGAGATTGCCGCTCTGTTCTCCCACGGCAATCATCTGGACAAACATCGGCGGAAACCATTCCGAATCCGACAGCGCATCGGTCATACTCTGCCCTTTTTGTATTTGTTCCATCGCCTTATCGATAACCCTCGCAACGTGCACATTATTGACCAGAGTGCGGACAATCTGCATCGAGGTCATCAACCCGACCCCACTTTCCAGCAAACTGCCCAGGGTGGAAGAAAATCTGGCCAGAATAACCTTCTGCATGACAGGTCCGATGATAAACACCTTCAATTTGAACAGATCCCAGAATGCACGACCGGACGGTCGCACGATAAGGGCACGAAGAGCAAAGAAGACCAGGGCCAGAAAAATGAAAAATGCCCACCAGTACATCTTCAGAAAATCACTCATCCCAATGAGAAACAGAGTCGGTAAAGGCAACACCTGGTCCATCTCGTTGAAGACCTGGGTAATATTAGGGACGATATAGGTAATAAGGATAAACAGGATCGCCGAACCTATAACAGCCATGAAAATAGGATAGACAAGCGCCGCCCGCAATCTCCCCTTCAATACCTCCTGTTTTTCAGCAAAATCGGCAAGCCGTTCCAAAACTATGTCGAGTGCGCCGGAGGCCTCACCAGCCCGCACCATGTTGATAAAAATAGAGGAAAACAATTTGGGATGCTCGCTAAAGGCAGTAGTCAGCGTATTTCCCTCGTTGATCGAACCCTTGATCTGGGCAATAACTTTCTTCAGTATCGAGTTACGGGTTTGCGCAACCAGCGAGTCAAGACACTGCACCAGCGGTATCCCGGCTCCGAGCAAAGTCGCCAGCTGCCGGGTCATGATGCTGATTTCCTCCGACTTTACCCGCTCGAACAAGCCGATACCATGTCCTCCGGCCTTCCCTCTTTTACTTCTGCTCACCGCAATGGAAACAGGATATCTCCCCTGTGAGCGAAGTTTCGTCCGGGCCAGAGCTTCACTGTCCGCATCGACAATGCCTTTAATATTTTTCCCCTTTGCATCAAGCGCGTGGTATTCGAAGACTGGCATAGAGATTTATTATTGAAAGTTATGACAACGGATAGAACCCCGTCGAAAAGCGTTGCGGGATTTTTTTCAATACTCGCTTGACGGGTACTCTTTTCAGTACTCGCTTGACGGGTGTTTTTTTCAATACCCGTGCTGCGCGGGGACTCGGTTCAATACCCCCTTGAGGGGTGTAAGTTCCTTCACGAAATACTGTTCTTGCAAAAAGCGCAAGCTGTTTCATTACAAGCCACTAATCCCGCCCAAAAGCATTGCGGACTCTTTTCAGTACCCCCTTGAGGGGTATAAGTTCCTTCACGAAATACTGTTCTTGCAAAAAGCGCAAATTGTTTCATTACAAGCCACTAATCCCGCCTAAAAGCATTGCGGACTCTTTTCAGTACCCCCTTGAGGGGTATAAGTTCCTTCACGAAATACTGTTCTTGCAAAAAAGCGCAAGCTGTTTCATTACAAGCCACTAATCCCGCCTAAAAGATTCGCGGGATAAGTTCCTTCACGAAATACTGTTCTTGCAAAAAGCGCAAGAACAGTATTTCTAAGTCACTAAACAAGTATTTGTATACGTTAGAGTTATTCGCGAGAAAAGCAACAGCAATCAAAGAAAAATGGTAATTAATTATAATCCACCGTATAGTATCAGGTCAATTGTGAAAAGAGAATTCTGGAATACGCCGCCCCGGCGAATCCCGAATTTATATGTCTGTTGCAGATTTTAATGATTGATGCGAACCCATGTATACACGCTATTTCGGCCTGACTGAGAAGCCTTTTGCCATAGCGCCCAATCCGCGATATCTCTTTATGAGCGAGTTACATCGGGAGGCCATGGCCCATTTGCTTTACGGAATCAGCAGTGAGGGCTGTATCATACTGCTGACGGGTGATGTGGGGACGGGAAAAACTACGGTATGTCGATGCCTGGTCGACCAGTTGCCGGCAACGACCGACATTGCCATGATCTTAAATCCCAAGCTGACCATCATGGATCTCTTCAAAACCATCTGTGAAGAATTGAAGATTCCCGTGCTGGATGCTTCCCCTACGGTAAAGACCTATGTCGATCTGTTGAACACCTATCTGCTTGACGCCCACGCCAGGGGGAGAAATACCGCCCTCATTATCGATGAAGCGCAAAACCTCGACGTTGAAATCCTGGAGCAACTCCGTCTTCTTACCAATCTGGAAACAAACACCAACAAGCTGCTCCAGATAGTCCTGATCGGTCAGCCCGAACTGCAGCATATTCTCGCTGACCCCAAATTATCACAGATAAACCAGCGCGTCACCACCAGATACCACCTGGGACCGCTCCAGCCCGCCGATATCGAAACCTATATTCAGCACCGCATTGCCATAGCCGGCGGCAACAGCCGAAACGCTCTTTTCTCCAAAAGGGCCATCAGGTATTTGGCAATAATTTCCAGAGGGATCCCACGGGTGATAAACCTCCTCTGCGACCATTCCCTCCTCGGCGCATATGCCGACAATCAGGACCATGTCAGTCTCGATATCATGCGCAAGGCAGCTCGCGAGCTCGCTACTATAACCAGCCCCAGACACAGCTCAAGAAAAGCAATGGTCGTGACGCTGGTCCTCATATTACTCGCAGTCGGGATACCGGCGGGTCTCTATTTTGTTGACCACCGGGACAACATGGCCTTACTCAAACACAACGTGCTGCTGTTGAAAGATACCGTTTTGCCCAAGACCGTGCCGGCTTCCCCAGATGAAACATCGGACCAGATCCAGGGACAACCAGCGACAAACAGACCCAACAGTCCAGCCGACAAGGATTGATCTTATGTCGTATATACTCGATGCACTAAAAAAATCGGACAAGGAACGGCAGCAGGGAACCTCCCCGCACCTGTATTCTATTCATAGCTCTGCACCGGTCGGCAGAAAACTCGCCCCGTTGCACCTGCACCTTGGCCTCTGGCTGTTTATAGGCGGGATCCTGCTGTTTATTGTCAGCCTTGGAATACTTTTTTTCCTGAACCGGCAAAGTGCTCCTCCCTCTGTGGCCGCGCTTGATGCAAACCGCACTGCAACCCTGGAACAACCTGCCGGACAGGCGGCCAATCAGGGTGCAAAACAGGCACCTGACCAGCTTGCCGGGAAAAATCCCCAAACGGTTCCCCAGGTGATTATCAAGGAAAAGAATATCGTCCTGCGATCTGTCGCCGTCAAAGATCAAGCCCTGCCGAGCTCAAGGAGAACGGTATCGGAGACAGCGCCCGGCTCTGTTCCATTGTTTCAGGACCTTTCCGCCGATATTCGGGCAGAAGTACCTGAGCTGAAATTTGCCGGACACACCTACTCGGATGATCCGGCCCAGCGAATGATCATCGTCAATGGCCAGATAGTAAGAGAAGGCGACACCATTGCACCTTCCACCCATCTATCGGAAATCACCTGGGAAGGAGTCATCATCGACTTCAATGGTACTCGCTTTCTGATAAGGACCAATTGACAGAATCAGCGCAGTCACCTGCCAACAATAGAAATCCGGATATGAGAAGCTCCCCCTATCAGCAGTTAGTCCTGCACATCAAAGCATTGCGCCGGGTTGCGGTGGCCTTTTCGGGCGGTGTGGACAGCTCTCTGTTAGTGTATGCAGCACATGAAGCTTTAGGCAACAATGTGACGGCAATCACCGTGCACACGCCGTATATTCCGGATTGGGAGATTGACGAGGCGCGATTTTTTACTGCTCAATACCATATTGCCCATGAAGTAATCGAACTGGCAATCCCGGCCGTCATTACCCACAACCCGCCGGACAGGTGTTACCTTTGTAAAAAAGAGCTTTTTACAGCCATACAGCGCCGGGCTGCAGAGCTTGGCGCCACCACTGTCATCGAGGGCTCAAACAAGGATGACCTGTACGATTACCGGCCTGGAATGCGGGCACTCAAAGAACTCGGTATCGCCAGTCCGATGCTCGCAGAAGGCATGGGTAAAGCAACCATCAGGGCGATCTCACGGCAGGTGGGCCTCACAACCTGGGATAAACCGGCTTATGCATGTCTGCTGTCGCGCATCCCCTACCATACCGAAATTACTGCAGCGGAACTGGATCGGATTGCCAAGGCGGAGATGGTCCTGCGCGATTTAAGTATCGCCGGTGCCAGGGTGCGCAGCCACGGCGATATCGCCCGTATTGAAGTGCCTGCGACCCTCTTTCCCGCCCTGCTGCAGACTGAGCTGCGAACAACATTAATTGAAAAGATAAAAAGTTGCGGCTATGTCTACATTACTCTCGATCTGGAAGGGTATAAGACGGGAAGCCTGAATAAACTACTGCCGGGGAACCATGAATAAAACTGCCATCCAACGCATTTTAGAGGCGATCGAAAAAGGAGAAATGAAAGCGGAGGATGCTCTGAGGAGCCTGCAGGATCTGCCGTTCACCGACATCGGTCATACTAAAATTGACAACCACCGATCGCTGCGCAACGGGTATCCCGAAGTGATTTATGGGGAATATAAAAGCCTCCAGCAGGTGGTGGATATCTTCCAGGCCATGCTGAACAAACAAAGCAATATTCTCGCAACTCGGATCAGCGCCGAGATGGCCGCCGGGATCACGGCGATTTGCCCCACGGCAAGACATAACCCCATTGCCCGAACCCTCTTCTATGAGCATGAACCGCTGCCGGAAACCGAATCGACTATAGTCATTGTCACCGCCGGCACAGCTGATCTGCCGGTGGCCGAGGAAGCAAAAGTGACCGCCCTGGCCCTGGGCAATAAGGTCAGCCTTATTTCTGATGTGGGGGTGGCCGGAATTCACCGGCTGTTTGCCTGTATCGACACCATTCGCCAGGCACGGGTGGTGATTGTGATCGCCGGCATGGAGGGAGCCCTGGCTTCAGTCATTGCCGGACTGGTCGAGATTCCGGTGATTGCCGTTCCCACCAGTGTCGGCTATGGGGCCAGCTTTGGTGGCCTGTCGGCGCTGCTGGCCATGCTCACCTCATGCGCCAACGGAGTGACCGTTGTCAATATCGACAATGGCTTTGGGGCTGCCTTTGCCGCCAGTCAGATTAATCATTTGTAACATAATCCAATAGAGGCAATTTCAGTAAAACATCTGCAGGAGGAAGGCTTATGAAAAAATACGTCTGTGCGCTTTGTGGTTATATCTACGATCCTGCCAAGGGTGATCCCGATGCAGGTATTGCTCCGGGAACGCCGTTTGAAGAACTTCCCGATGACTGGACCTGTCCGGTATGCGGCACAACAAAGGAAAACTTTTCAATAAAGAATTGAATGCAGCCGATACGCTCAATTGTTTTTTACCAATGCAGAGGGATGCTGTAAATCTTCCGCAGCAAAAAATTTTTCCGCCAGATGCAGCTTTCTGAGCAGTGACCGTTTCTTCGTCTGGTGATCCTGCATGCGGTGAAGAATATCGGAGAGGGCTTGAGTCGCTTCCACGATATGCTCGCCCTTGTTCAGCATGATACATTCGGCCCGCTCGCCCATGGCAGCATCGGTTACCTCCGCGCGGGTGGGAATCCCCTGTTTGGCCATCCCCTCCAGCACCTGCGTGGCCCAGATAACCGGCACATGGGCCGCTTCGCAAATCCATAAGATCTCTTCCTGTACTTCGGCCAACCGACCGAAACCACATTCGATCGCCAGGTCACCGCGGGCGATCATAACCCCGCAAAGGGGGGTTTCCATTGCCTTCAGGATCATCGCCGGAAGATTATCGAAGCCTCTTGGGGTTTCGATCTTCAGAATAATACCGGGCATGTTTTGCCCCATTTCTCTCAGGTGCACGATGAGGTCGTCCACGTCTTTTGGGCAATTGGCAAATGACAGGCCGACCATGTCGGCGTGTTGCACTACAAATTTCAAGCTCTCCAGATCTTCATCGGAAATGGCGGGCAGACGCAGGTGACTGTCCGGCAGGTTGATACCTTTTTCACCCCGCAGCGCTTTCCCGCCAGTGCGGGTGTGGGTGATCCGCACCTGCAGCTGTTCCGGCTCTTTTCCCACAATAATGCCGCAGATACTGCCATCGTCAAAACAAATAGATTCACCCACCTGAACATCATCGAGGACTTGAGGGAGAGAGCAGCCGATGGCGGCAGGATGGAAGTTTCCTGCTTCATCAACACAGGCATCATATCCGGGTGCGCCACTTTTTCGTAAAAGCAGCACATCATTTTTTTGCAGAGTGATCGCGCCAGGCTTCCTGGGAAGCTCACCTACCAGCAGGGGAGTGTTTTTGTTCTTTTTCCCGCCTGCACTGCGAAGCTGCAATTTCATCCCCGGGGCAAAATAGATTGTTTTCACGGCGGTTGCCATACACCCCTCGGAACTGACATGAACTATTGTCAATGCCCGCTTTGAGCCCCTGGCGTCTCTGCCGGTGATACGATCACTCTCCTGGCAATCTTCGAGCCACCTCACCGGTGCGGGCAGGCACAGGTCGGCTCCCGGAACCGTGCCAGGTGACGACCGTTCCGGATAAAACCAGATGTGACTTGGCCGCAGCACCGCACCGAGAGCGGAGCGTTTAGGCCGCACTTTCAGTACAGGAGAACCACCCGGGAGAGGGCCTGTGCGGAGTTTCGGACCGCATAAATCCATGAGGATACGGCATTCGCCGGCGATTTCCTTTTGTGCCCGACGAATATTAGCCACCATGCGCAACCAGATCTGAGGGTCGTCATGGGCGCAGTTGATGCGGGCACAGTTCATGCCGCTCTGCATGAGTTTTCTCACCAGGTCGTAATTGTCGGCAGCCTCGCTGGGCATTGTGACCATTATCCTGACCCGGCGGCCCGGTGTCGGTTCCCCCAAAAGCGCAACCACATTATCTTCCAGCAATTGACGGCCTTCTTGAAAACAAAAATGTGGCTTTTCCCTGGGCTTCCACTCTTTGCCAGCCATATTATGCAGATGCGTCAATACAGTATCAATAGTGGCGTGCACTTTCCGTTCCGCGCGCCCCATGGACGACAGCCCCAGATCGGAAAGCATTACCTGGAGTTCCCTCACATCATGGAGACGAAAAGCAAGATATTGCAGGAGATTAACGGCACTTTTCTGATAGTTGGGATGTATTGTGTCGAGGTCTTTGTAGAATGCTTCTTTTGCTAAAATATCTTTTCGAATAGCGAGCAGCCGGCTGATAATTAAATTAAGGCCAGGCGATGGACAGGGAAGAAGTTCCTGTATATAACTCTCTCGTCTTGTCATTGCTTTCTCACTCCTCCTACATACATCGATATGTTTGCAAGAGGAGTCCCCCTTGTCTTTACCCGGATACCTTCTATAGTTTTTCTGTCAAACGAGGCTTGACCAATAGACCAACCAGAGTTCCTGTGGCCGCTTTTATCAGCCGTCGACGGATCATCACTCTGATTTTACCAGGGAATCGTTAGATTATTATTAAAAATCCGACTATAGAAATAATTGTTCGAAACATTTTTCCAATCACAGCAGGTCATGTACTATGGAACGAATCCACCCCTCTCTACAGACAGGACAGCGAATCATGTGCAAAATCAATTGGCCGCAACAGAGCCGGCATAAAATTTTATCCAATATAATCGCCATTATATTTCTGCTCACGTGGGTACCTGCCATGGCCGACGAACTGGCTGTAGGCCGTTTTTCTACCGAGGGGCTCACCGGGTGGGACACAAAAAGCTTCCACGGCTGGACAAAATATACCCTGACCCGGGAGAAAAAGTACGTGGTCGTGCAGGCGGTCAGCCAGGCGGCGGCATCAGGCCTTGTCAAAAAAATAAATTTTGACCCAAAAAAATATCGTTTTCTGCACTGGTCATGGAAAATTGACCATACGATATCGACGGGCGATGAGACGACTAAAGCCGGCGACGACTATGCCGCCCGCATTTATGTCGTTTTTAGCGGCAGGTTCTTCTGGCAGACCAAGGCGATTAACTATATCTGGGCCAACAAGCTCAACCAGGGGGATTCTATCGCCAACGCCTATACTTCCAGCGCCATGATGGTGGCTGTGCAATCAGGACCGAAAAACGCCGGGGAATGGCTTTCCGAGCAAAGAGATATCCTGGCTGACTACGAGATGCTGTTTGGCTCCAGGCCGGGCGAGGCAAGTGCAATCGCCATCATGACCGATACCGACGACACCGGTGAAAAGGCCACGGCCTGGTACGGCGACATCACCCTGACAACCGAATAGATGTAGCGATGAGGCGGGAAAAGGCCGCCATCAGTCAGCTTGTTAGCCGAAGAACCTATCGCCCTGCCGCGGGGTTACACCTCTCCCTGCAGCAGGGCAACCGGCCAGGATTGCAGCAGGCGACCGACTTGCACGGATCGCGCAGCTTTCTCCGGTTGATCGACATGTGCGGGAGTATCGGCAAAAATATTGTGCAGCTGTATCCCGGTGCAGTTCTCCGGCAGTCTGAGCTGCGTATCACCCCAGACTGAATCGCCCAGCGGGAGCGACCTTCTGCCCTCCAGCAGAGTTGCATACAGCCTTGGGGCTACGGCGATCAGGAACTGCCCGCCTTTCACCCTGGCAAAAGCGCAGACATGCTGACTTCTGTCCCCCGACACCTGGAGCGGCAGATAGGAGCCGCTGGTGAACACATCGTGCAGGGCCTTTCTCAATTGCAAGGTTTTCATGATGATATACATCTTTGCCCGGCCATCGGCCAGATTGGCAAGCATGCTGTGATGCAGATTTTTCAGCCGATTTTCTGCGGCGCCAATGTCATCGAGCAGGGTAAACAACAGTGCCTGTCGCCGGGCAAAATCGACCGGTCGCCGGTTATCGGGGTCCACCAGACAGAAACGCCAGATCTCATTGCCCTGGTAGATATCGGGAATACCGGGACACACCAGTTTCAAAAAGACCTGGGAGAGACTGTTCAGCATGCCGAACCAGCTGACTTCGTCCCAAAACATTTGAAAATCCTGCAAAAAAGTCCTGTTTTGCGGCTGGAGGATTCCTGCGACAAAATGCTTCAGCGCTTTTTCATAGTCAGGACTCGGATTGGTCCAGCTGGTAAGTACCTTTGATTCCCGACTGGATTTCAGAAGATTCTCCTGCATGCGCGCAATAAAGCTGCCGCGGCTCTGGTCGTCCAGGGATTCGGCGGGCCATGCCCCGAGCAGGTTTTGATAGAAGGAATATTCATCGTTTCTGGAGGGGGCCGGGGTCTCGTCAATCCTCGTTTTGTGCACCCGGTTCTGCATGCTCCACAACCTGATCCGCCGCTGCCATGTATCGGCCATTTCGGTGAGCACATTGATTCGGGCCCGCACATCCTCACTGCGTTTAGAGTCATGGGTTGAGGTGTTCAACATGGCGTGCGGCCAATGCTGGAGACGGCTTTGATTGGTCTGGTGGAAGGCGGCGACCGAGATCCCGAAACATTTTGGATTGCCGCCGACCTCGTTGAGGGAAAGCAGGCGATTGTACCTGTAGAAGAAGGTATCCTCTACTCCCTTCGCCATGACCGGCCCGGTATACTGCTGAAATTTCCTGACAAAATCACGGCACTTCTTCCTCTGGCTGTCTTTTTCCTCTGTTGCAAGCAGTAACACCGATTTAATAAAACCGAAGACATTGGCATCGGCCAGATTATGCCTGGCTTCCGCCTGTGCCAGGGACCATTCAATAAACCGGGCATCCTGCGGCGCAATTGCGTCCCGGCAGGTATAGGTTCTGTACACGGGGAAAAAACAGATCACTTCAATCAGGCCATCACGCAGATTATTGAAGGTGAAATCCCGGGTGCGGCGGTTCGCTCTGGCCAGCTGGTATAACAGGCTGGTCAGGACATTTAATTCTCCCGCCATGGAAAAGCGGATAATCAATTTTTTACAGGCATACATCAGCTGGTCATAGTCGGCTCTGTTGCCAACAAACCGATTATACCCCGAGGTGAAGGTCTTCTCGGCTGCGCTCTTGACAAAAAGGCCATTGAGATGATGTGAAAAATCATACCCGGTGGTGCCGCTGACAGGCCAGTTGTGCGGCAGAGATTCAAAATCCGCGAGTATTTTTTCAATCACGATATACAGAGGCTTATCGCTCCGCCCCTCGCCATCGTGCGCCCCGTGGTTCGGCTCCGTATATTCTTCTCCAGCAGCAAAGTCCTGGAGACGGCAAAAATAGGCAAGAGGATCATAAAGCCCGTCCGGGTGATCTATCCGCAGACCGTCGAGCCTGCCGGTGGCAACCAGATCGAGAATCAGGCTGTGGGTCTGGTTGAAGACCTCGGTTTGTTCCATGCGCAGGCCGGCCAGATCGTTGATATCAAAAAAACGGCGGTAGTTGATTTCATCGACGGCGACCCGCCAGAAAGCCAGGCGATATGGCTGCGCCTCCAGCAGCAGGTGGAGCAGATCAAAACTTTCCGGCCTGCCCGGCATCCCGTTGAACAGCATCACATTTTCCTCTACAAACTGTTTTATTTCTGCATGCTTTTCGCAGAGCCGGGCAAGCGTTCTCTTGCTCACTTCTTTATTGCGATGACGAACCTGCATCATTGCCGCTGCGGTTTCGCCATGCCCGGACAAGTTGCCGAATGCCTGAATGAGGTGCTGGAATTCCTGGTAACTATGGTGCTCTTCGCCCAGCCGCTTGCCGAGACGCTCGATGCCATAGCTCAGCAGTGGCGGACACGTCCAGGGGCTGATGGGAAATCGATGGTCGTAGTATTTTATGAAAAATGTCCCTGAGATATGGTCAAAAAAGAGAGTCAGCTGGCCATTTTCCAGGACTTTGCCATAGTAATCGCCAAGAACAGGCAGAAGCAGGCGTCCGGCCAGATCCGCCTGCTGAGGTCGCCAGTTGATATCAAAAAACCGGGCATATTTCGAGGCTTCACCGTTTTCCAGAACATCCATCCACCACTGGTTGTCAGAGCCGATGCCCATATGGTTGGGGACGATGTCCAGAACCAGGGCCATGCCGTGCTCCTCGACGACCGACAGAAACCTTTCAAACTCCTCCCGACTGCCGATTTCCGGATTTATTTTCCCATGATCGATGATATCATAGCCGTGGCTGCTGCCCGGCCGGGCCGTCAGGAATGGCGACAGATAACAATGTGAAATCCCAAGCTTACTCAGGTACGGGATGATTGCCGTGGCATGGTTAAAAGTAAAATCCTTATGCAGCTGCAGTCGATAAAAGGCGAGCGGCAACTGCTGGGCTGATCTTTTCTTCCGATCGGAGCTCCGCGCGGAAGGCCGGACATTGCCATAACCTCGTTCCCGGCAGAGTGCCTTGTACAGTGCAATCATCTCTTCTCTGCCCAGCATCTCCTCAATATCAACAGGGTAAGCCGTTTGCCAGAACTTCTGGCTGCGTATGGAAGGGGGTTCCGCCTGGAGTTCCAACCCGAGGAGATCGGCAACCGGCACCAGAAGAATTTTGGCCGGACTCCGGGCCAGAAAAATCTGTATCGCTGTCAACAGGGAAAGATCTAGTTGCTCCCGAATCCCTTCGTCAAGGTTATACCCTTCCGGCAGGAGCTGTTCGTGATCAAGCGTTATCAGCAACTGGACCCGATCGGCAGCCCTTTCAATAATGACCTTTTCCCTGGCCGCATCGTCTTCAAAGAGGCGCTCGGCCACCTGCAGACTAATGTCCCTGCCGTGCCAGAATCCATGCAGGGTGGCAAGAAACGGCGGCGAGGAACGTACCGCGCTCTCGGGTTGATACTCTGCAGCGCTTAACCACTGCTGCTGGTCGTTTCTCGCGTGGAGGAAGGCATCACTGACAAAAATATTTCTTTGCTGCAGCTGCCGCAGCTGCTCCTTGGGCAGGAATCGGCTGTTATCGGCAATAACCAGACAGCGATTCCTGCGGCTCTCCAGAGTGATGATTGCCAGTATCTCGGCAAAAGGATAAGAGACGAAGCTGTCTTTTTTTTCACCTTTACCGGCAAAATAAAAGCAGGACCGAAAATAGTTCGAAATCGAATTGATAATCAGCGCCCCGGCAGGACGCATGCTCTGCCGCAATCCTTCAATAAGGGGTCGATAGCGAATTTGCCTGAGACTTTGCGGCAGAAACACCGGCAGACCGACCGCAGGATTATGGCCGGGATCGTCGCCGGGGTGCTCCGCCACCATCGAACCGGCCAGCACCGCGTCCTTATAGCGCCAGGATTCAAAACCACCCCCGTGCACGCCAAACGGAAATTCTCCAAGAAGACCAACCTTCAGCCCCAGTTCCATGGAGCGACGCCCGATTGCCGCCAGTTGGATATTGGCCTGCCACTGGAGATACTGCTGAAATTCTATTTCATAGACCTCCTCCCGGGCGAACTGCCGGACCTGTTCCGAAGAAAAATCGGTAAACTCGATCGGCCAGTTCGACCAGCCGGCTTTGTGTCGATCTTCGACACCGAATTTTTTTTCAAGTGCGGCAAATACGGCAAAAGACAGAAGCGACTCCCCTCCTCTTTTCTGGAACAGGCGGAATTCCGTTCCTCTAGCAGTCTCCGGATGCAGATGATTGGTGTAAAAACAATCCCACAGTTTTCTCAGCTGCTCCTCTTTAATGGCCCAGACTTCCGCATAATCTCGTGGGGTACTGTCGCGCAGTCTGGTTAACCGCGCCTGGAGTTCTGATTGTTCAGCATCCTTATTGACGGCCTCGCATTCGCAATAATCGGCAATTGCCATGACATCGAGAAAAAGGGTATTCAAATGCGAACGGCAGGAAGGGCTGTAGGGATTGGGTCCCTCTCGGGGAGCATCAGGATCAACCGATGCCAGGTGATTCGTGACACAGCTCGAAAGGGGGCCGAGGTGCAGCGTTCCAGCCCCTCCCTCGGCGCTGCTGCCAAGTATTCTGGTTATATCGGAAAAATCGCCGATGCCCCAGTTGTCTCTCGAACGAATCGCATGCGGCTGAACACTCAGCCCCCAGACCCGGTTACTTTCCGCTAACCCTGGAGGGACATAGCCCTGACGCGGTGCGACAATCAACAGCTGGCTTGCCCGTTCCCCCTCCTCTGTCTGTTCTGCCTCATGAATCACCAGTTCATGGTACCCGCACTCCAGGGACACCCCAAGGGCAAGCGAGAGCCCTGGATGATCCCGATCCAGAGAGCCGGTGTCCGCCGCCATAACCAGCTCGCGCCGGGTGAAACTGCCCTGGTGCCGAATGCCGCGCTCCTCGGTCAGCGTCCAATGGTAGGTCCGGTCGTCACCGGACCGCAGCCGGACAGCAATCGTTGCCGGCATTGCGGCTTCTTCTATGACCTGAACAGGCTCAAGCATCCGCTGATCGAGCAGTTCTTCCAGCTGCTGCAGCAGAGCGTTTGCATCAGCGGCTCCGCTGATCGGCTGATGCGCAGCCTGCAGTAAAGAGACAAGATATTGCTCTGCCTCCGGTCCGGCTCTTGTCCCAACTGTTATCCCTAAAGCAGCAGCAATTGCCCGCAATGATTTTTCACTCATTTTTCTCCCCCGCTCCGGTCAATGAGCCAGACGATACTTTTGGGTAAAAGAGTACCAGATGACACGGCATCGCTGCCCCGCCTACAATATTGATACAGAACCTGCCCATGTTCATATTTTCCGGGGGCGGCCGCAGAGGATGCCGGCGCAATTCTGACCGCCTGATCCTGCAGGTTCAAAAGCACCACAAGGGTTTCATCATCGGTCAATGTCCACCAGGCCTGCAGTGCTTTCTCACCGAAAACCTGCATCCCGGCCTCATTTCTCTGTCTTTTTTTCAAACAGGGGATAATTGCCTGCCGACGAATATGTAACAGCTGCCGATACAACGGCAGGGTCGCATTGTCGCACGGCTTGTCAACGCTCTGCCAGTTCAGCTTTGCGCGCAAAAAAGTTGTCATGGCGGTGGGATCGGGGATACGCTCCAGATTCTCCGGCGAATTGAAGCGGGCAAACCGGGCAAACTCCTTCAGTCTTCCCGAGACGACATTTTTCGCCAGCTCAGGAGAAAAGTCACAAAAAAAGCAGAAGGGACTCCCGGCGCCAAACTCCTCCCCCATGAAGAGAAGCGGCGGCGATGGGGCGAGCAGAAAAAGGGCGGTGAGCACAGCAAGGTCAGATTGATCAGCCAGGACCGTCAGCCTCTCCCCCAGGGCGCGGTTGCCGATCTGATCATGATTCTGCAAAAACGAGACAAAGGCCAGCGGCGGCAGATGCGCACTCGGCTGCCCGCGCCTGGCATTGTCGCGAAATGGGGAGATTTCCCCCTGATAGGCAAAACCTTCGGTCAGACATCGCCCGAGATGGTGAATCGGTCGGTCAGCGTAATCCTGGTAATAGCCGTCAGTTTCCCCGGTAGCAAGAACATGACAGGCATGGTGAAAGTCATCGTTCCACTGCGCGCTGAAATAACGCGGCTGTCCATCCGGTTTCCGGGTCAGGTAGCCGGCACAATTGTCGTCGTTTTCCAGGATGAGGTGAATATGCCGCCGGCTGCCCGGCCCGGCATGAACCTTTTCGGCAATTTCTTCGAGAATATCGGGACGGCAATGATCGAAGATAGAGTGTACCGCATCGAACCGAAGACCGTCCATGTGGAATTCTTCAAGCCAATACAAGACATTGGCAATATAAAACTGCCGGACGGTTTTGCTCTGCTCGCCGCAATAATTAATGGCCATGCCCCAGGGGGTCTTGAAACGCTCGGTAAAAAAAGCATCGCGGGCATAGACATAGAGATAGTTCCCTTCCGGCCCGAAATGGTTGTATACCACATCGAGAAAGACCATAAGGCCCCGCTGGTGCGCCGCATCGACCAGCTCCTTCAGCTCTTCCGGCCTGCCGTAAACGCTGCAGGGGGCAAAGAGCAAAGCACCGTCGTAGCCCCAGTTAAAGTTGCCCGGAAACTGGGCGAGCGGCATGCACTCTATAGCCGTCACCCCAAGCTGCACAAGATAATCGAGTCGTTCGGTGACCTGTTTAAACGTTCCAGCCGCAGAAAAACAGCCCACATGCAGCTCGTAAATAACCGCTTCCTCCCACGGCCGTCCCCGCCATCCCACATCGTGCCAGAGATAGGCATCGGGGTCGCAGACGACGCTCGGGCCGTGAATATCGTCCGCCTGATAGCGGCTGGCTGGATCGGGAACCAGCAGCTCACCATTAATCATGAACTGATACCAATCGCCGGGACTTGCCGTCAGGTGATGTACGCCAAACCAGCCCTCCGGCTCCCTGGCCATCGGCACGAGATGTTTTTCCGTCGATCCACCCTGGAGGCACAGGTCAACCTGTCTGGCCTGCGGCGCCCACAGACGAAAACGCACCCCTCCGGCGGATTCGATGCTGGTGCCAAAATTCATTCTAAAATCGACCACCTTTCCTCCCGAATTTACTGGCACGTTCTTTTTTTGACCTGAACCGGGTCAGCCTTTTCCCCTCTCAGAAAGCCTGGACGTCAGGGCATCAAATCTGCTCGCCCCCTGGTGGCTGCCTGCAGACTCCGCATTGTTGGAAACACACATCATAATTTTGTTTTCAGGCCGATACGACAGGATGCCTGTTCCCTGGAACAATACAGCGAGGCGGGGGGCAATCCGGCTGCGGCAGAAACGTTCCAGATTTCCCCCGCTCTCCCGGGATGAAGTTTTCCACATCGACGACGGCATACAAATGCAACGCAAATTTAATGCCAGCTCTCGCTCAAAACCAAAACCAGATAGACAAAAGATTTGCCCGTAAAGTTCCGGCATACCTGCATCTCTTGTCTTCCCGCAGAGGATTTTGTCCAGCCGGACAGGAAAAGTACTTTTGCCTCTGGGTCAGGCATGCCGCTGCAGCTTCTCCGAGTTTTAAAAAACCGTTCAGCCGACACCGTAATCAGATGAGCAAGCTGGTTTGCCCCCTTCCAGCAAACGAATCAGCCGGCGGTGTTCCTCTGAGCTGGAATCGCCGGAATACTCTTTGGCCCGTAACGCCATGGCCAGTGCTCTGGGGATATTCAAGGCGTGATTGGCCGCTGCTTTGTCGCTATACCAGCTGCGGTAATCCGGCGGAACCCGCTGCGTCCAGTTGTCACTGCTGACAGTGCCCGGTCGATTATAGGTCTCTTTACTGCCGAGAAGATCGACAAAAAACACCATGATATTCCGGGCCGGGCCAAGAAAGAGCTCGGCGAATTTGGCCTGAACCAGCGCCGCCGTATCGAGTGCGTGATGGTCGATCCAGCCGCCCCGCGCCCCTTCAGGGATTGCCAGGCGGGTGGCCAGGTGCTCCGCCTGCCGGCGGATGCTGCCTTCTTTTGCCCACTTCTCGGCCACCAGCCAGATGGGAGGGGTGTCGTGGTTGCCGAGCATCAGCCAGTCTTCCGGCTGCGCATTCTCACTGCGGCAGACATCGCCATCATTGGCCAGATCAGCCTTCTGGGTCACCCGTTGACGGCCCAGGCCATATACCTGCAGCACTCGCTTGATCGGATACGGCTGGGTGCTGAGAATTTCGCAGACGACCTCCCCGGCACCATGCCACCGCCGGCTGACGGTATCCATTATCACCGCAAAGAGCTGCCCGTAGCGGTTGAGCTGTTCCGGCGCAAGAGATGTCACCCAGTCGTCGGCATATCGCGGCAGCCGTGTATTGAGCTGGTCCGGCCGGACTATGGCAAAGCCGGCCAGCGCCGGATGATCGGGCAGATTCGGCGAGGCGAAAAGACGGGCACCGTTTTGCACCGCATAGAAAGGATCGTCCTGATCTTCTTTATAGACCCATGGACAGATGAGACCGTGGGGGTGATCCAGCCGCAGGCCGTCAAACTCCTCGGCCATTTTTTCCAGCCGCTGCTGGACAAAACGCAGCGCGGCGCCCCGCTCGAACCGGCCGCTGCGGCCGGTCGTGCCATAATGCCGGGGGTCAAGAACCGGATAGTTCCACGGCTGCCCGAGCGGATTGGTGCGGCTGGGCGGCGCCCCCATGACATAGCCCGGCAGCAGGAAAGACTGCGCATACCAGGCGTCGCGGCGGGAAATTCCGATCTGGCAGTCGCCAAACAGCTGCAGACCGAGGTGGTGGCAGTGTTCCCGTAATCGCCGGTGCTGTTCGGCCAGCAGAAACTGGATTAGACAATAGTCCTCTATTTGTTCGCCATATTGGCGATACAGGGCTTGAAGGCGCAGCCTGGTCTGCGTCCGGCACCCTTCTTTTGGCGCAAAAAGATGTTGATCGAGCCGTGCTTCTTCACTTTTCCCCCAGTTTTTCCAGGTGTTGCCGCCGTATTTTTGACGCAGAACCTGGTAGAGAGCGTCCCTGCCGAGCCAGCTGCTGTTTTTTTGCCGGTACGTGCTGAATGTTTGCTGCAGCGCAGTGCACGCCGGCGAAGAGGCAGACTGTATTTCCTGCCGGTAGCGACAACATATCTCCTCGGCGATCAGCCCTTGCGCCCATCTGACAAACCGATCGTCCACCCGCTTGGTATCGCCGGGACGCCTGCTCATGAACCCGGCCAGTTTCTCCGGGCCCAGCAGGACACACGCAGAGTTGGTCAAGGGGAGCGGTGCCAGAGAGAGGGGGTTGCGGGAAAAAAAACTGCCATCGTAAGGCGAGGCGTTGGCCGGCGTTGTTATCCCCTGCGGTCCGAGCTGCACTCCATTGAAGCCAAGGGACCGGGCGAACTGCAAAAATACCGCAGCACCATCGGTATAGGGTGAGCCGCGCCCCAGATCCTCCGTGGCCAGACTGGGAAACGCCGCATCATGGATTCCCAGCAGGAAATTTCGAATACCGAGGAGCTGCAGTGCCCTGTCTATTGCCGTCGACATTGTCATTATCCCTGTTTCAGACGAAAGATCATCATGGCCAGGGGCGGCAGGGTAACATTAAGTGAATACGGCTGCCCATGGACCGACTCGGGCGTCGCCTCCCTGCCGCCGAAATTGCCCTGACCGCTGCCGCCATAGAGCAGTGCATCGCCGTTGAGAACCTCTTCCCAAAAGCCCATCTCAGGGACGCCTAGGCGATAGTTGTGTCTGACCACCGGAGTGAAATTACCGATGCAGACGACCATATCGCCGGAACTCCTGCTGCGGCGAGTAAAGCTCAAGATGGACTGCTGGCTGTCATTGCAGTCAATCCAGGAGAAACCACCCGGTTCGTCATCGAGTTCATAGAGGGCGGGCTCACCGCGCAGCAAGGTGTTCAGATCACGGACCCAGCGCTGCAGCCCCTGGTGCATGGGAAACTGAAGCAGTGCCCAGTCAAGGCCTGCATCGTGATTCCACTCGGTCCACTGCCCGAATTCACAGCCCATGAACAGCAGTTTTTTGCCCGGATGGGTAAACATGTACCCAAAGAGCAGGCGCAGATTGGCAAACTTGCGCCAGTGGTCGCCGGGCATCTTGCCGATCAGCGATCCCTTGCCGTGCACCACCTCGTCGTGGGAGAAGGGCAGAATAAAATTTTCATGATAGGCATAGAGGAGGCTGAACGTCAGCCGGTGGTGGTGATACGAGCGATGAATGGGGTCGTTGCTCATATAGGCTAAGGTATCGTGCATCCAGCCCATATTCCATTTAAAGCCAAAGCCGAGCCCGCCCAGATAGGTCGGTCGGGAAACCATGGGATAGGAGGTCGATTCTTCGGCAAAGGTCATGGCATCGGGATGTTCCTGATAGACCAGCTCGTTGAATCGTTTTAAAAACCCTATCGCCTCAAGATTTTCTCGGCCGCCATAGCAATTCGGTATCCACTCCCCTTCCTTTCGGGAGTAATCGAGGTAGAGCATGGAGGCCACGGCGTCGACGCGCAACCCGTCGATATGGTATATTTCCAGCCAGAAAAGGGCATTGGCGAGGAGGAACTGGGCCACCTCGGTCCGGCCGTAATTAAATATATAGGTGCCCCAGTCCTTATGTTCACCCTGGCGTGGGTCCGCATGTTCGTAAAGATGGGTGCCGTCAAAAAGCCCGAGGCCGTGGCCGTCTCTCGGAAAATGCGCCGGAACCCAGTCAAGAACAACGCCGACATTGCAGCGATGAAGGGTATCCACCAGATATTTAAAATCCTCCGGGGTCCCGAACCGGCTGGTTGGGGCGAAATACCCGATGGTCTGATACCCCCAGGAGCCATCGAACGGGTGTTCGTTGACCGGCAGCAATTCCACATGGGTAAACCCCATCCCGCTGACATATTCGGCAATCTTCTCCGCCACTTCCCGGTAGCTCAGCCAGCCGCCGTCATCGTCCCGCCGCATCCATGACCCCAGATGCAGCTCATAGATCGAGATGGGTGCTTCGTGGTGCTGGCGGTCGGCCCGGGCTTCCATCCAACCACTGTCCTGCCAGACATAGCCGTCAAGATCCCAGACTACCGAGGCTGAAGCGGGCCGTATCTCACAGAAGAAGGCATAGGGGTCGGTTTTTTCGAGATGAAAATTATGCAGCCGTGAGGTGATGGCATATTTATACAGCGCCCCTTTTCCCACTCCTGCAACAAAACCATGCCAGTAACCAAAATCTTTAATTCTTTTGAGGGGATTGGCCATCTCGTTCCAGCCGTTAAAATCGCCGATGACGGAAACTTTTTCGGCATTGGGCGCCCAGACGGTGAAATACGTTCCTTCCCGGCCGCCGGTATTGACGATATGCGCCCCGAGTTTTTCCCAGGAACGGTAGTGCGTACCTTCAGCGAGCAGGTACAGATCGTAATCGGATATGAAATCGTTGGAAGTTGTCATAGTTGCCTTATTAAGCGGTAATCTGTTTTTTGGTCTTACGCCAATCGAGTGGGGGTAGTATCGAGTATATCGACTATACCGGCCAACGGAATGTGTATCCAGTCCGGCCGGTTATTCAGTTCATACTCGAGCTCATAGAAGACTTTTTCCAGCAGAAACATCTCCAGGACATAGCCGATATCAGCGCCCGGCAGGTATTGCGCCCCGCCCGCTGCGGCAAGATACGCCCCGACGAAGACACTGCTCATCCATTCATACCAGGCTCGGGCCCACGGCCGCAGCCGCTCCCGCCGATCCCTTTGTTCTTCGCCCGCCGGCAGCCCCCTCTCAGCGGCATAATGCAGGGACCGGAGCATGCCGGCCACATCTTTCAAAGCCGAGCCTTTGCGGCGTCTTTTGCTGAGCGGCCGCTGGGGTTCCCCTTCAAAATCAAGGAGGATAAAATCATTATTCTCTGTCCGCAGCACCTGGCCCAGATGATAATCGCCATGATGCCGGATCAGCCAACCCAGTTTGTCGCCGAGTGACGCTATCCTGCCCACCCTGTCGAGTACTGCGGGGGCCTCGCTCATTACCCGATCCCTCTTTCTGCCGAGTTCTGCCGGCAGCTGCATGGATTTTCGGCTGAGGCCGGCCAGGGCTTGCTGAATCTGCCGGCTGATCGAATCGGCAAGTTGTTCCGCATACACCCTGGTCGCTTTTTCCGGTTTGAAATCCTTGTTTTTCTTGTCGCCGGCCAGAGCCAGATGGAACTCTGCGGTCTGCCGTCCCAGGGTCTTGACCGACTGCAGATATGCACCAGTCATGGCCGCAAAAACAGCCGGCGGCTCCTGCACAGAGTCCTGGACAAGCTGCCGGCCCATCAAGCCCGGGACAGGCGGGGACTCGCCTCCGGCGTCTGCCTGTTCCGCCTTGCTGTAATAATCCTGCAGGGCCGACAGGGAATACGCCCAGCCGTCGCCCTGATTGGCGATATATTCCTGCAGCATCCCGAGCGTTGCTTCATTGCCGGCGCCATCAACATACTGCAGGGTTCCGATCACCCTGGCGATTGCGGTAAACTGACCCTGCTCGGTGAGAAACAGGCTGACTTCCACATCCGGATTGATCCCTTTTTCCAACTTTCGGTACAGCTTCAGGACAAAGCTCTCGCCGATGATTATCGAACTGTTGCTCTGTTCTGCCCCCAGCTTGCACACTGAGATGCAGCAGGTATCGGACTGCACAAGCTGGTCGTAGAGGTTGGTCGAAACGGCCTGGATAACTCCATTGTGGAAGGTTCTATACTCGCGGCCGTCACCGATGGCGCTTAAAAAAATATCACAGGAAGCGCGATCCATCAAAGCGTCATACAAAATCCCGTCACCCCGTCGATTTTTGACCAGGGCAAGCACACTCTCGGGCAGCTCTGCTCGCATGGCAGCGGCCGGTTCCCCCTGAACAATCTTCAGCGGCAGCACATATTCTTCTTCGCCGGAGTCATACCGCAGCCGGAGCACGGTCATATAAAAAGAGGCCCCCAGTTTACACCAGTCGATGAGGCTGCAGGACGAAATATTTTTCGCTTTGCCGGCGAACCAGCGCTGCCGGGCCAGATAAGCGGGCAGGATATCATTGCCGAGCGTCAAAAGGCAGTGGGGTTCCAGCAGGGTGTCCCACATTTTATCCAGGGTCAGCTGGGGCAGTTTCAAATGTTCCGGCGGCACGGACCGACCTGCCTTGATCGGTTCGGCTGGCGCTTCGAGGCGAAACCAGTAAAAACTATGCGGCCCCAGAGTAACGAAATAGGGCTGCTGATCAATGGCCGGAAATTCGGTTCTGCCGATCATCTCAACCGGGATCATGCCCTTGAATGCACCAAGATCCAACTCCGCCGGCTGGACATATCTGGACAGATTGGCGATCACCAGGATTATTTCCCCTTTATAACGGCGGGTAAAGGCAAGAATTGCCCGGTTATCCGGCCGGAGAAACTCTATACTGCCGCGGCCAAAGGCCTTGTGCTGCCGTCGCAGAGCGATCATCCGCCGCATGAAATGCAGCATGGATGAGGGATCCCGCTCCTGGGCCTCGACATTGACCGACTGATAGCCGTACACCGGATCGGTGATCGGGGGCAGATAGAGACGGGCAGAATCGGCTCTGGAAAAACCGGCGTTGCGATCCAGACTCCACTGCATCGGCGTACGGACGCCGTTCCGGTCGCCAAGAAAGATATTATCGCCCATCCCCAACTCGTCGCCATAATAGATGACCGGCGAGCCGGGCATGGCAAAAAGCAGCGAATTGAGCAACTCCATGCGCCTTCGGCTGTTGTCGACAAGCGGTGCCAGCCGCCGGCGGATTCCGACGTTCAGACGCATTCTGCTGTCTTTGGCGTACTCCCTGTACATGTAATCCCGTTCTGCGTCAGTAACCATTTCCAGGGTCAGTTCATCGTGATTGCGCAGAAAAAGCGCCCACTGACAACCGCCGGGAAGAGGCGGAGTACGATCGAGAATATCGGTGATTGGGTGCCTGTCCTCCTGGCGCAGGGCCATGAACATCCTCGGCATGAGAGGAAAATGAAAGGCCATGTGACACTGATCGCCGTCGCCAAAATAAGGCAGGACATCTTCCGGCCACTGATTGGCCTCGGCCAGAAGCATCCGATCGGTATAATGTTGATCCAGTTCCCGGCGGAACTGTTTGAGAACCGCATGGGTTTCCGGCAGATTCTCGTTGCTGGTGCCCTCCCGCACGCAGAGATAGGGCACCGCGTCCAGTCGCAGCCCATCAACGCCCATATCGAGCCAGAAGCGCATTACTTTCAGGACCGCCTGGACGACTTTCGGATTATTGTGATTGAGATCGGGCTGGTGAGAAAAAAAACGATGCCAGTAATATGCCTTTGCCACCGGGTCCCAGGCCCAGTTGGAGGGTTCGCTGTCGGTGAAAATTATCCGTGTCTCGGGAAATCTGGCGTTGGTGTCGCTCCAGACATAATAGTTCCACCGTGCCGAGTTTTTTTTGGCCCTCCGCGCTGCCTGAAACCATGGATGCTGATCGGAAGTATGGTTGATAACCAGCTCGGTGATAATTTTTATCCCGCGCTGGTGGGCTTCGCGGACAAAGGCCCGGAAATCGCGCACCTTGCCATAGCCTGGATGAATTCCCCGATAATCGGCTATATCATACCCGTCATCTCTAAATGGCGAAGGGTAAAAAGGCAGCAGCCAGAGAGCATTGATCCCGAGTTTTTCGATATAATCAAGTTTTTCAATCAGTCCCTTAAAATCGCCGATCCCATCGTCATTGCTGTCTCTAAAGGCCTTTACATGCAATTCGTAGATAATGGCGTCCTTATACCAGAGCGTATCTGTTTTTCCTGTCACCATTGCGCGTCCTTTTCCACTAACCATAAAAGGCAGAATCCTGAGTGACCAAGCAATCAGTTACATACAATAATACGATTACGACTCAACCTCATCTTTATGGGGCTATGAGGCGAACTTTCAGTGGTAAGAGAAAAAAATTATCCACCAGAAGCCCATGCACCTGAAACACCTCGCTTTCCTCGATATGCAGTGTCTCAAAAGGTACCTCCAGCCAGCCTGACTGAACGTTATGTGGATCGCGATTCATCCGAACATTTTGTCCCGGCAGACAGGATTCGTCCATTGAAACAGGATGGAGAGGGCTGCAACAAAAGAATCGTGCTTCCACGACACCGTCATTTATGGACGAGCTGATATTTCTTGAGCAGATCATATAACCTGGAGCGCGAAAGACCGGAAACTTCGCAACTTCTCTGGATATTTCCTTTCGAAACGGCCAGGAGCTGACGCAGATATTTTTTTTCCTGATCGGCAATAGCCTTGTCCCGGGCTGTTTTCAGCGTCGGCATGTCCTGGGTCGCCCGGCAAACCGGGCCGTCCAGTCCATGAACCGAATCTTCTTCAGTCATTGCCGCTATTTTTTTCCTGGTAATCTCGATCCTGATATTGAGCGGCAGGTGTTTAGCATAAAGAATAGCACTGTCCTGGGCGCTGGCAATGGAACATTCGATGGTTTGAAACAGTTCCCTAACGTTTCCCGGCCAATCGTACTGGCCCAGGAGCATGGCAAAATCAGGCGATAAATTTTTCTTTGGCAGCTGGTGGTGCCGGCAGTAAGTATCTCGATAATAATAGACGAGTTCGGTGATATCCGTGGCTCTGCTTCGTAATGGCGGCAGTTCGAGATGGAAGGTTTTAAGGCGGAAAAAAAGATCTTCCCGAAAAGTCCCAGCCTCTACCATGGCCGGAAGATTCTTGTTGGTCGCTGATATCAACCTGAAATCACTGGTTGTTTCAACATTCCCGCCGACAGGACGATATTTTCTTTCCTGAATAACACGGAGGAATTTTTTTTGGGTCTCCAGCGGCATCTCGGCCACTTCATCGAGAAAAAGCGTACCGCCGTCTGCCTGCTTGACAAGCCCCGGCTGTTTTTTATCGGCTCCGGTGAAAGATCCTTTGTCATAGCCGAAAAGGATACTCTCCACCAGGGTCGAGGGAAGAGCAGCACAATCAACAATGGTCATCTTTTGAGCGGCGCGCGAACTCAGCCGATGGATGAGCGCGGCGAAAAGATCCTTGCCGGTCCCTGTCTCGCCGGATATCAGAACGTTGGCATCGGACGGTGCTATTCTGGCCACAAAATTAATGCATTTCTGGATCGGAGCGCTTCGGCCGATGATACCATGATGTTTAAGCCGATCACGGAATTCATCCTGCTTGCGGTGCGGAACATCATTTTTTGACAGTCTGTATTGCAGGGCTCGATGGAGAAGTTCAGGCAGCGCTTTTTCCGGATCAGGGTCTATGAGATACTCCCACACACCACTTTTAATTGCAATCTCCGCCTGATCCATATCTCCGGCAGTGGTAAAAACAATTATTTCCGCCGCACCCGCATCGAACTGAAAATCCTCGACGACATAGCAGGCATCGCCGTCCTGCAGAGAATCCCGCATCAGTATCACCTGATAGCTGTCGCTTCGACTTTTTTGCAGTCCTTCACCCAGGCTCGATGCGAAATCAAAGTGCACCGTTGGCGTATCCATGCATTTCGACAATACATCGAATATTTTAGGGTCCCTGTCGATTATCAGAATAGTGGCATCAGAATCCGACATTGTTACCTTCCCAGAGGACGTCAGTTGTATATGCCTTTCCTGGTCAGTTACATTCTCGTAATATTCTTATGGAGCACAATCATTTTCCAATTATCGGGTTGCAACTACTAGAAACAGGATAATTCTTTTTTTAAAAAAGGACAGAAAGAAAATAGAGACGATCCGCAGCCAGTTGAAGCCGTCTGGCTCACTTCCCGGTATGGTATTTGCAATTGTGATAGTAAAAAGTTGTCGGGACCAATGGCTCATCAGACAGAATAAAAGATAGATGAACAATATTGCAATACTTTTAGTTGAGGGCAGGCCGGAGGAGAGAATGCTTATCCGGAAATATCTCTCGCCCCCCCCTCCTGTTCATTTTGATCTGAGAGAAGCGGAGACCCTGAAGGAGGGGCTTTCTCTTCTTGCCCGTGACCACTTTGACGTGATCCTGCTTGACCTTGAACTGCCGGATTCGTCCGGGCTTGATACCGCCCGCAGGGTGATCACGAAATTCAGGGAGACGCCGGTTATTGTCCTGTCCAACCCCGAAGATGAGGCTCTTGCGCAACAGGCGGTCAGTTACGGGACCGAGGATTATATCGAAAAGAATTTTCTCTCGTCTGCCTTGCTTTTAAAATCGATACGTTATGCAATGGAGCGAAAAAAAATCATCCAGGAAAAATACGATGTGCTGAGCGATCTCATCCTCGCCCTGGAAAAGATAGACTCCCTGGAAAGTCTCCTGCCCATTTGTATCGGTTGTAAAAAAATCTATCATGAAGACAATCGCTGGGTGGATCTTGAAGAATATGTCCGACAATCTTCCAACATAAAAACAACCAGGGCCACCTGTCCGGATTGCCAGCGGAGTATTGGAAAAAATTTTTATGTTACAAGATAATGCGCTGCTCGCCGGGCAGAGGGAAACGCACGGCAGGCCGGTTCGTAACGGATGGTGACCGATTGAGAGAAGATATCGCCTCCAGTCAGCCGCCTCGTGGCGGTAATTTTTTGATAATCCCGACTCTGCAGCAAGTCTTGTTCCAGCGCCTGCCTCAACCATAAGGGTGAACTTTGAGCAACAGGAAAGAAGCAAACGAGCACCCCATACAACACAGAGTCAAGAGGGGCAAAACAAAACTCTATCACCTCTACGGCTGGATTCTTTTTATCATCTGCGCCTTGCTCTTCATGATCGAGAGCATCATCAACTGGAAGCCGCTGAGCCTTGCCGGAAGTGTTATTTTCCTGGTAGCATGCCTGCTCTTTCTTATTCCGTTGATTGATTCTCTCAAAAAAGATAAAGATGAATAGGTATCTATTGTTCCCGTGTCTGTATGAAGACACCCCCTGCGGCAAAGGAAACATCCCGGCACAAAGAACAAGGTGGTTACCTCTAAAGTTCAGCTTAGAAGGTCCAGAGGGATATGAGGTGCCCTTTGCACGGGTGTTCCGCAGCCTGGATGGCTGCGGTCAAGCCCCCAGGGATGGGTTTATGGCGTCCCGAGTAAAGGGCACCTCATATCCCCCCATATGGCTGAAATTTAGTGGTAATCACAAAGAACAATAGAGCGCCGTTCATCCCGGTACAACCATTCATATCGCCTCGTCATCGCCTGCAAGGCGGTCACCATGCATGGATATCTCAGCCTCGGCCGGCCCGACAGGATAAAACTCTTACCCGTGATGCATATGAATTCATTTGATACGCTTATTTTTCCCGATACGGAGCTTTTTCAAGAGAGATATTTTCCGTTGCTGCTGTTTTGCTCTCCCCTGCACTTTCTGCAGCCGGTGGAACCTGGACCCGACGCAAAGCACAATGAGGAAGCAACTCATTTCTACCAACGAGATTTATGGCGGGCACACACCCCTGCCCCGCTTGGTGTCAACCGAACACAATTTTTGCGTTTGCTCGACGATATCAAAACCCGCAGAGAGTATTACGTCGACCAGCTCAACGGGCTGATCACCGGCGCGGGCGCTGTACCGGACAATGCAAATCGCCCCAGAGAAGACCATGCACTTGTCGCCTCTTTGCTGAAAGAACATGGGATAGCGGGCAAAGACATCGAAGGGCAGCTGGAGCTGTGGCAGTCTCGCCTTATTCTGAGTATTGCCGAAATACTCGAGAGGGAAGAGGACGATCTGCAGGAGGAGACCTCTTATTTCAATGCGGAAGAACTTGAGGCCCTTCGTTCCTTGAAAAAAGAGGACGGCTCGGATGCAGAATATCTGTTGCAGGAGATGGAAAAATTTACGAACCAGCGGCATAAGCCTCATGAGAACAATATGCAGATGCGTTTCAATGCCTGGGCCTATCTCATGCACCTGCAGCCGCTGCCAGCGGTAAGCCTCTGGTTAGCCTCGACACGGACTGCCGCCGAGCAGATTCTGCAGAGATACACGTCGGCCAGCGGAAAACATGCTGTCCCTCTCTTAAAGCTTGCCCTTCCCGCCGCTATTTCGGCAAGCGGTAAATATGTGGTTGAGCGGATCGAAGCCTTTCACCAGGCGACGGCGTTCATTCACCGGGGCCTGGCCGCCGACTTTGCCCGAATTACCGCAACCGTGCCGTACATGCCGGATTCACCTGATTCCCTGCTGCCCTACGGCACCGACTGGGCCGACCAGTGGGAAACCATGCTCTATGACTCGTTTCCTGCCGCACAGGATGGCCGAACCAGCATCACTTTTTACCTGCTGCCGGGCCAGCCTGTTGCCGGCCTTCTCACTTCGCCGTACCCTGGCAAAAAAGAAAACGACGACAACAGGGTTGATAGCGCTGCCCACGGTTTGCTTGGAATACTTGGTTCCGCCTGAATTTACTTGCTCTCACCCAAAAAGAGAAGAGTCTCTGCGTCAAGACTGGCTGAAACAGGCAAGTGCATTGACATTTGTGATTATCGCTCAAGTCCAGCTCAGAAGATCCACTGGGATATGAGGCGACCTTTTCACGGGACGCCATAAACCCATCCCTGGGGGCTTGACCGCAGCCATCCAGGCTGCGGAACACCCGTGAAAAGGTCACCTCATATCCCCATATAGCGTAGGGTTAAGTGGTAATCACATTGACAATTGTGACCAATGCAATAATTATTTGATACAAGTTGCATAGCATAACCTAAAAAAGAACTGAAGAGGCATGCCTTCGGCAATTATAAAAATCTAGAATTGCTTACCACTGTTTTTTTGGCCAAATTCTGTTCCAGGCTCGCCATGAGCGCCTCATTCAATGAGCGGGGAGATGACGAATGATATCGGTCAAAGGAAAAAATAACTGGCCACTCATCATATCGCGGGGAGGGCTGTTCTTCGTCCTCTGGTGGATTCTCACTGATGGGGTGGCATCATCCTGGTGGATCGGCGGACCGGCTATTTTGCTGGCGGTTGCGACCAGCACGATACTCTTGCCACCCGGGTCTTTTGTCTGGTATGAGTTTCTAAAGTTCGTGCCCTTCTTCCTCTTGCGTTCCCTGCTTGGTGGCATAGATGTGGCATGGCGCGTCTTTCATCCGGCCATGCCCATGTCTCCCGTTCTCATTGAATATACGCATCGACTGCCGACGGGAATGCCGCAGGTGTTCATGGCCAATTCTATCAGTCTGCTGCCAGGCACATTGAGCACCGAACTCGATCAAGATGTTCTCAAAATACACGTGCTGGACAGTCAGGGTAATTTTCTGGCAGAACTTGAAGAGGTGGAACAAAGAGTGGCCAGGATGTTCGACGCATCCCTGAAGGTTTCTGAAGGAGGCAGGTAATATGAAACAATTCAAGGATATTCTCTTCGTGGTCGAAACCGGGCAGACATGTGAACCGGCCATGGAACGCGCGGTCATGCTGGCGGAGAACAATCAGGCCAACCTGACGGTTGTTGATGTAGTCGAGAGTTACAGCACCGGCATTGAAATACCGGAGGCAGGCCCCCTCGCTGCCGATCTGCGGGCCGCGATGCTCCGGGCCAAAACGGAGGGCCTGCAAACCTTGATCAATCCTTACCGTGCTCGGATTCAGATCCAAACCAAAGTGCTGCATGGCACACCTTTTCTGGCAATCATCCGCGAGGTGCTGCGCAACGGACACGACCTGGTGATCAAGCCTCCCGAAATCCAGAACTGGCTGGACCGGCTGTTCAGCAGTGCAGATATGCATTTGCTGCGCAAATGCCCCTGTCCGGTATGGATCATCAAACCAACCCCGCCGAAATCCTACCGGATTATCCTGGCTGCTGTCGATGTAAATGATGCATATCCACCGGCAGAGCTGAAATCACGCCATGCCTTGAATCGGCAGATCCTGGAGATGGCCGGTTCCCTGGCACTCTCCGACTTTGCCGAGCTGCATATCGGCCATGCATGGCACGCTGCCGGCGAAAGCACCATGCGGGGCGCTTTTATGCGTACCCCGGAAGAACAGATTAGTGCATACGTTGAAAAGGTACGGTGTCAGCACGCAGCCAGTCTGGATGCCCTGATCAGTGAAGTGACCAGGAAACTTGGTCAGGAAACGATAGATTACCTCAAACCGCAAACGCACCTGGTGAAGGGAACGGCACGCAAAGAAATTCCGGCGCTGGCTCAACGTATTGGGGCTGATCTCGTTGTCATGGGGACAGTGGCCCGGACCGGCGTTCCCGGATTTATCGTGGGCAATACAGCCGAAATGATTCTTACCCAGATCGATTGTTCTGTGCTCGCGATCAAGCCACCCGGCTTCGTCACGCCGGTCACGCTGGAGGATTGAGCAAACGTGCAGCCTCTTTATCTGACATTGGCGGTGTTTTTGCTGCTGAACCTCGGCGCCGGGATGTGGCGTGTGGTTCACGGCCCAACCAACGCTGATCGCATGCTGGCAGCGCAGTTATTCGGTACCACTGCAGTAGCGATACTGCTGCTGCTGGCGCAGGCCTATGGCATTCCAGCGCTGCGCGATGTGGCGCTGGTGTTCGCCCTGCTCGCCGCAGTAACGGCGGTGGCTTTCGTGCGGATTGCCTGGCCGAACAGGGAGACAGACCATGACGCTGATTGATTACCTGTCCGCCGCGCTGCTTATCGCCGGAGCCTTCTTTTTTCTGGCAGGAACTGTCGGTCTATTGCGTTTTCCTGATGTCTATACCCGGCTTCACGCCCTGACCAAGGCAGACAACGTAGGCTTAGGTCTCATGGTAATGGGGCTGGCAGTACAGGCGAAGTCCTGGTCCGCAGTCGGCAAGCTGGTGCTGATCTGGATACTTGTTTTGCTCGCCGGAGCCAGTATTGCCCACCTGGTCTCCCGGGGGGCGCTGCAGAGAGGCATTGATCTGTGGAGGCGTTAATCCCGTTGCAATGGATATTCGATGCCCTGCTCGGATTGGGCTTGTTGTGGCTGGGGTGGCAAGCGCTGGCCAGCACAGATCTGTTCCGGTCTATTGTACTGTTTATCTCCTTTGGCTTGCTGATGGCCCTGGCATGGGCACGTCTGGACGCCCCCGATGTCGCCCTGGCCGAGGCGGCTGTTGGCGCCGGGTTGACTGGAGCCCTGCTGCTGACCGCCCTGGCCAGACTCAAGGATACCAGTATCGCTGCACCTGGCATCGATGCTGGCCATCCCCCCATTGACTACGCTCCAGATGATGACGAATCCACCAGAATAAAGAGGGGAGATGATTGATTTCCTGAAGAAATTCGAACGGATCGTGACTGCAGCTTTAGTTGTGCTGCTGGCTGTGGTGATCGTGCTGGCACTGATTGATCTCGTCTGGCTTTTGATTCGGGATATTTTGAAGCCACCGTTATTCATTCTCGACATCGGGGATCTACTGGAAATATTCGGGTTGTTTCTCCTGGTGCTCATTGGTCTCGAATTACTGGAAACGATAAAGGCTTATTACGTCGAAGGCAGGGTCGAGCTGAGAGTGATCTTTGCCGTGGCCCTCATTGCCCTTGGGCGTAAGATTATAATTTTGGAGCCTGAAAAATATTGTGGCCTGACACTCATCGGCATCGGTGTCATTATTCTTGCCCTTGTCGCAGGGTTCTTCGTTGTTTCCGCAAGGGATCTCGAATTTCGGCGAGCCCGGCGAAAAATCGATACCCCGGGGAGGTGAGATGGAGAGAAATCGCTGGCTGCTGCCGCTGCTGCTGACACCTGCAATGGGTCTCGGTTATTCCGTACTGTCGCTGCCTGAGCACGCCCAGGGCCTCCAACACCTGGTTGCCGACAAGATGGAGGTGAGCGGAGTAAGCAATCCGGTGACGGCAGTGCTGCTCAATTTCCGGGGATACGACACCCTGCTGGAGATGTTTGTGTTATTGCTGGCCCTGCTCGGCGTCTGGTCGCTTGGCGGTCTGTCTTTACGCCGCGAGGCGGCATCGGACCTCGTGCTGGACACCATGGTTCGTTTCCTGGTACCGGTGCTGATTCTGGCCGCTGCGTATCTGCTGTGGGTTGGCGCCCACGCACCCGGCGGTGCTTTCCAGGCGGGTGCCGTGCTTGGTGCAGCAGGAGTACTGTCGCTATTGTCCGGCTGGCGCTGCCACCTCGGCCTCGCACCACTGCCATTGCGGCTTGCTTTGGCGGCAGGCCCTGTCGCCTTCCTGGCCATGTCGGGATGCACCCTGCTGATTGCGGGCCGGCTGCTGCAGTATCCCCCGGCCCAGGCCGGTATCCTTATTCTGATTTTGGAGACAGCGGCCACGGTCTCTATAGGGGTAACCCTGACCGCCCTGTTTCTGGACAAACAGCATCCCGGCAATAAGGATCAAACATGAACACTGCGTTCTTTTACGCCCTGGTGGGGGTGGGGCTTTTCTTTTTGGGTTTGTACGCCCTGATCGTCCATGCGCATCTGCTGCGCAAGATCCTCGCCCTTAACGTGATGGGATGCGGGGTCTTTCTGGTACTGGTGGCGCTGGCACGACGTACCGGAGAGGCTCAGCCTGATGCCGTGCCCCATGCCATGGTCATCACCGGCATCGTGGTTGCCTTCTCAGCCACAGCGCTGGCCCTCACCTTGATGGTGAAGCTGACCGCAGCAACCGGCCGTGCCGAGCTGCAGAGCGATGAACGGGATCCGCACTGATGGTCGGGGTATTCGGGGATATTCCCTGGGCTGTCGTCCTGATCCTGCTGCCGCTGACGGGAGGGATGATCTGTTTCCTCTGGCCGGGGATGGCTAAATTAGCCGGAGCCGTGACAGCTATCGCCGTATCCCTGTCTGTCGCAGGTCTGGGTTGCCAGCTCCTCGCTCATGGCGTCTACCATCATGCCGTTGGCGGCTGGGGTGCGCCGCTCGGTATTGATCTGACGGCAGATGGCCTGAGCCTGTTGATGCTCGCAACAACCGCCCTGGTTGGGCTTGGCATCACCGTTTATTCATTGGCTTATTTCCATGGCGAAGATATGGTCAGGTTCTGGCCGCTGTGGCTGTTTCTTCTCGCCGCCCTGAATGCCCTCTTTCTTGCCGCCGATATTTTCAACCTCTACGTTACCCTGGAGTTGATCGGCTTGGCGGCGGTCGCCCTGGCCGCTATGCCTGGCGGGAGAGACGCCCTGAGCGGGGCCATGCGCTATCTCCTGACGACGCTCCTGGGATCGCTTGCCTACCTTTTCGGCGTTGCGCTGCTCTATCACGGTTTCGGCAGTGCGGACATTGCAATCCTTGCCGTGCGGGTAGAGTCCTCTGCCGTGGTCTGGGCTGCGCTGGGGCTGATGGGGGCCGGACTGCTGCTCAAGACAGCGCTGTTCCCCCTGCATTTCTGGCTTCCCCCTGCCCATGCCAGTGCGCCGGCTCCTGTCAGTGCGCTGCTCTCGGCGCTGGTGGTAAAAGCCTCATTTTATATCCTGCTGCGTTTGTGGCTCACGATCTTCAACTCTCTTGCCGGGGAGGTCGATGAGCTGTTTGGCCTGCTCGGGGCCGCGGCCATAATCTGGGGCTCCATTCAGGCCTTGCGGCAGCCCCGGCTGAAACTGCTGGTGGCGTATTCCACCGTCGCTCAGATCGGCTACCTGTTTATTGCGTTCCCGCTTGCCGCAGGAGCTGCGGCAAGCGTATGGGGTGCGACCGCATACCTGGCAATATCTCACGCCCTGGCCAAGGCAGCCATGTTTCTGGCGGCCGGCAATCTTCTGCACTTTGGCGGTCATGACCGTATCATTGACATGGATCGGGTCGTGCAACGCCTACCACTGACTGCGGGAGCCTTTGCGCTGGCAGGGGTAAGTATCATGGGACTGCCGCCAAGCGGCGGTTTTATCGGCAAATGGCTGCTGCTTGAGGCTGCAGTGATCCAGGGCCGCTGGGATCTGGCGGCGGTTATGATCCTTGGCGGCTTGCTGGCAGCAGCCTATGTGTTCAAGGTACTGGGGTACGCTTTCACTGCGGCCAGCGTGTCGCACGAACCTCAATTTGTCTCGGCAAGGATGGAATGGTCGGCGCTGTTGCTCGCCTCTGGCGCGATCCTGCTGGGTTTTCTGGCGCCTTCGGTGTTGTCGCTAGTGGACATCGGCAGCCCTTTTGGCATAATGGAGGTCAGGCCGTGAACCTGGATCCGTGGGTGCCCATTCTGGTCATTGCCAGCTCCCTGCTGCCGGGTCTGATCATCTTCAGTCTGGCCGAGAATAGCGTACGCCTGCGCACCGGCCTCAACCTGACGGGGGCCCTGTTGAACCTCGTACTGGTAGGCTGGATGCTGTGGGGGGTATACCTCGGACATCGCTATGAAGCACGACTCGCACTATTGCCAGATCTCGAGCTGGTATTGCTTGCCGATACGCTGTCGCTGCTCTTTATCACCCTCTCTGCGGTGCTCTGGCTGGTGACCACCGTCTATGCCATCGGCTATCTGAAAGGCTCGCCCCATCGCAGCCGTTTCTTTGGCTTTTTCAGCCTGTGCGTCACTTCTACCGCCGGCGTGTCCCTCGCCGGCAATCTGATCACCTTCCTGTTGTTCTACGAACTGCTGACCCTGGCCACCTATCCGCTTATCATGCATCACGGCACGGAAGTGGCTCGTCGTGCCGGTCGGTCTTACCTCGTCTACACCATTTTCGGCGGGGCCCTGCTGCTACTTGGAACGGTATGGCTCTATACCCTGACGGGCACACTGGAATTTACACCGAGGGGACTTCTTAACGGCATGGGGGAAGAACATCGTCCAGCCCTGCGAGCAATTTTCGCCTTGCTGATCGCCGGGCTGGGCGTGAAGGCGGCGCTGGTGCCGCTGCACGGCTGGCTGCCGCAGGCCATGGTCGCCCCGGCACCGGTCAGCGCATTATTGCATGCGGTGGCCGTGGTGAAAGCCGGTGCCTTTGGTATCGTACGCATCGTCTATGAGGTGTTCGGGGTTGAATTTGCCGCGGGCCTGGGGGTTACCGCCCCCCTGGCGTGGCTGGCGGCGACCACTATCATCTACGGGTCTCTGCGGGCCTTGTTTCAGGATGACCTTAAGCGTATGCTGGCGTTTTCCACGGTCAGTCAGGTCTCGTACATCACCTTGGGCGTCGCCATCGTTGGACCTGTTGCTACCATCGGTGGGATGGTCCACCTGGTCCACCAGGGCTTCATGAAAATCACCCTGTTTTTGTGCGCCGGCAATCTGGCCGAGACGCTGGGAGTTCACAAAATCAGCGAGATGAATGGGGTAGGCCGGCGTATGCCCTGGACCATGGCGGCGTTCACCGTCGGGGCCTTCGGGATGATCGGTGCGCCGCCGGTTGCCGGATTCATCAGTAAGTGGTATCTGGGCCTGGGCGCACTGGAGGCCGGCCAGGGCTGGGTTATCTTCGTTCTGGCGGGCAGCAGTCTGCTTACCGCGTCCTATTTCCTGCCGGTGCTGCATGCTGTCTGGTTTCGCGAGCCCCCAGTCTGCTGGCCCAAGGAACATCATTTTGGCCTCCGGGAGACTGCCTGGGCGCTGCTGCTTCCTCCACTTGCGACTGCTGTCATGGCCCTGGGTGCTGGATTGCTGGCCGCAATGCCTTTCAGTCCCCTGAATTGGGCAAAGCTCATTGCAGCGCGGGAGTTCTATCTGCCATGAAAGAAGCACTTATCTCTTTGATTTTGCCGCTGACTGTGCTCTGCCCTCTGGTCCTGGCCGTGGCAATGGCGCCCAATGCAGCGCGCTCGACTGTCGCGCGGCTGGCACCCTGGGTGCCGCTCCCTGCGCTTCTGCTGGCCGTGTTAGCACCCTCAAACCTGTCACTGTCTCTGCCCTGGCTGCTTCTCGGCACCAGGCTGGCCCTGGTGAACGACACCGCTCGCCTGTTCCTGCTGTTCACCGCCCTGCTGTGGTTGCTGTCCGGCATATACGCACGGGCTTACTTTTCCGGTCAGCAGGGAATCCATCGTTTCTTTGTCTATTTCCTGTTGTCCATGACAGGAAACATAGGCCTTATCCTGGCCCAGGATCTGACAAGTTTTTATCTTTTTTTCACACTGATGAGTTTTGCCTCCTACGGCCTGGTGGTGCATGAACGTAGTTCCCTGTCACTGCACGCCGGTCGGATCTATATTATACTGGTAGTCATTGGCGAGGTGGCGCTCTTTTCCGCCCTGGTGCTGGCGACCACCGCGACGAAATCGACAGAGTTCCATCTCGTGCGTCAGGGACTGGCGCAGGCCGAATCGCGAGACCTGATAATGCTCCTGGCGCTTATCGGCTTCGGCATCAAGGCCGGGGTGCTCGGACTGCACATGTGGCTGCCGCTTGCCCATCCGGTCGCTCCGACCCCAGCCAGCGCCGTGTTGTCGGGAGCCATGATTAAGGCTGGCCTGTTGGGCTGGCTGCAATTATTACCGCTTGGCGAGGTGATGCTGCTCCAGTGGGGCGAGGCGTACATCACCCTGGGGCTGGCTGCGGCTTTTTATGGGGTATTGGTCGGACTAACACAGCGGGATCCCAAGACGCTGTTGGCCTATTCCAGCATCAGCCAGATGGGGATCCTGACTATGGCCGTGGGGTTAGGGCTTATGTCCCCGGCAGCCTACCCGGTAATCCTGCCGGTCATCACCCTGTACGCCCTGCATCATGGTCTCAGCAAAGGGGCTCTGTTTCTCGGTGTCGGCGTCATCCGCGCCTGCAGCGGTGCAAAACGGCGCCGGGTGTGGCTTGCCATGTGGCTGCCGGCGCTTGCCCTTGCCGGTGCACCGTTGACGAGCGGCATGGCGGCGAAGTTTTTACTGAAAGCGCAGATTGGCAACGCACCGGACACCTGGGTTTTGGTGCTGCAGACGCTTCTGCCCGCAAGCGGCGTGGCCACAGCATTACTGGTCGGACGCTGTCTGATTCTACTGCATCAGCCCAGAACAGGGGACTCGGGAAATCATTCGGCGCGAGGGTTGGTATGGCCATGGGCATTGCTGGTCACGGCAGTTGCGGTGCTGCCTTGGTGGTTCGTGCCGGAGACGCCGGAACGTTGGATCCATGCCGCCTTCACCGCCAGCCTCTGGCCGGTGTTGCTTGGCGCAGTGCTGGCAATTGCCGCAGTCGGTTGGAGAGCGCGGCTGGTCCGATCGAGGGAGAGAGTTGATGGACAGCTCTCCACCCGATATCTCATGCCACAAATCCCGCCGGGTGATATACTGGTGCCCATGAGCCGCTGGATGACGCCCGCCCTCACCCACGTTTGCCGTTTGGCTGAAGAAAGATTACCCACGAGACGTGAAGTGCTGCTGTCCTCACTGAAAAAAACCTGGTCCAACATGCACTGGCAGGGGCTACTGGCAACAATTGAATCCAGTCTCAGTCATTGGCCCACGGCGCTGGTGATTCTGGTGCTGCTGGGGCTGCTTGCCGCCGCGCTGGCAATCATTGCATAGGTCGAACGTTCAGAGAAGCTGGATTTTCAGAAAGTCCAGCAGTTGTGCTGGGAAAATACCCAGTAAAATGATCAGGACACAGGAGAGCGCCAGCAGCACCGTATCATTGATGCTGATGCTCTCCGTTTGCTCGGCAGCCCCTCGCTGCAGGTACAGGGCAGCGACCAGCCGCAGGTAATAATAGATCGACACCGCCGCGGTGAGAATACCGAGTATGGCCAGTGCGTTTTCCCCGGTGCGGATGGCCGCGGCAAAGATAAGGAATTTGCCGGTAAAACCGACTGTCGGCGGAATGCCTGCCAGGGCGAACAGGGAGATGGCCAGTGCACCCGAGGCCACCGGCTGCGTAAAGCCGCGGCCGCGATAATCGTCAAGTTCGGCTCCACAGCCGTTTGCCTCCAGCACCCCGATGGCGCCAAAGGCGGCAAGGCTCATAATACCGTAGCCGATGGCATAAAAAGCAGCCGCCTGCAGGCCGTGCCCCTGAATGCTGACAAGCGCGACCACGCCATAACCCATCTGGGCAATGGAGGAGTACGCAAGCATGCGGCGCACCCGGTTTTGTCGCAATGCAGCCATATTACCCACCAGCATGGACAACAGCGCCAGACCAAACAACGGTACCCGCAGGGTGCCAAGTTCGGCCACGTGCACCAGCAGGACGACCATAAGCAGAACCGCGGCAGCCTTGGAACCGCCGGATAAAAAGGCCACGACCGGCGGCGGTGCGGCCTCATAGACGTCAGGTGTCCAGAGGTGGGCCGGAACCAGCGACAGCTTGAAGGCCATACCGATAAGCAGGCACCCCCAGCCGGCCAGGGCAATTGGATCGCGTACGGTTGCCGCCAGGGTGGTCTGCATGATCTCGCTGATACCTAAAGAGCCGCGCACACAGTACAGCAGTCCTATACCAAAGGCCAGAAAAGCCGCGCTCAGGGCCCCCATCAGCAGGTATTTCAGACCCGCTTCGCTGGAGACATCCTGTTCCCGGTCGATGGCGGCCAGGATATAAAACCCGAAGGTCATCGCCTCAAGCCCCAGAAACAGAAGCAGCAGATTGGTGGCGGAGGCCAGAGCAACCATGCCGAAGGTGGCAAACAGGATGGTCGCCGGATATTCCTCGCCCGCGATATCGCGATACCGGTTATAACTGTGCGAAAACAGCAGCACTGCGGCGGCCATAAAACAGAAATAGGCGGAGAAGAGGCGCGTCAGCCCGCTGGCCGAGAGTCCCAGACCCGGGGCGAGCAGAGCCGGCGGGGTCTGCATCGACCAGAGCCCTGCCCCGACAGCGGCGATAACAGCGATGAGGTATCCTGTTGTCTGCTTTCTGCCGATCGCTCCACAGATCAGGGTGATCAGCGCGCCGATCGCCAGAATAAGCAGCGGCAGGGCTATCTGTATATCAGCCATGCTCATCATGGTGTACCTCCCGTCAGTAAGGCAACCGGCAGATGCAGTACATCCAGCAACGGTCCGGGATGAAGGCCAATGTAGAACACCCCTATGGCCAGAACAGCTAGAATCAGCGCCTCCCGGCCCGTCACATCAAGCATCGGCAGAGGCTGTCGTTCTTTCTGGAACAATACTTCCTGCACCAGGCGCACGGTGTAGACAAGCGACAGGATCAGCCCGAGAAAGGCCAGGATGGTTGCCGACTGCGCGACCTGGTACGAACCGGTCAGGATGAGGAATTCACCGACGAAATTATTCAACCCGGGCAGCCCGGCCGAGGCCATGGCAAAGAGCATAAAAAAACAGGCAAGTATCGGAACTTTGCCCCACAAGCCGCCGTAGGCACTGATTTCTCGGGTATTTGCCCGGGAAGCCAGCATGCCGACCAGAGCAAAAAGGGCCGAGGTCGTCACCCCGTGGCTGACCATCTGCAGGACCGAACCGGAAAGGGCCACCGGCGTCCAGGCGGCGATACCGAGTGCGATAAAGCCCATGTGACCGATACTGGAATAAGCGACCAGGCGCTTCATGTCTTTCTGGGCAAAGGCAATCCAGGAACTGTAAAGGATCCCGGCCACCGCCATGATGGTGAGCAGCGGTGTCAGGGTGCGCGCCGCCTCGGGAAAGAGCGGATAGCCAAAACGAATCAGCCCGTAGGCCCCGGTTTTGAGCAGCAGACCGGCCAGATCGATACTGCCTGCCGTCGACGCATCGGTATGGGCATCGGGGAGCCAGGTATGCAGGGGTACCAGCGGGAATTTGATGGCAAAACTCAAGAGAAATGCCCCGTAGAGCCATAAGCCGACCAGCGGATCAAGACTGGTACCGAGCAGGCCGCTCAGGCCGAAGGTATAAAGACCGCTCTGCCTGCCGTGAATCACGTAAAGACCGATGATCGCCAGCAGCATGAGCAGCGATCCGACCAGGGTGACGACAAAGAATTTAATGGCCGAATAGATGTTGCGGCCATGGCCGTAGATGCCGATCAGGAAGAACATCGGGATCAGCATCACCTCCCAGAAGAGGTAGAACAGGAAAAGGTCAAGAGCGAGGAATACGCCGATAATACTGCTCTCCATAACGAGCAGCAGTATATAGTGCAGTACCGTGCGCTGCCGGATCGTTCGCCAGGATACCAGCATGGCGATAATCGTCAGCAGAGCGGTCATAATCACCAGCAGCAAGCTGATACCGTCCATGCCCAGGGTGAACCGGATGCCGAGACTGTCGATCCAGGAAAAGTCCTCGAACAGGAAAAAACCCGGCAACGCACCCGGCGGTTGCTGCCCTGCTGCTGACCAGGTCCAGCAGGCAATAAACAGCTCGACCACTGCAATACCAACAGCGAGATACTTGGCGACATTTTCCTGTTTTCTCAGGGCAATAAGAGCTAAAGCGCCTGCCAGCGGCAAAACAATGAGCAGGCTCAGCACGGGAAGGCTTGTCATAGGACCTCCCAGGCAAACCAGCCGATCATCAGTGTCGCACCGGCGACAAGACTCAGCATATAGACGGAGATCCGCCCACTGCCCCACCTCCCGAGAAACTGCCCGGTGCGGCCGAACTGGACGGCCGTCCAGTCGAGAGAGTCATCGATAACCCCTTCATCCACCCGCTGCCAGAGGATGGTCGCCAGCCAGGTAAACGGCCGGATAAAGAGCCAGTCATACAACCGGTCAAAATACCAGCCTGCCTGGAGAAAAGCGACCAGCCTGGTTGGCGGATGTTCGGCCCCGGCGATACGTACTTCACGGTGCTGGCTGCCATAGCCGTAATAGAGCCAGGCGATGACCATACCGGCCAGCACCACAAGGGAGGCGACACCTTTGAGAGTCTCTTCCGTCGCCAGCCGCACATGGCCGGCTGATCCGTTAAGAGATGCCAGGAAGTACTCAAGCAGGCCGCCGGCCGCGCCGCCAACGAGGGCCAACAGAGCCAGAGGGATAAGGATAATTTCCATGATGCGGGGCAGCGCGTGCACGGATGGCCCGGAGGCTTTTGCCCCCTCCAGCCTGCTCGCCAGAGTGGGCACACGATCCCCGAAGACGAGAAAGACCATTCTGAGGGTATAGATCACGGTCAGCAGAACAGTGAACGTTCCCACCAGGTAGAGCCCGCCATAAAACATCCCGCCTTTACCCCAGGCTGCAGTCAGGATACTTTCCTTACTGAAAAAACCACCGGTCGGCGGCACTCCGGCAAGACACAGGCTCCCGGCCAGAAACGGCCAGAAAACCCAGGGCAGTTTGCGATACAAACCACCCATGCGGAAGATATCCTGTTCATGATGCAGCGCATTGATAACACAGCCGGCACTGAGAAACAGCAGGGCCTTGAAGAAGGCATGGATAATCAGATGGAAGGTGGCGGCGGTAACGGCTCCGCAGCCCACGGCCAGCATCATATACCCGATCTGGCTGATGGTGGAATAGGCCAGAATCCGCTTTAAGTCCCGCTCGGCCAAGGCGCAGGTCGCCCCATAGAAGGCGGTGAAGGTCCCGGTCACGGCGATTGCCGCGACGACCACGGTTGACCCGCCGATCAATGGAAACATGCGCATCAGCAGGTACACCCCGGCTGTGACCATGGTTGCCGCATGGATCTGGGCGGAGACCGGGGTTGGCCCGGCCATGGCATCCGGCAGCCAGACCATCAGCGGGGCCTGGGCCGATTTTCCCATGGCGCCGAGCAGCAGCAAAAGTCCCAGGGCAGTAATCAGCCCCATGCTGACGCCGGGGTGCGACGGCCCCAGCTGGTTCAACTGGGTGATCGAGAAGGTATGAAAGAGCTTAAACATCCAGACAACGGCGATGGCAAGACCAATATCACCAATGCGGGTGACGATGAACGCCTTGCGCCCGGCGGTGGCGTTTTCCGCCTCTTTGTACCAGAAACCGATCAGGGCATAGGAACAAAAGCCGACCCCTTCCCATCCCAGATAGAGCAGCAGCATATTTTCGGCCAGCACCAGCAGCAGCATGGCGCCGGTAAACAGATTGAGCAGGGCAAAGAAGCGGACATAGCCGGGGTCCCCTGCCATATAACCGATGGAATAGAGATGGATCAGGCCGCAGACAAAGGTGATCATCAGGATCAGCGACAGTGACAGGGAGTCGAGAGAGAGGCTTATCGGCGCCGAGAAAGTGAAGGAAGAGAGCCATGGCCCCATTTCCACCACTGCCGGGCCGTTATAGTTGCCGGCGGCAAACAGGCTCGCAATAAAGCTGAGCCAGATAACCGAACAGGCCGTAACCTCAACCACCCGCCGGGGCAGCAGACGGCCCAGCAGGATGTTGCCGATCCCGCCCACCAGGGGCAGCAGGATTATCAGTGCAAGGGCTGTTTTCATCGGTCCCTCAATTGCCGGAATTCATCGACATTAACCGTATTTTTACGCCGGTGCAGATAGACGACCATGGCCAGGGCCAGAGAGACTTCGGCGGAGGTCATGGCGATAATCATCAGGGCGAAAACCTGGCCGTCGGCCCTCCCCCACTGGTAAGAGCCGGCAACGAAGACCAGCATCGCCGCATTCAGCATAATCTCAATGCCGATCAGCACCATAATGACATTCGTCCGCCAGATCAGCACGCAGATGACTCCGAGGGCGAAGAGAACCGAGGCAAAAACAAGCAGATGACTGAGCGGCACGATCATGGTTTGCGCCTCCTGCCCAGATAGAGCACCCCGACAATGGCAAAGAGCAGCTGCATGGAGATGATCTCGATGGCCACGCCGTACTTCTTGAACAGTGTTATGGCAAAATCTGCCACGTCGAGCAGGCGTTTCTCCGAACCGCCTCCAATCGGGGCTACGGGGGTGGAACGACCGGAAAGGAGCAGCAGCAGTGCCGCGAGTATAATCCCCGCCAGCACCAGGGCCGGCAGGCAATGCACCAGCAGAGGACACCTGGCCTCCTCTGGGTTTCCCTGATCGAGCATCATAATGACGAACATGAACAGCACCATGACCGCACCGGCATAGATGATCACCTCAAAGACCGCGATCAGCGGTGCGGCAAGGAGATAAAAAACCACGGCCAGGGCGAAAAAAGAGGTCACCAGATAGATAATGGCATGCACCGGATGTTTCTCGGTAATGGCCAGAATGGTGGCAATGACAGTGACGATAGCCAGGATGTAGAAAAGGGTTTGTTCCATAGCTGATTTTCTATACTCTCAGTGTCGATATGGTTCCCATGCGGCGCATGGGAAGCAGCTCCAAAACTTATGGTAATAAACTGCGAACATCTACCGGTGGCCTCTCTTCATCCCCTGCCCCGCGAGGCTGGGTCACCCCTATCCCCGCGTGGTGATAAAAATTGTAGTCCGGCGCCTTGCCGCAGCCATCAATAAGCAGATCCTCTTTTTCATAAAGCAGGTTCATGATATCCCGGTTACAGATCTCATAGTCCGGAGTCATCTGGATCGCCATGGTCGGGCAGGCCTCGGCACAGAGGCCGCAAAAAATACACCGGGAGAAATTAATCCTGAACCAGAGGGCATAGCGCCTGCCGTTTTCCTGTTCCGCCGACTGCATGGAGATACAGTCGACCGGACAGGCTGCCGAACAAAGGTAGCAGGCAACACAGCGCTCGCCGCCATCCGGGTCGCGGGTCAGCACAATTCTCGCACGATAGCGCGGCGAAGGAATGCGCTTTTCCTCCGGATACTGCACAGTGACGGAGGGGCCGAAAATATGCTTCCAGGTCGTCCACATGCCGACCAGGATCGCCTTGGTGTCATTGATAACCGACATAACTCAACCTCTTACCCCTTCAGTACAATAAACCAGCCGGTTGCCAGGATGTTGACGAGCGCCAGCGGCGTCAGTACCTTCCAGCCGAAATGCATCAGCTGGTCATAGCGCAGGCGCGGCAGGGTGCCGCGAACCCAGATAAACAGGAAGGCAAAGGCCAGCACTTTTATTAAAAACCAGACCACCGGCGGCAGCAATGGGCCATGCCATCCGCCGAGGAAAAAGGTCGCGGCCAGCCCGCCCAGGACGATGACATTGATATATTCACCGACAAAAAAAAGGCCGAAACGCAGGCCCGAATATTCAGTGTGAAAACCGGCGACCAGTTCTCCTTCCGCCTCGGGGAGATCAAAAGGGATCCGTTTACATTCGGCAAAGATGCTGATCAAAAAAATGATAAAAGCCAGCGGCTGATAGACAATAAACCAGCATGACTGCTGTGCGGCAACAATCTCCGAGAGTTGGAACGAGCGGGCCAGCATAACCACCGGCACCAGCGATAAACCCATGGTGATTTCATAGGAAATCAACTGGGCCAGCCCGCGAATACTGCCCAGCAGCGCATATTTGGAATTGGACGCCCAGCCGCCCAGGGCGACGCCGTAGACAGCGATGGACGAAAAAGCAATGAAGAAGAGCAAACCGACATTGATATCGACCACCTGTTGGCCCACCTCGCGTCCGAACAGGGTAATCGGTGGACCAAAGGGGATGACGGCGAAAATCATGATTGCAGGAATCGCCGCCATGGCCGGCGCCAGATAAAACAGCCATTTATCGGCGCCGGCCGGCTTGACATCTTCCTTGGTGATCAGCTTGATACCATCGGCCAGCGGCTGCAGCATTCCCCAGGGGCCCGCCCGGTTGGGGCCGAGGCGTTCCTGGATATAGGCGAGCAGCTTGCGTTCGGCTAAAACCAGATAGGCGGCGAGGCCGAGAATTACCAGAAAAATGAGGCCGATTTTGCCTGCGACGAGGGCTATGTCGATGAGGTCGATGGTCATTTTATCCCCCTTTCGATATCGGTCAGCAGCAGACCATTGCCTGTCGCATCCAGATCCCGCAACCGTTGCCATTGTCCGGCAAACAATTGGATGTCTTCTTCTGATCCCAGCCGGTGCACGATATCCACCAGAATTTCCCAGGCCGGACGAGACTGGCCGCCCGGGACAAGGGGAGTATGCTCCCTGGGTGGATGCAGAGACGGATTGAGCCCTTTAATCGGCAGTCCCGGCTGCATAACTTTTTTAAAGCGCTGCGCCCGTCCCTCATTGTTGATATAGGTGCCGTCCATCTCCACCCAGGCGGTTGTCGGCAGGACAATATGGGCGGCCTTGACCGTCTCGGTATTGCGCCAGTCAAGGGTTGCCACCACGACAAGCTTCGGCAGAAGCTCTGGCGGAATATCCGCCTCGACGCTCACGACTGCCCGTACTTTTTTATCGGCGACGGCCTCGGCAAGAGATATCGCCCCATACTCTTTGGCCAGCAGTGCAGCACCGAAACTATTGGGTCCGCCCAGCAGGCAGGCAAGTTTTGCGCCAGTTTTTCCGGCCTCGGCCATGACCTCCGACATTTTATCGCCGCCACCAAAAATGATAACCGGATGTGCAGCATCGGCAAAAGGAATATCGATTAAAGAGGCAACACGTTCTACCTCAAAAGGCAGCTTGTCCGTGCTGTTCAGTCCATTGTCATTCTGTGCAACGGTCCCTGCAGCATCCTCGACCAGAGAGATCTTTGCACCGCGACGCCAGGCCTGCCGGACGGCCAGAGCCATCATCGGTCCGTCCTGCAGCAGATCACATTCGACCAGAGCAATCAGATCAGCCGCCTGAATATCGGCCATGGAGGCGGAGGCTTGTTCGTTCAGACAGGCTGTAACCGTTGCCGACTGCTGTGCTTCCCCGGCGTCGACAAAGTAGCAGAGCGATCCGGCACCGGTCTTTTCATGCAGCAGATGCAACAGCGATGCCGCCTCCATTGACAGGCCGGAAGAACCGACAATTGCCAGGCTTTCGGCACCATACTCTGTGCCGATCTCCCGGATGCGCAGCAGAAGAGCGGCAAGAGCCTCCTCCCAGGCAACCTGTCGACCGTCAATCAGTGGCACACGGGGCCGCTCCGGCGCATTGACGGCACTGTTGGTAAACCGGCCCTTATCGCAGAGAAACCAGCCGTTGACCGCATCGTTTTGGCGGGCGATGACCTTCAGCAGCTCGCGGTAGCGGGCGGCGGGCACCGTATTGCAGCCAAGCGAACAGTGGGGGCAGACCGACGGGGCCATATCATAATCCCAATAGCGGGCACGGAACCGGGCGGTCTTATCGGTAAAGACGCCGGTGGGACAGATATCGACCAGATTGCCGGCAAAAGGCGATTCCAGCGGTCCGTCGGCAACCCGCCCGTAGTAAATTCGTCCGGCGCTGCCCATCACCCCGAAATCAGTTCCCCCGGCGAACTCCTGATAGAAACGGACGCAGCGGTAGCACTGAATGCAGCGGTTCATCTCATGCTCGATATGCGGCCCCAGGTACTGATTGACGTGGGTTCGTTTTTTACCGGTATACCGCCGCAGGCCGTGGCCGCCGGCGATGGTGTAATCCTGCAGCTGGCACTCGCCGCCCTCATCGCAGACCGGGCAGTCGTGGGGATGATTGATCATCAGCCATTCGATAACCTGTTTGCGCATCGCCATGGCTTCTGCGTCGGTGGTTGAGACGACCATGCCGTCCTGCGCCTCGAGCATGCAGGACATCTGGATACCTTTGACCGGCCCATCCACCATCTTCACCGCACAGACCCGGCAGGCCCCGGCCTTGCCCAGTGCCGGATGCCAGCAGAAATGCGGGATGGTAATCCCCACACTCTTGGCGGCTTCCAGCACGGTTTTCCCCTGAGTCACTTCAACGGGGATGTTGTCGATGATCAATTTCGGCATCTGTAGATTCTTTTTTACTCCCTGGCCTTAAAGGGGCATCGCTGTTTGTCGATGTGTTCTTCCAGTTCATCCATAAAATTGTTCAGCAGTCCCTGTACCGGTCCCATTGCCCCCGGGGCAAGGGCGCAGAAGGCATAGTTCAACAGCTTTATATGGTCCTGCAGGATGGCAATATGTTCCCTGCTGCCTTTGCCCGCTTCAATTGTCTCCAGCACGTGGACCACATATGGCAGCCCTTCGCGGCACGGCGTACACCAGCCGCATGACTCGCGGGCATAGAAGCGGACCAGATTGAGCGTGGCCGCCACCAGACAGGTGTCCTGATCGAAGATGACGATCCCGCCGGTGCCGAGACGCGAGCCGGCTTTGGCGACGGGATCGAAATCCATCGGTACCTGCCAGTGCTCGGCGGAGAAATAGGGTGTCGATGCCCCGCCGGGAAGACAGGCCTTAAAACGGCTGCCCGGCCGCATGCCGCCACAGGGGCCCTCGATGATTTCGCCCAGCTCCATCCCCAGCGGCAGCTCAAAACACGATCGGTTGACGACATGGCCACTGATGCAGAACAGTTTCATCCCCGCCGCCTCGGGTGTTCTGGCCAGAGCTTTAAACCACGCCGGTCCTTTGCTGATAATACCCGGCACATTGGCCAGACTTTCAGCGTTATTGACGACAGTTGGACCGCCCCAGAGGCCTTTCACCGCGGGAAACGGCGGTTTTGCCCGGGGATTGGCCCGTTTGCCTTCCAGGGCGTTCATCAGGGCGGTCTCCTCCCCGCAGATATAGCGTCCGGCGGAGCTGTGCACATCGATAGTGCAGGAAAAGCCGCTGCCAAGGATGTTCTCGCCCAGCAGTCCCGCGGCCAGGCATTCGGTAATGCCTCGCTGCAGGTTGGCGGTGGCCGTCTCGTAACCGCGCCGGATAAAGATAAAAGCGTGCCGCACGCCGATGGCATAGGATGCCAGTACGATTCCTTCCAGCAGCGAGTAGGGATTGGCCTCAAGCAATACCCGGTCCTTATAGGTGCCAGGTTCCATCTCGTCGCAGTTGCAGATCAGCCAGCGCGGCCCGGGCAGATCGCGCGGGACGAAAGACCACTTCCTGCCGGTGGGAAAACCAGCCCCGCCCCGTCCACGCAGCCCGGAATCGCTGACCGCCTGCTCCACCTGCTTGGGCGACAGCTCTTTCAAGGCCTTCTGGAGCGCTGCAAAACCGCCCTCGTCACGATATTCAGCAAAGGTGACGCAGCGTCCGGGCTTGTTATGTTGGAAGAGTGGTTGCTCCATAATCACATTGCACCTCGTTCCCATGCGGCGCATGGGAACCAGCTTCATTTAGTTTCAATACCTTCTCTTTCCCGTTGCAGAATATCCAGGGCTTTTTCCAGGGTCAGCCCGCCATACAGATTATCGCCGACCAGCATCGTCGGCGACTGACCGCAATTGCCCAGGCAGCAGCAGGGCAGCAGGGTAAACATGCCGTCACTTGTGGTCTCGCCGACCCCTATGCCAAGCCGGCCAGCAAGCTGCTCCAGCAGGGTTTCCCCGCCCATGGCCCAGCAGGAGATCGAGTCGCACACATGGACCACCCGTCTGCCTACCGGCCGTCGATAAATCATCTCGTAAAAGGTGGCCAGCTCTTCAACCTGCAAAGGGCTCAGGCCGAGCAGATTGGCCGCTTCATGCAGTGCTTCATCAGTCAACCAGCCGTAATGGTGCTGCAGCTCTTTCATTACCTCGACCGCTGCCTCACGCGGGGTAACCGCTGCGGCGACGCGCTGTTCAAGCGTTATTTTCAGCTCATTGTCAATCATGCAACTCTCGTAACAACCTCAAAAAGAAATTACCTGTCGATATCGGCCAGCACGAAATCAATTGAGCCGATGATTGCCAGAAAATCCGCCACCAGCCAGCCCCTGCACAGCAGCGGCAGGGCCTGGATATGCGGGAAACTGGGTGTTTTGATGCGCATTCGATACGGGATATTTGATCCGTCGGAGACGACGAAGTATCCGTTTTCCCCTTTGGGGGCTTCCGTGGCGCAGTAATTCTGTCCCTTAGGCGGAGCCATGCCGCGGGTGGAATTGACAAAATGATGAATGAGCGATTCAATATCCTGCAGGGTGTCCGGTTTTTGCGGCAGCACATAGCGGTAGTCATCGGTTATCCAGCGGCCGTCCGGCATATCGCTTAGACACTGGCGGATGATGCGCATTGATTGCCTGATCTCTTCCACCCGGACCACATAGCGAGCCCAGCAGTCGCCCCCTTCGGCGGTGGCGATATCGAAGTCGAACCGGTCGTAGCCGCCATAGACCATCTTTTTACGCAAATCCCAGGCAAAACCACAGGCGCGCAGGTTGGGCCCCGTCACCCCCCACTCCATGGCCTCATCAAGGCTGATTGCCCCGACCCCCTTGACGCGGGCGGTGAAAATGGGGTTGGCCTTGAGCAGATCGTCATATTCCTGCAGACGAGCGGGCATCCAGTCGAGAAAATGCTGCACCGGAGCCTGCCATCCCTCGGGCAGGTCCTCGCTGACCCCGCCAATCCTGAACCAGGCCGGATGCATCCGCCCGCCGGTAATCATTTCGACGATATCAAAAATCTTTTCCCGGTCGGTGAACATATAAAATACCGGGGTCATCGCCCCGAGATCGGCGGCAAAGGAGCCGAACCAGACGAGGTGGCTGGCAATACGAAACAGCTCGGCCAGCATGACCCGGATGACCATCGCCCGTTCCGGTACAGTTATATTGCACAGCCGCTCGACACTGGTCAGATAGGCCATATTATTCTGCACCCCGGACAGGTAGTCGATCCGGTCGGTGTAGGGGATAAACTGGTTCCAATGCTGCCGTTCGCCGATTTTTTCCGCGCCGCGGTGGTGATAGCCGATTTCGGTATCCATATCGACGATCTCTTCACCATTCAGTTTGAGCATAAAGCGGATAATACCATGGGTGCCGGGATGCTGCGGCCCCAGGTTGATAATCATGGTCTCCTCATCGACGCGTTCAAAGAAATCCGTCGCCGGCAGCGCCTGCTGTTTGCGTGCATCCTCCGTGGTATACGGGGGCAGCTCTGTCGCCCGGGACGGATGTTCCTTGCGCAGCGGGTGGCCCTCCCAGTCCGGCGGCAAAAGGATGCGTTTCAGGTTCGGATGGCCGGCAAAGCGGATACCGAACATATCGAACACTTCCCGCTCATACCAGTTGGACGCCGGGAAGACCCCGGTAACGCTCGGCAGCTCCGGATAGTCCCCGGTCAGCTCGGTTTTAATGCGGACATACCCCGGCGTGTCAAAGCAGAGCAGATGGTAATTGAGGGTAAAATCGGGATAGAGGTCTGGTTCGCGACGGCAGGATTCATCCACAGCGGCGATATCTTCAAGCCGGCGAAACGGCTTCGCCGGCCGATTTTTCAAATAAGCCAGCACCTCGGGGATTATGTCGGCAGGGGCTTTATAGGTGAGCATATCGGTTGCAAGCGAATCGACAGTCACCTTCCCGGCAAAAGCGGCTTCGAGTTCCCCGCCGAGGCTGAAATCCGGATAATCGTGCCGAACCGCAGGGGGCCGCCACATATCCACGGAGCGTGACATGGCAAAATGCGGATGCTGCAGGGAGGTTCCCCGTTTGGCAATCCCGGCCATTCCCGGTCCGCGACTGTCCCGGGTTTTTGACAGCCCGTCGATCAGCACCGGTGCCGTCGTCCCCTGGCTGCCGCCTGCCATATGCAGGACCGGCCGGGCGGGACGCTCTTCCCTGCGGATTTTTTCCTGGAGCAGCATCAGCCCCTGCAGGAACGCTTCAGGGCGCGGCGGGCAGCCGGGCACGTAGACATCGACCGGCAGGATCTGGTTGATCCCCTGGACGACGCTGTAGACATCGTACATGCCGCCGGAGTTTGAACAGCTGCCCATGGATATCACCCAGCGTGGCTCGGGCATCTGCTCGTACAGGCGGAGGATGGACGGGGCCATTTTTTTAAAGATGGTGCCGGATGTGACCATCAGATCAGCTTCCCGCGGCGAGCCGCGCAGCACCTCGGCACCAAAACGGGCGATATCGAGACGGGAGGTAAAGGAGGCCATCATTTCGACAAAACAGCAGGAAAGCCCCCAGAACATCGGCCAGAGCGAGTTGGCCCGGCCCCAGTTGATCATGTCGTCGAGGCGGGTGAGCAGGATATTGTCCGGGATGTCATGCTTCATGGGTGACCATTCTTCTTTGTCCTCATCTTTGACGGGCCCCATTCCAGTCCGCCCTTCAGCCATATCCAGACCAGTCCCAGCAACAGTGCAACGATAAAAAAAGTGATATGGATCAGGCCACTGAGCCCCAATTGATCCCAGACGACCGCCCAGGTAAAAATAAAGGCACTTTCCACATCGAAGACGATGAAAAATATAGCCAGCAGATAAAAGGGGATGTACAGACGGAGACGGGCCGAACCAGACGGGATAACCCCGGATTCGTAGGCCAGTTCCTTGTTGCGGTTGGTTGTCTTGGCACCGAACCACCAGGAAGCGAGCAGCATCCCGCCAACCAGAATAACGGTTACGAGGGTATAAACAATGAGGGCAAAAAATTGTGCTGGCTGCATGTCGTGCCTTTCAATAAACGACTGTACATGTCCAGGTATTGAAATAAGCCTAAAACGTTTACAGTTCTACCCCCGCCAAAAAGCGTTACCGGATTCTTTATAGGATTCGCTTGACGGGTTGCTCACTTCAGTACCCCCTTGAGGGGTAATATTTACAATATCTTATACTGATTTTTCAACAAATATGCCACGAAAAGATCAGCATTTTGAAATTCAGAACCATCCTGTTTAATCAGCCAGTATATTCTCCCTGTCGCTTCATCACCGAAAACCCCGAAACCGCAGAGGGCATTAAGATTCCTGGCCGAGGAGAATCGTGCTGGACACGTGGATTTTTATCTGCTCATTCATCAGGCGGCAATATCTCTTGCATTTTTTTTCCTGCTCTTCTTTTTTATGTGATCATTTGCCGGCACAGGCTATATACTATCCGCAAAGAAAGTAACCGTTTGCGCGGCGTACTGCAGGCGACACACGACCGCTCCCCCTCCAGGTAAAAGCAGCTCTAGCCCGCAGCTCGGAGCTGCCCGATACAGGATATTTATCAGGACGTAAATCTTTATACATTATTTTTCTTTTCCTCTCGCACGGTCGCTTTCCAGCCGATTACTACCTATTGCCAAGGAGACATAAATGACTATTCATAATCTGCACATAAGCCTCGCCCCGCTGATATCATTGCTTGCCGGAATTCTCATTCTGGTCGCCCCGCGCCTGCTCAGGTACATCGTTGCCATATACCTGATCGTTATAGGCATACTAGGATTGACAGGCGGACGCGGCATACATTTTTAACCGTCCCCGGGGAAATATTGACCCCTTACCAACAAATGGTAATATCGCCGGGTATAAATCGAATCCGTCACGTGTTTGTCGTCATCTTTTTCATGCAGCCGAAGGTCAAACGGCTGCATGAAAATTTTCTCCGGTGGAAAACCAGCCAGGTTGCCTGCCGGGTCAGGGCAGGAGCGGAGCGTGTCACGTTGTTTAGCGGTAATCAGAAAAATGCCCTGTTGATTGTCTTCCAGATCATTGTTAATACTGTCAATGGTATGAAAAACAAATACCCAGGCTCGCGGCAGATGGCCGTTGGCTATCTGGTACCGATCAACAAAAAACTCTAACAACGAAAACTTCAGGGGAACCAGGGGCGAATATGAATATTGCCGAACAGAGAGGATTTTCCAGGATCATGCTGTTTCTGGCGCTCTCCAGGACTCCACACGGTCTGCTCGATATCTGTTCCCCTTTACTCGCAGCCTTGCTGTGGCTGGGACGACTCCCCGAACCGCTGGTCATCGTCCAGGGTACGGTTGCCGCATTTGCCGGCTATACCGCGGTCTATGCCTTAAATGACATAATCGATTACCAACACGACAAGAAAAAGATCGGCCAGACAGGTTTTCGCCGGGAGACCAGTTATCTTGATGCGGCCTTTGTCCGTCACCCACTGGCCCAGGGCCTGTTAAGCATGCCGGAAGCCATTGCCTGGGCCGGCGGCTGGATGATCTTTTCTCTGCTGAATGCCTACCTGCTCAATCCGGTCTGCGCTCTTATCCTGGTTGTCGGATGTTTTCTGGAAATAATATATTGCCTTTTGCTGCAGATAAGCCACCTGCGGACCCTGGTGAGCGGAATCGTCAAGACTCTCGGGGGACTGGCAGCGATATTCGCCGTCGATCCCTCCCCGGAACCGGGCCTGCTCCTGCTGGTGTTTTCCTGGCTGTTTTTCTGGGAGATAGGCGGGCAGAATGTTCCCGCCGACTGGCATGACATAAAAGAAGATATAGTTCTCAAGGCCCGAACTGTGCCGGTTTCCCTCGGGCCGAGGGTTGCCAGTTATATTGTCCTGTGCACCCTCTGCCTCAGCATCTTGTTAAGCGCAATTCTGTTTCGTGTCGTCCCCCTGCAGCTCCCTTTACCTCTCTATCTGGCCACACTTATTACCGGAATTTATCTGCTTGTCCTACCGGCGGTGCGCCTCTTCCAGACAAGGGACAGGGATGAAGCCGCCGCACTCTTCAACCGGGCCAGCTATTATCCTTTCGTGCTCTTTCTTTTCGCGCTGATAAGCCTCGTACAGTAGGAGGGCGATTTTTCACGGCAAGCTGCAATCCGAGGTTGATGGTGGCCTAAGAATTGAGTAACATATCGTACTTGAGAGGAGTCTTGAATAATTACCGGCTGAAAACGTTTTTGCCGTCACCTTGAATTGGTTGAGCACATCACTCATATGAATGTTTCAACAAACAGTGCCTCCCGGCAAACAATAAAGTCAAAGGAGGACAATTTGGTAAGCAAAAAATATTGCCGACAAGTGGCGAGTGAAGTCTCACCGATAAACGCAAAGAAAGCCGGAATGTATCACTCTTTACTGCAGCAAGGATGGGTAAAGCTGCTCCCTGCACTTGCCGCATTCCTGCTCGGAGGCTGCAGCAATCTGGTTCTGCTCAATCCCAAGGGGCCAATCGGTGAAACGGAGCGGTTTGTCATTCTTCTCGCCTTTGCCCTCATGCTGCTCGTCGTCATTCCAGTGATCGTCATGGCCTTCTGGTTTCCCTGGAAATACCGGGCCGACAAAAGCCGCGCAGACTATGATCCCAAATGGAGCGATTCCGGAAAAATTGAACTGGTCATCTGGCTGGTCCCGGCAGTCATCGTCACCTGCCTCAGTGTGCTTATCTGGTATACCACCCACCATCTGGATCCATACAAACCGATTGTTTCAACCAGTAAACCGGTCAATGTCGAAGCCGTATCTCTCGACTGGCAGTGGCTGTTTATCTATCCGGATGAAAATATCGCCGTTGCCAACCAGCTTGTCTTTCCGGCCCATGTTCCGCTGAACCTGAGGATCACTTCCGATACCGTCATGACCTCTTTTTTCATCCCGCAACTGGGCAGTCAGATTTATGCCATGGCGGGCATGCAGACCCGCCTGCACCTGCTGGCCAATGAGCCGGGAAGCTATGCCGGGCAAAACCAGCAATACAGCGGAGAAGGCTACGCCGGAATGAATTTCAAGGCGGTTGCCACCACGGCCGAGGAATATGCCGCATGGCTGGCAGAGAGCCGAAAAGCACCGCAAAAGCTCGACCTGGCCCGATATGAACAACTTGCCAAACCGACAACGGACACCTCCGTTGCCTATTTCTCATCGGTTGAGCCCGGACTGTTCGACTCTATCATCCATAAATATATGACCATGACCGATATGCCCCCCGCGGATGGTACTGCCGAGGACATGCCGATGAAACCCATGCACGACATGCACCACATGAAAGGTAATTGATATGTTCGGAAAGTTAAGCCTTGAGGCAATCCCCTACCACGACCCTATCGTTATGCTGGCGGTCATCGGCTCTATTGCGCTGGGCCTGGTTATCATGGGCCTGATCAGCTATTTTCACAAATGGCACTATCTCTGGACAGAATGGCTGACCAGCCTCGATCACAAGAAGATCGGTATCATGTATATCATCCTGGCGCTGGTCATGATGCTGCGGGGATTGTCCGACGCAGTCATGCTGCGCTCGCAGCAGGCCATCGCCATGGGTTCAGCGGGATACCTGCCGCCGGATCATTTCAACCAGGTTTTCAGCGCCCACGGCACGATGATGATTATCTTTGTGGCCATGCCCTTTCTGACCGGCCTGGTAAATATAGTTGTCCCCCTGCAGCTCGGTGCCCGGGATGTGGCATATCCCTTTCTCAATTCGATCAGTTTCTGGCTGACCGCATCCGGTGCCATGCTGGTCATGGTATCGCTGGGAGTCGGGGAGTTCTCCAAGGCCGGCTGGTCCGGCTACGCACCGTTGACCGAACTGCAGTACAGTCCGGGCACGGGGGTCGATTACTGGCTTTGGTCATTGCAGATCGCCGGCATCGGCTCGCTGTTGACCAGCGTCAACTTTCTGGTCACCATCCTGAAAATGCGCGCCCCCGGTATGACCCTGATGCGCATGCCGATCTTCGTCTGGACGACGCTGTGCACCAGCGTACTGATGCTTTTTTCCTTTCCGGTCCTGACCGTCGCCCTCGCCATGGTGACTCTTGATCGCTATCTGGGCATGCATTTTTTCAGCAATGATTTCGGCGGCAATATGATGATGTATGCCAACCTGTTCTGGATCTGGGGCCATCCAGAAGTCTATATTGTGGTGCTGCCGGCCTTCGGGATCTATTCCGAGGTCTCCGCCACCTTCTCCAGCAAACGTCTGTTCGGCTATACGTCAATGGTTTATGCCACTGCCGCGATTATGGTTCTGTCGTTTTCCGTCTGGGTGCATCATTTTTTCACCATGGGCGCCAGTCCCAACGTCAACATTTTCTTTGGCATCACCACCATGATTATTGCTGTCCCCACCGGGGTAAAGATTTTCAACTGGCTGTTCACCATGTATCGCGGCCGGGTCCGTTTCACCACGCCGATGCTCTGGACCCTGGGATTTATCACCACCTTTGCCATCGGCGGCATGACGGGAGTTCTTCTGGCGGCACCGCCCGCTGATTTTGTCCTGCATAACAGCCTGTTTCTGGTTGCCCATTTCCATAACGTGCTGATCCCCGGGGCGCTGTTCGGCTACCTTGCCGGGTATGCCTACTGGTTTCCGAAGGCCATCGGCTTTGCGCTTGATGAAAAATGGGGAAGAAGGTCCTTCTGGTCATGGATCATTGGTTTCTATCTGGCCTTTATTCCCCTGTATATCCTCGGATTTATGGGCATGCCACGCCGTATGGCACATTATGACAATCCCGCCTGGCAGCCTCTTTTGATCATTGCTGCAGCAGGAACCATGCTCATTATGTTTGGTGTTCTCTGCCAGATTATCCAACTCGTGGTCAGTATCAGGGCCCGTCACAGCCACCGTGATCTGACCGGCGACCTCTGGGATGGGCGGACCCTGGAATGGGCCACGGCATCGCCGCCGCCCGTCTATAACTTTGCCACGGTACCGGTCGTCCATGATATAGACGCCTTTACCGACATGAAGGAAAAAGGCACCGCCTACACCAGGCCAGATCACTTTGAAGACATCCATATGCCGAAGAACAGCGCCTGTGGTTTGATCAGCGGGATGCTGACCTTAGTCTTTGGATTTGCCATGATCTGGTATATCTGGTGGCTGGCCATTGCCAGCGCCCTTGGCATGCTTATAACGATTATCATCCGTGCCAACGATGATGAGAGCCATTACACCATCCCCGCCGCTGAAGTCGAAGCGATGGAAAACAAACGCCTGCACGATATGCTCGCCGCGGCTGGAACCGCCAGGTAAGCTGACTATCCTGGCTATTATAGAAGGTTGGTACGGGAGATAATGCATTAATGACAACAAAGACCATGATCACTGACGCCACAACCGCCGAAATCTGGGAAGAGCATGATATTGCAGGGAATCAGTCACTTGGTTTCTGGCTGTACCTCATGTCCGACCTGGTGCTTTTCGGCGCCATATTCGCCACCTATGCGGTTCTGGGCCATAACTATGCCGGGGGGCCGACGGGCAGGGAGCTGTTCAATCTCCCCATGGTGTTCGCCGAAACCTTACTGCTGCTGGTCAGCAGTGCGACCTTCGGTCTGGTCATGATCTACATGCACCAGGGAAAACGCGACTGGGTTCTGGGCTGGATGGCCGTCACCTTCCTGCTGGGCCTCGGCTTCGTTGTCATGGAAGTCCATGAATTCCACACCCTGATAAGCGAAGGGAACGGACCGGACCGCAGTGCTTTTCTGTCGGCATTCTTCACCCTGGTCGGCACCCATGGCGCCCATGTCGCCTCCGGCCTGATCTGGATGGCGGTCATGTTTGTCCAGGTGATCGGAAAGGGTTTCACCCTCCCCGTCCAATCCCGCCTGATGCGCCTCAGCATGTTCTGGCACTTTCTCGACATCGTCTGGGTGGCCGTGTTTACTATTGTCTATCTTATGTCTTTTGTATAATAAAAGGTGCCCTTTATGAGCCATTCATCCATCGACCGCACCGGGCCCAGCCGGGGAACGTTTACCTCCTATGGAATCGGCTTCGTCCTCTCCATCCTTCTGACCGCCATCGCCTTCTGGATAACTATGAACGGCACCGCCTCCCGCGCCGTTATCCTGACAACTATTTTCGCCGCCGCTATTGCTCAGATACTGGTCCACCTGCACTATTTCCTGCATCTGGACCGATCGTCAGCGGCAAGCTGGAATGTACTGGCCCTGATCTTTACCTTTCTGATTATGGTCCTCTTTGTCGGCGGGACCCTGTGGATCATGCATAGTCTCGATTACCGGATGATGTAAGCCCGGTTTGCGGCAAAAGATTTTCTCCCCGCACTGTTCAGCCCGTTATCCCGGCGTGCCTGCCGTTTGCCGGGGTCAGGGACTGATTTTACCGAGTCGAGCTCTTTTCATTCTCGACCGTTTTTATTACACTCAGTCGTCCAGATGTCGTTCGGCCCTGGAAGGCATCGACCTTCCCCGCCACATGCCCCAAAGAGGTCACACTTTCCGTGTAGTCGATTTTACCCGCCAGCATAGCCCTCGCCTTCTTTTTTATTCCGGAAAATCCAATAATTGTAGCTGGTATAGATAAGGATTATCGGCAACAGCACAGCCATAACCACCAGCATGAACCGCAGGGTCGTCTCGCTCGCGGCGACATCCTGAACGGTCAGGGGAGCCGAATCCATACTCGGGATCATCTCGGGATACAGGCCAATGGACAGTCCGGTAAAGGAAAGAATGATAATCAGCCAGTTCCAGATCAGCGGAGCAAGTCTTTTTTGCTGGTGAAGGCTGCGAAAATAGCGTACACAGGCGATGATGGTCAAAATAGCGAAAAAATAGACCGGAGACGGAGGCCAGGCCGTCCACTTAGCGGCCATCTCTGCATGGCGGATGCTGGTTCCGACATACACGGCCGCCGAGACGATAATAGTCAACCCCCCGGCCAGTCTGGCGGCGCTGTAGCTCCATTGCTGAAGTCGGCCTGTTGTCCGGGCGATCAGGTACCCGGAACCCAACATCAAATACCCGCAGACCACCCCCAGGGCGGCAACGGCCGAATACCAGTTCATCCAGTCAGTGGGCTTTCCGGCAAAGGAATCGGCTTGGACAGCTATCCCGCCCATAAGTCCACCAAGCGCAAACCCCTGGCCCAGCGTAGCGATAAAGCTGCCCAGACCAAACGACAGGAGCCAGAACATTTTCCCCCAGCCCCTGGCATGTGCATGAAATTCAAAGGCCACCCCACGAAAGATAAAACCAAACAGCATCAAAATAAAAGGTATATAGAGCGCCGAGAGGACGATCGAATAAAAGAGCGGGAAAGCACCAAACAGCATGCCGCCGAGGATAACCAGCCATGTCTGGTTGCCATGCCAGATCGTATGGATGGACTGCATCATCGCATTTTTTTCCTCCTGATCCCGCATGAAGAGCGTCAGTATCCCGATTCCGAGATCCGCGCCATCGGTCAGCGTATAGTAGAGCAGGAAAAACCCGATTATCAACAGCCAGATATTAGCCAGATTTGCGTTTATGAGATCCATGGAAGTATCCCCCCTTGTTGAGATCCTGCATAACCGGAACAGAGCCCAATCGCCCGACGCCCAAAATTTATGGATTAAGGCTGAAGTCGGGACCTTTCTTAAGCAATCGCCAGACGAAAAAGATAAAGACCACAAACAGCAGCAGATAGATTGCCACAAAGCCAAGCAGTGACGCAGCCACCGTCTCGGTGGGTAGAGGACTCACTCCGTCGCTGGTCCGGAGTACTCCCTGGATAACCCAGGGCTGCCTGCCCACTTCCCGAACCACCCACCCCGCCTCCATGGCCAGATAACTGAGAGGAACTGCTGCCATCCAGCCAAAGAGCATCCACTTATGCCGCCCAACCCGCTCGGCCGTCAACTCACCCTTTTTCCAGAGCCACAAGGACCAGAGCATCAACAGCACCATCAGGCCGCCTAAGACCAGCATGACCCGAAAGCCGTAAAAAGTCAGCAGCAATGGCGGCTGGTCCTCGACCGGGACCTCCCGCAGCCCTTTGACCTGGCCGGTCAGCGACTCCGTCGTTATAAGACTGAGGGCATAGGGCAGGCTGACGGTCCAGACGTTGTCCTGTATTTTTTTATCGGGCCAGGCGAGGATATTCCAGGCGGCACCCTGACCTTCGGGATTGGTCTGCCAGTGTGCTTCCATGGCGGCAAGCTTGACCGGTTGATGATGCGTCACCGATTTACCGGCGCCATGACCAATCACAACCTGCAGCGGGGTGATGAGAACGGCGGCCGCGAGCATCATTTTGAAAGAGGTGAGGAAAAAATCCGGATATCTGCCCCGCCATAGATACCAGGCACTGATGCCGCCGATGACAAAGAGCGAGATCTCCAGGCAGGCAAGCCACATATGGGTGATACCCCAGAACGTGTCAGGATTCCAGATTGCGGCATAGATGTCGGTCAGGAGAAATTTGTTATTAACAAATTCCCCGCCGACCGGAGTCTGCATCCAGGAATTGGCCGCCATTATCCAGAAGGCGGACAGGGAGCCGCCAAGAGCGACCATGCAGGTCGAAAAAAAATGCATCCCGGGGGAGACCCGTTTCCAGCCAAAGGCCATTATGCCGAGAAACGAAGCCTCCAGCATAAAGGCCATGGACGCCTCAAAGCCCAGCAGATGGCCGAAGATATCGCCTCCCGCCCGGGAGAAGGCACTCCAGTTGGTGCCGAATTGAAATTCCATAGGGATACCGCTGACAACCCCCACGGCAAAGTTCAGCAGAAACAGGCGCATCCAGAATCGGGCATGATTATAGTACCGCAGCTCTCGCGTCATCAGCCAGCGCGCCTCCAGGACGACCAGAAAAAGGCTCAATCCGATGGTGAGCACAGGCCAGATGATATGGAAGATAGCGGTAAACGCAAAGTGCAGACGGGAGAGAAAGATGTGATCAGAAAAGAGCTCCATGCCCGGTGCCTCCTTCAACTCAGTAGTTTTTCCTGTCGGGTATTGCCGTTACACACTGTCTTTTTACCGGCTTCCCTTATTGGACGCGGCCCTTAACGGCTGCGCCAAGAATTGCAAATCGAGATTCCTTGTAGCCTTCCTGCAGCTGCAGACCGGCAGCAGCCAGGGCGGCCCGGAAATCCGGGCCATGAAATCGATTTTCCCGCGGATGATCGAGCATCCGGATAAACAGCGGATTGGCATACAGCGGAGGGTAAATCTCTTCAAAAAAGAAAATACCGCCATCTTTCAACACCCTGGCTATCTCCGCAACGCCCTTCTGCCAGTTTTCCAGATGATGAATAATGCCGTAATTAAAAACCGCGTCAAAACATTGATTGGGATAGGGCAGTTCCTGGGCATCGGCCGTCAGCAGCTGCAGAGGAATATTTTTCCAGGCCGCCCGTTTTTGTCTCTTTTTGGCGGCCTCGAGCATGGCCACATCAATATCCAGGGCATGAATTGCCGCGGGGGCAAAGGACTCGTTGATAATCCGCGCCCCAACCCCGCAGCCGCACCCGATTTCCAGACATGTGCCGCCGGGGGCGAGCTTGTCCATGTTCTTGAAAAACCGTCCTTCCAACTGCTGCACATACCGCCGCACGGGGCTATTCACCCAGAGCCTCTCCGGCCAGTTAACAATCATTGCGCCTCCTTGCGGCCTTGAAATATCTTGGCAATGCCAAAGGTTAATTTTTTAATTTTCGTATCCGTGAAACCTGCCGCAGCTATTTCGGCAATAAAATGCGGGTCATCAGGGAACGAATCGACCGATTCGGCCAAATAACTGTAGGCATAATTCGTACGGGAAATCAAATTGCCGACGGGCGGCAGGATATAGTCAAAATAAAAACGATACAACCGATAGAGCAACGGCTGATCCGGATAGGAAAATTCCATGACAAAGAGCCTGCCGCCGGGTTTTAAAACCCGGTAGAATTCATTGAGCGCCAGATCTCGCTCTTCCACGTTCCGCAGACCGAAAGATATGGTCAACGCATCCACCGAATCACTCTTTATGGGCAGTTGCCGGCCGTCGCCCGCGGTCAGAGTAACCTTGTCGGCCGCACCTCGAGCGGCAATTTTCTTTCTGCCCACCTCAAGCATGCCGGGGGAAAAATCCACGCCGACCACTCTGGCGAGTGGATAGCGTTCGCTGATGGCAAGGGCCACCTCCGCGGTACCGACGGCAACATCGAGGACCAGCGCCCCTGTATCGAGCATCAGACTGTCCGCCAGAACCTGCCGCCAGTAAATATCCCGGCGCAGGGATAAAAAACTGTTCTGGAAGTCGTAGCTCGGGGCGATAGTTTCAAACATTGCCTTTACGGCCGTATCTTTCATTGTCTCTTCTCCATATTTTTTGCCACCCAGTCGATCTCTTCGATAAGACAATCAGTGACTGTCCCGTTTTTCAGCTCGGCTGGAAGAATTGTCCAGGTATACGTTTCCACTTCCAGCGGTAGACCCGCCGGCAACAGCGGCAGAAGCTCTTCGAGAAAAAAACGGGTACTGTCGCACTCCCCGGTCTTTTCCATAAAAACGGGGACATGAAAATGGACCCGCCACTCTTCGACATCCTCCGGAGCAGCAATAATGGCCTGATCCAGATCATCATAACGCAGCAGCCCGCCATCAGCCTTTCGACCAACAGTCTGATGCAGATAACAGGCTTCCTGGAATCGTTTGAGAAGGGAAATATTCGAATCCAGCAGACGCAAGGCCGAGGAGACCTGCACATGACCAATCCTGATCTCGTTATCGGCCAGCTTTTGCAGGGATGCAGCCGGGTTTTCAAACTGCAGAGCCTGATGACAGCAGTCATAACAGACCGCCAGCCATTGTCGCTGGCGGTGAGAAATCGGCAGACTGGAGAAAAAATCAACAACATCTTCCGTTGTCTCCAGAAAGCAGCCGGGCTCAGGCTCCATGGCAAGGACGATCTCCTTTCCGGTCTTCTGGGCCAGATGATCCATAAAATCGAGAGCGGCCCGGAGATTTTTCAAAACCGTCACCATATCCCCTTTTTCGATACACGCACGAAAACCGACCGGTACCGTCGACACAGAGCCCCGCATGGTGTCCGGCAGCCAGAGAGCCAGCAGCTCGGCAATCTTTCTGGTGTACTGGAGACGTTCACTGAAGCGCCAGTCGGGAAGGTAGACCGACTCTTTCACCGGCGCATGATGAAAGGTGCCGTAGGGAAAACCATTAACGGTTGCGACGTAGAAACCTTCCTCCCGGCACCAGCCATGAAAATCGGCAGCCAGCGCCAGATCCATCTCCTGACTCGCCCGGCCGGAAAGCCTCAGGCCAAGGGGGAAAGGGGCATCGGGGGAGAAACGCTTCTTCACCACCGGAGCGTGCTGGCGGATTGCGGAAAAAATTTCCTGCCAGCTCTCCCCCGGGTGAATATTGGTACAATAACTTACCTGCTGCACCGGAGGGTCGGGCAGCACATGCAAAGCATTTCTGGCACACATAGCACTCAAAATATCTGTCCATGCACAGGATGCGGGGCCGTCTGGTCGTCACGCATGCCCTTGCTGCTGTCCTGTGCCATCAATTCGTCAATACAGCGTCCCATCAGGACCGCATCAATCCGGTCAACCTCTTTTTTGCTGCCGATACCGGTCAACAGGGTGATCGCCATCTTTCCACCCAAATGTTCCCGGAAGCTGTCCAGGGCACCCTCGACGTCCAACTCGGCCAGCGCCGGATGATACAACGGCAGACCCAGATCAACGATCAGGGTAAATATCCGCCGAAGCTCGTCCTCTTCAATCATGCCGCTATAACAGGAATAGAGGCTGTCTAAAGCCAGACCGATGGCGACCGCTTCCCCGTGATGGACCAGACCGGAGGTCATTTCCTCCAGGGTGTGAGCCGACCAGTGGCCAAAATCAAGGGGCCGCGCCGAACCGAGCTCAAAAGGATCTCCGCCGGTACCGATATGTTGCATATGCAGGGCGGCACACCGATAGATCATCTCCTCCATGGGGCCACGGGCAAAAGAGGCAAGATCGAACCTCTGCTCAAAGAGCGAGCTGAAAAAGGCACGGTCCTTGATCAGAGCGACTTTCACCGCCTCGGCCATTCCCGCTCTCAGTTCCCTGGGGGAAAGAGAATCCAGAAAGCCAAAATCATTGATTACCGCAAAGGGAGGGGCAAAGGTCCCGATAAAATTCTTTCGGCCGAGCCCGTTGACGCCGTTTTTCACCCCGACGCCGGCGTCGTTCTGGCCAAGCACCGTCGTCGGCATGCGCAGCAGGCGCAAACCCCGATGGGCGATGGCCGCACCATACCCGACTGCATCGAGAACTGCACCGCCGCCGATGGCGAGAATAAAAGAATGTCGGCACATATGATATTTCTGGACACAGCGCATGATCTTGTCGATTACCGCCGGCTCGTTTTTGCAGCTTTCGCCGCCCTGTATGGTCTCAACCGGGCCGCAGAGCTGCATCAGCGCGGAATGCGCCTCGGCATAATGGCCGATTTGCTGCGGGAGCGAAGGATGTGCCCGCAAAACGCCCGAATCGATGAAGCAGAGCACCCTGTGGCATTTTTGCCCTCCGCGTAATAGTACCGAAGCAAATTGCTGGTTCTCCGGTTGAAAGATATCCCGATCGAAAATAACGGGAAAGGAAAAATGAATGCTGAATTGCTGTTCAAGCGTCTGCATGGAAAGCTCCAAGTCGTATATAAAATTGCGATCTTTTCAGGATCGGCAAAATTTCCAAGGGTCAGTCTTTGTCTCCGACTATAAACCATGAACAATTATCATGCCACCATCCTGTGCATACCGTCAGGATGCTTCTTAATTTTTTTTTTGCCTCGCTCAAAAAAGGCCAATATCTATTCTTTTTCGATATTTGCAGTACATAGCAATAAAAAGACGGCGAATCGATCAAATGGGTTACGGGCAATGACAATCATAACATGACACATTGCCGTTGAACCCGTTTTTCTCCCTCAAAATTTCTTGGTGCGCAAGATGGTGATCACCAGCCATAAGCCCAGGACTACGGACATTAAATAGCCAATGACTCCCAGGGCCGGCAGGCCGAAGATAAAGGGGCCAATCCCGGTAGTGATGATCATCGACGAACCCATGATGATTGCCCCGGTGATAACACCGACGGTCAGGCGATTCGAGGCATTCTCCAGGGTATTGACCAGCTGCTCGAGTTTGTCCAGATGGAAAATAAAATTAAGTTCCCCGCGATCTATTTTTTCCAGTATCTGCAGCAACTGGCGGGGCAATGCCCGCTGCAGGGTCAAAAAGCTGGATAGCGAGTTTTTCAAGCCCCGCCAGAGTACTTCAGGCTTATATCGCTCCCTGGCCAGTCGGTGCACGCGATCTCTCAATTCTTCGACAACATTCAACAGAGGAAAAACCAGACGGGCGGAACCTTCGGCGGTGACCAGGGCTTTGATCATAATGACCATATCCGTCGGTAACTTCAGATTATGCACACGCAAGGTCGCCATAACATCACTGAGCAAGCCGCCGATGTCTAAATCTTTTATCGGCAGCGCATAGTAGCTGTCGAGAATTTCGAGCAAGCCCCGCTCCAGCGCTTTCCGTTCGACGGCCTTGCCCCGCACTGTACATATCTGCAGGAAACTGTTGACAAGGGCTTCGCTGTCCCTGTCAACAATGGCCGTCAGAATTTCAATGAGAGCAAAACGATCCTGGTCGGTAAAACGGCCCACTGTTCCCCAGTCAATGATGCACAGCTGCATGTCACTGCTCACCAGAAGATTACCGGGATGCGGATCTGCGTGAAAAAAGCCATCTTCCAGAATTTGCTGGACAACCGTCTGCAAGCCAAGTCTGGCTATCTGTTCCCTGTCCCACTGACGCGCCGGCTCCAGGTTTTTAAAGGAGACGCCGTCAAAGAAATCCATGATCAGCAGCTTCTTCGAACTGTATTTTTCATAGGCCGCGGGGATATACACCTCGGTCCGCGCGGCATAGGAACGGGCGATGTTGATATTTTTTAATTCCCGGCTGAAATCAAGCTCCAGCAGCAGATTCCGTCGTACCGTCCTGGCAAGTTCCGGCAGATCGTAGCACTGCAAATCTTTAAATTGTTGATGCAGAAACCAGCAGATAGTGTCGAGAATATCCAGATCCGAGGTAATATCGCGGACAATGCGCGGTCGCTGCACCTTGACTGCCACTTTCCGGCCATTTTCTTTCAATCTCCAGCAATAGACCTGAGAGAGCGACGCAGCGGCGACCGGTTCGTCTGAGAATTCGGAAAAGACCTCGCTGATGGGGCAGCCCAGTCTTTTTTCAATCTCCGGGAGAATCTCCGCTGCGGGAACAGCCGGAACGCTATCCTGCAGTTTTTCCAGCTCGGTCACCAGCTCCTCCGGTAAGAGATCCGGCCGGAGGCTCATTATCTGGCCAAACTTGATAAAGGTCGGTCCCAATTCTTCAAAGATGATGCGAATGCGTTGAAAGAGATTGAGGCCCCGATCTACCGGTACGATTCCGTGCAGAAAATCCGCGCCCGGGACATCCAGCCGATCGACGACTTCATCAAAACCGTACTTCGCCAGCGTTCCAACAATATCCTTGAAACGTTTCAGTTTTTTTACATCATTTAAGTGCATGGAACGGTCTCTTTATCAGTTTATATTCACTTTGGCTGCCTTGATGGCACCTGCAATCAGCAGACGCCATTCTGCTGTCTCGTTTGAGAAAGGGGTTTGTGCAACCGCCTGGCCTGCTTTAAATCCGCGCCCATTTGCCTTGAAAATTGTTGCCGTGGCGCATGATTTTCTCCTTCTCATAGCATGAAATGGTACTTTGTTTGTTCCTGACGTCGCCGACGCTGAAGCATATTGTATTAAGACATAATCGTAAATATATGCACGGTAGACAGAATATCGATCAATTCATCATTGGTAAGCGTTTACCAGCACCGAATCTGTTTTGGCACCGGTTTGCAAACCTACCAATAATACAGTTTACTGACCTCTTTCGCGCATCTCCAGCACTGGTAAACGCTTACAGCTCGGAGGTTGTACGAGATTTTCAGGGTTTCCGGTGAACGGTTTCCATTACTGTACTCGAAAAGGAAGAAAAAATTATCCTGAAAACGTTGCAGTATCAGCCAGGCCAATGCTCCGTCTGCCGCTTTCATTGCAAAGCGCCTTGCAAGAAATGACATAATAATTACGTTTTTCCTGACACACTGCCGTTGAGGAAAAAGATAAGACAATATACCACAATCTTTTCAAGGGGAAACCTCATGGATACATTCGATGTCATCGTTCTCGGCACTGGCACGGCAGGACAGAATGCGGCTCTCGATCTCGCCGTTGAAGGCTTTCGGGTCGCGATTATCGAAAACAGTGCCACACCGGGTGGAACATGCGCCCTGCGCGGCTGTCAGGCGAAAAAATGGTTCTACGAGGTTGCCGAGCTTGCCGCCCGTTGCCAGCACCTGCAGAATATTGGTATAACGACCCCGCCGCAGGTTGACTGGCAACAGATACTCACCGAGAAAAACAACTTTACCGCAAAGGTGCCTGACCAGACACGTAACAATCTCAAGGGGAACGGCGTTACCTATATACGTGGCAAGGCCGTATTTGTAGACAAGACCACAATCGCGGTCGATAATCAGCACCTGACCGCTGATTATTTCATCATCGCCACCGGCGCGAAAACGATGGCGCTGCCCTTCGACGGAAATCAATATATGCTTACCAGCGACGATTTTCTCGAATTAGAGGCTTTACCAAAACGTATCGCTTTTGTCGGAGGAGGCTTTATATCCTTTGAATTCGCCCATTTTGCCGCACGCCTGGGCAGCAGCAGAGGAAACATCCATATTCTTGAAGCCCAGAAGAGCGTGCTGAATCCTTTCGATGGTGATATGGTTGATCAGCTCGTTGCCGCGTCCGAAGCGGACGGTATCCGTATCCACACCGCAGTCTCAATCGAATCCATAGAAAAAAAAGATACGGAGTATACAATTGTCTTCAAATCCCGGGAAAACCTGGTCGTCGACAAGGTTGTCAATGGTGCCGGGCGCGTGCCGAATATCGACGACCTCAACCTTGATGCCGCGGGAATCAACTATTCCAGACGCGGTATCACTGTCGATGAATACATGCAGACCTCAAACAAGCAAGTCTATGCTGCCGGCGACTGTGTGGACAGCGTCCAGCTTGCCCGGGTGGCGGATATGGAGGCCCATGTGGCGGCGCAGGCCATTGTGGTCGCACAACATGGCGGAACAAAAGCGGCAATAGATTACCGCGCCGTCCCGGCAGTCCTTTTTACTTACCCGCAATTAGGCATGCTGGGCAAAACAGAAGAGCAGCTCAAGGAAGAAAAAACACCCTACTGGAAAAGTTACGATACCCGCTTAACCTGGCCGACATACCAGAGGGTCGGCCTCAAATACGCAGCGTACAAAATTCTTGTCGATGAACAGAACCATATCCTGGGCGCCCATTTCGTATCGGACAATACCACCGGCCTGCTCAATACTTTTAAACAGGCAATGATCGACAGGACGCCTGTTACCGAACTCCATAAAAACAGCATCATGTCGCCCTATCCTTCACGGGAAAGTGACATCGTCTATATGCTCAGCCCGCTTGTGGATTAACCCCGGCAGACAGGAAAAAATGCAAATATTTGAAATAACATCGATAGTCATGGTACTTACGGCTATTTTCAGTTATCTCAATTATCGGTTTCTGCATATGCCGACGACCATCGGTGTGATGTTCATCTCGCTGGCTCTGTCACTCTGCTTCGTCGTCGCCAGCTGGTTTGGCATGAATGTTGGCCAGAAAGAGGTGGCCAGGATACTGCAGGCGATTGACTTTAACGAGACCTTGCTCCACGGGATGCTTGCATTTCTGCTGTTTGCCGGAGCGATGCAGATAAAACTCGACGACCTCAAGGCACAGAAAGGAGCCATCGTCATTTTGTCTACCGTTGGAGTTATTCTCTCGACTTTTATCGTCGGCAGCCTGACCTGGATGGTCCTCCAATTGCTCGACATACCGACTTCCTATATATATTGCCTTCTCTTCGGCTCGCTGATTTCCCCGACCGACCCGGTGGCGGTGCTCGGAATCCTCAAGACAACAGGAATTGCCAAAAGTCTTGAAACAAAGATTGCCGGAGAATCACTGTTCAACGACGGCATCGGAGTCGTTATTTTCCTGATCATCCTGCAACTGGCCCAGGGCGACCACAAGGTTTCCGTCGGCGAAGTGGCACATCTTTTCGGCCGGGAAGCAGGAGGCGGAGCCGTGCTTGGCTTCATTGTTGGTTTTTTTGCCTACCGGATGCTCAAACAGATCGATAACTACCAGGTGGAAGCGCTTATAACGCTGGCTTTGGTTATGGGTGGCTATGCCCTGGCGGATCGGCTCCATATATCCGGTCCGATAGCCATGGTTGTCGCGGGTTTGTTGATCGGCAACCACGGCCGCAGCTTCGCCATGTCCGATCGCACCCGCGAACGTCTCGACGATTTCTGGGAACTTATCGACGAAATTCTCAATGCGCTGCTGTTTATGCTGATCGGCCTGGAGGTTCTGATCATCCCCTTTACCGGCGATCTCCTGATTGCCGGAGGGTTGACCATACTTGTTACTCTTTTTGCCCGCTGGATCAGTGTTGGCGGGGTGGTGTTTTGTATGCAGCCGTTCCGGCCGTTCAGCCGGGGAGCGGTGCCAATAATGACCTGGGGTGGCCTGCGCGGTGGCATCTCAGTGGCCCTGGCGCTGGCTATTCCGGCTGTCCCTGAACGAATCACCATTATCACGATTACCTACCTGATCGTGATCTTTTCCATTGCCGTTCAGGGCATGACCCTCGGCAAACTGGCCAGGCGTTACACTTCATCGTAAGCTGTGCTGAAAATCAGTCGGACATCACTCCCTGTGCTCGGAATCTGAACCTTTCAATCACTTGCTGTTGAGCCAATTGATGATAATCTCCATTGCCTTTATGACGTTGAAGCACCACAGACTGGTGAAATCCTCCGGCAACGGCTGATCCAGGGGTATTGTCTCACTGGCCGAGAGTGCCTTGGCGCCGTCGAAATCGACATAGGCCAGACGGGCTGTGAGCTCAGAGGGGGGTCGGCCGAAGACTTCGCCGGGAAGCATGGCAACCCCTGTTTCAACCAGCAGCCTTTCGCAAAGTTCCTTGCCGGTGGTAATCCCCCGACCATGCAGAACTTCAGCCAGAGGCGCAAAGCTTGGAAAAATGTAAAAAGCTCCTTCTACCGGATGTACCAGAATCCCGGCTTCTTTGAGCATAGCCACGCACCTGGTTCCCAGGGCCGCCAGGATGCGTCGCGCATGCCAGAGGTATCGTTCGATGCGGATGTCACCACGAAAAGCCGTTACCGCCGCATACTGGATAGGCGAACTGACCGAAGTGAAGGTTTCACTGGCCACCGCGGCCATCGATTCGAGAAGCCAGTCCAGGGCCGGAGAAAAAGAGAAGGTTCCCAATCGCCATCCGCCCGCCCCGCACCATTTGGAGAGTCCTGAACTGATGATGGTGCCTTCGGGGTAGTAACGCGCCACGGATATATGTTGTCCGCTATGATGCAGCTGACCATAAATCTCATCCGACAGCAGCAGCACCTGATATTTCCTGGCCACTCCAGCAATTTCTTCCAGTTCTTTTGCCGTATAGCTGCATCCTTCCGGATTACCCGGGTAGTTGAGGATGAGCAGGCGTGGCCGAAAATCATCTCTCTCGCTTGCACAGTGTCGTTCGAGCAACTCCGCGGTCATTCGCCATCTATCCTCGATTCGCGTATGGATCAGGCTGACCTTACGACCCAGAATATCTGCCTGGGGAATGTAGGAAACCCAGCACGGAGTCGGGACGATCAGCTCGCCGTAATAGACCAGTTGCAGCATGAACATGAGCTCTTTCGAACCCGGCCCGATAAGGACATTCTGTGGTCCTACCTCAACACCATCTTTTTTGCGGTGAAACTCAGCCACTGCTTCCCGTAATGCCGGGAGACCGGTAGCAGGCAGGTAGTCTTTCTCATTTGCATGCAGCCTGAGAGCTTCAACAACCGGCACGGGTACCGGGAAAGGCGATTGCCCAAGCCCCAGCCGATAAACAGTCCGGCCCTGCTGCTGCAGCATCTTGCTGCGGTCGTTGATGGCTATGGTTGCCGATTGAGCAAGACCACGGATATTCAGATTCAGACTGACTTTTTGATTAAGACTCACCCTACCCTCCTTTAGTATGGTTGACATCGAGGTGTTACCGGCCCCGACAAAGGATACGCTCGTACTCAGGAAATACTCCCCTGCCAAGAGAACCGGGTGAATACTATTTTACCAACCCAGGGATACTGTGGCAACCCAAAGCAGTCTTTTTGGCGGGCCATTGCCGCTAATATTATCGCGACTCCAACCACCACACATGGCGGAGACAGACACTCCTGCGCTCAAGATGCTCAGTAACAACTGCTGCAGATTAATACCTTCAGCAAGAGCAGCCGGTGCAGTAGAACGCATCGGAGCTCACACCGCCTGCGAAAAGGCTTTCCGGCTCAACACACCTGATAATAGCAAGAATTGACACAATATGTTTTAATAGATCCATGCTGCAGTTTCCTGAATCTTTTTTTCGCCTGCCTGCTCCGCAGCGGCCGCCGAAGAAATGAGCACCGCATTGACTACTGCGTCCCTGGCATAATGAAGCAGGGACCAATATTTCAATGGTGAACGTCATGAATAAACACAGCAAAGTGAATAGACTCAGGCAGATTATTGCCATAGACAAAGACCTGGAAACCATCCTTAATCTGCCAAAGTCCCTGGAAGAAAAACGTTTCCTGCTGCGGCGACATCTCTCTGAGCTGCTTATTACCGTCTTTGATGAATCGCAGCGGTTGCCCCCCCTTGAATGGATTGTCTGCCGGGATGCCATTTGGGTTCTGCGAAATATCCTTGCCCCCCGCAGCGAGGAATTGTCCGGTTTTTCCCTGCTCAGCTATGTCGATACCTTGCTGAACTCAACCACTTCCGCCGGGCTTCAGCCAGTATCGTCCGCTTTCCTGGCCGAGCTGGAGCATCTGCTCAAAGGATGTACCGGTAACTCGGGAATATACAAGGAAAAACCACCGGCATTCCTCAGCCATTCCGGACGGAGAGCTGCGAAAATGCGCTCCACCGACCTCTCCCGCATGGCGAGAAATTCAGCTCATGCCATGAGCCGCTATTGTTCGGGATTGGATAATGATCTGCAAAGGCAGCAAAGTCTGAACAAACAGGCAATTCAAAATCATTTCGGGATTACCGACCTTGAGTGGAACGATTGGCGGTGGCATACCAGAAACATTATTCGTCATCCGGAAACCATGGGCCAACTGGTCAACCTTTCCCCCGGGGAAGCCGGAGCCATCGCCAAAGCCAAAAAAAATCATATTCCCTTCGGCATAACGCCTTATTACCTGTCCCTCATGGACCCGGAGAACAATAAAACCTGGGACAGGGCACTGAGGGCTCAGGTTATTCCTCCTGCCGACTATGTCGACCAGATGATCGAATACCGGCAAAATGACGAATGTTCGATGGATTTTATGTTCGAAAACGACACCTCCCCTATTGATGGCATTACCAGACGATATCCCAACATCGTCATACTCAAACCACTGCTCACTTGCCCGCAGATCTGCGTTTATTGCCAGAGAAACTGGCAGATAGAAGACGTCTATTCGGAGGGTGCCGCACTGGGTAAAAAAAAGCTCGACCGGGCTCTGCGCTGGATCGAGGAGAGACCGGAGATAAACGAAGTACTTATAACCGGCGGCGACCCCCTGTTGCTTGCCGACGAACAGCTTGAATCGATTCTCACCCGCCTTGCCCGGATGAACCATATCCTCCGCATCCGCATCGGCACACGTACTCTGGTAACCCTCCCCCAGCGTATAACAGAGACTTTAGTACAGATCATCGCCCGCATTCAGGAACCCGGCCGTCGGGAAATCGTCGTGGTCACCCATTTCGAACATCCCACAGAAATCACCCCGGAGGCGATGCGTGCGGTGCAGAAGTTCCGCCTCTCCGGCATAGGGGTCTATAACCAGCTGGTCTTTACCTACTACAACTCCCGTCGTTTTGAGGCTGCAGCCCTGCGACAGAAACTGCGTCTCATCGGGGTTACCCCTTACTATACTTTTAACACTAAAGGCAAAAAGGAAACTGACAGTTATCGTGTGCCTATTGCTCGCCTCTTGCAGGAACAGCAGGAAGAGGCGCGGCTTCTGCCGGGTACGGTGCGTACCGACGAAATTGTCTTCAATGTTCCACGACTGGGAAAAAACTACCTGCGGGCCGCCCAGAACAGGGATATCATTGCCATCCTCCCCGATGGACGGCGTGTTTATGAATTTCACCCCTGGGAAAAAAAGCTGGCCCTGGTCGATACCTATATCTATACGGATGTGTCGATCTACGATTATCTGCAACGATTGAAAGCGGATGGCGAAAAGATCAAAGATTACGAAACGATCTGGTACTATTATTAATGTGATTACCACTAAAGTTCAGCTTGGAAGGTCCAGAGGGAATATGAGGTGCCCTTTGCACGGAACGCCAGAAACCCATCCCTGGGGGCTTGACCGCAGCCATCCAGGCTGCGGAACACCCGTGCAAAGGGCACCTCATATTCCCATATAGCTGAGGTTTAGTGGTAATCACAATTATTAATGATTCCCTTAATGCGATGATGGCGGGCCGATACCTTTTGGCCGGGACACCGGAGATCAACCTTTGTGCTCAGGAATGAAAATAAAATGAAAATTACCGCAAAACAGTGGTGGCTGATCTTCAAAGACACCGGGGGGAAATTCCTCCAGGATAAACCCTTTGTGTACAGTTCCTCCATTGCCTATTTTGCTATTTTTTCCTTGCCCGCCATTGCGCTTATCACGGTGATGATAGCCGGATCATTTTATGAAAATGCGACCGTCAAAAACAGCATGCTCACCCAGATCTCCCGGATGGCAGGGACAAACAGTGCTCAGGAAGTTGAACGACTCATGAACAAAATTACCAGGAATACCGAAAACATTCAGACGAAGGTCATCAGCATAGCGACCCTTATCTTCAGTGCGACTTCGGTTTTCGTTATCCTGCAGGAGAGTATTAATAGCATCTGGGGCATTAAACCAAAAACCGAAGGAGGTCTTGTTAGATTTCTTGTCAACAGGCTGCTCTCTCTGGCCATGATTGCGTCGATGGGTTTTTTGGTCCTCGTGTCGCTGGTAACGGATACACTCATTGCCATGCTCAAGGTCTTTATAAATCAATATTTCACCGGCCTGGCCTATTATTTTCTCTGGCTTGCCAACACCCTCATCTCCGGCGCTCTGATCGCCACAGTTTTCGCCCTGATTTACATGGTACTGCCCGATGCCAAAATTAAATGGAGCCATGCCTGGATTGGCGCATTTATTACCACCATTCTTTTTATCTTCGGCAAATATCTTATCGGTTTTTATCTCAAAACCAGTAATTTCACCGAATCATATGGTGCTGCCGGCTCATTGGTGGCTCTTTTAGCCTGGGTATATTACTCGGTACTGATTTTACTTTTCGGCGCCGAGTTCACCTACTCGTATACCAGGCATGTCGACGGCATAATCCAGCCGCCGGGGCAGGCTGTGGCTGTCAAGGTAGAGGAAATTGAGCAGGAAGAGACTTCTGCAAACTGATGTTTTTACTGCACAGAGGCTTGAGAGAAGCCGGAGTGCCGCTTTCGCTGCTGCAGACCGAGAGGATCCTCTGCCCCCGATCTGCACCAACCAACCTCTATGGCTTCCACAATCCGAGCATATTACGGCATTCACGGGCGGTGACGTACTGCGCCCGGCCCAAAAGACGGAAATCCTCCCTCACCGACAAACGTCCGATCGGCCAACAAGGACGGCAGGCCCCTGACCCCGGCTTACTCTTCCGATTATCGGATTAAAACTGTTTTCCTTCGATATTCTTCCTGAGCTGGGCTATCTCCAGGCCAAGCGACACGCATTGATGTCCATCCATACAATCGTCGGCCTGCGGGATGTCGAGAAAATGTTTGAGTTCGTGCGAGTCTTTTATCAGATCGACTACCCAGGCATTTTTTTCCGCATCGAATGTAACATCTATATCTATGCCGCATTGCCCTATTTCAGGGTAAATTTCGGTGATTTTCGCACATAATTCTTCTCTTTGATACATAATTGCCTCCTGTTAACTGCGATATTGCAACATGGCCATGATTGTCCCATGACAATACAATGCATGGAACAGATCAGGGCAGATCATAATTATTCACTATGATCTCTATATTTAATAATCACTCTTACAAATATCGCGAAGTTTTCGTAGGCAGTTCTCGTTTCTTCGTTGTTTCTTGTGCATAAATGCAACCCCCCTGCCCGGAAGCGCGATCGTCAGGTTAAAAGATTCTCCGCTGTGCCTCACTGGCAACCAGCAGCTCTTTGCTAAAGGAGCAAGGAGTGCATAAGGTTTACCCAAAGATTACCACCACGCCCGCGAAGAACATGGAAAAGCGGGAATGGGTTCCATGCCTTCACGGCACATCCAGATTCTGAGCCTTAAAAGTCTTCGGCATTTTCCCCATGGCAACTCTTGTCCATATTTCGGATCTCCACTTTGGCCGGACCTCTCCGCAATTGATTGACGGACTTCGGCGAAGCCTTGCCGATATCGAGCCAAACCTTGTAATTATTAGCGGGGACCTCACACAGCGTGCCAGATCGCGGGAATTTCAGGCGGCAGGAACTTTTCTTGACAGTCTGCAATGGCCTTGCCTTGTCATCCCCGGCAACCATGATATCCCGGCATATAATCTCGCCGAACGCATCATCAGTCCATGGCGAAAATGGCATCAATATCTCCGTTATCCCCTTGAACCTATCATGGATAATGGCAGTTATATTGCCCTTGGCATCAACTCCACCAGGCGATTCAGCTCCTTTACCGACTGGTCGCGCGGGCGAATAAGTGAGGCGCAGAGCAATACCGCCGCTGAAATATTCATCAGGCAACCGGCCGACAAGCTGCGGGTGCTGGTAATACACCATCCTTTCTGGTTGCCCCGGCAATATCTCCACCGTCACGTCATCGGCGGCCGGGACGAGGCAATTCGTGCAATGAAGAAGGCTGGAGTTGATATTATCCTCAGCGGCCATGTGCACTTTGCATATAACCATATTCTCGAAGGTCTGATTATCTCGCACAGCGGAACAACTTTCTCGGACCGTCTGATGAAAAAAAGTCCGAACAGCTTTAACATTGTGCAGGGCGATCGCAAAAGCTTGACCATTGAGACCAGAGAATGGCAGGGGACCGCCTTCGCGCCCGTCGGACGCCAGCTGTTCGTTCGCGATCAGGATGACTGGGCGGAAAAATCTTAAACCTGTTTACCTTTTATATCAGTGGAAGAATATGCACAATGACTCGTCCCCCGTACCTCTTTATTACAACCCGAATGCAGGCAGCTGGGAAAAAATGTGCGAATCGCTAAGGAACGATTCACGTATCAGCCTGCAGCCGGTTTCGCCGGAGGAAATGGTACAAGAAATTACCAGCGCAGTGACACAGGGAGTAAAGCGAATAGTGGTCAGTGGCGGAGATGGAACCATTGCCCTCGCAGCGACCCAGCTCGCCGGCAAATCGACGGAGCTCGCGGTCATACCCGGGGGCACGCTGAATCACTTTGCCCGGCGTACCGGTATTCCCATCCAGGCAGAGGAAGCTTTGCAAATCGCGCTGAACGGTACAGCCCGGCCGGTTGATGTCGGCTACGTCAACGATTCGCTGTTTATCAATACAAGCTCTGTCGGCGCTTACCCGACCTTTGTCCGGAGCCGGGAATACCTGGAAAATCGTATGCATTATTTTCCGGCGTCGATCATCGCCGGTTTGCGCCGTTTAGTCAGATTCAGGTCGATCCGGATCAGACTGGCGGGAAAACAGCTGCGTACTCCACTGGTGTTTGTCGGTGTAGGCGAACGCGAACTGCGCCTGCCTGCCCTGGGTCAGGTTAAAAAAGATGGGCAACACGGTCTGCATCTGCTGGCGGTGGATTGCGACAGCAGACTCAAGATTTTCAAGCTGGTCATGCAGGCATTTTTTTGGGGAATCGATCCAATGGAAACCGTAACTGCTCTCCAGAACCAGCTGGTCGACGAAATTGAGATGAATTTTCACCATCGCCGTACGAGAGTTCATGTCGCACTCGACGGCGAACTGCACTGGCTGGATGCGCCGTTGAAGTACCGCTTGGCACCAGGGGAAATCCTGGTTGTTATGCCTGAAAAAGATGCAGAGACATCGTAAATGTCAGCCGGCATCTCGTGCCTGAACGGGTTTCAAGAGCGAGCTCGCGATATAGACCAGAAACCAGAAAATCGAGACGGGTAAGACTATCACCTGAATCAGAAATATTGCGACATAGAGGAAGGTAAGTTTGAGCAGATTTTCGATGATTTCCGTTGCATTGGTGACAAAAGTCTCCAGTGATTTTTTTAAATCGGCCGATATTTTTTTGATGACCGCCGTGCTGTTGCCGATGGTGGCCCAGAAACCCTGGGTGTCAGGCGTTGCAATATCGCTGAATTGCCCCGATGCCTCCGAGCGAAGATCAAGCTGTTGACTCGCTCTTGCGATCTCTTCCGCGAAATAACCAGTATACAGCGAGTGATTGACAATTGAAGACAACGGCAGACAGAGACGGAGAACCGCCAGGAGGATCATGAGACGAACCGTAATATGCTGCAGCCCGGACAAGCGGTCATTGTCAAACCACACCAGGAGGGACAGGACAAGGAGCAGGCCGGCCAGCACCCGCGGCGCCAGGGAAACGCCGATCTCGTATGACAGCTTCTGTACGCCCAGCGAGGTGATCGCCGTGACGAGGACAGTAGACAAACGTTCGGTCATATCATCTATTGGATCCAGTACCTGGCCGACCGCAAGAGACACCCCGATTCCAGCCGGCTCCAACTGGAGCTGAGAGTCCTTGATAATCGAAACCGATGCATTGATCGCCCTGCAGGTGGCATATGCGATCCCTGCCCTGGTTATTGCCTCTGTGAAATACGTATCTGTTTTTGCATCCAGAAGGGGGATCCTGACCGCCGGGAAAAGCAGGAGAAGAAAAGCGATAAAAATCCCGAGTGATGACCTCAATGCCTTTTGTTTCAAAATTGTTTTGCGCATGAACGGACCCCCTGTTCGCGGTTTATCTCGTCTTAACCTGGCTGGCCTGCGTAGCGGCCAGTAAATAGAAAACATACTCCAGCTCGGCAAGTAAGTGAAGAGAGACAAAAAAAATCACCTTATCCCACCCGGCTGCCGGCCTGACAAATTGCCGGATGCGGCCGATAATGATCGGGGAGGCCTTGCCAAAGCGTAACCAGGTAGTAACGTTATAGGAAAATAATCAGCAGTAGACCATAACGGTATCGACAGTGTCGAAGAGAATATATCCGGGGAACTCAAGTGAGGGAGCACATATGAAAATCTTCATTACCGGCAGTCTTGGGTTTGTTGGCCGCCACCTGTCAAGCACCCTGCTCGAAGCTGGTCATCAGATCACGGGGGTCGGTCGCAGCCCCAGGCCTCGTGCGGGAATAGACCATCCATCGTTTCATTACCTGGCGGCGGATACTACAAAACCGGGTGACTGGCAGGCAAAGGTCGCGGAACACGACATTGTCATCAATCTGGCCGGCAAATCGATTTTTACCTACTGGACCGAAAAGGTCAAAAAAGAGGTGTACGACAGCCGTATTCTCACCACCCGTCATATCGCGGAAAGCCTGGCAGGAGCAAAAGATATTATTTTCTTCAGCACCTCGGCCGTCGGGTATTACGGGGAACGGGGCGACGACCTGCTCACTGAAGACGAACCGCCGGGAGATGATTTTCTGGCCAGAGTCAGTATCGACTGGGAACGCGAAGCCCTGAAGGCGCAGACCGGGAGTATCCGCGTGGTGCTGACCCGGTTTGGCATAGTACTGGACCGCAGGGGGGGAGCCATGGGATCAATGCTTCCGGCCTTTAAACTCTTTCTGGGGGGACGGCTGGGCAGTGGACGCCAATGGTTTCCCTGGATACATCTGCACGACCTGATCGCCGCCTACCTGTTCGTCATCGACCATCCCGACATTGCCGGACCGGTCAATTATTGCGCACCTGAGCCGGTGCGCAATATGGATATGACCCGAATCCTGGCCGAAAAACTCAACCGACCGGTCATGCTGCCCACCCCCGAATTTATTGTAAAAACAATGCTGGGAGAATTTGGCGAGGCCCTGATCTGCAGCCAGCGGGCACAGCCCGCTGTGCTGAAAAATGCGGGTTTTTCCTTCACCTACGACACCATCGACAGTGCCCTGGAGGAAATTGTTCAATAGCTCCTGAACCACGGGAAAAGAACGTCCCGTGATGATTTCAACAGTGGATGAATTTCACGACGAAAGCACAGAAAGGAGAAAAGGATGGAAAGTTCGGAAAAACGAGTCGCGCTGGTGACCGGCGCCAATCGGGGTATAGGCCTGGAGATCGCCAGGCAGCTGGCGGAGAAGGGGCTTACGGTCATCATGGGCAGCCGGGACCGGCAGAAGGGCTTGGCCGCACAGAAACTGCTGGTCGACAGGGGACTTGACGCTCACTTCTCCCGTCTTGATGTCACCAATGCGACCTCTATCACAGCTGCGGTCGGCAGGATCGCCGATACCTTTGGCCGCCTGGATGTCCTGGTCAATAATGCAGGTATCATGATCGACACCGAGACGAACATCCTGGAATTATCGCTCGGCATCCTGCACAACACCTTGCAAACCAACGCTTTCGGCCCACTCCTGTTAAGTCAGAGTTGCGCGCAGCTGATGAGCAGGCATCGATATGGGCGTATTGTCAATATCTCCAGCACCCTGGGGGCTCTCACCGACATCGTCAATCCGGAATCGGTATTTGCCGGGATGCAGACACCGGCCTATCGTCTGTCGAAAACTCTGCTTAATGGAATAACTGCGCTCTTTGCCCGAGAACTGCATAATCAGAATATTCTCGTCAATGCCGCCTGCCCTGGCTGGGTACGTACCGACCTGGGTGGCCCGCGGGCGCCAATCTCCCCAGAACAGGCGGCCGAAACGCCGGTATGGCTGGCAACCCTGCCGGACAATGGCCCGACCGGTGGTTTTTTTCGAGAACATCAGCCACTTACCTGGTGATTCGAAGAGGAGGCTTCAGCACAGTTTGTATACCGTTCCAGTACCCAGTCCTGCCTGCACACCAAAACCATAACAACACATCAGCCTTGAACATGCAGATGTGACATTCTCCATCAACAGGAGGAAATCATGGAGCTAAAGAACATATATATCCAAAAAGTTGAAGAACAGTTAACAGAATGGACAATGGAGATCGAAAATCTCGAGGAAAGAGCCGGCCAAGCAGTCGCTCAGGCACGAATCACTTATCTGAAAAAAGTGGACGACCTGAAGGCAAAACAGAATGCAGCACAGGTTACGCTAAAAAGCCTCAAAGAAGCCAGTGAAGAGAGTTGGGAGGATCTCAAGATAGGCTACGAAAAGCTTCAGCAGGATATAAGGAAATCCATTGAGAACGCGCATACTTCTATTAAGTAATCCGGACGGCATCTGTCGAAACGTCATGCAACACCGTATGGCAGAGAACAGCCAGACGCTTTGACAACATCTCAAACATTTTGAAAGGAGCAGGACAATGAAAAAAATCTTAGCTTTGTTATGTGTTGTTGCTTGCATTCTTTGCGTGTCCGCAATTACTTTCGCCGCCGGGGTGAAAGATTATTCAGCAACTATCAAAATATTTCGAGACTCGCCCGTGGTAAACAAGTTTTTTAATAATTCCTACGGCTATGCCGTCTTTCCCATCATTGGCAAAGCGGGCTTTGTCGTTGGTGGATCCTATGGAGAGGGGCAGGTCTACCGGGCCGGAAGAGTTACCGGAAAATCGACGGTAATTGAGGGATCGATAGGATTTCAGGCGGGTGCCGAGGCTTTCAGTGAAATTATTTTCTTCCAGGACAAGCGGGCCTATTATGAATTTACAAGCGGTAATTTTGAATTTGGCGCGACCGCCCAGGCAGTCGCTATAACGGCCGGCGCAGAAGCGGAAGCCGGCACCTCCGGCATCAATGCCGGAGCAACTGCTGGCCCCAGGACCGGGACACAGATGAAAACCGGCTATTTCAAAGGCATGGCCTCCTTCGTGCACGCTCAGGGCGGTTTGATGTACGAACTCTCCATCGGCGGCCAGAAATTCACCTTTCAACCTCTGTAAGAAATCGGTATTTTTTTGTATTTCTCAATTCTACCGAAAAACATCACCGACAGCCGGTCGAGCTGCTCGATTGGCCGATAAGCACTGTGCAACAGATCAAGGAGATCACATCATGAAAAAAAATTATATGACCACGCTGCTGTTTGTAACCGCTCTTGCTTTGGCGCTGCTTACCTTCGGTTGCGACTCCCAGGGACCGGCAGAAAAAGCAGGAGAAAAAGTAGACAAGACGGTGGAAGCCACCAAAGATGCGGTAAATGAGGCAGCCGATAAAATTACCGGCAAAGGGCCAGCCGAAAAAGTCGGCGAATCGATAGACGAGACTGCGGAAAAGGTGAAAGATGCGGTGAAGTCTAAAGATTAAATCCCATCTCACCCACTGCAGGCACATTTTTGCGAGTGCCTGCAGTAATCGGTTGGGTAAATCAGCCCGAGCATGCCCCGCATGACCTCCTCGAAGTCGCGCAACGGCATGGAACTTTTGATTTTTCTCTAAATGCCAAATTCTTCATTGAGGATTTTCACGTAGCTGTTATCTTATACTCCAATGTGATTACCACTAAAGTTCAGCTTAGAAGGTCCAGAGGGCTATGAGGTGCCCTTTGCACGGGACGCCATAAACCCATCCCTGGGGGCTTGACCGCAGCCATCCAGGCTGCGGAACACCCGTACAAAGGGCACCTCATAGCCCCATGTAGCTGAAGTTTAGTGGGAATCACATACTCCAATATACACTGGCTAACATGTAACCGTACAACAACCTGAACGAATAACGACTATGAAAATCCGAAAAAACCTATTATTGCTTGTTATGGGAGGCGGTATTGTTTCTCTTCCTGGTGCCGTTCTGGCAACGGAAGTGGGAATGGGCTACGGCAGAGATATACGCAACAGTCTCGATCTGGAACAGTATGAGATGTTTGCTCGGCAACCACTGCCGTATACCACCGACCTGGGCAATATCGGCACCCTGTCTTCGGCCGTAGAAATCGGCGCTGCATTGATCCACTATTACGGAGACGACGATGCGGTGACCGGAAGATTTTCGGCCATGCCCATGGCCATTTTATCCCCCCACGAAAACATCAATATTCTCGCAGGAATTGGCGCCGGTTTCATGGTAGGACAAACCCGGTTCGGTGAGCACTACCTGGACGGACCGATACTGTTTAATGCAAAAATAGGTGTGCAGATAGTGCTCAGTGAAAGCTGGGGCATAGAATATACGTTTTATCATCAATCCAACGGTAGTATATATGAGCATAATAACAGCCTCAACATGAACCAGCTGGCAGTGACTTTTCGTTTCTAGCGTCCCGTCCCATTATGACGACCGCTCACAGATTGGCCGACCGGCTATGCCTATAAAATTGTTAACGGGCCTGCGGGAACACAGCGCACAAAGCCTGGCAAGAGCTGCACATATCGACGACAGCTCTTGCCATCGTGTCGGACAGCAGCAAAAAGAGAGCAAGCGATGCTCATCCTGCTGATTGCCCTGGAGTGCGCCGGTCTCGCTCTCATTCCACATGTGCTTCTGTCCGGCAAAAGATCGGTGTCAAAGCTGACATGGATCAGTTTTATCCTCTTCTTACCGGTTTTGGGCAGTATCGGGTATCTTCTGATCGGCAATGACCGGGTGCGTCGGCGTCGCTTCAAACGTCGGGCCAGTCGACGCCAGCACACCGGCCAAGACCCGCAGTCCTCCAGCCACTTCACCGGGCAAAACCAGGAGGAGCGGGACGTATTGTCCACCCTCTCCCAACTCTGCAGTCAGCCTGTTACCACAATCACCAAAGTCGATGCTTATTACAACGGCAGGGAATATTACCCGGCACTCATTCAGGCAATACAGGAGGCTACCCGGTACATCCACATTGAAGTGTACCTGTGGCACAACGACGAAACGGGCCGGAAGATCCTGACGGAGCTGACCAACGCCGCCAAGCGGGGCATAGAAGTACTGGTGCTGGTGGATGAGATAGGCACCATAGAAGTGAGTGAACGGTTCTTCTCGCCTCTTCTTGCGGCCGGCGGAAAATTTTCCTGGTTTTACACGTTTCACCCCCGGCGCAACCGCTATTTTTTTAATCTTAGAAACCATCGAAAACTTCAGGTGATCGATGGACGTCTGGCTTTTATCGGCGGCATGAATATCGGTCTGGAATACGAGGGACTGAATCCTGCCATCGGCGAATGGAAGGACCTGCAGATCAGGATCGGAGGCGATGTGGTGAACCACCTCGACGACGTGTTTCGTCATGACTGGTATTTTGCCACCGATATGGAGGTATCCAGCCAACACCAACCTGACGTCCTGCAGAAACAGGATACCGGCTGTCCAGCGGTGATAATTGAAAGCGGCCCGGATTCCAACTATGGCATCGCGCTCACCAGTCTGCTGGCAATTATCAACTCATCGAGCAGACAGCTGGATCTCTTCACACCGTACTTCGTACCTGAACCCTCGCTGATCAGTGCCCTGCAGATAGCCGTTGCCAGGGGGGTCGTCGTTCGGCTGATGATCGCCAAAAAAAATGATTTCCAGTTCCTGATCGACATCGGCCGCTCCTTCTACGATGAACTTCTCGCGGCGGGCGTGCACATTTATGAGTATGACCTTTGCATGCATCACGCCAAAATGGTCATGGTCGATGGGACATGGATCAAGGTAGGCTCAGCTAATCTGGATGCCCGGTCGATGTATTTAAATTTCGAGCTGGGGGTTTTTTTTAAATCCCCGGAGCTGTGCCGGATCATAGCCCTTTATACGGACAAGCTGTTCATCGACTCAGTCAGGGTCGACCGGGAAAAGTTTGCCCAGCGCTCGCTGTACCAGCGTTTAAAACAGGGATTTCTCGGCTTGTGGGCTCCGATCCTTTAGGCGAAAAGGAGCGGCCACTTTTACTCTATACGTTCTTTCGCCGTTTGCAGCGCAAGCTCTTTATTCCTGGTAAACAGCTTCCATTTTATTGGCGAGGTATGAATACCGGCCTTTTTATCGTGACCTCGTGCCAGATACCAGTGGCCAAAACGTTCGACTGTGGCAAAGGGATGCTCTTCCGTACAGAAAAGACCACATGGATTGTTTTCTTTAAAAAAGATCGTTTCATCCGGATCTTCATCATAGGACATATTTTTAGGCAAATCGATCTGCGATACATCGACCTTCTCCGCCTCTTTCTGATCCAGCCACTCTGAAATATTCATTTACACCTCTCAAAGATTCATGAAACTATTCTTGCAGCAGGCTCTCCCCCTGCTCTGGAGTTCGCGACATGCGGGCCTGATCGCGCAGCTGCAGTGCTTCGCTCTCCAGGCTGCCTTCCGCTTCGGTGGTTATCTGTTCCTTACCGGCTTTGGACCGAGATAGTTCTTTTGCAGGGTCCTTCACCGGCCCGGCGGTTGTCGAGGATGTCTCCATATGCACCGGAACACCGTCCGGGAAGATTATTTCTCTGGCCTCATCCGGCATCGATATATGCTCTTTTTCAAAGGACTGTTTCACCAGCCGGATCAGCGAGGACTTTACCTTCATGCCATTGTAAGAGGAGCCGTCATACCAGAAATAGATAACCAGATTCACTGTCGCCGAGCCGAGCCGGTCAACCAGAACCAGCGACTCCGGCTCACGCAGAACTGCCGGGTGATCGTTCAGCACCTGCAAAGCGACCTCCTGCGCATGTGAGGCATTGTTCTCGAAGCCGATGCCGACCTCGAACATTTCCCGCCGGTTGGGATTGGCCGTATAATTGCGGATAATACTTTTATACACGATGGCATTAGGTATCTGCACGTGATTGCCGTCCGGATTCATCAAGACAGTACCGCGGGTGGTCACCAGTTCGACAACACCTAAATTTTCGCTGATCTCGACCAGGTCACCGATCCGAAATGGATTCCGCATACTGATCAGGATACTGGCCAGATAGTTTTCCAGGAGATCGCGAAAGGCAATACCTGCCACCAGACCGGCAATACCGGTACCACCGAGAACCGTGCTGGAAAGCCCGGAGAGCCCGGCCACCTGCAACGCCAGGTAAAAGCCCAACAGGAAGGCCAGAATGCTGACAACCCTGGCCGTCACATCCGCCAGCAGCAGGTTCAACCTTGCCTCTAACACTTTTCGCAACCCATGGGCGGTAAGTTTTGCAAAGAGTACGGCAATCATCAGGACGATCAGCCCCAACCCGAATCGGGGCAAGCCCTGGAGAACTGATTCCCATAAAAGGCTGACCTCTTTGATTGCCGGATACATGTTCCACGGTGAAGGCTGGGCAACTTCTATACGGTTCACCACGGCCACGACATCCATAACTTTCCCGGCGAGTGCTCCAGCCCACAGGCGATTGTCTGTCGAGTCGGTTCGCCCATCAAGAAACACCACCCCTTCTTCAACCTTTACCACGATATCAGAAAACCATCCGGTTGCCTTAAGAATGGAGGTCAAACGCTGGTTTATGGCCTGGTCGTCGGCGAGAGGTTGGACCTTAATCTGTTCACTAGCCGGCAGGTTCTGATCACCAGAGAAAGCCGCATCTCCGCTGACTGTTTTTTCCGTCTGGGCCGAGACAGCAGGACAAAGTGTTATGCCGACAATACAGCTGCACACAAAAAGCGTCAGGGTGCAAGACACAATTCTAAAAGCCATGAGGCATCGCATACGGACCTTCCCGGTCGTCAAATTGATTCAGCACCGCCAGCAAGACCTGGTGCCGCTGCAAGACATCCTCTTTATCGTTTCGTTCCGGCAGTGCCTCCCGGCTGGTACGTAAAATCATGTTTGCCTGACGATGGATGGCTTTTCGCTGCTCGGGAACAGTTGTCTGGCCGGAGATCATTGTCAACATTTCGAGCAGGCGTATGGTCACGGCAACGCTCGTGCGGCCGTACTGACGAATTTGATCAAAGGCAGCATTCAACATTCCCGCGTAGTCAAATGTCTTGATGACCAGGCGAAGCCTGCCCTGGTCATCAAAGCAGTTTTCTCCGGCCGACTCTCTTTTGGCAAGAAAACTCAGCGCGGAACCGAGTTGATCAATACAGTTTATTGCCGTGTAGGGGTCGTTGATGCCGGGAGAGAGCGCACGGATGGCAATCTCGACCAGCTGATGAATTGAATATTCCGCATCCTGCTTTGGCGTTCGCTGTTCACCGATTATAAATAGTTTGCTGAGCACTCTGGTAAGATCATCATCTCTTTCCTTTTCACTGCTGACATTCGCCAGGGGACTGCCGGTGACGACAAATTGCCCCGCTTTCATGAGGACACGGATGAGAAAGTCATTTTCTGTCGCCATCTGCAGAAGCCTGTCATATTCAATTGCCTGGATATAACCATTCTCAAGAGCGGGAATAGAGTACGTATGCAAATGCGCGACATTGTCTTTTTGCAGGTTGACGATCGGACCGGTGATATCCCCGGACTCTTGTATCAATTCGTCGGCAAATATGCGTCGGATGCTTCGCTGGAGTTCTCTGCTGACCCCCGCAATTACCTCGTCAGCCTGAATCGAGGTGGCAATATGATGAATGAAATAAATCAACACCCCGACATTGAGAAAAGCCAGGACAACAGCAAAGGTGACGGAAAAACTTGGCACAAAAGAATCTTTTCCAACGGTATCCACCGAACGGAGCACGAGCAGGCAGTAAATAAAACTGGAGACGAAGGTGCCAAGCACAAATTGCGTGCCCCTGTCCTGCATGAAGTTGCGCAGCAGGCGGGGGCCGAACTGCGAGGAGGCCAGATTGAGAACAACAATGGTAATGGAAAAGGTAACGCCGGCAACGGTCATCATCGACCCGGCAATGGTTGATAGAACCGAGCGTGCCCCTTCCGGACTGACCGCGTACATAAATCCGTAGAAGCGCAGAGAATCAAGATTCAATTGGCGATCAAGAGTCACCATGGCAAACGAGAAGACCATTGCCGCGCATACCATCAACACCGGGATAAACCAGAAACTGCTTTTGAGCGACTCCAGGAAAATGCTGATTCTCGTTTTCATATCCAGGCCATAGCGCGAGGTAAGACGTTTGCCAAAGCAGCCGGTTAAGGCTGTTTGAGCAAACGGAGTTGGGTTTTGTCCCGAGAGACGTTACCTGATGGTTTTTGGTCCGAAAAGAAACCAGGCAATGAGACCGATTACCGGAAGCAACAGGACGATAACCGTCCATAATACTTTCGTGCCGGTGGCCGCGCCACTTTGTAGAATATTCACAATTGCCCAGATATCGGCAATGAGAATGATGAGGCCGAAGATTCCGTTGACTTGGAAATTCATGATTCTCTCCAATTGCTTGCGCTTTTCCTGCTACGAAGACTGACGGGCCAGGGCGGCTGCCCTTGCCAGGGCTGTCGCCATATCCGGCAGGTGGCTGATATCGGGGACTACCTGGATGTATTGAACGATTCCTTTCTTATCGACAAGGATAACAGACCTTGCGAGCAGACGGGAACCCTCGACAAGCAGGCCGATCGAACGGCCAAAAGCCCCTTCCTTATAGTCTGAGAGATACTGGATGTCCTCCAGTTTTGCTTCTTTGGCAAATCGCTTTTGCGCAAACGGCGTGTCTCGACTCACCGTAATCCGTTTCACTGTCGGGGGCAGTTTATCCCCCTGTTCACCAAGATAATGGGTTTGTGCTTCACACACTTTCGTGTCAATCGACGGCACGATACTGAGAAATAAAACGCTGCCGCGGTAATCATTGAGGTTGAGTGGTTTCATGGTTGCGGCATCTACCAGCGCTGTATCCGGCAGTTTCTGGCCGACGGCGATACCGGTGCCAGTTAAAGCCAATATCTCACCCTGCCTGGAGACCTGCGTTCCAGGAACAGCACTCATTGTATCTATGGGGAGTGGGGGCTGCTTTGCCGTACAGGCACCAAGTAACAACAGAAGCGTAAACGCCACTGGAAAAAAGAGAATCCGATTTATCATAGTTTTCCTCGTATAGAGCTGTTTGAATGTTCTTTGATAGCCGACACCGATGCAGCCTGCCCCTGTTTATGGAACAATAAGGACCGGACAGTAGATGGTGTTGAGCACTTTATGGGTGACGCTGCCGAGAAACAGACCGGCAATATCCGAATGGCCATGGGAGCCCATGACTATCAGATCGTATTCCTTGGATTGAGCGAACTTGGCCAGTACATAACCTGCTGCCCCTGACAGAGTCTCAACTGTATATTCAACTCCTTGACCTTCGAAAATCCCCTCAGCTCTTTTCAGAACGCCAAGAGCCTCCTCCCTGAGTCTGGCCTGCAGATCCTTGACCAGCAGTTCCGGTACTTCCGGCATATTGCCATGCCATTCATAGCAATTAATGATAGCAACGTGAGAACCAAACATTTTCGCCAGATCGAGTGTATATTTGGCAGCATTTACGGAATGACTGGAACCATCAAAAGGAAGAAGAATTTTGTTAATTTTCATGCTGGGCCTCCCGTGCAAAGAATGGAATGTATAAGAATATTCTCTAGCCAGCCGACAGGAACACTATAATACCTGGAATGGCTTAATCAAACGGATGGGGAAAAATATGTGAGGAATCTATCTTTCCAGATGAAGAGCATGATAGAGGGGGATATGGAGCCAGATTTTCATTGCACGATTAATATTTAAAACTATACTCATGACATCATGAAGTCCTGATAAACGGGAGAAGCCCGGGATTCGGTCACGAGTCTTTCTGAGAAAGCAGAGCAAACTCCGTTACGGGCAATACAATACTCATCTCTGGTTTATATCATGTATCAAGAGGTCCTGAAATTCTGGTTTGAAGAGATCAATCCAGCGCAATGGTGGACGAAAGTAGACGAATTCGATCACCTGATCGCCGAGAGATTTTCCGCCATCCACGCCAGGGCAGTCCGGTGCGAACTTTATACCTGGCGGGAAAGCGCCCGGGGAAGACTGGCGGAGATTATTGTACTGGACCAGTTTTCCAGAAATATGTTCAGAGGCTCCCCCCTGGCCTTTGCCAATGACCCGATGACCCTGGTACTCGCCCAGGAGGCTGTTGCCCTGGGTATAGACATGATCCTCACGCCTGTCGAAAGAGGTTTTATCTACCTGCCGTACATGCATAGCGAATCGAAGAAAATCCATGCGGTAGCGGAAAAATTATACCGCCAGAACGGCAGTTCGTCCGGGTTGGCATGGGAAATGAAGCATAAGGCGATAATCGACAGATTTGGCCGCTACCCGCATAGAAATAGTGTTCTGGGGAGAAAATCAACTGACGAAGAACTCATTTTCCTGCAACAACCAAACTCCGGCTTCTAGGTCCGGTTACGGCGGTACGCTTCACGGGGGAGCACTGCAGACATTGGCGTACTCTGCGCAACAATGCGCTGAAAATATTTTTCATGTCTACGCAATAAGACATTCTGTCAAACACTCAAAAAGGAGAAATCAATGGACAAGTGGGTATGTACAATTTGTGGCTACGTTTACGATCCGGAAAAAGGCGATCCCGACAACGGAGTAAATCCCGGCACCGCATGGGAGGACGTTCCAGGTGACTGGTTATGCCCTATATGCGGTGCGTCCAAGGACGATTTTGAGAAAGAAGCATAACCGCGGCGTGGCCGGGACGCCCCGGTAACTGAAAAATACTTTTCAAGCCGCCAGCAGTGGGTTATCGAACTTGAAATGATATTCCATGCTCGGTAACCCCATTATTGCCATAGCCGTGGGTATTCCACGTGGCCTGCATTGGCTGTTCTTTCCCGTTGGTATCTGTGGCACGGGACAAAACCGTATACGAACCGGGCTGCGAAACGCTAAACACATACTGCCATTGCCGCCACGCAAAGGGTTCATCCGGCCCGAGGAAGGTCGCTGTCTGCCATGTCGCACCGTTATCCGTTGAAATATCGACCTTCGCAACAGTCGATTCCCCTGCATAGGCGGCTCCCAGGATGGTGATATCGCCGACCGGAAACACCGCATCTCCTTCCGGCTGGGTAATGATTGATTTCAAACTGATTTCAGTGACCGGCACACCGGTTTTTGGATCCTGGCCCTTAGCAAATATCCGGTACACATTGTCCATGAAAAACCCCTGATACGGTTCGCGCATAAGGGTTATCGTACTCAGCCATTTAACGCAGTTGGCCCCGGTCCACCCCAGCGCCAGCGCCCGCAGGGGAAAACCGTGTCTGAGCGGCAGAGGTTCACCATTCATCTCGTAGGCAAGCAAAGTCGTGGACAATGCCTTTGCCATCGGTATACTGCGGACGAACTTGATCTGCGCCTTGCCTAATGGTTTATCAAATCCTTCAAAGGCGACATGATGGGTATCTGCCTTAATTTCTGTTTTTTCGAGCAGGTCCTTCAACCATACCCCACCCCAGACCGCGTTGCCCACCCCGCCTACTGTCCAGGGGTTACCCGAGGCTTTCTGTGCAAGCAGGGAGCGGCTGTTGCCTGAACATTCGAGGGTATTGGCGACAATCGCCTTTGGCATACGCAGCAAAGTTTCATAATCGTAGATCAGCGGGGTCTGCACATTGCCCCCAATGGAAAGTCGCCATTCAGACAGGTCAATTTCCTTATCCGGTATCTCCCCCTGGTTTCGGTCAAAAAAAACTTTATTGGCAGTTATCCACGAAGTTAAATAGCGTTTGGGGGTCTCGGCATTAAGGGGTTTTTCGCTCATAACACGTTTGGATTCACTCATCTGTATCCCTCCATTAATAAGCCAGATATGCGGCGAGAAACTGATCGAAATTGACTGTATCGCCCGCTTCAAGCAGCTGTTGTTTTCGAACTGACTCTTCGGCTGCCCCGACCAGGTCCTGCAATACGGCAGCATCCGCAGTCAAACCCTGAAAGAATTCTTTGTGTGCCCGGCTTTGTTGTAAAATCCACTCGGTATATCCTAGGCCGGTTTTCTGCAAGGCCGACAGCACCCGGGCAGATGGCGTCAAATCCGGGACTTCCAGTTTACGCATTTGCTCATCTATCGCCATGGTGTAATCCTTTGTCCGATGCACCCGATCAAGCAGCTCTCCGGTCATTTTTATCTTCTCGATCAATGCCCTGCCAATCCCTGCAAGGGTGTCCTCCCCCCGGGGAGTGACCAGCTGCAATCCTGGTTCGCGTCCCCTGGTCAGTACTTTTTGCATGTTGTCGGTCACCATCCGGCATTCAGCCGGACAGAGAACTGCATCGCTCATGAACAGGCAGCTGATGAGAAAAGCGTCGAGAAACAGAGTCTGCCGGCGGTCAATACCCACCGGCAGGAAAGGATTAATGTCCAGGAGCCGGACTTCTATATACTCGACACCCTTTGCCCGCAGGGCAGCAAGAGGTTTTTCTCCTGACCGGGTGCCCCTTTTCGGCCGGATGTCACTGTAGTATTCATTCTCAATCTGCAGGATATTGCTGTTCAGCTGCCGATAGTGCCCGTCGACTTTGACACCTATTTTCTCGTAGGGCGGATAGGGGGTATGAAGCGCTTTATCAATTGAGGCGATAAACGTATCCAGGTGATTAAAACAGATATTCAGCGAGGACTGCGCTTTGGTTGAATAACCAAGATCGCTCATCCGCAGCGAGGTCGCAAATGGCAGATACAATGTCCTGTCACCCATGGAATGCAGGGTATGGGATTTCCCATGCAAAAAGGAAGCATCCACCGCCGGAGAAGCGCCGAAGAGATAGAGGAGCAGCCATGAGTTGCGGCGAAAGTTGCGAATCATTTTGAAATAACTGGACGACCGAAAAGATTGCAGCGAATCGCTCTTGCCCTGTTGCTCTTGAAACGAGAGCCAGAAGTCATCGGGCAGCGAAAAATTATAATGAATACCGGCGATGGTCTGCATCATTTTGCCGTACCGGTGCTCAAGGCCGACCCGGTAGAGATGTTTCAGCCGGCCGACATTCGACGAGCCGTATCGGGCGACGGGGATTGCCGCGGCATCCGGTATATGACAGGGCATGCTTCCCGCCCAGATGAGTTCTTCATCCAGTTGGCCATAGCTGAAATGATGCAGGTTTTCCAGAAACTGTACTGCGGCCGCGCCGTTAACAAAAGCCGGGGTCACAAATTCGAGAAGGGCTTCAGAAAAATCGGTCGTAACAGTTGTATTGGTCAGGGCCGAACCAAGTCCCGCAGGATGTTCTTTTTGCGACAAATGCCCCGAATAGTCGACTCGCAGGCCCTCTTTTTCAATACCTCGCAAGGCACCTTCTAAAAGCGGGCTGGTGCCTGTTTCCACCAGTCGCTCCAGTTGTTGTTCCAGGTTGGATTCCAATGTTTCGCTCGTATTATTTATAATCAGATGACAGCCGGTCCAACGGGAACGCAATTCCCGCTTACCGGATTTAACCGTAAGGGATATATCGCCGGGGGGGCTGCGTCAAGCACAGAGATGCCATCCCCTGCAACAATCATTTTTAAAGCTTTACCAAAGATAAGTCGTTTGACAGGATAAACACGACGTTTTATCAGTATTTTTTGTAAACGTCCGACTGCCCAGAATCAATATGCACACCGCACATATCCGGTAATAGCGAATGCCAGCAGTTCGGCCGCTTGAGAAAACCTCGCTTTAAAACAGTCCCACTCTATATTTTACAGGAGATACTTCATGAAGCTTTATTACGCTACAGGTGCCTGCTCTCTGGCGCCGCATATCATTCTCCGGGAAACCGGACTGCCTTTCCAGCTGGAACGCGTCGATTTAGGCAAACATCAACTGGCCAATGGCCAGGATTATTACCAAATCAGCAAGCGGGGCCAGGTGCCGCTGCTGGAGCTTGACGATGGCCGGAAGATTACCGAAGGACCGGTGATCAGCCAGTATATTGCCGAGCAGGCCGGGCGCAAAGACCTGCTGCCGCCAAGCGGTGAGCTGGAACGATACCGCGTGCTCGAATGGCTGAACTATATTTCATCGGAGCTGCACAAGTCGTATTCGGTGTTGTTCAACAAAGAGCAGCCGGATGAGGCCAAAGCAATTACCCTCCGGGCTCTACGTAAAAAATACGAGTGGGTGGCGCAACAGTTGCGCGGGAAAGACTATGTAATGGGCGACACTTTCACAGTAGCGGATGCATATCTTTTCGCGGTGACCAATTGGGCCAAAAATTTTGCCCTCGATCTCTCCGACCTCGAACCAGTCCTGGCATTCCAGCAGAGGGTCAAAACCAGGCCCGCCGTGCTCGAAGCGCTCAAAGCCGAGGGCCTTGACGCCTGACCCCGGTACACGGGAAAATGTTCTGCAAGCTCCACAAAGGACATTTTCCCGGGTTTTACGATATCTGCGGCTATCGCCGAGAAGCAACCAGGCGGAGCTGCAGACTGATCACATCAAAGACCTTGTGCATACCTAAATGCTCAAAAAACCGGGAAGAGCCATAAATCACCTGCCATTTCGTCCGGTCAATATCAAAATGGGCCTCCAGGACCAGCGAATCATCGTCAAGGCGAACAACGGTGGCGTCAAACGCAAGGTCAGCTGCAACCCCTCGTAATTGCAGTTCGCCACTGACATGGTAATTGATGGCAGTCAACCAGCCGGGTTCGATGCGCCGGGCTTTTTTGATGGTAAGAACCGCTTTGGGGAACAGTTGGGTAAAGAAAAAATCGTCAGACCGAAGATGGCTTTCCAACACTGGCTGCAAGGCATCCCCCTGCAGATTTTTGTTATGGATGGTAGTCATGTCAATTTCAATCACTCCGGAGAGTAGACTCTCTTTGACGAAAAGCTCGCCGGCGGCTATATCCACGGTACCGAAATGACGGGAATTGGGATTGCGTCCCACCCACTCCACCCCGCTTGCCGCAGGGTCCAGCCGGTATTGCCCGTCAGATAATACCACCGTCGTCTGGAGGTCCTCCTGCCGATCGGTTGCCTCACCTGCCAGTTCATAACCGGCCTCGCACCATGCTTCCAGTCCTCCATCGAGATACGACACGTTTTGATAATCGGCCCGATCCAGCTTTTCAAGGGCAACAACGGCATCCCGGCTGCGCCTGCTCGAGCCATAAACAACTATCGGCCGTTTTTTGTCTGCCACGAAACCGGCAAGATCATCGAGGAAGGAGACCTGAAACACGCAACTATTCTCGGCGCCAGGGATGTGACGGCCGGCAAAATGTTCGGGCGACAACAGATCTATGACAACCGTGTCTGGTTTCTCGGTTAAAAGGGTTTGCAAAGCATCGACGCTCACTCGATTCTGGTCAAATTTTGAAGTCATGGCTTTTCTCAGTTAAATGAATTTGATATGTTTTCCTGTCATCCGCCCGGATTGCTCTTGCGGCACTGCATAAAAGGGATGTTTTCCATGCAAATCGCTTCATCAATAGCGAACTGTAACCACAGGACATTGATCAGGCCAGGGGCCATTATTATTTACGCCAACGACCAGCAGACGAGTCAGCAAATTTTGTACTTCTCCCGGAGCATCCGGGACAGGTGACTGACCATCGAAAAGGCGTTTTCTACTGTTTTCCCCTTGTCTGGATTGACCAGGCAGCATGTCGCCGGCGACAGCAAACTCTGAGCGATTATCTGTTCCATATCCACACCTTTTTTGCCGAGATACTGCCAGATGCCTTCCAGTTTCGGGATGAGAAAGCCGAGGCTTTCCTTGGCGAACATCTCATAGCCGGTCGGCACAATTCCCCAGACCAGCACCCCGCCCCGGTCGAGAAATTTCTTAATCGACCCGGTGCAGGCAGAAAAAATTTCCGCATTGGTGTAGATATCCAACGAGAGAATATCCATATCCAGATTAAGGAGGAAATCCCAATCCGGATTGCCGCAAAGATGGATGCCCCGGGGGCCGTCGATCATGGCGAAGAAATTATCCAGGTCGGCTTTGGCTTTCTGCTCGCCGTAACCGGACATCGCCGAAAAAATAAATTGCAGTCCGGGTTCGTCTATGAACATGAAGGCATTGGGATTACGCTCCTTTAATCTGGTGAGCTGAATATTAATTCTCTTGGCCATAAATTCCATCAAAAAGGGCCTGATGGTATCGTCAAAGAGGATCGGGCGATCATCCTGATCAAGAACATTAAACCCAAAACTGATGGGACCTTCGAGCTGACCGCGAATAGCCGGCCGATCAGCAAGATCGCGATGTAAAAAGTCGTGATAGACCACAGAATATTTTTCGCTTATATCAAAGTACGCCGGGTCCTCAAAGCGGCTCATGGTTTCTTCAAATTCATCAATGAATTTCGGCATGGAAAAGCGCAGCGTCCTGTTTTCCACGTCCAGCACAATACCTGGGAAATGTTCGGCTGCCTGGACGTACATATCTTCGTAATAACTGAAATTTGGCAGTTGCGGCCAAAAGGGGACATCCAGTGAGAGGGCGAGATCAAGCGCCTGCTGCACATCAGTCTGCGGCATTACGGCCATTGCCGTGGTCAAGAGATTTCCGGGTATGGGCATGAGCAGTTCTCCTCTGGTGATTGTTTTCTGGCCAGCGTATATTGTGACCATCCGCCTGCCGCGCATGGCAGGTATGAAAGAGTCGAAACTCAGACAATCTGCAATTATATGACGTAAGTCAATTACCTGTTATGAAAAATTGTGTTAGAGAGATAACACGATACCATTTCTACCGCTATAGACGAAAGAGGATACCTGGCAGAACCCTGGATGGGGCACCGTTCAGGCATCATAAAAGGAGAACAAATACATGAAAGAACCATCTGAGGAAGCTTTTAATCCTGTGGATATTTCCGAGCAGGATGTGGTCGAGGCGATGAAACGCATCGCAGGCTATATCGATATCACCCCCGGCGACTTCAAGGAAGTATACCAGACCGCCTATTCTCTGGCGATTACAAGGCTGCTCGACAGCCTCACCGCCGGTAATATCATGAGCACACCGGTTTCGTGTGTGCAGCAGGAAATGGCCCTTGTCGACGCTGCCCACCTGCTTGCCGAAAAACAGATTTCCGGTGGACCGGTTGTCGACCGGGACGGACGGGTGGTTGGCGTTGTCTCGGAAAAAGATTTCCTCAAAGAGATGGGCTTTGGCGAAACCCCGTCCTTTATGCAGATAGCCACCCATTGCCTGAACAGCAAAAGCTGCATGATCGGCAGATTACGCCACAGGACAGTTGGCGATATCATGACCAGGCCGCCGATAACCGCCGATTCGGCGATGACCATCGGCGCCATTTCCACGCTTTTTGCCAAGCGGCAGATCAACCGCCTGCCGATTATTGATGCTGATGGACGACCGGTCGGAATCGTCACCCGTACCGATCTCGCACACTCCTTTCATGACCTGCTGGCGAGGCCGAAACCATGAACTACCTGCAAAAAATGAAGGGCGGTGGGCAAAGTCCACCCAGGGTTGGCCTGACAGAAGTCCTCTGGTCCTGGATCGGCAGCTTTACCGGTCTGGCAGCCGTTTCTTTCATTCACTATAAGCTACTCGACCAGACCGGCCTGATGCTGATAATCGGCTCGTTCGGTGCCTCGGCAGTTCTCATCTATGGCGCTATTCGCAGCCCTCTGGCTCAGCCGAGGAATCTGCTCGGAGGCCATGTCCTTTCGGCTATTATCGGGGTGACAACCTTCAAATTGCTGGGTGGACAACCCTGGCTGGCCGCAGCCATTGCCGTTTCTACCTCGATTGCGATAATGCACCTCACCGGCACCCTGCATCCCCCAGGCGGTGCTACCGCTCTGATCGCCGTTATCGGCGGTGAAAGCGTCCACAATCTCGGCTACCTCTATGTGCTGATGCCGACCGCCCTGGGGGCAATTGTCATGCTCATTATTGCCCTGATCATCAATAATATACCGAAGAACCGGAAGTACCCGGAATTTTGGTTTTAGCAATGTCGTGACTTTGTTAATGGCGTAATTGTCTCGCTGGGACCTTCATGCAGCAGGTCTTCCAGATACGCCCGGCCAATCTCGGCCACACTCCAGGCCTGGGCAATACAACCGCGTGGCGTGTGGGGGGCATCACCATCGAAGATCTCCGATATCTGGCCGATGCCGGCCTCGGCCAGATGATTTCTGACAGCCTGCAGCAATTTCAATCCCTGTTTCTGACCGGTCTTGCCCCGCACCCGCACCAGAGCGGTAAGATAAGGGCCCAGCAGCCAGGCCCACACCGTGCCCTGATGGTAGGCTGAGTCACGCAAAAAAGGACTGCCCTCATATGTGGGATGATAATCCGGATCCTGCGGGGAAAGACTTCGTAAGCCAACAGGTGTCAGCAGATGATCTTCTATAGTTTTAAGCACCTGCCTTGCTCGGTTGCGACCCAGTAAAGGAAATGGCAGACTGAGAGCGAGAATCTGGTTCGGTCGGATAGCACCATCCGACTTTTCACCGTCGACCACGTCGAAAAGATATCCGCCTTGCGGATTCCAGAATACCTGAGCAAAGCGCTGCACAACCTTTTCAGCCAGGGCCTGGTATATTTGGGCCTTTTTATTGCGACCGACCGTCTGCAGCAACCGGGCATAGATAGCCAGAGCGTTGTACCAGAGAGCGTTAATTTCCACGGCCTTGCCGTTTCGCGGCGTAACCACCCAGTCACCAATCTTGGCATCCATCCAGGTAAGCTGAATATCGGGATTACCTGCCGCCAGCAGACCGTCACTTTCCATGTGAATACCGTAGCGCGTGCCGCGCTGGTGCCAGTCCAGTATGTCGGCCATTGCCGGCAGAAGCGTTTCTTTCAGGAAAACCTTGTCCTGGCTGTAACGGAAGTACTTATAGGCCGCCACAAAAAACCACAGGGTTGCATCCACCGTGTTGTACTCCGGCTGTTCACCAGCCTCGGGAAAACGATTGGGCAGCATGCCTTGATCAATATTTTCAGCAAAGACCCGAAGAATCTTTTTGGCATCATCATAGCGCCGGGTGACCAGGGTCAACCCGGGCAGAGCAATCATGGTGTCGCGGCCCCAATCGGTAAACCAATGATACCCGGCGATGATGGTCTTCAGGTCAGCACCGCGTCGAACCACAAACTGGTCGGCGGCCAGGCTCAATGCCCGGGTCAGATCATCGGCTATCGGCAGGGCCGTGAGCAGATTTTTTCGCCGGGCTCTTTCACCGGCCAACAGGTTGTCCGCATTTCGACCATTCGGATTTTCTGTTGAGACGATGAGAGTCAATTGGGCTCCGGCTTGAAGCGATATGGTGAAAATTCCCGGGGTAAAGAGATCCTCGTGAAAGTCCAGGCCTCGTTCTTTTTCACGCAGATACTCGAAATTGTAGTACCAGTCAGCCTGCGCCACAAAGCGTGCCCCCGGCACAAGCATATACAAGGCTGGCACCTGCGCATAGGGCTGATATGACCAGACGTCGCCTGAAAGTTGCGACTCCCGGTTGATGTCGGCGTTGGCTTGCGTCAGGCTGTGATATTCGCGCCCGGCCACGAATGGACGCAGCTCCAGCTGAAAGTCCGCCGGCGCTTCGATGACCTTGTATTGAATGACCGTGGTGTTCTCCCCATGGATTGCAACCACCCTCTTTTGCAGGACAATGGCGCCCGCCTCATAGGTGAAGAGCGGGGAAAAATCCTGGGTGTAAGCTGCCAGATATCGATAGCCCTGGGGGTGAACAGCGCCTGGGTAAACATTGGTGCCAAGCTCGAGGCGTGCACCATCGCGCACCAGGGTCTCCTCCAGTTTGGACAGAAGCACCATCCGCCCGACCGGGGGATGCGTAGCCGCAACCAGCAGGCCATGGTAGCGCCTGGTGTGACCATTGCTGATGGTGGCACCGGCCCAGCCGCCGATACCATTGGTATCCAGCCACTCGCGCCCGATCGCCTCGTCAAAATTCTGCGTTACAGTACGATCCAGATGAATAGACATGAATTCCCCTCCCTCTAGCATTACTGCCACTCGTTAGCCACCGGTTGCTCATCCGCGGTACAAGGCCGCCGTCTTCATGACTTTGTCTTCTCGTTCCATCCACCCGACTGCTGAATCAGCTTAGCTACCAGTCCCGTCCAGCCGGTCTGATGGCCGGCGCCCAGTCCGGCGCCGTTGTCACCATGAAAGTATTCGTTAAAGAAGACATACTCCCGCCAGTGCGGATCATCCTGGAACTGTCGATTTCCGCCGTACATCGGCCGATCGCCACTGCCATCGCGCAGGAACAATTTGATCAGGCGCCGGGACAGTTCGGTTGCAACCTCGCCGAGATCCATCATCTGCCCTGAACCGGTGGGACATTCCACTTTTAAGGAATCCCCATAGAAGTGATGGTACTTCTGCAGGGATTCGATCAACAGATAGTTGATGGGAAACCAAACCGGCCCGCGCCAGTTGGAATTGCCGCCGAACAGCCCACTGGTCGATTCAGCCGGCTGGTAGCCAATAGTATGGGACAGGCCGTCAACGGAGAGGGTGTAGGGTTGGTCGAGATGTAATTTGGAAATTGAGCGGATGCCGTAGGGAGACAGAAATTCCTTTTCATCCAGCATGGGCTGTAACACCCGCACCAGCCGCTCTCGGTTAATGATCGACAACAGCCGCCGCGCATTCTTTCCCGGCGATTTCACACAGGCTAAATGCCCCTGGTCACGGAGATACACCCGATTTTCAAAAAACCAGTTCATTCTCCGTTTAAAGACCGGCAGACTCTCGACCAGGTCATGCTCAAGCGTCTCTACGGCCAGAATCGGCATTAAACCCACCAGGGATCGCACCTTGAGGGGGGTCATGCTGCCATCCGGCATATGCAGGGTGTCGTAAAAGAAGCCGTCTTCTTCATTCCACAGGCTCATGCCACCCCGGTAAGCCCCGGCCATGGCCTGGGCGATGCGCAGGAAGTGTTCAAAAAACTTACTGGCGGTATCCTGATAAACTGGGTCGGTCGTCGCCAGTTCAAGGGAGATTTTCAGAAGTATCAGGCTGTAAAAACCCATCCAGGCGGTCCCGTCGGACTGATCGATATGGCCACCGGTTGGCAGCGGGGCACTGCGATCGAAGATACTGATGTTATCCAGGCCGAGAAATCCGCCCTGGAAGACATTGCGGCCATCGTCATCTTTTTTATTCACCCACCAGGTGAAATTCATCAACAGTTTGTGCAATATACCCTCGAGAAAATGGGTATCCGCCCGACCCTGCTGCTTCGCGTCAATCTTGTACACCCGCCAAGCCCCCCAGGCATGTACCGGTGGATTCGTGTCGCCAAACTGCCACTCATAGGCAGGCAGTGCCCCGTTAGGATGCATGTACCATTCACGACCCATCAGATTAAGCTGGCGTTTGGCAAATTCAGCATCCACCAGGGCCAGCGGGATGGCGTGAAAGGCCAGATCCCAGGCGGCATACCAGGGATATTCCCACTTGTCGGGCATGGAAACAATATCGAAATTATTCAAATGCTCCCAGTCGTGGTTACGCCCGCTTGTTCGGGACGCGGGCAGATCCTTCTGCTCCGGGTCACCATGCAGCCACTGCTCCACATTGTAATAATAAAATTGCTTGCTCCAGATCATCCCGGCCAGTGCTTGACGCTGGATTGCTGTCTGCTCGGGGCCGACGTCACGCTGGATGGCTGCGTAAAAGGCATCGGCCTCGGCCAGGCGTCGGTCAAAACAGGAGTCAAAATCGGCAAAGGGACTCGCCAGTGTAGAATTGGCAAGCCGCAGCCGCAGGGAACATGATCCCTGGGCGGGAACCTGACAGCTATACCAGACGGCGGCTTTCGTACCTTCACCAGCCGGATTCACCGCGTTTGGTTCGCCACCAATCACATGGCGATGCAAACCATCTTTAACATAGACACTGCCATTGGGTCGGCCGAAGAGCCGCTCCGTATTGGTTTCGTTGTCGGTGAACAGCAGCCGGGGTTGACCATCTTCACTCAATGTGTCGGCGAAGAGATAATAATCACCGGCCGCCGGGTGGAAGAGGTGGACGACAGCGCCCCCCCCGGAATCGCTCATCTTCTTCAACACCGGGCGGCCCGGGACATCGTCCATCGGCCCGGCGTCATAGCCCCAGCTCCAGGTGTTGCGAAACCAGATCGTCGGGAGCAGATCCAGTAAAGCCGCTTCGGGTCCGCGGTTATGGGCTGTTATCCGGATCAAGATGTCGTCGGTATCTGCCTTGGCGTATTCCACAAAGACATCGAAGTAACGCTGGTTTTCAAAGACACCGGTGTCCAGCAACTCATACTCAAAATCGTTGAATCCCCGACGCCGGTTCTCAGCCACCAGATCAGCGTAGGGAAAGGCTGCCTGCGGATATTTATAGAGCATTTTCAGATAGCTGTGCGTCGGCGTGGCGTCAAGATAATAGTAGTACTCCTTGACATCCTCGCCGTGGTTGCCTTCAGGGCCGGCAAGACCGAACATTCGCTCTTTGAGGATAGGGTCGTTATGATTCCACAGCGACAGGGCAAAGCAGATATATTGATTACGGTCGGAGATACCGGCAATACCGTCTTCTCCCCAGCGGTAGGCCTTGCTGCGGGCATGATCGTGGGGGAAATACTCCCAGGCGCTGCCATAGGGGCTGTAATCCTCCCTGACCGTGCCCCAGGAACGCTCACTGAGGTACGGGCCCCACTTTTTCCAATTGACCTTGAGGTCCAGATGATCTTGCAGTCGTTGGTGTTCTGCGGTCATTTTCATCGTCTGCCTCCCCCTGCCTGCGCGCTGTTTGCTCTCAAAAAGACTACCGTCGCAAGGCCATGAAATTATGGAAAATACTTTTAACGGTCGGTGTAAGACGTTCACGGTTATAGGCGTCACCGCACTGCCGAATAGCTTCAGCGGCTGTCGGATAGGGATGAATCACCCCGGCCAGTCGGCCAAGTCCCATTCCACCCTGCATCGCCACGGTAATCTCACTGATCATGTCACCGGCATGGCTGCCGACGATGGTTGCGCCCAGGATCTGATCCTTTCCTTTCGCTACATGGATTTTGACATAACCGGAGGCGACTCCATCGACGATACCTCTGTCCACATCGCTCAACGCCCGTTTAAAGGTCACAAAAGGGATCTTGCGTTCCTGGAGATCCTTCTCGTAAAGCCCGACATGGGCGACTTCCGGATCGGTGTAGGTTGCCCAGGGTATCAGCAGGTCCGAGACCTTGTCGCGACCAAAGAACAGTGCATTTTTAATGACGAGACGGGCCATGAAATCAGCCATATGGGTGAACTGATATCTGCTGGCCACATCCCCCACGGCAAAAATATCGGGATTGGTGGTCTGCAGCCTGTCGTTTACCACCACCCCCTTGCGGACATCAAATTCCACTCCGGCTTTTTCTAAGCCCAGTCCAGTCACGCTGGGCTTTCGGCCGGTGGCTACCAGCAGGGCGTCAAATTCGAAGACTTTTTCCGTGCCTTCTTCCGCAAGAACAACGCGGAGAGGCCCATTTTCGCCCCCCTTCTCGACGCATCTGTACCTTGCGTTAAAGACAAAAGACACTCCGTCTTTTTCCATCGCCTCTTTTACTATCTGCACGGCCTCCGGATCTTCCTTGGCCAGGATATGCTCATTGCGGGAAAAGACCGTCACCCGGGAGCCCAGCCGTTGAAAAGCCTGGGCCAGCTCAAGTCCTATGGGTCCTGCGCCGATCACACCAAAGCGCTTCGGCAATTCCGTCAGATTGAACACCGAATTATTCGTGAGAAAGGGCACATCGGTCAGGCCTGGAATTTTCGGAATGGCAGCAGTCCCGCCGGTGGCAATCACCGCTTTCGCAAAATTGAGTGTTTTGCCGTTTACCTCAATACTTTTTTTTCCGGTAAAAACGCCCCTGCCCATAAAGACGTCAACACCGAGTTGATCCGAATACCTCCTGGCCGAATCCACCGGCGAGATCTGCGCCCGCAGGCGGCGCATACGCTCCATTACATAGCCAAAATCAACGGAAATCCCGCCTTCAATTCTTACGCCGAACTGGCCGGCATCACGCACCGCAGCGACCGCCTTTGCACAGCGCAGCAGGGCCTTCGACGGCACACAGCCGACATTGAGGCAGTCGCCGCCAAGAAGGTGCGACTCAATCAGGGCCACCCGGGCGCCAACCCCCGCCGCCCCGGCAGCCGAAACCAGCCCCCCGGCCCCCGCACCTATCACCACGAGATTGTAGGAGGATTTCGGTTCCGGATCCAGCCATTTTTTGGGATGGACATTATCAAGCAGTTTGGCGTTATGCGCATCAAGAGGAGAAACGCCGATGGCCTCAAGATCAATCTGATCCATGTTTCCCAGTTCAGCATCAGGTTCCGGCAACGACGGCTGCAGAGACCGATCCGAGTCTTTCAGCGAGGTGAGGGAGCCAAGAAAGTCGGACCATTTGACGGCGCTGCCATCCGCAACTTCATCCGGCACGCCGCCATGATCTTCGTCGGAGGCAAAGCGGTAAAAGAGATATTCATTTTTAAAGGCATGGGCCCGCTGGACATGATGAAATATACCGTTATGCAGCATGACATTGCCGAGACGAACGGCATCATCCTCATCTGCGGCCAACCCCTGTTCAATCAGTTTACCGACCGCTTCACTGCCGACAAAACAGCTCGCATAGTTTTTTGGTGGAAAACCATATTGACGGTCGCGTATGTCGACAATTGCCCGGAAGGAACTCCTTAACTCATCGAGGTCCGTACCCTGCAAAGACACCTGGTCATCATCAGAATTGTTCTTACTCATTGCTCCATTCTCCCTCGTATTATGATGGCGACTCGCGCATATATTTCCGCCGCAGGGCTGCTAGCACGATTGAGACCACTGATGCAGCAAGGCAGGGTCAGGTTTCGTCACCTGCCGGAGGCGGATTGCGTTTTGCTTTGTAGAAAGACAGCAGTTTTTTTACCGTGATTGGGAAAAGGCCAAGAATTACAAACGACGTTAAGACCCCTGGTGACACGATGCCGGACAGAGAGTCGATTTTCGCCAGCTCTTTGCCGGCGTTTACAAAAACAATGGTTCCGGCAAACATCCCAACCTGCGACACCCAGAAATAGGTAAACATCCGCATCCTGGTGAGCCCCATGAGCAGGTTGATCACAAAGAAAGGAAAGATCGGCACCAGGCGCAGAGAAAAGAGATAAAATGCCCCCTCCTTTTCAACGCCGTTATTGATGGTCGCCAGCTTGTCCCCGAACCTGTTCTGCACCCACTCCCGTAGAAGAAAACGGGAAACCAGGCAGGCCAGGGTGGCACCAATGGTGCTGGCAAACGAGACCACGAGTGTGCCCACCACAAGACCGAACAATGCTCCTCCCGCCAGGGTAAGCACCACGGCGCCGGGCAGCGACAAGGCAGTAACCGCAATATAAATCCCCATATAAACGGCAATAACCAGGAAACGGTTTTCCAGATAGAGCGCTTGAAATTCTTCCTGCGATGACTTGAGGTAATCGAGGGTAAAATACTGTCCCAGGTCAAAATACCGGAAAGCGACTATGCCAAAAATGATGGCGCAGGCAATGAAGATCTTTTGTATTATTTTATTATTAGTGCCTTCTGCCATGAATTAATTATCCTTCAGATAGTATACGTATGCGATGTCACCTTGCCGCCATGACCTGTCCAGTCGGTATGAAAGAACTCCCCGCGCGGTTTATCATTGCGCTCATAGGTGTGACCGCCAAAATAATCACGCTGCGCCTGGAGCAGGTTGGCGGGCAGCCGGGCACTGCGATAGCCGTCATAATACGCGAGCCCCGCGCCAATCGCCGGCATGGGGATGCCTATTTCAATGGCCTTTGCCGCCACCCGGCGCCAGCCGGACTGAGCCTGGTGAATGGCTGTACGGAAAAAATCGTCAAGCAGGAGATTCTCCAAGTCCGGATGCCGGTCAAAGGCCTGCTTGATATTACCGAGAAAAGCGCTCCGGATAATGCAGCCGCCGCGCCACATGAGGGCGATACCGCCGTAGTTCAGCTGCCAACCGTATTCTCGAGCCGCATTGCCCATGAGCATGTAGCCCTGGGCGTAGGAAATAATTTTCGAGGCATACAGGGCATCGCGCACATAGCCCACGAACTCGTTGACGTCGCCATCAAACCTGACATTCGGGCCATCAAGCACTTCGGACGCCTCAACCCGCTCCTTCTTCATCGCCGACAGGCAGCGGGCGAACACCGCCTCAGCGATCAGGGTCAGCGGGATACCCGACTCAAGGGCATTGATTCCTGTCCACTTGCCGGTGCCTTTCTGGCCAGCAGCGTCGAGAATATTGTCTATCAAAGGAGTGCCATCTACATCCTTATGACCAAGGATATCGGCCGAAATTTCCATGAGATACGAATCAAGCACCTCTTTATTCCATTGGCCGAACACGGACTGGATCGCAGCCGTATCCATACCGAGCCCCCGGCGCAGGAAATCATAGGCCTCGCAGATAAGCTGCATGTCGCCGTATTCAATGCCGTTATGCACCATTTTGACGTAATGCCCTGCGCCTTCTTCGCCGACCCAGTCACAGCAGGGAGCACCATCGACCCGGGCAGCGATGGCCTGAAATATTTCTCTTACATACGGCCATGCATCAGGATTGCCGCCCGGCATGATAGACGGTCCTTTACGGGCGCCTTCCTCTCCGCCGGAAATGCCGGTGCCGACAAACAGAATGCCCTTTTTGGCGAGGTCTTGTGTCCGTCGATTAGTGTCGGTATAGAGGGAATTGCCGCCATCAATGATGATATCGCCATGCTCCAGAAGCGGCACGAGCTTCTCGATAAAGGCGTCAACCACCGACCCGGCCTTGACCATCATCATCACCCGACGCGGTTTTTTCAAGCTGCCGACTAATTCGGCAATGGAATGCGTGGGTAGTATATTCGTCCCCTTGCCGGGACCCGCGACAAACGTATCCACCGTCGCTGTTGTTCTGTTAAACACTGCCACCCTGAAGCCATGGTCGTTCATGTTTAACACCAGGTTTTGCCCCATCACGGCAAGACCGATTAATCCGATATCTGCCTGTACCATTTTTTTTCTCCCTGTGTTGTTCAGGTGTTGTCAGGAATATTTTACTTTGCTCCTTGAGTGAGTCTTTCATGCACATACTCTTCAAGCCTGCGCAGATCCTTGGTGAAATTCCTGATTCCCTCGGAGAGCTTCTCCACGGCCATCGGGTCTTCGTTATGCTGCCAGCGCATGTCTTTTTCCAAAAGAGAAATCTTTTCCATGTCCATCGCTCTGGCTCGCGCTGGATCAAGTTTACGCTCGACATCCCCAGAGGTGCTTTCCAGTTCGTTGAGTAATTTGGGGGAGATTGTCAATAAGTCGCAGCCGGCAAGTTCCAGTATCTGGTTGACATTGCGAAAGCTTGCTCCCATGATCTGGGTCGTGTAACCATGTTTTTTGTAGTAGTAATATATCTTCCGCACCGACTGTACCCCCGGGTCATCCTGTGCCGCATAGGCATCAACCCCATTTTTCGCCATATACCAGTCAGTAATACGCCCAACAAATGGCGAGATGAGGGTAACCCCCGCTTCGGCGCAGGCGATCGCCTGGGCAAAGCTGAACATCAGGGTCAGGTTACAGTGAATACCCTGCTTTTCCAAACGCTCCGCCGCCCGAATCCCCTCCCAGGTCGAAGCCAGTTTGATAAGGACACGGTCTGAGTCAATGCCGAATTCCCGGTAGATATCCATCAGTTCGCTGGCCTTACGGATGCTCCCCTCGGTATCAAAGGATAACCGCGCGTCCACCTCCGTCGACACCCGGCCCGGAACAATGGAGAGGATCTCGCGCCCGAAAAGGACCGCCAGACGATCCATAATGAGGGCCCTGCGAGCCTCCAAGGTGCCCGCCTTCGACCGCCCGTAGTCCATAGCCTCCTCGACCAGAGGGCGATACTGCGGCAACCTGGCCGCAGCATAGATCAGCGAAGGGTTGGTTGTCGCATCTGTCGGCCTGTATTCACTGATTGAATCGAAGTCGCCGGTATCGGCAACCACGGTGGTCATAGTTTTTAATTGTTCAAGTTTATTCATGATTTCCTCATCAGTTAAACGATCGAAGCTCTATAATTTAAACATTTCCCTGCCACTTCTTCGCCCCAGGCGGCCATGCAGCCCGGATCTCTGCAGTTCATTCAAATTACAATGTGATTACCACTAAACTTCAGCTCCATGGGGATATGAGGTGCCCTTTGCACGGGTGTTCCGCAGCCTGGATGGCTGCGGTCAAGCCCCCAGGGATGGGTTTATGGCGTCCCGTGAAAAGGGCTCCTCATATCCCTCTGGACCTTCTAAGCTGAAGTTTAGTGGTAATCACAAATTACAATTATAATCATCCTAGCGATCATTGTCGTAATTCCTCAGGAAAGTTCCCCTTCGGCTGAGAGCAGTTCTTCAGAGCTGGCGGCGGTGTCGGCTAGCGGCCGCAGGTTTGGGGAGTCCAGACTGGCGCAATTTAATGCATAACTGAAGCCGATTATTCTGGAAGATCGGTCGCAGAGTGCGATGTTCGATGTCATTCAGGCTCAACTTTTCGCCTTCAATGGTGAGCAGTTTGGCGTCCCATGGACCATTGCTGAACAAGCCGGGGGAGATGTCGATGTCCATGATACTCTTTCCCGGTTAAGGGTCGACACTGGCTTTAATGGTCAGAGCATTGTAGAGGTTGACCCAGTATGCTTTTTGCTCCTTCGGGTTTAGGGAAGAGGTTTTAGTCTCTTCATGTGATTCTCCTTTCATAAACTGAGTTAAAGGTTTTTACCGCCAGAGGCCTCCGGTCCTTCGGTCAAAGAACATACTGCGCGTGCATTTTTACCCTTCATAATGGTTTTTCAGTTGCTCTTTTCAGTTTCATTTCCCGTATACCGCAATACAAGACCGGCACCACCAGCATGGTCATCACCGCCAGGCTCATGCCCCCTAAGGTCGGGATGGCCATGGGCAACATAATATCAGCCCCGCGTCCGGTGGACGTCAGGACCGGGACCAGGGCCAGTACGGTGGTGGCAGTAGTCATCAAACAGGGCCGCACCCGCCGCATGCAGGCCTCGATGGTCATACGGCGAATCTCCTCTGCTGTCGGCGTTTTCCTTTCAGCAAAAGCGCTATCCAGGTACGTTGCCATAACCACCCCGTCATCCGAGGCAATACCGAAAAGGGCGAGAAATCCCACCCAAACCGCCACGCTCAAATTGATCGGGTGGACCTGGAATAACTCCCGCATCGAGGTTCCAAATACACTGAAATCGAGAAACCAGGGTTGACCATACAGCCATATCATGATGAATCCGCCGGCCCAGGCAACAGCGACCCCGGAGAAAACCAGGGCACTGGTTGCAATGGATTTAAATTGCAGATAGAGGATGAAGAAAATGATCAAGAGCGCCAGTGGCAGGATCAACCCCAGCTTTTTATCAGCCCGTACCTGATTTTCGTAGTTTCCGGTAAAACTGAAGCTGACACCGGCGGGCAGATGCAACTCACCGGCCTGTATTTTTGCCAGCAGATAGCCCTGTGCCTCCTCCACCACATTGGTTTCGGCCCGATCTGTTTTTTTGTCAAACAGCACATACCCGACAAGAGAGGTATTTTCGCTTTTTATCATCTGGGGACCGGCCACATACTTCAGGTCGGCCAGCTGCACCAGCGGGATTTGGGCGCCATTCGGGGCAGACACCATCACTTCGCCGACAGTGTCGAGATGATCCCGCAGCTCGCGCATGTATCTGACGCGTACCGGGTAGCGTTCTCTTCCCTGGACGGTGGTGGTGATCTGTTTGCCGCCGATCGCAATCTCGATGACATCCTGGACCTGCTGCAGATCAATGCCGTACTGGGCTATGGCACGCCGGTCGATATTGATCTCCAGATACGGCTTGCCGACGATCCGATCGGCAATTACCGACAGCGGATCGACCGAGGGCACTTCCCGGAGAAATTTTTCGATGCGCCCCGTCACCTCTTCGATGGTCTGCAGATCAGGACCGTTGACCTTTACGCCCATGTTCGCCCGAATACCGCTTTGCAGCATCACGATACGCGCTGAGATGGGCTGGAGTTTGGGAGCCACCGTTGTCCCTGGTATCGATGCCTGTTTGACGATTTCCTGCCAGATATCATCCGGCTGCCGGATGCCTGCCCAGGCGTTGCGTCCTGGGTTGATCTCAGGATTCAAGGCTGGGCGCCACAGACGAAAAGGGCTGCCCCGGTCGTCGGGGATCAACTTGTTATCATCATCTCTTTCAAACTTTCCCCGGACATGATAGGGTTTGCCGTCCGGAGCAGGGAGAGGGTGCCCCCTTTCATCACGAAAAAAGTCGAGTTCATCAGGATTGAAGCGAAACCGGGCGGGCTGGCCGTCGCTCTCCTGCCTGAATTCGGTCGTATAATTTATGAGGGTCTCGATCATGGAGGTCGGGGCCGGGTCCAGCGGACTCTCCACCCTGCCCAGTTTCCCCACGGCGGACTCCACCTCGGGTATCGCCTCGATCGCGCGATCCTGTCGCTGCAGGATGTCGAGCACCTCACCGATGGAAGCATGGGGCATGGTCACCGGCATATACAGATAAGCGCCTTCATCCAGCGGCGGCATGAATTCCTTGCCCAGTCCAGGAAATTTTTGGGCCAGATAGGCCGATGGTGTCGAGTTGGTAACCAGCCTGGGCAGCCAGCCGAAAACAGTGCCGTAGCCCTGCCAGATCATACCGCCCAGCAGTATCGCCAACAGCGGCAGGGCCAGGAAAAGTGCTTTGTGCTCCAGGCACCACTCCAAAATCCTTGGGTAGAAACGCTGAAACAGCAAAAAGATGGTGAGAATCCCGCCGATAAGCAGCCCGACAAACACGAAATTTACCAGGAGCCCTTTCTGCACTCCCAATGGCTGCCAGGATCGGGTCAGGACCATGGCAACGCCCAGAATGATCAGGCCGCTGGTCAACAGTCGCACCTTTCGGGCAGCCTCCGTGGGAAGCCGCAGCATCACCAGGTTACAGCCGCCTATCACAGCGACCAGGAGACCAACCTGCCAAGCCAGGGTGAATGCCAGCAACGCCCCCAGATAGATGAGCCCTTCGTAGAAAATCCAGCCGTACCGTTGCCGGCCGGGTTTGCGGTTGAACAGGGCGTGGGCCAGAGGTGGTATGACACAGAGGGCGAGGATCAGGGAGGCGAGCAAGGTGAAGGTTTTGGTAAAAGCGAGCGGCCTGAAAAGTTTTCCTTCAGCCGCCACCATGGTAAATACCGGCAGGAAACTGACGATGGTGGTGGACACAGCCGTCAACACGGCCCCGCCGACCTCTCTTGCCGCCCGCAGTATCACGGCCGCCCGATCTTCGGCGGGTGCGGCCTGGGCCAGTCGGCGCAGGATGTTTTCAGTCAGGATGATGCCCATGTCGACGATGGTGCCGATGGCGATGGCGATCCCCGAAAGGGCCACGATGTTGGCGTCGACGTGAAAGATCTTCATGGCGATAAAGCAGAGCAGTACCGCCAGCGGCAGCAGCCCTGAAATGATAATCGAGCTCCCCAGGTGCGCCATCATCACGAGCACGACAATGATGGTGACGAGCATCTCCTTGGACAGAGCCGAGTTGAGAGTGCCCAGGGTCTCCTTGATCAGCTCGGTGCGATCATAGAACGGAACGATTTTCACCTGGGAAAGAGTACCGTCCGCCAGGGTTCGTTTGGGCAGCCCCAGCGAAATTTGGTCAATCTTCTTTTTCACCCGGTTGATCACCGCCAGCGGGTTCTCGCCGTAGCGCACCACCACCACCCCGCCGACCGCTTCTGCGCCGCTTTTATCGAGAACCCCGCTCCGGGACGCCGGCCCCATTGACACATGAGCCACATCCCCCACCAGGATGGGCGTTTCACCCTGCAGCTTTATGAGGGAATCGCGAATATTATCAAGGGATTTGAAAAACCCCAGACCCCGGATGACGTATTCGACCTTGTTGACCTCAATAGTACGCGCCCCCACATCGACATTGGCCCGACGTACGGCGTCTACCACCTGAGCCAGATTGATGCCATGATACCGCAGGAGGTCCGGGTCCACATCAATCTGGTACTCCATCACAAACCCGCCGACCGATCCCACTTCGCTGACCCCCGGCACCGACATCAGACCATAGCGCACATACCAGTCCTGAATGGTGCGCAACTCATGCAGATCCCAGCCCCCCGAAGGCTTGCCGTCGGGGCCGATGCCTTCCAGGGTGTACCAGAAGACCTGACCCAGGGCCGTGGCATCCGGTCCCAGGGTGGGCTTGACCCCTTCGGGTAATTCGCCGGCCGGCAAACTGTTGAGCTTTTCCAGTACCCGCGTACGGGCCCAGTAAAAATCGACGCCGTCCTCAAAGATGACGTACACCATAGAAAAACCAAACATCGAGTAGCTGCGGATAGTCTTTACCCCCGGGACGCCCAGCAAAGATGCCGAGAGCGGATAGGTGATCTGATCCTCGATGTCCTGGGGGGAGCGGCCTGTCCAATCGGCAAAGACGATCTGCTGGTTTTCGCCGACGTCGGGGATGGCGTCCACCGGCACCGGATCACGCCACATCCCGCCGAGATGCCAGTCAAACGGGGCGACCACCAGTCCCCAGCCAATCAGGATAATGACCGCCAGAAAAACGATCATCCGGTTCAGCATGCAGAAGCGGATGACCGTTCCGAGCCAGGAGGATGTGACGGGAGTTTGGGGATTAAAATCTTCAGTCATGGTTGGTCAGCTTAATATGATGTTCAGTGCAAATATCGCCTGTTTCCTTCCGGTGTGACTCTTAACGGTTTCGTCTGCTGCGGCGCCATTTCCATATCCATCTTCATACCGGATATATCACTGTCGAGATCCGGCATCGTTGTACCGCCTACATGATCCATCATGCTGGTTCCGGCCAGGATCTGGATTGCACTGTCTATCTTAAAATTGCCGTTCACAACCACCTTTTCACCCTCCAGCAAGCCTTCCCGCACGACATAATACCCCTTGGCCCGTGGGCCCAGGAGGACCTCCCGGCCTTCATACGTCCCCGGCTTGCCCGCCACCTCGACATAAACCACCGCCCGTTTACCGGTGATCATCGGCGCGGTTTCCGGTATCGCCAGCATCTTGTTCTGCTCTCCGCTCTGTCTGCTGTCCACCCGGTACCCAGGGGTCAGTGAGGCATACATAGTACCGCGGACCAGCATCCCCGGCTTTAATTTTCCCTGATGGGCAGGACAAAGGACCCCGACCCTGAAGGTATGGGTTGTATCGTCAAAATAAGGCTCCAGGTATATCACTTCACCAGTGAAGATCTCACCCGGATAGGCATCTGAACGAAATTCAGCCTTCTGGCCCAGCTTGATCCAGGGCAAATCGGATTCAAAGGCATCAAACATCGCCCACACATATCGAGGATCGGCGATGGTAAAGACCGAGTCCCCGGTGTTGAGGTACATGCTTTTAAACGCATCCTGTTTCTGAACAATGCCGGGTATCGGGGTTTTTTCCGTTCTGATACCGGTTGGCCATCCCCGAGCAATTATCCCGTCAACCTCGGCTTCAGTCAGGCCCAGCGAGCCTATTTCACGTCTTACTCTTGCGACCTCCGCCGTGATCGCCTGTTCCTCTTCTTGAGCGATTGTCTTTTCCCCGTCAGCTTTGGCCGGCTGCGCCGCAGACGGCCCCGTTCGGTCTCGCCTCGCAGGAGGTGGACCGCTGGGCTTCCACATCCACGGCTGGACCCACTGCTTGAAACGTTGCCCTCCGGCCGGGCGTGTTGCAAGAAAGCCGGGAAGCTTTTCCAAGGCCGCAAACAGTTCCTGTTCCAGAAAATACAGTTCGACCGAGTACAGATCAAACAGGGCGTCCCCGGTGTTAACCGTCTGTCCCGCACGTTTGACGTAGATTTCGTTGATCACCCCCGGCGCAAAGGCCGTCACCTTGTACTGGTAGGCCGGGTCATACTCAACTCTGCCGAACAGCCGAACCTCCGCCACAACCGCCCTTCTTTCTACCGGTGCGACCTGAATTCCGGCGGCCCTGACGTCCTCTTCAGCAAGCTTCAGCCGGGGCGGACCCTGCTTATGGTTATGCCCATGATCTTTCACCGCCACCAGATCCATGCTGCACACCGGGCACTTACCCGGCTGTTTCATCGGCGGCACGCAGTTCATCGGGCAGACGTAGACCGTTGCCTCTTTTTGCATCGCCGGTGGAGGCTGGGCGGCCTGCTCCTGAGCTGCAGTCTGCATCATGTCGGCGGAGTGGGTTACGTTTGCTTCCTGTTCGCCGAGACCCTTATCATCGCTACGCGAGGCGTATCCAGTGATGACGCAGATCAGCACAGCTGCCAAGCTCGTTATCAGGATTTTTTTGGATCCTAAATATTTTTTTACAGTTTCCATAATCCTCTTGGATTCACCCTTCGAGCACAACGCTTTGATGTCAATTGTCTATCGTCGTTCTGCATCGTTAGAAAAATTAAAATAAAACCCCTTTTGCTGGCATATACAATCCGGATTGTATCCATATCCCATTAATCTCTCAAGCGTTTCATTCAAATCGACCACTTGTAGGATCGCAATTTATGTTCCACCGAATTAAACACATTTTTATCAATAATATGGGAAGATAGACCGTCCTCCAGATCTCCGGTTGACACGATGTTCATATCCATCGACAGGGTAGATTCAATGCGGAGATATCAGCCGCACTCCATGAATTGCCGGTATTCCTGTCAACGGCTACAACCTCAAATACAAAGTCAGGGAGCCCTCTGTGGTAATGGCCTGTATGGATGGCAACTGCGCTCACATCGTTCACTTCGACGGCAAAGGTGGCGTTCGAGGTGAAATACCTGCGTCCACCAGGGTTATGGCGACCAAGGCAAAATCGACATACAAGGTGATTTTATAGGTATCAAACCCGGTAAGCAGCGCGGTGGACTGCGGCCTGGTCCCGGTGGCAAACGAAATTTTTTGGTTAGCGAGCCCCGATGCTCGAAAGAAGGCTGGATCATTGTAGCCGTCTTCACCATTGAGCTGTGGCATCACTTCAATTTCACCGCCGGCTCCTCCCGTACTGGCAAGCAATTTGACTGTGAAGTCGGCAATATCAAAGACGTTTCCATCAACCCGACTGATGGTGATTTCTGCTTTACCAACCGGACCTACAGTTACAGCCTGCGCCTCCACTCCCTCTGGCCATGCGACTCTGACAAGACGACCGGCCCCGCCGCTAAATAATTTGTCCCGGGTAAAGGTGAATAGATAACCGTTGCTGCAGATGGTATCGAAAGTATCGCCAGACTCAACTAGTGTCGCAGTCTGAGTACTGGCAAAGAAGAAAATTGTCCCGGCGTTAGCACCAACTGACCACATGATTGAGACAAATAACAACAGTATCACAGCTTGCATCTTTGCCTCCTCGTAAAGTAAACCGGTGGCTCGGGCCTGGTTCTCACAAAATGGGGCTGGCCAACTGCGCCAGCCCCTGTTCTGGGTTAATGCTGCTTCACTGTCCGATCCGCAGCGACGTTTAACTACTGAATATCAAAGGCATCGATATTCTGGTTATTGTTGGTGAGCCCCTTGGATGTACCGTCGAAGTACACCGACCAGGTGCCATTGTTATAGTACACGATGTCTTCGTCCTGGACGTTCCCAAGACCTGGCACGTTGGTATTATTGCCACTGAACGACAGGTAGAAATGCGTGGCATCAACATATTTCAGGCCGTCGACGTTGGCATTACCCGGCAGCCCGTTGACACTGGCGTCCCACACCCTGGCGAACGACGTACCGTTCCAGCGGTAAATGTCGGCATCGTCCGCCGCACCGCCAACTCCCGGCGGGTTGGTATTCCCGGCGGTCGAGAAGTACAGGGTGCCACCGACAATACTGATTGCATCCAGATCCTGGTTATTGTTGGTCATACCCCGGGCGGTGCCATCGAAGTATACCGACCAGGTGCCGTTACTGTAGTGAACCACGTCTTCGTCCTGAACGTTCCCGAGGCCAGGTACATTTGTATTATTGGCACTGAACGACAGGTAGAAGTCCGTGGGAGAAACCACAACCAGCCCGTCAACGTTGGCATTATTTGGCAGCCCGTTGACACTAGCGTCCCACACTCTGGCAAACGCCGTATTGTTCCAGCGGTAGATGTCAGCATCGTCCGCCGCACCGGTTACTCCCGGCGGGTTGGTATTCCCAGCGGTCGAGAAGTACAACAGTGGCAGAGCTGCCCCTCCCACGGTGACGGATTCAGAGACAGCCGACTGGGCTGTCAATTCCATAAACTCACCGCCGTAACCGATTGTGTTCTGAGCGACGACCCGGTACTGGTTTACTGTGTACCGGTCATACGTTGGGTCGGTATAGGTAGTGGCCAGGACAGAGCCGCCCGTCTTCGTGTTCGCCTGGTCGAGGGGGGACACAACGGTTCCCACTACCGGCCAGGTCGCACCGCCGTCCGTAGACCGCTGCACCAGGAACGACGTTTCATTGAGCGAGTTGTCGTTCCAGGACAGCGTCTTCGTCGCTTCATCAAATACAAGTCCGCCAGGCGCTACCGGCGGCAAAGCTACAGATACCGGCCGCATCATGTCCATCTCCTCATGGCTCAGGATATGACAGTGCCACACATACTCGAGGCCGAAATTGATGAGCTGGTTGGTTATCGGCGCGGTCGGATTGCCGTTCGCATCGACATTGTTGAAGCCCATTTGTGACCCAAGCGGCATCATGGGATGCAGCGGCCGGATACTGTTGGGCAGATCCCATGGCAGATCGGGGATGATCGGCCTGAGGGCCACGATGGTGTCCTCCAGCGGACTGACTCGGAGGGTATCCTTCCAGCCGAGTTCGGTGGGATCGGGTGGGCTGACGATATTGTCCCAGGTCACCCGGTTGAGCACCTGCACATCGTAGAGGTGCCAGTGGATCGGATGGGTGTCTACGCCGTTATGGGTGATCCTCCAGATCTGCGTCCCATCAGCCGAGCTGATCGGGCTGATCGGGGTCATGGTCGTGATGTTGTTCTTCGGCAGATTGGTGGCGTCGAACATCTCCGTCGGTGGATTGACGAACGGGTAGAGGATGATATTCTGCCCGGCCGGTGTGGCCGGCACGGCCTCAACACCGATATTTGCCGTCATCCTGCCAAACTCGTCGAAGGCCGAGGCGTTCATCTCGTCGTGGATCGCCTTTGGTTCGACCATGATCTGCAGCTTGCCTGTTGGCGCCAGCAAGGTGTTGAAGCCGAAAAGGGTTCCACCCTGGTCTGCGATCCGGAGATAGCCATCACACTTGGTGCTGGTGCTGCCGCCGTTGCAGTAGCCGGCGGCGGGGAAGTTCATGCCGTAGGCCGAGTTGTAGGCTGCCTGCCCGACGATAATCGGATGCTGGCTGGACTCGAAAACTCCCGAACCGTCCGCCTTGTGCTTAAAGGCATTGGCAAGCGCAGTGAAGTTGAAGGTGGGTGCCGGAGTTGTAGCCGCAACCTTCACCTGCATGATGGTGCGGGTGTTGGGGCCGTAGCCGGGCAGGATAGGAGGAGCACCGACCGGGGTCAAATCCGGGGCGCCGGTATAGTAATCATAGCTGGCGACCCTCGCCGGGAAGGCTGCGGGTGCGTCATTGTAGAGGATAAGGGTCTTGCCGGCGAACTGCGAGAAGTCGACAATGACGTCGAACCGCTCGGCGGGCGCCACCAGCAGTGAGTGTTTATCCACGTTGCCGACATTAAACACAGTCGGGTCAATGATCCAGGTGGTCGGCTGCTGACCGTCCACGACCACCGGGGCCGGCAGAAAACCGCCCTCGGAGCCGATCACGATCCAGTCGGGACCTGGCAGACTGACACTGGTGTCAGGCGTCGGAAAGATGTTCGGATCGATCTGGGCGGCTGCCAGCTCGGCAGGATTGAGAGCGACCTCAGTGGCACCGATTGGAACACCCAGCGTGTTGAGGTCGGTGCTGGCGGTGTTGGGATCACCCACATACCACTGAAAGTTGAAGAACCGATCGTTGGCTGCGTTCAGAATACGCAGGCGATAGGCCTTTGGCTCCACCGTAGTGGTAGGGTAGGCCGTGCCGTTGACAATGGGCGTATCGTTGAACTGTTCCATGCCGACGGAGACGTTCGGTGTACCAGGGATCAACTCCGGTTCGCAGAACGGGTCTGTCTGGTACTGCCAGGTGGCAGGATCGTTGATGTTGCAGGTTCCGGTATAATACGGATTGGCGATAGGTCCGTACGGTGGTGTTGCCGGAGGCCAGAACCACGGTCCATACATCCAGCGGCCGAAGGCACTCATGCCCGTTGGGTCGCCAGGATTCTGGGCCGGCATATAGACATGGTGATACCAGAAGTTGCCCATGCCGCCCCAGCTGGTGGAATCCCAGGTCGGGTCCTGCCAGGCGAGCTGCTTAACATCCGGGACAAAAGTCCGATCCTGGATTATCAGCGGGATCTGAACGGCCGGGATGATCCCGGTATCGATGAGCTTCTTCTCGGTCTTGTCGGCGATCAGGTAACCCGCGGCCTCGCCAGCATAAACACCGAGACGGGTGATGCCCCAGGCGTGGTCATGGTAGAACATCAGCCGTGCGCTCTGCTGGTTGGTATAGTAGTAGGTCTGGCAGCCATCGCTTGCTGCCGAACAGTCAGGCACTGTGACGCCGTTAGAATACGTAGCGCCAACCATATCCGGAACGTTTCCCACGCTCGCACCCTCAGGGTAAGAGTTGGGGGCATTTTTCACAGCAGGACTGATCCACTGGTGCGGGGTCCCGTCGCTGATCCATGGGGTGATGCCGCCATGCAGATGCAGCGTAGCCCGGTTATCCTGGAAGCAACTGACATCACTTGGATTGTCGGTACACCACGGATTGCGCACCGCATCCATAACTGTGCCAAGGTTCTGTGGGGTAAACAGATCCATCGGAGAGTTCGGGCCAGGACCCGAGCCCATGATGGTGGCGTCCTTGGGCAGGAACAAGTCCCCTTCCCCGCCTTCCGGCAGGAGATTATAGAAGACGATTCGCACCGGGCGATCCTTCTGTGTCGAGATGACCGGACCCAGAAAGTGGGGATTGTCAACCGCGATAGCCGGACTGCCGTCAGGCATCAGGGTTTGGGTGGTAGTGCCATCGACCAGGGCTGTCTGTAGGGCGACACCCTTACTCCAGGAGGCGTTGGCCGGAGTCTGGAGTTGGACGTATTCGCGCACCAGCGTCGGTGGCAGGTCGGAGTGCATCTGCTCCCGGGTCTGCACCAGGGCGATCACATAGTAATCGGCATCACTCTCGAACCCATTGGCCGTCGTGAAGGTTGTAGTGTCCGGCACGGCGAGCGGGAGATACTGTCCCAGGGCGTTCGGAACGCAGCTACCCGCGATCGAGGGGTTGCACAGTAGCGGCAATTCATCCTGGAATTTCTTAATGCCGCCGACGGTAAGGTAGCCGGAACCCGGGTCGGTGACGGTAATCGCAGTTACTGCACCAGAATCGGTGTAGGCCGTGGCCGTTGCGCCGGCGCCCAGGCCACCCACAGCGCTGTCGCTAATAGTTACTACGGGGGCGGCGGTGTAGCCGTTGCCGAAAATGTTCATGGCGATAGTCTGTACCGCAAGCGTTGCTGTCGCCGAGGCTCCTGATCCGCCGTTGAGAATCGGATCATAGAGTGTACCATCACGAACGATGACGTTCGGCGCGTACGAATAGCCGGAACCAGGGCTGTCCACAACGATTGAAGTGATGTTGCTGCTCGCATCGAGCACGGCATGAGCTGTGGCTTTGACTCCATCCGGTCCGTCCGGCATATCAAAGTCCACGGTCGGCATAACCCAGGGGCCCGTTCCTGCATCCGTCAGATTGACCGCATCGACGCCGCCATAGACAGTGGCTGTAGCCGCAGTCAGAGGCGGAACGCCGGACATGTCAAGGACATTTGCTGCGATGGAATATGTTCGATCCTGGGAATAGACCGGGTAGGCCGCGCTCCCCACCGTGATAGTGGATCCCGAGACGGGTGCAGCAGGGGCCGGATAGCTGAGGGTATCTGCTCCTCCTCCCGTGTCAAGCGGAATGCCCTGGCCATAGAAGGCGATGACGTCACCTGTGGTCACCATGACATCGGGCACCGGGATACTTATAATATCACCAACAGGGTCAATGGCTGCCGGTACGGTCTGCAGGCCACTGTCCCAGGCCACGGTATATTCGTTTGGAACGCCAGTTGTTTTCAGGATGTAGGCATGGAAGAGATTACCCGCAGATGGATTGGGGCTTGAGCCAGTCGTCGCCTGGTTGAAATACTCAATCGACTGAACCACGCCGCTGGCCGGCATTGTTGCCGGCACGACCACTAATACGGGCCCAAGGACGCCTGGCCCAGTCGCATAATCGGTGGCAAAGGTCCGAGCGATTGGCGGATTGCCAACCTGCACCAAGGTTCCCGTTCCCCCGCCACCCGAGATGTCCACAACAGGTGTGGTGTAGCCATTCCCAGGAGTATTAACAAGGATGGAAGTGACTGCACCCGCCGTGGTTATTTCAGCCATTGCTAACGCGCTGGTGTTCCCTCCAGCGGCATCGGTAATCGCCACAGTTGGAGGCGTCTTGTAGCCTGAGCCGGGGTTGGTAACGGTGATGCCGGTAATGGTGCCACCTGGGCCAACTGAAGCCGTGGCCGTCGCGCCCGTTCCGTCGCCCGTGATTGTCACGGTGGCATCAGGCAAAGTAAATGGGCTGTTGGCCCAGTTCGGGAAGGGTCCATAGTAGTGCGGAACCTTTGTTTGGTCCGTCGGTCCTGCAGGGACTGCCAACCTCGCGGGTGACGCCAACGTTGAAGGTGCTGCTAACATTGTGGGTGACGCCATCATAACGGCACTGGCCGCCTTTTGCAGTGCGGTTTGCCTGCCCGTCTTGCTGGGGATCGGTTTTTTCGTGGTGACTTTTTGCTTTTTCGGATTTTTTGGCGCTGCCTGGGCGGGTGCTGTAGCCACTGCCAAAGCCAAGGCCAGTACAAGCATCAGCACCGGCAGCGGATTCATCCATCGAGGAATCTTGTGTTTTGTCATTTTAACACCCCTTAGAACTAGTTTGGAAAATTGTAACCGCCTCATTAACAAAGGAGCATCTCTCAATCCTGCGGCTCGATTTGCTAGAGACCATCATTTCGCCCCGTAGACTCTGACCAAAGAGAGTCTGTTCAATTTCAGTCGTATTCTGGCAACTGTGCCGGAAGGGCAGAAGCCGACCCCGAAACAATCCAACACTGGTTTTTTTTTCCTGAACTGAAATTTCGCAGAGAAACCCTGACAGATGAGTATTCAGAGCGCAATATGCCACAGGAAGCAGCATATATTAGTATTCACTTGAGCAATATTCGTTCCGATTTTAAAATAATAATTATTATTTATATTCTGCATACATATACTACATTGTATCAACTGGTCCGGACAAAGCCATCCATTTTTCCGGAAAAGCAGCTCGCTTTTACGGAAAACATTACCCTGAAACACGTGGTTTATCTTACTGAACATATTGTTTTTTTAGGACTCGTCGCTTGGCGTGGAAACTCTCGCATGCTGTTTCAAAGCGCAAAACTGTCAGAATGTGCGAATAACAAAGCCGTGGGGAATGTGCAGCTTTTATCATGCACACCCAGCCCTCTTTGCCTTCACAGTTTTGCAGCGTAACAAAGGAGCTATGCTTACAATCGCAGAAAGTCTGTTTTGTCGTTGAGATATAATGGAGATTCTATTCTGCTTTTTAATGCTAGGCAAAATTACCACGGCTCTTGAAAAAAGTTTAAGAAGCTTGCACCCTTTCTGACCAGATTAATGACCTTTTCCTCAAAGGCTTAAAGCCACAACCTTTAAAGGCTTAGCTTTCTTCGATTTAACTACCGGTGCAGCCGGTGAAATAAATGGACGCGTCTGTCCTCTCTCAATGCGAGCACTGCTTTTCTGCTGGGAGCTACACATATTGGACCTTGAGCAATTTCGGACGTTGGTTATTTGCCACGTCATGACACAGGACGACAATTTCACTTTGATCGTCGTCCTGTTATTTCGGGGTAAATTTCATCCAGATGTCTATCTCATCCTGGTTTGTGGTTATTTTGGTGTCGGCAAAGCATTTCTTGCAGAGATGAATCATGGCCGTGTTTTCCGGCAATGTGGTGGCAAAAAACCCCTTGAACCCATTTGCCGATGCGATCCTTTCCAGTTCCATAAAGATATAGCGGGCAATGCCCAGATTTTGAAAATCTTCCCGCACCACGAACGCTACTTCGGCCCAGGTCGCATCCATTTTAGCGTAAGTCCCGACAGCCACGACCTCTTTCGTATCCCTGTTCGGCACAAGACCTATCAGGGATATATTATTCCGGTAATCAATGGTAGCCCAATCACGCTGTGCCATTTCCCGCGAAAAGATGGTGACGACATGAAAAAAACGCATGTACACCGTCTCTTTCGTCAGGGAATAAAAGAAATTGCGGTAGGCGATTTCATCTGATGGCAGAAGCGGGCGCAAGGACATGGTCTTGCCGTTTTTCAGTTTTATGCGGCTCTTGTATTCCTCGATAAAGATGAGATCTTCGGCCAGGGGCGGCAACTGATCGGGGAAGATATAACGATTTTTTTTCGCCTCCTCGATAAGGCTCTCCCTAAAATCCGGATGGGCAATCTGGCAGAGCTCGATGACTCGCTGACTGATGCTTTTCCCTTTCAGCTGCGCTATCCCAAACTCAGTCACGACAAAATTGACATCGGCGCGCAGCGTCGCCACGCCTGCTCCGGCACTGAGGTTGGCAACTATGCGTGAGACCTGACCGCCCTTGGCCGTTGAGGGAAGAGCGATGATCGACAATCCGCCTTTTGACAGGGTCGCGCCACGGATGAAATTCGCTTGATCTCCGGTTCCGCTAAAAAATTGCCGGCCAACGGAATCGGAACACACCTGCCCCGTCAGATCGATCTCCAAGGCAGAGCTGATAGATATGAAATTATCGTTTTTGCCGATTATACCTGGCGTATTCACCCAATCTGCCGTCCCAAAATAGAACTGGATATTGTTGTCTATATAATCATAGGCTACCCTTGTGCCCATGCAGAATGTCGCCACCGCCCGGCCGGTCATGAAATTTTTATATTTGTTGGTAATGACGCCCTGTTTGATAAGAGGAATAAAGGCATCGGAAATCATGTGGGTATGGATACCAAGATCGTTCTTGTTGCCAAAATACTGCAACAGGGCGTAAGGCATATGGCCATACCCGACCTGCAGGGTGCTGCCGTCGTCAATCAGGTCTTTTACGTACTGAGCGATCCGGCTTGCCGTCTTCTCGTCCACCGTTTCCTGATCGATACATATCAATTCCTCTTCAAATGGAACCAGATAGTCGATATCCTTGACATGGATGAATCCATCGCCATGGGTTCGAGGCATGCGTGGGTTGATCTGGGCAATGACTGTTTTCGCACTCTTCACTGCCTCCAGGGTGACATCGACGGAAACGCCCAGACTGGCAATACCAAACATGTCTGGGGGGCTTATCTGGATGAGTACCGTATCGATGACAATCTGTTTATTTTTGAAAAGCTGCGGCAGTTGTGAAAGATAGGTTGGAATATAATCAACCTTCCCTTCAAACGCGGCCTGCTGCATATTAACCGGTACAAAAAAGAGTTTTACCGAGAAGCGCTGCAGAAAGGTCTGATCGTTGAGATAATCGGCAAGAGTATGGGCCAGCATCTGAAAGACCATGATGTCGTTCATGTTTTGATTGTTGGCCAGGGTATGGATAAGATGCTGGGGTTCGCCGCACCCCGAACCAATAAAAACACGACTGCCATTTTTTATGGTTGCTATTGCTTCTTCAGCCGTAACTACTTTTCCCTTCCCCCCGTTGACGTTGCTCATTTTTCACGACCTCCCTTACCCCGTTGGCATGTTGAGCATGCAGGCGGTAAACACTCCAGATGTAACGATCCATCCATTGCCAGGCCAGCGATGTTCTGCAGAGAGGCGAAAGCGATCCTCAGCCCGCTCCGGGAATCCTTTTTGCAAAAGCAAGATAGGTAAAATTTTGCCCACTCACCGCAGTATCTCCACTACGACATTGGGTTGCCAGCCGTAAGAGTCATCCAGAGACTGACGCCGGCAATCAGCATATTCAGGCCAAAGAACACGCCAATGAGCCAGGCTGTTCCGGCAGCTCCAGACAGAATAAGAACCAGACCGAAGATACCGGTAATCACATGGCGCAGTTGCCACAGGACGGAAGGTTGACCGGTATGCTTTTCTGCCAGCCACCCCATGGCACCGGAAGCCATCAGGCCGGTTCCTATAATCAGTCCGGCGACAGAGAGCGTCAGTTTTGGTGTGGTTAAGAGCAGAAAGCCCAGCAGAACGAACAGCCAGGGTGCCAATTTTGCACCCGAATCTACACCCAGCCGGGCAAGCTGCCAGTTATAAGCAACACCCAGGATGCCGCTCGCCAGAACTGCGCCACCAAGAATAAGGACAGAAAACAGACCGAAATAAAATGGCAGAAGTATCGCCAGCACCCCAATCAGTATCATGATCCGCGCTGCCATTTTAGCATGAGCGAGAAACTCATCCGGAACAGGCGAATAGAGTTGCATGAATTTACCTCAATTTTTTAAAATTACATTCCTCAGCGCCAGCCAATCGGCTGGTATCCTTTGTCGCGCAGACACTGTTCAACAAATAGCCGATAGACCTGGGTTGGCTCCGAAGCCTTGAAAGCCCCGCCAACCAACGCTGCGGTGGCGGCCCCGGCACCACCGATAGCGGCACCGCGGCCGACACCTGTACTCGAAGAAATTGCGCCGACAACCGCACCCGTGGCTCCGCCAACGGCGCCGGCTTTGGCCGTATTCGCAACAAGTTCCTCACCCTTGCCCGCATTGGCTCCGCTTGCCTCTGCAGCTTGCATGCACGCCCTGATGTCGGCATCGGCCTGATACTGACCGACTGTATTCAGATATTGATTGGGATAGAGCACCGGTTTCTTTGCGCTGGCGCAACCGGTAAAAGTCAGCATTGCCAGAAACAGCAGCATACCAGGAGTTGATCTCATTGCCATACCTCCACAAGTTGATTCCCTGTCAGATATTCTAATCGCTCTGATCGATTTTTCCACTCCTGGTCGTGGCTTACGTATTCGCTCCGGCTTCTTCAAGCAGCCCGTTTAACAACCATAGCCGCCCCTGTCCAGCACCGCAAGATCCTTACGATCCTGGATAAGCAGGCCCTTTGTCCGCCGATAAACAGGTACAGCAAACGCCTGTCCATCACCCGGAGGTCGGATAAAAAATATCGTAAAGTTGCTGTATTCCCTGCAGAAGCCGCAATGTCGGCCGCGAAACCTCCTTCTCATCGATTAAAAACACCCTTCCCTCCCGGACGGCTTTGATCGACTCGAATCCCGGTTCTTCCAGGATCGTCATTTTATCCACCCGATTCATTCGCCCATTCTGAGCGAGAAAAATATCGATATCACCGGCATGGGAGAGTATTCTTTCCTTGCCGTAGTCGGCAATATTGCTCGAGCGTCTCGGAATGGCATCTGTTGCAATATTAATTCCTCCGGCACTTTTCAGGGCAAAGAGGGAAATTGAATCGGGAGAGAAGGTCCGCATCATTTCGTGGATGGCCTCGAAATAGACTTTGGGCCTTTTGTCCTCTGGAATAGCCTTAAATTTCTTGCGAACCTGAGCCAGTCCCGAGGTGAATGCGTCAATCATCGCTTCCGCTTCCTGTCGTTTTCCGGTCAGCTTCCCCAGGTCCCGCCAGTAGGCATACATTTCATCGATAGTGGTCGGTTGCAGGGAAACAACGGTTATCCCGACTTTCTGCAACCGGGTGAAGAGTTCGGGATGCCGGGCCTGCAACATCGGGCGGATTAACACCAGGTCAGGACGGGCGGCAATGAATTTCTCAATATTTTCGCTGCTGAACTCAGGTTTGGCAGTGATTGCCGGCGGATAATCGTCATCTCCCGACCTGCCGATGATTTCCTTATCCAGTCCAAGGCTTGCAAGATTTTCGGTATGGGCACCGTAAAGTGAGATAATCCGGGTAAAGGGACGATCGAAGTGGATGGTTTTGCCGCTGAGATCGGTGAGTTCGGCGGCCATTGCCGTATGCTGCAGGATGATCGGGATGAACACGAGAAACAGCGTGCACAGCCAATGTGAAAAAAAGAGAGATGCAGGGCAATGGCGAGGGTAATGACCTGATGTTTTGTTAAAGCGCATAGAGAACTCCAAAGTATCTGGTGTGAAAACGCACATCATTTCCGTCTTTTATTTGAGGGTAATTCCATAGTCAACGGCGGTCTGGGCCAGGTGGTCGACAAAGACATCGGCAAAGCCGTCTTGTTCCCCCAGACCTTCCATGATTATCGTCACCTGGAAGCCATTTTCTGTAAGCACTGATTTCAAGCTCTCCGGTCCCTCTCCTGCCATATCGTTATTGGCATGATCGCCGGCAACGCTCATAAAGGGCTTGAGCAGGACTTTCGTCACCTTGTCTCTTTTCATCTGGTTCATGACAGATTCAAGATTCGGAAAACCTTCCACCGTGGTGAGGTAGGTTTTCGTCTCCGGGTAGCGGGAATTCATCACATCAACCAGCTGCAGATATGAGCCGCTTGATGGAAAGTAGTCATTACCATGCCCCATGTAGAGGAGGGCCGATCCCAATTTCTGGGCTTTCTCGATGTCACCGGCCAGTACCCCGGCCACCTGCCTGATATCTTCTTCATAGGGATGTTTTGGGCCCATGGTTCCCAGGGCGGGACGACTGACAGCCAGCCTGAGAAAAGGCCGGTTTTTATCTTTTATGGTAGTGATTGAATTGAGCCCTTTGATATACGAGACAAGATCAAGATACTCTTCACCGAGGGTGAGATGTCCCGGTTGCACGAGGATAGTGGCAAAGCCCTCATCCTGGAGATCAGCGATAGTTGCCAGCGGTCCCTTGACATAAAATATATCTTCCGGGACGGAAGGGTTCTCTTTCTTAAAGGCGTCGTCGTGCTGCCGTTTATGCCAGGTCTTACGGATCATATTCGAGGTGAAGGCAAGCCTGATTTCGGTTCCGGGAAATCTTTTCTGCATCCGGTCCCGGATATGCAATATCCCGGGAAGGGCACGGGGAACGGTAGTGCCAAAGGTAGCTATAACGATAGCATTGGCATTGTTTTCGGGTTTTTCAGCGGCGAGAACAGTCGAGAGGGAGATGAGAAGGCAGAAAAAGGTAAGAAGTGTACAGCTGATCAAACGTTGCATGGCACCTGCTCCTTTAAGTCGGTCTGGGCAAAAAAAATCCCGGACCAATATTAAAATTGATCCGGGATATCCCAAACTACCCGAAATTCCTTATCATATGATCAGTCCACGATACTATGATAACACCACTCAGGCAGGTCTTCTGACTTCCGGATCATCCTTCTCCTGCGCCTTCCCATTTAGCATCGTCTTTTTACAAGACTGGTAAACAGTGGCAAAAAGCAGGAGTCGTCCCCGATTACAGCGGCGGGCCCGTCTTCGAATTACACGAAGTTCCCTCTTACACCGGCAAATACCAGTCAGGGTGATTGCCGGTACCTGAGCTTCTATACATGCGCAAGTAATCTAATTTCAAAAAATTTGTCAATCACTATCAGTACGATTCGGTTAGAAAACTGCAGCCCCAAAATTAAAACATCGTTGCGCCGCTTGTAAAGAGGAGATACGTATCTCAGCCAATCACAGAGTAAAATTGGCGTTAAATTCCCTGCAAGGTGATCTATCGATTCGATCAGCTCCGAAAACATCATGTATTACCAAGGGACACAACCGCTTTTTCCAGCATGGCGATCGCCGTCTCATATTGCCCGGCCTTGAAACGCAATTGCAAAGCAGCCTTGAGCATATCCATGGTCAACACTTTATTCTGCTGAGCCAGAACAGCCAAAGCAACCAGCGCCCAATCCTGAGACTTTATTTTTTCAGCCTTGCAATCAATCTCGATTATGGATGCCTGACATGACGGCAGTTCAATGCCGGAGGCTTTGATAACCAGTGCTTCCGGTGCCAGATGTGCCAACATTTTCTTCCGGCGATTGACGCCTTCCGGTGCCAGGGCAATAACGACAGAAGGATTTTGAATTCCGGTATATTCAATTTCGGTGTCGGAAATGATAATATCGGTCACGGAGTGGCCCCGCATGACGGTAATCGGATAGTCGCTCTTCTGTGCCGCATGACATCCCGCTGCAGCGCCTGCCAGACACAGCAATTCACCGGCGGTAATAATACGTTGGCCGGCACTTCCCAGTACAACCACTTCCATGCGGCCCGACTGCGGGGCCGTGCACGACTTTTCAATCCGGACCGGTTCGCCTGCGGGGACAAGCTTCGCGGCCTCCTGCCGGTAAGCCCTGCCATATTCCGGGCGGGCATTGCTGATCTTGTAATCAGCCAAACCCGGAAGTTTAGCCAGATCAGTTTCGATATTTTTGGGGGTAATCTTATTGCGGCGGGTGTAACGGCCGGGACAAATCCCCCAGATATCGAGCAGAGAAAAACCATCAAATGACAGGGCCGCTTCCAGGCCATCCACCAGCCCTTTATCATATGTGGAGATGCGGTCTACATACGCCGCTCCCGCGGCCCCCGCTACCTGACAAATATCAATGGGCTTTTCCAGCTTGTTTAAAAAGCCCGAGCCCACCTGCGCATCCTGGGGAGTCGTCGAAGAGCACTGGCCGCCCGTCATACCGTAGTTAAAGTTATTGAGGACCAAGAGCGTCAGGTCAATATTTCGCCGACAGGAACTCAACACATGGGCACCGCCGATGCCAAGGCCTCCGTCGCCCATGGTCACGACCACCTTTAAATCCGGCCGGGCCATCTTGATCCCGGTCGCATAGGTGAGGGCCCGGCCATGAAGACCATGAAAAGCGTGGGTATTAAAAAACGTGTCGAACAGGCCGGAACATCCGATATCAGAAACCATAACGATATCTTTTCCGGAGAACCCCATCCGCAGCAATGCCTGATCCAGGGCATGCAGAACCTGCTCATGGGAACATCCAGGGCAGAACACCGGGGGACGATTGCTGTTGAGTAGACTATCCATGTTGAATTACCTCCTGAATCTGCCCTGGCTTGATCAGCTCTCCATTCATCTGCCCTATAAAGTCGATTTTTTTATCGGTCAACACCCGCTGCAATTCCCGGACATACTGACCAAGATTCATCTCCGCCACGACCACCCGCCGATACGACGCAGCCTTCTCCAGAATCAGCTGTTCGGGGACGGGCCACAGGGTTTTCAGGACCAGCAGGGATGCCTTTGCGTTGGTGTGCTGAACTTTTTTCACCGCCGTCATGGCCGCACGGGCGGTTACCCCGTAGGTAATCACCAATGTCTCGGCGCCCGGCACCTGATATTCGTCGTAGTAAGTAAAGGAGGCGATGTTTCTGCGGAGCTTATCATCCAAGCGCTGCTGGATTGCACCTATTTGCTCCGGATCGGTGGTAATGTAGCCGTCTGTTCCGTGGGTTGAAGAGGTCTGCCTAACCAGACGTTCGCCGCCGATAGGCAGAAAATCCGGCACCAGCTGGTCTTCGTGCACGCCAAAAGGCAGAAAGGGCCGATCCGCAGCAGCAGTTCGGCGATCGATTGTCTGCGGCAGATCCAGTGCATCCAGATCAATCGTCTCGCGAGTCATGGAGACCTCCTTGTTGGCAGCCACAAAAACCGGACACCTATATTGCTCGGCCAGGTTAAAAGCCTGCATGGTGAGCGTATAACAGTCCTTTACATCCACCGGCGCCAGTACGATTACCGGCAGCCCCCCGCTGTTGCTCCATTGCAGAAACTGGATGTCCCCGTCGGCTCCTTTGGTGGCGGAGCCGGTGGACGGCCCCAACCGTTGTACATCAACAATCACAAGGGGAATTTCACTGCCGATGGCAAAGGAAATCTGCTCGCTGTAAAGACTGATCCCCGGACCGGAAGTAGCAGTCATTGCCTTCATACCCGACATCGAGGCGCCCAGGCAAAATCCTATGGATGCAATTTCATCTTCCCCCTGAAGGCATACACCACCTTTGGGGGGCAGGAGTTCAAGCATGGTATTGTAAATTGTTGTTGCCGGGGTAATCGGATAACCGGCAAAAAAATTACAGCCAGCAGCCATCGCTCCCCAGCCGATTGCCTCGTTTCCTTCCATTAAAGTCAGTCCCATGATATTCCATTCATTATTTTTTATCTGGATCAGTCACGCGTCAGACGAATCAAAAAATCGCAATACCTGCAAAGGCAAAAATACTTCGTCAATCGAGTATAAAGCAAGTGCCATGAATGAACTCCGGATAGATAGAGATAAAATATTACAGCTTTCGTAATTCCCCTTTTCTTACATCTCATTCTTATATCTTCGCGAATCGACCCGCACCCACCGACACCATAATCTCTCGTAAAAACATAACTTTGTCAATGAGAGATGTTTTTCCGTTGTCAAAAAAAGGTCATACAACCCGAACCTATATTTCCTATCTACACCCCATTCTAAAAATGGGTATAGTATCCTTGCGCCTCCGGCACCTAAAGTATAGCCTGAACAAGAGAGAACCAACAGCTCGTTGCAAAGCAGTCTTCTCGCGTGAAGGACCTGATGATACTGAGATCGGCGGTGCTGTTGGCAGCGAGAAAGAAACCGGCGGCGGTCGAACAATCTTTCGCCTTCATGACGCGCTGCAGACCATCTCGCATGAGCCGTCTTAATAATGGGAAAGATGGAATGAAAAGCGTATGATTTTACAAAGGAGTTGCCTGAAAACAGCTTGATGTATTAGTGTCGTTCTGTGGTTGAAAAATGTTGATGCAGACCGATCAAATATCAGCTTTATAACATCTATCAAAGGCGACCTCCCCTTATGTTAACCGGATACGTATTTATTCTCGCAGCTGCAATAAGTTGGGGGTTTATCGGCATCTTTTCTGCGGTGGCCTTTTCACAGGGACTCGGCCCGATGGAGGTTGCTTTCTGGCGCGCCATCCTGGCATGGTGCTGCTTTGGCGGTCAGGCTTTTTGGTGCGGACAGACGAAAGTGAAAAAGCAGGACCTGTCTCTCCTTGCTTTTTTTGCGGTCTTTGGCATCTCTTTGTTCTATATCTCTTATCAGTATGCAGTCAAATCAGGCGGAGCTGCGTTTGCGGCAGTTTTGCTCTACACGGCACCAGCCTGGGTCGTGGCCTTTTCGTTTCTTATGTATCGGGAAAAATTGACCGCAATAAAGATCAGCGCAGTGGTACTGGTCATGACCGGAGTCTACCTGATCTCCAGATCTGGTAATGCTGGAGGATCCGGTATTGGACCATTGGCACTGATTTCCGGACTTGTCTCCGGATTTTGTTATTCTCTCTATTACACAGTGGGAAAATACTTTTCAAAAAGATATTCCTCTGCAAATCTCTTCCTCTACGTGTTGCCTCTAGGTGCTCTTGGCATCTTTCCTTTTGTCACTTTCGTCGACAAAACACCTTTGGCCTGGGGGGCGCTGGTAGGCGTAACGGTAGTTTCGACATTCTTTGCGAACTATTGCTATTACAATGGCCTAAAATACCTGGAAGCAGGCAGAGCCTCTATTGTTGCGACCATTGAACCGGTGGTGGCAGCGGTGGCAGCCTATCTGTTTTTAGGTGAGTATTTTACCCCGCTTGGTTATCTGGGGGCTGGACTCATTCTTACAGCTGTTGTCGCCACTGTCTGCGAAAAATAGCATGCCGGCCCGGAGGGTCGCAGCGCTCATGGCTATCTTAAATAATTATCTTTTTCAGGATCGAATAATTTAGAGGAAATACGATAATGTATCGAGCTGCACAAAAAAATATTTATCTGCCATTGGCAGCTTTTCTTTTTCTTGGCATCGTCTGGGGAAGCAACTTTATTTATATGAAACTTGCGGCCAGTCTCATCACCCCGACCCAGATCGTATTTCTGAGGGTTCTTTTTGGTTTTTTTCCCGTATTGATCTATGCATACCTGTCGGGAGCCTTGGTGCCGTCACCGCGTCGTCCGTTACCTATATCCCCCCCGTCGTTGCGCTTCTGATCGGCGCACTCATTGTTGGTGAACCAATCGAATTCGTCGACTATGCAGCGACTTCGATTATTTTTATCGGTGTATTTTTATTAAAAAGAGGTTCAGCACGAACATCGCCTGCTTCGTCGAAGACAAGTGACCCAATAATTCGTGGGTTAAAAAGAGGTGAATGAGCAAAGCACAAAGTGATTCATAATCAGAACAGAAACCCGGATAAAAATCCTTAATCCAGGCTTTTTTTGTGGATAGACTTAATCAAATTAGAAGCTTGCAAAAACCGAAAAAGCGGTTACAGCCAAAAGACTGTAACCGCTTCAATTTCTTGGTACACCAAGCAGGATTCGAACCTGTGACCCCTGTTCGCAGGCATCGCCTTCGCAGTTTCGCAACCTCGTCAATTGCGATAAATTATTGGTTTTTCAAAAGATAAACATTCTATATTTTTTCTTATTTTTCATGTTTTTGCCTATTTGGGAACATTTTTCACACACGGAAAATGACCAGAGATCTTGTCGATAATTTCAAGTCAGCCTTTAATTCTGGCCATCCTTTCCTCGATGTCTCGACCAAGGATTTGTATATCCCTGTCCGGCACATCAAACTCCCTAAATACTTTTTCCCAATGTGACACTTCCGAGAATACAGCCGTAATAATCTTGTCCGCTTTTGCCTGCTGTTTTATCCCGAATTTTTTTGCTTCCCTGATAAGAACTTCTTTATTTGCTACCACATTATCATAACCGATGCGTAACACATGCTCACGATTCAAGCCGACATTTGGCACCAAGTCAAAGGCCGGACTAAGCCTCCAACCTTCGCCATCAAAAATCAGGCAGAAGTTTTTAAGGTGATCATCCGTATTTCCAATCAATATATTAAAAAGAAGCTGTTTGAAAAGCTTTAGCAGGTCTTGACCCGGATTTGTCGAAACCCGGCGGATAATATCGGCAATATCGCGATAAGCGGCAGTATAGTAACCTTCAGCTTTCAGTAAGGTCTGCATACTTATCACATGGTAGCGGCCCATGGTAGCATTATCGATGTCAAATCGTTCAACCAATAAAACTTTTTTGGTTTCGCAAGGTACAAGTTTTGTCGGCGCTGCGTTGACTCCGGCTCGCCTTGCCAGCTCCATAGTGGCAACCTCAAGGGCGACAACGTCAAACTGATCTCGGATACTGGAAAATTTAGCCAGGAATGAACGATCACTATCTTTGATAAGGGCTTTAGGACGTGCTCCCCCCGGAGAACTTCCGGCCTGGAAAAGAAGTGCCAGATCTTCATCTACCGAGGTCGCGTCCTCTTCGAATTTCCCCGCTAAACGTTGCAACTCCGTAAGATGTTGTCCATCGACATCTTTACCTTTTTCAGGGATCCCATCATCAGAACTGTAACTGAGCGCGCCCATCCCCTGCCCCCCAAGCAAAGCCAGCAACTGCGGAACACGCTGCTCATTTCTCTCCAATTGATAACGCCTGGCGAGAATCCGGCGGCCCCAGTCATCCGGCAAGCTGTCCTCAAATACGCCATGCACACCGGAATGCGGTCTTTCGGCATTGAAGTTGTCAAGTGTGAGAGGAAGATGAATTGGATCCAGCGCAAATGCTTCTGGATGATTGAGATAGTCTGCAGAATATCTGAACTGGCCTTGCAACCTCCCCTGCATATCTGGATCAGCGACGACGAGCTCGCCGACACGTAAGTTCTCCGCGTTGGCTAAGGTCACCCAAATATTTAGTTTGATCATTTTCTAACTCGCTTTCTGCTTGCCCTTTTTCTTTTCAACTTTTTTCTCTCAAACTGCTCAAAGAGATCATCTTTTTCAGCAAGCACCTCTTGCCATGTCTGAAGGCGATCAAGAATTTCACTTGCAGCAAGCCAATAGCCTATCGACACTGTAGGAACTCCCTTTTCCATCTTACTATACGTTTGTCTCGTCAAACCAATGCGGGCACCAAATACTTCCTGGCTCTCATTCCGGGCCAAACGAGCTTTTCTGAGCCGATCAGCGAGCTGCTCCAGTATAGATGCAATGTTAATGTTAATCATAATTTACATAATACTAATATAATTCATTAATGTATATATATTTTAACAATAAAAATATAAACGCATGGATGGAATCAATGATTGGATATCGACAATGCGTAAGGTATTGATCTGCCTAGAACAGTGGGAGTTTTAAAACTGTTTGACGCCGGTAATTGCTCTTGGCTGTGCAATCAACCAGGAGATATAATACGATCGATCTTGTCTATGCTTCTATCTCAGCTATCACAAAGCTTCATTGGTGAATTTCTGTCCGCCGACGGAAAATTCATACATGAGACCGCCCTTGGCGTGCACGAAGGTGGCCATCCCTTTGATATAATCTGACTTCACCTGAACGCCATTTTTAAATCAGGCTCTGGCGCCGGAACTTTTACCTGCGGTACCTGTCCTAGCCTCAAACGCTCATGTAAAATACAGAACAGAGACTCCATTGCTGGCGGGAAAAAAACACAACGCAGCGACAGACTCCCAATATAATTTGCCAGTTGTAATAGCATTAGCATGTTTCATCCATTGCTTTAGGATAGACGGGAAAATGGTTGCCTATGACCAAGAGGTTACCTACAACCATTTACATTCAGTTTTCAACCGTCTCTCTGCAGGTCCATTTTTTTGGTTAATAATTCCTAATAAATCAAGTGATGGACGACCTGACGCTGAGCATTGTAAACATGGCATAATGATTGCTCAGTGAGACCTATACCACAGACGAATTGATTCACGATCATGGTGTCAAGACGGTATTCAATAACATGACCATCGAAAGAATCGCACCCATAACCAAATAAGGATGTCGACTCGCAACCGACTGTGCTGGAACCTTAAACAGGCTGCAGTGGCCCCCTGTAGCAGTTACTTCAACCAAAATTCAACAGGAGAAACACTATGAAATCAAACACAAAAAACAGCGCCGAAGGAAGAATTCACCAGGCCAGAGGCAAGATCAAGGAGACCATCGGGAAAATCGTCAATAACCACGAGCTTGAGATCGAAGGAAAGGTGGAGGATGCCGAAGGAAAAATTCAGGAAAAGATAGGCGAAATTGAAAATATCATTGAAAAATAGTGGGTTAACTTTAAATTAGCAGGTCTTTCGGGTTTTTATGGTACCATTTTCTAAGTGACCAAAATAAATTGTCAAACTGAGGTGGGAGGAGTGCTGAAAGAGACGCACTGTGATATAGCTATTGATAAAAAAGATTATTGATTTATTTGCTAAAATAACTGCTCGTTGCTTCAGCTGCGTGCGTCGAATTCGCTCACTTAATCGGCAAAATGATCGCTTGAAGATAAACAGACCCAACTACCAAGAGGGGAAATAATGGGTGATCGATTGAGGTATCTTCTTAATCGCATCAGCGAGCGGCTATGGGTTAGACCGCTTACGATGTGCGTTCTTTCAACAACCCTGGTGTTTCTTGCGAAAACAATGGACACTGCAGAAATAGGTCGGCTTGTTCCGGCAATTACCAAAGAATCGTTAGAAACCCTGCTTTCCATTATTGCCGCATGCATGTTGGTTATCGCCACCTTCACTGTCGGATCAATGGTCTCCGCCTATGCTTCAGCCAGCAATACCGCAACGCCGCGCTTGTCGCCTTAATGAACGGCTATTATGAAAAAGCCGGTCGTTTTGCTTTATTTGCACTGACCTTAATAATTCTTGCTATGGTTATAATCACCTTCGTGAGTTGGGTGGATCGCATCGCCCGCCTTGGCAGGCTGGGGGGAACCATCGAGAAGGTCGAGGCGGCGACAGCTGCCGCTTTACAACGCAGGCGACGCGCACCCACCCTTCGAGGCGTCCCTGTAGACGAGCATCAGAAAGGAGGGCAGACCGTTTACGGACAGACTATTGGGTACGTCCATCGCATAGATATCACCGCTCTCCAGGCATTTGCTGAAACATTCGGGGTGCGAATCAGATTGGCGGCCTTACCCGGCACCTTTTCTGCTCCGGGCCGGGTTCTTGCCTATGTATCCACTGACTCCGGTGCCTTCTCCAATTTCGACAGCAGTCAGATAGCAAAGGCATTTCTGATCGGTAATGACCGGCAATTTGACGAAGATCCCCGGTTTGGTCTTATCGTTCTTTCTGAAATCGCCAGTCGCGCGTTGTCACCGGGCCGTTAATGCCCCCGGCACGGCAAACTATACAACCGGCGCTCTGGTCCGCCTTTTTGCCCACTGGAGCCAGCCTCTTGCTGAAGGCGGCACCAGTCCACCTCTATTTGATCGGGTAAAAGTACCCGAATTATCTGTCCAGAATATGTTTGACGATGCTTTCACCGCCATTGGTCGTGACGGGGCAGGTGTCATTGAGGTCGCTGGACGGCTGCAGAAAGCGTTTGCCTCGCTCGCATCGATCGGAGATGCCGCCATGCGGGAAACCGCAAATCACCATTCTCGCCTGGCGCTTGCCAGAGCGGAAAAAGTTCTGCAACTTCCGGAAGAACTCGAGATTTTGCATAAATTGGCCGAGTTCGCCAATCCTGGTTAGTTGAAGAAGTCGACAGGTCGTGAAGGTGCACTGCAGTTTCAGAAAAGAGTTTCACTGCCGTGGCACCCGGTTCCCTTATTTCAGCGCTTTTAACCTCGTTCGTGAGAAATCCAAGCCAGTCAGAAAATCAGAGGGCTGGCAACAAGCTCATCTTTTTTTTATTGTACGTTCTGATGATATTATTCAATATATAGCCTGTCTGTCATGTAAACGACTTCGTCACTACATCGAGCTGCACTTTGAGCGATTTGGAGTTTTGGGTTATGAGTGGAATCTTTCGCTCAATACCCAGTCGTTGATAAACAGCCATTTGCGCTGCGCGCACCGAATATTCCACCGTAAAAACGACATCATCGTCAATTTCAACGAACTGGCTGATGAACCCGAGATTCTTCACGCCGGTTGGCACAGGCAGTGGCCGATCATTGACTGCGTTGGCCTCCGGATCCCATACCAGCCCCATGGCCCATACTGCCACTGCCCTGATTCATCATACTGCCACCCTGGTTCATCATACCCCCACCTTGGCCCATACCTTGTTTACCGGCAGGAGGCTGATCGGGCAGGGTAATGCCATGAGATTCGGCGCGTTCCTGCATGGCCTGATGATTTTCGTTGCGGATTTTTTCCCGCTCTTCAAGAGATTTTGCAGCAGACATTCTGGCGCGAAATTCAGTACGTTCTTGTGGTGTCATCAGTTGGACGCCGTAGATTTGTCCCTGATCGTCTGATTGGGTGTTTTCCCGGCCTGCTGTTGGAACGGTGGTGGTCAACGCAGATGTATCTGTAGCGGTCGCTGCCAATGCAAAGCAGGTTTGCAGAGATAAGGCGCCGACCAGGGCGGATACTACCAAAAATCGTTTATTCATGAGAGACTCCTTGTGAGTGCAGGTTATTCAGACTGAGATCGTGACTTCTCTAACCCAGGTAAACGGGATTCATTTTTTCACAACTCTTCTGACAACAGAACGGCCGCGGTGGACAGGCCGGACAAGGGCAAGACCATATTGGGGCCAATAATATCGGAAGATTGTATGTGATAGACCAAGATGTTTCTGAAAATTTTGGATAAATAAGCAGGCCGTGCATGTTGCCAGGCTCCCTTTTGCACTTCTTGCTGGATTGTGGATATTTTCATCCCAGGCTCCCCTTCCGCAGTGGCTACCTCAATGATTTATTTCGCAATCATTGTGCCACAGCGCACTGTTTTCACATCTCTTCTCCTATTCCTTTGTTTTATTGAGCAATATTGATTGAAATGCGAAGACTCGATAACGGTTAATTGCTTATTTTGCAGGTCATATATAACCATGTGGTTGTATATGACCTGCGATGAGCAATCAGGATGTTTCTCCTTTTCTTTATTATTTTATTGGGTGGAAGCATCATTTTAGCCATCAGCCCCTAAGGCGGAAAGTTGCGTAACAAGGTCGTTACGCGGATTCTGGCTGGTGAGATGCAGACCTTGCAGGATTACCAACTGGCCGGGAAATATACCGGAACTGGAAAACGTCCTCGAACGGGCGGAGATCAATTCGTTGGGTACGAAACTGCGACTGGCCGATGATCTCATACAGCCGCTAAAGAATCCCGGACCCAGCACCTCTCTTCGAGTTTCCACGGCAACAAGCACAGGTTGTTTACCTCCTGCTCCGTGGCCTCTCTTACCAGTACGTTTGCCACCGACATAAATTTCATCGAGTTCAAGCAGCCTCTGGAGACGATAGATGCTGTCACGATGAGAATGACGAGGGTGGCTTTTGGCCTGACGAGTTTTTTTACTTTCTTTCCCTTTACGACACCCCTGCTGCTTTAACAAACTCCGGAACAGATCCCTTGACACCATAATATGCGATATAAATATAACAGAATACTGGTAAGAGGAATGCATGGTGTATCCCAATACTATCGGCAAGAGCTCCCTGCAATAAAGGAATGAGTGCTCCTCCCACAATAGCCATACATAAAATACCAGACCCCTGGCTGGTATGCTTACCCAGACCGCGGAGAGCCAGAGAAAAAATCGTCGGGAACATAATAGAATTAAATAGCCCGATAGATAGAATTGACCACATGGCGATTCTTCCATCGAACAGCATGGTAATAACAACCAGCACTCCAGCAACAGCGGCATTGAAGCTCAGTATTTTCCCGGGGTTCAGCTTTCTCATCAGCGCAGAACCAATAAAGCGGCCGACCATGGCGCCCCCCCAGTAAAATGAGACATAATGGCCTGCTTCAAATGGTGACATATCGGCGATATTTTTTTCACCGAGAAAATTAACCAGGAAACTGCCAATAGCCACTTCCCCGCCTACATACACAAAAATTCCGAGAGCACCAAGCACCAGGTGTTTGTAGCCCCAGGCGCTTTTGTGCAATCGATCAAATTCATGAAAATTGCCGGTTTCAGAGTCGTCTTCATTGTCCTTGATAACCGGAAGTTTAAGCAAGACCGTTATCCCGGCCAAAACAAATAGAGCAGCTGCCAATCCCAGGTAGGGAACCTGAACGGCCGCAGCCTCTGCCAACTGGTACATGTTCAGATCCGAGCTGGAAAGTTGCGACAATTCCGAAGCACTCTTTACTGCGACGGATAAAATCAGCAATGATCCAAAGTAGGGAGCGACGGTGGTTCCCAGGGAATTAAAGGCCTGGGTAAGGTTAAGACGGCTGGAAGCTGTTTGAGGTTTCCCTAAAATAGATACATAAGGATTGGCGGCAACCTGCAGCAGGGTAATTCCGGATGCCAGGATAAAAAAAGCCAGCAAAAACAAACCGTAAATACGAGAACCTGCGGCAGGATAGAACAAAAGACACCCTATCCCTGCTGTTACCAGCCCGACCACTATCCCCTTTTTATATCCTAATTTTTTAACAATATACCCGGAAGGTAAAGAGACGATAAAATATGCCGCAAAAAATACAAACTGAATCAGCATTGCCTCAAAGTAACTAAGCGAAAACACCGACTTTAAATGAGGAATCAAAATATCATTAAGACAGGTTAAAAAACCCCACATGAAAAACAGCATAGTCAGCGCCGACAAAGCCGGCGTGTAATTACTCTCACGCTTAGATTCCAGACTATTCGATTTGTTGACAGTCACAGATAAAGCCGCCATTATCTCATCTCCATATTGGTTAGGTGTGTTGAAATTCTAGTAATCGGTCACCGAAGCGCAATAACTGACAGCATAACCCCGATCACAGTAACCGTTCAACCAGCGCTCCAGGATCGTTCAAGCAGGCCTCCGAGCTATAGCTGGCTATGTGAAGTGGCCTGATCGGACGAAAATGAGGTGCTGGTGAACGGTTACTCATCCTATAATATTTCGAGGCCATAATAGGCGGTCCCTGTAAGGGCCATGTCACTTTTAAGGATGACATTAACCGGCATTTTAGAAAGTAATTTCGACATTCGCCCCTTCTGTAGAAAAGTCTTCATAAGAAGCCCTTTCTGAAGTTGCGGAAGAATCCGAGGTGGAATCCCTCCGCCTAAATAGACTCCGCCGGTTGGTAGTATTTTTAAAGCCATATTGCCTGCTTCTGCGCCTAGAAAAGAAATAAACATATCCAGCGTCGCTTTACAAATAGGGCAACTGCTCTCTTTTTCAAGAGCTGTATTGACGATCAGCGGTGTAGGATCCTGCACGTTTACGAGTTCTTTCATCAACCACGCGGGTTCTTCTATCCTGCCACTGTCCTTGAAAAAATTATATATATTGGGAATACCGATTCCGGAACATACCCTCTCATAGCTCACACGCTCATATTTCTTCAGTAAATAGCGCAGGAGTTCAATTTCCAGTTCATTCGTTGGTGCTAAATCGGCATGACCACCTTCTGAGGCATGGGCAAGGTATCGCGAACCATCCCATACCAGAAAGGCCTCGCCAAGACCAGTTCCGGGTGCGATAACAGCGATTGTTCCTCCCTTTTCAGGTTCGCCATTGTCGTTCAGAGCATAAATATCGTTTTCTTCCAGGGAAGAAACTGACCAGGATATTGCTTCAAGATCATTGAGGAGCTTGACAGATGAAGTATCGAGGGCGTTTTTCAACTGGTCTTCATCAATCGTCCAGGGGAGATTGGTAATTACTGCCTTTCCTCCGGCAACCGGGCCGGCTACTCCGAAAGCAGCTTTTTCAATTTCAAAATCAAACTTCAGGCGAAACTCAGCCACAATATCCTCAAGACAGGCATACTTTGCACTTGCAAATGTTTCCCGGGCAAGAGGCGTCCCTATACCTTTTTCAGGTGAGTATATCCCCAACGCTGTTTTGGTTCCGCCGATGTCACCCGCGAGTATCATTATGCACCTCTGTTTATGTCAAAGTTATTTTTTCAACCTGAATTTCTAAAACGAAGAGCAATCCGTGATGTCGGCCTGGCTTCGGCCAGTTTAAATTTGATCCAGCCTCTATTGGCAATATATCGCATAAACTGGACAATTCTTCGCGCAGCCTCGTCTATGTCGTCGCCGGTCTTTTTGCTTTGGATGCGCGCTATATCCAGGATGCTTCGCGTTCCATCCATGTTGAGCCATACTGAAGAAGAAAGCTCATCCAACTCAAGGTCTGCAGCAGGTTCTCTGTTTACAAGCCTGCCCAGCAGCTTTTTGGCTGGATTTATCTTGAAATCCAGAATGACCCTGCCCGTATCGGTTACTCTGAATTTCTGGTGGATGATTTCGGGAATATAGAGGACAAAATTATATTTATCCTTTGCACAGCTTTGCCGGTTCATTTTGATCAATCCTTTCTCGTCGAATAGATATACATCCAGATTGCCAGTAACAGGAACATGACAAAAGCTGCCAGATTGCTCTCTGCAATAACGGGGAAGAGCTTGAGTCCGAAGGCGATATCCGTCCCAATAGCGGCGAAGATGCCGATAACAATGCCGATCAAGGCGTCTCCCGCGACAAGGCCTGACGCAAGAAGTATCCCCTTTTCAACCGCCTTGTCGAGGTCAACATTTTTTTCCTTTTCAACCGTCTTGTCATCTTCAGCGTCCTTTTCCTTGGCGGCGGGTTGCATTTTTCTCTCCACGAGATCTCTGACGATGCCGCCGGCAAATATTGCCGCAGTGAGACCTATGGGAAGATAAATACCAAGGGCAACCGCGAGGATTGGTATTTTCGCCATGAAACAGAATACCGCCAGAGCCACACCGATAAATACCAGCGTCCACGGAAGTTGAGCCGTCATGATGCCGTTGACGATCATTTTCATGAGCGTTGCCTGTGGTGCAGGAACGGCCACGTCACCGATGCCATAGGCCGAATTCAATAAAATCAAGGTACCTCCCGCAGCAACAGAGGCAATCGAAAGAGCGGCAAACATGCCGAGCTGAACTTTTCTGGGAGTGCCGCCGATGATAAAGGTCGTCTTAAGACTTTGTGCCGTGCCACCCGCTACGGCGATGGCGACGCAGACGACGCCGCCAATCATCAGTGCGGTCTTGATCCCGAGATCACCGGTATTGCCCATAAGCTTCAGGACAGTCGTGACGACAAGAAGTGTCGCAATGGTCATGCCGGATACGGGGTTGTTGGAAGCGCCGACCAGGCCGACCATTCTGCCCGAGACGACCGCGAAAAAGAAGCTGAAGAACACGGCAAGGAGAGAGCCGACCAGGCCTCCGCCGATGATCGGCACAAACCAGGTCAACAAAAAACCCAATACCGCTGCAGCGATGACCCAGGTGAGAGGTGACTCAAGATCCATCCTCTTCACACTTTCGGTTCCACCTTTGCCCATTCCACCAATTGCCTGTTTGAAGCTGTTGACGATGGTGGGAAGGGACTTAATGAGCGATATGAAGCCACCGGTGGCAACGGCACCGGCACCGATATATCGAATGTAACTGGACCACACGTCAAATGCCCCCATTTCTGATATCGGCACTGTCGAGGGGAAAACAGGCTCCGTCATCCCGGCGCCGAAAAATTTAATTAAGGGAATAAGAGCAAGCCATGCAATAACGGAGCCGCCAAACATCAGTATGGAGGTTTTTGTGCCGACGATGAAGCCGACCCCCATGAGTGAAGCAACGGTATTTACACCTATCATGGTTCCCTGATAGGACTGTATGGTATACGAAGCATTTTCGCCGAAGAATTTGAAGCCGCCGGAGAATATCTTGTAAACGGCGCCAACCCCCATGCCGAGCAGGACGGTCCTGAATCCGCTGCCACCCTCGCTTCCGGTAACAAGTACCTCGGCCGCCGCCATCGACTCGGGATAGATGAGATGGCCATGCTCCTCGACAATAAGATATCTTCTTACCGGGGTGATAAAGAATACGCCCATCAGGCCGCCGATGATTGTCACGATAACAACCGTCATGATGCTCAGGCCAAAACCAAGGAGTATCAGTGCCGGAAGAACGAAGATGATGCCCCCGGCAATGGACTCGCCCATGGCGGAAAGAGACGCGACCATGTTCGCTTCCAAGATATTGTTCCTTCTGAAAAGTCCTTTCAGAAGGCCTGTCGCGAGAATCGCGCCGGGTATGCCTGCGGAAATAGTAAGACCGACCTTGAGCCCGAGGTAGGTATTTGCCGCGGCGAATATGAGGGCGAAGAGGACGCCGATAATGATGGAATATCCGGTTAGTTCAGGCATGACCTCTGTCGTCGGAATATAGGGCACATATTCGTTTCCGGGCTTTCCGCCGTAGGCGTCCTGAGACAGTTCGTATTTTTTGGCTCCAGACTTCGCTTTAGCCATGATTCTCCTCCGTGTTTCCCTATTTTAATTTTATGAGGATCGCCTTCAGGAATGCCCACATATTGGCTACCGAATGTATACTGAGATACTCATCCGGCGTGTGGACACTGTAAAGGTTCGGCCCGAAGCTGATCATATCCGTCTTTGGCAGTTTTTCCTTGAGTAGGCCGCATTCAAGTCCTGCGTGAATGGCCTGTATAGATGCATCGCTGCCGGAGACCTCCTTGTAAACAGCGACGCACAAATCCCGTATCTTCGAATCCGCCTGGTAATGCCAGGCGGGATACTCACCTGTTCGTGAGGTTTTTGCGCCGACCCTCTTCGCCAAGGCTTCAAGCCCGCGGGTGATCTCTTCCCTGATGGAAGTAACAGAACTCCTCACAGAAATAGTGATCTTGATAGATTTCTCCAATTGCTCGAGTACGCCAAAATTCAGGCTGCTTTCAACGAGATTTTCCAGATCGGGACTCATCGACTGAACGCCATTGGGAGCAATCAAGAGAAAGTCAATAAGCCTCGCCGTAGAACCCCTGCCAATGGATGTGGCAACTTTATCGACAGCAGTGACTGCCACCTGCAGATCCGGATCCGCAGATGCGAATTCCTTTTTTAATTCCCCGGAGAATCCTTTAACAATCACCTTGATCTTTTTGAGAACGGAACTACTGGCGGCAACGGTCACTTGCGCTTCTTTGGCGATGGCATTGTGAGCCGAACCTCCTGAGATCGCGGAAATATTAAACTCTCCAGCTTTCCTGGCCGAGTCCAGTACTCTTCCCAGAAGCTTGATGGCATTAGCTCTTTGCTTGACAATTTCCAGGCCTGAATGCCCGCCTTGCAAACCGGAAATCTTTATGAGAAGGCCACTACCGGAAGTCTTCTTCCAGCGGGGGGTGAACTCATTTATGAGAATCAGTCCACCCGCGCAGCTGACAAAGAATACGCCCTCCTCCTCCGCATCGATATTCAGAAGCGTTTTACCGGTAAGATGAGCTGTTTTGAGTGATGCCGCTCCGTGCATACCGGTCTCTTCGTCGGTTGTGACGAGCAACTCAATAGGTGGATGGGGAATGTCCTTCGAATCCAAAATAGCCAGGCCATAGGCCACTCCGATGCCATTATCCGCGCCGAGCGTTGTGCCATTCGCTCGTAGAAAATCCCCATCGATCTTTAAGGATATCGGCTCCTTGGTAAAATCATGACTGGATTTTTTGGATTTACCACAGACCATGTCCATATGTCCCTGAATAATCACCGCGGGTGATTTTTCATATCCTGCGGTTCCGGGTTTTTTGATAATGACGTTCAGAGCTTTATCCTGAAACACTTTCAGCTTTCTTTGTTTTGCAAAATTAACCAGATAATCGCTCACCTGCTTTTCGTTACCGGAACATCTCGGAATTGCAGTCAGTTCTTCAAAATAGTGAAACACTTGTTTTGGCTTCAAATTTTTTAACATCAAGGTCTCCATTCGAATGAATTATGCAGCAGCATTTTGCTTCTCTAATCTGCAGGCATTCAAACTTCATACCAGAGATACAGCTTTTGCTTTTCAATGCATATCTTACTGATTTGTCTATATAATAAATATGCAAATCGCTGATAACGCAGATGCCGGGAATCACACGCTGAAAGGTCATATGCAACCACTGGTCATATATGACCTCTATTTGACAACATTACCGCGAAGAGATGCTCTGAGACTCGGTAGTCTCAGAGGACTATGTGATAATGGAAAGCAGGGATTTTCTATAGGTTGTTCTGGTTAACTCATCGGTACAATGAAATAGGCATTAAGTTTGCAATCATAAGAATCAGCAATAATGCGGAGCCTTTTCCTGGAAAACCGCGCGCAGGGGTTTGCGAGGGGCTGTCCCGTAATTGGTACTCCGATTCCCTTGGCTACCATAGGCAATATCTGAGAGAGGGTGAAAGCTAAAAAATGGAAGAGATACTGCTACACGCATTGACGGTCTTTATGGGATTCTTTGCGATTATGAATCCCATCGCTAACATTCCTATTTTTATGAGTCTTACGCATGAAGAGGATAAACAGACGAAGAGTGCCATAGCATCAAAATCGCTGATATTGGCATTCCTGATCGTTGTCGTTTTTTCCTTTGCGGGAAAGGTGATTTTCGAATTGTTTGGCATTACCCTGCCTGCCTTTCGCATTACCGGAGGTCTGCTCGTTTTTCTTATAGGTTTTCACATGTTGCAGGGTGATTTTTCAAGGGTTAATCACCCAAGCGAAAAAGACAGGCGGGAGTCAAAGGCGGCGGCACTCAGTGTGTCGGTATCTCCACTGGCTATACCGATTCTCGCAGGTCCGGGCACCATTACAACTGCGATGAATTTCTCCGCGGGCGGTTTTGTCAATATGGCAGTGACTATTGCGGTGTTCGCCATTCTTTGTGCAATAACATACGTGTGTTTTGTCTTCGGTGAGAAGTTTGTGGCCTTCATCGGTACCAGCGCATTAGGAGCAATTACTCGTATGATGGGTTTAATCCTTGCGGTAATTGGGACGCAGATGGTGCTTGATGGACTCTATGATGCCATCAAGCTTACGCGCTGATTGACGAAAGGAACCTGCAGAAACAGCCTTTTTTGCCTGCATCCGAGACAAAAAGCAAACACCTGCATCTTTTATCAAAAATGAGGAATCGTTATGAAACCTACAAAATCTACCTCCTGTTTTACCCGCTTTGCAAAAGCGACAGCGCGGAAAACCGGACAGCCCACTGCCTTTATGATGGCTGTATCAGTCATTATTATCTGGCTCATCACAGGCCCAATCTTCAAATTCGGTGATACCTGGCAACTGGTTATTAATACCGGCACTACTATTGTCACCTTTCTTATGGTGTTCCTCATACAAAACACACAAAACCGTGACTCTATGGCCTTACAGGTAAAATTGGACGAATTGATCCGCGTTATGGAAGGAGCACATAATGCGCTTCTGGATCTGGAAGAATTAGACGAGAAGGAACTCGATTTGGTTCGATTCAATTATGAGAATCTGGCAAAACAAGCAAGAGAAGATTTGAGAAAAAATACGAGCGATACCGGAGTACCAAAAATATAAAATTATTGTAGTTGCTCAGATTGGTCATTAATGCCTTACTCCTGAAATCCGGCCATTTGGTGCAATTAAGACCCAGGAAGACAGAGATCGGATAATTCTGGGTTGGAGTTTAAACCTCGGAGGTACAACCGCAGTGGCACTGTCTCTTTTGAGAATAGTCGGCGAAGTGTTGATACTCACCTCTATCTATCTGGTGATGCCTGTGGTGCGGGTCAGGTTTCGTCACGCGCTCATCGGGGGAGTGACCGCAACGGTTTTATGGGAGATCACCCGCCGTGTGCTGATCTGGTATTGCGCGAACGTATCCATGGTTAATATCATTTACGTCTCCATCGCCATAACGGTGGTGGCTCTCATAAGTATTGAGATTGTCCCAGTGATACTGCTGCTTGGAGCCCAGGGTATTGTAGAACTGGAGCGTAAATCCGATACATTGACCGGAAGGAAAAACCTGGGAATTAAGACATGATGACCCCTTCTAAAAAGGTTATCTATGCAGCCTTGATCGGAAATTGCCTGATAGCAATATCCAAATTCACTGCAGCCGTTATCACCGGAAGTTCGGCCATGTTGTCGGAAGCATTCCATTCGGTCGCTGACACGGGCAACGAAATCCTGCTGCTGTATGGATTGCAACGAGCTAAAATGCCGGCCGACAGCCAATTCCCTTTCGGACATGGCAAGGAGATTTATTTCTGGAGCTTTGTTGTAGCCATGGTCCTCTTTGCCGGTGGTGCCGGACTTTCCCTGTATAAAGGAATTGATCATCTCATCTCTCCGGTGCCGGTGAAGAATTCTTCCGTCAATTACGGCGTTATCTGCCTGGCTTTGATATTTGAAGGGACCAGCTGGTATATCGCTCTCAAAGAATTCAACAAATCGAAAGGAACCTGGGGCTATATTCGGGCTATTCACAGAGGGAAAGATCCATCGATTTTTATCGTGCTGATGGAAGATTCCGCCGCAATCCTCGGTCTTGGCATCGCATTTCTGGGAATCCTTGTCAGCGATATTACTGGCAGCCCTGCCTATGATGCAGCCGCAGCCGTCATCATAGGCTTGATACTGGCCGGAACCGCCCTTCTGCTCGCATCCGAGACGAAAAGCCTGTTGATCGGGGAGAGCGCCAACAAAGAGGTCGTTCAGGGGATACGGGAAATCGCCAGTTCCTATAAAGAAATCAAGCAGGTCAACGAAGTATTGACCATGCATATGGGGCCTGACTTCATTCTTGTGAATATCAGCGTCGATTTCGTGGACCCGATACTCGCCACAGACGTTGAGGTGACCGTGGCGGGATTGGACAGGGCTATCAAACAAGCTTACCCGCATGTGCAACGCATATTTATCGAAATAGAGACATGGCAGGCAAAAGAAAAGCACAGAGATTCTCAGTATTGTAGCGATACCCTCAAGTGAATCAAAAAAAGTTTTACGTCTGTTGTTTTTTTGGGCTGCGCTCATGATCTGCGATCTGCCATGCATGATCACCAGGAAAACCTGAACAAGGTCATATATGACCATTTGGGCAAATATGACCCCGTCCCTTGATCGTCAGCGCTTTCAAGCGCATCTTTTTTCGGTATTTTCTTCATAAATAGCAAAACGATAGATCACATGAACAAAGTGCCTAAGACCTGGCACAATGATTGCAAAATTAAAGAATAGCATAGTTACACCCTCCCCTTGGAAACCTCACTAGCGTAATCCTAACCACGATCTGTGACCGAGATATTGGAACACCATCAGTGTCGATATCGGCGACAAACAATTCAGACAGGATTCAAAATCATGAACATAAGCCCTTACGCAGGCAAACTCGCTGGCCCATCGATGCTGGTTCGCGTACCAGAACTGGTCACGGCCTACTATACAACGAAACCCGATCCCGCGGTTCCGGAACAACGGGTTGCTTTCGGCACCTCGGGGCACCGTGGTTGCATATACCAACGATGACCGGACCTCCGGAAGAAAGAAAATAGATGGCTAAAAAATGGAGAAATGAACCATGCAGAATGAACCTCTTACACCTGAATTGCTCAACCGGATGGATGGTTACTGGCGCGCCGCCAACTATCTGTCTGTCGGCCAGATTTACCTTTACGACAATCCGTTGCTCAGAGAACCCTTGCACCTCTCGCATGTGAAGCCGACACTGCTCGGGCACTGGGGCACGACCCCCGGCCAGAATTTCATTTATGTGCATCTGAACCGGGTCATCACCAAATATGACCTGGATATGATTTATATTTCCGGCCCGGGCCACGGTGGCCCGGCGCTGGTCGCCAATACCTATCTTGAAGGCACCTACAGCGAGGTTTATCCAAATATCAGCCAGGATGCCGCCGGACTGAAAAAACTGTTCACCCAGTTCTCCTTCCCCAGCGGGATTCCCAGCCATGTCTCCCCGGAGTGTCCGGGATCGATTCACGAAGGAGGCGAGCTGGGATATTCGCTCAGCCACGCCTTCGGGGCCGTATTCGACAATCCGGATCTGATCGTCGCCTGCGTCATAGGTGACGGCGAAGCGGAGACCGGCCCTTTAGCCACGGCATGGCATTCCAATAAATTTCTGAATCCAATCACCGATGGCGCCGTACTGCCGATCCTGCATCTCAACGGTTATAAAATAGCCAACCCGACCCTCCTTGCCCGCATCACCCATGAGGAACTGGATCAGTTGCTCCGAGGCTACGGCTGGACGCCGTACTTTGTGGAAGGTGATGAACCGGAAAAAATGCATCATCTTATGGCCTCGATACTGGAGACGGCAATTATCGAGATCCGGGGCATCCAAAGTAACGCCAGGGACAATAACGATGCCGCCAGACCGCGCTGGCCGATGATAGTTTTTAATTCACCCAAGGGTTGGACGGGACCGAAAGTCGTCGGTGGTCAGCAGATAGAGGGCACTTTTCGAGCGCACCAGGTGCCGATCCTGATCGATGCGGCACATCCCGATCACCTGAGCCAGCTCGAAAGCTGGATGAAGAGTTACAGACCGGAAGAACTGTTCGATACGAATGGCCGGCTGATGCCGGAGTTGGCAGAGCTTGCGCCAAAGAGTGACCGGCGGATGGGGGCCAATCCACACGCCAACGGCGGCATTCTGCTGCGTGATCTGATTATGCCGGACTTTCGGGACCTTGCGGTGCCGGTGCCAGCGCCGGGATCAGTTCAGGCCGCTGACACCCACGTGCTGGGAGAGTTCCTGCGCGATGTGGTCAAAGTCAATAAAGAGGCGCGGAATTTCCGGATTTTCGGCCCCGACGAGACGCTTTCCAACCGCTTGAACGCCGTTATGGAGGTGACCGATCGGCAGTGGGAGGCCCGGACCCAGGACAACGATGAATTTCTCGCAACAGAAGGCCGGGTCATGGAGATGCTCTCCGAGCATCAGTGCCAAGGATGGCTCGAAGGGTATCTGCTCACCGGTCGACATGGTCTGTTCAACAGCTATGAGGCCTTTGTGCACATCATCGACTCCATGTTCAACCAGCACGCCAAGTGGTTGAAGGTCACCGCCGAATTGCCCTGGCGGCGAAAAATCGCCTCGCTCAATTATCTGCTCGCCTCCCACGTCTGGCAACAGGCCCATAACGGTTTTACCCATCAGGATCCTGGTTTCATCGATCATGTGGTCAACAAGAAGGCTTCCATCGTGCGTGTTTACCTGCCGCCTGACGCCAATTGCCTGTTGTCGGTCTGGGACCATTGTCTGAGGAGCCGGGATTACGTCAATGTCGTGGTTGCCGGCAAGTACCAGGCACCGCAGTGGTTGACTATGGATGAGGCGGTGGCACACTGCACTGAGGGAATAGGCGTCTGGCACTGGGCCGGCAACGACCGGGGAACGGAACCGGACGTGGTAATGGCCTGCTGCGGCGATGTGCCGACGCTCGAAACGCTCGCTGCCGTTTCCATTCTCCGCAAAAATTTACCAAATCTTAAAGTCCGGGTGATCAATGTCGTTGACCTGATGAAGCTGCAGCCGCAGATGGAACATCCGCACGGGCTCTCCGACGACAAGTTCGATGCGCTCTTCACCAAAGACAAGCCGATAGTCTTTGCTTTCCACGGCTACCCCTGGCTGATACACCGGTTGACCTACCGCCGCACCAACCATAAAAACATGCATGTCCGGGGCTACAAGGAAGAAGGTACCATCACCACGACCTTCGACATGACGGTCTTAAACGATCTGGATCGATTTCACCTGGTCCTCGACGTACTTCATCGTCTGCCGCAGGAGGGCGCTGGCATCACGCTGAAAAAGGACATAGAGGACAAACTCATTGAGCATAAAACGTATATCAACAAGCACGGTCAGGACATGCCGGAAATATTGAACTGGAAGTGGGACCAAAGCGATACGCAGGAAAAGAAAACACCGAGTGTGGAGAAAACATGATGCGCATCGGCATAGCTGCAGACCATGGCGGTTTTGAGTTGAAGGTACACCTTTCTGCCGCCCTCAAAGCCGCCGGTTATGAAGTGGTCGATTTCGGCGCCTATAAGCTGGTTGCAGGAGATGACTATCCGGATTTTGTAGTGCCGTTGGCCCAGGCAGTGGCGCGGGGTGAGGTAGAGAGGGGATTAGCTATTTGCGGTAGCGGGGTTGGGGCTTGCGTAACAGCCAACAAGGTGCCCGGCGTAAGAGCGGCGTTGATCACTGATCCTTTCTCTGCCCATCAGGGAGTAGAGGACGACGATATGAATATCATGTGTTTAGGCGGCCAAGTTACAGGAGATGCACTTTCCTGGGATTTGGTCCAGACGTTCCTGCACGCCAATTTTAAGGGAGACGAGCGGTTCAGACGCCGTCTTCTGAAGGTGGCTGCTTTGGAAAAAGACAAGCATCCTTAAAAGTAGAAATATCAAACGGGAAAGAATTTTTATGAACTTAGATCTCGATACGCAGTGCATCAATACCATCAGTTTTCTCGCCGTTGACGATGTGTCAGCTCAATATCCAGAAAACATAATTTTCATCCCTAGAAAACAGGGGTCAGATATGACCACTTGGACAAATATGACCATTCTCCCAAAGCTGCCAACAACAATCTGAATTCACCCTCAGTTCATAATCCCTTAATATCAACACGATGATTGATGTGCTGCCAATGATTGGAATGTGGCACAAAGAATGCAAATTGGAGCGGTACTAATTAAGACATCCAAAGTGCATCTGCCGGATTCGGCAATTTTTTAAAGAGAAATTGATGATACCGCACACGACTTGTTGACATAGTCCAATTTGAAGTGGATTTAAGAATTTCCGGGGAGTAGGGTCTTACACCCCCAAGAAGGAGAACGATGAACATTTTCACGCCGTTCCGTTGGTTCCAACTTATGACAGGTCTGCCCGTCATGGCTGCCACCATCGCTCTGCTTCTGCCCGGCTGTGCTTCAATGGCGCCGCCCTATAAAGTGCCGGCCTTGCCGGTCTCTCCGGTCTATGCAAGCAACTCCTCGCAGGAAGGCGCAAGTATTACGGCCATCGGCTGGCGCGATTATTTCACCAGCCCGCAACTTCAGGCTGTGATCGCGATAGCGCTCGAAAACAACCGCGATTTGCGTACTGCCGTGCTGCGCGTTGCGGAAATGCGTGCCATTTACGGCATCCAGCGCGCCGATCAGTTTCCCGCCATCAACGCCCAGGCCGGGGGAGACCGTATACACCTTCCCGCAGACTTGAGCTTGACCGGTGAATCCTCGGAAAGCAGTCTGTATCACGTTGCGCTGGGCCAGGCGAGCTGGGAGATCGATTTCTGGGGCCGCGTCCGCAATCTGAAGGATGCAGCCCTGGAGAACTATCTGGCCACCGATTCAGCCCGCCGTGCTGCCGCCATTGGACTGGTCGCGCAGGTCGCGGGCAGTTATCTGAGTTTGCGTGAATTGGATGAGCGTCTTGTACTGGCGCGCCGGACAATTGCCAGCCGTGCTGAATCCCTGCGCATTTTCACGCGCCGCGTGGAAGTCGGATCAACCTCGCGGCTCGACCTGACCCAGGTGCAGACATTGCTTATGCAGGCACAGGCGCTGGGTGCCCAGCTCGAACAGTTGCGCGCGGCCCAGGCCCATGCGCTGACGCTGCTGGTCGGTGCGCCCGTCGATCTCCCCCTCATGCCGGAACACCTTGATGAACAGTCCTTGCACATCGAATTACGCGCCGGACTGCCATCCGACCTGCTGATCCAGCGACCCGACATCGTCGCGGCAGAGTACCAGTTAAAAGCTGCGCATGCGAATATCGGCGCTGCACGCGCTGCTTTTTTTCCTCGCGTAACCCTGACCAGTTTTCTGGGCACGGCCAGCTCCGAACTTGACGGCCTGTTCGCCTCGGGGAGCCTGGCGTGGATCTTCTCGCCGAGCATCTCACTGCCGATTTTCGATGGCGGTCGCCGGCAAAACAACCTGAGTTTGGCAGAAGCGCGCCGTGACCTGGCAGTGGCCAATTATGAGAAAACCGTGCAGAGCGCTTTCCGCGACGTGGCCGATGCGATGTCGGCCCGCCGTTGGCTGGCCGAACAGTCTGCCATCGCACGAAGAGCCCTGGCGGTTCAAACCGAGCGCGCGCGGTTGTCCCAATTGCGCTATGACAATGGGGCGGCCGCTTTTCTCGAAGTGCTTGATGCCCAGCGCGACTTGCTCGCCGCCGAGCAGCAGGTCGTGCAGATTCGCCGGGCTTTGCTTACCAGCCGCGTCAGCTTGTATGCGGCCCTGGGTGGCAGTTCAATGGATTTCATTGCGCCGCTGGCATCCGATACCCTTAACTCGAAACGAGGCACAAACAGCCAATGAACGCCACCACTCCACCACCGGTCACCGTTACAGCAACCGCGCCTGATGCGGCAACGGACACCGCACCGGTCACTGTAACAGTCACCGTAACGGTTATACCACAGGCTGCTGTAACGCCCCCTGAGGTTACCGCAAAGGTCTCGACACCGGTTAGCCCTGAGGTCACAACACCAGCTGCTGCACCAATCACCGCAACCGCCGCACCAGCTCCTCAAACTGATTCAGTCACCGCACCGTTAGCTGCACCGGCTCCCCCACCGACCACAAATGCCTCGACACCGGTTAGCCCTGAGGTCACCGTACCGGTCACTTCATTCCTGCAGAAATGGAAGAAATGGTTCATTCTGGCTGTAGTCATTGCGGCCCTTGCAGTGACCGCTCTGATAGCCTGGCAAATGCTGCGCCCCAAGGGTCCCGGCAAGGGCTTTGTCAGTGGCAATGGCCGTCTCGAAGCCACGGAGATTAATGTGGCCGCCAAACTCGCCGGGCGCGTCCAGGACATTCTGGTCGACGAAGGCGACTTCGTTACGGCGGGCCAGACACTCGCTCACATGCAGGTTCAGACACTCGATGCGCAACGCGACGAAGCGCAGGCGCGGCAGGATCAGTCCATCACCGCCGTCGCCAGTGCCGAGGCGCAGGTGGCCGTGCGCGAAAGTGATCGGCAGGCTCTGCTAGCCCTTGTGGCGCAACGAAAAAGCGAATTCGATGCCGCACAACGGCGTCTTTCGCGCTCGGAGACGCTGACCCGTGAAGGTGCAGCGTCGGAACAGGAACTCGACGATGACAGGGCACGGGTGCGCAGTGCGCAGGCCGCCATTGTCGCCGCCAAGGCACAGGCGGACGCTGCGCAGGCCGCCATTGTTGCAGCGCACACACAGGTGGTGAGCGCACGCTCTGCCGTCACCGCAGTCGAGGCTACCGTCACACGCATCAAGGCCGACATCAACGACAGTGCCCTCACCGCACCACAGGCTGGCCGCGTGCAGTATCGCATCGCCCAGCCCGGTGAGGTGTTGGCTGCCGGTGGTAAAGTACTCAGCCTGGTCGACCTTTACGACGTATACATGACCTTCTTTGCCCCCGAAGCCGTCGCTGGAAAACTGGCACTGGGCAGCGAGGTGCACATCGTCCTCGACGCTGCGCCGCAGTACGTGATTCCAAGCAAGGTGACGTTTGTCGCCAGCACAGCCCAGTTCACACCGAAAACGGTGGAAACCGCCAGCGAACGGCAGAAGCTTATGTTCCGCGTCAAGGCCCAGATTGATCCCGAGTTATTGCAAAAACATCTGAAGCTGGTCAAGACCGGCCTCCCGGGCATGGCCTGGATCAAGCTCGATGCGCAGGTACCATGGCCTGCCGAATTGGCGATGAAGGTTCCAGAGTGAATACAGATACAGCGCGTCCCGCACCGCCGGTCGCACACTTAGCAAATGTCAGCCTGCGGTACCGCAAGACACTGGCGCTCGACGACGTCACCCTGGATATACCCGCCGCCTGCATGGTCGGCCTGATCGGCCCCGACGGCGTGGGCAAGTCCAGCCTGCTGGCACTCATTGCCGGTGCACGCGCGGTGCAGCAAGGCAAGGTTGAGGTGTTGGGCGGCGACATGACCAGCACCCCCCATCGCAATACGATATGTCCACGCATCGCCTACATGCCGCAGGGCTTGGGAAAGAACCTCTATCCTACCTTATCGGTGGAAGAGAACCTGCAGTTTTTCGGCCGCCTGTTCGGCCATGATGTGGCCGAGCGTCGGCGCCGTATCGACGAGTTGACGGCCGGCACGGGTTTGCAGCCCTTCCTGTCACGCCCGGCAGGAAAACTCTCGGGCGGCATGAAACAGAAGCTCGGCCTGTGCTGTGCACTGATCCACGATCCCGATCTGCTCATCCTGGATGAGCCGACCACCGGCGTTGATCCGCTCTCACGCAAGCAATTCTGGAGTCTGATCGAGAACATCCACGCCGAGAGAAAAGACATGAGCGTGATCGTCGCCACCGCCTACATGGAAGAAGCGGATGGCTTTGACTGGCTGGTGGCGATGGATGCAGGCAAGGTCCTGGCTGCCAGTACGCCATTTGACCTGCACGGGCGCACCGCCTCTACGACCCTGGAAGAAGCCTTCATCGCCCTGCTGCCCGAAGAAAAACGTCGCGGCCACCGGGCCGTGGTAGTGCCGCCTCTGATGGCATCGGTTACGTCCGAGATCTCCATCGAGGCCCAGGGACTGACCAAGCGTTTCGGCGACTTCGTGGCTGTGGATCATGTCGACTTCCGCATCCGGCGTGGCGAAATATTCGGCTTTCTGGGCTCCAATGGCTGCGGCAAGTCGACCACGATGAAAATGCTCACCGGGCTGCTGCCGGCAAGCGCAGGCACAGCGCTGCTGTTCGGCCAGGTCGTCAATGCAGGCGACATTGACACCCGGCGCCGCGTGGGATATATGTCTCAGGCCTTCTCACTCTACGGTGAACTCACCGTGCACCAGAACCTGGTCCTGCATGCCCGGCTGTTTACCCTCCCCGAGGCCGGAATCCCTGACCGTGTCGACGAGCTGGTGGTGCGCTTCGGCCTGGCCGAGGTCATCGACACCCTGCCTGAGAACATGCCGCTGGGCATCCGTCAGCGTCTGTCCCTGGCGGTGGCCGTGATCCATAAGCCCGAACTGCTGATCCTCGATGAGCCGACTTCCGGGGTGGATCCTATCGCGCGCGATATGTTCTGGCAACTGATGATCGACCTTTCGCGCAATGACCAGGTAACGATCTTCATTTCCACCCACTTCATGAACGAGGCTGAGCGCTGCGACCGCCTTTCGCTGATGCATGCCGGCCGGGTACTGGTGAGCGACAAGCCTGCAGAACTGAAACGCCTGCGCGGCACAGACACTCTGGAGGAGGCCTTTATCGCCTATCTGGAGGAGGCCTCGGCCAACGGTCCCCAGGCCGATGCAGCTCAGCCCGAGAACGCACCTCCAGCTGTAAAACCTTCGGTTACCATGGCGACGAGGCCACCGGTCAAACCACGCCGATCCCACTTTGATCCAAGTCGCGCCTTCAGCTACGCACTCCGTGAGACCCTGGAGCTGAAGCGCGACCCGGTTCGTGCGACATTGGCACTGCTGGGCACGGCGATCCTGATGTTCATCATGGGCTACGGCATCAGCCTTGATGTGGAAAACCTGTCCTTTGCCGTACTCGACCACGACCAGACCATACTGAGCCATAACTACACGCTTAACCTTTCAGGGTCGCGCTACTTTATCGAAAAATCGCCGATCACCAACTACGCAGGCCTGGATCGACGCATGCGCAATGGCGAGCTGGCACTGGCCATCGAGATCCCTCATGGCTTCGGGCGTGACATCGAGCGCGGCACCCCGGTGCAGGTCGGCGCCTGGGCCGATGGCGCCATGCCTACCCGTGGCGAGACTGTGCGCGGCTACGTCCAGGCCATCCACCAGATGTGGCTCGTCGACATGGCCAAGCACCAGCTGGGCATAAACCTGGCGTCAGCCAGCACGCTTGAAACCCGCTACCGTTACAATCCCGACGTCAAAAGCCTGCCCGCCATGGTTCCGGCCATACTGCCGATGTTGCTGATGATGATCCCCGCCATGCTGACGGCGCTGTCGGTCGTGCGTGAGAAGGAACTGGGTTCGATAATCAACCTCTACGTCACGCCGGTCACGCGCAGCGAATTTCTGCTCGGCAAACAACTGCCCTACGTTGTACTGGCAATGATCAACTTTTTTCTGTTGTCAGCCCTGGCCGTCACCGTATTCGGGGTGCCGATCAAGGGCAGCTTCGCCACCCTGACACTGGCGGCGTTTATTTTTGTGGTCGGCTCCACCGGTTTTGGCCTGTTGGCCTCTACCTTCACTCAAAGTCAGATCGCCGCCATGTTCGTGACCATGATCGGCACCATCGTCCCCTGCGTGCAGTTCTCCGGCCTGCTCAACCCGGTGTCCTCACTCGAAGGCATGGGTGCCTTCATCGGCCGCATCTATCCGGCGACCCACTTTCTGACCATTAGCCGGGGCGTGTTCAGCAAGGCGCTGGACATTTCCGGCCTGATGTCCTCGTTCTGGCCGCTGCTGGCCGCAGTGCCCGTGATTCTCTGCCTGTCTGTCTTGCTGCTGAAGAAACAGGAGGTTTGAACATGAACTCACCAATCGCCAAAATTTATCGTCTGGGCATCAAGGAACTGTGGAGTCTGGCACGCGATCCGATGATGCTGGTACTGATCGCCTACACCTTTACCGTGTCGATCTATATTGCTGCCACCGCCATGCCCGAGAGCCTGCACAACGCGCCGATAGCCATCGTCGACGAGGACGCGTCGCCGCTGTCGGCGCGCATCATATCAAGCTTCTACCCACCGCTTTTCAAGACCCCGACCATGATAACGCTTGCCGAGGTAGATGCCGGCATGGATCAGGGCGACTACACCTTCGCGCTGAACATTCCGCCGAACTTCCAGCGCGATGTGCTGGCCGGGAGTAAACCAACAATACAGCTCAACGTGGACGCAACTCTTATGAGTCAGGCCTTTACCGGCAATGGGTACATCCAGCAGATTGTCGCCAGCGAAGTGAATGAATTTGTTTCGCGTTATCGAAGTACGACAGCGCCACCGGTGGATCTGACGCTGCACATGCGCTTCAACCCCAACCTGGAGCAATCCTGGTTCGGTTCGCTGATGGAGATCATCAACAACGTGACCATGCTGTCCATCATTCTGACCGGCGCTGCACTGATCCGCGAACGAGAACACGGCACCATTGAGCATTTGCTGGTGATGCCCGTGACACCAACCGAAATCATGCTGGCCAAAGTCTGGTCCATGGGGCTGGTAGTGCTGTTGGCCGCCCTGGTGGCACTGGTATTTGTGGTACAGGGCATGTTACGCGTACCAATTCAGGGGTCGGTGACACTCTTCATGCTGGCCGCCACACTGCATCTGTTTGCCACCACCTCGATGGGCATATTCATGGCTACGCTGGCGCGCTCCATGCCCCAGTTCGGCATGTTGCTGGTGCTGGTTCTCTTGCCGCTGCAACTCCTCTCGGGCGGCGCCACCCCACGCGAGAGCATGCCGGCGTTTGTGCAAAACGTAATGCTGGCCGCACCAACCACGCACTTTGTCTCGGCAGGGCAGGCGATTCTTTACCGTGGCGCAGGTATAGATGTAGTGTGGCCGCAGTTTTTCATCATCGTTGCGATTGGCAGCGTGCTGTTTATCGCATCCCTGGTTCGTTTCCGTAAGGCAATCGGCCAGATGGTCTGATTGTGGCTACCTCAAATAACACCAATATCATTTTTAACATGACTCTATCCCGTGGAACCCAAACCTTCAGAAGGACCTGAAAAAAAGTCATATATGATCAATGGTTGAATATGACCTTTGATTTTGGGCTGATATAACGACATATCGACACAGGGCATTTCTTGAAAACCAATAAATTTCAGCACAATGAGTGGCATGACGCGGGGTGCATATAACCCGGAATGAAGATTGCGAATAAAGCAGAAGGTGACAACGGATGGCATCATTGAGGCCAGCTCGTACAGCACGGAATCAGAAATTGCGACTTCAACACATTGGAATTTCTTTCCCTCTCTTTTAAAAGGGGAAGGGAAAGAAAAGATCATGCGATCGGACATGACGACTCAACAGCAAAAGGAAGATCAGGAACAAAACCAATTCTGTCATAGCAAACAAATGTAAGTGTCGTTCACAGCATAAATGCAGTGGTAAACAACAAGACCATCTCGGGATGAAAGTAAACGAACTCAAAAAGGAGAAACGCCTTGAAACTGAGCACAGAAAACAATATCGAAAACAAAAAAGAAAATTTGGACGGGGACCTTCAAGAAAATTTTGGCCAGGTTGATATTGATAGTTCTTTCGTTCTCGTAAACGCCTTGATTATGAGACCGGTAGCTGGGCCTTTAATGGTGATTGATTCCGATAAAACAGGTTTTTTACCTATCGCCATGTGACTACCTTGAACATTGACAAAACTCAACCAGTTCAAGTGAAGTTTATTGATGTTTAGCAAAGCCAAAACACTCAAAGGTTACAAATGAGACAGCCTTAATAGAAAAATAAGGAGGGCTAAAGAATATTAAAAGAAACGGGTGAACGTTGATTTGGTCGAAGTTTTTACAGGAATGAGTAAGTACCTAAACATAAAAAATTGGAATAACCGCGAATTTTCGGTATGTTAGTAGGTTAGAGAGGTTTTAAGTGTCACTTGAGAATGTTGCAGGGTTCCCTGTGTTTGAAAGGGTAACAAATGACCCGAATCTCGGGTCTACCACACTTGATAAGTGTGAGATGTTTTACAACACTAAACAACATCAGACTTATCTCGTGTGTCTCAGCCCATCAGACTTTAAGAAAATGATGACATTGAAAAAAGCATATTTAAGACAGTTGTCCATTTTTACCTGACCACGTCAAGCCACCTTCCTGGAAAACACCTCATGCACACAAGCTATCCCGCAGCTCTTGTCTGCACCCTGAAGCTTTGATTGGGACCGTTTCCTAACACAGATCAGCAAAGATCACTTGAAGGGCCCATAGACTTGGTCATATATGACCAGTTGAGCGTATATGACCTTTAGGCCGGCACCTCCCCCCTGCATTGTTCCTCGACTAATTGGCATGATTGAGAATAAATCAACGAGATAGACACTGCGCATAGCTCTTGGATCGATAATTGCTAGATAAGTGAAGAAAGTAAGATATCTGCGGTCAAGCTTTTGGTTTGTACCTTCGCGGATGGTTGCCGGCAGCATCTCCATCGCGGTGGCTTTGGTTGAAGCGGGTTCCACCGGGAGCGAACAACGGCACTGGTTTAGGACTGGCTACTGTCTATGGCATCGTCAAACAGAACAATGGTTTCATCAACGTCTACAGCGAGCCGGGTAAGGGAACAACTTTCAGGATATTTCTGCCGCGGCATAGCGAACAGGGCAGCAACGCGGGATAGCAGTGTGAGGAAACGATCCGGCGTGGCCATGGAGAAACTGTGCTTGTCGTGGAGGATGAAATATCGATTCTCAAACTCGCAGCGCAAATTCTCAAAGATCCTGGTTATGTCGTTCTTACCGCCAATAGATCAAAAGACGCCATCAACCTAGTCAAAGAGCATAGCGAGACAATCGATCTGGTCATCACCGATGTAATAATGCCGGAGACGAACGGAAGGGATCTGGCAAATTTGCTTCTCACAATACACCCAAACATGAAGTGCCTGTTTATGTCAGGCTATACTTCAACCGTCATTGCCGACCAGGGTGTTCTGGTAGAAGACATGCAGTTCATTCAAAAGCCATTCTCAGCAAAAGAATTGGGCGAAAAGGTGCACGAGGTATTGAAGAGTGACAAGGAAAATTCAACTTGATACTGTATCTTGCCTCTATCCATTGATTTGAAAACCTTGGAATCCGCCGACCAAGCTGCGAAATCCAACTTTACGGTGCCGACCACCCCATGATAGGCACCGTGCTGATACTGTTCTTCGGGCTTCCCTCGACAACCCGATCGCTATACGCCACGTAAACCAACACGTTGCGTTCGCGGTCGAAGAAGCGGACGACCTGAAGTTTCTTGAAGATAAGGCTGCGGTGCTCGTCAAAGACGCGCTCACCGTCCTTAATCTCGCCAACGATTTTGATCGGGCCGACTTGACGACAGGCAATGCTTGCGTCACTCGTGTCCTCTGCCATACCTAATTCACCTTTCACCCCTCCTGTTTGCGCTCGGGAAATATGACAAGCGACGCCCGTGACTTTGGGGTCGTCAAAACCGTCAATCACGATCTTGTCGTTGGGCCCAAGCATACGAAAATGCGTGCTCACCGAGCCCGTCGTGCCGCGTTCGGGTCGACTGAAGACCCATAATCCGAAAAGTACAATAACCAAAAAAATCAAGCTGCCAAGAATAATTCCGATCCGTTTCATGATGATTTGCCTTCCTTGGGTGAATTTACATCCCACCTTGTGCCCAGTGGGAAGATGATTCGAAAAGTTTTTAGAATTATCTTAAGCGCTTGCCCTATTGCAGGATCTCTTTGCAATTAATATTTTGCCTTATAACTGTACTTCCGTGACTCTGATGGTTTCCTTGCTGAAGTCAACCATCGAAATAGAGGCCAACCTTTCCGGTCCTGACCTCTATTCCGTCAAACTCAGCATTCCATTTGTCGAAAAGAGAAGAACATTTCTCTTTTTTAAATCATCGGCGGATTCAATCATCTTGTGAAATGGTTCGTCATAAGTCGCGGCTTTTCATACGTGACTGCTGATGGATCTAAAAACCTGATCAGAGTCTGCCCATGAGAAGCAGGGCCACAACAATAAGGACTATCAGGCCGACTCCACCACTGGGCCCATACCCCCATGACCGGCTGTGCGGCCAGACCGGGATCATTCCCAAGAGCGCCAGTATCAGAATTATGACTAATATTGTACCTAACATATTTTACTCTCCCCTTAACAGTAATGGCCAATCCCAAACTAACCGGTTTTGGATCTGGTTTACTTGACGATCATGTTATTGACCACCTTCCTTACTCCATGCACATCGCTCACGAGTTTGGTGGCCAGGTCCTTTTCAGCTGCATTTTTTGCCGTACCTCCCAGATTGACAACACCGTCTTTTGTCTCGACGGTGGTTTTCAGGGCGCTCGTTGAGCGATGGTACAGCAAAGTCGACTTGACCAGAGCGGTAATGGACGCATCGTCAATCATCTCGCCCATGGCATCCATTTTTTCTCCCATTTTTGTTTCGCCCGACTTCATTTTCGCGGAGGGTGTTTTCATCTCATTTTTTACAATTTTGACTCCTTCAACATCCTTTACATATTCGGTTGTCAGGTCTTTTTGCGCCTGACTAGAGGCATTACCGCTCAGAGTGACGGTCCCATTTTTTGCTAATACCTCAGTTTCGGTGGCCTTCACGTTCCGATGGAATAAAAGTGCGGCTTTGACTTTGGTGATAAGCCACGCATCTGAGGTTTCACTGAGGGCCTCACCTTTTTCTTTCAGTTGGTTATCTACGGTTTTCACTCCCGGCAGGCTCGCCACACAATCCTGAGCCAATGTCTTGTGGGATCCATCGGAAACAGTCCCGGTCAAGGTAACAACACCATCCTTGGATTTGACTGTAATGTCATCGCCTTTGAGGTAGGTTCTGAACACATACGACTGCGTTGCGGATGCTACGATGTCGTCATCAGTCACAGATGCAAAGACAGGAGCACCGACAAACAGCAAGGAAGCTAGAATTGCAGCCACTGCTAAACGATAGGTTGACATGGTATTTTTTCCTTTATTTGTTGGAATGTTTGGGTGAATCACCAAGAAATCATTTTCCTGCTGCTTTGCTTTGTCAAAAGGCTACTTGCCTGCAACCTTCTCGATCTCGGCGATTTTTTCCTGAACTTTACCTTCTAAATTTTCAACTTTTCCTTCAGATTCCAGGTCACGGTCATCGACTACTTTCCCGACGGTCTCCTTGACCTTACCTTTCACTTGGTGCATCTTCCCTTCTACATTGTCTTTTGTGCTTGATTTCATGGTGTTTCTCCTGGTTAATTTTGGTTGAAGTAACTGTTGCAGGGGGCCTCTGCACTTTATTTTTCGGGTCCCGGCACAGTCGACTACAAGCCGACTGTCTTTAGTTGGTCATGGATGCGATTCTCTCGATGGTCATGTTATTGAACACCATCTTGACACCTGGAACGTCAATAACACGTTTGGAGACGAGGTTTTTCTCATCCCAACTCCCGGCTTTTCCCTCCAGCATGACCACGCCATCCTTCGTCTCGACAGTGATGCCCAAGGTCCTGGTCGAACGATGATACGACAGGGTGGTCTTGACCAGGGCCGTGACAGACGCATCATCAATCGATTCGCCTGTGGTGTCGGCGTCTTTCCGTATTTTCTCTCCTGTCTTCAGAGTGGCAGGTGCCACCGTCATTTCATTTGTTACCTTGTTCACCCCTTCCACATCCTTGGCATACTCAGCCGTCAGATCCTTTTGGGCAATGCTGCCTGCCTTGCCGCACAAGGTGATGGTGCCGTTTTTTGCGACAACCTCAGTTTCGACAGCATTCACATTCTGATGGAATAAAAGTGTCGATTTTACTTTAGCAGCAAGCCACGCATCTTTATTCAGAGCGGAGACTTCATTATGTTCTTCCAATTTACTGTAAACACCGGTAACCCCGGGCAATCTCGCAAGAGTCTCACTGGCCAGTAATTTGTGAGATGCATCAGAAACCGTCCCGATCAGAATGGCAACGCCGTCTTTATACTGTATCGTGATGTCATCGCCCTTGAGATAGGTCCTGAACACATACGACTGTCTAGCATATGATTCAGTGTCGATTCTGGATGCGAAGAGAGGGGTGTTAAGTGAAAACAATGAAGCCATGGTTTCCAGTAATTGCTTATGGTATGGTATTTTTCTCATCGGCTTTTCTCCTTTTGTTGAATGAGACCTGCGCAGTTTCGGAATACTTTTTTCAGGTGATCCAACCTCTGGAACTTTCTTCCTTCTTTCCTCATAGAGGCATGGCGAGGATGGCGGACCGCAGGAGCAAAACCAGTGGAAGAGTGCCATTCGTCACTCTCTTAAAGCAATATTTATGCCATGTTTACAACGCTCAGCGTCACCTCATCCATCTCTTTGATGTTTTTGGAATAAGTAACCCAAGAATAGATCTACAGGGAGGCCATTGAACACTGAATGTAAAGGGTTGTATTTAATCTATTGGTCATAGATAACCACTTGGGCAAATGTGACCTGACCTTTGGAATCTGGTTGCAACAGTCCCTTCCGGAGAATTGGGAAATATTGAAGTAAAATGAATAATACAGGAGATGTGACAGAGTACTTTCAACCCTGACATAATGATTACTCTGTAAAGTGAGGGGAGTGATGCACCCCAACAGTGACGGTTTACATCGTCAAACAAATAAGCAGCGGATAGCCTAACTCCGAGGGAACAGTTCCCCTTTGTTTCTTCAACGAGGATGTAATCGCTACGTGTCGTTCCCTACAGGATGCGATCGACCCGAACGAGGAAGATCTTCCTTCAGCGAGACTTCCTTCCTCTGGCTTGTTCGACCACCCATTTAGCTAAGTATAATATAGAGGGAATATCTGAAAAGAGCGACAAAAGGAAAAATAACAGTGCAGATACCTCGACAGGATTGTTTATTAAGTTAGGGGTTTGGGCAGGAATCCGGACATGGCGCCAATCAGATAGGGCACGGGTAGGTGCATGTCGAAATCCAGTTGTACAATGACGGATGCCAGGGGCTAGGAATCGCGTTTGTCAGGGCCCGCGCAACATAGGATACGGGTTTATCACCGTTGACTTCCACCAAAGCTTTTCCGGACCCAGCACGGATACCTCGAAGTGCAGGTGCGGCGCCGCATCGCTGGCATTGCCACTGGAACCGACCAGGCCGATTGGATCGCCACTTCGTAATTGTTTGCCTTCCACGAGGCCCGGCGCATAGCTGTCCAGGTGCGCGTAATAATATACATATTTTTCTGTGGGATCGAACTGGTAGACGGTCAGGCCGCCCTGATTGCTGTAGAACAGTTTCACGACTGTGCCATCATCCGCTGCGATCACCTTGGTTCCACTCGGTGCCGTAATGTCGATTCCGTTGTGGATACGACCTCCGCTTCGTGCATCGGTGTAGCTGTCGGTCAACTGGCTCGCCTTGATGCCAACGACCGGGATCAACAGTGGCAACGAAGGACTCTCGGTCGACGCCGGGGCCACTAACATCGGCGTTACCGCGGTCGCGGTGGATTGCAGAGAGGGAGAGTTGGCGGCATCCATTGGGATCACTGGGGACAACCATGGATAGGAACCATCCGCCGCCGATTCCGCATTGCAATTTACTGTCGGCGTGGCGGATTGTTGTGGCGGATTGATTGCTGCTGGCGTATCTGCCGCCAACGGTTGCGGACAGAACACAAAAGCGAAGATGCCGGCCGCGCCGAACAGCGCACCGCCGACAAAGGACAACACGTGTTTCAAAGCAGGATGAATGCCAGCCAAACTCATTCCTGCAAAATTGCCGGCATGCCGGGCGAGACCGCCTCTGCCAGCGCCAGTGCATTCCAGTTAGTTAAGCGGATGCAGCCATGTGACTGCGTCTTGCTGATTTTCGAAGGCTCCGGCGTGCCGTGAATGCCATAATGCTCTTTTGACAAATCGATCCAGACCACGCCAACCGGGTTGTTCGGGCCGGCCGCAATTGTCGCTTTCTTTTTTACCGATTTGGCATCCCAGAACAGCGCCGGGTTGTAGCGGAACACCGGCTTCTTGGCGATGCCCAGGATTTTCCAGGTGCCAATTGGCAGCGGATCGTGCTTGCTGCCTGTGGTCGCAGGAAATTGGGCAATGATCTTGCCCGCCGCATCCACCAACATCACCACCGAATCGGACCTGTCGACGACAACTTTCGCTACCTCTGGCAAAAGCACAGGCAAACATATATTCGGCACCACAATGTTCTGTCCAGCTGTGGCGAAATCTTGGCCCGGATTCAGTTGTTGCAGCAAAGCCGGGCTCGCATGGAATTTTTCGCCAAGCGCTTCGGCCGGCGAGGTATATCCGAGGGCCGGCAGTTTGGCCTGTTCCATAATGTCGTGCGGTATCGGGACGAAGGGACCTGTGACATCCTCTGCCGTAATCCTGTAGGACACCAGTGCCGGTACCGCATCGCGATTCAGCGTAGCCCAAGTGTTTGCGTCGATCGTGCCGTTTGCATCCAGCCCCTTGCTGGCCTGGTATCCAACGACCGCACTGCGCATGGTCGAGCCATAGACGGCATCGATCTCGCCAGGCCCGAAGTTCGCGAGACCCAGCAGTATCTGCGCGCGCAGCACCGCGGCGCCGCGGGTTTTCGGACCGATCGTGGTGACCAGGCTGGCGTCGTTGACAGCCTCCGTTGATAATGGTGATAGATAGTCGCTGTCCAGGGGGGAAGAAGCTCCCACATTGGCGGCAACGGAAGGATAGCAAATACCCGAAACAGACACCGAAATTGCCAAAAACAGCACCCAAAAATAGCTCATTGTCCTGCTTCTCCATTCATGCTCAACCCCTGTATGAGCTCAGCCAATTAATTGCTTGCTGCCGGACGTCGTCCTCGTAGCGGTCATACGATCACCCACCTTGGTGTAGTGGACCGTCACCGGCATTCCTGATTTTACAGTCTCCAGGGAGACAGGGACACCCGCATCATCAACATACGCAGTACTCTTTGTGTATGCCGAATGGATGGAGCATGTCTTTTAACCATGAACAATTTCAAACTGAACCAGAAACAACCTCATCCAACGATGTGATCTTTCCGACCAGAGATGTATAGAGAATATTATTCTGAGCAGTGCTCAACGCACGTTCCAATACCTTCGCCTCAAGTCCATTCGCCAAGTATACCTTTTCCATGGTGGCATCTGACCCCGTCTTCCCTGCCCTTTTTAGTCTTTCAGCATTTTTTACGGGGATAAACTTTCCGGAACTTGCGTTAAAAACAACGCTATAAGTATCTGATTTCTGTTGTTCAGCCATGCTATCCTCTTTCAATATAGTCTCCAACATTAGCAGTAAAAGTGCAGATGTCTTTGTCATCAGCGAATTCTATCATCGCTGAAGATTTCTCATTGTCTGACAACGTTTCGGCTGTGGAGGTTTGTTGCGTCAACAAGTACTCGATTCAGTAAGCTCTTAAGACCATCCCTTGTGTATGGTTTGTGCAGGAAAGCTTGGGGTAAATCCTTGTAATCACCTTCCATTGCATGGGTTTCATCGTAACCGCTGGAAAGGATTACCGGAAGATCTGGCTTGATTTTACGCAGGGCAGCAAGGGTTTCCCAACCGTTCATATCCGGCATGGAAAGATCGGTGAGAAGACAATCTATACTGTTATGATGTTTTTGAAACAGAGCTACTGCCTCGGTTCCACCTACAGCTACAAAGACCGTAAAACCTAGGTTTTCAAGTACTGCCTCTGTTACCGTGCAAAATAAAGGATCATCGTCGACCAATAGCACAGTTTTTTTTACCGTGAAAGTCTCTTGTTTTGTCATCAGGGTACCCTTTACAAAAATGATTATTAATAACTTCCTTCCCTTACTTTATGCGCCTTTGGGGAATAGGGCTCAATAGCAAGCCAAGACGGGAAATGTTGCTTTCGGTCTCCAAAACTGGCTTTTCCTGTTGGGTTGTCAATTTGTGAACCTTACTCTTTTAAAAGCAATCATTGTGCCAGGTACACATCATTATTGACCACATCGACTAACATGGCGCTTTGTCAGAGACAATTATTCAAGAAACAACGCACAGGGATCTATCAATGGACCTACGATATTGGTCAGATATCGCCAATTGGTTACGTGTGACCAATATGGATTTTCAGGGCTTTTAAGATGAGAGATCACAAAGGAAGTACTGAGAAGAGGAGGTCGCTCTCTACAGATGAGAGGTTGTTGATACGTGTCACAGACATTATGTCTGTGACATGATATCTGGAGGTGTCTTAAAGACCTATCAAAAGGAAAATCGTTTTTCACCATTTAAAAACGATAGAGCACATGAACAAAGTGTCTAAGACCTGGCACAATCGTTGCTAGATTAAAGAGTAGCATAGTTACACCCTCCCCGCGGAAACCTCACTACCGTAATCCTAACCACGATCTGTGACCGAGACATCGGAACACCATCAGTGTCAATATCGGCGACAAACAATCCAGACAGGTTTCAACATCATGAACATAAGCCCTTAGGCAGGCAAACCCGCTGGCCCATCGGTGCTGGTTCGCCGACCAGAACTGGTCACGGCCTACTATACAATGAAACCCGATCCCGCGGTTCCGGAACAACGGGTTGTTTTCGGCACCTCGGGGCACCGTGGTTGGGCCTTTGACAAGGCGTTCAATGAAAAACCATATCCTTGCCATCAGTCAAGCCATCTGCGGGTACCGGGCACAGAAAATGATCGATGGTCCGCTTAGTATCGGCATGGACACACATGCCCTTTCGGTGCCGGCACATGCCGGGGCGCTCGAGGTCCTGGCCTCGTCCTTGCCTCAACCGGAAACTTTGCCCGCATCGGAACCAAAGGAGAATAGGTCTCGAGCATCCACTATTCAAGAATCATACGATACTTTGTGTGCCTCATCCCTAACAAAAGTTCCGGTTTACTGGCCTTTTACCGGGGTTAGGTAAAAACCCTAATCAATGACTGGCGATACCAGGGTGAAAAGCATTTTCAACCTATTCTTCCTTCCACTGTCAAGCCCGACAAACTCAACGCTGTATCGCCAGGTTGGTGCCTTGCTTTTCTGATCAGTGACTAATTTTTTTGTGATTACCACTAAAGTTCAGCTACATGGGGATATGAGGTGCCCTTTGCACGGGTGTTCCGCAGCCTGGATGGCTGCGGTCAAGCCCCCAGGGATGGGTTTATGGCGTCCCGTGCAAAGGGCACCTCACATCCCTCTGGACCTTCAAGCTGAACTTTAGTGGTAATCACAAAATTTTTTTGACTTAACATGCCCCGTAACTTGATTTATCAGATATTCAAAGTTCGTCAGGATATCAAAAATGAGAATATCCCTCTTCAGTGCACCCTCAATAAGATTCATTTCCTCTGCGCACAATAATGAAATTCCGCCTGGTGCTATGTCGTAAATTCTTGTTACGACAGGCTTTGGAAAATTTGTCAGCGCTGCGATACCGTTGGCCCAGATCCTGTTTGATTTTCGTTTGGTGTGGTGGACATCAAGGAGAGTGCCGGGTGTGTAAATACATTCCCTGTCAAATCCATTTTGATAAAATGATGGAAGGCTTTGCCGGCTGTTTTCAGTGTTTAAAACTTCCATGGTTTTTGCGGGTTCCTTAGGTGTTGCTGGCAGATGATGCAATGCACTTTTGCTTGTAGAATAACCCTGTCAAACGCATGATTCCGTTATGTTTGCACTGAACTCCTTGGCTGTTTCATAGTTCGCATAATCGTCTCCCATAGCTGCCTCTTACTACTAATATTCCGGGTATTGTCTTTCCCAGCTTCCGAGCCTTTTTCCAGTTTCCGGTCTGAAAGAAAATGTGAGGATAGTTTCAATTATCCGCTGATGCTTTTCTACTTCCCGGGCAAGGCTTAAAAATAACCGTCTGTCATTTTTCCGTTCGGCATCTGCTGCCTTTTTTAGATAAAATAACCGACTCGTCTCTTCAAAATTCAGCGTTTTTCTGTAGTAATCGAGGTCGGAATAATCAAAGTATTCGTCGGCATCATCCTCCTTCATCCTGAGAAAAACATTATTCACATTTTCTTGAACTTTTGTCTTCGCTGGTGAACAGTTACCTTTTTGTCCTTCGAGGAAGGCAATGGTATTAAAATGCTCCATTTCTTCGCTTGCGAGCATGCTCAAAATAGTCCTAAAGCCTTGTGTCCGGCAATTCTCAGTAAGCTCCAGGCAGAGGCCGTCTTCGTTTAGCTTCATTTGGTCTGGCATGAATCTTCTCCCAGCTATTAGCGCATATGAAAGTTGCTGCCGCCGATCAGGCCGAGCAGGCCGATAACAATCAAATATATGGCAACGATGTAGTTCAGCAGACGGGGTGCAACCAGAATAAGAATGCCGGCGATCAATGAGACCAGCGGCGTGAGGCTCAGATGCAAATTATTGATGCTCATGTTTTTCCTCCCTGGAGATGATTTAAGCGTGTACGGTTATGACGGACCACCTGTGCTTGCGGAACCCAGATCATAATCAGGATAAAGTTCCTTCGCACATTCAGGACAGATGCCGTGACTGAACTCCGCTTCGGGGTGGTCTCGACCATAGACTTCCACCTGGCTCCAGAAGCCTTTATTGTCACGGACCTGCTTGCATTTTGCACAGATCGGGACAATGCCCCGCAGGGTGCGGATTTCATCAAAGGCTTTTTGTAGGGCATCTTCCACCCGTTTACGTTCGGTGATGTCAAAAAAGCTGATCACCGCCCCTTCCATCACATTGTCGATGGTGCGGTAGGGGTGAATGCGCATGGTGTACCAGAGTCCCTCGACTGTCTGCACATCTTTCTCCTTGGGAACCAGGTTATCAAGCACGGCCTGTACATCAGCGACAAAGTAGTCATATCCTGTCAAATTACAGACAATATGACCGATGGGCCGTCCCACATCGGTCTTGATCAGGTTGATGAGGGGGCAGAACCGTCAGTGCCTGCAGAGCTGTCATCGTCCGCCGGCACCACTTCCTCCAGAATAACCAGATAGAGAGGGACTTCGGTCGACGTTGCGGGACCGGTAATCATCGGGCTGACGGTCAGATTTACCGTGATGAAAGCTCCATTGCTGTTGACCCGTAGACCGGTGCGCCCTGAAGTCTTCTGTGATGTCGATGTCTTGCGCAGGACCGCAGCCAATTCGTGCTGCAAGCCTTCACGAGCCATCTTCAGGATATTATTGACGGCAGTCTCCCCAAGGGGCGGATTCAGGTACATCCCGGTCCGACCATGGAGATAGAGGATATCGCCGCAACCGTTGACCAGTGCCCCGGTGGGAGCTACCTGCTGCAGCAGTGCCTGCTCGGTCAGCTCGCGCAAAGACATTTTGCCGATACCATATTTCTTCCGGGCCGGTTGTGGCTGGATACTATCTTCAACCGCCCTGGTGGGAAAATTGTTGCCCAGGGGAGCTCTAAAGACGCCGTTCATCCTCTGCTTGCGGCGATAGAGTTTTGCTTTTTTATCAAATAAGGCAAACAAATCGCCCCAATCCCCTGCTGTTTCCGAAGAACCCAGGAAAAGAAAACCGCCTGGTTTCAACGCATAATGGAAAAGAGAAATGAGTCTATTTTGCAGGTTGGAGCTCATATAAATAAGGAGGTTGCGGCAACTGATGAGGTCGAGTTTTGAAAAAGGTGGATCTCGAGTGACATCCTGCTCGGAAAAGATCACCATATCCCGTATGCCTTTGTTGATACGGTAGGTGGTATTATCGGGTTCGATGGAAAAATAGCGAGCCAACCGATCAGGGGAGACATCCGCGGCGATGCTGGCCGGAAAGAGGCCGGCACGGGCCGTGGCGATTGCCCTGCTGTCGATGTCGGTGGAGAAAATCTGCACCGTGTAGCTCTGGTTGAGTTTATTCAAATGCTCCTGCAGCAGGATAGCCAGTGAATAGGCTTCCTCGCCGGTCGAGCAGCCCTGTGACCAGACCCGAACCATATCGCCTACGAGTCGGTCGGCAAAGAGCTTGGGGATGATTTTTTTTTCAAGAGCCTTGAATGGCGCAGGATCGCGGAAAAAACTGGTCACGCCGATCAACAGATCCGAGAAGAGTGCTTTCACCTCGGCGGGAGTCTGCTGCAGATACCTGGCATAGTCAGCCATCGTCTCGATCTGGTGGAGGGCCAGCCGTCTTTCAAAGCGGCGATTAACAGTGCTTGGCTTGTATTGGGAAAAATCGTGTCCGGTCTCCTTACGCAGCACATTGAATATCGTTTGCCTGGTGTCTTCATCCTCTGTCGATGCAGGAGAAGAGATCTTGGGTAGCCCGTGGAAGGCGTGCGCCGCATAGGCCATGAGCTGAACAGCCATCTCAACCGGCGGCAGCTCATAATCAATCAGACCTGTGGCGATGGCACTCTTTGGCATGCCGTCATATTCGGTGGTGTTGGGGGTTTGCGCCATGGCCATGCCACCCTCGCCTTTAATTGCCCGAACGCCCAGGGTGCCGTCACTGCCGCTACCGGAAAGGACGATACAGATGGCTCTTTCCCGCTGATCCCTGGCCAGGGATCTGAAGAAAAAATCGATAGGCAGTCGCTGACCGCGAGGCGCGGAGGGTTCGAGCAACTGCAGGCCGCCGTTCAGAAAGGCCATGTCCCGACCGGGCGGGATGATATAGGCACAGTTCGGTCGCACCTCCATTCCATCCTCGACTTCGAAGACCTGCATACGGGTATAGCGCTGGATGAGGCTCGTAAGGATGCTTTTATGGTCCGGGGCTAAATGCTGCACCTGGACAAAGGCCATGTTGGGATCGGTTACCGCCGGCATACCCGAGAAAAAGGCCTCAAAGGCTGCCAGTCCAACGGCTGAGGCACCGATGCCGACGATGGGGAACTGTTCTCTGGGTTCGATTGTCGACTGCGTTATCTCTAGCTCCGGGGCCGCAGCACCGCCAGATTGCTTGGGCGGCAATAATCGTATCGACTTAGTAGCAGACGCCGTGGGTTTTATTTCTTGAGGTTTTTTTTCCTCAATGGCCATGAGACTCCCCCCGGAATGATGTGCTTCGCTGCTTGATTTGCATACCTTCACAATTGAGGGAGGTTGTCCCTCTCTTCTTACAAAGCAATCATTATGCCAGGGTTTGAAAGGCCCTGTTGTATTAACTATCCTATTAATTTTTCGTCAAAAAATACAAATAGAACGGAAGAAACAGCAGAAGCCTGGGCCAATACGTCAGGTCATATTTGCCCAAGTGGTCATATACAACCTTTTTCGGTCTTCCTAGCTCTATGGATGGAGCATGATAATGCTATTACTTTTCCCACATAATTTCGATACAATCGATTCGACCCGCGCTTGACGTTTCCTTTCCGCCTGGGCCTGATCCTGCCTTGGATTTTCTCTTGAACTTGCAGGACAGCCGCTGATACTTTGCCGGCATTAAGCTCATTATCCACAAATTGTAGATTAGCCCCCTGAAGCGGGTCCGAAACCACATAAAGACGGGTATTAACTATCCGTCCCATCCGTCACCCCAAACATGATCAGACTCCGGGCGGTCATATATGACCGTTTGGCTAAATATAACCTTTTTTGGGGAGTGTTCACAGTCACCCTTCGACTGATTTATTTGTTAATTGTTGATTAAAATCGAAATGATGAAGGAAGTGATGCCCGATACTGCAAACCTGGCAAAAAGTTTGCAATGTCGGGACAAGAGATTTTGATTTCCCCCTAAATGAATCGACAGGATCAGCTCGACGGTCAATCACAGGATATATGGCTGGGCGCTATGCTTTTTATTCCCTTCTACTGAAGTCCAAGGCTGATCTTACATGCAAAATATATGAATTTACAACAGAGGAATTGACAATGTCTATTGAACTCAAGGAAGAAAAAGGTGGCAAATTGCTTGTTATACAGGTCACCGGCAAGCTGGAAAAAATGGATTACGAGCACTTTGTGCCTGAGTTCGACCGGCTTGTCAAGGAGCACGGGAAGTTAAGGGTGCTGTTTGATATGACCGACTTCCATGGTTGGAAGCTCAGCGCACTGTGGGAGGACACCAAATTTGCAATGAATCATTTCAGCGACATTGAACAGCTGGCCATGGTCGGGGAAGAGCGGTGGCAGCATGGCATGGCTATCTTCTGCAAACCATTCACCAAAGCGATTGTTCGCTACTTTGATCATGCCGATACCGCCGGGGCAAGGGTATGGCTGGCTGAGGCTTGAGCTATGGTGAAAATCAGCCACTTTGGAGAGGATATATTTTGAAAACCACGAAATTTTCTAAAAATCTAACTGTATCATATTTCACAAAAAAAAAGGATGAGCTGCAACAAGAGTTCATCCTATTGCTCCACTGTGGAGTGAACCACGAGAATATCCTTGTCCAAGGCAGTTATGAGCCAGCGAGACACGCCGAATCGATTTTCGTGGAACCGAATCGCAAGCATGTCAGGAATAACCTGAAAAAGCGTAACCGCTCACTGCATGCCATTGTGTCAATTGAAGCTGTTTTGGATGGCGGCACTTTTGCAGGTTGCCGGTTTGTCGCCAACAACGATACTTTTGAGCGTATGACGGGGATCATAGGCGAGCAGGCGCAGGGCAAAATGGTAAATGAGATCTGGCCGAACACCGAAGTGCACTGGATCAAAGCCTACACTCAGCTGACCGAAAGCGGGTCGCCGAGTGCCTTCACTCTATATCATGCCCAGATCTCAAAGTTATATCGTTGCCATTTATTTAATCCGGGTCAAAGCAGGAGCCTTTTTTTTGTGATTTTCACGGACATTACTAATCAAAAGACGGAGGAGATTCCCCTCATCCTAAAGGAAGGACAGAATGAACACCTCAGGTTATAGATCTCCCCCAGAGGAAGCACCTCAATTGGACAACGAGCATATACTGCGCCATCGGCCCAAGGTGCAAGTCCAACCGCTGAAAGAAGAAAAACTGGAGATTGGAGGAGGCGATACGGTACTGGTAGTTGATGATGATCTCATGTTTCTTGAAATAGTTATTTTTATGTTAAGACGTTTAGGGTTTACCGTGCTTGAAGCAAAAGACGGTGTTGAGGCCGTAGAGGTATTTAAACAACATCCCGAATCAATCCGTTGCGTCCTTTGCGACATGATCATACCTCGCATGAATGGCTGGGAGACGCTAGATGCCTTGCGACGTCCTGTACCCGGAATACCGGTGATATTATCCAGTGGAAGCGCTCAGGCTGAAGTCTTTGCAGGCGACGACCCCGAATTGCCCCAGGTCCTTTCTGGGTAAGCCGTATTGTTTGAAAAAGCTGCAAGAGGCAACCCTCAAAGCTCTCGAAAAAAAAGCATAGTAGGGCAGGTAAAATGAAAACTCTCGAAGATGTTAAAATTTCCCTGTATGGAGAATAGACTCCGGGAAATGTAAATCCGCGCTGCTGGCATCAACAACGCTTGCTCCTTCTAAACGCAGGTTAAGAGGAAGATGTAAATAAGCTGGTTTCGTACATTACCAATTTAAAGGTATTACAGATGTTTTTTACTAGATATATTGTCGAAGTCTCAGCACTGCCTGAGCCTGTAAACAGGCTTGAAAAAGCCTCATGGCATCATTCAGATAAACATAGTCAAGGGAGGAAGAGATGAAGGATTTTTACGAAAAATATGCGACGATAGAAGATTTTTTCCCGAGTATATCATCTACTGTTTCTAAGGATCAATCTTCCATGACAAAGGGAGAAAGGTGTCCAAGCTGCGGCAGAGATACAAGCCAAAGGAATCTCCTTCATCCATCGATATCCAGGTCTTGTGTGAACCAAAAAGAGATTTCTCATGGATACGGCATTTGCCATCAATGTGGTGGCTTAGGGGCCGGTTTATTTGATGGAATTCTTACGACAGGATGAGAGGAAGGTTTCAATGGATAATTTCACTGAGGTACCTGCAAAATCTGAGATCACTTACAAAGATGTAAAAAGTGATAACGGCTTGCAAAACTTAGTACTGTACTATCAACACCAATTCGATATTGAAGAAAATTTTAACCATTATAACAAAACCGATTACCAAAGCGCTAAACGTAAGTTTATAAAATATTTCATGAAAAACAGAGAAGCATAGAAATCCGCTTTCAGGATTACCGTGATGTGTCCGAACACTTTGACCGGGTCATCTCGATCGGTATGTTTGAGCACACTGATGACAAGAACTACAGGGGATACATGAGGACGGTTTTTACAAACCTGACCGATGATGGCCTCTTTCTGCTCCATACAATCGGCGTCACCGGCCTCGAAAGCGGGATTGAGGCCTGGGTGTCCAAATATATTTTCCCCAATTCAGTGCTTCCCACCGCCCAGGCTATTTCCGGGGCATGCGCCGACATGTTCGTGATTGAAGACTGGCATAATCTCGACAGTGATTATATAAAACGCTCCGGGCTTGGTATAAGAATGTCATTGTCAATGTTACCGTAACATCTGACTTCACCATCGCGACCTTCATCGGCTATTCCAATTGAAATTGAGTTTTTGTGGACACCTAATCCAATACTCTTTATTGTTTTCTCCATGACCTGCCTCCTTGATTTTGGCTCTGAGTTGTTGGTTGTTGCTTTCAACTTGACGTACGTTTGCATGCAGGAAAGCCGATCTATTTTGCCTATGTGTTAACCATTAAATGTAGCTATATGGAAGTGGCACTTGGTGGTAATGTGAATACTTCGGTTTGAGCCTCAAAAGAATGAGATATTAATAATTTATGTCGAAAAAAATGCGATACTTTGGTAGTAAAAGTGATAACCAATTTATATTTATGTGAGTATAAGTGCAAATATCAGTACATCCGCTCCTCCATCAAGAAATTCCATAATGTTTCATTTTGGCTACGAAGCAACGACGACAAAGACAAAAATCGTTTTGGTATCGGAGGGCATCATGAGAGCAAAGGAAGCAACAGCCAAAGCCGAGACCATCGAGAACCGGAAGGTTGCTGAAAAAGCTCCTGAGGTGCAGGAAACGGTCAAAAAGACCTCTGCTGATTTTCCCATTATTGGTATCGGTGCCTCTGCTGGCGGATTGGAAGCTCTGGAACAGTTCCTGCGGAATGTTCCAGAAAAAAGCGGCATTGCCTTTGTTATCATCCAGCACCTTGACCCGACACACAAAGGAATGATGGCCGAACTTCTCCAGCGGATCACCGGAATGCAGGTCTTCCAGGTCGTGGACCGCATGCGTGTCGAGCCGAACTGCGTCTACGTAATTCCTCCCAACAAAGATCTATCAATCTTACACGGTGTGCTGCATCTGTTCGACCCGACAACACCGCGTGGCCTGCGCCTCCCCATTGATTTTTTTCTCCGTTCCCTGGCTGCTGACCAACAGAAAAGGAGTATTGGCGTCATCCTTTCCGGCATGGGGAGTGACGGCACGACGGGTATCAAGGCTATAAAGGAACACGAAGGTTTGGTACTGGCACAGGAGCCCGCTTCGGCCAAATTCGACAGTATGCCCAGATGCGCCATAGAATCAGGGATGGTCGATATTGTGGCCCCGGTTCAAAATCTGCCCGGCAAGATTATCGACTATCTCCTTCACAATCTGATCATTGGCAAAAAGGAACTAGCATTTGAAGAGAAGGAGCAGAGCGCTCTGGAAAAAGTCTTGATCCTGCTACGGACCAAGACCGGACATGACTTCTCCCTGTACAAGAAGAACACGATGTACCGCCGCATCGAACGGCGTATGGGCATTCACCAGATCGACAAGATTGCCTCCTATGTCCGCTACCTGCAGGAAAATCCTCACGAGGTGGACCTGCTCTTCAAGGAACTGTTGATCGGGGTGACCAATTTTTTCCGCGATCCTGAGGCATGGGAACAGCTGCGGGGAGAGGCAATTCCAGGGCTTCTGGCGTCCCGTCCGGCTGGCAAGATACTGCGAGCATGGTCGGTGGGGTGCTCAACCGGCGAGGAAGCCTATTCGCTGGCCATCGTCTTCAAGGAGGCGATGGAACAGTCCATTCCGGCGGAAAATTTCACTCTGCAGATTTTTGCCACCGATCTGGATCAGGATGCCATCGACAAGGCACGCCAGGGAATCTATCTCACTAACATCGCAGCGGACGTATCTCCCGAGCGACTACAGCGTTTTTTTGTCAAAGAAGCAAACACCTATCGGATTCGCAAGGAGATTCGCGAGATGGTGACGTTTGCGACTCAGAATGTCATCATGCATCCGCCTTTTACCAAGCTGGATATCCTTATCTGCCGCAACCTGCTGATCTATCTAACGCCTGAACTCCAAAAAAAACTCATGCCGCTCTTTCACTACAGCCTAAATCCAGACGGTATTCTGTTCCTGGGGAGTGCGGAGTCCATCGGCACATTGACTGATCTTTTTTCGCCGCTGTACGCCAAATCGCGGCTTTTCCGGCGGAATGAATCGGTCAAACAGGTACAGCCGCTCTCACTTCCAACTTCATTTGTCCTCGCCCCGTGGGGAGCCTCCAAGGAGTTACCGATGTTGCAGCCCGCTATCGATATACAATTGCTTGCCGATCAGCTGCTTCTGCAGCACTATTCACCGCCTGCCGTGATAACTAATAACGAGGGTGATATCCTCTATTTCAGCGGTCGAACCGGCAAGTATCTTGAACCCCCGGCTGGCAAGGCCAACTTGAATATTTTTGCCATGGCCCGTGAAGGTCTCCATTTCGCATTGGGAAGCGCTTTCCAGAAGGCACTCCGGCAAAAAGAGACCGTCAACGTAAAGGATATCAAGGTCGGGACCAACAACGGCACGCAGCTTGTTGATATCACGGTCCAGCCGGTTGCAGAACTGGGTGAACTTCAAGGGATGGTGATGATTGTCTTTAGAGACGTGGCGACCCCACCGAAGAGAAAGCGCCGGACATCCTCCTCTACCGTTCCGGACGACATTGCCAGGGTTCTCGAACTGGAGCAAGAAGTTCAAGGTTTACGCGAAGAACTGCAAACGACCCGAGAGGAGATGCAATCTTCGCATGAAGAGCTGACCTCTACCAATGAGGAGCTGCAATCCACCAACGAAGAGCTACAGTCCACCAACGAGGAACTGACAACCTCTCGGGAAGAGATGCAGTCCATGAATGAAGAGCTGCAGACGGTCAATACCGAGCAGCAGTCTAAAATGGAAGAGCTCGATTGGATTAATAACGACATGATCAACTTGCTCAATAGCACAGAAATCATCACCATATTTTTGGACAACCTACTGAGAATCCGACGCTTCACCACCGGGGCTGATAAACTTTTCAAGTTGATCCCGAGTGATGTCGGGCGGCCGCTTTCCGATATCGTCAGCAACCTGCACTATTCCGAATTGAGGGCAGAAGCGGAAGAGGTGTTGCGGACGCTAGTCTTTACGGAAAAACAGGTCACCACCACCGATGGACGATGGTATTCTGTGCGCATCATGCCCTATCGCACCACAGAAGACGTCATTGGCGGAGTGGTGATCACTTTTTCAAACATCACTGCGGTCAAAGCGTTGGAGGCGGAATTGCGCGAGAAGATCGCACAACTTGAAGCTAAAAATTAGTACCTCAGAAATCCCGGCTTATTTTCCCGTTTACCGGGGTTAGTCATGGAAAGATTGGATTTAGAATATTTGCAAAATTCGGGACGACACTAGAGAACCAACAATGAGTAACTCTAAAAATAAAAATGCATTAGCATCCGCCTCCGACCTGCGCCGCCGGGCCGAAAAACTTCTAGAAACGAGAGAGCCTGATTCGGTCTTTTCTCAGGGAGAAGGTGAGGTGCTGCGACTCCTGCATGAACTGCAGGTTCACCAGATCGAACTGGAGATGCAGAACGCAGAGCTCCTTCAGGCCAGGGACGAGATGGAAATTGCGTTGGAGAAGTACACCGACCTCTATGAATTCGCCCCGATTGCCTACTTTACTCTCGATCACACTGGAGCGATCCGCGCCGCCAATTTTACCGCAGCCAGTCTTCTTGGGATCGAACGTCCCCGATTGCTCGGCCGACACTTTCACCAGTTCGTCATTAAAGAACAACGTCAACAATTTGTTGATTTTTTTGGGGAAATATTCGCGAGCCAAAACAAGAAATCCTACGAAGTGATGCTCACCACCGAGAGCAACTCTCCGCTTTATGTGCATCTCGAAGGTGTGGTCCTGGGAGCAGGGCAGGAGTGCCGTGTTGCCTTTGTCGACATCACCGCGAGCAAGCAGGCCGAAGAGACGTTACGCTTGAGTGAGGAGCGGCACCGCATCCTGGCGGAAACGATGCTGCAAGGCGTTGTTCATCAAGACGCCAGTGGCAAAATCATTGCAATGAATCCGGCTGCCGAACACATCCTCGGCAAGAACCGTGAGCAGTTATCAGGCGACGTTTCAGCTTTGGAGGAGCATCACGCCATTCGCGAAAACAGGGACCCCTTCCCCGACTTGGAGCATCCGTCTCTGGTTGCCTTGCGCACTGGTCTCCCTGTGAGAGGCGTAATTATGGGCATATTCAACCCGAAGCTCAATGATTACCGCTGGATCAGTATCGATGCAGTACCTGTATTCTCTCCCGGAGAAATACGTCCGGTGGAAGTTTTCGCGATATTCGAGGATGTCACTGAACGGGAATATTATAAACGAGGCCTTGAGGAGATGGTTGCCAAGCGGACCGTCGATTTTGTAGCCGCAAAGGAAGAGGCGGAAGCCAGAAAACAGATAGCAGAAACGTCCCTGCTCGAAATAAAAAAGCTGAAAGACCTGCTGGAGGCAGAAAGAGCCTATCTGCAGGATGAAATAAAGTTGGAATACAACCATGAGAATATTCTCGGCAAAAGCGACGGGCTCAAACAGGTTCTGTCTAAGATAGAACAAATTTCACGCAGCAATACGACCGTTCTCATTCTTGGTGAGACAGGAACCGGCAAAGAGCTGGTTGCCCGAGCCCTGCACGGCTCGAGCCTGCGGAAAAATCGGGCTCTGATAAAAGTAAATTGCGCCACCCTGCCGGCAAACCTGATCGAAAGCGAATTATTCGGCCACGAGAAAGGAGCTTTCACCGGGTCCCAGGCCAAACACTTGGGGAGATTTGAGGTTGCCGACGGCGGCACCCTGTTTCTCGATGAAATAGGAGAATTGCCCCTGGAGCTGCAGGCAAAACTGCTGCGAATTATCCAGGACGGCGAGTTTGAAAGACTCGGCAGCTCCCATACTATCAAAGTTGACACGCGGATCCTGGCCGCCACCAATCGAAACCTGGTAGAAGAGGTCCGCAACGGCAAGTTCCGTGAGGATCTCTGGTACCGTTTGAATATTTTTCCGATAACCGTTCCGCCTCTCCGGGAGCGCCCTGATGACATTCCGCTTCTGGTCGATTTTTATGTCAAGAAGATTGCCAAACGGATGGGCAAGGCTATTGAAATCATTCCGAAAGGCATCATGAATGCCTTACAGGACTACCACTGGCCCGGTAATGTTCGGGAACTCGAAAATGTCCTGGAACGGGCGGTAATCAACTCTTCTGGTCCAAAACTGCGCCTGGCCGATGAACTGAAGAAGCCGGTCAAGAAGCTCGGAGCCAGTCAGAAGTCCCTGCAGACAGTAGAGAAGGAGCATATCCTTCAGATACTGGAACAGACGAAATGGAAAATAAGCGGCAAAAACAGTGCAGCCGAAATCCTTGGTCTTGATCGCAGCACCTTGCGCGCTCGCATGCGCAAGCTCAATATCGTAAAATAGCCATCCCCCTCACCACGGCGGCGCCGACCACAGCTGTCGGCTATCTTCGCCGGCAAATCCGCCCCCCTCTTCATCTTTTCCAAAAGCATCCGGGTACCTCACCGCAGGTCATATTTCACCACATGGTCATATATGACCTGTTGGCTGACTGTGAATCATTCTTGAATCTCTGCCTTTCAGGTAATTTTTCACAAGAAAGCAGAGTGATAGGGGCAATCATTGTATGAGAACGACACCTGGCACATTGCTTGCGAAATAAAGAATTGAGCCGGTTGCCGCCAAGGAGTTATGGTGTCCGGTTCAAATTGTAATGGCAACATGTTGAGGTGAATTGTGGAAAGGCTTTCGATTTGGGTGTCAGACCGTAAAGAAGTTGACGTACGCATCGTCGCTGCAGAACAAAATCGTCCGCAATCTGTGGCCGAAGAAATTGCAAACTGCATTAGCCACGGCATAGGGTTGGTCGCCGCATTTGTCGGAACTCCAATACTCATCGTTGACGCGATCCGCAACGAAAATGGTCGCTTCATTATCGGCGTCAGTGTTTTTTGCGCGACTATGATAATGCTGTATTTTACTTCTTCAGTCTACCACGGATTACCCCCGGGCAAAGCCAAACTTATCGCCGGCACTTTATGCCATTACTTCGCGATACTATGGTATGCAGCCTGACTTCGGACATGGCTATTATAGGCAGATATATTTTAATGCAGGAGATAAAATGGGCTACTTGAAAGTAATTATCGCCTATGGACTCAGACATCCCGCCCCGGGTGAGCAGTTAACGAAACATCTTAAAGAGGTTCTAGCTACTTTATGATCCATCGGAAGCGGCAGGGTCGCTCGCCGTATGCCGACGTCCCCCACGGCGACTTGGTTATATATGACCATTGAGCAAATATGACCATTTCCAGGAGCTTGTCAATCACGTTCAAGCTTATATTCTTTCACACATTATGCAATAATAACAAACCAGTACACGGTTGCTCTTGATGTTCTCTAACTTGGTACAATATTTGAATAATTAAGGGTAGAGATCGCGCATCATTTTCCATGTGGTGCATTCTGGGGCCACCTTCCTCCTGAGGACATTTGGAATTTTCAGCTGAGTGTTGACCGATGTGGAGATGTCTCTCGTAATTTTCATCGTAAAGAAAGGAGTTCTATCATGCTTGGAACAATTGCCATTATACTCATCGTCCTTTGGCTCCTGGGTCTGGTCTCATCGTATACTATGGGAGGATTCATTCATATCCTTCTGGTCCTTGCAATCATTGTAATTGTGGTTCGGTTGGTTCAAGGCCGGCGTATTTAAACGGTACGCTGGAGGCCGTTTATCACCTCTTCTCTTGCCCCGGGAGACTCTTTAAAAGCTGGAGCAACCAGAACGAGGATCGCGGAGCCAGCTGAGACCGATGAGTCGAGCTTAATAACGGCGGCACACCTTAAATGGGATTCATCAAATCCTGCAAGACACGAAAAAGTCGCCAGGAAGAATAAAGGCAGCGATCAAAAATTTTGTTCAATCAATTGCAATAACGTAGATTTATCGGAATACGATTACAGGAGTTATACAATGCGGAACAGAGATGCCTATAAAAAGAAAATATACACCGAGCTGGAAATAGTTCAGGCCAGATTCGCCGAATTCAAAGCCCAGGGACAGAATTTTGATACCGCTACTCAGGCAAAACACAACCGACATGTTGAAAAAGTTGAACAGCATATCATCGCCACGAAGGCTAAACTAAAAGAGCTTGATGCTGCCCATGATGACGTGTGGGAGGAACTCGTCGACGGTGTGGAAAATACGTGGACGGTATTGCAATCGACCCTGGAAGATGCAGTTACGAGCTTTAAGGATTGAAAATTTCCAGTAAAACAAGAAAACACCCCCTTCCCGTCACTGACCACAGGCGGCATATCCCTGCCTCACTGAGTGCCGCGATGGGAGTCGGCAATTTCCTCAACAACATGCTGCGTCGCCGGATAACCGGCTGACTCATCATGAGCTAGAAGGAGTATTACTATGATGAATTACGTAAATGGATGGATGGATGGTGGAATGATGGGCGGAAATAATTGGATTTTCCCGGTCATCGGTATATTAGTGGTAGTCCTGCTGGTTGTCTTGATCAGCAAGGTATCCCGAAAATAATACCCAGTTCGAAACTGACTTATTTTACCCCTGAAGGAAAACCATACTGATTACATTCTCTGCCGAAAAATCCCTTACAGCAGTCTCGGCAGCCCTGCATCTTGCCGTCGCCGCCAATCATTTGGTAATTACCCGGATGCACGACCTCCATAAAACCATGACCCATATTGGCGTGGAGGTCGTACGTCGATGTCTGGTCTTGGAGGTCGGTCAGTCGCAGGAAGAGAAGGTTTTCGAACAGAACCCGAGGATTTTCTCCGTGTTTTCCTGTCGAATTTCCATGTACGAGGAGGGCAACAGGACCGTTCTGGCTATATTGAAACCATCCATGGCTTATCCACTGGAGATTCTGTGCAACTTCCCGTGAATGACAATGGTTGCGGTATAGGCAAGGAGAAGATAGATATTGTGTTCGAACCGTACCTCAACATGTAACTGAATATGCGACGGTAGGTGTGCACTCCCACCGCCGCATCGGTGTTCTCGCGGCTTTTACCCCTCTGATTCAGATATCACAGAGGTTCATAGGTGAATTTCTGTCCTCCGATGGAAAGCTCATACATAAGGCCGCCCATTGAATGCACGAAAGTAATTGTTCCTTTATAATATTTGGGGTTGGCCTGAACATCAGACTTTGGCCCGGCACTTGCGCCGGCACTGACACCCGTGGTGCCGCCCTGGGCTTCAGCTCCCACTGTTACAACTATTGCCTGGGCAGTGGCGTCGAATTCAAAATTGCCGCTGATGAACTCGTTGTAGGCTCTTTTGTCCTTAAAAAAGATTATCTCACTGAACGCTTTACCTCCCGCCTGGAAGCCTATTGAACCCTCAATCACCGATGACTTTCCGGTTACCTTGCCACCGCGATAAACCTGTCCAACCCCGTAGGAGCCGCCAACGACAAAACCAGCCTTGCCTATCGTTGGAAACACCGCATAACCGTATGCGGTCTTGAAGTATTTTGCCGGAACGGGTGAATCTTTAAACACATTTATGGTGCTCGAATAATCCTCTGCTGCTCCTGCAGCAGCAAAGGACGATATTCCGAAAATTAAAGCGACAACTAATAATGCTGATAATTTTTTCATTTCCGTAATCCTCTGTAAAGTTATGGTTTTTTGTTGGATCAGCGATCCTTCAAAACCGAATGCTGTCAAAATACAATTCCGATCACTTTCACCTTATCTGTTCTGTGTGCGGCATATTTTTTCTCCTTTAACTTCGTTATGTTTATCTTGTTTTTCACGCGCTCCGCTCCTCAGCCTTTTTATTATCGTTCAGGCCGACCCAAGAACACTTTCCTCTGGTTGTGGAAACATCAATCTTTAATATTGTCGACTTTCCGAACAATGTTACCGGAACCGATCCATATCTCTTTCCAGCAAATCAAGTCGTTGGGAAATATCCACGCTCTCTTCATGCGACGGGTATCTTCCATCTTCCGTCATCCGAAGATACTCTCGCCGGATGGAGTCCAGTCTGGATTGAAATTCCCGCACCTCCTTTGAAGGCAGGCGTCTGCTAAGCCTTCCATCGTCAATACTTTTCTGAATGGTGTTGATCCTGTCAGCATTTCTGGGTTCCTCCATCCGTACTGGCTTCATGAGCGCCTTATCGATATCCTCTTGAAGCCTATCGAGTCGTACAAAGAGCCTATCCCATTCGTCCCGGTAAACCGTTCTGCCTCTCAGGTTGGCATAGTCTGTTTTGATACCCTTCAATGTGGTCAGAAACACCTGGGACTCATCGAGAGAAAGTGTGCCGGTTTGCAACCCTTCCCCAATCTTCTCCTGAATGACAACCATCTGATTTTCTGCATTTCTTTCATTATCAGGCCAAGTATGCGGCAGAGTGGCGCAGCCCGAGAAGATGGCCAATGAAAATATCCCGAATACTGCCAACAAAATAAAATTCTTCATTTTCCATCTCCTCTAATGTTGAAAATAGTCTCGGACTTTGGCCGCAATCTGACGATCTGTCATGGTATCTTCTGTTTCTACAGCCTCAATACGTCCCCCAAGCTTTTTCCTTTCGAGACGTTTTTTCAGCTCGCCTTTTGCCTCACCCGGACCAAACAGCAGGATCGATTCCGCCTCTCGAACAGCCGAAACGACTTCATCGTAGTAGGTATTAATTTGTTCGGTAAATTTTCTTTCATGGCTATCGTCCGCCTGAACCTTCTGCGCTTCAAAGGGGGTTGTCGAACGTACTCCGGCAAATCGCCCGGGCTGTTTTTCCACCATTGATTCGATAACGTTTGTTTTCTCTCCTTTGTCTGAAACTGTTACAATCACAGCTCTACGATGATCAATCCACAAACCAATGGTCGTTTTCATATATATATCGCCCTTTTGTATACCATTTCCTCCGGCATTCAGACGCCGGAACGTATTGTTGCTTAGCCTCTTTCATATATGTATCCGTTTGCTCCCCGAATCGGATATCTTCAGGGGCAAGGACAAAATCTATACACCCGCTTGCTATGGCGCAAAGAGGCATATCCGGCCGAACGGCCGTCTCGGGTTTTTGGGCGATGGTGAATCCGCCTACTTCTTTTATGCCGCACAGTGCTGCTGCCCCATCGCCATCATAGCCAGAGACAATGACGGCGATAAGTTTGCCGCCCCAGTGCTCCGTCAGGGAATTTATAAAAACCGTAATCACGTCGGGCCACCCCCAGGGCTTTGATATCGGTTTGAGGCGAAATTCGCCGTTTAGAATGCGCAAATCCCGCTTTTCCGGGATGATGAAGACATGGTTGGGCTTGATGTATAATTTCTCCGCGATCAACTCAACCGGCATCTCTGTGTAGCGGGGGAGAATCTTGTGGAGCATGGTAGCTACCGTTCTTAGATGATTAACGATGACGATTGCACCCCCCATATTGGTCGGCAGATGCCAGAGCAAACGGGTATAGGCGTCGAGGCCACCGGCCGAACCGCCCACGCAAACAACAGGGAAGTTGTGTGCAATAGTCTTGGCTTTCATTGACAATCACTCAATTTCGGTTTTCCACGCAGACATCCAGCTCTCCAGATGTCGCATCCACAAGGGCTCGGGCATGGTCAGTGATGTGCCGCATTTCTTCAGTCATTTTTTGGGTATTGTCTTGCGTACTTTTCATAATGGATACTCTCCTTAATGTTATTCTTTCTGCTCAGTGTATTACTGGAACATGCAAATTTGCCTGCGTGGGCAGATCGTGGTTATGGTGGCTAAACTTGCTTGTCTAAAAAGCTCTATGGCGTTAAACTCGGTCTTCTTTTGGTCGATCAGATTCTGCCCATTAAGAGTACAACCACAATGATTAAGCACTATCAAGCCGACCCACCGCTGGGCTGATAAGCGATAGATGAAAATGAATTTATCGCTTATTTTGTTTTATTTATCCGGTACGATCTGTGCTTCATGGCAGACCTGTTAGCTTAAAATGTTTCCGATGGTTCATCGGAATTATCTTCTTTCATAGCGGTCACCATCCCTGTCATGATCGTTTCCTCGGTCCGAGTGATGGTCATATCCGCCCCTGTCATGGTCATGACCTCTTCCTCGATCATGTCCTCTGTCCCTGTCATGCCAGGGACCTGGAAAAAAGCATCCGCCAAGAGAGAGCAGGATTGACAACATTACTATTGCTGATGTCATAATTTTTTTCATTTCATTCGCCATTCTTTGCTGTATGCCGGTTCGATCAGGCTGTGTTCCCGTTTAGACAGTGACCTGCATTGATGATCCGGCGGGGTTTCCTAAATGAGGGTTAGATTTTATGAGTATTGGATAACTTCATGCTCTGTCAGACTCCTGTACCCAGGTAACGATAGCAGTAGTGAATTCCCTGAACGGAAGGTGATTCTATTTGGGTTCTACTCTTTATGAAGCAATCCCCGTTCCAGGTCTTATTAAATCAAATAGTATTTTGTAACTGTCTATTATTTATTAATAATTTTATAAAAAGGATCTGTGAGAAGTTCGTTGACGGTTATTGAATAAAGGTCATATTTGCCCAACTGGTCACACGTGACCAGGTTTCAGGTTCCAGATGCCAGCTTGTTTTTGAGTTTAAATGAGCAGAATCGTCTGATTCCAATAACGCACTCTGATTTTTTTCGTGTGTCGCACGCCGGAATAACATGGTAATTGGGTTCGTCTTTTCTGACGTGCATATCCGGCCTTACAATGACAAGAGGTCTGCGCCAAGGAGTCCAAATTCGGGAAAGCAAAACCTAAAAGAACGGATCAGTCATTCGAATCTTTGGCCGCCTGTTTGTCCTTTTCATTACGGCCAATTGTTATCGAAGCGCAAAATTTTCGGCAGCGTGATTCGAAGTGATTTTGAGTTTTGACGATCAGACTGCTCTGACGGTCTGCCATGCATAATCACCAGAGAAACCTGGAAGTGGTCATGTGTGACCACTTGGGCAAATATGACCCTTTCCCATGGTTGTTGGCTACCGACCTCCATGTATTTTTTTGTTATTTTCTTCATAAATAACAAAACGATAAATAACATGACCCGAGTGTCTAAAAACTGGCTTAATGATTGCATTTCTGAGAGTGATGCAGATTGTCACGTCTTCTCGTTGACCGCCTTTTAAAGACCTGCCTTGTTAGAGCGCATTAGAAATATTTTCGAGTGGTTTGAGCTGTCAAAACATACAGGAAATATCCTATTCGCTACGGATGAGTGGACTTCCGAAACGGGGATAGGGTTTCTGTGTCTGGGTCATTTCTAATCATGAAGAAAATTAATTGATATCAAAGGCTTAATATTTCTTATCGTTTTGAGCGGAGTAACTGGCTGGCTGACAGATGCATTTATGAAAAACTGGAGCATTGGTTTTCTGGAGACACAATTGTCGGTATTGTCGAAGGCAATCGGTCTCTTTTTTATGACTTTTGCAAAGGTCCAAAATTAAACGAACGCTCGTGAGAGGGCACCGAAAAATTCAAAGGAGATTATTATGAAGATTATTCTTGTGTCAGTTTTGGCTATTGGAATTGCAACTGCAGGTCTCGCTTATGCACATGGGGGTGGCTGTGGTTATAGCGATAGCTATGATATGATGGGCGGAAGAACAGGACGGGGGATGATGAGTGACGACCATGGCGGAATGGGAGCTGGAATGATGGGTGATGGCCGTGGGATGGGGCCGGGAATGATGGATAATCAAAGAGGGTATAATAATAGCCTGGGCGGAGTCCGTTTTGGTCCGAACGGCTCACAAAACGGCTGGACGAGTGAAAACTATCAGAAATTTTTGAACGATACAGTCCAATTACGCAAGGAGATGCATGATAAACGTTTCGACTATCAGGAGGCTCGGAGAGACCCCAAAACCACCAAAACACAACTTGCTGAAATTGAGAAGGCAGTGATTGATCTTCGCTATAAAATCGAAGAAAAAGCTGATCAGTATTGCCAAACCCCTTCGCCGAAGTAATCATTTATCATATAGCCGGAAAAGAAATAAACATCGGGTAACAGAAAGAGTACACGTTTTTCTCCGTAAAGAGCACGCGTATTATAGAATAAAATAATGGAGAAAAAATTGTAAAAAACATCGAAGGAGGTGGCATGATGGCAAGCCAAGGCAATGGAACATCCCTTGACCCCATCTGCGGCATGAAGGTGGATAAACAGTCCGCACTTTCTGCAGAACGTGACGGACAGACATTCTATTTCTGCAGCGACCACTGTCGGCAGAAGTTTCTGTCAAGATCGGATGCTGCCGCAAAACCCCAGGAAAAACCATCAAGCAAGGCCATCTATACCTGTCCCATGCACCCTGAAGTACAACAGGATCACCCCGGCGAATGCCCGAAGTGTGGCATGGCGCTGGAAGCAAAGACAGCGACGATCGGCACGGATGAAGAAGAGAACACCGAACTGCGCAACATGACCCGGCGTTTCTGGATCGGCTCTGCGCTGGCATTGCCGGTGTTTATTCTGGCGATGACTCACTTGATACCGGCGCTGGACAGTCTCTCCTGGGTGAAGAGCGACGGCTTGCGCTGGTTGCAATTTGCGCTCACCACCCCCGTAGTCCTGTGGGCTGGCTGGCCGTTTTTTCAACGGGGCTACCGCTCGGTCATCAACCGTCACTTGAACATGTTCACTCTCATCAGTATCGGCGTCGGGGCCGCTTTCATTTTCAGCGTCGTGGCGATGTTCATGCCCGGTCTGTTCCCGCCCACAATGCTCCATGAAGGCAAGGTTGTCATCTACTTTGAGGCCGCCGGCATGGTCACGGTGCTTGTGCTTCTCGGCCAGGTGCTCGAACTGCGGGCCCGCAGCCGTACCGGCAGTGCCATTAAAGCCTTGCTCAACCTCGCCCCGCCCACGGCGCGACAAGTCGTGTCGGGAGGCGATAAGGAAATCCCGCTTGAGCAGGTGAAGGTTGGCGACAAGTTGCGGGTGGTTCCTGGTGGTAAAATCCCCGTCGATGGTGAGGTGGCGGAAGGTCACTCCAGCGTCGAGGAATCGATGGTCACCGGTGAGCCGCTACCGGTGGAAAAGAGTGTCGGTGATACAGTTACCGGCGGCACCGTCAATGGCTCAGGCAGTTTTGTCATGACAGCTGAACGCGTCGGCAACGACACCCTGCTCAACCAGATCGTCAATATGGTTGCCGAGGCCCAGCGCAGTCGCGCGCCCATTCAGGGCCTGGCCGACAAGGTCGCGGCCATCTTTGTGCCGGTGGTGCTGGCGGTCGCGGTGATCACCTTTGTTGTCTGGATGTGGCTGGGGCCGGAACCTAAGCTCGCCCATGCCATCGTCAATGCCGTTGCTGTCCTGATTATCGCCTGCCCCTGTGCCCTCGGCCTGGCGACGCCTATGGCCATTATGATGGGGGTTGGACGGGGTGCGCAGGAGGGAGTACTGGTGAAAAATGCCGAGGCCCTTGAACGATTGGAAAAAGTCACTACCCTCGTCGTCGACAAGACGGGCACCTTGACGGAGGGTAAACCCCAACTCATCGATGTGCTGCCGAGCGAAGGTTCTACGGCTAAGGAGATGTTGGGGCTGGCCTCCTCTCTAGAACAGAATAGTGAACATCCGCTCGCTGCTGCGATTGTGCGGGGCGCCAAGGAAAAAGACATCGTCCTTGATGACGTGAAGGATTTTCGCTCGGTGACGGCGGGAGGAGTTGTCGGCAACGTCACTGGTCGTTCGGTGATGGTCGGCAAACCGGATTTCCTCCGGGACGAAAAGATCTCCGGCCTGGAACAGTTGGAGGTCACTGCCAAAAAACTGCAAACAGAGGGTAAGACTGCAATGTTTGTCGCCATTGATGGCAAGCCCGCTGGAATCCTCACCGTCGCCGACCCGATAAAGGCCACTACCACTGAAGCTATCCACGAGCTCCATGCGCTCGGTCTGGAAATCGTCATGCTCACCGGCGATAACCATCGCACCGCAGCAGCCGTGGCCGGCGAACTCGGCATCGATGTGGTCGAGGCGGAGATCGAACCAGCCGGCAAGGTTGAGCACATTAAACAGCTCCGCGCGAAAGGCAAACATATTGCCATGGCCGGTGACGGCATCAACGACGCCCCCGCCCTCAGCGAAGCGGATGTCGGCATTGCCATGGGCACGGGTACCGACGTGGCCATGCAAAGTGCAGGTGTTACGCTGGTCAAAGGCGATCTCCGGGGCATCGCCAAGGCTATACGCCTCAGTCATGCCACCATGCGAAACATCCGGCAGAATCTGGTCTTCGCTTTTCTCTACAACTCCTTGGGCATTCCTGTGGCAGCCGGGGTGCTTTACCCGTTCTTTGGGTTACTGCTCAGCCCGATTATTGCCGGCGCCGCGATGAGCCTGAGTTCCGTTTCGGTCATCGGCAATGCTCTCCGACTCCGGAAGGTGAAACTGTAAAAATGTTGCAAAAGTTGAAATGAAAGGGCAGTTCCTGAGCAGTGGATCAGGTAGCTCTTCGATTAAAAGTACCTTTTTCAGGAAACCTGAAGAAAGCGACCACCTGTCGCTTTGCAGAAAAGTTATGCGAGTGGTAAAATCGATACACAGGAATTTGACCGAAAAAAAAAAGGATTTGGAATGACCAATCCCCATGAAGTTTCTGAAAAAGCAGCTCCGAAAGAGTCCAAAATTCATGGCGCGCAACCTCAACAAAAAAACCGACTGTCGCAGCTTTCACTTGCCGCTCTGGGGGTAGTTTTTGGAGATATCGCCACTAGCCCTATATACGCCATTCGGGAGTGTTTCCACGGTGAATACGGTATCGATGTGAGTCATGCCAACGTCTTGGGAATCCTTTCCCTGATGTTTTGGGCTTTGGTAATGATCGTGGGCCTGAAATACTTGACCTTCGTTTTTCGCGCCAACAACCATGGAGAAGGCGGTGAAATTGCTCTAATGGCCTTGATTCGCGGTAAAAACAGGCCTTCCGAAAATAGGAGGAAGTTAGGCATCCTTGCCCTGGGCCTTTTCGCGGCGTGTCTGCTGTATGGAGACGGCATGATCACTCCGGCGATTTCGGTTATGAGCGCAGTAGAAGGGCTCGCGGTTATCACACCCCTGTTCAAAGGCTATGTTATCCCCATCACCATTGTTATTCTCGTTGGCCTGTTTCTGATCCAGCGACATGGCACGGCAAAGTTAGGCCGTGTTTTTGGACCGGTAATTCTGGTGTGGCTCTGTTTTCTGGCTGTAACCGGGGCCATACAAGTGGCCCATACGCCGCAAGTGCTGTCGGCTGTTTTTCCGTGGTATGCGATCCACTTCCTGGTTATTAATAAACTGCAGGGAGTTGTGGTGTTGGGAGCCGTATTCCTGGTGGTCACCGGCACCGAAGCGTTATACGCCGACATGGGGCACTTCGGTCCCCGTCCCATTCGTCTGACCTGGTTTGCCATTGTTTTTCCAGCTCTTGTGTTGAATTATTTTGGGCAGGGAGCCCTTCTCCTGGTCAATCCGGAAGCGGCCAGTCATCCTTTTTACGCTATGGTGCCCGCTTGGGCTATGGTTCCGACGGTGTTATTAGCTACCCTGGCCACCATCATCGCCTCACAGGCGGTCATCAGCGGCGCTTTTTCCATGACCCGACAAGCAATCCAACTGGGATACCTCCCGCGTTTAAACATCCGGCATACCGCCGCAACGCAAATCGGCCAGATCTATATCGCTCCGGTCAATTGGCTGCTCATGGTCTGCACGATCTCCCTTGTGGCCGGTTTTCAATCCTCCAGCAAACTTGCCGCTGCATACGGGTTAGCCGTAACCTCCACGATGATCATTAACACGGTGCTGTTTTTTGTTGTAACCCGCAGAAAGTGGCATTGGCCTTTGATGTGGGCCGCACCGCTGGCAGGCCTCTTTTTGCTGGTGGACGTGCCATTTTTTGCGGCCAACCTCAGCAAAATCTTTCATGGGGCATGGTTCCCGCTGGTTATCGGAGCTACATTTTTTACAGTGATGCTCACCTGGGCCAAGGGACGTGGTGTACTGGAGGCCAAGCTGCACAAGGTCATGTCGCCGGTGCATCAATTGAGCGTCGATCTGGCCAACCACCCGCCAAACAAAATCGAAGGGGACGCAGTTTATTTAACCGGAAATCAAAATGTCGTGCCCGTGGCCCTGGCAAAGAACCTCAAACACCACAAAGTCATTCACAATCGGACAATATTGCTGACTTTTCAGGTGGAAGACATTCCGCGAGTTCCTAATCTCGAAAAGATCCAAACCGAAAAATTGGGTGGAGGGTTACATCGCGTCAGAGCTTGCTATGGCTTCATGGAAGATCTTACGTTGGAGAGTGTATTGTCATTGATGCGGGATCAGGGCTTGGATCTGGATCCGGAAACAACGAGTTTTTATATCGGCCATGAAAACCTGGTTATCGCTGAAAAATCGGCCATGATGCGATGGCGTGCGAACCTCTTTATTTTTATGTCCCGCAACGCAGCCGATGCCATCTCATTTTTTAATCTTCCAGCGGAGCAAACAATTGAAGTCGGCGTTCGGCTGGAAATTTGACACGCTTTCTTATTTCAGGGAGTAATCTTTCTTTTTGTAATTGTTTCAGAGGGACCAGACCATCACATTAATGAACAAAAACAATTGTAAGGTACATAAAACGTTGACGGGAAATGAGTGTCATGGCTGATTCTAGATCTTCGGACAAAGGTTCCATTAGTTTGTGGGGCGCCGTATCCATAGGTGTGGGCGGAATGGTCGGCGGCGGTATTTTTGCCGTGCTTGGTCTTTCCGTACAGATTACCAAAGCGGGGGCACCTCTCTCTTTTTTACTGGCCGGATTTATTGCACTTGTCACTTCCTATTCATACACGAAATTGTCGGTTGCCTTGCCCAGTCAGGGTGGTACCGTCACCTATCTGGATAAGGCATTTGGTTCGGGCATCTGGACAGGTTCGCTGAACATTCTGCTCTGGATCAGTTATATCGTCATGCTCTCGCTCTACGCCTATGCCTTCGGTAGTTACGGTGCTGAACTATTTCCATCGTCCTGGCACGCTGTTGCCAAACACGTCCTTATCAGCGGTATTATTCTCCTGATCACAGGGCTGAATATATTGAGCTCTAAGCTGATCGGCGAGGCAGAGGAGTGGATTGTCGCCATCAAGGTGATCATCCTGCTGGTGTTTGTCGGGATCGGATTTTTCGGAATTGATCCATCGCAGTTGGCAGTTTCTCACTGGGCGGCGCCTGTTCCCCTGATTGCAGGTGGAATGGTGATTTTTCTGGCCTATGAGGGTTTCGAGCTTATCGCTAATACAGCCGGCGATATCACCAGCCCCTCAATAAACCTGCCGCGAGCCTTTTTCATATCGACTATATTTGTGATCGTCCTGTATGTCCTGGTTGCCTTAGTTACGGTGGGAAATCTGCCTGTTCCCGATATCGTCCAGGCCAAAGATTACGCACTGGCCGAAGCCGCCCGCCCGTTTTTGGGTCAAAAAGGATATGATATCATCACGGTAGCCGCCTTACTATCCACGGCATCGGCTATTAATGCTACGCTGTACGGCGCTGCACGCCTGTCGTTTATAATCGCTAAAGATGGCGAACTGCCTGCCTTTCTAGAGAACAAGATCTGGGATAAGCCCATTGAGGGCCTGTTGATCACCGCGGCGGCCACCCTGGCTATGGCCAACTCTTTTAACCTGGATAGTATTTCCATGATGGGAAGCGCCGGGTTTCTGTTGATCTTCGCAGCGGTCAATGGTGCCTCTTATCGGCTATCCGGAAAAATCGGGAGCAACAAGGGGATTTCGATCCTCGGGGCATTTCTTTGCCTTGCCGCTTTAGGAAGCCTGATCTGGCTCACGATGCGCGATAATCCCCTGCATATCTTATTCCTGGCGGGAATGGTTGTTCTCTCAGTTGCTATCGAATATGCCTATCGTATCATTCGAAAACGGGAGATAGACGTGACCAAAAATGAGCGATCTTGATCAGACAGTCACCACTTCCATCTCAACTTTCAATAACCAAAAAACCTCTTAGAGAAGAGCAGAAAGTGGCAAAGTGAGGTCAGTCTTCAAATTTGGTACCTGCAAGCCCCGCTAGAAAAATTTCTCTTGGCAATCTTAACCATTTTTTAAAAAAAACAGAGTAGAAAAGACGCACCACAACTAATCTCGCAACATAACCAAAGAACACCTTTTAAAACTGCAACAGAGCTCCAACTCGAGGTGTCGACTGTTAACCTTCCAGACAGCACCAACTCTCACCACATTTTTCGCACCAGCTCTTTTTCATGTTTAATTTTTGTGCCAACAAGACGCTCCCACAAAAATATTCCGGATAGTTTTTCCACCTTTGTTGTTGGCACCAAAAACTCCTCAAGTGGTAAATTTGAGCCGTCATTGGGTATGACAAAGGACCACATGTTAAGTGTTCCTCTATTGTCTTCTGTTAATATGGATTTGAAAAACGCGTGAGGGATTGGCAGGGAGACACCATTATCATCTTCTGCACCAATCATTTTAACCTCAACATCAAAATAAAAGATAGGGCCACAGATAACGTAAGTCTCAAGAATGTCCTTCTTGGCATCTAGTTCTCTTACCGCCTCCTCAAGCTTCTTCCATATTATTCTATTCAAAGTAGGCTTTTGCGGTGACATATTCGACAGCAGGAAGGTTTCACTGTTTTGAATCTCAGTTTCTATTTGGTTTGCGCTGGCGATCAAATGCCCCCGATCATAGCCAGATCCCACATAGTCAACCAGGTCAGCTCTAAACATGTCAGCGATTCGGTAATCTGGACGAAAATTATCAGCCCTTCCAATAGTAGATTTATTTGGATCTACTATCTCCAGGGCCCATTTGGCTTGTCTAAAGTAATATGAATATCCAAGGACGTAATGCCTGTTAAACAACAATAGATCAGCCGCAGGAACTCCATACCTCGTCTCACGCCTTAAACTCGGTATTTCTAACATAATCCCTCCATGCCTCTGTGATTTTCTATCGCAATTAATGCGATTTTTACCTTAATACTAAAGATTTAAGTAAACTTATTTTGTTTTGAAGAGAGTCAAACAATTCTGAATATGGACCATTTGAAATAGACCTGGCTGACTTATCAGCTACGGTCTATTTCACCCTTCCTTAGTATCTATAACCATGTTGCCAGCAAGAGCTAAATTTAAGAACCTACATTAGTCCTTGGATCTGTCGACCTGTGCGAAAAATGATCTGCTACGAAAAAAAGCACTCCATTTCTTTGGAAATAAGATTTTTTGGCGATATCTTTCCTAACCTCATTACACTCAAAGAGACAGAAAGGATATGAAACGATTTTTGGTTCTTAACGCCTCGTCCGCACTAACAAAGAGGGGTAGACTTTTTAGTTTCTTTCTGCTTGTAATTCCTGTATCTCTTGACACAAAAATTGCAAATCCTGCTTCATTTTTTCCAATACCCTGATGAGATCATCCATTATTGAACCTCCTTGAAAGCTTTTTATCAGGCTGGTATCTGCTAAAGACACATTGCCAGCTCACAATCAATAAAATATAGAAATAACTATTCTTATTTCTTAATAAATAGCCATGGAACGAGGAACTCTTAAGAAGAGTTGCATTGTTTTGCGAGATAACTCCACAAAATCTCAGCGATGTCCTTGGTAGAAGGAAGAAACCATCTGCACGTCTTGCAGTCATCCTTGAAGAATAGCCGGCTTTGATAAGGCTCTGGTTAACATTCACACCATTGTTCATGACAATGCCCACAGTCCTGCCGTATCTATCGGTATCATAGGCGATGACTTCTGCAGTCTTTCCTGCAGTTAGACTCGCGGTGTATTTTTTAGCAGCGTTGCCAAATGCTTGTCCTTTTTCTGGTGTATCGATGCCGTACAGACGGATCTTGTGCTGAATCTTGTTGCTGTCCAATATGGCTATGGTGTCGCCATCAGCAATGCCCACCACCTTGCCGGTGATAACTCCGGCTTGGGCTGAAATGGATACGAGCAGGAACACCAGCAGGAAGGATAACAGCAGTCGTTTCATTATTTCAAACTCTCAGATAAAGCATGTACCGGATTTGCCATCCTGGGTTTGGCGTAAGCGCCACATAAAGCAGGCCCTCCCGACGTCATACATGGCCCAGATTCGCCAGGATCAGTTTTTTAGAAGAAGACGAAAAGAGGTTGTACAAGGGTTGTACAAAACAGATCCAAAACAAAAAAGGACTTACCGAATTGACGATAAGTCCTTGAATTTCTTGGTACACCAGACAGGATTCGAACCTGTGACCCCCTGATTCGTAGTCAGGTACTCTATCCAGCTGAGCTACTGGTGCATTGGAGAGATGGTTTTATACCCTAGATTGATCGGTAACTCAAGCCTGTTTTTTGGAAATATTTTCTTTTTCCGCCTTATGGAAGAGTATCTCATTGTCGGCAGGCTTCATATCAACTTCGGCGACTATGTTAATTTCAACCTGATACCGTTTCTCCAGCTCCGCGAGTTCGCTTCTTTTATTGTTGAGCAGATAGGCGGCCACATCAAGAGGAAAGTGACACTCAATAGCCTCTACCTGTTTCCGGCTCGCGCCGGTCTGGATTCGCCGCAGATAGTAGAGAGAGAGTGTTTCGACTGATCGCACCGTCCCCCGGCCTTTACAATGCTCGCAGCGTCGGTAGTTGCCGGCCTCGATAGGGGCACCGAGCTTTTGCCGGGAAATCTCCATCAAGCCGAATTTGGATATCCTGCTGAAATCGACTTTGGCTTTATCTTTTTTCATCGCCGTCTTCACTTCTCTTTCGACGGCGAGGATATGCTTTCTATTGCGCATATCGATAAAGTCGACGACTATCAAGCCGCCAAGGTCTCTCAGTCTCAGCTGTCGGGCCAGTTCTGCGGCGGCTTCCATGTTGGCCTGAAAAATTGAGGCCTCAAAATTTTTGCCCTTGGAGGTCGAGCCGGAATTGACATCGATTGCCACCAGTGCCTCGGTCGGATCGATAACAATGGAGCCGCCCGAAGGCAGACTCACCTGGGACTGGTAAATCGATTCTATCTGATCTTCAACACTGTACTGATTAAAGATTGGTCGAGCGCCCTGATGAAAACGGACATTGACGGTTCTCTGCTGCTCCGGCAGCATTTTGACAAACTCTTTAACCTGCTCCAGTGCGGTTCGATCATCAACCAGTATTTCCTGGATGGAGGGATCGAAATGTTCGCGCAAAAACCGGAGAACACTCCGATGATCTTCATAGACCAGACCAACCCCATCCATCTCCTGACCTTTGTTTTTAATCTCATTCCACAGTTCAAGGAGATACTCGACATCGCGGGCTAAGGCATCCTGGGTTATATCAACGCTGGCCGTTCGGACAATCCAACCAATGCCTTCCGGCAAATTCATGGAAAGCATGGTATCCCGCAGTTGCGATCTTCGCTGCTCTCCGGAGATTTTCCGGGAAATTCCCGCCGAGTCCGATCCCGGCATCAGAACCACGCAGCGCCCGGGGATCGACAGGAAGGTGGTCATGTTTGCACCCTTTTTACCCACCTCTTCCTTGACTACCTGGGCCAGAATCTCCTGCCCCTTCTCAATGACATTAGTTATGTTCAGTTTTTTCCACTGATTATTTTCCACCAAGCGAAGAGTTTCTGCCGATAAGTCCTGCTTATAGTACTCGGGGTGAATCTCGCTAAAGGGCAAAAATCCGTTTTTTTCGGTCCCGTAATCGACAAATGCCGCCTGAAGACTCGGTTCGATAGCGACGATGCGGGCCTTATAGATATTGCTTTTTGTCTGCGTTCTGGAAATGGTAGAGACATGGATGGATTCCAACCGGCCATCTTCAAGCAAGGCCAGACGGCATTCTTCCGGTTCTTCTGCGTTGATCAGCAGCTTGCAGACTTTTTTAGTTTCTTCTTTTGCGTGAGCCCTGGTACTCTTTTCTTCTACCGTTTGTCCAGCAGCCTCGGCGTCTTGCTCTTCCAATGCATTTTCGGAATCGGCATCCAGAGACCAGTCAAGTCCTGCCTCTTCAAGCGTGCTCTGTTCGGCGGCGGGTTCCGCGTCATCATCGGCCACGCTCGCAGCGACAGCGGGCTTATCCGCAGTCGTCGCCTTTTTCCTTCCTCTTCCCCGGCGCCCGCGAGGACGTTTTGGCTCGTCTTTTTCCTCTGCAGCTGTTTCTACAACCTGGGCGACGACAGTTTCAATTTCAGAGCCGACCTCTTTCTGCTCGGTTACGGCTGCTGTATCCGCCAAGATATCCTCGACGACTTCATCGGTTTTTTTCTTCGGTCGTCTGCCGGAGCGCTTTCTGGCAGGAGCGCTCTTTTTCTCTTTTTCCTGAGTTTGCTCCCCGGCACTGTCCTGAGCAGTACCAGCTTCTTGTTCAGGACTGATCTCTACCGCGGTTTTTCTGGGGGTTCTTTTTCTGGGTCGACTCTTGGCTTTTACAGGGGTGACCGCCTCCTGTTCTGGTTCCGGCGTTTCTGAAGCAGCGTCCGATGCCACCTCACTGGTGGTGCTCTTCCACCACGCTCCCGTCGTCGCCTTTATTTGCACAGTTTTATTTTCTTTATCAGCATCTTTTTTTCCAACCATATTTTGTCCTTTACACCGGATAGAGCACACCAAAGGCGGCCGCAACCCGACAATTTTATTGATAGAATCGTTGACAATGCAGGCATTAAAAATCCTGTTTTGCAACAATCAGCATATTTGTATTCACTTTTTTATCGGTATTCATTGAGCAAGCTCGTTTGCGGTTGCAACTGCACAGAGGGTGCACACTGCCGTCACACCACGTCGTACCCGCGCATTTCAGCCGGCCTGACAAAACTGTCTCTTACTCAATGTAAACCTGCAATTCTTAGTACCTTACCGATTATTTTCCTGTTTTTTTGCAGGAAAAACATCAGCCACAAGGTACTTATCCCGGTTTATTTCCAGTTTACCGGAGTTTGGAGGTAATGATCTTAGGCATTTTATGAAGCCAGACACGTCCGGTGCAGTTACAGTAATTCCTGCCGTCCCCATGTGCTCAATTCCCCGACATACTAGTACTGTCAATTCCCATGAAACACAAATGGTATTTGACATTATCCAACGAGAGACTGTTGATTTCCGTCATCATTTCCTGTACCGGGCCATCTTGAGGACATATCTCTTCCGGGTCACTGTTTTCTCAATTATATGAAATAGATGTTCGGTTCGACCAGAACACAGGTGCTGAGTTTAAACTTGACAGTATTCGCTCTGAACCGTACATTTCCAGCTTCAGGTAACATTTAACTGCAATGTCGTCCATTGGTAACCATACACAATGCAGGAATGACGACAATATTACGCATTTTACTCTTTTCTTCATCAATAGAAAAGGTTATTACACCGCCGACAACGATCTCTCGAAAGGAGTACACTGTGCCACCATGCTTGTTCCGTATCAGCCTTTTGCAACCGGCCGCCATTGTACTCACGGTTCTCTCCTCCTGCGTGATTACCTGTCAGGCATATGCGGAAAAGGCCTCGACTGAAGAATGGAATGTTTCTGCGGATAAAATTGTCCGTTACGAGAACCCAAACAGCATTGTCGCCAAGGGCAATGTCGTTCTTATAAAACGAGAAAAGATGGCGCAGCCGCAATCGGCGGCCGACATCCAGTCTTCGCTCTGGTCGAAACTCCTTACAGAGAACGCTGAAAAAACTCCGCTGATGGCTGGTGATGCGCAATCTCCGTCACCACAATACCAGACAACCATGACAATCAAGGCTGACTGGATAGTTTACGATGTAGACCTGAAATCCATTAATGCCAAGGGAAACGTACACATCACCACAAAAGATGACCAGCTTACCGCCAAAGCTGGAACCTTAAATCTGGTCGATGAGACCGGCACGTTTACCGATGCAACGATTCTTCACAAAAACAACACGCTTCATCTCGAAGGGAAAAAGATTGAAAAGACCGGGCTTGATACCTACCGGATTATTGACGGCTGGGCGATAACCTGTAAACTAGAAAGTGGTCAGACTCCCCCGTGGAGTTTCGCCAGCTCCGAAACTAACGTCCGGCAGGATGGCTTCGCGGTCCTAAAAAACGCGCGATTCAACATTAGAAATGTTCCGGTCTTTTATTCGCCTTACCTGCTTGTTCCAGTTAAAAGTACTCGTCAGACCGGGTTTGTTTTTCCCGAATTTTCCTCCTCAACAAATAACGGCTATGGCGTAAACCTCCCCTTCTTTCTCAATATCTCTGAATCTGCCGATGCAACTTTTTACCCACATTACATGAGCAATCGAGGGCTTATGCCGGGGGTCGAATTCCGTTATGTTGCGAGCGAAACCGACAAGGGAATTTTCACTGGGGATTTTCTACACGACAGGCTTTCGGACCCCTCGGAAACTTCCTATTATGACAGTACCGGATATACCCATGACAACAGCGACAGGTACTGGCTGAGAGGAAAGGCGGACCAATCTTTTGCCGAATGGCAGACACGTCTCGATATTGATATTGTTTCCGACCAGGATTATCTCAGCGAGTTTGACTCCGGCTTAACGGGATTTGAAAATACGCACAACCGGTACATGGGAACTTTTGGCCGGGGTTTCCAGAATAAGACAGATACCTTGCGAGAGAACACATTTAAAACGCTGCGCAGCTGGAATGGTACAGCACTGCAGGTCAACCTCATGGCCATCAACGATGCCGACACCACCGCCAGCGATACCGACACCCCACTGTGGTCGCTCCCCAGCATCGACTACGCCGGTATAGTGCCCCTCGGCAACACACGCTTTTCTTTTGACTGGGAGACAAGTTATGTCGACTACTGGCGGGAAGACGGTGTAGGCGGACATGTATTCGACCTGAACCCGTCAATTTCCACACCTCTTTCACTGAGCCCATACCTTGAATCAAGAGCAGAACTTGGTCTCCATGACACCTTTTACCTTGCTCAAACCTATGGGGATGCCGAGTGGGCATACAACGACACCCAGAACCGTCTGTATCCTGAGTTCGAAATCGAGGTGGCAACCACTCTGGAGAGAAATTTTACCTTCGGAGCAAAGAGTGACCGGACCGTCACCCACCAGATGAGACCCTATGTTAAATATGGTTACATCCCTCTGGTTGACGAGGGAGATCTCACCGAATTTGAGGCGGTCGACGCATTTGATAATAAAAATGCCATCACCTACGGTCTGGACAATTACATAAATACATTCATGGGAAATGAAGAGACCTGGAATCCCATCAATGACTATGCCGAACTGAACATTGCACAATCCTACGATCTTCGCAGTGAATCCTCGGACCAACCGTTTTCAGCTATCCTTTCCGAAATAAAATGGAAACCGTTCACCAGGACCTCAATTTCCTACAAAAATTATTATGACGTCTATGACAATACATTCACCCGACAAATCCTGGAAAGTGCCTACAGCAACAGCAGGGGCGATTCCTTAAGTCTTGATTATAGTTACAGCGAGATCTCCGACATCGAGCAGATCAACGCGACGGTTCAAGCGTATATCATCAACGGCTGGTATGCCGGCGGCAAAATTGAACATTCTATCTCGCAGGAGGAAACGGTCGAAGCCAGGGGTTCCCTCACCTATCGGGCTCCCTGCTGGGCGGTTAAATTTGAGACACGATACACCCCCACCGACACCGCTGTCCTCGTCGTTTTCAGTCTGGCCAACATTGGTTCGCCGCTGGGGATCAATTTTTAAATTTAACCCGTATGGAACACTGACTAAAATCTGCCATGTACTATGACATTTTCAATGGCGATGCCGATGGTATTTTTGCCCTTCATCAATATCGGCTGGAAAACCCACTGCCAGAGACACAGCTTATAACCGGTGTAAAGAGGGATATACAGCTACTCTCCCAGGTAGAAAACCAGCACAACACGCTCCTTTGTGTTTTTGACATCTCCCTCGACAGTAACCGGTCCGCACTCCTGCAGTTGCTGCAGCACCAGAATAAGATCGTCTATTTTGATCACCATTTTGCAGGCAGCATCCCGGATTCCCCCTTCTTGCAGGCATGCATTGATCCCTCACCCAATACCTGCACCTCAATGCTCGTTAATAAAACTCTGGCCGGCAAACATTGCCTCTGGGCCATATGCGGCGCATTTGGTGACAATCTGCACCATCTGGCAAACCAGCAGGCCAAAAAACAAGGTTTGACAGAAGATCAGACCGGGCAGTTACAAGAACTGGGAGAACTTTTCAATTATAATGGGTACGGAACGACCATCGATGATCTCCACTACCACCCCCGAGATCTTTATACGGCTGTTCATCCGCACACCACCCCTTTTACTTTCCTGGAAAATGCCCCGGAGATTGTCGTACTGCGGCGGGGATATCAAGAAGATATTACCCTGGCAATGCAGATGCACGAGATGAAAACGGTTGGCAAAAACCGAGTATATATTCTGCCCGATGCCCCATGGGCACGGCGGGTTACCGGAGTTTTCTCCAATTTCCGGATGCGGGAACAACCAGACGCAGCCCACGCTATACTCACTGAGGACAAAAACAACAACCTGAGGGTGAGCGTCCGCGCTCCGCTTAACGATCGACGCGATGCTGACACCCTCTGCAACCTGTTCCCTACCGGTGGCGGCAGAAAGGCTGCGGCAGGAATCAACAGCCTCCCGGCGCATCAACTCGACGACTTTATCGAAAAATTCCTCTCTTTTTACCGTTGATAATGGTAAGTTTTTAGTGCCTTACTCCAGAATTCCTGCCATTCAGTTCAATACCCCCTCGAGGGGTACAAAAATCAAAATAATCTGGAGAGTGTCTTAAAATTAAAAACTTAAAAATACCACCAAGGCATTTATCCCGACTTTCTTCCCGTTTACCGGGGTTAGCATAACAATAAACGTGAGGGAGAGACTATCATTTATTCGCGTCTTAAATTTTATATATTCGGCTCCGCGCTTTTCAGTGTGCTGCTGGTTTTTCTGATTGATGTCACCTGTATTGCCGAGGATGTCCCAAAGGCTGCCGATCTGGTGGTCGACAACCAACCTATCGACCTGAACAGCCAAAGTTATCAGCAGCTGTTTCAAGAACTGGTGAACCAGCATCACTTTGTCAAAAAAGACCTCGAACAACTCTTTCAAGGATTGCAAGGCGACCGAAAAGTACTGGAGCTGATGGATAAACCTGGAGAGGCCAAACCCTATTATGAATATTGGCCTCTGTTTATCACACCTTCTGTTATTGCCAAGGGCAAAGACAGTCTTGTCCAATACCGGCAGGTGTTTGATCGAATTGAAGCTGCATTTGGCGTCGATCGAGAATATGTTGTCGCCATCTGGGCCATCGAGTCCAGATTCGGCTTCAACCAGGGCGGTTTCAACCTCTTTCGGACGCTTAACACCCTTTTTGACATGTATCCCCGCAGGTCTGATTTCTACCGGAAAGAGCTCATCAATTTTCTCATTCTGTGCAGGGCCAATAATATGGATCCACTGCGGGTTAACGGCTCGTACGCGGGAGCTTTTGGTCAGGCCCAGTTTATGCCGTCAAGTTTCAACAAATATGCGGTAGATTTCGATGGCGACGATCGGCGGGATCTCATTAATTCGATGGATGATGTCTTTGCCTCCATTGCCAATTACCTGAAAAATTTTGGCTGGACACTCCAGGCGCCTGTTTTTGCAGAGATCGGCGGTGAGCTTAAGCCAGAACTGCAGAATACACTCAAGAAAGAAGGACCTGAGGCCTTGCTTGACTGGCGAGCTGTCGCTGACATCCAGCAGGTCACCATTCCACGCCCACCAAACAATGGAAAACTGTCTATTGTCGAGTTGGAAAGATCCCTCTTAGAGGGCGGCGGAATGCGTTATGTCGCAGGCTACCCTAATTTCAGGGTTATTTTTGAATACAATCACAGCAACAAATACGCCATGACCGTAAGCGAGATGGCCGAATCATTCAAAAAATAAGCAGACCTCGATGCCTTATCGATTGCGTCCTCTTGCCCTGTTTGCTGTTCTGCTGACGATTGTTGGCCTTTCAGGATGCTCCCTGCCAAGCCCCGAAGATCCCTACAAACCGCTTCACCGTCTTACAGCGAGCGAGGCGCCTGTCTTCACCGATGATCTGCACATCGATTCGCTGATCGATTCCGCCAAACGCCAGGCTGCATATCTGAAAAGACAGAACCCTGCACAAAAGATCGTTTTCGGCTCGGACGTCTATGACAATCGCTGGCTGCTGTTTTCCGTACAGGAATTCCTGGCAAAGCTCCAGCAACAACCGGACAGCAACGAGCTGCACCGGTTTATCCAGGAACATTACCTTGTCTATCAGGCCGGCGGGCGAACCGAATCACGAGATCGCAGCATGCTGGTCACCGGCTATTATGAACCGACATTCGCCGGCAGTCTTACGAAAACCCCACCCTTCCTGACTCCCATTTACTCCCTGCCGAAATCTCTTGTCACTCTGCCTGCGCCAAATGGCAAGAAGTCCATTGGCCGATATGATAAAGACCATACCTTTGTCAGGTTCTGGGATCGGGCGGAAATCGAAAATAATGCACTGCTGCAGGGAGAAGAACTGGCCTTTCTCCAGGATCCTTTTGACGCTTTTCTGCTCCACGTACAGGGATCGGGCCGGATTCAACTGCCGGACAAATCAATCAGAACCGTGCGTTTTGCCGGCTCCAACGGTCTTGATTATAGAAGTATCGGCAAGCTGCTGGCTGATGAAAAGAAAATGACCCTGGAAGAAGTAAACATCCCGGCCATAAGAGCGTACCTGCACGATCACCCGGATCAGCGGCAGCGGATTCTCCAGTCTAACCCCCGGTTTATATTTTTCAGCTGGGGGGATGTTCTCCCCCCCAGAGGCAGCAGCGGGGAACCCCTGACCCCCGGTCGATCGATTGCCATAGACGGGGCTGCTCTGCCCGGCGGCACTCTTGGTTATTTAATCGCACGGCGACCGCTAGTGGCTGAAGACGGGACTATCACCGGCTGGGTGCCGCTCAAACGTTTTGTATTCCCGCAGGATTCCGGGGCGGCTATAAAAGGAACGGGCCGGGTAGATATTTTCTGGGGGGCTGACGACTATGCCGAGGTCGCCGCCAACCATATGAAAGAACAAGGTTCACTGTTTTTTCTGGTGAAAAAGGGCTTTCCCGGAGTCACTCAATAAAGAACCACCGATACCAATTTACTTTGGATAAAGAAGCGCAAATCTCTGCCAGAAATCAGGAAATGACTTGGCCACACATTGCTCGCCGGTAATCCGCACCCCGGGAATGCGAAGACCGGCCACGGCCAGACTCATCGCCATGCGGTGATCGGCATAGGTTTCGATCGCAGCCCCGTGAAGTCCCTCGCCTCCTTCGCCATGGATGATCATCGCCGCATCCTTTTCTTCTACCTTCACGCCCAGTTTAGTCAGCTCTGCAACCATAGCAGACAGCCGGTCGCATTCCTTTATGCGCAAATGGGCGATATTTTCAATCACCGTGGTGCCGTGGGCAAACGCGGCGACGACAGCCAGTGTCGGGACCACATCCGGCATATCCCCCATGTCCACTCTTATTCCTTCCAATCGCGAAGCCCCCTGCAGAGTAATACCATTGCCTGACCTGGTCACTTCACAGCCCATTCGACCCAACAGAGGCACCAGCATCGCATCGCCCTGCAGTGACGGCACGGGGACGTTGGTCACCGTTACCCGTCCACCGGTGACTGCCGCTGCAGCCCAGAAGTAAGAAGCGTTGGAGGCATCTCCTTCAATCCGATATTCTCGTGCCCGGTAACAGCCCTGGGGGATGCTGAAAAAACTGAAATCCGGGGTGCATTCAACGGCGATGCCGAAGGCGTCCATCACCGAAAGGGTCATAGCGACATAGGGCCTGGACAAAACCTCGCCCTCCACTTTGAGAACCGCCGGCGTTTTGGCATAGGGAGCGACAAGCAGCAGGGAGGATAAATACTGACTGCTTTTTCCTTCCGGGAGAATAGTGGTTCCGCCGGCAATCCCCTTCCCGTTGATGGCCAGAGGAGGACAGCCGGTCCCCCTGGTGGCGATGATATCCACCCCCCAGCCCTGCAGGGCATGCATCAATGGCTCGATCGGACGCTGGTACATACGTGGGTCGCCATCTATTACATAGCTTGAATTGCCAAGTGAAGCGACAGAAGTCAAAAATCGTGTGGCTGTCCCGTTATTGCCAAGAAAAATTGGTCCGGCAGCTGGCTGGATAAGCCCCCCGTTGCCCTGAACTCGCCACTCTTTGTTTTTATCTATGGCAATACCCATCTGCATGAGTGCTGCAGATGAATACTGTGTATCCTCGCTTTCCAGTGGCCCAAACAGCCTGCTCGTTCCCTGTGCGAGTGAAGCCGCTATGAGGGCTCTCTGGGTGAGACTTTTTGAACCGGGAACTTCGATTACGGCGTCAACATGGGCGATGGGCTTTATGGCAATCATGATTATTTCGCGACAGGGTTATGGGAACTGGTTGCATGGTCTTTCAAGGAATCCAGGCGAAGGCCGCCGATAATGGAGCGGATTGAGGTCAATTTTTCATTAGCGGCATAGGCACTGATCCCATCGACGACATCCTCACTGGCTCTTGGGTTGACAAAATTTGCGGTACCGATCTGCACGGCGGTCGCCCCGGCGAGCATGAACTCCAGCGCATCCTCCGCCGACTCGATACCACCTATGCCGATCACCGGGATAGAGACCACCCGCGCGACCTCAAATACCATGCGCAATGCTACCGGCTTTATGGCCGGCCCGGAAAGACCGCCGATGACATTAGCCAGAACGGGGCGTCTCGTTTTCAGATCAATGCCCATACCTATGAGGGTATTGATAAGAGAAATCGAATCAGCCCCTGCCTGTTCAACGGCTCTGGCAATAAGGGTAATATCCGTTACATTAGGCGAGAGCTTGACCATTACCGGCACATCGGCCTTGTTTTTGACTGCCGCTGTGACCGCCGCGGCCATCGCCGGATCGGTGCCAAAGGCAACCCCGCCTTTTTTTACATTCGGACAAGAGATGTTCACTTCAATTCCGGCAACTCCCGGTACCCCCGCCAGCCTTTTGGTTATCTCCTCATATTCCGCCAGGGAATCGCCAAGAATATTGACAATAACCGGAATGTTCAGCCCGGCAAGGTAGTTCATCTTCTCGGTGATAAACCGGTCGACCCCAACATTCTGCAGGCCTATGGCGTTCAGCATACCGCAGGCAGTTTCCATGATGCGCTGCGGCGGGTTCCCAGCACGGGGATGAAGCGAGATGCCTTTGACTATTACGGCTCCCAGGCGGTGCAGGTTCATAAGATTTTCAAACTCTCTGGCATATCCGAAGGTTCCCGAGGCGGTCATCACCGGATTGGCCAGCTCAAGAGAGCCGATATTTACCCGCAGATCAGGCACCTGACCCTCTTGAAGGCTTACATTTTCCATTGTAAATCCTCCGCATTATACACCGGACCATTGAGACATACATGGGTGTAGTTTCCCTTGCTGTCAGGTCTGCTGCAGCCGAGACAGGCACCCATACCGCAGGCCATGACACTTTCAACCGAGACCTGGCAGGGGAGACCTCTAGACGCGCAAAAACTGCTCAGACCGGCCAGCATTGGTTCGGGGCCGCAGCCATAGACTGTGCATCCACTTGGCAATTGCATGGATTCAAGTATGCCAAGCGCGAAACCATGATGGCCTAAAGAACCGTCATCGGTCGCCGTCATGATCCTGATACCAAATGGCCGGAAATCATCCAATAAAGGTTCAATTTCAATCCTCTCCCGCGCCCCGAGGACGATCAGATCCTCAGTGCAGTCTTTTTTCACCCGGCAATTTTCTTGCACAAGAAAGAGCAAGGGAGCGATTCCCAGTCCGCCGCCGACGATGACGGAGGGGGTGCCTGTATTCAGGCGATACCCTCTGCCTAGGGGGCCGAATATGGAGAGCGTTTCCTGCTTTTTCACATGGGCAAGAATATCAGTCCCCCGACCGACCACTTTGAAATAAATCTGTATTGTCCCATCCCGACTGGTCTGGTGAATAGAGAACGGTCGGCGGAGCAGTGGATCTTTGCCTCGTCCGGTCCTGATCATGACGAACTGACCGGGCCTGGCAGAACCTGCGACCGCAGGACAATCAAGGGTCAGACGATAGTTTGTTGCCGTAAACTGTTCAACATGCGTAACAGTTGCATTTTCCTGGTATTGTGACATAGTTAAGTTATATAATGAATGGCCAGGTAAAAAGCCCGATCCCCTTTGGTTGTTCTTAAGGGACACTTCCTTTGGACGTATCTCAAGCTTTGTACCCAGTTATTTATGAAGTTTTCGTTGGCTTTTTACGAACCCATCAATTTTAGGTTTATACGATTTTATACATTCACCTGCATTATGATTACTGACCCAATTCTTGTTATCATATCTGCCATTTTCGGCGGAATTGTCGGCAGCTTTTTAAATGTCGTGATCCTTCGCCTACCGGATCCTGATCAATCTATAGTCTTTCCTGCTTCCCACTGCCCCAGATGCTCTGCTGCTCTACACTGGTACGAGAACATACCGGTTATCAGCTACCTGTTTCTGCGTGGTAGATGCAGCCACTGCCAGGTTTCGATTTCCTTGCAGTATCCCCTTGTCGAACTGATGATGGCGCTTCTTGCCGCCGCCCTCATGTATACATTTCAATTCACAATCGCAACTGCAGGATATTTTCTGTTCTGTGCGGCGCTTCTGGTTATTATCTTTATCGACATTCGCCACCAGATCATCCCGGATGTGATCAGCCTGCCGGGTATTGTTCTCGGTTTCCTTTTTTCTCTCGTCAGTCCCACTGTCACCTGGCAGAATTCACTTATCGGCCTGCTCGCTGGCGGCGGTGTCCTCTATGCAGTAGCATTGTTTTATTTTCTTCTGCGCAAGGTCGATGGTATGGGCGGGGGTGATATTAAGCTGCTGGCCATGATCGGCGCCTGGCTTGGCTGGCAATCGCTGCCCTTTGTTATTTTTACCAGTTCTTTCAGCGGCACGATCGTCGGACTGATCGCCATGCTGTACCAGAAGAAAGGAGGCCGGACTCGTATCCCCTTTGGTCCTTTCCTGTCTCTTGCCGCCATTGCTTATACTTTTTATTCTGAAAATATTCTTTATTTTTTCCACCTCTATTTAACCGGACAATGGCCGTAACCTATCGGTGTCAAATGTCATCAAGCAATCCAAGAGCCACTTTTCGGCCTGCAGCTTTGGCCTCGTCACCCTGTATTTTGCTGTGCCCATACGCCGGATAATGTTTTCTGAACCAGGAATTTTTCGATCGAACCATTTTTCCGCGCAGTTGCAGGACAAGACCGATAAATCGCCATGGTTCTTTTATGGGATGAACAAAAACTATCGGCTGAGCAGGTCTTGCACCAACCCGCTGCAATCGTCGCTTCACTGTCCAGTAGTGCAGACGCCAGTAGGACCTGCATGAGATAAACGGGATAACCACCTTCCCCGCACAGACCTGCTGTGCATATCTATCGAGAAAATCAAGCATGGGGCCGCTCGGGTGATACGACCAGGTGGGGCCGGCCAGAATAATGCAATCCCAGTCCTTAAAACATATCTCATTTATCGGTCGGATGTTCATTCTGCACCGGAAAAAAGTACCGGACATCGCTGCGACCAGACGAAAATTTGTTTGGAAAGGAAAGCTGTAGGGAGCTACCGGCACCAGCTTTTCAAAAGCGACTTCGACCCCTTCACCTTCAAGACCTTCAACAAATTTCTTGAGCAAAAGTCTGGTTTGCTGGGTAAAAGAATAAAAAACAATGAGCACTCGTTTCTTTTGCAAATGAAATCCTCAGAAATCAGTTTACGCAATTTTAAAACAGTTTCTCTGCGCTCTCTTCTTTTAACAAAAAAAAAAGCCCCCGACAAGTCGGGGGCTCTGCTATTATGAGTTGCGGCCTTGCAGCTACGCCTCTACTTCATGCTCAACACCGACAGCAATTTTGTACAGAACCGTCACCAGCAGGAATCCAGTCGCCCAGATTCCGAGGGTAATACCAATTTCATTGGCAGTTGGATAATATTCCACGATTTCCTCTAAAGGATTGACTACCAGACCACCCATTACAAAACCCAGACCTTTATCCAACCAGAGTGCAATAAAGACTGCGGCACAGCCTACTCCCACCATCAGATCAGAGTAAACATTGGCAATCTTCATATAGGCAAACAAACCAAGCCCGCCGAAACAGAGAAGGACTGAACTCCACATAAAGGGAACAAGGTTGTTATACACATGCCCATTATGCTCAAGACCAAAAAACAGATACTGGAGTGAATGCATATGGCCAGGAATATTGGAGTAGTAGCCGACAAAGAATTCCATGCAGACAAAAAATGCGTTAATTAAAGCTGCATACATGATAATTGTTGTCAGCTTATTGATCGCCTCTTTGCCGGCGTCAAAATGGGCAACCCGCTTCATGATCAGGCAGGCAATAACAATAAGTGCCGGCCCTGCAGCAAAAGCGGATGCGAGAAACCGGGGAGCGGTAATCGCGCTCAGCCAGAAATGCCTGCCGGGCAGACCACAATAAAGCATAGCAGTAACTGTATGGATCGACACGGCAAAGGGGATAGAAATATAGACGAAAATATACACCCACTTCGGAGGTTTCACCTGTTTACGCTCTGCGGTAAGAATAACCCAGCCACAGATGACGTTTAATCCGAGATATCCGAGCAGTACACACATATCCCAGAAAAGCATGGAATTAGGGGTCGGATGGAGAATCATATTCAGGCCACGTAGCGGCTGACCGATATCGGCCATAATGAACATGAGACACATGACAAGCGCGCCAATAGCCAGGAACTCGCCCAGGATGGTAATCCTGCCAAATACTTTATAATTATGCACGTAATAGGGGAGTACCAGCATCAAGCCTCCAGCCGCTACACCGACCAGGAAGGTGAATTGGGAAATATACAGCCCCCAGGACAGGTCACGGCCCATACCCGTCAAGTACATACCTAAGAAAAACTGTCTGAGATAACAAATCGCTCCGACGGCAATGAATGCAGTGAGAAATGCCAGCCACATCCAGTAGTTAGAGTTGCCTTTTAATGCTTTTTCAATCATGACTCCCTCACACTATGTAAAAGACTGACGGTTTCGTTCCAAGGGATGGTTTCCGTTGGATGGTATGGTCCTGGTCAAGACGCTGACGAATCTCCGAGTTTGGATCATTCAGGTCTCCAAAAACGAAAGCTCCGACTTCCTTGACAGCTTCAACACAGGCGGGTTCCTGCCCAAGGGCCAGGCGTTCGCCACAGAAATTGCATTTTTCAACAACACCACGCATACGTGTTGGAAAATCGGCATTATACTCTTTAATATATGGGCGGGGATCCATCCAGTTAAAGCTTCTGGCACCATACGGACACCCCATCATACAGAATCGACAACCGATGCAACGATGAAAGTCCATGGCCACTATACCGGTTTTTTCATCCCTGAAAGTTGCTTTGGTCGGGCAAACCCGAACACAGGGCGGCTCATCACAATGATTACAGAGCACCATAAAGTCGTTTTCAGCAGTCACCTTTGACTCATGGTAGGAAGAATGCTCCGGGAAAACATTTTCAAAGGGAGCATGCCAGAGCCATTTTATTTCATTCTTTTTGTTCTCAATATGCGGAACGTTGTGCACTTTGTGACATGCCGCAGTTGCCTTATCCATGAGATCCGGACGACCATATAGCTTGCGCATGTCAATGAGCATGCCAAGACGTACCCCTGTATGGGCGGCCTGTTCAGCTCCATGACCTTCAGCACCATGCGCTTCAGCCGGAGCAGCGTGTCCTGCGGCTTCACCAGGTGTCTCTGATGAAGCAAGAGCCGGGGAGGAAGTCAGTTTTATTACCGCCGGAGCACTCAAACCGGCTAAAGCCGTTACTCCGGCAATCTTCAGGAATTTTCTTCTTTGCTTATCCATTAGTGTGTCTCCTTCTTGGTCGCCAATACGGCCGGAGTCAAATGACAATCCCAGCAGTAGGGTTTGACAGATGCATATTCATGACAGGAGTCACAAAATTTCTCCTTATTTGAGTGGCACTGCATACAGGCCATCTGCAAACCTTTCCGATATTCTTTTCCGTTTACTGTCACAGCAACACGGTCTTCATCTCGCAGAACAGCATCACGCCATTCATTGAGCATGACCATGTGACTGGCCCGCATTTCAGGGATAGACGCGACACACTGTTTTTCTCCACCCGGCGGCAGTTCAGGCTTTGGTACCGCACTTGCCTTCGAGAACGCATTGAACCAGAGCGGGAAAGTTACAATCAGGACCAATATAGCCAGCCCTGGTATTATAAATCTTTTGTTGTACATTAGGTTAACTCCTCTGTTCTGTTCAGGGTATTTTAGAGCATAGTACGGAAGCCATCATCCAGTTCAGCGCGGTTTTCGCCTTCTATAACGAGCGCATTGGCAACAAGCTCAGTTACTCCGCAGACCCCGACCCCGGGATTCCAGTAGTTCATAAGTGAAGTCAGCGTGGCCCGGTCGATGGCACAGACACAGGCCAGCATGTTCACATCATGTTTGTCATGAACATACTTGACGGCATTGGCGCGCGGCAATCCTGAACGCATTCTCAATTCCATAATTTCGTCGGTATTCAGACCGGTTCCTGAGCCACAGCAGAAGGTCTGCTCGCGAATGGTATTCTCCGGCATTTCAACCCAGTCGACAACATGATCCAGAATGTACCGCGGTTCATCCATCAGCCCCATAGCCCTGGCGGTATTGCAGGAGTCATGATAGGTTGCTTTGACATGACTGTTGCGGCTCTTGTCGAATTTCAATTTGCCATGTTTAATGAGATCGGCAGTAAATTCGCTTATGTGGACCATCTTAGTCGATGCCGCATTCTCGAAAACCGTGCCGGTAATCGGCGATACCGGTTTTTCAAGGAAATCGGCCGGGCCGTTCATGGTGTCCATATATTGATGGACAACACGCCACATATGACCGCACTCCCCACCGATGATATATTTGACCCCCAAGCGTTTCGCTTCTGCATACATCTTCGCATTGAGCTTTTTCATGGCCTCATTGTTGGTAAACAGACCAAAGTTCCCACCCTCCGAGGCGTAGGTCGACCAGGTATAGTCGAGGCCGATAGCTTCGAAAAGAGCAAGATACCCCATTGCGGTATACAGCCCGGGCTCGGCAAAAACGTCGGCGGAAGGGGTAATAAACAGTACTTCCGCACCTTTTCTGTTAAAACTGATATTCGGCCTGACGCCGGTCAGTGACTCGACATCGTCTACCAGAAATTCCACATTGTCTTTAAAGGTGTGCGGCTGCAACCCCATATGGTTACCGGTACGATTGGAATTGGACACCGGCTCCAAGATCCAGTTGATCCCCACACCAACCAGATGCAGGAGCTCGCGGAGCATCATGGTGACTTCCGCGGTATCGATACCATACGGGCAAAAGACCGAACATCGACGACACTCGGTGCATTGATAGGAGTACATGAACCACTCTTTCAGCACACCAACAGTCACCTCGCGGGCACCGGCCATTTTGCCGAAGATCTTGCCTGCCAGTGTGAAGTCATTGCGGTAAATGGATCTGAGCAGCTCGGCGCGCATAACCGGCATATTTTTCGGATCACCAGTACCGAGAAAGAAATGGCATTTATCCGCACAGGCCCCGCAACGGACACAGCAATCCATGAAAATTTTCAGGGAGCGAAATTTATCAAGGCGCTCTTTCAAGCCTTTGATGATTATTTCCTTCCAGTCCGCCGGTAATTTCCAGTCTTCATCCTCCGGAGACCACTCACGGGAGTTAGGGAAATGCAGCCCCGACTGACTGTCGAGATACGCTACTTTCTCAGCCTTGGCGGGGTAGGCATAATTACCCGGTTTGAATACAGCCGGGTATTCCATCCAATCCATGGTAGGTATCGCTCCTGTCGCCAAGGATGGTCCCTGCACTACGCTTTTCGATAATTGTTCTAATTTTGGAACTGCCATCGTTATCTCATCCTTTTAAGCTAGTTTTGGGTCAATTTTTTACTCTTCATCCTTTTTGGGAGCCAGTTCCTTTTCAACCGGAATACCGGCATCTACCATAAACTCACGGAATTCATCCTCATATCCGGCATAGGAATGGGGCAGGATTCGTGGATTCCAGGGATTGACGTGGCGCTTGGCACGGCTGTCATTTTTCATATTCCTGGTCGGGCTCATGAATACGCCGGCGAAATGCATCAATTTGCTGAAGGGGAAATAGGCGAGCAAAGCACAGACAAGAAAAAGATGGATATAAAAAATAGCGCCTATTTCCGCACCTATTGTCGGAGAAAAAGTAACCAGTCCAACAAGCAGCTGCTTGATATTGACGATATCAATATTGGTACGGAGCACGTAACGCATCAGGATACCGGTCAAGGCGATGGTGAAAATAAGCACCAGCGGAAAATAATCGTTCATCAGGGAAATGAAGCGAACATGACGGGTGGCGATTCTTCTGGAGAACAAGAGCACACAGCCAAGCAATATTGTGACATCAGTGATGTACCAGTTAGGTGCTCCAACCTGGAAAATGCCGTCAAGGGTCTCAATCCAGCCCACCCAGAATGGAATCGGATCGAGGAAAAGACGCATATGTCGAAGGACAATAACCAGGAAACTGTAATGAAAGATCAGAGCAAACAGCCACAACCACTTCGAAGATTCATAAGTGATCTTCGGACCATCATAGATTTCTGATTTAGTGTTGCGAAACAGAGACCTGAAAGTTACTACTTCAAGAAACATTCGCGCCACGACCTCGGCAGTTGTATTCGGGGCCTCAAGCTTGTTGTGCTTAATAAAATCCAAAGATTTACCCTGGCCGCAGGTTGTCTGGATAGAAAATGGCACGGGAGATTTCCCCCACTGCACCACTCTATAGACCGAACCTCCAAGGAAGATCATGATGGCCAGATACGGCAGAGCGACACCAAACAAATAGGGCATCCCCGGTATCTGCGATCCGAGTCCGGCAATCATTACCAACGCCATGACTGCCAGGAATGAGAAGGCGTACTTCATTTCTTACCTCGCTTCAGTTGAACTGTTTTGGAAACCAAGCAGCCGACATAACCTCTGCCAACTCCGTGGAGACCAGTTAAAGACCATTAACCTATTTTAAAACTTTTTTATCAGTCAGCAGTTTCGATGGACACTTGCTGTCTGTCAATATGTGACTTCCTGACTTAATCTCATTAATCCGGACCTGATAGAGACGTTCCCGGAACTGCATGTATATATCAAATGCTGCCAGCATGGCCAGATCTACTGCAAAATCAAAATCATACAGCTCTGCGACAAGGTGTTTTCGTTCTTTATCCGCAGCAAAAACTTCACGAGTGATATGCTTGACTGCATTCAGTGGGGCTATAGCCTGTGCCGGGGTAAATTGCTGGACGGAACGTATACTTATTATTTGTTCCAGAGGAGCAGTAAATTCTCCAGCATCAGCACCCTTGGAGAGCTTGACAAAAAGTTGGCCCAATGCCTGCCGGATATTTCCACCAACCGGATTGGCGAAGATGTCACGTTCTTTCACAAAAAAACCGGACGAGGTATAAGTAGAAAGTGTATATTCTACCCACTTATCGACAATTTTCTCCCCGTGGTTCCGAAAACCTTCCGCCAGATCCATATGGTCACAACCCTTTTCATACCTACGAAACTTCAACCGAACTGACACTCATCAAGGTGAGAAAACAAATGAATGATCATTCACAAAGTGACATTTCTATCACCTTTCCTTCTCTTTTTCAAGAAGATTTTTAGCATGCACAGCTCGCTCAAATGACGGTATAGTGAGGGCTCCCGCGTCGTTTCGCGTAAACACTCACCCGCACCGAATGTATATTGTCCTCACCGCAGCTGAAGCGTTTACCGTCCTCAGGCTATGTGGTTATCATTAGTTTTTCAAGGTAGGACGAACGTTTCACTTTCCCGAAAATCGGATGATATCGCCGACGATATTGACGGCTTCCCTGATGTAAGGATCTTGCTTGACATCTTTCAGCCACTTATCCTTTGGATCTTCCTGGTCAGCATCCTGTCCCTCAAAATCAGGGTCATCCCCCGCTTCGTCTCGGTATTTTCGGTAATAGGCGCCAACTTTCTCGCGCATCAGCCGTGCTTCATCGCGCTTTAACCGCATGTCGTCAATCTGCACGGTCAACATGGTATTTTCGCTTCGCTCGGCGCCTCTTGCCGCTTCTTCGCTGATAATTTTAAAACCTTTGTCCTGCGCCACGCGCATAAGGCTCATTTCCCTCAGTTTGGCCATATTGAAGGGCTGTTTACTTTTGTACGCGGTGAAGGCAACCGGTGCAATTGAATCCCAGGGAAGCGAGTAATCCAGATAGCGCTCTCCTGATTTGATATATTCAAAGAGGTTTGGCAGCACAATATCGGACTCCACCCCTTTATACTGGGTTGAGCTGCCTGTCACCCGGTAAAATTTCTGAATGGTGACTTTCAACGCCCCGAGATCCTCGTATTTGCGGACATTCAGCAGGGGTATATTTTCGTTGAGATTGATAATCGTCTGGACCGTCCCCTTGCCATGGGTATGTTTGCCGCCGACAATTACCGCCCGGTGATAATCCTGCAGTGCCGCGGCGACAATTTCAGATGCCGATGCGGAAAATTTGTTGACCAGGACAACCAGTGGTCCATCATAGGACACTCCATCATTGGTGTCGCTCAGCACGCGCTTATCTCCATATTTGTTCAGCACTTGCACAACAGGTCCTGACTTGATAAAGAGACCGGTTATATCAACTGCATCAACCAGAGCGCCGCCGCCATCGTCACGCAGGTCAAGGACGATCCCATCGACATTTTGCGCCTTTAAATTATTGATTTCCTTGAGCGTATCTTCTGTCGAGTTTCGACCGTTCGCCCCATTTCTGGTGCCCTCGAAATCGCGGTAGAAGCTGGGAATGAAAATATATCCGGTGCGTCGGCCGTCCGGGGAATCCATTACCGAACTTTTAACAAAGGTTTCTTCAATCTGCACCACATCACGTACAATCCTGATAACCTCCGTCACACCGTCACTCCTTTTCACGGTGAGAATGACCGCCTGACCTTTGGGACCCCGGATTAGACGGACCGCATCCCTCAGCCGCATATCGGTAATATCGACCGGCTCCTCACCCTCCTGGGCCACCTGCAAAATGATATCTTCCGCTTTCAAGCTGCCCTGCCTCGCCGAGGCACTTCCGGGAATAATTCTGATAACCTTGATAAAACCGTCATCCTCACGAAGAAGCGCACCTATCCCTTCCAGACTGCCGCGCATGTTTATGTCGAACTGCTCTTTTCCGGCCGGGGGAATGTAATTGGTATGCGGACCAAATGCCCTGGCGACACAGTTGAAGAAACGGTCGTAATGATCCTGCAGGTTCTCCTGCCGCAGCCGCTGGAAAAAATTTTTATTTCTTTTACTGACCTTGGCCAGAGCTTCCTGCCAGAGCTCCTCCTCAGTCATTTTTTTAGCCGCCGGCTTTTTCACTTTCGGCTGCCCCCCGATGCTTTCCGGCTTCTCTTTCTGGGCATCCTCAAGATCGAGATACTGCGAGATGACCTGGGCCTTCAAGACCAGACGCCAGCGATCTCTTAATTCAGCAATGTTTTTGGCAAAGTCAATTTTTTCGGGGTCGGTTTCGTAGGATTCGCTTTTGCCGACATTAAAAGATCCGACATAGAGGTCTTTTGAGTCGGGCTTGCCTATCACCACTTTATTGCTCGCCATCATTTCCCCGGCCATCTTCTGCACGAGGTCGATCTTTTCGGTCAAAATGTCGTAACCGGTATCCGGCAGGGTAATCTGGCCGTCAGCGAGGTTGTTGTCAATATAGGGGGCAAATGCTTCGAGTTGCTGCACATCTTTTTTCAGGAGAAATCTTTTCTGGTAATCAAGCTGTTTGATATACAGATAAAAAGTGGCCTGCGACAATTTGTCGCCCATCACCTTGTCACTGAAATGCAGAGCCGGCAGCTGTTTGCTGAGAATATAGCCAATCAGCCGGTTTCTTTTTTGATCAACTGCGTCAACCTTGCCCGTATCGCCAAAGCAGATATTCGATAAATTCAGGCACAACAATGTCAGACAAAAGACCAGAACAATCTTTTTGTTTTTCATAAGTATCATTAAAGTTAAACTTGTAAAAATTCAAATTCCAGGATGGTTATATAAAATATTTCATCTACGGGGTATAATATTTTTCTCTCGTTTCCGGGGTACCAGTGGGACGTCGTATATTGACAAAAATATTGACAAAAAAACTGCAACTGCGGAGCAGACGAAGAATTTTCACGACACCGTTTATAGATTACCTCGTAATCTGGACGAACGAATACAGAGTAAATATTGTCGTAAGAGATAACAGAACGGAAAAACAAATACTACGACAAACAGATCCACCTAAAAAAAATTCTGCTTGCCCCAAAAACTCTGCCTGTCGGAATGGAAGGGTGTGAGCTGTTCGTTTTTCGGGTCTCTGCAGCCATGGACGGCGGCAGTGAAGCCCCCACGGATGGGTTTACGGCGTCCCGGGAAGGAACAGCTCACCCCCTGGTTCAGCAGCGAAACATCGGGGGCAGTCAGAAAAAAAATTATCATGAAAAGGGAGCTGCTGGGCACAACTCTGCCAATACTGTATGCCGATCGTTCAGCTCCACGCCAAGCTCCCCGGCAAAACTTTGCAGCTCTGCATAGGTGCAGTTGATAATGGTCGGCCGACCGACGGCCTGCAGCTGTTGCATTTCTTGTTCAAGAAAACGCAAAAATGCATCCGCAGCCCTGCGCCGCACCCGACTGACCTCCAGATCTTGACGCGAACAAAAGGTGCAAAACCGCTGATAATTGATGATCGACCGGCAGATTCCGCGATATATGGATTTGGTACTGTTGGCATGCTGCAGGTCACGGACAATAATTTCCAAGAACCGTTCAACCGCAGCATTTTTCAGCAGCGCAACATGCGCATCAGTCAAGCAGATACGAGGTCCATCCTGCGCTCTAGTGAGCTGGTATATAGCCGAATTATAGGCGATCTCGGGAGTTTCTCCGGAATATCTGACGATATACCATTCATTTTCAATTATTTCAGGCAGATCGTCTGTCATCACAACCGGCTACTGCTCGTCTTTTTTATTTTCCAGGCCAAAGAGTTCGCGAACAGTAGTTACCTTGAGATCGCTGTTGTCCCGCCCTGCACAGGATTCACTCTTCAGAAACATCAGCGGATCGTGGAGTATTTTCGTGGTAATGGCCGCGACCATTCTGGCCAGATTTTCCCGTTCGGAATCCGTCATATCGGGCATTCTCGCCAAAGTCCTGTCCAACTCCAACTGCCCTATCTCATCCATTTTTTTCTTTAAGGCCTGGATGGTCGGCGTCACCGCCAAGCCATTGAACCATCGCTCAAACTTCAGCGTCTCCTCATCGACAATACGAGCCGCCTTCACTGCCTCTTTATCCCGTTCCGATTTATTTATCTGGACGACATTGCTTAAATCGTCAATATCGTACAGATAGACATTTTCCAGCTCATTTAACCCGGGATCGAGATCCCTCGGGACGGCGATATCGATAAAGAACAGCGGCCGATTCATCCTCGCCCGCATAACCGATTTGACTGCATCTTTGCGCAGGATGATCTCTGTAGCCCCAGTAGAGCTGATAATAATATCAACGTGTTTCAGTTGTGCCACCAGCTCTTCCATGGACACGGCACTGCCATTAAAGCGCTGGGCCAGAGCAACTGCCCGGGCCAGAGTTCGATTAGCGACGGTGACCGACCCCACTCCCTGGCCGACCAGATGTTCTGCGGCCAGCTCAGCCATCTCCCCCGCCCCGATCAGCAGAACTTTTTTATCACTCAGATTGCCAAATATTTTTTTGGCAAGTTGTACGGCGGCATAGCTTATGGAAACGGCGTGGGAACCAATAGCCGTTTCCGTGCGGACTCTTTTCGCCACGGAAAAAGACTTATGGATCAGTTTGTTAAGCAGTGGCCCGGTGCAGCCGAAGTGGGCAGCATGCCGATAGGCTTGCTTCAACTGTCCGAGTATCTGCGCCTCTCCGACCACCATTGAATCGAGACTGGCGGCAACCATGAACAAATGATGTACCGCCTCCCTGTCGTGCAGAATATAGAGATATTGACTACTCTCTTCCCGGGTAACCGTATCACCAAAAAGAAAATCGACAATCGCGTCTTTTACGGAATTGCCGGCCTCGGTCACCAGCAATAACTCAACCCGGTTGCAGGTAGACAGAAGATAATATTCCCGCAATCCGGTAATGTTTTTCATTGCCGCAAGCGGCTGTTCATAGCCGTCGGCAAGAGCAATTTTCTCGCGTATTTCGACCGGCGTGGTTTTATGATTTACCCCAAGGAGCATTATCTTATCACTTGGCATAACTATGCACCCCTCCAAGCAGATACGGAACGCCCCACAGGGTAAAAATGACCGCGGCAAATCCGACGATGGCCATTACCGCCGCCCTTTTCCCCCGCCATCCCACGGTAAACCGCTGATGCAGCTGGACCAGATATAAAAACCAGGTAATCAGCGACCAGGTCTCCTTGGGATCCCACTGCCAGTAGGTGCCCCACGCCTGTCGTGCCCAGATTGATCCTGTCACGATCCCTAAGGTTAAAAAAACAAAGCCTGCGGTCAAGCAATGATTATTCAGTTGATCAAGGGCATCAAGAGAAGGAAAACGGGCAAAAAAATAACCGAATTTTTTGCTTTTCAGTTCCCGCTCCTGCAACAGATACATAAGCCCGCCGCAGAACGCCAGGGACAAAAAGCCGTAGGCAATAATGGAAACGCCGGCATGAACAGGCAGCCATGCGCTCTGCAGCGCAGGCACCAGCGGACTGAAATCCCTTTGCGAAAAAGAAGCAATCAATAATTGGCAGAAAATGAGTATCGAAACAAAGGTGCCAAAATTTTTGACGGTATACCGCCACCTAAAAGAAAGATAGGCCCAGGTCGTGGCCCAGGCAAAAAAGGCTACGGCTTCGTGCTGTGACGTTATCGGGGTATGGCCGGCCAGAACAAAACGCGAACCTATATAGAGTGTCTGGACCACCCCCGAAACAAGCAGGATCATCCGCGCTAATTTGCGTATTTTATTATTCTGGCTGACAAAAAAAACCAGATACGCTGCAGCGGCAGTGAAAGTTATGCCCAGGGCCGACTGAAAAAGGAGGTAGTTTATTTCTTCCATGGGTATCCTTGCATGATGAATTACTGCCCAACCGTTCACGCGTTCATTGTCTTTGCGATCAATTGATCGAAATCACTCTTCGACAATTTTTTTCATGAGCTCCACCGCATCGGCCTCGGCGGGTAACTCCCGAAGAAGCATCATCTGCAGTTCAAACCAATTGCCATTAAGCACCAGTTCAACAATTCCCTGCTGCAGTAATCTGCGAAAAAGTTCGCTGTTGCTATCGGAATCATCATCCAGACCGATAATTTTTTCTCGAATCAAGGCCAGGAGCTCAACGACAATAGCGTACTCCGGAACTATTTCTTTTTCCATCTGCTGTCTTATTTTTTTTGCCAGCGCCGGACTGCTTCCCTCCGTGGAAACGGTCACCAGCATTTTTCCCCGTCGAAAATGTGCCGGCACATGAAAATGACTGTGCAGGGGATCATCGGCACTGTTCAAAAGTACCGCATTTTTTGCGGCCTCCCTGGCGACCAGAAGCTGCACATCGGGGTTGTCTGTTGCCGCGAAAACCAGAAATGCCCCTCGCAAATCACCTTCAGCGAAGCCTCTTTCGAACCACTCGATCTCGTTTTTTTTGATGATCGCATCTAATTCCGGGGTAATTTCCGGACTGATTATCCGGATTCTGGCATCACAAACCAAGAGACTCTTCGTTTTACGTAAAGCGACGACGCCTCCCCCAACCACCAGGCACAGTTTGTCGGTAATATTTAAATTGACAGGATATAAAGACATGGGCTTACCAGGGATAAGAATAGCGTACTGGCTTTTACTCAGTTAGTGCGGAGCCATTGTGCTCATGGCGGGCAAAAATAATCAGTTTATTTTGTGTCGTAACCGGTTGATAATGATTGCTATCTTTTTACCATCCCGCTTGATGACCTGTTCCTTCGTGCCAATGGCAAAATCTTTCTGGGCAAGTTGGAGAAATTTAGGCAGACTCTGTCTTTTCGCATCATGGGCCAGGTATATTTCCCCATCAGCTTTCAGATACGTTTTAAATACATTCAATAATGGCTGAAAAAATTCATCTCGAAAAAGAATTTCTGCACCAGCCAGCACATCGAATGGTTCCATCTGGGGCGGATTCAACCAGTCCAGATGGGCAAACTGCACATCTTTGAGTCCGGAGGCGGCAGCGCTCACTTTCTGAAAATCCATTATTATGTCTTCATAATCGCTGATGGTGACAGCAAAGCCGGCGGCGGCAGCGGCAAGCCCGGGAGCCCCGAGGCCGGCACCAAGTTCCAAAAGTGTCCTGCCGGCAGCCCGAGGTTGCGAACCGAGGACATATGCCAGAATCATCGCGGCATCCCAGAGACGGATCCAAAAGGGAAACTGCGAAACATCGGAAAAAGGGTTTTTCCCATCTAAAAATTCTTCCAGATCAGCTATTTTGAGCAGACGGATCTGCTTTTCGCCAAATCGAAGTCGATCGAAAGTCAAAGTGTATTTTTGACGAATACGGTTGTAAATCTCCCGTTCGGCGTCCGGAAGAGTGCGAATATCCATAGCTGGGGCCTTCGTGAGGTGCAATACCTGCGTTTTAGAATAGGGTAGAAAAAAAATGGGCCAGCTGATCCGAAATCAGCCGACCCACAATACTTAAAGAGCAACGCTCTGTCAATTAGCAACCCTCAACAGCACCTTTCTTGGAAGGGGATACTTTGACTTTGTCACCAGGAGCCAGTTTAGCGGCGTCTTCACAGGTCATGGTCACTTTGGTCCCATCAACCGCATCGACAGTACATTTAAGCTTCGCAGCAAAACCAAGACCTGCTGTGGAGAGGGCAAAAACCAAAGCCATTGCAAAAGCTACCATTTTCTTATTCATTGTAATTCTCCTTTATTTTGTGGTTACCGATCGGAGCCAAGCTCCACTAAATTATATCCGACAAACAATCACAGCTATAACACTAGACACTCTATTTCATTTATTAATGAAATGCAACTGAAACCAATCAGTTGAGCAGGCCCCGGATATCTTTTTCAAGAATATCATGCTGGATATATCCGGTGTACTTTTTGACCACATTACCGGATTTATTAACTAAAAATGCAACTGGAATACCGTACACCCCACCGAAATCAATTGTCGTCTGCGCCTCAGCCAGTAAAACCGGATAGGTGATATCCTGCTTCTCAATAAATTTTGCCACGACTGCCGCACCCTGTTGATCTACCGATAAGCCCACCACCGAAAATCCTGCACCCTCCAGTTCATTGTGTAATTTTCTCAGAACAGGAACTTCTTCTGCGCACGGTGGACACCACGTTGCAAAAAAGGTGAGCAGCAGTACCTTGCCCTGAAATGAATCCGATTTTATTATCTTACCGTCCCGCACACTCTCCAGGGCAAAAGTCGGCATTCTGGTCGATGCCTCGGACGCCACAGTCATGAGTACCGTCAAGCAGAACAGTACACACAATACTGTCGCATGGAACAACTTCTTTTTTTTCATATAATCCGCTCCCGGAGAGATTTCAAAATTGCTGTGCTTATGATATACTGTTGTGAGAAAATATTCCATATTAATTGAAAGTCAACCAACTGCAGAGAAAGATGGCATCTCAACAATAAATTATGTAAAGTCGCACAGACCAGGTAAACACAACTCCCTTCTCCCCATACTTTATTTTTCAATTCAGGGTCTTTATGAAACTATGTACTTATCGGTGGAATCGACATTATTTCCGCGTCTTACTGCCTGTTTTATGTGCCTTTCTGCTCATCCCCTTTTACCTTTCAGCTGAAGTTGTCGATAAAGTAGTTGCCGTAATTAACGACGAGGTCATTACCCTCTCTGAGCTCGAGGATGAAACAAACGGCATTTTCAAGTCCATCACCAAGGAAAATCCAGGGGCGCCCGTCGCCGAGGCTTTAAAGCAGGCACGGGAAATTGCCCTTAACAGCATGATTGAACGCCGCCTTATCCAGCAAAAGGCCAAAAAATACAAGGTCAGCGTGACGGATGAAGATGTCAATGCCGCTTATGAAAAGATGCGCACGGGCATGTCTCTCGACCCCACCGAATTCAGGCACAAACTTGAACTTTCCGGCCTGACGGAAGAATCATACCGGAACAAGCTGAAAGTCCAGATTCTGCAAAGCAGACTCCTCAGTTTTGACGTGCGGTCAAAAATAATCGTCACCGATGAGATGATTCGTGATTATTACGATAAGAAGTATACTTCAAGAGTGGACAAAGGCAGTTATTACCTACTGCAGATTGGCTTAAGCTGGCCCAAAAATGATGACCCGGACAAACTGGCCGCCGCCAAAAAAGAAACCAGGGATAAAATCGAACGTGTGTACAATTTGGCCAAAAGCGGTCAGGATTTCAAAGCCCTGGCTAAAAAATTTTCCGACCTTCCGTCCGCCAGTGAAGGCGGCGATATAGGGGTGTTCACCATTGACGAGATGGCCCGGAGCATGCGTGACGCGGTCGGCGCTCTGCAACCGGACGAAATAAGCGAGATAGTCGAAACTCCTTCCGGTTACCAGTTCTTCAAACTCCTTTCCGGCGATAAAAACGCCACCGTCGCTACCTCTTCTTTTGAAGCGGTTAAAGAAGAAATTCGGGAAGAGCTGTTCGAAGAAAAGTTAAAAGTTGCCTATACTGAATGGGTAAAAAAACTTAAACAAGAAGCATATATTAAAAAACTATAAATTCTCATGCCAAAAATTTATCAGGAAAAGGTTATGTCGCCTCACGGCTCTGAACATGACTACACTGGCCTCGGGGAATATCTCCATACAACAAGAATCAACCTTGGTTTAGACCTGGCGGCCATAGCTGGAGAAACCAAAATATCCGCGAGAAGTCTCCAGGCCATGGAAGAAAACAACTTTGCCGCGCTGCCGGCGGAAGCTTTTGCACGTGGTTTGTACAGTCTGTACGCGCAGACTCTTTCCCTCGACTGCCGGGAAATACTGCAGATGTATATGCAGCAGAAGCCACAGCAGGGCAAGTCGGGAAACCTGCCAACAATACCAGCGACGAAGCTGGCACAGGAAGTAGGAAACATGGCGGAGCGTCCCACATTCATGCCATTTTCTTTTTTTGGCCTGATACTGCTCGTGCTGCTCCTGTTTGGTTGTTTTCTCTGCTGGTATTTTTCCTGGAATCCGGCCACGTATCTCAGTCAGAAGTTGCGCAGCCTGGAGGAACCGCAGCGTATTGAACAGATGTCCGCAAGCACCGCTGTTCCAGATATAGTCAGACCCGGCTCGAGAACCGGGGCAATGTCCAGACCGCGGTCAAACCGTTTGAATATATTCAGTCTTTCTTATCCAACGACGGCAACCGCTTCCGTTGGCGAGGAGATAAGCAGGGCGCCACTCCCGCCGCCACAGGAGGGAAGTAATTATTACACCAATACTGAATTCAGCGAGGATACTTCGGATAGCCGTTATGAACGTCTGCTGCAATAAGCCGCAGTGGTAGAGTCCAGGCAAACCGATGCTGTTGTCTTAAATTGCATAGAACATGGCGAGTCTGATGTAATCGTCACCCTGTTTTGCCAGGATGTTGGTCGCCTGAGCGCAATAGCCAAAGGTGCTAAAAAAAGCAAAAAACGTTTCGTCAACAAACTTGAGCTGTTCAGTTTTCTCCACATAACATACCAGCAGAAAGCCAACAGGTCATTGGCTTTTCTCGCCGAAGCCGATCTGCATACAGGTTTTCTGCACATTCGGCAAAACCTGGAATTATACAGTATCGCCTCGGCAATACGGGAATTTTTGCTGATCGGAATTCGCGAGAATGAACCGGATATTTCGATTTTCCGACTCTGCTTATGGGCTCTGCATAACCTTGATCAGAAACAACCACCGCTGACTGTACTCAGTCTCTTTCTCATCCGCTTCTTCGACTCTGTCGGATACCGCCCGGATTTACAGAATTGCGCCCGCTGCAGCTCACAGGTAACCAATGACAACCGGTACAGTTTTGACGCCAGCAACGGGCGGATCGTCTGTTCCGCCTGCAGTCCTCACCTGCTGCAGAAAATTCCCCTGTCCCACGGTACGATCAAAATTCTGCGATCAGCCCAGGATCAGCCGATCGAACGTTTGCATCGCCTGAAGATGTCCGGCAGTATCCTTTACGAGGCAATCTCTCTTCTGCAGAGTTATGGCAATCAGTTGTTTCAGCGGGACATGGCTTCGTGGAAGATGGTGCGGAAATTTCTCAAAAAATAAGCCGAACGACAGCTGCGACTCAGGGCTGCAGATAGCGGATTTCCCCGCTGTATTCCGTCTTCTTATAACCGTCCTCCAAAAGCAGGACAAGGCCGCCATCGTCATCGACGCCCAACACCTCTGCCTGGTAATCAGGGGCGGTCATCACATCAAAACCGTATACCACTTTTTTGCCGACGGAATCGGAACAGGCCTGCCATCTCTGCAACAGCATATGCCTGCCGTCACGTCCGGAAAAACGTCCACCTTTCAGTCCTTTGGCCTCCTCATGGTAGAGCAGACCGAAATTCCAGGCCAGCCGGGCAAGAAATAAGGATGTGAAGTCCGGGAGATTAATTTTTTCATCAAGAACCTGTTTAAGAGAGACTGACGAATCGACCAGGTCGGCGGGAAACAAACAGTTATTGGCATTGATACCGAATCCAACCAGGGTAAACTCTTCTCCATGCACCGGTTCGGTATAGGTCTCAACCAGAAAACCGGCGAGCTTTTTCCCGTCGACCAGGACATCGTTCACCCAGCGCAAGGTCGCCTGTTCCACGCCGACCTCGCGCACAGCCTCGCAGCAGGCGAGACCAGTGGCAAGAGAAATGAAACTTCGGGATTGCGGCAGAAAAGTATTCGCATGGATCATACATCCCCACACTCCACCCGGAGGAGCAAACCAGTTTCTGGTAAACCTTCCCTTCGACTGGGTCATCGTGTCCGCCAGAATCACGGTCCCGCTGGCCATGGAGCTGCCGGCGCGAACAGTTTTCTCAATCAGGCTGCGGGCATGATCCATTGCCCGCGGCAATGAATCATGGCTGTTAATCACCGAACCGATAAATGCGCCATACCGGCCAACCGCCTGCGCATCAACCGGACTGCCGGCAACATCCGCCTCCCTCGCCAGCATCTCCTGCAAACGTTGATAAACCGCTTCAGGGGTCGGGTTATTTTCTATCATGATCGAAATGAGTTAAGAATACAGACCGCCATTGGAAAAACCTCCAGGCGATGATAGCTCAATAGATAAGCGTAGACTTCGAGAAACGTCCAATGCGAACGAGGTGTAAGCTTATCCAATCATTCCGACGTTCTCAAGTACGTCGGAATGATAGTGACATTCACAACAACGAAGAAGAGGAAGATTTCTATGCCCTTTGGGTAGTTTTTACAACACCATCAATGATCAGTGTCCCAGTCCGCCTTAACCCGGGTGATAATTTTCTGAATGATCGGCAGCTTCTCCGGGGCGCAGATGCCGATCAGCGGTTCGCCCTGGGCAACCGAAACACCCTGCTTAAAATAGATGGAATGAATAACTCCCCGTGGCCCTTGATAATATACCGGCGTATCACGTTTCATCAGGGACATGGTCAGGATCTCCTCCCCCTGATCAATGGTTACAGCCCGGGCACCTTTTTTATCGATACGGGATTGAATATCCATGGCAAAAAAGTATTTTGCCGATTCGGGGGCGGGAAAGAGCAGGAGCACTTCTTTTAAAATATTTTCAATAATCTCTTTCTTTTTCAAAGGATGCTTAATGGTCAGAAGCTTTTCGCCCGCCTCAACAAACTGACCGTCAAGCTCGGAATGGATCTTTGCTACCGTGCCATTGGTTCGGGCGGCAATTATTTTCGGATTCCGTTCCCTGTTGATTTCATACAATTGGGTGCCCGGAACCTGCAGCCATTCACCACTGGGAGCGTTTACCTCTTCACCTTCCACAACCTTGAATGTAACCCGGCCAGTATGCACGGCAAAAACATCAACATAGTCAAAAGGGTCCGATTTGTATTTACTGAGCAGTTCGTCAAAATCTATTTCGTTAGACATACCAACAACCTATTTTTCTTTATCTGAGCAGACCGGAAAGATGATGACCAGTCCGAAATACCGCCGATTAATTATGCAAGTCTTGAGCAATACGTTTATAATGGCTGAAAAGAGACAAGGCAAGGCTAATATTAGATGACGTCTTAAAAAGCTCGATCTCCTTCGCTGTACCCCGGGGACACTTCCAGAAGGGCGAAGTTTTTCTTTAACCGTCATTCATTGTTCATTCATAGTAGTAAAAAAACAATTCGCAAAGTTAATGAAAAAAAGATCCCGCCTTTTGCTTACCCTTCCAATTTTGCTAGTGCTGGGATGCGGCTTTTTTTTCCTGCTTCTGCCCTCTCTGCTGAATCTTTACCTCTTCCCCCGCCTCTTGGCCGACCTCCCCTTCACAGAAAAAGAACTGAGCCTCTACAGTATCACCCCCTGGAAAGCAAGTGGTGTCCTGACCCTGGCCAACCCCGATCAACCAGGCGTCTCCGTACCCCGATTCGAACTGACCTACACCCCCGGCTCCCTCGCCCGTGGCAAAATTGACGGCCTGCTCCTTGATTCGGCGGCACTTCACCTGGTCATGCAGGATGGACATCCGGTCATCCGCGGCCTGTCAGGACACGATACGCCGGCAGGAACGCAAAGCAATCGAAACGACAATTCCACCGCCATTCTTCTGCCTCTGGCAGTTGAGACAGTTATCTTGAAAAACTGTACTCTTACTCTGCAGCAAGAGCAACAGGAACCCCGCCGGATCATGGTTGATGGCCGCTTTGACCTCGGTTTTCTGGAAAGCCCCCGCAACAGCAGACTCCTGGCAACCGCAACAGGGCAGATAGTAACGGAAGGCGACCTGGCAATGACGGGTGCAATCGACCTGCATGCACTGGATACCGGATATGAAGCAACCGTGACCTTCTCCCGGTTGCAGTTCAAGCAGGACGACTTTATTTTTGCAACCAATGCAACCGAACGGCCGATTTCGCTCCGCATAACAGGAAACCGGGAAAAAGCCCGTTATACCCTGGCCAATATTGTCCTTTCCAAACCGGAAAAGGCGACTCTCAGCATAACCGGCGAGATAGAAGCAGCCAAAGGCACCTTTCGCGGCATCGGCCAAATTTTCTTTCCCCGGACAAAATCGGCCGTTTCTGTACATCTTAACGGTGAAAAGAGGCAATCCCAAACCATTATCAACTATGCACTCGCCGGCGAGGCGATGACGACCGCAGAAGCTTTTTCCCTCAGTCCTTATACCGCAGAGGGAAACATTACTGTCGAAGGCGGCACGCTGGCAGTACAACTGAACGGGAAGATCCCCGAAATCACCCTCAAAAAAAGCAGGACAACGCTGACGGGACTTTCATTCCAACTGCCACTGCAATGGCCTCCTCCCCGGCAGACCGGCACCGCGGGAATTGTTAAAATCGAGCAGATAGGCTACCAGAACAAAAGCAGCGGCACCTTGCAGGCAAAAATTTCTCAGTCGCCTCAAGGTGTTTCAGCCTCCACTCTGTTGACCACGCCTTTTGTACCGGGGCTGCAGCTCGTCTGCGAGGGGTCGGCGCAGATGACCGGACAGCTGGCCGCTCACTGCCGCATCCCGGCCACAAAAATCGATTCGACCACTCTACCGCGCTTTCTATCTCTTCCAGACAAGCTGTCTTTTACCGGTAAACTTACCGCGGACGGTGTCTTTGGTTTAACCGATGCAGTGCCTACTGGAAAAATCACCGTAGAATTCAATAACGGCACCTTGAAACAGGGCAAGAACAAGCTTTCGAATATCAATCTATCCGTCGTTTTTCCCCACCTGCCGCTACTGCAAAGCGCTCCGGGCCAGCTTTGCACCATCGGAACTGCCGATTTCGGCAAGATAAGGCTTTCGGAAGGACGCATACATTTTCGCGTCGAAGACGAGCAAGCGGTTTTCCTGGAAAAGATACGCCTGAGCTGGTGCGGCGGCAAAGTGGAGACGGGCAGTTTTTCCCTGGCAAAGAATATGAAAGAGCTGGAGACAACGCTGTATTGCGACCGGCTGGGCTTCACCGAACTGCTTGCCCAGTTCGGCATCGACAAAGCAGAAGGTCAGGGGTCGCTCAATGGCCGGCTGCCCATGGTAATCAGCCGGCAGGGAGTCAAATTTGACGACGGATTTCTGTTTTCCACACCCGGCAATAGTGGTATAGTCCGCTTCAATGACACCAGGCAGCTCCGCCAGGGGATACCGGATATAAATAAAAGCTCCTATCTTGATTATTCCATGGAAGCCCTGACTAATTTCTCGTACAACTGGACGAAACTTACTTTTAACAGCCGGGACAAGGATCTGTTGATAACCATGCAACTTGATGGTAAACCAGCCGAGCCGTTACCGTTCGGTTATAAAAACGGCCAGCTTGTTCCAAGCGATAAAGGTCCCGGGCTGCAGCATCCGATCCGGCTGGATGTGAATTTTCGCCTCCCCATGCATGATTTATTTCAATATGGCACAAGCATCCAATCGATGCTGGAGAAGATGTAATATGACACTTTTAAAAATGACTATCGTCTTCAGCTTCCTCTGGGCTGGCCTCCTCGCGAACTCTGGCTGCACCAGGCATGAGGTTGAAGTAAAACCGCTGGAAATCAAACCAATTCACATTACCATCGATGTCAACGTCAAGGTCGACAGAGCCCTTGATGATTTCTTCGGCGATCTGGATAAAGCAAAGCGTGAGTAATTTCTCATTAATTGAGGTGTGAGATGCATAAAAATCTGTTTTTTTCCTCCTTTCTGTTTGTGTTTATTGCCTGCATGCTGTTTATAGTGTCATCCGTCCATTCCGCCGATATCAAAGAACGAATGGCCGGACGAATACCCGCTATTGACGCCCTGAAAGACCAGGGAATTATTGGTGAAAACAGCAAAGGCTTTCTTGAATATCGCACCGCCAGCAAACCGCAGCAGCAGCTCGTTGCCGACGAGAACAGCGACCGTGCCCTGGTCTACGAAGCCATTTCCAGGCAACAGGGTGCCCCGGTGGCCCTGGTAGGAGAACGGCGGGCAAAGATGATCGTGGAAAATGGCCGGGCCGGCCAGTGGTTTCAGAAAACAGACGGCACCTGGTATAAAAAATAGCACGCTACATGGAATCTGGCAGATGACCGGCAGGGCAAGGGATACACTCTTTAATATTAAAACCGTCGAAGAAGATTTTGCATTTAATGAACGGGTCGTCGAGGTCTTTGACGACATGCTTGATCGGTCGATCCCCTTCTACCGGCAGATCATTGATGGTCAGGCACAGCTGCTCGACGACTTTCTGGAACCCGGCGACACGGTTTACGACCTCGGCTGTTCTACCGGGACGACCATGCTCGAGCTCGCCCGCCTGCTGGAACCGAAAAAATTGCAGTTCATCGGCATAGACAACTCCCTGCCTATGCTCGATAAAGCCCGGCTGAAGGCAGAACTGTACAGAAAGCAGCAAATCCTGTCTTTTGTCAATGAGGACATCACCGAATTCGACCACCCGAATGCCGGCTGCATCATTCTCAACTATACCATGCAATTTATTCGCCCCCTGCAGCGGGAAGGGTTTCTCCAGCGACTTTTCCACAACCTGCGCCCCGGCGGGATCATGCTGATCAGCGAGAAAGTGATCAACCACGATCGACGGCTCAATCGTGCCTTTATCGACATATACCACCAGTACAAAAAAAACCGCGGCTATTCCGAACTGGAAATTGCCAGAAAACGTGAAGCCCTGGAAAATGTGCTGATCCCTTTTTCCATTAAAGAGAATAAAACGATGCTGAAAAAAAGTGGTTTCGTATCGGTCGAGACCTACTTCCAGTGGTTCAATTTTTCCTCTTTTATCGCAATCAAACCAGCCTGACCCAGATTTTCAAGATGAATTACCTCGAACTGCTGCCCGCTTCGGCGCATACCGATGCCATCCTCTGTGAACACACCAAACGCCAGAAATGGGTTCAGCAAGAAAAAAAAGGTTTTCTGCGCTACCGCAACCCTTATCTGCAGCTTGCCAACTACCCGGCCAGACATGTCGATTGCAGCGGGGAAACTGTTATCATCGGCCGGCCGGACGAAATATCCGGTCTCCAGCGGCAGCAGCTGACCAAACACCTTCGGGCCTTCATGCCCTGGCGCAAAGGCCCCTTTTCCGTATTCGGCATAGATATTGACGCCGAATGGCGCAGTGAAAAAAAATGGCAGAGAGTCCTGCCGGAACTTCCCGATCTCAAAGGGAAAGTGATTGCCGATATCGGTTGCAACAACGGCTATTATATGTTTCGCATGGCCGCCGCAGGACCCCGGCTGGTCCTTGGTTTTGAACCATCGGTGCAACACTATTATTGTTTCAAGGCCCTGAACAGTATGGCCGGCAAATCGGAACTGGAGATAGACCTGCTCGGCATAGAACACCTGAGCCTCTTCGAACGTTGCTTTGATGTCGTTTTCCTCATGGGAATAATTTACCATCGTCCATCACCCATCGATACCCTTCGCGATATTCATTTGGCCCTGCAGCCCGGCGGAACCCTGATTGTCGAATCACAGGCCATTCCCGGCGAGGAACCATTCGCTCTGTTTCCCGAAGAAACCTACGCCAAGGTACCGGGCACTTACTTCGTCCCGACCGGCAGCTGCCTGTGCAACTGGATGAAAAAAGCCGGATTTATCGATGTCAAACTCTTCTGCACCCATCCGATGTCGGATCAGGAACAGCGCCGAACGGACTGGATGCACTTTGAATCATTCACCGATTATATCGATACTGACAAGCCGCACTTAACGGTAGAAGGATATCCCGCCCCCTGCCGCATTTTTGCCAAAGGCAGAAAAAAAATATGACCGAGCCCCCTCAAAATAACAGGAAATGTTGCCTTTCCTGGCAACTATGAGTACATTGCAACGGAACTGAAATTCACCCTTTTCCCGACTAAAGGAGTCATTCAATGGATTTGTCAAAGTACACTTTATACAGCAGCGGCCTCAAAGGAGCCGAAGCCACTTTCGCTGAAATAGCGGAGCAAACCGGTATCACCGATGTCGTCTACTCTTTTGACGGACACAAACTCACCAGGGAAAAAAATGTTGTTATCCTGAATAAAGAGCAACTGGAACGGGGTGACATCAGCATGGAACTCGCTTCCCGCATGCTCAACCGTACCTATTACGAAACCGAAAAGATTCGCAAGGTCCTGCAGACTATTTTCCATATGGTCAACAGCGGTCACCAGGTTTTTGTCATAGGTGCAATTCAAGAAGATGGATCCGTCAAAGGCGGCACCGGCTGGGCGGTGGAACTTGCCAAAATGTTTAACCGGCCGCTGCATGTTTTCGACCAGCCCCAGAAAAAATGGTTCACCTGGAAGGCCGGATGGCAGGAAGATTCCCCCCGTATCGAGTATGATACCTTTGTCGGCAGCGGCACCCGGTATCTGAGCGATGCCGGACGAGAAGCAATCGAAAAACTGTTCCTCGACTCATTTTCCAAATAGCGGTCCTGCTTCCCTTACGGGGCTCTACCTTTACCGGTTCGTCGCCCCGTAAGCCAATGTCTCTCCCTCCTCTTCTCTGCTGTTTATCCCTGTTATTTCAATTGCGCAGCAGCCATACTCCGTCGTTATCCTGCAGAAGGCCCGGCAAGGAAATTTCTTGCTTTTTCATTAGTGCCACATTAACATTACATTGAATAATTAAACAGAAGCACATTTCCCTCAACTTACCGCTCGGGTTGAGATCGCCGACCCCTGACAGGGTTACTTCAACAGAAGAGGAGAACCATGAAAAAAACAGTACTAAAGCTTGGACTCAGCGCCCTGCTGGTAACCAATGTGATTTTTGCAAGCGATGCAGTCCCCGGTGTGAACGGAGTCGCTTTTGCGGCTGATACCGCAAAAGCTGTGAAAACAACCGAAGCCCAAAGCGTCAAAGGGATGATCTCCAACATCTCGCAAAAAGCGAAAACCGTCGCTCTTACCAAGAGTGACCAGAGCTTTTTCCTGTTAAAATTCACCGATGAAACCGAACTGAAAGGAATTGCCTCCGCCAAAGAGCTCAAAGAAGGAGAGGCAATCATCGTCAAGTACACGGTTGTCAACGGCGAAAACATCGCCACCTCCATGGAAAAAGCTGTTTTCAAACTGCCGGCAGGCATTAAAGAGATTAAAACCGAAGAACTGGCCGATCTGCTTGCAAACGGGAAAAAGGATCTGGTTGTCATCGATGCGCGGCCTGCGATCAAATACGATGAAAGTCATATCCGGGGCGCTGTTTCCATCCCTTATTCAAAACTCGTTAAAATGGGCGACGACGGTGCAAAACTCCTGGAAAAATATAAGGACAAACATCTGGTCTTTTATTGTGGCGGCTCTACCTGAACCATGAGTCCAAAATCCGCCGGTCTGGCGGCTAAATGGGGTCATAAAAATCTTCTCGTCTATGTTGATGGTCTTCCTGCCTGGAAAAAAGCAGGCAAACACATGGTACCTTCGGTGGATTATGTCGCTCACGGCAATATTGTCCTGATTGATGTCCGCAGCACGGCCGAGGTAGAAAAAGGGCATATCCCCAGATCCTATTCTATCCCCTTGGCCAATCTTGAGGATGCCGAAGATGCCTTGCCGCAGGGGCGGGGAGCTCCTGTCTATATTATTTCCGACAAAGATGCGGAGATCGATGCCGCGCGCAAGATGATCGCCGAATGGGGCTATAAAAACACTATCGGTTATTATGGCGCATTTGAGGCCTGGAAGGATGCAGGAAAAACATTGCAGAAAGGGCCGGCACTGACGGCAACCGACGATACGCCAATCACCTGGCAAAGAAATCTCGGTCCCGGCGAGATCAGCATTACTGATTTCACCAAATCGCTGAATTCAGAACTCATCCGGGTGATCGATGCGCGGACACCGGCAGAATACGAATCAGGCCACTTCCCCGGAGCCATCTCCATTCCACTCGAGCAGATGAAGGCGAGGATGGCGGAAATTCCCAAAGACAAATTTATTGTCGTCCACTGTATGACCGGAGGACGGGGAGAAATTGGTTATCGAATGCTTAAGGAAGCTGGCTACGCTGTCAAATTTCTCAACGCGGAATGCCAGTGTTACAGCACCGGTGAATATGAAATCTGGTAAGTAGACGCACGAGCTGGTCACCACCACTCAGCAACGGCCCGAAGACAGGTTAACGTCTTCGGGCCGTTTTATTTTTCCGATGCATAACACAGTTGCAGTTGTGCCAGTTTTTTTGCCTATCAATTGCCAAAGACACGTTTTGAGAAGATTATCATCGGTAAAGTAGTATAGTATTGCGTGGTACATCCAGTGAGAAACTCCCCCAAGAACTATTGAACATCGACTGACAAAAGAACAATGGCCAACAACAATCAAAAAAATTCCCTGCTCTGTCCCGGCTGTCGCAAGCTCATCAGCCGTTCAGAGCCTGTCTGTCCCTTTTGCGGATTGACCAGACCGGCATCGAGATTTAAAAACAATATTTTTGTTGCCGGGATCACCAATGGCGACCAGTTGATTAAAATCATAATCGCCGCCAATATCATCATGTTTATCCTGTCGATCATCATCGACCCGCGACGGGGGAGTCTCAATATGAGCCCCTTCAGCTTCCTGTCTCCAAGTAATCAGAGCCTGCTGGTGCTTGGCTCGACCGGCACCGTACCGGTGCTGCAATTGCACCGCTGGTGGTCGCTGCTGGCAGCCAATTACCTGCACGGTGGATTGCTGCATATCGTGTTCAACATGCTGGCCTTTCGTCAACTGGCACCTCTGGTCATCCAGGAATTCGGCATCAACAGGACAATCACCCTGTACACCCTTGGTGGGGTTGGAGGTTTCGTCCTCTCCACTCTGGCCGGTGTGTATTTTACCATCGGGGCATCGGCTGCTCTCTGCAGCCTCATCGGCGCGCTGCTGTATTATGGGAAAAGCCGGGGGGGGATTTATGGGCAGAATATTTTCAGCCAGGTCGGTGGCTGGGCCATAGGTATCGGTATTTTTGGATTTCTTGTTCCGGGAATCAATAATTGGGGCCATGGCGGCGGTATGCTTGCCGGAGCGGTGCTTGGCTATCTGCTCGGCTACCAAGAGAAAAAACGGGAAATGTTCCGTGACAAGGTTTTAGCCATGGTCTGCCTGGGAGCAACGGGGCTGATTCTCCTCTGGTCCTGCCTGAACGGGGTATTATTTCTTTTCTTAAGATTTTATTGAGTAGCGGGACTCAAGAGAGTCCTACGCTGTTCGGAGAGATCCGAGACCGTGCAGATTATTTCCTTGTTTTGTTTATTAAGAAAATAATCTGCCCCCAGCATGTCAGTAAACCTGCAGCAGTCCGCTCCCTGCCGGCTTATTCGTTCCGATCAATTTTAAGAATTTTACCACCGGGTTTCAAGGCGTCGCCTTTTTTGGCGTAGATTCCCGTTACAATGCCTTCTATTTCACTCAGAACAGGGGTCTGCATCTTCATCGCCTCCATGATGGCCACCCTGTCGCCAACCAGTATCTCCTGCCCTTCAACGACCGATATCTCGACAATTTTCCCGGAGAAAGGCGACCTGACATCTCCGGCCTTGGCCAGGTCAAGAATCTCTTCCTTATTGAGCTCCTGGGCTGCTCCTGCGGGTCCTTCGGCCTTTTTCGTTTTAAAATTATATATCGACTGGTGGTGGTCAACGATGAGATAGACGCTGGCTTCACCGGTATCATTCATGGGCGACGGCCCGATCTCCACCATGTGTTCTTTGCCGTGATAATCCCTGAAGGAAAGATTTTCGCCAATCTCAAACCCGCCCCGGCGGAAGAAAATCGATGGCGGCAACACATGGGCCTGGCCGTAGTTATGTTCAAATTTAAAGAATTCTGCGGCATCATTTGGATGCTGCAGATACAGAACGAGCTGTTCATCGGTAGGTTCAGTGCCTATCTGTTCGGCCAGACTGTATCGTTCATGGGCCAGGTCCATATCGGCTATTTTCTCCACCCCTCCCTCTTCTTTAAGGACAGTGCGCCAATCGTCGCCAAGAACCTTTGCATAAATCCATTCCTCTGGTTCATAAAACGGGAAAGGCCCATATTTCCCAAGCAGAAGATTACGCAAATCCCCGGATGGATTACCGTAACGTTCGCCATCGAGAACATTGGCCACAGCTGTCGTCCAGAGGATCTGCGACCCCGGTGTCACCGACCAGTAATTGCCCAGCTCCTTTTGTACCCGGGGCAGTTCTTTATGGAGAATTTCAGGCATTCTGTCGAGAAATCCGCCTTTCGCCGCCTGCTCAAGACTCGAGCCCATGGCGCCGCCCGGCAATTTATGGATCTGCACCGTCGGCTGAAACCCTTTAATCTGCGACTCGAACTGCTCGTAATACTGCCGCTGATCACGGATGACTTCCGAGGTTTCAATGACGGCATCTTCCTCCAGTCCAACCGCCTCAAAGCCAAATTCCTTCAGGGTCTGAACCACGGTGAGCACCGGCGGCGGGCCATAGAAACCGGTAAAGGCGAAATCGGCGCCATCGACTATCGACGCGCCGTTTTTCACCGCCTCGACAATCCTGCCGACATCGTTGCCGTCAGTATTGTGACCGTGATAATGGATCGGAACGTCCGGATATTTCTGCTTTAAGGCATCCACCAGCTCGCCTATCCGCGTCGGAGTGCCCAGCCCGCCATGATTCTTTATGCACAGCGTAATATCTCGACCGGTCACATCGATCAATTCCCCGGCTTTTGCGACATAATATGCATTAGTATGTTCAGGCCCGGTCGAAAAACAGAGGCAGGGTTCATTGAGTTTTCCAGCCTTGCCCACCTCTTCAAACACCGCATGCATATTGGGCACATGGTTGAGAAAATCAAAGGTTCGCCAGACATCGACGTACTTGGCAAACTCACGGACCGTAAAACGGATGACATTTTGCGGATAGGGGCGATACCCGAACAGGTTTACTCCGCGGCAGAGCGTTTGAAACATGGTCTTCGGCATGTGTTCCCGAAGTTTCTTCAATTTCAGAAAGGGATCCACCTGCTTGCGCAGCATATCCACATGGATGGACGCACCTCCGGTAATTTCCAGCGAAAAATAACCGGCCTTGTCGCGGCTTTCGGCCGCCATCAGGTCGGTATGCAGGAGAATCCGGTTTTTAAAATCCGACTGCGACAGATCCCGTGCGGTATTGGTGATATAATAACCTTTGGTTTTTCGCAGTGTTTCAACAATTGTATGAGCAGGAGTTCCCTGGTTAATTCGTGTCATATTTGATCACCTGATGGCGTCGTGAAAATTCTTCACCTTCTTCGTTGCCGCACTATGAAGCTTTTTACTCAGCCATCTTGAAATATAGGTTTTTATTAAAACATCGATCTGTCATAAATATTTTACCGCACTCTCCCCATGCCAATCTACGCAGCATACGGATTTTCTTTGGCATAATGTATTTCGGCAATAAGTCTGGCCAGTTTGCCGACCTCACTGGTATCCTCGTCGTAATAGAAAATATGGGGATGCGTCTCTATATAGGAAGTATCAAAATCACCGTTGACGAAATCCTTCTCCCTGGCGATGTTTTCATAGAACGGGATTGTCGTTTTCGGCCCCCTGATAGCAAAATTCTGCAGGCAGCGCTTCAGTCGTCCCACCGTTTCATCCCAGGTAAAGCCATGCACCGTCAGCTTGACCAGCAAGGAATCGTAGACCTCAGGTATGATATAGCCCTGGTAGACAAAGCCATCGAGTCGAACGCCAAAACCACCGGTTGACCGATAGACCGAGACTTTTTTCCCGCCTTCCGGCATGAAGTCATTTTTCGGGTCTTCGGCATTTATCCGCACTTCGATAGCATGACCGCGAATCTGCACGTCTTCTTGTGAAAAGGACAGCGGTTTACCAAAGGCGATATTGATCTGGTTACGGACAATATCGATCCCCGTGATCATCTCGGTGACCGTATGCTCCACCTGTACCCGGGTATTGATCTCCATAAAGTAGTAATTCTGATCCTTATCGATCAGAAACTCCACGGTTCCGGCATTCAGATAATTTGCTGCCTTGGCCGCCCGAACCGCCGTTTCGCAGATTTCGTCGAGCAGTTTTTGATTTTTGATCATTGACGGGGCAATCTCAATGAGTTTCTGATTCCGCCGCTGAATGGAACAGTCCCGGGTGCCAAGATGAACGGTCTTGCCCTGGCTGTCAGCCAGGATCTGTACTTCAACATGTTTCGGGTTGATGACCACCTTCTCTAGGTACACCGAATCGTCGTTGAAGGCGGCCAGGGCTTCGGCGCGGGCGACCGGAATCTGCTCTTTCATCTGGGCGTCCGACTCGATTCGCCGAATTCCACGCCCTCCCCCGCCGGAGGTTGCTTTCAACATGATCGGATAGCCGTATTGTGCGGCAAAGGCCAGGGCTTCGCTGATCCCTTCTTTACCCTGTTTCAGATTGGTAGTTCCCGGAACCATGGGAATACCGGCCTCGGCCATTATTTTTCTGGCAATAACTTTATTGCCGAGATTGGATATGACCTCGGTTGTCGGACCGATAAAGACAAGTCCTGCGGCCGCGCAGGCCTTGGCAAAAAACGGGTTTTCCGCCAGAAAGCCGTAGCCTGGATGTATCGCACAGGCCTCGGACCGCTTCGCCGCCCGGATGATTTTTTCAATATTCAGATAATCGCATCGGGGTCCATCCCCCAGCAGAATCGCCTCGTCGGCAATGCGAATATGACGTGACATTTCATCCGGCGTCTCATAAACGGCAACCGCCTCATGCCCCAGTTCCTGAATGGCCCTGATAATACGAATAGCGATCTCACCACGATTTGCGACAAGTATTTTCATTTCGAATAGAACTCCTTCTATCGTGCAATTTCCGGCTCTGCGGAAGTTAATACAGTCAGGTCTGGCACCTGGATTCTCTTCCCTGAATGAAAAGAGTTTCACCTGCTAATATAAATCTTGCAGATTTTAAGCAGTGACTCTCGCCAATGCAATCAATAATATTTTCATACAGTTCATTCCATACGAAGTTTTTTGAAGGAACAGCATTGCAGCAATCCGCGGTAGAACAGGCGTCCTTGCAGGGAGCGCGAAGCTGCAAACCGTTTAAAGTTGACGAAACTGACTGAATTAAGTTATATATTGTGGTTTTGTCTGCGTGTTGCCTAAGAAGAGACCGCAAACAGCATAATCTGATGTATTCCTCCACTCATTCTGAAAAAGCCATAAAGTTACCACGACGAACATCGGCACTCATAAAGGAAAGACGGCCATGAAAGCACTTATCGCCCTGGAAGACGGGACCATCTTTGCAGGGCACTCATTTACCGGCCATGGTGAGGCGATCGGCGAGATTGTTTTTAACACCTCCCTGAGCGGGTATCAGGAAATCCTTACTGATCCGTCCTATACCGGGCAGATCGTCACCATGACCTATCCGCTGATCGGCAACTATGGTGTCAATCCTGAAGACATGGAATCAGCGGCCATACACCCTATGGCTTTTCTGGTAAAAGAGTACAATCCTTATCCTTCCAATTACCGCTCAACCCAGACACTTGCCGATTTTCTCCAGCAATACGGTGTACTTGGTGTTGAAGGATTTGACACCAGAGCGCTTGTCAGGCATATCCGCACCAAAGGTGCAATGAAGGGTATCGTCTCGACCCGTGACATGAACCATGAATCCCTGATTAAAAGGGCCAAGGAATGGCCGGGGCTCATCGGTCAGGATATGGTGCAGCGGGTGACCTGCCGGGAACCTTACGGCTGGGCCGACAATCGTCCGGTACCGGGGACTGATTTTTCCACCGCCCAGAGTGGCATGGACAATCCTTTCAAGGTGGTGGCCTTTGATTTCGGCATTAAATACAACCAGCTTCGCCTGTTGACCCAAAAAGGCTGCCGGGTCCAGGTTGTCCCGGCTACCACCAGCGCCGAAACGGTTCTGGCCATGAACCCGGACGGCATTTTTCTGTCCAACGGTCCCGGCGACCCCGAGGGCGTTGAAGGGGTGGTCGATACGATCAAATCCCTGCTGGGAAAGAAACCCATCTTTGGCATCTGCCTTGGCCATCAGATGCTCGGCCTCGCCTACGGCGGTTCGGCGTATAAACTGAAATTTGGTCATCGGGGCGGCAATCAGCCGGTAAAAGATCTTACCACCGGCCATGTGGAGATTACTGCCCAAAACCACGGCTTTTGTATCGATCCAACAAGTCTCCCTGAAGATGCCGTGGAAGTCACACATATCAATCTCAACGACAACAGCCTGGAAGGCATGCGCCATAGGAAATATCCGGCTTTCTCGGTGCAATATCATCCCGAATACGCCCCGGGCCCCCATGACGCCATCTATCTGTTTGACCGTTTTCTGGCCATGATGCGCAGGTAGACACATACCACCGACCAAATCTCCACATATCATCACCCGGCAAGGGTCAACATAAAATAAAAAAATAACATGCCGAAAAGAACAGATATCAAAAAAATCCTCATCATCGGCTCCGGCCCCATCATTATCAGCCAGGCCTGCGAATTCGACTACTCCGGTGCCCAGGCCGTAAAGGCCCTCAAAGAGGAGGGGTATGAGGTCGTCCTCATCAACTCCAATCCGGCAACGATCATGACCGACCCGGAACTGGCCGACAGTACCTATATCGAGCCGATTACCCCGGAATTCATCGCCAAAGTCATTGAAAAAGAGCGCCCCGATGCCATGCTGCCGACCCTGGGCGGCCAGACCGCACTCAATGCCGCCATCAAAGTGGCTGAAATGGGGATTCTTGAAAAATACAACGTTGAGCTGCTTGCGGCCAATATTGCGGTTATTAAAAAAGCCGAAGGCCGCGAAGAATTTCGCGACGCCATGCGCAAGATAAACCTCAAAGTCCCCGAATCAAGAATTGTTAAAACCCTTGAAGCGGCGATTATCGCAGGCGACGAACTCGGTTTTCCAATCATCGTCCGACCGAGCTTTACCCTGGGCGGCACCGGTGGCGGGGTTGCCTATAACCGCCAGGAACTGGTGGAACTCTGCACCTCCGGCCTGGATTTGTCCATGACCACCGAAGTCATGCTGGAGCGCAGTCTGCTGGGCTGGAAAGAGTATGAACTGGAGGTGATGCGCGATAAGAACGACAACGTCGTGATCATCTGCTCCATTGAAAATGTCGACGCCATGGGCGTGCATACCGGTGACAGCATCACCGTTGCCCCGGCCCAGACCCTGACCGATCGCGAATACCAGGAAATGCGCGATGCAGCCATCGCCATCATCCGGGAGATCGGCGTGGAAACCGGCGGATCAAATGTTCAGTTTGCCGTCAACCCAGAAGATGGCGAACTGATGGTCATCGAGATGAACCCCCGGGTGTCGAGAAGCTCGGCTCTGGCCTCCAAGGCCACCGGTTTTCCCATCGCCAAGATTGCCGCCAAGCTGGCCGTCGGCTACACCCTTGACGAGTTGACCAACGACATCACCCGCGAGACGCTTGCCGCCTTTGAACCGAGCATTGATTATTGCGTGGTCAAAATCCCCCGCTGGACCTTTGAAAAATTTCCCGAGGCCGACGATGTCCTGACCACCTCCATGAAATCGGTCGGGGAAACCATGTCCATCGGCAGGACCTTTAAAGAGGCCTTTCAAAAGGCGATGCGCTCCCTGGAAACGGGACGTTTCGGCTTCGGCGGCGACGGCAAGCAGCTGCTTGACCACCTTGACCCGGAAGACCTGGCCCGGGGACTGCGAATCCCCAGCTCAAAACGCATCTCTTTTATCTATGAAGCATTAAAGCGCAATATGAGTCTGGATGAGTTGTATGACCTGACCAAAATTGATCGCTGGTTTCTCTTCAATTTTCAACAAATTATCGACACCGAACGAGACATCTCCGCGCGTGGTTTTCAGGGCCTGGATCCGGAGTTCCTGCGATTTTGCAAGGAAAGAGGTTTTTCCGACCAGCAGCTCGCCTACTTAACCGGCACCTCCGAAGACGACATTCGCCAGCTGCGCAAAAAACTGGATATTCTGCCGGTATATAAACTGGTCGACACCTGTGCCGCCGAGTTCGAGTCATATACGCCGTATTACTACTCAACCTACGAGCAGGAAAATGAAGCCAAAAAAACCGACGGCAAGAAAATAATTATCCTCGGCGGCGGCCCCAACCGTATCGGTCAGGGTATTGAGTTTGATTACTGCTGCGTTCACGCGGCATTTGCCTTAAGAGAGATCGGCGTTGAATCGATCATGATCAACTCCAACCCGGAAACGGTATCCACCGACTATGACACCTCGGACAAGCTGTTCTTTGAGCCGCTGACCCGGGAAGATGTGCTGAACATCATTGACCAGGAACAACCGGACGGCATCATCGTCCAGTTCGGCGGCCAGACCCCGCTTAACCTGGCCGTTCCCCTGGCGGAAGCGGGCGTAAAAATTGTCGGCACCCAGCCCGATGCCATCGACCGGGCCGAAGACCGGAAAAGGTTCCAGCAGTTTCTGCAGAAACTCAACCTGCGCCAACCTGACAACGACACCGTTCATACCCTTGACGAGGCCCTCGCCGCCGCCAATCGCATCGGCTACCCGGTCGTGGTCCGGCCATCGTACGTCCTTGGCGGCAGGGACATGCGTATCGTTTACAATGACCAGGGCATCAAGGATTTCATGCTGGCAGTCGGGGGCACCTCGCTGGAGCACCCAATACTGATCGATAAATTTTTAAAAGATGCAATCGAAATAGACGTCGACGCCATCTGCGACGGGCGGCAAACCATTATCGGCGGCATTCTTGAGCACGTGGAAGAGGCCGGCATCCATTCGGGTGATTCGTGCTCCATTCTGCCCCCGCACACCCTGTCGGCGGATCTCATCGAGGAGATCAAACGAGCCAGCAGGGCCATGGCTGAAGAACTCGGGGTCATCGGCCTGATGAACGTGCAGTTCGCCGTCAAAGACAAACAGCTCTATATCCTTGAGGTCAACCCACGCGCTTCACGCACGGTCCCCTTTGTCAGCAAGGCAACGGGAGTCCCGCTGGCCAAACTCGCCACCAAGGTGATGATGGGTGCTACGCTGCAGGAACTTGGCCTGACAACTGAAGTTGAAATCAAACACTGGGCGGTCAAAGAGTCGGTCTTCCCCTTCGATCGTTTTGAAAAAGTCGATACCCTGCTCGGCCCGGAAATGAAATCCACCGGTGAGGTAATGGGCATCGACGACAACCTGGGGCTGGCCATCGCCAAGGCCCATCTGGCGGCAAGCTCGAAGGTCCCCGCATCCGGCAATGTTTTTATCAGCGTGCGCGACAACGACAAGGCAGCCGTGCTCCCCGTGGCCAGGGCGCTGGTCGAACTCGATTTCACTATCTTCGCCACCACCGCCACCGCGGCCTTCCTGCAGAAAGCGGGTGTTGCCTGCGAACTGATCAACAAGATCTCGCAGGGCAGACCACATATTCTAGACAAGATCCAGGACGGCCAGATCTCCTGGATTGTCAACACCTCGATGGGCCGGCGCACCACCGAAGATTCCTATTTGATCCGAAGAGCGGCTCTGGTCTACCATATTCCCTATACGACCACCATCAGCGGTGCAGCCGCTCTGGTCAAGGGGATACAGGAATTAAAGAACAACGAGATGGTGGTCCATCCTGTCCAATACTTTACACAATCATTATGAGTGAATAAAATATATGAAGATCCTGCTCGACATTCTCGCTTTTTGATTTACCTTAAGGGGGCACGGATCGAGAAAACACCAATGGGGCATAATTATGCGCTCATTGGGGAACTGCAGTATTTGCCTGCAAAACAAAATAGTTAAAACACATCTTAACCACTGGTCATACGTACCTTGTACTGTCTTTACAAAAAACAGAAAGGCAGTACAGGGAAACCAGGAGCCACCGGAGGGGTCGTTGAATACTTTCTATAAAAATTTGAGCATGTGGCTGGTGATTGGTCTGACCATGATCCTCCTTTTCAATCTTTTCAATAAGCCGCAGAGCAACGTGACTTCGCTGACCTACAGCGAATTCATGTCCAGTGTGGCGAATAAGGCGATCAATCGTGTCACTATCAGCGGCGATGTGCTTACAGGCACCCTGCAGGATGGCAAGCCGTTCCAGACCGTGTATCCTCCAAACGACAGCGAGCTGATTTCCATTCTCCGTCAGTCAGGGGTAGATATCAATGTCAAAGAAACCCAGAAAGATTCGTGGTTGATGACTATTTTCGTCTCCTGGTTCCCGATGCTTCTCCTCATCGGCGTCTGGGTCTTTTTTATGCGCCAGATGCAGGGCGGCGGCAAGGGCGGCGCGCTCTCCTTTGGTAAAAACAGGGCCAGATTGACGGAACAGAGTAACAATAAAGTTACTTTTGCCGATGTTGCCGGAATCGACGAGGCGAAAGAAGAACTGGAAGAGATTGTCGATTTTCTGAAAGACCCGGGTAAGTTCACCGCCCTCGGCGGCAGGATTCCAACCGGCGTGCTGCTGGCCGGTGCACCGGGAACGGGAAAGACCCTGCTGGCCAAAGCCATAGCTGGAGAAGCCGACGTGCCTTTTTTCTCTATCTCCGGCTCAGACTTTGTCGAGATGTTTGTTGGTGTCGGTGCATCCCGTGTCCGTGACATGTTTGCCCAGGGCAAAAAAAGTGCACCCTGCATTATCTTTATCGACGAGATCGATGCCGTTGGTCGACACCGTGGCGCAGGCCTCGGCGGCGGTCACGATGAGCGCGAGCAGACACTGAACCAGCTGCTCGTCGAGATGGATGGGTTTGAAACCAACGACGGAGTCATTATCGTCGCGGCAACCAACAGACCCGATGTCCTTGACCCCGCCCTGCTGCGTCCAGGACGTTTTGACCGCCAGGTGATTGTGCCGGTGCCTGATGTCGGCGGACGGCAGAAAATCCTGTCGATATATGCCAAGAAAACCAAGATGGCCGCCAATATTGATCTTGAAATCCTCGCCCGGGGAACCCCTGGTTTCACCGGAGCTGACCTGGAGAACCTGGTCAACGAAGCGGCCCTGATGGCCGCCCGGAAGGGGGCCAAGGAAATTACTCTCGACCTGCTGGAAATGGCCAAAGACAAGATCATGATGGGCTCGGAACGACGGTCGATGATTATCAATGAGAAAGAAAAGAAAGTTACGGCATATCATGAGGCAGGCCATGCACTTGTGGCCTGGCTGCTGCCTGACACAGACCCGATCCATAAGGTGACGATTATCCCCCGTGGTCGGGCCCTTGGTCTGACCATGCAGTTGCCGACCGATGATAAGTATACGCATTCGAAAAAGGATTTGAAAAACAGTCTCTGCATTCTTTACGGCGGCAGGATCGCCGAAAAAATCATCTTTGACGAGATTACCACCGGAGCCGGCAACGATATTGAACGGGCTTCCGGGCTGGCCAGGAAAATGGTCTGCGAATGGGGTATGAGCGATGATCTCGGCGCGCTTACCTACGGCAAAAAAGAAGAGCAGATTTTTCTTGGCAGGGAAATTGGCCATAACCGCGATTTCAGTGAGGAAACCGCGAGGCTGATCGATATTTCGGTACGAAGATTTATCGACGAGGCTATGGCGACCGTGACCAATCTTCTCGAAGAGCACCGGGATATCCTTACCATGATGGCGGAAGAACTCCTGGAAAAAGAAACCATTGTGCTCACCGATCTGGAGCGAATGGTCGAAGAACTCCGGCCGGGCAAATACACGGCCAAGATGAAAAAAGTCAAGAAGCCGGCAGCGAAGGTTCAACCGGCACCGGAAGAAAGTGCTGCCGAGCCGGTTGACGCCAGCGGGGAAACAGCTGCCAGCGAACAACCCGAAGACACAACTCACGCAAGTGCACCGGAAAACGAAGGTGCTTCGCCAGCTGACGAAAAAGAGAATAAAGGGTCAGACAACCAGTAATGGCTGCGGTTGCCATGCAGATAATGGGTATCCTCAATGTGACGCCCGATTCCTTTTCCGATGGTGGCAGGTACGCGGAATTTGAATCGGCCGTAACCCAGGCAGGCGAGCTTATCGCAGCCGGGGCGGATATCCTTGATGTGGGCGGGGAGTCAACCCGCCCTTTTGCCGATCCGGTGGACACAGAAGAAGAACTGCGCCGGGTCATTCCGGTTATCAAGGCGATTCGCCAGAAGTACGCTCTTCCCATCTCCATCGATACCACAAAAGCCGTTGTCGCCCGGGAGGCACTCCAGGCGGGTGCCAATATTATCAACGATATCTCAGCCCTGGCCAAAGATCCGGAAATGATTGAAGTGGTCAGGGCAAGCAGTGTCCCGGTGATCATCATGCATATGCAGGGAACGCCGTCTGATATGCAGATCGAGCCGTTCTATGAGGATGTGGTCGCCGAAATTATAGATTTTTTCCAAGAACGCATTGCCTGGATCACCGGCAAGGGCGTTGACCGCCACCGCCTCATTCTTGATCCCGGTATCGGTTTTGGTAAGACCCTGCAGCACAATCTGTCGCTCATCAAACATCTTTCCGCTTTTTCATGTTTTAATCTCCCCCTGCTCCTCGGCCATAGCCGGAAACGTTTTCTTGGAACGATTACCGGAATCCAAGCGGAAAAAGAGCGTGATCTCGCCACTGCTGTTATCGCCGCGTTATGCGCCGACCAGAATATCGCCATGGTCAGAGTACATAATGTCGCGGCCACCCGCCAGGCACTGCTGCTTGCAGAGGCTGTCCGGTCCGCAGAATAATCCATGCAGGCGGCACCTCAGGGCAGCAGATGATTTCTGAACAAACATATCCCGATACTATCGCCCGCCGACTGAATATCTCGACAGCTCAGGTTATCGGCACCCTGAATCTCTTTGCCGAAGGAGGAACCGTTCCGTTCATCGCCAGATATCGAAAGGAGGCGACCGGTTCGCTCGATGAAGTTGCCATTCTGGCGATCCAGGACCAGCACCGGGAACTGATTGAAATAGATAAACGGCGAACGGCGATAGCCGAGTCCCTGCTTAAAAACGACCTGCTCACAGACACTCTTGCCAGGCAGATACAGCACGCGCAAAGTCTGCCTGAACTTGAAGACATCTATCTCCCCTACCGCCCCAAACGAAAAACACGGGGCGTTGCCGCCCGGGAAAAAGGTCTCGCCCCCCTGGCCGAACAAATCATGGCCGGAAAGTGCCGCTCCAGTGATATCAGATCATACCTCGACCCGGACAAAGGGGTTGTTAGCGAGCAGGACGCCCTCGGCGGGGCACGGGATATTATCGCCGAGGATATTGCCGAACACCAGCCGACCCGGGCCGAACTGCGCCGCCTCTTTCAGACCCAGGCGGTTGTCGAGGCAAAAGTGGTCAAGAAAAATATCGACCAGGGGGAAAAGTTCAGGGATTATTTTGACTGGCAGGAACCGGCGGCCAAGGCTGCCGGTCATCGACTGCTGGCCATGTTCCGGGGTGAAAATGAAAAAATCATCAAGATCTCCATCCGCCCACCTGAAGAAAGCTGTCTGCGGCTCCTTAAAAAACGCCATCTACCGGCCACCCAGTGGCAAAAAGAAGTAACTGAAGCGATTGAAGACAGCTATCGGCGGCTCCTGGCACCTTCTCTGGAAAACGAACTCGGCAAAGAACTTAAAGCGCGGGCTGATGCCGAGGCAATCCAGGTTTTCGCCGATAATCTGCGACAGCTGCTTCTGGCTGCCCCCCTCGGAGGAAAACGAGTTCTTGCCCTGGATCCGGGCTACCGTACCGGTGCCAAACTCGTTGTTCTTGACGAACAGGGGAAACTCCTCGACCACACCACAATCTTCCCAACCCATGGCGGCAAAAAGCTTGCAGAAGCAGGTGAAGTCATATCCCGGCTGGTGGCCAGATACAACACGGAAGCCATCGGCATCGGCAACGGCACAGCCGGACGCGAAACAGAAGAGTTCATCCGATCCCTGGACCTCGACAGATCGATTATCATTACCCTGGTGAACGAAGACGGAGCCTCGATATATTCTGCCTCGGAAGCCGCCCGGACCGAGTTTCCCGACCAGGATATTACCGTGCGCGGGGCAATTTCCATTGGCCGAAGACTGCAGGATCCCCTGGCGGAACTGGTGAAAATCGATCCAAAATCAATCGGTGTCGGTCAGTATCAACACGATGTCAATCAGAATGCGCTGAAGAAAGCGCTTGGGGAAGTTGTGGAAAGCTGCGTCAACAGTGTCGGAGTGGAGCTGAACAGCGCCAGCGCCGAATTACTGACCTATGTCGCAGGGCTTGGTCGAACGCTTGCCGACAATATCCTGACGCACAGAAACAACAACGGCCCTTTTCAAACCAGGCAGCAACTGCTGGAGGTAGCCCGGCTCGGCCCCAAAGCCTTTGAGCAGAGTGCCGGTTTTCTGCGAGTGCGGGCAAGCAGCAATCCGCTAGACGGAAGCGGCGTCCATCCCGAACGCTACGGGCTGGTCAGAAAAATGGCCAGGGACTATGGCGTAACGGTTGAAGATTTATTGACTTCGGACACGGTACGCAAAACTGTTGATCTGAAAAGATATATTGACGATTCAACCGGTCTGCCCACCCTGACGGATATAATGGGGGAACTGGCGAAACCGGGCCGCGACCCGCGGCAGGCCTTTGAACAGTTCCATTTCTCCGATACAATCCATTGTATGGATGATCTCTGTGAGGGCATGCGTTTACCGGCCCTGATCACCAATATCACCCGCTTTGGCGCCTTTGCCGATATCGGTATAAAACAGGACGGCCTGATCCATATCAGTCAGCTTGCCGACCGGTTCATAAAAGATCCTGGGGAAGTGGTGAAAATAGGGCAGAAAGTGGAAGTACGTGTCGTCGAAATTGACACGAAAAGAAAGCGGATCGCCCTGTCCATGCGCAAAGGCTGATCGAAAAAGATGAAAACAAGCGAAGCGGCCGCTCGGATAATTCGCCGCCGCTCTCCCCTTGTGGCAGAACCGCGCTACAGTATCTCCATCTCAAGCGTATCAACCCCGTTCTCAACGAGCGAAAGCTGACTGGCCAGACCATAGGAAAGATCGATATCACGCCCTTCGACATATGGCCCTCGGTCGGTTATCGTTGCCACCGCAGTTTGCCCGGTCCGGGGATTCTTCAGTTCAACCCTGGTGCCTAACGGCAAATCCTTGTGGGCAATGGTATTGGCGTACATATCGTAAATATCGCCATTTGCCATAGCCCTTCCGTGGTAATCCTCTCCATACCAACTGGCAACCACTTCGGCGGGCGGCTGCGGACCAATCTGCCTGATCTCGAGCTTTTGGCCGACTTCGAGAAGTTCCGGATCGGTGATATTGTTATCGCGGATCAAATCCTGCGGATTAACATGAAATTGTTTGATGGCAAGCCCCCAGACGGTATCGCCCGGCTTTACAGTATATTGCGTCAGTTTGTCCGGCTGTGGTGCTGCCGTGCGCTTCGCGGATTCAGTATTTTTCGATGCGTCATCGAGAACAGCTGAAAAACTGCCTTTATCCACTGCAAGATTCGCCCCCTCCCGCACAAACCAGTTGCCATTTCGGTTTGATTTGCCAATGGCATCGGGATTTTGCGTGCGCAAGGTCTGCCAGTCCGTGCCCAGACGCTTGGTAACGAAAGCAATGGTGTCGCCTTTTTGTACGGTATATGCATTCATCGGAGCTGTATTTGTTTTGGTTTGCTACATGCCAACGGGCATCAATAATAATCTAAATGGGCTTAAATACGATCTCTCTCCTCTACATATCGGCAGGTTGAAAAATATCTTAACCGGAGAAGAGCAAAGTCGTCAGATATTTTCGGCCGGCCCGGCCACGGAGAGCACCTTTTTCTTATTTCGAAAGTGACGGAGCAGATTTTCTGCCATAAAAATTACCAGAGCGCTCCATATCAACATAAAGCCAACCATTCGTGCCGGTGGAAATTCTTCACCATAAATATAAATCCCGAGCAGGAGATTGATCGAAGGTGCCAGATATTGCATCAAACCAAGAGTGGATAATGGAATTTTCTGAGCGGCATAACCAAATAACAGCAACGGCACGGTGGTGATGAAGCCGGTGCCGACCAGAAGCAAAGTGCCGGAAAGGTCGATTCTGCCAAAAGAACCGCCGCCTTTCCAGGCAAGTCCGATAAGGACAGCCGCCGCAGGCAAAAAAAGGACCCCTGTCTCCAGGCAGAGTGCATCCAATGCACCGAGAGAATTCTTCTTATGCAACAGGCCGTAGAGGCCAAAACTGACCGCCAGGACAAGGGCAATCCAGGGGAACCTGCCGTAATAAAAGGTAAGATACAGAACACCAAGACCCGCGAGCAACAGGGCGAACCATTGAATCGGGCGCATCTTCTCCTGGAAGAAGATCATGCCAAAAAAGACGTTAATCAATGGGTTGATAAAATAGCCCAGGCTGGCCTCGACAATAAACCCGGCGTTAACCGCCCAGATATACAACAGCCAGTTGAGCGCCAGCAGCAGACCCGTGGTTGTAAAAGTGATAAGATTTTGCCTATCTTTCAACGCCTGCCGGAATATTGCCCGTCGACCGGTCAGAAAAACCAGGCCGAGAGTCAAAACCAGCGACCAGGACATCCGGTGACAGAGAATCTCATAGGCTGGTACTTGCTGCAAAAGTTTCCAATATGCCGGCAGCACCCCCCAGATTATAAAAGCACCGGCCGCAGCCATGAGTCCGGCAAAGTTTATCATTGATCCTCGCTGCAGGAAATGGGCAACATGGCGGACCCTTGCCGGAAAGCGGCATGGCTAAAAACAAAGAAGGTCATTATTGATGCACTCGTAACAAAATAAAATAAAGGAAGGTCAGGTAAAAAGGAGCCCGCTCGACAACCAATAGTAAACGATATAGCCCCCTGCCCCAATAAGAAGCAGGGCAGAGATTTTCTGCACATAGGGGACTATGCGACGAAGCGTTCCGATAACAACCCCCTCTTTGACCACGGTTATGCCGAGAGTCAGCAAGAGCATGATACTGCCCATGCCGAGAATATAACTGACAAACTGGAAGATCCCACCAATAAAATCCCCCGCAGCAATAGAACTGCCGACAACCATAAGGAAAATAGGCAGGGTGCAGCTCATGGATATAGCACCAAAAGCCATACCGAAAAGAAAAAATCCGAGAACAGACATTCGCCGCGGATCACTTATTTTCCCGGCGGCGGTAATAAAAAAATGAAAAGATAACGTATGCCCCAAAAGCATCCATATCCCGAGTAAAATCAAGCCGGCACCGACAACCACCGCAAACCAGGGCATTATTCCCATTAAAAAGGAACCACCCGCGGAGACTACAGCCCCGACGACACCAAACAACAGAGCAAAACCGGCGGTTACCATAAAGGCTATCCAAAAGGCCTTTACCACCCTCAGAAAAAAAGATTTCCGTCTAAATTCGCTGTCTTCGGCGCCCAGATAAAGGGTCAGGTACACCGGCAACATGGCAAAACCGCATGGATTCACAGCCGAAACCATACCGGCCCCAAAAGCATACCCAAAGGGGAGCAGCCCCGCTACCTGCCCCAGCCATCTGCTGATTTCTACCTGCGCGTCCATTACCTACCTATCAATATTTATAAAGTTATAAGAAAAAAAGGAACCTTACCATAACAGTTGCCGTTTTTATACACAGACGTTACATTTTATTCATTTCAGCCTCGATTTCAGCGTGCTATAGTGTGAAACATGCACTTTTTCAAAATCCAACGACAGGCGGTTCAGCTGATAGAGCGGACTCTCTTGAAAAGAACATTTACCGCGCCATCATGCGCTATTACCTTTTATTGAGCGGATAGGCGAAATCCACACCTGGACCCATACCATTTCCGACGAGTGCCAACATCACCTGAGGACAATTGATGCGCCATACAATTTTTGTCATTTTCGGCATACTGCTTCTCCCTGCATGTTTTACTGCTTACCCGGCAAACGCCGAAGATGTGGTAAAGATCGATTTGCGAAGCGCAGTGGAACAAGCCCTGAACAACAACCTCAACTTACAGCTTCGGCGAGAGGATGTGAACTCGGCAGAAGGAGCAGTCCTCAGTGCCGAGGGTGCCTTCGATATTGTTATCGATGCAGGCGCGAATGTCCAGAGCCAGGAGCTGACACCGATCATTTCCGGCGGCGCCGAAAAAGAAGATACCGGACAATGGCAGGCTGAGGCATCCAAAACATTTACCACGGGCACTTCGCTCAGCCTGAGCTGGAACAACAGCAGCCTTAATACCGATGCATACGGCATACTGCTCGATCCATCGTACAACTCCGGCCTCACCCTGGGATTACGGCAGCCACTGTTGAAAGGTTTTGGCCAGGAGGTTCAGACATCGCTGTTGCAATCCTCGCAAAAACAGCGGGAAGCAGCAAGCTACCAGGTAACCAGCGAGGCCGCCAATCTTGCCGCCGATGTGAAAATCGCCTACTGGAATCTGGTCTTCGCCCGGCAGAATATCGATGTACAGAAACTCTCTTTGAGCCTCGCCAGAAAATTGCTCAAAGAAACCGAGACAAAAATCAGTGCCGGAAGATTGGCTGAGGTAGAAATTTTCCAGCCGCAATCAGAGGTAGCCAGGCGCGAAGAGCTGCTGATCGCCGCCGAGCAGGCTATCGGCACGGCCGAAGATGCGCTGAAGATTCTCCTCAACAGCGACCAATGGCTAACCACCTTTCAACCGACCGATCAACCGACAACCGAACCGGTCAGTCTGGATCTGCGAACGATCGTCAACAACGCCATAACAAACAGACCGGATATCAAAGCAGCCGATCTGCTCATTGAAGCAGCACAATTTGCGGAAAAAAAGGCTAAGGACGATATCCGCCCCGACCTTTCTCTTGTCGGTGGAGTCGGCCTTGCCGGCACCTCCGACACCTATGGCGATTCAATCGACAACAGTGTTCGCAACCCGGACAACCTCTGGCAGGTCGGCGTGACCTTCTCCATGCCGCTTGAAAACAGAATCGCCAAAGGCAATTACCAGCAGGCCAAGGCCAGCCACTATCGGGCGAAGACCAACGCCGAAATCCTCCGGCAACAAATCCGGAAAAGTGCCAGAACCACTGTCAGGGATGTTCAGCTGGCGATTAAAGCACTCGATGCCACGCGAAAAACCAGTCTTGCCTCATCCAAAGCCCTTGAAGCGGAACAGGCAAAATTTGGTGCCGGCCGATCAACTACCCTTGATGTACTGACTGCACAAACAGCTTACGCCCAGGCGCTGAGCCAGGAGAACCAGACCAAAGTCAATTACGCCAACACCCTGGCTGAACTTGACCGCATCCAGGGGCTGATTACTTTCGCATCTTCACGATGATGGCTCCCGGAATCTTCCAAGGATACAAGGCAAAGAATACAAATCAAGGAATGTTTTTCTCCTGAAAACCTGCCACTCTTTTGCGTGCCCCCGCAGGATGGTTAATTTAATTGTTCGAGGAAACGATGAAAAACGCAATGTACTTCCTCCATGGCCTCGATTCTTCCGGAAACGGCACGAAGGGGCAATTTTTCGCCCGAAACTTCCCACAGGTTGTTCGTCCCGATTTTGCAGGCTCCCTGCCGGAGAGACTCAAGCAATTGACGGCACTCTGCACCCGGCACCACAAACTGCTCTTTATCGGCTCCAGTTTTGGCGGGTTGATGGCAACCTGCTACGCCATCCAGCATCCCCAACAGGTGGCCAGGCTGATCCTTCTGGCTCCGGCACTTAATTTTGCAGACTATCACCCCCCTGCCACACAGTTGCAGGTACCGACTCTTGTGGTCGTTGGCCAACATGATGCAGTGACTCCAGCCGCTGATGTTACCCGATTGGCCAAGGCAACATTTGCTGATCTGGAAATCAATATAGCCGATGACGATCACCTGCTGCATGCGACCTTTCATAGGCTCGACTGGCAGCACCTGCTGGCCGGATAACACCGTGCAGGCGACTCTACTCCCAAATTGCCCTGACGGCAAAACCGCATTACTGTATTGCCTATAAAGACAACACGTCTACATCCATCTTCAGGAGATCGGTATGAACAAACATTTTCTTGTCACTCTCAGCAACGATGTCGAGCATCTCTATGGAGTCCGGTTTATCTGCTCTTTTTTTAAAGAAATGTCCGAGCACCACCTGACCCTTCTCCATATATGCAGGCTCGAAGATAACAATAAAGGCCAGGCCCTGACCGAAATGTGGGCCGATCCCGCAGATAAAGCCGAGATCAATCTCACCGCCGGAGCAAAGCGATCCATTGATATGGCGAAAAGCCTGCTCAGTAAAAGCAGGATGGCCGTTGACAAGGTGATGACCAAAACGGTTGCCGAACGCTACGGCAAGGTAAAAGACATCCTGACCGAAGGATCCAGGGGGCTATATGACGCGATAATCCTTGGCCGACGTGCCTCGTATACCCTGCAGTGGGTTTTTGAAAGACCAGCGGACGAACTGGCCCAGCACATGATAAAAGACAATTGCTGTACCACCCCGCTGTGGATCTGCCCTGAGACGGAACCGGGCAGGAAAAACGTACTGTTGTGTATCGATGGATCGGAGGATGCTTTCCGGGCGGCGGATCATGTCGGCCACATCCTTTCGGCGCAGGACCACCACGCAGTAACGCTTTTTTACGTGAGCAACGCTTTAGGAGTAGACGGCAAAGAAATTTTTACCCGCGCTGAGTCTTTGCTTCTTGAGAATGGTGTCGGCAGCGAACGTATAAGTCGAAATACCACCTGGGGCTTATCGGTGCCCGGCTCAATTCTCAGTGAAGCGGCAAAAGGCAGCTACGCTGCCGTTGCTGTCGGTCTGCATGGTCTGGAACATGGCCTGATGAAAGATTTCAATATGGTGGGTGGAACGACATCCAAACTCATCAATAAACTGGAAAAAGCGGCGTTGTGGATCTGTCCGTAATGGGTGCAGATCCGGACAGACTGCTCCCGCCGGTTCAGCTTAGTTCAACAGCAGAGAATCCATGGCCAGCTCCTCACCCTGCGCCCTGTAGAACTGCTGGAGAAGATCTTTGACCGTCAGATTTTCTTTTTCTTCGCCGCGCAGATCAAGCAATATCCGGCCCTGGTGCAGCATGATAAGCCTGTTGCCGAAACTGATGGCATGTTTCATGTTATGGGTGATCATCAGGGTGGTGAGTTTCTGATTTTTGACTATTTCCTGGGTGAGGTGCAAAATCTGGTTGGCTGTTTTCGGATCCAGCGCGGCAATATGTTCGTCGAGGAGCAGGACCTCCGGCTTGATCATGGTCGCCATCAGCATGGTCAGCGCCTGGCGCTGACCGCCGGAAAGCAGGCCGACCTTGTCGAGCAGCCGATTTTCCAGGCCGAGCCCCAGCTTCGTCAGTTCTTCACGAAAATGCTGCCGGTCACGGTGTTTGACTCCTCGGCCAAGCCCCCTTCTTTTGCCCCGCAGACCAGCCAGGGCCATATTCTGTTCGAGGGTTGCCGAAGGACAGGTACCAAGCAGCGGGTCCTGAAAAACCCGCGAGATAAGCGAGGCCCTTTTATACTCCGGCCAGCCGGTGACGTCCACGCCGGCTATGGTAATCCGCCCGGAATCGGGAAAAAAACCGCCGGCGATGCAATTCAGCAAAGTTGACTTTCCGGCACCATTCGAGCCAATCACCGTGATGAAATCGCCCTCATCAATCTGCAGATTGATAGTATTGAGGGCAAAGACTTCATTGACACTGCCCTTGTGAAAATATTTCACAATGTTCTCTAATCGGATCACCGCTGAATCAATCTCTTCTTAAGGTTAGGGGTGATGAGTGCACCGATGACCAGCAAGGCGGTTATCAGATTCAAATCACTCGGATTAAAACGAAAAGCACCAAATTCAAGGCCTAAGGCCAGGGCAATGGCCAGACGATAGACGATGGAGCCAAGCAGGGCGGCGATAAAAGCCCTGGGCATGGTTTTACAGCCAAAGACCGTCTCGCCGATGATGACCGAGGCGAGCCCGGCAACGATGGTGCCGATCCCCATGCCGACATCGGCAGCGCCCTGATTCTGGGCGACCAGCGCACCACTCAGGGCAACCAGCCCATTTGACAACCCGACACCCAAAACAATGATGGTATTGGTATTGACGCCAAGACTTCTGATCATCTGCGGATTATCGCCGGTGGCAAGAATTGCCTGACCCAGCTCTGTCGACAGAAACCAGATGATAAAGGTGAGGACCAGCAGGGCGAAGGCACCAAAAATTATCAGGCCGGCATACTGGGATGGCACCCCTGCCTTCGTCACCAGGTCAAAGACGGTGTCCTGGCCTAAAAGCGCAACATTCGGTCCGGACATTATCCTGATATTGATTGAATACAGCGCGATCATCGTCAGAATCGAGGCAAGCAGGTGCAGAATCTTGAACTTGGTGTTCAAAAATGCGGTAACCATCCCGGCCAGAAATCCCCCGGCTAAGGCAAAAAGCAGGGAAAGATACGGATTGACTCCACTGGTAATCGCCACCGCCGAGATCGCCGCGCCGAGGGGCAGGCTGCCATCAACGGTAAGATCGGGAAAATCGAGGATACGAAAGGTGAGATACACCCCGATAACCATTATGCCGTAGACAAACCCCTGCTCTACGGCGCCAAGTGCGGCATACAATGTCATAATGAATTTCTGCTCGTTACTGGTAAATCTTGGTTGCCTTTTTCAAGAGGGCTTCCGGTGGGACAACCCCCATCTGCCTGGCATAGTCGGCATTGATATAAAGCTGCAGGTCCGTCTGAAACTGGACAGGAATGTTTTCCGGTTTTTCACCGTTAAGAATTCTCTCGGCAATGGCCCCGGTCTGGTAGCCGTGCTTATAATAGTCAAAACCCATTGCCGCAACGGCGCCTCTTTTTACCGAATCCACATCCGCCGCAAAAATTGGCAGTTTATTCTGGACGCCCACTTTAAGGACTGATTCCAGAGCGGAGATAATGGTATTATCGGTGGGAATAAAGATTGCGTCGACCTTCCCGACCAGGCTTTTTGCCGCCTGATAGACATCTGCAGTCTTCGAAGCGGTAGCCTCGACCGTATCAAAACCGAGCTCTCCCCGCAAAGCCTTAATCGAGGCAATGGTTGCTTTGGAGTTGGCCTCTCCGGCATTGTAGAGGAGTCCCAGCTTTTTGATATCAGGTTTAAATGTCAAAACCATCATAATATGTTCTTTGACGGGCAGCAAATCGGAAACCCCGGTGATGCCGGCATCCGGATGCTGCAGGTCCTTGACCAGGCCGGCGGCAATGGGGTCGGTCACCGCGGTAAACAGCAGGGGGCGTTTGAGTTCAGCCGGCGCCTTGCTGAGTGCCTGAACACAGGTCTGGGCGGACGGGGTGGCGATGGCCACGAGTAAATCAGCCTTCTCCCCCACCATCTGCTGGGCGATCTGGGTTGCCGTGCCCATATTGGCCTGGGCATTATGAACAGTATATTTCACGGGTATATTCTTTTCATGCAAATAGTCCTGAAAACCCTGCAGAACCGCATCAAGTGCCGGATGTTCCACAAACTGACTCACCGAGATGGTGGCCCCGTAAACCGTGATCCCCTGCAAAAAGAGACAGGCGCAGAGCAATGCGGCAGTTAAAAGTTTCTTCATGTTCCAATCCTCCAAAATAATTTGCCCGTTTATACATGGTATGATTCACCGGATCGCATAAAAATCAGTATCGACACCAATGAATAGACACATCAGCAATGATGACTGACAAAATTCTTCCGATCGAGAGACATCTAGCCGATAATCGCGTGAAGGTCAACGATGCTTTAGCGCCTTTCTTCTGACTGTCCCGTCAAAAAAGTAAAGACAGAGTCCTTTTGCCCTTGAAGAGTTGAACATGCCACGTTGGCCCTCCTCCTGCGCTTTTCAACTGGGTCCGGCACTCGTGCCGGCTGTCCTGTTATTGCTTCATTGCTTGCGTATAAAAAGATTACCCGAAGACCGGGACATCGACGGTCAGAAAGAATCTCGAAGCCGACGCAGCGCGGTAAAGATCGAGAGGGGATCCAATGCTTCGCCTATACATTTTGCCGCAACACTGTCGATGATATTTTTTTCTGCACAGCGGAGGAACGGATTGGTGTGACCCTCGATCTGCAGGGTCGAGGGGGTGGTCGGTTGTCCTTTCTCTCTTAAGGCAATTATCTGCGCCAATCTTTTACCGACCGCCTGGTTTTCCGGCTCAACAAATGCGGCAAATTTAAGGTTATGTACCGTATATTCATGACCGAAATACACTTTCGTTTCAGCAGGAAGGGATTTGATTCTCTTATTCAGGGCCTCATACATCTGTTTTGGACTTCCCTCGAACAGTCGACCGCAGCCACTGCCAAAAAGCGTGTCACCGGTAAACAAAGCATCCTCCAGCAGATAACAGAGACTGCCGGTAGTATGACCCGGGGTATGGAGAACCTGTCCAGCAATATCACCAACGTGGATGTTGCTTCCATCAGTCAGCAGAGAGTTCATACCCGGGATCCTTCGTTTATCACTCTCATGACCATAGACCGGGAGTCCAGGGAATTCGTCACGAAGATCCTCCAGGCCGCCGATATGATCGGCATGGTGATGGGTGCAGTACACAGCCTGCAGACGGACCCCAAGGCGTTCTATTGCCTGCGAGACAGGATAGTATTCGGCCGGATCAATAATGGCGGCCGCCCCTGTCTCTTCACAGATGATCAGATAGCTGTAGTTATCAAATGAACAAGGGATCGAAACGATTTGCATAGTGCGCACCTGCTTTGTCATAATGAGATAGGAATATTCATTAAGGCAACAGTATGCACTGTACAAAATAAGGGGAGGGTATTCCAGCAATAAAGAGCCCCATCAGCAGCTTGTATCATGAGGGAGGAGCATGAGAAGCCGCTGATGAGGCGGAGGGAGGGTACTAATTTTATTTTTTATTCTGTCTTTTGCTGCGGCTCATCATCATCGTTCATCGGGACAGGCCCCTGGCCCATGCCCCACCCCTGGCCACCACAGGGGCCACAGCCCATTTGCCTCATACCGCCCATGCGGCCCATGCCGCCCATGTGACCGGGGCCGACATACTGGGAGACGCCTGCCTGTTCAGCCTTTTCCTGCATGGCTGCCCGAAGATCAAACAGCTCTCCGGTCACCTTGGCAACCGCCTGCGAATCCGGCGAATTCGCTCGCATCAGGGCTTGCTTTTCCGCTCGTTTCATCGCCATTTCCTTATGCAGCGGCAGGGTATCTTTGTAAAACTGCTTAATTTTATCCTGCGTTGCCTGGTCCAGCTGCTGCAACATCTGTCCCTGCATCTGCGGACAGTTACCGTAACCTCTGTTGCCTCTGTTGCCTTTTCCCCAGTCGGCCGAAGCCCCTGTTGCCATGGCAAGTCCCATAATAAGAGCAAGTGCTACCAGTTGCTTTTTCATATCGATTCTCCTTGTGCTGTTTGCAGTTGCCGAAAATGGCGATGCAAGTTTTTCTAGTTATGTGTCCCCAAGAGGACCGCTCTCCTGGCGTCTTGGTCACCATCTTTTATTTTAAAGGAAGCAAATGCGATGCCAGAAAACACAAAACATGCAAGAAACTGTTATTACATGTTTATTTTACGTATAAGGAATAGGTTGAACACGACAGGATGTGAACACTAGGTAAAAATTACTCAACCGGCAAACAGGAATTGGGCAGAAACTCCTCATCTCTGCCCTGAACAGACGCTATCTTGTGCGATAGCGTATTATTACCAGACCGGCAAGCGCCACCAGGCAAAAGAGCGCCCCGGTGGAAAAGGTGTAAAAGGCGCCAAAATGTTCCCAAAGCGCCCCAGCCACTAAGCTCGCCGGCAACATGGCAAGCCCGCTCACCAGGTTGAAAAATCCAAACGCCGTACCGCGCAAATCGATAGGTGCGGCATCAGCCACCATCGTCACCAGCAGGCCCTGGGTCATGCCCATGTGGATACCCCACAGAGCCACACCAGCTAATATTAAACTCCAGTGACCGCTCATCGCCAGAATCAGATCAGCCGCAATCAGGATCATTAATCCGAGCGCGAGCAGTTTTTCACGGCTGATTTTGTCAGAGAGTTTGCCAAATGGATAGGCCGATAAAGCGTAGATCACATTCATCACCACCATCACCAGCGGCACCAGGGCAAGGGGAACCCCACTCTGCTGGGCCCGCAAAACAAGAAACGCTTCGCTGAACCTGGCCAGGGTAAATACCGCGCCTGTGCCGACAACCCACCAGTACGCAGCGCTCAACCGTTTGAGGTTGTCTTTTTGAATCGGGTTGCTCCGCTTCTCGAGCTGCTGTGTTCCCGGCTCCTGCATACCGAAGAAAAGCAGGAGCACCGCCAACGCCCCTGGGATAACAGCGACCTGGAATACCGCCCGAAAATTGTTCGACCAAAGCAGCATCAAGCCAACCGCTAGTAAAGGGCCGATAAAAGCACCTGCCGTATCGAGGGACTGTCGCAGACCAAAGGCTGCCCCACGCAGGTGCGGCGGCACGATATCTGCGATCAGAGCATCCCTCGGGGCGCCACGAATACCTTTGCCGACCCGATCGAGGAACCGGGCTGCCAGCACAATACCCATGGACGATGCGATGGCAAAGAGCGGTTTGGTCAGCGCCCCAAGCGCATAGCCGAACACGGCCAGACCTTTGCGCCTGCCGAGATAATCACTCAACGCACCTGAAAAAACCTTTACGATCAGAGCTGTGGCTTCCGCTAATCCTTCGATCAAGCCTACCGCCATCGCGCCGGCCCCGAGTGTTGTCACCATGAACAGGGGCAGCAGGCTATGAATCATTTCCGAAGAAACATCCATTAGCAGGCTGACTGATCCGAGCACCCACACTCCCGCCGGAATCTGTTTTAATGATTGCTTGGTGCTATTGGCAATGCCCATGTTCCAGCTCCAGTGAATACGGATGCTCTTTGCGTCAGTCACATGATACGTTGATGCAACATGTCAACACCTTCCTATTTTTCGAATCTTTTCTCCGGTGTCCCTGCTGAAATAAAAACCACATTGAGCGTTGCAGAGTGTCACCTCATCAATATCCCTTTGATCTATCGGAAAAACCTTGCAGGCCTGCGGTCTGCATTTTCCGTAGACAAGACAGTGCCCCTGTTTGGTCAACATGGGACAGGTGAACAACAGGTTGCAGCATGTGCCGCATTGGCGGCAGGCACCGAGGCGGGCGGAAAGTTGTTGTTGGACATACCGTTTTTGCCAATGCACCAGCACCAGACGCCGCAATTTTCCGACCGTGTGCAGGACAAAACGGGATTCCTGAAACATCTCGGGAATTCTTCTACTTAAACCATAGAGGAAAGTGGGTACAACAGCGATCCGATCAATCCATCTGTGCATACTGTGACTAATCAACTGCATTTCTGCTCCTATTAAGAAAAATCTCTGGTTATTTTCAATCCTGCAAATCCTGTTTTTGTCGATATCGTGCAAAATTATAAAAAGTATCCGAGCTTTCTCATTTCAGACACCATAAACGCATCAGGCTACTCCACTAAAATGAAGAAAACATAAAGAAAATCGTTGAGAAATATACGTTTTGAACAAAACAATAAAGAGTGGGCAGCACCCGCCAGAGGGAAGGTGCCGTCATGGGTTGACTCCCGAGACATCCGGCGGTGTTTGTCACCTGAGCCAGAACGGAGACAGGATAAAAGCGCGCAAACAAGTGTTCCTGTTCGTTTTCAGTTATGCCGACGCCCGCATCACTTGTCCTTCTTACAACACATACGTCTTCTTTTTCGATAGAAATATCTATTTTCTCCGAAAAATTTATTATTGTATCGCACACCTCAATTTATAATAGTTACCACTACATCTTTATCTTGCTTTTTAATCCGGACCTCATCGCCACCGAGACGTGCCTGGGGAAAACCCATCATCAGGACGTCTATTATGTTTCTCGGTTTCTTCAACGATCATAAAAACATTTCCATATTTATCATGGCTCTTTTTTCTTACCAGGGCAATCTCGCTCTCATTACGTATAACGAGCAGATGGGTCCACACTTCATCGGCGACAAGGGAGTGCAAGATGGCTCAGTACTATTTTTAACAATGTATCATGACGCAGGATAGATTCATCTGCCGCGGGAGCAGGTTACAGGGGGCATCGGATATTCAGTCGACCACCCTGCCATCCCGCTCAATATCCCGATGAAAAACCGTCAGTTCCACTGGAAATTCTGTCAGAAAAGCGGCTATCTTCTCGGTTACCGCAACCGACCGGTGCCTTCCGCCTGTGCAGCCGACGGCGATTCGGACTGTTTTTTTGCCAACAGTAGTGTTCTGCTCAATGATGCATTGCAGGAGCGGTTCAAGATGAACAAAGAAAGAGAGTCCCGCCTCGCTCCGCAGCACATATTCGGCAACTTTTTTAACCTTGCCGGTCAAGGGCTGCAGTTCGGGTACCCAATACGGATTGGGAAGAAAACGTACATCCAGGACCATATTCACATCGACGGGAAAACCGTATTTGAAGCCAAACGAATAGAGAACTATATTTAATTGCTGCGACCTGGCCATTTCCATCCTCTCTCTAATCGCTGAGTAAAAGTATGCGCGGGCTTGCTTCCCGTTGACCGGGGGTAGAAAAACTTAGCAGGTGCCATTATCGCCCGGTTGGTGTATGAACAATATCCTGCCATGGATCCGATGGCTAGCGAACTGTGGTCGCTCTTTTTGCTCTAATCACTACATAAAATGCCAGATTTTCTCAAACAATTTTTGCAATACAGCCGGCATCGGGAAGTTCTCAGGATCTGCCTGCCACTGGTTATCAGCCTGTCGGCAACAACGGTCATGGAATTCACCGACCGGGTATTTCTCGCTAATTATTCAATCGACGCCATTTCCGCGGCACTCCCGGCGGGCATTACCTCTTATCTTTTTCTGGCCTTTTTCGGTGGGGTCGGCAGCTATGCCGGGGTCTTCATCGCGCAGTATACCGGCAGAGGCAATCCGCAAAAGATAGGTACCGTTCTCTGGCAGGGAATATATTTCACCATCGTCGCGGGATGTATTCTTTGGCTGCTGGCGGTTTTTGCGACGAAACCGATTTTTTTACTGGCCGGCCATCCCGAGTCGGTGCGGCAGCTGGAAGAAATCTATTTTTCCATTTTATGTAAAGGCTCCGTACTGCACCTGGCCATGGCGACCCTGTCGACTTTTTTTACCGGAAGAGGGTTGACCAGACCGGTAATGGTCATCACCTTTCTGGGTGTCTTTATCAATATCCCGCTGGATTATGCCCTTATTTTCGGTCATTGGGGCCTGCCTCAGCTCGGTATTGAAGGTGCTGCCTACGCCACGGTAACGGCCTGGGGGGTTAATGTACTCTTCCTCGCCGCAATGATCTTTTCCCCCAAAAACAATCTTCGGTTCGGGGTTTTTGCCAGTTACCGCTTCAACCGGGATATTTTCGTCAGACTCATGCGCTTCGGCATTCCGGGGTCGCTGCAGTTCACTATGGATATTCTGGCCTTTACTCTCTTTATCCTCCTTGTTGGCAGGATTGGCAAGGCCGAGCTGGCCGCAACCAATATTGTCCTGTCGATCAACGCCCTGGCATTTATGCCGTCGATGGGGGTTTCCCAGGGGATGAGCGTTCTTGTCGGCCAGGCGCTGGGCAGAAAAAAACCGGCCCTTGCCGCATATTATGTCTGGAGCGGCTGCCAGCTGCTCATCACGTACATCCTGGCGATCGACCTGCTCTTTCTTTTTGCTCCCGACGTGGTTCTCGCTCCCTTTATGGCTTCAGAACAGGGAGCGGCATCGCAGACACTGGTTTTGAGTTATGGCAGAACGCTGCTCAAAATTGTCTCCGCCTACCTCTTTTTCGATGCGTTGTATATGGTTTTCAGCGGCGCGCTGCGCGGCGCCGGGGACACGAGGTTCATGATGCTGGCCGTCGGCATCGCCGCCCCTCTCTGTCTGGTGCTGCCGGTATATATCGGCATTGAATATTGTCATATTTCGGTCACCACGGCCTGGATCTGGGTCCTGGTTTTCGTTACGGTCCTGTTTCTTCTCGCCTCGCTACGTTATCGGCAAGGTACCTGGAAAAAAATGCTGGTTATCGAAGACGGGCCTCAGGGTTGAACGACTGCCCTGTTTTCAGAGACTTGTACGGCGATTTTCAGCCGTCTGGTGACGAAAAAGGCAAGACAGACCATGGAGAGAAGCTGAATGAGAAAAGCCTGCCACCCAAATCTCTCAAAAACCGCTCCCGGCAAGACTGAACCGAGCGTGCCGCCGGTATAATAAAAGGAAATGTAAAGTCCGTTGGCGATAGCTTTATTCTGCTGGGCAAGCTTATTGACAAAACCGGACAGCAGGGAGTGAGATGTAAAAAGTCCGGCACAAAAGACAAACATAGTGATAAACATCACTATGTAATTCTCAATCATAAAAAAAACAATCCCCACCCCGAAAACCACAATACCCATGCTGATAGCATCGGATTCATTGCCGAAATGGTTGATAATCCTTCGGGTATTCAGGGAGACCAGAATCCCCATGCTGTACCCGAGATAGAGAAGACCGATGCCCGTTTCCCTGAATGCCGGATTTATGCTCTTCAATTCAAACGGCAGGAAATTCATCAGCGCGGCAAAGACAAAAAAGAGACAGAAAATCGAGGTGTACAGCCACAAGAATTCTTTAGCCTTCAAGAGACTTACGATCTCAGCCAGCTTCGGTCGGGCATAGTGCATCTTCGCATCTCTGACCATTCTTTTCAGCAGATAACTATTAAGAAGCAGCAACAGGCCGAGAACAAAAAAGAAAAACCGCCAGCCAAATAGATCAGTGCATAAACCCGAGAGAAAACGGCCTAAGAAACCGCCGAGAATTGTCGCCGCAATATACGCCGCTATGGCATGCTGCACCTTTTCTTTTGGCGAAGAGTAGCTGATATAACTCATGAGGGACGTCAGGATAGCCGGAATCATCAGCCCCTGAACCGCCCTTATTGTCAGCAGCGTCAGGTAGTCTCCAGCCAGAGAAAAAATTATTTCCAGGATACCGAGCAGGAAAAGAGCCCACCGCACCATAACTTTTGCGGAAAAGGATTCGAGAATATAGCCATAGAAAAGCGGTGCAACCCCAAGTGGCGCCATCATCAGTGTCGTAAACAGAATGGCCTGGAAATGCGAGAGCTGAAACTCCTGTTGAAATAAGGGCTGGATCGGCTGGGCTGCGTAGAGTGAACAGAAAGTTACAACCGTGGTAAAATAGATATATTTGCTTGCAGAGTCAGTCACAAAACTGGTCCCTGGCCTGATACTCTGAAAAACAAAGCTGCAACTCTCAGACTACTGAAGAGAGAAGATTCTGCATGGCGGCCAGATCAAAGGGTTTGGCAATCCCTCCTGAGAATCCATACTTCTGAAAATTGAGCAGAACCGGATCAGTCGAGTATCCGCTGGAAACAAATACTGTTGCTTCGCTGTCAATTTTCAGAATTTTACCCACAGCCTCTTTCCCCCCCATTCCTCCCGGAATAGTCAGATCCATAATCACCGCCTGAAATCCATCACCATCATCTCGATGCTTTTTATACTCCCTTACCGCATCAGCGCCATCCGTCACCCGCAAAGCTTTATAGCCTAGATATTCGATCATCTGGCAGGCAATTTCTCCGACCATGTCTTCGTCATCCATGACCAGAATCTTCTTTTTCTTCTCTTGTGCTACCAAGTGTGATTCCTCCAACAATGCAAACATTTTCCCTGCTGAAACGGCTTCCCGTTGAGCGGGAAATCATCCGTGTGTGAGACCAGTATGCCAGATAAAAAACAGCCCCGTCAAGAATTTTACAGGCAGAAAAGCATTATCGTTTCCCGATCCAGCTGCGACTGCATCTCTCTGTAATATTGGCCCGATACTGGTTATTGCTGGTTTCTTATGGTAATAATTTATCCCAACCGGACCTCATAATTTTGACGTCGCAAAATTTTTCGCCAGTTGACCTACAGCGGTTACTCATGCGGCGCAAATCTCCAGACGTATCCCCGGGGCGATTGTTTACAGCACATTCCCCGAAGGCAGGCGGCTTTCGGCAATCCTTTCCCGCTGATCAATAAGATCGTCAATCTCCCGGCGCCAGTATTCCGGGGAGCCAAAACCGTCAATGGCTCTGGTGCTGCCGTCGCCTTCCACCTGATGGGCACACCATGCCATATAATGAATAAAACGCATCGCCCGAAGTGGTTCGATCAGCCGCAGGGACCTGCGGTCAAATGGACGAAAGGTCTCATAGCCTTCAAGGAAGAGATCAAGCTGTACAAACGATTCATCGACATCGCCGGGCAGGAGCATCCAGATATCCTGCACCGGCGGCCCCATGGCCATATCGTCAAAATCGATTAAATAAAAGGACTCCCCCGGCCGTTGGATAACATTGGAAAAATGGCAGTCCCCATGAATCCGGATTCTTTCCGCCTTGGCAAAGAGCGGTTGTATATCGGCTATAATTGCCTGGGCAGCCTCTTCAAGAGGCGGTTTCAAATCTTCGGGAATACAGCGGGACTTGAGGAGATAGGCAAGCTGCTTCCGTGTCGAATGGTGCGGTGCCATGATAATCCGGTGTTTGGCTTTGGCCGTCTCGCCCACTTTATGGACCCGGCCGAGCAGCCGACCAAGCTGCAACCATTGATCGTCATTGAATTCATCGACACTTCGCCCGCCGCATTTAGGGAAAATACTGAAGAGCAGGTGCTCACTTTCGGCAATGGTCTCGCCATTGACCAGGATCAGGGGGGCAACAACCGGTATTTCCTGGGCGACCAGATCGAGCAAAAATTTATGTTCATCGAGAATGGCGTTTTTTGACCAACGGTCCGGCCGGTAGAATTTCACCACCATTCGAACTTTTTGCACCGTTTCGATCTCAAAGACCCTGTTGATATAACTGTTCAAGGTGCGGAAGAGATTATTACAGCGGACCCCCAGTACCTTTTCAACCAGGTTCAACACTCGATCCGGCCCCAGTTGTTGAAAATCTATACCCGTTTTTTTCATCTGACTGGCCATCTTTTCCATCCTCTGTCCAATGCTGCATTATGCGATAACCGAATACTTCCGGCGGGCCAATCCAACCAAACGCTGCCTGAACCATGCTGTTCTCGCCATCTGCTCTCTACTCTAGGCATCTGTTGAGAGAACAGCCAGTCAAACGGCAGACGGCTCTTATAGTATCACTTTCCATCATTTTCAGGAAGTCACTGTTTACAATGCAGTTAAACAAAATAATTGTTCAGAACAAAAAAGGACTTGTTCTGCCTGCGGCAAACGCCCCGACTTTCCATAAGTGATGCCACTCCAAGCTGGAGAAGAAGTACTTTACGGAATATTTTCCTGAACAAACAAGAAAATATCCGGTAAGGTACTTCTTCTCAAAGCCACTACACACAGAAAACATATGCACATGAACAACTGTTCTGCACAGAGATTTACGGCGGATCCGCCGCAGATAAGAACCGGCGGTTACTGCCGAAAATGCGACCAGGAGCACTGGCTTGGTCCCGGCAATACTGTGCCTCACTGCCGCAGCCTTATGCATCACCTTGCCCGGCGGCAAACGATAAATCTTTTTTCAACTGGGCTGGAAGAGTCGGTGGCACTGGAAACGGCGCCGCTCTTTGGGCCAGCCAGGGGGAAAATGTTCGGGGTTATGGAATGCCTGGCCCCGGACGGAACAACGGTCATTGTCCATGCTTTTTCAGGACAGTATAACGGGCTCTGGCTGGTTGATGGGTGGGCGCCGCCTCTTTTTGAGGTCGACGAATTTCTCGCGATGACGGTCGATACGGAAAAGCAGATAAAACAGATCGGCAGGCAAATCGACCAGTGCCAGCCGCATTCATTCGATTGGCTGGCGCTGAGACAAGAACGTCGTCATATTTCCAGAACACTTATGGGCGATATCCAATCTTTGTATATGTTGCACAATTTTAGAGGAGAAAAAGCCACGATACACGAAGCTTTTTTCGGCACTAACGGCATCCCCACGGGTACCGGCGACTGCTGCGCACCAAAACTGCTCAATTTTGCGGCTCAACGTAAGCTGCATCCACTCGGTATCAGTGAATTTTTCTGGGGCAGAGAGAACAAATCAGGAGGACAGCGACACACCGTCTTCTCCTCCTCCTGTGCGGAAAAATGTCAGCCAATTCTGGGATTTATGCTTTGCGGCCTCGATACAAGTGGTAACAACGGCAAAAAAGGCGACAATGCATGATGAACCGGCAGACACAACCAGAGAAAACACTGGCAATCCTCTATCAGGACAGCGACATCGTCGTTATCGATAAACCAGGTGGACTGCTTGCGGTACCGGGAAGGGGCCCGGCCAAACAGGACTGTGCGGCAGCAAGACTACGCCGTCGCCTGCCGAAAATGATCGATCAGCCGGCCGTTCACAGACTGGACATGTACACTTCCGGCCTGATGGTTTTTGCAGTTACTGCTGCGGCCCATCGCTTTCTTTCGGGGCAATTCGAAAAACGGGCGGTCGTAAAAAAATATACTGCGGTTGTTGAGGGAGTCTTCGAGGCCCCAGGCGGAGAAATCCACCTCCCCTATCGCCTCGACGTGAACGACCGTCCCCGGCAGATATTTGATCCGGTACATGGCAAGTTAGGCAGTACTCGCTGGCTGAAACTTGACGCAACAGAGTCCACAACCCGGGTCGAATTCACTCCCCTTACCGGGCGAACGCACCAGCTCCGGGTCCATGCCGCCCACCCTCGTCCCCAGGGACTTGGCGCGCCGATCGTCGGCGACAGCCTCTACGGCTCCGGCAAAGAGGGAGATGCAATGCTGCTCCATGCAACTTTTCTCCAGTTTCTCCATCCTGCAACGCGGCAAGTTATCCAGTTTGACTCGCGCCCCCCCTTCTAACCCCGCCAAACGGGAAATAAGCCGGGACTCTTCAGAAGGCCCCACGGGGGTACTCTCCTCAAGAGCAAGGCCTCTGCTCAAAGGCGGCTGTCCTGAAGCCTGAGACACCAGAGATCGCCCGGCACCCAGCGGCCCTGCTCCTTTCTGAGCGAAGTCCTCCGGCTCATCGCCACCGTCCATCCCGTCTGCACGGACAGCTGATGGATATAATCGGGTGCATGGGCAAATCTTCCCGTCGGCCGCAACCGATAACCAGTGCCATCCGCCGCCTCGGTGGAGAAACAGAACAGCACATCCCGGCGGGCATGACTGCGTAATAGAGAAAAAGTTTCCGCAAGATCTCCGACATAGGCAAAAACATCGGTGGCCAGAAAAAAATCGTAGCTCTGTTTTGACGATTGAAGAAAATTGGCAATACTGCCGGCATAGAGCTTTCGGTAAATTTTTTTAGCTTCTGCCAGCTCGATCATCTTTGTCGACAGGTCTATCCCGTCCAGTTCATTGATCATATCCGCAAAGGCCTGGCCACCAAGACCGGTCCCGCAGCCGAGATCCAACCCATGGTCATATCTCTTTTTCCAATCAGAACGTTCGTCGAGCAATCGCCGGATTGTCGAGGGAACGCAGTATTCCAGTTCCTCCACCAGACTTTTTTCATAGTGCAGGGAATAATTGTCAAAAACATCCCGTACATAGGAATCCGGCGAACTGGTTGCGTCAGCACAGGTAATGGCCGCAAGCATGTGTTGTGCTGCATGATGGTCCGGCTTGTATTCGAGTACCTTTTTATAATAGAAAACAGCATGTTCAACTGAACCGGTCAGGTGATACACATAGGCCAGATTGCTGTTGGCCGCCAGATGTTCCGGTGACAACGCCAACACCTTACGATACGCTTCAATAGCTTTTTCATGCTGTCTTCTGTCCTTGTAGCAGCCGGCGAGATTGTAGAGAGTATCGATATTGTCCGGTTGAGACTTTGCCACCTTTTTGTAGGATGCAATGGCTCCTTCCAGATCTCCGGTTTTCTTCTGCGCCAGAGCCAGATTAAATATGATATCCATATGTTGAGGGGCGAGGGTGGCGGCCCTGAGAAACGAATCTCGGCTCTGTACATATTCCCCTGACTCATAATAGACCAGTCCGAGATGCGAATGAAGCACCGGGGCGTCAGGAAAATGTTCAAGCAGCCGCAGATAGCCGGATTTGGCCGAATCGAGCAGACCTTCCTGCTGGTCCACCCCCGCTTTCATAAAGATTTCATTTAATTCTTCGTCCGACAGCTTTGGTGTTTTCTGCATAGTGTTATTTTTTTCTCCTCGCCCGACTCCCCCTGAAAAGAAAGGAGCAGAGCGAAAGTATCAGACAGATGCCGACCTCCCTCTCGCATTAACCATCCGTTCAAATTGTTCCTGCGCCTCAATGCATCGTGTTGCCACTGGTCGTGCTTCAAGTCTCTTTAAACCAATTTCATCACCTGTTATCTCACAATACCCGTACTCGCCATCCTTTATTCTGGCCAGAGCAAGGTCGATCTCTTCAATCAGCTTATTTTGCCTTTCTCTGGTACTGAAATCAACGAAAATTTCCGTCTGTTGTGCGCTTTGGTCAAGGATATCGGCAGTTCGCAGCCTGTCTCCTTTCAATTCTTCAAAAAATAATTCGGCTTGTTCCACCAACTGCCTGCGCCAGCTCAGCAGTTTCTGGGTAAAATATTGTCTGTGATTAAAGCACATATACTCTTCGTCTTCCAATGGCCGGTAGGTCTTAAAGATAATGTCCTGCATCGCTGATCTCCTTCACAAATTTTTGGGGGACGATTCATCCTCTGCGTTGAAAGTGTTTATCAATACCCGCTCTGGCAAAGCTACGGCTACAGGCCCATTGTATCCTTCGATTGTTATGGTCGTATTAGAATTCCTCTATGATTTTTTTAAGCAGGACGCACTCTTGGTGGGCGAGCGGACAGCCAAGGATTTTCGGTTTGCAAACGTCGATTTTCTGGGAAGCAGTAGTTGTAGTACTGCAGATTTGCTGAATATTGAATATAACGGGATTTAAGGTATATAAGCTCACAACAAACCGGCCTTACACCTTGCGATCATGGCGTCTTTTTTCGAGCAAGGTCAGACTCTGTACAGAGCCGGTCTCCCCGGTATGTTCGACACCCTTCCTTGTCCAGCCCGTGAAAGTTGGGTTCCCTCGATTACCTTAACCTGTCCCGGTATATCGGTTGCGCCCATCATCCACCCGCGACCAAAGCAAAACAAAAAACGTGATAAAGAATGGAGTTACCGCTCTTTCCCTACCACAAAGAGCTGCAGAAATTTCTTAGGGATTTCGGTTTCAAAGCGGCACAGCTCCCCGGTTTTCGGGTGGGTGAAGGCGAGGACCTGGGCATGCAGCCCCATCCGGCGCAGAGGACTCTGGGTTGACCCATATTTACTGTCGCCGATGACCGGGTGTCCGATGTCCTGCATATGTACCCGGATCTGATGTTTTCTGCCGGTTTCGAGGTTAATCTGTAAAAGAGAGAAATTCTTGTTTGTTTTTAATTTTTTATAATGGGTGATGGCCTTCTGTCCATGCTGCGGATTTTGCGACGAATAGACAATAAAGGCCTTGCTCTCATGCAGCCAGGAGATAATGGTTCCCTCCTCTTGCTGCACTTCACCTTCAACAACGCCGACATAGGTCCGCTGATCGATGGTTGTGGTCCAGTTCTCCTGGATCTGTCGTTTGATCGTTTCGTTTTTAGCAAACATTAGCAACCCCGATGTCTCCCGATCGAGCCTATGGATGATAAAAATTTTATTTTCCGGATTCTCCATCTTCACGTAACTGCTGAGTTGCGCATAGGCGGTTTTACGTTTTTCCTTGTCGGTGGCGACTGTCAAAAGGCCCGATGGTTTATTGATGACGATCAACTCCTGATCTTCATACACAATGTTGAGCCCGTGGGGCTGTTGCGGCTGGGTCTTTTTCTCCCAGGATATTTCCACCCGCTGACCTGGACGCAACGCATGATCGAACTGACGAACAGCTTTACCATCAATTGCAACCTGTCCATCTCGCAGAACGGCCTTGAGGACATTGCGGCTTTTATTCGGCACAAAACTGAGCAGACCGGCAAGCAGGGTATCGCTTTTTTCGACGATAAAGGTGTCAATCTTCATTTTTTTCTTGCCGGGTGCGGGGCGATTTTTGGTATTCTTCATGTTTCTCTCACTAAATATTGAATCAACGGGAACAGTTCTTGAGTGACTCAGAAATAAGATTTTTGTGTTGTTACAGGAATCTAATTCTCTAAAGGAACGTATCCCGCAAAGTTTCTGGGCGGCCTACGTCTTGCCACCCTACCTTTTTTCCTTTCTCAAGTCGCGAACATTTCATCCGTAAGATGGAAAGAAGGATGGGACGAGTATTTTGTGAGGTTCTGCTTGTTATTGCCAGCCAATTCAGCATCACGCAATATTTATTGGGAGAATTTTTTCCATTGAGGGTATTATGCGCGATACGCAAGCCGGAATGGCGGGCACATCAAGCCCGACCTGCGTAAATAACCAGTCCATAACCCCAGGCCCCCAAAGGCCAGCGTATGAATAAAATAATATTTTTACTCCATGAACTTCTTACCTGGCAGGCAATCCTCGACATTGCCTTAATCACTGCGGGATTGTTTTTTCTCTACCGCACCCTGGTCCGGCTGGGAACCTGGAAGATTCTGGTCGGCATCCTTGCGGCCTTTCTGGTAATCGCCCTGGCAAATATTCTCAACCTGGAAGGCATAAAATGGATCTTCCAGAACGTCAGCAATGTTGCGGTCATCGCCCTGATTGTCATTTTCCAGCCGGAATTAAGAAAGGTATTTGAAAAAGTAGTCTCCCTGCAGAAAAAAAAGACCGTATCCATCGATGACGGGGTAACCGACATGGTCGCCCTGAGCCTGTGGCAGCTCGCCAAACAGAAACGGGGGGCGATTATTGTCTATCCTGGCAAGGAACCGGTCCTCGAGCAGCTCTCCGGAGGTCACCGTCTTTCAGCAGAACCAAGTCTGGCGCTGATAATGTCCATTTTCGACCCGAATTCCCCGGGCCATGACGGGGCAATGATCATCGAAGATAACAAGCTGACCAGTTTCGGGGTGCGGCTGCCCATTTCCCAGACGTCTCGGTTAACCGAAGATTACGGGACACGCCATCATGCAGCCATGGGACTGGCGGAACAGACAGATGCCCTGGTTCTGGTGGTCTCTGAGGAACGGGGGGTGGTCTCTGCCTTTAAAGACAGGGCAATGAAACCTCTTGGCTCCGTTGCAGAAATAACCAACGTTATCAGGAACCACAACAACGAGAAGGGCTTTCTCGATATGGAACTGCAAAGCCTGCTGCACCGGCATACTTTGATTCCTGTCGGGGTGAGCCTGGCTATTGCGGTTGTATTCTGGTCAACGCTGATAACAGTCAACAGACAGGTGGTGGAAAAGGTATTCCCGCTGTCGGTTGAATATATCCCCCCTGCTGCAAACCTCATCCTGGTGAACGATAAAACAGAACAACTGCGGGTGGACCTCGCCGGTCCCAAGTCAGAGCTGGACAGCTTTGTCTTGTCTCAGCCGACGGCGACGGTAAATCTCTCCAAGATGGTCAAGGGGAAACAGACGATACTGATAACAGGCGATAATCTGCGGCTTCCCCCCAACCTCACTTTTCTGGGCAGCGAACCGGCGAAGATTGAAGTGACTCTCGCCGACATCGTCAAGAAGACTATCCCGATAGTCCCGCAGCTTGTCGGTAAACTGCCAGCCAACCTCAAGCTGAAAAAAGTCCAGGTCATTCCCGACCAGGTCTCGGTGCTGCTGCCGGCCCCAAAACGTGGAGATAAACAGCTGTCGGTTGCAACCACTCCGGTTTACCTCAATTCCATTCAGGGGGACATTCGCATTTTCTGCAAAATCATCGCCGATCCGACCATTCAGCCCGAGGTCAAACCCTGGCAGGACGTCGAGGTTATAATCGAGGTAGAGAACAGCAATTGAGCTGATCGAAGCTGGCACGACACGAAACGTCTGGCGGGAAGAAAAAATATCCTTGCATCGGTTTACCGGGTCATGGTAGTTTCCAGCCATTTTTTTTGGCGATTATGATACATTTAACCAATATTCACATGCAGCACGGAGCGCAGGTCCTTTTCCAGAACGCCAGCCTGCAGATCCTCCCCGGTACAAAATCAGGTCTGGTCGGCGCCAATGGTGCGGGCAAGACCACCGTCTTTCGTCTGATAACCGGTGAGGAGGAAGCTGACAAGGGCGATATTTCCTGTGCCAAGAAAACCGTCATTGGTTATTTTTCACAAGATGTCGGTGAGATGGCCGGCCGGTCGGTTATTGCTGAGGTGATGTCGGCCGCAGGCGACATTGTCGAGCTCGGCACCAAGATTTCGGCAATGGAAGCTGAAATGGCCGAGCCGATGGACGACGATGCCATGGCTGATCTGCTGGAGCGTTACGGGGAATGTGTCGAGATATTCGAGGTGCGTGGCGGCTACGATCTCGAACCTCGGGCCCAGGCCATTTTAACCGGGCTGGGCATCGCCCCACAGGATTTCAACAGTCCGGTGGAACTCTTCAGCGGCGGCTGGAAGATGCGCATCGCCCTGGCGAAAATTCTGACCATCAACCCGGATGTCCTGCTGCTCGATGAACCAACCAACCATCTGGACATCGAATCAATCCTCTGGCTGGAAGAATGGCTGCGCACCGAGTTTAAAGGCGCTCTATTGATGACCTGTCATGACCGGGAGTTCATGAACCGGATAGTCACCCGGATTATTGAGGTAGCCAACGGCACCACCACTACCTACAGCGGCAATTTTGATTTCTACCTGCAGGAGCGTGAAATAAGACGACAGCAGCTTGAAGCCAGCTATCGCCGGCAGCAGGAGATGCTCGTTAAAGAAGAAGAATTCATCGCCCGTTTTGCCGCCCGCGCCTCCCATGCCTCGCAGGTCCAGTCACGCATCAAAAAGATTGAAAAGATCGACCGCATTGTCCTGCCCGCCGAACAGAAAACCATTAAATTCAATTTTCCGATACCACCGCGAAGCGGCGACGATGTCCTCCACCTCAGCAACCTGGGGAAAACCTGGATCGGCCATGATGGCAGAAAAATCCCGGTGTTCAGCGGCCTGTCCGGTACCATCCGGCGCATGGAGAAAATCGCCGTCGTCGGCGTAAACGGCGCCGGAAAATCGACGCTTTTGAAAACGATCACCGGCCACGCCGAACCGACCACAGGCGAAATAAACCTTGGCGTTGGCGTTACAACCGGCTATTTCAGCCAGCATGCCATGGATCTGCTCAAACCCGAGCAGACGGTCTTTGAAGCGGTGCAGGAACATTTCCCGCTGGAAAACATCGGCACAATTCGCAACCTCTGCGCCGCTTTTCTCTTTCAGGGCGATGAGGTGGATAAACGAATCGCCAATCTCTCCGGCGGTGAAAAAAGTCGGGTAATCCTGGCCACCCTGCTTGGCCGCCCCCTTAATTTTCTGGTCATGGACGAACCGACCAACCATCTGGACATCCAGTCCCGGGAAGTTCTGCTCAGCGCCCTGCAACAATTTGAAGGAACCGTTATCCTGGTCAGTCATGACCGCCATTTCCTCAATTCCCTGGTCAATCGGGTTTTTGAGATCGATCATGGGGCGATGCGGATTTACGAAGGAGATTATGCCTATTATCGACGTGAAACCATAAAGCACCAGACGGAGAAATTACCCCCCGGGAAATAGGAAAGAAGCCGAGACTCTTTTGAGTCCCCGCCTCTAAGGTACTGAATAATTGCTTATGATGCGAAAAAGGTTGCCTCTGTTATTTACTTGTACTCCTGGAGGATATACTGTATAGCCTGTGGGTACGTCCTAACGTCAATCCGATCACGCATAGTGTTTCTCGCCAGTCATCGTGCAGTTTCTTGCATTTTTGTTGCCGGTAAAAATCATTGCCGATCATAGTCCAAGGGAGCAACAGATTGAAACTCTTTATAGGCAATTTGCCTTATGATGTTACCGAAGCGGAAGTTCTTCAAATATTCAGAGACTTTGGCGAAGTAGTTAATACAAATCTGGTCATCGACCATTTCTCGGGACGACCTAAGGGATTTGCCTTTGTGGAAATGTCGACCAGATCAGAAGGCCATCGTGCCATGGAAACGTTGAACAAGCAAGAATACAAAAATCGTCAGCTCGTCTGCAACGAGGCACAGCCTCAAAAAAAAGGAAAGAAGCGCCGGTAGCCAGTCAAATCGCTCTAGCAAATCGAACGTGGTCATTCCGCAGCAAAAAAATTTGCTCATCCAACAAAGAAGTTGAGCAACAAATTCAACCTGCAGCGCAGGTTGGATGCCTGAGTCAGCACACTGCTACTCAGACAATCGAAAAAAGGGGCCAAACGGACCCCATTACACAGGAGTAGCACCAATGGCAGAAGGAACAGTAAAGTGGTTTAATGATGCAAAGGGCTTTGGCTTTATCGAACAGGATGGAGGCCAGGATGTATTTGTCCATCATTCCGCTATCAAGGCAGACGGATTCAAATCTCTCTCCGAGGGCGAGCGCGTCAGCTTTGAAGTTGTAGACGGACAGAAAGGTCCGGCTGCACAGAATGTTATAAAGATCTGAAAATAACAGGATCAGCGATAGCATATGGACAATTATCGCTGATCCTTCCTTTCGTTCCAGGTATCCTGCAGTCCCCTCTTCATTGACAGATCCGATTTACGTATCTCTCTTTTTTTCGTTTTTGTTCTTTGCACTCTTACAATCGTTCAAAGGTGAATTTTTGTCCGCCGATGGACAACTCATACATGAGACCACCTTTGGCATGCACAAAGGTAGCCATCCCTTTGACATACCTGGTTTCTGCCTGCACCCCGGTCCTGGGGCCGGCAGTCGCTCCGGCATTGAGTCCGCTGGTTCCAACCTGAGCCTCGCCGCCGGCGGTTATGACAATAGCCTGCGCCGTTGCATCAAATTCGAAGTTGCCGCTGGTAAATTCATCATAGGCCCGCTTGTCCTGAAAGAAGACAATCTGACTGAAAACTTTGCCGCCCGCCTGAAAGCCTATTGATCCTTTCACTACCGTTGATTTCCCGGTCACTCTACCGCCTTTATAGACCTGCCCTGTGCCATAGGCACCGCCTACCACAAAACCGGCTTTGCCGATATATGGAAAAACTGCATAGCCATAGGCATTCCGGTAAAATTTTGCAACAACAGGAGAGTCGCGAAAGACCTTGATGGTGGCCGAATAATCATCAACCCCGGCAGCACTTGTCAGATTGGTCAAACCAAGAAAAAACGCAAAAATGAATAAAACAGATAATCTCTTCATGTCCCACCCTCCCTTGAAAGTTACCTATTGACTGAATAATCGAACTCCGCCCGAAGAACAAAGCCACAAAACACCAGCCGGGTTCATCTCACAGAGACTCTCTATTTCAGACACCCTCCAAAGCCTGGCATGCAACATCAGCCAGCCGTCAATCAATCAGCAGCCATAACGTCAATCAGTCGATTATGGCCTAACTCATTACAGGCAGTTATACATGAATAAGTAATACTGTAAGTGGCTGTCTTTAGTCTGTCAAGAGAAGTCCCTAACCAGAAAAAGCACCCATGTAAAATACAAGTATATCAATTATCGACCGACGGCCAGCTACTTCAGACGCTGGCCGTCACTGATTCTTTTGCAGGAGGTGAAACAGCTGTAAAGCGATCTATTTTGCTCCGACATTTCCAACAGACCTCCCCCTGCGTAACCTTCCGCATCTCCGGCAAAATATTGCGCACAAAGGTCTTTCTCTAAAAAAATTGCAATATCAACCCTGAAAGGTTAGCTTGATGCCAATAGTGTCATAGCCCCTGAATGGTACGATAAATACCAGTCGTATCAGGCATAACCAATTTTTCTGATGGTGGAGTTTTTCCATGCATATTGAAGTAGACAGCCACACTCATACGGTAGCCAGCGGCCATGCCTATAGCACACTGGCGGAAAATGTCCAGGCTGCGGCGGCACGGGGCATCAAACTTCTGGCCATAACCGATCATGGCCCGGCAATGCCGGGAGCACCACATTTCTGGTTTTTCAAAAATATGCGGGTCATCCCCCGGATAATGCACGGAGTCGGGATCCTGCGGGGCATCGAGGCCAATATTGTTAATTTCAAAGGCGAGTTAGATATCGATCATGACACCCGGCGGCACCTGGATATCGTTCTCGCCAGCCTGCATGAACCGATAATCACCCCGGCAACGAAAACGCTGCACACCGATGGAGTAATCCAAGCGATGGCTTCCGGGCACATCGACGTCTTTGCCCATGGCGGCAACCCGGCCTTCCCCATTGACATCGAGGAGGTGGCCAAGGCCGCCGCGAGGTATAAGGTGCTGGTGGAGATCAACAATTCATCATTCACCACATCCCGCCCGGGCAGCGAGAAAAATTGTGCGGCTCTTGCTGAAGCGGTCGGTCGACACAATGGCTTACTCACCTTTGGCAGTGACGCCCATATCGCCGATAAGGTGGGCGTTTTTGCAGAGTGCCTGGCATTTATTAAAAACCTTGGCTTCCCCGAAAAGCAGGTTATCAACGGCAGCGGCCGCTCTTTTTTGCATTTTCTGCAGACCAAAAACAAACCGGCAGACCTCTCGGAACTGGAGTCACTCTTTCCCGGCTGAGATATCGATCCGCACTCATTGATCTAAAAAATCTATCCGCAGACTGAGATACAGCGTCACCACAAGAAAGAGCGCCGAACAGAGAAAAAGTATTTTATAGGCGTCCTGGTGCATAAAAGAGAGGGTATCGAGCAACTTGCCAAAAACAAGCGGAAACCCTGAGCCTATAGGGATGGTCAGAATCGGGGCCAGGGCAAAGTACGGGGTTGAATCGGTCTTCCCGGAAAATTTTTTAACCATCGGCGGATAGACCATATTACGCACCGCCCGGACAACGCCCAACATATAGCTGATCAGGAAAAAAGCCCATATTCCAGGCAAAAATGCCAGCAGGACCAGCAACAGAAAAGTTATACACTTGGCCAGAATGAACTTCTGCTTTAAGCGAAGCAGATTCAGGGCGCCCAGAAAGATGTTCACCGTTATGGATCCGCTGTAGATGCAGCCGACAAAAACTCCGGCAGCAACAGACGGGCGAACCCCATAATATGTGGTTGCATAGTTGGCATAAAAAGAAAGAGTGGTGAGAATCACATAAAAGTCGAGATCCGCCGCCAGAAACTTCAGGAAACGTCGATTATTGAGGATCTCCACAAACGACTGCCGGGTATGGCGCAAAAACGACAGATTGTCCCGTTCGGGATCATGTGGATCGGCAATCTCTTTGGTCAGGAAAAAACACAACGACCCGACAGAAAAAAGCAACCCGGTTACGATGAACACGTAGGCCGAAGAATTGAGCGAAAAAGAATATTTTTCAACCACCTTGAGGATAAAAAAGCTGGAAACAACCTTGCCGATGTTTTGTGCCAGCATCATATAGCCAAGGCCGGGTACGGTTTTTCCCACCGAGAAAATCCGTACCAGAAAATTCAGCCAGATCGGGATAGTAAGCCCCATGCAGAGCGAAAAAATGGTGTAGCAGAAAAAGAACAGTGGCAATACATCTTCGGACCGGCTGACCACGAGCAAGGCCACGCCGAAAAGGACAATCGACAATCCGGAAATAAGATGCAGCAGAGCCACCAGGGGCTTTTTGAAGCGATGATTTCTGGACAGGTAACTGGAAAAAAGGGGAAACGTCGAGATTCCAAAAATAAACAGCGCCGGCACGATGCCTATGACAAAACCTGATGCACCGAGATTTTTCAGAAACAATTGCAGAAATGTCGACTCAAGAACGATGGGAAACCCCAGTCCCCAGAAAAATTCAACGACCCCCACCCCAAAGACATTTCTTTTGAAATATTTGTCTTTTTGTTTATCCATGGAACTCGATATACCAATATACTGCGGGTAAATAACAGATGTAGCTCGTCAAACAGCAAGGGATACATTTTCCATCAGGATGAAGATCCGGTAAAGAAGTCTGCCAGACTGGGGGCGACAATATCTTTCATAAACCGATGCCAGGGATACCCTGGCGGATACGCAACGAGAAATTCTTCTCTTGCGGCATTGCCTGGGCGTTTGGGTTAATATAACTCTTTTGTTTCAACTCGACAAAAGGAAGGTTCCTGACAATAAACCCGCGCTGGTAAACCAGTTCGTCGAGATAACCGTTGACGATAAGCCGCCAGTCAAATTTGGCATCGGGATTATAGGGCACGGTGTGCCGACGAAGGCTGGTGGTACAGTTCGACGTAAGAGCATTATACCATTCAGGCTTGTTATAGAGACTGTTTACTGCACCGAGATAATCGAGAAACACTTTCCTGACAATCGTCGGAGAGACCTCAAGGCGATAGAGATAGACATCTTCCTTGCGAAAATTGGTGCGCAGCCGGACAACATCCCGTTCATCGGCCACAACATACATCTGCTCATATTGGCGGAAGAAACCTTTGACTGTCGAATACGCCTCCCCCTTCTCCTTGCGGGTTTCAATCGAGAAACAGATATAACTCCCGTCATCAAAACCAAAACTCAACATGGTGTGGGCGATACTGGGCACGCCCCAATATACCAGGAAGAGGTCAACCGTCTGCAAATCGGCCAGGGACACGGTTTTATCGTAGTAGCGACAGGTAAAATCAGTTTCGCTGCGGTAGTCGCAGAAACGAACATTGCGGACGGTGACCATGTCGCCATTGATCTGTGCCGAGGCAAGTACCGCCGCATCGGGCTGCCAGTCCCGCATGTTCGAAGGAGCAAGCATAAAAAACCAGCCGGCAACGAGGAAAAAGAGCACCAGGCAGCCGATGATTCCGTACCGGCGCGGTCGAATAACAATCGGCAGAAGCAAAGATACCAGCCCGTAGACGACAATGATCGGTATCCGCAGCGTATTCACCGGTAAGGTGAAAGTAAGAGCGAGAGTTGCCCAGAGAATCATCAAACCAAGAAGCAGAGCCAGTGAGATCCAGCCGATTACTTTAATTTTTGACCGTCTGCCCTTCGAGTTAAATTGTGATCTGTTCATAGAGATATCGCCATGGCTAAGATCCGGCGCTTTGTTAAATTATGGTTCGTTACAGAGTAATTATGATTTTTCTTCCTCGGTATTCACAACCGGGACTCCCCGCATGCGGGCAGCAGCAGCCTCGTCCACCGAACGAAGATGCAGGTCTGTCTGCGGGAAGGGTATTTCTATCTTCTGTAAGGCGAATTCATTTTCGATATCCTGATTCAGATCGCTTAAAACCTGCAGTTTATCGAGATACTCAGATATCCAGACCCGGAGTTCAAAATCAAGGGAACTGGCGCCAAAGGCCAGAAAAAAAGCGCTCGGCTTGGGGGTGCTGAGCACCACCGGATTGGCGTTGGCACAGGCAATAAGAATTTGCAGAACCTTTGCAACGTCTGTTCCGTAGGCCACGCCGACGGGTATTTTAACCCTTACTCTTCGATCACCAAGGGTCCAGTTAGTGACCTGCCCGGTCACCAGATCGGAATTAGGCACGACTATTTCCGCGTTGTCAAAGGTCTGGATAATGGTGGCCCGCAGTCCAAGATTCTTCACTTCGCCGATATCGCTGCCAATCTGAATAGTATCACCGACCTTGATCGGTCTTTCAAACAATAAAATGAGTCCGCTGGCAAAATTATTAACAATAGCCTGCAGACCAAAGCCAATTCCAACGCCCAGTGCACCGCCGAGCAGGGCAAGCTGGTTAAGTTGAAAGCCCAGCACCCTGAGCATGATGATGAAACCCGTCGTTAAAATGGCATAGTGGGCCAGACGGGTAATGGAGAGTTGTACCCCTTTTGCCGCACCGTATCTCGGCAGGACTCTATTTAACAGGAGCGTCTGGATAGCCTTCGAGATGAGAAGAGCTGCATAAATAACAAAGATAACGGTGACCAGAAACCTGGGCGAAAATTTCAGATCCAAAAAAGTAAATCCCACGTTAAAAATGCCGTTCATCGCCTCATTGAGCGTGGTAAAGAAACCCCAGACAACGCCCTGGACCGCGACGAGAAGAATAATGTTCAACCATACAGCTATCGGCTGCAGGCTTCGCATTATAACTTCCTGACTTTCACTCAACAGGGAAAAAGGCTGGACAGTAAGGACCAGGTCGAGAAAACCCAATAAAAGCAGGTACAGCATCCAGACAATCAGGCAGGCACTGATAGCTGACAGCATCGCCGAAAAGAGCATCACCGCAAACTGGTCGTACCCGGAAATCCCCAGGACCAGAATTGCCGCCGGAAAGAGGCCGACGAGTCTCTTGAACCGAGATCTCATGTCAGTTTTGCCTCGGATACTTCGAAGCTGGTAAAAATAATAGACAAGAGCCAAAACCGACACATAGAAGACAAAGAGCAGCATCAACATCTGGGGGAGATTAAGGACAACCATAAAAATGATAACGGCCATAAACATGACCAGGCGGATGAGCAACAGCCGGCGACTCTTGTTTTCTATGAGAAGAGTGGCCAGGCGGGTTGCGGCCAGCAGGGTCAAAATATTCAGCAATGCCTCCCACTGTGGCGGCAGGTCAAAATTGACCGGCATAATGTTCAGAAAGGCATTGAGACTTGAGGCAAGAAAAACAGTTGTAGCAAGAGGATAGGTAGCAAAGGGATACCAGCGCGACGATGATGAAACGAGAGCTCTGGTTTTATATACACCAACGCAGACCAGGCAGAAGGCGATAAGGATGAGCAGAAGAAGATTCCTGTTTTTATGTAAACTCTTCAGCTGGTTGACCACAAACTGGCTGGTGTTCGCATAGCTTTGCTTGAAGAGCTTGGCATTGATCCTGGTATAAAATTCGATGGAAAGTATCGAAGGCGAGGTCTGCTGGATGGACATCGACCTCAACTTGGCATCCATAGCCTTCAGGTCGTTATTCGTCGAGTAGAGCAGAACCTGGAGGTCGCCTATTTTTTTGCCGACCGCCAAAACCAGTTTAAGCTGATCGCCAATTACCTGCAGGGCTTGATCAACGGTTTCGACCAGTGTTTTTTGCTGCTCTTTGGCCAGTGCCAGTGACAAAATTTCTTTTTTGTCATATCCCGTTATCTGGTCTTTCTTGGCCTGCCATTCTTTTCTTTTTGCCGAAAGATCGGAAATCGCCGAAGTGATCGGCTCACTGAGCTTTTTCAGCCGATTGGCAATCCGGATTCCATTCGCCTGCGCGTCCGTCACCTGAGCTAGTTGCAGATCGTCGTCTTTCTCGGCTTTGGCGAGATTGGCTACCGCCACCCTCAATCCTTCCGCTTCCTTCGTCAGCGTGCCGAGTTCGTCGTCCACGTTCTGGATAGTATTTTCTTTGGTCAGTCCGTTTTGCAGATCGATCAACTCTTTGGGCAGAATGCTCGCCCAGGAATAGATCTGAATGAGGGAGGTTTTCTGTTCTTGGACTGGAGGCGCCTTGTCGCCTCCAGTCTTTGGCTTCTCCTCGGCCAACGGGGACGAGGGCAATAAACAGATACCGACAATGCCTATTACCAAAAAAAAGAAACAGCGAAATTTGTTGTGCAGCTGCATATATTATGATCCTGATTTTAAAAAGGTGGGCTCGTGAAAATGAAGATGGATGAGCAAGAGTTTTCTATCCTATCTTACTTGCCGGCTAGTTGACAACATATTCCGCTGGTTCCATGGTCGCCGATTTTTCTTTTATGTCCCGTAAAGGAGCTAAACAACTTGATCCAAATTATCTGCTTAGGAAAAATTAAATTATGAATTTCGGGTGCTTTCAAGAGGTTTTCTTGCCCCGTCTTTTCATTCTGGTATAATGCGGTCCATGAAGACAACCTGGCAATACAAACATATCATCGACCTGGAATATTTCTGTCACCAGGACGTGGACGTTGACAACGATACTCTCCACCAGCGCGACCGAAAAATCTTCCTGGAAAACAAGGATCAGTTCGGCAGTGAACAGAGTCCCGCCAATCGCCGCTGGATCTGGGCCTGGCTGACGAAAAGGATGCAGCAGGACTTTCCTACCCCGGAACAGAAAAGTCCCGGGACAATATTTCGCGACGGCTATTTTATGGCCAAAAGCCTCGCGGTTATTATCGGCATAGTGGTTGGCCTGACCGGTGGGTTTTCATTTTTTACCTACACCGGCACGACCCCGGTCAATGTTTTCCACTTCCTGCTCCTTTTTGTCGTTTCTCAGCTGGCCCTGGTCAGCCTGCTTCTCACTGCCCTGCTGATTCGATCGCTGCTGCCCGGATTGCAAGCACCATCATTCTATGCTCTGCTGCTGCGAAGAATGATCAGCAGGAGTATGGCTTTTTTCCACAAACAATGGCTGCGCACGGCTGCAGCGGATAAAAGGGTTAGTGTCAACCACGCTCTGGGCATCTTCAAGGCTCGCAGCACGATTTATGGTTCACTTTTTTATTGGCCTGTTTTTGTCCTCTGTCAACTTTTTGCCATTGGTTTCAATATCGGCCTGCTCGCGGCAACTCTCATCAAAATATCCACCAGCGACATCGCCTTTGGCTGGCAATCGACCATGCAGTTCAGCGCGGAGGCTATTCATCGCTTTGTCATGCTTGCAGCCATGCCGTGGTCCTGGTTTGTTTCCCAGGCGAACAGCTTCCCCACTCTGGCCGAGATAGAAGGCAGCCGTATCATCCTCAAAGAGGGAATTTACCATCTGACCACCAGCGACCTTATCGCCTGGTGGCCTTTTCTGGTCTTCTGCCTGCTTTTTTATGGCCTTTTGGTCCGGTTGATTCTCTTTTTGGTTGGGAAAATAATGGAGCGGCGCTCTCTGCACAACCTCAAACTCGACACCCCGGCCTGCCTGGCTCTCATCAGGCGCATGCAGACACCGCTGGTCACGACCCAGGCCGCACCGGAGCCAAAGAAAATAGAGCCGACAGGCAATCCGGGGTTTATGCACCAGGCTCCTGAGGGCACAGCTCCACATTTGTTGAAGCAGGTCGTGCTCATTCCGGACGATATTTACCCCCTCTGTCCGACCGAGAAAATGGAACCACTGTTACAACAAAAAGGGTTTACCATCAAAGAAAGACACCGCTTCATGGTCAGCTATGACACGGACCAGCAGCTCAAACACCGCCTGGCGGAAAGAACGTGGCAGCCGGGAGAAGGAATCTTTATCCTGATGGAAGGCTGGATGGTGCCTCTCGTCGATTTTCTCTCCTACCTGAAAGAACTGCGGACGATCCTCCCTGACAACACCATTATCCATCTGGGATTGGTGGGCCGCCCTGATGCAACTGTATTCACCCCGGCAGCGCCGACAGACCTGACTCTCTGGCGACAGAAAATTGAGGCTCTCGGCGACCCCTATCTGAGCATTTTTTCGCTTATTTCCTGACAGGAATATCTGATGACACCGGAATTCGCCATACTCGGTCACCCAAATGAAGGCAAATCGTCCGTACTCTCCACCCTCGCTGAAGATGATTCAGTACGGGTCAGCGCAACGCCTGGCGAGACCACCGAATGCCGCACCTTTCCGGTAGTGATCGATGGTCGGGAGGTGCTCCGTTTCACCGATACCCCGGGCTTTCAGAATCCGGCCAGGGTGCTGAGTGAGCTGAAAAAACGGACGACAACCGACGAAAATCCCCTCAAGACATTCAGGGCTTATGCCGCAACCATCCCGGAACTGCACGATGACTGCGAACTGCTGGGCCCGGTGGAAAGAGGCGCCGGAATCATCTATGTGGTCGACGGTTCACGACCGGTTCGAAATGTCGATCGGGCAGAAATGGAAATCTTACGGTTGACGGGCAAACCCCGGATGGCCATCATCAACTGCAAGGAAGATGACCAGCACCATCTCGATGCCTGGAAAACCGAGTTTCGCAAGAACTTTAATTCCAACCGGGTGTTCAATGCCCATCGGGCTACCTATGCCGAACGAATTCTTCTTCTTGAAACCCTGAAATCAATTGACCAGGACTGGCATCAGGCGCTGTCTGATGTTGTTGCCGCCTTTAAAAAGGATTGGGCAGCGCGGAACGACACTACGGCGGATGCTGTCACCACCCTGTTGGCCGACAGCCTGTCGCTGCAACTCACCGAGCTTATCAGTTCCGAGGAAGAGGCGGAAAAATCCCGGAAAAAGCTTTTTCGCACGTACAGCGAATCCATCAGCCGGATGGAAAAAAAAGCCCACCAGCGCATTCGCAGCCTGTTCAAACACAATATTTTCAACTATGACCTGCCGCCGCATTCGATTCTCAACAAAGACCTGTTCGATGAAGAGACCTGGCAGCTTCTGGGCCTTACCCGGCAGCAGGTCATCATCGCCGGAGGGCTTGGCGGCGCTGCCATCGGTGCCGGCCTGGAGATGGCAACTTTTGGCCACAGCCTTGGCCTGTTTACCGCCGTGGGCACCCTTGCCGGGGCACTTGGTGCTTTCTTTGGTGGTGAGAATCTCTCCGACAAGGTCAAGATTTTAGGCTTGCCGCTCGGCGGCAAACAGATCCAGATAGGTCCAGCCAAATCCATCGACCTCCTCTTTATCCTGCTCAACCGTTCTCTGCTCTATTACCAACACACCATCAACTGGGCCCATGGCCGCAGGGACTACACAAAGGACAGCCTATCGGCTCAACCGCAGCCGGACATCGATCCCCCCCGTGGATTTACGCAAAACTGGTCGGCCGGAAATATTAAAATCTGCCATGATTTTTTCAAGGCCATCCGTGATGACAAGGGCGATGCCGGACGAAAGGCTGTCGAAAAATTCAGACAGCTCCTGTTGACGACCATGCAGGAGATATCCGAGAGTGAATAACTGCTGCACGACAAGTTTTTTCGAGCTGCTCTAGCCAGGACTCTGTTCCTGCATTAATGTGTCAACATTACAAACACAGATGTCAGGAAAGAAGACGCTAAGGAGGAGCAAATGGCCCAGGTTATAAAAGGTGTTTTCCCTCAAAGCACGAAGAATGTGACTGCAGATAACAAGAATGACAAGCAGGTTCCAAGCTATGTCCTGCATATTTCCATAACCTTTTCGGACCCGCTCATCTGGCGTAGAGTGCAGGTCCCTGGGGCGTTTACCCTGGCGCAACTGCACGACACCATCCAGCTGAGCATGGGCTGGAGCGACTCCCACGTCCATCAGTTCCTGGTCGGTAAAATCAGCTACGAGCCAACCATGAAAACAAGGGTTCCCCGGGAAGCAAAGCGATTCGACGAATATAAGTATAAACTGCACACCCTGGAGGAGGGTATGCGATTCATGTTTTCCTACATCTATGGCGCCGGTGAGGGCTGGGAGCATGAAATCCACCTCGAGGAAGTCGTGCCTCCGACCAGACAGCTCAAACACCCGGTCCTCCTCGCCGGTGAAATGGCCTGTCCCCCGGAGACGATTGGCGATATCCACCAATACCTGCAACTCATAACCGACCTGGAATCACCCGACGGCAGAAAAACAGACAGCCTGTTTGAGCTTACCGGTCGCCCGGATTTTGATCCGAATTATTTCGACCTGGCAGCCGCCAAAAAAAGGGTCAGTCTGGGACGATAGTCCGCTGCCCGTATCCTGACAACCCCTGAAAAGACATCAGCGTGTGCCGGATTTTCCTGTTGCGAGCAGCGAGACAGGCACGACCGCCTCGCGGCAATCCCGCTCCTTGCCGGCTACAACGGGGATCTTCTGACCAACCTGACCGCCCCGACCATCAAGCTTTTCGACTTTTTAGCCTTATCGAGCTTTCCCAGATCGAAGGCCAGAGATAGATAGGTGTACATGGTTGCCGACTGCTCCATACACTGGTATGATCAGAAGCTGGCAATTTCTATTTTTCAAGGAGGGATATGGGTGCAAAAACCCTTGACGAATGCAAAAATATTAGGTCTTTGTTATAGGTAGGTTATTAATGTACAGCGCTTGTTGGCTTGATTTTTCGGGTTCTTACCCGGTTTGAGACATGGCGATGTACAACATTCCTTCCCCGCACGGATTATTCACAATGCGGGGAAAACATTCAAACCCACGGAGAAAAAACTATGAACAAGAGGACAACTTCGCTGTTAACCGCAATCACCTTCGGCTGTGCCTTATGTGTTGGGGCTGTAGCAGGTTCAGCATTAGCGGCCAACCAGAAATTCATTACCATCGGCACCGGGGGAGTAACCGGGGTGTATTATCCGGCCGGTGGCGCTATTGCCCGCCTCGTCAATAAAGGAAAAAAAGAGCATGGCCTCAGGGCAACTGTCGAAAGTACCGGCGGTTCGGTCTATAATGTCAACGCTGTAACCACTGGTGAGCTTGACTTCGGTGTCGCCCAGTCGGATGTCCAGTACGAAGCCGTCAAAGGTCTGAATAAGTTTGCCGCCACAGGTCCAGACACTAACCTGCGCGCCGTATTTTCACTGCACCAGGAACCTTTCACTGTAGTCGCAAGAGCTGACTCAGGGATCAAAAAATTCGAAGATCTCAAGGGAAAACGAGTAAACATCGGTGACCCCGGTTCCGGACAGCGCAGCACCATGGCAGGGGTTATGGACAAATACGGCTGGACAACAAAGGATTTCAAGCTCGCGTCCGAATTGAAAGCTGCGGAACAATCGGCCGCCCTGTGCGACAATAAAGTTGACGCCATTGTCTATATGGTTGGTCATCCCAATGGCTCCATCCAGGAGGCCTGTACCGCCTGTGATTCCGTTCTGGTGAATGTCACCGGCCCGAAAATCGAAGAATTGATCAGCGCCAATCCATACTTTAGCGACGCCGTTATCCCTGGCGGAATGTACCGGGGCAATCCCAACGACACCAAAACCTTTGGTGTCAGTGCCACCATCGTCAGCTCCACCAAGGTCCCGGCCGACGTGGTCTATCACCTGGTCAAGGCGGTTTTCGAGAACTTTGAAGAATTTAAACAGCTTCACCCTGCTTTTGCCAACCTGGACAAAAAACAGATGATCAAATATGGCCTTTCCGCTCCTCTTCATGAAGGGGCAATTAAATACTACAAGGAAGCCGGTTTGATGTAGATTTAACTGGACGAAAAAGGGCGGGCAGGATGGTTTATTCCCGACCATCTTTTCCCGCCCGATTGGCAAGCAATGCCTCTATCCCCGTATATGAAACTATGACCATCAAGTGAGTATTGCAAAAAGTCCCGCTCCTCCCAGAAGGGCCGACCGGTTATTTGCCTCACCCTGGTACCAATAGATTAGATATGCAGCAGCCCAGAGAGGAGTCGAATTCATTATGACCGAAAAAGAAAAAAATCCAGCCGTGGAACGGTTAGAAAAGATGGTGGCCGACACCGATACCGGAGGCAGGACGCCTCAAGACAAATTTTCCAAGGCGGTCCTTTTCGGGGTCCCGCTGCTCTGGTCTCTTTTCCAGCTCTGGTATTCATCTCCTCTCCCTTTTGCCCTCAATTTTTTTGTCATCAATGACACAGAGGCCCGCTCGATCCATCTGGCTTTTGCGATGTTTCTGGCCTACGCCGCTTTTCCGACTTTGAAAACGTCACCGACAAAATACATTCCTCTGCAGGACTGGATACTGGCCCTTGCGGCCTCTTTTGCCGCGGGCTATATCTATTTTAATTATACCGCGCTCTCGGCCCGGCCAGGTGCCCCGACAACCCTTGATCTGGCGGTATCCGTAATCGGTATTATCCTCCTGCTCGAGGCGACTCGCCGTGCCCTTGGCCCCCCTCTGATGATCATAGGAACCCTTTTTATCATTTACACCTTTGCCGGTCAGCATATGCCCGACATTATAGCCCACAAGGGAGCAAGTCTTACGAAGGGGATGTCACATTACTGGTTATCGACCGAGGGTGTTTTTGGTGTTGCCCTGGGGGTCTCGACCAGCATGGTCTTCATGTTCGTTCTTTTTGGCTCCCTGCTTGAAAAAGCGGGAGCTGGCAACTATTTCATCCGCGTCGCCTTTGCCGGTCTCGGTCACATGCGTGGCGGACCTGCCAAAGCGGCGGTTGTGTCTTCGGCCATGACCGGGATGATATCCGGCTCGTCAATCGCCAACGTTGTTACTACCGGAACCTTTACCATACCCCTGATGAAAAAAGTGGGTTTCTCCGCGGAAAAGGCCGGCGGTATTGAGTGCGCTTCTTCAGTGAATGGTCAGATAACCCCACCGGTAATGGGGGCAGCGGCCTTTTTGATGGTTGAATATGTGGGCATATCCTATCTCGAAGTCATTAAAAATGCCTTTCTGCCGGCAATAATCGCCTATATCGCCCTGGTCTATATTGTTCATCTTGAGGCATGCAAAATGGGCCTCAAAGGACTCGAAAAAAGACACAAAAAGACGATAGCCCAGACCCTTTACGGCATCGTCTCCGTTCTCCTCGGCACAATCGCCACCGGTGCGGCCACCTATTACGGTCTGGGCTGGATAAAGACCGTAGCGGGCGATGGAGCGATTTATATCATCGCGGTACTCGCCCTGCTTGCCTATATAGCCCTTATTTATCTCGCCTGTCGGGTTCCTGAACTGGAACACTCAACGGACATGACCGTTTTACCTGACCTTGGCGAAACCACCCAGGCGGGTCTGTATTTTCTCCTGCCGGTTGTGGTGCTCATGTGGTGCCTGATAGTTGAACAATTCTCCCCTTCCCTTTCGGTTTTCTGGGCGACTGTTTTATTGCTGTTCATCGTCATTACCCAAAGACCACTGAAAGGTTTTTTCCGAAAGATACAGAGCGAGGAATTCAGCTTTCGCCGCGGTCTCGACGACGTCATTACCGGAATGGTCACCGGTGGCCGGAACATGATCGGGATCGGGGTGGCGACAGCCGCTGCCGGCATCATCGTCGGTACTGTTACCCTTACCGGCATAGCCTTGGTCATGACCGACTTTGTTGAATTGATTTCCCTCGGCAACATGAACTTAACCCTGATATTTACCGCGATATTCTGCATAATTCTCGGTATGGGCCTGCCAACCACCGCCAATTACATCGTCGTGTCGACCCTTATGGCACCGGTCATCGTCAGCCTGGGCGCGCAGAACGGACTGCTCATCCCGCTGGTTGCCGTTCATCTGTTCGTTTTTTATTTTGGTGTTCTCGCCGACGACACTCCGCCCGTAGGGCTGGCTGCCTTCGCGGCCGCGGGTATTTCGGGAGGGGATCCAATTCGCACAGGTATCCAGGGTTTTATGTACGATATCCGCACCGCCATCCTGCCCTTTGTATTTATTTACAACAATGAACTCCTGATGATCGGGATAGGCTCCGCTTTTCATTTTATTGTGGTAGTCTGCGGTGCCGTCATTGCCATGCTGGCCTTTGCCTCAGCAACGCAAAACTATATGCTGACCAGAAATAAGCTCTGGGAAAGCGGGTTGTTGCTCGTTGCAGCTTTTATTCTGTTTCGACCCGGGTTTTTCTGGGATCAAATCTATCCCGAACTGGAGACTCGACCACCAGCGGAACTGGCCCATTTTGTCGATCATATGCCGGCAGGCGACCAATTGCGTCTTACCCTGAAAGGCGAAAAGATGAGCGGCAAGGAATTCACCATGGTTGTGTCCTTAAAAGTCGGGGATCAGGTGGGCGGGGATCAACGACTCCAGGCAATGGGATTTAGTACCCGCACCGAAGATGGCAAAATCTTCGTGGATAACGTGGTGTTCGGCAGTGCCGCAAAAAAAGCCCGCATCGATTTTGACCAGGAAATCATCAATTTCCAGGTCTTAACCGACCGACCGCCGAAACAGCTGATGTTTATCCCGGCGATCGCCCTGCTCGTCCTCATCTGGCTGAACCAGAAACGACGGGTAAAAAAAGCAACGGAACAGGCGGCCATCCAGTCATAAGATCCCGCGAGGTAGGGTCCAGCGGCCCCGGTGTTAAATTTCTTCTATCATTACGTCATACGAGCATGGCGTAATGATAGAAAACAGAAAACCTTCCCTGGGCATCTTTTTCTTATCCCCCGCTGATCCAGGTTTTTTTCTTCTCTCATCAAAGCTGCAGCAACACATCCGGGGCGGCCTCTCTTTCCGTATGCAATTTTGTGTCGCAGAAGATCAACCAAACGATTTCGGCGCACGCCCTACTCTAGGCCGTACAATTTGATCTTGCGCCAGAGGGTCGTTCGGGGGATCTCCAGAATCTGGGCGGTAAGGCCTTTATTATACCCCGTTCTCTGCAGAACTTTCATGATGTATCGCTGTTCCATCTCGGCCAGAGACGGAAAACCGTCGCCGGCAATCGTGTCAAATTCCAGATTCTGTAAATCCTTCGGCAAATCCTGCGGTCCGATTTCCTCGCTCTCGGTCAGGGCGAGCGCCCGTTCGATAATGTTTTCAAGTTCCCGCACATTGCCGGGAAAGCTGTAATGAAGCAGAATGTTAAGTGCCTGCTCCTGAATCCCGGTTACCTGTTTATGAAACGCCAGGCTGTATTTTTTTATGAAGTGGCGGGTCAGCAGCGGGATATCTTCCCGCCGCGCCGAGAGCGAAGGCACTGTAATAGAGACGACATTGAGGCGAAAGAAGAGATCCTCGCGAAAGGTACCTGCCGCCACCTCATGTTTGAGATCTTTGTTTGTTGCCGCAATAATGCGGATATCCAGATCGATTGGCGTGGTCCCGCCAACCCGGAAAATCTGGCGCTCCTGAATCACATGAAGCAGCTTCACCTGCATATTGAGAGGCATTTCACCGATCTCATCGAGAAAAACCGTACCGCCGCCTGCCGATTCGAGCAAACCTATTTTGGTCGTTGTGGCGCCGGTAAAGGCTCCTCTTTCATGACCGAAAAGCTCACTGTTGATTAATTCATCGGTGAAGCCGCCACAGTTAAAGGTGACAAAAGGATGGTCCTTTTTCGGGCTCAGCTGATGTACGGCTTTGGCAACCAGGGCTTTTCCGGTACCGCTGGCCCCCTGAATAAGCACATTGCAGTCGACCGGTGCTACCTTGCGAACCATGGTGAACAGTTCCTGAATAAGAGGACTGTTACCGATAATTGCGGTCAGACCGGAATCCCCCTTGAGCGCCTCTCGCAGGCGCAGGTTTTCCAGGCGCATGGAAATCTTATCCCTCGCACTCTGGGCCAGCAGCCGGATCTCCGCCAGGTTAACCGGTTTTGCAATATAGTGGTAGGCGCCATTGCGCATGGCCTCAACGGCTGTTTCAACACTCTTATGTCCGGTAATGATAATCACCTCGGTCTCCGGACGAAGACCTTTCACGCGGGCCAATATCTCGAGGCCGTCGAGATCCGGCAGGCGCATATCCAAAAAAACGATGTCGAACGGCTGCTGTACCATTCTTTCCAGAAACGAACGTCCCATAATAAAGGCCTCGACTTCATAATCCTCGCGGGACAAGGCCTGGCTGAGACGCCGACAGACAATTTCCTCGTCATCGACAACCGCTAATCGTAATTTCATCCAACACTCCAACCGGCGAAATCATTGACAACATATGGCAACAGAACGCTGATCTTCGTCCCTTGCCCAGGTTCGCTGAACACTTCAATCCGACCGCCGTGGCGCTTGACTATGGCAAAGCTAACCGACAGGCCAAGTCCCGTTCCTTTGCCAACTTGCTTGGTGGTAAAAAACGGCTCGAAAATCTTTTCCTGAACCTTTTCCGGAATGCCAGCCCCGCTATCCTCAACGGTAAATTTGATAAATCCCGCGGTGTCGGCCATTTCCACATGCATGCCTATTTTCCCTCCAGAGGGTGTCGCATGTAGCGCATTGAGCAGCAGATTTGTAAAAACCTGCTGGAGATTTCCCAGATTACCGCGTATCTCCGGGAGGTTTTCAGCAACCGAGGTATCCAGTTGGAGGTTAGCAATTTTAAACTGATTTTTAATCAAACTCACCGTGCTCGTCAGAATGAGCGAAGGGTCAAGCTGGGAGAAGGCCGGATTTTCGGTACGGGAAAAATCAAGGAGATTTTTCACTATGTCTGCCGCACGGTCTGCCTGACTTTGAATATCCTGCAGCATTTCTGAACAGTTTTCATCAATATCTTCCCCATATTCCTCGATCAGGCTCTCCGCCGTTAAGGCAATATTATTGATGGGATTGTTGAGTTCGTGGGCAATGCCGGCAGTAAAAGTACCTATAGCGGCGATTTTTCGAGTCTGGATTAAATCTTCCTGATTGGTTTCAAGCTCCTGGGCCATTTGGTTGAAGGCATCTATTAGACCGGCAATCTCTTCCAGACGAACGCCGCTATAATGGATCGGGCTGAAATCCCCGCGTCCGAGGGATCGAGTTGTCTCCATAACCACATCGAGAGGTTTTATCAGGCCCTCTGATATAAGCTGAAAGACGAGCACCATCAGGCCGACCAGAATGGCCAGAACAAAGAAAGGAATCGTCAGGCTGCGTAAAAAGGTGGTGTGAATACGTTTGCGTTTGATCACTCGGAAGTGATCCGCGGCATCGGTGAGTGTTTTCCCCAGGGTACGGATCGTTTCCGGCGGGATACTGCTCTCTCCGGCACTGATACGATCGACAAACTGGCGGTAATTAAGCAAGGAATTTTTAAAATTGACATAGGCCGCCTTTCCGTCAAGCAGTGGCAGGTCATCGGCGAGATCCGCCAGCAAGGTGTCGATGCGATTGAGGTACTCCCTGCTTTCCGACAAATTCTGTTTGTCGGCATAAATCAGGTAATTTTTTTCAAACCTTCGTACTTCAAGAATATTATTCAACAAATCATCGTATCGCTCACTGAGCTCCATACGCGTTTTGAGGGTTGACAGGTTCCAGTAGTTCAGGGCGGTAAGGGCACTGATCAAGACAAGAGTCAGACCAAAAACAACCAGGATTTTGCCTTTAATTGAGCCCAGACGCAAACGCTGCACGCACGATTGGGACCATTGGTGCAGAAAAGATACGGGACGGGTGCTGTTCATTGAAGGACTCCGGTTGAATATTAAAAACCGAATTGCATTTCATATTTTGATTACCACTACAGTTCAGCTCAGAGGGTCAAGAGGACACCTCATACCCCCAATATAGCTGAGGTTTAGTGGTAATTACATTTCATATTGAAACAATATTAGCCAACTATAACCAATAACGTTTCAATATGAAATACAAAAAGAACCCGCCTCCCGCCATCTTCATTGTATCTATTTAATATCTCTCAATATTTATTCCATATCATTTTCTCTCCCCTGGCACTCACTTTGCTATTAGAAAAGCATGAAGGAGCTCAATGGAAAAGATACTCGTAGCAATCAACAGCAGACACGGCGCATGGGAGGCACTCTCGCATGCATGTTCTCTGGCTAAGCGAATCGACGCCACGCTCAACGTTCTCCTGGTGGTCCCCCTCAACAGGGGGCGAATTTCCTGTCACGCTCAAGAGGTGGAAGAGGCAATCAGGAAAAAACTTGAGCTGCTCATCGAGGCTGCCAAAGCAGAAGGAGTTCAGATTAATTATTTCATTACGGAGGGAGAGTATGCACAAGAGGTAATCAGCTTTGTCAATAATAACAAAATTTCACTACTGATACATGAAGCAGACGACAAGAAAGCTCGCTCAGCCGACAAGGAACTGGTCTTTGTCCGCTCTCTTCGCCATAAAATTTCATGCACGGTGGAAATAGTTTTCACGAAGAAAAATACCGCAAAAAACGAGAGGATTACATGAGTTTCACAATGAGTCTTTATCTTCCCATAGCCGGCAACAGTATCAATTGTGTGGCGATCCTGGGTCTGGGTGGGGTTGTCGGTCTCTTATCCGGCATCTTCGGTGTAGGAGGAGGGTTTCTAATGACACCTCTGCTTATTATGATGGGCATTCCGCCAACGGTGGCTGCGGCATCGGATTCCAATCAAATAGTCGGGGCATCGACATCCGGCACGCTCGCCCATTTTCGTCTTGGCAATGTCGACATAAAAATGGGCCTGCTGCTGCTGGTAGGCGGTATTGCCGGGGGAACCGTCGGGGTCCAGATCATCAGAATATTGCGCCAGCTCGGCAACGCTGATTTTCTGATCAGCGTCACCTACGTCCTTATGCTTGGTTTTGTCGGCGGATATATGTTTCTTGAGAGCCTGCAGGCAATGCGCAAGTCAAAAACGACCGTGATTGCCGAAGCAACTCCCAAAAGTGAATCCACCTACGCAAAAATGATGCGGGTCCTGCCTTTCCATATGGATTTCCAACGCTCGGGCATTCGCATGTCACTCCTCATGCCGCTGGTACTCGGCACCCTGGTCGGCGTGCTGGCTGCCATCATGGGAGTCGGCGGCGGTTTTGTCATGGTTCCGGTAATGGTCTATCTGTTGCGCATGCCAATGCATGTCGTGGTCGGGACAAGTCTCTTTCAAATTCTCTTCACCTGTGTCAATGTCACCATCATGCAGGCCTCCCAGAACCATACAGTCGATTTCGTTCTCGCCCTGTTGCTGCTGATCGGTTCTGCCCTTGGCGCCCAGGTGGGCGCCAAGATCGGCAAAAAACTTGGTGGCGAGCAATTAAAAATCGCTCTGGCATCTCTGGTCCTCGTCGTGATGTTTAAAATGCTCTACGACCTCCTCGCCAGACCGGATGTACTGCTCAGTTATATTGGAGGACACTGATATGATTCGCATGCACTCCCCCTCATGTACATGGCTTTTTCTGATCATTCTCGCACTTATCCCATCCATGGTATATGCTTCTGCACCGATGACCATGACGGCGTCTCCCACGAATATATTGATGGGTGCGCGGTACGACGGCGTTACCTTGAAAGCATCCGGTACGATCCCCGCCGGCAGTGATGTCATTTTACGCTTCACCGGTGCCCCTGAGGAACTGCATCTCAGGCAAAAGGGCAAGGTTTTCGGACTGCTGTGGATGAATACCGGCAAGGTACGATTGAACAATGTGCCCAAAATCTGCCTGGTTGAGAGCTCACGCCCCATTGATCAGCTTGGTGCGGCGGGAACAGCTTTGCAACTGGCCAGCCTCAAATCCACCATTAAAGTTGAAGAGGGCGCCAACTCTGGCAATGTCGACTTGATACATGAACTTCTTCTGTTAAAAGAAAACGATGGACTCTATGCCGAGACAATGGGTGATATCCACCTTGGTCCCGATACGGGAGCAACCCGCAACTTTGCCGCCGAGATAGCGATCCCTTCAGCTGTCGCCCCAGGTCATTATAACATTGAGGCTGTCGCCGTTAAAGATGGTGCCGTCGTAGGACAACAGACATTAGATGTAGAAGCCAGATTGACCGGTTTTCCGGCATGGCTGAGCAAACTGGCGTTTAAAAATGGGTTGCTGTACGGCATACTGGCTACCGTCATCGCGGTTGTCAGCGGCCTGGCAATCGGCCTTGTATTTCAGAGCAAAGGAGCACATTAAATTTGTGAATCCTGCATGTATAACGTCATAAAAAAACTGCTCACTTTCCCACGACGCCGTAAAGAGGTTTTGCCTTTTACGGTGCTGTTCAAGAAATTTCAGGACATTCTGGAAAACAATAACCTGATCCTGGAGCTCATGGCCGATATGGGAGACAAGCTGGGTGGTGAGTATGTTTTTGACCGACGATATATTGAAGAAGCTGCCGAGAAGGTAGGAGACCATGTTTTCAAGCTCATTTCCGGTCTCAGCATCCTTACGCAACGCAAAAATGTCGAACTGTTTGTAGCCTTTGAGCGTATCCGCCAGGCAATCCAGGGTGAGCTGTCCGGCAGGCATTTTCTCCCATCCGGCAATCTGGTCCTGCCCTTGGGCGAGCTGAGCTCGGAAATGAGCGAGCAGGTCGGTGACAAAATGGCCAAACTCGGCGACATCCATAATCGTCTGGCGCTGACGACACCGGATGGTTTTGTGATAACCACCCAGGCCTTTTTTGAGTTTATGAAGCAAAAAGGGTTGCTGGAAAAAGCGGAACAGGCGGCACTGCACTGGGATGCAGGCGACGATGCCGCTTTTGAGCAGGTTGCCGATGCGATGCAGAAAAGCATCCTGAGCACTCCGGTGCCGCGCCACCTATCGGCACAGATATTTGCCCAGTTCGATGCTCTTGCCGAACGTATGCAGCGGTCGCAACTGGCCTTATCTATTCGCAGCAGTGGATGGGGCGAGGGAGAAGACACCAGTTTTGCCGGGCAGTATGCATCACTGCTGAACGCCTCACCCGATCAACTGATTGACGGCTACCGCCAGGTCGTCGCCAGTGCCTATTCCTTCAAGGCCTGGAGCTATCGCCTGAACAAAGGCTACCAGGAACACGAAACGGCAATGGCGGTTGGTTGTCAGGTGATGGTCGAGAGCGCGGTTAGCGGCGTTCTGCATACCTATGCCCCGGACACAGCGGAAGGGGCCATGGTGGCCAATGCCCTGTGGGGGCTCTGCGCTCCGGTTGTCGAAGGCAATCGAAGAACGGATACGATCATCATCGATCGCACCCCGCCTTATGTCATTCGCTCTTCAAACGTCGTCGAAAAGCCACAGCGACTTGTCGCCGCGCCGGGCGGGGGCGTTGCCTGGGAAGACAATCCGGTCGAATTGCACGCCGTGCCCAGCCTGAGTAAAGAACAACTCCAGGAGCTCAGCCAGACCGCGATGCGCATCGAGCGTTATTATAAGAGACCACAGGAAATCGAGTGGACTTTCGACAGCAGCGGACAACTGCAGATCCTGCAGACGCGTGCCCTGCGCTTTCGAAAAACGCATGCTGCGCCGAAGCCGCAGGTGCTTGAGGCGGTCCGGGACGCGGAGATCATCTTCTCCGACAAAGGTTTTGTGGTGCAGCGCGGCGTCGGTATCGGCAAGATATTTATGGTGGAAAGCGATGCTGATCTGAAGGTTTTCCCCTATGGCGCGATCATGCTGGTGCGGTATACCTCACCCCGCTATTCTTCCATCATGCACAAGGCGCGGGGCATCATCACCGATGTCGGTTCGCCCACGGGCCACATGGCATCACTGGCGCGGGAATACCGGGTGCCGACCATCGTCGATACGGAAGTGGCGACATCACTGCTGCAGACCGGTGATGAAGTCACCCTTGACGCGACCCAGAACATTGTCTATCGCGGCAATATCAGTGCCCTTGATCGTTTTGAACTGACCGAGGACGAGGTTTTCGAAGATTTTTATGAATACCGCCTGCTCCGTCGTCTACTGAAACATATCAGCCCATTGAACCTCCTTGATGCCCAGAATGAGAATTTTACCCCGGCGGCTTGTCGCACGTTCCATGATATCACCCGTTACATCCATGAAAAGGCGGTTGAAGAGCTCATTCACCTGAGTGAAAAAAAGGGCGCGCAACATCTCTCTGCGCCGAAAAAGCTCATTGCCGATATTCCTCTAGGCTTAATGGTCATCGACGCAGGCGGTGGTACCAGCTGCCCGCCGGATGCCCGCGTTGTCACGCCGGACCAGATTGTCTCCCTGCCTTTGCGCGATTTTTTATCCGGCCTGAATGAGTCAGGCATGTGGTGTACCAAACCCGTTGACGTCGATCTGGGCAGTTTTATGGCAAGCCTCACCCGGACTTTTCCTTCCTCCATGGCCAGTCCGAAAGAAATAGGCCGGAACCTGGCGGTGGTCCTGGAAAATTATATGAATATTAATATGCGGCTGGGCTATCATTTTACTATAATAGACGCCTATATCTCGGATACAATCAACGACAATTCGATCTATTTCAGGTTTCTCGGCGGCGTGACCGAATTTATTCGCCGCTCACGGCGGGCAAAATTTATTGCCCAGGTTTTAACCCATTTCGACTTCAGAGTCGAGGTACATGGTGATCTGGTGATCGGCAGGGTAAAAAAACTATCCCGATCGCGGATGACCGAACGTATACGCATCCTGGGCGGACTTGTCGGCTACACCCGGCAGCTTGACACGCAAATGCACTCGGATAAAGATGTTGCCATGCATGTGCAACAATTCTTAGACGTCGTGCACCATGTAATTGGAGGAGTATAATGAAATCGGAAAACAATCAGGGAGAACCCCGACTACGGATCCTCATTTTAGATGATGAACCGATAGTCTGTCGACGATTGAAGCCGGCATTCGAGAAAAGAGGCTACGAAGTAGAAACCTTCAACGACAGCGCTTCCGCCCTTGCCCGGCTGCGGGAGGCGGCATTCGATATTGTCATTACCGATCTGAAGATGGAAGGTGCCGACGGCATAGAGATCCTGACCCAGGCCAAGAAAGCATCTGCCGATACCCGGGTCATTATTATTACCGGCTTCGCCACCCTGGAAACGGCAAGAGAGTCCTACAGCAAAGGTGCCTTTGATTTTGTTGCCAAGCCGTTCAAGCTGCGGGATATTCTGGAGTGTGTTAAAAAGATCGAAGACCAGCGGCAAGCCACGCAATAGCAGGCGTCATTTTCTCATCTTTTTTTTAATAATTACATTCTGGAGGCGCAAAAATGTGGTGGCACAGACTTCTTGGACGAGCACCTACCCGCCATTCGGATATTGCCGAGATCAATATCTGGCGCCTCCAGTCTCTTTTTAATAATTTTCGCAGGATTCTCTCGTTAAATAATGCCATCCTGGCCAATATGGCCCGGATGGAACAAGCCCTCGGCGGCGAGTATATCTACGATAAAGCCTTTCTGGAAAACACTGTCCGAACCATCGCCTCCCATGTCCACCACGTAACCTACAATCTCAATGCGCTCACCGGGAACGCCTATATCCCTCTGTACGATCGTTACCAGGAAATCCGCACCATTCTCGACGATATCATCTCCGGCAATACCCGCGCCCTGGCCTGTCCGCCGGTACTCCCGCTGAGCGACATCGGCTGGGAGCTGGAACCCCTGGTAGGTATCGATCTTGTCTGCCTGGCTGAACTGCGCCATCACCCCGGAATTCATGGTCCGGATGGTTTTGTCATCACCTCTGAGGGAACCAGGGCGTTGACCGGCCAGCTTGCCGCCGACGCCTCCGGCACAGTCCACATCTCGGCCAGCATGGTACGGGTCGGACTGACCGACCACCTTGACATTCTGCTGCAGGAATGTGCCACCAGAAGACTGGCTATCGTTGTCACCCAGGTCGATGACGATGAAGAGCTGGCCCGCGAGCTAGGCAGATTTACGGTCATGCCGACTGCGGACCGTTCGGTGCTGACAATTATCGAAGAGACACTGAATCCGGCAGAGCCTGCCTCTGCCGGGGAGACAAGGGCCCTGCGGCCTGAAAACGACAAGGCCAACAGCGCAACACCCCGACACGAGCGAGAAGATTCTGTTCTCCAGCTGTATGTCCGCAGCGTGGAACGTATTGTCCAGACTATTTTTACCCGCTTGAAAGCAACCGGAGGCCCGGCAATAATTCAATATGCAGTATTCGTCAGATGCTGCCCGGATGCGGCCGGCAGAGGGACGGTCCAGAGCCGAACGGCCTTCGCCGACTCTTTTGATGTGCTGTCGATTACGGCTACTCCTGCTGATGAGGAAAATAACACCGATACCTACCTGCTCCATCGAACATATCCTTTTGAGCTTGTCCAATCGGTGATCGCACCGCATCCTGCCAAACGACGATTTGCCGACGGCCGCCTCGCCACCAGCAATGCCGTCATTGACAGCGGTTTCGGGCGGGGATCTGCACTGCTGGCCAACAAGGACTTGAAAGCACTGGCCGAAACAGCCATGGCCCTCGAACGGATGCTGGGAATTCCAATTGCCCTGCACTGGGAATGTCTTGCGACTGAGACGTACAGAATCACGCGCCTGTTTCCCCTGCAGCTGATACGAAAAGAGATATCAGACGACGAGCTGGCCAGAGAACAGGAAGGTGCGCAAATTATCTGCGAAGGCGGGCAACTGGTGCAGGCGGGGGTTGCTGCTGGAAGTATTGTCCATGTCCCCGAAGATATGGATCCGGCCGATTTCCCGGCCGGGGCGGTGGCTGTCGCCCGGGTTGCTTCCCCGCAGCTGACCCCGATCCTGCAGCGGGCGGCAGCCATTTTGACGGAATACGGCAGCGCTGCCGGCCATCTGGCCACCGTTGCCAGGGAATTGCGGCTTCCAGCCGTCTTCGCCGTGCCCAATGTCTTACGCCTGCTGCCGCCGGGAACAGAGGTGACGGTGGATGCCGGGGAGACCACGGTGTATCAGGGTATTCTCCATACCCTGCTGCTCCATGGCAGTGCGGGAATGGAACTCTCGCCCACCGATCCGGAATACCGGGTGCTGCGTCGCCTCCTGCGTTTCATCATGCCCCTGCATCTGGTGGACCCGGATGCTGCCGATTTTTCCCCCGGTGGCTGCCGCAGTTTTCATGATATCATTCATTTCTGTCATGAGCGCGCAGTTGATGAGCTGGCCCATTTCCAGGAACGGCGGCCGGGACTGGGGGCCATCCGCACCAGGCGAATGCATCTCGATGTGCCGATGGATATCCGGGTTCTCGATACCGGCGGCGGCATGATCAAGGACGCTGCAAATCAACCGGTCTATAGCGATATCTGTTCCGAACCTTTTGGCATTTTTTTAGGCGGACTGCTCCAGCCGCAGGCATGGACCACAAATCTCCCCTCCCTCGGTTTTCGCGATATCATCTCCGGCATGCCAAGGACCATGAACATGCTGGCCGCCCCGGCCGACACTCTCGGGGAAAACCTGGCTATTATAAGTAGTGACTACATGAACCTCAGCCTTCGGCTGGGCTACCATTTCAGCGTCATCGATGCCAACCTGGGCAGTGACGAGCAGCGCAATTATGTCTACTTCCGTTTTGCCGGCGGGCTTGCCGACCCGGAACGTCGGGCCCGCCGGGCAACCTTTATTAAAGATGTCCTTGAAGCGATGGACTTTAAGGTGACGGTGAACGGTGATCTGGTCATCGGCCGACTGAAATTAGTGGAAGCAGGCCTGCTGCGTTCGGCACTGTTCATCCTGGGTGCGTTAACGGCATTCTCCAAACAACGGGATACAAGTCTTGCCACTGATGCCGACACCAGAGCTCTTTTCAACGCTTTTGCCACCTCTTTTCTCGGCCATTTCGATCGCGATATTTCAAGCTCCTTCACGCAGCGTGCGCCAAAAACTGCACCCCACGAGAATACTGACGAAGCCGACTCAGTGCCGGTAAGAAAATAATATGACCATACTCCAGTCCTTGATGCAATATTTCACAGAGCGTAAGCGCCAGCGCGAAAAAAATGCCCTTGAAGACCTGAAAGCACGATATCACACCTTCCGGATTTACCTGGAAAACAACGGCCACGCACTTGAGCTGATTGTCAGTATAGATGGGCAGCTTATTCGGGGCGAAGAAAGACATATCCGGAGCTCAATCGAGGAACTGCTGGTGGTCACCGGCGAACTGGTTGACGGATTGAACCTCTTGTCGGCAGATAGCCATACCGGACTCTATGCCATACACGGCCGGATGGCAGCCGACGTTACAAAAATGGTGGAATGCCTGGCTGACTCTCCCGCGGGACAGACATATTGTGTACACCTTGACGATTTGGACCCGGATGCCTTTCCGCAGGCAGGCGCAAAAGCCGCTAACCTTGCCCGCCTGCGGAACATGGCTCTGCCTGTTCCCAACGGCTTTGTCTGCACGACCGAGGCCTGCAAGCGATTTCTCAATGTCGGCAAGCTGGCCGGCTCCATTCGTCAGCTGCTTCATGACGTCGAGCATAACGATAAAGATATATCTCTTGCCGCAGCAGAAATAAGAGAGATGATCCTGCACGCGCCTCTGCCCGAAGAACTTAACCGGGCCATGGAAGAAAGCTATCAGAGGCTCACCCGGACACAAAATCTGGCCGGCGGACAAACCGGCCCGCCGGCGGTGTCTGTGCGCAGCAGCGGCGTATCGGAAGACGGAACCGATCACTCGTTCGCCGGCCAGTTTACCTCCCTGCTCAATGTCATCGGCTGCGAGGCTCTCGTTGCCGCATATCGGGAGGTTATCGCCAGCGGTTTCAGTGCCCGGGCTATCTCTTACCGGCTGAATGTCGGTCTCTCTCCGGTGGATTTTGATCTGGCTGTTCTGTGCCAGGTGATGGTCCACCCGCACTGTGCCGGGGTTATGCTGACCCTTGACCCGTCACAGCCGGAGAGCGGCAGAATGCTGATCAGTGCGGTGCCGGGACTGGGAACCATGGCCGTTGACGGCTCAGCTCCGGTCGATCTGTATCATCCGAAGCGTACCTGGCAGACCGGAGACGCTGCTTCGTCGCCAAAGACTACACTGACAAATAGTGCAGGTCGCGTTGCCATGGACAAAGAGCTCGCCGCGCAACTCATGGACGGGGCCCAGATAGCCAATAAAACTGTGCGGGAAGTGGCTACGGCCGGCGGAGGAATCCGGCGGGAAGAGGTCCCGGCTGAGGAGGCGTCCCTGCCTCTGCTGCCCGCTGAAACTCTGGCCGAGCTAGTGCTTTTCGGGGAGACCATCGAGAGCCTGACCGGAGTGCCGCAAGATGTTGAATGGGCCTATTGCAAGGACAGCGGGAATACCGGCAAAAATGGCGAAGTGATGATCCTGCAGGCCCGCCCGCTGCATCTGTCGGCAAGCAAGGGACGACGGCTTCGCCTGCCTGCGGTGACGGCACCTCTGGTTTCCGGGACGTGCGCTTCCTCCGGGAAGACGGTTGGCCGGGTACGGCGTGTCCATTCGGCGGCAGAGCTGCTGCATTTTGGATTTGCGCGCGCCGGAGCAAGTCAGGCGGGACCATCCGTTCTGGTGCTCCCGCAGAGCATCGTCGAAGCAGCCCGTTTTGTCGGCAATTGTGTCGGCGTCATTATCGAGGTCGGCAATCCAACCGACCATCTGTCCTGTATTGCCAGAGAATACGGCATTCCAATGCTCACCGGTGCAGACAGCGCCCTGTCAATCCTGCAGGAGGCGCAGTGGATCATGCTCGATGCGGACCAGGGGGTAGTGGTCGAGGCACCGGAATCAGTGCAGACTGCCGCCGCCATGGCGCACAGACAGCGGCAACAGCAGGAAAAACAGACGCCGCCTGACAGAACACAGCATAAACCGGCAGAGCAGAATACCATATCACCGCAGCGACAGAAATTACGGGAGATGGTGGTACCGCTCAACCTGACCGACGCCTACGGACCGACATTTTCGCTGCAGGAATGCAAGTCGATACACGATATCGTCAGATATACCCACGAAATGGCCGTACTGGCAATGTTCAATGTCGGTGATCTGATCATGGAAGAGGCGGGCGGGCTGTTGCGTCCGCTGGAGATCGGCGTGCCCTTTGATTTCCTGGTCATCGATGTCGGCGGCGGCATTCGCCAGGATACCAGCAAATCCCTACGCAGGCGACTGGCTGTACATAAGCCGCTCGGCAAAGACGATATCCTGTCCATTCCACTGCAAGCCTTCTGTGAAGGACTCCTGACTCCCGGTCTCAGCTGGCATTCCGGGCCCGACCTTGACGCCCTCTCCGATATCTTCTCCAGAACTCTGCTCGATGCCCGGACAGCACGGCCGGCGGGCTCCTACAATTACGCCCTGGCCGCCCGCGACTACCTGAACCTCAATGCCAGGGTCGAATTCCACTTTGCCATGCTCGATGCAATCTGCGGCAGAGATTCCCACGCCAACTATATCCGCTTTCGCTTTAAAGGGGGTGGAGCGGGATTCCAGCGCGGACGCCGGCGGGCGATATTTCTTCGCCATGTCCTGGAAAAAAATGCCTTTTACACAACGGTGGCCGATGACCTGATCACCGCCTCACTGGTCGGTGCGTCAAAAGAGGTTGTCTATGAACGGCTGATCATGCTGGGCAGACTGATGGGCTTCAGCAGATTTCTCGATGGCGTAATGACCGACAGCAGCACCCCCCTGAAGCTGGCCGAGGCATTTCTCGCCGGACGCTATGATTCAAGAAATGTTCTGGAAGCTGAGGATGACAGCTAGAGAATCAAGCGTGATAAAAACGCAGCTCGGGGAGTGCCACGGCGGTCAGGACATTGCCGTACACCGCTCCGGTATCGATACAGATGCGATCGTGGAGGACCAGCGGAGTTTCAAAGGGCGAGTGTCCAAAGACGACAATATATCCCGCAAAGTTTTCGGCCATGGCACTGTGCCCCCGGCTCAATCGGCGACTGGACAGAAGGCCTGCCTCAGTCTGCTGTTCGGCGGGCGAGAAACTCTCTGCGGCTCTGCCCAGGCTGATCATCTCCTCGTTGATATCGGCATGGGTAAAAAGATAGTTGCCGGAAATATAAGAAAACTGCAGATTCTCTAAAAAATTCCGATGTTCAGGCGGGAAAAACGCCAGATCCCGCAACTGACGAACAGTTGCACCGTAACTTGCAACCGTTGACTCCACCCCCATCGTGCGCAGGATACGCAGGGTTTCCACATCCCCCGTCGCTGCATACTCCAGCAGCATCTGTTCATGGTTGCCTTTCAGAAAAACCGGGTGGGCGTAGCTTGCCTGCACCTGAAGCAGAGTATCCAGAACCTTGCGGGAATCCGGCCCCCGGTTGATATAATCGCCGACAAAAACGAGCGTATCGACCTCTTTGTCAAGAGGAAGGCGATCCAACAGACGGACAAGTTTACTGTGGCAGCCGTGGATATCCCCTACGGCAAATATTTTGGGTGGAGGCAACGACATTGTTCTCTCACTCCGTAATGCTGAGATGACTGGTGCGGTATTTTTTTCTTGCAGAAAACAATCTGTAAGACACTAATCCTAGTCTGGACCTTACGGCATAGCAATAGTATATTTGTATCGCCGTTTTGTACACGCCATTTCCTTCTTTTCTCCCCGCCCCATGCGTGGGCCAGATTACAGGCGGACCAATGCCCGATGGAACAAATCCTATGATTAGATCTGCCAAGAGCCATGAATCAGCAGTACTTACTGAAATTTCTTTCGCTGCCAAAAAACACTGGAACTATCCCAGGAAATATTTTGAAATATGGGAAAATGAGCTGACGATCACTGCTGATTACATCCTGAGCAACGACGTGTTTGTCTTTGAAAAAAAGAGTACTATCCTTGGATATTATTCAATTGTTGAACTTACAAATGATATTAAGCTATCAGCGATCACCATCGAGAAAGGATTCTGGCTGGAACATATGTTTATTGAACCGGAGCACATTGGCCACGGCATAGGCACAATGCTGTTCGATCACCTGCAACAGAGGTGCATCGCCAGGGGCATCGGCGAGGTGAAAATTTTAGCAGATCCAAACGCCAGAGGGTTTTATGAAAAAATGGGCTGCACATATCAGGCGGAATATCCGTCAACAATCAAAGACAGGACAACGCCTCTCCTGCATTTACAGGTGAATACCGCATGCAGAACTTTTCAGAAGAGCAAAGGAACAGCTATGAAGAACAGAACAACCCAAGCGATCGTCGATTTCGTTGCCGAATATCAAAAGAAAAAGGACATAACGACCAGGTGGGGCGTTCCGCTTGTCGGGTTCGCAGAAGCGACTGATCCACTTTTTGCCCAGCTAAAAACAGCGGTAAGTCCTACCCACGCGGTTCCACAAGATCTGTTGCAGCATGCCGGGACTGTCGTTTCTTTTTTCCTGCCTTTTCCGAAGTCTGTCACTGCCACGAATATCAAAGAGCGCCTGAGTTCTCCTGAATGGGCGGTCGGTTATATCGAAACCAATGAACTGATTAAACAGCTCAGTCTTCATCTGACAGAGGTATTTGCCGGTGCAGGTGAAGAAGTCGTCACCATTCCCGCGACGCACAACTGGATTGAAGACAAATTGATCAGCAACTGGTCTCACCGCCATGTGGCCTTTATCGCTGGACTCGGGCGATTTGGACTCAATAATATGCTGATTACCGACAGAGGATGCTGCGGCAGACTCGGAAGCTTGATCACCTCCGCGGTGATGGAACCGGATGCGCGACCAGAAGGAGAAAACTGCCTCTACAAATATGACGGCAGTTGCAAAAAATGCGTCCGCAAATGCGTCAACGAAGCGCTTTTCGTAGATTCCTTTGATCGGTTCAGGTGTTACGACCAATTACTTAAAAACGTCGAGGAACACAAATCCGTCGGGTATGCGGATGTATGCGGCAAGTGCCTTACCGTCGTGCCTTGTTCCCACATAAACCCAGTAAAAATGAAGCTCAGAGCACAAAAATGAACTGCTCAACGGCTTTCATTTTAATATCTGATTGCCCCTAATGTTCAGCTACTGAACCAGGGTGAGTTGGATGGGCAATCAGATATCAATATTCAAGAGATAAGGAAAGAAAAATGGCAAGTGAGATAAAACCTGTTGTTTCTTATGATAGCTCCTTTGCAATGCTCGATATCCGAGTTGGGAGAGTCATTGAGGTTGAACTGGAAACCAGAACGAATAAGCAGACATACCGAATGGTTGTGGATTTCGGCAGATATGGAAAGCGGATAAGTTACGGTCGTTTTACCTGCCACCCCGTCGAGGAAGTAAAGGACAGGCTGGTACTCGGTGTTTTAAATTTTGATCCAAGACCAATGGGGCCTGTCACCTCAGAGGTGTTGATTCTGGGTGTGCAATACCCGAAGGCGGAAAGCGGTGAGGCCACATTTGTTTCACCTGCAGTGAATGCTAAAATTGGCAGTAAGTTGTTCTAATGGGAACAACCTGCCCCATTTTTCCATGCGATAAGACCGCTGTCTCATAAGAACACCGCAGCTGAATGAACAACCGCCGGGTCAACTTTATAATCGACTCTTTTTTCAGCGGTTCTTTCAATGGATCAAGCAGAACCCGAAGGGAAAGACCTTCCTCGGCACCTCAGGAACCCACAACCTCCTGCACCTTTCGCAACCTCTGCTGTGGCGTGGACCATGGGACGGCGATGCTCTGAAAAACAGACCTCTCCGCGTAGGGGATGGTGCTGGGTGTTGTGCAATCAATCCCCGGGGTCGCCTCCCATTTCAAGTTTGAGGGCGGAGAGTGACACATTCACATCTGCAATGAAAAAAAGCAGGCTGACAATCAATGAGCCCATGCAGCAGATGAATAGACCAATGATCAGGGATGCGGCCTCCAGATTTGCCAGTTCAATTAAAAACAAGGAAATGACCAGGAAAGCAGCAAGAAGTATGCTTAGCGAGGCAAAGGCAATCGCCATCCGGAGCAATCTCGCCCTCCGCATCAAAATCATAAGTTGATCTTTAACGCTATGGGTGTTGCTGCTTGTAATGGTGTGTTTTAATTCGGCCAAACTTCTGGATCGATCGATGACACGGCCAAAGCGATTGGTGATTGACAACAGTACCAGACCAGCGCCTGATATCACGATAACCGGGCCAATCGCTAACTGAAGAGTTGTAATTATTTGGTCTAATTGCATGGTACATCCACTTTCAGGACAAAATATTAAAAAACGACATGCTGGCTCTCACTGATTGCAAGGTCCGGCAGGTCAGCGGGAATGTCAACTGTCAGTCGGTCGGCGATGCCGAGGCCTTGCTTACGTATCTCGCAGCTTATGTCTTCCGGGTAGCCTTTTCCGATAAACGCATTGTGACGTCGATGGACGGCAGATGACATCTTCCTACCGCAAATCCGGCAGCAATCGCAACAGAAAAAACCTTTCTGCCGTCATAACAGCCGCAACCGCTCTCCTTGTTCCGTCGCATTCCCGGCGAAACCAGCCGAAAGCCGACACACGCTCTCTTCGAACCGATCGGCCAAAATGAGTCGGATAAAATGACTTAAGTCAATTATCTTACGAAACAAATGGTGTTAACTATTGATGAAACGACGGCATCTCAGCAAACCAGTGGCGATAGGAAAAAACCTCGCTGCGAGGGTCGCCGTACATTTCCGAACGGAGCAGGTCTTTGCCAATTTCGAGACTGTGCTGAAACGTAGGCCATGAAGTGCACATAACAACACAATTTCTCACCAGAAATTGATATGATCGCCAGCGAAAAGCCAAAAATGTTGGGCCCTGCCACACGGGGAAGGCTACAGAAGCCGATTTCCGGAAAATTGGCAGGAAGATAAGCTGTTGTCGTCGATTGCTCAAGGAGGAATTCACATGACACAGACCCCTCAGAAAAGCACTTTATCTCACTGGTGGCGGCATGCGACGATCATCGTCATGATTTTCGGATTCGCCACCCTCAGTATGCTGACCGTACTCACCTATTCCAACGCGCCCCCCATTCCCCAGAAGGTGGTAGCTGAAAACGGCGAAGTCCTGTTTACCAAACAGAACATTGAAGCCGGCCAGGATGTATTTTTAAAATACGCCCTCATGGAGCACGGCAGTCTATGGGGACACGGCGCCTATCTGGGGCCGGATTACACCGCCGACTATCTGCACCGGGAAGCTTTGATAGTACAAGATGTTATAGCGAAAAATAAATTCGGCAATTCTTATAACAATATCACTGCGGAACAAAAGGCGTTCGTAGCACAGGAACTGCAAACGGAACTCAAGACAAACCGCTACGATGCTGCCAGCGGCCAGCTGACGTTCTTTCCCGGGGAGATAACCGCCTATCAGGAGCTCCTTGCTTACTGGAAGGATTTCTTCACCAAGCCGAACAGTGCGCCGGGGCTTCCGGCTGACTATATAAAAAATCCGGAAGAATTAAGAGATTTAACCGCCTACTTTGCCTGGGCGACCTGGGCGACCGTAACCAACCGCCCCAATAAGAACTACACCTACACCAATAACTGGCCGTACGAGCCGCTCGTCGGCAATCATCCTTCCAGCGAGGCCTATATCTGGAGTGCCCTCAGCCTTGTCACGCTGCTGGGCGGGCTCGGCCTGGTGTTGCTCTTCTTTGGCAAGTTTCATTTTCTGGGCTGGGAGGGTGAAAAGGACGATTTCAAACTGCTGCCGTCACCGCCTCGGTCGTGGACCCTCACCCCCAGTCAATGGGGGACGGGCAAGTACTTTCTTATCGTGGCTCTTTTATTTTTGCTGCAGACCCTGGTCGGCGGCGGTCTTGCCCATTACCGGGTGGAACCGTACGGCTTCTACGGTCTGCATTTTATCCTCAATTTGTTCCCCTATAATCTGCTGCGCACCTTTCATCTGCAACTGGTAATATTCTGGATCGCCACTGCGTGGGTTGCAGGCGGGCTGTTCCTCGCCCCATGGGTTGGCGGCCAGGAGCCCAAAGGGCAGAGACTCGGGGTCAATGTGCTCTTTGTCGGCCTCCTCGTAGTGGTACTCGGCAGCCTGGGGGGCGAGTTCCTGGGGATCAATGACAAACTGGGCCCGCTGTGGTTCTGGCTGGGCAGCCAAGGGTCCGAGTATCTTGATCTGGGGCGTTTCTGGCAACTTCTCCTTGCCGCGGCTCTGATCTTCTGGCTCTTTCTCATGTTCAGAGCTCTTCGCCCGGCCATTGCCAAGGAGGGCAAATCCGACCTTTCTGCGCTTTTTCTCTATGCCGCAGCGGCCATCCCTCTGTTCTACGTTCCCGCCCTTTTCTATGGGCCGCACAGTAACTTTGCCGTCATCGATAACTGGCGCTTCTGGATCATCCATCTCTGGGTCGAAGGGTTCTTTGAGCTTTTCGCCACGGTACTCGTCGCCATCATGTTCCGCTATATGGGTATCGTCAGTGCCCGCTCCGCGACCCGACTTGTCTACCTGGACGCCATTCTCTTTCTCATTGGCGGAATTGTCGGCACCGGGCACCATTGGTATTTCACCGGTCAGGGAGTATTAAACATGGGCCTTGCCTCGTGTTTCTCAGCTCTTGAAGTCGTGCCTCTCACCCTGCTCACGCTGGATGCGTCAGGATTCATAAAGCTTCGCAAACGAAATAAACTGGCCGACGGCACGGACATGGCCTCCAAACAGAAATGGGCCATTTACTTCTTCATCGCCGTAGGTGTCTGGAACTTCGTCGGGGCCGGCATTTTCGGCTTCCTGATCAATACCCCCATCGTATCTTATTTTGAGATGGGAACAACACTTACGGCAAATCATGGTCATGCGGCCATGTTCGGAGTATTCGGCATGCTGGCCCTCGGGGTGCTGGTCTTCTGCATGCGATCAATGCAAAGCGATGCAGCCTGGGCCAAAACCGAGAAATTCGTCAAGCTTGGCTATTGGGGACTGAACATCGGTCTTGCCTTGATGGTGGTGCTTGATCTTTTCCCTGCCGGTGTTCTCCAGCTCTGGGACGTCCTCACCAACGGCTACTGGCATGCCAGGAGTTTCTCTTTCATCATGACCGGCACGTTCCATACCGTCGAATGGATTCGAATTGTGGGCGATCTCGTTTTTCTTCTCGGCGGGGTCTTCCCCATAGTACTGGCCGGGGTATTATCATTTCTAAAGCGTGACCTCAGACCCGCCAGGGCGTAGTTTCTCGCGGGAGAGAACCGTCTGTCCCGCTCAACGAGACGGACGGTTCTTACCACATGGTTTAACGGACGGAAGCGCAAGTCACCCCTCCGGTCCATACCTCGATGGGCCAAACTAAATATTCCCAAATACTGCCGGTCGGTCTTGCTAAACTCTTGCTAAGATACATAGTTGCCAGATTACAACCTGGTTCTTTTGCTACCTTGGAAGGAAATCACCCCCTAATGGCCCGGAGCCTCTCATCAGAGAGACGTCACTCTGGCCATGCGCTTTTCTGGTAGAAAATGACTGGGCTCATCTTTTTCTTCACGTCCGCCGACAAAATTAATATCAAACGGAGGGAGCTCATGCGTAAGCTTTTTTCATCTCTTGAACTGCGATCCATTACTTTTCGCAATCGAATATTCGTCTCGCCCATGTGCCAATATTCCAGTCAGGATGGACTGGCTAATTCCTGGCACCTTGTCCACCTTGGCAGTCGCGCCGTCGGTGGCGCCGGTCTGGTCATGGTTGAAGCGACCGCGGTCAGCCCTGAGGGCCGGATCAGCCCGTACGACAGCGGCATATGGAGTGAAGCCCATGTTGAAGCCTTAGCCCCGATTGCCCGTTTCATAACCGAGCAGGGGGCGGTGCCGGGAATTCAGCTCGCTCATGCCGGCCGGAAAGCATCCTGCCAGGTTCCATGGCTGGGTGGCGCTCCCCTGGACGCGGAAAATGGGGGTTGGCAAACGCTCGCGCCAAGCGCCCTGCCCTTCGACACAGACCACTCGCTTCCGTCCGCCTTGACAACAGAGCAGATGGACAAGATTGAGGCAGATTTTCGTGCGGCGACGCGCAGGGCGTATGCTGCCGGTTTCAAGGTGGTGGAACTGCACATGGCACACGGTTACCTCCTCCATGAATTTCTGTCTCCACTGGTAAATCAGCGCAAGGACGAGTATGGCGGCAGTCTGGAGAACAGGCTTCGGTTCCCCCTGAGAGTGACCCAGACCGTAAGGGAGGAATGGCCGGAGGAATTTCCGATATTTGTTCGGATTACCTCAACAGACTGGGTTCCCGGGGGTTGGGATATGGAACAGTCAATAATTCTGGCCACAAGACTCAAAGAATGCGGGGTCGATCTTATCGATTGTTCATCGGGATTTGCCGTACCCGGAGAGCCCATCCCTTTTGGTGCGGGTTACCAGGTCCCTTTTGCGGCCAGGATACGTGCCGAGACCGAAATTGCCACCGGAGCAGTGGGATTTATTACAGACCCGGCTCAGGCCGAGCAAATAGTGGCCAATGGCCAGGCCGATGTCGTATTCCTCGCGCGGCAAATGCTTCGCGATCCTTACTGGCCGCTTCATGCAGCGCATGCGTTAAACGTTGATATATCCTGGCCTAATCAGTACTTACGAGCAAAATAATCGCCACTGGCCACAAATGAAAGTTTTTTGAAAAACGGTCCATTGACAAAAGCGAGAAGTGCCGTACTATAAAGATAGTAATTGATTACTATCTTTATAGGAGACAACATGCACAGCGCTGTAAAGTATCTTCCGGCCGAGGAACGCCGGGCGATGATTGTCGAGGCCGTTCTTGCATTAGCTGCGGAACAGAACCCGAATGGCATCACCACAGCTGCAATGGCCAAGCGGATGGGACTGACCCAGGGTGCCCTGTTTCGCCACTTTCCCAACAAGGCGGCAATCCTGCAGGCGGTCATGGACTGGGTAACCGAACGTCTGCTGGCAAAGCTGGATGAAGCTATACAGGAAGCGGCATCCCCACTCGCCGCGCTACGCGCCATGTTTATGACGCACATGGATTTTGTGGCCAAGCATCCTGGCGTTCCCCGGCTGCTGTTTGGCGAATTGCAATCAGCTGACCTGACCCCCTCCAAGGAAGTGGTGCAGACTTTCATCAGAGGCTACCGCGAACGACTGCATCGGCTGATCGAAAAAGGCAAAGCAGACAAAGACTTTGCCCCCAACCTCGACACGGAGGCGGCCGCCATTTTGTTCATCGGCACGATTCAGGGATTGGTTATGCAATCGCTTCTGGCCGGAGATGTTGACCGTATCCTGCATGATGCGCCGCGGGTGTTTGCTCTCTACCATCGCGGCATACGGAGGGCACAATGAAAAAATTACCACTCCAAAAGAGAACCCTCGTTATGCTGGCAGTACTTTTGCCCCTGCTTGCCCTCTTTATCTACGTGGCCCTGCGTTCCGGACCACTGGCCCCCGTGCCTGTCACAGTTGCCAGGGTGGAGAATCGATCCATCTCCCCTGCGCTCTTTGGAATCGGTACCGTCGAGGCCAGATACACCTATAAGATTGGCCCCACCTTTGCGGGCCGGCTGCAAAGCCTGAATATACAGGTGGGAGACCGGGTCAGGGCCGGGCAGGTGCTTGGCGGGATGGACCCGATAGACCTTGACAAGCGAATCCTCGCCCAGACCGCCGCTTTGCAGCGGGCCGAAGCGCAGGTAAGCGAAGCGCAGGCAAGTAAGGTCTATGCCCAAACCCAGGCGCGGCGCTATCAGAACTTACTGACGGCGCGGGTCACAAGTGAAGAGATCCTCGTTACGAAAAGGCATGAACAACAGATAGCCGAGGCGAACCTGCGTGCCGCCGGTAAGGATTTCGCCCGCATCCGCGCCGACGGGGAAGCATTGCAAGAACAACGCAAAAGCCTCCTTCTGGTCGCCCCGGCCGATGGCCTGGTCACCGCACGCAATGCCGATCCCGGCACGACGATTGTTGCCGGCCAGGCGGTGGTCGAGCTGATTGATGCAAAAAGCCTGTGGGTCAACGTGCGTTTTGACCAGCTTCATGCCCATGGACTCACCGCCGATTTGCCGGCCAAAATCGTCCTGCGTTCCCAGCAAGTCAATACCCAGGCGGGTAAGGTCTTGCGGGTGGAGCCGGTGGCCGATGCAGTGACCGAGGAAACGCTTGCCAAGGTGGTATTCGACCACCTCCCTGAACCGCTGCCTGCCGTCGGCGAACTCGCCGAGGTAACCCTCGCCCTGCCGCCACTGTCGGCAGGACCGGTCATTCCTAACGCTTCGATACTCCGAATCCATGGCCAGTTAGGTGTCTGGCAGATCATCGATGGCAGTATCCGCTTTACCCCGGTGACCCTGGGTGCCCGCGATTTAGATGGCCATGTGCAGATACGTGACGGTCTCAAGGTCGACGACCAGATAGTGGTCTACAGTGCCAGAATCCTGAATCCACGGAGCCGTATTCAGGTGGTCGATCATCTGCAGGGAGTAAAGCTATGATCAGTCTGGCTGGCCGCGACATTATGCACTCTCTGGGCAAGTTTATCTTTACCGGAATGGGGCTTGGGCTGTTGATCGGGGTGACCTTGTCCATGGCCGGAATATACCGTGGCCTGGTGGATGACGGCAAGGCATTGCTCGATAACAGTGGCGCCGACCTCTGGGTGGTGCAGCAGGACACCCTCGGACCTTATGCCGAATCCTCAAATATTTACGATAATGCCTGGCGAGGTATCCGCAGCATGCCGGGGGTCGCGAGAGCGGCCAGTGTCACCTATTTCACCATGCAGGTGCACAAGGAAGATCAGGACGTCAGGGCAATGGTCACCGGCATCGCAACAGGCGACCCCGGCACCCCCGGCTGGCCGCCCTATCTCGTCGCCGGCCGGCAGATCACCCGCGATCATTATGAGGCCGTGGCCGACATCGCCACCGGATTCAAGCTCAACGACCGCATCCGAATTCGCCGCAACCTGTACACCGTGGTCGGCTTGACCCGGCGCATGGTCTCTTCCGGCGGCGATCCGATGGTGTTTATTCCGCTCAAGGACGCCCAGCAGGAGCAGTTTCTAAAAGACAACGACGCCATCCGGCAGCAACGCCGCCGCACCGCGGAAAACCCCGCTTTCAACCAACCGCAGATGCCGGGACTGCTCGATGCGATCATCGCTTCGCAAAGCACCAACCAATATGTCAATGCCGTTCTGGTGCAGGTTGAAGCAGGTCAGGATGCGGATAAAGTGGCCGACACTATCCGTCGCTGGAAGCGCTTGACCGTGTTTACCCGCGCACAGATGGAGAAGATTCTGATCGGCAAGCTGATCGCCACCTCGGCAAAACAGATCGGAATGTTCCTGGTGATCCTGTCGATTGTCAGTGCAGCAATTGTTGCTTTTATCATCTACACCCTGACGCTGGGAAAAATCCGGGAGATCGCGGTTCTGAAGCTGATCGGAACCAAAAATCGCACCATAGTCGGTTTGATTATGCAGCAGTCCATTGCTCTCGGGGTAATCGGTTTTGTAGTGGGCAAGATCACGGCGACCCTGGTCATGGCGCCAATTTTCCCCAAATATGTGCTGCTTGAGCCGCTGGACTCGGTTATCGGGTTCGGCGTGGTGGTAATGATCTGCATGATATCGAGCATTATCGCCATCCGCGCCGCCATGAAGGTCGATCCGGCCGAAGCCATTGGAGGCTGACATGACAGGCAAAGGTATTCGTATCGAAGGATTAAAGAAACGCTATGGCAGTGGAGATACCGCCGTCGATGCCCTGACGAACGTGAATATGCAGGTATCCCCGGGTGAGGTGGTCGGCCTGATCGGCCCTTCCGGGTCCGGCAAGACGACCTTGCTCAAATGCCTCGGAGCGGTGATCGAGCCGACCGCCGGGCGGATGATTCTTGGCGATGAGATAATTTATGAGGACGGCTGGAAGGTAAACGATCTCCGGGCACTCCGTCGCGACAGAATCGGCTTTATATTTCAGGCGCCCTACCTCATCCCCTTTCTCGACGTGACCGACAACGTCGCCCTGCTGCCGATGCTCGCCGGCAAGCCCAACGCCGAGGCGCGCAGTCGCGCAATCGAGCTGTTCAAGGCACTCGACGTGGAGCATCGCGCGCGCGCGATGCCCTCCCAGCTCTCCGGCGGAGAGCAGCAGCGGGTGGCTATTGCCAGGGGCCTGGTCAATCATCCGCCGGTGATCCTCGCCGATGAGCCGACAGCCCCTCTCGACAGCGAACGCGCTCTGGCAGTAATTCGGATACTGAACAACATGGCCCGCAAGTTCGAAACCGCGATTATCGTTGTCACACACGATGAAAAGATTATCCCGACCTTCAAGCGAATCTATAACATCCGCGATGGAGTGACGTACGAGGAAGCCGGCGAAGGACGGGCCTTTACCTGAAAATATATCGACTACACTGAAGAAACGCCGATGAAATTCCACCACACGCAGACCCTCATTGTCTCAGTTGCTCTTTCCGCCCTGCTGGCTGGGTGCACTGTTGGCCCCGATTTCAAGCGTCCTGCCGCACCCGATGTGCCGAGCTACACGGCTACTCCCCATCCCGCCGACACTGCCGATTCTCCGACAGACTTTGGCAAATCACAGCATTTTGTAACAGAACGCAGAATCAACCCCCAATGGTGGCACGAACTTGGCTCGCCCAAGCTTGATGCCCTGATCGACCAGGCGCTGCAGGCCAGTCCGACCCTGGCTGCGGCCCGGGCCAATCTGCGTCAGGCGCAGGAAGTGTATGGTGCACGGGCCGGAGCAACCCAGTATCCCCGGATCGATGGCAATATCGGCAGCGGGCGTCAGCGATTCAGTCCGAGCTCCTCAGGCCTGAATGGAGACGCCAGAGAATTCAGCCTGTACAACGCCAGCGTCGGCGTGCATTACACGTTCGATATAGCAGGCGGTACCCAGCGCGCCCTTGAGGCCCTCGCCGCCAGGATCGACTATCAACGCTATCAGCTGGAAGGGGCGCGGCTCACCGTGGCGGCAAATATCGTCACCACCGCCGTCACCCGGGCAAGGCTGGCAGCCCAGATTGAGGCCACTGAGGCTATCCTCAATTCCCAGGAAAAACAGCTGGATCTGACCCGGGAGCGGGTTCGCCTGGGCCAGGCCAACCCAGACGACGTGCTGGCCCTGCAGACCCAGGTGGAACAGACGCGGGCCGGCATTCCACTGCTGCGCAGTCAGCTCCAGAAAAATGAGCATCTGCTGGCCGTCCTCGCCGGTCGGCCACCAGGAGCGGCAGGGTTGCCCGTCATCTCCCTGCAGGAGTTCACGCTTCCCGTTAATCTGCCGCTTATCGTACCCTCGGAGCTGGTGCGGACGCGCCCGGACATCCAGGCAGCCGAAGCCATGCTGCACTCGGCCAATGCAGAATACGGCGTGGCCATCGCCAGGCTCTATCCACAACTCAACCTCAGCGCAGACCTCGGCACCCAGGCCTTGACGACCGGCGCTCTATTCGGGAGTGATTCCGCCGTCTGGAGCCTGGTCGGCCAACTGACTCAACCCTTGTTCAATCCGGGATTACCGGCAGAAAAACGCGCGGCCCTGGCCGCATTCGATGCGGCGGCGGCAAATTACCGATATGTGGTACTTGAATCTCTGCGGAATGTGGCGGATGTCCTGCGGGCGCTGGACAACGACGCCCAGAGGCTGTTCTCTCTGTCTGCCGCCACTGCGGCAGCAGAGGGTTCTCTGGCTGCCATGCAGCATCGGTATGGACTGGGCGCAGCCAGTTATGTGCAACTCGTCATAGCCGAGCAGCAGTTGCAGCAAACGAGAACCGGCCTGATCGAAGCCCAGGCGCAGCGCATGGTTGACAGCGCAGCTTTTTATCAGGCCATGGGGGGCGGAAGATTATCTAACGATAACAAGGTTACCGGGTTATATCAGGACGTCGCACCTTAGAGTGCCCACCTGAAAGCATCAGAAAAAGCTATCACGAAGGTGATGAAAAGGAAAACGACAAAAAAGTCCATGCCAGATTATGGAAAACGGCACCAGAGATTTTGCCAGCAGGGAGTTTTGTACCACCTGCACCACGATCCGGACAGGCGTATCGTTATTTAGCGTCTACCGGAAGACACGAGGGGTCCTCCATTGCATGGATTAACGGAAAGTGGCAGGCCACGAACCTGCCCGGCATGGTTTGCCGAAGCGCGGGCGATTCTTTTCGGCAGATATTTTGAGCATATTCGCAACGAGTCTCAAAGACGCATCCCTCCGGGAGGTTAAAAGGACTTGGCACATCACCCTCAATCCTGGGTGCCTTGGGTTCTGCCAGAGGATCTGCCACGAATACACTTTCCTTCAATACCTTGGTGTATGGATGCATTGGCTTCTGCCGGGAGAGATCGGCGGGTGTGATTTCGACAATTCTGCCCAGGTACATGACAATGATCCGCTGGCAGAAATAATCCACCAGCGCAAGATCATGGGAAATAAAAAGGTAGGTAATGCCAAACTGATCACCCAACTGCTGGAGCAGGAGAATAATCTGCGCCTGGACCGACACGTCCAGTGCTGCAGTTGGTTCGTCAAGTATGATAAATTCGGGGAGCATGGCCAGGGCCCGTGCGATGACGGCTCGCTGCTTCTGTCCTCCCGATAACTGGTGGGGGTAAGAACGGCAATGCTCCGGTTTAAGGCCAACCATGCCAAGAAGTTCCAGGATCCGTTCATTTATCTTCGGCCTGGAGAGCTTCTCTTTTTGAATCGTAAACACCTCCTCCAGGCTTCGGTATATGGAAATACGGGGGTCCAGGGAGGAATGGGGATCCTGAAACACCATCTGCATTTTCCGTCTCAGTTCACGGAGCTCGGTTTTACTGATACGGTTAACATCCTGACCATCATAGAGAACGTGCCCGGAGGTGGGTCTGATCAGATTCAGAATCAGCCTGGCAAGTGTGGATTTTCCGCATCCGGACTCGCCAACAACCCCCAAAGATTCTCCTTTATAAATATCAAACGAGATATCGTTGACTGCTTTGACCGCACCGATCCGCCGTTGCATCAACCCGCCGGTTACTGGAAAGAATTTGGACAGATGCCGGACCTCAACTAACGAATTCATAGCTCTTCTCTCCAGTTGGGGCCGAACTGGTGGCATTGAACCTCTATGCCGTTTCCTGCCTGCAAGGTTTGTGGGGCTTCTGTCATACAAATCGGTTTCATGTCAGGACAGCGGAGATGGTACCGGCATCCGCCTGGAAAAGTACTTACGCTGGGAACATTGCCTTGAATAGCCTTAAGCGATCTCTCCGGCATGCCGAATTTCGGGATGCACTTGAGCAAGGCCCGGGTATACGGATGCATAGGGTTGGCAAATACCTCTTGCACCCGCCCTTTTTCCACCACATGTCCCGCATACATGACAACAACTGTATCACAAAGGTTTGAAATCACACCCAGATCGTGGGTAATCATGATCAGGCCAATATTTCTCTGCGCCACCGTTTTTCTGAACAGCTCAACGATCTGCGCCTGAACAGTAACATCCAGGGCTGTCGTGGGTTCGTCAGCAATCAACAGATGAGGGTCGGCACATAAACCCATAGCGATGACAATTCGCTGCTTCAGCCCCCCTGAGAGCTGATGCGGGTATTGAAAAAACACCTTTTCCGAGTTGGGAATTCCTAATGAGGTCATTACATTAACAGCTCTTTTTACCGCATCATCCCTGGCAATAACAACATGCTGTCTCAACCCCTCCACGATCTGATCCCCCACTTTATACACCGGATCGAGCGAGGTCATGGGGTTCTGAGATATCAGAGAAATATGATTTCCCCTTATCTTTTGATACTGATCTTCAGATATGGCAAGCAGGTCCTGATCCCTAAAACAGATCCGGCCAGAGGAAACCCTGCCGTTAAGAAAAGGCAGCAGCCCCATGATCGCCTGGGCCGTTACGGATTTCCCAGACCCCGTCTCGCCCACCAGCCCAAGAATCTCACCGGCATCTATCTTAAAACTGATCCCACTGAGCGGTTCTACAATCCCATCCCGAGTTTTGAATTCCACGGATACATTATCAACCACCAGGAGGCTCATTTGAGGGTATCCTCCCGGATATCCATGATATCCACCAGCACGTCCCCGAACAGATTGAATCCAAAAACAGTGATCATCATGGCGAGGCCCGGGAAGATAATAACCCACGGTGAGATAAACAGATACGCGGTGCCGTTGCTCATCATGGCACCCCAGCTGGGAAGGGGCGGCTGCGCTCCCATTCCCAGAAATCCAAGGGTTGCCTCCAGCACGATAGCCTGGCCGATCCCGATAGTCGCAGCGACAATCACCGGTGCGATGGCATTGGGGAAAAGGTGTTTGAACAAAATCGTAAAATCGGTGGCACCTAACGAACGGGTTGCCTCCACATAAATCTCATTTTTGAGCATCAGGATCTGCCCCCTGATCAACCGGGCATATTGGGCCCAGTAGGTCAGGGCAATGGCGATGATGACACACTCAACCCCGGCGCCCACCACTGCAACAAGAAGAAGGGCCACGAGAATCTCCGGCAGAGACCAGGTCAAGTCTGTAACAGTAGAAAGGACTCTATCCAGCCATCCCTCGTAGTATCCGGCAAGAGCACCCAGCAGGGAACCGATCAAGACGGACAACCCGACAGAAACAACGCCGACATACACTGAAATCCTTGAGCCTAAAATAATGCGGCTGAACACATCCCTGCCGAACTCATCCGTACCCATTATATGATCCATTGAAGGCGGGATGTTCATGAGGCTCAGGTCCTGGGCCTTATAGGAATAGGGCGCGATGTAATCCGCAAACAGCGCAGTAATGATAAGTCCGGCAATAATAATGAGGCCCAATACCCCGGCCCTGTTATTTTTTAATTTTTTCAAACGCCTGATCCACCGATTGGCGGGAGGTATTATCTGGTTCTGGTTCGTCGTGTTTTCCATGATTCATTGCAAAAATTGACCACTCGTTTCAATGGGTTTGATCCCTTACCCTGGGATCTGCAAAAGCATACAGCATGTCGGCCAGGAAGGTCCCCAGTATGATCCCCATGGCCAGAAGAAGCATAGCGCCCTGAATGACCGGATAATCCCTCCTGAACAGGGCGGAGATTAACAATTGTCCGAGCCCTGGTCGGGAAAAAACGATTTCCACGGTTACTGCCCCGCCCAACACCCAGCCAATACGCAAGCCGAGGATTGTGATGACCGGTATCAATGCGTTCCTTAACACATGTTTCAACAGGATGGCTTTTTTCCCAAGCCCCTTGGCATGGAGCATGACAATAAAATCCTTGCTGGCTACCTCCAGCATGGCCACCCTTGTAACCCTTGCGATGAGACCCGCACCGCCCAGGGCGACGGTGACTGCGGGAAGAATCAGCGAGGACAGCGTGCCTGAACCTGAAACCGGAAGCCAGTTCAGCCACACCGCAAAAATCAGGATAAAAATCAGCCCCAGCCAAAAGGCGGGGATAGTGACCCCAAATAATGCGATCATCATGGCCAGGTGATCAAAGATGGTGTTTTTGGCTGCCGCGGAAATAATACCCATGGACACCCCTTGCACAAAGGAAAGGGCAATGGCCGTGAGTCCCAGGGAAAGGCTGTAGGGCAGATGATGCAAAAGCAATTCCGTCACCGGCCGCTTCTCTATAATAGAGCTCCCCAGATCACCATGAAGCATGTTGTTCAGCCATTTGAGATATTGTACAGGGAGCGGTTTATCCAGGTTATATTTCTTCACCATTTCCTGTTCATAGGCCTTGGTCATCCCCGGCCCCATGAGATTGTCCAGGGGATTTCCCGGAACGATGTGAATCAGGGAGAAAATGATAACCGACAACACGAAGAATATCGGGATCATTAACAGTAAACGGCGTAAAAAAAATTGCCACATGGGTCTTCCGCTCCGGATCAATTGTGATTTTCTATCCTCTCTGCTCTCTTTGCCAAGGTGTTGCGAGAGTTCAGAGAGGAGCAGAAAAAATCAAACTATTTCAAATCCCAGTCCAGTATCTCAATTTTCATGAACTTCCTGGCTCGACTGTTTTTTGGCAAAACCACCCGACTGCCAACAGCAAAAACCTTGGCCGGGAGATAGAACGGAGCCCAGACATACTTATTGAGGACATACGTATGGTACTCCTTGAAATTCGCTTCCCGTTCTTCCTGTGACCGGGACCGGGTCATCGCTTTTTGCATCAGGTAATCTGACTCATTGTCATGCCACATGGCCGCGTTGGGGTAGCCCATCCGTTTTGAGTTCAGAAACCACTCCAGAATATCGGCATTCTCCCAGTTATAAGAACGGATTGCCAGCTGATGCTCGCCTTTTTTATAATAGGCCCGGATGGAGCTCGGATCCATCAACGTTATTTTCGCCTCAACGCCGACTTTTGCCAGCTGGGCCTGGATCACCTCAGCAGCACGCCGGTATGAGGATTCGTTTTTAGCCACCATTTTCAAGGTCAGCTTGTTGCCATCTTTGTCCTGCCGTATTCCATCCTTCCCCATCGTCCATCCGGCTTTGTCAAGTGCGGCCTTGGCCCCTTCAAGATCAAAATGGATTTCATCTTTCGGGTCTATCTTGCTTTCCGCAAGAGAATCGATCAAATAGGTAAAGGCAGGTTTTCCGGCATTGGCAAACACGTTTTTCGTGATACTTTCCTGATCCACAGCCAGGGCAATTCCCTTTCTGACCAGCTCATTATCTAACGGCGGGGACTGGGTGTTCATGACCATATGATACAGTTCATCGCCAGGCATTCTGATGATCCGAAGGGATTTGTCCTCTTCAATCTTGCTGATGAACATGGTAGGTACGGCATAAACGACATCGATCTTGCCCGTCTTGAGTTCCAGAAACCTTGTCGATTCTTCCTTGGTATCCTTGTAGACAATTTTATCAATACGAGCAGGCCCTTTATTGTCGACGATGGAGGGCCCCCAGGTATAGTCAGCATTTTTCACCAGTACCAGTTCATTTCCCGGAGACCAGGATTCAAACTTATATGGCCCGGATCCCACGACATGTTTAATACCGAACTCCTCACCATATTTTTTATAGGCGACCATGCTGGGAATACACATGAAATCCTGCGCCATATTAAAAAACATATTGGGTTCAGGATTTTTCAGGTGCAGAGTGATCGTATACGGTCCGGTGATTTCGACATTATCAATGGCGCCTACCATATAAGCAGACGGCCCGGTCTTCATCTCTTCCAGAAACCATTTGGCCACCTCTGAATTAAAAGGAGAGCCGTCATGAAATTTGACCCCCTGTTTTAAAACCATTTTCCAGGTAAGGCCATCGTCACTGATGGTCCAGGATTCAGCCAGAGCCGGATAAAATTTCCCATCAGCACCCCATTCCATGAATTTATCATAGATCAGGGTCATGGCATCGTGATTCAGTTCAACCTTGATAGGGTTAAACGTTGTAACCCCCAGCTCATTGGGGTTGCCTGCAATGTTCAAGACTTTTTCCGCCCTGGCCTGTACTGATGTCATAGCAACCAGAATTGCCAGCATCAGCAAAAAACTGCCCAAACGCTTTTTCATCTTCTCCTCCTTGATATTCCTTGCCAGATTATTAAAAACTGTGCCCTCCTGAATCCTACCCGGTCAGGCATCCCTCAAAAGCTTTTTACCAGGAAGATTTCCGGTGTGGTTGCCATTGAAGATAACCGCCTTTCCATTGACAAACACATAGGGAATCCCCTCGGCATATCGGTGTGAATCCTCAAAGGTGGCGACATCCCTAACCGTCTCCGGGTCAAACAGGACAAGATCCGCCGCCAGACCCTCCCTTATCAGGCCTCGGTCTGTTAAGCCGAGTTTTTCTGCAGGCATGCCGGTCATTTTATGCACAGCCTGCTCCAGGGAGATGATTTTTTTCTCACGGACATAGTTTCCCAGCACCCTGGCAAATGTTCCGTAATATCTCGGGTGGACCGGAGACCCACTCGCCGGGCCGCTGGGGGTTACGGAGCGTCCGTCAGAACCAATCATTCCATAAGGATCCTGCATGATCGTCACCACATCCTGTTCAGACATGGCGAACACGATCATTGCCAGGGCACCATTCTCTTCACAGAAAACCTGACAAACAGCCTCAAGAGGATCAAGCCCCCTGGCTTTGGCCATCGCCGCAACAGTAAGACCGTTCAGAGGCAGATTCCCCTGTCGGGTATATCCCATGATCTGGATACGATCCCACCCCAGATCCTCCATGGGGTTGTCCCAGTCAACCGGAGGCGTCACCATATCAGCCATTACTTTTTCCCGGGTCCGACTATTGTTGAGAATCTCGATCATCTTCGAGGACCCGCCCTCTTTGGCCCAGACCGGAAAAATTTCCAACAGGCCGGTGTGGTATGCGGTATAGGGATATTGATCGAAATTGACCAGGAGCCCATCTCGTCTGGCCTGATGAATTTTTTCAAGCAGCAGCGTCCCCTTTCCCCACATGGCCGGGGTTTCACATTTCAGGTGGGAGATCTGCAGAGAAACCCCGGATTCCCGGGCAACCGCCAGCGCCTCATCGACGGCTTCGAAAAGGAATTTTCCCTCACTTCGCATATGGGTTGCATAAATACCGTTAAAATCTTTAACAACCCTGGCCAGTTCCGCCAGTTCACCGGTTTGCGCAAAGGCACCCGGATGGTAGATTAGTCCGGATGACAAACCAAAAGCCCCTTTTTCAAGCTCTATCGTCAACAGGCGCTTCATCTCTTCCATCTGGTCATGATTCGGCGCGCTGTTGTCGTATCCCATAACATTGGCGCGCAGAGTTGAATGTCCGACCAGGGGCACCAGATTCACTGCCGTGCCTTTGGCGGCCAGTCGGGCATAAAAACCATCCAGGGTTTTCCAGTTCCAGTCTTCCGGCGATAAACGTCGCTTATACAGCACACCCAGATCCGACATATATTCCATGAATGGTTCGCTGCCAGAGTCGAGGATCGGGCCGGGAGAACCTCCGCAGTTACCGGTGACTTCAGTTGTTATGCCCTGCCTGACCCGGCTCCCGGCAGTAGGTTCCAGAAGGAGGGAAAAATCGGAATGGGTGTGCATGTCAATGAAACCTGGACTGACGACCAGTCCGCTACCATCAATGGTTTCCAGGTACGGCAGATCAATTGCCGCAGCCACATGGGTGATTACTCCAGCCGAAACAGCTATATCGGCGGCAAAAGACGGTGCCCCGCTTCCATCGATCACCCGGGCGTTTTTAATGAGCAGGTCAGTCATCGCATGCCTCTTTTTGTTTGATCATTGCCCTTGATGTGGTATCAGGCAAACGGCCATGATCCAGGATAAATTTCTGCAGTACAGGCATAATTTTATCAATGGGCTCCTCAATGGGACAGATAACAGGAATACCAATTCTTTTCTCGAGAGTCCGACGGTAGGACAAAAGCTCCTCCCTGCTGCCGCCTGTGCCGTTAAGGGTCACGGCAATCACCGATGTCCCGTACATTTCAATGAGTTTTATTTCACTATCGATGTCCGGCAGATAACAACCCAATGCATCCGTTGCATCGTAAAATTCCCTGAACGGCGTGTGCTGAAGAACGACGCCCTTGATATTTCCCGAAACAATGATTTCCGCCCCACAGGGTCCCTGGGGATTTCTCATCCCGGACTGCCCTTCCACAACGATCAGATCCGGGCGGGCTTCCTGCTCGCACCTGATGATGGCAGCCTCCAGCTCTCCACTCACAAAATCATTCACCGTGGTGTCCAGGATAAATCCATAACGATTGCCCTGGAGCCAGCCGGTCTGACCGGTATAAATCATTTCGGCATGTATCTCCGCTTTGCGGCAGGCCTCGACAATCATGCGGGCCGTGGTTCGTTTGCCAAGAGCGCAATCGGTCCCAAGTACGGCCAGACGCGGGATTTTCATCGAAAATATTTTCCCTGACCAGAACTGAAGCTGGTTAAAGGGTTTGGGCCGGCGAATATCAATAATGGTGACGTTGTTGTGTCGGGCCGCCTCTTTAAAAACCGGAATATCATCCAGCAGCATATGCATCCCATTGACGATCGAAACCCCCCGATTGATGATACGCAACACCAGGGCCTGCCATTGTTCATCCAGCCTCCCTCCGCACAGGGCAACGCCAATGATGGCGTAATCGGGTTTTTGGCCCGCGGCGGCGATATACGCATCAATGTCTGCATACACCGGAATAGTGCGCCGAATCCCGTCCAGAACTTCCCCAGCATCCTGTCCGGCATTATTGTGATCTATGATACCTTTAATATCAAACCGTTCGGTTCCGCGGATCAGACCGTGGGCTGTCTTCGCGTCAACATGGGCCAGACTGCCATTGGTCAGAACCACAGCCGATCCAAGGATCAATGATCTGCTATTTTCCTGGCCCGGCTCAATTTTTGAATTTGTATCGTTAACAGTCATCAATTTCTTTTTACTCCTAATCCAGGTTCGTCTATCGTTCTGAGCCATCCATTTTCCAGGATGAATCCGCCGTTTACAATGTCACGTGCCAGGTCCAGGCTGCCATCAAGGTCCAGGTATTTCGTGGCCCTTGAGGCCAGAGCAGCATGGAGCGCCCCTGCGATGCTGACGATGCTTTCATCCATACATCCCCACATCAGGTCAATACCGGCATGGGCTGCCATGGCGGCAATCTCCAGTCCGGGAGCGATTCCACCACATTTCATCAGCTTAATGTTAAAAATACCAAAAGGCCGCGGCTGATTGAGAAGATCGATTGCCGTGCCAGGGTGCAGCAGGCTTTCATCCGCCGCCGAAAGCCTGCGGACAGCATCCGGCAGAGATCTCATCCCCTCGTGATCCATGGCCTTGAACGGCTGTTCTATGAATTCCACCAGACCCGAGGTCTTTTCAAAAAACTTCTGGTATTCTTCAATGCTGTACCCCTGGTTGGCATCGACTCGCATTTTAATGTCTGACGAGAAGGTTTCATGGAGTCGGAGGATCCGTTCAATATCCTGTTCCACATCGAGTCCGGTTTTAATTTTCAGAATGGAAAATCCTCTTGCCAGGTATTCACGGGCTTCTGCCAGGGTTTCCTGAACAGGCATAATGCCAATGGTAATTGAGGTCGGCAGGGTTTCATGGGCTCGACCAAGAAGCTCAACCAGGGGCAAACCCATACTCTTGGCAACAAGGTCATGCAGTGCTATATCTACAGCCGCCATGGCTGCCGGTGTTTTTGCCAGAGCTTTAGACAACTCCCGGTGCATTGATCGACAATATCTGACATCTCTGCCCCAAAGAAGCGGCTCCAGCTTGCCGACCAGGGCTTTCTCACCTGCCAAAATAGTTTCGCCGGTGACATCTTCATCGGGTGAGCCTGCTCCAATCCCCGTGATGCCAGTATCAGTTTCAAGCAACACAAAAAGATTTACAACGGAACTTATGGTTTCATAGGCAATGGTATAGGGACGGGTAAGTTCTAAATCTTCTTTCCATACCGTAATATTTTTAATTTTCATGCTTTCCCCATCTCCGACAGCCAGCCTTTGATATTGGGCGGAAGGAGTGTCGATTTTCTTCGCGCATTGGTCACCATGAAGGATTCAGAATGACTGATACCTTCAATCTTACTCATTTCCTCTTCGAAAAATTTGAACATCCACTCAATCCCTTCGGTTACGATAACCTCGACAAAGATATCGTAGCGGCCCGTCACAGCAACGGCCCAGTGAACATTATCAAATTCCATAAGCTGATCAATCACCTGTCCCATTTTGCCATTTTCGTGCACATTGATGGCAATAATGGCAACCATCATATTCTTTACCTTAAAAGTATCGACCAACCCCGCCACTTTCAGAATCCCTCTCTTGATGAGAGAATTGAGCCTGGAGTGAATAGTTGGGGCCGACACGTTAAGCTTTGTGGCTATGTCTTTTGCAGGCATACGGCCGTCAGCTGAGAGCAATTTGATTAATTGCCTGTCGATGTTATCAATCTCTTTAGGGTCCATGCGATTTCCAGTAAATTTTATTATATTAAGTATTAATACTAAAAAAATAATTTAAATTAATTTTTATGTCAATATGATTTAACAAAGTAAACCAACAACAATAAAATACCTCAGGCCAGAGGACACGGAAGACGATACCGGAACACTTCAGCGCAATAATGAAAACCAGGCCACCCCCTTAGTGGAAAACAAAGGCCCCGATGAACCGGATCCAATGGGCCAGTTATTGGCTCGGTCGTAAAAAAAATTGCCATAGCTGTCCTGAATGGATAGGTTTGCTACATCAAATGAGTTGATCCCTTACCGAAAAAGTGAAAATTATCAGGAGAGCGATAGAATGACCCCGGAAATACTTCTGGTCCTCGGAATTCTTCTTGCCGTAATCGGTGTACTCGTCACTGAGGTCATGCCCCTTGAGGTCCTGGCGATGCTGGTTCTCGGGATACTGGCCGTCACCGGGCTGGTGAGTCCGACTGAAGCCCTGGCAGGATTCAGCAATCCGGCGGTGGTAACCATTTGGGCCGTATTTATTCTGAGCGGCGGACTGACCCGCACCGGTATTGCCAATATTCTCGGACGAAACCTGCTGAAGGTCGCGGGAACCGGCGATACACGAATGATCCTGCTTATCATGGTAATTGCCGGCGGTCTGTCTGCCTTTATGAATAACGTGGCCGTGGCGGCGCTGATGCTGCCGGTGGTTATGGATATCGCCAGAAAGACCGATAAATCACCGTCGATTTTGTTGATGCCCCTGGCCTTTGGCTCCCTGCTCGGCGGACTCACCACCATGATCGGCACCCCGCCCAATATCCTGGTCAGCGAAGCACTGCGTACCAATGGTCTTACGCCATTCGGCCTTTTTGATTTTACGCCGGTGGGGCTGATCGTGATGGTCGTCGGCATGCTGTTTATGACTTTTGTCGGCATTCGATTCCTGCCGCAACGCTCCCCGTTTGCCTCTGGCCAGAAAGACGAAAAACAGATCATAAGCCAATACCGTATCCAGGAACGGCTGTTCAGAATACGCATTCCGAAAAAATCCGCCCTGGTTGGCCACACCCTCGCCTCAAGCCATCTCGGCTCCAGGCTCGGCCTCAATGTCATTGGTATCAATCGAGGCCGACAGACCTCGCTTGCCCCGGATGGTTCAGAAAAAATTCAGCCGGATGACGAACTCATTGTCGAAGGCCGCCTTGATCGAATTCAGGAGATGAACAACTGGGGACAGTTGTTGTCGGAAAACATCGGGCCGGACAAGCACGCCCTGCTGGGCTGTGGTATGCAGGTAGCCGAGGTACAGCTTTCCGGGAACAGTCCGTGGCTTGGCAAGACGCTTTCCGAATTGGGCTTTCGCAACCGGTATGGTTTAAATGTGCTGAAGATTTTACGCATTGATCGGGAAATCAGCTTAAATATCAAATCCCTGCAGCTGAACGCCGGGGATGTGCTGGTCGTGCACGGACCAGTTGCCAATATTGATAAGCTGGCGGCAGAAGACACCATTTTGCCGCCGGTTGTGCTCGATGCCGCGGAAGTGACGGAGAAGTACGAAAGGGAAAAAAAGGTTCGTCTGTTCAGCATCCCCAATACCTCTCGATTGCTCGGCATGACCGTTTCTGAGAGCTGCCTTGGGGATGCTCTAGATGTGCAGATTCTGGCAATCATTCGCGAAGATAACAGCGCCGTGGTCCCGGCTTCAGAGGTGAAGTTTGAGCCGGGTGACAGGCTGGTGGTATCCGGCATGTCCGATCTGGTGGGAGTCATGCTCATGCAGGGGCTTGAAGCGGTTTTCGATAAAGATCAGGCGGGAGTCGAAGATGTGTCAATCCTGCAAAGCGATACGGTGGGCCTGGTGGAGGTAATTCTCTCGCCGCATTCCGTTCTCGTTGGTCAGACGCTGCAGGAGATCAGTTTTCGTGAAAAATTCGGGCTTACCGTACTCGCGGTCTGGCGAAAGGGTGCGGTGATACGCACCGGGCTGCGTGATCTGCAGCTCCAGCTGGGCGATGCCCTGCTGTTGTTCGGCGACTGGAAAAAGCTGGCTATCCTGGGCCGAGAACCCGATTTTGTGGTACTTACCGAGAAAATGCAGGAAGCTGCCCGGGAGGAAAAAGCAAAAACCGCGCTTGCCATAATGGCAGCTGTGCTGCTGCCGGTTATTTTCGATTGGGTGCCAATATATATTGCCGTCGTCATCGGGGCCGCCGTTATGGTTTTGACGAAATGCCTGACAATGGAAGAAGCCTATCGCTATATAGAGTGGAAGGCTGTCTTTCTGATTGCAGGCATGTTGCCGCTTGGCGTGGCACTGGATAAAACCGGTGCGGCGTCGATGGTTGCCGAAAGTGTTATCGCCGTTCTGGGCCCATTCGGCCCCTACGGGGTTCTGTTCGGGCTGCTCAGCATTACTTTCATGGCCACCAGTATTATCCCGACCGCAGCCCTGGTGGTCCTGATGGTGCCTATCGCCCTCAAGACCTCCGCCGGGCTTGGTATATCGCCATACCCGTTGATGATGGGAATTGCCATGGCTGCTTCTTCAAGTTTTACCTCGCCCATCTCCCATCCGGCGAATGTGCTGGTCATGGGCCCGGGCGGCTATAAGTTCATGGACTATGTTAAAGTCGGGCTGCCCCTTACCTTAGTGATACTGGCCGTGCTGATGGTCATTATTCCGATCTTCTGGCCACTGGCGATGTAAGTCTTCTTTGATCATTAGTCCTGTCGATTGGTTATATGCGAAAAAAATGTTTATATAATTACAGAATATACTATTAATACTATTCACCTATCACAGAGAGACAGCATCGCAGGCTGTTCTAAAATGGGAAAAAGGGGGTTAAACGACCATATGCTGAACATGTTACCGGAAAACGAGGCTCTCGCGCCAGCCGTGGAAACCATCAAAAGCATCATCAGTCTCTTAGCCACGTGCGTTGGCCTTGTCGTTATCGTCATAGGTCTCAAATATGCGACGGATATACTGCAAATCATTTTCACCATACTGCAATCCCCATCGTATCTGACCGATCCCATTCGTCAGATGGCCGACGTCATCGGTGGCAGTGCCTTCGATCAGCGATGGGAAAGCAGATCCGTCTTTGTGGCGAACATGTTATCCCTGACTGTTTATTTCTGCGGAATTCTCTTGTGTGCCTGGCTGACCCTGGCAATAATGAATACCGGCGCGAAGATCGTATCCTTGACCGCAGGGGATCGAGACGCCGTAAAAAAGCTCCTCCAGACTGCATTCGGCAAAAGACTGCAGCCAAAAGCTGCGGCAGTAAAAAACGAGAACAAGACCCGCGACATCTCGCGCCCCCAATCCTGACACCCCACTACAAGGGGCGGTACTCTCTGTAGTCCCCCCCTGTGGAAAACAAGTGCCTTGTCCAGGACACAACTTTTTTCCCCCGTCTTTTCATCAAAAGGATTAATACATGAAAAGTCTCAGCGAATCAGAATCAAAACAGCTTCTTGCCGGTTATGACGTGCCGGTTGTAAAAGAAATAATTGCCGGCAACATAGAAGATGCAGTTCAAGCTGCAGGCGAGTTGAATTTTCCGGTTGTCTTGAAGGGACACGGCGCAAAACTTACCCATAAAAGCGATCGAGGATTAGTCCGCCTCGGATTATCTACTGCGGAGCAGGTCCGGGACGCGGCACAAGAGATCCAGGCATCAGCGGGTAAAGATCTGGAAGGGTATTTAATCCAGCCCATGCTAACCGGCAAACGTGAGTTTGTCGCAGGGGTACTGCGAGATCCTGTGTTCGGCCCAATTGTGATGTTCGGACTTGGGGGAGTGTTTACCGAGGCGTTGGATGATGTGGTCTTCAGAGCTGCGCCCATCGACGAAATTGAAGCCGAAACCATGCTTGACGAGATCAAATCCGCTCAACTTTTAGGCGAATTTCGCGGGGAGAAGATGGCCGACAGGAAAGCCCTGATTGCTTGTCTGCTCGGGCTTTCGAGACTTGCAATGGAGCGGCCGGACGTTGCCGAGGTTGACATTAATCCGCTGCTGGTTGGCCGGGACGGTCGGGTATGTGCTGTTGATGCACTGGTCGTGCTGGCAGAGCGGACGCCGGAGAGACATCGTCCCGTTATATCTCCTGCGCTGATTGGTGATATCTTTCATCCCGGGTCAATTGCCTTTATCGGTGCCTCAAGCGTATTTGGCAAATGGGGGCAGTCATTACCGGCCAATCTTTTGGCTCATGGATACAAGGGAGATGTCTATCTGATTAATTCCAAGGGCGGAACGCAGTGGGGACGACCTGTATATAAAAGCATATCGGAGGTTCCAGGCCCGGTTGATCTGGCGGTTGTCACTATCCCTGCGGCATTGGTGCGCGGTTTGATAAAAGATTTGCAACAAAAGGGCGTAAAGTCTGTTCTGCTGATATCTTCCGGCTTTTCCGAGACGGGAGAAGATGGCAAAATTCTGGAGAATCAACTGCTTCAGGACGCACGTGATGCGGGGATTGTCTTTCTTGGCCCCAATACAATGGGCATCCAGAATCCTCACGCGAACATCATCTTAACCGGGGTCCATGTTGGGCCGAAGCCGGGCAGTACTGCACTGATATCGCAATCCGGCAATATGGGGGTGCAGCTGCTGAGTTTTGCCGATTCTCAGGGACTGGGAATCAGAGCGTTCGGCGGAAGTGGCAATGAGGCGATGGTTGCCATAGAGGATTTTATGGAAGCCTTTGAGGTGGATGAACTGACCAGGACGGTCCTTCTCTATCTTGAGAGTGTCAAAGACGGGAAAAGATTTTTTGAATCGGCACGCCGGGTCGGCCGGAAAAAACCGGTAATCGTCCTGAAGGGCGGGAGAACCGAAGCTGGAGATCGTGCAGCGGCAAGCCACACCGGGGCAATGGCCGCAGACTTCAGATTATTCGAAGCGCTTTGTCAGCAAAATGGCGTGGTGACTGTTCATCAACCGGCGGATATGCTGGATGCCTCAATGGTGTTTTCTTCCTTGCCAATGCCCCAGGGTCGCAGGGTTGCCATCATGACCCTTGGCGGAGGATGGGGCGTCGTCACGAGTGATTTGTGCAGCGAGCAGAACCTGCTGGTAGAGCCGCTCAGTGAGGAAATAGTTGCGGTGCTCGATGGCATGCTCCCACCTTACTGGAGCCGCACAAACCCGGTTGATCTGGTTGGTGAAAATGACCTGGAACTGCCGATGAAAGCCATTGAAATATTAGCCGCCTGGGACGGTTGCGACGCTATTATACATCTGGGTATTTCGGGACGGGAATATCTGCTGGAGACCCTGCTGGAATCCGTCTGTACAGTCGACAAAGAGACTGATCCGAAAGCAGCTCAGCATATCCTGCAGGGTCTGCAGCAATGGGAGCATCAGTATATCAAGCATACGGTTGCCTTGATGGAGAAATACAGCAAACCAATTCTTGGGGTAACGCTGACTGCCGATCCTAAAAAACGGGCGATTTATGAGGTTGAAAACAGAAAATACAGTGGGGTTTTCTTCACCAGTCCCGAACGTGCCGTGAAAGCATTGGGGCATATGTGTGAATATCGTGATTTCCTGGCAAGGGAGTCCGCACGGGAGCGGAATAAAGCCGGGCATACCACCCGCTCCTGAGGGTATATTTTTTTGATTTTAACCTGTGCTGCATAAACCTGAATCGTTTATTTGATTTTTTTTTATCGCTAAATACAAAATGGATGATGTTTTGTAGAAAATTAAAAATATACGACACCTGCAAAACCCAGATCGATAAAGCAATGAACCCAATTGCTTTATCGATCGAACCAAGGAGATGTAATTCTGAGCAAAAGCCTCAGGGATCAACGTATCGCTCATATCGACCCTTGAAGGTCTTTCAGAATATACCAACTCACTGATATTTATAGAGACTGTGGAGAATATCCACCTCCTCTTTTGGCTTATATCCAGTTTTCATGCTGTGCAATGATCCGGCGACGGCAAATACCGACATATACACATGGGCCAGATAGAAGGCAAGTATTGCCATACCAAGACCATTATGGATAATGGCATACAGACGCACCGTATCCAGTGCGGTCGTGCCCATCCCCCAGATGATATAACCGGTATAGGCCATCACAACACCCCCAACGGTGGCCAACCAGAAGTACATTTTCTGCCCGGCATTGAATTTGCCGGCGGGCACCGGTTTTTTCTTTTTACTCAGATAGCCCCCAAGCATACATATCCAGGCAATGTCATGGAGCCGAGGCAGCATGTCCTTGAACCACATGGTAAGCATCACCAATGCCGGAAGAACAAAAACCAACGCCGCCCCAATATGCACGTATCTGGCTGTTCGAATCAACGCCCCGCCACCGAGATATGCTCCTAACACCATACTCAACCCGGTGATAGCCAGCAGAGAAAAACTGACTGCTGCAAAAAAATGGACAATTCTTGTAAACAGAGGAAAGAACAATATCTGCTCACCTTCATGATCGAAATGCATAGCCCCGATAACCAGATAGTGCAGCAAAAACACTCCAGGAATTGCGGTAATTATGACCAGAAAGATTTTCCAGAACCATTGGCCCTGCAGGGTGGTGAACAGCTCGCCGTATCCCTGCCAGTTGCCGGTGATTGTGCCGATAAGTGTTTGATAATAATCGGCCGATGACCCCGTCGAGAGACCTGCGAGAACCTGGCCCTCCCGGGCGGAAACAATAACAACGACTCCTGCCACAAGAAGACCTGTGAGCAGAAACACACATCGAAAAAATTTCTGCATAGTGAGCTCCAGATAAAGGATACCCCAACCTCTCTCTGCTGTTCATACAAGGCTGGGGTGTTCAGGTATGCATAAGGCATTTTTTATTTGTTATTTTTTATATGCCCTGTCCCAACCCCAGGCATTGGCGCCGGAACCGCGCTGGAAGACACGTTCACGATAAACATCCGCAACCACATCTGCATCACCAGCCAGCAGTGCCTTTGTTGCGCACATTCCGGCGCAGAGGGGCACCTTACCCTCGGCAATACGGTTCTGGCCATAAAGTCTTTTCTCTTCATCGCTGAACGTTTCCTCCGGACCGCCGGCGCAAAAGGTGCATTTGTCCATGGCTCCTCTGGCTCCAAACACGTTCCCTGCCGGGAACTGTGGAGCGCCGAAGGGACAGGCCATAAAACAATAACCGCAACCAATACAGGTTTTCTTATTCACCAAGACTATCCCATCGGCGCGTTGATAGATTGCATCAACGGGACAGACGGCGATACAGGGTGCATCAGCGCAGTGCATACAGGAGATTGAAATGGATTTTTCCCCGGGCTCCCCCTCCTTTAACGTAACAACCCGGCGGCGGTTAACACCAACAGGAATATGATTCCCTTCCTTACAGGCTACAACGCAACCACCGCAATCAATACAGCGCTCAACGTCACATAAGAATTTCATTCTTGCCATTATTTATTCCTCCTCATCCGGCGTAAATCAAGCACGAGTGACCTTACACAGACCATCTTTAGTAGCCTGCATCTGAGTGACTATGTCATATCCATAATTGGTGACAGTATTGGCCGGATCACCAACCGTAAAAGGTGCATGTCCATCAGGATAATCTTTAACATAGGACTCACCCATCAGAGTGCCGGCAAAATGGAATGGCATAAAGATCGTTTTTTCATCTACACGCTTTGAGAACTTGGCCTTGACTTTAATTTTTGCGCCTTCAGGGGACTCAATTATCACCATGTCACCTTTGCGAATTCCAAGATTATTGGCCAGACGTGGATTAATCTCAACGTACATTTCCGGTTGCAGTTCGGCGAGATATTTGTTGCTTCTCGTCTCGGCACCACCACCCATATGTTCAACAACACGCCCCGTGGTTATAACAATAGGATAATTTTTTACCAGATCGGGATTCTGTTCACTTTCATACTTAGTAAAGACCCTGAAGTGATTGGCCAAATCTTTATAGGTCGGGTATTTTGCAATCAGATCCGGACGCGGTGAATGCAGGGGTTCACGATGGATTGGAACCTTATCCGGAAAATTCCAGACGACGCAACGGGCACGAGCATTACCAAACGGTGCCATTCCCCGGGCAATGGCATCTTTTAAGGTCTTCTGGGAAAGGTCGGTCTTCCAGTTGGTACCGGGAACAACGTCCTTGAACTCAGGATATCCCCCTTCAACTTCACTACCGGGATTATAAACACCTGCTGCGGCCAGTTGATTTTCAGTGCGACCGCTGCTTTCATATGTCCTTTCTTCACCAAATCGATTACGGAAGGGCAGACCACCTTCAGCAACCGGTTTGGATATATCATAGAGTATCGGCGTCCCCGGGTGCTCTGTGGTCCAGCAGGGCCAGGGCATGCCATAATAATCGCCATCACATGGGCCGCCTTTTGCCTGCAGATCATCAACGTCGAAGGTGTGCCAGTTCTCCATATGTTTTTTTATACGCTCAGGCGTCTGGCCATTATAACCGATAGTCAAAGAACCTGAACCTAGTTCACGCGTTATATCCTCTGGAGTCTGTTTGATATTTTTATAAAACTTATCGGCAAAACCAAGTTTTTTTACCAGCAATTCCATGATCTGGTAATCGTCTTTACTGTCGTAGATTGGATCGACCACTTTATTGCGCCACTGAATCTGGCGTGATGTGGACGTCACTGAACCCGACGTTTCATACTGGCTTGTGCCCGGGAGGATATATACGTTGTCGGTTTTCGTAACCGCAGCAGCAATAGTCGGGAATGGGTCTACGATTACCAGCAATTCAAGCTTATTTAATGCCCTGACCACCCTGTTGTACTGGGAATTCGAATTAGACCCGCAACCCCATTGAATCATAGCCTTAATTGGCGTAGGAGATTCAATTTTCTCTTCATTCAGCACACCTTCATACCACCTGGCCAGAGTGAAACCTTTCTCGTTCATCCATTTTTTTTCCGGAAAACGCCCAACCATCCAGTCGTAGTCAACATCCCATACTTTACACCAGTGTTTCCATGCACCATCAGTAAGACCGTAATAGGCTGGTAGATTATCTGACAGAACACACATGTCGGTTGCTCCCTGGACATTGTCATGACCACGGAAAATATTGGTGCCGCCACCCGATTTGCCCATATTACCAAGAACGAGTTGCAGGATACAGAAAGCCCGGGTAACAGAGGAGCCGATTGAATGCTGGGTCCCCCCCATGCACCAGGTCAGACTGGTAGGTCTGTTGGTCGCGAGTATTTCTGCAATCCTGGTAACCTCTGACGCTGGAATACCGGTAATATCCTCCACAACTTCCGGCGTGTAATGCAGGGCGACCGCAGCCATCTCCGGATATCCGGAAACTCTGGTTCTAATGAACTCTTTGTCCTCCCAGCCGTTGGTAATTACCGCGTTGACAAGTCCCATGATAAACGCTGTATCTGTACCAGGTCGAATACGAACATAGTCGGTTCCTTTGGCGGCGAGCTTAGTAAACCGTGGGTCAACGACGATAAGCGGCGCATTGTTTACTTCTTTTGCATGGAGGATATGCTGCATGGCAATGGGATGCGCCTCAGGAGCATTCGATCCGATAAAAATCATGCTTTTGGTATGCCTGATATCGTTCAGGCTGTTGGTCATTGCCCCGTACCCCCAGGTATTGGCAACACCAGCTACTGTTGTGGAGTGACAGATACGGGCCTGGTGGTCAACGTTGTTTGACCCCCAGAAGGCCGCAAATTTTCTCTGCAGATAGGCCATCTCATTTGAGACCTTGGCGCTGCCATTAAAATGCAGAGCATCCGGGCCATCCTTTGCACGCAGATCAAGCAACTTTGCACTAATCTGGTCCAGAGCCTGATCCCAGGAAATGGCCGTCCATTTCCCGTTTACTCGTTTCAGGGGTTGTTTCAGCCGTTTTTCACTGGTTACCATATCAATTGCCCCGGCACCTTTACAGCAATGAGACCCTCGTGAAACGGGATGATCAGCAGCTATTTCCTGACGAACCCATACACCGTTTTGCACCTCAGCTTCAATACCGCAGCCTACCGCGCAGTATGTACAGATTGTTCTAATTTTTTCGGAACCGGCGTATGGTTCGCTCTTGCCGGAGGACGCATTGGCCTTACTGGTCATCCTGGTGGTCATGGCCACCCCGGTCAGAGCAGCAGTCGCCGCCGACAATTTAAGAAAAGATCGCCTGGCGACCTTGGGATTGAGAGTCACTCTGCGACCAGTGGATACCGCACTGCTCCCAGAGGATTTCTTTATTTTGCTCCTAGCCATTGATTTTTCTCCTTTTCGAGTAGAAAACTTCTTCGTGGCTGACAGTCTCTAACCCATCAATCTTCCGGCAAACCTCACTGGCGGCTCATGATCGCAGGGTTTTGTAGTATTTCTTAAAATTTTCACTTTCATAGTAAAGTGTTTCATCTACGTTATTGGGCGTCGATACAGGCTTTGCTTTCACAGGTTTGACAATGGCCGCAATCCCAACCACAGCTGCTGTACCAGCCAGGATGTGCTTGAGGAATGAACGCCGTTTATCCTCTTCTTTTTTCATCATAAACCCTCCTGTTCTTTCCATTATCCTTCAGGGACGCTCCTTTACTCCGGAGATGGTGGAGCGCAAACTAAAACTACATTGAAACAACCAACTTCTTTTCCAGCTCGAGATAGCTGCCAAGAACCCGGCAGCATAAATAATAAAAATCGGCATGCTCATTATCTTGCAGAGTCACAGTAAATTTCTCAATGAAGGGTTCAAGAAACTCTTCAACCAGTCTCCCCTGAAGTTGCCTCATTCTCTCCCCATTACTGCCCTTTTCCTCTTCGATAAGAGAGGCAAAGATATCAAGCATAACAACCAGAGAATCTTCCGGGTCCGTTACCCCTACGTCTTTTTGTACTCCCGCCTCATGCATCAAACCGCGAATATCGACAAGAGCCTGATCGTAATTGCGGCCATTCAAATAATACGATGCAGTTATTTCCACCAGGCCGTCATCAAAGGGATTGACAAAAAGTTTATTATATTCTTCCTGTAGTTCTTTGAGCGTTTTATTATTTAAGGCTCGTGAAATTTCTTTAACAGCATTATCGAAACGGGGGCTGACCTGCTCCATAGCGAGTGCAGAAAAAATACTGCGCCAGCGACTCATCATTTCCGCATCAGGCTCCGCCGCGAAAAAAGATTTGATAAGATCGAGAAAGCGAAAACGTACCCGAAAGAGATCCCGTTCGTTCAACTCATTCATAATTATACCGACTCAAAGAGTTTCACGACCCGGCAAGTGTCGCAATATTCAAAATGACTTGTATCAACTGTTTCTTTTTGGGATAAAATGGCCATGACCCGATCAAAGCTCTTTTTGGTGCCAAATACCTTACCACATCTTTTACAGGCCATTGGTTCAGCTTTGGCCAGTTCAGTTGGCGTAAAAAAGTCACCACTCAGGGTAAATTCATGGGAGATAGTCAATGCGTTCTCCGGACATATAGCTACACAAAGCCCACATCCAACACACATGGCACTCAGGTGATTCAAGGTGAGCTGCTGCTGGTCAGCTCGCATGGCCTCGATGCGGCAGTCGTGTAAACATGCCAGACATTGCGTGCACCGTTCAGTATTGCAACGCACAGTGGCAAAAGGTATGAATCCTTCTGGCCGCATGGTTACCTCGCGACCGCTGTTTTTAACCAGCACCTCAAGGGCCATTGCAAGTGAGTGCCTGCGGTTGACAAAACTATAATTTTTCTGAACACTGCCAAAGCTTTCGGCAAGTGATACTGCCATGACGGAATCGAAATCATGCAGGCTGACACGCACCACCGCATCCTCTATATCGTAGAGTCGGCTCAGCATTTCGTTGGCGAGGTCAATCTGCTTTTCATATGCGGATATGCCGTGTTCATAACCATCGTCTTCCAGAACTACGATCCGTCTCGCGCCCTGACTCAAGAGAAACATGAAGTGAAAAAGGGAAAGGCTTTGCACCGTGTCGTATTGCAGGAACAACACTTTTTCGCGTCTCTTGCCATGCTGTCGCCACCATAGACGGTGCATATTTTTTTCGTCGCCGATTATTACAGTTCCGTCTTTGGGAATAATCACCTTGCGAAAATAGTCGACAAAAGAGGCATCATCAAAGCGTTCGTTCTGCAGTGCACCCGTCGGACAGGCGGCAACACAGGCTCCACACTCTGCACATTTGCATGAATCTACGGTTACTCCTCTCGAGTCCTGTACTATTGCCGCATGAGGACAGTTGGACAAACAAAGGTCACAGCCACGCCCAAGATTTGCGTTAAACTGACAGAGTGCATTGTTGCAGGTAACAACCTCATCAACCTGGCAAGGAAAAAGGGTAGCAAAATAATCGGGCAGGATTTCTTCATAAAAAACGTTTTCAAACCCTGCCGGCAGCTCCACCCCTAATTCCCCAAGTATGATGAGTGCAGGCACTTCAGCAACTTTGTTCAAGACACTATGGACATCAATTGCCTTTGTTGTGCAGACCTTTTCACACTCTTTGCAGAAGGTGCAGATATCGTAATTGACAAACAGCCTCTCAGAGATGCACTGTTCCGGGCAGGCTGGACCGCAGTCGCCGCAGTAGGTGCATAGCTCGAAGTTAATGGGTGAGCGAACTTGAAATTCAAGATGGCATTTGGGTCCATGATTGTAAATATTCAGCTCTGTCGCCGTCGATATTTCGGGGTGATAGCCTTTTACCAGCAAGGGCTCAATGTCTAATACACCGCCGTAGGTCTCGAGAAAATTATTCAATTTTTCCGCGCTATCGCCGATAACACAGACGCGGTTATCAGCCTCCACAGTATAACTGCGATAATGCACCTTATTTTTGCGGAACAGTTCTGCCCGGGCTATTGCTGATAACTTCCCGGCGCTTAACGTAGTCAGGGCATGATTGAGCTGAAGCGTTGCTGACAAAGGGAATTTACTATCCGGAGTGTTTGCAGAAAAGCCCCCGGCAAGGAGAATGTTTTTGCCCGCCAGATCAGAAGAAAAATATTTCCCCTGACCGGGATGGAGCTTGACCTCGGTAATTTCGAACTCGGATCCACTCGAACCATCCTGGACAAGCAAACACGTAGAAAAGAGTTTACGCATGGAATTCTCAACCTTTGCCTCGTGTAACGCAGGATTTATCCCGCCAAGACACTTACTCCCCTCAAGGGGGTACTCAACTGAGCACCCGACAGGCGAGTATTAAAAAGAATCCCGGCTTATTTCCCGATTGCCGGGGTTAGGTTCAGAAAACTACAACACAGAAATTGCTGCAAGGTGATGGTGATAAGTCATTACTATCTAAGGTATTCCTAAAATAAAACGACCATCGGGGCGAACTTTGCCCAACGCAGAGATTTCAGGCTACCCTTTCATCCTAGATTTTACAACTTTTTTATTCCCCATAAGGGTACCCTTCGAGATCAATCTTTGCGGGGGGACAGGCAGCAAAAACAGAGCAATTTTCTCATGTTTCCGGCAACAGCACCCCACAGCAGGCAATCCAAGCGTCTGCAAATCATTACATAATGAAAGGTGAGCTCCGCTTATTGTTCTCTGGAAAACCTGACGAGAGTCAGGTTAAGGCTTGTTAAACAGAATTTTTTCTTTGCCAGCCGTTTCTTTGGTCGTCGCGCTTATATTATGTCCATACCGATAGACTGTATAATTTGCAGGGACTCCACAAGGAGGTATTGAAGACCGAAGAGCACAACCATGAACTTTGATTTTTTATATTCTCCACGGTCTTTTTCAGTTGCCCACTCTGCAGTGAGATAGAGGATTTCTTTATCATTCACGTCCTCACAAACCTCAGCTCTCAAGCACCCTTCAGATTTGAGAGTTAGCGCAGTGAGGCTATTGATGGTTTGCAATACCTCTTTTTTATTTTTCGAATGGGGATGTATTTTAATAATAGTTGTGATCATCACTCCACCTAAATGTACCTTTGCAATAAAAAATTATACCTCCCTGACGACATTTTCCTCGATGTAGAAGATTTCCCAAAACATGTCGGACATTGTCTGGAAAACTCTCTACCTTTGCATAAGACGTGCTGTGCTCCTGTTTTTTCTACTTATTCGAATTCTCGTTCATCACCTGACCTTATTTGACTAATCTGCCTGGGGTAAAACCTTGCACCTCTGAAAGCCGGCCTCTCCACCAGATTCCTGAGCTGTCAGAGATGGGTTTGCCCTGCCTGTCGGAAAAAACCGCATTTTTAAGGTGAATGTAGGAAGGAGTCTCGGTCTTTTCTGAAGGTGAGACACAACTACATTGATCACCAATCTTCTTAAATGTTTCTCTTACCTCTTCAGAATTTTTTCCGGAATCGAAGGGACTGGCAAAATGTGCACTGAGTTCATCAAAGTATTGTCTCACGCCTACCAGCGTTCCCGAGATCAAAGTTCCCCCAACCGTGAGTGTTACCTCCAGGTCAAATCGATTTTTGTTAGCCAGGTTCACCAGGAATTGAAGGAACCAGTCTTTCAAGGGTGCGCCGTCTGTTGTGGATACGTTTTGTCCATTTACCATGTGAGCCTCCCATGCGTTATATTTCGAACTGCAGTACCTGTCTATAGGTGGTTGATCTCCATCTCTTATAAGGTAAGTATGACGAATCTCAATTCCAGACATGCCCCCTCATTTGCAGTACATTACAGCAAGATTGTAACGTTGTTACAGCGATGGCCAATATAGAGCAAGTCTAACGCATCATCAAATTCAACGGTTCGATATATTCTGGATCTTCCTCGTCAATGACCCGGATGATTGCTTTATGCTTCCGTTTTTTCAATTCACCGAATATGGGCCGTTGTTTTTTAAAGGTACCGGCATAGGCCATTGCCTGTTCCAGCAGTTCTTGCCGGTTTTCGCTGGCACTGACAATAACATTCCTCAGTTCAAGTTCTGTTGCAGTCAGGCGCCTTCCGGATAACAACATGTCATTAAAAAGACTTTCAGGAACTGCTTTCTTGACAAACGCAAGCATTCCAGGCAGAAAAGGTATATTGACATCCACTTCCGGAAAGCAAAAGAAGCCTTTATCTTTTCTCATGAATCTGAAGTCACAGGCGCAGGACAAAATAGCACCATTGCCGAAAGCGTGACCATTGATGGCTGCAATTACCGGTAAAGGCATCAGCAGAAGGCGCTTAAAAACAGTGTTCATCCCATACATAAAGGTCTTGATGGAAGCAAAATCCTGTTCGGTAAGTTTTTGTTGCAACCATTCCACATCAATTCCCTGGGAAAAATTCTTTTCGTCGGAAGAGGTCAGCACAATGGAAAAAACAGTATTATCCTCGAGAATCTGATCCAGGCACTGGTTCATCTGCTCGGCAAATGCCAGATTCTGGCGATTGGCCTCGTTGCACATTGTAATTACCGCGATATCATTTTGTTTTTCCCATTGAATGATTTTCATATATAACCCCTTGTTCTATTTTTATTTTCAGGTTGAAGATTCAGCTCAAAAAGATCGCATATCTTTACCCGTTGGATACGCTTTACGATGAAAACCTCTTGAAACTTCCACGGGTCATAAACGGTTTTGGCTCTTTTTCCTTGTTCAACGCATTATACATGGCGATGCGTTGATTTTTTCCGGCAAAAAGGCGAAGCTGCGTCAGCCTTTCCCATAAAAGAGCCATTCGTGTGTCCTTCTTCCATGTTTTCTTGAACAGAAATTTTGTCGCCGCAATTGCGTCAGGACTTTTTTCGCAGATGACCCGGGCCAATGCTTCTGCGTCGACAAAGGGGGTCGCACTCACCTTACTGATTAAGCCATATTCAGCACCTTCCTGACCGGAAAAAAAACGGCCGGTCATGGTTAACTCCTGGGCAATATCCACCCTGGTGAGCCGTGATAGTGTTACCATGCCGCTCATATCCGGGATAAGCCCCCATTTCATTTCAAGGATAGAGAGCTGTGCGCTCGGCTCGGCAATTCGATAGTCACAGGCCAGAATGATCTGCATGCCTCCGCCAAAACAATTGCCGTGTACAACGGCAATGACGGGGACGGGCAGTTCCCGCCAGACGTGAGCCGCCCGCTGGAATGTGTTTGCCTTTGACCAGGGAAATTTACTAAAAAATTTCGGGACCATAAATGGGTGCTTTGCCACATACCCAAAATCCAGACCTGCACAAAATGAAGGCCCATTGCCCTGGAGAATGACACACCGGATCGACTTGTCTTGTTTGATACATCGAGCTGTCCGGATAAGAGAGATCATCATGTCCTCATCCAAGCCGTTGTGTTTGTCTGGTCGATTCAATGACACATAGGCGATAGTATCGCGTACTTCAAGCTGCACATTTTCTGTCGTTTTCATGGGCGCAGAATACATATGATGGATGATTTTCTAACGTTTACGTTTACGTACGCATGGTACCATAATCATCACCGGGCAACTATGTTTTTTTTGGGGGGAGTGCATATGCAATGCCAGCAGGAGGTCCTGAATGAGAAGAATTCAACAAGCAAGAGACGATAAGACCCTTGGCAGAAGAGAATTCGGGAGTATAGCAGAAATAGCCCGGATGCACTTCCGATCTGTGCGATCAGGAAGTACCTTGAGCTCAGGGGGGGTTGTTGTGACCGTGAGAATACTTTACAGGAAAAGCTATCCGAAGAGAGACAACTACGTGTATAGTAGGGCGTTGAAAATCTTTAAATGTGTGGCTTTAAATATCAATCATCTGTTTTGTCACAAGGATGGCATGCCATGGAAAAGACTCATCATCCATCTCATATTACCCTTCTCGATGGAGGAATGGGGCGAGAGCTCTTGCGAATGGGAGCCCCGTTTCGACAGCCCGAATGGTCAGCTCTTTCCCTTATCGAGGCTCCTGATCTCGTCAGAAAAGCTCACGAATCTTTCGCTGCAGCGGGGAGTGACATCCTGACCACAAACAATTACGCCGTCGTTCCTTTTCATATAGGTGAAGAACGTTTTGCTGCTGAAGGAGCCAGGTTGACGGCCCTTGCAGGTCAACTTGCGCATCAGGCAGCATCGGTTTTCGGATGTCAAGTCGCAGGTTCACTACCGCCACTCTTCGGTTCATACAGGCCTGATCTGTTTATCCCCGAGCGGGCGCCGGCCTTGCTGAAAATAATCATTGATGCGCTGAGCCCTCATGTCGATCTCTGGCTGGCCGAAACCACGAGTTCTCTCGAGGAAGCTCAAGCGGTTGCCGACGCTCTTTCAGGCGACGATCGTCCATTATGGATTGCATTCACCCTTCTGGATGGCGAGGAATCACAAAAGAAGACCCCACGGCTTCGCTCGCATCAGACAGTTATCAGCGCGGTACATTCTGTTATCGAGTTCGGTGCGTCGGCCATTCTTTTTAATTGCAGTCAACCGGAAGTCATGGCAGCGGCAGTTGACACAGCAGTTCACGAGTTCAAGCGTCTTAAGGTCAATCTGCCGGTCGGAGTGTACGCTAATGCCTTTCCGCCCATGCAGAAAGATGCCCTGGCCAATGCCACCACGGAGGAGATTCGGCAAGATCTCGATCCAGCAGGATATCTGGATTTCGTTGATACCTGGTGTCGACTTGGTGCGACAATCATTGGCGGATGCTGCGGCATTGGACCTGAGCATATCGCAATTCTGCATGAGAGGCTGCAGGGATAATGAATTGCAATAGCTCCTTCTCTTCCAACTGTTGCCCACCCTTTCAGCGTTATTGTCAGTCGATTTGCCACGGTTGACTGTCAAGATGCCGGTTCGTGAACATCACCGTATTGCACCTCTGCCTCCCTGGTGCATATTTCAGGTCTTGTATTTGCAAGATGATGAGCCCTGTGATAGACCTAAGAGTAGATGCATCAACTCCGCTATTTTATATGCGGAAACTTTCTGTTATCACCACATGACAATATCGTGCCCCCGAGGATTCTTCCGCCCTGACATGGTATTTTCCTCAGGGTCAGCTTAAAAGTCAAAATGAAATCTAAACGACATGATTTGCGATTTCTCGCAGGCCATCACCCTGTGAGCTACAAGACTGCCGATGATGCCGGGGAAGCACTATTAGTTGACATCTCAGCTGGAGGTTGTGCTTTCAAACAGCTCAGCCTGCCGTTGGCGATGCACGAAAAGATTCTTGTTTCCATAGCGTTGCCCAGTGAAAGTTATGTTTTTCAGGCCCGGGGCATGGTGATGAGAGTCGAAGACGATGGGCGTACAGCCATAAAATTTACACTTGTTGAGCCAGAGGATCAAACGAAGATAAGAATGCATTTTGCGAGACTGAGGGCAAAGACCTCATAATATGCAGCGATGAACTCATTACCTGCACAATTGATCCTGTCTTCTTCAAATAAATCACTCAAAGGAAAGATCGGCATGCAGGCCCAAGGATCATGGAACAGTTTATAGCCCGACAACCGATACTGAATCTCAACAAGAGGCTTTACGGTTATGAGTTACTCTACCGCGGAGCACCGGGCAGAATGCTTGGTCAGGTGAGTGGCGAACAAGCAACTGCGGGTCTATTGACAAGCGCGTTTCTCACCGGCAACATAGACGTTATCTCAAATAATCGATTGTGCTTTGTTAACTTCACCACGGATTTGCTGGAAAAAAACCTGCCTTTGAGCTTTCCCAAGACGAAGATCGTCGTGGAAATTCTCGAAGATGTCAAACCTACTCCAAATATAATTTCTATCTGTCGTAATCTGAAAGAAAACGGCTATACCCTCGCTCTTGACGACTTTGTCTATCGCCGAGAACTCGAGCCGCTACTCGAATTGGTAAAGATAGTTAAAATCGACATTCGACTTACCCCGCTCAACACTCTTGTTCGCACCCTCAATCTTCTCAAGCATCACCAGGTAAAACTGCTCGCCGAAAAAGTCGAAACAGAGGAAGAGTTTGCACTCGCCAACCGCATGGGCTTTTCATATTTCCAGGGGTATTTTTTCTGTAAACCCCAAGGTATCAAAATTAAGGAGATATCATCGGTTAAGCTCAATTTACTCAGACTGCTGGCGGAGGTGACCAAAAAGGAAATCGAGCTGGAGCGGTTGCGCGAGATCATCTCTGCAGATGTTGCCATCACTTTCAAACTATTGCGGTTTTTAAATTCAGCCTATTATTACCTTCTCCAAAAAGTGCGGTCGGTGCAACACGGGGTTGCCTTACTTGGCGAAAGGGAACTGCGCCGTTTTTGTCTTCTGGTCATTATTTCGGAACTGGCCACAGAAAAACCCGACGAACTGGTTCGAGTGGTCCTCGTGCGGGCCAAATTTTGCGAACTGCTGGGAAATGCGGCGAATCTTCCAGAAAGCGATTGCGCGAATCTCTACATGACAGGCCTCTTCTCCCTGCTCGATGCAATGCTGGATTTACAGATGTCGGAGATACTGGAGAAACTGCCGATCAACGCTGCAGTGAAGGATACCTTGATGGGAAAAGAAAATATCTACATGACCTTTTTACGACTGTCCCAGGCTTTTGAAAAAAATGTGCCCCCTGGCCGCGAAAGCTCCTCTAACACATGTCTGCTCACAGAAGAACAGATCCAATCCTGCTACCTCGAAGCTGTCAAATATGCCAATTACCTGTCTTGAAGGAGGTCGTTAATATTGCACATCAAATGTCCGATTCCTTCATCAATTCCTAATTTGAAGATTTCTCCGGGAAATCTGGCTGAGTGGTTGTTCCCGGTAGCTATCAGGTAAAAAAGTTTTCAGCACTTTGCTTCTGCAAAGATCTCATGCCCTCTTTCATTGCCGCGGTAACCTGGCACAATGCGGTGCTGTCGCCATCGATTGTCTTTAGCAGGGCCAGATTGAATGCAGTTTCGGTCCTGTCTGCGTGCTGACAGAACTGCAGATAGCCCGACTTGTCTCGGTATCCAGAGTGCACCAGCTTATGGTAACTGTCGCCTTCAGCGTTCAGGAGCAACTGGAAATGTCCGGTAAGCACGGTCAACCATTCTTTGCACAAGGCGCGAGTTGTCTCCTGCATATCGTCAAACTGGTTAACCAGCACATCCACATTTACAGGTAAACAGCTTTCTGCCGCTGCGCAGGCCGCTTCGAGCGCCCTGCGCCGGGGAATGAGATAGTTTTCGGCAAAATCCTGCAGACCTTTCTCATACTCCTTTACTTTCCAGAAGTAGAACACAAAGAGAATCGGAATAAAGATCATCCACACTCGAGGCAGCGGTTTTTCGATAACATGCAATGCCAATTGCCGTGACGCGGCTTTCTCATACTCAAGAATGAGTTTCTTTTTCTCGCAAAGCCGGGATTTCTTCCCAGAAGAAATCGATGCAAATGTCTTTTTATCGCTCATCAAGAACCGTCTGCAGGTAGTTTTCTGCCTCTTTGACCTGTTCGACATCGGTGTAATAGTAACGAGTTGGGTCAATTCCGTTAACATCGAGATACTGCGACATCCTGTTGAGAACATCCACCGATTCAGTCATTAACGGCAAAAAAACATACACAAAGACCAGGCAAGCACTGAGGGATGCCGCGAATTTCGTGCACTTTTGTAACATGCTGGCTTCTTTTTTCATCACTTTCTCTCATTACCGGGCGGGACAAGGGGGGTCCCGCCCGGAATCAATGAATTAATATGCTTGTGTGCCTTACCTTCCTGTTTACCTGATTAGATCTTCGCGGTAATTTCCGGGAAGACCAGGTAAAACATGATATATGCCATGGTCAGTGTCAGCACCAGATTAAGACTCTGGCCGCAAACATAAAGAATGAGTGGCTTACCGCCTTTGAAATACTTCGCCAATTCCCTGAAATTGGTGGACAGGCCTATTGCCGCAAAAGATAGTGAGAAGAACCAGTCACGCAGCAGCCTCGTGCCGCCCCGGACTACACCCTGATCAAGCATTGCATCGGCCATCCCCACGCTCAGGTTGCTGTCAATCAATGAAAACAGGATGGAAGCGACAAGAAACCCGAGAACGAATTTAGGGAAACGATGCCATATCTCTCCCGTCCCGACAGTTCTGCCGGCCTGACGTTCAACTCTCGTACACCAGTACAGGGCAACACAGAACGCGGTAACGCCGATCATGACGTTCTGGATCATCTTGATCGTCGCGGCCACATACATCGCTTTGTCACCAAGAAATGCGCCGGCTGCGGCAACCGCCCCGGTAGAATCGATGGTTCCGCCCATCCAGGCACCGCCAAGAATCTCCGGCATACCCACCGCTTTAATAAACGCGGGCATGGCAATCATCATGATGGCAGTAAAGACCAGCGACAAACCGATGGACAGGGTCAATTCCTCTTTTTTAGCACGGCAGGCTGCCGCTGTGGCAATGGCTGCCGAAGTACCGCACACCGACATATCGGCTGAAATGACGATATTCAATGTTTTTGAAGGCATCTTGATAATTTTCTGGCCGAAAATGAAGGTACAGATCAGCACTATCGGCGTTACCACCCAGGCGACGAAGATGCCCGGAATACCAATGGCCATAATCTTGCCGAAAAGTACTTCCGCACCGAGCAGCACCAGACCGGTTTTGATAAAAAATTCAACCTGGCAGGCCGGCAGTACCCATCTGGGTGTGCCGATGCTGTTGGCAATTATCATTCCAAGAAGAATCCCCCAGGCCTCAGCACCAAAACCGTATTGTTTGGAAATAGCCTGACCGCCGAGCATATAGGCAAGGACCGCGACCAGAAACACAATGACGAAGCCTCTGGCAAATTCCGTAAAGCTCTTTTTCATGAGCGTGATTCCTATACCGAAAATCACGATAAAAAAGGCACACAGTCCAATCAGGCTCGGTATAAGGTTATATGCTTTTTCCGAGGTTTTCTTTTTTGCCGAGGCGACTTTCTTTTCGACAGCCCGCCAGTCAGCTATTTTCGCGGTAGCTTCATCATTGAGAGCTTGATCCTTGAATGCCGCTGCCCCAGCCGCTTCTTCAGCCTTCTGCGCCATAACCAGAGCTGCTGCTGCTTTCGCCTTGGCCTCTTCGTAGGCAGGCATCGCCTTGGCATTCAACGCCTTGGCCTGGGCGTCACTTTTGACGAGTGCATCAAGTGGGTTGTCTTTCCAGGAACCGGGGTGTTTCGTCCAGTGACTGGCAAATTTACCGAATGCGGAACTTGATCCCTTGAGTTTCTGTACGTCGTCATCAGCCTTATACCAGGCGATGGTCTTGAAAGGACTCTTGGCAACTTCACCCGCCTGTACCTGGCTTGCCGCCTCAATTTTCTTGGCAAACTCCTCCCTGGGGCCAAAGCCGAAATAGGCAATGAGGCTTACGGCAATGATGAAAAACCCGAGCCAGATGGCAAGGTAATCCTCCTTCGTCCAGAGATCAGACCAGCTGCTGCCGCCATGATCAATCACTATGTTCGTGTCTGTTTGAGCCATTATTGGTGTCTCCTTGTATTTGATTCTTAGTCCGGTCTGTCGACCACTTCGCTTCGCCTGGGCAATTACAAAAATTATGCCACCCGCATACGGAAAATAATGCTCAACTAATACAATACATTAGTGACTAACAAGACAGAACACCAGCCAACTCCAGTTACCACCTGGCAACTTGAGTTAGCAAAGCAACTTAAAGCGGTTTACACCTTCTTTTTTCTTTACAATCCGATCTGGTCTGCTACAGATAGCACATCGCCAGCCGTATTATGACGACAAAAACCTCTCAGCCTTTACCACCCCGACATATGCATATTCCAAAACCATATTCCCTGCAAAGCAAGTTTATCCTCAGGTTGATTGCCATTCTCATGCTGATCAGTGTCGTCAATTTGACCGGACTCTACTATTTTATGCAGAGTACGGTAGATGAAGAAGTCAGCACCCGGGCAACCATTGTCCTGAATCAGGTCGATGCGGTGCAGAAATACGTGCAGACCAGGCTGCGCCCGAAAATGATTGAGGTGTCGCCCGACAGTTTTATTCTTGAAGCCATGTCATCCTCGTTTATCTCCCGCAGCATCATGGAAACTGCCGATACTGCCGACGCCGACTACGTGTATAGACGGGTGGCAATAAATGCCCGCAATCCGGTCTTTGAAGCAAACGAAGTTGAGCGCGACCTCATCACCTATTTCCGGGAAAACCGGGACAAGGTGATCTGGCAGGGTCTCAAAACCATCAATGAGCAGAGTGTATTTGTCATGGCACGGCCGGTTACGTTTGTACAGAGCTGTATGCTCTGTCACGGAAAAACCGCTGATGCCCCGGTGGAAATGACCAGACAATACGGTGCTACAGGCTTCAACCACCCACAGGACAGTATTGGCGGAGTTGATCTGGTCGGCATTCCCACCGATCGGTACGCGGTAAAAACCATGGCTGAATTCACCCTTTATGTCATGGTATACCTGATTATTTCCGTTCTTGTTCTCTCCATGATCTATTTGAGCTTTCAACGGGTGGTTCTTGTTAATTTACGCACGCTTACCAGCCAGTTTAAAAAGAACTTCCATGATCAGAAAGGCGTCGAATTGCTGCGCAAGGTTGAACACGGCGACGAGATTGAAGAGATGATCGAAAACATGGAAGGGCTCAGTCAGCATCTCTTTGAAACGGATCAGCGCCTCAAAGAGTATGCGGGCAATCTTGAGAAAGAGGTCGATCGACGCACCGAGCAACTGTCCCGCGAGAATGACACCCACAAAAAAGATCTGCACATGCTGGTCAGCGTTCTGGAGTCATTGAAAATCAGCCAGAACCGATCGGAACTCTGGCGTAATGCCCTCCCCCTGCTGGCCGAAAGATTTCTTCTGGTCCGGGTAGCATATATCTGCACCTTTTCCGGCAACCAGGCTTTCACCTGGCCCGACAATGCGCAGCCGCCTGCTCTACCGGAGGATTATGTCCAGATACTGCTGCAGCCGCGGCTTCGGTTCATCGGCAATACGGTTTTCGTCCCCGTCGGCAGTAGTGACGACAACATCGATGGCCTGCTGTATCTCGAGCGCTCCGCAGATGTCTGTTTTACTGAAGACGAGGCGGAAATGCTTACCGCTGTTGGCCGCCAGCTTGGCATTGCCGCTGAAAATCTGGCTGCTCTCGACTCCATCCTCAGCCAGACAAAAGACCTGCAAACCATCTTTGAGGGCGTGCCCGATCCTTTGCTGCTCCTGGATATTGGCGGTTCGGTCATCATGGCCAACAATGCTGCCAATCGACTTATGGATGATCTCTCACAGGAGGACTGTGACAGTGACGACCTCAACTGTCTCCTCAAAGCTGATATCAGAGGCGGTCAGGCGCCGGGAAACTCCGGGCAACTCGCCACACTGGAATCTCGTGAAGTCAAACTGGAGAACGGCCGGAGTTTTATCATCAACACCATTCGTCTCACCCAGCAGGAAAACCTGGCCGCCCGATATGTGGTCGCCGTTCAGGAAGACACCGACAAGAGGAAGATGCTGAGCCAGTTTGTCCAGGCCGAGAAAATGGGTACTGTCGGTAAACTGGCTGCCGGACTGGCACATGAACTCAATAACCCACTCGGAGTGATCCTCTGTTACGCCGAGCTGTTGAAAAAATCCCTGAACAGTGGCCAGCATCAAACCGATGTTGACGTCATCATCAAACACACCCAGCAGGCCCAGGCTGTTCTCCTTGACCTGCTGAATTTTGCCCGCCCCAAGGTTTCAACCGATCGGGAAACAGTCATCGGAGACGTGGCGGAAAGCGTTATTGGCATTTTCAGGGTGCAGGCTGCAAAAAAAGGTGCCAGCCTCTCCTGTAAGCGCGCTGATGCCGGCAGGGCTGTCCGCGTCGAACCCCAGGTTGTCGAACACATTCTCCTGAACCTTCTGCTCAACGCACTCGATGCTTTACCAGATGAAGGTGGATGTATTGCTGTGAACATCGCCGGCGACGCGAAAGAAAAATACCTGTGCCTGACGGTAATGGATAATGGCAGTGGCATCGAACCCTCGATTCTGCCATCCATCTTCGACCCGTTCTTTACCACTAAAGACGTAAACAAGGGTTCCGGGCTTGGACTCGCGGTAATTTACGGCTATATGTTTGAGCTTGGGGGTTCCATTGAGGCTCGAAACCTGCCGGAAGGCGGGTCGGCTTTCGATCTCTATTTTCCCACAGCCCACAAGCCCTGATGGAGGAACGAATGAACGAACGTGTTACCGTACTGCTGGTCGATGATCAACTCGATTTTGTCAACGGACTGTCCCGATTGCTGCTCGCCGAGTTTAAGGATCTTGAGGTACTGACGGCCGAGAGCGGAAAAAGCGGGATTGCTCTGCAGGAAAAAACGGAGGTGCATCTGCTTATCACCGATTTGCAGATGCCGGAGATGAACGGCCTGCAGCTTATGGCAGAGGTAAACCGCCTCCATCCCGCAACCAAGGTTATCATCCTTACCGGTTACGGGACAATTGAAAAAGCTGTCGAAGCCGTGCGGCAGGGGGCCTTTGATTTTCTCACCAAACCGGTCGCCTCAGAGCAGCTCTACCGCACGGTGGGCAAGGCCATCGATTTTATCCGGCTGGAATGGGAAAACCAGCGTCTCCGCGAGATGCTCGCCGGAGGTGGCCAGGACAACCTGCTGGGAGAAAGCAGCGTCATGCGGCAGGTGCGGCAATCAATAGAGGCGGTGGCCGGTACTGATTATCCAGTCCTCATTCAGGGCGAATCCGGCACGGGCAAAGAGCTGGCCTCCCGTATGGTGCATCGTCTCAGCACCCGTGCACAGAGAGCCTATATAGCTATCAACTGCCCGGCAATCCCGGACAGCCTGCTGGAAAGTGAGCTTTTCGGTCATTGCCGTGGAGCCTTCACCGGGGCCGACAGAGACAAGGAAGGACTGTTCTCTGCCGCCAACCATGGCACTCTCCATCTTGATGAAATCGGGGATATCTCCCCGACCATGCAGACCAAAATTCTGCGTTTCCTGCAGGAAGGCGAGGTCCGGCCTGTAGGGTCCACCCGTACACTGAAAACCAATGTGCGGATAATCGCCTCCACCAACCAGCCGCTTGCCAAAAAGGTCGAAGAGAACAGTTTTCGGTCCGACCTCTATTACCGGTTGAACGTCATTGCCATCACCATGCCACCACTTCGAGATCGGGTTGAAGATATTGCGCTGCTAGCCCGATATTTTTTCGAAAAGACCCTCGGTGAAATGAATATTCAGGGGATGACCATAGAACCTGAGGTGCTTTCCTACCTCTCCACCAGGGACTGGCCGGGCAACGTCCGGGAACTGCACAATTACGTCAGGCGCCTGGTCGTGTTCAGCGGGCGTGAAAACATCGACATGATCGCCGTTCAGCGTATCGATTCTCCTGATCAACCGTACTCGATCCTCGAAGATGAACTGGGCCCGTATAAGACGATGAAAGCATTGGTAGCCGACCGGTTTTCCCGCGTCTATATCGAGCAACTCCTCACTGCGACATCGGGCAATGTTTCGGAAGCTTCAAGGATCAGCGGACTGTCCCGCGTAGCCATCGGCAAACTCAGCCAGCGGCTGGGGATCGATCTCGGCAGGTTTCGCTAAATCGCCTGCTGTAGCTTTTTGGGCTACGTCGTCAGGAGCGGGAATCCAGAGTTCTCTTCCATTTTTTCCCGGCAAGACAGTTTGCCTGGGAACGAACCGGGTTCACCTCATGGCAAGAGGGATCCGGTTTTCACATGGGACCTTGGTCTGGCACAAACCGCAGCTGCTCACCCTGATCCCTAATTGCTCTTTTTCCACATGCACAGCAGTCACACTGCGGATATATTGTTTGCACTTCACCTTATCGTGCCCTCTTTGGGAAATGGCACCGGCAGGACATCGACGCATACAGACAAGGCACTTGCCGGTTGCATGGAACAGGCACCACTCGTTATGTTTTGCATAGAGTCTCGGGGTGGCCGTAAACCTCCTGCGCACAACGACCGAACCAACCCGAACGGCTTTTCCGACTGGAGTAATCAAGCCGTCGGATATCCCGAATGTACCAAGTCCACAGGCATGGGCGGCATGACGTTCCGACCATGACGACGCGAATCCGTATCGGCCGGAGAGAGCTCTTGACCATTGAGGAAGCAAAACCGGCGCACAGGCCCGATATCCTTCTGCTTCGAGCAGATCTACCAGGTAACGGCGTAAATTTTCGTTTACCATCTCACCGTAGTGCCGTGCTTTGCTCCATTCAATGCTCGGCAGATCAAGGGACTTCCTTTGCGCCAGACGGGTATGCTCCGTCTGCGGCAGAACCCAGGCAATAACACTCAGCTCATCTGCCCTGGTTTGCTCTTCTGGAAATGCTGACAAAAATGCTTCCTCTGGCGTCCAGTAAAAATCAGGACCAATGTCATGCTTCAGGAATGTAAAGAGTGCGTCCTCTCCATGGGCAACCCCCACCAGAGGTTTGCCAAAAGCCGGTAATGGTGCGCCGGGTTCCAGAGCATTATTGGCTCTATTGTCCATCCAGGATTCAATCTGCTGGGTTATCTGTATCACGGTAATTTCTTGCTCTTTACTGTTTCTTATTGGTAAAGACTTTCGGCCTTCATTCTCTCGAGATTGCGGTGCATTTCGCCAAGCGAAAACTCGGCCTCGGAAATATCATAACGCAACGACTCACGATCCCTTTCAGCGGCTCGTATGTCATGCAATAAATCCCTGCGGCGTCCCGGCTGTACCTGATCACTGACTAACTCTGATTCCATAGAGGATATCTGTTTTCCGATGGCTCCATACTCTCGATGTAAACGTGCGAGGAACATCTCATAGTCTTGAATCTTTTGCAGGTAATCGTAAACGGCCCTGCCCTCACTCATTGCGAACTCGAAATCAGACGCTAATGCTTCTGGACAAACACCATTGTAGACGGCACCACGGGTTCCCTGATAATACCCATTGCTTGGCGTGCACCACTGCGCCAGCCCCTGGAGACGGCCCTGCATATAGGCGTCAACGTCAGGCGCGACATTATATTCGGCACAGGATGTACGATATTCGCCGATACGAGAGGCCTGATACCCTTTCGCACCATCCTCAAACCCTACGCTCTGCCATTGGGCGTTGAGGCATTCCTTTTTACTCATAGCGGCACAGCCGGAAACAAGCAGACCAAAAAGCACGGCCGCAAGCAGTCTGTTTACCACCTTACTTAAATCGATTTTCAAGCCATTCATTGCATATTTACTCCTCCATTCAGATCTCATTTTTTAAATCTCAGTTCCTTTTCGATGAAGTAGAGGCAATATTACATCGAGTTTCTCTGCGCTTCCTTGAGCCAGTCGACAAATCTTCCTCTGGTTTTCTTAAACAAAATCCGCTCGAAGATTTCCCGGTTGTAGAGGTAGAGACAGTGCCTGATCAAGGTGAAAGGGCTGAAGGCTTTGTCGGGGTTCTCCGTGAGAAAATGTTCGTGATACTCTTTGACGATGCTGAGATTATCGTTCAAACATTGATGGAAATCCGATTTTTCAAAGCCACTGTGCAGTTTCAGGATATCGTTGACAAAGTTATCGACCTTGGAGTCATCGAACTCAAAATCTCTGAAGAAATGACCTGCTATCCGCAAGAAATTAAAGGCATTTAATTTCTTGCTGTTGGTAGATCCCCCGCCAGAAATTGCTGCTTCAGGGGTATCGTCGGGCTGCTCGACAATTGGCGCCACCGTTTCCTGTTGCATCAGTTCTCTTGTGGCATTGCGGATTTCCTTGAATTCCCGGTCCGCAAGCTCGAAGAGAGCGGAGAGAATATTGATTCTGCGCTTCAGATCAATAGGGATCGATTTCTTATACTTTATCTTGTGATCCAGCACACTCCAGGCATCCTGAATCAGGGAGCGGATCTGTACCTCGAAAAAATTATCCGCATAGGGTCGGTACTTCGGCAAAGACGCCATCTCATCATTTAAGGCCAGATCCATATGCAGACCTTTGTAACCGAACAATTCTTCTGTCCTCTCCACGGAAGAAATCTTGTCGGTAATGTCGAGAATTCGGAAATGTTGCTGCAGCATTTCCGACAACTGGGCGATCTGGTCTTCATAGAGGCAGACGATGCGGATGCCGATCAGGTCTGAGATGAAAAATCGGATTTCATATGGTTGTTCATCAACCTCGAGCCGGTTCTGATATTTGCGGGTAAACTTTTTGATGCACTCCTCTTTATCCTTGACTCGACCTTCTATCTTCGTCACCTCATCAATGCCCAAGCGTTTGATTAACGAGGTGATAAGGCGGACATAGATGTTCTTGGCGGCAAACAGATGCTTCCGGTTTTTCTCATAAAAATCTCTGAAAGCCTGTTTTTCCTGTTCAAAATCAAAAGAGGCCATTTGGGGCTCTCCATATCATTGATATTTATGGTCGATTGTGTCGCCTTTTCCGTTGTGGTGCGGTCAAATGCCTCTTCATTGGGACACTTAACCAGAGACGTCAAACGGTGACAATATTATTGTCGCATTCTTTATGCAATACTGCAGAGGTCAACCCGTGCGTTTCAATCCTTGTCACCGCCGGACCTTGGTCTTAAAGTTAAGAGAACTTGAAGCTTCAACCAACGGGGAAGAAGCATAAAAGAAAAATAAAGGATGCAATGATGACCGAAAAAAAACAAGCAACTCGAGCAAAGACCCTGGATCCTTTCTGGAAATGTCTGGAATGCGGGACGACCATTCAAGCCGCCACCCCGCCAGAAATCTGTCCAAGCTGCAACCAGCGCTGTGCCTTTAAAGATGTCAGCTGTTATACTCCTGACTGCGGTGGGCCCGGTCATATTGACCCGCAGCTCTGATTGGCGCGGATCCATGGTTTCCCTGCGGCGCGCCGTCCTGCATAGGTTTTTATTGCAAGAGCGGTCACCAGGACGGCTTTTTGTCGGGGCATTTGGCGGACCCTTTTACAGCGTATGAGAAGCGAGTCAAGAGTTGACTTGCAAGAAGACACGTGGCACGCACTGCGGGTAAAAGAAGAGACAGCACATGGCGAAGATACTGATCACTATCGGCATTACCCTCACCCTCCTCGGCCTTTGCTGGCCACTGCTGCAAAAATTGCATCTGGGCCGGCTGCCGGGTGATCTGGTCTTCAAGACCGGGAATTTTAAATTTTACTTTCCCCTTACCACCTGCATTGTTATTTCGCTGGTGCTGTCTATCCTGTTCTGGATTTTCCGGAAATGACTCATCTCCGCGAGACGTGAACACAGCCGCGACCACTCAGCCTCACTCAGGCTTTTTCAAGCTGCGATAATAGCTGTCGCTGGTATATATTGCCGCCAGTGGATTATGGCCGAGGAGCCGGTCTTTCACGGCCAGGACCGTAACCGGCGCCTGGGCATGGCGAATGAACAGCGAGTCATGGCCAACGCACAGGCCCAGCAGGACATTCAGTTCCGCCCCGCTGTCATTGGCGACCAGAGCCTGCATCACCGGGTTGCACATGGTCTCGACCTCCGCCCCCGGGTCGACATAATCTTCCTGCGTCAATCCCAGCCCGCTTTTAGGCATGCGTCCTACCTTGCAGACCACGGAGACGGTTTCAAAACCATGATTCTCGAACATTTCGTGAACGATGGCGGCCTCCCGTCGCAGACCGACGCAAAAGATCAGCGCCAACCGTTTATAATCCATTCGCCCGGCAAACTCGATTATTTCCTGAATGCGGGTTTTTATTGGATGCACATGTTCGTAGCCAAGCTCTCGGTCACCGTAAGCCCTGGATTCCTGGATCGAACAGTTTCGCGAAAATTCAAGAAGCGCCGGTTCGCTGATCAGAGCCTGAGCCTCCTTCGCCAGATCCCTGCGCAAGGAAGGGCAATTTTCCGGCCCCTTGCCGCCGCGACCACGACAGTATCTCTCGGACCAATCGTAAGGACACAGAGCACAACCGGGCATTTCTTTTGTCTGCATAACCTCTCCTTTTCAGCACTTCGAAAAAATTGTCTGTCTCTTTTTACCCCCTAGTAGGTGCAGATGACAAGCGTTTTCATTTTTTTTGGGGATTGCCACGAAGCATCAGCTATATGAGGATATGAGGTGGCAGAAATGCATGAAAAAGAATATAGTTTCCCTACTTCCGGCAAGCGAGCAGAGCAGCAGATGCCTGACTACCATCTCACATCCCTCTGCATCGTCAACAGAATGCCCAGCTCAATACGCTGACACGGATCGTCTGAGATGCACCCTCCCTTCTTTATAACATTTACCTGACAAGAGACCCTATGAAAAGCATGAGAAGAAAAGACCGGGAGATCAGCAAGCAGGAAGCAGTTGCGTTGCTCGATTCCGCCGAATACGGAGTATTGTCCACAGTCGGCAAAGACCACCAACCGTATGGTGTGCCGTTAAACTATGTGTATAAAAACAATTGTATCTATTTCCATTGTGCTCTCAGCGGACAGAAACTTGACAACCTCGAAGACAATCCAAAGGTGTCTTTTTGCGTTGTCGGCACAACCAGAATTTTGCCGGATCAATTTGCCACCGAATATGAAAGTACCGTGGCATCCGGCATCGCGTCAGAAGTTAAAGACGAGCAGCGGTATACCGCTCTGCGATGGCTTGTGGAGAAATACAGCCCGGCGTTTATCGAAGAAGGCAATCACTATATTGAACAAAAAGAGCAGGCGGCAAAAGTCTTCATGATCAAAATTACGCATATCAGCGGGAAGGCTCGAAGATAGAGGAAGAGATGCGGACTTCATTTCTGCTTGAATTATTCAAGCGACTGTTTTACAAACCTGTTTAAATAATACATTTAATAGATACGGCAAACCTCACAAAGAACCGCTGCGCACCATCATTGTCGACATTATGCAGATCGCCCCTGGAGCAGAAAGACCTAAATCCCGTGCTGTGCGCTTTATCGGCCAGTGTATCTGCTCCACCCCGGCACAGCGGTCATCCGCAAGGTCTTCGCCGCCCCCCGGCAACAGAAGACAATCCTGACCAACTGGCTGACGCTGTCTGGCTCTTTTTCCCGGAGAAATTGCCAGGATTAAAGAGGCATTTCTTTCACTAACGAAGGCAGAAATATGAAAAAAAGATTGCGCATTATTCTTCCCCTTGCGGCACTCGTCATTGGCGGTATTTTTGCATTCAATCTCCTCACCCAGCAAAAAGACAGTTCAACATTGCGGTTTTCCGGCAATATCGAGGTTACCGAAACCCAGATGAGCTTCAGGATTCCGGGGCGCATGCAAGAACGGCTGGTGGAAGAAGGCGATACGGTGAAAGAACGTCAGCCGTTGGCCAGGCTGGACAAAAGTGATCAGACCATTGCCCTGGCCCAGGCTGAAGCCAATCTGGCGTACTCCCGATCAGTGCTCGCGGAGCTTGAAGCGGGCAGCCGCCCGGAAGATATTGCCCGGTCCGAAGCCGCAGTCATGCAGGCCCGGCAAACTCTGACGGAATTGCAGAACGGCAGCCGCAGCCAGGACATCGAGAGTGCCAGGGCGGACCTCGACAGCGCCAAGGCAGCCGAACAATCAGCTATCGTCCAGTTAAAACAGGCCAGAATTGATCAAAACCGGTATATCAGTCTCTACAAAGAAAAGGGTGTCAGCAAAAATACCCTTGAAACCTATCAGATAAACTTTGAGACTGCCGAAAACCGGGCCAAGGAGGCCGCCGCGCAGACAAAAGCGGCAAAGCTGCGACTCGAGCTCCTCAGGATCGGCCCACGCATCGAACAGCTGCATAAGGCAGAGGCTGCTCTGCAGCAGGCGGAAGCAGAATATGCCCTGATCAAGGCCGGCCCGCGGCAGGAAACTATCGAGCAGGCACGGGCCAAAGTCAAGGTCGCCCTGGAGACGGTCAGCCAGGCCAAACAACAGCTGATCTATACCGAGTTGGCTGCTCCCATGAATGGTGTGGTGCTCAGCACTTCGGCCGAGGCGGGGGAATATCTCAATACCGCCTCGCCGGTGCTCACCCTCGGCCAGATGGATAAACCGTGGCTGCGTGCCTATATCCACGAAAGCGATCTTGGCCGAATAAAGCTTGGCCAGCAGGTCGAGGTGACAACCGATGCCTTCCCGGGCAAGACCTATTCCGGGCGGGTGAGCTACATCAGCAGCCAGGCCGAATTTACCCCAAAGACGGTGCAGACCTTTGAAGAACGGGTCAAACTCATGTACCGGATCAAGGTTCTGCTCGAGAATCCCGAACATGAACTGAAACCCGGTATGCCCGCCGACGGACATATAGACTTCGGCAGCCGGTAAAATGAGTATTCCCGCCGACGAGACTCCCACACGCCGACAGACGGCGACAGAAAACGCATCCCCTGCTATTGTTGCAGACGGACTTACCAAGAAATTTGGTGCGCTCACTGCTGTCGATCAGTTGCGTCTCACGGTCTTTCCCGGCGAAATCTTCGGCTTGGTCGGCCCGGACGGGGCGGGCAAATCGACCAGCCTCCGCATGCTCGCCACCATCATGGATGCTGATTCGGGAACCGCCCGGATTGCCGGTTTTGATACCTTGCACGAGGCGGCAGAAGTCAAAGACCAGCTGGCCTATATGAGCCAGAGATTCGGCCTGTATCAGGATCTCACCGTCGGTGAAAATATCGATTTTTATGCCGATCTGTACGGCATGAGCCGTAAAGGCAGACAAAAGCGCATCGAAGAGCTGCTCGATTTCAGCCATATGCGCCCCTTTATCCGGCGCCGGGCAGGTGCTCTCTCCGGCGGCATGAAACAAAAACTCCAGCTGGTTTGCGCCCTTATCCACACCCCGAAGGTCCTCCTGCTCGACGAGCCAACCAATGGCGTCGACCCGGTGAGTCGTCGGGATTTCTGGCGAATCCTCAATCAACTGCGCGAGCAGGAGGTGGCGGTGCTGATCACCACCGCCTATCTCGATGAGGCGGAACGCTGCGACCGGGTCGGCCTGATCGACCAGGGCAGACTCATGGCCGTCGGTACTCCAGGTGAAATAAAACAACTGATGGATGGCCGGATACTGGCGATCAGATCCCGGCAGGCGAGAAAAATAATCGGTCTGCTCCGCGCAAAACCCTTCACCAAAAGCGTCAATCTCTTTGGCGATACGGTCCACCTGGTCTGCCGGGACAGTAAAGATACTCACGACCAGGTCGTCGATCTGCTGCAACGGGAAAAAATCGACTTTGCCCAGGTTCGCGAGACCCAGCCGTCTCTTGAAGATGTTTTTGTCAGCCTGCTCGGCAAGATCGATCAGCCACCCCCGGAAACTGAGAAGAGCGCACAGATCGCAATGGACGGAGCGACAGACATCGCCTCCCTCGCCGTGCAGGTGGAACACCTGACCCGACGATTCGGCACCTTCACCGCCGTTGATGATATCGGCTTTCAGGTAAAAAAGGGGGAAATCTTTGGTTTTCTCGGGCCGAACGGCGCCGGCAAAAGCACCACCATCCGCATGCTCTGCGGGCTGCTCAGCCCCAGTTCCGGCAGCGGGACGGTGGCCGGCTTTGATATCCTGAGCCAAACCGAACAGATAAAGCTGCATATCGGTTATATGAGTCAGAAGTTTTCCCTCTATGAAGATCTCACCGTCACGGAAAACATCGGTTTTTACGGCGGCATCTACGGCCTGAGCGGTACGCGACTGGAGCAGCGCCTCGACTGGGCGGTGGAGATGGCCGGCCTGCACGACCATCGAACCAGCCTTACCGCCATTCTCAGCGGCGGCTGGAAACAGCGTCTCGCCCTCGCCTGCGCCATCCTGCATGAACCGCCGATCATCTTTCTTGACGAACCGACCAGCGGCGTCGATCCTCTCAGCCGCCGACAGTTCTGGGACCTCATTTACTCCATGGCCGATCAGGGCATCACCGTCTTCGTCACGACCCATTACATGGAAGAAGCCGAATACTGCGACCGCATCGCCCTGATCTACGATGGGAAAATGATCGCATCCGGATCGCCGATGGAGCTGAAGACCATGTTCATGCAGGATAAAATTATCGATTTGCGCTGTGTCGATCCCCAGAGCCTGATTGCTCCACTGAAGACTTTGCCGGAGGTTCGTGATGCGGCGCTTTTCGGTTCCGGCCTGCATATCGTTGCCGCAGATGACCAGACTGCCACCGCAGCAATCAGGCAACTTCTTACCGACCGTGGCCTTGATCAAGACACCTTTGTCATGGAAACTATCCTGCCGAGCATGGAGGATGTTTTTATCTCACTTATCGAAGAGGTGGACCGCAAAAAAGACCGCGAGAAAGACAGTGAGGTTGATAAACAATGAACTTCAGACGTCTCACCGCGGTGGCCCGCAAAGAATCCCTGCACCTGGTGCGCGACTGGCGGAGCCTGACTTTAGCCCTGGCCATTCCGCTGATCCTCATCCTGCTCTACGGCTACGCCCTCACCCTGGATCTGCGGCTGGTGCCGACAGTGGTCTGGGATCAGTCGCGTACTCCCGAGAGCCGCGAGCTGCTCAGTCTCTTTCAGAGTTCGCCCTATTTTGCCATCAAAGGTTTTCATGACGATTACCCCGGCCTGCAAAAAGAACTCGACCGGGGCAGCGCCATGGTCGCCCTGGTTATCCCCGGGGATTTTGCCGGCAAGGTGCAGGCGGCCAAGCCGGTAAAAATTCAGATCATCGGTGACGGTAGCGATGCCAACACCTCCCGGCTGGCCATGGGGTATGCGGCAAACATCGGGACCATCTATGCCCTGGAGGTTGCCTCAGAACAGAAGCAGAACCAAGGACGGGGGGAGCTGAAGCAGCCAATGGAATTAATCCAGCGATCCTGGTACAACCCCGACCTGCGCAGCCAGAACGTGCTCATCCCCGGGATCATTGCCCTGGTCATGATCGTTGTCGCGGCGTTGCTGACCAGTACCACTATAGCAAAAGAATGGGAGACAGGGACCATGGAACAGCTGATCAGCACCCCGCTTCGCGGCCCCGAGCTGATCTTTGGTAAAGTCATCCCTTATTTCTGTATCGGCATGGCGGATGTGGCCATGGCAGTGCTGATCGGTAAATGGATCTTCAATGTGCCGATCGTCGGCAACGCCGCGCTGCTCTTTATCCTTTCCGCCTTTTTTCTGACCGGAGCCCTCTTTTTCGGGATGACACTGAGTATTAAACTTAAATCCCAGGTCCTGGCCAATCAGCTGGCTATCATTGCCGGTTTTCTGCCGACACTCATCCTCAGCGGTTTCGTCTTCGCCATCGAAAACATGCCGGTCCCCCTGCAGTTCCTCACCTATATTGTCCCTGCCCGGTATTTCATTGCGATCCTGCGCGGCATCTACCTCAAAGGCATCGGTCTGGAAATACTCTGGCTCGATGCCTTGTTTTTAGTACTCTACGCGCTTTTGATGATCGTTATTGCCAACCGTAATTTTTCCTTCAAACTGGAGTAAGAGATGCTGCAACGCCTTTACCGCATGCTCATCAAGGAATTTTTACAGATGCTGCGCGATCCACGGATGCGGGTGGTTATTTTCGGCATGCCGGTTATCCAGCTGACCATCATGGCCTTTGCCCTCACCACCGATGTGACCGATATCCGCCTGGCTGTGCTGGACATGGATAAAACTCCGGCCTCAAGAGAGCTGATCAGCGCCTTTACCGCCGGCAATTATTTCCGTATTACCGACAATCTCATGTCCGAAAGGGAGATCACCCCCCTGCTCGACCGCAGTGATGTCCGGGCGGTACTGCAGATCCCGTTTGGCTTCAGCAAAGATATCCTCACCGAGCAGACGGCGGGGGTGCAGCTCATCACCGACGGCACCGACAGCAACAGCACCTCCATCGCCCTCGGCTATGCGGGGTTTATTGTCAGTGACTATAACGATAAACGACTGGCAGAACGGCTGGGCAGAAAGGGCACCACCATCTCACCGGTGCAGATAACCACCGAAAGCCGCGCCTGGTACAATACCAACCAGGAGAGCAAGTTTTATTACGTCCCGGCATTGATTGCCACCATGCTCTATATCTTCAGCCTGCTGCTGACCAGTATCGGCATCGTTCGGGAAAAAGAAATCGGCACTATCGAGCAGGTGATGGTCACCCCCATCCGCGGTATCGAATTTATCCTTGGCAAAACAATTCCTTATATGATCACCGGCTATATCACCATGTCAATAATGCTCATCGTCGCCTTTTTCCTCTTTGGCGTCCATGTGCGGGGCAGCCTGCTGCTGCTCTATGGTCTGACCGGAATCTACCTGGCCGGCAACATGGGAATCGCCCTTCTCATCAGCGGCAGTGCCGCGACCCAGCAGCAGGCGCTGCTCACCAGTTTTCTGATCCTCATGCCCTCGGTCATGCTGAGCGGCTTTATGTTCCCAATCAGCAATATGCCCGATCCGGTCCGCTACGCCACCGTCATCAACCCAATGCGCTGGTATCTTGATATCCTGCGGGGCATCGTCATGAAAGATGTCGGGATTTCCGCCCTCTGGCCGGCAATTGTTGCCCAGACTGTTCTGTCTGTCACTTTTCTGACCCTTGCCATAAGCAGGTTTAAAAAGACCTTATCCTAACAGCCATTGTAAAATCGAGCCATCGCCTCTTCCCTCTTCCCCCTCTTTCTATCGTAATGCGAAAATATACCGGATTGATCATCTTGGGTACACTCCTCTTGTACCTTATGAGCGTTGCACTCCCGCCAGTGTTGCCCGTGCCGACCATTCTGGCATGGCTGGTCTGCCTGCTTTCCTGGCAGACCCTTGGCAGAAGTGCCACCCGCCAGACTTTAGTGCTCTTGTCAATCGGTGCTGCGGCCCTGCTCTTTGCCGCTGTCCACGGTGTTTTTCTTGGCTGGAGACAGATACTTGCCGTCAACCTGCCCCTGCTCGCCATGTTTGTTGCCGTGGCTTTTCTCACCCTTACAAATCGAGGCGTCGAGGACCCTGACCTGCCGCATGGCAGCAAAGCTGTGGTCACAACGGCGATCGGCACCCATCTGCTTGGCGCCGTGATTAACCTGTCGGTGCTCTTTGTGTTTGGGGATCGGCTGCAGAAAAGCGGCACCTTGACCAAAGAACAGATGATTATTCTGGCCCGTTCGTTTTGTGCGGCAGCCTGGTGGTCCCCTTTTTTTATTGCCACCGGGGTGGCGCTCACCTACGCGCCGGGCATGCTCTGGCAGGAAACCCTGATTCCGGGAGCCGTCATGAGTGGTATCGCCATTGCCTACTCTCTTTTGGAAGTGTGTTGTGTGCGAAAAAAAGAATTCTCCGGCTATCCAATCAAGATTGAAAGCCTGACGATTCCTCTCTTTCTCGCGGCCGTCGTCATCCTCACCCATCATCTTCGGCGCGACATCAGCGTACTGCATCTGATCTGCGTGGTCTCTCCGCTGGGTGCTGTTCTTTTCATGAGAGGCAGGCCCAGGATGGCAACACTGCATGATTTTATAGTCAACAGGATCTCGTCGGTCAGCAGCCAGTTCACCCTGTTTCTGGCGGCAGGAGTTTTTTCTACCGGCATAAAATCAATTATCCATGTATATCCCGCCTTATTCAGTCTTGCAGGCGCAAGCTTTACTCCGGTAGTATTTGCCCTGGTCCTGGGCACGATGATCCTTATAGGAATCATGGGTGTTCATCCGATCGTCAGCATTGCCATCGTCAGCCCGCTGCTGCTGCCGCTTCATCCCGATCAGTCACAACTGGGATTTCTGTTTCTCTCCAGCTGGGCTATCTCAACCGGCAGCAGCCCCCTGTCGGGTGTTGGGCTGGCCCTGGTAAGCAGGTACCATGCCTCGCCCCGAACAATAATACAGAGCAATTGGCATTATGCACTTGCGATGTGGGCAGTTGCCTCAACGATGAATATTGTGTTCTATTGATAGGGGGATAGCGGTATGATCAGAACCATCGATACGGAAAAAAAACCGATTACTCTCTGGCTCGACACCATCGACCACGATACGCTGGAGCAGGCCAGAAATCTGGCCAATCACCCTTTTGTGTATCACCATGTGGCAATAATGCCGGACGCCCACGTCGGTTACGGCATGCCCATCGGCGGGGTAGCGGCAACTGAAGATGTGGTTATCCCCAATGCGGTGGGCGTCGATATCGGCTGCGGCGTGTGTGCGGTACAGACCTCATTGCCTCATCTGGCGCAACCCCAGCTGAAAAAAATCATGCAGGCGGTTCGGCAGACAATACCTCTTGGCTTCAAGCATCATACGACCGCGCAACCCCACGAGAAAATGCCCCACCTGACAGGCACTCTTACGGAAAAAGAGCTGCCGGTGATCTGCCGGGAGTATGACAACGGGCGGCTGCAGCTCGGCACGCTCGGTGGTGGCAACCACTTTATCGAACTGCAGCGAGGAGATGACGACTGCATCTGGCTGATGATCCACTCCGGCAGCAGAAATATCGGCTACCAGGTGGCGGGCCATTATAACCGGCTGGCGATAGCCTACAATCAGGCCCATGGGGCAAAAATTCCACCCAAATGGCAGCTCGACTATCTCCCGGTGCAATCTGATGCCGGACAGAGGTATCTGCGGGAAATGCATTACTGCGTCCAATTCGCAGCAGCTAACCGCCAGGCGATGATGCATAAAGTCAGCGAGATCCTGCTCGACTTCGAACCATCGGTTACCTTTTCTCCGGCCCTTGATGTCGCCCATAACTATGCCGCGCTGGAGGACCATTTCGGCAAAAAAGTGTATGTGCACCGGAAAGGGGCGACCAGGGCGGCAGCAGGACAGGCGGGAATCATTCCCGGTTCTCAGGGGAGCACCAGTTATATTGTGCGTGGATTGGGCAACCGGGAAAGTTTCTGTTCCTGCTCACACGGAGCGGGCAGAAAACTCGGCAGAAAACAGGCCCAGCGACAGCTTAACCTGCAAGAGGAGATTCGTCACCTCGAACAGCAGGGCATCATCCACTCCATCCGTCATACAAAAGATCTCGATGAGGCGGCAGGGGCCTATAAAGATATAACCAGGGTGATGGACAACCAGCGCGATCTCGTGCAGATCATAACAACACTCAAACCGCTGGCTGTGGTGAAGGGATAACGCTCAATTCGGCAATCGTTCAGGGGGCCAGCCGCTCAATGGTCCACTCGTTTGATGCACCGTTCCTGGTATAGAGGAAGCGGTCGTGCAGGCGGTTTTGCCTTCCCTGCCAGAACTCGATTTCAACCGGAGCGACGCGGTAACCGCCCCAGAATGACGGCAGCGGGACCTTGCCTTCACCGATTTTTCTTTTCATCTCATCAAATTTCTGCAGCAGCATCTGCCGCGATGAAAGGATGTGGCTCTGGCTCGAGACCCAGGCCGCCATCTGGCTTTCCTTGGGCCGGGTCATAAAATATCTGGCGGATTCAGCGGTCGACACCTTGGCGGCGGTGCCATTGATCATCACCTGACGCTCCAGATCAAGCCAGACAAAGAGCAGACTGACCCTGGCATTTTCTTTTATCTCCCGGGCTTTTCTGCTCTCAAAGTTCGTGAAAAAAACAAAGCCCTTCTCGTCATAGTATTTCAACAGAACTGTTCTCTGATGCGGCTGACCGCCACTGCCCACGGTGGCCAGAATCATCGCCGTTGGATCGGCGATTTCAATATTCTGGGCCTGCTCAAACCACTCGGTAAACTGCAACACCGGGTCACTGTTCAGGTTGGAACGAGACAAGCCTCCCCTTAAGTATTCCCGACGAAACTGACTAAGATCCACAATTGCCCTCTCTCATAAAAAAACGCGGGTGCCGCCCATCATCCGCAGCAGCACCAGCGCATAGTTATTACCTGATAATTAAATTGGTTAAACTGACAAAGCCCACACATGCCAAGGGCGCGCAACATTATAAATGTTGATTTTTTACGACACCATTACACTTCCTTGATTCCTTCCAGTTTCCAATCCTCAGTTCCAACCGGCCGTGCCCATGTCCATTCTTCGTTAAATTTGACGGGCGTTGTCATGCTCCCCTCAACCAGCTCACCGCTTTTATCGTCCACGGTATAGTCAAGCAGGTTGGCGGCAAAAAGCACCGTCACGAAATCTTCCCGGCCGTCGCTGCCCGCCTGAACTATCTCCAGATTACGAACAGCTATGGATTCCAGCTTATTGATATGCCCTTTCCTGCGCATTTCCGCAAAGTGATCGGCATATTCGCCGGCCAGCTGCTCGCCGAGCAGATGTCTATAGGAATCAAGATCCCGGCGCATCCACCCGGCCTGCACCTTAAAGAACACGTCAGAGGCTACTTCGGTGAAATGTTTTGGGTCAAAATTCCTGTCATGTTCTTTAATCTGGTCAATGCCGTCGGCCGTGAGATTGCCGCCAATATCCGGGGTAACTGGCGGAGGCTGGGCACTGTTGCCGAACGCACCGCTGAACATATTCGAAGGACTCTGCGGTCCGGGATTCTGCTGATAGGACTGATAGCCATTCTGCGGTGGTTTGGTCGAAAACCTTTTAAACAGAAAATAGGCAATCCCGCCCAGAACCAGCAGCGGCAATATGCCCATCCCCGAGCCACCGGCGCCGAACATGGAACCGAAGAGCATTCCGCCAAGCGCTCCACCAAGCAGCCCACCCGCCAGACCACGACCAAAACTGCCGCCTCTCTGGGTCGGGGCAACGGGCCCCATACTTCTGCTCGGCGTCCTGGGAGTCATTTTAAAGGACCTGCCTCCACCAAAAGATCTGGCATCAGCATAATCCGCGGTCAATCCAGCTTCCAATAAAGTAAAGGCCACAAAGAGCATCAGTATCGGTGCCAGTTTTTTCCAAAAGATCATCATAGTTCACATCCAGTTGATTTTTTTTAACCGATCATCTACAAACCGGGCTACATTATAGTACAACTTTGGCAAGATGCCAGAAAAAGCGAAGAATTATTCTGATTCCCCCCATACTCAGCTTGTCGAAATGGAAGGGTGTGGGCTGTTCGTTTTACGGGTCTCTGCAGCCATGGACGGCTGCAGCGAAGCCCCCAGGGATGGGTTTACGGCGTCCCGGTAAACGAAGAGCCCACACCCTGGTTCAGTAGTTGAACATTAGGGGCAATCAGAATAATTATTAACAATGATGAATTCGTAAAGACTCTTAATGAACCTCGGAGATGGTTAGGTAAAAAGCTTGACATCAAAGGAATCTGCATGCTGATCGTTCACCCACCACTGACCAAGCCCTGCGAGCCACCGGCAGCGCTTGCCTACCTCTCGGCATCGCTTGGTGCTCATGGTCACGCATGCACGATCTGCGACATGAATATCGAAGCGTTGCATTTCCTCTTAAAGACAGCGAAGCCGGCTGAAGATACCTGGTCCAAAAGGGCGTATAAACATGTGCAGCAGAATATTTCGGCATTGCAGACGCAAGAGACCTACCACACTGGTGACAGATATCGACGGGCGGTAGCGGATATCAACCGCATCCTGGAAATGGCCGGAAACGAATCTGGCCTGCAGCTGTCGCTGGCCAATTATCAGGACGACGCCAGATCCCCTGTAAAAAGCGGTGATCTGCGGCTGGCGGCCAAAGAATACACGGCGAATATCTTTTATCCTTACTTCAGCAGAAGACTCGATGAACTTCTTGCAACCGGCAATTCCGGATACATTGGTTTTTCCCTGAACTATCTCAGCCAGGCCCTGTGCACCTTCGCAATGATTGGGTATCTGAGAGCGATCCATCCGAAAGTGAAAATCGTCGTCGGCGGCGGCCTGATCACCACCTGGCTAAGCCAGAAGGAGTGGCACAATCCTTTTGTTGGGCTCATTGACCACCTTATCGGCGGTCGTGGAGAGGGCCCGCTGCTGAACCTGCTGGGAAACGAACAAAAATTGACCCATATACGACCCGACTTTACCACCTTGAAAGACCACGGCTACCTCTCTCCGGGCTTCATCCTTCCCTATGCCAGCTCCTTTGGCTGTTTCTGGAAAAAATGCAGCTTCTGCCCGGAGACAAGCGAAGACAACCCCTATCAGCACGTTGCTCCGAGCGATACCATAGCTGACCTGCACGCTTTGAGTGCAGCAACCTCTCCGGCGCTTATTCATCTGCTCGACAATGCAATCAGTCCGTCAACCCTCCGGGCCCTGGCTGACAATCCCCTGGCGGCACCCTGGTATGGTTTTGCCCGTATCGACACGCTCCTGGCCGACCGGCAGTTTTGCCGCCGGTTACATGATTCCGGCTGCTGTATGTTGAAACTCGGTCTCGAATCAGGAGATCAACAGGTATTAAACAGCATGCACAAGGGAATCGATCTGAAACTTGCCGCACAAGTACTTGCGAACCTGCACGAGGCCGGGATTGCTACCTATGTCTATCTGCTGTTCGGTACACCGGCTGAGAGTCGGCTGGAAGCTGAACGGACGCAGTGTTTTGTCGAAGAACATCACCAGGCCATCGATTTTCTCAACCTGGCAATATTTAATCTTCCTGCCTGCAGCCAGGAGATTTCGAGTCTTGAAATAAACGATTTCTATGAGGGTGATCTGTCAATGTACCGTAATTTCAACCATCCGAGAGGATGGAACCGGGGAGAGGTTCGGCGGTTCCTGGAGAGTTCCTTCAAGCGATCTCCACAAATTGCTGCGATCCTCAGGCACGATCCCCCGTTGTTCACGTCAAACCATGCACCATTTATGAAATCGTAAGAGATTGTCCCGATAAAAGCTATGCAAGGCGGGAGCTTTTGCACTGCCCTTTGCAGGTAATTGAGGGTACTCTCTTCAGTACCCTCCTGCAAAACCATGCACTACGCCCGGGTGACCGGCCGTGTATCTCGCCTGCTCTTCTTTGTCGCCTCAACAGGCTTTCTTTTTTGATCTTTTTTCCTGTCAGGATCTTTACCGTACAAATCGGCACAACTGAAGAAAACATACCAGTCGTCCCTGGTCACTTTTTTGGCAGACACCTGCGCACTACTCTGCTCACGTCTGTTTTTTGCCCACCATTTGACGATATACTCCGACGATCCCCGGATCAGATGGATAGCACACATACCTATTACGATTTGTGCAAATAGTATTGATGTTTCCATGATTCACCTCTATTCTGTAAGAATTCTCTGAACCTCCTACTCCGGTTCACGCCATTACTCTCCTCAGCTGTCAGTCTCCTTTTTTAACGACTTGAACTGGACAGGGAGCCACCATAGCAACCCGCTCAACGACACTGCCTAAGAGAATATCACTCACCCCAAAATAGCCTTTTGAGCCGAGAATTATATGATGGATATCCTTTATTTTTGCATATCCTGTCAGACATTTTGCAGGGGAAGCCTCCTGCAAATCGGTAATAACCTGCAATCCCAGCTTTTCGCCCTGCCTGACGATTGCTTCCAGGGCTTTAAAACCTTTTTTTCTGGCATCCTTCAACACTCCGTACCGAAGACTCTGGTCCGTGGGAACATCAATGGCGGTAACTGCGTGCACTTCACTGCCGTAACTCCCTGCCAATTCTAGGGCTCGCAGGCCGGCGGCACTGCTGGCCGGCGTTCCATTAACACCGACAAGTATTTTGCCAAACCGGATTTCACCCATTTCTGGTACCAGCAGCACGTCGCAGGGACTGCCGGCTATGACTTTTGCAGTCATTCCGCCGAGCAGCACCTGTTCGACCTTGGAGCGCTGGGCATTGCCCAGGACAATCAAATCCACCCCTTCTTCCTCGGCTACCCGGACAATCTGTTCGGCCGGCTCCCCCACCGCGTGGACCGTCTGGATTTTCAGCCCCAGGGAGGCTGCATAGGAAGCAGCCTCCTCAAGACTCTTGCGAAAGGGTTCACTGAGCTGCCTGTTGGCATCGTCTATCTTCAGACGATTCATGTTCCCTTCATATTTGGGAGTAACACTGATCGCAATCAACTTTGCCCGCATCGACGATGCCAGGGCCAGTCCCTGTTTAAATGCTGAGCCGCTCACCCTTGAGATATCGACCGCAACCAGTATCGACTCCATCATGGTACTCACACTCATGCCTGTGCTTGCGCTGCTCTTTCAAGGGCGCTTTCCGCACTTCTCGCCTTAAACATGTTAACCAGAATAATCATGGCTCCAGTCAGCAGGGCAAAGCACATGATGTAGAAACTCATCTGGGTCATAAGAGCGACACTGGCATCGGAAAAAGAAGTAAGATTCAGTTTATTCATATACTTCGGCATTGCCAGAAAGCGACTGACGGCAACGATCAACATGATGGTCGCCATGACGTATTTGATCATGTAGTCTTTCACATAGGTCGTACCGATTGCACCAAGCTGCACACCAAAGAGCGAACCACCAAGGATCAGCAGGGTTAACCGAATATCGACCATGCCGTAAAAGGCCCAGATAAGCGTACCGCCCAAGCCCATGACGAAGGCCACGACCAGTTCAGTAGCTGACGCGACGATACTGGTTGCGCCGATGATATACATAAGTCCCGGAACGCCGATGAAGCCACCAACGGCGATGGTTGCTGCGAGCATACCGGTTGCAAGGGCAACGGGGATGATAAACCAGACGCTGATACGCAGATTGGCTCTTTTAAAGGTCATCATGGGCCATAATTCTATCTTCTGCAACCGGGCAGCGATAGGAGGCTGTACCCAGCCGTCACCACCTGATTTCCGCAGTTTAAGAGCATCACGCAGGACAAAAGAGCCGACAATGACCAGGACTGTGACGAAAGAAACACTGACATAAAGGTTGGATCCTGCTTCCCCCCAGGTTTCGAGTATGTGTTTTTGCACCATGATCCCGACCTGGACCCCGATTTCGGCGAAAACACCCATGATCAGACCAAGTTTGATATCTACCTGACCGTAACGGTATCTCTTGATCGAGCCGACCAGGGCTTTGGGAAACTTATGACACATGTTACTGGCCACAGCAACGGTTCCGGGAACACCGAGACTCATCATCCCCGGGGTAAGCACAAAAGCCCCGCCCGAACCGATAAAACCACTCACCAGGCCGCCGATAAAACCGACGATGACTAAAAAGACGATGTAGGCAAAGTTCAAATCAATAAATTGGATAGTGTCAGCTACTGGTCCGTGCATTGTTGACTCCTTTTGTTATGTTCGTAATTTCTGCTGGCAGAGCGGCAGGAAGATTGCCGCTTTGCCAGTCGATAAGTTCCTATATCCAAAGAGGTTATGCGCTGGCCTGCACCCGTGGTCTGGTGTCCCGACGCTTATCGACGGTTTTCGATTTTTCAGCCTGTTTCTGCACAGTCGCTTTCGAACCTTCAATACCAAGGGCCGACCAGAAATTGCTGGTAAAGGAGCCATGGGCATAGGAAAAAACAAAAACCGTCGCTACCGGCAACAAAGCGTATATTCCGCCCCTGGTGAAATACGTCATGACAAATTCGGAGTTAGTGAACACTGCTGCATAAAGAGCCGCCGTCATGGTGCCAAAAATAAGGGTTTTGAGAAGATGACTTTTCCTGCTTGTTGCTTTCATGTTTTTTTCTCCATAAGAAATTTTTTTTGCTTGACGGTTGTCGATCATCTTTCCGGTTCTCGTATCGGTACAAACAATATTGAAAACCGGGACCGGTGAGCCGAAGGCCGCCTCTTCAATTTTTATTCCCTGGTCGATAAGAACAAATTCGACCCTTTTCACCATTCTGCATAATCTGCTGATTACCTTGCTTATTTTTCCTGACTCCCGGACATACTCAAATTCGACTCCACGGGCGGCGGCTTTAGCTTTAAACGCATCACCATTCTGCTGTATTGCCGATGCAGCGAGCCTGGGATGCATGCCATCATTGTCCAAAAGAGGCAGAGTATTCACATAGCTGGCCAGCACTTTACAATTCATCCGATCGGCGACATTTATCGCATAGTCCATTACCGGATCCGCCAATCGACTATTTTTGGTGACCAGCAGAATGCACGATTTTTTGGCCAGGCTGCACTGTTGCGCGGAGGCATCAGTTTCCACCCGCTGGAGTACCGTTAATGGCCTTATGTTTCGATGCATTGTGTCTTTCATTTCTCACCTTCAGTCATCTCTTCGCTATTTGATGTTCCTTCTATCAAGAACCAGACCATCCTGGTAAAAAATTTTATGTGCTTGATATTAAACAATTTATAAACAGATCTTTGTGAAGAACCTTCCATTTTGTTGCTGAATGCAACAAACGCCTGAAAAACGAGTTGCACATTGCAACAGACGTTGCGGATTGCAACCTATGCCGTCAATCCGGCTTCCGGATGAGCATTTCCCTCACAACTTAAGAGTGCATTTGCCATGGAATATGGTACAAAGAAATGAACAGACGCAGACACCGGTTCATCAGAACAGACGAGGACACTGACCATGTTTTTCAAGAAGAAACCCAGCACCGATGCTCCCCTCCCCGAACAGCAGGACAAGGAGGAGACCCCTCTCAGCAAACTGCGCAACCAGATTACCGAGGCGAATCTTCCGCAATACGCCCTTGATGCCGCCAATAAAGAACTGGACAAACTGGCGAACACCGATGCTGCCGTCGCGGAATATTCCGTCGGTCTCAATTACATCGAACTGATCAGCTCCCTGCCCTGGAATATTTCCACCAAAGGGACGCTGGATATGAGCCGGGTCCAATCCATCCTCGACGGTCGACACTGCGGACTGGGCCAGGTGAAACAGCGCATTCTTGAATTTCTGGCCGCAAAAACACTGCGCGGCAGTGCCAGACAGAACATCCTCATCGTCGACGACGAGGATATTGCCAGAACCAACATGGCCCACGTCCTGACCAAAGACGGCTTTGCATGCAAAACCGCCGAAAACGGCCTTGCCGCCCTGAAGGTGCTGGCAGAAGAGGACATTGATCTCATCATCAGCGATCTGAAAATGGATCATATGGATGGCCTGGAACTGCTCCATGAGGTCAATAGCAGCTATCCCGAAATTCCCGTCATCATGGTGACCGGCTTTGCCACCATCAATTCGGCGGTACAGGCGATGAAAAGCGGGGCCGCACACTATCTCGGCAAACCGGTAAACCTTGATGAACTGCGCAAAACCGTGCGGGAGGTCCTGGATCAGAAGCTGACCAGTGAAATGGGCAAGGGGCCAATTCTCTGCTTCACCGGCCCGCCGGGTACCGGCAAGACCTCAGTAGGCCGGGCGATCGCCGAAGCACTGCAACTGCATTTCATCAGAGTTTCCCTGGCCGGGTTACGGGATGAGGCGGAACTCCGCGGCCATCGGCGCACCTACGTAGGGGCCATGCCCGGCCGGATCATCACCGAATTAAAAAGGGCGGCGGTGAACAACCCTGTCTTCATGCTGGACGAAATCGATAAAATCGGCCAGGACTTTCGCGGTGACCCTGCATCGGTCATGCTCGAGGTCCTCGATCCTGAACAGAACATTAAATTCATGGATCATTATCTCGATATCCCCTTTAATCTGTCGCGCATCATGTTTATCGCCACGGCCAATGATGTATCCAAATTGCCCGGCCCCCTGCTTGACCGAATGGAGCTGATTGAATTTACCGGTTATACCGAAAAGGAAAAATGCAAGATTGCCCGGGATTTCATCATTCCCAGACAACTCAAAGCGGCCGGGTTGAATACCCTCGACATAGACTTTTCCTCTGAGGCTTTATCGAGAATTATTGGCGATTACACCCGGGAATCAGGTCTGCGCAATCTGGAAAGAGAAATTGCCAATGTCTGCCGCAAGCTGGCCCTGCTCTACCTCGACTCGAAAAAGACCGTGCTCGATACCAAAATTGAAGCAAGCACCATCACCACCCTTCTCGGGCCCCGCAGGTTCATCCAGAATTACGCGGAAAACGAACCGAAGGTAGGTATAACCACCGGTCTGGTCTGGTCGGCAATCGGCGGCGAGATCATCAGCGTCGAGACAGCATCCATGGAAGGATCCGGCAATTTACTGCTTACCGGCTCTCTTGGGGAGGTATTGCAGGAATCGGCGCAGGCGGCGCTCAGCCTGATCAGAAGCAGATCGGCGGAGTTCGGCATCAAGGAATATTTCTTTAAGAACATGGATATTCATATCCATTTTCCGGCCGGCGGTATCGCCAAAGACGGTCCATCCGCCGGAATAACCATCTTTGCCGCGCTCCTCTCGCTGCTCACGAAACGACCGGCGCGAAGAGATATCGCCATGACCGGAGAAATGACGTTGAGCGGACGTATTCTGCCTATTGGCGGCATCAGGGAAAAACTGCTGGCGGCGCAGCGGGCAGGCGTCAAAACTGTTCTTTTACCGCTGGCCAACAAGGAGGAGGTGGAGATACTGCCACCCGATGTACTGGAGAACCTGCAAGTGGTACTGGTGAAAAATGCCGACGAGGTGATCCCCCTCGTGCTGCTGCCCGCAGAATAAGGGCAAGGGGAGGACTTTTGGTTTAGCCCTCAGGATCGTCGAGGCCATATCGTTTGATCTTTCGCCACAGGGAGACCCGGTCGATATCTAAGATCTTGGCCGCCTGGGATTTGTTGCCTTCCGTCTCGTCAAGGACTTCCAGAATATAATTTTTTTCATGTTCCTCAAGCGACGGCCAGAACTGCGGAGCGACCCGGGAAGGACTCACGGAACTGCTTTGCAGATCTTCAATGAGATGGCAGGAGTCAACCACCTCGCCATCGCATTGCAGCAGCAGACGTTGGGCAATGTTTTCCAGTTCCCGGACATTCCCCGGGTACTCATATTGCTTCAGGGTGTGCGCCACCTCAGGTGAAAGCTTGGGAATTCTTGTGGAAGGCGACGAATGTTTCGCGAGGAAATGGTTGACCAGAATAGGAATATCCTCTTTTCGTTCGGCCAGAGAGGGAACCTTTATGGTCAGGACATCGAGGCGGTAAAAGAGATCCAGCCTGAACGCTCCGCTCTCGGCCTCCTTTTTCAAGTCTTTATTGGTGGCGGCGAGTATGCGGATATCGACCGGAATCTCTTCCGTGCCGCCGACCCGCATCAGGGTACGTTCCTGCAGGACCCGGAGTAGTTTTACCTGCATTGACAACGACAACTCGCCCACCTCGTCAAAGAAGACCGTGCCGCCTTCGGCCAGCTCCAGCAGCCCTTTTTTTATCTGCGCCGCCCCGGTGAACGCACCTTTTTCATGGCCGAAAAGTTCGCTGGTGATCAGTTCTTCGGTAAACGCGCCACAGTTGAAGGCGACGAATCGGTGACTCGATCGTGGACTGAGTTCGTGGATCGTCCGGGCCACCAATTCCTTGCCGGTACCCGTTTCGCCCATAATCAACACATTGCATTCCAACGGGGCGACCTGCATGATACTCTCGCGCAACAGCTGAATTTTCAGGCTCTTGCCGAGAATCCTGGTTGCACCGGTATTGGATGAGACCTTTTTTCTGAGCTCGATAACTTCCTTACTCAACGCCCGTTTTTCCAGGGCTTTCTGGACCAGGGCCAGCATCTCATCTTTTTTGACCGGTTTGGCGAGATAATGGTAGGCACCTCTCTGGATAGCCTCCACCGCTGTGTCAACGCTGGCATAGCCGGTAATGACGATAACTTCAGTCTGTGGCCATAATTCTTTACAGGCCGCGATAACCGCCATACCGTCCTGTCCTTTCATGCGTAGATCGGTCAGGACAAGATCGACCTCCCGGCTTTCAAGAAAAGCGATAGCCTCCTCACCATTTTCTGCCGTAAAGACTTCATACCCGCCTTTTCGCAGCATATACTCTACATTGTCGCGAGCAATCGCTTCATCGTCGACAACCAGAATTTTCTCACTGCTCACGACGCTTCTCCAAGATCAGTCAGCTGGCCTGCCTGCAGCGGCAGATGAATAAAAAAAGACGCACCAATTCCAGCAACGCTTTCCACCGTTATCTCGCCATGGTGCTTCTGAATAATGCCATAGGCAATAGACAGGCCCAGACCAGTCCCCTGCCCCTCTTCTTTCGTGGTATAAAATGGATCGAAAAGTCGATCCTTGATTTCATCGGCAATCCCGGAACCGGAATCGGTGATTTCGATTACCGCTTCATCCTTTTTTTCATCGATTGAAGCCGAAATAGCGATCCTGCCTTCACCGACAATCGCCTGGGAGGCATTGATAATCATGATAATCAACACTTCCTGTATTTTCTGAATATCCATCGGCACAAACAGATTCTCCGGAATATCGACCGAAATACTGATTGCCGAAGTGACGTGGCTTTTCACCAGCTTCACCGAGCGACTCACCACGTTTTCCAGGTTTGCCGGATGGAGCTCGAATTCCTTCACCCGGGAAAATTCCAGCAGACCCTGCACGACATCTCTCGCCCGATACGTTTCGTGCTCAATATTTTTCAGCATTTTTTTGATAAGAGCAGGGTCACCACCATCGAAATCATCCACGGCTATCTGGCAGGAGGTGGAAATATTATTCAGCGGATTATTCAACTGGTGGGCGACACCCGCGGTCAGAGTCCCTATTGATGAAAGTTTTTGCGACTGCACCAGCTGGTCCTGACGGCGTTCCAACTCCCCCACCATGGTATTGAATGCCTCCATAACCTGCTGCATTTCATCTCGCGTATCGAGGACTTCAATTTTACTGAAACGACCAAGAGCAATATCTTCCGTTGCCTCTTTAATGATGCGCAGCGGCTTGAAAATACGAAACGACATGATGAGAGGAATAAAGATACCCACGGCAATCGCCACCATAGACCAGACAATAAGCCGTGAGACTAATTCATCCAGAATTATGCGGATCTGGTTATGCTCAAACCTGACCAGCTCCTTGCTGAGTTCTGTCATCTCCTGCCCCTCGAAGCGAAGTTTATTCGCCAACTCGCCATGCACTGCATCTTTGCTGTTCGTCCATTTTTCGGCCAGGGTTTCCATGCCTTCCTGGTAGGTAATGGTCAGGTCTTTCAGCTTGATGAGCATGGGATGCACTTTAAATCTGGCCACCCGTTTGGAGATAATCTCAATCGTCTGCAGTGCCAGAGCAAGCTGTCTGCCATTTTCCTGTAAAGCCTCCTGCGTTCCATAGAGGAAGAAGTTTTTCTCATATCGGCGAACTTCAAGGGTAATACTGTTGAGGGTGTAGGCAAGTTCAAGGGCTTCCAGTTTTTCTTTGGCAGTATTCAGATCCTCCTGAGAAACAATGAACATCGCCAGAATGCCGAAGATATAACATCCAAGAATAAAAAGGATTTTATAACTCAGACTAAGAGATGGTATTTTAACCTTGCTCATTTTCTACACCACACACTTCCCCCTGGCGCCGCTATGCCGAAGACCAATGCGCCGGGCACTTTTGTTAGCCAGCTCTCCCCCAGTTCCTGAACCTGACCGATAAGCAGTACAGCATATATTTATTGAAAGTCGTACGAATGTCACCATATACCAAGACGATAGCGAACACAACCAAATCGTTGTCAGGAGACAACAGTCAAACTCATATGTGATTACCACTAAAGTTCAGCTTGGAAGGTCCAGAGGGATATGAGGTGCCCTTTGCACGGGTGTTCCGCAGCCTGGATGGCTGCGGTCAAGCCCCCAGGGATCGGTTTATGGCGTCCCGTGCAAAGGGCACCTCATATCCCCATATAGCTGAGGTTTAGTGGTAATCACAAACTCATATGGGCTCGGCAGCATATTCCCAAAGCCCCTCTGCAGGCGCTTCATGCTCTGCCGCACAGGGATAAAAACAGTGCAGCAATACTGTTGCACCGCAACCTCAGCGCCGCACAACATAAGTCTTAGTAATTAATAATTTAATTATATCGACTTACATACAAATGCATTATAATTGTTGCACGTTCCGACAAAACGCAAGGCTGATCGTGCATTTGCATAGGGCCAATCTGTTCTTTCATTGCAGATCATGCCTCTCATTTTCTCGAAGATTATTTTGCCGGAACCATATTTCCCGCGGGGTGAACAGAGAACTGTTTTTTGATGCGTCAGCTCCAGGTAGAAGGCAGACAAAATCGGCAATCGATTTTTTTTCTGGCATGGAGGTTGCTATTGTAAGTGGGCACCGTACACGTAGATGAGCAAACGTTTTTTCACTGTTGAACAGGTCTCAGACCTTTATATCAAGGAGGGCGACAAAGAGGAATTTTAGCAGCAGGATACCGACTTTACTTTCCAGTATTATTTATTTTTTCTAATTCATGAGGTTGTTATGACAAAGAATCATCGGATTTTTTTGTTTGCAGCGTTGATGGTCATGGCCATTGGAATGTGGCTGGAACCGGCCTGGGCCGGAAAACTGCAGGACGCTATTGCCTCGGTTCCGGCGGGAACCGGCAAAGGGCAGATTGATCCCAGTCAGCCTGCCGGCTTTCTTGGTATTCCCGGTGGTCCGCAGGTAAATCTGATTGTCGCCTTTTTCTGGGCCGTCTGGGTTGGCTGGATTTTTTCTACAGTGGGAGCCTTCGGCGGTGTCATGGCCGGCGTCGGTCACATGAGCATCTTCGGTCTTGGCGGCTATGCTAAATCTTTCAAGGAAACAGCGCCTTCCCTGAACAAAGCCATCACCGATTCAATTCGCGGCTCCAACCAGTACCTTGTTGGATTGTCGGCCCTTATTTCGTCATTTAACTATTACCGCATGGGGCGTCTCGTTGTACCACTGGCCGTCTCCCTCGGACTTGGCTCCATTCTTGGTGCCTGGGGTTCGGTAACCCTCACCGCCGGCAAAATTTCTTTCTCCCAATACCAGGGATATTTTGGCCTTTTTGTTCTGGCTCTCGGCGTTTATCTTTTTTATGAAACCTCCTCCAAAGGACAGGCTAGTAAAAAGAAGGCCAAATCGGCGGCACAGGCATTCGAGGCAACGGTAAAAAAACAGAAAAGCGGTGAGAAAGTCGACATCGCCGCACTGGGTGTTAAAGTAACCAAATTCTCTTTGACCGAATGTCTTTTTACTTTTTACGGCGTTGAATTCCGGTTTAATCCATTAATCCCCCTTATCGGTGGTATCGTTATTTCCGCAGTCGCCGCGTTTCTCGGCGTGGGTGGCGGCTTTCTCCTGGTCCCCTTCCTGACCAGCGTTGCCGAACTGCCAATGTACCTGGCAGCCGGAACTTCAGCTCTGGCTGTACTGATCAGTATGATCACCAGTATCATTACCCTTATATCCAAAGGCGTTCAGTTCGACTGGGTATTGATTGGCCTGGAACTCGTCGGTATCGCGGTCGGCTCGGTCATTGGGCCAAGAACCTCGAAATATTTCTCCGACCTCTGGCTCAAACGGTTATTTATTGTGCTGGCGCTGTACGTTGGTGTTGATTATGTTCTGAGAGGTTTCTTCAACTACAGGATGTTCGGTTAATATTTAATCGGCCCTGCGCCCTTAAGTCCCTTACAGATTATTCTCTTGCTTTTGAGCAGAAAAGAACCTGTAAGGGACATAAACCGGCTTTCGGGGTAACAGGCTCCGGGCCCAAACTCCTGGAGCCTGCTTTATGGTACACAGCTTATTTTTCCCCTTTTTTGACTCCTGGCTCATCGCTCCCTTCCGCTGGCTGCCTTCGCCTACCGCGGGGTATATTTTTGGTGTGGTGGTGCTTGCCCTGTACTGTATTATTCTCGGCGATCTCTCGGCGACACTGGTTACCTATTTCAACACCAAATATATAAAAAAGATTCAGGGTGAAATGGACCACCATCACAATCTCTCGGAAAAAGCCCTCATGATGGGTGATAAAGAGAGTTACAAGGCGGTCAACAGCCAGGCTCTCGATGCCTTCGGCCACTCTTTCTCCCTCGGCGCAGCGATTTTTTGTGTCTCTATCTGGCCGATGCCTTTCGCCCTCGCCTGGCTGAACCTGCGCTTTGCCGACGCCCCCCTGGAGCTCCCTGTCAGTCTTCCATTTCTCGGCAACACCATCGAATATTTCCCCTCTTTTCTATTGCTCTATATTGCAACCAGGATGATCTATTCCACCATTATGAGAAAATTCACCTGGTATTCCGGGACGAAGGCAAGACTTGCCGGGCAGGTAGCCTGAGGCCTGGCCGCATGAGGCACTGATGCGTACTTCTTCAGCAGAGAGAAAAAAATCGGCAGGCTTCTGGCGCTTCTGGCGATATCGGTTCATGGAGATATTCTCACCCGGCCGTCTGGTGCAGGATAAATACACGGCCTTTCGCGAGGTTTTACGATTGGACAGCCAGGCCCTTGATCTGCTGGCTGATCTGGAATCGCATGTCTTTGGCCACAACCCCGCCGATCATTACCGGATAAGCCATCTTTGCCACCGGATTAGCGACTCGGTCGGTGCCATGGCGGGCCAGCTTCATGCCATGAACCCTCCTGCGTACTGGAAATTACTTGACAAGCACGCTGAACTGGGTGCAGCAATCAAAGCGCTGCTGGCTCCGGCCGAACCGGCATTGGGTCCGCCATATATCCTTCGGCTGGAGGAAGCAGCCGACCATCCGGAGCTTGCCGGGGGCAAGGCTGCCAATCTATCTACCGCCGCCCGGGTAGGCGTTCCTGTTCCCCCCGGCTTTGTCATCACCGCTCACGCTTTTCATCGCTTCATTGACGACAACAACTTAGAAAAGGAACTTGCCGTTCGGCTCCAATGCGTCCAGGCCGATGACCACAAAACGATCATCCGTATCACCGGTGAGATGCAGGAGCTTATTCTGCATGCCGAGGTTCCGTCGGATATCGCCTGTCTGATCGAACAGTTCACCGATTCCCTCCAGCCAGTCCAGTTACTCGCCGTACGTTCCAGTGCCCTGGCGGAAGACGGCAAGGTATCGTTTGCCGGACAGTATGCCAGTGAACTCGACGTTCCGCCATATGACATTATTGCCGCATACAAAAGGGTCCTCGCCGGGAAATATTGTCCGCGCGCCGTCAGTTACCGTATTCGCCACGGATTAAGTGATGCGGACACGGCGATGGCTGCCTTGGTCTTGCCCATGATCCAGCCACGAACCTCCGGAGTGATATATACCCTTGACCCGGCGACTCCTGCTGCGGTTGAATCCATCGGTGTCTACGCCGTGGCAGGCCTGGCGGAGGGTCTCGTCGATGGCTCACGGACGCCGCAAAAATATCATTTGCCGCGGGAACAGACTGTTACGTCAAGGCACAACTTTGCATTGCCGGACAATTCGCTGGTCAACGAGTCGGAATTACAGCAATTAAGAAGTTGGGGGCTGCAACTGGAGGCCCATTTCGGTTGTCCGCAGGACGTTGAATGGGCCCTCGATGAAAACGGTTTAACCATCCTTCAGAGCCGGCGCCTCCATCAGAAAAAGGATCCTCCTCCGGCAATTGTGCAGGCCGTTGATCTCACGCGCCTTTTGTACAGCAATCTGCATTGCGCCTCAGCCGGAATTGCCTGTGGCCACGTGTTTCACGCGCCGACCGGCCGTACATTTGCGCAAATCCCGGTGGGTTCGGTGGTCTTTACCACAACACTTCGCCCGGCCCTGTCCCAGTTTCTTGATCGAATGGTCGGGGTCATCGCTGCCAGCGGGAGCCGCGCCAGCCATTTCGCTTCGGTGGCCAGAGAACGTGGTGTTCCGGTTCTGGTCGGCAGTGAAATACATTTGACAGAAGGACAGGTGGTGACCGTCGATGCCGCATCAGGGCGGATATTCAGCGGTTGCGTCAATGCCGTACTGCAAAAAGGAAAGCTCAACCCCAACAAGGATTTTCCGGTAGAAAAATACGCGCAACTCGCCGCCCGAACCACACATCTCAACCTGACCGACCCCGACGGAAATAACTTCACGCCGGCCCAGTGCCGGTCTCTGCATGACATCGTTCGCTTCTGTCATGAGAAAAGTGTCCGGGAAATGTTTCGTCTGGTCGACCGGAAAGGAAGAGGTCTGGGCAAGGCGCGAAAACTGGTCACCGATCTGCCACTGGTCATGTACGTTCTCGACCTCGATAAAAATGCACCGGCTCGACCTGGCTCTACGATCACCCTGGACGAGCTTTCCAGCCTGCCCATGCGCGCCTTCTGGCAGGGAATGTCGGATCCCCGGATTCATTGGGACAGCAGCCAGCACCATGTCGACTGGGATAACTTTGACCAGGTCAGTGGCGGGATTTTCTCTCTCGACACACAACTGCTGGCCAGCTACGCTATTGTTTCGCAGGAATACCTGCATCTCAATATTCGTTTTGGCTACCATTTCTCCATCGTTGATGCAATCTGCGGCGAACAGGCCGGCACCAACTACCTCAATTTCCGCTTCAAAGGCGGCGGCGCCGCAGAAAAGCAGAAACTGTTCCGCCTCCAGTTCATCGATCAGGTCCTCACCACCTTCGGCTTCGAAACCTCCAGCAGGGGCGATATGCTCGATGCATCTTTTGCCCGCGCTCCCCTTGCTGCAACCGAGCATGCCCTCACCCGGCTCGGCATGCTGCTTGCCGCCACCAGATTGATGGACGTGCGCTTAACCAGCGATCAACAGGCAAAAGACGAGGCTGAAAATTTCATCCATCTTGCCGAGGCAACGCAGTAACCACCCGAAAATTGCCATTTCTCCTGCAATACAAAGTCAATTCCCGGTCACTTGAAAAAATCTGGAAAAAGCAGCAAAATAAAGATAGGATACTTACAGGAACCTTTTTTAAAAAAATAAAGCAGGTGCAGGATCAGCCAATGGCGGAGGGGGAAAGGAGGCTAAGGTCACTGATATTCCAACTAAATAATAAATAAAATTATTGGGAGCTGCTCTCCAAAAGACACGACGGCAACGCAAAATGCAAGCCCCCGATAAACGGGAAATAATCCGGTATTCTTTTCAATACCCGCGTATGGGGTATACCTACCCTGAGCGAAGGTTATATTCCAGCAAGAAATAACTATACGATCATCAACGCCTTTTCCGTTGATGCTGAAGAAAAATTCAATGAGGATTACTATGAACAAAATGTGCCCCACACTTCCCTTTTATCGGCTCGGACCAGCTGTGGTTCTGTGCTCTTTTCTTATCGCCGGATGTGCAAGCTCCCCCACTGAAGTCAGATATGACGACAGGATGAAAACCTATTCAGCCAACCAGTACGAGAAAGTAACAGCACATTATATCCTCCGCCCCGGCGATCGGCCTGACTTCAAACCGCGCGCGCAACAAACGACAGCTGTCTACCAACCACAGAATGAACAACCAGCCGACATACAGCCGGGCGACTTACACCTCGTCTTGGATGCATCGGACATCCTGTTTGAATTTGACAAGTGGGTTCTTCGAGCAGAGGTTGTGCCCGAATTAGACCAGTGGGCTGACTATCTCAAGCAGAATCCGCAGATAAAAGCCGAAATTGATGGTTATGCCGACAGTACCGGCCCAGCCACCTATAATCAGACCCTGTCTGAAAGGCGTGCTCAGGCAGTAACAAATTACCTGGTCCAAAAAGGGATTGATCCGAAAAGATTTGTGGCCAGGGGGTTTGGTGAAACGAAACCGGTGGCGCCCAATACCACTCCCGAAGGACGACAGAAGAACAGACGAGTCGAGCTGAAATTCTAGGCAGGTGATATATCTCCTCCCGGCCGCGAACGGACATTGTGGCCGGGAGGAGAAGTTGTTCATGAATAATTGACGAATTTTGATCTTCTTTTGGGGGGCCTGCTCAAATAAAAGGCCAGTACCCCGCAAAGTACAATACCGACAAGCACTCCTAAAAAGAACATGCCCCAGCCACCGCCTGACGGCGCTGCTGCCTCCGCTGGGGGAGTCTTCGCCGCAACGGGCGTTGCGTCAGGCTCAGGCGCGGGTGCACTGACTGTTTTTTCTGGAGTCGGTTCAGGTTTGCTGACAGCTGCTTCGGGTTTACTGACAGCTGCGGCAAGCTCAGGCTTCGGCGGTACCAGCGCAAAGCCCTTGGCCAGTAACTCTGCGGCCTTGGCATCACGGACTTTGCGATCCTTGCTGCCCATAACAATGGCTATGATGCGCACGCCTCCCCTTTTGGCAGTAGCCACTATGGAAAATCCGGCAGCCTGAAAATATCCGGTTTTAAATCCATCGCAGCCATTTATCTTGCCCAGCAGATGATTGTGATTGCGCAACATAAACTTACCATCCCGAATTGGCCGCTCTTTCGTTCCGGTATACTCGAATATATCGGTTCTTTTGGCCAGCTCACGGCCCAGGATCCCAAGATCGCGAGCCGTGGTCTGGTCTGTTTTTTGTCCCTTGCCGGGGGGCAGGCCATGCACCGAATAGAAATGCGTATCCTTCATACCCAGTTCTGCAGCTTTTTTATTCATCAGGGCCACAAACCCTTCTGTCGATCCGGCGACGTGAATCGCCAGGGCAACGGCAGCGTCATTAGCCGACTGCACAGCCAGGGCATAGAGAAGGTCCTGAATGGAAAATTGCTCTTTCGGATCAAGATAGATCTGAGATCCCCCAATCTTTGACGCCTCCGGAGTTACCTGAACCATCTCATCCAGCTTTATTCTGCCCTGTTCCACCTGTTCGAGAATGACCAGCAGATCCATAATCTTCAAAACGGAGGCAGGATAGACGACCTTCCCGGCCTGGTCTTCAAACAGGACTTTGCCCGAATCGGCGTCGACAACCAGAGCCGATATATATGGATCCTGGGCAATACTGTTCACTTTAGCTCCAGCAGCCAATGCCATCTGGGCACACAAAATACCGAAAAATAAAAAGAGAGCGATACGTTTCATAATCTTCCTTTGGAAACCTCAGACCGCGATGATACGGCTTTGCAATGTAATAGGAGAATACTACGGATGTGGGTCGGTGAGATATGGTATTTTTATCATACTCTATTATCAGCTCGCGAACTGTAGCAAACTCTTCTACACCTGTAAAATGAAATTTGATCACCTCTCCAACTCTGCCTATCGGAATGCAAGGGGCTGAGCTGTTCGCGTCTCGGGTCTTTGCGGCTGGCTGGCTGTTTATCATTGTGGAGCCCGGGCAGTCAAAGGATATCTGACCGCCCATGCTACTCTGCCCCAAGAGCCTGAAAAAAGCCCGGCAAGGTTCTCCGGTTCAGTCAAACGACTGATCTTTTTCAATGCCACTTGTGGGCTGCTTCTGTCAGTCGATCAGGAAGCGACACACTCGACCAGCTCGATTTCAAAAGTAAGGTCTTCGCCGGCAAGAGGAGGATTGGCATCCAGCGTGATATGGGTCTCGGTAATTTCTACCACCACTACCCGCAGGATTTCGCCATTGACACCACCCATTTCCAATCGCATCCCCAACTCCGGATTAAGGTCAGGCGGAACCTGCTCGATGGGTGCCTGAATAACCAGCTCATCTTTTCGTTCCCCATAGGCTTTCTCCACAGGAATATGAACGGTTTTCGACTCACCGACCTTCATTCCGACGACCCCTTCCTCGAATCCCTGGATGACCTGGCCGCTGCCAATGGAAAATGCCAGCGGCTCACCTCCTTCGGAGCTGTCAAAAACAGTCCCGTCCGCCAGTTTTCCGGTATAATGCACTTTGACATTGTCGCCTTTTTTTGTTGCAGTCATCTTACTCCCTCAAGCCATATGGCTTTAAATCTCTTTATCATTGAAGACGGCGTCGTACAAACTATCCAAAAGACACTTCCGCTCGGCCCAGATAAAAAAATTATTAAGCCAGCAAAATTGTGCTTTTTGTACGAGTCCACCATTTACCATATTCACCTTAACCGACGCCTGGGGAAAAGAGATGATTCCCCTCCCACAGGCAAACAATCTGTTGATCCTCCGGCAAGTTAGAATATCCGACAACACGCCGGAACCTTCCTACTTTTAAACATCATCGGTCATTTTTCAACTGTAAAACAGGCGGAATCCAGGTCGGAACAACTTTCTCTTTTGCTAAAAAGCACTTTTTACAACCCCGCCATCAACCCGCAAAGCCGTGCCGGTTGTCGCTGAAGAAAGAGGACTCGCCACATAGGCAACAAGAGATGCAATCTCATCAGGTGTGGTAAAACGCTTGAGGAGAGAAGTCGGACGAACTTTGACAAAAAATTCTTTTTCAAATTCTGCAAAAGTCTTGCCTTCTTTTCTGGCGAGGTCTTCGACAAAATCATTCACCCCCCGAGATGTAGTCGGCCCCGGGAGAACAGCGTTGACAGTTATCTGCGTTCCGGAAACGTACTCAGCCAATCCCCGTGAAACTGCGAGCAGGGCAGTCTTCGTCATGCCGTAATGAATCATCTCGGCAGGAATTTGTATACCGCTTTCGCTTGAGATAAAGACAATTCTTCCCCAATTGCGCTTTTTCATACCCGGCAGGTAAAACCGAGATAAGCGTACCGCGCTCAGCACATTCACCTCAAAAAATCTTCGCCAGTCGTCGTCGGTTATTTCTTCAAATGCTGCAGCCTCGTAAATCCCCAGATTATTGATCAATATCTCAACATCCGGATGCTTCTGCACCAATTCTGCGGCCGCCTCCGCTGTGGATAAATCTCCGGCAAACCCGATAAGTTCTCCCGATGTCGATACGCCAATCTCGGCCACTGCCCTTGCCACCGACTCCTCCCGGCGGCCGTTAATTATAGTTCTCGCCCCTTCAGCCGATAACGCTTTTGCGATGGCAAAACCTATTCCCGCAGTACTGCCGGTGACCAGCGCAAGTTTGTTCTTTAGTTGCAGATCCATAGTATTTCCTCCAGTTCCACGTACCCTCTAAAAGACGTTAGAATGAGGCAAAACACGACCTCACAGGAACTACGGTATTCACTGTGTTGGCGAGAGGCTATGATGCGAAGAAAATAGATATTGTGAATTCAGAGTATCAATCCACATGCAACACCACGGAAAAACAATTAAACAGCGCCCAGATATTTTCCCCTTCATTCAGTCCGAGATGCCGGGTGGCGGCAGTGGAAACCATGGCACATAATTCAATCCCATCAGCAATTCGCACCACACACTCGGTGTTGATCTCGCCTCTGGTCACTCTCGAGATAACCCCTTTAAACCGATTTTCGGCGCTGCACTCAGGCTCTGTGTCACAGTTTTGCAACATAACCCACGGTGCCTTAACTTCGGCGGTAACCACCATGCCGGGTTGTAAACCCAGCCTTTCGACGCTGTCGTTGGTAATCACCGCCGTAACGGAAAAGCCATCGATTGTGATCAGGTCTATCCGTGACTGGATGTCGCCTCGCTTAATATTTCGAATCTTCCCCAAAAAAGAATTCCGGGCACTGGTCTTGCGCATTGACTCCTTTTCCAGGAAAAGCTTTGCGACCTGTTGCATTTCGTCTTCGGAAAAGGAGACATAGGACGTTGTCAAATTAGGCGTCGAATGTCCCAGCATCATCTGAACCGCCGGCAGCGGCATATTGCTCTGCATCAGCTCAACGGCCCGCGCTTTCCGGATTATTTCCGGCCCCCCTAAGCGCTTGGCAAACTCACAGGCCTGGGTCCGTTCGTAAAATTTACGACGCACAAAACCAGGATCGACGTCAAGGACCTTCCCCGGTGCTCCATGAAAAGAAGGTTCTGCTAAAATATCGCGTAACTCAGAGGAAAGGGCCTGTGAAATTTGCACCTCTCTCTGGTTCAGGCCAGCCCCTGCAGCACTGCCACGAAAGAGCACGACATGCCGCTCCGGATCAATATCGACAAACGGATTGAGTGCCAGGACCTCGTTGAGTTTGGCACCTGTGTATCGGATCAAAAGAAAAATGATCAAAATGCGCTGGCGGGAAAAGCGCACATCTGCCCGGGGGGAGCCTTCCACCCAATCACGAAAGGATTGTTCCAGGCGATTGAGCGCTGCGGTGTCCAGGCACTGGTCCGAGTCCGGAGTTGCGATGATGCGCCCGTGGTTTTTGCTTTTTGCCAATGATATCCGTGTACCTTGCTGTATTTTCTTGGTTTTTGTCGTTTTTTTCATTGCGATAACATCACTTGCGGAATTTGTGCAGTTAGCAATTGCTTGTTCAACTGTTGTAGCATATCCCCCCGGTAAAGCGTACCAAAACATCTTGACACATATTCAAATACCGTGGTACACAGACACGAACATATTTATATTCGTGTCTGTGTACCACGGTATAATTTTAATTGGCAGGTGATCATATGTTCTTTCAAACCGCAGGAATCGAAGTCTCCCCCTGGATTCCACCACTGGTCGCTTTCCTGATTTCATTTTTCACCTCGATGGGTGGCATTTCCGGCGCCTTTCTACTTCTGCCTTTTCAGATGTCTTTTCTGGGGTACACCTCCCCTTCGGTAAGCGCCACCAATCAACTTTTTAACATCGTCGCCATTCCCAGCGGTGTCTATCGTTACTGGAGGGAAGGGCGTATGGTGTGGCCCCTGGCCTGGACCGTGGTAGCGGGGACCCTGCCTGGGGTTTTTATCGGCGCTATCGTAAGGGTCAGATATCTGCCGAATCCAAATTATTTTAAGGTATTTGCGGCAACGGTGCTGTTCTACGTCGCTTTGAAAATGATAAGGGAGCTGACGAAGAAAAAATCGGCCAACGCAGATGCCGCGAACAGCGAAATTCGCTTCCAGGAAATGGTGCGCCGGCAGCACGCAAAGACAACCGGCTCAGAGCTTAAAAACAGCATCTCCCCGAATGTCAGAGTTACCCATTTTAACTTTCGACGTCTTGGGTACACATTCTATGATGAAAGTTTTGATGTTTCATTCCGGGGCCTCCTCACTCTCAGTTTCATCGTCGGTATTGTGGGCGGAATCTACGGTATCGGCGGCGGGGCAATCATCGTTCCCTTTCTGGTCACGTTTTTCAGGCTGCCGGTATACACGGTGACCGGGGCGGCCCTGTTGGGCACTTTCGTAACATCGATCGCCGGTGTTGTCTTCTACCAGTCTCTTGCACCGTTATATCCAAACATATCAATCGCTCCAGATTGGCTTCTAGGTATCTTATTGGGCATCGGCGGGATGGCGGGGATGTACCTTGGAGCACGGTGTCAGAAACACGTACCGGCCAGAACCATTAAGTGGATGTTAGCTGCTATAATCATCTTTACGGCCGCGCAATACATCCTTGAATCCTTCAAGAACTTCATACACTAGCCATTGTACATTCATCATCAGTTTACTAACGATACATGTGCAGCGGAAAATTTTCCAGGAGCATGGATGTTTTTCGCTCTTTTTCTCTTATCGACATTTCTGTAGTGTCAAGCCGGAGCAGAGTGCTTATACCCTATTGCAAAAGATGGCTCACAACCAATGTTTATAAAACAATCTGATTACCCCTCAAGCTCAGCTTGTCGAAATGGAAGGGTGTGGGCTGTTTGTTTTACGGGTCTCTGCAGCCAGGGATGGCTGCAGCGAAGCCCCCAGGGATGGGTTTACGGCGTCCCGGGAAACGAACAGCCCACACCCTGGTTCAGTAGCTGAACTTGAGGGGTAATTATATAAAACAATGCCCAAGGCCACCAGGCAGAGATGAACAAGACCAGAACAATTCCCATTTCCGGTCAGAAAACGACGAACAAAGAGAAGAAAGTGGCGTTAATCCGGGTCGGAATCAATGTGGACAGAACCAATCTTTCCCAAGGCGGCAGAAGACCACATATTCCAGTTGTCTGCAATGCGCTGAACGCGTCAACACTCTTTACCAACGGCCAGACCGTACCCACTGACGGGACTGCCGGCCACATATCCTAGAACAGAGTATCTACCTGATGAAAATTGGAAAAACCATAGTTATTGGCGGCGGCGCGGCAGGATTGATGGCCGCCGGCAGGGCAGCCGGGCAAGGCGCAGAGGTGTTCCTGCTGGAAAAGATGGGCCAGACCGGACGAAAAATCGGCATCAGCGGCAAGGGTCGATGCAACCTGACCAACGACGCGGCTCTTGAAGATTTCCTGGTCCGTTTCGGCAAGAATGGACGGTTTCTCCGCCAATGTTTTCAGCAATTCTTTTCATCGGACCTCATCTCTTTTTTTGCAGAGAAAAACCTGCCCATGGTCACCGAACGCGGCGGCCGGATATTTCCCGAAAGTGGTCGCGCCCTGGATGTAGTAAGAGTTTTAAACAACTGGTTGCAGACTGAGCGGGTCACGGTGAAAAAATCGGCAGCGGTGTCGGCAATCCAGGTCAAAGACGGCCGGGTAACCGGGGTCGTCTGCAATGGCGTGACAATGGCCTGCGCAAACGTCATTTTAGCCACCGGCGGCAAGTCCTATCCCCGTACCGGTTCGACCGGAGACGGATACACTCTGGCCGAAAGCCTCGGCCATACCATAGTTCCTCTGCGGCCGGCACTCGTTCCGCTGGTCAGCCGTGATCCCAGAGTTCACCGCATGGCCGGACTTGAGCTGCGCAACGTACAGGTTCGTGTCTACCTGGACGGGAAACGTAAGGGACAGGAATTCGGCGAGCTCGCTTTCACCGGATTCGGACTTACCGGGCCCGTTATTTTAACCCTCAGCAGCGCAATCGTCGACGCACTCAATCGCGGCGGGAAAGTCACCTTGTCGCTTGACCTCAAGCCAGCCCTGGATGAAAAAAAACTCGACAACCGGTTGATCCGCGATCTCATCAGCCGTGCCGGCGAACCGATTGACAGCATCCTCCGCGGCCTTTTGCCGCAACAGATGGTGCCGATCTGCCTCGAATCCTGTGACCTGCCACCTACCGTCGACACCAGAAATTTTCCGGCAAAAATGCGCAAACGCCTGGTCCAGTGGTTGAAAGATTTTCGTGTTGAGATCAGTGGATACCGCGACTACGATGAGGCAATCGTTACCGCCGGAGGAGTGAGCCTGAAAGAGATCGACCCCACTACCATGGAATCCAGACTCGTCAAAGGGCTGTACATAGTCGGGGAACTCCTCGATCTGCAGGCCGACACCGGCGGCTATAACCTGCAGGCCGCCTTTTCCACCGGCTGGGTCGCCGGCTCCTCCATCTCCTAGACAACCAAAAAAGAAATTTTGTGCGGTGCTCCCTCACTAATCCAGCCCAACAGCTTTGCGGGATTTTTTTTAATACTCGCTTGTCGGGTACTCTTTTCAGTACTCGCTTGACGGGTACTCTTTTTAGTCCCCGTGCTGTGCGGGGACTTTGTTCAGTACTCGCTTGACGGGTATAAGTTCCTTCACGAAATAATTCTCCTGTGAAAAGCACAGGAGGCCTCATAGTATCTCACTAATCCCGCCCAAAAGATTCGCGGGACTCTTTTCAGTACTCGCTTGACGGGTACTCTTTTTAGTACTCGCTTGACGGGTACTCTTTTTAGTCCCCGTGCTGTGCGGGGACTTTGTTCAGTACTCGCTTGACGGGTATAAGTTCCTTCACGAAATAATTCTCCTGTAAAAAGCACAGGAGGCCTCTTTAACATCTCACTAATCCCGCCCAAAAGATTCGCGGGACTATTTTCAGTACTCGCTTGACGGGTATAAGTTCCTTCACGAAATAATTCTCCTGTAAAAAGCACAGGAGGCCTCTTTAACATCTCACTAATCCCGCCCAAAAGCTTTGCGGGATAAGTTCCTTCACGAAATAATTCTCCTGTAAAAAGCACAGGAGAATTATTTCTAAGTCACTAAGTCACTAAAACAGCGTCGTACGAAACTCCTCGAAAACTTTTTCGATGGGGATGGCAAAACCGATTCCTTCTGTGTCCCGAAGCACCATGGTGTTGACGCCGCGCACAAAGCCCTGTTCATCAATAAGCGGACCACCGCTGTTGCCGGGGTTTATGGCTGCATCGGTCTGCAAATAGACCTGGCCATCGGCTTTCTGTTGCCGATAGCCGGAAAAAACTCCTGCCGTCACGGTAAATCGCAGGCCAACCGGGCTGCCGATGGTGTACACTTTATCGCCCTGGTGCATCTCCCTGTTCTCTGGAGGTCGCTCTATGTAGGTAAACTCCCCGGAGAAAAGCGACATCAGGGCCAGGTCACTGGCTTCGCTGACCAGCAGATAATTGGCGACATGCTCGCTGCCGTCGGCGAGGACGATTTTGATATCTTCGGGCTGAACTTTTCGGTCAAGCTGATTCAGCTTGTCTATTTCCTGTTGATAACGAGGCAGAAATTTGTTCAATTCCTCCTCACGACTGGCGATGATTATGGCCAGCTGACTGCGCGCTGGACCTTGGTCCATTCGCTGCAGGGTCTGTTTCATCTCCTCGATTTTCTGCTGTTCAAGCTCGATCAAACGCCTGGTTGTTTCCACTTTTTGTTTAAAATCTGCCAGCTTTTTTTCATCGAACCGGACGACATGTCGATTGGTGACAATATAATTTTTATTTACAAAAAAACCTGAGCCGGTTCCCCAGGGAGTTTCGATGGAGACCGTCGAATTTCGCGCCCGTTCGATGGCATTCTGCCCAGGCATAGCGGTTTGCGATGTTGTATGTGGTGCAGGTGCTGCCACCGGCTTCACTTTTTGCTGCACCGGCACGGCCTCTTCTGCAGCAATCGGTCCCGGTTCGGCAGCTTTTTGGCTCTGTACCGCATGCTGGCGAAATCCGGCAAAGTAATAGGAGCCGGCGGCAACTGCAATAACCAGAAGAACGACCTGAAACACAGAAAGACCGGATGCTGCTTTTTCTGTCTTCGCAACATTGTCCACCTTTAATTCTTCTTTTTTCCTGCGCTCCTGTGCCTCGCGATATTTTGCGAAAATCAAGCCGCAAGCGGCACATTCGGGGCCATTTTCCTGTTCATGCTCACACTTCGGACAGTGCATTTATTTACCTGATGCTGATTTTTACAAGAGATATATAGACATAAGCAAATACTCTATTTATCATAGCAGCATAAATACTATCCTTCAATGAACCTTCTCCTTTTCATGCCCGCCGACATGGTACTTGCAATCACCGATAATGTTTCGATTCCGCTCCATGAGATTACCCTGACCCCAATCCGGGCCCAGGGTGCAGGCGGTCAGAATGTCAACAAGGTAGCCAGTGCAATCCATCTGCGCTTTGACATCCACAGCTCCTCACTGCCTCCATTTTACAAGGAACGCCTCCTGGCGCTGAGGGACAGCCGTCTGACCGACGAGGGGATTATTGTCATTAAAGCACAACAGCACCGGACCCAGGAAAAAAACCGGGATGCCGCTCTGCAGCGACTTGTCCTTCTTATCCGTAAAGCCGTGCACACCCAAAAGAAAAGGCAGCCAACCCGTCCCTCCGGATCCGCCCGGAAAAAACGCGTGGACAGCAAGACGAAACGTGGCCAGGTCAAGAGCCTGCGAAAAAAAGTAACGGAATCCTGATACTTCCCATGAAAAGACTACAACAGGTGGCGCTGGTCAGTACCCTGCTGAGCTTGCTTGCAGGTGCAGGCTGGCTTGCCGTCCATTATCATAAGCCCATCCGGCAGAAAACAATTGCTACCGATCTGTTTGGCACCCTCTCTGTCGCGTACCCTCTTCTGGGGGTGGATCAGCAGGTGCTCGCTTTTGTCGATACCAGGAAAATCCCCCCTCAAGAACTGGCCGAAAGGATCGCCGGCCTTGGCGCTCTCGCAGTCATTGTCGATGCAGAACGCACGATACAGAGTGCATTGACCGGCACGAATCACTGTCTTGCCCCCAAGCAGATAGCCGCATCGATACACGCCCTGGCGACCAAAATCCCCTTGGTTGACGAGAAGCCTCTCGTCATCAGCGGCATCGACGATGGCGCCCTGATTCCTTTTCTTAATGCACAAGCCCCCATCGATCGGAATAGAACCAATCTTTCCGTTGGTTTTACGGCAGTACTTCCGCCAAATCTTTCTTTATGTCCTCCATTTCTTATCCGGAAACAGGGACAGCAGCACATTCTTGCACCCTCACCCGGCCTGACCGGCAACAGCTGGCGTTCGGTCTGGAACGACCAGCCGGAAGTTGAGACAGCAGACTTTGTCCAGGGTATTCCCAAAACCAAAACCTGGATAGCACTGTACGACACGCCGGTCGAAACCGTCCTCATCAGCGAATTGCAGAAATTATTTTTCCATACCGACGGTCCGCCCGGTGCCATGCCGATTGTCGAGATCCCGGCAGCGAATGACAATGAAACGGTTACGCTGTTTTATTCCGGTGACGGAGGCTGGCGAGACCTTGATCGCGTGGTGGGCGAAGCTATGGCCAAACAAGGATGGCCAGTGGTCGGCATCGATTGCCTGCGTGGCTTCTGGAGCAGCAAAACGCCTGAGCAATCGACGGTAGATCTCGCCGGCGCCATGGCGTACTACCGGCAAAACTGGGGTGCAAAATACTTCGTGCTGGCGGGATATTCCTTTGGCGCGGATATTCTGCCGCCAATCTACAATCGTCTCAGTCCAGCGGACCAGGAAAGTGTCCGCCTGCTGGTACTCCTGACCCCTTCGAGTCAAATTGATTTCGCCATTCATATCTCCGAATGGTTAGGCAAGAAAAGCAAAGCCTTTCCCATGGCCCCGGAAATGATGCGCCTGCCGCCAGATAAAATCCTCTGTATTTACGGCCAGGAAGAAAAAAGCGAAACAGCCTGTTCCTACCTTGCCCATACCAGAGCCAGCATCCTGGAATTACCGGGCGGTCACCATTTCGATAAAGACTATGAAAAACTGACCCGATTGATTTTAGAACACTACCCCCAGCAAGATGCCCAGGGGGGGAAACCTTCTGCGCATCGACAATAATTTCCAGCCCTCCACCGTATTGACCGTCGGAATCGCATAATCACTCTTACAGGATCCCTGCATGAAAGTTGTTGATAAATACCGGCAATCGACTTCGAGAATCGGCATGGAAGGAGCACTGATGGCTCTGTCTCCCCTGCCCTTTCTTTTATTACTGGTCGGGGGCGGCGATGCCAAACCGTATCTCTGGCAGGTGACCATCGCATGGATCTCGGCCCCTGCGGCAATCCTGAGCGGCCTCATACTGTTTACCAGGCCGTTTACTGGGAAGATTTGTGGTGCGATTGCCCTCGTCGGTACGTTTACCATAACCTTGCCATGGCTGATGGTAAACCCTTTTGCGGCATTGACCGGCGCTGTCACGCTCATCGGCGCATCCTTTGTACTCATTGATCTACCGATCGACAACGGCAGCGGCCAGCACAAACAGGACATCCTGAACAGATACCTCGAAAAGGCTCGATGGGCCGCGGTGGCGGTACCATGTATGGCTCTTCTTTGTATGCTCACCCACGCCGATAATGCCGTCTTAGCCGTTTACTGCATTACCGGTTCATTTTTCATCGCCCAGGGGCTGGCCATTCACTGGGCGATGATGAAAAAATCGTTGTGGCATCTCATCGTGCCCACCGCAGGATCCGGCGCTCTGGGCTGGGCTTTTTTCTCTTCCTTTACCGACAGGATCCCGGCTTTTGTACTGCTGTTCAGTTTACTCGGTCTGCTTGCCCTGCCACGATCCATATTCCTGACGGAAAGACGGGAACATCTGTGGGAAATCCTGATGAACCACCCGGCCCGGATTCTCCTGTCCACCTTTTCTGCCCTTGGTGTTCTTGGCACAGCGCTTCTGTCTTTGCCGATTGCCACGACAAAAGAAGCCATCCACCTCGTCGATGCGGCATTCACCTCGGTAAGCGCCGTTTGTGTTACAGGTCTTATTGTCCTGGATACGCCGAACGATTTCACCCTGTATGGACAGATTTTCATCCTGCTGCTTATCCAGCTCGGCGGCCTCGGTATAATGAGCATTACCACCGTCGCCCTGCATGCGATGGGCCGCCGCCTCAGTCTCAAGCAGGAACGGTTATTGACCTCGATCACGGATACCGACCATAACGACCTGGTGCACTCACTCAGGACAATTCTCAAATTTACCTTTATTGCCGAAGCGACCGGCGCATCGTTACTGACCATGCTGTTTATTTTTTCTGGTGCGCCCCCGGGCGAGGCTTGCTGGCGTGGCTTGTTTACTTCAATATCGGCTTTTTGCAACGCCGGATTTGCCCTGCAAAGCGACAACCTGCTCTCGTACCAGACCAATCCATTAATTCTCCATGTGGTTGCGACCCTCATTATCTTTGGCGGCCTGGCACCGGCGACAAGTCTGGTCATACCCAGATGGCTCAGTGGAAAACACCTGCCAATCCCGGCGAGAATAGCCTTGATAACCACCTGTGTTCTGCTGGTGTCAGGTACTTTTTTTATACTGGCCTTTGAATGGAACGGTGTCCTGGCAGGTCTGTCGATTGCCGACAAAGTGCACAACGCATGGTTTCAATCGGTCACTCTGCGCACCGCCGGATTTAATTCCGTGGATATTGCCCAGGTGACCAATCCAACATTTCTGGTCATGCTCGGTCTTATGTTTATCGGCGGCAGTCCGGGCGGAACCGCCGGTGGGGTGAAAACCACAACTGTCGGCATTCTGGCCATGACATTCTGGGCAAAAATAACCAATCGCGATGAAATTCTTATCCACAACAGGAGCGTTCGATCCGCAACGGTGTATCAGGCAATTACCATAGTCACATCCGGCATGATTGTATGGTTCACGGTGGTATTGATGCTGGAAATGACCCAACAGATTTCAGTACGGAATATAATTTTTGAGACAACGTCAGCACTTGGCACAGTCGGCTTATCGACCGGTGCAACGCCTTTACTGGATGAGATCGGCAAAATACTGATTATGATTGCCATGTTTGTCGGAAGAATCGGCCCAATGACTTTGTTCATGCTGCTGAGCAACGATCAGGTCATCGCGAAGTCGCGATCCCCGCATGCCAAAATACCCTTAACGTAACAAAGGAGTTACTGTAATGTTTCAGCAAATACTGATTATCGGCCTGGGTCACTTCGGCATGTCTCTTGCCCGGACCCTGTCTGAAAAAGGCGCAGAGGTACTTGCCGTGGACGTGAATAAAAACCTGGTTGAGGAGGCCGCCGCCTTTGTCACCGAGGCAATCGTCATTGATGCGACCGATGAAGCGGAACTGGCCCGGCTGGAACCGGGCAAAAGAGATTCCGCCGTCTGTGCTATCGGCGACGACTCAAAAGAAGCGTCAATCATCTGCACCGCTTTGCTCCGGCAGATGGGGACACCGGTTGTCATCGCCCGGGCCAACGACGCGATGCATCAGCGTATCCTGCATTTAGTCGGCGCCCATCAGGTAGTCAATCCGGAACAGGAATTCGGCAAACGGTTTGCCAACCGCATTTTGTACCGGCATCTCATTGCCGACACCAACCTCGGAGAGGATCTGCACCTCACAGAAATTTTCATCCAACCATCGATGATTGGTAAAAACCTTATCGATCTGGCCCTGCCCAAGCGCTATGGCGTGATCGTGGTCGGAATCCGAAGGGGCACCCCGCCGAAAATCCTGCCGCCCTCGCCAAGTGAGCCGCTCCAGGCCAACGACAACCTGATAATCGTCTCAAGTGAGGCAGCTATTCCTAAATTAATTAAGGGGGTTTAGGTATGAAGCTTGCACAATCCGTGCGCCTGGCTGCCTGGTTTCTTATCGGCTTGAATCTGGTCATGGCCTTTGGATCGATTTGGATTTTTGTGCGTATGACTCCGGCTATCGAATTCATTATTGACCGGAACGTAACATCAATTCAGACTTGCGAGGAAATGCTTGCGGCACTGGCAATGGTCAGGGAGAACCGAGCCGACCGCAAAACAGTGGCAGATTCTCCAGAGGATACCTTCAGGGAAGCCCTGCAGAGGGCGCAGCAGAATATTACCGAAGCGGACGAACCGATTATCATCAAAGCAATAAATCAGAGGTACCGTAAAGCATTTGCCGGCGACGCCGCGGCCCTTACCGGAACGGTCGATGCAATCCTCAGCCTGGGAGCCGCAAACAGAGCGGCGATGGTAGCGGCGGACAAAAAAGCCAGACAGTTCGGTAATGCCGGCGCCTGGGGGATTGTTTTCATGGCCACGGTGGTATTTCTGATTGGTATGCTTTTTGTTCGCAGCCTGAAAAAAAACCTCCTGCATCCGTTAGAGGAGATCCACTCGGTAACGGCAACCTTTCGGCAGGGCGACACCATGCGGCGATGCACCGGAACCGGCTTACCTAAAGAGATCCATCAGATATACCGGGAATTAAATGACCTCCTCGACAAGGGCACTCAACAGAATTTTCCCGGACAGCAGCAGGAGCATCCCCCTCACTGATTAAAGACATCAGAATCGCCCCCGGCCCCCTGGTGGTATTTGCAGCGCCATCAATTATTGTATTGCATTTTTGTCGCTGCCCTGTTAAAAAGCGGGGTTCATTCGCGTGAGTGTCAGACCAGAACATAGATTTTTTTGGGGATGTTTCGCAAAACTGGACAGACACGAACATATCGACCGTCGAAAACCGCACCATGGTTTTCCTGGTGAGGTCGATTTTTCTTTCCTGGGCAGGCTTTGCACAACAAGTTTTCTTTTGGAATCAACCCAATTTCATCTAATAGGTATTACTATGTCTTCTGAGTATGAATCAACGCCGTTTTCCTTTACCGATTTTGACCTTTCCGCACCCCTCCTTCAGGCCGTCAATGACGCCGGCTACGAAACCCCGACGCCCATCCAGCAAGAGATGATCCCGCATGTCCTTGCGGGCAGAGATGTGGTCGGCCAGGCCCAGACCGGCACCGGTAAAACCGCCGCTTTCGCCCTGCCGCTGCTGTCTCGGCTGCAACCGGGAAAGAGCAAAAATCCGCAGATCTTAGTACTTGCCCCGACCAGAGAGCTTGCTCTTCAGGTTGCTGAATCTTTCACAGAGTACGGAAAACACCTGAAAAATTTCAACGTCCTGGCCATTTTCGGCGGCCAGGATTACAACATCCAGCTGCGTCAGCTGCAGAAGGGCGTGCAGGTTGTCGTGGGCACTCCTGGCAGAGTCATGGATCACCTTCGCCGGGGAACCCTCAAACCGGAGAGCATTCACAGCCTGGTACTCGATGAAGCCGACGAGATGCTCAGGATGGGTTTTCTCGATGATGTGGAATGGATCCTCGAGCAGCTTCCGGGCAGAAAACAAACTGCGCTTTTCTCGGCGACCATGCCACCCAATATCCGCAAGATAGCCCAGAAATACCTCAGCGACCCGGTCGAAATCACCATCAAAACCAAAGCGGTTACCGCCCAGACCATTAACCAGCGATGCCTGGTCACAACCGGCGGGTTTACCAAAAAAATAGACGCCCTGTCGCGAATCATAGAAGCCGAAAGCGTTGACGGCATCCTGGTTTTCGTACGCACTAAAATACAGACGGTCGAGATAGCCGAACACCTGGTCGCGCTCGGTTTCTCTGCAGCGCCACTGAACGGCGACATTCAGCAAAGCCAGAGACTCCGCACCGTCGAACAGCTCAAGGCGAAAAAGATCGATATCCTGGTGGCAACAGATGTCGCAGCCCGCGGCCTCGACGTGGAGCGAATCAGCCACGTTATCAATTTCGACATTCCTTTTGATACCGAATCGTACATTCACCGAATCGGCAGAACCGGCAGAGCCGGCCGCAGCGGCGAGGCGATCCTGTTTGTCAACCCGCGCGAGCAATCGATGCTCCGGTCGATTGAGCGAGCGACACGGCAAAAAATTCAGCCGATGAACCTGCCTTCAGTCGCCGATATCAACAAAAAAAGGATCGAGCAGTTTAAAGAGAAAATCACCACTGCCCTGCAAAAAGATATTTCGTTTTACGAAAACCTCATCGCTGAATACCTGGAGCAGACTCAGGTAGAGCCGCTTCAGCTGGCAGCAGCTCTGGCTCAGCTCAGCCAGGGCGGCACCCCCCTGCTCAAGGATGAGCCGAAGTTCAGGGACGAGCCGGCCCCGGCCAGTCGACGCAGCCAACCGGTCAAGACCGCAAGAACCGCCCGCCCCGCTGAGCAACGGCCCAAACCCAGAAAAAGTATGGCGATGCAGCTCCCGCCGGAAGAAGGCATGGAACGGTTTCGCATCCAGCTCGGCAACAACGAGGGGGTGAAACCGGGGAATATTGTCGGGGCCATTGCCAACGAAGCGGATATTAACAGTAAATTTATCGGCCGCATATCCATCTTTGACAACTACAGCACCGTCGACCTGCCGTTCGGCATGCCGGAAGATGTCCTGCGCGTACTCCAGCGGGCCCGCATCGGCAGCAAGGCGATGAAACTGCAAAAGATAGCAGACACGACCTCGCAGCCGTCAATTCAGCAAAAAACGAAACGACGCAGCGCCGACACAAGAAAACAAGACCAGATCAAGACGCCTGGCATCAGCGCCAACCTTTAACGGAAAAAAGTATGCTACAGCATACCTTCTGCCACATTCCCGGCATTGGCATGAAAACCGAGCGACAGCTCTGGGCGGCGGGAATTACCAGCTGGAACCACTGGCAGCCAGAGCCGCCTGTCCGGCTGTCCGCTGCCACCAGGCTTGAAGCGACCAGGGTCCTGCAGGATTCCCTGGTCGCCCTCGATAAAGACCCGGCGTTCTTCGTCTCCCAGCTCGGCAGCACTGAACCATGGCGGATTTTCCCGCACTACCGCGATCGAACCGTCTATCTCGACATCGAGACTACCGGGCTGGACGACTACGCAACGGTTACAACCATTGCGCTCTATGACGGCCGGGAGGTATTCACCTATATCAACGGCAGAAATCTGGATGATTTTGTCCGCGACATTCAGCAATACCAGGTCATTGTCAGCTATAACGGCAAAAGCTTCGACATTCCATTTCTTGAGAGATTTTTTGGCATCCGCTTAGATCATGCGCAGATCGATCTGCGCTATGTGCTGGCCCGCCTCGGCTTTAAAGGAGGGCTGAAGGGATGTGAGAAGCAGCTGGGACTGCACCGCGGCAGCCTTGATGGTGTTGACGGTTATTTTGCCGTACTTCTCTGGAACCGCTACATCCAGGAAAATGACGAAAAGGCCCTTGAGACCCTGCTCGCCTATAACATTGAAGATACGGTCAACCTGGAAAGGCTGATGATTGAGGCCTATAACCGGAACGTACTCGCCACCCCTTTTGGTGAACAACTGATCATCCCCTTTCCCGCCCCGGCGCCCAACCCTTATTTCGCCGATCACGACTGCATCGACAGGATCAAGCGCACCTGGTATTGACGGCGTTGCAATAGCCTACAGATCGATTTCCATCCCTTCCCTGGCGAAGAAAACCTCAGTCTGCCCGTACTTGCCCGGTTCACAGTAAATTTCAGCCAGTTCGTCCAGGGCGGTATCGCTCCGGTCCGGATCATGGTGGAACATGGCAAGTTTTTTGACTCCGGCCCTGTTGGCGGCACCGATAGCATATTCCATCGTGGTATGCCCCCAGTTTATTCTCGTGCTGTACTCCGCATCGGTATACTGCGCATCGCAGATGAGCAGATCGGCCCCGGCAAAGAACTGTTCGATCGCCAGATTCTGTTCAATAGCCACTTCATTGCCTTCAAACGCCATTGCCTCATCGTAGGCAGGGTCTTCCGGGTCAGTTACAAAGAGATTGCGGAACGGTTCCGAATCATAACAGGTACAGACCACTCGGCCATCATATTCAAAGCGGTAGCCCAGAGCGGTGATCGGATGGTTGAGCAATTTGGTTGCCAGGTGCAACCCGTTGCCCAGGTCTATATTCGGATCCTCTTTTAACCGCACATATTCGACATCTGAAGCAAGTTCACCTAAATTAACCGGGAAATAACGATATTTCATCTGCCCGCCGACAACCTCCTCAAGCGGATCTTCCTCAAAGGACACCGGCCCATGCACTTTCAATTTTGTACCCGGAATATAAATAGGCGTGAAAAACGGGTAGCCCATAATATGGTCCCAGTGGGTATGCGATAGAAAGATATCGGCTTTAATCGGCCCCTTGGGCAGATCATTGGCCATGATAGAATTGCCCAGCGAGCGAATCCCGGAGCCTGCGTCAACGATGACAAGCCGGTTGTCCGATCCTACCCGCAGCTCAATGCAGGCCGTGTTGCCGCCGTATTTCTGTGTTATGGAACCGGGGCTGGGGATAGATCCCCGAACTCCCCAAAAACGAACTTTCATCGACGCTCCCGCCTATATTTTTAAAAAGATCTCGGCCTTTTTTATTTCTTCGACCACCCGGTCGCCAATACCGCAGAATTCCTGCCAGGAAAGATCGACGGCTGTCAACAGCCGGCCGACCTCCTCTTCTGCAGGAAAAGGGTCTCCGGCATATCCATGGTCGACAATATTACTGTACATATTACCAAGAGCAACCAGGGCCATTTGCTGCCCCAGATCGCCGGTCAGAGTTGCGATCTGGTGGTGACTGCCGATGCAGCCGGTAATAACCTGGTTGAGCTTCCATTTATCGGCAATCATCAGGCCAACTTCCTGATGATCAATGCCCATCACCTCCATCTCAACCTGATACAGGGGCAACTGCTCCTCCCTGGCAATCTGCAACACTTCGATGTATTCATCCCCAAAAGGGACCTTGCCAAGATCATGCAGCAGGCCGGCAAGAAACAGCTCTTCTCTTTCCATCACCGCCATTCCCTTGACCTCACCAAGCATCTTGGCACTCACTCCGGCACCAATCGAATGGGCCCAGAACTTGGTTGTCGGCAGGGCTTTTGATTTTTTCGCCCCGGCAACACTGCGGATAATGGCAGTACTCAGCGCCATATTCTTGACGGTGTTCATCCCGAGCATAGTGATCGCTCTGGTAAGGGAGGTGACTTTATTGATTAATGAATAATAGGCGGAATTAATGAGTTTCAGCACCTGCCCGGTCAGTACCGGATCAAGCGAAATCACCTTATTAAGTTCATTTGGTGACGCATCGGTACGGCTACAAATCTCCATCACCTTGCCAACAGTTGTCGACAGGCTGGGCATCTTATTGATAAACCTCTCAATATCCCGCCGCTGCTGTTTTTTATCAATAGTCATATTTCCAATTTAAGATCAATTATTTGGCCAGTGTGGGGTAAGAAATCCTGCTGAATTATTCTATCGAAAGAATTGGTCAAGGTCAAGACAGGCAGAAAATTAATGACGGCAAAACGCAACGGCATCCTTATATGCCAGACTCTTGCCGCCAAAAATATCCAGGGCACTGCCGATGGTAATATCCAGTCGGTTGTGTCCAGTTTCTTTCAACAGCTGCAGATCTTTCAAATCTCTGATTCCTCCGGCATAGGTGGTCGGAATAGGCGTCCACCCGGCAAGTTTTTCAACCAGCTCATTTTCTATTCCGGCACATTTCCCTTCGACATCTGCCGCGTGGATAAGAAATTCATCACAAAAGCCGGAGAGCTCATCAAGGACTCTCTCGGAGATGATCACTTCGGTAAATTTTTGCCATCGGTCGGTGACGATGAAATAGTCATCGTTTTTTTTCCGGCAACTCAAATCAAGAACAAGCCGTTGTCGTCCAACAGCCCTGGCCAGCTGCTTGAGTCTGGCCATGTCGATTTGACCATTGCTGAAGACGAATGAAGTAACAATGACATGGGAAGCGCCCTTATCCAGCCACTTGCCGGCATTGCCGGTGTTGATACCACCCCCGAGCTGCATACCGCCCGGCCAGGCGGCAAGGGCCTCTTCGGCGGCGAGGTCGTTGCCCGGCCCCAGCATGATGATATGGCCACCGGTTAAATTATCCTGCCGATAAAGCTCGGCGAACCAGGCTGGCGGCCTGGTGGCAACGAAATTTGTTTGCACTGCCTCCGGGGCGTCATCTTTCAGGGTCGAACCAACGATCTGCTTCACCACCCCACCATGGAGATCAATACATGGTCTGAATTTCATATCGCTCACCTCGATAAAAAAAAAGCGGGATGCCTATGCAGCACCCCGCTTCTCTATTACACAATCCTTCAAATAGTCTGCCGTAATCGGCAAAAACTCATGCTAACATTGTTTAATGAGCGATGTTGAAGGATCAAGCATCAGAATGGTACCGGGATCCACCGAACAGTTTTTACACTTGACGATGTTCAAATTAATATTATCCCCCTCAGGATTGATGAGCAGCACAGTATCAAAGAGACTGTCTACCTCGTGGCAGGGGGCAGGAACACCATCGGCACTCACCCGCTTGTCGCCGCGGTGACTGACCGCTGAGAACCAGATCATTTTCAAACCACACTGGACCATGAAATCACGCAGCTCTTCGAGTGATTTCTGGTCGTTATTTTCAAAATCGTAGCCATCGACAATCAGGCATTCCGGTTTATAGATATTCTGTTTAACCAGGTCGTCCAGTCTCTCTTCAAGCTTTGCCTTAGAGAACGAGCTTTCCTTAAAAGTCATAATCATTCGATTCTTCATGACTTCGGGGATAGACTCTATTTTCTCACCGTCGGTCAGCAGGGAAAGGATATCGTCATACCAGGCACGGGTTTTATCAACACCCTCACCAATCGCTACGTGGAGCACCTTGTTGCCAAGCAGCATACAATCGAGAGCCAGTTGCACCAAAATAGCAGTTTTGCCGAGTCCAGCCCTGGCCATGACCAGGCCCATCATTGACTGACCAGCACCACCCGCCTTACCCTCAAGCCCAAGGGCTCGAAGTGGATTATTAACTATCGAATCATTTTCCATGGCAGTTCACCTTTATTATTCCTTATCAACTGGCATTGTTCACGCCGTCATCAATATAATTTTTAAATCAGTATATAGTAGTAATCTGAAGCTCGGCGTTTATCAACCGTTCTTCCGCTCGTCCTGATACTTTTTAATCAACTCTTCACTGACACCCTTTGGCACCGGTTTAAAGGTGGCAAACTCCATGGTGAATTCTGCTTTTCCCTGGGTCAGTGAGCGTAACGTGGTCGAGTAGCCGAACATCTCGGAAAGCGGAACTTCCGCCTCGACAACCGAGTAGTTGCCTTCCTCGGTAGTGCCGATAATCATTCCCCGTCGCTGATTGATCGAGCCCATTACCGAACCCTGAAACTCGGAAGGCCCTTCGACCGCTACCTTCATGATCGGTTCCATAATAACCGGTTTCGCCTTCAGGTAGCCTTCTTTGAAGGCACCAATTGACGCGAGCTGGAAGGCAATATCCGACGAGTCGACCGCATGGAAGGCACCATCGTTTATGACACAGCGAACCCCGGTAATGGGGGCGCCACAGAGCGAGCCTTTTTCGAGAGACTTCTGGAATCCTTTGTCACAGGAGCTGATATATTCACGGGGAATAACACCACCGACAATCTTGTCGACAAATTCGTATTCACCTTCTTCCATCGGCTCGAGATAACCAGCCACCCGACCATACTGGCCGGAGCCGCCGGTCTGTTTCTTATGGGTGTAATTGAAATCGGCACGCTGACCAATGGTTTCACGATAGGCGACCTGGGGCGCACCGACAGTGACAACAGCACCGTACTCACGCTTCATCCGTTCAATGTATACCTCCAGATGCAACTCACCCATTCCGGAGATAATGGTTTCACCGGTTTCATGATCAACAAAGGTTTTAAAGGTCGGATCTTCTTTCGTGAAACGGTTCAGCGCCTTGGACATATTGATCTGCGCCTTGTTATCAGTCGGAATGACGGCAAGTGAAATAACCGGCTCCGGAATATGCATGGAGGTCATGGAGCAGGAGATGTCTTCGGAGGTGAAGGTATCGCCCGAGGCGCAATCAACCCCGAACAAGGCGACGATATCACCGGACCCGCATGCATCGATCTCCTCCATTTCATTGGAATGCATCCGGCAGAGACGTCCCACTTTAACTTTTTTGCCGGTTCTTCGGTTGAAAATAGTATCACCTTTTGCCAGCTTGCCCTGATAGGAACGAACATAGGTCAACTGACCATACCGTCCATCCTCGAGTTTGAACGCCAGCATAACCAGCGGATCGTCAGGATTGTTGCTGACCGGAAACTCTTTCTCGGCGTTATTGAGATCAAGTGCCATATTGACGACATCGGTGGGACAGGGAAGAAAATCCCTGACGGCATCGAGCAACGACTGCACGCCCTTGTTCTTATAAGCCGAACCAACCAGCACCGGAGTAAACTCCAGGGAAAGGGTACCCTTACGCACCGCGTCATAGACCAATTGGGGATCAACCGCACCTTCTTCGAGCAGGGCCTCCATCAGGTCTTCAGAGAACATGGAGACTTCTTCGAGCAAGGCATCATGCCTCTTCTGGGCTTCGTCGAGCATCGCCGCGGGGATCTCTTCGATACGGATATTTTCACCGCTGGCCCCGTCAAAATAGACCGCTTTCATGGTGATGAGATCAACGACACCGTTAAGCTCACTTTCCAGACCAATCGGCATCTGCAGCAAATGCGCATTCAATTCCAGCTTGTCGCGAAGCTGTCTGGTTACTTTCTCGGGATTGGCGCCGGTACGATCGCATTTATTGATAAATGCAATACGCGGGACATTGTAACGGGTCATCTGCCTGTTGACCGTAATCGACTGGGACTGGACTCCACCCACCGAACAAAGCACCAGCACTGCACCGTCCAGAACCCTGAGCGCCCGTTCTACCTCTACAGTAAAATCAACGTGGCCCGGAGTATCGATAATGTTGATGTCAATATCTTTCCAGGAGCAGTAGGTTGCGGCGGATTGAATGGTAATACCACGCTCTTTTTCAAGCTCCATGGAATCCATTTTTGCTCCGACGCCGTCTTTCCCCCGCACCTCATGGATTGCATGAATCCTCTTGGTATAATAAAGGATGCGTTCGGTCAAGGTGGTCTTTCCCGAATCGATATGGGCGCTGATACCTATATTTCTTACTTTCGATAAATCCTTACTCATGGCTGCTGTCCTCTGCAACGTTGCAACCGGCTTCCATCCGGCCTCGCTTATAAAAAGCTTTGGGAAAATAAAAAAGTAAGGAGTTACAGCAGGCTGTAACTCCTTACGCAACTGACTCGACTGACACTGCTTGCTGGCAGCAGACCGTATAATATGGCCTCACTGCTCATTGTGCAACAAATAACCACTCTTTTTACCTCAAGCATCTTATAAATGCTACATAAAAAATTAAAGCTATCATCTTTATATTCCGTTATTCTTTATGCAAACTCCATCAGCGGCCCAAGAAGGCCATGAAAAGCAAAAAAATCATTGACAGACAAAAGAGTCTTTTGTAAATAGGAATCATTATTTAATGATAATACGTCCTGCTGTGTTTTGCATTGCACAGCGCAACAGCACCCTAACCATTTTACGGAGGTCTAGATGAGTAAAACTATTGAAAACTTAAAGGCTGCATTTGCAGGAGAATCTCAAGCTCGTAATAAATATACTTTTTTTGCCAAAGTGGCCCGCAAGGAAGGATATCATTATGTAGCCAAGATTTTTGAGGAAACGGCATTTAACGAAATGCGCCATGCCAATGACCACTTTAAGCTCCTCAATGGAATAGGCGACACGGTTGCCAACCTGACAGAGGCAATTGAAGGTGAAGATTACGAAACTGTGAACATGTATCCGACCTTTGCCAAAGAAGCAGAGGAAGAAGGAAACATGGAAGCAGCCATGCTCTTTATGCAGATTGGTAAAATTGAAGCTGAGCACCGTGAAAGATACAAACGACTGCTTGACATGGTCAAAAGCGGCACTGTGTACACCCGCAAGGAACCAATCAAATGGAGATGCTCCCTCTGCGGTTACACCTACACCGGGACAGAGCCACCACCAAAATGCCCAAGCTGTAAGCACCCGAAAGAATATTACGAACCAGCCGATATGGATCTGTAATAACTTTTGCCGGCGTTTCCTGCTCTGCTCAAAAAACCGAGCAGGAAACGTTGACTTCAATGCGTTTCATCATGGTGAGCCGATGACGGCACAAAAAACAATCCCGGCATTGTTATTTGGTCTTTTTTGCTGCCTTCTCACCAGCTGCGCGTCCCCCCCGACCAGCCGGCTCCCACAAGCGATTCTTTTCCAGGCTCACCAATCTGCCTCTGCCAGCACGCCTGGTCCTCCGGCATTTCTTATCAAAGACCCCGGGCAACCGTATAATGCGATAGGCATGCCAGATGTTCGCGAGGGTGCAGACCAGAAAACCGAGGTATATGTCGACCCGGATAAACCTGCTCTTTTTTTTGAGACACAGGAATTCACAACCCCGAAAGGGACGTACAAAAATCAGATTTACCGGATTCATTTCGAGCAGGTCCCCTTCGCCCTCGACAAGTTGCACCTCACCGCCGGAAAAAACACCGGCCTCCTGATTATTTACACTGTGGACAACAAGGGGCAACTGCTTCTGGTCACAACGGCCCACACCTGCGGCTGCTTCCTGGCCTTTTTTCCGACAAGAGCATTGCCCGCTGCATCGTTTCCAGCGGACTGGCCGGCCAAATCCCAATGGGTTTACGGTTACTCCCTGCCAAGCCTGCTGCCGTCACCCCTGGCCAACAACTCGGATACAATTGTCTTCACCCTGGAAAGTGAAACCCACCGGATCAGCGATGTTGCGATCAGAGACCTGGCCGTCCTGCAAAAAAACTATTCTGCAACTGAGATGGCGATCTTTTCTATGCACTCTCTCTACCAGCTGCCCTTTAAAGGCAGAACAGAGTCTTTTTTTGAAATGGAGGGTGCACGTCAGGGCTATGTCAGAGACAACACCAAGATACTGGAAAGGCTTTTCATCAGCTGGTGGGCCTTTGATCTCCATGTCGGGGAGGACAAGGCCTACGGGTCGGCTGACACGAGCCAAACCGTCCTCTACACCAGCCTGAAATTTTGGGACAGAGAGGCTTCGGACCTCAAAAATTTCCCCCGTTTTCTCTCTTATTGGGGCTGGAAACTCTAACGAGCTGCGCTACGAGGACAGCAGCTTTGGGTCCGTTGGGCTTTTTCTGCTGCCGCGCCAAAAAGCAGCAAACGCCTTCAATCTCCGGCATATATTTCTTTCACCCGGCCGACTTCCCCGCTTTCCAGCCGGACCTTGATCCCATGGGGATGGGTCGGTGATTTAGTCAGGATGTCTTTTACCCTGCCGGTTGTCAACGCTCCGGTTCTCTGATCCTTTTTCAAAACAATGGCCACCCGGCAGCCCGGGGTTATATCACTACGCTTTTTCCCATCCATACGTTTTCCATTTATTTTGCAATCTGCAGCAAGATTCGGCATGAACCACACTGCACATCGATAATCAGCGTTTTTTCCGCGGCCCGATACTGCGTCCACGCCTCTGTGGCAGACCTTCCTCTGTTGTCACCGGTCTGGCCCTGCCCCTCTCTTCTGTTCTTTTGCCCCTGCTCGGTTTCGTGCCGGCAAATGTTCCCTCCCCGACATTTTTCAAACCTTCCTTGTCCGCCTGCTTTTTTATTTGCGCTGGCTGCGGTGGTTTTTTAGGCTTTTTCGGTTTTTTCGGGCGGACATTCATCTGTCGCGTCAGCGGCACGCCATGCACTGGAATAAAACCATCCTCCAGCTCACGTACCAGAGGCAGACGGATCAGATTTTCGATAGCCTCAAGAAGCTTTACCTCATCGGCACTGACCAGAGCAATCGCCTCTCCCGGCAAACCTGCGCGCCCGGTACGTCCGATGCGATGAATATAATCCTCGGCAACTTTAGGCAGATCGAAATTGACCACCTGCGGCAGTTCATTAATATCGATCCCCCGGGCAACGATATCGGTTGCGACCAGGATCCGCACCTCATGCGCTTTGAAAGCAGCAAGGGCGCGAGCGCGCTCATTCTGGCTCTTATCGCCATGGAGCGCGACCGCGGAAAAATCCTCGCGCATAAGCCGCTGCACCAAGCGGTCGGCACCTTCTTTTGTCCTGGTAAAGACCAGCACCTGGGTCCAGTTGTATTTACGGATAAGGTGACAAAGCAGAGCCGGCTTTCTGGTTTTGTCCACTTCTATCAGCCACTGCCTGACGGTTTTTGCTGCCACATTTTTAGGGGTAATATCTATCTTGACGGGATTATGCAGCAGACGCTCAGCGAGCAGGGAAATATCAGAGGAAAAAGTGGCGGAAAAAAGAAGGTTCTGGCGTCGTGGCGGCAGCAGCGCCAGAATTTTACGAATATCGGCCAAAAATCCCAGCTCGAGCAGCCGATCCGCCTCATCAAGGACCAGCGTCTCCAGCTGGGAAAACTGCACGGCATTGCGGTCGAACAAATCGAGCAGGCGTCCCGGTGTCGCCACGAGCACATCAATCCCACCGCGCAGTTTCATCATCTGCGGATTTATCTTCACCCCGCCGTACACAACCCCCGATTTGAGCGCGAGATATTTTCCATATGCTGCAACACTGTCGGCAACCTGCACCGCCAGCTCGCGGGTCGGCGCCAGCACCAGGATTCGGATATGGTTCGGCTTCACCCGCGGCCCGCTGCCAAGCCGCTGCAGGAGCGGCAGGGTAAATCCGGCGGTCTTGCCGGTGCCGGTTGCCGCTGCGGCCATCACATCCCTGCCGGCAAGCACCGCCGGGATGACCTCCTGCTGAATGGGAGAAGGGACCGTATACTCTTTATCAGCGACGGCGCGTAAAAGAGGTTTGGAGAGTCCGAAGCTGGAAAATGGCATAGGTGGTATCGCTTTTAATAAATGTATTTATCTCAGGGAGCTAAACGAGCCGAAAGTGAATTTCTACGATGGCCAGGTAAAAACCTTGCACCTCGCAGATGGGGATTTCTATACCCTTTGGGCAGTTTTTACGACCCCAGCAATTCTGCCGCCTCAACCATCAGCCAGCTGACATCATCGCCCGCTCCACGATACGTGTCATCCTTGCGGTATCGGCCGATATGTTCAAGGATTTCACCCGCCAAGACCTTGCCAAGCTGCACACCTTCCTGGTCAAACGAATTGATATTCCAGACAAAACCCTGCATGGCGATTTTCGTCTCGTAGATCGCCAGTAATGCCCCCATCGTATAAGGGGTCAGACGATCGGCAAGGAGGATACTATTGGGTCTATTGCCGGCAAAACGTTTATTGGGGTTTGCATTATCCCGGCCGGTAGCCATCGCCAGAGACTGGGCCAGCAGATTGGCCAGCAGTTTATCCTGCGAGGTCGTCTCCTTTATGACGATATCCTGTGCATATTGACTGGAGCGAAACCCGATGAACTCAACCGGAACGATGGTCGTTCCCTGATGCAGGAGCTGATAAAAGGCGTGCTGACCATTGGTGCCGGGCTCACCCCAGACGATGGGGCCGCTCTGCACGGTCAAGGCATTGCCCTGGCGATCAATCGATTTGCCGTTGCTTTCCATATCGCATTGCTGCAGATGGGCGGCAAAACGGATCAGCGCCTGACTGTAGGGAAGAACAGCGATTGTCTCGTGGCCCAGGAAAGTATGGTTCCAGATGCCGATCATCGCCATGAGCAGCGGGATGTTGCGGCGAATATCCGTTTCTTCGGCAGCCCGGTCGATATCATTTGCCCCGCGCAGAATTTCAACAAGGGCGTCATACCCCAGGGCAAAACCCAGCATCACCGCACCCACCATGGAGGTCGCACTATAACGGCCGCCGATATAATCAAACATATAAAACGAACGCAGGTAGCTGGAGGGATTGTCCATGGGACTGCCCTTACCGGTCACGGCGATAAAATGCTTGCCGGGATCCAGACCGGCAGCCTGGAAAGCCGCCCGTACCAGCTGTTCATTCGTCAGGGTTTCGAGGGTGGTGCCACTCTTGGAAACAACGTTCACCAGGGTGCGACTCAAATCAAGATTACGGAGAACAGCAGCCGCATCATCCGGATCAACATTAGAGATGAATCGCACCGACCTCTCCAGTGTTGCATAGGCTGCCAGCGCCAGATACAGCGCCCGAGGCCCAAGATCGGAACCGCCGATACCGATCATCACCATAGTGGTAAATTTCTGTCCGGCCGCGTTGACGATACGCCCGCTTGCCAGCTCATCGAGAAAACTGCGCAGCTTATCAAGCTCGGCTATTGCCTGCCCGGTTGCCTCGGGGTGGGCCGGCGTTGTAAAGATGTCCCGGGCGGCGGTATGTAAAACCATCCGCTCTTCGCTCTCATACCCGTCTATCCGGTTGATGACCTTGCCCCGTTTCATCTCCTGGAACTGCTGTATAACCTGACTTTCATCAGCCAGCTCCTGCAGAGCGTCCAGAACAGCAGTATCGAGGCGCTGGGTCCCGTAAAGCAGTTTAAATTCTCCCGTCCGGCATGTTAAAGCGAGCAGTCGATCTCGGGTCAGCGCCCCCGGCCGACTCAGAGGAAAGGGGCTTTCAGCAAGTTTCCGGAGTGTTGCAAAGGCAGGATGAGATACTATCCCCTCATAAGGCATCATTTTTCCTCCTTGGTTTTATTGTATATTGATGTAATCTTGGTTCCTGGCCAAACATATGGTGCGGAATGAGATTGTCATTGCCAATAAAAGTAGTGCCTTCTTACCGAAAAGCCAGAAAGTGACAAAAAATTGTTCGAGCGCAGCACATTGAGATTCATTATAAGAAAAACGTGCTTTGCCTGTGGTATGTATTAACCTGGCTGTCTGGATCTGTGGCCGGTTCCCCTTTTCATCCCCAATAGGAGAAAATCCATGAATGCTAAAATCATCAGCAGACGAAACTTTCGTATCGACAAGAAAGATAAACTTATCCCCTTGCTGAAGAAGTTGCGCAAGTCAGCCGAGGGTCAGAAAGGGTTTGTCTCGCGCTCAACCTATTCGAGCCTCAACGACCCCGGGGAGTATCTTGTTATCAGTGAGTGGGAAACAGTCGACCATTGGGCCAAGTGGATGAACAAAAAATCGACTAAAAACATACAACAGACAATCGATTCGCTTATTGGGGAGAAGACCTTCTTTGATGTCTATAAGCAGGAAGATTTTTAAGGAGAGTATTTAGAGCCAGACTGTCTATCGGTAAACGTTCCGTCCTTTCAGGGGACAGGATATTTACCGATAGAAGAAAATCGATCCTTACGCCTTATGCGGCTTTGCGAAAGCCGGGTTTATCGTTGATCGGCGTTTCGGGCGGACGATTTGCCTGAAAATCGAAATGGATAACTTCACCGCGCTGCATCTCTTCAGCCGAAAATGCTGCCAGTTTTTTGCCGACACCCAGCATCATGATAATGCCCACCGTCACAGCGGCACTGATCGCGGCAGCGCCCCACTCCAGAAAACCCGGCAGAACATCACCCATGAACGCCTTGGCACAAAAGCCGATTCCCAGGACAACAAAGCCCAGAATAGCCGGCGTCAGGATATTGGCAACTATCGATTCTCCGGCCCAGTAAGGCCTGACAGGATTTCGCGCCCCAAGCAGAGTGCCCACAAACAGCAGAGCAGCAAGACACAAACACACCACACCATATAACAAAAACATAGCACACCTCCATTTATCAACGCGGACATCACCGCGGTCGGCCGAAGGGGTCGGCTCGCCCCAGCAATGGGGGTGGTTAAGGCTTGCGCCGCGCCATACTTCCCATGGCACATTGTGTGATGAATATCTTATGCATGGAAAAAAATACCTGCAAGAGGAATTATTAGTGACTTAGAAATAATTCTCCTGTTCTTTTCACAGGAGAATTATTTCGTGAAGGAACTTATCCCGCAAAGCCGTTAGGCGGGATTAGTGAATTACACTCAAGCATCCTGTTTTTTTCAAAATGATCCTGATTCCCCCTAATGTTCAGCTCCTGAACCGGAGGGGGTGAGCTGTTCGTTTCCCGGGACGCCGTAAACCCATCCCTGGGGGCTTCGCTGCAGCCGTCCATGGCTGCAGAGACCCGAAAAACGAACAGCTCACCCCTTCCATTGCGACAGGCTGAGTTTGAGGAGTAATCAAAAAAAGATTCAGGTGAAAATATTTATGCTCAAATCAACCCCTTCTCCGCCTGCGCCTGAATAGCCGTAATTGCGACGGTGTTCACGATGTCAGTGACAACACAGCCGCGACTTAGATCGTTTACCGGCTTATTCAGGCCCTGCATAATCGGACCGATGGCCACCGCACCGGCCGAACGCTGCACCGCTTTATAGGTATTGTTGCCGGTATTGAGATCAGGAAAAATAAAGACGGTCGCCTTACCGGCTACTTTACTGTGCGGCATCTTTGTTTCGGCAACGATGGGGTCGACAGCCGCATCATACTGGATCGGACCTTCGAGCAACAGGTCAGGCGCCAGCCGGTGGGCGATTTCCGTGGCCTTTTTCACTTTCTCAACCTCTTCGCCGATACCCGATGTTCCGGAAGAGTAGGACAGCATGGCGACATAAGGCCGTATCCCGAACAGCACTGCCGTTTTTGAGGATTCAATAGCTATTTCCGCAAGTTGTTCTGCGGTTGGCCGGGGATTGACGGCACAGTCACCATAGGCCAGCACCCGGTCTTCAAGACACATGAAAAATACCGACGACATGATGGTGCTGCCGGGTTTCGTTTTAACAAACTCAAGGGATGGCCGCACCGTGTTCAGAGTGGAATGCACCGCGCCGGACACCATGCCGTCCGCGTGCCCTTTATAAACCATCATGGTGCCAAAGTAGTTGACGGCTGACATCACATCCCGGGCATTATCAGGCGTAATCCCTTTATGTTTTCTCAGGGCAAAATAGGTTGCCGCGTAGTCATCAAGAAGATCCGAGGCTACCGGATCAATGATTTTAACCCCGCTCAGGGCCAGCCCGAGAGTTAAAATCTTGCTTTTGATCGCCGGCACTTTCCCGAGCAGGATGATATCCACCACATCCCGGTGCACAAGTATTTCCGCGGCCCGCAAGATCCGCTCATCTTCCCCCTCGGGCAGTACTATGGTCTGCTTAAAGGCCCGGGCACGATTGACCAGGCCGAATTCGAACATCTTCGGGGTGGTAAACAGCAGGCTGTACCCGACAATTTTCTTTCTTAACTCGGAGGTCCGCACATGGGACTCAAACAGTCCCAGGCCGGAGGCGATCTTGAGCGTCGATTCGGGGGTAATACGGTTATGAATAGCGGTAATCTTCATCGCCGTGGTAAAGGTGTCATCCTTCACTTTGAGAATAGGCACCAGATCGTCCATCCCCAGCAGAAGATTGCGCAGGATTTCATCGGTTTCCATATAGCCGGTAAGGACCATACCGCCTATATTGGGCATGTTTGACGACCGGTATGCGGCAAGCATACCAAGAATAACATCAACCCGGTCAATCGGCGTAATGACGAGATTATCGTTCTCAATTCTTGGTAATAGATTTTTCAGATTCATCGCGGCGATAACAAACCGGGACACCGGCCTGTTCAACTGCTCTCTGCCATAGATTACTGTTGCATCCAACGCCCTGGCGATCTCGGCCATGGTCGGTCGGTCGAGTGTCTCCTCAAAGGGGATCGAATAGATCAGCTCTATCTCACTCGGCAACTTTTCCCGAAGAGCCTGCAGCATGTCCCTCTGCAGGTTGGCTGGGGTTCTGTTAACAATGAGCGACAATATTTTCGAGCCTTTTTCCTCAAAAGATTCGATGGCAAACCGACACGACCGGACAACTCCTTCGATCGATCCCTGGTGTGCATTGGCAATCATCAGCACCGGGCAGCCGAGATTGTTGGCTATTTCAACATTGAGCTCAAACTCAAAGGCCGCAGAATCGCTCTCAAAATCCGTGCCCAGGCAGAGAACGAAATCATATTCGTTTTCCAGATCTTTATAGCGGTCGAGAATCCCTTCAAGGAGTTTGTCATATCGCTTATCGGCGACGAGTGTTCGCGCTTCGTCGAAGGTATAGGCATACATCCGGCGATAGGCGATATCGAGCTTGTAATAAGATGATATCAAATGGATAATCTCATCTTTTCCGTCGGTATTATATCTGGTGTTGACTATCGGCCGGAAAACAGCGACCCGCCCCAGGTTTCGCACGAGAAACTCCATGACTCCCAGAGCCACCAGCGAGATGCCGCTTTTGGGCTCCAGCGCAGTGATATAGAGGTTTTTCGACATTTCCACTCCACTAAAAACAACAATTATGTATTTGATTACACTACTAAACCTCGGCTCAACAGGGATATGAGGTGATGTTTACACCTTCCGGGTTGAACTTTAGTGATAAGCAAAATTATTCAAGGGTCGATCTACCGGCGATGGTGAAGCAAAAACCTGCTGTTCGACGAAGATGATTTTTTTATGACCCCATCCTGTTTTGTTTGCTATCTTTATGCTAATCTATGCAGATATCAATCAAAAATGAGGTAACATGGATTTATTTATTGCCAGACAGCCAATTCTTACGGTGCACCGAAGACTCTACGGCTATGAATTGCTGTATCGAGGAACAAAAACATCATCGCTCAGTAATACCAGCGGCAACAAGGCGACGACAAGCGTACTTTCCAGTGCCTTCCTGACCGAAGGCATCGAAAGAATAAGCGGTTTACGGCCCTGCTTCATCAATTTCACCCGCGACCTGCTTCTGCAGAATCTTCCCGCTTCGTTTCCCAAAAAGTTGATTGTCGTGGAAATTCTCGAAGATGTGCAGCCGACACCCGACATTATCGATATCTGCAAAAAACTGCACAATGACGGGTACACCATTGCCCTGGATGATTTTGTGTATAATTCGAGCCTGGATCCCCTCCTCGCCATCGCCGACATAATTAAATTTGATTTTCTGCTAACACCCATCGACACCCTCCAGAAAACCCTCTATAAGCTCTCCAGATATAAGCTCAAATATCTTGCCGAGAAGGTTGAAAGTTATGACGAGTTCATCAAGGCGAGCAAACTGGGTTTTTCTTATTTCCAGGGCTACTTCTTTTGTAAACCGGAAAAAATACGGATCAGAGAAATCGATTCGTCCAAGATAAACCTGGTAAATCTGCTGGCCGAAGTGAACAAAAAGACCACAACCCTCGGTAAAATTGAAAAAATCGTCCTGAGAGATGTGGCCCTTGCCTATAAACTGCTGCGCTATATTAATTCTTCCTACTTCTATCGCCCCAACAGGATCGATTCAGTGGCCCACGCCATAACGTATCTGGGGGAGAACGAATTGCGACGCTTTATCATCCTGGTGTTAATTTCCGAGCTTGCCTCCGACAAACCAGGCGAGCTGGTACGCCTGGCCGTTGTCAGAGCAAAAATGGGTGAACTGCTCGCTGCGGAAACTTCCTTGAAAAACAAGGCGGACGAGATTTTCCTGCTTGGCCTTTTTTCTCTGCTGGAAGCCCTGCTCGACACCACGATAGACTATATTTGCGAGCAATTATCACTGAGCGACAATATCAAGGATGCCCTGGTAAGCAAGACCGGCCCGTTCGCCCCTTTTCTTGACTTGATTCTCAGCTACGAAAAAAGGGACAAAGCCAGCTGCCTTGCCGCAGCGCAGGCAACAGGCGTGCCCGCCGGGAAGCTTGCAGAGATGTATCTGGAGGCAATCACTTTTACCGAATCGGTATTGGATTGAGAGTATTCCCTTGCAGGTGAACGCGTAAAGACATCAAGTTTGAGATGGTTAAGTAAACAAATGCATATTCGAGGCGTTGGTTGCCCGGATCTTTTTCAGATAGTTATAGATGGTGAAATTGGAAACTCCCAGCCGCAAGGCCACCTGGCCAACCATTCCTTTAATCTGAAAGGCCCCTTTCCTTTCCAGGATCCTTACGAGGCGGATTTTTTCCTCGGTGTTCATTGACGCCGGTCGCCTGCCTATCTCCGAGACCGACTGTTCAAAGAAAGAGTCCGCCGTATGGTCTATGGAAAATGACATCTTTTCCGGCCCACCGGTCTTCTTCCCGGCCGCGCCTCTCTGCATAGCGGTCTGATTGACAAAGGCCTGCAGCATCTGGATGGCATTATGGTGATCGGTGGTATTAAAGTTGACACAAAAGGCATAGACGACCTCGCCGTTGCGGTTTCTGATATAGCTGGTTGAAGATTTCAGTTCACTGCCGTCATCCATGAGCGTCATAAAGCAGTGGCGGTCTTCGACAGCATTGCCGTCAGACAGGAGATATTTCTTCACCACATCGGTCACCGGCGCACCGATCTTCCGCCTGGTGACTTTGCCGGTAATATGCACCAGCTGCATCTTTTCGGTGGTCACATCATGAATCACCACCTCGCAGTTGTCCCCGAACATATTGGTCATCAGATCGGCCAACTGCTTGAGCGTGATGAATATCTGTTCTTTCTCAGCTTGCATGCATCAGACACAATTTATGGCTTGAGACTTTTTTCAACAGCTTTGAGTATATTCTGATAGCCGGTACAGCGACACAGGTTGCCGGCATGCCCTTTGCGAATCTGGTCGGCACTGACCTCCTGCCCCTGGTGCTTTTCAACAAAAGAGGTGGAAGCCATGATAAAGCCCGGGGTGCAGAAGCCGCACTGCACGGCGCCCTCTTCGACATAGGCCTGCTGCACGGGAGAGAGTCTGCCGTCCCGGGCTTCACCTTCAACCGTCCTGATCGCCTTACCATCTACCCAGACAGCCAGATAGATACAGGAATCGACCAGCACCTCATCGACCAGCACCGAACAGGCCCCGCACTCACCTACTCCGCAGCCTTCTTTCGTCCCTGTCAAGCCCAGATCCTGCCGCAAGAGCTCCAGCAGCGATTTCCGCACATCGATAAAGAGTGATCTGGGGACACCATTTACGGTGCATTGAATCCTGGTAAAGCCATTATCATTTTGCCCTGTCATGTTAAATTGTCTCCCCTTCTTTCTGTCCGGCCGGATGCAATGCCCGCTGCAACGCCTTATGGGTGGCTCTTTTGGCAAGCTCCTGGATGATATTGAGCCGAAAATCTTTTGCTGCACGCCATGAGGTGCGCGGATTCACATCGCCAATGACCACCTCGGCAATGCAATCGAACAGCTCGGCGGAAAGTTCCCGGCCGAGCACCGCCTGCTCCGTTTTCGGACAGCGGATCGGCGTCGGCCCGGCAACCCCGAAAGCTATCCGATAATCGCTCACCTTAGAGGCAGCCGTCTTGAGGCTCACTGCGCAGCCGATGGTGGCAATATCCATGGCATCGCGCATGGCATATTTATAGTAATAGCCAAAGGATCCGGCGTAGTTTTCCGGTGTAATCTTGAACGCGACGAGTACATCGCCCCGGCGCAGATCCACTTTTCCCGGCCCGAGATAAAATTCGGCAACAGGGACCTCGCGCAGGCCATCCGGACCGTGTATCTGCAGCAGGGCGTTGAGGCCAAAAAGCCCCGGAGCGGAATCGGCGCTGGTGACCCCGTTGCAGATATTGCCGCCGATGGTCGCCATATTCCTGATTTGCGGCCCACCGACGCTTTGTGCCGCATCGCAGAGCATCGGTATCGAGCGTTGCAGCAGTTTCGATTCGATAATATCGGTAAAAGTTGTGCCGGAGCCGATAAGGATATTCTCTTCCGCATCTTTACGGATAGAGCGCAATTCGGCAAGACCGTGGATATCGATCAGCTCGGCAAAGCCTGATTTCCCATGGCGCAGCTTAATCAGGATATCCGTGCCGCCGGCCAGCAACCTGCTGTCTGGATTGGCCGCAAGCAAGGCGATCGCTTCCTCGACGGAGCCCGCTTTATGGTAGGTCTGTAAATCAAACATGTTGTTCCCCCCGGGACTTCAACAAGCCGTTTTTGGTAAAATGGGTAAATAAAACATGGGGGCTGAGCGGCAACGAGTTGATATGTACGCCCGTTGCATCGAGCAGCGCATTGCGAATGGCCGGGGGCGGCGTGATCACCGGGGGCTCGCCAAGAGCCTTGTTGCCATAACCGGAGGTGGGCTCAAAGGTCTCGACAAAATCATGGTGCAACGACGGTATATCCATAAAGGTCGGGAACTTATAGTCGAGAAGATTATTATTGTAGACATATCCGGTCTCCCGGTCGATCAACACCTCTTCAAAGAGTGCGGCCCCGATGCCCATAAAAGTCCCGCCATGGACCTGGCCGGCGGCCTGCACCGGATTGAGAATGACCCCGGAATCATGGACATTGATAATCCTGTTGATCTTGATCTTGCACAGCGGAATATCAACATCGATATCAACAAAGGTGCAGCCGAACACCGGTGCATTACTCGTCGTTTTATACGATACCTCAGCGCTCAGCTGCCCGCCCCGCTCCTTATGGTAATAGCTGTCAATGGCCAGATCCTTCAGCGCCATCACCCGCGCACTCTTCTTGCTGTCGATGACAACCCCGCCAACAATATCGAGATCGGCAGCATCGCTGCCACACATGAGTGCCGCATGGCGACAGATTTTAGCCTTCAGCTCAGATGCGGCCCGAAACACCGCATTGGAAACGACATAGGCCTGCCGCGACGCATAGGCACCGGTGTCAAAGGGGGTGACGTCGGTATCCTGGGCCTGGACCACCCGCACATGGTCGTAGGCGATACCCAGCGTTTCCGCGACCATTTGCGCCACCACGGTATCCGAGCCCTGGCCGATCTCGGTTGCGCCGACCATCACATGGACCATGCCGTCCTGGTTCAGCACGATCCGGGCCCCGGCAATCTCCACACAGACCGGATAGGTTCCGGAGGCATAGGCCAGACAGGCCACGCCAAGCCCCTTGCGCACCGGTCCGGTTTTATGGTGGGCATATTCCCGCTTTTTGCGGTCCCAATCGATAAACTCCCGACCCTTTTCAAGACACTCGGCAAGGCCGCAGCTGGCTATTTTTTCTTTACTTAAAGGGTTAATATCCCCCTGACGGGCAATATTTTTCAGCCTGAAGGCAACCGAATCCATGCCGATTTTTCTGGCCGCATCCTCTGTCGCGCACTCGAGCGCATACAAAATCTGCGGCGAACCATATGCCCGCATGGCACCGGCGGTGGGGATATTGGCGTACAGTGTCCTGGCATGAAAGCGCGCTGGAGTCCGCGGGTACAAGGCACTCTGCTTGGCCCCGCCCGCCGCGGCAATAGCGTGACCATGGGAGGCATACGCGCCGGTCAGGGAGATGACATCCATATCCCTTGCGACCATGGTGCCATCCTGCATCACCCCCGTTTTCACCTTGAGAAAGAAGGGATGCCGGTTTCTCGTGCACAGCATGCACTCTTCCCGCGACAGGTTTATCTGCACCGGCCGGCCGCTCATCTGCAGGGTGAGAAAGGCGACCATCGGTTCAACAACGACATCCTGTTTATTGCCGAAGCCGCCGCCGATAAAAGGCTTGATGACCCGGATCTTGCTCAGCGGAAAAGACAGCGCCTCGCTGACGATCCTCCGGACGATGTGGGGAATCTGGGTGGAAGAGACGATGACGATGCGGTCCATGTCGTCCATATAGGCATGGGCGATATGGTTTTCCAGATGGACGTGCTGGACCATGGCGGTGGTAAAATCGCCTTCCACTATATGGTCCGCTTCGGCAAAGCCCTGCTCGACCTCACCGCAACGATAGCGGTGTTCGCCGATGATATTGGGTGATCCCTGGTGGATCTGCCTGGCGCCTTCGGCCATAATCTCTTCCGGTCGGATAAGCGGCGGATACGGTTCGCAGACAACTTTTATCTTCTGCAGCGCCTGCCTGGCGGTCAGCTCATCCTGGGCAACAACAACAGCGATCTCGTCGCCCAGACAGCGGATATTGCCGGTCAGCAGGAGCCGGTCTTCAATATCCTTATGGTGGGGATCCAGCGAGAAGGGATGGCCGGCGGTGGCAAAGACGTTTTGCGGCACATCTTTATAGGTAAAGACCGCCTCCACTCCCGGATGCTGCACTGCTGCAGTTGTATCGATATCGGTCACCCGGCCATGGCTGATGGTCGACCGGAAATATTTGGCCACCAGCATCCCCGGCCGGTGCATATCTTCCGTATATTCGGCCCGGCCCGTGACCTTGGCCACCGCATCGGTGCGGATGACCGATTTGCCTATTACCTTGTTTGCATCATTATGTTGTGCCATGTTTATCCATCATTGCCCGCGAGAGCATATTTGCTTGAGTAGCAATTGTTTCTTCATCGACCCCCACCAACCGGCCTTTATCGACCACAACCTTGCCCGCCACGATGGTATAGTCGGTGGCATGATTAAACCCCGAAAAAACCAGCGCGGCAACAGGGTCAGACAGCGCCCCGGCGTATTCCATTTTGCCGACGTCAAAAATGGCCAGATCGGCTCCATAGCCTGGCTTGAGTTCCCCGACCTTGGCAAAATTCAACAGTTTCGCGCCATTCTTCGTGCCCATGGTCAGCGCATCGGTGGCGTTAAGGCAGGACGCGCCGTATTGTACCCGCTGCAGAAGCAGCGCGTTGCGCACCTCCCCGAGCATATCGGAGGAATCGTTCGAGGCAGCACCATCCACCCCGAGACCGACATTGATGCCCATCTTGCGCATCTCCGTCACCCGGCAGATGCCGGAGCCAAGACGCATATTTGACGTGGCACAATGGGCGATATGGGTCCCGGTCTGCAACAGCTGCTGCAGCTCCGAATCGTTAAAATGGATGCCGTGGGCATAGGAAACATCTGTGCCTAAAAAATCGCAATCGGCCAGCAGTGCCAGGGGCCGCTTGCCGTACAGCTGCAGACAATAGTCATTTTCATCGATTGTTTCCGCCAGATGGGTATGCAGCCCCACCTTGTGTTTTCTGGCCAGCTGCACGGTCTGCCGCATAAGCTCTTTCGACACGGAAAACGGGCTGCAGGGGGCAAGGATAATCTTGCGCATCGATAATTCCGAGTCATCATGAAACCGGCTGATGACCCGTTCGGAGTCGATCAGAATCTCGTCATCCGTCTGGACCACCGAGTCGGGCGGCAGACCGCCGTCCTTTTTACTGAGCGACATGGAACCCCGGCAGGGCGAAAAGCGCATGCCCAGGGTTTCCGCGGCCTTGAACTGGGTGGCCATTATATCGCAGGAGATGGCCCTGGGATAGAGATAGTGGTGATCGGTGGACAGCGTGCAGCCGGTCTTCAGCAGCTCGCCCATGGCCAGCAGCGAGGAATAGTATATCGCCTCTTCATCGATATACTTCCATATTTCGTAGAGATAGACCAGCCAGTCAAACAGCTTGGCATTCTGGACCGCCGGAATGTTCCTGGTCAGGGTCTGGTAAAAGTGGTGATGGGTATTGACGAGGCCGGGCAGCACCACATGGCTTGAGCAATCGATGACCCGGCCGTCAAAACAACGGACTTCTTCGGCCGGCAACCTTTCGCCAATCCGCTCAATACGCCCGTTCTTTATGACAATATCTACCTTGCCAATGGCCGGCAAACCATCTCCCGGCCAGACAGAGAAGCAGTTCCTCAGCAATAATGTTTCATTCTGCATAGCTTTGCTTGCCTCCCGAAACTGTATTGCGCGTGTTACAGTTTATCGAGTAATCCGGTCTTTTGGTTAAAGTCTTCAATCAAGGCGTCTATCTCATCGGTTTTATCCACGATGGAGCTCCAGTACGACTCATTGTACCACTGTTCCTGGATTTCTGCGTAGGTCTTGCCCTGCTGCTCGACCCAGGTGTAATATTTCAGGTTATGGATCCGCTTTTTACCGTAGTAGGTCAGCTCTTCCATGCTGTCCATGGTCAACCCCATAAGATCCCGCTGGTAGACGACTTCTGCATCGGTTGCCGTAAAGCTGCCGCACTCGGCGGTCAGTTCGGTGAGCCTGCTTTTATAGAGGTCCATCGAGTCGGTGAGCACGGTGACGACGATATCTTTTTCGGTCAGCTCGTTGTACCGGGCAAACTTGATGGCCGAGGCGATATTCGACGCCCCGGAGATGCCAAGCAGATCGAGCTTGTCGACAATATCTGCAGCCACGCCCTTGTGTTTTAACAGCTCCCGCCCCGCCGGCTCATTAAAGAGACGGATAAGATTGATCGGCACATTGTCATCCATGGCAATGACAAAATCGGTGTTTTTGGCGTTGTGAATCCAGGGGATATGCTTGTCGCCTATCCCTTCAATCCGGTGTGCGCCAAAGCCGTTATTGAGCAGGGTCGGACACTGCAGGGCCTCGCAGGCAACAATCTTGCACTCCGGATACTGTTTCTTGAGATAATCCCCCGAGGCAATGGTGCCGCCGGATCCGGTGGCCGAGATCAGACCGCGGACTCTGTCGCCGGCCCTTTTAATCTTCTCGATAACGCTCTGCATCGCCGGCCCGGTGATTTCATGATGCCAGAGATAGTTGCCCATCTCGTCAAACTGGTTGAAAATAACCAGATCCTGTCCGGATTTTCGCAGCTCCCAGCATTTATCGAAAATCTCTTTGACGTTACTCTCAGAGCCCGGCGTCTTGATAATCTCCCCGGCAACACTCTGCAGCCATTCAAACCGTTCCCGGCTCATCTCCTCGGGCAGGATAGCAATGGATTCGCAGCCAAGAAGCGCCGAGTCATAAGCGCCGCCCCGGCAATAATTGCCGGTCGACGGCCAGACCGCCTTCTGGGTGGACGGATCAAACTGGCCGGTGACGAGACGCGGCACCAGACAGCCGAAGGCAGCGCCCACCTTATGGGCTCCGGTTGGAAAATACTTGCCGACCACCGCGACGATCCGGGCTTTGACCCCGGTCAGACTCTCCGGCAGCTCGAGATAATTGACATCGCCATACCCGCCCCCGACGTCTTTGGGTTCATTATGCCAGGTGATGCGAAACAGGTTGAGCGGATCAAGATCCCACAGGCCGACATTTTTCAACCTGGCAACGATCTTTTCCGGGATCAGCGACGGGTCCCGCTGCTGTTTTAAGGTCGGTATAATAATATTTCTCTCCCGGGCAAGTTCCACGCTTCTTTTCAGCGGTTCCGGAAAGATGGTCAGATCGATCATATAGTATCTCCTGCTTAGAGATTGAGTTGAGAGGCAATTTTCTTGAAATTTTCCAGAGTCGGTTCGACCTTAAAGGACTGCAGGCCGACACGACCGACGGCATCCATGGCGCTGTTGATATCTTTCAGGCCGCTGCCGGTGTTGATCATAACCACCGTTTCGCTCGGGTGCAGCAATCCTTCGCTGGCCGCTTTTTGCAATCCTGCCCAGGTCGCAGCCCCGGCCGGCTCGGCAAAAATCCCGGTTTTTCGGGCAAGATCGGGAATGGCGCGGATAATATCGTCGTCACTGACGGAGAGATAGGCGCCATTGGTATCTTTCACGGCATGCAGGGCCTTTATCCGGTCGCGGGGCAGTCCGGCACTGATGCTGTCAGCCACCGTCTGCGCGGCAATGGGCGGCTTGGTCACGATGTCCCCGCCCTCTCTCCAGGCCTGGGCCATGTAACTGCTGCCTTCTGCCTGCACGCCATAAAGCCGGGGCATCTTGTCAATCCAGCCCAGGGCCAGAAGATCCTTGAGTCCTTTATGGATACCGCCGATGATGCAACCGTCGCCGACACTGACAAAGATCGCATCGGGAGCCTGCCAGCAGAGCTGCTCGCATATCTCAAAGGCACAGGTCTTCTTCCCTTCGGTCATATAGGGATTGTACCCGGTATTCCTGTTATACCAGCCATATTCGTCTGCCGCCAGCAGGCAGAGCTCAAAAGCGTCATCGTAGGTACCGTCAACCAGGATAACGATGGAACCAAACATAAGCAGCTGGGCAAGTTTAGCCCGGGGCGCACTGGCCGGCACAAAAATTACATTTTTCTGGCCCACCGAGGCGCAGATCCCACTGAGCGCAGCGGCGGCATTGCCGGTGCTTGCGGTGGTGATCACCCCGGCCTTTTGTTCCTGCGCTTTGACCACGGCAATGGTGCTGGCCCGGTCCTTAAAAGATGCGGTAGGCAGCCGGCCGTCGTCTTTAATGAACAGACGATGCACGCCCAGCTCTTTACCAAGTATGTCAAATTGCAGCAGAGGGCTGTTGCCGACGACCATGGTCGGGGCCAAAGCGTCATGTTCCACCGGCAGCAGTGGCCGGTAGCGAAAAATAGACGGATCTGGGGAAGCCGCCAGCGCTGCCTTTGAAAAATCTTTTTTTATGGCGTCGTAATCATACTGAATATCGAGAATCCCTTCGGTTCCGTGGTCGGGACAGATATAGTCAAACTGATCTTTTAGATATGTTTTCCCGCAGATCATGCATGTTGCGTGACTGACGTAGTTCATAGGATCTCCTGACGGATAGACACAGACCGGAATAATCTAAGGATTCGATTCTGAGGACAACACAATATACACCATGCGGCATTATAAAGAATTCACAAAGGCCGTCAATATTTTACTGGCTCGTCTATTCAAATTTTTTAGATAGTTTTCAAATAATTTTGATTTTTCATGCCGGTATCAGGCAGACCATGAGAAATGGTTGAGGCGAATGTTCTCGTGAAACATTGTCGCCTGGCAAATAATGATGTAACGAATTGACATTGACACCCTGTGATACCTTGAGCGTTCTACCTATTTGGTTGCGATGCTTTCCTTCCCCGCCTCCAAGTCCTTGGCAAACGCAGACAATCGCCACCCCAGGCAACCTCCTGAACTTACGTGAATAATCAATTGTATTAACAACTCGCTGGTGGTAATAGTATAACTGCTAGTTATCATACAGGATTTTATTACTACATAGTAGCAGCGCGACCCTAATGTCACTGCCGGGTCACCTATCATTTGAGGATGGCAGTGGTTCAGATTTGTTGGAAATATGTTGACTTTGGCGGCAACGAACAAGGGGCCTTTTAATGGGTGCCCCTTTTTTGCTCTCTTTTTTTTAGGTCTTGAATTTGCTAGCAAATTAAGCAGAGATTTATAACATGAATGTTATCCTGTTAACTGGATATCCAGTGATCTTGTCGTGATATAGTGCAGAAAACGGGATAACCTGTTGATTTTACGTTTTCAATAATTTCTATATTCTGGAGCTATAAGGAAACCAAAGAATAACTTGTTATGATATGAAAAAACTATGAGTACAATTTGTTACCTTTGTGGAAAAGATATTCCTGATGACGAGAAAATTAGTAGTGATCATGTCGTCCCAAAACTATTAATTGACCGGGAACAGCCGAGAGCAAAAGGGTATGATTATGGTGGCTTTCTACCTACTCACGACATTTGCAATAACTCTTTTGGTCCAGAGTCATACTGTAGAGTAGCATTAAAAATTATCTCAAAATTATATGATCCTGAGTGTATTTCAAAACTTCAACATAAACAGCACTCTAATCTACTGTTAATGACACTCAATTCTGAATGTTTTGATGAGTTTTCAGAAAAAGAGTTACTATTTTTTAAAATACGGGATGTTAGAAACAACTCGTATTCTGAAATCAATGATCCTGAATTCATACAACAAACCGAGCCAGTAAACATAGAAGCAAAAGTCCTATTCACTTCATTAGCAGTCATTACAAAAAGTGCAGCTGCTTTGTTAATAAAAAGGTATTTAAAAAAAGTACCTACAACATGGAAAGTATTGTCAATTCCCTATCATGGCATCACCGAGGAGCTAAATTTTGACACTATTCTTGGGCAGGCCAAACCTTTTGATATTGATGTTAAGGTTTACATAAAGGACATGAAATCAGATCTCTATTTAGTTGTTTACATTGCATATGGCGTCATGTTCTATCTGTTTATCCAAATAGACGGTGGACGGAGAAAATTGAAAGATATTGCGAAAAAGTTCAATGATGCTGATCCTTACTTCTTTAAAGGAAAATTTATCAATGATCTACTTTCTTATAGATGGAGAAAAATTAACCAATAAAATTAAATATCATAACCAAAAGTTCCAGCCCGATACCCGGGCACCCCGGCGTTATGTAACAAAACATGATGATTTTAAATTGAAAAATGAACGATAACGATCAGCTATCAAAACAAATTGAGATTATAGTTAAAGCATTTCGATTAAGTATTGAAAATGCAAGCAATATATTAATCTCATTCATAGAAAGACTTGATGAAATCATTATTCCAATAGCTAAAAACATCAATCAGTTAAAATTAAATTTAGAACCATTTATATTACAAATAGGAAAAACATTACAGGGTTGGGCTGAAGCTGCACACAAGTGGCAAATAGATAAAAAGAAAAATGTTGAGGAAATGGCTGAAAATGGTTGGTATCCAAATTGGCTAACATTTTTCTACCCTAATTGTGATGATACTCTTCCATTAGATGATTTTATGATAAATCATCTAAATGCCGATTGGGAACAAATAACTGAGAGAATGTTGGAACTCTGCCCAAATCGAAAACACATACTTGAAAATGCATTCAACTTGCATTTATCAGGAAATTATATAGCAGCTATTCCTCTTTTTTTGAGCCAAGCCGACGGAATTTGCTGCGAATCATTATTGAAAAGTTTCTTGTTCACTGAAAATAAAGTGTCAGAAAACATTGACAAACTAATTGATGAAGAAAAGATTCAAGCAGATATGTTTACAGAACTTTTTTTATCACCTTTTAAGCTGAGGAATCACCATAATGCTGGAGTATCAAAATCAAGTGCACTGGCTAAAAAATTGGCTCCAAGCAGAAATGGCATATTACATGGGCACAGAAAACATTTAGATTATGGTACCGAAATGAATTCACTCAAATGTTTTTCATTGTTAAGTTTTGTAGTTTTTTCAACAAAAGAAATAATAGAAACATAACCACCGCCTGCACTCGGACCCCGCAAACAACGCGGGTCCGGTGAGGCGGGCCGTTATGTCTGTAAGTAGAGTGCCGCCTATGAAATGTTGGATATGTGGTGGAGAGGGAAAAACCGGTGAGCATCTCGTGAAAGCATCCGATCTAAGATCGCACTTTGGGCGAGTCTCTCAAAAGGAACCAGTCTACTTTCATACTGAAGAGAGGAGAAACATTCCTGTCGGTAGCTGCAACTCCCCAAGGTTTAAATCAAAAGCATTGATCTGTAATAACTGCAATAGCAGCCTTACTCAACCATACGATAAAGCTTGGGAGAAACTATCGGAATATTTGCGTAGTAATTGGCCTGTGCTGAAAAAGAATCGCAAACTTAATCTCTCAAAGGTATTCCCAGGTACAACGAGACAATCGATTTTGGACGTGCATCTTTTTTTCGTGAAGCTGTTTGGGTGCAAAATAGTGAATGACGGTGTCCCCATTGATATTTCCCAGTTTGCCGTTTCCCTTCAAAAGCGTGTTGCTCACGGCAATATTTATATAGCCATTGGAAATTCACTTGGTACGGTAAAGCACAAGTATGCCGCCGTCAGCCCTATCACTGCGGTAAATGAAGGCAATTCGTCTTTGTTCGCCACTTGGCTTTATATTGTTGACGTTATTGCTGTGAATGTCGTCTATTCCGTTGTTCCTGGCAATGAAAAAGCGTTACAAGGCACGTGGCATCCGAATAGATGTACTAAGTTTTTGAAATTAAGAAGTATCAAGACATAACCAGTCATTACACCGGACCACAAGTGGCGCGGTTGAATTTATCAGCAAGTTTCGTGTTTACGGTGCCATATCAATATTCACGTTTCCTTGTGGTCCGTGAATTCAATCGTTAGCTGCCAATCTAGATGAGGTTCTATGTTCTCAGAATTGGATAAAATATCAGAGGTTAACGAAAGCTCCCTCAAATGAAAGAAAAGGGGTCGGGTCTTTGCTTGACTCACCTCATGTAATATGTTTCTCAAATTAATTTCTCCAAAGTACAGATATCTCCTGTCGATCAAAACCTGCCTTCTTTGCCTGCGATCCACAAGGGGATAGTACAGACCAAGATTCTCCGGAAACATCAACCATCATAAGATTTATATGAATGATTCGGAAACAATAAATTAACTCATTGACCAGAAGTTAGGTCCTGAATATTCCACAAGGCTTGCTTTTGGGTCAAGTGATTAGTTTATCATTTTTGTACGAAACTACTTCATGTTTATCTTGCAGCACTTTCCACACTAACAATTCATATTTGATGGATAGTTTCTGATATCTATGCCACATGAAAGACAGTACGACTAGAAAAAAAATTGTGATGATTAAATGTAGAAGAAATGGCAAACTGGCTGGAGGGAAGAATAATACAGGGGAAAAAGCTACAAAAGCACCACGTGCCACCCTATCTCGACTACTCCTTGCTTCTATCTCTTCGGCAAGTTTGGGCTCATAGCAGGTAGCATAAACATGAATGTACTGTGAGCCTGGATAAACCTCATCCCCCCACACTTTTTTTTTGATTCCATCTTTTCCATATTTACCAAGTTTACTAAGCTTTGCTATTCGATAGCCAAGAAAATCACAAACCATTCCAACTACGTACATTGCAGGCAGAGTGAATGCGAGTAAACTTGGTATGGCCGAGATTGAAGCAACTTGGATAGATGGCATTGAATTATATGAGAGTACAGGGACTATCCAAATTAAGGCCACAGCGCCAATTACAAGATATTCAACTAATAAGCCAGCAAGTTGTTTCATTTGTAAACCTCCTTACTTTTCTCATTTATTTATTATCGATAAACTCTCGCTGTTGACTATTTTTTCCTTAGAAAATCAGGCAGGATTCCATTACAAAGACACGAGAACACGACGAATTGTATTCAATAATCTGTATATTAAATGAGATTCACCTAGAACCGTAATATTAAATTATATCCAAAAAATTGCAATCTTCGGCCAAAAGATTATTCCAAAATTGCTTCGGATGAGGGTAGAATCATTTGATCCGGAAGATGCTGCCGACTCAAATCTCAAAAGTCAACATAGCTATATTAAATATTGACAGCGATCAGTAGGCCATATTTCTCCCATAAAATTGGAAAAATTGATTCAAATTATCCCGAAAATCGGAATAGTTAGATAAGATTCTCGAATTGAAACAATTATGATTTGTCGAGCTAATCATGTTTTAGGGTGCTTGAGAACAAGCACCGGGTTCAGCATGGAGATAATATCTTTGCAAGATTATTCTGCAGATCAGATATACTAAAGGGTTTAGGCAGAAAAACGTCCGGTTGACTCCCCTGCTCCTTACTAAAGACTAATTCACTTTCAGAATAGCCACTGCTCAACAATATTGGAATAGTAGGATTGCTCTTCCTGATTACTTTCATGGCTTCAATTCCATCCATTTCAGGCATTGCAACGTCCATAACAATTGCACAATAATCGATTTCGGGCTCACTGAATTTGGCCACGGCTTCTCTGCCGTTGACAGCCGTATCCACATTGAATCCCAGTATGGTAAGAATTTTCCTGCCGACATCAAGGACACTACTTTCATCATCAACAAGTAAAATATTACCTGACAACTTTGTTGACGGAACCTTTGAATCACCTGAAACTAAACTTGGTTGTTCTGATGAGGAGTCAAGGGACGGCAACAGTATTTTTACCTTTGTCCCGCTCTCTGGATTGCTATCAAAAGTTAGCGCCCCTTGGTGTGTCTGCATAACGCCTGCTGACAAGGCAAGCCCCAGCCCCCTGCCGACAAACTTGGTGGTATAGAAAGGATCAAAAACCTTAGGCAGATCTTCAGCACTTACCCCTTGCCCTGAATCTTTTATCTGGCAGAAAGAATACATTCCATTTTTGAGATCGGTATCCTGAAAATATAAGGGGAATTGATCTTTGGCGAAGTAGTCGCTACCAAAGGTGATTTCGATGGTTCCTGAATCCCCTTTGAGCGATTCCAATGCGTTAGTTACTATGTTCTCGATCACCACTTTCAATTGTTGCCGATCTATACGACAATAAAACGGGCAAACGGAATGTTTAAATTCCAGATTAATTGTGGAGAGAAAGAGGTGCTTTAGGGCAGTGACTGCTTCTCTTACCACTTCCACCAGAGACACTTCGCGGGGAGTCAGAGGTTGCTGGCCAACATAACTGAGCATACTGGATCCTATCTGCGACGCTCCTTTTGCAGCCAGAAAAGCGCGCGAGGCCATCACATGCTCTTTTGAAGAGTCAGGCAAATACAGAGTCAAGAGCTGCAGGTTACCCTGTACAGCAACCATAGCATTGTTAAATCGATGAGCAATAGCGCCAGCCATGTTTTTCAGACTGGCCAGCTTTTTGAGTTCTTCTGTTTGCCGGCTCAATTCCAATCGGCGCTGTTCCTGTTGATGTTGTTCCGTAATGTCTCTAATTATCAACATTTTTGAAGTGGTTCCATCGTTGTTAGCGATAGGGGTAGCCACAATATCAAACCTGCGGTCATTTGCCATAGTAGGCTGGTAACGAATCTTCTTTGCTTCTTCGACAACCTCTTTTAGCCTGCAATGTTGGCAGGGACTGTCCTGTCCCATAATTATGCTATGGCAGGTACTGCCGTGATAATCACCAAACCAGCCAATCATCGTATTATTCATGATTCTTAGATGATAGTCAGAATCGATGACACACAAGCCCAAACCTATATCATCAATTGCGGTGATATAACGTTGCAACTTGCTCTGGGATTGTAGTAATGCCCTTTCCGTCTTCTTACGTTCAGTGATCTCAAAACGCATCTTTTCGTTTGCTTTTACAATAG
>NZ_SWCM01000020.1 GCF_005116645.1 Desulfopila sp. IMCC35006
TGTTTTTCTTTACTCTTTTTTGTTTTTGTTTCCCGCTGCAATGCGGTGCTGACCGTTCAGGTCGATGCCGCATTCCGTGTTCCTCAAAGACCGCGGCAAACTACTTGATTGCCTGGGTGCCGTCAAGAAGAAAATGGTCATTCTTGACGACATTTGCAAGATTTTAAGAAGAATTAATTCTGATTTGCTTGTTAGCTCACTGATGTTCTGTTGTAAATACGTTCCATGTTGGCGAAGCAATAATACTGATTAATCTTCACTTGTCCATTTCGAAAGGGTGTCGATGATTTTTTTTGCCTGCTCAGTGCTGGAAATATTGAACTTTGATTTGGTAATGTATTCACCCTGTCTTTTCTGATAACGGCGGATGGTATACATGTCCTTGCCGAATTCACCTGTTTTCCGGTCCAGGTTCTGGAAACGATACAATATGGTGGTCCAGGCACCTTTGGAAAGGATCTCCTTGCCGGTTTCTTTGACGACCTGCACTCCGTCTTCTTCGTAATTAATTGTTAGATCTTCTACAGTTGCACTCATTTATTCTATCCAGTTGAGGGGAAAGTGTTGCTTATGGCCTGCCCAGCCGAGGTCGGTTTAAGTTGGCATCAGCTGGGCAGGGGGCGAATATTCACGTCAGTATGTAATGCAAGTCAACAGGTGTGTAAAGCGAAAGGTGCCGCCTTGTCGCTGTCTTGTCATGAAGATTTGTTCTGACGCAAAAATTGTAATCCTCTGGAAGAACCTTCAACCACAATATGGTCTTTGTCGGTAAATTCACCTTCCAGAAGCTTGAGAGCTAAGGTGTCTTCCAGGTACCTCTGGATTGCCCGTTTCAGCGGTCGTGCGCCAAATGCCGGGTCATAGCCATTTTCAACGAGAAACAACTTGGCGCTCTCTCGTACATGGAGCGAAATATCTTTGGTTTTAAGACGAGCAACCAATCTCTTGAGCTGGATGTCGACGATGGCCATCATATCTTCACGTTTTAAACGGTCAAAAATAACTGTTTCATCAATACGATTGAGAAACTCGGGTTTAAACTGTTGGTGCAGGAGTTCATCGATCTGGTTCTGAATAGTACTTTTGGCAATGCCGTCTTCCTCCATTTTCATAATCAAATTACTGCCGAGGTTCGATGTCATAATCAGCAGGGTATTTTTAAAATCAACCGTCCTCCCTTTTCCATCGGTCATTCTTCCATCGTCCAGAACCTGCAGCAATACGTTGAAGACATCCGAGTGTGCTTTCTCGATCTCATCGAGCAGGATGACCGAGTAGGGCCGTCTGCGTACCGATTCCGTCAGGTATCCGCCTTCTTCATAGCCGACATAGCCTGGAGGCGCACCGATCAGTCGGGCTACGGAATGCTTCTCCATGAATTCCGACATATCGATTCTAATCATCGCCTGCTCGTCATCGAACAGAAAATCTGCGAGAGATCTGGCCAGTTCCGTTTTGCCAACTCCGGTTGGACCAAGAAAGATAAACGACCCCAACGGTCGATCCGGGTCCTGCAGCCCGGCCCGCGCCCGTCGAACAGCATTGGCAACCGCATGGATGGCCTGCTCCTGGCCGATAACTCTTTTGCCCAGCATCTCTTCCGCATGAACCAGTTTGTCTTTCTCGCCTTCAAGTAATTTTGCGGTCGGTATTCCCGTCCATTTGGCCACAACCGACGCGATATCCTCTGCATCAACCTCTTCCTTCAGCATCATCTGATTCTTCTGAATCTCCTGGAGCTTGAGGTTCGCTGCCGTCAGGTCGCGTTCAAGCTGGACCTTCTGGCCGTATCTGATTTCTGCGACACGGCTCAAGTCGCCCACCCTTTCGGCTTTTTTCTCCTCGATATGCACCTGGTCGATGCTTTCCTTGATTTTGCGGATATTTTGAATGGTGTCACGTTCCAGCAACCACTGGGCTTTCATGGAGTGGAGGTTCTCGTCCAGGTCGGCAAGTTTGGTTTTGATCTCGTCGAGTCGGATTTTCGAGGCACTGTCTTTTTCTTTTTTCAGCGCCTCCTGCTCAATCACAAGTTTGATTTTGTTCCGTTCCAGTTCGTCGATTTCAGCAGGCATTGAATCTATTTCAATGCGCAGTTGCGATGCCGCTTCGTCAATGAGGTCGATGGCCTTGTCCGGCAGAAACCGATCGGTGATATAACGACTGGACAGGACAACCGCCGCAACCGTCGCAGAATCTTGAATTCGCACCCCATGGTGGATTTCGTATTTTTCTTTAATGCCTCGCAGAATGGCGATAGTGTCTTCTTCGGATGGTTCCTGGACCAGTACCGGTTGGAAGCGTCTTTCCAGAGCGCTGTCTTTCTCGATATATTTTCGATATTCATCAAGGGTTGTTGCCCCGACACAGTGCAATTCCCCCCGAGCGAGGGCTGGCTTGAGCATGTTTGATGCATCCATCGAACCTTCCGCCGCACCGGCGCCGACAAGGGTGTGAATTTCGTCTATAAACAGAACAATTTCACCCGCTTTTTCTTCTACTTCTTTGAGAACCGCCTTCAGCCGGTCCTCGAACTCACCCCGGTATTTGGCACCGGCGATAAGAGATGCCAGGTCGAGGGTTATGACCTGCTTGTTTTTCAGCGTTGCCGGAACATCACCATTGACAATGCGCTGGGCCAGTCCTTCGACAATGGCCGTTTTGCCGACACCGGGTTCACCGATCAGCAGCGGATTGTTTTTGGTTCGTCTGGAAAGCACCTGGATGATACGGCGGATTTCCTCGTCACGGCCGATTACCGGATCGATTTTACCAAGTTTGGCGAGCTGCGTTAGATTGCGGCCGTACTTTTCAAGAGCCTGATATTTTTCTTCCGGATACTGGTCGGTGACCCGGTGACTCCCCCGTATAACTGACAGCGCCTGGAGAAAACTCGACTCGATGATCCCCCTTTTCTTCAACGCTTTGCTGACATCGCTAGTGGAATTTTTAAGAATTGCCAGAAAAAGATGTTCCTGGCTGACGTACTCGTCCTGCATCTGCTTGGCGATACCAAATGCGCTGTCGAGGACCTGCTGGAGCTCTTTTGAGGCGTAGCTTTGGCCTGCTCCTTGTCCGGATACTTTTGGTAGTTTTTCCAGGACCTGGTTTATGTCCATGAGAACCATAGACGGATCGGCACCCGATTTCTGGAGGACCGGGACAACAATGCCTTCCGGCTGTGTTATGATCGCTTTTGCCAGATGGGCGGTATGGATCTCCTGATGGTTGCTGTCCTGGGCAAGCTGCTGGGCAGTTTTGATGGCTTCCTGAGATTTCAGGGTGAATTTATCGAATTGCATGTATCGCTCCTTTTGCTAATTACTCCATTATACTCGACTGATGCAGGAGATCTGCATAACATATCAATTGCGCACAGAATATAAGAATAGCAAATTACAGTGTCAAGTTTTTGACACTGCCGTGAGAGCAAAAAAAAAGCGAGCCCCGTAAGGGACTCGCCTGTTGTTTTTTGCTTCAGGTCGATTACAGAAGCAGGCGCATCAACCGCAGGATCCGGAGCCACAGGATCCAGAACTGCATCCACCACCCGAACTTATCGGATTTACGGAAGTAATTCCAAAACCAGAACGGGGCCCCGCGTCCACATAATCAACTGTTATTCCACCACAAGTTACCATGAGACTGTCTTCTACCAGAAACTTGAGGGTATCGTTCTCAAATACTTTGTCGCTATCTTTTGGCTCATCCAGAGCCAATCCCAAAGAGGGGCCTGCTCAGCCGCCCTGCATCAGCGCAACGCGCAATGCAGATTCGATATTGTTTGCCTGCATGTATTCTTTTAATTTTGTAACAGCCAGATCTGTTACATTTAGGTCAGACATGAAATTCCTCCGTGAAAAATGTTTCTTACATACCTTCTCTTATAAGCGTACTGCTTGTGAGAGAAGCCATACCGATATACAAACACCTTAAGGTGAGATGAAAAATAGTCAATCATCTATCCCGCGTAAAATAATGGTTGTGCCGCAGGGCGCAAGTTTTTTCGTAAATGTTGCTTGAAGGTCGATGTTATTTTTATAAAGGAGTTTCGGAAAATCGGGTCGAATGTGGCTGAAATAAGACGGTATTAGCATGATATTTCCGGAGAAATCATGTCCTGCTCTATATAATCATGGATTATAAATTGTTTTTTGGTTTATAGTTCTTCCGAAGCATAAATATCTGAGCAGTTATCGACAATCCACTCTTCTTGATTATCTTCCCAGAGGAATGCAGGTTGCGATCAAAAATTTTGCAAAGGAATTACTGTTATGAAGAAAATAGTCATTTCGACAGGAGGCGGTGATGCGCCCGGTCTGAATGCCGTTATATATGCCGTTGTTCACTCTTGTTATCGCAAGGGTTGGGAAGTGTATGGCAGCAGGAATGGCTACGGCGGATTTCTGGATATCGAAGATATGGTGCGTCTTTTTCCCAGAGATGTGGAGGGGATTTACTCAACCGGAGGCACTATTCTGGGGTCCACCAATAAAGGCAACCCGTTCTCAAAGCCGGTGAAAAATCTGGCTGGAGAAATACAAGTTATCGATATTTCCGATAAAATCCTTCGCAATTTTAACAGAATGGGCTTTGATTGCCATATTGCCATTGGTGGCGATGGGAGCCTGGCTATCGCCCATCGCTTTGCTGAAATGGGCATGCCGGTAATAGGGGTGCCTAAGACCATTGACAATGACCTGGAAAAAACCAACAGAACTTTTGGTTTTGATACGGCGGTATCTACGGCAACCGAGGCTTTGGATAAGCTGCATTCAACCGCAAAATCCCACAATAGAGTCATGGTTGTTGAGGTCATGGGACGGGATTCCGGCTGGATAGCCCTGTATTCAGGGATATCAGGGGGGGCCGATGTAATCTTGATACCGGAAATTCCTTTTGATATTGAAGAGGTATGTGAAAAAATATCCGATAATGAATTGCATGATAAGCTGTATTCCATTGTTGTTGCCGCTGAAGGAGCGATAACAATTGATGGTCAGAAGTTCAATAAGGGCAAAGGGGAACTGGGCAGAGAAGAGGTCATTTTAGGCGGGGTGGGGGAATGGGTCGCAGCGGAAATCAGAAAGCGAACCGAAAAAGATACCCGCTCTCTGGTTCTTGGCCACTTGCAGCGCGGCGGTTCGCCAACGACATTCGACAGATTGCTCGCCTTAAGGTTTGGTGCAGCGGCAGTTCGTTTCGTGGAGGGAAAAATATTTGATCACATGGTCGCCTTGAACGATTCACAGATGGTTGCGGTACCCATTGCTGAAGCGATTAAAATGCGAAAAAAAGTCGATCTCAGCAGCGACAAGGTTTTGACTGCACGTGATATCGGGATCTGTTTTGGTGATACTGATACCCGCGGACAGGTAGAATAACTCACAGGAACTCCCGCTTGAAGACGAAAAGCTGTACCAATAATTACACAAAAGCGTATCGGCTATTGTATGAATATTTCGGTCCGCAGGGGTGGTGGCCGGGAGATTCTCCCTTCGAAATAATGGTTGGTGCTATTTTGACCCAGAACACCAACTGGTCAAATGTGCGAAAAGCCATCGACAATCTTAAATTTGAAGGCTTGCTCAGCTACCAGTCTCTTTCTCTTCTGACAGCCGAGGAGATAGCGCAATATATTCGCCCGGCAGGGTACTATAACCTCAAGGCACAACGTCTGAAAAATCTCCTCAATATGGTCGCGGGCATTTATGCTGGCGATCTGGCCGCATTTCTCGATGATGAGCTGGGCAACGCCCGGGAAAATCTGCTCGCCGTAAAAGGGATAGGACCGGAGACGGCGGACTCCATTCTCCTGTATGCGTGCGGACATCCTGTTTTTGTCGTCGATATGTATACGCACAGAGTCTTCAGTCGCCATAACATGGTGGAAGAGGAGACGGATTACCTGTCCATCCAGGATGTCTTTCTCGATAACCTGCCTCAGGATAAACAGCTCTTTAATGAATTTCACGCGCTGATCGTCCGTGTTGCCGGCACCTTTTGTAAAAAGACCAAACCCCTGTGCGCGGAGTGCCCGCTTAACGGATTGAATCTATGATTTTAAATGTAATAGGGTTCCCGTCATTTCATTGGCTGTTTCGATCGTTTTCAGGTTGGCTTTATACATGGTGCTGTTCAGGCTCATGTCGACGATTTCTGTTGCCAGGTCAACATTGGAGAGTTCCACTTGTTCCATCTCTGTGCCTGTTTGCTGCAGGATGCTGGTTCCCGGAGTGGCACTCTTCTGAGTCACGGTCTTAACGCCTGACGGGACAACGGCCGCATTGGTGATCTGGGTTTTCTTGAAGCCGTCGGTATTGGCATTGGCTATATTATTGCCATTGGCCTGCAGTTTGGTGCCAAATGCCTGTAGCCCGGTAAGGGCAGTTTGCGACGCTGTTATCATCTGATCCTCCTGTCTGTTAAAAATCAGTTGTTGCTATAATGTGATCTATATATGCACTCGCTTCTTCTGGCGTGTACTCTGCTTTCAGAAGCGCTTTCCGGTAGCGCTCCAAAATCTCTCTTGACTTGAGATGATTGTTATTTCGGCAGTAGAATTTGTAGAGAAGTATGGTAAGTCCTTCCTCAAGATAGTTGAGCAAGAGAATACGTTCGAGGACGGCGATAGCTTCATCCAGCCTTCCTGCCTCGGCGAGATTTTGGGCCCAGGTCGAGCCTATCTCTGTCATGAGGTTGGCCAGAATATCATTGAAAGTAAGCACCTGTTCGCTACGGAAGGTATCCTCGGGCATGGCTCCCCGCCACAAAGGAATTGCCGTTTGAAAGGCGTTATGCGCCTGCCAGAAATAACCTTTTTGACAGTGCGATAAGCCGGCTCTGGCAATTTCCATAAATTGCAGTGCGTCGATGTCACAATGGTTCAGACAGAGGATTCCTTTCTGCAGATAGAAATAATCTTTTACCGGCCGTGGCAGGTGCGGGGCAATAAGTTTACGCAGTCTGGCCAGCAGGGTGTCAAAACTTTTTCTGGCGTTTTCGGGGGTGCTGTCGGGCCAGAGCTCCAGCTGAATTTTTTCCTGGGCGATTCGCTGACCTTTGGCGGTTATCAATAACCCCAGCAATTCGCGTTGAAAAGGGGTGAGATCTTTTGACTGGAACAGCACCTTGCCGGACATGCTCAGTTCAAAGCTGTCCATGAGCTTTATTTTTAACAGAGAAATTATGTCTCCGTTGTCGGAGAAATTGAGATGCAGACGGGTCTTCGCCAGACCCTGGACGAAGTTTATTTTAATCTTTCTTTTTACTGCCAGGGCGAGCAGGGTCGTCATCATTACCGGTTCCCAACTCCAGAAATGGTTGTAGCCGTTCTCCTGCAGAAGAGAAAGGCCGGCTTCCAGATCGTCAAGAGCCGCGTCGGGATTTTCTGCCTCGTACCTGCAATAGCTTAAATTGAAATGGGCGCACATCGTCAGGTACGTCGATGAAATTGTCCGGCTGATGGCTAATCCTTTATCAAGACTGCTGCGGGCATGGGCAAATTTTTTAAGGCGGATATACACTGCACCGGCAAGAATATGGTGAAACGCGGTATAGAAGACGCCTCCGGCTTTTTCCCTTAACTGTCCGGCCTGTACAATGTATTTTTCTGCCTCATTGCCGGCTCCGGTTAGAGCGAGACCGAAGGCTTTCCACTGGAGAAGCTGGCTGTGCATATGATTCGTTGACGCGGTAGCGCTCACGTCCAGACCTTTTTCCAGCAGATCGAGAGCCTTTTGGGCCTGGCCAAGAGAAAATAGATTGCTGCACCCCCAGACATAGAGATACGGAGCAGCGATGGTCTGGTCCACCACAATCTGATCGATGGATTTCTGCAGGGCGAGCTGCTGGGCCGCATAATTCTGATGATCGCCGGTCATGGAAAGATAGCAGAGATTCATGACCCGCAGGGATAAGCGGTTTGATTCGCCGACCAGGGGGTCATTGAAGAGCGAAAAACAGACTTCCGCCTCATGGAGATACTTCGCCCTGTTGCCGCTGAAGAGTTCAATGTATCCTTGGACAAACCGGGTTGAGGCGATAAAATTGTGGCTATGGTGTCTCCCTGCAAGGGTTGTCGCAATCTGGATGTAGTGGCGCGCTTTTTTCATGTCCCCCTTGAAAAAACAGTAGCCGGATGCCAGATTCCGAGCGGCTATAATGATTATCGGGATGGGCAGTGACGCTTTGTTTTTTTCGAGCAGGGCCTCGGTCCGCTGGAGCAGCTCAGCCCCGTTGTTGTATTCTCCCGATACGACAAAATGGAAATAAATGGTTTGCGATAAAGCAATTAATTCGCCGATCTCTTCCTTTGCTGCGATAAATTGTTCCCGGGCAGAATCCCAGAATGGTTGTGTCGTCTGGGGGACAAAATCTACCCGAAGCAGTCCGGCGTATAGCGTAAGCCATCTGTGTTTGAAAAGAATTGCTGATGGAATGCTTTGCAGCAGGCGAAGAATGGAAAATGTCTTGTTCCTGGCAATCAAGTCCATTCCCTTTTCCTGAAGAATGTCTTCCATTGCCGCAAAGTTGGCACCGTTTTTATAACAGGTAAGAGCCTTCTCGGTGAGGTTTCGTTTCTGATAGTAACGCGCTTCCAGGTTGTAAATGTTATTAATTGTTTTTTCGCTGAACAGCGCCTTGGCACGCTGCTGAAGAAACTCCTGAAAAAAATGATGAAAACGGAAAACCTGCTGCCGGTCGTCGAGGTTATAGATAAAAAAGTTTTCCCTGGTCATATCTGAGAGTATCTGGCCGACAGTATCAATGTCGGAAATCTCCCGTGCCAGGTCGGCAGGAATTTCCTGGAGAAATGAAAATTTCAGGAAAAAATCATGCAGTTTCTGGGGAATCTGAGCGAAGATTTCATCTTGAAAAAAATCAAGCATATGGCCGGGTTGTGGTTTGTTGCCGAGGGTATCGGTGGTCGAATCATACCAGAATTTGCTCCTGCCGGATATAGGGTGGCTGGCGAGGATAATTCCCATGATCCAGCCATTGGTGATTTTTTGTATTTTGACGGCATCCTGCCTGCTTATTTCCTTGTGCAGAACGCGCGTGTAGAGGGTTTCAATGTCCTCATTGCCAAGAGCCAGGTCCGCTGTGCTGAGATAGGCTATTTGTGAGCCGTTACGAATTGTTGTCCCTTTTATTTCAAGGGGTTGCCGGCTTATGAAGATGAAGTGCACTCTGGGGGGCGAGGTGTCAAGAAGGTGTTCGAGGAGTTTGTGGGTCAGTGCCCCGAATTCAATACGGTGCAGGTCGTCGAAAACCAGATAGATATCGTTTTTCAGGTACCTGTCGAGATTTTGCAGGAGGATGTTGGCGCAGCGGGTCAGGTCGAATGGTCCGACGCTTCCCTCGTTGAGAATAGTTGTCAGTTGAGGGGAGGTGAATCCCGGCAGGTTGGCCTGGAGATTCATAAGCAGGGAAGACAGCAGGAGTACGGGGTCGGAGTCCTCGGGACCGATCTGATACCAGATATAGGTATGGCCGTTGGTATTGAGGAACTGATAGGCCAGAGTTGTTTTGCCCTGGCCTGCCTGTGCTTCGATTATAATAAGCTTTTTCGTGTTCTTTTGGTCTGGAAATTTCGTCTGAATCAGGCCGGTTCGGTGCAGCGATTGAGACGGATCAATGTGCGGTGGATAAAATTTGTTGGAGGGCACCACATAGCTGGTTAAACTCTCATCCTGTTTCATAACTCACCATCTTCCCCGCTTTTTGGTATTTTCTGCTGCAACAGAAACTTTTTGCTGACACCTCTGATAATATTTGCGTCTTTTGAAGTAAGTTGCATTCTGCTGAAAAGGTTTCGAATATTACTCATCCAATAAGTATGGCTGACTTTTTCCATAAAATCAATTTTGAGCAACATTTTTTCCAGATATGCATACATGCTTTCGAGTTCAAAGGATGTCGCCAGCTGGGGAGAGTGGTGCATGTTCTTCGGGGCATGTATGATGCCGTAATGCAGTTCATAGCAGTGGATCGCCACCGCCTGCGCGAGGTTGAGTGAAGAAAAGTCGGCGGTGGGGATGGCGGAACTCATCTGGCAGTATTTGAGGTCGTCATTGGTCAGACCGGTGTCCTCGGGGCCGAAGATGACGGCTGCCTGATTGTTCTTCAGTTGTGGGAGGAGTGTATTGACCATGTCCCTGGGAGTCTGGGTGACGAACCTTTGGCGACCTCTTCTCGCCGTAGTTCCGACGACCACAGTGAAGTTTGCCAGGGCTTCCGATAAATCGGGGTATACCTCCATGCTATCGATCAGGTGCGCGGCTTTATGGGTAGCCATTTTGGCCATCGCTTCCCGGTCCGGCAGACTGTCCCTGACCACGATGAGCCGATTGATCCCCATGTTCCAGGCAATTCTGGCTGCTGCCCCTATATTTTCGGGAAACTTTGGACGGACCAGGACGATGGCAACATGGTCGAGCAGGGTTGTATTTTGAACCATTGCTATTTATTTATGGCATCGTAAAAGAGGTTCATATCTTCGCATATGAAGCTCTTTACTTAGCCATCCACGATGTTAAATTTTATGAGATTATCACTTATTGCATGAAGGTGGGGGCTAAGGCAAAAAGGATTTTTTTGCTGAGGATATCCACATCGACAACCGTTACCTGAACCAGGTCGCCGATCTGATAGGTTTTGGCGGAAATCTCGCCAAACAATCGGTAGTTTTTCTTGTCGTAAAGGAAATAGTCATCCCCGAGTAATTCTGCCGGTATCGAGCCGCTGATGCACATATCCTGGATTTCGACATACAGTGCATTTTCTGTCACCCCGGAGATAATAGCCTCAAAGGTTTCACCGATTCGGTGCTGCATATAGCCGATTTTCAGGCGGTCATTCATATCTCTTTCGGCCATTACTGCCGTTCGCTCGCGGGCAGAGAGAAACTCGGCAGCCTCTGTCAGTGATAGTTTTCTGGGCGGACTCTTCTGGAGGAGTTGGAGCAGTTGCCGGTGAACGATTAAATCCGGATAACGCCTGATTGGTGAGGTAAAGTGGGTATAGTCGGTTGCGGCAAGGCCAAAGTGGCCGACATTATTGGCTGAGTACTGGGCTTGCTGCATGCTCCGCAACAGCAGATTGTTAATAATGTATTCATATTTGGTTTCTTTGCATTTTTCCAGAACTCCGGCAAACCAGGCTGGCGTGTTGACAAAGGGTGCCACGGGAAGGCCGAGGGTTTTGATAAAATCGAAAAATTCTTCTGCCTTGATCAGTTCCGGTGGTTCATGTACCCGGTATATAGCTGGAATCTGCTGGCGGGTGAAGAATTCAGCGACCGCTTCGTTGGCTGCCAGCATGAATTCTTCGATAATCTGGTGGGCAAAGTTTCTTTCTGCTCTGCTGATCGATTCAATTTTCCCTGATTTTGCCAGGGTGAATTCCGCCTCGACCAGATTGAAGTCAATCGATCCGCGTTTTTTACGTCTATCCTGGAGGGCGGTTGCCAGTTCCTCTGCCCACTTGAGACCGGTGAGGAAAGCTTTGTGTTCTTTTCTGAGAACAGGGTCTTTGTCGATGAGGATTTTTTGGACAGTCGTATACGTGAAGCGTTGCCGGCTGCAAATTATCGATCGGCTGAAACGTTTAGCGAGAAGTGTACCCAAACGATCAAAGTCGAGTATGGCTGAGACGGTAAACCGGTCTTCTCCCGGCACCAGACTGCAGAGGTTATTGGATAATTTTTCCGGCAGCATGGGAATAACTCTGCCGGGAAAATATACGGAGGTGCCTCTGTTATATGCTTCCCGATCGATTGCCGAGCCGGGGGCAACGAAATGGCTTACATCGGCTATGGATACAAAAAGTCGAAAACCATTACGGGTTTTTATCACGCAGATCGCATCGTCGAAATCTTGGGCACTTTCTCCGTCAATTGTAATGTGATTGGTGGTCCGGAGGTCTTCTCTGTCCTGCTCGGGCATAAAGCTCTCGTCGAGTCCCGCTGTTTCCGCTATGATCTCGTCGCTGAATTGCCAGGGCAGGTTGAATTGTTCTATCACCAGCCGCATCTGGCTGTCTACATCATCTGCTGCGCCGAGTATCTCGATAATTTTACCCGGTAAAAAATTGGCCGCCCCGGTTGCTCTGTCAAACTGGGCGATGACGGCGTCACCATTCTTTGGCTGCAGGCCGTCCGCGTCCTTGATTCGAACGGTAAACGGGAATCGGCGATCATCGGGATAGACCAGGCGGTTGCGGCCTTCGGTGCGGAAAATCCCGCCAATTCTGTTGGTCCCTGGAACAAGTACTTTGACCACACTGCTTTCCGGTCGATCATCGGCACGGATACGGAAAACCCGTATCAATACGGTATCTCCGTGATGGGCTTCGCCCATCTGACCAGGCGATATAAAGGGATCTCTTTTCAGGGGGCGGTTGACGGGACTTTTGGTGACACTGACAAAACCGAACCCCTTTGGGTGCAGGGTCAATGTCCCTTCATAGAGGGAGGTGTTTTTGTGGAGTTTGTAGTGGTTTTTACTGTCTTTAACAATCAACCCGGCCTGAAGCAGCGTGTCAAGAGCAGCCCGGATGTCGTCTTCACTGTACCGTGCCTGGGAAAAATTACTGTACAATTGGGCAAATGACAGCGGAGCGTCGGCGGTGTAGAAAAAACCAAGGGCCATATTTTCGACCTGGCTGTATTTCTCGTCGTTTTTATTAGACTGGGACAACCGTTTTGACGAATGTGACTTAACGTGTCTGGAAGATTTTCTTTTTTTAGACATTTTTGGATTTTTGATTTCTCCCATAGGAGAATTTTGTTAAGCTGAAAGATAGTCCACTGTCTTATCACTGGTTAGATAAGGAAAAAGCAAATGGTCGGGAATGTTTTGGCCCATTAATCTAACACATATAAAGATTCTGTCTACCGACAGGCGTTGTTTTTAATATAGTCAGGAGAGTATGCGACGTATTTCATTTGATCTTGAGCTCTATCGCAATCAGATGCTGGCCTTGATTGGCGATAAACCGGAGACGGAAACATTCTGGCAGGCACTTGATTTCTCAGTCGAGGCGCATGCCGACCAGTGGCGCCGTTCCGGAGATGCATATATCCTGCACCCCTGTTCCGTGGCAAAAATTCTTGCCGAAGAAATGGATATAACCCATCCGGAGATCCTTGCCGCTGCACTTCTGCATGATACTGTTGAAGATGTTGAGGAAATCACCGCTGATCTGGTCGGTCAGAAGTTCGGCAGTTATGTCCAGGCGATTGTTGAAGGATGCACCAAGGTGACGCACGTCTCCGGCGATAAACAGGCCAACAGCCAGAATACGCACCGGAAAATATTTAGCGGGGCGGCCTTGCGGCCTGAGGTTATGCTGGTGAAACTGGCCGATCGCCTGCATAATCTGCGAACCCTGATGGCCATGCCCAAAGCCAAACGTCAGCGAATAGCCGATGAAACCATCGATATTTACGCTCCACTGGCTACTGTTTTCGGCCTCTTCAACATGAAGCGGGAGATGTATAATCTCGCTCTTTTGTATAAATACCCCAAGCAGGGTGCCCGCCTTAACAACCATATCCGCCAGTTGCAGAGATCGCCGCTAGGCCAGACAATTGTTGAAAATGTTCTGAAAAATGCTGAAAAGGAAAATTTTTCCTGCAAGGTTACGGTGCGAACCAAAAAACTGTGGGCTTATTATGATTTGGTCAACCGCATCCTTGTCCAGCGTATAGATACACCGCTGGAGATTCTTATTGTTGTCGATGATGTCCAGTCCTGCTACAGGGCACTGGGAATTGCCAATCAGACCTATAAACCGATCCCGCGGACCATCCGTGATTTCATCGCCAACCCCAAACCGACCGGGTACCAGGGATTGCATGCCAAAGCAATTGTCGAAGGGCAAAAGTTTCTCTTTAAGATCCGCACCGATGAGATGGAACGAAAGGCGCAGAAGGGCCTGTTTCGCAACTGGAGCTCGAAAGCAGGAAAACAGGTCAAATTCATTCGGGAAATCCAGGAATTGTTCGATGTAATCGGCTCCGAAGACTCTTTTTCCTACCGGGATGTCATTGCTGCCAGTGGGAGAAAGGAGATTTATACCTACACTCCCCAGGGAGATCTAATCTGTCTTCCGGTCAACTCCACCATCCTCGATTTTGCTTTCCGGGTGCACACCGAAATTGGTCAGACCTGTCTCGGTGCAATGATCCGCAACAAGCGCGTCCCGCCGTCGCATATTCTGAAAGACGGGGATATGGTACGCATTGTCCGCGCTGAGCGGCCTATCAGGTTTGAGCAGCATATGCTGGCCATGTGCAAGACGCCGAGAGCAAGGGGGGAACTTGCCAAAAACTTTAGAGTCAGATGCCAGAAAGTAACGCGGGAAGTGGGAGTATCGATGCTGCGGCAGGAGATGCTTCGCTATGGCATTCCATTTGATGTTCTGGAAGGCAAGGATCTGCCTGAACTTTTGGCCCATGAAGCTCTTCCATCGCTTGACGAGTTATATGTGCGGATAGGCGAGGGGAGAGTGCACCTCAAAGAGTTAATGGAGGACATCAAAAATATTATGTATGGTGGGGTGTCTCCTCTGGTGACACCGACCGGTGCGTTCAATAAAATTGAGTTGACAACCCTCGATCCGGTTTCGGTCAAGCTGTCTTCGTGCTGTAAGCCTAATCCAACGGCCAAAGATAATTGTGCGCTGCTCACCCCGAAAGGGCTTTCGGTCCACCATAAAAACTGTGAACGATTTCGAGAGCTTAAATTTCAGCGGGAAGACGCGGTCGATATCTCCTGGAAAATCAGACAGACCCATGTCCGCAAACAACAGATTCTGCATATTCTCCGGGCGACCAGAAAGAGTGTCATGCAGACTATCGGTTCTGCTCCGCTGGAACTGGATATGCAGAGGCTCGAGATTCTGTCCAGTTATTCTTCGCTTTATCCCGCCTGGGAACTTGTCTTCAGGGTTGTTAATCTGTATGACCTGCAACGGGTGTTAAAACACTTCGATAAATCTGGTCTGCCCTATGAATTTGATCTCGACTGTTGAAAAAATATGTCACTGCGACGGGATCAGGAAACAGCAGTCTCGTTCTTTGCCGTCTCCTTGTCGCGTGGTGATTCCTGTTCTTTTTTGTATTTGGCAAGTATTCTGCCAAGCATGTCCGGCAGGTCGTTTGGCTGCCTGGAGCTTCTCTCCAGTTGAATAAGCGTTTTTTCAAGGGTGAGTCTTTCACCTATGAAAATATGGCGTAAAATAAGAGAAATAAGTCTGGTTATCGTGGTGAGATTGGAGATGCGGGACTGAAGATGCTGGTCACGATCAAAAGCCGTGGAGGCAAAGATTTCCACGGGGTTGCCGTCAAGCTGGCTGACCGAGACATACCAGGTGTTTCTGTCCCTGTCTGTTGTCCGGTGCCGGACTCCATCCAGAACGTCGGGGAGTTCCTGTTCCCCTTGCGGCGATGGAATAGTTGAGACCTCAGAGACGCCAACCATTCTGGACAGCTTTTGCAAGGCATCGGGTTTGTTTTGCAATAGTTCGACGATGCTCGAACAGGTTGCGCAGATCTCATCTTTTCCAGTGCCGGTCAGGGTGCCGTTTTTTCCGCAGAGGGCACATGTACCCTGCTTTTTTTTAACTTTCATTGTTCCAGTCGTCATAAGGGATGATATTTTTGATGTGTTCTTTCAGGTGGCGGCGAAACTCCTTGCCGCTAATTTCTCTTGCCCCGAACCGTAATAAGTGATCGGTTGTCATCTGGCAATCAATCATTTGGAAATTTCTGCTTTGTAAATACTCAACCAAAGCGATCAAGGCAAACTGGGAAGCGCATTTTGTTCGGGAAAACATGGATTCGCCAAAAAAAACTTTATCTAATGCGATACCGTATAAGCCGCCGATCAGAAGATCATCCTGCCAGCATTCAACTGAATGGGCAAAACCGAGATGGTGCAGTCTCGTGTAGGCCTCCTGCATTTCGGGGGTGATCCAGGTCTCCGTCCTGCGCTCTGTCCGTACTTCCGCGCATTCGCTGATGACTCTTGAAAATGCCCGGTCACGGGTTATGCTAAAGGAAGCGTTTCTGGCATATCGGCCCAGTCGTTTTGGTACCCTGAACTCCGCTGGAAAAAGTACCAGGCGAGGGCTGGTGAACCACCAGAGAATCGGATCGCCGATCGAATACCAGGGAAATATTCCCTGGCTGTATGCCATCAGCAGTCTTTCCGGTCGAAGATCCCCGCCTATAGCCAGGAGACCGTTATCTTCTGCATACTCGGGGTGGGGGAATTGAATGTGCTCGTTCAGGCGAAAAATGGGCATTCATTAAATGGTGGTTCGTTTGTTAATAAGTACCTTGCGGATTGTTTTCATCTTTTTTAGAGCGATAAGAGGTGGAATGCGGTCTGCCCGGGGCGATACGGCGACAATACGCTGTTTATTTATTTCTGGAGTAGAGTATTATTATGCCGTCCTCTTGTCGGTGGGGCAAGAGGAGGGTTCGCCAAAGCGAAAAACTATAACCGTTTCCATTCCATTATGATAGAGATTAATAAAGATTTAGACAACGGTGAAAAATCACCATTTCTGGACGAAGTTGTCGTTGCTAACTATTTCCCTTGTGCCAGTCGGGCGGAGGTCTTGTCCCAGATGCAAAAGGCTGTGCAAAACGGGGTTGCTCTCATGCTGCTCTCAGGAGATGAAGGCAGCGGCAAGACAATGCTGTGTCGTATGCTCGAACATGAAGCCTCGTGCCAAACTGTTTTATTCTCCCGCACCGTCGATTCATTTGAAGAGGTTGTACGGACTATAGCCATCAGCCTGGAATTGATAAGTGAGATTGACATTGATAGCGGCGATATTGATCACTCGTTACAGCATATCATTGATTTCCTGCTGGACCAGTCGATGGAACTGCTAATAATTTTCGATGAGGCTGAAAATATATTTCTGGCCACCCTTGAACGAATTCGGAGAATGCTCGACCGATTCAACGAGGCTGGAGTGGTGATACATATCCTTTTGTCCGGCCGAAAAACTCTGCTTGAAAATTGTGATCAGGTCTCCTTGTGCAATTTTCGAAATACCGATGAGCGTCATTTTGAGCTTACCCCGCTTTCTGCGTCCGAATCTGTCGCGTATTTGCAGTGGTGTGCTTCGCGATTAACCGGAATAGATGTGGAAAAGGTGTTTTCCGATGCGGTGTTGCATGACATGAGTGATCAGGCTCATGGTAATTTTCGGAAGATCAACCTCCTTGGTGCCGAGGCCGTAAAACCGCACAACAGCGATAATTCGTTTATGGTGCTTCTGGAAGGTGTCGAGGAGGGCGGCGATATCGAGGAAGAGGTCCCGCCTCGTGCCAGATACCCGCAACTGGTTGAAAAGATAACGGCATATTCTCCCTGGATTGGCGGAGCGGTGTGTTGCCTGCTGTTGCTTTTCTTTCTGTTCAGGTCAGGGGAGCATCCGGTTGAAGTCGGCAAAGAAATACCGCAGCCGCCAAAAGTCGAGCAGGCTGAAACGGTGGCAACGAGCCAGGAAACAGTTGACAGTCTCGCTGAGAAAAAAGAAATGGCAGCCTTGGCTCCGGTAGAGGAATTGCAGCCACCGGAAGAAGATGAATCGTCGGCATCAGCGCCGGCGATAACAGCGCCTGGACAGGATGCTGCTGTTGTTTCTCCGTCTGTTGATAAACCCCCGCAGGCGGCTGTTACCCAGGAACAACCAGTGGCTGAGCATGTTGCACCTGAGACCAACAAAACCGAAGAGGCTGTTGCAACGGCCGACAGCGAAGGTAATCCGCCTGTTGCTCCAAGAGAAGAAAAAGAGGTTGTTGGCTCGGCAGAAGACAATCCATCGCAGGAAGCGGTTACCAATGATATGAAGCCAATAGCCCGGTTGTCTGCAGGCAGCCATGTGAAGAAAAAAACGGTATTGCCGCCGACGCAAAAGCGGGGAAATGTCAAGGCTCAGCCCATAAAGAAACCCGTACCAACGGCGGTTGCATCGAGGCCGCATTCTGCTGCTGACAGGTTGTACGACGCACGACTCACTGCCGGTACCAGATGGGGAAATACAGAAAAGAAAAAAATGTTTACCGTCCAGGTTATGGCTTTGACTTCAAAAAACGCGGAGAAAAATCTTAAAGAAATGCTGGCGCAGGTCAAATACCGCCAAGAGGCAGGGAATTTTTATATTCTTAAGAAAAAGACAGCTCCGGAAGGTCTCTTTGTATTCTACGGGGAGTATTCCAGCATTGACCGAGCCCGTCTTGCTCAGAATAGTCTGCCGCCGTTTCTTCGCGACCACAAACCCTATACTTTGTCAATTGAAGGTGCCATCGCCAAGGTCGGTAAATAACGTCGGCAGCCTGCCGTCGAGCGGCAAAAAAAAAGGGTTGGTTCAGTTTTGCACTGTACCAACCCTTTTTCTATTTGGTGGAGCTAGACGGGATCGAACCGACGACCTCTTGACTGCCAGTCAAGCGCTCTCCCAGCTGAGCTATAGCCCCTTACGTTTGCTGAATTAACTTAACCGTAAAGTTGCACCATCATTAACAGGGATTGTTTTTCGTGTCAATAAAAAATAGTACATTCTTTTGATTGTTATGCCATTTCCATTGCTAATGGAAATGAGGTTTGTTATGCTTTCATGTTTCGTGAGATGTACTGTTATGGCTGTCCCTTTACGTTACTCTGACAAGCCCCGCTCTTCAAGCCAGCGGCTGCTGATATATTTTCAAGGCGCGACATGGCGTCTTTCATAGCAAGGAAGAATGTATGTATTCACCATTTAATTTTCTGTTCGGCTGGTTGTCAAACGATCTGGCTATAGATCTCGGCACGGCAAATACAGTCCTGTATGTCAAGGGCAAGGGGATTGTGCTGCGGGAACCATCCGTCGTTGCTGTTCGGCAGGACGGGCGGATGAGCAAGGTCCTGGCCGTTGGACAGGAAGCTAAAATGATGCTTGGTAAAACACCTGGCAATATCACTGCCATCCGGCCAATCAAAGACGGGGTTATTGCCGATTTTGAAGTAACTGAGGCAATGCTCAGATATTTTATCAACAAGGTGCATAATCGAAGAACTTTGGTTCATCCACGTATTATTATTTCCGTACCGTCCGGAATTACCCAGGTGGAAAAGCGGGCGGTGCGTGAATCCGCTGAGTCGGCTGGGGCGAGGGAGGTTTATCTTATTGAGGAGCCGATGGCGGCAGCAATCGGAGCTGGTCTGCCCATTACCGAGCCGACCGCCAATATGATTATTGATATTGGCGGCGGGACCACCGAAGTGGCCGTTATTTCACTGTCCGGCATCGTCTATGCTAAATCGGTCCGGGTCGCCGGGGACAAAATGGATGAATCCATCCTCCAGTACATCAAACGCAAGCACAATCTGGCGATTGGGGAACGAACGGCAGAGTTGATCAAAACGACCATTGGCAATGTCATGCCGGAAGAACCGTATGAGACGATGGATATTAAAGGGCGGGACCTTGTCTCAGGTGTGCCGAAGACCCTGCAGATCTCAGCTGATGAAATTCAATCGGCAATAGCTGAGCAGGTGGACGTAATTGTTGAGGCGGTAAGGATTGCGCTCGAAGTGACTCCCCCTGAATTGGCGGCAGATATCGTCGACAACGGCATTGTCCTTACCGGTGGCGGCGCCTTGTTAAAGAATCTTGATAAATGTTTACGGGAAGCGACGGGTATGCCAATAATTGTCGCTGAAGATCCTCTGTCTTCCGTTGTCCTCGGTTCCGGGAAAGCGCTTGATAATCTTGATATCCTTCGTGAGGTCACAATCGAGTAATCTCTGCTTCCGGCAATGTATTTCTTTGTGCCGGTTGTAGCTTGCCGGTACTCCATGTGGTGCTCTAACCTGTTGTGATCTGTGCGAAAAAAAACGAAAGCCATACAGGGACGATCTATCTATGGAACCATTCGAATCTTGATTCTGGTGGTGATATTAGGTATCGTTGGTCTGTTGCTGCTGGCCTCAATGCTTGGTGGACGGTTTGGTACGCCGCATCAACTTACCCTGGATTTTATTGGCCCCATGCAGAGCGCAGTGACGCGTTCGCTGTCCGGGATTGTGAGCCTGAAAGACGATTATATCGCTCTGTGGAACGTTAGGGCAGAGAATAAAAGACTTCAGGCGCTTGTCGATAAATATCTGAAAGAACTAGGTGAATATCGAGAAGGATACAGTACCAATTTGCACCTCGAAGAGCTGCTGGCCTTTAAAGACAAACTGAGTTTTCAACCATTGGCAGCCCGGGTTGTCGGCAAGGAACCGGCGTACTGGTATCAGACCATTGTTGTTGATCGCGGTCGGAAAGATGATGTCATGGAGGGGATGATTGTGCTTGCTCCCAGTGGCGTTGTCGGGCAGATCATTCATACGGCGGATCATTACTCGAAAGTTTTGCTTGCCAATGCTCCAAGCAGCGCTATTGACGCGATGATTCAGAAGAACCGGACTCGGGGAATTTTGAAAGGAGCTGGTGAGCATGGTTATGTGCTCGAATATGTCTTGAAAAATGCCGATGTTGAGGAAGGCGATTATATTGTTACCGCTGGTATCGGTGGAGTTTTTCCTGCCGGAATACCCCTTGGCAGGGTGTCGAAGATACATCAAAAGAAGAGGGGGATGTTCCAGGAAATCGAAGTGCAGCCGAGTGTCGATTTCCAGAAATTGGAATTTGTATTTATTGATCCGACAGATCGGAGAAAAATACTCGATTCAGCGAACCTTTCACCAGGGAGGTAGAAGCGGGTAATGTTGTTTCTTTCATTCTGGCTGCTCGGGATTGTCTTGATTGTTCTTCAGACAACTTTGATGCAGTCACTGCCTCTGTGGCTTGGTCGGCCGGATTTTCTTTTTATTCTCGTAACCTTCATTGCTTATCGTTTTGCCTGGGTACCCGGTATTGTCCTGGTTTTTACCCTGGGATGGGTTATGGATGTCCTCGTGGGATTGTATCTTGGTTTTTATCCTCTGATGTGCCTATTTACTTTTGCTGCACTGAAATTCCTCACCAACAAAAGCCCCATAAAGGAGTCGACTTACCAGATTCCCCTTGTTGGCCTGAGTTATTTTCTGGTACAGATAATACTCTATTGTGTGTATTCCCTTGCTCTGCCCGAAGAGTTGCCGGAATGGTCGTGGGGGATTACACTGCAGAGAACTGCCCTGCAGGTGGCGGCGGCAATTCCCCTTATTCTCCTATGCAGCAGTCTGTATGATTTTCTGCTGAAACATCGGTTGCGTACTAAACCTGCCCGTCGTCGCCCTCGAAAACCGATGTGATCGGAAAAGTAGAATGAAGCTTAAATTTTCATTAAAAGATGTTGCCGATATTGCAGAGCATGATGAAGGTGCGCTTGATCTGTTAAAAAAACGATTGCTGGCAGCTTCCGCCGTGGTGCTTTTTTTCCTGATCGTCATTGTCCTGCGCCTGTGGATCCTGCAGATCAATGATGGTGAGGAATACGAGAAACGGGCCTATGGCAACAGAGTCCGGATTCGTCAGGTAGCACCGCCCAGAGGTCATATCCTTGACCGAAATGGCAAGGAGATTGTCACCAACCGTCCGTCATTCAATGTTGCGCTGATCCAGGAAGATTCCCATGATCTGAGTAATGTCCTGAAACGGCTTGCACCTGTCCTTGACATGGGTGTTTCTGAGCTGTGGGAGAAAATCCGGGAGGCATCCGATACTCCAAAATATGTGCCGGTCATGCTCAAAGAGGATATCGACTGGCAGACTCTTGCCTACCTGGAGAATCATAACCACGAGTTTTCCGGGATCCGAACGGAAGTGCAGCCTGTTCGGGTCTACCATTATGAAGACCTGGCGGCAAATATCATTGGCTATCTCGGATCAATTTCCAAAAAAGAGCTGGAGTCAGCCGACCGTGACATCTATACCGGTGGAGACATCATCGGTAAGAAAGGTCTGGAAAAAGAGCGGGAGGAGGATCTTCGAGGCGAGAAAGGATTCAGTTACTCAGAAGTCGACGCAAGAGGCTTTGAACAGCAGTTGCTGAAGGCGGTCGAACCGCTGCCAGGCAGAGAGATCCGGTTAACCCTCGATGTCGATCTGCAACAGATAGCCGAAAGCTATATGATGGCCGGTGAAAAGTCCGGGGCCGTAGTTGTCATGGAGGTAAAGACGGGCCGATTACTGGCCGCTGTTTCCGAGCCCACGATTCATATCAACGATTTTGTCGGCGGGATTTCGGTCAAAAAATGGCAGGAATTACTGGATAACCCCAAACATCCCCTGATCAACAAAGTTGTCCAGGCCACATACCCGCCGGGGTCCACCTACAAAATGGTGGCGGCGCTGGCAGGCCTGGCAACTGGAGTGATAGATGAAAATACGGTCTTTTACTGTCCGGGGCACTACTCGTTTGGCAACAGAATATATCGTTGCTGGAGACATTCAGGACACGGGCCGGTAAATCTTATCAAGGCCCTCAGCGAGTCCTGTGACGTGTACTTTTATCAGGTCGGCCAGAGAGTGGGTGTCGACAGGCTGGCGGAATATGCCAATAAGCTCGGGTTAGGATTGAAGACCGGGGTTGAAATGGAATATGAAAAGGCCGGCCTTACCCCGACAAGAGCATGGAAGGAACGATATCGTAAGGCCAAGTGGCAGGATGGAGAGACGCTTTCCGTTGTTATTGGCCAGGGTTTTAACCTTGTTACTCCTCTGCAGTTGTGTGTTATGACGGCTACACTGGCGAATGGGGGAAAATTATACCGGCCCCAGCTGGTCGAACAGGTTACGGATCCGGAGGGGAAGGTCGTTGAAAACTTTTCACCGGAACTGGTGAATGAAATTACCGGATTCGACCGGTATTTCAAATTGATCCGAAAAGGAATGGAGGGGGTGGTTCAGGGAAAACACGGTACCGCTCGCTCGGTTGCCATCGACGGGCTGACGATTGCCGGTAAAACCGGGACTGCTCAGGTGGTCAGGTTAGCTCAATACCGCAACCTTAAAGAAGAAGATATTCCCTATAAATATCGGGATCATGCCTGGTTTACCTGCTATGCTCCGGCGGAAGACCCGGAAATCGCTGTGACCGTACTGGTTGAACACGGCTTGCACGGTGGGTCGGGGGCCGGGCCGATAGCCAGGGCTGTTTTGAACCAGTATTTCAGCGGCAGGCTGAACCAGACGGGACAGAAGCAAGGCGCAACAGAAGTGCCTTCTGCAGATGAATAGGTATACGGTGTAGGCCATGTTTCGTATAGATCGACGATTGTTTGAACATTTTGATATGGTGCTGATGCTGCTCATCTTCCTGATTTGCACGATGGCTTTTTTCAACCTTTACAGCGCCTCGTTCCCACCTAAAGGGTATGGCATGCCCCCGTATATCAGGCAGGGGTACTTTTTCCTCATGGGCTTTGCCGCGTTTGTCTTTATTGTCAGTTTCGATTACCAGGAACTGCATTCGTGGAATTATCCCTTCTACGTCTTAACTATTCTTCTTCTGCTGTTCGCCTTTGTCGCCGGGCATGAAGCCGGCGGAGCCCAACGCTGGATTAACCTCGGGTTTTTCAAACTGCAGCCGTCGGAACCGGCCAAACTCATGCTGGTTGTCACACTTGCCAGCTATTATTCAAGAAAGGAAATTAACGACGGATATGCAATCAAAGATCTGGTTATGCCAATCGTGCTGACCGGCATCCCTTTTGTGCTTATTTTGCTTGAGCCCGATTTGGGCACGGCCCTGATGCTCGGCATTATTTTTGTCTCGATGACGGTGTTCGTCAAACTCAGGATGTCTACCTACCTCATCATGGGGAGTCTCGGGATTGGGGCGATATTATTTGCCTGGGAAAGCCTTTTGAAACCCTATCAGAAGCAACGCATAGCAACCTTTCTTAATCCCGAGCAAGATCCGATGGGGCATGGCTATCAGGTATTGCAGTCGAAAATCGCCGTCGGCAGCGGAGGACGATTCGGCAAGGGCTATATGGAGGGGACGCAGGGGCACCTGCATTTTCTCCCGGAACGGCACACCGATTTTGCCTTCTCGGTATGGGGGGAAGAATGGGGATTTGCCGGAAGTGTGATTTTTATCGGAATTTATTTCCTGCTTTTGCTTTGGGGCTTGTATGTCGCAATGTATGCAAAAGATCGATTTGGTGTGCTGCTCGCCTACGGGGTGGTTATGCTCATTTTCTGGCAGGCTGTCATCAACCTGTTCATGGTCATGGGCTTCCTGCCGGTCGTCGGTATACCTCTGCCGCTTGTCTCCTATGGCGGTTCTTCTCTTCTGACCACCATGCTTGGGCTGGGGCTGCTGATGAATGTCCGCATGCGCCGGTTTCCAAACTCCATGGGCAGGGGGGAATAGGCAGTCAGCTTTTTTTCTGCAGAACTAAAGACTTAAGTCCTTGAATAAAGCGTGGATTGGTATTGAGCGAGGGACTCGATTTAAGGCACATCCCCAGCTTGGCTGCCTGTTCGCGATACAGCATGTTTATTTCGTACAGGGTCTCAACGTGATCTGAAACAAAGCTTATTGGTACCATCAAGATATTTTTACACCCCTCCTCTGCAAGAGATTGCAGCATTTCCGGGGTTGAAGGGGAGAGCCACTCAACCGGACCGCTCCGGCTCTGATAACAGAGTCTGCCGCTTTGCCCGGTGATTATTTCCACTGCCTTGATGGTCTGCTTGATATGCTCTACATAGGGATCGCCATCCCGGATAAAAGAGACGGGGAGGCTGTGAGCGCTGTAGACGATGTGCACGGGCTGAGACGCAAAGGATGGCAATTCCTTCATAATGTTGTCTGCCAGCGCGGTAATATAGTCGCTCTGGGTGGGCCAGGAAGAGATACAGGTGAAAGGCATATCCGGGGCAAGCCGCTGCAGGCTCTGCTGCAACTGCGACAGCGATGAGCCGGTGGTGGCTTTTGAATAGTGGGGGTACAAAGTGAGAGCGGTAAGATGCGCAACTCCTGCGGCCAGCAACTCCTGTATTGCCTGGTCGGCAAACGGCGGCCAGTACCGCATGGCGACGGTCACTATATAGTCGCCATCCTCACAAAGAACATTCTGCAGGGCTTTTGCCTGACGAAAACTGATATCTTTGAGCGGAGAACCTCCGCCTATCTTGGCATAGATAGCCCGGCTTTTCGGTGCTCTTCGCCTCGCTATTATCCAGGCAAGAAATTTTTGCATAAAAGCGGGACCCAGCTGGATGATGTCCCGATCGGCAAAGAGGTTGAAGAGAAAGGGGCGGACGTTGTCCAGGGTGTCCGGACCGCCCATATTGAGAAGGATGACTCCGTTTTTGCCGTTGCGCAATGTGCCACTCCTTGAGTATCAACAGGTTTTCTGGTGAGGTTGAAAAGCACATAATTATACAGAGAAAATTTATGAATAGCCACGTTTGTCGCTATTTTTTCAGGTAAAAAGTTAGAACTGCCTGAATTGCACCGATAAAATACGGTGCGGACTTGATTCTCGGGAAGAGGGAAATATAATAGCAACAAGAGCAGACCGTCTTCGACCAGGATTTTTGAGATGTACCCTCTGTCTGGTTCGTCGATGGATTGCAGGGGATGCATCGGACGATGCAAGAGTAAAACGGCGGCAAGACTGCCGTTTGAAACAGAGCTGGAGGAACTATATGGAACTGAAGATCGAAGCCAGAAATGTTGAGTTACGTAAAGGTTGGCAGACGAAGATCGAAGAGGAACAGGAAAAACTCATTCGGTTCTATCCAAATTTTGTTTTGCATTTACGTGTCAGCATTGAAGCCACGACCCATTACAAAGAAGGTGGGTTTGAGATCAAACTGGTTGCGACGGTACCCAATGATACGGTTGTTGTCACCAGGAACGCAGAGACTGTACGTGCGGCGCTCACTGAGTCCTTTGACGTGTTGACCTTACAGCTCAAAGAGATCCAGAGGAAAAAAAGAAAAAGTCATAAGCAGCCCGGTCAGGCGGTATCGACCGACAGTCTTGGTATCATCAGAAAGCTTTCTCCACATGAATCCTATGGGTTTATAACCTCATCGGATAAAAGAGATATTTATTTTCATGAAAACGCTCTGAAAGACTTGAACATGGACGACCTTACCGAAGGAGACAGCGTTTCCTTCGGGGAGACTGTCGGTGATAAGGGTCCTCAGGCTTCCTGGGTGAGAGCGCCAAGGTAAGCCAGTAAAAGAGAAAAAACCATAGGCCTCGGGCATGCCATGTCCCGGGGCTTTTTTTTGTCTTTTTCGGCCCGTGCCCAGGAAACCCGATTCTTCAATGTGATTACCACTAATCCTCATCTGTATGGGGATATGAGGTGCCCTTTGCACGGGTGTTCCGCAGCCTGGATGGCTGCGGTCAAGCCCCCAGGGATGGGTTTATGGCGTCCCGTGATAAGGGTACCTCATATCCCTCTGAACCTTCTAAGCTGAACTTTAGTGGTAATCACATTCTTCAATGCAAAAGCATGAAAACCAGCTATAGTCCTCCCATTATATATTACCGAGGCCGGCCTGTTCTCTGGCCTGATCTTGTGCTGAATGATTTTCAAATATAAATGGAGTTACAGGCAGTGAAAGAAGAAATATATATTATTGATGGCAGTGCCTACATCTATCGGGCCTACCACGCCATAGCACCGCTTTCCAACAGCAGTGGCGTTTCAACCCATGCGGTTCTCGGTTTTGTTACCATGGTCAAACGGCTGATACGGGAAAAAAATCCCAAATACCTGGTCATGGCTTTTGATTCCCGGGGCCCGGTATTTCGCCATCAGCTCTATGATCAGTACAAGGCTAATCGTCCACCTATGCCGGATGACCTGAGTATGCAGATCCCGTTTATCAGACGCTTTGTCGCCGCATCAAACATCCTCATGCTCGAGGAACAGGATTTTGAGGCCGACGATATCATTGCCTCCGTGGTGAAACGATTCACCGCTCTTGGTCACAAAGTTGTGATCGTCTCCGGGGATAAGGACCTCCTGCAGCTTGTATCAGACGATGTGGTCATGTGGGACCCCATGAAAGATAAGGTAATGGACCTGGAGGCGGTTAAACAGAAATATGGCCTGCGGCCGGACCAGCTGCTCGATTTTTTTGCCTTGATGGGGGATAGTTCCGACAATGTGCCGGGGGTGCCGGGGATCGGACCGAAAACCGCCGAGAAACTGATCGGAGATTTTGCCAGTCTTGATGGCTTGTATGCCCATCTCGATGACTTGAAAAAATCCAAAATGAAAGAAAATATCATCGGCAATCGCGCCAAGGCCTATCTCTCCAGAGATTTAATCAGTTTGAGATCGGATGTGCCAATCCCAACGCAACTGGACAGCTACCTGTTACGGGATGGAGACGACCTGCAGTTGGCCGAGATTTACACCGAACTCGAGTTCGCCAGCCTCTTGAAAGGAATTGATACCTCAACGGCGGTGCCGGTCGAGGGTTTTATGACCGTCCGCGATAGTCGCCAATTGGCCGAACTGGTTGAGGCGCTAAAGGATATCGACATTCTCGCGGTCGATACGGAGACGACCTCCTTAAATGCCAGAAATGCCCGCCTTGTCGGGATTTCCCTCTGCGCTGATCTCAAGAGGGCCTGGTACATTCCTGTTGGCCACCTTGATGCAGATGGCAATCTGGCCGAAGGGCAACTCGACGCTCGGGAAGTACAGGCTGCTCTGACGCCGATCTTGTCGTCACCGTCGATTACGAAAGTAGCGCACAATCTTAAATATGATTTTACGGTAATAAAACAGCAATGGGGAATTGAGATTGCTGCGCCGCTTGCAGACACACTGATTGCCGCATATCTTCTGGAGAGTGAGGGCCGGTCTCTTAAGCTGGACGCACTCTGCCTGCAGCGAGGTTTGAAGATGACCTCTTTTGATGAGGTAGTTGCCGGGGACAAGAGAGAGGATTGCTTTGCCTATGTGGATATCGGCAAGGCGGGGATCTATAGCTGTGAAGATGTCTACGGCACGCTGCTGTTGTGGCAGGAATTTGAGCCACAGCTCCATGAAAATAAGCTGATGGAGCTGTTCCGTGACGTTGAGATGCCGATTGTGACCATCCTGGCCCGAATGGAACTGACCGGTATCTGTCTTGACCCGAGCGTTCTTGATACCCTGTCGGTCGAGTTTACCGGCAAGCTCAAAATTCTGGAACAACAAATCTATGGCCTGGCCGGTCATGAATTCAATATCAACTCGCCGGCCCAGCTTGCCCAGATATTGTTTGAAGAGCAGGGGTTGCCGCATGGCAGAAAGACCAAAACCGGCTTTTCAACAGACGTAAAAGTATTGGAGCAACTGGCCAAAAAACATGACCTGCCGGCGCTGATTCTGCGCTACCGGACGCTGACCAAACTGCTCACAACCTATGTTGATAAGCTCAGTTTGTTACAGGATCCGAAAACCGGCAGGATACATTCATCATTTAATCAGGCCGTTGCCGCGACCGGTCGGTTGTCGAGCAGTGATCCTAACCTGCAGAATATCCCCATACGTACCGAGGAAGGCGGGCGCATCCGCGGTGCCTTTGTGCCCGGACCCGGGCTGCTGTTTCTCTCGGCGGATTATTCACAGATAGATTTGCGGGTCCTTGCCCACTATTCGCAGGATCCTGCGCTGCTCAAGGCTTTTCGTTCTGGCGAAGATATTCATGCCAGGACCGCGGCAGAAATTTTCGGGGTGTCGCCCCTGCTCATTACCTCTGAGATGCGTCGGGTGGCAAAGAGTATTAATTTTGGTATCGTCTATGGCATGAGCAGCTTTGGTCTTGCCAGTCAGCTTGATATCGGCCGCAAGGAGGCGCAGCGATTTATTGACAGTTACTTCCACCTGTATACCGGGGTTGAAAAATTTATGCGGGACATCGTCGAAAAAGCCAGGGAAAATGGTTATGTGACGACTTTGCTCGGACGTCGGCGAGCTGTGCCGGAGATCAATTCGAAAAACAAGGTGCGTCGGGAATTCGCCGAGAGAATCGCTATCAATACTCCTATCCAGGGGACTGCCGCCGATATTATCAAGCTGGCGATGATACGCTGCGAGAAGGCTCTCATCGAGAGCAGGCTGTCCGCCAGAATGTTGCTGCAGGTCCATGACGAACTGGTTTTCGAACTGCCCGAAGCGGAACTGGAGCGGACCAGACCGATCATTACAGAGGCCATGGAGCATGCCCTGAAAATTGATGTGCCGCTTGTCGTCAATTTTGAAGTGGGTAAGAGTTTGGCAAAGTAAGCAGAGAGAGATAAGCGACACCCGGGCTGATTCGCGAAAATATTACATTCAATTTTCGGAAAATCGACACCTCAAGCACTGGGCGAAAGAGGTGTCGATGGGTTCTAAAGCCGATCTCGCATGGGTACAAATGGACGACGAGTCTGGCCGGAATAGATCTGCCGGGGACGTCCGATCCTGGCATTTTCACGATCTTCCTTCATCTCCGTCCATTGAGCTATCCACCCGGGAAGGCGACCAAGAGCAAACATTACGGTAAACATGTTGGTTGGAATTCCCATGGCGCGATAGATTATGCCGCTGTAGAAATCGACATTCGGGTAGAGATTGCGCTGGATAAAGTATTCATCGGTGGCAGCATGCTCTTCCATTTGCAGGGCAATGTCGAGGAGCGGATCGTTTATTTCCAGTTCGTCCATTATCTCAGCGCATGCCTCCTTGATGATTTTTGCTCTGGGGTCAAAGGTTTTGTACACCCGGTGGCCAAAGCCGGTCAGCCGGAAGGGGTCGTTTTTGTCTTTTGCCTTGGCGATATATTTCTTGTAATTGTTGCCGTCTTTGTGGATCGCCAGCAGCATTTCAATAACCGCCTGATTGGCTCCGCCATGCAGCGGGCCCCAGAGTGCACTGATTCCTGCCGAAATAGATGCGTACAGGTTGGCCCCGGCACTGCCAACCAGGCGGACTGTCGATGTCGAGCAGTTCTGCTCATGATCGGCATGGAGGATCAGCAGTTTATTCAAAGCCGAGACGAATTCAGGTTTAATCTTATAGGGCAGATTCGGCCGATCAAACATCATATTGAGAAAATTTTCACAATAGTTTAAACGTGGGCTGGGGTAGACCAGGGGATGACCGATACTTTTTTTGTAGGAAAAAGCAGCGATGGTCCTGGTCTTCGCCAGCAGACGGGCGGTGGTGACCGAGTATCCCCCGTAAGGATCATCGTCATTGTCCATCTCAGGATAGTAGTTGTGCAGAGAATTGACGGTGGTGGAAAGAATCGACATTGGCGAGGCGTTTGGCGGAAAATGATCGAAGAAATGGATCATATCTTCATGGAGCAACGCAAAGCGACGCATCTCGTGTTTAAAGACCTCAAGGGCATCGAACGTTGGTAATTCGCCGTGCAGGATCAGATAAGCAACTTCGGTAAAGCTGCAGTTCTTGGCAAGATCTTCAATTGCATAGCCGCGATAATCAAGAATCCCGCGCGTGCCGTCGAGATAGGTAATTGCCGAAGTGCATGCTCCGGTATTCATATAGCCGCTATCGAGTGTGATGTATCCGGTTTCCTTGAGCAGCCTGCGGATGTCTATGGCTTTATCGCCTCTGGTTCCTTCAATAATCGGCAGCTTGTACGACTTGTCTCCAATGGAAAGGGTGGCAAATTCTTGTGACATGGCAATTCCTCATAGTTGGCGAAACTGTCCCCTGGATCGGGGCGCAGTTCTCATTGATGGTTTCCCGACAGCGAAGGGAAGAAACGGTATCCTGCAGATGCAACGCAACTGAACGACAGCGGGTACGACTCGCTGAATGTGCCGGAAAGGACTATCGAACGTAAAATAACAGCGTAGAGTGGAGCGTAAGACTTGAATTTGCAGCTGGTATGATTTTCAAGCAGGTACTATAGTATAGTTTTAACGTTTCGGCAAACGATCATAACTTCGTGTCCTTGTCGTGCGTGCAGGCGTCTGATAAAATATCAAACAGAACCCCGCCAGAGAACTGTGCGGGATTCTGTTTCATCCCCGCGCAGTGCGGGGGTAGTTATCCCTGAAATAATTTTCTTCGCATAGAAGCCGGAAAATTATTGTTTAGTCACTAAGGATCATCATGCCACTGGAAAATAAGACCCGTCAACTAATCGAAGAGATAAAACTCTTCATCCAATATTCCGTACCGGAAAATGACCTGCCGGCAGCAACCGCGCTGATTGACCGGTATAAAAACAATGCATTTGTCCTACGGTTATTTCGCGAATATTATGCCAATCTGCCTGAGGCTCGTGAAGAAGCTGTAGGTAAGATCGTCAGGCTCATTGATCACCAGGGGGTGCATCTTTTTGCTGTCTGGACCGCATCATTTTCGTACCTGTACGCCGTCTCCGTTGACCATGTGCTTTTTCTGGGAGAATATCAGCAGGAGGTCGATACGGAGGTTTTGTCATTTTTTGGCTTAGAAAGCCAGGAAGAGTTTCTGCAGTTATGTATGACGGCCAGGGAGCTTAAGGAGTATGTTGCGACTGAGGTAGCTGCAGAGGCTCTCTGTCCGGTATGTGGCGTACCGGAAGGGGAGAGTCATCTGCTGGGATGCACCGTTGAGATCTGCCCCTGGTGCGAAGGGCAGCTGAGCTACTGTAATTGTCGCTTTGCACAACTGGATACAGATGCTATTGAAGATGAGCAGCAACTGGAAACGTTTCTCGATATGCTGACCGCCAAGGGGCGAATTCCCTACAAGAAAAGCCAGGCTCCGGCGTTTCCGGGGACAAGTGGTGGCCTGGACGACAGCCAGGCCACCGGATAGTCTTGGTTCCGTATTGCTATTTCCCGCTCACCGACTTGAGGAACCGATACAGATCGGAGTCTGAAGAGAGCACCAGTGAGGTATTGTTGCCGATAATCTTTGCATAACTCTCCAGAGTTTTTTGGAAACCGTAAAAATCGGGATCCTGAGAATATGCTTCGCCATAAATTTTGGTGGCCTCTGCATCGGCCTTTCCTTTTATGGTCACCGCCTCAAGATTGGCTGTGGAAATTATTTCTTTGAGCTTGCGTTCCACCGTACCAAGAATCTCGGCTTTCTGACCTTCACCGGTCGATCGTTTTTCAGCGGCAATCCGTTTCCGCTCTGAAATCATCCGGTCGTACACCTTGAGCCGTACCGAATCAATGTAGTTGACCCTTTTGATGATTACGTCAATAAGTTCGATGCCATATTGGGGAGTGATTTTTGAAGCTATTTCACGCACCTGGTTGGAGATTCCATCCCGGCCGTTTTTCGGTCGAATACCGATGGTCGAAATCGCGGTAGTTTCAGACATGGTATTAATAGACCAGTCTGAGCTGCGGATGATCTCTATCAGGTCGTTTTTGTTGACCATATCTCGAACAGTACCATCGATAATGTCGCTTAAAAGCGATTGTGCTCTTGTCTCATTGTTGACCGCCTGCAGGAACTTCAGGGCATTAGAGATACGCCACCGTGCGGTTACATCGATAAAAACATAGGTTTTATCGTTGGTCGGGATCTGGTTCGGCTCGCCGTCCCAGATAAGGATCTTTTTCTCGAAAACCTCGACCTGTTGCACAAAAGGCATTTTGAAATGCAGGCCGGCATCGGTGACAGGATCGCCTACCGGCGCTCCGAACTGGGTGATGACCACCTGTTTACCTTCCTCGAGAATAAAAAAACCGTCATAGACCACGACAATTGCCAAAAGGACGAGTCCAACAAGAAAAAACTGGGCTATCTGTTTCATATCTATTTCCTTTACTTAGTGTCTGTCGCTTTCGATTGAATTGCCGGCAGGCCTTTTGCTGAAGAGATGTTCAGGAGCGGCAGCGGTGCCTGCTGGTCTTTGTCGATGACATAGACGGATTGCACGTCAGGCATAATGTCTTTCATGGTTTCCAGATACATGCGTTTCCGCGTCACGTCGGGGGCGTTTTTATATTCTACGAGAATATCATTGAATCGCTGCGTTTCCCCTTTGGCGTTATTGATACGCTCAGCTTGATACCCGTAGGCTTCTTCAACAATTTTTTTGGCATCACCGGACGCCTTGGGGATGACCCGGTTATAGGTTTCCTGCGCCTCATTGACCAGTCGTTTCATGTCCTGATCGGCTTCGTTTACTTCATTAAAAGCAGGTTTTACCTGGTCTGGCGGGTTGATATCCTGAAACTGCACGGTGCCGATATTGACGCCGCTTGCACCTTTGGGAAAAAGTTTGTTCAGCTGTTCCTGCAATTCTTTTTTCACCGATGCAGCGAGCAGTTCACGGTTACTCAATACATAGTCAAAATCCATATTTCCGACTATCCGCCTGGTAACCGCCTCAGAATTATCACGAATTGCCTGGCGTACATTGGCTACTTTAAAGAGATAAGCGTAGGGGTCGGCGACCCGGTACTGAACAATCCAGGCAACGTTGATGACATTTTTGTCGGCAGTCAGCATCAGCGATTCATTGTCAAAGCCCCGTTTGTCAAATGATGTTTCCTGGCCGGTCATACGATTTCGAAAGCCAAACTCTTCCTTGCGGATATTTTCCACATCAACCTTGTACAAATGGTCAATATAGGGGATTTTGAAATGCAGGCCTGGGGGGGTCGTACGCGAATATTTGCCGAGTCGAAGGACCACCCCCACTTCACTGGGGGCGATCTTGAAAAAAGATGAATAAACTCCCTGCAAAACAAAAAGAATAAGGATGACGGAAAGTAACTTGCCCAGATTGGCAAAAGGAGAAGCCGGGGATGAAGGTGGGTCCTGGCTGTCTCCCGGGGAAGCAGATGGTTTCTTTTTATCTGAGAAAAAATCCTGCAACTTGTTAATCAGCTGCGCCACAATCTCTTCAGGAGTCTGCGGCTTCTGCTTTTTCCCCCACGGCGGCTGTTGATCCTGATTGGACATAGAAAGTCTCCTGATCGTAGTAATCTTTTAAACATGCCTTATCGACAGCAACCATATCAATATAAGGTTTTAATGGGTGAGGCATGCTTGAAAATGCTGCAATGAAAGTACAAGGGTAATAACAGATAGTAGTGATTGCAATCTGAATCGTCAAAATAGTGTGTAGATGGATCTCATTTCGATCGTCTTATCCATGGAGGGCTGATATCCAGCAGATAAAGAAAAAGGCAAAACTAACAATGCCAAACAGTGTCTGTGCAGCAAAAGAGCTGCGCAAGGTCATAAAAAGTGGCAAACGGACTACATTGCCACAGATCAGGCCGCACAGCAGACCAAACAGGTGGGCTCCAAGATCCGTTCTTTCACCGCTTGAGCCAAGAAAGGCGAGCAGTGCTAATCCGGACATAATCGGCATGAAAAAATGCAGAGAAAGTCGCTTCGTCTGCATGGCAAAGCTGATAGTGCAGAGCATGCCGATTACACTGAAAATGGCAGTGGAAAATCCGACGAACATATGGCCTTGGCCATGAACCAGAACATTGATAAGGTTGGCCACTGTTGCGGTTATAAGCATGGTGAAAAGACCGATACCGTTGCCCGTCAGGTGGAAAAAAAAATGGAGGAGAAAACCGCCGAGAAAACAGTTGCCCATAAGGTGAACGATATCAGCGTGCAGAGTGAGCGGGGTTACCAGTCGGTACAATTCCAGATTGTTTATGATCGCTGATGAGTCGCCAGCCCCCTTTTGAAACCAGAATGATTTAAGGTGCCATTCTCCTGAGAGACCATACATAAAAACGAGGCAGCCGATCACGACTGTACTCATTGCCCGGAAGGTCGGGATGAAGCTGTCCTGCTCGGGTTTGGGCGGCCAGTCCCGGTTTTCCCGGTCATAGGCGGCGATTTCGTAAAGTGCTCTTTCCTGCTGCCTGACCGCTACATAGATCTCGATGTTATGGGCGGAAAGATATTGTATCCGATGGGTGATGTCGGCCGCAGAAAGTACCAGGGAGTAAGTATTGAGAAGATTAGGGTCTGAAACCCGGGCAATCAGACTTTCGGAGGCCTGTGCCGAAGGGGGATCCATGGTATTGAAGTGTCGTTAAGAGAATGCCACACCCCGACTGCCTTGGCCTGGGTGTGGCAAGAAATACATCAGATAAGGTTATCCATGGCAATAACTGGGCCAAACTTTTCTTTTAACTCAAGGAGTTCTTTTGTCTGATTCTGGTAAATTTCAAAAAGAATCGCCGGGATATCAGGCTCTTTACTGTATGCCTGTTTTTGCAGTTCCAGACGGTCGACAATCTTATCTACATACAGGGAAAATTGCATGTCATAGAGGGATTGAGGATATTCCTTGTTGATGGCCTTGAACAGTGGCACCAGGTCCTGGTATTTAGGCAGGTAGCCGATCGGTGTGGTGATTGCCTGCACATCGCCGTTGGCAAAAAGTTCGAGCCATCCGAGCCAGACTCTGACGTCCTTTTTTTCACCCAGCAGCTTATTGCCTTCCCCGCCTCTGTTGCCGTAGGTCAGAAAATAATTCAGGCCTGCCATGATCGGTCGAGTGGCTTTGGAGAATTTGTTCGAATTAAAAAAAGTGAATTGAGCAACCATGTAGTCGGCCAGCGCACCGGGAATGAAAGGCGCATTGGCCCAGGGCTGACGGTTGACACCGGTAGCACCCACCTCTGTCGCAGTTGCTTTGGAGACGATTGATGCACCAATCGCTACGCCTTCATTGGCGTTCTTGGCCACCCATACCGGGGGCATGGTGTCCGCATCCCTGCCGGAATAGGTAATGACTTTAACCGGTACGCCTTTGGGGTCTTCGGATAATTCAGTGGCATGATTGGCAATTGCCGAGGCGACAAGCGTACAGCGAGAATTTTTGTGGGACATCGGCACCGGGTTTCCGTTCTTGTCGGTTTTTCCTTTAAACCATTCTCCCTGGAAGTTGATACCCTTGTCCGGTACTGCGTCGCCATTGCCAACCCAGTTCGGCACTCCGTCGGTAATGAGCACATTCGACCAGATGACCTCCGTTCCTTCGCCACGCAGACATTGCATTAAATAGGGGTCGCCATCATGGTTGACATCTTCAACGATACCGAAGATGCCTTTTTCCGGGTTGATCGCCCGAAGAACACCGGCTTCGTCAATCCAGAACTGGGCCAGGTCATCGCCGATAAAATCGGTACCCACCATGGCGGTGGTCGTTTTTCCGCATCCTGAGGGAGCTGCTCCGGCGAAAAATGTTTTTCTGCCGCCGGGCCCGGTCATGCCGGTGATAAACATATGCTCTGAAAGTTGTTGTTCCAGTTTGTAATACGTAGCATAATCAACGCTGAACCTATGATTGCCTTTTTTTAGCAAAAGAGTATTGCCGGCATAGGTACAAAAAGTTGCAAAGGTCGTCATCCAGCTTCTGTCCATGAAGATGCGGGCATTCGGGACATCTGCGGAGGTGTTCGTGCCCTGGGAGTGAACATTGGTGAAGAAGAGGCCGGTGCGTTGTGCTTCTGCATCAAAATCTCGGAAACAGTTGCGGTACAGTATTTCAGCAGAATGTAAAACATAGCCGGAAGAGGATATCTCAATTGCTGGAAATGCCGCTTCAGCACCAACCGGGCCGCGGCTGTAAAAACCGACGATCAAAGTCATGCCCTGCATAATGCCTGGCATGAATTTTTTGACGTATTCGGTCGCGTCCGGGCGTAATATCGTTTTGGCGAGAGAGCTCATCTTTTCCCCCTCGTTGATGATATAAAATGTCTGGTTTACCAGTCTGGCCTGATCTTCGGGGAGATCGAAGTGAATTGTATGGCCAGGTTTCGCCAGTTTTTTTTCTTCACCCTGGCGGAGTGAATATTCTCGAATCCATTGTACATCATCCGCTGAGCCGGTATTGACAAAGACGCTGTCCGGACGACACATCGCAATTGCATTGGCAACTTTAATCAGTGCCTCTTCATTCTTGATCAGTGCCAACTTCTTACTATTGTCCGAATCAAGATATTCGGAAAAGACCTTCTGTGCCCCGGCAATGTTGGCGATGCCACCTACAACCGCAAGAATTTCATCGCCTTTTTTCAGTTCCAGCATTCCCCACTCCTTTATGTATGTTGACCTGGCTCGCACCATTCATAGAAAAATAATTGACTCATGAACTTGTCTGATCGTGTTATAATAGGAGGTTATCAGATAGCCGTCAAGTTTTGATACTATCGTTTTCGGAAAAATAAAGAGGGAAAATGTCTTGATATTAAAGGTAAAGGTTGCATTTTTGAAATGCCCGGAAGCAGGTATAGCTACAGCTTCTCTTTATAATGTGTTTACAATAAGTATAAGGAAGTGTGATGGTTGCTTCGGTCGTTCCTGACAAAACCTGACTGTGGAAGACGCTTTTTCAAAGAGTTCGCAGAGTACGGTACATATGGTGGGGAGATGTACGAAACAGATATTTTTACCTCTATGTCAATGGTTTCTCCACAATAAGGCAAAAAAAGTAATAATAGTTAGAGTAGCTGTTCTTTCATGAAGGTGCCAGCTTTCTCCTGATTTCGTTGGTATGTTACCCGGGTTGTTAATCTATACTCACTTTCTGCTACTGGATTGCATCAATGGTGAAGTTTAGAGATTTAACAAAGACGCTGTTGCTCCGATCGATACAATTATCGGCGATGGAAAATCAACAGTTACTGCAAAGAGCCGCTTTTGAAATGGCTGAGCGGTCCATGCCGGGGGTATTTGTTGTGCCGCTCTGTTTTGCCCTGGCGGTTATCACCTCCGGATATATCCATCAAGCGCCAGATCTCAGCATGATACTGGCGGTTATTATGCTCGTCGGTGCTGCCGCACGCTGTCTTTCGATAGTGCGCATAAAACAGTATTCTATTGGGGCCCTGAACCTCTGGGTGCAGATGTTTTTCTGGTCTTGTCTGGTCATGGCGGCAGTCTGGGGGGCAACAACTGCTATTTTTGTGTATTCCTATATTGAAGGATACCCGGTCCTTTTCATACTTGTTCTCTCCTCAGGTATCGGGGCAGGATCAATGGTTAATTTCTGTATCTGGCGAGCGCTTACCGTAAATATTCTTCTGCTGTCCTTTGTACCGGTTATAGTTGTTGGATTGTTGATGCGGCAAACTCAGCTTTTGCCCGCCATTCTTGGGATTGTCCTTTTTGTATTTTATCTGCTGGCTCAGACGAAACGATGGAATTTTCATTTTTGGGATTCGCTGATTACTGCCTATCTTTTTGAGAGGCAGGCTGAAAAACTTTCTGACACGAACCGCCGTTTGGCCGAAACTGTTGCCATGGAACAGGCTTCTCGCCGGGAGGTGGAAAATGGCAAAGTAAAGATCCGTGAACTGTTCAATCTTACCAGCGATGCCATTGTTATTTGTGCACTCGATGGCCGGATTCTCGATGTTAACCGGGCTATGTTGGATATGTTTGACGTGCGTCGGGAGGAGATTATCAACACCATGCCGCTGCAATCATTCGTCATGCAGGCCAACGGTAAATTGAATATCCGGGACCACTGGCAAAGAGCAGTTAGTGGGGTGGAAAATGATTTTGAATGCCGTATGACCCGGCCGGGAGGGCAGAAATCCCTCCTGGTGCGTGCCAACTTGCGCCGGGTCAGTTGGCAGGAAGAACAAATAGTTTTTGTTACTCTGCGGGATGTAACAGCCAGAAAACAGATGGAGGCTGCCCTGGAGATAACCAGAAAATCCCTGTCCGAAAGTGAAGGGTATCTGCAAGCGATACTGCGCAACGTGGAATTGCCCATTTATTGCAAAGACCTCAATGGGTGTTACCTTACTGCCAACAGGCCTTTTGAACAACTCTGCGGTCGCAGTCTGGGCGATATGCAGGGGAAAAATGATCTCCAGATCTTTCCTGAAAACCTCGGACGTTTCTTGAGTTTTAGAGATTCGGACATTGTCGAAACAGGGGAATCGTTTGAACTTGAAGGCACCTTTACCATAGGCGGTCTGGAAAAAAAACTCCTTGTGCATAAATTTCCGCTACGTGAAAGTGGCGGTACCATCTACGCAACGGCAGGCATCTGTACTGATGTAACAACCATGAAGCAGGCGCTGCAGACGGCGCAGCTTGCCAATGAGGCTAAATCGGAGTTTCTTGCCAGTATGTCCCATGAATTACGTACGCCCATGCACAGCATTTTGAGTGTTGCCAGGCTGGGGTTGAAGCGGGTGAACACAGCGACGCGAGAAAAACTGGAATCCTATTTCGCGTTAATCGTAACCAGCGGTGATCAATTGCTCGAATTACTCAGCGATCTGCTTGATCTCAGTACTCTTGAGTCAGCCAAGGCCTGCTATAATTTCGAGGAGTACGATCTGGTGAAGGATCTGGAAAAGGTGGTGGCTGAATTTAAAGCTATGATGGATGAAAAACACATATCACTTTTTCTGGACGCCACCGTAAGTCAAGCCCCGGCACGATATGACAAGACCAAATTCTATCAGGTTGTACGGAATCTGCTGGCCAATGCCATGAAATTCACTCCCCCGCAAGAAGAGGTGCGGGTAGTTCTCCACAAAGATTATCTGGAGCGCAACGGCGACCGTCAGGCGGCCTGGAAAATAATGGTTATTGATCAAGGCATCGGTCTTGAAGAAGGTGAGCTGGATTCAGTCTTCGGTAAATTTGTCAAAGGCCACAAAACCCTGAAGGGAGCGGGTGGGGTCGGGCTTGGCCTCGCCATATGCAAACGAATAGTTGAAGATCATCACGGCGTTATCTGGGCCGAGCGGAATGCAGGAAAAGGTGCGACGTTCTGTTTTTTGCTCCCGGCGCTGGACTAGATTCTGACAAAAAGTAGATACAACAGGATCAACAGTTATGCGCCATTGTCCCAAAGCAGCTCTGGCTGCAGCAAGACCGAAAGCAAAGTTATGGCATGCAAAACTTTGCTAAGTTCATATTTGGCTTGTCTGAAAAGGACAAAAGATTATGATATAGAAAAAGAAAATATCTTTTGCGCTGCATAAAACGGCAAAAGAGAGTAAGAGCCAATGGACAACAAGAAGAAACAAAAAAAGGGTTTAGCCCCGTATGAGGCTAAACCCTGAATTTTTATCTGGTGCCGAAGGCGAGAGTCGAACTCGCACAAGGAAACCCTCACTAGACCCTGAACCTAGCGCGTCTACCAATTCCGCCACTTCGGCAACGCGCATGAATATGCTTCTTGCGCGAGGTTTTGTCAAGACATTCTTGTTCATAACACTAAAAAATTATTTTATTCTGTTCCTATGAAAATTTATCGAAAAATTGAAGATATTACCGAACCCTTCACCAATGCCTGCGTCACGATCGGCAATTTTGACGGAGTTCATTATGGACATCAACAATTATTTGCGACGGTTGTCGAAAAAGCTCAAGTACTTGGCGGTACGAGTGTGGTTATTACTTTTGACCCGCATCCTCTCCAGGTTCTGCTGCCTGCAGGGATCAAGCTGATCTCAACCTGTCAGCAAAAAGAAGAACTCATCGAAAATTCCGGTATTGATGTCCTGCTGGTTATTCCTTTTACCAAAGAGTTTGCCAAAACAACAGCTGATGCATTTGTCGCCGAACTGCTGGTCAAAAGGCTTGGCGTAAAAGAACTGGTGGTCGGCTATGACTATGCATTTGGTAAAGGGCGCAGCGGCAATATCAATTTTTTAAAGCAACAGGGACAGATCTTTAACTTTCCGGTGACAGTAGTTGAGGCATGTTATTTAGGTGACCAACTCGTCAGCTCCACTAAAATCCGGGAGCTGGTTAAAGAAGGTAAGATGGCAGCAGCGAGAGAACTTCTTGGTCGCTACTACCAGATCCGCGGTACTGTTCGGGTGGGCAAACAGCGCGGCGGCAGGGTGATCGGTTTTCCAACGGCGAATCTGAAATTCAACGAGGAAGACCTCGTGCCGAAACACGGCGTCTATGTAACCCAGGTGTGCTGTGAAGGACGACATTACGGAGGGATCCTCAATATTGGTTATAATCCGACATTTGGCGAAGAACAACTGGTGGCGGAGACCCATATATTTGATTTTAATGAGGACATTTACGGAAAACCTATCAAGGTCAATTTGCTGAAATTTTTACGTGCCGAAAAGAAATTTTCCGGGCCAAAAGAGCTGTCGGAACAGATAGGTAAGGATGTCCTGCTGGCAAAAAAAATTCTGGCAGAGCTCTGAAAAACTGCCCTTGCCGGTGATCCATTTTGCAGTGCAAGTATTGGATCATGCTGTGCAAGCAGCATATTTTATTGTTGCAAGTACGCTCAAGGTGTCTATAGTGTATGCGCTCGTTGCGGGCAGGTCTCATTCGGCGTTTGGCAAGAGAACATGCGTCTAAAGGCTATGACTGTTTCTTCGTCTGTGATGATTGAGAACCGGTGAACATAAAGAGAAAAATCAGTCGAATATAATATAGAGGGAAACTATGTCGGAACAGTTGCGGGAAGATTTACCGAAGGTGATTGAAGAGCTTGAAAAAAAATGTAAGGAACATCCCAACTCGGTAATGGCCTTCCATCATCTGGGGCTTGTCTATATGAAAGCCGGGCGCATACCCGAGGCAATTCAGGCCCTGGAGCGAGCTATTGAAATAGACGACCTCAGCAGTGAGAGTATGATCAACCTCGGGGCCATCTACTTTGGTCAGGGAGATCTGGATAAAGCTCAGGAACTCAACGAAAAGGCTCTTTCAGTAAATGCAGACAGCGCTCAGGCTCATGCAAATCTCGGGTTGATCTGGCAGCAGCGCAATGATTTCGACAAAGCGATACAGTGCTACGAAAAGGCCATTCAACACGATCCTAAACTGGCCAGCACCTGGATAAACCTCACCGCGGTTCTTACTATGAAAGGAGAGGATGACCGCGCCGTGGCCGCGGCCAGAAAAGGTCTTGAGCTGAGTCCCGATTCTGCACTTGGGCATAATAATCTGGCGGTGGCTCTCTACTTTAAAGGCAGTTTCACTGATTCCAAGACTCATCTGGATAAAGCCAAAGAACTGGGGTATTCGGTTGATCCAAATTTTGTGTCGAGTCTTCAGAGTAAGCTGGCCTGAATTGAAAGTGTCGACAGGGCAGAAATCTCGATGAAAGAAAAGAGCTAGTTACATGCCGAAAGAAAAGACTATTGTACGACCGTGGTGCCCGTTTTGCGGCCAGAAAGTAGGCAGGCCATCCCATGCACCGCACAGAAAAATGACCGAATTCCCTGTTGGACGATGCCAGTGCGGAGCCGTCTATGCCTCTGAGGCAACGGGGCATAACGTAGGTGCTGCTATCGTGGAAACCCTGGTATATGCCTGCAATGACAACGCAGACTTTGCCTGGGAGTTAATGCCGGAAGATGACTATCTGACCGGGCGTATTGAGAATTACGACGAAGCTCTGCATCAGGTTTTTGATACCGGTAATATGGACGGCAGAGCTATACGCGGGGTACTCTATTTCGTGCGCCTTCATACGGATATTCGCGATATTGCTTATCGAATAAAGGAAAAAAAGGGCGAGGCCGTGGCAAATTCGCCGGGAGCACCACCAAGTTCGGAGTATGGTGGTATCGAGCCAGCACCCGATGCAAAGCGGATACGCCAGAAGTCCAATAAACAAACTGTCAGAGAGCTGGTGGAAAAAGAGGACATCGATGGCCTTGTTGCCTGCTGCTTTGACGACAAAAAAACTCTTCGATTGATGCAGCGGTTGCTCTATGATCCGGTAGAGGATAAACGCTGGCAGGTCGCCTGGACCATCGGCCGGGTCACTGCCCGGACTTCGACCAGGGAACCGGGACCGGTGTCTGAGTTGCTGCATCGTATGTTTGAGGCCTGTTCCGATTCGGCGGCAACACCATGGGGCATGGTTGAAACAATCGGTTATGTTATTTCGCTGCGGACCGATATCTTCGGGGCCTTTACCAGACATCTTCTGAATTACATGGGGGATTCTTCTACCCGGAACCAGACTTTGTGGGCTTTGGCTGAGATCGCTGCGACGCGTCCGGACCTGATTCGCGACACCCCTTTTTACAATCTGTTCCATTTCCTGCAACACCCGGAATCACAGGTGCGAGGGCAGGTAGCCCGGCTCCTGGGCCGTATAAAAGCAACTGAAGTGACCATGCAGCTCATGGGCTTAGGTGCCGATCAGGGAGAATTTTGTTATTATGAGAGAGGACAACGTGTCTCTTCAACAGTCGCTGAAGCTGCACGCACCGCACTACAGCTGATACAAGGAGAAAATAAAAGTGACTGATAATTTGCAATCCTTTGAAAGTATAAGCCAGGTGGGTAAAACCGAGACTAAAAAGCCATCTGATCCATTGCAGGCGGAGTATGAAGAGGGCAAAAAATATTTAGCCAATGAAGAATACGGTCAGGCTGCAGTAGCTCTTCATAACGCGCTTGTTGGTTTTAAAGAAAAAAACGATGAGGTCGGTATCGCTAATGCGAGTAATCAGCTGGGCCATGTCTGTCTTGCCCGGAAGGAATACGAGAATGCCCTGCAGCACTATCTGCAGGCCCTGGCGATCTGTGAAAAATCAAACGATCGGATGAGTATCCTGGCGGTAATGAAAAAGATTGTTACTGTCCGTACGCACTTGAAAAAATACGACGAAGCTCTCGCTGATTGCCTGACGATCCTTGATCATTACCAGGACAACAGGGATCCTCAGGGAACTGTAACAATCCTGGAAGAAATGGCGGAAGTATATATAAAAGCCGGAAAAAAAGAGAAAGCTGCTGATGCGTACCGAACTATCGCATCTATTCATAAAAATTTCAGGCATGATAATATAGCCGCCAAATTTCTGGAAAAAGCAGTCCAGCTCACAAGTGAATCTTAAGTCGGCGCAACGCTCATGTTCACTGGGATAATCGAAGGACCGGGAAAGATCATCGGAAAACGGACGGTTGGCGGTGGAATAGCCTATGACCTTGAGGCCGGTTTTGATCTGACAGAACCCGAGGAAGGCGAATCAATTGCCGTCAGCGGCATTTGTTTGACGGCGTATACTATTCGGGGGAGGAAGTTCTGTGTCGATGTTTCACCCGAGACACTCTCTCGAACCAAGCTCGGTTTGCTCGGTCCCGGCGCCATTGTTAATCTTGAGCGGGCCCTTCGGCTTTCCGACCGACTCGGAGGACATCTTGTTTCCGGGCATGTCGATTGCCTGGCCACCGTCACCGCCAAAAAAGAACTTGGCAGTTATACCATTTTCACTTTTTCTTTACCGGTCGAGCAGGGACGATACATAATTGAAAAAGGATCGATTACTATTGACGGCGTGAGCCTTACGGTGAACAGTTGTGGCTCGGGTGTTTTTACGGTATCAATTATACCTCACACCTTGAAAATGACCACCCTGGGGACATTAAAAACCGGCAGTAAAGTCAATATTGAGGTAGATATAATCGGTAAATATGTTGAAAAATTACTCGCTCCCCGACCATCGATGACCGGTTCCGATGACCATAAAGAGAGCAAGAACAGTGAGGGAATTCATCCCGGATTTCTCGCCCAGCACGGTTTTATGTGATCCCGGCAAGGGGATGAGTTTAATCAATACATTACTTATAAGTGTGAAATATTATGGCAGTGAGTTCAATTGAAGCGGTAATCGAGGACATCAAAGCAGGCAAGATGGTTATTCTGGTCGATGATGAAGATCGGGAAAATGAAGGGGATCTTTATATGGCGGCCGAGAAAGTTAATGCTGAAAGCATTAATTTCATGGCGACATACGGTAGGGGCCTGATCTGTCTGACCTTGAACGGGGAATTGACTGATAAACTCGGCCTGCCAATGATGGTTTCCAACAACACATCTCCGTATGGCACCGGCTTCACGGTCAGTATTGAAGCCAGAACGGGAGTTTCGACGGGTATATCTGCGGCGGACAGAGCGCGAACTGTCCAGGTTGCCGTCGACCCGAATACAAAACCCCTCGACCTTGTCAGTCCCGGTCATATCTTCCCGCTCAGGGCGAGAGACGGAGGCGTTCTCGTTCGCGCCGGCCAGACCGAAGGTTCGGTCGATCTTTCCCGGCTTGCCGGCTTGATTCCTGCCGGGGTGATCTGTGAGATAATGAACGAGGACGGGACGATGGCCCGCATGAATGATCTGGAGAAGTTTTCTGAAAAACACAATTTGAAGATTGCCACCATCGCCGACCTGGTTGCTTACCGGTTGCGTGAAGATACCCTTGTTCAGCGCGAAGTGGAAGCACGCGTCCCCACTGAGCATGCCGGCGAATTCAAGGCGGTGGTTTATTCCAATTCGGTTGACCATCTTGATCATCTGGCTCTCGTCAAGGGTGATATTTCCAAGGCGGAACGGGTCCTGGTCCGGGTTCATTCCGAATGTCTGACCGGCGATGTCTTCGGTTCAGCCCGGTGTGATTGTGGCCTCCAGCTGAATGCGGCAATGAAAATGATTGACCAGGAAGGATGCGGCATTGTCCTGTACATGCGTCAGGAAGGTCGCGGCATTGGCCTTGTCAATAAATTAAAGGCCTATTGTCTGCAGGACGACGAGGGCGTGGATACAGTGGAAGCCAACCATCGGCTTGGCTTTAAAAGCGATCTTCGCGATTATGGCATTGGTGCCCAGATACTCCGTGACCTCGGGGTGAAAAAAATGGCCATCCTGACCAATAATCCAAAGAAAATTGTCGGCCTGGAGGGCTACGGTATTGAAGTCGTCGAAAGATTACCACTCGAAATGCCGGCCACTAAAGAAAACAAAGAATATCTGATGTGCAAGCGTGATCGGATGGGACATCTCATGGCGGTTGAAGATACCTGTCCTATTGATTAATTTCATATTTATGACAAGATAACGAAGGATCTCAAGGCACGTGTATCCTGCACGGGGTATGGAAAAGAATTCCGGCCAGCTCCCCATCGATGGTAATTGCAGGGCGGTTTCCGGAATGGCATGCCGGTGAGAAGTTCCGATAAATTATATATTTCAGGTGAGAGGATATGGCAAAGTTTATTGAAGGGAACCTCAATGCAGCGGGGAAAAAATTTGCGATTGTCGTCGCAAGATGGAATTCCTTTCTCAGTGAGAGACTGTTGGAAGGCGCTTTGGACAGCCTGGTACGATCCGGCGCTGCTGCGGATGACATTGACGTGGTGAGGGTTCCAGGTGCCTTTGAAATTCCCCTCATTGCCAAGAAACTCGCCGGTGCACAAAAGTATCATGCGCTTATTGTTCTCGGAGTTGTCATCAGAGGTGCAACCCCGCACTTTGAGGTTGTGGTGAATGAGGTGTCCAAAGGGACCGCCCAGGCAGGTCTCGAGACCGGAGTGCCGATCCTGTTTGGCGTTTTAACCACAGAAACCATCGAACAGGCGATTGAACGCAGCGGCACTAAAGCCGGCAATAAAGGTGCCGAAGTTGCCGTGGCGGCAATAGAAATGGCTAACCTGATTGATCAGCTGAACTGATATTGATGGGTGAGTAAGGATCGATGCGGCAGTTTGGTCCGTATTGAAAATTGTGGGGCAGAGAGCAGGGACACCCTGTTGACAACTGCCCCTTTTTTATTGTTAATAAACGGTAAGTTAAATTATGGGTACGCGTCGGATATCACGGGAGGCGGCACTGCAGTTCCTCTATCAGGAAGATTTTACCATTAGTCCTGAACAGCAGTTTGGCTATGATCTGGCGGAAAGATTTGATCTCTTCTGCGCTCTTTTTCAGGTTAACAAAAAAGCCCGATCGTATGCACTCTGTCTGTTGCAGGGCATAACTGATCATCTGGCGCGAATCGACGCGCTGATAGCTGAAGCGGCGAGCAACTGGCGACTGGTCCGTATCGCCGCCACGGATAGAAATCTGCTGCGCATTGCTATCTATGAAATGTTGGAGATAGACGATGTGCCGCCCCAGGTTGCCATAAACGAAGCGGTGGAAATCGCCAAGCGTTTTGCCGGAGAGGATTCTCCCAAATTCATTAATGGAGTGCTGGACGCCGTAAGAGCTACCCTGGAGGCCGGCTGATCGTCCTCAGGTTGGCCTCTTCTTGCAATTCTTGTCAATTCCGAGTACATCTTTTGGCCGGAAGCATCACCCAAAATGTACATTCAGGAATGACACAGCTCCATGGCACAGACACAAAATAACTCGACTCCCAAGCCAGGCCTCAAGCAGGAGGCCCTTGCCGTTCTCGGCATATTTGTTTCTCTTTTTCTCTATCTCAGTCTTATTTCCTATTCGCTCCAAACCAACGGGAACTGGTGTGGCGAGATTGGCACCCTGATTGCCCGGGTGCTTATTGGCTTCACCGGGTGGGGGGCCTATCTTCTGCCGGCCCTGTTGTTCTTTTCTTCTTTTCTCTTTTTCAGCCCGAGGATGTCTTTCCAGCGACTGCCGCAGGTGATTGCCGGGCTGACCGGGGCAATTATCTCCTTTTGCGGGATGCTTTCTTCGTTGACCATCAAGGATCCATCATATCTTGATGCAGGGGGATTTTTAGGCAGAACCGGTTTTACCCTGTTGTCATCTGCCGTCGGTCATGGCGGAACAGTGCTCGTCTTTATGATGGTTTTCCTCATTTCGCTGATGCTTTCCAGCCAGTTTTCTCCTTATCAGCTGATGGCTGCCATAAAGCGGATGATCTTGCAGTCTGTCAAAAACATTTTTGGCCGGTTCGACAAAGAGCAGGTGAAAACCCGGGAAAGAAAACAACCCAAAAACGACGGATCGGCCATGAAGATCCTCGACAAACAGGACCAGCCATTGCTGACCCCCCAGGTTCTGCAGACGATTTCAGTGCCGGAAGTTAAAGCGCCGACACGGGCTGCAAAAGAAGCTGATGCGGACGATGAATTCGCAGCAAAACCTATCGCCAGAGGGGACTGGAAGCTGCCGCCGCTGTCTCTTCTCAGTAAAAGCGACAAGGTGCAGGAAAAAATTGATAACGAAGTGTATTACAAGCTCTCAAAGCAGCTAGAGCAGAAATTAAAAAATTTCGGGGTTTCGGGTAAAGTTGTCGGTATTTCGCCGGGACCGGTCGTCACCACCTATGAATATTCTCCCGCCCCCGGGATTAAAATTAATAAAATTGCCGGATTGGCGGACGATCTCGCCCTGGGACTGAAGGCTCAGTCGGTCCGTGTTGTCGGCTCCGTTCCGGGAAAGGCCGCTCTTGGCATTGAGATTCCCAATGAAATACGCCAGATCGTTTATATCCGCGAGCTCATCGGCACCGAGAAATACCGGGCCAACTCACACAAACTGACGATTGCTCTCGGTCTTGATGTAATCGGGAACCTGGCCATGGCCAATCTGGCGAAAATGCCCCATCTCCTGATCGCCGGTGCCACTGGGGCTGGGAAGAGCGTCGGCATCAATACCATAATCGCTTCTATTTTATACAATGCAACCCCTCAGGAAGTACGCTTTTTGATGGTTGATCCAAAACGGATCGAGTTGTCCGGCTATGAAGGCATACCCCATCTGCTTCATCCGGTGGTTGTCGATCCCAAGCTTGCCTCAAGAGCTCTGAACTGGGCGGTAAGAGAGATGGAACGACGCTATCGGCTGCTGGAAGAGGCCCGGGTGAAAAGCTTCGATTCCTACAATGAAGTCAATGAAGAAAAATTGCCCTATATAGTCGTGATTGTCGATGAGCTTGCGGATTTGATGATGGTTGCCTCCAAGGACGTTGAAGCCGCAATAGCCCGTTTGGCCCAAATGGCCAGAGCAGCCGGTATTCATTTGATCCTCGCCACCCAGCGGCCATCGGTCGATGTTCTCACCGGACTCATAAAGGCTAACTTTCCCACCCGAATTTCTTTTAAGGTGTCCTCAAAAATAGATTCCAGAACCATCCTTGATGCATCCGGTGCGGAACATCTTCTCGGTGCCGGCGATATGCTGTTCCTCGCGCCGGGTACGGCTAACATTAAGCGTATTCACGGGGCATATATTTCGGAAAAAGAGACAAGTGATATTGTCGATTTTTGGAAACGGCAGGGGAGTTCCGGCTATGATGAGGCGGTGATGCAGGAAATCGAAAAGGAGCCGAACGGGAGCGGTGATGACAGTGATGGCGATTTTGACGATCGCTATGACGAAGCCGTCGCCCTGGTCACCGAAGCAGGACAGGCTTCAATATCCATGGTGCAGAGAAGACTGCGGGTCGGTTATAACCGGGCTGCACGGATGATCGAAATGATGGAAAAAGAGGGGATAGTCGGACCGGCTGACGGGGCGAAGCCACGAGAGGTTATTGTGCGCAGTAACTACACCTAAGCTTAATTGGTTGATTGTTGAATTTTCTTGACAATTACCAGGCAACCTAATATAAAAAGTTCTCGAGAAAAATGAGTAGTCATTCAGTAAAAACTTAATCAGTTGTTGCGAAGTTATAGCAATTTATGTGAAGTATTACTTGGTTGCCCGGTATAAGGATAGTCCTGGGGGACGAAGGGATTTTTTAGTTGTACTAAGTTTAAGTGGGCCCTGACTGTTCAGGGTTACAACAGTTAATACAAAACTGAGGAGGTAGTTGAATGCCAAGTTATGTAGATCCTGCCAAATGTGATGGCTGCAAAGGTGGAGACAAAACGGCGTGCATGTACATCTGTCCCAACGACTTGATGGTTTTAAATGTTGAGGAGATGAAGGCTTACAATCAAGAGCCGGATGCTTGCTGGGAATGTTATTCCTGCGTTAAGATCTGCCCGCAAGGTGCAATTTTCGTACGTGGTTATGATGACTTCGTGCCCATGGGTGGTCAGGTTCATCCAATGAGATCTTCTGATTCCATTATGTGGACTGTTAAGTTCCGTAATGGCAACATGAAGCGTTTCAAGTTTCCTATTCGAACCACTGCTGAAGGTGCTGCCAATGCTTATGCCGGACAGAAAGGTGCGAACCTCGATGACGAATGTCTGCTTCTTGAGGCCAATCTTCCTACCCCTAAATAAGCTGAGTTAGAAACTTTATAACTACAAAATCTTTATTGTAAGGAGATTTGAAAATGGCATTACCTAATAAACCAAAAGGTGAACTCAAAGCCGTAGTGAACCCCGAGGTGGTGGAGCATGATGTTGATTGTCTCATCATCGGCGGTGGTATGGCTGCTTGTGGAACTGCTTTTGAGATTAAAAAGTGGGCCCCTGAAGGCATGAAGATTGTTCTCGTTGATAAAGCATCTCTCGAGCGTTCAGGTGCAGTTGCTCAGGGTCTGTCTGCTATCAACACCTATATTGGCGAAAACCCGATCGAGAGCTATGTGAAAATGGTTCGTAACGATCTGATGGGCGTTGTACGTGAAGATCTTATCTATGACTGCGGTCGTCACGTAGATGAGTCTGTTAAGCTTTTTGAAGAGTGGGGCCTCCCCATCTGGAAAAAAGATGCCGATGGTGAGAACCTTGACGGTTCCAAGCCCGCTAAGACCCTGCGTGAAGGCGGACAGCCTGTTCGTACCGGTAAATGGCAGATCATGATCAACGGTGAGTCTTATAAGTGTATCGTTGCCGAGCCCGCAGCAACTGCTCTCGGTGCCGAAAACATTATCGAGCGTGTTTTTATTGTTAAGCTGCTGCTTGACAAGAACAAGCCCAATCAGATCGCCGGTGCTGTCGGTTTCTCCACCCGTGAAAACAAAGTACACGTTTTCCGTTGCAAGGCCGCTATGGTTGCTTGCGGTGGTGCTGTTAATATTTTCCGTCCACGCTCAACTGGTGAAGGTAAAGGCCGTGCCTGGTATCCTGTTTGGAACGCCGGTTCCACCTACACCATGTGTGCCCAGGTCGGTGCTACCCTGACCATGATGGAAAACCGTTTCACCCCAGCCCGTTTCAAAGATGGTTACGGTCCTGTCGGTGCCTGGTTCCTTCTCTTCAAAGCCAAAGTACAGAACGGTCTTGGTGAGTTCTATGCGAACAGCGATGCAGTAAAAGAGGAACTCGAGAAATTCATGCCTTATGGCGCATCTGCCGTTACTCCGACCTGTCTGCGTAACCACCTGATGATCAACGAGCTGCGAGAAGGTCGTGGCCCGATCTATATGGCGACCGATGTTGCTCTCAACGCCTTCCTTGATGACCGTAAAGCAAAAGGAATGGATGAAAAGTCATTGAAGAAATTCTGGAAACACCTCGAGTCTGAGGCCTGGGAAGATTTCCTCGATATGTCTGTTGGTCAGGCTGGTCTTTGGGCTGGTGCGAACGTTGAGCCGGAGAAAGTTGGTTCTGAGATTATGCCGACCGAACCCTACATGCTCGGTTCTCACTCTGGTTGTTGCGGAATCTGGACTTCTGGACCGGAAGAGGCATGGGTACCTGATGTCAAGAATGAGTCACGTGCTCATAAGTATAAGTGGGGATACAACCGTATGACTACGGTTGATGGACTCTTCACTGCTGGTGACGGTGTTGGTGCTTCCGGTCATAAATTCTCTTCCGGTTCCCATGCTGAAGGTCGTATTGCTGCCAAGCAGATGGTTAAGTTCTGCCGCGATAACGATTTCAAACCTGAGTTGAAGCAGACCGCTCAGGAATTGGCAGACGAGATTTACGCACCGGTTAGACTCTATGAGGAGTTCAAAGGCGCTTCTACTGCAGCCGACGTCAATCCTAACTACTGCAAGCCTGCTGGTCTGATGATGCGTCTCATGAAAGCCACCGATGAATATGGCGGTGGTGTTGCGACCTATTATATGACCTCCGGTAAATTGCTTAACATCTGCCTCGATCTTCTCAAACTTCTTCGCGAAGATGCAGAGAAGATGGCCGCTGGTGATCTGCATGAGCTGCTTCGTTGCTGGGAAAACTACCATCGTATCTGGTGTGTTGAAACGCATATTCGGCACATCGAGTTCCGGAAAGAGTCCCGTTACCCAGGATTCTACTACAGATCAGATTTCCCAACCTGTGATGACGAGAACTGGAAGTGTTTCGTCAACTCTACCTTCAATCCTGAGACCCAGGAATGGAAGTGCGAGAAGGTTGAATGTATCAATATCCTCCCGACCGACCCTTGGCTGTAATAGCTGGGGATGCAGTTGAGCTGATGTAAAGAAAATCTCCAGGGGTCTCTGACTCCTGGAGATTTTTTAGTGTGCGGGGAATCTCGTTCGCGGTGAGTCCTGATTGCCAGTCGCCTTTTTGACCCAGATGTACCGGGGAAAGATCTCTCAAAGGTTTTTCTTGTCGAAAGTTTCGCTTGCAGAGTTTTTGGTTTATGCAGGTAAGAGATTCTTGCAACTCTTGTCAACATAAGCTAAAAAATTCTTTGTTGAATTTTTTAAGGCTGTCCCTCTGTGTTTAATAGTTGTCATTTTTTGTGCTTTTCTAAGTAGAATGAGCATCTGCTAAAGATGATGATAGTACAATATTTTAAGAGCAATTATGGAGGTTAGGTATGACTGACGAGCATGGCACTTCTGGTGCAGTATTGGTCGTAGGCGGGGGCATCAGTGGATTGACTGCTGCTCTGGAGACCGCTGAAGTCGGAAACGATGTGTTTATTGTTGAAAAAAGTGCATCTTTTGGCGGACGCGTAGCGCAGTTAAATGAATATTTTCCAAAATTATGTCCCCCATCCTGTGGGCTGGAAATCAATTTCCGCCGGGTGAGGGATAACCGCAAGATCAGAACATACACCATGACTACGGTGAAATCTGTGAGTGGCGGGCCGGGCAATTATGAAGTGACGCTGGAGACGGCGCCGCGGTATGTTAACAGCAATTGTACCGCCTGTGGTGACTGTGGTGACGCATGCCCTGATGAGATTGTTAACGAATTTAACTTTGGCATGAATAAATCCAAGGCGGCATATCTTCCCCATGAAATGGCTTTCCCGAGAAGATATGTGATCAACAAGGCGGCATTAAGTGCTGCGGGTGCCAAAGCTGTTAAAGAGGCCTGCAAATACGATGCAGTAGACCTTGATATGCAGGCCGTTACTTTCAAAATCAACGTTGGTTCGATTATCTGGGCAACAGGTTGGACTCCTTATGAGCCAACCAAGATGGAAAATCTGAAATTCGGAAAATCAAAGGCCATTGTCACCAACATGATGATTGAACGCATGGCGGCGCCTAGCGGGCCAACCGGCGGCAAGATTGTCAGACCTGGCGATGAAAAAGAAATCGAATCGATTGCTTTCGTTCAATGTGCTGGTTCGCGTGATGAAAACCATCTAGAGTATTGTTCCCATATTTGCTGCATGGCCACATTTAAGCAGATGACCTATGTGCGTAAGCAGTATCCCGATGCGAAGATATATGTCTTCTACATCGACCTCAGAACTCCTGGGAAATATGAGAAATTCCGTGAAGTTCGCATGGCTGATGAAAATGCTGTTTTCATAAAGGGTAAAGTTGCAGAAATTATCCCGGAAGCTGATGGTGGTGTCTCTGTTGTAGCTGAAAATGCTCTTACCGCTGAGAAAATGACGCAAAAAGTTGACATGGTCGTTCTGGCAACAGGAATGCAACCGTCACTTGCCCTGCAGGGTGCACCAACAGATCTGCAGATGGATACCAGCGGCTTTGTCATTTCAGACTATGCTAAAGCTATGATAGCAGCAGGTTGTGCAAAGAAAGCCGCGGATGTTGTTACCTGTACTCAATCTTCAACTGCAGCTGCCTTAAAGGCAATTCAGGTTTCCAGGAGGTAAATATCGATGGATAAGAAATATTGCGCTTATATTTGTGCCGGTTGTGGCATTGGCGATGCGCTTGATCTTGAGGCACTCGCCGAAGTTGTCACAGGTGAGATGTCCATGGAGTGCAAGACTTTTTCGTGCCTCTGTGGTGCCGAAGGTCGTAGCCTGATTGAAAAGGATATTGCCGACGGGGTTAATACCGTTGTCGTCGGAGCCTGTTCTCCCCGGGTCATGACCCAGGAATTTGATTTTGGTAAGGATAAAATTACTGTTCGGGCAAATCTCAGAGAACAGGTAGTATGGGCTCAGGCAAAACCCGCAGAGGGCGAAGAGCCTCATAGTGAAGCGGCTGAATTTATGCAGGAAACAGCCTCCGACTACATGCGGATGGCGTGTACCCGTGCGAAAAAAACCGAACCTGCTGATCCGTACAAACTGGAAGCTATTAATAAGACTATTTTGGTTATGGGTGGCGGGCTTGCCGGACTCACCGCAGCAAAAGAGGCTGCCGCTGCGGGCTATAACGTCATACTTGCCGAAAAAGACGATAAACTTGGTGGCAAGGCCGTTGGCTGGAGAAAAAGTTTTCCTACCAAGGCACCCTGGACTGATTTGGAAGAAAATCCAATTCATGCACTTATTGCCGAGGTTGAGGCAAACGCCAAAATCACCATAAAAACGGGTATTGAAGTTGCCCGTATCACGGGAGCTCCCGGTGATTTCGGAATAAGCTTTAAAGCCGCCGGCAGCAAGACTGAATGGGACGCTCCGGCAAAAGTCACAACCGAAGAGCAGGACCTGATCAACAAGGGGGAGAAAGACGATCCCAATGTTGGTCTTATGAAGTACACCAAAATCAACCCCGAGGCTACCAAGGTAGGGGCTGTTGTTCTGGCTACTGGTTGGACACCGGCTGATGTTTCACAGTATGAGCATCTGGGGTATGGCAAAGTTAAAAATGTCGTTACCAATGCCGAGTTTGAGAAATTGGCCAAGGATGGAAAGGTTCCGGCTAATGTTGCCTTTGTTCAGAGCCCCGGCGGAAAAGATAACGACAAGGATTTCCCCTACTGTAACTCAGTCACCTCGATGGTTGCCTTGAAGCAGGCACAATACGTCTGCCAGGACAATGCCGAAGGCAAGGCCTATATCCTCTATCAGCACATGAGAACTCCTGGTCATATGGAGCTCTTTTATAAAAATGCTCAGCTGAATGACGGTATCTTCATGACCAAAGGCAATGTCATGAAAGTCGAAGAGGCTGGCGGCGGTCTTTCTGTCGCCGTAGAAGATACCTTGCTGGGAGAGAACATTAATCTTAATGTCGATATGGTTGTTCTTGCTGCCGGCATGGAACCAACCACTCTTCATGAAAAAAGCATTAACCTTGCCTATCGACAGGGGCCCGGCTTCAACGATCTTGGCCTCTTTGACGGTTATGCAGATTCTCATTTTATCTGTTTCCCATATGAGACCAGACGTACCGGCGTTTACACCTGTGGTGGGGTGCGAAAAGCAGAAACAATGGAAGAAGCGGTTGACGATGCGACCGGTGCGGCCTTAAAAGCTATTCAGTGTATCGAATCCGTCGATCGCGGTGTTTCCGTTCATCCACGTTCTGGAGATGCCACGTATCCTGAGTTCTTCATGCAGAGATGTACTCAATGCAAACGTTGTACTGAGGAATGTCCTTTTGGCGCACTCGACGATGACGATAAAGGTACTCCATTACCGAATCCGACCCGCTGTCGTCGCTGCGGTACCTGTATGGGTGCCTGCCCTGAGCGAATTATCGGCTTTAAGGATTACAATATCGATCTCATCGGTTCTATGATCAAATCGATAGAAGTGCCGGAAGACGATGAAGACAGATTGCGAATCCTTGTTTTAGTATGCGAAAACGACGCCTACCCGGCTCTGGATATGTCCGGAATGAGGCGCAATGGCATCAGTCATATGGTTCGTTTTATACCGGTCCGCTGTCTTGGCTCAGTCAATATGGCCTGGATCAGAGATGCGTTGTCAGCCGGTTTAGACGGTGCCATGCTGTTGGGTTGTACCTATGGCGATGATTATCAGTGTCACTTTGTTAAAGGGTCGGAAATTGCCAACAAGCGCATGGAAAATATAGGTGATACTCTGTCGACACTCGGACTCGAGCCAGAAAGATGTGCCGCAAACCAGGTTGCTATCACTGATTATGATAAAATCCCGCAGATCATCAACGATTTCGTTGAAGAAATTGTTGAGATGGGACCGAATCCATTCAAGGGTTTCTAAGCGGTTTTTTAATGACCTGCAGCAGATCATTTCCGCTGCAGGTCATCATCAGCCGGTAGAACGGCAGATTTTTATTGAATGATTTTCATTGATACTATGCAGGAGGAACAAATGAATGTTCAACCCGATTTAGATTTTATAAAATCCTTGAAGGAGGCGGGGGGAGATACACTGAAGAAGTGCTATCAATGTGCAACCTGTTCGGTTATGTGCCCCCTGTCAAAAGATGGCAAACCGTTTCCCAGAAAGGAAATGATCTGGTCCCAGTGGGGTATGAAAGAGAAACTGGTCACCGATCCCGATGTATTTCTTTGTCATCAGTGTGGCGATTGTACGGCTAACTGCCCGAGAGGTGCCAAACCCGGTGATGTACTCAGTGCCATACGGGCCTATGCTTATACTTTTTACGGATGGCCTGCCCCTCTGGCCAAACTTGCCTCAAGTGCCAAGGGCTTGCCGGTACTCATCGGTATCCCGGTGGTGGTGATTTTTATTATGTGGCTGATCTCCGGGGCGATGCATATCCCGACCCAAGAGGAGTTTGCCAGCCATGGCTATCAGCGCTTTTTCGGTCATTGGGATTTTTTCTGGTATGCTAAGAATCCCTTCTTTATCGTGCTGATCATGGTGCCGTCTTTAGGGCTCGGTCTCTACTCAGGATTCAGAGGCATCAGTAAGATGTGGAAGAGTATGAGTGCAGATGCCGGACTCAATAAAGACTACAGGCCTTCTGTTGGTCAGTTCATCAAGGAATTCCTCTGGCCATCTCTTGTTGAGATTGTCAAGCATTCAAGGTTTCGCGAGTGTACTGTAAACACTGACAGAGTTCGCGGGCATCTGCCTTTGATGCTGGCATTTATCGGTTTATTTATTGTAACCTGTTGGTCCCTTTTCAGACTTGATGTCCTTGCTCTTGCATGGCCGTCTCTGCACACCCCTATGCCACTGACCGATCCTTTCAAGATTCTGGCCAATGTGTCGGCCGTTGCCTTGCTGTTCGGGATAGCTGTGCTGTGGAATAACAGAAAGAAGGCTGAAAGTGAACAGGATACCAAGCCGACTTTTTATGATTGGTTCCTTATTTGGGAAATCACCGCAGTTGGTGTCACCGGACTCGGGGCGGAGCTTCTGCGCTGGGCAGGCATGCCGGTTTTGGGATACATCGTTTACTTTTTGCATCTGGTCTCTATCATGATGCTGTTCTTGTATCTGCCCTATACTAAATTTGCCCACTTGATCTACAGGACTGGTGCTTACACTTTTGAAAAATATCGCGAAAGTGGCTATGGCAGAAGTTAAAGAAGTACTATTCTGAACTGTCTCAGGAAAACCCTCGAGAAATAAAAAGGCCGAGTCGTGTGACTCGGCCTTTTTATTCACTTCATCAGTTTTTTATTGCTTATTTTTGCACGCGCGTTCTGACCGGTAGGGGGGGACGCCGTGCAATGTGCAGGTTTTTGATTTTTGGAATGAAGAATACAGCACGAAGAGTAGAATGCAAAAAAAGCAAAAAAGTAAAATTAGAGGTTGATTTAAAATTTTGAAGTGAGTATATTCTCCGGTCTTGTAAGCTGGCGTAGCTCAATGGTAGAGCTCCTCACTTGTAATGAGGTTGTTGTGGGTTCAAGTCCTATCGCCAGCTCCATTAGAAATAACACTTTACAAAGTTGCTGTTAGAGTATAAAGAGTGTCTGTCTATTTCAGGCATTCCCCCATGGAGGGGTTCCCGAGCGGCCAAAGGGAACAGACTGTAAATCTGTCGGCTCAGCCTTCGGAGGTTCGAATCCTCCCCCCTCCACCAATTTGTTAACATTGTAAAGTAGCTGATATCCTGAGCGGGAATAGCTCAATTGGTAGAGCATCAGCCTTCCAAGCTGAGGGTTGCGAGTTCGAGTCTCGTTTCCCGCTCCATAAGTAGTTCTTGTGCGCAGTAAAAAAAAGCCCACGTAGCTCAGTTGGTAGAGCGCATCCTTGGTAAGGATGAGGTCACCGGTTCGACTCCGGTCGTGGGCTCCATGCACTTGTAACAATCTGACAACTTTTTCAACGGCCTGAGGAGACAAGGAAATGTCAAAGAAAAAATTTGAAAGGACTAAACCGCACGTCAATGTGGGTACCGTAGGACATATCGACCATGGTAAAACCACACTGACTGCAGCAATTACTCGTGTCTTATCTCTTAAAGGTCAGGCCGCATTCACTGACTTCAGCGAGATCGATAAAGCACCTGAGGAAAAAGAGCGTGGTATCACCATTGCTACCGCCCACGTCGAGTACGAGACAACGAAACGGCACTATGCGCACGTTGACTGCCCAGGTCATGCTGACTACATCAAGAACATGATTACCGGAGCAGCCCAGATGGACGGCGCTATTCTGGTTGTTGCTGCCACCGATGGTGCCATGCCGCAGACCAGAGAACATATCCTTCTTGCCCGTCAGGTTGGTGTTCCTTCGATTGTTGTTTTTCTTAATAAATGCGACATGGTCGATGACGAAGAACTCATCGAGTTGGTTGAGATGGAGCTTCGCGAGCTGCTTGACAAGTACGATTTCCCAGGCGATGATGTGCCTTTTGTAAAGGGATCAGCCCTGCAGGCTCTTGAGAATCCGGAAGACGAAGCCAAAGCCAAATGTATCTGGGACCTGATGGATGCAATCGATTCCTATATTCCTGAGCCCAAGCGCGATGTCGATCAGCCATTTTTGATGCCGGTAGAGGACGTCTTCTCTATCTCCGGTCGTGGAACTGTGGCGACCGGTCGTATTGAGAGAGGGGTTGTTCATGTCGGCGACGAGTTGGAGATTGTCGGTATCCGTGATACCCAGAAGACCACCTGCACCGGCGTTGAGATGTTTCGTAAACTGCTCGATGAAGGCCAGGCCGGTGACAATATTGGTGCGTTGCTGCGCGGCGTGAAGCGTGAGGAGATCGAGCGCGGACAGGTACTTGCTGCCCCGAAATCTATTACCCCGCATACCAAGTTCAATGCAGAGTGCTATATCCTCGGCAAGGACGAGGGTGGTCGTCATACTCCGTTCTTTAACGGCTATCGTCCCCAGTTTTATTTCAGAACAACCGACGTTACCGGGGTTGTCACGCTCGCCGAGGGTGTGGAAATGGTAATGCCCGGGGACAACATCAGCGCAGCGGTTGAGTTGATTACGCCGATTGCTATGGATGTCGGTCTGCGATTTGCCATCCGTGAAGGCGGGCGAACTGTTGGTGCCGGTGTTATCAGTGAAATTATCGCTTAATACACTTGTTTAATGATATGGCCCTTATCCTTTTTTAAAAGGGGTAAGGGCGATTTTTCATATGGGAAGATTCAATGAGAGATACCGTAACTCTTGCATGTGGTACATGCAAACGTCGCAATTATACGACGACGAAAAATAAAAAAAACACCCCGAACAAATTGGAATTCAGTAAATTCTGTCCATTTTGCCGGGTTCATACACCGCATAAAGAAACCAAATAGGTTTTTTGCAGGCCAGTAGCTCTAATGGTAGAGCGCCGGACTCCAAATCCGGATGTTGGGGGTTCGAGTCCCTCCTGGCCTGCCATCTTTATTTGTTGGTGCTGGTTTATTTCTTAAAACAACTCGGATCTTTCTCTAGAGTGAGTGTTGTGACGGTATGGAGGTTAAGTTGCTATGGCAACGAGTTCAAAAATAAAAAAAAATAATCCTGTGAAGTCCGAAAAACCCTCATCGTTCTCACCTGCTCAAATTAAGAAATTTATCGAAGAGGTAAAAGTAGAGTTTTTAAAGATTGTCTGGCCGGATAAGAAAATGACTCTTGGGCTAACGGGTGTAGTCGTTGTTTTGACGATTGTTATTTCAATTTACCTCGGCTCTGTGGACCTGCTTCTCGGTAAGCTTGTCGCTTCGTTTTTGCGATAAATTGGAAGAGAAAGTTATTATCATTTTCCTAACGGATTGCGCCATTGGTGCAATCCGGTATCCCCTTCATATTTAATTACTGGATCACATGGCAAGACAATGGTACATACTCCAGGTCCATTCGGGATTTGAAGACAAGGTTAAGGCAACCCTCGAGGAAAGAATTCGCAAAGATGGCTTAGAAGAATATTTCGGCGAGATACTTGTCCCTACAGAACAGGTTGTTGAGATGATCAAAGGCTCAAGAAAGACCTCTTCGCGTCGTTTTTTCCCCGGATATATGTTGGTCAGCATGGATCTCAATGACGAAACGTGGCACACGATTCATGATAATATGCCGCGTGTGGTAGGCTTTGTCGGGGATGACCGGGATCCGATTCCGCTCTCCGACGTAGACGCCGCAAAAATTATCGGTAGAATTCAGGATGGATCTGAACGTCCGCGTCCGAAGGTCGTCTTTGATATTGGCGAGGTGGTGCGGGTTATAGATGGTCCGTTTGCCAATTTCCAGGGAGTGGTTGATGAAGTTTTCCCGGAAAAGGGCCGTGTACGCGTTATGGTATCGATTTTTGGAAGAGAAACACCGGTTGAGCTGGAATTCGTTCAGGTTACCAATACATAATAGTTTATGCATGATTGTTGTAACTTCCCGGTGTGGTAATCGATTTTCAATTTACCTGGAAGTAACTGAAAAATAGTGAGTGGAGTGAAATAATGGCCAAAAAAGAAACGGCATATATCAAGCTGCAAATACCAGCTGGTAAAGCCAACCCGTCACCACCTGTCGGTCCCGCATTAGGACAGCACGGGGTTAATATTATGGAGTTTTGCAAGAACTTCAATGCAAAGACTCAGTCAATGGGCGACACCATTGTTCCTGTTGTTATCACAGTGTACCAGGATCGTTCGTTCAGCTATATTACCAAGACTCCTCCTGCATCGGTACTCCTTTTGAAGGCAGCTGGGTTGAAGAAGGGATCCGGTAATCCGAAGGCAGATCGTGTGGCTGAAATAGGCCGTGATAAAATCCGGGAGATAGCCGAGCTGAAGATGCCGGATTTGAATGCATATGACGTGGAAAGCGCCATGCGCATTATCGAAGGTACAGCACGAAGTGCAGGCATTACTGTAGTAGATTAATATTTATTAAAATTTAAATTACTGCTGGTAGGACGAGTTTGTTCCTATGCAAGTAGGAGGCTGATATGCCGAAACACGGAAAAAGTTACCGAAAAATTGCCGAAGGAATTGATCGATCAACCCTGAAAGATGTTGATGAAGGAATTGCATTGGTCTTAAAGTCGAGTTATGCCAAGTTCGATGAGACTTTTGATGTTGCGATGAAACTTGGCGTCGATCCACGACATGCAGACCAGATGATTCGATCATCTGTCTCGTTGCCGCACGGTACCGGTAAAGTGACGAGGGTTTTGGTTTTTGCCAAAGGCCCGAAGGAAGCTGAAGCACTGGAAGCTGGAGCCGACTATGTTGGTGGTGATGATTTAGTCGAAAAAATTAAAGAAGGCTGGCTCGAGTTTGACAAGACTGTCGCTACTCCCGATATGATGGGTGTTGTTGGTAAAATCGGGAGAATTCTCGGACCACGCAATCTTATGCCCAACGCTAAACTTGGTACCGTAACAATGGATGTCGGCAATATAGTCCGTGACATCAAGGGCGGTAAGGTCGATTTCAGAGTAGACAAAGCTGGAATAGTTCACGCGGGTATTGGCAAAATCTCTTTTGGTAAAGAAAAACTCGCTGAGAACCTGATTGCCTTTGTCACGAGACTTATTCAACTCAAGCCATCTACCAGTAAGGGTGTGTATCTTCGCTCCATTACCATCTCTTCTACTATGGGACCAGGGGTAAAACTCGATCCAATAGCGGTAAGGGCAGTGGCCAAATAAATTATTTTTTGTCAATTGCCGGACCTCTTATCTTAACAGGCCGGCAGTTTATATAGTCGAAGACAGCGGGCACTGAATGTTTAATCGTGTCGATCACGACCTGCCGAGACGAAAAAGGCGAATATAAAAGTATTCTGATCAAGAAATTTATTCCCCGCCGGTCTTGAAAAGAGCGTATCTGCTGTTTCGAACATTGTTCACATTAACCAAGGAGGAGTACTTTGAATCGTGATGATAAGTTAGCAATTGTCTCGGAATTGAACGACTCGTTCAGCCGAGCCAGTTTTGCGGTTGTCGCTGACTATTGTGGTTTGAAGGTTTCTGAATTGCAGAAAATTCGTGTTGAATTGAAAAACTGCAATTCTGAAATCCGTGTAGCCAAAAATACTCTCCTGAAAAGAGCAGTTACGGATACCGGCAACAGTGCACTCAGTGATAGTTTCACTGGTACCACTGCGGTTGTTATGGGATATGCAGATCCAGTTGCCCCTGCCAAGGTGGTGGCGAAATTTGCCGATGACCATAAAAAATTCATAATTCGTTGCGCAGCTCTTGATGGAGAAAAAATCGGAGTGGAAGAGCTTATTGCTCTCTCCAAACTTCCTACGAAGGAAGTATTGCTGGGACAGTTATTGTCTACCTGGAAAAATGTGCCGACCGGCCTTGTTCAGGTGTTGACTGGCGTTCCACGCTCCTTTGTCTACACTCTGCAGGCCATCAAAGATCAGAAAGAAGCCGCAAACAATTAATATTCTTGTTTAGAAAACTATTATTCAATACAAAAAGAGGTAACACATCATGGCTGTAACCAAAGAAGAAGTAATCGATTTTATCGCTAATATGTCCGTTCTCGAGCTCTCTGAACTCATCAAAGAATTCGAGGAAAAATTTGGTGTCTCTGCAGCTGCTCCGGTAGCTGTTGCTGCAGCTGGTGCAGGCGCTGCTGCTGCCGCACCGGTAGAAGAGAAAACCGAATTCGATGTTATCCTGGCCAGTGTAGGTAGTGAGAAAATAAAAGTCATTAAAGAGGTTCGTGCCGTGACAGGTCTTGGCCTGAAAGAAGCGAAAACTCTGGTAGAGTCTGCACCAGCTCCTTTGAAAGAAGCCACCACCAAAGAAGATGCTGCGGACATTAAAGCCAAAATCGAAGCGGTTGGAGCAACTGTTGAGATTAAGTAATTGATTTTGCAAGTAGTTGTTCGTTGTACGAACAATCCACCTTGATATCGACACGCTACGAGCTTGGCATCGTGGCGTGTTGTGTTTTGTAGAGAATACTATTTTTTGATAACAGGTGAGATATCAGGTGGTTGTGCATTAGGCGTGTTGCTGATTTGATGTTTAAATGAAAATTGCACAAAAGGAATGATACTATGCTTGAAAACAATGCTTATGTTTTTCCTGGCGATACTCAGAACATCGGCGTTCAAACTTTTCCCGTGATTTTTGACTACAGTGACCAACCAGACCCCACCTAACCGAATTAATAGTCTGTAGAACGGCATTTCTGAGCAGTAAATTCAAATCATCTAGTTAGATTCATAGGCAATTTCGAGGAAAAAATATGGAAAGAGTGAGAAAGAACTTTGCCACGGCTGCCGCTATTCTTGAGCCGCCCCATTTGATATCAATGCAACGCCTCTCGTATGAGAAATTCCTTCAGATGGATTGCGATCCTGATGAAAGGGAAGATTATGGTTTGCAAGGTATACTGCAAAACGTTTTTCCAATCAACGACTTTAACGGCATTTGTTCACTTGAATTCGTACGATATAAATTCGGCGAACCCAAATATACCATTCATGAATGCCTGCAACGCGGCATGACGTATGAGATTCCTCTGAAAATTGTCGTTCGATTGATTACTTTTGATGTGGACGAAGAAACGGGTGTGCAGTCAATTCGTGACATCAAGGAACAGGAGGTCTTTCTTGGTTCTTTACCGCTGATGACCGGGGATGGCGTTTTCGTCATCAACGGAACGGAAAGGGTAATCGTTTCCCAGCTCCAGCGGTCGCCAGGTTTGTTCTATACGCATGACAACGGCAAGAGTCACTCCAGTGGTAAATTGTTGTACTCGGCACGAATCATTCCAGTGCGGGGTTCATGGATCGATCTGGAATTCGATATTAAAGACATCCTCCATGTCCGTATTGACCGCAGGCGAAAATTCCCGGTCACGACTTTATTAAAGGCCCTGGGGCTGACGAGCGAAGAACTGCTCAAAGAATTTTATCCCACCGCTGATGTTATTAAAGACGGAGAGATCTACAAAGTCAGTTTTGATTCGGACCTGATAAAGGGACAACGACTCGAATTTGACATTGTGAGTCCTGTGGATGGCGAGATTCTTGGCCGGAAAGGGAAAAAAGTTTCCAAAGTACTCTGTAAAAAACTCGATGCAGCCGGAATTACCCATCTACCCGCATCAAGAGAGTCATTGTTTGGCGAAGTTTTAGCAGAGACCATTGTCAATAAAGAGACCGGTGAAATAATTGCTCTTTGTAATACCGAGTTGACGGAAACGCTTTTGGAAACCCTCGAAGCGCAAGGTGTAAATGCGTTTAAGGTTCTGCATATTGACGGCGTTAAATATTCGCCATCATTTAGTAAAACCTTGGCGCTCGACAAAGCCAAGACGACCGAAGAAGCCCTTATAGAAATATATCGACGTCTCAGACCTTCCAGCCCTCCGACTCGTGAGATAGCCGAGTCGTTTTTTCATAACCTGTTTTTTAATCAGGACCTTTATGATCTGTCAGAGGTGGGCCGTTATAAGATCAATGCCAAGCTGCACTTAGACATTGATATCACGAACCGGGCGTTGACGAAGGAAGATATTATCTGTTCCGTTCGGCATCTTGTCCGATTGAAAGATACCCAGGGCGGGGTTGATGATATCGATCATCTTGGCAACAGGCGTGTGCGGACGGTTGGAGAGCTCGTCGAAAACCAATATCGGATGGGTCTTGTCCGGATGGAAAGAGCCATTAAAGAAAGGATGACCCTCCAGGATGTTGAAACTTTGATGCCGCATGACCTGGTCAATCCTAAGCCAATCTCCGCTGCTATTAAAGAGTTCTTTGGCACCAGCCAGTTGTCGCAGTTTATGGATCAGACGAATCCACTGTCGGAAGTGACCCATAAGCGGCGTTTGAGTGCTCTTGGACCCGGTGGACTGTCCCGGGAAAGAGCCGGTTTTGAGGTTCGCGATGTTCATCCGACCCATTATGGCCGTATTTGCCCGGTCGAGACTCCTGAGGGACCGAATATTGGTCTGATTGTCTCCCTTGCGACCTTTGCGCGAATCAATCCGTATGGTTTTATTGAAACCCCATACAGAAAAGTTGAGAATCGGATTGTAGCCGATGATGTCAAATATCTGAGTGCCCTGCAGGAACAGAACCAGTTTATAGCCCCTGCACTTATTGAGTCGGACCAAGATCATCGAATTGTTCCTGATAATCTTATTGTCCGTGAGGCTGGCGAGGTTATTACAACCGTGGCGGAAAATGTCACGTACATGGATATTGCGCCAAATCAGATGATCAGTGTTGCCGCATCCTTAGTGCCGTTTCTTGAAAACGATGATGCGAACCGTGCTCTGATGGGCTCCAACATGCAGCGCCAGGCGGTACCGCTCCTGATAACGGCAGCACCGCTGGTCGGTACGGGCATGGAGAGATATGTCGCCAGAGATTCCGGTGCTTGTTTGCTCAGTGCCGGCGATGGGGTTGTCGAAGAGGCCGATTCAAATCGTATCGTGGTCAGATACGATGTGCCCGGCACCGATGGCTTTGATACCGGGGTTGGCGTGTATCGTTTGGAGAAAAATAAAAAATCAAATCAGAATACCTGCTTTAATCAGCGACCGATTGCCCTGCCGGGCACCAGAGTTACCAAGGGAGTGGTCCTGGCCGACGGGCCATCCTGTGAAGCGGGCGAACTGGCTATCGGTAAGAATGTCACCATTGCCTTTATGCCGTGGCGCGGTTTTAACTTTGAAGACTCTATCCTTATCAATGAGAGGCTGCTTAAGCAGGACACCTTCACCTCGGTGCATATTGAGGTGTTCGAGACCATGGCTCGGGATACGAAACTCGGTAAGGAAGAAATCACTCGAGACATTCCCAACGTGAGTGAAGAGACGCTGAGAAATCTCGACGATTCAGGTATTGTCAGAATAGGCGCCGAGCTGAAAGCGGGCGATACTCTCGTTGGCAAGGTCACCCCGAAAGGCGAAACGGTCCTGTCTCCGGAAGAGAAATTGTTACGGGCTATATTTGGTGAAAAAGCCCAGGACGTTAAAGATTCTTCGCTCCGTGTGCCGCCTGGTGTCAGCGGTGTTGTCATCGATGCCAAGGTTTTCTCCCGTAAGGGTGTGGATAAGGATGAACGATCTTTATTAATCGAGGATCTTGAGATCGAAAAGCTCAACCAGGATAAGGTGGATGAGCTGCGCAGTCTGAAGCGTGGGACCTGTCGAGAAATCGGCAAGGTCCTGGAGGGACGGACGGCCAAGACCGATATTGCCAACAAACACGGCGAGATCATCGTCAAACTCGGCAAAAAAATTGCTGCTGAGCAGGCTGAGCTTATCGGCTTTTCCCGATTGCGTGATATTGATTTCAGCGAAAAGGCAAAATACATTGAGCAGATTGACGCGGTGTATGCACGGTATGACAAACAGGCAAAACTGATCACCGATCGATACGATGGCATTATTGAGAGATTGAAGAAAGGGGATGATCTGCCTCCCGGTGTTGTCAAGATGGTCAAAGTCTATGTCGCTACCAAAAGGAAACTTTCGGTCGGCGATAAGATGGCGGGAAGACATGGGAACAAAGGTGTCGTTTCCCGGTTGCTGCCGGAAGAAGATATGCCGTTTTTCGATGACGGGACCACGGTCGATATTGTTCTCAATCCTCTGGGTGTTCCTTCCCGTATGAATGTTGGCCAGGTTCTTGAAGTGCATCTGGGCTTTGCCGCCAAAAAACTTGGCGAACAGCTCGAGAAACTCGCCCGTCAGGAAGCGGTGTCGGAGATTAAGGCGAAGATGAAGGCTGTCTACTCGGCCTCCGAATTCAAGACCCTCACTGAAGGACAGACGGATGCGGAAATAATCGAGTGGGCCAGAAGACATCAGGCCGGACTGCATATGGCAACACCAGTTTTTAACGGTGCTCCAGAGGCTGCGATCAGAAGGCTGCTCGTCGAAGCCGGAATCGATGAGGTCGGCCAGGTGCAACTGTATGATGGTCTTACCGGAGAACCTTTTGCCAATAAAGTTACCGTCGGTGTCATGTATATGTTGAAGCTGCATCATCTGGTTGACAATAAGATTCACGCCCGGTCAACGGGTCCATACTCCCTGGTTACCCAGCAGCCCCTTGGCGGTAAAGCCCAGTTTGGTGGACAGCGACTAGGTGAGATGGAGGTCTGGGCTATGGAAGCCTATGGCGCTGCATATACACTCAAGGAATTTTTAACGGCTAAATCCGATGATGTGGAAGGCCGAACCTTGATGTATGAGCGTATAGTCAAGGGAAATAACTTTCTGACAACAGGATTACCTGAGTCTTTTAACGTTCTGGTCAAAGAACTGCAGGCCCTTTGTTTAAATATGGAACTTATTGAAGGATAAAGGAAGAGAGAACATGCAACGGCTGGCGCTTCTGACCGCTGGGCATCCCGATGCCGGATGTATTCCGGAATATGCCCGGTACGGTAGCCTGCCCCATATTTCCTTTAACAAATCCTTTAATATAAGGGAGAGGTGATTTCGTGGAAGAGTTATTCAATTTTTTTCAAAAACCGAAAGCTCCAGTAAAATTTGAAAGCGTTCAGATCTCTCTGGCTTCACCGGAGAAGATCATGGACTGGTCGCATGGTGAGGTCAAAAAACCGGAGACCATCAATTATCGAACCTTCAAGCCGGAAAGAGATGGTTTATTCTGTGCTAAAATATTTGGCCCGGTAAAAGATTTCGAATGTAACTGCGGCAAGTATAAGCGGATGAAACACCGTGGTGTTGTCTGCGAGAAATGCGGCGTAGAGGTTATCCAGTCGAAGGTCAGACGTGAGCGATTGGGGCATATTAAACTCGCGGCACCGGTGGCCCATATCTGGTTCCTCAAGAGTTTGCCCAGTAAAATTGGTGCGGTCCTTGACATGACCCTCAAGCAGCTGGAGAAAATTCTCTATTTTGAACAGTATGCTGTTGTAAGGTCCGAGGTTGATGCACTTCCCGTCGGCACCCTGTTGACTGAGGAGAAATACCGCTCGGCCCGCGAAGAATATGCAGCTCAGTTTGAGGTAGGCATCGGTGCCGAGGCGATTCGCGAACTCCTTGCTGCCCAGGATCTTGTGTCGCTGTCGAAACAGCTGCGTGAGGAAATGCTGTCGACGAATTCCCAGACCAAAAGGCTGAAGCTGGGCAAGAGGCTCTTTGTCATTGAGGCCTTCCGCGATTCCGGCAACAAACCCGAATGGATGATTCTTGAGGTCATTCCGGTGCTGCCACCTGATCTGCGACCTCTGGTGCCCCTTGAAGGTGGCCGGTTTGCGACTTCTGATCTGAATGATCTCTATCGAAGAGTTATTAACAGGAATAATCGCCTGAAGCGGCTTCTGGAACTTGATGCACCTGATATCATTATCCGTAATGAAAAGCGAATGCTCCAGGAAGCGGTCGATGTCCTTTTCGATAATGGTCGACGGGGCAGGGTTATTACTGGCGGCAACAAGCGTCCGCTGAAGTCGCTGTCCGATATGCTGAAAGGCAAGCAGGGACGTTTTCGGCAGAACCTGCTGGGTAAGCGGGTTGATTACTCCGGTCGTTCAGTTATCGTGGTCGGACCGCACCTTCGTCTGCATCAGTGCGGTATCCCCAAAAAAATGGCGCTTGAGCTGTTCAAGCCCTTCATCTATAACAAGCTCGAAAGAAAAGGGTTTGTCACCACCATCAAGAGTGCCCGAAAAATGGTGGAAAAAGAGGTGAAAGAGGTCTGGGACGTACTTGACGAGGTGGTTACCGAATATCCGGTCATTCTCAACCGTGCACCCACCCTGCATAGACTTGGTATGCAGGCATTTGAAGCGGTCCTGATTGAAGGAAAGGCGATTCAGCTGCATCCGCTCGTCTGTATGGCATTCAACGCGGATTTTGACGGTGACCAGATGGCGGTCCACGTTCCGCTTTCTGTTGAGGCCCAGGTGGAAGCCAGGGTCCTCATGATGTCCACCAACAATATTTTATCGCCGGCAAACGGTGAGCCGGTAATCATCCCGTCGCAGGATATTGTGCTGGGGCTCTATTACATGAGCCGGGAACGGCTCAATGTTATCGGCGAAGGCAAGGTTTTCAGCGGTGTGGAAGAAGCCATTATCGCCTATGATTACGGCCAGGTTCATCTGCAGGCCAAGGTAAAAGTGCGGAAGAATGGTGAGCTGGTTGATACCACGATGGGGCGTATCCTGCTGGGAGAACTGCTGCCGCCATCCGTTAAATTTGAAGAGGTCAATAAAGTACTGACCAAGAAAGCCCTGGCGACCCTTATCGATCATACCTATCGCCATGCTGGGACGAAGGACACGGTTATTCTTGCCGACAGATTAAAAGATACCGGCTATGAATATGCGACAAGGGCGGGGATTTCTATCTGCATCAACGATATGAAAATTCCGCTTGAGAAAGAGAATTTTGTCGAAAAAGCCGAAAATGATGTTCTTGACGTTGATCAGCAGTATACCGATGGTCTCATCACCGCCGGTGAAAAATACAACAAGGTCGTTGATATCTGGTCGAAGGTGACCGAAGATGTCGCCAACGCGATGATGGATGAGATCAAGGTCGATTATGTCCGCGATAAAGACGGAAAACTGATTGAGTCACCCAGTTTTAACTCGATTTTCATCATGGCCGATTCCGGGGCGCGTGGTTCAAGAGACCAGATTCGCCAGTTGGCCGGAATGCGAGGCCTGATGGCGAAACCGAGTGGAGCGATCATTGAGACGCCGATCAAAGCCAACTTTCGTGAGGGCCTTGGGGTGCTGGAATACTTTATTTCCACCCACGGTGCCCGTAAGGGACTGGCGGATACTGCGCTCAAGACCGCCAACTCCGGTTATCTTACCCGGCGACTGGTTGATGTCGCGCAGGAGGCAACCATTGTAGAAGCCGATTGCTTAACACTCGATGGCATCATTGCCGAACCATTGATGGACGGCGGTGAAATTATCGTGCCGTTGAGCGACAGGATACTTGGCCGGGTTGCTCTGGATGATCTGGAGGACCCCTTCAATGAAACAGTCATTGTTGAAGCCGGCGAGGAGATAACAGAAGATATCGTCGAAAAAATTACCGCTGCAGGTATTGACAGAGTTCCTATCCGGTCGGTTCTGAGTTGCCGGTCCAAGAGAGGGGTCTGTGCTGCATGTTACGGGCGTGATCTCGGTCGTGGCCATATGGTCAATAAAGGCGAGGCTATTGGTGTTATTGCGGCGCAGTCAATTGGCGAGCCCGGTACCCAGCTGACCATGCGTACCTTCCATGTCGGTGGTACGGCAAGCAGATCTGTTGAGCAGGCCGAGCTGAAAACGAACATCGGCGGCACCGTCTCTTTCAAAAACCTCCATTCGGTCACCAATGCCGAAGGAACTGAGATCGTCATGAATCGTAATGCGGTGATCTCGATCAAAGATGAATTGGGCCGCGAGCGTGAAAAATTCAAGGTCAACTATGGCGCCCAGCTCCTGGTCAAGGAAGGTCAGGCTGTAGCAAGGGATACCATCCTTGCCGACTGGGATGCGTATACGATACCGATCGTTGCTGAGGTGGGAGGTACCATCAAATACGGCGACGTTATCGAGGGTATCACCATGCAGGAAAAGGTGGATGCCGTCACCGGTAGATCCTCACTGGTCATTATTCATACTGCGGGTGGAGCGCAGATGAGTCCGCGCATTACCGTGAAGAACGACCGTGGCAAAACCGTGAAACTCGCCGATTCCGAGACCTATGCAAGGTACAGTCTGCCCGTCGGATCGATTATTTCCGTCAGTGAGGGAGATGTTATCCAGCCCGGAACGATTGTCGGCAAGATCCCCCGTGAGACCACGAAAACAAAAGATATCACCGGTGGTCTGCCAAGGGTTGCTGAATTGTTTGAAGTCCGTAAACCAAAAGATCCGGCGATCATCGCCAAAATCGATGGGAAAATCAGTTTCGGCAAGGAACTCAAAGGTAAACGGCGGGTGATTGTTACCCCTGAGTATGGTGAGCCACAGGAGTATTTAGTACCGAAGGCCAAGCATATTATTGTCCATGAAGGCGATTATGTTCAGGCCGGTGAGCCGCTCATGGAAGGAACCATCGTTCCCAACGATATCCTGGCCGTTCTTGGTGTCAAGGAGCTGGCTAAATTCCTGGTCAATGAGATCCAAGAGGTGTATCGCCTCCAGGGTGTCAAGATCAATGACAAACATATCGAGGTCATTGTTCGACAGATGCTCAAACGCGTTATGATCACCTCTTCCGGCGATTCCCGCTTTATGATCGGCGAACAGGTCGAATGGTGGAAATTTGAAGAAGAAAGAGACAAGCTTGTGGCTGAAGGAAAAACACCTGCTGTTGCTGAGCCGTTACTGCTTGGCGTAACCAAGGCCTCACTGTCGACGGAAAGCTTTATTTCTGCGGCCTCCTTCCAGGAGACCACCAAGGTACTCACCAATGCAGCTGTTGCAGGAAAGATTGATGAGCTGGCGGGCTTGAAGGAAAATGTTATTATGGGCCGGTTGATTTCAGCGGGCACTGGCTTGTCAAATAAGCACTAAGTCCGTAAGATATGGGAATTGCCAGGCTTAGTACCTTTAGAAGTTATTCTTCTGCCAAAATGCCAGAAAATAATTTATAAGGTACTACCCCCGCCAGAAAGCTTTGCGGGATAAGTTCCATAACGAAATAATGCGCTTGTAAAAAACACAAGTGCATTATTTCTAAGTCACGAAGCAGGCAAAGCATTGTAAAGTGGATTTTTTCCTTGACACTGCTGTGCTATTAGGGTAATTATCACCACTTTCGTGTTTAGAAATGAGTGTCCAGGTCGGCAGTCGATCGCCTGGTATTCTAAAATAGGGTATGTAAACAGGAGCAGTTAACGTAATGCCAACTATTAATCAACTGGTAAGATTGGGCCGTAAGAAGTCTGTTAAAAAGACCAATACCCCTGCTTTGAAAGGGTCACCCCAGAAGCGTGGTGTGTGTGTGAGGGTCTATACAACGACACCCAAGAAACCGAACTCAGCTCTTAGGAAAGTTGCCAGGGTGCGGCTGACAAATGGTATTGAAGTTACATCGTATATCCCCGGTATCGGTCATAATCTTCAAGAGCACTCAGTTGTTATGATTCGTGGCGGCAGGGTGAAGGATCTTCCAGGTGTTCGGTATCATATCATTCGTGGTACCCTTGATACTCTGGGCGTGTCCAATCGGCGTAAAGGTCGTTCAAAATATGGTGCAAAAAAACCAGCTTGATGAGCTGCTGCTTGATGCGAGGTTAAAAGATGTCACGAAGAAGAACAATTGAAAGACGGCCGATAGATCCGGATGCACGATTCAACAGCGTGCTGGTGTCTAAATTTACCAACGGATTGATGGAGCGAGGGAAGAAAAGTCTTGCTCAGAGAATTTTTTACGGCGCGATGGATATAGTCGAAGAGCGTATCAAGGATACGGATCCCTTGACTGTATTTGAAGAGGCAATGGAGAAGGTCCGTCCACGGGTCGAGGTTAAGTCTCGTCGTGTTGGTGGTGCTACATATCAGGTGCCGATGGAGGTTCGCCAGACAAGGCGGAACGCCCTGGCTATTCGCTGGCTTATCAGCTTTTCTAAATCCAGATCGGGTAAGTCTATGTCCGAGAAGCTTGCCGCTGAGCTCATGGATGCTTATAACAATCGCGGTGCTGCGGTCAAGAAAAGAGATGATACCCATCGGATGGCTGAAGCCAACAAAGCTTTTGCTCATTACCGCTGGTAACGGAGAGTTTTGGTCTTGTGACAGATTGCTGCAACAAGAGGTTGGCGAACGTATAATTATAAGAGCTAAGCAATTGTTATGGCAGCCTTGAAAGATTTGCATGACGTGCGCAATATTGGCATTATGGCCCATATTGACGCCGGTAAAACAACAACGACCGAACGGATACTCTTTTACACCGGGAGATCATATAAGTTGGGTGAAGTCCATGAAGGCACGGCCGTCATGGACTGGATGGAGCAGGAGCAGGAGAGGGGGATCACTATCACCTCTGCAGCGACGACATGCTTCTGGAAAGATAAAAAAATTAACATCATTGATACTCCGGGGCACGTCGATTTCACAGTTGAGGTTGAGAGGTCGCTGAGGGTATTGGACGGAGCAGTAGCTGTTTTTTGTTCCGTAGGCGGTGTGGAGCCGCAGTCAGAGACCGTTTGGCGGCAGGCTGATAAGTATGGCATTCCACGCATAGCATTTGTTAATAAAATGGATAGGATCGGAGCGAACTTTGAACGGTGCGTTTCGATGATATCTGACAGGCTCGGTGCAAATCCTCTGCCCATTCAGCTTCCGGTAGGAAAAGAAGCGGAGTTTGAGGGGATCATCGACCTTATAGAAGAGAGGATGCTTGTCTTTGACGAGCAGTCTCTTGGACAGGAAGTAACGGTTCAAGAAGTTCCTGCCGAATATAAAGAAAAATTCGCGGCCGCACGTTTGGTGCTCCTCGAGAAGTTGGCCGACTTCGATGAGGACATCATGGAAAAATACTTAAATGATGCAACAGTAGCTACTCCTGAGATATATAAGGCTCTCAGAAAAGCGACCCTGTCGCTGGACATAGTTCCGGTTCTTTGCGGGAGTGCTTTTAAAAACAAGGGTGTTCAGCCGCTGCTCGATAGTGTAGTTAATTTTCTTCCTTCCCCGCTTGATGTCAAAGATGTCGAGGGAGAAGGACCCAATGGCGAGATAATTAGCCGGAAAACCGATCCGAAGGAAAAATTAGCCGGGTTGGTCTTTAAACTGATGAGTGATGCTTTTGTAGAGAATCTGGCATTCATCAGGGTATATTCCGGAACCATTGCCGTTGGCGACAAGGTGTACAATCCTGTTAAGAAAAAACAGGAGAAGATATCCAAGTTGATGAAATTACATGCTAATAAGCGCGAAGAAGTGCAGGAAATATCTGCCGGGGACATTGGCGCAGTTGTTGGGCTCAAGTTTACGACCACCGGCGATACCCTGTGCGCAAAAGGCGATACCATAATCCTTGAGAGTATGGACTTTCCTGATCCGGTGATCGGGGTGGCTATTGAACCTAAAAGCAAGGCTGAAGAAAAAAAACTGGCCGACACTCTTGCGAAGATAGCCCTGGAAGATCCATCTTTCACGGTTTCGACAGATGCGGATTCCGGGCAGACGATCATCTCTGGTATGGGGGAGCTGCACCTGGAGATAATTGTCGATCGGTTGCTCAATGAATTTAAAGTTTCGGCAAAGGTGGGCAAACCCCAGGTTGCCTATAAAGAGACAATCGATATCAGTCATAAGGCAGAAGCAAAATTCGATCAATTGACCGGGGCCAAGGGCCAGTACGGGCATGTCGTTATTCAGATCGAACCTCTGCCCCGTGGTGGTGGAATAGAGTTTGTAAGTTCTGTGGACCAGGAGTTGATCCCCGATCAGTTCTTAGGGGCAATCAAAAAGGGGATTGTTGATAGTCTCGACTCTGGTCCTCTGATTGGTTATCCGCTCACGGATATTAAAGTGAGTCTTATCGGTGGCTCTTATCACGAGGAAGAGTCAACTGAGATGGCTTTTGGGGTAGCAGCAGCAATGGCAATCAGAAGGGCAACTTCAGAAGCGAAACCGAAGTTGCTTGAACCGATAATGAAGCTTGAAGTTATTACTCCTGAAGAATATATCGGCGATGTAATTGCCGATCTAAATAGTAAAAGAGGTAAGATTGTTGGGGTATCTGCAGAATCTAACCTGCAGATCCTGAACGGGCATGTGCCACTGGCCGAAATGTTTGGCTATTCGACGTCACTCAGGTCGGCGACTCAGGGCAGGGCCAATTTTACCATGCAATTTTTGGAATATGATGTGGTACCTGCTCAGAAAGCAGAGGTAATTATTAAAAAAATTAGAGGGATCTAAGTCCAAGCATATTGAGGAACCATTATGTCGAAGAAAAAATTTGAAAGGACTAAACCGCACGTCAACGTAGGTACCGTAGGACATATCGACCATGGTAAAACCACACTGACCGCTGCAATTACTCGTGTTTTATCTCTTAAAGGTCAGGCTGCATTCACTGACTTCAGCGAGATCGATAAAGCACCTGAGGAAAAAGAGCGTGGTATCACCATTGCTACCGCCCACGTCGAGTACGAGACAACGAAACGGCACTATGCGCACGTTGACTGCCCAGGTC
>NZ_SWCM01000021.1 GCF_005116645.1 Desulfopila sp. IMCC35006
GGAAGAAAAAGGAGGGGAAGAAGATTGGTTTATTTTAATTTTTAGGAAGAAAATCAAGAAAAGGAAAAAGAGAGATTATACATTTTCAAACCGCTGAAGAAAATACACTTTCAGATCGCCGCTGACAAGTCACGGCTAGCACTGGTAAGTCTTGAGGTAATTTGATTGTAGTTGTTAAAAAACTCACTCCAATATTTTGATTTTAGCCCTATAATTTTCTGCTCCAGACCCTTCTGAAGTCCTGAGATGCTTACCCCTAGCTCTTTAAGAATTGCATAATCAAGCTTTCCTACAGCTTGATAATTTTTAATAAGATGCTGCATTTCATTGTTGTACAGCTCAACAAGAACTTGGATCAAATTTCTACCATTTACAACTTCTTGTTTGATCGTTTCTGATAGCTTTTGCTTCGACGATTCTTTTGCAAAACTACTGTTATCCGATTGGTCAGCATTAAAAGCAAAATGTTCGTCAAACCAGACTGAAAACGGGTCCACCTTTGGTTCTTTATTATGTCTATACTCGCCACGGCCATTGGATAAATCTATAGCCAAGACGTTAACAACAGCCCTTGCCTGTCTTTCAGCATGTGAGAAATCAAACGTTCCGAGAATTTCAGCTGCTGCGTCTCTAGCATCAAGAGCCTCTTGAATTGGGATGGAATCAACCCACCTTGTAGGGATTATAAGATAAACAACAGTGCAATTTGCTTCTCTAATCACTTTAGAGGACCATTCTTGATATTCCGAGTACGGAGGATTAGAGAATAAGACTTCGACCCGTTTATCTATGATTGTGTTTTGGTGAAAGTCAGTGCCAACAATGTAAATATCGTCCGACATTGCTTTTATTAGTCTATCGCTTTTTTCAATGGCGTACATATCCCCACCATTCGCAATACTTTCAAGGGATCTTCCATCACCCGCACCACAATCTAAAACCGATACTCGGGGCTGCTTATCGCTGAAGCGATCTGAAAAACGATGGTTTACATGGGCATTTATGCAAGAAAGCATTTCCTCAGTAGTGGGATACCACTCAAAATCCTGGTTATTTTGCTTTAAGAATCCGAGCAATGGTAATTTACTGTCAAAAATGGAATCTTGGACGGTGGATGAATTCATGTTTAAAATCTCCTTAGTAGGTTTTTTGTTTTGCTCTGGCAGCTTTGGTGAGTTTCAGAGCATCTAAAAGACATGACTACTTATAACATATTAATACATATAAAGCTATATTAATACGTATCAAAAGAGAAGTATTTTACAAAAGATCGCCTCGGCTGGAACCTCACAAAAAAAACCGCAAGTATCAGTTTTGTTTATGTTATTTTTTCCATCATCAGCCGCTTTTAACCACAAACCAAGTAGGCTTAAGCTCTGAAGGGGGGCTCTGCGCGAGAGCGAGAGTCCTTTACCGCACGGATACGCTTTTTGTATCCGCACAAGCGGCCCCTGGTTTAATTACATGGGAAAAGCGTATCAATTAATCCCGGTCCTGCAGTTATCCTGTTTCGTGAGCTATAAACGACCGGAGGGAGAGCATCGCGCACCACATATAAAATGTCAGGCAATACAAGGAGGATTTGCTGCCATTAGATCACGTACAAACAATTCATTGAGCGTTAGCCTGGGTAGAAAGAGGTGGATATTGCCCATAGTGACTTTCCTTCTTTAGCTTCGTTGACGTCCTGTTCTCACTTGATGTGAGCCGAGTTATCTCGTTATTGCGAGCCGCTACATATAAGTATAGAGAAACACCGAAAAACTATTTTAAATATAGATTATCATATTGAAAACACAATGCTTTTCTTATGTAATAATCACCATTAAAAACGTTCGTTTTTAGTTCAGTTTATCGCCAAAGAAATACTCTGCATTTTCGATCTGTTTTTCTATACAAAAACTCTGAATTATGGGTTTTCTTTATCTTTGTTGAGAATAGACCCAATACAGTTATAAATCCCTGCGGATAGAATCAGATAAAGTGAGATCGACCGGCGGATAAAATCACATAATGTGAGCAGACCTGCGGATACGGTCAAATAATGTGGGAACGGTTTGATTTATAGAGTCACTTAATGTGAGACGGAAAAACCAGATAAGTGCGAGAACTGGGATTTATGAGTGCGAGCAGCTACAACTATCGGGTCCAATAGAGGCAATCCCCGCAATAATTGACGCTGTAGCGTCACCGCTGGCCGCATAGACCACCGAAAAGGTGGTCAGTTTGTGAAAATACCAAGTCATATTGTCTCGCGAATTCTGATTTCAGAAAGTAACCAATGAGAATGAGGCTATTTTTTAACTGAGCCGCAGGCCACTTTTACCGGCTGGAAGCCTGAATTTTCAACGATCAAACCCGGCACTCTCACCAGTGCCGGGTTTGATCGTTCCTTCTTTTGCTGCTGCAAGCGCAGTTTGCTTGCCACTCTAAAAGCGTTTGTCGCTCCACCGGGGCGAACAGATGCCTTCATTTTTAAAACCCAATATATTTAAATCTAATGAGGGTTAAGTTGTCCGCCTAACCCTCATTAGATTTTTTGGTTTTTAATCTTGGTCGTTAAATTTCACGTTGAGAATGTAATCGGCGGCTTTTTGTGCTGCGGCTGCTGCACAAACTATCATCTTGGCACTCTCTTTGAACTTTTTTGACCAACCTTGTAGATAGGCTGCGGAATTTTCAACGGTGGCCGGAAGTATGCCAGCTTCGCCACACAAAAAAGCGGCTGTCATTTCTGCGGTAAGTTCCTCTTTGCTGTAATTGTCGGAACCAAATTTAATATCTTTCATTCCTTCGGGCCTGTTCACTCTGCTTTCGTGTCCGGTGCTGTGGCCTAGCTCATGAAAAAGCACTGAATAAAATTTTTCTGATTCATCAAAATCAGTGAAAAAAGGCATTTGTACCTTATCAAGCTGTGGGTAATAACAGGCTTTTCCACTTGCGGATTCCTCAATTTTAGGGGCGTTTTGCATTTCAGTAACAATTTTCTCGGCGGCGGCTATGGGTTCAAGCTCTACGACTTCCGGCTCAACAGGGGCCTCTATACCGTCAACCTGATCAAGATTAAAAATTGTATAGTATCGCAACATAAAGATTTTTTTCTTTTCAGTTTTTCCGGTTGCGGGGTTTTCCTCATTAATCAATAAAGGTTTCCAGAAAACAACCTGGGTGCCCTTTTCGCCCTTGCGTACCTTGCCGCCCTTGTCGGCAGCTTGCTTATAAGTCAACCACCAAGGAGTTGAAAAAGAGGTGCAAGAAAGTAAAAATACATTTATACCTCGGTACTGTTTTCCACTTATCAGATTTCTATTTGCCCCTCTCGCGTTCCATGGCTTTTGCCAAGGGATGCAGCCACTTTCCATGAGTTCGAGCACTTGATTTGTGATCATTTCGTAAACATCAATTTTCTTTGAAGTTCCCATTTTTAAAATCTCCTCAGTAGGTTTTTTGTTTTGCTCTGGCAGCTTTGGTGAGTTTCAGAGCATCTAAAAGACATGACTACTTATAACATATTAATACATATAAAGCTATATTAATACGTATCAAAAGAGAAGTATTTTACAAAAGATCGCCTCGGCTGGAACCTCACAAAAAAAACCGCAAGTATCAGTTTTGTTTATGTTATTTTTTCCATCATCAGCCGCTTTTAACCACAAACCAAGTAGGCTTAAGCTCTAAAGGGGGGCTCTGCGCGAGAGCGAGAGTCCTTTACCGCACGGATACGCTTTTTGTATCCGCACAAGCGGCCCCTGGTTTAATTACATGGGAAAAGCGTATCAATTAATCCCGGTCCTGCAGTTATCCTGTTTCGTGAGCTATAAACGACCGGAGGGAGAGCATCGCGCACCACATATAAAATGTCAGGCAATACAAGGAAGATCCTGCATGGGGTATGCACCTACCGGAACTGTTGTGCGGTTCCGGTTGGTAAATTCCACAATGCAATTTAGAAAGATAAAAACGGGCAGTAGGAAAAGAAGAGATTGAACCTCAAGAGGTAATTCGCAGCTCTAAGGCTGGAGGATCGCGCCGGCCAGCACACCCTTTATAATTTGTTGGCGGTGGTTGCAGCGCAGCGGAAAACGCCGGGAACAATATTAGAAAGGAGGGTGGTGGTTGGGGAAGCCGGAAGCCGATCTATCCCCAAAATAATCAATCTTAAGCTGTTGCTGTTGCTGTTTTTAAATGGTGGTATCAAAACGGCTCACCTGGGCGACATCGAGGGACCGGATTTGATACCAAATTTCATTGAACCGTGGCGGGTGCCGGTCTGATCGCTAGCAGATGATTTGTAAAGCTGGCATCACCGCCATTCCAAAAAAAACGACTAATTTTTACAAATTTATAGTAAGAAAAAGACAATTAAAAGAAATATCAACGGAAAATACCCAACATATTTACTAGTTATTTTTAAAACGGACGTCCTACGATGTGAAACCGCAGTTATGTTTCATTGGGCCTAAAGGGGGTTCAATTATGTGGATTGAATGGAAAAATAAGAAACCGGAACCCGGTACACATATTTACGTGAAAGACTACGGAACGGACGAATGGGATGTTGGTTTCGCAATGGGAGACAGAGAAAATATAGAGGTCGCCATTGCAAACGACCCCACAACTAGCAGGTTTATTTTTGATTTATGGCAATCATTACCTGACCCGAAGTAGTCTACTTTTTTAAAAGAATTTAACAAACAATCAAACCACGCCAGCTCGAATAGTGACGCTTTTGACATCTAATTTACAGATAAAGCGACACCAAATCTTGGGGTGCAATTGTCATCAAAATGCTATCATATAACCAACCAACAACAAAGCTAACTAAACTGGCTGTAGCAAACCCCCAGGCCATTTGTGGTTTCTCCGGGAAGGCATAAAACGAAAAAAGGCAAACAAAAAGCGTTAAAAAAGAAACAACACCAGACAAGGACAAAACAATTCCACGCAACCAAAACATCAAAAAAAACAAAACAGTACGAGCAGCAAGAATAGCCCCGGCGAGAACGCTTAACAAGATATTGTTAGAAGTTTTTGGACTCATAATTCCCCCACAGTCTGCCCTAATTATTTGGTTGCAGGTCCTTTTACTAGAGAATTTATAAGTAAAGAACCTAAAAACACGCCCTCTTTGTAAATCGGCACAATTTTAAATTTAAATATGCTACCGTTAACAACCTCCACATTCACGAACACAGGCTTTCTCTTTTTAGATGCTTCAAAAACGACATTAAGGACTTCATCAAAATTCAAGATCTTGTTTCGTAGATTCAATATTATTGAATCTACAGAAGGATTGGACTCAATATCAATATCACTAAGAAAACCCCAACGATTACTTGAATATATTATCTCTCTTTTCGCGTTGTAAAAAGTTACTCCCTCGTCCAGCTCAGAAAAAATCAATTTATATAGCTCCATTTGCTCTGAAAGCAACGCACAGGTTTTTTCATTTTCTTGAGCAATTCTAATAGCTTTATTGTTTTCAATTAGAGTGGCAGCAACACGTTTCAGGCAATTTATTAGATCTTCCGTTTTTAACAAATCGACATCAAGAGAAATCTGTTTGTCTTTGAATCCGTTGCTGGAACCCTGGCCAGGCAGTAGTTGGTTTTCAAAAATTTCCTTGCCTGTTTCAATCATTGCTCCGTAAGAGATATTAAAATAATCCGCGATCCTCTTTTGTATCTCAATGGGACAGCTTTTTGCGTTCCCTTTAAACAATTTGTTTATGTAAGCAGCTGATTTTACGACCTTCGGTGACATTGCTATGTCAACTTGCTTCTCTCCATCTATTAAAATTTTCTTTCGGAAGAATGCTAGAAAATAATCAAAGTTTGTAGGCATTTTTATCGTTTTAGAGATTAAGAAAATAGATCAGAAAAATAAATGAACCATGTAAAAATCCACTAAAAACAATAAAAACACAACAATAAAAGCAAAACCTCCTCAAAAACAAAAAAAAGCAGCCACCCACCGTTCAGAGAATACTTGACACCATACCTTTTCTTGAAGTATAGATAAATCAAGCGTTGATTAAAGTTTATAAAAGTGTATTATATACTATTATAAACTTAACGCAACACACGAGAAGCATTTATCTAGTGAGGATCTTAGAACTTATGATGGCTTCCTTGATAACAACCCTGGCTTTAAGTTGTGCGCCAGCAATTGACGCACCAACCCTCTCAGCAATAGTCAAAACAGAATCGAACTACAACCACCTGGCTATTGGCATTAATGGCAACAAAAAGTTAGCACGCCAGCCACAAAATGAGGCTGAAGCAATCTCAACAGCCCGATGGTTGATCGGTCACAATTACAGTGTCGATATGGGCCTAGGCCAGATCAACTCAGCAAACTTGGAAACCGTTGGTCTTACTGTTGATGAAATTTTTGACCCTTGCAACAACATTGCCGCCGCCGCAAAAATCTTCAATTCAAACTATGTGTTAGCCAAAAGAAACACCAGCGACAACCGAAGGGCATTTCTTCAGGCAATTTCAGCATACAACACCGGATCTTTCACGAAGGGCTTTGAAAACGGATATGTTCAAAAAATAATTAGCGCTATTCCGCCAATCCCACTCAAAGAAAAAAGCTTACACAACAAAAATGAAATATTGCAAACAGTCCAAATAACAGAAGAAAGAAATTATGAGAAAAACGAATTGAGTGTTTACGAAGACCAGGAAATCGATGGCAAAGAAACAAATGTATACAGCGATTCTGACAGTAAATCTACAGTATACTAGGCTGTTAACCATCTTTTAGATGATTCTGAAATAGCAGCACCGCAAGCGACAAAAAATCCAGCAAATGAATAATGTGTCTCATTCGGTATTTTTTGTTAAATAAGACAAATACAACAAAAGGATTCTATAGAAAATTCAAAAAACGAGACACGAATGAACACTGTGAAAGAGAAGGAATTATTCGAATATTTACAAAATCGAGTAGTAACGGCGATAAAAATAATAAGGAACAAGAAGGGCAGCTACAATATCTTATTAAACTTGACGTGGAAGGGAAAAGAGGGCGATGTGAGGTTAGTCACATCCCGAGGCAAATGGCGCTCCTGGGTAAGCCTGGACAGGTTAATCCGGTATTTAATGAGAAAGACAGACACAATGCCCCCATTATACATTGGAATACCAAGCTTCAAAGAACAAGAAGATAAAAATAAACCAAAAAGCATTCAAGGAGAGGGAGATGTTGAAAAAACAAAAATATAGCTACTCGTTCGTATTCTCGGTCGCATTGTTAGGCTTAATGCTGGTAATGCCTATGTCGGCTTTTGCCGGGTCACCCTGGGACACCGCAGCGACCCAAATTCTAGCTATTTTCACAGGCGGCCTTACAAGAACCCTGGCTATTATAGCGGTTATCGCTTGTGGAATTGCTGCCATAGCAGGAAAATTATCGTGGGATTGGGCTATTAAAATCATTGTGGGTATCGTGCTGATTTTCGGCGCAACCTCTATAGTTGACTACATAATCGCGGGAGCCGCATGATTAATGATCCTCAGCATATACATACTGATGATTTGTTCGTTGGCTTAACCAGACCAGCTACAATGTGGGGAATTCCTTATTTTGCTTTTGTTATCGAATTCATGGTGACGACTTTAATATTCCTTGCAATTGGCAACCCTCTTTATCTTTTGTTAGCCGCGCCGGTCCACGCTATTTTATACCTGATTAGTGCTAATGATCCGGAAATATTTAATTCGATTTATATATGGTTGCAAACTTCGGCGCGATGCCGAAACACTCGTTTTTGGAGAGCGGCGAGCTTTTCACCGCTCTCCAAAAAAAAATGGCTGGATTGACCAAAGGAAACAACAATGGCTGCAACTTTTAAATTCTCCAAAGCCTTTGCTCAAGAAGAAAGCACATCTTCTTTCATCCCATATACCAGCCAAGTCACAACAAATGTGGTGAAACTGAAGAACGGAGATTATTCCGCAACAATCAAAATGCAGGGCGCAGCACACGAGAGCGCCGACATAGAAGACATCAACTCCTGGCACGACCAACTCAACGGACTTTTACGAAACATCTCTTCCCCAAACGTGGCTATATGGTCACATGTGGTGCGAAGAAAATACTCCTCTTATCCCGCAGGTGATTTCACACCTGGATTTTGCAAGCACTTCAACGAAAAATACCAGAAATACATGGCGCAAGAGCCCATGCTCGTCAACGAATTGTATTTGACAATCATTTATCGTCCTCAGCCAATAAAAGCCCTGAAAATATTAGGGCTCTTTGAGAAAAGAAATAAAAAAGAAACAGAAAACCACCAATCAGATGATATTGCGACACTAGAGGAGATAACCGGTGTAGCAATAGCTTCGCTCGAAAGGTACGAACCGGAACTATTGGGATGTTATGAACACAATGGTTTTGTTTATTCAGAAGTCTTGGAATTTTACTCATTCCTGGTAAACGGTGAATGGCACCGCTTCCCTCTGGCCAGAGCAAACATAAGTGAAATAATGGCCACATCAAGACCTTTTTTCGGAAAGGTAGGATTGATGTCACTAAAAGGACCAACAAGAACTCAATACGCTGGTATCGTTACAATTCAGGAATATCCTAGCATCTCGTTTCCTGGAATATTAAATAATTTGTTTTCTGTTCCTTTTGAGTTTGTTTTGTCACAGTCTTTCACTTTTTTATCAAAACCTGTTGCCATGGGCAGAATGAAAAGACAGCAAGCCAGAATGGTAAATGCAGGTGACGTTGCAGTAAGCCAAATTGACGCGATTGATCAGGCTCTTGATGATCTTGCGTCAAACCTTTTTGTCATGGGAGCCCACAGCTTAAGTTTATTGATCTTTGGTGACGACAAAAAAACCTTGAACGATTCAATAAATATAGCAGGGACGGCGATTTCGGATGTTGGGATGAAATGGGCAAGGGAAGAGATTGGAATCGCTGGTGCATTTTGGGCTCAGTTACCCGGCAATTTTCAGTTTAGAGTCAGGGTGGGAGATATCACCAGCCGCAACTTTGTTGCCTTTAGTAGTTTTCACAACTTTCCAACAGGTAGAATCAAAGGCAATCAGTGGGGTGATGCTGTAACCATGTTTAAAACGACATCGGGAGCCCCTTTTTATTTTTCTTTCCACAAAGGCTCAACGGATAAAAACGACAAGCTAGATCCCAACCATAAAGACTTAGCAAACACAGTTGTAATCGGAAAATCCGGAACGGGCAAAACCGTACTTGAGATGATGTTGTTGGCCCAAACTCAAAAATTCAATCAACCTCAAAACGGCAAAAAACTATCGTGTATCGTCTTTGATAAGGACTTAGGGGCTGCTGTTGGAATACGAGCTATGGGAGGCCGCTATTATCCATTAAAAAATGGTTTACCAACAGGCTTTAATCCATTTCAAATGACCCCTTCACCAAATAATATCAGCTTCCTTGAGCTGCTTGTGAAACAGCTCGTGAAACATGAAGGTGTGCCAATAACATTAAACCAGGAACGAGAAATATCCCAAGCAATAGCCGGTTTAATGGCCGTTTCCCAAGAAAAGAGAAAAATTGGTGCGTTGCTCGAATTTTTTGATCCAACAGAAGAAAACGGTTTGCATATTCGTTTATCTCGGTGGTGTGGTGACGGTGTTTATGGGTGGTTGTTTGACAACAAAGAAGACACTCTCGACCTGGACAACTGCCCGATGGTCGGTTTTGACGTGACAGAGTTTTTGGAAAACGAAAGCACCCGCACGCCAACGATAATGTACTTATTTCACAGAATCGAAAACCTGATAGACGGTAGGCGCATACCTATATTCATGGATGAGTTTTGGAAACTGCTAGACGATGAAGCATTTCAGGATCTAGCTCAAAACAAACTGGTCACAATTCGGAAACAAGATGGTTTTCTTGTCATGTTTACTCAATCACCGACACAGGTACTCAGATCAAAAATCGCTTTTGCAATTATAGGTCAAACTGCCACAAAAATATTCCTTCCAAACCCAGAAGCAACCCGAAAAGACTATGTGGAGGGTTTCAGATTAAGCGAACGGGAATACGAAATAGTAAAATCCCTTGGGGAAAAATCACGTTGTTTCCTCATAAAACAAGGCAAAAACTCTGCCGTTGCAGAATTAAACCTGCGCGGGTTTGAAGATGAACTTGCCGTCCTCTCAGGGAATACAGCTACTTCAGCATTAGCAGAAAAACTTGTCTCCGAACACGGTACAGACCCTGAAGTTTGGTTACCAGAATTTCAAAGACTCAGAAAAAACCTGCTGTGAGCTTGATATCACAACAAATATTCACTAGGAGGAAAAAATGAAACGTCTAAAAAAACAATTGTGTCTCATTATTTTTATTTTTGGTCTTTTTTTGCAAAACAACGCCTGCGCCGGAATACCAGTAATTGACGGTGCTAACCTGGCCCAATCAGTCCTTCAAGTGGTTGCTTGGGCAGAGCAGGCAGCACAAATGGCTGAGGAACTCGCACAGTTAGAATCACAATTGAGACAAATGGAAAGAGAATACAATAGTCTCAATGGTGTTCGCGGAATGGGTAGTTTAGTAAATAACCCTGCGTCACGCAAATACCTACCAGATGAGTATCAGTCCATTTTAAATAACGGGTATGGCAACACTGACGCGATAATGAACGAAAACAAAAGAGTGGATTTCACCGAAACATGGGTAGATCCCGATTCCTTGGATGCTCAAGATTATCAAAAAGACGCTCGACAAGCGGCAATTAACAGAGCCACGGCAGAAGATTCCTACCGGAAAGCAAGTGCCAGATTTGATGATATCCAGGTGTTGTTAGATAAGGTGAATGACGCACCTGACGCAAAGGACATGGCGGATCTTCAAGGCCGAATTCAAGCTGAAGGATTGATGCTCCAAAATGAAAAAATAAAACTTCACACTTTAAGTCAATTAGCCACGGCTCAAAAAGACTTACAAAATCAGCGTGATCGAGATAAATCTACTGCAATGTACAAAGACAGCACTATACCGAATTGGTGAGGTTAAAAATGACCAAGTATTATTTATTAATCGCAGGTTTGATTCTCATTGCATTTACTGGGTGCCAGGGTTCGAAAACAGACCTAAACGGAGTCCCAATTGTTACGGATGTAGAACACATAACCGATGAAAACGGGGACACGATTACCACTCAAGCATTTTTGGACAAATGGTGTCCGGGAGAAAACAAAACTCCTGTTTTCAACCCAACTTGTGTGATGGTAAAGACGCAGCGTGATAAGGAAAAAAGCTCGGAGATGTACAAAAACAATACTATTCCAAAATGGTAAGATAATATGGGAGCACCGGCAGCGTTCAATTTTTACACAACATTGTTCACGAAACTGAACGTAACCCTGACGACATATTTTCAAAATGTAGCCACAGATCTAATCACCCAATTTACTCCTGTTGCCACAACGCTGTTGGGTATTTATGTGATGTTTTGGGGGTGGTCAATGTTGCGCGGTGTAATATCTGAGCCGGTAACAGACGGTGTGCAAAGAATTGTTCGTCTAACCTTGATAATAGCGGTTGCTTTGAACGTTGGTAGATACAACCAATACATAACAGATTTTCTTTGGCAGCTGCCAGACTCTTTGGCAGCTGTTGCAGCAATTGGTAATTCAAACCCCTTAACAAACACACAATTTCTTGATGACTTCATGGGGCATTTTTGGGATATATTTGCGGCATTTTCAGAATATTCCTTCGCCTCCCCTTGGAGCAGCACTTTAAATATCCCAAATTGTTTTGTTTGGCTAGCCGGGGCTCTTGTTCTTTTGTCGGGAATCATCCTCACCGCATACTCGGCATTCTTGCTGGTCATGGCGAAGATTGGACTTGCTGTTTTACTTGCCCTGGGACCAGTATTTGTATTGTCAATAATGTTTGAAGCAACAAAAAGGTTTTTTGATGCTTGGTTGGGTCAAGCCCTGAATTTCATTTTTGTTGTTGTCCTAACCTCCGCAATTATCAAACTGTTTTTGACTATAATACAATCTTATCTCATCGTGATATCCACACCAGCGGCTTTAGCCACGCCTTCGCTAGCGGGAGTACTACCAGCAGTTGCATTCTGCTTAATAGGTTTTTTAGTATTAATGCAAGTATCTAATATAGCGTCTGCGCTTGGCGGTGGTGTGGCTGTGAGCACATTAGGGGCAGTTAGTGGGATATATAGCAGGACAACGCGGGGAATAGCAGCAAGCCGACCAATGAACATTCGACGTCAAATAAATAGGAGTAAATCTGACATGAGGATTTTAGCGCGATCCACAGGGGTGAACGCAGTCTGGAACAAATTCAAAGGCAAATAACCAAAGCCAATTAAACCAAGGTTTTTTTTTGTGAATATTCACAATATTATATATTTTGTGTGTTCAATATATATAGTTTTGTTGTTGCAAAAGTACACATAAAACAAATGAAGGGGGTTGAACAATGATTAACAGAATAATTATCAGCTTGATGTTCGTATGTATGTTGACAGGCTGCGCTATAGCACCTCCACCTCCACCCCCCTTGCCAAAGGGCGATTATAGGCCGATTAACAAACTGGTGATACCTTCCGAAAGCACTCAAAAAAAGGAATAAACACCATGGACAAAGTATCGAAGAAAGATTTTGAGAAATATCTTGGCGAAGCCCAGGGGTGGGAAATTGACAAGATTATTGAACTGAAGAAATCCAGAAAAATAGCCTGGTGGATATCGGCAATTGCTATATGTATGGCTTTTCTTTCTACATTAGCGGTTACCGTTCTAACGCCACTGAAAACGGTTCAGCCATATGTCATAAGAGTTGATAATACAAGTGGAATTGTAGAGGTTATTGATTCTCTGAAGAACGGCAAAACGATGTATGAAGAAGTAATAAACAGATATTTTGCTCAACTTTACGTGAGATACAGGGAGGGTTATTCAAGGGAATTGGCCTCTGAATATTACACCAATGTTGGTCTAATGTCTGCAGGACAAGAACAGCAAAAATTTGCTAATTATTTTAATCCCAAAAACCCTAGCTCTCCTCTAAACGAATATGGAGAATACAAAAAAGTAAGCGTGAAGATTTTTGGCACCACCTTTATAAAGCCGGAAATTGCCCTTGTGCGTTATGCAAAGCTCGTAGAAGAAAGAGGGTCAAGCAAGGTCCAAAGCACACACTACACCGCCACGATAATTTTCAAATATATTGGTAAAACGAACATGTCTGAAGAAAACAGAGCTATTAATCCGTTAGGATTCCAAGTAGTCGAATATAGGAACGACCCTGATTCTGCCCCCCAGGAAATACTTTTACCCGAAATTGAAAAAGGAGTGAAACAATGAAATCGTCTTTGTTTTGCATCTTGTTGTTCGTTTTAATAATGCCTACGCTTGCACGCTCTGAGATGGTTCCAAATAAAGGCAAATATGATGCTCGCGTCAGGGTTGCCAATTATAATCCGGAAAATGTAATAAAAATATTAACATTTTATGGGGTGTCAACACATATACAATTCGGTGACGGTGAAGATGTTAAATATGTTGCTGCTGGCGACGACAAAGCGTGGCGAATAGTTTCAAAAGAAAACAACCTATTTATAAAGCCAACTTCTGAAAAAGCGGACACAAATGTTACTGTAATAACCCAAAAAAGGACATATCAATTTGCCTTGGTTGTAGATAAAAAGTCTATAAGAGACGAAAAAGCATGGTCGAGTCAAAATCTTATATATTCTTTGTCTTTTCGATATCCGCAGGAAGAGGCGGCAAAAACACTTGAGGAAGAAAAACGGGCAAAAGAAAAAGCTGCTTACTTGGAAATACAAGCCAAACTAAAGGCAAAAAAATATGACGAAAAAGCTAATTTCAACTATTGGGTCGCAGGATCAGAAGAAATTAGCCCAACAACCGCATACGACAACGGCAGTTTTATATTCCTTACTTTCAGCAACAATAGAGATATGCCAGCAATATACTCTGTTGATGAGAGCGAAAAAGAAGCATTAATTAACACCAATGTTATCAACGGCAATACAATTGTAGTCCAGCGAATGGTCAAAAAATTAATGTTGCGAAAAGGACCCGCTGTAGCCTCTGTGGTAAACAGATCTTTTAACCTGGACGGAGGAAAGGACAACAAGACAGGAACTGTCGCGCCAGACGTGGAAAGAACCATTAAAGGAGAGCAAGATGAACTCTGATAATAATACAGAAAGCGATATCAATAGAGAAAACGAAGGTGTGCCCACAGTTAACAGAAGAACTGGCACGAATAAAGTATTAACCACAATAGGTTATGTTTTTCTATTGGTGCTTGGCGCGGGCCTTATTTGGTTGGTGAACTTTCCTCCCCAACCAAAAGAAAAAAACACTCCAATAAAAGAAGAAGTTCAAAACCGAATGCCAGCACTGGTAATACCTGTCAAACGAAAGGAAATTGCAGACCAATTTACACCACCTCCCCCGGTTCCTTTAGTGGTAAACGCCGAAACAACATCCAACAAAAACACAAGCGGGAAAAAAGAGCAGGATTGGACAGACAGGAAAATGAGCGGCGATATGTTGATTTCAAACTCTAACGAAGGTAAAGGAAATAACCCACCGCCCAAAAAGACTACCCCGCAAGGAGCGCAACCAACCAACGAAAACGGTCCCGACAACAAACTTGCAGATCGGCTTATACCAACCGCAACACCCCAATCCGTCGCTTCTCAGTTACCCGACAGAAACTACCTTATCACAAAAGGAACAACCCTCGACTGTGCTCTTGAAACAGCAATAGACAGTACTGTTCCAGGATTAACAACATGCCGACTCACCAGGGACACATATTCAAACAACGGGCAAGTGCTTCTTTTGGATCGTGGATCAAAGTTAGTAGGTGAATATCAAGGAGGGATAAAACAAGGACAAGCCCGAATATTTGTGCTTTGGACTCGCGCAGAAACGCCGGAAGGCGTGATCATATCGCTTGATTCACCCGGAACAGACGCGCTAGGCAGGTCTGGGTTAGAGGGGTGGGTTGACAACCACTTCATTGAACGTTTTGGAGCAGCAATAATGATGAGTCTGCTACAAGGATCTATAGAAGCTTTTGTCAATAGCACAAATGACGGCAGCACGGTGAATTTTTATGACAACACAGCAAGTGGAGGGGAAAAAATTGTCGAGAAAATACTCGAATCCTCGGTCAACATACCGCCAACTTTGATTAAAAACCAAGGTGATCACATTCAAATAATGGTGGCTCGTGACCTGAGTTTTTCAAACGTTTATGGATTAAGGGTAAACTAATGCTCGACAGTAAGAAAAACGGGCAATCGACTGAAATGCTCGACGAATATATTAAACCTCTTGTTGAATTTTTAAACGATTCAACTCTGAACGAGGTTTGTGTTAACCGCCCTGGCGAAATATGGACTGAGGGAGAAAATGGGTGGACATGTCACAAAAGTGATTCCCTAGATTTTAGTTATTGTCGTCAGCTTGCAACCTTAATTGCTGGTTACAATAAAAAGTCTATCTCCCCTGAAAAACCAGTTTTATCTGCAACTTTACCCGGAGGTGAGCGTATACAAATAATCATCCCCCCCGCCTGTGAAGCCTCTACCGTATCAATCACAATAAGGAAACCTTCAAAAATTGACAAAACCCTCGACCAACTAGAAACCGAAGGTTCCTTTGAAGAATACGAAGACGTGCCTGATGATCTGAAACCATTTGAACATGAATTAGTAAAACTCAAACAAGAAAAAAGAATTAAAGAGTTTCTTGATTTAGCAGTAAAAAGACATCGCAACATATTAATTGTAGGAAAAACAGGATCTGGAAAAACAACAATAACAAAAAGTCTTACGAGAAGTATCGACCCAAAAGAGAGATTGGTTACCATTGAAGATGTTCATGAACTTTTTTTACATCATCACCCCAACAAGGTGCATTTGTTTTACACAAGGGAAGACGAAAGCGGAGCAAAGGTCACATCAAAGCAAATGTTAGCGTCATGTCTACGCATGAAACCAGATCGAATATTATTGGCAGAATTGCGCGGTGATGAAGCTTGGGAATTTATAAAAAGCGTTAACACAGGTCACCCTGGTTCAATATCGACAATGCACGCAAACGGGGCACTCGAAACATTTGAACAATTAACTGCCCTTATCAAGGACAGTAAAACAGGGACCCATTTAGACACAAAATACATTAAGGAACGATTGGTTACCACGATTGATATAATTCTTTATTATAACAATCGAAAACTTAGAGAAATATACTATGAACCTGAGAAAAAAAGGCAAAAACTTTTTTAAAATTGTGTTGATAAGCTGTCTTGTTTTTGTGATAGCGCTCATTTGGGTTTATATTGCAGGAGGAATATTCCTGTTAGCTTTTAACCGAGACATCAACGAAACAACCCCTCTCACATTGTATCAATATTGGTACTATTACGGAGCAGAAAAACAAGTTCAAAAATGGATATTTATAGCAAGTTTTTCATCCGTTCTGGCTATTGTTATCCCTTTTGTCTTTTTTTTAATGCCAGCCAAAAGGAGTCTTTTTGGTGATGCTCGCTTCGCCAAAAAACACGAGATAAAAAGAGCTGGTTTATTGGGAGAAAAAGGGATTATTGTAGGAAAAAAATATAATAAATACCTTATGTTCAAAGGTTCTCAACATGCCATTATTTCCGCACCAACAAGAAGCGGGAAAGGTGTTGGTGTAGTTATACCCAATCTTTTGAGTTGGCCCGAATCACTTGTAGTTTTGGACATTAAGCAAGAAAATTGGGACATAACAAGTGGATATAGGGCAAAATACGGCCAAGAATGCTATCTTTTTAATCCTGCCGCTGTCGATTACCGCACCCATCGCTACAACCCTCTTTCCTACATAAGTGACAACCCTAGTTTCAGAATTGATGATGTTCAAAAAATCGCAAACATGCTGTTCCCGGATCAACCTGGTACAGATGTTATTTGGACGGCCAGCCCTCGAAGTTTCTTTTTAGGAGTGGTCTTATATCTGCTAGAAACGCCCAACAAACTCGTAACGTTAGGACAAGTTCTAAGAGAGTCACTGGCGGAAGGTGATAGCTCTTTGTATTTCACCAAAATAATAAATATGCGGATATTAGGAGAGCATATAAAAAACACAAAACATAAAGAAGCAGAAAACCAAGCCGAACTGGATTTCAATGAAGTTATGGGTGACAAAGGAAAGGCTCATGAGAACCACCCTCGTTTATCAGAAATGGCGGTTTGGTATCACCTAAATTCAAATTATAAAAAAGCTTTCGACCACAAATGTACCAGGGAAAACCCACTAAACAGGAAATTAGAGAAAATTAAATTTGATAGACAGTCTGCCGAAATAGGTAAAGCTCTATCGCCAGCTTGTGTTAGAGCCTTAAGTAGTTTTATTTCAATATCTTCAGAAAACACCAGGGCGGGTATAATAACGTCTTTTCGATCAAGACTTGAATTATGGATGAACCCTTTAGTTGATGCAGCCACCAGCGCAAATGATTTTGATTTAAGACAGGTCCGAAAAAAACGGATATCTATTTATTTAGGCGTAACACCGGACAATCTTGAACGTATGGCACCTTTGCTCAATTTGTTTTTTCAGCAACTTTTAGATCTCAATACAAGAGAGCTTCCAAACCAAAACAAAGACATTAAATACACCTGCTTATTATTAATGGACGAATTCACGTCAATAGGGAAAATAAGCATATTATCAAAAGGCATAAGCTATATTGCAGGGTATGGGTTGAGAATGATGCCGATCATCCAAAGCCCTGCACAGTTAGTTGACATATACGGGAGAGATGCCGCCCAAACCTTTACCACCAATCACGCCCTTAATATAATTTTCCCGCCCAAAGCTTCGGAAACCCAAACAGCAAAAGATATTTCTGATTGGCTTGGCTTTCAAACTGTAAAAGGAATTTCAGAATCAAAAGGTAAAGAAATATTTACCAAAAAAAGAAGAACTGAGTCAACCTCAGATCAACGCAGAGCCTTATTGTTGCCGCAAGAAATAACCAGCTTGGGTCAAACGAAGGAATTGGTAATTATGGAAAATGTACCCCCAATCCTTGCCGAACGAATATTGTATTATAATGAAAAAGTCTTTGTGGATCGGTTAAAAATGATATCTCCAAGTCTTGATTCTTTAAAATCAGCGATACCAACAAAAAACCAATTAGATTCTGCAATAAAGAAAAGGGAACTGAGCGCCTTTGTGCCAAAGATCAACCTTGAGGATCATGATCTTATGATAGGCACAAAAAATATTCAGATAATGCAGAGTCTACCAACAACATCTTCAGAAAAAAAATATATTGATCGTCCGGTTACCCCGGATGATATACCGAAACTTGCCAAAAAACATCTTGAAGATTTTTCTATAAATTTTTCAGATACAGAAGCACCGTTGGAGGGGGTTGACGTAAATGCTCTTAATAAATATGCAGACGAATTATATAGGCAAGCCAACGCCGAGATTTAAAAAAAGGTGAGTCGATGAGCAAAAGCACAAACAATGATTTTGTTGAAAAACTTAAATATGATCTTAGCAAGCCAAAAGACAGGTTTGAAATACATAATCCATTATATGATTCAAAAAAAGAGGTTAACACATCACAGGAAGCAATTAAAGAAGCCAACCTTGTTGGATCGAGTCGTTTTCAATACATAACACCCGAAGGAAAGGTTTATCAGATTGGAAAAAACAAAAATGACGAAAGATGGTATCAGATAGAAAGAAATCCAAAATATCTGAATGAAAAAAATTACACCCTTTCTTTGGTGGATATTCAAAAATCAATAGATCGTAAAAACCTCCAATCTATTAGAGACAATGAAAAACTGCGAGCAGCCCTAAAAGAAGCCGACCCAGAAACAAACATAAAAATGGCAAAAGCAGATATTCTTTCTTTTAGAAAAATACAAGACATAGGAGCACAAAAAGCCGCTGCTGAAATTATGGCAAAAAACGCAAATACCTATCCTGACTACAAAAAAGAAATTATCAAGACATCTCCCGAGACACTAAGAAAAATAGTAGAAATAGCTTCCATCAAAAAAAGCAAGTCTCAGTTTGTCGCTCAAAAATCTCAAAATAATAACAACAAAAAAACCTCACATTCCGAAAACACGATAGAATCCGATGAAATATTTACAGCGTCGGAACCTGAAAAAAATCCAGTATTACCGCCAGACTTAGAAAAAGAATACACGAAGGTTGGAAATAAATATTATGCCGAAAACGGAAGCTCTTTTGAAGACAAGGGCAATAGGATAGAGACCCAATCAAATGAAGAGAGAGTCACCAGTTCCATGATACTTATTGCCAAAGCAAGAGGATGGAACGAAATTAAAGTTTCTGGTTCAGAATCGTTCAAAAAGGAAGCTTGGATAGAAGCCAACTCAAAGGGAATGCACGTCAAAGGATATATACCTCAAAGACAAGATAAAGAAGAACTAAGCAAAAGAACGGGGAAAATGGACTACAAAAGAGATGGAAACCAAGAAGAGCCCGAATCAAAAAGCGACACACATAGCAAAAAAATGGCCAAAACATGGGCGACCAAAGATCCCCAGGAAGCGGCTAGGATATATCCAGAACTGGCAAACGCAACGGCCTTGGCTGTTGCTATAGACAAAAGAGCCGAAGCAGATGGACTAAACCCGGCACAGCGAGCGGTGGTTGCGGCCAGGACAAAACAAAACATTATTAACAGTATCGAAAAGGGTAACTTGCCTAGGATGAAGATTAGGGAAGAGGTTGAAATCACCACTAACAGGAATGAAAAAGAACTGGTCAGGTAAAAAGGGAGGTCGCGTCATGAAAAGGATAGTTAGTTTGATAATGATGGCAGGATTGTTTGTAACATCAGTCAAAGCAGATGATGATATATTAACCGGCGATACACGGCTATCCTGTGAAGCGATAATGTGTCTATCAACAGGGAGCGCCCCGGATGAATGTGAACCCTCGTTGCGCCGGTATTTTGATATAAGAGAGAAAAAATTATCCGACACAATAAAAGAAAGGAGAAATTTTCTAAAAAAATGCCCAGCCTCAAATCAAACTCCTGAAATGCAAGGGTTGGTTGATGCACTAGCGAGTGGTGCCGGGAGATGCGATGCGCTGTACCTTAACAGAACGACAAAAAAGACCATCCATAGAGATGAAGAAATAATCACAATAATTGACAATAATATGCCTATATATTGCAGCGATTATACTAATAATCAATATGTGAATTTGGGAGACGAGATTCCCAAGTACGTAGGTGATCCTGAGAATGGTGGTCATTGGGTGAACTCAAGTGACTACGAAAAAGTCCTGACTGAATACAACGCACGACTTGCAAAACAAAAAGCCGATCAAGCAGAAATGGATGCTTATAACGGCCGTTAATCATGAATCTTCCCCATATCGATTTTAAAGACGGAACCGTAGAAGTTTTAAAATGGATAGCATTGTTTATTATGACCCTTGATCATATAAACAAGTACTATTTTCATGAAAAGATTACTCTCATCTTTGATTTGGGAAGAGTTGCTTTACCAATTTTTCTGATCATTTTAGCTTACAATTTAGCTCGTCCTGGGGCTCTTGAGAACGGTGTCTATGGTCGAGTTATGAATCGCCTTTTGGTGTCTGGATTGATTGCAATAATACCTATTACTTTGATGGGGGGATTGATTGGTGGCTGGTGGCCTTTAAACATTATGTTTTTGTTGCTTGTTGTTACAGCAACGGCTTATTTGATAGACACCCACCACCCCATAATAGCTCAAATAGTTTTCTTCCTCGGCGGCGCTGTTGTTGAATTTTGGTGGTTTGCCGGATTACTTGGTGTTGCCGTGTGGTGGTATTGCAGAAAACCTAACTGGACTGCTGCAATTTTAATTTTAATCTCCTGGGGGTCCTTGTGGATAGTGAATCAGAACAGTTGGGCTTTCGCCGCTCTGCCGTTAATTTGGATAGTATCGCGCCTGCCGGTAGAGATGCCAAAATATAAATACGTGTTTTATACCTACTATCCACTTCACCTGGCAATTATCTGTTTAGTCGTCAACTATAAAAATTTCTAGAAAATTATTGGTATCAAAAACTGTGTTGCCGGCGTGACCTGGTGCCGTTTTTTGATACCAATAATTCAAAAATTGAGCTTAGCGCCGCCCGGGTCGGGTTACACTTACCCGGTCACTTGGTATCATTCCCCCTTGGATCGACTAAGGAATATCATCTGAATGACAAGCACAACGAACAAACCATTAACGATCAGAGTGTTGGTGTTAGCTCTGGCTATAGTGGCTGGGGTCTTCTCTCAATTTGGATGTAAGGAGCGCACGATGGACTTCAATACAGTCAACTCCGACATCAGTGTACTGGCAAAACTTATCGATCTTCCGATGACACCAAAATCGGTTCGCTGGCAAGTGCTCGATCCGAAACACGGACAGGGCGACCTCGGACCAAACGATTGGGTGTTAGTGGCTGTCATGGAACTAGAAAATGGCCAAGCGGAACAATTAGCATCACAGTCTACCCCAGTTGCTGCGTCAGACAAAATCATTGATCCACTATTTCAGTCCTTGATGGCTGCCGAGTTGAATGGTTTGGTGGCGGATCTTCTTGCCGAACATCCAGCACCCGAATGGCGTTCGGCAAACCAATTTTTCCGGCAACCCCTTCTGAATGGTATCTTTGTTCTCTCAAGGTCGGCTAATCGATTAGTGCTTGTCCTGGCAACAACCTGACACCAGTCGCTTTTTAAACACCACAGGACCAGGATCAACCAATAAGGGGGGGGCTCTGCGCGAGAGCGAGAGTCCTTTAACCGCACGGCATTGTAACAGGGCCATATCCTCAAAAAAAATGCGTGGAAAATTCCTAACGTCTTGATCTTGCTAATTGAAAAAATCTCGCCTACTATGATAAAAACAAAATATTTTTGGTACATGTGAGAAGGAAGCATTTACCTTCGGCAAATATATTTCTAAAATAGCAGTGGAATTCGACGATCTTAGAAAGAAAAATCAGTTACGATTGGTCGATTTCATCCCCAAAAAGCCAACGCGGGATATTAAATGTTGGGTTGTCAAAAAAAATGAAAACATCATTATTGAAAGAATCAATGTTTCTCTCAGAAGAGAAATTGAAAGAATATCTCAAGTATGCCTCGACTGATGAGGCAAGAGCGGTTCTATTTGTAAAAAAACAAATAAAAGAATCAGCCGGGCACTGGATCGACATTATTGATTGTGTTTCTTATCAGAACGACAACCCAAATGATTTGGAATTTAAGCTTGTCATTTGTGGCCATTACAAAAGAATCTTGAAACCTAAATATCCACCTAAAAGCAATTTTATCTTTAACGGTAAACTCAATGAAAAAGAATATTATCTTTCAGTACGCGCTATAACGTGGGAAACAGCGCACAAGGATATCTCTCAACAGAAGAGCAAAGGGATAAAAGGTGTGATGTTCGAAATCAAGGGTGTAAAATACAATAAAAACAGAGGGAAATTCATAAAAGACCCGCCCTGGCTAAACAGTCCTGCCTGGAAAAACGTCGATATTCATTCCCTACGAGGAGCTGACAGGTCTTATGTTCAACAGTTTCTGGCACCTCCTGATTGGCGATATGAAATTAAGTCTATTCGAAAACTTTCAAATTGAAATAATAAAAATTAACCCAACCAAGCGCTAAGCGCGGACCCGCAAACAGCGCGGTCCCGTTAGCTCCACGTTATAGATCAAAAACAAAAAAGGCATTATGCATTTCAATATTTTTGTAAGTTACTCAACTTTAGATTTACCACATGTTGAATTGTTAGAAAAACAACTAAAAAACACTTTTATAAACGTCTTTGTTGCAGAACATTCGGTTAAACCAAGTGAAGACCTATCTAAAAAAATAGAGAATGCGATTCGGCAATCTGATTTATTCGTTTTGCTTTGGAGTAAAAATGCGAAAGAATCGGAGTGGGTTTCTCAAGAAATAGGTAAAGCAACTGCTTTTAATAAAACAATCCTTCCTCTTGTTTTAGATAAAGGCTTAAAGCTACCAGCTTTTATCAGTGAGTTGAAATATATACCTGTATATAAAGATGCTAGTGCAGCATTAATTCAAGCGAAAGCAATTGCAGACGAACAGTGTTCAATTAAATTCGCGAAGTTACAGGAAGATAAAAAGAAAAAGGATCAAGAACTATTAATAAAGCTTGGTTTAGGTGGTGCACTTTTATGGTTATTTAATCAAAGCTAGTAATAAAAAATCGATAACAAATCCATCAACGTGGACTCGCTGAATCTCGCAGGTTATGTCCACGTTAAATTCTATAAAACACAATCCATGCCAAACTGGTTGATAGAAATACTAGCAGTAATAGCACTGTCTAAAAGAACACAATGGGCAATAATATTTGGCTGCATATTCTTTATCGGTATTAATTTACTTGGGAGTCATGTTTTATCTGATTTCGAACTTCATGGCCCAGCCGCAGGATTAACAGATGCAATAAAGCAAAAAATGGCAAAAATGTATGATAAAATCGCTTGGGGAGCACTGTTCTCTTTTTGGGCGTTAGCTTTCAAGTTTTACAGAAAAGATAAAAATAGATTTTGGTAATCTTAAAGTTTCTTTCCTAAAAGGAATATTAACTTAAAAAATCACAGGAACCATCGCTGATGGAACGGAAATAGACGTTTCAATTCCTTATCGCTAAACATAAATATAAAGAATAATTTGACCAAATGTTTAACACCGGGAAAACTTATTTCGATTCAGCGATGACTATCGAACATTAGACAAAAGGAATTATTTTGTCTAATCGGGATATACGATTCCCGGTTTCCACAAAACGCGAGGTGGAGGGGAAACGCCTGCCCCTTGCGGTCCACCAATATCAAGATAGCCTCTATATGCGTGACAGCCTTCAACCATTTTTACTATTTCTGGAATACTGAAACCCATTTCAGTTAGCAGGCACATTTCCAGCAAGAGATTCACATCTCTGTTTAAGTAATCAAGTTTGATGCCTTTAAGTACTTTATTCTCTTTCTTCTTGAACCAATGGCTATAATAATTTCGATGGTCTAATACTAGTTGTGAGAAGACTTCCTTATCGCCAGTGTATTTCATGATATCTACGTATTTTTCAAATAAATTTGATATTCTGCTTTTAAGTCCCCAGCTATCTGCATCAGGTCTGCTTACTCTATGATATTCCTCTAAAGCCTGTGCTTTAGGTAGAAATAAGTTGTGCAACATACCTTTGCTCTTCATGAAATATAGGCTGTAAACGGTCATCATATTGTTATAACCACGTAACCAACTTCTAAATAGTTCTGAAATCCTATGTTTTTCTTTAGGAAATGTAAAAAACATATCATAAATTGAGGACTTCTCTGAAATATAGTCCAACTCTATATCAATAGGCATGTACAACACATGAATTAAATCTTTTGAACCTTTTGGCATTGCTCTCACGTTCTGAACAGTTACATTTTCTCTCATAGCAAGAGTAATAAATTTCCTAATTGCATCAATATAATCAAAAAAGAATAAACCATTCACTCCGGCTTCATTTGTAATTTTTATAGTGTTCTTTTCCGTAAAGATTATTTCTGAAGGTGGTCGCATTAGTGAAGGAATATTTAAAGACACATTCAAAGTTATTTTCGCATCATCGCCAGCATAAAATACTTCACTCTCCGGAAGTTTATAGGGGATGTTGAACGTAGATGAATCTTTTTTAAAACTCTGTGAATAACCTTTGTAATCAATACCAGTAAGACAAGTCCATGCCTTGATGTCATTTGTTTCGAGTTTAATAAATTCAAGTTGAATATTCTGCTCGGCTTCTGCATGTAATCCGATTATTCCCATGTTTGCGTAAATCTGCGTTGGTGCATATTCTGCGAATTCATGGAATGGAGTCACCAAAGTCGTAGCAAAACAGTTCAGCAATGTGATTTTGCTGCCAGATGCTTCGCCAATGATGACATCAAACTCGTTGCCCTTGAAGAATCCTTCTAGGTTCAACCTAAGTCCGCTTTCTGGGGAATAATCGAGCACTCCAATGATTTTTAAATCTTCTTTGCCTGGAAGCCACCATTCACCAACAAAACTGCCTGAACTGCTAAGATTAAAGACTTTATCCATTGTACCCAACCTCGTTTTTGTGGCCTCTGTAGCTTTGTTTTTGGTCTATGCCCAACGCCCGGAATTAAGTGGGCGCACGCTTTTTGCGATCCGCTGAAGAGCGGCGTTTAAGTGTTGTTTTCTATAATTTCGCTTGGAAGCTTCTCAGGAATACAGGCAGAAGCAAACACGAAACCAAAACCCATTAACTCAGCTACGTTGTTGATAATAACTCCGTTTTGATTTTCAGTTCCTTCGTCATAAGTAGGAACTTGGTTGCCTGCCTGCCGCAACCAGACAAGATTGAGACTATAAAGATGGTCAAGATAAATTCGAAAATTCTGAGGAAAAGCTAAGCGATCAAGAGGAAAATCGTTTTTTACCTCTGTACGTGGAGATAAAGTATTATTCTCTCGATTATACTTAGACTTTTCTTGTAAGCTATATTGCCTTTGCTTTAGAAAAAATAGAATAATAGCTTCGTCGGGATGCAACTGGCCAATAATATGGCCGATCGCCGGATGAGCTTCATGCACCCTTTCTTTATCGATTGCCCTTGCAAGGAGGTTCAGAAACATTTCCGCAATTAGGCTGTCTTCTTTTGCGTAACGCAAATTTTCGAAAACTGGTCCCGCAATTTGAGGATCGGCTTCAATTAAATTCTCTTCCGGTACTTTCTCTGAAACACGTTCAAGATATCGCTCCCAGCGAACATATTGAGCAGCAATATATTCTACAGGTGCCAAAACAAACCTTGCGGTTTTAACCGTTCTTTCGAGTGCTTGACCTACCTGTTTTACCGCGGGCTGGGCAGCGTCTTGATATATTTCCTTTATTGGAAGTGCCTTTGCTATTTCTTCTAACCAACCCATGTTAATCCCTTTGTTTTGCGCTTAACAAACAGTTCTGTAGTTCTAATAAGCGCTCCTTTTTTGATGTTATCCAGAAAGATGATAAATTATTTTCTCTTTTTTGATAAAGCTATGTCTTCTTATAATACTCTTCAAAAAGCCTACAATATGCGAGGCATGATCGCAATAAGTCATTATTTCTTGGGAAAATTTTGGAATTACCGTCACACATAAAAACCACGTTTATCACATTGTTACCACACACAACATTCAAATAAAAAATACATTATTTTGTCTAATGGCGTTGAATATGAGCCTGTTTTTGAGTAAAGATACATCTTTTTGATAGATGGAAAGCACCGTCCAGAAGAGACACACTTTGCATTTGGCTTAATTGGTTTATTTCAATATGCATTGCGTTACGAAAGGAGATTTTGATGCCTGTAATAAAGAGTTTTGCCGTAGGGGAAGGAGATATGTTTTACATTCGCCACGGTAGCGATAATTTCACTATTATTGATTGCGATCTGAGCGAGGAAAACTCTGGCCGGATTATTGAAGAGATCACGTCTGCCGCTATGGATAAGGGTATTTGTAGGTTTGTATGCACTCATCCCGACGAAGATCACTTCGGAGGTATACATCTATTAGATGATGCTATGCCGATTAATAATTTCTACGTTGTTAAAAATCAGGCTATCAAAGATGAAGAAACCACATCATTCACGCGCTACTGTCAACTTCGCGACGGGAACAAGGCCTTCTATATTTACAAGGGTTGTTCTAGGAAGTGGATGAATATAACCGATGATGATAGAGGAAGCGCTGGGATTCGCGTGCTCTGGCCCGATACATCGAATAGCTTTTTTAAGGATGCATTGGCAGAATGCAACGCAGGGGAAAGCCACAACAATACGTCGGCAGTGATCCAATACAGTATTGAGAATGGAGCAAGCTTCCTTTGGCTCGGCGATCTAGAAACCGAATTCATGGAAAACATAGCCGATAGCATCAACCTGACAAAAACGACTATTGTCTTCGCCTCGCATCATGGCCGTGCGTCTGGAAAAATTCCAGACTCTTGGTTGAAGAAGCTTGATCCGCAAATTATCGTGATCGGTGAAGCACCATCGCGCCACCTTGATTACTACACCGGATACAACACTATTACTCAGAACAGGGCCGGAGACATTACCATGGACTGCGTTGAGCAAAAAATTCATTTCTATACTTCTAACCATAAGTATGAGAATGCATACTTGGTCGATGAAAAGATGTCGGACTACCAGTACTACGTCGGGAGCATCACCGTTGAAACTGAGTATACCCTTTGAAGTGAATTGATTCTGATCTAACACTTGTTAAAGTTGAGGGCTACAAACAAACCCGGATTTTTTGGGTACTGATTGGGTGCTGGACCAGAATGTCGAGACGAGAGCGAAGAACGAAAATTACAAAACCAGAGTCGTTTCACGAGAAGTGGAGGCATAATTAGATATGGGGTCAATTGAAAAATTGTTTGATACATACAGCCTAAACGCAAGAGTGAAGCCAGCATTTATGCTTGTATTTCCTATAGTTATTGCGCTGTTTACCTTGTTTGAGCCATCTCGAAGTTGGGGGGGAGGGGCTGTTACATTCATAGTTTCGTTTGGCATCATATCTTTAGCGGCAAACCAAATGTCAACAAAGGGGAACATCCTTCAGGAAAGGCTTTTTGGAAAATGGGGAGGGGCTCCAACAACTATAATTCTAAGACATTCTGACTTACGGCTAGACAAACACACAAAAAGTCGCTACATGGCCAGGCTTCAGGAGCTCATACCAAATTTTCTGGCTGTTTCCGTCGATCAAGAGTGCAATGATAAAAACGAAGCTGACCAGATGTATAGGACAGCAGCCAATTATTTGAGAGAGCACACTAGGGACACTAAAAAGTACCCTTTAGTTTTCAAAGAAAACATTTCATATGGATTTAGCAGGAATGCAAGAGCATTTAAATGGCTTGGCACGGTAATTAGCTTTTTCTCGTTGTGTGTAAGTGTTTTTGTAATATGGTACAGAAATGCAAAAGGAAGTGATTCCTCTCTTCTAGACTTGGTTTTTCGCATTCCTTTCGAACAAACGGCATTGGTTTTATTGCTCTTATCAATGCTGCTAATTTGGATATTTTTTGTCACTGAAAAATGGGTTGAAGTAAGAGCCTTTACATATGCTAAGGCTCTGTTTGCATCGTGCGAAAAATTGATTTAACCCTCTTGTGCCGCAACACCACAGGGGATTTCCCGACCGCTTAAGCGCCCCGGAGGATAGGGCAACGCTGAGGAGCGACCCGAGCGCCCCTCTTCTTCATAATCACACACCCATTAGACAAAAGAGATTATTTTGTCTAATGGTATTGAAGGGGAGCCTGTTTATGAGTAAAAACTGCTGAGGGTGGTTCAATGCTGGTGACGTTACTGCCAGATCGTTTAGCGGAATTAAGGGACAGACGGTTTAAAAAGATGGGAGATTTTAAAGCATTTTCAATATTACTTGCGTTTTTTATCGCAACATCAATAGTTGGCCATATTACTTGGAGTGTTTTGATTGGTGTGAGTTCTTTTTTTGTTGAGGATGACAACATGAGGCATGGGGAGATAATAAATTATCAATACTTCCCCAACGAACCTCCTCGAAGAATGACCACACATTCCAAACGCATAATAAATGGTACTTGTAAAAATCCTGTTCTAATTGGTAAATATAGTAGAATTGGATGGGATAAAAATAGAACTCTAGAATGTGTTGAAAGATATCAAGCAACAGAGTGGGATAAATTAACTCTTTATCCAATTCCTGATTTATTGGTAAATGGCTATAAGGTATCTAACAGGGATTCTCTTAGTTATTCCAGAATATCAGATAAATGGGAGGCGTGGGGATATAGAACTTCATACGAAAAAGATGGGTATAGTTTATTAAGATCTTTAATTATTGGAATATTTGTCGTTAGTGTTTTTGTCATTACTAGGTCACTCAACACACCCGTGTCAAAGTCAAAGATATAAAAGTCAAGTCTTGATTTATTGCACAACAATTAAAAGTAACTGGTAAACCGGTGATTGGGTAACTAAATGGGGTCAGAGACTAAACATTTAAATCAACTCTGACTCCAATTATTTATGAGTATAAAAATCATATCGAAGAGGATATAAATGCATATTGAAGTATGTGAAAAATGTGGCGCACGATATGAGTTAACAAGCATTTCACTACCTGTGAGAGATAAAGATAACATCAAATGTAATTATTGCGGAACTATTATATATAGCTGGAGTGGTGGGTGCACGTTTAATGACAAAGAGCTTTCTGGGCCTTCAAAAGAATACGAAAAAGACTAATCACAGCGATTTCGGAATAGAATCGCACCCTCTCCACCACTCATGGTGTTTTTGTACCAACAAAAAGCCTCTTCGTATATTGCTATCTCTGCTTAGCACTGAACTGAACATAAGACAAAATGGATTATTTTGTGTGCAGGGTCATAGTCAATTTGCGACAGCAATTCGCGGACGGTTCAAACCCGGTTAAGTGTAGCGGCCCGCAATAATGAGGCTGGACCCACATTAAGTGAGAATAAAGTAAAGCCACTTCTGCCTTTGAAAGACCTGACTCTTGTCAATCACCAGGTTTTAGCCAACAGTAGCAACTACAGATTTTGAACTTACTGATAAAACAAGATATTTGAAGTGGCAATGTTAACGTAAACTCAGCAGAACATTCACTTTACAGCAGTTAAAAATGCTACAACTATAGGGTGGTGAAATGATTCACTTGAGTTTAGTTGTGGTTGGAATAGTGTCGCCAAGAAAAACCGATGCTTGGGTATTTCGACTATTCTTACATCTCCGTCCAGATTGATGCCAACACATTGCAGGTCTGATTTTTTAAATTTAATTCTATAATGGACCAGCGGGGGCATTTGAACGAAAACCTACGGTTTTGAAATAAGCAATACAGTTGTATTTTTAAATGCGGAACCTTGCCCCCTGCCAATTTCAACCTTCTATGTATTTGCGGAATTCAATTTTCTCCACTTGCTGTAGGACACCATCGATATATAATTTTGGAATAAAAACCCCTAAATTGGATAACCCCAATATGGGCGCGATCATCCATTTCTACGGAGATATCCATGACAAAGACGGTTGTATCGTCGTCGATCCGTTTTGCTTGGTGTAGACATAACTGATTTCGTAATCTATTTACCAGACACTGCTCAGTACTTTTTGGAGTCGGAGGTAGGCAAGTGATTTTTCATCCACCTCTTGCCGCAGACTCTTGTGAAGGTCTCCATCGACACTCAAAGCGGTGAGATCGGTGTTGAGGTTAAGCTTGTGGCGCAGTGTTTTCTAAAATATCGTTCTGGAGATGAAATACCCTGAAGTGGTAAAAAACACCTACCAGACCAAGATAGCTGCAGACCAAAACCGGCTGGATAATGGTACGAAGTTTCATCAAGTTCCAGATGGATAGGGAATGATGAGGAAGATGGTCAGGCCGATGTTTATTGCAAAAGAAAATCCAGTTCACCCATTAAAAGGCCCCTTGTCAAGTCGTTGCAACATTCTTTCGCATGAACTCACCCATCTCAACCACCGGCAGTGGGCGGCTCAGATAATAGCCCTGGGCCTCGCTACAGTTGCGTGATTTTAGAAAGGCAAGCTGATTTTCGGTTTCGACACCCTCCGCTGTAACGCTCAGATTCATGTTTTCAGCCAGAGAGATGACAGCTGAGGCAATGGCTCGATCGTTAACGTCGGTGGTGATTGCACAGACAAAGGTGCGGTCGATTTTCAGCCGGTCTATGGGAAACCGTTTCAGATAGGCAAGGCTCGAATACCCGGTACCGAAATCGTCGATGGCTAGTTGAACCCCAAGAGTTTTCAGCTCGCGCAGGGTGGCGATAGCCATCTCGCCGTCTTTCATCAATACACTCTCGGTGATTTCTATCTCGAGAGCGGAAGGTTTGAGGCCGGTCTCCTTTAATATTCGACCCACCTGGGCCGGGAAACCTGCCTGGGCAAATTGTCGGACGGATACGTTGACGGCCACCCTGGGGAGGAGAACTCCCGCATCCTGCCATGCCTTTGCCTGGGTGCAGGCGGTACGCAGCACCCATTCACCTATGGGGACGATAAGGTTGGTTTCCTCTGCCAATGGAATAAACTCCACCGGCGAAACTGTTCCCAACTCTGGATTATTCCATCGCAGCAAAGCCTCTACGCCGGAAATCAAACCGGTCATTACATCTACCTGGGGCTGATAGTGCAGGGACAGCTCACCCAGCTCCTGAGCCTGACGCAGGTGTTTTTCCATGGTCAAGCGCTTTAACGCCGCAGTATTCATTGTTTCTGTAAAGAAACGAAAGTTATCACCCCTCTCGCGCTTGGCAAAGTACATCGCCATATCCGCGTTTTTAAGCAGTACCTCGGCGTCCTGCCCGTCTTCCGGATATACGGCGATGCCGATGCTGCCGCTGACAACGACCTCATGACCGGCCAGCATGACCGGTTTAGCCAGAGCGTCGAGGACTCGCCGGGCAACCAGTCCGGCATCTTCACCTTTGCGGATTTCGGGTAGGAGCAAGGTGAATTCGTCACCGCCAAACCGGGCCAGACCTTCATCGCTCTGTCCTGGATTTCCCAGGGTAAAACTGTCACTGGCACGCAAGCTCAGAATAAGGCGTTTGGCAACCTCAATCAGCAGGAGATCGCCGATGGAATGACCCAGGGTATCGTTGATACGTTTGAAATTATCAAGATCCAGGAACAGCAAGGCAAGGCTGTGTCTATTGCGGCGGGCCAGCCCAAGAGCCTGGGAGAGTCGCTCCCTGAAGAAGGCCCGGTTGGGCAGGTTGGTTACATCGTCGAAGTAGGCCAATTGGCGAATTCGCTCCTCCGCCTGTCGACGTCTGCCGAGCGCTCCGGCGAGCTGGCGGATTTCATGGGGGTGAAAGGGTTTTTGCAGATAGAAGATACTTCCGGTCGGCGGCACCCGTTGGGAAATTTCTTCGGGGTCGATCTCGGAGTAGGCGGTCACAACCACAATGTCCACCCTCGCATCCAGCTCCCGAATACGGATCGCGGCCCAGAGACCATCAGGTCCGGGGGGCATGCGCATATCGAGAAAGACAAGACTGTAGGGTCGGCCATCGAACTTGCTGTCTTTTACAGCCTGCACTGCATCTTCCGCTCCGGCACAGAAAGTCAGATCGAAGCGTTCAGCTGTCGGAGTCAAGGTCTTTGACGGACCGAACAGTCGGGTTCGCATGTCATCGAGGCTTCGGGTGGCGGACTCAGGGTGTCTGGTCTGCAGGATGTCACCGTAGCTGGCGCGGATAGCAGCATCATCATCGGCAACCAGTATGCGAATGGTAGATTGGGACGTAATATCATCGGGAGTGTTCATGCCGCCTTCTCCAGGTTTGATTGTACATACTCAGCCAGGGGGAGCAACAGGTGCATGCATGCGCCTTGACCGGTTCCGGCACTCCCGGCGTAGATGCGTCCGCCCATGGCGGCCAGCGTATTGGCGCACCAATGCAGACCGATGCCTGAGCCACGGTTTTTTGTTGAGAAACCACGTTCAAAAAGATGCGGTAATTGCTCCGAAGAGATGCCTATGCCGTTGTCTTCAAAACAGATATGCACCAGCCCCTGCGGGTCCATGTCTACGACAACAGGGTACACTCGAATCCATCCGTCTTGTTTCTGCCGGGCGCTTGCACTAATCGATTCAGCACCATTTATGAACAGATTGGTAAGAATTTGCTGCAGGGCGATACGAGCCACGCGGACGCGGCCGATTTCGGTCAGGCCATCATCGATCTCAATCCGCACACTCTTGTGCAGCTCTTCCGGCAGGAGCCGCACTGTCTCGCCTATGAGACGGGACAGCTCCAGGGACTCCATGACCCGCTCAGCCCGGCTGAAGCGCTGTTGGTCGGCCAGAATCATCTGTACCACGTCCACCTGGGAGCGGATGGTTTCGAGTTCATCGGCAGCAGAGGTGACCATGGCGGCGAGTTCATTTCCAGCCAACTCGGAGAATTGGGCCAGATCAGCCTTTCGATCAGCCGGAGTAGCGGGATCAGCCAGCTCGGCGCCAGCCATAGCCAGCTCCAGCACCGGTGCCTGCTTGAGCACGCGCCGCAGATTGATGAGCTTTACCCCAATAGGTGTGATGGCGTTGCCGATGTTGTGCAGTGCTCCACTGGCCATCTCAGCGATACCGGACTTATACGACTGGTCCAGGAGACGCAGGCGGGTTTCCGCCAGGCGCTCCACCATGATATCGAATTCTTTAGCGAGCGTGCCTATTTCATCCCTGCGCTTCATTTGCAGGCGCGTGGACAGGTCGTCATCTGTGCCAACAGTTATGGCATGCCGGGTAAGCAGGGTAATCGGGTCAAAAACGGTTCTTCGTAAAAAGAGAAGGAGCACCAGCAGGACTATCGTACCGGCAACAGCAAGGGACAAGGAGGCGTATCGCAGGGTGGTCCGCCCCTGGGCGACAATGACACGTGGCGTATCCACATGGACACGCAAGATCGGGATGCCGGTGACATCCAACACTTCGGTGGAGCCGCGAGTGATCGTATCACTTTTGCTGAGATTTATTGGCGTGTAACGAATAGTTCCTGAGTCCTTGCTCTGGAGCACCGGTTGATTTTTTACCGGCGAGAGGAATTCGGCACGCAAAGAGACACGGGCCTGGCTGCCCAGTCGCTCTATAGTAGCCATGTCCAGCAGGCGGCCGATGACAACGCGGCCGCGGCTGGGGCCATCGCCTTTGCTGGTCAGGACAGGTCGGCTGGCGATGAGGATAATTCCCGCAGGCGTATGGTAGAGGCCGGCAACGCTACCAAGCTTCTCCGAGGAATCAAGCAGGGGATTGGCAAGGTCCAGGTGATCTTCCGCCAGTTCGTTCAAGACCATCTCTTTTTTGTTTTCGTAATCATAGCCAATGCCCCATAGACGCATGCCCTCCGGGGTGTAGAAGGCTATCAGATTGACATTCAGGCTCTCCAGGGCCTGCAGATTCAGGTTGGATTCTACATACTCGACGTTTTGGTCAACCATAAACCGGTAGGTATCGTCCCAGGTGGCCCAGTCGGTGGCCGAAGGAATTAATATGGCTACTTCACGCTCCAGAGCCTGCAGGGCACGTTCTGTATTATTCGTGGCCTCGGCTTGTTGTAATTGGACGAAGGCAGGCATGAGTACAAAACGCTGGACGGTGTACTCCACGATCGCATAGGCACCAAATATGCAGAAAAGAAGGGTAATAGCTTTATTTTTCAGTGACATGGTGCTCGTTTTAATAGAAATTTGGCGTCATTGGCGTTTTAAGGAACAGACAACTGTTGACCGAGTCGGTTGTATCACTGTTGTTCAGGAGATACTCGTACAAGAGCTACTGGAGATTTTTTCATTTTGGGTCGATAATGTCAAGAGCCTCCGACAGAAACATTCTGTTATTCTTTTGATACTCTTGTGATGGGATTACTCAGTGCCACATAGTTGAGTGAACCAGGGCCGTTTTTTTCCGTATCTTAGAAGAATGTATAGTAATATTTAGAGCGTTTCTTTTGGAAAATCTAACATATATAAAACGTAATCTTTCAAAATAACTTACTCATGAATCGATAGACCACTCTGGAAACGCTATAACCTGTGTTTCCGGACAATATCTGTCACTTGGCCACATCAAGGAGATGACAATTTGACATAGAAAATTCTTTCACATAAACTCAAATGGACAGAATTTTCCTGGCATTCCAATGTATGTCTCAGGAAAATATTGGTAACACTTTTTAAAAGTGCGTTGTTCATCGCCCGCAACTTGTCAAGGAAACAATTTATGTCGTTAACACGTAAAGTGATCACAATCGTCACTATCGTCTTTCTGCTGTCAGCTCTGGCGAGCTTTGGCATACAGCAGATTTTTATCATGCCGAGTTTCATGGAACTGGAAAAAGAGACCGCGGTGAAGAATGCCGAGCGTGCTCTTGGAGCCATCGACCGCGAACTCGATCAAATTACCCCTTCAGTCTCGGACTGGGCCTACTGGACGGATACTTACGACTATGTAAAAGGTGAAAATCCAGACTATGCTGAAGAGAATTTTGATGTCGGCGATACCCTCGCTGGATTGGGTATGAATTTTTTGGCGATTTACGACATCGCTGGCAAGGCGGTCTGGAGCCAGGCTCTTAACCTGGAGACTGAAGAGACTCTAGAGCTCGAAAAACTTTCTGCAACAGAACTCCCTGTCAACCATCCATTACTGCAACATAAAAACCTCGAAAGTGTGGTCAAAGGGATAATCAATACTTCTTACGCGCCTCTCCTGGTTGTCGCCAAACCCATCTTGACCAATGATCGCAAGGGCCCCATCGCCGGCACGTTCGTGCTCGGCCGTTTTCTCGACAAAGCTGCTGTCCAACGCATTGGTGAACTCACCAGACTGCCCATAACAGCCAAGACAGCAGCAGTCGAAATAGCCAAATTGCAGACTATTTCTACAAATTCGACCGTCCCCGCCAATCCTTCAGAGGGAATAAAGCATTCTGATTTCAAACTTGTTGAGGCCGTCAGTCGCTGGCAGGTGTTGAGTACGATCTCCGATATTTTCGGCCAACCCATACTGACGTTTCAGATTGATACCCCACGCAATATCTCGGCACAGGGAGCAAGGGCGGTCAATCAAACCCAATGGATTCTTGCCGCGACAGGTATGCTGATGATGCTTGTACTCTGGAAACTCCTGCAGTATACCATTCTGCAGCCCATTGCAAGGCTTACTGAACATGCCCTGGTTATAGGAAAAAATGACAACCTGCAGGAAAGACTCGATCTGCAGCGTGAAGATGAGGTCGGAGTCCTGGCCCGCACCTTTGATCAGATGGTTGACCGTCTCGCGGAAACACGGCGCCGTCTCATAGATCAATCCTACCATTCCGGTATTGCCGAAATGGCCAGTGGTGTACTGCACAATATCGGCAATGCGATAACCCCATTGAACATCAGATTATCCACCCTGCAGCAGGAACTGAAAACCGCACCTCTTCGCGAAATGGAAATGGCCGCGGCTGAGTTGGCCGACCCTGCCACCACCCCTGATCGTCGTGCCGACCTCATACAATTTGTGGAGCTGGCCGGAGCCGAAATGGCAGGGCTGATCAGGGACAGTCAGGAAAAATTGGCAACGGCCATTCTGCACCTGGGGCAGGTGCAGGAAATTCTCACAGACCAGCAACGATTCAGCCGCTCGGCAAGAGTCATTGAACCTATTGATATGGCGGCGGTCATCAAAGATGCAGAGGCCGGTTTAAACCCGGAATTGAAAGACACACTGGACATTGAGATCACTGCCAGTGCTGCTGAAATCGGTGCAGTCGCCGGCTCTCGTGCCGCCCTGCAACAGGTGGTTGCCAACCTGTTGATCAACGCTGCTGAGTCGATTCAATCGGCCGGGATAGTGCCCGGCCATGTTACGGTAACGGCAGAGTATGAAGAGTCGCAGGGACAAACGATGGTTGGTTTTCGTTTTACAGACAATGGTTCAGGGATTGATCCTGAGTATTATGGGCGGCTTTTTGAACGGGGTTTTTCTACTAAAAACAGAGAAGGATCTGGTTACGGTCTACACTGGAGTGCCAACACCATACAGGCTCTTGGTGGCAGAATATCTGCTGAGCGCGATGGAATTGGTAGAGGTGCGTGTATGCATCTGCTGCTTCCTTCTGCAGAAACTTTAGTACAAAATAGCATTGGTACAGCTGAGGTGCTGGATGGATTGTCAAACTAGTCAACCAATTCGGATTTTGGTAGCCGATGATGAGCCGACCATTCTCGACTCCTATCGTCTGGTTCTGGAAGCCGGCAAGCAAGAGACCAGCACTAAAATAAACGATTTGAAATCGAAATTGTTCGGTCGTGAGTCAAAGCAACGACCGCCGGCAGATGAACCTGTTTTTGAGATAGTCTATACCAACAGCGCTGAGTCCGCAGTGCAGGCCGTACGGGAGAGTCGTGGCCTGGATAAGCGGTTTTCTGTCGCCTTTCTCGATATGCGCATGCCGCCAGGACCTGATGGAGCCTGGGCGGCCGCCAAAATCAGGGAACTTGATGACCGGATCGATATCGTCATTTCTACCGCTTACTCAGACATTGATCCCAAAGAATTGTCGCAGCGCGTACCACCAGCAGGGAAGATGTTTTATGTGCAGAAACCCTTTCACCCCCATGAAGTACGCCAGCTTGCCGTTGCCTTAGGGCAAAAGTGGTGCGCTGAAAATAAGATTCTTCGACTGGCCTACTACGACAATTTAACGGCACTGCCCAATCGGGCTTTTTTCATGACCCGTATTGAGCAGGCGATTGATTTTGCCAAAAAGAACGAGCGATCACTGGCGGTTTTGTTTCTTGATCTTGACAACTTTAAACGGATAAACGATACCCTGGGGCACAACGTCGGTGACGAGTTGTTGCGCACCGTTGCCCGGCGAATAGCACACAGCCTGCGGAGCAGTGACGCACTCTCCAGACCACTGCCTGAAGAGGATACAACACGAAATCTCGCCAGGCTCGGTGGGGACGAATTCACGGTATTGCTGGCTGACCTGCAGAAACCGGAAGATACTTTGATCGTAGCAAACCGAATTCGGGAAGAGCTATCGAACCCCATGCAGCTAGACACCCATAAGCTCACTGTCACCTCCAGCATCGGCATTAGCCTGTTTCCCCGTGATGGCCAGGATGTGGTGACACTCATGAAGAGTGCGGATATGGCCATGTATTTTGCCAAACGCAAGGGCCGCAATAACGTGCAGTTTTTTGAAGGCTCCATGAACGAAAAGGCACTCCTGCGCATGAATCTTGAAAATGAACTGCGCCATGCCATCGAGCGCAACGAGATGTCACTGCATTACCAGCCACAGGTGGACCTGGCAACCGGCCAGATAACCGGTCTCGAGGCATTGCTCAGGTGGCAGAACTTTACCCTTGGCAATGTGCCGCCTCTTGACTTTATCCACATCGCAGAGGATTGCGGCCTGATCATTCCGATCGGTGAATGGGTGTTGCGAACGGCTTGTCGGCAGGCTAAGTCCTGGGACAATGCCGACGTAGGATTTCAACGCATTGCGGTCAACGTTTCGGTGCGACAGTTTACTCAAACGGAATTTCCCGATATTGTATTGCAGGTACTCCAGGAAACCAAACTGGACCCATCTCAACTGGAGTTGGAAATCACTGAATCAATTTTGATGAACAACGCGGATCTCGCCGTAGAAACCCTTAAGAAGTTAAAAGCCATCGGGGTGCACCTTGCCATTGATGATTTTGGCACCGGCTACTCAAGTCTCAGTTATTTAAAACAATTTCCTATCGACCGGCTTAAAATAGATAGATCGTTTATCAAGGCCATTACCACGGATCCCGACGATCAGGCAATTGCCGGTGCCGTTATCTCCATGGCTGAGAGCATGAAACTTCAGGTCACCGCCGAAGGTGTTGAAACCATAGAGCAATTGCAGTTTCTTAAACAGGGAAAATGCGATGAAGCACAAGGGTTCCATATCAGCCGTCCTATGACAGCGGAAGATGCTGAACGTTTTTTGCTTCAACTAAAGCCGCCAAAGCGATAAGAGCAATGCACTGGTGCCCTAATCGATTTTTGATTTATGTTTAATTCCTTTTTGGGGAGCTGGCTGGTATCCTCAACTACGGTCTCGCCCGTGGGATTGTGGGTGGAGCCCTGTATCAAGCCAAGGGTTCAGGCAGGAATCGAGCTATACTTGCGCAATAACTGGTTTCACTCAGTGTGTCCGATTAAGAAAATTCACAATTTCAGACTATTTCTGAATAGATTCGATACAGGTATATTTTAGACTGTCAAACCTTGTCCCTGGCAAATTCTACCCTTTAAGTATTTGCAGAATTCAATTCTCTTTACTTGCTGCAGGACACCATCTATACAATGTTGGGACAGAAACCCCTAAATTTTGTGCAACATCTTTTGGCGGCATACCCTCCCTCAATAATTTTTTGGCTGCCTCTAATTTGCTTGGAGTCATAATTCGTTTTCGTCCTCCAACTCGCCCTCGTTCTTTTGCCGCTGCTAATCCTGCTTTGGTTCGTTCCACCAATAATTCACGTTCCATTTGAGCAAGAGAAGCCATCACATGAAAGAAAAAGCGTCCAGCAGGTGTGGAAGTGTTTATTCCGTCAGTGATACTGTAAAAGTTTATTTCATCAACTTGAAGTGTCTCAACTAACTCAATAAGCCCCTTGACACTGCGGCCCAATCGGTCGAGTTTCCAGAGTACTAACGTGTCACCTGTTCTCAAATGTGATAAAGCGTTTTCCAGGCCAGGCCGATTTTTTTGTGTTCCGGATAGCTTATCAGAAAATATTTTTGTGCATCCGGCGGTCTCTAAAGCGTCAAGCTGCAAATTTAAATTCTGCTCATTAGAGGACACTCTCGCATAACCAACTAACATAAAATGCTCCTTTATTATAACTCATATACAATGTAGTATTTTGAGAAAATAATTTCAAGAATGGTTTGTGAGAATCTTAACAGCCATATTTCCGGAGAATTTGTCATTTTCAGAAGACGATAGCACAAAATGTCAAAACTCGAATGCACTGATTATATAGGACAAAAAATGAGGGGGGACCAGCAGAACCTCAAACGATAGCCAAGGAGCGTACACGGTAGTGTTACCTGTACTCTCAGGAAATGCACCTTTGAAGCAAAGAAAGTACTATCGTTCATTGGATAAGAGGGAAATGGAGCAAGGCTACACGTTGAATTTTCAGGGTTCACAATGTTTTCGAAGTTTATCCGAGTGATGGCTAAATGTTTTTTAGCATTATATTTTTACACTTGTCCCTCAACGATTAATACGAAGCAACCCCGCACCAACAAGTGTGACCATTGACGCAAATACTTTTATTAAATCGAGTCTTTCTTTAAGTACAAATACGCCTAAAAAAAGAGCAAAAATTATACTTGTCTCTCTCAATGCAGTAACCACGGCAATAGGTGCCATAGTAAAAGCCCAAATCACCAAGGCATAGGCTATAAAAGATGCACAACCACCGCTTAACGCTAACTTGTAATTTTTTTGACTGACAGTCTTAATTGTCCCCGGTTTTAGAAACCTTATTACAATAGAAAAAAATATGGCATTTAGGATTGATAGACACCCGTAAAACCCAAGTGCAGTTGTTGCAACACGAGCGCCGAGACCATCCACTAGAGAATATGCGGCAATAAATCCTCCTGTAATTATCGCTAAAAATGCAGCTTTATAATTTCTAAAACCATCACTTCGTCTAACCAAAGATAAGCTCATTATACCAGTTCCTATGATGGCTATTCCTGTTAGTTCAATTGTGCCAAGGTGAGTTCCTAAAATTGTAAGTGAAACAACAGCTACAATTAAGGGAGCGACCCCACGAGCTAAAGGATAGACTTGGCTCAAATCACCAATACGATATGAATATAGAAGGAATAATTGATAACCAGTATGCAACAATGCTCCAATGACTATGTAAGGAAGAGACTCAAGTCTTGGAAGAGGAGAAAATAATAGGACCACTAAAGCAAAAGGGGTGTGTCCCAGAACTACCGCTGTCATACCTATGTGTTTATCTTCATTTCGTTTGATAAGGAAATTCCATGATGCATGCAGTGTAGCTGCAAGTAAAACGACTAACATAACTGAAAGGGGCATTTGAATACCTTGTTTTCTACATTGAGATTAAACTCGCTATGTTCTTAGACATATTAATCAGTTATACAGAAATAATGCAGGTTAGGCAATGTGCACGACAGTAACTGACGATTGTTCAGGCTCGCAGCATAACTCCTGAGAAGGACTTACTGCTCGTCAATACTCTTCAATGTTGGGATCTTGAAAGCAATTTTACGCCATCAGGCCGCAGTTCCCCTTTCGGCGATACATGCCTATAAAGAGTTTGCCTGGTAATACCAAGTTCTTTGCACAGAGAGCTTACGCTTGTTTCTTTATGCCCCATTGCGGCCATTGCCAGGCGTATTTTTGCTGGTGTCATTTTGAATGGTCGCCCTCCCGTCCTTCCTCGTGCTCGTGCCGAAGCAAGCCCCGCCCGGGTACGCTCGGCAATCAGTTCTCGCTCAAACTCAGCCAATGCGGCAAAAATGCCGAAAACCAACTTGCCGGCAGCAGAAGTAGTGTCAATGGAAGCACCGTGTCCTGTCAACACCTTAAGACCAATACCACGACTAGTCAGATTGTGCACCGTGTTGACAAGATGGTGCAAGTTACGACCAAGCCTGTCGAGCTTCCAGACGATCAATGTATCTTCTTCTCGTAAAGCCTTGAGACAAGCCGCAAGACCGGGTCGATCATCTTTTTTGCCTGAAGCCTGGTCTTCGTAAATATGCACTGGATCAACTCCTGCAGCGATCATCGCATCTTGCTGCAACGAAGTTGACTGAGACCCGTCTGTTTTGGATACGCGCATGTAACCTATAAGCATAATACTCCTGTCATTTATACGTTCGATTATGTGACAACTTGATTCGGAAGATTCTCACTATAAATAATTGTCACTTAACACGTCATTTAAAGTATGACACGCAAAAGGTATATTCTAATTATAATGTGACAGGAATTTTGAGACCAACCCCACTTAGGAGCGACAAACTAGAGTTCGAGTCCTGAAAATGACACCCAGCATCTGGAATGTGGCGTCGGCCACCATGACTGACCTTTTTAAGCGCTACGGACACGGCCCGATGATCTCAATTTAGTGCACAGGAGTACTGAGCATTCTTGGGATTGGTGCAGATGACTATTGAAATTTAGTTGTCAAAAGTGGTCTGCACATCGCGCTCATAACCCATTAAACTGGTGCACTCGACTTCTGAAAATGACAAGTCCTGTCTTTGTTGCGCAAACGAACGTTTGCGCAACAAGGGCGACCGGCTCAAGACACCCTCCAGAATGAGGAGGAACATTCCATGACTCAACCCTCCGCGTCCTCATCACCATCAGACCTTCGCGTCCAGGCCGTGTTGGCCTTGCTTCGCGGCGAACCCGCCGCGCAAGTATCCGTGGATTATGGGATAGACCGCAGCAGTTTGTATAAGTTTCGAAGCCGCGCAATTAAGGCTATTTGTGAGGCGGTGAAAGACCAACCGCGCGGTCCGAAGCTACCGCACAACCACGTGAGCGATGCCCTGGAAAAAGAAACGGTTTTTCTTTGCCAGGTCCGGCCCTCCTTCAGCTCCTATCGAATTGCGAAGCGGCTCGGCCCCAAAGCTCCAAGTCCTCGCACGATCCAGCGGATCAGGAAGCGTCACCATCTGGCTCGACTTACCAAACGCCAGCGGCCACTTGATCCGGCGCGGAAACTCACTCAGCGTACTGACAGGGAGGTGCGAAATCTCCTGCACGAGAAATTCTATCTCGGTCCGGATCGCCTAGCGTGGGATTTGTTGAACAGCAAGGGAATCCATGTCAGCCCGTCCACCTTCAAGCGCCGCAAAAGGAAATGGCTTGAGGCAACAGCCAATTTCTTCGCTCCCGCACCGTCCACCCCGGCATGGCGGTTTTATGAGCGACACCATCCCCACAGCCTTTGGCACGGGGATTTTTTGGAGAAAATCACGCTCTCCGATACCGGCCAGACGGCCTATCACCTGGCGCTCATGGACGACTATTCACGTGGTTATGTGTTCTGTGATCTCATTCTAAACCCGGACGTTCGTACTACGATCCGTGCGATCATCGTCGCCATGCGTCAGTGGCAAGTCATTCCCAAGGCGATCATCTTTGATAATGGCTCCGGGTTTAAAGGAAATCTTCTTTCCGCGTTCTGCGAGCAAGTAGGCATTCGGTTAATCCACACGGCGGTGTACCATCCCCAAACCAACGGGAAGCTCGAACGGGGGTTTCGCGACGACATGCGTGACTATTACAAGCAACATACCCCATGGCTTTTCGAGCCTCTCCGGCGCGACCTTCCTGCTTACGTCCACTATCGAAACTACGTTCGCGGACACCGCGCCCTGGACGGTAGGCCCTCCATCACCAGGCTCAACGAAGAACATTCCCGCGCCGCGTCCCCTGAGGTGCTCGATCATATCGAGAGCTACGCCCGCTATGAAATAGGCCGCCGAACCCTGTCGGCCGCAGGGGGCTTCCGTATGTTCAACCGCGAAGTGTATGTGGACGCAATGCTTGCCGAAAGGGAAGTTGTTTTCTTCGAAAGCCTGGAGGGATTGGAAGCAAGGATGGACGGCCAATGCGTCGCCCTCCTTCGAGACTATCGCACCTACAGGCAAAAGGCTGTCGGATTCTACAGTCAGAATGAGATTCCGCCAGTCCTGTATTTTGAGCCCTGCGCCATGGACGGGAGTCCGCGAATTGCTGTCGCAAATCGACTATGACCTTGCACACAAAATGGATTATTTTGTCTAATGTTGGAAAATATAGTAAAAACAGATGATAATGATATCGGGTGCTTGCATGGTAGTTAAAAAGATAAACATGAGACAAAACGATGAACGAACGAAAACATCTTGTTTTTGCGGAAGTGGAAAAGCTGATTGCTACCGGAGAGTGATAAAGTTTCATACTGAGCAAGGTTCCCGAACTGTTGCACAGTTCATTGTAAAAAATAGGACTTAGAACGTCTACAATATTAATTTTTTATCTGTAGACCTCCTGTTATTTTGTTTTAGCTGCCTTGGCTTTTGAGGTGATTTCAGCCAAACTTGATTCAAGATCAGTGATTTTTTGTGACAGAAATTCGATTTTTGCTGTAAGACTCCCCCGCTTTTCAGCGTGTTCCTGAGTGAGAGTGATCATCTGTTGATTGGTTGTATCTTTCACTTGTTGAAGTTCAGCTCTTAATTTCTCAAGAGCATTGTCCTTGTTTTGCAGTCGGGTCTTAATGTCGGTGAGGGTTTCTTGAGTTGCAATGCCCTTCTGTTCTGCAAGAGCAATTATGTTTTTTTGCTCCATTATCTTGGTCGCAGCTTCGGCAAGCTCTGTTTTTGATTTACGAGCTTCCTTGGCTTCAGCGTCGAGATCCGCTAGGCGAGCATTAAGAGATGTTTCTTTTTCCTTCCATGCGCTTTGCAGAGCCTCTAAACTATTTGCCTGTTTTTCCAGGCCGGTTAGTTTTTCTTCGAGGGTGATCTTAGCTTGAGTGATTTCTTCACTATTCAGTTTACTCTCTTTCAGGTTTTCTTTTAATTCAGCAATCTCGACCTTTGTTTGTTCTACCTGCTCTTGAGCTTTTGATATTGCAACTTCTTTATCATTGTGAGCGATTTCCAGAAAACCTACAACAACCCTTTGGATCTGTGCAAGAGCAAGGTCGACCTTTTGCCTTTCTCGATAAACAGGAGAGCCGGTATCTGTCTCGACCTGCCTCTCTTTAAAGGTGGCAATGAGAGTAGCAACAAAGTCCTCTTGTTTCATGCCGGTCTGATCAGAGAGGTTTTTGAACTCTTCTTTTACTTCGTCGCTCAATCTGATACTTAATGGTGTTCCCATTTTCAAACCCCTTTTTTGTTGTAAACATTAAACCCCTTTAAAAAAGGGTGTTTACACCGTAATACATGTATTACATAATGTAAACATTAAAGCTATAACTGTTGGTAGATGCGATTACAGTCCTTTTCAAACCTCCTCGGTAGGTTTTTTGTTTTGCCCTGGCAGCTTTGGTGAGTTTCAGAGCATCTAAAAGACATGACTATTTGTAACATATTAATACGTATACATAAATATAATAACGTACTAATATGGAAGCATTTTAAAAGAATATTTAATCTCTCCGAGCCTTATAAAATCCCGCAAGTATCAGTTTTGTTTATGTTATTTTTTCAATTATCAGACAGCTTTTAACCACAAACTAAGTAGGTTAAAGCTCTGAAGGGGGGTCTTGCGCGAGAGCGAAGATCCTTTACCGCACGGATACGCTTTTTGTATCCGTACAAGCGGCCCCTGGACCGATTACTTGAAAAAATGTATCAATCAATCTCTGTCCTGCTTTTATCCTTCGTCTGTGGGCTATAAACGACCGGAGGGAGAGCATCGCACACCTAGCCTTAAAAGACAGTCAAACAAAAAATACTCTCTGCATGGGATATGCACCCCCTGGAGCTGTTGTGCGGTTCCGGTTGATAAATTCCACAATGCAATTTAGAAAGATAATAACGGGCAGTAGGAAAAGAAGAGATTGAACCTCAGGAGGTAATTCGCAGCTCTAAGGCTGGAGGATCGCGCCGGCCAGCACACCCTTTATAATTTGTTGGCGGTGGTTGCAGCACAGCGAAAAACGCCGGGAACAATATTAGAAAGGAGGGTGGTGGTTGGGGAAGCCGGAAGCCGATCTATCCCCAAATAATCAATCTTAAGCTGTTGCTGTTGCTGTTGCTGTTGCTGTTGCTGTTGCTTTTAAAAGCTTTAAACTTGTCCGCGGTTATAAGATTGGAAAAAGCAACATCACGGTTGCACGAAAGCACTTGTTATTACTATTATTTAGTTTTAAATGATAGTAAGATTCAATCGTTATATCATGATGTGTTTAATGAAACCAAATATCAATTAAGAGGATCGTAAATGAACGACTTTTTGAGAATTATTACCCACGCCCGTCGTTTTAAAAGTGCAGTAAAAGAAATAGGCGTTGAACAATTGGAAGAAGTTAAGATCAAACTTCAAAAGATTATTGATGACCGAATTGCCGAGGAAGAAGCTGCAAGGATTGAGAACGCTGAGAAGATCGAGAAAATTCAAAAATATAAAGAGTTGCTAGCTGAAGATGGTATTGATCCAGGTGAATTACTGGACGGATCTTCAGAGAAACAAGGTAAAAGAGCTCCGCGTCAACCAAAGTATGAAATTTGGAGTGAAAAAGGAGAACATATTACTTGGACAGGACAGGGACGTATGCCTAACGTTTTTAAAGCCCGTATTGATGGCGGCGAAACGCTTGATACGTTTCTGATTGATCAGTAAGTTTTTAGTAGAGAAAGGCTTTCTCTGTTGAGAGAGTCTTTCAGCTAACCTCTTTTCGTAAGCAGTTGCAGCAAACACCGTTTTGTCGGTTGACAATAAAGTATCATACTGAACGTTTGTTCGGTTTTTACTTCATTTAAAGAGTAGGACGAAAAAAGGAGGCAACCTTGTAGATGTCTCCTTTTTTTAATAAGGCCAATTTCTTGCCTATCGGCTTGTACCAAAAACCTTCGTTTTCGGAACACGGTTGTGAAATTCTCTCCTGACACTTTTTCGTCAATTGCAAAGCTCAATTTATGTTCCAAAACATTGTTCTAAAATGATTGTTCTGTTATTGTAGCCAAAAAACGTTTTAGGAATATTAATATGCTCATTGGATATGCCCGTGTCTCGACCATGGATCAAAACCCGCAAATGCAAATCGACGCTCTTGAGCAGGCTGGATGCAAACGGATTTTTATAGAAAAAATTTCAGGTGCAAAGAAAAACAGGCCCGAGTTGAAAGCGGCACTAGATTATGCGAGAGAGGGAGACACGCTTGTTGTCTGGAAATTGTCACGATTAGCAAGATCTATCAGGCAAATCATAGCAACCTCTCTTGATCTTGAGCAGCGAAAAATAACGCTAAAGGTACTAACTCAAAAGATTGATACAGGAACGCCGGAAGGGCGTTTATATTTTCACATGACCGCCGCATTCGATGAATTCCAAAGGGAATTGATTGTAGAAAATACCCGAGCCGGTCTTGCAGCTGCTCGCAAAAGAGGACGTAAGGGTGGGCGACCGCCAAGCATGACTGAGGATATAATCCGCAATACTGAGTCTATGATTAAAGATACCGAAAATTACCCGTTCATATCAGATATTATCAAGCAACTCGCTATTGGACGAACAACTTTCTATCGCCACTTTCCGCCTCAAAGGATTGATGAGATTAGACAATTAGAATGAAAATTTGAGGTGGTGGAATTTCTGGAACAAGGTATTGAAACACAAGGAGCTAGAAAAAACATGGAAGAAAACAACAATCTAATAAGCAAATCAGATCTAGGCAAAGGATTAGCAGATGCCGCTATACAAGCATTATTAGAAAGTAGAGGTTTAAAAATTGAAGATGTAAAAACCAAGACAGCTCATCATAAAAGAATATCAGAAGCAATTGCACGTCTAGAAAAAGAAAAAAAACTAGAAGAACTTAGTGTCTTCTGTTCACGAATAAAATTATCGTTTAACGATGAAAATTTTAAGAAATTAAGTGAATTAGCAAATATTGAGTCGAAAAAGTATTTAACGCATTATGCTGATTCAGTGGATTTTGACACATGTAGTGAAGAAATTGTATATAACTATTTTATTAATATCCAAATTCCTGAAAATCTATTTGGATTTTCGAAAGAGTTTTTTCTAAGCTGTCTATTCACCTTAGTTGTAGCTTATATTACAGGAAAAAATGCTGAAAAAGATAAAGAAGAAATACTAAAAGCAATAAAAGAAATAAATAAGGGATAGCAAATCTATAATGGTTTCCCCTTTGTATATCAGGTTTAATGTTTTGGTATCAAAAGCTCTGTTGCCGGCGCGACCAGGTGCCGTGTTTTGATACCACTAATTTAACGGCCCTGGTTAGTCCCGGTCAGATCGGGAGCCGGTGGTCTGTTGGGGTGGTATCAAACCAACCGCCAGCCAGTATCCCTCAATCTGTAATTTTTCTTTCAGAAAATTTAAAAAATTACCCCAACTACAAGTTTCTGCACTAAAGCTGAGATGTGGGATGTAAATATAGTAGGTAACTTGAAAATATAGTTGGTAAACTAATTCGTCCAATTTGGATTAGGCATCTGTTTAAATTGTTAATATTTCGGATTTATATTCTTGTTTGTTACCAACTAATATTTTTGAAAATTATCATGATGGAAATGGCCACAAACCAAAAGTTACCATCTTTATTTTATCTCAAGAAAACCAGAAACGAAAAAACAGTAACTTCCAACGCATTTAGTTACTGACTTTATTTTACTCCTACATTCGTCCCAATACCATTCCGACATGGTACCGGTGCTCTGTTCTTATCATCTGGGACCAGATTAAAAGGAATATTTGTTGGAATGTTTTATGTACGCTTTTTTCTCCTGAATAGCCTCGGAAAACTTCATGGATAACATCATCGCCCAAAGAGCGGGCCTGAAATTTCCACCCTTGTTAATCATCCGCTGCTCATATTTATTGAAGATATCAAGCGGAGCGTTTTCTTTTATGTTTCCTTCGTTCTTATTGTAATAATTTACAGCTGCCACAAGGCTTTCGTCCGAGTGCTCCTCATCCAGCTCCAAAACCCTTAATATTTCAAGCAATCCGTCTTTTTTAGTCTGCTCGTATTGTTTTTCCAGGTAGTCATAATATGGTTCTGGTTCAAAACCATCGTAGCGGTTCTCGCCTTCATCCTCGGTTTCCATGGGTTCCGGCAGGCCGTATTCATCGCCATACACCACCATTGTTTTATCAAGCTTATCGGAGCTTCTATCCAGTTCCTCTAAAAGAGCATGCGCTTCAGACGTGTCAAGTTCATCGTCACGGGCCATGTTTAAAAGGTCCATTCTTGTCAATTCATGATCTACAAAGCCTCCAAGCAGATCGGCTAACAACGCCTCTTGCCTACCGATATTTTTATTGGGGGAATCGGAATTATCTACACCAAGTAACGTCTTAAGGCTTTTACAGCATTTTTTATATTTTTTCCCGCTGCCACACGGACACGGTTCGTTTCGACCAATTTTCATTTATGCCCCTTTGGAATAATTGCGGGTCTCATATGTTTTGATTCATTTTGATGTTTTTTTTTTCGCTTGATGAACGATATGTTTTTGAAAGCCCATTTATTGACCTTTTTGGCACACTTAAGCATTAGAGTTGGAGGGTAGTTTTTGATAGAAGAACCATACCTTACTTGATTGGGGAACATTGATGCTTTCTCTTGTTCAAAATCAAGAAGCTTCCCCACTGTCATATAGGGTACTTGCTTGTCTGGACTTTCGGCAAAAAGCTTGGCTGCAGATCCTTTTTTGTCTCCTTTAAAATCACAAGTAGAAAGGGCTTTCTTGAGCTTGGCAAATTTGTGTGACATCCCCTTAATTTCCTTCAAAGAATACCCAGCTTTCTCAAGTAAAGCTTTTATCGATATCTCACAGGAGACTAAACTTAAATACAAAATTGCTCTGTCAGTATCCGGTTCGACTGGCTTAACTTGCGAAAGACTTTCCGCTGCTTCAATCAGTCTTTTGCTAAACTCTAAACTAAACTCCATAGTTCACCCTCTCGTATGTTTTGATTCAAATATCCCCGAACCTAGATGATACACCATTGTTTCGGCCATGGTCGGTGGCACAAGAAAGCGCTCCTACCCTAGTAGATTTCTCCATAAAAATTCTCCTCCCCCATAGGCAAATTTGCACAGGACCTAATATATATTTTATTTTTTTACTCACTTTTGTCTGTTTCTCCATTGGTCTACTTCAGCATTAATCTATTTCGTAGAGCATCTGTGCTTAGGCTGGGAATGCAAAAACGCGCATTGCCTGTAGTGCAATTTCACACTACCCCTCATGCAAATTCGAATACTGGTGTGATTTGACTTACATGGAATAACAAGTATATATATATGTTGTAGATGTAAGTTTAATATAACATATAGGATAATTTATGACAAAAATTACCAAGAAAGAAATATCTGAAACTCTGGTCCAAAATGAAAAGAAGTGGACTAAGGAATTAATGGCAGCTGGCTGGACAGTAATTCCTTCTATCATCCTGGAGAAGCAAAGTGCATTGGGGCTTACCCCAACTGATGTCAATGTGCTCCTCCAACTTGCTAAACACTGGTGGTATCAGGACCAACCACCAAGACCATCAAAGAAAGCTATTGCTGATTGTATGGGTGTGAGTCCCAGTACTGTTCAACGATCAATTGCTCGTTTGGCGGAGGCTAGTTTTATTATACGAAAAGAGCGGTTTAACTCTGCTGGAGGGCAGACAGCAAACAGTTACCATTTCGATGGATTGATAGAGGCCGCGAAACCTTTCGCAGTTGAGCATGTTGAGGAAATGGAAGAACACAAAAAGAGAGTGGCAGAAACGCGTCGAAGAAAACGACCCGCTAAAAAGAAGTGATGAAGAGGGCGATATGATGGAGATATGGAGCGAGTTATTAAAAGAATATGGGCCATGGGGTGTAATGTTGCTGGTTGGGGTATATATCCTTCTGAGGAGCAGTTTTACTATCAGTTATCCTCGTGATAACAAATCGAAGAAACAATAATTATGGACACATTGTTTAATGCAGGTCAGCTCCAGTGAGCTCTTTGATCCTCCAGAGGCACACGTCTTTTTGGAGGTGATCTGCTTTGACTCAAGGAAGCCTGGTTAAGTTATCTGATATGACCCAAACTAAGGATTGCCATGGGATAACTCTTTCATAAATTTTGTTTATGAGTCAGCCAAATCCTTTCCAGAGCATATCCCTCTGTGTGGAATTTTAGGATGGCTCATCAACTTATTTACAGCACTTTACAGACTCAAACCTTCTCCTGTGGATTTTACCACCCTCGTACAAGTACTCTTTTTTTGTCTTCTTCATCCAATACTATTGCACAACTCTCCCAGTCAATATCACTCACCCGGTTATACTTTTCATCGAAGGGATGTTTGGGGTGAACGGATTCGATCAGTTTTTTCGCTTCTTCCACCTCGCCGTTGGCAACATCAATCCAGACATCCTCCAGGACATCAGGGATCTGGCCAAACAAGCCGTGTATATCCTCTAAGCGGCTGGAAAGAAGTTCATGCACCCGGTCTTCGACCGATCCCATGTAACGCATATTGTAAACGTTTATTTCATCCAAGGCCTGACCGATTCGCTGGATACGGCCCTTCCTTTGCTCCAAGCGAGTTGGGTTCCATGGAAGGTCGAGGTTAATCAAAGTCCCCAGTCGCTGCAGGTTCAATCCTTCACTGGCAGCGTCAGTACCAAGCAGTAGTCGAATCTCTCCTGTGCTGATCTTAAACTTCAGGTCATCCCGTGACATCTTATTGAAGATTCCTGCCAGCATAGTCCCGGAATTAACACCACCCGCATAAATGCCGACGATTTCGTCACTCAAGTCCGCCGATAACTGCTTGGCAAGCCACCAGATAGAATCAAAATACTGAGAAAAAACTATACAGCCCTTTGCTAACCAACCTTGTCCAACAAGATATTCTTCTACTTTTTTATATTTAGGATCTTTGTCCTGACTGGCATCAAGGGCTTTCAAACAACGACTCAGTGCAGATCGTTCAGCATCGGTTATATTCTTCATGTTTTCGCGATCCGCATTGACGACAGCATCATCTTCTTCCTCAAACAACGAGGCGTTGACAATGTTCTCTTGAGAACCCCATTCATTAAGCATTTTCTCAGTTGTTTGCCGACCGGCATAAATAGTACTACCAATACGCCTGAGCAGGAGAGTTTTCAAAAAACCAGCCCCTTTGACCCTCTTGCTCAGAAGGCTACAAAATTCTTCAGCCGCCTGATAAGCATCTTGGAGATAGGGTGGCAGTATAACAGCCTCACCCGGCTCTTCTCCAAAAAGTTTAACTCGTACCGGTTTCAAATAGGGTTCGCCTGTAGCAGGGTCAATTGTCTCCTCAAGAAATTCCCTGGTACGCCTGACAATATGACGGATAAAAGGATTGTGCCCGCGACCAAACTCTGGAATAACATTTCTTAAACGGGTAATTTCAGGTGGCCGTAAAAATTCAAGGCTATCTCCGGCTGCTACATAATCTCTGTCTTTTAGACCAAGTTTTCTTCGTAATAGCTTAAAATCACGACTCTCAGCAGCAGGGGGCATTGGGTTTCTGATCCAGCGCCATGCCTCCCCAAGCTCCTCCGAAATTTTCGTCTCTCCCATGATAACGGGAATGACCTGATCAGGCCGTCGCCACCTGCTCATTGAATTGCCGAAGACCATATCATTGCCGGTGGCGAGGATATCCAAGAGGTCCCAGGCTTCAATGGGATGCAGTTGTACTGGAGTTGCCGTAGCAAGGAGTAGGCTTTTGGTGCGAGGGCTGATTTCCCGGAGAAAACGCATCAGATTGTTTGGTTCAGCTCTTTCAAACATAGCTTGCTCATTTACCTTGCGACGGCGAGCTCGGTGGGCTTCATCCACGATAATACATTCAAACTGCATCAGTTTCAGGTGATCTGCAACCTCGGAACCAGAAGTGATAAGTCCCTGCGACATTATACCAATACGTCGAGGACATTTTTTAATCGATTCCGAACCTGTTGACGGGTAGACGATTCCCTGCTCATCAATCCATTCCCGCCCGGTCCAAACAGCAGAAGGTATACCAAGAAGATCGCGTAGTTCATCTTGCCACTGCAAAGTCAGAGGTTTTGGGACAATGACCAGGGCAGGTTTATCACCTTGCAGCACCATGAGCATCGCGCTTAAGGCCAGTTGCACCGTCTTACCAAGGCCGACCTGGTCTGCCAGGATAAAACGAGCTCCGCCTATTTTATGGGCCTCAAAGGCCAATTTGATAAAATATTTCTGGTGGGCCCACAATCCATACTCTTTTCGATAAACTGGAGTCTCAACAACACCAGATGCCGGATCATTTCCAGATTTTTCCCTCCAGGTGTCAACGGGTATCTCTTCTCGCAGTGACAGCCGTTTGATGTCCTTTATAACAAACTCACTTAACGCGATGGCATCCGGATGGTTCCATAGTGACTCAAATTCCTCCTGGACCCACTGCACCGCCGCTTCTGAATCATCTTCCCAAACCAATTCATAGTTGAGTTTCCAGGCAGTGAGACTTTCATTTGCACTGCCCATGAAACAGGTTTTCCGACCGTTCTTATAACCAATCACCCCTGCTTTACCATGTATCAGACCAAAGACCGCATCCGGCAATATCCTAACTTCGAGTTTACCTGTTACCAACAGGTAAAAAAGACGACTAAAACGATCTCTACTTTTCCTACCAAGTTTTTCTGGTTCCCCTGCGCACCATGACTTTCGCAGGGCATGCTGTGCTGCTTTGGCAGTACTGACATCACGTTGATCAATCTCTGAATTGCAGACAACCCTGATTTTCCCATCCAGTGCCTCCAACTGCTCACCAGCAACTTCCAACAAGGAAGACCTGAAAAAACCAGCAATTCGGTCATAAGAAACCGCTCCCTCAAGCCGATCCCTAATGAATGAGGTTTCAAGCGACAGGCGACGAGATGAGAAACGGGAAATCATTTACAATCTACCCTCATGGTCGTTTTCTACCGACCCGGAAAGCCGTTGGGCGGCGTCGGCATCTTTTTCCCAGTGGGTCATGTGGGAGATATGGGAAAGAGCGGCCAGGTAGTTCAGTATGGCGACAATTTGTTTACGCTGCTCCCAATAGGTAGGAACCTCTTCACGCAGCCAGTTTAAACCCTGTCTGGCATCATCAGTGCGTACGGTTTCATGTATGGCAAAGAGGATATTACGTACGGTGGTGGAGCCAAACTCTCCACTGCCCAAAGTTGTTCTCTTAAACTCGCTACCAGTCTTGAAACGAACAGCATTGGCTTCGGCTTGATGAAAGAGACCGGTATAGTCGCGCACACCAAAACCTTTGGCAAGTTCTTGATAGGCACCTGAGCGGGCTTCCAGATGTTTTTCCAGCTCAAGACCCTTAAGATAAAATCGTTCAGAGGCGGATAGGATTTTCCAATAGCGTGGCTCAAGTCCTTTGGGAACCAAATGGTCGGAGGCAATTTCCACCGCCCGGTCAATGACTTGCTCAAAGGCGGATTTTTCACCAGCCTGGCGTTGGCGGAACAGTTCATGTTTGATATCATGGCCCTCTATCTCACTGTACCCTGTAAGCACCCTCAGGGCCGCGGCATATGCGGCCAGCTGGTAATCAGTATCAGCAAAGTTGGGGTCTTCCTGATCATCCAATGCCAGCATCTGGTCGAGTTGCCGCCTAACTTCGTCTTCAATCTCCGGATAAAGTTGGTCAAGAAACGCTGTGTCATGCTCAGTTCTTTTTCGAAGAACAAGGAGGACTGTGCCCTGAACATAGTTGCCTTTTTTTAAGCCGGAAGCTGCTTCAGTGCCAATGGTCCAAGCAGCAGTCACTCTAAGTCCACCGGCCCAAAGGATCATTGCAAGATCAGCCCAAACTGAGGCGTCTTGATGAGTGAACATAACAAGCTGAAAACCATTATTTGGCATATGCTTTGTCAGGTTGGAGTAACAATCGACCATGGAATGTTTAAAATTTTCTCCTGAACCACGAACGGCTAAAGCTTTCTTTGTTGCTGTATACCAATCTGGAAAAGCTTGAGGCAGGTGTTTTTCATACCAAGCAAGAAAGAATTCAGTAAGCTCATGATAGTTAATTGCATCTGCATATGGCGGATCTGTAATCCATAAATCGTTTTCGACCACAAGTTGTCGCGCATCATGAGTCTGAACGTAAGAGCGGCAGGCTTCTTGCGATTTTGGGAATTGAGATAAATAGAATATCTGCAGATTGCTTAACGATCTTGCTGCATAATTATATTGAGGATTTAACGCTTGATCATAAAAAACATTTCTCGATGAACCCGGACCCTTTGATTTATGAGGGTTCCAGCCACATAGTTTTGCCAAATTGTCAACACCAGCACCAATAGATAAGCATGATGCAATAACCATCTCAGGCGTGGAAGGATTAATTTTCTTAAACTCAGTTAAAAATTCTCCATGTATTAATAATTGCCGCGGATTAAACAAATGATGCCAATAAGTCCACCCTCTTGTCCGAATTGGTTCCTCTGTCTTTTCCCCTCCCCGCTCAATGATCCGGCTCGGAATAAATCCTCTCTTTTGCCAATCAGTGAAATGGTCCTTAACCAAACTTAATACCTTCTCTTCTCTTGCCAAATCATCATCACCCACTTCACAAAAATGACGACGGATTTTTTCCACATCTTCGCCCTTGGAGTTTTTACCCCAATACTTTTCCACCCAGCGTACACAGTAGAGCCGTTCCTGGAAGATATCATCAGGCCTTGGCACAAGGTCATCATTTTCCCAGAGCCGCAGACCATATGCAGTTTCTCCACCCACCCTTCGGTCGCCACGGATGGATGTGATGGAAAAGGTTTCTCCCGTCTCGGGACAGACCATTCTCCCATCTTGAATTGTGCCCTTTTTCGCCCTGGACATGGTCTCTTCATCAGCACCAGTTACAATTTCGATAGAATAACTCTGATGCGAATCATTTCGTTTTAATACCGCACATACTTGGTACTTTTCACTGATCACCCAGGAAGGAACAAGGGGGAGCATCAGGCCGGTTGCTGGACACCTTGCTTCCACACAATAAAGATAAGCATCGGCCCGCCATCCTTTCGCGTTGTGTTCAATTCCCCACTCTGTAATCTGCTTGTCCGCCGCATCAAAGGCTGTCTGCTGAGCATCCTGAACTTGGTTCTGTATCACCTCTCCACCACCGATCAAGTGAATAGAGGCCCACGTAAGAAGGGCTGCAACGGGGTTGAGATCCGAGCCATAAGCCTCACAACCAAGCCGAGCTGCCTCAAAAGGAATAGAGCCCCCACCACAAAAGGCGTCTCCCACTCGGGGTATACGACCAAAGCGGCGTGTACCAAGTTCCACAACAAGCTCCTGCAATTCGGCGGCATTGGTACCCAGATGTGTATTGATATCCCGCCATACACTTTGGTCCGGTCCTTCAACTTGTTCGGGACGGTCGCAATAGGTTAGTTTCTCATCATAGGACATACGATTAAAAACCTTGTGCAACACCTCTTCCTTTTCAACCTCACTTAAACCGATTGACCAGCTTCGTTTGGGTTGCCCCTCATCATCAATAAGCAATTCATCCCATTCTTGCTCAGTCAAATGACTCTGTACGACCTGGGCTGGGATGGCTTTTGATCGCCTCTGCCACAGACCTTCATCGTCCATGGTCATGATTTTGAGAAATATTTCCCGATCCCTTTGCGGATCATTGGAAACCGGCATAAGCATACCGATAATAACAGCCCGCACGAGAACCAGAGGTTTTCTTCCCCACCATTTCCCCAGACTGGTCAACGTCTGACTGGCACCAGCCTTCCTCTCTTTGTAGCTCTCCTTAGAGATCTTGGAGACAGGGAACTGCTCTTCAATAAAAACACGGTCATTCATACTCTATCCTTTTTCGAATCAACTTTTCTGATCCGGTAATAAATCAAACAATCCACCAAGCTGCCGCCTACGCATTGCAGATTGACCACTCTCGGAAACCGGATTCTCGGACAAGGCAAAGCGGACTGCTTTGCGCCATCCTTTACCCTTCCCATTTATAGCATGCCCAGTACAGGCATTGGTCATGGTATAAAGCCACCAGCGTTCTTCAGGTACAAGTCCCAGCCAGTTCCTGATAGCGGTACTGATGAGAAAGGGATCACACTCCTCAATCGCCCAGGCCAGAAGGACCAATTCCTTACCCAGAGAGCGTTCGACCGGAATCTGCCCCGCCTTAACCCATTTAGCGGTCTTCATCCCCATGCCCCGCAGACGCCGGTTAAACTCTGCTTTGACCTCTTCGGCTATCTCGTCCCAGAAACGGCGAGGTAGAATCACTTTTAGTTGAGCATCCTCATCGTTGAAACTGAGCGGAATATCTTCACCTTTGTCTAATTGCTTCCATCTGAAATGCTCCGAAATAAACACCTCGGCATTTTGAGCGCGGGATGTGGGAATCGTCACCAGAAAAAAATGCTCACTCTGTTCCGGCATAAAGCCAAAGCCCAAAATTTTTTTCTTATTTGCTGCCTTTCTTACCTGTTGACTCACTGATTAACCTCACCGGGCTGCAACTTGCTTTTTGCCTCGGCAATCCAGTCAAGCAACTGTTGTCCTTTGTCAAACTTAACATGTTCAACGGTTAAAAAAATTTGGCTGCCATTCATGGCATTTTGCAATTGCTTCACCAGTTTTTCAAAAGCATCTCCATGCAACCCAAACGATTCGGCGCTCGCATAACTGATCTCCTGTGCATCGTCATTTGCCTGCACATCAATGGTGATACCATAGGCCGTTCCATGAAATTTTGTTAATCTTTCCATAAATTCAAAGGCGAACTTGGCTGTAAGGTTGGAATGACGGCGATGCCATATGAGTGGTTGGCCTGGATCAACCTTAACTTCCTTGGTTATATACTGTTTGACCTGTATCTTTTCCTGGGCCGATGTCACTCCATCCTGTTGGGCTATTGCCAAGATAAAAGGGCACTCTTCAGTAATAGGAAAAGGACCGTTGTAGGTCGCACCAAAGCCTTTTGGGTCTGAACCATCCGTAGTATATCGTATACTTCCTTTAGGATAAGCCTGCAGCTCAACCATCCAGTCATTACCCTGCTGGAATACCTTGTATTTAAGATTGATAGTATTTTTCCAAGTTTCGGATACCCCGGTGCTATGTGCGCCTGTTGAATCAACACAAAGGAAGGAAAGCTGCAGTTCCCTGGTCTTAAAATTAGTAAAAGATTCTATCCTGCCAGAGGCTGTTGTTGGGATATTATCTCCGATTTCATAATAAACTGTATCGCCGTGGACCGGCGTTATTTTCAGTGAAACCTCTCCTGTAGTTTCATCACGGCTGAGTCGTTGCAGGCGCACCTCGGTATCAGGTGGGGGAAAAGGCCCCTTGTTAATATACCCTCCTTCATCACGCCAGCGGTCTTGAGCAACAGCCGTACTTTTAAGAGTTTCCAATGCATCAGGCCTGTGAAACTGCCAGGTAGTGAGAGTTGCGGCCCTTCGTTTAACTTCTGACCATTGTGCAGTCTGCTGACCACCAAACAACCGTGCTTCACATTTTTTACGAAAAGTGTCGCTGGAAATATCGTTGGTGAATTTTTGCAATTTCTCCAAGGTGTCACGAATCAACTGTTCCCCATCGAATTGGTTGTCCTGAAACTGAATACGGCAATCAGTGGAGCGAAAACCGTTTTTGGATGGATATGATAGAGTAGTAAAGGTTTCCTGGATAGCGCTGCGCAGACTAAGCATGATCTTATCTTGACTGACCAATGCTCGCTGTCGCTGGGGATCGTTATCTGCCAATCGTTCTGCGTTAAAATCGGCCAGAATAGAGAGAACGGCCTTATGCTGAGCTGCCTGTTCAACTACACGCCCCAGGGTGTCATGACTGCCCGTGAGAAAGACAACCCGGTTTTTGTATTCGATGTCTTCCGCAAAGGTGTTCCACTCAGGGCTGAGTCTTGAAACGGCGTTTGGTTCTGTGGTCGGCTCCGTGATAACAAGAGTTGTCTTGTCCGCTTCAATGTTTACTTCGTCAATTCCGGGCAAAATCTCTACTTTCTGGTAACAGTAACAGTCTTTCATGCTCGGTGTAAAAAGGGTGGCGAGGTACTTACGCAACTCTTTGATACATGATTCCTTATTGTAGGATTCAGCGAGAGAATGGAGTTTGGCTGCCAGATTCTGGGTATTCTTGAAAAAGAGACGCCCATCCTGACTGGTGTGGAGATACCAGGCTTGTGTTGGCAGGTAATCAACAATACTCTTTTTGACATTGGAAATATCACGCCCTGGAGCACAGAGAAAACCCATAATATCACTTTCACGTAACCCATGGGTCGCTCCCGGGATATTGGCCAAGGATGCAACAAGAAGCAGCTTGCACACATCTTGTGCATCACTGTTTGATCCGAGCTTTTTGTCCAATTCTTCCGCGACGGAATGGCCTTCTTTGGCTATATCATGGGTAATGGCCTCACTTAGAGACGGGTTAATCGATTTTATCTCCGAAAAGACTTCATCGTTATTCAAGTCCAGATCGTATGGGTGTATCAGTTTGACCTCTTGGGCGCGACCTGTATTATACATACTGGAAACAAAAATGCGCATCATCCGGATAAGACCTCGGGTCTGCTGAAAACCGGGATTTTCCTTGAAGCGACCATAGAGATCACGAATGGAGAAATGAAACGGATATGACTCTATAAGCTGGGCAGCATAGGAATCCGGAGAGGCATTAGTGACATCCATCTCCTTGGCATCGCGCACGGCCTTGGCGTATTCATTGGCCACGGCCTTGATAGTCTCATTGTCGGGCAATTTTTCAAAGAGCCGAGTGCGCAGTATGTGATACAGCTCATCGCCATGAGGATTGACCGGCTCAATGCGCAATGCAGAACGGTTGGTTTCCTTTTGTAGATTAGCCAAGGCTTTATTGAGCTGATCTGTCCCACCCTCATAAGATGCCGTCAGGTCGGAAATAATGACACAAACATTTGTAAGCTCCGCCTTGTTGACAGCCACGAGCAGATTGGCAAGAGCAGTAGTCGTCACCACAGACAGATCACTGTTACCTATCTCACGGGATTTAACGTAATCCATGTATGGTGGCAGCTCATCCAGCAGAATGAGAGTAGGTTCCCCTTTAAGTAAGTTGATCCAGGCGGTTTCCCCTGGTGCCTGGAGCGGTGAGTAATAATCCTTGAACTGATTTTTTTTGCCTAACTGGTCTGCAAGAGCACCCCATATTCCAAGCGGTGCATCTGATTGACGGCCATTAAATCCTATAACTTTTACTGTGCCCAGCTTTGCCCCCGGCCCTTCCAAGCCAAGTACTCTTTTTCTCAATTCAGGCTCTGCCGCAAGAAGACCCAAAGCGATCATATTGTGAGTTTTACCACCGCCCATGGCCTGGGTTAGTAAAAAAGTAGATGCCTGATCACTGCTCCCATCCAGACGACTGAATGTCTTTTCCAACAAAGTTTTCATGCCGGAAGTGGTAAAGTTCTCAGCAAAAAAGCTTTCACCATCAATTTTACCTTCCAGGAGATCAGATAAATCGAGAACGACATCACGGCGATCTTTGTTATAAACACTCTGGCGAGGGGTACAGGCTTGTTTTAAGAACATAGCTTTATTAGTCTCAGTTATTATTGATGAGTTCTTGTTTCTTATAGTGCACTCGTAGAAGATCTCGATGGAAACAAATTACTGTCATTGGTAAAACGGCAACATGCCATGAAAGGGATTGAACATCAATTATTTCCCAGTACCCGAGGCAATATTCAATCCTATAGGGAAACACTGCTGCAGAGAAAGAAAGCAGTGGTCAATTTCTCCCAGGTCAAATTCACCACTACCCTGCCCAATGAAGCTTGCCACGCCACTTTGCAAGTTACCATCCCATCATCCCTCCCACGGTTGCTATAAGTGGCCAAAGGTTGAAGAGGCATGGTCCTACTTTTTTCCAGACCAAGATTACGTTGAGGCACATCGAGGTGCTGATGACGCACTTCATGAAGCGAAAATAGTATATGAACTTTATCGTCGCGATACTTTCAAAGTATAGGACCAGCGGGCTCATTTGAACAGAAGGATACGGTATCAAGAATTTCGACAAGGTCATAACCATACCTTTCTGAATGCATAGCCGCTGTTTTGATTCAACCCTCCTGGGCGATCTGCGGGGGTTACAACTCCCTACTCGTTTTTGTAGGGGAGCAGCTGTGATCTCGGCTGGGCTATTTTGATGCAACGTTGCTGCGCTTGACCTGCCGGGCAGCTTTATCGCCCGGTCATGGTCTGAGCGCGTGTTAGACATTTCTATATTTCGAGCTTCAGGTCAAAGGTACTTTTCAAAATGTTTGGTAGCCAGAATTCTTTCCATACGTCTTTATAGAATTTTCGGTTTTGTACGTCTGGATGGATAAGTTCAAAAATATCTGCTTGTTCAGGAATGAAGTTTTTTATAACTTTGGCTTGGCCACAAAGAATACAAGCCTTGGATTTTTCTATGATAGGCTTGTTTACGATAGATGCCATTTTGATGTAACAAAGGTGTTTTTTAGTTATTTTTTCAGAATCTAAAAAGTGATATGAAGCATTAAGGAAGGCAATACCTTCAGCAGCCAGTGCTTCAAACAACTTGATTGGAGTTGAATGTCTTTCCTTTACTGCAACTAAATTGATTCCAAGTGATGACAAGACGTGATACCCGGAACAGTTATCTCTTAATAACTCCCCCCATGACTCTTTGCAGAATGGAATGCCTACAGGTGAGGTAGGATACGGATCTCTCCCAACAATTGTTAAATCAAAGTTTTGTTTTTGTTCCAAAATCTCTTTATAGGCTTCTGGAAGTGGATGATATGAAATTCCCAAATTATTTACACCAATAATTCCGCACCCTGCGCGACCAGGTGCCGTGTTTTGATACCAATAATTTAACGGCCCTGGTTAGTCCCGGTCAGATCGGGAGCTGGTGGTCTGTTGCGGTGGTATCAAACCAACCGCTAGCCAATATCCCTCAATCTGGAGCTTTTCTTTCAGAAAATTTAAAAAATTACCCCAACTACAAGTTCCCGGACTGATGTTGAGATACTCCTTAATGATCTTTTTTTGCTCTTTAGGTTCATAAAGAGACCACTCAATAAACAAATCTTTTTCCTGCTCTTTGGTCATGCTGTTTTCTCCCGGAAGATTAAAAGTAATAGCTTTCACCTGGGAGTCTACAAGCGAATTCTTACGAAAATCTTACACCGCTGGTCAAGGCTTTTTCCGAAAAACAAAATCTGTCGCTATTTTAATCAACTGTTCACTTCATCACTCAACGACTTACCGACTTTGAATTTAACGTAATTTTTTGCAGGAAGTTCGATTGATTTTCCGGTTTGAGGGTTTCTACCTGTCCTGGCTTCTCTCCTGGAAGTAGAAAAAGCACCGAAACCAACCAGGGTTATTTTTTCTTTTTTCTTAAGCGAACTGGTGAAAGCATCCAAAGTACCTTGCAAGGCTTTTTCAGCTTGAGTTTCAGTGAGATTGGCAGATTTTGCAATGTAGTCAACAAGCTCTTTCCTATTCATAGTTATTCCTTTTGGCTATCTCGATTTAACAAAAACGGCTCCACATTCGCACTGCTAGTTTAAGTCAACGAAATGTTATGAACTAATTATAGCTCTCGTTCAATTTCTTTCACTGAAGATTTTTCTATTGATTTTTGAAATGTGTTTACCAGGGCTTTTTTAATTTCCTGTCTTTCTGAAGTCACTTTCGGCATATTAGCAACAAACTTCCGAATATCCGATGCTAGATTCTTGTTTTCCTCGTAGGTTACTTCATGATTTATTCCCCTATCGCTTGTGATATTTCTAGGATTGCTATTTCCCTCCCGTCGCATTTCATTATTGGTGGTTCGATCCCGTCCCAAGAGATTGTGTGCATCCGAGCGCAAAAACATTTCAGTCCTTCGGCTGTGCTGAACCAAATTGAAATCGGACACGTTTCGCAAGCTGGCGATGGTGCCGGGAGATGTTCTTTGTCGATACTTTTTAATATTGGACTGGTATAAAGCGGCTGCTCTTTGTCCATCTTTTTCGTTTCGGAGTTTTCTGTAGTCTGGTCTTTCATTAAAGGCCTCCTTTCCACCAAAGGTAATAGTTGTTTTCTCTTTCTCTAATAAATCGGCAACAGACAACCACGCATTTGTAATTTCTAATCGTCTTTTATTTATAGCTTTTTCCCAAGGTTTTTCTGCAAGAGGAACACCGTTTTTTTCAGCTATAATTCCATCTACAGCTTCCTTAATTTTGTCGGCTTTCACCTTTGAAACTCTTGGTTTGTGTGTTTTATCACCCCTCTCAATATGTCTTATCACACCGTGTTCGGCCTTTTTAGAAACACCTCTGCTGCGCCTAGGAGATGCTACTGCGTCAACACCTTGATATCGTAAAGTCTCAGCAAATCCTTCGCGCCATTCTTGCAAATCTGATTTACGCGGATTAAGTCTTTTACCGTTAAAACCTTTACACTTTACTGTTATGTGACAATGAGGATGTGGCTCGTTTGTATGAAGAACAAAAACATATTCGTGATTATTTCCGAATGTGTTTTTAGCAAATTCACGAGTTGCATTTTTTACTGACACCGGGTCAATAGACTCTGGCATTGATAAAACCATTTGCATGGTGTCTCTTTGATTTTTATGACGCTTAAAATTACCAATATCTTTGGCCCAATCTTCAGCTAACCCGCTCACCTCCTCTTTAGTTTTAAATATTTGGCCTTTTTCATTTTCCATTTCATCATCGAGCCTAGTGATATATTTAAGGTTTGCTTTTATATGTTGAGCGCCCTTAGCAAAACCCGTTATTTTCAACATTACTTCTGTTGAACCTTTTGCAACATGCGTTGCTGATAGCCTTATGTCTTTTGCAGTCTTTCTCTTTATTTTTACAGGAGGGTGAAGAGCTTTTGTAATTCCAGCCTCAATTATTCCCATCATTCAACCTCCCAAACGTTTTGACTAGCTCTTATCAGAGAATCGATAGAGGTCTTGTTTTTTTCAATGGCTTTAGTCAATTCAGCTAGCATATCAATTCGTACTGCTTCAGTTTTATAAAAAGATTCATTAAGTGTTTTGGCAATCTGATTTATATTCCTACCAATGGCGGCTAATTCCCTATTGCTCGCTTGTAGAATAAGTATCTCTCTTTCATTGTGAACAGGCTGTCTCAATAAATTAGATTGAACGAGAGCTGCAATCCACCTACTAAGAGCCATCTTTTTCTTCTCAGCGCGCTTTTTTGCTTTTTGAATTACAAAAGTAGGCATCCTGACTGTTATCCGCGCAAGTGTTGTGGTTAGTATTTCATCCGTTTTTTCCGATATTTTATGTTCACTTTCTTTATCGGATTCAATAATTTCACTAATAATAACTCTCAAAAATTCGGATTCTGACAGTCCTAGTGATTTAGTAGTTTTAACTACCTTAGCTTTTGTTTCTTCGTCTACAAGTGTTTTTAGTACCGGCATTTGTCATTTGAAAATGTAGAATTTTATTTGGTTAATTAAAGGTACTAAAAAGCGACTTAAGTCGCAAGAAAAAGCAAGGGGGGTAGGGAGATTTGGTGCATTTTGTACCAAATAGCGGCACAAACGCCTATCCTGCCCTACTCACTACCCCCCTTGCTTTCTCTTTTTAGTCTTTGCTTTTGCAGTGCATTTTAGATGCACTTTCGGTGCATAATACTTCATATAAAATACACATCAGGTGCGATATCAGTTCACTTTAAGGGCAGATACCTTCAAAAACAGTCAAATACAGTACATATTTATTATTGAAAAATGGCTTTATCTGTGATATTAACAACCATATTCTCAAAATATTAACACGAGGAGTTTAAAAACATATGGATAAACGTAAGATCACAGAAAAGCTTATTGCCCTATCAAAAGACAATTCAAAAAGGACAATAATATCCCAACTGAGAGATATCTATGAAACCATAGAAAACACTCTTTCAGCAGGAGTCTCGAAAAAAGCAGTAGTCGAAGAGCTTAAAAATTCAGGATTTGAAATAAATTTTAAAACATTCGATTCTTCCTTGAAAAGGATCAGGAAAGAAAGAAAAAACTCTGGCAAAGAATCATTACAAAAACAACCTCATATTAATAAAGAATCAAAAACCACTCCAAAAGAAAATCTAGTCAAACCAACCTTGAATGATATAATAAATGATAAACCAGACCTAGAAAAAATGTCTCGAGAATATAAAATTTTAAAAAAGGTTAAAACAGAAAATGAAGGATAAAAACATCACAGCCAAAGTGGCAATTATCAATTTTTCAGGAAATGTTGGGAAAACTACTATCGCAACACATCTTCTTTTTCCACGTATGGAAAACGCAACAGTATTTTCAATTGAAACGATAAACTCAGGGATCATAGAAAACGGCCTTGAAATTGAAAAAATGAAAGGGAAAAAATATGGTGATTTGATAAATGCACTTTTGCAAACAAATTCTGCTATTGTAGATGTCGGATCATCTAATGTTGAAGATTTTGTAAAAAACATGAGACAATTTGATGGATCACACGAAGAATTTGACTATTTCATAGTTCCCGTAGTCAAAGAAAAAAAAGCTCAAGTTGATACCATCAACACAATTAAATCTTTAAACAGTATAGGTGTCCCAAGCAAGAAAATATTAATTATTTTTAACAAAATGGAAACGGATGAGGATATTGAAGATGAGTTCATGCCTATCTTGCTGTTAGCCGAAAAGGAAAAGATGTTCAATCTTAAAAATAATGCTGTAATTCATCAAAACGAAGTTTATGAATTACTTAAATCAGTTCAGAAAAGTTTAGGTGAATTGAATAAAGATGAAAATGATTATCGAGCAAAACTAAAGGAAACAACCGACGAAGATGAAAGAGCAATATATCTAAAGATGATTACTCTCAAAATGCTTGCAAGAACAGCTAACAAAAATCTAGACAATGTTTTTGATTCCCTTTTTAGATAATTATTTTAATACCAATCAATAGGTTTTTAAATGGCTGAGAAAAAAGGTCCCAGGACAATAAGTGAAGCTATGTTTGAAGAGCTTATTGGTGATATAGACAAAGTGACAGATCGTCTGGAAAAAACATCTGTTGTCCTAGGAAATATGGAGAACAAACTTTTAGATACTGTTGATAAATTAAACGAAGCTGGATTAAACTACAGAGAAACAATAATATCTTTTACAGAAAAAGCTAAAAACGAACTTTCAATATATTTCGATAAAAACACATCAAAAACAGTTGATGAACAAAGAAGTATTTTACAGGAAGTCGTCAAACTCGCTTTTGAAAAAGAAATTCAAAAAAAAGAGAAGCCACTACCAGAGAGAAGAGCAACAAAACACATTACAACGCTAATTATTATCAATTTACTATTAACAATAATGTGTGTCATATTGGGATTTGAAAGATTTTGGACGAATTGAATTATTTTAAGAAAAATATTGACCTTCGGGAATTTGCTGCTTCACATGGCTATTTTCTTGACAAGAAAAAGAGCTCACAGACCTCTTCGGTCATGAGAAATATTGATGGTGACAAACTTGTAATGGCGATAGACAACAAGTCTTCATGCTATGTCTATTTTAGTATAAGAAACCCTCACGACAACGGCACAATTATAGATTTTCTCACAAATCGAAATCACGGAAACCTTGGCGAAATAAGGAAAATTCTTCGTGGTTGGCTCGGTATATCAACAGCTAAAAAAGACCTCCCGGTTTTTCAAAAACTCAAAGCTACAGACAAAGATACTCGGCAAGCAATTAGCGAGTACGAGCAAGCGGTACATGTTTCACATTCCGGGTTTTTGGAATGGCGCGGCCTGGATATGGTTTTGTTAAACTCGCCACGTTTCAAGAATAGATTTAAAATGGATCGCCGGGGAAATATTCTTTTTCCTCATTACAACCGAAACGGGTTGTGTGGGTTTGAGAAGAAAAATTATCACTTTACTGGTTTTTCTGGAGGTGGGGTCAAGGGACTTTGGTCTTCTGTTTGTTTTAAAGATGATCAGTGTTTAGTTATCAGCGAAAGCGCCATAGACGGAATCTCTTATCAAGCTTTGCACAATCTGCTTTTCACTAGATTTATAAGTATCGGGGGGAGCATGAACCCTGACCAGCTCGAATTATTATTTCTAGCCATGTGTAAAATGGAGGGTGGTCAAGTTCACCTTGCATTTGACAATGATAAAGATGGGGAAAAGATAGCAGATCAGGTGAGAGGTATTGCACCCAAGGGAGTAACTATATCAAGACCATTACCAAACAATAACGATTGGAACCAAGATCTTACTAATATAATCAGGCCAATAGGAAAAGAATAATAAAGCCCTCACCTCTCAATCTTCAAAAATAACCACCCTGTTACCTTGAGTATCATTTATCTAACCAGCGAGCTTGCAGGTACCACAACGGGCCGTTCAGGTGAGATTTCCTTTTTCCTATCGGCCTTTCTAAGAGAAAATCAAAAGTGTGCAAAAATTTGGATTTCTTAAAAGAGTGTCTGTTTCTTTTTTTGGGAGCCGTAGGCTCGAAGTGGTTTTTTTTTGCTGTTGTTGGTTGAGCAAGCGCAGCTTGCCACTTCTTGTAATTGTTAGGTTGCTTGCAACCTCTAAAAGATACTAAAAAATACTAAAAGATACTAAAAACAGACTAATAGTGTTGAATAAGTAATGATATTAAGATCTTCCAGATCAAATCAGGGGTAAAGAACACCGTTTCAGGGGTAAAAAACACCAAATCAGGGGTAAAGAACACCGTTTCAGGGGTAAAGAACACCGTTTCAGGGATAAAAAACACCGGCACAAGCTACTGAAGTTTATACTTAACCAGGGGTAAAAAACACCATAACAAGCTATAGAGACTCATATTTGCGTAAAACGCTACTTTGTGGTGTTGGTTCAGATCAGAAAAACAAGGGATATGTGCTTTTATATAAAAAAAACAAACAGATAAGGAAACACAACAAAAAACAAACAGCTCACAGTAAACAACTCACAATATCCAAACATTGCACAGTTATCTACTGTGAATATAATAAATATTAGCTACTTAAAAGAAAAACAGGGATAAAAAACACCACTTATTTGAAAATATGAACGAGATCTTTTTTATCTATCTTCCAACGTTTAATATTTCCTTGTTTTTGAAGCTCTGCGAGGGATTTACGAACAACTTTCCTTATTTCGGCCTTTGGTTGGTCTGTATTAAGATTAACAGCATTACACAGAGTTATTAATCCAAAAGGTACACCACCACCTGAATGGGTTTCCAAAAAACGATACAAAGCTTTAGCAACATCACCTTTCAGCTTGGCCCGTTTGTCCAGATTGAGACCAGTGGTCATATTTGCTCCATAGAGAGCAAGAAAATAAGGATTAAGGAAAACACTTACCTTCGTTGATTTTGGCGTCTGATCCACATTTGACAGAATGGCCCCGGTGATAGACCGTGCTATTTCGCGTTTCTCCAAATTTTCTGTTTCGTACAGTTTTGTATTAACAATACTACTTGCCAGCCTTTCAAGACCTTCAGCAATTGCTGTATATTGAGTTGTCCCTCTCGAAACCCCCATAATTCCGCATATTTCATTATAATCAGTTTCGAATCTTTCAGTTCTGTGTTTTTTAGCCAAGAAAAGCACAGCCAGCAAAACCGATTCATCATTAATTGAGAGTTTTGGGCCGGATACCGTAATAGTTCCCCATCTGTTTTCAATGACAAAATCTTTATAAAGCGGTCGATTTGACATATCGGCTCGTTTCATTGGAAAGAAAGGAGATGTCCGGGCAATTTCTTTTGGCATGAAAGCAAGCTTAAGTTGTTCTGGCTTACCTTGAGCTTTTAAAATATGTTCGTGTACTTCTTCAACAATGTTGGATAGATGTTGGTAGCCTTTTTTCTTGAAATCCTCCCAAGTAACCAGATCTTGAAAAGCTGCCCACCATTTCATAAAATGGGCCTTTTCATTAGGCTCAACACATTGAAGGGCTAGTTCAAATTCTTTTTTTTGATCTGTTCCGTTTTTTGCCACAGATTCACCTAGCGGTATATTCTCTAATTCTAGTATAGTTTTATTAGCCACGACGCACTCCTTGTTAGTGTCTGGTGGTGAGACACTACTGGATGTTGACGCATCCAGTAGTGTCGATCTGAGGCTCTTACCTACAACCCCAATATTTTATATATTTTCTCTTTTTGGTATCAAAAACTTTGCGGCCGGCACGACTTTGTGCCGTGTTTTGATACCAAGTAATTAAGAAACCAGGTTAGCGCTGGTCAGATCGGGAGCCGCTGCTCCTGAGTGGTGGTATCATCTCAACAAGGGGTCAAATTACAATACGTGTAAAAAGTAGGCACATCTTCCTAATAACCTTTACCACCACATTGAGTACAGGTTTTTTGGCTGTAGTTATCTTCATCGTCTGGATACTCAGGAATAAGACCAGATCCATAGCACAGATTACATGTTGGTTTTCCACGGTTCTCTACATGATATCTTTCCCATTGCTTCCACAATTCTTTTAAGACCTGATCACCATTTTTTAGAAATCTTTGCGGTTCTGCATCAAGTTCTTTTCGACCACGTATTACAGACAACGCAGCTTGATAATGGTCTTTGTCCAGATTGCACAGATCAACAACATTCAATTGATACGCTTCACCGTTGTATGCGCTTAACAAGACCTGAGCCGCCACCCTGGCCCCTCCTGTGTCACCTTGTGCTGTATTAGCTAGTTTAGAGATTGCCAGACTGTATTCTTCAGCATTAATGTCCATTTTTTTGCCTTTCTTAATTTGAGCAAAGTTTAGTCAATTCAAGTTCAGCCTCTGTTTTCTTTTGAATAGCACATTTTATGTTTTTAATTTCCCTTTCTAGCCGGGTCATATTTTGAAAAAACATGCTTCTTTCGGCCTGGATTTCTTGAATGTTTTCAATCAGCCATAGAACAGCCTTAGACTTCGCCCCTAATTCCAAATCTCTGCATAATTCGTTAAGAATTATTTCGTGTTTTTCTTCAGTCCGAAGCGTAAAACTCATAACTGCCACCCTCCTTATTAAAACACATAAATACATAATAATACTTATTATTATGTATTTAGTCGTATTTTATACCGTTCTTATCAAAATATTCTTTAAATAACTGCTCAGTTAAAAAAGACATATTACCATTTGAATTTTCCTTAATGGCTTTGAGCATACCAACGGGTAATTTCACATTTAAAGGTTTTTTCTCCGGTCCTGGTGGTCTGCCTCTGTCGCCCTTGGCCGCAGTGACGGTTTCTGCTTTTGTGGCCGCAGCACCTTTTATAAAATCCTCGGCTGATTTTTTTGGTTTTGGTATAGCCATAGTTAATCTCCTAATTGCATTATTTCGTGATAGACGGCTACAAGCTCTTCAGCTGCTTTTGATTTGGGGTCGTGTTCAATGACACCCTGGCCGGACATTAGGCCGTTCTTGAAAGAGCTTCTTGCACCCAACTGACTTTTTAAAATTGGTATTTCCTTTTTTTCCTCCAAAGCTTGGAGCGCTTCACGCGCCATGATGGTGTTTGGCATAACCATGTTAAGCAGAAATCTAGCTATCAGTTTATCATTATAAACCTTTGCTTCCTCTACAATCTCAAGGGTGGTGGTGGTTGCCCAAATATCATAAACAGAGGGCAAAACTGGAATAATGAGTATATCTGCCGCCAAAATAGCCGACCTAAAAATAACTGAATCCCGACCTCCAGAATCAATTATTATCAGATCAAAGTTGGTAAATTCCTTCAGATCTTTATGAAGAGTAGGGGTAGTAATAGCTGTTGCTTTTATGTCGTCTGCTTCTCGAATCGACCTGAAATTCAGACTCGATGCTTGAGGGTCAGCGTCAACCAGCAAAACCTTTTTATTTTCCTTTGCGGCCATACACGCAAGATTACAAGCAATAGTGCTTTTACCAACACCGCCCTTACTGTTCCCTATTGTAATTATCATAACGCTCCTTTTATTATCGACGCATTGATACGTATTGATATACACATTACTATATTAATACGTATCAATTAGCAATGTTTTTTTACATATTAATACGTATTAACTTGATTGTTGACAGCCAGCCAGAAAAACAATATTGTTTTAAGGTCTTTACTTCCTTAGTAGGTTTTAAAGACACCCCCCCCTGGCAGCTTTGGTGAGTTCAAAGGGGGGGGCTTGATTGTTCCTTCTTTTGCTGCTTGCCAAACGCTGTTTACTTGCCACTCTAAAAGTCTTTCGCCGCTCCACTGGGGCGAACAGATCGCGCCCGGTGTCCTCTCCTTTTCTAAAAATGGGTTTTTCATATATAACAAGACAGACAGCAGCCATATTTTGAGGACTCGATTGCAACCATTCTTCTTGGAGAGCCAAAAGCTTCTTTTTTTCAAGCTCATTAATGTCATATTCTAGTTGTGTCATTGTCTCATCCCTTAATATTCGAATTTTAGGAAAACATCTTTTGCCCTGGAGGATCTACCAGGGCAAGGTAAGAGTTAGCAGTTAAACAGCCCAAAAAGACATGTAGACATAACCGTAACTTCCGTTAGGGGTAGCAAGCATCCGGTATCCGTCTGTTTCACCAAAAATCATATCGGCTGAACTGCTGATAATTCCGTTTTTCTTCATGAACTGGTAAAGCTTGTCGGCAAGCTTGATTTCGACACACTTGTTAGCAGTTTGCTGGTCCAAGTCCTGATTGTTACCCATCCAAGCTACTCGGCCATTGACATACCCAAGGCTATAACGATCAAGAATCATTCGTGCGCCTACTCCTGTTTGAGAAGATGTAGGGAAAAAATATCCCCATTGTAAACGTTTTGGTTCTTCTCCCAATATCTCCGCTTTCTCGTCGTTGTTGATTAATCTAAAATCCATGTTTCAAATCTCCTTAGTAGGTTTTTTGTTTTGCTCTGGCAGCTTTGGTGAGTTTCAGAGCATCTAAAAGATATGATTATTTACAACTTATTAATACGTATATATCAATATTTATACGTACTAAAAGAGAAGTATTTTAATAAAGTATATCTCGGTTGCCCCGAAGGGGCTTAAGGTTGATTAACCCCTATCCATGTCCCAATCTTCCGGAAGTTCAAACATAGCCTTAACCACCTTCTTGTAATCAGACTCAAGACAAGAATCCACAACAGCTTGTGTTCTTGGGTGGCGGATCACAACCCAACCCGGTTGTTCTGAAACTTCAATACTAAATCCACAAAAATCATCGATTTGTTTATATGGGTAAGACATGGTGTTATCCTCAGTAGGTTTTTTGTTTTGCTCTGGCAGCTTTGGTGAGTTTCAGAGCATCTAAAAGATATGATTATTTATAACATATTAATACGTATATATCTATATAAACACGTATTAATAAAGAAGAATTTAAAAAAGATTGCCTCGGCTGGAACCTTACAAAAACATTCTCTAAAAACCTAAATTGGCTGATCTGGGCAGATAATTCAAAGAGTGAACAAACAATAACATTGGAGTCGGACGATTGGCCAAAATCCAATGTTATTGTGCTTTTAGCTTAGATTATGCAGTTGCGTTAAAACAAATTTGAGGAACCATAGATTGACAAATTTGATGATTGGAATTGAAAATACCGTCAATTTCCTCGACAGGGATATTTAATTCGTCTGCGGCCTGTTCTTTATTTTTCAGCCACCCTTTGAGCCGACCAAACTCAACATTCATTTTTCTGATAAATAGCTGGTTGAATTTTATATGTAAGTTGCCGTTTTTAAATGCTTTTACCTGCATTATATCGCTACCGTCGTCCGAAACAAAAAATTGAGACTTGTTACTTTCCCATAGTTTTAAGCGTGAACTTGATCGAGCAGTAAAACCAAGATTTCCACCGATTGTTAAAAGATCTTCAAGAAACCTATGTGCATCTTTATGGAGTCCGTTTTCATAATCAAAACTGTATCCATATCCACCACCCTCTATTGCAGAATATCGGTGCAAAACAACCCGCAACTCTAGACCGTAATGGCTCAAATCATCAGGACCACGACCAGAACAACAATAACGCCACTCTTCATTGCCCCAGGTTTTCATATTTGATTTATAAAGAGTAATGTTTGCCTGATCGATCATTGATTCAAACATTTTGATCAACTGTTTATCAATATACTGATTGGCGTTTTTAATGGCCCACACTGTTACGGCTAAAGCGTTTCCTTCGGTAAAATCAATCGACATATTAGCATGAAGTTTCGCAAGCATTGAGTCATGTTAGCGGCGGCGTGATAATGCATAAAAGTGGCGTTTTGAAAATGTTGATTTTCGATCGTTGTTTTCCACCGCCTCAAAAGCATGTCTGAGACGGCGGAATGAGTTTGGAGCTTAGATTTCCACCT
>NZ_SWCM01000022.1 GCF_005116645.1 Desulfopila sp. IMCC35006
GCCCCCTTAAAAGATTTTTCTTTTAAGGGGGCGACCGAAAATTTTTATCTCTTTGTCAAGAAAAAACGACCCAAGATGTTAATATTTATCAAAAATTTGCATGCAATTTTCTAACCGGATATTACTGCTTTTTAATAATCTTTTAAAAGCTTTTGCTAACTTTAACTCCATCAAATATCATGTTGTTTTATCGAGTTATTTTGATGGTGAAAAAAATAAAATTGCGAGCGCTATGCCATAGTCGTGCGAGCGTTATGCCATACTCACTGCGAGCGCTATGCCATACCTTGCGAGCGCTATGCCATACCTTTCCGAGCGCTATGCCATGCCTTTACGACCGCTATGCCATACCATTGCGACCGCTATGCCATACTCTTAAACTGGTTTTTCTGTAATTTTTCTGGTCTGAAAACGAACAATATGAATCTTGTCATCGTCATCTATTGTCCAGGATTTAAGAGCTCCAACTTCTACAAGATTATCAAGTGAACGGCGCAATGCTCTTCTGAAATCACTTAATCTACCGCAACTTGAACCACTTAATTCTAACAATCTGGACACCTGCATAGGGAAAATGGTTTGCATACTATTGTAAAATCCATGTAACCATTTTGATAAATTGTTGGATAACGATACCCGCTGTTCCCATTGCACAGGTGTCCATCCTCGCTCAAACAGTGCGCCTAAACTACTGTTTAAGCGCAGTGAATACGTTTGCGTTTTATAATCATAGAAAAAATCGCGTATTAACGAGCCGCCGTACATTTGCCGCTTTTTTGTATATGAATCAGGGACTTCGATATACACCATATTGGCAGCCAAACGATCAATGACACCCATCAACCATTTTTCACCGGAACCACCAACACTCTTTCCGGTGGCCGCCAAAAAGCCATTCATCGAAAAGCGCACGGCATTTCCCGGCAGGATATTTTTTTCGTCTGCCGTTAAGTGAATAGCGTGAAGGAAAACATCAAGATCGCTCTGGTCGAGTTGCTCGCCGGTGTACCAAATTTCTATTCCATTCAACGAATTGACTTTCTGTTGTTTTAGGTATTTCCGAGTTCCTTTTTCTATCAGACCAAACAGGGCCGATTGCAGACAACTGTTTGGTGCCACATGCTCAATATTGGTATGAGCAGGTAAATTCGGGATTTGCTGGTCTTCGAGATTATCAGGTAGCATTTGCAGAGATTTACTTTTGGCCATAGCTTTTCTTCTTAGGATTCGTTACGAAATAGCCTGGCCATTTTCATTCATTTCGTTACGAATCCTTATGCCGTTCCGAGCAATACTCCAGCCATGTTATTATTTGACAACGGCTTAGCATCCAGAAGATGCGCTAAATGACTCAAAATTGATTTTCATTGGTTAGCCGTTACACTCTCGCCTGAAGGAAAAGCCGAATAGCCCTGGACCGGTTTTGTCTCTTTTTTTCCTATGTATCCATATTCTTCAAGTACCACTAAAGAACGACGCACCGGCTTATCAGAAATCCCGCTTTTTTTACAAATAACCTTCACTGTCGGAAATGTTTTCTCGGCATTGATTACTAGATACACCGCCACTGCGCGTGGTCCGATAATGGCAAGATCCCCGCTGTGAACAAAAGCTTTGACATCTTGCTCTGATCGTAGAGGTCTTTTTAATTCAAACTGAATCATCGGCTTCCTCTGATTTTGGTTATAAAAGCTGTTAAACCTGGGCTTTTCGCTTCCTGATTAACTTTTTCCAAGAGGGTAACAAGGCCCACATCGCCTTGAATTTGAAAAATCTCATCGCCTCGGTCATAGATCAAGGTTGGAACTTCGGTGATACTGTACTGATTAAAGAGTGCCGGTTTGATCGAAATTGCCGGTTTGATCAGCTCACATGGCTCCTCCGGTGTCTTTTTGCAGGTGGTATCTTTTTTCAGAACCTTGCTCCACCATTGTACTCTTTCTTCTTTGTTCTCTTTCCCCAGACCGCCTACCATTCCCTTCATGACCGGCAGGATCTCAGGCACTCCTTCGAGATAGAGCATGTACCCCTGAAATGATGCCTCCGGGATAGAACTGGAGAGGAAGAGAAACACTTTTTCATTCTCAGCAAGGATGCCTTTTGTTTCCTGTTCCTTTTGTTTATTTCTCCTGCTTTCAGGTATAAACAAATCTGCCTGCCTGTTGAACTCATCTGCTATTTTCTGCTGAAATCCTGGCTTCCTGAAATCAGAATTGGACTTTTCGGCTGCTTTTATTCCTGCCTCTTTATGTATATTTTCAGGGATAGTCATGGTCTTAGCCAGCTCTCTGGCCGTATCCATAGCTTTTCTGGTTGCTTCGTCGTCAATTTCAGCCAGTTCCCTGGCCTTTTCCAAGAGAGCCGGTGGCAAAGCAGGGACAGTCTTGTCAGAACAAGGGCATTCATCGCCTAGCACCGCGAAAGCCGATAAGCCAACAACCAATCCGGCCAGCATGATGATAAAAATTTGTCTTCGCATATCATTCGCAGCAAGTGCAACAGAGTACCTTTCTGAATACCACCCAGAGAAATTCATCATTTGACCCTTTTGCTCCCATATAGGGTGGATTGAGACCGGAATCATAGAACTTGGCGGCTTTGCCGATAGGGTAAGTGGACCGCAAATCGGGCCTGGCCGTGTGCATCTTGTAATGGCTCTTTGTCCAGATCGGCGTGTAAGTGCAGCCACAAAGAGAAGCCGGGTCGCAAAGCATGAACAGACGGTTCAGCTTGAAGATCAGCCGTGACGCTACCGTATTACTGGCCTGAACAAGATTGTCATTGTCCACATGGCCGCTTACGGGATAAGTTGACCCGCTGCTCCCAATACACCAGGGCATCGCGTCAAGCGGGAACCCTAAATTAACCGCCGCCGCATCTGTCATGCAAAGCAACTGCATGGTCTTATTGGCAAATAATCCAGCTTCGGGAGTGATAGTGACTGCAAGTTCATCGTCCTGCCACATTGAATCAAATTCAGTCCACCAACCTCCAACATCGTTATTTTCACAAAGGCTTCCATCCAGCATCGAAAAAATAAAGGCATGTGCCTGGAAGAAGGTTGATTCATCGGCAATAGAGAGAGCATCCGAAGATTTGTTCTTTCCGCCTAATACGTCATCAATCGAACCCTCGGCTTCTCCACCGGACCCTGTGAACGGAGAATAATTTGCTACTGTTACCGTATCTATGAATATAGACGGGTCCCAATATTGGTAAATTTCACCTTCCTCGTAAAAAATTGGTGGTGGTCTGGGGCAGATGCAAATACCTAAAAACTTAAATTCCAGATCCTCCCAGTTTATATCCGAACCCGGGTTGAATGAATCGCCTGATTTTTGGATGAGGGCAAAGGATGGCGAGGCAGAAAACAAAAGCACTAAGACCAGCAGATATTTATTTATCAATCTATTCATCAATCTTTATCTCCTGCACCATGATCTTTTTGCCATTCTGAGTAATCACGCAAGGAGCAGCGGCTAATTGCAGACGATCAGCTATGGTTTTGGTCAGATAAAAAACGGGCCTGTCTAATTGCTTTATCAAGGGTGCGGCAAGTCCTGCGGAGATCAATAATTTGGTTTGACGATCCTTGTTATAGGGTGACTTTAGAAACCACTCGACTTGCTTTCTTTCCTCGCTATTGATGACCACCAAACCACCCGGTAGAGAGACATAATCCAAAGGGTTCCAGGTAAGCCCTCGCTGGTACATGATCTCCCCATTTTCATTCGCGATGTCATGATCTAAAGTGTAGGTCATATCGACGAAAAACGTCCGATCTCTCTTAACTGTGGGCAGGGCATAGATGTCTTTTGCTTTGTAGTTCTGCCTATGCTCCACCATGACCTTTGCCAGCTTTTCATAGTCAATACTGGCCTTGATCTCTTCAACCAGGTCCGGCTCCACTATGGGATAGGTCATCCCGATGGTGCCAAGATTTTTTCCAAAGGCAGGAGAGGCCGGCAGAAGGCCAACAATGAGAATGAGAATAAAAAACTTACAGTTGCCCATTTTTCCGCAACTCGACCATTTCCAGGATGGCCTCATGATAGGTCATGCCGGATTTAACTCTTCCTTCGATCATGGCGATTTCAGAAGCCTTGGAGGTGTATATAAAATAGGCGTAATCGTTTACTATCAAACGAGCCGGACCAATGCCAAAGGGCGTGTCAAACAAGATTTCTGAGTAGTACGGAGGGTTGGATTTGATGCTTTTCAGGAGCTTCATGGAAAAATCATCGTAATCAATCAACTTCAGATCTTTCGCCTTGTCAAAAGCAGGCGATTCCAAAAAGATTTTAAACGCCGAGTTGTCTTTGATTACAGTTCCAACTTCACCAAATTGGTCCAGATCAAGAATAGATTGGGTGATAATCATGAAACTACCGGAGTACTTCCTGGCCCTGCGGTAACCCTCATTGACAACAGGCGCAAGCATTGAGGACTTATCCAGAAACTGCCACGCTTCATCGAAAATAATCAACCGATGCCGTGACCGATCTGAGAGATAGAGGTCTTGGGTAACGGCATTGATAATGAGCATGGTCACAACCTTATAGAGATCAGGCTTTACTTTCAGGTTCTCCAACTCAAGGACAACGAATTCATCATTGCGAATATCAAAGGTGCTGGGGCCGCAAAAGAACTTGCCGTAAAAGCCATACGACGTGAAGTTCATCAGGAGAAAGCCTAATTTCCTGGCTTTCTCAATTAATTTTTTGTTCTCATCATATTGTTCCATGCCGGGACCGGTAGGGAATAATTTCAAAAATTCCCAGACCGTATTGGCATCGGCGGCTTGTCCTTTTTGATGCCATGCCCAATTTACCGCCCAATAAAATAAATTTATTTCCTCTATATCCTCACATCCTGTTTTCGCATTGGCGTAGGCCATTTGCGCGAATACGGTTGCTATCGCAGCTAATTCTTCCTCCGGCTCTATAATATTTGTGAAGGGATTAAGGCAGATATCTGAATCAGGGCAGAAATCCAGATACCTTGTTCCCAACATATCAGCCATTTTTTTATAGGAACCACCAATATCAATGATGCGGATTATGGAACCGCAAGCGTAATAATTAAAGGCTATGAAGTTGACCAGAAATGATTTTCCGGAACCAGATGTGGCGCAGCAAAAGCAATTAAAGTTGGTTGCCCCTTTTGCGAAAAAGTCCAACGAAATCAACTGACCTTTCCGGCCAGTGAAAATCAAATTTGGGATGCCGCCGGAACCGACAAAATCACCCTGAACCGGCAGCAGTGGGGTGATTGAAGGTACTGATGCGGTAAAAGCACGCTCCAGATTTTCTATGTTCTTACCGTCAGCATAAAGACAAAGAGGAAAAGACGAGATAAACAGGATTTTCAGAACCATGTTGTCCTGTTGCATCACATAGCCGTTATTCTCCCACAACCGTCTGACCCTGGTACATGAATCTCTGGCATTTTCTATATTGTCCGAAAACACCCAGAAAACGGGAATGATCTTGAGGAATTTGACACCATGTTCCAGATCATCAGCGGCCTCTATGTGTTCCGCTTGCTTACGATGAAGCAGGGTAGATAATGAACCAACCCCTTTCTGATTGAGCATCAGATTGGTTTTTGCGTGGATTGTTACATCTATCCCCTTCTGAAAGACGATATTGAAGCAATAGAGAAAATCAGTCTTGATCTGGTCAGCATCCGAAACAATGCCCCATATCCCGCCAAACAGGGAGTTGGTCTGCATCGGGTCAACTTCTTTGGGAAAGCTCTTGGGGGTCGTGCAACACCAGTATTTATCTCCAGCCTGAATATAATCGCTCCCTTCCTTGATAACGGTATCCGCATTGATAATCTGTTTCAGAATTGGTATATTGGGGCTGTAGGAATTGAAGTTATGCTCTGGATAATCTTTGGGGTAGGTATTGAGCAACCGCCGCAACCATTCCATTAGGTTGCCTGGTGGCAGATTTCTGGGGTAAAGCTGGGCCGCTCTCAATGTCTCGTTGATCTGCCGCTTGATGTCGAGTAACGGTGCAATCTTCTTTTTATCACCCAATTCGTCTGGCTTTGGCATACCAGACGCATCCTCAGGGACTTTAACCGCTACAAACAACCGGAAATTTCTGACGGGAATAAAGCTACATGCCTCCAGCCCCTTTTTCCCTTCGAGTAAAAATTCAGTAACTCTTTCGGTATTGGTGACAATTATTGGTTCTGTTCTGGTTCGACTCTTTCGATACTGATCTATGATGGGTTCTATGTAGGAATCAGCATGTAAAATAAACTGAATAATAGTGCCATGAGGCATCGCCGTTCTGAAAATACCCTCAAGTGAGTTCATGGCCTTTTCCCCTGCGTAGGTAAGTGGGGAACACTCCCATATCATCCCAAAGGTGCTGTCCTGATTCACATAGATTTCATGCTCCTGATCGTAAGCGATATAGTTCAGGAAGGCAGAAAAAGGATGCCGCCTGGTCAACTTGGCAATATCGCTGTGTTTCAGGTATTCAGTGTTGCCGTAGAGAAGGCGCTTACAAAAGTCAATCATTGTAGTGCCTTTGCCTTTTCACTTATATCTGTCAGCACCCATTGAGATTCTTTCAGCTTCAAATAGACATAGCGGGTCATAAACAGTTCGTCGTTCTCTCCTTTGTACGGCAGCATCAGTACCCGCATGATCTTGGGTGGTTCCAGCATTGGCTTGTCCGGTTCCGTGAGGAGTTCCGTGAGTGCCTTGTAACGGCTATTTTGCGCAGTGAGCTGGTTGATGCTGGTCTTTGAAACTTTGGTTACAAAGATATTGGACGCATCGGTTGGAGCCGGTGGACAGGCAATAGTGTCACCACCTACGTTCGTGCAGCTTGTCTCGCTTACATTATCAACATCGGGGAACCTGGCCTCCTTGTAAGCGGATGGCGTAGAAATACACTTACCGGCATCATCTCTGGTGCGGCATTTGAAATTTTCCTCATAGGGATTGACAATTCTTCCGACCCCGCCACAACCCGACAGCAACAGCAGCAGCAGCAATAATGGTAGAATGACATATTGTGATTTCATAACGATTCGTCTCTTTTGTAGTCTTTAATCTCCAGATCTTTACCTTCTGAGACAATGACAGTAATTTTCTTGGTCGCAGCCACTTCGATTACCGGAGTCGTCTGCTTTGCTAAATTCATGTAGAAATCTTGCAGGGTGTTTGCTCCCTCTGATAGTCCACCACCGACGGCATATTTCCCGATCTGCGAAGCTTCAACAGAATTGGTTGTTCCCAATACCGATGATGAGGTTGTGGTGGCCGCCGCTTTTAACGCCTCGCCGGCCCCGCCGAAAAAACCGGCTATGATCGCTCTGGCAGTTGCAGCACCCATCCGGGATACTACTCGTCCGGAGAGACCAACCTTGGAGTCAGAATCAGTTACAAAACCTTTGATCGGGGTATCAATAACGGCACTGCCTTCGTTGGACAGACATGAAAGCGAGACTAAGCGCACATCGGCCCGTTCTTTGTCCAACCTGCCTACGGCCTCGGCAATAATGAAACAGCCGGACAGGTTGGCCTTGATATCATTTGGCAGCACTGCCGGGGTCTGGATACGGAGCAAAAGAGGTTCGGAGTTGCCCCCCTTGGCACCGCTCGAAGTAGCAGCATCGAAACCTGTCAACAGGCTCGCCTCCATAAAAGATGGAGGGAGATAGACCGTCCGACCTTTTTTTTTACCGTCATCCTGGGGAAGAGCAGCGGCCTGGTTTGAAATCACTAAAATCTTACCGACGATTTTCTTCTCCTGCTTCTGGTTTCCACGGCCACCCCCTTGAGGTGATGGCCCCAAATTACGACCACCTGATGATGGTTGACTCTTTTGAAATACAGGCATTCCATGTTCATCAAGAACTTGGTTTCCATTTGCATCGAGTACATGTTCAGGGAGAGGTTTTCCCTGAGATAATTGTTCAGGCGTGGGGATAACTAATTTTCTGCTTTCTGCATCTTTGTTTTTCTTCTCTTCAAGAGCCAAAAAATCGGTCTGACTTTTTGTCAGATCGGTCATGCCCTTTTTAAGAGCATCAATCTGCCGACCCTGTTCTTTGAGCATGGTCTTTTCAATCATGTCAGGGTCAAGATAAATGGTCCTGTTTTTTTCTGTTCCCGCAACATCTACCTTTTTATTAGAGCGGGAATTGTAACCAGTAACAGCGATTCCCAGAACAATGAGACCGACTACCGACCATGCTAAAATTTTTTTGTTTTGTGGTGTCAGGTTGTTGAACTTTTCTTTCAAGGTCATTGCAACTGCTCCCGTTTTTCAACCACAAACACCCTGGTCACCTCGCCGAAGTTCAGAACCTGATCTTCTATTGCCACGGCCAGAATGGATTCACTGATACCAAGTGACAGAAAGGTTTTCTCCTGCAGTTCCATTGTCTCATCCTTGGTAGAGGCCACCTTGAATTGCTTCAATCGTAACCCTACCCCTTCCACATCCACGGTCTGCATCAGGTTGACGCTGAGATCGCCACAGAGGGGAACCAGGGTGTCCGCATTTGAGACCTTGTAGCTGGATGGATAGCCGCCTTCATAACCTTCCTTGATGATCTGCAAGACCTGTCTTTCCAAAGGCATGTTTTTGTAATGGTCGATATTCTTTTTGAAAACATCCTTTGCCGGTGCGGCCAGATGCAGGGTTACAGATGAGATTTCTTGAGGTTCCGCAATCAGGGTGTAAACTGCTCCATTGCAGACAATAAATAACTCACTGGGCGTCTCGGCATAGGATAGCAGTCCGTTGAACTCCTCAGCCTTGAATTTGATAAAGGCGCTATTGCCGGAAAAATGACCGGTAATGCCCTTTTCTTCCGAGAAAATCAAATCACTCATCGACCCGGAACAGACAATCCGGTTGATGTCCCGATTGGACAACTGCACGTTGGTTGGCATTTCAGGAGCAATGAAATTGACTGACGTGGGGTTGTCAAAAGGGCGATTTGTCGAAGTTGAAGGTTTTAAGGGTTTTGGCTCGGTTATAACCGGAGACTGCTGGGCTTGTGGTGGAAGAATGGAGGCCTGGTCTTCCCAAATAGGCTCTTGTTCTTCTTTTGGTGTTTCTTGAACAATGGTGGCTGGCGGAGCTGGAACAGGTGGTTGGCTTTCTTGGTATGCTTGCTCCACAATATCCGCAACATGAATTGAAGCGGGAGGAGCCGGTGCTTCTTCTGCTTGCACCGAGGATCCTGCCAATAGCAAGCACAAGCCTATCCGTAAGATTTTCTTCATTTTGTTTCCGTCTCCACTTGCTTGTCCATCTTTATTTTTTCCTCTGCCCTTTTCTTGAGCTTCGCTTCTGTTTCTGCTTCTGCTTTACGTTCGGCAATATCCGCTCTGAGATTCTTCTCCTTGAACTCGCTAATCTCAAAACGGCCATCACGGATGCGATAGGCGACAACAAAGGTTTTGGCAGCCTTTTCAAGTTTTGTGTCTCCGGCGAACTGGGCCAGATTCCCAAACATTTCGATAGTGCCTTCGCTTACTGTGATTTTCTCCAAGTAAAATGTCGAACTTACCTGCGATTCTTCAATACGCCCCGCCAAGGAGTACCAGCTTTTTGAGGCTTCGGGATAGGCTTCGGAGGTGTAAAGTGAGAGCAGATCATCAAACTGCCCTCTTGCCGTGGGTGGGGAATAGGTAGTTGCCAGGTTGACAATTTTTCTGCTCATGTCCTTGATGTAAGTCTCGGTAGGCTTGCCCTGGACGAACTCAATCGTGCCGGTCATAGCGGGTGGAATCAGCACAACACGTTGATATTTAACCGCCCGATACACCATAAGGGAGTTGAAGCAGACGGCTACGGCCATTGCCCCGATAGCAAATTTAAGCAGTCGGTTTTCAACGAATAAATTACTGGATTTTTGCACGAAAATATTTGCTTTCACTCGTGAAACTCCTGCTGGAAATAGTCGGGATAGTTGTTCATCTTGACCAGGCCAAAGACATAAAGGACATGCTTCAAGAATCCCCGTGCCTGAGAGCGTTTGGTTTTGGTGTAGGAATACTGAAATACTAGGAAGATAAGCCACATTAACTTACCGTAGAGCAATGACAGGGTAAGGAAGAAGAGGAACAAAACCAGCTCATCCACCTCAAACCACAGTACTTGAAACGGTTTAGACAGATATTGCGGAAACTTTCTGGCGATCATTGCTATAATCTTATCGTTAAAGGATTACTGCGCCGATAGATTGCACAACGGTATCAGCGGAAAGCAGAAATGCCCCCCCAAGTACAACGCCTGCCGCAGGAAGAATCATCTGCCGGATAGCAAGGATGGCTGCAAAAGCCATCGAAGCAACACCAGCGACAAATCCAATAGGGCCAAGCAAAATCTGCGTTACCGCAATATCGTATAGGTCATAGGCAAACGAACCAGCCGCCGGAGTTGTCATAGCGAAGAGATTGACTGTCTGGAGCAGTAAAACGGTTAAGATGGAAAAAAAAGTCACTTTTTTCATGATCACTTTTCCTTTTGTTGTGTTGTTGCACGAGCTTGTGCTTGTTAGTTTTTCGTTAGTTTTATTTCTACCCTTCGGTTGCTTTCAGGGGAACTTCCGTAAATCATCCCTTTTCCTTCTGCTTGAGCCACCTGGTAACCATTTCTCCGAAGCTTGATGGCAACAGCCTCGGCTCGATACCTGGAAAGTTTCAGGTTCTGGTTTTCACTTCCAATCGAACAGGTGAAGCCGGTGAGATATAGAGGACAGGAGGCACAACACTTTCGTAAATCCATCAGGAGTTTGTTGCCGGCATCCGAGGATAACCTTGCGCTGCCCAAGTCAAAATAGACCACAGGGAACGGACGACTTTTCGGTTCAGCGTAAAAAGAAATTTGCTTGGCGATGATGAAAGTTTGATGGATTGGAATTTGTACAGGTGTGTTTATGACCGGTGGGTATTTGTAAAAATCCTGCCGGATTTCAAGCCCCCAAACCGGACTACAAACCGAACTGGTGAACATGAAAAATACTCCTATAATCATGATGATTTTTTGAGTTTGTTTTTTGTCTTGAGTCATCATTTCTGTCGCATTAAAGAAACTACTGTTTCTTTTTCTTTGATTATGTTTTGTCGCAGCTTTTTCATGGTCATTTTGCAAAGTCCAGTTCACTTTTTCTAAGGTCATTATTTGCCATTTTCATGCCCTCATTTAGCTCTTTTTTCACTAGTCTTTCTTTGGCTCTTTGAGCTCTCTTTCGCACCCGATACAGCTTTCTGATCTCAAAAATTGACAGCTTAAACCGGTAGGTCGTTTCAATTTCTGCTATCAGATTTTTCATAAAGAGACGTTTGTCTGGCTCCAAGTTAATGAACCTGGAAAACGCATAGCGTTCCCATTTGGTTTCCAGGTCACAGGTGTCAATGAGTGCTTTTCTATGTTTTATGTTTTTTTGACTCAACTGAGGTCTCAGAAAATCATGCAGCCCCCAAAGATTTTCCAGCAATTTCAAACCGATTAAATCGTCATCCGAGAGAGGGTTGCTTATTTTTTTTATCCTTTCCATCCAGCGTAGTGTTTTCAGCGGAATTTTAGAGGTCTTCGCATATTCTTTGATTTCCATATCCCTCAATTCTCCTGATGGCATTTGATAAAATCCTTCTGACCGATTGGATATGAATCCCAAAATGATTGGCAATAGTGTAAAAGCTGACGGGTTTTGGCTGTGAAAGAATCCACAGGGAAACCAACCTTTGTCGATCAGTTAGTGCAGACAAGGCCTCGACAATGACTGCGTCATCCAGCTCAGAGGATTCATTCAGTTCTGGAGATTGTTCTTTTTGAATTGCCACGGTTGCCTGCTGTTCATTAGCTAAGGCAACACCAGCGGCCATCTGGATACATCTGGTACGAAAGACAATACGGAAATACTTGCTCGTTAAGGACAAATCCTTGTTTTGATCGATTAAGACTGATATTGCCTGATACACAGCAAGATTGGCCTCTCCTGCCAGGTCGCTTGAATCACATGACATAAACCGATAATATGGTGCGGCTATGCACCATATCAACACCCTGTTGGAGCTCACCCAAGATTGAGCCAGTGGCCAGATGTTTTGTGTACCTGCACTCACATTTCTACCGTGTTAAAATTACAGTAGACTTTCTGCGGCGGCCAAGTGGCTGCTTCGCATTTTCTACTTTGATTGATTTTTCTACGAAAATGTCGAGGTCAATTTTTCGGAAAAGCAGTTTCCCTTTTTGTTGTTCAGATGGTCTTGAATATGGAATTAATCGTTGTTCTACGGAAAGCCGCCTGAAGTGATCAACAGAATAGCCAGTGTATTGAGCAGCTTCTTTCAATGTCATCACAGATGAAAAGTTGGTTTTTCTACTAACTAAAAGGTCAATTATCAGTTTTTGATTTTCTTCTATTGCTATCAACCTGGTATTAATATCCATAATATTCTCATTCAGTATAGATATACTCTTCTACAATGTTCCTGATCTCTTTAGGATGTCTCGAAATCCAAATATCTCTATCAATACCGGTTACTTTTTCCAATCGTATTGCCACTGCGACAGGACAGGGACGCCTACCCCATAAAATATGACTGAAGAAGTCAGGGCCAATGCCGGCCTCTGCGGCTATTTTCTTCTTCGTCGTTTTCTTTTTAGGACTATTCATGGTCTATTTTTGGTCTATAAAGAAAATAAAGTCAATGAAAAAGCGAATAGAAATACCTATTGATCATTTTATTCTTGATGTTGTTGTACTTTTGCTCTATTATTGAGCAATGAATCAAACATTCCTCAAACAATTTCATGCGGCATTGACTCATCTGCTTAAAGAAGAAGGCAGAGGAGCACAAACTCGTCTTGCCTCTGAGCAGAAAATTGACCGTGGCTATTTGAATGCTATTGTTAAGCAGCGGAAGACCGGGTCAGATAAGGTTTGGGGAAAAATTGCCCATCATTTCAAAATGACCTTTGAGGAAATGTTGTCATTTGGAAGAACTATATTGGAAGAAACGGAAGCCCCTGTGTTAGATCGGAGCAAGAGTGAGCAGCCTGAATTTCCTCAGGATGTCCCCATTGCCCCAGCAGATAAAATCAAAAAAATTGATATTTCTCCAAAATCCGAGAAGGCCATACCGGATATTCCTGAAAAAATAGTTAAGACAATCGAAATACTAGGAGGGGGTACTGGTTACAATAATCTTTTCTCTGATATGATTGATATTTTTCACAAAATGATCAATACAGAAAAAGAAAATGTAATGTTGAAGAACAAGCTAAAGGATGTTGAATTACGGCTGGCTGCACTAGAAAGCCAATCTGAAAATGAAAAATTTGGTAAGCAGAAGATCGCATAGAGCCCTCGGCCCGCAAACATAAAAAAAGTAAAGACGGAAAAATTGTCTGGTTGTTTGAGTATGAATAGCGCCCGTAATCAAGTTCAATCTGGACTCACTTTAAACGAGAAGAAAGCTGCACCTTCAGTCTGGCTAGAAAGAACTGGTCGCACAGTGTATTGATTTTCTGTTCATACATGCAAGTGTTCTTCTTTTTGGCCTTTTAAACTGAAAGATTGAAAAGTATCGAGCATCCGTTTCACCTAAAATGGAGCAACTTTTTCAACACGGATTTTTCTCGAAACTACTATGCTTCAATTTCAGGGCTATCAGGAAACATATCAAAGTGACGTGTCGGACACTCGCGTTATATTCAAGAAGAATCTCATGTCTGATAGACAAAACAAAGACTGTCTCCAAGAAAACTGGAAACATGCTCCGAGCATTTGATGACAAGTACATCTTGATTTTTATCTCGGTGATTTTTATCTCGGTTTGTTGCGGGGAAAAGAACAAAAAACTCGGCTTGTTTATTAAATTCATGACAGTATAAATTATAAAAATCTATCCTTTATATTTTTATCAGGAAGCAGACACTGATTTTTTCTGCCAAACCACCGATACCTGTTTTTTGAAATTATTGAATAAACTAAATCTCTGACAGGCTTTGGGATAAATTTAAAAACATACAGGAATCTCCATAGGCCATCGAGATCTTTCGCTATTTCTACAGCAGCATCGCTCTTGACATACACTTGATCATTTTTTAGTAGGATAACGGAGCCATCTTTGAAAGTGTCGACACCATGCAGGCGCTGAAGTTCCTTCCCTATATCCGATTGGGCAGATACAAATTTAAACCTCGCTTGGCGGTCATTTTTAACGATAAATTTTACAGAATACTCACAAAGATTGCATACACCGTCAAAAATAATAAGTGGTTGATCGGTCTTCTCCATCTATATTCTCCAAAGCATATCTTCACGTCAAACAGTTTGAAGAAAAGAAATTATAGAACAATCTCAACCTTCAGAATGCTCCATTTCGTGAGGGATTACAAGGTATGTTCAGGAATTATGTTGCGAGATCAGTTATGTTGCGCCTTTTCTTCTCTGTTTGTTTTTCTTCCCTGTTTTTGTAGTTGTAAAGATTTATCTTTTCTTCCTCAATTTTCTTTGTCTTTTCTTCTTTTTCTTCCTTTTTTTGTTAGATAACGGGAAAGTACTGATAACAAACGAAAGGCCCGAAGCAGCCACTTCGAGCCTTTCAAGAGACATCCCGTAAATACGGAAGCCCAACAAGCAACTTCATATAATCACGGCTTCCGTTTTTATTCAAGACGGAAGAATGGAAATCCTTTTACTGAAGGCTGTTTCATGCAGGCGGTGTGGCAGAACATTTTATATCTGCCAGAGTTGCTGGCGAGGGCAGGCCTACTGTCGTGATTCCTGTCGGCACCATTCCCAGCGAGAAGCCCACCGTTTGGCACAGCAAAGATATCGACAAACAACAAGAAGCCGGGAGGCTCACCGGCAAGCTCAAAGAATGCGAAGGATGCACGTTTATAAAAAAAACGTGGCTGATGCATCTTCTACACCTGCACCCGAGCGTGATAGGTTACCTCAAGATCACCAGTTTATCGTCCCTTTTTGCCATTTTTGCGGTGGAAAAGGTGTGGTTGTGGAACATTTTCCCCGACGGGGCTATGGGAGACGGAATTCAATATTAAATATCGAATCATTCAGACATTCTGGAGGAGCACATGGTCAATAGAAAATCCTTTGTTTGTGATCGTACAAGGAAGATAGATGGAAGCTTCGCCTGGATCGGCCACCGTTTTCTAAGAGGTGGTTTTTTTACCAGCCTCAGTCAAAATGAATTGCTCCTGTATTTTTTTCCTGGTACTTGCGGCTGATCGCCAGGGGCTTTCCTATTACCACTATGACAAGATCTGTTCTTTACTCTGTCTTTCCCTGGATGACTATATCGTTGTCCGTGATCAGTTGATAGAAAAAGACCTGATCGCATTTGACGACACCTTCTTTCAGGTCCTCTCCTTGCCGAAAAGCCCGTTACTCAACCTACAAAGTTGCTCCAGAATCGAGACAATATGGAGATATTTGATCTTGTCACAATCAAGCAAATAATACGCAGACGATTAGGCCGTGACCATGAATCATAACGATTCAAAAGGACTCTTGCAGGCAATTGAACAATATCTTCTGCAGCGAATCGAACAGGGTTTCCCGGATACAAACATCGACATCCAATGTAGGCTTCTCCAGGATTTCCGGCTCTTTGCAGAGCAACAGGCAAAAGAGTGGGACGGGATATTTACCCTTGAAATATTGAAAGAATTTATGCTGCAGGGTAACAGCATCGAACGACGACGAGCGGTTCGGGGTCTGGCAAACTTCTTGTATCGCGAAAAGCAAATTACCCAGCCCATTCCAAGAAAATCAAGACCGAAGCTACCGGAAATATTTGAGGACTATCTGCATTACTGCGCCACTACCCGTTACGACACAGAAAAAACAGTACAACATATACGGCGAATTCTTGAAGCGTTCGATCACTACCTCAAACACCATAATCTCAGCCTTTCTGCACTAACCATAGAACAAATAGACGCCTTTGAGCGGGAATACAATGCATCTTATTCCCGGCAAAGCCAGAAATATAACCGGAATTGTTTCAAGCTCTTTCTGAGATATCTCTACCGTGAGCGCCACGTTCTCAAGCGAGATTATGCAGAACTGTTCAAAGTACCGCGAATATACCATCAGGTAAAACCACCCTGTTTCTTGCGTCCTGATGAAATCCAGCAACTTTTTGACAGTATGACACCGGCAACACATGCTGAGTTACGGGCCTATGCCATGGTTCATATAGCCTATACCATGGGGTTGCGCCCTCAGGAAATTAGTAGATTGACGCTGGATGATATTGGTTTCAGCAAGTGTCACCGCCGATCATTTTTGACCCACCCACCGACGATTAATTGACCCACCGTTTGTGGTTGTAGCGCTGCAACATTTTCCTTTAAAACTCCCTCGTTCCTTATTGGGAGCGACTTTGAAAGAAAAATGTTTTCATTAAATACCCATTGTGCCACAAAGTGGGTGGGTCCGAGAAATGGCCTCCGGTGGGTCAATTTTTAATCGGTGGTGACACAAGCAAGGCGGAGATGAATATCAGATACCGCAAGGCCGGCCTGCCGGTCACGATGCCGATTCCACAAAAGACACTGAAAGCTATTGCGGCCTATCTGGTCGGAGGCCGTCCGAAAAATGATTGCAGCGAGCTTTCTCTTCAATGTTGTCGTCCGTACAGACCTGTTAGTTCCCCGACTGTTTGCTATGCCATAAAAAGTTGTATGCAAAAGGCCGGTTTACCTGAAGAGGCCACCACCTATTGGCTGCGTCATACCCATGCACAGCATTTGCTGGAAGCTGGGATCTCCGTCTTTGAAATCAAAGAAATGCTTGGTCATGATGACATTGAAGCAACAAACAGATACCTCCATATTCATCTCAAACTCATGAAGAGGGTTATCCTTGGCGAACTCGTTTGAAAGTTTCCTGGCACCACAGATGGAGCAATACATCGAATACTGGGAAAGCCTTGGCTATTCCGCGAAAGCAGTGGTCAGGTTAAGACTATTAGGTCGGTATATGGTGACGAAAAATGTGACCACGCTTGAGGCCTTGACACCTCTGTTCTTTCTGAAAATGTGGACAGATCTGGCAATAGACCCGAATACGATAAACAGGGTGATCTATGGCTTACGCGGCTTTTTTCAATATCTCGTGCGAATTGAGTTCTGTCACTATAATCCGCTTGAGGGAATCCCCGGTTTCAAGGGAAACAACATTATCCCCTTTATTTTCGCTGATCAGGAGATTGAACATCTACTCGAAGTATCCTGGAAACAAGTCCGTAAAGAAAAACAAACGTTTTTTCTCAAGGATATGAGTTGTTGTATGGCTCTGCAACTATTGGCCCGCTGCGGTTTACGGATATCGGAGCCCCTGCTCTTAAAAGTAACGGATTTCAGGGCTGACGAGAGAACAATCCATAGGAGAAAGACAAAGTTCCGAAAAGATCAGTTAATTCCCAGCCCAATGGAGGTGGCAAACCATCTATCGGATTATCTCTTACTTCGCAACACCTTGCTGCCGGCGGATAATCAAAACCCGTATCTCCTGGTCAGAGATCAAGACAAGGGCTTGCACAAACAGCAGGTTCGCAACTATTTCCACCTGGCAATAAAAGAAATCGGACTCCTATAACGCTGAGATAATTTCACCCATTCATCCACAATTCAAAATGATGGTTTTCATATCCCGTTACCCCGCCAAACATACATGAATACTACCCCGCCGAGATGAGTGTTTATGCGTATAAACGCCCTGGCTGGATGAAATTAGCACAGCAAAAGCGGGTGCAATTAGCTCAGCGCTATAGGACTCACTCAAGCCAAACAGATTATCGGGAACACTAACATCAGTGGTACTACGCCACACTCGTTGCGCCATTCTTTTGCAGTCAATACCCTCAGACGGATAAAAGAACGAGGTGATTCACCACAAAATGCCCTGCCGGTTCTTGCAGTATTTCTTGCAGTATACATGGGACACAAAAAATACACCTATACCATCTACTACCTCAAACTGATCGATGCGGACCAACACCGAAATCTCGTTGATTTCATGATTAAGTATCCATTACGACTATGAAACTTACAATCAGTGTGCACCATTTTTTTGAGCAGTATCTACCACGGATCAAAGGGTACGATCCAATACGATCAAGGCCTATCGTGATGCGTTTTCTCTCTTCTACCTTTTGCCAGGGATACGCTTGGCATGCCCATCAACTCTTTGCAACTTGAGCAGCTCACCCCGGAGTTGATTGTAGACTTTTTTGGTTGGCTGGAAAAAAAGCGGGGAAATGGGGTCAGAACCAGAAATCATCGATTGGCGGCCATACAATCCCTGGCAAAGATGATCTTCTATATGCATCCGGGAAAAAGTGATATTGCGGTGCGAATACTGGATATCCCCTGCAAGCGTTACCACAGGAACATCATCGGATTTCTTTACTAGGAAGAAATCTTGGCTGTTCTTAATTCCGTTAATCTCAGTTCTGCACAAGGCTAATGAGATCGATTTTCTGTGTACGTCCAGGCCTATAAACTTGGTGCTTTGGTTAGTTCCCATGGTTGTCCTCCGTAAAATAGGTTTGGTGACGTGGAGTTTGTATCTATTTTAACAGAAGATGCGGCGGTGTTGGTACCTGTCAGACATTATGTCTGTATATACGAACCTTTGACTGACGCGATTTTTTACTTGAATTCGTATGTTTTGACGGAGAAAATATCGTTAGGCACTCTGCAATACACCACAACACTGTCTCATAATCCGGGATCGACTGGGGAAAGCTATTACTGATCACTGAGTTGAGAAAATGGAGTTGAACGTGAGGCTAACCGACGAGCTTGAGCTTACTGCCCAGCTTTTTCCACCCATGCTGAAGGAACAGAGCAGCTCTATTCTCATTTAATGCGGGCCCAGATCGGAATTGATTACGGATGATAAAGCGCTTATTCCAATCCTAAAGAATTGATCCGATCAACGGCTTTCAACTTGTGATCGTTGAGAAGATGAGTGTAGCGAAGAACCATCTGCAAGGTCTTATGCCCTAATATTTCCGCTAAAGTTCTGAGGTCTACTCCTGCCATAAGAAGATGACTGGCAGCGGTATGACGTAGGTCATGGAGGTGTACGTCTTCAAGACCGGCTTTGGCCCTGGCTGTATTATATGACCGTCGGAAATATAGACTTGGACGAGTAAGAGCTTTCTCTAAAAGAGGGCTACTCTGAGGTAGAAACACGAAGGTTTCATTTCCAGCATCTATAGGGCGGATAGAACGGAGAACTTTTTCAGCCACTTCGGTGAGCGGGACATACCGCATGTCAGTTTTGGTTATTTTGAGCTTAACAAGTCTTGCATCTAAATCTACATCGTCCCATTTTAAACCAGCTGCTTCACTTGGCCGCATCCCACTGTGCATCATGAGCAATAAATAGGGATAAAGTTTTTTGTTCTGACTTGTTTGGGCAACATCAAGTAATTTCTGAGCCTCTTCCATTGTAAGAAAACGAGTCCGGTTATTGCTAACCTTTGGCCTAGTTACTTCCGATACCGGATTATTAACTGATAAACCCCATTCACGTCGGGCAATATTGAATAGATGGGAGAGCAGGGCAAATTCTTTTTGAATAGTAGAAGGTGAGACGCTTTTCAAACGAGCATCGCGATAGACCACTAATCGTTGCGCATTGATATCGACCAGAGAGAGATCTTGACCAAAACCGTCAAGAATTGCCTTTGCCGATATTCTATCCCTAATTTCCGAATTCGGTCGCTTCTTTGTTGATACTTGTTCCAGATATCTCTCTATCACCTCAGAAAATAATAACCTTTCTACTGGACGGACATCCTGATATCTCCCCATCCGCATTTCCCTTTCTATTGTAGCAGCCCAGTTTTTCGCTTCGCCCTTCGTGTCGAAAGTCCTGGCCACTGGAGTAAAACCTTTAATTCGTACAGTAGCCGTAAACGTCGTTCTACTTTTTCCTTTGCGAGTTTGAATGCGTGCCATAGCGTAGAGCTCCCAATATTTCTTGTTCCATTTTTGTTCCACTTTTATATCAAACAATACAATAAGAAAGCAGAAAAAAGCAATCTCTAATGGAACAAATCGCACAAAAAAAGGGGATAACCAGTTAATAACTCTGGATAACCCCTTGATATTGTTGGTGCCCTCGGCGCGAATCGAACGCGCGACACCAGGATTAGGAATCCTGTGCTCTATCCCCTGAGCTACGAGGGCGTACTACTTTTTGATGGTTAAAATCAGGCGGAATAATACTCAAGATTTGTCAAAGCGCAATCTTTTTTCAACCTTGCGATTGACAATTATAATCAGAACAGCCGATGATACCTGTCGCCCGGTTATGAAACTTCACCGTCGGCAAAGAGCGATTCGCCATCCTCTATCGTTTGTCCATTGAAGGCGTCTTCGGTAATGTTGCTGTTGACAACGCAGTTTCTGCCGATCTTCTGCTTGGCAGGTACTACTGCGCCTTTACCGATCAGAGTGATACCGGTGTACAGGTGGCTTGGCTTGAGCCGGTTGGCGACGGTATAATTTTCTCCGAAACCAACTATTGCGCCGACTCCCACCTCAACTCTTTTATCGAGAATGGCGAGATCGACAACCGCATTTTTTCTGATGATACAGTCTTCGAAAAGAATAGAGTTTTTTACAACAGCTCCTTTCTCAACAATCACCCCCGGGGCCAGCACCGAGTTTATAACCGAGCCCTGGATAATACTGCCGGCGGAGACCATGCAGCTTTCAAGATGACAGGATGCGCCGAAACGCGCCGGCGCACGATCGGCCGTCCGCCCCTCGGTTTCGATATTGGTCCGGATCTGCCACATCTGCGGAGAGAGACCGCTCTCTTTCTTTAAGACATCCATATTGGCTTCCCAATAGGCCTGGATTGTGCCGACATCCCGCCAGTAGCCATAAAAGGGATAGGCAAAAACGTTATCCTCGGCGATAGCCCGAGGCAGAATATGCATGCCGAAATCAATTTCATCCTTATCACGCATCAGGGTGTTGCGAAGGTATTGATAGTCAAAAACATAAATCCCCATGGAGGCCAGATTGGTCCGAGGTTCTTTGGGCTTTTCTTCCCATTCAATGATCCTGTCATTTTTATCAACGATTCCGGATCCGAACTGATGCATCTCGCTTTTCGGCACGACCATCATGCCAATCGTCACATCCGCTTTTTTGGAGCGGTGATATTCGATCATCGCATCAAAATCCATATGATAGATATGGTCGCCGGAAAGGATCACCACCTCTTCGGCCGGATGAGATTCCAGAAAATCAAGGTTCCGCCGCACCGCGTCAGCTGTGCCCTGGTACCAATCATACTCCTTCTCCCCGGTACGCGGAGGCAGAATCGTCACCCCTCTGCTTCTCCCGGTAAAATCCCAGGCCTCACCCATGCCGAGGTGATTCATCAGGGACAGGGGCTTATACTGAGTCAGCACTCCTACCCTTTTCAGGCCGGAGTTCATAACGTTGCTGAGGCTGAAGTCGATGATCCGATAAATTCCGCCGAAAGGTACCGCAGGCTTGGCCCGTTTCTGCACCAGGATATTGAGACGGCTGCCGACGCCACCAGCGAGAATAAGCACCAATGCTTCTTTTGCTCTTTTCATCGCAATACCTCCCCCGGTTTTAAGCTGACAGGCCAGTTGGTGCTGGGAATGCGGGGATAGACCGTGGCTCCTTCGCCAATTACGGTATGGTCTGGAATCTTGTTGTTCCAACCGATCATCGTCACCGGCGTTCCGGCCACGCATGCATCAGGCCCCACGATCACATTCCTGCCGAAGTTACTGTTCACATCGGCGACGACCTTGTTCAGCCGGGCGTTATCATTGATCACATTACTGAAAAAAATCACCGAATTTTCGACCACTGCCCCTTTTTTGACATGAACACCCGGGAAAAGAATCGAGTTAATGACCGTCCCGTCAATCTTGCAGCCATTGTAGACCATGCTGTTGTGCACAATTGCCTTCTCGCCCAGCAAGGCGGGCTCATTATCGCGAATATGCCGATGCTCGAGGTTGGTGCGAAATTCCCACTTCTCCAGGTCGATGAGAGGTTTGTCCCCGAGCAGATCCATATTCGACTGCCAGTATTCATCAATTGTCCGGGTATACCCCCAGTAGCCGCAGAATTTATAGCCGTAAACTTTTCGGTTTTGCTCCAGCAATGTCGGGATGATGTCTTTGCCGAAATGATACGAGTCGCTCTCCTGGTTTTTTTCCAGGGCACTATAGAGCACCTCCGGTTTAAAACACAGTACGGTCATGGAGGCCCAGTCCGATTCAGGTTCTGCCGGTTTCTCCCAATACTGGACGACCCTGCCGCCCCGTGTATCATCCTCATTATCCAGTCGCGCGATGCCAAACCTGTTTGCTTCATCTTTGCGAACTCTGGTAAATGCCACGGTCAGATCGGCATCTTTTGCCGTGTGATAATCAATCAGGTCCTGGTAATCCATTTTGTAGATGTGGTCTCCAGACAGGATCAATACCTCTTCAGGGCAGTGATATTTGACAAATTCCAGGTTCTTGTAGATGGCGTCAGCCGGCCCCCTGTACCAGTCGGTGGCTTCCGAGCCGAGAAAAGGCGGGAGTATGGACACATGACGAAAACGTCCGATCATATCCCAGGCGGATCCGGTACCGATATGATTAATCAAGGAATAGCTGTGATACTGACTGAGGAGAGCAACCTGTTCAATCCCGGAATTAACCAGATTGCTGAGTGAAAAATCAATAACCCGGCCGACTCCGCCAAACGGAACGGCCGATTTGGGACGGTAATACGTCAGGACGTTCAACTCATCGACTCTACTACCGGCCAGGATCATTGCCAGCGTGGAAGGTCTCAGCATGAGAGCACCTTAAGCAGAAAAAACCTACACAAGGATGCTAACAACTCCAAAGAGCCTCAAACGCATCCTCACCTAATAACTTCGCCTTATGGTAAAAAAAAGTGGCCCTCCGCGCAAGTCTGCATTGCTGAACCGTGTCAAAAATGCCACCCCGGTACACGCGAAAAACGCCCTGATTCTCTCAAATATGCCGCATAATAAAACGCTTTAACGTATCGGAAGTAAACTCTTTATCGCCCAACTGAAGATTTTTCAGAGGCACCTCCGCTCTTGCCGCTCCCTTGTGCCCGCCTGCCGACCCAAGAGACCCGAAAATTTTGTCCGCCAACTTTCCGGCACTTTTCCGATATCCATCGCACCGGAAGATGACGACGAGCTTTTCACCATGCACCCCGGAGACAAAAACCCAATCTATTTCTCCAACGTGATTAAGAAAATCAGCCACAATGACGAGAACGTCCGGACTTCGGACCCGCCCCAGGTGCGTGTAGTAGCGTCCTTTGGAATATTTCAGCTCGGCCAGAGCAATAGAAAAATATTTTAGCTCGGATTGACGCAGATCGGTGAGCTCGAACTTGCGGACCAGATCCCGGTTGGCGATGTTAAAAAGATAGCGAAAGGAGATGCCATCAGCCAGGACCGATTTCTGCTCAAAATCCTGCGTGTCGACTTTTATGCCGTAAAACAGTGCAGTGGCCAGCGCCACCGAAGGCGTCATACCGGCTGCCCGCAGATACTCAACGGCCATCGTCGAAGTGGCGCCGTATTCCGGACGAATATCAATAAATTCACTGTCGAACTTTGCGGCCACGGGATGATGGTCGATAATCGCATGAATTTTAATTTTTTCAAAACATGGTAAATGATTGGGCTGGGAATCGACCATTACCCTTTTGCTGTAATGATCGATCTTGACATCCTTGAGCCGTTCTATGGGGATCCTCAATCGCTTGACCATCGCCTGATTGTTGAGGCGGCGGATCTCATTGGGGTGCGCTATAGTCACACTTTTGACTTTATAACGCAGCAGCCTTTTAACAGCTAAGGCAGAAGCGAGAGCATCCGGATCGGCGTTAATGATGACAAGGACTTCATCGTCCTTGCTAAAAACGCTCCAAAAGGCGAGCAAACGATCCTTAGCCGTGTTCTTGTACGTCTGTTTGCACAAAAGGAGGGGATCATTTTTTTTTTGTTTTCGAGCCATATACGGTATAACAGTGGCATGTTTGAGAGACAAACCCCGGTCGTCGGTTCCCCGGACGGGTAACTGCAGCTGCAGTTACCAGGAGTTCATTTATACTGCAACTGCCCCGCCTCACCTTGTTCACTTATATTGATCGAAGGATGAGTAAAATCGGGAATTGCATCCAAAAACCAGCCACCTCCTGTTGAAAAAGATCTGTTCAGCTTCACGAAAAACCGCAGGAACAGAACAGTTGAACGCCATGAAACAGCGCCCCCGATAAACGTTATTTTTTCAGTGCCCCATGTGCCAGGTTGACCTTTCTTCTCAGAAATTTTTCTTCTGGAAAGGACTTACCATTAATTCCTGCTGCGCTAATATAGCTAAAACTTCCGGGTAATAGTAACACCACGACAATTTTCGATCATACCACACTGATCAAGGGAATTGCAAGGGCAGGGTATTTTCCATCACCTCCGGTAAAGGCGGTTCTTGACGCACGGAAACGATAATGTTACCTACATCTGAACGATCGTACTCTTTAAAATAATGTCAAGCGTAGAGCATCAATTATGAAGGGAATACTCGCCATTGGTCTTGGCGGCGGCATTGGCGCTATAGCCAGATATGCAGTAGCAATCTGTGCTGAAAAATTGACTCCGGTAAACTTTCCGCTCGGAACCCTGGCGGCCAACCTCCTTGGCTGCCTGCTGATCGGCTTTTTATGGAGTACTTTTGACAGGTATCATATAAGTCGTGAGTTCAGACTGTTTCTTTTCACCGGTTTTCTCGGTGGATTTACGACCTTTTCCACCTTTGCTCTCGAAACTGAGGAATTTTTGAAGGCAGGCGAACCGTTGCATGCCGTTTCTTATTTGTTGATAAGTAATCTCCTTGGCATATCTATGGTTGCCCTGGGATTTCTCCTCAGTCAGCGCATTATTCGATAGTTGGAGCCACTTACGTGAATTTGCTTAACCGCTATCTGCTGAGTCAGTTTGTTAAATATTTCTTTACTGTCAACGCCGGATTTTCAGCAATCTATCTGCTCGTTGATTTTTTTGAAAAAATCGATGATTTCAACGCAGCCGGTAAACCACTCATCCTGGCTATTGAATTTTTTATCCTGAAAATTCCCTTTGTCGTCGATCAGCTTGGCCCTGTATTTATTCTGCTCTCCGGGGTCATTTCTCTTGGTATTCTTAATCATACCAATGAACTGACTGCCCTGAAGGCAGGTGGAATCCCTCTTCGGCTGATCATCAGACCGCTGATTTTCGGGTCCGTACTTTTTACCATGCTTTTTCTTGCAGCGGCCCAGTGGCTCTTGCCTGCGACCATTGCCAGGACCAACAGGATCTGGTACGAGGAGGTCAAGGGCAAAGTACCTTTGGGGATTATGCGCAATAACCGCTATTATTACAAAGGAAAAGAGGGTTTTTATTCCTTCGACTGGCCCAACCCTAAAGAATACATATTCAAGAATTTCTCCTATTCCTGTTGGGATGAAAAATATAATATAAAAACACTGACCACAGCTGCAGACGCTATATGGCACACTGAAGACAGCAGCTGGATTTTTAACGACGGTCAGATTCAACAGCAGGAAGGTAATGATAACTACCGCATCAACAACTTTATAACCACCAAGTTGAAATTACCCGAGCAACCTGAAGACTTTCTTGTCCCGGCCGATAAAGCGGCAGAGCTGTCGCTTACCAAGCTGTATAAAGAAGTCTCTCGAGCTACGACCGATTATGAAAAAAGTGCCGCCCTGACAAATTTTCTTGGCCGCATCTCCTATATTTTCCTCGGCATACCATTGCTCTTACTCGGGTTGCCGATCCTGCTCTATTCCTATCGAAAATGGGGACGGGATCTCTCGGTGGCAATTCCGGTAAGTTGCGGTCTTGCTTTTGTCGCCTGGGGTATTTGGGGAGCCCTGCAGTCTCTGGCGATTGCCGGATATCTCTCCCCGGTCATCGCCGCGCTCAGCATACACCTTGTTTTTTCCTGCACCGGTATTTTTCTGCTTATAAAAAATGATCGATAGCCCGGCAATGAAAAAAAAAGGCCGCCCGGAATATCCCGAACGGCCTTTTTATGCTGCAGCTACTTTTAAGGGCTTTTTACTTCTCGATGCCAAGCAGCTCGACATCAAAAACAAGAACAGAGTTCGGCTGAATTTTCGGAGCAGCACCATTTTCCCCGTAGGCCAGTTCTGCCGGGATGACCAGATGTAATTTAGTGCCCACATTCATTAACTGGAGTGCTTCTGACCACCCTTTTATAACCTGGTCAACCTGGAACTGGGCAGGTTCCCCATGCGCCTTGGTACTATCGAATTCGGTCCCATCGATCAGCGTCCCGGTATATTCAACCTTTACCTTGTCGGTCGGCTTGGCTTTGTCTCCCTTCCCCTGTTTCAGGACCTCATACTGCAAACCACTGGTCGTGACCGTCACTCCCTTTTTCTTTTTATTTTCTTCGAGAAATTTTACCCCGGCAGCATGGTTCGCAGCTTTCATTTCTTCCATCTTGACTTTCTGCTTGGCCTGCATCTTCTGGGCGAATTCTTTCTGGATAGTCTGCATCTCTTCAGGAGTCAATGCTGGTTTTTCTCCCTTGTAGGCATCTTCAATACCCTGGACCAGAAATTTCTGCTGAATATCTCCACCAGCTCCCTTAAAATAATTACCGACTTCAAATCCCATACTATAGCTGATCTTTTCTTCAAAACTCGCTGGGGGTGCAGATTGTGACACGGCAGGTAATGCAATACATAGTCCAAGAACTGCCGACACCAAATATTTTTTCATCAGAAACTCCTCCTAAGAAGTTTTATATTTTACCACATTTACGACCACAGAGTCGCGTTACAGATTGTTGTTAGAAGCAGCCTGGGCAGCGCCAGCAAAGCAAAAGTGAATATCACCAGGGTAATACCCCGGTTGCCCTTGTTCAGGTGTTTATCGGTTCCAAGTTGAGGATAACGCCGAAGCAGAGACCTGACCGCTCCCGAGCGTTTGTTAAATTCCTCCCCGAGGATAAAATCGCTGATCAACCCTTTCGTCTTAAAGAAATCAAGGGTTTTTCTGCATTCCGTTCGGATCACCCCACCCTTACCACTCGAGCCATAACCATGGATCAAGGTCAGTACACTGATATTATTTCTGGCCGAATCATCAAGTACTTCATGCAATCGCCGCAGGGCAGCATCCGCCAGCGGCCGCCCCGCCTCGAGATTGACTGTTTTATGCACATAAACAATTTTTTTTTTAAGTCCGGCGGCATCATCTTTACTGCCGCAAAAGGGGCAGACCAGGCCCGAGTCCTCTCTGGTATTGCCGCAGACACCACAAACGATCTTCATTCCGTCACCACAACCCTTTTCCAGCCGCTACAGTCTGCGCACATTAATGACCGCCGGCAGTTGCCGGAGGTGCTGCATAAGGACATTGAGATGATCGAGGTTTTCCACCTCCAGTGAAATTGTCATATCCGCCTGATCCATCGGGGTGGTGTGAGCGGAAATATCAACGATATTGGCATTATCAAGATTGATGGAACTGCTGATTTCAGAAAAGATGCCCCGTTTGTTTTCTGCACTGACATGGATGCCGACTTTGAAATTTTTCTCGGCGATACCGGACCAGGAGACATCGATCCATCGCTTGGGATCGGAACTGAGCAGATTGTGACAATTTGACTTATGCACCGAGACTCCCCGCCCCATCGTGATAAAGCCGACGATCGGATCCCCCGGCAGCGGACGGCAGCATTGACTCACTTTAACGAGCATACCGTCGATGCCATCAATGGTTACCCCGGATATATCTTTACCATCTTCGCTGACATGCTGATTCACCATGCGGCTGGCCAGTTCTTCCGGCGGCAGGTCGGTCGCAACGGGCTCGTTCTCTTTACGGAGTTCGGCTGGCTGAAGTCCTTTGATCAGATTCTGGACGGTGATTGCCCCGCTGCCGACCTTGACCAGCAGATCATCCAGCGAGTTGCAATGCAACTGCTTGAGTATGAGGCGAATATGACCACTTTTAATAATTTTTTTGAGCGAAGTGTCATATTTCTTGATCTCTTTTTCACAGATTTCCCGACCAAGCTTGAGGGCCTTTTCTTTTTCTTCACGCCGCAGCCAGGAGCGAATCCTGGTCCTCGCCCGGCTGGTCTTGACCAGATCCAGCCACCCCCGCCTGGGAACCTGCGTGGGCGAGGTGACGATCTCAACGATATCACCGGTCTGCAATTGATATTTGAGCGGTACCTGCCGACCGTTGACCTTCGCTGAAACACAGTGGTCACCAACCTCGGTATGGATAGAATAGGCAAAATCAATGGGGCAGCTGCCAAGAGGAAATTCCTTGACCTCGCCTGTCGGGGTCAGGGCATACACCTCGGGATCGTACAGTTCACCGATCAGGCTGTCGAGAAATTCTCGTGGATCTTCAACGTCCTGCAGAGAGGTGACAAGTTTTTTCAGCTCCCGAAAAAGCTTGGCGTCGTTCTTATTGACCTTCTGTCCCTCTTTATAGGCCCAGTGGGCGGCAACCCCTTCCTGGGCAACCCGGTCCATCTGGTCGGTACGAATCTGGATCTCGATAAAGTGATCACGGGGGCCAACAACCGTGGTATGCATCGACTGGTAATTATTGGCCTTGGGAACAGATATAAAGTCCTTGATTCGTCCGGGTACCGGCGACCAGTTGGCGTGGATAGTGCCAAGCGCCTCATAGCATTCGTTCACCGTTTCGACGATGATCCGGAAGGCAACCTTATCATAGACCCGGTCAAGGGAAATGTTCTGGGCGATGAGTTTCTTGTAGATGGAATAAAGGTGCTTGGGACGACCAATGATCCGGATGGGCGTGATATTGCTTTCTGCCAGCTTTTCATGGAGGATGGCGATGACTTCATCGACATATCGCTGCCGCTCATCAAGAGAACTCTCCATTGTATGCGAGAGATTGTAGTGTTCTTCCGGATATAAAAATTTAAAGGCATGGTCCTCGAGTTCACGCTTGAGCCAGTCGATACCGAGTCGGCTGGCCAAAGGGGCATAGACATCCATGGTCTCCCTGGCCATGTCCAGCTGCTGCTCCCGGTCGACCATATCGAGCAGGAACATATCGAGTAATCTGTCGACCAGCTTCACCAGCAACACCCGGATATCGGTGGCAATAGCCAGCAGCATTTTCCGGAGGTTGTCCGCCTGACTGGCCAGCTTACTGTTGTAGGTGACTTTGGTTATCTTCGTCGACCCTTCAACAATGCCCGCCACATCCTTGCCGAATTTATCGGTAAGCTCCTTGACGGTCACCCCTTCTTTCAAAACCCCGTGCAACAGACCGGCCAGAACAGTATCGAAATCAAGGTGCATGGACGCCAGCATGGAGGCGACTTCCAGCAAATGAATAGTATACAGTTCCCCGGAAAAATGCCGTTGTCCCTGGTGGACCCGGCACACGATTTCCCACGCCTCATCTATCGGTGACAGATCGACGCCGTGCAGATAGTTTCCCGCAAGAATTTTCAGCCCGTTCGGGTTTACTGTGGATGGATTGGTCATGGACAACTGGTCGGTTAGTTAGTCAGTTGGGCAAAAATTGCTGTCTTTAAACGCCCGATGGTATCCTCCGGTGTCAGCTCTTCGACAACACCGTCTCTGCGATGCTTTATTTCCATCATACCGTTTTCCTTAAAACTTTTTCCGACTGTCACCCGATACGGAATGCCCAGCAAGTCGGCGTCTTTAAATTTGAAGCCCGGTCGCTCATCCCGGTCATCCAACAGCACTTCCAGACCCGCCGCCATAAGATCCTGGTAAAGTTTTTCAGCCGCAGAGTTGATCGTCTCATCACTGCCGCCCAGATTGACGATAATGACGGTATATGGTGCCAGGGGAACGGGAAAGATGATACCCTTGTCGTCATGGTTCTGTTCGATTGCGGCGGCGACAATTCGACTGACACCGATGCCATAGCAGCCCATAACAAAGTGTTTGGACTGGCCATCTTTATCCTGGAAGGTAGCATTCATCGACTCGGAATAGCCGGTGCCCAGTTTAAATACATGGCCGACTTCGATCCCTTCCGTTGTTTCAAGTTTACCGCCGCATTCCGGACAGGGATCATCGGTGGTGATCTGACGCAGGTCGGCCACCGCCTCCACCTGAAAATCCCGCCCCAGATTAACGTTTTTGAGATGATAATTTTTCTCGTTGCCTCCGACATAAAAATTCTGCATGGCGGCAACTTCCTGATCGGCGACGATACGTAAATCAACACCGACCGGTCCCAGATAACCTGTCGGTACTCCGGTGGCATCGAAAACCTCTTTATCGTCGGCCAGCTCAATATCGGCTGCGCCAAGCAGGTTTTTCAGCTTCACCTCCTCGACTTCACGATCCCCGCGAACCAGCACGCCAACCGGCTTGCCGTCTGCCTTGAACACCATTGTTTTTACCAGCTGGCGAGGTTCGATACCTAAAAAGTCACAAACGGCATCGACCTTTCGCTTGCCGGGAGTCTCGATTTTTTCCATCTGGCCGGGAGCTGCCTCATGGTTGACCGGCACCAGTTTGACAACCGCTTTTTCCATATTGGCGGCGTATTCGCAATTCTTACAGACAACAATAGTATCTTCTCCGGTATCGGCCAACACCATAAACTCATGGGAGAAACTGCCGCCGATTGCGCCCGAATCGGCCTGCACTGCCCGAAAGGAAAGACCGCAGCGGGTAAAGATTCGTTTGTAGGCGTCAAACATCTTCTGATAGGAGAGTCCGGCAGCCTCATCGCTTACATCAAAGGAATAGGCATCTTTCATAATAAATTCGCGGCCCCGCATAAGGCCAAAGCGCGGCCGAATCTCGTCGCGGAACTTGGTCTGAATCTGGTACAGATTAATCGGCAGATTCCGGTAGGAGTGTAATTCCTTACGGGCGATATCAGTGATCACCTCTTCATGGGTCGGTCCAAGGCATGATTCCCGGTCATGACGATCCCGAAAACGCAGCAATTCCGGCCCGTATTTTTCATACCGTCCGGTCTCAACCCATAGATCGGCTGGCTGGACCATCGGCATGAGCAGTTCCTGGGCACCGGCACGGTTCATCTCCTCGCGGACAATATTTTCAACCTTGCGGATAGCCGCAAGACCGATGGGCATGTAGGTGTAAACACCGGCGGTGAGCTTACGAATAAAACCTGCCCGCAGCATCAGTCTGTGACTGATGACTTCCGCTTCGGCAGGTGTTTCTTTTAAAGTTGGTAACAGTGTCTGTGAATAGCGCATATTATTTTTTTTGCCCCTCTTCTTCCATCTTTTTCAACTCGGCCATAAAGACTTCCAACAGTTTATCCTCATGAACCTTTTGCCAGATTTCGCCTTTCTTGAAAATTATACCGACACCATTACCGCCGGCAACACCAATATCTGCCTGCTTCGCTTCCCCGGGACCATTGACGACACACCCCATCACTGCTATTTTCAGTGGACTCTCCATGGTCTGGACATATCGTTCAACTTCTTCCGCCAGCCCGAACAGGTCGATCTGGGTGCGCCCACAGGTGGGACAGGAGATCAGTTCCGGTCCGCGCTCACGGATTTTCAGCGCTCGCAGGAGCTCAAAGCCGACCCGCACCTCTTCCACCGGATCACGGGTGAGAGAGATGCGAAACGTATCCCCAATGCCCTGGCTCAGAAGAATGCCCAGGGCAACACTCGATTTGACGGTACCGGCAATCAGTCCACCAGCTTCGGTAACCCCTAGGTGCAGCGGGTAGTCGGTTATCTTCGCCAGCTGCTGGTAACCGTTGATTGTCGTCAATACGTCCGCTGATTTGATGGATATTTTTATCGCATTATAGCCATGTTTTTCCACCAGCCGGACATTGCGCATGGCACTTTCGATCAGGGCTGCAGTATTATCCGGAGTCGGATAGCCATGTTTTTGCAGCAGATCTTTTTCTATGGATCCACTGTTTACCCCGACGCGGATCGGTACCCCATGCTGTTTTGCCGCGTCGACAACCAGGGCAATTTTCTCTTCACCACCCAGATTGCCGGGATTAATCCTGATTCCATCAGCCCCATTTTCCATGGCGGCGATGGCCAGTCGATAGTCAAAATGAATATCGGCAATCAAGGGAATAGTAATTTCATCCTGGATAGGCCGAATTGCCGCTGCCGCCTGAGGGTCTAGAACTGCCACCCGGACAATATCACAGCCGGCGGCCTGCAGCCGGTGAATCTGGTCAACGGTCAGGGGGACATTTTTGGTATCGGTGTTGGTCATCGACTGCACACTGATGACACTGTCACCGCCTACGGCGACACCGCCGACTTTTATCTGCCGTGTTTTGTTTCTGATAATCATTTGCTATCGAGATGTTATTCCGGCACAGTAATTTTTTTCTGCATCAGGTTAAGCTCGGCATCAGAGCTGCGGATATAGAGGGGCACCGCTTCAGCCACATCGAGGGCGTCTCCGGCAAGAAGTTTTTCCCCGGCGAGCATACCAAGTGATGCAGCGGAAAGTTCATGCAGCATGGCTGGCGCAAAAACAACCCTTTCCCCGAGCAGTTTTTCAAACAGCGCACCATATTCCATAACTCCGTCACCGATCATGACAACCGGTTCGGTTATCCCGGCAGCGAGTTTTTCCGGTGCCACAACGCACATATCGCTGATTCGTACGGCCAGCCCATCATTATTGCAACGATAGAATGCTGAATATACCTCTTTTTTTCGCGCATCGACAACCGCACAAATGAGTTGCGAAGTAGAACATTTTGCAGCAAGCGAATCAAGACTGGAGATGCCGTATAAAGATTTTCCGGCAGCTGCCGCCAGCCCCTTGGCGGTGGCCATGCCGATTCTGATGCCGGTAAAGCTGCCTGGACCGAGACTCACCCCAATTCCGGCAATCTCCGACCAGCCGATCCTGGCTTCCTGCAGCAGGTAGTCGATTGCCTTCAGCAGTCGCCGGGAATGCGTCACATTGCCGGTGAGGCTGAGCGAGGCCAGCACTTTCCCGTCTTTTCTCGTCCCGGAAGTCAGGGCGACTGCACTGCAGGCAGTTGCCGTGTCCATCGACAGTATCAGCGGATGGTCGAAATCCATCAATGAAAGAGCCTGACGATATCGTTGTAGAACACAAAGATCATCAGCGACCCGAGAAGACCGATACCTATCTGCTGCGCCACAATCTGCGCCCGCTCGTTCATCGGTTTTCGCCGCAGCCCTTCGATCGTCAGGAAGACCAGATGACCGCCATCCAGAACCGGAATTGGCAGGAGGTTGAGAATGCCAAGGTTGACACTGAGCAGACTCATAAAATAAATGAGATTCATCCATCCGGCCTTCATCTGTTCCCCGGCAATCTGGGCGATGAGAATAGGACCGCCTATCTCCGAGGCAGGGACAACGCGCTGGATAATTTTCACAAAGCCCATAACTGTCAGAGACATATACATCCAGGTCTGACGACACGCACTCTGTATTGCCCCTATAATATTGCTTTTTTCGTAGGTGAGTTCATCGGCTTTCATGATGCCGATCATATAGCGCTGTTCGACTTCTTCGCCGAAAATATTTTTAACCGCATCGATCGCCGGGGCCATCTCCAAATTCACTCTGGCACCGGCCCGATCCACAACCATATGGATGGGCTTACCCTGACTATTTTTCACTGCTTCCAGCACATCCATCCAGCCATGCGTCTCTTTCTGATCAATGGAGACTATCACATCGTCTTTCTGCACTCCGGCCATGGCCGCAGGTGAGTCATCGTTCACTTTGCCGATTCGCGTGGTATCGACAGATGTCGGAATACCGACGAAAGTAAACACCAGAAAAAAGAGCAGCAGCGCAAAAAGAAGATTAAAAAGCGGACCGGCCAAAACAACCATGAATCGCTGCCAGACGGCCTTATGCGCAAAGGAACCTTTTTTGTCTGCATCGGCAATCTGCTGTTCGTCCGGATTTTCACCGAACATCTTGACAAAGCCGCCCAACGGAAAGGCAGAAATGACGTATTCGGTTTCGCCGATTACTTTTCCGGCGATTTTCGGTCCAAAGCCCAGAGAAAATTTCAACACCCGAACGCCAAATAATTTGGCAAAAAGAAAATGGCCCAGCTCATGAACAAAGATCAGCAGGCCGAGAACCAGAATAAACGAAAATAATGTAGTCATAATGTAAAACAGATATAGATTAAACGTCGCAGGTACTCAGCAACGTCGTTGAATGAAGCTCAATGAATATTCTCAATAAGACAATGGGCTTCCCGTCTGGCTGCACCATCCGCTCCAAGGATATCTTCAAGAATATTCTCACTTCCCTGATGTACAATATCCATTGTTCGGGCAACTGTCTCCGCAATTTGTGGAAAAGTTATCTTCCCATCGAGAAATGCGGAAACCGCCACCTCGTTGGCACTATTCAGGACAGCCGGGAGCACGCCACCACTCTCGAGTGCTGAGAAAGCCAGTTTCAATGCGGGAAAACTGTCGTAGTCGGGTTCGAGAAACTCCAGGTTGCCGCACCGGGCGAGATTCAGCGGCTGCAGCGCCAAAGGCAGCCTGGCGGGATAGGAAAGGGCGTAGGATATTGGAATGCGCATATCGGGAATACCAAGCTGCGCCAGAACAGAACCATCATTGTATTCGACCAGTGAATGGACAATGGACTGGGGATGAACGACGACCTCAATTGCATCGCCGGCCACTTCAAAAAGCCATCTTGCCTCAATAACCTCCAACCCCTTGTTCATAAGCGTCGCGGAATCAATAGAAATTTTGCGTCCCATACTCCAGTTGGGATGATTCAGCGCCTGCTCCCTGGAAACATGTTGTAACTGATCGAGGCGCATGCCGCGAAAAGGTCCGCCGGAGGCGGTGAGAATAATTTTCCGCAGATCTTTTCTGCGCCCCGCTTCCAGGGCCTGAAAAATAGCGGAATGTTCAGAATCGACGGGCAACAGCCTGATTCCTTTTTGGGCAACTGCAGTCATGACTATCCTGCCCGCCATGACGAGTGTCTCTTTATTGGCAAGTCCAATGTCCTTGCCGGCCTCAATAGCGGCAAGGGTTGGCAGCAGCCCGGCTGCCCCGACAATAGCCGAAACGGTAAGATCAGCCGATGGAAAAGCCGCCACCTGAATATTTCCCTCAGTACCATGGACGATTCTATCGTGATACGCAGAAGGCAACAGCAACCGCAGACCACGTGCCAGCTGTGCATCGCCTACGGAAATTAATTCAGGTTTGAATTCCTTCACCTGTTCGGCAAGTCGTGCAACATTCGTCCCGGCGGCCATGGCAACCACCTTATACAGATCAGGAAACTGACGGATAACATCGAGCACATTTACGCCGATAGACCCCGTCGCACCCAATAAAGAAATACACCGCATTATAACACCGGGAAAGCCAGAAGGTAATAGAGTATCGGACAAACGAACAGCAGAGAATCAACACGATCCAGCACCCCGCCATGCCCGGCCAGACAACTGCCGGAATCCTTGGTGTCCGTACCCCTTTTTATGATCGATTCGGTGAGATCTCCGACTATTCCGGCGCCGGCCAGGAAAACAGCGGCGCCTGTAAGAAAGAACCAGTTACATGCCGGCAGCAGCAGAGCGGCAAAAAAGAGTGCCCCTACAAGGCCGCACAAGACACCCCCTATTGCCCCCTCCACCGTTTTATTAGGGCTTATACTTGGGCAAAGTTTCCTCTTGCCGAGAGACCTGCCGACAAAATAAGCACCGGTGTCGGAACACGCAGTTATCGCAGAAGCTATGACCAACCAACTCCCGCCTTCCGGCATAAAACGAAGCAGGACGAGGTGTGCGCCAAGTACGCCAACGTAGAGTATACCGAAAACCAGACGGCAGAAAAGGTCATAACTCTGGTCGATGTTTTTGTAGCGATACAGGAAATAACCGGTCAGGAGCAAAAAAGAACCAAGAGTGGCGCCCAAGAGGGCGTCGGCATACGGATAAAGGCAGGTGACAATCACCGGTGCGGCTACAGCGACGTGCAGTAGCCAACGCTCCAGCAGAGATGTCGGCCGCACATCAACCATTTTGACATACTCAGCGGCCGCTACCAGTACGATAAGAATAATCGCCAGACAAAAAAGGAGTATCGACCCTTTCAGCAGCAGGAGAAGCCAGAAACCAGCAATGAACAACCCGGGGACAATACGTTTCATAGTCTATACAGAATTCAGCTGCTCCCCTGTGCGCCCGAACCGCCTCTCCCGAGACTGGTATTCTGAAAGTGCCTGCAGGAACGCCTCTTTTCGGAAATCCGGCCACATGATTTCAGTAAAATATATTTCAGCGTAGGATAATTGCCACAGCAGAAAATTAGACAACCTTGCCTCGCCGCCGGTACGGATCATCAGGTCCGGGTCCGGAAGCAGACGGGTATCAAGATTTTCACTAATAGACTGATCGGTAATCTGCTCCAGGCTCATGTCACCCTGTACACATCGGGAACTTATCGTTCTTACCGCCCGAACGATCTCGTCGCGACTGCCGTAGCTGAGAGCAAGATTCAGGGTGAGTTTACTATTGCCGGCCGTCTCTTTAATGCTCTGTTCCAGTGCCGCTCGAACCGCTTCAGGCAGGCGCTGCCTGTCACCGATTGACAGGAGGCGGATATCATTTTTCAACATCCGGGGGAGCTCAGCCTCAAGGTATTTTTTCAGGATACTCATTAAACCGGTAACTTCCTGAGCAGGTCGGCGCCAATTCTCCGATGAGAATGCATACAGGGTAAGATACTCGATGCCGATTTCGCGACACGCTTCAACAATCTCCCGAACCGATTCTGCGCCGGCTTTATGGCCAAACAGCCTGGGTTGTCTTTTCCTCTGCGCCCATCGCCCATTGCCGTCCATAATAATGGCAACGTGGCGCGGAAGTCGGTGCAAATCAAGTGGGAGAGTGGTGGACATACCAGGCCTATGATGAAATGTTGAGAAAAATTAATGATAACAGCAGGAGGATATCATACCTCCATGACTTCTTTTTCTTTGCGAGCGGTCACTTCATCAATTTCTTTAACATACATGTCCGTTTCGCTTTGAGCTTCATCCTGGAATTTGAAGAGTTCGTCCTCGGAAATTTCCTTATCTTTTTTCTGATTCTTCAGCGTCTCAATGGCATCTCGACGAATGTTGCGAATGGCCACGCGGAATTCTTCAGCAATCTTTCTGACCGATTTCACCAATTCTTTACGGCGTTCTTCGGTGAGTTGAGGGATATTCAGACGAATAACTTTCCCATCGCCCATAGGATTCAGTCCTATGCCGGATTTCTGAATGGCTCTCTCGATGGCCGGCAGCATTTGCGGGTCCCAAGGTTGAACGACAATCAGTCTGCTTTCCGGGATGGTGATCGTCCCCACTTGATTAAGAGGCATGGAACTGCCATAGGCATCAACCATTATACCATCCAGAATTGATAAAGACGCCCTTCCGGTACGGATCTTTGCCAACTCGCTTTTAAAAGCTTCGACACTTTTTTCCATCTTGTCGGACGCTTCCAGGATCACTTCATTCATGATTTCACCTCTGCTGTAGATCAGTTGTTCGATCAGGATTTATGATGTTATCAGCGTACCGACATTTTCACCCATGGCGGCACGTTTTATATTGCCGGCGACCGACATATCCAGAACCATGATAGGCAGTTTGTCTTCTTTGGCCAGGGAGATGCCTGCGGCATCCATAACTCTCAAACCTTTCTGCAGGACATCATCGTAGGTAAGCCGATCGAATTTTATGGCTTCAGGATATAGTACAGGGTCCTTGTCGTACACGCCATCAACTTTGGTTGCTTTTATAACGAGATCGGCATCGATTTCCAGAGCCCGCAAGACACCTGCCGAATCAGTTGTAAAATAGGGATTTCCCGTTCCCGCCGCAAAAATGACGACTCTGCCTTTTTCAAGATGTCTGGTGGCCCTGCGCCGGATATACGGTTCGGAAACTGACTGCATGGGAATAGCCGACATGACCCGGGTGATGACGCCAGCTCTTTCCAGGGCGTCCTGCATGGCCAAGCTGTTCATGACCGTGGCCAGCATGCCCATATTATCAGCGGTAGTCCGGTCCATCCCCTTGCTTGCCCCGGCAACTCCCCTGAAAATATTCCCCGCGCCAATCACCAGACCCAGCTCCACGCCGGTCTTTACTACTTCTTTGACTTCATCCGCAACAAACTCAAGTACTTTAGTGTTGATACCATAGGCATCATTTCCCATGAGCGCCTCACCACTGAGTTTCAGCAGTATTCGCTGGTACTGTAACTTGTTGGTCATAGTATTTTCCTTGAAAGATATTTATCGAGACGAAGACTGGTTTTACGAGCAGGTAGTCAACTGCAGACTACCTGCCGGAGAAATACTATCAGGATGTTATTCTACGCCTACCTGGAAACGGGCAAATCTTTTGATCGAGATATTTTCACCGATCCGGCCAACAAGCTCGTTCAATATATCCTGGATGGATAAATCCTGGTTTTTGACAAACTTCTGCTCCAGCAACACAATGTCGGCGAGAAATTTTTCTACCTTGCCGGCAACCATCTTCTCGACAATTGCTTCAGGTTTGCCAGAATCAAGGGCCTGCTGAACATAGATTTCTTTTTCCCGGGCGATCACTTCAGCCGGAACCTCGTCCCTGCTGACTGCAACTGGATTGGTTGCAGCGATATGCATTGCCAAATCCCGGGCAAATTCACGGAAATCGTCGTTTTTGGCGACGAAATCTGTTTCGCAGCCCAATTCCACCATCACCCCGAGCTTGCCCCCGGCATGAATATACGTTTCAATAACCCCTTCACTTGTCGCCCGCCCTGCCCTTTTTGCTGCTACGGCCAATCCTTTCTGACGAAGCAAATCAACTGCTTTTTCCATATCGCCATCAGTCTTTTCAAGGGCTTTCTTACAATCCATCATGCCCGCTTGTGTTTTATCACGCAGGTCCTTTACCATCTTACTTGTAATCGCCATGGTAAATCTCCTTTGACTTATATGAGAGTAATATTTTTTTCAGTGCATCCCGGAGGGCTTGTATTGAAAAATGATTCTAGACATTACATACGAAAAAGGGGCAGTCACAAGACAGCCCCTTTTCATCAACGACTCTTGCTTTCACCGAGTCCCATTACAAAGCATTTCGGGACCCGGTTCAGTTCGCCCCAGCGGGGCGCTCTTTTCAGTCCCCGTGCTTTAGCGGGGATACGTTCCTGTACGAAATAATGCTCCTGTAAAAAACACAAGAATATTAATCCTCAGTCTCTGAAACCCAACCTGACAGGCTCGGGTAAAGATTATGCTTCGCTTTCAACTGCATCACCTGCGATGTCACCATCGGCAGCGCCAGCTTCTTCCCTGTCCATTTCCCCCATTGAAGCGGCAATAGCTTCCTCTGAGGCATTTTCACCATCGCGGAGAGCCTGGCCGGTCAGTATCGCTTCGGCCACATGCAGACTGATGAGACGAATTGATCTGATAGCATCGTCATTGCCAGGAATCACGAAATCGATGTTATCGGGGTCACAGTTGGTGTCAGCCATGGCCACGACTGGAATACCAAGCTTATTTGCCTCGCTTACCGCAATTGTTTCTTTACGCGGATCGACAACAAACATAACTGAAGGCAAAGAGCGCATATTTTTGATACCGCCAACGTTTCGTTCAAGCTTGATTCGCTCTTTTTCCATGAGAAGTATTTCTTTCTTCGGAAATCGATTGATGGAACCGTCGGCCTGCATGGATTCAATAGATTTCAAACGATCAATACTGTTTTTGATGGTCTGAAAATTGGTCAGCATCCCACCGAGCCAGCGATGATCAACGTAGAACATACCTGCACGTTTTGCTTCGTCACTGATAATCGCCTGAGCCTGGCGTTTGGTTCCGACAAAAAGAACCGATCCGCCCTTTTTCACTTCTTCGATAATAAAATCACATGCTTTATCAAAAAGTCGTTTAGTTACATCGAGATTGATAATATATATCCCGTTACGGGGCCCATAAATATAGGGCTTCATTTTGGGATTCCAACGCCGTGTTTGATGTCCGAAATGGACACCGGCTTTCAGCATGTCTTTTACTGTTGCACTTGCCATAATTTTCTCCGTTTCTGGTTTTTCCTCCACCTTCTGTAATCGTGAACAGCATCTGCATGTTGCACGACACCAGCTGTGAGCGAAGATGTGTGTTGTAGACCGGTAAAAGGTTTCAGCACTTTCACAATGCAATAATAAACTTTTACAGGCCCTATTGCCCCCATACTGCGGGGATTAAAAAATAACGTTTTGTCGGGATTTTATTGAAAGACATTTTCATCCGCCCAATAAAAAAGACAACGTTACTGTCTACCACTAGTTGAGCTCTTTTGCAACTCCTGGTTGCAAATATTGCAATGTAATTCTGCATGATGCTGGCGACGAAATATTGTTATCTGCTGAGCAGTCCAACAAAACCCTCGACTTTAAGCACGATAGCTTCGCCAAAGGAAAATCTGTTCTCACGGCGCAAACTGATGCAGATTTTGTTCCGTATGGTCCTCCGGAATTTTACCTGCCTGTCCGCAACACACAGGGCAGCTTATGCCTTCGCGGAATTTTTCCCGGAAGTTCTATTTTCGTATGAGAGACGATTTACCGGTCAGAATGAGTTTGAGCCACTGCCAACCGAATTTAAGCAATTCACTGTCTTCCCGGCTGATTCGTTTTTTAAAATCTTTGTCCATCTGAAACTGCTTAAGAAGCATATTTTCCGCAGCAAAGCGGCGAAAACCATCTATATTGTAACAAACCATGAAAGCGAGTTGCTGCTTTTCACCGCCCGCCCCTTCGCCACGCCATGGGTTCTGGCGAAATACAGTATCGATTTCAGCCCATAATTCATTCATTACGTTATAATCGACGAGCTTCTGATTTCTAACCCAGGTGTTAACTTTCCACTTTTTATTTTCATTATGCCCGAGGCAGTATGGATGGTGGGTCAGAAAATAATATTCATCAGCGACGCCAGCAATATTCGAACGGTCGACCGCTCTTTCCAGGGGGTATGTCCTACAGGCAGAAGGCCGATCATTATAAACCGTGCAACCGGAACTCGTTAAAAAAGGGCACGCCTTCTGTTCATCGGCAGTTAATTTGAGTTTAACTGTCGGAAAGTAGGGGTTATCGCCTTTTTCAAGACCTGTATACATGCGCAGACATGTCTCTGAATCAATGCCGAGGGCACTTTTCAAGCGAATGATATCGTAAGGGTAGAGAATCATGTCTACATTCCGACAACAAAAGGTAAAACATGCAACCCCGGGATGACACGCAAACTGGAATTCTGACTCCCCGAGCGGAACCATCCCTTCAGGGAATTTTTTTTCGGAAATATCCAACAAATACCTCCCCTAATCCGATTATCAACCAACAAAAAAAAAGCTGGCAGGAACAAACGCCCCAGCCAGCTTTAACCTGCAATAAGAGCCATTTTAGCTTTCGGCCTTCGGTGCCTCAATGACTTCTTCATACCCTACCAGTTCAATGATCGCCATCCCTGCAGCATCACCTTTTCGGATGCCGGTTTTAAGAATGCGGGTGTATCCACCTTTCCGATCAGAGAATTTGTCCTTAATATCGGTAAAGAGTTTCTCGACAACATCTTTACTCCGGATAAAAGAAAGTGCCTGCCTTCGAGCATGCAGGTCATTCTTCTTGGCAAGAGTAATCATCTTCTCAGCTATCGGGCGGAGTTCTTTTGCCTTCTCAGCAGTGGTGACAATACGTTCATGCTCAAACAGAGAGGTGACCATATTTCTGAACATTGCCATCCTGTGTGATGTGGTCCGTCCTAATCTTCTACCTGCTAATTTATGTCTCATCTCTATATCCTCAGCTACAGCCTAAAACCTGACAGGAATCCTATCAGTAAATTATAAATAATTGCGGCTAGTTTTTCACTACCCTTCTTCTCTATCTGCGCGGTTATGCGGCGGAATCCAATTCTCAAACTTCATTCCAAGCGTCAGATCCATTTCAGCGAGAAGAGCTTTAATTTCATTGAGTGACTTACGCCCAAAGTTTTTGGTTTTCAACATCTCTTGATCGGTTTTCTGTGCAAGATCCCCAATATAATTGATATCGGCGTTTTTCAAACAATTAGCTGAGCGAACAGACAACTCGAGATCTTCCACTGGTTTATCGAGGAAAGGATTCAATGGCTCACTGTCCCTGTTGCTATCTTCAACTACCTCGGGTTCGGCATCTTCCTCATCAAAATTGATGAAAATAGTCAATTGTTCCTTGAGGATCTTGGCGGCATAAGCCAATGCATTTTCCGGCCGCAGACTTCCATCAGTCTCAATCTCAATAATCAACTTATCATAATCTGTCTGCTGTCCAACACGAGCCTGAGAAGTACTGAATTGAATTTTTTTGACTGGCGTGAAAATAGCATCGATTGGAATTTGGCCAATTGAGAGATTTTCTTTATCCATTTTCTCGGCAGGTTGATAACCTTTGCCCCATTCAACCGTCATTTCGGCATGAAACGTGGTCGGTCCGGTGAGAGTACAGATAACCTGATCTTTGTTCATTACTTCGACAGAACCTGATTCGATAATATCACCGGCCGTTACAACACCAGGTCCATTTTTCTCAACCGTAATCTTTTGAGAATCGGCTGAATGCAGCTTAATTCTCACCTGTTTGAGATTCAGAATAATTTCGCTGACATCCTCCATGATATCTTTCATGGAGGTAAATTCATGCAACGCACCTTCGATTTTCACCGAGGTAATTGCAGCACCCTGAATAGATGATAAGAGGATTCGCCGTAGGGAATTACCAATGGTGGTTGCGAATCCTCTTTCCAGGGGCTGACATATGAATTTGCCATATATGTCAGTATATTTTTCTCTATCAACCTCGAGTTTCTCAGGTTTTATCAGCTCGTGCCAGTTTCTGTGAAACGGTATTTTTTCGTCGGCAACTTGAGTCATAGTTTCCTTCTCTGCGTTTCTACTAACTTAGTAGTGTATGCCTTATGAGTATCTTTCTGATTCTTTTCTTATAAAAAATCTGCAAAATACTTATGCCCCTCTAAGGGGTGCCAAAGAGAGTCAATGTTAAACACGTTGACTCTCTTTTTCGGTATCAATATATGTTTATTGCGTACAAGCTCTGCACAAAGGAAATGCGCAATCCAGTCATTCAAATCAATTATTTGGAATAAAGCTCGACAATCAGCCTTTCCTGAATTGGTAAGGTGAGTTCTTCTCTATTAGGTAATGCTTTAACCGTAGCTTTGTAATTGTCTTTCTCCAACTCAAGCCAGCTGGGTATTCCACGTCGCACAACAGCTTCTAAATTTTCGTTAATCGTCCCATTGGCACGGCTCTTTTCTTTTACAGTAATCACATCACCAGGCGACACGAGAAAAGAGGGGATGTTAACCTTTTTTCCGTTGATCTGAATATGATTATGTCGAACAAACTGTCGAGCCTGCTTCCTTGATGACGCAAAGCCTGCACGAAATATGGTATTATCCAAGCGGCGTTCGATCATAATAAGCAGGTTTTCACCCGTGACACCTTTCTGCGCATCAGCTTTATGGAAGGACAGACGAAACTGACCTTCGAGCATACCGTACATGCTCTTTACTTTCTGTTTTTCCCGAAGCTGGATGGCGTAATCCGACAATTTCTTAAATCTTGCCTGTCCATGCTGACCCGGTCCAAATGCTCTTCTTTCAAAGGAACATTTGTCGGAGTAACAGCGATCGCCCTTGAGGTACAATTTTAAATTTTCTCTTCTGCATCGACGGCATGCAGCACCTATATTTCTAGCCAACTTAGGCCTCCATTATCTTTAGTACCTCAGAATCCCTTTTCATTTAAAAGAAAATTCATGAAGGTTCTTTTCCTGCTCTACTCAGCAGGGTTAGATTCTATAACAGTAGTGTGAGCCGTTAAACTCGACGGCGTTTTGGAGGTTTACATCCATTATGGGGGATCGGAGTAACATCGTAAATACGACTTACTTCAAATCCGGTAGTGATGAGAGCACGTAAAGCTGCTTCCCTCCCAGGACCTGGACCTTTCACCTTGACTTCAACCTTCCGCATTCCCACATCAGCTGCCTTTTTAGCAGCATCCGTCAGTGCATTCTGAGCCGCAAAAGGAGTGCTTTTACGCGAACCTTTAAACCCAAGGACGCCGGCACTGCACCAGGAAACTACGTTACCCTGTTTATCAGATATGGTAACGATCGTATTGTTGAAAGTAGAATAAATAAAAACAATACCCTCAGGTATGTTCTTTTTTACCTTTCTTTTTTTTGCTACAGCCATAACTTACACCTGTATTAAGTTCTATTATTTGCGGCGACCCGCATTGCGGCGAGGTCCTTTTCGGGTCCGAGCGTTGGTCTTGGTTTTTTGGCCGCGCACTGGTAAACCCATGCGATGACGACGGCCTCTATAACATCCAAGATCAGTCAACCTTTTAATGTCCATGGACACTTCTCGCCGGCGATCACCTTCAACGACGTACTCATCTTCGAGTACCTTCCGAATCCGGTTCACATCGTCACCGTCCAGATCATCGCTATTCATGGTGAACGGCAGATCGACTTTTTCAAGAATCTTACGAGCGGAAGTTAACCCAATACCATGTATGTAAGTTAACGCTCGATCCATATGCTTATTTTTGGGAAGGTCAATTCCTGCTATACGTGCCAAGGTACATCTCCTTAAAAGAAGTAGGTAATTAAAAGCGGCAACACTTGTTTATCCCTGCCTCTGTTTATGTTTTTTTATCTTACAGGAAACGCGAACAATACCGTGTCGCTTGAAGATCTTACAATCACTGCACATTTTTTTTACAGACGCGCGTACTTTCATGATAAACAAACTCTCTATTTATTCTTTTTGGCATTTTTTGCCCGAAACGTAACCCTGCCCCGACTCAAATCGTAAGGAGAGAGTTCAATAGTTACCCGATCGCCGGGCAAAATTTTGATAAAATGCATACGCATTTTTCCCGAGATATGAGCAAGAACCTTGTGACCGTTATCCAGTTCGACTCGAAACATCGCGTTTGGTAACGGTTCAATAATAGTGCCTTCTACCTCAATTGCTTCTTCTTTAGACATGTAGTATCCTGAAAATTCGATGTTCAGTTAAAAACGGAACAGTATAATACAACTTCCCGTAAAAGAGAAGAAATATTTCCCCGAGCCTCAACTATTTCATGGAACTCAGAACGAGCGGTCCATTTTCAGTAACGGCTATCGAGTGTTCAAAGTGGGCAGAAGGTTTCTTATCACCGGTTATGACTGTCCACCCGTCCCGCAGTACTTTCACCTTATGCGTCCCCATGTTAACCATTGGTTCAATTGCCAGCACCATACCCGGCAGTAACCTTGCCGTATGGCCTCCCTGGTAAAAATTGGGTATTTCAGGGGCTTCATGCAACTCGGTTCCGATTCCATGACCGACAAATTGACGCACTACAGAAAATCCATTGGTTTCAACGTGGGTTTGTACCGCCTTCGATATATCGCCCACCCTGTTGCCAACTACTACCTGTTCAATTCCTTTTTCCAAACTTTCCCTGGTAATTGTTAATAAACGATCCACCTGCTCAGTAACACTTCCAACTGGAAGCGTGATCGCCGAATCACCATAAAAGCCTTTGTAACGAACGCCAAAATCTATTGATACAATATCGCCCTTTTTGAGTCTTTTCTTTTTCGACGGGATTCCGTGCACAACTTCTTCATTTACAGAAACACACAAAGAGCCAGGGAAACCATGATATCCTTTGAAAGCGGGTTGAGCATTTCTTGCTACACACAACTCCTCGGCAAGTTTATCAAGCTCCCAGGTTGTTATCCCGGCCGAAACTATCTTTTGCAGCATCTGCAGGGTTTCAGCGACTATTTGGTTAGCCTCCTGCATGAGCAGAATCTCGTCATTATTCTTTAAAACGATATTTCTGCCACTTTTTATACTATCAGCTGCCGACACCTGCTACCTGCGTCCCTTAATCCGACCCTGTTTCATAAATCCTTCGTAGTTGCGCATATGCAGGTGCGATTCGATTTGAGAGATCGTATCGATCCCTACACCCACTACAATTAACAATGCAGTGCCGCCGAAAAAGAAGGGGATATTAAATTGAGATATCAGCACGGTTGGCAAAACACAGACTGTGCTGAGATAAATCGCTCCTACCACGGTAAGGCGAGTCAATACTTTGTCAATAAATTCAGCGGTCTTTTTACCAGGACGTATGCCCGGTATGAAACCACCATTTTTCTTAAGATTTTCTGCTACATCATCAGGCTTGAAGGTTACTGCAGTATAGAAAAAGCAGAAAAACACTATCATTCCAATGTAACAAATATAGTAATATATAGTTCCGGGATGCATCGCAGCCGATACTCGCTGCACCCAGTCAATATGAATAAAACTGCCTATAGTAGCAGGAAACATCATAATTGAAGAAGCAAAGATAGGCGGAATAACACCTGAAATATTTATTTTCAAGGGCAGATGCGAACTTTGTCCACCATATACTTTCCTGCCAACAACCCTTTTGGCATATTGTATCGGTATCCTCCTCTGTGAAGTCTCAAAGAAGACGATGGTAGCGACTACAGCCAGCATGAACAGGATGAGAAATGGCACAAAAAACAGAGAGATTTCGCCTGCTTTTACCAGTTGAATAGAGTTCACAATAGCCGCAGGTCCACGGGCAACTATTCCGGCGAAAATTATCAGCGAAATGCCGTTGCCGATCCCTCTTTCGGTCATCTGCTCGCCAAGCCACATTATGAAGGCCGTTCCCGAAGTAAGAGTCAGCATTGTCATCAGCTTAAACTGAATACCCGGCAAAAGAACAATTGCCTGGCCCCCAGGTCCGGTCATTCCTTCAAGCCCTACAGCAATAAACGTCCCCTGAATTACACTCAGAAATACCGTCCCGTACCGGGTGTACTGCGTTATCTTCCTCGTGCCCGACTGACCTTCCTTTTTCAGCGCCTCAAGCTGCGGGATAACCACAGTTAAAAGCTGAATGATAATGGAGGCGCTGATATAGGGCATGATCCCCAGGGCGAAAATGGAGAAATTAGATAATGCCCCCCCAGAGAACATATTAAACATGCCGAAAAGAGTACTCGCATTCTGGTTAAAAAATGCCGCTAACGCTTCTCCGTTTATTCCAGGAGTGGGGATTTGGACCCCCATCCGGTAAACAGCAAGCATGATAAGCGTAAATAATACACGCCTACGTAACTCAGGTATATTTGCAGCACTCTGCAATCCACTCATTATCCGTACCTATTTGCAATGCATCTCTAAAAAAGTTAATCGGGGAGAAAAAGAGCTGACAGCTTCTCAGGCTTCTTTTGGCTCCCCTGAAATCACTGTACCGCCTGCAGCTTCAATGAGTTTTTGCGCAGCTCCGCTAACTTTATCGACCTGGACTTTCAGCGGGTTTGTCACTTCACCATTGGCGAGTACTTTGACAAACATGCCTTTCTTAACTACCCCTGCCGCAACGAGAGTGTCAACGGTAATTACTTCATCACTTCCCAGGCCATTGAGCTGACTGAGAGACACAAGTGCAAACTGTTTCTTAAAAGTGTTGGTAAAACCACGTTTCGGCAAACGGCGCTGCAACGGCATCTGTCCACCCTCAAAACCTGGTTTTACACCAGAACCTGAACGCGACTTGAAACCTTTGTGGCCTCGCCCTGCGGTTTTACCATGCCCACTGCCGGGTCCCCTGCCTAAACGTTTTTTTTGTTTCGTTGAGCCGGCTTTGGGAGAAAGATTCGCTAAGGATAACATGCTATACCTCCTCCATACGTACAAGATGCGATACCTTTCTCAGCATTCCCCGCATTTCGGGGGTATCTTTTCTTGTTACAGTTTTATTCATTTTGGTGAGCCCAAGCCCGATTAATGTCGCATTAATTTTTTTGGTACTGCCAATACCACTCTTCACAAGAGTAAAAGTAATTGTCTCGGCCATTTAACTACCTTCTTTATTCAAATATTAGACAACAGAAACCTTCGGGAACCTGTCCGACACCATTTCTGTTGTAATTATGCAGTTATTTCTTCTATGGTTTTACCACGCAGCGAAGCAATACTCTGTGCTGTTCGCAGTGCGCCCAATCCATCCAGGGTAGCCTTAACCATGTTATGTGGATTATGCGATCCCAGACATTTAGTGAGTATATTAGAAACACCAGCAGCTTCGAGTACCGCGCGCACAGGGCCGCCGGCGATCAGACCGGTACCCGCTGATGCAGGTTTCAACAACACTTTCCCGGCACCGAATTTTCCAACAACCTGATGGGGAATTGAATTTTCCGTAAGCGAGACAGCAAACATATTCTTGCGTGCTTTCTCGATACCTTTCCGGATCGCATCTGGAACCTGATTCGCTTTACCAAGGCCGTAACCAACTTTGCCTTTTCCATCGCCAACCACAATGATAGCACTGAAGCTGAATCTCCGGCCACCTTTAACAACTTTTGCAACGCGGTTGATGAATACTATTTTTTCGATCAGTTCCTCAGTAGGAGCACTTTTGGAACGTTTGAAATCAGACAAGGGACACCCCCGTTATAATAAAAATCATTAAAATTCAAGACCACCTTCCCGAGCACCCTCGGAAAGAGATTTTACCCGGCCGTGATAAACTGATCCTCCGCGATCGAAGATCACCTTGTTAATTCCGGCAGCCTTGGCGCGAGTTGCGAGCATTACGCCGATTCTTTTTGCTGCTCCGACCTTTCCTTTTTCGTCGCCCGCCTCAAATTCCTTATCGATGGTGGACATGGAAACCAGCGTATGTCCTGCCACGTCATCAATAATTTGAGCATACATATGTTTATTACTCTTAAAAACTCTCAGCCTTGGGCGTTCGCTGGTACCGGAAATTTTTTTCCTGATCCGGCGGATACGTTTGGCCCTAGCTGTGGTCTTGGGGTTTGTCTTAGCCATTGCAATTTACCATTCAGTTTAATATTGACCTGTTCGACCGTACATTTTACTTGGCGCCAGCTTTGCCAACTTTTCTTACGATATGTTCGCCTTCATAACGAATGCCCTTGCCCTTATAGGGCTCAGGTTTCCTTATCTGGCGTATTCTTGAAGCAACAAGTCCAAGCAGTTCTTTATCAATGCATTCCACAATGATCTTGGTATTTCCCTCGACTGAAGCCGTGACTTCTTTGGGCAACTGAAAATTGACCGGATTCGAATATCCGACATTCAGTGTAAGCGTTGCGCCACTGACATTGGCTTTATAGCCAACACCTTCAATGATTAAAACTTTTTTGAATCCGTCGACAACACCGATCACCATATTGTTGATCAGACTACGGGTCAGGCCTCGAAAGGCATTTACCTTAGTGCTTTCAACACGATTGTTGACTTGAATGACATCATCCTGGATATCTATCTCAATATCCTGGTTAATTTCACGTTTCAGTGTACCTTTTGCTCCAGTAACCGTCAGTTGTTGACCCTGTAGATCAATCTTAACCCCTGCGGGTACCGGAATTGGTTGTTTACCAATACGAGACATAATTTCCTCCGTTAACCGCGGGTCTACCAGACCTCACAAATTATCTCCCCACCCGCATTCAGTGCTCTGGCTGTTTTATCAGTCACAACACCTTTGGAAGTGGATATAATGGCGATCCCGAGACCGTTCAACACCTTCGGAACAGCATCCACCTTGGCATATTTCCGCAGCCCAGGTTTACTCACTCTTTTTATTCCTGTGATAACAGATTCCCTGTCCGGACCGTATTTCAGATCAATTTTCAGGGTATTCTGAATTTCTCCAGGAATGATCTTATAATTTCCGATGAAGCCTTCGGCCTTGAGAACCTTCGCAACATCAACTTTGACAGTGGAGGTTGGCATCTCAACAGATTCAAACTTCGCCATTACTGCATTTCGTATCCTGGTCAGCATATCTGCCAGGGGATCGCTCATTGACATAGCGAACACTCCTTTTTTCAAAATTGTAAACGGGTCATACAGTGATAGAGAAAAAATCTACCAACTGGACTTGGTGACACCAGTTATTTCACCGCCGAGAGCCAGTTTACGGAAGCAAATTCGACACACACCAAATTTTCTAATGAACGCTCTAGGACGACCACAAAGTGGACATCTATTATACTTTCGCACACTAAACTTAGCTTTGCGTTGCGATTTTGCGATTATGGATTTCTTAGCCAAACCGACCTCCAGATTATCTCTATTAAAATGATTTTGTTAAAACGAAAATGGTTATTTTTTAAAAGGCATGCCCAGCATCTTCAGAAGAGAGTATCCCTCTTTATCAGTTTTTGCAGAGGTCACAATGGTAATATTCAGCCCCTTAATCTTATCTATTTTATCGTAATCAATTTCCGGGAAAATAATTTGCTCCTGAACACCCATGGAATAATTGCCTCGCCGGTCGAACCCTTTGGGAGATAAACCTCTGAAGTCACGTACTCGAGGCAGAGCAATATTTACCAGTTTGCTGAGAAAATCATACATTTTGTCACCCCGGAGTGTGACACAGCAACCAATCGGCATTCCTTCGCGCAATTTAAACGTGGCGATGGATTTTTTGGCCTTGGTAATGATCGCTTTCTGACCGGCAATCAAACCCAGTTCTTCCGCAGCACCTTCAACAATCTTGGGATTTTGTACAGCTTCACCAAGACCCATGTTAATAACTATTTTTTTAATCTGAGGAATCTGCATGGCATTTTTATAACCAAATTCCTCTTTGAGTGCAGGAACACACTCATTAAAATACATATCTTTTAGCGTACCCATGTATAACTCCTAGCGTACCAGTATTTGATAATCTATGATTTACTCTCGATGGATTCGCCACAACTCTTGCAATAGCGTACCTTGCTCCCATCATCGAGGACCTTCTTTCCTATGCGACCAGTCTTGGTGCACTCAGGACAAATAAGCTGAAGATTGGAAACGTGGATAGGTGCTTCCTTTTCCACAATCTGGCCCTGCTGATTCATCTCTTGCGGCTTGGTATGTCGTTTAATTAAATTAATACGCTCAACCACGGCCTTGTCGTCTTCACGAAGGACCCGAAGAACTTTTCCTACCCTGCCCTTATCTTTACCGGCAATTACTTCAACCTGATCGTTTTTCTTCAGGTATGTCATACCCTGTCTCATTGCTCTACCTTTATCCAATCAATGTATCTTTGCACCGCGCACCGAACTGATTCTTACAGTGCTTCTGGGGCTAAAGATATAATTTTCATGAACCCTTGGTTACGTAATTCCCGAGCGACTGGTCCAAAAATACGAGTACCAACTGGTTCGCCCGAAGTCGCCAGCATAACTGCTGCGTTATCGTCAAACTTGACCCAAGTATCGTCCATGCGCTTCATTTCTTTCGCTGTACGAACAATAACAGCTTTCATGACATCGCCTTTTTTTACTTTGGCGTTTGGGATAGCTTCTTTTACAGCTACGACGATTACATCGCCAATCGTGGCGTAGCGCTTGCCGGAACCGCCAAGGACTCTGATGCAGAGTACTTTTTTAGCACCGGAATTATCAGCAACATTCAGTACTGTTTCTGTCTGTATCATAATTTCACCTGATTTCTCATCCGAAACAAGTCGTTATTATCGACTTGGCACATAAGGCCAGTATCAAACCGCCTGTTCCAGTATCGTCATTACCCGCCATCTTTTTCGTTTGCTCAGCGGTCGACATTCTTCTATAAGAACGGTATCTCCGATGTTGCAGCGGTTCTCAGGATCATCGGCCAAATACTTGACGCTTGTTTTCATGAATTTACCATAAAGTTTATGGCGAACCTTGCGCTCTACTCGAACGACAACACTCTTTTCCATTCTGTTACTTACAACAGAGCCAGTTCTTGTCTTTCTAGATTTATTTATTTCACTCATAATTTAGTCAATTAGTGATGTTTTTTAGAACTCGACCATACGCACTAAATTTCCTATCAATACGTCAATTAACCGCTTGCATTTTGATGGTTTCGATTCTAGCAATGTCTTTTCTAATTTTCTTTAGTCGAGATGTATCTTCCAGAGGTCTAATACGATGCTGAAAAGAGAGATTTCCCAATTCCTCGCGCAGATCTTTTAAATTTTTTTCAAGTTCCTCTGCGGTCATCTTACGGATTTCTTCCAATTTCATAGGGTACCTCTCTTAGTCACAACCTTGGTCGAAAAGGGCAATTTATTGCCGGCGAGCGTCAAAGCCTTGATAGCCACTTCCTCGCTCACACCGGTGATTTCATAAAGAATCGTCCCCGGCTTTACTTTTGCAACCCATGAATCAGGTGCGCCCTTACCTTTTCCCATACGGGTTTCAGCAGGCTTTGAAGTTAATGGTTTATCAGGGAAAACACGTATCCACACCTTTCCCCCACGTTTCATCGTTCTATTGATAGTGATACGAGCAGCTTCTATCTGCTGTGCCGACATGAAACCGCATATGGTTGCCTTGAGGGCATAATCACCAAAGGAGATTGAGGAACCACGAAGAGCAACCCCTCTTGACCTTCCTTTGAAAACTTTTCTATGTTTAACCTTTTTAGGACTTAACATCTTTTACTCCAAATAATTTATGGAATCCCTTGAACAGCATGCTTACTGCACAGTCCCTGTATCAGTGTCGCTGAGGACCTCGCCATTGAATATCCACACCTTTACCCCAATGATTCCATAGGTGGTATTGGCTTCTGCTAAGGCATAGTCAACATCGGCACGCAGGGTGTGAAGGGGTACCCTTCCCTCTCGAACCCATTCGCATCGTGACATTTCCGCTCCGCCCAATCTGCCGGAACAGGAGATTTTAATGCCTTTGACGCCAAAACGAAGTGCAGAGCTGACCGCTTTTTTCATTGCCCGACGAAAAGCAATTCGTCGAATAAGCTGCTGGGCAATATTTTCTGCCACAAGTTGAGCATCCGCTTCAGGTCGTCGAACTTCCTGAATATCGAGTGTTACTTTGCGGGTTATGAGTTTTTCAAGCTCTTTTTTAAGTATCTCAATTTCAGCACCTTTTTTACCTATAACTATCCCAGGCCTGGCAGTGAAAAGCTTGATCCGAACCTGCTCTCCTGTCCTTTCAATCTTGACGCTAGACAGTCCAGCATGCTGGAGACGCTTTTTGAGAAACTTTTTAATTTTTTGGTCTTCAATCAGATAAGTGGAATATTCCTTATCAGCATACCAGATCGAATCCCATGTCCGGGTAATATTCAGTCTAAGTCCGAGTGGATTAACCTTCTGCCCCAAAACAGTCCTCCAACAAATCCATTGTTCAATTAAAAGTTTAGTACTCTAACAATGCGCCGAGTTCACCTCGTACACATCCTTTTCAGTACTTATCCCGTATATCGGGTATATAGTTATCACAGTATCCTATACTGTGATTAACAGACTAATTCTCATCCAGTACAACAGTGATGTGACTCGATCTCTTGATGATGCCCGTCGCTCTACCTTGAGCCCGGGGACGAATCCTCTTAAGGGACGGCCCACCATCAATCACTATTGATTTTACATACAGATTGTCTACATCTGCCTGATCGTCCTGAGTCGCATTAGCAACAGCCGACTCAATGACTTTCTGGATTATACCGGCACCTTTTTTGGGCATGAAACGAAGGGTGGTGATCGCCTGATCAACTCCCATACCCCGTACCACATCGGCAACTAAGCGTGCCTTCTGCGGAGAGATCCTAATATATTTTCCTACGGCTTTTGCTTCCATAGTTAATGCTCCTGATGATTCCTGCCGGAAACTCTATTTTTCTAACTATCGTTTACCTTTTTTGTCCGACGCATGTCCATAGTAGGTCCTGGTCGGAGAAAATTCTCCGAGTTTGTGACCGACCATGTTCTCTGTAACAAACACTGGAATGAACTTCTTTCCATTGTGCACAGCGAAGGTGAGTCCAACCATTTCAGGACTGATATCGGATCTCCTCGACCATGTCTTAATGACCTTCCTGGACCCGCTTTCAAATGCATCGGTCACTTTCTTTTGCAGATGATCATCAATGAAAGGACCCTTTTTGATTGAGCGTGACATACTTAAACTCCTCGTAACTTAAGATCTCTTCTTGACAATCATTCTGTCAGAAGCCTTCTTTTTCCTGGTCTTGAACCCTTTAGACGGAATGCCCCAAGGACTGCATGGATGCCTTCCACCCGAACTCTTTCCTTCACCACCACCCATCGGGTGATCTACCGGGTTCATAGCCACGCCGCGAACGGAAGGACGTATTCCCATCCATCTGGTACGACCGGCCTTCCCGAGTTTGTTGCTTTCGTGCTCACGATTACCGACCTGACCGATGCAGGCGCGACAATTATTGTTGAACTTTCTTACCTCACCGGATGGCAGACGAACCAGGACATATGCCCCTTCCTTGGCCATCAACTGCGCAGCAGTTCCTGCACTCCGGACCATCTGAGCACCCTTGCCTATTTTCATCTCTATATTGTGAATAATAGTACCAAGGGGAATATTGACGAGAGGCAGACAATTGCCCGGTTGAATATCTACTGAATCGCCGGCCACAATCGTATCGCCAACGGTGACACCATCAGGTGACAGAATGTATCTTTTTTCACCATCTTTATAGTTCAGCAAAGCGATATTCGCCGAGCGGTTCGGATCATACTCGATTGCGATCACTTCTGCATCAATATCAACCTTATTTCGTTTGAAATCGATGATACGGTATTTTCTTTTATGACCGCCACCTATATGTCGCGATGTGATGCGACCGTAGTTGTTTCGGCCACCTGATTTACTCAGACTGCAGACGAGGCTTTTTTCCGGTCGCTTATTTGACACATCCGGATTTTTCGACGACACGTGCTGTCGCTTCCCAGGTGATGTTGGTTTGTATACTTTAATAGCCATGATTTCCCAATCGCTCCATCATTATTAGATTAAATAAAATCTTGCAATGTAGAAGGTAGATGATCGTATGAATTGAAACGTATGATCTACAATTCATCCGCAAAGTTAATAGTTCCTTCCGACAAGGTTACATAGGCCTTTTTCCAATCATTGGTAAAGCCGACCGTCTTCCCGACCCTTTTCTTCTTACCGCGAAGCGTAACGGTTTTCACATCTTTTACTTTCACATTGAACATCAGTTCAACCGCATTTTTAACTTCTATCTTGTTCGCCTTGCGATGTACCTTGAAAACAATCTTACCGTTTTCTTCCTGCATCAAGGCAGCCTTCTCGGTGAGGCAAGGCCCCTGTAGTACGCTATAGATGTTTTTCATGCCATTAACCTCTTTTCAAGGCTTTCAATTACCGGTTGCAGCAGGATCACCTTTTTATGTAACAGCAGGTCATATACGTTGAGGCCTTCGGAAGACATCACTTTGTAGCCGTTTACATTACGTGAAGATTTCGTCAAAGTTTCTGGAGCGTTGTCAGTTACTATGATTCCGTTGTCCACGTCAAGGATATTCATGATCTTGACAAATTCTTGTGTCTTAATCTGTTCCATGGAGAAATCGTCGAGAACAACGAGGTTGCCTTCCTGGAACCGAGCGCTGAGCGCCATTGCAACCGCCTGTTGTCTTACCTTGCGGTTCACCTTAAAATTGTAATCTCTTGGTTTTGGTCCAAAAGCGACACCGCCGCCTCGCCACAAAGGTGACCTGTTAGTGCCTGCTCTTGCTCGGCCGGTACCTTTTTGCTTCCATGGTTTTCTACCGCCACCACTCACTTCGACTCTCGTTTTCGTACAGGCATTACCGGCACGCCTTCCTGCGCGCTGCATGCGGACAACTTCGTGAAGGATATATTCTTTCACTTCACGGTTGAACACAGCATCGTTCAGTTCGATCTGGCCAACACTTTCATTCTTTGTGTTAACTATATTTACAGTAGACATAATTATCTCCTCGAACCTGTCAGATCCAATTGCTATTATTTCTTGAAAATCTTCAACAGGCCGTTTTTTGCTCCAGGAAGCGGTCCTTTCAAGAGTACAACATTTTCCTCGGCGCGAACATCGACCACAATCACGTTTTTGCGCAATACGGTGTCATTGCCCATACGCCCAGGCATTTTCTTCCCTTTGACAACCCTGGCCGGATACGCGCTGCACCCAATCGAACCTGGGGCCCTGTGGAACATAGAACCATGACCGGACGCACCACCACTGAAACCGTGACGCTTGATAACACCCTGGAATCCACGTCCTTTGCTGGTACCCTGAACATCTACCTTGTCGCCAACCTTCATGACGGAATCAAGAGAAACTTCCTGACCTACTTCATAAGAAGATCCGGCATCCACCCTGAATTCACGAACAAAGTAATACCCTTCAGAATTTGACTTTTTGAAGTGTCCACTCAAGGCCTTGTTAATTCTGCGAGGTTTTTTATTGCCAAAACCAACCTGAATGGCACTATAGCCGTCAGTAGTTTCGTTTTTTACCTGCAGTATTTTGCACGGGCCAGCTTCTATAACCGTCACTGGCACTGATTGACCCACTTCATCGTACACACGAGTCATCCCGACTTTCTTTCCTAATATACCCATCGACTTTGGCATAATATTACCCGATACTTCGATTTACCTTTACGTCGCGCCTGTTACGGCAACTTGATTTCTACATCGACGCCTGCGGACAGTTCCAGCTTCATAAGCAGATCAATCGTCTGCTGGGTTGGCTCCAGAATATCCAATAAACGGCGATGGGTTCTCATTTCAAAGTGCTCTCGAGACTTTTTATCTACGTGCGGTGAACGAAGAACACAGAACTTGTTGATAGTGGTTGGCAATGGAATCGGCCCGGCCACTGCAGATCCAGTTCTTCTCGCTGTTTCAACGATCTCGGTCGTAGATTGATCAAGTAATTTATGATCATAGGCCTTCAGCCGGATACGAATTTTTTCTGTTGGTATCATGACACACCTTTAAGCAATAATTTCACTGATAACACCGGCACCAACAGTTCGCCCGCCTTCACGGATGGCAAATCGCAGACCGACATCCATAGCAATCGGCGTAATCAACTCAACCGCTGCGCTGATGTTGTCCCCGGGCATTA
>NZ_SWCM01000023.1 GCF_005116645.1 Desulfopila sp. IMCC35006
AATTTCGTGAATGAACTTATCCCCGTCAAGCGAGGACTAAACAGAGTCCCGCAATGCTGTTGGGCGGGGTTAGTGACTAACCACTAATCCTCTTGTGCTGTTTACAAGGAAAGAATTTCGTGAATGAACTTATCCCCGTCAAGCGAGGACTAAACAGAGTCCCGCAATGCTGTTGGGCGGGGTTAGTGACTAACCACTAATCCTCTTGTGCTGTTTACAAGGAAAGAATTTCGTGAATGACAGAGTCCCGCAAAGCTTTTGGGCGGGATTCGCGGTGTGCTATTAATCATCCTACGTGCCCACTCTCGAGTGGGCACGCAAAGGTTCATGGGTTTCTGTCGGAGCGACAATACGGTACAATCAATATGACCATGTTGACCCAGCATACCATCAGTACACCGTATATGGTCGGTCCTGTTCATTGTTACACGGGCAGCCTGGCGGGAGAACTGGTGCTTTTCGATACCGGACCTCCCACCAGGGAAGCACAGCGGTATCTCGCGGAGCATGTTGATCTGGCCAGCCTGAAGCATATCGTTATCACCCATTGCCATGTCGATCATTACGGACAGGCCCACTGGCTTGAACAAAATTGCCCGGCTGCGTTGTATTTTCCGTATCGCGATTGTCTGAAGATTGCCGGACATGACCGGCGGATCGAAGCCATGGCCCATCTGCTTGCGGACCTGGGCTTTGATGACGTCTATCTTGCCAAGCTGCGGCAGATCTTTGACAGCGGCGTGCTGTTTCCGCCTTTTCCGAAGAAGTTTCTCGTGGCGGAAAACGACTTGCCCGAAAGGCTGGGCATTGAAGTATTGTCCTGTCCCGGTCATTCCCAGAGCGATCTGGTCTATGTCGGCGATGATTGGGCGGTAACCGGCGATACCCTTTTGCGGGGTGTATTTCAGTCACCGCTGCTCGATGTGGATCTGGAAAAAGGGGGGCGTTTTAAAAATTATGCTGCCTACTGTGCAACAGTGGTCAAGCTGGCCGGGCTGCAGGGTAAAACCGTGCTGCCCTCCCATCGGCAGACGGTGAAGAGTATAAAGGGCGTGCTTCTTTTCTACATCTCCAAGTTCCTGCAGCGGGCGGTGCAGCTGAGTCCCTATCGGGAGGAAAAGAATGTCATGCTGCTGATCGATAAGGTCTTGAAAGGACGGGTGCTGGATACCTTCCAGCTCTATCTCAAGGCCTCGGAAATAGTCTTTATGCAGGATTTTCTCCAGCAGCCCGAACTGCTTCGGCAAGCTCTTCTGGAGATCGGTTTATTTGATGATGTTACTGAGCTGTTTCATTCGGCCGTTCTTGGCTAGCCTCCTCCTAGGAGATATCTTCATGTCACATTCGTTGTCGCTGCTCAACCCGAAAAAATATGAGCGATTCCATGCCGACCCCCGATCGCGGGAACTGGTCCTTAAAACCATCGATTTTTTTGAAACAAAGGGACTGCAGAAAATCAAGCAGGACGATCAGTCGATGGTCTGGTACGAGGATTTTCTCAAATTTATCAAGGACGAGAAAATATTTGCCGATTTTCTAACGCCTAAAGAATACAGCGCGGATAACGGACGCTGGGACATGTACCGGATCAGTGAGTATAACGAGATCCTCGGATTTTATGGGCTTTGCTACTGGTATGCCTGGCAGGTGACTATTCTCGGGCTCGGACCGATCTGGATGGGCACCAACGAGACGGTGAAAAAAAAGGCGGCGAAGCTGCTGGCCGAGGGTGGTATTTTTGCCTTCGGGCTGTCGGAAAAGACGCATGGCGCCGACCTGTACTCCAGTGAGATGCTGCTTGTCCCCCAGGCTGACGGCACCTATCTGGCCAGGGGCTCGAAATACTATATCGGCAACGGCAATGCCGCAGCACTGGTGTCGACCTTTGCCAAAGTCGACGGCACCGGCGAATATGTCTTTTTTGCGGTCGATCCCACGCACGAAAAATATGAGTGCGTCAAGAAGATCGACACCTCCGGGGTACGCCAGGCCTATGTGGCCGAATATGCCCTGCACGATTATCCCATCACCGAGGAGGACATCATCTCCCGGGGTGAGCATGCCTGGAACTCTTCTCTCAATACCATCAATATCGGCAAATTTGAACTGGGCTGCGCCTCGATCGGCATCGCGACCCACTGCTTTTACGAGGCGCTGAACCACGCGGCGGGCCGTAATCTCTATGGCCGCTATGTGACCGATTTTCCCCATGTGAAAAAGCTCTTTACCGAGAGTTATGCCCGACTGATCGGCATGAAACTGTTTGCCTTCCGGGCCGCGGATTATATGCGCAGTGCTTCGGATGACGATCGTCGCTACCTGCTCTTTAACCCGGTGGTCAAGATGAAGGTGACCGGTCAGGGGGAGAAGGTGGTGGGGCTGCTCCATGAGATCATCGCCGCCAAGGGGTATGAGCAGGACACCTACTTTGAGATGGCCTTGCGGGATATCGGCATGCTGCCCAAGCTGGAAGGCACCGAGCATGTCAATATGGCGCTGATCATTAAATTCGTCAAAAACTACTTCTTTACGCCGGTCGAGTACCCGGAAATTCCGCAAATAAGAGAGGCGGCGGATGACGGCTACCTTTTCCGGCAGAAGACCGGCGGCCTGGCTTCCATCCATTTTCCCGATTACCGGCTGGCCTATGGTGATGCCGATTCACCGAATGTCCGGGTGTTTCAAGAACAGGTGGAACTCTTTCGCACCCTGCTCATGACGGCGCCGCCGACTGCGGAGCAGGCAAAAAATATCGATTATATGCTGGCGGCAGGCGAGCTTTTCACCCTGATTGTCTACGCCCAGTTGATCCTGGAAAACAGCAGAATCTACGCCATTGACAAAGATATGCTGGAACAGATCTTCACTTTTCTGGTAAAAGATTATGCGGCCTTTGCCCTGCAGATGATTCTCAGTCATGAAAATTCGGCAACCCAGGAAGAGCTCTTTCAGAAAATGATGAAGAAACCCGTCCTCGATAAAGCAGGATTCGGCCGGGTATGGGACAGTGTCTATGCGCTTAAGGATCAATATGTTATGAATAAATAATAAACGTTCCCCAGCACCGAATCTGTCTTGTCATCGGCCTTTAAACGTATCTTTAATACAGTTTAAAGACCTCTTTCGCGCATCTCCGGCACTGGAAAACGTTTACAACTCCGAGGAGATGCAGTCTTTTCGGTTTTCCAGTTAACAGTTATGAGCAGGTAATAAAAATGGGTCACCATCTTGACGGAAAAAGCAGCATCGTTCCACTGATCGACCGCCTGAACAAATATCCAATCGGCCTGCCGGATACCGAGAAACTGCGCCGCATCCTGGCCATTCTTTTTACCGAGGAGGATGCCTATGTCGCCTCTCGTTTTCCGCTCACCGAGGCGACCTTAAAAGAACTGGGGCGGGCGACCGGCTGGGAGTCGGACCGGCTGGCGCAGCAGCTTGAGGCGATGGCGGAAAAGGGGCTGGTGATGGACACCACCTACGGCGGGAAAACCTATTATCTGCTGATGCCGGGGCTTATCGGCTTTTTTGAGTTCAGCTTTATGAAGCAGCGCAGCGATCTGCCGGTGGCGGAACTCGCTCAGCTGATGACCGAGTACCTCTTCGGCGACCCTGAGCAGCGGATGGGCCGGGAATTTTTTGCCAGTAAGACCCCGCTTACCCGCGCGCTGCCGTATGAAGAGCATATTCCAGTCAGCTCCCAGGTGGCGACCTACGAGAGCGCCCGGGAAATAATCAACACCAGCGGTTATGGCGCTATCGGCATGTGTTACTGCCGCCATAAAAAAGAACACTTAGGCGAGAGCTGCGCAAAGAATGCGCCGACCAGGGAGATCTGCATCTCCCTTGGCACGGCCGCCAGATTCATGGTGCGCAGGGGCTTTGCCGAATATCGCACCAAAGAACAATTGCTGGCAATACTTGGTCAGGCACGAGACCTGAACCTGACCCATATCACCGATAACATCCGGCATAAACCGTCGTTTATCTGCAACTGCTGCTCCTGCTGCTGCGAGCTGCTGGGCGGGATAAACCAGGGCTTTCCCATGGGGATCGCCAAGACCAACTTTACGCTACAGATTGACAGCGAGACCTGTGTCGGCTGCGGTCTCTGCAAAAAGGCCTGCAACGTGACTGCGCTGGAGCTTGTCGATTGCGATAACGGTCGGAAAAAGAAGCAGATGCGGGTGATAGCCGATAACTGTCTTGGTTGCGGGGCCTGCATCAGTTCCTGCCCGACGCAATCGCTGTCGCTGATTCCCGCGAAGCGGCCGCAGATCCCGCTGAAGAAAAAGGATCTCTTTAAAGAGATCCTCAAAGAAAAGAAACGGTTGACTCCTTTTGTCATAGACGGCATAAAGAAGAAAATACGCAGTACGCTCAAAATGGGGTAGGTAACAACTGGGGTTTACCTGCTCTTGAATAGCGTCTCGGGCTTCGCGACGGCCCGAGACGCTATTTTTTAATGGTGACCGTTCCCTTCGCCAGCACTTCCAGCACATAATCGATATCCGCCGGCGTATGGGCGGCGTTGATCTGGAAACGCATGGATTCATCGCCTCTGGGCACGACAGGAAAGGTGAGCCCGACCACCAGGATACCGTTGGCATAGAGATGGTTGACCAGGGCGCGGGTTTTTGCCGTGTCCCGTACCATAACCGGCACCACCGGATGCGGACCGGCAATCGATTCAATACCGGATTGCTCCAGACCGCGTCGGAACTGCTGCGTCCTCTGCTTGAGGTTTTGCAGCAGAGCCTGCCCTTCCTGGCTGTCGCAGATATCAAGCGCTTTGGTCGCCGCCGCACAATCGGCCACACTTAAAGGATTCGTGTAGATATAGGTGTCGGCCTTCTGCCGCACCATTTCAATCAGGGTTGTACTGGCCGCAATAAAGCCGCCATTGACCCCGAAGGCCTTGCCGAAAGTGCCGATGATGATATCGGGGCTGCCGCCGGAATATTCGACAGTTCCCCGGCCGGCAGCACCATAGGCACCAATGCCGTGGGAGTCGTCGACCACGGTGATGACTCCATCGCGAAACTTCCCGCTGTACTCTCCGGTGATCGACAGAATGGTATCGATGGGCGCATAATCGCCGCGCATGCTGAAGATACCGTCGAAGATCACCACCACCCGATCGATTTCCGGACCCACCGCATCGAGGCAGCGGCGCAGCTCATCCATGTCGTTGTGACCATAAATACCTTTGTTGGCGCTGGGTACCCCGGCTATTCGCATTGCCCGGATGATCGAGTTGTGGTTGAGCTGGTCGCCGATCCAGTGGGTGGTTTTGCTGCTGATGGTCAGCGCCAGGCCGCAATTCGCGGTATAGGCGGAGTTGAAAATTTTCGCCGCTGGCTTGTCAACAAATTGTGCCACCCGCTGTTCGAGTTCCTGGTGGTAGATGAATGTGCCATCAATAAAACGGACAGCTCCGGGGCCCACCCCGCAGCGATGGGTCGCTGTATCGGCGGCGGCGATCAACTGCGGATGATTGGAGAGCGAGAGGTAGGAGTTGGAGTTCATGCGGAGAAACGCTTTCTTTTCACCCTGCAGGGTATAGCGGGGGCCGCGCTCTCCTTCTGGCGGGAGGTAGCCGGTGATGACCCGCTCCGGCGGTTTGGCCCGTCCTTCCCGCTGGAGAGCAAGAATTTCCTGCTGTAATGTTTTATCGAGTTGTGCCAGTGCCATATGTTAGTCCTCCAGGTCCCAGTTGAGGATTACCTTGCCCGATTTTCCGGAGCGCATGACCTCAAACCCCTGGAGAAAGTCGGTATAGGGAAATCTATGGGTGATCAGCGGTGCAATATCCAGCCCGGACTGCAGCATTGCGGTCATTTTATACCAGGTTTCAAACATTTCCCGCCCATAAACACCTTTGATGGTCAGGCCGTTAAATACCACCTTGTTCCAATCGACCGGGGTGCTCTGGGGCATGATCCCCAGCAGCGCAATTTTCGCTCCGTGACATATATTATCCAGAATCGCATCGAGGGCGGCGGGATTGCCGGACATCTCCATGGCGACATCAAATCCCTCCTTCATGCCCAGCTCATGCTGAATATCGCTGATTTTTTCGTGGCGCACATCCACGACCCGGGTGGCCCCGACTGTCTTGGCGAGATGCAAACGATAGGGGTTGACATCGCTCACCACCACGTGGCGTGCTCCGGCATGCGCGGCGATGGCCGCAGCCATGCAGCCGATAGGACCGGCGCCGGTGATGAGGACATCTTCCCCTAATATATCAAAGGAGAGGGCGGTATGTACCGCGTTGCCGAGTGGATCAAAACAGGTGAGAATATCAAGGGGGATGGATGCATCGCAAAACCAGACATTGGTCACCGGGATGGAAAGGTATTCGGCATAGGCTCCCGGCCGATTGACACCTACTCCGCTGGTGTTCATGCACAGGTGGCGTCGCCCGGCCAGGCAGTTGCGGCAGTGGCCGCAGACTAAATGCCCTTCGCCGGACACCAGGTCGCCCGGATGGAAGTCGATGACATTTTCGCCGACTTCGGCGACGACCCCGACAAATTCATGACCGATCGGCATCGGTACCGGGATGGTCCGCTGGGCCCAGCTGTCCCAGTTGAAAATATGCACATCTGTGCCGCAGATGGCGGTCCGGGAAATCTTGATCAATACCTCGTTCTTGCCCGGTACCGGAACCGGCACCTCTTCAAGCCAGAGCCCTTCCTGTTTTTTCGCCTTGACCAATGCCTTCATTGTTCTCATATCTACCCCATTATAGAATGAATGTGCATGATGCTTTTATTGGCTTTAATTTTTTATATTAATCCTTACTGTTTGTGGCGCCAACCTCCTCATTCTCCATTGAACGAAAAGGAAGACCCATGAAAAAAATGATGTTTTGTGCAGTTATTGCTCTTCTCCTTGCCGGATGCACCCAGGAAACGCAAAACAAGATCGGTCGGGCCGTGCAGAACTGGACTGGAACCGACGGCATACTTGAAGTGTACGCCGGAGATAAGCTGGTCAGAAGATTTATGAAAATAGACAAGTTGACCACAGCGACATCCACAAATGGTAATGTCGAACGTCCTTATCGCTTCGGGTATGGCATCCTCGACAGTAACTTAAACAGTGTGGCCGATCCGGGCGAGAAAAAAGTGTATTTTGAATTCAGCGATTATTCAACATCGTATATCTTTTATGAAAACCCGAAGTAATCGGTTCCCGCTTCGTTCGGGAAACGATATCCCTGGCACAAGGCAAACAATCTACCTCAGGATGACCGCTGCTTTGCCGATTCTTGAGATATTATTTTCTCCAGTTGCAGTCTGACCTCAGGGGAATATTCGGTGAAGTTGATTCCAGCCCCTTCGGCATCGCATCTGACAACCATGCCGGAGAGGCTGACCGTTTCTGTTTCCAGCCCCTCGCCAACGGTAATAGTCACTTCGCAGAGCTCACCTATGGGCAGTTCTCCTGTAAAGGGAAAGAAACAACCGGAGAGACTGATATTGGCAATAACGCCATTCTGGCGGAATTCCAAGTGATAGAGAGAAATGCTTGCCGGTATATTTAAGGCAATGCGGGTAAAGGATCTTTTTTCTTGTACCATGTCAGCAGGCCGTCTTATTGCGGATCGATGCCAGTATTTGTGGGGGCCAGAGACTTTTTAACTGCCAGGCCAATCTTGTTGATTGTCACCGGCTTTTCAATGAAATCCACCACGCCAAGATTTCTTATTTTCACTATCTCATCATTTCTGGCATAACCGCTGATGACGATTGCTTTCTGGTGCGGATGAATTTTTAGGATCTGTTCAAATGTCTCCCGTCCGTTCAGCCCCTCTCCCATGATCATATCCAAGAGAACCAGATCAACCGGCTGTTTTTTTAAAAAGGCTATCCCTTCTTCCCCGCTCTGTACCGAGTATGTCTGATAGCCCATTTTCTGGAGAACTTTTTCCATCAGGTCATTCTGTTCTTTCTGGTCGTCGATGAGCAGCACAGTTTCGCCATTTCCCTGCAGAGAATCGAATGTCCCACAACCCATAAGAGGGGACGCCGTTTCCTGGGTTGCAGGCAGATAAATTTCGAAAACCGCCCCGGGATTATTGTCTTTGATCTCTACCCAGCCCCTGTGGTCCTGGATGATGTTCCAGACGATGGATAAGCCAAGACCGGTGCCGCTTTTTCCCATCACCTTCGTGGTATAAAAAGGATCGAAAATGCACTCGATATCTTCCTGCCTGATTCCCGGCCCATTGTCGGATACGGTCAATTTGATATAGTCATTATCCCCGGGGCCAGTCTTGTCGTTTGTCAGGGGATGGGCAAACGTACAGTTTTCCGTGGATATCTGGATGATCCCTTCTCCTTCGATTACCTCCAGGGAATTGCCGATCAGGTTGAGAAGAATTTTATGCAGGTGCTGTGGCGAACAGCAGATGTTATGTAAATTTTTATTGAGTCTGGTTTGAATTCTGGTGTTCGGAAAGTTTGCCAGACGTTCAAGGTGTTCGAGTGAGTTGAGATGATCGACGATGATATCATTGATATTTTCAATCGTTTTAGGTGATGCGCCATTTCTTGCTATGGTCACCAGGTCGGAAACTACCGCCGCCGCCCGTTTTCCTGCTTCCTGGATTTTTTTAATCTGGATATAATATTTATCCGTTTCGCTCATCTGGGCGAGCAGCAGGTCTGGGTAGCTGACAATTCCCGAAAGGATATTGTTCAGGTCATGGGCTACTGATCCGGCCATTAATCCAAGGGCACTGAGCTTTCCCGCTTTGGCCAGTTTTTTCTGCAGCCTGAGTTTTTCTTCTTCCGCCCGGACTCGCTCGGAAATGTCCCTGATCACACAGACTCGTCTCGGTTTATTGAGGTAGGTTATCGGACGGGATTTCGCCTCGACAATAAATTTTGTCCCATCTTTTTTTATTCCTGACAGCTCAAAGCTTCCGGCGATCTCCTGCTCGATAAATTTTACGGCTATAGCCCTTGAGGCCGGGGTAAAAATATTGTCAACTCTTATGCCTTGGAACAGCTCGCTGTGGGTATAGCCAAACATCTGCAGAAACTGGCTGTTTGCTTCGATAATCCGGTTGTTCTCATGGATGAATATTCCTTCCCAGGCAGCTTCCGCCAGGGTTTCGTATCGTTCTTCACTGATCTCAAGCTCGCTTTTCAGCTTGTTGTGCTGCAGGGCCTTATCGATTGTTTTTATGAGGGTCTCGTGATGGATAGGTTTTCTGAGAAAATCATATGCGCCAAACTTCATGGCTTTTACTGCGGTTTCAACCGTACTGATGCCGGTCAACATGATGGCGGCCGTGCGGATGTTCCATGTTTTGATGGATTTTACAATCTCACAGCCGCAGATATCCGGCAACCCCACATCAAGCAGCGCCAGGTCAAATTGATTTGTTTTCAGCAACTGGATCGCCTCGGTTCCGTTCGGGGCTTTCGTGCATTTATAATTGAAATGTTTGAGTATATCATGCAGACTGTCAATAAATCGTGGTTCGTCGTCTACGAGTAGAATATTCGATTGCATGGCTATTACGTTCTCCTTGGCAGCTCGTTTTGGCCGGAATCGGGAAGATATATTACAAAGCAGGTTCCGACCAGCGGATTGCTGGTACAGGTAATGGTCCCGTCAAGATCCTTGACGGTTTTATGAACTATTGACAAGCCAAGGCCGGAGTGTCCATTTTGTTTGGTAGTGACAAAGGGAGCAAAAAGTCGGTTTTTGACGAGGTCTGGTAATCCCGGGCCCGTGTCCGTCACAACAATCTCAATCCCTTTTTTAACGGTGGTCGCTTCCGGTGCTGACTGTCTTGTTTCTACCGTTATGCTGCCGCCGTCGGGCATCGCTTCAGCAGCATTTTTCAGCAGGTTGATAAGGATCTGCTTGAGACCATCATTTGAGGTCATGATGCGCGGAAGTGTTTTGTCAGGCAAAAAGGAAATATCGATTCCCGGGCTGCTGGAGTGCGCTGCATTGAGAAGCTGGACGATACCCTTGATCGTGGCATTGACGTCGGTTACGGCAAAATGAAAAACGGGATCTTTGGAGAAAATGTCGAGCTGCCTGATCATCGAGGATATTCGTTGAATCTCTTCGTCAATGATATCCAACTCATTCTGAATTGCGTTGTCGGCGGAATTTTTAAGTTTAATCGAGGCGATATAATTACTGATGATCCCGAGCGGATTATTTATCTCATGGGCAACTTTTCTTGCCGTCATCGATACTGCTGCCATCCGGGCAGCATCGAGTTCCGCCGCTTTTTGCTCCTTCATTCTCTCCAGCTGGAGACACAGACTCACCTGGTGGATGACGACCTGGATCAGTTTGTGGTCAGCCTGGGTGAGTGAGTCCCCTTTATCGGGCAGGCCAAGCAGAATAACCCCTGTCGGTTTCTTATCGGCAACGAGTGGCACCAGAAGAATCGTGTCGCTGTCAAGTATTGTCAGGATTTGGCGGTCGGCAAGATTCTCCGCAGGTTTTTCTGTCGTAAGCGAGGTGATTGCCATATCGTGGTAGGTTTTGACAATCAGGCTCGAGCTTTTTGGGACCGTGAGGGTCAACCCCTGGCTCGCCTGATGCAGCCGGTTGTCCGGTGACGTTCGTCCCTTCAGGAGAAGGTTCTTGCTATCCGGCAAGAAAAACAGCACTTTCTCAATGGTAAAGAGAATCGACATTGCCTGCTCGCAGGCCGCCATGATTTGTTCAGTATCTGCGGCATGGGCCAGGTTCTCAAGAAAACTCGACAGCAGGGAAACACTTTTAACCCGGGCGGTCAGGGCTTGCTGCAGCTTCTCCTGCTGTGTATCGGCCGTGTCCTCCGGCGGAGTGGTTGCAGCCGGACATGCAGTCGCTTCCCCTTCTGGGTCGTCTGAAGAGGTACTGTCATTTATTGGGGAGGGGGCAGCGTTGCCAGCCGGTTTTTCAATCTTGATTTCAAGACTGATCGCAATCCCTTCCACCTCCTCCTCCGCCCCTTCGACTATTTCTTCTAAAGCGTCATGGTCAAGGCCTGTCAACAGATCAGCGTCGGCATATTTTTGTTCGCCGATATCGTTTTCCTGACAGAGGAGATTCGCGGTATAAATAATTCTGACCAGGGGGAACGCCTCTTTAATCCTGTCCGGTGATTCATGGTGGTAAGCTACGGCATCGGCGAGCATGGAGTTGAGCCGCCATTTTTGCAGCAGCCAGCCGCCTGTTTCGCTGTGCATCACTCCCAGCAGCTGTTTTTCGGCCCACAAGGTGTTTTGCCGATTTTTTGTTCTGGCGAGGATTGTTTCATGTTCCGCAGGGAATGTGGCAACCAGGATCAGTCTGCCGATATCATGGAGAAGGCCGGCAAGGTACGCTTCTTCAATGTTGGCAAATCCGATCCGCTGGGCAATGCGTCGGGCGAGGGTGGCACACAGCAGCGAGTGATACCAGAAAACGTTGATGTTGAATTTTTTCAGGCTGGTGAAACTCCTGTGTCCGAAAACCTGGTGAACCGACATGGTTATCGCAAGGTTTTTAATGGTATTTTCACCGAGATAAACAACTGCCTGTTCTATGTTGCTAAAGGAATACCGGCAACCGTAATAGGTTGAATTGACGAGTTGCAGTACTTTGCAGGTGAGCACCGGATCCCTGCTTATGATAGCGGCAATATCGGCCATCGCCGTGTCTTCATCGTCACAGGCCGCGAGCAGTTTGATGAGAATTGCCGGAAGCGTTGGCAGATTGCCGGACTTTTGGATGAGAGAAAAGGTGTTATCTTTACTGATCATGCGCCCTGACCTGATAGTACTTGTTAGACTGTGGAAGTCGAAGCAGAGAATCGCTAAGTTTTTATTTATCTATCGTAAAGCAGCTCTTCGAGTTTAGGCAATTCTGCGAGAAAACAACTGTAAAAGTTTAGCATGAATGAAAAAATCATGCAAATTGTCAACAGAAAACTACTCTTGATACCATCATACAAAAAATTATCAACTATTTTTTGTAGTTCTGTCATTTATGGTGTGCCATAGTTCGTTTGCCGGACGATGGGGCTGGCAAAAATAAAGAAGAATGTGGCGTAAAGTATGTTAGGTAAAATATCGGGGCGCCTCAACAGCCGCAGCCTGATGGCGGCTTGCCGCGTATGCCGGCAAGCCAGCTGTTGATGATATAGGCGGCACAGCCGCAGCCGTCATCGGGGTTTACATAGATGGCGTCGGCCGGACAGTTTTTCGCGCAGGCGCCGCATTCCATGCACCTGTTGTGGTCGGTGATGCTGGCTTTGCCGTGCCGAACGCGGAAGATGCGGTGCGGACAGACCAGTTCACAGCTGCCGCAACCGATGCATTTTTCTTCTGACAGCCGCAATATTGCCGTATTATCAAGATATCTGAATCCTTTCATGCCAGCTTTTCTCCTTTACGGTATAAATGGGCCGGCGAGCCAGATCAGCAGAGCCAGTGCTGCTGCACCTATCTGCACCGGCAGGCCCCTGCGCAACTCTTTTTCCACTCCGGAAAGTGAAGTGAACGGGGTAGAGCCGGTAAAGTTCATGGCGAGATAGGCGGCACAGGTGGTGATGAACAGAAAAATGGCAAGTTTTTCCGGCCCATTAACTGCCGGCTGTATCCCAAGCAGAAACAGCATGGCCGTTATACTGCCGGTCACCGTGCCTTTCAGCCAGAATTGTCGAAATGGAATCCAGGGCAGCAGCAGTGGGGTGAGTACTGCCCCTGCCGTGATCGCCCCGAGGGTGGCAAGCAAGAGAATCAGGCCGCGGCTGCGGGCGGCTTCCAGGGAAAATATCTGGGGCGAAATTCCCGAAAGGACGAAGAGAACAATGGCGGCGGCGAGGAGTCGTTTCCATAACATGCAGATTTCCAGAGGGATAAGAGCGGCCCGTTCGGTGAGGGAAAAAGTTACGGTACGCATTCTTTCGTCCGCTTTGCCGTTCTTGAGAAACTCCGGCAGCATAGCGGCTGCAATCGGCCCGAACCGGCCTCGAAAGCCGCAGAGTTTTTTGAGCTCCCTGGCTGCCACACCGCTTGCCGCAAGCTGGGGCAGGAGCAGTTCCCGGTGCGCCACCACCTGATCAAGTTTTGCACTTTTTACCTGATAGGCAACTTCTTCGGCTGAAAAGGTCTTCTTGCCCGCAGCACACCAGACATTAATACCCCGGGTATCGACCACCAGAATCCACAGGGAGAGATGGGGGAGTGCTCTACGCAACGCATCAAAGGTCAGTTTGTAGTTCGCGGTGACCAGGACCGGTGAGTCTTTGCCTGGTTTGCCAACGCAGTACAGGCCCGGGGTGATGCTATAGGTATTACGGGTAAACCCGGTTCTGGCCCCGAGGGTGCCAAGTCTGTCCCGGATTGAAAGTGATGTGGCTACCCTGGGAACCGGTCCTGCCGGGGTTTCGGTAAAACCCTCGACAAAAGGGCAGATGGTGTATCCGGCGCGTGCATATCCACTGGACCGTGGAGGCGGTTTCGGGCCTCAGCATGGGCCGGCGGGGATTTCTTCCGGCACCTGGAGAGGTGCCGGGCTGCCGGGTTTGTTTTGTTCGGTGTGCAGTAGGGGGAAAATCTGCTGCTGGAGTGCGTCGCTCATAATACCCTCAAAAATGCCTTGTATCGTAAGAACAAAAGATACATCCTTTATTACAGCAGAGCAAGGCCCTGTTCCAGGTCGTGGCGCAGATCCTCGCAGTCCTCAAGGCCGATGCTGAGGCGGACGACAGTTTTACCCGCATATCTCGATGGGGTGGCCCGAACGATCCTGGCGGCGGTGAGCAGGCTTTGATAACCGCCCCAGCTGTAGCCGAGACGGAACAGCCGCAGGGAATCGATAAAGGCAGTCAGTTGCTCGTCGGTATACTCTTTTTTGAAGGTGAAGGCAAAAAGTCCGGAGGAGCCGGTGAAGTCCCTTTGCCAGAGATGATGCTCCGGATGGCTTGGCAAGGCGGGATGGAGGACCTGGTCGACGATGGCAACGCTCTCCAGCCATCTGGCTATGGTCAGTGCCGACTGCTGGTGCTGCCGTAATCTGGTGGCCATGGAGTGCAGGCCGCGCAGGGCGAGATAACATTCTTCTGCCGGAGTATAAATTTCCATCAGTTTGTAAAAGGCGGCAAAAGTCTCGGCATTACGTTCATTCACCGTCACCGTTCCAGCAAGCACGTCGGAATAGCCGGAAATGTATTTGGTGACTGAATGGATGGATACATCGATTCCCAGCTCGAAAGGTTTCACATAGAGCGGCGTGGCCCAGGTGGCGTCCAGTACGGTAATGATATTTTTCTGCCGGGCGATGGCGGTGATTGCCGGGATATCCTGAATTTCAAAGGTTATCGATCCCGGTGATTCAAGGAGGATCAACACGGTATTGGGCCTGATATATTGCGCAATGTCCGCGCCGACATCGGCCGGAACGGGAGTGTAATCGATATCGAATTTTTTCAGGACTTTTCTACAGAACCGTTGCCCTGGCCCGTAGGCGTTGTCGCATACCAGGATATGGTCGCCGCTCCTGGTAAAGGCCAGCAGAGCGGTCTGGATGGCGGCAATACCGGATTGGAAAACTCGGGTCACGGCACCGCCTTCGAGCTCGCGCATGGCCTCTTCAAATTGCCTCTGGGTGGGCAGCCGGTCTGTGCCGTAGGTGATGCCCTCGTACTCATGACGATTCACCTGTATCATCTGCTGATAGCCATCGAACAGAACGGTTGAGCCTCGATAAAGGGGCGGATTGATGGTTGTGGCTGGAGTCCGGTCTCTTTCGGGCCATATTTTACCAAACATTCTGGTTTCTTGTTTCATATTGAAGTATCCTGATATATGACTTGGTGTTCAACCCCCGGTAAACGGGAACGAAGCCGGGATAAGTACCTTGAGACAGATCGTTTTCCTGCAAAAAAAACAAGAACCCACTCTGTAGGGTGCTCAGTAGTGTTTGTCTCACCTGTTGCGATGTCTGCCCTCATGCAAACGGAGCCAGCCGCTACTCTACCGGGAAATGAAGAAAAGTGGTACCTGCCAGCTTGAATTTTATATGCTTTTTTCTGGGATCCTCAAAGAGGACATAAGAGATACTATGTGTATCCTTTACTTTATCTGACACCACAACGCCACGGCTCTTATGAATAAACGACCTGCAGCGATATTTTTTGATTCAAATGACTACCAGCTTCTCGACATCGTTCGGGAGGTGCTGGAAAAAGGCAGCCGTTCCAAGGAGCTGCGCTCCCTGCTTGTCGAGCATATGCATCCGCATGGCATCAAGGAGATGGCTGCGCCACGCGGATTGAGGATCGCCTATGCTATTGCCAGCCTGCTGGGCTCCTTTGAACAAGGTCGGGCCCGTGACCGGATCAAGGCCTTGCGTGTTGTCCGTGACGAGGTCTCCCTTTCCTCCACGTCGTTCTACCAGAAGAATACCGCACGAGTGCAGCTGCAGATCATGAAGGATCTGTTGCGGGTCAAGGACAATGAGTTGCGTCAGCTGAAGCTGGCCCATGATTTCCGGATGGTTTCCACCGGGAATCCGCGATTGGTGCGGGCCGAACTGGCCAAATACCACCTGCTGGAAATGCCGGAAGAGTGGAACCAGTATACCTTTGACGATCGTGTTCACGATGCGAACACCAAGGGGCGAAAGTCGCCGACCCACCTGGTGATGGATGCCTGGATCAAAGGCATCCGCTACCTGACCGTGGTCTATTATAATTACGTCCGCCCGGACGTGATCGAAGAGCTGATCGAAGCCAGTGCCATTCTGGATATTCACGTGCAGGTGGGTATTGAGATGTCCTGTCGTTTTCGCGATAAATATGTCCGTTTTACCTGGGAACCCCACGGCTTCAACGATAATCGGGCCTTTCTCAAGTTTCTCAAAGAGGAAGCGGTAATACAGCTGATGGAAGAGGGCCGTCTGGTCTCGGAGTACCAGCAGAAATATGTTTTTGATATGTTCGATGTTTTCAATGCCCGTCATCGTGAAACCCTCAACCGGGATCTGCATCTCTCGCTCGAGCCGCTGCCGGCTGATGCCTTTCTCCGCTTTATCGGAACTGGACAGCCTTCGGTATTGCATCTCGCCAGGTTCATCCACAACGCCCTTGCCGATCATATTCAGGCAGAAATACATGAACTCCAGCAGGGCCCGCCCCAGCCATCGACAGATTCGACCAAGCTTGTCCAGCGACGTCTTGCGCAGCTGCAGGAGATGGATGTCGAAACGATAATCGACCAGTTCCTGCTGCCATCCCGCAATCCGGAGGTCCATGACCCGAGCCACCCGCAGGACAGTCCCGATGTCCCCCCATTGCTTCTGTTGGACCTCAATACCCTGCTCGCCAGACTGTTGTCTTTGCATTCAAGTTCAAAGTTTACCCTCAATCTGAGCAATCTGTCGATACAGGATACCCTGGAGCTGCTCTACTTGTGCGAAGGGATGATCAGCCATATAGAGGCGTATAATCTCAAAAATGCGGCTCATGGCATAACCTCGGGCAGTTCAGCTCAAAGAGGCATCTATGACGGCGAGGTTGTTGATCTGACAAGTCCCGAACAGCATTACGCTCTGATAAGTGAGCTGCAGCAAGCCCTGAATGAAGATAATGTCATCAGTCTTAAAAGGGTCATTCGCGCCATCATCTGGGAGCATGAGGAGCAGCGTCTGCGTCACAAAAACCGCCTGGAACAGTTGCCGGAGGATCAGCGGACCCAAGAAGATATCCTGCAGAACGAGAAGATGCAGGAGAGAAAATTACAGTTGATGGATATCCTTTACCATCTGGAAAATTTACATAATTTTTATAAAAAGCGTACCCTGGGTTCACGCATCGGCTCCGGGTCTACCGGTCAGGCGGAACATCAGCACGGGATGGGACTGGTAATACTCGATACCCTGCCTGCACGGGCGAAAAAAGTGGTTCGAGAGGGGGTCAGCCAGAAAAATCGATCCCTCATCCCGGTTACCGGCCTGTTGACCAGAAACGCTCACTACCGCTGCCGCGATGGATCGGCAGCAGCCGGGAAAAAAAGTTTCTGGTCCAGGCTGCCTTTTTTAAACAAGACCGCTTGCCGACGATGGAATGACTGGGATCTTGACGGTTTTCTTGTCCATCCCCCGGCGGCAGGCAATATTGCCACCCTTGGCGGGCTGGGGAAGCATGGCGATAACGGCAAGCTGTTAGTCGACAGGAGAGCAAAGGAGCGACTGAGCCATCCCTGGAAATATCTCAATACGAATCTCAAAAACAGTTTGAAGGTTGTTCTGGGCTTCATCCCGGCTTTTCTTACCTTCAGTCTGACCAAGGATTGGTGGCTGCTTGCCTACCTGGGTGCTTTTATCTGGTTTGGCATAACCGGTACGCGCAATATCATCCAGTCGGTTCTCGGCGGAGGCGGGCTGCGCCGTTCCCCGCTGCTGCCCTGGAACTCCCTGGTCAGCTGGAGCCGTATTGCCGATTCGCTGCTGTATACCGGCTTTTCCGTGCCGCTTCTCGATTATCTGGTGAAAACCCTGCTGCTGGACCGGGCGTTCGGCATTACCACCGCCACCAATCCGGTGCTGCTCTATTCGGTTATGGGCCTTGCCAACGGCATCTATATTTCGACGCATAATACCTTCCGCGGCTTGCCCAGGTCTGCCGCAGTCGGTAATTTTTTTCGATCGATTCTGGCCATTCCCCTGGCTATCCTGCTGAATTCGGCCATCGGTGTGGTGCTTCAGCTGAGTGGTGTCCCCGATATCTCCGGGGTCTTGCAGAAGTGGGCGGCAATTATCTCCAAATTCGCCTCGGACTGTGTCGCCGCAGTCATCGAGGGACTGGCCGACCGTCAGACCAATATCCGGCTCCGACTCGCCGCCTACCGGACGAAAATCACCCAGCTGTTTGCGGTTTTTTCCCGGCTGGACCTGCAGTTTCCTGAGGAAGATGTCCTTGAGATGCTGCAGTCTCCGAAGATGATGATGCAGACGCTGAACTATGAGGCCAGGGAGCAGGAACGGTTAATTATTGTCAACGCCCTGGATCTTATGTATTTCTGGATGTATCAGCCGCGAGCCGGAAAAGCCCTGGAAATTATGGTGCAGAAAATGACCAGGGAGGAATGGCTGATCTTCTACCGTTCGCAGCTGGTTCTCAACCGGCACCGGGAGGTCAGTCAGTTTTTTGTGGATGGACTGGTTGGCAAAGATTTTTCGAAGCCGCTGTCCTTTTATCTCGACAGATCGACACAATATCTTATTGATATGGAGAAATTAGGATCAAAGATTAAATGGAGAGAGTAATTTTTCAACGCTTTGGTTTATTATTTCTTTCACTCCGGACTGGGTCATGATGAGAAGATTGCACGTATTTGCCCTCATTTGTATAAGTGTTATTTTTGCGCCTTTGTCGAGCCAGGCTCGACAGTTTGCCGTTTCCATGGAACAGGATCAACTGACCGTTGGTGAAAAGGTGGAGATCCTGCTCGTCTCTCTTGCCGGGGGGGCAGACAAGACAGCACTTTTTCCAGACGAAATAAGCTGTGAGCTGATTGCCGCGGAAAAAAAATTTGTTCTCCTCGCCCTCAAAGACCCTGCATCGGCTCCGTCAGAAGCAACGGGCAACATTGCCGGTCTCCGGCAGCACTATAGCTTCACGCTCCCCAGTATCCTGCAGGGGCAGGTTGTCATGTCCTTTGCCGGTGTGGATGCACCCCGGCTTGTCTTTGATGTGGTCGCGCCGCCACAGGGCGATGCAGAGGCTGCTCCCGATGCAGTCCGGCCCAGTCTGGACGCGATGTCCAGTACCTACGAGCCGTATCAAAAAAATGCATCGGCCTATCAGCCGGTATATTTTCTTGTCGGTACAGACCCGGCAAAAAGCAAATTTCAGATTAGTTTCAAATATCGTTTTTTTGGGGCGGATACAAGTTTTGCCGAGTTGCATCCATGGATAAAAGGGCTGCATATGGGATATACCCAGACGTCTTTCTGGGATTTGCAATCGGCTTCGGCGCCTTTTGAAGACACCAGTTATAAACCTGAACTTTTCTGGCTGTCACAAAATTATTTAACATCCGCGCACGGCCTTCTGCGGGGAGTGTTTCTGCAGGGTGGTTTCCAGCATGAATCCAATGGCCGGGGAGAAGACCTTTCCCGGTCCACTAATTTTGCCTACATTGAACCGATTCTGATCTTTTACGATCCTGACAGCAAATTCGGCTTTCAGCTGTCGCCCAAAATCTGGACATATGTGGAAAATGATGATGATACGAATGCGACCCTTCCCGACTACCGAGGGTATTTTGATCTCGGTGCAAAGTTCAGCCTGGCTGAAACGTTTGTCGCTGGAACGCAGTTTCGGTGGGCGGATGAAGGTGTTTCTCTCCAGCTTGATTTTTCTTATCCTCTCAAACACTTTTTCGGCGACGCCCTGGATGTTTACTTTTTCGCGCAATACACCAATGCGCTGGCCGAAGATCTCCTGCATTACGAGGACCGCAGCCAGATATTCAGGTTGGGCTTGGCCTTCATCAGATGATCTCCGGCTTGCCAGTCGCTGCTTGATGCTTACCATACCAAGTCAGTCAGGAGATTTTTTTTCATCTTATAAAGGAGGTTTTTCATGTTAGATAAACAAATGGCCCAAGCCCTTAACGAACAGATAAACAAAGAGATGTATTCGGCCTACCTGTATATGTCGATGTCGGCCTATTCCAGTAATATGGGTCTGAAAGGTTTTGCCAACTGGTTCATGGTGCAGTATCACGAGGAAATGTTTCATGCCATGAAAATCTATGAATATGTGCAGCGCCAGGGGGAGGAGGTAAAACTTGAAGCCCTCCAGGCGCCCCCTGCAGAGTTCTCTTCGCAGCTCGACATGTTTACCAAGACGCTGGCCCATGAACAGTTCATCACCAGTTCGATCAATGAACTGATGGAAATGGCCCAAAGCAAAAAGGACCATGCAACGCAGATTTTTCTTGAATGGTATGTAACCGAGCAGGTCGAAGAGGAAGAAAATGATAATGACATCATTCTTCAGTTGAAATTGATTGGCGACAACGCCCATGCCCTGCTGATGCTCGATCGGGAGCTGGCAGCTCGGGCAACAACTATTCCGACCGATTTCAGTAAAGGCGTTGAAGCTGCAGCAAAAGCGGCAGCGTAACATCGGTAAAGGGCAAATGGACAAGGCGCTCTATATCCTCGCCGGTTGGCTGATAGACGGCAGCGGCGGACCAATCCGGGAAAAAGTGCTGTTGAAGATCGTTGATGGCAGATTCGCGGCAATCGAACCGTATTCCGTCGAGACTCTGCCGCCGGCAGCACAGGTCAAGGATTTATCCCACTGTACTGTTATACCGCCACTGGTTGACTGCCATGTCCATTTGTATATGTCCGGGACTACTGATCATACGATACGGGAATGGCAGTTGTCTGCAGGATATGAAGAGCTGCGTCCGGTTATCGGCCGGCATCTCCACTATCTCTTTTCCCATGGAGTCCTTGCCGCCCGTGACGGCGGCGACCACGGCGGCTTTGCCCTTCGCTACAGAGCGGAGCCGGAGATGCAGCGGGAGATTATTCTGAAAGTCGCCGGTCGGGCCTGGCACAAAAAGGGGCGTTACGGTGCCTTGATCGGCAGATACCCGGGAGAAGGGGAAAGTCTGGCCGAAGCGTATGCCGCCGAGAATGATGCCATTGACCACGTGAAACTGGTCAACTCAGGATTGAACAGCCTGAAAATATTCGGCAAAGAAACACTGCCGCAGTTTACTCTAGAAGAAATAGCAGCGGTGGTGCGGGCGGCAGAACAGCAAAACAGAAAGGTGATGGTCCATACCAACGGCAGGGTGCCGGTGCAGCTCGCCGTTGCCGGCGGCTGCCACTCCATAGAGCATGGCTTTTTCATGGGCAGGGAAAACCTGGAGCTGATGGCTGAAAAGGGCACCTTCTGGGTGCCGACCGTTTTTACCATGAAAGCCTATGGCAGCAATATCCACGCCGCCCAGGCGGGGGCTGATCGTCAGGTTATCGAGAAAAATCTCGAGCACCAGCTCGGGCAGCTGGCCATGGCGAGAGAATTGGGGGTAAAGGTTGCTCTCGGCACCGATGCCGGCAGTCTCGGGGTCCTGCATGGGGAATCGATGGTTGAAGAGATGAAGCTGTATAAAAAGGCCGGATACAGTTTAGCCGAGACGGTTCAGTGTGCAACCAGCAATGGTGCAGAGTTACTCGGTATCGACGATTTTGGGCTGCTCGTAAACGGCAAAACGGCAACTTTCCTCGTTGCCAGAGGGGCTCCGGCACAACTCCCCAGAAAGCTCTCCTATCTCGAGGAGATATATCTGCGGGGTGTGCCGAGTGCGCTCTATCGTAAAAACCCCGTTAAACACACCTAGATTTCTATGCCCTTTGGGTAATTTTTACGATGCCAGCACTATTTTACAGAAACGACAGGGCAATGCGCCTTCAGGATGATGTGCTGAGCCGTTCGGCCGAAAAGAATTTTGCCGACTTTAGAACGGCTTTTTACGCCGATAATAATCTCGTCGCATGCATTGTCCGCGGCAAACGCGACAATGTCCTCCCCGGCACTGTTATTGCGGATCAGGAGATGGTTCTCGTGCGGAATGTTTTGCTCGTCGAGTAATTTCCCTGCTTCAGCGAGGTTATCCTCAGCCTCAGTGATCTTTTTCTTGGTTGTTTTTTCTCCCCCCGGCAGAGACGTGACGAGTTGGATCGTCCCGCCAAATGCCTTGGCGTGTTGTATGGCCAGGTTGAGAAGGTCTTTCCCAACATTGGTACCTCGGTAGGCGACAAGAATCTGCATGATAGTTCCTTTGTAAATGGTCGATGGTCGGTTGCGGTTGGTGGCGTATTTATACAATATCGCTGTAACGTATTAAATTTTGCCGAAATCCACAATATCTTCTTCAAAATTCGTTCACACACGTGTATAAAGTTAGGAAATGGTTTGCTGAGAATGGCTCTCCTTTTCATTTGCCATTACTGTTCATTTTTGCTATCCGATTGATAATTCATGCCCCGAATCAATTATCACCCTAAAGTTGTGCCTGATTTTCTCGAAAGTATCGGCGCGGCTACCATCATATTTACCAGTGATGCCGTGGTGAGCGCCTGCAACAGGTCCGCCGAGAAATTGCTCGGTTTACCGGCCGGCGGACTGGTCGGTTGTACCTTGGCGGAGCTTGAGCTGGAGCTGGTTGATGCCAAGGGCAAACCCCTGCCCAGGGAACTGTTTCCCGTCAATAAACTCCCGAGGGACAACCTCGATAACGTTCAATTCGATTTTGGCCTGCGATTGCCGCTCATGGAGCGGACTGAGTGGCTTCGCGGGATTGTCAAGCCGTATCATGCGGATGATGGCGAGCTTGCCGGGCTGGTCCTCAGCCTCTCGGTAATAACTGATATCATCGGGGAAAAAAATACCCAAAGCCAGATTTATCTGGCAAAAAAAGAATGGGAAGCAACGGTCGATGCGTTGCCGGACATCGTCACGATCCAGGACCTCGAGATGCGCATAGTCAGAGCCAACAAGGTGGCTCACGATTTATTCGGCTATGCGCTGGGCGCGCTCAAAGGCCGTACATGTTATGAAGTTTTCCATCGCCGGACAACCCCCTGTGAAAACTGTCCGCTTCTGCAGTCAAGAGAGAAACCCCGCTTCCAGGTTGGCACTATATATAACGAGATTCTTGATAAAACCTTCACCGTTTCATCTTTTCCTATTTTTGATCAGCAGGGCAAGTTGTGTCAGCTCGTACAGGTCGCCCGGGATGTAAGCCGTGAAAAAATGATGGAACAGCAGCTGCAGCAGCGGATGAAGATGGAGGCCCTCGGCACACTCGCCGGAGGAATTGCCCACGATTTTAACAATATTCTTGCTGCCATGATAGGCTATGGTGAGATCGCCAGAGGCCGTCTCGCGCCGGACCATCCGGCAAGAAAGGATCTGGACCAGGTGATCGCCGGTGGCGACCGGGCGGTAGACCTGGTCAAACGGATCCTGACCTTCAGCAGGAAAGAGAGTGACGGGCAGTTCCGCCCGGTGAAAATACAGTATGTCGTCGAAGAGGTTATCAAACTGCTTACGCCATCCCTGCCGGCGACGATTGAACTGCTGCACGAGATAGATCCTTCCTGTCGCTCAATTCTCGCGGATTCCGGCCAGATGCATCAGGTCCTGATGAACCTGTGTACCAACGCCAGACAAGCCATCGGCGACGGCCATGGTCGGATAACTATCCGACTGTCCGAGATCGAAGATGTGGGACAGATCGTCAGTCATGCGCCCTTGGCCAGGGGGACCGGGGTTCTCCTCGATCTCGAGGTGAGCGATACCGGATGCGGTATTGCCAAAGATAAGCTGGACAAGATCTTCGATCCCTTTTTTACTACCAAAAGAAAGGAGCATGGGACGGGGTTAGGATTAGCGGTTGTCCATGGGATCATCGCCAAGCATCAGGGTGCTATACAGGTTGCCAGTCAGGTTGGAGTGGGAACGACTTTCCATGTCTATCTGAACATCGATGGTGGCGAGGAGCCTGGCCGGCCGGCAAAAAAGATTGGCGAACTGGGTGGTAATGAACGGATTATGGTCATCGATGATGAGATTGGTCTGACTGATCTGCTGCGCGAACTGCTCCAGGAGAAAGGGTATGTGGTGACGACGTTTAGCGACAGTATTGCCGCGGTCCGGGCGTTTCGTCAGGATCCGAATTGTTGTGATCTGGTGATCACCGATATGCTTATGCCCGGGATGACCGGAGCCGAACTCGCCCGTGAATTTCTGGGCCAGCGGCCGGATATTCCGATTATCATGGTCACTGGACATAGCGGCAACTTCGACAAAAAGCGAGCAACTCTGTCAGGTATTAGAGAGTTGCTGGTAAAGCCCGTCAAAAAAGAAAAGCTGTATCAAATTGTCCGGAAGGTACTGAATCATGGCTGAAATCCTGATACTCGATGACGATCATGTCCTGACCGAGATGCTCCTTGAGCAGCTGACTGCCGATGGCCACAAGGCCAGTGCGGCAGGAACCCTGGCGGACGGGCTGACCCTTTTGCGGCAGGCATCCTTTGATGTGGTTTTACTTGATGTGCAGCTGCCGGATGGCAATGGTCTGGAGTATATTCCCTCCATAACTGCCAGTACAGGACAACCGGAAGTGATCATTATCACCGGGCAGGGCGATGCAGACGGGGCTGAAAAAGCGGTGCTGAGCGGTGCCTGGAGCTATATCGAAAAACCCTATGTAATCAGGGAACTCTCGCTGCAGTTAAGCCGCGCCCTGCAGTACAGACGAGAAAAAAAGAAAGTGTCATCACGTCCGGTTGCCTTGAAGAGGGACGCGATAATCGGCAGCAGTCCGGTTATCAAAAAATGTCTCGACCAGGTCGCCCGGGCATCTATTTCCGATGTCAGCGTTCTGGTGACCGGTCCCACCGGAACCGGTAAAGAGTTATTTGCCAGAGCCATTCATGAAAACAGTGCCAGAGCCGATAAAAATTTTGTGGTTGTCGATTGTGCATCTCTGCCGGAAACGCTGATCGAAAGCACGCTTTTCGGTCATGTGAAAGGGGCATTTACCAATGCCGATTCTGCTCAGGAGGGTCTTGTCAAACATGCCCACGGCGGCACCTTGTTTCTCGATGAGGTTGGGGAGCTTCCGCTGAGCATCCAGAAAACATTTCTGCGCCTTCTGCAGGAACACGAGTACCGCCCGGTCGGATCGACAAAGCAGGCGTACAGTGATTTTCGGGTTGTTGCCGCCACCAATCGGGATTTAAAAAAATGTGTCGAAAATGGTACCTTCAGAAGTGACCTCCTGTTCCGGCTGCAAGCCTATACCATTGCATTGCCGGCCTTGAAAGAAAGGCTCGGGGATGTTCGGGAACTGGTACTCTATTTTATCCTGAGGCTCTGTCTTCGCTATGGGCTGGAAATAAAAGGGGTCAGCGCCGATTTTACCGAAGCTCTTCAAGCCTATGATTGGCCCGGTAATGTCCGGGAATTATATCAGACAGTGGAGCAGGTCATCACCAACCCCATGTTGGGACCCACCTGTTTTGCCGTCCATTTGCCGGATAGTTTCAGGGTGCACCAGGCTCGTGCCGGGCTGAGTTCAAAAAAGGCCCCGCCGAAAAAAGAGTCAGCCGGGGATCTGCCCACCTGGTCGGGCTATAAAAAGAAATGCGAACTTGAGTACCTCGGCCAACTCAAACAACTCGCGGGCGGTAATGTCACCGAGGCCGCCAGGATCTCCCAGATATCCAGGACCCGTCTCTATCAGCTTTTTGAGAAATACCGCATCAATTTTTCTGACGAGGTTATTGTCAATAAAAATTGAATTGTTCACTTTTGTTGACACTTTTCTCCCCTCTGTCCCTTGGCTTTTCCTGAAGTTCCTTTCAAGTAACCCCTCGTAAAAACATATAATATATTTTTCCTGAACGGTCTGTTTAGGCTGGCACGATTGATGCTCTTGGGATTGTGATTGTCGCCGTATCAAAAAATGTTCACAATTCCTCTTTCACCAATCGACAATAGAATGAGAAAATTTTTCTACGCAATAAACAAATCTGCCTGTGGTCCAGACTGCCGGTGGCAGATTTGTCCACAACGATATCTGACCCGACTGCGAAAAATTAACGGGCTGCAGTCAATTCGTCCCCTCTTCGGCGATGTTGTTTATGTCTCGCCACCGTCGGACAGCACCCCCAGAAATGGCGATCTTATAATTCTTTATGCGGAAAATAGTTCCGATCTCGACGCGATGATTGCGGCCAGGGACAACTTTGACGGCTTGAAAAAAATACTGGTGATGGCTGATTCGGCAGGCGTTAACGGAGATAAATACCATATGCTCGCCCCACGCTTTATTACTCAGGTCGAAAGAAATATCGATGAGTTAGAGGCGGTCATCCAGAAAATGAACGGATATGTTCAATAATTTCACGGAAAGAGTTCGGTAATGGCACAGGAACAGTTGTTTGCATCTTTTGTACTGGACAGAAAACAGGGGCTGGAAATAGCGCTCCGGGCAGAAAGTGTTGCCGAGGCAACACCGATAACCGGAACGATTCGACAACTCCCCGCCAGTCTCGATTTTGTTGAGGGGATTATGCATCTGCGCGAAGAGGCGATCCCGATCATTAATCTGAAAAAACGGCTCGGCCTGACGCAGCAGGGGTATAGCGAGGATGCTATGGTAGCGGTGGTCACCCTCTTTCGGCGCCGGTACGGGCTGCTGTTTGACGATATCCAGGAAGTGTTTGCGGCAAGCGGGGCCGATGTCCAGCAGCTGGATAGCGTATTGCAGACCGACGATAAGATTATCTCTGCCCTCATTCAAATGAAAAAGGGCGGCAGAACGGTGGAGCTTCTCGATCTTAATAATCTTTTTTTCGGTAATTCTGATGAGTTGGGGAGGGTTGGCGAGTCCCTGCAGGAGGAGCGTAACGATAAAAAAGAGTCGAAATATGTCCGATATGTCGTTTTTAATTTTTCCGGTCAATCCTTTGGGGTCCCGGTGGAATGCACCCGGGAAATAACTTTTTTCGATGTGACAAAACATATCTATTCAGATGACATCGAGATGGAGCATCTTCCCCATAGCGCCTCGCTTGACGACATTTTCAAACATGGCGATATCGACGGGACCCTGACATTGCGAGGGCAAACCATTCCGGTCTTGAAGGCGAAACGGATTCTCGGTGACCGCAGCATCGAGGGCGATCAGTATTTTAGTGAAAAAACCAGAATTATGATCCTGGACCACGATCATTGTTCGGTGGGGGTTATTGTTGATGAAGTGACAACGATTGAGACTATTGCCGAGGATTTAATTTTGCCCATGAGGTCTTGCCAGAACGGCTTTGTCTCCGGGATATACCAGAAAGCGGAAGGATACAATATCTTGCTGCTGGATATGGCAAAGCTGGTAGGTGATCGCATCGATGAACTCCAGGCTATGGGCCGGCTGGCCTGTGATCCCGTTGCGGACGACAGCGGGAGAGGCTCGGCCGTGACCGGATCCCATCATATCCTGACCGAAAACTGTTATCTCATTTTCAATGTTGGCCGGCGTATGGCAGTGCAGCTTAAGGATGTTCAGGAAATAATTGAAAAAAAAGGGATTATGGCTATCCCGGGCGGCAGCGGATTCAGCAAAGACATTATTAATTTGCGGGGAGTAGTTGTCCCGGTTGTAAATCTCAGAGAATTCTACGGTTATGGCAAGAGTTCGGGAAATTCGCTGGAGCAAAAACTTATAATATGCCATTTCAATTCACAGATTGTGGCCCTGGAAGTAGACGGTATTGTAACGATTTATAAGCAGGAACAATCGCAGAAGACCACATCGGTCAACCCGGATCTGGCTAAAAGAGAAGATACTCTCGACCGGTTGATTGTTTTTGATGGCGGCACAGGAAAAAAAGAACATGTCTTTGTTGTCAATATTCATAATCTGATACAAAACCACCTGAATGCTGCTGTGGCCTGAAAATAAAGAGATTTTTCAAAGGTGAAGACAGTTGCCTGAAATATTAGCGAAAGAGGAAAAAATGGAGAAAAAAAAAAACGTACAAGTAAGTGAGCAGGATGGGTCGTGTTTGAATTTACTCATGGAGCCGAGTTACATCGTTGATGAGAAAAAAGTGATCACCTGGGCAAATCAAGCCTTCTTTGATAGATTTAATCTGACTGGTGATGCGGTAATAAATAAAATAACCTGTGAAGAGTCCTGTCCCACCCAGCTTTGCGGTACCAAGGATTGCCCGGTCGACAAGTCGAGAAGAATTGCCAAACCCGTCTCCGCAGAGGTGATATATCGGGATGGGGAAAATGGCCTGACGTTCTTCACCAGCAAGGCGATACCCATGAATGGCAGTGGCAGTACCTTTGTGAAGCTCGATGATATCAGTGATCTGAAACAGACGCAGGCCCAGTTGCGGCAGTTGTCCACCGATCTCGATGTTATTCCCACGCCCATAATGGAGATCGACACCAAATTTACGATCACTTTCATGAATCCAGCCGGTGCTGCTGTCGCCGGATTGACGGTTGATGAGGTCGTGGGTAAAAAATGTTACGACCTGTTTAAGACCCCCCACTGCAAGACGGAAAAATGCGCCTGTGCCCGGGCCATGAAAACCGATTCTGTGGTGACGGAACAAACCATTGCCAGGCCGCGGGATGGCGTCATTATCCCGATCAAATATACCGGAGCGCCGATCAAGGATGCCAAAGGTAATATCAAGGGGGCACTCGAATATATTCTCGATATGACCGAAGAAACAAAGCAGAAGCAGATGGCTGATGAGAAAATTGAGAATCTCAACACCCTGCCCACGCCGGTGCTGGCGATTGACACCGATTACGCGATCACCTTTATCAACCCGGCAGGTGCCGCGGTGCTTGGTACAACGCCGGATGAGCTGATTGGTAAAAAATGCTACGATATGTTCAAAACCCCCCATTGCCGAACGGAAAAATGTGCCTGCAGCCGGGCGATGCGAACCGATTCAGTCGTCACCGAGCAAACCATTGCCCGGCCGGCCGAAGGGGTGATTATCCCGATCAAATATACCGGCGCGCCGATCAAGGACGCCAAGGGCAATATCAAAGGGGCCCTTGAATTTGTTCTTGATACGACTGAGGAGAACAGGCAGAAACAAGCTGCGGATGAAAAAATCGAAAACCTCAATACCATCCCGACGCCGATAATGTCGATTGACACCGATTTTACCATCACCTTTATGAACCCGGCCGGGGCTGCCGTTGTTGGTTCGACCCCTGATCAGGTTCTCGGTAAAAAATGCTTTGACCTCTTTAAAACCCCCCATTGCAAGACGGAGAAATGCGCCTGTGCCCGGGCGATGAAGACCGATTCGGTGATAACCGAGACGACCATCGCCCGGCCGGCGGAAGGGGTGATTATCCCGATTAAATATACCGGCGCCCCGATCAAGGATGCCAAGGGCAATATCAAAGGGGCCCTGGAGTATGTCCTGGATATGACCGAAGAGGCGAAGCAGAAACAGGCCGCGGATGAAAAGATTGAAAACCTCAATACCATCCCGACGCCGATAATGTCCATTGACACCGATTTTACCATCACCTTTATGAATCCGGCCGGGGCCGCGGTCGTTGGTTCGACGCCGGACCAGGTCATCGGAAAAAAATGTTATGACCTCTTTAAAACGCCCCATTGCAAAACAGAGAAATGTGCCTGTGCCCGGGCGATGAAGACCGACTCGGTGGTAACGGAACATACCATCGCCCGGCCGGCGGAAGGAGTGATTATCCCGATTAAATATACCGGCGCCCCGATCAAGGATGCCAAGGGCAATATAAAAGGGGCCCTGGAGTATGTGCTGGATATGACCGAGGAGGCAAAACAGAAGCAGGCAGCGGATGAAAAGATAGAAAACCTTAATACTATCCCGACGCCGATAATGTCCATTGACACCGATTATACCGTCACGTTTATGAACCCCGCCGGCGCTGCAGCGGTAGGGTCGACTCCGGACCAGACGATAGGTAAAAAATGCTATGATCTGTTTAAAACCGATCACTGCCGGACGGAAAAATGCGCCTGTAGTCAGGCCATGCACACCGACCGTGTTGTTCACGCCCAGGCAACTGCTCATCCCAACGGTAAAGACATGCCGATAAAATATACCGCCTCCCCGATCAAGGACGCGAAAGGCAATATTAAAGGCGCGTTGGAGTACATTACCGATGTGACCGCCGAAAAAGCGGTGGAGAAATTGATTAATGAGGCAGTCGAAGATGTCGATACCCTGGTCAATGCATCCAAACACCAGATGGTGCAGGCAGATCAGAAGGTCGATGAAATGAACAGCTTGATCGATCAGGAAGCGAAACAGCTTCAGGAATCGTTGAAGATGGTCAAGGAGATGGTTGCCAATTCTTCGGAGATGCTGAATCTTTCCACCGAATCCAATCAGCTCGCGACAGATCTGTCCAGGGAAGCGGAAACAGGCAAGGCGGCCGGTAAAAATGCCGAGCAGAAGCTGGTGGAAATCAACAGCACCATGCAGAAGAACAATGAGATGGTCGGCGGTCTGGTCAATAAGCTGGAAAAGATTTCAGGGTTTGTCGATATCATCAAGGATATTGCCTCGAAGACCAACCTCCTGGCTTTTAACGCGGCCATTGAAGCCGCCAGAGCCGGCGATGCCGGACGAGGCTTTGCCGTCGTCGCCGATGAGGTGCGCAAGCTGGCCGAAAACAGTTCCAAATCGGCAATTGATATCTCCGACATCGTCAAGCAGGTCGAAAAAGATTCGCTGCAGACCATCACTGCCATGCAGTCGGGTATGACTATGCTGGATGATGGCGGGAAGGTTATCAATACTGCGCTCGATTCGATGGAAACCATCTCCAGAGGGATAACGGTTATTTCCGGGGCAGTGGGTAATCTCAGCCAGAAGTCGAAAGACCTTTGTGCCGGCGGTCAGAATGTTATGACGGAGATTGAGAGCGTTGCTGTTTCCGCCAAAGAAAACCAGCAGTCAATCTCGGTCGTCAATCAATCGCTGACAGAGACGGTCGGTGCTCTCGATCGTTTGGTTCAATCAAATAAAAATCTGCAGGATGCGGTACAGAATCTCTAATTCTCTGTCATTCCCCGGACAGGCTATACGTGCTGTCCGGGGCTAAAAAGTGTGATTATGATCTTTGGTGATAAGATATTGACCCCGCGTCTCAGTTTGCGGCGGATTGTGGCCAGTGATCTGCCGTTTTTCGTGGACTGGAGCAATAGTGCGACTGCTCATGGCAGATACCTCACTCCCGATTGCATCGACGAGGCAAGAGGTCTGGAGAGCATAGCCTCAGGGGCTTACTGGAATGATGAAAACCGGGTCTTTATCATCGAATTAAAAGGAAAGGGACCCATCGGGACATTGCATTACTGGCTCCGGTCCGAACAGAAAAGCTGCGCGGTTATGGCCCTGAAAATTTCCGAACCGGAAATGCGCAATAAGGGTTATGGTACCGAGGCCCAGAAGTATGCGATCATTCAGTTGTTTACCCGGATGAAAATGCAGAGGGTAGAGATGTATACCGATATTGACAATGTTCCACAACAGCGCTGCCTCAGAAAACTGGGGTTTCAGCTCGCCGATTCGCTGCACTACGATGACCACCGGGTACAACGGGTAGGGCATCTGTTTCGCATTGATGCCGTCTCTTTTGCCAGGACGCCTATTTATCACTACCATTATGAACAGTAAGGTTGGTTTTCTCGTAGACGATCGATATCTTGATCATGCGATTCTCCGGCATTCGCCGGAAAATCCTGAACGAATCCGCAAGCTGGCTTCGATTGTTCGAGAAAGGTATGGGAATAAATGCCTGCCATGCCAGCCGAGGGCCGCCGTAGCTGCGGAGATCGAAGCCGTCCATTCCTCTTTTTATCTGCAGCAGTTGCGCGAACACATTGTGCGGTCCGATCCCTATTCATACGATCGTGACACCTATCTTATGGAGCACTCTTTCTATGTCGCCGAGCTTGCCGCAGGCGGCTGTCTCGAGCTTGCCGACCAGATTATGGCGCGGGACATCGATTATGGTTTCGCGATGATCCGGCCTCCCGGTCATCATGCGGAACCGGGACGGGGAATGGGCTTTTGTGTCTTCAATAATGTCAGCATAGCGGCGCAGTATCTGCGTCGCCAGTATTCGTTGAACCGGATCCTTATTCTCGATTTTGATGCCCATCATGGCAACGGTACGCAGGAGGTATTCTATGATACCGACGAGGTCCTGTTCATCTCTGTACACCAGCGGGGGATTTTTCCGTTTTCCGGGGAAATGACGGAAGTCGGTACCGGCAGAGGTGAGGGGTACACCATTAATATTCCGGTATTCCCCCAATTCGGCGATGCGGAGTACACCTTTCTGCTCGGGCGAATCCTGCAGAGCGTTGTCGAGCAGTACCTGCCGCAGATCATTCTCGTATCCGCCGGTTATGACGCGCATAGGGATGATACTATCAGTGGGACTCTGCTCACCACGGAATGGTATGGTTTGATTACCAGGATGCTGAAGCAGTATGCCCATGAAGCCTGTGGCGACCGGCTTCTCATGGTGCTCGAAGGAGGGTATAATCCGGTATCCCTGGAAGCATCGGTTCTGGCAACTTTCGATAGCCTGTTGCAGCCAAGGCAGAACAAAATCGGCGTATTTTTTTCAGAGCGAGCCAATCAGTTACTGAAAAATCATCCCCTGCGCAATTATTGGACTTTGACATAAGGTGTTGAAATGAAGGAAAAAAATATCGACGAAAGCGCGATGCGGACGATCTTTCATGCGTGCCGCCAATGCGGCACCTGTTGCAAAAAGTACCGTAAAATCGTGCTGCAGGCGGATGAGGTTGATTTTATTAAGAAGATGGGGGGGCATGTCGGGGTCAATGTCAGCATGCAGGATATCCGGGAGAAAGGTCTGGAACAGGCCACGCTCGAAGCGAAAAGCAGCGGCAAGGTGTATATGATTCATCCCGATGATAGGGGGTGCCTTTTCCTGGAGCACCGCAATGACAAGTATTACTGCAAGCTGTATCATTACCGCCCGAAGACCTGCCGGGGGTTTCGCTGCAACCTGGCGGACGATAGTTTTCTGCAGCTCTTTGGCGGAGACAGCGCGATACATCTGCTCGGTCAGGACAGATTTGGCCTGCCATTGAAGTGAGCCACAAAATTTTCCGGGCTTTTCCAAGGGTTCGGGTGTCGTAAGGCTCTGGGCAGTTTCTGCAATAAATTTGTTTCCTCATTCCCGGTAATCTCTTATAGTTCCGTAAGAGAAGGTTCGACGATTTTCGAACCGGGTTCTGTATCTTTTTGCCGGATGCCGCCCATTGCCGGCATCCAGGCAGATTGCCAACTTCTTCCCCTTCATCTGATATGCTCAATGTTGCATAAGTATCCAAAAGATCTGGTTTTTGAACTGCTGGCCCTCTGGCGCCTTGGTAGTCCCGGCCTTGACAGTGGCGGGGCAGGCTACAAAAGACTGCCGGATGTTTCGGTAGTGGAGGAGCTGGTTTCCACCTGCTATCAGGTCAGCCAGATGCAGGAGGAAGCGCGTGGTCTGCGTTTCAGAATCATGCTGTGCGAGCCGGAAGATATTGATGCCGATGGTTGTGGCGAATCCAAGGGCTTGTTCACCCTGGTTTTTTCGAAACCTCGACCGTACAACGAATACGAACTGTTAAAGCTGGGCCCTTCGACGGATTATAATAATTCTCTTATCGGCATACGCTACCGAATCTCCGAGGGTCTGCAGATCTGGGGCTTGATCCATTCGGGTTCCAAATGGATGCATGTTATCCACGGTGGCAGCAAACAGGCAACTCCTTTGCCGTCGGCTCTCGGGATCAACGTCGTAGGATCAGGGCGCCTCATTGTCTGTCGCGGTCAGGATATTCTGGCCCAGTTGAGTGGCGGCAATATAACCGCCCCGGCTATGAATGTATTTCAGTCGCAATGGGTGGCCAAAAGGTTCGGTCAGGTACGGGATGAGCTGGCCATGCTGCATGAACAAAATCAGGATCCCGGGCAAAAGAAGTGGGCACGGATCGATCCGTCTTTTGTCCCCAGCCTTTATCTGCAGTTCTTCAAGCATGTGATCAGCACCATGCGCCGTTCAGGTCATGGCGGCACGATTATCTCTTTTCCGGCCGGGATGGAGGCAATGGTTGCCCACGATAATCCCTATATCGATCTGAAATACCGTTTTGCCGAAGACGGAGCCCGAAATCAGCTGCGAAAAATCGTCCTGCAGATCATGGAGGTTCTGGCCAAAAATTGCGGCAGGCTCTATGGTCCTGACTATAATGCCGGATGGAAGGATTATGTCTCTTTGCAAACAGAAGAGATGGCCCAGTTAGATGAGCGAATTTTTAAGTTCGCCCGTTTTATTGCCCGGTTGACCGGGGTGGATGGGGCGGTGGTTACCACTGAGGGGCTGGAATTAATTGGTTTTGGCGGTATCATTCAGGGCACCATGGAGATGGGTGGCAGTGTCGCCCTGGCGCTTGATCCCGAGGCCACCCGCCGTCAGGTTGAGCTGGTTGAAAGCGTCGGTACGCGGCACCGGTCGCTCTATTATCTCTGCCATAAGCTGCGCGATGTTCTGGGCATCATTGTCTCGCAGGATGCCAAAGCCCGGGTTGTTACCTGGTCAAGAGACATGGTGACGTGCTGGGATGTGATCCCCATCGACTTCACCTGATTTCTTTTCAGGTAACCGTTCTCCGGCACCCCCCTGCGGGGTGCAGGGTACTGACGGCTCTTATTGCCGCTGAATGCGCTGGTCGTATCGGATCAAGTAGATGTCCGACAGGGTGAGAAAAGCCGTTATGATCAGCGGACCGTAGATGATGCCTAAAATGCCATAGACGCTCAAGCCGCCGAGAATTGACAGAAACACCAGAAGCGTGTGCATTTTCACCTGGGTGCCGACCATTTTGGGTTTGACGAGATACTCGAAGCTGCCCGAAAGAACGATATAGACAATAAACAGGAAAATACCTTCGTTTATCCGGCCGGTCAGGGCGAGAAATATCGCCGTCGGAATCATCACCAGTCCGATGCCGAAAATTGGCAGAAAGGCCAGAACCGCCATGACAGAACCCCACAGCAGTGGCGAGTTCAGATCTAAGATGGAAAACAGAATCCCGCCTAAAATTCCCTGAATCAGGCCGCAGACGCCATTTCCCTTGAGGATGGCATTGGCGATTTCATCAAATTTAGCAATCAGCAGATGGTTTTCATCTTCGGGGAGAGGAGAGATGCGGATCATGTAGGCGATTAATTTTGGCTGGTCCATCAGGAGAAAGAAAATAACCAGGATCATGATAAAAAAGAGAAACAAAAACTGCAGGATATTTGCTGCCCAGCCGCTGGCCTGAGTATAGAGGAACAGTCCACCGTTTTTCACGAGATACGAAAAGGTATCGGTTACCTGGGTGGGGTTGAATTTAAAGCCCAGCTCCTTCAATTGTTGCTGGATTTGCAGAACATACGGACTTTCCTGCAGAAAAGTCTGCAGTTTGAGAATAACGCCACTGTCTTTTCCCCAGCTGATGAGATTGAGTGCTTCGTCGGTGAGGGCAAAGACGAAAAATAGCAGCGGGATAAAAACAATAGCGATAATGAGCAGACAGGTGAGCGCTGAGGCGAGAGCATCCGGTATCTTGTTGCTGGCGAAGATGTAAATGGGCCGAAACAGATTGGTCAGCAGAAACGACAGTACCAGAATCGACCACAGTGGCCAGAGAATGCGGCCAAAGAAGAAAATCGAAATGATAAAGACCAGCAGAAAATACTTCATGCTCGCCGGGCTGGGCGGCTGGTTGTTAAACGGAAGTGCTGATGGGGCCTTGCTCATGGGTAGTGTTTTTGCCAAGAAATAATAGGTGATTAACCGACTCTCACCCCGCCAGAAAAGCTTTGCGGGATTCTGTTTAATGCCCCTTGCGGGTACTCTTTTTAGTACTCGCTTGACGGGTACTCTTTTTAGTCCCCGTGCTTTGCGGGATAAGTTCCGTCACGAAATCACTAATCCCGCCCAAAAGATTTGCGGGATTCTGTTTAATGCCCCTTGTGGGTACTCTTTTTAGTACTCGCTTGACGGGTACTCTTTTCAGTCCCCGTGCTGTGCGGGGATAAGTTCCGTCATCAAATCACTAATCCCGCCCAAAAGATTTGCGGGATTTTGTTTAATGCCCCTTGCGGGTACTCTGTTCAGTACTCGCTTGACGGGTACTCTTTTCAGTCCCCGTGTTGTGCGGGGATAAGTTCCGTCATCAAATCACTAATCCCGCCCAAAAGATTTGCGGGATAAGTTCCGTCACGAAATTCTCTCGGACAGCACGAGAGAATTTCTACGTCACTAATCATCAGCACTCAGGAAGTTAGAAATTGGGTTGCAATAAAACCGTTGGCTGAGGTATTCTGCTTGGCTACGGCAGCAGAATGTTTCAATGCCTTTGTTCTCAGAGTTTAGCAGGAAACTATATATCCTTCACCGGATTAAGCAAAGAAAATTTGGTGATAGAAACGAGTCGTGTCAGGGAGAATGGGATAATGTGGGAAGATCTTGAAGTTACAGTGGAAAAAGTGCCTGCGGATAAACGGAAGGAAAAACCTTCGGCCGATAAGCTTGGCTTTGGCGTTCATTTTACCGACCACATGTTTTTGATGAAGTGGGACCGGGAAAGAGGGTGGCATGACAGTAAAATATGCCCATATCATGATTTTACCCTGAACCCTGCGGCAATGGTTTTCCATTACGGTCAGGCAATATTCGAAGGTCTTAAAGCATATCGGGGCAAGGACAATCAGCTGTTTTTGTTTCGACCGAAAGACAATTTTGAGCGTATGAACAATTCCGCCCTGCGGATGTGCATGCCGCGTTTTTCAGCCGAGAAGATGGTGAAAATTCTCAAGGCCCTTATTTATCTGGAAAAAGACTGGGTGCCTGCAGCCGAAGGCGCAACGCTCTATATCCGGCCGACTATGATCGCGACCGAACCTACTCTTGGGGTGAAACCATCCGGTGTCTATTATTTCTATATTATCTTGTGTCCGGTCGGTGCCTACTATGCCGAAGGCTGTAATCCGACCAAAATTTATATCAGTGATGAATATGTCCGGGCAGTCAAGGGTGGTGTCGGCAGCGTGAAAACCGGCGGGAATTATGCGGCCTCACTCTATATGTCGGAGATTGCCAAAAAGGCCGGCTGCACTCAGGTCTTGTGGCTCGATGCCTGCGAACATAAATACATCGAAGAGGTTGGAACGAGTAATATTTTTTTCAAAATCGGCGATCAACTGATAACCCCACCCCTGGAAGGATCGATTCTGGGCGGATTAACCAGGGATTCGGTTCTCAAACTCGCCGCAAGCTGGGGCGTCGATGTTGTCGAGAGACAGATTGCCATTGATGAGGTCCTCGCCGCAAATGAAAGTGGACAATTGCAGGAGGTCTTCGGCACCGGAACCGCAGCGGTCATTTCCCCCGTCGGGGAGTTGTTGTACAAAGACCGCACCCATGTGATCAACAACTGTCAGACAGGCCCATTGTCGACGCGATTACTGACGGAACTTCAGGCCATTCAAAAAGGATATCAGGACGATCCGTTTCGCTGGCTGGTTCGTGTCGCCTGATTAGAAAATATTTGTAATTCGGCGACCTTATATTACTGCTGTCGGGTCGCCGACTCCCTCCTCTTTTTTTTGTCCACCGCCCTTGATTTTTGAAATTCAAACCCTATATTCTTGGCCAGTTTGATATACCTGCCCACCAAAATGGGCAGAATATAAAGTTGGGATTCCATGAAAAAACAAAATCGATGGGCCCTTTTTTTTTGAACCATTTAATTAGTATCGTTAGGAGGAAGTAATGAAAATCCGTCCATTGAATGATCGTCTTTTGGTAAAGAGACTTGCTGAAGAAGAAAAAACCGCAGGTGGTATTATTATCCCGGACAGTGCCAAGGAAAAACCGGCAGAGGGTGAAATCGTCGCAGTAGGACCCGGCAAATTAAATGATAAAGGTGAAAGGGTTGCTTTGCAGGTTGTTGCTGGAGACCGCGTGCTGTTTTCCAAATATGGCGGCACGGATGTAAAGTTTGGTGGAGAAGATTATCTGATCATGCGCGAAGACGATATCCTGGGAGTTCTGGAGAAGTAAATCCTCAAGGAATTGTGACGTAAGTTGTTTTTGTTCATGAAAATATATTTCGTAATAGTGTAGAACACGAAAAAGGGAGAATACAATAATGGCTGGAAAAGAATTAAAATATGGAGTGAAAGCCCGCGAGTCGATTCTTGCAGGTGTAAACATCCTGGCAGATGCGGTAAAGGTAACTCTTGGTCCTAAAGGTCGTAACGTCCTGATCGAAAAATCCTACGGTGCACCCACCATTACCAAAGACGGTGTGACTGTCGCCAAAGAGATCGAGGTAAAGGATAAGTTTGAGAACATGGGTGCCCAGATGGTCAAGGAAGTTGCTTCGAAGACTTCCGATGTTGCCGGTGACGGTACCACAACCGCAACCGTTCTGGCTCAGGCGATATATCGTGAGGGTGTCAAGCTGGTTGCTGCCGGCGGCAATCCGATGGAAATCAAGCGCGGTATCGACAAAGGTGTCGAGGTCGTGGTTGCAGAACTGGCCAAAATCGCTACCCCGACCAAAGAGCAGAAAGAGATCGCTCAGGTTGGAACTATCTCTGCCAACAGCGACGAGACCATTGGCAAAATCATTGCCGAGGCCATGGACAAGGTTGGTAAAGAGGGCGTCATTACGGTTGAAGAAGCAAAATCAATGGACACCAGTCTTGATGTCGTTGAAGGTATGCAGTTTGATCGCGGATACCTCTCTCCCTATTTTGTCACCGATCCGGACCGTATGGAAGTCAGCATGGACGATCCCTACATCCTCCTGGTAGAAAAGAAAGTCTCCAGCATGAAGGATCTTCTCCCGGTACTGGAATCTGTCGCCAAGATGGGTAAAGGACTGTTCATCATTGCTGAAGACGTTGATGGTGAAGCTCTTGCCACTCTCGTTGTCAACAAGCTGCGCGGTACCTTGAATGTTGCCGCAGTCAAGGCGCCAGGTTTTGGCGATCGTCGTAAAGCAATGCTCGAAGACATCGCTGTTCTCACCGGTGGCCAGGTTATTACCGAGGACCTCGGTATCAAGCTGGAGAACGTAACTGTCAATGATCTTGGAACCTGCAAGCGTATTACCGTTGATAAAGACAACACAACCATCATCGATGGTGCCGGTGATAAAGATAAGCTTGCCGCCCGCGTAAAGCAGATCCGTACCCAGATCGATGATACTACCTCTGATTACGATCGTGAGAAGCTCCAGGAGCGTCTTGCTAAGTTGATTGGCGGTGTTGCCGTTATCAATGTTGGTGCAGCCACCGAGATTGAGATGAAAGAGAAAAAAGCCCGGGTTGAGGATGCGCTCAATGCAACTCGTGCCGCAGTTGAAGAAGGTGTTGTTCCTGGCGGCGGTGTTGCCTATATCCGTTGTCTCACCGCTTTGGCCGCGCTTGATTTGCCCGGCGAGCAGATAGCAGGGAAAAACATTCTGCTCCGCGCCCTTGAAGAACCCATTCGTCAGATCGCCAACAATGCCGGTCGTGAAGGATCGGTGATCGTTGAGCATGTGAAGACCTTAAAAGGTGCAATGGGTTTCAATGCTGCCACGGAAGAGTATGAAGACCTCATCGCTGCCGGTGTTATCGATCCGGCAAAAGTTACCAGAACCGCCCTGCAGAATGCTGCGTCGGTTTCCGGTATGCTGCTGACCACCGAGTGCGTTATCGCCGAAGCCCCTGAAGAGGCTGGTGCCGGCGCTGGTGGTGGAATGCCTCCAGGCATGGGCGGCATGGGTGGTATGGGCGGAATGGGCGGAATGATGTAACCGTTTTTTCAGTTCACCTGCTTTATGGTAGTAAAAAAAGGCCCCTTTTTAGGGGCCTTTTTTTTGTCTTGACGGCAGCGTTATCTGCCTGCCGTCAAGTGTGGTACCGCTGGCAGGAAGGCAGAGGCTAAAATTTCGTGGCTGCGCCGACTTTTTTAATTTCCAGGCTTCTGTCTTTTGCCAGGGTTTCAGGAGGTAACAGCCTGTGAGAACGGAGTAAGAAGCACTATGTGTCACTTGACTTTGCTCTCTGCAATTCTTAGATAAGTTAGTGATGCATTAGCAGAAACACGACGCTTGCCAATGTTTTTCCTAACCCCGGCAAACAGGATGCAAGCCGGGATTTTTAATGCCCGTTGGGGGTGGTTTTTTTCAGATTATCATGTAAACACTGGAGGTGAACAGAATGAATACCCCAAGTAGTCACTGTCCCGGATTTGAATCTTTTAAAAACTTGAAATCGTTCATCTGTAAATGTAGTCATTGTGGTGCAGAAGTTGAAATCTTTTCCGATGAGTTCGATCATGAGCACACCTGTAAGAAATGCCATAAGCCACTGGATTTTAAGCAGTGCACCTATGCCGGCGGCGCCTCTGATCCGACGCCAAGGTAATCCTCAGTGAATTGCCTGTTCTGCTCTGCGAATATGCAAAACGCAGTAAGACGCCATGTGGCTGTATATTAGGAAACTGATGGGATGAAGATTGCGCTTGGAACCGATCATGCCGGCTATAAAATGAAAGAAGTTATCAAAGCCCACGCAATGAATAAGGGCTATCAGGTAATCGATTTTGGAACGGACAGTGAAGAAGCTGTTGATTATCCTGACTACTGTCGCCCTGCTGCCGAAAGTGTTGCGAAGGGTGAATGCGAGTATGGCGTGGTTTTTGGCGGGAGCGGCAATGGTGAGGCGATGGTCGCCAATAAAGTGCCGGGTGTTCGCTGCGGGGTTTGCTGGAATGTCGAAAGCGCCCGTTTAGCCAAAGAACATAATAATGCCAACATGATTGCTCTGGGCGAGAGGATGATTTCCCTGGAGGAAGGGATCAAAATAGTGGATGCCTGGTTGAATGCTGAATTCCAGGGAGGCAGGCACCAGAAAAGAATTGATAAGATAGCCCTGGCAGAGCGGAATACATGCTGAGAGGCAATAAAAAAGAAATTATTGCCTCTCAGAATAGAGATTAATCCAGGTTTTTCAATACGCCATCCAGGCTTTCCCGGGCATCGCCAAACAGCATCCGGGTATTTTCCTTATAAAAAAGTGGGTTGTCCACCCCGGCATAGCCGGTTGCCATGGACCGCTTCAGGACGATCGTTGTTTTACCTTTCCAGCATTCCAGCACCGGCATCCCGGCAATGGGACTGTCCGGGACTTCCTGTGCAGCCGGATTGACGATGTCATTGGCACCGATTACCAGCGAGACATCGACCTCAGGAAAGTCATCATTGACCTCATCCAATTCAAAGACGATATCATAGGGTACTTTGGCCTCGGCCAGCAGCACGTTCATGTGTCCCGGCATACGTCCGGCGACCGGGTGGATAGCAAAACGGACATTAATTTTTTTCTCGCGCAGTTTGCGGGTGATCTCATGTACGGTATGCTGGGCCTGGGCAACGGCCATGCCATAGCCCGGGATTATCATGACTTCTTTTGCATTCAACAGCAGGTCGGCTGCCTCTGCACCGTCAATGGCGATTATATTTCCGGCATCTCCCTCAACTCCGGCAGCCGGTGCACCGCTTGAAGTTCCAAAGCCGCCGGCGATAACCGCAATGAATTTCCGATTCATCGCCCGGCACATGATATAACTCAGGATGGCGCCGCTGCTGCCAACCAGCGCACCCACCACGATGAGCAGATCGTTATTGAGCATAAAGCCGGTAGCCGCCGCAGCCCACCCGGAATAGCTGTTCAGCATGGAAATGACCACCGGCATATCGGCCCCGCCAATGGCCATGACCATATGCACTCCGAAGGCTAGGGCGATTATGGTCATCATGACCAGAGGCCAGCTGCCGCCGCCCAGCGCCGACTGGCCGACGAATATATTTCCCAGCCATATGGCGCCGATAAGCAGAGCAAGATTGAGCCAGTGCCTGGCCGGAAGAAGCATCGGCTTGCCGCTGATTCTGGCGCTCAGTTTGAGAAAAGCAACAATCGAGCCGGAGAACGTGAGGGCGCCGATGAGTACGCCCAGATATGTCTCAATGTCATGGATGGTCTTGTCGATGCCGGCAAGGCCCGTGTCATGGCCGATAAAATTAGCAAAACCAACCAGTACCGCGGCAAGGCCAACAAGACTGTGCAGGATCGCCACCAGTTCCGGCATCTGGGTCATCTTGACTTTCTTGGCAACCAGAAGCCCGATAGAACCACCGATGGCAATGCCGGCAAATAAGATAAAATAGTTGTCCGAAACAATACCGATAATAGTGGCCAGCAGTGCGAGGAGCATGCCGAACATGCCGAAATAATTTCCCCGTCTCGAAGTCTCCGGCTGGCTCAAACCACCCAGGGCGAGGATGAACATGATAGTTGCGCCGATATAGGCTACGCTGACAATACCTTGTGACATGTGTGTCCTCCTACTTTCTGAACATGGCCAGCATGCGATGAGTGACGGCAAAGCCGCCGAAAATATTTATGCTGGTAATCAAAACAGCGATTCCGGCCAGAAACATGATCAAACCACTTTGAGACGAGATCTGCAGCAGCGCACCAATGACGATGATGCTGCTGATCGCGTTGGTGACACTCATAAGCGGTGTATGCAGCGACGGTTTAACATTCCAGACAACCATATATCCGACAAAACAGGCCAGGACAAAAACAGTGAAATGGGACATGAAGGCCGGAGGGGCAACGCTGCCCAGGCCCAGTAAGGCAAGAGCGCTGACGATGATTAACAGAAACAGACCGAGCGGGTTTTGTTTTTTTTCGACTTTCGGCTGTTTCGTGGCCGATGCCGGCTGCTTTTTAGGCGTAGCTGAAAGTTTCGGCGCAGGCGGAGGCCAGGTGATTGCACCATTTTTGATGACCGTGGCGCCGCGAATTATCTCATCTTCCATGTTAAGAGCAATCACACCATCTTTTTGCGGTGTGAGATCCGTCAACAAATGACGGAGGTTGGTGGCATACAGCTGGCTGGACTGGGTGGCGAGGCGTGACGGCAGGTCGGTGTACCCGATGATGGTTACTCCGTGTCGCACCACCACGTTATCGGCTTCGGTGAGTTTGCAGTTGCCGCCGTTTTCGGCAGCAAGATCGACAATGACACTGCCTTCCTTCATGGATTTGACCATGGCTTCGGTGATCAGTTCGGGGGCCGGTTTGCCCGGGATGAGTGCGGTGGTGATAATAATATCGACTTCTTCGGCCTGGCGGGCAAAAAGTTCCATTTCAGCCTTGATGAACTCATCACTCATTACCTTGGCATAGCCGCCCTCGCCAGAACCGTCTTCCCCCGGGAAATCGAGCATCAAAAATTCGCCATCCATGCTCTCGACCTGTTCCTTCACCTCGGGACGCGTGTCAAAGGCCCGGACGATTGCGCCCATACTTCTGGCGGCGCCGATTGCCGCAAGGCCGGCGACTCCCGCCCCGATAACCAGCACTGTTGCCGGGGGAATCTTGCCGGCCGCAGTGATCTGGCCGGTGAAAAATCGGCCAAAGTGCTGGGCCGCTTCAACGACGGCCCGATACCCGGCGATATTGGCCATCGAACTCAGCGCATCCATCTTCTGGGCCCGGGATATTCTCGGGATGGAGTCCATTGCCAGCACGGAGATTTTTTTCTGGGCCAGGTTTTGCAAAAGCTTCTGATTTTGCGCAGGCTGAATAAAACTGATGAGGGTCTGTCCTTCCCGGAGCAACGCCACTTCGTCCAGAGGACCATCGGGATCTGATTCAGGTGGCCGGAGTTTGAGGATGATGTCCGATTCGCGGTACAGCGTCTGTGCATCGCTTTCTATCCTTACGCCAACGGCACGATACGCCTCATCGGGAAATTTTGCGGCGGAACCGGCACCTGATTCAATGCTGATTTCGAAACCGAGCTTTTTAAGCAGTTCGGCTGCTTCAGGCGTCGTCGCCACCCGCTTCTCGCCGTTGTGTATCTCTCTTGGTACACCGATTCGCATGCTTTATCTCCTCTTCATTGAGTGCAGTAGAAAATTTTTCCGTGAAGGAACGTATACCGCGCTGCTAAGCGGGGCTGGTAAGACAATGGAGTTGGTTGAAAACGTATTGGCTCAGGGGAACTCCCCGAAATGAGCATCATTTTTCACTATAATACTTAGCCTGCCAAAAAGCTTTGCGGGGTAAGTTCCGGCACAAAATAATTTTCTGGTCAAAACCCCAGGCACTATATTTATCAGTCGCTAATCCGCAAAAAATAATCTGATTACCCCTCAAGCTCAGCTTGTCGAAATGGAAGGGTGTGGGCTGTTTGTTTTACGGGTCTCTGCAGCCAAGGATGGCTGCAGCGAAGCCCCCAGGGATGGGTTTACGGCGTCCCGGGAAACGAACAGCCCACACCCTGGTTCAGTAGCTTAACATTAGGGGTAATCACAAAAAATAATATCTGTTCTGAGAAAAGACAATACATCTTATAGAGATGCAGCTCCGGTTCGGTAGGCCATTTCGTCGTGAAACTAGCCAGCCATAACAAGCTGATTGATTTAATTCCGCGCTGCGGGCAGCAAGCTGCAAGAATGAACTGCCGACAGAATATTTACTTGTGAAAAAATATGAAAAGATGCAACAGGCTACGCTGAGACAGGTACGTCCCTCGAAGAGTTCCGAGGGACGTTGTCAGGATGGCGTCTGTTTCAGGCCATTTTGCCTTTGCTCTGAAAGTCGTAGAGGCAACAGGGGTCGATGAAAATTTTGCTCTGTTGCCTGATGGCGCGTAATACACCATGCTCGAGTAACTGGTAAACCACTTTTCGTCCTACCCCGAGGAATCTGGCGGCCTCAGGAACAGTTACGAGATCAGGGAGTTCACGATGAATAGGAATTCTTTTTTGCATAGCCTTGCATGAGTAAAGATTATTGTTAAGACATTTGTTGATTGAGGGCATCTGGTTTCGTGCCACAATGTGAGACAATAGTCATAATATTTTTTCTTGCAGGCGATGATTGCGTAATTCTGCGGCTTTCTGGCGGCTTTACCAACCAGAAAGCCGTATTAGAGCTGTGAAAAGAACAGCTTGGCGTGGTTTTTTTCGAGTGGAAAAATTACAGAATTATGGGAATTTTATCGTTATTTTTTCGTCGCCACCTTCATGCTTGGATTTAATTTTCAGATCCATGCTGTTATTGCGGATGCCAAAGGCGAGAGTTGTTTCCGCTTTGCCCCCTTCAAGATGGGAGATTTCCCTTACCGCGTTAATGATTTTTTCGGCTATCGGGCCACCGGGGGAAGGAAGGTCTGCTTTTCTGTATTCGGCGGTTACTTTTACGCCTTCTTTTTTGGTGTTGGCGATGGTTATTTCTTTTGCATTACTGTTAATCCCGTGCAGAATGGCCAGGGCGATCCATTTCAATGCCGCCTCGTCAGTGTCGGACTCGCCCTTTACCTTGGACATTTCTTTGAGGGGGTCGTTGGTGGCAAAGCAGTCGCAAAGACCTTGGACTTTTTGGTGCAAGCTTCCAGTATCTTTCATAATATTCTCCTTTGTTTAGGGTGGCAGGCATTCGGTTATCAGAAATTGATTCCGGATGCCTTACGCAAACAGGAAAATCGCGTACTGATATAAATAATCACCTTTCTGCCTGACACAAATGCAAAAGAGAAATTTAACCGCATCCACCGCCCGATCCACTGCAGCTGCCGTCGGCACAGGAGACTTTTCTACCTTTGAGCGATGAGGTTTTTCTGTTTTCGTAAACCGCCTGCAAGCCTTCTTCGATAAATCCGGCTGCTTCGATCGGCTTTATCCCGGACTTGGAAAGTATCTCCAGGGGCGTTGCGCCGATGCCGCTGATCAGCACGGCACGGCAGTCGCCGAGGATTTTGGCCAACTGATGCCAGCGCTTGATTCCACCGCCGACTCCGGGCCCTGAACGATCCTCGACCTTGTGATAGGAGCCGTCAAGCTGCTCCCAGATTTGAAAGGTGCGTGCCTCACCGAGGTGCTGGTTGATCAGTATTCCTTCTTCTGTCGCAACGGCCACATACGGGCGCATTTCGGCAGGCATTGGTTTGAGTGACGAACAGGCGGTCAGGCAGCTTCTGAATTCTTCGGTACGATCATCGTCCAGCAGACCTACCGCATCGGCCCGGCAGCGCGTGCAGTGACGCATCTGCGGTAGATACTCTTCAGCCTTGGCACGAAGCCGTTCCATCAGTTCTTTATCCGGCTGGGCAAGGTGGCCAAAGGGGGTGTTGACGTTGGGAAACATGGCCATGCAGTTGAGCAGGTCAACACCCAGTTCCTTCATGGTTCGGGCGACATCTTCAATATGGTGGTCATTGATTCCCGGGACGACAATGCAATTGACCTTTACTGTAATGTCATGGGCCTTTAATTTTTTGATTGCCGCAAGCTGGCGGGACAGCAGGATTTCCGCCGCTTGCAATCCATGATAGATCACCTTTCCGTCTTGTACCCAGGAGTAAATCTTTTGGCCAATCTCCGGATCAACTGCACAGACGGTGATAGTTACGTGGGAGACTTCTATTTCCGCCAAGGCCTCAATGTAAGGCCCGATGGCCATGCCGTTTGAGGAAACACAGAGAAGGGTTTCCGGGTGATTTTTCCTGATCGTGCGCATGGTGGCGATGGTTTCCGGACCATTGGCAAAAGGGTCGCCGGGCCCGGCAATGCCAGCCACGCTGATCCGGGGTTCCTTTTCCAGCACCCGCTGCATATAGACACCGGCTTGCTCCGGGGAGAGGACGGTGCTGGTGACACCTGGCCGTGACTCATTGACACAGTCATATTTACGATCGCAGAAGTTGCATTTAATATTGCATTTGGGCGCTACGGGCAGATGTACTCGGCCGAATTTCCCTTTAGCGTCGGCATTAAAACAGGGGTGGCTGCGAAAATCTCTTTTCTCTGAATTTTTCATGTTATGTCCTTTGATGGTGTCGTAAAAACCCCCAAAAGGGGAGAGGTGTCTTCATATTCTTCGTTGTACCCCAAGGGCACTTCCTTCGGGCGTTGCGTTTTGCCATCATTACGGCGAACTCTAGCACACCATAACAATAGAAACATTCACCCCTCGAACAGAAAGTTTTTTACTTAGCCATCGTAAAAATTAGGTTTTTAAAAGGTTGTCGTTTTACGAGCCCATCACATATAACTGTAGCCGACGGGGGAATCGCCCTGCTTTTTTTCAATAACGGTATTGGTGATAAGATCAAACAATGCCTGCGCACCGTGATACCCGAGATGCAGAATCCGCTGCCCACCGATGCGGTCATGGATGGGAAAGCCCACTCGAATGAGGGGAAGATTCTCTTTTCTGGCAAAGGCATATCCCTTTGAATGGCCGATAACCAGGTCGACCTGCAGCTCTCTGGCCATGGTTTCGATATCGAAAAAATCGACATCTTCTTTTACCACCGGAAGTTCACAATCCATCCCTGCAAGGGCAGCGGCAACACCGGATGCCATTTTTCCGCTTTTACCGCCGGAGGCGCACAGGACGACATGAATGCCGATTTCAGCGAGAAAGGAGGTCATGCCGACAACCAGATCTTCTTCCCCGTAGACCACCGCCCGTTTGCCGAAAATATATTTATGGCCGTCGACCATACTGTCGATCAGTCGTCCCCGGGCCGCTACATATTTGGCCGGAATTTTGTTGCCGCTGAGTTCTGCCAGCCGGGCAAAAAGGGTATCGGTCGCCCGGATGCCAATGGGCAGCCCGGTCTGATACAGTTTGGTGCCGAACTTTCGTTCAAGTACTTTGCCGCCGGTTTCAGCCGGCAGCGTTGCGCCGAACTCTATGCTGGCCCTGGCTCCGCTCATGGCCCTTATTGCCGCCAGAGGCGTGCCGCCTTCGGGGATAAGTGGATAATCGTTCAGTGCCTGGCCATCGAGCGTGTCCGAGTAGTCAGGGAGAATTGTCGCATCGAGGTCAAAGTCACTGCATACTTCGCGGAGATACCGGATGTCGGCGGGGGAGATAAACCCGCTGAACAGGTTGATGGTTGCATTCGGTTCCGATTCGACGGTCAGCTGGTCGACAATTTCTTTAATGGCGGCATTAAAGCCTTCCATGTGGGTCCCGGCATAGCTTGGAGTCGAGACATGGACCACCAGCGGGGAGTCGGCAGTGCCGAACTCTTTCTGGTACTCCGCAAGGATCATCGGTACATTGTCGCCAATGGTTTCGGTCAGGCAGGTTGTCGCGACCCCGATGATCTTCGGCGCGTATTTGGTGGTGACGTTTTTCAGGCCGAGTTTCAGATTTGCTCCGCCACCATAAATGGCCTGTTTTTCGCCCAGGGAGGACGAGGCGATATCGATGGGTTCGTTAAAATGACTGATAATATAACGGCGCATATAGGTGGCGCATCCCTGGGAGCCGTGCAGGAAGGGGACGCAGTTTTCGATACCCCGGAAGGCAAGCGACGCACCGAGGGGTTTACACAGTTTGCAGGCATTCGTGGTTGCGGTATAACTTGGCATTGTGGTCATGATTAACCCTCCTTGGATCTACGGGGGACAAATTTCCAGACAGGGCTCATTACCGAGCCGTATACCTCGCGGGCAAAATTCATCATGCCCTGGAAACCTGCCAGCATCTCCTTTCGTTCGTGATTGTGGTCGCAGAAAGCCACCCCGAGTTTGTAGGCGATGGGCCGTTCCTTGACTCCGCCGACAAAGACATCGACGTCCTTTTCTTTTAGGAAAGAGGAGAGCTCGAGGGTGTTTGCATCGTCGACGATGATGCACCCTTCGTCGGTTATCTCTGCGAGTTCGTTATAATCTTCCTTGGTGCCGGTCTGGGAGCCAACCATGACCACGTCCATGCCAATGAGCCGGAAGGCCTTGACCAGCGAAAAAGCCTTGAACGCGCCGCCGACGTAAATGGCCGCTTTTTTACCGGTAAGGGCTTGTTTGTATCTGGCCAGCTCCGGCAGCAGGGTGACGAGTTCGTCCTTGACCACCTGCCTGGCCTTGGCGAGCATTTCCGGGTCATCAAAGTGGCGGGCGACGGAGTAGAGGGCTTCGGCCATATCTTCGATGCCGAAATAGGAGACCCGGATGGAGGGAATGCCATAGCCGTCTTTCAGCATATTGGCCAGATCCATCGTCGCACCGGAACACTGGACCACATTAAGTGCCGCCCCATGGCAGCGTTGAATGTCGGCGACCCGGCCGTCACCGGTAATATTCGCAACCACTTCAATGCCGATGCGCTCGAAATATTCGCGGATCAACCATATTTCACCGGCCAGGTTGAAATCGCCCAGAATGTTAATGGAATGTTTGGAGATGTTGCTGATATCTCCCATGCCAACCAGCCGGGACATGGCATTGCAGGCGGCTTCATAGCCGCCCCGCTTGTTGCCTTTTTTAAAACCGGCTGATTCGACCGGCAGCACCGGGATTCCTTTTTCTTCGGAAGCCTTTTTACAGACGGCCTCCAGATCGTCGCCAATAATTCCGACAATGCAGGTCGAATAGACAAAGGCGGCCTTGGGCTGATGGAGATCGATCAGTTCATCGAGGGCTTTGGCAAGTTTTTTCTCCCCGCCAAAGATAACATCGAGTTCCTGCAGATCAGTGGAAAAAGACAGCCGATGCAGTTCAGGCCCTGACGACAGCGCGCCGCGAATGTCCCAGGTGTAGACGGCACAGCCTATCGGGCCATGAACCAGATGGATCGCATCGGCGATGGGATAGAGGACTACCCGTGAGCCGCAGAAGACACAGGCCCGCTGGCTTACCGCTCCGGCAAGGCTTTCCTTATTGCAATCAATTTCAAATGGGGAAGAGCCCTTGCGGTGAATCTGTTTTGATCGGTCTTTTAAAAGAGGTGCTGTGCTCATATTGTCATCCTTTGTCGTCAAGGTAAGGTTGATCGTTTCATATTCCCTCTTGAGCAAAGGATGTGCCAGATGATTTATTGTCGTGTTAATCCTATGAAATCAATCTGTTATGTTTTGAAGCCGGTCTTTTCCCGGTGGGGAATGCGAGGAGACTGTTTGTGCGGAATCCTACAAAAAAGAAGGATGGCTACCTGTTTTGTAGGATGTTTTGTCGTTGCTGGGGCGATGCCATCGCAATGTCGAAGCTATTGCGGAGAGGATTATTTTTTGACCTTTTTGCTGCCAGCGTCCATCCCATCGAGCTTTTTGGTCATAAACCAGATTATACAGGCCGGCCGAAACTTACAAAAAAGTTGCGGATCACTGCAGGCAAGACATTCTTCGCAGAGAGCAACATTGTTTTTTAAGCACACGTAGCTGGTTTCTCGATCAGGGTGATTGATACACGTCGGCATGGTTATTTATCCTTCTGTACTGGGTAAGAATTGCAGCCTGCCTGCTGCTCCCTCAGCTGCATTGATGCGGAAATGGGTATAATCCGGTTGGCATCCAACCGGGCGCATAATTTCCTAGGTCCTACGGTATGCTATCAATAATAACCATACAGGTTTGTCCAGCAACTATATGGTAACGTTACTTGCCGGGCAAACCGTCACTGCGGTAACGGTTTTGCTCGCATCACCTGTAAAGTAAAACAATGTTCAATGCCCGGCAGATTCACTGAGCTTTCGGGGGAGTGTTATTATGATAGAGCCGGTACAATGCACCTTCTTGGCGCATGAGTTCCTCGTATGTCCCGTCTTCGACGATTGCACCGTTATCCATCACGATTATACGGTCATAGAAATGCGCGAGATCCAGGCGATGAATGATGGAGATGATTGTCTTGTCTCTGAGGGATTGTGAAATATACTCCTGAAACATCGATTGCGAAATATTATCAAGGCTTGCCGTTGCTTCATCCATTATGAGAACGGGGGCGTCGGTGAGCAGGGCTCGGGCGATGGCAATTTTTTGTTTTTGTCCCCCGGAAAGATGGCTTCCCTGGCTGCCGACAATGAAATCGAGACCAAGATCAATAATTTCTTCCAGAAGTCCTCTGCGTTTAAAGGTGTCCCAGGCGAGTTCTTTGAGTTGCAGAATGTCTTCAAATGTCTTCTTGACCGAGCCCATTAATATATTGGTTCGGATATTACGATTATAAAGATAGCCTGAGTAACAGTAGGTATTGAATTCACTTTCCTCATTGTCCTTTGTGGATGTTTCCGGGTCGAACAGTTCTCCCGAACGGTGCTCATGGCCGTGGCAATTGCCAACCTTTTGCATTTCAGAGAGAAAGTACTTTCTGGCCGAGAGAATTTTTTCGGTAAATTCCGGCTGCAGGCGAATCTGTCCATGTTTTGCCGGTATATAACGCAGAGCAAGGAGCAGCAGACGATTTTTTTCCTCGCGGGTCAACCTGACGGCATCATCCAGGTGGTTCAGGATATCGGCATATCTGTCAACTTCCACAGCTTCCATGGGACTTTTGGTAAAAAACGATTCGTCAGTCGTGGTCTGTTGCAGCATCTCCATGGTAATTCGGGCCAGGGCAAGGCCAAGACCGAGCAGGTCGTTTTTAATATCGGTTTTCTCCATTAAAACGAGAAATTTCTCGTTGGTCGGCAGTTTATCGATTGCCAGTTTTCCGCTCTCGCATTCACCGAAGATGAGATTGTCGCGCAGGGTGGCATAGTGAAGAAACGCATCAGGGTCGTAGAACTCCACGACCTCTTCGAATTGACTCCTGAGCTCATGATGCACGATCTGTCTCATCTTCAGGACATGTTTCTGGAGCTTGCGTGCCTCCTTAACGGGGGGGATAGAGCTCATTCCCAGCCAGATTACGTCCTTTTCCAGGCCGATGCTTTGAATGATGCGGCGTATGCGCGCACGGATTTCCGTGTGCGAGCCGCTGTTTGCCGGTGTCTCAGGCAAACCGTACATGATATTTTCCGCAATCGTTCCTGAAAAAATAAATGGGCGTTGCGGGATCATGGCAATTCGGGAGCTGATAAACTCCGGGGAGCAATGGGTCATGTCCCGACCCTGGAAATGGATGGTGCCTTCTGAAGTTTGATACAGGCGGGCCAGCACCAGGGCAAGGGTGGATTTACCACATCCTGACGCTCCTATCAGGGCGATATGTTCACCTTTGCGTATGCTCAGGCTGACGTCACGCAGGAGGGTGACGTTGCCGGGGAGGTTATAATAGATATGGCAAAGCTCCAGGTAGGCAGCGGGTGAAATGACCTGCGCTGCAGCCGGGGGCGGCAGTGTTTCATGATTCTCGAAAAGTCTGGTGATCTGTTGATAGCTGACAAGGGCATTTTGATATTCTTGATAAAAAAGGCGGAGCTCCTGCCAGGGATCGTACAGCTTTTCATGGGCGGAGAGAAATGCCACCAGGGCGCCAAGGCTGAACTGGCCGTTGATTGCCAGATGGCCGCCGACTAGAAATAATAAAAAAGGCCCCAGGGCCTGGAAAAAATTACCCGAAAATTTAATGCCGAATTTAAAGATATTGAGGGTGATGATTATGCGGTAGAGTTTGGCTATTATCCGGCTGATCCTGTCTTTTTCAAACTGGTATCTGTTATAACTCTGAATCTCCACGATTCCGCTGATGGCCTCATTGACGGTGTCGCTCATCTCCCGCACGGTGCTGATGCGTTTTTGATTCCAGGTGTTGAACTTTTTTTGCAGCAGGGGAATGAGGACGATTTCAAACGGATAAACAGCGATGGTAATGAGGGTCAGCGTACGGCTCAATGAAAACATATAGCTGAACACGACGACATAGGTAATTATTGAGGTGAGTGGAACGGCCAGGGCCTGGCCCAGAAAAGCACCTATGGCATTCAGTTCTCCGGTAATGGCCGAGATGGCTGACCCCGGCCGCAGGCCCCGGTAACGCTGGAGTGGCAAATGCAGCACGTGCAAATAGAGTTCTGTCCGCAAGCCGATGAGGATTTTCTGGCCAATGATCACCTGGAGCATGTTGATCAGGTATTTACTCAACCCGGCCAGGAGAACCGCTGACAGGTAGAGGCCGCAATACCACAGAAGCAGGTGCTCATCTCGTTGGCTGATGGCTTCATTGACGATTCTTTTCTGCAGCTCCAGCGGCACAACCTTGAAAAAAACGCCCATCAGAATAATGGCCAGCAGGAATAGCTGCAATCCGTGATGTTTACGGAAAATCCAGTAATAAAGGGACCGTTTGGTGATGGGCACTTTTATTTTATGGTACATTGCGGGTATCCAGATAGATCGTAGCAAGGACATTCTATTTGGTCTTCTGACCGACTGTGGTTGGAATAAAGCGGAAGTGACAAGACGAGTTGGCCTGAGCCGGACGGCCATCTGGAAGTATATGATAACGTGTAATATTCCCTTACAGTACAATGTCGACTGTGACTGCGCTGTCTCGGCCTGGACCCTGGTGGAAATTTCTGTGAAGTTGTTGCCATTACATTCTCAACTCTGCTTTTGGTGAGCGTAATGGCAACACTTTCTTATTCCTGTTTTATTCCGACTTCTGCTGCAAATCGTCAATTCGTTTTTTTATCGTTTGCAGACTGCTTTCCAGATTCTGCGCCTGCCGGGTGAGGTATTCCAGCTCATCCGTCGGGGCGGCCGCGCCCATGGGCGAAGAGACAGTGCGTCCTTCTACCCCGAACCCCCGTCCAAAGCCCCGGCCTGCTCCACCGCCATAAAAACCGCCTCTGCGGCATCCTCGGCCAAATCCGTATCCTGCAGCAGCGCCTGCGCCTGCTCTATTGGTCGTGTTGCAGAATCCTCTTTGTCCACCGGTCATTGCTCCACCACCCATTGGTCCGCTTCTGTCAAATCCTGGCATGATTCAACCTCCTGTTCTCACATTGATTTAACCTTGACTGCGCCGGCCGCCTTTGCCTCCACCGCCACGACCCTGGCCGCCTCCGCTTCCATCCCGGCGACCCTGGCCGCCACCACGGCCCAATCCTCTGCCGCCGGGAGTGCATCTTTTGTTGGTGTTGTCCTGTTTGTTGTTTTCGTTATTGTTGGGGCCGGTATTATTCGGTCCGCCGCCGTTTCCTTGTGGCATGAGAGTACCTCCAGTTGTGTTTTTTCATTGAATTTTTCGGGGAAAATCCGAAAAATCAATGGGCAATTTATTGGCGACCCCTTTGCCGCCGTCGTCGATGTCCACCATGCAGTGCATACATGCCCCCGCCAAAGCAAATCCTTTTTCCGGTTACGAGTGCCTCGGCAACGATCTTGCGCGCCTCGGCCAATACTCTGCCGTAGGTCTGTCTCGATATATCCATTTGCTCGGCGGCAGCCTCGTGCGATAGACCTTCGAGGTCACTCATGCGTATGGCTTCCATTCCTTCCACCGATAGATTGACAGTGCCGGTGGGCGCCATGTTTTCAGGCAGGTACCCGGACATCAACGGATGGTCCGATACAAGTCGCATTTTTTTCGGTCTTGGCATGCAGTGCTCCGTTTATGGGTATTTGCTCATAACGTAATGCCGGGCGGTGTGCTTGGCAAGTTTTATTTTGGTCGTACGACCAAAATAAATTGCGGTTTTGCATCTGGATCGCTATGCGTCAGGATTTTTTGGGAAAAAACAAGGGAATGGCAAGTGGGGTACGCACTGGCCATGGTAAGCGGGAATACAGGCGGGAGGGGAAAGCCCGATCGACTGTCTCCGCAAGAGGAGACAGTCAGGGGGTTGCCGGTGTTTTCAGGCCATGCTCTTTTTCGCTTCGTCGATGTTGAAACCATAGTTTTCCGTGACGAAGCCGAGGTCTTTATCGCCCCGTCCGCTCAGGTTTATCAGAATACTGCCGTGTTTCATTTCTTTGGCGTATTTCATGCAATAGGCAACGGCGTGGGCGCTCTCAAGGGCTGGAATAATCCCTTCGACGCTGCTGAGCGTATAAAACGCATCAAGTGTTTCCACGTCATCGGCTATTTCGTAGCTGATACGCCCTTCGTCTTTCAGAAGACTGTGCTCCGGGCCTACGCCGGGGTAATCGAGTCCGCTGGCGATGGAATAAACCGGAGCCGGTTCGCCTTTTTCGTCCTGAAGCAGGTAGCATTTAAACCCATGGATAATGCCTGGCCTGCCGAAAGTCGCGGTGGCCGCATGGTCGCCAAGATTGAGTGAACGTCCTCCGGGTTCGACGCCGATGAGTTTGACGGGGTCGTTGATAAAGCCTGAGAAAATGCCCATGGCGTTACTGCCGCCACCGACGCATGCGCAGACCACATCCGGTAAGCTGCCGGTCATTTCCAGGAATTGTGCCCTGGATTCAATGCCGACAATGGCCTGGAAATCACGCACCATCATGGGGAAAGGGTGGGGGCCAACCACCGAACCGATACAGTAGATTGAGTTGACCGGGTCTTTCAGGTAGGCCTGGAAAGCCGAATCGACTGCTTCCTTCAGGGTTCTGAGCCCAAAAGAAACGGGCACTACCGTGGCGCCAAGCAGTTTCATGCGGATAACATTGGGTGCCTCTTTGATAATATCGACTTCGCCCATATGGATTTCGCATTCCAGGCCAAAATAGGCCGCCGCGGTTGCCAGGGCCACACCGTGTTGTCCTGCACCGGTTTCGGCGATTAATTTCTTTTTCCCCATGTATTTGGCCAGCAGCCCCTCGCCCATACAGTGATTGAGTTTGTGAGCCCCGGTATGGTTAAGATCTTCACGCTTGAGATAGATCTGGCTGCCGCCGCACATCTTCGACAAACGATCCGCGTGGTATATCGGAGTCGGCCGTCCCTGATAGTGTGTCCGAATGGAGCGCAGTTCTTCGATAAATCGATGGGTTTTGCTTATGGTGAGATAGGCATCGGTGATTTTATCCATTTCCTGCTGCAATTCAGGTGGGATATATGACCCACCGTAGGCACCGAAGTGCCCGGTGGAATCAGGATGCTGGTCTGGATAGCGAGAATAATCTTTGGTCATGGCGGTTCCTTCCTGTTTAAGGTTGTGTGCGTTAAAGAATGAACAGGATAGTATATAAATTGAACCGTATTTACAAGAAGAAGAAGGGGAATTTTTACGGCACCATCACTCTTGGAATGCAAGAGCGATGGTGCCGTCTGCTTCATTGGGGACCATTTGATAGGTCCCCGGAAAGGAGATGATGAGATTATGCGCTTTGCCTTCGGTTGTAAATTGTGCAGCGATTGCCTCACGTTTGTCCATATCTGACTCAGAATTGAACAGCAGACTCACCTCCTCGCCTTTTTCCTCCATGCGCAACAAAAATGCATTATGTTCGACGAAAACGAGGTCTTCGTAGCAATAAGCCACATGGAATCCCAGATTTTCCAGAAGATTTTTCAGGAGTCCAAGGGGCCTGTATGGAACCGGTGCATTGCTCGTCACAATATTCTCCTTCGCAGAATAAGACAAATGGTTGTGGCCTGCTATTCGGTCTTGCCGAGTGTTCGAATAGAGGCAATATTATCCCAGCCATAATCAGTAATATCCGGTTAAGAACTTGCAGGTGGTTTCTTTAATCGTTTAAGGAGCTTTTTTCGTTTTCGATTTTGTATCGTTGATTGCGCCACAGCTTGTTGTGTTGCTTCATTTCGAATTTGATTGCG
>NZ_SWCM01000024.1 GCF_005116645.1 Desulfopila sp. IMCC35006
CCGGAAGTACTCTGGTGCAGATGCAGAAAAATCTCAGCAAGCTCACCCAGCACACTCCGATAGATATCATCACGATCAGAAGCAAAATAGCCGGATCAATTTCTGCTGCGGGAAAATATGTAGCCTAAATTTCCGGGGTGGTAACTCTGGTCCAGCCGTCTATCGACGCCACTGCCGCCCTGCAAGGCAGGGAGATTGTATCGAGGCTGGTCCAGAGTTGCTTATTGGTGCTGCTGCATCATCTCCAATCGCTGTTTTGTTGTTTTAGTAAATGAAACATTTTTCTACCATTCCATAACAATAACGAACCTTAGGCATGAGGTGTCACGTGAGACAGACAGAAATGTACTATGCAGAGCCGGTATATCGGCCACCAAGCGAGCATGCCTCCTTACTGATACAGGCATCCGTCGGATGTTCAGCTGCAGCGGCTGGGCGATGTCACTTCTGCAATTCGAACGTTTTCAATCAGACAGTTCCACAAAAAAAATTCCGAATCCGGCCGACGGAAGAAATTCTGGAAGACATTGTCCGGGGCAGAAAATTATATGGGCCTCAGGTCGAGAAGATATTTCTGCTTGACTCAAACGCAATGGTAATAAAGAGCAGGGAACTCCTCAAAATAGTTCGACAGTGCTACGAGATGTTCCCTCATCTCAAGCAGGTTTCTTGTTATGCCTGCAGTGATGATATTATAAGAAAAGATCCAGCAGAACTGACCGAACTTCGCCAGGCTGGTCTCAATCTGGTCTTTATCGGGCTCGAAAGTGGTGACCAGCAGGTTCTCGATTTGATGAATAAGGGAGCCACTGTCGAGAACCAGATACGGGCAGTAATCAAGGCCAATGACGCAGGGATGCGAACATCGGTATCGGTCATTCTGGGCCTGGGTGGCAAAAAGCTGTCCGAGCAGCACGCTATCAATACAGGCAAGGTCATCACGGCCATGAACCCTTCCTATTTAGCTGCCCTGACTCTCATGGTGGTCCCCGGTACGGTACTCGACTATATGGTAAAGGAGCGAACCTTCGAGCTTGTTACAGACCCTCTTGATGTTCTTCAAGAGCTGCATTTGCTGATTACAAATATTGAGACCTCCTGGCCTGTTGTTTTCAGGGCAAACCATGCTTCTAACTATCTCTCCCTCCGTGGCAATCTTCCTGAGCACAAAGAACAGATGCTTGGCTCTATCAGCAACGCCATACAGAACCCGGCTAGGCTCAAGTCGGAATATTTGCGGGGACTGTAGGTCTGGAAGGTCGAATGACATGTGATCGGCTACAAACTGACCACTGTCTTCAAGTATTTAATTATATGTGGATTTATCTCTGGAAGGGCTTGGCCGGCCATCAATTTTATGGCCATCTCGGCTATTATTCGAGCCTGTTCTTCAAGATGAATCCGGCCTAGGTTTTCCGATGCCAGCGCAGGGCTGCCAATATAGCCTTGTTCGGCACCCATGGCCTTAAACGTCTTGAGGCCATTTCTTATTCCTTCCCTTACGTTGATGAGTACGGGGGACAGCTGCTCCGGTGCCTGTTTCAGTAAATGCGGGTACCTGTATTTAATATAGGAGGTCTCCCGTACATCGGCGTGGACCTCCGTTTTCATCGAAAGCCCAAGCTCCTCTCCCTTTGTGACTTCAGCAAGTGTCATTCCTGAATAGAGGATTCGGCCTGCCGTTTCAATAATTTGTACCTGAAATTCTGCCGTGACCGTCTCAATCGCCTCCATTATTGCCTTAAGGTGCACGGAATCGAGATGGTGATTGGCAATAATGATGTACGTGAAACCACTTTTGGCCAGGCCAGAGCAGAAATCAACGAGGAGATGATAGAGCGTTTTCCCTCTCAAGGATATAGTGCCCGGAAAGTCTGCCGTAACATCGGAACAGCCCAGCGGAATGGTCGGAGAAAGGACCACCTGCAGCAGCGGATTATCCTTGCAGAGATACCCGGCTGCGGTTTCTGCGATATCCTGTGCCGCCAAAATATCGGTGCCAAGTGGCAGGTGAGGACCGTGCTCCTCAATGGGACTTAAGGGTAGCAGGACAATCGATTGGTTTTTGTCGAGAGCCTCAAGTTCAACCCAGGAAAGTTCCAGTAATTTATGTAGATTAGTAGACATAGGTAGTTATTAATGGGGTGTTTTTTCAGTTAAAAATTTGTTCATTTGATCTCGTATTTCAGCTGGGATTTCTCGTGAAACTATCCTGTCCTCCGCTGCAAGGTTGACTGCGACCACGGTGATTTCAATTGACAGGCGCTTTTCGCCATTGCATGTAGCCTTAATCGCAAGAGTGGCAGTTCTTTTACTTATTCCGACGACTGTGAGAGTCCAAATTAATATGTCTTCCAAACGGCTGGCTCTTTGGAAACGAACCTGCAGATTGACGACCGGGAACCCGACCTTTAGCCCAACATTAATTGTGCCGAGCGAGTGACCCAGGCCTGCATCGAACCAATCTTCAAAAAAACGATGAAGCATTAAGATGTATCGAGGGTAAAAAACTATGCCGGCTGGATCACAATCTTCAAACCGGATTTTATAAGGTAGGGAAAAACAGGACAAGGATTAACCTCTTTTGCTAAATTCGCCCGGTTAATGTGAAAGTAAGGTCAATAGAGACGGTGGGGAGAAATTCATCGACGACCTGGTTCTTCCTCCCTCAACCAAAGGATGCGTTGCTCGAAATCAATCTATTAAGTAAGTGTAACCACAGAAAGATAGTTCGTCGCGGAGCTGACCTTTGCTATCGGAATTACCTGTTAACAACAAGGAGTTTGGTTGCACTATCCATTTGAGCAGGAACTATTGTTCAGCCAAAAATACAGTTCATTCAAGTACGTCAATGTTCACATGCAGATTGATATAATCACTCCGTTCAAATCCCATGCTTTTACAAAATGACAGTAGGTCTGTCGAATCCCAGCGAACAGAAGTATAGACTCTGGAAATCCCCTTGGCTTTATAAAACATAAAGACCTCTTTGGTCATTCCAGCTCCTATGCCCTTATCCATATATTTGGGATGTACTCCCATTGTGGCAATGTATGCACAGTCTTCAGCACCAAAACCAAAAGGCAGGATAAAGGAAATCATGAAACCTACAATCTTCTTATCAAGTTCAGCAACAAAATGGGCCCCATTGCCGGTATCACGCGCTCTTTCCAGAACTATTCGAGTAAAATCGGCATCAACGGCTTTATTGGTTATAAGGCTGGAAATCTCACAGATTCCAGCGACGTCCTCAGGTCTCCAGTTTCTAATGGACAAATCATTTTCTGATAGTTTCATATTATTCTCTGTTACATCAATCTATTCTAATGATTTTAACTCGATGACCGACCCAATCAGGCGGCAGATAAATCCTTCCACTGTTACCACTTGATTTGACACTCTTTTCAAGCATCTCCTCACCAAACACTTCGAATTTAACCTTATCGTGGACAGTGTTCATCTTCTCGTCAGGTTCAATTGCAGCCTCTAGCCGCTGTTCATCCACATTCTTTTTCATTGGCGCAATTTATTACTTTTTCTACTCCAGAGAGATGTCGTGCGCTTTACAAAAGAAAGCTCACAGTAAGGATCTATGTTTTCTTAAAAAATCAGATATTTTTATCAAAAATCATGAATGCGCAAATTACCACATGCAAGCTTAATTAATCCAGCTAAAAAACAGCTAGATTGTATTTTACACTGAAAGCTGCCAAATATATCTGCCCAAGTGGTGATCTAAAAAGTACGACCACTACTTAGTGGACAACGGGTTACAGCCATAATCTCTGCTGTGATATTCCGGTTTCGTCTTGATTCTACCAATCAGGTTGATTCGGTTCATAACCGAACAACCGCTCAGTATTGTACTTTATTACTCTCCGACAAATGATTTGCCCTCATGTCAATTGTCATCCTGACGATCCGAACGCGTAGTAACCATATCCCAGAGCAGAGGGATGATGATGATTGTCAGAAAGGTGGCGGTACACAGCCCGGTAACAAAGGTCATCGCCATGCTCCCCCAGATCACCGAAAATTCAGGGATGCCAAGCGCCATGGGCAGAAGGCCAAGAGTTGTGGTCAGGGTGGTGAGCAGTATCGGACGCAGGCGGATGTGTGTCGCCTGCAGCAGGGCATCACGCCTCTTCATCCCCTTGGCATAGCATTTATTAATAAATTCAACGAGTACCAGGGAATCATTGACCACCACACCGGTTACCCCAATCACGGCGACGAAGCTGTTTATCGTAAAAATGGTTCTCGAGAAGACGGTACCCAGGATTACCCCGGTCAGGGCGAAGATAACGGCGGCGATGACTATCAGCGGTTGGGTAGATGACTGGAACTGGGCGGCCAGGATGAGATACACGGCAATAAGGGCAATGATAAAGGCATAGGCGAGTGAGAGAAAAGATTTCTGGGTCGATTCATGCTCCCCGGCAAAGATGAGCGACGCCCCGGAATATTTCGCCCGGACAGAGGCATAATACGCATCTACCCGGTTGACGACCACCGGGCTGGTAATGGGGGCCCCGGCCTGTAAATTGGCGGTAAGGGTTATGGCGCGCTGCCGCTGGAAACGATTGAGATAGCTCGGCTCCAGGCTGAAAACGGGCTGACAGAGATCACGAAGCCGTACAGCTCCCGCCGGCGAATTAACGACCTCCAGGTCCATGGCTGAGAACATGTCCGGGCCCTGGCCTCTATCAACTTTCAATCGTATATCGATGGACTCTTCGGCGCGCTTCATCTCGCCGATTATCTGGCCATCCATCGCCGATGCCGCAAGGGTTGCAACCTCCTCCACGGTGAACCCGTATTCCGCCGCCCTCTCTTGATCGATTTTTATGCGAAAGACCCTGGCATCGCCGCCCTGATCGTCTTTCAGGCCAACCAGCCAGGGGGCAATATTCTTGTCATCGCGCAGGAAGCGACCGATATCTGCCGCGAGGGCGGCGACATTGTTTGCATCCTGACCCAGAATTCTGATATTTAAATCCTCACCGGATGGCGGCCCTTCTTTTTCCGGACGAACAGCCAGGGTGAATCCCCCGGGCAGGAGTGTCTGCACTTTTTGCCGCACATCTTCGAGATGGGCGACGACATCATTTTCCGGATAGTCGGCAAACCGCCTCGCCGCAGGAGGCGGCAGAGTTACTGCGACATAGCCAAGATTGCGGCCGTATTGCGGGCTGAAGTCTTCATTGATGTAATAGCCGGAGTAGCCTAGGGCGGATTCAACCTGCCCCCGGCCGTCTGCCGCAAGACGAGCGGCAACCTTTTTTACCAGCACATTGGTCTGCGCAAGAGATGTGCCCTGAGGCCCGGTAATCTCGACGTAATAAAGCGAATATTTCTCCGGGAAAAATTTAATCCGGACCAGGCTCGTTTTACCCTGAACCGAACCGAGGAAGATGGTCACTGCGCCTATAAAAACCGCGGCCACCAGCAGGAGACAGGTAACACGAAAGCGAAGCACCAGTAAAATGAGCTTGGTAAATACCCACCGGGTAACGCCCATCAGCAGTCCTTCTTTCGGCAGGGCGAAAATATTCGCAGCGTAGGAAAAAGCTGCAGGAGCGACAGCTCTTTGCCGGGGGCCGAAATCAAGATAGTGACAGGGAAGAATGACCAGACACTCAAACAGGGACGCAAGCAGGGCAAAGGCTATCGTTTTGGGTATTATGGCAAAGAAATCGCCGACCATCCCGGTCATGATCAGCATGGGCAGAAAAGCGACAATCGTCGTCAAGGTTGCGGCAAAAACCGGCAGGAAAACCTCGGCAGTGCCTTCCGTTATCGCGTCTAGCAGCGACTTGCCGCTCTGATAATGGCGATACATGTTTTCCACCACGACAATGGCGTCATCGACGATAATTCCCGACACCAGCACAAAGGCAAACAGCGACACCTCGTTTATGGAATTGCCGGTCATATACATCAGCACCAGGGTGACCAGAAAGGAAAAAGGAATACCGATGGTTATGAGCGCGGCATTTCTAAAGCCCATAAACAGCCAGATAATAGTGCAGACCAGAAGAATACCGAGCAGCAGGTTGATGCCAAGGACCCTGATCGAATCTTCGATTTTCGTGCTGGAGTCCTGCGTTGCCGCAAGAGACACCCCAAGTTCGGTGTAGGCAGGCTGCGCCTTTTTCAGGATGTCTCTCACGGCATCGGCAATGAACAGGGCATTGCCTTCCCTATCCTTCAGGATATGCAGCGTGACACAATCCTCGCCATTGAGGGAGGTCATGAGAAAGGGATCCTGATAGGAATAATAAGCGGCTTCGACCACATCCTGCAGACGCACAAAGGAGCCATCGCTGTCCCGGCGAAGGACAGCCGCCAGCAACTCCTCCCTGCTGCTGAACTGTTCATCGACCCTGACAATAAACTCGTTTTCCGGGGTCGCCGCATAGCCGGCGGGAAAGCTCACGTTGCTTTTGCGCAGGACAGCTGCGACATCTTGAAAAGTCATGCCGCTTGCGCGCAGTTTGTCCCGGGACAGAATCAGGTGAAACTCCCGGGTATAATCGCCGGAAACCGTTACTTCCTTGACGCCTTCTATCTGGGCGAGAGGGATTTTTACCGTCTCGGCAATGTCCGTCAGGGTGCTGTTGCCTTGCCTGCCGGCGACATTGACACTTATGGTGGGGAACCAGTCATTGACGTCGAGAAAATTAAATACCGGCGGTTCGGCCCGATCCGGCAGGTCCCCGACAATAGAAAGTACTTTCAGGCGGACATCGTCAAAACGTTTTTCATAATCACTGTCGTCGACAAATTTTATGACAATATTAGAACGTTCGCCATAGCTTACGGAGCGGATATATTCTACCTCTTCCAGATCTTCCAGACCCTTTTCGATCTCGGTGGTGACCAGGGTCTCGACATCGCTGGCGGAGGCCCCCGGCAGAAAGGTATTGATATACATTTTGCCGAACTGGATGTTGGGATATCGCTCAACCGGCATTCGCAGCAGGGTGAAAGCGCCAACGACCATCAGCAGAACAAAAAGGAGGTTCAGAACAACCCTTTGCTTGAGCGTGAAAAGGACAAAATGTTGCATTATATTAGAATATTGGCTCCAGCATATTTGACATCGCCATGGCTGATTTATGGTGCGAGTGGTTTTCGCCTTGTGCGTCAGTTCTTGAGGGACGGACCGGGACGCAGCATAAACTGATCGCCCGGCCTGCATTCACTGCTGTTGACAATCGCCTCTTTCCCGTCCAGGGTCATACCGAGAAAAAGTACCTTTCGCTGCGCGCCATCCGGGGCAACAAGCCAGTGCGCATCATAACGACTGACCAGGGCGGTTGCCTCAATGAGAAAAGAATTCTTTTCTCTATTTCCCTCTAAGGTGAGTTGGGCTCGAACGCCGCCCCGCAGGCCGGGGTTGGCAGCCATCTCCTTTGGGCGAATGCGCAGATCTACCCCAATTTTCCTGCTCTTCTCATCAAAATCGGGAGAAACCCGGTATATCTCGGCCTCGACCTTTCTGTGCAGATCGGGCAGAAAAACATGCAGCCTGGCCATGCCACGCACCAGGGCCAGTTCCTCGTAGGTAAAGAGAAACGGAATACATACACTCTGAAAATTTCCCAGCTTGAGAATTGGCTCCCCCTGGCGGACATACTCCCCGGGTTCGGCATGCCGCTTTATAACCGACCAGCCGACCGGAGCACGAAGGGTGTGCCGCTGCAGCTGCTCCGTTAAATTTTCCTGTTCGTTTTTTAAATTTTCAAGGGTAAGATCAAGGATTTCGGCACGCAAAACCGTCTCGTCGTAGGTTGCCTGGGCGGTGGATTTTTTATCGATCAGGTTTTGGAAGCGGGCGAGGTTTTTTTTCGCCAGTACCAGCTCGAGTTCTGCCTGCTGCCGGGCGATTTTGTTTTTCTGCAGAGCCAGTCTGACAAAAGTGGCATCAATCTCGGCCACCACGCCGCCGGTGCCGACGACATCGCCCACATCAACCGACACAGCGGTATACGTACCGCTCACTTCCGCGGCTATAGTCAGCTCCTGAATCGGCCGGGTAAAACCGGTAAAAGAGATCTGCCGTGCGTAGGGCCGAAGCGTCGCCATTTCCGTCGCCCAGACCGGGGAGCAGAAGCTGAAAAATAAAAAAACCAGACCAAGAGCTCCGGTCAATGCATTGCCCCCGTGCACCGGTGTCATTTTTTTTCGGGGAAAGATTTTCGCCGGGCAATGCATCATATAATCGAGCACCCTCACGTACGCACAATTCTATTGCGTTTAGGGAATTTAATCCCATTATCCGGCAGCCGCTGGAGTTTCAGTGTCACCGGAAACGGTTTGACATGCCATATTTTCTCGCAGTATTCGGTTATGGAACGATCCGAGGAAAATTTGCCCATCCGGCTGGCATTGAGGATCGCCATCCTGCTCCACCTCCCCGGCTCCTGGTAGACCTCGCCCACCTGCTGCTGGCAATCGATATATGCCTGGTAATCGGCCAGCACCATATACGGGTCTTCATAGAGCAGTGAGTCGATAAGAGGCCGGAACAGTTCACGGTCGCCATGGGAGAAATGGCCGGTGGCGATCAGGTTTATGGCGGCTTTCAGCTCCTCGTTCTGATTATAGATCACCTGGGGGTTGTAGCCTGCCGCTTTCTGCGCCTCTACTTCCTGCACGTTCATACCAAACAGAAAGAAATTTTCCGGCCCGACCTCTTCCCGGATTTCCACGTTGGCTCCGTCCAGGGTACCGATGGTCAAGGCGCCGTTCATGGAAAATTTCATGTTGCCGGTGCCCGATGCCTCCTTGCCGGCAAGTGAAATCTGTTCACTGAGGTCGGCCATGGGATAGACGATATGGCCGATCTGCACATTGAAATTGGGAATAAACAGGACCTGAAGGCGATCGTTGACATCGGGATCGCCATTAATCACCTCGGCCACCGAGTTTATCAATTTTATAATCAGTTTGGCCATGGCATAGCCAGGTGCCGCCTTGCCGCCGAAAATAAAAAACCGGGGAGGGAGAGCAAGACCGGGGCTGTTCTTCAGCCGGTGGTACAAGGTGACGATGTGCAGCAGATTAAGGTGCTGGCGTTTATACTCATGGATTCGTTTGACCTGGACGTCAAACATGGCATGAGGATTGAAACGCACTGCCTGGTCGCAGGTAAACATGGTGCAGATGTCCTGTTTATTTTCGAACTTGACCTCCTGCCATCGCTCACAAAACGCCGGATCATCTGCCAGGGGCTCCAGCGCCCGCAGTTTGTTCAGATCGGTAATCCATTCCTCCCCGATGGCCGAGCTGATCAATTTGGTCAGGCGCGGATTGCTGACCACCATCCAGCGGCGCGGTGTGACCCCGTTGGTGATATTAATCAGCTTAGCCGGCCACAATCGATGAAAATCAGCCAGGGTGTGCTCCTTGAGCAGCTTGGTGTGCAGTTCGGCAACACCATTGATTGCATGACTGCCGACACAGGCGAGGTTGGCCATGCGGATAGAGCGCTCCCCGGTTTCATCAATAATCGACATCCGCCGCACGACATCCTCATCTCCGGGGTACTCGAGACGGACCAGATCGAGAAACCGACTGTTGATTTCATAAATGATTTCCAGGTGCCGGGGCAGCAGCCGGCCCAGCATTGCCACCGGCCATTTCTCCAGCGCCTCCGGCAGCAGGGTGTGGTTGGTATAGGCAAAGGTGCTGGTGACGATCTCCCAGGCCCGGTCCCATTCATAATGGTGGACATCGACCAGAAGCCGCATAAACTCGGGCACGGCAATAGCCGGGTGGGTATCGTTCAATTGAACGGCAAAGTTATCGGAAAAGTTGTCCAGGCTTTCATACTGGAACAGGTGGATGCGGATCATGTCCTGCATTGAGCAGCTGACAAAGAAATACTGCTGCCGCAGGCGGAGCACCTTGCCCTTGAACTGCTCATCATTGGGATAGAGGACCTTGGTGATATTCTCGGCGAGCACCTTCTCATGCACCGCCCCAAAATAATCGCCGGTATTAAATTCGGCAAAGTCAAAGCTCTTTGGCGCCTCTGCGCTCCACAACCTGAGCAGATTGACGGTGTTGACCCGGTAACCGGGAATAGGCGTGTCGTAGGGAATGCCCTTGACCAGTCGACCCTGGACCCAGCGTACCCGTGAATTGCCGTGGTCATCCAGGTAACGTTCGGTATGCCCGCCGGAACCTACTTCCACCGCCATATCCGTTTTTTTAAACTCCCAGGGGTTGCCAGGCTGCAGCCAGCGATCGCTCAGCTCCTTCTGCCAGCCGTTGTCCAGGTCCTGGTCGAACATGCCAAATTCATAACGGATGCCGTACCCGATGGCGGGGATCTCCAGACTGGACAAGGAATCCAGGTAGCAGGCCGCGAGCCTGCCCAGGCCGCCGTTGCCCAGGCCGGGTTCCTCTTCATGATCGATGATCTGCTGCAGATCAAGACCGGATTCCTCCGCCGCCTGGGCTATCTGGTCATACATGCCGAGGTTGATCAGATTGTTGAGCAGATGGGGCCCCACCAAAAACTCGGCGGACAGATAACTGACAATCTTGCTGTCCTTTTCCTGGAGCGCCCGAATCGAATTGATAAACAGCTGCTGCATACGGTCCCGCACCGTAGTGCTGACCGCAAGATAATAATCGTTCAGCGATGCGTTCTGGGTCCAGACACCCTGCTGATAGAAAAGTTTGTAGGCAAAGCCGCGCTTGAGTTTTTCTATGGTACTGCGATCGGTTGCCTGGTTGTTGACACCGCTTGCATGTTCTTCGGCCATCGCGTCCTCCAGGGTACTGTAGAAATTATCTGCTGATTTTCATCGGCGGTAATATTCCTGGGACGAACTATAAACGCACTGCGCAAAATATCCAACCTCCAAACATGGCCAGCTCATGCAAAGAGGATGCAATCGGGAGAATCATCCCCTGATTATCGAATGTACCAGAACGGCGAATCCAGCTAGCGGAGAGGCTCCCCGACGGAGTCTGACAGGTCGTTCATCAGATCGGTAAACGAGCCATAGGTGGTGGTCATATCGTTATAGGCTTTTTTCGCCCCGGGCAGGTCTTCGGCCGTCGCCTTGTTGGTAAAATCGTCCGAGGAAAACTTCAGGTCACCGGAAAGTTTCACGATTTTTTCTTTCGTTGCGAGAGCCACGTCTTTTTGGATAAGAGACGGAATTTTTTCCGCCAGGGTGCTGATAAGTTTCCCGTCGGCAGCCGCTCGCTTCAGGTTTTTTCCCTCGCTGAGCACCCCCTGAATGTTGGTGATCGACTTGTCGACCAGGGTCAGGGTTGCATTAATATCGGTCACGGTCCGATAGAGGCCGTAGGCCACATAGACGGCACAGCTCTGCAGCAAGAGCATGGTAAGCAGCAGAACAAGATACTTGCGAACTGATGTATTCATTGATTGCATAGACGATACCTCAAAAAAAATACCATTCAAGCTTCACGCACTGGCGTATAAGGATTCCGTTCTTACCCTACCGGTTCGGACTTTTCAATTTAATTGTCGAAGATACCGGTGCATGTTCTACGGAAGTGTCTCGTTGAGCTTATCGTCTTTCCCGTTTTTATCCCCTGGCCCATCGAGAGGCAGTACGATGACAAAGACTGCGCCGGGTCCGCATTTTTCGCCTCTGACAAAATCCGCAGTTAAATATTTTGCTGGAATGGGACTGAGCGCCGAAATTGTTCCCCCGTGGTCCTTGATTATGCCAAACGAGACGGACAGCCCCAGCCCGGTCCCCTTGCCGACCTGCTTGGTGGTAAAAAACGGATCAAAAATTCTGCCCAGGTGTTCGGGAGCAATGCCTTTGCCGGTATCGGCAATGCTCACCTCCAGCTTTCGTTCCTCGGCCAGAAACCTGGATTGCACATGGATCGCGCCATCCTGGCCGATGACATCCGCCGCGTTGTTGAGCAGATTGAGCCAGACCTGCTTCAACCTTTCCTGATCACCGCAGAGCGGTGGAATATGTTCATCCAGAGTACAGACTATTTTTATCCGATTCATAAAAAATGCATGCTCAACCAGCCTGACGACCTGGAGAATTGACTCGTTGACATCGACAGTTTCACTGACTGCCTGTGAATTTCTGGAGAAACCGAGGAGATCTGCGACGATTTTCCGGCACACCTTGGTCTGCTTTTCGATGATCTGCATACCTTCAAGGATCTCTTCATCTTCAATATCGTCCATCAGCAACTGGGTATAGCCGAGAATGATGCCCAGAGGCGTGTTGATTTCATGGGCCACCCCACCGGCCAGGCGCCCGAGATCTTCCATTTTCTGCGACTGGATGAGCTGCTCCTGGAATTTCTTGAGCATGGAAATATCTCTCGCGGTGAGCAGCAGGCCGATTATACTGCCGTCCTGATCATAGACAGGAACCTTGAGGACATGAAACCATTTCTGGTCCCTGGCCCGCTTGAAGGTAATTTCTTTTGCCAGGGGAATACCCGTTTCAAGAATCTGCCGGCTCTCTTTGACATTGATTTCGGCCTGCTTTCTGGTAAAAATGTCGGCATCGGTCTTGCCGACGATTTCCGCCTCATCCAGCTTGAAATAGTCGCAAAAAGCCTTGCCGGCAAAGGTATAGTTCAAATCCTTGTCCTGCAGTGTTATGAAGTCCGGGGTGACGTTCATAATGGTCTTGAGCAGTCCCTGCTGCCTGGCAATGGTTTTTCCCTGCTCGGTAAGCTCTTCGATATGTTTCTTCACCGTGACGGCCATGGCGTCAAACGCCTCGGCGAGGTCCTGGATCTCATCACCGAAATTATGTTTGAAGACAGAACATTGCCGACAGTTCTCCATCTTGAAAGGATACTCTTTATCGCCGCAATTCGGACACAGGGTTCCCGCCAGATACCAGCAGCGTCGCTGGACATCGCCGTAGGCCGGACAATCATGCCGGTTGCAGTCCATGAGCTCCCAGCAGTATTTTTCCAGCGAGAATCCGGCATGCACATCAAGATTACCCCGGACAACCTCCTCCACCGATTCTCTTAATCGATTCAGGCGAAAGGTCACCGTACGGGCAAACCAGAGGGCCAGGACAATCCCCAGGCCAACCACCCCCATCGTACTGAAAAGACTGGTCAATCTCTGCCGATGGATCTGGGCATCGATATCCTTTCTTGACAGGCCCAGCCTGACGGAGCCAAGATATTTGTCGCCCAGGCTCACCCTGACATTAAAATCGTAAACCAGGCCCTTTTCAGTGGATAAGAGAATCGGCTGCGTTTTGTTAAAATCTGCATTGACCTGGAGAAGATCGGTGGGAAAGCCGCCGGTGAACGTGTGCGAAAGGATATTGGCGCCGGCGTCGGTCAGAAAAATATAGATAACGTCGTCATACTGGTGATCGACATTATCGATAAGATTCTTCATCTGCAGAAAATCCATGGCCAGGATCGGCTCAACCAGACGATATGCCAGGCTTGACGTGATGGCCATGCCCCTTTTTCGACCTTCCTCAAGCAGCGCATTCGATGACATGGAAGACAGGATCAACCCGACCCCCAGCCCGCAGAAGACGAGCATCAAGGTCATTCCCAGGGTAATCTTGGTTCTGAATCGCAGGCGATGCAGAAATCTCGACAGATAATTAATCAAGATTCAACCCCACTTTTTTACTCAGTTCGCGGATTGGGTCAAAATCCCGGTCATCGGAGGGGACAAAGCCGATGAATTTGGCTGCATCGAGAATCTGCCGGTGCTGGGGATTATGTTCATAGTCGAGTTGCAGCATGGCCTGACGTATCCTGTCAGCCACCTCCGCTGAAAGTCGTGGACTGTACGCATAGACCCATCCCGGGTATCGTCTGGAACTGTCAACCACCTTTATCTGGTTGATATCGATTTTGTCCTGCACGACGCTGAGTGACCCTTCGCGTATCGAGCCGATGTCGTGCAATCCGGCATATACTCCTAAAATTACATTTTCCTGTCTGCCGCCGGCAAAAATGACCTCCTTGAAGTCCTTTAAGGTAATGCCGTGATCGACAAAATGCCCAAGGGCAAACAGATAGCCTCCCGCCGATGACGGATCGACAGCTACCCACGATTTTCCGCGGCAGTCCTGAAGCGTTTGTATTGCCTTGTTGTCTTTTCTGGCAATGATCTGGCCGCGGAACTCCGCCCGTCCATCGGCCTCGACGATTCTGGCCATGGCCCTGGCACCATAACGGTTGGCCAGCTTAACGTAAATAAACGGGTTGGAGAAGGAAATATCGATTTTCCCCTGGCCGAACATGCTGAGATAATTGTCAAAGGTGTCCGGGAATACCTGGCGAATCGGCAGGCCGGTCTGTTCGGCGAGATATTCCACCAGACGATTATGCCGTTGAAACGATTCCGTGTGCGAGTATTGCGGCAGATAAGCATAAGTAATTGCTGGTAATCTCGGCCGAAATGTAATCTCCTGGCGCTTATCGAGGGAAACGTCAACCGGCTCTTCTCTTTCCCGGCAGGAAAAGAGGGTGAGACAGGTCATCAGGAGCAAAAGGAAGACTCTTTTTTTGGACATGCTGGTCGTTGGTTTCTATGGCCGTTAAACCGATTATATATTGTGTATTCAGTAGCACGACTATCTTGCTATTTCAAGACTTCATCCTTATATTGGGGGCAAATTTTCAGTCCCGGTGGACAGGAAAAACCGGGATTTTGAGCAAAGCCCCTCGAGGTTACTTTTTTCAGTACCCCTAGAGAGGTGGAAACGTACCTTGCGACCCATTTTCTCATGACCAGAAATGAGAAAATAATCTGGAAGGTACTCATTGGTGAGGGATACGTCGAATTCCTGCCTTAACGCTGCCATTCACAAGATCCCTCCCCGGTTTTTCTAATTAAAATTTAATCGAATCAACAAACGTGGCGTGTACCATTTCGTGTAGGTCCGGATACGGACAGAGCCGATGTATCCCCGAACACCGCAAAGCGTGCACGCTTAAGCCATCACCGTCGCCATGATGAGGAAAAAGTCACCGATGAGAATTGTCCATTTGTTTTGTATCTCCTGTATTGCCCTCGCCATCTCCCTGGGTGCCCCGGCTGCCGTCCCGGCTGCCGCCTTTGAGTTTCAGACGGTTATCGATAAGGCGAAAGTACTGGCGGCGAATCCATACCAGGAGCCTGCGCCCATCCCGAAGTTCATGAAGGAGCTGACCTACAGCGAGTATCAGGATATTCGATTCGACCCGGAAAAAAATCTCTGGAAAGAAGCCCAGTCCCGTTTTCAGGTTATGCTCATGTCTCCCGGCCTTTTCTACGGCAATGCCGTTGCCATCAATATTGTCGATGGATCAGGCACCCATACCCTGCCTTATCGTCGCAGCTATTTTACCTTTACCGATCCCGAGCTGGAAAAGCGAATTCCCGACGATCTCGGCTATGCAGGTTTCAAACTCACCTACCCACTGCAGAAAAAAGATGAACAGAACCAGTTCATGGTATTTGCCGGCGCCAGTTATTTCCGGGCGGTCGGGCGAGACAACTCCTTTGGTCTGTCATTTCGCGGTGCAGCTCTTAATACCGGGCTTCCAACCGGCGAGGAATTCCCGTCTTTTGTCGAATTCTGGCTGGTTCGGCCGGCGCCGGACGCCAAGACAATGACGGTCTATGGTCTGCTTGACAGTAAAAGCATGTCCGGTGCCTATTCTTTTACGATTACCCCCGGATCAACAACGACTGCGGATGTCAAGGCGATTATCTTTCCGCGCACGGAACTGGAATTACTGGGCATGGCACCATTGACCAGCATGTTCTATTTTGGCGAGAACACCGGACGGCCTGTTGGTGAATGGCGGCGGCAGGTACATGATTCGGACGGGCTTCTCATCGACAACGGTGCAACCGGAGAATGGCTCTGGCGTCCGATCGTCAATCCCAAAAAGCTGCAGATGGATTACTTTCAGACGGAAAATGTACGGGGTTTCGGTCTGCTCCAGCGGAACGTCGATTTCCACGATTATCTTGATAACGAAGCACATTACCAGAAACGACCGAGTGCCTGGGTTGTGCCCAAGGGCGACTGGGGCTCAGGCAAGGTGGTTCTTGTAGAGTTACCCTCTCCCGATGAAACCAATGACAATATCGTTGCGTTCTGGACCCCGTCAGCGAAAGTCACTCCTGACAAGCCGGTTACGCTGGAATACGCGCTGAAGGTTGGTGACTATTCTATCACCGGGGAGAAGATGGGGTCGGCCATCAACACCCTGGTCGGCGACGGCAGCCGGATTGGCGGCGGTTCTTCCGCGGGTGCATACCGGATTATCGTCGATTTTGCCGGGGGCCCTCTGGCCAAACTCTCTCCGGAGACCAGGCTGAATGCGTCGGTTACCGCCCAGGGCGACAGTGAAATTCTCGACCAGTATGTCGAATATGTGCCGGCGCTCCATTGCTGGCGACTGTCAATTCTCGCGAAACCGGTCGAAAATTCACCTCTCTTGCTGCGCGCTTTTCTGCTAAAAGGAAAGGAAACCCTGACTGAAACCTGGACATATCGACTGGACTATGACAACGACATTCGCGTCAACGCCGATTGACAGACAGGAGGGTGCCATGCAGGACATTACATCTGAAGATTTATTCGACAGAATTTGCAGCTATCTCCGCCTGAGTGGCGTGCCGCTTCAGCGGGATTCCATCCTGGTCGCCTTGGAACTGGTCAAGGAAATCCTCGCCGGCGATACAACCGACGTCCTTGACCGGATTATTATCGAACTGCCGCAGCGCCTGCAGATACCCGAGCTCTCTCTTCCCCTTCTCTGTCCCCTGGTAAACAGGGGCAGCATAGGCTATCAGGACGAATAATGGTCGCCACACACATTGCCGCCCCGGCTCAGCCGGCCGGCAAAAGAACTGTCCAGGCCTGGAAATTTCGGGCAATGATGCGCCGAACCGTGCTCGGTACGCTGGTGCTCGGCCAGACGGTAATTGCCACCTGGGGCATGATCAGGGTGCTGCCCTATCATGGGGGGGATCTCCTTGAAATCAGCCTCGCCGGAGTTTTCAGCCTGCTTTTTTTCGGGATTTCCGTAGGGTTCTGGTTAGGGTTCTACGGCTTCGTGGTCCGTCTGTTCGGCGGCGACCGGATGTCCCTGCTGCACCGACATCCCCCGGACACGCTCGCCTCGGTCCAGCCGGCCCGCACGGCAATCATCATGCCGATCTATCATGAACCGGTGGACCGGACCTTTGCCCGTCTCCAGGCAATATATCGTTCTCTTGCGGCAACGGGCCATCTCGAACATTTCGATTTTTTCATCCTCTCCGACAGCCACGACCCGCAATACTGGCTGGCCGAACAGGCTGTCTGGTACCATCTCTGCAAGGAACTGAACGCGGACGGCCGGCTCTTCTATCGCCGCCGTCCCGTCAACCTGAAGCATAAAAGCGGCAATGTCGCCGACTTTTTCCGCCGCTGGGGCCGGAATTACCGGTATGTGATGGTCCTTGACGCCGACAGCCTTATTGCCGGCGAAACCATCCTGCAGATGGTCCGCCTGCTCGAAGTAGAGCCAAAAGTCGGTATTCTGCAGAGCGCCCCCCTCATTGTCAATGCCGAATCGCTGTTTGCCCGGGTGCAGCAGTTCGCCAATCACCTCTACGGGCCGATGTTTACCACCGGCCTTGCTGCCCTGCAGCTGGGCGAGGCGGCCTATTGGGGCCACAATGCCCTCATCCGGTCCGAGGCGTTCATGCGCCATTGCGGCCTGAAGAAACTTCCCGGCTGGGGTATTTTCGGCGGGGCGATCATGAGCCACGATTTCGTCGAGGCCGCCTATATGGTCAGGGCCGGATACGAGGTCTGGCTTGAGCCGGAATTGACCAGTTCCTACGAAGAGTGCCCCCCGACCCTGGTAGAGGACCTCACCCGGGACAAGCGCTGGGCTAAAGGTAATCTGCAGCATCTCTGGCTGGTGTTCCGGGGCAAAAACATAAGGATGGCGCACCGCATGGCCTTTCTCAATGGGGTCATGTCGTATGTCGCTTCTCCGCTCTGGCTGCTCTTTCTGATCCTGTCGACCGGCGTTGCCACCCGGCTTATCCTGTGGCCGATCGACTATTTCCCAGACAAGAACAGTCCGTTTCCGGTCTGGCCGGAGTGGAATCCCCACCTGGCTTTTGCTCTTGTCTCGAGTACTTTTCTTTTGCTGTTCCTGCCAAAATTTCTGGCTGTTCTGGATGCAACCTGCAAACGAAGGCTCTCTGGATTTGGCGGTATTGTGTCGACTTTTTTCAGCATGATCCTGGAAATCCTGGTTTCCTCCCTGCTGGCACCGGTTCGCATGCTTGCTCACTCCCGCTTCGTCATGGAAGCCCTCTTCAACCTCAATCTCAAATGGGCAGGCCAGAATCGCAGCAGTGAAACATCCTGGCAGCAGACCCTGATCAGCCAGTTGCCGGGAACCCTGCTTGCTGCATGTTGGGCGGCGTTCACCTATCAGCTGGATCTCATTTTTTTCCTGTGGTCGCTCCCGGTGGTTATCCCTTTGCTGCTTGCCGCCCCTATATCAATTATTCTTGGCAAAGTCAGAGTTGGCAAAGTCCTGAGCAACATCGGCCTGCTGCGTATTCCCGAAGAGATAGACGGAAACGCCCTCCTCGACGAAATCGAAAATCACGGGATCCGGACAACCAGTCATGCGACCCTGACCGTCTTTGAGGAAGCAATTCTCGACCCGGCCGTGAACAAACTGCACCAGGCCTTTGCGCGCCGGCATCACGGCAGGGAGCAACTGGATGTGCTGCACAACCTGCGGCGCCGCTGCCTCGACGAGGGCATCTCCAGGCTGAACATCCGCGAACAAAGTATCCTTGCCCAGGACCGGGAGACCCTGCAATGGCTGCATCAGGCGGTGTGGCGTGCCGAGAGCGGCAGCTACTGGGCCGGACTCATCAAGAGTCTGGAGGGAACATCGAAAAACGCCTATATATCGTAATTTTTTGCCAGGAAAAGGGCTGCATCCAGCAGAACCAGGGTGATATTTTTCCCGCATTGTGTGCAACCGTGGCCAGAGGAACAGCTCACATCCTGGTTCAGCAGCTGACCATTACGGGTGATCAGGTTTTATTATTCAGGATCTCGAGGCTCCAGACAATTCCAGCAATCGGTAAACTGGGCTTCAGATTCTTCACCGCATTTTTTGCATACCCATTTCGGGTCGTTTGCCGTGTCTTTATTTCGTAACTTCTCATATTCATTGATGACTTCTATGGCATCGTTATATGTTGCGTCATCAACTATCCAGATTGACGGTGCTGTTTCTGTTGTGATCGGCAACTCACCCCTTGCCGCAAACAAAGATTCCCCCCGGACAACACAAGCAATTCCCCCTGACTCCAGAAGTCCTTTCACATAATGCGCTTCTGTTGGGTGTTGTGCTGAATAGACCTGGAGCATTTTAATTATTGGTTACCTGGGTAGAGTTCAAAAATTTTGAAGCAGCCTTTAAAAACTATCCGGCAGAATACGTTGTGCACGATCATTGGAATATTTTCCCACCATGCTTTAGCCATCCCCCCTCGTGACGACCGCTGGGGTCGCGGTGGGTCCAATGCACCACCCCACCTTGCGGGTTCCATTCGTATTCCCCATAGAAATCCACTTGATCGCCAACGCTGAAATTTCCAATCCTGGGGGCAATATCAATATTGTGGGCGACCAAAACAGATTGCCCCGAGTCGAGTTTAACAATAAACTTCTGGTGCCGGCTGCCTTTTGTGTCATCCGGCAGAATTTTTACGACCTTACCTGAACCGCCTACCTGAACATCACTTAGGTTATTCTTGAAAGCCTTGTCCAGCGCAACATTACTCGTCGCAGTTTCCGAACCGAAAAACCTATCTTCAGGGAAATATTTCGGCGCCTGTTGGACAAATCCGTAGGCCGCTATACCAAGGATTAAGATCAGTAAGATTTTTTTCATATCGAATTCCTGCCTGGACCAGTCTCCTGGCGATGCACATGCATAAGTACTGGAAACATGAAGGTTCCTATGGGTGAAACGAATGCAGTGAAAACGCCGTGCTAGAGAATTTGTGATATTTCATGGGCCAAATCGAAATCGCGTTGTGAAATCCCCCTGGCTTCATAGGTAATAAGATAAATTTTTACCTTCCTGTAAATATTTGACCATTCTGGATGATGATCAGCCCTTTCTGCAAGAATTGCAACCTGGGTCATGAATCCAAATGCGGCAACAAAACTTGGAAACTTAAACTCCCGGTATAACTTTCCATCGACAAGCCCCCAGGGCTCTGTTGCATTATCATTAAGTAATTTCAATTTATGGCCTATTACTTCCTGACTCAATGGCTCTATCACGATTCCCTCCCGATTACAGACACTCCACTTATAAATAAATGTGATTACCACTAAACTTCAGCTACATGGGATATGAGGAGCCCTTTGCACGGGTGTTCCGCAGCCTGGATGGCTGCGGTCAAGCCCCCAGGGATGGGTTTATGGCGTCCCGTGCAAAGGGCTCCTCATATCCCTCTGGACCTTCTAAGCTGAACTTTAGTGGTAATCACATAAATAAAAGTCAGCCACCAACAGGTGCAGGCCAAGTCCCCTGATCAACACTTGCTTACCCATACTCCGACATCAAGAACCGAACCCGAGGCGCCAACGAACGATCCCGCTACAGGGGGCACCGACTCGGGCAATCGTGCTACCGCTACGGCGATATGATCGGTTCCGGCCATTTCCCCGATAGTCGGATCAAATCCCTTCCATCCTGCACCGGGCAGATAGACCTCGGCCCAGGCATGGGTAGTACCAATGACATGGGACATGAGCGGAGCGTGGAGATAGCCACTCACAAAGCGTGCCGCCAATCCCAGGCACCGTGCGGCTTCCATGAACAGCATCGCAAAATCGCGGCAGGATCCAGTCCCGCAAGACAGTGTTTGCCGGGCGGTCTGTACACCGGGTTCCTCCCTGACCTGATATGACAATGTTTTATAAATGTGGACAGCAACCCGCTGCAAAAGCGTGTAAGTCTGAATCCGTTCACTGGCTTGCCAGAAAGTGGCAATCCATTTATTCAGCATATCGATTGTCTCCTGACCAGGTAATGCCATATAGGGAAACAGCAGAACCTGGTCATCCGGCTGATAAGCAAAGGGGTAGACTATTGCGTAATCAGCCACCATAAAGTCAAGGGGGGCTTCATTGTACTGCTGGATTATAACTTCACTGTCAATCACCAACTGACTTGCGGGCACATCGAAATTTGCGATAGCGACTGAATTGTCTTCCACATCCCGGTGCCAATGCAGCGTTGACAGGGGTGTGGTTTTCAGGGCAAAAGACTCTATGCGCAGTTCATGGTCTTCTCTTGGACGCAGAAGCAGGGTATGTGGTCCAAGGGTCACCTCGCCTGAATAGTTGTAGTACGTACGATGAATAATTTTATAGCGTTGCATACTTGAGCCGCGTTTTGTTATGTTTCAGTAGATTTCTGAAAGTAATTGTATGTTCATTGTTGATCTTTAACAGGCAAAGGCATCACCATGCAAAATAACACATTAACTTTTCTTTTAGCTGGCGGTGTAGGTTCCCGCTTATACCCTTTGACCTCGAAACGCTCCAAACCTGCAGTTCCTTTTGGCGGCAAATACCGGATTATTGATTTTACTCTGGCCAATTGTCTGCACTCGGGATTACGAAGAATCCTGGTTTTAACCCAATATAAATCCCATTCCCTGAATAAGCATCTGCGTGATGGCTGGTCTATATTTAATCCAGAGTTAGGCGAATACATCACGGCTGTTCCTGCCCAGATGAACAGTGGAGAACATTGGTATCAAGGCACCGCCGATGCTATTTTTCAGAATCTGAATTTACTGGAACGCAGCAATGCCCAATATACCCTAATCCTTTCCGGGGATCATATTTATCGAATGGACTATGCGGCAATGCTCAGCTCTCATCAAGAGCAGGGCTCGGACGTCACCATAGCCTGCATGGAAGTTCCTGTTGCGGAAGCAAGGGCATTTGGGGTGGTTGTTGCCAATGAGGATCTCAAAATAACTGCGTTTGAGGAAAAACCCAGCCAACCTACACCCCTCCCTTCAAATCCGGAAAATTCACTCGTATCCATGGGCTTATATGTGTTTTCGACAAAACTGTTAAGCCAGGCCTTACGCCAGGATCAGCACAATAATGCTTCAAATCACGATTTTGGCAAAGATATTTTACCGCTCCTGGTGCAGCAGCATAAAGTGCACGCCTATAAGTTTGGCGGCGTACGGGGCCGGGTGACTCCAGATCGCTACTGGCGGGATGTGGGCACGCTCGATGCCTATTACGAGGCGAATATGGATCTGTTGAAGCCTGTTCCTCCGTTAAACCTTTATCAGTGCAACTGGCCCATTCGGACCTATCAGCCCCAGTCGCCTCCTGCCAGGAGTATTACGGGAAACTCTGGAGCCGAAAGCGTATTCAACAATTCCATACTGGCCGGCGGTGTGGTCATTTCCGGCGGCAATGTTCGACATTCCATATTATTTCACGATGTAATTATTGATGATACAGCCACGATAGAAAAATCAATTTTATTTGCGGGTGTTCATGTTGGTGCCGGTGCCAGATTACAAAACTGTATTGTCGATCAAAACGTGAACATTCCCCCCGGCGAGCAGATCGGGTATGACCTGGAGAAAGACCGAAATCGATTCACCCTTTCGGATAAAGGAATTGTTGTCATACCTAAAGACTTTGTCTTCAGCTCATAACGATCGCTTTAACGCCTCTGAAAAAACACGGCCATTTTCCAACAATCTCCGCATAAAGAAGTCAGGTCCCTGAGGAAGACCTCTCAAGAGAAAACCTGACTTCTTGCCGATAACCAGCTGCGTCCGGGGTTAATCGACAATATAAGGATCCTTCTTCTCAAACGCCTGGGGTTTCAGGGTGAACTCTCCGTGTCTATTGTACACCGGATATCCCGCGACAACCCATCCCCGAAAGCCATCGTAAATATTGGTAACGGATGTATAACCCATCTCCTGAAGCCGCTGGACGGCAAAAGCTGAACGGGCACCTGTTCGGCAATACACATATATTTTTGCATCGGTATCCTCCACCGTTTTTGGCATAACCCATTCGATAAGCCCCCGATTGATGTGAATCGCCCCGGGAAGATGGCCCGCAGCATACTCATCATCGGTACGAACATCGACAAGGACCAGCTTTTTTCCGCTCTCCATAATCTTTTTAAATTCCACAACAGTAACATGGGGCTGACTTTCCCTGATCTTTTTCCAGAGATTCTCAACATTTTTCTCCACCTGTTCGATTGATGGTCCGGCTATTGCGCCAAAGGGTGCGGCGAAAAACATCGAGACAAACACAACGATAATCAACAATGACAGCCTTCTTTTCATATAGACATCCTCCGAGGAAGAAACAGTGCGACATTACGAACGGTTACCCAGTTGGACGAAAGGTCCAAAAGATACCAGGTTCAGGCAATACGCTAGGCTTCCCCACCACGAATGTCAAATCACACAACGATACATTTTCCTCTATGGCAGCACATTCTGTCACGCGGAGGTCGCACTGATTGCGGGGCCTGCCCCCGCAGTCCCTGCACAATCACCGCACGACAAGCACCGGAATCGTACAATGGGCCAGCACTTTATGGGTAACACTGCCAACCATCGCACCTTCCCAGTCGCCAAGCCCGCGGGATCCCATGACGATCATGTCGCATTTTTCTTCTTCCGCGACCTTACAGATCCTGTTCCAGACCCTGAACGCCGGCACGACCATAACATTAAAACTGACCTTGTTATCATTGAGGAATTCCCGATATGGAGCAAGCACCACATCCGCCTCTTCCTTCTGTGAGTTTTCAGCCTCCTGCCGTGGCGTGCCGGTGATAACCACAGGAATTGCACCGGTAACATAGAGAAGCACGATCTCCAGGTTCATGATTTTAGACAGGCTGACCGCATTGTCCATGGCCCTTCTGGAACTCACGGAACCGTCGACGGGGAGTAGCACCTTTTTGTATTTGACCATGAAACACCTCCTTGATGAGTTGACTCGGCCTCATGCTGCATGAGTTACGTCATATTGTACGAGGTTCGCACTCTTTATGCACAGCAGGCCAGAAGTCTTTTGTAACGCCTTTACCGATAACCTCTTCCGGCCCCAAGTTCTATGAGAAGCTGCTTTTTCGTAAACGTTCCCTGGAACATCTTCAAAGAGTGCATACCCCGAATGTGTAACCATTAAACCAGTGCCTGCTGTTCATCCAGAAAAGCGGCCAGCCTGGCGATATGGCTGCGCTCATCAGCAGCAATCTGCTGCAAAACCCGGCGGGTTGCATCGTCTTTGCTTTTTTCCGCCGCTCGTGAATACAGATCAAGAGCCTGTGCTTCAATCGCCATCGCCAGCGAAAGGATCTCAAGTTCCGATTCCTTATCTATTTTATAACGCTGAAGATACTCTTCGGTCGTCAAGCCACCTTCCATGCTCGGTTCGGCGATTTTTTTGGCAAACTCCTGCAGGGTAAGGGCATTGCCGGTGACTTCCTTATAAAGGTCGACCAGTCGCTCCTCATGATTGAGTTCAATGGCAGCAAGTTTACCAAAAAGGCTCCTTGCCGCATCCCGGGAAACATTTGCCTGCATCGACAGATAGAAATCCCGCAGGCCCATTTCCAGACCAAACCCGGTGACGATAACTTCCTCGGCGCTCGCCTCCCCGGAAAACAGGTACAATCCTGTATCCTCCGGCCCCACGGCAACCTCTTTTTTCCAGGCCTTGATCCCGCCTGAGAGATTATATACCTTACTGAATCCCTTGCCGGAAAGCATTTGCGCAGCAACCCGGCTGCGTCCGCCAATGGCTCAATATATGACAATATGTTTATTGCTGTCGAGCTCTCCCAGGCGGTTGTCCAGGTCACCGAGGGGCAGTAATTTCGCACCAGGGAGATGACCGCCTTCATACTCCCCCGGCTGACGGACATCGAGAAAGATCACCTCGTCAGCATGTTCATCAACCAGCTTATTTGCCTCTTCCCAGTTGATCGAAGCGACAGGGGTAAAAAACTGCATCCACTTCATATTCTGTTCCTCCCGGTGATAGAATTGAGCCCAATTGCACCGCCAGACAGGACAACTTTTGCGGTGGCATCGGCATCGGCTTTCATTGGAGCGTCCGCCGCCTCTTATTCCGAAAGGCGTTTGGCAATACGCTTGTAGGTCTCTTTCAGCTCTTCGCCCACAATTTTCGACTTGCCGATCAATTCCTCGGAAGTTTCCACCGCACCATCCGCTATTTCAGAGGCCTTGATCTTTAAATGGCCCCATTGCTTTTCCGCCGCTTCGAACTCTTGTTTTGCATCCATGGATGCAAGGTGGATTTTCAATTTTATCTCATCCCGTTCCATCCGCAGTTTTTCAACTAACCTGGCAAACTCTTCTTTCATTTCCATGGGTAACTCCTTTATTGTGCTTGATAGGATCTTCCGCGTATCCCTTTCGGGCTGTTCTGTTCAAGCCCTCCTTGCGGGGCGTATGTCTCTTGATACAGCTGTCCTCTCTTGGTTTTGCATGATCCATGCCATCGAAGAGCCCCCCGACAAAACAGAGGAAGTCGTCAAAATGATGACAGATATCCGCTCTCCACCACGCTGGGAGAAGCATCAACATCTGTAGCACGATGAAACTTTATTATTTTGCCCCCGCAGTTACAAAATTTCTCATATTGGATCTGCAAATTTTTATACATGCAACATAAAGCCTGCGTGAACCCCGGGCTCTCGCGCAGTAAATTTCTATCAATGGATCCATCAATCCTCTTTCTTTATTTGTGCCACTCCCTGGTGCAAATTGTTTTCCGGTACGTTCAACAGGGTGGTCAGGGCTTTTGCAGCATCGGTCTCTTTGGTGAGAAGCATCTCAACCCCGGCATTGCCCAGGACAAAGCCAGGCCCTTTACCGACCTGGTCATGGTTTGAAATCAACATGTTCATCCCCTTTTTAAGCAGCCATTGGGCCACTTTAATGCCCTTAGCTTTCTCTTCGTGCAGACAGGGGTTCTTGAGGACAACATCCTCGATAATTGTACCTTCTGTACTCTGCAACCTGAGAAGGCGGAACAAAGGTGCCTCCCCAAAATGGGCTGAGATGGTCAGCCGGTCATCGGCGAGAGGAATTCCAACGATGAGAATCTCCCGCGGCTGGGGTTGAAAATGGATCAACACCCGGTCCACCTGGCCAATTTCCATCTTTACCCGGTTCTCGATCTCTTCCGATAAACGGTGTCCTTCCTCTAAGTCGGTTACCCGGAGGGTCAGATCCAGTTCGACAAATATGTAGCGGCCGGCATTTCTGGCCCAAAGGGTATTGATGTTTGCTACCCGGGAATCGGCAAGGACAATTTCACGGATTCGAGCCAGGCTGTTGTAATCAAGGGAGGCGTCGAGAAGAACCCGGATGGAATCAAGAAAAATGCGTAGCGCAGATCGGGCGATAAACAGGACCACTATTACCGCAGCATATCTGTCCACCGCAAAGCCAATGGCACTGCCGAGAAGAGCCATCAGGATAACCGCTGAGGAGAGCATGTCGGTCCAGATATGCCGGGCATCCGCAATCAAACTGGGCGATCCGGTCTCCTTCCCCTTTTTAAGCTCATACCGGGAAAACAGCCAGCTGATGACAATGGTTGCCCCAATGCCTCCAGCAGCCAGAGGAATCCGGGTTGGTAGAGCTCTGCCGTGGCCCAAAAATACGGCCTTAATAATTTCATAGCCGGCAAAAAAAATCAGGACAGAGGTCACCATTGCAACCAGGTTTTCCACTTTGTAAAGCCCATACGGAAAACCCCGGGCGGGACGGGCTGAAATTTTTATGCCGATCAGGATAATGGACGAGGAGAGCACATCGGACAGGGAGTGAATAGCATCCGCGACTACGGCAACACTACCTGAAATAAAGGCCACAGCTGTTTTTATCGCCACCAGCAGCAGGTTGGTCAAAATCGATAACCAGGCAGTTTTTTCCGAGGACTCCATGCACACCTCTCAGGTTAACAAGCACCCCGTTTACATCTTTTTCCGACACCATCAAAACTTGACTTCTTTACTCGGTAGAGATAACTGTAATACCTAAAAGGACATATGCCCAAAATAACACGCGGTCACCCAAGAAAAATTGCGACACTGGGAAGAGGGCTCCACCATGGCAAAACTACGAACCGGTCGACAGAAGTTTTATAATGTTTTTTCGTATTTTTATGATTTTTTCATACAAATACACTCCGGTCACCACCAAGACGAGACACGCCGTTTTCTTGTCGATTCGGCACCAATAGCCGGCACAACCCAGGTAAGAATATTGGATATCTGTTGCGGTACCGGATCGGTCATTCTTTCCTTTGCGAAAAAATATCCTGATGCCCTGGCAATTGGTTATGATTTTTCGGCTGGAATGCTGCAGAAAGCAAAAGAGAAGGATGCGGCCAAGACCATACGTCTTGTCAATGGTGACGCGGCAAATCTGTCATTTGTTGATGACTGTTTTGATATAGTCTGCTGCTCCCATGCCTTATACGAACTGAAAGGCCAGGTGAGGACAGAGGCTCTCCGGGAGATGAAACGAGTGCTGAAGCCCGAGGGCCAGGTTTTGATCATGGAGCATGAAGTCCCGCGGCATCCTGTTGTGAAGGTTTTGTTTTACGTAAGGATGCTGATGATGGGGCCTACTGACGCCAGGGAGTTCGTCAAACAGGGTATCTCCCCGTTCACGAAAATATTTCCCGACGTCACTTTATCACACACCCCCTCAGGCAAGAGCAAACTTGTCATTTGCCGCAAAACATAAACGCATCATCAATGACTTCGGCGGACAAGTCTGCAGCCACTTGCCCGGCACTCTATTTTGTCGGAGTTGCACAACCTGAGAGTCGGCAAGATGGATCATGCGGCTGCAATAAACGTTCTGCCGGCCTCTTCCCGGATCGGGTTTGCAATGCGCGATTATTCCTTAATGCTCGGTGTGAATGTCCAGGTCCAGCCGCCTTTCTTATGGATCAGGGAGTTCTTGTCTGGAGAAATGCGCAGCTCATCCGAATCAGGCAGCGACATTGCAAGCATCACCGGCGAGGGCACCGCCAGTACTTCAGGTCTCGTTTTGCTGCTTGCAGGTACGGATTTGCGGCTGCCAGTACAAAATTGCGCGACTTCAACAACAGGGTAGCTTGTTTGCACTTGCAGTTCGAGCGTGCCACTCAAGCCCGGCTTGATCCCCTGTAGTTCATAGTGTTCGTATGCGCCCTTGATTACCGGCGGTGAACAGGAGGGTTCAGGATTGCGTGGATTCCTGACTTCAGATTTTGAGTTTTGAATGGTGGGCGTTCCCACCATTTTTGACTCGGACAGCATCCATTGCAAGTCTATCTCGACACGGTCGGTCACGTCCGCATATCCTATCCAGTTACTCCCGCCGACAACATTGGTCTGTCCCGCATAGACACCAACGATATGGTAGTAGACAATGCCGTCCTTGCCCTCAGTCCAGTTCCGGGCGAATTCAGTTTGCTTCATCGCCTCTTCCACCATTTCCGGATCGTTGCCCGAGCTCTTAATCATGCTCTTATATATAGCCTCTTCTTCAGCGCTCATTTTGTTCTGGGCAAGAACCGAGCCTGGCTGCAGTGCGAACATCAACAGAAAACAGAGTATATTTGACAAAAAGCTCGATTGAACGTAGCTCATGATTTCCCCTTTCTAAGATGTGGTGGTTGAGAATACTGTGCGATAGGAAGGATCAGGGTGGAAAAATCGGTGTTCGTTCGCCGATTGTTTCCACACTATTATTCGGCTTTGGCGGAAATCAATAATCCAGAGTTACTATTCGTCCTTTAGACAATGTGATTACCACTCAATCTCAGCAATATGGGGATATGAACCTGTCATGCCGCGCAGGATAACTGCGATGAGTTGGTGTTCGCTTCAGTACATCTGCAGCAAAAATGCTGTCCAGATATGGCAGAGGCCCCGGGAAGTTAGTCTCTCAGCTCCCGGTAATACGGTTTACCAAGGGCCGCAGGGGCCATAATGTTTGACCGGCCCGAAAATGCAAGCACCACAATAACCAGCAGATAGGGGAAGACCACCGCCACTTCATAAGGAAAATCGATACCGTAAACCTGAATGGATCTCTGGAAGGAGTGGGCAAGACTGAAGAGAAGCGCGCCAAAGAGTACCCCGGATGGTTTCCATTTGCCGAAATAGACCAGGGCAACGGCGATAAATCCTCGCCCTGCCGTGATATTGTCCGCATACATATGGGTCTGACAAATACTCAAATACGCTCCGGCCAGACCGGCCATGGCCCCAGCCAGCACGACACACTGGATGCGCGTCCGGTCCACCTTGACGCCCATGGTATCAGCGGCCATGGGGGCCGTTCCCACCGCCTTTGCCTTCAGTCCCCAGACAGTCTTGTTCAACATGTACCAGGCGAGAGGGACGAGAAAGAGGGTGACGTAGACCATTGCATTCTGGGAAAAAAAGATCGGGCCAAGTACGGGAATATCGGCAAGCAACGGTACATTGACCGCCTGCAAGCCGACGATTGTTGTGGTGCCGCCGATATAGACACGAAACAGCATTCCGGCAACACCCCAGCCAAGCATATAGAGCGCGATTCCGGCAATTCCCTGTTCCGCCTTAAACGTAACGCATACCAGAGCCATGATCCCGCCCATGAAAGCCCCCACCCCAATTGCCGCCAGCATGCCCAGCGTGGAACTGCCGGGGCCGCTCTGCATCGTATATTCGACGTAGAAGCCAATAAAGGCGCCGACCATCATAATGCCTTCCGCCCCGAGGTTGTAGACGCCTGCCCGCTGGTTGAACATCTCCCCTAAGCCGACCAGGACAAAGGTGATCGAGAGCGGGACTGCAGCAGAAATTATGCCTATAATAATTTCACCAAGCATCTACTTTCTCCCTGTTGCTTTACCGAGAAATTTAACCATCTTTGCCCGCATGCCTTTTTTGGTGATAAAAACATTGCTCGAAACAATCGCCAGGATAATCAGTCCCTGAATGGCCAGAATGATATAGGCGGGCACATGTACAGCTCTCTGCATCATGTCGGCTCCGACTATGAGCAGGCCAAAAATAATGGAAGCCGGTATGGCACCCAGTGGATGCAGGCCGCCAAAAAGAGCCACAACAATGCCGCTGAAACCGTATCCTGCGGAAATGGACTCGAGTCCCCGGTGGTGTACTCCGAGTACCTCAACGGCCCCGGCCAGTCCGGCAAAACCACCCGCCAGGAGCATAGCCAGCAGCAGGTACCATCTGGTGTTCACGCCTGCGTACCTGGACGCCCGAATTTCAGCCCCCACCGCCCGCATGCGATAGCCATATATGGTCTTCCACAGAAAAAAGAAGACGATCACCGCCAGGACAACGGCGATAATCATGCCCGAGTGCATCCTGGCGCCGGGAATAAGTTTGGCAAGCCAGTATTCCCGGGCAATACGTGCTGTCTGCGAAGCCCCGGTACCATAAACAATCTCCTGTTTATCCATCATCGGGCCACGGATGAGGTAGCTGTAGATCTGGATCGCAACATAGTTCAGCATCACCGTGCTGAGGATCTCGTTGACGTTCAGATACGCCTTCATCCAGCCGGCAATGCCGCCCCATAGTGCCCCGCCGGCAAAGCTTGCGGCAAAGATCAGCGGCATCATGATCGACCAGTGCATTGGCGGCGCATACAAGGCGATACACAACCCGAAGATGGCGCCGACCAGTATCTGCCCTTCTCCCCCGATATTGAGGATGCCGCTGCGAAAGGAGATGGAGATGCCGAGCGCCACCAGGAGCAGCGGCGCGGCACGGACAAATATCTCGGTTATGCCGAAAATATCCTCCAGCGGCGCAGTGAACATTACGCCATACGCCTTGATCGGATTGGCGCCGGCGATAAGAAAAAGAACGGCACCAATAACCAGGGCAAGCAGCAGGCTCAAGGCGGTGAGACCGACATTGAAGGTCAATTCCTGCAGCCTCCTGCGGCTGTTACCCATGGCTTTGTACCCCCGCCATCAAGAGTCCCAGCGCACTTTTCTGTGCCTGTTTGGCCGGGATGATCTTCAGTATCTTGCCTTCATAAATAACGGCGATCCTGTCCGATAAATTAATCAGCTCTTCCAGTTCCTCCGAGATGAGCAGGACAGTTTCATCCTTATCCCGTGCGGCCAGAAGTTCCGAGTGCACAAACTCGGCCGCGCCCATATCCAGGCCTCTGGTGGGATAGACGGCGACGAGGACCTTGGGCCTTCTGTTCATTTCTCTTGCGACAATGACCTTCTGGATGTTACCGCCGGAAAGGGAGGCGCAGGTGGTATCGATGGACGGGGTTTTTATCGCAAATTTGGCGACCAGATCGTTCGCGTATCGGCAGATGGCCCTGTCTTTGAGAAAAGTCGCCTGTGCCAGGGGCGGCCGGGCATAGTCCTTGAGGATCATATTCTCCTTAACCGAGAAGCCGGCAACCGTTCCTTCGTGGAGTCTGTCGGCGGGAATATACCCCATCCGTCGGTCGATAATCTGCTGCGGGGTCCGGTTGGTGATATCCTCTCCGTCAAACAGTATCCGGCCGGACTGTACCTTACGAATTCCATTGATAACCTCGGCAAGTTCACTCTGGCCATTGCCGGAGACACCCGCTATCCCCATTATTTCCCCTTTGCGCAAAGCGAGACTGAGCCCATTCAAAGCCTGCGTGCCTCGGTCGCCAATGGCTGTAACATTTTGAATATCGAGGATAATTTTATCACTTGGCTCTTTTTCTTTGGCGACCGGCAAGTTGATGTCCCGGCCCGCCATAAGCGACGCCAGTTCGTTTGTTGTGTGGTCATCGGTGCTGCCGTTATAGACCAATTTCCCCCCGCGCAGCACGGCAACATGATGGCTCACCGCCTTGACCTCGTTGAGCTTGTGGCTGATAAAAATGATCGAACAGCCACTTGCGGCCATCTCCTGGAGCAGCAGGATGAGCTTGTCGGTCTCCTGCGGGGTGAGGACCGCTGTCGGCTCGTCTAAAATGAGCAGGTTTGCCCCAAGCGACAGGGCTTTTATCAGTTCGACCCGCTGCTGCTCGCCCACGCTCAGCTCATAGATATAGGCATCGGGATCAATTTTAATTCTGTGATCTGTGCATATTCTATTTATGGTTTCAGTGACATAGGCAATATCGCAATGGAACGTTCTGTCGTTGAACATGCACAGGGCGACGTTCTCTCTGACGGTCAGGTTCGGCACCAGCATAAAATGCTGATGCACCATGCCTATCCCCAGTGCCCCGGCCTTCTGCGGTGAATCGATGGCGGTTTGCCGGCCATTGACGATGACCTCCCCCTCATCCGGCTGATAGAGCCCGTAGAGGATGTTCATCAGGGTGGTTTTCCCGGCACCGTTTTCACCTAAAAGGGCGAGAATCTCCCCCTGTTTCAGCGCAAGGTTGATATTGTCACAGGCCAGGACGCCGGGAAAACGCTTGGTGATATTTTTTAGTTCTATATGCTCTATCTGCATCTGACCATTACAAAACAAGACAGCCTCCCAGATCAATCGACAGTGGGCAGATCCGGAAGGCTGTCCGTTAAGAAGATTATTTGATGTCTATTTTCAGGGAGCCGTCGATGATTTTTGCTTTTGCCTCGAGAACAGCCTCTTCTGCTCCGGCAGGAATATTGCCAATGATTTTGTCGTTAAAGACCAGTTGCAGGCCGCCATTGGCCAGCGACAATTCCAGGTGTTTTCCGCCGTAGACACCTTTCGCCCTGCTGTCGATGATCTCCATAATGACGTTTTTAAAGGTGTACGCCTGGGCAGCGAGTACAGTATTCGGGGCGATCGATTTCTGGTCCATATCAGAGGCCAGCCAGTAGAGCCCTTTCTGCTCGGCAACGATGTTTATAGCACCCACGCTTTGCTGGGAAGTACCCGTCAGAACATCGGCTCCGGCCTTGATCTGGGTGCGGGCAATCTCTGCTGCCGCCACAAGATCGCCGAAGCTGCCGGTGTAGGCTATGCGTACCTGGGCATCTTTGTTAACGGATTTGACGCCCTGCTCAAAACCCTTGTTGTACTTGATCGCATCACCGGCTTCAACCGGGCCTACAATGCCGATGATGTTGGATTTTGTTGTAAGGCCGGCAAGGATGCCCAGGAGGTAGGCACCTTCCTGGGCGTGGGGATCATAGGCAAAAATATTTTTCTCCGGTGTCGCAAACCCCGTCCCATAGGCAAATGAGATTTTGGGGAAATCCGGTGCAATTTCAGTCAGCAGCGACTGATACTGGGCACCGTGGGCAATGATAATATTGAAGCCGTGCATGGCGTACTGCCTGATGGCGGCGCCGGCATCCACTGCGTTCCACAATCTTTCGCTGACCTCAAAGGTGAGTTTGTCCGCACCAAGCTCCTGCTGCGCGGCCTTGAGACCTTCATACATCGCCTGGGACCAGGCAAGATCGTCAATTGTACTGGGAATGACAAGCGCAACTTTGATCTTGTCATCGGCCAAACATACGGTTGCCACCATCATAAAAGCGATGGTAAGCAAAATTCCTTTAAAGATTTTCATCATCTCTCACCTGGGTAAATGTTATTGATTACTCTTTGGCATCTGCGGAAAACCATCAGCAAGATTTGTTCCAATACCCTCTATGTGGCGCTACCGATTCCGTTTCAAACTCCGGAAAAGGTCCTTCTACCTGTATGTCTTTCTGCCCCTTATCGAAAATATCCCGGCATGGCAGGTCAAACGTCGGGTTCTGCTTATCATCCCCGGTAAGCTCTAAAAGCTTCTTTTCGGTGGTGCCGTAAACGACTCTGCCGATGTTGGCCCAGTAGATAGCCCCGCAGCACATGGCGCAGGGCTCAAAGGTGCTGTACAGGCTGCACTGCCAGAGAAAATCCCTGGTATACTTTGTGAAAGCTTTCCTGGCCAGGGTGGTTTCGGCATGTCCCGTGCAGTCGTGCTCGGTTATCTCTACGTTTCCCTGGCGCAGGAGGATCTCCCCGTCGGGCCCGACCAGGATTGCGCCAAATGGTGTGTTCCCGGCAGCTCTTGCCTGGATGGCCACTTCATTTGCCTCCCGGAGGTAGAAAATATCATCTTTGGTACGCATATGGCAACGATTCCTTACGTGTAGGTTTCTTTCATTCTGGTCGCTTATGGAGGCAAAGGATTACAGGAGTGGCACGTTCCGCTCTTGAAATGCTGCTGAGTGTGTCTTGCGCAAACTGATTCCATTGCAACGTTGCTCCATCCCGTTATATCATCACTCGGTTGTCCAGAGGTACATACTCGATTTCTTATTGAGAACGGGCAGCTCAAAACACTCGGAACAACCGGTCTGCGCCAGGCCATAACAGACATGCAATGGCAGCAGATGCTCTTCTCTTGGGTGACAAAAGCGGGCAGCAGGGGCTTTGGTCCACTCGATGAACCGTTGCGCCCTTTCCGGCTCATTGAAGTCCCTATTGCAGCAGGTCTCCAACAGCCAGTTCTCAAACGTTATATTCATCGCCTTCGTCTCTTTCGTTTCCGGCGCGAAAAAAGCGCGCATATTGTGGAAGGAAAAGCCCGAGCCGATGACGAGCAGATTCGCATAATCAAGATCCTGAAGGGCCCGGCCTATTTGGACATGCTCAGCAGAATTGAGAGTGTTGACCAGGGACAACTGCACACACGGAATATCGGCAGCCGGATACATTATTGTGAGCGGAACAAACAGGCCGTGATCAAATCCCCGCTGCCCATCAAGCTCAGCTGCAATACCTGCATTTTTCAGTACCTTGCAGATCCGCTCAGCGAGCAATGGTTCCCCCGGGCAGGGGTATTCGATTGTGTAGGCTTCTTCTGGAAATCCATAATAATCGTAGAGCAGGGCCGGACTTGCTCCCGATGTAATGGTTGGTATGTTTTCTTCCCAATGCGCACTTATCACAATAATAGCCGATGGTTTGTCAATTTTCGCAGCGATCTCCCGCAGACACGCAACCATCTCTTGGTGGCTTTCATCGCCAAGAAGCGGCATTGGCCCTGCGCCATGGGACAAGTACAATATATCCGGCTTATTTTTCATCGACTGCAGACACATAGGCAAACCTTGGTATTTTTATGCCATCCACGGCAACGAGTTCAAGGAACATCTCCTTAGGCCGCACCCAGATGCTGTTGTCCCCGTACAAACACTGGTAGACAACAACCGTCTCTCCGCTTTCAGAATGCGTCGCTTCGCACAGAACCTTGTAATTCTTGTTTTTGTAATGTTTGTAAATTCCGGGTTTTATAGTGCTCATTTCTCTATGTACCATCGTGTTAAACGAAAAGATTCACCTCGTGGCTTGGAACTGCGACAACCCTGGGGCCAAAGCTCGAAATGCTGGCAAGCGTAAGGTTATGGTGGGCAATAACCTGCTGCGGGGACAGCGTGCTGTTCGCGGATGTGGTATGCGCGTCGGAGACCAGTATAACCGGGAATCCCAGAGCAAGCGCTCTTCTTGTGGTCGTGTCGACACAGAATTCGGTATGCATCCCGCAGATGAGCAGGCCCTCTACCTGGTGTTTTTTGAGCAGAAGCTCAAGCCCAGTGCGCAGAAAAGAATCAGGGGTGGTTTTTCGGATGAACAGATCGGCAGGCTCTACTTCAAGACCATCGGCCAACTGCCATGCCTCTGAGCCATACAGAAGAAAACCGGACGCCGATTCGTGCTGCACGAAGATTACCGGGGCTCCGACTTGTCGCGCATGACGCGTGACCAGGTTAATTTTGGTAATGATTCCAGCACAGTCAAACGCTGCATCAGGCCCCTCGCACAGCCCCCGTTGAACATCAATAACCAGAACAGCTCTGTTCATGTGGATTCCTTGAAGTGGCTTAACTGCAGACCCACCATCTTGTTACGCACAGGGCAACGTGCCCGGTGACGCGACAGGGTATGGCATCATTTAATATAAGAACAACAGTAGTCAGTCAGGCTTTTCACGTTCAGGTTGAATGTGGTTTCTGCCGGTACGTCAAACTGTTCACCGCCTTGAATCGTTTTCCAGCCGTCGTCAGCAGAAAGCAGAACCTCCAGCTCCCCGGACAGGATTTCCATAATTTCCCTGTCAGCCGTGCTGAATTCATATTTGCCTGGAAACATGATGCCAAGCGTTTTTCTCGACCCATCAGCAAAGACTAAGGTCCGGCTGGTCACCTTGCCGTCAAAATAAATATTTGCTTCCCTAATGGCTGTTACGTTTTTAAATTCCGACATAAAATTGATCCTCTTTTTTTGTATGACATGTATTCATTCCTCTATTCAAGCCGAACCTTTTTACCACTTCCATCTGCTCAATCTATCCCCCAATCTCATACCCTGGCGACTTGCTTAATCGTTTCTGTTCGAGAACTTGATATACCTGCTGTAAAACGGAAGGGCCATCGTTGCGACACCGATGATCACCAGGAAGAGCGGGGCCGCTATGTAATTTTTCGCCCCGCCTCGGGATGGCATGAGCACCGTAAAATCAAGCGGTGCTGTGCAGGCGTAGATAATTATAAAAAGCCCTCCCAGCACGGTGAAGATCCTCAGTACGTATTGGACCAGGGGATAGTGGCGGAAGTTTCTCTCGATGAAGAGATAGACAGCAACATAGATAAACGGTGTAAAAAAAAGACTCGATCCAAAGAAAGCGACAAGGCTGGTCATGTTAGGTATCTTCCGGTATTACAATTATCTATGATGCCCGGGGAGCTCTTTGCTCCCCCCGCTTTCTACTAACTTCTGGCGCGGAAGGCAAAATATTTCCAAGGTGATGCCCTGTCAGATATTTTTGGGTAGATTATATGAAACGTTTTCTTGATTTACCACGATATATTTTTTCATTTTGAGATTATCAATAACATTTGCCAGTTCGTTTTCCTCAAGTTTGTTAGTAAAAAGAGAGTTTATGGTATTCGACAGAGTCTTGAGTTTCCGTGGCCTCGATTGCCCACGACCTGCAAGATTTTTCACGATGGCACTTATTTTCTCATCATTATCGGTTGTGTTCGATATTCGCAGTATCGGAATCTCGGCCAGATCGTTAACTCGATTTACTCTTATGTTCTTGCTTCGCAAATGTTTAACGAGGGGATCAAAACCAGTGTCTCTTGAGACGATATGGTAGTAGCCATTTTTATCCTCAGTTGCGAGTTGACCAAGATAGCAGGCAATGTGGAAATCTAATGCGTTTGGCCCATTGCCAGATATCTTTATGTACCTGGCATCCTTTCCGAACTCCTGGAGGGCGCTCGCCATTTGAAAGGGGATTCTGACTTGATTTTCACCGACAAATACGAGAATATTGAAAGGATGCTTTTTTAATATTTCTAAGTTCTTAGGCTGAACGTTTTCAAAATCAATGAGTACGTAATTAGTTGGTGGCACGAAAAGTTTCCCTCATCATATTTTTTCTGTTTTCAACGGTGCCGATCGCAGATTGCCATGGAGCACAGCGCAATGGTAACCAGGTGCCCTGCCTTGTTAAACACTCTTTTGCAAACGTAGCCGATAGAGGTAATCTGCCCCGTTGTCTGGCTTCATCTGCTGTCTTACCCAGCCAAAAGATTCGTAGAGACGTATCGCCGCTGTCATATTGCTGTTTGTTGTCAATACAACCTGTTCACATCCAGTTTCAACAGCAGCAGACAGCGCGGTCTGAATGAGCTTATAGCCAACTCCCTGCCCCTGAAAATCGGTTCTCACATAGAAGCCGGTCATTTCAGCAATAGCTGCAGTGATGGGTTTGAGGATAACCGACCCTACAAGTAGTTCCCCATCTACGGCGACGAAATCACGAAAAGGGATTTCTCGCTCTTTGCCAAGTGTCGCCAGAGCGTAGTCAATATTCTCGGGGTCTGGTTCAACACCTAAGGATCTCATAATCTCAAAGGCGAAAGCCGTCACCTCGTCATTATCTTCCGGTCTGGCTCTTCGAATCTGTATATTTGGTTTCATAGGGGTTTAACTCGTGTTCAGTGGGATTTTGCATAGCGGCAACGTAGCAACCCCATCTCCCTAAGCAGTTGTTCTGCTTATGTATCACTTTTTAATCGTTTTCCAAGGCTGACAACATCGTCTGCCTGATATCCTATCGCCTTGTAAAATTCCAAAACCACAGTATTGGAAGTGCGCACTTGCAGATTGATCTTCGGGCAACCTGCTGCCTGTAAACGAATTTCAGCCGCCTCCATCATATATTTCCCAATTCCGCTGCGTCGATGGTTTGGATGAACAGCAAGATAATTGATCCAACCTCGATGGCCTTCATACCCGGCCATTACAGTTGCTATTACCTTGCCGGATAGACTTCCAACCAAAAACAGTTCCGGCTGCAATTTCAGTTTCCGTTCTATATCGCGATGAGGATTGTTCCATTGCGTGACCAAACCGCACGCAGTCCATAATCGCACTACTTGAGTTTCATCGTCGGGGCTATATGGTTGTATTTCAATCATATAATTCAGAGGCAGTACTGACCAAGTTCAGGTGCGCCGCTTTTTGGCGCCGCCTGGAGCGCCTTGTTCGGCAAGTTTTTCATTTACCAAACAACCTTGAGAAAAATCCCTTCTTTGGAGATGGGCTCGCCAAAACAATAAATTGCTCTTTTAAAATCTGTGAACAATCCTCGTCATGTTTAAAACCGACAAGTTCTTGAGCAACCTTTAATGGTATTTCAAAGATATAGTCGACTTCTGCGCTTCCCCCATCTTCGGCTTGTTGAGCCTCTTCCATTTCCCTTTTTATTGCAGGAAAGCACTCGGGAACCTCTCCTGTAACATCAAGTCCTTTTGGACCATTCTCGCCTTGATGGGATATCCACCATCTGCGATTGCCGCCCGACCAGAACTCCGATGAGCTAGCCATCACATGCTCTTCAACAAGACAAAAAAGCACATCACGTTCCCGAGATATTTCTGCCAGCCTTTTTGATTCGATAATGGGGCTGTTGTATTTATTGCACCAAATAATACGCCAGCCCGAATCGAGCTTTGCCATTGATACATGAGATTCAGGAAATTCTTCTGTTTCACCGGTCGGCAACAGACTCAAGTCTTCCAACAGCCTGTCCGCATCCTTTTCATGGACTGCACACCAAGTTATAGAGAAACCCATTCTTGAATATCTCCTAATTGAACGCCGAACGTTCGAACTCAGCGGAAATATGAAATACGTGGCAAGTAGATTGGAGTTACCACGTACTTTTTTGCGAGACGGAAATTACCCAAACCCCGGACCTCATTTTTCCCTCTGAAGTGACTTTTTATGTAATTTTAAATGCTTCTTTACCTTTTGCGGTTAAACTCCACAATCGTCCATGCTCACCCTCTGTGAATTTACCGAAGTTGTTTTCTAAGAGCCAATTTAATGTGCTCAGTGCTTCTTTCTTTTGTATTCCAGATTCCTTTGCGATACCACCAAGATATCGAAAGGTGTATTTAGGATTTAGCAATGCATTAATGACTTTTTGGTCATTTTCATTAAGTTCTCTTTCAGTTTTTTTTGTGCTTTTAAGTAAAAAGTATTTTGCCATTAATATGAGCACACAAAGAATCGCTAACACGCTCCATAATGGTATTATTAAAGGTAAATTTACAATATCTAATAATTGCTGAAATGCTTGTTTAAATGTTATATTTTTCAGATAGCTAAATAAGTAAAAGGAAGACGAAGAGATTAGAGCTATTATTCCCGTTGCAATAACTTTGATGCCAACAGGATCCTTCCACGTTTTTGCTAATATTTTTCGCATGTTATTAAGTATCGAGGTTGGTTAAATAACCAATTTTCAGTTTCATAAAGCATAACGAGCCTGTAAAAAAAGCCATTTCACAAAGCTAAAAAGTCCCCTTAGCGCTCGAATTTTAAAAAAATCATATCGGCCGCGTTGACTGTCTTTTCACTTTGGTGAGGAAGGTCTTTCTACGTCATATTCAGCCCTATTTGTTGATGTTTTCGCTCCATTTCCTGCCCCTTGAGACCAACCTAAACAAAGCCTACTCCATGGGAGTGGATCTTTTTCAGGTTATGGACAATACAGAACAGGTTCCACTGAGTACTGACCTTACGCTTGGTTCGAAGAGTAAATTTGTCCAACCCCAGTACAGAACGAATGTGTGCAAAGGGTGGTTCACCGACTGCCAGCCTCATGCTATAAATTGCTCGACCAATCGCGGTATCAATCTTGCGCTTCATTCTTTCGGTAAATCGTTGTTGTCCTTTGGCGTTTTTACCTGTGAAGTACGCCACCTGTCTGGTCCCTGTTTTATTAGGGTAGCGCAGACACTCTCTTCTCAGTTTACAGGGCAGACAGGACCTTTTGGCACCTTTGAATTTAATTGCCCTGTAGTTTTTAACTCGTGCATTGCCACCACTCCGGTACAGCTTCTTTCCTCCTGGGAACAGGCAATAACTAAAATCAGCTGGAAAAACAAAATCCGCTGGAGCAAAAATCTTTCGCCCACCTTGGCCTGGTTTCATCTCTCTTCTGTATCTATCTTTAAAACGGTCATAGGCTACAAAACGTGGATCTCGTTTGCGAAAGTTGGTATCTGCTATATAGCCATCAATCTTCTCTTGGAAGATGTACTCCATATTCTTTTCAGAATGGTAACCGCTGTCCGCTGCCAACTGCGCTCCATGGAGCACATCACCTTTGTGACCGATCTCGGAAAAATTCTCTCGAATCTTCTCTATCATCGGAATCAGCAGGTTATGTTCCTGGCCCTGGCCAAAAGCTTCTGCTCCAACAATTACCTGGTGTTTCTTGCCTACTGAAGTTACTCCAACATAACCCTGAATAACACCTTTAGAGGTTTTCATCTTGGCCGATTCATTATCGGTGATATTGGACTTGATTGGTTTGCCGCTGGAACCCGTGCGGTCATCATTATCGTCAAGCCATTCTTTGATCTTTGCCGCTTGTTTCTTTAATTTTGCTAAATATTTCTTCTCTTTGCTTATCACGTCAGGTTCTATCAAAGAGTCGTCCTGGGCCCGGTGTTTGGCTATCATTGTTGCAATAGCCTTTTCCATTTTCGCGACTTTTCTCTGGAAATCAGCCTTGGTGCCGCTCCACTCTTTTGCCGCGTTGCTTGGCAGCTTGCAACCGTCTATGGCAAACATCTCTTTGCCTATCAGTTTTTGCTGATCACAAACCAAGAGGACTTCAAGAAATAGATGGGCGATCTCTTTATCCATACTGGAGATAAAGTCGGCAATAGTGGTGAAGTGTGGTTTGCTGTTTGCTGATAACGCCATAAACAACACGTTTTCTTCGCAGCAGCGGGCTATTGCCCGACTTGAGGTAATTCCTCTGGAATAGGCAAAGAGAACTACCTTCAACAGGATGCGTGGATCATAGGCCGGCGCGCCTGTCTCATCATTATTGAATCTTTTATCAAAGATCGACAGATCCAGTTCGTTATCAACAAGATAACTGAGTGAGTACTCAAAGGTACCCTCCTGGATCTGTTTATTGAAGAAGACGGGGATAAACTGACCTTGAGCATAGGAGTAAGGCTTATATTTTGCCATTGTGCCCCCACTTTTGTCATGGTTAAGCGGTCAAACTGCTGGTTTCACACAACAATATACCATTAAATGTCAGTTTTTCCGATATTTTTTACTTTTTTCTACAGGCTCAACGTCCGGCTCACCGGACCCGCGCTGTTTGCAGGGTCCGCGTGGAGCCGGTGGTTATAGCTTGTATTTATTTAATCTTTCTTCTAATGTTCCAGTGTGCAATTCAAAAAAATTATTGTCGTAATCATAGAAGTACAATGAATCACCTTCACCTTCGACTCTCGACCTGGATGGGACAACAGTTGCTCCAAGACTAGAGATTCTTGTTTCTAATTCAGGCAAGTCCCCTAGCTCGACTTTAAAGGCAACATGTCTATAGGATTTCTCAGTTACCACTCCTTCCATGGCAACGACCCATACGCCACCAATTAGAAAGAACTTTTCTTTTGAGATTGAAAAGTTTTTCTTTGAACTGTCATATATTTCTTTGGCTGCTAATCCTTCACAAAATAATTTAGAGGTTCTTTCAAGATCTCTAACAATAATGGTGATATGACTGAGGCCTTTTATCATATTTTTTGGCTATAACGGTGTGATAGCCGGTCTGCGATTTTTGCGGATCCGTCTTTATTAGCTTGTTATGCATTTTTTACAAGAGCTATATTTTTATAGCTCTTTTTAAATAAATGGTAAACCGTGAATATAAGCATAGGCGCAGTCAGGCTGTACGCAATCAGCAAACCAAAAATTAATGCGTCATTAGACTGGAAATTGTTAGTTTTGATTTTTTCAAATAAACTATATTTATATAAAAATATAGTGATACTTCCAACGAATATTGCAAAAGTGAGTATTAGTGATGCCCACCTTGCAAAGGGCTCTCTGTTTTTACTGTTTTCAATTGTTAACCAATCCTCCCATTTTTTTTCTAGTTCATATTCAGAATTCTGAGACAAGAAAACACCAATTCTTTTCACCTTAAAGTCTTCACTCATTATAAAAATATCATACAAAATTGCAATAAAAGGTATAAATGCGATAAGCAAGTAGATTCTTTCATCACTAATTATAACTCCTGCAGCCATGAGAGGGATTACAAAAGCAAATTTTGATGTAAGTAATATATTTCGCATTTTTTTGTGTAGCATTTTTTCATTGTTCAAATGGTCCGTATAGCACGTATTAAAATACACATTAGTGTTACCACCATTTTGACCTTGTTGGAAGACGTTTCCTGTAGGGCTCATGTCTCTCCCTCCAATATTTGTTTAATTAGTGAATATGGCATAACGTGGAGCTAACCGGACCCGCGCTGTTTGCGGGGTCTGTGTTTAGCGTTTGGTTAAGTTTTTGATATTATATTTTCTGATTACCCCTCTTACTCAGCAAGCTTTAAGAGGCGCAGAGGTCTAGGCTTCGTATTGGCTGCATGCTTAATCAAATTTCCTATCATTGCGCCTATATAGAACCTGTTATTAAATCGAAAACAAAATTCGGCCAGGTAACGAGGTAAATGCTTTGAGCTTATAGAATGATATGTTCCATGAATAGCCCTCTTTACGTTGCTGATCATGGTGTTGACCCAGTGAAAGATCCTGTTGTCAGGATTCTCGTAAATTCCAGAGGTTTTGATTTTGCCATGAAAAGCTACGAGATCGGATAAGCAATTAAAGGGATTGAAAGCATCAGAAATAACCACCGCATCTGGATGAAGGTGCTTTTGAGACCAAAATGTTACCTCAGATGAGTTGAAGGCGTTTATTTTACTCATCCTCATATGAATAGGGTGGCCTTGTTCGTTACGTGAAACGGCAGCAAGGAACGGTGTTTTACCTGGCGCTCCTCGACCTCGTTTACCACCACTCTTCTTGCCGCCCCAGTACACGTCATCCAGTTCAATGAAGCCTTCAAGGACAAGTTGATCATCAGCATTCTTCATCACGTGCTGCAGCTTGTGTTTCATTTTAAAAGCTGCATTGACTGATATGCCCAGGAACCGGCGCAAACTAAGGGCGGACATTCCCTCTTTTGCTTGCGTTATGAGATAGATTGCCAGAAACCACGTAGGAAGAGGCAATTTTGATGAGTCAAAAATGGTGCCGCTGGTGATGGAACACTGATGTCTGCATCGAGTGCACTGGAAAAGTTGACGGGTTTTTAGCTCATAGTAGTGAGTGTGGCCACATTTTGGGCATTGAAAACCCTCAGACCAGCGATACTTGAAGAGCTTTTCCCGGCACTTTTCTTCAGAGCCGTATGCTTTAAGGAATTTAGGCAAGCTGTACCCTTTTTGAAATTGAACCGAATTCTTTGCCATGTCATCTCCTCCTTTTGTTTTAGGTAAGAGGAGTATGACACACCTGGGGTATCATATAGTGACTACCCTGAATTTTTTCTCCACAAGCTGAGTTTCAGGGGTAATCAGATTATATTTTATTATTAACAGTGGATTCATGAATTTTTTTCATAAGGAATATTAAATAATTTTCTTTGGATTGATCCCAGCACATGGTTTGCAGATATGATTGGACTTTTTCAGCCCAATCAAAAAATATACTTGATTCTCCAGAAAATATTCTCCAGTAGTTTATTTGGGACTTACATTCAACATTTACTACTATTTCACAAATATCTTCGTCTCCATATTCGTGCCCAAATTCAATAAATGGTTTAGAATCTGTTTGAAACATCGCGAAGCCCATGCTCCAAGAAAAAACTAGATCACCATATTTTGACAAAAACTTGATAAAGGGTTCATCTTCTGTAACTCTACTTATAGATACATCGTGTGGGATTTGTATTAAAGGTTCAGGGAACACTTCTAAACGTTTTTTATTCGTTATAAATTTGGGAAGTTGGTTTAGAGTAATTTTCTTATAACTTTTCTCAATTAACCCCACATTTCTTGTTACAATTCCAATGACTAAAAGTTGAATTATAGAATCAATAAATTTACTAAAATCACTTTCAAAAAAATCATCATAATTCAAAAGTGTTAATAAGTATTCTCGGTGTTCAATTGTCAGTGATTCCCAATCTACCCTCGCATGAATACTTGGTGGGTGAAAATCAATATCAATAAATCTGTTATTTTTAATATCAAATACGAAAAAAAAGGTGGCTTTGGTTGAGGAACTCATTCCCTCGGATGCAATCAAGCCATAAACCATAATCCCAAAGATAACGATTGAGGCTATTGAAGCAACAATGAATATTAGCTTGTTGGTATCGTAAAATTCTTTAAATAGAATGTTCGCAGAAGTGTTTACTGTCAGCGGCGATCTGAAAGTGTATTTTCTTCAGCGGTTTGAAAATGTATAATCTCTCTTTTTCCTTTTCTTGATTTTCTTCCTAAAAATTAAAATAAACCAATCTTCTTCCCCTCCTTTTTCTTC
>NZ_SWCM01000025.1 GCF_005116645.1 Desulfopila sp. IMCC35006
AATAGCTCAAAGAGTAATTATGGCACTACAATTGAATCCTAACACAACTGAATTTGAAATTATTGAATATTTTTTGCGCAAGGGAGCAAAAAAAGATGGGTTTTGCACTGATCTTGTTAAACATGGGTTAGTGAGAAAGTGATAGATTTTAGCTGTTTCTGGGTCTTTATACGTGACTAATCTGAGATTGGTTGTCATCCCTTTTAGCCTGATTCTTTTGTCAGATTCGACGTTGTCACATTGACTGTTCCGCCATTTGCCGAGGTGTTCGACAACTGCATTTCGCTTTAAACGAGTGACAAACGTAATCTTTTTTTTCGCCAGCGTTTGATACCAGGAGTAGTCGTTGTATCCTCTGTCAAAGACAACACAGGACCCTGGAGGTAGGGTGAGTGCTCGAGCCCATTGCATTTCGTGGCTTTTGCCACTACTCAGGTTCATGATGGTTGGTAAATAGCCGTCAGCATCCAGACCAAAGTGTAATTTAATTGCACCTTTGGCCTTTCTGAATTCAGCCCAGGGAAAAACCTTGAGGCATAAATCTATGGTGGTGGCATCAAGGAGGTAGACTTTTCCTTTGAAAGAGAATTTGTGTTTTGGAGCATATCCTTTACATTTGTTAAAAACCTGGAAATACAATCGTTTGTACATTTGATAGGGCTGCTGATCATTTACTCTAGCCAATGTTGCTCTACTGGTTTTCCTCATACCCAGATGGTAGATACGATGCCCCTGAGCTTTGATGTTTGTGGTAATATCCCGAAGACTTTTTCTTCCGGATAGCTGCGCAATTGTCATAGCAAGAAACTGACTCCAACGACTAAATGACCTGAATTTTGTCCTGTGTGATGGCTTTTTGCTAATTTCTCAAAATCATGTCTCGGGAAAAATGCAGCGATTTGACTGAGTATTGTGTTAGAATGCGCCATGGCTCGGATCTCCTTGTGATTATGTGTTATTTCGCAATTTCAATATAACACAAAGAGCTCTCCGGGCCTGCATTTATTTGATATTCTTCACATAGTTATGAGACAGCAGTGATCTTAAACGAAGGTTCCTACTTTGATAACTTTTGCAGTCAATGCACCTCCGATTCCGAAGAGTCAATTAAACTTGCTGAGGATTGGTCGTAATCGGATCTTATCATTTGAGCCTAAAATAATCCCGCTTGATACTAATGCCCAAAAAAGATATTTCAATTGGGGACTAAACATTGAAACAGTAAGCATTCCAAGACTAAAAACTAAACATCCGGTCAGTACCCCCACAACTAGAGGTCCTTCCTTTGTCTCTCTAGATTTTTTAATTGCCTCCAATAATGTTTTGTATATTGAAAGATGTAAAATTAGCTCTAATGATAATCCAACCCAGCCGTATTGTACCAGGTGTGAAGCCCAGGCACTATCCCAACTAGAAAAACCTTGACTCATCACTTGCCCACCACGTTCTTTTTCAAAATAACTCGAGATATCCATTAAGGAAGTCGATTGACCACCGTATCCTAAGAGAAACCTTTCGGAAGATTCATTTGTTTTTGCGAAAGCTACTTTCCATAAAATAATTCGATATTCGGCAGAAGCGTCTTCTTTTCCTTCGTGAGGCAATACAGTATTCAAGTATTCGACAATGGTAGTTCTTACACCTGGATTGAAAACTAGAGCAAATGATAGGATAAGTCCTAATGCAAGTAGCCTCTTCTTGGTTTGCTTGTCACTCAGAAAAAGTAGAATAAAACCAGTTAAAATAGCCAGTCCCCATGGGCCACGACTGAAAGAAAAATAGCATGAACAAATTTGAAGTGTTGTTAGCAGGAAAAAAAGAAATTTTTCACTTTGTTTCTTTGAATTTAAAATTAATAGAAACGATACCGGAAAAATCATCGCCATTATATAGCCTAAATGAATCTGATGCTGAAAGCTGCCAATAACCGCGCCTGTTCTGTCAATAGCAGCATGTGCAGGAAATAATAAGGTCACATAATTCACACCTTCATAGTATTCAAAAAATGTGAGCAGTGCAACGGCCCCAAGGCCAAGCGAAGCCGAAATCAAAATGTTAATGATATCAGATTTATTATGTATCGTATTAATAATTATGATAAATAATAGAAAATTTTCGAAAAAAGTAGCTAACAGATCTTTAATACTTAACCCTGGGTCGATCGAAAAAATCCCCGATAACAAATTGGAAAAAAATATAAGAATTATTAAACGAAAAAAGGGAGTGTTTAATTGGATCTTTCTTAAAATATTTTTTTGTATTGCGATAGAAAATAAAATCAATATAACTATCCGATGAATTGTCATCTCTGGCAATACACCTGGTAATTCAATTCTTATGCAATGAGGCAAGGACACAAGGAAAAAAGTGGCAAAAGCCATGCCTTTTGCGTAATTTTTGTTCGCAACAGCAAATAGTAGTATTGAAACGATTGTTATTACAAAATAATTCATCAAAAAGTCTTTCTTATTACTCCTGAAATTCAGTAAAACCAAAAAATCATAGGGTAGTCACTGTGTGATACCCTTGGTGTGTCATAAGATCCCAGTGTTATTTGAATGTATTAGTAAAAAGAGGAGGCCTCCTCATGGCGGACAGCTCATAATAAGCGATAAGCCTAAATAAATCGCCACAAGTCAGATCCTAAAGGATGTGAGTGTGCCCTGACACTGGGGGATTTTGGACACGCATAACCACTGGGCCATTGATACTTAAACAACTTTTCCCGGCAATTTTCTTCAGAGCCATATGCTCTTAGGAATTTAGGCAGGCTGTACCCTTTTTGAAACTGAACCGAATTCTTTACCATGTCATCTCCTCATTTTTTTTCACAAGCTGAGTTTTTTCAGGAGTAATCAGAAGTAGTTTTGCGGAGGCAAGTGTAAGACAGCACTGTTTCGATTTAATGATCCTTTCAGCATGGGTGTCAGGGTTAACTCAATATTGATCATGCAGTAGTTACACTGCCTCTTCCACAGCTTTGGTCGAATCTTGCTGAGGAATATCGAGGGATGTTCAGATAAATAATTTGATTTTCGTAAACACGTTCTTTGCTGCATAGATTGTAGTCGAACTAATAGATTCACTTTCAATCTTCACATTTACCTAACAACCTTTTCAAAAAAATTCAGAACTGACTGAATCACGGCTGGCATCGTTGCCTGTAGCTTTTCTTGCAAAATCTGACGATTTAAAAAATGCTGATCTATGATTTTTATAATTTGATCACATTCAAGTAAGCGAAGATCAGCCACCGGCAATGACTCATCAATCGTTTGGAATACCCCTATAAACTTACGGCTATAAGCAAGACCAATCGTTGGTACATTTTGTGAAATCGCAGCGATACAGGCATGCATACGAGACCCTAAAAAGAAATCACACTGTCCTATGATACCTTTCAGCTGGTGATGATTAAAAGAAATTTCGAAACGATGGAGCCTTCCATTAAATTCTTGATTAAATTCATTATATAATTTCTCAATGGCAATTGAATCACCCTCGGATTTTTCCCCTTTACCGTAAACATGAGGTATGAGTAGCAAGTGTACACCATCTTGATTCATAAAGTATTTAATCAATTGGTGAATAACTGTAATGTAATCGGATTTCAGTCCAAACATATTTTGTTTCGTATATCCTCCCATATAAAGGAGACCACTGACATTTAGGCCAATCAACTTACCTTTTGTTTTCAGGCCATTGAGATATCGCATAATCTCATCGACAGGTGGAACAGGGGGAAGTGAAAAGCCCATGTCAAACGAAATATTTCCAGGATGCCGAGCTTTCCCCCTAGTTAAGTCTTGGACAAGTAATAGACTTTCTTGGTCTCGTGCATAAATTTGATGCGATCGATTTAATACGAATTTTGCTATTATTTTAGAAATGCCCATATTAAATGGGCCATAGGTTTGGGGCAACTGTATTAGAGGTCGCCGCAATAACATTGTTAATAATTGGGGTAAGGTAATATACAAAAGCCGCCTAAAGCCGTAGATGTCACTAAAACTGTCTCCTCCTGCCATCGATACAACCCAAGTGGCGTCGATAATATTTTTTAAAAATGGGTTTCGTTTAAGAAATCGCACCCGTTTATTTTTGCCTGGGATGCATAAAGCGAATAGTGATATTACAAGAAGTCGAACAATACTATTTTGCAATAATATTTTTTTTGTGAAACGTAAGTTAACGAGTTTTACGATACTTTCACCAGCAGGATGCGGGACTTTATATTCGGCGGGTTCTCTACTAAAATCAACAATATAAATTTTTGCATTAGGAAAGCTATTATAGATGGCGGCAATCGTCCCACTAGCAAGTGCGGCCACCCCCATATTGCCAGTGGTAAAACCAGCTCCTAATAAACAAATAGTTATTTCATCGTCTTTTTTTAAAATAAGCCGGTTTCGAGAATTTAAATCCACTTTTAGACCATCCCTTCCATACTGTTTTAACTGTACATAGTGCCATAACAATTTGTGCCTACTCTTGCAACAATTTGAAAAACCTAAAAAAAAATTAATGGTCAGGAATTCAAGGAAAAATTGCCTTTATTTTACCTTGTAATACTCGTTTAATTGAAGCTAATTGTTCTTTTTTGAGGTAGGACTCAAGTTCTACTGTTGCATCTCGAGGGGCCCTGGTGACCCATAATTTCCCATAAGCAAATAAGCGTATAAAGGCGCTAATTATTCGAGGAGATTGCTGCCAACGCCTGAATGCCTTAAGTACAGCAAAAAGAGGGTACGTTCCAATATGGTATTCAGTCATGCCTGCACGATAGGCAATATGTATTCCCGTGCGAGCATTTGCTGTGTCCACTGGTTTATGGTGATAAACAGGTAGATCTGCAAAAGATCTGGTCTCCCAGCCTCTCATTCGGGCATTCAGTTCCGCTAATGAATCAACACCACCAACAGTTGTTGGTTGATACCCTTCAATAGCCTCAAAACAGCTTCTTCTCCAAAACTGTACAGCACCAACGGCATGGTTTAAGCTGGACAAGGTCCGTTTAAAGCCATAATCTGTCTTGTCCAAGCAGACACCACTTGCAACGCCTAATTGTGGATTACGACCCATTTCTTCAATCATTCTCTCATAGTAATTAGTTTCAAAAGTAACATCACCATCCAAGTTGCCAATGTAATCGTAATCCAAATTTTGAACTACATTATAACCTTTTCTAAACGCTAAGGCTTTAGATCCAAAACTACGTTTCGATTTTTTTTCAAGTCGAACCAACTGAACAAAAGGATGTTGTTTTGTTTTCAAGATGACAATACGTTCTGTGTCATCAGTTGATCCATCGCTTACAATTACCCATTTCATGGGCAAAATGCTTTGCCTTAATACTGAGTCAATTAACTGCCCGATATATTCTTCCTCATTTCGAACTGGTGTAATAAGAACATAGGTTTTCATTTTTGATCCTAAGCAAGTTAATTCGCATTACGGCGTTTTTTCTGTTTCTGATTTTGCACTGCTGAATGTTCCGCAGTTTGTTGTGTAACCTCATTCCGAATTTGATTCCGAAACTGCCGTACACGACGAATAGAAACAGATACTCCGAACCCAACTCGTACTAATTGTTCTAGATGTGTTTATTCCGCCTGTAGTGACATAGAGTAACCTCATAAACCATGTAGTTTTAACTTAACCTTTGTCTAACTATCTTGAAAAGATACTGAGGCATATAAAGCCAATCGTATCCGCCATCTATTTTAGCTTTGAATAAATTGATGTCATCATCCGAATTTATTGGTATACGCTTCATGTAATATCTTGCATCCTTTAAAGAGGTAGATCCCAAGCGGGTACTCACACCAAATTTAAAATGGTTTTCTATAAGAAGACCTTCCAAAAAACTAGTAAATACTTCATCGTTTTCAGGAAACTTGTAAGGGTATGAAAATGAATTAGGTGATTTACCAAGTTGATTCTCAATTTCTTTAGTTGAATATTTTATCTCTTTCCTGACTCGCTCATTATCTAGTAATTTTAACTGAGGATGGGTGGCAGTATGCGAGCCAAAACATATCCCTTCATTGGAAAGAGCTCTCACTTCAGACCATTTCAAAAATTCTTTATCCTTAAATTTTTCACTTCCAATTCCTATAGCCTCTGTAACAAGAAAAACTGTTGCAGTGAATCTATATTTCTTTAATACAGGGAATGCTTGTAAATAAAAATCGCGAAATCCATCGTCGAATGTAATTACCACATATCTTCTTGATTGGTTTAAAGTTTTGTTCTTTTCTTCCTGAAATAGAAGCGGCAACGAATCAAGCCCGACAACGGAATATCCTTTTGAATACAAATACTCCATATGTTGTTCAAATACTTCAGGTGAGGTGTTCACTCGATAGTACGGGTGAACACCACTTTCATCTCCATTGGATATGCTGTGGTACATAAGTATTGGAATTCTTAGCCCCTGCCAATTTTTAATAAATCTCTTGAAGGGGTGAAAAAAATATAATGTTAACAGACGATCAATACGGGGCATTTTCATATAACTATGGATCCACCCAATCAACTACGCTCCAGGCTGTAGTAAAAAAGAGGCAATTTCACGAGAGAACGTATTTATTCCCCTGCGAGCGATTTTACAATTGTCAAATACTCATTTTGTTTGACATTCCAGTTATTCTTTTCAATATATTCCAATCCATTCTTGATAAGCTCATTTCTTCGGGTTTCATCGTCAGCCAGACCCATAATCTTTTCACTTAACTCCTGCACATCTTCCGGCGTGAAAAATTCCACCAAATCATCATTAAAATAATATTGGTCAATGGTGGTTTTCGATACTATCTGCGGTACACCGAGGGCCATAAATTCAAGAATTTTGGTGCTGAACGCTTGGCCACCGAAACTGCCATCCCGCTTAGGCACTAAGCCAAGGTCAGCGTATGCCATCCGTTCCGCCATCTCTTCGATGGAAAGCATCCCTTTAAATAAAACTACATCGGTCACCCCAAGGTGTTCAGCAATTTTTTTCAGGTTTTCTTCCTCGGGACCCTTACCGTATAGATGCAACTGAATTTTTCGTGAAACATTCTTTGCTTTTTTTATGCGGGCAATGGCTTGAATTGCTATATCCAAGCCTTGATGCCAGGCGAAAGTGCCGGGATAGAGTATCACGAACTCAGGTTGATGCGGGTGCAGAGCATTGTCTCTTTTGTGGAAAAGGGAAGGGACAGGGTAATTGAGTATAACCGTACATTTGTCAAGCCGAACCGATCTTTGTACCAGCTTTTTATACCAAATATCGTTAGAGATGATGACATGGTTCGAGAAAAAACATGAAAATCGTTCCATCCAGAGGAGGGCTGTCGATATAAATGTACTATTCCCGGCACTAAATTTTTCTGCATAAAATTCCGGAACTATATCATGAATATCCAGTATGATTTTTGACCCAAAAATTTTCGGTAACAATGCTGCAAACACCTCGAAATCAGGTACCGAGTGTACATGAATCAAATCATAAGGTTTTTTAAAGCAGCTCAGGGATAAAAACAATGTTGATTTCAGTAAAAATTTTACGATACGAAAAAAATAGGAGAATTTCCCTCTTTCATTGATTTCACGATCTTGTATTCGATATAGGGTAACACCTTTTATGATCTCTTTCTTTTTCTGTTTACCCCTGTTCAGAGCTATTGCATCAACATGCCAACCCTTTTCTACCAGTGTTTCCGCATATCGTCTAACGCGATTATCCATCTCGTAAAACGAATAGGCGACCATACATACTCTCATAATGCTCTCTATAGGTGTGGGAAAAACATGCAATCAAATTGCCAACTTCAGTTGGCGAACCACAGTTTAACCAATATTTTCTCGCATAAAACAAGCTATTTCCCGTGGTAATACATGCCAATACTGCCCTTCATATTTCGACTTGATGTATTCCAACAGCTCAGTATAAAAACGTACCGGATACTCTTCCTGGCCAGGGAGCCCCTCACCAAAGTTCATATAATCGGGATGGGTCAAAACCAACGCCATGCCACCCTGTTCAGCGATCCAATCCAATTTCTTTTTCCAGATGGCAATATTTTTTTCCTGCATCAGGACAAAAAGGGTGAAATCCTGCGGCAGGGTATATGGCAATTCTATAAATGCATTACCAAAACCATTCGGCTCAACCCAAAAAGGAAAGATTGTTCTTCTGCTCTCCGGTTTTGGTTCAAAAGGATCGGTGTCAAAGGTTGAGGCATCATATTCGATATGTAATTGTTGTATCCAATCAAGATTACAGTGCATGGAACCTGATCGAAACCCTTTGCTTTCCCATTCTTTGAGATATCTGTTGATTCGCTGCGCTCCTTCAGTAAAAGTCGCTGCAGATTTAAAAAGTTTACCATCATGCTTGAGGTCATGCACGCCTATTTCAAAACCGTTACTTTCAAACTGCTGCCTGAACTCCGGCGACGGGGAATAATCACGCTCGGGAACAAAGTTAAAAGCTGCTCGAAATCCCATCTCCTGGTCAACCTTCATAAGCGCTGCGGCGTTATCAAATCCCTTTCTGGTATCGACATCGTGGGTGAGAACCAGCGCAAATTTCTTGTTATCCGGCCAGCCTGTCCAGTTATCCGGAGGTCTCGCACTCCCGGCATCAATCGGCCATCTGTCAGCACAGTTTTTAAGTATATTGAATGCCAACTTTCTTCTTAAAAAGAGTTGCAGTTTCCTCGGGAAAAAAGGCTTTACTTTATAAAAAGAATCTACAAAGGATTTGTGTATCACAGATGAGTCATCCGATATGTTTGTAGAAGATTTTGCCCATAATTTTCAATATTGGCAAAGGTAATTTTTTAAAAACATTTGTGTGATAGCCGTCAACAGTGGGTACAGTGGTGGTTGATCTTTGGTGTTGAAAAAAATATCGATAGTAATTAATCGTCGTTTCTTTGGCACCCCAGCCGGACTTAAATTGTCTTAATCCTTCATGTCCCTTGTCTGTTCTGCCAAGATTAAAACTGCAAAATCCCTGCTGAGAATAGTAGTCTAATGCTTTCCATAAAATCAGATTATTTGCTCTCAAATTCTGGAATCGTTTATCTGATGCAGCGTACTTATATATTGCTTTATCACCAAACTGAAAGCAGAGTGCACCGGCAACTACTTTTCCCTGGTGCCGGGCGAGCAAAAGGAGCCCATGTTTTTGCTCAATGACGAATTGATGTATATTTTTAAAAAACCAAAAAGGTTGTGGCGGAAGCCCATGCCTCTTTCTTGTTATGACATTCAATCGGTAAAATTCTTTTATTAACTCCAGCGAATCACCTGCGCTTACTTCTACTCCGAGCTTTTGGGCCTTTTTGATATTCCTCTTGTGACTGTCATGAAAATTACTATAAACGTCTTGCGTATCTTGAGAGAGAAAGATGCTGTGTCCATAACACCAGGAAGAGAGCGGAATATTTTTGCTTAAGCCATTTCCGCCTCGAATCTCAATATATTTCCAGCCAGCCTTTTCTCCATACTCCCTGATAGTCTCCCAAATTTTATCAGCCCTAATTGTATCACTGATAATGGGCTGACAAAAATCGGTGAATGGGAGAGACACACCTCTCTTACCGGTCAGAAAACTATCAATTTCCATCAACGGAATGAGGGCTGAGATATTGCCATTGTCTCTTACCGTAAAATAGAGGGGTTTATAGCCATAGGTGGCGTATAAAACCCTTGCCCAATGCGAGGAATGAAAAAAGGTGCTATGTGGTTCTGTTAGTAAAAGTTCATCCCATCCGGTACATTGTAGCGGGTTTATAATTTCGACTGTGCTGGTTTCGCTCAAGGAATCTTTTTGATCTCTGTCTTGTTACCGCCATTTTTCAGGGACGTAGAGGAAGCCTCGAGGATTTGTACCACCCGCAGGCTTTCTTCTGCACCTGATATAGGGGTGTCGCCGGTCTTGATGCAGTCGAGAAAGTGCTGACACTCAATTTTTAATGGTTCATCCTGTTTGATATAGGGGGAATACATGTCGCCATAGTGATAGGAGTGTTGGAATTCGCCGAAGGTGTCATAATGGGGTGGTGTCTCTACCCGCTTATCGTAGATTTTAACCTTCTCGTTTGGTTCGATATCATTATAGACCAGCATTCTCTTGCTGCCTACGAAAGTCATCTCTCGTATCTTGTTGGGATCAAGCCAGCTGCTTTTAATAGTAGCAAAGCCCTTGTCCTGAAAATTAATGGTCATGTTGGTTATATCTTCTATTCCCTCATGCACATTGGCTTTGCCCTGGCAGTTAACCGATACCGGTTCTGATTCCATGATATTGAGGATAATGGAAATATCATGAGGCGCCAGATCCCATGCCACATTGATATCTTTCTGAAATAAACCAAGATTTAAACGACGGGCGCTGATGTAGAGGATCCTGCCGAGATCACCGGCTTTGATAATTTCTTTTATTTTCCGAACCGTTTGCGAGTAGAGAAAGGTATGGCCCACCATCAGGGTAAGTTTGTTCTTCTCAGCCAGTTTTTTTAACTGTACACATTCTTCCACTGAGGAAGCCATGGGCTTTTCAATGAGGATATGTTTTCCTGCTTCCAGACTTTTTTTTGCCAATTCGAAATGCATATGCACCGGCGTTGCAATGGCAACGGCATGAATCTCCGGATCGTTGACAATGACATCAAAATCGGTGACCGTCTCCGACCCAGGGTAGAGACTCTTCATGCGTGCCAATCGGTCTTTGTCGATGTCGCAGATTGTCTTGACCCGGCATTCCTTGAGTGCGTTAAAGTTACGAATGAGATTCGGGCCCCAGTAACCGCAACCCACAATACCAATGTTAAGCATTCCTTCTCCTTATCCTCAAAACAAGGTGTTCATTAAATACTATTGAATTTCAGCATATTAGTGCATTTTTTTTTAACTACTGATTGTTGTTATAGCACAAAATCAGACAACTCTACAAATTATTTTTGTTGTTCTTTTATTGTCTTTATTTCGGTGGCTCTTTTCCCTCTTGCAATTTCATTCCGATTAAAATGGCTCTTCCGCATGCGGCGTGCTTTTGTTATAGTGGTCAAATAGCAAGGTAATGTATTGCATTGAGAAGGACGGTTTCGTCTCCCACCAAAGTATGCTCAATCTTGAAGGAATAATGTTATGGTCATTAATCAACACACCTCGGCAAGCCGGACTCATTTTAGTGCTCATCTGATGGGCATAAGTACCTTCACGCAATTTTGCCTGCTTCTGATTCTCTGTGCTGGTCTTTTCAGCGCTTGCTCCTCGCCGGAAAAAGACAAGAAGATGTATTATAACAATGCCCTTGAGTACATAAAAAAGGGTGACCCGAAAACGGCAATCCTGGAGTTGCGCAATGCCATTCAACTGGATGCAAAGTTCGGCGAGGCTCGATACCAGCTGGGTTTGCTATATTTGAAGGAGGGTGAACCGAAAAAAGCCTTTGACGAGTTGATCAGGGCGGCCGAACTGCTTCCCGATAATCTGGACGCAAGTCTGAAAGTGGCATTCTTTTATCTCATGTCCGGTAAAAAAGAAGAGTGCCGCAAACGACTCGATCATATTCTCACCAAGGATCCCACATACCGCGATGCTCTTGCCTTGTTGGCTCAGCTTGAATTTTCCGAGGGCCATTATGACCAGGCTCTGGCTGCACTAGAAAAAATCGGTGAGGAACTTGATAAATCCGCCGAATTGCAAAATCTTAAAGGCCGCATCCTGGCCGCCCAAAAGCAATGGGAAGGGGCGGAGAAGGCTTTTCAGAAGGCCATTGCCATTGATGATGCTGCTTTTGCCAATTATCAAACACTGGTACTTTTCTATGAGACGAGAGGGGAAAAAGACAAAGTCCAGACGTTGTTGACTGAAATTGCGAAGAAATTCCCGAACGATGCCGGAGCCCACCTCCTGCAGGCCAGTTATTATGGTAAGGCAGGTGAGATAGAAAAAGTTGAGGCAGAGCTGGAAAAAGTTATTGCTCTTGAGCCGAAGGACCTTCGCTTCCGGTTGCAACTCGCCGATTATCTCAAGCAAAGCGGTAAAAATGATCAGGCCGAGAAAGTTCTGATCAAGGCGCGGACTGATATACCAGACAACCCGGATCTGACGGCGGCGCTTGCCACCTATTACTTTGATCGAGGCAAGTTTGACCAGGCCAAATCACTTCTAAAGGAGATGGAGGCAAAGAATTCAGGGCATAGCGGAACTCAACTTCTCCAGGCTCGTTTTTTGTTGAAAGAAGGCAAGGCTAAGGAAAGTATGGTTATTTTACAGGGATTGAATAAGGATTTCCCCAATCTTCCTGAGCCTTTTTTCTATCTTGGTTTGGCCCATTACCGTCTAGGCGAGATTGATTTTGCGCAACAGGCAGTGGCCACCGCAATTCAGAAAAACGGGAAAAATCCCCAATATCATACCTTTATGGCCGAACTTTATCTGGCCAAGGGTGCATTTGAAGATGCCAGAAATGAAGCGGCGACCGCGCTCCAGCTCAATAAGAAGAATGTAGCCGCGGCACTTATCCTCGGGCGCGCCCTGATCGGCACCAAACAGTATGACCAGGCAGTTACCATCCTTACCGATATGAATCGGCAGATTGCCGGCAATAAAGACATTCTTGGGAATCTGGCCCTGGCTTCTCTCGGGGCCAAAGAACCTGAAAAAGCGGTGGAGTTCCTGACCGAACTGCTGGAAATCGATCCAGGTAATGTTCAGAGCGTGGCGTTGCTTATTGGGTTCCGTTACAAGGATGACTATGTAGGTGCCGAAACCTTTGTCCGGCAGCAGATTGCCAAGGCGCCGAAGGACTCTCGTCTCTATATCCTGCTTGGTGAACTTTTGGAAAGGCAGAAAAAAGATGAGGAGGCGCTCGCCGCCTATGACAAGGCCCAGGAACTCAGCCCGGACAACAGCCAGTCACTGCTCGCCGCCGCAAAATTACTGACTCGACTTGGGAAAAACAAGGAAGCGATGGCAAAGTATGAAGCAATGGTTGAAAAAGATCCCAAATCGACAGGTGGTCTCATGGGTATTGCGGCATTGTATGTTGCCGAAGGGAGCAATGACAAAGCTATCGAGCAATATAAAAATATCCTGCAAATTAACGATAAAAACATCCTGGCAGCTAACAATCTAGCCTGGTTGATTGCCTCAAAGCCCGATGGCGATCTCGGCAAGGCACTGATGCTGGCCATGAATGCTAAACGCGCCTTACCCGATGATCCGAGTATCGCTGATACCCTTGGCTGGGTGCATTATCAACGAGGTTCGTACAGTCTGGCCCTGTCTCAGTTTGCATTTGCTCTGCAGCACAAACCGGACGATCCGGTTTTTACCTATCATCTGGCGTTAGCACAAAAAGGGGATGGTAAAAAAGAAGAAGCCACGCAGACTCTTGGTAAACTGCTTGAGCGCAAGGTAGAATTTGCTGATCGCAAGAAAGCTGAGGAGCTGTATAGCGAATTACAGAAGAAGTAAAAGAGGCTTCTTGATCCGTGGACACATCATTAAAGAGTAGTGTGTCCACGGATTATTATCCTTACGGGTTGTATGGAGTAACGGCAATGTAGCCGCCAATTTCGGCAACATGACGTGTTTCTCTATTCGCTGACTGTTCCTCCATGATTGTCATCCCGGTATCGGTGACGGAAAGATCGCTCATGCCGATTATTGCCGTATCCATGCCATTGGCACTCTGCATATCGGCCAGGATGAAGGGGATAGTGGGGAATTGCTGCTTGAACGAAACTGTCGATGTTTTGTCGGTGAGGATCTTTTCGGTTGTTCCTGCCTCGACCATAAGACCATCCACCACGCCTGACCACTTTTCCATAGCAATGTAGCATATTGTTTCTTCAGCATGTTTCCTATCGTTTTTTTCCTGCTCCTGCATGGTGATGTAAGAGCTATTGGAAGTTATTTTTTTGATCCGGAGGATTGCCGCATTGGCCTCATTTTCCGTCACAATCGATGCCAAAACGACCGGTTGGCCGGTAAAGGAATTGGCAAATTTTATTTGTTTGAAGGTGTTGAGACCTGAGAGGTTGGTGCATTCGGCGGCGGCATAAACCTTATCAGCTATCTGATGGCGGCCCCGTTCCATTGCCATAAAGGAGACTGTCTCTTCCGCATGAAAACCACCAACGTAATCCCAGTTGCGGATCCGGATATCGAAACCTTTGCTGGTCAGTTTGCGGATGGACACAATTCCTGCCTCAGCATCGTTCATGGTGTTTAATTTGGCGATCACCGCCGGCGATGTATATTCATTGCTGAAATCGACATGTTGCCAATCTGAAGTGACCAGCAGTTCGCCTAATTCGAAGGCAAGATCATTGGTTGTTTTATTTATGAGGATAGTGAGGGTACCGCTGTTGGAAGCAGCAGTTCCGTCTGTTGCCAAAAAGGTAAACAGGTCTGCACCGGAAGCATCACCGTTCGGGGTATAGGTAAAGGCACCATTGTCGGCAAGAAGAAGAGTACCTTTTGCGGGGGCCGTTGTTATGGAAAAGTGCACGATATCCCCATTTGCATCGGTGGCAATAAGTTGTCCGCTGTACGGAGTACCTTGATCGACTGAAAAACTGTTATTTTGCACGACGGGGGCTATGTTAACATGTTGTATTGTAATATCCACCTGAGCTGTATTTGAAGCAATTCTGCCATCGCTCACCGTGAAAGTAAAAGAGTCGGTACCGTAAAAATTAGGCTGAGGTATGTAGGAAAACGATCCGTCTGGAGTAATACTCACCGTACCTTTTCCAGCTTGCTCTACCAAAGAGTAAAAGAGGTTGCTGTCTTCAACGTCACTTGCCGAGAGCTGTCCGGAATAGGAAGTGTTTTCATTTATGAAAATGCTTGTGTTGTCAGCAACCGGGGGATCGTTAGCCGGGTTCAAATGAATGGCTACGGTAGCAGCTTTTGATGTTCCTCCACTGTTGTCGGCTGTATAGGAAAAGGAGTCGTCGCCCGAGTAATTGAGTGCAGGGGTATAGGTAAAGGAACCAGTATCTTTGTCTACTGTTACCGAACCATGGCCCGGCTGCGAAGCAACCGTGAATGTCAAGTTGGAACCCTCGGAGCTGTCGGCGTTCAGCTGGCCAATCAACACCATGTCTTCGTTACCCTGCAGTGATATATCGCCGGCTATGGGTGGTAGTGGGGGAGTGGTTGTACCACCAGGTACCGTGTAGGCGACCTCAGCGGAGTAGTCGCTCACCTCGGTTGCCGAGTAGGCCGTTGCTGCAAAATAGTATGTATTGCCTTCCTGTAATCCCTGTACCGTCTTGATGATATTGCCATTGACCGCAGCCGGCAGGCCGACATCAATCACCAAATTGTAATTGTGACTGCTTGTTCCGTAATGGATTTTGTAACCGGAAACGGGTTCAGAGTTTGCCGTCCAGCTGAAGGTTGCGTCAGCCGCCTGTGCTGCAACGGTTGTTAAGCAAAGGAGGATAATGGAAAAAATAGGGGGTTGCGTTTTTCGGTAAGTTGCCATGGGTTGTCTCTTTCGGTGACCCCGCTACCGTATATCTCAGGTGAGATACTTAGGCCGGTTAGTTTTGCGTCACGCCCTTTCGGGAAACGTTTTGCCTTTATCGGGAAATATCCCGGTGGGTAAAAATCCTTATTAAAGTTTCGGATTATTGCATATCAGGTTGATAGCAAGTTTAATGCCATGTCGTAAATCGTGTGTTGCGGGATTATTGCGAGGGACCACTTCTGCACCCGTTTCTCGCAGAGACGTCCCCTATTTTTTATCTTCTATTTTAAGATAATTCGTTTGATTATCGGCGCCGGCGTACCCACCGTGTAGACAACCTCGACAGAGTAATCGCTCTCTTCGGTTGCCGTATATGCAGTTGCCGAGAAGTAGTAGGTCTGTCCTTCCTGTAATCCTGATACTGTTGCAACGATGCTGCCGTTGACCGCCTTCGGCAGACCGGCGTCAACTACGAAAGTGTAGTTATGGCTGCTTGTTCCGTAATGGATTTTGTAACCGGAAACGGATTCGGTGTTTGGTGTCCAGCTAAAGGTTGCATCAGCTGCGTGGCTTGAGATGGCGGTAAAAAACAAAAGAAAAACGGAAAGATTAAGGGTTTGAAAAATTTTGTGAAGTGCCAATGGTTACCTCTTGGTATGCTCCCGCTCACCCATTATTGCTCTTTTAGGAAATGGAGGCAGGTAAGTTTGCGTCTCGTTCTTTCGGAAATCGCTTTGCCGTTGTCGGGGAATTCCTCAGTGTATGGACCACTGATAAGAATATTTGATATTGTAATTCGTTTTTAATCAATGCAAGTTTAGTGCCATGCTGTAGGCGCGGAGTCTTGAGGAGTGGGGCTGTAATAATTGCAGTTGTTGCTGATCTTGCGGTTATGCTCCTGCATGGACCAGCAGAGGCTGGCCAGGCGTTCCTTTTCTCCCTCGGGAAGATCGAGTGTGGCTACCTGTTCAATCAGGATATCAAGGGCCCTGGAGTTTTGACCGATAGCATGCAATGATCGGGAAAGCTGGCTGTTGAACGCGTTGATTTTTTGCGCCAGTTCTTGTCCCGCATCCTTTTCGCGCAGGTGGATAGTTTTGTCCAGGTGCCCCTGCTGCATGTGGTCCAGGATCGACTCAAAGCGAAACATCGGGCCGGTTATCTTGTGCGAGAGGAGAAAGGAGCCGGCAATGATCAGCATCCCGCCGCAGAGGCTGAGATACCAGCTCGGTGTCAGTAAATGTCCTAACAGCACCGTAAACAGCAAGCCGCCTCCCCCAATGAGCAGGAAACAGCCGAGGATCTCTCTTGCTTGCAAGCTGTTGTTTCTGAAAAATCTTCGGCGATTTTTTTTATTTTCCATGAGTGTTCCTAACCATCACAAATTTTCGGTTATTACGAGTCTGCCAATTGTGCATTGTATGGAAAAGAGGCGCTGTTGTAAATGGAGCAAATTAACCATATCGCGAAATTTGTTGAAATTGCAAGAATAGGATATGATAATGCATCTGTTGCGGCGATTTTATCCATAATTCGTGCGATTAACCATTTGGCGTGCGTGGCAGTGCGCTTGGGAAAATTATTCCCATGCTGCCGGATTTGGGGTAAGGTGCGCCAGTTTTTCCTTAACCATCTCAACTTGAGGTTTTTACGAGTTCATCATTCATGACTAAAGCCAATTTTCTTATCTCTATTGCTATCGCTGTAGTTTCCATCAGCTTCTGGGGCCTGTTGAACCAGCCCGAGATGGAGCCGCCCTGGCCCAGCCGTATCCAGGGGTTTTCCTTTTCCCCAATGCAGGCCGGACACGATCCGACGAAGAAAAAGCAGCCGACCGAGGCGGAAATCGAGGCCGACCTGAAACTGCTCGCCGACACCACCAACGCGGTGCGGAGTTATACGGTGGAAGGCAGCCAGGCGAAGATCCCTGTTCTTGCCCGGAAATATGGCATAAATGTGACGCTGGGTGCCTGGATCAGCGAAGATCTGAAGGCGAACGAGGAGCAGATTAACACGGTCATTCGTTTAGCCAAGGAGAACTATCGGAATGTTATCAGGGTCATCGTTGGCAATGAGGTCCTGCTGCGCAACGAAATAACGGTCAAACAGCTTGAGGAGTATCTGGATCGGGTCAGAAATGCCCTGGATATACCGGTCAGCACGGCGGAACCATGGCATATCTGGCTTAAAAACCCCGACCTTACCGAGCATGTCGATTTCATCGGCACCCATATGCTGCCCTATTGGGAGGGTATCCATGTCGATCGTGCGGTGGATTTTGTCGTCGAACATATGGCTATGCTCGAAAATGCCTTCCCGGATAAACCGGTGGTTATTGCCGAGGTCGGCTGGCCCAGCAACGGCAGGATTCGCCGCCAGGCTGTCGCTTCCCCTGCCAATGAGGCGACCTTTCTGCGCCGCTTTATCGAGCGGGCCGAGCAGCTCGGCTATATTTATTACGTTATGGAGGCCTTTGATCAACCCTGGAAAAGAGTTACCGAAGGGGCGGTTGGCTCCTATTGGGGCGTCTATGACGTGCAACGGCAACCGAAGTTCCCCTTTACCTCGCCCATTGTCGAGGTCCCGGAGTGGCGTCTTCTGAGCGGTATTTCCATCGCTATTGCCCTGATCACCTTTGCCCTGTTGCTGATCGACAGCAAGACCCTTAAAAAAGGCGGCCGCGGCTTTCTGGCGTCCGTTGCCTTTATTGCCGCAACCGGGGCGGTGTGGATTATTTATAGTTATTCCCGACAGTACCTGACTATTACGGCTATTGTTGTCGGCGGTCTGATGCTTTTGGGGCTGATCGGCGTAGTCATCGTGGTTCTGACGGAGGCGCATGAATGGGCCGAGGCAATCTGGTCCAAAGGCTCGCGGCGGGCCTTTGATCCTGTCCACGTACCGGACGATATGCTGCCCATGGTCTCGGTGCATGTCCCGGCCTATAACGAGCCGCCGGACATGATGATCGAGACCCTCAATGCCCTGGCTGCCCTCGATTATCCCCGGTTTGAAGTTATTGTCATGGACAATAACACCAAGGACCCCGAGGTCTGGCAGCCGGTGGAGCAGCACTGTAAATCGCTCGGTCCGCGGTTTAAATTTTTTCATGAAGACCCGCTGGCCGGCTATAAGGCCGGGGCGCTGAATTACTGCCTGGCGAAAACCGATCCGGCGGTCGAGGTGGTGGCGGTTATCGACAGCGATTATGTGGTGACGTCCAACTGGCTGCGCGATCTGGTTCCCCAGTTCTCCATACCCTCCGTGGCAATTGTCCAGGCCCCGCAGGACTATAGCGATGACGGCGAAAACCTGTTCAAGGCGATGTGCTATGCCGAATATCGCGGTTTTTTCTATATCGGCATGATCACCCGGAACGAGCGCAACGCTATTATTCAGCACGGGACCATGACGATGGTGCGCAAATCGGTGCTGGAAGAGGTTGGCCGCTGGGCGGAATGGTGTATTACCGAAGATGCGGAACTGGGCCTGAAAATTTTTGAGAAAGGCTATGAAGCCCAGTATATCTCCAAGAGCTACGGCAAGGGCGTGATGCCGGATACCTTTATCGATTTCAAGAAACAACGCTACCGCTGGGCCTACGGGGCGATCCAGATTATGCGCCACCATGGCCGCACCCTGCGGCGAGGCGGCCGGAGCAGTCTGACATACGGGCAGCGCTACCATTTTATTGCCGGCTGGCTGCCATGGCTGGCCGACAGCATAAATCTTATTTTTACCCTGGCCGCCTTATGCTGGTCGACGGCCATGATCCATAATGCCGCCAAGTTCGACCCGCCGCTGATCATTCTGTCGTCGGTGCCTCTGACGTTTTTTGTCTTTAAAATAGCCAAGATGTTTTACATCTACCGCAGCCGGGTGAAGGCGACAATGACCCAGACGATTGCCTCGGCCCTGGCCGGGCTGTCATTGTCCCATACCATCGCCAAGGCGGTCATCTTTGGTTTTATGACCAAGAGTCTGCCCTTTTTCCGCACGCCGAAAATAGTCAAGGGCAGAAAGTTCTGGCATGCCCTGCAATCGGCCCGGGAAGAAGGGCTGGTCGGGCTCGCACTCCTGCTTGCCGCATACAGCATTTACAAACAACAGGGTTCCGAGACCCCGGATATCCTGGTATGGGTGATTGTCCTGCTGGTACAGGCGCTGCCCTATGTCGCCGCGGTGATCATGTCGATTATCAGCGCCTTTGCCCCGCAGCCGACCAAGCTTGTCGGCACCATCACGGCCCCGCTGGAGACAGCTTCTTCAGATGAGCCGGAGATCTCGGCACTGAGCGAAGAGATACCTACCGATAGTACCCCCTCCTGACAGGCTTTTCTTCCACCTGGTACCCATGTGCTACATGGGTACCAGGTGGAAACTCGATACCATCGTGTTATGTGCTGGAAATGAAACTTGACTTGGCGATCGTGAAAGCGTACGTTTAATGAAAGCGCATACAGCTTGGAGGTGATATGGGATTTTCAGGTTTTCCGGTGAACGATTGCAGGTGATATTATGAACATAATAAACGCAACAGAAGCAAGGTCAAAATTATACAGTCTTATTGATGAAACTGCCGCATCACATCAACCTATAGTTATTACGGGTAAAAGGTCAAATGCAGTTTTAATATCAGAAGAAGACTGGAACTCTATTTCAGAGACTCTTTATTTGCTTGCAGTTCCCGGAATGAGAAAATCCATTAAGAGAGGACTGGAGCAAGATCCTTCAGAATGTGAAGAGGAGCTTGATTGGTGACTTGGAAAATAGTCTACACAAAACAAGCCCAAAAAGACGCAAAAAGACTGGCCGCAGCCGGGTTAAAACAAAAAGCTCTCAAGCTGCTGGAAATTTTAACCGAAGATCCCTATCAAAACCCCCCGCCTTATGAAAAACTGGTCGGAGACCTGGCCGGTGCTTATTCACGAAGAATAAATCTGCAACACCGGCTTGTTTACCAGATCTACAATACAGAAAAAATTATTAAAGTCATCAGGTTGTGGACACATTATGAATAAAATTTCATGAAACGTTCACCAGCCCCCCATATGCCCACGATCAGACCGCCGTGCATAGGGCACATGGAACCAATTGAACGGTTATTAAGGCACTAATAATGGTAACGGAGCTGAGCGATTAATATTGAATCCTCTTCAGTCTTGTAAACTATCCGATGCTCATCAGTAATTCGGCGGGACCAATATCCGGAGAGACCATGTTTAAGCGGTTCAGGCTTACCTATCCCTTCGTTTGGGGCTCTTTGGATGTCACGGATTAGCAGGTTGATGCGCTTTAAAATCTTTTTGTCAGTTCGTTGCCAGTATAGATAGTCTTGCCAGGAGTTTTCGGAAAATATGAGTTTCAATCAGCCAACTCCTTTTCAAAACCTTTCCCCTTTTCAAGCTGAACTATTGATTCAAGAAGCCTTCGAGCATTTTCAGGGCTTCTTAATAAATATGCTGTCTCTTCAAGCGATTGATAATCTTCAAGGGACATCATAACGACAGGTTTAGCTGTTTTTCGAGTAATGACAACAGGAGAATGGTCGTCACAAACTTTCTTCATCATTTTTGCAAGGTTACCCCTGGCAGAGGTGTATGTAATTGTGTCCATTTGTTCGCCTCCTATATGAACATGTACACTTTACTGTACAATAAAACAAAACGCATGACAAGTCATTCCTCTGGTTCCTAAGTGCCGCCTGGGAACCAGAGGAATGACTTGCCACCATACCATCGAATCGTTCTGCACCTGCCCCTCGTGATACTCCTTTTCCACCTCATCTATCCGATCGCCAAAACCTGCTTACTAAAATAATTTTTTGCATTGTATCATTCCGAAATGTCAATGCTATTTCATTAATCTTAGGCCTGTTTCAGCCACCAGTTGTCTTTGATGATAAAACATTATGAGAAATTTATAGGAGGTGATCGGTACCCTTAATATAGATGGCGTCGTAAAAACGCTTCATCTACTTCGTTGTTGCGAATTTCACGATCATTACGACGTACCCTGGTACGCCGAAACAATAGTGAAATTAACACGCCTCGTGTATGAAGTTTTTTACTTAGCCATCCTGAAATTTGGACTTTTTACGAGGGTAGTTACAAAGATTTTGCAGCCAATAGGTCAGGGATTGAGATGAATGCAAAGATTGGCCAACATGTTGCCAGCATATCGAATTACCAGGTGGATCTTCTGGCTGGTTGCCGGTATCTGGCAGAAAATGGAGGAGAAAGCGCTCTTGCCGCCGCATGTAAGGCTATGGCGGAGAGGGCAGATACCACCAGTCGACAGGACATTCTTAAAAAAGTAATAGAGTCCGCCCGGCAGCAGGGGCTGCGGACCTTGATCCTGCGGCCACAGGAAAAAGACTGGCCGGAAGCAGCCGGTCGTCTGCCGGTTGTCGCTGAACTGCTGACTGGCCGGTACCTTATCATCTCTGCCGTGGATATTGGCGCAGACGGGGTGCCGGTTTCCCTCACCCTGGCAGGGCAGCACGATGAGGCAGGCGATACGCCGTGCAAGATTTCCTTTACCGATTTTCGACAGCACAGCACCGGCGGGCTGCTGCGGTTTGAAAAAATCAACACCGCTTTGGTCTGTTTTTCGCTCGTCGCAAGAGAGCACAATATAGAACTCACCCAGGACCGTCTGCGGCATGAATATAATCTTGGATCTGAGGAAATCCTCAGCGATACGCTGCTGCGCATGGGCAAGGACCAGGGGTTGCGGGCCAAATTGCTGCAACTGGATTGGCTGGGGCTTCTGCATCTGCATAAAGCCTATCCGGCGATCGCCCGTTTGCAGGGCGGCCGCCATGTGGTCGTCGTCGGGGCTATCGGCGCGGAGACTGCCGGGCAGGAACCGGTAATTGGTTGTTATGACCCGCTGAACGGCGCTGGCGGCGGGCATGTGCGGCTGACCAGGGAGGAGTTTGAGTCGCTCTGGACCGGCGAAGTCTATATCTTTAAACGAGTCTATAAGCTCAGTGATGCAACGCAGCCATTCAGCCTGCGCTGGTTTATCCCGGAGATTCTGCGGCAGAAAACGGCTTTTGTCGATATTGCCATTGCGGTACTTTTTATTAACGCCATCGCCCTGATCACACCCATCTTTTTCCAGATTGTCATTGATAAAGTCCTGGTCAATCAGGCCTTCACCACCCTGCATGTGCTGGGGCTTGGCATGACGGTGATGCTGGTTGTCAACGGCTGTCTTGATTTTCTGCGCGACTACCTGCTGCTCCATGCCACCAACAAGATCGATCTGCGGGTCACCTCCCGGACCTTCCGCCATATGCTCAACCTGCCTCTCGACTTCTTTGAGCGGGTTACCGCCGGCGTCCTCACCAAACATATGCAGCAGACTGCCAACATTCGCGGGTTTCTTACCGGCAGTGTCTTTCTCACCATGCTTGAGGCGACGTCTCTGTTTGTTTTTCTGCCCTTTTTATTTTTTTACAGCTTTCAGCTGACCGCCATAGTCCTGGTTTTTACCTTGTTGATTGCCGCGGTGATACTGGTGCTCATCGCCCCTTTCAAACGCCGACTGAACGCCCTGTATGACGCAGAAGGGCACCGACAGGCAATGCTGGTGGAAACGATTAACGGCATGCCGACGGTTAAAGCCATGGCGATTGAACCCTTATTGCGCAGTCAGTGGGAACAGAAGGTGGCCCGGGCGATAAGCATGCAGTTTCGGGTGGGGAAGATTTCCATTACCGCCAAATCGCTGACCCAGCTGCTCGAGCGGTTAATGACGGTCATGCTCATCTGGGTGGGGGCGAACCAGGTCTTTGGCGGCGTGCTGAGCGTTGGTGCACTGATTGCTTTTCAGATGCTCGCCGGGCGGGTGACATCTCCTCTGGTTCGTCTGGTGGGGCTCATTCATCAGTATCAGGAGGCCGCGCTCTCGGTGGAAAAACTCGGGGTGGTGATGAACGCGAAACCGGAGTGGGGTGCCGACCGCCACGGTACCCGGCCGTCGATGAAAGGCGATATTGTTCTGGATCGGGTCAGTTTTCGTTACGCACCGGATCTGCCCAACGCCCTGCAGGAGATCTCCCTTACTATCCCTGCCGGCACGACTTTAGGTATCGTCGGCCCCAGCGGTTCCGGAAAAACGACCCTGACCCGGATGCTCCAGAAAGCGTATTTCCCATCGACCGGTACCATCAGGATCAATAACTGTTACCTCAATGAAATTGACACGGCGCACCTGCGGCGAAAGAGTGGCGTGGTGCTGCAGGAGAGTTTTTTATTCAGGGCCTCCGTGGCCGATAATATTCGGGCGGGCCAGGCAGGCGCGTCGCGGGAGCAGATCATCGAGGCGGCAATCCTGGCCGGGGCCGATGAGTTTATCGTCAAACTGCCCCACGGCTATGATACACAGCTTGAAGAAGGGGCGAGTAATCTGTCGGGTGGACAGCGGCAGCGGCTGGCCATCGCCCGGGCGCTGTTAACCCGCCCGGAAATCCTCATTTTGGATGAAGCCACCAGTTCGCTTGATCCGGAAAGCGAACGAATCGTTCGGGACAATCTGGCTAGAATTTCGCGGGGCCGGACGGTTTTAATCGTCTCCCACCGCTTATCCATGCTGAAAGATGCGGATAATATAATGGTGTTAGAAGGTGGCAATCTCGTCGGCTACGGCGCGCATCAGAGCCTGCTGCAGAATTGCCCTCTTTATAAGAAACTCTGGCAGCAGCAGATGGAGTTTAACTAGCGTATGCGAGGCAAAAAAATATCTCAGGAGGTTCTGGCGTATCAGCCGGATGCGGTCGAAATTGAAGAACGGTCGGTTCCCGGTCGAGTCCGCTGGGTGCTCTATGTTATTCTCGGCAGTCTTGCGGCGGTTGTGGTTGGTGCCGTTGTTTTCAAGGTGGACCGGATTGTCGTTGCCCAGGGCAAGCTTATCACCACTGCACCGACTATTGTTATCCAGTCTTTGCATACCGCGGTCATCAGATCGATCGACGTCCAGGTCGGCGACAGCGTGGAAAAGGGCCAGATCCTGGCAACGCTGGATTCGACCTTTGCCAGTGCCGATCTGACCCAGCTGACCAAAGAGGCGCAGGTCATCGGGACGCAGGTGCGACGGATTCAGGCTGAATTAAAAGGGAAACCTTTTGCGGCGCTCAAGGAAGAGGGTGAAGATGGACTGTTGCAGGAGCAGCTGTTTCGCCAGCGAAAAATTATCTTCAATCGCAACAAGCAGTTCAATGCCGAACGGATTGCCGCCCTGGAGGCGAAGCTTACGTTAAACAAGGTGCAGCATCAGGGCAAGGAGCGCCAGTTGAAGCTGCTGCGTGATGTGGAGGGGACGGTCGCCAGGGATCGACAAAAGGATACCGGGTATCGGCTCAGACTGTTGGACGCCCAGAAGAATAGATTTCAGACGGTCGATGAGATGGCCAGTTTAAGGGCTGAAGAGCAGGTCATTGTCCATGAACTGCAGCAGGCCAGGTCGGAATGGCGCAGATTTATAGAGGAACGCAGCGGCGAGCTGATGGAGCAGCAGGTTACCCTGCGCAATGAATTGGAAAAGGTGGTCGAGGAGATCAATAAGGCCAAACGGTTGCATGAGCTTGTCAGCCTGCGTGCGCCGCAGCCGGGAGTGGTCTTGCAGATGGCGGACCTGGCGGTCGGTTCGATTGCCCGGCAGGCAGAGCCACTGATCACTCTTGTTCCACTCAATAGCCGTATTGAAGTTGAGGTGAACGTCCCTGCCAGGGATATCGCCCGAATCCGCACCAATGATTCAGCCCGGGTCAAGCTTGATGCCTTCCCGTTCCAACGACACGACACCCTGCCGGGGAAAGTGCGGGTCATCAGCGAAGACAGTTTTCGGCTCAATGACCGGGGCGAGTCGCTGGCGCAGTCGCCTTCCGAGGCAGAAGACGCATTTTATCGGACGAGGCTCAGTCTGTTGTCGACGAAGCTGCGCAATGTTCCGCCGGGGTTTCGCCTGATGCCCGGCATGAAGGTCAGAACAGAAATTAAGGTCGGCAGCCGGTCGGTTATTTCGTATTTCCTGTATCCGATCATCCGGGTTTTTGACGAGAGTCTGCGCGAACCGTAAGGTGTCCCGATGCCCCTGTGCCACATGGGACCAGTGGGGACCCAACGCTTAATATTGTGGAGGATTATGCTCGATTTTACTGAGAAAACATCAATCTGTCGTCATGGAATGTATCTACTCTTCAGTGTTGCCCTGCTTCTCCAGCTGGGCGGATGCGGTTCCATAACAGGTATTCCTGCCCATGGCGGCGGCAAGCGTTTCGCCGTGGAACAGGAGTTGGTTGCAGCGGCGACCCGAGCAACGGTAAAGAAAATCGACCTGACAACAATACGCGGTAAAAAGGTCAATCTTTTTGTCAATGCCATCGGCGATACCGGCACTGGAAACATGGTTGGCGGTCGATATTCGCTGGTGTCGCAGCTCCGCGGCGATTATATCCAGACTCCCTCTGTTACAGAAAAATCAATCTATCCCCGTTATACCGCAACATCAACCGGCGGCTCAGGCACCCAGAGCGTGACGGAAACCCTGTTGCCGTCCTCCGAACAAAAAACCAGCCAGCAGAAGGGTGGCGGCGGGGAAGCACAGATCGGCCTGGAATATAAAGGATTAGGGTCCTACCAGAATTCAACGGAAATTTCGTCCGATGACCTCCAGTATCTTTCCGGCTTGCTGGAGAGCTATCTTTTTCTGCAGGGCGTCATCGTTGTGCCGCCCTCCGAGGCGGAGATTGATGTGTATATCACGGTCGATGTTTTCGGTACGGTGCGCACCAGGGTGGAATGGTTCCTGGCCAATAACGAAATATTGCGGGCCAAGACGGCACTCGAGGTCATGGCTGTCGAGCACCTCAGCGGCAAGCTGGTAATGGTGCCGCAGTCCGCAGCCATAGAGGCGGAATACAACGAGCAATATATCCTCTGGGCCGGCCCGGTGAGCATCACCAAATACCTGCGCAATGCGGAACCCTTGCTGGCGGATTTTTCAGAGCTGTCCACGCCGGAAGAGTCAGCGCAAAACGAGTCTCTGGGCATGGCCGCACAGGATGCAGCCATTCCGTATCCTTTCCAGTTTCAGATTGAACGATGGAAGAAGGATAATGAATAATTTCATGAGTAATAACCATGCTCCAAATCATGGCAGCGATGGTTTGGATGTTTGTGGTGTCCGTGACGATAAACGGAATTCTTCTCCCACGAACCTCAGCTCTATGGGAATATGCGGTGACCTTTGCACGGGACGCCGTAAACCCATCCCTGGGGGCTTGACCGCAGCCATCCAGGCTGCGGAACACCCGTGCAAAGGCCACCGCATATTCCCTGAACCTTCTGTGCTGAATATTAGGGGGAATCATAAACGGAAATGGAGGCTTGCTGTATGAAAACCCGGATGAAGAAGCGTTATGTGCTCGTACCTGCTGTAATCCTGGCTCTCCTCTTGCTTGGAAAAACCTTTTTCCCCTATCTGGTTTGGCTGCCGGCGATGAACGTCACTCAAACCTTATTAGGCTGGTGGCCGGCAAGTTGGAAGGAGGAAGTACTGCTGCATGATGGGGGCAAGATCATCGTGAAACGGTCACAGACAAGAGGAGGTCGTCATGAGATCGGTCAGGATGTGCCGGTAAACAAACATACCCTTTCCGTTGTCCTGCCCGAGTCCGGTAAAAAAATTACCTGGCAGACTACCATAGGACCTGATCTTGAGGATACCGAACTGCAGCCCCTGGCTCTCGATATCATAAGCGGAATCCCTTATCTCGTTACCACCCCGATGGGCTGTATCGCATATAACAAATGGAAACGTCCCAACCCGCCCTATGTATTCCTGAAATACAGCGACAATGACTGGCAGCAGATACCGGTTGATGAATTACCGCTGCAAATCACGAAAGCTAATATGGTTATCAGCGGTTTCCAGCTGAGAAGGGAAAGGTTGTTGTCACATCGTTTTGGCGTTGTACCGGCTGAAGAGATTACTCGGATCAATGAAGAGAGCAAACACAAGGAAGTGCAGTATTTGAAGGTTTTTGTTCGGGAACCCTTGGACGCCTCATTTATAGAGAACTTGTGCGAGAAAAGAGTCCTTTATAAAGGTTCGTGGATTCTACCTAATGATATTATTGGTCAAAAATTTATCGATAAGCAAAAGAAATGATAAAGAAATTAGGAGAGGAAAATGGTCACCACAATTGAATATGCTTTACTTGCAGGTTGCTCATACTATTCATCTCGCGATGCAAAAAATCGCTTTCCAGTTCCTAATGGATGGAATGTCTTGTCGAGAATTCCAGAAGATAGTTTGACTGGGTTTGAGGCTTCTGCATATAAAAATTCGCAGACAAACGAAATCGTAATCTCTTTTACTGGAACAAATGATTCGAGGGACTGGGTTACGAATACTTCCCTGGCAAACGGGGACACTTGTTCTCAGTTAAGGCAGGCCGCGCTATACTATTGTGAAGTCAAGGCAGCCAATCCAGATGCCACGATCACTCTCACTGGACATAGCCTGGGAGGCGGTCTGGCGTCCTTGATTGGAGTGTTTTTCAACAAACAGGCGGTAACGTTTAACCAGGCTCCATTTCGCAAGGCGGCTGATCCGGAAGCCGGAGGCTTGGCGGTAGCGGATGATCTTTATGAATATCTACAGGAACACAACGTTAGCGAAACCCTGCTACAACCATTGTTGAACTATAGCTCCCTTTATGACAGAGAGTTTCTTGTTACGAGTTTTAACACGCAGGGTGAGGTTTTGAGTTCTGCACCTGTAACGCTTTTTGACCGGATTGGTCAAGAGACCCAGATTTCGCACGGATCTCCAGATATTAGTGGAATCGACCTTCACTCAATGGCCCTGCTTACCACGTTTCTGCAAAACGAAAAGTTCCGTCAGGTCACCTTGAACTTGCCTGATTTGTTAAAGTTAGCATTTGATGACGAGTTGTACAGTTTCACCACAGACAAATCGAACACAACAAATGTCAATTTTCTGGAAAATCTGGTCCGTCATCAGGAAGGAATAGATGGTTTATCGAGTGATGGGATGCTGACCCGCTTCACCGAAGACATGGAGAAAATTGCCCAGCAGGGCGGTATGACCGTTGAAATCACGGCGGATTTGACCAAGGCGCTTATCGCCTTTGCCATGCAGGCCTATTACGAGGACAAACTTACGGCGAACGAGACGCTGTTCAACATCGATGGTGTGAGCGGTGGCATTCATTTTGATCGGACCAAGGTTTCCGATACCTTTACAGATGCCAAGGGATATACCTTCTTTAACGATTTCCTGCTGCGATATCCGGCCCAGGAACGGGCAGCAATCCTGGAAAAAGTCCCCGACCTTCAAGACTGGTATATCCAGGCTGGCATTCAGCCAATGACTGCCGTAGCCGGAGACAAATCCACCTTTATGCTTGGCGGAACCGGCATGGATAGGCTTACCGGCAGCGACCAGGCAGATATTCTGGTCGGCGGGGACGGAGCCGACATCCTCGATGGAGGCGCCGGTGATGATATCATGATAGGCGGTGCCGGTGTTGATACCTATGTCATAGATGGGCATGACCGGATTATCGACAGTGGCCAAAATAACATAATTTATAACAACGAATTGATCGCCGGCACCTTTGAAAAGGACAACGCGAGCGGTGCATACTGGTTCATCAGCGATACTGGAAATCCCGATGGCACACCCCAATACAGGCTGGAATTTCATTCACCGGGCCAACTCAACCTCAGTGCCGAAGACAGCATCACCTTTGCCAACCAGACCAGCGCGGCGGCATTTGCTGATAATGACTTTGGTTTCACCCTGAAGGAAGAGGACCCACAGGATTTTGACATGACCCTGACGGGTACGGTCAACTCTGATGTGATGGGGATTCTGGATATTGGCACTAATCCGGCAAATTGGCAATTGACGTATACATCGTTTCCGGCTGGAGCCACTTCAGCGACACCATTTTACAGTGAATACTTCACTTCTGCGGCACCTCGTCTCCAGGTAACCGGTGGTGATTCGGGCGATTTTTTGTTCGGTTTTGCCAGGCATGACGAAATTGCCGGCGGTGATGGCGGCGATATCATTTTTGGCTACATGGAGTATTGGAATAATAAAGAGATAACACTGACGGGTGAGCTTGAAGGGGATCTGCTTGACGGTGGGAACGGTGGCGACTGGATCCAGGGCACCGGTGGAGCCGATCAGATTGTCGGTGGTGAAGGTATTGATTTTCTATCAGGGTTTGATGGCGATGACATTATCAGGGGGGATGCGGGCAATGATGTTCTGGCCGGCGGCTCACATGCGGATACCCTCTCTGGCGGAGATGGGGATGACATCCTGCTTGGTGAAGGTTATTTCACAGGCTCGATGGCACTCAGCCTGGATAATCTGTCATACCTTGGCGTCGATTTTACCGCCTCTGAATCCGGATATTACACGGGATATGTCTCCAGGAATTTCACGATCAACAATAATGCCCCCAACGGGGGCGACGATATTCTGTGGGGCCGTGCTGGCCGGGATTGGCTTGACGGCGGGGTGGGAGACGATATGCTCGATGGCGGCACCGAGAGCGATACCCTCCTCGGCGGTGATGGTGACGACTGGTTATACGGTGGAGCCGGCAATGACTGGTTGATAGGTGATAATGGAGATTTGACCGGTTCCGGTAATGATTACCTCTCTGGCGGAGATAACGATGACGTGCTCTATGGTTTGGCTGGGGATGATATTCTTGATGGTGGTTCCGGTCATGACATTCTCTTTGGCTGTGACGGTATAGACGAGCTTTATGGAGGGGATGGAAATGATTGGCTGAGGGGGCAAAACGGTAATGATCTGCTTTATGGTGGCGCGGGGGATGACCTTCTTGGCGGTCAGACTTCTGCAGAGGAAGGCAATGATGTGCTCGTTGGGGGATTGGGCAATGATAGGCTTTCGGGAGGGTTTGGCGATGATATTTATGTGTTTAACATAGGCGACGGCCAGGATCGTATAGATAACCGCGATGTTAATGGAACTAATGATACGATAGCTTTTGGAGCCGGCATTACTCTGAATAGTATAAACAAAGCAAGTAAATACTTTGATGATCTAATTCTTTCAATTGGAACAGCCGGCGATCAGATAACTATAAGCAGCTGGTTTATGAGCCCGGATTACCACGTTGACCATTTCACATTCTCAGATGGCACAGAAAGAAACGCCGACAATATCTTGGCAGGACTGCCATTATATCAAGACGGCACTTCGGGAAACAATCTTTTGGAGGGAACTGATGGCACTGACATCATTAGCGGATTAGCTGGTCGAGACACGCTAAAAGGGTATGGTGGAGATGATATTCTCTCAGGAGATGGAGGTAATGACACCCTTTCTGGCGGTGCCGGGGATGATATCTTTCTATTCAACCTTGGTGACGGTCAAGATGTCATCATGGGTGATGAAGTAGACGGTCTCGACACTATTGCCTTCGGTGCAGATATAACCTCGTCTGATCTGCAATTTTCTTTGACGACAGATAATTATTCTGATTTAACAATTTATGTTGGTGAGGGTGGAGAGCAAATCAGGCTCGCTGATTTTTATATGTTTGATGATTATTCCCCAGTGAGAGCTCATACGGCTTATAGTATTGACCAGTTCAAGTTTACCGATGGTGCGGTGTTGAGCCTTAATGAATTAATGGCACAACAGCCAGTAATCGGTACGGAAAACCCCGATATTTTTTATGGCGCAGGTGTTGATAATGACTGGGTTAAAGGTGAAGCAGGGGATGATTTTTTAAACGGTGGTTACGGCGATGATATTCTTGAAGGAGGTACAGGAAACGACACTCTAAACGGAGGAGCGGGGGATGATATCTTCTGCTTTAACTCTGGTGATGGCCAGGATTCAATCCTGATTGGGGATCTCAATGGGGATGACACTGTTGCCTTTGGACCTGATATTAGCCTGGCCGATATTAATAAGGCCACAAAAGACGGTCATAATTTGGTGCTTTCGGTCGGAGCGGATACTGATCAATTAACCCTGTACGATTGGTTTTACGGTTGCAAGGTAGAGCATTTCACCTTTGCTGATGGCACAAAACGAGATGCCAGCAACATCTTACAGGGAATGCCGTTATATCAAAATGGCATGGGATACCTGGCGGGAGAGGATGATAAGAACGACATCATAACCGGCGGCAGTATTATCGAAGGTTTTGGCGGAGATGATGTACTTGAAGGGGGAATAGGATCGAGCCTTCTTCGAGGTGGAGCGGGTAATGATATAATTGTGTTCAATCTTGGGGATGGTAAACATACCGTAGAGTGTGACGACCCTCTCGGCATTGATACTTTGGCCTTTGGCGAAGGGATCGCTCTGAAAGACCTCAAAATAGAAGAAAATCAAACCAGTACCGGCAATTTAGTGATCAATGTGGGCACTGGGGGAGACCAGGTGATCTTATACTACTGGTATGATACCAGCAGGTTGGCAAATCGATATGATCTTATTAGCTTTGCTGATGGTACGGTATTGACTTTTGATGAATTTTTAGCGCGACAACCAATAGATGGGACGGATGGTGATGATAAAATGTCTGGGGTTGGAACGAACAACGATTGGTTCAATGGGGGAGATGGAAATGATACTTTGTTGGGCAATGACGGCGACGATATTTTAGATGGAGGTGCGGGGAATGACAACCTTCAGGGCGGTGACGGTCTGGACACTATGTATGGTGGTCTCGACAACGATCGTCTTCGAGGTGGTGTTGGTGCCGACACTTTAGATGGAGGTGATGGGGTAGATATTGCGGATTACCGGGATTCGACCACGGCAATTGCCGTTGATCTGGGTACAGGGACGGCCAGTGGTGGAACCGCAGAAGGAGATACCCTGCTGTCGATAGAGAAGGTCTACGGCACCGGATATAACGACACCCTGGTCGGCAATGGTGAAGCCAACACCCTGCTTGGGTATGATGGTGATGATATGCTCTTTGGCAATGATGGTAACGACACCCTTCGCGGCGGCGATGGCCAGGATACCTTATATGGCGATTTGGGTAATGATGTCCTCCGCGGTGGTGACGGCGCAGATGTTCTCGATGGTGGCGATGGCCGGGACAGCGCGGATTATCGTGATTCAGCCACGGCGGTAGCGGTGGATCTGCTTGCCGGGACGGCCGGTGGCGGAACCGCTGAGGGTGATACTCTGTTGTCGATAGAAAATATCTACGGCACCGGATATAACGACACCCTGGTCGGCAATGGTGAAGCCAACACCCTGCTTGGGTATGATGGCGATGATATGCTCTTTGGCAATGATGGTAACGACACCCTTCGCGGCGGCGATGGCCAGGACACCTTATACGGCGGTTTGGGTAACGATGTCCTCCGTGGCGGCACTGGCGGGGATATCCTCGATGGTGGCGATGGCCGTGACAGCGCCGATTATCGTGATTCAGCCACGGCGGTAGGGGTGGATCTGCTTGCCGGGACGGCCAGTGGCGGAACCGCCGAAGGCGATAGCCTGCTGTCAATAGAGAATGTCTATGGTTCAAACTATAAAGACATTCTGGTTGGTGGGGCAGAAAATAATACGCTGCTTGGTTTTGGGGGAAATGATCTGCTGCAAGGCCTTGACGGGAGTGATGTCCTCAAGGGCGGCGATGGTGATGATGAGTTGCGCGGTGGTCTCGGGAAGGATAATTTATCCGGGGGTCTCGGTAACGACACCTTTGTATTTGACAGTGTTTTGAATGCGGGCACCAATAAAGACACGATTGTCGATTTCACCGTTGATCAAGATAAAATATTGTTGGATAAAAGTATCTTTAGTGCCTTTCTCGCGGAAGGCAGCCTTGCTGCTGTCAACTTTCACTCCAGCACAACGGGTATAGCAGCCGATGAAAATGACTTCATCCTCTACAATACAACTACTGGAGCACTGTTGTATGATAACGATGGCAATGGGCAGGGGGTTGCCGTTGAGTTTGCCGTGCTGACCTCCAAACCACTGGTAAATGAAAATAATTTCGTAATCGCCTCGCTGTAATTGACGGACAGAGCAGGGATATAAATAGAGAGTGGTTTTTCCATATAGCCGGGAAAAACACTCTTTATTTTTTGTGATTACCACTAAAGTTCAGCTTGGAACGTTCAGAGGGATATGAGGTGCCCTTTGCACGGGACGCCATAAACCCATCCCTGGGGGCTTGACCGCAGCCATCCAGGCTGCGGAACACCCGTGCAAAGGGCACCTCATATCCCCATGTAGCTGAACTTTAGTGGTAAGCACATTTTTTTTGAGCGTTCCGGTTATGACCAGCAGCAAGTGGCTGAACACCATCGAACGCCTTCCCGCCAGGAACATTGCCTACCTGCCCGCAAAATAACCCTGCAGCGCAGCAATAATCAGCAGTCCCCATCCTGCCATCAGCACGAATCCACCAAGGGGCGTGAGAAAACCAAAGGGTTGGATGGAGATAAAGCTCTTGGTCAGGACCGTTCCCTGGAAAAGGATGGAGCCAAGCAAAAAAGCCCAGCCGGCGTGGTGGTATTTCCCCTCGGGGAAGAGGTGGCAGAGGATGGCTATACCGATCAGCGCCAGGCCGTGGAATAACAGATAATCGGCTGCGAGGTTGAAATTATCGAGTTTGCCGCGAGCCTCCAGCAACTGCAGCAGGGCATGGGCACTGAGTGATCTGGCTACAACCCCTGTAAGAGCCAGGAGGGAACCGAACGCTATAAACAGCTGAGTCATCGTCTTACCTTCATAGTTATAATTTCTGCACCGTCACATTTCCTGGAAAAGAGTAGTCTATTTGCAAAGACCTGTACAAGCAAAAAGGTACAGACCGGCAATCCTCCCTGTCGTCATACTTTACGTAAAAGTCTAATTATTATGGCATGATTTGCAGGGTCGGCGCGAGGGGAAAAGGTCGCTTTCTGGAAATGAATGGGCTCAGCTGTTCTTTTGGGTAACGCGTTGTTATAGTACTATAAAGAATCTTTGCTGAGAGAATTGCCGCCTGGGTTTATGTCATCGTTTACCAAGATGGATGATGTAAAATAACCAACCATTTGATGTTGACTTAAACGTTAAGGTAATGTATACATTCCTGATGAGTGTTACTTAACGTAAACGTTATGCGTGACGTGTCGGTTTGAACAGTTCTTGGGGAGAAAGGAAAGTATGAATATCATGTCCTATCAATCGATCCCGGCAATTCTTAAAGATAATGCCCGCAAGTACGGCAAGAGAACCGCGATCAGCTATAAACAGAAGGGAGTGTATCTGTCCCTGACCTATGAGGAGTTTTATGAGCGGGTCCTGATGCTGGCGCGAGGGCTGCAGAAATACGGCGTATTGCCGGGCGATAAGGTGGCCATCTTTTCGGAGAACCGTCTTGGCTGGGCCATCTCGGATTTCGGCATCCAGAGCGTCGGTGGTATTACCGTACCTATCTATGCAACCAATACCGGCAAGCAGGCGGCCTATGTCCTCAATCACTCTGAGGCGAGTGTTGTCTTCTGCTCAACCAAGGGCCAGTATGAAAAGCTCTATTCCGTAAAGGACCAGATTCCGGATGTCGAGCTGGTTGTTTCCTATGAGCGGTTCCTCGGGCATCGCTCCTTCCCGGTCTATACCCAGTACCAGTTATCCGAGGTGGAAACTCCCCTGTCTCTGGAAGATACGCAGCAGATCGAAAAGCAGATTGATACCATAACCCAGGATGACCTTATCACCATCATCTACACCTCGGGAACAACCGGGGTGCCCAAGGGCGTGCTCCTCAGCCAGCGTAATATCATGATCAATGCCGAGTATGGCGCCAGGCAGCTCGGCATGCCGCTCAAAGATGAAACCACTCTCAGTTTTCTGCCGCTCAGCCATGTTCTTGAACGGACCGGCGGGTATTATTCGACCCTGATGCATGGCAACCATATCGCCTTTGCCGAAAAACCTGCCGCAGTCATGGAGAACATGGTGGAGGTTCGTCCGACATCCATGGTCAGTGTTCCCCGGTTGTTCGAGAAGATCTATGCCAAGGTGTATGAAAGCGTGAACAAGATGCCGCCATGGCGGCAAAAGATTTTTTACAAGGCGGTTGAGGTGGGTCGGGAGTATGTCAATAAAAAATATGTTTCCTGCGAACCCCTTGGTCTGCTGAATATACAGTACAAATTCTTTGATAAGCTGGTCTTTAAGAAAATCCGCGATAAATTTGGCGGCAGGCTGCGTTTTTTTCTTTGTGGCGGGGCGCCGCTTGACAAAACCATCAACGAATTCATGTGGATTATCGGTCTGCCGGTTTTCAGCGGTTATGGCCTGACCGAAACCAGCCCCGTCGTTGCCTTGAGCGGTGTCGGGATGGTGCGCTTCGATTCCGTCGGCAAGGCTGTGCTCGAGACAGAGCTGAAGCTCGCCGAAGATGGAGAGCTGCTGGTCAAGGGACCGCAGGTGATGCTGGGGTATTATAAAAACGATGAAGCCACCATGGAGAGCTTTGAAGATGGCTGGTTCAAGACCGGCGATATTGCCACCATCGATGAGGAGGGCTTTGTCTATATTGTTGATCGTAAAAAAGAGTTGATCATTACTGCCGGCGGCAAAAACATTGCACCCCAGCCGATCGAGAATGAGCTGAAGCTCGACAAATATATCTCCCAGGCCATTGTCTTCGGCGACCGCAAGCCGTATCTGGTTGCCATCATTACACCGAATATCGAACAGGTAATCGATTTTGCCAGGGAGCAGAAGATCAGCTATATCGATGTCGAGGAGCTGGTGGTCAATGCCCAGGTTAAAGAACTTTATGCCAATCGTATCAAGGAGTTGAACAAGAGTTACCCGCCGTATAAGACGATAAAATACTTTGCACTTGTACTGAATGATTTCTCGATCGAAGGCGGAGAGCTGACCCCCACTTTGAAATTGAAACGCAAGTTTATCCTCGACAAATACCGAGGTGTCGTTGAGGACCTGTATCTATCTAAAGGCGAAGGGATTATTGCCCCGCAGATCAAAAATTAATGGAGAGACAACATGAGGCAAATCAATAAAGTAGCCGTACTTGGCGCCGGAGTCATGGGAGCGACCATTGCCGCCCATCTGGCCAATGCGGGATTGGAAATTCTTTTGCTTGATATCGTGCCGAAGGGATTGGACAAACAGGAAGAGGCAAAAGGCTTGACACTGGACAACCCCCTCGTACGCAACCGTATCGCCCGGAATGGTCTGCAGGGTCTGTTGAAGATGCGGCCCGCACCTTTTTACCTGAAGGACTATGCATCACAGATCCAGGTCGGTAATCTGGAGGATGACCTGGAAAAATTAAAGAGCTGTGACTGGATTATCGAGGTCGTCATCGAATATATGCCGATCAAACTCGATCTGCTCAAAAAAATCGTGCCCAATCTGGCACCAGGTGCCATTCTGACGACCAATACCAGTGGTCTCTCTGTAAATGAGATGGCGGCGGTATTGCCCGCTGAGCTGCGCAAAAATTTTCTGGCCACCCATTTTTTCAATCCGCCGCGCTATATGCGTCTGATGGAAATCGTTCCGTGCACGGAGACCGACCCGGTGGTCATGAACGGACTGGCCGATTTTATCAGCAAACGGCTGGGCAAGGGGATCGTTTATGCCAAGGATACCACCAATTTCATCGCCAACAGGATCGGCACCTATGCCATCTATAAAGGCATCCAGCATATGGTCGAGATGGGGATGACGGTGGAGGAAGTCGATTCGGTTGCCGGTCCCGCAACAGCGCGGCCCAAAAGTGCGGCCTTCAGGACGGCGGATCTGGTCGGTCTTGACACCCTCGGTCATGTCGGCACCAACTCCCATGATCTCTTGCCGGACGATGAAGAGCGCGGGGTGTTCAAGATGCCCGATTTCATGAAAAAGATGATCGACGCCGGACAGCTCGGTAACAAAACCAAACAGGGCTTCTACAAAAAGGATGTGGTCGACGGCAAGAAACAGATCTTCTATTACGACTATGTCAGCGGCGAGTACAAACCGCTTGCCAAGCCGAAGTTTGCCTCGGTGCAGATGGTCAAGCAGGTGGACGATCCGGCTCAGAAGGTGAAAATGGTGGTTTCGGCAAAAGATAAAGGCGCCGAATTTGCCTGGAAGAGTCTTCGTGACACCTTGATCTACACCGTCAACCGTATCCCCGAGATAGCCGATGATGTGGTCAATGTCGACAACGCCATGCGCTGGGGTTTTAACTGGGAGATCGGGCCGTTTGAGATGCTTGACGCGATCGGCGTGGCGGCATTTGTCAAACGGGCGGAAAAGGACGGCCTCAAGGTTCCGGAAAGTTTGCAGGGGGTGGAGAGCTTCTATCGCTTCAGCGCAACAGGCCAGAAAGAATACTTTGATTTTGCCACCAGAACCTACCTCCCGGTACCGGTGAAAGAGGGCCAGATCCAGCTGCAGATCCTCAAAAAAGCCGGCAAGGTGGTTGAGAAAAATGCCAACTGCTCGGTGGTCGATCTTGGTGACGGGGTGTTCGGTTTTGAGTTCCACTCGAAGATGAACTCCATCAGCGGCGATATCCTGGCCATGACCCATAAGGCCATCAAACGCGCAGAAGAAGAAGGCGTTGGCCTGGTCATCGGCAACCATGGCACCAATTTTTCGGTGGGCGCCAACCTGATGATGGTCGCCGTCGCTCTGGCCGAAGGCGCTTACGATGATATTGCCATGGCGGTCAAGGCCTTTCAGAAGGCGACCATGGCGGTCAAATACGCCAAGGTGCCGGTGGTCAGCGCACCCTTTGGCATGACGCTTGGAGGCGGAGCGGAGTTTTGCCTGCATTCCGATGGTATCAATGCCCACGCCGAGACCTATATGGGCCTGGTTGAGATTGGCGTCGGGCTGCTTCCCGCTGGCGGCGGCACTAAAGAGATGAGTCTGCGGTCCATTGAGCTTGCGCAAAAGAACAAAACAGACGTACAGCCGTTTATCTTTAAAAACTTCGAGCAGCTCGCCATGGCCAAGGTTTCCATGGGCGCGGCAGAACTGTATGGCATGGACTATATGCGCCACGGTGACTCGATCAGCATGGATATTGACAGACTGATCGGCGATGCCAAGCAAAAGGTCCTGGCGCTGGCGGTCAACTATCGGCCGAAGCGTCCGGCGGAAAACATTCCGGCTCCCGGTCGGGGGATAGCTGCCGCTATCAAGAGCCAGCTGTGGAATATGCAGATGGGTAATTTTATAACCGAATATGAGGCCGAAATGGGCACGATCATTGCCCAGGTAATGTGCGGCGGCGATGTCAATCCCGGCACTCTTATTAGCGAGGAGTATCTGTTGCAGCTCGAGAGGGAAAACTTCCTGAAACTCTGCGGCAATAAAAAGACTGCCGAGCGAATCCAGCATATGCTGAAAACCGGCAAGCCGCTGCGCAACTAAGCCACTACCTTACCCATTATTGGAGAATTGATATGAAAAAAGCATATATACTTGCCAGTTACCGAACTCCTGGCTGCAGGGCAAACAAAGGAAAATTTAAAGATACGCGGCCGGACGAATTAGCGTCACTGGCAATAAAAGGGCTGATTGAACGTACCGGAATCGATCCGGCGTCGGTGAACGATGTCTACCTTGGCTGTGCCTTTCCCGAAGCCGAGCAAGGCATGAACATTGGCCGGGTGGCCTCTATGCGAGCCGGGCTGCCGATAGAGGTTCCGGGCCAGACCATCAATCGTTTCTGTTCTTCCGGCCTGCAGTCCATCTCGCTTGCCGCCGAGCGGGTGATGTGCGGCTTTGCCGACTGCATTGTCGCCGGCGGGGTCGAGTCAATGTCCTGTGTACCCCTTGGCGGTCTCAAGTACAGTGCCAATCCGGGTCTGATGGTTGACTGGCCGGAGGCCTTCTCCTCCATGGGAATCACCGCCGAGCTGGTCGCCGAACGATACGGTATTGATCGACTGGCGATGGACACCTTTGCCGCCGCCAGTAACGCTAAAGCCGCTGCTGCCATCGAAGCGGGACGGTTCACCGATGAGATCATTCCGGTGGAAATCGAAAAGGATATGCTGGTTGACGGCAAGATGAAAAAAGTCAAGGAGCTGGTGACCGTCGATGATGGTGTCAGGGCCGGTTCGACGGTGGAAAGCCTGGGCAAGGTGCGACCGGCCTTTAAGGTGGGCGGCCCGGTTACCGCCGGCAACTCGTCGCAGATGACCGACGGCGCCTCTGTTGCGCTGGTTGTCTCGGAAGAATACCTGGAAAAAATCGGTAAAAGCCCGATGGCCCGTTTTCTCGCCTTTGCCGCCACCGGCTGCGCCCCTGAAGTTATGGGTATCGGTCCGATCACCGCCATCCCGGCCGCTCTGAAGCTGGCTGGAGTGAAGTTGGAAGATATCCAGCTGATCGAATTGAACGAAGCCTTTGCTGCTCAGGCGCTGGCGGTTATCAAAACCCTCGGCCTTAACAAGGACATCATTAATGTGAACGGCGGGGCCATCGCTCTTGGTCATCCCCTGGGATGTACCGGTGCGAAACTGACCACCACCCTGCTGCATGAGATGGGCCGAAGAAAACTGCGCTATGGATTGGTTTCCATGTGTATTGGCGGGGGGATGGGTGCCGCCGGCGTGTTCGAGAAAATGTAGAATTATCCAGCAGCACTCCACCTGTGCACGGTCAGGCTGGTCCACATAGGAGTACTATAGTGATCCAGCCTGCCTGCACGCATCTGGAGCACTGCTGAACAATTTGCCAAATATAAAAAGTTTATAATATTCTGATGAGGTGACAAGAATGGCTGAGAAAATACTCAACGGCGGCGAATATCTGATTGCGGAAACTCCCTGTGAGGATGTCTTTACCCCGGAAGATTTTACCGATGAACAGCGCCAGATGGGCGAGACGACCGAGCAGTTTATTGCAGGCGAGATCGTCCCGCATATTGAAGAGATTGACAAACAGAATTTTGACATCGTCGTCAACGGAATGAAAAAATGCGGCGAGCTGGGGTTGCTTATGATGGATGCCCCGGAGGAATACGGCGGACTCGAGCTGGATAAGGCGTCGACCATGCTGGTGAGCGAGAAGATTTCTTTCGGCGGCTCTTTCTCCGTGGCCTACTCGGCACATACCGGAATAGGAACGCTGCCTCTGGTCTATTACGGGACACCTGCGCAGAAAGACAAATACCTGGGAAAAATCATTTCCGGCGAGTGGTGTGCCGCCTACTGTCTGACCGAGCCCGGTTCGGGCAGTGACGCCCTTGGTGCCCAGGCGACCGCGGTGCTGTCCGAAGACGGCAAGCACTACATCCTGAACGGTACCAAACAGTTTATCACCAATGGCGGTTTTGCTCAGCTCTATACCATTTTTGCCAAGATCGATAAACAGCATTTCACCGCCTTTCTGGTGGAAAAAAGTTTTCCGGGCTTGATCGTCGGACCGGAAGAGAAAAAGCTAGGTATCAAAGGGTCGTCGACCACCCAGATCATTCTCGATAACTGCAAGGTGCCGGTGGAAAACCTGCTGGGTGAAAAAGGTAAAGGTCATAAGATCGCCTTCAACGTCCTCAATATTGGCCGCTTTAAATTGGGCGCGGGCGTTACCGGTGCGTCGAAGATGGCTTTTGCCGAAGGTGTTAAATACGCCAACGAACGTAAACAGTTCAATACCCCGATCAGTCAGTTTGGCGCCATTTCCCAGAAAATTGCCGATCTGACCGCCCATATCTTTGCCTCGGAATCGCTGGTGTATCGCCTTGCCGGACTGCTTGACGAAAAAATAGCCACCATCGAAAAGGGTATCGACAACTATTATGACGAATACCTGAAAGGCATTGAAGAATATGCCTCGGAATGCGGCATCGCCAAGGTGTTCTGCAGTGAAGTCCTGGCCAAAACCGTCGACGAGGTTCTCCAGATCCACGGTGGGTATGGTTTTGTCGCCGATTATCCGGCGGAGCGTTTCTATCGCGACGAACGAATTAACCGTATCTTTGAGGGAACCAACGAGATCAACCGTCTGCTCATTCCCGGCATGATCCTGCGCAAGGCAATGAAGGGCGAGCTGCCATTGCAGGCCAAGGCCATGAAAGCCTTTGAGTCGTTGATGACACCAAGCTTTGAAGAGCTCGATGAGTCCATCCTGTTTGCCAAGGAAAAAGCCCTGATCACCAACCTGAAGACGCTGTTTCTGATCCTCTCCGGCGCCGGGGTACAGAAGTTCATGGATAAGCTGGCCAATGAGCAGGAAATCCTCATGGCTGCCGCCGATATTGCTATCCAGATCTTTGCCCTGGAGAGCACGGTCCTGCGCGCAGAGAAGAACTATGGAAAAGTGAGCGCGGCAAAACAGGAACTGCTGCAGGCTGCGGTCAAGATTTTTGCCTTCGACGCCTCCGAGACGGCCGGCAGTGCGGCAAGAAAAGGCGCCTTTTATATCGAGGAAGGCGATACGCTGACCATGATTCTCTCCGGAATCAGACGTTTTGCCAAGTACGATGCAACCGGTCTGCTCGCTGCTAAGCGGACCCTGGCCAAGGCCGCCTGTGAAGCTGAAAAGTATATATTTTAGTGAATTAGAAATTCTTTCCTTGTGCTGTTTACAAGGAAAGAATTTCGTGAATGAACTTATCCCGCAATGCTGTTGGGCGGGGTTAGTGACTAACCACTAATCCTCTTGTGCCGTTTACAAGGAAAGAATTTCGTGAATGAACTTATCCCCGTCAAGCGAGGACTAAACAGAGTCCCGCAATGCTGTTGGGCGGGGTTAGTGACTAACCACTAATCCTCTTGTGCTGTTTACAAGGAAAGAATTTCGTGAATGA
>NZ_SWCM01000026.1 GCF_005116645.1 Desulfopila sp. IMCC35006
CCCCCTTAAAAGATTTTTCTTTTAAGGGGGCGACCGAAAATTTTTATCTCTTTGTCAAGAAAAAACGACCCAAGATGTTAATATTTATCAAAAATTTGCATGCAATTTTCTAACCGGATATTACTGAATTTTTCACCATTATTTAATTTATCGCGGCGGAAATTATAAAATATCTTTTGCCTTGTTGCTATGCGTCAGTGAGATGTTTTATTTTGATTCATTCTTTCTTTTAAAGCAATCAAGAATTCCTCAAACATGCCGAAGGTGTTTTTTATATAATAGGTTTTTTTATCACCTATCATATATTTTAAATACTTTTTATCAACTACAAGTTCACTAAATGCTTTGTAAAAATCTTTGGTAATTTCAAAAGGAGGAGTTAACTCTTCTTTATTTTTTAACATCAACGCAAGTTTAGTATATTTGTAATCTGATGTTGATTCAATACCTTGCGATATTATTTCGTCAATATATATCCAGCTAGCGTATTTTTTGTCTTTGTATGGTCTGTCTTGAGTTGTAATTTTCCAAGCCAAAATCCACTTTCCTTTTTCAACTTCGTCATCTTCCGCAATGTGCAATTCATCTTCAATTAATTCTTTTATTGGCAAAACATTTTCTGTATATTTGAAATCATCATCATCTTGATACCAAGATATGTAGAAGTCATCACATGAAACAATGTTATAATCTGAAAATTGGTTAGTCTTTTTTCGATCATCCTTAATCACTCCACTCCGAACGGCATTTGTCCATTCTATTTTTAGTTCAGAGAGACGTTTTTTTTTGGCTTTGGTATCTGGATAATTCTTATTAGCTAACTCTTCTAGTTTATTGAAATATTTTAACAGATCGCTAATTATTGTTTTGTCTTTTGTTTTGATCGCTGCCTCTTGTTGCCCTGTTGTAGTTAACCCATTTCGGGAAAGATTTGGGCTGCCAACTATAGCGTTATTTGCTCCAATATAAATTTTCGCATGAAGGTTATTTAAGAAATATACTTTCTCCCAAGATATTTCATTTACTAAAGATTCTATTGCAAATGGGTTAGACCCAATTGTAGGTGAAATAATTATCTTTTTTATTTTATTTGGGTCGATAAATTCTTGCCAATCAATTCCAATATATGCAACAGAAACAAAATTCGGAGGATAATTTATCATTTCACTATTAAGTGTTTCTGTAGTCAAAAGCATTATTTTATTTCCGATTATTAATTGTTGAATTGATAACAAGAGAACTTTAAGGTATGGAGCAACAAAAGATTAATAGACATTAAAGGATTTTTTATATCGAGCAAGAGCCGATTGCTTTCTATTAGAAAAAAGAAGAGTTTTCATTAATATTCATTTTTATGATCATTCCAATATTTTAGAGTAAAATGATAATCATTGTGAGGACTTGTCGCTCGATGCGTCCACATTAATTGCCGTGCTTCTTTTTTTGCATTTTCCCAAAAAATAATATCTGCAAGTCTTAAGTTAATCAAACTGTTATCAGATGCTATAATATTAATCAAAAATTGTAATCTTTCTTTTAATGAAATATCAGTTCTCCGTTCTGCAACGTAAATTATAAGATAAGGTCTGATATTCAAGTTGCCAATATTTCTTTTTATTAAATCTTCCATCGAATAGTAAAGTCCAACCAAATCATGCAATGAATATTCTACTGAAATAGCACAAGATTGCTCAATATATTTTGTCGATTTATTTTGAATTTCAATTTTTCTAATCTCATCTGAAAGATCGCGTTCTATTCTGTCATGTTGTGTCTTTGCTTGTTTTTGAAAAGGATACATTTTATCTTCTAACCAAATCTTAAGTTGATCATATGACTTTCTATCATCCTTACGAGCTGCATCAACAATTTGTTGAAATTCAATTTTGTCCTCTACAGTTTTTAGTCCCTTTAACGCAATTGCTGTCTCATCAGAAAGAATTTTTAATTTAGACCTTTCCTCCTCAATAAGAGTACCCAATGTTTCGACTGACTCCGAACTTGCAGATGTTTCCTTCGCAATTTTTTCCAATTCTGTCTTTGTTGTTTTTCCAAGGGTACTGATCAACTCTTTTGCTTGGCTAATTGCTTCTACTTTTGCAGTTTCTGCCGCGAATTTTGCTTTTTCTGTATCTTTCAAAGCCTGTTTAGCCGCTATGACTGCTACTTCTGCATTCTGTTTCTCTTGACAGGTTTGCATAAGTGTCCCGATTGATACAAGTACAATAAGAAACGCTGTTGCGGAAGAAAGTGATTTGAAAAACTCAAGCCAATTGAATTTCTGGTATGACCCACAAAGATGACATCTTTTGGCATGATCGTTTAATTGTCCACCACATTCATTACAAGTGGAAGGTTCTATTTGAGTCTCTTGCTTAGAATTATTCATAATCCAATCCAATGAAGGTCAATGAAGCGTTAATGGAGATTATTACTGTATAATAAATTAGCATCAAGAGCTTGATGAGGTGTTGGTTACAGTACCATTACTACTCCGTGGCAGTGCACTTGTCTACTAACTATTGTTATCTTGATACTACCTCTTATTTGTTATCACAATTGAAAATTCTTGAAAATTGACGAGGTTCCTGCCTAGGCGGTGGTATTTTGATACTTAAGGAAGGCTACATAAGCATTGAAGGCGTACTACTATCTTGTGTGTACTCCAGTATTTTGTTTTTTTCAATAAACATTGAAAGAACATATCAGCCGACATTGCAGGTTGTTATGAATTAATAGCTGGCAAATTCCCAACATTTACCTTAACCTGAAAAACTGTCATCATCGCAACTTAACTCTTTACTGGTAATTCATATGAATGATAGTCCAGATAGTCCTACATTACCCCAAGAATCTGATAATTCAGATAGTCCAGATAGTCCTGCATTGCCCAAGGAGACTGATAAACCAAATAGTCCTTTATTACTCGAAAAACCCTGCGAGTACTGTAAATTATCCATCAAGATAGATGCCTCAGCCTGTCAGCATTGTGGAAGATCACAGAACAAGTGGGTTGAATTTCTAAAGCTAGCATCAACTTTTGTTGCGATATTGATGGTGGTGATTGCAATCGCACAGGTTGGTATAAGCAGTTGGCAGATGTGGGAAACTAGACAAAAAAGAATCGAGGCTGCAGCTGTACTGGAAAAGGCTGAAGGAGTTCTTACACAAGCAAGCAAAGAAGCAGAAGCACTGAGAAATGAAGCCAAAGGGGTACTGCAACAAGCAACTACAAAATCAGATGAAGCAATTGAGGAATCAAAAAAAGCACTCAATCAATCAAAAATAGATGCGGCACTAATTATGGTCAAGGTTAAAGGTGCTGAGGAATCTGTAAAAGCAATTGACAACCAGGTTGCTTTGTCAAATGAAAGATTATCTAAGGTGGATAAAGAATTCGTCAAGAAAAATCAAGCAATTACCGATGAGTTGCATAACCTTAAAAATGAAGTTTCTACCGAGCTCGAAAAATTAAAATGGAGAGATAAATTAATGGTTTGGACGGATGAATCTATATCCAAAGGTAAAAGATCAGCTTTTGATAAACTCAACAAATTGCTCAATGAAGTGAAAGGAACAGATAGAGAGAGCATAGTATTATCATACATATTTCAAGTTAAAAGTTTTTATCTATCGGGAGATAGATATTTGGATAATAAATTCTATAGAGATGGGGTTGAAACAGACTTGGAAAAAGTGGATACAAAAATACTAATCAACGATTTATTAAACAGTAAGATAAATGCTGTCAGAGTTAAGGTCTCAGTTATTTTAGGAAACAGAAAAGAATTAGGAGTTCCTGAGGCTCTAATTAATGCCATCAACAATGATCAAAATCTTGATGTAGTTGTCAGAAGTGTGAAATCTTTTTCTATGATAACAGGCTACAAAAGTACTGATGTATTCGGTGAAGGACCTTTTTTAAAGTTCTGGGATGAAAACAAGGACAGAATTAATAAAACATTAACTAAATCTCCAGATATAGAATCATTCAAACAATCTATCCACTATGATTCTATAGACCTTAACAAGGTTAAACTACCTTAATGAATTTTGACACTGTAAAGACAATGAAACAACCTATCTGAATTGGAGATTTTGTTTGCCAGCAATGAGGAAGATCACAAAAACTATGGATTGCACTTACTTCGTTCACATTTTTCTGTAACCCCACATGACAAAAAAGGGAAATAAACATATCATGCAACTAAACACTACAGACAATTCGATGATTGATCTAGAAATAAATCGATTGAATTCAGAAATTAAAAGAAACGAAGCAGAGGCAAATAAGTTTAATGCTCAAACAAAAGAGATACGGAGCTTAAGTATTAAAAGCATTTTTCAGTATACATTATGGCTTTTGTAGCCGCAGGTCTTCTTAGTATCTGGTTTGTTGAATATTTTCAACCAATATTCTATAAAAATAATGAAATAGCCAAACTTAAAAACCAAGTATTTGAATTGAAAAATAATATTGAGCAATTAGAGCTAAAACAAAAAGCAAGTTTACTAGCAGAGGAAAACAATAAAGTAAACAATCAATTGTCTAGCTTGAATGAAGCAATTGCGAATTATAAGGATAAGTTGAATAAAACAACCCAATTAGCCGCATCTTTAAATAGTAAACTTGAAGATAATAAAAATATATATATTTTGTTATCAAAAAAATATGAACTAACTTCTAAAGAGAGATATAAATATGCAAGGCTTGCTAAACAATCTCAGAGTAATATTTCAGAACTAAAGGATGAAATTTTGCAACTTGAATCTTCTCGAATTGCCACATCTGATAGAAAAAAAGTGCTTCAACAACAATTAGAAGAAGGTCTGTACTTTTTTCCGATGCCAAATGATATAGGGAAGAAAAAAGATTGATAATTGTAGATAGTAGCGGCGGTCAAAAGGTTCGAGGTAGGCATATGGTTTTTCGTGAGAATCTCACATATTATCATTTTGAATCTCATTGCAAAATTAGTCCGAAGAACATTCACCTCCATTCACCTTAAATGCATTAAAAGTGCCCAGAAAGATCATTGACCTTCTCCTCCTCTTTGAACTTCTCAATGTAGACATGCTTTCCTTCACCTAAGTACATCTTCTGTCCTGATTCAGTCCCGTCCATCTGCAAATAGCTAAAGTATTCCATTACAGCCTCCATCGATTGCTCTGTAGCGCAGTCCATCTGTTTCGCATAGTGAATGGCGCATATTTTTGTACTCTTTCCAAGAGGCACCACACCTCACAATCCATTATTAAAGATTGAAAAGCAACATCAAGCGTCGGATGCTTGGACAATGGGGCAACGGTATCGGTTGATCATCTCAAAATATCTTCTATTCTGTAACACCTTTTTCGGTTAAGATTAAAAAAATTATCTACAGAGCACTTTATGGTAGTCTTTTCTCTGGTTGATGCTACAACAGACGGAGGTACATGATGAAGGCGGAATCTCTAAATAAAAAATTTTGGGATGCTTTTTTAGAAAACGTTAGAAAATGCACTGATTTTTATAAAAATACTCAAAGCGGCGGCAAGTCCTATATTAAAACAAATCTAGGCATTGGTGGTGTGGCATTTTCTACATGTATTAGGGCTGATGATGGTGTAGCATGGGTTGAGCTATGTTTTCAAAAAGAGGACGCTGACGATAATAGAAAATTATTTAATGAATATTTTTGCGAAAAAGAAGAAATAGAAAATAGGTTTGGCGATGAATTAGAATGGGTCGATTATAAAGACGTCAATGATAAAAAAGACATAAAACGTCGCCGCATAAAATGTAAAAATATTATTTTTGATGCTAAAGATTCAAGTACATGGAAAGAAACACATCAGAATTTAGCAGAAAATATGGCTAAACTTAAAAATTCATTAAAGGAATATGGAATATTAAAGAGTATAAAGATTTTATAGTTGTGCTTATATTGAATCTTATTATTGATTGATCGTAGTATAATCTTCTGTTTATATTGATTGCTTGTAGTGAATTGGATAAAAATATATTAGTACCTCTAACATAATTGTTTTATACCGTTAATAATTACAACATTTCGGAGAAAACGTGAGACTAAAGTATTTTCATTTATGTAGAATGATATCTGTACTCTTATTGGTAGGATTTTTATCGGGCTGTGCCGCTAAAAAAGGAGATTATTTTTCCGAAACACTCAAGGCAAAAGAAGGAAGTTCAACACTTTATATTTACAGACCGTGGGCGTTTACAGAAGGAGGAGCAAGTTTTCCGATCATTGTTAATAATACACGAATTGCTCCTGAACTTAGCAATCAAAGCTATCTGACCTATGTCACTAAGCCAGGACCAGTAAAAATTCACACTGATACTCAACACATTGATACTGTTCTGGAGTTTAATGCCGAAGCTGGAAAAATATATTTCGTAGGCATTTCCGTCAAAAGCTATTTCTTAGTTTTTGAACAAGTACCTTATCTAATCGATGAAAACCTTGCTTTAGAAGAATTGAAGAAGTGTCAAAAGGCTTTGTAATATTTAATAAAAAGCATAAAAAACAATCACAACGACATCGTCATGCTATTTTCTCCCTCCGAGCAATAGCAAGGACATGCATAGTTCGTTCTGATCAAGAGAAGCAATTTACCTAGAAAAAATCAGACAAGCCCTTTTGCGGCTCTTCCACGAATTTCTCCACATAGATTTCTCTTCCTCCACCGACATACATTTTCGGGCTCTGCTCAAGAGAAGTCATTTGTACATGTACGAAATATTCTGCCAATGCCTCAAGCAATTCTTCTGGTGAGCATTCCATCTGTTTAGAATAATGAATAATTCTTTTTTGAGTACTCTTCCTTAGCCAGACGGTATTAACAGTTTTTTTGCAAAACGAATCCACAACACGCTTTGCCACTGCTAAACATGTACTGAGGGTTTGCGGTCTTTTTATAGTGTTTTTCATCTCATTTCCTCCTTTACCAAATCCCTATAAGATTAGATAAATTCCTTTCTGTTGTATGAAAACCTTTCTGGACCATCCCTTCTTTATTCAATTCACGGATTAAATACTGGAATACTGCTTCTCTTATTAAAGTTGAACGTGTGCTGCATCTCATTTCCGCTAATTGGTCTAGGCTTTCACAATGACGAACATTCAATGACGTGTGTACTGGTTGAAGTTTTGAATGGCGTTCTTTTCTAGCTTTTTTCATTTTTATTATTCCTTTATATTGTTAAGTGTAAAATAGTTTGACTTAATATTATTCTGTCGTTTCAAAGACATACGTATTTACAAGGAGTTGTGTAAGTACTGAATATGCTCTTTCTTGTACTATTTATAATATGAAAAAAAGAGTATTTGGCGTGATATATTGATTCAGGCTTTTTGAACTTAAAATGCAGATGGCGGCACGGCAAGGCACGGCAAAGTTAATTGCACTAGGTCAAAATATAAACAACGTACACTGGTCATGATGGTCTGTAGTGTCTACTCTTTCCCATTCTTTCCCATTCTCTCTCACTATGGCTCTTATTGTAAGGTCTTTCGGTCAAAATCAAATATCACTCAGGGTTGTCATTTTCTTGACATCAATCATTTTCCATAAAGCCAATAAAAAAGCCGCTGCTCAACATGAATCAATGAAGAGAAACGGCTCCTAAAAAATTTCTACTTGTAGTCTTACATCACATTATAAATCGTCTGCCGGCTGACACCGAATTTTGTAGCAACCATTGATTTGGAAAAACCAGCATTCAACATGTATTTGACCTCTGTGATCTGCTCCTTGTTCAATGCTGCCTTCCTTCCCAGCTGCTTGCCATTCTGCTTTGCTATTGCGATTCCTTCCTTCTGCCTTTCATGAATGAGATTTCTTTCAAACTCAGCAAACGCCCCCATCATCTGCAACATCAATTTTGACATAGCACTTTCTGAGCCGTTGAAAATCAAATTCTCTTTATGAAAATGTACACTGATGCCTCTATCAATCAAATCAGAGACAATCTTTTGCAGATCATGAAGGTTCCTTGCCAATCGGTCTATTGAGTGTACATGAAGCACATCGTCCTCTCTCAAATACTCTAAACATTCATTCAAGCCTTTCCTGTTGGTGTCTTTAGCAGAAATCTTGTCCTCAAATGTTTTGTCCAGGTGAATGTCTGCCAGTTGTCTTTCTGTGTTTTGTGAAATGCTTGATACTCTGGTGTAGCCGATCTGTTTTCCGTTGCTCATGATCTAATCTCCTATGTGGTTGATAAAACATATAAAAAGCATAAGAGAATATTACATGGAACTTTTGCACCTAACAAGGAAAGGTTGTCAATAAATGCCATATGTCGCTAGCTTTTTTACAAAAGTGTAAAAGAACTGATTTTGGAGAATTGTTTTACGGTGGTTTGCCTGAAGAAGGGAACAAGATGAAGATGTCTAAAAAGTATACTCTGATTTACAGGGGCGGTTGTATCAGTTGAATTGATGTAAGGGGTGATGTAAGAGATGATGTAGGCGTTAGACGCAAGTCACAACTCTATTAAAATATCAAGGAATAAATCACCTCTGGACCTAAGTATATTTTGTCAAGTAAAATGTTAGGAAATTACCTTAAGGAATTGTGTCAAGGTATTATTTTTAATTCATAATAAAAGATTTGTGTCAAGGTATTATTGTATAAGCAATTTTGATATATGCTTATGGTATTATTAATGCCTAATATGATCTAGGAATTTCTCCGATGTATAAATAATTGAGTAACAGAAATGCAAACAAAGAAACTTTATACACGGAGAAAATGTAATGGGAATACACAAGCAATTAGAAAAGAAGGACCTCAAGAAGATCAAAAAACTTTTAGATTTAGGCGTGCCGAGAACTAGAATTGCTAAAGAGGTAGGTTGGTCAAGGCAAACAATATACCGATACTTTCCAGTTTGTAATAAGGAGTCCGCTAATGGCTGATAAAAAAGAATTTCTTGTCAAATTCCTGAGGAAGAATGCACCAGCTGGTAATACAAAACCTGTTGCCAATAAGAATAAAAATGTTTTTAGTGCAAAGGGAAAACGGGACAAGGCAATGCTTGATGAATTTAATAAAAGAATGGAAGCTGCTTTCCCTGATTATAATGATGATAATGATGATGATGTTGATTCTGTAGTTGAATCGGATGTTGATTCTGTAGTTGAAGATGATTTTATTCCTTATTCTACACTACAACGTAATAATTCATCATTTTGGCGACCTTGGGTTTCTGCATCTGGTCGGTGTATGATATGGTCGTCTCTCATACCTGATAATCACATCAATAATCACATCAAAAACGATTGACGATGCTTTGTGCCGAATAGTTTGGTCCTTATGCTTGTACTGATATACATGACGGTGAACATGGCGTGACAATCAAATTACAACGTACGGAAAGGCGGTATCAAATATTCTTGATTTCGCCTTTCCTATTTCCTATTCATTTTCTAATGTGATTTTGCCTTCCTCTACGTTCAATAGAAATGATTCTATTATCTCTCTCACAATATAACTCCTATTTACATCAGCGGTAACAAGTGCCAAAGAACTCAATCTATTAATTCTTTTTGCATCTACCCAAACATCAAATCTCTTCAATGTCGTATTATGACATTTATTCCGATCTAATTTTTCATGAGGGGCATCAAAACAATCTATTGCCTTTCTAAAGATTGAAGCAACAGAAAGTCCATTATTTACTGCTAGCAGTTTAAATCTCTCTAATGAACTAACACCAATAAGACTCTTTAAAACAGTAGACTTTGTAAATACTTTTAATGTCTTTCTTGGTTTTATCATTTTCTTCGGTGGTTTCATGTGATTGAGGACTGCTTGAATTGACTTCTGCAATATAAACTGGTCCACTGCCAGCCGTATTAAATCAATGCGGTCTATTGAGAGTTCTATTGATAAGCCGTTCAATGTTTCAACGACATTATTTTTAAAACAAACTTTAATTGGCTTATTCAAAATCAATCTACCAGTGGTGTCTTTTTCAATCGATCTATCTTTTACTGAGATTTCGGCTGGTCTTTTCTCTTCTCTCAATTTCCTTCTAATGTTTCCCATTTCATTTTTCCCTCTGTGTGGTTGCTCTGTTCTTTTCTCTCTTCAATCTTATTTAGCACTCAACCAGATTGACAATACCGATTGAATTTTCATCGGAACCGTGTCGTCATTTGATTTAATGCCTTTATCAATACAATCATATACATGATAGTCAAAATTGAATGACGATGCGTTTAAAGCGGATTTTAAAAACCTGATAATAGGGTTAACAGAAAATCAAGAAGATTCTATTGGCTTTCTGATGTTGGCTGCGCCAACAAGATTCGCCTACGGCTCATCATTGATTTGATTCTTTATAAAGCCTTCTTGAAATACTATCTGGAATAATGCGGATAATGATCATGACGAGATAGTTTGTGGTGTGTGCTTCTGATTATACATGTTAGAGGCAAAATGCTGTGAGCCAGCATTCAAGAGAGTCTAAGATGATTTAATTTATACCTTATTCATGGAATATGCTGCGACTGTGATATAAAAGCCATGGGCGGGAAGATTTAAGAGCCATAAACCATGAAATAATAAGGCTTTAAAGCTGATTTGTGCTGGTTTTTAGTAATTCTCTTAACAGATCAATATATAAAGCCAAAATCATGTAATTCAAGAGCCATAAAACTATATCTTTATAGAGAATTACTAAAAACCAGCACAAAAATCTCTCAAACCCTTGATATATCATGAAAATGATCTTAAAAAACCATGAAACGTATAATCTCCCCGCCTATGGCTCTTATTGTACAGTCGCAGCATATTCCACTAATAAAACAATAATAATACACACATAAACAAAGACATAAAAAGTATCAGTGCTTGGATGCGGAGCAGCACATGCACTAGATTGGCGTAGCCAATCTATTCATCGAGAACAAATAACCGCATTCTTTATATTGGTATCACTCTTCATAATATCTTTTTTCAAATTGCCTTTATATGAATCAGAGACAAGATATTCCTTGATATTCGTCTTCCTTGATAAAATAGTAACCTTCACTTTCACAATCTTGAATGATTCAAACCAATCCATATTATTCTTCCTGAAGTTGTTTAATTTCGTAATCTCACAACCAGTAGCCTCAGCGATTACATTATTTTTGTTCTGAATAAAACCTTTCTTATTCAAAGTGTCAAAGATTTGATTCTTGATATCGGAAGAAGCGGAGTAGCCACCTACTAAATCACTCCAAGTGACAGTTTCATTGATTTGAAGACCAGTTACAACATTTGTAAGCAGATATACGGTCTTGTTTTCTATTCCATGAATCAATCGTAACCTCATGACAGCCTGCTCTATTTCACCTACCTCAATCTGTTCATACAAAGAAAGAAGCCTGGAATCAACTGGTACATGATTCTTTATACTTACATTCTGTTGTCCTTCAGGTGTCTCGATGATACAATCAACAGAATGCCTGTATAAATTACCCTTAGCATCAGGGCTTAGATTCATTTCAATGTCCTTAAGGCTCTTTATATCATCAAAAGTCAGCATAGCAAGGTCATTCATTGCGGTGTAAGGGAGATAATGCCTACCAATAACAACTAGATTGTCGTATTGTTCAAATCTATTGCTGCCCCTCAAATTACCAAACCACATAAAATCTTCTGGCTTAACTCCTATTTTATAGAAATCATCGGCAAATTTCTTGTAACTTATAACAGCAGTCTTTCCCTTAAGGGTGTTTAGAAAAGATTTTATACTAACCCAAGTGTTTGGGTTTTCGTTAAATGAAGCCTTTGAAAATGTTTTATTGATAACCTGAATGATTTTGGCGTTTATATTATATTCTGCTTTACATCTTACAATATCAATATCCTCACTATAAAGATTATGAATAAGAACCTCATTGCCGCTACCATCAAGAAACACTTTAGGCGTTTTGTCCCATTTCGGATGAAATTTGCCTTTACGACCGACATGCAATTGTGGCATGCTGATTTTTACACCATTTTTTCCTAATACCTCAACAGTAGAAATCCATCGTTTAACATATTCTCTGTTATAGTCCTTAGCAAACTTCAATTGTTGTACAACTTTAAGGTAATTCTCTTTCAGTTTTATGCTTTTGTTGATATCAGACTCAGTTTTCAAAATTAAATAAGCCTTTTTGACCTTTGCTTGGGCGGACTTTAAATAATTTTTGTTTATTTTTACAAATTCACCAACTTTAACATCATCCCATATATGCTGAATCGTCTTCGGTAAATCTTTCTTGAAAAAAGAAATAGTGTTATTCGCTGTATTGTTGAATTGCCCTAAGCAATATTCATCTGAGCCGATAAAATCAGGCTTAAAACATTTATCAAATCTTGAAGGAGTGGTAATATAATTGAAGGTATAAATTCTAATACTACCGAATACTGGCTTTGAAAATTGTAATAGATAGGAACAAGCTATAGGTAGATTAAGGTTTTCTTTATCTCCATTACCATCGATGTAAGAACCCTCTTCAACTTGACCACCAAAACCGTAATTGCAAGAACTACAAAGATCAGGACCTAAGGCATTTATTTGTTCTTCTGTTAATGAATAATCATCTGGTATCAATGCACCGTTTTCGTCCCTCCGTTCTTTTCTTCTACAAATCTGGCTCATTCCCTGAATCAATTGGACTTTCTTATTAGCATAACAAGACATCTTGAAAAAATGATCATCATTATTAAGTTCTTGAGTACTGTTACCTAATTTTCGATAAAGAATCTTACCTAATTGCAATTGCAAGGCACGATCTTTTACAAAAATGAGAATATTCTTACCTGTGGTGCAATTGCTTATCATTTTATTGTGTAGTACTTCCTGCAATTGATTTTCAACGTCATTTTCGGTTATATTTGAATTGGTATTGAGGCGTGAATTCATATCAGCAATAAAACTTGTGAACTCATCAGATTTACCAAATCCTGGATCAACAATTAAGTATAAATCATTTTTGCTCTCAAAGAATTTTTTATAAGCCGCGTTTAATATTTGTTTACCTTCAGAGACGGTGAATCTTTTAGATTGATATGTGCCTGGATTATCGGTATATAATTTTCTCGCATGTATTCCAGTTTCAATAACTTCAACTGAAATCTTATCTTTATATCCATTATCCCTTGCTGCCTTCCAGAATGTATGGGGTTTTATGTCCTTACCTGTTGTGCTTTTTTTATTTCTTGAATTATAGATGCCTTCAAGGTCTTTTCTGTCTTTTTTGTCCCAATGATTATACAGAAGATCAATAGCAGAAATCCCCATAATGCGCATCAGAGACAAGCTGATTGAAAACCGATTAATCCCGTTATTACCTGTGCGTGACAGATTTTTCGGAATCATAGCTAGGGCTTCTTTTATATCAGTTAAAGAGTATTCTTTTTTGCTGTGTGCCTTTTCTTCAATCTCTTCCTTTACTTTGACGGCTTGTTGCTCATAATACATTTTCCAAGCCGATTCATTTACATGAAAAACATCAGCATCAGCATTGAAATATATGTTTGGGTCAAAAGAAACATAACAACCAAGGTCTACATCTTTGCACTTTTGATCTAATTTCTTAGCTGGGATCGAAGGAACAGAGGACAATATATAATTTTCTGCTATCAAGTACGCATTGGGAAAAACATCTTTGATAATGTCCTTATCATCACAAGCAAAATCAGATTTGATTTGGAATTTCAGACCGCCATTAGGAGATTCAAATAATAATCTTACACTAGGCAATTTCAGTAATTCAGTTTTTATTTCATTGATCAATTCTTGGTTATCATAAAGATCAATATCAAATTGAATGTTCCCAGTAGCTCTTACATATTCATTATTATTGAATTTGACATCAGAAAGAACAACGCAAGGCGACATCATAGGAAGAGTGTTGAATTTTTCTGCCTTCCGTACTGAAACATCTTTGATGGTTCTGATTTTCTTTAATTGCTGTTTATATTTGCCTGATTTGATGTCGGCAATTATTTCTTTTTCTTCTACTTGTACTATTATTTTGTTTCTATACATCCTGAAACTAATCTCAGATGGATGATAAATAGATGTAGAAGGAGAGATTATACTTTCTTTCATTAGTACTTTGAAGCCGATTCAAACCGTCACCCAGCAAAGGTTGTTTGAATCGGCTTTCCTTTTGGAAAAATTTTAATGGAGATTATTTATTGCTGAATTTTTTACGAGCTGATTCAATAATTGCTTTGTACTCCTCAGAATCCTTTACCGCTTTTTTCAATTCAGTTACAATGAATTTTTTAGCTGCTTCTCTCAATACAGCATTTCTATCCATTTTCTTTAGAGCTGCTAAATGGTCAAGAGCCTCAATGGTTTCATCATCGGTGTAAAATAAGACTTTTGCTTTTTTTGTTCCTGTAAGATTGATCATTTGAATTTTCCTTATAAATTGTTTTGTTAGTTGCTGTTAAAAATAATACTAAATTGATATCTACTTACTATTTATACAACGCAGAAAATCCTAATGGCACTATTTTGATGTTTTTTCGCTTTTAAATAGCAGTAAAAATATATATTCACGATTATATTATGAAAAATAATACATTCAAAATATTGATACCTTCCGTGATTTATTTTCATGGCAATAATTCCGTATTATCCTGAATAACTCACATTTCAAGCAAGACGATACAGTTATAGATATGAATACAATCACATCAATGAAGGACTAACTACATCGTGACGAGCATCGTCGAGAGAATTCCCATAAGGAATATGAAGAATACAACAGAGAGAAACAATAGAAGGGACAACAGGGAAAGAAGAACGTAGGAAAAGGCGGATGATTCTCCCTCCACAGATTATCAACCGCCTTCTTGTACTGCTTGTGTTTAGTTATTCGGACATATCTATTTCTAAAAGTTCAGATCGGCTTTCAAGGTACTCTTCCATAAAATTCGTTATCAATTCTTCAATCAAGCAACCTTCATCGGTAGCAGCTTCGTAGAACGACTCAAGCAATGATTCTGGTAATGCAATCTCAGTGCAAACGGTCTCATTTTCAGTGGACTTATATTCTACAACTTCACTGTCTGGGTCGGTCATTGCTTCTGGACTCTTCGTGTAATCCAGATATAGCCCGTACTTTTGGCACACTTCAACTAGAAGTTCCTGAATATTCATGCTGTAATCATCGGCTAATGATACGAAAGCCTCATGTAAAGATTTTCTCAACTCTACATTTACAGCAAAATATTTTTCTGATTCCGGTATATTCCCGGCTTTGGTCATAGTAATCATTTAATTCCTTTATAAAATTAGTTGTTTCTGCTTCTGATATATTCGTCCATATCATCAGTAATTATATTGTACGACTCAACAATTGCTTTTTCATGGTGTTGAATCCGATCCAATATTTCATCAGCGCATAATGGGTCTCCAATTTGCTCTTCTGACTGAATTAACAATGAATGCAGTTTCTTGAATTCCATTATTGCAAGTGAACAATAAAAAAATATTTTAATGTCTTCTCTGATACGTTCTGGAAACAAATTCAAATCCCAATCAGGTACGTCTGTTAATTCAGAAACAGAACGCCATAAAAGCACAGTCTTGTTATTCCATTCTTGCGTGTTTATTTCTGCTTTTTTCATTTTTTCTATTCTCGGTCTTTATATTGTTCTCTTAAATAAGCTGCAGCCTTATTCATTCGCCGATTTCTACGCCATTTCTTAATTGCTTCTGGAACGGACAACACCCATCCCATTAAAATAAGTACTATAAAAATTACAATTGGTGTTACCAGTTCCTGATTCATTTTATATTCCTTCTAAATTTGTTGATTATTAGTAATTCGGTAAACAATATAATTTTTCATTACAACGATTCCTTCTTTAATTGATATACTTCACGTTGATAATCATCCAAAATATATTGATACTCAGGAGATTCAATAACTAATTTCTTCAGTGTTGATGCCAAATAACGTTTCGCAAGCTGCTGTAAAACAGTATTGCGCGAAACATTCTTTATGGCAGCATATGAATCAATTGCTTTTAATGTTGGGTCGTCTGGGTAAAATGTGACTCCGGTTTTTCGTTTCTTCATTTCAAGCCTCTAAAAAAATAGATTGTTTATCTTTGTTGTACTCTTCTATTTAGCAACCTAAGCTCAATTATTTTTCAATTATTATTCATTTATTATGTTTAACTTTTGTATTCCAATAACTACATGGAGTTATGATTCAATATTTTTACAGGTATTTCTTAGTTATTTAGGTGTCTCCAAAAAAAACATCAAATACCAATCAAAACGATTCAATCCAACGATGCATAGAATGACAAGCACTAGACCGTAACTATTGCGTCACAAGCATCGTCAGCACAATTTCAACAGAATCAGCTATAGCAAGACATAAATAAAGATATCATCAGCACTAATGCTGCGGGCAATCGTGCACAAGGCAACTTAAACGGCTATTTTCTCACAAGAGAATTTAGCCATTTTTGTCGTTCCAGTGGCTGAACCATTTATATAAATAAATGTAAGAGAAACAACAGAGAAAAACTGAAAAAAAAGGAAGGAACAATATGGCAATAAAATTCAGTAAACTTGCATCAGAGTCTAAATTAATTAAAGAAGACGAATATAACGGATTTAAAGACGTTAAATCATATATCCAAGCACTTCAAAGACAACAGGACTTTATAAAGGCGAAGCACGATTTTTTTGATAAGGTCGCCCAGGACATCAAGTACGAGAAAGAGCTAGCTATAGCTGCGAAGGAAAAAGAGAAAGAAGACGATTATGCTGAAAAATCCAAATCAGGTTTAACCGATACAGGCAAACCAGCAACAAAGGTAACAATCAATAATAGTTTTACAGATAGTTTCAAAGAAGAGCTTCACGAAATTTACAATTCCGCTAAAGTCCTAAATAAAGAACACTCCGAAAAGCTAGTGCGTGAAATAATCGTGAACTATCCACATGACGTTAAAAAGTCTTTCTTGGAGTTTACCGTTTCAAACGGGTTAGAAGCACATTCTAATATATTTGAAGGAGCAGTAGGGAAATCACTTATTGGTGGGATGTTTGTTAGACTGAGAAGTAAATTGGTCTCCAAAGAAAAGCCGGAAGTAATGGCTAAAGCTCTTGCTGATATGATAGCTTTATCAGCCATTTATACCAGCAACAGTTTCCATGATGTTATGGACCAAATTAAACAATTGAAACAAGCGGTTCAGTCAAAACAAATGTAATCAACTATTGAACATTGTAAATAAAAGCCAAAAGGAAAGGCTGCTCAACCAAGCTGATAATCTTGGTTGAACAACCTCTTCCTTCATTAATGTACACCTTTATTTATACAAACGAAATAATCCCAAAAAGGAAATCATTCATGGCAAAAAACGCAAATGCCAAAATACAGACTGGTGACGATTCTAAAATCTACATGGAAATACCAGAAACATTCATTAGTTGTACTGAATTACGATATGACGATTACCTAGAATTGCTGAATGAATACATGAGTGAATATATCGGAAACACCCGCCGTAACGTCAGAAACAGTGTAATAAATTTCAGCTCTACTGGCAGAATGGAAATAACAAGGAAATCAAGAATCAAAAATATAGAGGAACCACAAATATGAAAACCGAATATAACGTCAATAAATACAGAAAACTCTTCATTGAAAAAGCCAAATTTGCAGTTCCTTTAGAACTTTACCTTGAATTGACAGAAAGACAAAGAATGTCAATGTACCTTAAGACAGAGTATTTTCTGGAACAGATGGATTTAGTAGAATCAACTACATTAGCACTTAGGAAAAACATTTCAGAAAGAACAGCTACTGGTCTCGCTAAAGCAGTTCTGGTTTTTTGTGATGCCTTCAATGAAAATTTAGTGGCTGCTGCCGCAAATAAATCAGATCAAAACGAATCTGCCGATAATGATCAATTGTTTACAGAACTGAATGAAAGTGAGCAATACAAAGCATTCAAAGCATTTCGCTTTATTCAGTTAGAAAATGATTCACTGACTGAGATAAAGGAATATTTAGAAGAGAATCCCGAGGAAATATCTGAATTTGCTAGAGCTGGTTTGGAAATATTTAAAGAGGCACGAGATTGTGAATACAATGAGCGCGGTCTAGTTTACGACTATATACTTGAATCATGGCATCAGGCAGCAAAAGGGTTTTCCCCTAATAGCAATCTAATCTCTGTTAGTGATTCAATAGAAATCAGGAATAGAAAAGCCGCTGAAAATAAAATAATCGCAGACCGCATGAAAGCATATGTAGGACATTTAAAGGGTCTTAAAGGACAATATACAATGTCCTAAGTCAACATTATCAAGAGAGCCTCTTTTATAAAATAAAGAGGCTTTTTTATGTCCATATTTCCTTAAATCATTCTGCCCGATATAAATAAATGTTGAGAGAAACAACAAAGATCAACAACAAAAAGGAAATGAAACATGGAAAAATTAAAAGAATACTTTATCGGAGACTTCGTTCAACTTAACATTGTTCGGAACCTTAAGAATGAGGAATTATGGAACCTTGTTTATCAGTACTGGTCTAATATTGCAGAATTGAATTTTAAGGACGAGAATCAGATTGATCTTGAATGGCAGAAATTTAAGACTAAAGGCATTGTGGCATATAAACCGAGTGATGAAGGTGATGTGAAAGCAATTGCCCTTAGTCTCCGTAAAGCTGTTAAAAAATTTATCTCATTCAAGAACGTTTTTATCGGTGACCACATCAGGCTTAATATCTTACTTGATCAAGACAGAAAGGAAGGTATTGATATTTTATACAAATATTTCCATAAATTAATTGGACTTCGCCTGTATGATCCAAATGATATAGTTACAAGTGATTATGTTGAGGGGCAGTGGTACCAATTGAAAAAAACTGGGGTTATCACGTATAGGCAATGTGACGAGAAAGAGGCGAAAAAGATAATCAATGAACTGCAAAGTGCCATACGTGAATTTATTTCTTTCTAGCTATCAGATATTCAAGCAAGACGAGAACCCCGCTTCTATAAGCATATGACATCAAGACCACCAATAACATTGCTTGCGACGTGCGTTATCGCATTTTAAACCGCAATTTTAAGTTAACATTAAGAAGCAGGGAAGAGCCCTATATTGATTTCGATATATGGCTCTTCCTTTTGGCTTTTTTACCAATCTCGGACAAATCGGATTTCAAGGACACATGTGTCTCGAAAATAATCAATGATATCAAGCATATGGCGAACCCATTATGGAATACATGTGTGTATATAACATATATTTGCTATTTCCGGGTTGCATATGGCAGTGATCGGCACTCTTTTATATGCAGGTTTCTTCTGGCTGTTCAGTCGATCGGAAAAACTTCTCCTCAGGTACACAGTGAAAAAATGGGCAGCCCTTTTGACTCTGCCGGTGCTTCTTGGTTATGGCCTGCTCGCCGGTATGAATACCCCGGTATTTCGGGCGGTAATTATGAGTTCTGTTGTCATCATCGCTATCTGCGCGAATCGACCCAAATCGCCCGGTACTCTGCTGGCATTTGCGGCAATGCTGATTCTCGTACTGAACCCCTTACAGCTTTTTACCGCCTCCTTTCAATTGTCGTTTGCGGCAATTACAGGGATTCTATTTTTACTCCCGGCCTTAAAAAAGATAGTCGGCAATAGAATTGAGTCAGCGCCTGCCCTCTCGCTTAGTCGGAAAGCAATCAATTGGCTCATCGCGGGTCTGCTTGTTTCTCTGGTGGCCAATCTGGCCACTGTCCCGATTACACTTTATTTTTTTAACCGGTTTTCCCTGGTTGGCCCCTTGACGAACCTGATTGTCGAGCCGCTCATCTGTCTTTGGAGTCTTGGAGCTGGCTTTCTCTCCATCATTTTTCTTGCCATCCAACCTGAAATAAGTTCCTTTCTCCTCCAGACCGGGGCACTGGGTCTGGGCGCGGCAGTACATGTTGCCGCGTTTTTCTCTTCCTGGTCTTTCTCCACCATCTGGCTGCCAACACCACCCCCATGGCTCATCCTGATCTATTATGGCGCCTTGCTTGCTTTCATGTATTCGGGCTGGGAAAAAAGAAGGGTCTGGTTACCTGCCTGCGTCACTCTCACCGCATGTCTCTGGTTGCTTATCTATCCTCCCCGGCGAAATCCTGCGGAAAACAACAAGTACTTTCATATCACGTATCTTGATATCGGCCAAGGCTCTGCCACCTTGCTTGAATTTCCATCAGGCTTTCGTATGCTCATTGATGGCGGAGGCTCTTCCTTTGCCTCAACGTCGATTGGAGAACGGGTCATTGCCCCTTTCTTATGGACAAAGGGGATTCGCAAAATTGATGCCATCGCCATCACCCATCCCGACGCCGACCATTACAACGGCCTGGAGTTTATCATCAGACATTTTTCGCCAAAGATTTTGTGGACCAGAGATATAAAAGGTCACGATAAAAATTTCAAACAGCTGATACATCTGGCTCAACAACAGGGGTTGGCTCTTTCCGTCCCGAAGATGAATGATTATTTGCTGGCGGGAAAAGAATCCCTGATGTGCGTAACGAACCTGGCAGATCAGGGAAATGGCGCGGAAAACAAGGGGTCTCGCGATGTTGGCAATAGCGGACTTATCCTGAAAGCATGCGCAAATAAGCTTTGCGCCCTGTTTCCCGGCGATATCGGCAGGGACCGGGAACACTTTCTGGTGACGCAAAATTATGATCTGCAGGCCGATGTCCTGCTTTCCCCGCATCACGGGTCGATTACGTCGAATTCGAGCCAATTCCTGACGGCCGTTGCCCCCAGGTATCTATTCGTATCTGCAGGACGGTCCACCAAGGGAAATTTCCCTCATAAAGGCCTGGCCGAAGAATGCAATGATCGGCAAATCGATCTTTTCACCACCGCCGACCAGGGAACTTTGCACGTCATTGCCACAGAGAGCGGGTATCACATCTACGGTTACCGGAAAAAAAGTGCCAATCCTCTGTACTCCTTCACCCCTGTTCTGCTTGACGAAAACCCCCTTACACCTCAGTGAAATCCGAAGGGGCTTTCTTTAAGTATTTCAGAAATCTTGCCTTTTCCACCGAATTGGAATAAGCGTCGTCCGGGCTGATCATCTTCTTTTCAAGCAAAATCATGATTGCATCATCAAGGGTTTGCATGCCGTACTTTTTACCGGTCTGCATCGCGGAGAGGATCTGGAAAGTCTTGGCATCGCGAATCAGGTTTCGCACCGCAGGGGTGGCAATGAGGATTTCGAGAGCAGCACATCTTCCTTTTACATCGATTCGCTTAAACAGTGTCTGGGAGACAACTGCTTTCAGCGCGTCTGCCAACGTCGATCGCACCTGTCCCTGTTGACTGGCCGGGAATATTTCAATAATACGATCGACCGTCTTCATGGCGTTAATGGTATGCAGGGTACCGAAGACTAAATGGCCGGTCATGGCTGCCTCCATGGCCAGGGCAATGGTTTCCAGGTCACGCATCTCACCCACCATAATGATGTCCGGGTCTTCACGCAGAGCCCCCCGAAGTGCCGCGGTAAAACTGTTGGTATGCGTTCCCACTTCCCGATGGTTGATGATGCACTTCTGACTTTTATGCACAAACTCGATTGGGTCTTCAATGGTCAGGATATGGTCTTTTCGGGACTTATTGCACTCATCGACAATTGCGGCAAGAGTCGTCGATTTACCAGAACCGGTTGGTCCGGTCACCAGAACCAGCCCTTTGGGCAGGTAGGCCAGACGTGAGATAACCGAGGGCAGACCAAGCTGTTCAACAGTCATTATCTCACTGGGAATCTCACGAAAGACAGAGCCGATTCCATATTTCTGCTGGAAATAATTGCACCGATAACGGGCAAGGCCAGCGATCTCATAACCAAAATCGACATCTCCGGTTTCTTCAAATATTTTAATTTTTTCTTCGGGACAAATTTCATAGAGCATGGCTCGAAGCTCGTCGTTGCCTAACTTTTTAAACTTTACGCGCTCCATATCACCACGAATACGCAGCAATGGTTGCTGACCTGACACCATGTGCAGATCGGATGCCCCCTCATCATTCATTAATTTAAAAAAGCCATCTATTTGAGCCATTTATTCACCCCGATATCCAGTTATAAACAAAACAATATATTGTATTTCAACTCTTACAAATTCGCAGATACGAATGTTAACCATATGAAATTGACAGGTAATAAATATAGTATGCACCCATAAGCAAACGCCCTTGGGGTACAGCCAAGGGCGCTTGCTTGCTATGCCCTTTGGAGACTTTTTGTGAAGACATCGCTCACGTCTTGATGGTTTTTTTCAAGTAACTTACAACCTCATCGGCATCATCGAGAACTTTGAACAATGACATATCTTCAAGAGTGATATTGCCACTCCCAAGAAGTTTATCTTTTATCCAGTCAACAAGTCCAGCCCAAAATTCACTTCCGACCAGAACTATCGGAAAAGGCTTAATTCTCTCGGTCTGAATCAGGGTTAATGCTTCAAAAAGTTCATCGAGAGAGCCAAAACCACCCGGCATGCAGACAAAGCCGGTGGAATACTTCATGAACAGCACTTTTCGTACAAAAAAGTATTTGAAATTCAAAGGGAAATTCGCGTAGGGATTGGGGGCTTGCTCATGGGGAAGATCAATATTCAACCCAACCGACACACCACCCGCTTCAGCGGCTCCTTTGTTGGCTGCCTCCATAACACCTGGTCCGCCGCCGGTTATGACGCAGTACCCTGCACCGGCCAGACCCGCCGCTATTTTTTCGGCAAGAAGGTAATATTTATGGTCAACGGAGGTTCGCGCCGAACCATAGATAGTCACTGCTGGAACATGAATTGCCGACATTGCATCAAAACCGTCGACAAATTCGGACATTATTCTGAACATCCGCCATGAATCGCCGACGACGGTGTTATCGAGAACATATTTCGGTTCTCTGGCAATCCTTCCATTTTTTATCGGATTCATATATTCAATTTTTATATCAGGTTTTTACTTTTCATTTTTTTTAACTCCTGCTCTGCCGTCACCTTGAATTCCCGACGAATATTTTTCTCGGCGATAACTTTGGCAAACCAGGTTTTCGCCCGCCGGGATTGTCCGTCATCAGCGTAACTCTTCCCCAGAAGAAGTTGTGCCTCTGTTTTGTACTTCCGGTTTTTAAGACAGCGGTAAAGATTTTCCCGCGCTTCGGGAAATAATCCGCATTGCAGTAATACCTGTCCTAGATACAACATATAACGAAGGTTGGACGGCTCCAGTTCAACACTCTTACGGCACAAGCTCAGGGCTATCTGGTCCCCTTCTCCTTCGTCAAGGTAGATACGTCCGAGTAAACTCATCGCCCTGTCGTCCATCTCATTGAATCGCAACGCCCGCTGCAGGGCCCCCATGGCATTTCGATTGTCTTTCAGAGCGTGATATGCCTCACCGAGATAATAATGCACTCGCCCTGCACGGGGAGATTGCTTATTGTCCGACAGCCACGGCACAAGATACCCAAGCGCGGCCGAGTACTTGCCGAGTTCACAGGAAAGTATGCCAAGCTGCAGGGTAAGATCATGAACGAGCTCTGTCCCGCCTTCTTCCTGGGCTGAGTATTTCAAGGCTTTTTCCAGATAAGCCAAGGCTTCGGTCTTCCGATTTCGGGCCTGCTCCCCCAACCCAAGATTATACAGAGCCATGAAATTTTTTCTATCAAGCGCCAGCCCCCGCTTAAAACTCTGCAGGGCAGATGAAAGTTTATTCATCATGGCCAGCGCGACTCCCAGGCTATTATGCAGATTGACATCCCGGTCGTCACATCGCAAGCCTCTCTGGTATTCCTTTACCGATCTTGCCAGGTCACCGTCGCTAAAATAGATATCGCCACTGATATTCAGACTCACCGCATCAAAAACTGCCGCACTGGATTTACCGTAAAATGCAGCATGCAGGAGAGCTTTCCGGCAGTTCATGACCAGTTCAGATTTTTTAAAACCACAATAAGGATAACTGCTCACTCCGGCGGAGATATGAATGTTCTCCTGGGAATTGACACTCCGGCTGATTATTTCCTGTGCCCATTGCAACGCATCACCCGCGTTAACGCCATCGAGGTAGACAAATACATCCGCACCGTCCGAGAGTACCGTTTTTTGCTGAATCAGAGACGTGACGACACTGCTGGCGGAGCATGATGTGTCGTTGTCGCTGGAAAATTGAACCAGACAGAAATTATTCGACGAAGACCATAATCGGCTCAATCTGCGCACTATGTTCCGGTCAGGAGGGGCCAGAGGATGATTTTCCGGATGGGCCAGCTGGCCAAAATCGCAAAAGCTGAAAGGGCCGCGTCTGGTTGCATGTTGAAGGGCTGTCCACGCTTCATCCAGCAATTTTCTGCTGGATGAACTTTGATCGTCACCTTTTGAACGCACGTTTGAAAAACTCGAACCGACATGAACTCGATGGCATCCTTCCTTTTTCAGATAGTTCACCAGAGCACGCTCGATTTCCGATCGTTTCCCGGCAAAATTCTGCGGAAGAACAAGAGCGAAAGTAGATTGCCCAAGACAATGCAATAACGAGCCTGTCGGTATAAATTCTACAAGCAGGGTGGCATACTTTTGCGCATACCGTACAATATACTGAAAGGACGCCCTCTTCGGGATGAGTTCCACCAGGATGAGGCCCAGGTTTTCTTTCGTACCATACCTGTCGAGCAGAGAATACAGATTAGCGATATTCAACAGGCCCGTCTGATTATCGATCCGCGCCTGCTTTATCAAAAGAAACTCCCGCTCAGCAGTTTCTTTAATCTCCAGCAGCCAGTCTTCACTCGCCTTTTGAATAAAAAGCGGGTCGGCTCCGGAAATGATTGCCACAATTCTTTCCCTATCCTGTATGGAAAAGGGAAGCATCAAACAATCTGAATAAGCCCCAAAAGCTGCATCCCCCTCTTTGACCTTGGTAAAAAGAGGTAACAGTTCAGATGCTGAGAGATGAGCAGGCAAAATGTTTTCCACCTGCCCGGCAGAAAAAGCAAAAACCACATCTTTGGCCGTAGGGAGATGCTTCTGCAGGATTTCGGCATAACTCATGGAAAATCTGGAAAAATCGTCCCCCGTGAGCTTGCTGGTGTCAGCTAAATTCGGAAATGATTCAAGCATCAGATTCTCCTTTATCTGCCCGAGAACTGGCGAAAAAATCAGTTAACAGAGTAACCAGAGCGGCGATCTCACGATCCTGCACCGTGCGGACATCCAGGAGGAATCGTTCATTTTCGATCCGACCAATAATTGGAATGGCGAGCTTTCTTAACTCTTTCTCAAAAACACTGAGTTTCATCTTTAACGGCTCAAGATCAACCGCCCAACTATCGATACCGGTCTCAGGCAGAGCGCCGCCGCCAACCCGCGACACGGTTGGCACAATCGCTATTTTACAGTGATCGGCAAGACTCTTTTCCAGCCGGGATTTAATTTTCCGGGCTCGTCTCTTGAGCAGTTCTGAAGAGATGGTCAACATTGCCAGAGTTGGAATGTTTTCAAGCGCCAGGGAAAGATCGAAATATTCACGAAGAACGCTCTCCAGGGAAGAAAGAGTAAACTTATCAATACGCAGGGCTCTATTCAAAGGATTACGCTTAATAGCTGCAATGACGCTTTTTTTACCGACAATGACGCCTGCCTGCGGACCTCCAAGCAGTTTATCGCCACTGAAAGTGACAACATCAACTCCGGCTTTGACAATTTCCTGGACAGTCGGTTCCTTGGGAAAACCAAACTGAGAAAGATCGATCAGGCTGCCGCTGCCAAGATCCTCCATTGTTGTCAGATTATTTTCCCTGGCAAGCTTGACCATGTCCGCCGCAGACACCTCCGAGGTAAAGCCGATAATACGAAAATTAGAGGTATGCACCCGCAGCAGCAAAGCGGTATTTTCATTAATCGCCCTTTCATAATCATACAGATGCGTTCTATTGGTCGCGCCTACCTCTCTTAGCACAGCGCCGCTTTTCTCCATGACATCGGGAATACGAAACGATCCGCCAATTTCTACCAGCTGGCCTCGAGAAACCACAACTTCCTTATTTTTCGCGAGCGTATCAAGAGCAATTAAGACTGCAGCCGCATTATTGTTGACGACGAGGGCTGCTTCAGCGCCGGTTAATTCGCAGATAATGTCTTCAACCAGACTATAGCGACTGCCTCTTTTGCCAGACTCCAGATTAAATTCCAGATTCGAATAATAGCCTCCTGCCTGAACGAGACTGTCGGTGGTTTTTTGCGAGAGTATTGATCGACCGAGATTGGTGTGGATGACAACACCCGTCCCGTTCACAACTCTTTTAAAATGCGGGGTGAGCTTTTTCGCTATTTTTTCCTGAAACATGGACATCCATTGTTGCATAGTTAATTCTTCACGCTCAGCTTCTCCGTTGAGTATTTTTTCGCGTTGCAGGTCAATTGCGTGTTGGACAACCGACTTGATAATACTGGACGGGGCATCCACCGAAGAATCATTTTTCAGTAGAGCGATACACTCGTCCACTTTCGGAAGAGCTTTAAGCAAGATATTTTTGTTTTCCATTGTTTTGTAAAAAGGACAGAGTTAACCAGAGATAGAAGGATTTCGCGGAGAAACGTTTTGACAAATATTCCTCTATTTTAGACCATTAATCAATTGTTTATAACAACTATCGCCACATGATAGCTCATAATCAGAGATCGCCATACTATTTTTTATAAATTGATTTTTCCCCTTGACGGCACCCAGGCAATCAAGTAGTTTGCCGCGGTCTTTGAGGAACAGGGAATGCGGCATCGACCTGAACGGTCAGCACCGCATTGCAGCGGGAAACAAAAACAAAAAAGAGTAAAG
>NZ_SWCM01000027.1 GCF_005116645.1 Desulfopila sp. IMCC35006
CATTGCTTTATCTACCAAGGTTTTGTAAATGTGAAATATTTAAATCCTAAGAGCGAAATGATTGCAGGGGGAGTTGAGATGCTTTAGATGATATGATCTACCACCAATCCGCGCAGCGGTTCAGTTCAAGATTGAATCTTGACCGAGATAAGCGTCTCAATTCAACCTCTGGACGAGCAGAAGACCCAGCTATGTCCTCATAGGGGGGCGCAAGGTTGCCCCCCTCTTCTATTTCCTCCTCTGGAAACATACGAATTAGTGACAAATAGGGTCCAGCTCAAAATCATATCTTTTGGTTACAGTAAAACAATAACTTACCGCATGAAAATAAGGTGCCAAAAAGACTATAGCCTAACGGGCATTCAACCACTGGGGGAACGGATCAAAACTACTGAGACGCTGATTCTCCTTGGTTCTAAAATAGTTTTGACATCCCTTTGCCGAACTATTATCTCAGCTTGTCTATCACCTCAAGATATTGATCAATAAGCTCAGGCTTAGGGTTTCCATAAGCCTTCATTAAAAATTCCCTAGCTGCCTGATCATCAAGGTCAATCACCTCGTATACTAATGTGGCGTTGAAAATTGCATGCGCCTCATCCACCAATTGCTCTATTCCGTCATTGCACATTCGATTCTCCATTCGTGTTTTCTAGATATAATGTCTTTGTTGTAATAGCAGAATAGACAAGTGATCTGACAAATTTCTGACATGAATGAAGGGAAGGGATTTTTCTTTGTTCTTTTTCATCTAACTCAACTTGGGAATGCTCATGAACGATTTACAGGTTAGCCGTGATAAGTGAAAACTTGCCCTTACTGCCCGCCGAGGTTTGATTTATTCCCCTAAAAAGAGACCGTCACAATGGGTCAATTCGTTCTTCTCGTCAGCGCTCCATGTCACCGCGTGCATGATCCGGCAAAAGCATTTTTGTTCTTTTGCCGAACCGAACCACATTGAGTTCGGACAGCTTGCGCAGACCGTTTTGGTAGATTTGTTTAATGCCAGCAAAGTGAGGCTGGTTATCTCTGGTTCTGTTTCTATTGTTTCGCTCATATTTTTTCCGTTCGATGGTGTTATCTATTAATTGAATATGTTTGCCAAATCGCGCTTGGCCGTAAATCAGCGCCGCTCTCTGTGTGGCTTTATCCAGGGAAAAATGCAATTTCTTTCCCGCATCCCGGATCGTCCCGCCGCTTGGCAGCGTAAAAATAACAATGCCGTTATTGTCGATGGTATGTCGGACCCCGGAAAACATTTTTGGGGTGTTCATTTCGATAGTTTGTTGCAAGGTCTCCTGGGCCGCCAACTGTTCCATCCGAGTAATAGCTATAAGACCGCCTCGATGCTTGGCAGTAAGATTCGAAGCAACAAGCTGTTGTTCTTTTTTCACGCCATTGAGCTTGATTTGCCTTTTGCTCTGGTAATAATCTGCTGGTTTTTCCCCTGGGGCGGTTGCCGGATCGTTGCTTTGCGTTCTCGACCGCAACACCTCCAGGGCGGTTGCATTACCTTGTTGTGACTGCCACTTCAGGTATCCATTCCAATTGTGGAACGGGTACCGTTCTCGAACCTCTTGCAATCGATCCTGGCCCGTTGCGCTCTCTTTTTCCCTAGCCAACCGCTCTTCCACGTTTAAGATTTGCCGGAGGTTACTTTTTGTTTTGCGCGGCAAAATCCGTTGTTCAATGTCCTTTCGCTGCTTGCTGTGACGCTCTCTAATCGAGAACAGGCCGGTGATGGCTTGTTGCTTCAATATGCCTAGTTGCGAATTTCGTTCCTCTAACAGTTTTTTATAGTGTGGATAGAGTCTTGTTCGTTCCTCGGAGCGAGGTTGTATAGGCTTTTGGTCATATTTTTTATTTGGAGTCATAGGTATTATTGACGCGGAGTATTCACCCAAACGATCCGTTAAACGTTTTTTGGATATGCTGCGGTCAATGGTGCTGGCCTTGATAGCTCCTTTGCCGGTGGTATTCACCACCACCAACCCGTTGCCACGCGGCTTGATCTCCAGGCCATGTCCGGCCAAAGCTGTATGTAACTCCTGCCAGTTTTCAGCACCCTCCAGCATCTTCAGGATGTCTCCTTTGTGTTCCAGGACATAGGACTGAAAAGATTGTTCCCCGGAATGAGCCTCCATGCTGGCCGCCCTTTGGTCTATCTGCGGTGAAGATTCCCGGTCTGGACTAACACCATTATCAATCACCAGGTCATATTTTGTTTCCATGGCCCGGCAGGCTTCAGCAAGTTTATAGAAATCACGGAACGGTTCATACTTGGTGAACTTCTCCGGATGGATCATGTTATATGCAACATGCAGGTGCATATTATTAGTGTTTCTATGGACACCGCAAAGCCGTTGATGTTCATCAAAGCCAAGAGCCTGGGCAAAAGCCGCTTCAATGTCGCGCATAGATTCCGGGGTAAGTTTGGCCTCGTCTTCCGGCCGGAAACTTACCATTAAATGATATGTTTTTCCGCCCTGGCAGCGGGTATTCATGCCCTGGGTGGCCTCGATCTCGATCAGGGCCACTTCGTATGTCTCGGACAAACACCCTTCATGCCAGGCAAACAGTAATTTCTCGCCCTCATGGCTTGCGTCGGCAATATATAAACCTAATTGACGCGAATTATCGTTGCCCGGTTTTGTATTAATGCGCTTGGCAATCATTTCCAAAACACCAATTTCAAGAGTTGTTTTACGACAAATTCAATGCTCATATAAATCGAAGCGAGAACAATTGCCACCGCCCAAAATATTCCCCGGCAGATCCATGTAACCGCCAAGCCAGCTAACGGGACCAGGGCGACCAGGTAAAGCATTTTAAAGGTTCCCGACCAGCCGGAAGCATGCCAGGCCATGAACAAAAAGAATCCCGCAAAAGTAATGAAAAGCAACGTCGAAAAACTGGATAATAATCTCATCATCGACCCGACCCCTTCTCTTTTTGGGCAATCGCTTGCACCAAAGCGCTGCACTCTTTAACCACTTGAGCTTTTGTTGCCTCGATACTTCGCAACGTCGCCAGCAAATCATCAGCATATGGACCCACTGCGTTTCCTTCCGAAAGAAACTTTTTAAACAACCCGCCTAATCGTCCCAAGTCAGCATTGGCCTTCATTACAGCTAATACCGCTTGATGGTCCACGATGCTGTGTACTCTTTGTCCCAAGCATACACGTTTTATAAACGTGGAGACTGTCAACCCTGCCTTGGCTGCCGATTCAACGAGCTGCTGATGTTCATCAGAAGTCAGGTAGGCTTTTACTGGTTTCTTATCAGGGCATGGCATAAAAGGTTTTCTCTTTTTTGTTGTGGTTCGCGTTGAGCCGCAGGCGAATAAGCTACCCCCGGAGGGCAGGAGTGAAGAGGGAGGTAGTAGGCCCACTTCACCTATCCTGCCTTTTACCCCAAATAGAAAAAAAGAGAAAGACAAAGAATAAAGACGGCATAATCCTCCAATCTCTCCATAAAGTGCTATTTTATACATATAATTCTTCTTAATTCTCAATTTAGTCTGCTATATATCAATCATTATCTCTTGATTTCTGTAAATTTCTCCTTTATTCTTGGTTTTTCACAAGGATGTTTTAACAATAAAGCAAAAAAAGAGGAAAAATTTTATGAGGAAATATACGGCAAAAATAGAATGGTTGGCCGTCAAGGAAGAAGCCTTAAAAATGCTCAACCAGGGGTACAGTTACACGTTGCTACACGAACATTTCGTGACCGAAGGTAAGATTACGATGGCCTATAAAACATTTTATGGATACGTCCGGGTAGCCAAAGCGAGCAGCAATCAATCTTCACAGGAAAAATCAGATACGCCGGCCCGAAAACTTGGGGTAAGTAACGGTGATTCGCTTATCAAACACGACTCAAACCCTGATCTAAATAAGTATATTTGATGTTAAAGATGACTGATCTGCGTGGTACTTTTTCGTGTACTTACATTCGATCTATTGCCAACCACTTCCGATGGTTTTCTGTAAAAAAATCTGTTTAGGTAAAAAAAGAAACGATCTTCAAAAAAATTATCATTTCCACAAGAATCGGGCAAAAAACCCTCTCCCATGGCTAATAACTCTTTTTTTCTCCAATCCTGGATTGACACCGTTAGTAAACGGCTGTTCGATAACAAAAAATTTGATGATAATTCAATAAGAAAAAGTTTAATGTACGGCATTTCCTCTGTCGGCATTATTTTTCTAGTTATTTTAGGTGGTATTGCCGTTGTACAAGGGGGGGTACTTCTCGCCACTTTAGATTTTTCAGCTGCCTTACTTCTCCTTGGTCTTCTTTTTCTTCTTCGCATCAAAGGCTACCTAGACTTATGCATCAAGACAGGCGTCACAGCGATGTTCTTCCTGTATCTCTACCTTGTTATCAGCGGCGGAATCACCGGAACCGCTTTTCTTTGGAGCTATACCTACCCCTTGTTTGCCTTTTTTCTGCTTGGTAGCAAAAAGGGTTTTTGGTATTCCTCTGCCTATTTTTTGTCGTGTCTTACAGTCATGATAGTTGATCTCAACTCGTCAATGATCAACCTCTACGACATGAACCTTGTCCTGCGATTTATTCCTTCTTTTGCAGTAGTTATCCTTTTTTCGCTTATTTATGAAAAATACAGAGAAAGCACGCACCAGGCTTTAATGGAATTAAAAGACAATCTGGAAAAAAAAGTTGTGGCGCGCACAGGAGAATTGTTGACGGAAGTGCAAAACAGGAAGGCAAAAGAAAACGATCTCCGCGTTAGTGAGGCACGTTATCGGACTCTCTACGACAACTCTAGTGATGGTATCAGTATTATCACCCTGGATGGGCATTTTAGCAGTGCAAACAAGCAACTTTGCGACCGGCTTGGTTATACCGAAGAAGAACTCAAAACCAAAAGACCTGAAGATATTTATACAAAAGGTTCGGGCGGTGAGATCAAATCCCTTTTTAAAAAGGCTATTGACATTGGTAGTGCAGATTTGGAAGCTGAACAGATAGCTCGATCCGGTGACCACATACCAGTAGAAATAAGAGCACAACTTATCGTCATTGACAATAAGGACGCTATCCTCTGCTCCTGTCGCGACATCACAGAACGTAAAAAACAAGAAGAAGAGAACAGGAACCTGCAAGAACAATTACACCGATCTTCTAAAATGGAAGCTATTGGTCTGATGGCCGGAGGCATTGCCCATGATCTAAATAATATTCTGTCTGGAGTTACTGGTTATCCGGAACTGATGCTTTTGAGTTTACCCCCTGACAGTCCACTTATAAAGCCACTTAAAGCAGTACTTGAATCTGGACGGCGTGCTGCCGCCGTGGTAACTGAGTTATTAACGATGGCTCGTGGAGTTGCCAGTGTCAAGCAACCGCATGACTGCAACAACCTGATTGAAGAGTTTCTTGCCACCCCCGAAGCTATAAAAATTACCGAAAATCATCCGAATGTTGCAATTATTACACGGTTTGCAAAAGCTACCGGATCAATAATTTGCTCACCGATCCACATACAGAAATGCATCATGAATTTACTTATCAATGCTGTTGAAGCGGTTGAAAACAAGGGGATGGCGTGGGTAGAGATCGAGACAGACAGACCAAATCTTAGTGATGATACCTTTGAAAAACTAAACCTTCGTCCCGGTGATTATGTGCGCATCCTCGTTAAAGATAATGGCTCTGGAATCTCCAGTCAGGATGTTAAGAAAATATTTGAACCATTTTATAGTAAAAAGATTTTGGGCCGGAGTGGTACAGGTCTGGGCCTGACCGTAGTGTGGAGTGTAGTGGATGAGCATCACGGTGCAGTAGATGTTGACAGCAGTGGACAGGGAACAATCTTTACTCTATATCTCCCCGCAACAGACAGTATCGAAATTAAAAATTCCCACAATTCGCCCCAGCAAGAGGATCAAGCAAGCGGCCACATCCTTGTAGTTGACGATGAACCACAATTACGTGATTTAGCAAGTACAATGCTTGAAACTTTTGGATATACTACCAAAACGGTCAATTCTGGTGAAGAAGCTATCGCCGTTATGCAAAATGAGACATTTGACGTAGTGTTAATTGACATGATGATGGAACCAGGCATGAACGGCAGACAAACCTATGAGAAAATCATCAAAATCAACCCCGGACAAAAGGCTCTAATAGCGAGTGGTTATTCTGAAAATCAAGATGTAAAACGAGCGCTTGCACTCGGTGCAGGCGGATTCATTAAAAAACCTTATAGCATGCGCGAACTATTTATGGCTATACAAAGCGTGATATTACAATCACATAACACCAAATAGCCAGTAATCTTTTATCATAGTTTTCCCCACACACACTTGCACTATCGCCAACAATCATTTCATACTTATCCGCGCCATACTGAAAAAACCAGACCAGTAATTATTTGCCTTTTCTTCATAAAAAATCTCCTGTAATTTCTAACGTTTTATTGCTAAACATCTTTTTATTAAACATCTGCATCAAAAAACCCGAAATAATAAAGGAGGAGTACAACACCGACTTTGGAAAAAGTCAAAATCTTATAAGGTAGATCATTATGCTTACATGTGTTCGCCAGTTTGTTTTTATCTTTTTAGGAACCGTATTGCGCTGGCCGATCTGGCTAATGATTGGTATAGCGGGTCAATTCAAGCTCTTCCGGTTTGTTTTTCTTGTTTATCCCACTGACGAAGTGGAATGTCGCCAATTCTGTCCAAATATTCCAATACTCCGCCGCTATTTATCCGGCAGACCAACACCTGGTGGACTCGTTGTAGATGGGTGGTGCCCTATCGGTATTTACTTTGTGGTTCCAGACCTTCCACGGGACCTGGCACGCAAAAAAAACCGGCAACTGGCAGAAACTATCGTTAGGCGTATGCGCTGGATAAGACGACTAGCAGGTGCCAAGACAATCGGGTTAGCCGGTCAATTGGGGCCAATTTTTTCCAAACGCCACAACATCCCTATTGAACCACCTATATTTAGTAGCATCAACGGCAATATTTTCAGCATCCACGAAGCAATAAATTGGGCTGCGCTTAAGAAAAATACATTTTCAAAGCAGATAAAAATTGCCATCATCGGCGGTGGAGAACTCGGAGAGACCTTGCATGGATACTTAAGTGGACAGGGGCTGCAATGTGATATTGTCGATGTGCGATTTACTCGACGAGGAAATGTCCTGGCCATCACGTCTTGCCAAAGCGAAGAAATGGTGAAACAAGCTGATTTTGTAATAAATCTTCTACCCAAGGGAGAAGATTTTATAGAGAGTAATCTTTCGAACATAATGGGAGAGAAGACATCTGTCATCGATTTTTCCCGCCCAGCGATTGATCAAGAGAAGTTATCACAGAGAATCTATATGGGAAACCGGGTACAGAGAACCGGCATGCGCTTTGTCCTTGCCTTGCCAGGTGGCTGGGGCCAAAAGGAGCTTCCTGCTTGCTCTTTACCCGCGTTATTAGCCGCCTTAACAGGAGAAATTAACAACAAAGTGGATTCCTTCTGTTTGCATGCCAGAAAACAATCTTTTACAACAGCCCTTATTGCCGACATGCCGCCTCGATTGTCCAAACTAAACGGTGGCGGCGAGGTTAAAGGTAAACTCATAGCCGAGGTGGGTTGACAGTACTTGTGATAGAAAAAAAGGCATAAAAAGACAGTTCTTGCATTTGATTATAAAAAACGGCATCTAAAGTGAGACGCTTCACTTAGATGCCGATTTTCCTTCCTGTAAGTATATCGAAATCTAATATCCAAAACCTTCTTCTGAGCGGTATCGAAAAATTGTTCTCGATACCAATAACCGCTCCCCCCTGTTCAGTCCTGCCCGGAGCTGTTCAAAGTTCTAAACGGTGAAGGGTCACCGGGACAAAGCTTGCCATTGACGATCAGAATAATATATATTAATAGATGACCGACTATTTTAATTCATTTCTCTATCTATTGGTGTATTTTAGTGTATTAAATAACACAACACATAAGAGGCAAGCAAAGATGTGGCACGGAATGATAATAGAAAAACAGCAAACAACAGAGATACCCGCAGGAACCTGGCATGACTGGGAAGAAGTTCATCCCGAACCAGGCGTATACGTTTATGTCAGGGATCTGGACGCACCGGATATATTGGAAATTGGCTGGGCTATGGGAGTCAAAGGGAACACAAAGGTCGCTGTCGTCAACGATCCTACAATGAGCCAACTCACTTTTGATCAATGGCAACTAGTGCCGCTACCTGTCGAATAACTAACATTCACGATTTGGGGGGGGATTTCGGAGTATTTATTAGCAAAGAACCTAAAAAAACCTCTCCCCGAAAGATAGGAACCACCCGAAAGTGAAAAATCGCACCGTTTTTTATTTCAACATCAACTTCCGTTTCTTTCCTCTCCTCTGAAGCCAGAGAAACACTATCGAGAACTTCATCAAAGTTGACTATTTTTTTCCTAAGACTCAAAACTACTGTGTCGAAAGAGGGTTGGGTCGTAATGTCTAACCCATCGAGGAGCCCCCATCTATTACTCGAAAAAATGATGTCCCGTTTTGAATTATAGAACGTTACTCCCTCGTTTAAGTTGGAAAAAATAGTCTTATATAATTCTATCTCATCTAGAAGTTTTTCGTATTTTTCTGCCTTTTCTTCTGCTTTTTTACAAAATCCGTGATTGGCCTTGAGACCAAATATTACTTGGTTCAATAGAGTTATCAATTCCTCTGGTTTAGCAACAGTACCATCATAAACACTATTCTCAGCGCCACTCTCTTTCTGTGGTGGATTTTCTTTTTCATAAATTGATCTACCCACCTGAATCATTTCATCATAAGAAATTTTAAAGTAATCCGCGAAACACCGTTGTGTATCAATGGGGCAGCTTTTAGGATTTCCTTTATACAGTTTATTTATATATGCAGCTGATTTATTTATCTTATTTGATGTTGCTATATCAATTTGCCTCTCCCCATCGTCTATTTTCTTACGAAAAAAACTGAGAAAATAATCAAAATTTGTCGGCATCTTTTTCCGTCATTGAGATTTAAGTGGATTGATCGCGAAACAGAAGAATATACGAAAATTCACTAAAAGCAATAATTTTACAAGAGAAATTGAAAGCACAGTGGCGGCAACCAACAAAACAAAAATATTTTAAGAGAACTAATCGCCACAATATAAGCTTGACATCTATCTTTTTGTTTACTATTTTGGATTTATATTAGTTGCTTTTAGTGTATTTTAGTGTATTTCAAAGACTAAACATAAACCCCAGGTCATACTGGGGATCTAAAATACACCCAAAAGCCGTAAAAAAGGTGAATTGCCGAATTGGTGTGGCTTTATGGCGTTTGGGTACCTAGCCCCAAAAGAAAATAATTTTATTCAAAAGAAAAGCGTATTTAAAAAATACCTGAAATTAATATGTGTGAAATACATATTGGGTGAAATATTAATTTCTAATAGAGCGAGTCAAATAAAACTAATGAATACAGTACATTTTATCTTACAAGGAAAGGGTGGCGTTGGTAAATCTTTAGTTTCTTCAATGCTATTTCAATACATACAAAAAAATAAAAATTGTGTCGGAATAGATACAGACCCGGTAAATGCAACCTTTTCAAGGTGTGTTGATCTAAATGTAAAACAGCTGAATATCATGGATGATGATGATATTGACCCTAGAAAATTCGATACCTTGATGGAGCAAATACTAGAAACAGATAACGAAGATAAACATATAATTATTGATAATGGGGCCTCGTCATTCATTCCACTTTGTTCCTATCTAAAAGAAAACAATGCTATTGATTTGATAAAAGAATCTGGAAATAAAGTTGTTTTGCACTCAATCATTACTGGTGGACAGGCATTAGGTGATACTCTTGCGGGTTTAGGTACACTAGCATCATCCTTTGATGCCCCTATTGTGGTTTGGTTAAATCTTTATTTTGGAGATATTTTTAAAAGCGGAAAAACATTTGAAGAATTTAAAATTTACCAAGAACACGGACATAAATTTCAATCAGTAATTCAAATTCCACTCAGAAAACAAGCTACATTTGGCAAAGACCTGGAAGATCTTTTTTCCAGTAGGGAAACTTTTGATACTGCTATTAACAATTCTAAAGTGCCAATTATGGTACGTCAGCGCTTGAAAACATTTTGGACGGAAGTACAGAGAGAAATAGACAAAGCACAATTGGTTTGAAAAAAGAGATTACAATGAACGAACAAGAACCAAAACCAGAAATCTCGAACATGCCGCAATTACCGGACGGCATCGGTCTATCTTTAGACGAAGTTCGTTCCCTCCTTGCAAGCAAAAATTCCATTACCGTCTCTCCCGATGATCCGATCCTTATGATGGTGACCTTGCTTAATGCTTTTCTTACTGAAGAAGAGAAATTGTTAGATCGGCACCGGAAAGCCCTCACCTCGATCCTGACTGATAAAACAGACACCTACATTAAAGCTGTCGAACAAACCACAGTCAACCTGAGCGAAAGCATTTCTGCTTTATCGGGCACTGAAATAAAAAAAATCTTTAATGAGAATAGCGGCATGATGAATAGTTTCCGGTCCAACATGGTATGGCTTGCTGCCATTGTCGGAATATCCGCCCTGGTTAATGTTGCTGTTTTTGTGTTGAGGTAACCAATGAGCATAGACAGCCGATTGCTGACATCATTAGAACACAATTTAGGTCCTGTCATTATGTCCGCGCTGCGTGATCCGGACGTTGTGGAAATCATGCTCAACCCTGACGGTAAAATCTGGATTGAAAAACTCGGCTTTGAAATGACGTCTGTTTCAGAGATGGCCACCGAAAAAGCCCGATTGATTCTCTCTTTAGTAGCCAGCGGTTTGGATACTGTGGTCACGCCGGAGCATCCCATTGTCGAAGGTGAATTGCCCCTGGATGGGTCACGATTTGAGGGACTTTTGCCGCCTATCGTATCGGCTCCGAGTTTCACAATCAGGAAAAAAGCAAGCCGTGTTTTTGGCCTCGATGAATACGTCCGGACCGGAATTATGGATGCTGCATTGATATCCCTTTTCCAGGATGCGCTTACCTCGCGTATCAATATTCTGGTGGTTGGTGGCACCGGATCAGGCAAGACCACCCTGGTTAATGCCCTTATCCGCGCTCTTGCCGATATTTGTCCAGCTGACCGCCTCCTTATCTTGGAAGACACCATGGAGCTCCAATCAAAAAGCCCCAACACAGTATTTTTCCGAACCTCGGACCATGTTGATATGCGCCGTCTGGTCAAGGTGACTATGCGCTATCGACCTACCCGTATAATTATTGGTGAAGTCCGCGACGGTGCGGCTCTGGACCTATTGAAAGCATGGAATACCGGTCACCCTGGAGGGATCGCCACGGTCCACGCCAACAGCGCAGCTGAAGGGCTAGACCGGCTAGAAGAATTAATTGCTGAAGCTACTACAGCACCAAAGCAAAAACTCATTAGCAAAAGCGTTGGTATGGTCGTTTTTATTGAACGATCACCCGGCGGTCGTCGTATTGCCGAAGTCTTACGCGTCACCGGCTATGATGCCCAAACCCATAAATATCAAACTGAGGTTGTTTTCCATGCATAACAAACTGTTTTTTGCCCTGCTGCTTTTACTGGCTGTTGCTACGCCGGAGATTGTATCTGCCTCCGGCGGCATCACTGAATTTTCCAGCCCACTAGAAAAAGTGGTCGGCACCATTACCGGCCCGGCAGGTAAATGGATTTCAATTGTCGCCATGGCACTCTGTGGCGTGGTTTTTATTCTTAACAAAGACGATCTTTCCGGCGGTTTCAAACTACTATTGCAGGTAGTTTTTGGTATCAGTTTCATTGCCTTTGCCACCTCTATTGTCAACACAGTCTTTTCCTTTTCCGGAGCAGTTATCTAATGCGAACCATACCGATCCGCCAAAGCCTGCACCGCCACAACCAGGTATTCGGTGCTGAACGTGAACTGGTCATGTTCAGCGGCTTGATTGCTTTTTTGGTAGGGGTAGGAGGTATGAGCCTTATTTCCGGAGTGTCAGCGGTGCTGTTCTGGATCTGTTCACTGTTTGTTTTACGCACAATGGCTAAAAGCGACCCGGTTATGTCAAAGGTCTGGCTACGACATATTAATCAACAAGATTACTATCCGGCAAGGGCCTCCCGTTGGCGGTCGCAAGGGGGATTCAAGTGTTGAAACTTAAAGATTATAGATCAAGTGCCAAAGGACTACCTGATTTATTGCTTTACGCCGCCCTGGTCGCGCCAGGAGTCGTGTTAAATAAAGACGGCTCTTTCCTCGCAGCCTGGGCAATAGCCGGTCAAGACACGGCGGGTTCCACCCCGGAAGAATTAGCCTGGGTTTCCAATCAAGTTAGTAATAGTATCCGGATGTTAGGTACTGGTTGGATGTTGCATGTAGATGCAATCCGCCGCCCACACCATGCGTACCCGCCACCTGAATGCGGGTACTTTCCCGATCCGGTCACCCGATTAATTGATGCAGAACGCCGTTCTTTTTTTGGCAGCGGCCTCTGTTACAAAACTGAAACGGTTTTGACGGTCACTTTTAAGCCGGATCTCAAGGCCACCAAAATGGCGCAATCCGTCCGAACTGGTGTTTCTGTTTCCGGGATGGAAAAGGCGCTTGATCAATTTATCGGCACCCTGGCCGAACTGGAGGATTTGCTTTCCTCGGTTTTACGGATGGAACGGCTTGAGGAAATCGAGCAGGAAGAAGGCAGCCTTTTTTCTTCCTTGTTGTCACATCTGCAACGCTGCCTGACCGGAGAAAATTACCCTATCCGTGTACCATCAACCCCGATGTACCTTGACGCCCTTATCGGCGGAGTGGACGTAATAGGCGGCTTACAGCCGCGTATTGGGGAGCAGTATCTATCTGTACTTTCCCTCGACGGCCTGCCGCATGAATCCTGGCCCTCGATGCTGGCGGACCTGGACAGTATCCCTGTGGCTTACCGGTATTCAACCCGGTTTATCTGTCTCGATCAACTGGACGGTACTAAGGAAATCAATATGTACCGGAAAGGCTGGCAACAACAGATGTTTCGTTTTTTGGATATGTTTTTGAACAATCCTAATGCCCGCGTCAACCGGGACGCCCAAATGATGCGGGATGATGCAGAAGAAGCCTTATTGGAAGTTCAGGCCGGGCTGGTTGGTATTGGCTATTTGTCGTCTTGTATTGTCCTACTCAATGAGGATCTGGAGCAATTGCACCAGCAAACGCGCGAATTCCGGAGGATCGTGCAAACGCTTGGCTTCGGCTGTCGGGTTGAATCTATCAACGCCCTGGAGGCATGGCTGGGATCGCATCCAGGCAATGGATATGCCAACGTCCGCAGACCGCTGGTTAACACCTTGAACCTTGCTGATCTCTTGCCATTGGCAACCATCTGGACTGGCAGCAAATATTGTCCTTGCCCGTTTTATCCACCCCGATCCCGACCGCTTGCGGTCCTGACCACGGACGGCTCTACACCATTTTGGTTTAATCTCCACTCCGGCGACCTGGGCCATACCTTGGTTCTCGGTCCCACTGGATCGGGTAAAAGTACCTTGCTGAGCCTCATAACCGCTCAGCTTCGTGGTTACCAAAACGCGCAAATTGTTGCCTTTGATAAGGGGATGAGCCTGTATCCTCTCTGTCTTGGTGCAGGAGGCGACCATTACCACATCGGTATTGATTCGCTTGCTTTCGCACCGCTACAGCACATTGATGAATCCGAGGCGGAATTTTCCTGGGCCGCCGGCTGGCTGGCCTCGCTGGCGGAATTGCAAAAATTAGACATTCTGCCGGGGCATCGTAATGCGATTCACACCGCCCTTACCACTTTGCGACATAATCCGCCGGACATGCGGTCCTTAACCGACTTCTGGCACGTCCTCCAGGATGAAGAGGTAAAAGAAGCCCTGACCCACTACACCGAAAAGGGCGCAATGGGGCATTTGCTTGATTCTAAAAACGACGAATTAAACCTTTCCCGCTTCATGGTATTCGAGATTGAGGACCTGATGGAGATGGGCGAGGCCAACATGATCCCGGTGCTGCTCTATCTCTTCCGCCGGTTTGAAAAAAGCCTGTCCGGTCAACCATCGTTGCTGATCCTGGATGAAGCCTGGGTCATGCTTGGGCATCCGGTGTTCCGGGCAAAGATCCGGGAATGGTTAAAGGTACTCCGCAAAGCTAATTGCGCGGTGGTTCTGGCAACACAAAGCCTCTCTGATGCCCGTAATTCAGGGATCATGGATGTTCTTGTCGAATCCTGTCCCACAAAAATACTCCTGCCGAACCATGCAGCCCGGCAGGAAAACCAATACAACCTGTATACCGATATTGGCCTGAACAGCCGGCAAATCGACATTATCGCCAACGCAACACCGAAGCGGGATTATTACGTTATTTCACCCGAAGGCCGCCGCCAGGTGCAATTGGCCCTCGGTCCTCAAACGCTTTCTTTTGTCGGCGCTGCCGACAAGGACAGTATTGCAAGAATCAAACAATTGGCCGCAGAACACGGCCCGACCGGCTGGCAAGAAAAATGGCTGGAAGAAAGGAAGACCTGATGAAAAAAAACCTGATCACTTTAGGAATTGCTGTGCTGCTGGCATTACCTCTGCCCGCCAAAGCAATGTTTTGTGCCAACTGCTCAACTATCTTCATCCAAGCGCTGGAACGTATCACTAGTCTGAAAGAGCTTCAGACTTTAACCAGTCAATACAGCGAAGATATTCGGCAGACCGCGCAACAAATTCAAATGGTACAGAACATGATGCAAAATACTGCATCGTTGCCGGGTAACCTCAAAAGCCAACTGAGTTCACAATTAATGGAACTGGCCGGCCTTACCGGCACCCTGAAAACGCAACGAGGCGAAATGACAGCCCTAGCTGAAATATTTAATACTCTTTTTCCTGCACAATCGGAATTTGCCGATCTGGCCGGTGCTAGTCCGGCAGAGATCGAAGCCGCAAACCAAAAATATAGAAATCATTATGACACCTGGTCAAGTTCAGTGGACCAGGCGTCTGAAGCCACCTTTCAGCTTTCCGGTAAGCAGCTCCAAGATTTACAGGATGCCGGAGAATTACAAAATTATATGAATAGTTTGGTTCAAAGTCCTGATGGACAAATGAAAGCAATTCAATCCGGAAATCAGCTTGCCACAATACAAATTCAGGAAGCCCGGCAATTGCGGGAATTGATGGCGACAACCGCGCAATCATCTTTGACAAGCCAGATGAAGGCGGAGAAGATATCACAAATGGAAATGGAACAATGGAAAAAAGCAACAACCACAACTGATTATGATTCTAGCCGATATAAAGAGCCGTTACCTTAAAATATTATTTTAAAGGTTTGTGGTATCTACTGCTATCATATTCAGTTGTTTTGGTAGCTTTCTTCCAGGCCGCTCTTTCTTTATCTTCTTGGGTTGTATCTTTTGGCTGCTGGATGTTTTGAGTTTGGGAAACGGTGTTACTATTTGTCACTTTTTGAGAAGTTTCTAATTTGTTATCGCAACCGGAAATGGTTACTCCAAATAAAAAAAAGAAAAATATTAAGGTAGCTTTTATGCGCATTGTAAAACCCCTCCATTTGTTAGTTTTGGTTGTCTTGTTTATTTCTCTTCTTCCCGACATCAGCTTTGCTGAACCGAGAGGTGTTGTTGTAGATATAATGGATAAGTTTTCGACCCAAGCTTCTATATACGGTACAACATTAGAAGGATACGCGGAACGATTATTTTACTGGTGTTTGATATTAGACGTTGTTTTACTCGGTATTAGAGTTTCTTTAAATAGAGATGATATTGCATCAATGATAAAGCAGTTTGTTTTTATATTGCTATTCGCAGGATTCATATTTGCTGTTATTAAAAATTATGATGTGTGGTCAATGAATTTGATCAAGGGGTTAAATTCAGTTGCAGTAACTCTTGGTGGCCCTAATTTAGACTTGTCACCTTTCGATACAGGAATGAATCTCGTTAAGGGAATCATAGATGAAACATCAGGGTGGACGCCGATGAGTTCTCTTGGTTTTTTGATTGTCGGGGCCATGATCATGGTGTGTTTCGCCCTAATAACTGCACAGATAGTATTGGTTAAATGCGAAGCCTATATTGCCATGAACGCTGCCGTACTTTTATTGGGTTTCGGTGGGTCCAGTCTTTTAAAAGAATACGCCATTAACACTATGCGCTACGCCCTTTCGGTGGCCTTCAAACTCTTTGTCATGCAGCTTGTTGTTGGTATTGGCATGTCATTTTTGAATGACTTCCAGGATACAAACATGCAACTTGAAGATCTCCTTATTCTTGTTGGTGCTGCTGTTGTGCTTCTCGCCCTGGTTAAAACCATTCCGGATGTTTGCGCCGGAATCATCAACGGATCTCATACTAATACTGGCGGAAGCCTGATGTCAACCGCCGCCGCTGTCGGGGCTGTTGGGGTGGGGGTGGCTGCCGGTGGTGCATCCATGGCGCGAGGTGTTGGATCTGTAAAGGCAGCGGCACAAATGGCGGGTCACCAGGGCAAAACCGGTTGGGCTAAAGTCGGTGGTACTGCCAAAAATATAATGGACGCAAACAGTTCTTCCCGGCAAGACCGTAACGCCTGGGGAGGAATTGGCCAGCGGATGAACTCGCATTTAAAACAAGGGCGAGAAGCTGCAAAAGTTTCAAAAAACCTCAACAATGATCAGACCTAATTAGTCACAAAAAAATAATAGAATGATATTTGATATCCCTTGATACTTCCAAGAGATATCAACCAAAAAAAGAGGTAAAAAATGGAATTTTTGAAGAAAAAAGAACCATTACAGGATAGTTCTGCCCAGACGAACAACCCGTATATCAATGGACGAGAAGAATGGTTGGAACGGTATGGATCGTATATCAGCCGGGCCACACAATGGCGAGTAATAGCGTGTGCCTGCCTGGGTATTTTAGCTTTGTCCTTGTTTGGCAATATCATGCAGGCCCGGCAGGTCAAGGTTGTCCCGTATATTGTCGAAATCGACAAATTGGGCAAGGTCAGCAATGTAGTCCGAGGGGATCAATCAGTTGCCGCTCCGCGTAATCTGGTTCAATCGGAAATTGCCGATGCCATCATTAACTGGCGGACGGTCACCGCAGATACTGAACTACAAAAACAAATGATTACTCGACTGTCCCGACTCATCACTGGCAGCGCCAAGGGAGTTCTCAAGCAGTGGTTTGAAGAAAACAACCCGTATGAAATAGCTAAATCGGGCAAGCTCATTCATATCGAAATCAAGGGCCTGCCGCTGCCGGTAAGCGATACATCATATAGAGTCGAGTGGATCGAGACAATCCGCAGCCATGCCGGGGCCTTGATAGATCAACGGAGTTATGAGGCCACGGCATCTATTCAATTGCAACCGCCTGTATCCGAGGCGGACATTATGGCCAATCCTGGCGGGGTCTACATTACGGCGCTGGCAGCGTCCAAAATCATCACCAACTAGAGGAATTACTCCATGAAAAAAGTGATAATCGCCGTGTTTCTTCTGGCTCTTACTTCTCCGGCTCTGGCAACTGAACCCTCCAATTACCTGAACCCGGTGGCGATCCCGCTTACCGCAAAAGAACGCAAGGCGCTGCAACTCTCCTCGCAATGGTCTGGTGGCGGCGATGTTCAGCCGTACATGACTGGTGGGGGAAAACTCATGTATGTGCATGGGGCCTGTCTGCCAACTGTGATCGCGGCACCGTTCCAGGTCAGTGATGTGGAATTGGAGGCGGGCGAAATCGTTAATGAGATCGTTGTTGGTGACTCGGCTCGGTGGATGGTGGAATCCGGTACTGCCGGAGACACTACCCATCTGTTTATAAAACCGGTGGACTCAGGACTTGAAACAAGTGCAGTCATAACCACGGATCGACGCGTATACCATTTGAGGCTGGTGTCGCGACGCAGCGGTCATATCCCGTATGTCGGGTTCACCTATACTAACGACCTCCGCCGATCCGTCCAGAAGAAAAACGAACAGGCTAAAAAAGAAAAAGAGTGGCGGTCAACCAAGGACGCAACGGGCCGGGATGTTGATTTGTCCAAGCTCAATTTTAATTATGAAATCAACGGCAAAGCCGCCTGGAAACCGGAACGAGTTTTTGATGATGGCCTGAAAACCTATATCAGGCTTCCCGTTGCAACGAGGTCCGGAGAAATGCCCGCGCTCCTTGTTCGCAAGGGCGATAAAGACGTACTGGTAAATTACCGGGTGCAGGATAACACTATGATGGTTGATGGCCTTTTTAAAACCATTGCCCTGGTCGCCGGGGTTGGGGGTGACCAGGAGAGCATCGAGATAAGGAGGGTAAAATGATCCGGATATTCGCTTTGATTTTGTTTCTTGGTTTGACCGGTTGTGCGGGTAGCCACAAAGTCGGCGGTTCTTTTGTCGGTCAACTCCCGCAAGAGGGTGTTGTTACCATAGCGGATGATGCAACAAGCTATCTATCGTCACTCTATCCACCGGGTCATACCTCGATTCGATTGGAAACTCCCCCACAATCGGATGCGTTCAGCCGTGCGCTCGAAACCAGCCTGCGGCAAAAGGGGTTCACCTTGTCCGGGAGCGGCACAGTAACCTTGAGCTATGTACTTGATACCCTCCGTTCGGCAGCGCCGCCGATCTGGTATTTGCAACTCCGGATTGCGGACCCTAAACAGAGTAAAAAGATTGCCCGCTCGTATACGGCTGATGGGAATCCGGCGGCAGGTTTTTCAATTCTCTCAACTGGTGGTGACCATGGAAAGTCCTAATAGTTTGCGGCCACCCAAGGCCAGACCGGAAAAGATGAAAAAATGGCCGCTGTACGTTGCTGCTCTGGTCGCCATGGGCCTGTTCGGGGTACTTTTTTACAGTGTCAATTATAACGACTCTACCAAAAAGGAAGCGGAAAAACCGCCGGTGGTGGTCCCACAGGAAAGACCTTTAACGGTCCTGGAAGGGCATGGGTTATCACTCCAACCGCCTGCCGATAGTCCAGCGGTATTACGGCCAGAAGACCAACCGCAAACAAGAGCGCCACTGGTTGTGGTGCGTGACAATCCTGCCAAAGCTGAGGAAAGCGTTCGTCTGGAGCAGGAACAACGCCGGACCAAGCAGCAGGCATACATTACCGCCCTGGCCTCACCCCTGGTCGCCAAGCGAATCGGGGCAGGAAACGCCGCCACCAAACCGGAAAATCCATCCCGAAAGAATAACAACTATTCGCAGACTGCAACCATTGAACAGCCGGTTGATATGTCCATGATGAATCCACAACAGGCCAACAATAATGCAGCTGATCAAGACAAAGAGAAATTTCTTGAAAGGTCGAGTCGTGATGAATGGCTCTCACCTTATACACGTGAGTTGGGGCGTCCTTTTGAAATCAAGACCGGCACAGTTATTCCGGGGATCATGGTCAGTGGGATTAACTCCGATCTGCCGGGAAACCTGATCGCGCAGGTTTCACAGAATGTCTACGACACGGCTACCGGCTATCGGCTGTTGATCCCGCAAGGATCAAAACTGTATGGCGTCTATGATTCCCGCGTGGTGTACGGGCAAAGCCGCGTTCTCATTGCCTGGAATCGGCTCAATTTTCCCGATGGTTCCGCCGTTACCCTCGGAGCCATGCCGGGTGCCGATATGTCCGGCTACGCGGGATATGAGGATAAAGTGAATAATCATTACCTGCGGGTCTTTGGTTCATCACTGTTAATGAGTTTGATTACCGGCGCCACCAGTTATGCCGCTGATAGTGTTTCTAGCAGCAACAGCAGCGACAGCAGCAACGTCCCTTCAGTGCAGGATGCCATGTCTGCCGCCCTGGCGGCGCAAATGGGGCAAACCACTATGAGCCTTTTGGAAAAAAATCTAAACATCAAGCCAACTCTGGAAATACGGCCCGGTTATCAGTTTAACGTCATTGTGACCAAGGACATTGTTTTTAAAGAGCCATATACAAGGCATGATCCGTACACAGGAAGCAACAATGACTGAACAACAGTATGGCCATATCAGCCGGACGGCCACTAAAAGGCCGTGGCGTTGGCTGGTTATTTTTTCCGTTTTTCTTTGGAGTCTGGCGGTGCTGATGTGGACGGCACAACGGATAGCCTGGATGTTTGGCAACCATCCTTCGCTCGGTGAACCGTTCACCACCCTTTCCCGGCTCTGGTATTGGCCGTGGCAAATGCTGTACTGGCCACCGGGTACTTTGTCGGCACCGGAGATACAACCGATCACCGACCAGGGCTTGATGCTTTTTGCAGGCCCGCTGATCCTGGCTGGCCTTTTGTATATGGCAGCTCACCAGACCCCCAAAGGCCGGAAGGATCTGCACGGCACGGCCAAATGGGCCACTTATAGAGATATTAAGGCTATGGGTTACCTCTCCGGTCTGGGCGTCTATATCGGCGGTTGGTATGACCCCAAGAAAAAAGAACAACTGTACCTACGGCACAATGGCCCTGAACATCTGTTGGGCCTTGCGCCAACTCGTGCCGGTAAAGGGGTAGGCCTGATCCTGCCGACCTTGCTTGCCTGGGAACAGTCCAGTGTGGTCTTTGATATTAAAGGTGAAAACTACGCTTTGACCTCTGGATACCTCAAAAGCCAGGGCAACAAGATCCTCCGCTTTGAACCATCGGACCCCACCGGAGCAACCGCCTGTTTTAATCCGCTTGAGGAAATCCGGTTAGATGGTGACCGGGCGATATCGGATGTGCAACAGGTGGCCAATATGGTGCTGGACCCTGACGGCAAAGGGTTGCCGGATTATTGGGACAAAGCGGCCTGCGGTTTTTTTGGTGGGGTGCTGCTGCACTGCCTGCTGGTCACCCGCCATGCGAAAAACCGACACGCCAACCTGTATGACGTGTCATTGATGCTCGAAGATCCGGAGCGCGAAGGAGGTCCCAGAGATCTTTTTGAAGAGATTATTGCCACGGATCATGCGGCCATGCTGGCCACGATATTCCCCGGTATTGATGTTAAAAAAACCCACGCTGCCCATATCTTTTGCGCCTCCGCCGCCAGCGGTATGTTGGCAAAAGCGGATAAGGAAATGGCGGGTGTGGTTTCCACGGCTACGGCAAATTTGGCGTTGTATCGTGATCCGGTCGTAGCCCGTAATATCGAACGGTGTGATTTTCGGATAATGGATTTGATGAATCATGCCGCGCCGGTCAACCTTTATCTGGTGATATCACCAGCTGATATTGATCGGTTGCGTCCGCTGTTGCGCATCTTTATGACTCAACTGTTAGGTAGGTTGACAGAAAAAATGACCTTTGCCGATGGTGCCGGTACGGCTGTTTATGCCCATCGGCTTTTGCTGATGCTCGATGAGTTCACCTCGCTTGGTAAGTTGCCCATCATTGAGCGGGCGATTGCCTTCATGGCCGGGTACGGCATCAAAGGATATTTCATTGTCCAGGACACCAAGCAATTGAACAATGTTTATGGCACGGATAACGCCCTGATGGCCAATTGTCATATCAGAATTGCCTACGCTCCGAACATCTCGGAAACGGCTGATTACCTCTCTAAATTGACAGGTACAACAACGGTGGTCAGTAAAAAAGTTTCCATTAGTCGCGGTAAAGGCGGCAGATCACGATCAACCAGTATTGCCGAAACTTCCAGACCGCTGCTGACACCTGATGAGTGCTTGCGGTTGCCGGGCGCGGAGAAAGATAGTTCCGGTAAAGTGACCGCCCCTGGTGACATGCTGATTTTCACCGCCGGTCAATCTCCTATCTACGGTCGGCAGATCCTCTATTTTATTGATCCGGTTTTTTCAGCCCGCGCCAAGATCCCGCCCCCGACAAAATCAGATATCATCTATGGGTATCCCCGGCAGAACCAACGGCCTGCACCAGCAGGGCAGGCAATAACGGAAACGGAATATGAAAAATATCTTCGTGATTAGCCTCGTCACTTCGTTAGTCCTGGCGGTCCTGTGGTCAGCAGGTTACCGACTGAACCTGACCCGCTCCATGCCGCTCGGCCTGTACCGGATCACGGATGGCTCGATAAAGAGGGGGCGGCTGGCTTCGTTTTGTCTTGAGGATGTTGAATATATCACCCTGGCCCGGAATCGTGGTTATTTGGCCGCCGGTTCTTGTGCATCGGGCTTGCGCCCCCTGCTTAAAGTGATTTCCGGCGTTGCCGGCGACAGGCTTGAATTGCCCAATGGATCGATAGCGGTCAACGGTGAAATCCTGGCCGGTACGGCAATCATCAACACGGACAGCCAAGGGCGGTCATTGCCGCCCTCTCGCCTTGTTCCCGGTGTGATCCCACCGGATAAAGTTTTGCTTCTCTCACAACACCACAGCGGCAGTTTTGACAGCCGATATTTCGGCCTGGTGCCGCTTGCTACTCTCAGGCTGGTTGAGCCGATAATCACTTTTTAAGGAGGTATCACATGGATTACTTGAAAGCAGCAGCGCAAAAGGTTGAACAACAGGCCATGGATAACCCCGGCATAGGTGTTCCGGTCGATCCGGACGTTGCCGATTACATGGGCGCTTTCCAGAGCGACGAAAACGAGGCTGATATACTGGAGGGAATCGCCAGTGAAGAAATATAGCCGAAAACCCATATCGGAAACCTTTGCCGAGACCATCATTGAGGAATTGAAAAAGGGTACTGCTCCCTGGCAAAAGCCATGGAAAGCCGGAGAGTATAATCGGCCCATGAATCCGGTCAGTGGCACAGTTTATAAGGGCATCAATACGATAATGTTGGCACGGCACGGCTACGCTGATCCTCGGTGGATGACCATGAAACAGGCCAACGATCAGGAATGGCGGGTAAAAAAAGGTTCCAAGGCGCAACAGGTCGTATTCTGGCAATGGACAGATCGCCAAACCGTACTGGATGATTCCGGCCAGCCGGTCCGAGATGAAAAGGGCGAAGAGCAGAAAGAAAATGTGCAATTGGACAGGCCACGTCTGCATGTCTTTTCCGTCTTCCATGCCAGCCAGTTACAAACCCTTGATGGTCAGGATATCCCAGCCTATGAACCGCCGGAACTCACCTGGGACCCGATTGAAAGGGGTGAAAAAATCTTGCAGGATTCCGGAGCGGTTATCATCCATGACCAGGCGAATCGCGCCTATTATCAAATTATGGCCGATGAAATCCATCTGCCGTTGCGCGAGACCTTTCCGGAAGCGGGCAACTATTACAGCACCGCCTTGCATGAGCTCGGTCATTGGACCGGGCATTCATCACGGATGGATCGTGAGTTTGGCCCGCGTGGATCTGAAACATACGCCAAAGAGGAATTACGCGCGGAAATAGCATCCTGGATGCTCAACCAGGAGTTGGGATTGCCACACCAACCGGATCAGCATGTTTCCTATGTGGACAGTTGGGTAACCGTTCTTCAAAAAGATCCGCATGAAATCATGAGGGCCAGCCGGGACGCGGAAAAGATTAAGGAGTACGTCATGGATTTACAGCAGGAGTTGACAACAGAGCAGCATAAAGTCGAAGCCGGGTTGTTTGTTATAAGCGGCAACACCCACAAGGCTGACGTATCACATGAGGGATTACCTGAGATCTACCAAGAGTACCCTACCGCCCAAGAGGCTGGTACGGCCTTTCAGGCGTTTTGTGCGGCACATGATGATGGTGCGCTTCATTGCGAATATCAACAGGAGGATAAAATATTTCATTTAGCGAACAGGGACTATGACCATTTTAACCGGCAAAAATTGATCTTAAAATTTGATGGGTTGGAGTATCCTGCACCGCAAGAAATGAAAGACCAGTTTATGGCCGGGTATCAGAAATCGGCTGAAATTTTGCCTCAAGAGGTCACACCGGCGGCACAAGAAACGCTTGCTGAGACAAAAACCTTTCTAAGTGTCCCGTACCGAGAAAAAAATAATGCCAAGGCCGCGGGGGCTAAATGGGATGGAACGGCAAAACTCTGGTATGCCCCTGAAGGTGCAAGCCTGACAGCTTTAGCCGCATGGCTGCCGGGGAAAGAAGCTGTGGTTGTTGCAGCTGCTCCAAGTCTATCGCCTGTAGAAGAGTTTGCCCAGACTCTCAAGCAAACGGGCCTGATAATTGATGAACCGTTAATGGATGGGCAGATTCACCGGGTGCCGGTGTTGACCGGCAAGGCCGGAACGAAAGACGGTGCCTATTGCGGCTACTCTGACGGACGCCCCAACGGTTGGGGCCAGAACTACAAGACCGGTGAGCAAGTCAAATGGATCGCCACCGGCCACACCTTGAGCGCAGAGGAAAAGGAAGTTTTGAAAATGGAAGCCTCTGAACGGTTGGCAGTGCGGGAAACCGAACGGAAAGAACAGCAGGCAAAGGCCATGAAACGGGCGTATGCCAAATGGATGAACGCCGAACCAACCGTGGAACACCGCTATCTGGCACAAAAAGGTGTGGAAGGTTTTGGGTTAAGAAAGGACCGGCAAGGTAACTTATTGATTCCTGGATTTGATCCCCGGACCGGTCGTTTGCAAACTTTGCAATGGATTGATTCGAACGGTACGAAAGGATTTGAGAAAGGTTGCCCGCAGCAAGAAGCGGTCTTTGTTATTCCCTCTTTGGAGTCGTTGAATAATAAAGGATTTCTGATTGCTGAAGGCTACGCCACGGCAGCCAGCCTGCACATGGCCACCGGTCAACCGGTAGTTGCTGTGTTTAATGCAAGCAATCTCCATCCAGTGACTGAGATCCTCCGCGAGCAATACCCGCAGGCTGAAATTACTCTTTGTGCCGATAACGATCATCACTTGCCGGAACAGATCAATGGTATTCCGCTTGGCAATGTGGGCCTGAAAAAGGCGCAAAAAGCCGCACAAGCAATTGATGCCGCTGTCGTTGTGCCAAGTTTTACTAAAGAGGAAAAGGCATTGAAATATACAGACTTTAATGATCTGCATAAATCGCGTGGTCTGGATGCTGTTACTAAAAGGGTCAAATCGCAGACGGTGGAGATGGCCCGATGAAACGGTGGTTGGTCCCCCTGGTCCTGGTTGGCAGCGTAGCCACCGGGCAAGCCTGGGCAGCAAAACCAACACCTATGGCCTCTATGTTTCAGGAAGCGGCAAACGCCTGGAATGTCCCGGTTGAGTGGACGCAAGCGATAGCTCACGTTGAAAGCGGTTTTTCTCCCTGGTCACTTAACATCGAAGGCAAAGGGTACCGGTTTGACTCCAAAGAAAAAGCACTAGAAAAAGCCAAAGAAGCCGAGGCGGAGGGCCTGTCGTTTGATTCCGGCGTTATGCAGGTAAATAATTTTTGGTTGAAGAAATATGGTATCCCCCTGGAGGCGGCTTTTGATCCGTTGGCGAATATTTATTTAGGATCATGGATACTGAAACAAGAAATCCACAAGCACGGCCAGACCTGGAGTGCGGTTGGCGCGTATCACTCTCCTAATGAGACCAGGGGGCGGAAGTATGCCGAAATGGTTAAAGATGCTTTGGGAAAAGATCCGGCGCGTGTATCTGCTCAATTAATTGCGTCGAGTACGCCGGTAGAAAAGCTCACGCCTAAGCTCGAGAAAAAACAAACAGACTATTCGCCCCTAGTCGTTGCGCGGCGTGACGGTAACCAGATCGCCAGATCAGGGCAACAACAGGTTAATGCAGTGCCGTTTGTCCAGCGATTGAATAATAGTAAAATATAAGCAATGGGCATTCTTGTTCCCTAAGGGCGGCGGTGTCGTTTGCCGCCCTTAGGGTCAGTCTCTCGTCTCGGCCCTTGTGCTGTCTTAGCCCCCGCAGCTTTTTCAGCAAGTGCCTTTGCCACCACTCTATCAATCAATGCAGTTTTTTTTCCCATCTTGCTGCTTTTGTGAGCTATAACCGACCGTAGGAAGGGCATCGTACACCTAACTTAAAACGACAGTTATACAAACAGATTGTGCTGCATGGGGTATGCATCTCCCGGCACTGTTGTCTGGTTCCGGGGAGTAAATTCCACAATGCAATTTTGAAAGATAGAAAAGGACAGTAGGAATAGAAGAGATTTAACGACAGGTTATTTCGAAGTTCTAAGGTGGTGACTGGGGAAACCGGAAAATCCAAGATATCCCCTTGGCAAAGGTTAAACATAAATTAAACCCCGGTTTATTATTAAGATGGTCTTAGCTGGGAAAGAATAAGAGGTTGGGTGGTGGAAGGGCTAATAATTACAGTATTAAGGATTAAAATAATAAAAAATAACAGCAACATATTTAAAAAGGTATAGAGATTGACGAAGATTTATTATGAGAGTTGTTGTTTTACTTGTTTTTAAAAGCTTTTAACTTGTTTTCATCGCTCTGTAACTCCTAATAATAAAGGGGTTACAGAGATTAAAGTATAGAAAATGAAGGTCAAAAGTATAGAGATTGACTGTCACTAGTATAGTAATTGACGGTGAAAGGTATAGAGATCTACATCCAAAGGTATAGAGATTGACGGCCTGGGGGTAAATATCCTCTTTGGTAAAGGTATAGGGATTGATGGTCGGAGGTTGTAAATAGCGTTTGAAGTAAAGGTATAGAGATTGACGGTATGGGGTAAATATCCTCTTTGGGAAAGGTATAGGGATTGATGGTCAGAGGTTGTAAATAGCGTTTGAAGTAAAGGTATAGAGATTGACGGTATGGGG
>NZ_SWCM01000028.1 GCF_005116645.1 Desulfopila sp. IMCC35006
TCCGAACACGGAAGTTAAGCTCTTTAGCGCCGATGGTACTGCACGGGCGACTGTGTGGGAGAGTAGGTCATCGCCGTTTTTTATAAAGCAAAAGCCCCAGCAGATTCCTGCCGGGGCTTTTGTCGTTCTAAATCTTTCGGTATGGCTGGGTTAGCCTTTTTTGCTATTCGCCGGCAAACTCCATTAACGAAAAGATTGCACAATCGGTTATCTGTGCCCTCCCCTTGAGATCCGGCAGTTCAATAATAAATGCGCACTCGACAATATCACCGCCGAGTTTTTTAACGAGCTTAACAGTTGCCCCGATAGTCCCGCCCGTTGCGATGAGATCATCGATGATGACAACTTTTTCGCCTTCAATTATCGCATCCTTATGAATCTCCATTGTCCCCGAACCATATTCCAGGGTATAGACTTCTTCGATAGTCTCATGGGGGAGTTTACCTTTTTTGCGCACCGGAACAAAACCTATACCCAATTTATAGGCCAACACAGCACCAAAGACAAAACCTCTGGCATCAATGCCAACGATCTTATCAATCTTTTTTTGCCGATACCGCTCATAAAAGATATCGCAGGTTTCTCTAAAGGCTTCCGGATCACTCATCAACGTTGTTAAATCGCGAAAGATAACTCCCGGAATAGGCCAGTCGACAATACTCCGCACACATTTTTTCAAATCCATCTTGTTCCTCAATTTTCCTGTTTATTGAAATTGTTCTATCACTTTGACGAGAAGCTTCTTGACATTATCTGCGTTTTGCTGAAACACAGCAATAATCTCGTCCCAGGTGACGGGCTGTTCATCAAGTTTCCAGCAGTCGTAATCAGTAGACATAGCCACGGCGGCATAAGGGATCTCAGCCTCATTCGCCAGCATTGCCTCAGGCGCTGTCGACATGTTGATAACATCTGCACCCCATAATCGAAACATCTGTGATTCCGCCACGGTGGAAAAACGCGGTCCCTCAATGGTGACCACACATCCTTTGGGATGGAGGTTCAAGCCAAGTGCCAGTCCTGTGTCGAATAAGGTGCCCCGCAATTCTTCATCAAAAGGCCGGGCCATGGTGGTATGGTGCACCCCACCGACAAAAGAGTCAAAGAAGGTGTTTTTCCTGAAACGGGTAAAATCGATAAATTGATCGAGAATGACCAAATGACCACGATCTATTTCCGCCCTGAGGCTGCCACAGGCAGTTGTGGCTATGATATGACTCACCCCAATCTTTTTCAACGCCATAATATTGGCTCGATTATTGACCTGCCCGGGGCTATATTGATGGTTTCTACCATGTCGGGCCAGAATTACCGTTTCAACCCCGCCAATCTTACCGGCCATCAATGATGAGGATGGTTTGCCATACTCGGTATCCACTTCCACCTCTTTCGGTTCCAGCAAGATATCCGGATCATCGAGCCCGGAACCACCTATAATACCTATTTTTAACATATTTCTCCTCTGCGGCGTGCATGCTGCATATTATGTTTCGCTATGAACTTGGTGTGTATTACAAACTCGCCTACTGTATCGAACTCCCTGGACAGGCGCAACTTCTTTATAGACCAGACAACGAACTGCATCTGCCCCATTATTTGACATTCAGCCTTTTCTGCCAATAATGTAGCTTGAGTATGTACTTCTTCTGATTAAAGGATTCTATCATGTGGCTTAGCCAAAAGATGCACCCGCTCAGGCAAAATGGTGGTGTGCTCCCCGCAGCCTTCCTCCTGGTCGTGATCTGTGCTGATTATTACACTAAATATCTGGCAGAAAAATTCCTTACAACAGCTGGGGACGTTACTTTTTTCAACAGTTTTTTAAAATTTACTCTTATCCAAAACTACGGCGGTTTCCTGGGTATCGTCAATAATTTCTCAGAAACAAGCCGATTTTTCTTTCTTAATGTCTGCGTCGCTTTACTTCTTCTCGGCTGTCTTCTGTATCTTTTTGGTTTCAACAAAAGAACATTTCGCCACGATATCCCTCTGGCCTTTGTGACCGGCGGCGGTGCCGCGAATCTTCTGGATCGACTGCTGCACAATGGAGGAGTCACTGATTTTTTAAGTATGGGTATCGGCGATTTTCGAACAGGTATTTTCAACTTTGCCGATGTCGCTATTCTTGGCGGGTCGTTTATCCTTGGGTATACACTTTTTTCTTCTCCCTCAGCCGAGAAACAGCCGCCGATAACAACCCCATAATTTTTTCTGATTACCCTTAATGTTCAGCTACTTAACCAGGGTGTGGGCTGTTCGTTTCCCGGGACGCGGTAAACCCATCCCCGAGGGCTTCGCTGCAGCCATCCTTGGCTGCAGAGACCCGTAAAACAAACAGCCCACACCCTTCCATTTCGACAAGCTGAGCTTGAGGGGTACTCAGATAATTTTTTCTCGCGCTTTTCTTGGACGATTTATGTATAAATACCAACTTATCGTATTTTCTTTACCCTGGGGAAATGGCTGCCACAAAGTTCTACCCCCGATAAACGGGAGATAAGTCGTGATTCTGTTTCATGCCTTTTGAGGGATGTAAGAGCCTTGGTGGTATATTCACATTATTAGTGTTAAAAGAACTCTTGTTTTCTTATTTTTTTATGAAGAATTTAAAGAAGTAAGTCACTAACCCCGCCAAAAAGCTTTGCGGGACTTTTTTCAGTACTCGCTTGGCGGGTGCTCTGTTCAGTACTCGCTTGGCGGGTATAAGTTCCTTCACGAAAAATTTTCCTTGTGAAAAATACAAAAAATATTTTTCTAAGTCACTAATACGTACAATTTCATTCACGGAGTCTGCAATGTTGAAGGTAGGATTTATAGGCTGGCGAGGAATGGTAGGTTCTGTTCTTATGGAACGGATGCAGACCGAACAAGATTTTCAAGGGTTTGAATCGGTATTTTTCACTACTTCCCAGATTGGTCAGGATGGTCCCGATGTCGGTTCCGGCGCATCTCCTCTTGAAGATGCTATGGATATAAAACGACTGGCGGATATGGATATCATCGTCTCATGTCAGGGCGGGGGGTACACATCGAAAATCTATGGGCCACTCCGCAATAAATGGAATGGATACTGGATTGATGCGGCATCGACGCTGAGGATGAACGACGATGCCATAATCGTTCTTGATCCAGTTAACCGGTCAGTGATCGACAAGGCTCTCAGCCAGGGGATCAAAAACTATATTGGCGGCAACTGTACTGTGTCGCTGATGATGATGGCAATCGGTGGTCTTTTTCAGCACCAGCTGGTTGAATGGATCAGTTCGATGACCTATCAGGCGGCCAGCGGGGCAGGCGCACAGAATATGCGTGAGCTGATCTGCCAGATGGGTCAACTGCAAAGCGGCGTCAAGGATCTTCTTGCCGATCCGTCTTCTGCTATTCTTGATATCGACAAAAAAATCACCGCTACGCTCAATGACGGTTCACTCACCATGGACAACTGGGGCGTCCCCCTGGCGGCCAGTCTTATCCCGTGGATTGATGTGCCGGTTGCGGGCGGTCAATCCAAGGAAGAATGGAAAGGCATAGCCGAAACCAACAAAATACTCGGTAACAACCCCGACCGGATAATCCCGATTGATGGACTCTGTGTGCGAATCGGTGCTATGCGTTGCCATTCTCAGGCTCTTACTATCAAGCTGAAAAAAAATATCAGCATAGAAGAAATCGAGCAGATCATCGCCGGCCACAATGAATGGGTCAGGGTTATCCCTAATGAGCGACAACGCAGTTCCGAGGACCTCACCCCGGTAAAGGTATCGGGAACACTAACCGTCCCGGTCGGTCGTATCCATAAAATGAACATCGGTCCAGAATACTTGACTGCTTTTACGGTGGGCGATCAACTCCTCTGGGGCGCCGCCGAACCCGTGCGTCGAATGCTGAACATAGCATTGAAACACCTGCAATAATCACGGCGGACAATTTATAAAACAAAAAACCGGGTCGTTCTCGTTTCCCGAACGGCCCGATGTTTCGTGCTGTGCCACCTGCTAGCCAATAAAATTAAGCAACAGGCGGTCGACGCTGAGAGACTGCGACTGGAGCTCAGTTAAATCGACCATATACCGATCGTTTTCGTCCAGGGGTTCGCCTATCTTTGAGGCAGTGATCAGGACCTTTGGTCTGTCGATATGCTCGCCCACCTCAGTCACCATTCCGACCCTTCTGTCCGAAAGCCTGACATAGGTTCCAGGTGGGTACATTCCCACCATAGATATAAAAGCAGCCAGTAAACCCGGATGGAAACCACCTCTGTCGGCAAGCATTATTGTATAGGCGCCTCGCGGATCTAAAGCCTCCTTGTACGGACGCACTGCGGTCAGCGCCTCGAAAACATCACATATCTGCAGCAGGGCTGTAACAGGATGTCGCACCGCCCACCCCGGTTGCCGTGGATACCCTCCACCATCGTAGCGAATATGATGGCCCCAGCATGCAGCCAGGTCTAGATCAGAAACATCTTTCTGCTCAGAGAGAATCTCAGCCCCTGCCCTTGGGTGGTCACGAATGACGGCAAATTCCTCATCGGTCAACTTACCCTTCTTGAGGAGAATTTCATCAGGAATCCTGCTCTTGCCAATATCATGCAGAAGGGCGGCAGAGCCGATTGCCAGCAGATCCTTTTTCGACCATTGCATAGCGGATCCCACATAAACGGCAAGAGAGGCCACACGAACAGAATGACCAACCGTATAACTATCGTAGTCGGCATAATGGACATGCTGCATCACATCGGCAAAACTCGACTGGATATAACGCAGCATAAATTCACTTACCGAACGGGCTTTATCAATGTCTATGGTCCGATCGAAAGCGGCATCTCCATAGGCATTTGAAACAACATCATATAATTCCTGATAGAGAAAAGTTGGCGACGGCAGGCCTTTACTGACAGCCTGCCCTTCCCAGGCTTTGGCGGTATCCCGTTTTATGTTACCGACCTGATCCGAAAACGGTTCGGCAATTCTGATATTTTTTATGCCACTGTTGGTAAATAAAGTCCGAGCTTCGGCGATTGTTTTAACCGGTACTCCGCGGTTTGCAGTGATATCAAAAAATTTTTGCAGATCACCAATTTTGATACCTTTTTGCAGGGCAAAGCCACCGGAATAAAGCCTCTCGGCAAATTGAATCAATTGTTTCCCGGTCACTGAGGGCCCGAAGACACGTTTACCGTCAAAGATAAAGAATCCGTCAACAATACCGATAAAAAGCTCACTCGATCCGGTCGACCGAAAATGATCGTTAGCCAGATCAATGATTTCCGACCCATAAGAATTGACCCGGGGATGATCGGAAAAATAGAGCTTTCTATTCGCCATCCCCTTGCAAAGTAACATAATAATATTGTTAATATTGTCTATCATAAACATCCCGCCCTAAAGGAGTTCCGACAAAGATGGTCTTTTCAGCGATTTCAGGGTTGCCTCGGCAGCGATTCGGCAGTTTTTCGGCCATGTCGGCAATACGCCCATCTTTCTTTCTTTTACTATTTTGCGAAGCATCTCCTGTAAGCCTTTGACATACAACCCGGCTGTTGCTGCAATAGTTTTCTGGAGCCATGGCATTTCCTTCTCTGCGTCGGAGATGTTTTGCAGAAACTCCAGAATAATCTGACCAGCCGCCATTTTTAGAGCAAGTGGCGGTTCCATTAAGTGTGCCTGCGCAAGGTATGACCGGAAAAATTCAAGGTGGGTTGGTCTCGAGATATCCATCAGAGGACCCACTGCCTCAAAGAGCGAGTCTTGCGGTTTATCCCGAAGGGCGGTGAAAGTAATTCCGGCAACAATATTCTCAAGAGAAGTTTCCAAGAGAAAGACGAAGAGCTTATAGGAAAAAACATACTTCGGATTGAAGATATTTAAAGCCACTTTTTTTTCCTTGAAGGCATCCATTTCTTCCAACTGAAGAGCAAGCTTCCGCATCCTGTCAATATGCATCTGTGATGCTATTTCGGTTGCTTTGAGAAAAAGTTCCCTTCTCTCTCCACGGCCAGTGACCAGCAACTCGTTAACCAGAAATGGCCAGAGCGGTATCTGCGTTGCGGCAGATACCTGACTCCAAAGCCCGACCAGGAGTTCAAGCGAATTAAAGTGTCCAGAATCTCGCAAGGTATGTAATACCAGGGTCAGCAGAGATCGAAAATTTTTGCCATCCCCTTTATCGGCGAACTGCAGAATGCCACTGGTCAAAATCTCTTTTTCCCTTTCGTTGAGATTGCCTCTCAGAATGGTTTTCAGCCTCTGTTCGAGCTTTTCGTTCAACTGATTATTAACGTCAGGTGTTATCAACTGCAAAAGGATGGACAATTCTTCACTATGGTCCACCGAGGTGATTTTTTCCAGGACTTTCAGAGGGATTTTATTCTCGTAAATAAAAGCTTTTAATTCAGAAACAGTTAATTTTTCATCATCGGCAAGCAGCTGACGCATCTTTGTATTCGGACGGCCCGGCTTGACTTCCATCTTGACGTGATCAGCGCCTCTGCCAGTCAAATGAGACAGTAGAAATTTTATCGTTTCTTTCGACTTCTTATCAGTAAGACTCAACTCCAGGTTTTGGAAGATAGATCCGATAACATTAATGTCATTGGTAGCAAGTGCTTCATACTGCTGTTTATCGATAGAATATGCCCCGGTTACTATCTTGTACAAAAGGGATTGCACATCATCCCATGTAGCATTGGGAAAACCTTGAATCTCCTTTTTTTTATTCCCTTCCTGCTGCTCAGATATTTTTTCTAAAAATACTCGGCATTGCTCCACCTGCTGCTTATTTAATCCCTGCTCTCCAAGGGCAAGGCACATTTCATCAAGCTTGCCTTTAAAATCATGCTCCGAGCTTTCATTGACAATTGATCTCTCGTCAACAAAAAACTCCTGCTGCTCGAGACGAATCCCATTCGGCAGATCAGTCACATCAAAAGTAATAAAGGCTTGCGTGCTCTCAAGCTGCATACGCCAGGCCAGCAATTTCTTGATAAAAAATAAGAGCTGCTTGAAGGATATAAATATTTGCAGTTCAATGGATCGGATACCGAGCTTCTCAAGCAACAGGTGTAAATCTCTTACCGACGTCGATGTTTCCGGTAATGCTATGTTTTCCACCAAAAGAGTGTCTCGACCTATCGAGATAGTGACACATTCCAAAGTCGGAGATATCTCTCGCAGTTGTTGGATACATTTGTTTGCCGATTGATCCAGTACCGTATGGCCCGTGGGATAGTATATCCCTACCTTGAATATCCGATACAAAGCCTCGATAAAGGCGACGAGTTTGTCATTTGAAAGTAGTGGAGTACTCTTTTGAGGGGGTTGAGCTTTATTCATCCTGCAATACGGAATAATTTTTAGAAATCATTCAACAGAACCAGAATCTATGTTGTCTTCGGTTCTTCACCTCACCATTAACACAGCACAACTACATCCTGTTACAGATTCGACACCGGATTCTCACGCTGGCTTCCTGCCCGATAAAACGTACAATTCGAACTATAAACCACCATTTCATTTTTTGGATGAACTGTGGCAAATTTTAGATATGTCAGATTAACCACTTCCTTTCTTTACTCTACCGTTTATTGAGACGCACTACAACTTTCTTTCCAGGAATTAATCCTGAGTGCCGATGATCGAAAAGTTCTGAGGAGATAAAAACAGGCAGAAAATCCAATAATGATTTGTGATTACCATCAAACCTCAGCTAGATGGGAATATGAGGTGCCCTGTACACGGGACGCCATAAACCCATCCCTGGGGGCTTGACCGCAGCCATCCAGGCTGCGGAACACCCGTGCCAAGGGCATCTCATATCCCTCTGAACCTTCCAAGCTGAACTTTAGTGGTAATCCCATAATGATTTGTGCCGAAACTATAGACAAGAGGCAATATATTGGATTGAATTGTTACACTCCGAGCATGTGGAGCAAATAGAGGGCCAAACTATATGTGGCGAGCGAACAGAGGGTTGAGAGCATGATAATGGCACCGGCAAGTTCAGCATCGCCGCCAAGCTGCTGGGCCATAATATATGCTGCGGTTGCGGTCGGCGTACCAGCCAACAGAACCCCAATGCCCAGATCCTGACCACGAACCCCTGAATAAATAAGGATCGCGCCAGTCAGCACCGGCATTATAATCACCTTAAAACATGTTGATAAGGCTGCAACACCGAGATCTCCCCGCAATTTGTTAAACGAAAACGAAGCACCAATGGAGATAAGAGCCAGAGGAAGCGACATTCCGGTGATGATTCCTAGCGCCCTGTCTATTATATGCGGCAAAGGGAGTGCCAGAATACTCCAGAGAATACCGCAAAAGGATGCCAGAATAAGCGGATTGGAGCCGATCTGCTTTACCCATATAAACATTCCCATATTGTAGCTGTCTCGACGATTAGGCAGGATCAATGCCACCACTGAAAGGAAATTAAATAAGGGTACCAAAAAACCAAGCAGAATACCGGCAACGGCAAATCCTCGCTCTCCATAGGCATTATAAATAATAGCCAGACCGATGTAGGCCAGATTGCCTCGAAAAGCACCCTGGCAAAATGTTCCATGTATTGACGGTTGATATCCACGAAAACTCCCGTAACCATAACTGAGTCCAAAAATGACCAGGACGCTTCCGACCATACCAGTTAATAACGGCCCGTTAAAACTGGTGAGAAAATCGGCCGTGGCAATTTTATAAAAAAGCAAAGCCGGGAGAGCGACATAATAGATTAACCGGTTCAGACTGAACAAAAATTCGCTGTTCACAAGGCCGGTCCTCTTTAGACTGAAGCCAAGTCCGATCACCAGGAAAACAGGTAAAACTATAAGGAAAATCTCTGATTTCATCATCCTGTACCACAATGGAAACTCAATTTTATGTCGCTGCAAATACAGCGGTGAGAACGGTGATTTCGATTAACCCCTTGCACAATCACAAAAATCGTAGCACTATCTCACATTCTTAATACGTCTCTTATGTTAAATAATCTTATTCCTTACCACCGGACATATCATGACACACTTGAAAACAGAAGCCCTGTTGAAGAAAATAAACTACATTGAAGCCGATGTGGAAATACAGAAACAGATTCTTTTTTCCATTCCCTCAGACCGCCAGGCTGAAATTGAGGCAACAATTACCCTAATCGCTGCACGAAAAAAAGAAATAGAAGTCCTGCGGCAGGAACTGAAAAAAAACGATCCTGAAGAATTTGCCAGGATAGTACGCTTTGAAAATGCACTAGCTGAATTCAGAAAAATAGCTCAGAACACGCCCTTCCAATCGATTATTAACCGAAATGTCAACGAGGATTGTTCTCTGGCCCTGAAAAGTGGCGTCACGGTGGAGTGTCTGATCAAGGCATGCGACCACGATGGCACCTGGACTCTCATAACCCTCGAAGGAGATATCCAACAATTTCCCGCAACGGTTGTCGCTGAGAAACCACCGGAAAAAAATAATTCAACCAATTGACCGGTCCTGTCTGTCGTAATGAGTTACCGTGCCTGGAATGCAGCCCTTTTGTGGTGCTGTTATAAGCTGCAACAGACACCATGGCGTCGGACAGCGTATCGAACCACAATGAAAATGATGGTGAAATTGAATCATTGCCAATCATGTTGAAATCCGATAATATCTCTTGATCTGCATCAGCACGTATATGAAGTACGAGTACGTAAATGCAGATTCTTTTCGATGAAAAGCAATTGATAATCATCAAGTTTTATGGTACGAATTTTCTGTTGTTGAGTCAGGACAAAGGGTCACGGCTGTGGCTTGCCCAGGTAGTATCGAATTGGTCTACTGGAGAAATATTTTATGATTCATTCAGCACGTAGTTCTTCCTCTCATCTCACTCATAACCGAATCCGGTTGTTGGTTCTTCGTAGTATATATTTTTTACTGCTCCACCAAAAAGTATGAAAGCCGTTTTTTAAACTTGGCTCAACCCGAGCCTCAATCTAACAAAGGAGTGAATCATGGTTTTAGATCCTACCAAACATGCAGATTGGGAGATTGCGCAGGACGCAGAAAAAACGATGCTGACGATCTACGAGATCGGCGAAAAACTTGGATTAACCAAGGAAGAATTGCTTCCCCAGGGCCATTACATTGCAAAAATTGATTTTCGTAAAGTTCTTGAACGGTTAAAAGACAAACCAGACGGAAAATATATTGACGTCACCGCAATTACGCCGACACCGCTCGGCGAAGGTAAATCGACTTCCTCTATGGGCCTCGTTCAGGGTCTTGGCAAGATAGGCAAAAGTGTTTGTGCAGCCATTCGTCAGCCATCAGGCGGACCAACCATGAACATTAAAGGTTCGGCTGCCGGCGGCGGTCTGGCCCAGTGTATTCCACTTACGCCTTTCTCTCTGGGCTTCACCGGTGATATCAACGCCATCATGAACGCCCACAACCTTGCCATGGTTGCCCTGACCTCCCGCCTCCAGCATGAAAGAAACTATGACGACGAGCAGCTGGAAAGACTGTCCGGCATGAAACGTCTGGATATCGATCCAACCAACGTCGAGATGGGCTGGATTATGGATTTCTGCTGTCAGGCCCTGCGCAATATCATTATCGGTATTGACGGTGTCAACGGCAAATCCGACGGTTTCATGATGAAGTCCAAATTCGGCATCGCGGTTTCCTCCGAGGTTATGGCCATTCTTGCTATCGCCACGGACCTGAAGGACATGCGGGAGAGAATGGGCAAAATTGTTGTCGCCTATACCAAAAAAGGTAAGCCGGTTACAACCGAAGATCTCCAGGTTGCCGGTGCTATGACGGCCTGGATGGTAGACGCTCTCAATCCTTCTTTGATGCAGACCCTCGAAGGCCAGCCGGTTATCGTTCACGCCGGGCCCTTTGCCAACATCGCAATCGGCCAGAGCTCTATTATCGCTGATAGAATCGGCCTTAAACTCGCTGATTACCACGTCACCGAGTCCGGATTCGGCGCCGATATCGGTTTTGAAAAATTCTGGAATCTTAAATGCCGCTACTCTGGATTAAAACCCGACTGTGCCGTTGTTGTTGCCACTATCCGCGCGCTTAAGTGCCACGGTGGAGCACCGGTACCGGTTCCCGGCAAGCCGATGCCGGTAGAATATAACACCGAGAACGTTGGCTGGGTGGCAGATGGCTGTGCCAACCTCATCCACCACATCAGAAACGTCCGCAAAGCAGGAATTGCTCCGGTCGTTTGTATCAATGCCTTCTATACGGATACGGATGCTGAAATCGCCAAGGTTCGTGAACTGTGCGAGGCCGAAGGTGCCCGTGTTGCTCTTTCCAGACATTGGGAAAAAGGCGGTGACGGCGCTATTGAGTTCGCTAAAACTGTTGTTGAAGCCTGCGAAGACAAGAGTGACTTCAAATTCCTCTACGAGCTGGATATGCCTATCAAGGAGAGAATCGAGCTTATCGCCAAGGAAGTATACGGCGCCGACGGCGTTGACTATTCCGCCGATGCCAACAAAGCCATCGCCAGAATCCAGAAAGACCCTGTTCTGTCGAAAATGGGAATGTGCATGGTTAAAACGCACCTCTCTCTGTCCGACAATCCTACCCTGAAAGGTGTCCCCACTAAATGGCGCCTGACTATCAGGGAAGTACTGACCTACGGCGGTGCCGGCTTTATCGTACCCGTCGCCGGAACAATCAGCCTCATGCCGGGAACCAGCTCAAATCCTGCATTCAAGCGAGTCGATGTTGATGTCGAAACCGGTAAGGTTGAGGGTGTATTCTAAACGCCCCTTTCTTTTTGAGAACGTCCGTTTGGGAGAATAGATTCTCCCAAACGGACAGAGCATTGCTCTCGATACGACAACTCGACAATTTTTAGAGGAGCTCACATAAAAATGACTGCTGAAATAATTAGTGGCACTGAAATACGCAAAGCAATTCTCGCGGAAATTACGCAGGAAGTTGCTGACATGAAAGCCAAACACGGTAAAGTACCTGGTCTCGTTACCATCCTTGTTGGCAGCAGCCCGGCATCAATCAGCTATGTAACGCTGAAGGTTAAGACCGCCATAAGCTGCGGCTTTCACGAGATTCAGGATGACCAGCCGGTGGATATTTCCGAAGCCGACCTCCTGGCCTTGATTGATAAATACAACAAGGATCCAAATATTCATGGCATTCTCGTTCAACTCCCTCTACCGAAGCACATTGATGACAAAAAGGTTCTCAATGCCATTGATCCAGATAAAGACGTCGACGCCTTTCACCCCGTCAATGTCGGTCGTTTGATGATCGGCGGCGACGAGGTACGGTTCCTGCCTTGTACTCCGGCCGGCATCCAGGAAATGATTGTCCGTTCCGGTACCGAGACATCAGGCGCGGAAGTGGTTGTCGTCGGACGCTCCAATATCGTCGGTAAACCGATTGCCATGATGATGGCCCAGAAAGGAAAGGGCGCCAACGCTACGGTAACCATCGTCCATACCCGCACCAAAGACCTTGCTGCGCATTGCAAACGCGCGGATATCCTCATCGTTGCTGCCGGTGTTCCGGATCTGGTTAAACCGGAATGGATCAAGCCGGGTGCAACCGTTATCGATGTTGGGGTTAACCGTGTCGGCATGAATGAAAAAACCGGCAAAGCTATCTTGAAGGGCGACGTCGACTTCGAAAAAGCGAAAGAAATCGCCGGCAAGATCACTCCCGTTCCAGGTGGTGTTGGCCCGATGACCATTGCCATGTTGATGAAGAACACCCTCACCTCTGCCAAAAAGAGTTTGGGGATATAGCGACTAAGTCAAAACAACCTGGTTACCTGCAGGAAACAAGAAGCGGAGGCAACGAACAAAAGTTCGTTGCCTCCGCTTTGTTTTAAACAACACCAGAAAAAAACTCCTGGATCCTAATGGTGATGGTGGTGATGACCGTGGTGGTGATGGTGATCCTCATCGTCTTGTGGTTTGGCGCCACCAGCTGCGCCCAATGCTTTTTCGAGCTGGGCATTGACCGTCGCCATGGTCTTTACCGCTTCGGCAATATGGTCAGCCAGTGCAGTTTTTCCTTCTTCGGTCATGGTCTGACGCCATTTTTCAAATTCTTCTACATGGCCTTTATTGTGTTCTATCCAATGTTGCAGCATGACGCGCAACTTCTCAACGTTATCCATTCTCTCTCCAGTTGGTAGTGCCTTTGTCTTAATTATTCTTTTTTCTCATAACAAGAAAAATACAATACTACTCAAGCTGACGCAAAAAAACCTTTCCTCCGGAAAAATCGATGCGACGAACAGCAACTCCTGAAAATTCCTGGGCTCCTTCAAACAGCGTCGTGATTTTCAATCCGTTTTCAAGAACCTCAAGCGTGGTCACATTTTCTAGAAGCAATTCCTCCACACCATTTTTTTCCATCAACACACTTGTCTGACACATTATAAAAACCCTCTATCTTCCATAAATGAAACGCTGTTAATCTACGACGGGTCTTGGGTACAGCCCGGATCTTTCGACAATCTCAGGGACTTTTTCCTCCCATTCGATAGCCATAATATGAAAACCGCTCACCCCGGTACACTCTTTTAACCTCTCTATTGCCTCAACCGCAATAGTTATTCCTTCTTCAGCCTGCTTGTCTTTCGGCACTCCAGATAACCGTTTGACCAGATCCTCTGGAACATCCATTCCAGGAACAGCACGAGCCATATATTTTGCCATACCGACCGAACGCATTGGGGTAATCCCGGCCATGATAAAAACCTTTTCGTGCAATCCCCGCTCTACTACGCCTTTCATCCACAGTTCGAACTTTTCGAGATTATAGACGCACTGGGTCTGGATAAATTCCGCCCCGGCGGCGATTTTCTTGGCAAGCCTTGGCACCCTGATATGAAATGGATCGGCAAAAGGGTTGGCAGCTGCACCAACAAACAAATTGGGTGGCACTTTTATTTCATCGCCGCCAAGAAACTTCCCCTCATCCCGCATATATCTTACCGTCTGCAGCAGTTGCATGGAATCAAGATCAAAAACATTCTGCGCACTGGGATGGTCGCCAAAACTTTGATGATCCCCTGACAGACAAAGCATACTGTTGATACCAAAGGAGGCCGCCCCAAGAATATCGCTCTGCAGGGCTATCCGGTTTCTGTCTCTTACCACCATCTGCAAAACAGGCTCAAGTCCCTCGTTTTTCAAATGAATGCACGATGCCAGACTGCAGAGTCTGGTGACAGAGGTCTGGTTATCCGTGATATTAATGCAATCCACATGATTTTTAATAAGGTGACCTTTCTTGATAATCCCGGACGGGTCGCTTGATCGTGGTGGTCCGCATTCGCTGGAAACAGCCATATGGCCATTCTTTAAAACCTTTTCGAGTCTGCTGTTTGTTTTAATTTCCACGATTAAAAGTCCTCCAGCTTAAATGATCGAGGTCCGCCTGCGCGATCTTTAGACCAATCCTTAATAGGGACTAATTTTTCATAATCATCCATTTTTCCTAAAGCCTGCAAGCGGTCAACAACCAGCTGCCAGGCACAGTCGATATCTTTGGAAATTTCACATTTACCATTGGACGAACCACCGCAAGGGCCGTTAAAGAGACGCTTACAACAGCGACTGACCGGACAAACGCCCCCGGTAACCCCCAGAACGCAATCGCCACAGGCCTGGCATTTCTCGGTAAAAAACCCGTCCTGCTTCACATCCCCCAAAAATGTCGTGTTTAAAGCTGGATAGACAGGAGTGTTCATGTATTTTTCAGCAACGAATTGGACACCGATACCGCAGGCAAGACTGAGAACGGCCTCTGATTGATCCAGTAATGCTTTGGCGGATTCAAAAAACGGGTGTTCACATTGTCTTTCTATGCCACCGTTTTTGATGTCAATCTCAAGTCCTTCCTGCGTCGCCCGCATACGAAGAAGCGAAGCCATTATTTCTGCTTCCTTGTTGCCACCCTGATGACAGACAGCAACACACGTATTGCAACCAAATACAGTCAATTGCTTGTGGCCTTTAACCATCTCCCATATTTCTTCAAACGGTTTCTGCTCTCCTATTATCATAGCTTCTCCACTCCTCCATCAGTAAACGGCAGTTCCGCCAAAAATATTGTCAGGCAGCCTGTTTTTCAATACCCGAGGCATCTTTTTTCTTCTGAAGTGCAAACCATATAGGCGATGGCCCCATTGCATTGATTTTTTGCGTAAATTCTGTACAAATCTCCGCCCACCTAGGCCCCTGAGCCGCCGAGAGATTATAAAACTCAACCCTGTCGGGGTTGATTCCAAGCATGAGTAACATCTTTTTGACCTTTTTAACTCTTTTCACTGCGTTGAAATTTCCTTCCAGGAAATGACATTGACCCTCCAGTCAGCCAGCAGCAAACACACCGTCAACCCCTCTTTCAAAGGCACGAAGAAGATAAATCTGATCGAGTTTTCCTGTACAGGGCAGTCGCACCACCTTCACATTGGACGGGTACGACAATCTCATGACCCCCGCGAGATCTGCGGCGGCAAAGGCACAGTAATGACAGGCAAAGGCGATGATATTTGCCTTCCAGTCTGCGGGTACATCCCGTACCTTTTCCGGACTTTTCGGTTGTTCAATTTTTTCTGCGTCAATCGCCATTATTCTTTCCTTCTTTTTGACTTGACCTCATCTATGATTGCATCGACTCAACCACGACTTCTCTCGTGAAAAATAAAGAGTGTGTCAATATTCGTGCACCTCAGTCACCGAATCTATCATAGCTAAAATTTGATCATCGCGAAAATAGTTAACCTGATACGCCTTGGCAGGACAGACTCCGGCGCAAATACCACACCCCGTGCATTTCACCTCATTGTGACTGACACGACCGTCTTCATCAATAAACGGTGCACCAAACGGGCATTTTTTAACGCAGGCCAGACACGACATACAGATATCCCGGTTATGCTTGGAAATCACCCCGGAAACAGTGAGACTGCTATGCGACAAAAGTGCCCCGGCGCGGCCTGCTGCCGCAAGCGACTGGCTGATGGTTTCTTCCAGGTTTTTTGGCGCATGGGCCAGGCCAGCCAGAAAAAAGCCTTCACTCGGAAAATCAACGGGGCGAAGTTTGACATGGGCTTCCAAAAGGAACCCATCGATATTACAGGTGAGTTTAAATTTTTTGGCAAACTCGTCGCCATCCGGCTGCGGCCTCAACCCGGTAGAAAGAACGAGATAATCAGCATTTATAGCCAATTCCCTACCTAAAATCTTACCCTCCAGGGTGACTTTGATCGTATCCTCGGCAACTTCTACCTGTGGCTTTGCATCGGGGGTATAGAGAAAGAAGAGGACACCAAGATCCCTTGCCCGGCGATAATAATCTTCTTTCAGGCCATACGCACGCATATCGCGATATATGACCACCACCTGAGCGTCGGGTGCCTTTTCCTTGATGGCAATGCTGTTTTTTAACGCATCCTGGCAACAGATGCGGGAGCAATAATTGTTCGGATCCTCCCGGGAGCCTACACACTGAATCATCACGTAGCACTTACCATTCTCAGGACCTTTATCGGCAAGTAGGTTTTCCAGTTCACGCTGGGTAATTATCTTGTCCGATTTCGCATAATCGTATTCGACCGGACTGTACTCCTCGCCACCGGAAGCAATGAGAAGCGCTCCATGACCGACGGTATCCTTATTGGCAAGTGTGGTTACAAAATTGCCGACATACCCATCGACTTTTTCAACCGTACTGCCGAGATGTACTTTAATCGCCGGATTTTTTTCCACCTTCTGCACGACATCTGCCAGGAAGGCCTGCACGTCATCTCCTTCCAGATTGGTTCGGACATTTTTAAGTAAGCCACCGAGAGTATTGGTTTTTTCGACCAGATGCACGCCATACCCCTGATCGACCAGCGACAGAGAGGCAGTCATGCCGGCTATCCCTCCACCCACCACCAGGGCGGTGTGGTTGACGCCAACCGATGCACAGGTGACCGGCACCAGTCGCTTGGTTTTAGCGATGTTCATGTTGACGATTTCAATCGCCTTATGCGTGGCATTGGCATTCTCATGCATATGGCACCAGGAACACTGCTCCCGGATATCGGCCAGCTCGAAAAGGAACTTATTCAAACCTACTTCCCGAATAGTATCCTGAAAAAGAGGCGCATGGGTGCGTGGAGTACAAGACGCCACCACGACTCTGTTTAAGCCTTTTTCCTTAATTAAATCCCTTATTTTCTGCTGTCCGTCGGGGGCACAGGCATAGATTATCGTCTCGGAATGGGTAACGCCGGGTTCTTTTGCCGCCATTTCAGCGACTTTATTAACATCAACAGTCCCGGCAATATTGGTTCCGCAATGGCAGACAATGACACCAATTCTGGGCTCTTCATCCTCGATATCCCTCTCGTCGGGCAGGACGACTTCCTTAACCTCCGTCCCCCGCCTCTCACCAAGCAATGCCATTGCTTCCGCCGCTGCCCCACTGCCCTGTATGACTGTTTCCGGAATATCTTTTGGTCCCTGATAGGTGCCGGCAACATACACACCCTTTCGCGACGTCTCAACCGGCCGAAGCTTGGAAGTTTGGGCAAAACCATATTCATCTGTGGCAATGCCAAATATTTTTGCAAACTCTGCGGCATCCTCACGCGGCTCAAAGCCGATGGAGAGAATGACCATGTCAAACTCTTCTTTAACCAATCGGCCATCATCACCAATCGAATGAACGAGCAGGTTTCTCGTTGCAGGATCTTCGACAATCTCGGCGATCATGGCCCGCTTATAGATTACCCCGGCATCGTTTTTGGCTTTTTCAATATATTTGTCGAAGTCTTTACCGAAAGCACGCAGCTCCATATAGTAAATCGTCGACTGGACTTCATTATCATGCTCGTTGGCAATTATAGACTGCTTGGCAGCGTACATGCAGCAGACCGAAGAACACCATGGATTGCCATTATGGGCGTTTCTCGAGCCAACACATTGAATCCAGGCTAATTTTTTGGGGTGGGCGCCGTCTGATGGCCGTGCCACCGTTCCGCCACACGGTCCGGATGCAGAGAGGAGACGTTCGAACTGGAGTGCAGTAACGACGTTTTGCAGTTTACCATAGCCAAATTCCTGTCGAATTTCCGGTTGATATGTTTTGAGACCAGGGGTAAGAATGATCGAACCGACATCGATATCAATCATTTTATCCTGATCTTCAAAATTTATGGCATTGGCCTCACAGGCTTTTTCACATTTTCGACAGACATTTTTAGTCAGGTACAAACAATGCGCCGGATCGATTGCCCGGGTATTGGGAACCGCTTGCGGAAAAAGAGCGTAAATGGCTTTTCTTTTATCCAGACCCTGATTGAAGACGTTAAAAACCTTGGACGGGCATTTTGGCTCGCAGGCCCCGCAACCAGTGCAACGCTCAGGATCAACATATCGCGCTTTCTGCTCAATGGTAGCGGTGAAATTACCCTCATGTCCTGAGACACCGACCACCTTGGCCAAGGTATGCATTTCGATATTGGGGTGCCGACTGGACTCCACCATGCGCGGGGAAATCATGCACATAGCACAGTCACCGGTGGGGAAGGTTTTGTCCAATCTGGACATTGTTCCACCGATGGAGGGTTCATCATTGACCATATGGACCATAAGGCCGCTATTGGCAAGGTCGAGGGCAGCCTGCATTCCCCCAATTCCTGACCCAACCACTAAAACTGATCCTATCCTGCTTGCATTCTCCTGTTTGGGGGTAATCATGGTCACGAAAAGATCCTCCATAAGATTGGCCCGAGTAGTAAACCACTGGTCATATCGTTGCTTCCGGCAGTTTATTGCGGATACGCACCAGCTATCGGGTTAAACTTTGCATAGGTAAAGGATTTAACCAATCGCATTATAATAAATTAATGCTGATATGATAGCTTTTTTTTCTTCCCCTCAAGGTTTTACATATAAAAATGATATTTTTCATAAATTTTTCTTCGTTTACACCTGCCAAACGGTGCAATATCCGTCAACATATCGATTTTTCGTATTTTCTGTTTAATTTTCCACCAAGGGTACCAGCATGAGAAGGCAGTTCTATTTAATAGTTGAAGAACCTGTCTAACTTTTAGTGTATGAATTGAAAAATCAGGTGCAGTGTGTATAAGTTCGAATTGCGAGTATCTCTGTTTTCTATTAGAACGTACTGAGTAAAATGAAATCGCTCTTGTCTGGGCACTGGAATTGATTCCCTTCTCATGACAAATGAATTAGAGAGGATGCGTAAATGACCCCCCCTTCGTCCCCACTCCCCCACCACAACCCTCGAATTCTGATTATTGACGATGAACCAAGAATTCGTGAGGCCTGCATTCTTGTTCTCTCCGACCAAGGGTTTGAGGTTGCCGCCGCTCCGGATGGCGAACTCGGACTACAGATGATCAAAGAGAAACATTACGATATTGTTCTGGTCGACCTGATGATGCCGACTATTTCCGGTTTCGATGTGCTCTCCGAGGTTCGCAGCCACCATCCGGACACGGTAGTGATCGTCATCACCGGCTATGCGACCCTTGAACATTCCATCGAAGCGATGAAAAAGGGCGCTTTTGACTTTATTCCCAAGCCTTTCACTCCTGACCAATTACGCGCCGTCGTGGACAAGTCGCTACGCTATACCAGCGCTTTGCAGGACATCGCCGATTCAAAATCCAGGCTGGGGGTTATGGTAAACAGCCTGAGCGACGGCGTCATGACCACCGATGCCCGAAAGCTCATCGTGCAGATCAACCCCTCCTTTTTACACATGATAGACTACCATGGGGAAGAAGTTCTGGGACGGCACGTCAGCGATATTATTCATGATGACAATCTGCTTGAATCCATAGAGCAGGCTCTCAGCATGTCCCCCGAGACCTTTGTTGAAATTACCAAGGAAATAGAACGGATCGACAAAAACGAAGAAAAATTCTACAGCGCCCGCTGTGCCCCCTTTCGCGGACGAATGAACGAGAATCTTGGTACCATTACAGTGCTGCATGATATTACCGCCCTGAAAAAAATGGACCAGATGAAATCTGATTTTATATCCATGGTTTCCCATGAGGTCAGAAGTCCGATGAATTCACTGCTTATGCAGTTGAAAAATATCAGCGACGGCTTAGCTGGACCGGTGACGGACAAGCAGCAGGAAATTTTACAAAGGGCGTCGGAAAAAATCCTGAACCTGAACAATCTGGTAACCGAACTCCTTGATCTTTCAAGAATAGAGTCGGGTCTTATTGCCCACGAAAAAGAACAGGTTGGCATCGGGCATCTGCTTGCCGAGCAAAAAAACTTTCACAGCCCCTATGCAGAAGAAAAAAAGATAACCATCCAGCTGAATTGCCCACCAGATTTACCATCAATCCTGGCGAACAGGCAAAATATGGAGGAAGTATTTTCAAATCTTATTACCAATGCGATTAAATACTCGCCGACCGGTGGTGCCATAACGATAACTGCTGCCAAGGAGAATGAGTATCTAAAAATACAGGTAGCCGATACAGGGTTTGGCATCACTCCTGAGGAGCTGAACAAAATTTTCACCCGCTTTTACCGGGTAAAAGACGCAAACACCCGGAAAATTCAAGGAACCGGTCTCGGTCTTGCTATCGTAAAAAGCATAATAGAATCGCATCATGGCAAGATCAGTGTCGCAAGCGAGGTCGGGCATGGCACTACTTTTACTGTTCTCCTCCCTTTGGCGGAAAGGTAGTGGGATGCAATCCCGCCAAAAAGCATTGCGGGACTCTTTTTAGTGCCCCCTTGAGGGGTATAAGTTCATTAACGAAATAATTTTCTTGCCAAAAGCGCAAGAAGTTTGTCAACAACTCACCAATCCCGCCAAAAAGCATTGCGGGA
>NZ_SWCM01000029.1 GCF_005116645.1 Desulfopila sp. IMCC35006
TGTTCCAGATTTCAGAAGAAGTGAGACAAATTCCCCGTATTCATTTTTCATCAATTCCCACCAGGAAATAATCTATTGACTGAAAGGCTGTCTTAAACCGCCCAAGTTAAAACAATTTCACAATGTTGTAAGTGATTTAACAAAATTTACTATAATAATAATTGGTTTTGAGCTTGCGGACTGTTTTCTCTAAAAGAGAAGTGGCCCCGAAAAAATGAACAAGGCGGTTTAGTGGAAACCACTTCTCCAATAGCGCTCAGATATGGGCCAATAGTTAGATTGCGACGTATGTTGTCCTTATGTCTCTTGTGTCTCTTGTGTCTCTTGACCCAATCGGCATTTCGGTAAAGAAGGATATCCCTTGGTACCATTTTCTAGGAGCACAACTTCAAAATTCAAATTCTTCCTGGCCCTCTCCCAACGTGATCAACCACCACTTTTACTAAGATATTGCTGAGTTTTTCATATAGGTAAAAACACCTGTTTTGAGGCTATACGAGGTAGAAGATTAAGAGGGGAAGCCAATGGCAATCTTATCCATTTAAACAAAACTGCATATTAAGATTGTTCGCTGTATCCACTGGCCAACACAACCTAAGTACTGGGCATAATTTATTGCAGAGCGAGCAAGGTTTCCTAGCTGTTCATGCGCGGCATGACCATATAACTCAACACGAAACGAATTTCATCATGAAAAACCCTGGGATAGTGATTAAAGAATCAGGGGCAGAGGCATTTTGTCTATCATCATGACGAGATCTCCTTATTCAAGGCGAGCTTGACACCGATAAATTCCGATTCTATAGCTGCGACCAGCTCCATTATATTTTCAAGAATATTATTTTTACAACACATTTCCAGTTCCCTGCTTATTTGTGAAAGCCGCAGCGCTCCCACATTAGCGCTGCTCGATTTGAGACTATGCGCTGAATTCTGCACTATTTTCAAATCGTTGGCTGCAAGTCCTTTTTGTAACTGATTAATGAGGGGTTCTGAGCTTTTAATATAGGCATTAATTATCCTGACAAGGATATCGGGCCTCCCTTTAATTTGCAGATCCTTGAGAGTGCTCAATACACTCTGGTCAATGGGTCCGGCAGGGATCTCGTCACCTTTTGCTGATTGTCCTTTTTGGGGCGTTGGTTCAGATCTATCCATTTCTCTTTCCGCTTCTTTACTGGATACTTGTTCTGTAAAAGCCGGTGGTTCTCCATGGGCCCAAACTTTTAGAATGTTATAAATCGATTCCTGTTTAAAAGGCTTGCTCAGATAATCATCCATACCTGCCAGCAAACATTTCTCCCGGTCTCCCGTCAGGGCATTTGCCGTCAACGCGATGATAGGGATATGCGTATTGTTCGCTTTCTTTTTTTCCGTATGACGAATTGCGATTGCCGCCTGATAGCCATCCATCACCGGCATCTGGCAGTCCATAAAAATGAGGTCATACTCGGTCTCTGCTACTGCGGCTACTGCCTCTTGACCGTTGGCACAGATCTTTACCCGACAGCCTAATTTTTCCAGTATACTAAGGGCAACTTCCTGATTGGTCTCATTATCTTCAGCGACAAGAATGTGCAGAGCCAATGGCCATTCCTTTTCAGTTGGAACGTTCCCGGTAACAGGCCGATCAGTCTCGTCGGGAGGCATACTGCCCACTACCGCGAGCAGAGAACAGCACAAATCATCCTGCCGGATAGGTTTGGTAAGATATACCGCTATACCCCTTTCTCTTGCTTTGGCAATATCGCCCTGAAACCCTACGGAAGTAAGCATTATCATCTGCACATCGGCTATAACTGGATCGGTCTTTATTTTTTTAGCGACTTCCAGACCATCCATACCGGGCATCTGCATATCAAGGATAACCAACGCAAAGGGTTGACCTTTTCGTTGGGCAATACGCAGTTTCGCCAACCCTTCCGGTCCATTGGCGACACTCTCACTGCTCATTTCCCATGAAGCCGTCTGTCGTTCAAGAATTTCACGATTGGTTGCATTGTCATCAATGATGAGAACCCGAACTCCTCGTAACTCGGTTGAATCAGAAGTACATCGTTTTTTTACCTCTTTCGGTGCCGGTTCAAGCGGCACATCAAAATAGAAATGCGTCCCCTTACCTGGTTCACTTTCACAGGCCAGAATCCCCCCCATACATGATACCAATTCACTGGAGATCGCCAGGCCAAGGCCGGTCCCGCCATATTGACGAGTTGTTGAACTATCGGCCTGTGAAAAAGGCTTAAAAAGAAGATGCTGAATTTTCTTGCTCATCCCGATGCCCGTGTCAATCACCGATATATGCAACGAGACATTGCCACCTTTATGCCTATTCGTTGTCGCCCTAACAACGACCTCGCCCTTCTCGGTGAATTTGATCGCATTGGCAATAAGGTTGGTGAGAACCTGTCGCAGACGGGTTGGATCTCCCTGCAAGCTGCAACAGGTACCGGTTGGGATCAGTACAGCCAATTCCAGTCCTTTTGCATGAGCACGTGAAGCAAGCATCTCTGCCACATCTTCAATTAACAGTCGCAGATCAAAGTTGATGGTCTCAAGTTCTAATTTGCCTGCTTCAATCTTTGAAAAGTCAAGAATATCATTAATGATCGAGAGAAGAGATTCACCTGACCCCTGTATAGTTTCCGCAAACCTGCGCTGTTCGATGGTAAGAGGAGTATCCAACAACAATTCCGTCATGCCAAGCACTCCATTCATCGGCGTACGGATTTCATGGCTCATATTGGCAAGGAACTGACTTTTCGTCTGATTGGCCTGCTCCGCCTTTTCCATTGCCTCGTGCAAGTCTTTGGTTCTTTTTTCCACCTGGTTTTCAAGGGTGCGACGATTCTCTTCAACTTGATACTGGTAGGTACGCAACCGCGCTGCCATGCTGTTAAAATTATCTGCCAATACTCCAAATTCATCGTTTGAGCTAAGATGCAGCTTTTTGACCTCTGTTCCCGCCAGGTTTATGTCTTTGACTGCGTTGGTCAGCGAGGTGACTGGTTTAATAATGAGATGTCTGAATCCAACTAAAAGCAGGATACAAACGACCAAACCAATAAATAGGGTTAAAATAAACAGGAGTCTGCCTACAGCCCAACTATCTGCCATCAACTCCTGGTCTGGCAAAGAACTGACGAGATAAAAGCCGGGAAGGATCTCACGGTATTGCAGAGTAGAATCTTTCCCCATAAATTGTCCGGAGAAAGAGGAGAAGCTCTTCTGTTGGTTATCCGATTTCTGGGCAGCAGCCCAAAAAGGCAAGGTGATTTTTTTACCAACCAGCTCCTGCTTGTTTGCAGAAATTATGACATTTGTGTCATCGACAAAAAAAATACTCCCCTTGGTTTTGTCATGGAGACTGGCAAGAATTTCATCTATCAAATCAAGACTGACGGTAATTGTCAGAAAACCTCTTAATTGAGGTGTGGATATCTTTTCGTTTGTCGCACCGTCAACTAAGTCCAACCTCTTGGCAACAAGGAAGGCGTACTTACCTGTATCCTTATTTTTGAAAAGTGTAGTGAAAATTTCGCTGCCGGACTGCGACATCTTCTGAAAATATGGCGTGTCTGCCTCCATTTCCGTTACATTGGGGATCTCCCCAATGGTAATGCGTGTATCCTCGTAACCGTCGGGCAGAAGAATACGAATCTCAACATACGCAGAGTATATCTCCTGATAGACACCCAGCAAACGCAACAGTGAAGGCTGGAGCAGGGAATATCGCTCCCATTCATCCGGAATCAAAACATATTTCTTGACGAGCTCAGATTGAGCCAACAACTTGATATTAGCTTCGGTTGTTTGTTTTTCCAACCGGACCTGATCCTCCAGCTGGGTAAGAAGATTCTCCCTCTCTGTCATCACAGAGTCATATGCCGCATCCCTGAGTTTATAAATACTTACCCCACCAAGAATAAAGAGAGGGAGAAGGACAAGGGGGAGAAAAGTAGCTATTATTTTGGTTCTAATGTTCATATCAACATACCCTTCAGTCTGAGCCGAGGAACTCAAAGAGCCAAACGGGGAAAGAGGTTGCAACACCCAATGCTTGAGTTTTGATCATAGCTGAAGTGGCTACATTTTATCCCGAGTAACTTCCATGAAGATAGTGTTTCGAGTTTTATAAACACGCGCCGGAAGTATTTTTTCAATCTCGCATTTTTGCATAATTGTATTACTGGGATAAATGAGGGGATCGTTGAGAAACTCCTTCGGCAGCAGTTTTTCTGCGGCCGAATTAGGTGTTGCATAGTACATATACTCAGCGTGCTCAGCGGCGTTTTTTGATTCATTAAGAAAATTAATAAAGTCCATAGCCAGCTTTTTCTTCTCGCTTTTTGCCATTACCACCAGATAATCGCCCCATAAGGTTGTACCTTCGCTGGGAATAACAAAGCTGATATTCTTATTTATTGCCTTCAGGGTGAGAGCATCGCCGCTATAGGTTGCAGCAGCTAAAATCTCTCCGCTGACCAAAGCTGACCCATCATTTACAGCGGGAACATCATATTTTTTTACATACTGTTTTTGTTGCAGGAGAAGTTTCTCAGCTTGCTTATAGGCACTGGGGTCATCTGAGCTATTTATCGAGTAGCCAAGTCCTTTTAAGGCAATATCGACCAATTCCCTTCTCTGCGGGAGCATAAAAATTTTCCCCTGTAGCTCCTGCGCCGGTTGCAGAATATCCATCCAGGAGGTAACTGGTGATTTGACCAGGTCAGACCGGTATGCTATCCCAACTGTTCCCCAGAAATAGGGCACGGCATACTCTTTAGATCCTTCGTAAGCTACCCTCCACTTAGGGAGAATGTTTTCCATATTCGGTATTTCTTCTTCAGATATCTTTGCCAGCCATCCTCGCTTGGCATACGTTGCAATACTTCTTCCATCAATCACGACAACATCAAAATTCCCCCCATCCGTCGAGACTAAGAGCTGATCCCGATTATCGTCACTCGTGTATGTAACAACCTGTAATTTTACATTAAATTTTTCCTGAAACGTATTAATTAAATCTGGACTAATATAGTCAGCCCAATTCAGAAGGGTAAGCTCCTGAGGTGAGGATGCGTGAGCATGGCTCATAAAAAGAAGAATAGCGCCTAAGATAATGCCCAATAAGCAATGTATTTTATATAATTTTCGTATCATGCTGAGTAGATCACCCTGTTCAGGGCATCCTGAACACCAATAAATTCTGATTCTATAGTTACGATCAGTTCTGCTGCATTTTCAATGCATATTATTTTCACAGCACATCTCATGTTTTTTTTATTTGGGAAAGCTTCATAGCCCCTACGTTGGCACTGCTCGATTTGAGACTACACACTGTAATTTGTACCACTTGGACCAGCAGGTCCAAGTGAGCGATTATGCAAAGCTTTGCATAATTGTTCAAATGCCCCCGTTGGTCCATCTCCGTCAGTGGGCAAGTATAACTCGGTTCCTGCCTGATTCTTTGGCCTTATAGAGAGCTTCATCCGCCAGTTGAAGTAACAGATCTTCGTTCCCTGCATTCGACTGGTTAGGATAGGCAGCTCCGCCGATGCTCACAGTAACTCGCACAGTCGTAATGCCTTTCGAAAAGATATTGTCCTCAATTCCCTTGCGCAGTCGCTCGGCGATAATCCGAAGATCCTCACTGGATGCTGCCGGTAAAACAGCGACAAATTCTTCCCCACCATAACGAAACAGAACATCGCCTTCCCGAAGAGAGGACCTTGCGAGAGCACAGATTGACTTCAGGACCCAATCCCCGACAAGATGGCCGTAAGTGTCATTGACTACCTTAAAATGGTCTATGTCAAAGATAATGATACCCAAGAGACTCCCGGTACGCGTAGCCCTGCCAAATTCCTCCTTAAGACGGCCCAAACCGAAACGACGATTGTAGATGCTGGTAAGTGGATCTATAGCAGCCAGTCGCCGCAGGTGATCATGCGCCATCGCATTGTTCAGAGCTAACCCCAGCCCTTGCATAAAAATATCGATTCGGGCCTGCTGATCCGAATCGAACGTCTTCCCGGTAGCAAGGACTACAACTCCAAGGGGCACACCCTTGTTTTTAACAGGCAAGACTACTATCTCACGGGGGCTGAAGTCCATGATAACCCCATCGATCCGCACGTCGTCAGGTATGGAGACGACTTGTCTCTGCCCCGTCCGTACTGCGATCCTGACGTGATCACTAACAGCGACCAACTCGGGGCTTTTCAAACCATGTGAGGCTGCAATCTCCAGTTTCCCTCCAGATTCGTATAGGACCAGGCCGCTTGCCGCATCCGTGTGCTCGAAGAACTGCAACAGGGCTTTTTCTGCCAGAGTCTCGATTTCCAACTGGCTCGTCAGCATCTCTGAAAATGACCGAACTGCCGCTTGGGTCTTCATTGATTTCGAAAGAGTCTCCACTAGCCGGTTGAACGCCAAGGCACTTTCTCCTATCTCGTCTTCGGAGTCGACATAAATCATGCAGTTCTCGGGCGTGCATTCTGAGAGATCTCCGCTGTAGGTCATCTTCTTCAAGTTCTGCTCAACCTGGCTCATGCTACTGGCCAAAAGCCTCAGACGAAGGCCGACAACCCAACGCGCGAGGCCATAGTTGATGATGCCAGCCAGTGCCCCTGCCCCCAAACAGGCCGCAAAAAAGACCTTGTTCAGAGCAATATTGGATGGCACCCCGAGCAAAATCACAAAGAACGGGAATACGATCCCAATCGACAGACCGAAGCCCACCATCCAGATGGCCAGGTCATGGAACACCTTCCGGGTAATTCGCATCTAAATCCTCTTTTTTTGCTCAGGCTAAGTGCATTAACAAGTTAGGCTAAAAGCACTGTTTCTTCGCCATTTTGTCGGTCTTTAAGTTCGCGCAGGAAACGTTCAGCTGCATCTGGCGTCATCGGACGGCTAATGTGGTAGCCTTGAGCTTCATCGCATTTTCCTTCTATCAGAAACTGCATTTGTTCACCAGTTTCGACACCCTCGGCAGTGACCTGTAGATTCATACTGTCAGCCATAGAGATCACAGCACTTGCTATGGCCTGATCGTCGGGGTCAGTGGTAATGGCTTTAATGAACGATCGATCAATCTTTAACCGGTCTATAGGGAACTGTTTTAAATAACTTAGGCTCGAGTAGCCGGTGCCAAAATCGTCAATGGCAAGGTGTACCCCGATGGTTTTCAATCTTTTGAGAGTTTCGACGGCACTATCCGCATCATTCATCAGAATTGATTCGGTGATTTCCAACTCTAATGCAGAAGGGTCAAGATTTGTCTCGCGAAGCACCCGAGAGATAATGTCCGGAAATTCTTTCTGAGAAAACTGCCGTACAGACACGTTTACCGCGATTCGTTTAAATCCTAAATCTGCGTCCTGCCATGATTTGGCTTGCCGGCAGGCGGTACGCAATACCCATTCTCCAATCGGAATAATCAGGCCGCAATCTTCAGCGATGTGGATGAAATCAAGCGGCGGTACATTGCCTAGGGTAAAGTTCTGCCATCTGATTAAGGCCTCAAGCCCAGTTACTTTACCAGTTACCAAATCCACCTGTGGCTGGTAGTGCAGCGACATCTCATTACGCTCGATAGCCTGGCGCAGTTCGTTTTCAAGGTTCATGCGCAACAGGGCTTTTTCGTTCATTGTGCCTTCGAAAAACTGAACGTTGTTGCGGCCGGTACGCTTGGCGAAATACATGGCCATATCTGCGCTTTTCATAAGTGTGACCACGTCTTCGCCATCACGTGGAAACAAGCTTATCCCGATGCTGGGAGTGATGAGGAGTTTATGGTTGTCCAGTTGCATGGGCTTGGTCAACTCTTCGCGAATTCGGTTGGCAACAATCAAAGCATCTTCTGGTTTCTGAAGGTCTGCGAGCAGTACCGTGAATTCGTCACCTCCGAGCCGGGCGAGGTGTCGCTTGTCATCATCTTCGGCCACTGATCTGGAAACCGCATCATTACTCCGCAAGCTGTGGGCGATCCGCCTTGCAGTCATGCGTAACAACTCGTCGCCAACGTTATGTCCCAGGGTGTCGTTAATGCGCTTAAAATTATCCAGATCGAGGAACAACACAGCCAATGACCGCTCGTGCTTTTTAGCAAAATCAATTGCCTGTTCTATGCGGGTCATGAAAAAGGCACGATTGGGCAGTTCCGTTAAACCGTCATAGTAGGCTAGGCGAAGAATCTTGTTCTCAGCAATCCACTTTTGCCCCAGGGCGACTGCAAGTTGACGTACCTCATGAGGGTGAAACGGCTTTTGGACATAAAACATTTTTCCAACCGGTGGTACACTTTCGGACAGTTCTCTAGGATCTACATCCGAGTAGGCGGTAGCGATGACGATATCGATCCGATCATCAAGTGCGCGAATTTCAGCTGCAGCCCAGGCACCGTCTGGTCCGGGTGGCATACGCATATCGAGAAAAGCTACAGCAAAGCGCTTATCAAAGAGACGACTCTCCCTTACGGCCAGTACCGCAGATTCGGCACCCCGGGTGTAGACTATATCAAACTCTGGTCCATCCGGTCGTGAAGGTTTCGCGGTTTGACGACCGAACAGCTTCGACTTCAAATCGCTTATCTTAGAATTGGTTGCCGGTTTTGCTGCATCCAGCACCATACGGTAGGAGTCAAGAATGGCAGGTTCATCATCGGCCACCAAAATTCGAATTGGTTTATTAGTTTCGCAATCCATCATGATCCTTGTCGGTTTCTGTGATTTTTTGTGCTCGATTTTCTGCCACAGGAAGGAGCACATGCAGGCATGCGCCGCTACCTACCCCAGCACTCTCAACTGACAATCGACCACCGAGAGCCTGTACTGTGTTTGCGCTCCAGTGCAGGCCGTAGCCGGAACCTTCACGATTCTTGGTCGAAAAACCCCTTTCAAACAATCGTCCGAGGTGGTCGGGATCAATCCCGGCTCCATTGTCGACAAAGCGCAGACCCACCATTGATTGACCATGCAAGTCTTCGTGTTCTGCCGTCACAATCACACGACCAGGAGCAGTGCCAGTCGACTGAATCGACTCGGCGGCATTGATTAACAGATTTGCCACTACCTGCTGTAAGGCCGCGCGAGATCCGGCGACAGTACCGATATCAGTAACACTGGATGTAATCTCAAGGTGCAGGGCATCCCTTGTTTCAGGGCTTAATCCGGCTTCTACATCTTTCATAACTGCCACCATGTCAACAGGTTCGATAACCCTGACTGAGCGGCTGTAACGTTGCTGGTCTGTGAGAATTTCCTGTACTTCTCCTACTTGCTTGATGGACGCTGCTAATTTTTCTTGACTGTCTTTTATCAAGCTGGCCATTTCGCCCCCGGCCAACTCAACGAATTGCACCAGATCAACACGACGATCGGAAGGAGTGCATGGATCAGCCAATTCAGCTGTCGCCAGTTCCATTTCGGCCAAGGGAGCTGTCCCCAGTTCCTGCTGTAGACTCAATAACCTGATATTCAATGGCGTTAGCGCATTTCCGATATTGTGCAGCACACCACTGGCCATTTCAGCAATGCCGGAATGGTAGGATTGGTCAATAAGACGGCGTCTCGTTTCTGCAATACGATCGACCATTTGATCGAAAGTATCGGCCAGGACGCCGACCTCATCCTCGCGCTTAAGGTCTAGGCGTACCTGCAGATTATCGTTTTCACCGATAAGTAGAGCATGTTCTGTAAGCTTTGTAATAGGCCGGAGTAAGGCTTGCTGCAGCATTTTCCAGAGTACGAGCATCATCAGCATGCCTGTTGCTGCCAGTACCCACAACGATTGCTTGACCGCCTTTGCTCCTTGCGCTGAGATGTCGCGCGAGGTGTCGACCTGAAGCGTCAGTAGGGGGTGGCCGAAAATGTCGGATATCGTGGTAAATATCTGCCACATTTCTGGTGTTTCAATCCATTTCAAATCAGAGTAATTTAGCCCCTGGCGGCTGCCGCTACCGCTAATCGAGTCTGAAGGGACTATTTGTTGGTTGATTTTTTCGATGGCTATTGGGAGTCTGGTCTGTTCACCAATGCGTTGCACAGCAACGTCGTCGAGAAATCGTCCCATTATCATCGTACCGGCAATAGGTCCTTTGCGATCATTGGTCAGAATGGGTTTGGCCACAACCAGCATGGCGGCGTGGGGTGTGTTGACGATTCCTTTGACCACACTCTCCAGATTTTTATGTTGCAGCAGGGGATGGTCGACAGGCAGTGTTGTTTCGGTCATTGTTCCTAAATCTATAGTCTCTCCGGTTTTAAGATCAAATCCCTGGCTCCAGACTGCCTTGCCAGATGTGTCGAAAATCCCCAGAAAATTGATTTTCATTCCTTCCAGTGTGGAGCCAACATCAAGGTTTTGTTCGGCGTAGTCTGGCTTTTGTCCCTTCACATAGTTGTAGGTATCCGTCCAATAAGCCCAGTCTGAGACAGAAGGTATGATCTGATCGAGTTCACGTTGGATCGCCCCCAATGCGCGCTCTGCATTCTTGGAAGCGGTCTCTTTTTCCAGTGCCATGAAACTTGGCATTATAAATACCTGCTGGATAACTAAATTTGCTAAAGCTGATATCAGAAAGACCAGGATCACGATAATGGTTACTTTGCGTGTTAATGACATATGTGTTTCCTTGATAGGTGGCAGATGGGATGAATTCACCGTCCAAATCAGTTATCATTAATGCTTTCCTGGTTCCGGCAACACTGCTTTCCGGCAATGTCTCGCTCAAATACTTAAGTGGTGGTTGCGGGACGGTTCTGTTCTCCTGAGTTTATGGTAGGAAATTTACAAAGTCAAATAAGCGACAAGACAAATGCTGGAAATTAACAATTCTTAAAATTCAATGCACCTGATATGAACAGCCGCTGATGAATTGGATGACGAGGTCAACGGTAGGATAACTGGTGAGGTAGATTGAAAAAAGAGGGTACCAAATCTATTTAACTTTTCTTTGGTCTGCGAGATAGTTTCGTTGAAATGCGAAGATTGAAAACTCTCTTAATTTATTCTAAAGCCACTCGCGATTTCAGGAGACATCTATTTACAAATAGCTGCATAAGCGTCTTGTATTGTTGCATATTATACCTGTTTATATTAGCCATAATCAGTCAAAGACCGGACATCTGTTTCCTGAACAGTTTGAACTCAATTATGCTCAAAAAAAATGCCCAAAAAGGAGCATTCTTGCAGTTAGTAAACTTGAAGAGTATTTTTCAAAAAAGTAGCTGGAAATGAAGCATATCGAAACTCTTGATTGTTCCAAAAAATATTTACTGGTCTCTTCGACGAAATCGTTAGGCACTGTGGTTGATAGTAACTGATAATCGTGCACGAATTGGTGAATCAATCAACCTTTTTCTGACGTGACCAAGGTCGGAGATTGTTCCAAGCACTGTCCGACCCAAAAAGTTCCATTTAACTTTTCTCGTATCTGCAGCAACTTAAATCCACCGGCTCAGTCCATTCAAGACCATTCGCCTGATGCTCGTGCAAAAAATCACGCCACTCTTCCCCAACTGGCATTTTCACCACATTCGTTAAGGCACGCGATAATAATTTCCGACTTTCACGTGCAGTTAGCTCGCTCCATTTTTTTCAGAAGTATGCCATTCTGTGCTTGTGCCTGCATAACGACCACCCGTTCGAGAATGATGCTACGCCAGGCCAACCTTTTTCCAATATCCTTCAATCTCAAGTTTCTGTTTGAGAAAATCTAAAAAGCTCTCGTCAAGATTTCCCGATTTTCGAAGTTGTTGGTATTCCTTGACCATTGCTTGTCTTGCATGATTTTCGTAGAGACTCCATTCAATAAGTAAATCTTCTTTCTGTGCTGCATTCATCTCTCCATACTCCCTGGTGAAATTGAGTTTTTTGATTTGTTCTTTATGGGAGTATATGAATGAACTCTTACAAAGATCTTACAATGGTTGGTTTCAGTGGTAGAATGTGTCAAACAGGCACCTGATTTCGCGAGTGGTGGTACCTTCTCTACAAAATGGACAAGTGGAAAAAATGGCGAATAGAGTGAATCCAAAAGACATTATCCCTCTTCGTGAAGCCTTGAATATGGAAATCATGATCAACCAAGCACTGATCGATATTCTTGTCGCCAAAGGCATCATTACCCAAGAAGAACTCATGGCCAAGATTGAAGAAATCAGGCAGGAGATGCCGAAAGTAACTTCTTAACGGAAAACAAAATGCCGATTTACAAATTTTCATGCAATGGATGTGGAAAGGTTTTTGATAAAATCCTTTCATCCTCAGACATTTCTTCTGTTACCTGCAGTGCTTGTAATAGTCCAGATATAAGGAGAGTCCTACCTGAGGGCAGTAGTGCTACTAAAGGTGCAACCTCCATTCCTGCAGGGGCACTTTCCGGTGGATCCTGCAAATCTGGCTTTTCCTGACGTTGATATCAAGAGCCCAGGTTGGGTTTTACAGGCTAGTGTCCTAAAAATACAATTTGCAGATCCTTTGCTAAGTTTTCATCTCAGCTTATCTATCACCTCAAGATACTGATCAATAAGCGCAGAATCATAATTTCCATATGCTTTCATTAAAAATGCCCTGGCTGCCGGCTTGTCAAGGTCGATTACCTCATGAATTGATGTGGCATTAAAAATTGCATGAGCCTCATCTACCAATTTCTCGGTTTCGTCAGTGTGCATTAGGGTGCTCCATTAGTTTTTTCAAGGGAAAATGTTTTTGTACTGTTGTAGTGTAGACAAGTGATCTGACAAATTTCTTACATTAGGGGATGGGATCGCTATTTTCCCGTAAATAGAACTGTCCTCCCATTTTGTTTTGCACCACATTTATTCCTCACTAAGAGAAATTGTAGCAAATATGGTCAATGTGTGGATAAGAGCTTTGGCGTATGAGAAAAAAAATTAAAATAGATAATGGTTTCAATCCATGCCCCGTTGACAGTGGGGATGAACTGTATCCCAATGGCATTTTTGAGTTTAACATCACAAAAATACTCGAACATATCCAAAGGATCCCTGATTTCATTACTGCTGAAAATGTACCTGTGAGCGATTTTTACAAAGATTTCTCATCAATCAATGAAGACCATGTGGCTTCGACTGATATTTCGATACCGGTAATTTTGGCAGAAATTTCACCTGGCCGATATAATTTAATTGATGGGAACCACAGAATGGAAAAGGCGCGCAGAAAGGGAATAAGGACTTTGGTTGCATACAAGCTGAATCCCGAGCAACACATTCAATTCTTGACCAGTAAAAAGGCCTATGTAGCCTTCATTGAATATTGGAATAACAAGCTTAAAAAGTGATGAAAGGGCTGAGACGAAAAATCTTCTGATGTATGGTTGTATGTTTGTCGGTCAATAGTGTTTCCACTAAGTCTTGCCAGACAGATAGGAGCTATAGGGACTCCGGTCCGCTGTTAAGATCGAATATAGCTATCTGGTCTATTTAAAAGAACGTTTGATATGCAGACTTTTATTAAAATGTGATAGCAATTGGTTTTCCTCTTGCCCAGCAATTCCTCCAATTCCAAACACTCCCCAAACAAAAGCTCT
>NZ_SWCM01000002.1 GCF_005116645.1 Desulfopila sp. IMCC35006
GCGTTACTCACCCGTGCGCCACTCTACTCGTCTTCCGAAGAAAACTTTCGCGTTCGACTTGCATGTGTTAAGCACGCCGCCAGCGTTCGTTCTGAGCCAGGATCAAACTCTCCAGTTTGATATCCTACACTACCCGAAGGTAGTTTCTTATATAATGCTATGTTACATAAGAGCTCAACTTTGAATTACAAAGTTTGCCCTGTGTCTCCCTTAGAAAGGGGTACACTTTGGGCCCGTTTGCATAATTGTTGTTATTCAGTTTTCAAGGATCGTGCTCAGGCTCTCCAGACAACAGAAACCCCCGCGGTACGAATGCCGCGATGAGCAGGCTAATGTAACATAACCGAAACTGCCGGTCAATGTTTTTCTTTACTCTTTTTTGTTTTTGTTTCCCGCTGCAATGCGGTGCTGACCGTTCAGGTCGATGCCGCATTCCCTGTTCCTCAAAGACCGCGGCAAACTACTTGATTGCCTGGGTGCCGTCAAGGGGAAAATGAGCGAAGTGTTTTTTTTCCCAGCGCGTGACATATATAATTAAAACTACGGGGCTGCATCACAATGTATTTGTGTACAAACGAAGGTCAAATTATAATTTGCTGCCTTTTCAGGCCGTAATGGTGTATCGAGTGAAACTCCATAGCAGATGGTCTGGAGTAAGTATTGGTTACTGTAATTTTACGGATGGCGACAGGAGTGATGGTTATTATTGTCCGATGACATAGAGGTCGGGGTTGATTAGTTTTGATTTCATGATAGTATGTTGACCGTTTATCAAAAGGATAAACGGTGGTTAATATAATAAGCTGAGGAAGGTATGAATGTAACCGTTTTTGGAGTCGGGTATGTCGGTTTGGTGCAGGCGGTGGTGCTGGCTGATGTAGGACATAATGTCTGTTGTGTGGATGTGGATGAAAAAAAAATCGAAGCTCTTAAAAGAGGCGAACTCCCTATTTTTGAGCCGGGTCTGTCAGAGCTGGTTCTCAGTAATCACGGGAGAAAAAGAATTGAATTCACCACAGATGCAGTACGGGGCACCAATCATGCTGAACTCCTTTTTATCGCCGTTGGAACTCCTCCCGATGATGATGGAAGCGCTGACCTGAAGTATGTACTGGCGGTTGCTGGAACGATTGCCAGTCATATGTCCGAAGAGAAAATTATCATTGATAAGTCGACTGTTCCGGTCGGCACCGCCGATAAGGTCAAGGCCCATATTTCGTCTATTCTCAAAAAAAGAAAGCTTGATATTCGCTTTCACGTGGCGTCTAATCCCGAATTTTTGAAAGAAGGATCCGCTCTAGAGGATTGTATGCGACCCGAGCGGATTATTGTCGGAACTGATAGCGATATCGTAGAAGAGAAAATGCGTGAACTGTATGAGCCGTTTAGCCGTAATCGCGATAAGATTATGATTATGGATGTGCGCAGTGCCGAGTTTACCAAATACGCGGCCAACTGCATGCTGGCAACGAAGATTTCCTTTATGAATGAGATGTCCAATCTGGCGGAAAGGCTGGGGGTGGACATTGAGCAGGTTAGACGGGGAATCGGTTCGGACTCCCGAATTGGGTATCAGTTTATTTATCCGGGGTGCGGGTATGGTGGTTCATGCTTTCCCAAGGATGTGCAGGCACTTGAACGTTCAGCCAGAGAAATAGGTTACGAGGCCCAGATTCTCCGGGCCGTTGAAAGTGTTAATTATAAACAGAAAGAAAAGCTTTTTGAACATCTTTCGTCCTTTTATGGCAATGATATCAGTGGCAAAACAATAGCAGTCTGGGGACTTTCCTTTAAACCGAATACCGATGATATGCGCGAAGCGTCCAGCCGGGTCCTCATTGAGGCATTGTGGCGGGCTGGCGCAAAAATCCAGGCATATGACCCGGAGGCGATGGAAGAAGCGCAGCGGATTTATGGCACCAGAGACGACTTTACGCTGATGGGCACGAAAGAAGCGGCTCTGCATGGCGCCGATGCCCTGGTTATAGTTACCGAATGGAAGAGCTTTCGGGTTCCCGATTTTCCCAAAATGCTCGAAGAACTGCGTGACAAGGTAATTTTCGATGGTCGGAATCTTTATGATCCTGTCCGAATCGAAGCCATGGGACTTGCCTATTACGGGATTGGTCGAGGTCGCTCAGTTAAAAAATTTGTTTAAGCTAATAATAGAGAAACGCAAAGTGTGGGAGAATATGACTAAAAAAGCATTAATTACCGGGATAACAGGGCAGGACGGAGCATATCTGGCCGAGTTTCTTCTTGAAAAAGGCTACGAAGTGCACGGCATTAAAAGACGCGCGTCACTTTTTAATACAGATCGTATCGATCATCTTTATCAGGATCCGCATGTTGGCGATCGAAAATTTATTCTCCATCATGGTGATCTGACCGATTCCTCAAGTTTGATCCATATCATTGGCAAGGTGATGCCGGATGAAATCTATAATCTCGCCGCCCAATCCCACGTTGCTGTCTCTTTTGAAGAACCGGAATACACCGCCAATTCGGATGCCCTGGGTACCCTCAGGGTGCTTGAGGCTATTCGGATCCTCGGGTTGACCGGGACGACCAGATTTTATCAGGCCTCAACCTCTGAGTTGTTTGGCAAGGTACAGGAAATTCCGCAAACTGAAACAACCCCATTCTATCCGCGCTCTCCCTATGCCGTGGCCAAGATGTATGCCTATTGGATTGTTGTCAACTACCGGGAAGCGTATAACATGTATGCCTGCAACGGGATCCTTTTCAACCACGAATCCCCGCTCAGAGGGGAGACCTTTGTTACCCGCAAGATAACCAGGGCGTTAGCCAGAATTTATCTGGGTTTGCAGGATTGTCTCCATCTCGGTAACCTTGATGCAAAACGTGACTGGGGGCATGCTCGGGACTATGTGCAGATGCAGTGGCTGATGCTGCAGCAGGCTGAACCTGAAGATTATGTTATTGCAACAGGAGAGCAGCACTCTGTACGGGATTTCGTCGATGCTGCGGCGAAAGAAATCGGTATAGGCTTACGCTGGGAGGGCAAGGGCATTGACGAGATCGGCATTATCGATCAGATCGCCGCAGCAACTGATATGCAGTCAATGAAGGTTGGTGATATCATCGTCCGGGTTGACCCGCGATATTTCCGGCCAACCGAGGTTGAAACGCTCCTTGGCGATCCGACAAAGGCCAGGGAAAAACTGGGCTGGGTACCCAAAACAACCTTCTCTTCGCTCGTCATTGAGATGATGCGTTCTGATCTCGTGGAAGCGAGAAGAGATGAACTCTGTAAGAGTGAAGGTTTTACCGTCCTCAACCATCACGAATAAATCTCAGAATACATGAATTCTCACGAGAAAATCTTTGTTGCCGGACATCGCGGCATGGTCGGTTCTGCCATTGTTCGGCGGTTGCATGGGATTGGCTGCGACAATATTGTCACCCGGTCCCATGCTGAACTTGATCTGACCGATCAAGCAGCAGTCCGTCTTTTTTTCCAGACGGAGAAGATTGACAGGGTGGTGCTGGCCGCGGCTAAAGTGGGAGGGATACACGCCAATAATGTGTATCGGGCCGAGTTTATCTATGTCAATCTGATGATTCAGGCCAATGTGATTCATCAGGCGTTTCAGGCCGGGGTGCAAAATCTGCTCTTTCTCGGCAGTTCCTGTATCTATCCGCAATTGGCGCCACAACCGATTCAAGAGGATTACCTGTTAACCGGGCCTCTGGAGCCAACCAACGAGCCCTACGCTATTGCCAAAATTGCCGGTATTAAGATGTGTGAATCCTACAACCGACAGTACGGCACCTGCTATCGCTCGGTCATGCCGACCAATCTCTTTGGGCCGGAGGATAATTATCATCTGGAAAACAGTCATGTTATCCCGGCTATGTTGCGCAAGTATCATCTGGCGAAGCTGGCTATGGACGGAAATGTTGCTGCGATCATTGCCGACGAAAAACATTACGGCCCCATTCCCCAGGATATCCGCCAGGCGCTTGGTTTTCGTTCCGACACAAAGTGTCTGGATAAAGATCATCAACCAAGGGTCATTCTCTGGGGAACGGGCTCTCCGCGTCGGGAATTTATGCATGTCGATGATATGGCTGCAGCCTGCCTCCATGTGATGAATCTGGACCAGGCGCATTTCACAGGTGATAATCCCTCTTTTCTCAATGTTGGTACCGGTGAAGATATTACGATTCGGCAGACGGCGGAACTCATTGCCGAGCTGGTCGGTTTCACCGGTAAAACCGAGTATAATGTCGCGCAGCCGGACGGGACACCCCGTAAGTTGCTTGATACTACAAGGATCAACACGCTTGGGTGGCAACCCCGCTTCACTCTGCGTGAAGGACTGGGTGATGCCTATGCGTCATACCTGCGGGCAACAGCCACGAGCTGATCCCTGCTGTTTGCTGTTTTTCCGAAAAGCCAGTGGTGGTTATATTTTATTCCTCGATGTTTCTCCGGAATCTCCGGAGCATATCGTTGCGGATGATCTGGTGGTCCAGTTTGAAAATATCCTTAGGGAATAGAAGTTCCATTACTCCCGAATCAAAAATCCGTTTCACCTCATATTCATCGTGCGCAACATCTCTCTTATACATGTAGTTAAGCCATGAACGGTTGGTGTGGATGATAAATTCCACCCGCATTCCGCCCAGCCGGGCAAAAAATTTCATCATCTCTGTTTTTGGACTGGAACCGGTTGCCGTGACTCTGTAGGCAGTGGAACCGGTCAAGGTGTCGGAGATATCCTCTAGTACCATGAAACTATCGGCTTTTGATGCGGATCGCGTCAGGTGGTTCTGGAATGTTTTGATGTCGGCCACGGAATCGAGAACGGCCATCAGGCCGAGCTCGTCATCGACGGCTACTGCAGGGTTTTTCTCATTTTTACGTAACAACTTGAGCACCTTGGCCTCCGGTGGTTTCTTGCGGATCGAGACATAGATGGGAATGTCTCGAGTTCCGGCGGTAAATCGACGACGCTTGAGTAGGGTGAGTTTTGAACCTTTGGCCGGTTGGACCTGTTGCCCCTGTTCGCTATTGAGAACCTTGACACTGGTACAGCAAAACGTATCTTCTGAGTGCTGCGAGTAAAGATAAACGATATCATGTTCACCTATCTTCAGATTTTTGCTCCATACGTAGTCGTTGAGAAAATGTAAAAAGGTGGAAAACTTTTCTTCAATTCCTGTTTCTCTTTCCCGCTGATCAATGCTGCCGGCCAGATTCATCAGTACCAGTTTGCGACGTGCTTCAAACCGGGCTTTCTTGTGATATCTATCATTGAACATGATAAGCAGCAGGGTAACCGGGTCGTTGGCTACTTCGATTTCGTTGGTCGTGTCGACAAAGGAGGCATAGGGCTTGAGTATCTTTGCCTTGAGTGAATTCACCACTGCATCGGCGGTGCGGGCATAATCACTTACCCTGGCTTCGATTTCTCTGGGCGACCCGTTCAGGCCAAACATATTACCGAGCAGTAAACAGGCACGTTTACTGCGGTGCGCCTGCTCTTCCGGATGTTTGAGAAGTTCATCGAGCTGAGAAAAACTGGAAATCTCCAGAAATTCGAAGACCTGGCTGCGCAGAGCTCGATATTTGGTGCTGTTGGTTCGGTCCCGGCAGAGATTTTTGACCCACTGTCGGGTGTGCGGGGAGAACGGTTTAGTCACATAGACACTGTCCTCAACCGCCAGCGGCCCATGCTGCTGCAGTGAGGTAAATACGCTGTCTTCACTTATAACGGACATGTAATCTTCCTGTTTGATTCATGATGGCATTGTCCCACTGTATGGAGTTTTTTTGCGCCATCTTGTACTTATGTTTTTAAAGGCTTTATTAACCTTGAAACTGTCGACTTTCTTCTTACAATTTGTCGGGCATTCTACCGGCTATTGAAAATATAAGCAGGTGAAAAATTGTCTGGAGCACGGAATTACCAGACAAAAAGGTGAAGACAAATCATACTTGAGTTATAATCGGTTTTTTGTTACGTGAAGGTAAGACATTTGTCCGCACTGCCAGGCAGCTGCGGTTTTTATTTTTTCAACTCTATAAGTGGAAAGAAGCATGTATAGAAATTTCAGTATTGTACCACATATAATGTTTGGCAGAGGTTCGTTCAGTCAGCTGGGCGATATTATCGCGCCGCACCGGTTGCATCCCGAATCGTATTTCGTGTTTGTTCTGGACGACGTTTTTAAGGGTAAGCCGCTGGAAGGCAGGTTGCCCGTACAGGGCGATGATTTGAAACTCTTGGTAAATGTCGATGATGAGCCGAAAACGAGTTATATCGACGCCCTTGTCCAGCAGATTCGAGATTACAAGGACAGTAAACCTGACGGTATTGTCGGTATCGGCGGCGGGGCGGCGATGGATATTGCCAAGGCTATTTCCCTCATGTTGAATAATCCAGGATCATCAGCAGATTACCAGGGGTGGGATTTGATTAAAAATCCGTCCGTCTACCATGTTGCCGTACCCACCCTGGCCGGAACCGGGGCGGAAATTTCCCGTACCGCTATTCTGACCGGACCGGTGAAAAAACTTGGCATTAATTCCGATTATACGGTCTACAACCAGATTGTTTTCGATCCCGAACTGCTTGCCGGAGTGCCCAAAGACCAGTGGTTTTATACCGGGATGGATTGTTATATTCACGACGTTGAATCTTTGCAGGGTACCTTTATCAATGAGTTCAGCAGGGCCTACGGCGAGAAGTCCATTGATCTGTGTCGTCAGGTGTTTCTTGAGGATCATCACGATAAAGATGATAAGCTGATGATGGCTTCCTATTTTGGCGGCATGAGCATTGCCTATTCCCAAGTTGGCGCCTGCCATGCTCTGTCATACGGGCTTTCCTATGTCCTTGGCATCCATCATGGTATCGGCTGCTGCATCGCCTTTGACTACCTCGATGAAATCTATCCTGAAGGGGTGCGGGAATTCAGGCAGATGATGGAAAAACACCAGATAACGCTGCCCCGAAATCTCACTGCCAATATGGACAGGGAAGCCCTCGACCTGATGGTGACAACCGCCCTTAACCTGGTGCCCTTGTGGGAAAACTGTCTGGGACCGGATTGGCAGAAGAAAATGACCCGTGAACGGTGTCTGGCGCTCTATAAGCGGATGTAATGTTGGCTGATTCATTAACTGCTTGCTGCCGAGGAGCCAGACGGGCCCTGCCGATTGTGCTCGGTTATGTGCCTATTGGGTTTGCCTACGGGGTGCTGGCCGGGAAAAGCGGTTTGTCCGAGGCCAATACCCTGTTGATGTCATTCATTGTTTTTGCCGGCTCCGCTCAATTCATCGCCGTCGGTCTGTTCGCGTCCGGAACCGGGCCTGCGGCGGTGATCCTCACCACCTTTGTCGTTAATCTGCGCCATATGTTGATGGCCGCGTCGCTTGCTCCCTACCTTTCCGGATGGAAAAAGCGTTATCTGGCCTTCTTTTCCTTTGAACTGACCGATGAAACGTTTGCCCTCCACTCATCGGCTGCTGGAAAATTAAACGAGTGCAGGCTGGAGGCGCTGTCGCTTAACGTGACCGCCCAGTTTTCCTGGGTGACTGGAACCGCGCTCGGCCTTATTGCTTCCGGCCTCATTGGCGATATTAAACCGCTCGGCCTGGATTATGCTTTGGCGGCAATGTTTATTGGACTTCTCGTTGGCCAGTGTCAATCGCCGGTACGGATTATTACGGCTATTTTATCCGGTATTATCGCCACTCTGTTGTATCTGGCCGGATGGCATCAGTTTCATATTATTGTTGCAACAATAGCCGGGGCTACTTTGGGGCTGGGGGTAGAGCTGTGGATCAAACGCTGATCTTCTGGACTGTCGTGGGGATGGCGGTTGTTACCTATCTGCCGAGGCTGCTGCCGACGCTCTTTTTAAGCGGCAGGAATTTGCAACCCCTTATCTCGTCCTGGTTGCGCCTGGTACCTCCTGCCGTTCTGGCGGCAATGCTGGTTCCTTCTCTTCTTGTCCGGGAAGAGAGTGTTACCCTTGGGTTTGATAATCTTTTTTTCTGGGCCGCACTCGTTGCTTTTCCTGTGGCGTGGAAATGGAACAGTCTTTTTGCGACAGTAATTGTCGGGATGGGACTGGTCGCTCTTGGCCGCTCCCTTGGGCTGGGCATGTAATTTGTCATGAACGGGGGATTTAGCAAATCGGAACAGCTGCGTATTGCCCAGCCATTGCTGGACTGGTTTCGCAGAACCAGGCGTGATCTTCCCTGGCGTCGCACCTATGATCCTTATCATGTCTGGATATCAGAGATTATGCTCCAGCAGACTCAGATGGATCGTGGCGTTGCCTATTTTTTGCGTTGGATCGAGCGGTTTGCCGATGTTCGGGCGGTGGCGGCAGCAGAAGAACAGGAGATCCTTAAATATTGGGAAGGGCTTGGTTATTATGCCAGGGCAAGAAATCTGCACAAAGCCGCCAAGGTCATGGTCCTTGAGTATGGCGGGAAGGTTCCCTGCGAGTATGAACAACTGCTGCGCTTGCCGGGAATTGGGCCCTACACCGCAGCTGCCGTCGCCAGTGTGGCCGGAAATTATGATGTGCCGGTGATCGACGCCAACGTTACCCGGGTCTATGCCCGGTTGTTTGATATTGGTGAGCCGGTCAAGGAACGCCCGGTGCAGAAGCGTCTTGCCGAGATTGCGGAAAACCTCCTGCCCCGTGGGCAGGCGAGGGCCTATAATCAGGCGCTGATGGATTTAGGCGGTCTGGTCTGTACGCCGAAAAACCCAAGCTGTTCGCAGTGCCCGATTGCCGCCGCGTGTGCCGCCCTCGCTCTAGGAACGGTTACAGAGCGACCGGTTATCGGACCTGGGAAAAGGAGTATCACTATCCATAAAGTGGCTGGAATCATCGGCTTTAACAAGAAAATCTACATTCAACAGCGTCAGGCAGATGATGTCTGGGGTGGACTTTGGGAATTTCCCGGCGGGCAGGTGGAAGAAGGTAAGGCGGATGACAGGCTTGCTGCTGCTATTTTACAGGATACCGGTCTGGTTGTGGTTCCGGTTGAGTTTATCACCAGGGTGATGCATCAATATACCCATCATAAAATAATTCTCGACTGTTTCTGGTGCAGGCTGACGGGGGATAATTGCCAGCCTGTACTCCATTCGGCCTGCGATTATCGGTGGATTGATCCACTTGAGCTTGGCCGGTTCGCCTTTCCGGCAGGCCCGCGAAAACTTCTTAAGTTCCTGACCACCAGGCAGCCTGCATTGTTTGATGGTCACTTCTAGGGCGTATTTATAGATCGATTACCAGGCCCAGTGCTTAACCTGGCTGATAGACAAGTTCAACAGGGCAATGGTCAGAGCCTAAAATGTCGTGGAGAATGGCGGCACTCTTGACTCTTTTTCTAGCCGCTTCATTGACACAAAAATAATCAATACGCCACCCGATATTTTTGGCCCGGGCACTGAAACGATAGGACCACCAGGTGTATTGTTCTGGTTCCTGGTTGAATATTCGAAACGTATCGACATAGCCTGCCGCGACAAAGCTGTCCATCCAGGCTCTTTCTTCCGGGGTGAAGCCGGCATTCTTCACGTTGTTTTTCGGATTTTTCAGGTCGATCTCTTTATGGGCAACATTGAAGTCTCCGCAGAGTATCACCGCCTTTTTCTTCTCCAGTTCCTGGGCAAATTGTATCATTTTTTCATTGAAACGGAGCTTGTAATCCAGGCGGACGAGTTTCTCGCCGCTATTGGGAAAATAGATATTGATCAGATAATAGCTCGCAAATTCCAGAGTCAGCACTCTGCCTTCGCAATCAAATTCAGGATCGCCAATGCCGTAATGTACCGTCACCGGCTCTATTCGAGTGTAAAAAGCAACGCCGGAATAGCCTTTTCGTTCAGCGCTGTGCCAATAGGATGTGTAACCGGGGATATTTCGCAGCTCTTCGGAAAGTTGATCCGGCTGTGCTTTGGTTTCCTGCAGGCAGACGACATCGGCATCAAAATCCGGCAGCATATTGATAAAACCTTTCTTTTCTACGGCACGGATGCCGTTGACATTCCAGGAAACGAATTTCAGCGTGCTGTTGTTATCCATTTGAACTCCGGGTCTTTTGCGGGGACGAACCCCTTGCTGGGGACATTTTTTCTCTAAAGGGCATATATCACAGTGGGGAGCAACTGGCCGGCAGATCGACTGACCGAAGGCTACCAGAATTGAATTTACCCCAATCCAGTGTTTGGCCGGCAGCTTGGCCCGCAGGGCCATTTCGGTTTTCAGCGGTGTGTCTGTTTCGACATACCGCCATATATTCATAATCCGGTGCACATGGGTGTCAACACAGATAGCAGGTTTCTGAAAGGCCACGCTGACCACCAGATTGGCAGTCTTTCTCCCGACACCCGGCAAAGTGATGAGTTCCTCGATTGTTTCCGGTACCCTGCCGCCGAACCGGTTGAGGCCTTCCGGCAATCTGGTCAGATGTTTCGCCTTGGTTTTGTAGAAGCCGACCGGATAAATAAGAGCAGCGATTTTTTCTTCTGACAGCAGTGCCAGTGAAGCAGCGTCCGGTGCGTGTCGAAAGAGCCGGGTTGATGCCTGGGCGGTGGTTTCATCTTTGGTCCTGGCTGACAGGATAGTGGCAACCAGAACTTTAAAGGGATCTCTGGTCTGCACTGCAATAAGATCGACAACCGGCACCTGTTTGTCGGCTATGGCCGATGCTACAGTGTTGAGAAAAAAATCAATGTCGATGGTCATGCCGCGGGTTCCAGCAGGTCCTGCTCGAAACAGAGGGTGGCAAAATAGTCCTCCACCTGTTCTGCCCGGCGGATGAGTTCAACTTTCCCGTCGGCGGTCAGCAGCAGTTCCTTGGGACGAAGGTTGCCGTTATAGTTGAACCCCATGGCACTCCCGTGGGCACCGGTGTCGTGGATAACGAGGATATCGCCGTCATCTATTTTCGGGAGTTCACGCTGAATGGCAAACTTATCATTATTTTCACAGAGCGAGCCGACCACATCGACAATTTCTTTGGCTGTTTTCCCGTCCTTGCCGAGGACATCAATATGATGATAGGCGCCATACATACCCGGCCGCATAAGGCAGCTCATTGAAGCATCAACGCCCACGTAGGTTCGATAGATATCTTTTCGATTGATCGCTTTCGTCACCAGGACACCGTGGGGACCGGTGATGAAGCGGCCGCTCTCCATGTACAAAGCAGGTTCGTATCCATGCTGCCGGTGAAAATTTTTAAAGAGCGCGGTGATATCCCGTCCCATGGCATCCAGGTCCAGGCCGGCAACACCGGGTTTGTAGGGAATGCCAAGGCCGCCGCCGATATTGATGAACTCAAAGGTGATCTCGAGCTGGGCGGAGATCTCGGCAATAAGTTCCAGGAGCATCACACTGGTCTGGACCATATATTCATAGTTCAGTTCATTGGAAGCGAGCATCGTATGAATACCGAACCGCTTGACGCCAAGGGATTTTGCCTGACGATAGGCCTCGATAATCTGATCGTCGCTCACCCCGTATTTCGCTTCAACCGGCGTGCCGATAATTTCGTTGCCGGTTCTTTTGGCGCCGGGATTATAACGAAAACAAATCAATTCCGGGAGACTTGGCACTTTGGCAAGCAGGTTGAGGTCATCGAGGTTGAGGACGGAACCGCCGTCTGCTGCCGCCTCGATAAAATCAGCCTCGCTGGTATTGTTGGAGGTGAACATGATATCCTCGCCTTGTCCTCCGGCCCCACGGCTGAGGCGGAGTTCGGCGATAGAACTGCAGTCAAAGCCGAAACCGATATCTTTCATGATCGCCAGAATTTTCGGATTAGGCAGGGCTTTTACGGCGTAGTATTCACGAAAACGATCGATTCCAGCAAAGGCTTTTTTCAATTGATTGCCCGTCTCTCTGATTCCAGCTTCGTCATAGATATGAAAAGGTGACCCATAATGATCGGTAATCTGCTCTAATACTGGAAATAGTCGATCTTTAAAGGCTTGTGACATTGGCATGAGCGTGCTTCCTTGTTTATTATACAGATTTTGGGATGAGTATTCGGCTGGTTTCTTTAATCGTCGATAAAACCGTCTCGGTGCTGGTAGAGAGTACTCCGTCTATTGTCGTAATTTTTTCCTGCAACAGCTGGCCAAGGGAGGTGGTATCAGCGCTGCGTATTTTTATAAGATAGCAGTCGCTGCCGGAGACGAAGTGTACTTCCTGGATCTCGGGAATGAGCGACAGCGCCGTGCCCACCTTGTCTGACAGGGCTGCGCTGGTCCTCACATGAACAAAAGCCACCTGGGCACTGTTAAAGCGTTCAGGGTTAAGCCGTACCTCATAACCATCTATGATCCCTTGTTTTTCCATTTTACGAATCCGTTCCAGAACAGCCGATGGTGCCAGACCGACCTGTCGGGAAACTTCAATATTGGGAATCCGGGCCTTTTCCTGCAGAATGTTTAAAATTTCAAGACTGATGGTATCCAACATATTTTCTCCTTGTTTATCCGAAAATATATTCTTATAACCAAAGATGTCAAGAATAATGTTCTGTTTTGGATAAAAATACGTGAATATATTCTGCTCTGAGGCTTTTTGACAGACAACAGTTCATTAGCTATTCTTATGGGGAAAATAAATCCTATAATATTCTTTCGTTGTAGAAAAAGATGGCTTGACTCGGATCAACAACTACACAAACAGGTGTCGGCGCTTGTTTTTTCAGGCGTTTACTGGATACTTTGGTTCATTCGTGTAGGAAAAAGTTGTGGATGGAGTATATTGATATACAACACAAGAATGAAAAAAGAGGCGGATCGGCCATATGTCATGAAGTGAGAGGATTCTATTGTCAACAATTACTATTATAGTGCCCACACTCAATGAGGCGGAGAATGTTGACCTGTTGCTCGAGAGAATTTTGCGCGTCAGGCAATCATCCAATCTCGATTTTGATATTCTTTTCGTTGATTCAGCCTCCGCCGATGCAACCTGCGACCGTGTTCTTGCCTGGCAGGATAAAGCCCCGGTTCGTCTTCTCCGGCAGGAATTCGATATAGGCCTTGCCGGTGCTGTTACAGCCGGTGCCCGCTATACCGATGCAGAGTATGTACTGGTTATGGATGCCGACCTCAGCCATCCTCCCGAGAGTATACCGAAGCTGCTGCAACCTCTTCTAGACGGGACGTTTGATATGGTGATAGGCAGCAGATATGTGGAAGGAGGATCTTTGCCTGACTGGCCTTTTTTGCGAAGACTCTCATCGCGAATTGCCACTCTCCCGGCGCTTTTGTTCTGCAGCGTGAAGGACCCTCTGGCCGGTTTCTTCGCCGTGCAACGCAGACGGCTGACCGATTTATCCGATTCTGTACCAGGCTTTAAGATTGGTCTGGCCATCTTGGCGGAATATGGCAGGGATATTCGAGTAACTGAAATCCCCATCGAATTCAGAGATCGCGATTACGGGTATTCAAAGATGAATCACCGAGTTGCCCTGGCTTATCTGAAGCAGCTCATCACACTCTGCTTTAAGTGTAAAGCAAAAGGCCTCACTCGATAGGTGATGTTCTCTTCCTCTTCGTCTGATTATAAATCCCTGCCGCCGTCGGCGAGCCTTTTAGGATCGAGCAGCCGCTCTAATTGCGGCCGGGGAATATCGGTGTGTTCCAGGGCCACGTCCAGAACCGTTCGACCTTCTCTTTGCGCAATCTTGCCGATTTCAGCCGCTTTCAGATACCCTACAACGGGGTTCAGCGAAGTAACCAGTATGGGGTTAAGCGACAGGGCGTGCGCAAAAACCTGACGATTGACGGTCATGTTTTCTATCGCCTTGCTGCCCAGCGAAGCGGCGCTTCCGGTTAATAGCTCAATGGAATAAAGGATGCTGTTTGCCGCAAGGGGCAGCATGGTATTTAATTGAAAATTCCCGCCCATCGCCGCGAGATTAATGGTGGTGTCGTTACCAATAACCTGCGCTGTTGCCATGCAGACAGCCTCGGGGATTACCGGATTGACCTTGGCAGGCATGATGCTCGAACCTGGCTGCAGGGCCGGCAGTTTTATTTCTCCAAGACCGGTGAGCGGGCCGGAGTTCATCCACCTGAGGTCGTTGGCAATCTTGTTGAGGGCAACTGCACAGGCTTTCAGATGGCCGGAGAACTCGACCACAGTGTCAAGACTGCTCATCCCTTTATAGCGTGAAGGGGTCTGGGTGAAAGCAAGATCCGTTATCCTGTTGATATGGGCTATTGCCTTGGCCGGGAAATCCGGATGGCAGTTGACCCCGCTGCCAACCGCGGTCCCGCCCAATGGAAGACGGCTCAGTCTTGGCAGCGCCGATTCGATGCGTTCTCTGCATTCATCGATTTGTGCTGCCCAGCCCTCCAGTTCTGCCTGCAGTCGAATGGGCAGCGCATCCATCAGATGGGTTCGGCCCGTTTTTATAATATCGCTGTGTTCTGCACCGAAAACACGGATGATTGCCGCGAGATCCTGCAATGCGGGCAAGAGTGAGTTCGTTGCACTGCAAACCGCCGACACCTGAAGAGCAGTGGGAATCACGTCGTTGCTGCTCTGGCTGAGATTTACCTGGTCGTTGGCCGATAATTCGACGCCTTTTCTGCGAACCATGCCGACAATGACTTCATTGACGTTCATGTTGGTGCTGGTCGCGGATCCGGTCTGGAAAATTGATATCGGGAACTGATCGATCGGTTTTACTCTCTCCAGTTCATTCACCGCATCACAGATGAGTTGAACTTCCTTTGCCGGCAGCAGGCCGAGTTCACCATTGGCAGCAGCAGCAGCCGATTTAATAAGGAGAACCGCTTTAATAAAACTCCAGGGGAGCGGCTGTGACGAAATGGTAAAATTTTCTACAGCTCGCTGGGTCTGGGCACCGTAAAGTGCAGTCAGAGGTACCTTGACATCCCCCATACTGTCCTTTTCGATTCGATATGTGGTTGTTTTCATGTGGATTCCTTTATTCGCATGGGCTGTGAGTCGTACAACAGCAAACTAGACGTGAAGTGGTCTGTTGTCAAGCTGAAGAAAAGACATGCGGGCAGGGAAAAGGGCAGGGCGGGGAGATACCTGGATCAGCCTGTTGACCGGATAATATCCGGTCAACAGAAAGGGGAGATTTACTTCTTCCAAAGTCCATGCAGGTTGCAGTAGGCACGGGCAGTTACAGCATCGGCTGCGCACGGGAAAAAAGCCGCAGGTTTATCGGACGGGTGAAGAAACTGACGGTATACGGCATCGCCGGCAGAGAGTTCGATCCATTCAATGAAATGGGCGTCGGTCATTGGATGATCGACAGAACCAACGTTGACCTGCCAGCCGCCATCACGTTTTTCCAGGGTGGGGACATGCTTTTCTACTGCTGCGTCGGTGGTGTTTTCGTTCTGCATGGTCATCTGCTGGCCACAGCACATCAGTTCTGCACCACCAGCGGTGAGAATCTCGGCGATGTTCCCGCAAATTTCACATTTGTATACTCCCAACTTTTTCGACATTCGTATTCCTCCTGTTTGAATGAATAGGTTCCGGTCAGTTCATTGTTCCTGAATGCGTAACATTTGCTAAGCGATAGTCGAAACAATTTCAATAGGATCAATGACGAGACCGACAGCTGTATTAACTACCGTCGCCTAGAATAATCACAGATTGCCGGATCTGCAATTATTTAAACGAATATGTATTAAAAAGAATCATTTCCATCTGCAAATATATCACGATATTTCGAAGAATCTTTTCTAACCATAAAGAATATGCTACTTTAATGCTTTGTGCGATAAACAAACAAACGTTGGAAAAGTAGATTCAACACCTCGTAATCTGAAAAAAACAGGCATAACAGCAGTATGTTAACCTGGCTCTGACATTGGTTTGCCTCGGCAAAGGCGCAGCAGGTCCCGGGAAACAATAGATGCATCAGATGTGGAAACTTTTGAGAGTCTTCTCAAGCAAAAATCAAGGAGAAATTATGAAAGTAAGAAACATTCAAAAAATGCTTATCGGAATCGTCGTGTTGCTGTGTATGTCGGTTATGAATACACAGGCTGCCGAATATACTCATGAAGTGAAATCTAAAAAAATTGCCTTCGCCTGGAAAATAGACGGCGATACGCTTGCCGTCAAGCTCACCGCTGAAACAGATGGATGGGTAGGTGTAGGATTCAATCCGGTAGAAGAAATGAAAGGGGCCAATTTTATCCTTGGGTATGTAAAAAATGGAGTGGCAGAGTTAAATGATGATTTCGGCACTGATGAAAATTCGCATCAATCTGACACCAAACTTGGTGGAACCAGCGATGTAACCCTGGTTGGTGGAACGGAAACCGGTGGCGTGACCACTATAGAATTTACCATTCCCTTAAACTCAAGCGATAAAAACGATACGAAAATCGATGTGAATGGCGACACCACCGTGCTTCTCGCCTACGGGGCCGGCCGTGACAGTTTTAAATCAAAACATAAGTATCGTACGGCTCTCAAAGTCAATCTGAGCACTGGTGCTTCGCAGAATCTGGAGTAGCCGGGTGGTATGGACTGACAAGTCATGCAAAATATTCGTCCTGGGACTGCTGTTGCTCCTGACAACAATTTTCAGCAGCGTGGCCGGGGCGAACAGCAATGGAGCGAAAAACGCATCCCTGCTGGAGCAAAGCAAGCAGGTAATAGCCGGAAAACAATCTTCTGATGGGCAGTGGATAGAGGAGAAAACGGGGCAATTCCTGCCGCTCGATCTCGAATTTATTGATGAAAAGGGGATGCCCATCCGCTTGCAGGAGATAATAGATCGACCGACTATTTTTCTGCCCATTTATTTTTATTGCCCGAATATCTGCAGTAAGAATCTTGCTAATCTGGCAATAGCTCTCAACAGTCTCAGTTTTGCCCCTGAGAAAGACTTTCGGGTTATAGCTCTTAGCTTCAACGAAGCAGAGAGCTACGAGGATGCCGCCCGGGCAAAAAAAAATTATCTGAAAATTGTCGGTGATTCTTTTCCAGCTCATGGCTGGCGTTTTCTTACCGGAAGTCGGGAAAACATCAACAAGGCAACGGAGGGGGTGGGCTTTCGATTTAAAAAAATTGACGATGAAACGTTTATTCATCCCGCTGCATTGATGGTTATAGCAGGAGACGGCAAGATCATCCGGTACGTCTACGGCTCCTTTCTCGCCGGCGATATAGATATGGGCCTGGCCGATGCCGCAAGCGGTCGTCCGTCAATGTCGGTGAAAAGGCTCCTTGCCTTCTGTTTTAATTATGATCCCGACAAGAACAAGTCAGTCTTTCAGCTGGTAAAAATTGGGGTGATGCTTTTTTTCGGCATAATTTTGGCGATTGTTTTCATTTATTTCAAGCGAAAGCGACCGAAGATGCACAACGACCTGCGACGATGACTGCATCAACAGACAGGATATCCATATGACTGCGACACAATCTTTTTATCACACCCCGGCCCCACCACATCTTACCGGAATGAAGGCATGGCTGTTAACCCATGATCATAAGCGGCTGGGCCTCATGTATCTGGGCGCGATTTTCTTCTGGTTTGTACTGGCGATGTTTCTCGGACTCCTGCTCAGAACCGAGTTGATGAGCCAGGGCAAAACGATTATGGATGCGGCGACATATAATGCCACCTTTACCCTGCACGGGGTAATAATGATTTTTCTTTTTGTTATTCCCGGGATTCCGGCTATTTTCGGCAATTTTTTCCTGCCAATCCAGCTTGGCACCGATGATGTTTTCTTCCCGCGCCTGAATCTTTTCAGCTGGTATCTCTTTATGTTTGGCGGTTTGTTCGCCATCATTTCTCTGTTTGTCGGAGATGGTTTCCCTGATACCGGCTGGACTTTCTATGTGCCGTTCAGTGTGCAGAATAGCGCCAATGTGGGATTGACGGTGACCGCGGCATTTATTCTCGGGATGTCGTCAATGCTTACCGGGCTCAACTTCGTCACGACCTTTCACCGGATGCGCGACAAGAGTATGGGCTTGATGCAGATACCGCTTTTTGCCTGGTCGCTCTATGCCACTGCCTGGGTGCAGATTCTGGCAACGCCGGTAATTTCAATTACTTTTGTTTTAATCGTGCTGGAGAGATTTTTCCATATCGGACTTTTTGACCCGGACAAGGGAGGCGATCCGTTACTGTACCAGCATTTATTCTGGATGTACTCGCATCCGGCCGTTTATGTGATGATTATTCCGGGCATGGGAGTGATTTCCGAGATCATTCCGATATTTTCCCGAAAGTCCATTTTCGGGTACAAAGCCATCGTCTGGTCATCCATGGCTATTGCCATAGCCGGGTCGCTTGTCTGGGCGCATCACATGTTTACCAGCGGCATGAGCGATGTCTCGGTTTTTGTCTTCTCTCTGCTGACCTATCTTGTTGCCATTCCGTCGGCGGTCAAGGTTTTTTCCTGGGTTTCAACCATGTATAAGGGTTCGATTGAGATGACGCCGCCTCTGTTGCTGGCGCTGATTTTCATCTTTCTCTTCAGTATAGGCGGCCTGACCGGGCTGGTGCTTGGCGCAGCGGGAACAAATATCCATGTGCACGATACCCAGTTTGTCGTGGCCCACTTTCACTTTGTCATGTTTGGCGGGACCGGGTTTGCTTTTTTTGCAGCCCTGCACTTCTGGTGGCCGAAGATGTTCGGCATTATGTATCGCTTCAAACCCGCCTATATCGGGGCGTCCCTGACCGGGATCGGCTTTATGTTTCACTATGTGCCGATGCTTATTCTCGGACTCGAAGGCATGCCGCGGCGCTATTACGACTATCTTCCGCAGTATGAGACCGGCAATTTTCTGGCGGGTTTTGGCGGGTATCTGCTCATTATCGGCATGGTGACAATGTTTGTGAATCTGCTGCTGAGCTTCAAACAGCGGATGCCGGCCCCAGTCGATCCCTGGGGAGGAACGACCCTGGAATGGACGGTGCCATCGCCGCCGCCGGTGCATAATTTTCTTCATAAACCACAGATTGCTGACTTTCCCTACGACTTTACCGGGGTAACCGAGCAATTGCTGCAAAGAGGCGGGGAAGGGCCATTACCATGAGTGCTCAGATAGACAGGACCGGCATTAAAATAGGCATGTGGCTGTTTCTCTATTCGGAGATTATTCTTTTTGGCGGGTTGTTTGTTTTGTATGCGGCATATCTGCACCGATATCCTGAGTTCTTTGCCGAGGGCGGCAAAGAACTCAATCGAATCATCGGAACCGTAAATACGGTAGTGTTGCTGATATCGAGTTTTACTGTCGCCGCCTCTATTACGGCAATACAGCGAAATAATAAAAAACAGACTGTTGGTCTGCTGCTTTTTTCAATTTTTTGCGGAGTTATCTTTCTGGTCAATAAGTACTTTGAATGGGGCGCAAAGATTCACCATGATATTTACCCCAACTCCGAGACTCTTGTATCAGGCGAACCCGGGTTGAATATTTTCTTTGGTCTCTATTATGTCATCACCGGACTGCATGGCCTGCATGTCATTATCGGGATGATCCTGCTCTCGGTCAGTCTTGTCTTTGTGCTGCAGGATAAGGTAAACGCCGAGAGGTTTTCCATGCTGGATAATTCGGGGCTCTACTGGCATTTGGTGGATCTCATCTGGATTTTTGTCTTTCCGCTTTTTTATCTGGTTCTGTAACAAAAAAATGCATTACCTGGGAGATTAAACATGGATAACACAGAAAAACCCCATGTACTCAGCTTCACGCAACTCGGAATGGTCCTCGGTATCCTGCTTGTGCTGACGGCAGTTACCGTTGGGGTCTCCTATGTTCATTTGGGATTTCTCAATATTCCTATTGCCCTGACCATTGCCTCTACCAAGGTAACTTTTGTCCTGCTCTTTTTCATGCACCTGAAATATGAAGGGCGAATTATCAATATATCGTTTCTCAGCACGGTAGGAGTGCTGGTTATTTTGATCGGTTTTACCTTCTGGGATGTGGCTTACCGATAACAGCTGGAGAATTTTATGACCCCGGTACAAGGCGTAGATCAGGCATTCTGGTACATTCTCGGCATATCCGTTGTTCTGCTGTTTGGTATCACGGTGGTGATGGTTTATTTCGTCGTGAAATACCGACGCAGCAAACACCCTGTTGCCTCCGATATTCGCGACAACTATAAACTGGAAATCATCTGGACAATTGTTCCGACCCTCATCGCTCTATCCATGTTTGTTATCGGCTGGTCTTCATACGTCGGTTTACGTACTGTTCCTAAGGATGCTATGGAGGTTGAAGTTCTGGCGCAGCAGTATTCATGGCTGTTCGTTTATAACAACGACAAGGAAACGGAAAATGAATTGGTGGTTCCTGTCGGCAGAGCTGTCAAACTGAACATCTCATCACTTGATGTCCTGCATAGTTTTTATCTGCCGGCGTTTCGAATCAAGGTTGATGCGGTGAAGGGAATGCCGACTTATGCCTGGTTTTTTGCCGATCAGTTAGGGGAGTACGATATCCAGTGTACCGAATACTGTGGCGTTGATCATTCGGCCATGGTCGCCAAACTGAAAATTATCCCGGAAAAAGAGTTTGCGGCCTGGCTCGAAAAAGAGAGCGATTGATCGTTCGCATGATGAATTTGGGCGTTTTTTTTAAGACTCTGCCAAAAAACATGCGGTGGCGACTCAAGTTGACCAAGGCGCCACTCTGCCTGCTCATTGGGTGTTCGGCCCTGTTTGGCACTATTTTAGCCGATCCGGTCATCGGGGTTGGCACACTGCTGGTTGGCAGTGGAGTCTTTGTGCTGGCAATGGGAGCGGCGACGCTGAACAGCCTCCAGGAATATCGCCTTGACAGTGAACTGTTAAGAACCCGCAACAGGCCTCTGCCCACCGGGATTCTATCCCTCCGACAGGCCGGCTGGCAAGCCGCGATTTTATGCGTTGCGGGATTGCTGCTGCTCTTTTGGGCAACCAGGACAGCTGTACCTTCGCTTACCGCCGTTTTTGCTGTTTTTGTATATAACGGAGTATATACCCCGCTCAAAAAAAGGACTGTTCTGGCTATTGTTCCCGGCGCAGTTTGCGGGGCTCTGCCACCCTATATCGGTTGGCTTGCCGGTGGTGGGGGACCTCTTGCCTACCCGGCTCTCCTGTTGTTTGCACTATTGGTTTTGTGGCAGATACCACATTTCTGGCTGGTGCTGTTAAATTTTAAAGATGAGTATGTAAAGAGCAGCTTACCGCATTTTCTACAGCTGTTTGGTGAAGACAGCCTTAAACGTTTTTTTATTACCTGGCTCGGCGCCCTGGTTCTGGTCATGTTTATGTTTCTTGGCCTCTCTTTTTCTCTCAGCTTCATCTGGCGGGCATTGATTATTGCCAACGGCTGCCTGTTGCTGGGAGCCTTTATTTACGTTCTGGTGTTCCGGCAAAAATCGGCGTACCGGGCTCTTTTTATTATTTTGAACGCGGCTCTTCTGGTGCATATGCTGGTTCTTGCCGCAGGCCGGATCATGGCGTACAGATAGGGGCGACAGGGACTGAAGAGTCGCAAAAAAACAAGGAGGACAATAATGGATATAGAGTGGGCCTATATGCGTAAAGGATGAGTTTCCTGTAAAAAAGCCTGGACGGTTTTTGCTGAAAAAAAGATCGCAATTACGAATGAAGTGAATGCGAAAAATCAAAGCCTCGCCGGCGACGACGTCTGGCGAATAGTTGCCGGTGCTGACAAGATATATGTCGCCAGCGGTAAAAACATAGTCGAATTCAATCCCGCCATTGCCGGTAAAGAAGAAGTGCTGCCGAAAATAACTGGCCGGACCGGTAATCTTCGGGCGCCTGCCTTCAAACGAGGCAATGTCTTTTATATCGGCTACAACACTGCCTTGTATGATCTCCTCGGGTAGTTTCCATAAAGTGAACAACTGCATAAAAAAGGGTGGAGAAGCTTTAAAAGCTTCTCCACGCTTTTGGTAGCTTAACGGCGGATATAATTAATGATGATTGGTCAGATATTCGGCCACGCCCTCTGCCGTCGGTTTCATTGCTTCTTCCCCTTTGTTCCAATTAGCCGGACAGACTTCGCCATGCTTTTCGGTAAACTGCAGGGCGTGGAGGATTCGTAGCGCTTCATTGACGTTTCTGCCGAGTGGCAGGTCGTTGACCACCTGATGACGAACTATGCCTTCTCTATCAATTAAGAAAAGTCCGCGAAGAGCGATACCTTGATCGAGAAGTACCTCGTAGGATTTTGATATGGATTTGTCCAGGTCGGAGACAAGGGGGTACTTGATTTTGCCAATACCGCCATCATGTACCTTGGTGTTCTTCCAGGCGAGATGCGAAAAAGCCGAATCGATAGAGATACCGATGAGTTGACAGTTGTGTTCGGTAAATTCAGCAACGGCCTTATCAAAGGCGAGAATCTCCGAAGGACAGACAAAGGTGAAGTTGAGAGGGTAAAAAAACAACAGGACATATTTTCCACGGAAATCGGCTAGGCTGAAATCATCTTTGAAAGAATTATCAGGCAGAACAGCCGTTGCAGTAAATGCAGGTGCTGGTTTAGTCACTAACAGGCTCATAATCAGTCTCCATACTGGAATTATTGTTTCAGGGTGTTCGAAAGAAATTAGGACTATCTAACTAGTATGACAAAAAAGAGCTGCAGTGCCGTCAATTACGAGATCTGGACACTGCAGCTTTATGGGGTGCCCTGTACCTTCAAGGGCATTGAAACTAATTTCGGTTAACCTGCAGCCTACCGGAATTAGTCCACTTTCCAGAAAGATTCTTGCTCCGCGCCGCACAAGGGGCAGACCCAATCTTCGGGAAGATCGTCCCACGCTGTTCCTGGAGCTACACCATTATCCTCATCACCGACTGCCGGATCATAAATGTAACCACAAGGACATTCCATTTTCTGCATTTGTTGTTCCTCCTAAAATTTAAAGACAATGATATTTATTACTAGTTTCACCCTAATGTAGCAAATGCTCTGTAAGTGTCAATAATAAACATGCCACCAAAACCATAAATGCCAATTTTACCTCTTCTGGGCAATGATTTTTTTACATGGTATCAAGGCAGTGGCTGTTGCGGACACTATATTGCCAGCGACTCCAGGGCCATCGCCGGCCATGAACAGGCCGGCGACAGCTGTCTCGAGGTTATTGTCGGTGGCCACCTGGGTGGCAAAAAACTTTATTTCCGGCGCATACAGCAGGGTTTCGTCATTGGCTACGCCGGGAATAACCTGGTTGAGCTGTTCAAGTCCGTCTATCAGATTGGTGAGGATTCTCTCCGGCAGGGCCATAGCTATGTCACCGCAGGTCACACTCTTTAGGGTAGGTTCAATATAGCTGTTTTTCACCCGGTTCCAGGTGGATCTCCGGCCACGTTTGAGATCGCCATAGCGTTGGAGAATCGGCTTGCCGCCGCCGATGAGGGTTGCCAATTTGCCGATTGATTCGCCATAGGCCTGATTGTCCTCCACTGGATCGGTGAGGACGACTTTGGATAAGAAGGCGAAATTGGTGTTATGCGATTTTTTATCCATGAACGCATGGCCGTTGACACAGACAAAGTTCTGATAATTCTCCAGGGCTACATAGCCGCCTAAATTCGTGCAGAAGGTTCTGGTCTGGTCGTCATATTTTGAAGTGCGCACAAAAAAAGTAGGGTCATAAATTATTTCGCAGAGATCCTGCATGATTTCATTGTGCACCTCGACCCGAACTCCTACCTCAATACCTCGCTGGGAAACCTCAATTCCATGGGCTCTTGCTACATTGGCAACCCATTCCGCGCCGACACGGCCGGGCGCCAGGATGACGTTTTTGGCCTTGTAAACTCCCCGGTTCGTTTTTACACCTTTGACTGCACCATTTTTAACCAGCACTTCTTTGGCCTCTTCGGAGTGGTGAAAAACAACGCCTTTTTCTGCCACATAATCAGCCATTTTCGATATATGATTGGGAAGATTGTCGCTGCCAAGGTGTTTTTGTTTGATGATCAAAAGATCGATGCCCTGCTTTCTGGCTTCTTTTCTGATGTTGTTTGCTTTTGCCATATCGGTTGGGAATACCTTTCCATCCATGTCGAACCGATTGAAAATAGCCTCTGTTTCGTCGATCAAGGCCATGGCGTCAGAAATATCCATGAACTGAGTAAGGTCAGTCTTACCAAGCTTATGGATAAAGTTGAGCTTGCCGTCGGAGAACAGTCCGGCACCGCCGATACCGCACAGGATGTTGCATGGTTTGCATTTAATGCACCCCCCGTCTTTTATCGGACATTTTCGTTTTAACGACGCTTTGCCTTTTTCGATAAGCAATACTTTGAGATTGGAATGTTCTACCAGGTAGTAACTCGCAAAAAGGCCAGCAGGACCACCGCCAACAATAATGACATCAAAATTTTCTTCTGCTTCGCTCTGCTTTTTAGGAGACAAGAGTAGATCCTCGCTTGGGGTGAATAAAAGATAACGGCAACCGACTAAAACGAATACCCCACCTCTTCTGACAGAGTCAAGGTAAATGTCTTGCTGTGCATGCCGTGCGGCATGAGGTGCGGGATGGGCTGGAGATTGTGAAAGCGTTGCTCTTCGTAGCCTGACATTGCTGGCGACCGGGTTCAGAAAGCAAGTGTCTGAACCCGGGTGAAGTCCAACGTATTATTCTGCCGGCAGCTCGGCTTTATCAACCGGAACTGCGGGCGCAGCGAGCGGGACGGTCGCTGGCGCCATGCCGTAAGCCATACGTACCTTATTTTCGATATCGAGGCACATCTCCGGCTGATCGGCGAGAAAACGCTTGGCATTTTCGCGGCCCTGGCCTATTCGCTCTTCATTGTAGGAATACCAGGAACCGCTTTTTTCAATTATTTCCAGATTCACCGCCAGGTCAAGCATATCGCCGATCTTGGAAATACCTTCGCCGTAGACAATGTCAAATTCTGCTTCCTTGAACGGAGGCGCGCATTTGTTCTTTACTACTTTCACTCTGGTCCGGTTACCAACCAGATCCTGCCCGTCTTTGAGCTGGCCTATTCGCCTAATATCAAGGCGAAGAGATGAGTAGAACTTCAGTGCGTTACCGCCTGTGGTGGTCTCCGGGTTGCCGAACATCACCCCGATCTTCATCCTGATCTGATTAATGAAGATCAAAATTGTATTACTTCGACTGAGAACCCCGGTAAACTTACGCATGGCCTGTGACATGAGACGAGCCTGGAGGCCAACATGGTGATCCCCGACATTACCGTCAATTTCCGCTTTGGGGGTGAGAGCTGCAACGGAGTCAATGACGATGACATCAATACCGCCTGAGCGGATAAGAATTTCAGCAATCTCCAGCGCCTGTTCCCCAAAATCGGGCTGGGAGACAAGCAGGTTGTCGATATCAACGCCCAGACGCTGGGCATATTTGGTATCAAGGGCATGTTCTGCGTCGATGAAGGCGGCTGAGCCACCTGTCTTCTGCGATTCGGCGATGACGTGCAGGGCGAGCGTTGTCTTCCCGGAAGATTCAGGGCCATAGATTTCGGTGATACGCCCCTTGGGGATGCCGCCGACACCCAGAGCGATATCAAGACTCAGGGCCCCCGTCGGGACAACGGGGACATTCTCGGTTTCCCTGGAGCCAAGACGCATGATCGACCCTTTGCCGAATTGCCGCTGGATCTGGCTGATAGCGTTCTCGACACTGCTGCTCTTATCTTTATTGGTGCTGACTGCCATATGATTCTCCACAATAAATGATGATGGCCTCGTGAAATAAGTGATGCAACTTTTCACGAGGTCCTTAATGTTAAATTTCGTGCCAGAAGGTGCATGCTTTCCAATACCATACAATGCATAATAAATAAAAATCTTACCGCCTGTGAAATTTAAAAGTTATCCGATTGGTAAATGTTGTTAATGCGTGAGTTTCTGCAACAGATATTTTCTTATCAGATCGAGTCCGCTTTGGGCGGTAATTTCCCTGATTTCGTTACGATCCCCCTGGAAATGAAATTTTGTGACCCAATTTTCCTCGGAGGTGGCGATAGCTATATACACCGTGCCAACCGGTTTCTCCACACTGCCGCCATCCGGTCCGGCAATGCCGGTTACAGCCAGGCCGATATCCGCGCCGCTTTTGGCTCGAACCCCGACCGCCATTTCTTCAGCAACTTCTCTACTGACGGCGCCATGTTGCTCCAGTGCCTCCGGAGAAACGGAAAGATAAATGACCTTGAGAGAATTGGAATAGGAGACGACGCCGCCGAGGAGATAGGCTGAACTGCCGGGCGAGTTGGTGATTTTCTGGCAGATCATCCCCCCGGTGCAGGATTCGGCCACAGCTAGTTTGAGGTTGTTTTCCAGCAGCAGTTTGCCGACAACTTTTTCCATGCTTTCCCGGTCACAGCCGTAAATTGAGTCGCCCAGTACCGTATTGATAGCTTTGCAGGAGGATTTAAAAAGACGTTTGGCATCATTGTTTTTTTTATCGCGTACGGTAAGGCTCAGGTGGACTTCGGGGAAAACCGGGTAGTAGCCGATATGCACATCGGGACTGAGATCCAGGGTTTCGATACGGCGATTAACTTCAGTTTCCGGCAGGTTAAAAATTCGAAAAATTCGCTGATAGGTGGTCAAACGATGGTTTTCATGCCAGGTAGAGAGTTTTGGCAGTACCTCTTCGATGAGCAGCTGCTGCATCTGGCTGGGGATTCCAGGCAGAAAGAAGATCGGTTTATCGTCATGGATAAGCATATATCCAGCCATCCTCGATCGAGGATTAAGGGCTTCCGCCCCGGATGGAAGCCAGGCCAGTTTTTCCAGTCTGCCTACCGGCGAGGCGGTGATCTCATCCAGATGTGTGCGGATATTGGCCAGTATTTCCAGATTGGGCATGGTCGGCCGATTAAGAGCCTTGGACACCGCTTCATTGGTGAGATCGTCATCGGTGGTGCCGAGACCGCCGGTGACCAGAACGGCATCCACCCGACCAAGCGCCTGCTTCAGTGCCTCGCCGATGAGGCTGGGGGTATCGCCAATGGTGTTCATGGCATAAATATCATAGCCGGCTTCATAGAGATTTCTGGCCGCAAAACTGCTGGTAGTATTGAGGATTCTTCCGGATGTGAGTTCGTCGCCTATGGCTATTATTTCAATTTTCATAGTGCTCTGCTCTTTCTCCAATCACACTGTGATCTTTAAGTAACCGGAGCCTGACGGCGGTAACGCTGTTTAACAAATGATCAGGGCCGGCAAAGTGAACGGCAATATAATTATCGGTATAACCTTTCAGCATCCCGTCGCTATCGCGCCTGCCTTCGACCAGAACCGGCCGAATCCGGCCAATCTGACTCTGATAAAAAACATTCCTTTTCTCATCGCTCAGCAGGCGCAGGCGGGCAACTCTTGTATCTTTTATTTTTTTCGGAACATGCTTCTTAAAGCCGGCGGCCACGGTCCCGGGACGAATTGAATAGGGGAAGACGTGCAGATAGCTAAAAGAAAGGGATCGAAGGAAATTCTCGGCCGCCGTAAACTGCGCATCGGTCTCGCCGGGAAATCCGGCAAGGATATCAATACCGAGCGCAGCGTCCGGCAGGTATTGCCGGCAGAGGCTAATAACCCGTTGAAATTGCTCGGTGGTGTAGCGACGGTTCATCCTGGTCAGGATCTCATCGCTGCCACTTTGCAGAGGGATATGCAGGTGGGGCTGGATATTTTTGCGTTCCTGCATGAGTGACAGCAGGGATTCATTTATTTCAAGAGGTTCCAGTGAACTGATCCGGTAAGAAGCCTCCGGGGTGGCCGCGGTCAACTGGTCGAGGAGGGAGACAAGATCAATGCTGCCCGTCAGGTCTTTGCCATAGTAACCGAGGTGAATGCCGGTCAGGACGATCTCCTTATGGCCCTCTTCAGCAAAAATTCTGGCCTGGTCGATCACTTCACCGACCGGCAGGCTCCGGCTGGGCCCCCTGGTATAGGGAACAATGCAGTAGGTGCAGAAACTTTCGCAGCCATCCTGGATGCGCAGATATGCCCTGGCGCGTTCACCAAAACGGCGTACCGGCAGGCGGCATATCTCTTTTGCTGCATCAATGGACCCCATGACTATCTGTTGACTCTCGGGATCATTTTTTAAGGCACCGGCAACCAGGGTATCCTTTTTGCTGTTGCCGACAAGCTGATATGTCCTGTCCTGGAGTTCTTTTGCCTCTGCCAGCTCTTTGGCGGCAATTTCGGCATAGCATCCGGTGATGATGATTTTTGCCGCAGGATTCTGGCGCAGGGCCTGCCTGATAGTCTGGCGCGATTGCGCTCCGGCTCCGGCTGTGACTGCACAGGTGTTAATGACAATCAGATCCGCCTTCTCGCCTGCCCCAACGACCTCCAGGCCTTGCTCAATAAAGCCGGTCTTAAAGGCGGCGGATTCGAACTGGTTCACTTTGCAACCCAGCGTTGCAATGAATACTTTTTTCATATTTATCAACTATTACTCAAGTATAATGCCGGAGCCGAGAAGCTCGGTATCATGATATATTACGGCAAATTGTCCCGGCGTAACCGCCCGCTGTGGTGCATCAAAGATAATATCGCCACACCCTTCGTCATCGACAACCAGCCTGGCGGTTGCCCCTCGGTGGCTGTACCGGATACGGACCTGGTAACTGCTTGTCAGATCAGGCTTTCTGTCGGCCAGCCAATGGAGGTTTTGCACCCGGATCCGTTTATTGAACAACTCTTCGTTGCTGCCGACAATGACCCTGTTTCCCGGGGCATCCAGGCCGATAACGTACAGTGGTGCTGCACTGGATATGCCCAGACCTTTTCGCTGACCGATAGTATAATGGAACAGGCCCTGATGATGGCCGAGCACTTTACCCGAGGTGGAGACTATGGCCCCCTCCGTGTCTTTGCTTCTCGCACGGTCTGCCAGGAAAGCAGTTATCTGCCTGTTTTCGAGAAAACATACATCCTGACTTTCCTGGCCGTGGAAATTATCAAAGCCATGTTCTTCGACGAAATGATAGGTGTTCTTTTTGGTTGTCTCGCCAAGTGGAAAAATAACCTTGGCCAGTTGCTGCTGGGTGAGACGCGAGAGAAAATAGGATTGATCTTTTTGGGGATCGTCACCGCAGTGCAGATGATACCTGTCTTCACTCTTAATTATTTTGGCATAATGACCAGTCGCCATTCTGTCCATTCCGGCGTGGAGAATGGCTTCCATAAATAAGCCGAATTTAATCTCTTTATTGCAGATGACACAAGGGTTGGGGGTGAGACCTCGATAGTAGCTGCCGGAAAAATAATTCAGCACTCTTTGTTCAAACTCCTGCTGCAGGTCGATAATCTGCAAAGGGATGCCAAGTTTATCGGCAACAGCCTGGACCCGGGTCTTTTGTGCCGCAAAATCCGGTTGCGCGAGCTGCATGAAAAATCCCTTTACCTCGTGGTGTTCACGCAGTAAAAGGGCGCATGCCGTAGAGTCAACACCACCGCTTAAGGCTATGCCTATTTTTCTTTTCGTCACTGGATGGCGTGTAATATTTGATAAGGTATATCCAAAAAGAGTTGAAAAAAGCACTCTCCATACATACCCATGTACTGGAAATAATTAATGGACAAAGTTCAATTATGACGAGTGATACACTGGTAATAATTCGAATCTCGAGATGGCTAAGGAAAAATAAAAAATTATAATACCCGACCAAGATGAAAAAGGAAAGTCGCAAAGAAGAAGCTCCTGTCATGCCTGAGTTGCTTGCCCCAGCTGGTAACTTTGAAAAATTGGTAACCGCTGTGCATTACGGAGCTGATGCCGTTTATTTTGGCGGGAAAAAATTCAGTCTTCGGGCCAAAGCCGGTAACTTTGATGAGCAGACGATGCACCAGGGGGTGCAGTTTGCCCATGATCACGGTGTTAAAGTTTATGTCACGGTGAATATTATTGCGCATAATCAGGATCTTGACGACCTTGAAAGATATCTTGCCGGGTTAAAGGACATGCAGGTGGATGGCATTATCCTCTCCGACCCAGGCATTCTCAGCTATGCCCGAAGAGTTGTGCCGAGTTTGCCCGTGCATCTGTCGACCCAGGCAAATGTCACCAACCATGCATCGGCTTCCTTCTGGCTGTCTCAGGGAGTTTGCCGACTGAACCTGGCCCGGGAGCTGTCGCTTGCAGAAATTCGGGAGATTCGTCGAAAAGTTGCCGGCGAACTGGAAGTTTTCGTTCACGGCGCGCTGTGCATCTCGTATTCCGGCAGGTGCATGCTCTCCAACTATATGACCGACAGAGACGCCAACCAGGGCAGTTGTTCCCATCCCTGTCGGTTTAGCTACACCCTGCTGGAAGAAAAACGCCCGGGCGAGTATTTCCCGGTCGAGGAAGATGAAAGAGGGACGTATATTTTCAATTCCAAGGATCTCTGCCTGGTGGAGATGCTGCCGCAGTTGGTGGCGGCTGGAGTTGATTCCTTGAAAATCGAAGGCCGGATGAAATCAATTTTCTATGTCGGCGGCGTCGTCCGGGTCTACCGTGCGGCTCTTGATTATCTGGCCCAGCTGCCAACGGATGCCTGGAATGATCCAGCCGGAATTCGCATGCCGGATCATTTTATGGAGGAGATCCTCAAGACCGGAACCAGAGGAACGACGGAAAATTTCATCAATCAGCGACCGGGGAGCAGTGAGATGATCTATACGTCTTCCAGGGCGGTTCAGAGCTATGAGCCGGTAGCGGTTGTTCGACAACCGGGAGAGGCCCCCCTGGTCGAGATACGCAATCAGCTGACGCCCGGGGAACATATTGAATATATGCAGCAGGGCATGGGCTTGACACCGGTTCGAATTGTCTCGATGCAGGATGAATCGGGTAATCCGGTGACAAAGGCTAATCCAGGCAATCTGATTCTCTTGAAAACCGAACCGCAACTCTCCGAAGCAGTTGCTCATGGCATTTTACGACGGCAGAAGGGAGCATCTGAGAGGAAGATCGAATCTATTTGACCGGAGAACGATTATTTTTGACGAGATGAAGGTTGTGCGTTTTCTTCACTTTTTTCCAGAGTTCTTTTATAATTACCATCGCCGGGTCCTCGTACACATCGTATTCCCGTCCCTGGTAGCTTGAACAAGAGTGCAGCAGTTCCGTATTGCCGTTATAGAGACCAAACTCCTTTCTTATCGTTTTAGCCAATACCAGATAAACCGATGCATCGAGTTCATATTCCGTAAGATGAGCCATTGTTACTTTATCTCTGAGTGAGATATCATCGTAGAGCAGCTCAACAACTTCATTTACTGTGCTGGGGGAGGAAATTGGGTGAAACTCATTTAAAGGTTGAAACATCATAACTTTTCTCCTGCTGTCCGCAACTGTTCGCTTTGCTTTTGGGGGTAGTCTTTTGGAATCTGTGGCCGGATGGAAATGTAGAGCACTATAGGTCACCAAAATTGACCCAGCGGTCTCAATCCTGCCGTTTTCCATCATGGTAAAATTATATACCAGTTCAGGTATCTGTCATCTCTCAGGTGTCTAAAAAATATTGATACATTTCATAAGACCCTGAATTTCAGAATAACGGATTAATGGATTGGGAAAAAATAATATGCTCCACATGCAGCGAGCCAGACCAGTAAAGTAATGAAATAGATGCGGAAACTAATGAACGAGAAGATCAGGGATTGAGCAAAGACATTAATTCGCTGCTCCAAAGTGGCGGTTCCCTGTTTTATGCGGAGCTGGCTGTGGGAGAGGCGACCAATAGATTGATTCTGGTAATATATCGCGGTGCAACTGGCGAGCAGACTGTTGCCCAGGGCGACAAGGAGAAAGGAATACAGCAGAAGCAGCAACCAATTTTCATGGATCATTCTGTAAGCCTCATTTAAGAAATGGGTGTCTTTTCCCCGAAGGCAGGATGGGCAAATATACCAGTATGAACCATCCCGGTATATTGAGGAAACCTTTTAAGATGTTACGAAGTTTTTCACAATTGTTCAACAACCACCTGGCAGAAAACACAGACATCTGCGGAAAATGTGACTGGAATGCCGTGAAAGCGTCGAGGAGCGAGGGTGAGGGAGTCGGCAGGAAGCTGAGGTTGAAACTGTGTATTTTAGAGAATACCCGCTTTTATCCAGTACCCGTCTATTTCAAGTTTTTTTCGTAAGAATTCGAGAAAATCGTCATAGGTAAAATCCTCCCGGTAATGTTTGTGAAATTCCTCCAGGATGGTTTTTTGTTGACTGGCGTCATAGAGGTTCCATTCTATTAATAAATCTTCTTTCTGCGCTGTGGTTAAATGTTTTGTTTCTTGCATAAATCCCGTCGCATATGTCGGGGCAATCCCCGAAGAGCTGTTCTGAAAAAGAGCAGTGACTACTGAAAAGGTTCGCGCATTATTTAATCAAGGCCATCTTACAGAAATCTTACAATGACATAAAAGCTGGAAAAGTGTTATTTGTAAACAGCAATAAAGCGGTATGTGGCAGTTGTCGGAAATTACCCCCGGTAAACGGGAAGAAAGCTAGGGTGTTAAAGGAAAAGAGAGGAATACCATGCAAAACGTTTTTGCTGGAAAAAAGGTGGTCATTGGCGTAACCGGCTCGATTGCGGCCTTCAAGGTAGCCGGGTGGGTGAGCGATCTGGCTAAAGAAGAAGCTCAGGTCTCGGTGGTGATGACACGCTCTGCAACAGAATTTGTCAGCCCACTGACCTTTGCCGCACTCTCCGGCAATGATGTCCATACCGACATGTTTTCCGCCGCAAAAGAGAATACGATGGCCCATATCAGCCTCGGCCGGGATGCCGATGTGGTGTTAATTGCGCCGGCAACCGCCAATACCATCGCCAAGCTCGCCGCCGGAATGGCCGATGACCTCCTCACCACGACGGTGCTTGCCACCAGAGCCAGGGTGTTGGTCTGCCCGGCCATGAATAGCCGCATGTATTCCCACTCTGCCACAGAACGGAATATTGCCAGGCTCAGAGAGCTTGGCTACACGGTTGTAGACCCGGATTGCGGCATGATGGCCTGCAAGGAGCATGGCGACGGCCGCCTCCCTGAATGGGACGAAGTGAAGGAGTATGTCGCCCAGGCCCTTACCCCGCAGGTTTTGCAGGGACAACGGATAATGATAACTGCCGGACCAACGAGAGAGCCCCTTGATCCTGCCCGTTTTTTAAGCAACCGTTCTTCCGGTAAGATGGGCTATGCCCTGGCGAAAAGCGCGTTTCGACGGGGGGGGGAGGTGACTCTGATCAGTGGACCCAGCAGCCTGCCAGCTCCTGCCGGAGTCACCATGCAGAGAGTGCAGACGGCCCTGGAAATGTATGATGCGGTACTTGAACATGCCGGGCAATGTTCAGTAATAATCAAAGCAGCAGCTGTTGCTGACTACCGGCCGGAAAAAAAATTTGCCCATAAAGTGAAAAAGGACCAGATCGATACCCGGTTGCACCTCGAGCGCAATCCGGACATTCTTTTGGAGCTGGGAAAAAGAAAGAAAGAAGGCCAGATATTGGTCGGATTTGCCGCTGAAAGTCAAAATCTCCGGGAGGAAGGGATGAAAAAACTACAGCGCAAAAACCTCGATTTCATCGCCGTCAATGATATCAGCGGCGATAGTACAGGGTTTGAAGTTGAGAGCAATCAGGTGTTGCTGCTTGGCAGATCGGGTGCGGAATTGCTGCCATACACCAGTAAAATGCACACTGCCGATCTTATCTGGGACAGAATTGTCGCTCAGCTGGCTGCCCTTTGAACTGAGCTATTTTGCCAGACAACAACGTTTGAATTTTTGGCCGGAACCACAGGGACAGCTGCTGTTTCTGACAATTTTTTCTTTGGTAACCTGGCACTCTCCCTGGAGATAATACCACAGACCATCTTCCTGCAAAAATTGACTGCGTTCGTGGAGTTTGCAGAATTGGCCTTGCTCGAGATAGCGGCAGGTGAAATCAACGGTTCCGTCATTGTCGCTTTCCTGACCCTTGCTGCAACTATGGATCTGCAGCCCAAGCCATACCACCGGATGGTCATCGAAGTTGAGATTTTTGGGACGGGTCCTGATATGCCAGCTCGATTGAATATGTTGGGCATGGCGCAGAACAAATGCCGTATACCGTGAGCGCATGAGCATTTCTGCGGTTACCGCCATACGGTGGTTGTCAAGTACCGGTTGACAGCAGACGGAAAAAGCTGCGCCACTGCCGCAGGGGCAGAGAGAGTCTTTGGTCATAGTTTATATTGCCGCCGAAGATCAGCAAAAATCTCGTGAAGGAACGTATGAATGATAAGAATTTCTAGTTGCAACTACGCCTTGTGCAACACGGGGAGACATACAATAAATGACCTGGCGGATCAATAAAAAAAATGAAGCGCGTCCTGGTTCTTGAACCGTATTTTGGCGGTTCTCATAAACAGTTTCTCGATGGCCTGCAAAAGTATGTGCCGGGGGAGTATGTTTTTTGTACGCTGCCGGCCAGGAGTTGGCAGATGCGCATGCAACTTTCCGCACCCTGGTTTATCGAAAAAATAAAAGACCTGCCGGTGGACAAGCGATGTTTTGACTGTGTCCTCTGTTCTACCTTTGTTGATGTCGCGGTATTTCGCGGTCTGCTCAATAACATAGACGGATGGAATCATCATGCCAGGATTCTTACCTATTTTCATGAAAACCAGTTTGTCTATCCATTCCGCTACAATGCACAGACACAGCATCAATATGCCTCCATTAATTTTCATTCAGCCCTGGCCTCCGATAGCATTGCTTTTAATTCCGAGTATAACCGGCAGACTTTTTTCCATGGGTGTCGCAAAGGACTGGGAGCTGCACCGGAAATGAAGCTCTCCGGCCTCGTCACGGACCTGGCTGCAAAAAGCATTGTTCTTTCTCCCGGTATTGAATTTTCTGCAATCGATACAATCAGGTGGAAAACGACAACAGATATTTCGGTCATTGTCTGGAACCACCGCTGGGAACATGATAAAAATCCGCAGAGCTTTTTCCTCGCATTGGAATGCCTGGTACAGCGTGGCTTTGATTTTCGTTTACTGGTACTTGGCCAATCGTTTGCAGGCGCTCCCGACTGTTTTTATGATGCCGAAATAAAATTTAAAGATAAAATCATTCACTTCGGTTTTGTTCCATCCCGTCAGCGATATGCAGAACTGCTCAGCCAGGGTGATATCGTCGTCTCGACTGCATTGCATGAATTTTATGGTATAGCCATAATCGAGGCAGTCAGGGCCGGTTGCCTGCCGGTATTACCGGACCAGCTGTCATATCCGGAACTCTTTGATCGGAAATTTCTCTATAGTGCGAATTGCCTGCAGGAGAAGCTGGAGCAGGCGGTGCGTAGTGCTTGCAGGCTCAGCCGGTCGACAGCAAAGGAGATGACCGATCACTTCAGCTGGCAGAGTCTGCAGGGGCGGTATGCCCAATGGCTGCAGGTTTGATCTGCAGCCGGCAGGATGTTATTTCTTCATATTCTTGGCAAAATCGAGCATCCTCTGGATAGGTATCCGGGCCTTGGCGGCAATTTCGGGGGATATGTGGATCTCGTTTTTTCCGGTTTCCAGCAGTTCTTCGAGGTTGTGCAATGAATTCATGCCCATCCAGGGACAGTTGGCACAGCTCTGACAGGTTGCACCTTCACCGACTGTGGGTGCTTCAAGAAAGACCTTGTCCGGCGCCAGCTGGCGCATTTTATTGAAAATACCGGCATCGGTTGCAACGATGAACTCTTTATTCGGTAAAGTGGTCACCGCCTTGATGAGAGCTGTTGTCGAACCAACCACATCGGCCTGGAGGACGACTGCCTCCGGCGATTCGGGATGGACCAGGATCGCCGCCTCCGGATGGAGTTTGCGCAGTCTTTCCAGAGCCACGGAACGAAATTCTTCGTGGACGACACAGGAACCGGGCCAGAAAATCATCTCGGCTCCGGTAAGTTTTTGCACGTAAGCCCCCAGATGTTTGTCCGGCGCCCAGAGGATTTTTTCTCCTTTTTCAGCGAGGTGCTTAATGATAGGCAGCGCTATGCCGGAGGTTACCACCCAGTCGGATCTGGCTTTTACCTGGGCACTGGTATTGGCATAGACGACGACGGTGTGTTGGGGATGGCGATCGCAGAATGCACTGAACATCTCATACGGGCAACCTTCATCAAGAGAGCAGGTGGCACAGAGATCGGGCATAAGGACTCTTTTTTCGATGTTGAGGATCTTTGACGTCTCGCCCATGAACCGAACCCCGGCCACAACCAAAGTCTGGGCCGGGTGTTCCGTGCCGAAACGAGCCATTTCCAGACTGTCCGCAACACAGCCTCCGGTTTCCTCAGCCAGATCCTGCAGTGCCCCGTCGGTATAATAGTGGGCGACAAGAACCGCATTCTGCTCTTTAAGAAGTCTTTTAATCCTCTCCTTTAAATGTGCAGTCTCCACTTTGGACAGGGATGGCCACTGAGGATGCGGAGGCACTATTACGCCGGGAATTTCAGGAAGGGAAACGATATGTTTTGGTTCAGTCGTCATGGTATTATGTGGGTTGATAAAAGTATTTAATGCACTGCGGGCCAATCAGCCTATCAAAATGGTTATGGTAAAAGAATATAAGACGAACTCGTAAAAACTCAAAGAGAACTTCTGTCGCGGGCTATCTCTATTGCCAGATTGATGAAGTCTATGCAGGTGAGCGTTTCCGGTCGGGAGTTGGGCTGGAGGTTGGCCCTTTCGATTGCCCGGCAGGTACGTTCTTTATTGGCGACTTTATCTTGTTTTATCGAATCACCAAATAAGCCCGCCCCGGTCAGGGTATTGAGAATGGTTTTTCGCCGTTGATTAAATGTCGTCCTGACCAGCTGGCGAAAAAGGGCGAAATCGTAGTGCCCAGCGTCCGATGGCCGTTTGACGCCTTGTCTGAAATCGAGGGTGACGACCACTGAATCGACTTTTGGTCGTGGGTGAAATTCGCCGGGCTTCAGGGTCATCAGCTTGTGGACAGTGGCGCAACTGGCAAGGAGCACCGTCGGGACTCCGTATTCCTTGGTATTGGGAGCTGCCATTAATCGGTCGGCAACTTCTTTCTGCAGCATGATTGTGGCAGTGCTGATGAGCGAGGCATTGTCGATAAGCTTGAAAATAAACGGGTTGGATATCGAATAGGGAAGATTTGCCAATATTTTCAAACTACCGCCGCATTGTCGGGCAACTTCCTGAAAATCAGCGCTGAGTATATCCTGATGCACCAGGGTTACGTTGTCTGGGAGATCTTTTTGTTCCTGGTGATAGCGGATAATACCGCTGTCTATTTCGTAGCCGAATACATGTTTTGCCGTCGCCGCAAGGGGCGAAGTCAAGGCGCCAAGCCCAACTCCGACCTCGAGAATAGTATCGTCGCTGCATACTTTCCCGGCACGAACGATGGCTTCAGCGGTCATTTTATGGACGAGAAAATTCTGTCCGAACCGTTTCTTGGGTGCCAGTTGATTGTTTTGCAGCGCTTCTCGCGTCTGGTGTCCGTATTTCGTCATAATTTTTCATTTTCAGAGCCCTTTTTCAGAGCCAATTAGTTGAGCACATGCTTTTTCATTCTTTTTTTCTTGATGTGCATAAAAAATATCAGGGCTGGATAGTAACTGGCTATGGCAACAGGCAGCGCGACACACAAACCGCCAACCCCCATCACGACCAGCGCTTCGTATCCCGATCGAAACAGGATGGGTAATGCACTTTCTATGCCGCCTCCGGCCACTGCGAGCTCGAGAGCACTCTGAAAATTTTTCAGATTCAAATCATAGGGAGTGAGATGGTTGCCAACCAGTGCTGACAGATAATAGATCGGTAGATAGGTTAATGGATTGCAGACTATCCAGCTGATAATAATGCCGGCAAGGGCGGATGTTCTTGTAATAATACTGAAAAAGATGATCAGTGCGGTATGAAATGGAATTGTCGGCGTAAGGCCGACAAACACGCCGATCGCAGTGCCTCCGGCCAGCGCCTGCGGGCTTCCCTGCAATCGTTTAAATTTGATGAAATAATATTTAATATAACGCAGAATGTTTATGGGATGCATTGTCAACCAAGTGCAGAGCGGGAATAGACATCTTCATCAAGGGAAACAGGGCCCGATTGGTTGTATGAATGATATCCGGCGAGTGCAATCATCGCTGCGTTATCGGTACAGAAAATCGGCTCCGGGGCGTAAAACAGGAGACCTTCGCTGGCACATCGAGCGGTGAAAAAATCGCGAATTCTGGTGTTTGATGATACGCCGCCTCCGACAACGATTGTGTTGATATGGTTTTGCCGGGCGGCAGAAATTGTTTTTTCAACAAGTACCTCGGCAACAGCCTCCTGGAAGGAGGCGCAGATGTCCCCGATGTTTGGCTGAATGCCTTGTTGCCGGCAGCTGTTAACATGATTGAGGACCGCCGTTTTTACGCCGCTGAAACTGAAGTCCAGAGAGTTTTCATCGAGCCAGGCTCTTGGAAAGTGAACCGCCTGCGGGTCGCCACCTGCAGCCATCCCGGCCACCTGGGGTCCGCCGGGGTAGGGAAGACCAAGGAGTTTTGCAACCTTGTCGAAGGCTTCTCCGGCCGCGTCATCTCGAGTCCTTCCCAGCAGTTGAAAATCGTTATAACTTGTGGCAAGGTAAATAGCCGATGTGCCGCCGGAGACAATAAGAGCAATATACGGGAACGATGGTTTTTCCTGGCCGAGAAAAACTGACAGGATGTGGCCGGCCATATGATCCACTCCGACAAGCGGAATATTGCTAACGTAAGAAAGTGCCTTAGAGTATGAATATCCAACGAGCAGCGAGCCGATCAGGCCTGGTCCGCGGGTTGCGGCAATGAGCTGTATCTCGGTGAGCTGTTTGCCGGCTCCTGAAAGCGCTGCTTCAACCACGGGATGGATGGCCTGCAGGTGCTTTCTGGATGCCAGTTCCGGAACTACCCCGCCAAATTTAGTGTGGATCTGGTCCTGGCTGGTGAGCACGTTGGAGAGAATGACATTATCTTCAAGAACCGCGGCGGCAGTGTCATCGCAGGAACTCTCTATACCTAAAATAAGCATGCGGGGGCTTCTTTTGTGGTTAAACGTAATTTTTGATTGTGTTACTACTGTTATTCAGAGTAAGAAACGGTCAGTTAAGCGGAAGTGATTGACGGACAATGGCTTCTCTATTTTGATAATAAACAGCAGACTGTATATCGTGAACGAAAAAATACCAGCAATTTCTCCTCTTGTCGACCAGTTTTCCCGGACCATATCCTATCTGAGACTCTCTCTGACCGATCGCTGCAATCTCCGCTGCTCATACTGTATGCCCGGGATCCCCGGGGAGACCGAAAGCGCAACCGGCACTGTAAAGACCGGTATATTTCTTGCTCATGGCGACCTGCTCAGTTACGAGGAATTGCTGCGCGTCGTGCGGCTGGCGGTTTCTATGGGGATGAATAAATTACGTCTGACCGGCGGAGAACCCTTGGTCAGGAAGGGCATCCTGACTTTTATTCACCAGCTTTCCCTGCTGGATGGTCTGGAACAGGTGCGGTTAACTACGAACGGGGTGCTGCTGGCTGACTATGCCGAAAGGCTTTATGCCGGTGGAATTCGCCATATTAATGTCTCGCTCGATACCATGCAGCCGGAAAAATTTAAAAAAATAACCGGATACGATTATTTTGCCAAGGTATGGCAGGGGCTCCAGGTGGCTAAAGAAATCGGTTTTCGGATAAAACTTAATGTTGTTGCCATGAAAGGTGTCAATGACGATGAATTTCAGGATTTCGGCAGATTGGCTCTAAATGAGCCGTTCCAGGTGAGATTTATCGAGTTTATGCCCGTTGGCTCGCAGAACAGCTGGCAGAAAAATCAGTTTATCAGAGCGGACGAGATTAAATCGCGTATCGCCGAACTGGGAGTGTTGACCCCTTTTCATAAAGAGCATGGGGAAGGGCCGGCTCGAATGTTTGATCTGCATTCTGTCGATAAAAGAAAGGGGGCGGTCGGTTTCATCAGTCCTATAAGTCACCATTTCTGTGACCAGTGCAACAGGCTCAGGCTCACCTCGGAAGGAAAGCTTCGTGCATGCCTGCTCAACGACAGTGAGACCGATCTCAAATCATTGCTGCGCGGGGGGGCTTCCGACCAGGATATTATTGACAGTATCCGGCAAACTATCCTCAATAAACCGCAAGGTCACACCTTACAGGACGACCTTACGGTAACAGAGCACCGGTCATGCGGTGGGCGGATGTCACGAATCGGTGGCTGATGGATCCCCCTGCGGATAGGAACCCAGCCATTCGAAGTACGAACACATTGCTTTAAGAATATCGCAGCCCCGCCGTATCTTGTCATCCTCGATATGGCCAAGCATATCCAGAAAAAACAGATACTTCCACTGCTTGCCTTTGATGGGTCGGGATTCTATCTTGGCCAGATTGATATCTTCTTCGGAGAGGGCGGAAAGGACGTCATTGAGCGCTCCCGGTCGATCCATCAGTCCAATCAGCAGCGACGTTCTGTCCTGTCCGCTTCGCGAAGGGGACTTTTTGCCGATCACGAGAAATCTGGTTGTATTGCCTCGATAGTCTTCAATACCCTGGACGACAACCTGAAGTTCGTAAGTTTTTATCGCAAGAGACGAAGCGATCGCCCCGATGTTGGGGTTGTTGGCTGCCATCTGCGCGGCGGCCCCGGTGGAAAAAACCGGCAGGGTGGGTGTTGCCGGCAGATGTTTTCGCAGCCACTCGCGGCACTGGGCAAGGGGTTGTGCATGGGAAGCAACGGTTTGGATGTCCTCCATGTTTCCTGATCGGCAGACCAGGTTATGGCTTATTTCGAGCTGTAATTCGCCACAAATCTGTACCTTGTATTTCATAAAACAATCAAGCGTTGAGAACACCGCACCTTCAATGGAGTTTTCCACCGGAACAATGCCATATCTGGTTCGGCCTTTCTCCACTTCGGCAAAAACATCTTCGATGGTTTCCATCGCTTTATAATCAGCCGAATGACCAAAGTATTTCACCCCGGCAAGATGGCTGAATGTTGCTTCCGGACCTAAAAAGGCAACTTCAGCTTTTTTCTGTGACAGTCTACAGGTAGTAATTATTTCATGAAAAATTGATTTGAGGGCGTCCGGCGGAAAGATGTCATTGTTATCTTTTAACAGCCTGTCGTAAATTTGTCGCTCCCGGAGAGGGTCCCATTTTGCCCTTTTTTCGCCATCTTTCAGACGTCCGATTTCTTTTGCACATGCGAGGCGTTCCTTAAGCAAAGCGAGGATTCTGTTATCAATTGAATCGATCGTGTCACGAACCGAACCTATCATTTTTTTTTGCTCAATTTCCATACAACTCCTTGCTTAGGCAATGGGAAAGAATTTTCTGCGGGTTTGCTCCATCCAGCGCAAATAAACTAGGCCAAAGAAATTACTATGTCAAGGCGCAAAAGAGAGCTATAGTAGACTTTTTAGTCAGGGCTATGGGACGTATCAGAGTATTTTATAAGCTGCCGGCATATTGAGTGTCCGGCAGCTTGCGTTCTGTGTTTGTTGGCAGCAATAAAAAAATCAAGAGAGTTATTTCCGCCTGTTTCGCTTTTTTAGGAGATTATATTTAAATCAAAAATAGCAGGAATCAAATGAGTGAAAAGAAAATACAGAAAACCTACGAGGAAATAAATGCCCGGATAAAGGCCGGGGAGGCGGTTGTTGTCACTGCCGAAGAAATGGTCGACATTGTCAAGAAAGACGGTCCGGAAGGGGCGGCCAGGAAAGTTGATATAGTCACCACAGGAACGTTCGCTCCCATGTGTTCTTCCGGCCTGTTTTTTAATTTCGGCCAGATGACCCCGACCATTAAAGCCTCACAGGTCTGGATAAACAAAGTTCCTGCGTATGCAGGACTTGCGGCGGTCGATGCATATCTTGGTGCTACTGAGCCGGCTGAAGACGATCCTTTGAATAAAATTTATCCCGGTGAGTTCAGGTATGGCGGCGGCCACGTCATAGAAGATCTGCTGCGTGGAAAAAGACTTTTGCTGGAAGCTAAAGCGTACGGGACCGACTGTTATGCGGCAAAAAAAATGAAGAAAGAGGTCGGCCTGGACGATCTCCCCTATGCGTTGCTCTGCAATCCTCGAAATGGCTACCAGAATTACAACTGTGCGGTCAATTTGTCGAACAAGGCTGTGTATACCTATATGGGTATGCTGAAGCCGAATTGCGGCAATGCTAATTTCTGCAGTGCCGGTGAATTAAGTCCTCTCCTCAACGATCCCTATTATAAAACCATTGGGGTTGGTACGCGGATTTTTCTTGGCGGCGCCTATGGTTATGTTACCTGGCAAGGTACCCAGCATAATCCTCATGCACCCCGGCACAGCAACGGCGTGCCCGTCAAGCCAGCCGGCACAATCATGGTGCAGGGTGATTTAAAACGGATGAGTGCTGAATGGTTGCGCGGGGTATCCATTCTTGGTTACGGCAATTCTCTGGCCGTGGGGCTCGGTATTCCCATTCCCGTTTTAAACAGTGAACTTGCTGCATATACCGGAGTCTCCGATGCTGAAATTTTTACCCAGATAGTCGATTACGGCCATGACTATACCAACGGCATCGGCAGAAGCTACGGTCAGGTCAGTTATGCCCAATTGAAATCGGGTGAAATTGAAGTAAATGGTAAAAAAGTAAAAACTGCGCCTTTGTCGAGTATGGTGAAGGCTCGGGCAATTGCTGAAATTCTTAAAAAAGATATATCCGAAGGAAGGTTTCAACTGAATAAACCGGCTGAGCTTTTACCGGATGGTCAGGGTTGAGATCCTTATAAAAAATGAAACGAAAACGAAGCAATGGGTGTTGGGAAGGGTTGCTGCACAAGGCGTAGTGTCTTGGTCGGTTCCTGACTAGATATATAGTATATAAAAAACCTGCCCAAGTATTGCCACGAATGAGGTTGTAATATTTACACCGCTCATCCACATTGATGCGCGGTGTAATGCATAATTATTGGCTCCGTGTGAAGTTGAAACTTATTCAGATGAGTGCGATTTATTGCTTGATTCTGATTTCCGATTCAATTATGGTGCCTTGTAATGAGCGTATCACCCTGAATACAAAGGGTTGCGCCAATTTATTTTTTTTTGTCAAGAAGAGTTTCAAAAAAATATTTTTTGACAACACAAGAGAGTTTAGGTAAATCGGCATTTTCAGGGAAAGAGGACAGTCGTTATAGTCTTCATTAGATTTGCAAAAGAAAGATCAAGCAGGGAGGAATTCATGAACAAGAAGGAATTAATTGAGAGCATCGCAGGTGCAGCCGACATCAGTAAAGCAGCTGCAGAAAAAGCATTGAACGGTACCCTCGCAGCGGTTGCTGAGAGCCTGAAAAAGGGTGACAAAGTGACTCTCGTCGGCTTTGGCACTTTCTCTGTTTCAAAACGTGATGCTCGTCAGGGCAGAAATCCGCAGACAGGGAAAACCATTGAGATTCCAGAGAAGAAAGTGGTCAAGTTCAAAGCTGGTAGCAAATTGTCTGAGACTGTCAATTAATCCTGAATATTCATGAATCATCGATACGGTAACTGTTAATATGCGTTCTGTACCTTTCAATTATTTTCTTTTCTCACTCCAGAAGGGAGTGCTTCAAAAATAAGAGAATTTTGTCAGGGTACTTCCTCCGTCAAGGGGACTGAAATGTCCTATAAGCTGGAGGATTGCACTAAGATCATACCCAAGGTTACAGTGTCTGAATGAGTACATCGCAAGGAAGCATAGCATAACACAGGTACTGCACTTTCAGGCAAAGTGACAGTGTTGCTAAGCATATTGATAGTAAGTGTCCCGCAAAAAGGCCGTTCCTCATCAGGAACGGCCTTTTTGTTTTTGCAGTTGATAACGGTTGACAGTCAAGTTTGATGGCAGGTATCTTGAGCTGGTCCGTGGAAATCGGCTGATTGATCGCTCCAACTGAAGAGTGTTAACAAGTGATTGAATTCAAAAAACAAGAAAATCCGATGAAATCTTTTGATGATCTGTTAGATGAAGCAACTCGTATACATGGACATGTCTGCGCCGGCCAGGTGATTGGCGTGCGTATGTGCATGCTGGCACTTTCGTACCTGAATATACATGATCCCAAGGGCACTGATCGGAAAAAACTCTATGTGTTTGTTGAAATTGACCGATGTGCGACAGATGCCATTCAGACCGTTACCGGCTGCACTCTCGGTAAACGATCGATGAAATGGGTCGATCACGGGGTTATGGCCGCAACGTTTGTCAATCTTGACTCAAGAGAGGCAGTGAGGGTGACCGCTCTGGAAGAGTCTCGAGAACTGTCTAAAAAATACTGTAGTGACGTCTTTGATAAATATGCCCGGCAGCTGGAAGCCTACAAGGTTATGCCGGAGGAGGAGCTGTTTCGGGTAGAGGCTGTTGAGGTTCAAATTCCTGAGGAAGATCTGCCGGGCAGACCGCTCAAAAGAGTCAGGTGCGAAAAGTGCCTTGACTGGGTGCAGGATAAAAGAGATGTTGAGGTTGAAGGTAAGATTCTTTGCCGAAGTTGCGCCTACGGGCGCTACTATACGGTACGTAACGAGTAGATTTTTCGACCGGGTGAGGTGAATTGCAATGGTTGTAACTCTTTTGGATTATGGAGCCGGTAATGTCCGCAGCGTAAGAAATGCTCTTGTCAAACTTGGCCATACTGTAGAAAATGTCAAAACCCCTGAGGATATTGTCACTGCCGAGAAATTGATTTTCCCCGGGGTGGGATCTTTTGGTCTTGTTATGCACCGATTGCAGGAAAAAGGCTATGTTGAGCCGCTGCAGCGAAGGATCAGGGAGAATAAACCGTTTCTCGGGATATGTGTTGCCCTGCAGGCCCTGTTTGAAGGGAGTGAAGAATCCCCCGGTGTTCCCGGTCTCGGAATCATAGCCGGGCAGGTAGTACGGTTTCCTGAAACGCAATTGTCTGTGCCGCAGATAGGCTGGAACGGCATAAAACTACAAAAAGAATCGAAGCTGTTCACGGGATATGACAACGAGAAGCTGTATTTTGTCCACTCTTTCCATGCCCCGGTCTGTCCGGCAACGAAAGACTGGAATCTCGCTCTCACCGATTATGGTTGTGAATTTGTCTCGGCGGTTGAAAAAGGCAATGTCAGTGCCTTTCAATTCCATCCGGAAAAAAGTGGTAAAGCCGGACTGAAAATATTGCATAATTTTTTAACATCCGAGAAAAACGCAAGTTCCGTTGTCGTCAATACAGTCAGACAAAACAGTAAGAAGACGCAGATAGCCAAGAGAATTATTGCCTGCCTCGATGTCCGAAGCAACGATGCCGGCGATCTTGTGGTCACCAAAGGCGACCAGTATGATGTGCGCAGCGACGGATTGGTAAGAAATCTTGGCAAACCGGTGGAGCTGGCCAGACGATATTATGAAGAGGGTGCGGACGAGATCACTTTTCTCAACATTACCGGTTTTCGAGATTTTCCCATGCAGGACCAGCCGATGATCGAAGTGCTGGAAAAAACCTCGGAGAATGTGTTCGTGCCTCTGACCATAGGCGGCGGGATCAGAGAATTTACCGCTTCCGACGGCACGTCCTATACCTCTCTGGATGTTGCTTCGGCATATTTTCGATCCGGTGCTGACAAGGTATCTATCGGCAGCGATGCTGTCTATGCCGTTCTCGAATATCTGCAGACCGGAAAAAAAACAGGCAAAAGTTCCATCGAGCAAATCTCCCAGGTCTATGGCGCCCAGGCCGTTGTCATCTCCGTTGATCCACGCCGAATCTACGTCAAAGATCCGGTTGACACCGGCCATGTCGTGATAGAAACCGCAACACCGGGCCCCGGGGGGGAAAAGTATTGCTGGTATCAGTGCACGGTAAAAGGCGGAAGAGAGGGGAGTGATCTCGATGTTGTGCAGCTGGTGAAAACGTGTCAGCTGCTGGGGGCCGGCGAGATTCTTTTGAACTGCATCGATAAAGATGGAACTAATAGTGGATTTGATTTGGAGCTTATCGCGATGGTCAAGAATAATGTCTCCATTCCGGTCATTGCGTCAAGCGGTGCGGGGAAGGCTGCACATTTTGTCGATGCGTTTCAACACACTGCAGCAGACGCAGCTCTTGCTGCCGGTATCTTTCACCGTGAAGAGGTTACCATCAAAGAAGTGAAAGAGGCTGTGCAGGCAGCAGGAGTTGAAATAAGGTAATTGCCGATGAATCTCTGCAAGCTGCACTACATAATGTAATGCCGATCAGGTTATCGAGGAAAAAAAAGGGATTCATCAGTTTCCTTTTCTTTATCATTATTCTGATTCAGATACTGAACGTTGTTTCGGTCTGGACCTACCGGCGAGGGCTGGTAGAACTGGCTCAGCAGGGCAACGTTCGTCTGGAGCTGTATATTAATTATCTGCAGGGAATTCTGGGCAAGTACGAAAGTCTGCCCGAGTTGCTGGCGATAGATAACAGTCTTGTCCGAGCCCTGTTGAATCCGCATGAAAAAAAGCGCATTGAAATTCTTAATCGATATCTCGAGACGATAAATAGAGTAAGCGATACTCTCGACACGTATCTGATGAATAAGGACGGCTTGACCATCGCCGCCTCCAACTGGAATGCGGAGCGTCCTTTCATCGGCAGAAACTTCAGTTATCGTCCGTATTTCAAGCAGGCAATGAAAGGCAAACTCGGACGTTATTTTGCTCTCGGGAGTGCCTCCTCAAAGCGAGGGTACTATTTTGCTTATCCGGTTCGTAAAGACGATGAAATACTTGGGGCCGTAGCCGTCAAGATTAATATTGATCTGGTCGAGCAGAAATGGGCGGACCGCGATGAAAATTTTCTGGTTTCTGATCCCGATGGAGTTATTTTTATTACCACAAACCCAGACTGGCGGTTTAAAAGTCTCAAACCTTTGGAGCAGGATGTTCTTGAACGAATTTCGGTAAGCAGGCGTTATCAGGATGCGGCGATTGTGCCCCTCGGCGATAATGTCAACACTCTCTGGGAGAAAGTAGAGATACTGAATATTGAAGACGGAGCAGGCAAAGATCGGCGAAGGGTGCTGAAGCAATCGCAGTTTATGCCCCAGGCCGGTTGGAATGTACATATTCTTACCGATACCAGAGTGCTGAGGAAGAAAGTCCTGATTGTCAATATCATGGTCGGGACCGGATTTAGTCTGGCCTACATTCTGGTAATTCTGCTTCTGCAGCGCAGTCATCGCCAGGCCCAGTTGCACCGGGTGGAAGAAGAATCGAAAAGAGCTCTGCAGGAGGCCAATGAACAACTGGAGACACGGGTCTCTGACCGGACGCAGAAACTTACTGAAGCAAACGAGCTGTTGCGAAAAGAGATTATAGATCGGAAACAGACGGAAATCAAATTGAAGCGTACCCGTAAAGAGCTGATCCATGCCGCCAAACTGGCGGTACTTGGGCAGATGTCTGCCGGTATAAACCACGAGCTTAATCAGCCACTGGCTGCAATAAGAAGCTACACGGACAACGGTAAGCAGTTTCTCCAGAAGGGTCAGCTTGAAAATGCCATGTGGAACCTGGAACAAATCGGCGAATTAACCGAACGTATGGCCCAAATTGGCAACCAGCTTAAATTGTTCTCACGGAAATCCAGTGGCATGATAGCGGTTGTGCCTTTGCACGGGGTTATTGATGGTGCTCTGGAAATTCTTAAGCCAAGTTTGCGTAAAGAGGCCGTTGCACTGACTATTGATATTCGACCGGATAATCTGGAGGTGCGGGCCAACCATGTGCTCCTGCAGCAGGTGCTGGTCAATCTTATTTCCAATGCAATGCAGGCCTTGGAAGGACAGAAGGTCAAGAAAATCCTGCTCGAATGTTATGCGATTGGTGAAAAAGTAGTGGTTGCAGTCCAGGATAATGGACCGGGGATTGCAAAAGAGGTACTGCATGAAATTTTCGAACCCTTTTTCACCACCAAAAAATCGGGTCAAGGCCTGGGCTTGGGCCTCACCATTAGCGACAGAATTGTTAGAGATTTCGGTGGAAAGATCACTGTGGTTCCATCAGCAGAAGGAGCCCGTTTTGAATTCACCCTCGATAAAATAGTGCAAGAGACACAAGAGCTATGACGGTACAGGCAAAAGTGCTTTTCATTGACGACGAAAAGCATATTCGACTAGCGAATAAACAAACTCTCGAACTTGCTGATCTCGATGTAATTATAGAGGATTGCGCAGAAAAAGGCCTGGAAATTCTTACCCGTGAATGGCCTGGGATTGTTGTCTGTGACATTCGCCTGCCGCAGATGGATGGCCTGCAGTTTCTCGTGGAGGTTCAGAAAATTGATCATGACCTGCCGGTCATCCTTATCACCGGCCATGGGGATGTCTCCACTGCGGTTAATGCCATGCGTGACGGGGCGTATGATTTCATTGAAAAGCCTTATTCTGCAGAAAGATTGGTGAAAACCGTGTTGCGTGGCCTGGAAAAACGCGCTTTAACCCTCGAAAACCGAAATTTGCGACGGGAACTGGAACTGCATAGCGCACTCGGGCCGAGGATAATCGGTCGTACTCCGGCTATGGAACAACTCCGGAGTACCATAGCCCAGGTTGCCGACACGGGAGCTGATGTCCTGGTATTAGGGGAGACGGGCACGGGCAAAGAACTTGTGGCCAGGGCACTGCATGAAAACAGTCGGAGAAGGGTCAAAAATTTTGTGGCCATAAATTGCGGTGCGGTCTCTGAATCCATAATGGAAAGTGAGCTTTTTGGTCATGAGGCCGGGGCATTTACCGATGCGAAATCGACTCGAATCGGTAAATTCGAACATGCCAATGGCGGGACGCTGCTCCTTGATGAAATCGAATCCATGCCTCTCAGGGTACAGATTAATCTTCTCCGGGTGCTGCAGGAGCGATGTATTGAAAGGCTCGGCTCCAACCGGCTTCTGCCGGTGGACCTCAGGGTTGTTGCCGCTTCAAAGGTTGACCTGCGGGAGGCCTCCGAACGGGGATCTTTCCGGGAAGACCTCTATTACCGGCTCAACGTGGTCTGCCTTGAGATTCCGCCGCTCAGAGAAAGGCGCGAAGATATTCCCCTGTTGTTTCATCATTTTCTGTTAGTTGCCGGCCATAGATATCAGCAGGAGGTGCCTACCCCCGGTAATGCTCAAATGAGTGCCTTGTTGTCCTATGCCTGGCCGGGTAATGTACGAGAACTGAGAAATTTTGCCGAGCGTTATGTGCTGCTTGGCCGACAGTTTGACTGGTCTTTGGAAAAGATGCTTTCCGGTGAGGAGAAAATACAAAGCCAGTCTTTTGCCAAACAGGTTGAATGTTTTGAGCGAGACCTTCTTGAGCATGCTCTGGTCGCTTCGAAAGGCAGTATTAAGGATGTAATGGCAAGTCTGGTGTTGCCGAGAAAGACATTGTATGACAAGATGCAAAAATACGGCTTGAATAAAAGTGATTACAAATAAGTTGTCTCCTCGATAAAATTTAGGTACCACTTCAGTTCGGACAGAAGGTCAAGAGGGCTATGAGGCAACCTTCGCCCGGGAGGCCGTAAACGAACATCCCACCCCTGCCATTTCGACGGGCTGAGCTTCTGAGGGAATCAGATTACATTATAACAAGTAACGCGTTACACACGCATGTTGCTATTGTACAGCATTTGTTGGTTATAAACGGTCCATGATTTTGCTTCAGCACGTATTTGAAGGGTTCCTTCCTTAGACCTTTTACAGTGCATCCTTAAAACGCAGAATGGGTGGATTTCCGCCTATTTTACTCTGCTCCAGTTCTCTTTTTATCTCCGTATTGCTTTGTTATCTTTGGATAAAAAAAAAATTATTGGCTGCACGATGCGAATGGGTGGATTTCCGCCTATATTTCCCAGTATTTTTAAGTTCAAACTCAATAACTGTAAAATATTCGGTAAGATAAGTGCATGATGGTGGTTCTGGTATAATGTTTGCATTAACGTTTGTGTCATATTTGTGGAAATCTTAGTTCTGTAAATATGGGCAGTTTCGGAACTGTCAGTCATTGTTACCGGTATTGCGGTAACTAAACATTCAAACTGGAGGGAGAAATTATGTTTGGAAAGATCACGACTCTTGTTGCAACAGCAGCTCTATCGGCAGCGCTCATTAGCGGTTCTGCATTGGCGAGTTCCCCGATTACCATTAAGTTTGCGCATGTTGTTGCCGAAAACACACCCAAGGGGAAGATGGCAATTAAACTGAAAGACCTGGTTGCTGAACGTCTCGGTGGAAAAGTTGTTGTTGAAGTATTCCCAAATTCACAGCTGTTTGGTGACGAAAACGTACTTGAAGCAATGCTTCTTGGCGATGTACAGATGGCCGCCCCTGCTCTTTCCAAGTTCGATCGATATACGACACAGCTGCAGATTTTCGATCTGCCTTTTCTTTTCAAAGATATGGCGGCTGTAGAAAAATTTCAGAAAAGTGAGAAGGGTCAAGCCCTGCTGAAGACCATTGAGCCAAAAGGCCTGGTTGGCCTTGGATACCTCCACAACGGTCTGAAGCAGCTTTCCGCCAGCACCCGGATGAAGGTTCCTGCCGATGCAGCAGGTCTCAAGTTCCGTATTATGAGCTCAGATGTTCTCGCAGCGCAATTCCAGGCTTTAAAAGCCGTTCCTTTGAAAAAGCCATTTTCTGAGGTTTTCACCTTGCTCCAGACCAAAGCAATTGACGGCCAGGAAAACACCTATTCCAATATTTATTCACAAAAATACTTTGAAATTCAGCCGTATATCACCGAGACCAACCACGGGCTTCTCGACTATATGGTTGTAACCTCTAAAGAATTCTGGATGAGTATTCCCGACGATATTCGTCCGCAACTCAAAGCTATTATTGATGAAGCGATTGCCTATGGCAATAAGATTTCGGCAGACAAGGACCTGGAAGATCGTCAGGCGATAATCGATTCCAAGCGAACCGAAATAATCATGATTAACGATGCCGAAAGAAGCCAGTGGGTAGAAGCTATGAAGCCTGTGTGGCAACAGTTTGAAAAGGAAATCGGCAAGGATATGATTGACGCAGCGTATCAATCCAATATGTAATTAGACCGGCGGTCGCCTTGCTGCAAGGCAACCGCCGTACTCTTCTTGTCTGTAAGGGGAAAAACATGTTTATGCGCTTGATGAATCGTGCTGAAGAGGCTGTTATCTGCATCCTGCTGCTAACGACGACCCTTTTGGTATTTCTAGACGTTGTCATGCGGTTTGGTTTTAACGCCGGGTTTTTATGGACCCAGGAACTCACGCTGCATATGTCCGCGTGGATGGTGCTCTTCGGTGCCTCCTATGGATTAAAAGTTGGGTCGCACATTGGCATGGATGCCTTTGTCAAACTCTTCCCTGCGCTAGGTCAGAGAATACTGTCAAGTATTGCAGCCATCCTGGCTCTGGTTTATTGTGGGCTTATTCTCTATGGCAGCTGGATCTATCTTGCGAAGATGAAAATGATAGGAATTGAATTGCAAGACATGCCAATTCCTGCCTGGCTTGCCCATGGAATGTTGTTGGTCGGATATGTGTTCCTGACCGTTCGTTTGCTGATTATCCTTTGGTCTCTGCTCACTGGAAAGGCTACGGGTTTTAAACATGCCGATGAAGCAAAAGAAAGCATGGCACTGGCCGAAGGTATCACGAAAGGGGAGGGAAGGTAATGACGACTGCAGCTCTGTTTATACTGCTCTTTGGATGTATGTTAATCGGGATGCCCGTAGCTCTGGCTCTTGGCTTCTCAAGTATTGCTACCATCCTGATGTTTTCACACGACTCTTTATCTTCTATTTCGTTGAAATTATTTTCGGCACTCTCACAGCATTACACCCTGCTTGCCATCCCGTTTTTTATTCTCTCATCGAGCTTTTTGTCGACCGGAGGGGTGGCTAAACGTATTATCAGATTTGCCCTCAGTATGGTTGGTCATATTCACGGTGGAATAGCCATGGCATCGGTTATTGCCTGTATGATTTTTGCCGCCGTGTCCGGCTCCTCGCCGGCAACTGTCGCCGCTATCGGCTCCATTGTCATTGTCGGTATGGTTAAATCCGGATATCCCGAAAGCTTTGCAGCTGGTGTTATCGGTAACGCCGGCACCCTGGGGATTCTTATTCCCCCTTCCATTGTCATGCTCGTTTATGCTGCTGCCACGGAAGTTTCAGCTGCCCGCATGTTTATGGCCGGGATCCTGCCGGGTTTACTCATGGGCGGGATGCTTATGGTGGTCATCTATTTTGTTGCCCGCATCAAAAAAATTCCCCGTCAGCCATGGGCCGGAATGAAGGAGATCTTTTCCTCCGGCTTCAGTGCCACCGGCGGGATCATGCTTATTTTTATCGTTCTGGGCGCTATTTATGGTGGTGTAGCCAGTCCTACCGAGGCGGCCGCGGTGTCTGCGGTGTATGCCTTTGGGGTGGCGGTCTGGGGGTATCGGGATATGGGGCCTCTGAAAAACATTCCCTGGCGGGAGAAAGGGGAAAATGTCGGGATAATGGTTGGACGCAACATCAAACATATTATTCTTACCCTTCCCAAACTTATTACCGACAAAGAGATAAATAAAGTCGTGCTTGATGCATCAAAGGTGAGCATCATGCTCCTTTTCATCGTTGCCAACGCCATGCTTTTTGCCCACGTGCTGACAACGGAGCGTATTCCGCATCATATCGCCGAAACAATAGTGCAGTGGGGGCTTGACCCCTGGCATTTTCTTCTCGTAGTGAACATCCTTCTGCTCATTGCCGGAAACTTTATGGAACCAACCGCCATTATTCTTATTATGGCACCGATTTTGTTTCCCATTGCGGTCAAACTTGGCATCGACCCAATCCATCTGGGTATTGTTATGGTCGTAAATATGGAAATAGGCATGTTGACTCCACCGGTCGGATTGAATCTGTTCGTCATTTCCGGGGTAACCGGGCGAAGCATGGGGTGGGCCATAAAAGCCTGTGTTCCATGGTTATTGGTCCTTCTGACTTTTCTCGTTATTATTACCTATGTTCCTCAAATTTCACTGTTCTTACCAGAACTCCTGGATAAAATGCAGGGATATTGAGCAGGTATCGATACTGTCGCTGAAACAGGTCATCTTTCGGTTTGAAGAGAATCGGAAGGTGGCCTTTTTTGTTTCTATTCCCGGGAAAATGATTATCTTTGACGCATCTTGGCAACGGAAAACCTTGTACTGCTTCCAATATTCCATGGTCTGTTTGGATCGGATATTCTCATGATAGATAAATCGGAAATGACCACACCAATCGAGGTATATCTCGCCGCGCCGCGTGGTTTCTGTGCTGGAGTTGAACGGGCAATAGAGACGGTAAAACTCAGTCTTGACCGCTACGGCAAGCCCGTCTATGTGCTGCATGAAATTGTCCACAACAAACATGTTATTGCCCAGCTAGAAGAATCCGGTGCCGTGTTTGTGGAAAACCTGCAGGACATTCCTCCCGGGGAGGTTTGTATTTTCAGTGCTCACGGAGTTTCCCGGGCAATCGAGGAGCGGGCCAGAGAACTTGGGCTGCAAACGGTTGACGCCACCTGTCCCCTGGTGAGCAGTGTCCATCGAATGGTCGAAAAATATCATGTATCGGGCTACGATGTCATCATAATCGGCCATCACGGGCATCCCGAAGTAGAAGGAACGGCCGGAAGAGTTACCGGTCGGGTACATATTGTCGCGAACGAAAGGGAGGCCACAGATGTTATGGTTGCTGACGTTGCAAAAATCGCCTATGTCACCCAGACAACGCTCTGTGAAAACGATGTCGTCGGTATTTTGACAATTTTGTCCAGACGATTTCCTGATATCAAAGGTCCCAAATCAAATATCTGTTTTGCAACGCAGAACCGTCAGAATGCCGTTAAGGAACTCGCCGAGAAAGCCGATCTGCTTTTTGTCGTAGGTTCAAAAAACAGTTCGAATTCCAATCGATTGAAAGAGGTCGCGCTGCAGTGTGGTGTTGAGGCACATCTTATCGATGATTACAGAGATCTTGATCCCGCATGGCTCATCGATAAAAAGAAAATAGGTATTACCGCCGGCGCCTCCGCCCCTGAAGAACTCGTCGAAGGAGTTGTCGGCTGGATGAAAGAGCATGGCGCCGAGACAATCGTTGAATTAAAGGGAATCAAGGAACGGATCCACTTTCGCCCCTCCGATTTAGCTTCTCAAGAAGACTGAGTTTTCTGATGGTTGCCTGACACGGGTGGGGTACTGTAAAAAAGTATAGCCCCGAGCTCCAAAAAAAATGCGGCCTTGAGCTCGGGGCTGATTGTTTAAATTAGGCAGAGAGTACCTTTGTCAGTCTTTGCATCGCCTCTTGCACCTTTTCATGGCTGTTAAAGGCTGAAATCCGGATATACCCGTTGCCGCATTTGCCAAATCCTGCCCCCGGAGTGCAGACGACACCGGCTTTGTTGAGCAGCATATCAAAAAACTGCCAGGAGTCCATCCTGCCATCTATCCAGATATAAGGGGAATTCTTGCCCCCGACGTAGTCATACCCCAGGGTGTCCATGGTATTGCACACCGCCATGCTGTTTTCCATGTAATAATCGATAAGGGCCTTGGCCTGAGCTTTTCCTTCCTCGCTGTACACTGCTTCCGCGGCGCGTTGAACCGGGTAGGAGACGCCGTTGAATTTAGTGCAGTGCCGCCGGTTCCAGAGACTGTGCAGAAAGTGTCTGTTGCCGGAGCTGTCATAGGCAGCGCATTGTTTGGGGACGACCGTGTAAGCGCAGCGAGTGCCGGTAAAACCTGCACTTTTGGAGAAGCTGCGGAATTCGATGGCAACTTCTTTTGCGCCTTCTATCTCGTAGATAGATTTAGGCAGGGATTCGTCACGAATAAAGGCCTCATAGGCGGCATCAAATAAAATGAGCGCTTTATGTTCCCTGGCGTAATCGACCCAGGTTTTCAGCTCAGCTTTGGAGATGGTCGATCCGGTAGGATTATTGGGAAAACAGAGGTAGATCAAATCAACGTCTTCCGCCGGAAGTGCCGGCACGAAGTTGTTTGCTCTGGTGCTGTCGAGGTAGACCAGCCCCTGATATCTGCCATCGGTAAAGGTTCCGGTACGGCCGGCCATAACATTGGTGTCGAGGTACACTGGATATACCGGATCGGGGATGGCTATTTTGATATCCTGGCTGAAGAGTTCCTGGATATTGCCGGTGTCGCATTTTGCCCCGTCACTGACAAATATTTCATCGGCAGCAATATCGGCCCCACGACTCTGGAAATCGTTTATGGCAATCGCCTGGCGCAGAAAATCATAGCCCTGCTCCGGACCATATCCTTTAAAAGTGGCATCGTTGGCCATTTCATCAACGGCATTATGAAAGGCTTTGATGGCAGCGGCAGGCAATCCCCTGGTAACGTCACCAATGCCGAGCTTGATTATGTCTTTATCTGGATTGTTTTTTTGAAAAGCAGCCACCCGCTTGGCAATGTCGGAAAAAAGATATGAGGCCTGAAGTTTTAGATAATGCTCATTGATTGTAATCATTTATATGTTTCTCAGTTGTTTTATGGATAAAAGGCGTTACGTTATGCAACTCAGCGATGACGTCATCAAATATAATTGAATGACGGGGACTGTCAACCGACAACTCTCTTTGCCGGTGAAATCGGGAAAAAGAGTAAACGATTTCCAGTACTCAATCTGCTTTGTCTGCGGACGTGCAAGGTAACCGGTACAATGCATCAATATCATCAGCGTATCGTCGGGGTCCGTTAATCGCTTTGCTGTCCAGAAATTACGCAGGCACTATTGGTACTCTGGGAACGATTTTTAAAAGGAACACGCATATGAATATGGAAACACCGACTAGTATCTACCGCAATGCCTATACGGTATTTGACTATGTCATCGAAAAGCTGGATCTGCGATTTCAACTGTACGAGGATCGAACCGTGGTCACAGCCAGTGGGAAATACCGGATAAATCCGGAGTCCGTGCAAGAAAATCCCCCGTTGCTGCTGTTTGGCGAGCAACTGGACCTGCAGTCGGTCAGTGTGAATGGAAAAGAACTTGAACAACATGAATATCACCGCGATGATACAACCCTGCAGCTTGATCAGCTTCCCGGCGCATTCACCCTTGAGATTACCACTGTTATTTATCCGGAAAAAAACACTTCGCTGGAAGGGCTCTACCGGTCAAGTGGCAATTACTGCAGTCAGTGTGAGGCCGAAGGATTCAGAAAGATCACCTATTATCCCGATCGCCCCGATGTGCTGACCCGATTCACCACCCGTATTGAAGCCGACAGACTGACTTGTCCGGTCATGTTGTCCAATGGAAATCTTATCGACAAGGGCGATCTGGCGGAAAATCGGCATTTTGCTCTCTTCGAAGATCCCTTCCCGAAACCCAGTTATCTTTTTGCCCTGGTTGCCGGCCAGCTGGTCAGTATCGAAGAGGAGTTCGTCACCGGGAGCGGCCGGATCATTGAACTGAAAATTTTTGTTGAAGAACGAAACAAAGAAAAATGTGGCCATGCCATGCGCTCCTTGAAAAAAGCGATGCGCTGGGACGAAGAGGTTTTCGGGCTCGAATATGATCTTGATACCTTCATGATCGTTGCCGTTGATGATTTTAATATGGGGGCGATGGAGAACAAGGGGTTGAATATTTTTAATTCCAAATATGTGCTGTCCACCCCGGAGAGTGCCACCGATCAGGATTATCTGGGGATCGAAGGCGTGATCGCCCATGAATATTTTCATAACTGGACGGGAAACCGGGTAACCTGCCGGGACTGGTTTCAACTCAGCCTGAAAGAGGGCTTGACCGTTTTCCGGGATCAGGAATTTTCTGCCGATATGAACTCCCGGAGCGTACAGAGAATCGACGATGTGCGCGTGTTGAAAAATTTTCAATTCAAGGAGGATGCGGGGCCAATGGCCCATTCCGTGCGTCCCGATTCCTACCAGGAAATCAACAATTTTTATACCGCGACCGTTTACAACAAAGGAGCGGAAGTCATCCGGATGATGCATACGCTCCTTGGGCCCCAGCTTTTTCGCAAGGGCATGGACCTCTATTTTGCCCGCCATGACGGACAGGCGGTAACCTGTGATGATTTTGCCGCCGCCATGTCCGATGCATCCGGAATCGATCTGGACCAATTTAAAAACTGGTATTCCCAGGCAGGCACGCCGGTTTTACAAGTGAAAGGGGAGTGGCTTGCAGAGGAAAAAGAATATAGACTGCTTATTCGACAAAGTTGCCCGGATACCCCGGGGCAAACGATGAAGAAACCGTTTCATATGCCGGTTACGGTGGGTCTGCTTGGCGCTGATGGCCGGGATCTGCTTGATGGCCCGCAAGGCTCAGTCGTTCTGCAGCTGCAGGAGCGGGAACAGCTCTTCACTTTGCAAAATATCGACGAGAAGCCTGTTGTTTCTTTTCTGCGGGATTTTTCTGCACCGGTCAGGGTGGAAAGCTTTCAGTCCCGTGAGGAACTCTCGCTGCTTATCCGAGCAGATTCCAACCTTTTTAATCGCTGGGACGCAGCAACCCGTCTCGCCAGTGAAGTGATTCTCGAAGTGGCGGAAAAACTGCAGAACAACCAGCCGCCAACAGTGGAAGAACTGTTTCTTGACTCTGTCTCTAGAGCACTCTCGGAAAAAATTGACGATACTGCTCTTCTTGCCCTTGCCCTGCAATTGCCGGCGGAAACAACGCTGGCGCAGGAGATGGCTGTTGTCGATCCGGACGCCCTGCATATGGCCAGACAGCTGGTTAAAAGAGAACTGGCCCAAAGAAATGTCGAGCAGTTCACGGCTCTTTATTATGATAATCAGCAGACCGGCACGTATACCTTAACACCTGAGGCCATGGGTGGAAGAAGTTTGAAAAACGTTTGTCTTTCCTATCTCATGTCGCTTGATCCGCTCCCCGATCACATTCAGAATCTTTGTTATGAACAGTACCGCCAGGCAAGTAATATGACTGATGCTATAGCGGCCCTGGCCAATCTGGTCAACTTGGACAATTCACTGCGGGATAATGGTCTGAACGATTTTTATAGCAAATGGAACCAGGACCCGTTGGTGCTTGATAAATGGTTTACCCTGCAGGCTACCTCCAGGCTCGAAACCACATTGGATAATGTTAAGCAACTTACCAATAATGTGTCGTTTTCTATTTCTAACCCTAATAAAGTCAGAGCCCTTATCGGTGCGTTCTGTTCCGGTAATCATGTTCGGTTTCATGACCGGACTGGTGCCGGCTATCGATTTCTCGCCGACAAAATAGAACAGTTGAATGCAATTAATCCGCAGATTGCCGCCCGACTGATCGCTCCATTAATCAACTGGCGACGCTACGATGAAAAGCGGCAGGGATTGATGCAGCAGGAACTCGATAGGATTTTGGCAATAAAGAATCTTTCCCGTGATGTTTATGAGATAGTCTCCAAAAGCAGATAAGCAGTAAACGGTTACGAGATGCTAAAGCTCTATTCAGAGGGTCGCTTGTGACAGAATAAACAGCGATATTTGGGAGGGTGATTCTCTGAAAGGGGAGCTTCTTTGCCCTGATCGTGACAATCGAGGCAGAATTTTTCTGCCTCTTTTTTATCCTTGATAGCATAAAAACGATTATGAATATCGTTGTGGGGAAGAGGGGTCGTCGTCTCCTTTGGGGCGCGGAGGAGAAAGATCAGGATACTTGCGCATAGAATTATAAAAAATATATTGCTGACAAGCATTTTTGCATTCTTTTTTCGTTTCATTGACTTTCAGATATGTAGAGAGTGCAGTTTAGCGGGCCATTTCTGCAGCACTAAAGTTTAGCCATCTTTTATTAAGACCAAAGGCAATACATTCGGCAAGAAAAGTTGCGATGAACCTGTTTTTGCCAAGAAGGGTAACCAATTTTCGGTGTCGGGTATGATTTTTGATCATACGGTGTAAGTCTTCAGGGATGTGGTCCGCGTCCGCGATACAACGAGCTACCGCCTCGCCGGAGACGATTGCCGGGTATATTCCTTCGCCCGTCAGGCCTGAAGCAAGGCCGGCGGCATCGCCTATGAGAAATATGTTGTTGAAACGATAGCCGCGATAATCAAAATTGATATATTCCGCTTTCCCCCGGTGAGCGGACAGATTATGCCCGACTGTTTCGCCCCATTTGAGCAGATTTGTCTGTAATTCTTTTGCTTTCATCACCCTGGCATCAACATATGCGCCGATGGAAACTGTCTGCTGATGGGGGAAAACCCAGGAATAGCCGCTGGCAAAGAAAAAACTGTTGAGGTGCCACTCCATATCCGGATACGTGCCGGGAAGCTGATAATTAATGCCAATGCCAATATCGCGTATCGGGATACCCAGATGTCGTCGCACCAGAGAAGACGATCCGTCGGCGCCGACCAGGTACGTAAAGTTGAGTTGCTCGGCTTTCCCGTTCGTCGTATCCACAAAAGTGACGGCGTTGTCAGTAATTGTGTTTACCTGGCAACCAAGACGGATATGGGCGCCGGCCTGTCGCGCTTTGTCGCCCATCAGTCTTCCGAGCTTTTCCCGGTTAACCGTGGCGATGATCGGCGTCGGCGCAGTGACGCTGATCTGTTGCGACCGGGTGAAAATATACTGCGTCGCACATTGCCGCTCCATGATATCGACCGGCACTTTCTTTACCAGGCCATTCCAGGTAACTCCTCCAGCGCAGACTTTTCGGCCCAGTATTGGTTTGCGTTCCAACACCAGGGTTTTGAGACCCATGCGGGCTGTGTTTTCGGCACATGCTAATCCTCCCGGACCGGCGCCGACAATAATGACATCGTAGGACATAGACAAAATCTCGTAAAAACCAAAATCTGAGATGACGGAGATGATACGCTTAGACTTTTGCGAAAAGCCGGGCATCGAGAAGTTTCATTTGCGCGGCAAACAGTAACGCAGATGAGGATGGCTCTGGTCTTTTCAGATATTTGTTGCGATGCCAGCAAGAGATATAATAAAAAAACCTGCCGAGTGCAATGAAGGCACCGGCAGGTTGCAGTTAAAAATCCGATTATGAATAGTTACCCTTATCCTTCCAGGAAAATACCCTTGAAATATTCTTTATTCAATCTGGCGATATTTCGAATCGAGATTCCTTTCGGGCAGACGGCTTCACATTCCTTGAAGTTGGTACAGTTGCCAAATCCTTCTTTATCCATTTGGGCAACCATAGCCAGAGCACGTTCTTTTCGTTCAACCTGCCCCTGGGGGAGCAGACAGAGCTGAGATATTTTGGCGCTGGTAAAGAGCATCGCTGCACCATTGGGGCAACTGGCGACACAGGCTCCACAACCGATGCACGCCGCCGCATCCATTGCCAGCTCCGCCTGGGGGGATGGAATGGGGATACTGTTGCCGTCCGGTGTTCCACCAGTGTTAACTGAGACATAGCCGCCGGATTGGATTATACGGTCCAGTGCAGATCGGTCTATGAGCAGATCTTTTTTAATGGGAAACGCTCTCGATCGAAACGGTTCGATAACTATGGTGTCGCCGCTGGCAAAATGACGCATATGCAGTTGACAGAGCGTGACCTCCTTTTCAGGTCCGTGGGCCACGCCGTCAACAATCGCGCCGCACATTCCGCAGATACCTTCACGGCAGTCATGGTCGAAGGCGACAGGATCTTTTCCTTCTTTGGTAAGTTTTTCATTCAGCACGTCGAGCATCTCGAGAAAGGACATATCCGTGCTTATGGAGTCGAGAGTATACGTCTCTAAATTGCCCAAAGCGTCACTATTGGGTTGTCGCCAGATCTTTAGCGTCAGGTTAATGCTGCTCATGATGTCTATACCTTAAGAGTTCAGTTTAAAGTCTCCGGTGCTTCCCGGAGCCTTACTTATAACTTCTCTGACTGGGAGTTACAAATTCGAAAGTGAGTGGTTCTTTGTGCATTGCCGGCTCTTTGTCGTCGCCGAGATGCTCCCAGACGGAAACGTGTGAGTAATTAGCATCATCCCGTTTTGCTTCATTTTCTTCGGTCTGGCTTTCTTCTCTCAGATGGCAGCCGCAGGATTCTTCCCTGGCCAGTGCATCCCTGATCATAATTTCGGCAAATTCCAGAAAATCAGCGACTCGGCCTGCCCTCTCCAATGACTGATTAATTTCTCTAGTGGTTCCAGGAATATATACGTAATCCCAGAATTTTTGTTTGATCGCCGGTAATTCGGTCAAAGCCTTCTCCAAATCCTGTTTGTTTCTGGCCATACCACAATTATCCCACATCAGTTTGCCCAGTTCTTTGTGAATTTCATCGACGGTAAACTTGCCGGCAGGGCCACCGACGCTGTTTTTGAGCAGTCTGGATATTCGGTCTTCAACCTCTCGCTTTGATTCGATAAAAGGATTCTCATGCTCACTGACCTTTTCGAGCTTATTGGTGCCGAGGTAGTGGGCAATAGAGGTGGCGATGACAAAATAGCCGTCGGCCAGTCCCTGCATGAGTGCACTGGCCCCCAGTCGGTTGGCGCCATGATCGGAGAAGTTGCACTCGCCAATGGCGAACAGGCCAGGAATAGTCGTCATCAGATCATAATCCACCCAGAGTCCACCCATGGTGTAATGCACCGCAGGGTAGATCATCATCGGTTCGACCATCGGGTTGCTGTCGGTAATTTTTTCGTACATCTGGAAAAGATTGCCGTATTTTTTCAAGATGGTTTCTCTGCCGTCGCGTTTGATGGCTTCGGCGAAGTCCAGGTAGACCGCGAGTCCGGTGCCGCCGACCCCTTTGCCGAGATCGCATTGTTCTTTGGCGTTCCTTGAAGCAACATCACGCGGGACAAGATTGCCGAAGCTGGGATATTTATTCTCCAGATAATAATCCCGTTCCGATTCCGGAATATCAGCAGGTTTACGGGTGTCGCCAATTTTTTTAGGAACCCAGACCCGACCGTCATTACGCAGACTTTCACTCATCAGGGTCAGTTTTGACTGGTAATCGCCGTGCACCGGAATGCAGGTGGGGTGGATCTGCACAAAGGAAGGATTGGCAAATCCTGCACCACGTTTATGTGCTCGCCAGGCTGCGGTAACGTTGGAGGCCATGGCATTGGTTGAAAGAAAATAGACATTGCCGTAGCCGCCGGTGGCCAATATAACCACATCGGCGGTAAAACTTTCGATCTCTCCGGTCATGATGTTGCGGGTAGTGATGCCGCGAGCCCGGCCGTCGACCAGAACAACGTCCATCATTTCCCGACGGGTAAACATCTCCACTCGTTTCGCATGGATCTGTCTCGACAGAGCACCATAGGCACCCAGAAGCAACTGCTGACCGGTCTGGCCCCGGGCGTAAAAAGTCCTTGAAACCTGTGCTCCGCCAAAAGACCTGTTGGCCAATGTTCCGCCATATTCCCGGGCGAAAGGCACACCCTGGGCGACGCATTGATCTATTATTTCCGTACTGACCTCAGCCAGCCTGTGGACGTTTGCTTCTCTGGCCCGAAAGTCTCCGCCTTTAATGGTATCATAAAATAAACGATGTACCGAGTCGCCGTCGTTCTGATAATTTTTGGCGGCGTTGATACCGCCCTGAGCAGCGATAGAGTGAGCCCGTCTGGGGCTGTCCTGAATGCAGAACGTTTTTACCTGGTATCCTTGTTCGGCAAGTGTCGCGGAGGCGGACGCGCCGGCAAGTCCGGTCCCGACCACTATAGCGCTGTATTTTCTTCTGTTGGCAGGATTGACAAGCTTATTGGAAAAACGGTGATTATTCCATTTTTCTTCAAGAGGGCCGGAAGGTACACGAGAATTGAGTTCCATATTTTCAAAACCTTGGCTAGTTTCTTTTGGTGAATTTCCTGTACAATATCGAGCGACAAGTAATTTTTCCACTCAGGAGAGTACCGCGCTGTTAAAACGAGGCACCGAGTCCAGACATGAAATAGAAAGCAATACCGCCGAAAATCAACAGGAAAAACAGTGGAAGAATAAGAGAAAGACGGGCAATAAGTGCGTTGTAGCGTGGATGGTTTACGCCAAATGTCTGCAGCATGCTCCAGAATCCATGACTGAGATGGATAGTCAAGGCAACAAAGGCGAGTATATAAAAGAGAGCATAAAAGAAATTACTTAACAGGTCTTTGACGGTAACCGAGATCAGCGAATCATGCGGGGCGAAGGTGAATCCAAAGATATGGACCACAAGAAATGCCAGGATGAATAAGCCAGTGTAAGGCATTGTTGACGAGGCGAATGAGTTTTTAACCACCCGTGTTGTCACTGCATATCTGGAATTGCTCACCTGTCGATTTTCATAGAACAGATAAAGACCAACCAGGATATGGGCCAGAAAAACCAGGAGCAATGAGAAGCTGAAAACAATAACAATGAGAGGATGGCTGTGAAGTTCATCGGCATAGCTCTGAAAAACTTCACTGCTCATAAAGATTGTAGCGTTGCCGGCCACATGGGTGCAGAGGAATAAAAAAAGCAGCAACCCGGTGGTTGCCATTAGAAATTTCTTGCCAATCGAGGAAGTTAGAAATCTGACAAACCACATAAGCACACCTTCGGTGAAAATTTATGAGTGGATGTAATTTTTTGATAGCCCTGATAATATAGAAAAAAATGAAAAAGAAAAGGAAAAAGTTGTATTTTTCCAACGGTGCAGGAAGGATTTTACTATCGACGATACGGTCTTGCCTGACCGACCCCACTAACCCCTTATAATTCTTAATTACTTCAAAATATGTCATTTTTATCAATAATATTTGACCTTGACGGCACTCTTCTTGATACCATTGTCGACCTTGCGGAAACCTGCAACGAAGTGCTTGCCCTGCAACATTTCCCTACCCATCCAACACCTGCGTATAAAACCTTTGTCGGCGACGGTCTGCAGAGTCTGATCCGAAGAATAACTCCGGTCGGTACGGATGACATTATCCTGCGTCAGTGCAGCACCTTGTTTGCCGAGCGGTATGCCCGTAACTGGAAGAGAAATAGTTGCCCATATGATGGCATTAGTGATATGTTATCGGCGCTCAACAAGCACGGCGTTCAGCTTGCCATCTTATCGAACAAACCGCATGAATTCACAAAGCTTTTTGTCGACGAATTTTTTCCGCACGGACTGTTTTCCATTGTTTATGGGCAGCGTGAAGGGGTTCCTAAGAAACCGGATCCGACTGTGGCGCTGGAAATTGCCGAAAGATTTGGCAGTCTGCCGCAGGAAACGATTTTTGTCGGTGATTCCGGGGTCGATATGAGGACCGGAAAAGCAGCCGGCATGATTGCGGCCGGGGTTTCCTGGGGGTTTCGGAGTGTGCAGGAGCTGACTGACAGTAACGCTGATATAATAATCCATAATCCATCGGAGTTAGAACAATATGTCTTATTTCCCACCTGAACTGGCACCTTATGTAAAGTATCTTGGTCCTCCGCTGGTTGGTGCCTTTATCGGTTATCTCACCAACAGAGTCGCCATAAGGATGCTGTTTCGTCCTTTAAAAGCCTGGAAAGTCGGCGGATTGCGGGTGCCGATGACGCCGGGGGTGATTCCTGCCAAGAGAGACGAGCTGGCGGTGAATATGGGGGAAGTGGTCGGTGATCACCTGCTGACCAGCAAAGAAATAGGAAAAGGGCTGCAGCAGGGGGTCTTTCAGAATCATCTTTACAATCTGATCCAGGAAAGGGTGGAAGGGGTCCTGCAAAAAGATCTGGAGACCATCGCTTCCACTATTCCGCATAAATTCAAGTTCTATTTTGACATAGGCACGAAAACGATACGGTATCAGCTCAAGGAACACATCCACACGGTTGTTGCTTCGGAGGAATTTGCCGAGACGGTTGAGAAGGCCGTGGACAACCGCCTGGATCTCTTTCTTGATCAGAATATCGGTACGATTATTGCCGGGGCCAATCGGGAAAAGAGTTATCAGTTTGTCGAAGAGAGTATCTCCAGAATGTTTGCCGGCGAGGCGATGGAGCAGTGGGTGGAAGATTTTGTGTATCAGAAGGTTTACGCCACCCTGCAGCAGGAAAAGGCACTCGTTGATATTTTGCCGCAATCCCTGCAGCAACTGTTTATGACAATGCTGGAAAATCAGATACCTGCCTTCTTGAGTAAAATGGCTCAGATGGTCAGTGAACCAGACGTTCGGGAAAAGATAATAACCGGCGCCCGCGGCGGAGTGGACAATTTTATCAATTCCCTGGGCTCGATGGCTGACATGGTACGGGGCTTCCTGCCTATGGAGACGGTGGAAGAAAAAATACGTGAATATCTTATCGAAAAAAACGATGCGATCGTTACCTGGCTTCAGTCCGAAGAGGTTCAACTTCGGGTTGTGACCATACTACGAGAGAGAAGCCGGCGTTTTTCCGAAAAACCCATTGTCAGCTTTATCAAGGCGGAAAATGAGAATGGTGTCGAAGAGTTTTGCAACCATTGTACGAAACAGATCCTGCTGTTGATCAGGGGTGAGGAAGTCAGCTCAACGCTTATCTCGATGTTCAAAACCAACATTGAAAATCATATTAATTCCGGGGAGGTGAGTTTGCGCCAGGCGCTTCTCATGTTACTCGGCGAGCAATCCATGACCACCGGCAAGCATTGGGTGAAACGGGAAATTCGGCAGCTGCTCCAGGCCCAGAAAACCCTGAATACCATTGATTCTCTGGTTGATTCCCTTATTGAAGCGCTGCTGCAGAAAAAAATTGGCAAACTCGCTAAATTTGTTCCAGCAGGAGTGCGGGAAGGCTGGTCAAGATCTCTGCAGAAAATGGCCTCGACAATGTTGGAAAACGAGGTGCCCGGCCTGGTGCACTCTTTGAATATTCGACAAATTGTCACGGAAAAGGTGAATTCTCTGGATATTTTAAAACTGGAAGGATTGTTGTTGTCGATTATGGAAGAACAGTTCAAATATATTAACCTGTTTGGGGCGCTGCTTGGCTTTTTGATAGGGTGCCTGAATGTTGTTATATTGTATGGGATGTAATGCACTCACCCCTGCACCATAGGGGGCATATTCATAAATGTGCTGGAGGAGTTGATGGACCAGTTCCTGGATAACGATATCGCCCCCGGTAGGGATGAGCTGCTGCAATACCGGGATCTTTTCAGGTTTGCACCCATCGGCATCGTACGCACCACCATCGATGGAGAGATACTCCTTGGTAACCAGGCCTTTGCCGCAATGCTTGGCTATGGGAGTTTTTCCGAGTTGGTGGAGCTCGCCGGAACGAAGATCTCCGGCCTCTATGAGGACCCCGAAGGCAGAAGACGTCTGCTCGACCATAGTCGGCAAAATGGCACGCCTTTTCATTTTGATACCCGGTGGCGAAAAAAGGATGGGCAGGACTGTCACTGTCGCCTTCATGTGCGTGGCTGCTTCGACAGCAACGGCGTGCTTCGATGTTTTGAGGGTTTTATCGAAGATATCAGCCGGCAAAAAAAAATCGAGGAAGCTCTGCAGGAAAGTGCCGAGAACTACCGGAGTGTCTTTGAAAATACCGGTACTGCCACAATAATTATCGAAAACGACACGACCGTGTCGCTTGCCAACGAAAGATTTACCGCCCTCACCGGATACAGCAAAGAGGATATTGAAGGGAAATTGCGCTGGCCGGTCCTGATTGCAAACAGCGCCGATCGAACACGGATGCTGCATTACCATGCGGCTCGACGAATATGTCCTGACGATATCCCTATCGAATATGAATTCACGCTTCGCGACAAAAACGGCAATTTGAAGGATGTATTTCTTCGGGTCGACATGATTTCCGGCTCACAATCCAGTGTTGCCTCCCTGCTGGATATAACCTCCCTGAAAAATGTTCGGCGCAGTTTTCGGGAGAGTGAATCGCGCTTGCATGGAATTCTGGAAGCGTTTGATGGCTATATCTATATCTGCTCAGAGGATTACCAACTGGTTTTTATGAACCGTAAATTGAAGGAATCCCTTGTCCCGGCAGTGACAACAGAGCCATGTTACAAGCGCCTCTATAATCTTGATCAGCCGTGCGAGTGGTGTGATGGAAAGAAGGTTTTTGGCGGGGCAACGGTGAAGTTTGAATTCAACAATCCCAATGATGGTCGCTGGTATTATGCCGTCAGTTCACCGGTCTACGAAGAGGAAAACCGCATTTCCCAGAAACAGACGGTTATTATCGACATCCATGAGCGACGGGTGAAGGAAGATGCCCTGAGAGAACGGGAGCTGTATCTGGCCAGGGAAAATCTGCGGCTGCGGGAAAATATCCGTGATCGGTATAAATTCGGCGCTATTGTCGGTAAGAGCAAGGCCATGCAAAAGGTGTACGAGCTTATTCTTCGCGCTGCAGGTACCAGTGCCAATGTTATCATTTATGGAGAATCGGGAACGGGAAAAGAGCTTGTGGCCAGGGCTATCCATGACCTGGGGGATCGCGCAGAATTTCCTTTTGTGGCGGTGAATTGTGGCGCCATTCCTGCCGGGTTGATGGAAAGTGAATATTTTGGATATCGAAAAGGCGCCTTCACGGGGGCCGACAAGGACAAGCCGGGATTGTTCGAAAGAGCCAATGGTGGAACCCTCTTTCTTGATGAGCTCGGTGAAATTGACGAAGCAATGCAGGTTAAGCTGCTCCGCGTTCTCGAGGGCTATGGGTATACTCCGTTGGGTGGCTCTCAATCCGGCAAAACCGATGTGCGTATTATTACAGCAACAAATCGGAACATTCGTAACCTGCTCGATAAGGGCAGGATGAGAGAAGATTTTTTTTATCGAATTCATGTCATTCCGATTTCCCTGCCGCCGCTGCGCGAGCGTCAGGAGGATATTCCGCTGTTGGTGGAACATTTTCTGAAAAAATACACCACCGAGTCGGGATCGTTTCAACCTCTTCAAGGCCGTGATCTCGACAGACTTGTGCGCCATCATTGGCCGGGCAATGTCAGAGAACTTGAAAACACTATCCAGCGATATATTAATCTGAAAGTTCTTGAATTTGCCGGTGAAGAAACCGGACTCCGGGCAAGCAGCCTCCTGCCAGGCGGATTCACCGATGCTGCCGCCTTGCCCCTGCGCGAGTCGACAAAAAAATTCGAACGGGCACTCATTCTGGAGCATCTCCATGCCTGCCGCTGGAATCGAACTCAAGTTGCGCGCCGACTTGGCATACAACGCAAAACTCTTTATTTGAAGATGCAGCAGTATCAGCTGGAGGATAGACAAAGTGAGTAATTTTATACTCACTTTGAGGCATATCGGGAAAAGCTGTATGCAGATTGTGATTGTTGAAACATATCGGTATGATATAAAATAAAAATGAGGGGGTGAGTTATTTTGACGCACCTGGAGAAGAAGGTGCTGTAACGGCATACAATAAAAAATCCGTATAATTCAGCGGTATAACAAGTTAAACGAGTTGTGGCATAAGGTTTGCTATCCGTTTTGTGGTCAGTGTTTTGTTTGCCCATAAATCTTCAACCCAAAGGAGTATCCATGAAGACGAAACTCATCGATCCGACCCCCGAGGCCTATTCCTATCCACTGCTTATTAAAAATCTCCTTGTTACCCCGCTGAGCAATCATCCAGATCAGAAAATCATCTACCGGGATCAGCGGGAGTTCACCTACAGCCAGTTTGGCAAGAGGGTGGCGCAACTAGCCCATGCCCTTGCCGCCCTTGGTGTTAAAGCGGGTGACACGGTGGCGGTAATGGACTGGGATTCACACCGTTACCTTGAGTGCTATTTTGCCGTGCCGATGATCGGTGCAGTTCTGCATACGGTCAATGTCCGGCTGTCGAGCGAACAACTGCTCTATACCATCAACCACGCCGAAGACGATATCCTGCTGGTCAACAGTGAGTTCGTGCCGATGCTTGAGGCCATTAAGGATAAACTGCTGTCGGTGAAGAAAATTGTACTCCTGTCCGATTCTGGAGAAAAACCAGCAACTAGCCTGGTTCTTGATGACGAGTACGAGGCTATGTTGCAGAATCAACCGGAGGCATACGATTTTCAAAATTTTGATGAAAACACTATCGCCACAACATTTTATACCACCGGCACAACCGGTCTGCCCAAAGGTGTGTTCTTCAGTCATCGCCAGCTGGTTCTGCACACTTATGGCGTACTTTCTGCTGTCTCCAGTTTTGAATCCCGGTCGCGGTTGAGCTCTGAGGATGTCTATATGCCAATTACGCCAATGTTTCATGTCCACGCCTGGGGAATGCCGTATCTCATGACTCTTCTTGGTGCAAAACAGATCTATCCGGGGAAATATGATCCCGCCTCTCTGTTGGATTTTGTTTCTGAATATAAAGTGACTTTCTCCCATTGCGTCCCAACGATTCTTCATATGCTGCTTTCCCATCCGGCCGCAGCCGGCTGCGATCTTGCAGGCTGGAAGGTCATTATCGGTGGTTCCGCACTGTCAAAAGGTTTATGCAAACAGGCCTTGGGCCATGGCATCAATGTTTTTACCGGGTACGGGATGTCGGAAACCTGTCCGATTCTCACCCTCGCGAACTTCAAACCGCATATGCTGCAGTGGTCGGAGGACGAACAGATAACAGTCCGTTGCCGGACAGGACTGCCTATCAGCAATGTTGAACTTAAACTGATCGATCCGGATGGACAGCCGGTCCTCCATGATGGCAAATCGACTGGCGAAGTGGTGGTTCGATCCCCGTGGCTGACCCAGGGCTATTTCAAAGATGAAGAGAAGAGCCGGGAGCTTTGGGAAGGGGGGTGGCTGCACACAGGAGATATTGGCTACATCGACCAGGACGGCTATCTGCAGATCACCGATCGGTTAAAGGACGTGATCAAGACTGGCGGGGAGTGGATCTCCTCGCTGGAGCTCGAAGATATCATCAGCCAGCACCCTGGGGTCAGCGAGGTAGCGGTGATCGGCGTAAAAGACCGGAAATGGGGAGAGAGGCCGATGGCCCTGGTTGTACCGAAAGAAGTGACGGAAAAACCGCTGACGGAAGATGATATCAGAGCTGCAGTCCAGGTTGCCATCGATAAAGGTATCCTGCCTAAATATGCCATGCCGGAAACGATCAACCTGGTGGAACAGATAGCCAAAACCAGTGTCGGTAAATTGAACAAGAAGCAGATGCGACACGATTTCGGGGGCAAAATAATGTAACGCAAGCCCGGTAAATGGCAAATAAGCGGGAGTGCTGTTACTTTGCAAGGCCCCTCGAGAGTATTTTTTATGCTTCTTGAGGGGCAATAGTTTTCGTGGCACGAGAAGGCCAGAAATACAGGACTTACCCTCGAACTTATTTCCATATACGTGACAAAAGAGTTAAACTGCGTAGAGCAGACATTAAAATCGCCAGATGTTCCTTTTGTTAACGGACGGGCTTGCCTTAAACAGATCTTCAGGCTCTTTCTCTATGCGGTAATCCCATTGAAAACTGGCATATTGCGTATTTTCAAATTAACAGACAGCATGAAATATTTTATTGTTTTTTGTTTTATACTGGTACTGGCAACGCCTTGTCATGCTGAAACCATTACAATTGTGGCAGATGAATGGCCACCTTTCAATGGAAAGGCGAACAGCCAGTTTGAAGGCTATATGGTAGATATCGCCCGAATCATCTTTGAGGCCAGGGGAATCGAGGTGAAGTATATAACAATGCCATGGAAACGGGCCATTGCCGGAACTGAGCAGGGGATCTATACCGCTGCAATCGGTGCATCAAAGACTGATGCCGTAGGCTTTGTTTTTCCTGAAGAAGAAATGGCTCGCAACAAATTAGCTTTTTATGTGAAAAAAGGAAATAGCTGGAAATTTAACGGTGTTGAATCGATTCAACAGATTACCCTGGGGGTCATTGCCGGCTATGATTATCGGCGGTGGCTCAACGATTACATAAAAGAAAACAGCAATAATGCCGATAAAGTCCAGATTCTCACTGGAGATGTTCCGTTACAGAGAAGTCTGCAGCGACTCGTGTTAAATAGAATTGATGTTATTGTTGATACCGAGGCCGCCATTCTTTGGGAGGCGAAACGTTTAGGCTTTGCCGATGACATTGAATGTGCCGGTTATGGCAATGAACCCTCATTTTGTTATATTGCCTTTTCACCAAAGACAACCAACTCTCCAGTCTATGCAAAAATACTATCCGATGGCATAGCCCAATTGAGGGCGGATGGGAAATTGCAGCATATTTTAGAGAAATATGGATTGACCGACTGGAGACAACCGCAAGCGACAGCGGCAGAAAGCCGCTGAACGAAGACGGAAAAGCCCCCAAAAAAGGCACTGACCTTAGCGCAATGCGACAAAGCATAGTGCCTTTTTTAGATGAGTCCTGCAAAGCGCGGTACTTACAGCTTGAGCAAACCAATTTTGGTCAGAAAGACGACAAAAACGGCGATTGGTGCGATATAACGGATGGTAAAGTACCAGATGTTAAAAATAGCAAGGAAGCCTGTGCCATCTTCGGTGATCTCTGCTTTACAGATTTTTTTATCCAGAATATGGCCGGTGTAGATGGCGATCAGCAAGCCGCCGATGGGCAGCATAAAGTTGCTTGCTACGTAATCGAGAGAATCGAGTATTTCCATTCCCTTGAGCAGTTTGACATTGCTCAGGGTAGAGTAGGAAAGTGCTGACGGAATCCCGGCTACGTAAACCGCAACAGTCATGCAGATGGTTGCTTTCTTCCTGTCATATTTCTTCTCATCGATCATATAGGCGGTAAGTACCTCCAGCAGGGAAACTGCAGAAGAAAGTGCGGCAAACGCCAGCAACAGAAAGAACAATGTGGAAAGAACAGCTCCCAATGGAACGGTGGCGAATACCTGTGGCAGGGTCTTGAAGATCAAACCCGGTCCGCTGCTGGGTTCCATGCCCACAGAGAAGACGATCGGGAAGATCGCAATACCTGCAATAATAGCAACCAGAGTGTCGAGAAAGGCGATACGGATGGAGACCGGGTAAATGGCTTCCTTCTTATCCATATAGCTGGCGTACGTAATCATGGCTCCCATGGCGAGACTGAGGGTGAAAAAAGAGTGACCTATGGCTTCCAGTATCCCGTTAATGGTCAGCTTGGAGAAATCAGGGTACAGCATGAACTTCAGACCTTCTGCCGCACCGCTGGTGGTCATGGCATAGGCGGCCATCAGGACCAGGATGGCAAACAGGGCAGGCATCAAAACCTTGTTCCAACGTTCTATACCTTCTTTAATCCCGCTGATAACGACAAGCAGGCACAGAGCCATGAAGGCCGTCAGGCATATAATCTGCCGGACCGGATCGGTAACAAGCGCTCCGAACATGCCGGCAATGACCTCAGGGTCCTGACTGGAAAAGGAATCTGCGATCGACTTTACCAGATAGTCAAGCGTCCAGCCGGCAACAACACCATAGTAGGATAAAATGATGAATGCTGCGGCCAGGTTCAGCCAGCCGATGGTTTTCCAGAATGTTGATTTTGGGGTCAGCTCTCTGAAGGAACCGACAACATCTTTTTGGGAATGGCGACCGATAAGAAATTCGGCCATCAAAATTGGCAGGCCACAGCTCAAGATGGCGATGAGGTACACCAGCACAAAGGCCCCGCCGCCGTTCATTCCCGTAATGAAGGGGAATTTCCAGATATTACCAAGCCCTACGGCTGAACCGACAGCCGCCAGGATAAAACCAAACCGGCTACTCCAATGGTTACGCATAATACAATCTCCTCTTTTGTTCATTGAAAACGAAAGGGGACCAATGTAGAGCATAAGCGAAGCATGTCAACGATTTTCTAGCTTAAAAGAGGAGATCTCTTCCGTTGCTGCAGAGCAGGCTGGTGTCTGGTGAATATTGCCGAGGCGTTTCGCCCATCAGTCTAAGAGAGGGGGGATCACCTGAGAATGGTAAAAAGGACCGATCGGCAAAGAAAAAGAGAAAGCGATGTCACCTTCAGGTCAATGTTCACCTGTTGCAAGCTGACCACAGGCAGCGGAGATATCCGTGCCACGGCTGTTTCTGATAAAGACCGTGTAATGGGCATTGATGAGAATGTTTTGAAATCTGACCAGCCTCTCTCTCGTTGGGCTTTTAAAGGGAAGTGCCGGAGATTCGTTATAGGGGAGCAGGTTTATTTTGCAGGGGATTCCTTTGAGTTTCCGGGCTAATTCGTAGGCGTCTTTGTCCGCATCATTGATGCCTTGAAGGATAATATACTCAAACATGATTCGTTTTCTTTTCGGCATGGGAAAATCACGGCAGGCAGCGAGCAGTTCTTCCACCGGGTAACGGTTATTGACGGGCATGAGCTGGCTTCGCACTGCATCGTTTACGGCGTGCAGCGAGATAGCTAGATTGACTGGAGATCTTTCCCCGAACTCTCTGATTTTGGGAACTATTCCACATGTGGAAACGGTTATTTTTCTGGCGGAGACATCCAGACCCTTTTGTTCCATGAGAATGGACAGGGAGGCCAGCACATTTTCGAGATTGTTGAGTGGTTCCCCCATGCCCATATACACCACATTGGTCACCCGGTCGGGGCCTATCAGGCTCTCTTTCGGCTGGACGAGCAGATAATCGCGGACACTGCAAACCTGATTGACGATTTCTGCAGGCGTCAGATTCCTGATAAACCCCATGGTTCCCGTGAGGCAGAACGTGCACCCCATGGCGCAACCTACCTGGGAGGAAATGCAGAGCGTGTTTCTGTCCGGTTCAGGGATGAGAACCGACTCAATTATATGGCCATCATCGAGTCGAAAGCCAAATTTAACGCAACCATCGCTGGCCTTTTCAATAATCGGATCTGAAAATCTTGAAATACAGGCGTTGTCCTCCAGTAATTTCTGAAACACCTTCGCCAGATCAGTCATCTGTGTAAATTCAGTGATTCCAGGTCGATATAGCCATCCCATTATCTGCTTGCCACGAAAAGTCGATTGGCCAAGGCTCTCAGCATATTTAATTAAACCTTCCTGAGTGAGGTTCTTCAGGTCTGTTTTGGTGGCGACAGGATTCATAGCGCCCTCCTGTAGTCAGGGACGAGAGGGGTGGAGCCATGCAAAGCCGTTGCGATGGATGCAAGAAATGCATCTTTATCTCGTGGCAATCGCCCCGAAAGCGGCAGATAACTCGATGCATGATTGGCGTGGAATTGGCATCTGACATTCTGCAAGTGTGAAATAAGCAATTGGAGTTCCTGTAAAATTTCGAAAGGGGAGGGCAGGGTAAAGGTTCCTGCTGCCACCTCTCTGCCAAGTTTGGTGTTTTCAAGCGGCATCAGAGTGAGGACGGCTATCTGATGCGGTGCCATTTTATTTAATACTTCAGCGGTATCGATTGCATGCTGCGCGGATAATGCGGTGCCGCCAAGGCCGAGAAGGGTGGTGACCGACAGAAAAAGTCCGGCTGCCGTTATCTTTCGGCCCGCTGCCGTCATGGATTCTCCGGTTTCACCTTTTCTGACCGAGTGTAAAACTGCATCGCAGCCACTTTCCAATCCCATGTATACCCGGTCAAGACCCATCGATTTTAATGTTGCCAGCTGTTCGGCACTTTTATTTCGCACAGCCCGCGCATTGCCATACAGGGATATCCTGGTAATCCACGGAAGTTGTTGGCGAATTTTATCAAAAAGCGCGATGAGTTTTTTCTGTGACAATATCAGTACGTCACCGTCGGCCAGGAAAATCCGTTTTTGCCCGCGACAATATTTTTGCGCGAACCGGAGGTCCGCATTGATCGTCTCTGGTGCCTTCAGTTGAAAAGGCGTGTCTTTATAGACCCCGCAGAAGGTGCATTTATTATAGGAGCATCCGACCGTCACCTGGAGGATGATTGAGTTTGCCTCGCTGGGCGGTCGGATGATATTGCCTGAGTAATTCATCGATACTTCATTGGTAATCGTCTCAGGCCACCGGGTTTTTCGCCGCAAAATCCTTCATAAATTCAACCAGCTTGACAACACCTTCCACGGGAAAGGCATTGTAGATGGAGGCGCGGCAGCCGCCGATTGACCGATGTCCCTTCAGGCCGTTGAGACCGATTGCCGCAGCTCCGGCAATAAATTTTGCCTCAAGCTCCGGGGTGGCAAGATTGAAGGTGACGTTCATCAGGGAGCGGGAATCTTTTTCGGCATGGCCACGGTAATAGTCGCTGCTGTCAATTGCCCCATAAAGAAGAGCCGCTTTCTCCCGGTTTATTTTTTCCATTGCCGCAACGCCGCCCATTTTTTTCAACCACTTTAACACCTCACCGACAACATATACAGCAAAGCAGGGCGGGGTATTAAACATCGAGCCTTTATCTGCATGTGTTTTGTAGCTGAGCATGGTTGGGGTGTTGGCCGGTGTCCTGTCGAGGAGGTCATCGCGAATGATAACGATGGTTACCCCTGCAGGACCGAGGTTTTTCTGGGCACCGGCAAAAATAAGACCGAACCTGGACACATCGACCGGCCGCGACAGGATATCCGAGCTCATATCACTGATGAGCATTTTGTCTGTTTGCGGCACTTCGGCAAACTCGGTGCCGTAAATGGTATTATTGGAGACGTAATAAAGATACTCGGAATCATCCGCAACTGTATATTCACCCTGTTTGGGCACTCTATTAAAATTTGCTTTTTCACTGGAATAGGCGACTTCGACCTCGCCAAACAATTGAGCTTCTTTAATAGCTTTCTTGGCCCAGGTGCCGGTATTGAGATAGGTCGCTTTTTTGCCCTTGCCCAATAAATTCATGGGAACCATGAAAAACTGGCTTGAAGCACCGCCCTGTAAGAATAACACCTTGTAATTGTCCGGGATCTGCATCAGGTCGCGCAGATTTTTTTCGGCCTCTTCTGCCACGGCCATAAATTCTTTGGAACGGTGACTGATTTCAATAAGGCCAATTCCGGTTTCCTTGAAATTAACGACATCCCGGCCTGCTTTTTCGAGAACTTCATACGGAAGGGTTGCAGGTCCGGGACTAAAATTAAATACACGATCAGCCATTGCTCATTTCTCCTGTGGTTGGTTTTAAAGTTAGACGATATCGCGAAAATCTATTGTATAATGCATTACAGTCAGCAAACGCATATGAGAGCCTTTTTCGCAAAAGAATGGCATAGAAATATTATACTCGGTACGTTATATGAAACTGGCAGCTTAAATTTATCATCAGGGCACTAGTACCGCCTTACTCTACCGCTTGCCATTGTTATTGTTCTGCACATTGGCGGATGGCTTCATATAAGACTATCCCGGCAGTCATGGCAAGGTTCAAACTCCGGATATTCGGGTTTGGCATCGGCAAGGTGTAGCATCTGTCCTGATACAAGTGCAGTATGTCTTCGGGTAAGCCTTTTGTCTCCTTACCAAAAATCATAAAACAACCCGGTTTGAACTGCGCAGAGCTGTACACTGTAGTCACTTTGGTGGTAAAGAAAAAGAGATCGAGTTCATTTTGGGCCGCCAGAAACGTCTCGAAACTCTCCCAATGTTGAATGTTGACATGCTGCCAGTAATCGAGCCCGGCCCGTTTAAGATGTTTGTCGTCGGTTGAAAAACCAAGGGGATGCACCAGGTGCAGCACTGTATTGGTAGCGCCGCACAGCCTGGCTATCGAACCGGTGTTCGGGGGAATTTCAGGTTCCACCAGCACTATATTAAAAGGGAGAGATGTCTGCATGTCTGAAAGTGAACTGAGTGATTAAAAGAATAACGTTTATACTCATTGCGCTGCATGAAAACAACGAAAAACAAGCAGAAAATTCGTGGATAGACCATAATATTTGCATTTTGCGCATAACCGCATACATTCCTTATCTTGCTGCGGTTAAAAGCGTCGGCGCAGGACAGGGGATTCACGGTGAATGATTCAGACATCAGCGTATCACGTGACGGCCGGTTAATGGTCATACTTTTGTTCCTGTTTGGCCTGTTGTTGTGTGACCTTGTGGCAGGTACCACTTTTTTCTCTTTGAGAGAAAATAACGAGGGTGCCTCCTGTCAACAATTGCACTTCGTCGAGCCGGATCATCTTGTTGTGGATAATTGTTTGGAAACAGGAAAAGAACATGAAGATAAGATCTCCGCACGATTCAGCCCATTTTTATTTGCTGCTGTGCCAATTAACAGTGCCGACAAAGACATGCTGATGACGGTCGATGGCATCGGCCCGGCTCTGGCCGAAGACATTATTGCCTATCGGCGTCAATTCGGCCAATTTTCCCGCAGCAGTGACCTGCTTAATATTCCGGGAATAGGTCCCAAACGCGCAGACAGGTTTGCCAGCGCATTTATATTTGCCGAGGAACCGTGACATCCGAACGAATTGAACAGCCGTGTCTGGTACTGGTTGGGCCAACGGCTATCGGTAAAACCGATCTTTCGCTGACTGTTGCCCGTCGCTATGGGTGCGAAATTGTCAGTGTCGACTCCATGCAGGTGTACCGGTATATGGACATTGGCACGGCAAAAGCTTCTTGTGACGAGCGGGCAGAGGTCCCGCACCATTTGATTGATATTGTCGATCCGGATGAACCGTATGATTCGGCCAGATTTGCCGAAGATGGATTGCAGGCGATACGAAGAATTCACTCCCGTGGCAAAGTACCGTTACTGACCGGAGGAACCGGACTCTATCTCAAAGCTCTGCTCGAAGGCATTTTTCCCGGTGTTCCTGTGGATGAAGAAGTAAGGCAGATGCTGCGGGTGAGATTGGTGGCTGAAGGTGCACTGAAACTACATGAAGAATTATCTTTATGTGACCGAGTTAGCGCAACAAGAATCCACATGAACGATACCCAGCGCCTGTTGCGGGCATTAGAAGTTTTTTATGTTACCGGCATTCCCTGGTCGGAGCATATACGTCGTCATAAAAAAGAGACCGAAGGTCTGCTTCTTGCCAATACCCTGCAAGTGGGGTTAACCACAGATCGCGCCGAACTCTACCAGAGAATTAACAGTCGATGCGATATGATGCTCGAAGCTGGACTGGAAGAAGAAGTGCGAAAGTTGTTGGCCATGGGCTATGACCGAACGCTTAACGCTCTTGGTTCAATAGGATATCGTCATATGATCAATTATATAGACGGACAGTGGACCTTGGAAGAGACCGTCCGTCTTCTTGCCAGAGACACCAGGAGGTACGCTAAAAGGCAGTACACATGGTTTTCTAACATGCCGGATTTGCAGTGGTTTGATGTCAATGAACAACAGAATGTTCTGCATGCTGTCGATGCCTGGTTCGCCAAATTATGACAACAACGATAAATGAACAGTAAAATTCCGAACTCCAGCACTGATAGTCTATCGACAGTCCCGCCAGTTTTTATCGAATACCTCAAAACAAGAGGGATAACAGGGGGCGAAGCGGCGCATAGATTTCTCTACCCGTCTCTGGCCGATCTTCCGAAACCGGACCAAATGCTCAATCTTTCAGCGGCTGCGCGACTGGCTGTTGACTATATGATTGCCGGAAAACAAATTATCATCTGGGGCGATTACGATGTGGATGGTACCACGGGAACGGCCCTTCTGGTGAATTTCTTCAAAGAACTTGGAACGGCGGTTCGGTGGCATATTCCCGATCGGATGCATGAAGGGTACGGATTAAATGCTGAGTGGTTCACGAACAGGGGGAATATCAGTCTGGCGGAGGAGTTTCTACTCATCACTGTAGACTGTGGCATATCGAACGCTCAGCAAGTTGAGATTATTGCAAAACTGGGTGGGAAAATCATCATCACTGATCATCACAGCATGCCGGAGCAAAATGTTCCGGATTGTCTGGTGCTTAATCCGTCGCAGCCCTCATGCGGGTTTAATGGTCAGCACCTTGCCGGGGTCGGGGTGGCCTTTTATCTGGCTGCCGGAATCAGAGCCGAGCTCGCAAAGAGGCCTACCACAAAAAAAATAGCAGATAGTGCTGGTCGACTCAACCTGAAAAAGTATCTCGCTTTTGTTGCGCTTGGGACCATTGCGGATGTTGTGAACCTTACGCCAACCAATAGAATTTTAGTCAGAGCAGGCCTGGAAGCGCTCGCCGATCCACAATTTACAGGTCTTAATGAACTGCTGACTTCCTGTGAAATTACAGGGGGATATGTAACTTCTGAAGATATTGGCTACCTTATTGGTCCGAAAATAAATGCAGCCGGCAGGCTGGGGGAGAGTACAGTCGTCGTGGAACTTCTTACCGAAGCTGATCGCAAAAGAGCCAAGCATTTGGCCCAGGTGTTGACAGATCTCAATGAGCAGAGAAAAAGAATAAGCAGCGAGAATCTAGAAACAGCTTTAAGTATAACCAGCGCCGGTCAGATAGAACAGGATAAATGCGTGATAGTAAAAGGGGACTTACATCAAGGTGTTGCAGGTATTGTCGCATCAAGGCTCGTTGATATGTTCCGGGTTCCAGCTATTGTGTTTGCCCAAAAAAGACATTCTGACGGCCAGGTATCTTTTGTCGGTTCCGCAAGATCTGTTGACGGTGTCAATATTGTTGCCTTACTGGCGAAATGTTCGCAATGGATTGAACGCTTTGGTGGTCATGAAATGGCAGCCGGGTTAACCGTCAGTGCTGACAGCATGACGCAATTTTCATCACATTTTACAGTTCTGGCTGGAAAAGCAGTGAGAGAAAGGAAAATTATAATAAAAAAACAGTATGATATTAACTGTCCTTCGGAATTGATGATGGATCAGGACCATCTGCGTTGTCTCCAGTTACTCGAACCTTTTGGGCCAGGTAATCCGCAGCCGGTTTTTCAGGATGCCGCGGCCACAATACTCGATTCGCGGGCTGTTGGCCGGAATTCCGAACACTTACAGGTAACGATTCGCGGCAAATTTGCAAATCTTAAGGGAATAGGCTTTCGACTCGGTGAAGTCCTGGAGGACGTCCAGCGGCAACCTAGAAGGAAGATGATCTATACACCGACCATGAACAGGTTTCGCGGCAACGTGAGTTGGCAGGTACGCGTCATCGACATTTAAACCCATTCAGAATTGAAAAAAGACAATTAAAATACATTTTGCAGTCAATTAAGCTACTGACAAAAGGCTTACGGTTAAGTGCCAAAACCTCAGATTCTTCCTTAGGTTTTATGTCGAGTGTATCCGACCGTTGGCTGTTCGCTTCAATCTATAATCCTGGAAGTATTCTCTGAAGTTTTGCCGTAAGGCAGCAGGGTTAAAAATAAATGCCTGTTGCGATAGAATAAGGCAGAAAAATTCATATAATAGGGTTGTATCAATCTGTTATTTCTAGCTATTAATTTAACTATACATAATATACATTATGCGACATTAATTATATTTGAGGAACTAGTCGATTTTCTGACCAGAAAGGAATGTATCTTTGGTTTGTTTATTAAGGCAAAAATGCTATAGATATGCCTGATCGGAGCTAATTTTTAAAATCTGCGAAGTTCTTTATCTAACCTTCTTTTTTCACACAATTAATTTTAATCGTCTGTTATTCAAAAAGTCATACGGAGAGTTCTATGTCCCGCGAAATATATCAGGAGCCCCTTGTCAGCCGTTACACCAGTCTTGAAATTCAAAAGCTTTTTTCAGAAAAGACTAAATTCACCACCTGGCGTAAATGCTGGCTTGCCCTCGCCGAGGCAGAATTTGAACTTGGGCTGACTGATATAATCAGTGAGGAAATGTTACAGGAGATGCGGGCAAATATCTCCAACATCGATTTCGATCTGGCTGCCCGGAAAGAAAAAGAAATACGTCACGATGTCATGGCGCATGTTTATGAGTTCGGCTGCAAATGCCCCAAAGCCGCCGGCATTATCCATCTCGGGGCGACGTCCCAGTTTGTTGTATGCAATACGGATCTGATTATCCAGAGAGCGGCTATGCATTTCCTCCGCTCATCTGTGTTGCAGGTTATTGCGAATCTTGCTGCGTTTTGTCAGCAATATAAAGCACTGCCGACACTTGGGTTCACGCACTACCAGCCGGCTCAACCGACAACTGTCGGCAAGCGCAACACCTTGTATCTTCAGGATCTTATTATGGATCTTGAATACATAGACATGTATCTTCAGCAAATTAAGGCCCGGGGCGCCAAGGGTACCGTGGGGACGCAGGCCACCTTTCTGGAGTTGTTTAAAGGCGATCACGAAAAAGTGCGCCAACTCGACAGGCTGGTTGCGCAAAAACTTGGATTCAGTGAGGTATTTGCGGTCACAGGGCAAACATATACGCGAAAGCTGGATATGAAACTGGCAGAAACACTGGCCGGCATTGGTGCGACCTCGCATAAATTCGCGGTTGATCTCCGTCTGTTGTCAAACCTCAAGGTGCAGGAAGAGCCATTCGAGAAGAATCAAACCGGCTCCTCCGCCATGGCCTATAAGCGAAATCCAATGCGCTCTGAAAGGCTGACCGGGCTCGCTCGCAAGTTAATGACGCTGCCGCAAAATTTTGCTGCCACCTATAGTAATCAGTGGTTTGAGCGAACACTCGATGACTCAGCCATCAGGAGAATGGATATTCCGCAGTGTTTCCTGCTTGCTGACGCTATATTGAAGCTCTTTATAAATATTACTTCCGATATGGTTGTATTTCCGGCGCAAATTAAAAGGCACCTCATGACAGAACTGCCTTTTATGGCCACCGAAAAAATTCTTATGGAGGCTGTTAAAAAAGGGGAAAGCCGCCAGGAAATGCATGAAATTGTCAAGGAGCATTCTCTGGCCGCCGGCAAGGTTGTCAAAGAGCTTGGCAGAGAAAACGATCTGTTTGTACGATTGGCCGAGGATGATCGAATCCCCTTCTCCCTGCCGGAACTTGAGGAAATGGTGAGTGATTATTCGCAATTTACCGGTCGTGCTCAGGAACAAACCGAAGAGTTCTTGACGGAGGTTGTCAACCCTCTCCTGCAAAGAAATGCCGCACATATGAAAAAAATTGACGCATCCTTGACAGTTTAAAGCACTACTTTAGTTGCTCTGTCAAAAAAAGAAGAAATTGAGATGTATCCTGGCCGGTATTGCTTGCATGTACTGTCAGGCCAATCACCTTGGGTTGCTTATCGTATATCTTGAGTTACAGTTAGCCTAATGAACACATTGAACGAAGTTTATTTAAGGATATCGCCGGACCGATTTCATTATTTGAAATTTATCCTCGAAGGATATGATAACCTTGCAATATTATCAAGTTATCACAGTTCTGATGGGATTGTCGTCCTCCGCTATCCGCAAGAAATGACCCACGATCTTTTTGGGCTTCTGGGCAGTCTTGCGGCATCTTTAGTACAATCAAACAGTATTCCGGTTGAGGATTAAGAGTAAAGAAGGATGGAACAAAAAACATTTTTTATAAAGACATTTGGCTGTCAGATGAACGAAAGGGATTCTGAAATAATGGCCCAATCCCTTGCCGGATATGGTTTCATTGAAGGCATGGACATGTACGCCGCCGATCTGGTTATCCTCAACACATGTTCTATTCGTGCCAAGGCCGAGCAGAAGGTCATGTCGCTGCTTGGGTATCTTCGTAAATTTAAAGAAAAAAGACCGGATATGCAAATATGCGTAGCCGGCTGTGTTGCCCAGCAGGAAGGCGCTCGCATCATTGAGAGGATGCCTCATGTCAATCTGGTTATTGGAACCCAGAATATCTATGACCTCGGTGCGCTGCTGGAAAAAAGCGTATCGCAAGGGAGTCAAGTAGTTACGGGGTTGAAGAATGACTACGATATTCCCAGATTCCTGCCGGAAATAGCTTTGCCGGAGAACTCTTTTTCGGCCACCTCCCCTGCTCTGTCTTCACGATTCAGAAAATTTGTCACCATTATGCAGGGGTGCAATAATTATTGTACCTATTGCGTTGTCCCGTACACCAGAGGTCGAGAAGTTTCACGTAAAGTTAAGGATATAGTAGACGAAGTTAAAGTTTTAGTGAACTCTGGCATCAAAGAGATTACCCTGCTTGGGCAGAATGTTAATTCATACGGGAAAACCAATCAGGTGGATCCGAGTAACGCAAAGTATGCTTTTGCTGATTTACTCAAGGATGTTTCTGAAATTAGCGGACTCGCGCGTTTGCGATTTACCACCTCAAACCCGAAAGATTTAACTGATGAACTTATGCGATGTTTCCGGGACATTAAAAATCTTTGCGCGCAATTTCATTTGCCGGTTCAGGCTGGCTCTGATCGTACATTGCAGCGGATGAATCGTAAATATACCGTTGCTCAGTACTTGGAGAAAGTTGATAAACTACATGAGTATTGCCCTGAAATTGCCCTTACTACCGACGTTATTGTTGGTTTTCCTGGGGAGACTGATGAGGATTTTGCCGAAACCATGAACCTGCTGGAAACTGTACGATTCCACGGTTCATTTTCCTTTAAGTATTCCGATAGACCCGGGACCAGAGCCAGTCAATTTGAGGATAAAGTTGCGGAACATGTGAAATCCGAAAGGTTAGCCCTTTTTCAGAAAAGGCAGGATGAAATCAGTATCGAGAGAAACAGAGAGTATCTTGGCAAGGTAAAAAAGGTGATGATCGAAGAAAATGATACGACGGGGGCAAAGGGACGAACGGAGACGAATCATATTGTCCATTTCACCGAACCACTCTCCTCTGCTCCGGGAGATATTGTCAATGCCCGGATATTTTTTGCCGGACAACATTCACTGCAGGGGAAAATAGAGAATCAACATTAACTCTATCTGTCATTCATTTGTTATATTGAGGTTCGCTTCTCTATTCGTTCGTTTCTTCCTTGTCCTCTGGCAGGCCTGGCTCACCCGCAGGCTCATTTTTTTTAAGGACGCTATCAAGCCCTGGCAGGGGGAGGTTCTGTTTTACCGGCTCGATATTTATGCCTGAAGATTGAGAAACTCTCCGGACCACACGCGTGGATACCCTCTTCCCTTTGGCTGCCGCATTTTTAATGAGATAGTCATCGAAGGCAATTTCCAGACTGTTGATTCGAGCCCTTGATGAAGGCATCAGGTTGATTTTGGCAAAATTACCTTTGCCGAATGTCAAGAGCAGAATTCTTGATCTTTTATGTTCGGGAAAAAGTCGGTACTCTTTTTCCAGGATGAAGCTTGGTGTTTCAAAACGTTTGACGTACGCGAAATTTTCTGCCCCATCCCGGTAGATAAGGTTGAAAATAGTCTTTTCCTCTAAAATGCCAAACCACTCGAGTTCTTGTCCGACATACAATTTTTCCGTGACCGGAATAATTTTATAGAGCCCGTTGCTGAAAATGAGAAAAAGTCGGTCGTATTCCGAGCAGGTTACGCTCAGATCTTCTTTGGGGTCCTCCTCTTCTTTTATCTGGGTGCCCATGAAACCAGATTGACGATGATACAGGACGTGGAGATTGGAAAGAGCGACTTTGCGGAAGCTCACCTCTGAGAAACTGGTAATTTCAGTCAGTCTCGGATATTCGTGACCATATTTTTCGAGGAGTTTGTCGAGAAACGAAATAGTAAAGCCAACCATATCTTTTAACGAATTACGAATGTCCTTCATGTTCTTTCGTATTTCGTTGATTTCTTTCTGCTGCTTATTGATATCAAAGCGGGAAATTCGCTTAATCCTGATCTCCAGCAGTCTTTCGATATCTTCTCGAGTGACCGGTCGGATAAGCTTGTCTTTATAGGCAAGAAGCGATGTTTCTACACTCTGCAGGACAGCTTTATAGCTTGTTTCCTCTTCGATATTTTTATACAGCCGTTCCTCAATAAAAATTTGTTCGAGCAGCTTGGCGTGCAGTTTATCTTCATTTCTGGCAAGGTCAATTTCCAATTCTCGCTGCAGATCGGCCTTTAATTTCACCGTGTTCGATCTGATAACCTCGGTGACTGTCGTAGTTTCCGGGGTTGTGCCGTTGATCAGCGTCAGATTCGGGGTAATCGGGACTTCACAGTCGGTAAAGGCGTACAGCGCTTTTATCGTTTCACTGGCATACACTCCCCTGGCCAGCTTTATTTCTATCTCGACGTTTTCCGCTGTGTAGTCGTTAATGGAGATAATTTTTATTTTGCCGGCTTTGGCGGCTTTCTCAATCGAATCGGTGAGGGATTGAGTGGTCGTGGTATAAGGGATTTCCTTTATAACGATAGTTTTCTCGTTGAGTTCGTCTATTCTGGCGCGACATCGAATTTTTCCGTTGCCGTCGTCGTAATTACTGACGTCGACCAACCCTTTTTGCGGAAAATCGGGGTAGAGAACAAACTCCTCCCCGCGGAGAATTTTCTTCTGCGCCTCGAGAAGTTCGCAGAAGTTATGGGGCAGGATTTTTGTCGCCATGCCCACTGCGATACCCTCTGCGCCCATGAGCAGCAACAGGGGGAGTTTTGCCGGCAGGGTTACCGGTTCCTGCATTCTTCCGTCGTAGGACTCGACAAATTCGGTAAGATCTTTGTTGAAAAGAATTTCCTTGGCGAGCGGTGAAAGCCTGCATTCGATATATCGAGCAGCCGATGCCCGGTCTCCGGTGTAAATATTTCCGAAATTCCCCTGCCTTTCGATCAGAAATCCCTTGTTGGCGAGATTGACAAGAGCGGCAAATATCGATTGATCGCCATGGGGGTGCAGCTTCATCGTCTCCCCCACCAGGTTGGCCACCTTGTGAAAGCGGCCATCTTCCATATTAAACAGCGTCTGCAGGATGCGCCTTTGTACCGGCTTCAGGCCGTCTTCAACGGAAGGGATAGCTCTTTCGCGAATGACATATGAGGTGTATTCAAGAAAATTCTTGTCGAACAGCTGATGAAGTTTACCGAGATTTGTGTCCATGTTTGTTACGGGATAAATGAGACTCTGTTTTATCGGAGAGGGATATCGACACGTTGAGGCTAGTTTTCAATGACCAGGTTTTCCATAATGTACTGACGGCGCATCGGCGTGTTTTTGCCCATATAAAACGAAAGGACCTTGGCGACTTCACTTAACGAGTCCAGGGTAACGCTCTTTAAGCGAATATCGGGGCCGATAAATTGCTTGAATTCTTTGGGGGAGATCTCCCCCAATCCTTTGAAACGGGTGGTTTCTACCACGGATCCTTTATTGCCTGGTCCGCTGAGCTTTTTTGTGGCAGCTATCTTTTCCTGTTCAGAATAGCAGTAGATTGTTTCCTGCTTGTTTCTGACTCGAAAGATGGGAGTTTCCAGAATAAAGATATGGCCGAGTTTAACGAGGGGCTCAAAGTAGTGCAGGAAAAAAGTGAGCAGCAAGTTTCTGATGTGTAAACCATCAACATCCGCATCTGTTGCCAGTATGACCTTGTCGAACCTGAGATCGGAGATAGAGTCTTCGATGTTGAGGGCCCGCATCAGGGCATACATTTCTTCATTTTTATAAAGCGTGGTCATTTTTTGGCCAAAGACGTTCAGGGGTTTCCCTTTTAAAGAAAATACCGCCTGGGTAAACGGGTCTCTGGAGGAGATTATGGAACCGGCTGCTGATTGCCCCTCGGTGATAAACACCATGTTTTCCTGGTCTTCCGCTGAGGGCTTTGTTCTTGAAGGGTGATGTTTGCAGTCTTTTAACTGATCAATTTTAAAAGCAATTTTTTTTGCATTGGCACGAGCTTCGGTGCGGACACTCTGTAGTTCCTTCCGCACCTTTTCATTGCGAAGGATTTTATCGATCAACATCTGTGCCGAGTCAGTGTCTTTGTACAGGGCGCTGGAAACGGCGTCTTTGACCCGGTTGACAATCCACGACCGCACCTCTGTGTTGCCAAGCTTATTTTTGGTTTGTGACTCGAAAACAGGATCTTTTATTTTAATGGCCAGGGTGCCGACGATACCATCGCGAACATCAGTATTGACGAATTTTTTACCGGAAAACTCATTGATCCCCTTCAGAATCCCCTCTCTGAACGCCGAAAGATGGGTGCCGCCTTCATTGGTATACGTTCCGTTGACGAAGGTGTAATAGCAATCGCTAAACGAATCTGTATGGGAAAAGGCAAATTCGAGTGTCGGGTCCTGGTAGTAAATTGGCGGGTACAATTCCGCTCCGTCGAGTTCTTTGTCGAGCAGGTCGAGTAAACCTCGGGATGAGAAAAAGATTTTTTTATCGAGATATATTTTCAGTCCGGCATTGAGGTAGGCGTAGCGCCATAACCGGTTCTCGACAAAAGACAAATCAAACTTGAAATTGGGAAACATTTCACTGGATGGTGAAAAATCAATCTGAGTGCCATTTTTTTCTTCTGTGTCACCCTCATTTTGCTCAATGAGTTTTCCACTGTTAAAGATAGCAGAGGCAAATTTCCCATCACGATAGGAAGTTACAGTAAAAACATCAGAAAGTGCATTGACTGCCTTGGTGCCTACTCCGTTGAGGCCAACTGAGAATTGAAAGACATCGGTATTGTATTTAGCACCGGTGTTGATAGTCGACACACAATCGACTATTTTGCCCAGTGGAATCCCCCTGCCGAAGTCTCTTACCTGTACCGAGCCGTCTTCATGAATGGTGATGTTGATCCTCTTTCCTGCCCCCATTATGAATTCGTCAACAGCATTATCCACCACCTCTTTGAGAAGGATATAGATGCCGTCGCTTGGATTCGAGCCATCCCCCAGTCGACCGATATACATACCAGGGCGCTTCCTGATATGCTCCAGAGAGCTGAGTGTTTTTATTTTGCTTTCATCGTAAGTGTGTGTAGATACATTCATTCTCGGGCAACCCATGACCTTGAAAAGATTAATAATAACAAGGTATAATATTGTATTTCGGGGGAATACGCAACAGTGATATACGGCTGTTTCGGGTGGGTGTTGTCCAGAAACGGCTACATCATGCGGATACGTTCACAGTCCGGACATATCCAGGTTGGGCCATTACTGATGCCCCATTTACTTTCTTCAAAACAGTCTTTGCAAATCATAAAACCACAGGGACAACTATAGCAGAATTCCTGTTTTTTTTTGCAGCAATGACAAACATATTCGCCTATTTTCCGTCTTCTGTATCCCCCTGCTTTGTGTTGTCCGGTCATGGTTGCACTTCCTCATGAACCCATTGGGAATATTCCGGGCTGGAATGATCTATTTCCTGGACAATTATTTCCGGCAGCTCATAGGGGTGTTCCTGGTATAAAAGATCTTTGACCTTTTCGGTGCATGATGCTGTCGTTTTGAGGCTTAAGGAAAATTCGGTCGCAGAGGTTGTCACTTTTTTCCACCGGTACAGACTGGTAATTGGCCCTGATATCTGGGCGCAGGCAATCAGTTGACGGTCAAGGAGCAACTCGGCAATGCGCTCTGCATCTGCTTTATTTTCAAGGGTTGTGGAGATGATAATTATTTTCTTCATAGTCATTCAAGAGATATAATATATTGATAATATACAATTATATTAGCTGTAGCCGTCGGCCCGTCGCAGCGGCCGCCGGCAACAAGTGCAAAGAGAATTCTGCGTATCGTCTGAGAACTCTTTTCTTTTACTGCCTATTATAATATCTTGTCCGGCAATGCAAAATTATTTCAAGGGAAGCCTGAGATCAGGAACTGCAAGGGGCATTACGAAAAATTCCTGTTTCCTCCCGTTTACCGGGAGCTGCTGCATAATTTTTATCAAAAGGTGCATTATGTATCTGGTGGTTGATATTGGCAACTCGCATACCGTGACAGGCATGTACGAAGACAATGAACTCATCGGTCAGTGGCGTTTGAACTCGAACGCCAAGAGTACCGCGGATGAACTGGCTATTCGATATCAGACCCTGTTTGCCATGGCTGGCATAAAAAAAGAAAAAATCAAAGGTATAATTATTGCGAGTGTTGTGCCAATATTACAGTCCGCATGGGTCAGTTGCTGCAAAAAACATTTTTCCGACCACCTGAAACATGAAATATTTGTCGTTAAAGTCGATAAAATTAAAGATCTTATTACGGTATTGCTCAACAATCCTGCCGAAGTTGGCGCAGATCGGCTGGTGAACGCTATTGCTGCCTGGAATCTCAATAAATGTAAACAGGTGGTCATAGATTTCGGCACAGCCATCACCTTTGATTGTGTGACGGAAAGATGCGAATATCTGGGGGGGGCGATCCTTCCCGGCATTGCAATTTCACTGGAAGCCCTTGCCAATAAAACAGCCAATCTGCCTCATATTGACGTTTCGGATCCGCCACCCTCCATCATAGGGAAATCGACTGTCCAGGCAATGAAAAGCGGTATTCTTTATGGCTATGGCGGGATGATTGACGGGCTGGTGCAAGGCATTAAAAAAGAGATGATTTCAACGCCAAAAGAAGAATTCAAAGTTGTTGCCACCGGGGGTATGGCGCAGTTAATTGCTCCTTATGCAACCTCAATCGATCTTATAGAACCGATGTTGACGCTTCAGGGGCTGCAGATCATCTACAATCGGGTTGTACAACGATGAGGGCTCCGCTTTACCCGCCACCTTTGAAAAAAGGTGATACCGTCGGCATTATCGCCCCTGCCGGGCAACTGCAGGACAAGAGTCGATTTATGCAAGGGGTGGCGATTCTTCAGGAAATGGGCTTTGCGGTGAAATACCCTCCGCAATTATGGCCGGGGCCTGGATATCTGGCCGACAGCGACGATAAGCGTGGTTTTGAATTTAATCACCTGGTGGAAGATCCAGAAATCAATGGACTTATTTGCCTGCGGGGTGGGTATGGCTGTCTGCGTATGCTGGAGAAGATCGATCTTGACCTGCTTACCCGCAACCCGAAAATAGTGGCAGGCTTTTCCGATATCACTCTCCTGCAGAATTTTTTGCATCAGCAGATCGGTCTCGTCTCTTTACACGGGCCCGTTGTTACCTCCCTTGCCGGCGCCACAGAAGACAGTCTGGCAGTTTTTTATGATTGTCTGACCAGTATCAAGCCGCCGAGGATGGTGTACAATCAGGTTGAAGTGTTGCGTCACGGAGCGACTGTTACCGCACCGCTGATAGGCGGTAATCTCGCAAGCCTGGTAACACTTCTTGGAACCCCTTATGATTTTTCATGGGATGATAAAATTGTTTTTCTGGAAGATATCAACGAACCGGCATACAAGGTCGATCGGATGCTTACGCAGTTATACCTGGCTCGGAAACTGGAAAAAATCGCCGGGTTGATTCTGGGAGATTTTTCAACCTCGGCATGTTGTAATGAGATAGAAAAAATCCGCTATCGCAACGCGATATGGGACCGTATTCTCGAACTCTGTCCTGTTCATTCTATACCAGTCTGGGGGGATTTTCCGTCAGGACATTGTGCCCGCAACCTGACTTTTCCTCTTGGCGCGATGGCAGAGATGGACAGCGGGGTACGCAGTCTGTTCTTCCAGTAATGATGGCGTCCTAAAAAGCCAATATTGGTGATGGGGCAGCAAAGGCACTTCTGCCTGGCGCATGCCGGCGCAGGTACAGAGGTTTTGCACCGGCATCAAGAATCAAAGAGCAAAACTGTCCAGCTTGGCAGGATATGTTGTTTGACTTGAGCGGCTATTAATGCTATAAAAAAAGGGCTGGTCCTTCAATCATGTAACATCCTCATTCATTTAGATAAAAAAAGAAAAAATCATATGTTTGTCGAAAAGAAAAAACTATTGAAAATATTCTTAACTCTTGGCTGTACCTGTTTACTGACCACCTCTCCGGTTTTTGCTGCAGATTATCTGTCTATCACAACCGACAATGCTAATGTCAGAACTGGTCCAGGTACGGATTATCCCGCCTCGATGGAACTTTTTCAGGGGTACCCTCTCAAGGTGACGGAAAAAAAAGGCGACTGGTATAAGGTCACTGATTTTGAAAATGATACCGGCTGGGTACATGACAGTATTGTCAAAAAAGCCGATACCGTGATAGTCAACGCCAAAGAGAGCATCAATATGCGCTCCGGTCCATCGACCAAGGATGCGGTCGTTGCCGACGTTGAGCGGGGTGTCGTGCTGACCAAATTAGCGGAAGAAGGCCAATGGACCAAAGTGCGCCATAGCAGTGGGACAACTGGTTACGTCTATACGCCTTTACTGTGGCCGTAAGCAGGCTATAAATTCGGTGTGGTGGGGTTTGCCTGTCCGCTGAGCTGCAAAATTTTTTCTATCGCCGTATCAAGAGCAAGGGGCAGACGCACAATCTGCTTCGCTTTATTGGCAAAGAGCAGAAACCCTTGTTCTAATGCGTAGTAGAGAATATCTCTGGTTATTTCGACATCCTTTTTGCAATAGTGCTGGATCAGGTCTATCCTCCCCTCTTTGTACCATGCAAGGGCCTGGAGGCCGTCCGCCGTTTTTTGCGTACCGAGGGTCTGTTCGGCGAGGCGGTTGAGGCTGAGTCTATATCCAAGATAATTGTGGATTTCTTCGAGGATATCGAGGGTAGGCAGTCGAGCAAGATTAACACTGGTGTAGGCTGACAACACCTGGTTGTCAAAGCGTTTATTGTTAAACCCAATAACCAGTTCAAAGCTCAGGAGATGGTCAATCAGTTTATCGACTTCGTGTTCGAGGTAGCTGACAAAATCGTTTATGGCCGAATCGTAAACTACCGCGACAGAAACGCCCATTTTATGACTATTGCCCCACCCACCGACCTCATCCGCGGAACGAATAGTTTCCAGGTCAAAAACGCCAAATTTTAGCGGTAATGCATCAAGCCCCTTGCGTTGTGACGTTGTCTTCTGCAGGAGATGATCAAAATTCATTGGCAAGGGAGTACTGCCTGGTAGCGTTTTGATGCTTTGATTTCTTTTTTCTGTTGCCTGTGCGCTCAAAATCTGGGCTAGCAGAAAAAGACAGGCCTTTTTGTCGATCGGTCGATTACCCGAGCCGCATTTTGGCGAATGCACGCAGGAAGGACAGCCGGTATTGCAGGCGCAGGAGGTAATCGTCTGTTCGGTCTGAGTGAGCAGGCTGTCGATTTTCCGAAATGCCTCCCTGGCCAGCCCCACCCCACCCGGATAACCGTCATAAACAAACACCGAGGCCATTTCGGTCTGGTCGTGCAGGGGACATGAGATCCCGCCGATATCGTTTCGGTCGCAGAGGACCAGTAAAGGAAAAAGAGCGATCATTGCATGTTCCATGGCATGAATGGCGCCCATGAAATGGTATTTTTCCTGCTCGAGCACGCCGACTATGCGCTGGGGGATGTCGACCCATATGCTTTCGGTTTCAATGATTTGTTCCGGTAAATCGAGCGTTGTCGTCGAGATCAATTTCTGGGTCACGCTATGGCGTTTCTGGTAACCGGTCACTTTTTCCGTTACCCGCACCCGGCCAAAAGATACCTGAACGCCAAAACTATTTTTACGTTCAAGTACTTCAAGGATTTCTGTGCGTTTCTCGGTCATCGGTCTGGTGAAAAATTTTGGGGTCTCTTTCTGGACGATGACTTCATGTGCGAGAAGATCGAAAGTGTTGACCAGCCAGGTCGTGGCCCGATGAAGATACACCGCGCCCGGATGACACTCCTTCATACCCCGCACGGTATCAATCTCCCCTACTATTTCACCGTTTTCCATGTCGATTATCGACATTTGCTTTCCGCCACCACGTAGGCTGATGTGTCTCTGGGGGTATTTCCTGGCAGAAATCCATCGCCCGCCTGTGGCCGTCTCCAGCAGGGACCCAATTCTGGATAATACATCAACTCTTGATTGTATGATGTTGTTATTAAGTAATAATTCATCTTTCAGTAAAGGCTCTTCTGCCGCGCAACAGAGAAGATGCTGATCCATGATGGAGGGGTTTTCCGGATTCAATACGGCCGACTCCGGAGACCTGGCAAAAAAGTCCTCCGGCTGCCGCATGAAGTATTGGTCCAGGGCATCTTCTTGAGCGATCAGAATAATCGCCGACTTGCGTAGACTTCTGCCGACCCGGCCTCCACGCTGCCAGGTGGCCATAATCGAGCCGGGATATCCGACCAGTATGCAGAGATCCAGATCGCCGATGTCAATGCCCAGTTCCAGGGCAGAGGTGGTAATCACCCCGAGCAGTTCGCCGGAAAAAAGCTGCTGCTCTATTTCCCGTCGCTCCTCCGGTAAAAAACCGGCCCGATAGGCGCTGAGCTTTGTCGAGAGGTTGCCGAGGCGGGGAGCTGTCCAGAGATTGATCAGCTCGGTCATTTTTCTTGACTGGGTATAGACTATGGTTCGAAGACCGCGCTTCACCGCGGCCTCCAGCAACTGGCTTGCCGTATAGGCGGCACTGTCCCAGGGGTTGAGGAAAAGCATGTTCTTTTCTGCCTGAGGAGCGCCTGACTCGCTGATGACATCCACCGGCTTATTGATCAGCAACTCCCCCAATTCCTTCGGATTACCGATGGTTGCCGAAAGAAGAATAAAGGTGGGGGTTGCACCATACAAGGCGGCAGTCCGCTGCAGACGGCGAAGCACCCAGGCCATATGGCTGCCGAGCACGCCGCGATAGCTGTGCACTTCATCTATCACAATATAGCGAAGCCTGCTGAAAAACTCAGCCCAGCTTTGATGATAGGGCAACATCGACAGGTGAATCATTTCCGGATTGGTCAGCAGAACTCGCGGCGGCTTATCACGGATTTTTCGTCGAGTGTAACTGCTGGTATCGCCGTCGAAGAGACCGGATGCAAAGGGATATCGCTGTTGTATTGCTGCAGGTAGCTTCTGGAATAATGCTTCCAGTACATTCTGCTGGTCGCGGGCCAGCGCTTTTAAGGGAAATATGTAAAGGGAGTGTCCGGGATCATCCTGCAGCAGGTCGTGTAATACCGGCAAATTGTACACCATGCTTTTCCCGGAGGCGGTGGGCGTTGCTACAAGGACATCGTTGCCGGCCAGGATAGAACAGATGGCCTGGTGCTGGTGGCTGTACAGCCTGGTGATTCCAGCCTGTTCGAGGCTCTTTCGAAGAACCGGAGCCAGTGGAGGGAAATCAGCAGCATATTGGGCAGCTGATGCAGCAAAGGCTCGATGACAGACGACCTGCGGCCCAAACTTCGGTGAACTTTTTAAAGACGATAGGTATTCAGTAACGTCGGAAATCATAGAGAACCCAAGGCGGGTGTACCCCCAATTGGGTAGTTATATATGTTGCGTAAAGAGCCTAGAATGTATAATTTGCACATCGCGTCAAGTTTTTTGCAGTATCAGGTGGGCTCTTTGGTTGCAGAATACCATAATTCCACCCGAACAACCGTCAATAAGTAAACAGACATCGATACGAATAGTTATGCCTTCCATTGCCACCTTAGGTCCCTTTGGTTCAGACAGTTACCAGGCTTCCTGTCAATATGCACCCAATGCTGAGTTGATCCTTTTTAATCGGATTGCCGATATTTTCAACGCATTCCGCGAAGGCAGAGTGCAGTATGCGTTGATTCCGGTTTATAACACGCGAGAGGGTGAGGTTAAAGAATATTTCCGGCTGATGGCCAAGATGGATGAGGGATATTGGATCGATAATGTGGTGTTGCCCATTCATCTCTCCCTGGCAGTCCTGCCCGTGAGCCCAAGAGATGGCCTGGCCATAACCACCATCGTCGGCAGAAGTTCTGTTTTCAGGCAGTGCGATGAATTCATTGAACAACATTACCCGGATGCCACCTTGATGGCGGTGCCTGATATTGAAGCGGCGATGACGGCCATCGGTCTTGAAAAAAAACGGGGATACGCCGTTATCGAATCGGAGGAGCTGGTTAAAAAACATGGTCTTCAGCTTGTGGCCCGGGAGGTTGTGTCGCACAATCGGACCAGATTTGCAATTATCGGCAGAACGCCAGCGCCTGTTTCCGGCTATGATGCAACCGCTATCATTACTCGTCCGCTGCGGGATAGAGTGGGAATGCTTGCCGATATTTTAGGAGAATTCACCCGGCGAGGGATTAATATTCTCGATCTGCAGTCGGAAAACGATGTCCAGACACAAAAATTGCGCATATATGTCGAGGTTGAGGGGCATATTGACAATCCTCTTTTGAAAAATGCCCTCGACACCATTGAGTCGACGGTTATTCAGGAGGAAGACGCCCTCAAGGTTCTTGGCTCTTTTCCCCGGGTCGACATGCGGGTGAAAAAGATTAAAGCGTTTGGTTTTATCGGTAGCGGCGATATGAGTAAGTGGTTTGCCGGTCGGTTAGAGAACGAGGGGTATAAGGCACTTGTTACCGGACGCAATACTCCTCTAAAACCGGAAACAATGATAGATGCAGTGGATGTCGTTTTAGTGTGCGTACCTATCTCGGTCACTGTTTCAGTCATCAAAACCTATGGTCCTCTTCTGAAAGACGGTCAGGCGTTGATTATTCTCGCCGGGGAATCGGAGAATACCCTCGCTGCGGCTCTGGAATCGACGACACAGGGGGTGGAGGTCATGTTTGTCCACAATCTCTGGGGACCTCAGGCACTCACCATGAAAGACAAAAATGCCACGGTTGTCCGGACCCACAGGAGCGGAAGTTTTTGCAGTGAGTTCGAAGCATTTTTATATAAACACGGCGCAGATATCAACCATGACAGTGCTAAAAAGCACGACTTGCTCATGGGAGTCAGCCAGAAGCTTCCAACGACGGTATCGGTGGCCCTGGCGATGACCTTGAGAGAACATCGGATTGATTGTAACGATATTAACAGTCATTCCACTTTAACCTCTTTGTACGGTATCCTGGCTATGGCCCGGATTCACAATCAGAATCCGCGTACTTATGCCGAAATAATGGCAACCGCAGGCGATGGTAGAAAAATCGTGCGCAGTTTTGCCGACAACATCATTCATCTGATCGATCTGGCGGAACAAGGCGAAATTGACGAGCTTTCGGCAATAATGGCCGCCAATAAAGCGATCATGCCGCAGACTTTTTTGCAGTCCCGCATGAAACAGGCAAAGGCCGTAGATGAGGTGATGAGTCAGCCAAGTATGAAATACGCCTGAAATAATTTTCACTTTTTAGTATCGTACCAGATGTGTTGTTAATGTAACTGCAAGACTGTCGGGACAGTGTCCCCTTCGAACTGCCGCCTGAGACGGTTTCAATCTCTAAAGGAGAAGTTGTATGTTTCAAGATTTGAGTTTTCTGGACGAGGTGAAAATCTGTCCGCATTGCCAACAAACCATGTCCCTATGTGAAGCGCCGCCCATCCATGTCGGTGATGGGCTTGGTTGGGGTTCAGATGTTCTGTTTATCTGTTTAAATGATAGCTGCCCGTTGTTTCTGAAAGGATGGCAGCAGATTGAAAATCAATATGGCCACCATGCGTCGTACAGATACATGGAGGTTCCCGGCAGCCCGGAGGGGAACTGCATGATGGTCGGTAATGCCGATGCCTTTAAGGCATGCATTGTTGATAGAGAAGAACTGAAGAATCAAAATGCGCGCTACCGTCAGGAAAAAGAAGCTACTCAAAAATTGAAAAGCTGCATCGCCGATCACAACCTTGAGCCGGTCATGGCCCTTTTGCTCAACGAAGGGGCAACAAGAAGCGTCCGCGATACGGCGGCAGGATACCTGGTAGAACTTAACGACCTGGCCTGTATCGATCCGTTGCGGAACCATACCTTCAGGGATACTGCTCTTGAGCAGAAAGTGAATATGGCAATAACTGAGTTGCTGAAAATCAATTTCAAGAAAGAGTGCCCGCATTGCCTGGAAATTATCAAAGCCCAGGCCAAGAAATGTATGCACTGCAAAGAAGATCTGTGATGATTTTACTCTTGCAAATCTTACTCTGAGTGAGTATATAACACAGGCTTTTTAGCACAACGCACTTTGTGGTGGGCGTAGCTCAATTGGTCAGAGCACCTGGTTGTGACCCAGGAGGCTGGGGGTTCAAGTCCCCTCGCTCACCCCATAGATAATAAAACGGGTTTCAGGATCATTCTGACACCCGTTTTTTTCTTTCAACTCCTGCTCTATGCCAATGGTTGCTTATAGTAAAATAGATCAACCGGAAATTCTTGCCCTGTTGTTCCCGCCGTTGAACAGTGCCCCCACTCCCTGCCCTGCCGGTGCTGAAGATATCAGTTTTGCCATAGGGAAGGATAATGAGGTAACCTGCAGATTTTATTGTACTGATCTGCAGGCGCCGGTACTCTTTTATTATCCTGCCGCAAACGAGTCAAACGAGTCGTTTGATATCATTGCCGAACGATACGGCAAGCGGGGAATAAATGTCTTTCGTGCACAATATCGCGTTTGTGGCGAAAATAACGGCTCCCCTTCTGTCGCCGCAATGTATGCCACTGCAGAAAAACTGTTCCCTCTTGCCGTTGACTGGATGCGGAGCAAAGGATATACCGGCGCTCTTTTTGTCATGGGTGAGTCACTTGGGTCCATCTGTGCCATAGACACTGTTGCGAGAAATGGCGAGGCTGTCAAAGGGATGATCATCGAGAGCGGCATATGCGGGACCTCATCCTTTCTGCAATCGATTGGCGTAAGTGAAAAACAGGCTGATATCGCAGAAGATGAAGGGTTTGACAATGTACAGAAAATAGAAAAAATAAAAGTACCAACCCTAATCTTTCACGGCGCAAAAGACAGCCTGGTGGCGGTTGCCGAGGCGGAAAATCTCCAGGCCGCAAGCGGGGCGAGAAACAAGCAGTTCTTTGTCATTCCCGGAGCGGAGCATCACAATGTAGGGAAGACGGGGGGGGACTTATTCATCCAGGCTATCAAGCAGTTTACCGATACGGTGTGCGGGGTGAACACCTGGCGGCAGAAGAGAAAATCCTATAAGCGCACGTAAAAGGCAACTTTGCATGAAAAGACTCAATTACCTCTCCTGGGATGAATATTTTATGGCAGTCGCCCTTCTTTCCGCCCAGAGAAGCAAAGATCCAAACACTCAGGTCGGCGCATGTGTTGCCAACGCGCAAAATAAAATTGTTGGCGTCGGTTACAATGGATTTCCTCTGGGATGCTCCGATGATGAATTGCCGTGGGATAGACAGGGCCACTACCTCGACACCAAATATCCCTACGTTTGTCATGCGGAACTGAATGCAGTCTTAAACTCAATTTCCACCGACCTTAGAAACTGCCGGATCTATGTCGGGCTCTTTCCCTGTAATGAATGCACCAAAGTGATTATTCAGGCTGGCATCGGAGAAATTATTTATCTTTCGGATAAATATAAAGATTCCGACCAGGTTAAGGCGTCAAAGAGAATGCTGGATTTGTCGCCGCATATCAGCTACAGGCAACTCACGACAAAACTTGACAGTCTGCTTATCAGTTTTGTCACTCCCGAGCTTTAATACCTTGCCCCGGAAAATCCTTATACCGCTTTTTTAGTATCCTCATGGGGCATTAAAAAGAAGCCCAGCTTGTTCCCGTCTGCTCCCTCATTGATTTCTCACTTAATCCTCTTGAGAGTGGTTACCTTGCTTTTCAGCGTGCTGGTATCAGGCTGTTTAGCCGTTTTTTGCCGGCCAAAATCGACCGCTTTGACAAAGCGTTCCTCCCCGCCCATCGTGAAAATTTCTTTGCCGGTGAGTTGATCAGTTCGCAGGGTCCATGTCATTTTCTGTAATGGTATCGAGAGCATGGTCAGATGTATATGCCACCATTCATCCCTTCGGCTTGTGTCTCTTTCTATATCATCGACGTGTGCATAGGCGAGGATTTGCGGTTTTTTGGCTGCAATAAGGATAATATCACCGGTATCTGTGGTATCTTTAAAGGGAATCAACTGCTTGAGTTCCTCGACAAATTTTTGCATCATTTGGTCCTTTGGCTTACGGGTCCGGTGGTTTTAGTCGTTATCGAATCGATGATAACCATGTCAGGGGTAAAGTAACTCCGGGTACAGCTTTTGCCATACATTCTTGTTCCCTCAAGGAGAGGGTTTATTATCTCATCGATAACGGCCCTGACTTTGAAGGCGGTCTCCCTGTCTTCAAGTGTCATGGTCATAGCTACAAGATTCAAGCCTTTCTGAAGAACAGTAATGAGTTCATCGTTATTCATAAAGGTAATGGAATTATTTTTTTCAGAAAGACCCGGATTAATTGCTTTTACGGCGGCACTATCCAGCAGCGATAGATCGTCTATTTTTCTTTGAACGATCGAATGTAATAAATTGGAACTGTTACCGAAAAAAAGCAAATCGCCCCAAAAACCGTAGAGTGGTTTCAGCCCATCCTGGGGCGAAGCTGTCCAGTACACGTAGCGAACAGGTCCATATGTTGCCTCACTTATGGGAATATGGAATGCATCGGTAATTTTTTCCAGTACAGCTTTCAGTTCCGGAGCATTCTTGACCCGCACAAAAGCCATGCCCAGCGGAAAAGAAAAGAAGGTATTTTTGGGCCCCGGCTCCAGGATTATACTCGCCTCTTCGCCAAGTAGTGCAACGAACTCACTGGCATCTTTCCCGGTGATGTCCTGCATGACGGACCAAAATTTTTCAAGCTGCGGATCGGTCTTTCTGCTCTTGGCAAAATAATCGAAAAAATATTTAAACTCGATAGTGTTCGACCAGTAATAAGCCATTGGATTTGCAGTGCTCAGAGACAACATGGAGCTCCGGACCGGTATTGCGTCGATATGATTCCTAACCACCTTGTTTACTTCACTGCTTTTATATTGCACCAGCACTTTGCCAACGATTTTCTTTTTTTTATTCCAGCTGCCATACCCCAAATTGGCGAATCCAACGGTGGTTTTCAATTCTTTCAGCAAGATATCCTTGCCGGGAAAAGCAAGATCGGTCGTTTGCCTGATAATGTACTTTCGCACATCTTCAATCGGCAGATAAAAAAACCGTTCGGGCATGACAAATTTTTTTCTGATTTTTATAAAATCCGCCTTTTTCCCCAAGGCCGGGACATCCCCATCATAAGTGTCTATACAGCGTCGCAGCAGTTTTTCATTCGCACTCATCACGAATATTCCATCGATAATGACGATTGACAGAATGTTTTCATGCATCTGCAGTCGCTGAATGTGGTGTCTGCCATATTGCGCACTGGATATTGAATATGTCTGCACGTACCGGGCATAGCTTTCGGTAAAAAATTGCAGTGTTTCTGCACTATGGTTTGGTTTGGCGACAAATACAGCGTTATTTTTTATATAGTCCGTGAAATCGGCAGACTGTTGCCGATCTGTGGTAGGAAGAAAAGCAAGAGCGAATTTTTTTCCAAAAACTTCATGGAGTAATTTGTTGTTTCTGGCTCCTGCGGATAAGGCGAGCAGGTCAGTCAGGGCAGAGCGGACGGGCTCGGTCAGGCCAATTTTTTTGCTGGTCTGCAGCAAGTCAATGGAGTCCAGTTTTTTCCCGATCGGAGATTTGATGAAATCTTTCAGGACCCTTGAACCATTACGCTGTTCAACATACAGGAGGGCGTTATCGGGTATAAATCGGGCCATATCTCTGAAACTATCGGTTTGAATGCCATTGACCAGTGGATATAAAACCACTAGAACCATAGCCAGAAACCCTGCAATTGCATTGCTTTTCATAGAGGTGTCGCAGATCTAAAGGGACATGATCCCGTTAAGCGGTCAATAATCCGGGATTCTTTGTAATACTCGATTGAGGAGTGCCCTTTCTTATGTGCTCTTTTTTGGGGGGTAAGTACCTTGTAGAGATGGGTATGCGACGGCAGCGTAAAAGTTGACATGGCGAGAACGAACATTAACATTGATGGGAATTTCTGCAGAATTGCACCGCTTCGGCCACATGTGGCTGCAGCACAGCATCTGAATCGGCCATGTCGGCGATGGTCCGGGCCATCTTGAGGATTCGGTGATAGGCCCTGGCCGATAGACCCAGTCGGCTGACACTTTTCTCGAGAAGATCCGATGACTTCCGGTCGAGCAGACAATATTTGGCAATGGCGGTGCTGTTCATCTGACTGTTACAATAGACCCCCGATTCCCTGGCAAATCTGCGCTCCTGGATTGCCCGGGTCCGATCGACCCGTTCCTTGATCATATGTGAGCTTTCTCCGCGGCTGGTGTCGCTCATTTCCTGGAAGTTGAGAGCTGCTACTTCAAGATGTAGATCTATTCTGTCCAGCAGCGGTCCGGATATTTTGCCGGTGTATCGTCTGATGTCTCTTTCGGTACATGTACAGCGGTTGCGGCTGTCGCCAAGAAAACCGCAGGGGCAAGGATTCATTGCCGTAATCAGCATGAAACGCGCGGGAAAGGTCAGGGTCATATTGGCTCTGGCGATGGTTACTTCGCCATCTTCGATCGGCTGTCGCAGGACCTCGAGGACATGTTTTTTAAATTCAGGCAACTCATCCAGAAAAAGAACCCCGTTATGGGCCAGAGAAACCTCCCCCGGCTGAGGAACACTGCCGCCTCCAATCAGCCCGGCATCGGATATGGTGTGATGCGGGGCACGAAAGGGTCGGGTCGTCAGCAGAAGATTTTTTTCGGAAACTTTTCCTGCAACACTGTATATTTTTGTCGTCTCCAGCACTTCCTCAAGACTCATTTCCGGCAGGATCGTCGGAAAACGCCTGGCGAGCATGGTTTTTCCGGAGCCTGGCGGCCCGGTCAATAGAATGTTGTGTCCGCCTGATGCGGCTATCTCCAGTGCTCTCTTGACGTGTTGCTGCCCTTTAATATCGGAAAAATCTATTCCGCCTGGAGCCGGGGCGGAGATTTCCGGTAAGGCGGTCACGATCATGGGGGTTGCCACCTCCATGCCAGCCAGAAACTCAACTGCCTGCTGCAGGGAGGCAACGGGGATTATATCGATTCCATCAGGGACGATCCGGGCCTCGTCGCTGTTTTCACTGGGGATGATTATGCCGCTGAGCCCCTGTGCTCTGGCTGCCAGGATCATTGGCAGCAGGCCGTTTACCCTGTGTACGCCACCGTCTAATGAGAGTTCGCCGATGACACAGTACTTGCCCACCCTTTTTCGCGCGAAAATCTCAGTCGCTTCCAGAATGCCAATGGCAATAGGCAGATCAAAGCCGGCGCCTTCCTTGCGGATATCGGCCGGGGCGAGATTCACGGTGATTTTTCGGGCGGGAAACTGGTAGCCACAATTTTTTATGGCAGCTTTAACCCTGTCCTTGCTTTCACGAACGGTACTGTCGGGAAGGCCGACGGTCGAAAACATCGGCAGGCCGGCAGCGACATCGACTTCAACCTGAATCAGCCAACCTTCAATACCAAGGACAGAACAGCTTATTATTTTCGCAAGCATGGGTCGTTGCAGCGGTTAATAATCATCTTTTAACGGTACCTCTTGGTTGGTCTGATAATACTTCTGCATTTCCGGGGTAAACTCGCCGTTTTTTTCACAATAGACATAGAGGGGCGGCAGGACCTCGGCTCCTCTCCCCCCATTTTTGCAGCACCGGAGCATTACCAGACGAGCCGGGTCGAGTGTCTGGGGATAGCTATAGATAAATTGTATCTTTTTGACCTCGAGCCGATACTTTTCAGCAAGAGTAATACATTCACCGACGCCCTCTGCCGGATATATAAAATAGACCTCTCCCCCATTTTTGACCGCAAACGCGGCGGCGCGCAGAAAATTCTGCAGACTCGCCAGAATCTGGTGCCGCGCCGTCTGGGCTTCTCGATTCTTGCTTAATCGTCCGGTAGTTGGCGCATAAAACGGAGGGTTACAGACAATCTTATCATAAGACTCGGCTAAAATGAAGGTATCGATTTCCTTAATATCGCCCTGGATGATCCTGCCAGATCCCTCAAATCTGTTGGCGCGTAGATTTTTTCCGGCAAGTTGAGCCAGTCCCTGCTGTACCTCTATTCCGGTAAGCTGCCGGATTCTGTCCTGCCATCGATATAACAGAATCATCCCGATGATACCGGACCCGGTCCCGAGATCGAGAATGGAATCCCCTCGCCTGATCTCGACAAAATGGGCGAGCAGTACCGAATCAATGGAAAAACGATAGCCTTTCTGATGCTGATAACAGATCAGCTCGCCACCAAAAAGCGTATCACGACTTAGATTGTCACATGGGAAAACATCTTGCAGTTCGATCAACAGGCCAATCCAGTTCTATACGGGGAGGGAAAGGAATTCATGATTTTTTTAGTTTCAAACCTCTGCACATTTTACCGATGCTCGGCAGATTTAGCAAATTAAATAGTTTCCCTCGTGAAACGAGTCATTTGGTTCTAAAGAGAGGTGTTCGATTATTCACTGCCGGTATATCATTGATATTACGTTGATTAAATTTTGAGAACAACGACGATTCAGGGAAAAATGGCCGTTCCAGGATGGCAACTCAATAGCTGACATATTTATCCGGACATTTTGGATAGTAATTCTGCAAACCTGAAAAACCTTATATTTGCACATAATCACGGTATATTTATAGATTTAAATAGTAGGTGATAAAACAACTGGAAAGTATTAAGTTTGCCGGAAAGTTTGCCGCCCAGCCGGATATTCATGTTTACAGTTATACAAAGAGGAGAGAGGTATGTTTGATATATTCATCGACACCCATTTTGCCGGAGCCCATCACTTGCGCGACTATCCAGGAGATTGCGAAAAGCCGCACGGACATAACTGGAAAGTCAAAGTAACAGCCCGGGCAACAGAGCTTGATCGATGTGGAATGGCAATCGACTTCAAAGTGTTAAAGAAAATAGTAAAAGAAGTAATCGACAAGCTGGACCACAATGACCTCAACACTCTGCCCTATTTCCAGGATAAAAACCCTTCATCCGAACATATCGCCAGGTTTATCTTCGATGAAGTAAGTGCCCTGCTGACCAACAAGAATCATTCTCTGCGTACCGTTACCGTACTGGAAACCGACACCCAGGGACTGACCTATTATGGCAATCAGGATCATGGAGGCGAGCTGCGATAATGCACGAACTGACCGATGTGAAACTGTGTATTATCGGGTTGGGATATGTCGGACTGCCTCTGGCTGTAGAGTTCAGTAAAAAATATCAGACCCTCGGCTTTGATTTGAAGACCAGTCGGGTCAACGAACTCCGCAGCGGTATCGACTCGACTCTGGAAGTCACCAGTGTGGAGCTGCAGGACGCGCAAAATCTTGACTATACCTCAGATGTCGCAGCAATTGCCGGCTGCAATGTGTTTATAGTTGCCGTTCCGACTCCGATTGATGCGGCAAAAAGACCTGATTTCAGGCCGCTGGAAGGGGCCTCGCGCACGGTTGCCCAGGTCCTGAAAGTCGGGGATGTCGTCATCTTCGAGTCGACGGTTTACCCCGGGGCCACCGAAGAGGTCTGCGTACCGCTTCTGGAACAGGGATCGGGCCTGAAATATAATAAGGACTTTTTCTGCGGCTATAGTCCGGAGAGGATCAATCCGGGGGACAAAAAACATCGATTGCCGTCAATCGTTAAAATAACCTCGGGCTCAACTCCGGTAGCCGCCGACTTTGTCAACAGCCTGTACAAATCTATCATCACCGCCGGCACCTTTCAGGCCAGTTCGATCAAGGTGGCGGAAGCGGCAAAGGTCATCGAAAATACCCAGCGAGACGTCAATATTGCCCTGATCAACGAACTGGCCTTAATATTTGATAAACTTGACATCAATACCCGCGAGGTGCTGGCCGCCGCCGGTACCAAATGGAACTTTCTGCCGTTTTCTCCCGGCCTTGTCGGTGGTCACTGCATTGGTGTTGATCCCTACTATCTGACGCATAAGGCCCAGGAAGTCGGCTACCATCCCAATATGATTCTCGCCGGCAGGCGCTTAAACGACAACATGGGCCACTATATTGCCTCAACCGTTATCAAGAAAATGGTCCAGAAAGGCATCGATACGGCCAACAGCCGGATCCTGGTCATGGGGCTTACCTTCAAAGAAAATTGCCCGGATCTGCGTAATACCAGAGTCACCGACATCATTTCCGAGTTTGCCGAATACGGCCTGGCAGTGGATGTATATGACCCGTGGGTAAGTGCTGACGAAGCGTTCCGTGAATATCAGATCAGGATGGTGGAGAAACTGCAGGAAAATACGTATAGCGGAATCGTTGTGGCTGTTGCCCACCACCAGTTTGCTGCGATGGATATCACCCAGTTGCGCAGTCTCTGCAGGGCTAAAGCCGTTATTTACGATGTGAAAAGCCTGTATCCAAGGGATCAGGTAGACGGCTGTCTCTAATTTGATCCCCGGTATACACGAAACAAAGAGTGGTTCGCAAGTCGCTCAATTGACAAATGAAGGTCATAGTACATGTTAAAATCAGTACCGGTTGAAGAATCCGTCGGCATGGTTCTTCCCCACGATATTACGGAAATTGTCAAGGATGTCAAAAAAGGCGCAGCCTTTAAAAAAGGACATATCATCCGTCCTGAAGACGTTGCGCATTTAAAACGTCTGGGAAAAGACAATATCTATGTTATTTCTCTCACCGCCGACGAAGTCCACGAGAACGAGGCAGCCGCCATACTTGCCCGTTGTCTTGCCGGCCGTGGGGTGGAATATGTCGATAATCCCCAGGAGGGGAAAATTGCCCTGACAGCCGCTTTGGACGGACTGCTGCGAATAAACAGACAGACCCTTTACCAGTTCAACATGCTGGGCGAAGTTATGTGTTCCACACTTCATGACAATACCCCGGTAAAAAAAGGTGAGACGGTGGCGGCGACCCGTCTTATCCCGCTTGTCAGCTCGCGTAAATTAATGGAACAAGCTGAGCAAATAGCACTTTCTTCTACCCGGATTGTTGAGGTCCTCCCCTTGAAAAAGGTCAAAATCGGATTGGTGATTACCGGTAACGAGGTCTTTTATGGTCGGATTGAGGATCGGTTTGAAGAGGTCCTGCAGGCGAAAGCCAAGGCCCTCGGTTCGGAAATCTTACTGGTGAGAAAGGCCCCGGACGATAAGATGGTTATTGCCCGTGAGATTGGCGATTGTATTGCCCAGGGCGCGGAGCTCATTGTCACAAGTGGCGGCATGTCGGTCGATCCCGACGATGTAACGCGCGAGGGTATACTGCAGGCCGGGGCGACAGAGGTCGCTTACGGCACCCCTGTATTGCCAGGGGCAATGTTCCTCAGCGGCATGATCGGGAAAATCCCTGTGCTTGGACTCCCGGCCTGTGGAATGTATCATAAGATCACGGTCTTTGATCTGGTGCTGCCAAGAATATTGACCGGGCAGAAAATCGGTCGAAAGGAGTTTGCCGAACTGGGGCATGGCGGTTTATGCCGGAATTGCAAAGTCTGCCAGTACCCGATTTGTAATTTCGGTAAATAGTCCGCAGTTCCTAGAGGGGGATAAGTACCTTGAGACAGAATATCTTCTTGCAATAAAAACGAGAAAATAATTTGTGAGGTACGCAAACATTGTCTCTGTCGTTAAAAAAAACATAACCAGTTCTTGTGTATCTGATCGTTATGAAGGATGCCACCACCGTCAAACCTCAGCCAGAAGATCAACCACCGAACCAACGACAAGAAGACGATGCGTTGGATTCAGGGAAATTGCACTGGTGGAAAAACTGGAAGGTCATGGTCCCCATCTGGGGGTTGATGACGGTTTTTATCTGGCTTGGGATACATTTCGGCATTGACGTCAAGGTTATTGCAGGCGGGGTATTTCTTTTCGGTCTCTTATCCAATGCGTTTGCCTGGTTACTTGGCATCATTGCAATTGTGCCGGTTATAGGCCCGCTGCTTGTTAAAGTCCTGTCTATTGGTTTTATCTGGCTGCTTAACGCCATAGGCTATTTTGTATCTTTTGTTGCTATTCGGCGGGGGTATTCCAAGGACGTATTGACCTATCGCGGCCTTACGGTGGCGCTCATCGTCGGTATCGTTATCGGCTATGTGCTGGGAAAATTGATTTGAAATTGTCAGCGAGCCCCGTCAGCTAGCATACCTGTCCCCTGGTGAATAACAGTTTCCGGAGATAATCGATTCCAAAAATGAGGACAACTCCCAGCCAGGCCAGGCCATAGACTGCAGGCTCCACCGGTCCGGTGCGCAGTATTTTTTGTAATGGCTGAAAGTAAAGGGTCGCCCAGGAAAAAAGAATCTGCACGAGGATACCCGCCAGCAGCAGTCGATTGGTCAAAAGACCTCTGTCCAGACCGGAGCGCTGCTCATATCTGCGCCCGACCAGATTGCCTATCTGCATCAGGATGATGGTTGCCAGGGTTATGCCGGTGGCGGATTGATAGAGTGGCGAAGATGCCGCCAATGGGGTCCCGTATTGCCAGCCGCCGCTGACCAGAACATAAAAAAACAAGAACAGCGACCAGATTGCTTCAATTATTCCTAAAAAACAATAACTTCGCATCACCAGTTTGGGGGTCAGCAACTGCTGGGAAAATTTGTCCGGCCGCTTTTTCATAACCTCCGAATCGGCAGGTTCCTGCCCCAATCCCATCGACGGGATAATATCTGTGCCCAGATCGATCAACAAAATCTGCATAATGTTCAGTGCGGGGGGAACGGGTAAGACGATATAGAGAAGATATGGCAAAATCTCCGGGACATTATGCACCAGGACATAGCTGGTGAACTTCTTCATGTTTTCGAAAACGGTTCTTCCTTCCTCGATACCGTCAACAATGGCGGCGAAATTGTCATCCAGCAGAATGAGATGCGCCGATTCCCGGGCGACGTCGGTCCCCTGTTTTCCCATGGCGATTCCGATGTCGGCTGCCCGGAGCGCCGGCGCGTCATTGACACCGTCACCGGTCATGGCGACAACCCGGTCCATGTATTTCAGGGCAGTGACGATCTTCATTTTCTGCTCAGGCGTTGTCCGGGCGAAGATGCGGACGCCTTGCTGCAACTGTTTGCTCAGATCGGCAATCGTCAGTTGATTCAGCGCCTCACCGGTGAGATGAGCCGTGTCGCCAGGCGCTACAATCCCGGCTTTGGCGGCGATTGCGAGAGCTGTGGCCGGATGATCGCCGGTGATCATTATTACGTCGATTCCAGCCCCGTGACATTTTGCCACCGCTTGCGGCACTTCTGGACGAATCGGGTCTTCTATGCCGATAAAACCGGCAAGAATGAGATCATGCTCCAGCGCGGCAGCTGATTCATCTGCCATCGCCTTATCCGGATCTTCATCCCCGGAAATCAAACGATAGGCAATGGTTATCACCCTGAGCCCCTGGGCTGCCAGCTGCTGCATGATTTGTTCACTTTCTGCTAACTGCCGGGGCAACGGGATATCATGCACTGCGCTCCCCCCGATCGGCTCGACTCCGCTGACCAGAGGCCGGATTGCCTCAAAGGCTCCTTTGACGACAAAGAACCTCGATCCTTTGCTCCTGGCAATCCCGGCGGATCGCCGTTTTTCCACGTCAAAGGCAAAGTGGCATATAATATCGCGCCGGGCGTCAGTAAGATCTCCCAAGCCGAGCCGCAGCAAATTTTCAGCCATCGCCACATCCAGAGGGTCGCCGAGCAGGCCATCTGCTGCCTGGCGGACATCCGAGGTACAAAAAGCGAGCGTGGCCAGCTCCAGCTCCTGCTCCTTCGTCAGCGTTTCACCGGAACGTGGGTTGATCATCCGGGTGACGGTCAATTTGTTTTCCGTCAGCGTCCCGGTTTTGTCCGTACAGACAACATGGACCGCCCCCAGGGAGGCCACCGCGTTCAGACTGGTGACCAGTACATTTTTTCTGGCCATCCGCAGACTTCCCATCGCAAGAGCCAGGGTCAGTGTCGGCAGGAGTCCCTCGGGAACATTGGCAACGATAATACCCATCATGAATACCAGATTCATCCATAATGGTTTGCCGGTCAGCATCCCGTAAAGAAAAAAACCGGTCCCCATGGTACAGGCAATGATTGTCAGTACCCGTACCATATGGGAAATCTCCCGCTCCAGGGGGGAACTGGAGGACCTTGTCGCCTGGGAAAGATTGGCAATGCGACCGAAAAAGGTACGCAAGCCCGTAGCGAACACTACTCCCCTGCCCGTTCCTTTGACCACGGTACATCCGGCAAAACCGATGTTCTGGCATTCTTCCAGAGGCCTGTCGGAGGCTTGCGATGAGAGCCGTATGGCCGCAGATTCACCGGTGAGTGGAGAATTGTTGACCATCAAGCTCTCTGATTCGACAATCCGGACATCGGCTGGTATCTTGCACCCTTCCATCAGAATAATCACATCTCCGGGAACGATCTCCGTCGCCGCTATTTTGTCGATTTTATTCTGGCGACAGACCTCCACTAAGTTGGGGAGAAACTGCTTGAGCGCCTCCATGGCTTTTTCTGCCCGGTATTCCTGAAAAAAACCGAACAGGGCATTGAAGATCGCTACCCCGAAAACCGCCCAGCCGAGAAGACCCATGTCCTCGGCCGGATTAATCCGATGAGCTATAAAGCATATGCCGGCCGAAAAGAATAACAGAACTGCAAAGAAATTGGTGAATTGACGTCCCAGCGACCGCATCAGTTTCCAGGGATCATTCAGTTCAAACTGGTTTTTCCCAACGTGGATCAGCCGTTCTGTCACTTCTGACAACGCAAGCCCTTCGGGACGTGTATGTAAATACGCGTGTACCTGTTCCGGTGGAATTTGACCGATATGGGCTGGCTGTTTGTTCATATGCTTTGATATATCCCCACATCGCATGAAGTGTCGCGGAGGATCTGCTCGAGCTTGTTGCCGTAGAAAAAACGCGATGTCAGATTCCGCTCCGTGGCCCCCAGAAGGATCATGGAGGCATTGATTTTGCCGGCCTGGATCAAAATTTCCTTTGCCCAGTCGTCAGAGAGAATCACTGAACTGTCAAGACGCCATGGCACGCCGGGCGTCTGCTTCCGAATTTCTCCCGCGACCCGGTTGAGGTATTCGTAGCCTTCGGCGATTTTTCTTTGGGCAGCTGTCGCGGAGATGTAGCGAAAGTGGATGGGGTTTGCCGTCATCACCCGCAGGAGATACAATTTTTTAACCGAGGCCGCGGTCATTTGCAGAAAAGGCATGGCCGTTCGAAACCCGCGTGGATGACCGGCGAGAGGAAAGAGTAAGGTACTGGGGCAGCCGAGCAGGCCGGGACTGACCACCCGGATGGCCATGACGTTGAATCGTTGGCAGCGAAAGAGCTTTTCCGAAACGGTGCCGGTGAGAAAACCCCGTCCCCTGGGGGCAATGCGTGCCCCGCACAGGCAGTAACTTTGCTCGCCCGAAGGGATGGTCTGGAGCAGGGTCGAATAAACATCGCCTGCTTGCTCGACAATCAGGTGTTGGCAGGAAACGCAGCGCTGTTCACCTTCTGTGACGATAGCGGCAATTTTTTCTTTGATCCTTCGGCGGGTGAAGGTGCCGTCCAGGACGTGAAGCAGCGTAAGCTGCCCGCCGGAGAAGGTGCCGGCACTTTGGATGGCGTACCGGGCCACCCAGTCCGCATTGATCGAACCATCATATGCCAGAATAATTCGCCGGTCCATCGCGGACCTCCCATTAAGGTTGATTCATGGCATCATATCGTTTTACCGAGAATTCTTTTGAGTTGTGCAGTCATGTTATCGCAATGGCTCCCATGCCAGTATATTTTGCCACAGCCGACACATCGTTTGAATCGATTGTAATATTTTCTGGTAAGCGGCTGAAGACGGTCGATGATTGTGTTTTTTTCCACTCCGTCCAGAAGACCGTTGCAGGCGATGCAGCGGGAAAAAGGGGTAAGCCTGTCCTGCAGGCTGTAAAGATCGAGGATCTCCTTCAATTGTTGTTCAGGGTCCTGGCTTCGAACGAGGCGACCGAAAATCAGCCGGCGGATTTTGAGGAGATCTCTGTTTCGGGTCAGCAGTATCCGCTGTTCCCGGATAGCTCTTTCAACGGTGGCGCTATTGGCACTGGCAGAGTCGACCAACTCTGCATCAAACCCGGCCATCCGCAACAGTCCTGCCAGTCTGCCGATATTGGTATCCACCAGAAATATACAGTTACGCAGAGGTTCAGGACGCAGGGTGGTGGCAATGGTCGGGAGAGTGTCGGGGAGGAGTGGATAAATAAGGAAATGTTCCCCTTTTCTGGCAATTTTGTCAAAGGTCTGCGCTTGTCCGTCAAGTACTATTTGGCCTATTTCAGTATGCGGTACACCAAGACTTTCGAGGATATCTTTGATCGAGGCCCGGCGCGACAGGGGGTAAACAATTGTTTTGTCGCCTCTAGGAACTCTGTGCAACAGATCTGCCGTGTCACCATGGAAGGTGAGCAAAACAGGAGGATCGCTACCGTTAGAGTAAATCGGTTTCATATTGATCTCGACATGTTACACTTCTTTAGCCGCAGGAGGTGTTACAGCAAAGATACCATCAGAGCATTGGCTGAATATGCATTGTACTCTGGATTTTCTTTCATTCAAGAAAATTGCGATGCAGCCCGACTGGCCGAGTTCTGATCGAGAGGCCTCAAGCTCATGTCTATTTCAACTGTACGTGGGAGCGCATCGTGTTTATTTTTTCGCTGTGAAGCTCAAAACGCCAGACTCTATCACAGTTTGGTCGAAAAACAGCAGGGGCGGATCGAAACCAACCTGACAGGTTTTGGCAGCTCTGTTGTCTGCCAGCGCTGATACAAGGTTGATTTGATACGGACGCTCAGAGGGTGCTCGCTTTAATGCAAACGAGACATCGCTAGTCAAAAAAAGACAATGGGATATTTTATATACTAATGGGCCAACCGCAAATCAATGCTCTTTTACGCAAGATTGAGGCAGATTGCCGAAATACCAGCAGATACACCGGCATTGAGGTTTTTCAAGCCAAGGTCATGCAGGCAATCGCATCGGTTCCACGGGAAGAATTTGTACCGGATCATCTGAAACCATATGCGTACGACAACAATCCCCTGCCTATCGGTGAAGGCCAGACAATTTCCCAACCTTATATTGTTGCGCTGATGACCGATCTGCTTTGCCCGAACAAGGACCAGATCATTCTGGAGGCAGGGACAGGATCGGGTTATCAGGCAGCGGTATTGTCACTCCTGGTGAAGAAGGTTTATTCCCTGGAAATTGTTCCATCTCTGGCACAGAAAGCGAAACAGCTGCTGTGGGATCTTGGTTACCATAATGTAGAAATACGCCAGGGTGATGCTTCTTTGGGGTGGCAACATCACGCCCCCTTTGACGGGATTATCGTCACGGCTGCCGCCGAGCAGATCCCCCCAGCTCTTATAGAGCAGCTCAGGCCCGGCGGCAGGCTTGTAATTCCGGTTGGCTATCCCCATATGACCCAGGAACTGCTGCTGGTTGAAAAAGATGCTGCAGGTGGAATTACCCAAAGGAATATTCTGCCAGTTGCGTTTGTCCCGTTTACCGGTGCATCGAATTGTGCGGGAAACCAGGAGTAACCCCCCATATATCGCGGAAGCTTATTCTCGTTTCTTTGTCCAGCTGCCCGTAAATTTCTCTTAGTGCAACAAGTTGCCCACCGGAGAGTTTGAGGTGACGGAAGTGCTAAATCAGCATCGTTTCGGTAAGTGCGCGTTTAACGCTCTCTTTGAGTTCTTTTAAATTGACTGGTTTAGCAATCGAATCGAAGAGTTCGCTTTTGATGTCCTGCGCGAGGTCGTCAAGCGTTTCCTTACGGCTCATCAATATTACCTGGGTGACCGGTGATAGCCTTTTGATATGATGCAGAAATTCAATCCCGGTCATTTCCTTCATCGCAAAATCGGTAATAACGATATCGAACTGGCCGGTTTCAAGCCGTTGACGGGCCACATAAGGACTGGTGAATGCTTCGACCACCCACTCACCTTTGCCGAGATAAATTTCCAGGCTGCTGCATACCGTGATGTCAGCGTCTACTACCATGATCCGTGGTTTACGATGCATCAGCTCTTCTTCCTTTTGACGGATAACATCAAGCAGGCGCACCTCGCTCCTGCGTGTCGGCAGATAATAATAAATACCGCTGGTAACCATGGCCAGTCCGAGCAACATGATAGAACCATCGGCTAAAGTCCACCAGCCAAGACCGAAATAACGTATGAGGCCGATGGCCAGGACCACCAGAGCAATACCCGTTCGCATGAAGGCCAGTTCGGTGCGAGCCTTGGCCAAAAAGGTCCGCTGCTGGGCCATAAGTGTTCTTTTTTCAGCGAGAAAAACCCGGCGCTGGGATAGCTGGGTACGCAACCGGGCGAGCCCGCTCCGGTTTTCCGACATTTCCGTGCGTTCTACGGCAGCCTGCGTTCGTTTTTCTCCCAGGAGAGCATTTTCTTCCGCCAGCAGTGTTCGTTCGAGGGACAGAAGATTACGTTCTATGGCATATCTGGTGGTCAGCATTGACGGGATATCCTTCAGGGATTCCGTCTTGATGATTTCCCCGGTGATTTCTTCCAGGTCGCGTTTCAGTTGATCAGTATAATCCTGCCGAAATTTCCTGCTTTTCTCAATCAACTGAGCGTGCCCGCCGGGACCCGGTCGCTGCGCCAGGGTCATCTCCAGGGGTTTGCAGACGGCATCCATCTTTTCGGACAGGGCCGCCCGCTGATCTTCCAGGTCCTTTCTGATCTCACTTTTGTCTTCCATGGTAATATGTCTATTATCCATAAATTTTAGCGGTACTGCCCCATGCAGACCGAACGATGTGGGTAGTATGCCTGTTTAAAGAAAGGTATCGGTCTTCATGTGCAACCATGATTGCAGGTGAAACATGGTTACTTCGACGGTAAAGCCAGAGAAAAACTGACCAGTGAAGCTTTTATCTGTGACGACTGTCTGACGTTTTGTGGAAACAGCTGAAATTGTTAGCCAGCTTGATAATTAATTAAAAGATTAAGTTTAACTGTCGGCCCGTCAAAAGTAAAGTCGCAAAAAAGTGTTAACAATTGTTTTTTCTAATCCTTCGGGGGAAAAAAAATCATTTATTAATTGGTGCGAAAATCATTTTTATCTATCTGGTATAAATGTATATTTTCACTAACTCTTGGCGTCAAGCAAGACAACTGATTACTGTTATCCGAAGGAGCTTCGAAAACGTGGCCAAAGCAGTTGAGAGAAAAAACAGAGGACAGATGATGTAACGCAAGCTCACTGTTGCGCAGGGGAAGATGAAATCAGGAGGCGAGCCCATGAAAGAAGCCTTGTTCTATAATGCCGGCAAAGAGCACGACGTAATGTGTTTTTTGTGCAACCATCATTGTCACATAAAAGATGGGAAACGCGGTATCTGCGGGGTGCGGGAAAATCGTGGTGGGAAATTATACAGCCTTGTCTACGGCCGGATGATTGCAGAGAGCATTGACCCCATCGAAAAAAAACCTCTGTTGCACTTTCTGCCGGGCAGCAAGGCCTATTCCATCGCTACTGTCGGCTGTAATTTTCACTGTCTCCATTGTCAAAACTACGATATCTCACAATATCCGCATATAAATAACGGTGAGATAGCCGGGAGGGAGCGTACTGCCCTGGCCATAGTCGATGAAGCCGAGCGCGCCGGATGCGCAAGTGTCTGCTACACCTATGTGGAACCGACAATTTTCTATGAATTTGCCTTTGATTGTTCTGTGTTGGCTCGAGAACGCCGGCTGAAAAACGTCTTTGTCAGCAACGGCTATATGACCCCGGAAGTGACCCGCCACCTGGCGCCGTTTCTGGATGCCATTAACATCGACGTCAAAGCGTTTACCGACGATTTTTATAAAAAAGTCTGCAAGGCCAGGTTGCAGCCTGTCCTGGATAATGTCAAACTCATGCACGAACTCGGAGTCTGGGTTGAAGTGACGACGCTTCTTATTCCGGGCCTCAATGATTCACCGGAAGAATTACGTGCTCTCGCCCGATTCGTGAAATCAGTGTCGCCCACCATTCCCTGGCATGTAACGGCATTTTATCCCACCTATAAAATGCTGGACCGGAAACCCACCCCGATCACCATTTTGCGCAAGGCTCGGGAAATTGGCCTTCAGGAAGGGTTGCATTATGTTTATGAAGGGAATATTCCGGGGGAAGGCGGGGAAAACACCTACTGCCCCGGGTGTGGCGCGGAGTTGATCAGTCGCTACGGTTTCAGCATTCGGCAGAATAAACTGTCCGACGGTTGTTGCGCAACCTGTGGGCAGCAAATTGCAGGCGTATGGAAATAATTCCTCCTGAATTTGCCGAGTCAGGGGGGCGTTTCGGCAGATTCAATCCATCCGCAATACTTTTGCCCCGCGAACCCTTCTCGTCCGGAGCTCAGTTAAGGCGCGGTTGGCCTCCGCCAGAGAAAATTCCTGCACCTCAGGCCTGATTGCCAGGCTCTGGGCCAGTTGGAGAAATTCGCTCACGTCCCTCCTGGTAATATTGGCGACGCTTTTGATTTCTTTTTCCAGCCACAGATCACGAGAATAGTCGAGCTCCAGAAGAGCCTTTTTGTCGGCGTACTCCTTGGCTATGGCGTTGATGACGAGTCTTCCTCCCGGGGTGAGGTTTTTTAAAGCCTCCACCACCGGCTGCCAGGCGGGAGTGGTGTCAATAATACAGTCTAGCTTTTCGGGTGGTTGCTCCGCTGTTTCTCCTGCCCAGACCGCGCCAAGTCCTCTTGCGAACTCCTGTTGTTCTCCTCCCCTGGCAAAAACAAAAACTTCCGACTTCGGATACAGGTGGCGGACCATTTTTAAAACGAGATGGCCGGAGGCCCCGAATCCGGTGAGTCCCAGATTTTGCCCATCCTGAAGCCCGGTCAGCCGCAGGGATCGATACCCGATCGCCCCGGCACAGAGCAGAGGCGCCACCTCCGTATCGCTGAGACCTTCGGGGATGGGATAGGCAAAATCTTCCGGAACTGTCATATACTGCGCATAACCGCCGTCGGCATCCCGGCCTGTGGCCTTGAAGTCGCAGCACAAGTTCTCCCGGCCACTCCTGCAGAACGTGCAGGCTCCGCAGGCGGAGTAAATCCAGGCAATACCGACAGTATCGCCGGTTTTAAAGACGGTGGCTTTTTCGCCCGATGCCTGGATCCGACCAACCACCTGATGACCTGGAATCAAGGGCAAGCGCGGCGGAGGCGTGCGGCCTTCAATTATGTCAAGCTCGGTATGGCAGACCCCGCACACAGCAACCTGCACCAGGATGTTATCCCCCGTGGGCACCGGATCGGGCAGGTCCATCAGTTGCAACGGTATCGTGTTTTCCTTGAGATTACAGAGCTGCTGTAAAACCATCGCTTTCATTTGCTGGCCGCCTTGTGGTTTCTGCTGATTTTTCCACCTTGAATTTTTCCTGTTGGGTTATTGACTTAGACTAGTTCGCGCACTGGAAACAGTTGAATGAGGAGTGAATGTTTTTTACAATCAACGCATGCCGATGATTGTCTCACTGATTCTTCAGGCGCACAATGGTCGCCCCCCAGCTGCCGGAGTGCAGATCGGCCTGCCGGTATTCTGCGACCAGAGGATCACGTTCCAGAAGAGCATGTACGGAACGCCTTATGTTGCCTATCCCTTTGCCGTGGATGATTTTTATGTCCATGATTCCCTTTTCTTGACACTCCTGCAGATAATCGGGGATGAGCGTCTTCAAATCTTTTGGTGAAAAGGCATGGAGATCGAGAATACCGTCTATTTCTATGGCGAAGGGATCATTTTCATTGGGGGTGTCATCACTCATTTTGAACCTTCCAGCATCTGCAGGGCGACAGCCGCGGCCTTTGCCGATGCTCCCTGCTCACCGAGTTTATCCCTTACTTCTTTCAGGGCCTGTTTCATTTTGTTTTTTCTGGCGGGCAGTGTGGTTATTGCGGAGAGTTCTGAAGCAATACCGATTGCTGTTACTTCATGCTGCAGAAGTTCAGGAACCGCAGCGTACCCGGCAATGAGGTTTACCAGCGAAAAGTGATCAATTTTAACGAGAAGTTTACCCAGGCGGTAGGTAAGTGGAGCCAGCTTATAGACCACAATCATGGGGACCTGGAGGATGGCCAGTTCCAAGGTTACGGTACCGGATGCGGTAACCACCGCATCGCATGCGGCCATCATATCATATCGGTCCTGCTCAATAATTCGTATGTCGAGAGTTTGTTGATATTTATCAAGTCCGGCTGCAGTAAATTCCTGTATCCCGATAGTCGAAGCCCTGGGAATAAAAAAAACGATTTTTTCGGCGGAATTTTTCTGTAAAGACGCTGCTGCGCGCAGGAAAATGGGGAGAAGAGAAGAAATCTCTCGCTTCCTGCTGCCGGGGAAAAGACCGATACATCGAGTATCTGGCGGGATGTTGTGCAGTTTTAGATATTGTTCCCTGGTTGTACTGGTAGTGACGGTATCGAGTAAGGGATGACCTACATATACCGCCTCAACGCCCCGCTGATGATAGAACTCTTCCTCAAAGGGCAGGATGACACCTAGCCTGTCCACCCTCGCCTTGATCGTCTTGACCCGTCCTGAGCGCCAGGCCCATAACTGCGGGCTGATATAGTAAAATACGGGAATGCCGAGTTTTTTTGCCTTTTTAGCGAGCAGCAGATTAAAATCGGGCAGATCGATGAGAATAACAAGATCCGGAGGATCTTCAGTTAATCGCTTTCTCAAGGCTCGCTGGGCAAGCCAGATATCTTTCAGATGGACAAACACTTCAAAAACCCCGACCACCGAGACCTTCGCCGCATCATAGAGAATTTCCATGCCAAGCGCGGCGAGCTCCGGCCCGCCCATGCCGCAAAATTGCAGTTCGGGTTGGTGTAGCCGTAAGGCTTTGACCAGATTTGCCCCATGAAGGTCACCGGAAGCTTCACCGGTGACGATCATGATTTTGCGGTTCATGCTTTCTTCTTCGGCAGAAGGTTTTTGAATAAATCAAGTTTCTGATGCTCTTTAATCTGCTCCATAACCTGCAAGGCTACAGCCAGTGCCCTCCGGCCTTCATAACCTGAGACGGCCGGTTTGGTTCTCTCCCGGACGTGCTGAACAAAGGATGTAACTTCACTCAGCAAGGCGTCTCCATCGGCAAAGGTACGCATTTCGACCGCCTGTTTGGGCATGCCGCTATCCTCGCGCAGGTCCTCCGAAAGTTGTATAGTCATCACACTTTTATTGCCAAAATCGACGTTTATATAGGACCCTGGCTGAAAGATGCGCATTTTCCGTACATTTGTTCGGGAAATCCGGCTGACGGTAACATTGGCGGTTGCGCCGTTTTCGAACATCAAACGGGCGTTGGCGATATCGGTATTGGCTGTTGCGACGGGAGCGCCGACGGTGTGGATGGCCTTAAGCGGCGACTTGATAATATTTAAAATAATATCAATGTCATGGATCATTAAATCCAGAACGACATCAACATCCGCGCCTCGGTGTTTGAAGGTGGCAATTCTATTGCTTTCGATAAAGACCGGCGTGGTGAGAAAAGGCTCCATGGCCTGAACCGCCGGGTTGAATCGTTCAAGGTGGCCGATCTGCAGGATGAGTTTTTGGCCCTCTGCCTTGGCGATGAGATCATCTGCTTCACCAAGAGTGACGGTCATTGGTTTTTCGAGCAGAACGTCGATACCTGCATCCAGACATGCACCGGCAACTTGATGATGGTAGGGCGTTGGCACGACGATAGACACGGCGTCAACTGCGGGCAGCAGTTGCGTATAGTCGGTAAAGCTCTGACAATTGCACTCTTGTGCAACCTGCTGACTCTGTTTGCTGTCGATATCAGCGACCCCGACCAGGTCAACCCCCTCGAGCGCCGCATATTTCTGGGCATGAAACCTTCCGAGATAGCCTACCCCGATAACTCCGACCTTTATGTTTTTCATGTTAAAAATTCTCTCTGATAGTTGAACTGCATTGCATGAATGACTGAGATATAATTTTCTTGTGCGGTGTACGAGAAAATTATCTCGTGCGGGGGCCTGTACCCCCAAGGGAAATGAAGAACGTACCCGTCAGGCGAGTACTAAAAAGAGTACCCGTCAGGCGAGCATTAAACAGCATCCCGGCTTATCCCCCGTTTGCCGGGGGGAGTCAGTAAGGCGGCAAACACTCCCTGCTATATACCCAGGTATGCCTTCTGGATATCTGTATTGGCGAGCAATTCCTGTGCTGGTCCAGACAGAGTAATTCGGCCATTTTCCATGACATAGCCCCTGTCTGCAATATGCAGAGCCTGATTGGCGTTCTGTTCAACTAGAAAAATGGTCGTATTATTCTCTTTATTTATCTGCTTGATGATTTCAAATATCTGCCTGATTACCAGGGGTGCCAGGCCCATCGACGGTTCATCCAGCAAGAGCAGTTTTGGTTTTGCCATAAGGGCTCGGGACATGGCCAGCATCTGCTGCTCGCCACCGCTCAGGTTGCCGCCGTCCTGATGTCTTCTTTTGTAGAGGATAGGAAAAAGAGAGTAAACATAGTCCATATCCTTTTTGATGGCCTCTTTGTCGTTTCTCAGAAACGCCCCCATATCGAGATTTTCCTTAACGCTCAGCTGGGGGAAGATATGGCGCCCCTCCGGAACCTGACAAAGCCCCATCTTAACGATGGCATCAGGTGCCATCCGGTGGATTTCCTTATCCTGAAATTTTATGGTTCCAGCACGGCATTCCACAACATTGCAGATGGTCATAAGCGTGGTGCTCTTCCCTGCTCCGTTGGCGCCGATGAGGGTGATTATCTCCCCATCTTCTACCTTCAGAGAGACGTCTTTAATCGCCAGTTTATTGCCATATCCGGCCTGTACCTTGTCTAACTCAAGCATCGACTTCCTCACCCAGATACGCTTTTATAACTGCAGGATTAGCCCGAATTTCAGCAGGGGTGCCCTGGGCTATTTTTTTGCCGTAGTCCATTACAAAAATACGGTCAGACAAACTCATGACCAGCTGCATATCATGCTCGATCAGCAGTATCGCCTGCCCTTCCTGGGATATTTGTTTGATTAAATGATCCAGATCCAGGGTTTCCTGCGGGTTCATACCGGCCGCGGGCTCATCGAGCAGCAGGAGCAGTGGCTCGGTGGCGAGAGCCCGGGCTATCTCCAGGCGTCGCTGTGCCCCGTAGGAAAGATTATCGGCAAATTCATTTGCATGTTCGGCCAGACCTACTTTTTCTAAAATGGCATAGCTGGTCTCCAGGATACTCTCTTCTTCCCTGCGCGTTGCTGCTGTTCTGAAAATAGCCCCGAAAATAAATGCCTTGGTCCGACAGTGCCGTCCGATCATGACATTTTCCAGAACGGTCATCTTGGGGAAAAGGCGAATATTCTGGAACGTACGGGCAAGTCCTCTCTCCGTGACTTTATTGGGCTTTAGTCCTTTGAGAGAGACTTTTTTCGATTTATTGGGCAGACTGAGCAGGATGTCACCGCCCGTTGGCTGGTAAATTCCGGTTATACAGTTAAAAAAAGTCGTTTTTCCTGCACCGTTTGGTCCAATGAGAGCTACGATTTCGCCACTGTTCACATCAAGATCAACGGAGTCAAGGGCGCGAATTCCTCCAAAATCCATGGTGAGATTCGTTACGTTTAATATGGGTTGTTTCATTATTTAGTGCCTTACTTCAGAAATTCCATCAAGAAAACAAGAAAACCGAGAGTATCTTTAACATTAGGAAAGAGTTCCTCCTACCTGACCGGTGGGGGCGATTTTTTCTCAAATTTATAGGTGCGCCGAATATTGGAAATCAGTCCCTGGGGTCTGAATATCATCATACAGACAAGAATTGCGCCAAAGGCCAGCATGCGGTATTCCGACAGCGCCCGCAGATATTCCGGCAGCAGGATGAGGATCAGGGCGCCGAAGACCACCCCAACGATAGAGCCCATTCCTCCGAGCACGACGATAGACAGGATAATAGCCGATTCGAGGAAGGTGAAACTCGCCGGATTGATAAAGGTTGTCTTCGCCGCAAACATGACGCCGACTATGCCGGCCCAGAATGCCCCAAGTGAGAAAGCGACCAGTTTTGTTTTCCGCTTGTCGATGCCCATGGCCTGGCAGGCAATTTCGTCCTCGCGCAGGGCAATCCACGCCCGCCCCAGCCTTGAGTCCTGCAGCCTGTTGACGATAAAGATTGTCACGATGACTAAAATTATCATCAAATAGTAGGTATAGAGCACAGACTGCTCAAGATTGAAATGCATACCGAAAAAACCGGGGCGCGGGATGTTCGAGATGCCGCTTGGTCCCTTCGAAAATTTTCCCCAGTTCTCCAGGATAAGACGAATGATTTCGCCAAAACCCAGAGTGACTATCGCCAGATAATCACCACGGAGGCGAAGGACGGGAAAGCCCAGCAGGATACCAAAAGTTGCCGCCAGAAGGCCACCAATGGGCAGAACTGTCCAGAAGCCGAGGCCGAAATGAAGATTCAGCAGCGAGTAGGTGTAGGCGCCGACGGCATAAAATGCCACAAACCCAAGATCGAGAAGTCCGGCCAGCCCGACGACAATGTTCAAACCAAGACCCAGGACAACATACATCAGGGCGGTGGTCATAACATTGGTCTGGTAGGTAGAAAAAATATGTGGAAAAACAATGGAAATTGCAGCGACGATACCGATAAAGATGTTCCGTTGAACGGGATTAAGGAGAATTCTATGGATCAGCGAGCTGATTGGCAGCTTATTTTCGCCGGCGTCACTACTTTTGGGCTGGTTTTCTTTTCTATGTTGATAAAATTTAACCAGCAAATAAATAGAAAAAGTACCAACCGCCATATAGAAAGCATTCTGCCAGCGCCAGAAGACTGTTCTTTCTATGGGGTCCACTTTAATAACAACAATGGGAAATGTTAAAAAAACGAACCAGAGAGAGGTAAGCAGAGCTTTTTTGAATTCTTTTAATAAAACCATAACTGACGTGTGTACACTTTTTGGTTTAAACTTTTTCGTTAGATGCCCTGCCGAGCAGGCCTGATGGTTTAAATATGAGAATCAGAACAAGCAGGGAGAAGGCAAAAACATCTTCATAGTCACTCGAAACATACCCGGTGGCAAAGCTCTCCGTCAGTCCCAGAACAAAACTGCCGAGAACGGCACCCGGTATTGAGCCGATTCCACCCAGAACCGCAGCCGTGAATGCTTTGATTCCGGCAAGAAAACCGATGTAAAAATTTATCTGGCCGATATGCGCCGCAACAAGCATCCCGCCGATCGCGGCAAGGCCTGAGCCAACGATGAAAGTTGCCGAGATCACGTTGTTGACATTGATTCCCACCAGGGTAGCCATCGTTCTGTCCTGAGCGGTGGCGCGCATTGCTTTGCCAATTTTAGTAAATTTTATAATCAGGGTAAGCAGCACCATGACAACAATTGTGGTTACCAGGATAATAACATCCGTGGTGCCGATAATATGGGCAATCGGCTCCATGAATTCAAGATCGGGAAAGAGCGTGGGGAAAGGCAGAAAATCTGATGTCTGGGCCAGCAATACGTAATTCTGCAGGAAAATCGACATCCCGATAGCGCTGATAAGAGGCGACAAACGCGGTGCATGCCTGAGTGGTTTGTAGGCAATTTTTTCGATTGTATACCCATAGGAACTCGCCCAGACGACTGCAGCCAACCCGGAAATGATCACGATGGAGACGAGAGGGAAACCATAAACCGAGAGTACCGTGGCAACGATAAAAGCGGTAAACGCCCCGATCATATAGATTTCCCCATGGGCAAAGTTGATAAGCCCGATGATGCCGTACACCATGGTGTAACCCAAGGCGATAAGCGCGTAGATCGAACCTCGAGTCAAACCGCTGAAAAACAATTCAATAAAATAGTCCATGCCTGCATAAAAAAATATCTGAAGTAAACAAAGAAAAATCTATGTTTACTTCAGATATTAAAAGGTTAACCAAGGAAATGTTATTTGACGACGACGTATTTGCCGTTTTCTACAACATACATTGAAAATCCTACACCGACTGCGTCGCCATTCTTGTCAAAGCTGATATTGCCGACAGGAGTCGCCACTTTTTCTGTTTCCAGAACTTTCTTCAAATCGGCAAGTTTGGTTGAGCCGGACTTCTCGATTGCATTGAGTATTGCCACAGTCGCAGCATACGCGCCATCATAAAATGCACCGGGATCACTGCCAAACTTTGCCTTATGCTCCGCTCTTGCTTCGGCAGCCTGGGGATTGTTAGAGTTGTCCTGCGGACCGGCAGCGTAGACACCTTCCGCGGCATCACCGGCAACCTTGATAAAGGTATCGTCTTTAACGCCATCATCAGACACGAATTTGGTCTTGAGACGCTTTTTCTTCATAATTGTGACAATTTTGGAAGCTTCTGGATGATACCCGCCAAAGACGACAACATCTGCACCTGACTGCTTGATTTTCTGGACGATAGCTGAATAGTCCATGGCACCGGGAGTAATACCTTCGAACAGAACAACCTGTCCTTTGCCGGTTTTTTCGACATACTTTTTGGCACCTTCGGCAAGCGGTTTGCCATAGTCGCCTTTGTCGTGGATGATGGCAATTTTTTTCAGCCCCAGTTTATCAACGGCAAAATCAATCATCGCCGGTGACTGCGCAGCATTGGGGGCAATGGTCCTGAAGAAATTAGGATAGTCGCCGCTCAAAGTCAGCTCATCGCTGGTGGCAGATGGCGACATAACCAGAATTTTGGCATTTTTATAGATAGGCATTGCCGCTTTGGTCGCACCGGAACAAATATGGCCCAGGACCACTTCCGCACCGTCCGAGACCAGTTTGGTTGCAGTATTGGTGGCAATTTCAGGTTTGCAGACATCGTCCTCAATGAGCATCTCCACCTTTTTGCCGTTGATTCCGCCTTTGGCATTGACTTTGTCAATAACGACCTTGGCGGCATTGACACTGGGCAGACCATAGGACGCGAGATCACCACTATGCGGACCAGCGACACCAAATTTTATTGTATCGCCGGCAACACCAAGTGCCGGAGCCGACAGTGCCAACAAAGCACAGGCTGCAGTTGTTAGCAATTTACCACGCAGATTAACCTTCATCCTTTCCTCCCTGAAAATTGTTATGTACCTTACAGATTATTTTTGTTGGATTTTACTAAAAAACAATCTATCTCAAGCCAGCCTCGCCCTTCGATGGACCGTGCAACACGACCGGGGGTGGTATCCCGGCTGTTGGATCGTTGGAGCGTATTATTTGCGGATCAAAGCAGAAAGTCACCCGAAAAGAGCGAGCATATACCGCGAAGTCATGATATTAGTCTTTTACACACTGTTTTGCAAAATCTAAAGTGAAAAACTGTCCTTTCTGTAATCAATTTTATCTTTTAAAGCCATGTCAAAAGGTTTGGATCTCTTCTTTTTCTTTGGTCGCCCCTTCAGTCCTGTCTATAGTGTTCTCATGAAATCGCGGGAAAAACTCTATCGTCGAGGAATATTTCGCGGTCATTCATTACCCGTCCCGGTCATCGCTGTCGGCAATCTTGTTTTGGGTGGGACCGGTAAAACGCCTACAGTTCAGCATATTGCCAGGGTACTTCTGTCTAAAGGTTATCGCCCGGCAATTATCAGCCGAGGATACGGCGGCAAAACCAAAGAAGCGGTGAACGTCGTATCTGACGGGGAAAATATTTTTCTGTCGCCGGAGATAGCAGGAGATGAACCGTGCATGCTTGCCGAGAGCTTAGCCGGGGTAGCGGTACTCACCGGAACACGGCGTATTTTCCCCTGTCGGCATGCTATTGATCACCTCCATGCCGATGTCATTATCCTCGATGATGGATTCCAGCATCTCAACGTCAAGAGAGATATTGATATAGTTCTCTTTGATGGCACCGTCCAGGCCGGAAACAGCCGGGTTTTCCCCGGGGGTCCCCTGCGGGAACCGGTTTCCGCTCTGAAGCGGTGTCATGGCTTTCTTTTAACCGGGGAAAATCCGGTGAACAGAGAAAGAACGCAAAAATTTGCCACCCTTTTGCAGAAAAAATTTCCGGCAAAACCGGTATTTATTTCTTCTCTGGAGGCATATGAGCTTCAAGGACCGGATGGGTCGGTTGCCGCAGAATCTGTCTCGGGCAAATTTTATGGTTTTTGCGGCATCGCCAATCCTGGGAGATTTGCGAAATCTCTCGCCGATTATGGACTGCCGCTCGCAGGCTTTCATGCTCTAAAAGACCACATCTCATACAATCAGGAGTCAGCTGCGCAACTTAGTAAAAAAGCGATCGATTGCGGCGCGGCAAACCTGATAACGACAGAAAAGGATTACGTTAAGCTGCGTACGCTCGACTTGAGTCTGCCGCTCTTTGTTCTCAAGGCACATCACAAGGTGGAGCAGGCGTTTGATGACTTTCTCCTCGCAGAATTAGAGAAAACAGGCAAGCCCCATCCTGGATGATCCCGGCAATCAGTACATTTTTGTGTGTGAAAATCGACACATCAGCGTATTGTGTTGCTTTTCACACACTCTGTGTTGGGGGTGCTGGCTCTGCGTGATCTGCTTACTACTCCGATATCTATGGATTTATTCAAAGGTAAAAACCGACTGCTTTGGCGGCATGCAAATTGCATATGAGGGGGTGCTTCACACTCTTACCTCATAAGGAATAGCTATGTCTGCACAGATGGATCCATATCAACATACTTTACGAAAATCAGCGAGCTGTTGCGGAGTCGGCCTGCATTCCGGCCGAACCGTCAATCTCGCAATAAAACCGGCGCCGGTTAACAACGGCATCCGTTTCTTTCGGTCCGATGTGCCGAATGGCGGCCATATTCAAGCGTACATGGACAGGGTCGTTGACACGCAGCTGGCGACAACTCTTGGCAATGAGCACTTCAGGATTTCAACGACGGAGCATCTCTTGGCGGCTCTGCGGGGGGTTGGCATCGATAATGCCAACGTGGAATTGGATTCGGGTGAAATTCCAATCATGGATGGCAGTGCCGAGCCGTTTTTCAAATTACTGAAGATGACGGGTAGGTCGAGGCAAAACGGACTTAAAAAAATTCTGCGCATTATAAAGCCTGTCACCCATAAAGACGGTGATAAACATTTGACCATATCACCTTACAATGGTTTCAGGGTGACCGGGGAAATCTGTTTTGACGACACTCTGATCAAGAAGCAGCGATTTACCTACGATCTTGCTGCTGATCGCTTTGGTGATGAAATAGCCCGAGCCAGGACCTTTGGCTATGTCGAACAGGTCGAGGAGTTATGGGCTAACGGGCTGGCTCTAGGCAGTTCGCTGGCAAATGTCATCGCTATCCACTGGAATCGCAAGTCAGTCCTCAATGAAGACGGTTTGCGATATGATGATGAGTTCATCAGGCATAAAGTTCTGGATCTCGTTGGAGACCTGACACTCTTAGGCTACCCTGTTCTGGGGCATGTTACGGCCTATAAAGTCGGCCATACGCAGCATCTGGGCCTGATGCAGGCTATCGCTGCTGCACCGGATTGCTGGGAAATTGTGCAAATGAAAAAAAATGGGCAGAGTACCGCCCTCTCTCGTATCGCTGCGAAGTCGCGAGAGGCAGGTGATGCACCTGTGCCTCTTTTCAATTACGAGCCCCGCGCCTCTGCCGCCTGATCCGTCAAGTATCACCCCGCACTGTATATAAAGGCAGGGTGGTGCCTATTCTTGCGGCGCCGAATCGGCACAATAGCACAACACGTGCACCGGCTATGTCATTCTCCAATTATCTTGACTAAGACACGTTTTTTCCGCTTGCCATCAAATTCTCCATAAAATATCTGCTCCCATGTTCCAAAGTCCAACCTGCCTTCCGTAATCGCTACCACAACTTCTCTTCCCATTATCTGACGCTTCATGTGCGCATCGGCATTATCCTCGTACCCATTATGTCTGTATTGCTCCACAGGTTCATGGGGTGCAAGCTTTTCAAGCCATACCTCATAATCATGGTGCAGCCCGGATTCGTCGTCGTTTATGAAGACAGATGCCGTTATGTGCATCGCGTTGACAAGGACTAATCCCTCAGTAACCTTGCTTTCTAGCAAACATGTTTCAACCTGCGGGGTAATGTTTACGAACCCTCTTCTGGCCGGGACTTCAAAAAACAGCTCTTTCCTGTAGCTTTTCATTTCTACCTCCTGCTCATGTCATCTCTTTGAAAACGGGACATACATCTACGATCTTCGGCTCTGGTACAATAATAGTTCGTGATATTTTCAGGTCAGCTCACCATAGCAATATATTAAATTTTGTCTGGACTGACGCTGCGTAACAATATCAATTAAAGGTAATTTTGCGATAGTATATGGTAAAAGCAAAGCAACATGAAAGGCGAAATGGGAATCTAATCTATAAAATGGAAATGTATGAAATATTTATCAACAGGAGACAGAAGCATGGTTGTGCATTCATCAACGAAATCGAATTTTGCGAGGGTACAGGACATCTAATACAATATTAGAAAGATAGGATGGTTTTAACTCTCCATGCTCGTTCTTTAACATCTGAATCTGAACCAAATTTTATACATTATCTATCTGATATTATATCACAATTTTAAAAAACTATTTCTTTTGAGAAATATTCTCATATACTCAGCTAAAAGTTGACGACATATCCAGATGTTGTATATTCACCAGTATGAGGTGCCTTCAGTTACCCGTAAAAACAGTTAGGTATTTTCGCATACATGATCAGTATTGGGGAGAACATTGCTTGTTTTCCTTTGTACTTAGACAGGGCCGTAAAGTGATCGGCTTTGGGCTTGTTGAGTAGTACATACCGAAAAAATCAGGAGAAATTACGAATGACTTTACTTGAAGGCTTATTGTGGCTGACTCTCAATGTCTACCACGAAGCACGCTCGGAACCACAGATCGGCCAGATGGCGGTGGCTTTTGTCACCTTGAACAGGGCCAATGAAAAACATCGGCCGATAAAGGAGATAGTTCAGGAACCCTACCAGTTCAGCTGGACCTTCCAGAAACAGTCGTATCTGCCGGATGACCCGAAAGCATTTTTGAACTGCATGAAATCAGTGTATATTGCCCTTCAGACCAAAGATTTCACCGAGGGAGCGACGCATTATCATCTGGACAGTGTCAATCCTCACTGGTCAAGCGAATATACCTACCTGGAGCAATACGGTTCCCACAAATTCTATAAGTGATTGCAGTCTGCAAAAGGCGGCAAGGGCAGCCAACATGCTGCATTTGCCGCCTTTTTTATTTCCTCTTACACCTTCGTGGCATTTTTTAAAGCCCTGCATTGCGCTTCGAGTTTTTCAGCCGGCATTTTGATTCCAACAGGATATACGAGCGTTCGCTCAAGCAGAGCCGAGGATTGAGGCAACGCAAGAGGATCGTAGACAATTCTTCTCTTTCCACCCGGTTCGGCAAATGGATAGCCGGATTTGGTCAGAGTCTTCCCACCGAGCAAATGTTCCCACTTCGGATAAAAATGCCAGGTATTCTCTGCAAAATTGATTGCCCCATGCCCGTCTTTTCGAAGTGATTCATTCACTCTTTGACAATGCTGACGATCCTGGAGAGTGAACGTCAAAAAAGTCGCTGAATCACCTTTTTCATCGATCAGCTCCCGAAATGCCACTCCAGGTATACCGGCAGCGGCCTCTTTGAGTATTGCTTTGTTCTTTTGTTGTGCAGCAACAATATTGTCAAGCTTGGCAAGTTGCGCGATGCCGATTGCTCCCTGGAGTTCCATCATCCGGTAGTTGAATCCGATAAAATTCCTGCCTTCCCCCCCTCTTGTCCCGGGATTCACTTTGTGGTCGTGTCCATGATCATGGTATTCCGACATGGCCCGCCACAGCTCGGCATCATCGGTAATAATCATGCCGCCCTCACCGGTCGTTATCGTCTTGACCGAGTCAAAGGAAAAAGTGCCGCATGTTCCAAAAGAGCCAAGGTGTTTGCCTTTTATCCGGCCACCTGCTGCCTGGGCGGTATCTTCGAGAACAGGAATTCCGTGTTGTGCGGCGATATCGACAATAGTCTCAATTCTTGCCTGGGCACCAAGCATATGGACGGGAATGATGCACCTGGTTTTGGCGGTGATTTTCTTTTGCAGATCCACCGGATCCATGTTCAGTGTTGCATCGACCTCGGTAAAAACAGGCACAGCCCCAACCTCAAGAATTGCTTCCCAGGTGGCGACAAAGGTAAACCCCTGGGTGATCACCTCATCACCTGGACCGACTCCCAGCGCAGTCAGCGCGACCTTCAGGGCGGCGGTTCCCGACGTTACCGCCTGAGCATGTGATGCATCACAGTATTGAGCAAATTTTTCCTCAAATTCCCGAACCTTATATATTCCCTTTCGCTGATCATTGAATTCATATCGAAAGAGAACACCCGTATCGAGGACATCCATGATTTCTTTTTTTTCTTCTTCCCCGAATAGTTCAAATCCCGGCATGACTCACTCCTCTCATTGTACGTTGTATGGAAAATATTTTTATTGCCGAGCCTTTAAGCGGGCAACCTTGGCCTTGATTTCTGCTTGCGTTTGCGCATAAGCCGCATCGTCGCCCATAAAGAGCAGGAAATCATTATAGATGGCAATTGCTTTATCGATATGGCCTTGTTCTTCTTCGATTCTCCCCCTGCTGGTAAAGGCTATTTGCTCATATCCTTTGATATCTTTTAAAGTATCATATTGTTTGGCAGCCTCTTCGAAACGCTTATCGCCTTCCAGGGCCTGGGCCAGACCGAAAACCACCAGCGGGTGCAAGGGGTTGGAGGTTTTGACGTCGGGCAATACCTCGGCATATTTTTTTGCGGCATCGGCATAGGAGCCGTTCTTCATATCCAGCTGAGCAATATCAATTCTGGCCCAGAGTGCTGACGGGGTACCGGAATATTTTTCAACAACGGCGCTGAGTGCCGTGGCCTGAGTGGCCTGGTCGGCTTGCAGAGCCGTTGCCAAGGCAGTTGATGACTCCTCTTGAATGCGCTCGCGATATGATCCGTACAGTGCCCAGGAGACTATGGCAATAACGATAATCACTAAACCAATCTGCAGGATCCTTTGATTGTCTCGAATAAAATCTATCGCTTTGGGAGGAAGATTGAAATGTTCCAACAGTCCTTCAACCTTATCCATATTTGATTCGGCAGTCAGTTTTTTATCAAACGCACTCTCACCGGCCATGCTGCTTACCTCCAGGTAATTTTTATGTTATGATGGCCTCGCAAACCGGGCCATCTTAAAATCGAGATTTTTACGAGATGATGTCTTGGACAACACATGTTAATTTTGGAAACAAAGAAAGCAATATAATATATAGCTGTATCTCTGTCCATGCGTAAACAAGCCGCCATCTCTTTCGTTGCATCAAATACGGGCCAATGAACACATCAACCACGCCAAATATCCTCACGGTCAGTCAACTGACCCGGTCCATAAAAACAATTCTTGAAAGTGAGTTTCGATTTGTCCGGATAAGCGGTGAAATCTCCAATTTCAAAATGGTCTACTCCGGACATTCCTATTTTACTTTAAAAGACGGCGCGGCGCAGATACGGGCGGTACTTTTCAAACAGCAAAAACGATTTGTCGAATTGGCCTTGCAGGATGGTCAGGATGTCGTCTGTTTTGGCAGAATTACCGTGTACGAGCCACGAGGGGAATATCAGCTCGTGGTCGATTCGGTAGAGCTTTTTGGCACCGGCAGGCTGCAAAAAGAATTTGAACAGTTAAAACTCCGATTAGCCCAGAAAGGTTATTTTGCTGCCGAAGCAAAAAAAACGCTGCCGCCCTACCCGGGAAAAATTGTTGTCATCTCTTCACCAACCGGCGCTGCCATCCATGATTTTCTGAAGATAGTTACCTTGCGAAAATCACCAATTCTGATCCAGATTCTTCCAGTGAAGGTGCAGGGCAATCAGGCCGCCGGTGAAATTGCCGAAGCAATCCGGACCGCAAACAGTCTTGATGATGTAGATGTCATTGTCCTGTGCCGGGGAGGCGGATCGCTCGAAGACCTCTGGGCCTTCAACGAAGAGGTGGTCGCCGAGGCCATCTATCACTCGGTCGTGCCAATTGTGACGGGAATAGGCCATGAAGTGGACTTTACTATTGCCGATTTTTGTGCCGATTTTCGTTGTCCGACCCCCACCGGAGTCGCCGAAAAACTGATCCCCGACACCCATGCCTTGCGTCAGCATCTGGCGGCGCTGCAAAACAGCCTGGTGAACAGGATGCAGCGGAAAATGTCGTTTCATGAGCAGCGTCTGCGCCATAGTCTCCGTATGCTGGGCAATATGAAAAACATATTCAAGGATTCTGAATTGCGGCTCCAGCTCAGCAAGTCCTATCTGTATCAAGCAGCAACAAATAATCTGCGCCGGAGGGAGGGGAAACTGGAAGCCTGTATCCGCAGACTGCAGGGGCAGGCACCTTCCCGTTGCATCGAATTACAGCAGAAACATCTCCATTTTCTGACCGCGCAACTGCACAACCATATCCGACGGATCCTTGAGCGAAAAGAGATGGCTCTCGCCGAACAGGCCACCCTGCTCAACAGCGTCAGCCCCCTGGCCACCCTTGGCAGAGGCTATTCCATCGTCAGAAAATTCAATTTACAAGATGGTTCCTACCAGGTCATTACCAGATCCGCCGATACTTCCGTGGGCGAAGAACTGAATATCCTGCTTCGTGAAGGGCAACTGGACTGTGTCGTCCAAAAAAAAGTAATAATTTACCGGCAATGACAATCAGGTGCAGGCGATATGGGCTCAGGCCGCCTTCGTGTCGGCAGCCTGAGAAGCAACTGTGCTGTTTACAGCAGCTCGAGGCCTGAGAAAAAGTAGCCAATTTCAAAAGCTGCGGTTTCCGGGGCATCGGAGCCATGGGTGGCATTTTCGCCAAGAGAGGCACCATACAGACGCCTGAGGGTCCCTTCGGCCGCATCAGCCGGATTGGTCGCCCCCATCAGATCGCGCCACTTGGTTATTGCCTTGTCTGCTTCCAGGACCATCACGATGCAGGGTCCGCTGGACATGAAATCGGTGAGTTCGCCAAAGAAGGGCCGTGCTTTATGGACGTAGTAGAAACCCTCTGCTTCGACTTTGCTTAAATAGAGTTTTTTAATGCCAACAATCTTGAACCCTTCCTCATAGATGCGGCTGATTATTTTACCGCTGTTACCATCGGCAAACGCATTTGGTTTAATAATGGCAAATGTCCTCTCCATATTCATTTTCTCCTCGAATAAAGTTTTTTAGATAAGCACCAAGCGTACGCCGGTTAAAAGGATACAAAAAATGATTGAACCCACTATGACCAGACGGTTTACTCTCTTGATATCTTCCGGAACAGGTTCACAGGCCGCGATGCCGATATACGGTTTTTCAACCACTTTATCAAAATACACCGATGGGCCGCCAAGTCGGACACCAAGTGCCCCGGCAGCGGCCGCCTCGGTATGACCGGCGTTCGGGCTTGCGTGATGCAGTCGGTCTTTTAAAAATACCTTTGCGGCTCCTCTGTAATCCAATTTCAAAAAAAATGCAGCTATTATCAAACAGGCGCCGCTGAGCCTGGCCGGGATAAAGTTTACCGCATCATCGAGTCTGGCGGCAACTCTGCCGAACTGGAGATATCGTTCATTTTTATAGGCGATCATCGAATCCATGGTGTTGATGGCCTTGTACAAAAAGGCGCCGACAACGGAACAGCTGATGGGGGAGAGCTCGAGAACAGGCGCAAGGCAGCCGGCAAGAACGGCGAAAAAAATTGGCGCGGTGATCCCATCGACCATGTTTTCAGCAACGGTTTCAATTGTGGCGCGGCAGATACCGTCTTCATCCAGTTTACTGGTATCGCGACCAACTATCCTGCCAACAGCATTACGGGCGTTTACCAGAGAAATATCCTCCTCCAGGTGAACATATACCGCATTGCTGTGCACCAGCAGGTCTCTGGCGGCAATGGTGGTATAGAGGAGGAATACGGCGACAAAACCGCCAAGGACCGGAGAAAATGAGGCAGCGATGAAGAGTATCAGGGAGACGATCCCTGCCGTCGCACCGATAACCATCATAACGGTCAGCCCTCCCGCCAGATAAAGATTACCGGTTTTCGACCGGGTGATACGTTCACTCCAGGCAATCAGTCGGCCGATTGCCCGCACCGGATGCGGGAACCAGCAGGGATCACCGATAAGGGCGTCTAAAACAACAGCTGCGAGAAGTTGCAGATAATAGATCATAATCGTCAGGAGGTTGAGGTATCGGCCATTATATTTTCAGCAGGCGATAGAGAGCGTCCATATCGACATTTTCCCGAACACAGGCGGCCAACCGGTCAAAGCCGATTTCCAGGTTATAGGGCGCGAGTATTTCGCCTGCCGGCTGCAGCCCGGCCCTCTGGCGCAGGTTGTCAATAAACCATCTTCTGAACTCATCGCTGTCAAAGATGCCATGGAGATAACAGCCCCAGATTTTTCCCGAATGCTCCATCTGGCCGCAGCTGGTCCCGTCATCAAAGTGCAGTACCGGCCTTCCGCTTATGGATGAAATGCCGTGGTGTATCTCGTAGCCGAAGATTTTTTTGCCGGAGAGTTGGTGTGTTCCGGATTTGCGGGTGAGGTTTTTGTCGCGCTCAATAACGGTTTCCATCGCGAGATAGCCAAGGCCCGACAGCTGGCCGTCGACCGATTCAATTTCGTACGGATCGTGGATCAGAGTGCCAAGCATTTGATATCCGCCGCATATGCCGATGATTTCACACCCCTTCTCCAGGCACCTGCCGATTTTCTCGGCAAAACCGCCGTCTTTGAGAAAGCGGAGATCATGAATGACATTTTTTGATCCCGGGAGGATAATTGCCTGCGGCGAACCTATATCCGCCGCATTGTCGACAATGCGCAGCGTGACATCCGGCTCTTCCAGAAATGGCTCGACATCGGTGAAATTGGAGATATGCGGAAGGTTGATGACGACAATTTCAATACCGTCTCCTGCGTGTTGCTTGTTAAAGCTGCCTTTTTTAAAGGAGACCGAATCCTCTTCCGGCAGCCCTAAGTTTTTCAGATACGGGACAACGCCGAAAACACTGCGGCCGGTATGCATTTTCACATAGTCGTGGGCGGCTTCAAGCAATGAGGCCTGACCGCGGAATTTATTGACCAGGAAACCAGCGACAAGCTGTCTTTCCCACTCGGCAAGCACCTCCATTATCCCGACAAAGGAGGCATACACCCCCCCGCGGTCGATATCGCCCACTAGAATAACCGGTGCCTCGGCGTATTGAGCCATTCTCATATTGACGATATCATCGGCCTTGAGATTGACTTCTCCCGGGGAACCGGCTCCTTCGAGGACGACAACATCAAATTCCTCCGCCAGGGCGTCATAACTTTTACAGACAGACCCCCAGACCTTGGGTTTATAGCTGTTATAATCGAGAACCGACATGTTGCCGACCGGCTTGCCGCAGACAATAATCTGGCTTCCCGTGTCAGAATTTGGCTTGAGCAGGATCGGGTTCATCCGGCAATCCGGATCCAGGCGTGCCGCCTGGGCCTGAACAACCTGCGCGCGGCCCATTTCGTCGCCCTGCAGCGTGACAAAAGAATTCAGGGACATATTCTGGGCCTTGAAAGGGGCAACCCGCACCCCGTCCTGATATAAAATCCGGCACAGGGCTGCGGTCATTATCGATTTTCCGGCATCGGAACAGGTTCCCTGAAACATGATAGACCGGGCCTTTCTGCGCGGCGTCTTTTTGATCCCATCCCGGGCAAAAAAGTCATGGAGCACGGCAACCAGGCGCTGATTTTCCTTTGCAGTTCGAACCGCCACCCGAAAAAACAGGTGCGAGGAGGCAAGCCCTTGATAGTTCTCACAGCGACGAATCATGATGCCATGCTCAAGACAAAAATCCGCTACCGCCCCCGCGTCGCCGCCGCTGACAACCTTGACAAAGAGGTAATTCGCCTCGGCATCATACACTTTCAGCTGGGTAATATTGCGCAGTGCCCTTTCCAGCTCCCGGCGCAGGTCGCGGCAGATCTGCCGCGTTTTTACCTGATACGCATTATCTCGAACCGCCGCCGTGCCGACCGCCTGGGCCAGGCTGTTCACCGTCCAGGGCGGAAGATTTTCTTTTACCTGAAGTGCAAGAGAGGGCGATACGACCCCGTAACCAATACGCAAGCCGGGAACCCCATAGAATTTGGTCATGGAATTGAGGGTCAGGATATTGGCTGCCTCTGCACCCAGCGAACGGCTTGCCTCGATAAAATCGAGAAAAGCTTCATCGATTAAGAAATAACTGTCCGGAAAATCCTTGATGAGTGAGAGCAACTCCGCGCGGTCAACGGACTTACCGGTGGGATTATTGGGGGTGGCAATGATGACCAGATCTTCCGGCTGAATCATGGCGCTGAGGGTGCTCAGATCAAGGGTGAAATCATCTTCTTCCCGGATAGTGCAGAGAGCAACCGGCCATCCGGCTATTGCTGCCGCCCGGGCATAGTCGACATAGGAAGGTACGGGAATAACGACCCGTTTACAGGGAAGCACCCGCATAAAAGCATACAGCAGCTCAGTGGTGCCATTGCCAACGACAATATGTTCTTTCGATATTTTGGTATGTTCGGCAATGGCCTCGATAAAACTGGTATTCTCGGGGTCCGGATAATGGATAAGCTTTTCCAGCTGGCTGCTGATCAGCGGGCGAAACCATTCCGGGGGGCCAAGTGGGTTTATATTCGCACTGAAATCGAGAATCTGCCCGTCTTTGTCTGCTGCTTCGCGGAGTGTTTTATGGATATTGCCGCCATGTTCGAACGTATTCATAACTGTTTTATTGCGTTGCTGTTATAAAAAAGAAAAGGAAGCGGTAAAGGCGACAGCCGTAATCGCCTCGGTCAGTTCGCAGACCGCCCCGAGGGTGTCGCCCGTCGCTCCCCCCAGGCAATTCTTGCACCATCTGCCAAAAAAATAATTCATCGCCAGTATCGCGATAAGCGTTACAATTAACCGCGACGGCGCCAAGGCTGCAAGCAAAACTGCCAGGAGCAGAAAGGCTGACAATGCCGCGGTCTTGCTCCGGTCGGAATAAAAAAGATTGCCCAGGCCTCCTTCGGCTCTGGCATACGGCAGACGGGCCATTGATAAAAGGATCGCACTTCTGCCGGCAAGCGGCATGAAAAAGATTGCCAGGCACAGCGTTTTCGGGGCCATTGCGCTGAGGGCGCTGTATTTGGCAAGAAGAACACAGACCACGACGACCACGCCCATCGCCCCCGCCCGACTGTCTTTCATGATACGCAGACAATCTTCGCGGGGCCGGGAACTCAACATCCCGTCAGCGCTGTCGGAGAGTCCGTCGAGGTGAAGAAAACCCGAGATAAACGCAAGATAGACAAGGGCAATGACAGCCACGACCTGCTGCGGGAAAACGAGCAGGAGAAGATGTGCCCCCAGGAATCCCGCAGCACCGATAAGCGCCCCGACAATTGGAAAAAAGATCAAGCATTTATTGAAATGGTGCAGGTCGTCTGCTGCCCGCCAGGATACCGGCACAATAGTGAGAAACCGGATGGCGGTGCACAGCTGCGCCAGTCGACGTGGCCATCTTTTTTCCGGGGTGATCATAATGTCCTGAACCGATTATTTGTCGGCCTGGGCGACTGCGGCTTCCGCAAAGGTTGCCATCTTGGTCAATATCGCAGCAGCGCCCTCAACCAGATTCATGGCCACTGCGGCTCCGGTGCCCTCCCCCAGACGGAAATTCAAATCGAGCAGTGGTTTTTTACAGCCAAGGGCCTGTTGCATCGCTTCGTGGCCGGGCTCGACGGATCTGTGGGAAAAAATCAGGTAATCCCTGGTAAACGGTTCAATTTTATAGGCTATCAGGGCCGCTGCTGTCGAGATAAAGCCATCTATTACCACGGGTTTGCCGTTCGCGGCAGCACCGAGGATCAAGCCGGCCAGACCGCCGATTTCAAAGCCGCCGACCTTGGCCAGGATATCGAGTCCGTCCTTGGGGTCTGGTTTATTCACTTCCAGGGCTCTTTTAATGACCGAGATTTTATGTTTGACCTGCTCGTCATCCAGCCCGGTTCCCCTGCCGGTCAGCCCGGCAACATCTTTACCGGTGCAGACAGCAGCAATCGCCGTGGACGGCGTCGTATTGCCGATCCCCATATCGCCGGTACCAAACACATCGAAACGGGTTGACAGATCGTTGGCGACATCGATGCCGGACTCTACGGCCCGTTTGGCCATGGCCTTGCTCATGGCCGGTCCGACCGCCATGTTGTCGGTTCCCAGGCCGACCTTTTTGTTGATGATTTTATTGCTCTCGACCAGATCTTTCAGGTCGGCTGCGACCCCCATGTCAACGACGAAGACTTCAGCTCCGGCCTGGGTCGCGAGCGCATTAATGCCCGCCCCGCCGGCGACAAAATTGTAGACCATCTGCGGAGTCACTTCACTCGGGTATTTGGAAATATTTTCGGCAACCACGCCATGATCGCCCGCCATGGTGACAATTGCCTTTCGCTGCACCCTGGGTTGCGTTGTCCTTGTCATACCGGCAATATCAATGGCCAGGTCCATTAAATCGCCAAGGGCCCAATAGGGGATGGCGAGGTTGTCCAGTCGATTTTTTGCTGCATCCCGGCTCGCTGAATCCTGCGGGTAAATTTTTGCAATTGTTCTTTCCAGAAGGCTCATGATTTCTTTTCCTTTAGCAGTCATTCTCGGTTCTTATTTTTTAAGCACGAGAGGTATCCCACAGCTCACCAGGATAACCTCATCTGCCCATTTTCCTATCATTTGATTGCAGGTTCCGACGAGATCGCGGTATTTGCGGGCCAGTTTATTGTCCGGCACGATCCCGAGCCCCACCTCATTGGTGACACAGATCACCGTGCCGGTAAAGCTGCGGGTAGCCTCAAGCCATTCGCCACAAAGTACGCCGATGCGGTGGTCATTTATATCGGCTCCCTGCCCTTCATCGGTAAAAAGAATATTGTTCACCCACAGGGTGAGACAGTCAATCAGCACGACATCAATTCCCTCGTTCGGCTGTTGGAAAACGGCAGCTAAATCCGTTTCGCTTTCTCTGGTGATCCAGCCCCGCCCGTGTCGTTCCTGTTGATGGCGCCTGACCCTCTCCGACATTTCAGGGTCAATTTTCGGGCAGGTTGCCACAAAAAGACGTTTGGTCGACAGTGACTCGGCACGCTCCAGAGCATATGAGCTTTTACCACTTCTTGCTCCTCCGGTCACAAGAATAATTTTTGCCATTTTCTCAACCTTTAATATTAAAACCGGTAAGAACCCCGCCTTCGGGATAAAGACGAATCGAACAGAAACAACCCGGTCTGATATCAAAAACCAGGTATTTTTCGGCAGGAAGCCTCAGCAACTGGCAGAGGAGATGCCGGATAACCCCGCCATGAGCTACCACCAAGAGAGTATCTTCTCCCATCTGCTCCAGCTCGGTCTTAAAAGCTGCTATGCGGTCGGTAAAAGAAATCAGGGATTCCCCGTCAGGGAAAGTAAAACGATGGGGATCTGCCACCCAGGCATCAACGAGGTCTTGATCACATTGGACAATTTCGGCGAAATTTTTTCCTTCCCAACGACCGAAATCTATCTCCCGCAGCAGGTCATTGAAATTGCAGGCTGCCGGAAGATTGAGCTCTGTCATGGTCTGTCGGCACCGAAGCAGTGGACTGCACTGTATCCGGGCAATACCTTTTTGCCGCAAGACCATGCCCGTTTTACGCACCTGTTCCCTTCCCTGTCGGGTCAGCGGGGCATCCGTTGCACCAATGTAGCGGCCCTGCAGACCGGTATCGCCATGACGCAAAAAGTAGAGCTCTTTTTCCTGCATACGTATCTATCCTTTGGAAAATCGGGGAGCAGGATTCTGCTTTCCCCGTTCTTCAGTACCCTGAGACAGATTATCTTCCTGTAAAAATAGCGGAAAGTAATCTTTCAGGCACTAAAAGTCTACGATATTTAAAGGATAGAATTGGAAATGTGGCAGATCCGGGGCAAATCCGGGGGAAGAAAAAAGCGTTTACAGCAGAGGTCGGTAAACGCTTGCCACCTTTTATAGCAGGTTGCAGCTCAACACGGAAATGGGGGAATGCCGGAAGATTTTTTCCGCTGTCGTACCAAACATATAATCCTGGAAATTGGTCCTGCCCCGTGAGCTTATGACCAGGATATCGGCTTTTTCATCATCGACAACCTGCAGAATCTGTTCATATGGAATTCCGTTTTTGACGACGGTCCTGAAAGAAACCTCTGCCGATACCCATTGCGGCAGGAGTTCTGTCAGTTGCTGCTGACGTTTTTGGGTCTCGTCCTGGATAAATTTCTGCACGACTTCGCTGGTAAAATGTTCATCATTCAAGTCTGCAGCCACCTCTTCAATACGGGTTTGATTAATGACATTTACCGCCACAATTTCCGCCGAATTATTTTCTGCAACCCACGAGGCGTATTCGAGGATTTTGGGGGAATAGTCAGAAAAATCGATACCGACCACAATTCGTTGGATGTTTTTCATTGGTATTCCTCTCCGGATCATTGATGCCGACTGAATTTTTCGCGGTTTCTTACACTGAGCACAGGGACCGGTGCATGCCGAAAAACTTTTTCCGCAGTGGAGCCATGCAAGGTCCCGATAAGATTGCTTCTGCCCTTGCTGGCGATCACCACAAGATCAATTTTTTCTGTTTCTATGGCATGCAGTATTGCATCATAGGGGATGCCGACGTGAAAAAGAATTTTCAGCCGCGCCCTGTCATCCTGGAAATGGTCCATGATCATTTTCTCGAGTAATTTTCGCCGTTCCGTCTCCACTCCTTTTACATAGTCCTCAGGACTGATCATTTCCGGAAAATTATGACTTATTTTCTCCACCACATTGACATCTTTTTTGTCGATAACATTAAAGAGTACAATTTCCACCTGCTGCCCTTTCGTCATCGTGAGGGCGGATTCTATAGTTTCTAACGAATAATCGGAAAAATCGACGCAAGCCATGACTCTTTTGACAGTCTTCATTGAATCGCCCTCCTTTTTCTACAAGCCTTTGGCAATCAGGACATCGCAGGGTGGATCGGACAGAATTTCCTTCGCCGTTCCGCCAAGTTTATAGGGCATGATACTGACCTGGCTATGCGTACCGATGGCAATCAGGTCGGGTTTTATCTTAGCCGCCGCATTCAGCAGGCAGGCATACGGTTCGCCTTTTACCGTACCAGGATGAAAATCCTGTGGAGAAATCTTATGTTTTTTAAGTATTCCCTTGCTCTTTTCGACAAATTTTTCCAGTTTGTCCCTGGCCAGATCTGCGAGAACGTCTTCCATATACCTGGCCATATGCCCCCCCATATACATGTACGAATGGACCAGGTGAAACTCGGCCTTGGGAGCGAGATCAAGCGCGATATGGAAAGCCTGGGTCGACCCGTCGGAGAAATCAGTCCCGACCAGAACCTTGCCATACCCGGCGCTTGGTTTATCCCTGACCATTAAAACGGGAGTCATTCCTTTGCGAATCACCCTTTCAATTGTTGTTCCGACAAACATATCAATCAATTTCACCTTGCCATGGATCCCCATGACAATCAGTCCGGCCTTGACTTTTTTTGCCTGGTCAATAATTTCGGCAAACGTTTCGCCACCTTCGATCACGGTAAGGGAAGTTTGTGATTTTTTTAATCCTTTGACGGCTGCCAGAGCATTTTTCAAAGTTTCTTCAGCATCCTGTTTAAGGGAAATTGTTGTCTTTTTCTTGCTGGAGAAGGCGTAGACCGGGCAGATATGGACGACGTGCAATTTGGCCGCAAGGGTTGACGCAAGGTGAACTGCCCGGCCCAACGCACGATTTGTTTCGGTTGAAAGATCTGTCGCCAGAAGTATATTTTTCATATTTTGCTCCTTTTCTATTGATACCTGCAGGGCCCACTCCGGCTCTTCCATAGAGTACGCATGTCTTCATGGTGATGAATTGCAGAGAATGTGCCAAAGCCTGAAAATTTGCAAATGTTTAATAATTACAGATTAATATACGAGTGTATCAATACAATTAAAGCAGAGGTGAAGGTGATCTACAAAAAATTGCAGATTGTGCTTTGCAGCTTTTTGCAGGCTGGAGCTGCCTGTTAAGGAATGTTGAGAATTCTTCGACGGTAGCGAAGCGTTGAATATTTAACACGAAGCAGCTTGGCTGCACTGGTTTCATTGGCACCTGTCAGCCGCAGGGCTGCCGCGATATACTCTTTTTCAATAGATGCCAACAGGGAAGGCAGGTCAATCCCTTCCTCCGGGAGGGTGACGGTCAACTGGTCAGGCTGGTGCTGCACATTCTGGTCGGAACAGATATGCTGGCCACCGAGATCTTCCAGGGTCAGTTGCGGCCCTTTGGCAATAAGGGTCGCCCTTTCGATAATGTTTCTTAATTCACGAATATTTCCCCGCCACTGAATGTGTTGCAGTTCTTGTTCGGCCCTGGGCGTCATACCCGTCAGCGACTTGCCGAATTTGTTGTTGAATTCGACCAGAAAATGTTTGGCGATCGGCAGAATATCTTCCGGACGCTTATTCAGGGAAGGAATTTCAAGCTTGATAACCCCGATCCTGAAAAAAAGATCTTCGCGAAAAGTGCCTTCATCTATCATTTTTTCCAGATTTTTGTTGGTAGCCGACACCACCCTGGTCTGGACGTGCACTATTTTTGTGCCCCCGACCTTATAAAACTCTCCCGATTCTAGAAAACGCAGCAATTTGGCCTGGGCGGCCAGGTCCAGATCGCCAATTTCATCGAGAAAGAGCGTCCCGTCAGCCGCTTGCTCTATTAAGCCTTTTTTGCCGGAGGAATGTGCGCCGCTGAAAGCCCCTTTCTCGTAGCCGAACAGCTCACTCTCCAACAGGTCTTTGGGGATGGCTGCGCAGTTGACCGGGATGAGCTTGCCTTGAAAATTGGGACTTCGGAAGTGGATGGCACTCGCAATGAGCTCTTTGCCGGTGCCCGACTCCCCGAGAATGAGAATAGGGGTATCAGGGCTCTTGGCGACGGTTTCAATGTAGTGCATTACATCCTGGATAACCTTGCTTTCGCCAATAAAAAATGGCAGATTTTCCTTGAGATATTTTTCCTGCAGCGACTGCACTTCCTTTTTCAGCCTGATGCTCTCCAGCCCATGTTTTATGGTCACCTCCAAACCATCCATCTGCAGAGGTTTTACCACATAATCGTAGGCCCCGAGACGCATCGCCGAAATAACCGTTTTAATATCCTCAAAGGCGGTTATCATGATGACCACAACGTCAGGATATTCCTCTTTGATCTCCCGCAAGGCATCAATACCGTTCATTTTCGGCAGGCCGATATCAAGCAGGACCAGGTCGGGGACCTCTTTTTTCATGGCGTTGAGAGCTGTTTCCGCGGTGAGGAAAAACTTTGTCTGATAGTCCTTTTGCAGGCTTATGGCTATTCCTCTGGCCAGAGACTGTTCGTCGTCAACGATATAAAGGGAATATGGTTCCATCAGCTAGTGCCCTCGCTTTTGACCGGAAATTCAGCTGTAAAAAGTGCCCCCCCCCAATGACTTGCGGCTACATGGAGAGAGCCGTGGTGGTCACTGATTATTCGGTGGCAGATACTGAGTCCGATCCCAGAGCCATAATTCTTGGTGGTGAAAAACGGATCGAAGATTTTGTCTCGCAGCTCAGGACCAATGCCTGACCCGGAATCAGCAACGGTTATGACTATATACAGTTGTCCATCGGCACCGATTTTTTTTGCTGTCTGTACCAGCAGCTGTCTTTTTCCCTGGATCTCCATCAATTCTTCTATGGCATTGGTGAGCAAATTTAATACCAGTTGTTCCATCAACTGCCCGTCCAGATAACATTCAGGAAGGTTCTCCGCCAGCTGAATTTCCAGGGCAACTCCGCTTTTTCGTATGGTCACCGCCGAAAGATCGATAGCATTGCGCACGCACCGGTTCACTTCCAATAACTGCATGGTGTGCTGGCTCGGTTTGGAAAAATCCATCACCCGCCTCACCACAGTTTCAATTTTATGCGATGCCGTGTCCATTTCGGCAATGGCTTCTTTAATATCAGGTAAGCTGGCTGTATCCAGATAGTCCCCGGCCAGCAGCCTCTTTAAAATGCTTAAATAAATATTGATGGTCGAGAGAGGATTTCTGATTTCATGCGCAATACCTGCAGCAACCCGACCAAGAGAGCCCATCTTGTCCTGGATGGCGACAAGACGCTCCAGCTCCCTGCGCTCCGTGATATCGCGGGCGAAAATGCAGTTGTATTCCCTGCCGCTAAAGGCAATATGATTAATATGGATCTCAACCGGGATGGCCTCCCCTGCCATGGCAGAGTGGCTGGTTTCCATTCGCCAGTTTTCCTGTTGTTTTATGATTTGCCAATCCTGCAGAAACCTGGCAAGAGTCAGGCCGGGGGTGATGTCGAACACGGTCATATCCAGAAGTTCTTCTCTGCTATAGCCAAGCTTGCTGCAGGTGGTGTCGTTCACATCAACGATTCTGCCCTCAGGATCGACCCAGTAGATCATATCATTGGCGTGATCTATCGAAAAACGGGTGAACTGCAGGGCCTCGTTTACCTGGTGTTTTTCGGTTATATCCTGGGCGGTGGAGATAATCAGATTCTGTTCAAATAACGGAATCCCGCGAACCGTGACGATCCGCTGTTCCCCGGATTGGGTGGTGGGAAGGAGGTTTTTCCATATCATTTTTTCCGGGTCGCGGGTTGCGATATCGCGCAAGACTCTCTTTTTGATCACTTTCCTGTATTTCGGATCAGGGTAGACGTGATCGAAAAAAGCATCGAAACTGGTCAGGGCATCTTTGGGCCAGCCGTAAATATGGGTGAATTCGGCATTCATATAGTGGACAGCGCCGCTGTCGAGCGTATGTACGGCGAGCCCAATCGGCAAATTGTCGAGGATGGTTTCGATGAATTTTTTGCGTTTTCTCAACTCCTCCTCGCTGGCTTTGAGTTCTTCGTAGGCTTTTTTGCGCCCATTCCCTTCTGCTAAAAGCCGGGAATAGGCGGCAGAGAGTTCTTCGGTTCGTTCGTTTACCCGTATTTCCAGCTCTTCCCGTTCCCGACAGAGAACCGACTCAAGCTGTTTGCGCTTGGTAATGTCCCGATTGCTTGCCCGTCGACCGAGGTTTTCTCCCGCACTGCCAAATACCGGCTGGCAGGAATGCGATATCCACTTTTCTTCGCCCTGGCGGGTAATAATACGAAAATCCAGGTGCGATGCCTCGTCTCTTTTTATCTCTTTGTGCAGATGGTGGGAGAGCACCGGCTGATCGTCCGGATGCGTTATAGACGCGAGCAGGTCTTTATTTTCGATAAACTCTGTTGGGTCATACCCGGTGATCCGCTTACAGGAGGGGGACGTGTAGATATGGGTGCCATCGGGCCCTATCCAGTATTCCCAGTCATAGGTGAACTCGGCGACGGCGCGGAATTTGTTTTCGCTGAGTCGAAGCGCCTCCTCAACTCGTCTCCGCCGGACAATCTCCATTTTCAGATCCGCATTCATTGCCGTAAGCTCTGAAGTGCGCTCGTCAACTCTTCTCTCTAGTTCCTGTTGCGCCCTGCGCAAGGCCTCCTCGGTTTGCCTGCGGACGGTGATATCCTGTAAGGTTTCCACGGCGCCAATGATGTTTCCCCGGACATCTTTTAACGGTGCAGCGGTAAAGAATACCCACCTGCCGTTATCACCCAGACCGGCAAAGAAACACTCAGCTTCATACGCGCCGTCAACGAGAGTCGATGCTACGATTTCCTGGCCAAAATGGCTGATCAGGGTTTCTTTTGATGCTTGATCCACAATAAGATCGGCCAAGACCGGTTTTTCTTCCCGATAGAAGGCCTGCCACTGTTTTCTGGTGCCAATGATACTGGCCGCGGCAATTCCCGTCAGTCTCTCACAGGCAATATTCCAGTGGGTGACCCTGTGGTTGTGGTCTATCACAAAAGTTGGGATCAAACTGCCTTGCAGAATTTGTGCAATCATTTTGCCCCCTTGGACAAAGTAAGGCCTGCCTGTTCTCTGTACTCCGATTATCAATTAAGTTCAGTACAGTAGGTCCATAGGGATATGAATTTACCATCTTTTCCCGTAACACCAATATTTTTTGTTTTTTGTCCGTCATAAAAGCGGTACGATCCTCGACAAATCGAGGCCGGATCTGCAAAAAATTCCATTCTGGTAAAATTTGCAGGTATCAGGGAGAAGACTGGGTGGAAGTGGAGGTCTTCAGCCAGAAGAGACTGAAGATATCGAAAACATATCCGTAAAGGATCTTATGGCGCCCAAATTTATGGACGCCGATCCGGGCAGGAACCTGAAGGCGTTTTCACGTACCTTCCCGCCAGGAAGATACATAAATTTCCTGTTCTTTTGTAAGCGTATCGATAGGTATTTGCATGGCTTCAAGCTTCATGCGGGCAATTTTCTGGTCAATTTCGGCAGGGACAGGATGGACTTGAGGCGCCAGCTTCGATGTATTGTTGCAGATAAAGGCAGCACAGAGTGCCTGATTGGCAAAACTCATGTCCATCACTGCAGCTGGATGCCCTTCGGCTGCAGCCAGATTGACTAACCTTCCCTCGGCAAGCAGGCGGATAGTTCGCCCCCCGGGCACCAGGTACTCATCAACATACGTGCGCGGCTGCTTTTTCTTGCGCGAAAATTTTTCCAGCGCGCAGATATTTATCTCAATGTTGAAATGACCGGAATTGGCGATGACGCAGCCGTCTTTCATCACTTCAAAATGAGCCAGGTCGATGACATTTTTATCTCCCGTGGCCGTAATAATAAAATCGGCCAGCGCTGCAGCCTCAAGCATCGGCATGACCCGAAAGCCATCCATAACCGCCTCCAGTGCTTTGAGTGGATCAACTTCAGTGACAATTACATTTGCGCCATGCCCCTTCGCACGCATGGCAATACCCCGGCCGCACCAGCCATAACCCGCCACGGTAAAGACTTTTCCGGCCAGTAAAATGTTGGTGGCCCGGACAATCCCATCAATGGTGCTCTGGCCGGTGCCATATCTGTTATCAAAGAGATGCTTGGTCATTGCATCATTGACAGCAATAACCGGAAATTTCAATGCGTTATCGCGGGCCATTGCCCGCAGGCGGATAACTCCGGTTGTGGTCTCCTCCGTCCCACCCAGCATGTCGCCGAGCAGTTCGGGACGACCTTTATGCATTTCGCTCACCAGGTCGGCTCCATCATCCATGGTCAGCTGCGGCTTATGATCAAGCGCTGCGGTAATATGTTGATAATAGGTGTGATTGTCCTCTCCCTTAATGGCGAAGACGGGAATGCGATAGTGTTCCACCAGCGCTGCGGCCACATCGTCCTGAGTACTGAGCGGGTTGCTGGCACAGAGCACCAGATCGGCACCTCCAGTCTTCAACACACGGGCGAGATTAGCGGTCTCGGTGGTAATATGCAGGCACCCGCTCATGCGTATCCCCTCCAGTGGCCTTTGCCGCTCAAAACGTTCCAGGAGATGCCGCATGACCGGCATCTCCTTCAAGGCCCATTCCGTCCAATACATATAGCAGCAGGAGGGCGCCGAAGGTCCAGAGAAAGATTCTTAACACATGGGTTTTCAGCACATGATTCCACAGATGCTCATCCAGAAAGTGTTCCGGAACCGTCGACACAATAAAGAGCGCAATGGAGGAAAGGATAACCAGCGTCACCCGAATCCAGTTCCAGGCAGTTGGACCTAACTGACCGCTCACAACGCCAAAGAGAAACAACAGGACGATGGTCCCGAGAACTCCTCGGGCCAAGGAACACTGTGTCCATTGCTCCCGGAGCTGCCCCCAGGGAAAACACCTGCAGACATTCTTTTCATGAAGATAAAACTGCGTCGGACAGGCTGCCCGGTTTGATGCTTTCTTGCCAAAAAAGATATCAGTGAGAAAGCCGGCAGCAATACCAATAAAAAAAAGCAGGATAAACACAGATGGTGCCTGTTGCGGAATCATGGACAGCATGACAAATGCTTCATCACCACTGGTGGCCACCATGGCTGCCACCATCGCCCCCAGAGACACTTCTCTGTGGGCATACAGAGAAACGACAGCGAAGGCACCCAGGCATCCCGGACTTGCCCCTAAAAAGCCCGCCAGTACATACTGTCGCCAGCGGCCGCCACGCAAACCCCGTTGCAGGACGCCCCGGGAGATAACATTGAGGTATTCGATGATCAGCATCATCATGAACACAAAGCCGGTTATCATTATGGCCTGTGTTATTGTCTGCTGCAGTACGGTACTCATGTGCGTGTCTCTTCTGAAGGGATCAAGACCTGCGTCGCCTCATTACGGCAAAACGGTGTCGTAATGGACCTTCCGTCAACGAATCTGACTCAAGGTAAATTCAAATCGTTAAATAAATGAATAAACTGCCTGATGTCCTCTGCATCCGGATGTCCTTTGGCCGCAGGCGCATCGGCTAGCCACACCGGCTTCGGATCTCTTTTTCCTGCTTTTTCGAGCACTTCTTCAGCCACCTGGCCGGGACAGCTGAAAACGCCGCAGATTCGTGCCGGGGAAGCCAGTTCCTTCGCCTTATTTAAGCCATTTCTTGCATGGTCCGAATCCCTTGCCGCACCATGGGTGGCAAATAAAAAAACTTCCTTTTCGCCAATCTTCGGTAAAAAATCCTGGGATGCGGTATCCGGCAGGCCTCCCCTTAGCCAGAAACCAACTGCGACAAAATCATAGCCCGACGGGTCCGGGTTGTCAGAAACGGAGAGTAAATCTTTTTCACACTGCAGTGCGCCAAAGAGTGCTTCGGCCAGCTTTCTGGTATTTCCGGTTTTGCTTGAATACACAACAAGTGCTTTCATTATATATGCTCCTGATTTGAAAAATGAGTATAGGCGGTTGCATCGTTTCATCCGATGGTGGTGGTGCGGGCTGCATTATTGGCAGGACGGCAGCCGGTCGGCCACCTGCCTCGCTATCGTCAGGAAAATCGCGCCGGTGGCAGAATCCGGTGCCGACACCATCAATGGCACCCCACTGTCTCCCCCCTGGCGCACCTCGAGATCAAGAGGAATGGCACCAAGCAGGGGAATATCCGATTCCTTACTGAGCTTCTCCCCTCCTCCTCTTCCGAAAATATCGATCGGTTGAGTCGAATGCGCGCAAAGAAAATAGGACATATTTTCAACAAGACCGACGATTGGATGTCCGGTCTTGTTAAACAGCGAAATAGACCGCCGCACATCCGCCAGGGCAACTTCCTGCGGCGTGGTAACCATGAGTATTGCGCAATGGGGCAAAGCCTGGGCAATGGTAATAGACGGGTCGCCGGTTCCCGGGGGAAGATCAATGACCAGATAATCGAGTTCCCCCCAGTTTACCTGATCGAGCAACTGATGAATCATCTTCGAGACCAATGGGCCTCGCCAGATAAAAGCATCGTTTTGCCCGGCGGTCATACCAAGGGACATGATGCGCAGGCCATACTTTTCTCTGGGCACAATCATATTGCCCTGCTGCTCCATGGCGTTTGACAGAGCAAGCATCACGGGAACGCTCGGTCCATAGACATCTGCATCCAAAAGACCTACGCTATATCCCTGTTTGACAAGGGCCAGGGCGACATTAACCGCAATTGTCGTTTTGCCGACACCGCCTTTCCCGCTGGCTATTGCCAGAAATTGTTTTACTTTTGCAATACCTCGTAACGGGGCTTTGGGAAATAACTTCTCTGCTTCTTCCTGACTTAAGGTTGCAACCTGCACTGTAACTGCAGAAACCCCGGGCACGGCCGTCACCGCTTTTTCAATTTCGTCGATAAAAACCTTTCGCAGCGGAGAGCGATCATTTTTAAGCGCCAGGGTAAGCGTGACAACATCTCCTTGTGTCGAGATGTTACGAATCATGCCGATATCGATGAGACTTTTTTTAAGTTTAGGATGCAAGACTGTCTGCAGGACCTGGCGGATTATGTTTTCCTCTATCATTGTCTTCCTCTGCCCCCGCCCATCCCGCGTCCTTGTCCCTGTCCTCGCCCACCCCCTCCGCCCCGACCAAGACCTCTGCCTCCACCCGTCCCGCCTGACGGAATATCTGCCTGGGCCGGAGTGTCGCGATATTCGCCTTTATTGAATCTGGCCAATGCCTCCTGTACCGTATCTTCAGGTGAGGCATCCTCGAAAATTTTAATACCCGATGTTTGAAATACCCTCAGGGCATTGGGCCCGACACGGCCAGTGAGAATCCCATCCACACCTTTATCCAGCATCTGGGTGGCCGCACCAATCCCTGCCCCCTGTCCCTGTGCGGCAGCACTGTTTTCAACAACTTCCACCGAACCGGTGTCCGTATTAATAATCAGGAAATAAGGTGCCCGGCCAAACCTGGCATCTACCTTTGCTCCCATTTCCTGCCCTGTGGACGTTATGCAAAGTTTCACGGTATCCTCCTTGAGTTGATGGCTTTCAGGTATCCTGCCTGGTTTTTCTTGCTCCATCGTCTGTCAGCTTCTACCGCAAAAGAGGAGCAGAAACCGTGCCAGCTGGAAATTTCAATCTGATTACCCCTCATGTTCAGCCGCTGCACCAGGGTGTGCACTGTTCGTGTCCCGGGACGCCGTAAACCCATCCCTGGCTGCATGCATCGTGCCCGACAACATCTGAACATCTATGGCCCTGGTCGAATTGCTGGAGAATTGGAGTTGGCAGAGCCGGCGGCCCGGTAATCTGCAAAAAATTGTAAATTTAATATGAGAATTTTAGCAGTTTTCCCTGAGGTGTGGGCGAGTGCGGTATCAATCGCGCTGCAATATACCCAACTATTCGGAATGATTTTGTTTTTAATTTACTGAGAATGCTGGCACTGGTGCGTTGCCGGTGTTTGTTAACCGCACAGAAAGATTGCGAAAATCAATTTTGAGTGGTAGTTTCGCGCTCTGTCTTGAGCAGCCTCCAGAAAAAAGATGTTCTGAACCGGTGCCTTGCTATAGCTCACTGTCTAACAAAGTTACTTGCATCAAACGGGAGAAAAAGGATTAAAATGGATTGCGGGGATAAACCGGTACTGGTATTGGGAGCCACCGGCTATGTTGGTGGGAGGCTACTGCCCGTTCTGCTCGAACGAGGCTGGAAGGTACGCGCGGTCGGACGTTCCGCAGGCAAGATCCAGTCCAGGTCCTGGGGCAGCCATCCCAACCTGGAGATCATTGTCGCCGACGCCCTGGACACTGCGGCGCTAACCGAGGCCATGCGCGGCTGTCGGGCAGTGTTTTACCTCATACATTCCATCAGGCCCGGGGAACATGATTTTGCCACCCTGGACAGGCGAATAGCTTACTCCGCGGTACAAGCTGCGCGAGCGGCCGGGATGGACTGGTTTCTTTATTTCAGCGGCCTGGGCAATCCGGCGCATCTTTCCGAGCAGCTGCGCTCGCGTTATGAGGTCGGAGAGATCCTGGCCCTGGGTGGTGCCAGAGTAACTCAGCTGCGTGCGCCTTTTGTCCTTGGCTCGGGTGGAGCCTCTTTTGAGATGATACGCGCCTTCTGCGGCTATCTGCGGATTATGCTCGCCCCGCGCTGGATGGATACCAAATGCCACCCCATCGCCATCGCCAACGTGATCAATTACCTGGCCGGCTGCCTGGAACACCCGGAGACTGCCGGGCAGATCTACGAGATCGGCGGCCCGGAGGTTCTTTCCTGGCGGGCGCTCTTTCGTATATATGCCGAAGAAGCCGGGCTGCCGCCCCGTCTCGTCCTGGTTCTGCCCCTGCGCATCAACCTTATTTCCATTGGCTGGATGAACCTGGTCACCCCCGTCTCTGTGGCTCTTATCCGCCCCCTGATAGAGCGCATGCGCGATGAAATTCTCTGCCGCGATGAGCGTATCAAAGAGATTGTGCCGCAGAGGCTCCTCTCCTGCCGCGAGGTCATTATCCAGGCCCTGGACGAGGTGCGTCAGGGTGAGGTTGCGTCCAGCTGTTTTGACGCCGGCTCAACCCGTCTGCCGGAGTGGATTGAGGGGCAGGCCCACTCTGAGGCCAGGTTTTTCCGGGACACCTTCTTTGTCACCCTGGACGGCCCGCCGGAGCTTGCCTGGAACGTAGTCAAGCGTATCGGCGGCAACACCGGATGGTACTTTGGCACCTTTCTCTGGCAGGTGCGCGGTTTTGTCGACAAAATGCTCGGTGGTCCGGGCCTGTCCCGGGGCCGCCGCCATCTGGATTCCGTGGGTGTTGGCGACAGCCTGGATTTCTGGCGGGTCGTTGCGGTGGAGGAGTGCAGCCGCCTGCTTCTCCGGGCTGAGATGCTGGCCCCCGGGGATGCCTTTCTCGAGTTCCGGGTGCAGGTGCTAGGTGACGGCTCCACCGAGTTACGCATGACCCCGAGCTTTGAACCACGCGGTGTCTGGGGAAGGGTGTACTGGTGGATCATCGCCCCGTCCCATGCCCTGCTCTTCGGCTCTATGCTCAGGCAGATGGCCAAAGCTGCCGGTGCCAACGTTCTGAGCGGGCCGTCATGCGTAAGACAATGCTGACCCTGCTACTCCGCCCGCAAGGCCTCAACCGGATTTAGACCGGCTGCATGGCGAGCCGGGAGTACGCCGGCCAGAAGACCTATGCCGATCGCCAGGAGTTCGGCATAGACGGCATAGATCCAGGGGGTATGGGTTGGCAGGGCCGGAACAAATGTCCCCAGCAGCCAGGCGATCACCGTGCCGAGAAGAAGCCCGGCGAGTCCGCCGATTCCAGCCAGCACCGCCGCTTCGCCGATAAAGAGCCAGAGGATCTGCCGACGGTCGGCGCCGATGGCCCGCAACAGACCGATTTCCGGCGTTCGTTCATTGACGGCAATGGTCATGATGGTCACGACCCCTACCCCGCCGACCAATAGAGATATGGCCCCCAGCCCGCCGACTGCCATGGTCAAAATACCCAGTACCGACCCCAGGATCTCCAGCATCTCCTCCTGGGTGGTGATGGTAAAATCTTCGGCTCCGTGTCTGCTTTTCAGCAGTTTTTTGGCCCGTTCGGCGATGGTCTTCGATTGCAGATCGTTCTGGTACAGAAGATCGATCTCCATCAGGCTTTGCTGGTTGAAAAGACTCATCGCCCGAACCGTGGGAATATACACCGCATCATCCAGATCAAACCCGAGCATCTGGCCCTTTGACTCCATCACCCCGACCACCCGATAGCGTTCGCCGGCAACCCTGACGATCTGGCCAAGGGGGTTGGCATCTCGAAACAGCTCATTTTTCACCTTGCTGCCCAGCACCACAAAGGACCGGGCCGCACGGCTGTCATCCGACGGCAGAAAACGGCCTTTTGCCACCTTGATCTGCCAGACTTTGGAGGCTGATGGGCCCGCGCCGAGTATGGTGGTCCGGCGGCTGCGCTTGGCAAATTCGACCGGTCCATTGCCCTGAATCACCGACACCGTATCGAGCACGCCGGGGATCCGCCGCAGCGCTTCTTCGTCGGCAATGCTGAGTGGGCGGACATTGTTGATAATCGCCCCCGAGGTGCCGAGAGTGGTCGACCGGCCTGGATTTATGCCGATCAGGTTGGTGCCGAACTGGGTGAATTCAGCAAGGGTAAACTTTTGTATTCCCTCGCCGATCGAGGTCAGCAGCACCACGGCGGCGATACCGACGCTGATGCCCAGAATGGTCAGAAAACTGCGCATGCGCTGGTCCATCAAAGAGCTGAGGGAAAGCCTGACAATGTCACGAATAAACATGAGTTCTCACCGCCGTGAAAGCGAAAGTACCGGGTCGAGCCGCGCGGCGCGCATCGCCGGCAAAACCCCGAAAACAAGACCAGTGACAAGTGACACAACCACTCCTGCCACCAGAGACCATAAAGGCATAGTGAGCGGGAATTCCGGGAATGCCCGTTCAATGCCCCAGGTACCGGCTGCCGCGACCAGCAGCCCCAGGGCCGCACCGAGAATCGACAGGATGGCCGACTCGGCCAGGAACAGGGCGATGATCTGGCCATTTCTTGCACCGATGGCTTTCAGCAGGCCGACTTCGGCACGACGCTGCGAAACGGCGATGAGCATAACATTCATGATCAGGATACCGGCCACGGCAATACTGATGGCGCCGATCCCGGTCACCGTCAGGGTCAGGGTGGTAAAGATACGATCAAAGGTTGCCAGTACCGCGTCCTGGCTGATAACGGTGACATCATCCTCGCCGTCATGCCGCGCCCGGATGATTTTCACCACCGTATCCTTGGCCCTGGCAATGGCATCCCGGTCCACGGCCTCAATCATAATCCTGAACAGAGACGCACTGTTAAACAGCGCCTGGGCCGAAGCCACCGGAATTATCACGATATCGCCCATATCCATCCCGATTGACTGCCCTTTTTTCGCCAGAATACCGATCACCCGAAAACGCCAGTCGCCAATGCGAACCGTCTCCCCAAGGGCCGGGGTACTGCCAAAAAGCTCCTGCTTAATCTTATATCCCAGGACGCAGACGGCGGAAGCTCGGCTGGCATCGCCCTCCGGCAGAAAGCGCCCCCCTGCCATTTCCAGCTGGCGGACCTGGAAAAGATGCGGGGTGGAACCGAGAATCGTCACCTCTCTTTCCAGTCCTGCCCTGGAAACGGGGGCGGCGCCGAGGGTAATCGGTGCCACATAGCGGATATATGAGGATCGGAGCAGGGCCGTGGCATCCTCCAGGGTCAGGTCCCGGGGGGTGATTCCCAGCAGAGGCGGCGGCCCGCCGACCGTCTCGGAGCGGCCCGGCAAAACGATGAGCAGATTGGTCCCGAGCGAGCTGAACTGGCTGATAACATAGTTGCGCGCCCCATCCCCCAGAGTCGAAAGCACCACCACCGATCCCACGCCGATAGCCATGGCCAGAAGCATCAGCAGGGTCCTGGTCGGATAGCCGACGGAGGCGCGAACGGCAAAGCGTATGATATCGGTTATCTTCATACCGTTATTCTCGTGGCTGCTCTGCCGGGCCCTTCTCGTTAATGGACGGACAGCGATCCGACTCGATCCGGCCATCCACCATATGGATCTGCCGCCTAGCCCGCCTGCCAAGTTCCGGATCATGGGTCACCATGATCAGCGTAATCTGCTGCCGATTGAGACTTTCCAGAATGTCGATAACCTCGTTGCCCGAGACCCGATCCAGGTTGCCGGTGGGTTCGTCGGCCAGCAGGATATGGGGCTGCATGATGGTCGCCCTGGCAATGGCCACCCGCTGCCGCTGCCCCCCCGAGAGCTGATCCGGCCGATGGCGTGCGCGATCAGTCAGGCCAAAGGCCTCGACCGCTTCCTCGACGCGTTTTTTCCTCTCTGCCACAGCCATGCCAGCGAGCATCATGGGCAGTTCGATATTTTCCGCCGCCGACATCCTCGGCACCAGGTGAAAAAACTGGAAGATGAAGCCGATCTTATGGCGGCGCAGGGCTGCCTGCTGGCTGTCGTCCAGCCTGGTCATATCCTCGCCTTCCAAAAGATATGTGCCGCTGTCCGGCCGGTCGAGCAGGCCGATCATGTTCAGTAAGGTGGACTTCCCGGATCCCGAAGGCCCCATGATCGAGACATACTCCCCGGTGTCGATATCCAGGTCAACATCACGCAGGGCGTTCACCTCTTCGTCACCCACGGTAAACACTCGTTTAATCCGGCTCAGGCTGATCACGGTGACTCCTTGGCTCTCATCGCCGATACACCGTCCTTCAAGCCGGGTTTATCGACATTGACCACCACCAGCTGATCTTCTTTCAATCCCGTAACGATTTCGGTAAAAGCCCAGTTGGCAAGCCCCAGGGTGACCTCAACTTCATGAACCTTCTGCTCATCAGCCATAAAAACAAAGACCTTCCTGCCGTCAATAATAGCTTCAGTGGGGATTTGCAGCCTGTCGGGCCGACTGGCGATGATGATTTCGACATCGGCGCTGTACCCTGCCAGCAGATTTTTGAAATCATCCTTTCTGGCAAAAGAGGTCTCGACGTCAACAGTCCGGGCCTGTTTCTCCACATCAAGGACATACGGGGAAATACGTCGCACAGTCCCGGTAAATTTTTTGTCTTTAAAGGCATCAAGGCTGATTCGGCTGTCCATGCCGACGCGGACCGCCGCCGCATCCACCTCGTCGATAGGAGCAGAAATATAATAGCAGTTGTTTTCGATGAGATCGATCGCCGGAGGAGTCGGGACGCCGATGGGGGACGGGGTGACATACTCGTTCAACTCCCCTTCTATCTTGGCAACCACGCCATTAAAGGGGGCCACAAGGCGGGTCCGGGAAAGATTTGCCCGGGCGACATCAACGCGGGCACGGCCCATGAGTTCGGTCGCCCGGGAAGCCTCGCACTGGGCCTGAAGCGACTGGGCCTGGGTGACGGTGCGATCGGTCTGCTCCGCTGAATCAACCTTGTTGCGGAAGAGCCGCTGCGCCCTTTTCGCCTGCCGGCCTGCTTCCTCCGCCGACAAACATGCGGCTCTCGCCTGAGCCTCGGCGACCGCGGCCTCGCGCTCTGTCAGGTTCAACTGGGCTATGAGGTCATCGTTCCAAATCTCCAGCAACAGGTCGCCGGTCTTCACCTGGTCCCCTTCATGGACAGGCAGACGCGCTATCTGCCCGCCAATACTCGGCGAGAGCTTGGCCCTGCGGCAGGCGTTCACGGTTCCGGCCCGGGTATTGGCGACAGTCTTTTCAATTACGCCGCGGGTCACCGGTTTGACCACCACCTCAAGGGGGGATGGCCGGGTCTTCTGCCAGATAAAAAAAGCAATACCTGCTACAACCCCCAGGGCTACCAGCCAACGACTCAGCCTCCCCATCCCTGCACTCCTTTCGGTTGATATCAATTAATTCTTTTTTAAGTTTATTCTCAAATGTGATTACGACTAAACCTCAGCTCTATAGGGATATGAGATGCCCTATGCACGGGACGCCATAAACCCATCCCTGGGGGCTTGACCGCAGCCATCCAGGCTGCGGAACACCCGTGCAAAGGGCATCTCATATCCCTCTGGACACCTACTAAGCTGAACTTTAGTGGTCATCACATCCTCAAATGGATATGCGTTGGTACTGTTCGTCTCCGATCTTACATGGTTTTAAAATCTTTTGACATGCAAGTTTCAGGACATGCATCAAACAGCACTGCCTGGGAATTAATAAAATAGCGCAATTTGTGAAATGATAGTACCTTGATATTTATTAATAAATGTTCATAGTTAGACTGCTTGTCAACAAAAGGCACCTTGCTCTTTTCCGGCATAGAAACAGTAAGAAACAAGAACACCGATTCATAATGATGCCAGGCCGCGTAACAGGGGCCATTTGCCAGCTCGAGATCACCTTTATCATCACGATAAGAAAAATCGCTCGAAAATGGTTTCCAAGTTTGTAACAGGATAGTAAAAGGAGTGTCAAACAGTGACACCGGGGAGACAACGTGACAACATTCTTAGGAAAAGCTATTAGAAATACGGTACTTTTAGGTACTTTTTTGGGGGGTATGCTCTTTGTTGCCCAGCAAGCAGTGGCTGCGGTCGAGGTCTTTGTCTCCATTCCGCCTCAGAAATGGCTGAGCGACAAAATTGGCGGCGAACATATCACAACCGGCGTATTGATCCAGAAAGGACAGGATCCGCATACCTTTGAGCCAACGCCCCGACAGGTAATGGCACTGACCCGTGCACAGCTCTACTTTACGGTTGGAATGGAGTTTGAAAACCAGATTATCGAGAAACTTCGGCAGAGTTCCATGGAGCAGAAAATTGTCGATTCCACGGCCGGTATACAAAGAATCGCCCTCGTGAAACATGATCACAATCACAATCACACCGGGTTCGACCCGCATGTCTGGCTGTCGCCTGTCAATCTGAAAACCATGGCGGCCAGAATGACCAGCGCCCTGATTGGTATAGATCCGGAAAACAGCAGTGACTACAAGGTAAACCTCGACAAGCTGAACCGGGAACTGGATGCGCTGGACAGCGATATTGCCAGCCAGCTGCAAGCCTATGCCGGGGCGACATTTTTTGTATTTCACCCATCCTTTGGTTATTTTGCCAAAAGATATGATCTGCACCAGGAGGCGGTTGAAGTAGAGGGGAAATCCCCGACTCCGAAACAGCTTGCAAACCTCATCGCTGAGGCGAAGGCCGATAAGGTAAAGGTTATTTTCGTGCAGCCGCAGTTCGACCCTCGCAGCGGTCAGGCGATCGCCAGGGCCATTGGCGGGGAAGTGGTTCCGCTGGACGCCCTGGCTGAAGATGTGACAGGAAATCTTAAAACTATTGCAGCGAAAATATCTGCTGCTCTGGCCCAATAGCAGCAGGAGTACCATGACCGGAAAAAACGCAGCCATCGAGATCCAGGGGGTTTCTTTCCGCTACGATGAAAGGCAAATTCTTGAAGACGTTAATCTGACGATTGATCCTTACGATTCTGTCTGTATCGTCGGACCGAATGGCGGCGGAAAAACCACCCTGATCAAATTGATCATCGGCCTTCTTACGCCAAATACCGGATCAATCACCATTTTCGGTAAACGTCCGGAGGATGCGCATCGACTTATCGGCTATGTGCCGCAATTCGCCCAGTATGACCGCCAGTTCCCGATTTCGGTGCAGGAAGTGGTATGTATGGGCCGGTTGGGAAACTCCTTTACCGGCCGATACAGCCGTGAAGATAAACAAAAAACCCTCGATGCGCTGGGGGAAGTGGGCCTTGCCGGTCTGCAGGACCGTTCTTTTTCCGCACTTTCCGGCGGGCAGCGGCAAAGGGTGCTGATTGCCCGGGCCCTGGCCTCCGGCGGGAAGATACTCATATTGGATGAACCCACCGCCAATATTGACCGGGAATCGGAAACGCAATTTTTTGATCTATTGCGAGAACTGAACAAGCGGATGACCATCCTGATGGTCACCCATGAAATAGGCTTCGCTTCATCTTTTTTCAGTCGGATTGCCTGTGTTAATCGGGAAGTAATTATTCATCCGACCAGTGAACTGACCGGCAGACTTATTCGGGACATGTATGGCGGTGACCTGCAGATGATTCGCCACGACCATAGATGCAGTGACGAAGGACATAAACATGTTTGATTTTTTTGCAGCACTCGGCGATCCGAATCTGCCTTTTTTTCGCTACGCGGTAATCACCGGCCTGCTCGCTGCCGTGCCTTTTGGCATTATCGGCACCTATGTGGTGGTGCGGCGAATCAGCTATATTGCGGGGGCTATTTCACATTGCATGCTTGGCGGTGTCGGACTGGGCCTGTATCTCCAGAATGCCGTGGGAGTCACCTGGTTCGGCCCGCTGCATGGCGCAATTCTTGTCGCCCTGCTGTCGGCGGTAATTCTGGCCATGGTGAGTTCTTTTGCCAAACAGCGAGAGGACAGCGTGATCGGGGCCCTATGGTCCGCCGGCATGGCCATTGGTCTGCTCTTTATCGCCAAAACGCCGGGCTATACCGACCCGATGAGCTATCTCTTTGGTAATATACTGCTTATTACCCGCAACGATATCTTTTTTGTTCTCCTGCTGGATCTGCTCGTCGTCTGTATTGTCGGAATTTTCTACAATAAATTTTTAGCGATTTGCTTTGATAATGAATTCGCTGGATTGCGCGGTGTCCACACCAACTTGCTGTACCTGACCCTGCTCTGCCTGACCGCCCTGACCATTGTCCTGCTGGTGCGTATTGTCGGTATCGTCATGGTAATCGCCCTGCTGACCCTGCCCGCGGCTATCGCTGGGAATTTCGCGACGAGTATCCGGCAGATGATGCTGCTTGCGGTCTTGCTCTGTGCGATTTTTATCCTGTCCGGCCTTGGCATAAGCTACGAACTCGATCTGCCCAGTGGTCCGGTCATAATTACTATCGCCGCCGTGGTCTATCTGCTGGTATCCGTCGGGTTGAAATATCTGCCCGGCGGCAAGGCATAACTCCCGCGCCTGACTGGCACCGAGACTCGTCAGGAACTCTTTTCCCACTGGAAAATGCGCATAGGCGGAATGTTGCGCAGCTCGATCGAGGTGCGCCAGGGCCCCAGGAAAGGCTCGCATAATTCGGCAACCTGATCTTTCACCTGGTATGCCACAAAGCGTCCGTTGGGCGGGAGTACAGAAGACACTGCCGCAACGATCTGCGAGCCGGTGTCGCGGCTCATGGTTGAAAAAGGGATGCCGGAGATTATTGCATCCGGGGGATCCAGATCATATTGCGCGATGATTTCTCGCAGTTCACTGGCGCTGCCCAGATGCACTATGAGCCGGTCGTCTTCAATTTTGCTTACCAACCCATGGAAATTGGGATTTATTTCGATACTGAGAAGCCTGGCCCGCTGCGGCATCGTACGCAATATTGCCCGGGTGACTCCTCCTATGCCAGGCCCTAATTCGATGATGACCCTGGCCGAAGCAACTGCAGAGGCCTGCACAATCCGTCTCTCCAAAAATCGAGAACTTGGAATAATCGATCCGATCTCCAACGGGTGTTTTAAAAACTCCCGAAAGAAAAACAGGCGACCATTCATTTTAAAGATGTTACCTTTCTTGTCTGGCATCGGTTTATTCCTGAGGATGTATCCTGAAGAGTCTGAGGAGAAGCCATCTTTCAGACTGGTGAGCCCTCTTTGCCGGGCAATATTCTGTTTAACAATCGGTAAAATCGAACTGGCTGAGATAGTTGGTTAAGAGCTGTTTCTTCTCACCGGCCAATGAAGGACAATCCTCTATGCCCTTTGCCCCTTGAAGAACCAAGGTTGAAAATACAAGGCAGGTTGGCTGCCCGCATTCCCGGCAGTTGGTTTTCGGTAAAAGCTTTAAAATCTGCATTATTTCCGGTTTTTTTGGGACATCGTATTTCGGTGTTATCCGGTGTCGATTCTCCCAGGCATCATTAATCTCATTTTTCATCCATGCCACAACTTTTTCAGCTTCACTGGCATCCTTTAACGCATTTACGGAGATTCTGTCCGGGTGCACAGTGATAAGCCGGCCATGAATTTTAAACATAACGGAAAGTGGCGATGCGGTGAAACCCGTGCCGCCAAGTACACTGTTCAGGTACGGAATGACTTCACTGATATCCTGTTCAAGATGGGCATAACAATTGAGGGATTGAAAGCTAGCATTACACCCTGGCCTGAACATTTCGATTCTGTATTTTTTCAGCAGCATGGCGGGTCCTGATATGTTTGTTGCGCAATATTTTAACGCAGCGTTAAATCGTTGTCTGTCCTCTTGGACAACGGGTTAGGCGCCTGGCTGGTCAGCTGGCCCGGGAGCGGTCTCAAATTTACTGATGATGTCGGTCACGAACCTTTCAGAGAAGCCGGCGACAAAAGACCAAAACATCATTTTTGCATAATCGACCGATTCCCCGTGCACCGCAAAGATCGTCGAGAAGCCTTTCTTTACTTCAATACACAGCTCATTGCTATCGGGAATAAATTTTGGAAACAGGTCTCCGCTTATGAGTGTTGAAATGAACAGCACGTAAAGCACCACCGCGAGGATTCCGCCGACGAGTGGCGACAGGCACACATATACCCACGAATTTGCCAGCAGTGCCAAATCATCTTCCGACATGAGTTTCAATCGACGCTGCAGACCAACAAAACCGCCGATAATTCCCGCCGAAAACGCCGCTATAGGCGCAGTGACGAACTTGCCTTCGGGTCTGTGGAGCGTCAAAAATGCGCCACAGATCACCAGGAGCACCAGGACCGCCAGCGCAATTGCCAACCTGTTGCTGATTTTGCGAATAGCCTGCAATTTTTCAGTCATGGGGCTCCCCCTCCAAGTGTGAGGTGGCTACTCTTCAGTTTCAAGGTCACGTCCGGCGGCGCAATCAATGCAGCATGAAAATGTAGCCCTGCCGGGATCAGTCTTCCTTTTGATTGGTGTCTTGCATATATTATTCAGGAGATTTTAATCATTTTTTTGAAATTAATCGTATAATTTCGCTTGCTGCCAAATACCGCGCTTACGGTAAATCCGTGGGCTATGACGAGAGACTGCAGCTCATCCATACTCAGCTTGTCTGGATCACCGGCCAATTCTGAAATAGACAAGATTCCGTCTACCTTCAGAATTCTATAGATTTCCTTCAGGTAGCCCGTTTTATTTTCGACCTCGCCAATGACCGTCACCATAAAGACTCTATCGAAAAAATCACTTTCAAGATCCAGGCTGATACCATCCGTTAATGTGTAGATAACGTTGGTTATTTTTCTTTTATCGAGTCGTTTTTTGGCGATATCCAGCATTTCCTGCTGGATATCGAGTAAATAAAGCCTGCCTTTCCGCAACTTCCTTGCGACATAGGTGCTGAAGTATCCGGGGCCCGGGCCTATTTCCAGGATTGTATGGTCTTCTTTTAGATCTAATCTTTGGATCAGCTTTTGGGGAGAGAGAAAGATGTTTCTGAGAGGAAACAGCAAGGTAAAGGCATATTCAGGGGGAAATACACCTTTTCCTGAAAAACTATTTTTGTATGGTTTCCCGGTTTTTGCCATTGTTAACCCTCGCAGGGAGTACGGTAAGGCAATTGTGGTGCTGGTGATGACGTCGTTTCATTATGAGATGCAATGGAACGAGCAGGTAGTCTCCCTGAAAGTTGTGGCAAGTTTTGTCTGAGGGGGTCTGTTTGCTCGCGCCAGCGCGTACTGCGCTGCCGGTCAACACGAAGCCCTGTCATGGGAGAAAGGCACGACTTGGTGTTGACCGGGAGAAAATTTATTTCATTTTCTTGATTTCTTCTTCTACCTCTTCTGCTCCCTCAGCATAAAATTTGCCTTCGTCCGGAGCAAGCTCTCGAAGCAGTCGGAGAAACTCGCCTGCATGCACACGCTCCTCGTCGGCTATATCCTTGAGCACCTCGATGGCAAGTTTGTTATCTGTTGACTCAGCAAGCTGCATGTAGAGTTGAATCGCTTCATACTCTGCGGCAATCATGAAACGAATTGCCCTGATGAGTTCCTCATTGGTCAGTTTCCTGTCATGTGCTAATCCTGAAAACGGTGTTCCAAATTCTGGCATGATCATTCTCCTCTACGTGTGTTTGTACGATTTCCGCCCGACGGCTGAGGTGTGCGGAAGTGGCCCCGTGCGTCCGCGAGTGATCGGTATCGCCCGGCTTGCATGGAGATTATGGGGTTACGGTTCACAGTGCGTTATTTCATGTGAAGTCTGCAAGTTAACACAGGATACTAACTGATTTCAAGAGCATTGTCGCCCGCCGGCAGCATCGGTCGTTTGTTTTGCAGTCGCTCGTTAAGGAATAATGAATTTGACACATTCTGGTGCTATGGAGGCCAGCAGTTTGCCGGCACCCGACTCGGGAGCAATGAGCTCAAAATCGGCGAACTCAAACCCTGGCGCGACAGTACAACCAAGCAGAACCGTATCACAGACTGGTTCCGCAGCCTGCCAGACACCTGCAGGTATGACAGTACAGAAACAATTGTCCCGGAGGGATAATGTTATGCACTCCGGCGGCGTCTCTGTGCCGTCCCAGGTGTAGAGACGCAGTCCTGTCCCTTGGTAAAGGTTCCAGACTTCATCCGATGTAACCTTGTGAAATCTGCTTTTTTCATCTGCATGGAGAGAAAAATAAATATGGGTCAGTGCCGACCGCTCTGCTCCCTGATCTGTAACAATGGTTTTCGCGGACCTGAAGACCTCGCGATACCTGCCTCCTTCGGGATGTTCTGTGAGATTAATAGGCTTCATGGCTCTGGGGCGTGCAGCTCCTCAAGGTGTAGAGTGATTCAGATATACCGCCGGTGGATTTTTAGCAATAATCTGAATGATGTTCGGCGTTTATTAATTCACGGTATTTAACAACCACACGCTTGAAGTCTTCCCAGCCAGGACGTTTCAGCTGCGGATTTCGCAATAGTGCGGAAGGATGATAGGTAGCGAGTGCCAATCTACCCCTCCAGTCGATCCACTGTCCCCGTATCTGGGTAATTTTGGCGTTTGGATGAATCAATCCTTTTACTGCTGTTGCACCCATAAGTATAATGATTTTAGGGTCTATTATCTCTATTTGCTGATATAAATACGGCAGGCATGCTGTTTTTTCGGTTTCGTTGGGTGGTCTATTCTTCGGTGGGCGGCATTTCACAATATTGCTGATGTACATATGTACATTTCTGTTAAAACCACTTGCCGCAAGTATTTTATCTAAAAGCTCACCTGATTTTCCTTGAAATACCTGGCCGCTTTTATCTTCATAAAAACCGGGAGCCTCTGCGATGAGCAGTATCGCAGCATGAGGATTGCCATTACCAAATACGGCATGCGTTCTCGTTTGATGCAATGGACATTTGGCACAGGACAAAACTTCCTGTTTTAATTCTTCAAGATCACGCATCACAATCACTCAGCTGACAGTCAGGCACCCGGAATTATTATATTTTTACGCAAAATGATCATGTGCCTGCACAGCCGTTGCAGGATGGATCTTTTCCCAACATGCCCTTTTCTCTATTGACGAATGTCGTACTCCTGGTCCGTCCAGCCAGCTGCTCAAGGACGTTCCCACACAACGCGGATCGATTTTTCTCCGTCCCCATAGGTGAATGACAGCTCCCCTTTATAGGCCCGGGAAAGCGCCTCGCCAATGCGGCGGGCGATATGAATACCGGTAGTCGTTATCAGGGTCTGCTCCTCATCCTCGGCTATGTCCATGATTCTTTCCAGCGGACGCTCACCTTTTTCGTCCTTTTCTTCGTTGCGGATGAGATTCAGCATCTCCTCCTGATGCTCCTTGAAAAAGGATCCCTTCAACTCCAGGTACCCGGCCGGGTAGCTTTCGGCAATGCGTCGACAGGCGGGGCAGACCACCTTGTTTGCCTTAAAGGGTGGTTCATACCAGGTCCAGCGGCCCTCGATGTAGACAGCATTGCATTCGGTACATGCTGTCGGCTCCGGCCACTTCTTATTGTCTCCGTAGGTATCGTGATGTTTTTCCTGCACTAATCTGTCTCGTCGTCCGTATTGACTCTTGTCCATTGAGCATCCTCCTTTGTCTGTCGAAACATTGCCGGCCAGTTCAGCCGGAAAGCAATTCCGGGGATGATTCCCTTACATGGTCTTCAAGACTTCAATACCGCTTTTCACCTCCCGTTTTTATCCTTGCTGGTCCTGTCATTTTTTACCTGGTGTCGCTGGCATTGCCGCACTGAAACATCCCCGTACCATTTCTTTCACCGGTCGTAAAAATTGCCAAAAAACAGCGAAGCCCCCTGGGGATGGCTTTACGGCCTCCCGGGCAACGAACGGTCCACTCCCTGGTTCAGCGGCTGAACATGAGGGGCAATCAGATTTTATTATTACAGTATACTCCATCGCCGTCGAAATCAACCATCCGTCTTCTCTGACAGGGAGAAGGCGCTCTCTCGCCTTGCCTGCCAATCTTCAGGGAGTGCAGACCAGTTTTGATATTGACCTCCAGCGATTCAATGCTAATGATTGCTGGGTACCGCCCGGGTGCGACTGGTTTATCGTCGATACCGACGGGGTAATCAAAAATACTGAAGGTCATGCCGACCAAACCCGTCGGCCGGAGCCTGGCGAACTCGTCGATTTCTCGCAGTCAATTGCTGCACAGATATGGCTGCGTCCGATTGGATCGGTCGCTGCGTGAGGGCCATCAACTGGAATTTAAGTGGAGAAGGAAATATGAAGTTTCTGCATACAATGGTGAGGGTGAAAGATCTGGATCAGTCGGTTGATTTTTTCACAAAAAAACTCGGCTTGATTGAAACGAGGCGAAAAGACTACGAGGACGGGCGTTTCACACTTCTCTATCTTGCAACAGGCCCGGGAGAACCTGAAGTAGAGCTGACCTACAACTGGGACCAGGAGACCGCTTACAGTGAAGGGAGAAATTTTGGCCATTTAGCGTTCAGTGTCGAGAACATCTACGACTACTGTCAAATGTTAATGGACAAAGGGGTTACCATTTTAAGACCGCCCAGGGACGGACATATGGCCTTCATCCGTACCCCTGATCAGATTTCGATTGAACTCCTGCAGGAGGGAGAAAAACTGCCTGTCCAGGAGCCTTGGGCCTCCATGGAAAACAAAGGGAGCTGGTAGCGCTTCAAGCCGTCATCGACGGCAATACACTGGACGCATTTGCAAACCCCGCATTTTCGGCAACGCTCAAGGGGTTCGCGGCGGGAAAGTTCCTACGCGCCCTTGCCAGCATTTTTTTCAAATGATCATTCTAACAAGCCGCTTGGGTCAATTGTGGCAGTTCAAAAAGCTCACAGCAATAATTTTTCGAGCAGGTAATCGGTATTGTCAATATGCGCCTGCACCTTGTCGGTCCAGTTCCCGAGCTCGTCCGGCTGTACCTCGGCAGGTATTCTGAAGGGCTCCCCGACGCCCAGCAGGACACGACTGAAAGGAAGCGGAAACTCCATTTTGTCCCACCTTTTTTTCATAATGAGTTTATGGCGGGCTGCCATAGAGAGCGGCACCACCAGAAGCTGGAGATGGGAAGCAAGACGAACAAGGCCAAATCTTGCCAGATGATAAGGCCCGAGAGGACCGTCGACCGCGATAGCGAGACAACGGTGCGTTTGCAGAAGGTCGTCAAGCAACTCCTGCAGGGCACTGCCGTGCTGGTGATCCAGGATAATACAGTGATAGCCAAAGCGTCTGCAGAGGCCGGCAATCACTTCACCCCGGAATGATCTGCTGGTGAGGACACAGGCATCATATCCCTCCACCAGAGGGAAAAGCGCGACATGCTTGCCGTGCCAGAAGGCAATCAGCAGACGCTCCTTCCTGTCCAGGGCCTGACGGATGATGTCCAGACCGGTCATTTCCAGGCGCCAGGACGCCTTTGCCAAACGAAGCAACACGGCAAACACCGCAGCAATCCCATCGGCTGCAACAGATGAAACTTTCGGCCAGGTGCGAGGCTGTCTGCTCATGGATCTCTCAGTCCTCTTTTGGTCCCTCTGGTTTTTGCAGCTCTTTTGTCAGGGGCAGCCAATGGATGGTATCTTCTATTGCATGTCCGTAATTCTTTAAAATTTCAAACTCGGTGGAAATCCGTTTTCCTGCTTTCTGCCACAGGCTGTCATTTATTTGCGGCACGGACGATTCAGCATTGATATATTTGTTATACAGGTCAAGCATTTTCCGGACAGTGTTCTCAAGGGAAAACTGCTCCGCAGTCTGCTTGGCATTTTGCCGCAGTCGATCCCGCTTCTCCCCGGGAAGCTGCGCTACCCAGTCCAGGGCCTGAACAAAACTGCTGAGTTCCTCGACCGGAAGAAGCCGGCCGTTCTCGGTATCGACGACTACCTCCCGGACTCCCGGCGCATCAATCGCCACCACCGGTGTCCCGGCGGCCATGGCTTCGGCTATTACCAGCCCCTGGGTTTCTGACTGCGAGGTGAAAACAAACACATCCATGCAGCGGTAGGCTTTTGCCAGGCTGCGACGATCCAGGACCCCCTGCAGATGAATCCTTTCCTGAAGACCCTGTCGAGCAAAAGACGCAATCAGCTCCTCTTTGGCGGGGCCCTCGCCAATGAGCAGAAAATGAGCGGCGGGGTTCTGCTGCAGAAACCTGCAGACCGAGTCCCCGAGAAAGGAAAGATTTTTCTCCGGAGCCAGGCGGCCGACGTGACCGACCATAAAAACATCCTTTGCAAGACCAAACCGATCGCGCCACGAGTCTTCTTTCGATGCTGCAAAATACAGGGGATCGACGCCGGTTGGAATCACCTCAATCGGTGCCTCAATCCCCTGCTCCTGCAGCATATCGGCAATCGACCTGCTGGGAGCGATCACCGCATTGCAGAGGTTGCAGTAACCGCCTACCAGGTCAATGACAAAATGTTTAAGCGGGGCGGAATCGCCGGGCAGATAATGGGTGTACTGTTCGTAGCGGGTATGATGGGTAAAGACGACAGGCACATCACAGGAGACCGCAATCCGCAGGGCAGTTTCGCCGAGGAGGAAAGGATGGTGACTGTGGACAATATCCGGCTGGAAATCTTTAAGGACCCGGGCCACTGTTATCGGCACCGGCATCGGCAAAGAAAAATCGCTCCCGTTAAAGTTCTGCACCGCAGGTATCCGCAGCACACCGTTTTCGTTTTCATCCACACCCTCAAAGCGTGGCGCTACCACCAGTACGTGGTGGCCAAGCCGCCGCAGTTCATCGACCAGCCCCTGGACACTGCGGGCCACCCCGCCCACATGGGGAGTAAAAGTATTGGTGAACATGGCGATATTCATATTTTATCACTCCTGTTGATTTTCACATGAGCGGCCCCGGCCTCCGGAAAAACGACGGGAAAATTTGGCAGGCAGACAGATATCCGGGGGGGCACAGAGTGCCATTCCCCCTGCCAGGCAACGGTGATAGAGTCATCCTCCGGCGTAACCCGTACCGTCACCTTGCCAAAGGGAGTGGGGGTCGGCCCGAAGGATAATGGTTTGGGCTGGGACAGCCATTCCCGGAAAAGACCGGCTCCCAGCACCAGACTCTCCCCTTCTTCGCGGACGAAGCTGTTCCGCTGCATAACCACCCACTCTGCCGAAGCCCAGACATGATGACCGTCTCCCATGCAGCCGCCAAGTGTACGAGGATGTATGGCCTCGGGCCACTGACCGGTTGGCGAGGCGAGTTCGGCCACGGTACGAAAGAGAGCGAGTCCCCTGAGATCGCCTGCCCGCAGCAGTATCTGGGCCATGTGCAGCGTCAGGTAGCAGTTAATCCCGGAATGGATGACATCCTGGAAAAAGCCGCCTTGAAAAGTGCATTGCTCAAGGAGAAAATCAACGGTGGCCAGCAGCCTCTGATCATTGGCGGCGAAAAGCTGCAGCGGATACCCGGCGACCAGGGAACCAATCGCACCCGGATCCATTCTCCTGAAGGGAGAGGCCGGCATCCCCTTCTGATTCAATCTTTGAGCGACACCAGCCAGGCTTTCCTGCACACAGTCAAAGAGATGGTCGGCCTCCCGGCGAAAACGCTCGACAAATGGCAATTCCCCTGTTCGTTCAAACCAGTCGGCTGCTGCCCGCAAGCCGGCCACACCCCAGAAATCATCCCAATAATAGTAGTCGTTCGGTCCTAAGTGTTCCGCTGAAAATCCGGCCGGCAGCAAGCCGGCAAACGGGGTCCCGGTACCAGCAGGCAGCCGTTTGCGAATGATCCATTCCGCGCCGCGATGGATGGCGTCACTCCATTGCTTTCTGGGGGCCTTCCCCGACAGTCTACAGTATTGCCGGAACATCCACAGGACCTCCCCATTGGAATCCCACTCCCCCTCCTGGGAGTGAAAAAAACCGGTTACCGACTGGCGGCCGGGGAAGCTGTCGAGAAGGCGCTCCACCCGTGACAGTAAACCAGCCGCGAGCATGGCATGCAGAGCAAAGACCGCATCCCTGAACCAGAATCGTTTATAGGTGAATGGACCGGGGTAGATCTCTGCGGGGGAATGCAGAACAAGTGAGCGCAATGCTGCATCATAGAGGTATTGAAACAATGGCTCCGGGACTTCCAGCACTGCCGCCTCGGCAAGCGCCCCGCTCCATCCGGCAATCGATTCGGCAGAATGCTGTTTGCTTTCGGCGGCCAGAGGAATTGTGGCTTTTACCGTGATATTTCCTTCGGATACCCTGAACAGGGCAGCGGCGGTTGCCATCCCCACACGACATTGGATATCCTGCCGATCAGGAGCGGTGAACAGGCTGTTTTTCACATCTCCCTGACGGTAATAGGAAAAACTGGTCTTATCCGGATGCCGGGAAAACCTCACCTGATGCTTCCTGTCCACCAGCCAGCCGTCTTTTTCCGGCAGCAGATTGATATCATTTATAAAACTGACTCCTTCCGGATTATACGGCCGCAGGGCGACAACCAGCCATCCGGATTCCTGACTGCCCACCGACAGGTCGATGACACAGGCGGGAGAACCATCCTCCGGCAATTGAGCCGTCACCCGGGAAATCAGCTGGAGGCTTTTGTGGTTTACAACCGTCACCACGGCAACTGCCCCGATCATATCGAGATACTGGTTAACGGCAGCAAGTCTGGACGGATAAATGTTTTCCCCCTGGTCCGTCACAATCCAGGCATCGATGGACCAGCCGTCCCAGAAGGGGGTAACCAGGCCCCGAGGATCGACGATTGGCAGTGCATCAATGCCGGGAATGCCAACTGCGGTCCAGTTCCGGCAAGTCAGGTTGACGTGGGTTATGGAAAATGATCGGGGAATAAAGGCATCATCATGGGGATTATACTGGCGTTCTACCCAATAGGGCCAGACCCAGTCAAGATTGTGTTGAATGGCACCGGTATTCAACAGTCCACGGGCGTGAAAGACCATACCGGCCCGCAGCAGTTCCAGCGGTTCCCGAACTTCCAGAGGCTGTCCGAAGCCCTCCAGGCGGGACAGCAGCGAAACCGGATCAATAAACCCTCGGGATCGGGCAAGCGAGCTAATTATCCGTTTCCAGGGAACCCATCTGCGCAGTATCATAGCAGTTCCTCCCACAGCGAAAAGATCGGCGTATCTCGTGTGTTTCGGGCTTGTCAGGGGTGAAAATCAGACAGCCCATGGCCAACTGGGCGATATGGTGTCTGCCGATCACCCGAACACTGCTTCTTGCCCTGGGGACTTCACTGTCTTCATGTTGCACAAAGCGGACCTCCATACCGACCGCCAGATGGTCAAAATCACCGGCGGGAAGACTGTTCCGGTGAAAAGGGATTTCCTTTCCGTCAGAACGTTCGATCGTGCCGCTGTCGTCCGCCGGGAACAGGGTGAGAATCCATCGATATTTTTAAACTGGATGTGAACTGGTGATTGCATGGCGCCCCCCTTGTCAGAGTAAGTAAAGGAGTGGAAAAGCATCAGCAATAGGAGTATCGACGAAATAACTTGCCGACATCAGTTAAAGGATAAGAACATACTGAACGAATACAACTAAAAAGGCCGCTCATGAGAAGGTGTCGGATCAGATGGCGTTGTACTCGTAAAACAATTTTTCAGAGCATTGCAGGAAAACTGCTGCTTATTGCATGACCGACCTCACTTTTGTTCTCTAGCCTTTAAAAATAAAAAACTTGCGCATGGCGAAGTTGAAAATGACTGCGGTCAAAATGTTGGAGGCAAAGGCGTAGGTGGTGAGGAGGCCAAAGCGCCTGATGAGGATACCCATCAACACTGTGCCAAGGAAAGTACTTACGCTCGAAACCGCATAAAAGAGCAGGATTTCAACAACGAAATGGTATTTGCCGCCTTGAAAGACATAGAGAATGTTGATGACATAGGCAACCATGTTGGCAAAGAGAAAGGCGATAAAATTGCCGATCATCGAATTGCGGGCCCTCGTGGCGTCATTGATTTTCCGGATGGTCAGATTGAAAAACCGAACAGCGTGATCCTTTTCCTGCAATGCGGGAAAGATCTTCCAGGCAACAAGATGAAAAACTATGATATGGGTAATGCCGGCAAGAACACCGGCTAAGGCGTATTTAATAAACTGGCAGATGAAAGGGTTGGCTAAGCTCATGTTGTATCCCTTTGCGGAAGCACCTATGTCGACTATTTGCCGTTCTTTTCTCAGAATGGAGCATTTTTTCTTGCAACCTCCCCTTCAAGCAGCTTGCGTCGAAGGAGTTTCCCCATGACATTCTTTGGCAGTGACTCGACAAATTCTATGGATGAAGGGACTTTGAAACGTGCAATGCGGCTTTTAAGGTATTCGGTAATCTCCTCGCTTTCTGCACTTTTCCCCTCTTTGAGCAGCACGTACGCCTTGATTACTTCACCACTGTATTCATCCGGTATGCCGACAACTGCGGCGTCCTGCACACCGGGGTGGGTGCAGATGACTGTTTCCACCTCCGTTGGGTACACATTGAACCCTTTGACGATTATGATATCTTTCGCCCGGTCAATGATCTGGAAATAGCCATCCTCGTCCATCCTGGCGATATCTCCGGTATAGAGCCATCCGTCCCGGAGTACTCTATCCGTGGCTTCGGGGTGTTGCCAGTAGCCTTTCATGACCTGGGGGCCTTTGACAATCAGTTCGCCTTCTTTGCCTGCCGGGACATCCTGCCTTCCCGTTTCCATATCGACGATCCTGCACGCAGTATCCGGCATGGGAATACCGATATATCCTGTTTTATTGACCCCGTTGATCGGATTGGAGTGCGTAACAGGTGACGCTTCGGAGAGGCCGTATCCTTCAACCAGCTGAGCTTCGGTGACCGTCTCGAATCTCTGTTGAACACTCTTCGACAGCGGTGCACCGCCGCTGAGGCAGGCTCTGATGGATTTGAGATTATATTTTGCGACGTTTGGGTAATTCCCAAGCGCAGCATACATAGTCGGTACGCCCGGCAGGATCGTTACATGCTCTTTTTCGATCATTTTGAGAATATAGGCCAGATCCTTGGGGTTGGGAATCAGGACCAGTTCGCCCGCACAGGAGATGGTAAAACTGAGGCAGGCAGTCATGCCGAAGCTGTGAAAGAACGGGAGCCAGCCAAGGGTGACTTCCTCGCCGTCGACAATATCGGTGACCCAGCTCTTACATTGGAGTGCATTGACGACGAGGTTATAGTGGCTCAGCATGACGCCTTTTGGCGTTCCGGTCGTGCCACTGGTATACTGGAGAATGGCAATGTCTTCATGATTGACGTTGATTTTGGGTCTGGCAGCAGAACATTGCCTCAGCAATGTATTCCAATCATGATCTGCCGCATCGAGGGTGACCCGATCCTCTTTTTCTTTCAGGAGGGTGAAAAGGATTCTGGTAATTGCCGGAAAGTACGTTTTGACATTGGTGACGATAACGTTTTTTAATCCGGTGTTCTTTCTTATCTTCTGGATGATCGGATAGAAACGGCTCATAACAATGATGGTTTCAGCACCAGAGTCATTGAGTTCATATGCCACTTCGGAGGACTGGAAGAGCGGATTGACCGGAACGGAGATGGCTCCTATTTTTAAAGCCCCGTAGAGTGCAATGATAAACTGGGGTGTATTGGCCAGATAGATCGCCACCCTGTCGCCTTTACGTACCCCAAGCTGGAGGAGCATGTTGGCCGCTTTGTTGACCAGTGTATCAAGTTCGGCGTAACTGATGCGACGTCCCAGATAGGAAAGTGCCTGGTTGTCGGGAAATTTTTTCGTCGCCTGTTCCAGGAAATCATACAGCGGCACCTGTGGATATTCGAGCCCGGCGGGAACATTTTTTTCATAATGCTGCAGCCAGATCTTTTCTTCGTATCCCATGTTTTATTTCCCCAGGAAGATTTATGATCATTGGCCCGATCGAATTTTCATTACATTGAATGCTCCTTTTATCTATAACGTATTGTGCTGATGTCCCCCGTAGTCAAGAAAGCACCGTTGCCTGTAGTTCAACCATCTAATCGCCTCAGCAAAAGTCCTCATATTCACATATAACTGATCCAGGGTGTGCGCTGTTCGTTTCCCGGGACGCCGTAAACCCATCCCTGGGGGGCTTCGCTGCAGCCGTCCTTGGCTGCAGAGACCCGAAAAACGAACAGCGCACACCCTTCCATTCCGATAAAAATTGCCCGGCACCTTTATTTTTCTAAAAAATTCGCCATGCCTTTGTCCTGGGCCAGGGGGGCTGCCGTATTTGCCGACAGGCACTGCTTCAGCAGGGCAATGGAGGCACGAAGACGATCGACCTCACCACTGGAAAGAGAAAAATCGCGATGGAAAGTCTTGGCTTGATTTTCTGCAACCACGTCAATCTTCAAATGCCATTCCCCTTCGCGCCAGGCGAAATGTTCTTCGGCGAACGCCTTGGAAATCGCGTAGGCATCGTCGCTCATTGGATCGACCGAGCCGTTGAATTTCTGCACACATGGCGGCTGCAGCTTATATTCCGGCAAGGCACCAACCTTGCTGTAGAGACTGGCAAAGTTCATACCCGGCATCAGAAACACTCGCAGATCCAGCCTGGCCCCGGCAAGAATCGGGAACGGCCCCGTTACCGGGGCAAAAGGGCCAAACGGATTAACGATTGTCCAGAAGGCAGGTGACAGAACGAATGAAGCATCTTTGGTTACCAAGGTGGCGCGTATTTCGTTGATCGTGGTCAAGGATGCACCGGCATTCTCGACCCGCAGAGACACCAAAGCAAAAGGATTTCCAAAATATTGCCCGATATACAGCGGCGGTCCGAGGGTCTTGACAAGTTCCGGAGGAGCCGGCTGCAGACGTATCTCGACATTTTGCATCTCCGCGGCGCTTTTCGTCATAACATCGGGTGTTTCATAGCCGGGCGCCTTGACCTGAAGTTTGTATTCCTTCTGCATTCGATCTTGGGGCACGGTAATGTCGAATTGGCCGACCCCATTGGTCGATACCGTCGCGATGGTTATCAGATTGACAGTCGCGCCGGCAATGGGGTCACCCGTCGTTGACAGAACTGCCCCATGGAAGACTTCACTGCTGTTCATCCAGCGATTAAATGATGGTCCCAATGTGGAACTGAGCACGCCAAGGACCAATGCAATGATGGCCGTCTGGAAGATACGGTTGATGACGAGGCGATTGATCGCCGCAGAAGGAGTCCATTTTCCCGAGCGCACCAGAAGCCGTAACACGCCAAAGACCAGGAGAAGGAACAGGGCCGCGAGCTGGAGAGGTGTACCTATTTCTTGTATTATGGATGCCATTGAATGTACCCGGTTGATTCATTGTTTAGTTGAAATCCGTAGATCCCTGCCCTCTGCCGTTTCCTTACGCTTAATCTTTACCCCGCATCTGCTATATCGATCCCCAGGTCGCCGTGTCCCGTCAGCTGGATGCTTTGCATTACTTCTGGTATGTCGTGCATAGTGGTTTCCTTTGAGTGCTGCGTCTTGTGAGACGTACTTCATGGAGTTGACCACACTGCACCATTGTCCGAGGCAGACTGGTCAAAAGTATTGGCAGCTCGTCCCATGATATTTCCTATATCCTGGAAAACAGGTGCATCCGTCGCGTTATTGGGAAATCTTTGATCAGAGAAGCAAAGATCCAGCTTGCTATCGATGAGATAACAGAGGGAGTACGCAAAGGTACCCTCCTGGATCTGTTTGATGAAAAAGACAGGGATAAACTGATCGTGGGAATTAGGGTACGGCTGGTATTTTGCCACAGCTTCCCTCCCCTGTTTGTCATGACTGAGTGGTCAACTGGCTGGTTTTACGTGATATCATACCAGTAAAGGTCAGTTTTTACGATACTTTTTACCTTTTCCTACAGGCTCAACATTGAATTCACTGGTTTCGCGCTGTTTGCGAAACCCAGTGGAATAACTGGTTAGGTAAATATTATAATACTTCAGCAATTCCAAAGTGGAAGTCATACGAAACTTTACGCATAATTAGCTTATTAATGCACTTTATGCTAACTTTACCTTCAGCGACAGGCCTACCAAATATTGCCAAATTTGGAATTGATTTTGCTTCTTCATAATCCCTATACTGAGGTATCATCCTATGCGAAATTCCATAAACAGTTTCGAAAGGCGTTGCTCCCGTACGTAGTAAACTGAAATACGAAGGATATATTATTCCGTCATAACCTGCATCATGTGCAGAAATTGCAATGCTTTTTGTTATGTGATATGAATGAGATGATGCAAGAAATAACATATGAACTGCCATATCAAGGCTTTCAAACTCCGTTACGCCATTTCCCTCATTTAGCAGTACAGACATATCAAGCAGGTTTAGCTCAGATGATGCGGAAAGCGTTGCCACGTACAATTCATCCTCTGCCGTAAATCTACTCTCATGAACGCAAACTTCTAAGTCAGGGCTAGCATACAAAACAGGTATTTTATTTGATTCGAATCTTCCTGAACCTGACAAATTAGATGGTGGACTATCGTACTCCTCAGGATTAGTTGGTTTTTTTGGTTCCTTCCTGATTCTATAGAATAAAGTATTTTGGTCTAAAATCCTTTGAGGATACTCAGACACTATTCGTTTAACAATTTGTGGCCGAGTGGCATCTTTTTGCAGATCTTTCAATGGTTCAACTTCACCCACCATCCACATTCGAGGACCATAATGAAAAAAGCCTACACCTAATATTTGACTTATTAAATTTACGTCGTTTTTACACCATTCAGGTACTCCTATGCTATTTTTTTGATGATTATTGAATTGCACACAAGGAGCGGCTCCGTAATCACAACGTACTAATGATCCCCAAACGAAATAGCCATATGCTAGCGTTTCTAGATGCACCATTTTTAGCTTATAGCCGTCCACTGCTTTGCATACAGGACAAGTTATATCATCGACTATTCCAATTTTTTGAGCATCTATTTTTAAACCGTGATCTTCGAAACAATTTGAACAAGCAACTATGTCTACACTTTCATCAATCATTGAATACCTAACATTTAATATGCCGCGTTGGCTTTTCGGGGGATATCGAATCAATCGTGGCAATTTTGATGCTTCTTTGACGGGGAGAACACAGGCGATAAAGCTGCATGATCCACTGTAACCCTGTAACCCTGTCTGGGTGTTCCTTCATATCTCATAGAAATTAAATAATATTTCTGCATAATAAGTGAGATATTTGTCACTTGCAAGAAAATTCAGTTAGGAATTTATTATGCCGCTTTTTGGTAATATAGCCCTGTTATATCGCGTCTGTATAACAGGGCGTTCTGTTATTTTTGAATACAATTATTAGCCAAATTGGGCCTATTATCTGCGCTCTTTGCGTCATTTGGGGAAATATCGACTGTTAGACGGAGGCTGGGATATGTTGGAAATAACTGGTTCAGGTTGGATATCTGCTATGAAAACCGACAATTGAGACGGGCTGTTTATGGGGGGATTGATCCTCGCACTTCGACCCCTCATGGTTCTGCTGATGCAACCAGGCAAAATGAGCATGTTGCTGAAAAAATGGGCTCGTGCTGGGGGGTATAAGCTGGCATAGATTCTGCAAAGATTATCGTTGAGAAGGCACCGAAAGGGTATGGAAACCATCTTTTTATAATATCGATGCCACTACTGGCTTCTCAGTGCTGACTGTACCGTTGCACAGGCTGTTTCCTTCATTTCCACCTTATGCGAAAAGGAGAGACTATGCACTGGCCCCCAATAAAAAAAATTCCAGAGGCTTTGACCCCTCAACCACATTTGGTGGATTATGATCAGACTTGTGCAAATTTTTCCTGGGAGGATGTTCTGCGTGAACTAGATGGCTCCGAGGGCAGTGCGGGGTTGAATATTGCCCATCTGGCGGTAGACCGGCATGCCGATGGACCCTTGTCTGCGCATCTGGCTCTGCGCTGGCTTGGCGGTGACGGGACCACCATCGATTTCAGTTATCGCGATCTCCAGGAAGAGTCCAACCGGTTTGCCAACCTCCTGGACCAGTTGGGTGTCGGCAAAGGGGATACGGTATTTTGCTTTACCGACCGGATTCCGGCGCTCTATTTTGCCGCCCTGGGGGCCTGGAAAAACCTCAGTGTCTTTTGTCCGCTCTTTTCGGCATTTGGCCCGGAGGCAGTTTATCAGCGCATGCAGCGTGGAGATGCCAAGGTTCTGGTAACGACGTCCCGGCTCTATCAACAGAAAATTGCAGCCTTGCGCAAGCGTCTGCCGAAGCTTGCGCATGTGCTCCTTGCCGATGTTGCAGAAGATCTGCAGGAAGGGGTGTGGTCACTGCCCGGCCAAATGGCCGCGGTTTCCTCTTCTTTTACTCTTCCGCCAACCGACCCGGAAGATATCGCCCTGCTGCACTTTACCAGCGGCACAACCGGCATGCCCAAGGGAGCCCTGCACGCGCACAAGGCGGTACTGACCCATTATATCACCGGCAGATATGTGCTGGATTTTCATGGGGACGATATCTTCTGGTGCACGGCCGATCCCGGCTGGGTCACCGGTATTTCCTATGGCATTATCGCCCCGCTGGTTTGCGGGGTCACCAACATCATCGATGCGGAAGAGTTTGATGCGGAACGCTGGTACAACATTCTCGAGAGCGAGAAGGTCACCATCTGGTATACCTCGCCGACCGCCGTGCGGCGGTTGATGTGCCTGGATATCAAGCCCCTGGAAATCTTCGACTTACACCACCTGCGGGCAATTCACAGTGTGGGCGAACCTCTCAACCCTGAGGCGGTGTTATGGGGGCAGAATGTCCTTGGCCTGCCAATCCACGACAACTGGTGGCAAACGGAGACCGGGGGCATCATGATCGCCAACTATCTGGCCCTGGAGATTCGACCGGGTTCCATGGGTCGTCCCCTGCCCGGCATTGAAGCAGCTGTCGTGCGACGAGTTGATGATTCGGCAGAAATTATCGAAGACGTTGAGGTCCAGGGAGAACTGGGCTTGCGTCCCGGCTGGCCGTCGATGTTTCGCGGCTATCTGCATGAGGAGGACAGGTATACTAAATGCTTTGCTGGCGACTATTACCTCACCGGCGATCTGGTTCGGCGGGATGCCGACGGGTACTTCTGGTTTGTCGGCCGGGCCGACGATATCATCAAGACTGCGGGTCATCTGGTCAGCCCCTTTGAAGTGGAAAGTCTTTTGATGACCCATCCGGCGGTCGCCGAAGCCGGGGTGATCGGCAAGCCCAATGCCATGCTGGGGGAGCTGGTCAAGGCCTTTGTCGCGGTCAAGCCGGACATTACTGCCGATGACCAGCTGCGTCTGGAGTTGATCGGCTTCACCCGCCGCCTGCTCGGCCCGGCGATCGCCCCAAGAGAGATTGAATTCAAGGCCCATCTTCCCAAGAACAAGGCCGGAAAAATCATGCGACGCCTGTTAAAGGCCCGGGAAATGGGTCTGCCGTTAGGCGATATTTCGACGCTGGAGCTCGAGGGTAACAATAAAAAATAGTTTTTCGGAGATGCAGTTATGACGATCAGAAACCTCAATTTTCTCTTTGACCCGAAGTCGATAGTCCTGATCGGCGCCAGCCAGACCCCCGGCACCGTCGCCGGCGTGCTGACCGGGAATGTATTCGGTGCCGGGTTCAAGGGCGAGATCTTTCCCATCAACCATATAAACCAGAACAGTGAAGGTATCGCCACCTACCGGGATATTGCCAGCCTTCCCCTGGCCCCTGATCTGGCGGTAATTGCCGCGCCGCCGGATACAGTGCCGGGTCTGATTGACGAACTTGGTAAGCGGGGCACGAAGGCGGCGGTGATCACTGCGCCAAGGCTTGCGACAATCGCCGGGCCACAGGGCCAAAAAGTGAACAGCGCCATGTTGAGCGCAGCCAGGCCGCATCTGCTGCGCATCCTCGGACCAAACTGTCTGGGCATAATGGTACCCGGAATCGGCCTGCATGCCGGCTTTGGCCATCTTCATCCCCTGCCCGGAAACATTGCCTTTGTGTCGCAATCCGGGGCCGTCCTGACAACGGTGCTCGACTGGGCCACCTCACGAAAAATCGGTTTTTCCCATTGTGTTTCCCTGGGCGATATGATCGATGTCGATTTTGGCGATATGCTCGATTATCTGGCAAACGATTACTCCACCCGGGCAATCCTGCTGTATCTTGAAAATGCAACCAATGCCCGAAAATTTCTCTCCGCCGCCCGGGCAGCCGCCCGCAATAAACCGGTGATTGTGGTAAAAACGGGAGAAAGTGGTGAGAGGTGCCGGTTTGCAGATGCCCCTGCCGGAGTGACCACCAGTTCCGATGCAGTGTACGAAGCTGTCTTCCGGCGGGCAGGCATACTGCGGGTTAAAGATTTACAGGCCTTATTCGATGCGGTCCAGACTCTTGCCATGACCAGGCAGGTAGCCGGGGACCGCCTGGCAATTGTTTGCAATGGCGGCGGTATTGGCGTCATGGCTGCCGACACCCTGATCGATCGCGGCGGCCAGCTGGCGTTGCCGGGCCAGGCAACCATGGAAAGCCTTGACCAGCTTCCTGCAGCCAGCTGGTCCCAGACCAACCCGATAGTTATCGACAGTGATGCGGCCGACAACCACTATGCCGATGCCCTGAGAATTCTCGACCAGGACAAAGAAACAGACGCCATTCTGCTGCTCCACTGCCCCACCGCCCTGACCTCGCCCACCACGACGGCCGAGGCGGTAATAAATACGGTTAATGGCCGAACGTCCACCTACCGGCAGAAAGCGGTATTGACCTGCTGGCTGGGCGATGCCTCGGTTGCCGAGGCCCGCACTCTTTTTGCGCAAAACAACATCTGCACCTATGCCACCCCTACCGAGGCCGTGCGCGGATTCATGCAGATAGTGCGCTACCGGAAAAGTCAGCAAATGCTGATGGAAACACCGCCCAGCATCGCCGATAGTTTTACCCCGGACACCTCCGGGGCCAGGCAGATCATCGCCGGTGCACTGGCGGACAACCGTACCTGGCTGTCGAGCGCGGAGGCCAGGGAACTCCTCATCGCCTACGCTATCCCCTTCGTCGATTCCTATACGGCCAGCTCTCCGGAAACGGCGGCCGAGCTGGCTGGCAAAATAGGCGGGTTAACGGCGCTTAAAATCCTCTCCGCCGATATTACGCATCGATCCGAGGTGAGCGGGGTCAGCCTCAATCTTGAAACCCCGGTGGTGGTGCGGGAGAACGCTGCTGCCATGCTGCAGCGGGTGACAGAAATACGGCCCGATGCGCACATAGAGGGGTTTACGGTTCAGCCGATGGTGCATCGTCCCCATGCCCTTGAATTGACGATCAGTATGGTGGAGGACGAACTGTTCGGTCCGGTTCTTATGGTCGGTCAGGGGGGGATTGCCGACGAGGTCATCGGCGACAAAGCACTCACCCTACCGCCGCTCAATTTGCATCTGGCCCATGATGCGCTATCGCAGACCAGGGTGTACAGGCTTTTGCAGGGTTACCGGGGAATACCGGCCGCGGATCTTGCATCCATTGAACTGACCCTGATAAAGGTATCGCAATTGATCTGTGATATCGCCGAAGTGGCCGAACTGCATCTTAATCCGCTGCTGGCCGATGAACATGGGGTGCTGGCTCTCGATGCCCGTGTCAGGGTGGCCAAGGCGGAGGGTGCGGCAGTCGACCGGCTGGCGATACTGCCCTACCCCAAGGAGCTGGAAGAAAGTCTGCGCCTGCCGGATGGGCAGCTCCTGCTGATCCGGCCGATCCGACCGGAAGACGAGCCGAATTTTCAAAATATCTTTGCCGGACTCACCCCGGAAGAAATCCGCCTGCGGTTTTTGCATCCGATGAATACGCTGCCGCATAGCCTGGCGGCGCGGCTGACCCAGATCGATTACGACCGGGAAATGTCTTTAGTTGTGGAGGGGAAAAATCCCGTTGGAGAGCCGGAACTGTATGGCGTTGTGCAGATCACCGCCGACCCGGACAAGGAACGGGCGGAGTTTGCCATCATGCTGCTCCATGACATGACCGGCCTGGGTCTCGGACCCATGCTGCTGCGACGCATAATCGAGTATGCCCGCAGTCAGGGCATTGGCGAGATTTACGGCGAGGTCCTGGGTGACAACAGATCGATGCTCAAGCTCTGTCGCGTATTCGATTTTGAAATCAGATCGGACCGGGAAGACCCAGGCATCAAGCAGGTTTTACTAAAACTCTAAGGCCTGTACTATTCGCCCGTCTCACTTGCCGCCCGATAATTTTTCCAGGTAGGCAACGCAGCCGTCCAGGGTTATCAGTTGCGGGTAGTCTGTTTCCGGGATTTTCACCTTGAGTGCCTGCTGGAGATGCTGCACCAGGTTCACACAGTCGACTGAGTCGAAGTCGAACTGGTCCCGGAACCGGGCCGCCGGATCCAGGTTTTCAAGATTCGCTTCTGGGGCAATCTGGGCAATTGCCTGCAGGACTAGGGCTGAAATTTCTGCGGGTTTCATAATTTTCTCATCCAGATATGGTTAGAAGAAGTTATGTTTTCAGAAATATTTCTTTCACTATTAGGATCGTATTACTATAACATAGCCAGAAAGTTTCGTGTGGTAAGATTTGTCCGCAACGACAGTTGCCGCATAGCGCATTAAAAAAAATGAGGAGACTTATCATGAACGTATTTGAATTTGCGATGCAGATGGAAAAAGACGGGGAAGCCTTTTATCGGCAGATTGCCGCAAAAACCAAGAATCCCGGCTTGCAGAAGATTTTCACAACCCTGGCAGACGAAGAAGTGGAGCACTACAAGACCTTTAAAAAATATTATGAGAAAACTCCGGTTCCGGTCAGCGAAAGCAATGTGTTCGATAAGGTGAAAAATATCTTCGTTGAGCTGAAAGACGCCGGGGGCCTGGATGTAACCGCCGAAACCCCGCAGACCGAAGCCTACCAGAAAGCAATGGAAGCCGAAAAGGAAGCGTATACCTTCTATGAGAAAAAAGCGGCTGAGACCGATTCTGCCGACGAAAAGCAGGTGTTTCTCGCATTCGCCAAGGAAGAACGGCGCCATTACCGACTGCTGGAAAACGTGATCGACTTCGTCGCCAGACCGCAGGAATGGCTTGAAAACGCCGAGTTTGCTCACATGGGGGAATTTTAGTGAATTAGAAATAATATTCTTGTGTGCTGTGCACAAGAATATTATTTCGTGAATGAACTTATCCCGCAATGCTGTTAGGCGGGATTAGTGAGAATGAGAAGAATGAACTTACACCCCTCAAGGGGGTACTGAACAGAGTCCCGCAATGCTGTTAGGCGGGATTAGTGAGACCACCTCCGAACATCACCCGCAATGCTGTTGGGCGGGATTAATGAGACGACCTCCAAACCTACACCCCTCAAGGGGGTACGAAACAGAGTCCCGCAAAGCTGTTGAGCGGGATTACCCAAACCACCAGCAAATCACTTACCCCGCCATCCAGCGGGGTAAGTGATCCAATCCTCTCGAAAGACAGCTTCACCACCACTAAGCACCCCACCCCCACCACCCAAAATAATCTGCAAAAATCTGCAACTCAAAATAACAATTTTAGCAGTTTCCCCCACCTCACACCAGCCACCCACTCCCCACCCTCAAAAAACCCGACCGGCAACTGGCAAACGAGTCACTATCGGCTGGCATAGTTTCTGCAACATCCAATACTGACGAGAACCATGGAGAGTGCTTTCGTGGAGGAACTTGTCCCGTAAGGATCTTTGAACGGCGCTAGTGAGGAACATCTTGATTTTAACCCATAAAAAAATGCTTCTTATCGATGGCGATGAAGGGATCAGAAAATCGCTGTCACTATTTTTCGGGTCACGTCATTGTCGCCTGGACACCGTGGAAAATGGTGCACAGGCGTTGAAGGCAGTAAGCACCGAACCGTATGACGTCATCCTTTGTGAAGAATTATTGCCCGACATGAACGGCCTCATTTTCTTCAAGATAGTAAACGATCGTTGCTGCGATGCGATAAAAATCCTCATTAGCTGGTACGGCAATAACACTGCTTTTGCTGATATTCATGGCAAAGGAATCGATTTTCTGCTGACAAAACCTTTTTCCGGTGATGATGTCGAGGCCGCAGTTATCAAGTTGGTCAAAGCCAGATCTATCAGGAACGGATCGGACTGTACTTGAAAGTATGACAGAAAAAACAAAGGGGAAAAAACTATGAGAAAAAAAGATGATTCAAAAATGGTACGCAGGGGCGTTGATTCCGGTGCAGCGGCAAGTCATAAATCACTTTACTTCGATAAGCATTTTCCATTTCTGCACAGGAAACAAACCGCTCTTCTCACGTCGCCGATTGGCACCCAGCCGTTACTGACGGCGTCGTCCCCGGCCTATCCAATTATAAAAGCCATTTAAATTGTCGGTAAAGAAATGCTGCAAACGTTGTAAGTCAGAATTGACGGCTCAGTCCGTCCTGGAGAAAAACAAATGAAGCTGGATGCGAATTATATACGCTGGTTTAAAGAAATTACTCTTGAGGATGTTCCCCTGGTTGGCGGCAAAAATGCGTCCCTGGGGGAAATGTACTGTGAACTTACCCCGCAAGGGGTAAAGGTTCCCAATGGTTTTGCGACAACGGCTGCAGCATACTGGCATGTGGTTCATTCGGCATCGATACTCGAGCCACTGCGAGACGCCATGGCTGGTCTGGACAAGACGGATGTCGACAATCTGGCAATTCGGGGGAAAAAGGCCCGCGAGCTTCTTGTCGGCGCCGGGATTCCCGATGATTTATGGGCGGAGATAAAAGCGGCCTATGACAGCCTCTGCGAGGAGTATGGCCCGGAGACCCACGTTGCCATACGGAGTTCGGCAACGGCCGAGGATCTGCCCACCGCCTCGTTTGCCGGGCAGCAGGAAACGTACCTCAATGTCAGCGGCTACGCTGCCCTCAAGGAGGCCTGCAGCAAATGTTTTGCCTCCCTGTTTACCGACCGGGCCATCAGTTACCGGATCGACAATGGTTTTGATCATTTCAAGGTTGCACTATCGATTGGCATCATGAAGATGGTCCGGTCGGATCTGGCCAGCAGCGGGGTTATGTTCACCATCGATACCGAGACCGGTTTTCGTGACGTAGTCTTTATTACCGGTGCTTACGGCCTGGGCGAAAATGTTGTCCAGGGGGCGGTAAACCCCGATGAATTTTATGTTTTCAAACCCACGCTGTTAAAGGGGTTCAGGCCGATCATCAGAAAAAATCTCGGTGAAAAAAAGATCAAGATGATCTATGGCCAGTTCGGCTCAAAGGCCCTGACCGAAAATATCGACGTCCCCGAACAGGAACGGAAGCGTTTCTGCCTGAGCGACGATGACGTCCTGCGTCTGGCCGGACAGGCGATCACCATTGAAAACCATTACTCGGAGAAAGCCGGAAAGGACCGGCCTATGGATATAGAATGGGCCAAGGACGGGTTGAGCGGGGAGCTGTTTATTGTCCAGGCACGGCCTGAAACCGTCGAATCGCAGAAATCTCTAAATATCCTCGAGGTGTATCATCTCGACACCAAAGGTCCGGTGCTGTCGAGGGGCAAGAGCGTGGGGGAAAAGATTGCCAGCGGCAGGGCCCGGAAGATTGACGATGTGGCACATCTGTCCTCGTTTCTGCCAGGGGAGGTCCTCATCAGCGATACCACCATGCCCGACTGGGAACCGGTGATGAAGACAGCGGCAGCCATTGTCACCAACAAGGGAGGCAGGACCTGCCATGCGGCCATCATCAGCCGCGAGCTCGGCATTCCGGCCGTGGTCGGCGCAGTCGATGCCACCGAAAAGATCAGTACCGGCCAGAATGTGACGGTCAGCTGTGCCGAAGGCGACGACGGAACGGTATACGACGGCATGCTCCCCTTCCATGTGGAGACCGTCAGTCTCAGCGACTTGAAGCGGCCGAAGACCAAGATCATGCTCAATCTGGCCAATCCGGAGATGGCCTTTTCCCTGTCGAAAATCCCCAATGACGGGGTCGGCCTGGCGCGGATGGAGTTTATTATCAACAGCTATATCAAGATCCACCCCATGGCCCTGGTCCATCCTGAACGGATAACAGACACCAGCGAACGGGAAAAAATTGGTGCCCTCACCTTTGGCTACAAAAATAAAGTGGACTACTTTGTCGACAAACTTGCCGAAGGTGCGGGGACCATCGCCGCGGCCTTTTATCCAAAACCGGTGGTAGTGCGGCTGAGCGATTTCAAGACCAATGAATACGCCAGCCTTCTCGGCGGCCGATACTTCGAGCCGGAGGAAGACAACCCGATGATCGGCTTTCGCGGTGCGTCGCGCTACTACGACGACAAATACCGGGAAGGCTTTGCCCTCGAGTGTTTGGCGATGAAGCGGATTCGCGACGAGATGGGGCTGACCAATCTCATTATCATGATCCCCTTCTGCCGTCGGGTCGATGAGGGCGAAAAAGTACTGGCCGAGATGGCAAAGAACGGACTGGTACGCGGCGAAAACGGACTCGAGGTCTATGTGATGTGCGAGATCCCCAATAACGTCCTGCTGGTTGATGAATTCAGCAGGCTGTTCGACGGCTTTTCCATCGGCTCCAACGACCTGACCCAGCTGACCCTTGGGGTCGATCGGGATTCGGCCCTGGTCGCCCACGATTTCGACGAGCGGGATGCCGGCGTGATGAAGATAATCTCCATGGCTATCCAGGGTGCCAGACGCAACAACCGCCACAGCGGTATCTGCGGCCAGGCGCCCAGCGACTATCCCGATTTTGCCGAATTTCTGGTACGGGAAGGCATTGATTCGATGTCGCTCAATCCCGACTCGATCATGAAAATCACCGCCAGGATCACGGAGATGGAAAAGAACCGGTCAGCTGGCTGACGCAGATGAGAATCAGTGGGGGGTCAGGGCTTCAAAACCTGAGATGATATCCAGCAGCTCGGCCGTTATGGCGCTCTGCCTGTTCTCGCGAAACTTGCCCTGGAGCTTTTCTTCAAGCTCCAGGATATTTTTTTCGGCGGCCATCATCGCGGAAAGGCGGGCACCATTCTCGCAGGCCAGGGACTGGGCAAACGCTCGGTAGATTAAAGCAAAAAGATGTTCCTGGAAAATATGCTTAAAAAAATCATTTACTTCCATGCCGACCACCGGTAAACAGCGCGACGGCCAGACTGCCTCTTTTTTTTGCCTGCTCCACTGTGCATCAAGAGGCAGGACCTGTACGGCGACCGGTTCATACGCACCTCCCCTGCCCAGCCGGTTAAAATAAAGCACGAACGTCTCAATATGATGCACTTCGTGGAGATCGGCAAAATCATGCACCATGGCCAGCATTAAATCCCCTATGGCATCGGTGGAAGATGGCAGGGCAAAATGGTGCTCTATGCTGGTTACTTCGTCGAATGCCACACGCACGCGTTCGCCTGCCGTCCAGTAATGGATCTTTATGCCGTTTCTTTTAAGAGAATCGATGTGTTCGGTGGCAAAGCGGACGACGGCATCATTAAACTGGCCGCACATGCCCTGGTCGGAACCAATCACCAGGCAGACGGCAGCCGACGAACGGGTGCGGCTCTCCATATGGACATTGTTGCGCAACAAAGCCTGCCAGCCAATTTCTATTATATGACTGTACTTGTCCATGGACCTGGCAGCTGACTCAAAATGCCTGATATTGACGGCGGCCAGCCCTTTCATGGTTTTCACGACCGAGAGCAGATCATGCGCTGTTCTGATTTTCCTGCTCAGCCTTGCAACATTCTCCATGTCATGCATCCTCTGCAGCGACAAGCGCGTACTTGGCAATGATCTTTTCGAGCAGCGTTTCAAGTTCCTCCCAGACAGGATCTTCCCTGGCTGCTGCGTCGATGGCCCGTGATAATTCTGTACTGTTTCGGACTACCCCGACAATCTCCTCCTCCATTACACCAAGGCTGGTGAGCGGCAGCAAATCCGCCATCCCTGTATTGACAGCGTACAGCACCGCAATCTGCTCCGCCGCACTGAGAGGCATATACTGTTGCTGCTTGAGCGTTTCACGGATTCGCCAGCCGTGCTGCAAAATCTTTTTGGTATTTTCATCAAGACGGGTACCAAACCGGGCAAAGGCCTCGAGCTCCTGAAACTGCGAGTAGGAGAGACGCAGGTCGGCCACGACCTTGCGATATGCGGGAAGTTGGGTCTTGCCGCCCACCCGGGATACGGATTTTGCGATATCGACTGGTGGCAAGACCCCTTTCTGGAACAGGTCCGGCGACAGATAGATCTGGCCGTCGGTGATAGAGATAAGATTTGTCGGAATATAGGCGGAAATATTTTGCGCTTCCGTTTCAATGATCGGCAATGCGGTCAACGAGCCACCCCCGTGCTCAGGGCGGAGCCGGGTTGAACGTTCGAGCAGGCGGCTGTGCACATAAAAGATATCTCCCGGAAAGGCCTCCCGGCCTGGCGGGCGGCGAAGCAGCAGAGATATTTGCCGATAGGCCAGAGCATGCCGGGTCAGATCGTCATAAACGATGAGGACATCCTTTCCGCCGGCCATGAAATACTCTGCCATGGAGGTGGCGGCATACGGCGCAATATACTGTATACCGGGTGAATCACTGCCTCCAGCCACAACCACGGCGGTGTAATCCATCACTTTGTGCCGTTCAAATTCGGCCACCACTTTGGCCACCGAGGAACCGCGCTGCCCGATGGCGCAGTAAATACACACCACATTTTTATCGGCCTGGTTGATAATGGTATCAACAGCTATCCCCGTTTTCCCGGTCTGACGATCCCCCAGAATGAGTTCCCTCTGACCGCGGCCAATCGGGACGAGGGCATCAATGACCTTGATGCCGGTCTGCAGCGGTCTGTTTACCGGACCTCGGGCCATTATCGGCGGCGCCTCCCTCTGGACGGCCAGCAGTGTGTCCTTTTCAAGGGGGCCTTTTTCATCAAGAGGCCGACCCAGCGGATCAATGATCCGGCCGATGAGGTTCTTCGTGACAGGCACTTCCAGGATCCGGCCGGTTCTTCTTATTTCCGACCGGGCTTTTATGCCGGTATCCTCGTCAAGCAGGACAATGCCCGTTTTCTCCGGCAGGATGTCAACCACCAGACCGATGACGCCATTGTCGAAGTACACAAGTTCTTCCGATTTCACCCGTTTGAGCCCTTCCGCCCAGACTATGCCCTGGCCGCAGGAGAGAACCCTGCCCACTTCTTCCTCGATGACTGAGGCAGTGAATTTTCTTACCCCATCTTCAAGTTCCTGCGCAGTATCGTCGAGTAGCTGGTCGAGGATGTTTTTATTGTCCATGCGACACCCCGGAAAGAGCCCTGGCGGCAGTTTCAATTTCCGACTCCAGCTCAAGCAGGTAACGGTTTACGTTCCATTCCCACTTCTGGTCTTCGCTATAGAGCCTCAGCCCAAAACCCAGGTCTCTGTCTACCGCAAAACTGATGTTCCCGCCCTGTTCGACAAATGGCGCGAGCGCCATTTCCAGTTTTTCTTTTTGCGGCATACTGAGCGGAAATCCGGTGATACAGGTGATCTGGCCGGCCGAGGCAGACAGCAGCGCAGCAATTCCCTGATCTTTCCGGCTGATTTTGGCGATAAAATTTTCGATAAGCCGAGCTTCCAGATCGTCGTCGGCGAGATCGGTCAGCGCCTTTTGGGCAATCAGGAAAACCTGTCGGTTGATGATTCGTTTGAGCTTTTGGAGAAAGTGGGTTTGCTCTGCGAGAAGACCACTCTGCCAGACAGCGCGCTTTTCATCGAATTCGGCCTGAAGGTGTTTCAGCGCATTATTTTTCCAGATTTCCACCTCCTCCCTGGCCTGCGACAGCATCTCTTCCCTCGATCTGGCAAAATTTTCCTGTTCTTTCGCCAGCTCCGCCGCTCTTTCATTGGCGATTTTTTCCGTCTTTGCCGCTTCCGCCAGCCGGGCCGCGACCTGTTGTTCCCGCTTATCCATGGCGCCTGTTATCGGGCCGTACAGAAAACGCTTGAGGAGTGCGATCAGGATCAAAAAATTTATGATCTGGAAAATGACTGTGGGCCAGTCGATAAGCATGGTTTACCCTCCAGCCTTGGCAATAAAATGATTCCAGAAGGGATTGGCGAAAATCAGTATCATCGAGACGACAAAACAATAGATAGCCGTTGACTCAATCATGGCCAGACCAACAAAAAGCGTCCTGGTTATACTGCCCGTTTCATCGGGCTGCATGGCAATGGAGTTTAATGCCGTTGCTACAGCCCGCCCCTCGCCAAGAGCCGGGCCTAAGGAGCCGATACAGATGCAGAGGGCGGCGGAAAAAATCGAAATTACTCCAATCAGGGTTAAACTGTCCATGGCAAGCTCCTGTATTAACGTTTTTCTTTTTCTTCATGCACCTTTAATCCTGCGGCGATGTATACTGCGGCCAGGATCGCAAATATATAGGCCTGGACCATACCGGTCAGCAAACCAAGCAGTTGCATGACAACCGGAAAAATCAATGGGGTTACCGCAAGAAGAATCCCGCCGATCATCTCACCGCTCATGACATTCCCAAACAGCCGGACGGCAAGAGCCAGGGTACGGCTGAGTTCACCCAGAATATTAAAAGGCAGCATCATCGGGTTTGGCTGCAGATATTTTTTCAGATATCCACCGAAACCACTGTCACGCACGCCATAAAGCGGTACCGCCACCAACACGCTGAGGGCCAGACCCGCCGTTGTCGATAAGGAGCCGGTCGGGGACAAAAATCCAGGAATAATTTCCAGCAGATTACAAACGGCAATAAATATAAACAGGGTGCCGATAAAGGGCAGAAACCGGCGGGGCTCCTGCCTGGTGACATCGCCGATCTGCCCGAGCAGCAGGGTGACAATGCTCTCCAGGCAACTCTGCCACCGCGAGACTTGCGGACCGGTGGACAGACGCCTGGTTGCCAGCCATGAACCAAGTGTTACCAGGGCCATGACCAGCCAGGTAAAAAGGATAGTGCCATTCAGCGTAAAATACGCATTCTCGAAAATGGTTATACTGTCAGGACTCAGCCGCATGCATCCGCCTCCCGTCGGTTACCCCCACCCGCCGAAGCACAAAATAACGGCTCCCGAAAAAACCGGGCAGCATACCCAAAAAAACAGAGGGATACTCCCGGCCGACAATATATAAAATCAGGAGTGTCGTGCCAAGGCGCAGCGCAGTACTTACCAGGAGGAGCTTGTGCGGCGCACGGCTGGTTGGGATTTTTCTGACCGTGAGCCATAGCCCGCCAAAATACAGGCCGCCGAGAATCAGGCCGCCGAAAAAGCCGAAAGCATACTGAGGAAACGTTTCAATCATCACTCTGATCCCCTTGTTTAGTGATTGAATCCCGTTCTTTCTGCAACCAATACCAGACGTTATAGCAACCAAGACCGAGACCGATGATAAAGAGCATCAGTGACCACGAATATCCGCCGGATACGTGGCTGTCCAGCCATAAACCGAAAAAAACGCCGATGACCGCCGGAACCGCAACGGACCAGCCGACCAGGCCGAAAAGGCCGAGCCCAAACCAGACCGGCTTTCCTTGTTTTAAGCTTCGCAGGCGTCGTTTTTCCCGACCGTGGACCTCGTTTGGAAAATCGTCAGGTTTTTTTCCCCGAGAGGCTTTCATGCTCATTATCCTTGCCTCACCGGCCTCCTCTGGTTCCTCTGCACCGCAGGGGAAGCTGAGAAGGCCAGCAGAAGAATATTTTTTATTGAATCATCGGTGACTGAATTCCATAAAGCGCCGCAAAAATCCCGCCTCAAGTCTGACAACTGCCGATTTATTGATTTTCTCCCGTTCCGCACTTGCTGCGATCATCTGGTCAATTTCCCGATGCAACTGGCCGAGCTCTCCGGCAACGACCCGCCGTGCGGCAACCATTACTTCCGGCCCCTGCTTAACAAGTATTCCGTTATCAAGAGCCAGATAAAATTCCTTCCCGTCCAGATCTGCATAGGAAAAAATGGACGGAACGAGCGCTACAACGTAATCGATATGGTGTGGCAACAGGCAGAAGGCTCCTGCCGGACTCTCTCCTTTGACTTTACTCACCTCGCTTTCAAGAAATATGCCCGATGGCAGGTAGATTGTCAGATCCATAGCCGTGCCTGGAGTATTTTTCGATTATTCCGCATCTTTTTTTGCCTCACTGACGGTTCCGATCATATACAGGGCTCTTTCACTTACCTCAGAGAATTCATCGTTTAAAATCCTTTCACAACCATCGATCGTGTCGGCAAGATCGACTATTTTTCCCTCTAGTCCGGTGAAGTGTTGTGTGGTGAAAAAAGGCTGGGTCATAAAACGCTCGAGCCTTCTGGCCCGATAGACGGTTCTCCGGTCTTCCCGGGCAAGCTCTTCTATGCCGAGCATGGCAATGATATCTTTCAACTCCTCATAGATAGCCAGGGTCTTTTTCACCTCACGTGCCACGTCATAGTGTCGCAGTCCGACAATGCGCGGATCGAGCATCATCGAATGGGACTGGAGCGGGTCGATGGCCGGATAGAACCCTTCGCCGGCGAGTTTTCTGGAAAGTACGATACTGGCCGAGAGATGGCTGAAGGTGTGGACTGCGGCGGGATCCGTCAGATCGTCGGCCGGCACATACACTGCCTGGATTGAGGTGATCGAGGCATTTTTTGAGCTGGCGATCCGCTCTTCGAGGTCGGCAAGTTCCGTTGCCATGGTCGGCTGATAGCCCAGTCTCGACGGCAGCCTTCCAAGGAGGCCGGATAATTCCATGCCGGCCTGGATGAATCGAAATATATTGTCGATAAGGAGCAGGACATCCTGGCCACAATCGTCCCTGAAGTACTCGGCCATGGTCAGGCCGGTATGGCCGACCCGGAAACGCGCCCCGGGGGATTCGTTCATCTGGCCAAAGACCATGACGGTATTCTGCAAAACACCGGCCGCAGCCATCTCCCGGTAGAGTTCTTCGCCTTCCCGGCATCTCTCACCAATCCCGCAAAAAATGCTGATACCGTGATGTTTACCGACCATATTGTTGATAAGCTCGGTAATGACCACCGTTTTGCCCACGCCGGCGCCACCAAAGAGACCTGCTTTGCCGCCCCGCTCCAGGGGGACGAGAAGATCGATAACTTTTATTCCGGTGAGAAAAATTTCCTCCGTCGTTATTCTTTGCGCAAGGGGAATTGGCCGCCGGTGGATAGAGCGTTTTTCCATCCCTTCGACCTGGGGTTTGTTATCAATAGCCGCACCAAACAGATTGAACATTCGGCCCAGCAGCTTGTCGCCAACGGGAACCATTATAGGCGCACCGGTACCTTGGGTTTTGTCGCCCCGTCCCAGGCCGGCTGTAGGCGTCAGCGCAATACAGCGGACCGTGTTTTTGTCAAGATGATCGCTCACCTCAACAATCACCTCATTGTTATCACCGGTAAAGAGCAGGCCGTTTACAGGAGGCAGACCCTCCTCAAAGACAATATCAACTACACTGCCCCTGACGGCGGCAACCCGGCCAACATATGTTTCTTCCATCAGATTTCGCGTGTCCTCCTGCTGTTGTGCCGATCATTCAGTTAGATGTGCGCTCCTTCAGCAACGGGGCAACCGGCGTCCACCCGCCTCCCAGTGCCTTATACAGTCCGATGAGATTGGACGTTACCCCTCTTTTGCTCAGGGCCTGCTGATTTTGCAGAGACAGGAGGGCCCGTTGTCCGTTGAGCACATTCTGAAAATCAGTCAGCCCCGAGGTGTATTGATCTTTGGCCATCAGAACGGCGCGCTGGGCTGCCTGCTCGGCCCGCTGGAGCGACTGCTGTCGGAGTTGTTCGTCAGCATAAGCGACAAGTGAATTTTCAACGTCGGCAAGCGCTGTCAGCACCGAAGACTCGTAGGTGAGCAGGGCCTGCTCCTGGATGGCGTTGCGCACTTCAATGTTCTGCCGTATGCGTCCCGCATCGAAGATATTCCAGGCAAAAGAAGGTCCGAGGGCATATGCCCCGCTTCCGCTTTTAAGCAGGGTGTTCAGGGACAGGGACTGAAGGCCGACGACACCGGTCAAGGTCAGCTTAGGATAGAGTTCGGCAGTGGCGACGCCAACTGCAGCCGTCTGGGCGGCGAGCACTCTCTCGGCCCTGCGCACATCAGGCCTGCGACGCATCGCATCGGCCGGCACGCCTACGGCGATCTCCGGAGGCGGAGCCGGGATCTCTTTGCGTTCGGCCAGTTCCTCTTGTAAAAAGCCCGGTTTTTCGCCCAGCAGGACCGCGAGGCGGTTTTTCGCCTGTTCCAGGCCGATCTGTAAAGGTGGAATCTGTGAGCGGGTTTCTTCCAGATTGTACCTGGCCTGTTCAACGTCAAGACTGCTGGTCAGCCCTGTCTGGCTGCGCGTACGGGTCATGGCATATGTCTGTTCCTGGGCGGCTCTGTTGGCCTCCGCGATCGACAACCTGGTCTGGTACGAACGCACTTCCACGTAGTTGAGGGCAACTTCGGCGAGCAGGCTCACCATGACATCATGCAACCCCTCTTCGCTTGCCTGCAGTGCAGCTCCTGCTGCCTCCACCGAGCGGCGAACCCGGCCGAACACATCGAGCTCCCAGGTGGCATCGAAGCCTGCGATGTATAAGTCGCTCTCGATATCGACACCTGTTGCGGCACTGGTGCGAAGTTTCATAGCGGCAGCACCGCTGTTCAGAGTCGGAAAACTCCCTGCTTCGGCAATCCCGCGGCGCGCCCGAGCCTCGCGTACATGCGCCCGGGCCAGACCGAGGTCGAGGTTGCCAGCCACCGCACGGTCGATTAATTTCGTCAGGACAGGATCATTAAAAGTCGACCACCAGGCGGCCAGTGTCCGGGGATCCACACTTTCCCCTTTCAATCCGCCAGACAGCTGGGTGTTCCATTCTTTTGGTGTGGATACCTCGGGCGGCACATAATCAGGACCGACTGCGGCGCAGCCGACAAGCAGGAGCCCGGTGCAGAAACCCAAAAGAGTAAAACTCATTGCTATGCTTCTCATGGTGATCATCCCTTTATTGTGACGTTTCATGCTATATATACGAACTGCACGCAAAATCTTTGACTGATCCCATTATGGCCGGCCGTCAGATTCAACGGGGGCATGAGCGTCCCATACCGGTTTGGGCAACTCTTCGGCAGACAGGGTTTCCTTCTTCAGGAGCTTTGCCGAAGTTTCCTCCAGCAACTGCCTGTTCTGTTCGAGGATTTTCGTCGCCAGCCGGAAGGCCTGGCCTATTTTGTTGCGGACCGCTTCGTCGATTTCACGCGCTGTTTTTTCACTGTATACACGGGACTGGAATTGCGGCATGCCGCTGGTTGCCAGGTATGGGGATTGCTCCTCTGCATAGGTTGCCAGCCCGAGAGTCTCATCCATGCCGTAACGCATGACCATGCTGCGGGCAATATCCGTTGCCTTATCAAGGTCGTTGGCGGCTCCCGTGGATAATTTATTGAACACCAGCATTTCAGCCGCACGCCCTCCCAAGAGCGAAGCCATCTTATGCTCCAGTTCTTCGCAGGTCATCAGGTAACGGTCTTCGGTCGGCCGCTGGATGTTGTATCCCAGCGCCCCGATACCGCGCGGAATAATAGAAACCTTCTGGACCACATCGGTCCCCGGAAGAGCCAGGGTAACCAGGGCATGACCGGTCTCATGGTACGCCACGACCTTGCGTTCATAGGGGTTGAGCAGGCGATTTTTCTTTTCAAGTCCGGCAACTATACGTTCAATGGCCATGGTAAAATCATCCAGGGTCACTTCATCGGCATTGCGCCGGGTGGCAAGGATTGCCGCCTCATTGACCAGATTGGCAAGGTCAGCACCGGTGAAACCGGTGGTCAATGCGGCAATCTGTTCCAGATCCACATTGTTTTCTATCTGGATATGCTGCACATGGACTTTCAGAATGGCTATCCGACCTGGTTTATCGGGCCGATCAACGAGTATCTGCCGGTCAAAACGGCCTGCCCGCAACAGGGCAGGATCGAGGATCTCCGGCCGGTTAGTCGCTGCCAGCAGGACAATCCCCTGTTGCGGATTAAAGCCGTCAAGTTCACTGAGAAGCTGATTGAGCGTCTGTTCTTTTTCATCATGGCCTCCGGAAAGCGGACCGGCACCACGGGCGCGTCCGAGGGCGTCGAGTTCATCGATAAATATAATACAGGGCGCGTTTTTCCTCGCCTGTTCAAACAGATCGCGTACACGCGCCGCCCCGACCCCGACGAACATTTCAACAAACTCCGAACCATTGATAGAGAAAAATGCAACAGCCGCTTCCCCGGCCACCGCGCGGGCGAGCAGCGTCTTGCCGGTACCCGGAGGACCGACCAGCAACACGCCTTTGGGAACACGGGCGCCGATCCGACCGTATTCCCTCGGATTTTTAAGAAAGGCGACAATTTCTTTCAGTTCATCTTTTGCCTCATCGACACCGGCTACTTCATCAAAAGTGACCTTTATATCTTTTTCCAGATAGATTTTCGCCTTGCTCTTGCCAACCGACATAAAACCCGCACCGCCCTGCTGTCCGGCGATCTTCCGCACGAAATACATCCAGATAGCAAAAAATACCACGGTAGGAATGATCCAGGACAGAATGCTGTTGAGAAGTTTATTCTGCGCCTCGCCAGAAAACTGGACATTGTATTGCGAGAGGTCTTTGGCCAGATCCGGCTCGACCCGGACGGTGTAAATTTCCCGGCGGCCGTCGGGCAGAGGCTCCTTGAGTTGCGCGCGAAGGCTGGAATCAGCAACCTTGATATCGGCAATTTTCCCGTCCTGCAGCAGTTGCTGGAACTCGCTGTAGGGTACTTTCTCAATCGGACCTGCTCCGAGCCATTCCTGCAGGATCATAATTCCCAGAAAAACAAAAATGAAATACCATAGGTTGATATGTGCTTCCTTTTCCATATCCTCTCTCCTTTCACGACACCTTAAACAGTCGTGTTGATGCTCTTACGGAACAGGGCCAGGGCGGCCATGAAAAAAACGAAACCAATGGCGATAATCGCCAGAATATTTTGCCAGATCAACTCAAAACCCGCGCCACGATACAGAACGGCCTGGGCGAGACTGACAAAATGCGTTGTCGGAGCCAGCTCCATGATGGCCTGGACGATTTTCGGCATGCTCTCCCGTGGCGTAATTCCGCCGGAGAGCATCTGCAGGGGCAAAATGACCATGATCATCAACAGGCCGAGTTGCGGCATGGAGCGGGCAATGGTGCCAAGAAAAATACCCATGGAGGTGGTGGAAAAAAGATGCAGAGCGGCACCAAAGAGAAAGAGGGCAACGGAACCGGCGACAGGTACAGCCAGTACCCCCTGCACCATTAAATAGAGGGAAAGTGCCGCTGCGGTCAGCACTACCAGCCCCATGGCCCAGATCTTGGACAGCATGATCTCAATCGACGTGAGCGGCATCACCATGAGATGCTCGAGCGTGCCGTGCTCCCGCTCCCGGACAACCGCTGCCCCGGTGAGGATCATCGACAGCATGGTGATGTTGTTTATCACTTCCATAACGCTGCCGAACCAGGCAGAAGTGCGGTTGGGGTTGTACTTCGTGCGAATGGCAAGTCCGATCGGCAGTAGAGATTCCCCTCGGTATCTTTGCACAAATTCGTTAACCTCACCGGTTACGATGTTTTCGATATAGCCGGACCCGATGAAGGCCTGGGTGACCATGGTCGCGTCGACATCAACCTGAAGCGCCGGATGGCGACCCGCCAGCAGGTCTTTCTCGAAATCGGGCGGGATATCAATGGCAAAGATGTATATGCCCCCATCCATGCCGGAATCAACCGCATCCAGGGAAATCAACTCCGGCGGTTTAAAATATGGGCCGTAAAAGGCATTGATGATGCGCCCTGAAAGCTGGGACTGGTCTTCGTCGGTTACGGCGAGAGGCGCGTTGTGTAATTCCATGGATGTGGTTGTTGCAATACTGTAGATGCCCCCGGAAAATGTCCAGACGATTAAGACAATCAACACCGGATCACGAAGGAGGATGCGGAGTTCCTTGATACCAAGGCGGAAGATATTGGCACATTTATCCATGATCATTTTTCCTGTTTCTTCAGAAAGAACAGGCTCAGTATTGTCAGTGCCGGAATAAACCCGGCAAGGGCGAAAAAGTTACGGGAAAGCTCACTGAAGCCGAGTGCTTTGGTAAAGATGCCGCGGCTGATGATTAAAAAATAGGTCGTTGGAAAAAAATTCCCGATCACGGCTCCGATGCCGGCCATCGACGACACGGGATTGGTCATCCCAGAAAAATTCAGCGCAGCCAGCAGCGTGACAATGGCGGTGACGGCGAGGGCCGCGACCTGCGTGCTGGTAAAGGCCGACATCAGCAGGCCAAGACCGGTGGTGACCGTCACATAGAGCAGGGCAGCAATGGTCAGGGCGGCAAAGCTGCCTTTAAGCGGTACCCCGAACACCATGACTGCCAGCGCGACCAGACCGAAAAAGCTGATCATACTCACCCCGATGTAGGGCAGCTGTTTACCGAGAAGAAACTCCAGGCGGGTCACCGGGGTTGCATACAGGTTGGTGATTGAGCCCAGTTCCTTTTCCCTCACCACGCCAAGGGCCATGAGAATCGCCGGGATAAAAAGCAGCAACAGCGGGATTACGGCCGGAACCATGGCGTAAATACTCTTGAAATCCTGGTTATAGCGGTAGCGCACCTCGATATCGGCCCTGGAAAATCTGGGCACGCGGCCGAAGTGGCGCAGCGACAGATCAGCCAGATATGCATAGTGCATCCCCTGCAGATAACCGGTGATGGTCTCGGCCCGAAAGGGCATCGCACCGTCGACCCATGCACCGATTTCGGGGTTGCGGCCGCGCCTGAGGTCTTTGCCGTACCCCGGGGGAATTTCCAGGGCCAGGCTTAATTCGCCGCTGCGCATCCGCCGGTCAAGATCGGTATCGTCGACAATCGGCGATCGTTCAATGAAGTAGCGCGAACCGGCTATGTGCTGAATGTAATCAACACTCTCCGGGGTCTGATCGCGGTCCAGCACGCCAAACGAGATATCCTCTACATCCATAGTGATGCCGTAGCCCATAATGAACATCAGCATAACCGTGCCCAAAAGAGCAAAGGTGAGCAGGACGGGGTCTCGCCGTATCTCCAGCGTCTCGCGGTGGGCATAGCCGAAGAGGCGCAAGAAGCTGAACACACTCCTGGTCCTGCGCCTGGGTGGAAGATCAGCCCTGTCGGCTGGCGGGCTCTGCAGAGTACTCGTTTTTTCGTCCACAACCTCTTCCAGATAGTCGATGAAGGCATCCTGCAGACAAGTCTTCCCCCGGGCCTGTACCAGGGCCGCCGGTGTATCGGAGGCCAGCACTTTGCCGGCATGCATTAGAGAAATGCGGTCACAGCGCTCGGCCTCGTTCATAAAATGGGTGGACACGAAAATGGTAACCTTGTCCCGGCGGGAAAGTTCAATCAACAGGTGCCAGAACTGATCGCGGGCCACCGGATCGACCCCGGAGGTGGGTTCATCGAGGATGAGTATTTCCGGGCCGTGAATCACCGCCACGGCCAGAGAAAGACGCTGACGGATACCGAGCGGCAGGCTGGCGGATATTTCGTATGTATACTCCTGTAGGGTAAAGCGTTCGATCATTTCAGCAATCCGGGCTGCTATCCGATCCTGCGGCAGGTGAAATAGCCGGGCATGCAGTTCCAGGTTCTGCCGGACGGTCAGTTCGGTGTAGAGTGAAAACCCCTGGGACATGAAGCCTACCCGCCGGCGAACCGCAAGGTCATGGGCATCCACCGTGCGGCCAAACAGCAAAGCCGTCCCCTCTGAAGCGGGCAACAGCCCGGTGAGCATCTTCATGGTGGTGGTCTTGCCGCAGCCGTTGGAGCCGAGAAAGCCAAAGATCTCCCCCTGGCCAATCTCGAAATTGACATGGTCGACGGCAATGAAATCTCCGAAGCTGCGGGTCAGTCCTTCCGCCTTGATAGCCGGGGGGCCGTCGGCAGGTGCAGTGCGCGGCGGAACAACCAGGGCTTGATGATCTTTGCGTTTCTCTTCAGGCAACAGGGAAATAAACGCCGCATCCAGGTCGCTGGTGCCGGTCTGCTCCAGTAATTGCCCGGGGCTGCCGGTGGCCAGCACCCGGCCGTCATCCATGGCCACCAACCAGTCAAATCCTTCGGCTTCCTCCATATAGGCGGTGGACACCAGTACGCTCATCCCATTGCGGCGCGCACGAATAGTATCTATCAGCTGCCAGAACTGGCGGCGAGATAGCGGATCGACCCCGGTGGTCGGTTCATCCAGGATAAGCAGGTCAGGGTCATGGATAAGCGCGCAGCACAACCCTAATTTCTGTTTCATGCCCCCGGAAAGCTTGCCGGCTGGACGGTCCCTGAAAGGTGACAGCCCTGTCGCACCAAGCAGTTCGTCGGCGCGGCTCTGCCGTTCGGTACTTTTCTGGCTGAACAGGCGGCCGAAAAATTCGATATTCTCAATTACCGACAAGGTCATGTACAGATTGCGGCCCAGGCCCTGGGGCATGTACGCGATGCGTGGGCACACCAGGGCACGGTGCTGCCTGTCACGCATATTGCCGCGAAGAACCTCGACGGCCCCCTGCTGTATTTTGCGTACCCCGGCAATCAACGCCAGCAGGCTCGATTTCCCCACGCCGTCGGGCCCGATCACCCCTGCCATACAGGCGGCAGGAATCTGCAGATCGATTGCCTCGAGTGCCGTAGTCCGGCCATAGCGATGGCTGAGGTCCGCAACACTCGCTATGCAGACATCCGGCTGTTTCATGGCAGTTTCCTGTGCCGTACATCTTCCGGCCATTGTGCCTGCGGGTCGAGACGTACATAGGCGACACCCGGCACCCCGGTTTTCACCTGTTCGAGATGGCTCATCAGTATTTCTGGCGCAATTTTAACCTTAATGCGAAACATGAGCTTTTCCCGCTCCGTTCTGGTTTCAACCGCCTTGGGGGTAAACTGGGCATTGGGGGCAACAAAGGAAACTTTGGCCGGAACGGCAATATCAGGCAAGGCATCGAACACCAGCCGGGCATCCGCCCCTATGCGCACCCTGCTTGCCTGGGCAGTCGGCAGAAAGATGGTCATATAGACATCGCTCAGATCAAGCACGGTAAGGACCTTGCCCCCGTCCGGCAGGATCTCCCCAGGTTCGACCAGGCGGTAGAGCACCCTGCCCCGGATAGGAGTCGTAATGACACAATCACTGAGGATCGACTCGATTTCTTCCTTTTTGCCAAGAGAAACATTGATCACGGCCTCGGACTGGAGAACCTGCGCCTCGGCTTCAGCGAGCAGTGCCGCGGCTGCTTCCATCGCTGCGCGGTCATGATCGAGCTGTTTTGCGGCAATGGCAAATTTATTCGATTGATAGGTGGCCTGCGAGCGTTCATAGTCCTTTCTGGTGACGACCACTTCGCTCTTTCTTTGCTGTACCAGCGCCTGGGCGTATTTTTTCGCCTGGCGTGCCTGTTCGACGGAGGCCTCGGCCTGCCGGTGCATGGCCTCCAGGGTCTTCGTATCTATGCGAGCCACAACCTGGCCTTCCTGAAGGAAATCACCTTCATGGCAGAGTATTTCGGCAATACGACCCTTGTTCTTCGTTGCTATGTCCACCTCGGTTGCCTCGATCCGGCCGTTACCCGAGGCAATGTCCTCAGGCTGTCCCTCCCCTTTGTTCCAAAGCCACAGCCAGCCGGCCGTCCCGGCAACCGCGACGAAGATAATTACGATAATAAGCCTGTTTTTGAATGTCTTGTCAGCCATGCGATGCTCCACCGGGTTAAGTCTTTGTGCATAAGTTTTACCTGCTTCAGGATTGCAGAAAACATGCCACCTGACAAAACAAGACTGAGACAACGCAATATGAGCTATTTATTTGGAAAAAGAGGAAAGTTGGCTGGTTTTGTACGAAACACTAAGAAAATTTGCAGCCTATCTACAAAAATTTGCAGAATCAGCAAACGTTTTGTTATGTTTGAGATTATCGGTAAAACAGCCCGATAACAGCGTGCCGGCAGGATGCCGGTGGATACAGGCTGAAAACAGTCGGGACTCGGTTCAGGAGCCCCCTGCGGGGTACTGAACCGAGTGACAGGAATTCGGGAGCAGGCACTAATATGGATTACAGCTCAGTGTCGGACAGGACGCTCGTTTTATCACCCTCTCGGCCACACTCCCCAGCCACATTTTTTCAAGGCCTTTTCTGCCATGGGTGCCGATAATTATCAGATCGCCATCTATTTCCTGGGCATAATCGATAATGGCATCAACAACAACCCCCTGACAGACTTTCCCTTCACACCCCGGGCCGGCTGTCTTGGTCTTGTCGACCAGCTGCTGCATCTTCTCTTCAGCCTTTTTAACCATTTCGGTATTAAAGAGCACCATGGAGGGAGGAGGAAAATCATAGTCACCATAAAGATGTGGATTTTCAACCACATTGACAAAATACAGGGTAGCCCCAAAACTTTTGGCAATATACACCGCATATTCCACCAGCTGGTCGGTATGCTGGAGAAAATCTATCGGCACGATTATTTTGTGAATTTTTTTCATCGCAATTCTCTTTAGTGACTTAGAAATACTTCTCCTGAGCTTTTTCAGGAGAAGTATTTCGTGAAGGAACTTATCCCGCAAAGCTTTTGGGCGGGATTACCGAGGTACCGCTAAACATCCATTGTTATTCACAAGTTAAGTATTTCGTGAAGGAACTTATACCCGACACGCGAGTACTGAAAAGAGTCCCGCAAATCCCTTGGGCGGGATTCTCTTTATTAACTCGCCACACCATGTCTCAACGAAACAGCCCTGTCAGCAACTGGCCACTTTGCCTGACCATGGTGCATGTAATATAAATAAAATTATGCAAAATCGGTTCCCACATCCCACTCAGCAGCTCATCCCGACTTCTTTTCTGTACCCCTTCTGTTTTGTCATTTTTTGCATAAAACCTGTCGACATCCCCCCTGCCTTCGTTCTGCTGGAACGCTTTATGCTGGTTATGGTAATTACAGTCGCAGCAGAACACGCACCCGGGACCATAACCAGCAACAGTAGAGGCAGAAATGAAGAATACAACGTCCACTTTTCACGGAGGATGGCCATGCAGCACCCCCGGTGACACCGCACCTGCATAGCACGATCTCCTGGGCAAAAGAGCGCAGGGAAGGTGTCAGGAAATTTGCCAGAGTGTAAAATAATCAGTTTGCAGGAAAAGCCAGCCGCATAAAAATAGAGCAAGTGTCTTCAAAATTGGAGCTGAAACATGGGACAACATAATCTGGATCGTATCATCAGGCCGCAACGGTTAGCGGTCATTGGCGCAAGCGAAAAGTCCGGCACGATTGGTAACGTATTGATGAAAAATCTCATTGACGCCGGTTTTCCGGGATTGGTGCTGCCGGTAAACCCGAAATATCAAGAGATCCTCGGCTGCCGGACTTACAAGTCAGTTTCCGATCTCGACGTCGGCGTGGATCTGGCGATTATCGCAACCCCGATCCAGACCGTACCTGAGATAATCCAGGAGTGCATAAGCAGAAAGGTCGGAGGTGCTATTGTGATTTCCGCCGGCGGGAAAGAAGCTGGTGTATCCGGGAATGAAATTGAACACAAAATCCGCCGGGTAATCGCCCATACGGGGTTTCGGATTATCGGCCCGAACTGTCTTGGGATAATCCAGCCCAGTGGCAGACTCAATGCCACTTTTATTTCCGGGATGCCGCCCCAGGGTAACATGGCTCTTGTTTCGCAGAGCGGTGCCATCTGTTCGTCGATCCTTGACCTGGCCTTCAAGGAACAGATCGGGTTCAGCAATTTTATCAGTATCGGGTCGATGCTCGATGTCGATTTTGGCGATATGATCGATTATCTCGGCAACGACAATTCGGTTAAAAGTATCCTGCTCTACATTGAAAATTTAACAAACTTCCGGAAATTCATGAGTGCGGCGCGCTCCGTATCGCGGGTAAAGCCCATTATCGTGTTAAAGGCAGGACGGAGCAAAGCCGGGGCCAAAGCCGCCGCTTCCCATACCGGGGCCATGGTCGGGGAAGACGCGGTCTATGACGCGGCCTTCAAGCGGGCAGGCATCGTCAGGGTGGACACCATTGAAGAACTTTTTGATTGTGCAGAACTGATGGCCAAACAACCCCGCCCACATGGTCCGCGCCTCGGTATTATCACCAATGGCGGCGGGCCCGGGGTAATGGCCGCCGATTATCTCGCCAGCCTCGGTCATGAACCGGCAGTCCTTGATGCCGAGATCGTCAGCAAACTCGATGCGGTCCTGCCGCCATACTGGAGCCGCAACAACCCCATTGATATTCTCGGCGATGCCTCGGCTGAAAGATTTCGCCAGGTACTGGATATCTGTCTTGACGAACGAACCTTTGACGGAGTGCTGGTCATCCTCGCCCCGCAGGCCATGACCGAGCCCATGACTGTGGCAAAGGCGCTTGTTGCGGCGATGCATGGCCATCAATACCCGATCTTTGCCAGTTGGATGGGCGGAAAAAGTGTGGACCAGGCGGTGGAATTCCTCAACGAATCGGCCATCCCAACCTTTGACACCCCGGAAAGGGCCGTACGCGCCTTCCTGTATATGGTGAGCTTTGCCAGAAATCAGGAGCTGCTTCTGGAGGCACCGCCAAAGGTCAGCCGGGATATGGTATTTGACAATACTACCGCCAAACACATTTTTGCATCCTCAACAGCAAAGGGTTTTCTGCCGGAATCAAAAGTATGGCAGCTTCTTGCCGCCTATGGTCTTCCAGTGGTTCAGACGGTTGTTGCAACAAGTGAAGAACAGGCCTCTCAGGTGAGCAGCGATATCGGATACCCGGTTGTATTAAAACTCTTTTCTCCGGATATCACCCATAAAACCGATGCCGGCGGCGTACATCTTGACCTTCGGTCTGATCTCGATGTTCGCAAGGCGTATCAACTGACCATGTCGTCTGCGCGGCAATATCGACCTGAAGCCCGGATCGAAGGTGTGACAATTCAGCCCTATCTGGCCAATCCTGATTTTGAAATTCTGCTCGGGGCGAAACGGGATCCTGATTTCGGTCCGGTGATTCTTTTCGGGATGGGGGGAATATTTACCGAGATTCTGCAGGACAAAGCGCTCGGACTGCCGCCGATGAATAGACTGCTGGCCCAACGTCTGATCCAGGAAACCAGGGCCTATAAGCTGCTGCAGGGATTTAGAAACCATCCTCCGGCAGATTTCGAGAAACTCGAGGAAATTATCATCTGCCTCTCCCAGCTGCTCATCGACTTCCCGCAGATTTCCGAACTCGATATGAATCCGATCATGATCAAGAATGGCAAACCAACCGTCGCCGATGCCCGTCTGCTGGTTTCCCCGATTGATGTTATATCTCCGCTCCACCTTGTTATCAGCCCGTATCCCGGTGAAAAAATATTTCGCATGACGACGGAGAGCGGCCTGCATCTTGTAATTAGACCGGTAAAACCGGAAGATGCACCGCTTTTCACGAATCTGTTTGAGGTTTTATCACCAACAAGCATCTATTATCGATTTTTCGGAGCGTTGCGGATGCTGCAGCCGGCGATGCTGTCCCGTTTCACCCAGATCGATTATGACCGGGAAATTGCCTATGTGGCTCTCGATGAAGACTCTGAAACCGAACTCATGCTCGGGGTGGCCAGGATTATCGGAGACCCAGACGGTACAACAGGAGAGATCGCAGTTCTGGTGGGCGACCCCTGGCAGGGCAAGGGGATCGGTGCCAGCCTGATGCGGCAATGTCTGCTGGTCGCACAGCAACGGGGTTTTGCCCATATTCACGGCATTGTCATGAAAGAAAACACGCAGATGCTGGCCCTGGCGAAAAAACTGGGATTTGCGATAAGCACGGGAAAAAATGGGAGTGAGTATGAAATCGAAATCAACTTCAATTCCCCGGACATGATCGAAGGGCTTACTGCTTTTTAGTACCTTACTTCAGACAGCCTGTTACAAAAAAAACCACCGGCAACGCTGCAATGTTGCTGGTGGTTTTTTAGTACCTTGCCCTCTGCAAGGGGTACTCTACTGAGTCCCGCTTATGTCATGTTTACCGGGGTTAATATAACAAAGAAAATCGTCAATTTACTGTTGCAGAACGGTCACGTCGGACAAATTCCTGCGCGCTGTTACGATTCCAGCGTTATTTCATTTTAACAACAGCTTTCAAGGCACCATTAACTTCCTGGCAGGTTGCTGCAACTTTTTTGCCTTTTTTGTGCATGGTCACTGCATCACCGACAGCTTTACCTGCACAGGCAGAGACAGCGGTGTCTTTATGAGCAGCGGTTTTGGTGGCAGCAAAGCTGGCTACGGGGATCATAAAAAGACATGCGGTAAGTACGATAGCTTTTTTAACGGATAACGATTTCATGACGGCTCCTTATTTTTTAAATAGCTGAGAGAGGTACATCCAATCTCATGATACGAAGATACAAAATGAGTATGGAGCAATTATGGAGTAATTATGGAAAAACAGCCTGTGCCGGAAAAAATATGATGCTGTTTCGAAAGAGGCGTATTACTTCTTTGGGCACACGGAGTCTCACGTGTCAAAGAACTCGTGCCCCTCAGGTGCATGCCAGAGTCACCGCCCGCTTACATCTTGTTTGCCGGGCTTGGAATCCAATAACGAGACCTCCTTGCAGGAGTTTGGCAAAATATGAAAAAGAGGATGCTGCAGCGCCTGTTTATCGCAATTCTCACCGCTGCCGTTCTGGCGGTCATCTGTATGTTTTTTGTCATGAGATGGAGTTTCAGCCGGGGGCTTCTCGACTACGTCAATAATACGGAGCAGGAGCGCATTTCCAAGGCGCTTGTTCAAGCCTATGAAGAACGGGGCAACTGGGACTTTCTCGAGGATGACCCTGCCCTGTGGCCGGAAAGCCTGAAGCAGATAATGTTGATCAGCAAGGAAGAGCCGCGACTGCTCCTGCTCGATGACAAGCTTGAACCGCTTTATGGCAATATCGGCACGAAAAAAAATGACAAACTCTCCCCCATTAAGAATAACGGGAGAATTGTCAGCTACCTGCTCGTCCCCCCGCAAAAAAAACTCTCAACGCCTTATCAGTTGAGTTTTATAAAACAGCAGGAACTGGCAATGCTCATTATCGTCGCAACCATCCTGTTGCTGTCGATATTCATTTCCGTCATTGTCGCCCGCAGGCTGGTCCGGCCGATCAATACCCTGACCAAAGGTATCCATCAGCTGTCCACCGGCGATTATACCGTCCGGGTACCGGTCACCTCCACTGATGAACTGGGTCGATTAGCCGGTGATTTCAATGCCCTCGCCCTGGCCCTTGAACATAATGAGGAAAGCCGGCAGCAGTGGGTGGCGGATATTTCCCATGAATTACGGACGCCGCTGACAATTCTGCGGGGAGAGATCGAGGCCATCCAGGACGGCATCCGCCCAGCCGACGCCAAGGCTCTTGATTCCCTGCATTCGGAGATTATGCGCCTGGGCCGCCTGGTTGACGATCTCTATCAGCTTTCACTCTTTGATGTCGGTGCCCTTACGTATCGTAAGGACGGTATTGACCCGATAAGTATTCTCCGCCAGGTCATGCTCCTGTTTCAAGACGAATTCAAGCGCAAGAATATAGTGATGACAGCGTTTTTCCCCGAATCTCTCAATCCTCCCCTGATCTTTGGCGATGCGGAACGCCTCGAACAGCTCTTCACCAACCTGTTCGAAAACAGTCTGAAATACACTGACTCTGGAGGGGAAATGCAAATACATTGCAGGTACGGCGAGGGGCGACTGTACATAGCCATTCAGGACAGCCCACCCGGCGTACCGTTGCCGGAACACGAAAAGCTGTTTGATCGCCTCTACCGGGTAGAAGCCTCGCGCAACCGGGGAACCGGCGGGATGGGTCTCGGTTTGACCATCTGCCAGAACATCATCAAAGCCCATGAAGGAACTATTGCAGCCTGCCCTTCCCCCCTGGGTGGTCTGCAGATAAACATTTCTCTTCCGCTTATCGAGGAGCTGCAATGACCGCCACTATTCTTATCGTTGAAGACGAAGAAAAGCTCGCCCTCCTGCTCAGCGAATATCTGGGACAGGCCGGATTTTCCTCATTTTGTCTGCATAATGGACTGGAAGCAATTTCCTGGATAAAAGAGCACAAGCCGGACCTGATCATCCTTGACTTAATGCTTCCGGGCCGGGATGGTCTTGAAATATGTAAGGAAATTCGAAGCTTTTCCAATGTGCCCGTTATAATGATAACCGCCCGCGTGCAGGAAATCGATCGGGTGGTGGGCCTGGAAATCGGCGCCGATGACTACGTCTGCAAACCGTACAGCCCGCGCGAAGTCGTCGCGCGGGTGAAAGCTGTGCTTCGGCGAATGCAAACTCCGGAACAGGGGTCCGGAAAAGGTCTGGAATTAAATGAACTCTGTTATAAAGCGACCTATAATCAGCGCGACCTTGGCTTAACCGTGGTGGAGTTTAAACTGTTGAGCATTCTCAAAAACAATTCAGGACGGATCTTTTCTCGCGATCAGCTGATGGAGAAAATTTATCCCGACCGTCGCATTGTCAGCGATCGAACCATCGATTCCCATATTAAAAATCTCCGTAAAAAAATCGCCCTCCTTGCCGAAGATCGTGAGCTGGTACGTTCCATTTATGGCATAGGGTATCAATATGAAAACTGAGATGCTTCAACCGGCAACAGGATGAGCTGCCCCTTCTTGTTTCCGGGACAGGTTTTGCCTGCACACGCATAATCACCCACCTGACGTGTTGACTGATACCATATAAATGTAACAGCAGTTTGCAAATATCCTCGAGTAATGGTACAAGAGCAGAGAATAACTACCCATTACTCATTCATTTTTCCCCAGCAACAGTTGATACCTTATGTTTTCACATCTCACCCCGTCAAGACAGCTCCTCAAATTTCCTTTTAAAAAAGTTTTCGGTTGCTGTCTCATGCTGCTGCTGACCGTTGCCGACAATGGCTATAGCCGTCCGACCGATGCCGAGCTGTCGAAGGCAATATCCAGCCATCTGTTATGTTTTCCCCTGGCAACGATGGAGCCCGACAAGAACCTCCCTACTTTCACCACCCAGAATCTCTGTCTGACGGAAATTTACAACAAAACCGGGGTAGAGCCGCTCTGGGTAAGCACTGAAGGTCCCACTGAAAAAGCACAAACAATCCTCAATTACCTGACAAATGCCTACCAGCATGGACTCAACCCTCAGGAATATAAGGTGGATCGCCTGGGAGAACTCTGGCCGGCCGAAGATGCCGAGAAACTCGCAGAACTGGATACCGCCCTCACCTACAATCTGGTCAAATACATTCACGATATCAGTTACGGCCAGCTGAAACCATTGGCATCAGACCCTGAGCTGTTCGCCGAAGCAGGAGAAAAAACCTTCAACCCTGTTTTGGCCATGAAGCATGTACTTTCCACCGGCAATCTCAATGACTTCCTCGCCAGCCTGCCGCCCCAGCATCATCAATACCGAGGCCTCAAAGCAGGTCTCGCTCACTATCGGAAAATCGCTGAAAATGGCGGCTGGACAACTGTCCCGGGTGGTCCAAGCCTGCGCCCGGGAGATATTGACCCGCGCATCAGCGCTGTAAGAAAAAGACTGCAGGTAACAGACCCCTTATTGGGGCCCGCCCAAGGAAGTGCCGCCACCGTCTTCGACCCAATGCTGAAAGAGGCTGTTCTGGCATTTCAACGGCAAAACGGTCTCACCCCTGACGGAATAATAGGTAAAAATACCATCAGTGCCCTGAATATATCCGTTGCTGAAAATATTGCCACGATTCGGATTAATATGGCCCGCTGGCGTTGGCAGGCTCATGATCTGGGGAAAAGATACGTTCTGGCGAATATTGCCAGTTTCAATTTAAAAGCCTTTGAGGACGACGAAATTGTTCTGGACATGCCGGTCATTGTTGGCCAGGAACAGCACCAGACGCCTGTTTTCAGTGGGAAAATTAAATATATCGATGTGAACCCCTTCTGGAATATCCCCCCAAGTATTGCCCAAAAGGAGGAATTGCCGGCGCTGCGCAAAAACAGCAATTACCTGGTGAACCGTCATGTCCGTCTCTTTTCCAGCTGGCGCCCGGACGCCGCAGAACTTGACTCCAGGGCAATCGACTGGCATACTGTTACCCAAGACAAGATGGCCGGGTATAAACTGCGGCAGGACCCCGGCCCCTGGAATGCCCTTGGAAAAATAAAATTTGTTTTTCCAAATACGTATTCCGTCTATATGCATGACACTCCGGCACATAATCTTTTTGATCGTACCAAAAGAGACTTCAGCCACGGCTGTATCCGGGTGAGTAACGGGCTCAATCTGGCCCTTTTTCTCCTGAAGGATCAAGCGGAAGCCTGGCCTGTGGAAAAGTTTAAGGAGATCTATAATCAACTGGATCGCAAAGTGATTCAGTTACCTGTCCCCGTACCCGTCCACATCACCTATCTGACGACATGGGTTGACAAAAATGGCACGATATTATTTAACCGGGATATTTATGCAAGAGATGCCAAGCTGTACAGCACCCTCTTGAAGTAAGTATTCCACGAACAATAATAAACTACTTAATTAAGGCGCATTACTGAACAGAAAAACAACCATTCTATGAATCGACGCACATTCCTTCTTAGAGCGGCACAACTGGCAGTCGGCTTGAGTCTGACAGAGCCACTTGACCTGCTGGCCCGAACCTTCCCCAATAATATAATCTCTTTTTTTCATACCCATACCGAAGAAAGGTTCGATTTGCGTTTTGATGGCCGGTTTTGCCCTCGATCCACCAAGATAAAGCTTTTCTCCTTTCTTCGTGATTTCCGCACTGGAGATGTACACCCAATCGATCTGGGACTTATGAAAATTCTTCTCAAGATCCAGAAAGAAACCGGCAGCAAGGGGGTGTGTGAGGTGATTTCCGGATACCGGTCGCCAAAGACCAATGCATCCTTACGGAGCAGAAGCAGCGGTGTCGCAAGGAACAGTCTGCATCTACAGGGGAAAGCCATTGATATCCGGCTCTCAGACGTACCCACGAAAGAACTGCGCGATGCGGCAATATCGCTTAAGGCTGGAGGGGTCGGGTATTACGCGAAGTCGGATTTCGTCCACATCGATACCGGTGATTTTCGCACCTGGTAATGGAGCATCCCGGTTCCGACAGAAGTACACCGCCGGAACCGTCTCTTTGGGGGTATAATTGCTGGTTCCCATGCGCTCCATGGGAACCAGCAAAAACCTGAAACCAAGACGCCGTTAATTTTTCTCCCAGAGAGTCAGGATAGGACTGGCGACGAAAATTGATGAGTAGGTGCCGATGAGCACGCCAAGCAGCAGGGCAAACGAGAAATCGTGAATTACTGAGCCGCCGAACAGATAGAGCGCCATAACACTTAAGAATACCGTGAACGAGGTGACTATCGACCGGGACAGCACCTCGTTGATACTGTTGTTGATTCCCTTCAACAAAGACGGGGTCTCGGATTTTTTCATGTTTTCACGGATTCTGTCGAAGATTACCACTGTATCATTCAATGAATACCCTGCCAGTGTCAGCAAGGCCGTGACCATGAGCAGGGTCATCTCGATATTCAACAGCCAGCATATGCCCAGCACAGCCAGGACATCATGAAAGGTGGCAACCGCCGCGCCGATGCCGAAGCTGAGATTGAAGCGAAACGCGAGGTAAACAACAACTCCGCCCATGGACAGGGCGATGGCGAGCATTGCCTTGTTGCGCAGCACCGCGCTCACCGATGAGCCGATTTCCGTCTGACTTTCCAGAGAAAATTTCTTATCGGGAAGCTGCTTATTGAGCACCGCGGTCACCTGCTCGTTCAGCTCAGAGGCAATGACCTTCGACGATTTTTTAATTTTCACCATCAGCCGGCCTTCACTTTCAACCTTCTGCAGGTCAATACCTTCCAGCCCGCTTTTGTCAAAGGCCGTACGTACCTCATTCATCGTGAAATTTTTCTCAGCTTTATACTGCAGCAGTGATCCGCCGGCAAAGTCGACTCCCATATTGGCGTTGCCGAGCATAATTTGGACAAAAGCGACGATCCCCAGGAGAACCAGCGCGCCGGAAAGACCAAAGGCGAATTTGCGCAGTTTCATATAGTCAAGATTTGGTTTCTTGATAAACTGCATATAGTGAATACGCTTCATCCATTTAAGAGAGGAGACGCCGTTGAAGATCCAGTGGGAATAGTAAATGGAGGTGAAGAGATTGAAAATGATACCCAGAGAAAGGGTGACGGCGAAACCTTTGACGGGGCCGGTACCGAATAAAAACAGCGCCAGGGCGGTAATCAGGGTCGTTACGTGGGCATCGATAATGGTCAGGAAAGCTTTGCTGAAACCACCGTCAATGCTCGACTTGATCGATTTGCCAAGTGCGGCTTCCTCCCGCATCCTTTCAAAGATAAGAACGTTGGAGTCGACCGCCATACCGACGGAAAGCACGATACCGGCGATACCGGGCATGGTAAGCGTCGCACTGAGGATGGCCAGTCCGGCAAATAGAAACAAAATATTCAGGACCATGGCGGTATTGGCGATGACCCCGGACAATCGATAGTACATGAGCATGAAGCCGACAACCAGCAGGGCGCCCAGCATACCGGAAAAAATGCCCTTCTGGATGGAATCCTGACCCAGACTTGCGCCAACCGTCATGTTCTGGATAATATCAACGGGTGCAGGAAGTGCACCAACCCGTAAAACAATGGCAAGATCGGTTGCATCTTCATGGGTGAAACTGCCGGAAATCTGGGCTGAGCCACCGAGTATTTTTTCGCGAATCACCGGAGCTGAGCGGACGATATCGTCCAGGACAATCGCCATTCTTTTGCCGACGTTTTTCTCGGTGAGATTGCCAAATACCCTGGCCCCGCTGCCGGTCAGATCGAGACTGACATAGGGCTCGTTAAAGTTGCCGCCCACCCGAACCCGGGCATCCTTAACCATCTCACCGGTCATCAGAACCTTGTCCTGCAGGAGCAGTGGCCGGCTGATCTCACGTTTGGTATTCGGATCGACTTCTTTTTCAAAATAGATCGAGGTATCTCTGGGCAGGCGGTTTTCCAGGAGCTGGTTAAGTTTTTTGACACCTTCGCCCTCATGCCAGGCCCCGGAACGAACTGTCTGGGCCACCAGTTCGGCGACATTAATACCTTCGGGGTCAGCTACCATCTTAAATTCGAGCTGGGCGGTATCGCCGAGCAGTTTCAAGGCTCTTTTCGGATCTTTCACCCCCGGCAGCTGAATAACAATTTCATCGTCACCCTGACGGATAATCACCGGTTCGGCGACACCGAACTGGTCAATCCTGTTCCGCAGAATTTCAAGCGACTGATTTACCGCATTTGCCTTGATATAGTCGGTTTTTTCTTTCGACAAGCTGACAAATATGCGTGGAAACGTTCCCTCTTTCGTCTCGGTGCGAATGACGACATCCGGATCTTCCTTGGCAACGGCGGTAACTTTTTCAACAGCATTGGCATTGGGCAGGGTGAATATTATCGTTCCAGCCTGCTGCGCTTTGCTTTGCACGATACTGATAGACTGTTCTGACAGCCGATCCTTCAAGTCATTGGCAACAAGTGTCAACGAATTCTGTGCGGCACGCTCGAGATCCACCTTCAAGACCAGATGCATTCCGCCCTGCAGGTCGAGGCCAAGATGCAGGCCGCCTGGCGCCAGATATTTCTTCCACCAGGTCGGCGTCCCGGCGTAAAACGATGGAAAAATTGTCATGAGGGCAAAAAGCACAAGAAAGAAAACAGCTCCGAGCCTGAGCCTGAGTGAAGTGTTCATGGAACTCCTTGTAAATAAACGAAAAAAATAAAGAAAGAGGCCTTTGGGGCAGGAAAGGTCTGTTATGTATATCCTATGTAATAATACCGTGTTTACTAGTTACCATATGATTGTGAAAATATAAATCGAAAGAACAAATTTTATGCGAGGCGACCGGCAGGTTTCTCACTGGCCGACCACATAATATGGTATATTGCAACCCGGGTAAAGAAGAAACATGCCGCAACTCTCTTTAGTGCCTGCTTGACGGAATAATTTTTCTGGAGAAACCGCCGGCGAATTACTTCCAGCTTTCTTAAGCACCGTACGAGATGGACATGAAAGTCATCAGAAATGTAATACGAGAACTTCTGCCTTGCCGTAGAAGAGAAAAACAAGACGTAAAATTCTGATTTTTTAAGAAAAAACATGGACCATTGCCAATTAAAAGGCCGCCCGCCCTTCCCCTTCGAGACCATTGCCCTGGTCGTTACTTTTTCTGTAAGCCTGAGCCCGCTGCTCAGCGAGGCAAAACACCTGGCGGATGCCTTTAAGGCCCAATTGATCCTGATCTCTATCGACGAACAGACCCCCGACAGACAAACCCGTTTGCACCAGACCTGTCAGAAAACTGGTATTGGAAAAGAGGTACGGGTTATCTGGCCAGGTGGCGATCCGATCGTGTCGCTGCTTGGCATCTGCAAGGAAAACATGATTGATCTCCTGGTGCTCGGGGCGTTGCGACGGGAGACGGCGTTACGCTATTATCTGGGTTCCGTGGCGAGAGGTCTGAGCCGGCGTGCCAAATGTTCTCTGCTGCTGATGACCGAGCCAAAGATTGGTGGAAGTACCTTCGGCAGGATTGTGACGGACTGCGTTGATCACCGGAAAACAATCCCTACTTTGAACACCAGTTTTTATTTTGCCCGCCTGACAGGCTGCCACGAGATGCATATCGTCAAACAGGTAGATCAGACAGGGCTGGCGATGGCAATGTCAGGCGACAGCACCACCGGCGAACAGTCTGCGGTGAAAACGCAGCTGTTCAATGATGCGGAAGATGCAATACGGGAGGCAATCGGCCATTGCCAGGCCGGGGATATCGAGGTCGTCAAAACGGTACTTCTCGGACGACCGGGGTTTATGATTCGCAAGTACGCTGAAGACTGCAGAGCAAACCTTCTGGTTATCAATTCTCCTGACAGCCGGTATGGACTGATTGATCGAATTTTCCCCCATGATATGGAGTACATTCTGAAACAACTGCCGTGCAATGTACTCATAGTTCACTCACGATTCACCAACGACACCTGATTTCTTCCCCCATTCCCTGCCATGGTCAAACTGAGTCAAAATGATCTTGTAATCCTGCTGGTGGCGATCAGCATTATGCTGATTTTCTCGCGCATCGCCTCAGAGCTGGGCAAGAGAGTCGGCATGCCGATGGTCATGGGGGAGCTGATTGTCGGGGTAGCTCTGGGACCTACCATTTTCGGCACCATTACACCACACGCATACACGACACTATTTCCCTTTACTGAAAACGCGCATTTCTCTCTTGCTCTGGATGCAATTTTGTCGTTGTCGGTGATATTGCTTCTCTTCATTACCGGCCTTGAGCTGCGTTTTTCCCTTTTTCTCAGACATGGCAAGACGGCTCTTTCCACCGGTCTTGGCAGTATGGCTCTTCCTTTTGGTTCCGCTTTCATCCTGGCCTGGTTCTTCCCACACTGGTTCTTTGAGGTCAAAGATGGCCCGACCCACCTGCTTTTTTCCTTGTTCCTTGGAACAGCAATGTCGATTTCCGCTCTGCCGGTAATTGCCAGAATTCTCCTTGACATGAAGTTGCTGAAAACCGAGATCGGTGCGGTGATCATTGCTTCCGCGGTCTTTAACGATGTTGTGGGCTGGATCAGTTTTTCCTTTATCCTCTCCCTGGTCAACAAAAATACCGGCGGCGGAAGTGTCTTGCAAAATCTGGTCTTTATTGCAGTCTTCGCCATTTTCATGCTGGTGGTGGGCCGGTTTGTCCTCAACCGCAGCCTGCCCTGGATTCAGACGAAACTGAGCTGGCCGGGCGGCGTTCTGGCCTTCAGTCTCAGCCTCTGTCTGCTCTGTGCCGCATTTACCGAATTTATCCATATCCACGCAATTCTTGGCGCCTTTATCGCAGGACTTGCCATCGGGGACTCGGTTTATTTTCGCGAGGAGGCACGGGAGATAATGCACCAGTTCGTCACCAATTTCTTCGCCCCGCTCTTCTTTGTTTCCATAGGCTTAAAGGTGAATTTCATTGAACACTTCGATCCACTTGTGGTGATGATAGTCCTGCTCCTGGCATTTGGCGGCAAGGTTATCGGAGCAGGCATCGGCGCAAGACTTGGTGGCATGTCTTCCCGGAGGTCCCTGGCAGTTGGCTTCGGGCTGAATGCCCGAGGTGCCATGGAGATGATTCTTGGTTCTCTGGCCTATGACGCCGGTCTTATCAATCAGGCGGTTTTCGTTGCGCTGATTATCATGGCGCTGGTGACCAGCATCACCAGCGCCCCGCTGATGCGCTTTTTCCTTGATGAAAAGAATTAACCTGCCATGTGTCATGACGAATTGAATTGGGAAAAATGCAAAATTCGATTATTATTCTTCTTGATTAAACAAAACCACAGGCTTTCTGTGCCTCCTCCGGTTTTGAATTCTTTCTGATCTTCCAACAGGCGCTCAAGGAGCGTCACAGGCAAATCACCATTTTCCAAGTCTTTCAACTATATTTACTAACAAGCCGCTGAAATAATCCGGCAGGAGTGCAATAATGGCCTTCACCTTGTTTCCCAGGGCAATCCGGTTCTACGATATGCTAATCGAACAGAATCAAATCCTCAAGGATGTCGCTGCTGATCTTGAATTTATTTTTGAGGATTTCACCACAATTGACAAAGTATTCAAACGTATTGATGCCAGGGAGTCGGAAGCTGACGAACTCTGCCATGAAATTTCCCGGCAGTTGTCGCAGACTTTTATCACCCCTATTGATCGGGAAGATATCTACCAGATCACGATGACCCAGGAGGATTCGATCAATTTTTTTAAAAATATTGCCGCCAGAACCAGGGTTTCAGGGATTTCCTACATCCGTTTTCCCGCGAAGAAAATGATCCACAATGTCAAAAAGATGGTCAATCTCACCGGAGAAATGATCATCGCCCTTCGGGATAAACAGGACGTCGCACCGTTTGTCCGACAAATAAAGAATCTGAAAGGCGAATGCGATATGCTTCTCAGCACCGGTTTGTCAGAGCTGCAGGATGTTGAAGTGACGGAATTCAAAGGTGTTCTCGACATAATTAAATGGGTCCAGGTTTACGATCGAATCGAGCAGGTCATCGAAAGGGTCGACGACCTGTCCGACGCCATTGAGGAAGTGGTGTTGAAAAATGCTTGATATCCCGGTGCTGCTTATCTTTATAGTGTTTGTTGCCCTGATCTTTGACTTCACCAACGGAGCACATGACTGCGCCAATGCCATTGCCACGGTGGTTTCAACCAAGGTGATCTCCCCTCGAATAGCCGTTTTTATGGCCGCCGTTCTGAATCTTGTCGGAGCGCTCCTTGGCACGGAGGTGGCAAGCACCCTGGGAAAGGGTATCGTTAATACCGATGTGGTCATGGGCAGTCAGATTCTGGTGCTGGCGGCTCTTATCGGGGCGATAGCCTGGAACCTGCTTACCTGGTACTACGGCCTCCCCTCCTCTTCCTCGCATGCCCTTATCGGCGGACTTATCGGTGCTGCAGTAACCCATGCAGGTTTTTCCAGTCTCAATTCGGCAAGTATCGTGCATAAAATCCTGCTGCCGATGGTTTTTTCTCCCCTGGCCGGTTTTGCCGTGAGCTATCTGGTCATGATTGGTCTGATGCTTATTTTTTCGCGGGTGAACCGGCGCACGGTCAACAAAAACTTCAAGAAATTGCAAATCGTTTCGGCGGCCTTTATGGCCACCAGTCATGGCTTCAATGATGCCCAGAAAACTATGGGGGTCATTGCTTTGGCGCTTTTTCTTTTTCATAAAATTGATGTCATTTACGTGCCCTTGTGGGTAAAACTATCCTGTGCCCTGGCGATGGCGCTTGGCACCGCGCTTGGCGGGTGGAAAATCATCAAGACGATGGGCCATCGTATTTTCAAACTCGAACCGATCCACGGCTTTGCCGCGGAAACTTCTGCGGCGATGGTTATCACCGGGGCATCTCTTTTTGGCGCACCGGTTTCCACTACCCACACCATTACCGCCTGTATATTCGGGGTGGGATCCACCAAACGGTTGTCGGCCGTTCGCTGGGAAATTGCCGCCAACCTGGCTGTAGCCTGGGTTATCACTATTCCGGCGGCTGGAACGATTGCCGGTCTGAGCTATCTTCTGCTTGAGTTTCTTCAGTCTGCCAGGTAGTCAAAAAATTATAAAGGAAATGGAGAAAGAGAAATGCGATACTATGACGAAGCACTCCGCTATCACCGGGAGCCACGACCGGGGAAGACCGAGGTTGTCCCGACCAAGCCGTTTATAAGTCAGGCCGATCTGAGTCTCGCCTATACGCCAGGGGTGGCCGCACCTTGTCTTGAAATTGAAAAAGATCCGCAAAAATCGTTTGAATACACCAACAGGGCCAATCTGATCGCCGTTATAACCAACGGCACCGCGGTGCTCGGCCTTGGCGCAATCGGCGCTTTAGCCGGCAAGCCGGTTATGGAAGGCAAGGCGGTACTGTTTAAACGATTTGCCAATATTGATGTTTTTGATCTGGAAATTGATACGACCGACCCGGATGAATTTATTCGCACGGTCAAACTGCTGGAGCCGACTTTTGGCGGAATCAACCTGGAAGATATTAAGGCTCCTGAGTGTTTCTATATTGAAGAACAGCTGAAAAAGCAGATGTCCATTCCGGTTTTCCATGACGACCAGCATGGCACGGCAATCATCTCGGCGGCGGCTATGATCAATGCGGCGGCGCTGACCAAAAGGGATCTTGCCGGGCTGCGTGTCGTTATTAACGGAGCGGGAGCCGCGGCCATTGCCTGCGCCCGCTTGTATGTCCTGCTCGGGGTCGCGCGAGAAAACGTGATGATGGTTGACACCAGAGGCATTATCTATAAAGGACGGGCTGAAGGAATGAATCCGTACAAGGAGGAATTTGCCAACGAGACCGAGCGCCGAACTCTGGCCGACGCGGTGCGGGGCGCGGATATGCTTGTCGGGCTTTCGGCAAAAGGTGCCTTTACCGCGGAACTGTTGCAGCAGATGGCCCCCTCGCCGATAATCTTTGCCCTGGCCAACCCGGATCCGGAAATTGACTACGATGAGGCAAAGGCCGCACGGCCTGATGCGATTATTGCCACCGGTCGATCCGATTTCCCCAATCAGGTCAACAATGTGCTCGGTTTCCCCTATATCTTTCGCGGGGCTCTCGATGTCGGGGCAACCTCCATCAACGAGGATATGAAGGTTGCGGCCGTGCATGCCCTGGCTGAGCTCGCCCGAGAAGATGTGCCCGACGCGGTGATCCGGGCCTATGGCGACAAGCCGATCCGCTTTGGAACTGATTATATAATTCCCAAACCGTTCGACAGCCGGGTGCTGCTGAAAGTTGTGCCGGCAGTGGCCGAGGCCGCAGTGGCAACCGGCGTGGCCAGGATCGCTTTGCCGGAACGGACACTGTACGTGAATAAACTGGAGACAACCCTTGGTCCGGAACGCGAACTCATACGCAAAATCATCATGCGCGCCCAGCAGGATCCCCGGCGAATCGTGCTGCCGGAAGGCAGTTTGCCGGTCATTATCCGGGCGGCCTATCACACCCTGCACGACGGGATTGCCAAACCGGTGCTGCTCGGGAATCAGGAAAAAATTTCAGCCATTGCCAGAGGTCTGCAAATCCCGCTTAACGGTATCGAAATCATCGATCCTGAACATAATCCTTACCTGGAATCTTTTGCCGATAAGCTCTTCGTGCTGCGGCAGCGGCGCGGCTGGTCCATGGAAGAGGTGCAGCGACAGCTTCTGAATCCCTATGTCTTCGGGGCCATGCTGGTTCGTGAAGGTCTGGTTGACGGCCAGGTTCACGGGGTGGCCGACTCCTACCCCAATGCCATTCGCCCTGTATTGCAGGTCATCGACCGGCGGCCCGGGGTGACCAAGGTATCAGGTCTGTACCTGATGATTTCGAAAAACCGGACGCTTCTGTTTGCCGATGCCACGGTCAATATTCAGCCCAACGCCGAAGACCTGGCGGAGATCGCCATCCTGGCCGGGGAAATGGCCCGTTTCTTCGATATGGAGCCGCGGGTCGCCATGCTTTCTTTTTCCAACTTCGGCAGTGTCCACCATCCCGAAGCGGACAAAGTGACGGCCGCGATGCATCTTGTCAGACGCCGGCGGCCGGAGCTGCTCATCGAAGGTGAGATGCAGGCGGATACCGCCGTGGTCGAGACGATCCTGAATGAAAGATTCCCCTTCAACCGTCTGGGCCAGCCGGCTAATGTCCTCATTTTTCCGGATCTTACCTCAGGCAACGTTTCATACAAGCTTCTTGATCAGTTGGGTGGTGCCAAGGCTATCGGGCCGCTGCTCATGGGTCTCAGCCGGCCCTTTAATGTGATCCAGCGCAACAGCGATATGGAAAATGTCTCCACCATCATCGCCTTTACCGTCGCCCAGGCCCAAAATCAGAAAAATCTGGGTAACATGGAACAGTAAGCGATCAACACAAGCTGCAAAAGAGATCTCAGCAGCATTACTTTCTTTTGCAAGAACATCAACACAAACGCCTTCTGCCTGTAATGAAAACCAGCCATCCACCATTCAGTTCTTTGCCGCAACCCTGGGATCGGATCGTTCCGCATATTGCCACAATCATGGTTTGGGGGATGTTGTTTGGTCTGGTTTTTCTGCTTCGATCGTTCTTTCTTCTGCTTTTTCTTACCTTTGTTTTTTCCACGATACAGGCAAACGTGGTCGCCCGGTTACACAAATACATCAACAACCGGACGATCCGGGTCGTTCTTGTCGAAATTCTGTTCCTGATTATTCTGAGTATGGTCGGCGTATTTCTGGTGCCCAAAGTGAAAGTGCAGACGGAACTTTTCATGAGCCAGTTCCCTGCGTACCTGGAGCGGGTGGATCAGGAGATTTTTGAGCTGAGCAGCAGGTATCCCCTGCTCACCGAAATCCTGCCGGAACTCGTCATCGAAACATCGGAGACCAATAAACAGGCGGTGATGAGCAATGAGCCTGCGTTTTCGCCATCCCGCTCGATGCTCCAGCAGCTGCTCAAGGTCGGCCAGGAATCAGGCGGCATCGAAAATGTCAATCATGTTCTGGGAACTTTAGGCAATATCGGCGGGAAAATTGCCGCGGTCACCTCAACTTTTCTGCTTTCCATACTGTTTTCTTTTCTGATCCTTCTCGATTTGCCGCGACTGGCGGCAAGCGTTCGCGGCCTGGAAGACACCAAGCTTCGCTTTATCTACCTGAGTGTTGCCGATGATATCCGCGACTTCTCCCAGGTCCTGGGGCGGGCACTCGAAGCGCAGTTGATCATTGCCACAGTTAACAGCATCTTGACCGCCATAGGCATAACCATACTCGGCATCGGCCAACATGTAGCCTTTCTTTCAGTCATCGTCTTTTTCTGCAGCTTCATTCCGGTCGTCGGTGTTTTTATCAGCTCGGTACCCATCTGTCTCATTGCTCTGCAGAGCTCCGGGATGCAAATCATGTTTTTAGCGGTGCTGCTCATTGCGGTAATCCATCTGATTGAAGGCTATATCCTCAATCCGAGAATATATGGTTCGTATATGCGGATCAATCCGGTCATTATCCTCATTATTCTGACCATTGGCGGGAAAGTGTTCGGCTTCTGGGGCTTGCTTTTAGGTGTGCCGATCTGCACCTATCTTTTTGGTTATGCAATTCGCATCAGAGACCGGAGTCAGTCAAGGTAGAGGGATACCGGTTCATCTGGTCTATTCGTCGTCGGACTCCGTTATATAGCGCGAGAGGAAAAGAGTCTGCACGACGATAAACACTATAGTCAATCCAAGTATGCCGAAAACCTTGAAATTAACCCAGGTGTCGCGGTCGAAGTGACTCATGACATAGAGGTTGGCCCCGCCAAGAAAAAGAAAAAAGACCACCCAGGCAAGGTTCAGCCGCCGCCATACCGGTCCGGGCAAAAGCATGCTGCTCCCCATTAACCGCTCGATGGCGGTTGTTTTACCAAAGATGTGACTGGCTAGAAACGCCCCGCCAAAGAGCCAGTTGATAACGGTAACCTTCCATTTAATGAACTGTTCGTCGTGCAGATAGAGTGTCATGCCGCCAAAAACGATGATGATTGCCAGCGTGACCAGCTGCATAGTCGCCACCTTGCGGGTTCGATACCAGGAGATGCCGACCTGGAGGAAGGTCGCGGCAATGGCCACTCCAGTGGCGACATAAATACCGAAAAACTTGTAGGCGATGAAAAAAAACAGCACCGGGAAAAAATCATAAAGTTGTTTCATGGGTGTTGCGTCGCGGGAGTTTTCGAAAAAATCGTTCTCCTGCGCTCCTATGAGAGTTATTGAAGTAAGGATTCGGCTTGAAGTGTTTACAATGTATGGCATCTGCCCACTCTTCATCAAGGGCACTTCAACCGCAAGTCTGAGGATAAAGCAAGGAGAAAATGTATGATGCACTGCGGCGAATCCGAGGGAATCGTTTTTCCAATGCAGGGTGATGCGATCAGGAGAACGTCAGCGGCCACTCCAGAGTGTGCCGGGCACCTCTGATGTTCTCCTGAAGGGAATTACTTTGCCAGCAGAATAGGCATACCCATAATCGGCCAGATGACCGTGACCATGACCCAGACGGCAAACATCAGCACAATACTCGCCAGAACACCATAGCGGAAGAACTCGCCGGCGGTGAACTGCTTGGAGCCGTAGGCGATGGCGTTCGGTGCCGCGCCGATCAGCAGAAAGAACGGCATTCCCGCTGTTGCCAGAGCCGAGAAGAAAATAACGTGACCGGCAACCCCCAGGTATGGGGCGACAACCAGGGCTACGGGCAGGGAAATTGCTATCGCCGCCACGTTCATGATGAAATTGGTCATGACCATGACAAAGAAGGCAATGCTCAAAATGAACAGTATTGCCGGGGCCTCTTTAAAGAGTCCCAGCCAGTTGACCGCCAGCCACTCGGCGGCATGGGTCTGCCAGAGACAAAAACCGATAGACATCGCCCCACCGAACAGCAGGATGATATTCCATGGAATATCCTCGAGATCCTCGACCGTCAGGATATTGAAAACAAAAAACAACAGGGTCGATGACAGAAGGATTGCGGTTTTATCGATGGTCTTCAGGGCCGGCACAAAGTTCTTGGCAGCTATGAGCGCAATGACAGAGAGAACGATAACCAGGGTCATAACCTCGTTTCGGCTCCAGCTGCCCAGTTCAGCATACATGCGTTGGGCGCGTTCCTTGAGTCCGGGGATAACCGCTTTTTCCGGTTTGAAAAAAAACATCATCATGACCCAGATCAACGCCACCATAATCCAGCCGAGCGGGAATAAGTAATAGGTGAGTTGAAAAAAACTGATCTCCACCCCGGACATCTCCTTGAAAAAAGCAATGCCCACCGCAGCGCGGGCCGAACCCAGCAGGGTAATGATACTGCCGGCACCGGCAACATAGGCCATACCGATAAAAAGACCTTTGCCGAACTTGGTCGGCTTGTCGTCTTCGGAGTACAGGGCGTTAATCGCCATCAAAAGCGGGAACATGGTGGCTGCCACTGCAGTGTGGGCCATCAGGTGGGTCAGGGCGACGGTCATGACGAAGCAGCCGAGGTAGATCATGCTGGTCCGCTCCCCGACAACCGACAGCATTTTATAGGCCATCCTTTTGGTCAGGCCACTCTTGGTGAAGACCAGGCCGATAACAATGGAGCCAAAGATAAAAAGGACCGAGGGATCCATAAAATCCTTGAAAGCCACCTCCGGCTTGCGGATGAGAAACATCGCCTGAATCACCCCGATAGCAATGCCGGTAACACCAATCGGAAGCACCTCGAAAATCCACCAGGTGGCGGCAAGGGCAAAGAGTGCCAGGGCGCCTTTCCCCTGTTCGGACAGGACGAAATGCTTGCCCATCGGATCGATGGCATCCGGCCAGGCGGGCGCATAATAAATGATGCTGAACAAGGCTACGCCGAGAAAGAGAAAGAACACCCTCTTCCAGTCAAACGGGGTTTTAGCTTCCGCTGCTGCACTGAATGTTGATGACATAGTATCTGCCCTTCCTTAATGATTTATGGTTTATTGTTTATTGATAGAAGCGTGTCGCCGATGGCGCCGAAGATCTCGGCCAGCTTGACAACTCCGCAAAGTACACCGTGTTCCTCGACCGGGAGAACGGTTTCTCCCCCCAGGACCATGATCGACATGGCCTGGATGAGATCAGCTGATACCGGCAGTACCCTGATTTCTTTTTCTATGACTGACGAAAGGCCGGCCTTGAGGTGATTGACCCCTTCTTTTATGAGGACGCCGTTCAGCAGGGTCGACAGGTCACTGTATTCCAGGGTCCTCCCCTCAAAGGGCTTAATGCCGGCGGGATCGAGCAAGGTAGAAAAAAGTACTTTTAAAATGCCCTGCTGGGTGACCCGGCCAATCAGGCCGCCCCTGTCGTTCACGACCATCAATTCATTGAAACCGCAGGGGCCGGAACTGCCAACAGGGCAGAACGACCGCAGCTGTTGAATCGCCTCCTGAACCGTGCTGCTCTCCTTGAGACAGGGGAAGCCGGTCAGGGGAATCATGATGTCTCGAATAGTCTGTTTTTCTGTACTCATTGATAGTCTCCTTCTGCTAAATTGACTGCCTGGGCCAAAATCGCTCTGTTCCACAATTCAGGCAAACGAGCGCAATGCAATTGCTGCTACCAGGCTTTAGTTTGCAAGATCTGCTCGATATCTTTGACGCTCTTGTTCTGCAGGATGTGCATCCGTTTATCCTTGGCCTCACTGATTTTATTTACCAGCTCGACAATGTTGACCGGTTTCTGCAAAAAATCCTCGGCGCCCGCTTTCATCGCCTCGATTCCGGTTCTGATGGAACCCTCCCCCGTGAGTATGATGATTTCAGCATCCGGCTGCTTGGCCTTGATTTGTTTCAAGGTTTCCAGGCCGTCCATGCCGGGCATGGACAAGTCAAGAACAACAAGATCAAATGCCTGCTTGTCAACCATCGCCACTGCATCTTTACCTCTTGTCACGGTGCTGACCTGCATACCGCGCACTTCGAGTCTTTTGGCCAATGTCGTCAAAAACAATTCCTCGTCATCAACCAGCAGCACCTTCGCCTTTATTATTTCCGCCATGTTTAAATCCTCTCTCAGTTGAGCAGATGTTAGAGGTGCGTGCTTTGCCAACGCACCTTGATTGATACCTTCAAAAAACTGCCTGGTAACGTCAGGCATTATCGTTAAGTCTTGCGAGTCTCCGCCCTGGCACCTAACACGGGTATATCGGCACCGTGAAAGTGAAGGTGCTCCCCTTTCCCGGACTGGATTCAACCCAGATTGTGCCGCCATGGGCACGAACTATTTCCTTTGAGATGGCCAATCCAAGCCCTGTCCGCCCACTTTCGTGTTTATTGACCTGGACAAATTTCTGAAATATTCGTGTCTGATATTCTGGCGGAATTCCAATACCATCATCGGCAACGGAGATATGGATCTCGTCCCCCACTCTTTTCGCGCTGAGCCGTATATAACTGCCCTGATCAACATACCTGAGGGCATTTGAGACGAGATTGGAGAGAACCCAGACAATCTTGTTGGCATCTGCCTGAACAGATGGCAGATCTTCCGTATCCTCAATATACAGTCGGATATGCTTCATGCTGACCTGCCCTTTAAAGGTATGGCGGGCATGCTCAAACAGCGCACCGACCGGGATACTTTCAAATTCCAGATCAATTCTGCCCGCCTCAATTTTTGACAGATCAAGCAGGTCGTGGACCATTGCCTTCATCCGATGAACCTCGTCGTGGGCGGCCTCGAGGAGCTCTCTTTCTTTATCGGGAAGAAATTGGACAGCATGTTCGAGAAGAAGGTCAATACCCATCCCCAAGCTGGTCAGAGGAGTACGCAGTTCATGCGATGCGGCCATGACGAACTCATTTTTAAGCCGTTCGACCTCACGCAGCTGGGTGATGTCTTTTAACAGCAGGACAACGCCGGAAAGTTTTTGATCAGACTGGCCAATAGCCGTTACCGAAAAGAGGAAATGACGGGTGCTTCCCTCCAGCTGAAAAGTGGTTATCCTGAGATCCTCAGGGATATCGGGCGGTCTGCCGGAAGTTATTGTCTCGGTGATTATCGCACAGATGTCCTGTTCAGGAAGAATCTGCTCACAAGACAGAACATCGTTTTCACTGAAATCTATGTTCAGAATTCGCCGCCCTGCCGGATTTATACCTGTAACCCTGTGTTCCGTATCAAATACGACCATACCGTCCTCGATACTGGCCAGGATCGCATCGGCCTTATTTTTCTCGGCGATGATTCGATGCACATTCATCACGTGATACTGGCGAAGCTGCGCGGTCATCCGGTTAAATTCCACCGCCAGCTGACCCAGCTCATCCGCAGTCTCGACCGAAAGCTGAACCGAATACTCCCCGGTAGTGATTTTTTGGGCTGCGTCGACAAAACGCCGCAAGGGAAGCACGAGTTTTTCGGCAAAGACCAGGCTGAAGATCAACGCAAGAATTGAGGCGGTTGATGCGACGAACAGAGTCGACCAGATCGCCCGTCGAGAAATTTTTCCCGCTTTTTCGCTGACCGTGTACATGGTCTGTTCATTCATGTTCCGCAGTTTCATACAGGTGGCCCTCACCTGGCTGAATACCGGAAAAATGATGTTGTTATAGGTTTCCAGGGTCAAGGTGTAACTCGGTTTTTTCTGACCCTGCACGCCGGTTATGAGAATGAACTTGTTGCGGTAGTCGCTGTACATTTTTTCGATATCACGAACGACTTCCGACTCCCCCAGCACGGTGATACTTTTTTTGGCACGGGCGAGTCCTTCCAGGAAAAGCATTTCGTTGTCGCGATACTGCGCAATACCTTTGTCAAAATCCCCCAAAAACATGAGAAGCATTCCGCTGTCCTGTCTAGCCAATGCGTCCTGCATATTTTCGACCGCAAGGATACTTCGATAGTAATCATGTAAGATAGCGTCTGTCGTCTGCCCCAGGGACCATAAATTCAGGATTGCCCAGGTAACAACGAGGCCCATCAGGGTTAAAGCGACCCCATAGCCTACTAATATTTTCTTTTTTAAATTCATCGAGCTATCCTGTGTACTTTCAATGACGGCGATCCAGCCAACGTAAGTATGAAAGCAAATATTATGCCACACTCAGGTTGTGCGCTATTGGCTGATATTTATATACATCCGGTGCCGGAGGATTGAATAATGTGATTACCACTAAAGTTCAGCCTGGAAGGTCCAGAGAGGGATATGAGGTGCCCTTTGCACGGGTGTTCCGCAGCCTGGATGGCGGCGGTCAAGCCCCCCAGGGATGGGTTTATGGCGTCCCGTGCAAAGGGCACCTCATATCCCCATATAGCTGAGGTGTAGTGCTAATCACATTGAATAATGAAAGGTCGGAGGGGAAGGTTCTTGAAAAATGCAAGGTCAGTTCACAGATACACCGGTTCAGATTCCGTATGTTTTCCTTCTTCGCCATAAAGTTGCCTGATCTATGCCAAGAATACCAGCCGCTTCCTGGATCGAGGGGGTTTTCTTCAGGACTTTTTTGATATGGATTTCTTCAATAGTCGACAGGGGTAAAAGGTCACCAAGCACAGGAAAGTTGGTGGATGGAACAACCTTTTCGGGCAGGTCGTCGGCGGTTATCTGTTGACCGCTTCCGAGTATCACCGCCCGTTCGATAGCATTTCGAAGCTCCCTGACATTGCCGGGCCATGAATGCTCCAGCAATGCCCGTTCAGCGCTTTGATCAAAACCGGTGATGTTTTTATGGTTGGCGAGGCTAAAAAAAGCACAGAAATCCTGGGCAATGGCCATAATATCCTCCCGCCTCTCTCTGAGAGGCGGGACATTTACACTGATTACATTTATCCGATAAAACAGATCTTCCCGAAACAGACCTTCGGCTACCCGCTGTTCGAGATTGACATTGGTCGCCGTCACGATTCTCACATTCGCTTTTCGAGACAGTGATTCCCCGAGGCGCTCATATTCCTTATCCTGGATAAAACGCAGCAATTTTGCCTGAATAGGCAGGGCCATGTCACCGATTTCATCCAAGAAAAGCGTCCCGCCCTCGCATGCGGCAATACGTCCGGGGCTTTCTTTTACTGCACCGGTAAATGCCCCTTTGGCGTGGCCAAACAATTCACTTTCGAGAAGTTCGCTCGGAACCGCAGGACACGAGACAACCATCATCGGCTTTTTGGCTCGCGGACTCGAATTATGAATGGTCTTGGCAAAGATGGATTTGCCGGTGCCGCTTTCACCCCGCAGCAGGATAATCGCTTCCGAGAGGGCGGCTTTCCGGAGCATCTCGAGGATGCGAAACATTTCCGGATTTTTGCTCTGCAACAAAGCCTCCGGAGCAAATCTTCGACTGTCTTCTTTCAGAACAGTTATTTCATTTTCGAGATCCCGGATATGCCCCAATGTTCGCACCAGAAGCTTAACCTGGGCACTGGTGAAGGGCTTTTCGATATAATCGGATGCGCCGCGCCGCATCGCCTGGACAGCACTCTCGATTGTCGCATTGGCGGTGATGACGACAATTTTCAACCAGGGCGATTCGGTCAGCAGCGGCGGGATAAGGTCCATCCCGTTTTCGCCATCCAGTCTCAGGTCAATGAAGGCTATATCGAAAGAGCATCGTCGCCCCTCATTGAGGGCTTCCTGCGAATTGGCTACCGCGACGACAGTATGGCCCTCGGTTTCGAGGCAATACGAGAGTGTCTTGCGGATATTTTTTTCATCATCAACAACCAGAATATTGAGAAGCCCTTGTGAATACGTCATCGATCAGTTACCAGATGAAAAAAAATAGCATTATCAGAGTACCGGGCCAATACCAATCGTACAGAATACCTCATGCTGCTATTGAGCTTAGCATATTTATTTTTTCTACTCTACTCATTCCCTGCATCAGTCAATACGTTTCACTAACCTCTTTTGTATTTACGGCTTGTTTTTCAACCAACTGCGTGCAGCAGCTTGTACTGCAGAATATATACAACAATGCCACTAAAATACCCCAATGCCGCCAAGCCACCGATTTTCCGGGCATACCAGATAAAATGGATCTTTTCCAGCCCCATGGCGGCAACCCCCGCCGCTGAGCCGATGATAAGGATGGACCCCCCGGTTCCGGCACAGTAGGCCATGAACTCCCAGAGGAAACTGTCGGCGGGGTAGGTCTGCATATCATACATGCCCATGGAAGCGGCGACCAAGGGGACGTTGTCGACAACCGCGCTGGCGAGACCAATGAGGGTGACAATGACATCCATACGGCCGACGGTATGATTAAGCCACTGTGCCAGAGAAGCGAGAATATGGCTGTGCTCCAGGGTGGCAACCGCCAGCAGGATACCGACGAAGAAGACGATGCAGCTCATATCGATGCGCTTTAATGCTGCAACCAGGGTGAGATGCTCCTTGAATTCATCGAGTTTATTGCGATGCAGTATCTCACCTACCAGCCAAAGAATGCCCAGGCCGAAAAGTATTCCCAGAAAAGGCGGTAAATGCGTAACAGACTTGAAAACGGGTACAGCAACAAGGGTACCGATGCCCATAAAAAACATGAAATTTTGTTCAAACAGGGTCGTCTGGATTTTTCGGCCGTTACCGTTGTTCTTCGGCTCAACGACCACCTTGCCGCGCAGGACAAAGGCCATCAGGGTTAAGGGGACGACCAGACAGGCGATTGACGGCAGGAACACTCCCTGCATGATATTCAGGGTGGTAATCTGACCGCCGATCCACAGCATGGTCGTTGTCACATCGCCGATCGGCGTCCAGGCCCCACCGGCATTCGCGGCAATAACGATTATGCCGGCAAAAAACAAACGATCATCATGCCGATCAATCAGTTTCTTCATGAGCGAAATCATGACGATGGTGGTGGTCAGATTATCCAGAATCGAACTGAGGAAAAAACTGACAAAGCCGACCAGCCAGAGCAGAGTCGTAAGTTTTTTTGTTTTGATACGGGAGGTGATGACATAAAAGCCGTTGTGGGCATCGACAACTTCAACGATAGTCATCGCGCCCATGAGAAAAAATACAATCTGGGCCGTGGATGCCACCGATTCATTGAGATTTTCCGAGACGAGATGATGATCCCCGCCCATTAAGGCGTAAACTGTCCACAGCAGTCCGGCAGCAATAAGCGCTGAGGCTGATTTATTGACCCTGAGCGGATGTTCAAGGGCAATTGACGCATAGGCGACGACAAAAATAATGACCAGGGTAGTAAGCATGTCTGCTCCTTTCAAATCATAGAGTTGAATTTTTGGCGTAATCCTCCAAAAAATTCCCAATTTCTTCGCTGTTGACGGTATCTTCTTTCGAAAAAGAAGTTTGTGTATCAGCTACGCTGTCAACAGCGGCGAACCAACCGACATATCCCGTTGAGCAAATCTTATGCCACTTTATATCTCCCTGATATCAAAAGACATTGAGGATATCACCACACTTTGAGGATTGAAAATTGAAAGGTCGGACAAGAGGGTATATTGAAAAATGCAAGGTTCAGGCACGTTGCGACCACGTCCGTTACCGCGCGCTTTCCCCTTAGTGCTGAGAAATCAGCTACTGACACGAATATTTATATTGTCGTGTCAGTAGTTGCGCATTATAAAGAAAGGGTACAGTTTCTTTCAAAGAAATAGTGAGGTGCACTGATGACAAAAAGGGCCAACGACGAAATGGATCCCACCCATGGACCAGACTCCCCTCAACTGCAGGAAGCCGACAAAGCATCCGCTGACGGACGACGCCTTCGGTTCGACCGGGTGGAACTGGCTGGGGCCTTCGGTGACTTAGGCACATTGCTGCCTATTGTTGTTGCCATGATTTTCATCAACAAATTAAGTCCTTCCTCGGTTTTCTTAGCATTTGGCCTCTTTTACCTGGCAGCCGGCTATTACTATCGCCTGCCGATACCGGTACAACCCCTGAAAGCGGTCGGAGCCATAGCTATCGCGTATCCAGCGGTTATTACCGAATCGGTAATTGGTGCTTCGGGCATCATTTTTGGCATCTTCCTCCTGCTCCTGTCACTGTCCGGGATGATTGACCAGATTGCCAAGCTTTTTTCCCAGGCCGTTGTCCGGGGTATACAACTGACGCTGGGGCTCATATTCCTGAAAAAAGGCATCGAACTCATTATCGATAAAAATATTTTTATGTCCGGGACACCGGGCAGATTGGCCGAATATCCCGTTAACCTGATCATCGGCATTCTGGTTTTTGCCCTCGTCCTGCTGCTGCTTGACAACAAACGCTTTCCTGCGGCCTTGGCTGCACTCGTGATCGGCATCGTATCTGGAATCGCCTTAGGCGGTTTAACCGGACATTCCCTTTCTCTCGGTCCCACAGAAATGCATCTGGTCATCCCCGGTATGAAAGATTATTGGACCGCCCTGATAATGCTGATCCTGCCGCAGATTCCACTCACCATTGGCAATGCCTGCGTTGGCACGGCAGACACCTGCAGCAACCTTTTTAGCGGCAACCCACAACTTGCAAAAACCAAGGCCGGAAAATTTGCCTTTTCAATGGGCGTCATCAATCTTCCGGCTGGTTTTCTGGGGGCGGTGCCCATGTGTCATGGCACAGGCGGGCTGGCGGCACATTTCAGGTTTGGCGCCAGGACCGGCGGTGCACCAATCATGATTGGCATTTTTTTTGTTGTTATCGCCCTGCTGCTCGGCGAACTTGGCTTTACCCTGCTGGCCATCATCCCCAAGTCCATCCTTGGCGTGCTTCTGGTCTTTGCCGGCCTCGAGCTTTGTCCGCTTTTAAGAAGTCTTAAGACCAATGAGGAGTATTTCATCGCCCTGCTCATTGCCGGCATCGCCCTGGCCGTACCCAATATGGCATGGGCCTTTGCAATTGGCATCGGGACTGATCTCTTTATCAGAAAGATGAAGATCAAGATTTAACCCGGGGAAAACCGTGTCCTTTCCCCCAGAGACTTTATATGGTTCGGGCACATTTCCGGGGGGCTCAGCAGATTGCAAAACGACGACGTGCAACATGCTGCATTTTTTTAGACTCTCCAGCTTTGTTTTTCCCGTGTGTGAGCAATAATTTTTCGCCATGCGGGGGGTATTTTTTTTTGATCAACAGAATCGGTCCATTTTTCCACAATCAGCATAAGCGGCGAATAAACTGGTCGCAGACTCCTTTTGGTCATTTTCATGGAGGTGTTGAAAGCCAGCAAAATCGAGCAACAAGCGCGGCTATCGGACACTCGCTTACCTCCTGACTCTTCCCCTTCTGTCACTCGTCTATTTCTTTACTACCCGTACCAAACCTGAGATTGTCCCCAGCTTTGCTCGCCACAGCGCGACGGGAAGCGGAAACATCTTTTGCCGAAGCTGATTGCCGACGTAACGAGGATGCGCATTGTTGATACCCTGATGATTGCCGAATCGATAAAGAAATCCTGCCACCAATGCGGTGAAGGGGGCCACGGTAACCAGCCCGAAACTCCCCACCAGGATGTTCAGCACTTCTGCGGCCACAAAGGGAGCATTCAGGATATTTACCGCAGGGAGACCTTTGGCAATAAAGAGCAGAAACATGGCAATATGACTACTCGAATAGGCTAAAAGCAGGGTTGTCGTCATGGTGCCGGTGACCGCGCGACCGACGCGCAGGCCGGAGCAGATATGTTCCAGCAGACCAATATCCGGATGTTTGCGCTGCAATTCGTCCATGCTGGCCGCAATATCCATGGCCAGATCCATAACGGCACCGGAAGAGCCGATGAACACGCTGGCAATAAAGATGTTCGTCAGATTCAAATCATAGTGGCCTGAATAGAGCAGGGTCTCAGCAAAAGGTCGTATTGCTCCGTGCAGTCGGAAAAGGCCGGTGAACCAGACGGCGAGAGCGCAGGTAAGTAAAATCCCCATCATGGATCCCGCAAAAGTTGCCAATCCACGATGATTTACCCCGCCCACGGTAAAAGTGATCACCGCAGTAAGCAGTGCGACCACGGTGAGACCGGTAAGAAGCGGCGGATAGCCTAGCAGCAACAGAGGAAAATACAATTTCCACAGGACCATGGCCACGAAAATAAATGAGAACATTGCTTTTACCCCGGTAACTCCGGCGACCAGCAGAAGCAAACCGCCGAAAAGCGCGATAAGCACGATCTGCAAACGCAGCCGATAATGCCCTCTCGCCAGACCGTTTTGCGGCTTTCCATCCTTATCGACCCCATACTCCACCAGCAGTTCTTCACCGGTTTGGTAGAATTCGTCAAACTCCATTTTCCCGGTGAGCATGTTGGTAACGGACATTTTCTGATCTTTGTGAGGCCCGTTCAGCAACTGTACCGTCAAAACCTGCTCTTCCGTCTTGACAATCAGATTGACCCGCACCTGGCTGTTGTCCACTGCGACGATCAGACCTCGGCAGTGCACCCCGCTGGGAGCCTGTGGAATATGCGCCAGATCCAAAAAAGACAGGCCAACAGAGATGAGTGCAATAATCAGCAGAAAAAGCCATTCACGTTTCGGTAGAGACATCTCAACACCCCTGGTTACTGAAAAAAGCGGCGTCTCTGGCCAGAGACGCCGTTCCAATTGACTGCACCTTCCTGCCTGTTACCTGATAACCGGGAGGGCCTGGCGGATGTTCATGGCTTTGGCCATCTTTTTTGCGATATCGGTATTGTCGAAAAACCCGCCGAAAAGTTCCGCGTCCTGGCCGATGGAATAGACCGGCACCGGCACACCGGTGTGCGAATAGGAGGTCCAGCCGATACTGGCGTTCTCATTCAGGATGTGCGTGAGCGTCACCGTGATGGGGGTATAGGAGCCGTACAAAAAGGTGTTTTCCGATTCGCTGTTGTCGTTCCCTCCGCACAGAGATTTGGCATAGGCGTCGTTCAATTTTTCCTTTTGATAATCGTTGAGGGAATTGAAGTCGAGACCAAACATACTCTTGACCAGAGCCTGAAAATCCACATCCGATTCAAAGGTATTCTTGCAAGCCAAGGTAGGCAGAACTTTCTGGTCGAAATAGGTAAAACTATTCTGCTGGCCAAGGAGCTTATCGTAATGGGCGCTGTACTGGGTAGTCGCATGACCGATGGTCATACCGCCGGTTTCGTGGTCACCGGTAACGACAATCAGCGTTTCATGGGGGTGTTTCTGATAGAATGCCAGAGCAACGCCAACTGCATCGTCAAAATCCAGCATGTCGCCGATGGCCGCCATGGCATCGTTGGCGTGGCAAGCCCAATCGATTTTGCCACCTTCGACCATCAAGAAAAAGCCGTCATCCTTATCATGCTTTTGCCAATTTCTGCCGTGCTTCCAGCCTTTACCCTGTTTGTCGTCCTTGAGTACTGAAATAGCAACCCCTGTCATCTCCGCCAACGAAAGGTTGGTGTCCGGTCTGTCGATCGCATACGGCATCGCGGCGGAATCCTGCAACCAGGGATTGATACAGATAACTTTATCCCGAGGAGCATCCTTGAGAGCCATAATCGATTCGCGATCATTCAGCACAGTGTACCCTTTCTCGCCAACCGCCTCTGCGCTTAATACTTTCAGACCGCCACCGCCGAAAAACTCATATCCGCTTGCTGCCAGCTGCTCGTCAATATCGCCATACTGATTGCGACTCTGAACGTTTGCGTAATAAGCTGCCGGGGTCGCATGATCAAGGGAAACGCTGCTGATAACGCCAACTTTCATACCCCGCTCATGGGCGAGCTGGGCGATGCTTTTGTAGCCAACGGTCCCTCCGGGGTCCATATTGATGACGCCGCTTTTGGTTTTGATGCCACAGGAGAATGCCGTGGCCGAGGACGCCGAATCGGTCATCAGCGAAAACGCGTCATAAGTGGTCTGCATGCCCTGGACTGGCAGCTTGGACATATTCAGGCGGTTCTCAGGCTGCAAAAGATCGGTGGCCAGGGAAGCTGAGCCACCGTTAAGGGTGGTCAGGTAAGCTTCAGTGGCCTGGATCTGGGCGTTTGCCATACCATCGCCCAGGAAAAAAAACACGTATTTTGGTTCAGAGGCGAGTGTTGCTGTGGCAGACAGCAGCATTGCACCAGCTGCCACCAAGATCAATCTGTTTCTCCGCATTTTCATTACTGTTTCCCTCCATGTAATATTTTAAACATTTGATACCATCGACTCTCTTTATTCTCTAACTGATCTCACTTAATTGTAAGCGTGCCAAGCTCCCGCAAACTTGTGCCTGGAAATTGATTTCACCTCCTCTATGTTGATTTTTTTTGTTAGAAAAACCATTGCCCAAGTCTTAAATATTTCTTGAATTGAAGGAATTGTGCTCCCTCATATTGCGCTGGACGCATGAGTTTCATCCCATGTCATGCTCGACAGTAATAAACGACTGATATATTGGTTTCAGTTTAGTAAAAGGATAAAAAACGGTTAGGCCTTCGTTTGCAGTTCGGGCCTCTGTCGGTTCATCCGGAAAGCTGTGCCTGAAAATTGGCTTGCTTCCTTCCGAAAAGGTGTTATCTTTGGTTACCAACGAATCCGCATATGCACATGTGTTGGCGTACGTTTGACCAGCGTGCACCCTGCAATGAACAACATCTGCCAAGAGACAACCCAATGAAAAACCTGCAGACTAACAGCCCCGACACGAACAGCCTGGACTACCCGGTGCAGATATTCAAAGCCCTCGGAGATGAAAACCGACTACGGATTCTGAGCCTGCTGCGCCACGGAGAGCTTTGTGTCTGTGATATCATGGACGTTCTGAAGCTGCCGCAATCAACCGCATCCAGACATTTAGCCTATCTGCGTAACGCAGGATGGGTCAACTCACGACGTGGTGGAAAATGGATGTATTACAGATTGCGCATCGAACCGCAAAACGAGGCGATTCGTTCCTGCGTCGTCAGTTACCTGTCCTCCCTGCCGCCATTACAGGAAGATCACCTGGCACTGGAAACGCACCTTGCTCAAAAAAACAAAGAAGCATGTAAGTAACCGTCATTCACTAATCATCTTTACGATCATATTATCCCTATGAAAACTGCACCAAAAAAACTCTCGTTCCTTGATCGTTTTCTGACCCTGTGGATTTTTCTGGCAATGTTTGTCGGTGTGACAGTCGGATACAGCTATCCACCAGTACAGAGTATTATCAATTCGTTCCAGGTTGGCACGACCAATATCCCGATTGCCATTGGCTTGATCATGATGATGTACCCACCACTCGCCAAGGTCAAATATGAAGAACTCGGGCAGGTTTTCACCAATGTCAAAGTACTTTCATTGTCGTTGGTGCAGAACTGGGTGATAGGTCCGATCCTGATGTTTCTTCTGGCAATCACCTTTTTATCCGGCCATCATGAGTACATGGTCGGTCTCATTCTGATCGGCCTCGCCCGGTGCATCGCCATGGTCATAGTCTGGAATGAACTCGCTGACGGGGACTCTGAATACTGCGCCGGCCTGGTTGCTTTCAATTCGATTTTTCAGGTAATCTTTTTCTCCCTTTACGCCTGGATTTTTATCACCATAGTTCCCGGATGGTTTGGACTGACAGGAGCAGTGGTCGACGTCTCCATTGCGGATATCGCCAAATCGGTCTTTATCTATCTCGGCATCCCGTTTTTCGGGGGCATGATTACCCGGTTCATAGGCATAAGGAGTAAGGGCAAAGACTGGTACGAGAATGTTTTTATCCCGAAGATCAGTCCGCTGACCCTCATTTTCCTGCTTTTCACCATCCTGGTAATGTTTTCTTTAAAAGGCGAATACATAGTCCAGCTCCCCTTCGACGTGCTGCGGATTGCCCTCCCCTTGACTATTTATTTTCTGGTGATGTTTTTGGTGTCCTTCTTTCTCTCAATGCGGGTTGGAGCTACCTACGAACAAACCGTAACACTGAGTTTTACGGCTGCGTCCAATAATTTTGAACTGGCTATCGCCGTCGCAATTGCGGTTTTTGGCATCAACTCCGGAGAAGCATTTGCCGCGGTGATCGGACCTCTGGTTGAGGTGCCGGTTCTCATCGCGCTTGTCAATGTCGCACTTCGTTTTAAAAAGAGGTACTTCCCATATGTAAAGAAAACCCTCACCAGGGTTTGTCATGTACACACCAGGGAGCAAACTGAAAGCCAGTGACCCAAGAGAAACAAAAAAATACAGCTGTCTGGCCCCCATGCAGAGAGGCGGATGCTGTTGTCGTCAGCAACTCTGCGTTTTACTAAAGAGATGAGGAGACTGAACATCATGGGTTCGACAAACGCAAATACAATTAAAATTCTGTTTTTATGTACCGGGAATTCCTGCCGCAGCCAGATGGCGGAAGGATGGGCCAGAACGCTGAAAAAAAAGGAAATTGACGGCCTATTCCGCCGGGATAGAAAAGCATGGCTTAAACCCACTGGCGGTCAAGGCAATGGCAGAGGCCGGGGTGGATATTTCGTCACAGAAATCGAAGACTGTTGACGAACTGCCGGTTCGTGAATTTGACTGGATTATTACACTTTGCGGTCATGCGAACGAAAACTGCCCCTATTTTCCGGGGAAGACTGTCCACCATGGGTTTGACGATCCGCCGCAATGTGCCTCGGAGGCGAAAAATGAAGAAGAAAAGCTCATCCCCTACCGGAGAGTTCGAGATGAAATCCGTGATTTTGTCGCCGCACTGCCCGATTCACTTTGACGCATCTTGCACCGGTCTTCCGGCAGGAAACCGGTGGCAGATGCAGTGACAGGCAGGGGCGACGTGGCACCCTTGTTGTTATAGCGCTGGTATGCAGTGTAAGCAGGTGCACCTACTGCAGCAACTCCGCCCAATTTGAGCGCTTTACTACCCGGCTTTCGTCCTTTCTTGCTGGTCAGCATGCTGCTGGCAAGCTTACCAGCCAAACCTCCTGCAAATCCACCAGCCGACCATTATATCTTTTTTGCTAGTAAGTTAAGGGAAGTGGTGGTTAAAATGCGGAATTTATAGTACAGAAAGAAGTTCTTGACACGCTTGCTTATTTCTTCTCCAGCAGTTTTCACAGACGCTCCAGCATTCTGCTCTTAATTTCAAAAAAAGAACCGTCTCAATGGCATTGAAAGGATGTGCGACGATGATTCGTCTGGTATGTAACCGTTACACGGCTTTTTTACTGTCTGCCCTTATTTATTCGCTGCTGGTCCAATCTCAGGGCGGGATTCGTGGTGGCTGGAGATTTACTGGTCAGTATCTGGAGATACCCATTCTCCTCTATCTGTACTGGTACCTGAATTCAATTCTGCGTCCCGGTCGATGGACAGCATTGCTGGCCGCCATACCAATCCTGTTGGCCTACATCGGGCAGGACATATTTTACCTGCTGCTGGGCAAGATTTTCCGGGTTGCCGAACTGGCCGAGGTCGGAGAATTGATGCAGGTTATGACTCTCAAATACCAGATAGTGCTGGTTGGCATTGGCGCGGCGTTTTTTCTGGCTTTTATCAGGTGTCTTGACAAGCGCCGAATTCCTCTCGCCATTCATGGAATAGTGCCTGTTGCTGTCGTATTGGCGTGGGTTGAATTTTGGCCTCAGCAATTTTCCCGTACTTTTGAACTGGCGAGTAAAGAATTAATCAACTGGTCAGATGTCCGTCCTGTGGAGACGAACGGACGCTTCTCCATGCTGCTCTATCGAGAGGCGCAACGGCGTATTTCCCTGGAGAAAACCTCCTCGTACCATGACCGTGTCACCTACGATGAGGATGCCCAAAAACAATCGTTCTGGCTCATGGAGCATGGCCGGAAAAAGAATGTCCATGTCATAGTCATGGAAAGCCTGATCGACCCATCATTGTTTACGAAAGCCAGATTTTCGACCAATCCTCTTCACCCCAAATACAGCGCGCTGATCGGTAATGCCGGAGGGTTCTCAGTCTCACCGATCTTTGGGGGCAAGACCTCTCAGGCCGAATTCGAAGTTCTCTGCGGCGTTCCAGCCTTCCAGGAACTTTCTGGTGTTGAATTTAATTCATTCAGCGGCAGCGCTGCCCACTGTCTCCCGGATATTTTAGGTCATGCTGGGTACCGAACAACTGCCTCCAACGCCTATGAACCTTCATTTTTCAATGCTGTAAACGCCTATAAGGGAATGGGCTTTGCTGAAGAATATTTTCCCATCGAATTTTCCCCAAACAGACAGACCTACCTTTCAACGGGTGACACCACCGGAGAAATTTATATGTTCGACAGCGTACTTTTCTCCCAGAACCTGAATTTTATCAAAGATCATCTCCGCCACAACCCTGGACGACCGTTGTTCAACTATTTACTGACCATGTACGGGCACTCCCCGCATGTGCTCAACAAGAAGAAACGACCACAGATCATTAAGCTTATTGACAACTTGAATGACCGACAACTGGAACGTGTGGCAAATCAGTTTTTTTATAGATCAGAAGCAATTGCCAACTACTTGGATGAGTTACTGGCGATTGACCGTGACAGCCTGATCATAATTGTTTCCGACCATCTGCCGCCATTGGAGGGCATAACTACCTATCATAAACTTGGCTACCTCGACAACAAGCGGAACAGCATCTACCTCAACAGGCTTATTATAATAGAAAATGGCGTGGTTACCTCTCTGCCGACTATTCACCATTACGAAATCCCGCAAGTGATTCTTGACTATCTCAGTGCAGGGATGTACTGCCATGCAAATGCCTGCAACTTTGACGAGGGGAGTGTTTTGACTGACAACAATAAGATGCGTCACGAAAAGTATCTGCGCCTAATGGCCCATGCCATCGAATGAACCTGACAGGCTGCCTTCCGAGTGCGGCGCTGGCCGATCAAGTGAAGTGCCTTGATTGGGGTGTACGCAAGGCAGGTCGTAAACGAACGGTTTCATTTCCTGAACTGACCGAAGTGAAAGCGAAAACTCCTCTCTCATCGGAAATCCATGAGGAAAAAGCAGGATGCTGTTAAAGGATGTTTGGCCTATAGGTGGGTTTATCCGTGGACGGATTTTTCGGCGGCTCCGGCTTATAACCCCTTTTTAATGGCAACAAGAGCGACGGTTTCATCAAATTTCTCAGAACAGTCTGATTTTTTTTCTTCATAGTACACGATGTGGAGTGACTGAAAGGCGTGAAGCAGCTCATTTTGTTTCAGACAATATTCATTTTTTTTCTTATCAATAAAAGATTCAAAAATCAGCACACCTCCAGGCCTCAGTCCGTCCTTAATCAGGGGAAACAGACGTCTGTCTAAAAAGCGGATGTTGACGATGAGTTGATATCGATTCCGGGGAATTGTCCAGTCATCGATATCCTGGCAGATGACATTTATCTTCGGGTCAGAGCCTGCCAGATAATTTGTTGCAACCGTTGATATATCAACCGCATCGACCATAAATCCCATTTTAGCCAGGAAGAGACTGTTTCTCCCGTTTCCGCAGGCTATATCCAATGCATTGCCACAGGACGCAAGATTCCAATAATCAGTCAGGATCGTGGACGGCTCTGCGCCTCCAAGGTTTGCAACATATCTCGAATCCCATTTTTCACGATCTGTATCGGCCATAGTCCTGAGTAATCCTCTAACGGTAACTGCCTGCAGCCCCAATAGCACACACAGTAAAGGGTATATGAAGCAGCTCTGCATCTGCCTGTCTGGATAATATGAGACAATACAGCAAGATTCTAAGATTACAATCTTGCTTACATGGATGAGATCTGCACAGGTAATACTTTGCATTGCAATTGACTGTCTCTTACCACCAGCCTGTTGCATAGATGGTTTCCATCCTGAAACCACCCTGTTGTCCGATCTCATCGATATTCGGTATTATTTCTATACTGGCAATGTCAGGTACATGCACCTCAAATGGTCATTAAAGCCTGCGCCTTTCTCCCGCAGCGTACCCAAAACATGCTCGATTTCCTGTTAGGGCTGGCCCAGTCTCGCTCTGGTAATGGAATCAACGAATATTTCCGTCGGCTGTGCACTTTGGTCGCGTATGTCTGCGGACCTTATTCAAACACCAGACGTGACCATAGCTCTGCGTACAGTCGGTATTGGTCAATATTGTTCTGCATTACAATCGTACGAACTGGAATTGAGTGTATGATTACCGCTGCGTTATCTTTGCGACAGCATCTCGATTTTACAGGGGACGATGCCTCACCTCCTGAGGGTTACACCTTTTCTTCCAACAGCAATAGACTGGTAAAAAAAATCTAATCAAGTTAGGCTGACAAAAAACAATACACTCCCTATGTTTAGGATGTTGATCACCGTAGAACAAACCCTTCAATCCAGCCCCACCAAACTATACCAGGAAGATATATTCATGCGCCGGAAAACTAAAATTGTTGCCACTATCTCAAACCAGAACTGTTCGGTACCATTCATTGAACGCCTGTATGCGGCGGGCATGAATGTCGTTCGACTCAATACCGCCCACATGAGTCATGAGGATGCCCTGGAGGTAATCAGGTGCACCCGGGCGGTATCAGATAAAATTGGGATTCTTCTCGACACCAAAGGGCCGGAGATCAGGACATGTTTAACAGACACCGCTCTGCGTGTGCAATTCGGCGATATCATCCGGATCAAGGGCGCACCTGATGAAAAATCCCATGACGATGTCATCTGTGTATCCCATGCCGATTTTGTCAAAGACGTTCCGGTCGGCAGCTCCATTCTCATTGACGATGGATATGTGGCCCTTGCTGTCATTGACAAAGATGATGAGTATCTGAAATGCCATGTGGAAAATGATGGAATCATCAATCAACGAAAAAGCATTAATATTCCAGCCGTTCACGTCAAACTTCCGGCATTGAGTGAAAAGGACAAAGGTTTCATTCGCTTTGCCGCCGAGCAGGACCTGGATTTCATCGCCCACTCTTTTGTCAGAAACAAGGAAGATGTCCTGGCTGTGCAGGCCATTCTTGATGAGAAAAAGTCGAGCATCAAAATAATAGCCAAGATCGAAAACGCTGAAGGGGTGGAAAATCTAACAGAAATCCTCGACCATGCCTATGGAATCATGATTGCCAGGGGCGATCTGGCGGTGGAAATCCCCACGGAACGCATTCCTCTCATCCAGAAAAAAATAATCAAAGTGTGTATTGAAAATCGAAAGCCCGTCATCGTCGCAACCCAGATGCTCCATTCGATGATTGAATCACCCAGACCGACGCGGGCAGAAGTGTCAGATGTAGCCAATGCCTGCCTCGATCACACCGACGCACTGATGCTGTCCGGCGAAACAGCCAATGGAAAATATCCGGAACTGGCAGTCCGCATCATGGCTAAAATTGCCATGGAAGTTGAAGGCAAGACACGTGACAATATTGACATCCCTTACAGCAGCAGTAATAAACTCGCGGCATACCTCGCGAAAGCAGCGGTTAAAGCAGCGCTTCGCCTGCAGACCAAAGCGATTGTGGCGGATTCCCTCACGGGCAAATCAATCCTGGCCCTTGCTGCGTATCGCGGGTCAAATGTTATTTACGCCCAGGTATATAACCGACGCGTAGTGCGTCAGCTCTCTCTTTCGTATGGTGTGTATGCGGATTACATCCCCATGGATCTGACCGTCAACCAGCCCCTGCAGCAGTCCATCTGCCGGCTCCTTGCGGAAAATCAGTTCAAGGATAATGACCTTATTGTCATTCTTGCCGGTAGTTTCGGACCCAAGCAGGGTGCTTCTTACATTGAAATCAGTTCGGCAGGAAATTTCAGGCAGAAATGCGGTCGATTTCAGAAATGATATTTCTTCGCTGAGATCTTCAACTCATTGCCTTGTATGCCATATAAATCCATCCATTAAAAAAATACAGGAATGAAGATCACACCGGAAAAAAACTGGCATCAGCTGTCAGGTGACCAGATTATCGCTCTGCTGGAGAGTGACCCTGACCATGGTCTTGATGGAGAAGAGGTACGACGGCGCCTCGAGCATTTCGGACCCAATTCCCTGTCCATGAAGCAGACGACAAGCGACTGGATACGCTTTCTGCTTCAATTTCATCAGCCGCTTATCTATATCCTGATCGTCTCAGGCATCATTACTGCAGGCTTGCAGGAGTGGGTCGATTCCGGGGTTATTTTCGGCGTGGTGCTGATCAACGCCACCATCGGTTTTATCCAGGAATCAAAAGCGGAAAATGCCCTCGCCGCCCTGGCAGATACCATGGTTGCTGAGGCGACTGTGCGCCGGCAAGGCGAAAACCAGCGCATCGTGTCAGCGGAGCTGGTACCGGGCGATATTGTACTGCTGCGCGCAGGGGACAAAGTTCCCGCCGATTTACGACTGCTTGCGCTACGCGAACTGCAGGTTGATGAATCAGCCCTGACCGGGGAATCAATGCCCGTTGAGAAGACGATGGAGCCGCTTGGCCATGCAACGCTTCTCGCCGATCGGACCAACATGGCCTATGGGTCCACCATAGTCACCCACGGTACGGGAACCGGCATAGTTATAGCGACGGGCGATAAAACCGAAGTGGGCCATATCTCCCGACTTATCTCATCAGCACACGACCTGGCGACGCCGCTCACCCGAAAGATTGCCCATTTCAGTCAGCTGTTGCTCTATGCCATTCTCGTGCTGGCCGCAATAACTACGGCGATCGGTCTCTGGCGTGGCCAGCCCCTTTTTGACATGTTTATGGCCGCCGTTGCCCTGGCCGTCGGTGCAATCCCGGAAGGACTTCCGGCGGCGGTAACAGTTACCCTGGCCATTGGCGTCTCCAGGATGGCTCGCCGCCGGGCGATTATCCGCAAACTGCCGGCTGTTGAAACCCTGGGCAGCACCACGGTGATTTGCTCGGACAAGACCGGGACGCTGACAGAAAACCAGATGACCGTGCAGCAGATACTGGCAGGAGGCCATTCTTACCTGGTCAGCGGAGCCGGATATGGTCCCGACGGTCGCATTGACCAACACGGCACAGCGGAAAACGCAACCACCTCCGTCGCCCTTAAGGAATGCTTGAAAGCGGGCATTCTCTGCAACGACAGCATCTTGCAGGACAAAGACGGCTGCTGGCTTGTCCAGGGCGACCCAACCGAGGGAGCATTGCTCGCGGCAGCTGCCAAAGGCGGCTTCAAGGAAAAAGAAAAACAAACACTCCCGCCCCGTCTTGATTCGATTCCGTTTGAATCCAGACACCAGTTTATGGCCACCCTCCATGATACCGGGATCGGCAAGGGCAATGTTGTCTACATAAAAGGCGCGGTCGAGCAGATACTCGCCAAGTGTTCGCTGGCAATCACCGCAGATGGCAATTCTGTCCCGTTGCAAAGAGACACCATTCATGAGGTCGTCTCCGACATGACGGCAAAAGGACTGCGCGTGCTGGCCTTTGCCCGCAAGGAACTGGCAAGCGATGCCGGCGAAATCACCCTGGACGATCTCAAGGACGGCCTCATCTTTCTCGGGTTGCAGGGAATGATAGACCCGCCGAGAGCGGAGGCAGTCGCCGCTGTTAAAATCTGCCGGGATGCCGGGATCATGGTAAAAATGATCACGGGAGATCACCCGCGTACGGCGGTTGCCATTGCCAGGAAGATTGGCCTGCTTTCGGGTGATATGGACGCTGTCGGATCGAAAAATGTGCTCACCGGTCAGGATCTGGAAAAACTTTCGGACGAACAACTGCTGCACGCCGTCGAAGAGACATGCGTATTTGCCAGAGCCACCCCCGAGCAGAAAATTCGCCTGGTACGCGCGCTGCAGGCAAACGGCCATGTCGTTGCCATGACCGGCGATGGCGTAAACGATGCGCCGGCGCTGAAACAGGCGGATATCGGCGTAGCCATGGGCATAACCGGCACCGACGTGGCCAAAGAGGCCGCCGACATGGTGCTGACCGATGACAACTTCAGCTCCATTGAGGCAGCGGTTGAGGAAGGCCGCGGAGTGTTTGACAACCTGACCAAGTTCATCGTCTGGACCCTGCCTACCAATCTGGGCGAAGGACTGGTTATTCTGACGGCCATCTTGTTTGATATAACCTTACCTATCCTGCCGGTGCAGATCCTCTGGATTAACATGACTACTGCGGGATTTCTTGGCCTGATGCTGGCCTTTGAGCCAAAAGAAACCGACATCATGCACCGCTCGCCACGCAACCCTGACACCCCTATTCTTACCGGCGAATTAAGCAGCAGGATTCTGCTGGTGGGGACCCTGCTGCTGATCGGTGCCTTCGGCCTTTTCGAGTGGGAACGGGCAACAGGCGCTTCCCTGGAAAAAGCACGGACGGTGGCGGTCAATACCTTTGTCGTCATGGAACTGTTCTATCTCTTCAACTGCCGTTCCATGCACAAGTCGATCTTTCAGCTGGGCATCTTTACCAACGTATGGGTTTTGGGCGGTGTCGCCCTCATGCTGCTGATACAACTCGGCTACACCTATCTCCCCTTTATGCACCGTTTGTTTCAGAGTACCGCTATCGGATTTGCCTCATGGACACGGATTCTGCTTGCCGGGCTTGTCGCTTACGCAATAATTGAATTGGTCAAGAAACTGCATCGCTGATCCCCTTTTGCAGACTTGGCGATTCTCACCAGGATTACTGCGAAAGCATCTGGCAGACAGCAGAGTCACCCACCCTGCTGTCTGCCGTACTCGGCGAACAACATGCTGTTTTTGCCTGATTTCTTCACCTGGTACATCAAGTCATCAGCGAACCTGATTGCTTCGTCAGGGTTCGTTTCGCACCGGTGGAAGACGGCAACGCCGATGCTGCAGCCAAGGGGCCATTGTTTGGCAGCAGCGAGATCGAGAAGGCTCTGGTGCAGCTCCGCAAAAAACGTGCGTGCGCCAATGAGAGTCGTCTCTGGAAGCAAGATAGCAAATTCGTCACCCCCGAGACGTGCGCCGATGTCCGAAACACGCAGCCTTTTGACTAAGGTATCTGCTACGGCTTTCAGTACCTGGTCCCCCACACTGTGACCAAGACTGTCGTTAATGGTCTTGAACCCGTCAAGATCTAGGTAGCCAAGAGTCAAATGGTGTTGATGACGATGAGCGAGATTAAAGAGCAATTCACATCTTTGCCTGAAGGTACGAGCGTTCATCATGCCGGTAAGCCCATCAAGTTGCGCCAGAGATACCTGAATCTCAAGCACCGATCGAATGCGGCCGAGTAAATGTGCCACGACAACAAAAAAGCCGAGACGAACGCCGGCGTTCCAATATTCTATGACGGGGTTGCTGTAGTTATTCCCCGCCATGAAATCGACGATAAGCCAGGTAAAGGCTGCAGCGATACAGACAACAGCTCCAAAGCGCTTTCCTGAATACCACGAGCCGACACCAACAGGAAGGAGATAAAAGATCGAAAAAGAAAGCTCATATCCGGTAAGGAGATCGAGCGCACCGACAATGGCTATAAGTAGAAATGAATACAGCTTTAAGGCAAAGGGACCTTGAGCAGAGAGAAAAGAATCAATTTTACTGAGCATGGCAGCGACCTCGCATTCGGTGCCTACAGTGAACATCAAATACGGAACCACAGCCGATTTAAGGCGGGTTCGTCCTTTTCCCGTCAACTCCGGTTTTTGATTGTACCCCGGGTCATTCTTTCTTGTAAAGGTCGATTTCCGGATATAATTTTTCGGCGCAGTCAGGGCAGATCCCATGGCTGAATTGCGCCTCAGAATGACTCTCTATATACGATTCGATCTGATTCCAGTACCCATGGTCATCCCTGATTTTTTTACAGGAAGCACATATTGGCAAAAAACCGCTCAAAAGTTTTACTTCAAATAGCGCCTCTTGTAAATTTCCAATTGTATTGGCCATTTCTTCTAAAATTGGATTGGATATTTTGAAAAACACCAGCATGCCCAGTGAAATTGCCACGATGCCGATCAACAGGATTAAGGCAATGGCGTTAATAAATGGGGATCTGATTTCCGCGATATTTATTTTGGCCACAATGCCGCAATCAAGCTCCGGCATATACCCATAAGCCGCCAAAACCCGCTCCCCGGAATAATCCATGCCGGTGACGGTACCTGACTGGCCAGAAATGGCTAACAGCATAGGCGTATCCATGCTGAAATTAATCGCAACCGGGCCTGGTGCAATAATACGATCCTGCAGGTGGCCGAAGATAAAATGGATTTTGTTATCTCTTTTTTCAGCGACCAGGATTTCACCGGTAGCACTGAATTTTTCATAGCGGTTATGAGAGTCCACAAGCTGGCTGAGAGTAGCCTCTTTAGCACCGTTAGGATATTGACTCTCGTGTTGTTTATTAAATCGATAAACAGATTCTATGAGGCTGATCTGACTGCTTATTAGTTCTGAAAGGCTCTTGCTTTTTTCACGAAATGCGGCCTGGTAAAAAATACTTACCGCGGTTATACCGATAGTGAGCGCTACAACAACCAGTATTGCCAACAACCAGATAATTCTTTTTCGTAACTGCATCGTATCTCCCATTGGCTAACGGCACGTAAGCGTTGTGATTCTCGGTGGCGGCTCCGTCGAGGAAAAACGATTCAGCCGATTTTTTTTGCATTGGCTGAAGCGTTTTGACCAGTCTTCACTCGTGGCGCAGTGCTGAGATGGAAAAATTCAATTGATCAACAAACTGGCGGGTAAAAAACGATGAAACGGAGCGCTGCTTTAACGTCTGTCAGAAACTTTGCACCTTATTGGGTTGATGCTGATTTTGCTATGCCAGCCAGTGCCTTTTCTATTTTGGCGATAACCTCTTCACAACCGGTGATATTATGCCTTTTCTCCAGATATCTTGGGTCGTTATAGGATATCCAGACCTTCGCATTGGTATCCTGCCAGATTAATGCTTTTTGCGGTAAATCCAGAGCAACGCTCTGCTGGCATTTCATCAGGGGGCTGCCCACTTTTGGATTGCCGAAGATGATTAATTCGGTATCACGCAGTTCGATGCCGGCCTTGCGCGCGCCCTCGGAATGATTTATTCGGTTGATTAGTGTCATTCCCTTTTGCTGCAGTACATTCTCCATTCGATCTGCAGTTTCTTTAACACTATAAACACTTGGGACATTCACGACCCCATCTGCTGCGGCAGCGGTGATAACACTGCAGAATACCAACACTGCGGTGAGAAGTAATTTTGTCATTTTTTTCTCCTGTACTCTTTTATCGGCGTGTAAAAATCTGCAAAACCTCTGTATACCCTGTAATCACGCCAATGCCCTTTGTCCTCTAAACTGCACAGAACAAAGTGGAGCACACAAAACCATTCTGCTTTTATCTACAATGTTGCGCCAAATTTATTTCGGCGGAACAGGCCATTGAATGTATGGAGTTTTTGGCACCCCTCCCGGTGGAACATAGGCGGGGACGGTGCTTGCAACGAGGGCAAGACTTTTGATGTATTTATAAAGTGCCAGCAAATCCCCATCGGTCATCGCATTTAACGCCCACCAGGGCATAGGTGGTCTTGCTTTGAGTGTCCTGGCAAGATCGACCCAATCCCCTTCGGAGATTTCACTGACATATGTACGCAGATTATTTGGGTAGGTAGTTCCCCAGGGACCCCGAAAACCAAGTTCATCTCCCAGCAGCCATTTTGCCTCTGGCACCAAACCACCACTCTGTGCATACCCAGAAGTGTGACAATCATTACATCCAGTTATTTCTATGAGATATTTACCTTTCAACGCATCCGTATCCATTGCTTTATCAGCACTTGCTGCTATTGGCATGAAGAGAGCTGTTGTGCAGAGTGCAGCGGTTAACAGGAAAGCTTTAGTGAACATACATTAACCTCCTTTGTTGATTTTTCATGAACTGAATGAATGTCTCCAATCAGGCGCCCGGCTAGAGAAGGAACCCGGCAGAATAGACCTCCGCTGAGTGTGGTTTACTCTTGTAGCTCAGGTTTCTGTCTGATTGGTTGACTGCTGCAGTGCCTCAAGAATTTTCTTCCTCTGTTCGATGACCTGCTGTTGCACCTTCTTGTGTTCTTCATCCTTGATTTCCTTTAAGTTATCTTCCAGGCTGCCAATTTCCAGAATAAGTTTGTTCTTTTGATGTTCTAACTCCTCTGCCTGCTCAGCTTTGTCAAAGACGATTTCTTCTGCAAAGGTCTGTTGATCGTCAGGTGCTGACGTGACTTGCGTTGCGGGTATAACGTTTGTTCCTTCACGAAGTTGGCGCTGGTTCATGTAGGAAGGTGACATAATTTCAATACCCTGACCGTGCAGGGTATCTAAAACGCAAGCATAAAGACTCGACTGCACCGAAATCAGTCGTTTGTAATCCTTGAGAAAACCGGACACACGATACGTAACCGCAAAGTTGCCCAATTCCAGAATATGGACAAATGGTTCATCCAGGCCACAGGTTCGAGCTGCCTCCATGAGCAAGCGTTCAACCCGGGTATGATCGATCTCGTACCCCAGAGAAAGCGATGCGGAGATAATGGTTCCAGAGCTGCGAATCGTTGCCACGGGATTGCTGATACAGTACGTGTTGGGCAGAGCTATAAGCTCCCGTGTTTCCGTTTGAATCTCCGTGTCAAACAACCCCCGCGCCGATATCCGGCCGCAATGATCGCCAATGCGAATAAAATCGCCAACCCGGAAAGGCTTGGTAATTCGAAGCAGTACGCCGGCCATGAGATTGGAAATGATCGTTGTCGAGGAAAAAGCGAGGACTCCCGAGATCACAATGCCAATAAGCCCAATCAATTGATTGCGCGAACTCTCACTGACGGGCATAGAAAGAACGACAGCAAGCAGGCCAAGCACCGTGAGCCCGAACATTATAAGCTGGCGCGGAAACATTCGTTCATTGCCGATATCCTGATGTCGCTTTATGATGAACCAATGCGCTGCCGAGAGCGTGCCGCCAACCGCTATGATTGTCCCTAGAAAAGGCACAAATGTGCGTGCTGATTCGAGCATATCTGTCGACTCCTGAAGAATTCGTTGCTATCGGCACCGGTGTCAATATTGGGGCCAGCCGCTAAATTGATGGGTCAGAGTTCAATTTTAATTCTGTGTCACCTGAAGATGCTCTTTGGTCATCACCCAGGGCGGCTACCTTCGCCTCCAGCCGCTCCAGACGGGAATCCCGCTCGCATCGCGAAGTGTCAGAACCTTGTCTGCCATCGTCACTTCTGCAGCGATTATGGCGGGTTTGCCCGCAAAATCGATGCGTGAGCCTTTGACTTCGATCTTGTCATTGGGCGCAATATGGACTTCCTGGTTTTCAATATACCAAGCAGGACCGAGATGCACGGAAATCGTCTCCTTATCTGTCTTAACGACCACATGCACGCCACCGTTCATGCCTTGCATCGGGGTGATCTGGTTGACTGATACGACTGCTCCCCTGATCGTTTCGACGGTTTGCGGGTTGTACAGCCTGCCGTAGCTTGTTCCGGGGCCCCAGCCGCCCCCGCCTTTCCCCATCATTTTTTTCTGCGCCAATGCCCCGTCACCGGAAAAGAGACCAATTGTTGCCATTACTGCAAGTAATATCATCAAATTTTTCATTTGCTCCTCCTTTGGTACAGGTTAAAGAAAAACACGGATACTCACTTGCCCAACCGTCACATCTGTTCCTTTTACCCTCTCCTTCTCCCTGCACCAGAGTTTCAAGCGGCCTGATGCGCGACTACGATGCCAGGCTTAAGCGGAGATCTGCAGTGCGATGGGCAAATGCAGGTCAGACGTGGTGCAATTGTCAGCCATTTGCCAGGAACCCTTCATGAAACACAACGGTACCCTTCGGAACCTCGTCACTGAAAGGTAAAACCAGAAAAAATTGTTGCGGTATTCCCTCATACACCAGGTCCGGAAAATTCATAAAACCGAACCCTTTATAATAGCTCGGATTACCAACAAGAGCGCAACCTTGTCCACCCAATCGTTTGAGCCGGGACAAACCATCGTTGACCAGCGCTTTCCCAATGCCTTGCTTCTGATATTCAGGCAGTACAGAAACCGGCCCCAGACCATACCAGCCCGTAGTTCCATCTGAAATTATTACAGGTGAAAAGGCGATATGTCCGACAACCCGTCCATCAATTTCGGCGACAAGAGAGAGAGTCAGCACATCAGCTGCGCGTAATGCACTGACAATGAATTGTTCTGTATGGTTGCTGACAGCAAGGGTTTTGAAAGCAGCGATGGTGACTTCGGTTATTGCTTCAATATCGGCGCGCGTTTCTTTTCTAATGATCATGCGATTCTCCGTTTTATCTGGAGTATTCGGTTCGACTTGTGAGGCGGGCTGAACAGCAGCAAAAAGAGTTGGGCGCATTATAAGAGTGTGCTGCGAGTCCGCCACGTACCGCACGCCCCGGAGACAAAATCGCTGCCCGGCGAAAAAATCCCACGGTAGACCGACTGCCCCCATAGTGACCAAATATCAATTACTTACAACAAAAATAAGTATACCACGAGTCACGCAGAAGTAAATCTATTTGACACCCCCTTCTGGCAACGTCATCTGAATTGTCCTGATCGCCAGAAAAGAGCGGTATACCTATTGCGAGGCAGCAAAAGCCTATGTCCATTGGCGCACCAATTTGTTTGGTTTGGGAAGGCGCTGGCGGCTGCTGCCTTTTCGAAATCCTCCGGTTTTAACAGGGCACCTGCATCAGAGCCTGACGATTTCCACAACCCGGTATGTAATTCTCTCCTGGCCTGCAATGAAATATTGATAAGATGATACTTTTTCATCTCATTATTTTTTGTGATTACCACAAAGTTCAGCTTGGAAGGTCCAGAGGGCCATGAGGTGCCCTTTGCACGGGACGCCATGAACCCATCCCTGGGGGCTTGACCGCAGCCATCCAGGCTGCGGAACACCCGTGCAAAGGGCACCTCATATTCCCATATCTGATTACCCCTCAAGCTCAGCTTGTCGAAATGGAAGGGTGTGGGCTGTTTGTTTTACGGGTCTCTGCAGCCAAGGATGGCTGCAGCGAAGCCCCCAGGGATGGGTTTACGGCGTCCCGGGAAACGAACAGCCCACACCCTGTTTCAGTAGCTGAACTTGAGGGGTAATCAGATTCCCATATAGCTGAGGTTTAGTGGTAATCACATTTTTATATAAAATTCTGACTCCCCTAATATTCAGCTACTGAACCAGGGTGTGCGCTGTTCAGCGATACATTACCAGAGAAGAAGAGTTTTATGCAATAAACGAAGGCGGGCCTACTAATTATGGCGATTAGTGTGAATGAATTGACAGGATTGACGCTAAAGAGGCTCCCCCGCCAAGCAGAGGGATAAAAGCGGAAGTGTCTGTTAATTATTCTGACAGACAATCAAATTTTGCTTCTCTCTGCGTCTATAATCTCAATGAGTGCTTTTTTTGCTCTATCGAGCATCCAGTTGACATTCGGTCCATCGGCTATTGAAGAGGCAAAAAACTCCCGGCCATCCTTGTACGTACCGATGATAACTACGTCCCTGAGCTCACCGATTGCCGCCTCGAGCACATCGTCGACTGGAATATCCGAGCACGTCAGTCCAGGCACGATTAAAAATCTGTTACGCATTGCTCTTCCCTCTTCGGGTCTATGGAGAAAAAAACGGGTTCAAATAACTCTTGTCCTATCTCGGAAATGCATTATTCTGGTCCTGAAATAGTAACGATAAATCTGACACATAGTTACGTTTATCCTTGAAATAATTATTGAGCGCAGGTCGAAACAGCTAATAGCTGCTCGATGGATCTTTTTGTTGTAACCTTTTCCGGGGTAAAACGTTTATTTTATAGAGTCAGACTTCTGGTGGGATTGTCAGGTCAACACCATCTATTCTAGCAAGAGGAAGACGCATGTCCAGATCCTTACTATCAAGTGGAAATCCAGTAGCTGGTCTGTCGAAACTCAAGATTGATAACCTGCATCACCATATAGGGGGAGTGATTATTGACAGGCTTCCAGCTTTTCTCTATTTGCTTGCCCAGGACTATACGCTCCAGTATGCAAACGGATATTTTCACCGTCAGTTTGGCAGCTCAGATGCATCAACTCCCTGCTACGCAGCGATGCGTGGCCGCACGTCTCCCTGCAAAGACTGTCCGGCACAAACAGTTTTTAAAGAACAGAACGAACAGGTATGGATATGGCGGGACAAGCTGCGCGGACAGCTTTACGAAGTACATGATTATCCCTATCCGATTGAAAAAGACAAAATTCTGGTCCTTGGACTGGGGATAAATATTAGCGGACAAAGAAAATCGAGGAAAATACAGGAAACAGTTGAGAGTTGTCACGATGTCTTACACATTTGCTCTCACTGCAAAAATATCACTGAAGAAAAGAACAAAGGAGAATGGAAACCCGTTGAAACCTACCTCGAAAAGCACAACGGCGTACAGTGTTCCCAAGGTATTTGCCCTGAATGCCTGGTAAAGTATTACCCAAACGCGGCAAAGAAAATTCTACGGTAGAGAGTTGCTTGTCAGGCTTGCTTATCCACTTTTAAAATTGAATTTTCCCCGCCGAAATCATCGTTTTCCCGCGTGGGTTGTGTCGGGTCGGCGATTCTCCTGGAACCGTCAAGGATATAGGCAAAACGGTATTCTCCTGAAGAAAGCTGGACGTTCAGCTCCCAGTATCCGGTCGTTCCAATCTGGTGCATCGCCACTCGCTGCCATCCATTAAATGTTCCGGTCAGTTCAACTCGACTCGCAGCCGGTTCATAAATCACAAATCTGTTAACCGCAGCTAATTGACTGGTTGAAACGGGCCTTAGCGCAAATAAAACCAGGGTTGCAAAAGCGAATCCAGCGCCAGCATACACTAAAGGGTGAAAAACTTTCCCGAGCCACTTTTTCAGGTCAAAGCGTACACGCGTTTCTACCGGAATCATGAATTTTTCCGGTATGGTACGCACCTGTTTTTCCTGCACCAGAAGATCAACGGTCTGTTGATAAAAATCCTGTTCCGAGTGAATTTTCTCGATAAACCGGACCTTTTCCTCGAGATCGAGTTCGTTGTCGATATACATACTGCCAAGATAGTCCATCATGTACCTCCATTGCTCAATATTTCCTTGAGCCTGAGCCGGGCCCGGTGCACTTTCACTTTTACGTTTGTCTCACTGATGCCCAGAATGCGGCCGATTTCGGCATAGGTCAGGTCTGCTCCGGAGAGCAGCGAAATCAATTCGCGATCGATAACCGACAGTTGCTGTATTGCCGCCATCACCCTGTCATATGACTGCCGGTCATCGAGTTGCTGTTCGGGATTGTTATTCTGGTCGGCATAGCCATCAGGATTCAATTGATCGACTTTCACCTTCCGGAAAGTATCCATGGCCGCATTTCTGGCGATGGTGTACAGCAGGGAGCGACTTCTTTCGCCGATGTCACTATAACGCTGCAGATAGCGGCTGAAGCTCTCCTGTACCAGATCGCAGGACAGATGGTAATCTCCAGTCATTCTGAGTAAATAAGCGAAAAGACCGTCTTTGCTTCTTGTATAGAAAACATCGTATTTTTCCATAGGAAGTTGTTGCAAAGAATACCCTGTCCCGGATATCTTTATCCCCCTCTACATATTTTTTTTTGCAGTTCCCGCCTGATCGTTTAAAACATGGAAAAACTGGCAGGATACGCGCACCGGGTGGATGGGGTACTACCAAACCAAACGGTGCTACATATGGCTAGGCAAAAGTGCACCGGTTGAATCTGCTCTTACCCCCTGCCGCCACCGCCGCCACCGCTGCCACCGCTGCCGCCACCGCTGCCGCCACCAGAACCGCCACCGGAACCGCCGCCACTGCCGCCACTGCCACCGGAACCGCCGCCATTGCCGCCAGAACCGCCGCCGTTTGACCCCCCGCCGCCGGACCCTTTACTGCCCGGGGTACCGGCGCCTTTCCCGATAGATCCGGCATACTGGTGCGCCAATTGTCTGGCTGACGTATGTTGGGCTTCCCGGGAAAATCGAGACCGCAACTGTTCCATGTTCCGCGCAGTATATCGTTGTTGCAAAGCCTGGCATACGGTATCTGAAGTGTCCGTCGATCTGGCACCCAACCGCATCATTGACCGGACGGTCAGCAGTGTCTGCAATGACAGATCGTCAGTCTGCATTCTATTTTGCTGGCGGGTCTGGAGCCGTAAACGAGCCATTATCGTGTCCATTTCCCGAGGTGCCATCCCTGCGGCCAGGCTGTCAACAATCGCTTCTGCGATGGACCTGTTGATTTTCTTGTCTCCTGACACCGATCTGGCCTCTCGGTAAGCATAACTATAACGATTGCGTACCGCCTCCATGGCCGCGACCACCTGCTCCTGCGGAACCTGTTTTGCCAGACCTTCCATGGCCTTATTCATGACCGGTTCTGTCGGCAGGTTTTCCCTGGCAGCATTGAGGACGGTCTGCTGGGCACGGACGATGTTTTGTTCCTGGTATTTATTCTGATGCATCAGGGACAACATTTTTTGTGCCTGCTCTTCCGGTACACCCAGGCCACTCATTTCCCGGGTGAGTTCGCGGACGTTATTCTGCTCCTGCTGCGTCAAGGTCTGAGACTGGACAGCATGAGCCCATATGGACATGACAAAGACAGCAATAATACATAGACGCGTAGTTTTCATATGCACCTCCCTTGGGCAGATTAGTTTTATCAGTATAACGCCCGATGGATTGAGAGGTTACAATATTGTTGAAAAAACACTGTTTTCCAGGTCAATTTCGTTCTTTGCCTCATGGGACAGGCGGGGAGGACTATCCTGATACAAATACAATCCGGTGGATTGGCGACGCCAATGTACCGCCCATCGGCCCTTTATTCCACAACCCTGATTTCTACGGTTGTCACTCCTCTGCTGATATTTTCAATTTTTGCAAATGCCGCCCGGCTAAGATCAATAATTCTCCCTTTAATGAATGGACCCCGGTCATTTATTGTTACCTGGACGGATTTACCGTTACCTACGTTTTTGACGACGACACTGGTGCCGAAGGGCAGGGTCCTATGCGCCGCTGTCATTAAATTGTTGTTGAAGATCTCCCCGCTTGCAGTTGGTCTGTTCTGATGCTTTTTGGCGTAACAAGAAGCTATTCCCGTCTTTTCATAGGTAAACGGCCCTGGCTGCAGAGTCGGCCTCTGGAGGCTGCCGCACCCATTAAGCGACAATAGAAACACTATTACGAGGGGATAAACACAGCTCAGGCGTAAAGAAGAGAACCCGAAGGGTGGCATCTGCGTAGCTGGAAATTTCACAAGTATTCCTGCAAATAAAATGGGAGATCAGTCCGACAGGTGCCGGGGAAGAGTCATGCCGCCTGAAAAATCATTGCAAATCGTTGGCTGATTCTACACCATCTTTGAAAAAAGTTTTAGGGGTAAATAGTGACATGATGCGCCAGCGATGGATTGTCGGCAAGACGGTGACGGGGAGGTTCAATCAAGGTTATATTCCTGTCGGCAAAGGTCTGACGACAAGGAGTCTTATCACGGGGATATCGGTCTTATCAGTAGTCTTTGGCAGCGGCTTTTTCCTTGGCCAGCACAATTTTTTCCAGCAGTTCATCAAAATCGACAGGTTTCAGGCAATAGTCGAAAGCACCCTTCTTCATGCCGTTGATTCCAACATTAAGCGAGGCATGACCGGTAAGAATAATGACTTCAAGATCAGGCTGCACCTTTTTCATTTCAGCCATGCATTCGATACCGTCGAGCCCGGGCATACTGACATCCATAACCACCACATCGAAACAGCCCTGGCCCAGCAAATCAAGGCCCTCCAGGCAACTGCCGGCGGTCTCGAAATCAATTTTTCGTCTCTGAAAAAATTTAGCCATAATTTCACGAAAATTCAGCTCGTCGTCCACCAGCATAATTTTGCATTTCCTATCCATGACTCGGTTCCTCGATGGTTAAGGTTGATTTCCGGGAGAGCATCTCATCAATATCCTGGATAAACTTATTCCGGTATTGTTCAACCGCCTCCGGTTGATTCATAACCATATCCAGTTGTCGCGCATGGGTGATAAGGTAGCCCAATATCTGTAAGCGCTGTTCAAGATACTCCACCGGCTGTTTTTTGATCCGGGCCAGCAGCGCATCCGAACGTAATTCAACCCGGAAATCATAACGCTTGAGGATGTCGGCGAGCAACCGTGCCCGCACGGCCTTGCGCCGCATATCGGCAGCTCCGCCTTTAAAGCGGAAGGTCACATAACTTTCGGTCAGCAGGTCGCTTAGATAGGCCTCAATCATCGCATAATGGTAGCCCAGACGAACACTGAGATTACAGAAATTTTGCGATACCAGAAAGTAGTTTTTTGTCGTCAAACCTGATGCCACTGACGGATCGAGATCCGGCCGCATGGTTGATTGAAAAATTATCGACCCAAACCCTCTGGCACTGATCGGTGGCGGGCCCTCCCATGGAAAAGCTGAAATACCATGCCAGATGGCCTGCATCGGCACGGAAACTATGTCCTCGACACGCACCGATTTATCTTTACTGTCCAGCCCCGGACGAAATCCGTCCGCCAGATCGATCACCCACCACTCAAGTGGAACATCGCCCACCAACCGCTTGGCCGCCCCTTTGTCAAAATGGTGTTCCTTACCGTAGTTAAACATCTCCGAGACGGATTTTTCATGACAGAATCGAGTGATATCATGCAGGGTTTCACACCAGGTAGATTTAAAATGGGTCGATGCAGGGTCATTCAGGTTGAGCGGAGTAATATATTGCAGGGATTCGGTAACAATCCTCTGCACCGGGCTCCCCGCCATGATATCTCTTTTGACAATATTGAGGCGCAGCAGGTCTTCCCGGCGGCCTTTATACACGGCCCGGGCCGAACTGTTTATCGTTATAGTCTGACCATTGACCAGTACCTTCATTGCCCCGTCCAGGCTGAACAAGGCAGGAATGCCGAACTCCCGGGAAACAGTGGCTAAATGCCCGGCTTCCGAGCCATTCTCGGCAATCACCGCCGCGGCCCTGCCCAGCAGCGGCGCCCATTCCGGCAGCGGGTGCCTGATGACCAGCACGCCACCCTTGGGGAATTTTTGTATCTGCTCTTCGGAATCGACCAGGAAGACTTCGCCACTGGCGATTCCGCCGCTGGCACAGATCCCGCCGGTCAGAAATGGCGGCTCTGCGGTTTCACTCGGCCCAGTCGCCTCTACCGCATTCTGTGCTGGTTCTTTCCTGCTGGCGGGTATCGGTCTGCTCTGGAGGATATACAGATCGCCCTGACGGTCAAACGACCATTCGATGTCCTGGGCTTGCCCAAAATGGCTTTCGAGCTGCAGGGCGGTTTCGGCAAGTCTTTGAATCTGTTTGACGGTGAGAGAACCGGTGTCGGCAGCGTGTTCCCTTCCCGTACCCCGGCCTTGCCGCATTTCTCGGTAAACGACTGAAAAAGGCTGCGTACGGCTGACCAGGTAAAGGTCGGTCACCGTCGTTCCGTCGACCACGCCCCTGGCGATCCCCGATGTTGCATTGATACGCATTACCGCACTATTTTCTTCTTCGGGATCCCTGGAATAGACGACTCCGCTTACCAGTGCATCGACCATGAGCAGACAGCCGACACACATCTCTATATCTTCATGCCGATAGCCCCGTTTTCGACGATAGGCAATGGCCCTTGGGCCATACTTGCTGGCAATAACTTTCTTATACGATTCAGAAATCATGCTCTTGTCGATATCAAGAAAGGTACTGTATAAGCCGGCAAAAGAGACCCCGGCCGTATCTTCCCCCTGAGCGCTTGAGCGCAAGGCGACCTTGCATCCGGGATGACTCCCTGCTTCCAGACGATTGACATGTAGGTGCAGCGATTCTTCAAGATCCGGCGGCAAGGGTGTGTTCATGACTATGTTCTGCATTTTTTCGCAGGCGCTGTAGAGATCGTCGAGATTATCCGGATCAAGCACCTGCAGCAGTCGATTGATCTCGGCGATGTGGTCCGGCGTCAAAAAATGTCGGGTAGCCGAAGCCGTAACGACAAAGCCAGGTGGGACCATAATTCCCGGCAATGCAGCAAGCTCGCCGAGATTGGCCATTTTTTCACCGGCCTCATCCTTGTCTTTTCTCCGCACCTCATTCAACTCAAGAATAAAGGGGCCCTGTTGAAAATTACGTTTTCTCTCAACTATTTCACTAATATCATTACTTATTTTATCAAATATCGGTTCAAGTTCCTTATATTTCCCATCCGACATGGCGAGGATGTTGCGAATCATCTTATACACATTGATCAAAATGGTCGAAATTTTCGATCGAACAAAGGCCATTCGGTAACTCTCGCCGCTGTAGTAGACCTTTTCCAGTTCGGCCATGGCCTGCAGGGCATTGTTGTTCGCCGTGAGTAAACTTCTGAAATGGGTGTAACGTTTGGCAAAGGCGATGCGCAGTTCTTCGGGACTGGCGCTTGACTTGGACTCGGGAAACAGGGTCTGTTTTATAGCGGCAAAAATGCGATGCATATGCGGAGATCCTTTCCAGCTCTTACGACGTGTGGCGGGAAAATTCCCGCCACACGTCATGAAGTTTGCCGAATTGTCAGAGGATTAATGGCCGATCTTCAACCCCAGGCCTTCAAAAAGATACATGAGGCCAAATCCGTACCAGACAGTATACACCACGTAGAAAAGAAGCGCAGCGGCAATCAGGCCGATATTGTCCTTATAATTGCTGGAGGCGACTCCGTAATAATTATAGGCCGGTTCAAGAGCCTTTGAGCGGATGGAACTGAAGGCCTTTGCCTCTTTAAAATTCTCTTGCGCAGTGAGAGATTTGTCTATCGCCTTAAACGCCATCCACCAGTTATAGATTGCCTCTTTCTCATTAAAACCGTATTTGCTCGCTACCGGTGCACCATTATTGTGATACATCTGCTCGGCATCGGCAAGGCTGCTCTTCAGCATCAGGCTTATATCCCCCTTGATCGCCAATTCCTTGCCGGAAACAGTAGCCTCTGCACCACCGACCTGGAAGAGTTTGGCCGTATTGATGGCCTGCTGCTCATTGTCCATTTTAATCTTCACGTCTATCATCTGGCCGGCATATTTGTCACTGGATTTAAGTGAATCCGCAATAAAATACGATGAGCCCTTGGAAATCGTATTGAACAGGTTGTCCATAAAATCGAGTCCGTTCACCTTGCCCGCCTTACCCGGAAAAATGGGGGTGAAGATTGCGCCTAATAAGATGAAAAACCCTATCAGCATCACGATTCCTCTTGTTTTTAACTTATTTTGCATACTCATATCAGTTGCCCTCCGTTCTCAATTCTTTCAGGTTGGAATCTTTAGTGATCGGCTTTTCAAGATGGGAGAAGGACTCTTCCGATCTCAATTCGTTAATATTTTTGAAGAATACATAAAAGACCCAGAGGGTAAAGGTGCCAATAGCCAGGAAGAACAGGCAATTACCCACCGTATTGAGCATTGCGCCGGTACTTTTCGTGATCTGGAGGTACCCAAGACTCTGGAGTTTTTCCGGCATGGCGAAGAAACGATTGATAAAACCGGCGGTTACCGCGAGGGCGAAGAAACCGCGAATCATGATTCCCGGCACCACCTTGGTGACGAGCGATCCAATCTGCACCCCGATCAACGAGCCAAGCAGCATACCCATAGCCAGCGTATAGAAGACAAAGCCGTAGAATGCATACTGACTGAGGGAACTGTATCCGGCGGTGAAAACGATCTGGAAAATATCCGTGCCGACCGTGGTCATGGAGGAAACACCCAGGCCGTAGACAAAGATCGGGAAGGTCAGAAAACCACCACCAACGCCCATGATGGAGGCGGCGAGGCCGACAATCAGGCCGCTTATCACCAGAAAGATAGCCGATATTTTACGGCCGCCGGGAGTAACACCCTCATCAAAGGTCAGCATTGGAGGAATATGGATGGATTGCAGACGTTTGCCCATCGGCGGAACCTGTTCTTCGCGAGATGCTTTCTTATCCGCCTCTTTCGTCTTCGCCTCGCCTTTTCTGGCAGTCCAGTAGTCAGCCATGGCATAAAAGGAAAGAAAACCAAGGATAAAGACATAGACCGTCGTAATAAACAGATCGCTCAGCACTGGATTCAGGTCGTACAGATATCTGTTCAACATACCACCCAGAGTTGCCCCGGCGATGGAGCCGACCAGAAAGGTCGTGGCCAGGGAAACGGAGATATTGCCCATTTTTCGGTGCAGTACGCTGCCCATGATCGCCTTGGCAAAGATATGAAACAGATCGGTACCGACAGCAAGGATACCTTTTACGCCGGCACTCATGAGGGCAGGGGCGATGATAAAGCCGCCGCCCGCGCCGATGCAGCCGGTGATGAGACCGGCGCAGACCCCGACAAAAATTGATGCAAAGAAAATTACGTTGGTGTAATGCGACGGCATGTATGCAGTCTTACCGCCAATCATATGCGGCAAGCCGTCGCCGGCAGCCAGAGCTATCCCGCCGATCACGATCGGCAGGAGCAGGAGAAAAAGTATCCCCATTCTTTTTCGGCTTCGCAGGATATTGGTTGATGCTTCCAGGTCCCAGCGCGCGTATGCCTCGGACCCCCTGACCATCATCTGATAAAACTCCCTGAAATAGTTCATAAGTCATTCCTCTTTTTTAAGATTTTTATATCCAACCTGTTATTGTTCGTCACACCTGTTCATCGCCAATCAGACAGGCATTGACATATGTTTTTTCATGAGTGCCTGGTCGATCTTTTCCTGATGCAACCGCTTCTTCTCGTAGGCTTCGGTGAGTTTTTCCAGAAGCGGATCGGTCTCGATGGGTTTCATCAGATAATCAAAGGCCCCAAGCTTCATCCCCTCGATACCCGACTCCACGGAAGCGTGACCGGTCAGAAGCACCACCTCGACCAGCGGTTTGATGCTGCGTATCTGCCTCAGGGTTTCAATGCCGTCCATGCCCGGCATCTTCACATCGAGCAGCACCACATCGGTGCGGCTGTGTTGTAGAATTTCCAGCGCTTTCTCACCGCTCTCCGCGCTCTGCACATGCAATCCTCTTTTGGTCAGAATTTTCGAGGTCATTTCCCGAAACTCATCCTCGTCATCTACAACCAGTACGTTGAAATCTTTCATTATTTCCATCTCCTTTAGAATCTTAAATTGGCAGTAGGAGTTCATCATTCGCCTCATTTCTGTGTGCCAAAACTAATGACCGGCAGAACAATGGTGAACATGGCACCCCCGTTTTTTCTGTTTTCGACGGATATCGATCCTCCAAGTTTTTTAATGATGTCATAGCATATATAGAGTCCAAGACCGGTCCCCTTGCCTGGATCCTTGGTCGTAAAAAATGGATCGAAGATCTGTTTGAGGTTTTCTGCCGGAATTCCAGGTCCGCTGTCGGCAAATACCATCTCCAGCTTGCCGTCATTTCTCAGTTTAGAACTGATCTCAATCCTGCCGTCCTGACCAATAGCATCCACGCCATTATTGATCAGATTGAGAAAAACCTGCTGCAGCTGTGGGCCATCGATCATGGTGGCCGGCAGATTCGGGGCCAGATTTTTCTCGATGACAATATTGTGATAACCGGCTTCTCGTTCAACAAAGGAGACAGTCTCCTCGACAAGCTCGTTGAGTTGCACTTTTTCCTGTTGATTGGACATTTTCCTCGAGAAACCAAGGAGCCGGTGGGTGATAGTTCCGGCCCGTCGAACATGATGTTTGATCTGTTCGACGGCCTTTTGATATTCGCCCAGGTTTTTTACGAGCGCCGGATCCTCATCCGGCAGCAGTTCGCCAATCCAGCCCGCCTGATTGGTGATCATCTGCAGGGGATTATTGATTTCATGGGCAATCCCCGCGGCTAACCGGCCCACTGTGGCCATTTTTTCCACCTGGACAAACTGAAGACTCAGGGCTGCATACTCCTTGTCTGCTCTCTCAAAATTCCTGGAAAGGACGAGGCTGATAAATGTAGCCGCGGCCATGGAAAAAAGTGAAATAACGATGACGATGAGAATGATTTTGTCGCGAAGACGGAGGTAATAGCCAAGAGAATCGGCTATATTGGCTTTCAGAATCAATAACCAGTGCCCCCTGTCTATGAGACGGGTCGTATAGATATCGGTGTTCGTGATGAGCGATGCCGGTCTGCTATCAAAGGAAATGAGTTTTTTGTCCGTTTCCGACAAAGCCGTTTTACCGAGCAGACTTGGGGTTTGCAGTTCTCCTGCGTGGTTGACAATAAAAGCATCGCCATGGGGACCGAGTTGGGCGGAATGGAGTAAAGAATTAAAGATGCTCGAATTGATGGTTGCCCTGAGCACGTAGTTCTTGAGGGGATCGGTGACGGCCACGACAAAATGCGGTGTATTCCGATATCCCGTAAAGACATCGCTGACATGCACACCACTGATCAAGGTCTCCCGAAACCACTGCGCATCATCATATCTCTTGCCCGCTACTTGGGCCCGGTACGGTCCGACATAAGCATGCTGTGTTCCGGTTACGTCTATGACCTGGAGATCAACGATGTTTCCCTGATTATTCATGGCAAGAAACACTTTTTCTACATTTTTCGAATCGAAAAAGAAATCTTTCGGATAGAGCGAAACCAGCCTGCTGAGCATATTGATTTTGTCATTCAGGAACTGGGAAATAACCTCGCTCCGATGTTCAATGGTGCTGATTGCGAGCTCGTTGAGCTTTATGATATTGGTATCTTCAACCGCATCTTTCATGACCCAGGCAAAACTGACGATGGGCACGATGCTCAGAAAGAAAAAAGCGACAAGCAGCCTTTTGGTGATAGAGTCGTAATAATGTTTTTTCCTTTCCATGGCCGCCCCTGTCAATTGTCAAAGACCCGGCTCAAATTCGGGAGCACTTCATCTATCGGCAGCGTATCGCCTACGATGAGATGAGGTGCCGGAAGTTTCCCCAGCTCCCGTTCGAAATCGGTTTTGATTGATTCGTCTATAAACAGGATCATTTTCTGCTCAGGAAAGTTCGTCAGCAGATGAAAGGTGTTGATGGTTTCCCGGCTGCAGGACTTGACAAAAATGACCACCAGGTCAGGAGAAAAGGTGAGCAGGCTCAGGTCAGCCGCCTTGCCTGCAGTTGATGTCTCCACAAGGATATTGCAGTTGGTGGCCAGAACATGACACATCCGGTCGAATTTTTCGCATTTATCATGAAACTCACTTTCTTCGTTGGCGACAAAGAGGATCTTTTTGGTTTTCGGAGGCAGTAGCGACGTTGCTACGGGCATGCTGTTTTTGACCAGGAACCAGACAACCTCGGCAGCATCAACCAGTTCATTCCCGGCGGGTCCCGGTTGCCGGATCTTGTCGGCAAACCATCTTTTCGCCTCCTGACGGGATACACAGCACCCCTCGGCTATTTCGTCAATCGCCAGGAGACGCTGTCCATTTTTGATACTGTGATACCATCCTCTGATCATTACTGTGTGCTCCGTCAGACTCTTTGGTGGAGATACAACTTTCAATTCTAAGAGGGGATACGCAACCGGCGTGCCACGATTACGACAGCATGTAAAAATAATTATTATTTGTTTATAATCAGCATGTTACTTTATTTCAGGAAAGCCGGAATTTTACCTGGGCCGGGTTTTATCCCGTTGCACATCTCCATAGCGTCCGGTTCCTTAACACCGTGTAAAAGGAACTGACACCGCACCCGGTTGGGCCCCAGCCGGCCGCGGTCGTTATATTTGAGAATATGTTCTAAAATCAGCGCTCTTTCAGGCTTTGCAGACTTCTCGAAAGGATACGATGCCGAACACAACAACCAATGGCATGTTAATTGCGTAAAGAAATGACAGCAGAACCTTGTCGGCTGCGTTAAAGGGAATCGTCCTGAAAACGAGAGGAGGTAGGAAAGGGTCAGTTATCTGTTGTCTGGTGCGGTAATGACTTCGGTGAACCAGCTGCTGAAAAGAGCATCCGTACAAGCAGGACGAACGAGAAAAGACACTTTTAAGAAAAATTTTGACAATAAATTTTCCAGAGGACGGAACATTTCATCTATGCGATCCCGTGATACCTTTCATATTGTGGTGACCGATATCAATCATAATGTTCGTGATTTCCTGCAACGCGAACTGGAAAAAGAGGGATACACGGTCGCCAGCGTCAAAACCGGTATAATGGTGCTCGAACACATCGCCAGTCCGCACCCGTTGGATCTCATTATTCTCGACCCGGAACTCTTCCATGGTTTCGACGAAGAATTCATCGACAAGATGGTCCGTCGACGCCCCTCGCTGCAGATAATCATGCATACCTTTGCTGATTGGGCTGCCACTATTCAGCCAGGCCATAATATCCATCTGGTTGAAAAAGACGGCCAGAGCATCGGCGCTATAAAATCAATAGTCCAGACCTGCTTCACTCGTTTTCAGGAGAAGAGCACAGCCTGATGCAGTGGAGTTACCGAATCTTGAATTTTTCCATTTTAGCATGCAGGGTCGGCCGGGATATACCGAGTAATTTCGCAGCGTGCGACCTGTTTCCCTGGGTCATGACAAGGGCTTCCTGGATGAGAAGCGCAGCAACGTGATCGAGACTGGAATCAAACAGTCTTTCTTGGTTTTCCGTTCGCAAAAGAGCGCGAATCCATGATTTGAGATTCCCGGCAATTGCCTGATTTACCGTATCACCCTGCGCTGTCTTTTCCTGATCAAGGGTAATATCTTCTGGTAAGAGTGGCGCACCTCGGTTGAAGATCAGGGCTTTTTTCATGCTGTTCGACAGCTCGCGAATATTACCGGGCCAGTCGTACTGTTTAATTTTATGCAGTGCCTCGGCGGTAATACCGGGGTTGGCGAGGGACATTTCAGCCGACAACCTGGTCAGAAGATATTCGACCAGGGCATCGATATCCTCCTTACGTTCCCGGAGAGGGGGCATGGTCAGGGTAACCACGCGCAGCCGATAGTATAAATCCTCCCGGAAAGTTCCCGCGGCAACGGCCGCCTCCAGGTCCCGATTGGTTGCGGCAATAACCCGGACATCTACATCGATCGGCTCCTTGCCACCCAGTCTTTCGATACTGTTCTCCTGCAGCAGCCGGAGGAACTTGGACTGGATACTCAGCGGCATGTCGCCAATCTCATCGAGAAAGACCGTGCCTCCCCTCGCCTGTTCGATTTTACCGACCCGTTTGTGCACCGCACCGGTGAAGGTCCCTTTTTCATAGCCGAACAGCTCACTCTCCAGCAGGGTTTCCGGTATCGCAACACAGTTGACAACCACATAGGGTTTATCCGCTCGATTGGAATGGTTGTAAATTGCCCGCGAGGCAAGTTCTTTCCCGGTACCCGACTCGCCCCTGATCAGCACCGTCGCATCCGTTGCCGAGACCCGGCCAATAGCTTTATACACCTCCAGCATGCTGCTGCCGCTGCCGACCAGCGCTTCCCGGCCGGAGAAAATTTCTCCATCGGGATTGACGTCAACCGGCGAGGACATGCAGTGTCCGGCGGCGACCGCTTTTTCGATAACGAGCAACATATCCGGGACATCAAACGGTTTGTAGATATAGTCAAAAGCGCCTTTCTGAATAGCTCCGATGGCGGTTTCGGTGCTGCTGTACGCGGTGATGATAATGACCGGAAGTTTTGGAAACAGGTCATGGATCACTTCGAATACCTGCAGTCCTCCCATATCCGGCAGACGGATATCGAGAATAACCAGGTCCGGCGGTTTATTCTTTACCGAGTCGATTCCCTCCCTGCCGGTAAAAGCGTTTTCGGTCTGATACCCTTCCTGCGACAGTATTTTAGCAAAACTTAAACCCAGCGGCTGATCATCGTCAATTATCAGAATCCGATTCATGATCCTCTCCCCCTATCGGCAATAAAATGGCACATTGCGTCCCCTCGCCCGCATTGGAGGAAACAATGAATTTACCGCTGTGCTCCCGCACAATTCTGACCACGATACTGAGACCAAGACCTGAGCCGTCTTCCTTGGTAGTAAAAAAGGGAGTGGTCACCTTATCGATGATCGCTTCAGGAATTCCCGGCCCTGTATCACTGACGGTGACGGCCATGACATCACCGAGTTTCGCATGCGTCTCATGCCGTTCGGTGATGGTGATACGGCCACCGGTTTCCATCGCCTCGCAGGCATTGATCACCAGGTTAACCAGTGCTTCCTTGATCCGGTCGACATCCACTCGGACCAGTGGCAGGTCAGGTTGAAACTCATACTGCATCGCAACGTTATAGGCCTTCAGCCGATATTCCAGCAGGGTCAATACCGAATTGATCACATCCCCCAGACGACATTCTTTCAACCGGAGTTTCGGCGGTCTGGCAAATTCGAGAAAATTCTCAACAATTCGGTCTATTCTGGCAATTTCATCGGAGATAACCTGCAGATCTTCCTCCTGGGTCTCCGTCAGTTTGAGGGAACGCCCCAGGGAAAACATCCTCATTTTTATTGAAGTAAAGGGGTTTCTGATAGTGTGCGCCACCCCTGCCGCCAATTCTCCTACCATCACCATGCGTTCCGCCTGCAGCAAGTTCTTGCGACTTCTGGCCAGTTCATTGCTGGTCTCGCCAAAATCCCGCATCATCCCCTTGAGCGAATGGGTCAGGGAATGCACTTCATCTTTAGAGCTTTCCTGGGCGGAACTGCCCGTCTCAAGGGCCAGCCCCCGAATCGGACCAAGAATGTGCCGATAGAGGATAAAGAGAAAGACTGTGCCCAACAGGGTAAACATGGCAATGGCGATAAAGGCGACCGCTCGCAGATTTTGCGAAAGAATTTTACTCCTTTCTTCGGTTTTAACGATGACCCGCCACTGGTCCTCGCTAAAAGCCCGGCAAAGCCCTAAAACCCCAAAGAAAGCATCTCGCTGTTTTTCATGCAGGCTGGAAATACTCCCATGAAAACGGTCGCTTTTGTAATTTTCGATGGCTCGGTCCTTTTCCTGGGTATACACTCGGTATTTATCAGAAATAACCTGTAAGGCCTCGCGCTGCTTGGGGGTAAGATCCAGGCGCTGGGCATCTTCAATGATCTGATAGAAAATCTGCCGATACTCGCCAAGCGATTTCAGCCATTTTGCGTCACCATCGACCAGATAATAAGTGAGGAGTCCCTTTTGATTGGCCAGTGCCAGCTCCATATTCTGAGCGGTCTTGTACAGGATGAAATCCTTATTGACCATGGACACCAGCACGGTATCCATCTGATGCGTATACCAGAGCATGCTCCCCCCGCCAATCATCACGATGATGGCAATCGCACTGAAAATAACACCTATTCTGGACCTCAGACTTAACGCAGCCAACATGCCTCTCTCCTTACGATACACCAGGCTTTCCGTTCATTTCAACCTCGACAAACGCTGAAGACTCCTCAGAATCCACAGCTGTTCTGAGGAGTACTTTTTTTCTGTCAGGATGTCAAATATTAGCTTACAGCACAAGGAAAGCTCAAAAAAAGCTGGTTCTCTTCAATGCGGCAGGAGGCGGCTATCTGTTCGGCAAGGGCTTTCTGATCATCGTCGGGATAGTTTGCAAAAGGATGGGCAGCACCACTTTGCACAGTAAAGCAGATGGTGATTTTCGGTGTCTCGTCTTCTACCTCAATAGCGAGGGTGCTTCCTTCTGTACTGGCTTGAAAAAGAGCCAGCACGGTCAGATAAACGAGCGATTCAAAAGTAATAAGATACGTAGAAAAGGCAATATCGGGGGGGCAGTGCAGGGTTGTGGTAATATTTTTCATCGCGGCCTGGCGGTCAGTCAGAGCAACGACCAAGGCAAGCGTTTCCTCGAGATTGCCATGGGCGACATAGTTATCCGCACTATGGGCGAAACGGTTGAGATTTTTCATGATGATATTGGACCTGTCGACCTGTTTGGCGATGGTCTTCGTAACGGCGTGTACCCGCTCTACCGCCACCCCGACACCTTCTTCCGCCATATGCGCAAAATCATCGAGCAGTCCGGCGTTTTCATTGATTATCGACAGGGTATTTTTTATCTCATGGGAGATTGACGCCGAGATCTTGGCAAAGACCTGCACGCAGATCCGGTCTGTAGTAGCTTTTTCCATAATTGTTTCGGTCTCCAGCTTGGGAACATGTTTTCAACTGCCATCTTTCCAATCATCAAAAAATTAACTTCGGCGCAATCAAGGTATCACACAGCAGACTTGCCATCAGTTTTTTCGCTTTGCTTGCCTTTCGATTGAAAGGCATCTTCAATTTTACTGATCAACAGATTGAGATCCACCGGCTTCATGATATAATCGAACGCCCCCAGTTCCATACCCTGCCGTCCCGCTTCAAACGAACCGTGTCCGGTTAAAATAATAACCGCCAGGCCGGGATGGTTCTCCTTGAGACTGGCCAGAACCTCCAGGCCGTCAAGGTCAGGCATCTTCAAATCCAGAAGCAGAACATCCGGTGGATCCTGTTCAATCGCGGCCAGCGCTTCTTTTCCAGAATTGGCCATAGTCGCGGCAAATTTTCGCAGGTTGAGCCTGGTGACTATGGTTGAGGCGAACTCGACTTCGTCATCGGCGATCAATACTTTGAGATTATTTCTTTCAATTGTTGTCATGTTCTTCACTGTGTATGGGGAGAGTTATGGTAAATGCGGTACCCTGACCGACATGCGACCGTACGGTGATGTCGCCGCCCAGTTTTTTCACTAAACCATAGGTAATCGATAAACCCAGCCCTGTCCCTTTGCCCGTCTCCTTGGTGGTGAAAAACGGTTCAAAAATATGCGGCAGGATTTCGCTGTCTATACCGGAACCATTATCCTGAATGACCACCCGCACTTCTCCGGCAACCAGATGGGTCATAATGTTTACCAGGCCATCCTTGCCGATGGCATCGATTGCATTGTTAATGATATTTAAAAATATCTGCTGCAGCTGGAGGTGATCGCTGGTTATGAGCGGAAGATCCTCCTGCAGCTGGAGTTCCAGGCGGATACGGCTGTGCATCAGCGAATTCTCCAGAAATTGCATCACTTCCTTGATAACGTCATTCACCTGCAGAACCTCATCATGCACATCGGCACGCCTGGCAAAACCGAGCAGGCGGTGGGTGATTGCCTTGCATCTTTCGACACTCTGGTCAATAACCTTGAGACACCCCTCGATAGCCTTCTTGTGCTCAAAATCCGGCGAGATAAGGATCAAGTCCTCGGCAAGTCCGGTCTTCTGGTTAATTATCGCCAGCGGGTTGTTGATTTCATGGCCGACACCTGCAGCGAGGCGGCCGATCGACGCCAGTTTGTCGGTGTGCTCGGCTTCCTGCAGCATCGTCAGCTGCATCTCATCGGCCTTACGAATAAGATTGGTAAGCATGGTAACAAGGCCGTAGACAACCAGCAGATTAATCACCAGACAAGCTATTACAATGATAAGAAGTCTGGAACGAAAGGTCACCCAGTCCTGATGATGGACATATCTTTTTTCAACCAGAATCACCGACCATGGCGTATTTTTGATTTTGCCCTTGGCATAGAAAATATTTTCTCCTTCTTTTGACACACCCTGCTGCAAGCCGGGCTTGATATCGGCTACCAGTTGGGTGAGGTTCTGACCATAATTTTCCGATGAGGTTTGCAGGTAGCCGGCATCATCGACCAGAAACAGATCATCCGAGGCGTTGGTTTTAATCGTATTGACAAAATTTTGCAGCGTTACCGCATCAATGGTTGCCCGCAGAACCCATGTTTTCTTTGTGGTTGGATCATGATTCGCAACAGCAATGGCAAAATGCGGCACATGACGATAGCCGGTATAGACATGGCTGATATACACTCCCTTGTCAATAACCTCCTTAAACCATTCTTCTTTAGAGTAATCAGTACCTTCCAGGTCATAGGGTCCCCAGTAGGTTTGCTGGATACCTGATTGATTAATAACCCCCAGATCGGCAAAATACTCATACTGGCGTTTGATTCTGGCAAACAGTTCCTCCAGATTTTTGCCGGTGGTCAGTTCAACGTAGCGATTCTTACGGGCAACAAACACCACGACCGATTTGAGACTGTCGATCAGCGCTTCTATTGCGTGACTCGAACCCGTCAATCGTGCTTCCAACTGGCCACGCTCCTCCTTCTGCAGAAGATCTTTGTAGTTGTAATAGCCAAGACCGGCAGTCATTATGACCGGTCCCATGGCAATGGCTATCATGACCAGAAAAAGCAGCAGGCGAAACTGGCTGTAGCTTCTCCGGTGAAGGCCAAAATTGATCGAATCCTTAAATGTATCGGGCAGGATTTTATGCAGAAAACCAGGTAATGCATTCATAATGTCAACGATTCGTCCTTATTTGAATGTAATATTTCTCCCTGAGACAGGGTACCGGCAACACCTTTTTCAACCGCTTTTCGCCAGTTTCCTATGACAGCATCCAACACGGCCACTTTTTTCCAAACCAGAAAGTTGTAATGCACTTCCTCAATGCCACCACAAATGATATCGGTAATGTTTTCTTCGACAGCCATCTGGCACAATGCTTCATCGGATGATCTTTCCATGATGATCATTTTCGGTTCCCCGATAACGTTGCCCTTGTCAAACTGAACCATAAGAACCTCCGTGGCCAGATCAAAACGTGGGGCAACAAAATCTCCCTGAATGAGGACCATCATTTTTTGCATCATTTCCCCCCTGCTATTGCTGCAGCCCGTATTTTTTCATCTTACGCCAAAGCTTCATCCGGCCCCAGCCGAGTTCTTCAGCGACCCTCGTTCTATTGCCCCGGTGATCTTTGAGGATATCGACAATCAACTGACGTTCAATTTCCGACCAGCTCTCACGGGCATCTGAAGGTGCCGTATATCCTGCCGCGCTATCGATCTTTTTCGCTTCGCGAGAAAATTCTCTGGGGGAGCTGTCCGCAGCGGGAATCCGATCCGCCTGCTGGTCAAAAATATAGGGAGGCAGATGGTCCGGATTAATTTTTTTTCTGGGGCAGATATTTACCGCATATTCAACAATATTACTTAACTCGCGGACATTGCCGGGATACTGGAAATTCAGCAGCGCCTGCAGGGCTTTGGGGGCAAAGCCAAGAATTGGCTTGTTCAGGGCTTTGGTAAATTTTTGCAGGAAATAGTCAAGCAGGTACCGGACGTCCCCCTCGCGTTCCCGTAAGGGCGGCAGATGAATCTGCAGCACATTGAGCCGGTAAAAGAGATCTTCCCGGAATTTATGTTTACGCACTTGATCGCGAAGCGGCCGATGGGTTGCAGCAATAATACGGACATCGACACTGATTTTATTTTCGCCGCCAACAGGGACGAACTCGCGGTCATCAAGGACCGAGAGAAGTTTTACCTGCAAAGGCAGCGGCATGTCACCAATTTCGGTGAGAAAAAGAGTTCCTTTGTCGGCAAGGCTGAACATCCCCGGCTTATTGCGGGAGGCCCCGGTGAATGCCCCCTTAACGTGGCCGAAAAGCTCAGATTCCAGCAGACCTGGAGGGAGGGCGCCGCAGTTGACCTTGATGAACGGAAATCTTGCCCTGGACGACTTCTGGTGAATGATTTCGGCAACCTTGTCTTTTCCTGTGCCGGTTTCCCCGGTAATCATGACAGAAGTATCCGTTTGGGCCAGCAGCAGAATCATATCAAAGACCTTCTGCATCTTTGCACTGTGGCCGATCATCTCCATTGTTGAATAATTGGCGATCCCCGAACTATTGACAATTTCCCGACCGGAGAGATCTTCGACAATAACCAGCAGACCGCAGTGTCTGCCGGCATTGTCATCCAGAACAGCGATGGAGTATTGTACGGCGATTTTCCGGCGATACGAATTAATGATATCCCCGGTGACGGAGACAGACACCCCGGTCTGCATTACGTTGCTGTACAACTGTCCCCTGCTGTTACCGGTATTCGAGCGGATAATCAGTTCCCCGTGAATACCGGCAACGCTTTCGGCATCATAGCCGGTCATTGCCTCCAGCAGCCGATTTAAGGCAACGATTCGGAAGTTTTCATCCAGAATCATTGCCGGATGCGGAAACCCTTCCAGCAACAGAGGAATATTGACATCAAAGGGGAAATTCATCTCATTTCTCACCGTTTTTTTCATCCGTCAGGAAAACTTCAGCGTCTATCCCCCTGTAACTCTACTGCATGACCAGTCGCCCGGCAATACTCCCATCAACCAGCGACCGGTATCTTGACCGCCATTCCCATCAACGGCCAGATGACCGTAATCGCCAACCAGACAACCCCCATCAGCAGAATACTCGCAGGTACTCCGTAGAGGAAAAACTGACCGGGTGTAAACTGTTTGGAGCTGTAGGCAATAGCGTTTGGTGCCGCGCCAACCAACAGAAGAAATGGCATACCGGCGGTGAGCAGGGCAGAAAAGAGAATGACCTCTCCAGCCACGCCAAGATACGGCGCGATGACCAGGGCAACCGGGAGAGAGATGGCAATTGCCGCAACGTTCATGATAAAGTTAGTCATGATCATTACAAAAAAAGCCATGCCAAGAATAAAGACGACGCCGGACGAATCCTTAAACAACTGCAGCCAGTTGATCGCCAGCCATTTAGCAGCGCCGGTGTCCCAGAGGCAGAAACCGATAGACATGGCCCCGGAGAAGAGCAGCACAATATTCCAGGGGATGTCTTCGAGGTCTTTGAGGCTGAGGATATTTAACACAAAGAATGAAATCGTCGACAGAAGCAGGATGCCGGTTTTGTCGAGTTTGGCCAGCGCCGGGACGAAATTTTTCAGGGCAATTATCAGGATAACAGAAAAAACTATCGCTACCACCAGGATTTCATCTTTGGTCCATTTCCCCAGGCCACTGTACATACTCTTCGCCCGCTCTTTGAGGCCGACGATCCGGTCTTTTTCGGGTTTACAGACAAGCATGAAAAAAGCCCACAGCAGAAAAACCATAAGCCAGCCAATCGGGAACATATACATGGTCAGTTGAAAAAAGGATATATCTACATGCATGATATCCTTGTAAAAACCTAACGCTACCGCGCCGCGGGCCGCACCGAGCAGGGTGATGATACTTCCGGCACCGGCGACATAAGCCATGCCGATAAACAGGCCTCTGCCAAAGCGAGTCGGCCCTTCTTCATCAGTATAAAGGGCATGAATGGCCATGAGCAGGGGAAACATAGTCGCGGCGACAGCGGTATGGGCCATAAGATGGGTAAGTAAAGCGGTCATCACAAAACAGCCCAGATAGATCATGCTGGTCCGTTCACCGATGATGGAGAGCATCTTGTAGGCAAGACGTTTGGTCAATCCGGTCTTGGTAAAAACCATACCGATGACCAGCGATCCGAAAATAAAGAGCACCGAAGGGTCCATAAAATCTTTGAAGGCCACTTTCGGATCCCGAATGAGGTAGAGGGCCTGAAGCGTGCCTATTAAAAGACTGGTAACCCCGATTGGGACGACCTCAAATACCCACCAGACGGCCGCAAGCCCAAAAACGGCCAATGCGCCTTTCGCCTCTCGACTCAGCTCAAAGCTGACGCCCAGAGGATCAATGGCCGCTGCCCAGGGTGGAGAGTAATAAATCCCAAAAAAAAGTCCGATGCCTAACAAAATAAAAAACACACGCTTCCAGTCAATTCGTATCGGTTTTCCCTGACCGAGCTTATTGACTCCGACCAGATCGGAATTTTCCGCGATATCCTTTGAAATCGACATAATGTTCACCACCTCTATTGTACCACGCCTTAATACGTGGAAAAGACGCAAGAATAGCATTCCGCAAAGATTGTCTGCGGCGCTGATCGTTTATTTGTAAATCTCAGGCAGCTCTTTTGCCTGGCAGAACGAATTCTCCCAGCATACACAGCCCGGGAGGTACAGTTACCAGGATTTAGTCTTGAGGATGTGGTCGATTTCCGCCATCGATTGCTTTTCCAAAACCAGAATCCGCTTGGTTTTCATTTCATCGATTTTCTCCAGAAGTTCTTGCATATTGACAGGTTTTTCCAGAAAATCCTCAGCACCGAGCTTCATCGCTTCTATGCCCGACTTGACAGTTCCCTGCCCGCTCAGCATGATAATTTCCGCATCCGGATGACTTTCCTTGATCCTTTTCAAGGTTTCCAGACCGTCCATGCCGGGCATGGCAAGATCGATGACAATGGCATCATAATTCTGTTTGTCCACCAGATTAACAGCCTCTTCTCCCCGGGTTGCCCCGGTTACTTTCAGACCGCGCATCTCTAATCGCTGGGCGAGAGTTTTGATGAACTCTTCTTCGTCATCCACCAGTAAAACCTTGGCTTCCAGTTTTTTTTCCATCGTTGCCCCCTCTGTCATGAAGAAATATGTATATAATTGATAGTGTGTTAAAAAAATAACACCGCTCTGTTTTAAGCAACCGAGGCTTTCTTCTGCATTGCATGAACCTTGTCATTGGCAGCCTTAATGGTTGCAGAGAGCTCTTCTATATTAACCGGCTTATTCATGTACGCAAATGCCCCAAGCTTCATACATTCTTCCATATCTTTGGTCGTGCCATGCCCCGTAAGAATGATAACCTCAATATTCGGGGCGATTTCCTTGGCCTGCCGGAGCACCTCAATGCCATGCAGTCCCGGCATCTTCAGATCGAGAACCATGACTTCAGGGCAATCCTCAGCAATCAAGTCCAGGGCCTGCTGGCCATCATAGACGCCATATGTGCCGACATCCCGGCTGATCAGACGCTGGGAAACCGTCTGGACGAATTCCCGTTCATCATCAACAAAAAGAACCTTGGAGGGCAATTCAAATTTTTGCTGGCGGTACACCGTTTCAACATAGCTTTTATGCTTCTCGATGGTAATTTCCTTGATGCCGGGAATCTGCCTGATAAGATCGGTAAGATCCTGTTTCAAGCCATTAAAATTGAGAACGCTGTTTTGGATGACCAGGGTAACATTGCCCTCTTTTGCTTTGATGCCCAGCTTATGGCCATGGGCCAGGAGGAGGTTCTCGATTTCGGCGACCATCTTCATATCCTTGACCGCACTCTGGGACTCGGGGGTACGCAAAACTGAAGTTCGGTGAAAACAACTGAGTATTTCTTTGGTTACTTCTCGGTGGTCTTTTGCTTCAACCGGCACAACCAGATCATAGAGTGAGCTGTCGTAGGCTTCTTTGGCAAAAAGAAAATCGGTCCAGCTGAACGCGCTGATATCATGGTTGCGAATCTTCTTTTTTGCTTCCCCTTTGCTCAGTCCCATCTTGATCGCACGGTCAATCCGCCCTTCTTTCTTGTCGACAACCAGGACTCTTAATACCTCTGTGACTTCAGCCGGAATGAGAGAGGTGAGGAAACCATGGAACAGATACTGTTCGGGGGCGGCAAGTTTATCAGCGAGCACCATGCGGAACATGTTGACAGCTTTCTCTTTTTCAAGAGTGAACTGATTGAAAACCGATGTCCTGCTGTACATCATTTTCTTCAGACGTTCAGGATCCCCGCCAAATCTTGCAACCGTGTCGCCAAAAAGGTTTTCATCGGTGTAGACTTTTAAGGTAAGAATACTCGATAATTCGCCGATAATGCCCGAATCGAGTGTCGAAAGACATGGAAATAACGCTATTGATGACATGTGGTTCCTCCCTGATAAAACGTTTATGGTATAAACTGTATGCAAACCTCGCGATTTATTCTTCATTTTCTATAAAGCATAATTCATGCCAAAATTTTTTATACATAATTCATCGTGATTACATAATGTTACACTATGATACGGTCACATGGTAACACTGTACTGTTTTGTAACATATACTCATGATGTATCGTTTCGTATCACTATGTATCTCCACGATATTTTTGCTTGATGCCCCTCCTGCCGGGAGAGCTGCCTGAAACTGCACCGAAGATTCCAACCCATTGTATTTATTACTCTGTCGGTTGTATCAAAGGCCGAAGTGTCAGCAATCTTTACAGACTGGAAAGCATCTTGTCAGTCTGTGGCCATCTGCTGGTTGAAAGATATGGCATTATGACAACTCCCCGAAGGTATGAGAAGATTCATCGCCGTCTTTTTTCCGATGATCGCATCCACCCGCCGTTTCATCAGGTCAGCAAACCTGCACAACGAGAAAACGCACAGGAAACGGCAGGGTGTCGTTCCCCCGACTAGTGGCACAATAATTGCTCCTTTTTCTTGAGAGCCGGCTCCGGCATTTATGATGCTCTTGCAGGATGCAAATAATCTTCAGGGCACAGGACACATCATTTGTCCATATGGTAATGACTTGGGAGTGAAGGGGGTTGAAATGACTGATATTGGGAAAGTAATGGCTTGTGTTGATCTGTCTGACTATACCAGGATGACCATCGAGGAGGCAGTGACGGTCACGAGAGGATTACCGGCGGAAATTGTACTCTTGAATGTCATCAACAACCGGGATGTCGAGGCGGTCAGGACCGTAAGCCCCTATCTTCCGGAGGGCCTTTCTGTTGAAACCTACATTGAACGGGCAAGTACAGAACGTCGGGAGCACATTAAAGAAATCATTGATCAATTTTTTCCTGCCGAGAAACCACGCATGAGGATTGTTATTCACGTTGGCATTCCATACGAAGCCATACTCCGAGCCATAGAAACGGAAAAAGTCGACCTGGTTGTGCTGGCCAGCAAAGGAAAAAGTAATCTTATCGGCACGCTGCATGGATCAAACGCGGAGAAAGTGTTCCGACATTCCCCTGTTCCCGTGCTGAGTGCCAGAAGCCGGGAAAATTTCAGCAGGAAGCGTTTTTAGGGAGAAAAACAATGAAAAAATTGGATAAAATTATCGCCGGTATCGATTTTTCTGTCTATTCCGCCAGGATTTTGCAATATGCGGCAGGGATCGCTGAACGGAACGAGGCTGAACTCATTGCAGTAAGCGTCATTAATAAACGACAGATTGACTATATAAAAGAAGTATGCAGACATGAGGACCCCGGCACAATCACCCTGGAAAAATTCATCAACGATGAGACCAGGAGGCGCACCGTCAATCTAGAAGATATGTTTCGTCAGTACGTCCCGAAAATGGTTGCCACCAGATCAATCATCAGAAGCGGTGTGCCCTTTGAGGAGATTCTCCTGGCTGTCGCCGATGAAGAAGCCGATCTGGTCGTTATCAGTTCAAAAGGGAGAACAAATTTTAAAGATTACATGTTCGGTACTACTTCGGAAAAAATTTTCCGGCATTGCCCGGTATCGTTACTGAGTTTAAATCTGCGGCAGTAATGCAAACACCTGAACGGATTCACTGGTGAAGCGATGTGTCAAGGAGGCGACTGAACACGGTATGGTAATGGTGCTGGATATGCATAATGAGGAAGAGCTCAGACAGAACCTGCAAAACTCTGTCCTTTTCAGGGATGTCGCAAGAGAAGAAATCGACCACATTATCGACGCCGGCCAGTGGCGAAGAGTCAGACAGGGTGAGTACGTCTACCGTCAGGCTGAAAATGACCGCAAATTTTATATCGTTGCCGAAGGGGAAGTGGAGCTGACCCTGAATTCCGAAGGAGACAGCCAGCTTATTGTCGGTCATATCGGCCCGGGCGGCCATTTCGGTGAAACGTCGCTTTTGACCAACAGCGGCAATCGCCTGAACGTCCGGGCTATGAGCGAGCTTTCACTGCTCTTTTTTGACGCCGACACCTTCAATTCAGTCCTGTTGAACAACAATGCGATACAGCGGCAACTGAGTATCGCCCTGGCAAATCGTCTGCGGGTCTCATTCCATGACCATGCCCAGGCTCTCAGTAAATCGAAAAATTCCCGCAATAACGGCGACGACAAGCTGGATTCGACGTTTTTTTCGGAGACGAAACATTTTGCGGGTGGCGAAAAAGCATTTCTTGACAGCGAACGCGGCTCCCGCCTTTCGGAATCGACCATTGCCCGACAGATAAGAAAAGCAGTCCAGCGGTTCAGCGACAATCTTGCTCCGGTACTCCTCACCGGGGAAAACGGCACCGGACGGCGGATGGTTGCCTATGAAATCCATCGGGCCAGTGCCTATAAAGACGGCCCTTACATCGAAATTGATATCAGGGAAATCGATCCAGCACAGCTGGAAGTAGAGCTATTCGGCTATGCGCGCGATTCCTCGGCGTTTTCCCAGGTCGACCAACTGGGAGTATTTGAACGGCTGCAGGGAGGGACTGTCGTTTTAAACAATGCCGAATACATGGAACCTGATTTTCAGCGGCAGCTGGCCACAATCATCAGCAAAAAAGGGTTCTGCAAGGTGGGCGGCGGCACCAGAGTGCCTCTGCGTTCGCGGCTTATCCTGATCTGCCAGGACAAACCCCGCCAGGAGGACGGTCATGACCGGCTGCTCCCCTCACTCTATTCCCTCGTCGCTGACCAGCATTTCCGGGTGACCCCCCTACGGGGACACCGCCGTGATATTCCGCGCCTGGTGCAATACTACCTCAAACGCTATAGCCTGCAATACGCCAAGAATATCAACCGGGTCGACGAGCAGACCATGGGCATGTTCATGAATTACGACTGGCCGGGCAATCTGACCGAAATGGCCAGCGTGCTGCAGCGTGCCGTTATTCTGGGCAAGAGCAATGAACCGCTCAACCACCAGAACCTTCTCGGGGTGCCCAAGTCCGAGGGCAAGTGGGAGTTCAATCTGCTCCGCCTTGCCCCCATACGCGCCTTTTTGACGAGTCCGCTTTTCCCGGTACTGCCCAGGGCTATCGTCGGCGCCTTTTTTATCCTCGTCCTGGCGATTTTGTTTTTCGGTCCGGTCGCCGGGGAAAAAAATATCGGCCTGACCCTCAGCTGGGTGGTCGGCTGGCCGCTGCTGATCTTTGCCTTTTTTTTCTTCGCCCGCACCTGGTGCAGTGTCTGCGGTCTGTCCGTTCCCGGCTGGCTGGCCCAGAAGCTCCTCAAGCCCGAGAGGCCGACCCCGCAGATAATTCGCCAGTATTCCGGCTGGATAATGACTGTTCTCTGCATCACCCTGTTCTGGATCGAGACCGCCTGGAATGCCTATGCCTCCCCGCGGCTGACAGCCTGGATCATCTTCACCATCACGCTCAGCGCACTTTTTTTCAGTGTGTTTTTTAAACGCCGGGTCTGGTGCCGTTATATCTGCCCGCTCGGCGCAATCAACGCGCTTTTTTCCATGCCATCCATTCTCGAACTGCGGGCCAACAGACATGTGTGCATGAACCGCTGCGTCGAACAACTGTGCTACAATGGCGACGAGCACGCGGCTGGCTGCCCGATGTTTCGCCATCCTTTTCTGGTGGACAACAATCGCGACTGCATCCTTTGCGGGCAATGCATCAAGAACTGCAAACTGAACTCCATACACCTCAATCTCCGCCTGGCCCCCCAGGAACTATGGAATCTCCAGTCGCCGCGCCTGGAAGACAGCGTGCTGGTGGTCAGTCTGGCCGCTATCTTTTATCCGTTTGCCATCAACCAGAAATATGCCGGGTTTACGACCGGCTTGACCAGTATGATCCATGGACTGGGACTGCCCGACAGTCAGGTCCTGGCCTCGAGCATCTTCTTTTTCGCCTGCATTATAATCTACCTGAGCGGGTATGCGGTTATGTCGAGAATAATGGCCAGGCTTACCGGAAGCAGCTGGAAAACGACGGCATCCATACTCGGATACAGTATGATTCCGCTGGTACTTGGTGCCTTCATGACTGCACACCTGGAAATCTTTGTGGGCGGCATCTGGCTGCTGCCTGCCAACCTGCGCGATATCATCGGCCTGGGCAGTGAGTACAACCCGAGCCGCCTGATAAGCTCGGACGCCACTTTCATCCTGCAACTCATTACCATCGTCGGCAGCCTGATCGCCTCGCTCTATGCGACACAGCGCATTGTTAAACGGTTGGCAGCAGACCGTTTATACAGGCCGCGAATGTTTGTACTTCCGGCCTTTTTGCTCTGTCTCTCGGCTATTGCCTACCTCAAGTTTGCATGACCTGTACCGTATTAACGTACACCCTTTTTCTTTCCTCGAAAGGCGTTACAGGGAATAACAGCGTAAATCCCTCTACATCCAGTCACTCATTGTCAAGACAGATCCCCATCTTCAAAAATGGCACACGAGAGCTCTGCCGCAGCGGCTGCAGAGCTCAATAAAAATCTCATTATAGTAAGGACGATTTCGCTTTCTCCTGGTGTGGCGAAACCTGCGATTGCAGTATCTTCTGGTCATCGCAGCTAAACTTCAGGACGTATGATGCGTAATGTTCTCATACGAACTGATCCTGCTGCGCCAGCCGGGTTTCTTGAACGGGTACTGTAATTTTCGAGAATACAGCGTCTCGACTTGAAGCCGCACGATCCGGTATTAGAATGTTCCACGGCTTTGCAACAACGGTCTCTTGTGCCCCAAAGGGTACATTTAACGGTCAGCCAGCTGCCGTTAAATCTTCGATGAACTCAGGGAAAGAATTGCGGCAGGTCAAAGGTAAAATAATAATCCCGGGCAGAAGATGCGTCCGGCAACACCCCGTTGACCTGCAATCGATTGGCAGCAATATTTATTGAAATGCTTAAAAGGATAGGCAAAAAGTGATAAACAGTAAACCGTCAGGCAGTCGAATTATACTCATCCGGCATGGGGAAACAGAATGGAATCGGTTGCATCGCTTCCAGGGACGGAGCGATTTACCTCTCAACCCGACGGGAAATAACCAGGCGCGAGCCTTGGCATCGGCATTAAAAGACGAGGCCATCACCGCCATTTATTCAAGTCCTCTGAAGCGGGCCATACAAACGGCATTACATATCGGCAGATTTCACCCGTTAACGCCTTTGATCGAAGAATCGGGATTTATGGAAATGGATCTGGGAGACTTTGAAGGGATGGAAGCGCATCGGTGGGCAGTAGAGCATCGGGAGTTTCGAAAGAGTTGGGAAGAAAATCCCGCCACCCTGACCATGCCGGGGGGAGAGAGTCTCGAGAAAGTCCAGCAGCGTGCCGTTGAAACGCTGATGCGGATTTCCGAGCCCTACCCCCCCGGCACTACTCTGTTGATCTGTGCACACAATTTCGTCATCATTTCATTATTATGCTTTGCATCGAAAACCTCCCTGAATCAATTTCGGGAGTTGCGACAGGAGACAGCGGCCCTGAATATCATTCATAGGGATGGAGTAGATTTTCAGATTGAAAAGATCAACGACTGCCGACACCTTCAGGAAGATCATGAACGTTGAGGCTCGGGTGCACTGCACATCAAAAGGTTACATCTCAAAATCAACGGCCCTTCTCTCGGCGATCACTTTCTTGCCAAAAGCAAGGATTTTTTGATGTTCGGGGTGGTTGTTATATTTTTCAAGATCATTCAAGCTGTTGAACTCTGACAGCAAGACGAGATCAGATGCAGTCTCACCTGGCAGAATATTCTTGCCCGTTTTCAAGCTGACAATCTCATCGATTACGCCGACAAGCGCTTCCAGTCTGGAGGCGAACTCATTTATGTTTTCTTCCCGCGTGTTGTTCAGCGCACTCTCTTTGAACTTCCACATTACGATATGCTGAATCATGATTTCTCCTGAAGATACTTTGGGTAATTATTATCCTGCCGGAATTATCTACTCACCATCAGAATATGACTCCCCCTGAAACAAGTTATGTTTTTCCGGGTTGTCATTGAGCGGTATAGTTACAAGCAGGCTGTTTGCAGTGATACAGGTTCGTTTGTTATTTTTTCGGTAATATTCTGTTGAGCAGCTCCGCTGTGCTGCGACATTTACTCATTGACTCCGGCTGTTTATCAAACTCTGGCGGCAACATGTCGGGCGTAACTTCCGCGACAAAACCATTGTTTTTAACAACATTTCCATCAGCGCAAGTCCGACCGTACGTACAGCGGTAACACTGAGAATAGGCACCCACCAGAAACTTTGCAACGGTGTTCATTTTATTCATAGTCATAAAATGTTCGACTATTTTTAACACCTGGCTGTTTTTTTCATCAGAAGAATAGCCGGTGGACAAAACGACGGCAAGTTTGTCTTGTAACAGAAATGCGCCCCGATGACGGAAACAAAAACATCGTTCCAGCAGACAATGGGATAAGCCATTGGGAACGTCGTAATAATTGGGGATACCAAATATTATGGCGTCGGCTCGCAGCATTTCCTTGGCTATCACCTGAAAATCATCATTTACAATGCATCTGTTGTCAGTTATACACCCCAGGCAGCTGATGCAACCACCTATATGCTTTCCTGCAAGAGAAATATATTTTGTATCGCCATCACATTCAGCAAGCACCTCTTTGACAGCACTTGCAGTAATTCCATGTGGTCTTGGACTTCCCGATATACCCAAAATCATGTCAATACCTTCGCATTTTTTATGGCTGCGCCTCATCCAGCAACACAGTCCGGCTCAGACCTGTTGCCCACTACCGAAAAAAAGACAACAAATCCGTAATACGGAATCATGTAGAAAGCCGCTAATGTTGCCGCCAGCGGCAGGTTCATGTGCACGGCCAGGGCGATGATTAAAATATTATTAACCCAGACCTGGCTGCCTGACGCTGCTACCCTGTAAGCCCAATTCCTTGTCCGTGCTGCCCCCCATCCCAGCAGGGCCAGTACCATAGCGAGGGCAACAGAACAGATTGCACAATAAAGAATCTGCTCAGGGTTGCTTTTGAGATAAGGAAGATATCGGCCGAGAGCCCCGAAATTAATACCTGAGATCACCACCAGTGAAATCGGATAACTCATTCGATTCATCGGCACAAGCAGGCCCGGCATAACCATCCTGAAGAGAAATGCTGCAACCAGTGGAACAAAAATAATCATGCCGAGAAACAGGGCCATGGCAGCAAGATCATAGCGCAGGGTGGTATCGGACAATACGTCTACCATCACCGGCAGGCTGATCGGCAAAAGCAGGCTGGTCACCACGGCCATGACCAGACAGTACGAGATATTGCCCCGGCACAACGAAGTAAAGAATGGGGCTGACACGCCTGTGGAGGCCCCGGCAAGCAAAAGAATGGGGAGTGCCAATGGCGGATACAGTGCAAGAGTCACCCAATAGGCTATTGCCGGTGCAACCACCAGGCGCAACAGAGTGCCCCAGATAAGCCCTCCCCAGCAGGATATCAGGGCCCTGCCGACATGAGCCGGAGATATTTTTATAAAGGCCAGAAAGAGCATGGTCATCATCAGGTACTTGATGACCTCGGAAACAACAGCAGAACTCTCGGGAAAAAATATCCCTCCAAAAAGAGAACCATAGAGCACGGCGATCAATATATAATCTTTCTTTCCCATCCATCTTTACCTGAAAGGCGACAAATAAAGATGCCGGCCTGTTTCCCGCATCCACCCTTTTCTGGAATCGATCATTTCGTCCCTACAGACAACGAATACCACCGAGGTTCCACTGACAATGCCCACAGGGGACACTGCTGCCATAACAATCATTGGCAAAATGATTTTCATCATTGACGAGTGTAGCGCACGGCCCCTGGGAGCAGCTCCAGCATGGGCTGTAGTTATACTCCCCGGCTTCTTTTCTGAAATCTTTATACTCTTTCTGTCGCCATATCTGCTCGAGTGGTTGCTCGGAAATATTGCCAACTATTCGCTTTTGAACATGGATATCTTCATTCAGCACCCGGCAGGAATAGGTGTGCCACAGAAAATGACAGGGCATTACATCACCGTTGGGGGCAATAAATGTCGCGTTGGTCTCAAGAAAGGGACAATGTCGCTGGGAGTCCGCTTGCAGCGGTGGGAGGAAAAGCTCAATGCCTCGGCTCTTCGCCAGATGTTGCGCTTTGTTGAGATAAGGCTGGATCTCGTTCGTCAGCTTTTCATTGTGAGCTGCCAGTGTATCGAGGTTCAGTCGGATATCATTGTTCTGGGCCTCTTGCCGCATGTCGAAAAAAAGCGGCAAAATTTCACCATCAGTCTGGGTCCCGGCAGATTTTCGGTACGTGCCGATGCTGCCTGCGAGGTCAATGCCCCTGGCGGTTGCAATCTGGTTGTACTTATTGAACAGCCGGACAGCTTCCGGCGTGTTGGGGTTAAACAGATTGGCACTCTCTGTTGCTTTATCATATAAAATAAGGTGGGTCGTAAGAATATAATCTACCCCGTTATCCGCGGCCCAGGCAACCAATGCGGGCAAATCATAAATGCTTGTTTTGGACAGAACCATCTCCAGGCCAATTTTAAGCGTACCGCCAACCTTCTTTTTTGCCCAAAGCAGGTTGGCAACGGCTTCTGCAACTGCAGCAAACGAATGCTCCCCTTTACCAACGTTACGGCGCAAAACATTGTCATCGAATCGGTCTACGGAGAGGCAGAGGGAATTCAACCCCGCCTGCACCAGATGTAAAGCGGCCACTCTATCAATCAGTAAACCGTTACTCTGTAAGCCAATCGTCGCTTCTCCCGACATCCGTTCACGGGCCAGACGAATGATTTCTACTAAATCTGCATGCAGCGTGGATTCCCCGATGCCGTTAAGAATAAGGGTATCCGCATGGAGTAGAGAGGGAAGCAGACGTCGAAATACGGCCACGTCCATATCGGCTTCTGCGATACAACTGCCAGCCATGTGCTTTACACACATCTGACAATGCAGGTTGCAGCGCGTGGTGAGTTCCACATAAATTTTCTGAGGGGAATGCTCTGTTGTGTTCTTCATAATGAGTTCAATATTTTTTCTTCCGAGCAGGCCTGGTACGTATGATAATTCCCGGCAAAAGCTGATCAGATATTTTCGTTTGATCAGCCATGCGAGAGACACTGTCAAAGCTTATTCAAACCCGCACCACCTCGTAACTGTATCAACGGATTCACGGGGAGTTTCCAATCGATTTGCCGGGAAATCCCAATTGGGATATCCAATGGCAATAGCGATTACGATTTGTTTAATTTCAGTAATATTACAGAATTTTCTTACTATATCAGGGTACATTACGCCCTGCTCTTCAATGCACGTTCCAAGGCCGTAGTGCAAGGCAGTTAAACAGATAGTCTGGGTAACCGCCCCGATGTCAAATATCGGTGTTCCCTCAGCGAGCATTCGGTCAACACAGATAATTATTGCCGCGGGAGCATTAAAATAACGAAAACCTCGCTCGATCCATTGCGAGCGTTTATCTGCGTCCTCTTTTTTAATATCCATGAGCTGAAAAAGAGACTTGGCGAGCTCTATCTGACGCAGGCGATATACACTGTCTGAAGGCCAACCCGCAACACAATGTTCCGATCGAGGTTTTTCACCGGCTGTTAATTTATCGACAGCCGCTTGTCTCATCGAATCCAGGGTGTCTTTTGCGACAACAGTGAATTCCCACGGCTGCGTATTCATGGCTGATGGCGCACGGCATGAAATTTCAAGGATTTCTCGAAGAACATTCTGCGGCACCGGATCATCTTTGAAGTCTCTGATACTTTTTCTCTTTCCAATCGCTTCGATAATATCCATTGCAGTCTCCCCTGTTGATTGTTTCAGTAGTTGCACTGTTACAACCTGTCCGTAGCAAGATGTGCTCACTTGAGCTTTGTGAAGGGAAAAATACTCCAGTGCGCGCCGTTCATGTCACATCATGTATACTTTTCTCAGTCGTGCCGCTATTTCTTTGCCGAGGTTTTCGGCCGCCTGCCATGTGTCTTTCTGGTCCTCGACCTGGCAAAACTTTTCCGGGGTGATTTTCGTGTCGTCGCCAAAGACCCATGGCAAAGCACTCATAGGACAGCTCTGGCCAAAGCCGCAAACCATACATTCCGGATTTCCCGTCACTTTAAGCTGGCCCAATACTTCCATGCCTTCCATGGTCAACGCCTGGGCGACTTGATTGCTCGCCTCTTCCAGCCCAGGCGCACCCCGGCCGATCCCGGTCACTACCGTCACAGCCAGTTTTCCACGATTGAGGCCGTTTTGATGGCGAAGGGAAAAGAGTCTTTCGAGAAAGGCCTTGGTGAATGCATCAATACTCGCATAGGGAGGATACCCTCCCACCACAATTGCACCTGCATGTTTCACCTTTTCCGCTATCTCCTGAAAGTCGTCTTTCACTTTGCATACATTGTCTTTCGTGCAGCCAAGACAGGCAATGCACGGTTGAACCCTGCGCTGGGACAGCTTGATAAATTCTGTTTTCAGACCGGTGCTTTCCAGCACAGCCTTGATTGTCCTGTCGGTGTTTGAATTCTTGATGGGGCTGCCCGAAATTCCAATTACCTGTGGTTTCATTATCTACTCCCTGGAATACGTTATTAAGAACTTTCAGTCCTGATTCTGAATGATCGAGAAGATTGTTGTAACAGCTGCGACAATCTTTGAAAAGAGGCCTTCATTCTAAAAGAAGTTGCAGAAGATATCTGTAACAACTGTTACAGTGTCCAGATAAACTCGAATCCTAGAGTGGATCTACTGGATTTAACATGGCATTCTTCTTACTATTACAGCTGGTTCATCTATCAGTGACTCAACCATCCAGGCCATATTTTATCGAGGTGCACGCGCTGGTCTCTCGATAGCGAAACAGGAGGAACGGTAATGACGACCTATACGATTCACCCGATTGTCCTCGGGACCAAGGTGTTTGACAAAAGCATGATGACCTATCAGCATGGAGCTGGAGAGAGCTACACCATCCCCATCTACAGTTGGTACATCAAAGGCGGAGAGCAGCATATTCTGGTGGATACCGGCGAGATATGTCCCATCCAATCTGAAGCCCGACAAAAGGCCATCGGCGGCAAGATTTATACCTTTGAAGAGGGACTGGCCCGATTTGCCCTTACCCCAAAAGACATAGATATCGTCATCCACACCCACCTCCACAATGATCATTGTGAAAATGATTACAAATGTACCAACGCCAGGTTCTATGTTCATGAGCTTGAGCTGCAGCGTATTCACCATCCGCATCCACTGGATTTCCGCTACCTGGAGGATTATATACAAGAGGTTGAGCAAAACGGTCAAATCAGGGTTATGACCGGGGATACGCAAGTGGTACCCGGGATCACCTGTCTGCATACCCCAGCGCATACCGATGGTGGCATGAGCGTGGTTATCGACACTGTGCAGGGCAAGGCGGTAATTACCGGATTTTGTGTTATCCGGGAGAATTTTGAACCGCCCAGGGAGGTCCGGGCCATGGAGATGGAGGTAATTCCCCCGGGCACGCTGGTGAACGCCTGTGCTGCGTACGATATCATGTTGAAAATAAAGGAGATGGCCGACATCCTCCTGCCTTTGCATGAGCCGTCTTTTGCCGCAGTTGAGGCAATCCCCTGAGTTGCCTGTAATGGTATCTTTTACCGGGTAACTCTCCTGTAGCCAGGACCACCACAAGGTCAAGAAAATCGGCCTGACCCTGTAAAAATCGGCGACTCCCGTTACAGCTCCGATAGCATCCCTGAGCCATGTCCCGATTTCGGATTATCTTGACAAAAGACGTATACCAACCATATAGAATACGGTTGGAAATTTTTAACGGCTGCAGCAAAAGCCGATTCAAGAACGGATGGAAAATGCAAATGCGGATCATTCAAAAACAATTTATCTCGGGTTTACAGTCGGTTGTAATTCTTATGTGCATCCTGTTTTCCGGGTTGTTTATCCCCGGGGAACTCCGGGCGGACCCCAATAAAGACCAGGCGCAGCTCCAGGTGTTGCAATCCTTAAACCTGATTGCGGTCTCTTTGACCCATATCATGACCTATAATGACAAGGTGGTTCTTGACCAGGAATACAATACCATTATCAATAATTTGAATTTGAGCAATATTCCTGACGCCGACATCATCACTTTGCTCCAGGAACTCATGGATCTGCTCACCAGTTCGAAAATTCGCGATCATGACAGGGAGTATATTTTAACCCGCTTCGATAAAAATATCCAAAACGAGCTTAAAAACAGAATAAGATCGCGTATTTTCGACACTGACCTGGTTCTCAATCCTTATGCAGGCCTTTTAACTGCGGTACTTCGTACCGGGTCATTTTATTTTAATTACCGATCCCAGATGGATACATATGCAAAAGAAAAAGAAGAAGGAAAATGGGCAATTGAAGCAAAAACCATGGAGGGGCTCAACAATTTTTACAAAAAGCTGCTGAAATACTCCTGGGACCTGATGCGACGCTATAATCTGCCTGATGAATGGCGATTGAATGAAAAACAGCTCAGCGATTATACTGATATCTTGAAGGAACCCGACCTTGACCGGCGGTATCGCAAATTGGAGCGGATAGAAAGCAGTTTCCAGAAATTTCCGCCCTACTGGTACTACCGCGGCCAAGCGGCCCAGGAAATCGGCAAAAATGAGGAGGCGCTTCATTGCTTCAACCAATTTCAGCAAATCAATCAGCGGATTTTGAGAAAGGACCCTTATGCGGCCTCCGTGGCCATGTGCAAAACCATGTTGAAAGCGGAAGAGTCAGATCCTCGCATGCTTAAAAAAGATTTGGATTTGATTTTAGCCAATTCAGAGGATGCCGATTGGGGAAATATCCTGTTTGTGGCCCTTCAGTATGAACGTTTGGGCGATTCTGACACCGCGGGAAAGCTGATTCTGCGTAATCTGGATAACGGCCATATCGCATTTATCGACACCCCTGATATGATCCGGACGGTCGGTCCGGCTTTGCTGCTGAATGCTCGGCCCGATGTTTTCAATCGCATCATGGACATGGTAGTGAAAAACAATAAGGTTAATAATTATGACCTGTTATGGCTCTACGGGAAAATTCGCAACAGTGATATCTTAAAAAAAATACAACCGGAATTTGACCGCGTGCTGCTGCAGGTTGCGGATAAGTCCCTGCTCAACCCCCTCAATGTTTTTAAGGGTGATAACATCACACTTTTTTTGCCTACGCGCTGGATGACTGAAAATGCCCTGGTGACGTTACGTTTAAAAAACGAGGCCGGGGAAAAAGATTTCTATCCTGCCGACGCGTCCGTGATGCCTGATCTTCCGGCAATGACTGTACTGACCTTTAAAGATGTATTGCCGATCTCATCCTTTATAAAGAAAAAAAGTTCTGCGGAGATCTCCATCTCTCTCATTCGCGAAAAACTTGCGGCGGACAATTCTGAAAAAAAAGCCTATGATATTGAAATGGTCTTCAAATCGCAGATCATTCGCTCCGACGAGCAATTAGCCAAAACGATAAAATATACCAATGATCTCTACCAGGTTGGTACACCTAACCTCGCCGGTGACAAAAAGAAGCAGGATTCAGACGATTTGACAATCTGGTTCAATAAGGAAAAAATCATCCTGAACGGAGAAGCTTTCAAATGGAGCGACAACGGTGTCACCCAGGCCAGCAAAAAAGCCAATCCGCCGACACCTTCTCCCCAGCCGCCTCCTCCGGTAATAGAAGACGATATCCCTCCCCCTTTGCCAACTGATATTCCCCCTCCTTTGCCTGCCCCGCAATGAAATACGATCACCGGCGAAAATGACTGAAATTCTATCCTCCAGTCATTTTCGCCACAGCTGCTTTGTATCGACATGATGGTACTTTTTCAACAATATTGCTGATACATCCGGGTTAGAAAAAGTTGCTGAATCTCTTGCATTCCCCTTCGACGCAAAATGATGGTTATTCCCCAGGTGACAAGTCAAAAAAAATAATTGGCTCAACATACTGTCTTTCCCGAATGTTTGCACAATCTGCACGCCCAGATCTCCTGCTCTAGCAAAAAAAAGTTGCCTAGATACAATTGATTGGCTACTATCGGTTCTTTACAGAAAATTTCCAATGTATCTAACGTATTGTTTTATTTGATTTATTTGCTGGGCCCAAAGAGAGTGGATTGCATATCAACTCCTTACCACTTAGCTGCTTCGCATTCAGTCACACCTGCATAGTATTCAGTTACCGGTATCCACCAAGCATTATCAAAAAACACTGCATCCAGGGAGTTCCAGATGAAAGACAAAGGTACACGTACGCCAACTCGTTGGGAAGAAGAACTATGGGAATCCCGCCCACTTATGGAGAGATCCCAAATCAAACAAGGCACCTATCTCAATTGTTGGTGTCCCCATTGTGCACAACCACTCAATGAGGATGACAAGGCTGTTTTTGAAATCATCAACAATCAGGGACAGGTCGGAATCAGTAAGGTTTCGCCTTATCTGAATGTTCTGGACCGGGAAAGCACCATACAGGTAGAGGACGATGAGGAACTGTCCGATGTACGATGTCCGCATTGCCATACATCCCTCATTCAGCCCGGCCTGCTCTGCAAAGAGGATGCATGCAAGCTTATGGGCTTCAATGTCTCGGTCTCCAACTCGATAAAGCTAAAACTCATCGTCTGCATTCGTCGTTCATGCCGCTGGTACACGATGAGTGAAGAGGACAATGAACGACTTATTTTAAGGAATAGTCATGAGTGGTAACATACGGGGCCGAAAAAACTGGACCCGGTCATTAACGGTCGCAGTGATCATTGCGATTTGTGCCGTCGTTATCGGCTGCATGGTTAAAGGCAAAACCAATAAAACAGATCGGCTTTATTTCAAGAATACGGCCGGCGCCGTACTCTTTGATCACGGAGCACACGGCCAGTTAGCTGATTCATGTGTCACCTGCCATCATAACATTAAAACCGAAAACGAGGCCGGCTCATGTCGGGAGTGTCACCCAGGCGTCCAGGCAAGTGAAACAAAGACGCTCGCTTGTATCACATGCCACGATGACAGCTATACCTCCGATATGATGGAGCATGAGGAATATCTGGAGATCGAGGATCACAGCTGTCTGGGCTGTCATACCCCGATATCCGTATCCAGCGCTTACCACAAGAATTGTTCAGATTGCCACCTGAAAAACTCTCCGGAAAAATTCACCACAGCCAACGGCGAGCTACTCTGCGCGGCTTGCCACTTACGATGAGAATGTTGTCATGCAAGGATTGTTGAAGCTAATCAAAAAATCGCCGATACTGCCGGGCGTATCGGATTATGACCCGGTAATCCGTCAGGTTGAGGACCCGGATCGTGTGGTTGTTCCCCTCGATTATCCCGGCCGTGTACGCTATTTCCCCACCGTGGAAGCAGGAGAAACGGTCCGCAAAGGTCAGGTCATCGGCAAATCACGACTCGGTAATTGCGCATTCGCTACCATCAGCGGAACCGTCCGAAATATGACCTCCGTCTGGACCGCGCAAAGCATCCATTCTCCAGCCATCGTCATAGAAAACGACGGCGGTCAGCCACTGTCTCCCGAAGAAATTTTCGACGGCCCGGTAGCTGCCACTGATAAGGAAGCCGTTGTTGCCAGAATGCGTGCCGCCGGAGTCAACCCACCCTGGACGTTTAGCGGCCGTGACTATAGTGAAGGGGCAATAGAGGACATTCCCTCAATAAAATCGGTCATCATTACCGGTGTCAGGCAGGAAACTACGGTGCTCACCTCCCAGCTGCTCCTGCAGCAGGAAGCTGAAAAGGTTGCCGACGGGCTGCAACGAATCCGGACCTTGCTGCCAGATGTCCGTCTCTGGCTTACCGTTCCAGAGCATCTGCGTTTATGGGCCGAGCCGAGATTTTCCCAGCTGGCTGAACTCGCCTTTCTGCCGGATAATTATTCCGCCCGTATTGAGAGAGAGGTTGTCGCCAAGCTTTTAGGCCGCCGCATTCCAAGCCGGGAGAGCTATCGTTCCCACGGGATAGCCGTGATGGATCTGGAATATGTGCTGGCAACAGTGGACGCACTTGATGGCGTTTCCCCCTTTATGCAGAAGTGCCTGACCATAAGCGGTGAAGGTATAGACAAGGCAGTGACTGTCAGGTTTCCACTCGGAACGTCTCTCAGACATATACTCGCCAGCCAGGGCCTGAACGCCTCGGACTATACCCGTCAGATTGTAGGTGGCCCCATGATGGGGTTTGCGCAGTATTCAGACAAGACGCCTATTACCTACAACAACGGTATATTTCTCATCACCAGCGACGTCAAGCCGTTCGACGCCATCGCACCGTGTATTTTCTGCGGTCGATGCACCAGGGTGTGTCCGGTAAATATCCAGGTGCACATGCTCAATCGAATGATTGAATTCGGCAGACTCGATTCCACAGCAGAATTGCACCCGGAAGCATGCCACGAGTGCGGTTTATGCGCCCATGTATGCCCGGCGGAGCGACCTATCGTCCAGCTCCTGCATTTCTGCAATCATGAAATGAGTCACGGCGAGCGTTTCAACTGGACCGACGGAGGCAATCCATGAAAGAACTCAAAATAGTCCAGCTACCTACACCGGCAAAGAAACCACTGCTCGATGTCGCTGTAGGCCCCCATTACCGGCATGGATCGGGAATAGCGCAAATCCAGCAGTGCTGGGTAATTGCCCTTATTCCGGCCATGCTTGCAAGCCTGTATTTTTTCGGCCCGGCAGCCCTCCGCGTATTCGGCCTCTGTGTCTGCTTCTCCGTAGGCTTTGACCTCCTGGCGGAAAAACTGGCCCCATCACGAGACCTCACCTCCAACTGGAGCAGCATTGTTCTGGCCCTGCTGCTCGGTTTTATGCTGCCACTCAATGCACCATGGTGGTTAATCATGATCGGATGCTTCTTCATGGTGATTGTGGGCAAAAAGTTTTTTGGCGGAATTGGTGCACATCCGGCGCATCCGGCGGTGCTGAGCCTGGCCATCCTGCAACTCTCATGGCCCGGCCGCATGGATAACACCGATGCGCTGAAAAATATCGATTGGTCAGTTACGATGATCGAACCCATGCGTCTGTTAAAAACATTGGGCGCATCAGCCGAGGGGCAATATACCTGGTTCGATCTTCTTGTTGGCCACCAGGTCGCCGGGACCGCTAACGGCATGGTGCTGTTCATACTCCTCGGCGGGATCTTTCTGCTATTGGCGCGCGAAATCCAGTGGCAGCTGCCGGTTGGGTTCCTCATTGGTTTAATCGGCTCCGCGACGATACTACACCTTACCAATCCTGACGTTTTTGCCACTCCGGTATTTTATCTCCTCAGCGGCGGAACGGTCTTCATGGGCTTCTTTCTTATCACCGACCACACCACTTCCCCGGTAAACAGAACCCCCATGCTGCTCTACGGAATTCTTGGCGGTGTGCTGCTGATCCTCATCAGGGGCTACTCGCAGCATATCGATGGTATTGCGTATGCAATCCTCTTACTCAATCTCTGTTCACCGCTCATGGACATGATCAAACCTAAGATTAAGGGAGCTGAAGATGTCTGAGATAATTCGGATGGTCGTGGTGCTCTCGGTAATCGCCGGTTTTTCCGCCGCAGCACTCACCACGGCTAATATTCAGTTAGGCCCCCGTGTTGACGCGCAAATTGACCTTTATGTGCGTGGCCCGGCATTAGAGCGGCTGTTTCACAAGCCTGCCAAAGATGTCCTTGGCAACAAGGTTGTCATTGATGTAGATGGTGTCGGCATCCCGGTTTTCTATACCCTTCAGGATAAGGTCGTCTCGACTCTGGCCATCGAGGCCATAGGAAAAGGCGGCTTTGGGGGTGACCTTAAGCTTATGGTCGGTATTGATCTTATCAAGGAACGGCAGACAGGGATCGAGGTGGTGAGCCATAGCGAAACCCCGGGTCTGGGCGCTCGCATCGTCGAGATTGCCTTTCGCCGCCAATGGCAGGGCTTACCTATCGATACTCCTGTAGCACTGACTGCTGATGGCGGCGCAATCGATGCTATCAGTGGCGCCTCGACAACCTCCAGGGCCGCTGTCAATGGCACCAACAGTGCACTGGATTTTGTCCGTGAGAGAAAAGCTGAAATTCTCAAATTGATCGCAGAGCGTTAAGAGGATTATACAAATGCAACAAAAATTTACTGATGTCTTGACCGCCGGACTGTGGAAACGTATACCACCGTTCCGTTTAGTTCTTGGTTTATGCCCATCGCTTGCGGTGACCATGTCCGCAGAGAACGGCCTTGGAATGGGGCTGGCTACGGCGTTTGTTGTGACCCTCTCCAATGGTGCCATCTCAAGTCTCAGGAATGTTATTCCTGCCAAGGTGCGCATCGCCTCCTATATCGTCGTCATTGCCACCCTTGTTTCCATTGTGGAAATTCTCATGAAAGCCTTCTTTTTCCCGCTTTCAGAGCAACTTGGCATTTATATTCCCCTGATTGTGGTGAACTGTATCGTTCTTGGTCGCGCAGAAGCTTTTGCATCCAAGAATCCCCCGTTCATTTCCATGGTAGACGGGTTCAGTGTTGGTGTCGGATACGCCATCTCACTGACTCTCATTGGTTCCCTGCGGGAAATATTCGGGGCAGGAACATGGTTCGGGCACCTGGTGTTTGGAGAAGCATTCGAGCCGATGTCTTTTCTGGTATCGGCTCCGGGAGCATTTATGACTATCGGCACTCTGCTTGCTCTGCAAAATCTCTTCTCCCGCTGGCGCGGTGAAAAATTCATACAGGGATAAAGGAAATTCATATGGATCTCGTCTATCTGGCTATCTCAGCTACCTTTGTTAACAATATTCTGCTCGCCCAGTATCTAGGCAATTGTCCGTTTCTTGGCGTATCAAAGAAACTGGAAACGGCACTCGGCATGGCTGCTGCAGTCATATTTGTCAGTGTTCTTGCGGCAACCTTCACCTGGATGGTTTCCACCTATGTGTTACGGCCATACGGTCTGGAGTTTCTGCAGACGCTGACCTTTATTCTGATAATCGCTTCACTGGTTCAACTTGTTGAAATTATCATGAAAAAAATGAGCAGAACGCTCTACAATGCACTCGGTGTCTATCTTCCCCTGATTACCACGAACTGTGCTGTTATGGGCATTGCGCTGCTCATCGCCAAGAAACAACTGCCGTTTATTGAAATGCTGGTTTTTGCCTGCACCAGTGCTGTTGGATATGGTTTAGCTCTGGTTCTTTTTGCCGGTCATCGTGAACGACTGCAGATATCGGCGGTACCGGAAAGTTTGCAGGGTACTTCCATCGCGCTGATAACCGCCGGCATCATGGCCCTTGCTTTTATGGGCTTTAAGGGAATGGCCTAACAGGGAAAAAAGGAGAACTATTGTGACTGCACCAATACTCCTGCTCGTCGGAATCGCCTTTGTAGCGGCTATCATTCTGGGCATAGCAGCAAGAGTTTTTTACGTCGAAGAAGATCCACGAATAGAGGCCGTAGTAGATTTACTGCCCGGCGCCAATTGCGGCGGCTGCGGACAGGCAGGATGCAGTTCAGCTGCCGAGGCAATGGTGAAGGGAGAAATCCCGGTTAACTCTTGCGTGGTTGGCGGCAACGAAGCCGCAGAAGCTGTCGGTACCTTCCTCGGCTATGATGTGACGGGTGCTGAACCGACACTTGCCTGCGCAACCTGCGAAGGCGGTTACCGTGCCGCACGCAAATACAACTATTCAGGTCTTCAGGATTGCCGGGCAGCCTTACAGCTGTACCATGGTTTTATCCGCTGCGAAAACGGCTGTCTCGGAATGGGTTCGTGCAGGAATGCCTGCAAGTTCGGGGCAATCCAGATGAGTTCGGCAACCGGTCTTCCCGTTTTTGACCCGGAACGCTGCGTTGGCTGCGGAAGCTGCGTTGCCGCCTGTCCGAAAGGGATCATCTCGCTGGTTGGCGAGCAGACTAAAATCCTGCACTGGAACCAGTATACCCAATGTCTGTCACCATGCAGACAGCGTTGCCCGGCACAGATCAACATTCCCAAATATCTCGCTCACGCCAGAAAAGGTGAGTATGCCGCGGCCCTGTTGACCGTCAAGGCCAACAATCCACTGGCAATAGCTACGGGGCGTGTTTGTCCCGAGTTATGTGGTACTGAATGTCGTCGGCAACTTCAGGATGATTCGCTTGCCATCAATGCCGTCAAACGTTTCCTCGCTGACTGGGAACGGGAAAGCGGCGAGAGATTGAAAGTACCCGTTGCCCCGGATACCGGCCATAGAGTCGCAATTGTCGGCGGGGGGCCTTCCGGTCTTGCCGCTGCATATTACCTGGCCCGCCTCGGTCATCGGGTTGAGATTTTTGAAATGATGCCGAAACTCGGCGGGATGCCACTTTACGGGATCCCTGAATATCGGTTATCTGAAGAGCAGTACAACTGGGACATTGACGGCGTACTGGAACTCGGTGTTAAAGCCCACACTGGCGTTGCCCTTGGTAAAGATATCACCATCAGGTCTCTGAAAGCGGTTGGCTTTGAGGCGGTATATCTTGCCATAGGCTTATGGCATGGACGCTTGCTGCCGTTTGAGGGCAAAGAATTACCCGGAATTTACAGTGGTATTGATTACCTCCGGCGTTTTCATACCGAGGAGGAAATCATCACCGGCCAGCGCTTTGTCATCATCGGCGCTGGCAACGTGGCAATGGATTGCGCCCGTTCCGCACTGCGAGCAGGCGCATCTAAAGTTATCCTTATCTTCCGCTTCTCACGGGAGTTGATGGAGGCCAATCCGCATGAAATCACCGATGCTGAAAATGAAGGCGTTACCATGCGTTGTCTCCTTTCTCCGGTACGCTTTATCGGTGAAGACAACCAATTAACCGGAATTGAAGTTGAACAGGTAACCCTGAAGGCCAACCCAGGCGGAATGCCCGACGTTACCCCGATTGAAGGATCAAAAGAAATCATTCCGTGTGATGTGGTTATTCAGGCCGTTGGCCAGGCGGCAGACCTCGATGCCATTGTCGAAGCTGACGGGATAGAAAAAACCCGCTTCAGCACCATCGATGCGGACGAAGAGACATTACAGACCAACATCCCCGGGGTATTTGCCGGGGGTGACTGCTTTACCGGTCCACGCCTTCTGGTCGAAGCGGTGGCAAGCGGTAGATTTGCTGCCAGATCTATTCATTATTACATTACTACCGGTGAAATCCCACCTATCGAAGATAGACAGCGTGAGATGATGCCACCTGCAATGGTCGATTCGTTGACTAATGTTAAGCAGATTGCAACCCGGGCAGTCAAACCGATGATTCCTGTCCAGGAACGCATCGGCGATTTCCGGGAAGTGGAAGGGACTATTAGCGAGGAGCAATGTCGGTCTGAAGCCGGACGCTGCCTGAATTGCGGTATCTACTGTTATGATCAGGATGAGTTGCCTTCATCCGAAACACGTACCGCAACCTCCTGCCCGAACGAACCACACATCGTGGAAAAAGAAAAAGATACCGTTGCAGGCTGACAGTTTTCTGCTGCTTTGGGGTACAACCCAAAGCAGCATCGGAGAGCTTTTCCGCAGCGGCTGCAATCTCAAAGGAAGAAAGACATAAAGGGAAGACAACCGGCGATTCGTCCACGCCCTTTTGTCTGTTATTGACCACCATGCGCCTGCATTGTCAGCAGGGCGGCGCCAAACGCACCCACCGCCTGGGGATCGTCCGGGATGAACACCCTGCACCCGAGTTTTTCCGCCAACGACCTGACAATGCACGGATTTTTTGCGACACCTCCGGTAAATACAATATCCCCCCCCTTGCCGGCGGCCCGGTTGACCATGGCGGCCGCCCTTCGAACCACGCTTTCATGGAGTCCCCGGGCAATTTCACGCCTGCCCTCCCCTTTGGCAATGAGCGATGTCACCTCCGACTCCGCAAAAACCGTACACATGGAGGAAATGTTGAGATAGCTCTCGGCAAGCATTGCCTCGGGACCGAAGGCATCAATATCGTAGCCCAGGCTCCTGGCCATAATCTCAAGGAATTTTCCGGTCCCCGCAGCACAACGGTCGTTCATTTCAAACTTTTTCACTCTTCCGTTATTAAGCAGAGACATCGCCTTACTGTCCTGCCCGCCGATATCGAGAACTCCGAAAACTCCAGGAAACAGAGCCCATGCTCCGGTGGCATGGGCCTTGATCTCTGTAACCGTAGGCGAATCGAAGGCTACTTCAAAAAGATTCCTCCCATAGCCTGTGGCGGTTATATGGTCGAAACTCACTTCACTTAACAGTTTTTTGGCCTGCACGATAGGATCGAAACCGGTATCAGCCTGCAGGCTGTCCTGTGCCACGCCCCGATCATCCACAACCACCAGTTCTATGGTCCGGGAACCAATATCAATGCCTGCATATCGCATATTCGGTCACTCCGCTGGTTATCTCAGCTGCTCAATAAACGCCTCGACACGAGTCTTCAACTGCCCGACATCCTCCATCGAATAGTCGGTGTCTATTCGCAGACAGGGTATACCTTCCTCTTCAAGGGCATTCTCAACAGGGATGGATTCCATGAGGTAGGGCTGGCAGAACTGCAAGCCGTAATGGATAACACCGTCGGCCTTGTATGCTGCCGCCATTTCCTTGATATGATCCAGTCGCTCCGAATTAGGAGTAAAGATGGCACAATCCACCTTAAAGTAGCGATCGACCAGACTTTCCATCATTTCGTCTATTGTAGAGCCAGTCTCACTGGTAAGATTGCGGGTACCGCGTTCCCCGACACAGGATTCTTCTCCGACAATAACCGCCCCGGAAGTTTCAATAATCATCGGCAGCTTCCAGTTCGGCACAGCCTGTGGGCAGCCGGAGATGAGGATGCGCGGCGTGCGTTCAGGGAAGACGCCCTGATGGGCCTCAACTCTCTGCTCCAGTTCGTCGCAGATCTTGTTGACGGACTCCGTAAAACGCGCTGGATTATCATAAAAAAAGACCTGATTGGCAAGCAGCGCATCCAGTCCTGAAATGGGGGCGGGGTCGGCTTTGCGAAGGGCAGACAGACGATGGATCGCAGCCCGCTTGGCATTGACGGTCTGTATTGCTTGTTTGAGGCTTTCGGCTGTTACAGCTATCCCGGTGAGCTGCTCAACAGCTTTTTTGAACCGATAATACTCCGCCTTCAGCAACCCTTTGCCGTGCTCCGATTTAACCTGGGGTAGATCCATCACATAAAGGTTCTCCACCATCTTTCCAAGAATCTCGTATGCCTTTTTTTTGCCGTCGCAGGTATTTTCGCCAACCACCATGTCGGCACTTTCCAGGTATGGGCAGACCTTGCCGATCTTAAATCCGAAGGACGATTTAATCAGGGCGCAGGTGTTTCTCGGCAGCAGCCTTTCCACTTCCTCTACAGCAAAATCCGCACCCGAGCATAAACCGACCAGGGTTGCATTGGCGGCAAGGGCGATTTCTTCCGGGACGAAGACACAGTAGGAACCGATAATTTTTCGTCCGGCCTTTTTCTCGTCCAGCAGCTCCCTGATCCGCAGACCGTGCACCTCACTCATCACGAAATCAAAATACGACATGCCCAGAGGCCTGTTTTTCTGGGCCAGGTAAATATCTCCGTATGCCTGACCCAGAACTCCAAGCAGCGCATCGTGGGCTTCAAGATCAAGTCCCAGTTCCTGCCACATCAAACGATAGTCTTCTCCCATCTCTCTCTCCTTATTTTTGCACATTGCAAAGGTGTCCTCAGTGCAAAACGCCTTCATCTCTGTAATGTAATAACACGATGCAGCAGACACGCATCGGTCCAGACTGCCAGGCCATATAAAAGAGAATGTAATTATATGTCCAACTGGAAATTCCTATGTAAAAAGAAAATATCATTACAATTTCCAATGCTGCAGCTGGGATTCAGGACTTTTCAGCGCCTCCCCCACCTGCATGTCGAAGTATTTAGTCTCAATAGATGTGGCAGGCCGGGCCCCTTTCAGCTCCAGCTGAGACTTGCGGCACTCGCTCTTCAGGCAATAACCTGAAAAGTCATTGACTTCTAACTTTCTATTTTTTAACGTATATTGAATTAGTTCGCCTTCGATGCTCTATGTTGGCGGAGATTGTGGTGAGCAAGACAGTCGTCAAGGCGACTGCAGATTCCCGATGGGCCCTGATTCTGACGGTTCACTCTGACCTTTCCCCCCTTCCTCTTCGCCTGAAAGCTTTTTTTATCAGCTTATCATCGCACCGCCTATGCCCATCTCGAAACTCACCGTTGCCGAACTTCGCCTCACCGTCAATCCCGACACCCTGGGCTTCGTCGACACTTCGGAATTACTGGACAAGAAGTTGCCCTGGATTGGCCAGCACCGCGCGGAAGTCGCCGCGCGTTTCGGCCTTGAAATGGACCAGACGGACTATAACCTGTTCGTGCTGGGTGAAGTCGGCAGCGGCCGTTCTTCCCTTCTGAAACAGGCGATGCAGGAAGCAGCCGCCAAACTGCCCACCCCGCCGGATTTGTGTTTTTTGCACAACTTCGACGCACCGGAGCATCCCCGCGCAGTGCGCCTGCCCGCTGGCCAAGGTCGTTTACTCCGGCAGTATATGGCACGCATGATAAAGGCACTGTTGACGGAAATTCCCCTCCAGCTTAATGGACCAGATTTCAAACTGGAAAGCGAACGTATAGAGACGTCCTACAACGAGGAAGAATCCAAGGCCTTCGCTGCGCTTGAAACCTTTGGCGAAGCACGACATTTCAGGATGCACCGGGAATCCAATCAGATACTCTTCACCCTGTGCGGCAAGAAAGGTCACGCCATGACCGAGGATGAAATGCTTTCGCTGCCGAAGGAACGCCGGGCCGATATTGCCCAGGCAAAGAAGGAACTGATCGTCGAAATCAACCGGTATTTTGAGAAAACCCGCCCCATGGAACGGGCGATGAACGAGGCCCTTACGGCATTGCGCCAAAAGATGGTCACGCCGCTGCTGAAACGCGAATTGCAAAAAATCCGCACCTCTCTGGAAATTAGGGATCCGGCCAAAATCGACGCCTATCTGGATCAGGTCATGAACGACCTGCTCGACAACCTGGACGTATTCAAAGCGACGGAAAGTGACGACGAGTTGCCCAAAGCGACGTTAAACAAGGTACTGTCCCACTACCAGGTTAATCTGGCCGTGGACAACGGCAGTTTGCATGGCGCACCGGTGATCGTTGAAGACAATCCCCTGTTCCGCTCCCTGTTCGGCAGCATCGAATATCAAACCGAAAGCGACGTGCTGGTCACAGGCTTTTCCCGCATTCGTGCAGGCAGCCTGCACAAGGCGCATGGGGGTTTTCTGCTGCTGCACCTGCAGGACCTGCTTACTGACGCTCTGGTGTGGGAAAAGCTGCGGCGTTTTTTTCGCAGCGGTCGCCTGCAGATTGAAGAGCCGGGCATGGCCTTCGCTCCGATTGCGGCGGTTTCACTTGTTCCCGAAGCGGTTGATGCCACGGTAAAGATTATCCTGATCGGCTCCCGCGACCTGTATTACGAGCTGCAGGAGGGCGATCCCGAGTTTGCCCGCCGCTTCCGCGTTAAAGTGGATTTTGCCGATAGATTTGCCGCCAACGCCGAGACACATCACGCCTCGGCTATCTTTGTCGCCCAAACCTGCCAGAAACTTGGCCTGCCACAGTTTACCGCAGGCGCGGTCGCCCGCCTGCTGGAACAAGGGCATCGCGAAGTAGAAGACCGCACCCGCCAAAGTGCCATCTTCGGCCACATCAAGGCGTTGATAATGGAAAGTGCTGTTCTGTGCCGAAAAAAAGACGTTTGTCTGGTTGATGCGACAGATATCGATGCGGCACTGGCCGCACGCAAACTGCGCCATGACTATCCTGAGCAGCGGATGCGCGAAGCCATCACTGAAGGCGATGTGGTGATCTCCCTGCATGGCGAGCAGGTGGGCCAGCTTAACGGCTTGACCGTAGTGGATCTGGGGGATCACCGGTTCGGCTTTCCGATACGCGTCACCGCGCGCACCTATGCCGGTGAGGATGGACTGATCAACATCGAGCGCGAGGTTGCAATGTCCGGTCCTGTCCATGACAAGGGCGTGCTCATCCTGCACAGCTATCTTTCCGCACTGTTTGCCCACAATGCCCCTCTGGCGCTCAATGCCGCCATTGTATTCGAACAGGAATACAGAGGCGTCGAGGGCGACTCTGCCTCCTGCGCCGAATTGTATGCATTGCTCTCGTCACTTTCCGGCCTGCCGATCAAGCAGGGCATCGCTGTGACCGGTGCGCTCAACCTGCACGGCGATGTGCTCCCGGTGGGCGGCATCAATGAAAAAATCGAAGGCTATTTCCATATCTGCGCCACAGCCGGGCTCAACGGCAGCCAGGGTGTGCTGATTCCGCATCGCAACCGTCGCCATTTGATGCTCGACCGCCAGATACTTGAAGCAGTCGCCCGGGGCCTGTTTCATATCCATACGGCGGAGCACGTGACCGAAGGCCTGGAACTGCTCACCGGCGTGGCAGCGGGCTGCGCTGACAACAGCGGCGTTTTTCCGCGCGACAGCGCGTTGGGCCTTGCCCAGAAAACCCTGCTGACTTACCGCAAGGCTTGTCAGGCCTCGCAACCCAACAGGAAGGTGCGCAAGCGTTCGCATTGAAGCCGAGCCTGGAAAAGATGGACAACAGGTGGGGCCGCTCTCGATCATAAATATGTGCAGCTCGTTGCCTAACAGGCGCTATCGCGACGGTTCTCTCAAATAGTGCGCAGGATCGAGGCTGGCAGTCTCGGCCCTCTTTATTGCAGCGCGGGCTTTTCATAATGTGATTACCACTAAAGTTCAGCTTGGAAGGTCCAGAGGGATATGAGGTGCCCTTTGCACGGGTGTTCCGCAGCCTGGATGGCTGCGGTCAAGCCCCCAGGGATGGGTTTATGGCGTCCCGTGCAAAGGGCACTTCATATCCCCATATAGCTGAGGTGTAGTGGCAATCACATTGCATAAAAAGAACGATACACTAACCAAAAATTACCCCCCGGAATATCGACTATATGCCGGCGGTTAAATGTATCGAACGCCTGGATTGAGAACAAAATGACTCGTTTCAGAATGAAAAATAACCATTGGGTTATATTCAGGTTTTTAATTTAAGCATGATGGTTGAAAGCGGTGGCAATACCAGCGATAGCGACTGGGAATGCCCGTGCATCGGTATCAAATCGGTGGCCTTGCCCCCATCGTTGCCCATGTTGCTTCCCCAATAGCTGACAGAATCACTATTGAAGAGCTCACGATAATATCCTGGCTCTGGCACGCCAATCCGATACCCCTGCCAGGGAACCGGTGTAAAATTGGAGACGATGAGCAGGAACTCATCGCTGTTTTTTGCTTTGCGGATGAACGACAGTACGTTGTTGTCGGTGTCGCTGGCGTCTATCCACTCAAAACCACTTGCTTCAAAGTCGTTTTCATAGAGAGCGGGTTCTTTTTTGTAGAGCTGGTTCAAATCCCGGACAGCTCTTTGCAAACCCTGATGATTAGGAGCATCGAGTGCCGCCCATTCCAGACTCGTGTCGAAGTTCCACTCCTGCCACTGGCCAAACTCACAACCCATGAACAATAATTTTTTTCCTGGATGGGCCCACATAAAGCCATAGTAGGCCCGCAAGTTGGCAAATTTCTGCCATTCATCCCCTGGCATTCTGGTAAGCAGCGAGCCTTTGCCGTGTACCACCTCGTCGTGGGATAGGGGCAAGATGAAGTTTTCACTGAACGCATAGAGCAAACCAAAGGTCATATCATTCTGGTGATATTTACGATGGATCGGATCTCGGCTCATATAGCCGAGGGTATCGTGCATCCAGCCCATATTCCATTTAAGGCTAAACCCGAGGCCGCCAGTATAGGTAGGCCGGGACACCATCGGCCATGAGGTTGACTCCTCTGCCATGGTCAACACTCCAGGAAATACACCGTGAACAACCTCATTCATCTTGCGTAAAAAGCTTATCGCTTCTAAATTTTCCCGCCCTCCAAATTTGTTTGGAAGCCACTGCCCATCTTCGCGCGAGTAATCGAGGTACAGCATGGAGGCTACAGCATCAACCCGTAAACCGTCAAAGTGATATTTTTCTATCCAGAATAACGCGTTAGAAATAAGAAATGCCCGGACCTCATTTCGCCCGTAATTAAAGATCATGGTTCCCCAGTCCTGATGTTCCCCCTGGCGTGGATCTGTGTGGGCATAGAGATGGGTGCCGTCAAAAAAGTTGAGGCCGGCACCATCCTTGGGGAAGTGGGCAGGAACCCAATCGAGGATGACCCCCAGATGATTCCGGTGACACATGTCAATGAAATACATCAAATCCTCCGGAGTGCCAAATCGACTGCTGGGCGCGTAAAAGCCCATCACCTGGTACCCCCAAGAAGCATCAAAAGGATACTCAGCTATGGGCAGCAACTCAAGATGCGTGTAGCCCATCCCGACCACATAAGGGATGAGCGCATCGGCCAGTTCACGGTACGTCAAGTATCGAGAGCCCCACTTCTCGTCGGCAACCTTGCGCCAGGAGCTTAAGTGTACCTCATAGATGGCTATAGGGCAGTCCAGTCCCTGCTGTTCGCCGCGACGACTGATCCAATCCTTGTCAGTCCATTGATACCGGTCCAGATCCGCTACCACTGATGCAGTTCTGGGACGTTGCTCCATAGCAAAACCATAGGGGTCTGCCTTATCAAAACTTTCCCCAGCCTGACTCACAACCCGATATTTATATACTGCGTTCTCGGTCAAGCCCGGCACAAACAAGGTCCAGATGCCGCTGTCACTGGAACTGAGCGGATGGCTTTTACCATGCCACTGATTAAAATCACCAATAAGGAAAACCTGGCGAGCATTAGGAGCCCAGACGGCAAAATGCACCCCTTTTTCGCCATTCAATTCCACCAGATGAGCCCCCATTTTTTCAAAGGTTCGTTCGTGGCTTCCTTCGCCCATCAGGTAGTGATCAAAATCGGTTAATATGGTTGTGGTCTTCAAGACTCTCTCCTTTCTGTGCTTTACTCCAGAAACTCCGTCACGCAGTGCACGTTTACGGGGTTAGTGCCGACAAAAAATTGTGCCCTTTCACTAATGAAGGGAGTACCTCCCCCGCTGGTGCGTGGCCAACACCGCCCATCAGGTAGAGGTGATCGATGGCCAGGCAGTTCAGAAAGCGCATTTGATTCGGAAATACTTCCATTGATGCTCTCCCTTTATAACACCATAAATCAGATCACGGTATTATCGGGAATTATCGCACTCTTCGGGACGACCACCAAGCCATCCCGGACAACCCAGTTTTCATCATCGGAATCGGGGCGGTCAGGCAGGCAACGAATATGGACATTCCGACCAATCCGGGCTTTCGAGTCAAGAATTGCACTCTCGATTATTGAGCCGTTGCCAACCCCGATATCAGGTCGGCCTAACTGCCTGTTTTCTGCACGCTGTTCGTCGGTTTCATAATAGTCTGCCCCCATCATGACCGTGTCGCGAACAACCACATCCGAACCAATAACGCTCCGGATACCTACTACCGAGTTGCTGATCTCAGCATTGCCGATATTGCACCCTTCTGCAAGTAGAACCTGAGAAAGAGTCGCTCCCTGGAGTTCGGTGGGAGGCAGAAAGCGAGCATTGGTGTAAATGGGCTGAGAAGGATTGTTCAGCTCAAAGTGCCGGGTGGTCGCCAGCTCCAGACTTACCTCGTAGAAGCGGCGAATCGTACCAATATCGGCCCAATACCCATCGAACACATATCCCTTCACCCGATGATTAAGCATGGCTTCAGGGATTATATCGTTGCCAAAATCGTCACCCGGCGCAGATAGTAACTCAGAGAGCAGATCGGTGGAAAACACATAGATCCCCATCGAAGCCATGAATGGTTTATCTGAACCGGGTCTGCTTGCCAGATCACCCAGAATATCAGCAGGCGGTTTTTCAGTAAAGCGGACGATATCGCCGTCTTGACTCCGCTTGAGAATACCGAAAGATGAGGCATCCCTGGCGTCTACCGGTTGAACCGCCAGGGTAATATCTGCCTTTGTGTCAACGTGGTATTGGACAAATTTACGATAGTCCATCCTGTAAAGATGGTCGCCGGCCAGGATGAGAACATATTTGGTACCCGAGCTTTTTATCTCCACCAGCTGCTGCCGAACCGCATCGGCGGTTCCCTGGTACCAGCCGGTGCTTTTCGGTGTTTGTTCGGCTGCCCATATCTGGACCCAGCCATCCGTAAACATATCTCGCCGATAGGTCCGGAAAATATGCCGATGTAACGAGACAGAATTGAACTGAGTCAGAATCGCAATCTTTTCGATGCCGGAATGCATACAGTTGCTGATGGGAACATCAATCAATCGATACTTGCCCGCAAAAGGCACTGCCGGTTTCGACCGTTTCTGGGTGAGCGGAAAGAGTCGGGTTCCTCGTCCCCCACCCATAATTAATCCCAAAACATTGTTCATCATCATCGCCACCTTATATCTCTATAAAAGGTTTTTTCCGGACTGTTTACAGCGCCAGCACTGCCAAGCCGGTTGGTATTTGACCTGCTACTTCATTGATTAATGTGATTACCACTCAACCTCAGCTGTATGGGGATATGAGGTGCCCTTTGCTCGGGTGTTCCGCAGCCTGGATGGCTGCGGTCAAGCCCCCAGGGATGGGTTTATGGCGTCCCGTGCAAAGGGCACCTCATATCCCTCTAACCTTCTAAGCTGAACTTTAGTGGTAATCACAGTGATGCATGTGTGTGCTTATTTCATTAACTTTCCCAAATGGTCCAATGTTCTGATTAATTGACTGACATAGCTCATTTCATTGTCATACCAGGCGACCACCCTCACCTCATAAATATTGGTGCCACAACGTTGTGCGAGTGTTTGCGTAGAATCAAAAAGCGAGCCGTAACTCATACCAATTGTGTCGCTTGAGACCAGCTCTTCGTCAGAATATCCAAAGGATTCATCGGAAGCCTTTTTCATTACTTCATTGATCCCCTCAACAGTTACAGAATCGGTCTCATCTTTTAACGTCGCATCGAGGATAGTGATGGAGCCAGAAGGAACCGGGACGCGTTGTGCGGAGCCGATCAGCTTTCCGGCAAGTTCAGGAATGACAAGACCGATCGCTTTCGCAGCACCGGTTGAATTAGGCACAATGTTGATTGCACCGGCTCTTGCACGACGCAAGTCACCTTTACGGTGTGGTCCATCAATAATCATCTGGTCACCCGTATATGCATGAATCGTGGTCATGAAGCCTGTTCGCAACTCGCGGTAATTATTCAACACCTTTGCCATAGGAGCGAGGCAATTGGTTGTACAGGAAGCACCAGAGACAATGAGATCCTCATTTTTCAGGGTATGATGATTTACGCCATAAACAATGGTTGGAAGGTCATTGCCTGCAGGAGCTGAAATAAGAACCCGCTTTGCACCTGCATCAATATGCGCCTGACTCTTGGCCTTTGAGCAGAAAAATCCGGTACATTCTAAAACAATGTCCACCCCAAGGGCGCCCCAAGGAAGATTCTTCGGGTCCGGATCTTTGTAAACTCTGATTTCCTTGCCGTCAATGATAAGAGAATCCTCCCCATAAGCGACAGTATGGCCTGAGTAATGCCCCTGTACACTGTCATACTTCAGAAGGTGAGCAAGCATCTTTGGCTCTGTTAAATCGTTGATTGCCACAACCTCAAAACGATCATCGCCAAAGATTTTTCTAAATGAGAGTTTCCCTATTCTTCCAAAACCATTTATTGCTATACGGATTGTCATTTCTATTCTCCTAAGACTTCACTTTTTAACAAATTTTGCATCGTTTCAAGCTTTTCCGGCGCTGCCCCGCACCGTCATGATTTTCATTATTTACCCCCCTTTCAGCATCGTCTGATGATAACCTGGCTCGACGTGTCCCCATCCCTCAACAGCGGAAGGCTCATCGGAGGTAGTGCAGTGTGGGGGATACCCTCAATCATTCTATAAAAAACCAGGCCGAACAGCAAAACGTAGGCAACCGGTTATACTTCTCTCAGTTGAACCTGTGCCAACAACTCGTTTACCTGCCGAAGGGAGCCAACCGATGTCCCTTTCTGGCTCGCGGTTGCCGCCCCGCAGGCAATTCCTTTGCACAGGGCATCCTGCATGCTATCCCCCTGGCTGAGACCCCAGACAACTCCAGCAACCATGGAATCCCCTGCCCCAATCGGGTTGGCCGCAACTATTGTGGGACTGGCCGCCAGCCACGCCTTGTCTTTATCGACCAGTACGGCGCCCTCTTTGCCAAGAGAGATAATGACGCTGCCAGGACCCATAGCCGCGATTGCCCTGCCAACTGCGGCTATCTCTGCAGGCGTGCTGACTGGAAGTCCGGTCAGTGCGTGCGCTTCTTCATCATTTGGTTTAACCAGCTGGGGCTTGGCCTCGCAGTTCAGGCGCAGGGCCTCATCGCTGGTATCTAAGAATACTTTTGCCCCAGCCGACTGGATGATGGCAATGAGCTCAGTATAGTAGGTTGGCGGCACCCCGGGAGGCAGACTGCCGGCCAGTACCCACCAGTCTCCGGCATGGACCCGATCGCGTATCTTTTGTGCCAATTGCGCAAGATCGGCTTCAGTGATGGTCGGCCCCGGCTCATTGACCTTTACGTAGTGTCCATCTTCGCTGCTGACAATGGAGACATTGGTACGGGTTTCTCCCAGAACCCAGACAAAATCGGTTTCAATTCCCAACGCCTGGAGCTTATCGTTCAGCAGTTCCCCACTTTTACCGGCGGCAAAACCGAGCGCCACACTCGAAATGCCAAGTGACTTCAGCATCCGGGCAACATTAAACCCTTTGCCGCCGCAGTCTACCCGCCAATCCGAGGCGCGCAGCACAGTATCAAAGGCGATCCGGTCAACCGTCATTTCCCGGTCAACTGCTGGATTGAGCGTTACCGTGAATATCATGTTCTCATCCTTTCCAGTATTTTTCAAAAAGCGCTTCCTCCGCCTCAACCGTCCACATGTTGCCGGGTTCAAGTTTTTCGGCGATATCGGGGTGAATTTCGTGGAGTTCATCAAGCCCTATCAGCGGCAGATCGGGGATTTGCGGGAAAATAATAATCTTGCCGGCATACCGGCCGTCAATCATCGCCTGGATCCCCTCTCTGGCGGCATTCATGCCGCCAATAGCTCCAACGCTACGGCCTGGATTCAGGCTTCCCTTTGCGGCCTGGTCCAACACCTGAAACTGATCGTTGAGGCTGAGCCCGGAAGTACCGGTGTATTGGGCATTGCTCATATACACTGAGCTCAGGTTTAAATGGGCCATTGTTCCGTTCGGAACACCGGCAAAAAAGACCAGCATGCCATCCTTGTGCATCAAGGTATCCGCCTCGGCCATCACCGCGGCAATTGGTACGCTGACCACAACATCCTCGGCACCCTGTCCGCCGGTGATTTCCATGACAAAATCATGGAGTGATTTTTCACTCGTCTGGGGATTAAAGGTCAACAGTTCACAATTATTCCTGACTGCCAGGGGACCAAACCGCTCCTTAAGAGCGGCCAGCCTCAGGTCACTGACCTCGGTGGCGATCACCTTGCTCGGCCCGTTGGGAAGCTCGATGGCTCTCTGCACGTGCATTTGACCTTTTGCAGGTTCAACAATGATTGACACCAAAGGCAAGAGAGACATGTGCACAATCCACCCCACCCCTGACGCCAGTGCCTTGGTAACTATAGAAACGAGCGGGCCAATGACTGCGTAGGCAATTAAGGCAACCAGCATGGAGATGACGCCGAGCGAGAAATTGTTGACCAGCATTTCAAATCCAGGTTTGATTTTCCCGTGAACTTTCTGATCAAATTTCGTTATCGCCAAACCTCCCAGTGGACCCGCAATCATCGCTCCCATAAACATCGGAATACCACTGCCGACAATGACCCCCATCGTCGTAACGGCTCCTGCTACGGCCCCACGGTCACCACCAACAATCTTACCACCGGTATAACCAATCAAAAGCGGCAGCAAGTAGGTAATTATGGGACCAACCAGTGACGCTAATTTTTCATTCGGCAACCAACCGGTTGGTATAAACATCGCAGTAATCAAGCCCCAAGCGATAAAAGCACCAATGTTGGGCATTACCATACCGCTCAGGAACCTGCCAAATGACTGGACACCTACTTTCAAAGTATTACCGGACATAAGCCTCCCTCGCAGATACATGGTTATTAAATTATCCGCAGTCAAATCTCGGGTGTTAAAAGTACCAATGTCGGAAGGGAGATTATCCCGGCCACAAACCGGCAATTCCTTGAACTGTCTCTTTCATTTCAAGGCCTCCTTGTTGAATGGGTTGGTGTGAGTTGGCCAAGCGCTGTACTTACAGAAGGTAATCTGGCGTGCCCCCTTTCAGTCTGAAAAACCGACGCACTGAGCACTCACACTAAATGTAAACGTTTACATATTATATGTCAAACACTTTTTCCGTTCTTTTTAATGTGAACTTGCGAGTTAATAAACTCAACTTTTTATGCATTTGTTTATATTATATTTATTCAGAAATTATTTGTTAAAATTATGCAAATATTTTTGCCTTGATTTCTCATATTTGTCATTTTTCACAGTAAACGATTACACGATATGCTGTGAGATGTATCCGAGACAAACTGCGAACAAGGATGCATTGACAGCCATTTGTCCGGAACGCTCAGATCAATCTTTCCCAACGGGGCCGATCCTTCGTGCATTATATTTACACCTGTCCGGGTTATCAATAGCATTGATACATATTATTAGCCATTTTAGGTAGAGATACGCAAAATGTGCCGGCTAGGCAACGGGAAACCAGCACGTCTTTCTTTTTAATACCAGCTGTTGCAAAAGTGTAATTGACCAAGGTTATGTAAACGTTTACATGGCAGTGACAGGCGTAACAGCAGGCGCAACTAGGAAAGTGATAGTCACATGGTTAAAATAAAAGATGTTGCCAAAGCCGCTGGTTGTTTCCGATATCGAAAACCCGTTTTTTCAACGCGTCAGCCCTGCTGTTGATGATACAGCCCATGAACAGGGTTCATATTGTGATACTCTGTAATACGGATGAAAATGCGGTAAAAGAAGAGTCCTGCCTGAATCTCCTTCGCGATGAGAATGTTGCCGGGGCTATTTTATCACCGACACGGCATAGAATTGAAAATTTTACCGAGATATCCTCTCTCAATATGCCGGTAGTTACAATTGATCGCCATGTAAACAATTTGGACGTCGATAATGCCTCATTGATAATGTTCAGACGGCCTACACGATAACAAGCCATTTAATTGAGCACGGTTTTCAAAGGATAGGTGGGGTCTTTGGCGCGGGAAGTTCCATCGGAAGTCTGCGCACGAAGGCTGTATACGTGCCTTAAAGGATCACAGCATCAAGCCAGCAACTGACTTGATAAAGACTTCTCGTCAAGAGGATTCAGGGTCCGACGCGTTCAAATCGTGAAGTTGTTCTGAAAACAAAACTCATTGTTCGTCAGTCTTGGGGCTGTCAAAAATCACAAGAAAAATTAATGATCAGGGGGCTTAAGCTGGGCTGGCAAACATCGGGGCGACAGGTGAGAAGTCATCCCCTTTGATCAAGCCATCTCAGACTTTCTCCTTTTATGGAGGCTGGGTTCGGAGTTGAACCGAACAAGACCGATTCAGAGTCTTCAACGGGTTTGCAGTCCGCGGAGAGCACCGGCTCTCTTAACCAGCCTGAGTATCCATTGATTGGCTTCGTCTATCTTTTGCCTATCAACATACTACCTGCCAGCCAGCGGGTTCGGTGTATTCGGTTGCCCGGGCAGCCAGGTATCCCTCAGGTCGTCGCAAAGGTCCTCCCGTTCGTTTTCACCCAAAACACCGAGGGAAAGTGCGAGAAAGGTCCAAAGATTACTCACATAAAAATCGCCAGCGAAATGATGGGCGAGATCGTGTATCTGGGCATGGCAGTTGTGGCAGGGAGTGATGCAGTATTTGGCGCCAGTGGCCATTATTTGATCGAATTTTATTTTTCCATAGATATGTCGTTCCTCATTGAACCCCGATTGCAGGTAACCACCCCCACCTCCGCAGCAATAGTTATTCGACTTATTTGGAATCATATCAATAAAGTTTGTCTCGCCGACACAGCTCTTGACCACAAAACGCAGGTCGTCGGCATAGGCGTCACCGTATTCCTTTCGCACCTGGTTGCACGGGTCCTGAACGGTGAAGCGCATCTTCAGTTTGTTATTCCAGTCGCTGCTTGGCCTAAGTCTTCCTTCTCGAATCCACTTGGCGTAATAATGAACAACTATCTTAACAACCAGATCAGTCTGGATATGAAACCGCCGGATTCCCTGGTTGACTGAAAATGTCGAATGGCCGCATTCGGTATTCAGGTAGACCTTACAGCCAAGTTCCTCGGCTTTTTTTACCGTCGCCGTGGTGATTTGCTGCCAACCCGGGTCATCCGCCAGGAACATACAGTAATTTTCCCCGGCCCAGGCGGTGCTGCCATAGGTCCAATCGGCACCGGCCAGATGCAGAATTTTCCACAGGGGTACCATCTCATCGGGTAAGGACACAGGTTCCCGGGAATTCTGGCTGAGGAAAAATGTGGCGCCCTGTTTGTCGATAGGAGCCTGAAGATTTTCCCAACCGGGTTGGGTCCCGCGCACTTCTTCCAGAACATCCTCGATGACATAACGAAAATCATCCGGAGGTGTTCCCGTAGCGCTGGTGCTAGGATTTCTCAGGGCCATATCACAGGATTTCAGGATACCGCCAGGTCGATCTTCCCGCGGCCACAAGAGCCTGCGGCCTTCCATGATTAATCCGGCAATGTTAATCTCCATCGGACAAACATATGTACAGCGCATACACATGGAGCAGAGCCAGACCCATTTGTTCGCGCTCAACTCATCGTCCAAGCCCATGGCGGCCATGCGCAGGAATTTGCGGGGATCCATATCCAGCAAGCCAGTTGCTGGACAGCCTGCGGTACAGGCACCACAGGTCAGGCAAAGATTCAGATTACCGCCTTTGGGCAATTCTTGACGGACTTTGTCCAGAAAGGTCTCGCGTTTTGCTGAGTTGATGCGCAGTTCTTTGCCCATGGTCGTTCCTTGATATTTGTGGCACCGTCTTTTCCTATCCCAGCTATCCCCCGTGACAGGACAATTTCCTTTTGATCCGATGAGAAGGCAATATCAGCAGCCGCATCCGCCCGAACCACAGGAGCCGGAACTGCAACCACCTCCTGTATCAGGCAACGGGTTTGTGGAAGTGATGGTAAATCCGGAACGATTGCCCGCTTCGGCATAATCAACTTTAATGCTGCCGCATTGTTGCAAAAGGTCCTTCTCAACAAGGAAGGTCAGGTTTTGCCGTTTGAACAGTTCATCTGTCGGCTTTTCTTCATCCAGGGCCAACCCAAGCGAGGGACCAGAACATCCACCTTGCATCACCGCAACCCTGAGCGAAGATGAGATATTATTAGCCTGCAAATATTCGATTAGTTTTTCATTAGCTTGAGTAGTAATTTCCAGCATGCCATTTCCTTTTTGTTATATTTAGTACGTTGCAGAATATTTTCCGGCCTGTGAGCCTGGCAATAGACTGAATCCGAAATGCTTGTCCCCCCAAGGGGTATTCCAAAGTATCCCATTGCACGAGGTTAAACTGGTTAAGACGGATGGTTGTAGACAAAGTTGCTGAAAGATTCCTGGAAAACACAGAAGCTCTCAGAACTCTCAGGGATGCAGACTATCAATATGTCAAACGGGAGTCAAGAAGGTGTTTTCGATATTATCTATTTCAAGTATAGGTTATACCTATTTAAATACCGTTGATACCGGACTAACGAATCTGAGCTCGAAATCAGCCAATGGTGATTATCGTTGTCAATGCTCTCAAGAAAGAAAACGTATCTTCCGTGTCATTTTCTTAACCACACCCTACATAAAATAATGAGAAATACCTGGTCAATACTTGATCCTTAATCTGTCGTTTAGCGCACGGCGGCCGGTCCGTGGTCGCTTTCATAGGACGGACCAATTCCAGCTCCCCAACACATAGGAATTATGAATTTGACATATTGAGACTCACGATGAATCTTATATCAGTTTAGTCCGGAATCAGTGCCATTGCATATACGTTTAATGGAGGATTGTAAGCGTTGCGTTACCTGCATATTTCCAGAAACATGGATAGATACATTGACAGATTACGTATGAGAGGCAGACAAGGTGCCTTGGCGGCATCACAATATCTGGAAATTATAGAATGTATCAGACAAGCTAAGTGGCGCAGTGATGTTATTAATTGTAAACGGACCAAGAAGGGCGAATACCGGTTAAAAAATTGTATTAAATACGATCTTGGCCACGGGTATCGGCTTGTCACGGTCAAAGATGGTCATAACCTTTTCATTACTTTTGTCGGCAGCCACGACCAGACAGATCGCTGGATTGAAACCCATCGTTATGACTGCTTCTGTGAAGATGATTCCCTGTATTTCTCTGAAATAATCGATACCGAGGCAATAAATACGACCGATGAACCCGCAGAACCTCTCCCCCCAAAATCTACACTTGAATCGGACGAGTACGAACAGCAGCTTATCGCTAAAGTTGATGAGGCAGTGCTGAAAATGGTTTTCCCGGGATTATACCGCTAACCGGCCCAGGGGCCGACGAAAATCAATGGCGAGAAATCATGGTACGCGTAAAGACGCTGAGGCCGTCAGGAAATCCGCCCTTCGATTTTGAATTTCATTTCGAGGTATCGTGAAAACCATGACGCGCAGTATGTCAAAATGAAGTAGAGGCAGCCAATGGCAAGATAGATTTCAAATGCCCTGAATGTTCTGGTATAAATCAGCTGGCCCACGCGGGTGAGTTCGGTAATAGCCAAAACAGAAATCAGCGATGTATCCTTGAGCAGGGAGGAAAAGGCATTGACCAACGGTGGGATGGCGACGGTAAAGGCCTGGGGAAAAACGACATACAGCATTGACTGCGTCCAGGACAACCCCAGGGCATAGGCTGCATCCTGCTGATCCTTTTCTACAGAGAGCAGTGAGCTTCGGATAATTTCCGAGATATAAGCCCCTCCGTTCAGACCCAGGCCGATACAGGCCGCCGAGAAGCTGCCCAGAGTAATCCCGATGGTGGGAAGCCCATAGTAGATAAAAAAGAGTTGGGTCAGAAGCGGTGTGCCCCGAAAGATTTCCACATAGGGCGCAAAGAGCAGATACAACCGTCGTGAGCGAGAACGGGCCACTCCCACGACCGCCCCGATGAAGACGGCAAGGAGAAACGAGATAAAAGAAATCTTGATCGTGACCAAGGAGCCTTCCCAAAGTATCGGCAAGGCACCTTGCAGGATATCAAATTGAAAATCAATCATGGCATGACTGGTCGCAGATCAATCTACCTTCAGCCATTTGTCATGGATCTTCTGGTAGGTGCCGTCGACCTTGATTTTCGCCAGGGCTCCGTTGATTTTCTGGGTCAGAGCGTCAGCCCCCTTTGGCAGAACCACAACAGTCTCCGCCACGGACAGTGGTTCCCCGACAATCTTGTAGGAAGGGTCGACCTTCATCTGGGTGACGGCATAAGCGTATCCGACCAGCACGGCATCGATACGCTTGACTTTCAGGTCGGTGAAGGCCTCAGGATTGTAGTTGTAGCGTTTGATATCCTTGAAGGTGGCCTTCATGCTGTCTGCCAGCTGCTCGCTTCCTGAACCGAGCTGAACACCGACGATCTTGCCTGTAAGATCATCCTTGCCCTTGACCGCCGCCTCATCTTTACGAACCACGATGACATCGGGAAGATTGTAATAGACATCGCTGAAGTTGGTATTCTGTCCACGGGCCTCGGACTTCGACATGCAGGTAATCAATACATCATAATCTCCCTTCTTCAGGCCAGCCAGAAGCCCCTGCCACTCCGCATCGATAAATTTCGGTTTTACCCCCATTTCCTTGGCCAATGCCTCGGCTAAATCCACGTCAAATCCTTCAAATTGACCGGTCTTTTCATTTTTTGACTCAAACGGCGGATACTGGGCACAAAATCCCACGACTATTTCCCCCTTATCGCTGACTTTTTTCAGCGACGAATCAGCCTTCACATCCGACAGCAGAAAAGAAGATACGATAAGAACAGCAAGCCCAACACTTGTCAGAACCAATTTGAAACGTCTCATTATGACCTCTTGTTAATTTTAAATAGCTGGAATTACACAGCCTGTTCTTCATCAACCGCCGAAAAGCGCAGTGATATTTTTTCGCTCGCAAGCATTTCGGCAAAGATTTCCATGAAAACACCCGGCCCTGATGCATCAACGAGCAGTTCCTGTTGTCTGGCAATATCGACCTGGGAACAGATCTCTCCCCCGATGAACCCCGTACAGGTCCGGGAAATGCCGCAATTGGGACTGCCATCCATCCCTATCACCCCAATTATTTCATATTCGGCCGCAACATAAGCCTTGATCTGATACATAATGGGTTTAAGTATTTCCCGACAGAACTCCCTGAAATGCAGATGATCGTATTGATCCCGGGTCATGCCCCAACGATTCAACCCCAGGTAACCGGTTTCGGGGCAAGGCAATTGGATTAACCCCACTCCATCCTCAATATATTTTTGAGTCACTTGTCGATACACCCCGCCACAGGTAGCCAGTGGAAAAATCTTGGCATTGGCGTTCAGTAGACAGTGGCAGAGAATGAGAATTTTTTTACTGCGCTTCATTGTTGTAAACCATGGTGCCTTTGCATGAGGATCTTCGTCAATGGATCGTTGAGGACAGGGCTTTACTTTCGAAAAACGCGATTTTAAAAAGGTATCCATTTCAGTAACATGGAACCGACATTTAGAATTTATCGACTGGAGCAATAATCTATTTCAGGCTATAAAACAAATAGTTATTACCTATAAAAAGATCCGTTTCTATAGGTGATCCGCAGATCTAGAGATCAACGTAGTAACTTCGAAGAGAGCCCTTTGCCGGGCCACAGGTGTACCGGCTGGAGAAAAATTTAGGTATTTGTCAGGGAAACCACCGGTGGTTGCACGGTACCACCTGGCAGCATTGTGGGACTGCGTTGAGGAATTTTCATGCCCCACCCTGCGCTAGTGCGCCGAAGCGAATTCGCGCGAAAATTACGATGACCTTACGGGGGGTTCAGCTGTTTACGTTACGCCAGTCCGGCAACTGCAACTGCTTGAAGCGGGCATGATGATCGAAATATGTTCTGCAGTAGTTGCAGCCGGTGCAGTCCTGCCCGCAGGTGGACAGTACATCCAGGAAGTCTTCAGGGATATCGTCATTGGAAATATACCAGCGATCGGCCATCCAGTGGGCGGCATCGAGAAGGTCGAGGAGGTTGCCGCGGTAGCGGCCTTGGACGAATGCTTCCACTGCGCGTTCCAAAAATCCCGCACCGAGCGTGCGGCCGCAGACTTTGATGAGGTCGGCCGAGCCTTCGTAGCGGCAGACATCCTCCGGACGGATGAAGGGTGAGGCCAGTATTCGGTGGGGTATCCGGGTCAGCTGGCGCTGGCAGGCAAGATCGCGATTGAGGCGCTGCGTGTCGAATTGGCCATCTGTACGCGCAGCATTGTTTGTTGCGGCAATAAGTGCCTCGTGGGTAAACCGAAAGGGGCAGTGAATGAGACACCCCTCATTGGCCAGGAGTTCGATTTTTACCGTCGGCCAGCGCCGCCGAATCGCGGTCGAGAGCGAGGCGAGTTCGACAGGATGGCGGTTAAGCTCGCGGTCCACGGTGATCTTGCTCGGCAGGCGAAAACCGCTTGCTGAAACCAGATCCATTAAGACCTGCAGTTTTCCAATGCTGTCGATACTAAAGTTAACGCTGGGGACGGCCTCCAATCGGGTGACAATTGCCGGAGCTGTGTCGCCTAAGGCGGTGAGCAGGTAGCTGTCAGCGAAGATCAAGCCGTCAAGAACCCCTGCATCCAGCAATTTTTCCAATCGTCTGGTCAAGCCGGACAACCCGACAGGGCCTGTATATGTGCCTGTCGGTTGGAACCGCCCATTGGCGAGAAGGTATTTTTTGGGGCCGGGCAGGCGCCCAAGCGAGTCGATAAGAGTGTGTAATGATGCTTGCTCCAAACGAACCCGTGCATCACACAGGACGGGGTCGTGCAAGCTGAAATGCACTGCATGTAAACGCGGTCCCAGGTCGTTTAAAAAGCGTATATATGATGCTTCAGGCAGAAATGGTACGTTGAGAGGCAGCATAACCGTATCCTAGGCCCGCAACTTCTTTATCGCTGTCACTATCGCCTCCAGGGCACGATCGATCTCTGCTTCGGTAGTGTACTTTCCGGTAGTAAAACGCAGGGTGCCCTTGGCCCATTGCTTCGGCACTTTCATGGCCTTCAGAACATGCGAGATTTCTACCTGGTCGGCGTGGCAGGCGGCACCGGCCGAGGCGGCCACATTGAGTCCGATCTCCTCCAGGATACGGGTTGCATCCAGATCAAGGAAGGAGACGCTGCATGTGTTGGGCAGTCGAAGTTCTCGGTGCCCGTTAAAACGGATGTCCGTGCATGCCGATGCCAATCCCAGCTCCAACCGATCGCGCATTTCCTGCATGTGTCGCGCATGTTGCTCCAGTTCTGCTGCAGCAATCGCACATGCCTGGCCCAGGCCAACGATTCCAAGCACATTCTCGGTCCCCGCCCGGCGGCCGTTTTCCTGGCCGGCACCGTGACAGAAAATTTCAGCTTCGATCCCCTCTCGGATGTAGAGCCCTCCTGTCCCTTTGGGACCATAGATCTTATGTCCAGCTATAGAAAGAAGGTCTACTCCTAATTCGTCCACCTTTGTGGAGATTTTGCCCATTGACTGGGCGGCGTCCGTGTGCATCAGAATCCCCTGCCGGCGAGCCAGTATGGCGATCTCGGCGATAGGTTGAATGGTGCCCACTTCATTATTGGCATGCATGATCGAAATCATAATGGTTTCTGGCCGGACGGCGGCCGCCACATCGGACGGGCTGACCAACCCATCCGCATCAACCGGGAGGACTGTGACGGCAAAACCGTGTCCTGCCATAAAGCGGCAAACCTCCAGGATAGCCGGATGCTCAATGCTGGAGGTTATGATGTGGCCCCCCTGGATGTGACGGGCACCGGCAAAACTTTTGATGGCATGATTGTTGGACTCTGAACCGCCGCTGGTGAAAATTACCTCAGAAGTCATGCAGCCGAGAATCCCAGCAACTTGTCCCCGAGCCGCCATGACCGCTTGTTTAGGTTTTATGCCATACCAATGGTTACTGGAAGGGTTGCCGAAATCCGTCGCTAGAAAAGGACGCATGGCATCTATCACTTCAGGTGCCAGGGGGGTGGTGCCGTTGTAGTCCAGATAAATGGGCAAGGTCATGATCGTCAGCTCCTCGAGTATGCAATGGTATGCGGCCTAATATACCATATTTACAGCTCACGACCAATCTCATCCTGCAGATTGAGGACACGGGGAAACAATCCGCGCTGAAGTCGACAACCTTGCTATTGACAGAGATATCCATTGGCCAACGTAAAGCTGCAATGTTCTTGAGCCTTGCAAAATAGCGCGCTCATTTTACTCCCACTGATTTGATTTTCCATGGGTCTGCTTGCATGCAAACGGCAAATACTCGTCAACAGAATCCTCATGAAAAATGGATCACTTGCAACTTCTGTTGCGAAAATTAATTTTTGCTATATTTAATACATTAAATTAATTAATAATTAATTTTTTAATTGCCATTCACCTCTTTTTATTATAAAACTGAGACCTAAAGAATGCCGTTTGAACGAAACATCCACGAACGACCTGGCCCCCTCATCCCCAGCAGGAGGTAGCGATGTCACTCCATCAACATAAGCTTCAAGTCCTTGCCATTCTCGCGGCAAATTTAGGCAATCCCCAGCCCCAGCTTGTCTCGACCGCTACTTTAGCCGGGAACATGGACATACAATTGCCGAAACTCCGTCAGGTTTTGAAAACCATGGACGGGATGGGCATTATCCAGACCGACTCCGATCTCCAATACAGCCTTATCACCCGAAAAGGTTTACATTATCTGGGTGAGCGACAAATGAGCGTTTCCACTACTTTTTAAAGCATGTGGCCGCAACCAATCAACAGACACGACAGAAACCGCCAGTGCAAGTCAACTTCTTTAGCGCAAAAGCTGCATGAACACATCTCCTCAATACACCTATGATCACTATGTTAAGGCGCTGATGGACATCAGCCAGGCAATCACCTCTGATCTTTTTTTAGAGGATCTGTTCAAGCTGATTGTAATGGTCACCGCCAAGGTCACGGGAGTTGCAATATGTTCATTATGGCTTGTGGATGAAAATGAGACCCCTCCCCTCATCAAGTTGAAGGCCACCCAGTCCTTTGAACCGGAATATGTGAAAGACAGAGCGTTGCGACTACATGAAGGTGTCGTTGGGTATGTGCTCTCCACTCAGCGCCCCTACGTGATTGCGGATGTGAAAAATCATGACCGATTCAAAGAAAAGGAGATGGCCAACAGTCTTGGTCTCGTCTCAATGGTGAGTGTTCCTCTCCAAGGGAAGGAAGAGAAAGTTATAGGGGTACTCAACTGCTTTACCTGCCAACCTCATGAATTCTCTGAAACAGATATCAATATGCTCAGCGCGGTTGCGAACCAGGCAGCCGTTGCGATCCACAACACCGAACTAATCATCAAAACAAGGGTAATAGAACGGGAGCTCCAGACCAGAAAGCAAATCGAACGGGGAAAAGAGATTCTCATGGACCGACGCCGGATGAGTGGAGAAGAAGCATATCGCTGGATTCAGAAAAGAAGCATGGATACGCGTAAATCCATGCTGGAAATTGCCGAGGCACTCATTTTGTCAGCAGAACTTTAATTCTCGTATCCTGTTTTTCTTGACAAGAAAATTAAGTGCAGCTACATTAATTAACATTATATTATCGAACCGACACAAAGGCGTGTAGGCTCTTCATACAATTAAGACAAAGGTGTCTGCTTCCTCTATCCGAGGACAGATGCCTTTTTTTGTGTCCGCACAAAACTTCGCAACTGGCCCCTGTTCGTGGAAAAACTTCTGAATATTATTGATGCCACGAGGTTTTATCAAAAAATAATCGCCCATAGCAGATGGTTCGCAACCAGACTGCCTGAGCATAATCGACAATAGCTCATCCACACGCTTAGCATTGTCATACAGGGAACGATTCATAAGAAAAAACATTCTGATTACCCCTCAAGTTCAGCTACTGAACCAGGGTGTAGGCTGTTCGTTTCCCGGGACGCCGTAAACCCATCCCTGGGGGCTTCGCTGCAGCCATCCTTGGCTGCAGAGACCCGTAAAACGAACAGCCCACCCCCTTCCATTTCGACAAGCTGAGCTTGAGGGATAATCAGAAAAAACACTATTCATTTAACCAGAAAAGGAGACAACCAAATGATTCAATGGCCAAAAAGTAATGATGCTCTCGGTACCGTCAACAGAGGCAATCCCTGTGAATCCGGTTTATGCACTCTCTGCAGCTCTGACTGTAAAGGCAAGTGTGAAACCTGGATGTCTTCCTTGAGGGGCCGCAAAATGCTCTATCCCAGGAATTTCGGTAACATTACTTCTGGGTCAGGTAATGTTACCTCCCTTGGCCTGGGGTATCATGCCCTGAGAATCCAGGGATATGCGTATGGATCCAATGGCTTAAGTGAAGGGATGAGCAAAGATGCCGACGACTGTGTCTTCACCAACGTCAATACCGAAACGGTTATCGGTAATGAGATCAAGGCAAAATGCCGTGTCCCCATTATGACCGGCGCTCTGGGGTCAACCTTTATCGCTACTAAATATTGGAATTCATTTGCCACGGGTGCAGCTCTTTGTGGATTTCCTATTGTTATCGGTGAGAATGTCGTCGGTGTCGACCGGGATTCGAAATTTAGCCGGGGAAAAATAACATCAGCACCTGAACTGGATAGACGTATCGATGTTTTTAAACGTTATTCAGACGGGTATGGAGCAATTTTCGTGCAGCTCAATGTAGAGGACACCCGAAACGGAGTGGCTGAATATGTCATTGATAAATATGGTGATGAGGTAATTATTGAGCTGAAATGGGGACAGGGTGCCAAGGTTATCGGCGGTGAGATCCAGGTGAAATCAATTGACTATGCTATCTTCCTAAAAGATCGTGGCTATGTCGTCGATCCTGATCCAACAAATCCTGCGGTACAGGAGGCCTTTGAGCGTCGCGCCATTACGTCTTTTGCCAGGCATAGCCGACTTGGAGCTACCGATTTGGATACCGTTGCCCAGGTTCGTGAATCTTTTATGAAATCAGTGGCATATCTCCGAAGTATCGGTTTCAGGAGAATTTCTCTAAAAACCGGCTCTTACGGCATGGAGGCCCTTGCCATGGCCATTCGATATTCTGCGGATGCCAGGCTTGACCTGCTGACCATTGACGGTTCTGGCGGCGGCACGGGTATGAGTCCGTGGAATATGATGGAACACTGGGGGGTTCCATCCCTGGCCCTCCATGCCAAAGCTTATGACTACTGTAAGATTCTCGATGATAAAGGTATCAGGGTTCCGGATATCTCTTTTGCCGGCGGTTTTGCCCGTGAAGATCATATTTTTAAGGCCCTGGCTTTAGGTGCACCCTACACAAAACTTGTTTGCATGGGCCGTGCCCCGATGATTCCCGGATACCTGGGCAGCAACATTGAAGGGACTTTTTACCCTGAGAGAAGGACGGAAATAAATGGCAACTGGGATCAACTTCCGGCTACCGTCAAAAGCTTTGGCAAGTATCCGGAAGAGATTTTCTCAGCCTGGGAAGACGTCAAGCAGAAAGTAGGTGCTGATGAAATGAAGCATATACCTTTTGGTGCTGTGGCCATAGCCGGCTATGTTGATAAGCTCTCGTGCGGTCTGCAGCAGTTGATGGCCGGTGTACGGAAATTCAATCTATCAGAGATTACCAGAAATGAATTATTCAGTGCCAACCGTGAGACGGAACGGGAAACAGGCATCCCGTTCCTGACGGAAGCTCAAAAAGAATCGGCTGACGCGATTCTTAAAGCATAATCTCAGGGTAAGAGGTTTTATATGGCACATTGAGCAACTGACTCGATGTGCCATCTTTTCCTGATGGATCCTCGCAACATCAAGCGCACAGCTGCCATGTTAATTTGTCAAGCCAAAGAGATGCGGGGTGTTATTCTGTCCACCTCAGCCAGAGAAGTTCAGCATTATGTTCTGAGATGTTGCTCCAGCTTCCGGGAATAACTGTCTGCAGATAAATGGTGTCACCTGGGTTGACTTTGTATAATTGATTATCAACCGTCATCGTCAATTGGCCGGAGATGAGATAGCCCAACTCACTTCCTTTATGAGCAAAAAAATGACCTGCCAGTTTTTTCCCAGGTCGAATGCGTATAATTGTTGCCTCTACTGGCGTATCAATATCAGGCGGCAGCAACAATTCCGCGTGGGCGTTGTCTTTGACAATTTTGGCCAGGGATGTCGCAGATCGGCTGTCTACAGGATATACATAGACGTTTTGCTGAGCCCCATGCTCCTTGAACAGCGTGGCAACCTCGATCGAAAGACTCTCCGCGATACGAAACAGCGCGGGAAGCGATGGATAGATAAGGTTCTTTTCCACCTGTGAGATTGTACTCGGGGTTACACCGGTGAGGCCGGCGAGATCCTTTTGCGAAATTCCACGCATAAGCCGGACCGATTTTATTTTTGCTCCGAGATCAAATCTGGGCTTGAGCTGCTGCTGGCTCGCAAAAACGATATTCGAGCCCTCACAGAGATACTCATGATGCTCGTTGAGGAATTCAGAGTTCCTCTTCTCTGCCTTGAGGATCTTGACCGCTGATTTTCCCCGGCGTACCGAGAGGTCAATGACGACCTGCGCAATCTTGTTGATATTTGCTTTTAACTTGCCTGAATGTGCGCCTTTTTCGATAAGCCAATAGGCGATGGTATCCAGCTCATAAAGTCGCGGGCAGGTCTTGCCATAAAAATCAATAACCTGATCTTCTCCACCCCAGAGCGACTGCATGCCTGTCAGGCTGTCGAGAATAAAATGAACTTCTCCTGAGAGATTGCTGTGTAGACCGTACATGGCCTCGCCGACATGGTCCGAGTTCGTCGGGTCGTTCACCCTGATCACCTTGTAAGGCCACAGCGCACCATCTTTCTCATAGAACTTATTGAAAACCTCCGATCGATGCCCCTTACCATTCGTAAAGCAATCGAGTATCGTCAAATTCTGGCTTTGTGCTTGCGAGCCAAGAAACGAGACAACATTTTTGGGCGAACGATCAAACGTCACATAGATTAACGGTCTCCTCTCTGCCAGTGTCTCTTTAATAAAGTTCAGGCAGAATGCAGAAGAGAAGCTGCTGACATCTTCGTACCAGAGAACATTGTCACCGATATACAGGTCTCCCATTAACCGGTCCAACTCAGGTATCCCCGAGGAAACACGTTTCTTTTTAGTGCTGGATACGGACATTTATCTCAATGTATTTCCAATTGAAAGCGGTGTAGAAACTTCTCCAAGACAAGGGCATTAACCCAGCGTAAAAACGAAGATTATCACCATGAATAAGCACTGAATCTAGCAAATCCATTTAAGTTAATCAATGTATTTCCCCCAACTTCTGGTATTCAGGCTCTGGGGAAAATATGCATCGGATGGTGATGCACTGCTTGTTTGCTTTGCACTCCAAGATGAATGTTAATCAACGGACGCCTGAGTAAGAGGTACAGCCGTCTCCTTGCTGCTGCCTGATCCTTCAGAATTTCCAGTGTCTTTTCGTTATTTTCAATGTGATTCCCACTCAAACTCATCCTGTCGGAAAGGAAGCGGGAATCAGAGTTGCAATGAATGCGGATCCCGTGTCATCATTGCGGGCCGCTTTATTTTACCAGCAATACCGGGTTGGTAATTTCCTCTAACAGGGAACACAGATGTTCTCCCGAGACACGTTTCTGATTGCAGGGAAGAACGATCGGGCCAGCGTTTTCACTTCTGAGCATCCAGGTAAGATTTGCAAAATCGGGACGGACCAAGGTCCGAAAAGTGGCGCAGCCGCCGAGTTCCTTAAGTTTATTGGAGACCTCAAGTCGCAGTTCATGCCCCTTTTCCTGGCTTTCCGCCACAAGGTAAACAATAAGTCCGCTGTCCTGAGACTCCTGCAGCGAAAAGGCCACCAACAATCCTTTTCCTGCACTTTCGCTGCCATCGTAGGCAAGCACGACAGGCCTGATAGCTGCGCCATCGAGATGCCAGACCAGGGTCATCCCCGGCCGCCGGACGACGACACTGCGAACAGTGGATCCGAACCTGCCAAACCCCGGTAACGATCGACCGGTTTTACCCAGCATCAGAAGATCCGCGTCCTTGCTTGCAATGAGAATTTCCTCAGCAACAGATCCCCGGACCACTTGAAACCTGGCAGACAGGTTTTTTGCATGAGTAATCCGTTCCATAATCCGCCGCACCCTGTCCGCCTGGACCCGCAGCTGCCGCTCCAGTTCCAATGCTTCCAGGCGCCTATACCCCGAGCTGAACATACTGATTTCCTGAGTAAAAGGCAGCTGTGTCGCCCTGAGCAGGTTGATATCTTCCACAAACAACCCCACCAGCTCAGCGTTCAGGCGAACCGCGAGTTTAACGCCACTCTCGAGTGCCGATATACTCGACTGAGAACCATCCAGAGCAACCAGAATTTGCTTGATCGAGCTCATTTGTTTCTCCATCTCACTCCTCCTTGGCAGAGAAGGCCGAGCGCATATCTTTCAGCCTCTTTTCGGCCTGGTCGGCAAGAACCGCAAAGACTTTACCGTTGACGCTGTCCTCCGGATATCTCCCCGATTGATCGGGCTCCCCGGCCTTTATGCCCGTGAGCAGTTCAATTCCCTGGTCGATGGTTCTCACCGGATAAATATGAAACTTGCCGTCTCTGACAGTATCGATGACATTCTGACGGAGCATAAGGTGTTTGAGGTTGGCTTGCGGGATTAAAACCCCCTGATCACCATTGAGACCGCGTGCCCTGCAGATATCAAAAAACCCTTCAATTTTCTCATTTACGCCGCCGATAGCCTGCACATTTCCGCCCTGATCGACGGATCCGGTAACCGCGAAACACTGCTTGATCGGCACCCTGGAGATCGAGGACAACAGGGCGTACAATTCCGCCGAGGAGGCACTGTCGCCTTCAATGCCGCCGTAGGATTGTTCGAAAACCAGACTGGCCGACAAGGACAGGGGATGCTCAGTGGCGTAGCGCGCGCCAAGAAAGCCGGAGAGTATCAGGACGCCCTTGGAATGGATAGGCCCTCCCATGGCGACTTCCCGCTCGATATCGACGACATCGCCCTTGCCGATACGTATGCTGGCCGTAATGCGACTGGGGCGGCCGAAAGCGAAACCACCGAGCTGCAGCACCGAAAGACCGTTTATCTGACCAACCCGGAGGCCCTCGGTTTCGACAGTGATAATATCCCGATAAATCTGCTCCTGCATGCGTTCCCGGATACTGTCAGAACGATAGGTCCAGGAATCTATTGCCTGCTGCACATCTTCCCGTTCAACCTTGCTATTGCCGTTTTGTGACGCCAGGTAGTCTGATTCCCGCAGCAGATCTGTGAGTCCCTCCATATGCATTGACAGTTTTTCGCCGTCACCCGCGATACGTGAACTGTGCTCTATCACCCGAGCTACCGCATCGCGCGTGAAAGGCCGCAGCTCTTCATTATTAACCGCCGTGGCGATTATCCGGGAATATTCTCTCTGGTTTTCACTGTTGCGGTCAATTGCATAGGTGAAGTCGGCAGCCACCTTAAAAAGCTCGCCAAACTCGGGATCAAAATGCTTGAGCCGGTAATAGATCAAAGGACTGCCAGTGAGAACCACCGTTACCTTGAGCGGCAAAGGCTCCGGCTCCAGGGAAACTGTGCTGATGAGACTATACCTCTGACCGAGGGATTCGATTCTTAACTCTCCCGAGCGTAGAATTCGCTTCAGACCTTCCCAGGTGAAAGGCTCCATAAGCACCTTAAGGGCGTCCAGAACCAGATAGCCGCCGTTGGCTCGATGAAAAGCTCCGCTGCGAATCATATGGAAATCGGTGATCAACGTCCCCATCTGCGCCATGTGCTCTACGCGGCCAAAGAGATTTTGGTAACTCGGGTATTCCTCATGAACAACCGGGGCGCCTTTACTTTCAGAGTGATCGATTATCTGATTGACTTTGTAACGCCTCAAGGCCTGTGACTCCCCTCCCCTGCCGCCGGTAGGAGAGGCCAGTGCCGCCTGTTGTCCTTCGTCCTGAAAAAATAAATACACATTCTCGATGATGTCCATCTCCACCGCCGTCAAATATTCCAGGACCTGATTGTTGTCGTGAAATTTGTCCCGTAAATCCTGGAGCAAGGGGCTGATCGTATATTGGATGACCTCCCTGTTGAATTGCTTCTGTTTTTCATTGATCTCCCGTTGCCATTGGGGCATTTTCTGGAAAAGTCGCTGCGCCTCTTTTTGCAGGTCAGCGGCTTTGTCTTCCAACTCTTTCCGTTCTTCTTTCGAGAGATTCTTCAGTTCATCGGGCCGCACGACTTCGCCGTCTTTGACCGGGGCAAAAATTAGTCCGGCGGGAGTCCGCAGTGGTGCCATGTCGTGTTCCGCGGCCTTATTCTGAATGGTCTGGAAAATTTCCTGCTGTTTCTCCTTTATTTCTTCGCCAATACTTTGCAGCCTGTTCTGATAATCCTCGCTTTCAAAAGCGGCTCGCAGCCCAGTCCGGATCTCGTCCTCAAGATTTTTCATGCCTTCGGCGAGTTCCTTGCCTTTTCCGGCCGCCATACTCAGAAGACGGGGCTTATACTGTTCCTTGAAATTATTCACATAACAGAGATCTTCGGGCACCTGCTCCCCTTCGGCATGTTTGTCCAGAATATGCCGGATCAGAGAATATTTTCCAGTTCCCGTCTCACCAAGGGCAAAGACGTTGTAGCCTTTCTTATCTATGCCGATGGCGAAATTCAGCGCTGCCACAGCCCGAGGCTGGCCGATAACCTTATCCAGTGGGCCCACTTCATCTGTGCTGGCAAAGGGTATGCTCTCGGGATCGCACCTGTGACAGAGCTGGTCTGCAGTCAATTCTCTAACATTCATAAGTCGTCTCCCACTCTATTGTTAATAAAGAATGTTATTACCACTAAACCTCAGCTGTATGCGGATATGAGGTGCCCTTTGCACGGGTGTTCCGCAGCCTGGATGGCTGCGGTCAAGCCCCCAGGGATGGGTTTATGGCGTCCCGCGAAAAGGGTCCCTCATATCCCACTGAACCTTGTAAGCTGAACTTTAGTGGTAATCACAATAAAGAATGATCGGTAGATTCGGCACAAAACAGTGCAAACCAAAGGCCTTATGTTGCATGTGGCCGTGGTCGCTATGCACCTGGAGATGCATTACGAGCTTGCTCTTGCAATAACTCTAACCATTGACTAGGAAAAAATAAATTGGGGAGGATCAATTCAGAGATGTGAGAATAAACCATCTTGGTGGGGTTTGATTATATGGGGGGAGACACCAGGCAAGAAAAAGCCAAAAAGCCGTATAGAATATCCATCTTTCTATACGGCTAAAATGGGGAGGATCCAGATTATAGCGATTGCTCAAGTTCAAGTTGATCGATCGCCACAGAATCCGGTTTTGCGTTTATTATAAACAATGCAAGAACCGCAATTGCAACAGCCACACTGGCAATGTTGGAAGGAGTGGCGGGTAGATTAAGGCCGATCTCTGCCTGCAGGATGAATGCGACATTTACTGCGGTCATAAAGGCTGCAGGAAGTGAGCATATCCAGTGAAACTTATCTTTTTTCGCAAGATAAATTGCGGCGCACCACAGAACCATCATCGAAAGCATCTGATTCGACCAGCCGAAATAACGCCAGATAATTTTGAAGTCCACCTGGGTGATGATAAATGCCAGGGCAAAGAGAGGAATAGCGATCAACAACCGCTTTGCGGTTTTCGATTGATCCATTTTAAAGGTCTCAGCGATGATCAGTCGAGTAGATCGAAACGCCGTGTCGCCACTTGAGATGGGCAGAATAACCACACCAATAATTGCCAGGAAACCGCCAACAGGACCAAGAAGGGTATTACATGCCTCATTTACCACAGCCGCAGGTGACCCAGCAGCGATAACAGCATTCATGGCATCGGGTCCGGTGTAAAATGAAAGCCCGACAGTTGTCCAGATAAGAGCGATGATGCCTTCCATGATCATCGAACCATAAAATACCGATCGTCCGTTGCTTTCGTTTTTTAAACAACGAGCCATGAGTGGTGACTGGGTTGAATGAAAACCGCTGATGGCACCGCATGAAAGAGTAATAAACAAGAGAGGCCAGATCGCCTTGCCGCCGGGATGGGTATTGCTCGCAAAATCCAGGTTCGGCAAAATCTCATAGCCATGATAAACGAGGCCGACCATAATACCGACGGTCATAAAGATAAGAAGAGCACCAAAGACCGGATAAAGACGACCAATTATTTTATCAATCGGGAGGATTGTCGCGAGGAAATAGTAGAGAAAAATACAACCAACCAGAATCTGCACATTGATTCCGGTCAGGTTGCTGAGCAGCTTCGCCGGTCCAAGAATAAAGACGACACCAACCAGCAGGAGAAGCACGACAGAGAAAATACGCATGACCTGCCTCGCCGGCATTCCCATGATATCACCGACAACTTCCGGAATTGATTTTCCGCCACCGCGTACAGAGAGCATCCCGCTGAAATAATCATGTACCGCACCACCAAAAATACAACCGATGACTATCCAGAGAAGAGCAGATGGGCCGTAGAGGGCACCAAGAATCGGTCCAAAAATAGGCCCTAGCCCGGCAATATCCAACAACTGGATAAAGAACACCTTCCAGGTGGGCATGGCAATGTAATCGACGCCATCCTCTTTGGTGAGACAAGGGGTTAGCCTATTCGTCTCGATGCCAAAGATTTTTTCGACCAAAACACCGTAGGTTAAGTACCCCAGGATTAACAACCCCACACAGGTAAGAAAAAATAACATTGTGACCCTCCACGCTAAATTGATATTTGAATGCAGTCCGTTGCCAACATTTTCAGTATGCAGCGTATCCGGACAATGCCCTTGTATCAATTCATTGGCGATGAAATGTCGTTTTATCCTCCTGAAGTGTCAGATACACCGTTTGAAGTGTTTTGAGCCCGGGTGCAGATTCTTTTCTATTTCAGCTGGCGGCAACATAAGAAACATCTTCCTGGAGATGCGGGATGCGAAAGGAGATCATGGTCCCTTTTCCTGAGCTACTGGTTACCTCCATACCAAATTCAGGACCATAGATCTGTTCCAGGCGCTCATTTGAATTCCGCAGGCCAACCCCTTCCGTATGAGATTCCAGATCTTTTTTCAGTAAAAGCGTATCGAGTTTTTCTTTTGCAATGCCCTGGCCATCGTCCTCAACAGTAACCTCCAGCATATCAAGGTTTCTATAGATTTTAAGGCCAATGCGCCCTCCCCCTTCCCTGCTTCTAATGCCATGTTTGATCGCATTTTCCACCAGGGGCTGGATAATAAGAGAAGGAATTGGCCAATCCTCACACCCCGGTTCCACATCAATCTCGATCTGAATCAGGTCGCCAAACCGCGCCTTTTCAATGGCCAGATAAGAATTGATCTGTTCCAGCTCGCTGGAAAGTGGAATATAGCCTCGGCTGGAATCGAGATTCTTGCGCATATACAAGGAGAGATCGAGAATCAATTCTCTGGCCTTTTCCGGGGTGGTCCTGCAAAAAGATGCGATTGTGTTCAGTGAATTAAACAGGAAGTGCGGATTGATCTGTGCCTGCAGATGCTTGATTTCTGCATGGGCCAGCAATTTGTCTTTTACCTGAATATCCTCAAGTTCCAATTGAATGGAAAACAGATCGGTCAGTCCTTTGGCAATTTCAAACTGGATCCGGTTGAGTTCCATCGTGGCGGAACCATAGAACTTCAGAGTACCCACAATGGTCCCGCCTTTTTTGAGAGGAACAATTATGGCGGAGTAAAAAGGACATTCCTCATGACTGCAGCCAATTTGAGAATGACGCCGCAAAAAAATCGGTTTACCGGTGGCAAGGACATCACGGGTGGACTGCGTTCTAATGGGTTTCCCGGCAAGATGATGGTCGTCACCTGCTCCAACATGAGCCAGAACCTGGGTTGTGTCGGTGATGGCGACCGCCGCAACAGGGAGGCGCTGGTGAATGATATCTGCTGTGGCAAGAGCTGTTTTCTTATTCAGACCGCCACGAAGATAACGCACCGTATTGTTGGCAATATCAAATATTTTGTGCGCCTGGGTGGAGTCTTTTTTTTCCCTGAAATCCTGAAGAGACTTGATAACATGGATAAAAAGACCAGCTCCCAGGGTGTTACCAATAAGCATGGGTAGTGCTATAACCTGAACCAATGCTACTGCCTGATCGAATGGTCGTGAAAAGAGAAGGACCAGGCTCATATGAAACACCTCGCCAATAAAGGCTAATATCATCCCCTTGGACCAATCCAAACTCCTTTCTTTGTACCGCAGATGCATATACCCTGCGAAAAGTCCCTCGAAAATAGTCGCCAGCGAACAGGCAACGGCACTGAATCCCCAGGGATCAATGATGAATCGGTGCCCACCTGCGATAAGCCCTGCACCAAATCCCACCAGGGGCCCGCCAAAAAGGCCCGCTGTAACAACTGCCATCGCCCGCAGATTCGCAATGGAATGAAAGATAGCGTTGCCGCTATAGGTCCCTAAAATGCCAAAAAACCCAAAAAAAACGATGAGAAACAGCCGGTTATATATAGAATTTTTTTTAAAATTCAAGTCCTGTACCGGCGAGAGAGAGAGGAGCACAAAAGCGCCGGCCACAAGCAAACCGACATGTTTAAGGAGAACGGTTATAAGAGTGGTAATAGACATAGAGCTAAATTCCCAGTCGTTTTTTAAAATCCTTGACGCGCGTCCGACTCACTACCAGCTCGGTGCCTTTGTCATCTGACATGATAAGATTATACTTCCCATTAAACCATGGGCTGAACTCGCGAATACAATCGAGATTGACCAGAACTCCCCGGTGGGCCCTAAAAAAGGAACAGCCCACCAGGTGTTCAGCGAGTTTATCCATGGTGGATATGCTGTAGACTGGATATTCCTCCGTGACTGTATGCACCAGGATACGGCCGGATTCGTATGAGCAGTAGACAATTTCTTCAGGCGACAGAAGTTGCATCCTGCCATTGTTTTCAACTGAGACCCTCACGGCTTCCTTTGGACCAGCCATCTGGGCAAGAAGCGTCTGTAATTTGTCCTGAATTGTGCCCTGGGTTTCTTCTCTTACGTATCGGCGCACTCTTTCTATCGTCAGTGCCAGCCGCTTGACTGAAAGTGGTTTCAGGAGATAGTCAATGGCGCTTTTTTCAAAAGCCTCAACCGCATAGTTATCATATGCGGTTACAAATACAAACAAGGGCATTTGCGCTTTGAGAGACAAGGTTTTAATGAGATCAAAACCTGTTCTGCCAGGCATTTGAATGTCAAGAAAGACGAGGTCGGGTGACGTTTTCTCGATAAGAGATACAGCTTTCCCGACAGAATCGACATCACCAGTAATTTCGATATCGGTAAAAGAAGAAAGAAGATAACGTAATTCGTCCCGTGCTGGTTGTTCGTCGTCGACGATGATGCATCTGATTATCATGACAAGTGTTAGTGAACGAGTGAGTAAAATTCTAATAATACAAGCAGATTACCACTAAACCACAGCCATAGGGGAATATGAGGTAAGCTTTTTTATGGGGGCTATTATAACGCGGCTGACCGAGATTTCCTGTGACCACCAGAGCTGGCCAGCAAGTATTGCATGCATGGAATGATCTCGACTCTTGACGAGAACATTCTTCCAAAAAAAACCGGGAAATAGTAAATTATTGCCAAGTTACTCAACAATATAGGCAATATGAAAAAAAATTCATCTCTGATTGATGCTGTGCTGCATTAAATTACTTGACACCGCAGAAGTGTCTGCCGACAGCGACAGATATACCACTCATATTTGACCATTTCATGATAGAATAGCACTCTTCGGCAGTTTGTTGTTGCTGGAAATGCATACCTTCTGGTCCCGGCAAACGCAAAGAAAACGAGGAATTTTTCAGAGCCCCGTGCGGGATATACCTCTCGTGAGAGAATTTATTTTTTGGCAAAAAGCCACTCCATGAAGACATCAGAGAAACTCAAGATCCTCGCAGATGCCGCCAAGTATGATGCATCCTGCTCCTCAAGCGGGAGCAATAGAAAAGCTGCGCCGAACGGAATCGGCAACGCTGCTGCGAGCGGGATATGCCACAGCTGGGCTGCGGATGGCCGATGCGTCTCCCTGCTTAAAATATTACTTTCTAATGCGTGTGTATACGATTGCAGCTATTGCCTTAATCGTCGATCCAACATGCTGGATCGCGCAACATTCACCCCCGAAGAGGTGGCCGATCTCACCATCAATTTTTATCTGCGCAACTATATTGAAGGGCTGTTTTTAAGCTCAGCCGTCTATGCATCCCCGGATAAGACCATGGCGGATATGGTAGAGGTGTGCCGGCTCTTACGCCAAAAACATCGATTCAACGGCTATATTCATCTTAAAGTTATCCCCGGTGCCGCAAACGATCTGGTTCTGCAGGCCGGTTTTCTTGCTGACAGGTTGAGCGTAAATATAGAATTGCCTTCAGAGGCATCGCTCAAGAGCCTCGCCCCGCAAAAATCAAAGCAGGGCATACTCGCCCCGATGAAGCGGATCGGTGAGAACTTTACCGGTTTCCAGCTCGAACGAAAAAAAAGCAGAAACAGTCCGAGTTTTTGCCCCGGAGGACAGACCACCCAGATGATCATCGGTGCATCGGCAGAAAGTGATCTCCACATCCTCAATCTGACGGAAAATCTCTATAACAAAATGAGTTTGAAACGGGTCTACTTTTCAGCCTATATCCCGGTCAATGAGGGGCCTTTACTCCCTGCCCTGGCAACAGCGCCGCCGCTTATACGCGAACATCGCCTCTACCAGGCCGACTGGCTGCTCAGATTCTATAAGTTTCAGTCCCATGAAATCCTCTCCCCGGCCTTTCCCAATCTTGATGAACGTCTCGACCCCAAGGCGGCCTGGGCGTTACGCAATTTCGATCTTTTTCCCCTTGATATCAACAGGGCAAGCTACGAAGAGTTACTCCGTATTCCAGGTGTCGGCGTCACGTCAGCCAGGCGTATTATCCAGACGCGCAGGGTCGCTGCCATCCGGGAACAGGACCTGAAGAAGATTGGCATGGTTCTAAAACGCGCCAGATTCTTTGTTACCATCAATGGTAAATATCTCGGGGACACATCCTTATCATATCATCGTGTGGTGAGCGCACTGTGCAAGGCTGAGCCACCCGGCACCAATAAACTTCTGCACCACAGTCGCCAGCTGCGACTGTTTTAGTATGGATTCGATCATCTACCTCCATGACGGCACTTTTGAAGGGCTGCTGCACGCTGTTGCGTCGGCGGTAAAATCGCCAGAAGACGTTCAGGGAATTTATGCCAGGCAGGGGTTTTCACCACAAATTTTCGATACCCTCATTTCCCTGGAGACGGACAGGCAACAGGCCCTCCGGCTTTTTGCGTACCTGAAACAACTCAAGGGCAGTGCTGCCCGCTTTGCCGTACATGGCTTTCTGAGCGATGACCGTGAAGTGGGAATGCATCTTTACCAGATGGTTCGGGAATGTCTTGTTCGCGGCGCAATGGCCACCCAGTTCTACACCCATGATTCGATCAGGTACCTTGACAAACTGTCCCAAAAGGTCGGATCTGAGGCCCATAGATTGATCGGACTCATTCGTTTTCGGATTCTTGAAGACGGCCTGCAATATGGTCCATTTGAGCCGGACTGCAACGTGATGAGCCACTGCGCCCTCCACTTTATGCAGCGGCTCAAAAATCAGCGGTGGATACTGCATGATATTCGCCGTAACCATGCCCTGTACTGGGATCGTTCTTCCCTGCAGGCAATCGATATTGACGACGACTTCACCAACCAGGTGCGACACTCTGGAGAAATCCCCGAATCAAGACTCAGCGAGCCGGAGCGGCACTACCAGGAACTCTGGAAAACCTTCCATACCGCTGTCGCCAATACGGACAGAAAAAACCTGGACCTGCAGCGCCAGTTTATGCCGCGACGCTACTGGAAATATCTTGTCGAGATGCAAGAGTTCCCTCTTGGCACTCCACGTCTCCCCTAAGCCGTAGGTGCAAGCCTAATTGGTGGCTCTCCATCCCATTGCTGCCGATGCCAACCAGCATCTCTGCATGTTTCTCATCCGGAATGGCAAATCTGTTCTGTCTGCCAAACATTGTCCCGGCACACCAGAAATACTCTGTCAACTTCTGGGCAAGAGCAGAATAGTGGTACTTCGAACCTCGTCCGCGCATCAAGGATGTGCCGAATCCCGCCTCAAAATGTGAGCCCTGGCACTCTCCTACCCATGCATCCTTTCCATCGCCATATGTCTCAGAAACAGCCACGCCAATGGTGGCAGCAGCATCGCGAAAGCCACGCAAAGCAGGAGAAAAGTCTGCTGAACGCCAACCTTATCAGCAAGTATGCCGACCAGTGGACCAGTACAGACGAAACTGAGGCGGAAGACAAGTGACTGCAGGGAAAGGATACCGGCACGATTGGCCGAGGGAATCTCCTGTTGGGCGTAGTTGAGCAGCATCGGACCACGCAGTCCGCGCATACTGGTCAACAGGTAATAGAAAAGAAATCCCCAGAGCCCGCCATACAGTCCGAGCCCCAGATAGCCTGTGACGATCAACAGAACGAACAGCACCACCATGCGCCGGTCGCCCAACTTCAGATGACTGCGATAGCTGGCCAGAGCAAATAGGGCGACACTCAGATTGGCAACAGCCCAGATAGGTCCGAACCAGACCAGTGGAACCCCGCCGTCCTGCATATAAGGCTGAATCAGCCAGACCGGATAAAACGAAGCCATGCCTAATACCAGATTCAGGAAAATAGTGTAACACAGTCGCCGGTTTTCAATAAGCGCGTAGCGGGTGGACAGCCAGGCCTCGACAACATGGCTGGCCGGAGTTTTGAGTTGTCGCGCCGGCTCGATCAGGGTGCGGGTCAGCAACAAGGCCAACCCCCAGACAACCACCTGAATCATGAAAGGGAGCAGCGGAGCGGCCGCATAAAGCAGACCGGCAAAGATCGCGCCGCAGGCCTCACCGATCTGGCCCAATCCGTTCATCCGCCCTTCGTGACGGGCATAGGTATGTTCTTCTGCTTCGGCCTTCAGGCTTTCGTAAAGCAGGGCGCTGTCTGTGCCGCTTATAAAGGAGAGGGAAATCCCGAGGATAATCTCTGCGACCAGAACCTCGGTAAAGGAACCCGCAAAGGAATAGAGCCCCCAGCCGATGATCCCCAATAGGGAGGCGAAATTCAGGGCCGACCGGTAACCGATCCGGTCGCTCAGATAACCGGACGGGTACTCCATAATCACCATTGCGACAGAAAAGATCCCCTGCAGCAGCAGAATCTGCGTCAGGCTCAAGCCGATCTGATCCTTCCAGAACAGCGTAATGATCGCCATCGGAAACAGGCTCATCTTCAGGAAAGAAAAAAGGTAGAGCTTCTTGATGTTGGCATGGAAAGTGTTCCTGGATGGCATAAAATTCCTTTTTTTGCCTTGAAATGATCAGATCAGCGAAAACTATTCTGCAGTTTTGCCGTCCCGCCTGAAGAGACATCAGCTTTCCCTTGGCACTACCGAGCTCAATCCACGCCATCATAACGGCTCTCTATCATTCTGCCGAAACAATTAAGGACGAATACGGTTTTAGTTTCCTCTGGCATCTTACTTGTCTCTATTTCCAACAGATCCGGATATGATTTAAAAATCTAAAAATCAATGTGATTACCACTACACCTCAGCTATTTGGGGATATGAGGTGCCCTTTGCACGGGACGCCATAAACCCATCCCTGGGGGCTTGACCGCAGCCATCCAGGCTACGGAACACCCGTGCAAAGGGCACCTCATATCCCTCTGGACCTTCCAAGCTGAATTTTAGTGGTAATCACAAAAATCAATGTGGATGATTTCTGCTATAAAATCTAAAATGCAGTCAAGAATGATTACAATACGTTTATATCGATCAATGCAGTATTGCAGACATTTGCAGGAGAACATTAGGGAATTTATCCTCACCGGACCAGGACGGACCTGAACAGGAGCTCATATTATGAAAATTAAAGTCAGCTTATTGATACCCATAGCACTGGGGTTGCAATTATTGGCATTGCCCATATCTGCCGGGGCAAATGATATAATCGACCAGACGCAGTCATCAACAAACAAAATCGTCACGCAATTCAAATCTGAGCCAAAGCAGGACAGTATCACAGAGTCAGACGCGAGACGCCAAAAGATCATAAAAACAAAACGGATACGCAGACAGATTAAAAAGCTCAGAAGTGGGAAATAACCTTTGTCACTGCCTCGACTTCATTTATAGACTTGCCCTGGCCGACTCACAGGCAGTGAGCTCCTGATAAATTATAGTTCGATCCGCTGCAGCCATTTATTTTGGTACCGGTCACCCTTATTCTGTATGGCAACGCACCCATCCTCACCCATAAGGAGAAAGCAATATGATACGAGCATATGCGGCATTTGCGGCTGGAGGGGAACTTCAGCCTTTTGACTATGACCCCGGGGAATTAAACCAGAACGAGGTTGAAATAGATGTTGTATTCTGCGGAATCTGTCACTCGGACCTCAGTATGGTGGATAACGAGTGGGGTATTTCCCAGTATCCGCTGGTACCTGGCCATGAAGTAGTCGGCACAATCGCTGCCAGGGGCGAAAATGTGACCAATCTGGAAGTCGGCGACACGGTCGGCCTCGGCTGGCATGCCGGATACTGCATGACCTGCAGCAATTGTATGCAAGGCGACCATAACATGTGCACCAGTGCCGAGGGCACTATTGTCGGCCACCACGGCGGTTTTGCCGATAAAGTCCGTGCCCAGGCGGCAAGTGTCATCAAGCTGCCGGAGGGAATTGATCTGGATAGCGCCGGCCCGCTGTTTTGCGGCGGCATCACCGTATTCAATCCACTGATCCAGTTCGGTATCAAGCCGACCGATAGCGTAGCGGTGATAGGTATTGGCGGCCTTGGCCACATGGCATTACAATTTTTAAACGCCTGGGGCTGCCAGGTGACCGCCTTCACATCCAGCGAGGCCAAAACCAAAGAGGCCATGGAACTGGGAGCGCATCGGGTCATCAACTCCCGTGACCCGGAGGCCCTGGAGGGTGCGGCTGGTCAGTTCGATCTGGTGCTGTCTACAGTCAACGCTAAAATGGACTGGAATAAATATATCGCAACCTTGAAGACCAGAGGCCGTTTACACCTCGTCGGCGCCACCCTGGAACCGCTGGACCTCCACCTGTTCCCGATGCTGATGGGCCAACGCTCCGTGTCGGCCTCCCCCGTCGGGGCCCCTGCCAACATCGCCCGAATGCTTGAGTTTGCCGTCCGGCACAATATCAAGCCGATTATTGAAAAATTCCGGTTCGACCAGGTAAACGATGCTCTTGCCCATCTGCGCAGTGGTCGTGCCAGGTATCGAATTGTCCTGACCAAATAGGCGGTGGACGGATGCAGCATAACCGCATCCGTCGCAGTCTGTTTAAAGGCGCTTGGCGGACATTCTTTCAGACATCCTGATCATTTGAGCTGCCTGCTGCGCGAAAAAATCATGGTCAAATGGTCATTCACTTTCCAGTTCCGCGAGTAATCCCCGGGCAAAATCAAGGCTTGGATCAAGAGTGAGCGCGAGATGGAGAAACTCAACCGCCGACTCTTTATTGCCAATTTTATTGTAATTGACGCCAAGATTGGCATAATCGATCGCCGATGCCGGGTTGAGGTCTACCGCCCTTTGAAAGTGGATGATGGCTTTTTCATAGGTCTGCAATTTAAAAAAACAGACGCCGAGCGTGTTATGCAGGTCTGATCTTTCTTCGTCCTCGGCAAGCCCTTTATAAAGGATTTGAACCGCTTCTTCATAGCGCCCAAGTTCCTTTAAACAACTGCCCATATAGGAATATATATAAGGCAGATCTTCTGTCTCCGGCCGCATGGCAAGCGCCCGCTTAAAGTGCTCCAGGCCCGATTCGGGAAAGCCCATATCGGAGAAATTCCGTCCGCGGTAGAATTCGAGATAGTAGGCCTGGGGCAGAAGTTTTTCCATCTGTTCCAGCTTTTTTTCCAGAAGCTCGGAATCGTTGACCAGCTCAACGAGAAGTTTGGCGGAAAAAAGTCCGACATCGTTGATCATCGACCTTTCCCGAAAATGCGCACCGGGAACTATGGTGTATAACGCTGGAATATTCAGTCCATCATGGGTCACATCGATCATCAGAACGTCCAAGCCGATATTCTTTAAGGCGGCAAGACAATTGTCCACCTCGACCTTGATATTGTTATCCGACAGATCAGCCATCTCATCTATGGTGATGGTCTCGGGTGATTCGGTGAGATATTCGACCTCTTCCATAGCCAGCGGTTTCGGCAGTCCCGAAGCAATATAGTTGGCATCGGTATTAAAATCGCCGGCCAGTTGGGCCACTTCGGTGATTGCCCTGATCAGTGCTTTTTCCGGGTCGGGAGTTGTCCCGGCGGTATAGACAATCTCACTTTTCCCGGGGAAAGTCGACCGATCAATAGCCAACGCAGCGACGGTACATATCCCTGTATTAAGAGTAAAATCATTAAGATACAGCTCTATATTATGTTTGCGAAATTTCTCGACAAGTTCTATGGCCACGGCATCCTGCAGAGAATCCGGGTTAATTTTCGGAGTGACGCCTTTGGTGTTGTTAACGACGGAGCAGACGTGCCGTTCGACAATCTCGCAAATACCCTGCAGGGCGGCTTCCTCGTAGGTATTGCCTGCCGAAGGGCCATTGAATTCATTGATGGCAAAAAACCAGGAAAACGGGATGAGCACATCCTGGCCGGTGGTGACATTGGTGCCCCAGGCCCACTGCATGGGAATATCGGCGAGTAATTGTTCCAAGAGTTCAAGGGAGGAATGCGTGTCGTGCACCGAGGCAAGCAGATACTGCAGATCGAGTACCGGATACCCCGCCCGGTCCATGGTTTTGTAGTCCCCGGACAAAAAGTTACCGGAATTATTCTTAAAAGAAAAAAACGAGAAGCGTTCGGCAAGTTCCATGCACGCAGAGGCTTCGGCCTGGACCGGTGAGGCACCTTTCCCCATCTGCTTTTTCGTGCCGGTCAAGGCAAGGGCATCGTCGCCGCAGACGCTGAAGAAAACCGGAATGTCTAGACGTCCGTTATCGATTCTGCGCACTTCATTTAATATTTTCAGATCAAGTGACTCGACCCTTGCATAAAAGTTTTTCAGAGTCTGTTCCGGGCTTATCGCTTTATCCTGGTCGACCGTAAAGGTCTTGGGACAATCATTGAATCGAATAGATTTTTTTTTCATTTTATCCTGGCTTGTATTAAAACGTGAAATGGGTCCTCGAACCGGAAGACTTTTTCCAGCTCTGGTCTCCCGGCTCAAGCATTATTTTCGTTAAATTCCCGGCTGATATGACGCAGCAGAGCAGCATATCTGCTGCTCCCCTGCACAGTAACCGTGCGGGTAAGATCGGCATTTGGCACAATGTTGATGTTCAAACGCTCCTCGGGAAGGACCTCGATCGCCCTGCCGGCCCATTCAATCACCGTCAGTCCCTGTTGATAAAAGTACTCGTCAAAGCCGAGATCCAGAACCTCGCTGACATCCTGCAGGCGATAGAAATCCATATGATACAGCGGTAATCGTCCCGGATACTCGTGCAACAGCGCAAAGGATGGACTGGTGACATAGCAGTTGTCCGGCACGTCAAGGCCACGGGCGATGGCCTGGGTCAGGGCGGTTTTCCCAGCGCCAAGATCACCGTTAAGACAGATCACATCCCCCGGCATTGCCAGGCGACCAAGGAGTCTGCCGAATTTTTCAGTGTCGCTGAGAGTCTGCAGCTGGATGCGGGTTGTGTCCACAGATACCTCCGGTAAGTTCAAAAGACCGGCAATGTATGCCATGTCTCCTGAGGAAAAGCATTAAAAAATTATTTCTTGCATAGAAACAGCGAACCCCGTTCAGGCTTGGACAGCTCTCAATCCTGAACGGGGCATATGACTGGACGTTCCGCAGAAGGCCTTGGATCAACTCACCTTGTCAACTTTCTCTGCCTGCAGGCCTTTATCGGTTTTAGCAATTGAAAACTCAACCATCTCCCCTTCGTTCAGACTTCGAAAGCCATCACCCTGGATAGCACTGTAGTGAACGAACACATCCGATTCACCGTCCGGTCTCTCGAGAAAACCATAGCCCTTGCTTGCATTAAACCATTTCACCTTGCCCCTGATACGTTCTGACATACGGCACCCTCCCCAGGAATGAGCGGATACGACCACAGCAGTGGGATAACGTATAGTCATATCCCTGTTAAAGACAACTTTCCTAACAAACTAAAACACCTGCGTATATTATCAGAAAAACAAATAGAATGTCAACTCAGATCCGTCTATTCCAGCGCATAAACAGCGACTTCTTCATTAGTCAGGGTCAGACTCTCGGTTACTTCTTCAACCACCATGTCATAAGTAATTGAAATGGATCGTAATAGAGTGGTAAAACCGATGGAGCGAGGAACTTATCCCGATAACTCAGCCGATACATCGGCAAATACCAGTTGGGAATCAGGTAATACCCATACCAGAGCACTCGATCAAGGGCACTGCATGCAGCGACTAATTCGTTTTTTGTGCCGGCATAAATAATGCGATCGACAAGACCGTCGACCGCCGGAGAGCGTATTCCGGCATAATTCTGTGAACCAATTTTGTCGGCGGAAGACGACTGCCAGTAATTGCGCTGCTCGTTGCCCGGCGACTGTGACTGGCCATAGACGGCGACAATCATATCGAAATCAAACGTTTTCAAACGTTCCACATACAAGGTTTGATCAAGTGTCCTGTAACTCGCCTGTATACCGAGTTTTTTCAGGTTTTTCACATAGCTTGCCATCACCCTTTCAAATGCCGGGGACACCAGCATGATATCAAATACAAACGGTCTGCCCTGCGCATTGGTGAGCACCCCGTCCTTTACGTGCCACCCGGCTTCATTTAACAGTGTTTTGGCCTGCAGCAGATTTGCCCGCAAAGCCTGTTGATCACCGGTAACAGGGGCGCCAAGGGGGGTTGTGAAAACTTCCTGCGGCAGAAGCTGGCGATACGGTTCCAGGTATTCCAGCTCCAGTCCCGTGGGAACACCCTTTGCCGCCAGATAGGAATTACTGAAAAATGAATTATTTCTAGTGTATTGATCGTGAAAGAGCGATTTATTGATCCAGGAAAAATCGAGGGCCAGCCCCAAAGCCTGTCGCACTTTTCGATCCTGGAACAGCTCACGCCGGGTATTCATCAAAAAACCCTGTATGCCGGCATTGTTCAAATGTGGGAAAGTCTTTTTAACCAGTGTTCCGTCGGCAAATTTTCGGCCATCCATATCTCTGGCCCACTGTTTGGCAATATTGATAGAGATAAAATCGAACTCACCGGCTTTGAAAGCCTCCAGGGCAATTATCGGATCTTTGTAATATTTAACAATAATTGTATCATAATTGAAGATCCCCTTACGAGTCGGATGGTCTTTCGCCCAATAGTGCATGTTCCGCTTGTACGTAATCGACTTGCCGATATCCACACTGGCGACGACATACGGACCGGAGCCAATCGGCAAAAGCAACTCCCGCTGCTCCTGGACCTCGGCAAAGCCATTCTGCTCATGATATTTTTTGGGTAATATATTTATCTGGGTGGCAATCATATGCAGTTCTCGATTGGGCCGTTTAAAATTAAACCGGATTTTCCCCTCTCCCAGCACATCATAGCCGGCGATATCGGCATAGTAATAATTGAACTGGGGATGAACCTTATCGCTTTTCATGAGATCGAGTGAATACGCAACATCCGCTGTGGTTACCGGGCTCCCGTCGGAAAATCTGGCCAGTGGATTAAGGGTAAAAGTGACCGATTTCTTATCTGCAGCAACCTCGATATCTTTGGCCAGAAGACCATACTGTGAAAAAGGTTCATCCAGCGCGGCAACAGCCAGCGGCTCAAAAATCAATGCCTCCAGGCCATATGGCGGGGAACCCTTCAGGGTAAAGGGATTCATTTTGTCAAAGCTGCCGATATCATGCAAAATCAACGTGCCACCCTTTTCGGCCTTCGGCGAGGTGTAGTCAAAGTGAGAAAAGTTTTCAGCGTACTTCAAGCTGCCATCGAGAGACACTCCGTGGCTGCCCAGTGCCTGATGAGCAGGATAAAAAAGAGCGCTGAAAAAAAGAGTCATAAAAAAAAGATGAAAAAATGTTCTATCCAAAACCATTGATGGTGATCTCCTTTATACCATGCGGCAATAGTCTTCTGGCGCCGGCGGACGCAGTGGGAATGTCTATTATAGACTGGCAATATTACCATCATTTGTGTATTGTGTCTAACTTTGCTGCAGGCAGCCGACAAGTGTCGGAAACCAGTCCTTGTCGATCGCCAGCGGTACCACAACAACGGATATCCCCTTTCTTCTCCGGAGTAAAAAATGGGCAAAACAATAGCCGAAAAAATATTTGCGACACATCTGCGTGAGAAACCCTCCCCGGACAACATGATCCTTGACCTTGATGTGGTGATGTGCCATGAAATCACCACCCCCATAGCCATCATGGACCTCATCGAAAAAGGTATGGATAGTGTTTTTGACCCCACTAAGATTAAAGCGGTTATCGACCATGTGACTCCTGCCAAAGACTCTAAAACGGCGATGCAGGGAAAAATCATGCGCGAATGGGCCAGAAGACATCACATAGAAGATTTTTTTGATGTCGGCGCCAATGGGGTCTGCCATGCTCTTTTTCCTGAAAAAGGTTTTGTACGGCCTGGCTATACGGTTATCATGGGCGATTCGCACACCTGCACCCACGGCGCTTTCGGGGCTTTTGCCGCCGGCGTCGGCACGACCGATCTCGAGGTCGGTATCTACAAGGGCGTTTGTTCTTTCCGTGCGCCGCAAAGCATGAAGATCAACATCACCGGCATACTGCAGCCGCGGGTGACCGCCAAAGACGTTATCCTGTCGATTATAAAAAAAATCACCGTCAACGGCGCAACCGACCGGGTCATTGAATTTACCGGGCCGGTAGTTGACTCTTTTTCCATGTCGGCAAGAATGACCCTATGCAATATGGCAGTTGAAGCCGGGGCGACCTGTGGAATCTGCATGCCGGACCGGGTGACGGCTGAGTACCTCTGGCCTTTTATCAAGAACGACTATCCAACTATCGACGCAGCTGTTGCGGATTATCGCCAGTGGCATTCCGATGATGACGCGGTTTACACCGAAATTATTGAACTGGACATAAGCGCCCTCGCGCCCCAGGTCACCTACGAATACAAGCCGGATATGGTCAGGGATCTCAGCGAAATGGCAGGAAATCCCGTTGACCAGGTCTATATCGGATCATGCACCAACGGCCGGATTGAAGATTTACGCAACGCCGCCGAAATCCTGAAAGGGAAAAAGCTGGCCGCCGGGGTCAGAGGCATCGTCACCCCGGCCACGCCCCATATCTACAATATGGCTCTTGAGGAAGGCATCATAAAAATATTTATGGATGCAGGGTTCTGCGTACTGAACCCGACCTGCGGGGCCTGTCTCGGCATGAGTTCCGGCGTTTTGGCGGAAGGTGAAGTCTGCGCCTCGACCACCAACCGTAATTTTAACGGACGCATGGGCAAAGGCGGTATGGTTCATCTGATGAGCCCGTTTTCCGCAGCAGCCGCAGCAGTGACCGGAGTACTTACCGATCCAAGAGATATCAAGTAATTATGAGAGAAGGTGGCACAAAATGAAACAATTTGGCGGTCCGGCAATTTTTCTGGACAGAAGCAATATCAATACCGACGAGATCATTCCGGCTAAATATCTGACGGAGATTTCCAAGACAGCTCTCAAGCCGCATCTCCTGGAAGACCTGCTGCTTGATGGCAAACCTTTCGATCCTCAAGCCGAAGAAATGAAAAACGCCCGGGTTGTCATTACCCGGGCCAACTTTGGTTGCGGCTCTTCACGCGAGCATGCCGTCTGGGCCTTTGAGGTCAACAATATCAACGTCGTCGTTGCCGAGAGTTTTGCCAGGATCTTTCGCCAAAACATGTTCAACTGCGGTATCCTGGCGGTGGAACTGGATTCGATACAGCTTGACAGCCTCTTTGCCATGAAGGGACGGATCACCATTGCAATAGATCTCGAAAAAGACCGGATAAAAGCTACGTCAGATAATCCAGAGCAAGAAATGATACTCTGTTCTTTTGCAATTAATGCGTTCGATAAGGAGTTGGTCGCAACCGGCGGCTGGCTGGCTTACGCCGACAGCCATTACTAACTAAAACATGCATTGTCGCCGGCGGGCAACGCAAATTTTTGTTACGTGCCGCCGGCGAAAATTATAATCCTGATGCCTGGAGTTGCTCGACAACTATTTTCTGGTCGTCGGTCAGCTCTCTTGGCACCTTTACCCCGATTTTAACATAAAGATCGCCCCGTTCCCCCAAGGGACCAACCGGTAAACCGTACCCTCTGATCCGCAACCGGGAATCATGGACCGTGCCCGGGGCCACGTTGACCATAAATTTCTTGCCTTCCAGGGTCTCAACTTCCATTTTTGTGCCAAAACACGCTTCACTAAATGAGATGAGCTTCTGCACCACCAGGTCATCGCCGTTTCGGGTAAATGAATCGTTGGAGGCAATTCCGACTTTAAGATACAGATCTCCGGGAGGCCCGCCGTTTTTCGACGCCCCGCCTTTCCCCTGCAACCGCAGTTTTTTGCCCTCTTCGATGCCTTTGGGAATTTTCACGGAAACATTGTGTGATCGGCCATTTTTACGCAAAGTGATGGTTCTTTCCGCACCGTTCAAGACTTCTTCCAGGGTAACAGTGATCTGATAGGTCATATCCTGACCTTTTTCCGGCGCCGCCTGACACCCGCCACCACAACCACCGCCAGGGCCCTGGCTGAAAAATGAGTTAAAACGGCCGTTTCCTCCCATGCCGTTACGAAAGTTAGCCGAGGAGCCCGAACCGCCCACGCCGAACTGCCGGAGGATATCGTTTAAATCAAATCCCCGGAATATATCTTCCTGGGAATATCGTTGATGAAAATCAGTGGAACCATAGGTGTCATACTGCTTTTTTTTATCAGGATCCGACAAGACAGCGTAGGCCTCGCTGATTTCCTTAAATTTATCTTCCGCCTTTTTATCACCCTTGTTTTTGTCCGGATGATATTTGAGCGCCAGTTTTCGATAGGTCTTTTTAATTTCCGTAGGGGTCGAATTTTTTTCCACCCCGAGAGTCTCATAATAATCCATAGCAACAGTCTATCCAGAGGAACATAAACAAAGAAAAAACAACTTGATATTTGTGCTTCAACAATAGGAATTGTTATGTATACAGTCAACCACCTATTCCGGGGCCCGTCAATGTTGTGTGCAAATAAAAAAGGAGTATATTCCGCATAGGAACACCACTCCTTTTCCTCGTATCGAGCCGGGCTTGGGATTTTTTTAAAAAGGCACATCCTCGCCGGTACCGCTGCCGCCTGTTCCACCGTCAAACGGCTCCGGTGGCAATGGTGGCTCCTGGTAACCGCCACCGCCGCCTTCACTCCCTCTCGGAGTGAGGTTCTGCACCGTATTTGCTATAATTTCCGTAGTATATTTATCATTGCCGCTCTGGTCCTGCCATTTCCTGGTCTGCAATCGACCTTCGACATAAACTTTCGAGCCTTTTGACAGATAATTACTGCAAAATTCCGCAGCTTGAGCCCAGACAATGACCCGATGCCACTCCGTTTCTTCCTGCGGATTCCCTTCCTTATCCTTCCATTTTCTACTTGTCGCAACTCTGAGCGTGGCTACCGCAGTTCCGCTTGGTGTATAGCGCATTTCAGGGTCTGCGCCTAAATTTCCAATGAGTATAACCTTGTTTATCATGATACAATCCTCTGGGTGTAAGAAAATTAAGGAAGATGCGCCGATCTCCTCTCGATTTATGTAGTGCCTTACTCGCTAAAACATGCAATAACAACATGAAATTCTAAGATAATTTTAAAATAAGAAGCTTAGAGTCATCTCCGGACACGCATACCCTTGTGGGGTGCTAGAGCCAATATACGATACCACAAAGAAAGAACAAGATCAAAATACCATAAGGCGCTGCAAGCAATATATTGCAACACTCAGGAGGAACGCATCGCCCTGTCGAGCATTACCGGCAGACCGCCTCGCTCTTTGGGAATATAGCCCATCACTTCGTGCCAGATCTCATCACTTTCCATACAGAAATAGATACAGGTTGTGTCCGCCGCCTTTTGTTTCAGCTGCCGATAAAGATGTTGGTACAGGGCAACCCGGTTCGGCCGGAAATATCGGGCTTTTCCATCCAGCCCCTGGATAAACTCGTTATAATAGATTCTCGATGCCGGAAACCTTTTGATGCCGATCTCTTTTAAACTCGGCAGAAATCGTAAGGCGCCGAGTGAAATCCAAACTATTGCCTTGGCAGGTACCACCTCAAAAAGTCTCTCGATAGTTGCCGTATACCCTTCCTGCCAGCCGGGATGATCAATTACAGGATCAAAGTGAAAGGCCAGCTTGTAGCCCCATTCGGCACATTTTTTCGCCGCGTTCAGCCGCTCTTCGAGGGTTGCCGAGCGCATTTCCTGATTTTTCATGATAAACGGACTGTTCAGCGACCAGGCGACAACGGTTTTATCACGATGCTCCAGACTTTCCAGATTGTCAACAACCCCGCTTTTGGTCTTTAACTCGAGCACGGCATTGTCCCAGCCGGCGATGAAAGGCACCAGTTTTCCGCTCAGCTGCGTCAATCGATCAATGGCCAGGGAGTCGGTAAATTCTCCGGTCCCGATGCGAAAGAACTGCTGAGGATTGGCGGAAAGTGTTGCGGTAAGCTCAGTAAACATCTGGGCAATATTTACATAACAGGTGAGCCAGGGAGTATTAAGATAGGCCTGGAGTATACAATAAACACAGTCGATCGGGCAGTTTGTACCGGTATTGAGGACCTGATAATCACAGCATTGGTATTCCCGGGTTCCCGGACATGGTTTGAAGAACACGCCCCGATTGTTGCAGAGATACAACTGCTTTTTCCCGGCAGAAAGATTCTCCACGTACGCCTCCGCCAGACTGTTTGGTTTCTGTCTCTCCGGCACAACAGACCAGGGAAGCCCGGCCCGATCGATGATCTCCCGGGTGTATTCAAGATCCAGACAGGACTCTTCGATAAAGATCTTGTTTATATAGTACGAGGGATCCTGCCAGCTGTGATTATGCATCAAAACACTCTTTCAATATTGGATATTTTGTAACGGCCAGGTCTTCGTACCTCTCTATCAATTCAAGGTACGAACGACCGAGCTCTGTTTTTCCGTGCTTCAGACAACCTTTGCCGAATATGGTGACCTTGGTTTTAAACGCATCAAGCGCCATCCTGTACCGAGGAAGATCAAGCACGTCTGCGTCGAGCAGCTTTTTCAAGCTGTCTATCCGCATCCGATCCATGCCGCGACGATATTGAAACGAAACCTGATCTTCCCGTCCCCCCTCTTTAATGGTGAGGGATTCGTCAATCAATAAGAAAGGATATCGACAGCTCACGCGCAGCCATAGATCGTAATCCTCGCAGCACGGCAGGGATTCGTCAAAAAGTCCAACATGATCGAACAATTCCTTTTTCATCATGACGGTGGACATGCCGACCACACAGAGCTGGAGGCAATGGTCAAAAATATCGCCGTGGCGGGGAATATGTTTTTCCTTTTGATTCAAATGGTGCCCTTTTCGAATCCATTTTTCTCGAGTATTACTGATCCAGTATTGCGGCTGGTCGACAAGGGATCGATATTGTTTTTCGAGTTTGCGCTTATGCCAGTGGTCGTCGGAATCGAGAAAAGCAACAAAAGCAAACCTCGCCTCGCGTATCCCGACGTTGCGCGCCGCGGCCGGCCCCCGGTTTTCCTGCCGGCAGACCCGGATTGGTATTTGCGCCGCGGGTGAGATATTGCTGAGCAAGGCCTGGGTGTCATCTGTCGACCCATCATCGACGATAATGAGTTCCGAACATAAAAACGTCTGGTCGAGCACCGAGGCAATAGCCCGTCCAAGAAAACCGGCCCGGTTAAACGTTGGAATAATCACTGATACCGGACACCTATTCATCTTTCCTGGCTTATGGGTAGACCTATAAAATATATATTACATATGGCATTTTCCGTCATCTATACTGTATACTATAAAATTAAAAAAAATATACCCCTTCCAGTACGGAAGTTTCAAATTTCGATATAGACGGTTCCAAAATGACCACAGAAATACTCATTAACGCCACAAGCTACGAGGTGCGCCTTGCCCTTGTAGAAGATGGAAATCTGAGCGAATTCCACATGCAGCGGCCTACGGAAAAGGGGCTCATGGGCAATATTTACAAGGGCAAAGTGGTTCGTGTGCTCCCGGGTATGCAGGCCGCTTTCGTTGATATTGGTCTTGACCGAACCGGTTTTCTGTACGTAGATGATATCTGTCTCGCTGCACCCGATTCCTCCGATTACAATCCCTGTATTACCGATTGCGCGATCACCCATGTCCGCACCCAGGGCCTGCGCATCGAAGATCTTCTCCATGAAGGACAGGATATCCTGGTCCAGGTCAGCAAAGACCCCATCGGCACCAAGGGAGCCAGATTAACCTGCCATATAACGCTGCCATGCCGCAACCTGGTGTTTATCCCACAGACCGAGCACATAGGAATATCCCGGAAAATCGAAGACGAGGATATCAGAGACAAACTCAAGCAGCTTATCCAGGAGATACGACCTCAAGGGACCGGTTTTATCGTACGCACAGTTGCGGAGCATGCAACCAGGGAAGAACTGGAAGCGGACATGGAGTTTTTAATGCTCCTGTGGGATGATATTGTTGACCGGGCTGAAAACAGCGAATCGCGTTCCCTTATTCACCGGGATCTCGATATAACTTTGCGTTCCATCAGGGACTTTTTCACCACCGACGTCGATAGCCTCATAATCGATGATCCGGTTGCCCATGAAAAAATTGTCGGTCATGTGAAAACTTTTGCCCCGCAGCTGCTGGACAAAATTTCGCTGTATCAAGAGAGCACCCCTCTCTTCGAAGCATATAACATTGAAGTGGAAATTTCACGGGCCATTGAGAAAAAAGTCTGGCTGAGATCCGGAGGGTATATCATTATCGAAAGTACCGAAGCTCTGTCGGTTATCGATGTTAACACCGGAAGATATGTCGGGAAAAGCGATCTGAACGACACCATATTCAAAACCAATATGGAAGCGGCAGTCGAGATAGCCTATCAACTGCGCTTAAGAAATATCGGCGGTATTATCATCATTGATTTTATCGACATGGAAAATGACAGTCACCGGGAGCAACTGTATACGACGTTTAAGGAGGCGGTAAAAAAAGACAAAAGCAGAAACAATATCTTAAAACTCTCGGAATTTGGTCTGGTACAGATGACCAGAAAACGCATCAGCGAGAATCTGCACCAGCTGATGTGCGAACCATGCCATTATTGCGGTGGTGAAGGAATGATTAAATCCCGCCGGACTATCTGCTACGATATATTCAGAAAGATCACCAGGAACGCCAAAAAACATAAAGGCGGCAACGTCACACTGCAGGTGCATCCAAGAATTGCCAACTTGCTAAATAACGAGGAAGAGCTTACTAAGATAAATGTCGAAAAAGAAATTGGCAAAAGAATTATTGTTGCGCCCTCCAAAGAACTTCATATTGAAAAATATGAAATCATCTGGCAGAGATAATTCTCTCTCCAGCCTCTCCGCCTTAATTCAGCAAAGGAAAATGTTGTCCTATGTCACTTCGTAAGAAACAAAAACCCAAAGGGTCTCACCTGTTGTTAACCACTTTTTTATTCACCCTGCTTGTTGCCGGAGCGGCTGCTTTTATTCTTTTTTTCGAGGGCGAAAAACCGGGTATCAATCTGCAGCAGTCCAGTGCTTTTCTGGGCAGAAACGCTATTATCAATTACACGGTCACCGACACCAAAAGCGGAATTCACAATATCTTCGTCTACGGGACCCAGGGCAATGAAAAGAAATTGCTCCATTCGGCGTCCTTTCCCAGAACCGGGTACACCGGCACCATCGGCCCTCTGGAAAAAAGTGAAACGGTTACCTTTGACGTGCAGAAAGAAGGCTTTGTCGATGGTCCAATGACCATTACCATCGAAGCAACAGACTTTTCCATGCGCGGCTGGCTAAAAGGCAACGAAACGATTGCCTCCAAACAGGTCACTGTCGATACGGTACCTCCGAAAATAGAGATACTCCACAGTGAAAAATATATCTCGCCCGGCGGCACCGGCATTGCGATTTATCGCCTCTCCGATCAGGACAGCACAAACGGCGTAGACATGAATGGTTTATTCAATCCCGGTTTTCCAGTAGGCAACGGCCACGACGATATCTACATTTCCTTTTTTGCTCTACCCTTTAATACCGAAAAAATTGACAGTTTGCACGTCTCAGCGACAGACCCGGCTGGGAACAATACAATTGTGCCATTTACAACCGTCTTCAAAAAGGCCGATCAGAAACAGGATACGATTACTATAAGCGATGGTTTTTTGGATGCAAAGATTCCGGAATTTCAGCAACACTATCCGGAAATGAAAGGAGAATTCATCGACAAATATCTTTATGCCAATTCATCGGTACGAGATCAGAATAACAGCAAGATCAGTGAATTATGCAAAAGCTCACTGCCTGAGCGGCTCTGGAAGGGCCATTTTGCACGTATGCCCGGAAGTGCAAGGGCGGGATACGCCGACCATCGAACATACCTCTACAAGGGACAAGCAATCGACCAGCAGGTCCATCTCGGCATGGACATTGCTTCAACCAGTAGAGCTGAAGTACGGGCGGCCAACAATGGGAAGGTTATTTTTGCAGATTACCTCGGCATTTATGGCAACATGGTAATGGTCGATCACGGACAGGGCGTTTTTAGTCTTTATTCTCACCTGAGCCAGATAAATGTTGCCCCAGGCAATATGGTTGACCTGAAAAGCGTTCTTGGTTTAACTGGAACCACCGGGATGGCAGGAGGCGATCACCTCCACTTTTCCATGCTGGTCAATGGCGTCTTCGTTACCCCTAAAGAATGGTGGGATCAGCATTGGATCGAGGTGACCATTGAACGCCCGATCAGCGATGTGAAATCTTAAAAGTCTTCGGTTAGATGCAGCGCCGCAGGTAAAAAGAGCAGGACCCTCTCTATTTTTCCGGCGGCGCTGTCAGTCCTCAAAATCATAATCAGGATGTCCACAAAGTGAACAACGAAGAGTCTGATCGTGTTTGTCGAAGCACCACTCCCATTTTTTTTCGCTGATCATGGCTTCTTCTTCAACTCCGCAGGTGATACAGACCCACTTATCTCCATCTTCAGTTGCAAACAAATGCATAATTCACCTTCTTTACGCAGCGAGCGTGGTTAAGTACAGCAAAAGGGCAAGCCTACTGTCTCGTGACAGAAAGTCATCCTTATACAGCATATCCATGGAAAATACAAAACCAGCGTATATTTTTTTTCCTGCACTTGAACTCCCAATGGCACCATGAAATTTCAGGTCAAAATACCTCGGCTTCTCGGCAGTTATCTGGCAACGGAAATGCTGGCCCCATTTTTTGCCAGTTTTCTCGTTATGAATTGTGTCTTTTTTCTGGCCAAACTCATCCCCTTTCTCGACTTCGTGCTTGAGCTAAACATTGGACTGGCTGATTTCATCAGGCTCTTTTCCTACATCTTTCCCAATATCTTCCTCTACACGATACCCATGGCAGCCATGATGGGCGTAACTATTGGTTTTGCCAGACTGTCAAGCGATTCCGAGATTCTGGCCTTGAAAGCAAGCGGCATCAGCATGTATCAGATCCTGCCCCCGGTGATAATTGTCGCCGCTCTCATTGCGCTTTTGACCAGTTTTGTCTCCATAAAACTGATCCCTCTCAGTGCCGTGTCGATGCGCACACTGTCATACCAATTATTAAAGGAAAAAATAAGCAACGGGATCAAAGAGCATGAGTTCACCGAAGCCCTGGGGGATGTTGTCGTCTATGTCGACAAAATAGACAAAAACTCAGGGCGGTGGTCCAATGTCTGGGTCTCGGATATGCGTCAGGTCGACAATCCCGTCGTTACCATGGCATCTTCCGGCAGGATGAACAGCAATATTAAAGAGATGATGGTGTCCATAGAACTGAAAGACGGCAGTTTGCATAAACCCGGCATGAATAATGCACAGATCGTCCAGTTCGATCAATACCAGATTAACATCCCGCTTCATCTCCCCCAGACCAGTGCCACCCGCCTGAACAAGACTGACCTCACCATGGGCGAGTTGCTGGAGGAGGCCCGCAAATCCGAGAACAATCCGGCGGATAAGCGCAGGATGCTCATAGAATTCCATAAACGGCTCGTCTTGCCGGTTGGCGGTCTGATGATCAGTCTTATCGGTCTGCCCCTTGGTTTACAGGCACGACCTGGCAAAAAAGCTATCGGCATTCAAGCGGGAATAGCCATCTTTATTCTCTATTATATTCTATTCACCTTCGGCAAGGCCTGGGCGGAGAAAGGTGTTTTCCCAGTATGGCTGGCCATGTGGGTGCCGAACTTTCTTTTCTTTGGCCTGGCGATATTCTGGATAACGAGGGTCTCGAATGAGCAACCCCTTATCCCGGAAACAATCAGGCTCTTCATTGCAAAAATACTTGCTGCGATAATGGTTCCGCTGAAGACTCTCTGCGGGCCCCTTGTACACAAACTCAAATTGTGGTACCCAAAGCCCAATCGCAGCACGTCTTTTGAGTGTATGTCGAGTATGACTCCCGTCATAAGAGGCGATGCCGAAAGCAAAGAGTTCCACATCTCCAGCTGTGAAAATTACTTTGCCGAGAATTGCACGATGATATTCAAGGACATTCATGTTGCTCGTGAGGCCGGCTTTAAACCTTGCGAAAACTGTCAGAGGCTGCTTGATAAGTAAGTAACCTAATGAAAACCGGTTGACCCAGGGGAATGAAGGAGGACTCATGAAACTGCCCACTGCTCAGGAAATGAAAAATCTCGATCGCTCAGCGACGGAAATGTTCGGCATCCCAAGTGTTATCCTCATGGAAAATGCGGGTCTCGGTACGGTGCGGATGTTAGAGAAGGAACGGGGTTCGTGTAAGAATACTTTCGCCCTGATATTTGTCGGCCCTGGAAATAATGGCGGGGACGGTCTGGTTATCGGGCGTCATCTCCACCAGCGAGGCTGTCAACCTGTTTTCTTTTTTCTCGTTAACCCGGACTCCCTGACCGGCGACCCTGCTGTTAATCTGCATATTATCCGCAAACTGCGGCTCCCGTTTCATGTGGTTGATTCCCCTGCGAGGGTGGGAACTATCCCGGTCCTGATTAAACAACTCGAATCGCGGGGCCTGCCTTGCTACGCTGTCATCGATGCGATCTTCGGTATTGGCCTCTGTCGGGAAATAACAGGCCATTTTGCCGATACTATAAATCTGATCAACTCCTATAATTTCAACCATACAACCCCCATCGTCGCCGTCGACACTCCCTCGGGAATGGATACAGACACCGGCAGAATTCTGGGAACCTGTATCCGGGCCGACCTTACCGCCACGTACTGCTGCGCAAAACCCGGTCACTTTATTCATGACGGATCTTCGTGGACCGGCAAGTTGGATATCATTGATATCGGCATCCCGCCGGAAGCAATACAGAATGCCGATATAACAACAAAGCTTGCCACTCTCGAAACATGCACGGCGCTGATTCAGCCCCTCCAGCGCAAAAAAGCGGCCCATAAAGGCAGCCATGGACATCTGCTTATTCTGGCTGGATCGACCGGCAAAACAGGAGCGGCTATTCTCTCTGCCAGGGGTGCACTGCGATGCGGTGCGGGTCTTGTCACTCTCTGCGTTCCTCATGACCTGAACGTAATTTTTGAAACAACCCTGATAGAGGCAATGACTCTTCCCCTGGCAAACAGTGGACAATGCCTGTCACAACGCGATTGGCCAACTCTCTCTCAGCAGATTGCAACCAAGCAGGCAATCGTTATGGGCCCAGGCATTGGACTTGATTCCGAAACGGCGGAGCTCGTCCTGCAAGTCTACCGCTCCGCCCAATGCCCGGTCATCGTCGATGCCGATGCCCTGACTGTCCTGGCTGCGTATCGAGACCGACTCGAACCGCCTGCCGGTCCAAGAATATTCACGCCGCACCCTGGTGAACTCGCTCGATTGCTGGACAAATCCGTTGCCGATATTCAAGCTGATCGGCTCGATGCCGCCATTTTAGGTCATAACCTTTTCAGCAACGATTTACACCAGACAGTAATGATTCTCAAAGGCTCAGGTACTGTCATCGCCGCCGACGATGGCTCGACTACAATCAATACGACCGGCAATCCGGGGATGGCGTCAGGGGGGATGGGTGACGTGTTAAGCGGGGTTCTCGGAGCCCTCGTCTGCCAGGGGCTTTCTCCGCTCAATGCGGGGGTTGCCGGGGTTTACCTGCACGGTGCTGCGGCAGACCGGCTCTATGAAAAATCGGGCGCAGGCTTTCTCGCCTCTGAGGTTGCTGAAATGATTCCAGCCATAATCAAGGAGCATCTTGATCGTCAATAAGCCCACTTTACCATGCTATTGGCTGCAGGTGATGCTGCCGGAGATAGGCATTACATTTGACAAAAACATTTGAACCCAGAAACCCCCGGTGGGCAGAAAGCGGGGATGGATGGCTGGTGGCCAGGATCAGATGTTTTCGGGAGTCGATCAGGACCTTTTTTTTCTGGGCAAACGCCCCCCAGAGCATGAAGACGACATGTTCTTTTTTATTGGAAACAGTGGCAATAATATCGTCAGTCAGCGCATGCCAGCCGAGCTGGACATGGGAATTGGGACGCCTGGCCATGACCGTCAGACTGGCATTAAGCAGTAAAACGCCCTGCCTGGCCCACCTGGTCAGATCGCTGTCGACACTGACCTTTTCACCGTTATATACGCTGCTGTTGACTTCCTGCAGGATATTGCGCAGAGATGGTGGCACAGGAATTCCCTGCTGCACCGAAAAACATATCCCATGCGCCTCCGGTCCTTTCCCGGGATGTTCATTGAAATATGGGTCCTGGCCTATTATTACTACCTTTGTCGCGGCAAGACTTGTCAGCCGCAAGGCCGTAAAAACATTCTCCCGAAGCGGATAAACACGGCTCTCCCCCGCCCCTTCGTAGGCTCGTTTTACCAACTCCCTGTGCAAGCCCTGCTGCATGAGAGGGACATTCTCCTCCCAGAGGACAGCCTGGACGTCAGTCTGCTGTTTCACACCATTCTCCATTGCCTCGGGCAAACAAGGCATTACTCGACAGCACCGGCATCACTGCTGTCGTCTTGAGCTGTCGTATGGATCCCTTTAATCAACTCCACCAGCTTTTCCATTGATACCGTTCCGGCAAGGCTGCATTTTTCCACCACCTGTCGACCCATGTTTTTATGATAACACTCCTCCTCTCTGAGAACGGCGTGCATTCCTCCGTTTTTCAAAAGCAGGGCCATCCCCTTGTCCCCATCGTTGTCATCGCCGGAAAGTATTATCCCGGCGGCTCTTTTTTTCAAGACGGTACTCACCGAGGCCAGAAGAATATCGACTGGTCCGCCATTCAAAGATGCTTTGGGCACCTTCTGGAGGGTCAATTGTCCGTTGTATGGCTTGATGTTCATGTAGTCAGAACCGGAAGCCAGATAACAATTACCGCTTTCGATGGTTACCCCTTCCCTGGCCCGGATTACTTTTATCTCCGAGATAGCATCAAGATACTCGGCAAAGCTATTGACGTGCTCAGGCGTCTGATGAATCACCGCAATGAGAGCACCATGCAAGCTATCGGCGAGCTGAGGAACTATCTGCAACAAATTAAAAAAACACCCTTCTCCGCCACCGAACACCGAGATACAGTTGTTCAGCTGATCCTGCGACGCCGGTGAGGATCTCAGCTCAATAATGTCGCCACACTCCGAACAGATTATAGTATCGACAGGCTGAGATCTTACAACCGTGATCACCTCTCCGTTGCCACACTCTTCACAAAAGACCACTCTCTGCTCTGCTTCCGGTGCACTGCCCGCCGCCCCCGGAGCTGTAAAAACCGGTTCTTTCGCCTTAAGACGAACAGCAGCAGCCCTCTTCACCTTGTCGATGATTAGTTTCTTGTAGGTCTGCTGGCTACTTTTCTGAAAGATAAAATCCTTGCAGACAAAATCGACCGCGCCATTTTTCAGGGTATCGAAACATCGGGCGGTCCCTGTTTCGGTAAGACTGGAAAACATTATGGTCGGCGTCGGCCGGTGAATCATCAGATGTTGCAGCGCGGTCATACCATCCATCAGCGGCATTTCCATATCGAGCAGGATAACGTCCGGGTTTTTCTTCAATACCAGATCAAGGGCCTCAATACCGTTCTGGGCCTCCCCGACAATATCAAGCTCCTCACAATCATTAAAAATATCTTCCAGAAATTTTCGGAAAACAAGAGAATCATCGACAATCAGAAGTGATATCTTCGAGGAAGAATTTTTTTCATTTTCTTGCTGCATGTACGTAGTTCCATTGACATATCATCCAGGCAAATATGCCGGGACAGGAATTTCATCCTGTATTTATTATTGGTAAAGCTTATGTTTTTCTATATAGAGTATAACAGATGGCGGCAGAAACTGCTCTACCGACTGGCCCTGGGCGATCATGGTCCTGATTGTCGATGAGCTCTGCTCGCCTGGCGTTCGTGCTAATATGTAAATATCTTTTTGGCCATCGTCTGCATGCCAACAGCCCTGACTGGCCATATACCCCAGGCTCTTCAGCAAATAGGCCAGCCGTTCGCCTTTATAGCCCTTTCTCCGGGAGAGGATAATATGGACCGCACGTAAAACATCCCGGTACGACTTCCAGCTGAGGATTTCCATGAAGGCATCAGCGCCGATCATGAAATAAAGCTGGTAATCGTTATGATACTTTTTTCGGTAATGTTTCTGCAGAACCCGCAGCGTATCGATGGTATAGGAGGGCTTCGGCAGGATGCCTTCGATCGCGTTACATTCAAAACCTTTCATGCCCAGCGTGGCCAGTTCCAGCATGGCCAGCCGGTGATCAAAGGAACTTACCGCAGTAGTGTTTTTGTGCGGCGGCTCGGCGGCAGGAATAAAAACCACCTTGTCCAGCGCGCATTCCGCCAGAGCCGATTCTGCCAGCTGCAGATGTCCGTAGTGCACAGGATCAAAGGTCCCGCCAAGTAACCCGATCTTATTTACGGTCACTCTCGGACTTGTCCCTGACCAAAAACTACAAATTTCCGGGTAGTCAACTCCTCAAGCCCCATCGGACCGTAGGCATGCAGCTTGGTGGTGCTGATACCTATTTCCGCACCAAGTCCGAGCTGCCCCCCATCATTAAAACGCGTTGAGGCATTGACCATTACCGCAGATGCATCAATCTCGGCAATAAACCTCTGGGCGGTACTGTAATTTTCCGTAACGATCGATTCGGTATGCCGGGAACCGTACGTTTGAATATACTGTTTGGCTTCGCTAAAGCCCTGCACCACTTTTACACAGAGAATCAAATCAAGAAATTCGGTGCCCCAGTCTTCCTCTGCCGCGGCTTGTATTCCTGCGGCTATTCTGACGCTTTGGGCGCACCCGCGAAGTTCCACACCGTTCGCGGTAAGCTCTTTTACTACCCGCGGCAGAAAAGTTTCCGCGATATCGCTGTGGATCAGCAATCCTTCAAGGGCATTGCACACGCCAGGCCGATGGATCTTGGAATTAAGCACCAAGGGGATGGCCTTGTCCAGATCGGCATCTTTATCGATATACAGATGACAGACGCCTTTATAGTGCTTGAGAACAGGAATTCTGGAATTCGCGGCAACAAACCGGATGAGTCCCTCTCCGCCACGCGGGATGACCAGGTCGATGTCCTCCTCAAGGGTGAGCAGATGAGTGATTGCCAGCCGGTCGGTGACAGGGATAACCTGCACCGCACTCCTGTCGATGTTGTGCTGGGTGAGCGCCTGTTGCAGAAGAGTTGCAAGAGCGAGATTGGAGTGAATGGCTTCTGACCCGCCCCGCAAAATTACCGCGTTGCCTGTTTTAACACAGAGGGCAGCGGCATCCACAGTTACATTGGGCCGGGACTCATAGATCATGGCGATCACCCCAAGAGGCACCCGCATTCTCCCGACCTGAAGACCGTTGGGCCGTTTTACAAAATTTTCTATTTTTCCAATCGGATCCGGCAGGGCGCAGAGTTCCAGGAGCCCGGTAATCATGGAATCGATAACCGCATCGGATAAGCGCAGCCGGTCAAGCATGGCTGGCGACAATCCCTTTTCAACCCCTGCTGCGAGATCCTTGTCATTTTCAACTTTCAGATGCTCTCTTTGCCGCGCCAGCAGATCGGCAACAGTGGTCAGGACATCATTTTTGGTCTTTGTTGAAAGAGCCATCAGATCTGCCGCAGCAAGCTTCGCTCTTTTCGCTAATTCGTCAATTGTCTGTTCCAGTGCCATGAAGCTATCCTTTAATATTTCTGTCAGGTATTCAGCTCAGAGGATGACCAGATTATCCCGATGCATCACCTCGTCACTTTCTTTACTGCCTAATATCTGCACAATGTGATCGGTACGCACACCTTTAATTTTGTACAGATCGACCGAGCTGAAATTGGTTAAACCGACAGCCACCGGCTTGTTGTCCATGTCCAGGCACCTGACCGCATCGCCTACATCAAAATGGCCTTCAACTTCGATTATACCGGATGGAAGCAGGCTTTTGCCGTTCTGGCAGATTGCCTTGCAGGCCCCGCGGTCCAGGACCAGACTGCCTTTTGGTTTCAGGACATAGGCTATCCAGCGCTTACGGCTTTGCATTTTTTCCTGTCGCGGCAGGAAAAACGTGCCGATAATCTCGCCGGAAAAAAGATGCTTGAGGATATCCGTCTGTCTGCCAGGGCCGATAAAGGAACTCCCTCCACCGGCAGAAACCATTTGAGCAGCCTTAATTTTACTACACATGCCGCCGGTTCCCAAAACACTTTTACTGTTGCCGGCCATGGCCATAATCTCGTCGGTGACCTCAGCCACTGTATAGAGAGCCCGGGCGTTTGCATCGGTCACCGGATTACGGTCATACAAGGCGTCGACATCGGTCAGGCAAATGAACATATCCGCCTCAATCAGGTTAGCAACCAGGGCACCTAAATTGTCATTGTCGCTAAACTTCAACTCCTCGGTTGAAACCGTATCATTTTCATTGATGACCGGAATGACACCATATTTAAAGAGCGTGAGAATCGTGTTGCGAACGTTGAGATATCTTTTGCGATTGGCGAGGTCAGAATGGGTCAGCAGTATCTGAGCGATATTTTTACCATAGACGGCAAAAGATTCGTCGTAATCATGCATCAGGCTGGACTGGCCGATTGCAGCGAGTGCCTGCTTCTGCTTAATCGTCAGTTCCAGCTCATCGCTTATATGGATTTTTCTTCTTCCGGCAGAAACTGCACCGGAGGTGACCAGAATCACCTCTCTGCCGGTATTATGCAGAAAAGCTATCTCTTTGGCAAGATTATCGACAACCTGCTTGTTAATCCCATCGGCACCGGTCAGGATCGCGCTTCCCACCTTCACCACCACCCTTTTTGCTTTGTCGAAAAGAGTCTGTCGATAATAGAGTCCGTCTTCAATTTCTAAATTCGAATTCATAAGATGTTGAACCCGCTTAAATACGTGATGATGAGCGAAGAGAAGAAGGTTTTCACCTTGATCCGATCAAATTCATACAGAGACCAGCCAGTAAAAGCATGCCTTTTATTGGTGCTCTTTTTCACCTTGTTCCAGGGTTTCCAGCACAAGTTCTTTCAGGCCATCAATCCCCTCTCCGGTCATTCCAGAAACACTGACAACATGCTGTCCCATCTGCTGAAACATTGTTGTCAATTTCCTGAGCTCCGACTCTTCGACCAGATCCCGTTTATTTAATACCAGAAGCTGCATTCTGTCGACGAGTTCCTCTTTGTAGAGAAGAAGTTCATTGGCAATTATACGAAAATTTTCCTCGACATTTTCATCGGCTGCATCGATTACGTGCAAGAGCATGCTGGTCCGTTCTACATGACGAAGAAATTTATGTCCAAGGCCGATCCCATTATGCGCACCTTCGACAAGTCCGGGAATATCGGCAATTATACAGGGCTTGAACCATTTGTGCTGCAATACCCCAAGCTGCGGTTCCAGAGTGGTGAAGGGGTAGGACGCTATCTTCGGATTGGCGGCCGAGAGCTTTGACAAAAGAGTCGATTTACCTGCATTGGGCAAGCCAACCAGACCGACATCAGCAATAAGTTTAAGTTCTATTTTCAGCCAGAATTCTTCACCGGCCTCTCCATTGGTTGCGACTCGGGGAGTACGGTTTGTCCCGCTGGCGAAATGAGGATTACCCAGCCCCCCATCTCCACCTCTGGCGATAACGACTGAATCTCCAGCCGATGCGAGATCGGCAAGTACCTCCCCGCTCTCGTTATTTTTTATCACGGAGCCGACAGGAACGTCAATAAAACAATCCTTTCCGGAGCGTCCATGCATATCTTTTCCCTTGCCGTGAACCCCCCTCTCCGCTTTAAAATGAGACCGATAACGAAAATCAATGAGTGAGTTCAAAGAGTTGGTGGCTCGAATGATCACACTTCCACCGCGCCCTCCGTCTCCACCATTTGGCCCACCCCGAGGTACAAATTTTTCTCTGTGAAAACTGACACAGCCATTTCCGCCATCACCGGCTTTCACAAAAAACTTTGCTTCATCAATAAATGCCATAACCCTCCTGCAGGGTATCAATACCTGTAGACTGAATAAAAAAAAACTCGACCATCAATAAAGCATTGAGGCCGAGTTCAAACGTACCGGGTGACGGTCTGTACACGTCATCCGGAAGCGATATTTGATAAAATCAAGCTACAGGATAAATGCTGACTCGTTTTTTATTTTTACCAAATTCTTCGTATGTCACAACACCCTCAATCTTGGCGAAAAGCGTATAATCGCGTCCGCAACCCACATTGGTTCCTGGATGGATGACGGTTCCGAGCTGACGAACCAAAATATTACCAGCTTTGACTACCTGTCCGCCAAATCGCTTAACACCGCGTCGCTGGCCAGCACTATCCCGACCGTTTCTAGAACTACCACCTGCTTTCTTATGAGCCATCTTCTACCCCTTTTTTCCAACGTAAATCATGTTAAATATACTGTTGTATCCGTAATTTTTTCGGCAATGACCGTTACGCAGAAATATCTTCGATTTTCAGCGCAGTGTACGATTGTCTGTGACCGTTTTTTAATCGATACCCTTTGCGGCGCTTTTTCTTGAAAACAATTACTTTTTTTGCTCTTCCCTGTTCAGCGATTTTCGCAGTGACTTTGGCATTTTCAAGAACCGGCTGACCAACTTTTACGCCATCATCGCCAACAACCATGAGAACATCAACCAAGTCTATATTGTCGCCAACGTTGCCTTCGAGTTTTTCAACCCGAACCTGATCTCCGCACGCAACCTGATATTGTTTTCCACCTGTACGAACTATAGCATACATATATGAACCTCTTTGAGTGAATCTACTCTATTATTAACATAGCCAAATTATTTTACAAGAACAGAGCATTCAACCGTATTGTGCCTCAATTGTCAACACAAATTAAACTTTTCCATCTTTTCTGGCGCACACAACGTATCTACTGAACGTATTGGGCGAAAAACACGCGAAAGTTGTTTCGCATCACGTGCTCTGCACACTGACGGGACGTTTTTGACAGATTTCAGACTGTCCTGCAATCAGGAGAGAAGAGCCATAATGCCACCACCTCAACCGGAATATTCCAGACGGGCTTTTTCCTTTTCGGTACGGATAGAACAAGCTCTGGCAAACGCCGCTTTTTTTCCATGTTTGGAAATAGACACAGAGGTTTTCCCCTGTTTTCCCTGATGGGTCACCCAACTCACCTCGTAGCGGTTAAGTTTATCGTTGAGGCGGACACCGACAACACCGGTTCCAGAGTTACTGACCGTAACCATATGTTTGTTTGTCCTGACTTTGCCGAGTTTTTTCTCAGTCTTGTCACGCCAGGAAATCGCCGACAACAGACTGGAATAACGTCCACCACACTTTCTATCGGAAAAGAACTTCGAGTGGGTTCTCCCTAAAAACCTGACTCTCACATACCAACCGTGGGTTCTTTTTGACTCCTGGTCTATCCTGGCAATATCTTTATGCTTTTCAAGAAGCAATTTTTGTTTTTTGTCGTCTTCCATGAGTATACCTCTATTATTTAGGACACATAATGCTCAATGAGGAGTCCTGCTCCTCCATGCAACTGCACACCAATAATCCGCATGTACATTTTGCAAAAAGATGGTATTCTTGGCAGGCAAATGCACAAAACCTGACAACACCTTCCAGCAGAGCTAAATAGTTCTTCAAGGGTTGAATGTCAACTCCTTTTTACTAATATAATTGAAAAACAGTTCCAGCGTTTCCAGTCTGTTTACCTTTGTAAAAATCTTTTTTTCACTCTATTAAGCCTAGCATTAAAAATCAAATGACCAATTGTGATCCCAAATTATCTGAACTCATTTCGACCATAAAAACTCTTAGAGGAGAAGACGGTTGTCCCTGGGACAGACGGCAGAACCACATCTCTTTACTCAAATATCTCAAATCGGAATGCCAGGAGCTCATTGATGCCATAGAAAATGATGACCCCGTAAACATCTGCGAAGAACTTGGCGACCTTCTCTATCTTATAGTTATGATTTCTGAGATAGGCAATGACCAGGGAAATTTCGACCTCTCCGATGTTCTTAGAACCGTCAATGAAAAACTCATTCGTCGTCATCCGCATGTTTTCGCCGGCCAGCCCTATGAAAATGAAGAACAACTGGCCGCGCAGTGGGAAGCCATCAAAGCAGAGGAAAAGAAAAAAAATACTGTTTGACACATCTTCCCTGCCTATGTAATATAGTCAGTTTTTTACTGAGAGGCAAACCGCAGAATTCATTTTTCAGGTGCACCTTCAGTATACTCATAATAACAATGTGTTATTATGACCTTCTTGCTCTCTCCCATGATTGATTCAAGGTGTGAGGGCCGAAAATTGCGGGAATGAGACCCGCAAAAACCATACGTCCACGAGGAGGAACGCATGCGCAGGTACGAAACGATCTTCATTCTACGCCCGAATGCCGGGGAAGAAGAGATCAACCGAGTTATCGAAAGCACCAGTAAAATTATTCTCGATGAAAAGGGAACAATTATCGAGTTGGCCAAGTGGGGCATGAAAAAACTGGCCTATCTCATTAAAAAAGAAAGCCTTGGCTACTATGTTTATTGTGACTATGCCGGTACCCCGGCGGCAGTTTCGGAAATTGAACGAAAATTCAGAATCGATGACCTCGTATTGAAATATCTGACCATCAAGACTGCAAATTCCATCACCGAAGAGGGTATCGAAGAAGCGATGGCAGCAATAGCCGCCAAAGCCACTGCCCTGCAGGAGAGTGAGGAAACGGATGATGGCGAATCTGATGACGTTGAAAACAATGACGATGAAGACGCCGAGTAAAAATTACTCGGTATCTTGTCAAGATCTTTAATCCCGGAGGGTACTTTCATGGCTCAAAGACCACAAAAAAAACTTTTCACCCGCAGAAAATCCTGTCGATTCTGTGGTGAGAAAGATTTAGTTGTTAACTATAAAGACGTAAAAACACTTAGAAATTTTGTTTCAGAGAGAGGGAAGATCATTCCTCGCCGCATTGTCGGAACATGTGCCACACATCAGCGTCAACTGTGTGAGGCCATCAAGCAGGCACGGCAGATCGCTTTTCTGCCTTATGCTGGATCGTCTCAGGGATAATCTACAGGGAACAGCAGGGAATTAAGGTGACCAGCCAGGGAAATCAACAGCCGAGAATAGGCCGAATTGCCCGGACGATTCTGTTTGCTTCCCTGGCAATCATTCTTCCTGGAGTACAGTGGTCCCTGTTTGGCTGGCTGTATCTATTTTTGCCGCTGGTGGCTTTTTATACACTGTCCAGCTACGGAGGATTCATCGGAAAACGGTTGCTTGGCGTCACCGCGGTCATAGCATTCGTTGCGTATCTCCTGCTAAATAATATTGAATTTTTCGGTTTTTCTTTCGCGCTGTTATTTTCCGGGTACGTTCTCTTTGTTTCGGCGGACCGGCACGACAGTCCTGCAATAAGCGGCCTGAAAAGTTCTCTTGCGCTGGCCGGCAGCTGGGTCGTTATTTTCACCGTGCTTTCTATCGGTTCGGATGTATCGGCTTATGGACAGTTTCTAAACTCTCTGGATGAAGGAATTACCGAGGCAACCAACTATTACCGGCAGAATAATGATATTTCAGCAGATACCCTGCTGATGCTTGAAACCACCCTCCACTGGATGAAGGTATATATCCCCCTGATAATGCCTTCAATTCTTGGTAGTTTCATTCTGACTCTTACCTGGTTTACCATGGTGGTTGGCAACGTACTTCTCCCGAAAACCGGAGGCAGTGCGCCATGGATGAGTTATCAATTCTGGCAATTGCCGGAGAAAACTATCTGGCTGGCTATAGGTGCCGGGCTATTCGTTCTTCTGCCTATCCAGATATTGAGAACCATCGGCATCAACGTTCTCGTTTTATTAAGCATGATCTACTGCTTTCAGGGGTTGTCTATCGCCGTTTTTTTTATGATTAAATGGAAAGTACCCCTGCTGCTCAGATCTTTTTTTTATGTAATGATCATTTTTCAGTCGTTTGGTACAATCCTTCTGCTTGTCTTCGGTATTGGCGATATCTGGTTTGATTTTCGCAAACTCAAGCAAAAGGAAGGGAATCAACCAAAATAATAATTACCGGCACGGTGTTCTCTTAATCACTGAGCCCGGTTTATGAGACCTATTTTCATAGGAGTTTAGGAATATGGAACTTATTTTAAAACAAGCAATCAGCTCTCTCGGCCTCGAAGGGGACGTCGTAACAGTCAAACCCGGCTATGGTCGTAACTATCTTCTTCCACAGGGCAAAGCTGTTCAGGCGACTGCAGCTAATCTTGCCCTTCTTGAAAAAGATAAGGCAGCCATCGAAGCTCGACGTGCCAAAGAACAGAAACAGGCTGAAGACGTTGCCAAAAAAATATCCGGACTTACCATTGTCATCGAGCAACTGGCCGGTATTGACGAACGCCTTTTCGGTTCGGTCACCACCGCAGATATCTGTGCAAAACTCGCTGAGCTCGATGTGACTGTTGATAAAAGACAGATCCTGTTGAACGAGCCGGTTAAAACCCTTGGCGAAACAAAGATCCAGGTAAAGGTTGGTTTCAATGTGACCGCTGAGTTCACGCTCAACGTTGTACCTATCCAGGCTGGCTAACACGGCCCGGAGCGTTGGCGGCAACCATCGACTGCACGGTAATGGGTTCTCAGACCAGTTCCTTTTACCGGTTATTCGAAGATGAAAACACACCTGGAGGCTTGACCTTCATGGTGTGTTTTTGTTTAATGGCTCCCTGGGTATCCGGTACTCCTTCATACCAGCCAGGCAAGATTTTATTTTTCGGTTAATAATGAACAATTTTGAGAAGATACCTGATCCTTCGCGATCAGTGGTTCCCTCTGGGATACCGCCGCAGAATGTTGAAGCGGAACAGGCCGTCCTCGGCTCGATTCTGCTTAAGGCGGACCTGCTTGGTGCGGTTCTTGAAATTCTTACCCCTGAGGATTTCTATAAAAACAATCATCGTCTGATTTATGACGCGATGATTGATCTGTTTGAAAAAAACGAACCGCAGGATCTTCTTACCGTCTCGAATTTACTGAAAAACAATAATACGCTCGATCAGGTTGGTGGACCGACATATCTTGCATCGCTCACCTCGATTGTGCCGGTAACCGCCAATGTTACAAGTTACGCCAAAATCATCCGTGAAAAATCGATACTGCGCAGGCTTATCTCGGTCAACACCAATATTGCCGCCAGGTGTTATGAAGAACAGAATGATATTGATATTCTGGTAGATGAGGCAGAGCAGGCAATTTTTGACATTGCCGGATCCAAAGGAAGCCAATATTTTACCCACATTAAAACAATTGTTCCAAAAGCCTTTGCCACCGTTGAGCAGCTATACAAAAGAAAAGAATTCATCACCGGAGTTCCCACAGGCTATAACCTGATTGACAAAATGACAGCCGGGCTCCAGCCTTCGGATCTTATTATCATCGCAGCCAGACCATCCATGGGTAAAACCTCCTTTGCCATGAACATTGCCCAGCATGCTGCCCTCGTCGAAAAGACCGGAGTGGCTGTTTTCAGTCTGGAGATGTCAAAAGAACAGTTGGTTATGCGTCTGTTAAGTTCGGTAGGAAGGATAGATTCCCAGCGCATCAGAACCGGCAACATGCACAGCGAAGACTGGCCAAAACTGACCCGAGCCGTAGGTATGTTATCGGAAGCTCCCATCTTCATCGACGATACACCGGCCATCTCTGTGCTGGAAATGCGGGCAAAAGTACGAAGACTGGCGTCGCAGCACGAGATCGGCCTGATCGTCGTCGACTACCTCCAGCTCATGCGCGGACGGAGCACGGAAAACCGAACCCAGGAGATCAGTGACATCTCCCGTTCTTTGAAAGCCCTGGCCAAGGAACACGCAATTCCGGTTATGGCCCTGTCACAGCTGAACAGAGGACTGGAGAGCCGAACCGATAAACGCCCCATGATGTCTGACCTCCGCGAGTCCGGTGCCATTGAGCAGGATGCCGATGTCATATGCTTCATCTACCGTGACGAGGTCTACAATAAAGCAGAAGACAATCCGGAGCGAGGCTCGGCCGAGATCATTATCGGCAAACAGAGAAATGGACCTACCGGCGTTGCACGATTGACATTTGTCAAAGAATTTACCATGTTTGAAAACATGAGCAATTATGAAGAACAGGAAGGGTTTATCTAACCCCGGTAAACGGAAAATAAGCCGGGATTATTTTTAATACTCGCTTGTCGGGTGCTCTTTTCAGTACCCCCTTGAGGGGTGCTCTGTTTAGTACCCTGAGGGGTATAAGTACCTTACAGATTATTGACACCTTTATTTCTTCTTTTTCAATAGACAGGAAACATTTTAACAACTGTATTTTGAGGCAAGACAATGACCGAAGATAACGCCATTTCAAATAAGTACGACTTTAAATCCATTGAGGCTAAATGGCAGGCAGTATGGCAAGACGGCGAAGTATATAAAGTTACTGAGGACGATTCGAAAGAAAAATATTACCTGCTGGAAATGTTTCCTTATCCTTCCGGACGCATTCACATGGGCCACGTGCGCAACTATTCAATTGGCGATGTGGTCGCGAGATACAAACGGATGCGCGGCTATAATGTCCTCCACCCGATGGGCTGGGATGCCTTCGGTCTGCCCGCGGAAAATGCCGCGCAAAAAAATAACAGTCATCCCGCCACCTGGACCTACGACAATATAGATTACATGCGCAACCAGCTGCATCAGCTTGGCCTGTCGTACGACTGGAGCAGGGAAATAGCCACCTGCAACCCGAAATATTATCAATGGGAGCAACTTCTTTTTATTGAGATGTACAACAAGGGGATCGTCTACGAGAAAGTCACCACCGTTAACTGGTGTGAATCCTGTCAGACCGTCCTGGCCAATGAACAGGTCATAGAAGGAACATGCTGGCGCTGCGACGAACCGGTCTATCCCCGAAAGATGAATGGCTGGTTTTTTAAAATCACCGACTACGCGGAAGAACTGCTCCGTGACCTCGACCAGCTTACCGGCTGGCCGGAAAAAGTACTGACGATGCAGCGCAACTGGATCGGCAAATCCACCGGCCTCACCTGCGATTTTGCGGTGGCGGATCTGGATTGTACCATTTCCATTTTCACCACCAGACCGGATACCATTTTCGGGGTCACATTCATGTCCATTGCCGCCGAACATCCGCTGCTGGACACCCTTATTGCCGGCACCGACCGGGAAACTGAAATCCGCCGCTTCACCGAAGAAATCCTCACCCAGAAGCAGCGGCAATCGGTTGAAGTCGTGCCCGAAAAAGAAGGTATTTTTACCGGCCGCTACTGTATCAATCCCTTTAACGGCGAAAAACTGCCGATTTATGTGGCGAATTTTGTGCTGATGGAATATGGCACCGGTGCGGTTATGGCGGTACCGGCGCATGACGAGAGGGACTTTGAGTTTGCCCGAAAGTATGGTTTACCAGTCAGTCCGGTGGTCGTACCCGAAGGCATCGAGCTTGATCCGACAACTATGCAGGAGGCATCGACCATTCCCGGCATACTGGAGAATTCTGGCCAGTTCAGCGGGATGGATTCTCTTGCTGCCCAGGCGGCAATAATACAATTTGCCGAAGAAAACCACTTCGGTTCCGCACACGTCACCTATCGGCTGCGTGACTGGGGTATTTCCAGGCAACGATATTGGGGGGCCCCCATTCCGATGATCCATTGCGACCGATGCGGCGTGCAGCCCGTGCCGCTTGACCAATTGCCGGTGGTACTGCCTGAAGATCCCGAGGTCGGCAGCGCCTGCCTGCCTTTACATAAACGCCCGTCCTTTATCGCCACCAGTTGCCCGAAGTGCGGCCAGCCGGCTGAAAGAGAAACCGATACCATGGACACCTTCATGGAATCCTCCTGGTATTTTGCCAGATACGTCTGTCCGCGGCATACCGATTCCCCCATTGACCGCGACAAAGCCGCCTACTGGCTGCCGGTTGACCAGTATATCGGCGGGGTGGAGCACGCCATCCTCCACCTGCTCTATTCCCGCTTTTTCACCAAGGTTCTCCGGGACCTCGGCTACCTTGATATCGACGAACCGTTCACCAATCTTCTCACCCAGGGCATGGTTATCAAGGACGGTACCAAGATGTCCAAGTCAAAAGGCAATGTAGTCGATCCCAACGATTTAATTCAGGAGTACGGCGCCGACACGGTCAGACTGTTCAGCCTGTTTGCCGCGCCTCCGGAAAGAGATCTTGAATGGAGTTCCCAGGGAGTTGAAGGATCTTCCCGATTTTTAAACCGGGTTTACCGGCTGATACTTGCCTGCAATGAACTACTCGACTGCGATCCGAACATTCCCGCGCAACTGAGTGCCCAGGGCAGGATTGTTCATCGGAAAACACATCAGACCATAAAACGGGTGACCGAAAATATTGAACAAAATTATCATTTTAATACCGCAATCAGTGCCATGATGGAGCTTTTTAACGTTCTTTCGACCTCGGTTGGAGAAAATGCGCAGGAACAGGTAGAACCACCGGTGATCAGGCAGGCAATCTCCGTGCTCCTGCTGCTGCTCTCCCCGATGGTGCCGCATTTTGCCGCAGAAATGTGGGAGAAAATTGGCAATACGGAACTCATTGAAAAACAACCATGGCCTGAGTTCGACGCAGAAGCGGCACAGGAAGATCTGCTCACCATCGTTATACAGGTAAACGGCAAAGTCCGATCACGGCTTGAAGTGCCTGTCGAAGTTACCGATGAATTTCTTATCGAGAAAGCGCTGGCGGACGAGAACACTGTCAAATTCATCGACGGAAAAACAATTAGGAAAACCATTGTCGTCAAAAAGAAGCTGGTCAATATTGTTGTCTGATACTCATGGTGGTGCCTGCTTTTCTACAAGTAGAACTCTTCCACGAAACAGGAGATGCACAGTGAAAACAGTCCGGCATTTTTTTGCCATACTCGTAATGGCGGCAATGGTTTCAGCCTGCGGCTACCATAATCCCAATGTCTACAATGGTCCGTCTAAAACCATTTATATGACCGAATGGAAAAACAGAACCAGTGAACTGGGGCTTGATTCAGAAATATACAGATCCTTGACCAAATGGTTTCAAAAATCGGGGTCCATTGCCACGGTTCGCACGAAAGAAGGTGCAGATCTGATCTTTGCCGGGGAAATCATCTCACTGGAGCTGCCGAGTCTGGCCTATGGCGAGAACAGTATAACCACCCAGGTCAAAGTGATCCTAAGAGTTCGCTACATCCTGAAAGATTTTGCCACGAAAAAAATTGTCCTCGAGGTACCGAGTGAAACCTGGACCAAAGAATTTCTCGTAGGTGACAGTTCCTCCTCAAACAGCAGTAATGAGAAGGAGGCTCTCGACACCATTATCGATGATATGTCGAAGAGAATATACCAGCGCACCATTACAAAACTACGCACTGTACCCTGATTAATAACCTCTCTCCGATAACCCAGGCAGAGCCAGAACTTGAATTTTCCGGCTCTGCCTTTTCCCAGTCGCTTTCGCTCACTTCATGCTTCGTATAGGTAAACTCGCATTTGACTCCCCTTTTGTCCTGGCCCCGCTTGCCGGATACACCGACTTGCCATTCCGGCTTCTCTGTCGCAGCTTTGGCGCCGGATACTGTGTCTCAGAGATGATCAGCTGCCATGGTCTTGTTTACCGTCAGGCAAACACCCTGAGAATGCTTGCATCGATCGCCGAGGAAAAACCCGTCGCCTTCCAGCTCTTTGGGGCGGACCCGGAAGCGATGGCCGATGCAGCCGAAATACTCGCGGCCTATAACCCGGATATGCTCGATATCAACATGGGCTGTCCGGTTCGAAAAGTCACCAGGAAAGGCGCCGGTGCTGCGTTGATGACCGATCTTCGCCTGGCGGAATCGATCCTGGCTAAAGTTGTTGCACGGGTCTCGCTGCCCATTACGGTCAAGATCAGATCAGGAAAAGACAGCCAGTCGATCAACGCTCCCGCCTTCGCCAGAATGCTCGAAGATACCGGGGCTTCGGCCATTACCGTACATGCCAGAACCTGGTCGCAGGCTTTTTCCGGTACCATAGACCAGGCTATCATCAGCCGGGTGAAACAGGCGGTCGCCATTCCGGTTATCGGCAATGGCGACATATTATCCTCTGCAGATGGCCGGCAGATGATGGAGGAAACCGGCTGCGACGGGGTGATGATCGGGCGCGGCGCCTTGGGCAACCCCTGGGTTTTTCAGGAATCCGGCCGCCCGAGCGAGGTGCGGGAGATTATGGCTGTTGCCGGAAGACATCTCGCCTTGATTGAGAAGTTTCTGCCGGCGGAAAGAGTGCTCGGCTACATAAAAAATCATATGTGCCGCTACTTTAAAGGACTGCCGGGCAGCTCGACGCTTCGGCAGAAAGTTTTGGCAGCACCGGATCTGCCCGCACTGAAAAGGCAGCTTGACCCTGACTTTCTGTAATTCCGTTACCTCAGTTTCATTTCTGCAGCTTAACTATTTTCTTAAGAAGATCTTTACTCTCCTGTGTTCTTTTATCCGACATTGTTTTCGAACGCAGCGCAATTCTTATATTGTGCTCTGCCTCCTTCAATTTACCTTCATACAAATAATATTTGCCGAGATAAAAACTCGAATCGCCTGTCCTTTGCTGATCCGAGGCAATTTGACCCAATTCAAAATAGACCTTGGCGCATTCGGGTAACTCATAACTGACTTCCTGTAAATATTTTTCAGCCTCAGCGCTGCGATGGGACCTATAGAGTAATTTCGCCAAAGTAAAAGCAGCATACATATCCGAACCATTACCCGCCAGGGCGTCTCGAAGCGTCTTTTCAGCTTCAATGAATTTCCCATCGGCAAAGAGTGCTACCCCCTTGTCGGTCTTGAGAATATTTTTGTCGGGGAAATATGCTGTCACTTTTTCCAGCAGGGCCAGACTCTTGGGAAAGTCGTTTTCGTTTGCGGCGATCTGTGCCAAACCGTAATCTGCCATCATCTTCCTGAATGCACTGGATCTGCTGTCGGCGATAATGTTGGCAAGATACATCTTGAAATCCCGGGGATCTTTTACTTTTGCGAGAATCCGGTATTTAAAGCGGAGAAACTCGAAATCGTCGGTGGCCGTAACGTTCGCCTTGCTCGTTTTATGATCGTTTTCCACCAGCGATTCTATGGTATTGAGCCTTTCCTCGGGATTGGGGTGGGTCAGCAGGTATTGCGGTGGTTTCTCACTCCGATATCTCGCTATGCGCCGCATAGATTCGAGCATTTTTATCTGTCCCTCGGGATCCCGATGAAGGTTTTTCATCCAGCCATAGGCCAGAAGATCCGCTTCTTCCTCATCTTGCCGGCTGAAATGCAGATTGATGCTTTGCCCTGTGGCCAGCGCACCGGTGAATAGAGCCGGGGCTGCCGCTCCGCCGAAGGCCAAGGCGGCCAAGGCCAGACCAAGTGAGCCGATGGTGGTGTATTTTCCTTTCTCCATCCTGGAGGCGAGATGACGCTTCACGATATGACCAACTTCATGGGCCAGAACAGAGACCAGCTCGTCTTCAGAATTCATGGTCTCAATCAAACCGGAGTGGAAAAAAATCAACCCGGAAGGAGCAGCAAAGGCATTAAATTCTTTATCGTTTATAACAAAGAAATGATAATCGAAATACTGGATTCCGGCTACTTCCAGAACACTCTGGCCAAGTCTGGTTATATATTGGGTGATATCCGGATCATCGATGACCTCGAATGCGGATCGCACCGAATAGAGTAATTTTTCACCGACTTCCCGTTCGTCGCCAATGGTGAAAGCCGACACCGGGGCCACCGTACTAAACTGTAAAAACAAACCAATCAACAACCAGACAAAAGATTTCATAAGGCTTTTCTTCATTGTTCCTTCAACCATTGCACTGTCCTGCGAAGGCCCTCTGCAGTAGAAATAACAGGTTCATACCCCAGATCCTGCCGGGCATTCTGGAGAGAAAAATAATGCGACTTTGCCAGTTGCTCAGCAAGAAACCGAGTCATTCTGGGTTCTTTTTTTAATTTTGCAAGAGTATAGACAGTTTCCATAACTGCACCCAGACGGTAGGCAACAGGAAAAGATATCGACGTCTTAACCTTCTCAACCTCCATTGCCACAAACAACTCATTTATCCAGTCCCAGAGATTGACCGGTTCCCCCTGACTGATGAAATAAGGTTTCCCCGCAGCCGTTCCTTTTCCGGCCAGGTTCCTGGCGGCCAGGATATGGGCGTCAGCTACATTGTCAATATAAGAAATATCAACAAGATTGGAACCGTCCCCTACTCGTTTCAGCATTCTTTTCCTACCGCTTGCCAGCAGTCGCGGAAAGAGGTGGGGATCGCCAGGTCCCCAGACCAGGTGAGGCCGGAGGGCACACGTTTTAAGAGTTGTGCTGTTGGCGGCAAGCACGCATTTTTCGGCTATAACCTTACTTCTGGCATAATGGCACAGGAACTTGTCCGCATAGGCAAGACGTTCATCGCCCCCTCTGATGTCGACCCGGTTAAAGACAACTGAAGGGGTTGAAGTATACACCAGCATTGGAACATTATTTCTCCGACAACTTCCGAGCACCGCCTCAGTACCGAGCACATTGGTTGCATGGTAATCTGCCCAAGGCCCCCAGATACCAGCCAATGCGGCGACATGAAAAACAATATCGACGCCTTCTGTGGCTCTTTTCATCACGTCAGGATCGACTATATCGCCAACAATACACTGTCCACCGATTCGCTCTATTTCCGGGTACCGGTGCCGGCCGATAACTTTTGTCTCAATCCCAAGCCCGATAAGCCTTGTGACGACGGCCTTTCCGACAAATCCGCCGCCGCCGGTAACCAGTGCCCTTGCTATCGGCCCGGGAAAATTTTCTTTTGTGCCCATAGTGCCAGTTTTTCGCGAAATATTTTGGCGTTGTGCCTGATGTCTACCGGAAAGTTTTTATGCACCAGAAAATGTTTAATGTCACGGGTCAGTTCTGACTGGGCAGCTCTCTCTTTCACTTCCTCAAGCAGCTTGTTTGTATCGATTTTCGTGTCCTTTTCCGGCTCAATAACGAGCACTGGTATTTTTATTCCAGCTTTTACAATACCGTCATTTATGCCAACCAGGGCTGATCGGTACACCTCGGGATGTTCGTTTATTATCGCCTCACAGGGTACAGAAAACAGCGTGCCCAGTGCTGTTACCACTCGATGGGCGCGCCTGCCGCAAAACCAGAGACGATGTTCCGGATCGAGATAGCCGACGTCACCCATCCGATGCCAGGAAGTGTCGCCATCCAGAATCTTTGCCATTCTCGTTTCTTCGGGATTATGCAAATACGCCCTGGTAACCACATCTCCTTTGACGATAATTTCTCCAATCTCTCCATCAGCTGCCAACATCTCTTTCGTCAATCCGGGAAGAGGCGTATCGGAGATGTGAATGATCCTGATCTCGATCCCCGGCAGCGGGCGACCCACGCAGGTCCCCTTCCCCTGGCGGCTTTGTTTCCATGTCTTTGCAACAGCTTCACGTCCTTCTATTGAGACAATCGGCAGGCTTTCCGTAGCGCCATACGGCGTGAAGGTTTCTGCATCAGCGGGGAGTATCTCCTGCACCCTTTTCAGCAGCTCACAGGGAACAGGTGCTCCGGCCATTAACACTTTACGCAGCGAATGCAGGATGATCCCATTATCCAGGCAATATCGGCTCACTACATTCCAGATAGCCGGAGAACCGAAGGAATAGGTAACCTGGTGTTTTCGGATGGAGGCCACAAATTTTCTTGGATTCACCTGGGCGGGCTTGGTTGGATCCATATCGGGGATAACGGCACAGGCCCCAAGTGCTGCAGAAAAAAGCGCAAAAAGTGGAAAACCAGGCTGATCCACATCTCCTGGGCCAATGGCATAATATTCCTTAATCAGACGCAGCTGTGCACTGAAAATCGAATGCTCATAGCGAACCCCTTTCGGAGGCCCGGTAGACCCGGTAGTGAAAATAATTGCCGCAAGATCAGTTTCCGTTGGTTGGTAGACCGGATACTCCACGCCAATTCCATTATTTAACCGGATATCGGGACCGAGAAGCCCCAAGGAATTACCGCAGCAAAAGGTTTTCTCCACCGTCTTAAAAGCTTTACGGAAAATTTTGGAAAACAGGACAGCTTTAGGAACCCCAACAAGATATTTTGGTCCAACCCTGGCAATGCAACGCAACAGATTTCTATAGCCCATTCCGGGATCAATCAGGACAATAGGACTGCCAATCTTGAACAGGGCCAGCGTCAGACAGATAAAATCAACGGATGGACGCACCATCAGCATAGTTATGTCGCCGGGGTTAACACCAGCTGAGGAAAAATAGTCGGCATAGGTATTTGCCCAGCCATTGAGTTCTTTAAACGATATTTTTTTGCGGGTCCGCGCCTCTATAATGGCTATCCGATCTCCCTGTTCTTTTGCTGCACCAACAAACGATTCGGCGATATTGCGTGTCACTCCACACCTCCAGCTCGTTCAAACTCGAAAAAACGACGTGAGTAGAGGAACGATTTCTTCCCGTTTATCTTCCAGGATATAATGCCCACCATCTGGGAAATAGTGATATTCGGCCTCAGGGAACCTCGTCCGCCATTCCTTAAAAAAATGGTCGTTGAAACAAAAATCGCCACCACCCCAGACTATCAGCAGAGAAACTGCATGAGCTCGAAGCAACGGCAGCTTTTTCTCAATATCGACCAGGGTGGCATAGCTTGGATGTTGAGCATCAAGCGGAATATCCCGGACGAAATTGTACACCGCCACCCGATTTTGCCAGTTGTTATAAGGAGCGAGATACGCTTTTGCCACAGTCGCAGCCAGTTTCTTTTTGACCGCCATAAACTGCGCCGGCCATGCAAACCCGTTCAGCATCCTGACGATTACTTCGCCCGCCAGCGGGAGGCGGCAGAGCCGTATTCGCAGCGGTATTCGAGAGGAGCGAAACGCGGCGGTATTCATGACTACGATTTTATCGACGCTGCTTATGTGATTCACGGCACAGCCTATCCCGATTGCTCCTCCCCAGTCGTGAACTACCAGGGAAAAACGGTCAATATGCAGATGAGTGAGCAGCTGTTCCATATTTTCTATATGCTGCGCCAGGCAATAGGAATACTTCTGCGGTTTTTCGGAAAGCCCGCAGCCGATGTGATCAAGTGCAATAACCCGATATTTGCTGCGCAGGAGAGTAATCAGATGCCGGAAATAGTAAGACCAGGTCGGGTTACCATGCACCATGACAATAACCGGGCCACTCCCTTCATCGATATAATGCATTCTGCCGCCATCGAGTTGCAGGTAATGCGACAAAAATGGGTAGTCAGGGTACACTGTTTTTCACACCGTTAATAAGTTATCACATGCAAACTGCTGCAGCACGTCGTCGTTACAAAACATCAAAGCCTATCATCCCGGCTGGTTCATAGAGTATGTTCCGTCAAATGCGACAGCGGACAAAACTCTCCTAAGAGAGATGAACATTTCTCCAGGCTTTCTACCTCTCTCCCAGGGCAAGTGTCAACTGTTTACCATTTTTACCCTTGGCAGTCTATCTTTCATCGTTGTCATGGGTAGAGAGGATAAAGCATTCCCCCCCTGCACCACAATAGCCTGAGAATAATTCCTATCCCACTGCTATCTTTATTAAATTTGAAATATTTTGTTGCCTTTCGAGAACAAACGTGCTAAACGAATCAGTTGTTGTGATACATAACTTGTGTATAAACGATCAAAAGAAAGACAAGCCAATTGAAGACTTGCGTCAATATCTTTATATCACGACAACAACGGATGTCCGACCAGCAAGTGGTCGGGAACATATTAACGGTTCGACTTTGAACTGAGGGCAAAAGGAGTAGTACAATGGCAGAAGGTACAGTAAAGTGGTTTAATGATGCGAAAGGTTTTGGTTTTATCGAACAAGATGGTGGGCAAGATGTTTTTGTACATTATTCCGCTATCAAAACTGAAGGCTTTAAGTCCCTTGAAGAGGGTTCACGGGTATCCTTTGAGATAGTTGACGGCCCGAAAGGTCCTGCCGCTGATAACGTTCAGAAACTTTAATTATATTTATATCAGAAATAAAAAAGCCCCCTGTGCAGACAATGCACAGAGGGCTTTTTTATTTGTCCTCCGACCTGACAACCTACATGGAGACGAGAGGGAGGTATTCAGGATTCCAGCGGATCCTGTCAATTATGGTCCTCATCCTCGCCTCATCGTTGTTGTGCTGAAAATCGCTATAAACACAAGGTCTGCTCACTCCTCTTTCCACCGCGCACATGGCCACCGCCAAGGCGACTTTTACAGCCACTTTTCGAATATCGTTGATCGGTGGCACCAGCCTTCCCTTATCGAGTTGTTCCGGGGTCATCATGTCAGCAATTGCCCTGGCCGCCACGGTAAAAAACTCCGGCAGCACCTCCCTGGCACCTGAAACCAGTACCCCCAGCCCAACCCCGGGAAAGACAAAAGCATTATTGCACTGACCAATATGACAGATATTGTCTACTTCCTCGACGGTGGCGCAGGGATTACCGGTCGCCACCAGAAAACCTTGCTCACTCCACTTACCGATATTCTGGCAAAAGACCTGCGGTGTTGAAATATGCTGAAAGAGGGGTAATATCAGCGGCTTACTGGTATTTTTCTTAATCTCTTGTATGGCCTCTTCGTTAAAAAAGAATTCCTGCCCAGTCGTACCAATCAACATGGTAATGCCGGCTTTACGTATTATTCCCGGGATATCAATTCGATCGATCTCTCCAAGCCATGGATGACTCGCCTTATCCTTGGCAAATTTCTTTTTATACCGTTCCAAACTGCTTTTCCCGACAAGCAGTCCTTTTGAGTCGATCATGAAGATACGATTGAGGGCTTCTTTCTCCGAGAGACCTTCGGCGATTAACGCATTCATGATCTGTTCACCAATCCCAACCCCGCCGGCCCCGCCGCCGTGGATAAGAATTCTCTGATCGGCGAGTTTTTCATTTTTTATTTTAATGGCCGACAGAATAGCCGCAAGCGCAATCGCCCCGGTCCCCTGGATATCATCATTAAAGGAGATCAGTTCATCAACGAAGGCATCGCGAATACTAAAAGCATTCTGCTGCAAAAAATCTTCCCACTGGCACAGGGCATTGGGAAATACATTTCTGAAGGCCCGGACAAACCTGCCGATAAACGATAAATATTCCTCTCCTTCCAGCCTCCGGTGCCGCCACCCAAGGTATTTATTGTCGGCAAGAAGCTTTTCGTTATTCGTCCCGACATCGAGGGATATAGGCAGACAATGCCAGGGTGCAATGCCTGCGCCCTGGGTATAGAGCATCAACTTCCCGAGACAAACGGCAATGCCGCCTGCACCCTGATCCCCAATACCGAGTACCCCCTGGTTGTCGGTTACGACGGCGACCCGTATATCCCGGTGGGCAGACCTGCGCAGAATATCTTCGGCTCTGTCAATATTGCCCGGATAGAAATGCAGCCCGTTGGCCTGCCTGAACATGGAGGAATATTTCTGGACGGCCATGCCGATGGTCGGGGTATATATTATCTTTATATAGTTTTTAATATCACTTTTTATCACCGCATGGGCAAGGGTGGTGTTCCGGTCAAACATTGAACGGATAAAAATAAATTTTTCGATATCGTCCACTTTCTCATGCATTTTCGATCGGGAACTCTCTACCTGTTCCTCAAGATTTCGCACGCCCGGCGGAAGACTTGCCTCCAGCCCCAATGCTTTTCTTTCTTCATGACTGAATGCCGTCCCTTTATTTATATAGCTGCAGGACCGAGCGGCGGACCCGCTGGCGTAGACAACGATCTCCCGCGTATTGCCATACTCATCATATTTGAACCTGTACAGATTTGTTGACATTCCAAGCCCCCTTCATCATCTCAAAATAAAAATGTGCAATTGACAAGTACTCTACTTTGCCCCATAATGGCAAGCCATGGAACCCTGGCAGAAAATATTACAGAGCAGCATAACCACTCCCAATGGTTTGCAGGAGCATGTGGATTGTGATAGTAACGCATTACTGGATGTAATAGCAAACTTTCCAATGCGCATAAATCCATATTTTTTAAAATTGATTCAGCATCCAGGCGATCCGCTCTGGAAACAGGCTGTCCCCGACCCGGCAGAGATACACGACGGGATCTGCACGGACGATCCCCTCGGTGAGGAAAATCTGAGCCCGGTACCTAATCTCGTTCATAAATATCCGGATAGAGTGCTGTTTCTGGTGTCAAATACGTGTGCCATGTATTGTCGATTCTGTACCAGAAAACGTAAGGTGGGTACAGATAAAATGAGGATCAGTCCCGACACCTTGAATGCAGGATACGCTTACATGCGACAACATCCTGAGATCAGGGAAGTCCTTATTTCAGGAGGAGACCCCTTACTCTTGCCGGATGAAGACATCGCGGCCATTCTTCACAACCTCCGTTCTATTCGATCAATAGAAATAATCCGCATCGGCACCAGAGTACCTTCAGTCCTTCCTATGCGGATCACCAGGAAGCTGGTTTCGATCCTGAAAGCGCATCATCCGCTCTACATCAATACTCATTTCAACCACCCCAATGAAATAACGGCAGAATCGAGCAAGGCCTGTACAATGCTCGCTGACGCGGGTATACCGATGGGCTGTCAGACCGTGTTGTTAAAAGGAATCAACGATGACGCCCAGACGCTCAAAAAACTTTTTGTCGGCTTGTTGCGCATCCGGGTAAAACCCTATTATCTCTTCCAGGCGGACCTGACCAAAGGCACGAACCATTTCCGCACGACAACAGAAACAGGAATAGCAATCATGCGCCAGCTCTACGGCCATATCTCCGGCATGGCTATTCCCACCTATGCCCTCGACGGACCAAACGGCAAAGGCAAAATCCCCCTGACGCCTCAATACATTATGGAGCGGGGCGATACTCTGGTCTTTGAAAATTTTAAAGGAGAGATCTGCACTTATCCTGAGGCAGGCGAAAGCTGCTAGTTCGGTTTACCGGGCAAAACAATACCTGCGGTTATTTTTAACTGAAAAACTTGCTTATCCTCTCTAATAAAAGCTATAATTTTCTTGAGTTTTCATTGTATTCTCTGAAAATAATCAACCACTCCGACAAAACACACCATGATTAAAGAAAACCTGTTGCAGAGGATTCTCAGCTCTGACGAGTTGCCGACCTTACCAACTGTCGCCTCGCAGCTGATTACCCTGACATCGAGAGAAGATGCAACCCTCGCCGATATAGGTGAGCTGGTTTCCCAGGACATTTCACTGTCAGCCAAAATTTTAAAGGTGTCCAACTCCGCTTTTTATAGTTTCCCTCAGCAGATTGGCTCGATTAAACAGGCGGTCAGTATTCTTGGTATGAATGCAGTTCGCAGTCTTGTGCTGTCTTTTTCTTTTTTGAGCATGAAATCCGGAAAAACGAAAAGCCGCTTTAATTTCGAAAAATTCTGGGAAAAATCCCTTACCTCAGCCGTTACCTCCAGACTCATTCTCGACGAGGTAAAAGGCGCAGATATCGAAGAAGTATTTGTTTCCGGACTCCTGCAAAACCTCGGCGAACTTATCCTCGCCAGATCCTTTCCGGAGGAATACGACAAAGTCCTCCAGGCAGTCGAGGACGATCAGCACGACACCTTAACCGCTGAAGAAACCGTTTTTGGCATGAACCATACCATTGTCGGAACCGAGGTAGCCAGAAGTTGGGGATTTCCGGAAATATTGCTGGCGCCCATCCAATACCATCATAACCCAACCGGGTATACCGGCAAAAATGTAAACATTCGCGCGACAATTCGGGCGGTCTACCTCTCCGACCTGCTCATGAAAATCCTTTTTTCAGACAAACCGGAAGTCTATCATCAGCAGTTTCGAAAAGAAGCCGGTAAGTTACTGGGACTTACCGCGGAAAATATAGAGTCGATCCTCGAACAGGTGCACATAAAAGTCAAGGAGGCCGGAACGTATTTCAATATCAAAATACAGCCGCCCCACTCCGTGCAGGAAATTCTCCAGGAGGCAAACATTCGGTTGAGTCTGATTAACCTGGACTACGATCAGATGAACAAACAACTAATCCTGACCAAGATCCATCTTGAAAACCTGACCCGCGAACTGGAAGAAAAAAACAGGAAGCTGGACAATCTGGCCAATATTGACGGGTTGACCGGTATATACAACCACAGATATTTCCAGAATGTTCTTGAGCAGGAGTGCAAACGAGCCACCCGGAATAACTCAACACTTTCGCTCCTGCTCATTGATATCGATCACTTTAAAAAGGTCAACGATACTTATGGCCATCAGGTGGGCGATTTTATTCTGGCAGAGTTTTCCAGAACCCTTCAGGACAATATCCGTCAATATGACGTTCTCGCCCGCTACGGTGGGGAAGAGTTTGTCATCATTCTTCCCGAAACAACCGTTGCGGATGCGTTCGTTGTCGGGGAGAAATTACGGACCATTATCGAGTCAACGGTTTTCCAGGATAAACGTGAGAAATATCGCATCACAGCCAGTTTCGGACTGGCTGGCTGCACCCCGGCCACCGAGGATAACTTCCACAAAAGCACCTTGATCAGTCACGCCGATCAGGCCCTCTATGAAGCCAAAGAGAAAGGGCGCAATAAAGTGGCGGGGTATAGTCCTAAAAAGAAATGGTTCGCTTTCTGAGGAAGACAGGCACGTTCTTACATCATGTTTTCCGGATCAACGTCGATAACCAGGGTGCACTGATTTCCAACCAGGTCCTGCCTGGCCTCTTTTATCGCGGTGCACAGGGCATGCATTTCATCTGTATTTTTCCCCTTTAAGAGAATCTGCCACCGATAGTTGTCTTTTATTTTATCGAGTGGCGCTGGTGCCGGACCAAGGGTTTCAATGGTGAATTTCTCTTTTTTTACCGTCTGGCGACAAAACCCGGCAAGCCGCGCCGTCGTTTGCTGTACCGCTTTTTCGACCCTCCCCTGAAGGCGCAGAGCCGTCAGACGCAGATATGGGGGGAAGGCCGGATGGCGACGCAGTTTCATCTCGTGACCAAACATCTTACGGTACTGGTGATCTCTTGAATAGGCGATCGCATAATGATCCGGTCGCATGGTCTGGATGATAACCTCTCCCGGCTCATCACCTCGTCCCGCCCGACCGATCACCTGGGTAATGAGTTGAAATGTCCGCTCCGCCGCTCTGAAATCGGGCATACTCATCCCACCATCGGCCCAGACAACACCAACCAGGGTAACATCAGGAAAATGGTGGCCCTTGGCAATCATCTGGGTGCCGATCAGGATATCAATTTTTTTATCATGCATCTGTGCGAGGATGGCCAGAAACTTTTTCCGATCGGACGCGGTATCCGAATCGAGTCTTTTGACCCTCGCCTCCGGAAAAAGCGCGACAACCTCCTCTTCGACTCGTTCCGTGCCGTATCCGGCGGGAATCAGATCTGTAGATCTGCACTGCAGACAGACACTGTTGTGCGCCATGGAAAAGCCGCAATAATGACAGATGAGCTGATTTCTGCCTTTATGCAGGGTCAGGGAAACATGACAATGGCTGCATTGCACCGGTGTGCCGCAATCCCGGCACAACATAACTGTTGAAAACCCTCTCCTGTTCAGCAGCAGAATGCTCTGCTTGCCGCGGGCAAGGTTTGTGGCCAGCTTGTCGTGGAGTTCCTTTTTTATGATGCCTTTGGTCTCTTTAGCCTTATTTTTATTCAGATCAACTATGGTAACAACCGGCAACGATCTTTTCCCCACCCTGTCTTTCATGGTAAGAAGCGTATACTTACCGGATTGCGCATGGGCAAAGCTGGTAATCGACGGGGTTGCTGAGCCCAGAAGCACCACCGCGTCATGGTGTTTTGCCCGTAACACCGCAAGATCGCGACCATGATACCGAAAACTGTCGTCTTGTTTGAAGCCGGCATCATGCTCTTCATCGACCACGATTAGACCGGGATCTCGGCAAGGAGCAAAAAGAGCCGATCTGGCACCGATAACAACCTTGGCCTTACCGGTCAGGGCCAGGTAAAATTGATCGAATCTTTCCGCCTCAGACATGCCGGAGTGGAGCAGCACAACTAATTCACCAAAACGTGAAAGCAGATGTGCCTCCAGCTGAGTGGCGAGGGCAATTTCAGGAACCAGGATGATAACGTCCCTGCCGATTGCAAGCGTCTGTTCTGCCGCCCGCAGATACACTTCGGTTTTACCGCAGCCTGTCACCCCATGCAGCAGAAAGGGATGAAAACTTTTGGTCCTTAGTGCCGGGAGTATGCTGTCTAGAACGGTTTGCTGTTCAGAAGTAAGAAGTTCGGGCCGGGGATAGTGCTGCAGCTGCTCACCAAAAGGGCTGCGCATGACTCTTTGATTTGAACGAACCACAATCTGTTTTTCTTCCAAAGAGACTAATGCCTTGGGGGCGCCACCATACTCGTGCCGCAGATCCTTTAAGGCAATGGTTGGACAATTTTTTTTTTGGCTCAGCTGCTGCAGACTATACAGGGCTTTCACTTCTGAAATCTTCAGATCAATGCCGGCATCCCGGCTCATTTTGAGCTGGTACTCCTTTATGCCCTCCGGGGCTGCGTCAAGCTCTGATGGTGGCAGAAAATCAGGTGAGCTCAGGCCATAACAGATCTCACTTTTTTCCTGAACGCCATCGCTTGCCATGACATCAGTTACGCCGATCACATCGATTTTAACCAGGTGACCGACCGTTTTTTTTGCCTGCCGGTCGCGCAATATCTTTGCTGTCTCGGCGGCACCGAGTTCGCCAGCAGTCGCGATTTTCTCTGCCCATGCAGGTATTTCTGCCTGGGCAAAGAAAGCTAAAAAATTATCGGCATCACCCTTTAATACGAGTTTTTTCCCGCTCTTTGGCGTAAGTCCACCCGGCAGGGCCGTTTTAATAACCAGCCCCAGCGGATAATGATAATAATTTGCCACCCATCGGTAGAACGGAACGCTATTCTCATGAAAGAGAGGATACTCATCGAGAAAGGCACCTATTTTCCTGACCTTATACGGAACGTTCTCGACAATCGGCACCACGGCAAGGACATAACCGGTCACCCTTCGATTGCCAAGCGATACCAGCACCCGGCGTCCGACATATGTCCGGCAAAGCTCGGCGGTAGCTTCGTGGCCGGTGGTCTCAGCTAAACAATATGTTAAAGTCTGTTCCAGGGGGGCAGCTACGGCGACCTCCAGATGGATCATAGAGTGGCTACAACCTTTTGCAAATGTTCTTTCAATTGTTTACCTAATGCGGGATGTCTGAGGCCATAAGCAATAATTGCTTTCAGATAGCCCATCTTATCGCCGGCATCAAACCTCGTCCCCTCAAACTCCATGGCATACATGCCTCTTTGTTTCGTCAGGGCCAGCAGCGCGTCAGTCAACTGAATTTCACCGCCATGGCCTGGGGTCGTCTTATCCAATATAGTAAATATCTCCGGCATGAGGATATATCTGCCGATGATTGCCATATTCGAATCCGTTGTGCCGGGAGCCGGTTTTTCAACCATTCGGGTAACTTTATAGGTGTTGTCCCGATCAATCTTGTCTCCTTCTACGATTCCGTATTGCGGGGTTTCCTCCATAGGCACTCTCTGGATGGCAACAATGGATTCGCCCACCTCATCGAAGAGATCAAGAAGCTGCTTGGCACAGGGGGTCTTGCTTAAGACCATATCATCGCCCAGCAAGACCATAAAGGGCTCGTCGCCGATAACATTCCGCGCGGTCCAGATTGCATGGCCCAGGCCCAGTGGCTTTTTCTGGCGCACGGAGACGATATCTATAAGATTTGAAATATTATTCAGTTCTTCACCCAGGACCACTTTCTTTTTTTCTTTCAGGACCGCGTCGAGATGAAAATTGAAATCAAAATGGTTCTCAATAGCCGATTTCCCCTCGCTGGTAATAAAAATAATCTGATCAATTCCTGATGCGACGACCTCTTCGACGATATACTGTATAGTGGGTCGATCCACGATTGTGAGCATCTCTTTGGGGATTGCCTTCGTGGCCGGCAGGAATCTGGTCCCGAGACCAGCAACAGGAATGACAGCTTTGCGTACTTGCATAGTAACCTCAATTTTTTGGTAACAGAAAACCATCTGGTATGGTATCTACCCCGATAAAGGGGGGAGGAGTCCTTTTTTATCCCCCGCTGCTGGAGCAGATCTCTAACCGACACTTAACACACTTTACAAACGACATCTATTTTTTTCATGAATTTTTACTACCCTGATACCCTGCCGATAACAGGTCACAAAGATACCATCATCGACAATATTATACGTCACCAGGTTATCGTCATTGCCGGAGACACCGGTTCAGGAAAAACAACGCAGCTGCCCAAAATGTGCCTTGAGGCGCTGCCCGAGAATAATCTGCTTATCGGCTGCACCCAGCCGCGGCGTATCGCCGCTTCCACCGTCGCGAGCAGAGTTGCCGAAGAGCTGGGGGAGGCTGGCGACCTCGTCGGCTATAAAATCCGCTTTCATGATTATACGACGCCTGCGACAAAGATCAAGTTCATGACCGACGGTGTGCTCCTGGCCGAAACCCGACAGGACCGGCTTCTGTCCAGATATGGCGTGATAATCGTCGATGAAGCCCACGAAAGAAGCCTCAATATTGATTTCCTGCTCGGCTACCTCAAACAGCTGCTGGCAACGCGTAAGGATCTCAAGCTCATCATCACCTCGGCGACAATAGATACTGCCGCTTTTGCCAGACATTTTAATAACGCACCAGTCATCAAGGTTTCCGGACGGACCTATCCCGTCACCGTTCGTTACCGTCCGCCGGAAGATGATGGTTCCGGTGAAAAAACCGGCGAACTGGAGCACACGGTGCAAACGGTTTACGAGCTGTTCACCCATGAGGCCAAAGGTGACATTCTGGTTTTTTTACCGACCGAGCGAGATATCCGTGACTGTTGCCAGCTGCTCGAAAAAAAAATTCCCCAGGCAGTCGTTCTGCCGATCTTCGGCAGACTTCCGGCTGGAGACCAGAAAAGAATTTTTCAGAACTTCAATCAGGTGAAGATTGTCGTTGCCACAAATGTCGCCGAAACATCGGTCACCGTGCCGGGAATACGATACGTTGTCGATAGCGGACTGGCCCGCATTTCTTACTATAATGTCCGGGCCAAGACCACCAGCCTGCCGGTCAGCAGGATCTCCAGAGCCAGTTGCGACCAGCGCAAGGGACGATGCGGCCGGATCGCCCCGGGTCTGTGCATCCGTCTTTATTCGGAAGAGGACTACAACGACCGGCCCGAATACACCCTGCCCGAGGTAAAACGCTCCAATCTTGCCGAGGTCATTTTACAGATGATATCGCTTGCTCTGGGCGATCCGGAAAAATTCCCTTTTCTTGACCCTCCCTATAAAAACGCCATCCGGGAAGGATATCAGCTGCTTCGCGAACTCGGTGCCATCGATAATCATAAAAAATTAACCCGCCGGGGACGGATCATGGCCGATCTGCCCATCGATCCCTGCATTGCCAGAATCATCATCGAGGCCAAAGACCATGATTGCCTGCGGGAAGTGAAGATAATCTCCGCGGCACTCGCCATCCAGGATCCACGCATACGTCCTGCCGACCATGAAAAAGAGGCCGATATGGCCCATCAGCTTTTCAGCCACCCCCATTCCGATTTCATGGTCCTGCTCAATATCTGGAACACCTTCCACCAGGCAGATGACCAAACCAGATCATGGTCAAAACTGAAGAAATATTGCACAACACATTTTCTGTCCTTTCAGCGAATGCGTGAATGGTTCGATCTGCACAGCCAGTTAAGCCGAATAATCGATACGAGGGAGGGCTTTGCCGAAAACGCTGCCGACGCATCCTATGAGCAGATCCATAAATCTTTTCTCGCTGGTTTTCTGCGTAATCTGGCCCTAAAGAAACAGGGTAATCTGTATCTGGGCACCCACAATAAAGAACTGATGATTTTTCCCGGCTCCCACCAGTTCATGAAAGCCGGTCAGTGGCTGGTGGCCGCATCGTTTGTCGAGACCAGCAGACTTTACGCCCTCACTGTTGCCACCATTGAGTCCGACTGGATCGAAGCGGTTGCCGAGCACTTATGCAAATATTCCTGGTCCAGTCCTCACTGGCAGAAGAAAACCGGCCAAGTCGTGGCCGACGAGAAGGTGTCGCTGTTCGGCCTGATTATTGCCAGCGGGCGAAAAGTCAATTTCGGCAGAAGGAACAAGAAAAATATTGCGGCCGCCAGAGACATCTTTATTCAGTCGGCCCTTGTTGGTGGTGAAATCAACGGGTCCTATCGCTTCCTGGAGCACAATCTGGCACTCATCAAAAAATGGCAGGACGCTGAAGAAAAACTGCGGGTGCGAAATATTATTGCTGATGAACTGACCCTGCATGCATTTTATGACCAGAGAATTCCCGCCGAAGTCTATGACCAGACTACCCTAAAGCGCTTTTTGCACGCCGTCAAAGACACCTCTTTTCTGCTCATGCAGGAGAGTGATGTGCTGCGCCGCCGCCCCGAAGAAAGAGAGCTGGTTGATTTTCCCCCGATGCTTACCGTTGGCAGCATGCAGCTGCGCCTGGAATATCATTTTGAACCCGGCTCGGACAACGACGGCGTCACCTTCCGCATCCCGTATAATTCTGCCGCCACCTTATCCCCCGACCTCTTTGAATGGCTGGTGCCCGGGCTGCTCCAGGAAAAGCTGACCTTTCTCCTGAAAGCACTGCCCAAAAGCATCAGAAAGAACCTGGTGCCGATCAGTGAGACGGTGGTCAGCCTGCTCGACGATATGAACCACGGCTCAGGCTCTCTGCACACTGCGCTGGAGACAGCCATTTTAAAACGATCCAGGCTGCTCATTCGTCGTTCTGACTGGACCGACAACCTGCCGCTGCATCTGCAGCCTCGTTTTCTCCTGTTTGATGATGCGGGCAATACGGTCTGCGTCGGGCGCAATCTGCGCCAACTCCTGGCTGCACCGGACGCAGGCAAGTGCCCGGTCCTGCAGAGCACCTTGCGGGATGCAGAACAAAAACGCATTGACCGCTGGGACAACACCACCCATACTACCTGGAATTTCAAGGGGCTGCCCGAAACCATCCCCACCTTCACCCCACAGGGAGAGGTCGCCGGTTTTCTCTATCCGGTACTGCTTGCAGACCCAGAACACAGCCAGGTCAGGATTGCCTTTGAAAAGGAGAAGAGGGTTGCCGAAGAACTGAACAGGCAAGGCACCCTGTTCCTCTACACCCTGCAGTTCAAAACGCAATACAAATCCTTGAAACAGCTCTGCACAACGACACTCTCCGGCCCCTCTTCCGTCTGGCTGCTGCGCATCGGTACAACCCGCAAAGAGGTAATCGACAAGCTGCTGCAGGCTATTCTCGCCGCCATTTTTGGCCCGATACCCCCAGGAATTGTGACAGAAGCAACATTTTTACAAACCGTCAGGCAAGTCGAGGCTCGTGGTTTTTTTGCAGCCGGTCAGGAGCTTTGTCAGCAAATCATGGCACTTGTCCGGTTACGGCGAACCGTGGAGGAATCCCTGCAGAAAATTTTCACCCAGCAGTCTCATAAATTTCTTTTCCCGCCGGACAAAAAAGCCGATTTTCAGGCGCACCTGCATGATATCTTTCCAATAGAGCTCTTTTCAGACCCGACACCAATAGATTTCCACAACGTCAACAGACAGCTGCAGGGGCTTCTCATCCGGCTGGAGCGATTTCAGGGGAATCCCGGCAAGGACAACCAGAAAGCCCTGCAGATTCAACCGTATCTTTTGCAATTGCATCAACTTGAAGAAAAAAGAGCGACATTGTCAGAGGAGGCACTTGCCCAGGTTTTCCGGTTCAGAGATCTTATCAATGAATACAGGATTTCTCTTTTTGCACCGGAAATAAAAACCCGAGAACCTGTTTCACCTAAAAAGCTCGATCAGCAATGGAGACTGACACTGACCAAGTGTTAAGGGGATTTATGAGCAAGGTTACGCTGGGAGTGTTACTCTGTCTCTCTTCACTGATTTTAATGCACCGCAATCAAGCCGCAATCGGCATAATCACTTTTATAGTCGGCATCGTCCTAATGAATGGATGGCAATGGCCAAAGCGATAATCTGTTGTTTATGATGCCAAAACGGTATGGATTATATGCTTGAGACTATCCATGGTGAATGGTTTTGGCAAAGTGTTGACAAACCCGTATTCCCGACAGTTCTGCATGACTGGATCCAGGATCATGCCACTCATGGCGATAACCTTGAGCCCGGCATCCATCTCATGCAGTATACGGCAGGTTTCCACTGCCGACTCGTCATTTTTATCAGAATGGGCAATAATAACCAGCGGCAATGGCAACCTTGGCTTACCAGAGAAACGCTGCAGCTCACGTATCGCCCCGGCACGGTCAGCAACCGCTGTAACCGAAAAACCGAGATAGCCAAGCATTATTTTTCCTACCTCAGCCATCTGCTCGTCAGGCTCTATCAGCAAGACAAAGCGATCGACGGCGAGCGGTGCATCGTGCACGGCAAGCTGGGATTGACTTTCAGCCACCGCCGGAAGATAGAAAGAAACAATGGTCCATTTATTAAGTACGGAGTTGACCACGACATATCCGCCATGATTGCGAAGAATCGCATATACGACGGTGAGACCGAGCCCCACACCTTTGTGTGCGCCTCGCTCTTTGGTAGAATAATACGGATCAAAGATTCTGAATATCTGCTCAGGGCTGATGCCCCGGCCAGCGTCACGGATGTCAATTCTGACATACTTTCCGGCAGGAACGTACTGACCCGCCATCAATTGCGGAGTGGCAAAATCATCTTCATCAATAATAACATCAAGCTTCTGCCCTGCAGATGCCTCGACCGCATTCTGCAGCACCCTGACAAGCGCTTGGGACAATTCCTGCGGGTCCCCGTGCACAAGAGCGTTAGGGGCGATTACCTTTATCCGGCAGAGATCGCTTCCCGCTTTAAAAAAATTGGCAACGACTTCTTTTACCAGAGATTCTATCGGAACATTTTCCCTGCTCACTATACCAAAATTAGAAAAACAGGATATCTGCCGGGTAAGGTCAACAGCCACAAGGGCGGCCTGTTTCGCCTGCTGTAACATTTGTCTACGGACTAACGCGCTCCGTCTTTCGTCATGCAGAGTAGCAATGTCCAGATTTCCGCATATGACGGTCAACAGATTGTTGAAATCGTGGGCAAATCCACCGGCCATGCAGCTCATGGCATCCATTTTTTTGACAAGTTTCAAGGCATTGTCCAATTCTTTCTGATACTTCTCCGCGTTAAATTGGCGAGAAATATCACGGAGGATACAGAGGCCAAAGAGGGAACCCTTTTCCTGTATTGGAACAAAGGATGCGGTTAAAACCAGGTTATCGAGGAAAAGAGGGGCATCTTCCACAATATCATATTTTCCCATTCCGCATGCGAGAAGCTGTTGTTCGACCCATTCATGAACAGCTTCATTGAAAGGTTCCCAATCGATCACTTTCAAGAGCGGCATGCCAATAATAGTCTCCTCCCGGCACGAGAATATTTTCAGGGCAGAACTATTTGCGGCGATCACTTTGCCCTGAAAGTTCAGCTCGAGAATCCCCTCCTCAAGATTGCTCAATATCTCTGTTAGATGATATTTTTCTATCAAAAGTTCACTTGTCATATGTGATGGCTGCAGACCTTCTGGAATACGGGCAGCCAACCGGGGTGTGCCGGGAAATTTGGTTTTTTCGGCAGCATATACCCGCAACGCATGCTGGAGATGCTGGCGGATTTCCTGCAGACTTCCCTTGGCTATGCAGATATCATAAGGTATTTCCCGGAGAATCCGTTCAATATCCTCGAGGACAATGGCGGACAAAATGACAATAAAGACTTTCTCGTATTTTTGGGTGTTGCGCAGGATTCTGCACAATTGTTCGCCGCTGACCATCGGCATGATGAGATCGGTAAAAACAATATCCGGCGCAAAGTCATCAATGACCTCAAGTGCGGCCAGCCCGGTATCGGCGGTGTGCACAGTACACCCCTCCTGCAGGAGGATCGCAGAAACAGCACGCAGCAGGACGGGATTGTTGTCTACCACAAGGGCTTTTATTTCCATATATATATACCTTGGCCTTCTTATCTGAAAACGACTTCCTTGAAAAATTTGATCATCTTTCGCCGTCTATCGACCATTTTCAATTGTTCCGGTATCAGGTCGGTCTGATTAATCTTCATGACCGACATTTTATATTCAATATGGGTTGCAAACCGATTGTCCACATACCACGCATACATAAGCCCCATCAATAACCCGGGGGGGGTGAACCGTTCGTTGTTGTTCACCAGCCGGGTATAATGGTTCTCATCATTGGCAGCGCACATCCGGGCAAGCAGGAGAAAGGTTTTCAGCTGTTCATGATTGAAAAAACTCAACCTCTCATACTCCGCTTTGAGGTAAAGATGATACACCCTGCCGAGATGCACCTCGTCGATCTCAATACTTTGCATCGTTTTTTTCGCGGCATAATCGCCAAGAAGAGATTCCCCCAGGGCGATCATCAACGCCACTTCAAGGTTGTGTCTATTGCCAATCTGGTCTCCTCTGATTTTAATACATCTATCCTCAAGATCAAAAAAAGAAAACACATTGTCCCATTGTTGATCCCGGTGCCAATACTCCCGGTCGATGCAATGCAGCTCTTTAAAATAATCCAGGTGGCTCAGAGGAATAACGGGATGATCGAGAAAAATATCGGCGAGGGTTGATTTCAACGCCTCTTCATCCATGCCGCTGCGGCCCCCGACAAAGACAAGTTTCAGGTTCTTCAGTCGCTCCATGATGCCGACATAACGTTGAAAGGGCTGGATATGTATGCTCCCCGACAGCTGATATGAGGTCGGCAGAGGCTCTGTGTGAATTCCTGTCTTACCAGAAGCATCAGCAAAACAGCTTCGCCCGTTATATAATCCTTTAATGGCCAGGGCGAGGGTATCCGGGTCATGCTGGATAACACCTCTTTCAGCAAGGGCATCCAGTGAATACACCCCGCATTCAACCGGAATATAGTTATGCTTGGTCAACTGCTCCTTGTCTAAAAAGATAGGGATTTTACCCTCAACCGCGTATCTCTGCAGAACAGAGGCAGGGATATCATGCAGCGAAATACACAACACTTCGTTAAAGAGTCCTTTGGTGCCACCGGGAATGTTTTTTTCATAGGCCCGAATCATGTCTGATACATGGAATTTCCTTTCCGGGTCGGCAATGGACAGATCGGTCTCCCCTGCCTGCACCCAGAGGTTGGAGACGAGCACCTTCAGCGCGTTTCTGTTGTTCCGCACAGCATCGGCCAGCCCGGGAACCTTGAAGACGGGAATGATTGAGGAATACAGGCTTCCCGGGGCGAGGATAACAATATCGGCCGCGCGGATATCGTCGAGAATCTCATCGTAAACCCTTACCGTATCGCAGTAATCCACAGAAACACTTTCGACGGGAAAGCCTCTTTCAGCCTCGCTTAATTTATGCTCACCAACTATCTCTACCCCATTGGTATAGAGCACCCGCAGCTGCGCCGGCGTGGAAGTACAGGGAAGCACCGCCCGCTCCCCTGCGCCAACAGCAAGGGATAACGCGTTCAGACCGGTAAACATTGCCCTATGCAGCAGATCTTGATTGTGAACCAGATCGATATTTGTTATCGACGGGTCAATCTCCCGGAATATAGCAGCTGCCAGAAGCAGATTCCCCAGGCAATGAGAACGTTTCAAGGTAGCAGCAAGTCTCGGATCTCTGAAGAGAGAGTTGATCAGAGCTCTCAGAAATTGCGCGAATGACCGGGGAAGTAAGTTGACTTTTTCCTCAATAATCAGCAAATCCGGCCGGTTACGAACTAACGGACCGGTAAAGCGCCAATTGAAGACATCAGAGAGAATGGCCGCCACCTGAGCCGCTTCCATCGCATCGATATTGTATCTCTTTTGTAAATTAGCCAGTTGAATGGAAGACAGCAGCACATGCCGCATGTCTCCGACCGCAACTATCGGCAGATCTTTCAGTAATTCGCCTGTCGATCCACCGTTATCGGTAATACAGACGACAGAATGTGTTTGCGGAAACACCTCTTTCAGACCGACGAAAGGCTTCTGCGCCCAGCTGGCAAGCCGGGAGTCGCCGCCGATTAAATTGGACAATCCCGTTCCGCCGCCAAAAACCACTACTTTGACGTTTTCAACACTTTCAGCCAGCAGCTCCTGTCGAAAAGAATGCAGATGAGCTTTAGCAATGGAATGTGCACCAGCGGGAACCCCCCGCAGAACAAGATCAATAATCTTCTCGCGCAGGTCCTGCTGGGGCAGCCAGTCCAGGGGGGAAAGACGGACTTGCCGAATGTCATGAAGTTTCTCTGCTATCAAAGCAAACCTCGATCAAATAGATCAGATTAAGAATAGTGGCTGTTGCGTATCCCGCACAGGCAGAGTGTTACACATCCTTCTGCAGATACTTTTCAACCCGGAGGAGATCTTCCGGGGTATCCACTTCTATCGAATCATGCCCGGTTACGGTAACCTTTATTTTGTAGCCAAACTCAAGAGCGCGCAGTTGTTCAAGTTTTTCAAACCTCTCCCATTCTCCCTCGGGTAAAGCGACAAAATCGAGTAAAAAGCTCTTTCTATAGGCATAAAGACCAAGATGCTTATAATAAGTCGGTTTTATTTTTTCATCCGGATTTCGCTGGAAGGGAATCGGCGATCTTGAAAAATAGAGCGCAAAATTATTCCTGTCAAACACGGTCTTGACATGATTGGGGTCCTGTATTTCCTCGGAACGGATGATTTTAAATATCAGCGTCGACATCGGCAATGTCGGATCGTCCAGCAATGGCTGCACCAGCTGCTCCACGACTTCAGCGGGAAAAAGCGGCTGATCTCCCTGAATATTGACGACCACGTCATGTTCAGATATTTCAAGAATCTCTGCTGCCTCGGCCAGCCTGTCCGAACCGGAAACATGGTCTTTTCTGGTCATTACGTATTCTCCGCCGAACTGCTCGACGCACGTGGCAATGCGTGAATCGTCGGTTGCGACAACCACCCGGGAGAGTATTTTAACTGCTTGCGCGCGTTCTACTACGTGCTGAATCATCGACTTACCGGCAATTCTCGCCAGTGGTTTTCCTGGAAATCGATTTGAATCGTAACGAGCAGGTATGATTGCTATGACTTCAGTTTTTTGATTTGACATGGTATGCTTGATGAATATGAGTTGCTGGCGAATACGTTTCCAGAATGAAACTGTTCTTAATTACTCCCCAAAAATGTACGATTCATGCTCCCTCAGAATGCAATATCTGTTTCATCTACAATAGATTCGTCGATAATTCTACAAAAAGCGATTGCTTTAGCGGTAAAACTCAACCTTCCATTCGCTCCTTCGATTGAGCAGCGAACAACTGAGTTTGTTCTGGCATATACGCCAAAGGGACTGCAATTTCTGCATATGCCGGCTGGCACACAAAAATCCTTTTGCCTGCTGTTTGTCGATTTTATTCATGGCAAGAACGGTTTTAGACTGGCCAGGGATTGCACCATCAAACAACCACTCGCCCGCGCTGCAGGACTTAAACCCGGTTTCAGACCAACCATCCTCGATGGAACAGCCGGCAATGGTGCGGATGGTTTTGTCCTGGCCAGTCTTGGCTGCCGGGTAACCTTATGTGAACGATCACCAATCATCGGAGCACTTTTAGAAGACGGCCTCGCTCGAGCCGCCGGGGAGCAGAGAACAGCCGAGATCGTCGAACAGCGGATCAACCTGAAGCTCGGGGATACCCGCGATTACCTTGCGAATTCGAGTGAAACCTTCCACACAATTTATCTTGATCCGATGTATCCGCATCGCCAGAGCTCGGCGCTCAACAAGCAGACGTTGCGGACAATCCGTTCACTTGTCGGCGGTGATTCGGATGGAGCAGACCTGCTTGATAAAGCACTTGTAAAAGCCGAGAACAGGGTCGTTGTCAAACGACCGCACAAAGCCCCTTTACTTTCCTCTATCCAGCCATCCCACGTTATTTCAATGAAAAACAGCCGCTATGATGTCTATTTGACCTTCAAGGCATGATGAACTCGTAAAAAGTCCAATTTCAAGATGGCTCAGTAAAAAGCTTCATATACGAGGCGTATGCATTTCATTATTATTTCGGCGTACTCAGGTACGTCGTAATGATAGTGGATGCAACGCCCGAAGGAAGTGCCCTTGGGGTACAACGAAGTAGATGAAGATTTCTATGCCCTTTGGGTAATTATTACGACGTCATTCACTTGTGATACTGCTCTCCGGCCTTAATAGTATACGCCCTGTACAGCTGCTCTACGAGCAGCATTCGTGCCATATCATGGGTAAAGGTCATTTTTGACAGTGATATGAGCAGATCTGCCGCAGCGATCACGGCAGGCGGGTGACCATCCGGTCCACCGATCAGATAATATATTTCTTTTTGCCCCTGCATTTCCCATTGATCGATTTTCTGGGAAAAAGCCTCTGAAGAAAACTGTTTTCCCCGTGAATCAAGGACGACGACCATCGCTCCGGCGGGTACCGCCTGCAGAAGAATCCTGCCCTGTTCTTCAGAAGACTGCGCTTTGCCCCGCCCTCGACCTTTTTCCTTGAGAATCGTGATGGAAAAAGTGGTGTAGTGCTGCAGGCGAGAGGCATACTCCGCGACTCCGTCTTCTATAAATTTATCTTTTATTTTTCCAAGAAAGAGAAGCTGGTGTTTCATTGCTGCTGATCAGCACAGTATGATGGATTCATCCATCAGTTTTTTGAGAATTTGACAAAATTTATCGTAGCCGATGTCTTTTTTTATACCGGGACAGGAATCGGCAATAGTGTGGAAATTATTTTCATCCGACAGGATAGACGGATGCAGAGGCCATTGACCGCACCGCCATGGCCGGCCTTTATGAACGGTACAGCCGTCATCATAGAAAATACAATGGCCGTCGACTGTCTTCATCTGAACAGTCTTGCCAGTCAGTCGCCAATATTTTTGCTCAACCTCTTTTTCAGACATGTCGAGAGCTCTAATCATCCTGGCCTGATCACTCGCGTCAAGCGAAACTGTGGTCTCACCATGACAACAATACCCACATCGAGTACAGGAAAATATCTGTTCGGTTAAAGTCATTACCTGCCTTTTCTGTTACCTGTTTTGTATGCTGGACAATAGCAGCCATACATTTAAAAATGCTCTCATCCTTCTTTTTGAAGTGATGATAAAACATACATCTCTCAGCCGCGAGATTCACCTAAAACTAACAGATGCATAAAAAAATTCTGATTACCCCTCAAGCTCAGCTTGTCGAAATGGAAGGGTGTGGGCTATTTGTTTTACGGGTCTCTGCAGCCAAGGATGGCTGCAGCGAAGCCCCCAGGGAAGGGTTTACGGCGTCCCGGGAAACGAACAGCCCACACCCTGGTTCAATAGCTGAACTTGAGGGGTAATCAGAAAAAAAATTGCTGAATTTTGCTGAAAAGAGTAGCTTAGCAACGCTTCAAGGACTGCAACCGTTCACCTGTGCCCAACACCATAATGAGATCTTTTAAACCTGCCGACTACATCGAAAGGTCGAAAATAAGCTGATTGTACTGATAAAAGTTACACATTCACTCAATATCCTGGTAACCCTGCGCATAGCTTTAACGTATCTGTATGCTGCGAGATATTCTCTTCTATATAAATCGAGTTTCTAAATTCTTTCGAGAAACATTCCTTTTTCTAGTTACGTTAATCAGGCATTGGCGGGAAAAAAGAGGCGCCAATGCCGACATTCGTGTGGCATATAATGGGTATTCTTCCGGACCAAAGAAGGATTGGTTTTATATCTTTATGAAAGAACTCACCGGCGCGCAGATAGCAGTCTCCTGGTATAAACCTTCGCTTATTATCTGCTCATCTTTTGGAAGTTTTTGGCTGTTGAAGGTTATTCTTTGGGCAGCGAAGGCACCAAGTCTCTTTTTCACTGAAGAAAATCTTTCAACTTTAAAAAAGTACCGGGAATATAGAACTTATTTAGCGGGTCAACCTTCTCTCGCCATGGGATTTGACTATAGCTCTGCCGCCAATTATCGACGCTTTCCTCTTTGGCTGATGTATCTTTTCCCTGCTGAATTTGCAGCAACAGCTTCTGTTGCTTTAATCCAGCAGCGACTGAACCAGATAGAAAAGCAATGTTTTCATCCGAAAACAAAGTTTGCCGCCATGATTGCCAGCCATGATGGTTATGCATCAAATAAAAAGGTTTTTGGATGTACACAGAATACATCGAGATCGGCTATTACCAAGCAACTGACGACTATTGATTTTGTGCATTGTCCCGGGAAGTTACTGCACAATGACGATTCACTGCTCGCGGAATACAATGATAACAAAATTTCCTATCTGAAACATTTTGTCTTTAATATTTGTGCAGAAAACGCCGCGGTTAAAGGCTATGTGACTGAAAAGATATTTGAAGCGATAGATGGGGGGACTATCCCAATTTACTGGGGTGCCGAAAACCCTGAACCGAACATACTCAATCAGCAGAGAATAATCTTCTGGAACGAGTGCGAGATTGAGCAGACTTTAACAAAAGTGAAAAAATTATATATGGATGCGGACGCGAGAGCAGGCTTTCTCCGGCAACCAATTTTCACAAGCGATGCAGCAGTCGAAATACATTACTATTTTGAACAGTTACGAAATGACCTTAAGAAGTTGCTCCGCAAATAAATATACTATGACCACAAAAATTATCAGTCACTCAGAGCGATGGCAGGGGTACGGCATTTATGCCCTGTATCTCACTTGTTTTTCCTGTCTGCTTTCGTCGTCGATGATAGCACTTTTCTCTACCGTCATGCTTATCTGCTGGCTTGCCTCAGGCACCTTTAAAAATATTCCCGGCATAATAAAAGAGAATTCCATAACAGTTTTTGGAATTATTTTTTGTTGTCTATTACTGATCGGCGTATCTTACTCCCCCGCCCCTCTTATCGACTCGGTGGGTTTTTTAAAAAAATACCGCCTGCTGCTGTTTATTCCCATCGTCTTATCACTCACAAAAGGACATGTTAATGTGCCGAGAAATGTGGTGAATGCCTTTCTGTTGGGCTACCTGGTGGTTCTTGTTAATGCCTACCTGGTGCATTTTCACCTCCTCGAACCTAATGTAATGTCGGTTAAGAGGAGCGGCGGTGGCTTCCTGGTAATTTTTGCCTATCTTGTTCTTCAAAGAGCCCTGCAGGAAAAAACGCGGAGGGTTTTATGGACAGGTTTTTTTCTTGTGCTGTGCTATGATATCTTTTTTATCCTTCACACCAGAACAGGCTGGCTGATTTCTATCGGCCTGGCGCTGCTTTTTGTTGTGCAGCATTTCCCGCTGAAAAAACAAGGAATAGCTCTCGCTCTGACCGTCTGTCTGGGGGTGGGGGTATTTTACACATCACAATCCATTCAGCAACGAGTCCAACTGACAATCAACAATTTAAAAGCCTATCACCCGGAAGAAAAAAATTCCCGGACAAGTATTGGACTGCGATTAGACTGGTATCAGGACAGCATCGACTTGATCAAAGAAAAACCACTATTTGGATATGGCACCGGCAGTTATGCGACAGTGCAGAAAAAGCTTATAGCAGGTACAGCCACGGAGGCGGCAAGCGACCCGCACAATGAATTTCTGTTAACAGCGGTACAGATAGGGCTGGTCGGATGCGTTTTCTTATTATTATTCTTTCTGGATCCAGTGATACGTTCGTTCCGGTTGCTCCGTTTACAAGAGCGCGAACAGGCCTTTGCTCTTCAGGCCACGGTACTGTCCTTAGTGATAGGGTGCTTTTTTAATTCGTGGCTGCTCTCCATGATACCGAGTCATATTTTTGTATTGCTCATAACTGTATTTTATCCAGTCAGGACGAGGCACGAGCAGATCGACGCGTCATAAATGAGGCCCAGTAAGCGTGAAAGACCAAGAATCAGCGGGGCTATCAGGCGTTACCGATAACATCTTCAAAGGTGGCTATATCTATGCCATATTCCATCGCAGCGGCCTTCCATTTGAGTTCATCAGGCATATCGAAAATAATGGAGTCATTGGCAGGTAAGGTCAGCCAGCCGTTATTCAACAGTTCATTTTCCAGCTGCCCCGGTCCCCAACCGGTATAGCCTAATATAAATAAATAGGTGGCAGGCCCGCCGCCTCTGGCAATTTCTTCCAAAACTTTTATTTCTCTGGTCAGGGAAACCGTCCGGCTGATATCAAGCTTATGTTCCGCAGTATAATCCGAGCGATACAAAATAAAGGCAGACTCTAAATCAACCGGTCCGCCGATATGTACCGGTGCCAGTTTTTTATCCGGAACCGGTAAATTAGCGCCCTGGAGTATCTCAGCCAGAGAGAACAACGGATTAGGCCTGTTGACGGAGACTCCCATTGCCCCATCTGCGTTATGGGCACACATGTAAATGACATGCTCCTCAAAGCGGGGATCAGGCATTTGTGGGGTAGACACCAGAAAGCTCCCCGCCAGAGAGTAGTTTCCGTGGTTTGCTTGTTCATTCATAGCAGTATATCCTGAAGAAACGGGAGGACTGGCAAACAAAAAAATCTTGTCTTTCCCTGTAAATCTAACAAACCATGGTTATTTGCGTCAAGAGTCGAATGGAAAAAGGACAATTCCGCCCGGAGGGGAGATTGACCATGACAAATCACCGATTATACCATACTATTAACAACTGGAACGAGAGGACACAACCCTCATGCCGGCAACTTCCCGAAAAACCTGATCAAGCCTGAGCAGACACACCATGCAAAGTGATGTAGATAAAATTCTGAACTGTTGTCACCATGATCCTTTTCATTATCTCGGAGCCCATTTTTCTGGTTCCCATGATGAATCAGTGACCCTGCGAACCTTTCAACCCCACGCCTCCGCGATAAAACTGCGTCTTGAAGGGAAAGCGTACGACATGGAACGCATCCATGGGGACGGTATTTTTGCCCTTACCCTGGAGACCCAGCAGTTAAAGAATCCATCTTTAAACCCCGATGCCTACCAGTACGAAATACACTTTTACAATGGAACAGTATGGTCAACAAACGATCCCTACAGGTTTACGGTCCAGCTGAGCGAAGAGGATCGCTTCCTGTTTAATGGAGGGAAAAACTATAAATTATACAATCATTTAGGTGCACATAAAACAAAGATTTACAATGTCTGCGGCACTATTTTTCGGGTATGGGCACCAAATGCTCAAGCAGTCTCCGTAGTCGGCAACTTCAACAGCTGGGATGGGCGGGTGCATCAGATGCGAAGCCTTGGCGCTTCCGGCATCTGGGAACTCTTCGTCCCCCATCTGCAGGAAAATGAAATTTATAAATTTGCGATAAAGACCCAGCAAGGGCATATTCTGGAAAAATGCGACCCATTTCAGTTTTACGGAGAAATACGCCCCAAAAACGGATCAATCGTCCAATCACTGGATACCTTCAACTGGCATGACCAGCAATGGCAGGAGGCAAAACGAAACACCTCTCCTTACGATGGGCCACTGTCCATCTATGAAGTCCATCCCGGTTCCTGGAAGAGAGATCCAGATGACCCAGATCGTTTCCTCACCTATCGTGAACTTGCCGATATCTTAATTCCCTACGTGCAGCAGCTCGGTTTTACCCATATCGAACTGATGCCGGTTATGGAGCATCCGCTTGACGAGTCGTGGGGCTATCAGGTCACGGCCCCATTCAGTATCAGCAGCCGATACGGAACTGCGGACGAGTTCATGTATTTTGTCGACTGTTGTCATAAAAATAATATCGGGGTGATCCTGGACTGGGTGCCGGCCCACTTCCCCAAGGACAACCACAGTCTGGGCCAGTTTGACGGCACAGCCCTCTATGAGCACGAGGATTTTCGGCGGGGTTCTCATCCGGAATGGGGTACCTATATATTTAATTATGGCAGAAACGAAGTGAGTAACTACCTCATCGCCAATGCCCTTTTCTGGCTGGACACCTACCACATTGATGGCTTACGTGTCGATGCTGTGGCGTCGATGATCTATCTTGATTACGCCAGAAATGACGGAGAATGGCTGCCCAATTGCCATGGCGGCAAAGAGAATCTCGAAGCAATCGAGTTTCTCCGCCACCTGAACTCCATCGTCTATGATATCTTCCCGGACACCCTGCTCATCGCCGAAGAATCAACAAATTTCTATGGCGTATCAAAACCGACCGACCAGGGTGGCCTGGGTTTTGGGTTCAAGTGGAATATGGGGTGGATGAACGATATTCTGAACTATTTCGCCAAAGATCCGCTCTATCGAAAATTTCACCATAACAGCCTTACCTTTTCGATCATGTATGCATTTTCGGAAAACTTCATCCTGCCCCTGTCCCACGATGAAGTTGTCCACGGTAAAAAATCGCTTCTCGATAAAATGCCCGGTGATTTATGGCAAAAATTCGCCAACCTCCGCCTGCTTCTCCTGACGATGTGGATGCATCCTGGCAAGAAACTGCTCTTTATGGGCGGGGAATTCGGCCAATGGTCGGAATGGTATTGCAAGCGGAGCCTCGACTGGCATCTCTTGCAGGAAGGCGTTTATCATGGGCAGATGCAGCAGTTCGTTGCCGAACTCAACAGGATGTATAAAGCGCAACCTGCGCTCTGGCAACTTGATTTTTCTGGAGAAGGGTTTCGATGGCTTGACCTGGAAGACAGGAACAATTCCATCATCTCCTTTGCCAGATATGGCAAAGATCGGGCGCGGCATCTTGTTGCCGTTTTTAATTATACGCCGCAGACATTTGTATCGTACCAGGTGGGCCTGCCCGAAAATTGCAAATATCGCGAGGTTTTCTGCTCCGATGATTCAAGATTTGGCGGCTCAGACGCCAGCGATAAAATAGACTACAGTCCGATACAGAGCCCTTTCGCCCAGGCGCCTTTTCATACGATTATGACAATTCCCCCTCTGGCCGGAATCATCCTTGAACCGATGAGAGAAGAGTTTTAATTCATACATGTGATTACTGCTAAACCTCAGCTACATTGGGATATGAGATGCCCTTTGCACGGGACGCCATAAACCCAGCCCTGGGGGCTTGACCGCAGCCATCCGGGCTGCGGAACACCCGTGCAAAGGGCATCTCATATCCCAATGGACACCTTCTAAGCTGAACCTTAGTGCTCATCACATTCATAAATGACTATTAATAAAAGGTACACCCTATGCCCAAAACGACGATCCATCCCCCCGGGGACAAAATGCAGAAAGCAATCAAGGAATTTTCAGAGCTGGTAGAGGAAAAGCCGGAGACAGCACGCTGGAAACTGCTTGAAAAAGTGGTTAAAAAATTCGATTTGTCGCCCAAGGAGTGTGAATTCCTCGAACGCCATTGTAAAAGGGAATAACTGTTATTGCCAACTGAGAGGCAGTCTGCTTTTTCAGTTCAGCGTCTTTTTTCCTGCCGGGCCTCATAATAGAGTGCAACAGTTTTTTCACACATGATCTGTGCAGTGAAATGTGTATTTACCCATGCCTGCCCCTGTCGACCCATTTTTTCAGCGGTGAGCGGGTCCGAGAGCGCCTCGCTGATAGCCTCCGCCATCGCTCTTGCATCAAGCGGCGGCACCAGCCAGCCGGTCTTCCCCGGCATGACTGTCTCCAGACTGCCGCCATGGGCCGTCGCGATAATCGGTTTGCCCATGGCCATCGCCTCGATGGCCACTTTGCCAAACGCCTCCGGCCTGGTGGAAGACGCCGAAACAACGATATCCGCCAGAAGCAGTGCCGCAGGCATATCGCTGCAGTGCCCTGCGAGCAGAACTTTATCTTCGAGCCCGTATAATTGTATCTGATCACGCAATTTCTGGGTAAATGCCGGATGTTCTTCAGTATCTCCTACGAGCAGACAGACAAACTCCCGGTCTTTGATGAGAGCGAGACTTTCAATCAGAACATCTTGACCTTTCAACTGGGTAAACCTGCCGGGAAGAATAATAACGGGTCTCCCTTCATGGCCGGTCAGCCACCTATTATGTAATTGCCGAATGCGATCAACTGAAACGGCATCAGGAGAAAATGCTCTGCTGTCAAATCCACCATAAATCAAGCTGATGATCTGAGGATCAACCCGGTAGTTATCGAGGATATGCTTTTTTATAATCTCCGATACAGCAACCACACGTTCCCCTTTGGTCATTATCGCTGAATAAAAATTTATGGAGTGAAAGCCATGAAAAGTGGTGATAAGCGCCGGTCTTTCGGAAGTCGGCAGAAGTTTCCAGGCAAGATAGCCCACCCAGGCCGGCAGGCGTGATCGCAAATGCAGCACATCAACCTGCTCCGCGATCAACAGGGAGCGCAATTTCGAAATATATGGCAGACAACGCACACTCTTTTCCCCAATATGGGGCCAGGTTATATGCACGCACCCGGCCTGCTCCAGTTGTGCCACCAGTCGGCCCCCGCCGGAGATGACTATGGATCGATGCCCATGCGCTGCCAGGTAGACGGCAAGATCAAAGGTCTCCCCCTCTACCCCGCCCTCGTCAAGTTCCGGCAGAATTTGCACTATTGTAAGTTTTCCGGCCACCATTTCGCTAAGATCCGCTCAGCACATCGTTGTGCTTCATTAAGGTTTTGGCCGTCGCCCTGGTTCATCTTACCCTCTTCCCATGTGGCAAAGGGGGTTACCAGTTTTTTATTGATCAGAAGAAGTTCGTTTCTTCTGAATTTGCTGTTTTCACGCAGCCATTGCATGGGAAAGATGCCCACCCGACAGCCAGCGGTAATGGCCTCATAAATCATGGAAATAGAATCGGCGGTCACCCACACCACACTGTTTTTGTCATATTGCTTTTCTATCCAGCCGGGAGGGGTGTCTCTGTAATCAAAAAAATGGATGTTATCGTATGTCTCCGAAAGCGCAGAGATCAAAGCCACTGTTTCGTGCGGAGTCCTGGGAGAGGAAGAAACCGTCCAGATTTTTCCCGTATCCGTGCTCACTATTTTTTCGACCATCTCGACAATCTGGCGACTCTCCCATCGATGGCTTTTGGTATCCACCCCACCCAGCAGAATCAGGCCGCATTCTGCCTGGTGTTCTCTTTTGTCGATCGAAGCATTAGGAGCACCAACGGTGAGTGCAATATTGCCGCCCTCACGCTTGCCGTCATGTTCCGGCACAAAACACAGATCGAACCGATGCTGCAGATACCAGGGCGGCGTCATGCAGGTAACAGCAGGAATTGCATATTTTTTCTTGTAGAAAAGGACCGGAAGATGCGTACGGCTGCCGGTACCAATCAACAGATCGGCCTCAGCAATTCTCGGGTCATCCGCCCCGCCCACACTCCCGGGGAGCAACAGACGAATCGTTTGCAGCGCCTCATCCAGCAGGGCCAAACGTCCGACCTTTATCGAAACAATCTCGACGGAGCATCTTTGTTGAAGCGCATGGATGATGCCCATGGTCTGTTTTTCATGACCGGGTCGCCCGTCAAGCAGCGCCACTACGCGCAGCTCCTTCTTTACCGATTTAACGCTTCCCACTGAGGTCGAGCCGGCCAACATAACCAAACCTGCTGCCGTCTACGATCTGGCCTGTTGCGGCGGCGGTCCGGTGGGCGGTCGACGCCCTCCACCGGCAAGTTTGACGATGATCTGGTTGGATTTTTGTAAACGCCTGGTCATGGTCTTAAAGAGATAATTGGAGACATCTGGATATTTTTCTATTATTTCCTCAAGCTTGTCTCCGGGAAATCGTTTTACCGTCGATCTTCCCTGGGATATGATCGAGGCAGTTCTATGCTCTCCGGTAATCGAGGCCATTTCCCCGAAATATTCTCCGGGTTCTGTGAGTTCGGCAATTTTTTTGCCGCCTTTGACGACCGTAAGACCACCACGGATCAGTTTGAAAAAATCTATATCCTTATTCCCCTCCCGGATAATGACATCGCCGTCTTCATACTGCTCCTCATCCGGATTGACCATGTATGCCGGCAGGCTATCTTTATGGGCGACCGTTCGCCGCAGGGCTTCCTCGATACTGGTAATCCCCGCCCTGACTTTCTGCAGGGCCGCTTCCCGCAGCGGCGTCATGCCCTCCTTGACTGCTACCTTTCGCAGCTGGTCCTCAGGAACCTCGGCACTGATCGCTTTGGCAACCTCCTCGGTGATTTCCATCAGCTCGAAAAAACCGACCCGCCCTTTATAACCGAGGTTATTACACTCCTGGCAGCCGTTCGGTCCGTATATTGTCAGATTGGCCACCTCTTCTTCATGGAAACCGACCTTGATTAGCTCCTCAGGGGAATATTCGACGATTTTTTTGCATTTTGAACACAATTTCCGTCCCAACCGCTGGGAAAGCACCATGCTCACGGAAGAAGCGAGCATATAGGGTGGAATACCAATATCGACCAGACGACCGATAGTAGCAGGACTGTCGTTGGTATGGAGCGTGGAAAAAACGAGATGGCCGGTCATGGCTGCCTTAATGGCAATTTCAGCCGTCTCAATATCCCGTATCTCACCTACCATGATTATATCTGGATCCTGCCGGAGAAAAGCCTTCAGGGCAGCGGCAAAAGTCATGCCTACTTCCTGATGGACATTGACCTGATTGATACCTTTAAAGTTGAACTCGACCGGATCCTCGGCCGTGAGGATCTTTATATCTTCACTGTTCATGGAGTTAAGGGCGGAATAGAGGGTAACCGTCTTGCCTGAACCGGTAGGACCGGTTACCAGCAGCAAGCCCTGGGGATTACTGAGACATCTTTTCAGCATTTCAAAGGTCTCAACCTCAAAACCGAGCTTAGTGAGATCGACATTCAACGAAGATTTATCGAGAATACGCAGAACCACCGATTCGCCATACAAAGTAGGCAGGGACGAAACCCGAAAGTCGACGGATCGATTCTTGCCCATGCGCATCTTGATGCGCCCATCCTGGGGAACTCTTCTTTCGGTGATATCCAGGCCGGACAGAATCTTCATTCGGGCGACCAGGGCATTTTTAATGGTCAGAGGCAGATTCATCGTTTTAAACAGGGATCCATCCTTACGATAGCGGACCTGCATACTTTTTTCATAGGGTTCGATATGAATATCGGATACCCCATCCTGGACAGCTTTGATCAGAATACCGTTTACCAGTTTGATAATGGGTGCATCCGATGCGGCGAACTGTTCGCCTGTGTCGTCGGTGTCGTCGACCTCCAGTTCAAAGTCGTCGGCGGCTTCAGCAACGATCGAACCAAAATCATCGACATTGGTTATATCGAGTTCGTCTTCGACTTCTTCTTTAACACCTAGAAAAGACTCTGCTTCCTCCTCGCCAATGCCATAATATTTCTGATAGGCATCAACAATATCCCGCTCTGTCGAGACACAGACGGATAACTCCATATTCACCAGATTCTGAATCTCCTCCACCGCGGTGGAATTAGAAGGTTCAGCCATGGTGATCTGCAGCGTGTTACCGGCCATGCGCATGGGAAAGGCCAGGTATTCTTTGACCTGCTCATATTTCAGCAGTTTGAGGGCTTCCTTTGAAGGCGGTTCGTTCTTGATAACAACTGCGGGATAATTATGCTGACGACTGAGAAAGGTAAAAACGGTGTTTTCGTCGATATATTCCAACTGCCGTAAAATGGTACTAAGCCTGCCGCCACTTTTCTGCAGTATTTTCTTGGCCGCCTCCAGCTGCGTCGGGGTTATATAGCCCGCCTTGCTTAACAGCTCGCCAATCTTAATTTTTCCTGCACCCGACTGATCCTTCACTGTCTGTTTCATTGAGGATCGACGTTGTGTCCCAGTACTTCTTAGCGCCATAACCGATAACCATTAAAAATATAGAATTGTGAACCATTGCAAAAGAAGGCTCAAAAAAACACGCCACTCTTAAAATAAACCACACAATCCGTCCAGATAAAAGGAATTCCTATTCATGAGGATGAATAACACAAAAAAAAAATCTTCTCACCTCGATGCTGCATAGAGGTAAGAAGATTCAAAGAAAATTCTTTTAGTGGCGGCGATTAATAATTTTGTGCTTTTAAAGAAGTCATCCCGTGAGGGACATTACCCCGCTCTTTGCAGCGGGGCAGGAGGGTGCTGTTGCGTACGCCAAAAGAATTATGGGTCATACAACTCGACGCTATCAGTAATCTTTCAAACAGTATGCGCAAAAACAAAAGAAACGAGGGCAGAACGCCTCATCCCTTCCAGAACGGTGACATTTTCCTCAAAGACGCTATGATGGCAGGCATTTTTTCAATTACAAAATCGACCTCTTCTTCGGTGTTATAGACACTAAGAGAAAATCGGATTGAGCCATGAGCTGCAGTAAAGGGAACCCCCATCGCCCGAAGCACGTGCGACGGCTCGAGAGACCCTGACGTACATGCGGAACCTGATGAAGCACAAATCCTGTGTTGATTCATGTGCAGCAGAATTGCTTCACCTTCGACAAACTCAAAACTGATATTTGCGGTATTGGGTAAACGGGCTGTTTTGTGTCCGTTCAGCATGGACTTTGGCACTTTTGCCAATAAGCCTTCTTCGAGCTTATCACGAAGCTGCTTTACCCTCCCGTTTTCCTCAGCCATTTTCTCGCCGGCAAGCTCACAGGCGCGACCCAGACCAACAATCGAGGCGACGTTTTCGGTACCTCCCCGTCGACCACTTTCCTGGTGACCTCCGGTTAAAAATGGCACAAAGAGCGTCCCTCTCTTAATATACAGCACCCCTATCCCTTTGGGGGCATGCAGTTTGTGGCCTGACAAGGACAAGAAATCAATATCCAGTTGGGCCAGGTCGATATCTATTTTGCCAACAGCCTGCACTGCATCAGTGTGAAAAAGAATACCTCTCTGTTTGGCCATTGCGGCCATTTCTTCAACCGGGAATATGACACCCGTCTCGTTATTGGCCCACATCACACTGACAATGGCCGTATCGTCGGTAAGAGCTGCTTCGTATTCGGCCATATCCAGCATGCCTTCCGAATCAACTTTCAATCGAGTGACCTTGTATTTATGACCGGTTACCGTTTGCAGACTGTCGCAGAGGTTTTTAACCGCTGGATGTTCAACCCTGGTTGTGATTACGTGTCTTTTTTCGGGAAAGGTCCGCAACGCCGAAAGGATCGCAGTGGAATCACTCTCGGTGCCGCAACTGGTAAAGGTTATTTCCTCGGGATCAGCCCCCAGCAGGTCTGCCACTTTTTTCCGTGCCGTCTTGACTGCTTCTCCTACCTGGCCGCCGAAGGTATGCATGCTCGACGGATTACCGTAGGACTCCGTCAGATATGGCATCATTGCCTCAACAACTTCCGGTGCAACCCGAGAAGTTGCATTGTTGTCCATATAGATGGTTTTTGGGTTTGCCGAGGCCATTAATTCTCTTCCTCCACGATCAAGCTTTCCAGAACTAGTTCGCGTAATTTCTTTTCCACATATTCCTTTATGGTGGTTTGCGACTTATGACAGCTTTTACAGGCTCCGCGCAGGGAGACGATGACAAAATCACCATCCACATCAATCAGCTCAATATCTCCACCATCTTTTCTAAGGCCTGGCCGAATCTCCCGCTCAAGGACTTCCTCTATTTTCTTTATCTTCTGCAGCGAGGTCATTCTCTTCGGTTTAAGCTTTACATTTACCGGCACCGCTGATTCCTTGCCGCTTACAGTTTGTTGTAAGATTTCCCGCAGCTTATCTTCACATTTTCCGCATCCGCCGCCAGCCTTGGTGAAATTGGTGATTTCTTCAACAGAACGCAGGCTCGATTCTTTTATGGCCCTGATAATCTCAAGATCGGTCACGCCGAAGCATTCACAGACAATTTCGCCTTGCGCCATCGGTAAAACCTGACCGCGATAGTCGGCAATCGCCGCCTCCAGGGCCTCGCGACCCATTACGGAACAATGCATTTTTTCTTTTGGCAGCCCGCCCAGCGCACTGGCAATATCTTCATTGGTAATTTTCGCGGCTTCATCCACCGACATACCGGTTACCATATCCGTCAAAACAGACGATGATGCAATGGCACTGGCACAACCAAAAGTCTTAAATTTGGCTTCGGTAATGATATCGTCCTTATTAATTTTAAGCGTCAATTTCAACGCATCTCCGCAGGCAAGCGAACCGACATCCCCTGTCCCGCTCGGCTTTTCAATTTCTCCCACATTGTGCGGGTGAAGAAAATGTTCCTGCACCTTGTCAGTATATTCCCACATACACAGCTCCCGAATTTAATAGAATAAATATATTTTTTACTACAAGCTGACAATAATACCTGAACAGCAAAAGGCAACCAGCCTGAAGAGACGCTTTACAAAATTCCAATCTCGGTCAGCATTGCTTTTGCAGCGGTAACAAGTTCAGCTGTTCCGCTTGCTGTCCTGGATTCAACATAAAAACGGACCTTAGGCTCTGTCCCTGAGGCGCGTATCATCAACCAGGACCCATCCTCAAAGACCATTTTTCGACCATCGATGGTGATCACTTTTCTAATGCGCCGGACCGAATCACCGATCGCCACAGTGCTGCCTTCACCATATTTTTCGAGGCCGGCCAGAAGAGACTGCAGTTCTTCCCCCTTGGCACGCACCTCGATCCCGTCTCGATCCGGATAAAAAGCACCAAACTGGCCTTCAATCTCACGCAGATAGTCGCCAAGGTTCATTTTCGTGGCAAGCATCATCTCCAGAGCAAGGAGCAGACCTATATAGGCATCCTTTTCAGGGGTATGTCCTATTATCGATATCCCGTCTGATTCCTCAAAATAAACCAGGGCACTGCCTATAACCGGCTTGAAATTTTTAAATCCGACACTTGGTTCAAACAACTCTTCCTGAAAATTCTCGGCGATACTGTTGGCCAGATTCGAGGTGGCGACCGTTTTCGCCACCATCCCCTTTTTCTTTTTATATTCGTGGAGAAAATGATAGGCCATGGCGCCAAACTGGTTCATGCCTATTTCCGTGTGTCCATCGGTAAAACGGATTCTGTCCCCGTCCGGATCAATTATCGCACCCAGTTTCAGCGGTTCCTTCCGTTCCTTGAGAATACGCACAACTTCCTGCATATTGGCGGTCGATGGTTCCGGGGCCACCCCGCCAAAGGTTACGTCCGCATTATTGCGCAGCAGAATCAACCGGGAGCATGAACAGTCATTGAACAGAGCATGGATGTGCAGACGGCTCGCACCATGCACGCAATCGACAGCGATAACCATGTCGTTCTGCTTTAAAAATGCACCGATTGAACCGTTAAGATCCAAACCATGCGCATGGTGGTTCTTTTGCACCAGATTTTTCCAGCATTCGAGAGAATCAAACGGCTGCACATGATCAAGAACCTTTATGTCCTCTGCTGAACGGCACGGAATCGTCGTATAGGAAAATTTGCCGCCGGCAAGGGCGCGAGCATTGCCGGTAATCCTCGCGGTAATCTCCGATGCCGCAGGCCCGGCATCGGCTGCGTTGAACTTGTATCCGCCGTACTCCAGAGGGTTGTGCGAGGGCGTGAGGTTGATCGAAAAAGCCGCACGCTTCTCCAATACCGCCGCTGAAAGCACTCCGGTGGTTGATTCTCCGGCATACTGCACCGTAAAACCGCCACTGCTCAGAACAGAAGCCACCTGACAGGCTAAAAGCTCGCCGGCAAACCTGTTGTCAAAGCCGAGTACACACCCACGTTTTTGGGCTTCAGCCAGGCTTTTCACCCCAAGCAAAGAGCCAAGATCAGGGTCACTGTCGACGGCCTGGTACATTTGCACAATTGCGGTTGTGACCAGGGCCACGGAATGGCAAAACACATCCTTGCCCAGTTTTCCCCGCCAGCCTGAAGTGCCAAACGCAATCAATTGGGTCGGCTTACCTTGGTTTTCCAGAATTTCCCGTCGAACCAGATCATATGCCGCATCAATTGGCTGTTGCCAGACCGCACCTTCGTTTTGTCTGTTGGCTACCAGTTCTTTTATCAAGCCAAAATAATCGCTCTCGGCATGGTTTCCTTTAACCGTGAAGCGGTCAAACAACAGGGTCGATTTTTCAGCAATGGACATGCTCTCCCTCCATTTCAAACGAGCAACCGATCTTAAATGCTGTACAGGTCAAGAGACCTTCACTGTGAGATAAAAATATAAGCTATTCTATTTTTTTGGCCTTATCGATGAGCATGATCGGGATATCATCTCTGATTTCATACAAAAGCATGCACTTTTCACACACCAATTCTTTGTCGTCTTTCAGTTTTACCGGGCCTTTACACTGGGGACAGGCCAAAATTTCTAATAAGTCTTTATGGATCATTCGTTCCTCTCGATTTATGTTTTTTTTATGGTGAGACTTCAACCCCGCGAAAGTTTTTTGCGCGATACATTATTTCCACGTCACTCAGCAAGGCTTGTATACGCTGGTTATATGAAATTGGTAAATGATTGAATAAATGTATTGGATTTGATATTTACCTGAAACCGATTATGATTGCATAGAAATTTTTCTTTTTCATCCTTCCAGATATTCCACTCAACCGAGGAAAATTATGAAACAGCAGATAGGTTTTATTGGCGGCGGTCAGATGGCTGAGGCGTTGATCAGAGGAATTATCGCCTCAGGTCTGTACCGGGAAAACGATATCCTCGTGGCCGAACCTAATGACTTCCGGCGTGACCATTTGGAACAAACCTACTCGGTTAAGACTTTTGAGAGCAATGTGCCGATTTTTGACAACTGCCGAATCATCATTCTTGCTGTCAAGCCGCAGACCATGAAGGCCCTGCTGCTTGACTGCCGAGAACGGGTCCAGTCGCATCATATTATGATCAGTATTGCCGCCGGTCTGCCAATTTCCTTTTATCTGGAAACAATAGGTAAAAACGATACGAAGATGATCAGGGTTATGCCGAATACACCGGCATTAGTGCTGGAAGGCGCATCAGCTCTCAGCAGAAACGACAATGTCAGCGATGAGGAATTACGGGCAGCCGAGGAAATCTTTCTCGCCGTTGGCGAAGTTGTTATCCTGGACGAGGTACATCTTGACGCGGTAACCGGGCTGAGCGGCTCAGGTCCGGCCTATGTCTTTTCGTTCATCGAGGCCCTCATTGACGCCGGGGTAAAATCCGGACTTACCCGGGTTGTTTCCGAAAAACTCGCACTGCAGACCGTCTCCGGTTCGGTGAAACTGCTCAAAGAAAGCGGCGAACACCCGGCAGCACTGCGCGGCAAGGTTACTTCACCCGGTGGAACAGCCATCACCGCCATACATGTTCTAGAAAAAGTCGGTTTTCATGGCATTATCATGGACGTGGTCGAAGCTGCGGTCATTCGCTCAAAAGAGCTCGGTAAAGTGGAATGACCGGCAAAAAAACGGTTTTCAGAACTGAGACCAGCCTCGTTATCAGCACAGTCGGCATCATCACAAAACTCGACGATGCCCGGTCCGACAGTTACGCAGCAACCTTGTCGGATTGGTTACAGCAGCGGAATATCGTTGTTTATCTCAATGAAATCACCCCGCGTCTCGACATAATCATTGTCCTGGGCGGGGACGGGACCCTGCTGCATATAGCCGAAAAAGCCGCTCGACACGCAATCCCGGTGCTGGGTATAAATCTCGGCAATCTTGGTTTTTTGACCGAATTGACTGAAAAAGAAACATTTCAAGCCCTTGAACGTATCCTGGCGGGGGAGCTGACCATTGAGAACCGGCTGATGCTCAAGGCACGACTCATCGCCAAAGATCAGGTCACCGACTATCGCTATGCCCTCAATGATGTAGTCATCACCAAAAATGTTCTCGATCGACTCCTCCGTCTTTCGACCAAAGCTGATGACGAATACATCACCACCTATAAAGCGGACGGCCTGATATTTTCTTCCCCTACCGGATCAACAGCCTACAACCTTTCTGCCGGTGGACCACTGGTGTATCCGGGACTTGCGACCATCACCGTGACCCCAATCTGCCCTTTCATGCTCAGCAGCAGACCAATTATTCTGCCGGCGGATAAGCGCATCAGAACCCGTTTTGATGCCGGCCGCGGCGCCGAACGGGCCCAGATCATTATTGACGGCCAGGCCTTCTGGGAAATGCGCGACGGCGACGAACTGGAAATCGAAACCGCCGGACAAACGCTGCAGCTGATCGTCTCTTCGACCCGGGATTATTTTACCATCCTGCGCAACAAACTGCACTGGGGCGTTTCCGGAGAACGATCCTGACCCGTCTCACTTCTTCTTTTGAATCTGGTACTTCTTCATCTTATACTGAAGAAGACTTTTGGTAATACCGAGATTCTCTGCTGCCCTGGCCTGCACATAATCGGTTTCGATCAAGGCCTGAGTGAGCATTTTTTTCTCTACTGCATAAAGGACCTCGTTCAGTCCGGCATTCTCAGGAACTATTTGGCGCAGATCCATATCCTGGCCCCATGCCGGCCGCTCGTCGCTATACAGGGTATCCGGCTGAACATCTTCAGCTTCTATAACATCGCCCGAGCACAATATTGCCGCCCGCTCAATGGTGTTTTCCAGCTCCCGGATATTTCCCTCCCAGGGGAGTTTCATCAGCAGTTTCATGGCGTCACCGGAAATTCTCAGGGCCGGTTTCGCGAGCTCTTTCTGATATTTGGCGATAAAAAAATCAGCGAGAAGCCGCATATCGTCCATTCTTTCCCGCAGGGCTGGCAGATTAACCGGAATAACATTGAGCCGGTAGAAAAGATCTTCTCTGAACCGACCTCCGGCAACTTCCTCCCGCAGATCCTTGTTTGAGGCGCTGATAATACGTACATCAACCTCAATGGTTTTTCCGCCGCCGACACGTTCAAAGGTTTTTTCCTGCAGAACCCGCAGTAATTTGGCCTGCAGCGCAAGGGGAATTTCACCGACTTCATCGAGAAAAATTGTGCCCTGGTCGGCAAGCTCGAAGCGCCCTTTGCGCATGGAGACCGCCCCGGTAAATGCACCCTTCTCGTGACCAAAGAGCTCGCTCTCCAGCAGATTATCCGAAAGCGCGGCACAATTGACGGCAATAAACGGTTGTGCTTCCCGCGGACTGTTCATATGGATTGCCTTGGCAACCAGTTCCTTGCCGGTTCCACTCTCGCCGGTGATGAGGACCGATGCATGGGTAGGTGATACCTTTTCTATAAGCTGGTAGACCTGCAACATCTTTGGATTTTTGCCGACCATGCCGCTGAAGCCGCTTTTACCTTTGATCTCATCCCGCAACCGGGTATTTTCCCGGATAAGCGAATAATGCTGGGCGCCTTTTTTGAGAGTTATTATCAGCTCATCATTGGAAAAAGGTTTGGCAAGATAGTTATAGGCCCCGGCCTGCATGGCCGCGACCGCCTTATCCACCTCGGCAAAGGCAGTTATAACAATAACCGGCAGGTCAGGGTTCTTGGCCTTTATTTTATCTAAAAACTGCAAACCATTCATATTGGGCATCTGCATATCAGTGATGACAATATCAAGGTCTACATCATCGATTATTTTCAGTCCCTGCTCCCCGTCAGAAGCGGTGAAAACTTCAAAACCTTCATCCTTCAGCAGCTCCGATAGAACGACGAGATAATTTGGTTCATCATCAACTACCAGGATCGAGTACATCGTCATAATTGTCCTTTTAACACCTTTTTTTGTTGTTATGCCTGCTTTGTTCAGCGCGCTGTTTCATGTCGACGAGCAGCTTTGCCGGTACGGACACATTCTTCCCGCCGGCCAGAGTTGTCCCGGGCCTGATGCTCCCGTGGAAATCACTCCCTCCGGTCATCAGCAAACTATATTTTTCGGCAAGAGCTATAAGCCTTTTTCGAAATGACCTTGAGTGATTGGGATAATACACCTCAATTCCATCTAACCCCATATCGCGCAATTGTTGCACCGCATAATCAAGGTTATCAACCGATTTATCGAGTTGCAGCGGATGAGCCAGTACAGCAACTCCCCCAGCTTTCTGAATAAAGGAGATGGCTTCTTTTGCCTCATAGACAAATCTGGAAGTATAGGCGAGCCCTCCCTGGCCAAGATATTTTTCAAAAGCTTCATCCATCGATTGAACAAAGCCTTTCTCCACCATGAGCCGTGCTATATGCGGTCTGCCGGTTTGTCCGGAGCCGGCGGATTCTTCCAGTTCATGTAATTGAAGAGCAAGGCCAAGTCGGTTGAGCTTCACGATAATTTCTTTATTTCTCGCAATTCTTCCAACCTGAAGTTGTTCCAGGGCTATATGGAATTCCCTCTGTCGATAGTCAAAAAGATATCCAAGTATATGCACGTTATGATTTGAATACTTCACACTCAACTCAATCCCCGCGACAACTTCCAGGCCAATATTCTGACCCGCGGCAAGAGCCTGATCAACGCCATCAATAGTATCGTGGTCGGTAATCGCAATAGCCGACAAGCCCTTTTTATGAGCATAATGAACGAGTTCGACCGGACTCATGGTCCCATCGGACGTTGTCGAGTGGATATGGAGATCTATAGACATTAATCCAACGTGTTGTAAAAAATGAGATAACGGAAAGATTCGATTCTGGTACACAAAGGTACCAGTTTGCTGTCTCTCCTGATAGTATAAGTATTTAGTGACTTAGAAACAGTTTTCTCGTGCTTTTTACGACAAAACTGATTCGAGAAGGAACTTATCCCGCGCTCGTTAGCGGGATGAGATCATTACGCATCCAAACAATTCCGAAACAAAAAAGACATCCCTTTGATACAGGAACACTCCTTCATTTGCCAGAGGATTAGTATAAAACAGCGCTTTAAAGTCACAGAATTCTCTTTACTTTTTCGCCGACAGACCGATACAGTTTCTATGCAATATACATTTCAAAGTCAGCGGAGAATCTCCATGCGGTCGTTTTATATCTGTCTTCCGTTAATCTTCCTGCTGTGCAACTGCAGCAGCAGGATCCCGGAACCAATAAGTTATCCCTATTCGCAACAGAAAAAAATGCAGGCAGCTTCCCATTGGGATGTCCTGGCAAAAGATCTGGCAAATCGCATCAATAATCAGCTCATCCTCACTGAGAATCACGACAAAGCGGTCTTTGTCAAGACGCCCTGCGGCGACGAAAATTCCTCTTGTCAGGCCAATGAGACGAGTACCTTCAATGAAGCATTCCACGATTTACTTATCACCAACCTTTTCGGTTATGGTATACCGACCAAAAGTCAGGCCGATCAGCAAGCAATCGAGGTGAGCTATAAAGTGCAGGTCGTCTACCACAACAGCGATCGGGTCCGCAGCCTGCAGCCGGGCCTGCTGACCGGGCTGTCTGCTGCCGTCGTAGTGCTCCGTAATGCACCCGTCGACCTGATACTCCTTGCCGCTGGTGCCGCAGCCGATGTCGCCAATACCAGTCTGGTTGACAGCGGCCACTACGAGATCATTATAACGACCTCCATGATAACCGATAGTCAATATCTCTTCCGGGCATCTGATATCTATTATATTAATGAAAAAGATTTCTACCAGTACCAGCAGAGTATGCCCCAGACAAAAACTATCAAACTCACCAGCAAAAGCGCGCCAGGAACAATGGATCCCTTCCCGCAACCAGCTTCCATTGCCGTCCGCCCCGCCAAGACCGACACCGGTAAGAAAACGGTTTCTAAAACAGCACTGTAGAGTAGAATCAAGCCATGCACAGAGAAAACAGCACCAGCCTATTTTTCACGAAATTTTCAGTACAGCGACTCACTGCCCTCACGGTGCTAACCGGCATTCTGCTGTGGTACTGCGGCTGCACTTCCTTTAACGGCACCCGGCTTGAACCGTTCCTTGGCGGGGAAACCGACCTGATCCAGCTGTCCTACAGCATTGCCGACCACCTGGCGGAGAGAACCATGCCGCCTATGATACCGCACCAACCGGAGATGCCTGTCCTGGTTACCACCTTTGTTGACAATAACGACCTGGAACAAACGTCGCACTTCGGCCGTGTTCTCCAGGAACACATAACATCAAGACTGGTTCAACTTGGCTATACGGTCAGGGAGATGAAACTGGCCAATACACTTCATATAGAACCGAAATCAGGCGAGACAATATTGACGAGAGACCTGTCCCAGCTCAGCGCGGGGCAACAGGCTCAAGCCATACTGGTCGGGACAATCTCAAGGTCCGACCGAATACTGTATATTTCCGCCCGGCTGATAAACCCGGTCAACAACAATATTCTCGCCACCGATGATTACCGGCTGTGTATGGACGATAACATTCTCGCCATGTTCCGCCTGCAGCGTCAGGATGCTATCGACACACCGATTGCGGAACCAGCTCGACCCATCCTCAACTCGATTTTATAAATACCCAGATGATGCGCCTGCAAGGAAAAAACGTTCTCATCCCAGGGGCTTCCCGACCAATTGGTCGGGCTATTGCCCGAAAATTTGCAAACCATGGGGCAACTCTCATCCTGCCGGTCTATGACTGGCCGGAGTCCATTGCAGAAATGGAAGCGGAGTTTACCGCGGCCGGGTACCATTACCTCACCTTCCCTGCCGATCTGCGGCAAAAAAACGCGGTAGTGCAACTCAGAGAATTTATCAGCAGCCAGACAGGGACAATTCATTTTCTTATCAATAACATCGAACGCGGCGGCATGCCTGTGGTCCACGGCAGCTATGATCTCCCCCACAACACGGATCAGTGGGACACTGAATTCGACACTACGGTGAAGGCTAAATGGCTCCTTTTTCATCATCTCTTCCCGCTTCTGCCAAAAGAGACCGGGGGAGCGGTAGTAAACATATCGTCAATCGCCGGTAACACTGGACGAAGCGGACCGGCGGCAGTCTTTTTTAACGACGGCTACAGTGCCGCCAACAAGGCCATCCAATCGTTTACCGAGACCTGGGCCCGGCAGGCAGCACCTGGCATTCGCGTCAACGAACTGATGCTCGGCCTCATAGAAAGCAGACATGGAGAGGGTACGCGAGGGTGGGCGAACCTCTCCAGACAGGAAAAAGAGGCAATTTATGACACCATTCTCCTTGGCCGTACCGGCTATGTGGACGAAGTTGCCATTACCGTCTACTTTTTAGCAGTTGAAGCCACGTATATTACCGGGGCAATTCTACGCATGGATGGGGGCTTTATTCTCGGTGGCAGCAAAGTGCCACCGATGCCGACAGGAATTCTTTGAGAGATGAGGTTCAATAAAAGGTGATGAATGAGATCTCCGGCCGTATAGCCCTAATGGACCCCGAGCGCTTGCCGGACAAGTTCTGCCACTGATATTTCTTTTATTTCGTTATCGATAAAGAGACGCAGTGGTTCCTGACACGTCTCGAAGCGACAAATGGCATCAATCTCAGCCGCAACACCCAGCAGCCCCAGACACCTTATAGCTAAGCCAACGACGTGCATATCGGAAGACTTGAGGTAGGCACGCAGATCAGCGACTATTCCACGTTCGAGCATCTCCTTTTGGTGCTCCTGACAAAGTCTGCCGATGCCCCACAGCAGTCCTCGCTGAAGCAGGGGCAATTCAAGATAATTACCGTCCTCAAAAAGATTTTCGCCGTCCTCGCGCATATATGATATAAGCATATGCAGGTATTCATGACGCAGCCTGGGGTTATGACACATTATCTCGCCCATTGCTTCCGGCGATCCCCAGCCTATCCCTCCCGATTCATCATTGAGTGACCAGAGAAAACGGCGCATGACAATCCGGGCAGCCTCCATCTCTTTTTCGGCCATGGCCGGAACCAGCCATCCAAAACAGAGCACTGCATTCCATCGAGCTCTTTCAACCGGATCACAGAGTGCAAGAAACAGAGGATTGAGCAGACTATTAGCCGGGTATTTTTCCAGTTCTGGTAATATCTCTGCAAAATTCGCCTTCTGCAGAAGGTTCAAGACATCGTTTTTCAACAGTCTTCTGTTCATCACCAATTAACCTATGCGAAAAAATAATCATTGGCTGTTTCGTGCATGACTGCAGGATGTCCGATTCAATGATGCGTGTCATCCAGGCGCTTCATTCCTTCCATAAGCATACCCATAAAACCGCCAAGAACATCGAGCGATTTTTCCTTGGCCGTTAACCCCTGGCTGAAATTAAACCGTCCGGTGTCGATGGTAAGTATCTGGTAGAAAGCTTCCCTGCCAACCATAGTATCCAGTTCGGCATGCACCAGTTCCCCCTCATTGAACATGATCAGGGCCCTTTTGTCCTCACTTTCAATGTTGAGTTTGCCGGTTTTCTGATTGGAGTTAATCATCTGGCAGAGTTCCACGGGCGAGATATCCGAGAGCTGCCCGACCATCCCGGAAGCCAACTCTTCGGCCCGCTGCATATTCATTTTGGTGATCCTGCTGACGAGCAATTTATAGAAAAATATCTGGAGAGCGGGAAAGCGGTTAAGCACATGCCGGAAGTTTTTTTGATTCATAACGGCAACCTGGCATGTCTCCGCAGTCATGATGGTCGCGGAAACGCGGTCCCCGGAAAGCAGGCTCATCTCCCCGAAGACTTCACCTTTCTGCAACTCCGCAATGGCTACACCATTATCATCAATAACCTCTGCCTTGCCGGATAAAAGGATAAACAGCCGGTCGCCCGGATCACCCTTTTGCGCAATGGGAAACTGCCAGGGATATTCATTGAGTTCCAGCAGAGTGGCAAGATCAAGAAGATCTTCCGGAGAAAGGGTGGAAAAAATATCCACCGAGCGAAGCAGCCCGGCAAAACTACTTGTTCCTTTAATTTTCTCACGTCGCTCAGCGGCGGCGAGCAACTTCATCTGCAGCGTGGCAAAGCCTTTATCCTTTTTATATTCAAAACGGATCAATCCAGTACAACCGCCGCATTCGAATTTGGCTTTTTGGTTCATTCCCTGGGAATAATTTTCATAGCTGCTTCCAGCCGATGCTATCTCAATTAATTCTTTGGCAAGGGTCAAGCAGGTGGGTTTACCTGCCGGCAAGGACAGGCCACCTTCACTCAACTTCAGTTCTTCACGGACATTGTACAGAGGACAATGGTCTTCCTCCGTTATGATAAATATACCATTTCTAAACTGCATAATAATCCTGATTAATCTGATCTGCCAAACAGGAGATAGATGACAAAACCCAACACCGCGGCTCCCCCAAAGATAACCGGCAGAATTTTTTCAATTTGGATCTCACCATTTACCAGCAGTGAATTCATATAATCCGTGCCGGAAACCCACCAGATTGCGACCAATATGGTAATAATGATAAGATCCTTCCACTTTTGCCTGAAAAGCATATAGCAGACCATCAGACCAAAGGGAATGATAAACCACGGGTTAGTAAATAGCCCCGCAAAATCGACATCTTTGATCTGTTCCTGCAGATGTGTTGCCACAAACCATTCCTGGAGGTTTGTAAAAAATTGCATATCCTTTATCTCCGAGGTAAAGAGAGCGTTGCTGTTTGTTGTGTTGCTGACGACTGGTGATTTTCACCTGCAGAAGTATAGCATAATTGCCCTGCATTTTCCCTATACTAAAATTGCGACAATACCACAAAAATAGAAATCCCAGATAAAGTATTGCGATAAAAACCGCCTGCTATACTGTGTCCACTAGAAACATTTAACAAAGGTCCCTGAAAACCCATATGAGTAAAGAAAAATCCAATATCATATTGATCGGAATGCCTGGTTCCGGCAAAAGCACCGTTGGAGTAATCCTAGCAAAAATGCTGGCGAAAAGATATCTCGATACCGATATTTTAATCCAGAATATTGAAAAAAGAAGCCTGCAGGACATCGTTGATAAAGAAGGTCATATGGCACTGCGGGAAATTGAACAAAGAGTACTGCTCGGCGTACACTGCCGCAACCATATCGTATCTACAGGAGGCAGCGCCGCTTACAGTGAGCCGGCGATGATGCATCTCAAGCGAGACGGAATTATTGTTTTCCTCGATGCGGACCTGCCGGCTCTGGAGCAGCGAATCCATAATTATCAGACCAGAGGCCTGGCCAAACGACCGGAACAGAGCTTCCAGGATCTGTTCAATGAAAGGTTGGCGCTGTATGAAAAATATGCCGACATAACCGTGGAGAGTTCAACTCTGACCCAGGACCAGGTCTGCGATGCTATCGTTGATCGACTCTGGATCAATCCTCCATATGTCTCGTGCAAGACACAACCCGCGGCGTGATCACCGCTTGCCAGAAATGAAATATTTCGGAGTCGCTGTTATCTGTGCCAATCCCGCCCAAAAGATTTGCGGGATTTTTTTTTAGTACTCGCTCGACAGGTGCTCTGTTAAGTACTCGCTCGACGGGGAGAAGTTCCTTGATAATATATTTCACTAATCCCGCCCAAAAGATTTGCGGGATAAGTTCCTTCACGAAATACTGTTCTTGTAAAAAGCACAAGAACAGTATTTCTAAGTCACTAAAAAATGGAAGTCGTCATGTCCCTTTCTCCCCGCCTGGATCGTGAATTAAAAACAATTACGGTTATGGTGCAGATATATTGTCGCAATCATCATAAGTCTGCCGCGACACAGGCTAATACACTATGCGAAGATTGTAGCGGCTTTCTCGAATATGCCCGGAAAAGACTTGCCCATTGCCCCTTTGCACAGCAGAAGCCGACATGCGGCAACTGCACTATCCACTGTTATAAGAAGGATATGCAGGCCAAGGCAAAACAGATAATGCGATATTCCGGTCCGAGAATGCTTTGGCGTCATCCGATACTCGCCATCTTTCATCTTCTTGATAGCCGGAAAAAATCCCCAGATCCCAGTCACCGGCACCAAAAAAAGTGAAATTCCGGATAACCGGGAGTTCCGGATCAGCTGCCAGTTCCCTGGCAGCTGATCTCTTTTGTCCACTCCCGTATCAGTCATACAACGGACGTCAAGACTGTAGCATTTACTGTTTGCCGGTAATCTTCTGCACTGCTTCCTCGTATCGCAATCTGGTCTTTTCCGTGATCTCGCGCGGCAGAGGCGGTGGAGGCGGCGTTTTATCCCAGGTTAAGGACGAGAGATAATCTCGCAAAAACTGTTTATCAAAACTGGGCTGAGACTGCCCGGGAGTATAAAGGTCAACGGGCCAGAAACGCGACGAGTCGGGAGTGAGAACCTCATCGATCAAAATAAGCCTGCCGTCAATTTCGCCCAGTTCAAATTTGGTATCAGCAATGATAATTCCCCGGGAAAGGGCATAGTCAGCAGCTTTTTTATAGAGAGCGAGACAGGTGCGAGCGATCTCTTCGGCCCGATCAACGCCGACAATCTCCTGCATTTGCGCCAGGGATATGTTTTCATCGTGATCGCCAAGCTCCGCCTTGGTTGATGGAGTAAAAAGCGGTTCGGACAGCTTATCTGATTCCTGCAATCCCTGGGGCAGATGAAAGCCGCAGACCAGCGGATTCTTTTTATAAGCACTCCAGAACGAGCCCGAGATATAGCCCCGGACGATACATTCTATCGACAGCGGTCTGGTCTTTTTTACCAGCATCGACCTGCCCTGCAACTGCTCGGCATATGGCTTACAGACCTCCGGATACTTAGCGACATCGGCGGTAATGAGATGGTTTTCAACAATATCTCCCAACAGATCAAACCAGAAAAGTGACAACTCGGTTAATATCGCTCCTTTTCCGGGAATGGCGTCGTCCATTATGACATCATATGCCGAGATTCGATCTGTTGCGACCATGAGTAATTTGTCATCATGGCCGGGTATACCGTACATATCGCGGACTTTTCCTCTGTGCTTGAGGATCAGGGTCGGGAAATCGGTGGTGAGTACCGGTGTTGTCATGTTCTGCTGCTCCTTTAAATCCGTTCTCGAATTATTTTTATTTGATTCCAGCCTGATACCGTGTGCAGGCGGGATTTTTGTATGCCCTCAGTTCAGCCGTCAGGGAACCGATCACAATTTTAGAATGTATCCGAACCGGGACCCGGCATTCATCGTCAGTGTACCAGATCACCGTGTCGCCCCGCTTATCGTACAATCCCCTGAAGGTCATTACCGGCATGATCGCAACTGCTGTAACCGGGCCGATAGCGGTCTGCTCGATTTTTTCTTTTGCAACAACATTGACCACGACTTTTACCCTTCGTTTATCGGCAAAAGTTGGCACTATAAAGTGGCTGCCGACGACCAAGGGCATCAAGCGGCTGTTGAAAAAGGCGGAAAACTCGTTGTTTGTTTCTCCATTAATGTAATACTCGCCATCAAGCCGGTCATTTTTCATATACCGAATATATCCATTTTGTTGATGATATTCGATCACCCGATGCGCCCTGTACCGATAGCCTTCTTGTTGCCAGATTTCATAATAATACGGGAGCCTGGCCGCTCCCTTAACTTTTGTTACATGTAAATCTTCAAGAGGATAAATCCAGTTCAAAGCACCATTTTTTGTAGAAACTGCCGCCCTTATTTCGTACCCATCTGCAATTGTCGGCAACGAATTGACTTCCAGGGTCAATTCCCCGATTTTTATTCCCCCCGTCCAGGAAACATCATAGACAAGTTTCTCATGTCCGGAATAGCCGATAGGCAGGAGTTGCGATTCTATCACTCCCAATGGTGGATCAGCTACGGTCTTTGTCTGCAAGGGGGTATCTGCCGACCAGGCTTGCCCCGCCTGCATAAAAAAAACCGCCAGTATAATGCCGACATGGACAATCAGCCTGATCATTAATCGCCAAGGGTAGCCAGAGAAAGCCAGGTGGCAATAAAGACGGTAATGCTGATAAAGCCGTTCATCGAAAAAAATGACGCATTAATGCGTGATAAATCTTCGGGCTTCACCAGAATATGCTGGTAGAGAAGGGCCGCCGATGCCAAAGCAATGCCCAGATAATAAAAAATATTTAGCCCGGCGTAATAGCCGGTTAAGGCGAAGAAAACAAAGGCCAGGATGTGAAAGCCGCCCGCCAGGCGAAATGCATTTTTTTTGCCCATCCGCGAAGGCAGGGAATGCAGCCCTTCCCGCCGATCGAAATCAGCATCCAGACAGGCATAAATGGTGTCAAAACCAGCCACCCAAAAGATAACCCCGACAGAAAGGACAAAGGGATAGTCAAGCAGGCTGCCTTGCACGGCAACCCATCCGCCCAAGGGGGCAAAAGCCAGAGCCACGCCAAGGATCAGGTGGCAAAGGAAAGTAAACCTTTTGGTAAGGGAATAAAACAGCGTCAAGCCAAGGGCAAGAGGAGACAACAGCAGGGTGAGTTGATTGAGGTTCCAGCAGGCATACAGAAACAGTCCGCCGGAGGCAAGAATCATCGCCCAGGCCTCAGAAAACCTGACTTCTCCTGCAGGCAGCGCCCGGCTCGCGGTTCGTGGATTAGCCTTGTCGAACCTGTAGTCAACAACTCGGTTAAATCCCATGGCGCAGGTCCTGGCACCAACCATGGCGACAATGATCCACAGCAGTGACCTGCCATCAGGGATGCCTCGAGAGGCAAGAAATGCGCCGGTTAAGGCAAACGGGAGGGCAAAGATGGTCAGCTTGAACTGGATCATTTCCAGCAAAATCAAAACCTTTTTGCCAATAACAGCTAGCTTTTCCATCTTTTTCGATTGAGTATTAAAAGACCGGACTTACTGGTGAAACGCGACAACCCCTTCGATTCAGCCTCGCCCTGCATTTCTATTTGTATCGTACCGGCCATGGAAACAGTCGAGATCCGTCTCCAGTTCACTGGAGATTGGCATAAATTTTCAGAGGCAGGGCTTTCTTGTCAATATCTCCACGCTTTATCAGAAAGTCAAAAAACGTTTCCAGCGCTTTACGTTTCTGTTCGCCAAGATCGTACTCTATTCCGCTCAGGTATTGGTAACATTTTTTCTTGGACATCGGTATCCGCTGAGCTGCAAGGGCACATATCTCTTCGAGATCTTTTTTCCCTTCGTCCCGGCACTTCAGCAGGTGGCGATGTATTTCAGCCAGCATTTCTGGCTGGCCGGTACAAAACTCATCACGAACGACACACAGAGCAAAAACAAATGGCAGTCCGGTTTTATGTTTCCAGATATCTGCTAAATCATACTCATACAGATACGTCGATTTTTCAGCAAGTCTCAGCGCATCGTCGCCGATAGCCAGTACGGCTTTAAATTTTTCATCAATGGGACTCTGGAGATCTCCGGTCGAATAGCATGGCTGTACCCCTTGAAATTCCTCGAGAATGATCTTTACCAGGCTGACTGAGGTTTCCGACTGGGCACTGAACAGCACGGGGGCTTTATCAAGCTGGCTCATGGGTACATGGGAAAAAAGAAAAACCGACCCGACCGGCCCGTTGGCGCTTATGGAAAGCCCCGAAAGTATCTTGTATTTTTCCGAGTGTCGACCGTATTCGTAACTGGAGACAAAGCCCATGTCAATTTCCCCTGCCGCCAGCTTTTTGTTTAAGGTGGCTGGAGGAGCCTCCACGAGTTGCCATCTATCAGTTTGTACCGTGCTTTTCCACTTTTCATGAATGGGCGCGGTGTTGAGGTAACTAACCATGCCGATCCGGGCAACAGTTTTTTCTGACTCTTTCATATACAGCACCTCTGGTTTTCAACAAATTCAATCATAAACACTCGAGACCCACTCAATTTCCGCCGGTTTTCCATTTGCAACCAGTATATCCATCAGGTGTGCACTGTCATTGCAGATACGAAGATCCGGAGATGAAACATGGATAAATTTTGCACTTCGCCCTACCGCGAGACTGCCATATTCGGTCTCATGCAAAAGAGCCTGCGCGCCACCCATTGTCGCCATGGCCAGGATATCTGCGGGGGCAATACGGGTATGGTTCACGGCCAGTATCTGCATTTCGCGCCAGATATCGAGCGACTGATTCGAGGCAGCGGAATCACTGCCCAGTGCGGGCAACAGGCCAAGATCAACCATCAGTTCCACCGGCGCATGTCCGTTTGCCAGAAACCCGTTACTGCCGGGACAAAGGCAGATTTTAGCGCCACTGTCCTTGATCACCAGGAGCTCTTTTGCAGAAACATGGACGCAATGAACCAGAAGGGTCGTATCATCCAGCAGACCCAGATGAGCAAAGTATTGTATAGTACCGGAAAAACCGGTCTCGGAAAAAGGAAATATGCCATCCCAGCTGCTTTTCTTCTCCAGAAAATCGCGAAAACAGCCCGTGCCGGTCTGCAAAAATTCACGTTCATCTGCACATTCACACGCATGGATAGAAAAGATATGCTGCAGCCGACGACATCTCTTTTTAATTTCTTTCAGGAGATCAGGAGCGGTTGAATATGGAGCGTGGCCAGTGGCGGCGGTGTTTTCATCAAGGTGCAACAGGTTTGTCATTGCCGCTTGACAACCCTTTTTATTCGGTCCGATAAATTCAAGCATCCTGACAATTTTGGGCTGCAGCCCGCCGGCGACACCATCCAACTCATCGTATTGTTCATTGCCGATATCACCAATCAGCGCCACCCCGGAGTTATATTGCTCTTTCAGCGCTGTCGTAAAAGCGGCGACAATTTCGTCTCGACTCTCTTTATTTTGCGCTCTCCGAGCAATCAGTGCATCTATCCATTCGGTGAATTTCTGCGCCGGCAGCGAACAAAAACCTCCGGCCAGATGCGTCAGCTCCAGGTGCATGTGCGCATTGACTAGCCCCGGCATGAGCACACAGGGGTACTTGATTTCTGAGGATTGCGGATATTTACCAATAATATCGTCCCGCCTGCCAATATCGAGTATACGGCCGCCGGTGACAACGATGCTGCCATCACGGATAACCGGGACGGCCACAGGAACAACCCATGGGGCAGAAATAATTACCATTTTTTCCATTGGTTCAATGGTATAATTTAACGCTCTGCGACAAGTGTATAATCCATCAGCCGTTGCCTCGGCGAAAAGCCGGCATCCGTGACAAGCCGCCTGATTTCCTGTTCAGACAACCTGAAACTCACGCCGGCCGCGGCTACCACGTTTTCTTCGATCATCGTACTGCCAAAATCATTGGCACCGAATGAAAGTGAAAGTTGTGCTATTTTCGGCCCCTGCGTGACCCAGGAGGCCTGAAGATTGGCAAAATTATCGAGATAGATTCTGGAAAGTGCCAGCATCCGCAAATAGGCAAACGCCGTGGTTTTCTCCAGCTCGGCCAGTACAGTATGACCTGGTTGAAATGGCCACGGAATAAATGCGGTGAAGCCCTTGGTGCGGTCCTGCAGCTGTCGCAGCCGGCGCAGATGCTCCAGCCGCTCATCGCTCGTTTCCACATGGCCAAACATCATGGTAGCGGTGGTGCGCAAGCCCTGGCTGTGTGCTTCTTCCATCACCTCGAGCCACTGATCTGCCGTGCACTTTCGCGGTGCAGTCTGCTGCCGTACACGATCGCTGAGAATTTCCGCACCGCCACCGGGAATAGACCCAAGACCTGCAGCAATGAGCCTCTCGAGAACTTTTTTAATGGGCAAACCAGAAAGATTGGCAAAATGATAAATCTCCGGAGGGGAAAAGCCATGAACATGTATCCCAGTGGCCTTAATGAAGCGGACCATCTCTTCATAATATTCCAGTGCCTGCCCCGGGTGGAGACCTCCCTGCAGAAGTATCTGAGTGCCACCGAGAGCCTGTGTTTCCCTTATTTTTTCCGCCAGCTCATCGAAGGTGATCAGGTATCCGCGGTTGTCCTCCGGCGGCTTGAAAAAAGCGCAGAATTTACAGGCGGAAATACATATATCGGTATAGTTGATATTCCTGTCAACGACGTAGGTAACGATATTTTCCGGGTGTTTTCTCTGCCTGATAACATTGGCGAGAATGCCGAGCTGCAGCAGATCACCCTCTTTCTCCAGTACCAGATAATCATCGTCGTTAATACGCCCGCCGCTATAAACCTTATCAACTACTTCCTTTAACATCCTGTTTGTCTGCACTTTTAACCTTTCAGCTGTGTACTTCAATGACATTATACAGCGTATCGCGCTCAACGGGTACGCGACCAGCTTCCTTGATAAGCCGTACCAGCGTAGCGCTGCCTATCGTCTGGTCCGTTTCGGCACCGGCCATATGGGTGATGACCTCCTCTTTAACCGTTCCGTCCATGTCGTCGGCCCCGAAGGCAAGGGCAATCTGGGCCATTTTAGGACCAATCATCACCCAATAGGCCTTGATATGTGGAAAATTATCGAGAAAAAGCCGGGCAACCGCTATGTTTTTCAGGTCATCGATCCCGGTTGTTTTCGAGAGATCGGCCATAGCGGTATTTTTCGGATGGAAAGCCAGGGGAATAAAAGCCAGAAACCCGTTGGTTTCATCCTGCACGCCACGCAACGCTTCAAGATGTTGAAGACGCTCATCAATTGTCTCGATGTGGCCGTACAACATGGTGGCATTGGTGTTCAGTCCAAGTCGGTGTGCTGTTTTGGATATATCGAGCCACTGGCTTCCGGGTATTTTTTTTTCGCAGGTCAGTTGGCGTATGCGCGGATGAAAGACCTCCGCCCCGCCACCAGGCAGTGACCCAAGTCCGGCATCTATCAGCATGCCAAGCGTGTTTTCTATTGAAGCACCCGCCAACTCAGCAAAATGGGCGATCTCTACACAGGTGAAAGCCTGGATATGCAGGGAAGGACGCACTTCTTTTATACCACGTAACAGTTCCAGGTAATAGGTAAAAGGCAGATCAGGATGTATGCCGCCCACCATGTGTACTTCGGTAATCGGTTCATCAAGCCGGTCTCTGACCTTTTGCTTTACCTGCTCAACACTCATCTCATACGCGAGATCCGAATCTTTCTCCCGGCCGAAAGCGCAGAACTTACAGAGGTTCGTGCAGATATTGGAATAATTTATGTGCTGATTATAGATAAAATAGGCATTGTCGCCATTCACTCTGTTGCGGACGATATTGGCAAGGTAGCCAAGAGCAAGGATATCGTTGCTGTTGAAGAGCGCGCGCCCATCGTCAACACTGAGTCTTTCCTCTGCCTTAACCTTGTCCAGAATCCGGCCGAACCCTGCCTTTTGAATATAATTTTCCACGATAAAATAAAAAGCCGGGCACAAACCCGGCTTTTTCCGAAATGAAAGGATTATCAGTCTATGAAAAACTTCAGTTTTTCACGGCGGCTGGAGTGACGCAACCTGTTCAGGGCCTTTTTTTCAATCTGTCGGATTCGTTCCCTGGACACATTGAAAAGTTTGCCGATTTCCTCAAGAGTATATTCGGCCTTCTCACCGATACCAAAACGCAGACGAATAATTTTTTCTTCTCTTTCACTGAGGGTTTCAAGGATATCATTCACCCGACCGGACAATTCTCTGGTCTGGACGGCATCATAGGGGGATTGTGATTCCTGATTCTCAAGAAAATCACCCAGGGTGGAATCATCGTCCCCAACCGGCGTCTCAAGAGAAATAGGTTCTCGCGATGCTTCCAGAATCGACAGGATTTTATCCATCGGCAGACTCGTTGCCTTAGATATTTCCAAGGGGGTGGGTTCACGGCCAAGTTCTTTGAACAGCGCATAGAAAGCCTTGAAAAACTGGCTTCTCAGCTCGAGAAAATGGACCGGTAAACGGATCGTTCTGGTTTTATCGAGAATGGCCCGGGTAATGGCCTGGCGTATCCACCAACTGGCATAGGTCGAAAACTTGTTGCCCTTGGTGTAATCGAATCGAAAGACTGCCCGCATCAGGCCAAGATTGCCTTCCTGAATCAAATCGGCCAGGGTCAGCCCCTGATGCATATAGCGCTTGGCTATGGAAACCACCAGTCTCAGATTAGCCCTGATCATGGTGTCTTTGGCTACTTCAATGGATCTGCTGTACGCCTCAAGCTTAGCCTGTAGCTCAAACAACTCCCTTATATCATTGTATTTTTTTGCAGCACTGATGACATTGTACCGCATGAAATTGAGCTGTTGTTTTTTCGGCTTGAGGGTCGGATCCCGTTTTTCCCAAAGATCTATCCTTTCGCAGAGCACCTGAATCTCTTTGGTGCCGGAAGTATCTTCACGGATCGCCGCAATAATAGCCTCAAAACCCTGCCGAATAGTCTTACTGTATTTGGCCTCTTCTTCCGGCGTCAACAGATCGAATCGCCCCATCTCCCGCAGATAAGTGGTGGTCGTTTCTTCCGCTTCATGAGTTTCCTCATCAGGAAGAGCCATCTCGTCCTCTTGATTGGCACTAGAAGTCGAGGCGTCGTCTCGTTCCCAGATTTCCCCGGATAAAGTACGCTTCTCACCATTTTCTTCAACGGTTACAATTTCAATTGAATGCGCACCGAGAAAATTGAAGATAGATTCTATTTCATTAGGATCCTTTATCTCATCGGGCAACAGTTCATTTAAATCATCAAAGCTAATACAGCCTTCTTCTTTTCCTGCTTTTATTAGGTTTTCTTTAAGTTCAGGCAGCACCAGACAACCACTCCATTTCTTGAATTAATAAGACTATCTATTGTACCCTTGCATGAAGTGCATCGTTGCAATAGTCTCGAGAAGACCAACAAGGCGATTTTTTTAATGATTTTTTGACAAAAAAAAAGCCGACGAGAAAGATCCCGCTAGCGTGTAGTAGTTTTCAAAAGACTATACTATTACAGCAAATGAAAATAAAAATCAATTTTTAATAGCTGCGCTTCCGACAACTCGGTAAATATCTCCCCACTTTTTTGTATTGCACTTATAATATAGCATCGATCATATGAGATACAAGGAACGAGAGTCGTTTTATTTTCCAATCTCCGGCAAACAAGAGCTGCAACTGCAACCTTTTTATGCCGGGGCATTTTCTTCCCTTTTGCGAGACAACAATGATAGACCGACGAGCCAGCGGCATTCTTGCCCATATCACCTCTCTGCCATCAGCTTACGGGATTGGTGACATTGGCGTTTCCAGCTATAATTTTATAGATTTTCTCGTAGCCTGCGACCAGAGTTATTGGCAATTTCTGCCGACAGGTCCCATACACCCACCTTTTGACTACTCCCCTTACATGAGCAGTTCCGCATTTGCTGGTTCCTCTTTATTGATATCGCCGGAACTTCTTTTGACAGCAGGCCTTATTTCCCGGAAAAGTCTTGCTGATCATCCAGACTTTTCACCGTATCTGACGGACTATCATCAGGTCGAGGAATTCAAGAAGAAATTGCTGCAGGAGGCATACAATACGTTTCGTCCGGATAATTTCCCCGGGTATGCAGATTTTCTCGCGACAAATTCATGGCTGGATGACTACGCAATTTTCATGACCGCCAAAGAGATGTACAACAATGCAGGCTGGTTCTCCTGGCCCCAGGAAATCGCTACACGGTCGGAGAGCAAACTGGCACAATTTGCCGAGCAGCACACTGGTCGGATCAACTACTACCGTTTCGAACAATTCGAATTTTTCCGGCAATGGAACCTTCTCCACAGTTACGCCAGAGAAAAGGATCTGCAGCTGTTCGGGGATTTGCCTATTTATATCAGCTACGACAGTGTCGATGTCTGGGCGCATCAGGAGATTTTTACCCTGGACCGCAAAACCCTCAGGCCAACGCATGTCTCCGGTGTCCCGCCAGACTATTTCAGCAAGACAGGACAGCGCTGGGGGACACCTCTCTATGATTGGCAGAACAACGACAAACAAGTGCAGGACCAACTTATGCAGTGGTGGACGAACAGACTGAGCCACCTTTTCACCCTGGTCGATATTGCCCGCATCGATCACTTTCGTGGCTTCGAGTCCTATTGGTCGATTCCGGAGGAATGTACCACCGCGGTTGACGGTCAGTGGGAAAAGGGACCAGGCAAGACCTTTTTCACCCAGATAGCCGAAAATCTCGGTCCTGTTAATATTATCGCGGAGGACCTGGGCATAATAACCCCCGAAGTGGAAGCGCTGCGTGATGAACTTGGCTTTCCGGGAATGAAAGTCCTGCAGTTTGCCTTTGACGGCAATCTCGACAACAGTTTTCTCCCCCATAACTTTACTTCACCGCAGAGTGTGGTGTATACCGGAACCCATGACAATGACACCACCGTCGGCTGGTTTCTCAGCGACAGGCTCGACGACCGGCAACGGGAAAATATCCGGTTGACTGCCAACAGAGCGCCCCACGACCAACGGGGAATTCACAACGATTTAATCTATCTGGCGCAATCCTCCATCAGTGTTTTGTGCATTTTCCCGCTTCAGGACATCTTAGGCTTTGGTGGCGACTGTAGAATGAACACTCCGGGGATAGCTGAAGGAAACTGGAGATGGCGGTGTAGTGGCGAGTTTCTGATTCCTGCGGTAGCAGACCAGCTGCGGGCTATAACGCGGCGCTTTAATCGAGGCAATAAAAAGCGGATGCAGCAAACACCACAATCATCATGAGACACAGTGCAAGCAAAAAAACGAGTTTATTTCCATCAACAAAGTATTGACAAGCTCTGCGGTCTCAGTTATAAGACAGCACAATTTGGCCCCATCGTCTAGTGGCCTAGGACACTGGCCTCTCACGCCGGTAACAGGGGTTCGAGTCCCCTTGGGGTCACCAAGTAAATTCAGCCACTTAGATTAATTTCTAGGTGGCTTTTTTTATCTCTTTTTACCGTGACGGCTCCATGACGGCTTTGTGCTCAAACCATTTTACATTTCAGACAGAATTCAGTGGCGAAGGTGTTGGAAAGCTCCCAGACCAGAATTTTCCTGGAATACCAATCTATTATTGCAAAAAGACACATAATTCCTCGCCGCAGTGGAATGTGCGTGATATCTGCACATACCACCTGATTTGGTCTGTTTATGTCTAACCCTCTCAGGCGGTATGGGGAAATACCTGAAAGACCACCTGGAATTGTTGTTCTCTTTCTTGGATATACTGCCACTAACCCCATGAGTCGCATTAAGCGGCAGACACGCTCTCTGCCGATCTTTTTTCCTGTTAATCGCCTCAGATATTTATCCATGCGGTGAGATCCTGCAGATGGATCTGTCATATGCAAACGATCCATCGCCTCCATAAACTGCAGGTTCTCAAGAGATTCACCGGATAAGTATTCCCAACTGACGGCACTTTTGTTCGAGGAAATCTACCTCCATTGTCAATTGGCCGACTTTACCGTGGAACTGTTCCTTCTCCCGGTCGTTATCTTTATCTTTCCTGGCACTTTTATTATCGAAAAGTTCCGGTAAATGCCCAAGCATTTCTTTCTTCCGCAGTTGCCAACCATTGCTGGATGTATTTCGTATTCTGCGGCTATTTCGCTCAGGGTCTTCAGACCTCGGACGGCTTCAAGTGCAACCCGAGCCTTCAATTCATGAGTGTTTTCTCCTGTGCCTTTTTATAATTTCTTCTTTAAAGTGGTTTTGAGAAACTATGCACATTTTTAATGCTTAGCCAGTGGTCCTGCTTCCTGGGTCCACTTCTCCTGTAAAAAACTGTCAAGTTGACATTCGCATTTCATTTTATATCAATACCAACTCCTGCTTTTGATCCCTCAACAAAACCCTACCAGAAAAACAACCACATTCAGACTCAAATTCCACCGCAAAATTCTCGTCTGCATCAACCACCCTAACAATCACCACCAACGCAACTGTCTGCACTTGCCCGGTTTACATACCGTAGATCTTGCCTTTCTTTAAAGAACTTTTATTATTTGACTTGAGCATGGGAACCTTACCCTTATAAACCTCGAGACATTAAATATATTCATCCGAGGTTTGTTTTTTCACAATCGGAGGTGCACATGAACAAGAAATTACTTGTTTTCCTCATTATCGTCTTAAACGTCGGACCAATAATACGCTCCCTGCACGCCGAGGTTCGTCCCTGGAAGATTGATGAAGAGCATACAAACCTTTATTTCAGCGTCGATCATATCTATGCTAAAGTTCAAGGCCGCTTCACCGATTACAGGGGAACGCTTCGCTTTGATCCGGACAACCTCAAGGACAGTACAATTTCCTTTGAAATCAAAGTAAAAAGTGTTGACACCGGGATAGGCAAGCGTGACAGGCATTTACGGTCAGCCGATTTCTTTGATGAGTCAAAATATCCATTCATGACATTTACCAGCCAGAGTATTACCAAGGCAGAGGAAAACATTTACAACGTGAGCGGTATATTGACCATAAAAGATGTTTCTAAAGAGCTGGTTCTACCTCTTACTTTTGAGGGAATGAGAGAAAATCCTTTAGCACCTGACATGGAAGTGGCAGGGTTTAATGGTCGTTTGACCCTTGACCGACTGGCATATAACGTTGGCGATGGGAAATATTACCAGATGGGTGCAGTCGGCAAGGACGTCGATATTCTGGTAACAATCGAGGCACTGCGGAAAAAATGATCCAGATGATGAAAGACACTCATGCCCCCATACTCTATCGACAAAGTCCAATTCCGGCGGGTGTTTTGTCTTGCTTGCCAAATGACTGAAAATACCGATACTTTTCCTGGAGATCGCAGATTACCGCTCACAGGGGCAACAAATTTTCGCGACCTTGGCTGGTACCCGACAGCCGAATTTCGCCGGGTAAAGAAGGGACTGGTCTATCGTTCGGATCACCTCTCCCGCCTCACTGCGGAAGATCAACAAATTCTCGAGAGTCTCCGGTTCAAGTTGGTTTGCGATCTAAGAACTGTGCGCGAGCAGCAGAAGGCTCCGGACCTCCTGCCCGTAAGCGACACAATGCGTCTGCTTTCTCTGCCCATAGAGGCCCAGGGCTTTGACCCGTCGACAGCCATCGACCGACTGCGGAAAGGAGACGACAGATGGCTGTCCATGGATTTTTTCATCGAACTCTACCGGCGATATCTTGACGATTTCGGACCTGTGTGGGGCAAAGTGATCAGTCTTGCTGCCTCTTCCGCCAATCTGCCGCTGGTCTTTCACTGTACCGGCGGCAAGGATCGCACTGGAATCTGTGCAGCATTGCTGCTCAAAGTACTTGGCGTGCAGGAGGCGAACATCTTCTTTGATTATGATCAGTCAAATATCTGCAATGCCGAACGGCTGCAATCGATTTATGCCGAGTTTGCTGCTTTGGGTGTAGGGCCCGAAAAAGCCGCACCTTATCTACAGGCACCGACCGAACTCTTGGTTGCCATGTTTGATCACCTTAAAAAAAACTACGGTACTATCGAAGACTATCTGACAAAAAAGGCGGGGCTGCAAGAGACAACGATCATAGCCTTACGGGAAGGATTGTTGCAATGAAAAATCCGTCAGATACCACTGGAGGACATCCAGAAAAGTTCATCTCCCAAGACGAGCACCGACAGGAGGCACTGTTACGATTGCGGCACCAATCGCGGTTTGCCGCAATGCTCCTTTTCTCCCCCTGGTTGACGACCGTATTCCTTTTCTGGTCATTCCTTCAAGACGAACCGATCACCGTCCTGGCGCTTCTCCCCGGGCTGGTGGTAGCGATCTACCTGCAACAATATCTGTCAGGTCATCTGGCGAGCAACCATCGTTTTTTTGAAGAGGGCCAGCTCTTTTCTACCCTGGGAGCAGCCAACTGGATCACCCTGCTCCGTGCCGGGGCTATTGTAGCACTTGCCGGATTCCTACCACTGGCCATGCAGAGTCAGGGACTGGAAATTTCAAATGGACTATCCTGGGCTCCAGGGCTCATCTATCTCGGCATCTCCCTGGCTGATCTATGCGACGGTTTTGTTGCCAGAAGGCAAGGCAAGGAGACAGAACTCGGCAAACGGCTGGACATTGAAACCGACGCCGCAGGCCTGCTGGTGGCCTCCCTGCTGGCCGTTGCTCTCGGTCAAGTGCCGGTTATCTACCTCCTGGTGGGACTGGCCTATTACCCGTTTATCCTCGGTATCAGTTTGCGGCAAAAGAGCGCTCTTCCCGTGGTCGCTTTGCGGTCGCGTCCCTATTCGCGGATAATCGCCGGCTGCCAGATGGGCCTGGTGGGGATGGTCCTTTTGCCGATCTTTAATCCACCGTTCACCTTTGTTGCCGCCTATATTTTCATGACGCCGCTGTTAGTCGGTTTCTTACGGGACTGGCTGGTCGTGTCCTGCCGGATAAAAACAGATGCGGACCAGCAGGCAGGCCTGGATCATTGGTTAAGGTCCTTGATGACAAAGGTGCCAATTGTCCTTCGTCTGATAATTCTGGTTGGCGGGATATACTCCTTCATCGACCCCGGCGATTATCGACTCCCCCTGGCCTGGCAACTGGCGTTGAGCCTCTGCATTCTGGCAGCAATTGTTGGCTTTATGGGCCGCAGCGCAGCTCTTTTTCTGGTCCTGCTGCTTGGCAGCACGCTATCGCCATTAGGAACATCCTTTTTTTCAGGGACTCTTTTTGTCTCCGCTGCCGCACTGATGTTGAGTGGCACGGGAACCATGTCCCTCTGGGCGCCTGAAGACAGGATACTCTATCGTCGTAACGAAAACGCAGTCATGAAGTCAAGGAAGGTCCCATGAGCCCGCCTCCCACATCAACAGCCGAGGGTTCATGCATATCTGCCACTCTCAGGCGGGCGATGTCACGGAGCAGGCGCTGGCTTTTCGGGCTGCTCGGTTTGGCACTGGCCTGGCATGCGCTGCGGGGTGTCGCCTGGCTCGAGGTGTGGGCTCTTTTGGCCGGAATCGGCCCCTTGGCCATCCTGAGCATTGCAGCTGTCAACCTGCTGTTGCTGACCTTGATGACGGCCCGGTGGTGGTTACTTTTAAGGACCCTGGGGTCGCCGGTCGGTTTGCTCCCTCTCTGCGCCTATCGCACCGCCGCCAACGCCATCAGCTACCTCACCCCCGGTCCCCATTTCGGCGGAGAACCCCTGTCTATATACCTTCTGAACCATCGACAAGAAACGAGTCTGTCTTCTGCTTCGACATCGGTGATCGTGGACCGGTTGCTGGAACTTCTGGCAAGCTTTGTCGTCCTGTCCCTCTCCATGGGCATTCTGGTCCTTACCGAAAACGACATCTTTGCCGGGAGCAAGGGTCTGTTCTTCGTCATTGCCGTGCTGGCGCTTTTTACTTGGATTCTGTCCGCACTCTTTACCGGCAGAAGACCACTTTCCCGGTCTGTCTTTCTGCTCAAGAGGCTTTGCCCTTTCATTCCATGGACCAATGGAGCTTTGATGGAAATCATTGTCCGGGGAGAGACTACGGCCGAATCTGTCTTTCGGGGGAACCGCCACCAATTTCTGTTTGCCAACCTGCTCTCGCTGGCTCACTGGCTTGGGGTCTTTACCGAATTCTGGTTGATGTCCCTCTTTCTTGGCTTTCCTTTGTCGCTTTGGCATCTGACCGCGGTGGTCGTGGTCGCACGCCTGGCCTTTTTCACGCCCTTACCGGCGGGTATCGGTGTTCTCGAGTCAGCTCTGCCCTGGGTTACCGCAACCCTTGGGCTGGGGGGCACCTTTGGGCTGAGTCTCTGCCTGATCATTCGGTTCCGTGATCTTCTCTTTACACTGGCTGGCATAGGGCTTGCCATGAAGTATTTGACTTGCCGCAGGAAGGCCGTTATCATCAAGGGTACATTAGCTGAGCCAGTGTCAAACGATGCCCTGAAATAACCGCAGAATGGCGGAGCAACGCAGCCCATTTAGCGGAAAGATTGAAAATCCTGTCAACATGGTATTTGACGGACTACACCAAATACCTACAGCTACGCGGCACGGAAACAGATCGGATATTTTGCTTTGCGTCGCCGCTAAAGGATGCCTATGGATGATCGTCACCAGGAAGTCTGGCTTGACCAACTGCCAAGTCTGTCAAGGGAGTTCTTCGAACGTCACCACCGGCCGCTGGTCATTGTATCCTACGCCCAGAGTCTGGACGGCAGTATTGCCACCCGGAATCGAGAACCGCTTCGGTTGAGCTGCAACCAGGCCATGGTCCTGACCCATCGCATCCGTGCCGCCAGCGATGCCATTGTCATCGGGATCAATACCCTGGTGGTCGACAACCCCCAGCTGACCGTACGTCTTATCGAAGGAACAAACCCCCAACCAATTGTTCTCGACAGTAAACTGCGCATCCCTTTGCGGGCACGGCTGCTTGAGCGGACCGACCACCGTTGCTGGGTGGCCTGTGTCGACAGAAGCGACCCCGAGCGAATCCGGGTTGTGGAAAGTCGGGGCGCAGAGGTCATTCGCTGCAACGGTGATCTTCTGGGCAGAGTTGCGCTGCCGCATCTGCTGCATCAACTTGGCGAGAGGGGCATCAGAAGCATCATGGTGGAAGGCGGCAGCCAGGTAATTACCAGCTTCTTCGAGGCACGTCTGGTGGACCAGGTCATCATCACTATCGCCCCTCGCCTGGTGGGAGGCCTTACAGTATTGAGCCGGCATGTTGTCGGTGATGGTTCTCAGCTGCATCTCAATCCCGCGTCCTACCAATCCTGCGGCTCGGATGTCATCCTCTGGGGTAGGCCGCAGTGGCAGACGCAATGAGGCAGCATCGACTCGAATTTACCGAGCCGGGCCGGGTTGAGGTAAAGATCGGGCAGGCACCGCAACCCGCCGCCGATCAAGTTCTGGTGCAGACGTACTGTTCGGCCGTCAGTCCCGGGACGGAGATGCTGGTTTACCGGGGGCAGTGGCCACCGGGAGTCTCGGTAGACAGCACCATTGCCGCCCTTGAGGGAACCTTTGCCTACCCTCTTGCCTATGGCTACTGTGCGGTAGGCCGGGTAGTTGCCAAGGGGGCGACCGTATCAGCCGACTGGCTTGGCCGCCGGGTCTTCGCCTTCCATCCCCACCAAAACCTCTTCTGCGCGAAACCTGACACCCTTCATCCTGTTCCTGATGACCTGGATAATGAAACTGCCCTCTTTCTGCCCAGCATGGAGACTGCGGTTAACTTGCTGCTGGACGGTTCTCCGCTGATCGGCGAAAATATTGTTGTTATCGGTCAGGGCATCATTGGTCTTCTCACTACCGCTCTGCTCGCCCGTTTTCCTTTGACCACTCTCGCGACGCTTGACGCTCACCCGCTGCGGCGCAAGGCCTCCATTGCTCTTGGTGCCGGCGAGAGCTTTGCCCCTGAGGATGCTGACTCCTTCAGCTGGTTGGGCGGGGTTCCGGGCCAGGGTGGTGTGGCGGATCTGGTATACGAACTCTCTGGTAATCCGTCGGCACTGAATACCGCTCTTTCGCTCACCCGCTTTAATGGCCGGGTGGTGGTCGGTTCCTGGTATGGCGCGAAAAAGGCGGAACTGGACCTCGGCTCCTTCTTTCACCGCGGCCGTATCTCGCTTATCAGTTCCCAGGTGAGCAGTCTGGCCCCTGAACTGACCGGTCGATGGCAGAACCGTCGACGGCTGGATCTGGCCTGGGAGATGTTGCGGCAAGTTCGCCCCTCAGGCTGCATCACCCATCGATTTGGTCTGAAAGATGCGGCCTTAGCCTATGCCCTCATCGACCACAGGCCTGGAGAGACGATTCAGGTCATCTTCGACTATCAAAGCACAGAGGAACTGTCTGATAAAACAAGGAGATAATGCCATGTACAATCTCGGAGTAGCGCGCGAATTCAATGCCCGGCATTACCTTATCGGTGGTGACTGGGGTGAGGAGAATGTCGAACATTCCCATCATTACCGAATAGAGCTGATTCTGGAGAAAAAGGACCTGGACCGCCATGGCTTCCTGGTTGATATTGTCGAGGTGGAACGCCATCTGGACGAGGTGGTCGCAGATTTCCAGGGCCAGACCCTCAACGCGCTCGACGCCTTCGCAGGCATCAACCCCAGCATCGAGCGGCTGGCCACAATATTACAGGAAATTTTCAGAGAGCGGCTTGGGTCATTGCAGCTCGAAGCCCTTACCGTCAAAATCTGGGAGAACGATATCGCCTGGACTTCTTACCGCACCACCATCTGATGCGTATCGGCTTTATCATATACGGCAGCCTTGATACTCTCACCGGTGGCTATCTCTATGACCAGATTGTGGTTCAAGGTCTCAAGCGGCTTGGCCATGAGGTGGAGGTTATCAGTCTTCCATCCGGCTGCTATCTCCAAAAGCTGCTCTGTGGTTTTTCCCAGTGGCCTGCTCGCTGCATGCTGAATAAAAAGTTCGATATCATTATTCAGGACGAACTCTGTCATCCGTCGCTTTTTCTGCCGAACAAACAACTCCTTCGGCAGAAAACCCGTCCCCTTCTGGTGGCCCTCGTCCATCATATCCTCTGCGACGAACCACGCCATCGCTGGCACAATATGCTGCTGGCTTTCGCCGAAAGGAGCTTTCTTGCCTCGGTTGATGGTTTTATCTGCAACTCGGAAACTACCCGCAGGAAAGTGAGATCCCTGGTCGACCATAATCGGCCCGAGCTTATCGCCTACCCGGCCGGAGACCGATTGGGAAGCCCTCTCTCAGCTCAAGTTATCGAAAAACGAACCCAGCGCCCCGGGCCCCTGGAATTATTCTTTCTTGGTATTGTGATCCCCAGAAAAGGCTTGCTGCCATTGCTCAGAGCGCTGCATAAGGTTGACCGAAAGGTCTGGCGCTTGACAGTGGTTGGTGGTCTTGACTTCGATCCCGCACATACAGCCGAGGTACGACAACTCTGCTCGCAACTTGACCTGACCGATTCGGTCCGGTTCCTCGGCCCCCTGCAGGATGCCCGACTGATTGAGGTTCTGAGCAACAGCCATCTCTTCTGTATGCCCTATGCTTACGAGGGTTTTGGTATCGCGATCCTGGAAGCCATGGCCTTTGGCCTGCCGGCCATCGGTTGCCAAAATGGGGCTGCAGGCGAAACCATACATCATGGGGTGAACGGCTTTCTGCTGGCGCCTGACGACCTCGCTGGATTGGGGCCGCTGCTCATCAAACTACACAAAGATCGACAGGATCTGCAGCGTCTGGCGCTTGCCGCCTGTGCAACCTATGCCCGCAGCCCGGGCTGGCAGGACAGCGTGGCAGCCATTGACTCCTTTCTCCGGGAAATGAAGGGTTTTCAGGATCAAAGAGAAATTACCGGGCGGTCTCGAAATCCTAAGACCTCCAGACGGGAAGACTTCGATGCGACAAAATAATCGCATAAACAGTGAAAGTCGCCAAGCGATAAGGGATGCAGCCGATCGCAGCTTTGATTCCCGTTACCTCGCCGCCAAGAAGACCATTGATGACCAATCGCTTAATCACCATGTGTGGAAGACACTGCACTCCTCCCTGCAGCAGACCCCAAGGAGTAAGCCGCTGAATATTCTTGAGATAGGCGCCGGTATCGGCACCATGTTCGAACGAATGGTTGACAGGGGTTTGCTGACCGGTCCTGCTACCTATGTTGCCACCGACAGTGATCCCGGCCAACTGGCAGCGGCACGGCAATATCTTTCGCAGTGGGCAAAGCGTCGTGGTCATGCTTTGTTGTGGTCGGGTGAATATGGTGGTGATCTGCACACGTCAAGGGCTGATATCTCGCTGAGCCTTGCTCTTGCCAGTGCCGAAGAGCTCGCCGACAGGGCGGATGCACTCACTCCTTTTCATCTGGTGATAGCCCATGCCGTGCTTGATCTGGTTGATTTTCCAGTTGTGCTTCACCGACTTTTGTCACGCCTTGCCGCTAATGGCATGGCCTATTTCACCTGCAACTTTGATGGCGAGACCCTTTTCCTGCCGGAGAATGAAGATGACCAGGAGATCATTGGCCTCTATCATGCCTCCATGGAAACGCGGCTCAGAGGGGCAAGCCACACGGGTCGAAGACTTCTGGGCTTTTTGCAAGGTCCGCCCCTGGATCTTTTGGCTGCCGGAAGTTCGGACTGGATCGTCCATCCCCGTGATCGTCGTTACTCAAAAGATGAGGTTTTTTTCCTGCATGCAATCATTGATACTGTGGAGAAGGAACTTGCTAAAAAGCCCAGCCCGCCATCCAGCCTGGCTGCCTGGGCAAGTGTGCGACGCCGTCAGGTCGAGGCCGGTGAATTGTCACTTCTGGCTCGCCATCTTGATATCCTGGCCCGACGCCTTCCAGCCCCGCCATGAAACCGGGATATTTCCTCTTCTCATCACTGTTCAAACTTTCGGCAGCTCTTCTCATACTCAGCGTCCTGCTTAACCTCAACTATCCGGCCAACTATGTTTGGTCCTGGCAGCTCTTGCAGCCTTCTCCTGATGTCTGGCTGTTGCTTAGCCTACTCGCCGTGGCGGCCTGTTTCGGAAAACGTCCTCTCTTTGTGACCAGCCTGACGGTATGGGGGGTTTTTCTTGCCCTGCGCCTTTTCCGCATCGGGGATACCGGTGTGCCCATGTATCTTAACCGGCCTTTGAACCTCTACATCGATTCCGCTTACCTCCTCGGGCTTTATGACTTGCTTAAGACATCCTCCCGCCATGGAGATTTCCTGCTGATGTCTACAAAGGTGACGGTGGTAGTGCTGGGAGCCATAGTTGCGAGTTGGTACGCCTGGCAGACCGCGGCAAGAACGCTTTTAGACAAGCGGGTTCGGCTCTTTTTTTTGATTCTGTCGGGCTCTCTTCTTTGCACAGGCCTCATCTGGGAATGGCCAACGGTCAAGCCCCCGGTCACCGCCCGCCTTGGCCAGCAGACCCTCCTTATCCGGCAGCAAATCAGCCACCAGCAGGCCATTGTCAATCGCTTGCAAAAAACTGCCCGGGACAGGGGAACAGGCCCCTTCCCCCTCAACGGTCTGCAAGGTGCCGATGTCCTGTTGTTCATGGTTGAGTCCTATGGTCACGTCGTTTTCAGCCAGCCTCGTTACCGACAGGCGATGGCGGCCACCATGACCGACTTTACCAAGATCCTCGATCGGCACGGTTTCACCGCCGTCTCATCATACCTTGTCTCTCCAACCTACGGCGGCTCATCCTCGCTGGCCCACAGCTCTCTGGAGTTTGGGGTGAAGGTTGGAAACCATCTAGAGGAGAAAGCATTGCTGCACTCCGCTCTGCCGCCTCTGGCCTCCTATTTTGCTGAAAGTGGCTATCGTACAGTCTCTGTGATGCCCGGAACCCGCTTTGCTTTTCCTGAAGGGTCCGCTTTCGGTTATGACCAGTATTATTACGCCTGGCATTTCAATTACCGGGGGCCAACTTTCGGTTGGGCCCCGATGTCAGACCAGTTTGTGCTCGACTGGGTTCGCCGCCGGGAATTCGTCAAACGCCAGCAACCGCTCTTTGTCCGCTACGTGCTGATCAGCAGTCACGCGGCCTTCAGTATTCAACCGCCATTCATTACCGATTGGGAAGGTATTGGTGACGGCAGTGTCTATAAAGACCGCCAGCTGATCTACTACCCCATTTATTGGCCTGATCTCAAAAATGCGGGAGAGGCCTATCTTCGCTCTTTGGACTATGAATTCACCATTCTGGGGGACTACCTTGCAAAGTATGTCAGTACCGACAGCTTGATCATCATCATGGGAGATCACCAGCCAAATCTCCAATTGACCGGTGCAGGAGAACCATGGTCGGTGCCGGTGCACATCATGAGCCGGAATGCTCATTTACTGGAACCGTTTAGCAACCGGGGCTATACCCCCGGCCTCATTCCTGCTCAATCACCTCCCCATGCTGGGATGGAGACTTTTTTGCCACAGTTCATCGAAGATTTCAGGTAGTTTTTGGCATGCAGATAGCAACAACTCTACAGGGACAGCCATATCGATCATCTCCTGGGATCTTTCCAGGGCGGGTTGTTCATGTGTTGCCACCAGTTCTAATCTCTCGACTCATCCGGCTCTTCATGTCCCACTCGGTGAGGTTTGCATCACTCGAAGGTTCCTCCCATCGCAGGTTGACCAATAAGTAACTTCAGACATGTTCCCCCCTTCGCGCCACCCATTACAGTGACTTGATCACTATTACGAGGTAATCCGCCCCTGTGCTCCGCATCGGTACTCTCATCCTTGTGGGTCCTCCACTTGGATTTCTCCCATGGCATCGGTACGACAGGTTCCCACGTTCCACATCAAAGCCAAGATCACGTACACGCCACCTTTATGCCGGTCGCCGATCGGGCAGTAAACATTTTTTCACCGAACTTATCCTGGACTAGAAACAGTTCCCAGTTTTGACGACACCCTTAATCTTTCGACACTTCATCAGTGGTTCGGTTGCGCTCGTCTCCATAATCCATGCCTAACCTGTTTTTGCCGAGCCATTTCCTTAACGTTTACCACCATCGCTCGTTACCACAGCAACTTAAGGTGGTTTGAAGCCTGCTCCTGCAAGCCGACTCCGAGAAACCTACCCTCATCTTTTGTGCAGTTACGAGCAAGAATTACTTGCTCTCGCAGCTCACTGATTCCAGATTGTTTTTGATGATCTCTTCGGGAAAAGCGTTAGGCAGCACGACTGATACCACGACACTACCGAGAAGAGCCAGACTGTTGTTTTCATTGCACATAAGAACAAGTTGGCTAGTCCTACAATTTGAGAATATTCCTGTTATGTTGAAGAAGCATGCAACAAAAGGGGTTCTCACGCCGGGAACAGGGGTTCGAGTCCCCTTGGGGTTGCCATGTGACAAAAAAACCACTTGGCAATATTCTTGCCAAGTGGTTTTTTTGTTGCCTTTTGTCGTGATGGAAAAGAAGGTCGCGCCTCTCCCCCACCCTTGACGCTTTACTGCTGAGTCGGTGCAGCAAAGCCTTTATTTTGATTGACCGCATCCAGGTCGATCGTCACGTAAAACACGGCCTCCGTTTTGCCGTATGTTCCACCAATGCCTTCAGACAATACAACCATGCATGTTTTATTGGGTTTCAGGAAAGCGAGCATGATATTTTTATACGAGGCCTCGCCAACCAGTTTCCACTTGTTGTTGCGCATTGAGCTGACGATATAGTCTTTGAGTGAACCAATCTGCACCCGCCCGCTGTAGCTATGAATACCACCCTGGAAAGAATTCGTCTGCATGGCAATGCTTTTATCCGATGAAAGACTCATCTCAAGGGGCAGTTCGATATCACCGTAGCCGTCCACCATGGTGGCCATTGCATCCAGACCATCACTTCCCTTCGGCGCGCCGGCTCCTGCTCCGCCGAACATATTGTTGGCACATCCGCTCAGGATTCCCAGCAAGGCCAATAACGCCAGGATACCGCCGACATTTCTTCCAACCGATTTCAATTGCCTCATCTGCATAGCCACAACCCCCTTTTAAAATTATTAAACGTGATTTCCAGCGTTTCTCCATGTATATATCTTTACATCCTGCCGGGTCCGTATCGCGGTAAAGCATGAACGAAAAGAATAAATAAATCAACAAGAAACAATAAGTGAAAATTTATACCATAATATTTGATTTATTTGAACAATTTTACCTTCGCCCCACCCCCTGAGCATCCCTCAGGCCAACTGGAGATCATAAAATATGTCAGCACAAAAAAAAACAATAAAGGTAACGACTCTGCCGATTCGGCTCGGTCAGTTCCTAAAGCTCGCAGATCTTGTCCAGGATGGAATTGAAGCAAAAATGAGGATCCAGAACGGAGAAGTAATGGTCAATAACCTTCCCGAAACCCGGCGGGGAAGACAGCTCCGGGATCTCGATGAGATCACCCTCGACGGAAGAGAATATATTGTCGAATTTGCACAGTAATGACGCATCAACAGGCTCTGGCACAGCAATATATTCCACCATTAATCAGATGCAGAAGCCGACAAGGAATAGACCGCAACCTCAGACTCCATGCCTCGCAGCAGCATATTGTTTTCGGTTCTGATCGGGAAAGCACCATCCAGGGTAGCATAGACCCGGTCGGTTATGAGTATTTGTCCTGAATCCGTTATCGCCGCCAACCGTTGAGCGATGTTCACATCCTGGCCGATGACCGTATAATCGAGCCGGGTGGAAGAACCGACATTCCCTAAAAACATCGGTCCCCGGCTGATGCCTATACCCAGCCCCACATTTTTAAAGATGGCGTTTTCCTGCTCCCAGACAATCCGTATTTTTTCAAACTCGGCCATAATGTCTCGCGCCGCAGAAACCGCAGCGACATTTGGATTATCAAGTTTAACCGGGGCACCAAAGACAGCAAGCGCAGCGTCGCCCATAAATTTATCGAGCATCCCCTGTTGAGAGTACACAACACTCGCAAACATATCGAAAAAACTGCTGAGAAATACTCGCAGATGGATTGGTTCCAGATATTGGACGAGCAGGGTAAAATTTCGTATGTCGGCGAAGAGAACAGTCAACTGCTGAACACTTCCGACATCGGTTAGAATCTGATTTTTTTGCACCAGCATGTTGGAAACTTCAGGAGAAACATACTGTTCAAGCTGGGCCCTGATCCTGCTGCTCTCTTCCTTTTCCCGGATGAAACGAATATTTTCCAGCGCCATCATAGCCTGACCGACGATGATCGACAGCATCTCGATATCTGCTTCTCTGAACAAAATGCCGTCCTTGGTTTCACTTACGTTGAGAACCCCAAGTACTCTGCCCTTACTGACAATCGGCAAGGAAATAGCGGCCGACAGCTCTTTTCGCTTCATCAGATCATGATAAGGATTCAGATGATGATTGGCTTTATTGAGAACAATCGGCCGCTGGGACTGAAACACCTTACCGGCAATCCGCTCGCCGGGTTTTATCTGCAGATCTTCAACATAACTGGCAACAAGACCACGATAAGCAACGATTTTTAAGGAGTTGACACTTTCGTCGAACATCATCACGGACACCGACGGAACGTTCACCTCACGGGCAACCGCATCGGCTAGTTCCTCGTAAATATCCTGCTCACATTCCGCTGCAATGAATCTCTGGCCGAGAGTATAGAGTGGCAACAATATTTTCATCCGGGTTACATCTTCCCGAAGATCGGTTATTTTCAGAATTTCATGCACTGCCTCGATAAGCTGGGGCGCAGCAAGTGGTTTTTTGCAAACTCTGCTGAACCCCTTATTCATGGCGTCAATGACTATTTCCGAGCTGGCATGGCCGGTAACCAGTATTCCGGCAAGAGCCGGGTTGGCCTGCCGCATGGTTTCAAAAGCGGCAATCTCCGTCATATCCTCAAGGATTCCATTAACTATGGCCAGGACATAACTGTCTTTATCCGCAATGGCGGCAACCTGGTCTTCACGTACGCAACTCACCCCGTACCCAAATTCAGCCAAGGCGGTTTGGCAAGTCTTACAAACGAGGTCTTCGTTATCAATTACTAAAATTTTACGCAAAATTTCTCCGCTTTATATTTGCTCATCCAAGCCATCCACACTCCTGCGCTCGCACCGGAATTTTTTATCCCATCGCCGGTTATGCTGGCACGCCTGTCAATGCACCTTGCTCCCATCGCCTGAGCAGCTCGATCAACGTTCGCACCCCGACACCGGATGGGCCTTTGGGAATATATGATTTTTCTGTAAAATCCCAGGCTGTGCCGGCAATATCCAGATGGGCCCAGGGAACCTCACCGACAAACTGATGCAAGTACTCCGCCGCCGTAATACAGCCTGCCGGCCTCCCTCCGGTATTCTTGGTGTCGGCAACTTTTGATTCCAGCTGTTTGCTATACATCTTCCCCAGCGGTAAGCGCCAGAGAGGTTCACCGCATATGCTGCCGGCTTCGGCAAGTTTTTCAGCCAGCACATCACTATTGCTTAACAACCCGGAATAATGATGCCCAAGGGCAATGATGACAGCGCCGGTTAGGGTCGCCAGATCGATTACACAGGTGGGCTTAAATTTTTCTATGCCATAGGCCAGGGCATCGGCCAGGATAAGACGGCCTTCCGCATCAGTATTCTCGATCTCGGAGGTAATTCCACCATAATGAGTAATAATATCCCCAGGTTTCAATGCTCCACCGCCCGCCATGTTATCCGTTGACGGAACAAGAGCCACCACCCTTATTGGCAACTTTTCCCGGGCAATGGCCTCTATTGCCGTCAGCACTGCGGCACCTCCGCACATGTCATATTTCATGTCCATCATGCCCTGGGCCGGTTTGAGACTTATACCACCCGAATCGAAGGTGAGTCCTTTACCGACCAGCAGCACCGTCTCGCCATTTTTCTGGGGGTTATATTCAAGAACAATCAGCTTTGGCGGTTCTTCCGAACCTTTGTTTACCGCAAGAATCCCGCCCATACCAAGTTTAACCATATCGGCCTTTTCCAGAACGGTGCAGTGCAGCTGCAGCTCTTTGCCGATCTTCTGCGCATATTTAGCAAAATGGCGGGGGGTCCAGCCATTCCCCGGCTCATTGGCCATATCCCGTGCAGCACATGCGGCCAGGGCACTGCTCCTGCCCCTGTCGGCTGCTTTGCCTGTTTTTGATCTGCCGGAACTTGAAAACAATTCTAGCTTCTTGAGCCCAGGATACGCATCGTCATCTTTTTTCTTATATTTTAAAAACTGGTACGCCCCAAGAAGTGTCCCTTCGGTCACATATTCTCCCACGGTTTCAGGATCCAGCCCGGGGAAAGATGGGATGCAGACAGCAACGGTTTCGATCTTGTTTTGCCGGCACTGACTGGCAATGGTACCGCCGGCAACTCTCAGCATCTCTCTCGTCTCGTCGACCTGTGCGGCTTCACTCAACTCCCCGAGGCCAAGCAGCAGAAGCCTCCTGCATTGCAGTAAGCTTGCCAGTCGACCAGCTTCCGGATACAAAAGAAGAGATTGCTCTTTTTTGCCGGTGAACTCCTTTAAATTCTCCAGCCATTGCAACGTTGAGTCGGGGAGCGTATCGCAGATAAGAGCTCCATCGGTATTCCGGGCAACAAAGAGCACCAGTAATGGTCCAGAATATTCTTCCACTTTTTTTTGTGACATAACTATTTTTGCACTCTTCATTCTTCACCTTTATATTTGTTTATTTTCTCGCTCTTTACCATCCGGTCATTTACAATATAATTCAAATATCGATTGAGAATAGTTATATATTCAGTCTTCAATTCAATTATTCCCACGATCCCTGCATATTCTGCCGTTCAGGATCGGATAAACTTATTGAGGTTACCGTACAGTGCTGCATACATTAATTATTTCAATAGCTCTTGCCATAACTGTCTCCGCCCTGTGCTCCATATGTGAAGCGGTACTATATACTGTTACGGCAAGCCAGGTGGAAATGTTAAGGAAAAATGGCCATGCCGCAGCTGAGCACCTGCAAAATCTCCGTTCAGACATAGAACAGCCCATAACGGCAATACTCACCCTCAATACCATCGCCAACACGATAGGTGCCTCCGTTGCCGGTGCCGCTGCTGCAAAACTTTTCGGCGACGAGAATCTTATTCTTTTCTCTGCAGCTTTCACCCTGTCAATTCTTGTTTTTTCCGAAATTTTACCGAAAACCATCGGGGTGGCCTATGCCATCAAGCTGGCACCGACTATTACCTACCCCTTGCGCGCTATGGTTTTTTTGCTCAAGCCGGTGGTCTGGGTATCGAGATCCATGACCAAGCTGCTGCCGGACCGAGCTGAGGACAGCATATCTTCCCAAGAAATACAGACTATTGCCGCCCTTTCCAGACAATCGGGAGATATTGAAGAAAATGAGGCGCAGGTTATTAACAATATCCTCGATTTGAAAGAGAAAATTGTTCGGCAGGTAATGACGCCACGCACCGTAACTTTTTCCATAAATGAACATATAACTGTCGGGAATGCCATGGCTACACTCACCGAGTTGAGCAGTCACAGCCGCATCCCCGTATACAACCGGGAACCTGACAATGTTACAGGTATCGTCATGCGTAAGGATGTGCTGCAGGCAGCCGCGGAAGGCAAAAACAAGCTCACCTTGTCCCGGTTCAAAAGGCCCGCCCATTTTGTTCCGGAAACCGCGCCACTGCATCGCATCCTCATCGATTTTTTCGATCGGCGACAACATCTTTTTATCGTCGTCGACGAATACGGGACAATGACCGGGGTCATTTCCATGGAAGACGTGCTCGAAGAAATTGTCGGCCGGGAAATCATTGATGAATCTGACAAAACAAAGGACATGCGCGAGCTGGCCAGGTCGAGAAATATCGAGTCACGCCAAAATCTGAAAAAAACGGCACAGAAAGACCAGCCTGGGAAATAATGATTTAAAACCTGTCCCCATGAACGTCTAAAAGCGAATTGGATAGATGCGAGGTGGTCAGGCAGCAATGATTATATGCGGGGTATTTCGTGAGAGCACGGCCTGAGGCCGTACCATTACAGTCGGAGGAAAAGCTTGGCGATGGAAAAATACATAAAAACGCCAAGGATATCAATAGAGGTAGTCACAAAAGGACCTGTTGCAATGGCCGCATCGATGTCGAATCTCTTGAGAATAAGCGGTATTACCGTCCCCAGAGTAGCCGACATGACCATACAAAAGAAAATCGACAACCCGACGACCACACCCAGTAGCGCGGGTTCTGAGAATCCCAGGTAGGCAACAATACCTAGAAACAGCCCATAGATTAGTCCGAGCATGAGCCCCACCTGCATCTCTTTCAAAACCACTCGATAGGATTCATCAAGATTTATTCTGCCGGTGGCAATCCCTCGCACCACAATGGTGGAAGACTGCGTGGCAATATTGCCTCCCATGCCTATTACTATCGGAATAAAAGAGGCAAGAGCTATTATCCTGGACAGCTCTTCTTCAAACGAACCGATAATAAACATTACCGTCACGCCGCCTACCCACGAAGCCAGGAGCCAGGGAGCCCTGATCAGCGCGCTCTGCCTCGTTGATTTGAGCAAAATTTCCCGGTCTTTTCCTGCTCCTGCCATCTGCAGAAAATCTTCCGTAGCCTCCTCCCGGATAACGTCGATAATATCATCAACTGTAACAATGCCGACCAGAGTATAATTTGAGTCCACCACCGGTACCGCCAGGATATTGTACTTCGCCACAACATGAGCAACTTCCCCCTGGTCGGTATCGGTTGTCACGGAAATGACATTCGGGTTCATTATTTCTTTGAGTTTTCTCTCTTCGGGATGCATCAGCAATTCCCGCAGCGAAACAACTCCAGACAGCTTATGTTCCCCATGCGTGATATAGAGATAAAAGACCATCTCTTTCTCTTCACTTCGTTTCTGCACGCTTTTTATGGCCTCGCTGACCATCATTTCTTCATCGAGATACATAAAATCAGGCGACATTAGCCCACCGGCCGTCTCCGGATCGTACTGCAGAAGCTCTTCAACTTCATCCCGATCCTTCTGATCCATGTGCTCTCTGATTTCATCGGCAATAGGATCGGAGAGCACCTCGAGAATATCAACCGCGTCGTCTGACGGCATATCCGAGAGAACCTCTGCCATATATTGCGGGGTGAGTCCATCGACCAGAGCAGTGACAAGCAGGCCATCGAGTTCACTCAAAAATTCCCCGACCGAGCCCGTTTTGACAATAATATTGAAGACAGCTATCCTTTCAGCTTCGGTCAGATGCCGGTAAACCCAGGCCATGTCGGCAGGATGAGTCTTCTTGATGAGCTTCATCAAATGTTCATTCGCGCCGCGCCGATTCAAGCGCCGGACCATATTGAGGATGACCATCCCTTCATTACCTATGAGCTCTGTTTTATTACTATTTTCCATACCTTCCACCGTTCATTATTATATATTTAATGTGTCAGGGTTGAGGGGGGGGCATAGCTCGTACGTCACGCAGTTTACACCGCAGTTGCCGGCCAGGCTCTATTTTGATATTTTTTGCTAACGACACCAGCCAGATGGTGACATTGCGGCACATTCAAACAAAGAAGACGCCCAAGACAACGACAACCACGGAACAGACAGGGTGAAGAGGCAGGAAATTCCTGGAAGGTCATCCTGCTGCCGGACGATCAAAGGGCTGGCTAAAGGAAGAAAGAGGTTCTCTGCACCACGAAAATAATCACTATGCCGATTACCATCGCAAAAAGTCCCATAAACCGAAGTTGGGCAGGCCTGATGCCACTCAATTTTTTGAGCCAGTCCTGCATCGCTTCCGGTGCAGCAACATACGGCAGACCTTCCAGAACCAGAATAAGACCGATAAGAAGTGTCAATAATTTCATATCAAGGTTATCTAACAAAACACCGGTTTTTTTTCAACCTGCACGTAACAAGGCTCTGCCTTTTGTGATAGATTTATTGTGATATGGTGTAATTGCATTGCTTTTTTAGATCACCCCTAATAATATAGCTTTTCATATACTCCTGTATTTTGATCTATTTCCAGATCCCAAAAAAACAACAAAGACAACAACCTGTTACTATGAGCGAGTCACATAAGAGTAAGTACAGCGAAGCCGGTGTAGATATCGACAAAGGCAATGCATTCATCGAAGAAATCAAAGAAATTGTCGCCACCACCCATCAGCGCGGCGTACTGGGTGGTATCGGTGGTTTTTCATCGCATATTGCTATCGATACCAATAAATACAAAAAACCGGTTATCGTCAACTCAACCGATGGTGTCGGCACAAAATTGGCTATCGCTCACCTCTGCAACAAACATGACACGATCGGAATAGATCTGGTGGCTATGTGTGTCAACGACCTTGTGGTCGGAGGTGCCACCCCTTTATGTTTTCTCGATTATTTCGCCGTCGGTAAACTGGAGATGTCCATCGCCAAAGCTGTTATTTCCGGAATTGCTGAAGGGTGCCGCCAGGCGCACTGCTCGCTTGTTGGCGGAGAAACGGCTGAAATGCCAGGATTATACCAGAACAAGGATTACGATCTTGCAGGATTTGTCACCGGCATTGTCGACCGGGACGCCATAATTGATGGCTCGGATATCCGCGCCGGCGACCAGATCATCGGCCTCACCTCCAGTGGCCTGCATTCGAACGGCTATAGCCTGGTGCGTAAAATCTGTTTTGCCGATCATAAACTGGATGTCGGACAGTACATAGAAGAGCTCGGCTGTGAGCTGGGACAAGAACTTTTGAAACCGACGAAAATATATGTTCAGTCGGTTCTGAACGTCTTAAAAAACTACCCTTTAAACGGCATGGTGCACAACACCGGCGGCGGATTTATCGACAACATCCCACGCATTCTGCCCAAAGGGTATAAGGCAGTCCTCAATAGCACTGCCTGGCCCCTGCCGCCCATTTTTCCATTCCTGCAGAGACTCGGCGATATCCCTCAGAACGAGATGTATCGCACCTTCAATATGGGCATAGGCCTCCTGGTGATCGTCGACGAAGCACAGGCAAAAGATATCCAGCACCACTTTGAAGCGGTCGGAGAAGAGGCCTACATCATCGGTGAAATTGCACCGATGGCTGAAGGAGAAACCACAACGGTTGAGATACGACAATAGGCGCACTATCAGGAAAATAGAAAAGGAGAGTGTCGGACATCCATCACTCTCCTTTTTTATTTATACGACTCCGCAGTCACTCTCCCCTCCCAGTATTTTTTCCAGGGCGTGGGGAATAACCGGCAGTACTACTTCCAGATTTTCTTTTACAGCCTTTAAGCTGCCGGGCAGGTTAATTATCAGGCTCTCTTTACGTATGCCGACCTTGCCCCGAGACAACATGGCACGGGAAGTTTTGGCAAGGCTGGCATGCCGCATTGCCTCGGCCATCCCGGGTATCTCCTTTTCAATGACCTGAGTCATCGCCTCTGGAGTTATATCCGATGGCGAAACTCCAGTCCCCCCGGTGGTGACGATAAGGGATATCTTCTGCATATCGACCAGGTCGAGAAGACTATCGATGATTTGCTGTTTGTTGTCGGCAATCACCTGATACGACTGGAGAATATACCCTTCTTTGCGCAACCTCTCCTGCAGATAGGCGCCACTGGTATCTTCCCGCTCCCCGCGCGAGCCTTTATCGCTCATGGTGAGAACAGCAAAAGAATAATTTTCGTGCATAGCAGCTACAATGTGTCCTTAGTAACTAAGAAATACCTTTCTTGTTTTTTACAAGAAAGGTATTTCGTGAAGGAATTCCCCCCTTCGAGAGGGGGATTGCATAGATTCCCGCAAAGGTTGTTGCCGGGGTTAATTGTTTTCCTTGTTTGCCTCAGCAACGATCTTTTCAGCTATTTGTGCCGGAACTTCTTCATAGTGCGAAAAAGAAATATTGAAACTACCAAGCCCGCCGGTCATCGACGTCAGATCTGTTGCATAGGACAAAATTTCCGATTGCGGCACCTGAGCATTAATCACCTCCAGCCCATCCGCCGAGTCCATCCCCATAACCTTGCCGCGACGGGAATTGAGATCGCCCATAACATCGCCGACACTGTCTTTTCCTACCTTGATCTCCATATTCATATAGGGTTCAAGTAAGATCAGTCCTGCTTCCTGGGCCCCTTTCTTAAACGCCAGAGACCCGGCAATCTTAAAAGCCATTTCAGAAGAATCGACATTGTGGAAGGATCCATCAACGAGGGCAATTTTTACATCGATCACCGGGTAGCCGGCCAGAACGCCTTTTTCCATCGCCTCCTGAATACCTTTATCGACTGCCGGCCGATATTGCTGCGGAATTACCCCGCCAACAATTTTATCCTCAAATTCATACCCACCGCCCGGTAAAGGAGATATCTCAATCCAGCAGTCGCCAAACTGGCCTCTGCCGCCACTTTGTTTTTTATGTTTCCCCTGCACCCGTGCCGATGACCGAATGGTCTCCATATAAGGAATTTTGGGGGTACTCAACTCCATCTGCACTCCAAATTTCCTCTTGATCTTTGCACCGACCACATCAAGATGCACTCTGCCGACTCCCGAGAGAAGAACCTGCTTGGTTTGCGGCTGCCTGGTGAGCCGTAAGGTCAGATCCTCATCAAGCATCCTGGTAATAGAAGAAAAGACCTTTTCTTCTTCACCTTTTTTGGCACTTACGGCAAAAGATATCACCGGTTGCAGCGGCTCAGGTGCATCCAGCACAACCGGGTTTGCCGCATCACAGAGCGTATCCCCGGTCGCCGTTTCCTTCAGTTTGGCAAGAGCGATGATCATGCCCGGCCCACCACTCTCGACCGGCTTTTGCTCTTTTCCTTCGAGCACATACAGCTGCCCGAATCGTTCTGATGTCTTCTTTGTCGAATTGTAAAAGGTATCGCCCTGCAGAACACCGCTGAAGATGCGTAAAATAGTGAGACGACCGGCATAGGGGTCGGCCATGGTCTTGAAAACCAGCGCAGAAAAAGGTGCATCTGCCGTTGGTTGAATCTCGACCATCTCATCCCTGCCTTCTTTTTTAGCCAGGATAGGCGGACGATCAGACGGACACGGCATCAGGTCGTTGATGATGTCCAGCAGAGGGGCGGTCCCTTTATTGAGCGTTGCGGCACAGACGCAGATAGGGGCTAATGCCGCAGCCGCAATGCCTTTTTTCAGACCAGCCAGCAATTCTTCCTCGGTCAGCTCCCCTTCTTCCAGAAATTTTTCGATCAAATCATCATCAGTTTCCGCCACATTTTCCATCAGAGCTTCCCGTAACGAAGCCACCTCGCTGGCTAATTCCGCCGGAACATCAACGGATTGCACCCCGCCTTTTTCGCCATCAAACAGATATGCCTTGCCACTGATGATATCAACATAGCCTTTAAAATTATCCTCGGCGCCAATGGGCAGCTGAACAATGACCGGATTAAAGGCCAGTGATTCCTTAATTTCATCAACAGTCTTGTGAAAATCGGCACGCTCACGATCCATTTTATTGATGGCAATGAGCGTGGGTAATTTTCTCTCTTTAATAATATTCGAGAATTTAACGGTCTGCCCTTTTACCCCGAGCACGGCACCAATGGTAAACAAAGCACTGTCGCAGACATGGGAGGCAAAAACGGTTTCATTGAGAAAATTATCGTCACCGGGGGTGTCGATGAGAAATACACTGTGTTTTTTCCAGCTGTAATTGTGAAAACTGGTGTTGATGGATATTTTTCTGGCAATCTCCTCTTCCTCATAATCCATGGTTGCATTGCCGTCATCAACCTTACCAAGTCTGTTTATTTTTCCGGCCGTAAAAAGCATTGCCTCAGCAAGAGAAGTTTTACCACAATTACCATGACCAATTATTGCAATATTCCTGACCATATTTGTTTCCTGCATTCGTATCTCCTCTCAAACAACGATTTATCAATGCAATATTGAAATAACAACAGCTCACTCAACTCGCGCTGGACTCCGCTGGCCTGTATTACGTACGAAAGACTGTACTCATATATTCAATTTCAAAAGACAAAGTCAAGAGAGAACAGCGAGGGCAAAGTGTTTCAAAAAAAATAATTCTATCGCGGCAGCTGATTCAAATCAATATAATGATTTTGTGGCATATTTTCTATAAGCGGGGTATTCTGCCCGCGCGAATTACCATTTTCGTCCCGTACAGCTGATCCACCGTCATGAAACAACAGTGGAATCAAACGTATGTTTAACATGAACACTTTAGATGCATCATCACCCCTTTACAAGAGTACGAATAAGTGTGCCAACAGGGGCATTGAATGAAACCCGGCTTATTTTCCGTTAACGGGTGAGTGCCTTAGAAATAATTTCCCCGGATACTTTTCAGTTGCAGACACCCAGCAAAAACACCATAGCCAAATCGGCGGCCACTGTCGGCATCGCGGTAATGTGCAGTCGCGTCCTCGGCCTGGTCAGGGAACAGGTCTTCGCCGGGCTTTTTGGCGCCGGATACACCTACGATGCATTCGTTGTCGCCTTCCGGATACCTAACTTATTGAGAGATCTTTTTGGTGAAGGCGCGCTGTCGGCCGCATTTGTGACAGTATTCTCCGCTTACGATACCAATCGCAGCCAGGAGGACACCTGGCGCTTAGCATCCAACGTTCTCAACTTTATCCTCGTTGTCCTCAGTGCAATCACCCTGCTTGGCATAGTTTTTGCCGGCCCGCTGGTCTCTTTGCTGGCACCGGATTTCAGTCTCATCGCCGGCAAAACTGCTCTCACCATCCAACTCACCCGGATAATGCTGCCTTTTCTTGTGGTTATCTCTCTTTCTGCAGTGGTTATGGGGGTTTTAAACACCAAAGGTCGTTTTTTTGTTCCGGCAATAGCATCCAGTTTCTTTAATCTCGGTTCGGTGATCGGCGGCACCGGACTGGCATTCATCCTGCCTCATTTCGGCCAGCCGGCGATAGTGGGCATGGCGGTCGGCACACTCATCGGCGGACTGCTGCAGCTTGGCATCCAGCTGCCCACACTGTTTAAGACCGGCTTTCGATACAGACCGATCTTCGATATTACCGACCCCGGCCTGCATCGCATTCTCAAGTTAATGATACCGGCAACCATCGGCCTTTCCGCCACCCAGATCAATATATTCATCAACACCAACTTTGCCTCTTCCTGCGCTGAAGGCTCGGTTTCCTGGCTATATTACGCCTTCAGACTTGTGCAATTGCCCATTGGTGTGTTCGGAGTGGCCTTATCGATTGCTACCTTGCCTTTACTGGCCCGTCAGGCAGCGAAAAAAGATATCCCGGAGATGAAAAAAACCATGGTGTCTTCCCTCACCATGGTTTTCGCCTTAACTCTCCCCGCTACCGCCGGGCTTATCGTCCTTGCCGAACCAATTATCCGGTTGATTTTTGAGCATGGCGCCTTCACCGCGGCAGACACCCTGGCCACCGCCCAGACCCTGGCCCTGTATTCCATCGGCCTGTTTGCCTACTCAGCCAACAAAGTCCTGGTGCCTGCTTTCTACGCTCTCGACAAGACCCGTTATCCGGTCATTGCCAGCTTTATGGCAATTATCTTCAACGTCATTATTATCAAGCTGACAATCGACCACTTTCAGCATCTTGCGATTGCATTCTCAACCTCCTGCACGATGCTGATCAACTTTATCTTTCTCATGATCGTGCTGCACAAAAACCTGAACGGATTATCTCTCGTATACCTCGGTAAAAGTCTGGTCAAGATACTGGCGGCCACCGCCGTTCTCACCGGCTTGCTCTGGTTTGCCATGCCCTGTTTTGCACGGTGGCTGCACGGTTCCGTCCTCGGCCAGGGCGCGGCCCTCTGCGTGCTCATCACATCGGCTACGCTCCTGTACTGCCTTGTCCTCCATCTCCTCAAGCTCAGCGAGATGAATATCTTGACCACCATGCTCCGCAAAAAACTTTTCCCAACATCCCGGTAAAAGGGACTTACGCCGGGAGTCTTTGCAATCCCCCCTTGTCAGGTGCTCTTTTCAACCCCCCTTTGAGGGATGCAAGTGCATCGTGACTTCAGGGAGCAAGGCACCAATAGCCGGCAGGCAATCCTTTCTACTGCTTTGCTTTTTTATCAACTTTCGGCAGAGCGGCAATCTCCGCCCGCAACTGCTCCACCTCGGCTTTCAATTGCTCAAAATCCTCAATCTGCACCAGATGCATCTTAGCTATAGTGCTTTTAACCAGGCTCTCAGTCTGGCTTTTCAGGGATTCACGAGATTCCTCCGCCCGGTTGAGCATTTCCTGCACTAATTTCTCCCCCTCCTGCTCAGAAATCTTCCCTTTATCGATTAATTCTTTCGCCAGATCTTCCACTTTGTCCTTGGTCAATGCAGCAATGCCGACCCCTGTTAAGATTGCCTTTTTTATCAGATCTATCATCTCATGCTCCTTGGTAAGGTAGAAATTAGGTATATGTCTTTTGCCCCCTGCCATCTCAACAGGAAGGAATCAAAAAAAGCATGGCGAGCAACAATTATGCTTCTTTTCTCATGTCGATCGATCAAAAAAAACAGCCGCTCGGTGGCGTGCCTCAGCAATACTGTCACTATTCTGGATGGATGCAGCAAAGTGATGGCCGAACGGAAACGAAGCAGCAAAATAACGCGTAAACTGTTTCAACCTTCCCAGACGCCTTTCCGGGGCGAACCGCTGCTCGAGCAATGCAATAAAGTGGGCGTAAATATCCTGACTCTCTCGTTTTTCGGCAGTGCTGTCAATACCATACACTTCACTGGCAATGTCAGCACACAACCAGGGTCTCTCCACAGCACCCCGGCCTATCATCACCCCGTCCGCATGGGAGAGTTCAAGGCATCTTTTTGCATCACCTGCGGTAAAAATCCCCCCATTGGCCAGAACAGGCACCGAAAGAGCATCTTTTACGGCTCCTATCTGCTCCCATCGAGGTTTGCGGCAGAATTTTTCTCCATGCAGCCTCGCATGAATTGTAATCATGTCTACTCCTTCTGCCTCAAGAAAGAGACCAAAAGATCGCAGGGAATCGACATCAAGACTCTGCCCCAGGCGAATTTTCACACTGACTGGTAACTCCGTACTTTTTCTCAGCCGGCGCAGCACCTTGCGGAGCACCGCCTGATTGCCGGCAAGAACCGCCCCTGCACCTTGCCTTTTCTGCATTGGTGCAGGGCAGCCAAGGTTGAGATCGATACCGTCAGCGCCAAGTAAGTGCAATTTATCCACTGCGGGCGCGATGTCCGCCTCACTTGCCGCGATTATCTGGTAAAAAAGAGGTTTTTCCGATGCATCCCTGATCAACAGGGGCGAGCAAAATGGATTATCATGAGGCAGCCTTTTTGCTGCCAGCATTTCCGTAAACAATAACCCCACCCCTCCCTCAGCCTGAACGAGGCTGCGAAATGCCGAGTGAGAGATACCTACCATAGGTGCGAGAACAATTGGCGGCGAGATAGCCAGTCCGCGAACCAGAATTTTATTATTAAAAAATGGAGGTGACACAAAACCCTGCGTGTGTAGTGTTAATCCCGCTTCGCAGAGGCCATTAACTTTTTATAAGTTGTTTCATCCATTTTTTGGGTGAGTTTAATATGGATGGAAAAATCGAGCATTGTCGGTTCATGCAGTTTGACACCGACAATAACCCCATTTTGCTGGGGCAGTTCCTCGTCTCTGGTAATTATGGTTGTGACAATATGCCTGCCAAGAAGCAGTCTGGCGTTCTTCCAGTTGGATATTTTTACGGTAAACGCCAGTCCCTGCCTGGAAAAATCCAGGAGTTCCCCTTTAAATTCACGTTTTCCTTTGTAGCCATAGGGGTCCAGCAAAATACTTCTTGTCGGGAGAACCACAGGGTATCGGGGATATTCCCTGCGGTCATCGCCAGACATTTTCAACAATTCCGGCACCTGGGTATTTTTTCGACAATATTTCTGCAGTTTATCTTCAAGTTCCGGAAACTGTTCGGCAATCTGATTAAATTTAGCAAAATCGAGAACATGGACCTGAATTTCACTCAAGGCCTTGAGGGTAACCGTCCATATGGAAGGGGAAAAAAACTGCTCCGCCCCGAGGATATTACTTGGCTGCATTCTTTTTAGAAAGGTCTCTTTTCCGCCAATAACAGCACTAAGACTTATATATCCGGAGTTGAGGAAATACAGATTCGTGTCGGTTTCGCCGATTTGCACAATGATATCACCTTTGTGATAATTTTCCTGGTGCAGGGCATAATACAGCGCATTGAATTCCTCGGTGGTCATTTCTTCATAAAGCTCGCTCCAGATCTGCAGATGATGGCTGGTAATAGAACTATTTTTTTGTTCTTCAATAAGTTCTCCCAACTGGACTGCTTCTTCCAGCGCCATCGGGTTGATTTCCAAAAACCTGTCTCTCAGCAAGGCAGCCGCAGAAAAATCCTTCGTTCTTGCCGCCGCGACGGCTTGATTGTACACCAGCCGACCCGCCTGTTGTACATCACCCGCATGGACAAGAGCCTGTATCTCATCCTCCGTTTCTTTTACCTTCTTAAAGGCACGCAGCTGTTGAACCTGATCGTTATCAAAACAGACATCATCCGGAAAGTTATCTATATTCTGGAGGTTATGACGCATCTTCGGTTGAAGAACCTTCAATGCTTCGCCGATGTGCAGTAAAAGCTGATCCGTACCCGCTTTACCGGTGTATTCGTCCTGCATTTTCTCGAGCTGGAGAATGCTTTCCCGGCACGGGAATTTCTTCAGGGCGGCTACAACGGCAAACAAAAGTTCGTGGCTCGCCGGGTAAAGATCTTTTGTTCGCTGTTCAGCAAATCCGAGCAGCGCAGTTTTAACCCTTTCATCGCTCCCTGACTGCTCGACTAGCAGGCGAAGAATATGCGTTTTCAACCGGTCCTGGACAACCTCAAGTCCCTCAAGCAACCTCGGAGTCATCATCTGGCCCCCTAATTTCAGGACACAACAGATCATTTCGTGCTGTACACGCTCGTCGGAATGGGCAAAATATTTCTCCACCAGCCAGTAATATTTATCCTTGCCAATTTCAGAAACGATATAGATAACGTTGCGTATGACTGCCCAGGGCGGTGATTTTTTCAGACAATCTTCAAGAATAGGAATAACCGTACTGCCAAATGTCGGGAGGAGATTCAGCAAAACAATTCTTTCGGCCCGGTTATGACTGTGAATGACCCTGTTCAGGAGATATATAGCTGCTTTGTGACCAATCGAATTCAGTATATTCTGAAAGAGATACTGCTGCTTATTTTCAAGAAGATATCCTTCCGTCAATCTTTCAACGATGTCCTTTTTCTTCAGATTATGGAGAGTTTTACTGACAATACTCTGAATTGCCTTGCTTTTCTTCAGGCTGCCGCATTGGATGCGATAGAGAAGGACAAAGACCTCTTCTGCTTCCATCCAGTATGAATTATTGAGAAACCAGACCAGTACATCCTCCAGTCTCTTGTTCAAAACAGACAAGCCGGGAAGAAATTGGGTCTCGAATCTCAACCACTGGCATATTCCATCAACCAGCACAAAAATAATTTCAGCCTGATTCTGGTCAAGATACAACTGGGTAGAAGACGACAGTAATGCCAGCGCCCTCTCCCTGACGGGGACCGAATCAGAAACAGCACCTTCCCCAAGTCGGACGAGAAGTTTAATCAACTTCTCTTTATTTTCAATGGGATGACCAAGAACATATATTTCAAGCTCGGCATAAAATTCATCATTTTTAAGGACCTGGACGTTCCCTTTTAAAAATTCGTTGAAATTGTAGGTTAACCGGAGCTCTCGTCGCTCTTTTTCAGCAGCGGCGATGTTCTGTTTGATATTTTCCAGGACTTCGGGGCGGTGAGCACCTTTAATTCTCATCAGACAACACTCATAATGGAGAGGATCTTGAAAAATGTAATCGATTTAAAAAGAGTCGATAATCGGAAAACTTTCGGATAAGCATAAAGTTTATTATAAATACACTTCAAATTCCAGTGTAACCAATAAAAATGGACGAGGAAAGAAAATTGCGGCATTGTTGAGCTTCTCTGTCACCATCTCCATCACAAACGTATGTACAGAGCGTAATCCCCGGTGCATCATGACAGCTTGCCATTGCTCTATGAATTACCATACTTACTATTGTTGTTGAATTTTCAGGCCAATTATTCTAGAGTTTGGGCCTTTTATCGCGATAGAAGGTTTGGACGTTGCCATCGTTATCCGCCGACTATATACAATTTCATACTTCCCAGCAGACATCATCTACCATGCAAAACAGAAGAATAGTTATCACTGGAATAGGTCTTGCCGCGCCGAATGGCAACAACCTTCACCAATTCAGAGAAAAATTAATCAACGGTGTCAGTGAAATCCAGGAGATCGAGCTGAGATATTTTGGCAAGGCCCCGGCCGGCATATGTTCCTTCCCTGAAACGCTGTATCGGAAAAAGAAAGAAAACAAAAAAGGCACCCGTGCCGGCTGCCTGGGGGTATACTGTGCCAACGAAGCATTAAAGAACGGCAATCTCGATATCGCCAGTTACGACCCCGCCAAAATCGGGGTCTATATCGGTCTGACCGAACATGGTACTGTAGAGACCGAAAATGAAGTTTACAATATCAGCCAATACGGTCACAATACGGATTACTGGACGCATCATCATAACCCGCGGACGGTTTTGAACAATCCTGCCGGTGAAATTACCATGAACCTCGGTATTACCGGTCCACACTACGTGATCGGCGCAGCCTGTGCAGCCGGCAATGCCTCGCTTATTCAGGCAGTGCAGATGATGCGGCTGGGCGAAATCGATATGGCCATAGCCGGCGGCATCTCCGAATCAGTTGGCTCCTTCGGAATTTTTGCCAGTTTTAAAGCACAGGGGGCCCTGGCGGAAGCAAAGGATCCACGACTTGCGTCCAGGCCGTTCGATAGAGACAGAAACGGCATAGTTATCTCCGAAGGAGCCTGTGTGTACACCCTGGAATATCTTGAACAGGCCCTGGCGCGAAAGGCACATATTTATGGCGAAATTGTCGGCTATGCCATGAACTCCGATGCCAGGGATTTTGTCCTGCCCTATGGCAAGCGACAAGCAGAATGTATGCGCCTTGCCTTGCAGAGAGCAGCCCTGAAACCCGAAGATATCAGCATCATCAACAGCCATGCAACAGGAACAAAACAGGGCGATATTGAAGAGTGTAAAGCCATTCGGGAAGTTTTTACCGACTGCCCGAACACCTACATAAACAACACCAAAAGCATCATTGGTCACGCGATGGGCGCAGCCGGCGTGCTGGAGTTGGCCGGCAACCTGCCGGCGTTCGATGACGGTATAGTTCATCCGACTATCAATATAGAAAATCTTGATCCTGAATGTGTACTCAACAACCTGGTGATCAACGAAGCCGTGCAGGCCAAATCTATAGACACCATACTGAACAACTCTTTCGGCATGGTGGGCATTAACTCCACCGTGATTGTAAAAAAATACAACGCGAACTGATTTTGGCAGATTTTTTCCATGTGTTGTGAAAATAATTATAAACAAGAAAGCACAGGTATGTTATAGGAAGTGTTTTGCCATTGATATACTACATACTCTCATTCCTCACAGAGAATCATAATAATTGAACCGTTTATACCCACACGTCGAAGCTGGAGAAATACATGACAAGTGATGAAATTAAAGATTTGATACTGGAAATTATTGAAGATATAGATGACGAGGCGGATTTCGCCAGTCTGGATGCAGACCAACCACTCCGCGACCAGCTGGACCTCGACTCAATGGACTTTCTCGATATAGTCATGGAACTCAGAAAAAGACATAAACTGCAGATCCCCGAAGAAGATTACCCCCAGCTCGCCAGCCTGAACAGTTGTGCCACCTATCTGGAACCGCTTCTAAAAGACGCATAATGCTGTGAGAGTTCCCCTTCTGGTTATTGGTGGTGGTCTATCAGGTCTGGCTGCCGCCATCCGCGTAGCACGATTCAATTCCGATGTCCTTCTCCTGGAAAAACATGTTCGACTTGGTGGACTCAACTCCTATTTTTATCGAAACGGTATTCTTTACGAGACAGGCCTTCATGCCATCACCAACTACGCCGACCCGACCGAGAAGAAAGCACCTTTAAACAGGTTGCTGCGCCAATTAAAATTACCCAGAAAAAAGTTCAGCTTCTGCCAGCAGTTACAGAGTGAAGTCATATTCCGGAACCAAACTTCGTTGAAGTTTTCCAATGATTTTGCCCTCTTCCAATCAGAAATCGGCGCGAATTTTCCGCAGGCCATAGATAAATTTCAACATTTGCTCGCGTTCCTTACAGACTTCGACCCATTTGCTGACGCACCTTTTCATTCAGCAAAGAATTTTCTTCTCGATCTGCTGCAGGACCCGCTCCTTGTGGATATGATTCTCTGTCCGCTGATGTATTATGGTTCAAGCGTGCAGGATGATATGGATCTCTCGCAATTCGCCATAATGTTTCGCGCGATTTATCAGGAAGGAATGTTTCGTCCAGAAGGTACCATCAAGGAGTTTCTCGATCTCTTGGTTGACCATTACCAGCTCCTTGGCGGAAGTCTGCGAACAAGCTGCGGTGTGGACAGAATTCTCCACCAGAACAAGAAGGCAACCGGGGTAATCCTAACCACCGGAGAGCGTATCGACTGTGACCATATCCTCTCCACCATAGGTCACGACGAGACCTTCCAGCTGCTCGAAAAAAAATCGGGCCTTGAAGACAGACCTGCCGATCATCATCCACGCCTCGGTTTCTTTGAGACCATATTTCAAATTCCTGAGCAGTCTGCCCATCATCTTGCCAAAAATAAAACGATAATTTTCTATAATGATGCGGAGCGGTTTTCCTACAAAATCCCCCAGGATTTTATCGACTTTTCAAGTGGTGTCATCTGTTTCCCTGGTAATTTCGAAGGGATGCCAGCAACTGACAGACGAGAAATCCGCTCGACCCATTTAGCCGATTACGCCCGGTGGAAAGCACTGGCCGAAGACCCTGCCCTCTACAAAAAACAAAAAAAAATCGCAGCCCGCCAATCCAGCCAGCGTATCGAAAATATAATCGGCAGCTTTACCCCAAATATTGTCTATGAAAACTCGTTTACTCCTGTTACCATAGAACGTTACACGGCAAAGATCGGGGGGGCCATATATGGCAACCCGACCAAGACCAAAGACGGCAACATCGGCTTTTCCAATCTTTTTCTCGCCGGTACCGACCAGGGCTTTCTTGGCATCATCGGTTCTATGCTCAGTGGTGTATCAATTGTCAATCGGCATATACTGCCCAGGTTGTGATGGTGTTGTAAAATTGTTTCCTCGCTGCAACCCCCGATACCTTTTTTGGGTGGAGTGCGGAGGCAGCCTTGCAGGTCTTCATTTCGTTTTGCACGCAATCATCCGGTTACTAAAATGTAATTAAATTATTCTCTTTTTCCATCACGCTATTTTATGCCTGTTTCATTTTCCCAATTAGACAATTCCTACGATGTCGTTGTCATAGGTTCCGGCCTTGGCGGACTCACCACGGCCAACCGCCTCGCCTATTGCGGTCATAAAGTCCTGATTCTCGAGCACCATCATCGATTAGGGGGACTGTCCACCTGGTTTAAGCGCCGGGGGCATATTTTCGATATCTCCCTGCACGGCTTCCCCTATGGCATGGTAAAAACCTGCAAAAAATACTGGAACAAGGAGATTATGCAGTCTATTGTCCAGCTGCCTCATATCGTCTTTGATAATCCACAGTTTTCTTTGCGCACAACCTTCGACAAAATAGATTTCACCAAGCTGCTTAAAACCCATTTCAGGATTTCCGGAGAAGTTATCGACAAATTCTTTGCCACCGTCGCAAAAATGAATTTTTATGATGACCAGACGATGACGACCAGAGAATTATTTGAACGCTTTTTCCCGGGAAGAAGCGATGTGCACCGGTTACTGATGGAGCCGATCACCTACGCCAACGGCTCCACCCTTGATGACCCGGCGATTACCTACGGTATCGTTTTTTCGAACTTCATGAATAAAGGGGTTTTCACCTTTGAAGGTGGTACCGACAAGCTGATCGGCATGATGACGGATGAACTGGAAAAAAATGGCGTGACCATCTGTGCCCGGGCCAAGGTTGACAAAGTTATCACTGAACAAGGCAGGGTCCGGGGGGTCTCTGTCCATGGCAAAACAATTACCGCCAAAGCGGTTGTATCCAATAGCGGCATAACAAATACCATACAAAACCTCACCGACCGTGATCTCTATTCAGACGAATTCTACGAAAAAGCTGAGAAGATTCGAGTCAACACCTCTAGCTGCCAGGTGTATCTCGGTATTCGTCAGGGTGAAAAAATAGATGATGTCGGTGATCTCCTGTTTACCTCCAAATCGCCGGAATTCGACTCGGAAGAACTGCTCGATATGAAGACCAAGTCGAAAACATTTTCAATTTACTACCCGAAAACCAGGCCGGGATCCGACCAGTACACCGTCGTCGCTTCAATGAACAGCCGCTACGACGACTGGGCACATCTTGATGAAGAGACTTATCAGATGGAAAAACAGTCTCTTATCGCACGATCCATAACCGATCTGGAAAAATACCTGCCGGGTGTCAGTACCAAAATAGACTGGTCGGAGGCTGCTACTCCGAGAACTTTCAACAGCTATACCCTGCATACCCGGGGAACATCCTTTGGCACCAAGTTTGAGGGACTGGATATCTCCCGATCAATTTCCAAAGAGGTGGCCGGACTGTTTCATGTTGGCTCGGTGGGAATAATTATGTCCGGCTGGCTCGGAGCAATCAACTACGGCGTTATCGTCGCCAACGATGTAGATGTTTTTCTCAAGTCATGACTGTTGACAGAAAGGATGACAGAGGAGTAGACATGGAAAATTTCAGTGGTCGGACCGCCGTGGTCAGTGGGGCAACAAGAGGCATAGGCAAGGCCATTGCCGGCAAACTGCTTGAAGCCGGGGCAAATGTGATCGGGATATATGCCGGGAATACGGAAGCTGCTGCATCCTTTGCCAGTGAATATGACCAGTATTCAACCCGACTCGAACTACAGCAATGCGATATCGCCCGAGAAGCGGAGGTAAAGTCCCTTTTTGCCATGGTAGAAGAAAAATACCCTAGCCTGGATATTCTGGTCAACAACGCAGGGATTCGTAGAGATGCAATGCTCGCGTTGATGCAGACCGAACAATGGCAGCAGGTTATTGATATCAATCTGACCGGGACCTACTTCATGGCGAAACAGGCAGTGCTGCTTATGATGCAAAACAAATACGGTCGCATCATCAATATTACCTCGCCGGTCGCCCACCTCGGATTTCCCGGGCAGGCCAACTATGCCGCCTCCAAAGCGGGACAGGTCGCCTTGACCCGAACCCTGGCTCAGGAAGTGGCGAAAAAAAAGATTACCGTCAATTGCGTGTCCCCCGGCTTTATAGCCACCGATTTTATTAAGGATCTCGACAAGGAGCAGCTGACGGCATATAAGAAAATGGTGCCGATGCGTCGTTTCGGCACCCCGGAGGAAGTCGCCGATGCCGTCTTGTTTCTTGCTGGCCGTCAGGCGGCTTATATAACGGGTACCGTCCTGGAAGTTAATGGTGGCTTATGACTATGGATGTCTGTGCCGAAATTACCCGCCTTATCCCCCATCGACCACCATTTCTGTGGGTAGATAAAATTATCTCTTTTGCAGACAACACAATTATAACGGAAAAAACGATTCCAACCGATCTGGATGTTTTTATCGGCCATTATCCGGGCAACCCCATCATGCCCGGCGTACTGCTCTGCGAAGCTATTTTCCAGAGTGGAGCCTTGCTCTTCGGCAAAATGCAGCAAGCCAATGCGGCGGCCATATCGGAGGATCGTCGTAGTGCATCCGTCCCAGTATTGACTCGTATCAGCAATGCCAAGTTTAAGAGAAATGTTCTGCCGGGAGATATTGTTCGAATCAAGGTACAGCTGAAGGAAACCCTAGCTGCCGTCAGTTTTTTCAAAGGCTCCTTGAAGGTGGGCGATAAAACTGCTGTGCAGGTAGATTTTGCCTGTGCCATGGTTACCGCCAATGCATAGGTTTTCTCTCTTTCTGACGCAAGGCTGCTCCTGCCGGATAAATACTCTTCCCGCAATTGATCTATTGAATTTTTAACAAAAATAGGTAAGATACTTTTTTTTAAAAATTCAAACTCTATGAAAATTTATTTTTCACGGATATAAGATATCCATGACATATTTATAACAAGTCAGAGTGAACCCGAGATCCGGTCGGATCAAATGCTTGCTCTACGCCCACGGAAGGTATACTGAGGCGTAGAGCAAGCATTTGATCCGAGCCTCTGGGTTCTTTTTGCGACATCGTCAACCAAAATCACAGTATCAACAAGCTCGTCTTATTCTTCCCACATTTTTCTCATTAAGGACTCATCCGTGCAACTATCAATTACTGCCATGATTTTTCATGCTGGCCCAATCGGCCAGCTGGTAATGCTTACCTTGCTCATTTTCTCGATTATATCCTGGACAATTGTAGTAATGAAGGCGCGATTATTTAAAAAAGTCCGCCTTGATTCAGAGGACTTTATTGAGTCGTTCTGGAACTCCTCCAACCTGAGCGAGGCATATGCTGCCGCTTCGGATTATGAATACGCTCCCCAGGCAGAGGTTTTTATTGCCGGTTTCGGTGAACTCGAAAAAATAAATAAAATTCGTAACCGAAAAGACGAAAATCGAAGGGCAGAAACCCTCGATATGCAGCTGGCCACCATGGATAATCTCAAACGGGCGGTGCGCAAAGCAGCTACACAGAAAGTCAACCAGATCGGCAGCAGCCTCCCTTTCCTTGCCACAACCGGCAGTGCAACGCCTTTTATAGGCCTGTTCGGCACCGTTTGGGGAATTATGGCCTCCTTTCACGATATAGGCCAGAGGGGCTCAGCTTCTCTGGCAGTAGTTGCCCCAGGAATTTCAGAAGCACTGGTCGCCACGGCAGCGGGTCTCGCGGTTGCAATCCCAGCAGTTATCTTCTATAACTTCTTCTCGAACAAGCTGGACGAAGTTGACGCTGAAGTTTCTGATTTTACAAATGATTTTCTCAATCTCGTAGAACGGGATCTGATGAGTAGAGTATAAAATGGGCCCGACTAAAAGTAACGGCAGGAAAAGACTGGTATCGGATATCAATGTGACCCCGCTGGTCGATGTCATGTTGGTATTATTGATAATATTTATGGTAACTGCGCCAATGATGACTCAGGGAGTTGACGTTGATCTCCCTGAAACAACTGCAAAATCCCTTCGTCAGGAAGAAAACCCGGTGGTGATTACCCTCACCAAAGAAGGAGATTTCAGTATTAATAAAATTCCTCTTGTCCGCGCCCTTTTGATTCAGGAGCTGCAAAAAAAATATGAATCAAACAAGAAGCAGCCGATCTATGTCAGGGCTGACAAGAACGCACTTTATGGCAGTGTTGTCACCCTTATGGCAGACATAAAATCGGTTGGTTTTGATAAAATCGGAATGATTACCGAACCACCGGAGAAAGAGTAACAGAGTGGACCAGGCTTATCGCACACACACCATGCAGTCAAAGGATTGGAAACTCCCACTGAATGTGGCCATCGGCATTCACGTGCTGGTTTTTCTCGGGGCTCTATATTTACCGGGAATCTTTAAGGCCAAGCCGAAATTCGCCGACGTTTACACGATCAGTGTTATCAACGTAGCCGAGCCGAACAATGGACCGCAGGCTGCAGCCAAGGCGCAGAAAGCCGCGCCGCGTCCTGCGGCAAAGATGCCAAAAGCAGCGCCGTCTCGCCCGGCTAAAATCCAGGAGGCAGCGCCGCCTCCTCCCGCGGTTATCCCGCCGGTCAAGCCAAACAAGGTTGCGCCGATTGCCGAGACGCCAAAACCAGTGGAACAGGCTCCGCCAAAAGCTATTTCGCTCAAACCCATCAAAAAGAAAATAGTTCAGGAAAACAAGGAGCTTGAAGATCTGGCCCGCAAGCAGGACCTTGAACGAAAGCAGGCACTCGAACGCAAGCAGGACCTTGAACGGAAGCAGGATCTTGAACGTAAGCAGGCGCTCGAACGCAAACAGGAACTTGAACGTAAGAAAGAACTTGAGCGAAAGCAAGAGATCGCACGGAAGCAGGAATTAGATCGAAAACAACGCCAGCAAAGACAAAAACTGGCAGATGCACTCCAGGAAGAAGAACTTCTGGCGGAAAAAGCCAGATTGGCGCAGGAAGCTTTAGATGATGAACGAAAGATTCTCCAGGCGTCACAGCAGCTCGACAGCGCCCTGGCGACCACATCTTCGACAGCAGCATCAGCTGCATCCGGCAGCCAGACCTCAAGTGCATCCGCTGCCTCCAACGGCAGTTCAAATCTTCTTGAGAGCCAATATCTGGCGTCGGTCTTTAATCGATTGCATCAGTTCTGGACGCCACCTGAATATCTGCAGAAAGATCCAAATCTAACTGCTATTGTCGTAATTACAATTAACCTTGACGGCACAGTCGCCGACATGCATTTTGAAAATAAATCAGGCAACCGGATTTTTGATCAGTTTGTCAGTAAAACCATTGAAGATGCAGCTCCACTGCCACCGATTCCGCCCGCTTTAAAGAAGCAACGTTTTGAAGTTGGTTTGCGGTTCAAGCCGGGCAGTATACAATAAGCTCAAAATACATTACGAGAGGATCCGATATCCAATGAAAATCACTACACTACGATATGTCCTTTTCCCCTTCATTCTGCTTTGTTTATGCCAGAATGCCATCGGGGCTGACCGCGTATACCTTGATATTACCGCGTCAGAGACCAGAAAAATTAATATGGCCATCCCCTATTTCCAGAACAAGGGGCTCAACCAGCAAAGCCAGGTCCCAGGCCGGGAACTGGCCGACATTCTTGGCCGGGCTTTGGTTTTTCATGGTATTATCTCCTTGGTTCCCAGCACACAATACGCCGGCAACCAGGACGCCGATTGGAAAAAGCTGGGAGCTGATTATTCTATCCTCGGTCAGTATGAAATTGCCGCCGGCAACATTTCACTGGAAATGCGCCTGCTGGATGTCGCCGCTAATGAGGTAATCATGGGCAAAAGTTTTTCCGGCTCCCCGCAGCAAAAAGAGCAGATGCTCTTTAAGTTTTGCGACAGTGTCATTGAGACGCTTACCGGCAAACCCGGGATAGCAACGAGCAGAATTGCTTTTATCAGTGGCGATAGACATGCCAAAGAGGTCTACCTGACCGATATATTAGGCACGAATTTCCGACAGGTCACCCGTCATAAGCACCTGACAGTCTCCCCCCGGTTTGTTCCCGGTGGAAGCAATTTAACGTATACCTCCTATCATACCGGCAATCAGAATTTATACATAACTGACTTACGACAAAATAAAACCACCAAGGTGCTCTCCCGGCGCAAGGGACTGAACATGGCGCCAGCCTGGGCACCAGACGGTCGTACCATGGTGCTCACTCTTTCCAAGGGAGGCAGCCCGGATCTTTACCTGCTTGATGCTGGTGGGGAGATCATCGAACAGCTTACCGACAGAGCCGGTATCAATGTTTCTCCGACCTTTTCGCCTGATGGCAATCATCTGGTCTTTGTCTCCGACCGCAGCGGCAAACCAAATCTCTATCTCATGGACATGCGCACCAGAAAAGTTGCCAGACTTACTTTTGAAGGCTCGGAAAATGCAGAACCATCCTGGTCCCCTGTTGAAGACCTCGTTGTTTATTCGAGCCTGAGAGACGGGGTATACCAGCTCTTTACGCTCAATCCATTGAGGAACGATCCACCGGTTCAACTCACAACTGATGCCACGTATCATGAATCGCCCTCATGGTCGCCTGACGGAAACCAGATTATATTTACAAAACGTGATGGCAATAAGAAGCTGATATACGGTATAATGAAAAATGGTTCATTCCAAAGAAGACTTTTCACTCTTCCCGGCAGCCAGGGGTATCCCCAGTGGTCAAGGTAAGACAATCAGAAAAAAATTATATCCAATACATTATATTATGAAAAAACCCGTATTTAATTTTTTCCTTCTCGTCTCAATTGCCCCTTTCCTCGTGCAATGTGCCTCACAGACCGATCTTAACGAATTACGGTACCAACTGCGTATCGTCAATAAAAAGATCGAAGATGTCAAGGCCACAACTGTCGGCCAGCTTCAACAACGTCAGGCTGCCGCTTCAGGGCAGATGGATCAGCTTGAGCAGGATATTGCGCAGCTGAAAAGTCAGCTTGAGGAAACATACCATTTAAACCAGAGACTCAAGGAACAGAACAAAGAACTCGAGGCAACAATTTCCAGTGTTGCCGAGACTGAAGCGGCCAAACGAGACGAGGCCATGAAGCAATTCGAGGAAGCCCAACGTGAGAAAGAAGCAAAACTCACCGAGGCTCTGAACGAAAAGTTGCGGGTACAGCAGGAAAGCGTCAAAGCCATCCAGCAGGCTCGTATTATGGAGGCCGAGCGTAAAGCCAAAGAGGCCGCTCTGGCCGCGCAGTTGGCGAAAACTCGTTCCAAATCCGCCAGTTCTGAGATGCAGTCATCCATTTCCCCCAGCCATATCCGCCTGGACCAGAAAAAAGTCAAGTTGAGCGGTGCGGCAGAAACTCCGCCACCGGCTAAAATAAAAGCCCAGGCAACCGAAAAAGTAGTTCAGCCCGCGGCGCAGCCCACTGAATCAGCCCAAACAGAGACCCCGGCAGTAAAGCAGGCTCCTGTCGCCAGCCAGCAAAAACCTGCAGGCCCGGATCAGTCGTCAGACAATTATGCCAAGGCGCAAAGACTGTATGAAGGCGGAAAATACAAGGAGGCATTGCCATTATTTGAACAGGTGGCTGCCAATTCCTCCGACAGCAAAAGTGTCGATGCCCGGTTTATGATGGGCGAGTCGCTCTTCAACCAAAAAGAATACGATAAGGCAATTATGCAGTATCAAAATATCATATCCCAGCATTCAGATAATGCCAGATCGCCTGAGGCGATGCTGAAGCAGGGTATGGCGTTTGAAAAACTTGCCGATAAGGATACCGCCAAAGTCATTTATAAAAAACTTATCAAAAAACATGGTTCCTCTCCTGAAGCTGCCACCGCCCAGGAAAGACTTGGCAAACTCTAGCAAGGCAGAAAGGTGGCTGTTAAGGATCGTCTAGATCAATTGCTCGTCAGGAAAAAACTTGCCCCGACCATCAAAATGGCCCGGGCAATCATCTACGCCGGAGAAGTATACATCGAGGAGCGGACAGCTGATAAACCAGGGCTGTTACTGCCTGTTGATATCGAAATCCGTTTGAAAGAAAAATGTCGATATGTTTCGCGGGGAGGTCTGAAGCTTGAGAAGGCTTTAGTACATTTCGGAATCACTGCCGCCGGTCAGCTCTGCCTGGATATAGGTGCCTCGACCGGCGGCTTTACTGATTGCCTTTTGCAACACGGAGCCCGGAAAGTACACGCCGTGGATGTGGCTTATGGACAGCTGGCGTGGAAAATCAGGCAGGACCCCAGGGTTGTTGTACTCGAACGGTTCAATGCAAGAAACATCACCCCGGAAGATATACAGCAGGATCAGGTCCAACTGGCTGTTATGGACGTTTCCTTTATTTCCCTGACAACCATGCTGCCCCCCATCACTCGCCTCTCCACCGAGAAGATTACAATACTTGCCCTGATAAAACCCCAATTTGAGCTTCCCCGTGAGGATATCGGCCCTCGAGGGGTGGTGAACGAACCTTCACTGCACCAGAAAGCAATCGACAAAATTGATGCTTTCGTCCATCAAACCGGTATGAGAAATCGAGGGGTCGTCCCTTCTCCCCTGCTCGGACCGAACGGCAATAGAGAGTTCCTGGTTCATATCGAGTACACCCCGTCTGCTTAGCACTGCCAGAAGAAAGGGCAGCTAATTACCCCGTATCCAACAAATGAGATCCCCCATGAAATCGTTTTTTATGTTCCAGTTGTCGCTCTTGACGTGTCTTTCACTTACCGCTGTTGCTTTCAGCCAAACAGCCAAATCTCTTGCGCCGATGTCATACACCCTGCTCTACTCGAGCAATGTTTCGGGGGAATATGAGCCCTGTGGCGGCTGAAAATCGAATCGGCTGGGCGGTCTGTCCGGCAAAGCACAATTACTTCAAAAAATACGTACGGAAACATTGCAGCCGATAATCGTTGTCGATGCCGGCAATCTTCTTTTTCAAAAAGAGCTGTCCGTTCCAGACAGAGCAGACAATGCGCCGGCTCTTATTACCGCCCGCGGTATCGTCAAAGCCTATAAGGCGATGGCATATGACGCAGTCGCCCTGAGTACCGTTGATCTCTCAGCGGGAGCCGCCTTTTTCCAGCAGCCCCCCGCCAAAGGCCTGCCTTTCGTTGCGGCAAATGTCTTTGATAAAAACAACAATCGACTGGTTGTCCCACATATTATAAAAAATATTCCCAATGGCTCTCTTGGCATAATCGGTTTAACAGGTGGAAAAGCAGACAGCAGTGATAATTTTGTTATCGTCGACTGGCGAAAAACGCTGCGCGATGAGGTAGCCGCATTAGATAAATGCACCATGCTTGTCGTTCTTTCCAGTCTAAGCAAGGAGGAAAATGACGAACTGCAGAGAGATTTCGCCCAGGTAGACATCATTGTTACGGCCGACAAGAAAGGGGCAGCCATTCAACCACGCAGCTCGCAGCATTCTCTTGTGGTCCAAAGCGGCAGCCGGGGAAAATATATTGGCAGACTGGATATCACCAGGTATGGCGAAGGCAACTGGTCGATTGCAGGCCCGGACCCGCTGGAGCAGCCGTGCAACGAACTCAGGTCCATTGATCAGCAGCTGAGCCAGCTGGGCGAACAGACGCAAGGCACAGGCACGGTATTGTCACAAACCAAGGCCAGACTGCAAGCAAAACGACAAACATGCTTAGACCGAATAGCCAGACAGAAAACCGAGACCACAGGCAATAATCAGCCAGGCAAGAAATATCAGTCATTTTTTCTGATGGTCACCCCGATCATTGCAGAAGATAGTGTCGGGATGATCGTGCAGGAGATTAAGGCAGGCATCAAAACCAGCCGCAAGTAAGCAGCCGGCTATCGCAGAATTCAAGGTGCGCGCAGCAGATACACATCCGTTTGGCCTGCTGTGCTGGGCCCGGTTATCAAGTATATCAAACAAGAAAAAGGGCAGCTACATTGATATGCAGCTGCCCTTTTTCATCTTTTCCGGTAAAAGCCCGAAAGTTGAACGTGTACTCTGACCGTCGGAATTAACAACCGAAAGCTTTCTGCAGGTTCGGAACCGTCTGCTTTTTACGGCTCATCATGCCGGGAATCCACATGGAATTTCCAGAGAGTTTTCCGTCAAACGCTTTTTCAATCAGGGCCGGGTCATCAGAGAGAACAACCAGCTCAGTTCCCTCTTTGACAACATCAGTAAGCATCAGCAGGACAGAGTGACGTCCGTCTTTTTTAACTGCTTCCATGGCTTCGACAAGGGCCTGGCGAACATTGGCAACCTGGTCAAGAGTGGCAAGTTCAAGCTGACCAACACCAACTTTTTGCCCCTTCATATCGAAGTCTTTGTAATCACGGAACAGCAAATCTTTAGCAGGCACCCCGTCGACTGCCGACTTGGCCTTTAACATTTCCATGAACAGCTCTTCAGTATCCGTCACGCCGGCAACACTTTTCAGATCCTTTACGGCAGCTTTATCATCTTCCGTGCAGGTCGGGGATTTGAAGTTGACAGTATCGCTCAGGATAGCAGCCAGCATTCCACCAGCAACATCTTTAGGAATAGCCACTCCCGCTTCTTTAAACATCTTGTTCAATACAGTACCGGTACACCCGACAGGCTCTGCACGAAAAAGAATCGGATTATTCGTTGTTACATCACCGATTTTGTGATGATCTACAATGGCAACCAATTCGGCTGAAGCTAAATTTGCAGGCCCCTGGGCGAGATCACTGAAGTCAACCAGGGCAATCTTTTTACCGGCGGCATCCATCAGCTGCTCAGGAGCTGCGAGACCGAAGCGTTTTAAAACGGTTTTTGACTCAGGATTGAGATCAGCAGCCCCAATTTGCATACAGGCTTTTGCTTCCATCCCTTGAGCGTTGAGCAGAGTAGCAAGTGCAATCGCAGAAGTTACTGAATCGGTATCAGGATTTGCATGTCCAACAACAGAAATAGCCATTAACGTTCCTCCAAATTAAATTAATAGTAGTAACCAAAATCTCGTCGCCTTAATCTATTATATTATTTACTTAAATTTCATTCGGTGTATAAATTTGACATCCCAAAATAGTGTGTTCAACGATATCAGTCAAGCATTAAAAACGACAGGCCTGCAATGACACGGCAAACGCACAGGCAATACAGCTTCTGTAGTGACGATACCCGTTTTGCCGCAGACCAAACTCTTCTTCCGTGACTTTGCCAAGGGTTTGGGGTATCTTTTCCTTATTTTATACCAGATCACTGCTTCCCTCCTTTAACAAGAGTGCATCACCTATGGTTCAAAAAGATGGCAGGAGCTCACTCCAACCACGGACAGGGAAAAAATCCAATTCCCTTCTGTTCATCACTATTACTGTTTTAGCGATTTTATCCATTGGCCTTTATTATTACCTGCAGAAAAGGCCCGCGACTTCTCTGGTCAAATCTACCGGAGTGGCAGATGAACAACTGTTACCGCAGAAAGACTGGCCAACGCAGGATCGCAGCATGCAGGACCAGCAGGGGCAAATGGTTCAGGAGGCCGCACAACCGACGCAGGATCTGCCCACCTCAGCAGACGAAGATCAAATCAACAGTCAAGCAGCGGGAGCTGCCGGAACTTCTACCGGCTTGGCAGCTGAAAATTCTCTACTCGTCCGAGATGATACCGAATCCGCCACCCCTGAACAGAACCAGCAGCTAGTCGACACAATTAACGCCTTTTACGCACGGCTCGATCAGCAGCCTTACATACAGGATCTTGAGTTGAAAGAGCCGAGTAAAGTGTATTTTTCCAGTCTTATCCAAAAGCTCGCCGACCACCCTCCGACTGTGATCCGGGAAACAGATAATCTCTACACCTTGTTAAATAATACGGCACATCTTTACCGTATCCTGGGGAAGAAAAACCTTATCGTCAGCAAGAAAATACTCGCGGCGGAGTCCGGTTCTATTGAACAGCTGGCACGCGCTTTTTATGCACTCACCGCCCATCCGGAATATCTGAAAAAAGAATATGCACTCGCCATCCCTGCGCAGGTTATGACAGATTATGCCGTTTTTTTTCTTAACACCATGGGCGGGCGACTGTATTTGTTTCGCCGCGATTCCACGACAAGAATGGTCATCAGCTATTATGCGATCATGACTCTTGACCGGGCCAACATCGCCGGTAACAGCGGCCACGGAGTTGATCTGCGGCCGGCAATTTTCGCGCTGATAGAAGAAATGGAAAACGGCGGCAAACGCCTCCAGTTCAAAGCACAATATCTTGATGCATTATATGATCTTCAGGAAAAATACAATTAACTAAGAAAAATCATGGACCAGGCGCAATACAACAAAAGTCTGTTTTCGTTTCTCACTTCTTCCCCTACGCCGTATCATGCAACGGCCGGCATGGAAGATTTTCTTCGTTCACACGGTTTTGTGCAGTTACAGGAAAATAATAAATGGAACCTGCAGCAAGGTCATTCCTATTATGTAACCAGAGAAAACAGTGCGACCATTGCGTTTACTCTCGGCAGTAACGAAGAGGTGGTGCACGGATTCAGGATGCTCGCCGCTCACACCGACAGCCCATGTCTGCAGATTAAGCCACGGCCTGACGTTAAGACCGGCACGTACCATCAGCTTGGCGTCGAAGTTTACGGAGGGCCTCTGCTTGGATCATGGTTCGATCGGGACCTCTGTCTTGCCGGTCGAGTCGTCTGTACAACAGATGACCAGAAACTTGCTGTACTGCTGGTCAATTTTAATCGGGCCCTGCTTACCATCCCCAGCATAGCCATCCACTTCAACAGAGAAGCAAATTCCGGCACCAGCATTGACAAGCAGAAACACCTGCCGCCGATCATTGCCCAGGCGCTCGACCAGCAACTCCCCGAATTACACGCACTGCTTCGCGGGCAACTGCAGCTCCAGCATCCGAGGGTCAAATTTGGAAAACTTCTGGCATTTGATCTCTTTTGCTATGATTTTCAGGGACCGGGCTATCTCGGCATAGATAATGAGTTCATCAGTTCGGCACGACTGGATAATCTACTCAGCTGCCACGTCGGCATAATGGCGCTTGGACATGCCGACAGAACGAAAAACACGTTGCTATTCTGCGCCAACCACGAAGAAAATGGATCCACTTCTGCAACAGGTGCCCATGGATCGTTTATCGATTCGGTATTGGATCGGCTGGCCGACGACGCCGAATCCAGACGGAGAGCCCTCAGTAATTCCTTTCTTGTTTCCATGGATAATGCCCATGCTGCCCATCCCAATTTCATGGACAAAATGGATCCGCACCATGACATTCATCTCAATAAGGGCCCGGTCATCAAAATAAACGCCAATCAACGCTATGCAACATCCAGCCTCAGTGCCGCCATTTACAAGGATATCTGCGGGGAGATCGACATTACCCCACAGGAATTTGTCATGCGCAGCGATTTGCCCTGCGGCAGTACGATCGGTCCCATCACCGCTGCCCGTCTGGGAATAAAAACCATAGATATCGGAGCACCAACCCTGGCCATGCATTCCATCCGCGAACTGACCGGCAGCGGCGATCCGTTCCTTCTTTACCGGACTATCAGCCAGTTTCTCCACGCTGATACCCACCATAAATTATTGCACATCTAGATGAAACAGAGGCGACATCATATTCCCCACCTTCTTTTGACAATTGTCTTTATTCTGGCGAGTTGCACGCACGCCCACAGCAGCCTGTATGGTGCACTGCGTAAATATAAAAATAAACAGGTCAGCCAGCAGGCCATAGAAAAGCTGGCCCAGTATGATCACCTCATTCGCTATTTTTCAGGTTTCTCCTATTTCCTCCCCAAACATAAAGTCAGTCCTGATTTCATCCGGGCACTCATCCTTGCCGAGTCAGGGGCCGACCATCTGGCAGTTTCTAACAAAAACGCCCTCGGCCTCGGCCAGATTCTGTTGACCACCGGCATGGAAGCTGCCAAGGAACTCGCGCAATCGGAAACCCAGTTTCGTTATGTCTCCAAAGAGAATCTTGACAACCTTGCGCCGATGGATCTGTTTGACCCCGCCATTAATATCCTTTTAACCTGCTATCTGATAGCTAAATACAATTACAAATTCGACGGCAAACTCGATCTGGTCGTCTCGGCCTGGAACGCCGGAGAAAATACCGAGTCACTCAGTGAGGGGCGACATGCGCCATATCAGGAAACTGAAAATCTCATCGGGAAAATCAACGCCTATTACCTCTATTTCCGGAAATACGGGATCTTTCATTGATTCTCAACGTAGCCAATAACAATACATTTCAGTTTTTAATGTATTGATTAAATTCTTTTTCATCACTCACCTCACCTTATTTTATTGGATTTATTGTGTTTTTATGCTTAACTACACCATGTTATATAAAATAAAGCGACGTGAATAAGCACATTGTGGTATTTACAAAATCATATCAACTAGGTAATATAGCGACCAGATCACAATGTAGTACTTCCAGCTCAACATCATAACCTTCCCGAGGTTTTTATACCATCTCTGCAACTCATCTCCCTATGGTCACCAATCCGAAAATGCCAATCCAGTCAGCGACAGATCACATTGCAACGCTCTATCGCTTTTGCGCCCAGAGCATGCAATACCCGGATTCCGAATGGTTTTCGGAAAATTACCTGTCGAGTTTATATGGCCTGCTCGACGCCCTTGGCGGCAGCGCCGAAAAAGAAAAGTTGCAGACCGCCTTCAGCAGAAGTAAGGATATTCTTGAAGAACTCCAGATAGAACACACCAGGCTGTTCATCAATGGCTTGCCCCATGTAGCAGCACCGCCATACGGATCCGTCTATCTCGACAAAACGCTCAGAGGAAAATATTCCGACGACATATTACTGTACTATCGCTCCCTGGGCTATGACCTTGCGGCACATGCAGACCTTCCCGACAGTCTGATACATCAGCTGGAGTTTCTCTCTTTTCTGGCAGAAGATGGCAACAGAGAGGGTGAAGAAGAGTTTCTGGCCCGGTTTTTTCTACCATGGTACCCAATGTTCGCAGCACAAGTAAAAGAGGAAGCTCAGCATCCTTTTTACCGAATCATCGTAAGCTTTATTGATTTTTTCACACAGGAGGAAAAGGAGTATGGCGTTCAACATAACGAGGCGTAAATTTTTGCAATCTGCCTCATTGGCAGCTGTCGCATTACCCCTTTCTGGAGCGATCGCTTCAGAGAGTGGCATAACGCGTTCCCCCCTTGAACCAAAAGGCTCATTGAAAGATGAAACCGTCGTGGGTGGCGTTTGTGAAATGTGTTTCTGGAGATGTCAGCTCGTCGGCAAGAAGCGTGGTGACCGACTGGTAAAACTCGAAGGAAACCCCAAATCGATTGACAATGGCACGACCATATGCGGCCGCGGCAATGCTGGAATTCAGCTCCTGTACGATCCCGATCGCTTAAAATACCCACTGAAAAACGTTGGGGAGCGGGGTAACCCTAAATGGAAAAGGATCAGCTGGAAAGAAGCGCTGGATGAGTGCGGTACCAAATTGAAAGCCATCCGGGACAAATACGGTCCCCAAGGGTTGTGCATGTTTCCCCATGGAGCAACCGCCAAATATCCCATGCACTTCATGGAGCGGACCATCGGCACCCATAATGTGAGCGAGGCATCTTTCTTCCAGTGCCGGGGAATTCGCGATACCGCCTATCTCGCCACTATTGGCAAGGCGCCGAATGAAGATGTCGATATGGCCAATGCCAAGGTTATTTTCCTGCTTGGTTGCCACTTCGGCGAGAACGTGCACGTCAGCCATATCAAACGATATATCCAGGGTCTGCAGAACGGCGCCAAACTGATTGTCGTTGACCCACGCTACTCGGCATCTGCCGCCAAATCGGATATCTGGGTGAAAATAAAGCCGGGTACCGATACCGCCTTCCTGCTCGCCATCATGAACTACCTGGTCGTGAACAAAAAATATGATGCCGAGTTTATTGACGAGTATGGCGAAGGCTTCGAAGAATTCAAGCAGGGGATCAAAGACTGGAGCCTTGCGAAAGCGGCCAAAGAATGTGAAATTCCAGTCGCTCAAATCAAAGAAGTTGCGGACATGCTCGCAGCCAACGCGCCCAATGTTTCTATCCATCCTGGCCGACACGTTTCCTGGTATGGCAATGATTTCCAGCGACAGCGATCGCTTGCCTGCCTCACCGGACTCCTTGGCGCCTATTTTGTCAAAGGCGGCTGGGTGCCTGGAAAAGCACCTAAGGTAGGGAAAACCAGCTGGGCCAAAAAAGATCATGGCGACGAACACAATCTGAACAGGAATGCTGACGAGGAACCGCTTTACCCCTACTCGCCTCCCGGTACGCCGACGGATTTGATCAGGGATGCCGCCCTGACCGGTAAACCATATCCGATCAAGGGCGCTGTTATCTGGGGTCAAAATCCGATCCAGACGATCCCCGGCCAGGAAAAGATGAAAAAAGTTCTCCAGCAGATGGATTTTGTCATGTGTGTCGACGTGATGCCGACGGACATAACCATGTGGGCGGATATCCTTTTGCCGGAAGCGAGTTATCTTGAACGACACGATCTGATAAAGACCGGAACCCAGTGGGATTTTGCCGATAAACAGCAACAATATATCACCGCCAGAATGCCGCTGGTCGCTCCGATGTTTGAAAGAAAAGACCATGTTTACATCACCAACGAAATTGCCCGGAGAATGGGGTATGAAAAAGATATTCCCGTTCAGACCGTGGCGGAACTGGTTGATAAAGACCTCAGTGTCGCAAAATTATCTCTTGCCCAATTAAAAAAAGAAGGGGGCATTCATCTGCTGGAAGGCAAAAACCCCTACGAGATGCCGGATGATTTTGAAATCTATTTTTATAACGAAGATATCGCTGATGCCGGTTTTCCAGGTGTACCTACCTATGTACCAGTAGAACAGAGCCCTGCCGGGTATGCCAGGCTCCTTTACGGTCGCGTACCGCTGCACACCTTCAACAGAACCCAGAACAACGTCTGGCTGCACCACGCCATGCCCGACAATCCGGTCTGGATCAACGATAAGGTTGCCACGAAAATGGGCCTCAAGGACGGAGATGTGGTCGGTTTTATCAATCAGGAGGGCGTGAAATCCCGTACGACCACCACCGTCAAGACAACTCCGGGTATCCGCACGGATGCTGTTTTCATGGCCCATGGTTATGGCACTGCCAACCCTCTTATGAGTGTTGCAGTGAACGCCGGTGTAGATGACACGAGCCTTATAACAAAAATTACAGTTGACCCTGAGACCGGCGCCCATGGAATGCGTACCAACTTTGTTAAATTGACCAAAGATGGCAAGGTTATTGACATTCCGGCTGCCGTCTAGATTCGGCTTTAAAGGTATTATTTCAGGAGGATACAATGCAATACGGAATGATTATCGACCTTGAACGATGTGTGGGCTGCCATGCCTGCACCATTGCCTGCAGAGCAGAATGGGAGGTCCCTGTAGAATTCTATCGAAACTGGGTGTTTAGAATGGGCCCCAGCATGGTCGGCAAAGAGTTGGCCTCAACCTATTACCCAGGCCTGTGCAACCACTGCTCCGAACCGCCGTGTGTTGCCGAATGTCCGGTTGATATGGAGGAAAGAACTTTTACCAATTTTAAAACGGGGGAAACCAAAACAATGGAGACCGCCGCCACCTGGAAGGACCCATTTGACGGTACGGTACAGATCGACAAGAATCGCTGTATCGGCTGCGGCGCTTGCGTCGATGCCTGCCCTTACAATGCCAGGTATGTCAACCCAGCTCTGGTAGATGACGTTTCAGATGACGGAAAAGCCGACAAATGCACCTACTGCAAACCGCGGGTGGAAGCTGGATCGGCACCGGCCTGTGTGCAGACCTGCATTACCGGCGCAAGGATATTCGGCGATCTGGACGATCCGAAATCAGCTGTTTCCCTGTACGTTAAAAAAGGTGCCAGGGGCATCGAACCAAATGGCGGGGAGCTGGGACCCAACAGCAGGTATTATGGCAAGAAAAAGGATATGGATCTCCTATTTGCCACCCATACGCCTGAACTTGCCAATCTGGATCAGGTAAGAAGAAGGGCCATGCTCGCCTCTATGGTCAAGCCGACGATGAAAAAGATTAGAAATCTTGGCCTGCTCGGTGTGGTAGGCGCCCTTATGGCCAAAGGGATAGTAGAGCAGAAAAAGAACGAGGAATAAATTTCGTCTCGAAATATCAACCAGTATCTTGTTGACGGGCGAACCCCGGGAAACGTGAAATAGACCGGCATAAACACCTTCTTCTTCAGATACTGCAAAGCGCGATAATCTCCTGTTTGATTATCGCGCTTTTTTTTGTACTATCAACCCGCACAAGCAATGTATTTTTACCAGCGGCATTCTGTATCTTTTATAAAAAAGGATTTTACCATGAGCACAGACGATAAAAAAATCATCTATTCGATGATTAAAGTCAGCAAATATTATGAAAGCAAACCGGTCTTAAAAGACATCTCTTTATCCTATTTCTACGGCGCCAAGATCGGCGTTCTCGGCCTGAACGGATCCGGCAAGAGTACACTTTTGAAAATTCTCGCCGGTATCGACAAAGACTTTAACGGAGAGACCCATCTTGCCCCGGGACTCAAGGTGGACTATCTGCCACAGGAACCGGAACTCGATCCGGAAAAAACCGTCAAACAGATTGTCGAAGAAGGCGTCCAGGAAACGGTTGATCTCCTGGCCGAGTTCAACGAAATTAATGAAAAATTTGCCGAACCCATGAGCGACGACGAAATGCAGGCCCTCATCGACCGCCAAGGGAGCGTGCAGGATAAACTCGATCATCTCTCGGCGTGGGATCTGGACAGTCGTCTGGAAATGGCGATGGATGCGCTGCGGTGCCCACCGTCGAACACCAAATGCGGTATTCTTTCCGGCGGAGAAAAAAGGCGGGTAGCTCTCTGCAGAATCCTCCTCAAGCAACCGGATATTCTGCTGCTCGACGAACCGACCAACCATCTTGATGCCGAATCCGTTGCCTGGCTGGAACAGCATCTCCAGGTCTATCCCGGTACGGTCATAGCCGTTACCCATGATCGTTATTTTCTCGACAATGTCGCGGGCTGGATCCTGGAGCTGGACCGGGGACTTGGTATTCCATGGAAGGGCAACTACTCGTCCTGGCTGGAACAGAAAGAGAAGCGACTGGCGATGGAAGAAAAGAAAGAAAGTGATCGACAGCGGACCCTGCGCCGGGAACTGGAGTGGATCAAGATGAGTCCAAAGGGCAGAAGAAGTAAATCCAAGGCGCGTATCAGCTCCTATGAGCAACTGCTCTCAAAAGAGAGAGAAGATCTGGCCAAGGAACTGGAGATATTCATTCCGCCAGGACCACGTCTGGGCAAGGTGGTCATCGAGGCTGAAAATGTCAGCAAATCCTTCGATGATCGCCTGCTCGTTGAAGATATGAATTTCAGCCTTCCGCCTGGCGGTATCGTCGGCGTCATCGGTCCCAACGGTGCCGGCAAGAGCACCCTGTTTAAAATGATTATCGGCCAGGAAAAACCCGATTCTGGAACAATCCGGTTGGGTGAGACGGTCAAACTGGCTTATGTCGATCAGAGCCGCGATCAACTCGATCCCGAACAGACGATCTGGCAGGCGATTTCCGGCGGCCAGGACACCGTCTGGCTGGGGACCAAAGAGGTCAACAGTCGCGCCTATGTCGGGAAATTTAATTTTTCCGGGACGGATCAACAGAAAAAGGTCGGCCTGCTCTCCGGTGGTCAAAGAAATCGTGTGCACCTGGCCAAAACGCTCAAAGAAGGCGGCAACGTGCTGCTTCTTGACGAACCGACCAACGACCTGGATGTCAATACCCTGCGGGCCCTGGAAGAGGCACTGGAAAATTTTGGCGGTTGTGCGGTGGTAATAAGCCATGACCGTTGGTTTCTCGACAGAATCGCGACCCACATCCTGGCATTTGAGGGGAATTCACAGGTAGTCTGGTTTGAAGGCAACTATTCCGATTATGAAAAAGATCGAAAAAGCCGTCTCGGTGCGGCAGCAGACCAGCCACACCGTCTGAAATACAGAAGCCTTACCAGGGGTTGACAACAGTCAGAAAAGGCAGTTTCACCGGTACTGTTTTGCCCGTACCGGTGAAACTGCCTTGTTGCCCGGGGAACAGCAGATAGTCGAGATGCCCTGTCAGTGACCGTTCATATTCATTCCGCGAGGTGTCACCGGCAGGAAACAAGAGATCACATCAGAGACGCTTGAGTTCCTGCAGTAATGCCTGCAACACCGCAATGTTTTCACGGGCAAGGTCTACCCCCCCTCCCCTGCTGTCATCTTCGATCTGCATGGCAAGCTCGTGTATACCGAGTATTCCCAGACTGGCGGCGGCACCTTTTATCGAATGCGCGGCGGCCATTATTTTCCCGGCGGAATTTTCCGCCAGCCCCTGCTCGAGGAGACGCAAATCCGACTGAAAAGAATCCTTGAAAATTTCCAGCAGCTCCTCTAACAATTCAGCATCATCGCCTGCCTGTTCCAGGGCATATTTTTTGTTCCATTTCAGTGCGATCATCGTGCAATCCTGTCAGTAATCCCAAAAGGCTCCATATTATTTCTCATCTCCCGTTTCAGCCAGTTCTTCAGATAAAATGAGCTGTCCACGACGAAACAGAAACAGCCGGTTATTTCTTATACCGACCACCGTCGAACACAATCCGCCACCAGTTATACCCCCATCAACTATGTAATCGACTCGATCACCTAACATGGCGATCACTTCCTGCGGTGATCGTGCCGGACTGAGACCGGATATATTGGCAGAGGTGGCGGTAATCGGCTTCCCCATCCGCTGCACCAACTGCTCTGCAACAGGATGGGGCGAAATACGGATCCCAACAGTTCCGGTTTGTCCTGTGATCTGCGGATTGATATGCCTTTGAGCGCGAAAGATGAGAGTCAACGGTCCCGGCCAATATCTCTTCATCAATGGTTCGTACAACTGCGGTACATCCTGCACTATGGTTGTCAGTTGCGCCTTGTTTTCAATGAGCAGTAATAACGGTTTATGTTCCTGTCTTTGTTTTGCAGCAAATACTTTTGTTACGGCAAGTGCGCAATCGGGGTCAACCGCCAGACCGTAGTAGGTTTCAGTTGGAAAGGCGACAATCCCACCCCGGCGTAAATGTTCTGCCGCAAGGGTGAGCGATGTCCCTACACGATCGCTGGATAAACTTTTACCCATTGATTTTCTGAGCTTTTTCTTCGACATCCAACACCATGTCATGACGCAACTTAACCAGTTTCTTGCCCAGTTCCGGATTGACCAAAGCAAGGATTTTCAAGGCCATTACCGCGCCATTTTTAGCGCCCGCCTTGCCAATTCCCATGGTCGCCACGGGAACACCAGGCGGCATCTGCACAGTCGACAGCAGTGCATCCAACCCCCCAAGAGAAGAGGAATCCAGTGGAACACCTATAACCGGAAGATCGGTGTGTGCCGCAAGTACACCGGCCAGATGCGCCGCCATGCCTGCACCGGCAATGATGACCCGTAAGCCTCTCTGCTGCGCTGTTTTGGCATACCCAACGGCTTTCTCCGGAGTACGGTGCGCCGAGGCGACGGTCATCTCACAGCAGATATCGTTTGCCCGCAAAAAATCTGCGGCAACTTTCATTGTCGCCAGATCGGAATCGCTGCCCATGACAATGCCAACGAGCGGTGACGGCACTCCCGTCAAATTGCGCCGTAAGGCTTTATCACCAATATCCCGCCGGTAATAACAATTGGTCCATTTAATGACATCCACCGCCGTATAAGCTCTGGCAATCGCATCTTTTAAGGTGTTGCCTACCGCAGTAACGCCCAGAACCCGTCCGCCGCTGGTAACAATTCGACCATTTTTTTTGGTAGTTCCGGCATGAAAGACTTCCACTCCCGGACATTCAGCAGCCTTGGCCAAACCACTGATAACCTTGCCTGTCTCATAGGCCCCGGGATATCCTCCGGAAGCCATGACCACACAGACAGTCGGCCGTGGATCAATTTTCATCTCAACCCGTTCCAGTTTGCCATCAATCGCTGCCTCAAAGATGTCGATTATGTCGCTTTTCAGCCGCATCAGCAGCGGTTGCGCCTCCGGATCACCGAACCGACAATTAAACTCAAGCACATTGATGTTCTGACCATCAATCATCAATCCTGCATAGAGCATCCCTTTATACGGTCTCCCTTCAGCCTCCAGACCTTTTATCGTCGGCAACATTACCCTGTTCATGACAAAATCAGCAATCTCGTCGGTCACCACGGGGGCTGGGGAATACGCTCCCATTCCACCGGTATTTGGCCCCTGATCTTTGTCAAATACTGCTTTGTGATCCTGAGACGTGGGCAGGGGGAGCACGGTCTTCCCATCGGTAAAGGCAATAAAGGAGGCTTCCTCTCCGGTAAGGCAGGTTTCAATTATAATCTTGTCCCCGGCACTGCCAAAAGCCTTGTCCGCCATGATCAGATCTACCGCCTGTTTCGCTTCTTCCACCGACCTGGCAACAATAACCCCCTTACCGGCGGCAAGCCCATCCGCCTTGACTACAAGCGGGGCGCCATGGGAATCGATATATTTTTTCGCCTTTTCACCATCATCGAATACCGCAAAAGACGCGGTCGGAATATTATATTTTTCCAGAAATTCCTTGGAGAATACCTTGCTGCCTTCAAGCTCTGCCGCTTTTTTGGTGGGTCCAAATATCCTCAGACCATTCTCCTCAAAGATGTCGACAATACCGGCCACCAGAGAGGATTCGGGCCCGACTACTGTCAGATCAATGTGTTCTTTCTGGGCAAATTTAAGCAGTTTTTTAACATCGGTCACCGAGATATCGACACAATCTGCCAGGCGGCTTATACCGGCGTTGCCCGGGGCGCAGAATATCTTTTCGACCTTCTTACTCTGCTTTATTTTCCATACAAGCGCATGCTCACGCCCACCAGAACCAACAACAAGAATCTTCATAGGCTACTCCAGTACGTTTTATTTTTATCTAGAGGGAAATATTGTTTTTACGAGAAAATCCGCCAATCATCCCTGTCGTTTTGATTGATCGTTGACAAACGGGATGTGAAATATTACATGAATGAATAGTCATTCATAATTTGCTCGTTTTTGTTGTTTTACTACTTCGATCTTTCTCTGTTGGGAATGAAAGCAGAAAATAAACATTCAAAAATTATTTCGGCGGCCACCAAAGTCTTTGCCAAAAAAGGATTTTTCACTGCCAGGATATCCGATATTGCCAAAGAAGCCAAGGTTGCTGACGGAACAATTTATCTCTACTTCAACAACAAATACGATATCCTGCTCTCCGTATTTGAGGAAGAGGTGGGTAAAATTGTCGAAAAAACCACTAAGCTCCTCAGCAACGAGGAAGATCCCCGAAAAATGCTGGAAATCTTTACAGTCCAGCATCTGACAGCCATGAAGAAGAACAAGAACCTTGCCGAAGTGATTCAGATCGAACTGAGACAAACCCACAAGGTCATAAACGAATATCGAAATAATAAATTCAGCGAATACATCGGTATAATCGCCAACATAATCAAAAAAGGCCAACAAACAGGAGTTTACAGAGCAGACGTCAAGCCTGACCTTGCCAAACGAATATTTTTTGGCTCTCTGGATGAGGTTTCAAGAGTCTGGAATGCATCACTTGAAACCCACTACACGGTTGAAGAAGTTGCTGATCAGGTTCTCACCATGTTCCTGGCAGGAATTCTGCAGACCTCCGCCAAGAATTCCGAGTAAGTTCAAGCAGTACAACACCTTCCCCGCACAATACAACGGTGCAGGCGACCTTATGAAAATTCAGAGGGTCGAATTGCGATCACCTCAAATTCTCTTTTTCCACCAGGTGTTACCGCCAGGACTTCATCACCTACCTCTTTGCCAAGCATACTTTTGCCAAGCGGCGACAGAACCGAGATGGAACCTTTTTTAACATCTGCCTCCTCCGGACCCAACAACTGATACGTGACCTCCTCGTCTGTGTCGAGATCGAGTAATTGAACGACAGTTCCGAATACAATACTGTTGGTCTTCACCTGTAAGCAGTCTATTACCTCTGCACGCGACAATTTGTCTTTGAGCTCCAGAATGCGTCCTTCGATATGGCCCTGCCGGTCTTTGGCCGCATGATATTCAGCATTCTCCTTCAGATCGCCATGCTCCCGCGCGACTTCAATAGCCTTGACAACCACACTCCGTTCCACCCTTTGCAGATGCTGCAATTCTTCCCGTAACTTTTGATTGCCGCTTTTGGACATTGGTATTCGTTGTATCATTTAAATCTCCATAAAAAAATCCTGCAGGGTTCCAAAGCAAATAAGACCCATGCAGGAGGTACCGACAAAATAACTATCACCACCGATAGTGCAGTGACAGAAACAATCCTTTATCCTCAAAATCATCACTTCTAGATAAAGTAAAGTTGCCTTTTAATAAAAAATGTGGGCTCATTTCAAGGAAAATATTGAAATTGGTAGTAAAAGAGAGATTTTCATTATCTTCGAGGCCAATGGCATTGTCGATCGCATAATAGCTCATGCCCTTCTTTTCCCCTTGCTGATAGCCCAGGAAATCGTGCTGAAAATGCAGATTTACCCGATGTTCGGTAAAGAAGGAAGGACTCCAGTAAAAGAGTCCATCCATCGACTCCCCGACAGTTCCCGGGGCTTTGTTTTCATCATCGTTGATCAGATACTGGTAATCATACCGTACTGCCACCTGCAGGGATTCACCAAAAATACTGTACGATGAATAGCCGTGGAATCTGTTCTCGCCGTTCCCGTCATTGTAATAACGATGCCGTAAATCCCCGCCAAAAGACAGACCAACAGGGGTTTCAATACTCAAGCCGGTTTCAAACGACTGGTATGTTATTTGTCGCTGTATAGCCTCGATGGTATCGTATACCTGTTTTTTATCAAGCAGCACATACGCATTGACATAATCATCCAGCTGCCCTTTCAATTCGACTTCGTACTGAAATCCTGGATTACTGTTCCCAGTAATCTTTTCCGCTCCGCCCCCCAGAATCAATTCGTAGGCTTTGGTAAACTCATAGGTTGCGACGGTGTAAAGATAGTTGCTGCCGGTCGAACCTTCGGTATCCAGCGACGCGAAACGGTTATTGGTATAACGAATCCGAACGTCTTTATCAAGATCGGGAGTAAACCAGAAAGACGTTCCGACAGTCGTTCTCGCCACATCGATATGACCATCCCTCCCCTTTTTTTCCTCGTATTCAGCATTAAAGACACTCTGGGGACTGATCTGCAGAGTGGTACGTTCGATAGACTTTTCTAACTCGGGAGAAGTGGTTCCACTTTTCTGCATGGCATCATACACCTGCGCCTCTTTACGATACTTGCCAATTTTACCATAGATATTTGCAAGATCACTCATTCCTTCGGAGGAATCTTGTTTTGAAAGTCGTTTATAACTTTGTTCAGCGTAATAATAGTTACGATCAAAAATTGCTTTTCGTGCCGTATATTCACTGGCGATCAGTTTTTGCCAACTATATTTTTCAAATAATCCGGAGACAATTTTTCCCGCTTCATTGTCTCGATTATCGAGCAGAAATTGCGGTCCCATAAATTCAGCAATGATGTCGGGTTCAGACCGCAACAGCAGCATCATCTGGTTCCAGAAACTGTTTTCCCGGGAGAGATAATGATAATTTATCTGATTTTGCCTGAATTTTTCGCCGAGCAAATCCTGGACAGGTGGCGTCAGGAGTTGCCGGTAAATCTTTAACGCTTCAGCCTGCTGCTTATCCCCCCATAACAGCCTGGCAAGAACGAGGAGATCTTCAGTACTGTCTGAAGAGGTGAGTTTTGCCGCCAGATTCTCTATGCCGCCCCCTCCTTCTTCTTTTGTAAAGAGTACCAGTCCCTGTCCATACATCCCGCGGCGTGCTTCCACTTCGATGCGCTTTTTTTGAAAATATGGTTCCCCGGGATATTGGCGGATCAGCTTCGACAAAGCGACAACCGCATTTTGGCTCGTCCCCGTTGCAACCATTAATTCCGCCCAGACAGCTTGACCAACAAGAGAGTCGGGATATGTTTCAAGCGCTGCGGCGGCATATTTTCTGGCAGCACCATATTCTCGATACTCCATCTGTTTTAGAGCGACCGCCAGATATCTGGAAACCACCGGAGTGCCTTCAATGAGAACTTTATCATCGACGCCTGTTCCGTCATCTGTTTTTTTCAGCTTGCCCAGGAGCAAGCCTTTAAGGGTGATCAATTCAGGATCGAAAGGGCCATTGTCCAAGAGCGATCCGCATTGTCGATATGCCTCCCGTACCTCGCCCCTGTAGTAACTCAGCCAGCAGTGTTTTTTCTCTAAGGCTACCAGAAAAGGCAATAATTCTCGTTGCGTCGACAATTTCCCGGCCGCTGTCAGATAGAGGTCGATGATCTGCTGGGCTTCTGCATATTCCCCTTCCGCCTGCAGCATCTCTACTCGCACGAGCAGCAATCTGGCACCATGAGGGTCATAAGAAAATTTAGCATCGCGCTGCCCTGTGGTCTTCAGCAATTCCTGATACCAGCTCTTTGCACCAGCTACATTTTTATCGTTTACCGCATCTTCAGCCAGTTGAAAAAGGACATCTTCAACGAAGATATTACCCAGCAGCAGTTGGCGCAACAATTGCTCCGCCCGTTTCGTTTTTCCTTCTTTGCGCAGAGACCCCGCCATATGCAGGTCTATCCTGGTGGTTATCTCCGGCCAACCGGCGAAGCGTTCTTTCGCCCACTTACAGGTTCGCGCATATTCTTCAAACAGGAAATTATAAGAGAGCAGATCGAGATATGCCAACACGAAACGACTCAACACGCCTGCATCGGTTTGATATAGACCCCCTGTAAAAAACGATTTCAGTTTATTGCCGTTACCGATTTTTCCGGCAAGCAGCAGACATTTTTCTCGAAGCGCGAAATCATGCGGATCAAACGCCAGGCTCCTCTCATAGGAGGCGAGCGCTTTGATTTCCAGGCCCAGATGCTGCTCGGCATCGCCTTTCATGAGGTAGTAGAATTTTGATTTGTTTTTCTCGGCAGCAACCAAAGAAAGATACTCAACGGTCTTTTTATACAGCGCTTTCCGGTAATATTGCTCTGCAAGACGCAGGGCGATATCATCATCCCGGGCCGAGTGTTTAAAAAGAGTCGTCAGAACATCAATCAACTGTTCATGGTTGCCTTTCTTTTCCAGCAGATCAGCCATTTCAAGATACATTGCCGGTCGATCAAGAGTGATATCAGCAAGATCATTCCACAGCTGTTCAGCGCCTTCTTTTTCGACAATCCTCAAAAAATCAGCCGCGAGGATTGATTGTATCTCAGAGATTTTCGCTTTTACACCCCCGTCTTCCGGATGCTTTTGCAGGTATCTTTCGTAAAAAAACAGGGCTCGATCAGGCCGGTGCAGATCATCCTGGCTGATCTTTCCTGCCGTCAGCAGAAAGTGGTCATTATTTTGACTGTTATCGACGAGATACTTTACCTGCAGCAAAGCCGCTTCAAAGGCGCCAGCGTCCATATAATACTGGGCGAGCTTTTGTCGAAACGGTATATAATCGGGATGTCGATTAAGATATTCCTGCCAGAGTTCGCTTCTTTTTTTTTCGTAACCCGGTCCATCGAAAACCTGAACTGCCTGGAAGATTACCTGATCGCCTACAGACGGATTTTCCAGCAACTGACTGTAGAGTTTTCTGGCTTTGTCGTCTTTGCCGAGGCTATGCGCATCATCGGCCAGGGTGCGAATTACCGCGTGATTTTCCGGATGACGCAGGCTGTACTGCTCGAAAAGTGTAAAGGCAAGCTCTTTCTTGCCCTGATCCCTGAGACTGGTCGCAAGACCAAGAAGAGCGGGATCAGAGTTTGCCCCGTTCGGATCTTTTTCCAGCACTCTGCCGTAATAATCAATTGCTGTCGCATAATTTTTCCAGTGCAATGCCACAGCTCCGCCGGTCAGGAGATACTGACTATTATTGGGATCTTTATCTATCAGATCACCGACAATCTTCCCTGCGGTTGAATAATCGTCAACTTTGAGGAGAACCTTGCAATATTCCCAGTTGGCTTCTTCTATATTCGGCTTTAAGCTGTATAACTGGGCATAGGCATTGACCGCGAACAGGTAGTTTTCATCGCGGACAAATTCTCTGGCCTTATCCCACAGGATTTTCCATTGAGGTGACTCCAGTTCGCCCTGGATCATGGAGATATTTCTCTCCGGGGCAATTCTGTCGCCGGCAAAACAACCCGGCGCAGTCGCCCCGACAGAAATGATAAGCAAAAAAAATAGTTGGCTGTAAATAACGTTCTTCAGCCTGGATAGGATCATTGGCAAAGGAGGGTTTATACAATTGGCTCGCTCGTGTTATCTCTGTACTTGTCACCCCTCACGGTAACCTGTTAGCTATAAAACTGCACTATTTTCTCAACGACATATTCCTGCATCGCCTCGGTCAGCTCTGGATAGATGGGCAGTGCTATGGTGGTGTCCGCCGCCTTTTCAGCCTCCGGACACTGAACACCGGCACCAATGTCTCCAAGGCACTCCTGCTTGTGCAGGGGCACGGGGTAATACACTTCGCAGCCAATGTCGTTCTTATTCAGCCACTCCCGCAGCTCGTTGCGGCGCGCTACACGAAGTATATACTGATTATAGATGTGCACGTTCGGTATTCTGCCATCTGCTCCGGGCGTCTGGCTGTACACCACTTTCGGCACGACAATCTGCTGCGCATCAACTAGACCTGACTGCAGGAAAAGACTATCGTAGCGCCTCGCATTTGCGCATCGGCCGGCATGCCATCTTTCAAGATATGGCAGTTTTACCCGCAGGGCGGCAGCCTGGATCGGGTCCAGGCGAAAATTGCCGCCGACCAGCTTATGATAATATTTTGGATGGGCACCGTGATTTCGCATTAAAACGAGACGTTCGGCAAAATCTTTATCCTGGGTGACCACCATCCCGGCATCCCCTATCCCACCGAGATTTTTACTGGGAAAAAATGAAAAACAGCCGGCCAGTCCCATCGACCCTGCTCTTTTGTACGTCCCCTTGGCTGCACCTGCTGCAGGCAGAGGATACTCAGCGCCGATTGCCTGAGCGGCATCTTCAATGACAGGGAGACCGTAGCGGGCAGCCATCTCCATAATTGCCGACATATCGGCACACTGGCCATAGAGATGCACCGGAATGATGGCTTTTATTTCCCGGCTGGTATCAGCTGCCAGCACCTCTTCCATCTTTGCCGGATCGATATTAAAACTTATCGGATCAATATCGGCAAAAACTGGTATGGCGCCAACTCTGAGGATAACCCCCATCGTCGCAAAAAAAGAATAAGGCGTAGTCAGCACCTTATCTCCAGGCCCAATGCCAAGGCTCATCAAGGATATCAGCAAGGCATCGGTACCGCTGGTAACCCCAACTCCGTAAGCTGCCCCGCAATACTCCGCTATCTCCTTTTCAAACTCTTCAACTTCAGGACCCTGGATATAACGGGTAGATTTAACAACGCGGGTGACAGCAGCAAGAATATCATCTTCGAGGTATTCCAGCTGGGCCTGAAGATCTAATAAAGGTACTTTCATAGTAGTGAATTGTGGTGGAGTTAATTGATGGCGTGGTGAAAATTGACTGTTTACGAAATCATCGTCTGGAGACGATACCGGATCAGGATGACGAGTTGATAACTATTTTCTCACCGTCAAAATAATCTACGATATCGGGCATTTCTGCCTCAAGATATTTCTTCATTTTTTTCAGAAGATTTACTTCAATCTGCCGTACACGTTCTCTCGAAATATCAAAACGGTCGGCAATATTCTGCAGGGTCAGTGGTTCATCGGTCAACAGTCGCTTTTCAAGGATCATCTTTTCCTTGTCGTTGAGCTTGACCTTGAGAATTTCCAGCAGCTCCGTCAGCTTCGCTTTGACTTCCTTGCCGGCCACCGTTGATTCGATCCCCGGTCCGTCGCTGGGGAGGAAATTTTTCTGTTCGTCTTCTGAGTCCGAACGTACCGGACTCTCCAGAGAGACATCCCAGTTATCCATTCGCTGACCCATTTCAACGACTTCGCGCTCCTTGACATTGAGACGTTCCGCCAGTAATTTCGGCTCAGCCGCAAATCCCTGGCCTTCAAGAAGCTTGCGTTCCTTATTGAGACTGAAAAAAAGCTTACGCTGCGCCTGGGTTGTACCTATTTTCACCAGACGCCAGTTGTCCATGATGAATTTCAAGACATATGCCCTGATCCAATAGGCGGCGTAGTAGGAAAATTTCACCCCGCGGTAGGGGTCGAATTTCTTGGTGGCCTGGACCAGACCAACATTTCCTTCCTGAATGAGATCCATGAAATTCTGCATCCAGTACTTCTGAAAATCCATGGCCACTTTGACCACCAGTCGGAGATTAGAACTCACCAGTCGGTATGCGGCATCCTGATCGCCGTCTTCACGAAAGCGCACCGCCAGTTCATCAGTCTCTTCTCTGGTTAGCAGTTCATATTGACTGATTTCCTGAAGATAGCGATGAAGAGCCGGGTTGCTGAGGGCAGGCAGATTCTCTTCATCAGCAACGTCCACCAGAGGATTCTCGTAGGCTTCGTCAATACTTCTGGTTGAATCGAGCTCTTCCTCTTCTAAAGAATCTATGTCTTTATCAGAATCGATTATATTGTTTTTGCTCATTTATTTGTCTCTCCGGAAAAATATACCCAGAAAATTAAGAAAGATTATGATATTACTCTACCTGAGCGAAAGTGCAATCATATTGTGCCGAAGAAAATGGGAATCAGCTTGACACCTGACGAGTAGTTTACTCGAATTCGCCAAAGGTACGTATAATATTTTATTTTATTAGTTCACTGGATGTGATAAATGATCAAATCGTTTAAAGTCGAATTAACCTGTCTCTCTTCACGGCCCACCTCAAAATAAAAAAATGAATAACATCAGAAACTTCAGTATAATCGCCCATATCGATCACGGTAAATCAACTCTTGCCGACCGCATGATTCAATTTTGCGGTCTGGTCACCGCCAGGGAATTCAAGGACCAGCTCCTCGATAACATGGATATAGAAAGGGAACGGGGGATCACCATTAAAAGCCAGACTATCTGTCTGCCGTATACCGCAAAAGACGGACAGCAGTATCAGCTCAACCTGGTAGACACCCCCGGTCACGTTGACTTCAGTTATGAGGTATCAAGGGCTCTCAGCTCCTGCGAAGGCGCCCTGCTGCTCATTGACGCTGCGCAGGGGGTCGAGGCCCAGACTCTCGCCAATCTCTATCTGGCCATGGAAAACGACCTGGAAATTATCCCGGTCATCAACAAAATCGATCTGCCCTCTGCCGAACCGGAACGTATTGCCCTGCAAATAGAAGAGGATCTTGGCCTTGATGTTGATCTGGTCCAATTCTGCTCCGCCAAAAACGGCACCGGCATAGAAGGTATCTTCGAAACCATAGTGGCCCATATTCCCCCACCGAAAGGCGACCCCAAGGCCCCTTTGCAGGCATTAATCTTTGATGCGAATTACGATTCGTTTCGCGGCACCCTCATCTCGGTCAGGATTATGAACGGGACAATAAAGCCCGGCGATATCATGTTTTTCATGGCCAACGGGGTCGAATACAAAGTGGATGAGGTCGGTCTGTTCAAGCTAAAAAGACAGCCGCAAAAACAGCTTAGCGCGGGACAGGTCGGCTATATTCTGGCAGGTATAAAGACCGTTGAAGATACCCGGCCGGGCGACACCATTACCTTGCGCGATCATCCCGCAGAGGCACCGCTACCAGGCTTCAGAGAAGTGCAGCAGGTCGTTTTTTCCTCAATCTACCCGATCGACACCGACGAATACGAAGACCTGGCCGCAGCCCTGGAAAAACTCAAGCTCAACGACGCAGCCCTCACCTTTGAGAAGGACTCGTCCGCCGCCCTTGGCTTCGGGTTCAGGTGCGGCTTCCTCGGACTCTTGCACCTCGAGGTTATCCAGGAGCGTCTTGAACGGGAATTTGATATTTCACTGATTCTGACGGTACCGTCGGTACAGTATATCTTCCACCTCACCGATGGCTCCACCATTCACGTCGACAATCCGGCTCATTTTCCAAACCCCTCTCATATTAAAAAGATAGAAGAGCCGTATATCAAAGCGACCATTTTGATGCCCGAAAAATATATGGGTACAGTTATGACCCTGTGTATGGAGCGGCGCGGCGAAAACACTACCTTCAACTATCCGATGCCCGGCCGAATTGAGCTGCAGTGCGAACTGCCGCTGGCCGAGGTTATTTATGACTTTTATGACCGCTTGAAATCCGTCACGCAAGGCTATGGTTCGTTTGACTACGAGATGCTCGATTACCGCAAAAGCGATCTGGTCAAACTCGATATTCTGGTGAACAGTGAACCCGTCGACGCCTTGTCGCAGCTGGTCCATCGCAGCAGCTCGAGAGCCAGAGGGCTCCACGCCTGTGAGATGCTGAAACTGGAAATTCCCAGACAAATGTTTAAAATAGCTATACAGGCTGCGATTGGCGGAGCTATTATAGCCAGAACGACCATATCGGCACTGCGCAAAGATGTCACCGCCAAGTGTTACGGGGGTGATATCTCGCGCAAAAGAAAATTGCTCGAGAAACAAAAGGCTGGCAAAAAGCGAATGAAAACCATCGGCAACGTCGATATTCCGCAGACGGCTTTTCTGGCAGTATTAAAATCCGAACAATAACCGTCACGGACTCAATCCTTAAAATTTTCGGAGGCTCAATGAAAAAACAACACATCGTCTCCTCCCGGCTAGGCGGCTGTTTCAGGGTGCCTCCCCTGTTATTTTTCATCCTTGCGGTGGTTGCACTTTTCCTGTCATCCTGCGCGCAGGTGGAGGTCAGTCAGGACTTTGACACAGGCTACCTCTTTGATAAGAAAAACACCTATGGTTGGAACACAGCGATACCAGCAGGTAACGGTGACCTCCTTTTGAGCGATGAACTGCTGGCCAAAAGGTTTAAATCCGCGATAGATACAACGCTTGCCAACCGTGGTTTTATCCAGACCCCGCAACCAAATTATCTTGTCTCCTGTACCTATACAATCAAGAGCAGACTTGAGAGTGATACCTTCGATTCGGGTTTTGGTTTCGGTTTCGGTCGCTTTGGCCGTTATGGCGGAGTAGGCATGAGTACAGGGAGCACAATCCGGCAGTATGATCAGGGCACCCTGGTCATCAATATTCATTCAGCCGCAACCAAAAAGCTTATCTGGAAAGGTACGGGGAGCCGCGAGGTTTTTATCCACTCGACCCCGGATGAAATAACCCGCAGTGTCAACGAAATGGTTGAAGCAGTACTGGCTCAGTTTCCTCCGGTACAACAAACCACACGCACCAGTTACAATCCATGATCCAGTCCCTGTCAGCATCCCTTCTTTCCCTGCTCGGCTGGCATCTTGCCCCGCAGGTTCCGGCCGATACTAAAATCATCATCATAGGGGCACCGCATACCAGCAACTGGGATTTCCCCATGACCCTGCTGGCCTTATCTGCACTTGGGCTACGATATTCATGGATAGGCAAACATACCATGTTCAAAGAACCTTTCGGGAGCTTTTTCAAGAAAATAGGCGGCATACCCGTTGATCGAAAAGCGAGAAGTGGATTCATCGACGAAATGGTACGCACCTTTGCGGAAAGAGACCGGCTCGTACTGGCAATTGCGCCTGAAGGTACCCGGGCCAGAAAAGATCACTGGAAAGCAGGTTTCTACCAGATAGCCGTGCAGGCCCATGTCAACATCTGCCTGGGATATATTGATTATCCGACCAAGACCATTGGCCTTGGCCCAGTCCTGGTGCCGACGGGGGATATCCTTGGAGACTTCAATGTAATAAAGGCTTTTTATCAGGACAAGAAAGGTAAATACCCACACAAAGCAAGTACAATCTGCCTTCGTGACAAAGAAATTGCTCTTTTGCAGCAGCAACACCAAAAAGATCAAAGTGCTCCCGATAAAATAGACGTCGAATAAACGACAGCGAGTACGGTATCGTCCAGTTATCTCCGCCCACAGCGTCAAGAGCATTCACCCAGCGTTACCGCAACTCACCTTTGCCCAGATACAGCAGGAAGACCGGCCGGAAGATTTACTTGTCCATTTATACCCATTCTAATTTAAAATTATTATCTTACCGATAGGTATATCGATGGCATAAAACCTGGGTAGATTTTGATCATTTATAGCTTCAGAACTGGAATACTTAATGGATGTACAAACGGAAGAAAAACATGGCCGTAAAAAAATTCTAGAGCCGACCTACCATTTTTCATCGGAACTCATCAAAATTGGTGATGATTACACAACGGACAAAATTGCTGTTTCAGAGCTGGTGCGGTCAGGCCAGCTCCTCGTAGATTTTCCCAATTTTCAGCGGTTCGCCAACAAAGGATTTACCAAGCACGCTATTGAGCCCGGTGCCTGTGCCCACCTCTCGGAAGACGGGGAATCAATTCATGCAACAGTTGCCGGATATCCTAAAATCCAAATAATTCGTCGCCCTGATAGCCCTGATCCCCTTACAGTTATTTCGGTAGAACCTCTCCTGATTATTGCACAGGACAGAATGCAGGTGAGCCTTGCCATCCATCCGCCGCTCGAAAATGGTCATTCCCTGCAAAAAGAAGACATCAAGGAGCTGCTTGCTGAAGAAGGAATTGTTTTCGGAATAAATCACTCAACGATTGAAGAAATTACCGCTTTTATCAACGAAGAAAGCAACGAATTCAAAAGTTTTGTAATCGCCAACGGACAGACTGCTGGAAAAAGCACCAATGCGTATCTCAGGTATGATATGGAAATTGGGCCGATTGCCGGAACTGTTCTCGATAATGGCAATATTGACTTTCGGGAAAGGCGGATTATGGTCGGAGTGCTCGCCAACCAGTGTATTGCCACCAAAATTCCCGCCATTCAGGGAAAACCAGGGATCAATGTCTACGGGCAGGAGACACCCGCCCCTCCCGGACAGGATATTATCATACGAGTTCAGGGTGATGCGCGCTTCAGCGAAGAGACGATGCAGGTCACCGCCACCAAAGACGGTGTTCTTTCCATCGTCAATAATCACGTTATCAAAGTTCTTTCCCATCAAACCATTTCCAGCAATATAGACTTTGAGACGGGAAATATTGAGAGCATGAATGCCATCACTATCCTCGGTTCCGTGCAGCCGGGGTTTCGTGTCACCGTGGGGGGCGATCTCAAGATATCCGGCAGCGTCCTCTCTGCCTCGGTCATCTGCAACGGCAATCTGGTAGTCAGGGGCGGAACGACGGGAAAGAACTGTACCCTGCAGGTGCAGGGCGATGCCGATATCAATTTCATTGAGCGGGGATCATTGCAATGCGGTGGTATTGCCGTTATTCGAAAACAATCCTACTATAGTGAAATTACTGCCGGCTCTGATGTCCGGTGCCAAAATCTGAGCATCGTCATGGGTGGTCGAATCGTCGCAGAAGGCAATATAACCCTTGGCAATGTAGGCTCAGAAAACAGCACCCCGGCACTTATTGCTGCCGGCACCGTGGCTGAGCGACTTGTCCATCTACAGGAGCTCAAGACCAGTATTGTGCAGCAGCAGGACGCCATTATTCAATGGATACAGAGATATCGGGGAAGCTCCACATCAAAAAAGATACGCCGTATGGAGCGGCAGCTCGCGGAGACCAAGCTCCTGCTGCTGCGCGTGAATCTTATTCCGGGAACCGGTAGATATTCGCGAATTGCCGGCTCGGATGAGCAAAACAAGGTCGATATCGGCAAAGTCGAGCAAGACGCTGACTACAGCAGCGACGGTGCTATCGCTATCGAAAACATTAAAATCGATGTGGTCGGAACCATCTTTGCCGGTACCATTATCCAGATCGGCAATCGAACTCTGAAACTTGACAAGACGGTGTCAAAGAGGCAGTTTAAACTGCATGCCAACGGCAAGCGGATTCTCGCTGTCCCTCTTAAACGATAAAGATTATTCCTTTTCGCTTAACCTCTGTCGATCGAGCAGACTAATTTTTCTGCCGTTTACCTCGATGAGGCCTTCATCGCTCATCCGGGCGAATATGCGCGACAAGGTTTCAGGGATTGTGCCCAGCAGGCTGGCAAGCTGACCCTTGGAGATATCGAGTTCGACTTCGTCATCTTCACCCTGCTCCTGACTGAGGTAAAGTAAATAACCAGCGAGTCGGGCCGGGACTTCTTTTAACGAGAGGCTCTCAATCTGACTGGCGAACTTACGTAAGCGATGCGACAGCACGGCGAGCATATTTAAAGCGAGCGAGGGATTGGCCTCGACCAGCAGGATAAACTTATCGCGGGGAAAAAACAGAGTAACGGTTTTTTCCAAGGCTTCAGCCGTGGCCGGAAACGGCTGGCCATGAAACACCGGGACCTCGCCAAAAGGTTCGCCTTGACCGAAGATATGCAGGATATGTTCTTTCCCGGCAAAAGAGACCTTAAAAATCTTTACCCGGCCCTCTCCGACCATATAAAAACCGATTCCTTCATCGCCTTCAAAAAAGATATTTTCTCCCCGCTGGAAAGTTTTTTCAACCGCAATATTGGCAAGAGCTTCCACCTGTTGAGCAGGAAGACCTTCGAAAAGCAGGCTCGATCCGATAATTTCTTTTTTATGCATAGTGTACCATCGACAGCATCACCGCTGTCGCCAAGAGTAGAGGTATTGGTATGTCCTTTGCCGTTAATCCCTTGAGATACCATATTTCTCGCCGTTGATGAAGCTGAATATACTTTTGCGGTATTTCTCGAATCCTGCAGCATCATAAAATAATCTGATTACCTCTAATGTTCAGCTACTTAACCAGGGTGTGGGCTGTTTGTTTTACGGGTCTCTGCAGCCAAGGATGGCTGCAGCGAAGCCCCCCAGGGATGGGTTTACGGCGTCCCGGGAAACGAACAGCCCACACCCTTCCATTTCGACAAGCTGAGCTTGAGGGGTAATCAGATAAAATAATGTCCACAAGGCGAAAAAATGTCGTAAAATTTTCCTGAAAAGGCCAATATGGATATCAATAACTACACGTACCCAATACCTGTTTTCTGGTTGTCATCCCATTAAGAAATGTACAGTAAGCGAAAAATCGTGCACATCGACATGGATGCATTTTTTGCGTCCATCGAGCAAAAAGATACACCAGCCTTCCAGGGGAAACCGCTGATTGTCGGAGGCAGACCAGAAAGCAGAGGTGTCGTCGCCGCCTGCTCGTATGAAGCGCGCCGCTTTGGAATCCACTCGGCAATGCCATGCTCTCAGGCGATACGGCTCTGTCCGCAGGCAATTTTTACCAAGCCGAGAATGGACAGATATCGGGAAATTTCAACGCAGCTGATGGCTATTTTTCGTCGTTTCACCCCGCTCGTCGAACCGCTGTCCCTCGACGAAGCCTTTCTTGATGTAACGACAAACAACCAGAATCATCCATCCGCCACGATACTCGCGCAAAGAATTCGCTCCGAGATCTTCGAGGAATTGCACCTGACCGCCTCAGCCGGAGTTTCCTTTAATAAATTTTTAGCAAAAGTTGCCTCGGACTTTAAGAAACCAAACGGGCTCACGACAATTCCTCCGGAGAAAGCTGTCGACTTTCTTTCAGTGCTGCCTATTCGCAGGTTTTTCGGAGTGGGCAAAGTTACCGAAAAAAAAATGCTGCGCCTGGGCATTAAAACCGGGCATGATCTTCGCCGGATGGATAAAGAAACGCTCGTCTGCCATTTTGGCAAAACGGGTTTGTTTCTGTATGACATTGTTCGCGGCATTGACAACAGGCCCGTTGAGCCGACTCGGGAACGGAAATCGATCGGCAGTGAAACGACACTCTGCTGCGATACCAATGATAAGAATGAAATACACACTATCCTGTCTCATCTCGCCGAGCAGATTGAATATTCGCTGAAGAAGAAACAAACCGGCGGCTACACACTCACCCTTAAGGTCAGGTACCATGATTTCACCACGATAACCCGGTCGCAAACCGTCCAGGCGCCGATCTATTCAAGTGCCGGTATTCTTTCTCTGGTCCCAGGGTTGCTCGCGACGACCAGGGTGGGCGCCGCAAAAGTCCGACTGCTTGGCCTCTCCATCTCAAAACTTACCGGCAACAAAAGGATACCCCGCCAGCTGGTCCTTCCTTTTATGCAGCAGGGCAGCCTGTAACCGGTTATACTTATCTATATTATTGTTATCCTTGACCAGATGCTGCTGATACGACTTTATTTCTTATTTCTAAGTCACTAAAAGAGTCTTCACACACACCATGAAAAATATCATTCTTTTTATAGTTAACCTATTTAAATATATCGGCAAATTTTTTACCTTCATCAGAAACGTACTGTTCAACGGGCTGCTGCTCCTCGCCGCGGCAGCAATAATTTTTGCATTCGTACCCCGAGAAGTACAACAAATCCCCATCGGGGCGGTACTCAGATTGGATATTTCCGGTGATATCGTCGAGGAGAAAAAACTGCTCGGTTCTTTTGAAAGACTCTTTGGCGAATCGTTGAATATGGATGTTCCGGAACCTGAAACGGCCCTGCAGGACATTCTCGATGTTATCGATAACGGTGCGGCAGATGATCGAATCGCCGTCTTGCTTCTCAATTTAAAAGATATGTCTCATGCAGGCCTGAACCAGCTGCAGACCATTGGCGAGGCCCTCGAACGCTTTAAAGAAACCGGCAAGAGCGTGATTGCCGCAGAAGACTACTACACCCAGGCCCAGTACTATCTGGCGGCGTATGCGACCAAAATCATGGTCAACCCGATGGGCGGCGTCGATATTCACGGCTTCGGTGTCTATCACCTCTATTTTAAGGACGCACTGGATACGCTTAAGGTCAACTACAATGTATTCAAGGTAGGTACGTATAAATCCGCCCTTGAACCTTTTACCCGCAACTCAATGTCACAGGCCGATCAACAGCAGAATACAGTGTGGCTGTCGGCTCTCTGGCAGGTGTATACCAACGATATAGCCAGGCAACGGCATATTTCTCCAGAGGCTATTGAGCACTACACTGGCAATATAGCCGCAGCCCTCCATTCCACCGGCGGCAATACCGCCCAACTGGCCCTTGCAACCGGCCTGGTGGATCAGATTGCCACCAGACAGGAAGCCGCTGCATACCTGGATTCGCTCAATCCGAAAGCTGCCGGCCCGGCCAAAATACTGGCATCGGCTGACTATCTTAACTTGCTTACCCCATCATACCAGGGGGGCAATACGGAACAATCAAAGGTGGGACTTATCATTGCCGAAGGCGCAATTCTGCCGGGAAAACAACCCCCGGGCATGATTGGCGGTGATTCGCTGGCACAACTTATCAAGAATGCCCGGGAAAGCACACCAGTCAAGGCACTGGTCCTGCGCATTAATTCGGGGGGAGGTTCCGCTTTTGCATCTGAAGTAATCCGCCAGGAGCTGCTCGAACTCAAAAAAAGCGGTAAACCAATTGTTGTGTCGATGGGCGCCGTTGCGGCCTCAGGTGGGTATTGGATCGCCGCTGATGCTGATGAGATATGGGCCTCTCCGGCAACAATTACCGGTTCCATCGGTATTTTCGGAGCCATCCCAACCTTCGAGAACACTTTAGCTGCACTCGGGGTGTATCGCGATGGTCTTGGAACTACGCCACTGGCAGCGGGACTCGATATCACCCAGCCTCTGCCGGAACCGCTCAAGAATGCTATTCAGCAGACAATCGATTACAACTACGATCAATTTCTGCAGATAGTCGCAAGTGGCAGAAATATGAGCAAACGCAAGGTCGCCGAACTCGCCGAAGGTCGGGTCTATGACGGCCAGACCGCGCAGACCCTTGGCCTGGTCGATAATCTGGGTTCCCTTGACGAAGCCATTGATGCCGCGGCCCAACTGGCCAACCTGCAGGAGTATGCCACGGAATATATCCGCCTGCCAGAGTCAATCAAAGATCAGTTTCTGCAGTTTCTGACTACCGGACAAGCGTTTTTGGCGAACATACAGGGAAGCCAGATACCAGCCGTCGCGCAATTCCAGAAAACTGTCACCCGCCAATTGGCGCAGATCCTGCCTGTGGACGACCCCCGTGGCGTTTATGCACAATGCCTCGAGTATTTGAGCTGGTAGTTTTACTTCATATACGGTTTTTTCGCATGGTAAGCTCCAGCCACTGCCATGGGGCATCGAGTATTTTAAACCCGATGTCCCTATGGTAGGCACCTTTTTTTCTGCTCCAGCAAGGCTTCACCAGCATTCTATAATGTTTGCCGCCACCGGAAAGAACAGTCGTGTAGTGGTGTTTTTCGGCGGTAAACGATTTGGGCAGGTTGGTGATCTCAAACCCACCGGGGGAAATGTTTTCGACAAGGCCGCCAACTACTTTCCGGCCATCGGCCAGGTCTCCTGTAAAATCCGGAATAAGAGTACGACGATATTTTCGTCGGTGTTGACCGGATTGTAAGGTTCTGTTCCTCGTTTTCCGGTCATTGTCAGTCTTCGTCAAATGCATAGCAATCCCTCCCCCATCCATTTCTTGCCGCACAATTGCCTGTCTTTCCTTTTCCTTCAAGTCCGTCGATCCCCGCCTGCAATAAAACCATAACAACTTAAGCCAGTAACTTCCAGGCCATAAAATATCTTTAGGAGGTCCCGGTTATTATTTTTTACTGAAAGCCAAGTTGCCCTTACCTTTGCGCACATCTACATCTTCCGGTGTCACCCTCGCTATCGCAGCACGATCATTATGCAGATATCTGGCAGCCAGTTCATTGACGTCGGCAACACTGATCGAGGAAAAATCGCTGATAATTGTATCCGGCCATACTAATTGCTGCGGGTAGCGCACGGAAAGCGCCAGCACAGAATTCAGCCAGTACTGATTCGTACGGATATTTTCCTGCAGCGACGTCAGGAGCGGTCCCTTGGCACGAGTCAGTTCATCGTTGGTAATACCCTCTTTTTGCAATTGCTCGCTGATTCGGCATATCTCCGCGACGATGGCATTTTCAGTCCCCGGTTTAACCAGCACCTGGGAGATGATATAGCCATAGCCCTGGAAATCACGACTACTGAAACTGGCAACATTGGGCGAATAGCTGGCAGCTAATTTCTCCCGGATGACCTCCCGCAATCTATCACCAAACACACTGGCCAAAAGATGCAATCGTCTGGTTCTATGAATATCCCAAAAATCGTCAGTCGGCCAGGCAATGACGATCAAAGACTTCTCGACCGAGGTGTTAACTTTAACGACAAGTTTTTTACCGGCAGGAAATTGCAGCTCAGGCAAGTCAGGGACTTTGGCGGGACGCAGGGCCAGACCCGAAAAATATTTTGTCAGCACGGCAACGATCTTGTCCCGGTCAAAATCACCCACTACGGATATTTCCAGGTCTCCCGGTCGGAGAAGAGGAGAGGCCCATTTCTGCAGGGAGGTGAAATTCACCTGGGCCACATCCGACCAGGGCGGCAGGCCGAATTGTTTATTATAATCGGCTAAAAACGGCTGGACCGCAAGCGGCATCGCCCCCTCAATATCCTGACTTATCTTTTGATACATCTGCTCATAGTTTTTTCTTGCTCTGGTAAAAATATTTTCACGAAGCCCGGGATCGACAAGACGGTGGTACAGGACCTGACTGTAAAGCTCGAAATCCTTGGCCAGTGCAGTGCCGGTCCAGGAAAAATCAGATTCGTCAACTTTAAATGCCATCTGTATCGAGCTGCTGGCCAGCACCTCATCCATCGCCGATTGACTGAGACTCCCACTCCCCGAGCCATTAACCACATCCTCTAAAAACATGCCCACACCTGGTACAGGTTCTTTCATTTTACCTAAACCAAACACCGCTTTAACCCGTACTCTGTTTTCTTCAAAGGGGGTTTTTTTCAGGTTAACGACCAGGCCGTCGGGAAATACCAGTCGTTCAACATGAATGTCCTTGAGGTAACTTGTTTGCGGAGGCCCACTGGGAGGCGCCGGTTGTAAATAAGGGAATATCTGTTTTTGCTCGCTGATCGAGGCAATTACCGGCTCCTTCGTCACTTCCCGGTAAAGAGATGCAATCTCTGCTCTGCCCGTATCGCCCAGGGCGATATCGCCGGTCACCGAGATCAACCTGTTGTTATGGCTCCATCTCTCCTGAAAAGCCGCATTCACCTCGGCAGGAGTAATTTCCCTGGTAAGAGGCCCATACAACTCTTTTTCCTGTGTGGCAGACTGATAGACTCGATTATTACCCAGATGATCGATAATCCTGTTGGCAATTGTTCGGGAATCTTCCGAGTCAGCTGTCAGGACCCTGGCGTCCAGCTGGGCCAGAATTTCTTTTCTCGCCCGTTCGACCTCATCCTTTGAGAATCCATACACTAAGGCCTGACGCAAGATCCGGTCTAACGCAGTCACGGTCTCCTGCCAATGGCTGCCACCGACCTGGGCGACAAGGGATGCATAGCCGATACGGTTGACGATATCACCGGAGTAATAACCGGCACGGACGAAGGGTGGTTTGGCTTTTTCCTGTATCCGCTGAAGCCGGTAGTCGACAATCATCGAACCCATTAGACCGAGCAACTCTTTTTTTTCTAATTCGAGAGAATCGTTTTCCAGCGGCAGATCCCAGACACTCTGGATAGATACGTTGGTTTTGCCTAGTTCCGGCTCATAATGGTAAAATGCTTCGACTCCTTTTTGCTGCAGTTTGCCAAAAGCAGGGCATTCGGGCGCCGGGCCTGCCGGCGTAAGTGGCGAGAAATGTTTGTCTATGAGATCTGCGGTACGTTGCGGATCTATATCGCCAACAACGACTATGACCATATTATCCGGTCGGTACCATGCATCATAATAAGATTTAAGCAGAGCATGATCAGCTTCTTCCAGAGTCTTTGTCGTACCGATCGGCATCCTCTCCGGATAGCGCGTTCCGCGAAAAGCAAAATCACTGCCGGCAACGCTTGTCCTGTATTCGGCAGAATCCCGGGCCCGTTTTTCGGCCAGGATGACTCCACGCTCCCGGTCTATTTCACTCTCAAGCAGCAAAGCCCCCCGGGCATAATCAGCCATTACGCGCAGTCCGGAAGCGAGATCTTTCTCGGAACCACTCGGCAGAATAATATTGTAGACGGTCTGATCGTGGGTGGTCCGGGCATTGGTATCGCCGCCAAAACTCATCCCCAGCGATTGAAAATAGTTTACCAGACTGCCTGGAGGAAAATGCGTCGAACCGTTGAACATCATATGTTCAAGAAAATGAGCCAATCCCCGCTGGTTATCAGTTTCGTTAAGCGATCCAGCCTGCACGGCAAGATACATTGCTACCCGATGCGCCGGCTCCTGGTTCTGCTTCAGGACATATCGAAAGCCATTTTTCAGTTTCCCGCGCACTAAAGACGGATCCGGAACCAATTGGCTCACCTCGGAAGGCCAGCGTGTCGACAGACAGGCGGAAGTGGAATCAGGAGGGGAAGAAAGAGCGGTACCGGTAAAACCGGCTAATGCAAAAACCAGGGCCAGAAAGGCTGTTGTTTTACGAAAGGACAGGAACTTGAAACGTAGAAAGAACACATATTCACCATGGAAGATAGAAACAGCGGAACAGTTGCACGGAGACCAGGCACTTGGCTTGTAATCATCGCAGAAACTGTCAATGTACCAGCAGTTACTATTGAACCGGTGAACGTAGTTGTCAAACTGCTAATTCGTTGGTTTTGGCCTTTATCCAGCCCAGTCGGATAAAATATTGCTGACCGCAGTCGCGCCATTTGAGACAATGATCATTCTTATCCATCACCGGATAGTTTTTATCTGTATCTTTATCCACGCGGCAAAGGCCCGCATCAACGCTTTCCAGCCGAAAATACTTACAACGCAAACATATCTTCTGTCCATTGTGCATATACTTTTTACCTCTGGTGTTATGTGTGTTTCAGATGTCCCAGACATCTAATTTTTCCAGACCTTGCTGATATTTTTCAAGATGAAAAAGATCGATTACCGGACCCACAAAACCGTTTTTTTGCATATATCTGGTAAACACCTCTCTTGAATCCTGCTCTATCCGCGGATCAGAGCCACCAAAGCGATTATACAGGATCGCCGCCACCTCTATATTTCTTAATCGAGCCAGTTCCAGGGCAGCGAGCGTGTGGTTTATCGAGCCCAGCCGGGAACTGCTCACCAGAATGAGCGGATATTGTTCCATCTCAAGATAATCGATAAAGGTCTCCTCTTCGTTCAAAGGCACAAAGAGACCTCCGGCTCCCTCAAGAAAGACCAGCTCATACTGCTCCAGGAGCGAGGCTGTGGCCTGGCGTATGACATTGCAGTCAATTGTCTGTTTGTCCAGTCTGGCTGCCAGATGCGGCGAACATGGCACCGGGAAGACGTAGGGACAGGTGAGACCGTTTACATCAACCGGCTGCAGTTCAATGCCCATAATTTGCCGGTGCCGGACAATATCCTCACTGAGACCAAGACAACCGGTCTGGACAATTTTCTGAGTGATCGTCCTGAAGCCCTTGTCCCGAAAAGATTTGGCAAGAAGCCCGGTGGCAATGGTTTTGCCGATATCGGTATCAATGCCGGAGATACAATATACTCGCGGTGTCGCCATCGTCTTCCTGCTGGCTATATTTTCTCTGCGACGACAAACGTCGACGCATAGCTGACCGGAAAACCGCTGTCCGTTGCAAAACGGCTGCGATATTGCCGACTGAATTCCTTGAACTTGCCTGGCAGCCATTGCGTGCGATCAAGCCCGCCGACCCCCGTCTGCCGGATGTGCCGCAGCACCTCCTTGACCGTCGGGAAAAATACCTGCCGGGTCTCGCTCGTAAGCGAAATAATGCGAAACTGCTCGCGCAGCATCCGACTCAGGTCCTCTTTTGTATGATACGACAGCCCTCGACCGGTCAGCTCACGTATTTCTCCCATGGTGCCGGGACCGAATATCGAAAATACTAAATATCCGTCGGCGCGAAGAGCTTGGTGCATTCTGGCGAGCAGAGCCGGCAGATCAGCCATCCACTGAAACGTAGCCGAGGAAATAATCATGTCCAGCCCTTCCGGCAGGACGCATTTTTCGATATCGCCAGGCAGAGATTCAACATGTACGACACGACTGGCGACACGCTCGCGGGTGGTTGTGCAGAACTCCTCGACTATATCGTTGAGATACAGCGTGTTAATCGTCAATTGCCCGACCAGCAGTTCCGTCAATATCCCAGTGCAACAGCCGATTTCGAGAATCCGTGCAGAATGTAACGACTTGAGATTCTGGACACATGTCACAAGCTGGCGGCTTATTTGCCTCTGTACCGTGGCATTTTCTTCATACGTTGCGGCACTCGCCCGGAAGGATTGAGCGATGAGCTGTTTGTCAAGACGCAGCGATTGTGAGGTATCTGTTGTTTTCAAAGCATGATATCCGAGAATGATTTTACCCTCTTGGACCAGAAGTTGTCCCGGTACAAGCCAGAAGCTGCTCCCAGCTGGACCAAAGATTAAACAGAAAATGAAACCCGGAGACCGGCGTCACCTGCTTGTCCTGCCAGAAACGAAACTGGTTGGCGGTGGGCACAATATAATCTTTATCCGCGACAATGATCTCTTCATACAGCGATTCTTCAGCCGGACGACAATCGACCGTTTTTTTTAAAGCGGCCAGCTCCACCGCTTGATCTTCAGGAGAACGGCGCGGCTGCCTGGCCAGAAATGCTCGGTAATTCTCTTTTTCCCGGCACATTCTTTTGTAGAATTTCAGGCGGGTACTTTCGCCGAAATCGGCCATTGTCGCATCAAAAACCTGCACCGGAATACCGCGCGTATCGTCAATCGGGCAAAGGGTCCCGTTGATGGCGATCGTCCGGTGAAATGTATGCCTTCTATCGGCAAAAAGCTTCTGCCCCGCCCAAACGCCCATCGACCAGCCGATCAGAACGATCTGACAATACTGCCTGGTTATTGTCGAAAAATCAGGAGCTCCATCCAGTTTGCGGTAATCATAGAGCATATACACATCGTAATCCACGCAACTGAGCGATTGAAAGGGAAAACCATCCATTCCCCAGCCGTTGCAGAAGATGATGAGGTGCGGTCGATCGTTCTTATGGAGCCAGGCTGCTTTCATTTTATCCTTTAACTTATGCGATAAAATGCGGCATCAACTGAGCAATATTTTCAGCTACCCCGGCAATATCCGTCCAGTGCATATCAGCGGTGAGCGACAGCCGGAATCGTGCCGTCCCCTCGGGGACCGCCGGCGGTCTGACGGGAAAAATAAGATAGCCACGCTCCTGCATGGACTCCGCCAATGCCACTGCCAGACTGTCATCGCCTAGCAGTACCGGAACAATATTCGTCGCTCCGTCGGTCCGTAACCCATGGCTGATCAGACTCTGCCGCAGCTGGGCTGACAGTGTTTTGAGTCCACTTCTTTCGCTACTTCGATGCAGCATCTCCTGGAAAATAAAATGGTCCCAGTGCAGGACCACCGGCGGCAGGGCAGTGGTAAATATCAGGGACCGGCTATGGTTAATGAGATAATCACGCAGCACCGCAGAACAGAGAACAAAGGCGCCGACTGAAGCCAGGGCCTTGCCAAAGGTGCCGACCAGAAGATCAACGGCATCCAGCTGCCCCTGTTCCTCGGCCATGCCAAGACCTTGAGGTCCATAAAGTCCAAGAGCATGTGCCTCATCGAGATAGAGCAGGCAATCGTATTCGGCTTTCAAGCGGGCGATCTGGGCTATATCAGCGACATCTCCATCCATACTGAAAACCGACTCGCTGACGATGATGACCTTGTGAAAATCCTTCCGAAATTTATGCAGCAGCTCGGCAAGATGCGCGTAGTCGCAGTGCCGGAAGCGTTTGTGCCGGGCCAGGCTCAGGCGCATGCCGTCCACGATGGAGGCATGGTTCAGCTTATCGGACAGGATAAGATCATTTTTGCCAAGCAGGGCCGGCAGGATACCGATATTGGCATGATACCCTGAATTGAAAAGCAGGCAGGCCTCTTTGTTATAGGTTTCCCGCACAGTCTGTTCCAGCTGGTGCGACCGGATGCTGTCGCCGGTCAGAAGACGCGAGGAAGCGGCGCCGAGACCAAAATCGTCGAGCAGATTGCCACCGGTCATAGTGCGGTAAAATTTTTCATGCAGCCGCTTATCGCCAGCCAGCCCGAGATAATCGTTGGAGGTAAGATTGAGCATCTGCCGTCCGCGATAGTCAATACGACAGCCGCTCCGGCCGGTGAGCGGTTTAAACTCCCGTAGCCTGCCCTCGGCCAGCAGTTTTTGCAGAGATTGTTCGTAAAAATTACTCATACCGATAATTCTGCCTCCACGACCCGGCATATAGCTCCGGTCAAAAAACCCAGATCCTGATTATCGATGATATAAGACGGCATGACATAGACCAGCCGGCCGAAAGGACGGACCCAGACCCCGTTGTCGACAAATCTTTGTTGGATCCTGGCCATATTCACCGGACGATCGAGTTCGACCACACCAATGGCGCCGAGAACACGTACCTCTTTCACCCCAGCCAAAGGCCCGCACGGTTCAAGACCCTTTTTCAATTCCGCCTCAATGCGACCAATGTTGCTTTGCCAGTCGGATGCCAGGAGGAGTTCTATGGAGGCAACGGCCACACTGCAGGCAAGCGGATTGGCCATAAAAGTGGGCCCATGCATAAAAACGGAGGGCTCGCCCCGGGAGATCACATGGCCGACCTCAGCAGTCGCCAGAACAGCGGCCAGGGTCATGTAGCCACCGGTCAGGGCTTTGCCCAGGCACAGTATATCCGGTGAAATTGAGGCATGATTACAGGCGAACAGCTCCCCGCTCCGGCCAAACCCGGTGGCTATTTCATCGGCAATCAATAAAACCTGATATGTGTCGCACAGTTCTCGAGCCCGGCGCAGATACTGCGGATGATAAAAACGCATCCCGCCTGCCCCCTGGACAATAGGTTCCAAAATGACCGCACAGATGGTGGAGTGATTTTCTTCCAGTAGTTTTTCAAGCGAAAGTACATCCGCCTCATCCCAGTCGCCGGCAAAACGGCACCGGGGCATGTCGGCGAAAAAATACTCGGGAAGAATCCCCTGATAGATCTGATGCATGCCACTGACAGGGTCACAGACCGACATGGCATGAAAGGTGTCACCGTGATAGCCGGCTTTAATGGTTAAAAAGCGATTCTTCCCGGAAATCCCTTTGGCATAGTTATACTGGATCGCCATTTTCATGGCGACTTCCACCGCCACCGAACCGGAATCGCAGAAGAAAACCCGTTCCAGGCCCGCAGGCGTATTGGCAATCAGCAATTGTGCGAGTTGTATGGCCGGCTGGTGCGTCAGCCCACCAAACATAACATGCGCCAGTTTTGCGGCCTGGTCTTGAACTACTTTGGTAAGATGAGGATTATTGTAGCCGTGGATCACCGACCACCATGAGGCCATTCCATCGATCAGCTCACGTCCGTCATGCAAGCGAATTCTGACCCCCTCTGCCGATTCTACAAGAAACACTTCCAGTGGGTTATCGATTGAGGTATACGGATGCCAGATATGCTCCCGATCAAACCGCAACTGCTCGGCTGCTTCCATTTCCACGCGATGCCTTGCTCCTCGCCTTATCGATCTGTTATTGTTTTTTGGGATCAGCCACATCAAACCCAAGGGCCCGGAACATGGCAATATCCTCGGTAAGATTATTGCCTATGGTAGTCAGATAATTCCCGACGATGGCGCCGTTGGCGCCGGCGCTGAAACATCTGTCCTGTTCCTCGCCCAACAGATTACGACCGCCAGCCAGCCGAATGACCGCCAGCGGATTAATAAAGCGGAACATGGCCACACAGGTGAGAACCTCCGCCACACTGAGAGGTGTAATATCGGCAAAGGGCGTCTCGGCAATAGGGGTCAGGATATTTAAGGGTATTGACAGAATTTCGAGTTCGCGGAGCTCAAAGGCCAGCTCAAGACGTTGTGCAAGACTCTCCCCCATACCGACAATACCGCCGGAACAGATATCAAGTCCGGCATCCCTGGCAATCTTGATGGTTGCCACTTTTTCATCCCAGGTATGACTGGTGCAGACCTGCGGGAAAAAACTTCGGCTCGTTTCAAGGTTGCAGTGATATCGACTGACGCCCATTTCCTTGAGCTTTTGTGCCTTTTCCGGGGTCAGAAACCCCATGGACGCACACAGCGAAAGCTGCGTCTGGTCCCGGAGCTGCTGATATATTTTTCGAAACTCCTCGAGATTTTTTTCAGAGACGGACCGACCGGCGGTGACGAGAGAAAAGCGCTGCACTCCATGTTGTTCATTTTCTTTGGCAAGAGTTACCGCTTTGACCACATCGACTGTATCATAGGTAATAACTTCGACGTCGTAATGTGAAGACTGTGCACAAAACTTACAGTTCTCTTCGCATTTTCCCGACTTAGCATTGACGATGGAGCAGAGGTCGAGACTGTTCTTATGCAGCTTTTGCCGCAGTTGATCCGCCGCCTGATAAAGTTCAGCCGGATCGGCCGTCGTGGCCAGTTCCAGTGCTTCGCCAAACGTGAGGCTGCGCCCGGCCAATACCTTGTTTTTATATTTTTCAATCACGTTTTTATCTTCTCTATACATTCTGCAAGTGATGCCGGAGTGTCAAATTGCATGGTTGTTACTTTGGTCCCTTTGGGAACAATTTTTCGCATCATTCCTGTCAACACTGTCTTGGGACCAACCTCAATAAAGGTATCGACTCCCTCAGCCAGCATAGCTTCAATGATCCCATACCAGCGTACTCGGGCAGCTATCTGGCTGGCCATCATTTCCTTGATTCTCTGCGTATCCGTCTCCGGTGCCCCGGAAACATTGAAATAGACGGGTATTTGCGGTGGCTTGAATTCAATATCTTTCATGAACTCAGCGAAATCCGGTACCGCATCGGCGACCAGCGGGCTATGATTGGCAACACTCACATTCAAGGCAATGATCTTTGCCCCCTGCGCTTCAAAATTCCTGCCAATTTCGTCCAGTGCGTCCATGGACCCTGATATAACAATCTGCGCCGGGGTGTTATGATTGGCAACAGTCACCCTGCCGGGTCCCCGATAGTTGCCGATGAGTTTCTCAATGGTATCAATATCCAACCCAAGAACGGCCCGCATGCCGCCTGGGTATATCTTCCCTTCCCGCTCCATCAGTGCCCCTCTCTTGCTGACGAGTCGCATGGTGTCCTCAGCGCTCATGACTCCGGCAGCAAACAGGGCTGAATATTCCCCCAGGCTATGCCCGGCAAAACAGCTCACCACAGCTGCATTCCCCAGCGCATTCTTGAAGGCCTGCCAGCAGATAAGATTGGTAATAGTGATTGCCGGTTGCAGATTGGTAGCTCTTGTCAACTCTTCCATCGGTCCGTCATTGCACAAATCGCCAAGGTTCAGCTCACAGGCAGCCTCGGCCATTGCCATAAGAGCGGCACATGCAACATCGGTTTTGACAAATTCTTGCCCCATGCCCAGGTATTGCGAGCCCTGGCCGGGAAACAGCACAGCAATTTTCATTAATTGTTCCTCAAATCCTGTTATCGTATTTCAAAAAAAAGAACTGCAGTTTATTCTCCGGTTTTCGGGATAAGCAGAAAAAGCCCTACCCCAATGCAGATTGCCGAATCGGCGACATTAAAAGCCGGCCAGTGCCAGCTGCCTGCATAAAAATCAAGAAAATCAATCACCGCTCCAAACCGAACCCTATCAACCATGTTGCCGGCGGCCCCCCCGGCAATCAAGGCCAGCGGCCAGCAATAAAGGGGATTCATCCTTCTCATTTTCCAGTAAGCGATGGTCAGCCCGACAAGCGCCACCGAACCAATGCCAAGAAAAAAATAATGCCGCCAGGGCGAATGTACATCAGCCAGAAAACTAAAGGCTGCGCCGCTGTTGGTAACATAGACCAGGTTGAAAAAACCCGAAATAATTTCCCTGGACTCATATAAGCGCAACGACCCGACAACAAGTGATTTGGTCAGTTGATCTGCAATTATTGTTACCAGAATGATTACAAAATACGCCACGCTTTATACCACGCTGTATACGTTAAGACGGTTCGGCCATTTCCGCCAGAACATCTGCACACCGGCTGCAGATTTCGGGGTGCGCCGCATTCTGCCCTACCGTTTTGGAGCGCAGCCAGCATCTCAGGCATTTCTCGCCCGGTGCCGGTTGTACCTGGATGACAAATCCGGGGATTTCTTCACTGCTGAATCGCACGCCACTTAGCACCATATCAGCAGACAGGTCGGAAAGTTCGGAGATGATCGATATCTCTTTGACCGTCTTCCACTCGTTTTTGAGAAACTGCGCAAATTCTCCTTCCGCTTTTACCAACACTTCCGCTTCCAGTGGATGGCCGATGACCTTGTCCCGACGGGCAATTTCCAGGGCCTTGGTAATCTCCGAACGAACCTTGATAAGCTTGGCCCATTTGTCCATCATCAGGGAGTCAACTTCTATTTTTTCTTCGGGTGGAAACTGGGCGAAATAGATGCTCCTGTCATCAACCGGTCCATTTTCGGCAAGACCATGAAGAGCATCCCAGGCCTCGGCGGCGGTGAAACAGAGGATAGGGCTCATCAGGCGGAGCAATCCATCGAGAATTGTATAGAGAACTGTCTGCGCCGAACGTCTGAGATGCGAATCAGTGCCGGAGGTATAGAGGCGATCTTTTAAAATATCGAGGTAAAAAGAACTCATCGTCGTCCCGCAGAAGTAATTCAACCTCTGATAGATACCGTGAAATTCGTAATTTTCATAGCCCTTGATGACTTTCACCTTCAGTTCCTCGAATTTCGCCAGAGCCCAGCGATCCAGCTCCGGGAGTTCACTGTAGGATACCCGCTGTTTTTCCGGTTGAAAATCAGCCAGGTTGCCTAGAAAATAGCGAATGGTATTGCGGATTTTGCGATAGGAATCAGAAATCTGCCGCAGAATTTCATCCGAGACCTTAATGTCGTCCTGGTAATCCTCACTGGCGACCCAGAGGCGCAGGATTTCGGCACCGTATTTTTCAATGACTTCCGAGGGGAGCACGACGTTGCCGACGGATTTGGACATTTTCTTGCCCTGCCCGTCTACCACATAGCCATGGGTGAGCACCCCTTTAAATGGTGCCCGGTCACGGGTTCCCGTCGATGTCAGCAGCGAACTCTGAAACCAGCCACGATGCTGATCGCTGCCTTCCAGGTACAGGTCAGCTGGGGATCGCAGCTCTTCCCGCTGTTCGCAGACCGCGGCATGGCTTACTCCCGAGTCAAACCAGACATCGAGAATATCATTTTCCTTCTCAAATTCAGTGGCACCGCACTTGGCGCAGCTCCTGCCGGCAACCAGAAAGTCAGCGACATCATGACTGAACCAGGCATCCGCGCCTTCTTTTTTAAACAGGGCGTCGATTTTTTCGACAACAGCCTTGCTCTTGACAACCTCGCCGCAGGACTTGCAACTTATGACCGTCAGCGGCACGCCCCAGCTTCGTTGTCGCGACAAACACCAGTCCGGTCGCCCTTCCACCATCGAATAGATCCGTTGCATCCCCCATGCAGGCGTCCATTTTACCGTCTCAATCGCTGCCAGCGCTTTGGCCCGCAGCTGATTGTTCTCCATGGAGATAAACCATTGCGGCGTAGCCCGGTACATAACCGGTTTCTTACAACGCCAGCAGTGGGGATAGCTGTGGTTAATCGACGCTTCATGGACCAGCGCACCGGATAGAGCCATATCTTTATTGATGACTGTATTGACCGCCGGAATTTTCTGGCCGGCATAGGGACCCGCCTCTGCAGTGTACATACCGTCGGCATCAACAGGAGAGAGGATATCCAGTCCATAGCGCAATCCGGTTTGATAATCGTCCGCACCATGACCGGGGGCTGTATGAACGCAGCCACTGCCCGCTTCGATGGTCACATAGTCGGCGAGTACCAGCAGAGACTCCCGTTCCATGAAAGGATGGCGGCATTTTCTGTTTTCAAATTCTTTCGCACCAAAGGTGCCCTTGATGGTAAAATCTTTCTGCCCGATCTCGGCCATGACTTTATCGACCAGATCGCGGGCAAGAATCCAGGTTTCGTCGCCGACGGCAACCGCGGCATAGATAAAATCCGGATGCAGGGCAACGGCCAGATTAGCCGGCAACGTCCATGGGGTCGTCGTCCAGATCACAAAATAGACCTTCTCCCCATCAAGAGAGGGATCAATGTCGTCCAGCTTGCTTTCTGACTGAAACTTGACATAGATCGAAGGTGAGGTATGGGGATGATATTCGACTTCGGCCTCGGCAAGCGCCGTGGTACAGGTTGCACACCAATACACCGGCTTGCGGTTGCGAATGACCGCGTCAGAGAGAAGAAAGGCATTAAATTCCCTGGCGATGGTTGCCTCGTACTCGTAATTAATGGTGAGGTAGGGATTGTCCCAGTCACCCAAGACCCCCAGTCTCTTAAACTGCTCTTTCTGAATTTTGATCCATTTATCGGCGTATTTTCGGCAGGCACTTCTTTTCGACAGAATGGGAATGGTCTTTTTCTTTTCGCCCAGCTCGAGATCAACGTTATGTTCGATAGGCAGTCCATGACAATCCCACCCCGGTATATACGGGGCATTAAACCCGGCCATCCTCTTGGAACGAAGAATAATGTCTTTGAGAATTTTATTAAAAGCAGTCCCCAGGTGAATATTGCCATTGGCGTATGGAGGACCGTCATGAAGGACAAAAAGCGGTTTATCTTTGCTATTTTCCTGAACCCTGAAGTAGAGCTGATCTTTTTCCCATTGTTTGAGAATAAGCGGTTCTTTCTGGGCGAGATTAGCCTTCATTTTGAACCCGGTATTGGGTAAATTAAGGGTATCCCTGTAATCCATGTTCGTCTCCTTCATACAAATTCTACCGGCCTTAAAATGGTGCGCAGTTGCCGCCAAAACAGCCTGTTTATCATAAATAGTTTCTTTGGTGCAATCTGACTCCACTCAACTTCTAGAAGAGTGAAACAGAGCACAATAACAACTGCAGGTGAACTTGCAAGGGTAAATTGACAGTATCCGTCACTCTGGCCGGGCCAGCGCAAATATCGCGAGCATTTTCCAGGTCGAAACTGAGCACTGTGCCATACCGATCATTTTGGTGCCTGAGAAAAAAGTTTTTAATGCATCGCTCCATAAATAATTACCTGCAGGAACTCACCCTGCTCTTTTCAGCGGGACTCGAGTGCAATGCATTGCGTTTATGCCTGCGATACTATATATTTTTACAAACCCCGGTAAATGAGAAGTAAGCCGGGATAACTACCTTGAGATAGATTATTTTCTTGCCAAAAACACGGAAGTAATCTGTAAGCTACTAAAATGAAGTTCACTTGACAAAGGTAAACCACACGCCGACCCGGCAAAAGAATCAATGCGATGAGTAAAACTGCAGAAACGATGATCGAAATGATCAAAGTCTCAAAAATTTATCCCCCCGATGTCGTTGCCCTGAGAGATATTTCCATATCCATAGACGTTGGGGAGATGTTTTTTATAATCGGCATGAGCGGGGCAGGCAAGACAACCCTTCTGAAACTCCTCTGCAGCATGGATTCTCCCAGCAAAGGTTTGATTGAGATAGGTGGAAAATCCATTAACCAGCTGAAAGGATCCAAACTGGCCAGGCTGCGGCAGAAAATAGGCGTGGCATACCAGGATTTCAAGCTCCTCACGGATAGAACGACCGCTGAAAATATTGCCATTTCCATGGAAGTCTCCTACAAAAAGCCGCAAATGATCAGAAACAGGGTGCGAACTTTGCTTGAGCAACTCGACCTCGCCGATAAACACGATACCATCACCGGCGAACTCTCCCGAGGTGAGCAGCAGCGCGTGGCCCTGGCACGGGCCATCGCCAACTCACCGACCATGATTTTAGTCGATGAACCGACGGGAAATCTTGACGCGACGACGACGGAAAGGGTTATGCAGCTGTTGACCAATTGTAACAAAGCGGGAGCAACGGTAGTTATCGCCACGCATGACCAATCGCTTTATCAACACACCTCTCATCGAGTCATGGAACTCCGCAAAGGACAGCTGCATGCCCTGGCTGAAACAGGGGGGAAGACTTCATGAGCTTCTGGTTCACGGTGATCCGTCAGGTCGGTCGAAATTTGCGTATGACGTGGGGCTCGCAGATAATGACCCTGTTGACCGTCAGTCTATCGGTTCTGATTTTTGCTTTTTTTTACCTCATTTACACCAACATGCTCCACTTCGGCGATAAGCTCGGCAACGATCTCAGTCTCATTGTCTACCTGGAGGAGGAACCGGTTCCGGAAATGCAGCAGCAACTGATCTCCAAAATCAAAGCGTTTGATGATGTCGAAGAGATCCGCTTTATTTCCCGCGCCCAGGCCTACCAACGATTTGCCAGCCAGCTGGGGAAAAATCAGGATGTCCTCAATGATATCCCCAAAGATTTTCTGCCTCCGTCAATCGAGGTAGTCCCGATGAAAAACCTGAGAAGCCTCAATCAGGTCAAGCTGTTCTCGGCCTATCTCGCCCGTCTTCCAGGCACCACCAAAGTACAGTACGGTCAGGACTGGGTCGAAAGATTTTATTACTTCACGAAACTCTTATCAATAATTGTTCTGCTCAGCGGGACGCTGCTCATCCTGACGACTATTTTCATGGTAGCGTACACCATACGTCTCACCATCCTCGGCAGGCAGGCTGAACTTGAATTGTTAAAACTGGTAGGAGCCACCAATAATTACATACGCACGCCATTCTTACTGGAGGGGCTGTTCCAGGGCATCCTTGGATCATCGCTCGGCATCGCCTCACTGTTCGTGCTTTTTCAATGGATTAAGCTGCACTTTTCCGGCCCTGGATTTCTGAATCTCTTTGAATTTTCTTTTTTTTCTCCGATGGTCGGGCTCACAATTATCGGTGTTTCCATACTGCTCTGCACGCTGGGAAGCTATTCGACCATGCAGAAATTTTTACGCATTTGATCCCTTGTCTTCCATCAATAAAATACGGGTTATGAGAATTGGCCGGATCCATGCACCAGCGGGTATGCGCAATATCATTTATGGGGTAAGACGACGATCGTCATCTGTTGCGGCCATTATGATCTGCGCCATCACTCTGGTTGGACTTTTCGCAACACCGTTGTTTGCCCTCGATAAAGCGGCAGGCACGAAAAATCTCTCTGTTTATCGACAGTCTATCAACCGGCTTCAGGAAGGCATCCTCCAGCAGGAAAACAAGCAGGCTGAGACCCAGACGGTAGAACGTAATATACTGGCCGAACTTGAAGTCCTCGACAGAAAACTGGTAGGCCAGCAGGAGAAAATCGACACCCTAGAAAAACGAATGCATGACCAGCAGGAGATGATCGACCAGAAGGAAAATGCCCTTCGCAAGATCCGCGCGAAAAAAAAACTTGTCGAATTTCACCTGCAAAAACGAATAACCGCCTATTACACCATGGGCAATATTGGCCTGTTTAATGTGACTTTTTCCACCAAAACGCTGCCGGAACTGCTCACCTTTCATGACGCCTTCGACACTCTGATCAAATACGATCAGGAAGTGATCAAGTCCTACCGGGAGACCATCGACCAGCTTGTCCGGGCGACCACCGCGCTCGATCTTGAAAAATCGGTATTGCAAGATTTCATTGAACAAAATGAGCAGGAAAAAGTAGCGCTGCTGCAGACCACCACCGAGAAGAAGACCCTGCTGACCCAAGTCAAGACCCAGGAACAGCTTCACGAACAGGCGATCACTGAAATGCAGCAGGCGTCCGACGACCTGGCCAAATCCATAGCCATCTTGAAAAAGAAAAAAACGGTGGCACAGCAGAATTTTCTCACCCAAAAGGGTAAGCTCCCACCTCCGGTCAATGGCGCGGTCATCACCCTGTACCATCAGGAAAAAACCAATACCCTTGGCATATCCAGCAGCTCAGAAGGTATTGCATTCAAGGCACCCGATGGCACCAGAATCATTGCCGTGAGTGACGGCGAGGTGTCTTTCTCAGGATATTTGCGAGGATTTGGCAATACAGTTATCATTCATCATGGTTTTGAATATTATACAGTTACGTCGAGAATCGAAAAGATTTCGGTTAAGAAGGGACAAAAAGTCAAACAGGGACAGAGCATCGGCGTCACGGGAGACACCGCGACTCTTTTTGATGAAGGGCTTTATTTTGAAATTCGTCATGGCAGTGAATCCCAGGATCCTTTACTATGGCTCAACCCTGACAAGCTGTCAATACTACACTAATGCCCGCCCGACCAGTTAGGTGCGGAAGGTTTTGTTCACTACAAATATATTTCAGGACCGAGGTCACATATGTCTTTTTCCAACTGTATGTCACGCCGTTCAGCTTATTCCCTGGCTATCCTCCTTTTTTTCCTCTGCACTCCAGTGCTTGCAGAAAATGCTGATGATGCAAAAACAGCGACCTACAAACAACTGGAAATTTTTTCGAATGTGCTGAGCATCCTCCAGGAAAATTATGTTGAAGAAATCGATACCAAAGAAGTTATAAACGGTGCAATCCGGGGCCTGTTATTCTCCCTTGACCCGCATTCATCCTACATGCCCCCGGATAGTTTCAAAGACCTCCAGGAAGAAACACGGGGATCTTTTTCCGGTATCGGTATCGAGGTGACCATAAAAAACGATCTTTTAACCGTGGTCAGTCCGATAGCAGACACGCCTGCGGATCTGGCTGGCTTGAAGGCAAACGATACGATCATCGAGATAGACGGGGTGAATACCAAAAACATGGGTCCGGATGAGGCGATCAAAAAACTGCGTGGCCCGGCAGGATCGAGTGTCACGCTGTCCATTCACCGGGAAGGCTGGGATAAGCTCAAGGTCATCACACTGAAACGAGAAATTATTCCCATCCAGTCGGTTAAAGCGGAGTTTCTCTCGCCGGGCTTTGTCTACACCAGAATTACCAACTTTCAGAGCCATACCACCGCCGATTTCAAGGAAAAGTTACAGGTATTGCAAAAGAAACACCAGATAGATGGGCTCATCCTCGACCTGCGTAATAATCCGGGCGGTTTGCTCAATCAAGCCATCAGTATCGCCGATATTTTCCTGAACAAGGGGACAATCGTCTATACCAAAGGACGACGGGAGGACCAGAATAACATCTATACAGCCCACGACAATGGCGAAAAAAGGATGTACCCGCTGGTTCTGCTGGTAAATGAAGGCTCGGCCAGCGCCTCGGAGATTGTTGCCGGTGCCATACAAGCGCACAAGAGAGGCATAATCGTTGGCACCAGGACATTTGGCAAAGGATCAGTGCAGACCATTATTCCTCTGCCCGACGGTGCCGGGATGAGAATAACCACGGCAAAATACTACACCCCCGACAATCGCTCAATCCAGGCACTGGGAATCACTCCGGACGTTGAAATTCCCTTTATTGCCTGCGGGCCCTCGGCAGACTCTGCGGAATCAACGAAACTCTTAAAAGAAGAGGATCTCGCCCACCACCTGCCGGGTGCACCGGCAGCGAGGGGAGTCGACCAGGAGAAAACAGCTCGGCAGCTGGAAGCGCGCCTGCAGACAGACAACCAGCTGCGCACTGCCTATAATATCATTAAGAGTCTCACACTGTATTATGACTTTAACAAAACCGTGAAATAACACGACCAGGAGAAGGAGAAGAATACAGCCGGCGCTACTGGTAACCGAGTTCTTTCAGGAACCGTTCATCCTGCGACCAGTTCTTTTTCACCTTAACCCACAGTTTCAAAAGGACGCGCTGACCGATCAGGGCTTCAATGTCCTTTCGGGCCGCTATGCCGATGCTTTTTAGTTTCTTGCCGCCCTTGCCGATAACAATCCCTTTCTGGGATTGTTTTTCGAGAATAATTGCCGCATGAATCGTTACCAGCTGCTTTTCTTCATCCTCCTTGAAGGACTCGATCATAACAGCCGTCGAATAGGGGATTTCCTGACCGGTCTGCAAAAAGACTTTTTCCCTGACTATCTCGGCACACAAAAAACGTTCCGAGGCATCGGTGGGAATATCTTCCGGGAAATATCTCGGTCCCATCGGCAATAGAGCGAGAATTTCCTTAAAAAGGCTGTCCAGCCCATCGCCACCCAGAGCCGAAACCGGAATCAACGCATGGAAAGGAAAGAGCCTGGCATAGGAGTCGATCAACGGAAGCACCTTCTTCCTGTCGATCAGGTCAATCTTATTGAGCACCATGATCGCCGGCCCCTTGATCCGCTGCATGTACTCGGCTAGCTCCGCCGCCTTTTTCTCCTGCACCTTTTCCGGCAGGGGCAAAGACACATCGACCAGAAACAGGACAAGATCAACTTCGGTAAGACTTTCCATGGCCACCCTGACCATCTCCATATTCAATGGATCCCGGGATTGGTGTAATCCCGGCGTATCAAGAAAAACCACCTGATATTCTGTATCATTGACTATCCCGACAATGCGATTGCGGGTCGTCTGAGGTTTCGCGGTGACAATTGATATCTTCTGCCCCAGATAATGGTTCATCAATGTCGACTTGCCGGCATTTGGAGGCCCGACAATTGCTACCATACCGGACTTCACCGGCTTGTCTAATAGATCCATAGTATAATCAGAAATGTAATTTTGAATTGTTACAATAAAAAATGATGGCGACATGGCCATCTCTGCGGTTCACTTTGATTTTTTACAACGACATCAATAATAAGTGTAGGCAAAATAGCATACCACACTATACTGTGACACCTTAGTCCGTAATCGATAGACAAAAAGACTTAAATAAAATTATAATACGCTGCGAACAGATAGCTTACACTATTATTGAACAATTAGTGATTAAATGATTCCAACGGGAAAACTGATAGAATACCTTGATAACGGCAAGTTTATTTGTGCACTGGTAACCGAAAGCCAGCCCAAACGATTACGCCTCATCAATCAAAACGGACGGGAACTGAACCTGCCGCTGTCACGCGTCGTGCACAGCTCAAAAGATACCCATCCTACTGAAATCAGCAGAGAACTGCTCACAAAACTTCTGCAGGATACAACCGAAAGACGAAGCTCACTCATGAGTCTCATCAATCTTGAGGAAATATGGGAACTGACCGCAGAAGACGGATCGAATTCCTTCAGCCCTGTTTTTCTGGTAGAACTGATTTTCGGTTCAGAAGCCACAGACGATACGGTCTCCGCCTTTCTTCGCTGTATTTTCGCCGACAAGTTATTCTTTAAATACAAAGAAGGCCGGATCCATGTCAACAGCCCGGAAAAAGTCGAGCAATTGCAGCTGCAGCAACAAAAGGAAGCCAAGCGAGCCGAACTTATCCGTGAAGGTGCGGGAATTGTAACGCGAATCATGGAATCCAGCATCTCCTCAGAAGATTTTGGTCCCATCGAGTTCGAGATTTTAGGCATCATCCGTGATTTCTATCTTTTCGGCACGGATGCCGCGGATTCCGACATAGCCAGAAAAATCCTGCAGTCAGCAGGGCTGCACAAGGCTCATGACCCCTTTTATTTACTGGTCAAAGCCGGACTGTGGAATGCCAACGAAAACATCCCGCTGCTGCGTCACGAACTGCCCGTCAATTTTTCTCTTGCCGCCAGGCAACAGGCCGAGCTTATTTTACAGCGTGGCCAGAATGAACTTTTCGACGACGCCGGAAGAAGCGATTTGACCCATCTTTCACCCATCACCATCGATGGACCAACCACACTTGATTTCGACGACGCCTTGACTGTTGAGGAGTTCGAGGGCAACTACCTGGTCGGTATCCACATCTCCGATGTAGCCCATTATGTCCGCCCTGGAGATCATCTCTTTGCCGAAGCAATGCGACGGGGTACATCCATCTATTTCCCCGAAGGACAGGTGCCGATGCTCCCCCGCCACCTCTCCCAGGGCATCTGCAGTCTCATCCAGGATGAAACCAGGGCGGCCTTAAGCTTTATGATCCTGCTCTCAGCTGAGGCTGAAGTATTGCGGGTCCGGGTCACTCCTTCCATCATCCGGGTAAAACGACGACTCACCTACGACGAAGTTGACCGGATGCTGACGACCGACCGGGAGATACAGCTTCTGGATATGCTTCGCAAAAAACTGCGAACCAGACGACTGGCAGCCGGAGCACTCCTGCTTCCTTTTCCGGATGTGAATATCTTTATCGATCATCACGGCAAGGTTCACGTCAGTCTGGCGAAAAGCGACACCCCGGCCAGGACCATCGTGTCGGAGATGATGATTCTCGCCAACAGTGAGGCGGCAAAATATGTCGCCGACCGGATGGTACCGGGGATCTTCCGATCTCAGGCCCCGCTGCAGAAAAGGATCGTCCATGGCGAAGATGACAATCTTTTTCAGAACACCCTGCAGCGTAAAAATATGTCGAGGGGGGAACTGTCAACTGTCGCCAAAGCCCACAGCGGCCTTGGCGTATCCCACTATACCACCGTCACCTCACCTATCAGGCGATTGCTAGATCTGGTCATGCAGCATCAGTTGAGCAGCATCGTCAGACGACAGGAGCCCTGTTTTACTGAGGAGATGTGCAAAGATTTTACGTCAGTCCTCAGCCGCACATTAACCACTGCCAACAATGTCCGTCATCAGCGCCAGAGGTACTGGCTGCTTAAATACCTGGCTGATCGGCAGGGACAATATATTGATGCGCTGGTCATTCAGGTCGGCCCCAAACGAATCAATCTGTTGCTTCTGGATATTCTCATGGATTTTGATCTTCCCGCACCGGGCTCAAAAGAAATCAAGCCTGATACGATCGTCAAGGTACGGATTGTTAAATCAGAGCCACTCGATAACATAGTGCGCTTCGACTGGTAGAGAGTGGTTCTCTGTACCGGTGATATGTTTCTCAGCAAAAATGGCTGCCCTGAAAAATACTGCCAGTCATGAGCAGCTGCCAGTCGTCTGGGTCCGATGCAGGCAACTATTTATTCTGGTCATCTTTTTTCTTTTCAGTTTTGATTTTGATTTGATTGCCCTTGGCAAATCCTTTGTTTTGTTCACTGCACTCAATCACCATCTGCGTTCCATCGACCCGGACAACTGTGCATTTTCCGGTCGCAGCCAGTACCCTCTCCGCTCCGAATCCAATGGCTGTCAAGATGCAGAATATCATCACCACATTTTTCATATGAACCACCTTCTCTTCTGTTAAACTGTTTAGTACCTTATGACTGAACGGCTGCTATAAAAACAACAAACCCGAGCGTACGTATAGCATCGATAATCTGCATGTGCCACCAGGATACTCATCCCCCGTTCCTCACGTTCACCGGGGTCTGCTTATTTCCTCCAAAGATATAACATTTCAGATGAAAAACCTAGGCCGACATAGGGGGAAGTCGAGCGATGTCTACCATAACACCGGTAGCAAAGCGTACAGCCTTGAGAGTTTATTCTTTAACGGGCAACCGTAACTTGGTATAACCAATGCAGACAAAACAATCAAATCTGATAACTCCTGAGAACACATGACTGATAATCCCTTTGCCGGCCCCATGAGCATGGTTAAAATCGATGGGGCCAAAATAAAATTGCTGCGCGAGCAGCAGGGCCTTACCCAACTGTACCTGGCAACAGCGGTTGAGGTAACCACCGATACTATCTCAAGATGGGAAAATCGACGATATCCCAGCATCAAGAGAGACAATGGCCTTAAACTGGCCGAAGCACTCAATGTTCAACTTGAGGACATCCTTGAAGATATTCCTGCTGAAACGCCGGAAGAGAGCATGTCCCTCCAGCCGCCGCACGCAGACAATCTTCCGACAGCAGATCCTCCGTCCCCCCACCAGAGACCAACAAAAATGTGGCCCCTGCTGCTCCTTTCCGGCACCCTTTTGCTTATTGTCTCAGCCTTCATCTGGTATTTTTATCAATCCCAGACCGCCGGCGAGTTTACCACTGCACGAATCCTGCCCCCCCACTGTATTGCCGGCCAGCCCTTCCCGGTGGTTATACAGGTCAGCGGGGCGGCGGACAGTCCTACTGCCCTGATTATAAAAGAAACTCCGCCGGACAACAGCATCATAAAGGCAACCTCGCCGAAGGTTACAACCGGTGGTTTGAAAAATAAACAAATTAAATGGCTCAAAAAAATTCAAGGCAAAGCTTTCTTTGCCTACATGGTCGCCGTGTCCGGCAAAGAGCAGGAGACGGCAGAATTCAGCGGTACAGCCGCCATCAGCCACGAATCGGAAGCCCCGATAACCGGTGCGACCGACATTGTTCTCAGTCACTTTCACTGGGCGGATACCAACAAAGACAATATCATCAGTGACGACGAGATTCTGGCAGTTTACGAGCAATACGGTGAAATTACCGATATTGACCTCGATATCGATCTGATCGAAGAAATATGGCTGGGCTCAGCCTACCAATGGGATGCAGCGACCGCCAGCTATAAAATTATCGATTGAAGCGATCATGGTCTTACATCTCCAGTAATGCCAGGTGCCCGGAGATAAACCACATCGTCACACACATAAAGACATTGCGAATCTGCCAGGAGAGTATCCCCTCGCAGAACGGAGCGGGCAGCGAGCCACCGAAAGAAAGTGAAAAATCCAGACTCATCCAGCCTATAGACGATACAGACGCGCCCATGGCAAAGAGATAACGATCCTCTGCCGAAACATGCCAGAAAAACCTGCAAACCATTCCATCCTAAAAAAGCAATACCCAACCAGGCAGCGCCGGTCTGCAGAACAGGATTTCCGGCAATAATTGTCCCTCACCCGGCTGCACCGACCCAGATAAGCCTTACATCTCATACTGCAGATCGCTGCGAAGGCCAGTGGTACTGCTTTCCAATGCCCTGCGACTCTGCCTTGACAGACTTTACCGCAAATTTTTACCTTCGACAAAGTCACGTGTTGGACGCATCGCCAAAGCTCCCTTCCTTTCCCCTGTTCCATGTCGCTCTCGCTATTTTGTTCTAAACCATCGGCAATCAGCAACCAGAAAGCTCGACCTTAAATCGGGCCGACGTCGGGTGCCCCGGAACCCAATATCTCCTGATGTCCGCTATCAAAAGGGGGCGATTGCGCATACAAATAGACAAACGGGCAGGCAATGGCCCACAACTCAAGTAAAAGGAGAATTATTATGAAACGGATGCTTATGGCGATAACAATTCTGGCCTTGTCAACTCTGCTGCTGACCAACGCCGAAGCCGGAGACAGAAGAGTGGGCGGGATCATCCTGGGCGGTGGTACTGGCGCAATTGTCGGCCAGGCGATTGGACACAATGTTGAATCGACAATTATTGGTGCAACAGTCGGCAGCGTCACCGGACTTCTTATCGGCAATGAAATACAGAGGCACCACGGTCCAGTCTACCATCCGGTTCAGACTACCGTCTATTCGAAAGGTTACGGTGATCGCCGTTACAAGAAAATATACCACCCGGCATATCGAGGGTATCGTGACACCTGCAGAAAATTCGTTACGATAAAAAACGGCCCTCACCGAACCAAACGAGTCGTAACGACCATCTGTAACAATGACTACCGAAACCATAACAAAGACAGGTTTAGAGGCCGATTCTGATCTTACCGCCAGTATCAGCTCTGCATCCCTGCAGCTATGCGCTATTGGATGCAGAGTATTTTCCTTGCTTTCGCAATATTGATTGTCCCGAACAATGACAACCGAGCGGCCTGACAGCTCTCCCGATTCGTTGTCTAAAAATTATGAAACCGGCGATGAATATGGTAGAATAGAAAAAGTGTTGAAATTACAACTTGCTGAATACACGCTCGCGCTGAAGCCCAGGTGACAATGTGCAGGAAACCTATTTTATTAACCGTTGCATTAGTGAGACGCTGAGTGGCTTGCGCGATGGTTTAACCTTGTTTTCCGGAGCCAGCCGTGCAGCCGTAATTTTTGCGTTAAAACCAACCGATCCCCTGTCTGTCTGTGATCCGCAAAGTTTACTGCGGGGCTATGAACCAAAGCTGAAAGCTCTCTATATCGACAATGGCGACTGGTGCAAGCCAATCGACCGCCAGAGTCCCTTTTGCGCATACAACCATATTGAAACACAGCCGAATCTGCAACTGGACGGCCTTGTTTCCCACGGCGGCAGTTCCAGCTCAGTGTACTACCAGATGTGGTTTACCGAGCATCACCCAAACATCTGTTCCCTTTGTCCGACCGAGTGCTGGCTGGAACATGCAGTGTTAAGATTTTCCCATGACATGGCCAACGACTGCAATCTGTATACCGGCATCTCAGGAAGTTTTCTCCGTGAATATGCTACCCATGCCGTCCATGACTGCATTGTCGATGAGGCAGGGCTTATTCTTGGTCTCGATGTGCAGATCCATATCTATCCAATGCTCGATGCAATCCTGGGCATTTCAAAGACCAATGAAGAAGGAGCACGGCCCCACGGTTCCTTGACATTTATCGAACCGCGATTTCTGAAAGACATCCACTTTCTGGCCCGGTTCCTCAGTACCGAACAGCCCCTGCTCAGCAACTTCAAACATGTCCGTAAACTCCTGCAGGCAGTAGAACATTCCGATCGAACCCTCATCTCCGATGGGGTCAACATTCTCGGCATCGCCGAAAGTAATATAAGCCCCTTTCATATCAGCGCGGATTTTCAGGGCAAGCTGGGATTCCTCTTTGTCAGGGATGAAGTGATCTGCAGTTTTCAGGACGGCAGCTACAGTTCCGATACCCACCGGGCGAAGCTGTTTGAAGTGGAAGAGGCCTTGCTCGATTACAATATCGACGCAACAATCAGAAACGATATGTTTAAAATTATTGCGGCGCTGGTCCACAATGCAGAAGACAATATGTTCGGCTGCACCTTTGTAATCGATCTGGCCCCCCAACCGACCGTGATTGCCGGGCAGGTCTTGACCCCGCCGGTCAACCTGCGGGAACACAACAAACTGCGGCTTGCGGCGGGACTGTCAAAAGTCGATGGCGCCCTGCATATTCGTGCAGATCTGCATCTCTATGGATTTGCCTGTCTGCTCGATGGTCACAGGGTGGATAACGAGGACAGGGCACGGGGGGCGCGATACAACTCTGCGCTGCGTTTTACTTCACAGCACTCCGAAACTATTGTGGTGGTTGTGTCGTCAGACCGGCCCGTTTCTATCTTTCAACAGGGGCATGAGATAATAAACCGACACAACAGCACCCCGTCGGCACAATGTGCCCTGTACCCCCTGCCGCTCACCCAATGGCTGGAGGAGGCTGAATAAATGCGAACTGGTTCCCATGCATCGCATGGGGACCTGCTGTCACTAGAGTTCCGTTACCCAGTCCGGGATATGGTTGATAATATAATTATGGACGGCTTCTTTTCTTTCACCCGCCGGAGCATTCCCGACAGCCGCCATTACTTCCTCAAAGTCAAACCAGCAGAGTTCCCGGTCGTCCTTACTGTAGACAGTCAGGATCCTTCTGTTGGTCTGCTCAATATCTTCCTCTTCCTGAATAGCACCAACCAGCCTTGATGCCTCGGCGGCACTAAGAAATTTGATAATTTCCTCATTCATAACATTTCCCCGAAAATGATATCTCCAAATACGAAAAGGCGAGCAGGAAAAAATCCTCTCGCCTTACACACCCTGAGAACGAAAATCTTCAGGCAGCTTTTACCACTGCTCCGGACCTTATACAACGGGTACATACTTTGGTTTTCTTTTTGTTTCCACCTGCATCGACCATGCGCACCATCTTCAGGTTTGGCAACCAGCGTCTTCTAGTCTTATTATGTGCATGAGAAACATTATTTCCAACCATTGGTCCCTTTCCACATATTTCACAAACTTTGGCCATTGTTATCTCCTTCTATCCCATTCACCCGCCGGACGACGGTTCAAATGAGGAATGCATATATTGTATGTGAGTAAACGATTCTTCAGAATCTGACTTTTTAACCTCTTTTAAAATTTAAGGCAAGATATTTCCCTTATCAATTATGGAATTGGCAACTTTTCCGGCGCCAATGGCAAAGAATTAGTGTTCTGGAAGTAAATAACAATTAGATTGTCATCCATGTTATCTGCTTAATAAGCCTCAATAATGGCTTGATAAAAAACCACCATTTTTGTTCAAATGCACAAGTACACCTTCTCTCTCATTGCAATCTTGCAAAACCTATTGTAGTACTTCTTCGTTTAACAATAATTCTCACTTTAAATACAGGTCTTATGATTATATTCAATCAACTCTGGAACTTTTTTTCTTCCGTTAAACTGGCGATATTTACACTCTGCGCCCTTGCTGGTACTTCCATCGTCGGTACCATCATCCCACAGGGAGAATCGACAAGTTTTTATGTGCAAAATTTTGGTCGGGAAACCGCCCATTTTTTTCAGATTCTTGATATCCCCAACATGTATTACTCCTGGTGGTTTCTCGGCTTGCTGGGTATCCTCAGCACCAACCTCATTGTCTGCAGCCTGGACCGGTTCCCGGCAGTTTGGAAAATAATAAAAGCCGATAACCTTGCCATCGAGCCTGAGCGTATAGAAAAAATGGCCAATTTCAATAAATGGGAGTTTGGCACGGATAAGCTCAACCATATCGATCTTGCCCAGCTCCTCAAGCAAAACGGCTGGCATGCACAATCTAAAAAGATTGACAGCAATGAGCTCTTCTTCTGCCAGAAAGGCCGCTGGAGCCGTACCGGAGTCTACATTGTCCATCTCTCCATCCTGCTTATCTTTACCGGGGCCATTATTGGCCACATCTGGGGCTTTAAGGGAAGCGTCATGATACCGGAGATGAGTTCGACCCAAAAGGTTTTTGCGTTCAAGGAAGGGGAAGCCTTAGAGCTTGGTTTTACCGTGCGTTGCAACTCCTTTGCCATTGAATTTTATAACAACGGCATGCCCAAGGAATACAAAAGCAGTCTGACAATTATTGAACAAGACCAGGAAGTACTCACCCGAGATATAGAGGTGAACAGTCCACTCACCTATAAAGGAATAACCTTTTACCAATCCAGTTATCAGGGCTATCAGGATTTTATCCTTTCCATTACCGAAAACAGTTCCGGGGAATCGAAGGTTTTCACCCTCCCCTTTCAGAAACAGATGATCTGGGAAGGCAAAGACCTTCATTTCGGCATCGTCAATGCCGAGGCGGTAGGACAAAGAGTCGTACGCGCGAAAGTATGGTTTAAATCCGGGGACAGCCCGGCGTCCATTGAGTGGCTGAACGACAATGTGAATACCACTTTCACCAGCGGGGCAAAAGAATATACTCTTGCCGTCAAACAGATGTACGCAACCGGCCTGCAAGTCGCCAAAGATCCGGGGGTATGGGTGGTTTATATTGGCTGCGGATTGATGTTGCTGGGACTCTATGTCGCTTTTTTCAGATCACATCAAAGGATATGGCTGTTCAAAAAAAATGGCTCATCAACGCCCCAGCTCTGGTTGTCCGGTTCAACCAACAAAAACAAAATGGCATTTACTCAAGTTTTCGAAAAGCTCAAAAATCGTATTGAACACGCCGTCCAACGATAACAACCGCCTGATGGAATGAAACGGAGTATATAAAATATGGATAGTTCACAACTACTCGGCATCACAACCTTCACATACATGCTCTCAACAGTGTTGTACATTGCAATACTGGTGTTTAAGACCCCTCGACTTGGTGGTATTGCCACTCTGTTTACCGCGCTGGCATGGTTTGTCCAGACCGCGGGACTCGTCATGCGGTGGATCGAATCCTATCAACTGGGCATCGGCCATGCACCGCTGACTAATATGTATGAGTCAGTGGTCTTTTTTGCCTGGACGATCATCCTTCTCTATCTCCTGATCGAATGGAAATTCAAGACCAAAATTATCGGCGCCTTTGCCGTTCCTTTTGCCTTTCTGGCCATGGCGTATGCCTCTTTTTCCACCGATCTCGATAAAACAATCAATCCCCTGATTCCAGCACTGCAGTCCAACTGGCTTATCGCCCATGTGGTCACCTGTTTTGTCGGCTACGCCTCCTTTGCCGTGGCTGCGGCCCTGGGCATTATGTATCTGCTGAAGAATAAATCGACAGCATCCGGGAATGCATCGGCAGCACTGTCCAGCCGCTTCCCTTCTCCTGTAGTCATTGACGATATTATTCATAAAACCATGGTGTTCGGCTTTATCTGGTTAAGTGGAGGCATCATTACCGGCGCCGTCTGGGCGAACTCGGCATGGGGTACTTACTGGAGCTGGGACCCAAAAGAGACCTGGTCACTCATTACCTGGTTTTTTTACGCCATCATTCTTCATTCCCGATATACTCGAGGGTGGTCCGGTAAGAAAATTGCGGTGTTAGCCATTTTTGGATTTCTCTCGGTTCTCTTTACGTATTATGGGGTTAATTTCCTCCTTTCCGGCTTGCACAGCTACGGTTCGAGTTAAACCTCCGGTGCGGCCACATTGTAGCACTATTCCCAGTATTACTGAGAGTTAACAGGTTTGACAAGTTAAAGGAAAAACTGTATATACAGCATTATTAAAGTGCAGCGCAATGTAAGTGCCTTATTAAATTCTATAGAAAGGAGAGCAATTATGTTGAAAAAATTTGTAGTCTGTAGTGTTGTCTCGTTGTTTGTAATGGGCGGTGCTGTTATCTCATCGATGGCGACCGGTGATACAGGACCAGCGGATATCAAAATTGTCGACAGCACCAGTGCCAAGCCAAAACCGGCGCAGTTCCCCCACAAGGTGCATCAGGATAAGTTCAAATGTGGCGAGTGCCATCACGGCATGGCTGATGGCAAGCAGGTAGCATACACAGAAGGCATGAAAATTGAAAAATGCGAAAAATGCCATACTGGTGCTACCCTTGCCGGTAAAATGAAAGACAAACTCAAGCTCGACACCCTCAAAGGTGCCGGACATGGTAATTGCCTTGAATGTCATAAAGAGATGGCCAAAAAAGATCCCGCATTAAAAGAAAAGAAAATCGACAAATGCGCCACCTGCCATCCTAAAGCTTAATCTGTTCTTTAATTAATCACCAAAAAAGGGGGTGTTCGCGATTGCGAACACCCCCTTTTTTTTCTTTTTGTACCTGATATTTTGACTGGGTAGTTTAGTTTTCCTGCAGCTTTGAGATATCGCCAATCTGCAAAATAAGATCGCCCAGGGCAGTCAACAGATTGAGCCGGTTTTGCCGGACAGCCATATCGTCAGCCATAACCATCACTTCATCAAAGAAGGTATCGACCGGTTCTTTCATTTTCAGCATTACTTCAAGAGCCTTCAGATATGCTTTTCTCTCAATGAGCTGTTCCATTTCCTGGCGCACCTCACCAAAAAGTGTATGCAGGCGTTCTTCTGCTTTATGCTCAAGCAAATCGGCAGAAACGGATGTCTGCCGGTTATCTTTGACAATATTTCGAATGCGCTTATAGGAAGCGGCAAGAACCTTGAATGCAGGCAGCAGGCTGATTTTGATAATTGCATCAATCCGTTGCCGACAATCGTTCACATCATCAAAATTCACTGAGACGGCGGCATCGACAGCCTCTGCAGCCAACCCTCGACTGACACAATCGTTGGCAAAACGTCCTTTGATAAAATGTATCACCGCCTCAACAGTCTCGTTTCCACCATCTACCTTGTTGCCATAAAGAGCCAATGCTTTATGAACAATCTCCCGAAGCGAAAAAGTATAGCCTTTCCCTTCAATAATATGCAGGATCGCAAGGGAAATACGGCGCAAGCCAAAAGGATCAGCGGTGCCGGTCGGCACCTGACCGATGCCGAAACAACCGACAAGGGTATCGAATCTGTCGGCAAGACCAAGCAGGGCCCCGATATCTGTGGACGGAATGTCGGCCCCCGCCCGTTTGGGCATATAATGCTCTTTAATCGCCGTCGCTACGCTTGCTTTCTCACCATCATGCAAGGCATAAGCCCCTCCCATGACACCCTGCAAAGACGGGAATTCACCAACCATATCGGAAAGCAGGTCAGTCTTGCAGAGCAGGGCCGCACGGCAGCACTCGTCTACCAGTGATGGCTTGAACTGTTCGGCCAGAATTCTCACGAGCTTGACGAGCCGTTCGTTTTTCTCCAGCATTGTGCCCAGCCTGGCCTGGAAAATAATCCCCTGCAGCTTGTCGATCCGACTTTCAAGCCGGACCTCACTGTCGCTGTTGAAAAAGAACAGAGCATCTTCAAGTCTGGCGCGTAAAACCCGCTGATGGCCCTTGCGAGTTATCGCGCTATCATTGACTCTGACATTATTCACTGCGACAAAACCGGGGAGCAATTCGTTTTTTTCGTTGACGACGGGAAAGTACTTTTGATTGACCCGCATTGAGGTAATAAGGACCTCCGAGGGAAGCTCGAGAAATTTACGATCAAACACGCCGCAAACACCAAATGGCATCTCCACGAGATTATTCACCGTATCGACGAGATCTTCGTCAATTGCCACATGGCCGCCTGCGAGGTCGGTGGAATCGGCCACTGCCTGTTTAATTTCAGCCAGGACGGCATTCTTTCTTTTTGCAGGATCAACCATAACAAATCGTTCGGCCAGCTGTTCGACATAGCTTGCCGCGTTTGTTATGGTAAATTGCTCCCCGGCGAGAAATCGGTGACCGCGGGTCTGGTTTCCTGATACAATGCCTTCATGATTGACAGGGATTGTCTCCTGACCGAAGAGAGCGACAAGCCATTGAATCGGCCGGGCAAAGGTGATCTGATTGTCTCCCCAGCGCATCGACTTGGGGAAAGACAGGCCGACGATGAGAGATTGCAGCATATCCGGCAAAAGATGCATGGTATCCTCGCCCTGAACCTCGCGCACAAGCATAAGATAGTCGCCCTTGGGGGTTTCTACCACCTGCAAGGCACTGACCTCGGCTCCTTTGGACCTGGCAAAGCCAATGGCGGCTTTAGTCATGTTCCCCTCGGCGTCAAAGGCAGCCTTTTTCGAGGGACCAAGGAGTTCTTCTCTGCTATCATCCTGCCTTTCAACAACATCTTGTACGATCAACGCAAGCCTGCGCGGGGTACCCAGCACCCTGACAGCTCCGTGGCCGATTTTCAGCTCAGCCGCCTTCCGGCAAAACAGTGTCTCTAGCTGGGTAAGCGCCGGATCAAGATAACCTGCCGGAATTTCTTCTGTGCCGATTTCAAAGAGTAGATCACGCATGTGGATACAATATTAATTAAGGGTTTAATAAGAGGACTGCATGACGGAGTTGGCCCCGGTACACAAATAATCAATCTCAAGTCACTTACCCCCGCCAAAAGATTTGCGGGACTCCGTTCAGTGCCCCCTTGAGGGATATAAGTTCCTTCACGAAATAATTGTCTTGTGAAAAGCACAAGAAACATTTCCATTTGGCCACTAACCCCGCCTAAAAGATTTGCGGGACTCCGTTCAGTGCCCCCTTGAGGGGTAAGTTCCTTCACGAAATAATTGTCTTGTGAAAAGCACAAGAAACATTTCCATTTGGCCACTAACCCCGCCTAAAAGATTTGCGGGACTCCGTTCAGTGCCCCCTTGAGGGGTAAGTTCCTTCACGAAATAATTGTCTTGTGAAAAGCACAAGAAACATTTCCATTTGGCCACTAACCCCGCCTAAAAGATTTGCGGG
>NZ_SWCM01000030.1 GCF_005116645.1 Desulfopila sp. IMCC35006
ATCAAATTCGAAATGAAGCAACACAACAAGCTGTGGCGCAATCAACGATACAAAATCGAAAACGAAAAAAGCTCCTTAAACGATTAAAGAAACCACCTGCAAGTTCTTAACCGGATATTACTGATTAAAAAGAAAAGAAGAAGACATGACAAAAGAAAGAGCAAAAACTTCTGGTGAAGAAAAAACATTAACAGCAAAAGCACCAGTAGCAGAAACCCCAAAAACAACTCCCGGCTATTTGGAAATAATTGTAATGACCATTCTGATCGTTGGAGGTGCGATCTGGGGATACGACCAGTTCCTTGCCCAAAAGATTTTGACCTTTGACCTCAAGGGCTATCTGCATGAGCAAACGGCTTTGATAAAAGCAGGTGAAATGACGGAAGAGCAATTCAAATCAAATCTGGACAGGACAGAAGCTCTTCTCAATGCAGAAGCAGAAAAAAGCCGGCATGTCATACTTTTGAAAGATGTGGTGATGCGAAATGGTAATGAGATTTCTCCTCAATAGCCGGTTGGCCGGTATCCTCTTTGGTTTGACTCATAGGGAAAAGACCGTGGCAATGGTTTTTCTGGCTGCCATGTTGCTGGGGTCATTCCTGCCTGGACGGCTCATTGTCGCACTCAGCGATTCACTCGACCATCGGCTTTTTTTCATGACAGGATTCAATCGGGAGAAAATCAAAAATGGGGATTATCTCGTTTTTCAAGGGAACAAAGACGAAGTGGAAAAACATGCCAAGCCTATGCTGAATAAAAAACTCGATAAGCTGATAAAAAAAGTTGGCTGCGCTCCAGGTGAAGCGCTTACCCGTGATGCCCAAGGGCAATTCTTCTGCCAGGGTGTTTTTATCGGCAAGGCGTTGATAGCTGATAGCTTCAAGCGTCCTTTGCCCCAATTTCAATATTCAGGGATTGTACCAGAAAAAAACTTCTTCATGATCGGCACGAACCCCCGCAGTTACGACAGCAAATATTTTGGATTTGTTGATGCAGATAAGATTCTCCATAAGGCTTTACCGCTTTGGTAACCTACTTTGGTAACGGGATTACTGGTAGCTGGCTGTGTTGCTGGCTTCTGCTCATCTCCATGACGACTATGGCCCTGGCCGAAGAGGTTCCTTCGCCGGGACCGGCTTTCTATGAAACCGCCAAAGAAGGTTGGTTCTGGTATCACGACCCGCCTCCAGAAGTACCGGAGGAATCTGATAGCCATAACAATTCAACCATAACACGAGAGGCCGGCCCAAAGGTTTTTGAGACCAGAAACCCGTCGATGGACAAGTACACCATCAACGACATCTGGAATTTACATCCAGACGAATTTCAAGGGCTGTTGAATGGAGTTCAGAAAAAAGCGGTGCAAACCCCGAATGAGAAGAACATCCTGGAATATCTGATTATGCAGGATGTAGCTCGCCGAAAGGCTCTGGCATATGCCAATGCCACAAAATTCGTCACTCAAAAATACAGCGATAAATTCAATATCAATCAGGTTTATCCGACAACAACGCCTGGCATATCAGCCAGGGTACAGGAGCAGCAAAAGGAAATATCCAGCACCATTCTGGCTGCTCGTGAAAATCATGCTTTGTTGTTTTTTGTTGGCCAGGGCTGCGGATTCTGTGACAAGCAAGCGGCAATCCTCACTTATTTCGTGGAGAAATACGGCTGGCAGATCAAACCCATTGATATTGGCCGGCACACCACACTCGCGGCCCGGTTTAACATCACTACCACCCCCACCCTGGTTCTCATCAAAGACGGAACAGAACAATCCATGCCGATATCCGTCGGGGTAGTGGCCCTATCGGAACTGGAGCGAAAACTCTATCAGGCCATTCGTTATCTGGGCGGGGAAACAAACATAGATACCTTCCAGACGTATGATTATCAAAAAGGCGGCGCACTTGACCCTGGTGCAATTTTAGAGACAGAAGAACAGCCCTGGAGGGAAAGATAATGAAAAAGATGATATTCGCTTTATCCGTGTGTTTGTTATGTCCAATCTCAGCCCAGGTTGCAGAGGCTGGTTGGGTAGATGATTGGTTGCAACAGAGCAACACAACTCAATCCGGCTATTTTCAGGGGCAACAGCGGGGATATTATTCCGCCGGCAGTTTTTCCGGTCGCTGGAAAAGTACCGCCGATTATCCGGTTACTCTCGAAATGCCAAAAGTAAAGAGCGGCTGCGGTGGTATTGATGTGTTTATGGGCGGTTTCTCGTTTATGGATTCTGATTATCTGGTGGATAAGCTTCAGGCCATCTTGTCAAATGCCGCAGGGGTGGCCTTCGACCTGGGACTTAAAACTCTCTGTGAACAATGCTCTAACACGATTAAAAACTTTGAAGCTCTATCTGACGCACTCAACCAGATGCAGATAGACGAATGTGCGGCAGCCAAGTCATTGGTTGGAATTGTAGCTGACGAGAATGGTTTTCATTCCGGTGAAGAAATGAAGGAAAGAATCGGTACTGCAGTCAAAGAAAACAAATTAGTCAGCGGTGTATCGGAAATGTGGACAGACCTGACAACAGCGGAACAAGCAAGCGGTGGTGCTGTTTCATCTGGTGAAATATCCGCTATAACCTCGGGATGTAATGTAGATGTCCTGGATTTGTTTTTAAACGGCGATTCGATGCTCGCCAATGTCGGAGCCAAAATGTCTATTCCTGGGGCTCATATTGATCTCATTCGTGGTCTGGTTGGTGATCTCAAATTGTCGGGAGCGGCTGAGGCATATAAAATTTCTTACATGCCGCCATGTTCAGAAAACAATACGGATTCGATCAAATCCATTGCCAATGGTGATATTTATACCAAAAGCTCTGCTGGCCAATGCTCGCAGGTTACTGATGGCAATAAGGATATGGGAGCGTATGTGAGAACTCAATTAACTGCCATAGCCGAAAAAATACGCACCAAAGGTACATATACAGCGACAGAGATAGCTTTTATGGACTCTAATCCGTTATCTCCAATGCCTATTCTCAAAAGTGCCATCGGCACCAGGACGGAAGGTGCAACCATAGGCGGCCTGGCCGACATAACCGCTTCTGCTTACAGCCTGCAAATGATCTCGGATTTGTATATTCGGGCGGAAATGATTGCCAGAAAAGCCAGAGAAGTGTTGGAGAAAAAGGCCTCGGGGTCGTCTGGTAGCCCAGACACTTGTGCCGCTATTATTTTTGCGGACAATGCCAGTCAGGACCTTTCCCTCATGTTGGAGAAAATCCAACAGTTAAAAGAAGGGGCAAAAACCAGTTATATCGCCTCGACATCAGAGATGAATGCCATTTTAAGCTATCTGGAACGGATGCAAGACCTTGAAAGCCGGATGAACCAAGAAGTTACCCGTAGGTTCGGCAAAGATGTAGTCGCAAGGATTCAATAGAGTTCAACCCCGACACAAACGGGATAACTGAATAGAAACCAATGAAAGAAACTACTATCAAATTCCCTGCCATTTTGTGTCTGGTATTTCTGGTTGCAACCATATTCTATGTCACTCCGGCCTTTGCTATGGACATGGAATACTATACCTATGGCGGTTTTAACCCGATTACGCAAGCCTTTACCCGACTGGCCCTGATCTTCAGTGATGCTGGATATATAGGTTTGTTTGCAGTAGTGACGGTTTTGGGTTTTCTTGCAGGGGCCATATCTTGGCTTGTTCAGGTGTCCAATGGCGGGAAAGCCACCCCTTTAATCTGGACAGTACCTGTTTTCTTCGGGATAATTCTCTATTTTGGCCTGTTTGTTCCCAAGGGGAATATCACGGTTTATGACCCAACGCTCAATAGATTTCAGACTATCGGTGGAATCCCTGATGCTGTTGTCTTTACTGCCGGTGCTCTGAACAAAATCGAAAGGGGGCTGGTTGATATTATTGATACAGCCTCCGCTCCCGATTCAGAATACTCTAGAGGTGCTGGTGGCATAGGTTTCAAAACCTTGGAGTCGGTTAGAAACTCATACATTAAAGATAATCACCTCAGAACAAGTTTGATACGCTATACCAAGGATTGTGTGACCTTTGAACTGATGCGGCCTGGAACTACTTTATCTCTTGATACTCTCCGCAATGACACCACCGATTTCTTGATTGAACTTGGCAAAGCTGTAAGCCCTGCAATCTATACAGTTTATTATGATTCGACTGAACCGGCAGGTGTAACAAAAACCTGTACCGAAGCATGGAACCTTCTCCTGCCGATTTTTCAAAATCCCAATAATTATGCGGAAGCACTCAGGAAGACATGCGGCAAGGCTTCTTTTGATTCCAACAATGCTCTTGAATATAATACCTGTAAAGACCTCATAACCAGCACCTTGAGATTCACAACGGGGAATACTGTCATACCAGAGAAGCTCATCCAGCAACGACAAATCTCAGAAATTCTTTATACTTTCTACTATCAGGAGGATGTTGAAACTGCAATGCTCATGGAGGCAAACCGGAAAATCACCTCGCAAGGTATTGGTGTTGGTATTGCCATGAACGAATGGATACCGATTATCAAGGCGATCATGACTGCCATTGCCATTGGCATGATTCCGTTCCTGGCCTTATTCCTGCCGACACCCGTAGTCGGCAAGGCCCTTTCAGCCATGTTCGGTTTTTTCTGTTTTCTGACCATCTGGGGCATCACTGATGCAGTGGTTCATACTGCGGCAATGGATTATGCACAATACGCCTTTGAAGAGATGCGCCAGTCATCTTTAGGCGTTTATTCGATGGCGGCCTTTCCTTCATTATCCGAAAAGATGCTGAGCATGTTCGGTATTATCCGCTCGTCGGGTATCATGCTGGCAAGTCTCTTCACCATGATGCTGATTAAATTCGGTGGTCATGCCCTGGCAATGATGGCCGGGAGCTTGAGCAGTGCTGTTAGTGTTGCAGGCGGACAGGCCGGAGCCTTGATGACGCCGGAAGGCACTTCATCAGCCATGAGCCAGCAAATTAAAGCATCAGGAAATCTGGAAGGTATGCCACAGCATAGGTTTTCCAACATGGCTTCGGCAGAGGCTTTCAATAGTGTCCATAGTCCGGTTGGTAATTACAATTCTTCTATGAATGCCAGGAAAGCCTTGGCGCAATCAGGGCAAATCCCACAAGGGACTTCGGATGCCGATTATGCAGAGATGAAGCATAGCTTTAACCAACAGGCAGGAACAGCCGCCGGTCAATCATCGGTTTCACTTGGCCCTGACGGACAAGCGACCCAGGGCAAAACGAATGCCGTCATGCCAAGTGGTTCTACAATGGCAGGTACAACCTTCGGGGCTGGTGGGGCTGGTGTACAGAATCTTAACGGTGCATGGGGTAAAGGTAGTTTTGATTCGGATGGTCATGGCGGCACCAATCTCACCTCTGCCAGCGTCAATGGGATGTCTCCTATGGCTCTTGCAGAACAGAACGCACATATCAATACTGAAAAGGCAGCTCATGCCCTTGGTACGAATGAGAATTGGGACAAGATGACAAGCCAGCTACAAACTGATGGGCATAATAGTGGTGAATCTCGTGCTTATGCTGATAAGTTGGCTAATGTTGCCGGGTCGGAATGGGGAAGGGTTATCAATGATAAATCCGGTTTCGTTAATAAACTGACTCAAGCCCAACAAAAGCAATTACAAGCCTATGGAGCTGGAGGAGCTGGAGTAAATATGGGAATAAAAGCTGAAGCTGCTGGCAGATATAGTATAACAGCGACCGGCGACGAAGGTAAAACATTGTCTTTTTCAGTCGATGAATCAACAGCAAATTCAATAAAAGAGAGTATGAGCAGTGTTCGTGAAAGAGCTGTCTCTGAAACTTTTGGGGATAGTAAAGGACTTCAATTTGCAACAAATTTGGCAAATAAGATTGGTGCGACCAAAGCAGCTTCATATATGAAAGAAGCCAGCAATATGACCCGTACAACTGAAACTACAGGGGCCGATGCTACAACTGCCTTTGTCGGTTGGTATGCAAATGATCGCTACGGTTCAAGTAGCCCTGAAAATATCGACAAAGCAGGCGCTGCCCTTAATCACATGGCTACAGGCGGGGCGGCCGGCATGAATCAATTACAAGAGCATCAAAAAAGATTTCTTAATAGTGGTAATTATACTTGGGGTGACGGAAAAGCTCAGGCAGATGCCACCATTGATGCAACCAGAAGTAAGGTCGGCGGAGGAATGGGAAACGTCCAAGGTCAGGTAATGTCAGGGGCAAATACAGCGAGTGGACGGACGCATGGTATTGGCCCTGGAGATTTTAGCGGTCATCCTGCGAATAATCATGAATCTTTAGTGACTCCACAAGAAGAAGGCAAACCAACTCTTAAAGAAGCGGATGATCTTCGAGATTCACGTAATAAAGATTTTGAAGAATTCAGAATGCTGCCTAAAACAGGATCGCCTGAATAATCTTTTTGAGAAAAAAGCCTGTAAATTAAAATAATGGTATCAAAAACGTCGCCGTCCGCAGCCCCAAGTCTCGCTTTTTGATACCAGATCCATTAACCTGGTCAGCCCGGGCCGAGACAAAATGATGCCAATCTTCTTAAATCAAAGGACATGATGATTAGCGTACATCAGCACACAAATGTCCGCGACACCCTGTTAATCATCATATCCTTTGTAATGGTAATTGCTAGTACCTATCAAATCAGAATACATCAGGTCATAAACCCAGACAGAATCGTAAACATGATTAGGATCATAAACATAACTAGGATCATCACGTTTAACTGGTTTTGTCCACTGAGGCACCCAGAGAGGTTCTTTCGATTGAGGATGACAAGGAGGCTTTTTCAGCTTTAAAGAGTAAAGCTTGTCATTAACCCATGTTCTAAAAAAACGAAAAATAGTCATGCTGCTACCCGCACCAGAGTGTTTTCTTACAATTTCTGAAAAGAAAAAATGGTACTAACATCATTACAGCCAGGACAAAAAATCATCAATAACAAAACTAAAATTCATTCTATGGTGAAATGGATATGACAAAAAAAGAAAATTGTCAATACCGTTGCACAATCTACTAAAATAACAGAAAGATGATTGCTCCAGAAGGTCACACCTTAGTTGATGCCGCCCATATCAAGCCATGGAGCGTGAGCCATAATTGTACTGGTTCAACGGGAATTGGAGTTTTTCAGCGTTTGAGTTAACATACTCGAACGGAGGAAAACTGCATGAAAAGGAAAAGAAAAAATTACAGCTCGGAAGAAAAAGTAGCCATTCTGAAACGTCACCTGATAGACAAGATTGCGGTATCGAACCTTTGCGATGAATACCACCTTCAACCAACGGTCTTCTACCGCTGGCAGAAGGAATTTTTCGAGAATGGAGCATCGGCTTTTGAACGAGACTCGTCACGCCAGAAGAGCAAGGAAACAGACCGCATAAAGGCCCTTGAGCAAAAGCTACAACGAAAGCACGAGGTCCTTTCCGAACTGATGGAAGAACACATCAAGTTAAAAAAAAATCTTGGGGAGATCTGAAAGGCCACTGGGTGCCCCATGATACCCGAGACATGGTGATCGATTTTGTAAAATATTGGGCAAAACAGACGGAAGTCCCGCTCATTCATTTCATCGTCTGGCTGTCTATCTCATCAAGCAAATTTTACCATTGGCAAATGCGCTATGGGAAAGCCAACGAACATAATGGTCTTATTCCGCGTGATTTCTGGCTGCAGGACTGGGAGAAAAAGGCAATTGTCGAATTCCACCACCAGTATCCCCTGGAAGGTTACCGAAGGCTGACTTTTATGATGTTGGACAAAGATATAGTCGCTGTCAGTCCCAGTTCAACTTATCGGGTTTTGAGTGAAGCTGGGTTGCTGGCAAAATGGAACAACAAGGCATCAAAAAAGGGAACAGGTTTCAGCCAACCGCTCAGGCCCCATGATCATTGGCATATTGACGTTTCTTACATCAATATTCGTGGAACATTTTATTACTTGTGCAGTATCCTTGATGGTTGCAGCCGGTACATTGTTCATTGGGAGCTGCGGGAATCGATGACCGAAGGTGATATTGAGATCGTCCTGCAGAGAGCTAAAGAAAGATATCCTGATATCACCCCTCGGGTGATATCAGATAACGGACCGCAATTTATTGCCAAGGATTTCAAGGAATTTATTCGGATATCAGGGATGACTCATGTAAGGACATCACCGTATTATCCGCAAAGTAACGGAAAAATTGAGCGCTGGCACAGTACTCTGAAGCAGGAATGTATTCGTCCGGGTGTGCTCCTGAATCTTCAGGATGCCCGACAAGTGGTGGGAAGATTTGTTGAGCATTACAACGAGATTCGTCTCAACAGCGCCATAGGCTATATCGCCCCGGTAGATAAGCTTAACGGAAGGGACAAACAGATTTTCAAAGAGCGAGACATGAAACTGGAATCGGCTCGACAGGCAAGAAAAGTAAGGCGAGCAGAGGCAAACAGTGGGAAGGTCCTTGTTGGTACCCCGCCCATTCAGGCAGCGTCACCTCCGACGAGCAATCCTGAGGGGCCCATTCTCGGCGTCGCCGCCTGAATGGGCTACCTCAGTGATGGACCCGACCGTTGGTGATAATTTGAAAATAAAACGATAGGCAACCAACTAACTCAAGACAACGAACTCTCCAATTTCAACTGAAGCATTACATAATGACAACCCGACGAACGACATCGCGTTGTGTAAACTCAGTTACTGGTCTTACGACGAAGGGCTTTATGTCAGTGAATGGCAATTACCTGGTGATGATATCTCCAGCCGTTAAAAGTGACCATAATCTACCGGGGCATATACTCACTTTGTCAGACCGTCCAGTGTTCAGGCCGTCTGAAAGTCGTTTTTGGCCTGACCAGGATAATTTGGCTTGGCATAGGAGGGAGAAGTTTACCAAAAGTTAGGTTGTAATATAATATAGAACTGAACCGCTGCGCGGATTGGTGGTAGATCATATCATCTAAAGCATCTCAACTCCCCCTGCAATCATTTCGCTCTTAGGATTTAAATATTTCACATTTACAAAACCTTGGTAGATAAAGCAATGAGTCCAATTGTTTTATCAATCTAACCAAGGAGGTGTAATTATGAGCAGTAGCCTAAGAGAGCAACTTGTCGACCAGATGACCCTTGAGGGATTGTCAGAATGTACCAAGAAAAGCTATGTCGCATCCGTCAAAGGATTAGCCCAGTTTTATAATCTTTCCCCAGACCTTCTTACTGACGAACAGGTTCATTCCTATATCCACCACCTGATAACTCGTCGAAAAATGAACTGGAATACATGCAATAATTATTTGTCGGGCATCATTTACTTCTATAAAAAAGTTTGCCGGTGGGAGAATGTTGGTCGTTTCGGAATTCCGCCACGGCCCTATAAAAAACAACTGCCGGTAACGCTCAGCATGGAAGAAGTAAAACGTCTATTTTCTGCTGTCACCAATCTTAAACACCGCGTCTTACTTAAAACAGCTTATAGCGCTGGTTTACGAGTCAGCGAATTAATCAAATTAAAACCCCATCACATAGAGAGTGATCCTTCAAGGATGTTGATCCGGGTAGAACAAGGAAAAGGCAGAAAAGACCGATATACACTTCTTTCCCAAGAACTCCTTGACGAGTTAAGGCTTTATTGGCGTAAGTATCAACCACAAACATGGCTATTCCCAGGGTATGACCAAGAGAAACATTTGTCTTACGCTGCAGCCAGAAAAGTCTTCATGACCATAAAAAAAAAGCCGGCATAACGAAACCATGCTGTATCCATAGCCTCCGTCACTATGCCGAGTTCCTGACTATGCCGAGTCAATGATCCAACTATTTAATAAATAGGCGTTTAGCCTCTTGTAAACTCGGCATAGTTTTTTATGTCTTTTCCTATGATCCTCTATTCAAAGG
>NZ_SWCM01000031.1 GCF_005116645.1 Desulfopila sp. IMCC35006
GCCCCCTTAAAAGATTTTTCTTTTAAGGGGGCGACCGAAAATTTTTATCTCTTTGTCAAGAAAAAACGACCCAAGATGTTAATATTTATCAAAAATTTGCATGCAATTTTCTAACCGGATATTACTGGTTACTTCTGGGAGATTTACGTCTGGGGTTATTCAAGAACTTCGAAATCCAGAGAACAGAATGCGTTTATTTCTCAAAGATGGTGTAGCCATTAGAGACATGATCTCTAACTATAAAATATAAATATAAATTTTACACAACCAACTGTTCCACAGGACCCGCAAACAGCGCGGGCCTGTGAACGCTACGTTAGCTTAAAAAAGCGTCTGCCAAGGCGGGTAAGCATAAGGAAACTGTTTTGATGCTATTACAAGAAATTCTTAGTTGGTCTCAGAGTCTACCTGCATGGCAAAGTGATGCCGTGGCGCGCCTGTTGGCTAAGCAGACTTTGACAGCTGATGATCGGGACGATCTGTTTGCTCTTCTTAAAACCGCCCACGGTATCGCTGATCCAAACGATCGCAAGCCCAAGCCGCTAACGGCAGATCAAATTCCTGCGCCTGTGGGGACGACAACTGATGTTGAGCTACTTGCTATCAAAAATATGCAGCACGTCAATGCAATTGCCCCGAATCAGCGTCTTCCGTTTAATTCTGGCGGTATGACCGTAATATACGGAGACAATGGGTCTGGGAAATCTGGATACTCCCGCGTATTGAAACGGGCCTGCCGAGCCCGTGACCAGATGGAAGCAATCCACCCGAACGCTAATCTTCCCGTAGCTAAAACGGGAACAGCTAAAGCTATCTTTGAAATCACTGTTGATGGTGTAGGCCAAGATGTGAATTGGACTGATGGAAAAGAAGCTCCCCCAGCACTGTCTTCTATCGCCATCTTTGACTCCCGATGTGCACGTGCTTATCTCGATAGAGAAGATGACTTTTCCTACGTTCCCTACGGGCTTGATGTGTTCGAAGGACTTGCCAAGGTCTGCAAACAACTAAAGACCGCTATCGAATCCGAGCATGCACAGTCAGCACCGGACCTCTCAGCGTTTGTACCACTGCACGGCGACACCCCCGTCGGAAAGCTAATTGAAGGACTTTCGGCAAGAACTAAACAGGCCGATATCGATACGCTTGCGACGCTGTCTAAGGTAGATTTGGACCAGCACGCGACGCTGGATAAGAGTCTGAAAGAAAATAATCCCTTGGAGAAAGCGGCTCAATTGCGTCTACGTGCTCGGCGAGTCACCACCATTGCAACAAATGCAATTAACAAGGGAGCACTGATTGATAAGACGGTGGTCGCTAAATTGCGTGGCCTTGCTAATAGTTACCGTACAGCGCAAACGGCAGCAGGGCTTGCAGCCAATCAGTTCAAAGAGAGTGAAAGCTTGCTGCCCGGTACCGGAGGAGAGGCATGGCGTGAGTTGTTCGAAGCAGCTCGTCGATTCGCGTTAGAGTCACATCCGGAAGCAACTTTCCCCAATCTTGATGCCAATTCACCTTGCCCGCTATGCCAACAACCTCTTGCAGAAGGAGCCAACCGCTTATTGCGCTTCGAGTCTTTTATTCAAGGAGAGGCAGAAAAAACTGCTCAGGCGTGGCGCTTCGCTCTGTACGCTGAGTACAATCCGTTCATCGAGCACGTTCTGGCCCTTAATATCGACGATGTAACCTATACTGAGATAGAAAGCCTAGATCCAGAACTTGCGAAGGACGTTAGAGCGTTTGAAGGAGCTTTAACTGCCCGCCAGGAAGCGGTTAAAGCAGCAGTTGTATCTCACCAGTGGGAAGGTACCGATCAGGAGATCGCCAACCCATCAACGCGATTTCAGGCACTAGCAGACAAACTGAATGCCGAAGCCGAAACCCTTGAGAAAGCTTCAGATGAGAAGGAGCGTGCTGCGCTTCAAAAGCAGTTCGCCGAACTCGATGCGAGAATTCGCTTCAGTCAGGTAAAGGACGCGGTAGCTTTGGCCGTAGCTCGACTCGGTCATCAGGCCAAACTTAAGCGGTGCCTCTCCGCTGTTAGGACCAATGCTATTTCGCTGAAGGCAACAGAACTAGCTGAGAAGGTCGTATCCAAAGAACTCGCTGATGCTCTCAATCGTGAATTTAAGGATTTGGGAGTAGGTACGCTCCAGGTTTCGCTACAAAGTCGCTCGGACAAAGGCAAGGCTTTGCATAAGCTCAAGCTAGAACTTCCACAGAGTCGTAGCCCGAGCGAAATCCTTAGTGAGGGTGAACAGCGAGCTATCGCAATTGGCTCTTTCTTGGCAGAGGTTGGGCTAAGTGGTGGAAATGGCGGAATTGTGTTTGATGATCCGGTTTCCTCCCTAGATCATCGTCGCAGGGAGCGTGTAGCAAAGAGACTAGCAGTAGAAGCCGCAAAACGCCAAGTAATCGTGTACACGCACGACATCTATTTCCTTTGTCTACTGGCAGAGGAAACAAAGCTTGCGGGATCGCAAATTGCTACGCAGAGCCTGACACGCCGTTCTGAGGGGTTCGGCGTGGCAGACCCGGATCTCCCTTTCGAGGGGAAAAGTACTAGTAAGCGGATAGGAGCCTTAAAGGCACAGCAACAAACTATTGCCAAACTGCATAGAGATGGGGAAGAGCAGGAGTATCAACGACAAGTAGTCGATGCATATTTCCGGCTCCGTATGACATGGGAAAGAGCTGTCGAAGAAGTTCTTTTGCGCGAAGTGGTCATTCGATTTCGGAAAGGTATTGAAACACAGAGACTTGCTGGAGTTGTTGTCGAAGATGCTGACTATGCGCAGGTATATTCTGGCATGACAAAGTGTTCGAATTACGCGCACGATAAAGCTTTGCAAGGTGGTATTGCCTTTCCTGAACCTGACGAGCTACTTGCCGATATTGTCGCTCTTGACGATTGGCGAAAGAGCATAGATGACAGAAGCAAGGTCACCGCAAAAAAACGCAAAGTGTGAATCCTTTGACGGTTATGGCCAAAATCATAAAAAGCTAACAATGGGCTACACAAGGACGCCAAACTCTTCGCTGCGCTGCAAGTTTGTTGCCTGTGAGCCTGGGCGTTATAACTGAGGAAATAACATGTTCGAATCATCTAAGAATGACCTTGCACGTAACGTGCTGTTTGGGGAACGTGTAAAGACAATTTTATTCTTATCCATGATTAATGAATTTCCAATATCATTTTTAGCAATAAAGGAAACCCAAAAAATTGACCAAGCTACAATAAAAAGGGGTGTCGTAAAAGTAGTTTCGCCTGGCTCAGGTGCTGAATGGCAAAGATGTTTTTCAGGTTCATTTATTCTAGATACAGACAATGATAATTGGTTAGACATTAAAGATGTACACTCAATTTCACTTTCTGAAACAAAAGACACTCGTGAATTCTTGAAGCATGAAATGTCCTTAAATAGAGTACAACATTTTTGGCAGGTTTACACAGGAACTGCCGGAAGAAGAAAAACCACTCTTGAAATTGATGATGGAAATGATTCTAAATATTACAAATTGCTATCATACATAAAAAGATAAATAAGTTATAACCAGTCGCATCACCGGACCCGGCAAACAGCGCCGGTCCGATGTGCTCACCGTTGGGCATAGGACGAAAATGGAAATTGAAAACAAGCAGGCAGATATCATCCTTTCAGCGATAAGATCTGTTGGTTCATCTTTTCCATTTGCAAGCAGTTTGGTTAATGCCTGGAACGAATATTCTAGCAAGCAAAAAGAAGAAAAAATATTACGACTAATACAAGACCTTTCTACGAAGATCGAAAATCTTGATAAATCTATAAATAAGTCTGAAGCAGAATGCTCAGAAATCTTTAGTTTAGGGCTAGAGTACGCTATAAAGGAACCAAGTAAAGAAAAAATCCCAATATATTCATCGCTTATACTTAGCTATTGCACTAATCAAGTTGACAGAGAAACTGTACAGAACTTGATATATGAATGCGAAACCATTCTTCCCTACGATATAGAAACATTAGAAAATTTGAAAAGAAATCCAAGAATTGATGAAGCATTTAAGTTTGATGAAAGCTCAAACTCTGAAGAAGTATCAAAACGACAATCATCTGTAAAAAAATTAGAAGCAAAAGGTTTTCTTTCAATAACTGGCGATATAACACCTGATTTTCATCGTGTTTATGAACAAAGAACAATCTGGCCTTTCACGTTTTTCGTTCAATTTTATCAAATTATGTACCATGGGGAAGTGTTTTTAAAAATACTAAAAAATTGAGCCCAACAAAAAGTTTCATCGGAAGCCCGAAACAGACCGGCTCTCGCTGAACTTCACGTTAGCCGCAAGGAGGAGAAATGCAGAAACATACCGTGGATAGGATTGAAGCGCTTGCCGATGAAGGTGCTGAGATTACCAACTCCAATTTCTACGATAAATGGTTTGCTAAAGCCTCAGCTTTTATAGGGGCCTTGCTAGGGCCAGATGCATTAGCTCAGTTTTCCGGGCTAACCGCCCTTTCATCTTCGGAAAAGCACGCTATGAGGGTTGGGCACTTGCAGGGGCTAGCAGCCAAATTAGGAATTGAGGAGAAACAGCCTCCACCTACAAACAGTAGTCCGTCTATTAGTTCGGATAGACTCTCTTGGGTTACTTCCCCCGAAGCAAGGAAAGTGTTCGTAGTACACGGTCATGATAATGAGGCAAAACAGGGAACAGCACGATTTCTAGAAAGACTCGGATTGCAGCCAATCATTCTCCACGAACAAGCCAGTTCTGGCCGTACAATAATTGAAAAGTTTGAAACCTACTCAGGTGATATCGCTTTTGCTGTAATTCTCCTCACGCCAGACGACGTTGGAGCTGCTGCCAAGGAGGCCGCAAACCTAAACAAAAGAGCGCGCCAGAATGTGATCATGGAGTTAGGCTATTTTATGGGTCGGCTAGGGCGCGGTCGCGTTTGTGCTCTACACAAAGGCGACGTGGAATTGCCATCAGATTATCAAGGCGTTCTGTATATCGGGATGGATGATGCTGGGGCATGGAGGGCTAAATTGGCTCAGGAATTTGTTCAGGCCAAGTTGCCTATTGATCTGACAGGACTACTTGGGGGCTAACAAGCGGTTGCACTGGATCGGCCAAAAGACGGGCCGCCCAGTGAACCGCGGCGTTAAGTTTAAAACAATCGAACTGAGTAATATTTCATAAAAGTTCCCATGAAACATATTGTAGATAATAAAAAACAAATAAAAATAGTTGCTTGTTCTGTAGTTTTGTTAGCTTTAGCGGTAAATGTTAGCGGCGGCGTGATAATGCATAAAAGTGGCGTTTTGAAAATGTTGATTTTCGATCGTTGTTTTCCACCGCCTCAAAAGCATGTCTGAGACGGCGGAATGAGTTTGGAGCTTAGATTTCCACC
>NZ_SWCM01000032.1 GCF_005116645.1 Desulfopila sp. IMCC35006
TCCGTCACTATGCCGAGTTCCTGACTATGCCGAGTCAATGATCCAACTATTTAATAAATAGGCGTTTAGCCTCTTGTAAACTCGGCATAGTTTTTTATGTCTTTTCCTATGATCCTCTATTCAAAGGAGAAGACATCATGACAAAATTGTATGCAAATTCTGACCTTTCTCAAGGCATGGACAATGGCCCATTGGGTTGCATTATACCCGCCTATGCGGCTTTATTGTCTGAACAAGGCTACACTGAACATTCCGCCTATCAACAGCTACGTTTTCTCAATGATATGAGCCAATGGCTGCACCAGCAGCGGATACAGGTCGTCGATCTCTCAGGGCAAACTATTCATCGGTATATACAATCTCGTCATCAGCGATTCGGTCCACGTCGTGATGAGGCCGCGATATTGCGCAGACTTGTGCAGTTGCTGCACGCCCACTGCCTCTTACCGGTAGAAGCTACACGGATCCCAGATAATCCGCGCCAACAAATCGAAAATGACTATGACTGTTACCTATCTGAAGAACGCGGGCTTTCCGTTTCGACTCGCGTCAATTACCGTCTTTTTATTCAAAGGTTTTTGTCATTTCAATATGGAGATAATTCTGCTTGCTTGGCCGATTTGAAGGCTGAAAACGTTATCCGATTCATACAAAATCAAGCTGGACGCCTATCTCCAAAAAGAGCAGCCCTGATGGTTACCGCACTGCGCTCTTTCTTTCGTTATTTGCACTACCGAGGAGATATTACAAAAGACTTGGCAGCCTGTGTTCCAACTATTCCCAACTGGCAGTTTTCGACACTTCCGAAGTTCCTTCAGCCTGGTCAGGTACAGCAAGTTTTAAGCCAGTGTGACCGTAGCACCGCTCAGGGACGTCGTGATTATGCAATTCTCCTGCTGCTCGCGCGGTTGGGCCTGAGGGCCTGTGAGATCGTCAGCATGACTTTGGATGATATCCATTGGCAGGTGGGCGAAATCAGTATTCAAGGAAAAGGAAACCGATCAGCGTTGCTCCCTCTGCCGCCAGATGTAGGACAGGCCGTTGCCGATTACCTTGAGAAAGACCGGCCTACTTGTTCCACCCGCAGTGTCTTCATTCGTATGAAGGCACCTCGCCGTGGTTTTGCAAATTCAGAAGCCATCTCAACCATTGTCGCCCGAACTCTCAAAAAAGCTGGGATTGATTCCCCGCATACCGGTGCCCACCTATTCCGTCACACTTTTGCCACTGAGATGTTGCGCGGAGGGGCTACGCTTGCCGAAATTGCCTTGTTACTGCGGCACAGCAGTATCAACACGACCACCCTTTATGCCAAAGTTGATCTTACGGCTCTGCAAACTCTTGCTCAACCCTGGCCGGGAGGTGCGAAATGATCTGCCTTCGAAAAGCTGTAGAAAACTATCTGACGATGCGTCGATCGCTTGGATTTAAGTTGCTGAAGATGGGACACAATCTTCAGCATTTCGTATCCTTCATGGAACAACGGGAGGCTTCAGTTATCACCATCGACTTGGCTCTACGCTGGGCACAGCAACCTCAAGGCGTTCAACCCGCCCTTTGGGCTGCCCGCCTTGGCTTTGTACGCTGTTTTGCCCGTTATTGGAGCGCTATCGATCCTCGAACTGAAATCCCCCCGGTTGGCCTTTTACCTTACCGCACAAAGAGAGCAATTCCCTACATCTACTCCGATGAGGAGATCAAACTACTTTTAAACGCGGCGAAGAATCTTCTTCCATTGACAAGCCTCCGGCCTTGGACCTATTACACCTTTTTTGGTTTGATGGCCGTTACCGGAATGCGGATCAGCGAGGCGATTCACCTTGACCGTAGCGACGTTGATCTCGAGCAGAAGGTTTTGACCGTTCGGTTGACGAAGTTCGGCAAGTCCCGTCTGATTCCTTTGCATCCGTCTACTGTGCAAAATCTTGAGCAGTATCTTCGGCGACTCGATCAACTTCAGCCCCGATCCTCCGTACCCAACTTCTTTTTGTCCAATCAGGGTATAGCGCTCACTGACTGTATGGTCAGATGGACTTTCATCAAGCTCTCCCGCCAAATCGGTCTTAGAAAAGCCGGGGATAGCTACGGACCACGCATTCATGATCTTCGCCATCGATTTGCGGTAACCACGCTTCTTAATTGGTACCGAACCGGTGTCGATGTCGAACAGCGCCTGCCGGTGCTCTCGACCTATCTGGGACATGCCCATGTGACCGATACATATTGGTATCTGTCCGCTATCCCAGAGCTCTTAGCGCTAACAAAAGACCGACTTGAACAAAGATGGGAGGTTTTATCATGACAACAATCATCCCGCTGTCCACCTTGCTTCAGTCCTTTTTTATCGACCGCTTGATGAAACAACGACAAGCCAGCCCTCATACCATCGCATCTTATCGTGATACGTTTCGGTTACTTCTCGAATTTGCCTACCAACGACTTAGAAAACCGCCTTCCAAACTTGCTTTTGACGATCTCACGGAGCCATTCGTTGGTGCTTTCCTGGATCATATCCAGAGCGACCGGCTCAACAGCACCCGCACTCGCAACCTTCGTTTGACGGCAATTCGTTCCTTTTTCCATTACGCAGCATTTCAAGAACCAAGCCGATCCGCTCACATTCAACGTGTGTTGGCTATTCCTACCAAACGGCAAGACCGCCCATTGATTGATTTTCTCACCCACCCGGAGATCGAGGCGCTATTAACAGCTCCTGATAAAACGACCTGGACGGGGCGACGAGATCAGGCACTTCTTGTGCTCGCCATCCAGACCGGTCTTCGTCTTTCCGAACTTATTGGTATCCGCCGACGCGACATCGTCTTGTCATCAGGTGCCCATGTTCGTTGTTATGGCAAAGGGCGTAAAGAGCGCTGTACTCCTCTTACCAAACAGACAGTGGCCATTATGAAAATCTGGCTCGAAGAGTTGGCGGGGGCAAACAATGATGTGGTTTTTCCGAATGCTCGCGGCACGCAACTCAGCTCAGATGGTGTTCAGTACCTTCTCGCCAAACATGTCACAACGGCTCGGGAAACATGCCCGTCGTTAAAGGATAAACGGGTGTCGCCGCACGTCCTTCGGCATACTGCAGCTATGGAACTCCTTCAGGCCGGGGTCGACCATTCCGTCATCGCCCTTTGGCTTGGTCACGAATCTCCTGAAACCACCATGATCTATTTGCACGCTGATCTGGCATACAAGGAAAAAATTATGGATAAAACTAAACCACTGAATGTCAAAGCCGGGCGCTACCGACCTGATGATAAACTGTTACAGTTCTTGAGCGGGCTTTGAATCACATCAGACTATGCCGAGTTGATTATTAACGAGTCCTTCATATTTCAAGGTGAAATTTGATTACTCGGCATAGTCAAAAACTCGGCATAGTGG
>NZ_SWCM01000033.1 GCF_005116645.1 Desulfopila sp. IMCC35006
CGTTTCAGCCCCCAAAACGATGGAATTTTGATTGGCAAAGCTGCCCTGCCATTTGGAAAATGGACTGCAGTAATACCCTTTGTATGGAATATATGCGCGTTGAAACGTCATAGTGATAATCCTCTATTCTGTTGAATTTAGATAATTGTTCTAGAGCCGGCCTGAAAAACAGGGTGATTCATAAAGCCACCTTGAACAATTGCTATTTGTTTTAAACAGAAATCGACCGATATTGGCTTTTTTCCGTTGAGTCACTTAGCTATAAATTTACTGCTTAAAATTTGGCTTTCGTTTTTGCAGAAAGGCCATAACTCCTTCCTTAGAATCTTCCAGACAATGGGTATCGCCTGATCGTTCATAATTGATCTCAAGCGCGTTGTATAAACCTTCCGTTTTGGCGCCTCGATTAATAACGTCAGCAATAATGGTTAGAACGTCTTTACTCAGTGGATCCCCGTTGATGGCTGTAGGCTTATCAGCGACGACAAATTCAGGAATATCCACAGGAGCATCACTGATTCTCGGGATATTTCCCTGTAGACGGTCTACTTCCTGCATTGCGACATCAATCAGCTCTGTAAAACTATCCACCAGATGGTTAACGATACGGAGTTCACGGGCTTCATCAGCCTTCATGATCTTTCCCTTGCCAATCATTTCATGGAATTTGTCTGCAGCGTGTGGCCATTTTCTATATGGAATAACCAGACCGCCCATTCCAGGAAGAATCCCCAGGGTAACTTCAGGTAATCTGAAAAACGCTTTTTTATCTGCCACGACACTATGGCAGCGAAGCATCGTCTCGACGCCACCGCCCATGGCCAATCCATTTACTGCTGCCACCACCGGTTTTGTCATCTGATCCATGTAGTGCAGCATCTCTGAATTACCTTTAGCCAAACCAATTCCCGCTTCCTTATTATCAAAAGCGTTTACAAAACCGCTAATGTCCGCTCCGGCGCAGAAAGCTTTTTGACCATAACCGGTAAGTATGAAGCCCTTCACCGTGGAATCGGCCTCTCCTTTTTTCAGTTCAGCCAGTATTTCTGCAGCTGTTCCCCAACCTAAAGCGTTTGCTGCCTGAGGCCTTCTGATTGTAATAATTCGAACACCGTCTTTCTCATCGACAAGAATATCTCTTGCGAAATCAAGATACTCCTCAATTGGCTTTGTAGGCCCTGGATATCCAGGTCTTTCCGCGACAAAGGCGTTGGCGATTCGCTTGACTTCTTCTGCCCCAATATCCGCCATCGTGTCGAATACTCCCTTTTTGAAACCCAGGGCAATTAAGCTACCGAAATTGAGATCTGAGCGGGTACCGATATTTCGATCTGCGATATCAAAGCATTGAGAAAACACCAAACCTATCAGGCGATCACGTATCCACATGCGATGGGCATCCGGCATTTCCACCTTCTCACCGCGTTTTTTCAGGTTCCAGGTTTTTACAGATTTGAATATTTTCGGTGGTTCGTAGCATGGATTCTCTTCCATTCTACGCGATTGTGATTCATATGTGAGTGGGTTGCCACCCGCCATGTTCAGGACGAAAAACGGTCCGGCACCGACGAACTCTTCGGCGACGTCGTCGACTTCAAAGGTCGTTGCCTTGTCAAGCAATGTTGCAGCTTCATTGGTCCAGTTTTCAAAAATTCTGTTGAGAAGGAAAGAGAAGACATTCTTCGTCACAACCGGTGCCTTACCGGTATTAGCGAAGAACCAGATTAAGAAGTTTAATACCTCCGAATCCAGCGCATCCCAGCGAACCACCTCAACCGCCATACTTCTCCAGGCAGGAGCGAAGAAGTGCGTAACGGTACAACGTTCTGGATGTTTCATCCCATTGAATATTCGATCCGCCGGAATCGAGCTGGTGTTAGAGGTTAACACAGTGTCTACGCTGACAATTCCTTCCAGCTGGGCAAAGATTTTCTTCTTGATATTAAGATCTTCAGTGGCAGCCTCAATAATCAGTTTACAATTTTTAATCTGACTATAATCGGTGGTGTAGACAATATTCCCCAGGATCTTATCGACTTTTTCCTGGGTAAGAATTTTTCTACTCAGCGCTTTTTCTGCGTATCCTTTGAATCGAGCCTCAGCATTTTTTAACGGCTCTTCAAACACGTCAACGAGGTAAAGTTTCTTATCTGGCGCACCGGTTCGCATATAATAAGCGATATCGGGGCCAATATTTCCTGCGCCGATGACCGCCATCTCATCGGGCATCGGTCTATTCGACTCAATCAGGAACGGGTTGACAAATGTGGCATAGAGTTCTTTGGTCTCTGACATGGTTCATCTCCTTTTGATTCTGGTGGTCGTCTGCTTATTCCAGATCAAGCAGCGATAATCAACGAGCATAGGTACAATATAGCTTCAATGTAGCTTAGTTAAATAAAAGCTACATTGAAGCTATATTGTAGTCAAGAGAAATTTGCGATTTATGTCGTTAATGCTTCATTGTGTCTAAAAAAGGTTCGACACAGCGATTTGATTCATCCTGTTTTGCATGCATGGTAAAAAAGGTAGGTGTCGGCATGACAAAAGAATGAAGACGATATAGCGGTGAGGAATGCGGATGCCAACAAAATCGGGAAATTATCGTTTGCTCCCTCAGTTGGTTTTGATTTGCGTGCAGGTGATTATTGCAAAATAACAGAGTGAAATTCTGTCCCGGGGTTTTGGTAGAGGTACCCCGGGAATGGATTCAGATTAAAAATAATGGTTAATCAATGACACCTTTACCTTTGAAATTCTCAATTTCGTTTTCGCTATAGCCAGCAATCTTTTTGAGTATAGCCTCTGTGTCCTGCCCGAGTGTGGGTGCTCCGCGCCATACCTTCGGACTGGTTCTACTCATCTTCGGGCCGAAACCGAAGCCCTTGACTGTTTTGCCGAGAGTTTCATCGGTATATTCGATAAAATTCCCTCTTTTCTGGTAGTTGTCAGCGGCGATCTGAAAGTGTATTTTCTTCAGCGGTTTGAAAATGTATAATCTCTCTTTTTCCTTTTCTTGATTTTCTTCCTAAAAATTAAAATAAACCAATCTTCTTCCCCTCCTTTTTCTTC
>NZ_SWCM01000034.1 GCF_005116645.1 Desulfopila sp. IMCC35006
GTACGGATGGCCATTTCCGCTAGTTTTTCTTTGATAAGACCAAACTGGGAGATGGGCACCTTGAACTGTTTTCGCTCATTGGCATAACTGGCCGCCTGATCAAGGGCATATTTCGCCGCCCCTACTGCATTGGCCGCAACCTTGTGCCTTCCTATATTGAGGATATTGAAGGCGACGACGTGTCCTTTGCCTGGCTCAAAGAGCAGGTTTTCAACAGGCACCAGCACGTTGTCGAAAAAAACACTCCGGGTCGAAGAACCCTTGAGGCCCATTTTATTCTCTTCCGCCCCGGTGGTCAGCCCCTCGGCATGCCCATCAACGATAAAGGCACTGAACTTATCACCGTCGATCTTGGCGTAAACGATAAAAATATCCGCCATCCCAGCGTTAGAGATGAAGGTCTTGCTGCCATTGAGGACATAATGCGTACCCTCATCATTCAATGCCGCTCTGGTTTTAGCCGACAGGGCGTCTGATCCGGAACCGGGTTCGGTCAAGGCATAGGCCGATACTTTTTCCGCAGTGACAATTGAGGGCAGGTATGCCGCTTTCTGCTGTTCGTTGCCAAAATACACTATCGGCAGATTACCGATTCCGGTATGACCACCATGGGCAATCGCAAACGATCCTGTCGCCCCCAATTTTTCAGCAATAATGGTCGAACAGATTTCGTCGGTTTCCGTACCGTCATATTTCTCCGGAATATCTGAGCCAAGAAAGCCATATTTACCGGCCTCTACCAACAGCTCTCGCATCAAACCTTCTTTCTTGGCATCTATATCATCCATCACCGGAAAGACATTCTCATCGAGAAAAGACGCCAGGCTATCAGCGACCATGCGGTGTTCATCATCAAAATCTTCGGGAGTGAAGATATCTTTATGATCGGTGGCTCCCAGTAAATAGCTTCCACCTTTAGGCAGATTCGTCATAGTGACTCCTTTTACAGTAATGTGCACTTTTGTGTCGAATGGGCACTACAGTAATTTTTTTTTAAGATGAAGGTTCCATTACCATGCTGCTGGTGGACTCGGCTGCCTGTCTCTTTCGTTTGACGAGTATGCTGGCAACAACCGCAAGACCTATGGCTATGCAGCTCAGAGCGCTGGCAATGAGAAAAGCCTGTGAGTAACTGCCACTGTTGACCTTAATGATCGCAGCCAGACGGGGACCGATAAATGCGCCTATGCCAAAGGGGAGAAACATCACCCCAAAGTTCACCGCCAGATATTTAGCGCCAAAAGCATCGGCGGTCAAAGATGCCAGCATCCCCATGAAGCCGCCAAAACACATGCCGACAAGTAATATCGGAACAACCACTGCATAGGACGATGAGGCCAGCCAGAGCATCGCCAGGCCCAGAATGATGTAAATAATAACAAGAGAAGGCATTCGACCGATGCGGTCCGAAATAAGCCCCCACCCGAACCTGCCGCCTGAATTACAAAGGGCCAGAATACCGACCCAGGAACCCGCCGCAACCGCAGAATAGAGTCCTACCGATTGGAGTATCGGGGAAGCGTGCGCTATGATCATCAGGCCCGAGAGACCTCCGATGATAATGACCGCCGCCAGGCAGTAATAAAGTGGATCTAACAACATGCCGCGCCAGTCTTTATCGGGTATGACCATCGCTTTCTGCTGCACTTTGGATGGCGTCCACCCTTTGGGCCGAAAATCGGCTTCCGCAGTCTGAATAACCAGGGAAAGAGCACAGAGCAGCACGAGATAAAGGGTTCCGAGCATTTTAAAAGTCGGCAGAACCTCAAACTTTTCGATCATAATCGCCGCAACAGGGGCCCAGAGAAAGGCTGCACAACCAATTCCCGCAGCCAATATTCCGGAAACCATGCCACGATGATCGGGGAAAAAGCGGACCAGATTCGGGACAACTCCGGAATAGATAGTGCCCATAGAGATGCCACCCATTACGCCATAGGTAAGATACAGCTGGGTCAGGTTTTGGACATATCCAACAGCCAGCATTCCCACCCCATACACAATACTGCCAAATAAGATGATATATTTGGGTGCGATGTAGTCCTGCATTTTACCGGCGATAATGATGGGAATACAGGAGATAGAGTGAAATATGGCAAATGCTACGGAAACTTCCGCAACAGTCCACCCGAACTGGCTGGCAAGAGGTTTGACAAATACACTCCAAGCATATGTCTGGCCAATAATAACATTGATTAGGGTGCCAACAATTAGATATATCCAGCGTTTCGATTCTGTCTGCATATTTTCAACCTCTACGATAGTAGGTTTATTTTTGATCTGCGCCAGCCCACTTGCATAAAGAGGTGCACATGGCTTGCATCTGCACCTCTTTCCTGTAAAACCTACTCAACCTTCAGTAGCAGCGCAGCCCCGGTATCGCCGGCAGCACATCCGGCAATCAACACGTAACCGCCTCCGAGAAGAACCGCCTCTTCAATGCCCTCGATAATCAGCCGGGCAACCGTCGGCGCCTGGGGATGGCCGAAAATCATCGAGCAGCCATAGTTGTCAAAGCTGTTGACATCGATGCCGAATTCTTTGGCGAAATAAAGATCATTGGCGGCAAAGGGGTTATGGGTCTTGATTACCTTGATATCATTTATGGTGATCCCGGCATCTGCAAGAACCATTTTAGCAGCGGGAACAGGCGCCGCAGGCATATGAGATTTTTCCACACGGGCAAACCCATAAGAAATAACCTGGATAGCTTTTGTTGGATCCGGGCTCAGTTCCAATGCACGACTTTTGGTGGTGACGATGATCCCGGCATTGCCATCGGCGGGATG
>NZ_SWCM01000035.1 GCF_005116645.1 Desulfopila sp. IMCC35006
CTGTTACAGTTCTTGAGCGGGCTTTGAATCACATCAGACTATGCCGAGTTGATTATTAACGAGTCCTTCATATTTCAAGGTGAAATTTGATTACTCGGCATAGTCAAAAACTCGGCATAGTGGCGTAAGGTATGAACGGAGGCGTGTTTATGAATTCCTGCCTTGCTGAGGGCCACCTTTATAGCGCGTTGCAGGGCACTGTCAATCACGTGATGACGTCGAACAATGTTGGTCCGAGGGTCGAGAGATCGTTTGCCAGAAGGAAAAAGGTACTGCCAGGCTTTTTGCAAAGATGCGGCCGGGTATTTGCGGTTAAGTGATTTTGGCAGCCAGACCGAGCCATATCCATCAGCCAGATCGCGATCGTGCAACACAAGCACCTTGGTGATTTGTTCCTGTAGTTCCTTATTCAGGGAAGCGGGCAGTAGGGTAGATCGATCTTTGCCGCCTTTTCCTTCACGGACGAAGACGAGCTGCTGAGCAAAATCGATATCTTTGATTCGTAAGCGGCAGCATTCGTTAACCCTGAGTCCACCTCCATAAATCAGTTTCAACATCAGGCCAGATGTTCCTTCTGTATTTAGGAGAAGTTTCCCTGTCTCTTTCACTGAAAATAACACCGGGAGCCTCTGGCTAGTTTTTGCCCGGACAGTGTTCTTAAGGTCGCCCAAGTCCTCGTTGAATACAAAGCGAAAAAACATGAGAAGGCTGTTAAAGGCCAGGTTTTGGGTCGATGCGGAAACATTTCGTTTTATGGCCAGAAAAGCGAGGAAATCGCGGATATAATGAGAAGTACAAGCGGTTTCGTTGTTGGCAGAAGTTCTTGTTGTGCAGTAGTCCAGATAGCGGCGAACCCAACCAATATACGTTTTTTCGGTACGAACGGCATAATTGCGCAATCGCAATCCTTCACGAAAATGTTGCAGTGCCTCTTGCTGGGTGGAAATTCCCCCTGCCGTAAGGGGTGCGTTTTGTTGCTCCGGAGATGACGTAGACATCAAGAAATTGCTAAAGTAGAGGCGGACAGCTTGATCGGCCTGGCGAATCTGCCAATCCTGGTATGTACCAAAATCAGAAAGGTTCTTTAGATATAGGGGAAGTTGCTCATGCCAAGACATGTTTGGCAGGTGGACTCGGAACTCAAAGAATTTCCTAATCCAGTGGACCATGAATTTTTAGTTCCCCGAGGCGACCACATTACTTTTAAGGAGGAAATCCCCAAAATCAGCAGTTTGGAATCCTTCGATATTGTTCATAATGTCTCACTTCTGTTGGTTATTTATCACTTATTGCCGCGTCTATATAACTGGTAATATTTACCAAAAAGCAGCGTCAATCGTCGTTTTTAGACGGTGTTTTGGCCCCCAATTATCTAAAACGAATAACAAAAAACCCCTGTTATCCTGAGCAGTATAACAGGTTCATAATCCCTAAAAGCTGCTTAGAAAATTCCTAACAGCTTTCTCTTGTTAAACGAAGAGATCTCGTCTATCATGATAGAAATATCTGACATTTCTATTACATGTGAACCTTGGAAGTACGGTAAGAAAAGAAAAATCTAGGAATAGCAGTGAAATTCTGTAGTTCCACACAGACATAACCTGCTACGATTCGCTCTTTGGAGTCCCAAAAAGCCAACGCAGCATATTAAAAGTTGTGTTCTTATAACAAAGTTACCTAGATGATAATAACCCAAAGAGATATAGATGATTTTGAAAGAAAATATTCAGAAGCTCAAGCGGGTTATATCCCCGGTTCTGATACGGCTCTTGAGAAATTTTATTCATTTTTAAATCAGAATCCCCAAATTCTTTTAGCATCAGGGTTTCAAGAGTATGTATCATCCCATGAGTTGGGTCTATTTTGGTCATTGGTAGCTGCAAAAGAATTAAGCCATCTTGACAGGCCTATTTTCAGAAACGCAACAGGTCAATGGCTTGTAGTTTCCTACATAGATGACGACCCATCATATAATTGGGATGCGTATAATTTAAGCTACCTTCAAGCAAATTTTGAAGGAAATCAGAATAATAAAAATGAAGCACTTCATTATAACGACGCATTAGTGAATCTACCTTCCTTCACTGAGTTTTATGAAAATGCAAAACAATATATAAACAATCCATTGGTAGATCCGACGATATTGGTATCTCCTAAACTCTGGACGCCAAATCAGCAAGATTCGGAAAAACTACTTCTCCAACATTCTTCAATTCAAATAATAAATGAAATTCAAACTGAGCAAACTGATCTTTCTTCTATTCATTGGAAGAAATTTGAAGAAATAGTGGCAGAAGTTCTAAGAGCGCAGGGCATGGAAATTCACCTTGTAAAAGAGTCACCACAAGGTGGGCGTGATATAGTTGGGCGTATATTTATCCCAGAGTTAAATGAAGCTCTTTCCATAGCTGTTGAAGTAAAGCATAGAGAAGTTGTAGATAGACCTTTGGTTCAAACTGCCCTGTACCAAAACAGGCAATTCCCAGCATTAATGTTTGTTACTTCTCAGTAATATCCGGTTAAGAACTTGCAGGTGGTTTCTTTAATCGTTTAAGGAGCTTTTTTCGTTTTCGATTTTGTATCGTTGATTGCGCCACAGCTTGTTGTGTTGCTTCATTTCGAATTTGATTGC
>NZ_SWCM01000037.1 GCF_005116645.1 Desulfopila sp. IMCC35006
CCGGAAGTACTCTGGTGCAGATGCAGAAAAATCTCAGCAAGCTCACCCAGCACACTCCGATAGATATCATCACGATCAGAAGCAAAATAGCCGGATCAATTTCTGCTGCGGGAAAATATGTAGCCTAGCCCGAATTTCTGGGGAACATTTTGATCTCAACTGGTAACGCATTGATTTGTAATGTGACGTATCACTCATCTTGATCTCAGTTGATTGTACAAAATGTTCACCAAAGGCCAGCAGATATGATCCCATCTTCAGCGTCGCTGACCCGGCAAACATAGCCAGCTATCGAAGTCTTCGCTTATCTGCTTTCAGGGTCGCTTGTCGAATATGTAATCATCTTTACTGGTGATAAATACGGACTTGATTTCTAGGGGAGCAACTCTGGTCGTCTGTCATCTATCGATCCCTCTGCCGTCCTATAAGCAGGAAGATCGCGTGCAGGCTGGACCAGAGTTTGCCTGTTGATGGTGCTGCATCATCTGTAACCGCTGTTATGTATGGATTTAATCGTCGCACAAACTCAGGTTTACCCTCATAGCCTTTCATTGACCATCTAATTGATTACTTTTGTCAGGTCCACCACATTATCCAACAGGACAATGTTGCCCATCAAATGATATCCAACCACAAACGGCATGCAAAGATTCTATTTTTGTAGTGGCAGCCCCGATTTCTTTGCGCATTGACTTGTTGTTGCAGTACTCCAATAAAAAAATAGTCCGAACAACCCAGCCTAATTTTCGAAACGCTAACCCATAATTAACACTCCGATACTCTTTCAGAGTCGCCTTTGAGAAATATTCCTGATCAATAGGAATTTTCTTTTTTTGCTTTAATATCAAATAATTAAAAAGTTAAGCTTCTTGGGTCACCCAAATTTTTTCCTTGACTTCCGTGTAGCTACAATATAACTATTAGCTATAATGTGGCTATAATGCATTCACTTTGTAGTCGTTTGAGCCTCTGGATTTTGAAACCGGAAACTTCAAAGAAGCACTCTTACATCAAGGAGAGGATACACATGGAAAGATGGCAAAATGTTAATCGCGTTCCGGCACCAGCTATAATCCCCACCTACGGACCTCTTTCGGGAATGAGGGTCTTGTTGACTGGCAGTATCGTTGCTGCACCGTTTGCTGCAAGTTTACTCGCAGAATACGGTGCAGAAGTCATTCATGTTGAACGACCGAAGGTGGGAGACCCCTATCGCAACCAAGCCCCAATTATCATGGCAGGTGACAGTGAAGAGAAGCCCTTCGTATTAGCCGGTCCGGAGGTTCCTGCCAGCCAGAAAGTCAGTACAGGTTGGATTCAGGAAGGCAGAAACAAGCTGAGCCTGACCCTGGAAGTAAATATGAAAATTCCAGAGGCCAGAGAGATCTTCCTGAGCTTGATCAAAAATTGCGACGTTTGGATGGAAAACATGGTCTGGACGGAAAAACTTGGAATTACCGATGCTATGTTGTTTGAGGTCAATCCTAAATTGGTCATCGCCCATGTCAGCGGTTTTGGCAGACCACAGTTCGGCGGGGTACCGGAGGAATGTGATCGTCCATCCTACGATCCAGTAGGCCAGGCGGAAGGCGGTTATATGTTTATTAATGGTTTTCCTGAGCCGAGTCCACCTTCCCATGCGACTTCGTTTATCAACGACTATCTGACTGCCTCATTCTGTGTAAACGCAATTCTCATGGCGCTTCGGCATGCAGAAAAAACCGGTGAAGGTCAAGCTGTTGATGTTGCTCAAATAGAAACAATGAGTAAGATTCTCAATGATTCCTTTGTAAATTACTTTCAGCTTGGCACGGTCAAACAACGTGCCGGAAACAAAGTACCCATTTTCCAACCAGGGAATCTGTACAAAACTAAAGATGGGTACCTCTATCTTGGTGCTTTTGGACCTGCAGTATATAACCGTGCGTTAAATGCCATGGGAATAGATACTGAGAAGTTTCCATATACATTGGCCGGCTGTTCAACAGAGGCAATAAACTCCGAGATTGGCATTCAACTCAATGCAGAAATCGAACATTGGATGGTATCCAGAACTTCCAAGGAAGGGCAAGAACAGTTAAAAAAGAAGAAAGTTCCCTGTGCTATCCCGCAAACCATTGCTGATCTGGCAGCCAGTGAGCACTACTGTTAGCGGCGGCGTGATAATGCATAAAAGTGGCGTTTTGAAAATGTTGATTTTCGATCGTTGTTTTCCACCGCCTCAAAAGCATGTCTGAGACGGCGGAATGAGTTTGGAGCTTAGATTTCCACCT
>NZ_SWCM01000038.1 GCF_005116645.1 Desulfopila sp. IMCC35006
CCCATGTTTAACAAGATCAGTGCAAAACCCATCTTTTTTTGCTCCCTTGCGCAAAAAATATTCAATAATTTCAAATTCAGTTGTGTTAGGATTCAATTGTAGTGCCATAATTACTCTTTGAGCTATTGCCTTTCTTGGCGAAATATGTCAATGATAATGCATGTATATTCGACAGACAAAGACCAGCACCTCGGTAACAGGCGAAGCATATTATACCTACCGCCTGGTTGCCTCGGAAAGAATCGGCGGCAAAGTGCGGCAGAAGACCCTGCTCAACCTGGGCAGGAACTTTTCTTTGCCACGCGAACAATGGCCCCAGCTTTGTACCCGTATTGAGGCGATACTTTCGGGACAAATGGTGCTGGTCGCGCCCTCGGACAAAATAGAAAAATTGGCGCAGCGCTACGCAGCACAATTGGTAGCTTCTCCGCAACCTGGTGATCAGCAAGAAGAGGTGCAGCCGGTAACCTATGCCGAAGTGGATGTTGCTTCCCTGGAGTTGTTACGTCCCCGGTCAATTGGGGTTGAGCATGTGGGGCTGGAGATACTGAAATGGCTTGGGTTGCCAGAAATTCTTACCTCAGCTGGTTTTAATGGTATCCAGCAGGCAGCGGCTCTAGGCAGCATCATCAGCCGAATGGCTGAACCTGGCAGTGAACTTGCCACCTGGCAATGGTTGACTGAACGAAGTGCTCTTGGTGAACTCATTGATGTGGATTATGAAGCCATGTCACTGATGCGGTTGTATAGAACCTCAGATCTTCTGGTGCGGCATCGGCAGACGATTGAAACCGCCCTGTTTTCGCGAATCAATGATCTATTTTCCCTGCCGACAACCGTCACCCTTTATGACCTGACCAACACGTATTTCGAGGGTGAGATGGCCGGCAATGCCATGGCCCGTCGTGGCCATTCCAAAGAAAAGCGCAGCGATTGCCCCCTGGTGACTCTTGGCCTGGTGTTGGACGGTAGCGGCTTTGTCAGACGTTCAAGAATGTTCGAAGGCAGCGTGTCTGAGCCGACAACACTTCAATCCATACTTGAAAGGCTGGAGACCCCGAAAGGTGCCATGGTGATCATGGACAGGGGCATCGCCAGCCAGGCCAATATCGATTGGCTGGTCGAAAAACAATATCGATATCTGGTTGTCAGTCGTGAGCGATCTCGTCAGTTTGCGGCAGAGCAGGCGGTGCCAGTATCCTCGGCATCAAGGCAGACTATTCAAATACAGCGGGTTATGCGTGAAGATGGCTTGGAAGTGCGGTTGTATTGTCATTCCGAACAAAGGCAAGAGAAGGAAGATGCCATGAATGCCCGTTTTATCAAACGATTTGAAGCTGGTTTGCAAAAGATCGCCGCGAGCCTTGCAAAACCAGGAGGCATAAAAAAGCGAGACAAGGTTTTGCAGCGAATCGGTCGACTCCAGGAGAAAAGTTGCGGCATTGCTCAACACTACCGTATCGATTTGGTCAACGATGATGGAGGTGAGGTGGTGACTGCTTTAAGCTGGGAACGGACCCCGGTTGAGGGCACGCGATTGACCCATCCCGGCGTCTATTGTCTGCGAACCAACGAACTGGACTGGGATGAAGTTACGTTATGGCAGACATACACCATGTTAACTGACCTGGAGGCGGTATTCCGCAGTCTGAAGTCGGAGTTGGGAATGCGTCCAGTTTATCATCATAAAGAGGAACGCGCCGAAGGGCATTTGTTCATCACTGTTTTGGCATACCAGGCAGTTCAGGCTATCCGGCGGAAATTGAAGGGCAGTGATATTAACGACAGTTGGACCTCATTGCGCAGAATATTTTCAGGACAGCAGCGGATAACAGCTACCTTCAGGCAAAAAGATGGCCGGACGCTCCATATACGCAAAACATCTGTAGCCGAACCCAAACTGAAAAACCTCTACGATGTTCTCAGGATACATCCTTCCCCGGTGGGCCTTCGCAAAATGTTCAACTGATGCAAAATAATGCGAATGTAGTGCCACTGGAAATATTTAATGGCTGTATGTGTTTATATTTTCTAGATATTATTTTTGCTGTGTTAAACATGGG
>NZ_SWCM01000003.1 GCF_005116645.1 Desulfopila sp. IMCC35006
TAAACTGTTACAGTTCTTGAGCGGGCTTTGAATCACATCAGACTATGCCGAGTTGATTATTAACGAGTCCTTCATATTTCAAGGTGAAATTTGATTACTCGGCATAGTCAAAAACTCGGCATAGTGGTGCTTCTTGTGGACGATGAAGAAACCGTCTTGGGAGTGGGCCGTTCGATGCTTGAAAAAATGGGATTTTCGGTGATCACCGCCTGGGACGGCAGGGAGGCAGTGACAGTTTATCGTGAGCACCGCAGGGAGATTGCTTTCGTGGTCATGGATCTCACCATGCCCCACATGACCGGCGAAGAGGCTTTCCGCGAGCTTCGCAGGATAGATCCAGAGGTGAAAGTATTCATTTCCAGTGGATACAGCGAGTGGGAGATCTCTGCGCGGTTTGCCGGCAAAAGTCTTGCAGGTTTCATCCAGAAACCCTATCAGATGGCAGATCTCCTGGAAATATTCAAGAAGCACTAGATGGATATATGCCTGCGCAACTCTGCGTATTCATTGTACCCTTTTTCGATCCCGGCAACAGAATGATGCCGATCTCGTCATTTTGCATTCAGTCTATAGCGCCATCGTCCGGTGACTGTTTGCCTGTCATACTTTCGATGTGTATTGCCCAGACCCGGAGGCCGTTTACAGGAAGTGTATCGAGCCTCCACTCTTTCTCCGAATATTGCGCCACAATATGGGTCAGCCCTTTAATTTTATCTTCAGAAGAGAGCAGTTCTTCGACCTTGCCAAAGCCAATCACGGTCTGAAAAGAAAACGACCAGTCGCAGGCTTTTTTCTCATTTTGGAGAACACGCACTCCTGACTCGAATTCAAAGCACACATTTTTATTTACGGCGAGAATATCCGTTTTTTTGCCCGCAAGCGCGGTGTGAAAATAGAGGATCGTGCCATCATAGCCAAACGAGACGGGGACGAGATACGGCATATCATCTTTGGACAATGCCAATCTGCAAACCTGGCACTCTTTAATAATCCGGGAAATTTTATTTGTATCCATTATCTCCTTATCCTTTCGCCGCATCGTAGTCTCCTGACGCCAGACTGGCATTCAAAAACAGGATTACCCCGCAAGCTCAACCCGTCGAAATAAAAAGATGCGGGCTGGTTCAGTAGCTGAGCCTTAGGGGCAATCAGATTTCAAAATATGATTTACCTGCCGGCTTTAACGACCACCAGCTTCATTTCCGTCATTTCCGCCACCGCATAGCGCAACCCTTCACGGCCGATACCGCTCTCCTTGACCCCGCCGTAAGGCATCTGATCGACGCGGAATGTGGGGATGTCGTTGATCATCACCCCACCGACTTCAAGCTTTCTCGCAGCATGCAGGGCGTTGTCAAGAAGAGGGGTATATATCCCCGCCTGCAGGCCGTAGACACTGTCGTTGACCTGATCAATGGCCTCATCCAGCGTATCAAAAGGAGAAATTACCACCACCGGCCCGAAAACCTCCTGGCAGGATACCTTTACACCTCTCGCCACATTGGTGAGAATAGCCGGGGCAACCATGTTGCCGGTGAGTTCACCGCCGCAGAGAAGCGTCGCACCGGCCGCCTCGGCATCCTTAATCCATTGATGGACCCGACGCGCGTCTTTTTCACTGATCAGGGCGGAATAATCGGTGGTAGTCTCACCCGGGGCTCCACCATGAAGCCTGCTGGTTGCCGTCACCATTTTGCTGCACAGTTCAGGATAAAGGCTCCGGTGCACAAAGATTCGCTGCAACGAAATACAGATCTGCCCCTGGAAAGAGAAGGCGCCGACCACACAACGATCGACAAGGCCGTCGATCTCAACCCCCTGATCAATAATCACCGCCGAGTTGGAGCCAAGTTCCAGGGTTACCTTTTTCAAACCCGCCTTGGCCCTGATCTGCCTGCCGACCGGCGGACTGCCGGTAAAGGTAATCATCGCCACCCGCTCATCCTCCACCAGGGCCTCACCGATGACCGCGCCACTGCCGCTGACAACATTTAACGCCCCCGCCGGCAAGCCCGCTGCATGAAACATCTCCGCAGTAAAATAGGCGGAAAAAGGCGTCTGGCTGGCAGGCTTCAGGATGACGGTATTCCCGGCGGCAATAGCCGGTCCAACCTTATGGGCCACCAGATTGAACGGGAAATTAAACGGTGAGATGGCACCAATTATGCCTACAGGCTCCTGGAGGGTGAAACCAAACCGGCCTTTGCCGCCGGGGGCCGCATCGATCGGCACCATTTCGCCGGCAAGACGCCTGGCCTCGTCGGCCGCAAAATGGTAAGTCTGTACGGTCCGGTCTATCTCCAGCAAGGCTGCATTTATCGGTTTGGCTGCTTCAGCACTGAGAATGGCGGCCGCTTCATTGCGGTGCTCCTTGAACAGATCGGCCACCTTATCAAGGATTTCCCCCCGTTCGTAGGCCGACAGAGTCCGCATTGCGGGCTTGGCACGTTCAGCAGCCTGGACGGCCAGAGCAACCTGAGCCCTGGAAGCAACGGCAACTTCGCCGATACTCGCCCCGTCATACGGACTTGTTATGACAACGCTCGATTCACCTGGAAGCCATTCACCGTTTATCCATAGTTTTTTCATTTATATTTCTCCTTAGGGCTTTAACCCGGTAAATGGGAAATAGGCCGGGTACAGACTTTTATAGCCCCCTTTGAGGGGTGCTCTTTTCAGTCCCCGTGCTGTGCGGGGGTAAGTTCATTCACGAAATAATTTTCTTGTAAACAGCACAAGAACAAATGCCGAATACAGACACACTAATCCCGCCTAAAAGATTTGCGGGATAAGTTCATTCACGAAATAATTTTCTTGTAGACTGCCCAAGAAAATTATTTCTAATTCACTAAACCGCAATCATAACATGCTTAGTTATCTGATAGTCATGAACCGCCTCGGCGGAAAGGTCTTTGCCAAATCCGGATTGCTTGAAACCTCCATGCGGGGTCTCCGAAGCAAGGGGGAGATGATCGTTAATCCATACGGTGCCAAATTCCAGGCGGGCGGAAACACGCATTGCCCGGGCGACATCAGTGGTAAACACCGATGAGGCGAGACCGAAATCGACATCATTGGCCATGGCAATGGCCTCTTCTTCAGTAGTAAAAGATTGAATAGTGAGGACCGGACCGAAGATCTCTTTCTGGACGACTTCAGCCCGCTGATCGACATTGGTGATGATGGTCGGCTCGAAATAATAGCCTTTTTCCCAGGATTTCGGCACCTTTCCGCCGCAAAGAATTTTTGCGCCATACCCTTTGGCCCGCTCTACGAAACCAAGCACTTTGCTTTGATGTTCGGCGGAGACCAAGGGGCCGAGCATGGTTTCAGGACTAAAGGGGTCGCCAATGATAAATGTTCTTGCCGCCTCAACCAGCGCTTCAGTCACCTCGGCCACTCTGGAGGCTTCAACCAAGACCCGAGTCGCGGCCGTGCAGTCCTGTCCGGTATTGAAGAAGGCGGCCAAAGTCGCCTTCTCTGCCACTCTTTTGATATCCGCATCCCCGAAAACCAGCAGGGGCGCCTTTCCGCCTAATTCAAGATGAACCCGCTTAAGCGTATCGGCAGCATTTTTCATCAGCGCTTTGCCGGTTTCCGAAGAGCCGGTCAAGCTGACAAGACGGACATCCGGATGGCTGACCAGTTCTCTGCCGACGTTGCCGGTAATGATATTGAGAACCCCATCGGGCAACCCTGCTTCCTGCGCAATCTCGCCGAGGAGCAGAGTGGATCGGGGGGTTATCGAGGCCGGCTTGATAACCGAGGTGCAGCCGGCAGCAAGCGCCGCCCCCACCTTCCAGATGGCCATCATGAAGGGATAGTTCCACGGCGTGATACCGGCGGTAACCCCGCACGGTTCCTTACGATAGATTGACGTATAGCCGGGAGCATATTCTCCAGCTCGATTGCCGCCGGTATCACGAGCCGCGGCGGCAAAGAACCTCAGATTATCAATACAGAAAGGCAGGTCTGCGCCAAGGACGACAAAATCATATGGTTTTCCGGAATCTTCCGATTCTATCCTGGCGATTTCCTGCTGACGCCGTTCGACGATATCGGCCATACGGGACAAGACCAGGGCGCGTTCCCGGGGGGCTTTGCCGGACCAGCGACCATCGGCAAACGCCTCTTTGGCCGCAGCGACAGCCGCTGCTACATCTGCCTGGGTCGCATTGACCACCCTGTCGATAATCTCGCCCGTTGCCGGGTTTTCAACAGGGAGCTCCCGACCTTCTTGGCCTGCTGTCCAACATCCATTGATCCACATTGCCTTGTCCATAAGATTCTCCTTATCCCGAGTTTTTCCCTTCAAGGGGTAATAGCGAAAAGTTGAATAAACAGCGAAACTGCTGGTATCTCTGATCATTGAAACCAGATTGCCCATGGTGTGTAACGCGGCACTCCGTTGTTTGTTTATAAGCCTTTTACCATTCGCACACGGCAGAGGGGTAATGACAAATGAACAACACCACATTCTAACTATAAATTACAGCGAGGCAAGCAGTGGGGGGATGTTCCCCGCGGAAGGGAAAGACTCCAGGGCTTTCATGGACGGCAGACAGACTCCCGATATCTGCCGGTCCATTGCCCTGCAGCCCCAGTGTCGGTGCAGGAAAGTGCTATTGATTCACGCATTGCAGTCCTTCTCTGGTGATAAGCGATCTCTGGCCATCACTATCACTTATGACAATACCCATCTGATGCATTATCTTCATCAATTGACAGGTGTCCTTTTCGCTCATCTTCAGTTTATTGGCTATATGCTCGGAATTCACCACCTCCGGCTGTGAATTTTTCAGATTTTCCACCAATATTTCAAGAACCTGCTTTTTGTTAGCAAATATCGACATAGTATTTCTCTTTTATTGTGTCTTAATAAACCATTGAAACATTTCTCTCGTTAAAGCGTGCCGCTGTTATCCCTGAGCAGGGATTCCCGCCGTATTCCAGCCTCGCAGGCGATAATAATCCTGCAGCATGTACTCCATTTCTGCCGAGGTGAGCGACTTTCCCGTGGGCAGGACTTCTTTATGCAGACGTCTGGGCAACCGGTCGTCCTCGACCTGCAGGCCTTCCTGCAGATTGAAGGTCCGGGTCATATTTACAATATTTCGGGCAACTTTCTGCAGATCCGCTTTACCGCTTGGCTGACCGGTCACTCGATAGACACTGGCCTCAAGCTCCTCCCAGGTATACAGATCCCGGTAAAAACGACACAGTACCAGGGTGTCAAATATATTCAGCCGATCTTCATACTCGATCAGCATTGCCGCCTTGTCTTTAATCTGATCCGGCGGAATGAGGCCGGAGAGTTCCGGCTTGTAAAAGGTCGTTCGCAGATGGCAGGCGCCCCTTGGCGAGGTACCGAAAGTCAGCCCCATGCCTTTTAGGGCGCGAGGGTCATATCCGGCTGGCTCGAGACCTTTCACATGAACGGCAATATCTTCCAGGCCCCAGGCCCGGGATGCAGGGATAATGCCATCGGCGAGAATATCACCGATACCTTCACGGGCGGAAATCATCTTGACGAGCGTGGCAATCTGATCAACGTTGCCATACTCGACCACGAAATCGATCTTGCCGCGAGCTTTCGCCTCTATGGCCAGCCCGCAAAGGTTGCCGGCGGTAATCGTGTCCATGCCCAGGCGGTCGCAGAGGTCGTTGAGATAGGCGATCTCCGCCATATCATCCACCATGCAGAGCCCTCCGAAAGAGTAGATGGTCTCGTACTCGGGACCCTCTACTTCAAGGCCTGTATGGCGACCTTTTTTAATCTTTGCCAGGCGGCCGCAGGCCATGAAGCATTTAGCACAGGCGTGCGGTTTGATGTCGTGATCCTTATGGTATTTTTCACCACTGATTTTTTCCCAGTGGGCACAGGATCCTTCACTCCAGTATTTTGCCGGGAAAGCCCCCGCCGTATTCATGAGGGCCACCATCATCGTCGTCCCCATTGCTTTATAGGCTTTCACCCCGGGGTGCTGGCTGTTCTTGCCGGCAAAATCTTTGGCGTATTGGGCAACGCCTGCAGGATCAAAATATTGCCGTTTTCGGTCACCCTGAAAAACAAGCGCCTTGACCAGCTTGGACCCCATTACCGCGCCAACTCCCGTCCGACCGGCACAGCGCCATTTGTCGTTGGCGATCAGGGCGAATTTGACCATGTTCTCCCCGGCAGGCCCGATAGTTACCGCTCCTGGTTTACCGTAGCCGGCGGTGTTTGGGGCATATTTCTCGACCGCTTCGACCTCCGCGGCTATCGAATCCATGCCCCACAGGCTGCCGGCATCATGAAATTCGACAGTATCGGGCGTGATGGTCAGAACAGTCGGGCTCGAAGATTTGCCGGTCAGCAGGATGGCATCAAAGCCGACCGAGTCGATGGCCTCAGGGACTTTGCCGCCAGAATACGACTCCGCATAAAAGCCGGTAAGCGGAGACTTCGTATAGACGCCATAACGGCTAGCCCCCCAGATTCGCCCCGCGCAGAAAGACCCGGTCGCAAAAATCAGGTGGTTGCCGGGTGACAGAGGATCAATACCCGGTTTATTTCGTTCCAGCAACAGACGCGTAGCCAGCCCCTTGCCGCCAAAAGTTTCTGCAAGTACCTCATCTGCCACGGGTTCAATAGTTGCCGATCTGGCGCTGAGATCAATCGTCAAAATCCGGTTATAATAGCCAAACATCTGTTACCTCGCTGGTGTCTTTCCTGCTGTCATTCATAGCTGCAGACAACTCCGTTGCTCGGAGGTAAAAATGCGTATCCCTCCGAGGCGTTGCCTGCATCAAATAAATACTACCTGATCGCCGTCAGACCGTTATCCACAATATGCATCCCCTGCTCGAGCTGCTCATCGGTAATCACCAGAGGCATCAAAAAGCGGATGACATTGCCGAATGTGCCGCAGGCCAGAATCATAAGATTTCTCTCCAGGCAGTATTTAACCAGAGCTTTTGCTTTGTCCGGGGCGGGTGTTTTATCTTTTCTGTCATGCACGAGTTCAATGGCCATCATCGGCCCTACACCGCGCACATCACCTATCAGCGTATGTTTTTCTTTCAGGCCGGTAAGAATTACCTCAAGTTTTTCGCCCAGTTTTTTGGCACGGCCCAGCAGGTCCTCCGTCTCGAAGATATCGAAAACTGCAAGTCCGGCCTCGCAGGCTATCGGATTGCCGTTATATGTGCCGCCAATGCCTGAAGCATGAACGGAATCCATAATTTCCTTTTTACCGACCACGGCGCTGAGCGGCATTCCAGCGGCAAGACTCTTCGCGACAGTGGTAATATCCGCCTCGATGCCATAGTAATCCATGGCAAACATATGCCCGGTTCGCCCCATGCCGCTCTGAATTTCATCGGCAATCATCAGAACGCCGTTTTTCTCGCAAATTGCCTTCAATTTCTTAAAATATTCTTTGGGAGGAGCAATAAAGCCGCCTTCCCCCTGGATTGGTTCAATAATTATAGCTGCGGTCTGTTCGGCAGCTACATGGCTGATGAAAAATTCTTCCAGATGATCGGCACAGACGACATTGCAATCCGGGTAATTCTTGCCAAAGGGGCAACGATAGCAATTCGCATAAGGCATATGATAAACTTCGGGGGCAAAGGGACCGAGGCCAAGCTTGTATGGTTTCACTTTCGAGGTGAGCGTCATACCCATCAAGGTGCGGCCATGAAAAGCACATTCAAAAGCGATGATTCCCGTTTTCTTGGTATAATATCTTGCTATCTTAACCGCATTTTCAACCGCTTCCGCACCACTATTGGCAAACATTACGGCTTTCGGCGAATCCCCGGGGACAGCGTCACAGAGTTTTGCCGCCAACTTGACCGGCGATGCGTACGGAGCCACCATAAAGCAGGTGTGGGTAAATTTTTCCGCCTGGTCCTTAATCGCCTGCACCACCTTTGGATGGGAGTGGCCAACGTTCATCACCGCAATTCCCCCGGCAAAATCAATATATTCCTGGCCTTCCACATCAGTAATGATTGCGCCCCGGGCGTGGGCGATATATTTGTCCGTACCGCTTGCATTGCCTTGAGCAATAACCTTACTTCTGAGCTCGTGCAGAGCTTTATTGGTATGTAAATTATCCATTGTGCGTTCCTTGCGTAAAGTTGACTGAGAGATGAAATAGCTGCGGCTAGAATAGCAAAAGAGATACCATGTTTATATGTTTCATGAAAGGATGCCAAAACAGAGAGATAGACCGGAATGGAGAGGCCGACGACGCAAAGCTTCGATACATAAACGAATCAATTCTCCATAATTATCTGAAATAAAATACAATAATCCGATCCTTAAATGAATCAAAAAGTTTACGCCATAAAGCGTAAACTAACCCCAAAATAAACGCAAACATAAATAACGTTTAATAACATGCAATTACGCCAGCAACCAGAAACAGAAATCGCTGAATGACAAAATGACCAACAAAGACGAATCGACAGGCAAAAAAGTTTTTGAATCAAAAATGAATCAAAACAGACCAGAGGCGGTAAACACATTGGCCTCCAGCCCATGCATAAAACAGACGCTCACCCTCTGTGCACCAGTCATCTGTACCCATGAGGCACAAAGAGTGGCTTTGCGCGACATTGAACAATGATTATCTTAATAACAACCGAGTTAAACCGAGTTACGGGAAACGAGGTGAGTAAATGTTCCGCCAAATGTTCTTACTTTCTATTTTCATAATCGGGAGGTCAGACTATGAAAAAACAAAAAGAAATGGTCGAATCGTTTCAGATGACGCACCGTGCCTATATGAAAAATCTCAATGACTGCCTCAAGAAGATCGAAGCCGATTTTGAGGAGTCGCGTGAAATCGACGATATCTGCACCGGAGAATGGTGCAGGGCAATTGAACTGTCCCTCGATGAGATGGCGAAAGACCTGTATTCAATCAGCGAACCCCGCTGGGCAGCAGACGACTATTCGCGGACACTCAGGAACATGCGCCGAAGGCTGCATGACCTGTACGCCAAATATCATGGTACATACACAAGCAGTGTCCATTAATCAGCCAACGATGCCCAGGCTAACGCCTCTCATCACCCTTCTCCGCTCTTTTGACAGGATGCCCCAGAGAACGGATTACTTTTTCTCGACTGCTACCGTCTCAGTCTCGCAGCGAGGCTGAAACGATAGCGGCAGGAGATGCAAAATGATACATAACGATACTCTACAAAAGCACGAGGATTGCATACAACAGTGTGAGATGAAGCACGCCACCTGCGAGCTTGCAGAACAAAACAAGGAAAAATGCGCCACCGAAAAAGAAATCTGCGCGCGAGATTGTGATTTCGACTACGGTCCTTAGGTGGGGCAACCAAGCAAGATCAGACATGGCTCCCATTGACCGGAAATAACCGGTCATACTCTGCCGGCAATTTTGTCTATTGGCCTGGCAGCAAAAAAAAAGACCGACTCAAACAATAGCTGAGTCGGTCTTACACGCAGAAATCATTTTTTTACGTAAAACTGTCAAGCGACCAGACATAAACACCCCGAAGGAAGCTGACCAGAACGCTCTACTTTCTTTCCGACTAGGAAACTCAAGGCCGCAAATTATCCTTTTTTAACCCATGGCTTGCCAACAGGCAGAACGTCTCTGCCGAAAACCTGTAAAAATATGACATGAGCCATCATGTAATATGCACCAAATGCACAGGCAACCAGATCAAGAGCGACAAGCGTTTTGATGCTTTTCATCCCAGCCAGGATTTCCAGATCAAGACCGATAAAGCCGAGGACAAGTGTTCCGAATGTGAATATCATCGCCGTATGGACGGCAAATGAGCCGATAAATAAAATCACGGTATAGACGGTGTACGCCACCAGGAACCAGCCGAGGTCGCCAGCGCCGATATTAAGGTGCGCACCAATCCAGGTATCTTTCACGCCTTGCAGATCCAGCACCAGAAAAATGAGCGCCAGGGCAATCCAGAAGGCTCCGTACGAAGAAAAGGCACTGTACCCAAAATTGTTTCCGGCCTTGAACTCCTGAAGACCGGCCATAAGTTGAGCGCCACCGCCAAAAGCAAGAGCACAACAAAAAACCACGCCCGTGCCGCATAAGCCAAGATTATGGAATTGAAGCAATAATGTGGTCGTGGCAAAGCCTGCCAGCCCAACAACTGCCGGATTTCCCATGGGTGTTGCATCAGCCATTTCGTTCTCCTTAATAATGTGATTACTGTTTCCCACTTATGTGGGATGTTTTATCTACCTGTTGACGTCCAGAAGACTGCAAGTAGTGCTACACACTGTGCATACATTTTTTGGTTTCGAAACAAACAATTCCTCCCAGCGTTTTGGTGTTAAATTTTCGGTGATCCCAAATTCGTGAACATTTCCTCCGCATCTCTTGTCGGATTCCGGCGTGAGCTTAAACTACCGGCCGAGAATCAAGCCAGGGAGCCCCCACCGGCAACACATCACGGCCGAAGATCTCCAGAAAAATCACATGGGCCATCATATACCAGGCACTCAAGGCGCAAAAAATGAGCACATAGGCGGCAACCTTACTCATTGACGGGTATCCGAAGTGAGCGAGATCCAGAAGGATGAAACCAAGAACCAACAGCGTAAATGTGATCGACATTGCGCCATGGATATACAGAGAGGCGAACCAGAGGATGATCGTATAAAGAGTCCAGACAACCAGGAAGTAGCCAATATCAGTCGTACTGGACGGGTAAATATCAAGTTTATTGAAGAGCAGGATGATGCAGTAGGCAATCCAGAAGGTGCCATAGGCTGTAAAAAATGCATAATAAAAATTGTCCCCACCTTTTTGTTCGTTAAAGCCGGCGACAAGCTGAACCAGTCCACCGAATATCAGCCCACATGCGACAACGGGACCGAAGCTGCAAAGCTCGAGATTATGAAACTGCAAAATAATTGCAGTGAGACCGAAACCGCCTAGACCTGCAACAGCAGGGTTACCCGAAGGCGTATTTTTTTCACGAGACATGAGCAACTCCTCTAACAAAACACTGGATATTGCTTAATCAGCCACAATTACTGGAAGTTACAACCATTTTAACACATCATTTGCAAATTAGATGCCGATGCATAAAGGTTTCATATAACGACACAAGAACAAGAACATACGTCTTTCCAGATAGTTACCGACCCTACAACATAAATTGTATCATTGGTCAATATTTCTCCGAGACGCTCACCAGCAGTGGCTCCGGAGAACTTACAACCAAAATTGTAATACAACCAATATTGTAGCACCTGACGCCATGAGAAATGACGGCGGGCAATGGCCGCCGTAACAGGATGAAGCAGAAGGCTTTCATACTGGGCGTTATCGGCAGTGTCAGTTATGATGACGGCTTTCGTTATATTTGTCGCTTTTGGCATGCCGCCCAAGTGCCTTGTTCATTATGCTTCTCCCGCTGTTCATCCGAGATCCGCCCTGCCCTACTTGTCAACCCCTGAGCCTCTTCCGATTTTCCGGATTGGTGGAAACCCGGATCCGTTAACCGGAATTTTTTATTTGCAACAGGAACGACAGGGTAAAAATCAGGCCCAACACCCAGCCGTCACAGCTATACGACAACGAAGTACTTTTAGGAATAGTTCTTGCTAGATGATAAAGCAGAGAGGACATGCAGATATGAAAACTGGAACATAACGCTGCGTCTTCTCGGCACAAACAGCAAGCAGCTCAGCGCTTTGCATCTCTGACGTTTGCTCCTGATCTGACAGCAGTGTTTATGCTCCGCCAGAAGGAACGACAGAGCGAGCGGCAGCTACAAAGAAAGAGGAGGATTCCTATGCAGAATTTTTCTGAAGCAACAGCGAAATCCAAAGGGATGGACCACACCAAGAGCGAAAACGGCTTACAAAAATTGGCGGAATACTACCAGAGCCTTTTTGATATTGAGGAAAACTTTAATTATTACAGCAGAAACGAGTACCAGAATGCAAAACGAAAATTTGTGAAATATTTAATGAATAACCGAGTGCTATAAGAGTATTTCGACTACTTTTCAACAAGTACACAATCCGGGAGAGTGGAAAAAACGATGCCCAGTCCAATCTCCCACTTTTTTCAAACTCGTGCAATTGTCAGTGCACCTCTCTCTGCTTCGACCGGCGATACACCGGTGCGGCGATCCCATGCCGAACGGTACCAAATCAAATTTTCACCTGGCCCCTTCCCCCACCGCAATCTGCACCAGATTTTTTCCCGACAAAGCACCACAGCAAGCAGATGACACGCAAAACGTCGTGCCGCAGCGGTAATCCTACAGTCCATGCTTTTTCAATTTCCGTACCACCGATGGTTGACTGATCTTGAGAAAATCGGCAATTTCCCGGGTTGTCCGGCAGTGTTGTCTCGAGGCGACAAGAAGCTGTTTTTCCAGTTGATTCATGGCATCGGAAAAATTCACCGGATTGGCAAATGAGCCAATCTTTCCCGAAGAGAACAGCGAATTACTGTTTTTCTGGATACTCGCTAAAAGAAAGGCATCAATATTGGTTTCGTCACTGAGAACGACACCATTTTCGATGATATTTTTTAATTCCCGGGCATTTCCCGGAAACGAATAATTCTGCAGCATGCCGATCATCGCCGAGCTGATATACATCGACTTGTTATATTGCCGATTATATTTCTCGAGGTAGAATCGCACCAGACCGGGGATATCGTCCCTGCGTTGATGCAACGACGGAATCTCGAGGGTAAAACTGCTCAGCCGGTAAAACAAATCTTCCCGAAACAGATTGTTTCTCACCAGGTCCTGCAGGTTTCTGTTGGTGGCTGATATGGTCGCACATTCGACATTGATGGCCTTTGTGCCGCCTAGACGGCGGAATTTCTTGTCATCGAGATATTTGAGCAGCTTGGTCTGCAGGCCAAGCGGCATATCGCCGATTTCATCAAGAAAAAGGGTTCCCCCCTGGGCAAGCTCAACCAGCCCCGCCTTGCCGGCTTCAGAGGCCCCGGTAAATGCGCCTTTTTCATAGCCGAAGAGCTCCGCCTCCAGAAGATTTTCCGGCAGCGCGGCACAATTTATCTCGATGAACGGATTGTCTCTTCTGTTGCTGTTCTTGTGAATTGACTTGGCGAGCAACCCTTTCCCCGTGCCTGAAGCCCCTAATATCAGGATATTCGAGGCACCTATATGAGCCAGTTTCAGCGATTTATGCAGGATATGCTTCATAACGTTGCTGTCGGCTACAATGGTATTCTGCTCCAGCTCCCGAAGGGTCAACCCGGCGATCTCTTCTTTATATTTCTCTGTCAGCTTCCGGTTTTGTTCAAATTGGCGATGCAGGGTTTCCAGCTCGGTCATATCTCTTTCGTTCACCACGATAAGGGCAATATTCCCCTCCTCGTCACGCGCCGGAGTACCTGTACACACGAGGGTACGCTTGGTTTTATCGACGCGCTGAACAATCGTTTCCTGCTTGCCGCTGGCGAGGACCTTGGTGGTAACGGATTGGTCGAAGATGCTGTTATCCAGAAGCTGCCTGATATTGCGCCCAATGACTTCCTTGGCCCGTATTCCATTCAATGCTTCAGAAGCTGCATTTATGGAAACAATAACGCCTCTGCCATCACACACCCATATCCCGTCAGAAGATGCAGAAATGATAGTTTCAAGCTGCCGATTCAATTTCTGATACGAATCCGATTTCCTGGCGGCCAATTCGAACGTGTCCGGTTCCTGAAAATTGCACACCGCCCCAAGAAGATTACGGCCACGTAAAATCGGGCTGACATGAACGACAAGATTCCCTTGCTCCAGGGTGATCTGCCGACCGAGAACGGATCTGCCGCAGGCGAGACATTCGCGCACCAATGGGTAAAAAAGAGGCAAAACTTCGCGAATGTTTTTGCCGATATAATCCGCTGCCGCGATAGCCAGCTTTGCCTCACTCCGGGGGTTGAGATGCGTGATCACGCCCAAATGATCCGTGGCGATAACACCACTGCTCAGACAATGCAAGATATCCCGGTCTTCAATCAGTTCCGCCAATGTTCTTTTCATCGGTCCCCTGGAGAGTAATTGGTTCCTTTCAAGCCACTTCAGTACGTCACAACCCTATTTCCCGTTAACGGGGCTACCTATCCATACACGAGCCAGCTGAAGTTTACAATATTGTCCTTTGGCGCCAAAAAGCAGGCTGGAGCCATAAACCGGCAAGAAGCAATAATCCAAAGCGGATGGATTATAAATGCCATGCATACTGCCGGCGTCAGCAAAACAATTGTTCCCAAACATATTGTTGCATAACAGACAATTAAGAACGGATGTATAAAAATACAAATTATTGAATGATTGGTGAACAATTCTGCCAAATAATATTGACAAACAAAAATGAAAAGATTAATTGAAAAAACATGACAACATTGTAGTGGACGGTTCACTTCCTTACTCAAAGCTCAGGATCTCTCCTATGGCCGGTCGAAAAAACCAGAATGCTGAACTGCGTAAGCCCGAAATCCTCGAAGGGTATTATCGCGTTCTCATCGAGGAAGGCCTGGAAGGGACATCTATCGGCAAGATCGCCAGCCATCTGGGGATTCACCCCAGCCTCATCCTGCATTATTTCAAAAATAAAGAGAACCTGCGGCTTGCTCTTATCGAGTTGATGATTGGCAAATTCAAATCACAGCATCTGCTTACATTCGACCATATCGAAGACGACGCCGAACGATTCACGGCGCTTATCAATATGATATTCAGCTACAAGTGGTCACGCACCGTTGATCCGGGTGTCCATTTTGGCTTTTACTACCAGAGCTTCAGAGACGCAAACGTCGCCGTTTTATTTCGAGAGATGTTTCAATGGCTGCGCAATTATCTGTATGACGAATTTCTCATTTTCAACAGCAAAGGCATCATCCAGGTCAACGATGTGCGCAAGGCAGCCGATTTCATTGTAACGCTTATGGAGGGCCTGGAATTTCATGCACAGTTTCTCGGTCACGACAAACCTTTTGCCGAATTTGCTGAGACCGCCAAACAATCTGCCCTGGCAGTGTTGAAAAATAAACTGATATAGCATCACGTTTGCACCAGCACTTATGCACAGCAACGAATTACGACACAAAATTAACCAACCATTCAAATAAATTTCAGGTTCGTTATTCTCAGCGGCAACGCTGTAAAATATGTAATGGGGCTCGCCAACAAAGACAGCTATCAATAAACAATCCCAAGAAGCAACCAAGAGGAGATTTCAGACGTGATGAAGTCAGAAGACACCAACACAGATACAAGCCAGACACCTTCCACCAGAAATATTGATGCCGCCTTCAATGAAGCAAAAAAAATGGTTGCTCTTATTGAAACCCCGGAGGCTGAAGTAACGGATGCTGAGCGTAAATGGGTGGCGGAATCGACGTATCAGAACTTCGCCAACCATATCAACAAGGGTTTTCTGGAATACCGTAAGTCCGTCACCGAAACAGACGATTTCGCCCTGACCGACTGGCAGGGACAGGGGTCAATCCTCAAGGACGTCATGGGTCGCGAATATATTGATATGCTGGGTGGCTTCGGACTGTATTCCCCCGGCATTCGTCATCCCAAGATTGTCGCTGCAGCCAAGGCTCAGATCGATCGCAGTCCGCAATACAGCCAGGAGATGCTTGACCCCCTGCGGGCACATCTGGCCAAAGTCATTGCCAAATTGACGCCAGGTGACATTCAATACGGATTCTTTGCCAATAGCGGCACCGAAGCTGTCGACGGAGCAATGAAGCTGGCCAAGCTGTATACCGGCAAAAGCGGCTTTGTCTCCACCTTAAAAGGTTTCCACGGAAAATCTCTCGGCGCCCTGTCGCTTCTCGGCAAAGCAGTGTATCGCGAACCCCTGCTCCCGCTGCTCAGCGGCGTGCGGCAGGTTCCCTTTGGTGACGCCGACGCTGTCGAGCAGATACTCAAAAACGCCCAGGCAGTCGGTGACGGAATCGCCGGAGTTGTGGTCGAACCCATCCAGGGGGAAGCCGGCGCCATTGAACCACCGGACGACTATTGGCCAAGACTCCGTCAAATCTGCGATACATATGAAGTACTGTTGATAGCCGACGAGGTACAGACCGGCTTTGGCCGTACCGGTAAAATTTTCGGAGTTGACCACTGGGGCGTGACTCCGGACATCATGTGTTTCGGCAAAGCTCTCGGAGGCGGGGTTATCGCCATGTCTGCTTTCTTTTCAACGGCTAAAATCTGGGAATGCATGGAACCCAACCCCTTCATGCACACCACCACCACCGGCGGAAACCCGGTCGCGTGCGCTGCCGCACTCGCGCAGATTACTGTTCTTCTGGAAGAAGATCTTGCAGGTCAGGCAGCGGAGAAAGGCGAATACTTGAAGAAGAAGGTGTCGGCACTGCAACAGAAATATCCCCACATCCTCAGTGGAATTCGCGGACGCGGGCTGCTCCTCGGCATGGTCTTTCCAAACGATGAGATTGGCTTCAAAGTTGCGTCCGGCCTCTTCAGTCGCGGGATACTGACCGCCGGAACCCTTAACAATGCCAAGGTCATCAGGCTTGAGCCGGCGCTCAATATTCCTTACGCGCTGCTCGATACTGTTTTGCAGCGACTGGAAGAGACGTTTGCGAGCCTGCGATAGCCGTTTTCGTCAACACGTATCCCCGGTAAACAAAAATCTATCCGGGATTCTTTTCAGCAAAAATGGAGGGAGCCATGCAATTTCTTAGAGTGAACATGAGCACTGAATCGGTACAGTGGGAAAACGTTGCAGAAGAGTACGCAATACTTGGGGGACGGGCCCTGACTTCGATTATGATCAACAACGAAGTACCCGCTACAGCCGCCCCGCTTGGAGAAGAAAATAAACTCATTTTTGCTCCGGGATATTTTACCGGCACATCTCTTATCAACACCGGGAGACTCTCCGTCGGGGCAAAAAGTCCACTGACCGGCGGCATCAAGGAAAGCAATGTCGGGGGAACTGTCGCCTACTCGCTCGCCAGGCTTGGCATCAAGGCAGTCATCATCGAAGGAAAAGCGGCTGCCGGCAAATATTTCTGCCTCAATATCGAAGCGGAAAACAGGGCAACCCTGATCAGTGCCGATGCCTTAAAAGGCATGCGAACATATGCGCTCACCAAAAAACTCCAGGAACAATACGGAGACAGAAAAAGCATTACCTGCATCGGCCCAGCCGGTGATTTGCAGCTTCTCTCCGCATCGATCCAGTCAACCGACCTGGATGGACGGCCATGCCGGGCTGCAGGACGCGGCGGTCTCGGGGCAGTCATGGGCGCCAAAGGCCTGAAAGCTCTCATCGTCGATCGCCAGGGGAAGACCCCGATCGAAATTGCCGACCAGGATCGCTTCCAGAAAGCATCGTCCGCCTATGCCAAGGCGGTGCGGGCGGACGAATTCAGTGGCCAGATTCTTCCCGAATTCGGCACAGCGGTACTCGTCGAGCCAATTAACGCAGCCGGCGCCTTCCCAACCAAAAATGCGCGCAGTGGCCAGTTTGCGGGTATCGATAAAATAAGCGGCGAAACCATGGCCCGCGTCATCAGAGAACGTGGCGGCAAAACGCAGCACAAGGGATGCTCACAGTGCATAATTGACTGTTCCAATGAGTTCGTCACCGAAAAGGGTGACTATGTGACCTCATCGCTCGAATATGAAACCATCTGGGCCATGGGCGGTATGATCGGCAATGACAACCTGGACGCGATCGCCAGACTTGATTTTCTCTGCGATGATATTGGGCTTGATACCATGAACACCGGGGTGGCCCTGGCAGTAGCCTTTGACGCCGGATACGCATCATTTGGTGACGCCGACGCCGCTATTCGGCTGGTAGAAGAGGCGGCTGCCGGCACTGAAATGGGCCGGATTATCGGCAACGGCCCTGGCGCGGTCGGCAAACACTTCCACCATGACCGTATCCCGACGGTTAAAGGGCAGGGAATGGCCGCATATGATCCAAGAGCAATCCAGGGAATGGCCGTCACCTATGCGACGACGCCGATGGGTGCAGACCACACTGCGGGCTGGGTTGTCGATAAAAACCTCGAAGCCTTTGGCGGAACAGTCAATGCTCTCGAAGCTGCAGGGCAAGTGGAAATTTCCCGCAATACCCAGATCCATATGGCGGCGGTAGACACTGCCGGAATATGTGATTTTGCCCAGTCAGGACTGGCAACCGCGGAGGGGATCGAAAATGTCTTTACCATGATGAGCGCCAAATCAGGGCAGGCGTTCGGTCAGAACGACTGGACCGAACTCGGCCAAAGGGTCATCAAAGCAGAGCTGGCATTTAACAAAATGGCGGGCTTGACCCGAGAAGACGATCGACTCCCGCCCATGTTCTACAACGAGCCATTGCCGCCACACAATGTGGTCGTCAAAGTGAGTGCGGCGGAGATGGATTCTACTTTCAACTTTTTAAGAAATGATTCATGAAGATCCGCCTGAAACTCTACGGAACGCTGCCGGCCCACTACCCGGGTCTCTACCCGGATAGTGGCCTCATTGTGGATATTTCCGAAAATACCACAGTGGCGGACCTGGTGGAACGGGTAAAATTACCTCAGGAACATGTCGCTATTGTCGCCATAAACGGCATGCTGGCAAAAGCGGAAGATGTCCTGCCCGAAGGTGCTGAGATAAAATTTTTCCAACCGCTCAATGGCGGTTGACCAACAGGGCCAGCCCGCGGTCAGCACCGTGAAAAAATCGCACGAATGTGAGACGATTCGCTTCTTTTCTCGTTTCTTACGGTGAGAAGAGCTATAGAGCAGAATGCGTCTGCATTTTACATATTTGAAATGCAGACCAGAACAAATAAACAATTATGAATTTTTACTCCAGCTATCGATGCTTGTTAAGATTCAAACAGCAGCTATGCACACGGATAATTTGAATCAGCGGAGATGGCACTGATTTTGCTATCTTTTTCTGCGCACCTGGCGTGGCAGGGATCCGGGGACCGATAGAGTGTCACTTTTTACGTAAGGATATGTCGAAATGAATGATCAACCGCAAAAAAATCTCATTATCCGCGATATTACCAAAAGTTTTGGTTCGGTCACGGCCCTTAAAAGAGTCGATCTGGAGGTCCGCCAGGGGGAGTTCTTTACCCTTCTCGGCCCATCGGGCTGTGGGAAAACCACGCTGCTGCGAATTATTGCCGGCCTGGAACAGCCAAGCTCGGGGGCGATAATCCTGACCGGAAAAGACATCACGGCCCTGCCCGCTACCAAGCGCAATGTCAATACGGTTTTTCAGAGTTATGCGCTCTTCCCGCATTTGTCAATTTTCGAGAATGTGGCCTTCGGTCTTCGTTCACGCAAGTTCCCCGAGCAGGAGGTGCGTAAAAAGGTGAGCGACACCCTGGAGTTGCTGGAAATGTACCCGATGCGCAACCGCAGCCCGGAGCAGCTCTCCGGCGGACAGAAGCAGCGGGTGGCCATCGCCCGGGCCCTGGTGAATGAACCGGACATCCTGCTGCTCGACGAACCCATGTCGGCTCTCGATGCCAAGCTGCGCGCCCAGGTCCAGGAGGAATTGCGTCGTCTGCAGCGCCGGCTCGGAACCACGTTCATCCTGGTCACCCACGATCAGGCCGAGGCATTGGTCTGCAGCGACAGGATTGCGGTTATCGAGGCCGGCGAGGTCGTCCAGTGCGGCACCCCGCTTGAAGTGTATGATTTCCCCCGCAACCGGTTTGTCGCCGAGTTTCTTGGCGCGGCGAATCTCCTGCAGGCCCGGCGTGTGAATGGCGGCGTCGAGACGGAGGTAGGCTTTTTGTCATTGAACAAGCAGCCGGAATGGCCGGAGGGGCTCGTTGCCATCCGACCGGAGTGGATACGGGTTGGCAGCGAGCCGAGCGTAAACGGCGTCCATGCCACCGTCCAGGATATAGTCTATCGCGGCACCAATTTCGATCTCACCATGTCTCCCGGAGCGCTGAGGGTTCGGACTAATGCCTTCAAAAATTTCAAGATCGGAGATCAGGTCTGGCTGGAGCTTCCCCCGGCTGAACTGGTTGTGCTGGAGGGCTGAGGATGAAACAAAACACTATTCTCTGGCACGGTGAAATGACCACCGAAAGGGCCCTGACCCGAAGGGGCATGTCCTTTCTCTCCAGCGGCATATTCTGGCTGACCGCTTTTCTGGTCCTGCCATCGCTCATTTTCGTCGTGCTCAGTTTTGCCGAGCGAGGCGTCTATGGCGAGGTCATCTGGAATTTCTCCTTTGATAATTACAAACGTCTGGCCGGATTCAGCTCCTTCGGCTGGACCCCTGACTACCTGTTAATACTTGGCCGTTCAGTCGTCGTCTCGCTGGTCACGACCCTGGTTTCCATCCTGTTGTCGTACCCCTTAACTTTTTTCATAGCCTCACGTCCCGCCCGCAACAGGTTTGTCTGGCTGGTTATTCTTATTATCCCGTTCTGGACCAACATAGTCATCCGTACCTATGCCTGGTTCCTGCTGCTGTCGCCGGACCTGCCCTTTGCCAGATTCGCCACCTTTCTTGGCTTCATCCCGGATGGTTCGTCATTGTACCCCAGTGCTTTTGCGGTCTATATCGGGATGATTTCCGATTATTTACCCTTTCTGGCCCTTCCGCTTTATTCCAGTGTCGAAAGAATGGACTGGGCGCTGGTTGAAGCCGCCCAGGATCTCTATGCCTCGAGGTACCGCGTCTTCATGCAGGCGATACTTCCCCAGACTGCACCGGGCCTCACGGTCGGGATCATCCTGACGCTGGTGCCGACCATGGCAACGTTTGTTGTGCCTGACCTCCTCGGTGGTGCCAAGTATATGCTGGTCGGCAATCTCATTCAGCAGCAGTTCGGCACGAGCCGCGACTGGCCTTTCGGTGCCGCCATCAGCATGGCCCTGATGCTGCTGACCCTTCTCTCCATGCGGATCTATCGCCGGAAAGGGAATACGGTGGATATTATATGAAAAAACGTCATCTGGTTTTACAGTCAATCTCTCTTTTCACCATCGGCATGCTTTACCTGCCGCTGTTCGGTATTGCGGTTTTCTCGGTCAACTCGGCCAAGCACGGCTGGGTGTGGCAGGAATTCACTATGAAATGGTATACCGGGCTGCTGCATAACAATTACATCCTGGAGGCAGCCTGGAACACGCTGACGCTGGCGGTGGTTTCGACTCTGGTCTCAACGGTTATCGGCACCCTGCTGGCCATCGGCATCAGCCGCTTTCCCTGGGGGAGCCGTACCAACGGTTTTCTCGGGCTTATGCTCAATTTCCCGGTGGTTATTCCCGATATCGTCATGGCCGGTTCGCTGGTGGTGGTCTTCGCCATTCTCCGCTCGGTTTCCGACGTGTTTCAACCCGGGATGGTAACCATGACCATCGGCCACATCACCTTCCAGATCGCGTTTGTCGCCCTGGTGGTGCGCAGTCGTCTGGTTTCCATCGGCACCGATCTGGAAGAGGCCGCCCGCGACCTGTTCGCCGACAACTGGTACGTGATGCGCCGGGTCATTTTTCCGCTGCTGCTGCCGGGCATCGTCGCGGGTGGGATGCTCGCCTTCACCCTGTCTCTTGACGACTTTGTCATCAGCTTCTTCACCTCCGGTCCGACATCGCAGACCCTGCCACTGTACATCTACTCGGCGGTACGCCGCGGGGTAACGCCGCAGATACATGCCCTGTCGACCATAATAGTCCTGATCACCGTAATCCTGGTGGTCCTGGCCGAACGTATTTCACGAAAAAAATAACCAGAAAAGCATCCATGATAATCTCACCACAAGTCCTAACTCTTATTCAACCAAGCACAAGGAGGAACCCCATGAAAAAATTGTTTCTGCTGGTCGTGTCGCTGCTGCCGATACTCTTCTGCATCAGCTCGTCTTTTGCCGAAGACAAGGAGCTGCGTATTTTCACCTGGTCGGAATACATGGATGAGGAAAAATTCTCCACCGACTTTGAAGCGGCGACCGGCATCAAGGTTCTGATCGACCTGTACGAAAGCAACGAAGATATGCTGGCCAAACTCCAGGCTGGCGGCGTCAGCCAGTATGACATCATTATTCCTTCGTCGTATGTTCTGCCGATCATCTTTGGACTGAACCTGATCCAGCCGCTCGACCAGTCGAAGATCCCTAATCTCGGCAATCTCATGAGCCGGTTCAAAACAATGGACATGGACAAGGGCAATAAATACACCGTGCCCTGGCAGTGGGGAACGATCGGCATCATGTACAACAGGAAGAAGGTCTCCGATGAAGCGGCAAACAGCTGGTCGATCGTCTATGACCCTGCCAAGCAGCCCGGTTCCTTCTGGTTGATGGACGACATCCGCAGCTCGATGAACCAGGCCCTGCTTTTTCTTGGATATCCGATGAATTCCACCAAGCCGGAACAGATCAAACAGGCCTCTGAGCTCCTGATCAAGACCAAAAACAGCAAGGGATGCCTGGGATTCAAGACCGGCGTCGGCGGGAAAAACGACGTTGTCGCCGGGACAGCCGACGTCGCGGTCGTCTTTAACGGTGACGCACTCCGCGATGTCCGCGAAAATCCCGACAAATTCGGCTTTGTTGTCCCCAAGGAGGGCGGCGAATTCTGGGTCGACGTAATGGCTATTCCGGCCAAGGCACCACATCCGGATGCCGCGCATAAATGGATCAACTGGATTCTCGAACCGAAGGTTGGGGCTGAACTGTCCAACTACAACAGCTACGCCACCCCGAACGAGGCGGCACTTCCCTATATCACGCCGTCGGATCGGGCAAACCCGCAAATCTACCCGACCCCGGAGATGAATGCCAAACTCCACGCCATAACCGATATTGGTGCCGCCATGCGACTGTATGACGAGGCCTGGACCAGAATCAAATCACACTGACAGAATACTTCCCGTCCTCCTGCCTGCGGGAGGGCGGGAAAAATTGTTCCTGCCATCCACTTAAAATAGATGTCTGAAGGAGAATGGAGTAATGAAAAAAGTCCTCGTTATCGGGCTGGGTGCTCAGGGGAGTACCATCGCAAAACACCTCGATACACACCCCAAGGTACAACAGATTGTCTGCGCCGATTATGACCGGCTTCTGAGCGAGAGGCTGAGTGGTTCGCTGTCAAAAGCGGAGGCCATACAGGTAGATGCCCATGAAACCGCTTCGATCATAACTGCCGCTGCAGGATGCAGCCTGATTATCAATGGCTTACCGCTGGAATATAACCTCAATGTCATGGAGGCCGCCCTTACCGTTGGGGCCGGTTATATGGACCTGTCGGGCCCCATGGAAGAAAGAGGCTTTGTCGAAACCTACCAGTGGCTGTTTTCCGAGTGGCACCAGAGGTTTAAGGACAAAGGATTATTGGCCCTGGTCGGCTGCGGCATCGCGCCCGGCCTCGCCAATGTCATCGTGCGCCGATCCGTGGAAAAACTCGACAGCTGTGATTCCATCGGCATCTATTTTTACGACGGTTTCTTAAGCAAGCGCTATATTCCTTTCTGGTGGTCACCGGAAGTCGCCCTGGGGGATATGATGTACAAGACCTTCCGCATGGAAAACGGCAAGATTGTCACCGACGTCCCGTTCAGCCGGCCGGTTAAGATGACGTTTCGGGGTATTGATCACGAGGTCCGTATGGTCGACCATGAACATGACGAACCGGTGACCATGGGACTGCTGGCGGATTCGGTTCTGAAAGGCGTTCGAAACATCGAGTTCAAATACGGCGGTCCACAGGTGGAACTGGCCGAACATCTCTATAAAGTCGGCCTGCTCAGCAAAGAAAAAGTCAACGTCAATGGGGTTGAGATAGTACCATTCGAACTGCTGATGAAGCAGATTCCACGGGCGCCCCGTTTTGCAGAAGAAATTCAGGCGGTCATTGATGAAGGAATCATTCAGGATGAGGGAGCTTTTCTGGTTCGCGTCAAGGGCAAGCTCGGCGGGCAGGATAAACAGATTGACTGCTATACCAACTTCCCCGGCCTGATAGAGGCATTCTCTCAAGCCAAAATGACCCACGAATCGTACTCAACCGGTCAGTGCGCCGCGGTTTTCAGCGCGATGATGGTTGAGCAGCTTTGCCACGAAACAGGTCTCATAGTGCCGGAACAGCTGGATGTCGCTTGTCGCGATTACGTCTTCAGACAACTGGCTGATTTAAACATCACCGTCGACGAGTACCAGAGTTAACGGCGTCGTAAGACGTCCAGTTCCAGGATGCCGAAGTACGACGCGTAGATTTCGAAAAGGCATCGCCTTCGCAGACAATTTTTCTGTCATTACGACAATCAGTGCGCCAAAATGAGAGAGAAATTGTCCGTGGAGACACGCCCTGCCGGCACATGCAAGCGGACAAGGATCCTTACGGCGCCATCAAAGCCCGCCGCTTAATGAAACTGAACCTCCTGACCGTTCAGATAAAGTTTGGCATCTCTGGTTTCCGCCTTATGCGTGAGTGTGTCACCGTTTTTCACAAATAAACCGGTTTGCATTCCCGGATACATCGGTGACAAAAACACCGGGTTATCACCAACAAGGTCCGCCGGAAGAACGATCTCGGAGTTCAGGGAAAAAATCTCCGGCAGCAATTCCGGTTGCTGCAGAAGGGGGATAAACTGGGCAAAGGTCATGTCTTTATTCAGACCCACCGCCACATCACCTTTTACTTCTCCCTCAGGCATTTTGGCATGGAGATCGGAAATTTGAAATTCCAGCCCTGTTTTCAATAAACGCTCGTAGGCCGTCAACATCTGAAACTGCGTCCTGCTCACCTGGTTCCGGAGAATCGTTTTCATTTTTGCCGGATCATCCCCTGCTGCCGCGAAATCATTCAAGACCGTGTTGGCCATTTCGGTATACAGCTTAATAAACTCTTCGAATCCCTGAGCATCCATGTTGATAACGCCGAGTCGGACGAAACCGTTGTCAATTTTTTCCAGACCGGTCTGCAGCGCATCAAAACCAAAGGTTGCCACAACCGATACGGTATTCTCTTCCTTATCGATATCCAGGCTGTAGTCGCCTTTAAAATCTACGAGTTGGAGCTGTTCATTGGCATCGCCGTTAATCTGCCCTTTTTTCAACCCATAGGAGAGGGTACCATCCCACAGATAGGTGGAAATCTTTTCCAGGTTGGAGCTGACGGAGATGCCATCCACCGCCATTTTATCCGCAACAGAAAATCCCTGCCAGGACGTATCAGAGTAAAAATTCTTCGAAGCCTCCTCCCAGGTAAAAATTGCCTTGCCTGGTTTGATTGCGACCACTTCACCGTCCACCGGCAGAGAAAAGGCCGCCAGGGTAATGGTTGACTTAATCTCGCCGGAAAGTTTGTATTCGGTGGAAATATCCAATGGATTTTTCCCGGCAAGTTTCGTGCTGACAAAATCGGTAAACCATTTATTTTTTTCAAGGCTTGTTTTCGAAATAATACCGGTATATCCATGCTCTGCCCGATCGACAAAAGTTATCTCGTCAACCCCGTATATCGCCTTCAGCGGTCCGAGTTTTATGTCCCACTCAATTTCCGTCGAAGAAAAATGTCGATCATAACGCAGTATCTCGATGGAGACACCTGAGCCGGTATCGGCATACATGCTGTTGAGATTGGCAAAAGATTTTTTGACAATTTTTTCCATTGCCAGCCCGTTCACGAACGGGATCCCCACCCCCGCAACAAGGAGGAGTAAAAGACTACCGACAACGATTTTTTTCATACCTGCTCCATGGTGCCCTCCTCCTGAAAGCCTGCCAAAAGCGCAGAAAGGAAAAGCACATGTAAAACTAATAATTTGAATTTACCACCAAGGCAACTGCGTCACGCAAGCGAGACCTGAAATGTATCCTGGCGTATTGTCCGTTTCCTAGGGGGAGTGTGTCTTTCGAAATTTGCGCATCACACTATCTGGTATCTGCATCGGGCACAACAATTTTCCAAGAAAAACTCAAAAATATCTACCATATGCTGCAAAATACGAGGAGATGCACAAAAACGGGATCGTCCTGCCAGAATTAGACATCGAGGTAGAGAAGAATTGACTCTGCAGCAGTGCGTCCTTCGGCAATTGCAGTCACAACCAGATCGGAACCGCGCACGGCATCGCCTCCGGCAAAGACCTTCCGGTTGGTCGTCTGAAAGGGCATTGTTCCGCATGCAGGCGCGGTGATGAGCTGTCGGTCGTTGACAACGATATCATTGTGCTTGAGCCAATCGGGTGGACTTGGCCTGAAGCCAAAGGCCATGATCACGCTGTCGGCATCGAGGACCGCCTCTGTGCCGGCAACAGGTTCCGGCTTTCTCCGTCCGCGCTCATCGGCATCACCAAGCCGGGTGTTGACAACCTGCACGCCGCTGACATGCCCATCTTCCCGGCAGACAAGACCAAGAGGCTGCAAATTCCACAGAAAACGAACCCCTTCGTCCTCGGCATTCTGCACCTCCCGGGCCGATCCGGGCATGTTTACCCTGTCCCGTCGATAGGCGCAGACGACATCAATCGCCCCCTGACGAACCGCCGTACGTACACAATCCATGGCAGTATCGCCGCCGCCCAAAACAACCACTCGCTTTCCGGCCATATCCACATAGGGATAGCGATCGCGCTGCAACCCCAGATGGCGGTCGGCGTTACCGATAAGATAATCGAGCGCAGCATATACCCCGCCAGCATCTTCGTTGACCAGGTCGGCTCGCATGGAGGTGTAGGTGCCGGTGCCGATAAAGATCGCATCGTACTCGGCGAGCAGATCAGCAAAGGGCAGATCGCGGCCGATCTCCACCCCCAGGCGAAACTCGATGCCCATCCCGGCAAAAACCTTGTGGCGAATCTCCATCACCCGTTTGTCCAGTTTAAAGGCTGGAATACCAAAGGTCAGCAATCCACCTATCTCCGGATGTCGGTCAAAAACCACCGGCTGCACGCCGTTGCGGATCAGCACATCGGCACACCCCAGACCGGCAGGCCCGGCACCGACCACCGCCACCCGCTTGCCGGTGGGTATAACCTTGGACAGGTCGGGTCGCCAGCCCATCTGAAACGCGGTGTCGACAATGTACTTTTCAATGCTGCCGATGGTTACCGCCCCATAATCGTTATTCAGGGTGCAGGCACCTTCACAGAGTCGGTCCTGCGGACAGACCCGTCCACAGACCTCCGGCAGACTGTTGGTCTGGTGGCAGAGCTCCGCCGCCTCGACAATACGACCCTCGTTGGCCAGCTGCAGCCAGTCGGGAATATAATTGTGTACCGGGCATTTCCATTCGCAGTAGGGGTTACCGCAGTCAAGACAGCGATCCGCCTGCATCTGCACCTGGGATTGCTGAAATGGATGATAGATCTCGACGAACTCATGGCGGCGCCGTTCGATCCTTTTTTTCTGGGGATCGACCCGCGCGACCTCGATAAACTGGAATAAATTCTGGCTCATAATTTCCCCTTAAAAAACAACGGCCAGGGTCTCGCTTGGCGAGGTTCCCCGATGTCCCAGCAGACTTGCAAGATCAGATGTCTTTGGCTTGACCAGCCGGAAAAGGCTCATATACTGCCCATCAAAACCGGTCAGGATGCGCTCGGCCCGCTCACTGCCCGTTTCCTGAAAATGGGCGTCAATAATTCCCCGCAAATGCTCCTGCAGCACGGCCTGATCTTCCAGGGTGTTGATATCAACCAGCTCCGGATTCATCTTCGAAGCAAGAGTACCGGATTCATCGAGAACATAGGCAAAGCCACCGGTCATCCCCGCACCGAAATTGACCCCGGTCTCGCCAAGAATGGTAACAATACCGCCGGTCATATACTCGCAGCCGTTATCACCGATTCCTTCGACCACCGCCTTTGCCCCGGAATTTCTGACCGCAAATCTTTCTCCTGCCCGGCCGGCGGCAAAAAGCCATCCCCCGGTCGCTCCATAAAGACAGGTGTTGCCGATGATCACCGCCTCGTGGCTCCTGTAGGCAACCCCCAGCGGCGGACGAATAACCAGCTTACCTCCGGCCATTCCTTTGCCCACATAGTCGTTGGCATCGCCGGTGAGCACCATATGCAGGCCGCCGGCATTCCAGGCCCCGAAACTCTGTCCGGCGGTACCGTTGAAAAGCAGATGGACAGGAGCATCCTTCATGCCGTTATTACCATGGAGGGCGGCAATCTTTCCGGACAGCCGCGCCCCGACACTCCGGTCGGTATTGCGAATGGTAAAACTTCCACCCCCGCCGGACATGGTTTCAACCGCCTGCCGAAAGCGCTCTTCCATCCGGATATTCAGTCTCCCCGGATCCTCGGGGACATTGGCTTCCCTGAAGAAAAGAGTGCTGGTCGGCGGAGGCTGAACGGATTCCAGAATAGGGCGCAAATCCAGTTTTCTCTGTTTGGCCGTAATGCCGGGCAGCACTTCAAGCAGGTCGGTCCGGCCAATCAGATCGGTCAGCCTGGCAATTCCCAGTTCGGCCATGAGCATTCTTGTTTCCTGTACCATAAACCGAAAATAGTGCATCACCATATCCGGAACCCCGGCAAAGTATTCCTTTCTGAGTGTCTCATCCTGCGTGGCAACACCGGTGGCACAGTTATTGAGATGGCAGATCCTGAGGAATTTACAGCCAAGGGCAATGAGCGGCCCGGTGCCAAAACCAAAACTCTCGGCACCAAGAATGGCCGCTTTTATAATATCGAGACCGGTTTTCAGGCCCCCGTCGACCTGCAGCTGCACTTTATGGCGCAGCCCGTTGGCCACCAGGGCCTGCTGGGTCTCGGCCAGCCCGAGTTCCCAGGGACTGCCGGCGTATTTTACCGAGGTGAGCGGGCTGGCCCCGGTTCCCCCGTCGTAGCCGGAGATGGTGATCAGATCGGCATAGGCCTTGACCACCCCGGTGGCGATGGTGCCGACCCCCGGTTCAGAGACCAGTTTTACGCTTATCCGCGCCTTGTCATTGATCTGTTTGAGGTCAAATATGAGCTGGGCCAGATCTTCAATCGAGTAAATATCGTGGTGCGGCGGCGGGGATATCAGAGTTACCCCCGGGACCGAATAGCGCAGCGCGGCAATCTGCGCCGTCACTTTATGACCGGGCAACTGGCCACCCTCGCCCGGCTTTGCCCCCTGGGCCATTTTTATCTGGATAACCTCGGCGTTCATCAGGTAATGCGGGGTGACGCCAAAACGCCCGGACGCAACCTGCTTTATTTTCGAGACCCGCTCGGTGCCGAAGCGGGTGGGATCTTCTCCGCCTTCCCCACTGTTGGAAAAACCGCCCAGCCGGTTCATGCCGGCAGCCAGCGCCTCATGCGCCTCCTGCCCCAGGGCACCGATGGACATGGCGGCGGAGTCGAACCGGCCAAAGAAATTTTCCACCGGTTCCACCTCGTCAAGAGAAATGGCGACACCATCTTTTTTAAGCTGGAGCAGATCGCGGAGGCAGGCAATCGGCCGATTATTGACAAAACTGGAATAGCGCTGATAATCGGCATACTGACCGGTACGCACCGCCTTTTGCAGGGCCTGGACCACATCCGGATTATAGGCATGGTATTCGCCGCCGTGGATGTATTTAAAGAGTCCGCCTCGACCCAGGGGTTTATGCGCCCTTTTCCAGGCAAGGCGGGCCGATTGCTGCTGGTCCTCCTGAAAATCGGCAAAATCGGCCCCTTCAATACGGCTGGTCACCCCGTTAAAACAGAGCCTGGTCACTTCACCCGCCAGGCCGACTGCCTCAAAAAGCTGGGCGCATCGGTAGGAGGCAATGGTGGCGATGCCCATTTTTGAAAGTATCTTCAACAGTCCCTTGTCAATGCCATGCCGATAATTGGTCATGGCCTTGCGCAGACTAACCGGCATCGAACCTGCATCGACCAGCTGGGCAAGAGACTCATAGGCCAGATAGGGATAGACCGCCGTTGCACCCATGCCGATGAGCACGGCAAAATGGTGCGAGTCACGACAACTGGCTGTTTCCACGATAATGTTTGCATCGCAGCGCAAATGACTCTCAACCAGCGTCCGCTGCACCGCACCAACGGCCATTGCCGCCGGGATTGGCAGGCTTTCCGGGGTGATATGCCGATCCGACAGGACCAGCAGCACCGCGCCCTGCTCTACTTCTTTTCTGGCCGCATGACACAGTTCTTCAATGGCCTTTTGCAGCCCGAGCTCCGGCGCATAATTAAGATCAAGGACGACATGACGGTAATTATTCTGATCGAGCTGCAGAAGCTGCTGCAGATCACTGTAGACAAGCACCGGCGACTGAAACATCACCCGGTAGGCATGGCTCTGCGCTTCGTCAAAGACATTTTGTTCGCGGCCGATACAGGTGGCAAGCGACATGACATGCCTCTCCCGCAAAGGATCGATTGGCGGGTTGGTCACCTGGGCGAACATCTGTCGAAAATAGTCGTAGAGACTGCGGTTTTTGGTGGACAGCACCGCCATAGGGGCATCATCGCCCATCGACGATATCGGTTCCTGCCCGGTTGCGCCAAGCACTTTAATAACCTGCTCCAGCTCCTCATTGGTATAGCCGAACAGTTTCTGATAACAGAGGAGGCGGTCATCGTCAAGGGACCTGGCCCCGGTCGCAAGCGTTTCATCCTGATCGAAAGAGACAAGCTTCTGGCAGCATTTTTCCATCCATTGCTTATAGGGATATCGGCTCTTCAGTTCCCTGTCAATGTCCCAGGAGGTCCAGCGCTTGCCGGAAAGAGTATCGATCACCAGCAGTTCCCCGGGCCCGACCCGTCCTTTCTCCAGCACCTCGTCCGGGGTATAGTCCCAGATGCCCACTTCGGAGGCGAGGGTGATAAGGTTATCCTTGGTCACCACATAGCGGGCCGGCCTGAGCCCGTTGCGGTCAAGGCCGCAGGCGGCGAAACGCCCATCGCTCATGACGATGCCAGCCGGCCCGTCCCACGGCTCCATGTGCATCGAGTTAAAGTCGTAGAAGGCCCGGAGGTCTTCATCCATGTTGGGATGGTTCTGCCAGGCAGGCGGGATGAGCAGCCTGAACGCCCGGAAAAGATCCATCCCACCGGCCAGAAACAGCTCCAGCATATTATCAAGGGACGAGGAGTCGGAACCGGTGGTGTTGACAAAGGGTGCGGCTTCGGCCATATCCGGCAGCAGCGGCGACCTGAACTTATATGACCGGGCCCGCGACCATTGCCGGTTGCCGGTGATGGTATTGATCTCCCCGTTATGGGCTAAATACCGGAACGGTTGTGCCAGCGACCACCTGGGCAGGGTATTGGTGGAAAAACGTTGATGAAAGAGACAAATCGCCGACTGCATCCGGATATCGGCCAGATCCGGGTAAAACAAAGGGAGATCGACTGGCTGGCACAGTCCTTTATAGATGATCACCAGATTGGACAGACTGGCTATATAGAAATCGGGATCATCGGTCACCCGCTTTTCCACCCGGCGGCGGACCATATACAGGCGCCGCTCAAGATCCTTCGATCCCCAGCCAAAAGGGCTGTTAAAAATCACCTGCACGATCTGCGGCAAGGTTTTCAGGGCAAGATCACCGAGCACTTCCGGATCAACAGGGACATCACGCCAGGCAACAACGGTCAGGCTCTCCCGCGCCAGTTCCTCTTCAATGGCCCACTTCGCCACCGTTGCCAGGGCGTCGCTGGGACTGAGAAAGATCATGCCGACGCCATACCTGCCGCCCAGATTCCAGCCCTCTTCCCTGGCGATGGACTTAAAAAAATTATCGGGCTTTTGCAGCAGCAGACCACAACCGTCGCCGGTTTTGCCGTCAGCGGCAATACCTCCCCGATGGGCCATCCGTGCCAGAGAGGCAATCGCCGTTCGCACCAGCCGGTGACTGGCCTCACCGCCCATATGAGCCATCAAGCCAAAGCCACAGTTGTCTTTTTCTAAATGCCGATTGTTTAGGCCCATTCTATCCTCTTAAGACGTGAGAGACATCGAGTATTTTTCTGCATTTTTTCAATAAGATAAACATATAAAAACTTCAAGTTCAGGATGGTTAAGTAAAAAGCTTGATATACGAGGCGTAGGTTTTTGGCTGGTTTCCGACTATACGAGTAGTATGTCGGGAACCAGCCAAAAACCTACAACGAAGGAGATCAGGCTTTTTAATTAACCATCAGATAAAACGTTTCATCAGTTGGTCAATTGCCTCATCGACATTGTCCGGACGAATACCGGCCCGGGCGCAGGCATCTTCGACCTGGTGTCGTTTCGATGCCGACTGCAGATCTTCCAGGCTTTTGAACAGCCCTATCCTGCGGCCCACCTGGTAATACATCTGCTCGGTTGGGTCCAGCTCCAGAAACTGCGTAATAATACCAACCATCTTTTCCTTATCCTGCGGGTATTGCCCTTCCAGGTTCTCGAACAGATTAAGAATATGATCGCTTTTAATGGTGCTGGTAATCCCGGTCAATGCCTCGAAAAAGACCAGCAGCTCCCGCGCTGTTTCCACATCGCCTAATTTTTGAAAATCCCCACTGCTATAGTCATCATACAGCTCGACATGATTGGGGATGGCCAGGGTCCGCAGCCGGATGAAATCCGGATTGATCTGATTCAGCGCATCGGCGCTTTCCAGAGCATGCTCCATTGAAAGATCCCTGCCGCCGAGACCGGGCATAATATATTCGGACAGCTCCATTCCCGCCTGTTTTATCTTTTGGCCGGCTTTAATATGCGTCGTTTTATCCACCCCTTTTTTTATCCGGGCAAGCACCTTATCCGAGCCCGTCTCCATGCCGATATGGATGCGCGACAGCCCTGCAGCCGCCATCCGCTGCAGATCCTGATCGCTGATTCTGGCGACGGTATGGGAGCGGGCATAGGAGGTAATCCGCTTTATCCAGGGAAAACAATGCTGCAGGTGGTGCAGGATGGCAAGAAGCTGCTCCGGCTTGATGATCAGACTGTTGGCATCCTGAAGAAATATCGACTCCATCCCGGCCCTGGCCCAGTTCAGCGCAGCGTTCAGTGCAGCGTGATCGCCTTTTCCGTCAAGCAGGCGAAGTCGATCAACATCGGCCTGGGCGACCTTGCCTTTTCTGGCAACACATGCTCTTATTTCAAGGACATAACGATGCACCCGATCAATATCTTCCAGAACATGGTCTACGGGACGCAGGGAAAATGCACTGCCTTTATACACCGGGCAGAAGGTACACCGGTTCCAGGGGCAATTTCGGGTGATGCGGATAAGCAGGCTGCCGGCCTCACTGGGCGGACGAATCGGGCCCTGTTCAAATCCCCGGTAATCATTATCCATTTTGACTGATGCGTGCATGCTCGCTCCCTTCTTATGCCTTGCAAAACCAGATGTCACTATAAGGCGTAATTTGCCGAAAAACAACAAAGGGCGCATCAATCATACAAGATCGATGCGCCCTTTGCGGTTGCGGAAACTGCGCCTGGGCCTGTTGCCTATATATTCATGGTGCGCTGCGGAACGGCCTGACTGCGGAGTGGCACATCCATTGCCTGGGCGCAGGGTAGCCATCCCGCTGAGGCAAGGATAACTGGCGGTGGAGACATTTCCCCCCCGCCGCCATCGTCATGATGACAACACTTCTTATTCTGTCTATACTGAATGCACGGCAACTCGACCGTCTCAGTTCGGGTTTATGATGACAGGCAAGATATGTGCGGCAGACATATCCCCTTCCATGGCAAGGCAGCACACAGCGAGATCGAGGAGTACTACAATGACCACTCAACTTACCGTCAGTCTGGCTCAGACCAGCGTCACCCGGGACCCGCAGGAAAATCTCCGAACTGCCCGGAGATTCATCCAGCAGGCCGTTGCGCGCGAAACCGACCTGATCGTCTTCCCTGAAATGTTTATGGCCTTGCCGCAGAAAGGGATCTCTTTGACGGCGGTTGCCGAACCGATCGACGGCCCATTTGTCAGCGCCCTGTCGGCAATGGCTGCAGAACATCGCGTCGCGATAATTTGCGGTATCTGGCAAACAGTCCAGGGTGATGCGCAACGGGCCGCCAACGTTGTCATAGCGATTGCCCCGGATGGCGCGCTATTGGCTCGTTACAATAAGGTCCACCTGTTCGATGCCCTGAGTATTCGCGAATCTGACCTCATGCTGGGAGGTGATACCCCCCCGCCGGTATTCACTCTCAAAGGAATAGTCCTGGGGATTGCTATCTGCTACGACCTTCGGTTTCCTGAGTTATTCCGAAATCTTGCGCTCCGAGGGGCGGAAGCGGTGCTTGTTCCCTCGGCCTGGTACGCCGGAACGATGAAGGAAGAGCACTGGCTGACCCTGTTGCAGGCGCGGGCCATTGAGAACACTATGTATGTCTGCGGCGCGAACCTTTGCGGTCCCGCGTTTGCGGCGAGAACCACAATCTTCGACCCCTTCGGCGTCATGCTTGCCGGGTCAGGAGAAGGGGAAGCCCTGGTCACCTCTCAGATCTTACACGCCCGCATCAGAGAAGTTCGGGAAAAGCTACCTTCTCTCAGCCATATACGCCTGAACGTGTTCAATGACTGAGCAAACAACAGACGCAGCCGCCGGGTAATTTTCCCAAGCGACAGCTCCAGCGCTGGCGCTCTTGAGGATTTCTACCGCGAAAAGGTTTTACCGACAACACGTTATCAAAACCGCACAGCCCTGACTATTGAATCAGCTCAGGACAATCCTGATGGAACGACTGTTACTGGAATTTTGCTCTTTTTCAACACACCTTTAACGGTACCGCCGAGAGAGGTGTTGGCAAACACGTTTTTATGGCCACCAAGCACAATCAAATCACATTCATTTTTCTCGGCATTTTTCAGGATATCTTCTATAAGTTCACCATCGCTGATTATAATTTCCCGGGATTTGAAATCACCGGAATCATCGCCAATCCCTGCCTGTTGGCAGAAATTACGAACCGCCTCCCTGACATGACTGTCAGTAGATTGCTTGCCGAGAAGTGATCTATGTGCCGTCATCTGGTGGGATTCAATCAGGCTTTTCCATTGATGCGTACCAATCAGACCCCGCAATTTTCCACTCACAAGACGATCAGGTAATTTTTCAATTACATACAACATATAGATAGTGGCCTTAAAACAGGTAGCTATGGCAATCGTAAAGTCCAGTGCCTGCTGGCAATTTGGTGTTAAATCTGTGGCAAACAAAATAGACCGGATTGGTTTTAACATAATTTTTCATCTCTTGTTATCATGAATACACAGCACCTCGGCAAGATCCCTGTTGGTTTCTAAGGGGGCATTTAAAAACGGCTATCCATAAACAGCCAGATTCCCCATTACCAGAAAGAGACTCGGAAGTAACCATCCTGCTGATTGATCAACACAACAGTCCAGAAGCACTCCAGTTCAACACTGAATTTTATGCATCCAGCCTATTGAGGCCCAGTCTGGTTATGATAGAATATTCTGCGTCCATATTACTTTCTATCACCCCCATGTCGTGCATGATTTTGAGTAGCTGCTTGGTTTCTGGAACCGTCAACTGCAACTCGTTGGCAATCTGCACGGAATCAACAAGGTCAGGCTGAACCTTTGTTGCAACATTCTCAGCTAATAACTCCAACACTTTTTTGATTTGATTTGCTCTGTACATCATTTACTCCCGTGGTTGTCTTTTTTCCGATCCAGGTGCTGTTGATTCAGAAAGATATTGCCTATGTCATAAAAAGAGATCTTTTTCATCAAAGCTCACTATGGATAAACCTGATGAGCAAGATATCCGGGGGATTTATGTCTATTCCTTTTGCAGTGCCTTGTAGAGTGGCCCGGGAAATTCCTTTTCCAGTTCCTTCAGGTACCTCTCCCAGTTTTTACCGAACCGATAAAACGCCATGGAGGCGAGTTTCTTGGTCACAATCGCATCACGATATGCCTGCAAATCAGGCGTGTTAAAAATAGCCATAATCCTTTCCCGACCAAGTTTACTGATGAGCACCGACGGCACGTAATGGGTCATTACCAGCCAGACGAGATCTTCATCTGCCAGTATCTTGTCTAACCGCCCCACCAGGACATCCTGCAAGGCAAATATCTGTTCGCTGGTTCTCGCGGAGAGGTCGAAAAGTGGAATCTTGGCATCTGCAGCATGGATTTGCAGCAGCAGATCTGTTTCCAGGCGGGAATAGCGCTCGACCAGGTGGATGATATCTTTTATCAGCGCCCATCTCGTTTTTGTGTCATTGAGCAGTTCTTCTTCATAGGTATCCTGAAACAGAAAGCCAGTGAGAACCTCCGCGATGGAACTGCTGAAAACCCCGCCCTTATTGGCCGTGGAGTCTTTTATCTGCTTAATGTCGGTTGCTGTGGCGATATAGCGTCTTGCCACATCGTCAAAAAAGACATTTGCACCTTCAACGACAAACTTAAGCTCTTGGAAAATATCAACAAATTGCTTTACGTTGCGCTGATTGACAGTGTCCTTATACCCGCCGCACGGGATAAATGCCTGAATATTGGCCTGGCTGATATACTTTCTGTTTTTAACATTGGTTATAAAGGTTCGGTGGAAAAGCGCCCCATCCTCGATAAATGTGCCGTCCGGAAGGCGGATATTTTTGGCCGCCAGCGGAACCATAAATCCTTCTGCACTCAATTTTTCCAGCGGGAAGCTGGTAGAATTGGCCCGTGGCGATGAGTTTCTCATAAAGGCGATTTTCATCAACTCTTTTTTGTCGATACCCAGAGGATCAAAAAGTACCGATCCCCCATCGATCACAAGACAGATATTGCCTTTGTAACACTGTATTTCATTTGCGCCGAGATCACCGTCAGGCCCCCCCGTAATCATCAGGTTGAGCTCCTCTTCCCTGCAGTTATAATGCGAGATAAGTGTGCGAAACGAGCTCATTATACAGGTGGTTGTCATCCCGCTTAATTCTATTCGTCCGCCAATTCTGTCGTAGATTGCATCCATGCTGTTGGTAAGGATGACCGACGCCCCATCAATCTGCAGGTCGACCCCTGCCTCACCCTCGTCGTAGAGACCAAAGAGTTCGCCAGTATCCAGAAGGCCGAAGGTGTCATGGGGGATACCAAAACTTTTCCCGGTGGTGAGCGTTCGCCAGTGGGGATATCCGCGTTCTCTGGCGCGCAGGGCAACAGCATCCATCAGTGGTGCAGTTCCCTCATCCGGTCCAAAGAAAATGAGCTCGGGCCTGCCGTAATAATCGATAATAGAATCGTCGAGCAGCATGAGATCCATGATACCTTCGGTGTAATCATACAAAGATTCCATGCCATAACGGGCATACTGCGGATGCGGAACAACCACACCTTTGGAACCGCTCTCGCAGATGTCTTTATGTTTCAGACGCTGCGCTTTCGGCCCGAGGGCATAATTGAGCAGGACGGCGTTATCCAGCTCGGTTTCATGATTGGACGGCGAGATGCGCAGGAGCCGCAATCCTCCCCTGGAGATGTCTTCGGCCCGCATATGTGTGCCACAGGCGTAATGGCCGTTCACAAAAAAGATACCGTGTATAAACTGGCTGAACACCAGTGGATCGAGAATGGCATTGTCAAAACGAAAGGCGAACGAACGTTTTTCATCCTTGTAAAAGTTCGTCTTCAGGGTACTGGTGACGATCTTGAACATGAATGTAAATATGTCGTAGCCCAGATTGAAGTCGATGAACCGTGAAGAGATAATTTTATCGAATTCCTGCCATTTCTCTTCAATTTTTTCCGGGCTTATCCTGGACGAGGACCTCGGGTCATACTTCCGGGCAAAAATTTCATAGAGAAACTTGATGAGATCCGCATTACCTGCCACCGTACTTTCAATCAGCGAACTCCCGTATGTTGACTTATTGGAACTTTGCAGTCGCTTGGCGAAAGCGTCCCGGTGGTCTTTGCTCGTCAGGCTCCCGAGTATGTCACGGTCCGTCGCATTTTCACTTTCTTTAAAAATAAACATGTGGGTGAAATCGATGGCATTGCCGGCAAAGAGCATTTCTTTAAAGGTAATGCTTCCTTGTAAATAAAGATCTTTTGCACCGTTTATGGCAAATGCCAGAACTGATCGGAGATCGGCAAGCAATGCAGCTTCTTTGTCCCGGGACAGCTCTCCCTGGAGATACAGTGTACATACCGAAGAAGGAACGGAAGACGTAACCAGATACGGCTCCCAATAGGCCCGCAAGAGCGTCAGATCATGGTCTGCGAGCAGTTTTCGCAACAAAGGCAGCTGAGGTCTCTCAAAATCGCTGTTGAACATCAACCGTGTCTCTCCGGTCTCCGGCAGGTTGAAGACCTCAATGAGCGGTGAAACGGATTTTTCATGGTTTGCCAGGAATCTTTCGTATCTTTTCCTGGTCGGCTCCGGCATTTCTTCAAAATCGCCCGCCAGGGCAAAGAGAAATTTCGACCCGGTAAACTGCGTTGTGGCGAAATCGGTCACGGTTTCAGGACGGATAAGATAGGTATAGTATTTACTCTCCGGGCTGTAATAATAATCCCGCCGATGTCCGGTAATAAGCTCCTCCAGCACCGACTCCATATTGTCTCGGGTGTTTTCAGTGGCTATCCTGACCCGTTCCCGCGGCTTATTGTTTCCCTGCGCAAGATCGAAATCGATATGGGCAACCCGGCCAAAAAGAACAACTTTGCCATCGACCAGCTTAATGCTTGTGGCAATGGACTCAAGGAGATTGATCAATGAGTCTTTCTGGATATGCTGGAAAAAATAGAGGGGAAGGCCGAGATCCTGCAACAGAATTCCCGCAGCCATATTGATACAGTTGGCGGTGATGAGTCCCTTTGAGGACAGATCAATAACTGCTTCATATAGCATGCGCGGAGCCAGACCGACATTTTGCGCTTTATTGATGATATCGGCTCCGCGGGTGATGGCTTCCGGGATGCTTACAGGCTTGTTCATAGTACCCTCCTTTGGAGTACAGACCAGATCATTATTGTGGCAAACGCGATCCTAAGAAACCATACAGCGAAGGTTCCACATCGGCACAGAACCCTATCCCGGCTTTGTTCACGTATACCGGGATGCAATCTGCAGGTGTTATTCACAGCCACCGGCAGAGAGCGTTCTCACCCTTTGCCGGGAATTCCAGCCTCGCTCCAACCTCTCAATCGATAATAATCCTGAAGCATATATTCCATTTCGTCTTCCGAAAGAGATTTCCCCGAAGGCAGAGCCTCTTTGGTAAGACGTCTGGGCAATCGGTCGTCCTGAACCTGGAGCCCTTCCTGCAGGTTAAACACCCGGGTCATGTTGATTATGTTTTTCGCAACTCGCAGCAGATCTTCCCTGTCGCTTGATTGTCCTGTCACACGCGACAGAATCGTTTCAAGCTCCTCCCATGTATACATGTCCCGGTAAAAACGGCACAGTACCAGGGTGTCGAAAATATTCAGCCTATCTTCATAATCTATGAGCATTTCAGCTTTGTTTTCGATCTGCTCCGGTGGGATGAGGCCGGAAAGTTCCGGTTTGTAAAAGGTTGTTCGCAAATGGCATGCACCTCTTGGCGAGGTACCAAAGGTAAGCCCCATTCCTTTCAGGGTACGCGGGTCGTAACCGGCCGGTTCGAGTCCTTTTACATGGACGGCAATATCCTCTAAATCCCAGAGCTGCGAGGCGAAGATGATACCGTTGGCAAGAACTTCTCCGATACCTTCACGGGCCGACATCATTTGCACAAGGGTCGCGATCTGGTCGGCGTTGCCATACTCAATGTCAAAGTCAATCCTGCCTCTGGCTTTCGCCTCAATTGCCAGGCCACAAAGATTACCAGCAGTAATCGTGTCCATGCCCAATCGGTCGCAAAGGTCATTGAGATGGGCAATTTCGGCCATATCGTCAACCATGCAGAGACCACCGAACGAGTAAATAGTTTCATACTCTGGCCCTTCAATCTTCAAGCCTGTGTGCCGTCCTTTTTTGATCGTTGCCATACGCCCACAGGCCATGAAGCACTTTGCGCAGGCGTGCGGCTGCACATCGTGTTCCTTATGGAACCGCTCACCGCTGATCTGCTCCGAGTGTTCACAGGAGCCCTGGCTCCAGTACTTGGCGGGAAAGGCGCCAACAGAATTCATCAGGGTCACCATCATCGTGGTGCCCATGGCCTTATATCCCTTTACTCCAGGGAGCTGGCTGTTTTTGCTGGCAAATTCCCGGGCATACTGAGCAACACCATCTGGGTCGAAATATTCCCGTTTTCTATCCCCTTGAAAAACAATGGCCTTGACGAGTTTTGCGCCCATCACCGCGCCCGCTCCTGTCCTGCCGGCACAGCGCCACTTATCATTGGCGATCAGGGCGAATTTCACCAGATTTTCCCCGGCAGGCCCGATAGACACGGCGCCCGGTTTTCGATAGCCTTCGCTGTTCGGGGCAAAGCGCGCAACGGCCTGCTCTTCAGCAGTAATGGAGTCAGTTCCCCACAAATCACCGGCATCGTGGAACTCGACACCTTCAGGGGTGATGCTCAGCACGGTAGGCGACTCGGACCTGCCGCTTAAAATGATTGCATCAAAGCCGGCAGAGTCTATGGCTTCAGGAACCTTTCCGCCGGAATAGGACTCGGCATAAAAACCGGTGAGCGGGGATTTGGTGTAGACACCATAACGGCTCCCGCCCCACAGACGCCCGCCACAGAATGAACCCGTTGCGAAAATAAGATGATTGTCCGGCGATAGAGGGTCGACGCCCGGCTTATTGCGTTCCAGGAGCAGCCGGGTGGCCAATCCCTTACCGCCGAAGCATTCCGTCAGCACCTCATCCGCAATTGGTTCTATGGTCGCAATCCTGGTGCTGAGATTGATCGTCAAAATCCGATTATAGTATCCAAACATCTATTACCTCGCTGATCATAAGTAATACAAAGCTAGATGAATAACTGAACAGTCAGTTATTTTTCACAGCCCTGTTAATTTTCGGGGGAACGGTTCCGCTCCCTGCTTTCTGCAGATAAACGGGAAGTTGATGGCAGACTGCGATCGAACGCCTCCTCCCACCCAAAAATTTTTCGTGAAGTGCAGACAAGAATTCCCCTGGATTCTGCCGGACTTGCGAAATCCGCATGCCGACAGACTCCAGGGTACATCCCACGCCCTGCAACGAAGAGGGGATTAACTGATTGCAGTCAGCCCATTATCTACAATTTCCATCCCCTTGGTCAGTTGCTCCTCACTAATCACCAGAGGCATTAATAACCGGATAACATTGCCATACGTACCACAGGCTAAAATGATAAGATTTCTGTCTAGACAGAACTCTACAAGCTGCTTTGCCTTATCAGGCGCAGGTGTCTTTGCCTCCCGGTCAGAAACGAGTTCCATAGCAATCATGGGACCGAGACCTCGAACGTCGCCGACAAGTGCGTGTTTCTCCTGAAATGCCTTTAAAGTGGAGTGAAGTTTTTCGCCCAGGACCTTTGCCCTGGCAAGCAGGTTTTCTGATTCAAATATATCAAAAACAGCCAAAGCTGCTTCACAGGCAATCGGGTTAGCACTATAGGTTCCGCCAATTCCGCCGGGGTGTACGGAATCCATTATCTCTTTTTTGCCTACGACTGCACTGATCGGCATGCCGGCACCGAGACTCTTGGCAACGGTCGTGATATCGGCTTCAACGCCATAATATTCCATGGCGAACATATACCCGGTCCTGCCCATCCCAGACTGAATTTCATCAGCGATCATAAGAATGGAGTTTTTCTCGCAGAGAGTTTTCAGCTTTTGAAAGTACTCCTTGGGAGGAGCGATAAACCCGCCTTCACCCTGAACCGGTTCAACGATGATTGCTGCTGTCTGTGCGGCACCAACATAGTTGATCAGGAAATCCTCCAGATGGTCTGCACAGGCAATATTGCAACTGGGGTGCTCTTTGCCGAAGGGGCAGCGGTAACAGTTGGCGTAGGGCATACGGTAAACTTCCGGAGCAAATGGGCCAAAGCCGTGTTTATATGGCTTGATCTTGGAGGTAAGAGACATGCCCATCAAGGTGCGGCCATGAAAAGCACTGTCAAAGGCAATGATCGCCGTTTTCTGAGTGTAATACCTGGCAATTTTTATTGCATTTTCAACAGCTTCAACGCCGCTATTCACAAACATGACGGATTTTTTGGAATCCCCGGGGACTGCGTCACACAATTTTTCAGCAAGCGCAACCGGCGATTCATAGGGGGCAACCATAAAACAGGTATGGGTAAATTTTTCCGCCTGATCCTTAATCGCCTGAACAACCTTCGGGTGGGAGTGACCTACGTTCATCACCGCAATACCGCCGGCAAAATCGATATATTCGTTGCCCTCTACATCGGTAATAACGGCCCCTTTAGCGTGGGCAACGTACTTGCTTGTGGAGCTGCCGAAACCTTTGGCGATGACAGTATTGCGACGCTCCTGGAGAGCTGCATTGGTTTTTGTATTGGCCATTTTCTACCCCTTGTTTTGATTTTTATCTGACGGCTCATATGCTTGAAACGGTAATAGCAAAAAAGATACCAAACCGCAGAACATAGATAAAACCGCCATAACATAACAGGAAGAGAGGCACACAGGGCCAAAATCACAGCCAGAATCGATGCCGAAATGCATCAAAAACCTATATCATACTGTTTTTACTTATTTTTATATCAATGCACAATTGCATCAAAGAAACCGACAGATACGCCGGCTCGCAAAGCGACAGGAGATTATACTATTTGTTTCAAATAATTAGAGCGAATCAGATGTATTTTCATGAAGGAACCTAGACTTCCTGTCAGATGCCCCGATGTCAATTTCGCGGGGTTCGGTTCCAACAGCAGCGGAAATTGATGCGTTATCGCATCGGTGTTCTCTTGTCGTGGTATTATATGGCTGTGCCGCAGCCGCACCACCAGGGGTGGCTCATCGGTTAAACCGGCCGGATACTGAACTCCACTAATTTTTCGGGACACCAGACCCTATAACATCCCTGATCAAATTCCAGATTTTTCGATTCAACACCAAACCGGGCCGTCATGATCCAGGGATAGATCGCCAGAAGCGCAGTCACACATATGGTATCCGATTTATCTTTGTCAACCATAGGCCCCTTCAGATAAAGACAGTCCCCTTTTTTCATGAGATGGCACTCGCATTGAGTTACTTCGATCTTAACCTCTTTATCCGGTTCAAGATGCATGGTGCAGCTCCAGTTAGATTTTAAATGTTTCACCCCTGGATGCGGTCGCCATAAGACGCTACACCCGATTGTTTACAGGCCATGCTTTTGCAATTTTCTTACCACAGTTGATTGGCAGATATTGAGATAGAGAGACATCTGTCGGGTTGTCTCACAGTGCTGTTTCGCCTTGACAAGAAGTTGTTTTTCAACTTCACGAAGGGTTTCGGACAAATCTATGGGCTTTGACGATGCCGGCATATCGAGGACAGGAAGGAACGGACTGCTTTTTTTTTCAATGTTTGCAAAGTAGCTATCCAACGATGCGTCCTCGCTGAGGACAACTCCATTTTCTATTAAACTTTTTAACTCGCGGACGTTACCGGGAAAGGAATAATTTTGCAGTTGTGCGACAACCTTGGAACTGATGTGGGTCGATCTGTTATATTTTTTATTATATTTTTCCAGATAAAAGCGGACCAGCCGCGGAATATCGTCCCTGCGGTCACACAAGGACGGGATTTCCAAGGTAAAACTACTGAGACGGTAATACAAATCTTCTCTGAACAGGCTGTTTTGCACACGATCCCGCAAATCCCGGTTAGTCGCCGAAATAGTGGCACATTCAACATTTATAGATTTTGTTCCCCCGAGACGCCTGAATTGCTTATCATCGAGATATTTGAGCAGCTTTGTCTGCAGGTTTATGGGCATGTCACCGATCTCATCAAGAAACAGGGTTCCTCCCTGGGCCAATTCAATCAAACCAACCTTACCTATTTCCGCGGCCCCGGTAAAAGCACCCTTTTCAAAACCAAATAATTCCGCTTCCAGAAGATTTTCCGGAATTGCTGCGCAGTTAATTTCGACAAAAGGATCTTCTCGCCTGTTGCTGTTTTTGTGGATAAATTTTGCCAACAACCCCTTTCCGGTTCCCGACGCCCCCAGAATCAAAATATTAGAGGCACCAATATGGGCAAGCTTCAAAGACTTCTGGATAATTTGTTTCATTGGGATGCTGTCGGCAATAATGGTGTTATTTTCGAGTTCTCTTAATGTCCGCTCCGACAATTCCTCTTTAAATTTTTCAGTAATCTTCTGACTTTGCGCGTATTTTTTGCGCAAATTTTCAAGCTCCGTCATGTCTCTCTCATTGACAACGATGAGCGCAATACGGCCATTTTCGTCCCGCGCAGGGGTTCCTGTGCACAACAGAACCCTGTTGGTCTTTTTAATGTGTTGAACGATAGTTTCCTGCCTGCCGCTGGCGATAACTTTGGTGGTCACCAGCTGATCAAAGCTCTTCTTATCGAGAAGCTCAGAAACATTTTTACCGATGACATCTTTTGCCTTGATGCCATTGAGTTTTTCCGACGCACTGTTAATCGTGACGACAAAGCCCTTTGCATCGCAGACCCATATACCATCGGAGGAAGCTGCGATAATAGCTTCAAGCTGACGGTTCAATTCCCGATAGGAATCAGATTTTCTGGCAGAGGCCTCGAAGGTATCCGAGGCGCGAAAATTGAGGATTGCCCCGACTATTACCTGGTCGCGCAATACTGGATTGACATTGACAACCAATTGCCCCTGAACCACCTCGATCAATTGATTCATGAGAGGTTTGCCACTCTCTAAACACTCCGTTATGCAGGCGTGAAAAAAAGGCAGAACCTCTGCAATGCTCTTACCAATCAGGTCACTTGCAACAATCCCCAGTTTTTTTTCACTCTGCCGGTTGATATGGCTGATAATCCCCTGACAGTCGGTCACAACAATTCCACTGCTGAAAGAAGCAACAATCTCTTGGTCACTGATTGCTTTAATCAAGGTAGTCACCTACTCTTTATCGAAAGACACTTATAAAGAAAAACTTGATTACCACTAAAGTTCAGCTTGGAAGGTCAAGAGGGTTATGAGGTGCCCTTTGCATGGGTGTTCCGCAGCCCGGATGGCTGCGGTCAAGCTCCCAGGGATGGGTTTATGGCGTCCCGGGCAAAGGGCACCTCATAACCCCATATAGCTGAGGTATAGTGGCAATCACAAAGAAAAAAGTACCTACAAAAAAGGCTATGAAGAATTTTCACCTTTCTCACATCATAATCATGAACCGGGTAGTTTTTACATACCGACAACAGCAGGAAGCCACAGAACTATTTCGGGAAAAATCATTATGAGGACCAGACACAGCGCCTGGAGACCGATAAAAGGCCAAACAGATTTATATATATCTCCCATTGAAACTCCCGGGGGCACCACACCTTTCATATAGAACAGGACAAAACCAAAGGGCGGCGTGAGATACGCCATTTGCATATTGACGATAAAAAGAATGCCGAACCAGAGAGGGTTAAATCCGAGCAGGGTTATCAACGGAACATACACAGGAACCGTGATCATAATGATGGGAAGATCATCCATCACCATTCCCAGCAGAAAGAAGCTGATCTGCATGGCAATGAGCACGGACCAGCGGTTCATCCCGATGGAATCTATAAGATCTTTTAACAGCAGGGGGAGTCCCAGCGTATTGACTACAGCAGAAAAAGCAAGAGATCCGACGATAATCCACAGCACCATACTGGTCAGAAAAGTAGCATTTTCGGCGGCAGTGGAGACAAGCCCCATGCATTCCTTCAGAGATCTTTTTCGAAGCAGAACGATCGCCATTGCCACCACAGCTCCGACGGCAGCAGCCTCGGTCGGTGTGGCGAGTCCTGAAAAAATAGTCCCCATGATGGAAAAGATGAGCAGAAACGGCATAAAAAGGTTTTTAATTGATGCCCATTTTTGTACCCAGCTGGCCCTTTCCTCCACCGGAATTGGCGGGGCAAGTCGAGGATTTATCAGGCTTCTTATCAGAATATAGGCAATGAACAGAAACGCCAGTAAGAATCCCGGGATAATACCGGCTAAAAACATTTTCCCGATAGAAAGGTTGGAGAGAGATGCATAGACAATCATGGTCACACTGGGTGGAATTAAAAAGCCCAGGGCACCGCCTCCGGAAATACAGCCAATGGCAAGGGAGGTTTTGTAGCCTCTTTTCAACATGGCCGGCAGGGCAATGAGACCCATAGTAACCGTTGCAGCACCCACAATACCGACCATGGCCGCAAATATGACGCAGATCAAAACGGTTCCGATGGCAAGTCCACCGGGAACCGGCCCAAGCCACATGTAAATCATTTCAAAAATTTCATCGGCAATGCCTGATCTTTCCAACAGGCAACCGATAAAAATAAACAGGGGGATGGCCAAAAGAATGATACTGGTCATGCTTTGAAAGATGGACGGTGGCAGCATCTGCAAAAATCTCGGTCCATTTATCAGGTACAGAGTAATGATTCCCACACTGCCCAGGGTAATGGCAACCGGTGTCCGCAGCACGAAAAGAACAACGACTGCCGCAAACATGAGTAATACGATTATACCGGGATTCATTGCGCGCTCCCTTTTTTAAATTCCAGAACAGTTTTGCCAAAATCCGCGAAAATTTGAAGAATGAAAAACACGCAGCCAATCGGGAGCATCGCTTTGACAGGCCACAATATCGGCCCAAAGAGAGTATGAGAATGCTGGCCGGTTGCAAAAGCATGCCAGGCAAATTTATATCCTTGCCAGAAGAGAACAATGAACATAAGCATGGAGACGATGGAGACGATGATATCAGCTGTGTATTTTACTTTTCTCGGGAAATACTGGTAGATAATATCCACGGCAACATGCCCTTTTTCCAGCAGGACCCAACCACCGGTAAGGGCAACATAGGCGGCAAACAGATATCCGCACAGTTCGTGTGCCCAGATGGTCGGTTTTTCAAAGAAATACCGCGCAATGACTTCATAGACCATCAGAACCATGAAGACAAAGAGCAGATTGCAGCATATTTTGCCGACCATCTTGTTTAATTTTTCTATAAAAAGAATTACTTTTTCGATGGATTGCATATTTAATCCTAGTAGTTACCCCCTTTGGACATCATTTGGCATGATATCCAAAGGAGATATGATGGGTTAATTCAGATTATATCCCAAACTTTTTAGATCCTTTTTAACAAGGGCAATATATTCGGCAGACAATTTGTCTTTCGTAAATTCTTCGTCCCACATCTTAATTGATGTCTTGGTCCATCGATCCATGACATCTTTGGGAAGCTCTATGAACTGGGTACCAGCGGCTGCCAATTTTGCCATAACCTCTTTATTTTCCTCGTCAAATGCCTTGACTACATTCGCCGAAGAATCCCGGAGGGCTTTTTTGAGGACGAGCTGCAGATCTTCTGGCAGTTCATTTACCCTGTCCAGGTTCGCAATCACTTCACAGTTCTGGGCTCCCGAGATATACGGAACGGTCTGAAATTTTGCCACCTCATAGGTGGTGCCAAGATAGCTTTCGGCATGATTTCCGCTGATCTCCGCATCAATTGTGCCACGGGAAAGGGCCACATATATTTCAGAGAATGGAATGAAGACTGTGGGAATATCCATTTTCTGCAATACCTTTGCAATGGAGCCCGACGCCCTTACTTTTAATTTTTTCAAGTCATCCCAAGTAGTAATTGGTTCTTTGGAGACAATGGTATACCCGTCCATGACAAGGGGCGCACCGAAAAACACATTTTGCGTGGCATAGGCACTTCTGAGGAAAGTCAAGACCTCATCTTTATAGATGAAATTCATAATTTCCTTCACTCCTCTCGGATCTCCCGGTAATGCGAAAGCCGTGGCCGCTACCGGCAGGATACCACCGTGATATGTGCTGCAGGTGGTCCCCATATCAATGGACCCCATCCCAACGGATTCAAAAATTTCAGGTCCATTTATCAGGGCGCCGGAGGGAAGAATTTGAATAGTAATCCGACCGTTGCTTTGATTTTTGACATCGACTGCCAATTGATTCATGGCAGTCGTGATGGGATGATTCAGAGAAAACATGTTTTGCATCGTAAACTTATAGGTCTTTTCCGCATGGGCTGTTGACACAAAAGACTTGCCAAAACCTGTTACCAGCATCACTGACACTACAACTGCCATTACCAACTTTAATGAAAAGGTTTTCCTGGTTGTTAACATCTCGTTCTCCCTTGTTAAATGTGGTTTCATTTATGATGATAAGCAGTTGCGTTCTGCGGCAGGTTTTACAACGAACCGCGAGCCTGTCTTATCTCTTTCAGCCTTCTTCCCATGAATTAAATTTCACCTTCTCTTGTGCAATTTTTTGTCGCCATTTTGTATTGCGCTGTACCCTGCAGAAAGAAAACATTTCCTTTACAAAGCCTTTATTTTCTCAGTCAATATAGGGACAAACTGTTTCAGATCAGCGACGACAAGAACATCGGCGACCTCACCTATGGGGGCATCCTTATCGGTATTGATCGCGACCACAAATTCGGATTTCTTCATCCCGGCAAGATGCTGGATCGCCCCAGATATGCCGCAGGCAACATAAAGTTTTGGCGACACTGTCTGTCCTGTGGTCCCGACCTGGCGATTATGCTCGGCCCATTCTGCGTCGACCACCGGACGGCTGGCCCCGTATTCACCTTTCAAAGCCTTGGCCAGGCTGGCAATTATCGCGATATTCTCCGGCTTACCAATACCCCGGCCAGCACTGACGATGACTGATGCCTTGGTCAAGTCCACACCGCCCATCTCGGCCTGTTCATAGCCGCAGAACTCAACCTTGCCGGTAGCCGTCGTGCTGATCTTCTCGATAACAGGTACCCCCGTGGATTCCTCGGAGAGCCCGAAGGCCCCAGCCTGCAGAGTCAGGATGGCGACGGGTGTCTTTGATGCAACCTTCCTGCGTAATTTCGAGTTGCAGACCGGTGCGACAGGCACACCGTCCACCACATCCACCACCTCGGAGACCTGGGAGGCCTTCAAGGCGAAAGCCAGACGCGGCGCCAGGTCCCAGCCGTAGGATGAATGGCTGAAAACAACCATGTCCGGCTTGACCTTGGCAATCGTGTCCAGCAGCAGCTGTTTGTGCACGTCCGGGTTATATTCCCCACAGTTTTTCACATCAGCAAGATACAGCGGCCCCTGGAACTTTGGCAGGTCCGTCTCACTGCCGACCAGGAACATTGCGGCGTCGGAGCCGACTTTCTGGGCAAATGCCATAAGATCATTTACGCTGCCCTGCAGTTTACCTTCTCTATATTCTGCAACAAGTAGTGTCTTCATTGAATGCCCCTTAAGCCAGAACGGCGGTTTTTTCTTTCAGAATGTTAATCAATTTGTCGGCCACATCTCCTGCTTCCCCCTCCAGGACGAGACCGCCGCCCTTCTTCTCCGGGAAAAACAACGATGTCGTTTCCTGATGGGCAGAAACATTCAACAGCTCAGCGACCGGAATGGAGAGGAGCTCTTTCTTTTTTGCCTTCATAATATTAGGCAGGGTCGGATAACGGGGGGTATTCAGCCCAAGTTGACAGGTCACAAGTGCCGGGACCGGCGCTTTGATAACAGCCTTCAGCCCACCTTCCAGTTCTCGTTTTACGGTAATTGTATTATTGTCAAAGACAAAACTGACAATGGTGGTGACGCTGGGAATTCCAAGCATCTCGGCGATAATCACGCCTACCTGCCCGCTTCCCCGGTCCTGGGACTGCATGCCGGTGAAGATCAGGTCAAAAGATTTGGTTTTGGCAAACTCGGCGATAACAGCGGCAATAGAAAAAGAATCCTTCTTGAAAAACTCGTCATCGGCCACATGGACACCACGGTCGCAGCCCATGGCCAGTGCCTTCTTCATCGTCTCCTTCACCCGCTCAGGACCAATGCAGAGCACAGTCAGGTCGCCGCCGGTTTTCTCCTTCAACTGAACTGCCTGCTCGACGGCATATTCATCATATTCGTTCATCCGCCAGGCCAGATCACCACTGTCATACCAGCTGCCTGCCCCGTTGATCTTGAATTTCGATTCCATGTCCGGAACTTGTTTAATACAAACCAGTATATTCATTGTCTTCCTTCGGTATTATTTGTTTATAATTGCCTGTTTATCCATGTGCTTCAAGTCAGCCAGGAACAGATTAGCGTCGCTCGCCACCATTCTTTTTTCCTGCTTATTTCTCAGGGATCTGGACCATCACCGCGGACCCTTCAGCACACAGCTTACCGCCAGCTGACAGTGTCAGGTCGACAAGCACCTTGCGGCCCTTGATCTCGGTGACCTTCCCCCGGATTTCCAGTTCGGTGTTTATCGGCGTCGGCGCACGAAAATCGACCTTCAGCGAAGCGGTCACAAAGCGCCCCAGCGGTTTGTTCTCCGCTCGGGCCTTGGCAGCCGAGGCAGTCGCTGCCCCATGGCAGTCAAGCAGGGAAGCAATCATCCCACCGTAGAGAAAGCCCGGGAACCCACCGGAATATTTAGAATCCGGAGTAAAATGACAGACGGTATCATCGCCATCCCAGTAACTCTTTATCTGCAAACCACCCTCGTTGAGTCTGCCGCAACCATAACAATTGGCAAATTCATCAGGATATTGATCTTGAAAAGCAATTTCTGTCATCTCGCTGTCCTCTCCGATAGTTGTTTATCTGCCCTCAACCATGGCCTCAAGACACGCAGGCAAACCCTGCAATGATATTTTTTTCGTGCCCTCGACTGCCATCATGATTTAAAAATCTCGTGTTACCTCAGGTCGGCAACATCCACTGTCCCCTGGCTCGAACACTCTAACCCTTGATAATTCGCGGGAGGAGCATCTGATGAACGGGGGTGATGGATCGCGGGTTCTGATAGTTCGCCCCGACAAAGGCCTGGATGTACCTGCGCAGGGCCGGCAGCTCGACGATTTCATCGACGAGTCCTTTCATCGCACAATACGCCGGCCGGGATTTATCCTGGTAATCCTTGATCATCTGGTTCATCTTGTCGAGCACCGGGCCAAGATCATTACCGGCGGCTTCCTCCTTGACCAGTCGCCGTGCATAGGACGCAGCAGCAGCGGTCTCGCCGTGCATGACATAGATCTCAGTCATCGGCGTACCAAGGGTGAAGGCATTGTTGTTGTTGGCCTGGGGCCCGCACATGATATAATGAGCGGCGGCAGAACCTTTGCGCAGGACAATGCACATCATGGACAGCTCCGTCTGCTCAATCGAATAGACCAGCGACTGGCCGAGCGCGAGCAGTTCGGCCTCTTCGGCCAAATCACCAACATCGATCCCGGTGGTATCCTGGAGCCAGATGATGGGCAGGTTGTCGCGTCCGCAGAGGGTGACGAATTCGGCCTGCTTGATCAGCCCCTCTCGGTAATGTTTACCGCCTACGGCGAAGTAGCTGTCGCCCGCATATTTCGGATAGTCGGGGAAAAAGCCCTGATTGTTGCCAATGAAGGCAACCGGGAATCCGTCGACCTTCGCTATCCCGGCAAAGACCTCAGGGCCGTAATCGGAGCGATACTCCATAAACTCACTGTTATCAGTGAGGCGAGCCAGGATCTGGGCCGCACTGTATTGGCGCTTCTGATTGACCGGCAGAAGATAGTTCAGGTCTTCCGCGGGAAACTTCGGTGCCGCCGGCGCCGCTACCTGGAACATGGCAGGGTCGTAGGCGGGCATCATCCGCATGTAGTCCTTGATGCCATCCAGCACCCCCTGCTCAGATTCATGGACTTCCCGGAAGTAGGCGGTCTTGTCGAAATGGGTCTCGACCCGGCCGGGACTTTTGGATTTGAAATTCTTCGTCGCCTCGATCAGGGCTTTTGCGGCTTCGACATCGAAATGTCCTTTCGGGTTCATGCCGCCGACAATCCCCGCCCCGCCCACCGCGATATTGGCACCTTCGTGGGCCAGCAGTATGGTTGGGCTGATGCCCTGGTACCCGCCACCGGCCGGATTCGTGCCGTAGATGGCATTGAGAATCGGCACCCCAAGGTGATTGAGATCGGCGTGGCGGAAAAACGGCGTTCCGCTGGAACGTCGACCGGCATAGACCGTTTCCTGTTCCATCAACTTCACCCCGCTGCAGTTGGTCAACCAGACCAGGGGGACGTTGAGCCGTTTGGCCATATCCGTCACCATGAGTATATTCTCGGCCTGGCCGGATATCCAGGCACCGGCCATGACCTTGTTGTCAAAGCCGATGATCACCGCCCATTTACCGGATATCTTGCCGATGCCGTTGACAACCCCGGTGCATCCTTCCTCATTGTCCTGCGGATTGTAGAGGGTATGCAGAGCAGACCAGGTACCCGGATCAACCAGATACTCCAGGCGGTCATAGACGGTCATCCCGCCGCGGTCATGGATTTTCCGGGCGGGGATACCGGCGTTCCTGACCCGCTCCACTTCCTGGGCAATGATTTGTTCCTGCTCCCGGACCAGCTCTACGTTCTCCTTTCCGCGTTCTATATCCGCATCAGTGAGCGCAGCACCAATATCAGCCATTTTCGCAAAATATGGTCGTAATGGTGTTTGTTTGCGTGACATAACTGTCTCCTTTCTCCCTGCTAATTAACAACTCTATGCCTGGTGGTCGATCGTGGCGCCCCTGGCCTGCTCAGCGGTTTTCGACATCGCCCAGCGCGATTCCGGCGATAATGGTTTTCTGAATATTGCTGGTTCCCTCGACCACACGAAGAGACTGGGCATCGCGCAGAAAACGTTCAGCCGGGAACTCGGTCGAAAAGCCGTAGCTGCCGAAAATTTTCATTGTTTCGCTGGCGGCGTGGACGGCGGCCTCAGAGGCGAACAGCTTGGCAATCGAGGTCTGGTGCTGATTGGGCAGCCCCTGATCCTTCAACCAGGCGGCTTGATAGACCAGCAGTTTGGCCGCTTCATGCTCGGCAACCATATCGGCGATCTGCGCCTGGACCATCTGGTAGGAGCCGATTTTTTTCCCGAACTGGGTACGCTCGTTGGCATAATTAATGGCAGCTTCGATGGCGCCGCCGCCGATACCGAGGGCGCCGGCAGCACAGCTGACCCTGGTGTTGTTGAGCTGCCACATGCAGATCTTGAACCCCTGACCAACCTCGCCCAGCACCGAATCCTTCGGAATCCTCGCCTGGGTGAAGGCAATCTCACCGGTCGGCGAGCAGTGCAATCCCAGCTTGGTCTCGATCGGGGCGGTGACAATCCCCTCATTATCCTTCAAATTGACGATAAAGCAGGTCATGCCCTTGTATTTCTTGCTCCTGTCGGTAAAGGCGTACACCAGACCCCAATCGCCGACATGGGCGTTGGAGATCCACATTTTCTGCCCGTTCAATTCCCAATGGTCGCCGCGGTCCGTCGCCGTCGTGCCCATGCCGGCCACATCCGAGCCGGAGTTTGGTTCGGTAATGGCAAAAAAACCGAAGGAATCGGCCTTGACCCAGGCCGGGATAAAACGCTCTTTCTGTTCCCTGGTGCCGAATCTGTTCACGGTCACCGAGGGACCGATGTTCTGCATGTTGAGCGGCACCCGCCAGGAACCGCTTACCTTCGCCAGCTGCTCAGCCAGGAGAACCGACTCAAAAAATCCGCAGCCATTGCCGCCGTATTCTTCCGGGATGGCGCAACCGAAGAAACCAAGATCCCCCATCTTCCTGACGAGCTCCGGCCGAAATCTGTGCTCTCGCTCATCTTCTTTAAGGGTGGGCAGGATTTCTTTCTGGGCAAAATCTCTGGCCATATCCTGCATCATCTTCTGTTCGTCAGTTAACTTGAATTGCATTGCTATCTCCTCGTTCTATTGATTTCTTTGATTACGACCAATCTTCAGCTACATGGGGATATGAGGTGCCCTTTGCACGGGTGTTCCGCAGCCTGGATGGCTGCGGTCAAGCCCCAAGGGATGGGTTTATGGCGTCCCGTGCAAAGGGCACCTCATATCCCTCCGGACCTTCTAAGCTGAACTTTAGTGGTAATCACATTGATTTATCCAACGCGCAAAATTAAAGAATCAATTTATGCGGGTCGACTCTTTCCCGCAGAATTTTCAATTCCCTGTCGGAAGGCGGTTCCGCCTCGATCGCCCGGGAAATATCCACGGCAAACTCCATGTTATCGAGGATGTCCTGGGGAGTGACCCCTGGATAATAGCTCGCCAGATACATCTCCTTGGTGACATCATCGAAATACATGACACCAAGATTGGTGATGACGGCTGTCGGACCGCCCGGCTTCAATCCCGCACGCTCCCTGGCCCCCGGCCCATCCAGATAGCCTGGACTCGTCAGGTAATCCAGTTTTACCGGGAATTTTCGTTTTTCATGCTGCATGAAAATGAGGCATCGGGACACAAAAGATGCGACATCGCAGGCCCCGCCACTTCCCGAAAAGCGGATTTTGGGTTGAAAATAATCACCGATGCAGGTCGAATTCAGGTTGCCGTATTTGTCAACTTGAGCGGACCCCAGAATCCCTATGATACGATCGCCGGTATTTGGGTTTTGCATGGTAGCAAATGCCTCCAGCAGTCCACTGTTCGAGGCCGCCCCGAACATGACGCGAGAGTCGGCAACGGCCATAGGAATCTCTTCCAGTTTTGAATCAATCGCTCCTGTTTCAAAAAAGATGATGCTGTCCGGGGCATTAATTTGCTTTGCAGCCATGGCCGCAACCATAGATATGCCGGTGCCGCAGAAAACGATATCACCATCCCGGATCTCTCTTGCCGCCATGATGGTCATCATTTCTTTCAGTGTATAATCCATCGTGTCTTTTCTCCTGAATGCAATTTATCGTCGATCCAGACCGGTTGCATATCCAGTTCTTTTATCTGCAGAAATCATCTTCAGTTGCTCTTTTCCCACCAGAGTCAAGAGACCTGGGTGGTCTTTCACACCGTAAACAAATGTTTCCAGGTATTCTTTATAGAGCTTGTCGTCTTTGGCAAAGGTACTGAGCTGTTTGAGGTAAATGGGATCGTAATCGTAACAATTGAAACAGGCAGAAGGATAGGCACCATACGGAACATGGACCACGGCGCTTACATGGATGAATGGAATTTGATTGTATTCAGGTTTTTCCCGCAACTCCTCCGAGTCGACAATTTCTTCGCAGGTCACAATGACATGTTTCGATGCCTTCGCCTGATCAATATCGGCAAAATTCAGACCTTCAATCCTGCACGTACCGTGTTTATCCGCCTTCTGCACATGGATGATGGTAACGTCCGGGTTTATGGCAGGAACAAGCACCACCTTGGTGGCGCCGCCCCAGTTGCCGAATGGGTTGTCGATAATTTCAATTTTTTTATCCGGTAATTTCGGATCCATTGCCCGCAGTTCTCTGGAAAATCCCCATTTTTCGAGAATGTCAGTACCAAGCCCTGATAATGTATTGATAAAGGGGACACCCATGGCACCGGCATGAAAACGAAGCGACATATGATAGTTTGAATAATCCTCGAACAGAATCTCTCCCCTCTGGATGGCTGATTTAAATCGGATGCATGTCGGTGCGGCTTTACCATTGCCACCATAGGCAATCTCGAGCCTTGAGATACATCCACCGCCGATAAGCTCATCAACACCTGTACCGTTTGAATGGGCATAACAGTGAAGATTTTTTTTCCTCTGCCGCATGATCTCATAAACTGCTGCCATGGGGTTTCGGTTCACGGTAAATCCGCCGATTGATATATGGCAGCCGTCAGTGACATAGGTCGCGATTGCCTGTTCCAGTGTCATGACTTTTCCTTGACTAACGTTCATATGCGCGGCTCCTTCATTGGTGCAATATTCTCAATTAGATCGCATACGACTATTTTGCAAGACAGGGGCCAGACAGCCGCACTAAACACTTAACCTTCGGTATTTACACGAATATTACATACAGGCCGGTGGAAGCAGCGATGCATGGACGTAGGAAATGTCCTACATAGTTACTTGTACTGCAGGTGGGGTATTGTATGATAAGTGGCTTGATTGAGACGATTTTTTCTACGTGTAGGAGAAAATGGACACTGCAGGATTTCTCCTACACTTTATTCCTGATCATTCTCAGGCTGGCATTATCAAAATTTATTATTTATTTGCGATTGCCGGGAAAGGACCTCTATCTATCTATCTTATATCAGAGGTGAAATGAACTGCGAGCAAGTATTGAAATTATCAGTCTTTTTGCGGATTCTTTACGTATCCGAACAATCCCCTTTGGCTCAATTGTTGCGATCGACGTTTGACGCACTTCTGATTTTATTGAGTTTATCGTAGAGAGACGTTCGATGCATGCCCAATATCTCCGCAGCCTTAGTCTTGTTGCCCTGTACAGACCGAAGAACGTTTTCTATCACTTTTCTTTCGGTCTCCTCCAAGATCTGCCTGAGGTTGCCTTCCAAAGGAGGATCATCGGTTCGAGGTCCTGCATCGGTGCAGTGCCGAACCTGTTCAGGCAAATCTTCTGGTCTGATCATATTGCCTCGGGAAATTATGCTGGCCTTTTCCATAACATTGCGCAATTCCCTCACATTTCCCGGCCAGGCATACCCCTTTAATAATTCTATCGCCTCTTTGGAAATACCCGACGGGCCCCAGGAAATTTCCGATTTGAGCTGCGACAGCAAATGATGTGCAATCAGAGGAATGTCGTCTTTCATCTGTCTCAGGCTTGGGGCAAGGATGTTAAAAACATTAATTCGAAAATACAGGTCTATCCTGAACTTGTCTTCTTTAATCAGTTCACTGAGATCGCGATTTGTCGCCGCGATAAGTCGGAAATCCACCGGTATTGTTTTCGTCCCGCCGAGCCGATCCACCGTTCGTTCCTGCAGCACCCTCAGCAGCTTGGCCTGCATCGACAAAGGCAGTTCGCCGATTTCGTCGAGCAGAATAGTGCCCCCGTGAGCCATTTCGAACTTGCCAGGTTTTCCCTCGGTTCTTGCACCGGTGAATGCCCCGGACTCATAGCCGAAAAGTTCGCTCTCGAACAGGTCCGGAGGAATCGCGGCGCAGTTAACTTTGATAAAAGGTCCACTGGCCCGGGGACTTGACTGATGAATAAAATAAGCAATAACCTCCTTCCCCGTCCCGGATTCGCCGGTTATCAAAATGTTCGAAGCCGTTTTCGCCGCCAGCAGCGATTTGTCTTTGACCTCTTGAATAGGCGGGGATTCACCAATTATATCAGTCCCCCCTTTCAGTTGACTGAGCTGCTTCTGGTAATACTCCAGTTGTCCATCGAGGAGTTCGATTTTTCGCTGGAGGTCCCATAATCTCGTCACCTCATTAAGCATTCCTTTGCCAACGGCGCCGAGCAGGTTCCCGGCAGTATCCTTAATCGGGATTCTGGAGATAAGCTGCTGGCGCCCACCGATGTACAGCGTGTCACCAATCCTGGCCTTGCCGTCTTGCAGTATTTCATGCAGGCGAGTACCGTTTATAACCTCGGTAATATGTTTTCCGATGGCATCCTTACCGTCTATCCCCAGGAATTGCTGGCTGTAACGACTAATAAATCTAATTGTCCCATTTTCACCTATAACTATTGGACATTCATATGGATTATCTATCAAACCATAGATGAATTCTTCACCAAGATTATGCAGCTTCTCTTTATAGGCGTCGTTGTGCTTATCGTCCATGTTCTTATCGTCCATGTCGCATCTTTATTTCGGTAGACCAATTTGTAATGACATCAGATTGAGGCGGCAAAGCAAAGGTCCGGCCGGAAATTTCCATTGCTGCAGGCGATTTTCGCCTGTGGCAAACCCACTGAGACAGCTTACCAACAAGTACCGGTCGGGTCAATTATACTGCTGCGGGTGAGAATTTCATTTTCGCGCCTGTTTAAGCCGGGTGGTGAATATATATATGAAATACAGCGTCGGAAGGCAGTTCTGCCGGGAGGTTTGTTCAGGCGTGGTAGAGAGCAAAACGTGCTGATTTTTGCGAGCTTGTTCGTCGGGGACTCTGTTCAGTACTCGCTTGGCGGGTGCTCTTTTCAGTACCCCCTTGAGGGGTATAAGTTCCTTAACGAAATAATTCTCTTGCAAAGAGCGCAAGATGACTATCGAATGGCCACTAATCCCGCCTAAAAGCATTGCGGGATAAGTTCCTTAACGAAATAATTCTCTTGCAAAGAGCGCAAGAGAATTACTTCTAAGTCACTAAACACGGCTGGCGATATTCCGACTCCCCTGCACATTATATTTGAAATAGGAAGAGCAGATTCCCTCATCGGATATCATACAGGGGCCGATCGGCGTCTGCGGGGTGCAGACCATGCCGAATGCCGGACAGTCCGGAGGAAGACCACGGCCGGAAATGATGGCATTACACTGGCACATGCAAGACTCCTGACCTTCTTTAAAGCGGACATTGAATCTTTTGGTGGCATCGAAGAGGGCGAGTTCGTCGCGTATGACAAAACCGCTCTGCTCGATGGTACCTAGCCCCCGCCAGTCGGTATCAACGGCAAAAAACACCTCCGACACCATTTTTCTGGCCCTTTTATTATCCTCAGAAGAGTAGATAAAAGCTGACGTATCGTCAAAAACCGACTCGCCGTTTCGTATCTGCTTGACCAGGCTGAGAATACCTTCCAGAATCTCGACGGCTTCAAATCCCGCTATATAACAGGAAAGATTGTGTTTTCTGGCCAGCTCGGTATACGCTTCCGTATCGGAAATAGTGTTGATATGATCAGAGCAGAGCAGGCCCCGGATATTGAGATCGGGGTCCAGCATCAGCAGATCGATCGTCGGCGGCAGGAGCCTGATGGAGGGAATAACACAAAAATTCTCTATCCCTAAGCGCGCTGCCTCAAGAATTGTTTCGGCAACACTTGGGGCCGTCGCTTCAAAGCCCACCGCCGGATAGACAACGGTATAGTCCGGCTCGCGCCGGGCAATATCCAAGGCATCCATGGGCGATGATATGATTTCAATCCGCGCCCCTTTTTTCCAAATTGAGCCAAGGGATTCTTTGCTGCCCGGGACACGAATCAGATCTTCACAGGCAGCAGTTATGACTTTAGGCTGCATGGCCACTTTGACAAAGGCATCAATATGACCGGCCGGCATGACACAGACACTGCAGCCTGGGCCGGCGACAAGATCAATTTTATCAGGCAAAAGCTCACGCAGACCATATTTAAGAATGGCCCTGTTCTGCGTGCCGCAAGCAACCATAAGGCGCATGGGACGGTCGACGAGTTTGTGTATTTTCTCAAGCAGTGCTTTCTGGATGTCAAGATCCTTTGTCACATTCTCGGATTCCATTTTGGTATACCCCTCACCCCAGGTGGATAAACGTTCTTGCACCTGCCCCAAGTAACTTTCTGGCAAACAGGCATCATTCCCAGAAAGAAGGTCAAACATTATTCCGAAGCTTCTGCCTCGTTCTTCATTATCTTATAGCTCTCGGAATCAATAACTTTTTCGCTTTCTATTTTCTCGATTTCAGCTCGAGTCAAATGAAACTTGCCACACGCCGGACAAGTACCGTCAAATTCATCTCCGACGGCCCGTGCTTTCAATTCGTCGATAGTCATATGATCCAGTTTGCCGCATGCGCCACTGGGATTTTCCGCTCGTACCTGCACTCTTCGTGTGTTTGGCATGGTTGCCTCCTGCACTTTGATCTTCATTCTTTTTAAAGGAGAAGATAAGTAACCTGTATATACTACATTATAGACCAAAAAAAACAAAAACAATCTCTCAGAAACTGATGTCACCTCCAGTCAACAACCTTCGTCGGTCCCGCAGGTGACACCTGAAGGAGGTTAGCATCTTACCAGTTATTTCCTTTTTTCCCGGGGAAACAACGTATTACAGGGTAGCTGCCCTCTCCTTCCTGCCGTTTACCGAGCTTAGCTGACTATCTGGTCGACCTCTTTTCCGTCTTTATCGACAATGCTTACAGATATTGGTATGCCGCCATCCAGGCGGTGGGTAGCACAGGACATTCAGGGGTCGTAGGCGCGCACCGCCATTTCCACCTGATTGAGCAATCCCTCGTTATAGACCCCGTTTTTGATGAGCGTGGTCGCCGCCTGCTTGACACTCATATTCATCGGCGCGATGTTATGGGTCGTCCCGACAATGAGATTTGCCTTGGTGATACAGCCGTTATCGTCGGTTGTGTAATCGTGAATTAATGTCCCTCGCGGCGCTTCAACCACTCCGACCCCACGTCCGGCTTTCGGCTCAACCTTGGCCCGTACATTGGTATCGGTAATGCCTTCCCATTCGAGCAACTCTATGGTTCGCTCGCAGGCATAGACCATCTCAATAAGCCTTGCATAATGGTACAGCAGGGTCTGCTGGGCCGGACGACCAAAAGAACTCCTGAACGCCTCGAGGGCCGCCTGCGCCCTTGGTGTTGAGATTTTGTCACAGACGTTGATTCTTGCCAGCGTGTTGGAACGATAGATCCCCTTCGGTGCGGCCAGATCCATATTAAAGCCTTCGTCCCAGGATTTGGCATAGGGCATCTTCGAATACCCCCAGGGTTCGACATGCTCGCCCAGATAGTTGATATAATCCTCGCCGGCAAAATCGACAAAGCTGCCATCGGCCTTCATCAGTCGCAGTTTGCCGTCATAGAGTCGCAATGCGCCGTCTTTCTCATCAACCGTCCCGAGAAAACCGGTTTTGATCACGCCAAGCTCGCCAATGACGTCCATATATTTACTGAACACATTATTGATTGCATAATCAAGGGCGTACAGGGAGAAATCAAGCAGCGTCCGGGTCCCTTCGAGCAGTTCCTGTCGCTCCTCCTCGACCATCGGTTTGGCAAAACCGCCGGCGACCCCGGCAATTGGATGAATGGCCTTTCCGGCAAACTTGTCCAGCATCATCTGGCCAAGCTGACGCATCTTGACGACTTTAGTCGCCAGCTCCGGTGCCGCTTTGACCACGCCGATAACATTGCGCACCGAGTAGTCCGCATCCGGCCCCAGCACAAAATCCGGTGCTGCCAGAAAGAAGAAATGCAGAATTTTATCGTTAATATGCGCGAGTATCTGGCACATTTCCCGCAGCTTATGACCAGTTAAAGTGGGTGTCACCCCAAAGGCACCGTCGACCGCTTTATTCGAGGCCAGATGATGCATCCATGGACAGATACCGCAGATTCGGTTGACAATGCGGGGCACTTCTTCAGCCGGCCGACCCTCAATAAATTTTTCAAACCCGCGCAGAGACTGAATGTGCAAAAAGGCGTCCTGGACATTGCCGTCATCACCTAGATGAATCGCAATCTTGGCGTGTCCCTCAATGCGGGTTACCGGTGCAATATTTATTACTTTTCCCATCTTATTCCTCCTCCACCACCGGTTTTTTGACCGGTCGCAGTTTTCCGTGGGCTCCTGAAAATCGTAGTATAGACCGGCGGTCGACAACCGATTTATAGTCAATACCGTTACTTGCCAGAGCATTCATCATATCAAGCAGTTGGTTGCCGTCTTTGCGTACCGGCCCGAAACACCCCCGACAGGGCACCCTGGCGCTGATGCAGGCCGGGGCGCCACGTTTGGCGCAGCCGGCTGCGGTAACCGGCCCAAGACACAAATAGCCCTGTTCCAGCAGACAACGCATCTCATCAATCGGGGCCCCGGGAACGAAATCGGCATTGGTGATAAATCGTTTCACCTTGTCCACCGCCCCTTTTCCTTCTCGCCTGGTTGGACAGGTATCACAGACACTCTTGCCGGGAAGCACTGGATCGCGACCTTCGACAAGCGACAGGATAACTTCGGCAATCAGCGCCGGATTAGGCGGACAACCAGGCAGCTGCATATCGATTTTTACCTTCTCGTCACAGGCATATACCCGATCAAGCGGTGCCGGCACCTCAACATTCGGCACTTCAGCACCCGGATCAGTACTCTCCGTGCGATAAATTTCCTCCCAGCTCTGCTCACGATCCTGGCCGTTCATCAGTGCGGGAATGCCGCCGTGGGTCGCACAGGTGCCAAGAGCAATCAGCACCTTGCACTTCTTGCGCATTTCTTCAAGCACTTCAAGGTGTTCGTGATTGCTCACCCCTCCGGTGACGATACCAACCACGGCATCCGGAATATTCAGAATAATCCCTTCGCCGCACTGACCGAAATATTTATGATCCATCAGAACCGGGGCATGAACAATATCCAGCGCCTCAGTTATTATCGGAATAAGATCTTCGCCGATGTTCAGGATGGCAATTTCGCACCCCGAGCAGGATCCCAACCACTCCATTGCAGTCGTTACACCCATATCTTTCTCCCTTTATGCCACTGAGGCGTCCTGACCGTTTACCGGGCCTAATTTTTTGATACGCGCGGTCATCTGGGTCACCGCCGCAACAAACTTGTCAGGCTCCGCCGACGAAACCCAGGTCAAATTGAACCGATCGGCCTCGTAGCCAAAATCTTCCAACAGTTCAACAATCATGTTGGACCGGGTCATTGCTTTATAATTACCATCCAGGTAATGACATTCGCCGAGGTGTCAGCCGAGGACCATCACCCCGTCTGCGCCCTGGGATAAGGCATCCATAACAAATTCCGGATGGACCATCCCAGAGCACATTACGCGAATTATCCGCACGTTATGCGGATACTGCATCCTGGCCGTTCCCGCCAGATCAGCTGCGGCATAGGAGCACCAGTTGCAGCAGAAGGCAACAATTTTAGGCTCAAAACTCATGTTCACAACTCCTTCTCACTTTAAAATTTATACCGCGAGCGCCGCTTGAATCTGAGCGCTGATCTGTTTCATGGTAAATCCGGCGACATACACGCCTCGCTTGGGACAGGTACCCTGACACAACCCGCAGCCTTTGCACTGCGCCTTGTTGACAACGATCGTTTTGCCGCCAGCTCCGCCTGCTTTAGCCGGTTTTTCAATCAGGGTAATGGCGTTATACGGGCAGACATCGACACAGAGGGCGCAGCCGTCGCAATAGTCCTCATCTACCGTCGCCTTCACTGCATCAAGCGAGATATGACTCTTGGACAAAAGCGTAGCGGCTCTTGCCGACGCAGCCAGGGCCTGGGCAATGGACTCCTCAACCGGTTTGGGATAGTGGGCCAGTCCGGCCACAAACATACCGTCGGTCGAAAAATCTACCGGCCGGAGCTTGGCATGGGCCTCCTGGAAAAATCCCTGCTTATCGACGGGAACCTTGTATAATTTGCCGAGCTCCGCAGCATCGCCTTGCGGGCGAATTGCGGTGGCCAGAATGACCATGTCCGCTTCAATCTTCAGCGGGCGGTGCAGCACATGATCCCAGACCTCAACATCGATGACCGAACCATTCTGGGTCACCTTCGGTTTTCCGTGCAGCTCGTAGTTGATAAAGATAACGCCGAGCTTTCTTGCCTGTTTATACAGAGCCTCCCGCTGGCCATAGGTGCGCATATCCCGATAAAGAATATAGACGTTGCGCTCCGGATTTTCTTTCTTCAGGGCGATTGCCGACTGTACCGAATGGGTACAGCAGACCTTGGAACAATACATATTGCCCTCTTCTCTGGAACCTACGCACTGAATGAAGACAAATCGCCGGGCTTTTTTTACATGCTGTTCCTTCAGTTCAAAAAGCTTATCAAACTGGACCGAAGTCACAACACCGGTTATCGAGTCAAAGTTGTATTCGGTGGGGATATAGGCATCTCCACCGGTTGCGACAATCCCGGCACCATGGTCGATGACCAGCGTCGCTCCGTTTCGATCGGTGATGGTCGAGCTGAAATTACCGACAAAGCCATCCACTTTGGTCACTGATGCCCCTTTATGAATGGTGATTTTGTCATTTCCCGTCACTTTATCAATCAGTTTAGCCAACTGTGAGGGGACATGCTCCCCGGCCCAGGTGTGTTTGAGATTGAGTGCATTGCCGCCGAGGACCTCGGTCCTTTCTACCAGATGGACAGCAAAACCCTGTTCGGCAAGATTAAGCGCAGCGGTCATGCCCGCGACACCACCGCCGATAACCAGGCCCTTCTGGGTAATCGGTACGGCAAAAGGCTTGAGGGAATCGCCAAAGGTCACCTTGGCAGCAGCCATACGCACCAGATCTTTGGCCTTTGCCGTTGCCGCCTTGGGATCCTTGGTATGCACCCAGGAGTTGTGATTGCGGATATTGGCCATCTCCACCAGGTATTCGTTCAGACCGGCAGCCTTCAGCGTCTCGCGAAACAATGGTTCATGGGTACGCGGGGTACAGGCGGCGATGACAATCCGGTTCAGGTTCTGTTCGCGGATACGCTTGGTGATCATCTCCTGGGTATCCTGGGAACAGGAGAAAAGATTGCGCTCGACATAAACCACATCCGGCAGCGTCGCTGCATATTCCTCAACTGCCTTGACATCAACGGTCCCCGCAATATTTGAGCCGCAGTGGCAGACAAAGACTCCGATGCGCGGCTCTTCTCTGGATACATCTTTTTCCTGCGGGAAGGTCGCTTCGGTGGTCAGCTCGAACCTGGCGGGTGCCAGCAGATCAGCCACTGCCGCGGCGGCTGCCGATCCTTCCACAACCGATTGTGGAATATCTTTTGGCCCGGCAATAGCCCCGCAGGTGAAAATACCTTCCCGTGAAGTCTGAACCGGGGCAAAATCGGAGGTGGCGGCAAAATTATCGGCGGTCAGTTTGATGCCCGCGGTGTGCGCCAGCTCCAGTACATGTTTTGGTGTCTGCAGACCGACTGAGAGCACCACCATGTCATAGTATTCTTCCAGCTGACGCCCTTCTTCATTGACATAACTGAGCCGGAGGTCGCCACCCGAACCATCGGGCTCGACGCCGTTGACCCGGCAGCGGACAAAACGCACTCCGGAATCTTCTTTAGCCCGCTCCATATACAGATCGAATTCCTTGCCATGGGTCCGCATATCCATATAAAAAATCGTCGTCTGCAGGCCCGGCACATGATCTTTGGCGATGACCGCCTCTTTTATGGCATACATGCAGCAGACGGAGGAACAATAGCCATTGCCGCAGAGATTCTCGTCTCTTGAACCGACGCATTGCAGGAAGGCGACCTTATTCACCGGTCTTTTGTCCGATGGCCGAATCAGATGACCCTCGGTGGGACCGGATGCGGAAAGGTATCTTTCCAGCTGCAGGGAGGTGATCACATTGGGATAGACACCAAAGCCCCAGACACCGGCATCCGTCGGGTCAAAGGCCTCAAAGCCCGGAGCGAGCACGACTGCGCCGACATTGAGCTGGTGGATTTTCTCCGTGTCGTTGAAATTAATCGCTCCGGCATCACAGACTTTCTCACAAAAGCCGCAGGCCCCCGGTTTTTGCAGCCGAATACAGGCATCAGCGTCAATCTGATACTTCAGCGGCACCGCCTGGGCATATTTGACATAAATCGCCTTGCGCTTACCGGTGGCGGCATCATATTCGCTGTCTACTTTTTTCGGACATTTCTCAGTACATTTGCCGCAGGCTATACATTTTTCAACATCGACATACCGCGGAGCTTCCTTGACTGTTACTTTAAAATCCCCGGCGATACCATCTATTTGGGTAACCTCGCTGAGGGTCATCAATTTAATGTTTAAGTGCCGACCGCACTCAACCAATTTTGGCGCGATGATTCACATCGAGCAGTCGTTGGTCGGGAACGTTTTGTCCAACTGGGCCATGGCACCACCGATGGCGCCGGACTTCTCTACCAGGTAAACGTAATATCCGGAATCTGCGAGATCCAGGGCCGCCTGCATTCCGGTGACCCCACCGCCGACAATCATTACCGACCCAACTTTTTTCGTATCCAGCATCACAGCTGTCTCCTCTCGATTTTTCATATCTGTCATATCCCAATCGATGCACTACACGTCAGGATATTTCATTTGTGTTCGTTCTGGTGTATTCTCAGGCCTTCATCCCGCTGCAAAGAGCGGGACAGTTCCTTTACGCATTGATTTTCTAGTAAAAGCCAGGAAAACAACGGTTAAGTCACTGGTTTTTGCCCGGCAAAATCAATGCATCGGCAACCAGTTCCCAGATGTACTTGACCTCAATGCCCAGATCATATTCCTTGTTAAGCGATTTCATGATCTGATCCCGGCAGTTATGACAGGGGGCAACAACCAGCTCGGCGCCCGATTCTGAAATCTGTCGGGCCTTGATCCGGCCATAAAAAACCCTTTCGTCGCCGTAAGGCATTGCCCAGGCACCGCCACCAGCGCCACAGCAATAGGCACCGTTCCGGTTGGGGTAGAGTTCACGCAGATCGTCGCAACAGGCCCTCGTCACCGCGCGACCTTCTTCAAAATACGCCTGGCCGAAGGCTTTCAGGGATTTGCGACCATAATTGCATGGATCGTGATAGGCAACAGCCATCTTATGTACCGACTTATCCAGCTGAATCTTTCCTTGTTCAATATATTCGAGCAGGAGATCAAAGACGGTGACGATTCTGAACTCTTTGAGCGCTTCGGGATACCATTTGTTCAACCCGGACCGGGTTGCAAAGTAGGCGTGGCCTCACTCGGGGAGGAGCAGAACCTGGCAGTTCAGTCGGCGCATGTTGTCGACAATGCGCCCGACAACCGTTTTCATCGCCTCATCGTCTCCGGAAAAGAGCCCCCAGTTGACGCCTTCCCAGTTCTCCGAAGAGATGGTCCAGGACTCGCCGGCGGCATAAAATATTTTCCACCACCATTTCATGTCGTCCGGCTCGGCAAACGGCTCCTTCGAGTTTACCGTTACAAGGACCCGAGCTCCATGAACATCGATTGGTGTTTTAAAACCGGGACAACAGTCCGCCGCCAGTTCTTCACCGAGGTCTTCGCAGAGAAAAATAAAATCGTCTTTTGGAATGCCGAGGTTGTTGCCCCGTTCAAGGCACATGGTAACGCCTTTATGAATGGGACCCGGAACTTCCGATCGTTTTCTGGTCCCTCTTATTTTGCGCATGAGGGCAATTATCTGAATATTGGCCGGGCAGGCCTCTTCGCACTTGCCGCACATGGTACACTTCCATGGCCAGCTCGACGCAACCAGCTCTTTATCCATCCCAAGGACGGCCATCCGCACAATCTTGCGCGGATCAAGACCATCAACTCCGGATATTGGACAGGCGCTGGCGCAGGTCCCGCAGGTAAGGCAGGAATCGCCCCAGGAAGGATCAACAGCAATCTCGCTCTTTATGCCATTGAGAAACAGCGGCTCCTTGTCTGTCTCTTCAAGAGCGCCAAGGGCCTTTGCACTGACATGATTGGATGGATGGACATGGGGTTCACGGCCAAATTTTTCGCAGAGTTTCTGGTAATCATGAAATTTCATAAGATACTTGCGACCGGGGCCTTCTTTGGCGGCAAGAGTCCCGGCGTTGATCCAGTTCCTTATGGTATTTCGATGAACCCCAAATTCTTCTGCAAGCTCGCTGACTTTAAATTCATACATCATAAAAGGTCACCTCGTTTGACATTAAGAGAAAGAATTTGTGATATTTTTTCACATGCTACTGTAACAGCTTTTGCCATGGCAGGAGAAAGCCCCGGCGAAATTTCTTCGGGGATATATTCAATTTGCGCCGCGAGTATCAGCACTTCTATGCCGGTATTCTGCTCCAGCTCCTGCAATAAATTTACGGTTGGAAACTGATGAAGAGAAAAGTCATGAATTTTCTTGGCCGGAATCTGCGCCGGCAGAATCTGAAAAACCTCACCGGGAGAGCGATCCGGGAAATCGACCGCATCAAGAATAATGATTTTTCGAGGCCGCCCTTCCTCCATTAACAGGTAATCAAACAGATATTCGCGCACGCAGGTGCCTACATCTACTGCCTGAAGACCATCCGGAAGAACATAGCGACTATTCAGCCTGTCGACCACAGCGGGACCATAGCCGTCGTCACCCATGATGACATTCCCGCAGCCAAAAATCATTATTGGATATTCATTTAGTCGCATTGTGCAAACAGTGCCTCATATTTAGATTTGGTTGGAAAATACCACTGGCATGGCGGTATTGCAAGACTGTTTTACCAGCAGTCAATACATATATTCGATATTTTTTAAACGAGCAGCATAACTCGCACACCTTCCTGGAAGGCGGATTAAAGAGCGACCAACGAAGCAGAAGAAGTGATGTAGTGACTGATATAAAAGGAGAAAGGACAACAGGGGGGATGATCAAAGCGAGAATCATGCATCCGCAGGCTATGATCCCGGACGCATGATCAAGAAAAAGACGGGACGGCCTCAGTATCCTTCCGGATTGTTTTCCTGCCAGCGCCATGAATCTTCGCACATCTCGCGCAGGCCGTAGCTGGACTTCCAGCCGAGTTCGCGAAAGGCTTTAGCCGGATCGGCATAACAGGCAGCAATATCCCCCGGCCGGCGGTCAACAATACGATAGGGAATATCCCTCCCGCTTACTTCGGCAAAGCACTCGATCATCTCGAGCACACTATACCCTTTGCCGGTACCAAGGTTATAAACAACAACCCCAGGATTTTGCCGCAATGCATCAAGCGCTTTGACATGACCCAAAGCCAGATCGACCACATGAATATAATCTCTCACTCCGGTGCCATCGATGGTCGGATAGTCGCTGCCAAAGACAGACAATTCAGCCAGTTTGCCAACCGCCACCTGGGTTATATACGGCACCAGGTTGTTGGGGATTCCATTGGGATTTTCCCCTATCCGGCCGCTTTTATGAGCACCGACCGGGTTGAAATAGCGGAGCAGACAGACGTTCCAGCCCATATCCGCCGTATGAACATCACGCAATATTTCCTCGATCATCAGCTTGGTCCGCCCGTAGGGGTTGGTACAGGAAAGAGGAAAATCTTCAGTAATCGGTACAGTTGCCGGATCACCGTAGACCGTTGCCGAGGAACTGAAGATTATGTTTTTCACCCCGTAGGCCGCCATAACTTCGCAAAGCACCAGAGTGCCGGTAATATTATTACGATAATAGAGAAGTGGCTTTTCCACCGATTCACCAACTGCTTTCTTGCCGGCAAAATGAATCACTGCGTCCACTTTATGCCGGCACCCTGCAAAAACTTCCGTCAAAGCCTCCTGATTGAGCAGGTCGACCTCAAAAAATGCAACCTTCTTGCCGGTCAACTCCTCAACGCGGTTCAGCGACTCCCAACTGGAATTGGAGAGATCATCGACCACGGTTACCTCATGGCCGTTATTCAACAGTTCCAGACAGGTATGACTGCCGATATAGCCTGCGCCTCCGGTTACGAGAATATGCATACGCACCTCATTAGTAAATTTTTTCCTTTTTTCCCGGCATATAAGTGAGTTTGTTTCAGACTTGCTTGTTGCAGATTTTTGCTACATCATACTGCAAGACTCACACATATATATAGGAGCGTTCATGCCAGATGTCAGCATTCGGGATGCAGGAGCCCTTACAAAAGAACAGAAAAAGATAATCGGCAAAGCTGGAGCTTTTGTCGCACCCCCAAATAACAAGCCACAATTAGCAGGCAGCAGGGAAAGCTGCCCTGCAGCCATCACCTGAACAGCGCCAGATACTCCGCCTCCGATAAAAGCTGAATCCCCAGTTCTTTGGCTCTGTTTATCTTAGCCGGCCCGACCCTCTCGCCGCAAACCAGCATATCGGTTTTTCCGGTAATCGAATCCCCGACCTTTGCCCCGAGAAGCTTCGCCTGTTTTTTCATGTCGTCGCGACTGCCCTGCTGCATAGCTCCGGTGAACACAATGAGCTTGCCGGCGAGCGGGCCATCGGCGTCTTTTTTCTCGCCGTCCAGTGGAGTTCTCGTCAGGTTGAAGCCCATCGCGTACAACTCATCGAACAGCTCCTTCGCAGCGGACAGACCGGCAACCATCGCCTCGGCAATTTTTTCGCTGAAACCTTTGATGGTGATAATATCCGCCCTGGTAAGTGTAAAGACAGTTTCAAGCGGAAAAAAGCCCAACAATTTTTCACAGTTCCCCATACCCATCCGGTAGATCCCGAAAGCTGCCAGAAAACGCCAGTCTTCAATTGGCTCAGCCCGACTTCGCTGCAGCTGACCGACCATGTTTTCCGCCTGCTTCGGTCCAAAACCAAGCAAGACGAAATCTTCTTCCCGCAGACGGTAAATCCCCGGAATAGTGGCTACGCCCCCTGTATAAATTTTGCGGATTGAAGATGGCCCAAAACCGTCATTATTGCCAAGAACCTTGAAGAAATGTTCAATGGAATTGGTTATCTGTGCCGGGCAGTTCAGGTTGTTGATACAGAGCAGATAATCATTTTCCCAGATAAGCGGCGAACCGCAGCTTGGACAGGTCTCGGGAAGCTCTGGAATCGCCGGCACGAGGACCTTCTCAATTTTCGGGATCACCTCGCCACTGCGTGACAGCCTGATCCTCGCCCCCGGCCCGATGCCCTGTTGCCGCACCATATTATAATGGTGGGCCGTGACTCTTTTTATAAGCGCGCCGCTCAGTCTGGTCGGCTCCACCTCGGCCACCGGATTCACCCGACCGGATCGGGATGTCTGAGCTACCACCCGGAGCACTTCCACCTCAGCCGTCTCCGTGTTTCGCTTAAACGCGATCTGCCACCGGTGATGATGCCGGGTGGCTCCCATGAACTCCTTGATTTTTTCATCGACAATTTCAATGACAATGCCGTCCACATCGTAATCGGTTTTTTGCCACAGCAGGTCGATAATGTCATCAAAGCCGGCAGCGAGCTCCCGCCATGTCCCCTGCCAGCTCGGCAACAGGCTGAACGGATAAAAGACTGCTTTCTTCAGCCTGATGGCTTCGGCCGCGGGAGGCTCAAGGGCCTTTTCCTTGATCAGGCTCGCCTGGAAATTCCTCGAATTTTCGAACATGTCAGCAAGATTTTCCAGAAAATAACTGCGGCTGACCACAATCTCCCCAGGGCCAAGCCCACGTGCACCATCCCCCGCCACCTGCAAACCCCGCTCAAAAACCCGGCTGATATCGGTACCACGCCGCCCGTCGCCACGGGTATACAGCTTCACCCCATCATCATAGGCAGCAAAGCCATCAAGCTTTGGTGTTGCCCGAAAAACCAGCGTTGCAAAACCGACCCCGCATTCCCCTGCCGCCTTGTCGATCCGGTTCACCCACCGTTCGATGGCGGCAAATTCGTAGGCTTTTTCGGTGGAAAGCATGCGAAACGGCAGATCGACGGTTTTGGCTTCCGTCAGTGGTTCCGGTTCCACCGTTTGCAAAAAGGGATGGTCGGGAAGCCTGTTGCGTAATTCTTCGAGAAAGACGAAGTCATACTGCTGGTCGGAGATCAGCTGCTCGCCTGCCCGGTATAATATATTGGCCAGTTCCAGAAACTCGAGCAGCTTATCATCGTCCATTTCTGCTACATCATATGCCGGGTCGATGACTGCAGCCAAATCTTCCTCGGCAAGGTGGTTAAAAGTGAATTCGGTCTCCGCCAGAATCTCTTTCTGGGCGGTACTCAGTGCCTTATTTTTTATCATCGCTTTTTTAAATAGTCTCCTGTACTTTTGCTGTCAGCCTCAGCAACAGCCTCAACCTGTATAATGTTGTAGAGATTTTCATCTCGAAAAGGGAGATACACATTTCTCTAAATGCTTTCTAAAACAAGAAATGATTATTTGCACAACACTAATCCCGCCCAAAAGATTTGCGGGACTATTTTCAATGCCCCTTGAGGGTACTCTGTTTAGTACTCGCTTGACGGGTGCTCTGTTTAGTACTCCCTTGTCGGGTACTCTGTTCAGTACCCCCTTGACGGGTGCTCTGTTCAGTACCCCCTTGACGGGTGCTCTGTTCAGTCCCCGTGCTGTGCGGGGATAAGTTCCTTCACGAAATAATTTGCTTGAAAAAGACCAAGATGATTAATTGCATAGCACTAATCCCGCCCAAAAGATTTGCGGGATAAGTTCCTTCACGAAATAATTTGCTTGAAAAAGACCAAGCAAATTATTTCTAAGTCACTAATCTTTTTTAAACAAGGAAACAACCGGGGAAAACAATGACAAACAGAATCGACTTGCGCAGCGACACCGTTACTCAACCTTCCAGACCAATGCGCCAGGCTATGGCAGAAGCAGAAGTGGGCGACGACGTCTATCGCGACGACCCGACGGTGAATGAGCTGGAAAGCTATGCCGCCCAACTGCTTGGCTTTGAGGCGGCGATTTTCACCGCAAGCGGTACCCAGGCAAACCTCATCGGCATCATGTCCCATTGTGGCCGCGGTGATGAATATATCGTCGGCCAGCTGGCGCATACCTATAGATATGAAGCCGGAGGTGCCGCGGTTCTGGGCTCCATCCAGCCGCAGCCGATTGAGTTTGAACCGGACGCAACCCTTTCTCTCACCAAAATCGAAGAAAAAATTAAACCGGACGACATTCACTTTGCAAGAACCCGCCTGCTCTGTCTTGAGAACACCCAGAACGGCAGGGTACTTCCCCTTGACTACCTGCAGCAGGTGGCCACATTTGCCGCCGACAAGAAACTCAGCCTGCATCTCGACGGAGCCAGACTGTTCAATGCCGCAGTCAAGCAGAATGTATCCGCCCGGGAGATCACCCGCCATTTCGACTCCACCTCTGTCTGTCTGTCTAAAGGACTGGGCGCGCCGGTTGGCTCACTGCTCTGCGGAGCACGAAGCTTTATAGAGCAGGCGAGGAAATGGCGAAAGATGGTTGGCGGCGGGATGCGACAGGCGGGAATACTTGCCGCAGCGGGTATGTACGCCCTGAAAAACAACATCGAACGCCTGGCAGTCGATCATGAACATGCAGCAATCCTCGCCGAAGGACTGCGCCGGTTTGACCAGCTGCAAGTGGTGGAGGATCCGGCACAGACCAATATGGTCTTTTTCACCATGGAGGCGGGAAAAGCGCAACAGATGGCCGAATTTCTCAACGACCACAACATCCTCATCACTCCGGGCAAAACCACCAGGCTGGTCACCCATCTTGACATCAGCCGTGCAGATATCATCTATACCCTGGAAAAAATAGAAGAATTTTTCACATCCTGCAAAGTCTAACCGGTCAAAAGTTACTCCGCAGAACTGACAGCACAGACCGAGGCAACGCCGTCTCTATCCAGGCGGTCAAAGAAGCTCTCGACCACATCAACCATCCAGGCCTGCTTTTTGGTGCAGTGATCACAGGTCCACAGCCAGTGAATGGCAGCGTCCAGAAGCGGCCAGTTTGAGCAGCAGACGCCGTGCAGCGGGGGCTTGAGAATAGTCAACACTTCTTCAAGGGTCGGCAGTCGCCAGCTGTTCCGACCCTGCCAGCAGGTGCTGTTCAGAAATTGCACGTAGTCTTTCGCCTGCTGCCAGTCAAGGGTGAACCCCGATCCGCGCCGCTGCCAGTAGAGTCCGCTGTTCTTCTCAAGAGCCACCAGCGGCCCGACCACCGCAAAATCCTGAACAGCATACTCCCGCGGTCGCAATAAATCGTCCAGGCCCAGCTCCAGGCGGATATTTTTGTACATCATCCTGGCGGGTTCTTTTCTTCTGCCGCCACGCATCGGGCGTACACTGCGGGCATGAAGCGTCTCTGCACCATTGCACTGCTGAGGGACGACAAGAGGCAGCGCCTCAACAGCCAGCCGCATCTGCTGCGCATCGGGATAGCGGTCTGCAGGATCTCTGGCGATGCTTTTCAGAATGCAGGCATCCCATTCCGGGCCAAGCTCCGCATTCAATGTGCTGGGGGCCAAGATTTCCCCCTGCCTCTGATCAACAAGAAGGCCAGTCAGCATCCTGTACCCCATTATCCCCAGACTGAACAGGTCGGCCCGCCCATCAACCTGCTTTGGATTTTGTTCCTGTTCCGGTGCGGCATAGTAGGGCGAACCGACCTGCATGCCGGGAATGGCCATTCTTTCTTCCCCCCGGACCCGGGACAGGCCGAAGTCGATGATCTTTATTCGATCATCACTGGTTATCATCAGATTGAAGGGTTTTATATCCCGGTGGATGATTCCTGCAAAATGCAGTCGTTCGAGCCCTTTGAGTGCCTGTACCAGATAGGATTTGGTCTTAGCGGCAGAGATGATGCGCGAGGGAGCCTCGACCCGATAGGATTCGCCGATAAATGCGCCAATGGAATGGGCGAAATATTCGAGAACAATAAACGGCTGCCCTGCATGTTCGTCGCAGTCGATAATTTTTGCCACATGGTCATGGGACAGAGTACCCATGATCCGTGCCTCTTCCACAAACATCTCGCGCAGCCGTGCCTCGCCGACGATATCGACAAAGATTTCATTTCTCGGCTGCAGGATTTTCAAAGCGACCAGACGGCCGGTAACCGGGGCTTTGGCTTTATAGACGGTGCTCATACTGCCACGCCCCAAACGACCCGTCACCTCATATCTGCCGATTGTTTTCATGGTTTACGCCAGCCTCATTGCATAGATTTCCGGAAATCCGCGGTCTCTGATCTTTTGCATGGTCTTCCGGTTGTCATACTCGACAAAGCGGACAACCAGCTGCCGGGCGGCATAATCCCACAACAGATACTTCGCCCGCCGGTCTTCGTCCCTTGGCTGGCCGACACTGCCGCAGTTGACAATATATTTATTATCCGGCTCGAGCTGTACGGTTTCCTGCCCCATTGTTTTTCTGCTGATCATTCCTTTATTTCCGGTGACCAGCATAAGCCGGTGGGTATGGCCGACAAAGAACAGACAAGGCGTCGTTGACGCAAAAAGAGCGGCAATCTTTTCATCGGACTGCCTGTTGAGATAGCGGAAAACAGAGTCAAGCGGAAAGGCATGAACAAAATGCGCTTTTTCGTACGTCAAAAATGTGGGCAGACGGCAGCAGTACTGCCTGTTCTCCTGAGATAACAATTTTTCCGTTGCGATGTTGTTTTCCGCCGCCTGAAAATTGAACCATCGTCTCGCCCGTGCATCCGCCAGGGCGAATTCATGGTTGCCCAGCACCGAGGTATACCCCAGCTGCCTCAGACGACCAACCACCTCCTGCGGGTTAGGGCCATAACCGATATTGTCGCCCAGGCAGATGACCCGATCGGCACCCTGCCGCCGAAGATCGGCAGTTACCGCTTCAAACGCCTCAAGATTTCCATGAATATCAGCAAGAACTGCTACCTTCATGCCCCCTCTCATCCATTCTTTTTTTCTTCCAGTTCATCCCAGCGGTCGTATAACCGCTCAACTTCCGCCTGGGCTTCCTGCAGCTCCTGCCAGCACTCGGCGAGCTCATCCGGGTTAGAGACTATTTCCGGCAGGGCCATTCTGTCCTGCAACAGCTCAACCCGACTTTCCTCAGTCGCGATAGCCTCTTCAATCTGATCATACTCCCGCTGGTCCATATAGGAGAGTCGGCCGCTGCTCTTTTTTTGCGCCGGAGCTTTCTCTGCCTGAGCTTCGATCTTCTTCTTGCTCTCGTCGGGCTTGCCAGCCTCCGGCAGGTCATTGAGCCACTGTTCGTAATCAGCATAGTAACTCACCCCGTGCCTGCCGCCAAAACCGAGAAGCCGGTGACAGACTCGGTCGAGCAGATAGCGGTCATGAGTGACCAGCACAAGGGCTCCCGGAAAATCAAGCAAACTGGCTTCCAGCACATCAAGGGAGGCAATATCGAGGTCGTTGGTCGGCTCGTCCAGCAGCAGGATATCCGCCGGCTGCCGCATAAGCCTCGCGATGAGAATTCGCGCCTGCTCTCCACCGGACAGTTGACCGACCGGGGTTTCCAGCTGGTCGGGCCGGAAAAGGAATTTTTTCGCCCAGGACACCACATGCAGGGATCTGCCGTTATACATTACAGAATCGCCATCCGGCGCAAGCGCCCGGCGCAGGATGATCGTCGGATCGATAGTTTCCCTGTTCTGATCAAAGGAAATCACTTTGATATTATCGGCGGCTTTAACCACACCCGCATCGGGAACCATGCCGGACTTATCAACAGCCCCGGCAAGAATCTTCATCAGAGTCGATTTGCCACAGCCATTTCGACCAAGCAGGCCAAGTCGGCTGCCGGGAGAAAGCACTATATCCAGATTGCTGAACAGGGTTCGATCGCCATATGATTTGGCAATGCCGATGACTTCAAGCAGTTTTTTCGTTTTTCTGCCGGTTGCCTCAAAATCAATCTGAACATTTACCAGAGAGCGGTTGCGCGCTTTCAATTCAGCCAGTTCATCAGTCAGCTTATAGGCTTCGTCTATACGATATTTGGCTTTCGTCGCCCGCGCCTTCGGACCTCGACGCAGCCACTCCACCTCCCGGCGCGCTTTATTGGCCATGCGTTCTTCCTCTGCCAGCTGCCCCACAAGAAATTCGTCGCGTTTCTCCAGAAACTGGGAATACGTGCCCTGCACCTGCAGCGTTCCTTCAGGATATACCGCCGACAACTCGACAACCCTGTTACTGCAGTTCTCCAGGAAATGCCGGTCATGGCTGACCAGGAGAAACGCGGACGGACCGGCGGCCCCGCGCAGCATTTTTTCCAGCCAGAGAATGCCCTCGATATCAAGATGGTTCGTGGGCTCATCCATGATAAGCACGTCAGGAGCCAACACCATTGCCCGGCAGATAGACAACCTTTTCCTCCACCCGCCAGACAGGTTCTTCACCGGCGCGTTGCCGTCAGCAAATTCAGCACGGCTGAGCAGGGTATCGACCCGGTAGTATTTTTCCGTATCGACCATATCCTCTCCGGCCAGCCCTGCCAGCAGATTATCGCTGATACTTTTTGTCTCATCAAAGACATCGTCCTGGGCCAGATAACTGAGACGCACGAATTTCTGACGCACAACCTGCCCACTATCCGCCTCTTCCAACCCGCAGATAATTTTCAATAAAGTTGATTTCCCGGAACCATTCGGCCCAATCACTCCGATCTTATCGCCACTGTCGATCATGAGATTGATATTTTGAAAAAGAGTCTGGGCGCCAAACGATTTTGTTACAGATTTACAACTGATAAGAGGAGACATAATTGACCAGAAAAGGGAGAATAAGGCACAATACCGGCACTTCGGCAAAGGCCAAAGCCCCACACCGAAGACATACAAACAGAGCAATTACAATAACTTAACCAAGAAGCACCAAGCCAGGGAAAGCTTTTATTGTTGCTTAATTTCGGGGATCCTTGTATAAAAAAAGAAATTTCAATTCTTGCTTTTACCACATTTTTTCATATAAACTGGGGACATCATACTTTTTGTTTGATGGATTAACAACTCTTTTGGATTTGTCTAATGGATGAACAGCTTCATATTATTATAGCCGGTGACAGAGGAAAAGTTTTCAAGTTACCGTGCTCAAAAAAGAAACTCTGTATCGTCATAACAACATCGATAGTTGCTCTTCTCGTCCTCACCGTCACCAGCATCTGCTCTTTTTCTCTGTATACCAAAAACCGCAAGATATCAAATCAGATTGCCGGGTTGCAGGAGAAACTGCAGACCAGTGCTGAGCTGCTTGCCAAACACAATAAAATGACCGAGAAAGAACGGCAGAAAGTGGCCCTTCTTGAACAAAAAAGCGCCAGGCTGGAAACTGCCGTACAGGATGAGAAAGAGTCACTTCTCACTGCCGCCGTCGATGAACTCAATAAAAAGAGTCAACTCATTGAGAAAATTTTTGGCAACATCGGGATTAAATTGCCAAAAGACAAAAACAACAACGCCAAACACAGCGGTGGTCCTTTTATTCAGCCGCCGGAGATGGCCCGGGATGAACTCCTGTTTAAGGCGGATAAATATTTAAAAGCAATTCGCTATCTGCCGCTCGGCAGACCGGTTGAGGGCCCTATTTCTTCCGGCTTCGGGAAACGGTCAGATCCCCTGAATAACAGATCAGCCTTTCATACTGGTATCGATTTTCGCGGTGACAAAGGGGATAAGATATATGCCACAGCCGACGGCGTGGTTGCCAACGCTTTTCGTAACGGCGGCTATGGCAACTATGTCCTTATCGATCATGGCAACGGCTACACATCTGCCTATGCCCATATGAAGAAATATCTGGTCCACAAGGGTGACCGGATAAAAAGAGGTCAGCTCATCGGCTTGATCGGTAACACTGGCAGATCGACCGGGTCCCACCTCCACTACGAAATCGCACTCAACGGGGTTCCTATCAATCCCTACAAATTCCTTAAAGCTGCAAAATTCGCAAAAAAATCCGCTTCCTCTGACGTATCGGTGAAAAGATAACGATGGGTATTTTTGGCAAAACCATGAATGTCGCGCAGGAGATGAAGAAAGTCGATGGTGAGGCAATTGCATCGATTATAGACAAAAATATGACGCTCACCGGAGAAGTCTTATTCCAGGGAAAAGCGCGAATTGATGGCACAATCACCGGCGACATCAACGGCGAACACCTTATCCTCAGCGAAACAGGAAAAGTTATCGGCGATATAACTGTCTCTTCTTTCAACTGTTATGGATCGCTTGAAGGCAATATCAAAACGAATATGCTCATCGCCCGGAAAAGCTGTTCCATTCAGGGAAAACTCGAAGCAGGAAACCTGACTGTTGAACCTGGTGCCTGTATTCAAGGTGAAATCCTGGCGGCAACACCAACACAGGTTTTCAACCCGGGCGAAGCAGACGATGCTATCGCTGCTACTCTGATCACCTCTTCTGAATAACCGAAAGTACATGCAGAAAAAGATGCAAAAGCGGGCATCATGTATGCGACTTGACCAGCCAAAAGTCGGCAATCTGCTCAAATGCCCCTACTGTGGCAACGAATCGGAATTTTTCGAAATATCCGATGACGTCATTACCACCACCCACTATATTCAAAATAAAGACGGCAGTTTTACTATTGAAAATAAAAATTCCCAGTCTCTTGGTGACGTAAAACTTTTTTGCGGCAACTGTGAAGAAGACCTCACCTCTTTCCATCAACGGTTCTCGGAGATGATCTTTTGAGAGATCCCCTCCCCACTGTCATCAGTAACAACCAGACTCTCACAACCTGCTACCATACGCTCAAAAAACATGATATTGTCTGCGGCAGAATCCGCCTGAAACCAGGGGAGGAGCATGTGCTGACAGACCTGCTCGAACGGGGAATCCACCTCATCCCCTCGGCAACATCGCAGCTCGCCAGCAGATCAAAAGCCTTCCAGGCGAAAATATTCATCGATTTCATGGTGCCCGACTCTCAGCCGATATATGACCAGCACGAACTGCTCTTGACAGCTTCATCCTACCGCCAGAAAAAATACACCAGAGTTGTTCTCAAACGAGACCGAAAAAACGGTGGTCTCGGCATTCATGTTTTTAACGATATCGAGGATCTTTACAATTCTGCGACCTTAGGCATATGCCTTTTCCCTTTTGTCGTCCAACCTTTCCAGCGCAACACCAGGGATATCCGGGTAATAATTCTCGACGACTATACAGAAGCGTACGAACGCATTAACGCACATAATTTCAGGAACAATCTGCATTGCGGTGGCTCTTCCACACCCTATACTCTTTCGCCGCAGCAGCTAGAATTTTGCAGAAAAATCATGCATCGCGGTGCGTTTCCCTATGCCCACCTCGATCTCATGCTGACAGAAGAAGGCAACTGCTACCTGACGGAAATCAATCTTCGCGGCGGGCTGAGAGGGGCCAAAATATCAGGAAAGGAGTACCTGGAAAAACTCGACAGGATTCATGAGAGCCTTCTTCAACAGCGGGGTATCTCGTCGTAAATCCCCCTGGGCGGGAACATCGCTCATCAGGCGAGACAGTTGTGCGGGTCAAAGGATATCGCGGACCAAAAACGAAAAACGGGAGAATGTCCGAAGACATTCTCCCGTTTTTGTAACTCTTCCAACTTAAGCGTGTAGTACCGGACTATACACAACCTGTTGGTTTAGGAAGGCCAGCCATTTTACAGGCTCCCTTACCAGGTCCTGATGGGAACAGCTCATAGATTCTCTTCAGCGGGAAACCAGTGGTTTTAGAAAGGATACGAACCATAGGAGCGATACCATTCTTCTTGTAGTACTCTTGGAGGGCATCAATAACTTTCTGATGCTCGTCGGTCATTTCGCTGATGCCTTCAACACCTTTTACATAATCTACCCAATCTGCGTTGAAATCATCGCCCTTGAGCAGGAATCCGTCTTCATCTACTTCAAAACTACTTCCGTTGTGTTCGAGAGTTGGCATTACAAACCTCCTTAGAATATTATTTTTATAGCTTTCGCCGTTTTATAATTTAAGACTAACTACGGCTTTTTACTATAGCAGAAACAATTTGTCAAGTGAATGACGAATCATTTATAGCACCAGGAGACAAAGCCGTTTCTTTTATCATAAAACGCAATCTTCCTGGATAGATAGAACAACAAATCCCGCATGTATCAATGCGAGCGCCCTTATATCCTTGTGGCTGACATGGATAACAACCAAAGACTATCATTGCGCAGAGGCAACACGACTGGCAGACCTCAAAGCGACACTGAGAGTACCCTATTTATTGCATATGTCGATATCTTTTTCCATCATAACAGGCGGACAACCCTGTTTTCAACCATCCTCTTCCGTGACGGAGAGGAGAAAGAATTGGGTTTTTACTTGCACAGGATACAAAGAAAGAGTAAATCGAACAGATTGTTAACTCACTGGCTTAAAATGCCGGCGAAACGTTGTTTTCCCACAGGCACCTTTCGAGAAAGCATCAATCGTAACGGCTTGTCCAATCATTAACCACAATTTCTTATACTTTATTTATGCTGCAGATACTCCGCAAAAAAGCCCAATCAACTTTTATTCAGGTCATTGTCGTCGTTATTGCTCTGGTGTTTATATTCTGGGGAGTCGGGACCAACCTCACAGGAGATAGACAATCGGCATTGGTGGTCAACGGTGAGAATATAAGTTTCCAGCAATATCAGCAGGCCTACGACCGTGCCTATCAACGACTGAGCGATCAATTTGGCGGCAATGTTCCCAAAGGACTTGCGGAGACCTTTGGCGTAAAACAGCAAGTCATCAACCAGTTGATCCAGACCTCCCTGTTACGTCAGGGCGCTGAAAAAATGGGCATCCATGTCAGTGGCCAGGAGATCCAGCAGATCATTAAAAACATGGCCCCGTTCCAGGAAAACGGCGAGTTCAGCATCGAACGGTACAAGGCCGTTCTGGCCGCCAACAGAATGGCGCCGACCAAATTCGAAGAATCCATGAAGTTTGACAGATTATCGGAAGTTGCCGCCGAGGAAATCGGCAAATTTGCCGGCATTGTCACAGATTTCGAGATTCAGGAACTGTATAGCCAGCAGAATGAGAAAATTTCTGTCAAATATGTGAAAATCGCCGCCGACAATTTTGCCGACAAGGTGAAAATAGACGATACAGCCCTGAAGGCATGGTTTGAAACTGTCAAAGATAACTACAAATCCGAACCGCAGCTCAAACTGCAGTATCTTGTGTTCACCTATGAAAGTGTGGCCAGTAAGATAGCTGTCGATCCGGCTAAAATTAAGGAATACTACGAGAGCAACATAGATAAATATAAAATTCCCGAACAACGGCACGCGCGACATATTCTGTTCAAGGCAACCGACCAGGATACTGCAGAGCGACAGCAGGAACAGGCGAAAAAAGCGGAAGAGGTCAGAACACTTGCAAAAAAAGGTGGAGACTTCAGCGCTCTGGCCCGTCAATATTCTGAAGGCCCGACCAAGGATTCAGGCGGCGATCTCGGATTTTTTTCCGCCGGCCAGATGGTTCCCGCCTTCGACAAAGCTGTTTTTGCCATGAAGCCTGGCGACATCAGTCAGGTGGTTAAAACACAGTTCGGCTACCACATTATCTCGCTGGATGAAATTAAACAACCGGAAACAAAGTCACTTGAGTCGGTGACTGCGGAGATAACCAAAACCCTGCAACAACAGGAAGCTGAAAACATGACCTTCCAGATGGCCAATGACGCGTACGAGGGTATCATCGCCGCAGGAAGTTTTGCGCAGTATGCCAAAGATCATCCGACGACACATATAAATACGACCGATTTCTTCGCCAAGAACAATGCGCCAGCTGTGCTGAAGTCAGATGCACAATTTCTCGACAAGGCTTTTGAACTGCACAAAGGTGAACTGAGCTCACTTATCAAAGGAAATACCGGATATGCAATCCTCTATGCCGATGATGTTCAAGAACCTCAAGTTCCGGCGTTTGAGACCAAGAAAGATATCCTCGCGAAAGATTACCGAAAAGTGCAGTCCAGAGAAATGGCGGAAAAAGCAGCCAATGACATGTTGCAGGGCCTGCACGGTGATAAGAAATTCGACGCCCTGGCACAGGAGAACGGCTACAAGGTTTTGGTATCAGGACTCCTCAGCAGGCGGGAGCAAAACGACACGCCATTTCCTTCTTCTTTGGTCGAAGATGTCTTTCTTCTCTCACCCTCATCTCCTTTACCGGAGAAGCCGGGAACGGTCGGAGACGATTTTTTTGTCTATACCTTTCTGGACAGAGAAATCCCTCCCATGCCAAAAGACAGCAAGGAAGTGGTTCAATACCGCGACAATCTGTTACGTTTGCGACAACAGCAGCTTCTTTCCGCCTGGCTCCGCCATATGGAAACCGATGCCAAAATAACCAGACACCAAAGCCTCTAGCATTGACATATAAAAGGAGCGGACAATGCGCAACCATTGTCCGCTCCTCACTATCGGTAACCGCCCACTCATCCTTACATTGATATAGCGCATTCCAACGCCTCTCCTTTTCTTGAATTACTGCCGCCTCTCTCTGCTCCCCACATGGCAGCAGGGGGCGAAACGGACACTATAAAGCTGTCTTAGACGGATACAGGGCGGTATGTCAGAAAAAAGGTGCAGTTTTTGGTTCTCATTGGCAACAGACAATGATATAGTAACTGCTTCTCTTTTCGCCCCGCGCGAAAAACACCGATGCCATTTTCTGGAAGATGCTTTCCGCCAAGACCAGCAAAACATCTATGCAAAATCACGTTACTCTCCTTGAACAGTACAAGAAGCTCACCCCTTTTGAACAGGCTCTTCTTCAATTACTTTCAATTGTCTACGAACCTGCTCACTCAACGCTCATTGTCAATTGCCTGCGCAAGCTCGACCTGAAAAACCCTCGGGGCAACAAGCCGACAGCTGCCAATCTCAGCCATTATTTCAGTAAATTCGAGCAACTCGGCCTCCTGACCAAAGACCGACAATGTGTCGACTCGATAGTTGAGGTGTTGAGCAAGATCGCCGTGAAGGAGCAGACATTTGCCCTCTTTGCCAATATTATCCAGGAAGAGGCTCCGGTCTCCTATTATTACGGTAAATGGACAATCCGATGCTGGCGGGGTATTCGTGAATTAAGAATAGGTGTCTACACACAACAGTTCGATCTCATTGACGACGCCTCTGACTTTATAGAAGCCCAATGCAGCGAAATTGTCACTGAACCGCCGCCGACAGTGCGGATCCTGACCATGCCGTTTGATGCCGAATGGTTCAGAACGCTGCCCACCTCCTTTCGGTTCTACCTGCTGAACAATGTCTTGCAATATGGACAGGCGACTCTCTCCGACTATCCGGAATTAGTCGACTTCCTGGCTGATGATGCCGAATTCGCTGGACTTTCCGTAGATGAACAAGTGCCCTTTAAGCGCCTGCTTTTCAATGAGCTCGTATTTCGTGGCAGACTGTCGGAAGCGGACAAACTGATAGCTGACCACAAGGATTCCTTTCACGGTACCGGTGCCCGCGGAACGCTGTTGTTTCTCACGGGAAACAGCAGCGATGCCCTGGCTGCCTTTGATGAAGACCTGCTTTATTTACAAAAATTCAGCAATGATGAAAAAGTAGCTTTGTTTGGGCCGGCCGGAATTTTTTATATCCTGGTGCAATTGCAGGAAAGAGACCCGGAGGATTATTACCGGATTGCCGATAATATCAGCATCGCCCTTTCCCTCTTTCAGGGTGCCCGGGAAAATGTTGCCTATACCTATCTGGCTGCGGTCACCAACTCCCATATCAACAAAGGTCTTCATGGTGAAGAAATTCACCTCCCCGAAGGGACCAGGCCGAACGTACTGACTGTTGCCATTGCCGCTATCTGCCAGTACTGGCTCAACAGCGCTGTCGAGCCCGAGGTGGAATCGGAAATTCTGCACTTTTATGAACGAGCCTGCCGTCAGGGTTATGATTTTTTCACCATTGTGCTGGGTGAGATTCTCGCCACCATCAACCAGGACGACAATGACTACATTTTGACGACGGCCCCACTCCGGGAAAAAACGGCCATCATCCCCTTGTTGCCCATTCTTGAACCGGAAGAACCCTGGAAACGCAGCCTGCAGGCGCTTATTTATGCCACCAGCCAGGAAGCGGAGATCCCGCAGCAGGCAACCCGCATGATCTGGATGGTGTCGTTTGAAGACAAAATCATCAGCATCTCACCAAAAGAACAGAAGCTGAATCCGGATGGCGAGTGGAGCAAGGGACGGCCTCTCTCCCTGTCCCGGTTGTATAAGTCCAACAGGTTGAACTATCTCACCTCGCAGGACCGCCGGATCTGCGCGGCTATCAAAAAGTCGAACAATCCTGATACCCACGGGGTGAACTTTTTCTTTGATATGGATAAAGCTCTGCCGGCAATGATCGGCCATCCGCATCTCTACCTGGCGGAATCCCCGCTCACTCCCGTGGAATTTGTTGCCGGGGAACCGGAGCTTTTCGTTGAGGAACGGGGCGACAACCTGCATATCTGTTTCGCCCATCCGATCACTGCCGACACGATCAACTATTTCAGTGAAACACCCACCCGGGTGAAAATTATCCCCATCAACGACAACCATCGACGAATCGCACAGATTACCGGCAAGGACGGGATAACCGTCCCCATGGCCGCCAGTGAACAGGTGTTGACCGCCATCGGCAATATCTCTTCCTTCATGACCGTCCACTCAGCCATCGCCGTCGACAGCACCGGCCGAAAAAGCAGCAACATTACCTTTGTCGAAGCCGATTCAACCATTTATATGCATCTCATCCCCTATGGTACGGGATTTCGACTGGAAATGTTCGTCAAACCTTTTCTGGAAGGCGGTCACTACCTCAAACCCGGCCAGGGCGTTGAAAACATCATGGCCGAAGTCAATGGCAAACGACTCCAGACCCGGCGCAATCTCGCGCTTGAGGAAGAAAAGGCCAGAGACATCGAAGAGCTCTGCCCGATACTCGATCTGGCAATCGACATGGAGCAGGAAAACGACCGGGAATGGCATCTCTACGACCCGGACGATTGTCTCCAGGCCCTGATGGAGCTCCAGGCTATTCGCGACAAAGTGGTGATAGAGTGGCCAGAAGGGGAAAAACTGACCATCACCCACAAAGTGTCGCTGGAAAACCTCAACCTGAAGATACGGACCAATCGCCAGAACTGGTTTGCCATGAGCGGCCAGCTCACCCTCGATCAGGGCCAGGTTGTCGAATTGAAAGAACTGCTGGCCAAGGTCAAGAAATCGCCAGGCCGCTTTGTGGAAATAGGCGACGGACAATTCATTGCCCTGACCCAGGAGTTCAAGAAACGGCTGGAGGACATCAACCTCTTTTCCGAAGGACTGGCCGAAAACGGCAGCGACGAGGTGCTGGTCCACCCTCTGGCGGCCTTGCAACTGGAAAAAGTTGCCAACCTTGCCCATACCAGTGCCGACGCGGGATGGCAACAGCAGATTCAGAAAATCCGCGATGCCCAGGATTTCAAACCGGAACTCCCCTCGACGCTGCAGGCGGAACTGAGAGTCTACCAGCGGGAAGGCTATGAGTGGCTGGCCCGCCTGGCCCACTGGGGAGTCGGCGGTTGTCTCGCCGACGACATGGGGCTTGGCAAAACCATCCAATCCCTGGCCATTATCCTTAAAATGGCGGTCCATGGACCATCCCTGGTGGTTGCCCCGACCTCGGTCTCGACCAACTGGCAATCCGAGGTTACCAGGTTTACCCCAACCATCAATATTAAATTTCTGTCCAGCAAGGACCGGGAAAAAAGTATCAGTGACCTCGGCAGGTTCGATCTCCTGATAACAACCTATACCCTCCTGCAGCAGGAGAGCGAGCTCCTCTCAACCGTACCATGGCAGGTTGTCATTCTAGATGAAGCCCAGGCCATCAAAAACAGTGCCACCAAGCGCTCACGGGCGGCAATGTCACTGCAGGCCGAATTCAAGCTCATCACTACCGGCACGCCGATAGAAAATCACCTTGGCGAGCTGTGGAACCTGTTTCATTTTATCAATCCTGGGCTGCTCGGGAGCCTGAACAGTTTCAACGAACGTTTTGCCGTTCCTATTGAGCGCTACCAGGATAGAGAAGCAAAGTTAAAACTTAAAAAACTTATCCGGCCTTTCATCCTCAGGCGGATCAAATCCCAGGTTTTGGAAGAACTGCCATCGCGGACCGAAGTCACCCTGGAAGTTGAATTAAGCTCTGAAGAAGCCCACTTCTACGAAGCCCTGCGCCAGAATGCCATTGATATGCTGGAGAGTTCCAGGGAAAAGAAAGGCAGGCACCTGCAGATCCTGACCGAAATCATGAAACTGCGCCAGGCCTGTTGTAATCCCCGGCTGCTCGATGTAAACACCACGGTCGAAAGTTCCAAGCTGAATGTATTCGCTGCCGTGATCGAAGAGCTGCTCTCCAGTCGGCACAAAGCCCTGGTTTTCAGCCAGTTTATCGGTCACCTGAATATCATCCGTGAATATCTCGACAAACAGGGCATCAGCTACCAGTATCTGGACGGTGGCACCAGCAGCAAACAGAGGAAAATCAGGGTCGATGCCTTCCAGGCCGGACAGGGCGATCTCTTTCTCATCAGCCTGAAGGCCGGTGGCCTGGGTCTCAACCTCACCGCCGCTGATTACGTCATCCATATGGACCCCTGGTGGAACCCCGCCATTGAAGACCAGGCATCCGATCGGGCGCATAGAATTGGCCAGACTCGACCGGTCACCATCTACCGGCTGGTCTGCAAGAACACCATTGAAGAAAAAATAGTCAAACTGCACCAGGAAAAGCGGGACCTGGCCGGCAGCCTTCTTGAGGGGAGCGATATCAGTGCCAAAATGACTTCTGAGGATCTGCTCGATCTGATCAAAGATAAGTGAGGGGAGCGCTACTCGATCAAATTGGCCAGAATAAGGCCGAAAAAGGAGTGGCCGCTCCTTGCAAAGAACCAGCCCAGATGACTCCGGCACTGCCTGCAGAGGGCATAGCGCCAGAGGTAACCGGCAAACCAGGTGAAGTCTGAAGTAGCCACCCCCGCGCGTTGACAGCCCGGCGCAAGGCTGTAGCAGCCCAGCTCAAAAACTATTCCTGCAGGGTTAAAAAAGGCGTGGAGATGCGAACCCTGAACCGCGATCTTCCGGTCCCGGCTGGTTACCACTCGCCCACATACTTTGCAGTATATGGCTTCGATGGGGCCGGTCTGCTCCTGCCTCTGCCCTTGCCCGACAGGCTGACCCGGCCGACGACGGCCCCGTCCATCATCGGCCCGAAACCAATAACTGGTGCTAGTCGCTGTCTCCACTGTAATATTCCACAATAGCCTTGATCAATCCTTCGATGGTATATTCTTCAGGCTGTACATCAACCCGTAAGCCGTTATCGGTCACCGTTTTAGCAGTTATCGGTCCGATCGCCGCTATCTTGATCCCCGCCAGGATCTCCTGCAGCTCTTTCTGATTTTCTGCATCGATCATTGCCAGAAAATTACGCACGGTGGAGGAGCTGGTAAAGGTAATCATCCCCACCCCGCCATTTGCGAGCTCTTCTCTGAGACTCTCTTTATCGACCTTGGCAGGGCTGTTCTGATAGACCGGAGCCACAGTCACCTGGGCGCCTGCCCCGCGCAGCGTCTCAGGCAGTATCTCCCGGGCATGCAGAGCTCGCGGAATCAGAATGTTGCGCCCTTCGATTCCTTGATCAAGAAGAGCTTCCGCCAGCCCTTCGCCCGTGAAGGTGCTGGGAATGAGATCGGCATTCAGCCCGTAACCCAGCAAAAAATCAGCGGTACTCTTGCCGACGACAGCAAGATCAGGCCCTTTCAGGTCGCGCGCATCCATGCCCTTCGAGTAGAGACGCTCAAAGAAATATTTCACCCCATTCAGTGAAGTAAAAAGGATCCAGTGATATTCTTTCAGTCGCTCCAATTCATCATCCAGCACGTCGTAGGAATCAACCGGTTTGATATGAATTGTCGAATATTCGAGGCAGTTGGCGCCAAACTCTTCGAGTCCGGCCACCAGTTCACTGGCCTGTTCACGGGTCCGGGTAACGATTATTTTTTTACCGAACAGCGGCCGTTTTTCGTACCAGTTCATAGTATCGCGCAGTTTTACAACCTCACCGACAATGACCAGTGAAGGCGGTTTAATACCTGCATCGGAGACAACCTGGGTTATGGTCTCAAGGGTACCGACCACCGAATGCTGCAGAGGCGTCGATGCCCAGCGCACAACAGCTACGGGAGTCTTGGGATCACGACCATATTTGATAAGGTTGGCGACTATAGTCGGCAGATTTTTAATACCCATATAGATGACCAGGGTGCCGGCACCTGTCGATAATTTTTCCCAATCGATGTTGGACTTCTCCTTCGTCGGGTCTTCATGTCCGGTAACAAAGGCCACGGAAGCAGTAAAATCCCGGTGGGTAATGGGTATACCGGCATAGGTTGCCGCCGCCGTGGCTGAGGTCACCCCCGGTACCACTTCAAAAGGGATTCCGGCAGCATGCAGTTTTTCCACCTCTTCGCCACCCCGGCCAAAAATAAACGGATCGCCGCCTTTCAGCCGTACCACCATCTTCCCTTCCAGGGCGTGATCTACCAGCATCTGACTGATTTCTTCCTGGGTATATGCATGTTTCACCCCGCCCTTTTTACCCACATAGAGCAGCTCAGCGCGAGCCGATGCATGTTTGAGCAATTTTTTACTGGCAAGGTAGTCATAAACCACGACCTCAGCCCGCTCAAGCAAACTTTTCCCACGTACGGTAATGAGACCTGGGTCTCCTGGACCGGCACCAACCAGATACACCTTTCCGGGTTTTTTCATTTTAATTTTTTCTTCCATAATCAAAGCTGACAGATATCTGCTCTTATCCGCACTGAACGTAACACCCTGCTGCTGGTAGAAGCGGAGACCTGAAGAACAATCGTCAATACAATATCGTTAAAGACAAAAAGGGCTTTCCCGCACCAGGGGAAGGCCCTTTTCCATAAAAAAATGAGAATCAGCTACGTTGTGACCTCATGGCAACAATTACAGCTCACTCATGATAGCTTTGGTTACATCACCAATTGAAGCAGACCCGTCAACGGAAATAACTTTCGGACCATCGGTATTTTTAAAGTAGTTGACTGCCGCCATGGTACCGGTCTCTTCGTCATAGTAAATGTTATGACGCTTGCTGATAGCCTCTTCATCCTGATCGTCGGCACGGGTCTTCAAGTCACCGCCACAGACGCGGCAAACCAGCTTGCCGTCTTTTTCCACCGGCTTGATTGCATCAAAAGCTATGTGGTTCGGATGATTGTTGTCGTTCACACAGAGACGACGCCCCATGATGCGATCTTTGGCGATTTGTCGGTCAAGCCGGATCTCGATCACATAATCGAGGGCCAGCCCTTCTTTTTTCAGGGTCTCGGCGAGGGTAATTGCCTGGTCCTTCGATCGTGGGAAACCGTCAAGGATCCAGCCATCTTTACAGTCATCTTTCAAAAGACGGGCAACCATCATTGGGATGGTGATATCGTCTGGTACTAAATCACCTTTATCGATAAACTGTTTGGCTTTTTTACCCAGTTCGGTACCACCGACAATGTGCTCCCGGAAAATAGCTCCGGATTCAATGTGCGGAATATTGTATTTCTTCTGTACAATAGCACCCTGAGTCCCTTTACCACTGCCGTTTGGTCCAAAAACAAGAATGTTCTTACCCATAATCTCAGTCTCCTTTTAAACTTTACAATTAGTACAACGTTATTGGGAAAAACCGTAAATAACTAAGTAGTTTAACGGAGGCGGCCCCGGAATGAGATGGTGCAAAGCCTGGAGCTGCAAACTTGCCTTCCGAATCGTAACAAGCTGAATACTATAGACCAAAATAGTTAATCGAGCCATAAAAATATCTCTGCATAGATTTTGACTTTCACTTGCAAAACGGTTATTTTCAAGGGCATTAAGCAATAAGGGTATATCCTCATTACTCTAACCCCGGCAAACAGGAAGAAACCCGGAATTTTGCATTGCCCCGCAGAATGGGGTAACCAGAACCTGACAACACCGGCAATTCCTGATCCACCTCCGCGCACGCGGCAATCTTAACAAAAACAGTCATTGGTACATATGCGAGAGATACATGTTGGTTTAATCGGTTTCGGTACGGTAGGAAGAGGGTTGGCAAACACCATGCTCGCCCAGAAAGAGAGGCTCTTACAAAAGACCGGGACGACTTTTGTGCTCTCCACAGTTGCCGATATAGCCCTGCAGAGCCTGCCGGGAGAACTGAGCGGCGTAACACTTACCAAGGATGCCAACGATATATTTGAGGATCCGAAAATCGATATTGTCGTTGAACTCATCGGCGGTATGGAGCCTGCCAAAACCTTTCTGCTGAAAGCCATCCGGAGCGGCAAACACGTCGTCACCGCCAATAAGGCCCTGCTCTCCGTTCATGGCCGCGAAATCTTCCAGGCTGCCGCCGACAACAATGTCGAAGTGGGCTTCGAAGCCAGTGTTGGCGGGGGCATTCCAGTTATAAAAGCACTGAAGGAAGGTCTGGTCGCCAATCGAATAAACTCTATTAAAGGGATTATGAACGGCACGGCCAACTATATTTTATCCCAGATGACCGACCATGGCACCCCCTTTAAGGACGTTCTCAAAGAAGCACAGGAACTTGGTTTTGCCGAGGCGGACCCGACCTATGACGTAGAAGGCATTGACACCGCGCATAAGCTGGCAATCCTGATGACCATCGCCTACGGGCAAAGCGTGCACCTGGATGACATTACCGTCGAGGGGATCTCCAATATTGAACCCATCGATATCGAGTTTGCCAAAAGATTCGGCTACCGGATCAAACTGCTGGCAATCAGCCGCAACCACGGCGATCATGTCGAGGCCCGGGTACATCCGACGATGGTTCCCGAAAAGCATATGCTGGCAACCATCAATGGCGCCTTTAACGGGATCCAGTTTCAGGGAGATACCGTTGGCGACGTACTTCTCTATGGCCAGGGCGCGGGCATGATGCCGACCGGCAGTGCCGTGGCTGCCGACGTGGTTGATATCGGGAGAAACATCATCAACGGCTGCATCAACCGGGTGCCCGCCCTGTCCTATCTGCCGGAATATATCGAAAAACCGACGATCACCCCGATGCAGCAGCTGGTCTGTCCCTACTATTTCCGCATAACCGCTCTCGACAAACCCGGCGTTCTCTCGATCATTACCGGAATTTTCGGCAAACATGGCATTTCCATCCGCTCGATGATGCAGCAGGAGCGCGACGCCAATGAGCCGGTCTTTATCGTCTTTCGGACTCACCGGGCAACAGAAGGCGCAATAGAAAAAGCGATTACCGAAATCGATGCACTTGATGTCTGCACCGTCCCGACCGTAAAAATCCGGCTTCTCATTCCGGAATAGCCGCTATCATGCCGGAACATATCTTTCAAACGACGGTGAGAGTACTCTACGGGGACACCGACGCCGGTGGCGTAGTCTACAACGCCAATTACCTGCGCTATTTTGAAATCGGCCGCACCGAGCTGATGCGCGCATGGGTCTGTTCCTACAGCGACATCGAAAAACTCGGTTTTGTTCTGCCCGTTATCGAATGCTGGTCCCGTTTCAAGGCTCCGGCAGTCTACGACGATCTGTTGACCATAGAGACGACAATCGCCGAACTGAGCCGACTGAAATGCAAATTCAATTACCGGATCATAAAGCAAGAGCAAGGACTTGAACGACCGAAGTTGCTGGTAAAGGGCTACACCGTGCATGCCGCCGTCACCCGAGCAGGAAAGCTCACCCGCCTGCCGGAGGATATTTTCCAGAAAATATCCCAATATTCATGTGATACCAGAATGATAGACAATAGTCACAAATAACCGTTGACAATAATTTCAGCGGGTGTATATTGATCAATCTCAACGCGGGGTGGAGCAGTCTGGTAGCTCGTCGGGCTCATAACCCGAAGGTCACAGGTTCAAATCCTGTCCCCGCTACCAAGTATATTCAAGGCACTTAACTCTTTCGAGTTAAGTGCCTTTTTTGATGTAATGCCGCAAATATCTCCCTGATTCCCGGTTTTCACTATACCTTAAATGTTCCTATCAAGGACTGCGGGTCATTGCCCATCATGGGCACTCTCCATCCCGTGAACCAATGCAAAAGCAGTACCTCGATTTCAATCCCTATCTTTCATCCACCGCACGGTCAAAAGATTACGACCGAAGCTATCATTTTTTACTGAAAAAGACAGCGCGTACCTGTTAGTATATTCTCTCGGCTGTTTTTTACTTTGGCCATCTTCTGATTTTCATCCTCTCTGCAAAGGCGAGAGAATCTGAGCAGCATGTAGGTCCTCTCTTGACGAGATCTTCACCATGGAGGATGCCGTCTTTTTCACACGTGGAACTGATTGACCCCAAAAAGGTCTATCAATATTTCCTTTTAAGAGCATTTCATTCTTTTTTTCACGTTCAATGCAAGAAATGACCATGGACATTGAGATACAAACAACTCCAGCTGCTATCATTCGCAAAAGCCTCGGACTCTTTCTGATCATATTTCTCTTCACGGGAACGGTTTTCAGCGGTCTGACGCTCGCTTTTTACTACTCTGTTACCAAAACAACCCTGAACAACCTCAAAGAAAAGGAACAATTCGAAGTTGACCTGCAATTTCAGGCTCTCAACGACACACTTTCCTCCATCGAAGGAGATATTCTCTTTTTGAGCCAGCAAAATGAGTTGCATAAATACCTGCTGACCGGGGATACAAGATGGCTGGACGAATTAGCCTCAGAATATATTTCCATTGCAACACAAAAGCATATATATGACCAGATCCGCTTTCTCGACAGCAGCGGCATGGAAATCGTCCGGGTAAACGAAAACAGTGGCAACCCCGCCAAAGTCCCGTTCAAGGAACTCCAATTAAAACAGGATCGCTATTACTTCAAGGATTGCCTCAAGATGGGCAAGGAGGAAATCTATATCTCGCCCTTCGATCTCAATATCGAACATGGCCGGATCGATATTCCCCACAAGCCGATGATACGGTTGGGAACTCCGGTCTTCGATCAAACCGGCAAAAAACGAGGCATCGTCCTGGCCAACTATTACGGGCAAAAACTACTCGACACGATCATGCACTCTGAGCCGGTTTCCGAAGGCCAAACCATGCTGCTTAACGGAGAAGGTTACTGGCTGCTCAATCCAAAACCTGAGCTTGAATGGGGATTCATGTTCCACGACAAGCAACGGACTCTTGCCGTTACTGATCCAACAGCCTGGCTGGCAATCGGGAACACGGATCAAGGGGAAATCGAGACCCCCAAAGGAATATACACGTTCAAAACAGTGTACCCCCTTAAAACAATGGGATCTCGATCCAGCATTCAAGCAGCGAAGGGCCTCGGGGACAGGACTGACAGATCTCGCCAAAATATCTACCACTGGCACCTGGTTTCCTTTCTCTCAACAGAAAAAATCGCCGCTCTTGGTAAAAGTGTTTGGTTGAAATTCCTTATAATTGGCGCGGGACTGCTTATGGTCAATGCCCTGGGCACACTGGTCATTGCTTTTGCCATTACCAAGCAAAAGATATATCGGTCACAATTGCAGGTAATGGCTCTCTTTGATCCCTTGACAAATCTGCCGAACAGGATCCTGTTTTTTGACCGGCTCCGCATGGCAGCTGAGCACAGTCGTCGCTATGCCTCCAAGTTTGCCCTGTTATATATTGACCTGGATGGCTTCAAACAGGTCAATGACAGTCTCGGACACGAGGCTGGCGATGAACTGCTTACGATTGTCAGCCACCAGTTGCTGAAGGCCAGCAGAAAATCCGATACAGTGGCCCGCCTGGCCGGTGACGAGTTCGCCGTCATCTATGCAGGACTTGACTCCTTGCAGGCTCTCGATTCTTTAGCGAAACGGATTATCAATTCATTCACGCTTCCTGTAGAACTGACTGCCGGGAGAGCAACCATCGGCGCCAGTATCGGCATTGCTTTTTTTCCAGATGACAGCGACGACGTGGTGAAACTGGTCAATCTTGCTGACAAAGCTATGTATGTCTCCAAACAACACGGAAAAAATAGATATACTCTGGCGGGTTCCGAGGTGCCGGCTGGGTGACAGCACGGCACTGTGTCGTGCGATTTTTCAAGCGCATCTGCTGAGGTATCACCCAGCTATTTTGATAGAAAAAGCTCTCAATCACTTACTGTTTAACCCCCATTGCGATTCTCGCTCAAGGTCATATTTTATTAGCAGGTCAACGAGAAATGAAATCATGGATGGCGACTGCATAAAACACGTTTGAATTGTTGACCAAGATTAAAAAATTATTCAACTGAAATAAGAGGTGACGATATGAGTATGAGAGGTGAAATAATATCGAAAGAATACAACAGCATGGTCTTTGTACACGATAAGAACGGTAAAGAATATGCGTGCTATGCGGACGACCTGAAGAATTTCAATGCAGGTCAAGACCTTACGGAAAATGAACGAAAACACTGTACAGATATCAGCCTTGTTCTTGGTGACAGCTGGTAGCCTTAAGCGGGGTGCAACCGATCTGCCGGTTATGATCGGAGGTATCCTGACCTGTGTAAAAATCCCTGTTGATGTATTTCAGCAGGGATTTTTTGTGTTGACGCCCCCGCAGGGAGATTGAACCGCTGCCAGTCCGTCGCGCACCTGAGTCACGACGGGTCAATGCTGCAGAAGAGTTAACATTGACAGAGTTTTCGGGCGCCCTTACTCTTTTAACTGGGAGAGGAAAAATAATTGAGCTTTGCTGTGGATACTGCAAAAGCCTGGGTTATTGTTCCTCCGATTTAAAAATGGACCGGTATCCTCGACACGCAGAGGTTACCGTTGACCGGTTGCCAGCTGTGAACCGCAAAATCTTAGCATACGGGGGAGGTGAATAGTATGCCTGAACTGAGATGCCCCGAGTGTGGAAATGAGTTATTACCAGCCAGACCTGAAGACGCGGAAAACGCCTGTGTATGTCAGAAATGCGGCAGAAATGTTTACACATGGTCAAAGACAGAGGTAAGCATTAAGTGTCCGAACTGTGGCAAGGATAACCATTCAACCGTAATACGATAACCACGGGAAACGGATAACAAACCTGAAGAAGTGCCTTGAAAGCGACTTTAAGCTTCTAATTGCCAGGAAATCTCCAGATATCCGGTTTTCAGTCCCCTCATGGGGGTACTGAAAAGAGTGAGAAATACACTGAAGTAAGGCACAAAATTCAAAAACCAGCTACCCGATTGGCCTGCAAGTATCAAACAGCAAAAATGTCTGCAATGAGAAAGCAGGCTTTTTTATATTTTAGCCCAAGCTGCAAGAACGTATCGCCCCCAGCCCGAGTCTTTTCATCCTCCTGTTTGTAGCATATTGATACGCGCATCTTCTTGAGCCCCTCGCTCCGACTTCTCCCCCTGCCCACTGCCACGACAGGTTTCCCCGAACCTTACGACTCTTTTCCTCAGCACTGCATACCCTGGCTCTTTGCACAGCTCCCCCGGAAACCCAATCGGCCAGGTCCGACTATGTCGCATGAAATAATGCCACACAACTTTGACATTGACTCTTTCATGCTGATACAATCAATTTTATTGAACATCTGACTCTTCGCAGTCAGAAAAACGAGGTACCAAAAAGGTTTTCTGCCAGCGGTAGGGCAAACGAAATTACAATTATTAATCATACGATCCCCAAAGAGGCGGTAATGGCCCGTGACAACGCAATTAAAAATATGTCCAGCAAGCTGAAAAACACCCAATTCACCACAAAACTGTTTATTGCAATTGTTTTTATTTCTATCGCTTCAGTGGCCACCATTGCCGGAATTGCCATAAAAATGTCGCACGAAGGAATTAATCAGCTGGGCAAAACTGCTATTGCCAATACCTACCAGGCTGTCTTCGATACTATCAACATGTATGACAAAAGTGTGCGATGGAATTTAGAAGGCGATCTCCGGTTTTTTAATAAGGAAATTGCCACCAAAGGGGATGTCGAACTCGTATCGGCCAGCATGCTCAAGCAGACCATGGTCAACCAGCTTACTCAGGCCGCCACCACCAAAGAAATCCCTCGATTGGTTATCGGAGGAACCTACATCAACGGCAGCAACGACTTCGTGGACAGTATTGCCGCCACCACCGGGGCTTCAGCGGCTATTTTGCAACTGGTTGACGACAAGCTGCTGTGCATATCGAATACGGACAAGAAACCGGATGGCAATCGCGCGGTGGGTACCTATATGCCGTCTGACAGCCCCTTATACAGAGCTATAATTGATGGAAAAATATTTCGCGATAAAGCTATTGTGGGCAACGACTGGTACCTTACGGCCTATGCCCCGCTCTATGACTGGGACGATAAACTGGCAGGGGCAATTTATGTTGGTCGACCACTGCTGAATGCGGAGATCAAAGATTTTATCGCCAATGTGAAAATCGGCAAAGGGTACTTTTACATCTATCAGCAGGACGGGAAAATACTCCTCCACCCCACCCTTGACGCCGGCCAGAACCTCTTTGATATTACCCCGCAGCTGAACGACCAGCAAGACGGAACGCGCAGCTATACTGTCGGGGGAACCCAGCGTTTTTCCCATACCGCACTGATAAAACAATGGGATATGTATCTTGCGACAGATGTCGATGAAAACGACATCAACGGTGGGCTTGATCGTAAAATGCTGCGCACCAACATTATCGCCGGTTTTATTGTTGTTGTTGCCGGACTGCTTTTAACGATTATCCTGGTACGCTCCATCAATCGTCCCCTGCGGGAGCTCGCGGCAAAGAGTATCAGGGTCGGTGAGGGAGATTACACGATCAACTTCCGTTCTGACAACAAAGACGCCATCGGTCAGCTGACGAACTCACTTGGCATGATGGTCGATAAATCTAAGGAGATGATACAGGACATAGTCACGTCCTCATCAACGTTGGGGCAGGCATCACGACAATTACTGGACATTTCTGCACAGATGGTTGCCAGCGCAGACTCGACAGCAACAATCGCCGATGAGACATCGGACAATGCAGCAAACGCCTCGGGAAACATCGTCTCCATTTCAGCAGCTATGGAAGAATCGGCAACAAATCTTGAAGTTATAGCCTGTGCATCAGAAGAAATGGGGAACACTATCAAAGAGATTGCCGAAAACAGCTCTAAAGCCCGTCTTACTACGGAAAATGCTGTAGCCAGTGCCCAAAAATCTCACGCAGGCATTAAAGGCCTGGGAGAATCTGCCAGATCCATAGGGATAGTTACCGAGACGATCACAGAAATTTCCGAGCAAACAAATCTTTTGGCCCTCAACGCAACTATTGAGGCTGCCCGAGCGGGTGAGGCGGGCAAGGGCTTTGCCGTGGTGGCAAATGAGATAAAAGAGCTGGCCAAACAAACTGCTGCGGCAACCAGTCAGATAAAATCGGCCATCACCGGCATCCAGTCACAAACCAGGGAAACAATTGTCGACATAGAAGGTATTTCAAAAATTATCAGTGAAGTAAATACTATTGTCGCATCTATTGTGACTGCAGTTGAAGAACAGGCAGCCACGACCAGTGAGATTGCCACGAATGTGAACCAGGCGTCCATGGGAATCAACGAAATCAATGAAAATGTCGCCACCAGCAGCCGGTTAACCAATTCGATGGCAGAGGGAGTGGGGCAGGTCAAGGCAAGATCAATGGAAGTAAAAGACAACAGTACAAAGGTGAACAGTTCGGCAACCGACCTGTCGGCATTATCTGAAAAACTGACACGACTTGTTGCCAAGTTCAAAATTTAAGAGACCTTAGAGACTGTAAAGAGCATCGGCTGACGGGAAGAACCTCGTGAAAAAGCCAATTTTCGGTTATCATCTCCAGGAAAACAAGGAGCCGAGCCCAGAGGGAGGTACACATTCATTTATGACGAGTCATACCGAAAAAAAATGCCCGAAATGCGGACAGAAATTACGATTTCCAAATGATATCGGCGGGATGCTTATGGCCTGCCCATCCTGCGGCAAGAAATTTTACTCGGATTTCAAGCTGGGAAAGGTTGGCGAAAGTGAACGACAGGGAAAAATCTCCGATATCTTTGAAATGCCCTCCAGAGTTATCGACCGCATTGGTCGATATTTTTCCTCCTGACCCTACCGGCCCAAGTCTCAGCTGAAGAATATTTTATTTATGCTTCACATTCAATACAGGTAAACTTATGGACATACTTCTCACTGACGACGAAATCCGAGTGCTTGGCTGTCTCATGGAAAAAGAAATGGCAACGCCTGATTATTACCCGCTTACCCTGAATGCCTTGACCAATGCCTGCAACCAGAAATCCAATCGGGAGCCAGTCGTCTCCTATGATGACGACACGGTAATGTATGCGTTAAACGGCCTGAAAGAGCGTAAACTGATTCGCCAGAGCAACCTGAGCCGGGTGGCGAAATACGAGCAGATCTTCGCCGAGGAACTCAAGCTGGTTCCCCGGGAGCAGGCAATCATCTGCATTCTGCTGGTTCGCGGCCCGCAGACCGTCGGCGAAATCCGCAGCCGAACCGAACGGCTGTATGCTTTTTCTGATCTTGACGAGGTCCAGAAAACCATAACCAACCTCGAAGACATGCAGCTGGTCACTGCTTTGCCCCGGCAACCGGGCCGTAAGGAAGCGCGGTATACGCATCTGTTAAGCGGCAAGCCACAGGAAAAGACCGTTACAACTATTCTCCGACCGAAAAATGACGACACACCACATGCGCGCGAGTCGATTGACCGCATCGAAGAGCTGCAACAGCAGATAGACGAGCTGCGCCGGGAAATGCAGAGCCTCCATGAAGAGTTTACGACGTTCAAATCACAGTTTTAGCGACTGAGAAATACTATTCTTGTCAGTTTTACCCGAAAATCATTTCGTGAAGGAACGCATCCTCTCAAGGAGGCACTGAACTGAGTACCCGTCAAGCGAGTATTAAAAAGAATCCCGGCTTATTTCCCGATACTTTCATAGCAACGAATAGTTAGGGAAGAATAGTCATTTACGGGCAGACTCTCGTTGACTGACGAGAAAGTTAAAACCATTCTCGCTATTTAATCACAGTTGCTCAATTGAAATTCCCGACATTATGGGTATATTGTCAGGTGGAAGATCTATCCGTGTTCCAAATGAGATGATGTCTCTCTATCATGCTTTTTTCTTAGTCTCTAAGGGAATCTTTTATGGGTCGAAAACATCTAGCTCTCACCAACAATATTGATCACCTCTCCATCCTTGATGAAAACGGCATACTCGATCTCGAGCTGGAGCCTGAGATAACCAACGAAGCACACCTGAAAATGCTCCATGCCATGCTGCTTGGACGAAGATTCGACGAGCGGATGCTCGATCTGCAGCGCCAGGGTCGAATCGGCACCTTCCCCCCTATCAAAGGCCAGGAAGCGGCCCAGATAGGAACCGTGGCACTGCTTCGCGACAGCGACTGGCTGGTGCCTGCCTTTCGGGAAACCGCCGCGGAAATCATGCGCGGCAGATCGATGGAAAGCGTCCTGCTCTACTACAACGGTTACAACGAAGGTACCATAATTGCCGAAAAGCAGCGGGATATGCCGATGTCGGTGCCGGTGGCCTCCCAGATCCTCCATGCGGTCGGCCTTGGTCTCGCGGCGCAATACCGGAAGACCGAAGAGGTTGTGATGACCTTTTTTGGCGACGGCGCCACCTCCGAGGGTGATTTCCACGAGGGGCTGAACTGCGCTGCGGTCTATCAGGCCCCGGTAATCTTTGTCTGCCAGAATAACCAGTGGGCGATTTCTGTCCCCCTGGCCAGACAGACCCATTCCGAAACACTTGCCCAAAAGGCCCTTGCCTACGGGATGCCGGGCATCCAGATTGACGGCAACGATATCCTGGCGGTTCATGCGGCGACCGCAGAAGCGGTTGACCGGGCCAGGTCCGGCGGCGGTCCGACGTTTATCGAATGTGTCACCTATCGGGTCATGATGCATACCACCGCCGACGATCCCAGGAAGTATCGATCGGAAGAGGAAGTCGAAGCCTGGAAGAAAAAAGACCCTCTGCTTCGCTATCAACAGTACCTGCTGACAAAAGATATCGTCGCCCAGAACGATCTTGACGCTCTTGAGGCAGAAATCAAACAACAGATCCAGACCGCCATCGACCGGGCGGAAGAGCAGATGCAGAAGCTTGGCGAACCGCTGGCAATGTTCGACCATCTCTACGCAGAATTGCCGGCGTCTCTTGCAAAACAGAGAGCGGAACTGGCCCACGAACTGGACGACATCGACAGGGAGGTTGACCATGGCTAAGATGACAATGGTTGAGGCTCTTAATCTGGCCCTGCGGCAGGAAATGGCCAAAGATGATTCGATACTCCTGCTCGGGCAGGATATCGGTCGTGACGGCGGCGTCTTCAGAGTGACCGACCACCTGCTAGACGAGTTCGGCAGTGAGCGGGTCATCGATACGCCGCTGGCCGAAGCGGCCATTGTCGGCATGTCGGTGGGCATGGCGGTCTACGGCCTGAAACCGGTCTGCGAAATTCAATTTTCCGGTTTTTCCTACCAGAACTTTCATCAACTGGAAAACCACGCCGCCCGCATGCGCTGGCGAACGCAAGGCAGACTCTCCGTGCCGATGGTCATGCGCGCCCCGTACGGCGGCGGTGTCCGGGCACTGGAACACCATTCGGAAAGCCGTGAAGCGTACTGGGCGCACACCCCCGGCTTGAAAATGGTCATCCCTTCCGGGCCGCGCAGCGCGAGAGCCCTGCTGGTCAGTGCCATCCGCGATCCCGATCCGGTTATCTTTTATGAAGCAAAGGCCCTATACCGCGCCTTTCGCGAAGAAGTCCCGGAGGAGGAAGAAACTCTGCCCATCGGCAAGGCACATATAGCCCGTGCGGGCGACGATCTGACCATTATCGCCTATGGCGCCATGCTCCGTCCGGTTCTTGAAGCTGCCGAGGAACTCCAGCAAACGGAAGGGATTGCGGCGGAAGTCATTGACCTTCTCACCCTTTCTCCGTTGGACGAAAGCGTGATGGTCGAATCGGTGAAAAAAACCGGCCGGGCGGTGGTCGTCCATGAGGCGCCCCGCAGTTTCGGCCCGGGCGCGGAAATCGTCACAAGGCTCATGGAAAGCGCTTTCTACTATCTGGAAGCTCCAATAGAAAGAGTCACCGGCTTTGATATCATCATCCCCTACTTCAGCAGAGAAAAAAGTTATCTGCCCAGCGTAAAGAGAATCAAGGCAGCTGCGCGCAAGACTTTCAATACATCAATATAGAACGTAATACGGAGCAACTATGACCACGTCTTTTCGGTTACCGGATCTCGGGGAAGGGGTGCATGAAGCAGAAATACTCGCTCTGCCTGTGACCATCGGCCAGGCTGTCGCGGAAGGTGACGTTATTATGGAGATCGAGACCGACAAGGCCGCGGTGGAGATCCCCTCTCCCTATACCGGAACGGTGCAGGAAATCATGGTAAAGGTCGGTGATATGGCCGTAGTCGGCGATGTGCTGATAACCTTTGCCACCGATACGGTCCAGGATACGGCGCCGCCACCAGGTGACGGATCGCCACATCAAAAGAAGAAAGAAGCAAAACCCGCCGACCAGCAGCCAGCGGCCCAGGAACGAAAACGAAGCCCGGTCCCGGCCTCACCTTCCACCAGAAGACTGGCACGAGAACTGGATGTCGATCTGTATGCGGTGACACCTACCGGCACCGGTGGTATTGTCACCAAAGAAGATGTTGAAGCCTACGCCAAAAAGAAACCGGCTCTTGATGCAACCGGCACAGTACCCGAGCCTCCGGCACCGGCAGAACCAACACCTGCTGAAGCCGCGCCCCCTTTGCCAGCCGGGCGGACGACCCTGCCGGACTTCAGCAGATGGGGAAAAATAGAACGGCGGCCATTTCGATCGATCAGACGGGCCACGGCGGCCCAGATGACCAGTTCCTGGACCCAGATTCCCCATGTTCACTGCCAGGACGATGTCGATATCACCAAGCTGGAAGCCTTCCGGCAAAAACACAAGAGCGAAATCGAGGCCGCCGGTGGCAGGCTGACCATGACCCTCTTTGCCATCAAAGCGGTTGCCACCGCCCTGAAAAATTACCCTTATTTCAATGCCAGTCTTGACCTGCAGTCACAGGAAATCATTATCAAACGCTTTTTCAATATCGGGATCGCCGTGGACACCGAAAAAGGGTTGATGGTTCCGGTCATCAAAGATGTTGATCGCAAAAGCATCAAGGAGCTGGCCGTTGAGGTGCACGGCGCTATTGAAAGAGTGCGGACAGGCACCCATAGTCGGGAAGAGATGCAGGGCGGCACCTTCACCATCACCAATGCCGGCGCCCTCGGCGGCAGTCATTTCTCTGCTATTATCAATCATCCGGAGGTGGCCATCCTCGGACTGGGGCAGGGGCGAATGCAGCCGGCAGTCGTCACCGATGAGCGCGGCAGGCACGAGATCGTCCCCCGGCTGATTATGCCGATCGTCCTTTGTTTCGACCATCGGGTCGTCGATGGTGCCGACGCAGTACGTTTTCTGCGGCTGGTGATCGATGCGCTGGAAGATCCCGACGAACTGCTCATGACCATGATATAAACCAGGTGCGGCTATGGTAATGGGCGATATGCAGATGAGTACCGACCTGCTGGTCATCGGTGGGGGACCCGGCGGCTATGGGGCCGCATTTCGCGCGGCCGACCTCGGCCTCGATGTGATCATGGTCGATCCCCTTCCTCGTCCGGGCGGGCTTTGCCTGCATAAAGGCTGTATCCCCTCAAAGACTTTCCTGCATGTGACCGAGCTGATTATCGATGCCGCCCGGGCGGAGAAAATGGGCATCGGTTTTGGCCGACCGAAAATCGATCTCGCCGCCATGCGGGCCTGGAAAGAACAGGTAATTGATTCGATAGCAAATAGTCTGATTACCCTTGCCAAGCAGCGTGGAGTCCTGCTTGTCCAGGGTACGGCCCGGTTCGAAAGCTCAACCAGCGTACGGATTTCGGGGGCGGATATAAGCGGCGTCCGATTCAAGCATTGCATTATTGCTACCGGCTCCAGGCCGCTTGAGCTGTCGGGAACACCACGCATTGCCGGGGGCCGGATCATGGATTCCGCTGCCGCCCTCACCCTCCCTGATATTCCGAAAAATCTGCTGGTGGTGGGCGGCGGATATGTCGGCCTGGAACTTGGTTCCATCTATGCCGCACTCGGCTGCCAGGTCACCTTGCTGGAACGCGAAAACCGATTACTCGCCCAGGTCGACGCCGACCTGGTGCAGCCCGTGCAAGAGAGATTGTCCAGCCTGTTTGCCGATATCCGCTTTGGGGTGCAGGTGGACGCGCTGGAAGAACAAAGTCATGGGGTGACTGTCAGCTTGCCCCGGGACGGAAAAATCGAGCAGCACCAATTTGACCGGGCCCTCCTGGCCATCGGTCGAATTCCCAACAGCGGCGAGCTCGGCCTGGAGCAGACAGAGGTCCAGATCGACAGCCGCGGCTTTATCCAAATCGATGCGCAGCAGCAGACCACCGATGCCCGCATCTTCGCCGTCGGGGATGTGGTCGGAGGCGTAATGCTCGCCCATAAAGCAACCCGAGAAGGCAGAATAGCAGCCGAGGTGATCGCTGGCCAAAAATCCGGATTTGACGCCCGCGCTCTGCCGGCGGTGGTTTATACCGACCCACAGATCAGCTGGTGTGGCCTCACCGAACAGCAGGCAACTGCTGAGAACACGCCTTATGCCGTCCGCAAATTTCCATGGAAATACTCCAGCAGGGCCCAGACCATGGGCATAACCGACGGCTTCACCAAGCTATTGACCGATCCGCAAACCGGCCGTATCCTCGGTGCCGGCATTGCCGGCCGCAATGCCGAAAGCCTGATCAGTGAAGCAGCCCTGGCCATTGAGATGGGCGCACTGGCTGAAGATCTCGCACTCACCATCCATCCGCACCCGACTTTGTCGGAGACCGAAGCGGAGGCCGCAGAAATATTTCAAGGCAGCCCGACCCATATGCTGCCATCAAGGAAATAATGGCGCTGCCGGAAGAACTGGAATTGCCATCGATTGTCCCGTGGAATATAATAAAGAATAGGCTTTTTATTTACGACGCAGCTGATCCCGAGGAGAAGCGGCAAGCACCCCCTTTTCCAGCATCGTTACATACGGAGGTTGTCTATGAAAATTGTGATTGTCGGAGGTGGTGCAATAGGCAGATTGTTTGGCTATTTCCTCCTCAAAGGCAACAATGAAATCACCCTCATCGATATTGACCAGAATACCCTGGGGGCCTTGCAGGAGAAAGGCATTGGCCTTATCGCCGATGACAACAAACATCCCGATGAGGCACAATCTTTTCCGGTAAAGGCCCTTTCCTCGGCTGACTCGCTCACTGAGGCGGATCTCGTTCTCCTTTTGGTGAAATCCCAGGACACCCTGAGCGCAGTCCAGGATGTCGCCCATCTTATCGGCGAGTCCTGTCCTCTGCTCTGTATGCAGACCGGGCTTGGCAATCTGGAAGTTGCCGCCAAAATCGTGCCCAAAGAAAATATCATCATGGGCATCACCTTTATGTCCGGTACCGCGCTGAGTGACGCACGGGTAAGACAAGGCGGTGGCCTGGCCAGGACCTATATCGGTGAATTAAATGGCGCCTTCACCAAACGGCTGGAAAATATCAACCATGTTTTAAACCGCTGTGGCATCGAGACGCAAATGGTCAAGCGGATAATCGGCCGACTCTGGTGCAAGGTTATCACCTATTCCGCCATCAACCCGGTCTCGGCCATTCTTCAGGTGCCAAACGGTTCACTCACCTCGAAGATGGAATCAATCACCTTGATGAAACGGCTCCTCGATGAAGGCCGGGAGGTAGCCAAGAGCTGCTCTATCGAACTTGTCTATCCCGACCTGTACGAACTGCTCTTTGATGCATGCGAAAAAAGCGCCAACAATCTTTCTTCCATGCTGCAGGATATCCTGAATGAAGTGCCCACCGAGATCGACGCCCAGAACGGGGCGATCTGCCGGTATGCTGAAGAAAACGGAGTGAAGGTGCCCACCCACCAGACCATGGTGGAGCTGATTAAACTGCTCGAATGCTGGAAACCGGGAGTCGAGCAACAATGACAGCACGCTGAAAAGCAACGCCTGGTAACTTCAAAATGGGGAGGGGATGCTATGGCCGATTGGCACAATATTCTCATCGCGGTGGACGAGATGGATTCGTCACTCCGCGCAGTCAGGTATGTCGCACAGATTGCCAGAGACGTGAAAGCAGCGACAATTTGTCTCCTGCACGTCTATCCCGAACCGCCGCCGGATTATCACACAAAGGGCGGTATACTGGAAGAATACCAGGCCCAGCGTATAGTCAGGGCCGAACGTATCTTTGCCAGATGCCTGGAAATTCTGATTGCTGCCGACATTACCAGGGAGGCAGTCTATTGTACGACCCATATGGCAGAAGGCAAAACCATCAGCGACACCGTCCTCGAAGCACAGCGTAAAGGACAATTCGGCACGGTAGTCACCGGCAAACGGGGCGTTTCCAAAGCCGAAGAGTTCCTGTTCGGCTCAATCTCCAATGCTCTTGCCAGACGATGCAATGATTTCACCACCTGGATAGTGGGGTGAGCCATGGTCGACTGGAATAAATTCCCTCCCCGTATCCTGCCCCTGCTCAAGAACCATAATGTCATGAAACACCAGCGTCGCCAGCCGACGATATTTGGCGATACGAGCGACTTTACCCGGATAGATTATGGCGATATCATCCACGTAGACAACAGGTATTTCCTGGTGGTGGGCTATACCAAAGAGGGTCGATTCGGCATTGAAGAGCAACCGAAGCAATGGGTACCAAAGGTTTACGATCTGGAATCAGGGGAGAGGAAAATTCTCAAGCTGGTCTTCCACGAAAATTTTACCCTGACCCTTGGCCCCTTTAAGGTAACCTGCTATCGCCGACCGGAAAAAGAAGGTCGAGTGCTCGATCTGGTGCATGGTAATTTAATGTTTATGCAGGGCTACTCGGTTCTTGACGAGGCCGGCAATCTGGTCCGGATACTGGATATTATCCAGGGAACCCGGCTGGACACGGCAATTAGCCGGATAGACTGTGATCATGATACGTATATGGCAAGCTGTGCAGAGGATTTCCTACGCCGCTTCCTCAGGTCGGTGGAGGCGATTATCCTGCTCCACAGCCATGGGTTCAAACACGGCGATATAAGAAGAGACCACATCCTCATCGACCAGCATGACGGACATTTTCGTTGGATAGATTTCGATTATGATTTTTATCTTCCCGAGCGCCCCTTCGCCCTCGACCTGATCGGTCTTGGCAATATTCTGCTGTATATCCTCGGTCGGAGAAACTTTCGGCCGACCGACGTCCTGAACAATCCAGAAATGGGCGAAAAAGTTTTAGCAACCCTGAATACCGACGATCTCTCACTGATGTCAAGAGACAGGGTTTTCAATCTGCAAAAAATTTATCCCCGGCTGCCGAAATGTTTCAACGACATTCTCCTCCACTACAGCGCCGGCACAAGCGTCATGTATGATACGGTCACCGAGTTTTACGATGATCTGGCGGCAAGTATCGAGCAGGTCTACGGTTGAGCGCAGCAGACAGATAGCCTGTCGACAAATCAGTATTACAGAGCTATAGTTGTCAGTGGACTAGGTGTTTAACAGACGAACAGCTTTTCACTGATCCGCAGGTTTCAGCAGAGAGGGGGGTTACATGAATTCACATGAGATCTTGGCAACGGCCTTGCAATACGAAGAAAAAATCAGAGACTTTTACCGTTCAGCCGAAGAAACAATCGACGACACACGGGGCAAGGGGATATTTCGCACCCTGGGCAACGACGAACAATCCCATGTCGATTTTATAGTCTACAGTCTCGAGCAGTTAAAAGCGAAGGGGACCATTGACACCAAACAGCTGGTGTCCTCGATCCCCACCTTAAAACAGCTTGAATCGGGTATTGAGCGGCTGAAATCAGATATCCCCCATCATATGCTGGGAGATATAAAATCGGCACTGGCCAGCGCCTTGAAACTTGAAAAAGAAACGTCGGCTTTTTATCGGGATGCCTGCAGCAAAACCGAAGGCGATATTAAACGTGTCTTTGAAAAATTACTGGATATCGAAGACCGCCACGTTGATGTCGTGCAGATCGAACTGGATCATGCCCAGCACAACGGGGTGTGGTTCAATTTCCTCGAGGTGGATCTCGAAGCCTATTGACTTTGTGCCGGGCAAAAAAGCCGTTTTCCACAGACTTACTTGAGCGTCTCCTCCCTGAGATGATCCGGCATCCGCACCGCAACCACCCGTCCTTTGGCGGTAACAGCGTTGTCGACCAACACCCTGGCAAGGACAATGGTTTTTCTCCCTTTGATCTCGCTCACTGTTGCGCGAATCTCGATGGGCGGCCCGAGCGGGGTCGGCTTCAGATAGTCAACCTGCAATGATCCGGTAACATACCTGAATGGTGGCAGCGTCCCGAGTTCGCGCCCTTCTTCCCTGTATGCAGCAGCCGCAGCGGTACCAACGCAATGGCAGTCAATCAGCGAGGCAATCAAGCCACCATAGACATAGCCGGGAAAGGCCAGGTGAAACTCCTGGGGATGAAAGGTGGCAATTGCCTCATCCCCATCCCAAAAGCTGCTGATATGCAGGCCATGGGGGTTCTTCGGGCCGCAACCGTAACAGTGGCTGAGAGACTCCGGATAATAGTCCTGAAAAGATTTTGCAGTCATGGTTTCTCCTGAAAAATTGAAGGTGCTATTCTTGATATATTGCCCCGCGCGGGAAAGATCTATTAAAAAAATCAGGCAGATACGGCATCGCCCCCTGTTGTGAACAGACGTAGGCGGCAACCCTGTTGGCCTGTTCATTGATCTCGTCCAACGGTAATCCCTGCAGATAACCGATCACTGCTGCGGCCGTGAACGAATCGCCGGCGCCAATCGTATCTTTTACCTGGGTGACGATACCCGGATGTTCCGAATAATTATGTGAAGTGAGGAGCAGGCTGCCCTTATCGCCTCTGGAAAATATCGCCATGGCGAGATCGTATCGCGCAAGAAGCACCTGCAGCCAGTTATCACTCGGCCCCTGCAGCTTCAGCAAACCAGCGAGAACAGGCAGTTCCTCTTCGTTTAATTTCAGGATATCGGTCCGCACAAGTGAATTTTCCAGCACCAGCCTGGAATAAAAATCCTGGCGAAGATTGACATCAAAAACCCGCACCGTTCCCGGCCTGAGGCTATCGAGAAAATCGTAGATCACCTGGCGTGAATATTCGGACCGTTGGGCCAGCGAGCCGAAACATACCGCATCAAGGGTTTGTCGCAAAGCTGCAGCGTAGGCATTAATCAACAGATGGTCCCAGGCCAGATCGGCGGGAAAAAGATAACTGGCCTTCCCTTCTGTATCGAGTGCAACGGAAACATACCCGGTAGCATATTCGTCCGAGACGGCAATCGCCGCGGTATTGACGCCACGCTTTTGCAATTCGGCAAGGGCCTTTTCCCCGCGGGTGTCACGGCCGACGGTCGTAATGGGAATACCCTTTGCCCCAAGGGCGGTAACGTGATAGGCGAAATTGACCGGCGCACCACCTATTACTTCGGCGTCCGGCAACACGTCCCAGAGAAGTTCGCCGATACCCGCTATGGTAAAGTTTTTCATTTTTTCACTTGGCTATCCCAATGTTTTTTACGAGACTCTTCACTGTTTCAGGCCATATTGTAAATACCAACTTGGTAATACAATAACACTCCCTGGGCAAAAACATAATATTTTCAACAAAACTTGCCCTCTCGCACCTTACGGTTGAAACGAGGCAGCGCGCTGCTTCCAACGGAACGGGTGCGCCTGATCCGGACGACAGCGACACACATGTCCCCCGCGATTATTACCGCTTTGACATGTATCAACAAAAAATAGAACCGGTCGAGAGAAATACGCGGCATTGCCAGACAGGAAAAACGTAATTAAACTATAAATCAAGATGTTGCAGGACATTCTCTCTCACTGAATCCCTGAGCCGGCGCCCCACCTGCCCATGAATTTGCAATTACTTTCGTTGCATGTTAAAAAAATAATTGTATTCCTGAATTTTTAGTTTATATAGTCGATTTTCAACTCCCCCAATCCCGTTTCCTGGATTGCCGGGGCACTTCTCAATCTCTATGTATCTGGAGTCTCGGAAATGTTATATCCCCCTGAACTAGGCGATGATCCATTGTTTCCTCGTGCTGAGGATTTTTCCATTGTTTTTAAGGACAAAGAAACCGGTATGGGAGTAATCACCTACCGCTCCTTTAAAAAGGGTGAGCTTATGGCCAGGATTGCCAGACAATCAGTGCCCGATCTCAGACAACACACCCTGCAGTTAACGAAAACAAGTCATAATTTCGACCCTTATTTTTCCGGATATTTTCTGCATTCCTGCGCACCGAACGTCTCTGTCGACATGATAAAAATGACCGTAACGGCACTGCAGGATATTGAGGCGGACAGCTATCTCTATATGGATTATGCCGAAACAGAAGACTATCTTTTCAAACAGTTCCCCTGCTCCTGCGGGGCGGAAAACTGCCGCGGCTGGATCACCGGCCGACTGGAATTACCCTATCAAAAACCAGCATCGGACAGCAAAACGGACATCGCCCTGCCAAAACACGCAGGATGTTCGCTGTAGGCTGATGAAAGAGCAACAAACTTCTGTCTGGTGGCAAAGAGCTGATCTTTGCTACCAGCAGCAACATCTTCAGTTTGCTGGACGTCCGGTTGCCGATCTGGCCAGACAGTTCGGCACTCCCGCCTTTGTTTACTCGGCACAACGGGTCAGAGACAACATTCTGCGGGTTAAAAATGCCTTACTGACAATCGGTGGCCAGCAGCAGCACCGATTGTTCTACGCCATGAAAGCCAACCGGTTTGCCCCCCTTCTGACGTATCTCAAACAGTCCGGACTTTGCGGCATAGATGCCTGTTCGCCATCTGAAGTGGAACACGCTCTGGGCTGCGGTTTTTCCGCAAAGGATATATCCTTTACCGCAACAAGCCTTTCGCCGCAGGATTTCGACGCATTGGCACGCTATGATGGCCTTTTGTTCAACGCCGACTCCCTGCATTCAATTCGTGAATGGGGCAGGCGAAAACCGGGATCGGAGATAGGCATTCGTATCAACCCAGCGGCAGGGGTGAGTCGGGCAAGTAACGAGTTGCTGCAGTATGCCGGTCCGCTTACCACCAAATTCGGCGTTTATCAGGAACAGTTTCCGGAGGCCATGGCTGTCGCAGCATCACATGGACTGACGATTAGCAGGATTCATTTCCATACCGGATGCGGCTATCTGACCGAGCAGTTGCCCCAGTGGCAGGCTGTTCTGCAGAAATGCCTGTGGTTCGTCGAGCAGGTGCCGACCGTGCAACGGGTCAATATCGGCGGCGGACTCGGCGTTCCGCACGTCGCCTCGGATCAGCCGCTCGATCTTAAAAAATGGGCAGAGATCATCAAGGAAAATTTTACCGATCGCCACCTGGCGGTTGATATAGAACCTGGCGATTACCTGGCAAAAGATGCCGGAATTCTGTTGCTGGGCATCACCTTTCTTGAGCAGAAACAGCAGACGCATTTTATCGGCGTGGATGGTGGTTTCAACATTGCACCTGAACCGGCCTACTATAAACTGCCGTTTCAGCCGGTATCACTTGTAGAAGGTGCATCGGATAAGCAGAGTCCATTTCATGTCGCCGGAAACATCAATGAAGCTCTCGATGTCTGGTATGAAAATATTCTGCTTCCCGATATGGCAGACCAGAAATATATTGCTCTGATCAATGCCGGCGCTTATTCTGCCTCCATGGCGTCGAATCACTGCATGCGTGGTCACCTCAGGGAATTTCTGCTGTTGCCATAAATTCCGCTGCTGCACTCCTGCCTGACCCGGGATAAACAAATTGAAAACGGTGTCCATTGCTGCTACGTTCCGTGCAAACAATGAGATTGACTTTTATCGAGGACAGGGTACCTTCCGTTTTTTCAACCACACCTGGAGGCAGATATGAAACTCAGATATTTTTCTCATTCTTCATTTCAGATTACCACCGACGACGGTCAGGTTCTCCTCATTGATCCTTTTCTCGACGACAACCCGACGTCGCCGGTGCAGTCGGCTGAGCTTACCGCTGATTTCATAATCCTGACCCATGCGCATGGAGATCATGTCGGCGATGCATTTAAAATCGCCAAGCGGACCGATCCACTCTTTATCTGTGTCAACGAACTTGCCAACTACTGTATCGGCAAAGGATTCCGGGCGCATAACATGCATATTGGCGGCTCGCATCTGTTCGATTTCGGCAGACTAAAATTCACTATTGCCCACCATGGTTCGATGACCCCCGACAACACGTATGGCGGGGAACCTGCGGGGGTAGTTTTAAGCATCGACAACAAAGTACTGTATCACACCGGTGATACCGGTCTTTTCTACGATATGAAACTGATCGGCGAAATGACCCCGCTCGATTATATGCTGCTGCCGATTGGCGACAATTTCACCATGGGCATAACAGATGCGGTGAAGGCCGTGGAACTGGCCAACCCGGGGATAGCAATTCCCATGCACTACAATACTTTTCCGGTCATTGGAGCAGATCCGAACGAATTTAAAAAACAGGTGGAGACAATCGGCAAAAAAGCCATTGTGATGGAATTTGGTCAGGAAATCGAGTTGTAGTACCCTGGGGATCAGCCCCCTGATCCCGGAAGCCTTAGGCCACCATGCTCTGCCTCTTCGCGCCTCGCTCTTTACCACATTTCTGTGTATATTGTTTGGCGCCAATGCGGTGGCGATCAAGATCAGCCTGACCGGGCTGGGCGTCTTTACCAATGCGGGAATGCGTTTTGGCATCGCCGCATTGGTCATTTATTTATGGGCGCGATACACCGGCAAACCGCTGGCCGTAAAGAGGAACCAGGTCCATCAGCTGGTCATTCTGGCAATGTTCTTTTTTGTCCAGCTGTCGCTCTTTTATTTCGGACAGAACAAAACCACCGCCTCCCACGGAACCTTGATCACCAATGTTCTCCCTTTTGTGGTAATGATCCTGGCGCATTATTGTATTCCGGGAGACACAATCAACCTGAGGAAGGTATCCGGACTTGTGCTCGGCTTTGCCGGCGTGCTGGTGCTGTTTTTTGACCATACGGTTCTCACCGGGGATGCCTTACGGGGTGATCTGTTTATTCTTCTTGCAGTCCTGGTCTGGGGTTGTCATGTTGTATATATGAAAAAAGTTATTGAAGGATTTCACCCGATCCAGGTCACTCTCTACCCGGTATCCCTGGCGGCACCGCTGTTTTTACTGAGCGGATTTCTCTGGGATGGCGAAATGGTCCGATTTATCGATGCTTCGATTATCAAGGCAATGCTGTACCAAACCCTGGTCACCGCAGCCTTCGGCTTTGTGGCGTGGAATACCATGATTCAAAAATTTGGCGCTACGGCACTGCATTCTTTTGTGTTTATCATGCCTGTGTCAGGCGTTTTCCTGGGTGTCACCCTCCTGGGGGAACCCGTTACTGCCAATCTCATATGTGCCATTGTCCTTGTGGTAACCGGACTCATTGTGGTCAACAGGGTGAGTCGAAACCGACTGCCTCGCTAAATACACGTAAAAAATTATGAAAAAATTATCTCTTTTGCTTGCGTTCTTTGCTCTCGTGGCAGCCGCCGTTGTGCTCCTCGCAGTACCGTATGTACTCAGACTCGACGGACAGGTCACCAGCTGGTTTGAAGGAAAACGCTGGGAACTTCCCGCCCGGATCTATGCCCGGCCGTTGGAATTGTATGCCGGCAAGACAATAACGGTTGGAGCCCTGAAAGAGGAACTGAACCAGTTGCACTACAGCAAGGAAAACACCCCTGAAAAACCCGGGGAATACAGCATTAAGGGCAATCAGATTGCCATTTACAGCCGCACCTTTCCCTTTCCCGATGCTCTCCAGCCGGCGACCCTGGTCAAACTGACGATCCATGACAACACCATCGCCACCCTCGCCAGCCCCAACAGCAAAGAAATGGTGAGCATGTTCCGTCTGGAGCCGGTTCAGTTCGCCTCCATCTACCCGACCCAGAATGAAGACCGGCTGTTGATAAAGTTGACGGATGCCCCGGAGTTACTGATAAAAATGCTGCTGCTGATAGAAGATAGAAATTTCTATTCGCACCTGGGAATCAGGCCTACCGCTATCCTCCGTGCGGCCCTGGCCAACCTGCGGGCCGGAAGGACCGTGCAGGGCGGCAGCACCCTGACCCAGCAGCTGGTAAAAAACATATTTCTCAGCAGCGAACAGACCCTGCTTCGCAAGGCAAACGAAGCCATCATGGCCCTGCTGCTTGAATACCACTACAGCAAGGACGAAATTCTTGAAACGTACCTGAACGAAGTCTACCTCGGCCAGGACGGAAACAGGGCCATACATGGGTTTGGCTTGGCCAGCCGGTTCTATTTTGGCCGCGATCTTGGCCAGTTGAACCCGGATCAGCTGGCGCTGCTGGTCGGCATGGTCAGGGGAGCATCCTACTACAACCCCAGACATCAAGCCAAAAGAGCACTGTCGCGACGCAATCAAATCCTCGACACCCTCGCCTCGGCACAGCTCATCAGCCCCGAACAAGATGCGCAGATGAAAAAAAAACCCCTGGCGGTAACGCCGGAATCTCCCTCAGGCGTTACTCCCTATCCGGCGTTTCTGGAACTGGTGCGCCGACAACTGGCACGTGACTATAAAGATGAGGATCTGCGGAGTGAAGGATTATCGATTTTCACAACCCTCGATCCCGTTATCCAGCACCGGGCTGAAGACGACCTTGCCAGTGAACTCGCCGCTATCGAGAAACGACGAGGCATCAAAAAGAAGAGCAGCCTGCAGGGAGCTCTGGTCATCGCTTCGGTAGACCAGGGTGAGGTTGTCGCTGTAGTCGGGGATCGCGCCCCGCGGCAGGCAGGTTTTAACCGGGCACTCGATATGAAAAGACCGATTGGCTCCATAGTCAAACCGGCAGTTTACCTGACAGCCCTGGCCCGGCCCCAATCGTATAACCTGCTGACAACCGTCTCCGATACGCCAATTACAGTACCGATTGCCGGCGGAAAGGACTGGCAGCCGGAAAACTACGATCACCTGTCCCATGGTCCACTGCCGCTGATGCAGGCACTGATCCATTCGTACAATCTTGCCACAGTGCAGCTGGGTATGGCCCTGGGCCTTGATGCGGTGGTCGGCACTCTGAAAAACCTCGGCATACAGGAAGAAATCAATGCCTACCCCTCGCTGCTGCTGGGAGCGGTTGAACTGCCGCCTATCGAGGTACTGCAGATGTACCAGACAATTGCCGCCGGCGGGTACCAGACGCCTTTGCGGGCTATTCTGGCAGTGACCGATCAGCACAATGCCACCCTGCAGCGCTATCCGCTGACCGTCCAGCAAACCGTAGATCCCGGTGCTGTATTCTGTCTGACCAACGCCCTGCAGGCTGTCACCACCTCAGGCACCGCCAGCTCGCTGCAACGCCTGTTGCCGCCAGGACTTACCGTAGCCGGCAAAACCGGCACCACTGATAATCTACGCGATTCCTGGTTTGCCGGTTTCAGCGGCATGCACGTTGCCGTGGCCTGGGTGGGACGCGACGATAATACGCCAACCGGTCTGACCGGGGCAACCGGCGCTCTCGGAGTATGGGCCAAGGTCATGGCCGGCATGAATACCAGCCCGCTGCAGCTGCAGTCACCTGAGAATATCCGCTGGTATTATGCAGATATTGATGCCGGCACAATCTACAATCAACAATGTGCCGTGAGCGGCCAGAAAATTTTGCCGTTTATCCGCGACGGAGTTCTGCCCGAGGTGGTGAACTGCAACCGGCCGCGCCCCAAAAACAGTCTGGAAAAAACTGTCGAAAAAGGGTTAAATAACATCTTTAACATTTTCCAGTAAAAATAAGCGGAATAGTCTCCCTTTCAGCACCACTCGACACTCATTTTACCGGTGAACTGCGATGAACAACACCATCAAAACAACGTGCAAACTTTTCTACGCAGGGCTGTTAAGCGCCCTGCTCTTTCAGGGTTGCGCAGTCTACACCCCAAAGCAGCCGGTCTACTATCCTCCGCCTCCGCCGCAAAAAGAGACGAAACAACCAGTCCCGCAACCAATCCCCGTCCCCGAACCAGTGCCGGTCCCGGAAGCGGCACCAAGCAGAGAAACCTCGCAACAGATCAGCCCCATTGCCGCTAATTTCAGCCGCCAGGCAAATGAACAGATCCGTCAGGGCAGATCCGATCTTGCCGCAGCAACTCTGGAAAGGGGGCTGCGCATAGCCCCGAAAGAGGCCGTGCTCTGGTCACAGCTGGCAGAAATTAAACTGCAGCAACAGCAATATCTGCAGGCCCGCTCACTCGCCGCCAAATCCAACTCCCTGGCTGGTTCGAATACAACGATAATAGATAAAAATCACTGGATAATAACAGAGGCACTGAGAAGAGCGGCCAGACAATAACCGCCCGGACACAATTGAGTCGTTCCATCCTCCAGTTTTTTTCTGGAGGATGGGGCGAATGTCTAATCCGCAAGAAGTTTAAAGGAAAGCTTCACCCGTGCCCGAAAAAAAGCCGGCTTGTCGTCTTCAACTTTCATATCCAGGGTGACAACTTCGGCGATGCGCAGGTCACGCAGGCTCATGCCGGCCGATTTGACTGCGTTTTGGGTAGCGTCTTCCCATGATGTTGGGCTTGATCCGACCATTTCAATGATTTTGTACACACTCTTAGACATGGCTTTGCTCCTTGGTTAAGGTTTTGCAGAAGACTACTGATTGGCGATGCATGCCCGTACTGCCTGAACCAACATCGCGTACTCTCAAGTAACTCTATACCATTGCTAATGAACGTACTACATTCTGCCGGGGATACGATCTGTTGCCGAAAGAACATACCGGCTTGAGCGTCGGGACATGGAAAATGGGTTTATACAACAGACCTTTGTGTTACTGTAATACTTAGTTGCATAAATTTGAAGACCAAATTTTCATTGTTGTCTTGAATAGTAAAAAACAGCACTCGTCGAAAAAGACACACAAACACATTACACGCTCACAAGCCTTGCTCCAGGAAACTATTTTTATGCGCAACAACGATATCTTACGCCGAATTCGCTATACCTTCAATTTTACCGATTCGAAGATGATCGCACTTTTTGGCCTGGCCGACTATCCAGTCACCCGGGCGCAGCTCAGCGATTGGTTGAAAAAAGAGGATGACCCGGCCTTTAAAAACTGCGGCGACATGCAGCTGGCCGCTTTCCTCAACGGCCTCATCAACGATAGGCGGGGCAAAAAAGAAGGGCCGCAACCCAGGCCGGAAAAAAGGATAAATAACAATATTATTCTCCGGAAATTAAAAATTGCCTTCAACCTCAAAGACGATGATATCCTCAACATTCTGGCTGGTGCCGAACTTCCCATGAGCAAGCATGAGCTCAGTGCTTTTTTTCGAAAACCGGAGCATAAAAATTATCGCAGCTGCAAAGATCAGATCCTGCGCAATTTCCTGCAGGGATTGCAGCACACATATCGTCCAGAGGAGCCGCATCCGGAGGAGCCGCAGTTCACCTGGAAGTAATATCTGATGCCCGCAAAAAGGCATGTTTTCCTGCACTTTGGTCGTGGAGCAGTTCCTTTGGGTGTAAAAAAGCGCCTCGAAGTTTACGCTTCTTGGAACTCTGCACGTTTCTTGCGAGCCATTCAGCGGGGCAATTTTGGTTTTTTATGTCGCCACTCTTTTTTATTTGCTTGCTTAATCGCATAAAGAGTGTATAGTGTCGCTCATTGAAACACATTAAGTAGGAGCAATTCCCTTCAGGTAGTCCTCGTTAACCTCGTTGTTACCCCAAGCGTCGTTCGTTGCCGTCGAAGCACATGCTGATTACTTAAAACAGTATGGCTTATTTTATCTTGAGTGCAGGCATAATTTCTATTTACAGGGTTCTCATTTAAGAGAACAGAACTCACCCAAGATCACTGAGCAGACAAATTCAAAGCGTCGAGATGTGCGTGCGGCGACCAGGAGAAAATTCCTCGTCCGCGCAACAAAATACTGAAAAATAAATTATTTACCGACGGATCTAAAAGGATTCGCCGATCGAGAAACCAGGGATACGCCCCGGCATCTCACCACGAAATACAATGGAGTATTATGAGTTTTAACGAATTTCAGTTTCACCCCAAGATAAACGCCGGCATTGCTGCCTGCGGCTATACCGCCCCCACCCCCATTCAGAAAGAAGCTATCCCATCGATCCTTGCCGGCCATGACATGCTTGGCCTGGCGCAAACCGGCACCGGCAAGACCGCAGCCTTTGTTCTCCCAATCCTGCAGCGCCTGCAGGAAGGACCGCGTAAGATAGTACGGGCATTAATTGTCGCTCCCACCAGAGAACTGGCAGAGCAGATTCATACCAACATCTGCCAGATGGGCAAACAGACCGGTCTGCGCAGCGTCGTTGTTTACGGCGGTGTTGGCAAACAGCCGCAAATCAGCAAAATTCACTCCGGTGCAGAAATTGTCGTCGCCTGCCCCGGTCGCCTGCTCGATCTGCTCAATGATAAGGCTTTCAACCTGAGAGCGGTTGAAGTACTGGTTTTAGATGAAGCCGATCACATGTTCGACAAGGGTTTTCTGCCGGATATTAGACGGATAATCAAACAACTGCCGACGAAACGGCAATCGCTGGTTTTTTCCGCAACCATGCCCCAGGAAATTCGTCACCTGGCAGAAGAAATTCTGTATAAGCCGGTGACTGTGCAGATCAACCATACCCTGCCCGCCCCGACCATTTCCCATGTGCTCTATCAGGTGGCCAAAGCAAAGAAGACTTCTCTGCTGAAAAACATCATTGAGGAACGGGACATGGCCTGTACGCTGATCTTCACCCGCACCAAATACAAAGCCAAGAGTCTGGCCCTGGTGCTGGAAAAGGCCGGATTCAACGCCACCTCGCTGCAGGGAAATCTCTCCCAGCAGAAACGGCAGCAGGCGATGGACGGCTTTCGCGACGGCACCTATAAAATAATGGTGGCAACCGATATCGCCGCCCGCGGCATCGATGTACTTGGCATTTCCCATGTAATCAACTATGATGTGCCGGACACCGCCGAAACATACACGCACCGCACCGGCCGCACCGGTCGGGCCACCCGAAGCGGCCAGGCTTTGACCTTTGCCGATCGCGAAGATGATAAAATGGTTTCTCTCATCGAGCGCACTCTCGGCAAAAAAATGATCCGAGAGACAACTCCTGATCATTTTGCAGCGCCGACCGTCGAAGAAGTGGCGGTTGAAAACAGAAGGGACAATTATTCCCGACCGCGGCCGACAGGCAAAAAACCGGCAACGGCCAACCATGGCAAAAGCCGGCGCAGCAAGGCGTGCTCATTTGATTTCGGAACGAGCAAACCAGTAGTAAGATAATCTAATTTGTCTGGATAATCCAGACGTCCAGTCGAGGTATCACAGTGATAGTTCGGCTACATAAAAAAGGGTTCCCAAGGAACCCAGCAAAGAGGAGTAGTACAAGATGGCTGAAGGAACAGTGAAGTGGTTTAATGATTCGAAAGGTTTTGGTTTTATTGAGCAGGATGGCGGCAATGATGTCTTCGTGCATCATTCGGCAATTCAAGCTCAGGGCTTCAAATCTCTCGAAGAAGGTGCTCGAGTGACCTTCGAGGTTGTTGACGGCCCCAAAGGCCCTGCTGCTGCGAACGTTGTCCAGCAGTAACAACCGAGTTTGACCACAAAAAGCCTCCGCACTTCTGCGGGGGCTTTTTTTATTTCAATTCAAGACGAACACTAACCACTATAAAGGAGAGAGTCTTGGCCAGAACGAACTATTCATACGAGAAACGACAAAAAGAAATCGCCAAAAAAAAGAAAAAAGAAGATAAAAAAGCACGCAAGCAGGAGAAACAGGTTGAGCCTGACGAGACCAAAGAAACTCCTTTACCCGAAGAAGAATAACCCTTTAACGCCTGCAATTTTTTCCAGTACACTCCACGCCATGGGAAGTATCCTGTTGGCTTTTTAACGAGGACACCATCATGATTACTGCATCCAATATCGCACTCTCCTATGGCAAGAGAATCATCTTCCAAGACGTCAATATTAAGTTCACCCCCGGCAACTGCTACGGGCTGATCGGCGCCAACGGTGCCGGCAAGTCCACTTTTCTCAAAATCCTGGCAGGACAGCTTGATCCCGACCGCGGGGAAATAAGCAAAGGACCGGGTCAGCGCATCGCCATGCTGAATCAGGACCAGTTCGCCTTTGACGAATACACTGTTTTCAACACCGTGATCATGGGCCACAAGAAGCTGTACAAGATCATGGCCGCTCGTGAGGCCATTTATGCCAAGACCGATTTCACTGAAGAAGATGGTATTCTGTCCGGCGAGCTGGAAGTCAAGTTTGGTGAAATGAATGGCTATGAGGCCGAAGCAGAAGCATCAGTGCTGCTCAAAGGACTCGGTATCCCGGAAGAACTGCGGCAGAAAAAAATGAAGGAGCTCGACGGCAGCGACAAGGTACGGGTACTGCTCGCCCAGGCCCTGTTCGGCAACCCCGGCATCCTGCTCCTGGACGAACCGACCAACCAACTGGATCTGAAGACCATCAACTGGCTTGAAGATTTTCTTTCCCGTTTCAACAATACCGTGATCATAGTCTCCCATGATCGCCATTTCCTCAATCAGGTCTGCACCCATATGGCGGATATTGATTTCGGCAAGATTGAGGTGTACGTCGGCAACTATGATTTCTGGTATGAAGCCAGCCAGCTCCATTTCCGGCAAAAAGAGACCGAAAGCAAGAAGGTCAAGGCCAAAGCCGAAGAGCTGAAAGAGTTCATCAGACGCTTCAGCTCCAATGCATCGAAGGCAAAACAGGCAACATCGCGGAAAAAACTGCTGGAAAAATTAACCATCGACAATATGCCCAACTCGTCACGAAAATATCCTTATATCGTCTTCAAGCCGGAACGGCCCTGCGGCGACATCATTCTGGAGATTGACGGACTGAGTAAAGAGGTCGAAGGCGTGTCCATGTTTAAAGACCTGACGCTTACCGTTAATAAAGGTGACAAAATTGCCTTTATCGGCCCGAACAGTCTTGCCAAGACTACGCTCTTTCAGGTTCTTGCCGGAGAACTTGAACCGGATGCAGGCAGCTTCCGCTGGGGGGTAACCATAAAAAACGCCTACTTTCCCAAAGAGAACAATTCCTATTTTGACAATGACCAGCTGGATCTGGTCGGCTGGCTGCGGCAGTTTTCGCCACCGAAAACCGACGAGAGCTTTATCCGGGGTTTCCTGGGCAAAATGCTTTTTTCCGGAGAAGAGGCAACAAAAAAAACCTCCGTTCTTTCCGGTGGAGAGCGGGTACGCTGCATGCTCTCGAAAATGATGCTCGCCGACGCCAATGTCCTGATTCTCGACGAGCCGACCAACCATCTTGATCTTGAGTCGATCACCTCACTGAATAATGGGCTGATGGCTTTTCCGGAGGTGGTGCTCTTTGCCTCCCACGACCATCAGTTTGTCTCCACCGTAGCCAACAGAATTGTCGAGATCACCCCGGATGGAATAATTGACAAGATGATGAACTTCGACGAGTACCTGGAGATGAAGGAAGCAAGCTTATCGGAAAACAACGCGTCTCTTGACCAGGTAGCTGCTTAATGAAATGACCTTTGCGTCACCCGGTCCGGCAGACAGCACATGCCGCCGGACCGGGTGCAGAAAAGACCAGGCTCACTTCTTTTTGTCTTTCTTGTCTTTCTTAGCTTTTTTAGCTTTCTTCTCTTTCTTCTCTTTTTTACCTTTTTTATCCTCTACTGTTTGACAACTCGATTCCCCGCAGCATTCTTTTTTGGCATCTTTCTTTTTCTTATCCTTCTTGTCTTTTTTTTCTTTCTTTTCTTCCTTTTCTTTCTTATCAGCCATCCTGCTTCTCCTTGTTGTGAGATAAGTTAGCCATCCTGCCAGACTGGCCTGCGTGGTTCATTAGGACCTGTCATCATCAAAGTGCGTATTGTCAAGAAAGATAGCATCGTATAACTTTATACTCTGTGGTAAATATACCAGGGTGCAGTCTTCTGTTTGCGTTCATCTGCGCGGGGAGACAATCTCCTCACACTTTTCTTCGCTAACCTTACACCACCAGGAGGTTATGATGCCGATTATCACTATTTCCCGCGGGAGTTATTATCACGGTAAGTCAATAGCCGAAAAACTGGCTAAGAGATTAGGATACACCTGTTTTTCCCGGGATCAGATCCTGGAAAACCTGGACAAATTTCATCTCCCGGAAATTAAGCTGGTCCGAGGTCTTAACGACGCTTTTTCCGTGCTGGATCGTTTCCCTCATGGCAAAAAACGTTTCAAGACGGCCATTCGCTCCGCAATTCTGCAGCATTTTCTCCATCGCAACGTCATCTACCACGGTCTGTTGGGGCATCATTTTGTCAACAATATATCGCATGTCCTGAAGGTAAGAATCATCGCCGATACGGATAAAAGAGTCGCCGACGAGATGGCACGGGAAAACATTTCCGAAGAAAAAGCCCGATACACGCTGAAAAAAGATGACGATGAACGACGCAAGTGGGGCATGTTCCTGTATGGCATCGACCTGATGGACCCCGCGATGTACAATATGACCCTGCGCATCGGTCATTTGTCCGAAGACGAGGCGGTGGATCTTATCGCCAACGCGGTAAGTCTGCCATCCTTTCAGGAAACGAAGGAATCAAAAGAAGCTCTGGCCAATTCCGCGCTGCATGCCCTGGTCAGTGATAAACTCTTTGATTTCCCCAATGCAGTTGTGGTTGCACAAAGCGGGGCGGTAGTCATTTCCCTGAAGGTACCCGAAGACCAGCAATCGGTTATTCGCGAGCGTATTCAAGAGATGCTGACAAACGTTGACGGCATGAACGAGTTGACCATTCGATTCGACACTTATTTTTAGTGAATGAGAAATACGTTACTTGTGCTTTTTACAAGTAACGTATTTCGTGAATGAACTTATCCCCCCTGATAGAGTGTGAAAAAACCGGCAGTCGCCACCGTCTCATCCCCACCCCGCGTATCTAACTGAATGGAACGAAAATATTTTTGACCCGCTCAATAAACTGCCGGGCAAAAGAGATGAAATTGACATCCACCGGCAAACCATCAATACTTTCTTCCGGTGGAATTGGCTCCAGCGGGGTGAGGTGCACAATGACCATTCGTTGACGTCCCAGCATCGGAGTTGCAAGGTAAGCCGGCAATCGTCCTGTTATACGGGGATTATACTGCACACGTCCCTTGATTACTTTCCCCGATGGAAAAACGACATCCGCTATTTCACCAAGCTGAACACGTGCAAGATGGTTTGGCGAAATAAATGATGCTATAATCTGTTTATCCTGACGGGCAACAGCTATCAACTCCTCCCCCTTTGGCAAAACCTGCCCCTGTGCCACATTTATTTCTGTTACCTGGCCTGGGGAGGTCGAATATACTGAGAGACGCATTTTCTCCTGCTCCAACTGCGCTATTTTTTCTTGCAGTTGACGATACTCCGGCATCTTCCTTATTCTTTCCGGGCTGCTTTGCTGCCGCTCTGCCCATTGGCTCAGCGCATGCTCAGCACTATTGAGCTGGAGCCGAGCGCCATTGAGTTGCGAGAACGCTGTTTTTTTCTCGGCAATGGTTGCAGCACCCCGCTGAAAAAGAAAAGAAATGTTTTCGAAGCCGCTTCGCTGATACGCCACAGCTTCCAGTGCCAGCTTTTTCTGCTTCAGCAAATACTCTCCTGATCCCTGATCCGTATCGGAGGCAGCCAGCAGATCCTCGCGTGCTGCCTGTAAGCGGACGAGTTCTGATTCTATTTGTCGATCTTCTAAGGTTATCAGCAGATCTCCTGCCTCTATCTGCTGTCCTATCTCGACATTAATCTTTTGCACCAAACTCTCTGCAGGGCTCTGATATTTTTGAATATCCAGCATCACAAATCCAGATGACGGGGCGACAAACATGCTGTACACCATCTTCCCCCCAAAATACAGAAACGGGCTGAGCACGACAAGCAACGTGAGACGCCACTTAAAATTACTTAAAGCACGTTTAGCCGGGGCATACGGCACCTTCATCTGTCCTTCCCGCGTCGGGTCGCGGCGCTTACGATCGTAACTGATATTCATGGTATATTTTCCAGCCTTAGTGAGTAGCAGAAGAATTCAGAAGTTGCCGGTAGGATTGCCAGTCTTGAATATACACATCCCCATGCCAGCCTGACTTATAATCTTTCCCCATAAAACGCTGCCGCACCTGTGTAAACGATTTTAATCCCTGATGCGCATAGCTGTTTTCAGGCCCGAGGGACGTTTCGACACTCTGGGCGATTGCAAATTTAATTCCTGGAAACTCTTTAGAAAAACGAGCCATCTGGTCAGCTGCCGCCTGCATCTCTGTTCGATATATCATCACCACAACTCTGTTCAGGGGGAGATTGCTTAAACCACATCCAAAACAAATATTGGTTTGTGTTGTGTCCAGCATCCTGGGGTGGATACTTATTTCAATTGGATGTTCACTGACTTCTGTGGCCACCTGGACAGTTCTGAGCAATTGAGCGGCAAGATATTCCAGACCATATTTTCCGGCATCAAGCTGGGATGGTTCCATATCGAGATGCACACCTGCAAAATCAAAATTGTTGGCAAGTTGCAGAATGTTCATCAGGCGATGCCGGAACTCGGGTAAAATCCACGTTGGCTCGCCAAGCAGCAAACTCACAGTGAGTCCCTGCTGCTGACCGTCAGCCAAAAGCCGCCTCATTTTCGCCTGACCTTCCGGTGTGGCGATATATGCCAATTGCCCCGCATTCAAAGAAACGAGAACATGATCAATTGACTGCTGCTTAAAATCCGCAAAAGGAAAGGGGTAATCAAAAAGGGACGTGGTGTTCCACCAATACACTACGGAACGGGCCGTGGTGTCTTGAGGTGGCAAGGCGAGGGACTTTTGTTTACTGCCGCCAGAAGTTTTACCCGGCGAGGCGTCGGCCAAAGGACGAATAACCGAAGTGTTCTCAGCGACCAGAGACTGCCTCGCTCCACCTTCAGGGCAGAAACGTAAAACCTGGGCGGCACTCTGCAGTAATCGAACTTCACCATCGACGAAATCCGTTGCCGCCCGATAATAGAGATAGCGTGCCCGCTGATACTGTTCCAGGACATCTCCATCAATTCTGTTAATCCGCAGTGTTTTTTCTCGCAGAAGTTCCGTCGCCGCCTGTAGCTGTGAAAGATTGTCTTTTTTTCTTGAACGTTCTGAATCAAGATCCCGTACACGTTCCATCATGGAAAGTTTCAGCTCTTCAGTTTTGGTCATTAATTCCTGTTGATATCGCTGCAGACGTTTCTGCGCGACAACACGACTGCCCGAATCAGCAGCAAATGGATTAAGCGGCATTGCCACGTCCACACTCACTGTCGCGCCGTAACCAAATTCGGTATTAATTTCTTCAGAAGTAGCAGCAAATCCTCTGACAGTTACATCACCTTTGATATCGTTTCTGGAATAGCGCTGTTTTTTGAGTTCCAGGTCAACCAGGTTCTGGTACAAGAGAATTTCCGGAGTTTGATCAAGCGCTGCAAGCACCCCTTCTGAATCTTCACAGCTCACCGGCAGATCAGGTACATAGATTAACGGACTTGCGACTCTGATATGGGTCAGCATCTGAATGATATCACGAGCCCGTTCAGCCGCATTATGGTTAACCCTTCGCTCCCTTTCGACACGGTCCTGCGCAGTAATGAACTCGAAGTAATCTGAGGCCAGCAAATGACCTGCGTCCTTACGCTTTTCCAATACACCGAGGTCTTCCTGTCGGGTGCTGAGAAAAGCATCGGCAAGAAGAATCTTTTGCTCCACTCCCCAGAGTACGATATAGCTCAGACGCAACTGCTCCAGAGCATCAAGACGCCTTATGGCGACCTTCAACCGTCCATTTTCTGCCCCCGCCTCCAGTTCCAACAGCTGAGATTGTTCATCCTTGAATTTGCCAAAAAGTGGGTGGGTCAGGCCTGCAGATATCTGTGTGGGGTAATATTCCTTTCTCGTATCGGTGGTAAGCTGCTCGTTGGTATACCCGCTGCGGGCAGAACCGATAATCTTCCAACCGGCAATTTCCCGTTCATGCTCTAAATCAGCCTGCAGTTCCTCAAGCAATGCCCTTTCTGACTCGACAGAACTGGCGGTTATAACAGCTTGTTCAAGCTCTGCCAGGGGAGCATTGGAGGAAACGCCACCTCTAGGCATCACTTGCGTCCCATTCGCCGGACCAACGCCCGCAGTAAAAAAACAAACCAGCACAATTGACCAGTAAACCGAATAGACACTATTTTTATGCACAGATCGAGATATTGTCGATATCATAGTTAAAATTTTGTTTTTTTCAGCACCCACCATGGTGCCATTGAAGAATCTAAATGAGCATTCTGAACCAACTCTTTAAGTGACGCAATCGCCGACCAGACTCTTACAACAAAAGAAAAAAGTGGAAAAAGCGGCAGCAAAATTATCAAGCCGGCATCCTGCTGTTTTCTTTCTGACAAAAAAACGAAAAATATTGCATACATTCCGACACTCACAATAAGATAGGCCAGATAAACAAACAACATTATAGCCGCAAACAGTTCAGGAGGGAAAACTATGAGGATATACGCAGTATAAATAACTATAAGAAAAGGCATGACAAGTTGAAAAAACAACCCTGTCCACAACATCATAAGAGAATTACGCCATCCCAGAAGTCCCGGCCGAATTCGGGATCTGTGTTTTTTGAGATACAAATAAAACAAATCCCCATCCCAGCGGAGACGTTGATTGAAAAATTGGCGGAGCGTCACAGGAACATCCGTATGGCCAATGGCCCGGGGGGCAAAAACAATACGAAGATGTGGATACCTTCCAAGATATCCTTTTATCCTGATGGTCAAATCGAGATCCTCAGCCGTTCCTGCGTCCCAACCGCCTAATTTTTCCAGGAACTTCTTCCGATGGACACCAAATGCACCGGAAATATTGTTGACAATATTAAATTCACTCAACCCGGTTTTACCCAGATAAATTGAGATCAAATACTCAATTGACTGTAATTTCGTCATAATGGATGCGGCAACATTCCTTACACGCAGATTTCCAGCCACGGAGACCACGTTTTCATCAACAAAAGGCCTTGTTGCTTCAAAAACCATGTCGTTATCAAAAGAGGTATCCCCGTCTAAAGCCATGACAATCTCACCTTTTGCCAGGGTAAGGCCAAGGTTCATTGAAGAAACCCGCCCGCCTCTCTGCCATTTGGGAACAACCCGCAATGTTCTGTTGGGAAAATTACTTACGTATTTCTCCATAGATTTTGCGGCATTATAGGTTGAAATATTCTGGGCAGCACCATCCATAATCGCGAGAATTTCAATCGGTCCGGCATAGATCTGTTCGGTCAGACTGCGAATGGTTCGTTGCACAGCATCTTCTTCTGCATAGCAGAGTGCAATGCAGGAAACAGATGGTATATAGCTGACATTTTGCGATAAACCATACCTTCGTCGCAACACATAAAAAAATACTCCGACGATGATGAGTACGTATAAGGGGAACTCAAGAAACAGCGCAAAAGGAACAAACTTTAAAATAAACTCGTCAAAATGAGCCAAGGGCGCATCGAAAAAACCCTGGAAAATGAACCAGACATTAATAATAAAATTTTCCAGCTGAGCAAACACGATGCGCCTCTTTAATTGCGATTGAGTTCCTGACGGATCATTGCAATAATTTTTTCCGGAGTATCATGCTGATCTGATTCACCAGGTATTGTTACCGCCACAACACGCAAATCCAAAATGTTTCGGTCCTCTTTTTGCGATGTATCAGTTGTCGAGGCTAATATACGATCAATGACTATTTGCCGCTCCTGCACATTCGTTCTGGGCAGCAGAAACCAGATATCGTCTTTTTCGCCCAGGGACGTCAAATCAGTCGTTCTCAACTGTGACTTAACCCGCTTGACATATTCCTCAATGAGTTCAAGCAGACGAGCAATTCCAACCGCACCCTCAATTTCCTCGAAATTAGTGGCTCTGATCGCAAAAACCGTAAATTCCCCATCCTTGTAGCGTTTTGCCATCGAAAAAAGCCAGTTGAATATGTAAGTAAAATATGTGAAATTCACATTCTGCAAACTATCCAGCAGGGCTGACGGTTCTTCAATACGACCGGTTTTCGCAGCAATCACTGCTTTTTCAGTCAGGTGGTAGGTTGTATAGTTCTTAACTTCCAGATCTTCTGTTTCCGTCACTCTTTCACATCGAGGACACGCGGCAACAATGAGAGGCTCCGAGAATGAGCTATGACAGTCACTGCATGTATAGTTTTCTATAGGTCTATCATAATCAGTGCCAATGTGTCGAAGCCGCGCATTGCATTGCGGACATACCAGCTGGCCAGTTTGGGTCCGGAAGACTTTCTCCGGCTGTACAGCACCACAAGTAAAACAGTGTAGAAAAAGATCCTGATGGATATGAATTGAACGACAATTGGTGCAGACATCAACATAATTGGGGTTTGCAAGACCGCAGTGCGGACACCTCCGCAACCTGTCGACCAACACACCCTTTTCCAGCAGCAACCTTTGATTTTGCGCCTCCAGCCAGTCTTCCACCTGCTCGGAAAAACCGATAAGCAGGGCAACAAAGGGATAACTGTAAATAGCAGGAGAATTCCAATCTTTTACCGGGGAAATATCTGTACCACGGACATAGAGATACAGAAGGACCTTAAATAACGGACTCGGGAGAACACTTAATGGATCATAGCCAAGACTATTGATGCGCAGACAAATGGGTTGAGCCAAGGCATACGCCTCATTTATATCCGCTACAATCCCATCAGCCACAGCATCTGCCGGGATGCTGATTGATTCCGTAAGGAAAATTGGCTGCAGACAGAATTGCAAATGACTTCTCAGACGAAAAAGCAAATCCTTTTTGAGATCTTTAGATTTAATATCAAGCACAACACCAGAATATTCAAAAATTGATGGGTTAAATTCACACCCCACCACCTCTGGAGCCGGCAACAAAGATATACTTGAATCCCAGCGATGAGACCTGTCTGTTAGAACCAGTAAAGTTACTTGCCTTGCGTCTGACATATACTCACACTATTTATATTTGATGGTCGCATAGAAAATGAAAATACCATCTAACTCCCCCGAATGTTCAGCTGCTGAACCAGGGTGAGTTTGAGGGGCAATCAGAAAATACAATTTCCAGTCGACCAGGTACCAACCTGACCACATCATGGTAATGGTGCTTGACGTAGCTGGCAATATCCTGTTGCCAAAAGACTCAGTGAAGGTTTAAAAAATTCTGGATCCCGGTGAAAATGATCTGGGCCGCAATGGCGGAAACAAAGAGACCGGTAATCTTTGGCAGGATAACCAATCCCTGCTCGCCGATCAGGCGTTTCATAATGGTTGACAGGTAGAGGATTATTCCCAGGCTCACGACGGCAAGAAAGAGAGCAGCGCCGATGATGAGTTTGTCCATGACGGAACTGGCTTCCGCCCCCATGACCAGGAGCACACCGATGACACCAGGGCCGACAGTCATGGGCATCGCCAGGGGAACAACAGCGATATCATGGTTGCTTGCCTGGCCGGCAGTGTCGTCGTTACCCGAAAGCATGGAGAGGGCAGAGAGGAACAGAATAGTGCCAGCACCTATCCGGAAGGCGTCCAGAGTAATACCAAACAATTCAAAAATATATTTGCCAAAGAGATAGATCACAAACGAACTGATCATCACCGCAATTGTCACCTTCAGCGCAATCCGCTTCTTTTCAAAGTCCTGGAAGTCGCGGGTGAGGGAAAGAAATGCCGAAAGGACGAAGAACGGGGTAAGAATAAAGAAAATCTTTAAATAATAGTTAACGAATGTCTGCAGTTCCAAACCGTATTACCTTAAATTATCGTGTTATCAGGGAGCTGCGTCTTATAGTCAACAACACCTTGACGGTCAAGCTAAAATTGCTGCCCAAAAATCCTCAAGTTGAGTAAAGTAACGTGCCATACCAGAGAATCAAGTATTATAGGGAGAAATCTGCCGATGTCTAAAAGAAAATTACCCACGAGCCGCATCACATGACTGTATTCGACTTAACCCATCCAATAGCCCAGAACATGCCGGTGTATCCTGGTACAGAGCCACCAACAATCACAACTGAATGTTCTATTGACGAGGTAGGTTTTCTTGAAAAGAAGATCACCATGTACTCACATACCGGAACACATGTTGATGCTCCCGCCCATCTGCTGAAAAAACACAACACCCTGGATATGCTGAAAATAGACCACTTCTACGGCTCAGCCTTCCTGTTACGCCACGATGATTCCACGGTGAAATCTATCGGCGTCAATCTCTTACAGCCGTATCAGGATAAAATTCAGGCTGTCGATTTCTTATTGCTCCATACGGGGTGGAGCCAATATTGGGGTTTCAAACAATATTTTGCCGAGTATCCTGTTTTATCTCTGGAAGCGGCACATTGGTTAGGCCGCTTTGGTCTAAAAGGATTCGGGCTAGACACGATATCCGCTGACCCGGTAGACAGTCAAGACTATCCCGTCCACAAAGCTCTACTGCAGAATAATATTATTATCATTGAAAATTTGGCCAATCTGCAAGATCTTCCCTGCAACCGTTTTGATTTTTCCTGTTTCCCATTAAGCATGGCAGATGCTGAGGGCTCACCAGTGCGAGCAGTTGCCTTTATCCAATAACCACAGTTCATAACGGCAATCAGTCCCAACATCATCGCGAAATCCAGCCTCAACCACTGAGCAGTGTACTGTCCTGCGGTAAAGCAGAACAATCAGTGGACCAAAGAATGCCAGCATCATCCCAAGACAAAAGATTTTTTGTTTCATCCAAACTATCAATTGACGACGACCATTCCCGTGAATAAGCTCTGCCGACAGATTCATTTATTTTTTCAAAGCCACCATCCAGATCCGCTCAACATGCTGCCCTGGTATTTTATAAGAGGCTCTCTATGAGTAAAATAATTCCCACCTGGGATATGCTCAGTGATCTGATCGCTACGCAAAACAGCGCCCAGTTGACAGAATTTCTTGAAACACTCAGCCCGTCTGAGACCGCACGGGCTATCTCCCGTCTGGATGAAGACGAGCAGCAGATGCTCTTCAGCCTTCTTAGCCCTGAAGATGCCGCGGACATGATCGAGGATATCCCCGACACCCAGGCTGCCGACCTGGTGGAGGATATGCCATCGGCCCAGGCAGCCGCCATTCTGGAGGAACTGTCCAGCGATCACCTGGTTGATGTGCTCGGGGAAATGGATGAGGAAACCAGTGACGCAATTCTTGCGGTAATGGACAAGGAAGACGCCGAAGAAGCCAGGATGCTGTTGGAATACGACCCGAACTGTGCCGGCGGGTTGATGATTTCCGAATTTCTGGTCTATAGAACCGATCAGACTATCAAGGACGTCCTCAATGATCTCCAGCTCAACCGGAGTGAATACGTTGATTACCATGTGCAATATTTTTATGTCGTTGATCAGAGCGAGAAATTAGTCGGTGTCCTGCGGATGCATGACATGCTGTTTCCTACCCGGGGGACTCAGCTCGACCAGATCATGCTTTCGTCCCCGCTCAGCGTATCCGATAAAGCCTCGCTCAGAGAGCTTGAAGATTTTTTCGAAGAGCATAACCTGCTCGGCGCACCGGTTGTCGACGATGTTGGACGGTTGGTTGGCGTGGTTTTGCCCAATGCCATTGAAGAAGCGATCAACAAACGAAAAACGAAAACGTTTCTTCGCTTGAGCGGTATTATCGGCGGCGAGGAATTCCGGACTATGCCCCTGCTTACTCGATCCGGCCGCCGTCTGTCCTGGTTGAGTATGAATATCGTCCTCAATATCATCGCGGCAAGTGTCATCGCCCTCTATCAGGATACCCTGGCCGCAGTCATCACCCTGGCAGTTTTTCTGCCAATGGTCAGCGACATGAGTGGCTGTTCCGGCAATCAGGCTGTGGCGGTTTCCATGCGCGAACTCTCCCTCGGCCTGGTCCGACCGGGTGAATTGTTATGGGTGCTGGCCAAAGAGGCCAAGATCGGCATCATCAACGGTCTGGTGCTTGGCCTGCTGCTGGGGGGAGTCGCTTTTTTCTGGAAGGGAAATCCATGGCTTGGAATTGTCGTCGGCGGCGCACTGGCAGCCAACACACTGGTTTCCGTCCTCCTCGGTGGGATGCTCCCCCTGGTGCTCAAGAAGTTAAAACTCGATCCGGCCCTGGTCTCCAGCCCACTCCTGACAACCGTCACCGATATGTGCGGCTTCTTTTTTGTATTAAGTTTTGCCGCTGCAGTTTTGCCTAACTTAGGAGGAATGTAACAGACAACGTTGACCGCAAGGGATAAATCTATTCCCTGATCCTTGTCCAGAAAATCAGATGCAATACAATATAGAGAGACTCTATGTATCGGTTCGTTTTAATTTTGGATATTGTCCCAGCACCTTCATAAAGAGTATAGGCTCGAGGGATTAACCTGTTGATTACATGGGAGCTACGCAATGACGCAAAAAAAAATACTGGTCGCAGTTGATGGTTCCGAATATTCCGACAAAGTACTTGAAACCGGAATAGACTACGCAAAACTTTTACAGGCAAAGGTGATACTGGTCCACTGCCATAAAAAATTTCCGGCATTGCTCGGGGAACCGATGAGAAATGACGCCATTTACCACATCCTGCATAACGCAGAACATCTCATCGCCCCCTACAAGAAACGCCTGACCGAAGCAGAGGTAGACTTCGAGGAACGATTAATGGAACAACCAGCCAAAGCGGTGATTCCCGATATCGCCAGGATTGAACAATGTGTATTGATAATTATGGGTTCCCGTGGCTTGACCAATCTTGAAGGGCTGGTTCTTGGCAGTGTGACAACCAGAGTTTTGCATACGGCGCCCTGCTCGGTTCTCGTGGTCAAATAATCGAATATTTCAAGAGAGCGTAAAATGAGCAAAATTACCCACATCATCGTTCCGGTAGATTTTCTACAAACAACCGACAACCTGGTGGAATATGCAGCCTACATGGCGGAGAAACTGCAAGCAGTCCCCCATTTCGTCTACGTTGTTGATATGTATACCGGTGACGGGATACTGGAAGTTCCGTATGTTGAAGAATGCCGGAAGAGACTCCAGACGGCTGCGGAAGAAAAAATGACCAGACTCATTGCCGACAATATCGTTAAATTCCCCGGCTGCACCGGAGAAATACTCCTTGGCGACCCGGTTGAAAAAATTGTCGATTACGCCAGGGAAAAAAATGGAGACCTGATCGTCATCAGCTCCCACGGGGCGAAGGGACTGGAAAAAATTCTGCTCGGCAGTGTCACCAAACGGGTTCTGAAACGGGCCCATTGTCCTGTGCTTATAACAAATCCGTTTAGAAAATAGTCTCCTCACCGCAAACAGCGGCAGCTCACTCTTCCGGCTGTGTAATGGTTTCCTTCCGACGCTTCAGCCACTGCTGCAGTTTCTCCATATACAGATAAAAAACCGGGGTGACGTATAAAGTGAGCGTCTGCGAAAACAGCAGCCCGCCGACAACCGCAAGCCCCAGCGGACGGCGCGATTCGCCCCCGGCCCCGAATCCGAGAGCGATCGGCAGGCCGGCCATCAGCGCGGCCATGGTGGTCATCATGATCGGACGAAAACGGATGACGCAGGCCTCCCGGATTGCGTCATCCGGACTTTTGCCATGCTGCTGGGCGACCACCGCGAAATCGACCATCATTATGCCGTTTTTCTTCACCAGACCGACCAGCATAATGATGCCGACAAAGGCATAGATGGATAAATCCGTCTCAAAGAGCAGCAGCGTCAACAGCGCGCCGAAACCGGCAAACGGCAGGGCGGTCAGAATCGTCAGCGGGTGGATGAAGCTCTCGTAGAGGATGCCGAGCACAATATAGATGACAATAATCGCCAGTCCCAGCAGCCAGCCCATGCTGGCCTGGGAATCCTGGAATTGCTGGGCATTGCCCTGAAAAGAGGCACGAACGCCATCGGGCAGAACACTCGCGGTCAGTTTCTCCAGGTTCTTGACGATATCGCCGAGAGCAATATCCGGGGTGGTATTAAAAGACAGGGTCACCGATGGCAGCTGGCCGGTGTGGTTGATAGACAGGGGTCCGACCCCCTCGTGCATCCTGGCAACAGAGGAGAGCGGCACCAGTTTTCCCTGGCTGGACCGGATGTTGAGCATACTGAGCACCGATGCATCCGCTCGATAACGCGGCAGGAATTCGAGGATCACGCTGTACTGGTCGTTGGTCCCATCGATGGTCGACACGGTCCGGTGGCCGAAGGCACTGTAGAGGGTTTCCTCAATCTGCCGCGGGGATATGCCGAGAAGCAGAGCCCGGTCCCGATCAATATCGATATTGAGTTCGGGATTTTCCAGCTGCAGGTCGCTGGAGACATCGAGCAGGCCGGGTTGCGCCTGCATGGCTTTTTCCAGTACCGTCGAGGCACTGTAGAGCTGGTCAATATCCAGCCCCTGCAAGGTTATCTGATACAGGCTGCGACTGCGGCGGCCACCGACATTGATCGGCGGGCGGTTGATCGGCATGGCCCTGATGCCGGGCACCGAATTGAGTTTGGGACGAAGTTCGGCGATCACCTCTTCCACATTCAACTCGCGCTCTGCCCGCGGTTTTAATACAATCAGCATAAATACCGTATCGGAAACATCCAGCATCAAGCGGTCAACATAAGGATCCTGCCGGGTTATTTCGGCAAGAGCCATACCGTGTTCCACCAGTGCCGGCCAGGAAATGTCCTGGGACGTTTCAGTGGAAACCAGAATCATATCCCGGTCCTCGGCGGGGATAAAACCCTTGGGAACGATATTGAACAGGTAGACGGTGGCGCCCAGCACCATAAAAGATAAAAGCAGTGTGACCAGACGATAACGGAGCACAAAGAGCAGGCTGCGCTCGTAGAGGCCGACCAGTTTCTGATACATGCGCTCACTTGCCTGGTAGATTCGGCCATGATGGAGCAGATGCGGTTCACGCAAAAACCGGCTGCAGAGCATCGGGGTGAGGCTCAGGCTGATAAATCCGCTGACCAGTACGGCGACCCCGATGGTTACCGAAAATTCGCGAAAAAGACGGCCCATGATGCCGCCAAGAAAAAAGAGCGGTATAAATATAGCCACCAGCGATAAGGTCATGGAAATGATGGTGAAGCCAACCTCTTGTGCCCCGTCCAGCGCCGCCTGCATCCGGCTCTTGCCCATTTCCATATGACGAACGATATTTTCCAGCATGACGATGGAATCGTCCACCACGAAACCAACCGACAGGGTCAGGGCCATCAACGACATGTTATCGAGGCTGTAGCCGAGCAGATACATAATGCTAAAGGTGCCGACGATCGACATCGGCAGGGACATGCTGGGAATTGCGGTGGCCGAGATATTGCGGATGAACAAAAAAATCACCATGATCACCAGGGCAAGGGTGAGGAGCATGGTAAACTGGATATCGTCAACGGAGTCTTTAATGGGAATACTGCCGTCACGCAGGATGGTCAGTTTGGTCGAAGCCGGCAGGCTTTCCTCCAGTACGGGCAGGATTTTTTTCACCCCGTTGGCCACCTCCAGGGTGTTCATCCCCGTCTGTTTGTAGACCGCGAGAAAAATCGACTGTGCCTTGGTGGTGCGGGTGAAAAACCAGGCGGCATCCTGATCGTCTTCCACACTGTCGAGAACCGTGGCAATGTCCGAGAGCCTTACCGGGCGGCCATTACGTACGGCAACGATAATATTTTTGTATTGCGCAGCCTCGGTAAGCTGGCCGTTGGCCTGCAGCGTGACCGTTCTGCGGGAACCGGTGAGCTGGCCCATCGGGCTGTTGGAGTTCTGCGCATTAATGGCAGCCGCCACTTCAGCCTCATCCAGGTCAAGCGACTTCATCACCTTTGGATCAAGCTGCACCCGGACGGCATATTTCTGGGTTCCCCGCAGCTGGACCTGCGCTACCCCGAGGACGGTGGAGAGACGCTGACTCATCGTCTGACCATATTGGTCGAGAATGGACAGTGGCAGAGTCGGGCTGCTGAGAGAAATATAGAGAATCGGAATGGCCGCAGGGTTTGCCTTGCGAAAAGATGGCGGTGACGGCATACCGTCGGGCAGCCTGCGGGCAGCATTGGCCAGGGCTGCCTGAACATCCTGGGCGGCGGAATCGATATCGCGCTCCAGAGAAAACTGGAGGGTTATTCGCGTGTTGCCGGTGGTACTCACCGAACTCATCGAGTCGATTCCGGCGATGCTTGAGAACTCTTTCTCCAGGACGGTGGCAACCGTAGAGGCCATGGTGGCCGGACTGGCCCCCGGCAAAGAGGCAGTGACGTTAATCGTCGGGAAATCGACATCGGGCAGATCACTGACCGGCAGCTGTTTATAGCCGATGAGGCCAAAGAGCATGATGCTCAGCATGGTCAGCACGGTCATTACCGGCCGACGGATAAAAATAGCCGACATGGAAATCATGATTTTCCCTGTCCCTCTCTTTTGCCGGATGTATGCTCCTTGGAATTCTCTGACACCTGACGCTTCCGGTCCTGCACTTTTGTTCCGTCGGTGAGCTGCAGCTGGCCTTCGGTAACAACCTTTTCGCCGCCAACCAGACCTTTCTCGACGACCGTCTCTTTATCCACGATCATCGCCGTGGTGACCGGCCGGTCTTCCACCGTCATGTCATCGTGCACGACATAGATATGGGCACCGTCCTGCCGGACCTGGATGGCCTGGCTGGGAACGACAACTGCTCCGGGACGCGTGGTGAGAACCAGTTGGACGTCGACAAACTGGCCGGGCCAGAGATCCTGACCGATATTGGCAAAAGTCGCTTTCAACAGCACGGTTCCGGTACTGGAATCAATCCGGTTATCGAAAAAAGAAAAGGCCCCCGTGAGAGGGTCTCCTTTTACACCGGGAAGCTGCACCTGCAGGCTTTCTGCCGCCTGATATTTTTTTATCTCCGGAAGATTTTTGGCCGGAACGGTAAAAGAAACCTTGATGGGAGTGATCTGGTTGAGAGTCACCATGGCGGTATCGCCGTTGGCCTTGATCAGGTTGCCGGCAGTGACCAGAAGCTCCCCGGTTCGGCCGTCAATAGGCGCGACAATGGAACAGAATTCAAGCTGCAGACGACTGTTTTCCACCGCAGCTTCATCCGCCTGTACCGTCGCGCCCAGGGTGGCGACTCTGGTTGCCGCCGTATCCTCCTGCTCGCTGGAGACATATCCTTTGCCGGCAGCCAGACTATAGCGTTTCTGCTCCTTTCGGGCATTTTCCAGTTCCGCCCGGTCCCTCGCCAGGGTACCCCGGGCCTGATTGAGCTGGGCAATAAAAGGCCGCTCGTCCAGGGTGAAAAGGAGGTCGCCTTTTTTAACGTCGTCACCCTCTTGAAAGTGGACCTTTTTCAGGATACCGGTAATCTGCGATTTTATCGCCACCGTTGCAAAAGGTTCGACAGTGCCGATGGCGCTGAGCGCCACGGGGACATTCTTCACTGCACTGAGACCGATAGTCACCGGCATGGCTTTTTTGGGGCGATCGGCCTTTTCGCGGTGTTTTCCTTTATGTTCCAGGCATCCAGCAAGAAGAAACAGCAGACAAACAACAATCAGGGCAAGGGGTATACATCGGCCACCGGCAGTTCCGGATCGGGCAAGGAAGGAGCGTATCAGATGGTTCATATCGTTTATCGGACGGGGAAAGGTTGTCTCACCATAGAGGCAGAACCCATATCGGTTCCAGAAACTGTTTTATCAGGACCACGGTCCTGCCAGCCGCCACCCATGGCTTTGAAAATGGCCACCATGGCAAGAGCCAGGCGCTGATTGCTTTGCACCAGCTGGTCCTCAGACTGATAGAGGGCTCGCTCGCTTGTCAGGACATTGAGAAAGTCGGCAAGGCCGGTTTCGTAGAGGCCATTGGAGATCCGTACCGCCCTTTGCCCGGAAGCGACGGCTGCACGGAGAATATTCGTGGTGCTCTTTTCTTTGGCAAAAGCAACGAGACCATTTTCTACCTCAGTGAGCGCAGTGAGTACTGCCTGTTCATAGACGGCCAGGGCTGCATCGCGGCGGGCCTTGTTTATTTCGATCCCGGCACGGGCTTTCCCCTGGTCAAAAATGTTCAGATTGAGAGCCGGACCAAGCGACCAGTAGCGACTCCCCGAGGCGACAAGCTCAGACAGGTTGCGGCTCTCTAGCCCCAGCATCCCGGTGAGCGAAAATTTGGGAAAAAGTTCAGCAGTGGACACACCGATCGCAGCGGTGGCGGCGGCGATCCGGCGCTCGGCTGAGCGGATGTCGGGGCGCAGCCTGAGCAGCTCGGACGGAAGATCAATCTGGAGCAGCGGGGGGATGGGAGGAATATCCGCCGACGGGGTCAGCTCAGTGACTAAATTCTCCGGCGTTTGTCCAAGAAGCAGAGCCAACTGATGCATGAACTGCCGGACCGAGGTTTCCAGGGCAGGCACCTGCGCTCTGATCAGTGACAACTGGGTCTCGGCCTGGACCAGGTCAAGTTCGTTGCCGAGTCCTATCTCAAAACGCCCCCTGACCAGCTCGACCGTCTTCTGCTGGCTGGCGATGTTGCGCCGGGTGGTCGCAAGTCGCATCTGTTGACCGCGCAGCTCGATATAATTCCTCACCACCTCGGCCTGCAGAGAGACCTGGACATCACGCAAATCCTCCTGGCTTGCGGCAAGGCTGGCGTCTGCCGCTTCAGTGGAACGACGAACCCCACCGAAAATATCCAGCTCCCAGCCGGCATCAAAACCAAGCTGAAACAGGTCCTGACTTTTACCCGATGCAGAGCTGTTGTCACTGCTCCGACTGTGGCTTGCTGCCGCACCACCGGTGATCGATCCGGTTGCACCGGCTATGCTGCGCTGGGCCCGGGCTTCCCGGATGTTCGCCTCGGCAATTCTCAGAGTATTATTGGAGGCGACAGCCCTTACCACCAGTGTGTTGAGCAGCGGGTCGCCAAACAGCGTCCACCACTGAGCTGCCTGTCCGCCGGCCGGTTGAGTAAAATCGGCACCACGTACCTGCCATTGCCCCGGCATATGCGTTGCCGGAGGCTCATAGTCAGGCCCAACCGGTGCACAGGCGGCGAGAACAACAAGGCAGAAGAAAACCATGGCCAATCTGCCATAGCGCCATGGACTGCGTGCCCCGTGTCTTTGTGAAGGAGAAATCTGATTCTTCAAAGGATCCAGCTTTTTGAACTGCTTATATAGGGAGATGCCAGTATTTGGTTTGTAATAGTAGTATACTCAGTTGCTCGATTCCAGTACAGATAATCAATTTCAGCAGGCCCACTTTTTTTAAATGCCTCTTGTGGTGCTCTTTGTACTCCCCCTTTTGCGGGCTATAAGTTCAGTTCCCCCAGCTGGCCCATTTGTCCTAAAATCCAGTGGATCCGGCCTTTAATATAAGGACTTGGCGGATTAGCGCTGTACTCGCGAGGATTAGGCAGGACCGCAGCAATCGCTGCAGCCTGTGTTTTTGAGAGATTTCGGGCATCTTTTTGAAAATAATGTCGGGAAGCCGCTTGCGCGCCATATATTCCGTTGCCCATCTCTATGCTGTTCAGATACACCTCAAGAATACGCTGTTTACTCCAGACAATCTCAATGAGGATGGTAAAATACACCTCAAGCCCCTTGCGAATCCAGCTCCTGCCCGGCCAGAGAAATACATTTTTTGCCGTTTGCTGTGAGATGGTACTGGCTCCGCGCAGGCGTCTTCCTCTCTTTTTCGAGGCTTCCACCGAACGTTCAATCGCTTTGATATCCACACCGAAATGATTCATAAAATTCTGGTCCTCGCTGCAGATCACCGCCAGGGCCAGGTTTTTCGAAATGGCATCCATAGAAACCCAGGAATGTTTCAATCGCAGCTCTTGACCTGCCAGCACCTGTTCGACGGAACGGATCAGCATGAGTGGCGTAACAGGAACAGGCATGAACCGGAACAAGACAACAAAAAAGAAGGTCGAGCCAAAAAAACAGATGGCGGCTTTCCACAAAAATCGAGATATTTTATTGCTCACCTGCTTTCCTGTCTTGTTTCGCAGACTCTCTTTATGTCCGGCAGACCTGACAACACGGAATCGCCCTCGCCTTTCCTTCCTCAATGGAAAAACGCTTCGTTCAGCGCACTGCCCTGTTCATGGTTGTTTACCAACCAGTGAAACCATCCGGTTATTGCTGCATCTTCCAAAGATCGACCAAAATCAGACCACTGCGATTGCACATCAGGCAAAGAGGTATGTACTACCGCGAGGATATCATCGTCTTCCATCAATTCCCGGTTGCAGCAATAAAATGAGAACAGATCGGCCAGCTGGATAACATGCGCAAGGATTTTTTCCTTTACCGCTTCTTCAGGCCGGTGGTGATAGGCAACCGCGGTAATTAAATTTTCCGGGAAATACCATTTTTTCAGCAACTGCCCACCTAACATATCGTGGGTAAAAGAAAACATCTGCAGCTCATCGTACAGCGTCTGCTCATTGCTCAATCCGGCCATCCAGCGTTCGGGGCCATAGTCTTCGGCGAAAGTCTGCAGCATGATCAGTTTGCCGATATCATGAATAAGACCGCCCATAAAGGCTATTTCAGGGACAATATGCAGATCCTGGGCGATAATCCTGGCGGCCATTGCGCACGCGAAGGAATGCGTCCAGAATCGATCGACAAAGGGTTTATGCTGTCTGGCCAATTTGCTGAACGAATTAATCAACGCTTTGGTCAGGGCAATTCGCTGTACTTCGTTGAAGCCCAGAATCACGACAGCCATCTTGAGGGAATCGACCTTCTGGGGACGCCCGAACAGAACGGAATTGGCGATCTTAAGAACCGTCAGGCACAGAGACTGGTCTGAATGAATGGTGTCGACAACCTCTTTTACCGAACAACCAGGGTCATTGGTGACTTTCATCAATCTGATCACCGTCATCGGCAGAACCGGAAATGAGTCGATATACTGTTTGATCAGCGCAGATTTGGAAGTTTTCATGTGCCGGCTGGTTAAAAGAAGGTTCCTCTTACCCGGATACGCCCTGCAGGTACCATAGGGATCACCTTGTCAACTACAGAATTTTACACCACCTTCAGTATATAGACTAGGAGAATTATCTCCCTTTTTCCGCGCCGCCAGGAAAAAGAATACTCCGAGGCAATCTGTGGCCTGTAAACTCTCAGGCTGCCCGTCGGCTTGGCGGGGAGTGGGGAAGCACAGGTTTTGTCGGTGGAAGTTCATGATCACTCGGCCTGCCGGATAAATCAGCACCGGATAATTCAAGCATTATGCCAACCTTGAGCAGGGCGTCCCGCAATGCCATGTTTATCGGCATGCGCACTGTCCCGAGACCGGGATGCAAAGCAGTTATACGCAAACCCGAATCAACAAAAAGAGGCAGCGGTGCGTGTGGATCGGCAAGTTCGATTTCGCGGCTGCCGGCACTGTTTTTTTCCTTCATTACCCGACACATTGCCAGCCGGGCAATCCCCTGCCTGTCACGGTTTCCGGCAAATCCGAAGAGTCGGCAAACCACGGCCCTGTATTTATATTGGGTACATCCCCAGAAACCGGCGTCCGTCATATCGGGACGATACAGGATACACCGCTTGTCATGGCCATTTTTCTCAAGCCGTTTCAGAATAAATTCCGCCTGCAGGGTGCGAAACAACTCGAATGCCAGAGGAATACACTCCAGCACCGTTGCCTCCACCTTTTCCGACAGACAGCAATGGCCGCAGCCGTCCGGACAGGAAAGTCCGGTCCGGGAAGCAAATTGGGCCACAGCCATATCCAACACCCGATACACCTCGAGAACCTCGAACTCCAACTGCTGCAGCATAAGAACAGCGCGATCGCCTGTGAATTTTTGAAAAAACCCCGAAGATCCAAGTTCGTGGCAGAATATTTCCTCACTTGTTGCAAGAAAACAATCCAGCCAGGATACTTACGCCGGCTCTATCATAGCTTACCGGGGTTCGGGAAAGAATAAATGAAACGCTCTATCAGTGAAGGCTCAGATACTTAAATGATTGCAAAAAATAATGCAATATCGATCTCGATCATCCAATAAATTTTCAGATATCGCCCAGGGGCAAACAAAAAGCCATATCGCCCCTTACAGCTGCAAATGCCTGCCAGGAGCCACAGGACACAAATGACGCATAGCGGTTAAATGTGGATATCGCAAACCATGGTTGATTCAATCATTTCAGTAAAGCTTTCAACAGGAAGCGGTTTGCTGAAATAGTACCCCTGATACACTTTGCACCCTTTTCTGTTGAGATAACCAAGTTCCAGTTCGGTCTCTACACCCTCGGCAATAACCTCCAGCCCCAGATTGTGGGCCATCATGATGATAGTATCGACCAGCACGATATCATGACTGGCATCTTTGATATCGTTGACAAAAGAACGATCGATCTTGAGCGTATTCAGCGGCAGGCTCTGCAGGTAGCTCAGTGAGGAGTAACCGGTACCGAAATCATCTACAGAAAATTTAATGCCCATTTGCTGGAGCAGCCTTATTTTCTGGACAATATCACTCCCGGTAGAAACAAGACTTCCTTCAGTCAGTTCGATCCCCAGATGGTGCGGATCAGCTCCGGTCTCGCTGAGGACGGCACTGACCGTGGCAACGAAATCAGGGACATCAAACTCTTTCCCGCTGATATTGACGGAAATTGTCTGTGCCTCACCAAGCAGGCCGGCATCCATCCATTTTTTGATGTTCCGGCAGGCCTCTCGCAATACCCATTGACCGATCTCCAGCATAAGCCCTGTTTCTTCTGCTATCTCGAGAAAATCGCCAGGAGGGACAATACCTCTTTCCGGATGACGCCAGCGGAGCAAAGCTTCCGCACCGAGAACTTTGCCGGAGCTATCAACCTGCGGCTGATAGAACAGGACAAATTGTTTTTCCTCCAGGGCTTTTCTAATCTCGGTATTAAGGCGCAACCGTTCATCGGCCGCCTCCTGCATGGTTGGCAGAAAAAAGTGCACTGCATTACGACCGGCAGCCTTGGCCCGATACATTGCGGTATCTGCCTGTTTGAGGATATCATCGACGCCCATATCATCTTTGGGAAAAAGGGTGACGCCGACGCTGGGGGTTATCTGCAGATCCCGCCCCTCAATCTTGCAGGGGGCAGAAACACAAAGGCAAAGTTCTTCGGCGATGCCCCGCACCTTATGCGCTGCCAATCCGATGGAAGTATCCAGCTCGGTGAGAATAATAATAAATTCATCTCCGCCCATCCGGGCGGCGGTATCTTCTCGTCGGATACATTCGGAAATCCTGTCTGCCACAACTTTGAGCAATTCATCGCCTACCGAATGGCCCAGGGAATCGTTAATCGTTTTAAAATTATCCAGGTCTAGGAACAGCAATGCGCCATAGTGACCATGCCGCCTGGATCGAGCTATTTCGTTGTTCAGGTATTCGAGCAGCAGCCGGCGATTGGGCAGCCCGGTCAGCGAGTCATACGAGGCATAATACTGAATCTGCTCCTCTGTCAGTTTTTTTTCGGTAAAATCTTCAACAATACCGACCCCGCCGGCTATGGTCTGATCCAACAAACTTATTGCTTTTAAAAAAGCCCGGATTGGCCTCGTTGCGTCACCGGTAACGGAAGTGTAACTGCCTTCATAGTACCCTTCACCGATTGTCAGAGAATCCCTGATGGCCCGGAGCATTTTTTGTTCCTGGAGCACGTCAATCATTTTTACCCCGATAAGCAGCTCCCGCGTGGAACCAAGGATTCGGAGCAATTCCTCATTGCAGTCAACAATTACACTGTCCGCATCATAGTGAAAAATTCCTAAAGGAGCATTGATAAAAATATGCCGATACCGCTGTTCGCTGACTTTAAGAATTTTCTCCCGATCGATACTTTGCAGTCGTAACTGAATATTTTCCTGCAGGTTTTTACTGATCTTCATTGCACCGATCAGAGTGACCGCCCAGAAGAGAAAAACCAGGAGCCCCTTGAACATGCCTTCGCCAGTGCCCAGGGTCAGCATTTTTATGGTCAGAGGCAGGAGCAGCAGACTCACATATCCAGTAATAACCGGCAAAACCGGGCAGAGTGAAAAAACGCCCCCGCCCGCCATTCCGATCAGAATGACGATAAGCATTACCTGATGTGAGAGGCTGTCGGTGGGAAACAGAAAAAACGAGGCTGCCCCCCATACCGTCGCGATGGCATAGGTTCCAATCAGAAAACGCCGGTACCAGTAATCTTCATTGACGACTTTTGCCCCTTGTCTGGCAAAGTGTAACAAAAGACGAATTCTGAGTGTGGAAACAGAGAAAAATACCGCCATCCAGCCAACAAGGACAGAATGGTCAACGACGGCCCACAACGCACAGCATAAAAGCGCTGCACATACAACAGAAAAGATTACCGGTACCATAGAGTTGGCAAACAGCAGCTGTACCTGTTCTCTGAATACTTTAGTTGCTGTGTGTTTCAACATTATCATAGAGCCGGGCAAAAAATAAGATCAACATTCAACTGGAAAAAGCCTCTTTCAGGGTACAACCCTGGTCGTAATTATTTACCAGCCAATCAAACCATCTATATACTGCATCGACATCCCAGTCCAATCCACAGCTTTGCCATGTAGATTGTATATCGGGCAGAGAGTTGTGCATTGCAAGCAGGAAATCGTCTTTTCCGATTGATGTCTGGTTGCAGCAATAAAACGACAGGAAATCGGCCAATTGAATAACCGAGGCAACGTCTTTCTCCGCGGTTGCCTTATCAGGGAAATGATGCGCTTCAACAGCAGCAATGAGATTTGCCGGGAAGAGCCATTTCCGCAGCAGATGTCCTCCGACTCTGTCATGGGTGAAAGAAAAAGTGTGCAGCTCGTCACGGTGAAACTGTTCAGTGCTTAAGCCAAGCATCCAGTCCAGGGCATAATCATAGGCAAAAGTTTCCAGCATGATCAGTTTTCCTATATCGTGAATAAGTCCGCCCATAAAAGCGATATCAGGAGAGATATTCAGATCTTTCGCCATGATCCTGGCCACCATGCCACAAACAAAAGAATGCTCCCAGAACTTATCGATTGAGGCTTTGTGCTGCCTGGCTACTTTACTGAACGAGTTGATAAGAGCCTTGGCCAGGGCAATTCGCTGCACTTCATCAAACCCAAGGATCGACACAGCCGTTTTGATTGAATCAACCCTGTGGGGACGACCGAACAGAACAGAATTTGAAATTTTCAGAACCGTCAGGCACAGAGATTGGTCGGTAAGAATAACATCAATGACCTCTTGCGCCGAACTGGCCGGGTTACTGGTAACTGTCATCAGCCGCATCACCGTTACAGGTAGAACCGGAAAGGAGTCGATATGCTGTTTGATCAGTTCATGCCTACGTGTGTCCATCTTGATTCTTTGTATAATTCTTCTTGAAAAACAGTTCTCCGCAGAAATCATCCTCCGCCTCAAATCTCAATATATCACAAGGTGGTCGCCTTTACCTAATTGGCGACGGAAAATTTTGTTGATTCATTCTTTATTCTGATTACCCCTCAAGCTCAGCTTGTCGAAATGGAAGGGTGTGGGCTGTTTGTTTTACGGGTCTCTGCAGCCAAGGATGGCTGCAGCGAAGCCCCCAGGGATGGGTTTACGGCGTCCCGGGAAACGAACAGCCCACACCCTGTTTCAGTAGCTGAACTTGAGGGGTAATCAGATTCTTTATTTACAATCAGGATTTAAGCTTGCTGGCAAGTGACGGGAAAAAAGCAGGATCAGCGGCAATAACCGGAGAAGGGAAGTCGACAGCTCTACTCGTTACAACGGGAAAACAGACAGGCGGCGGAAACCAACGCACACCGCCTGTATCTGTCATGGATTTTTTTTGTGCTTTCTGCTTAATCAGCCAGCTGAAGCGCCGATTCCGGGGTGCCGTTCATCTGCACAAGAGGAAAACTCAAGATAAAGGTTGTCCCCACATCCGGAGTTGACTGGACATCGATGTAGCCCTGGTGGGCTTCAACGACCTCTTTTACGAGAGCCAGGCCAAGTCCGGAACCGGTAATATGCCGGGTGGCCTTGCCCTTTACCCGGAAAAAGCGATCAAAGATATGCGGGATATCTTCCTTGCTGATCCCGATCCCTGAATCTTGTACCGAAAAATTGGCAAAACCTCCCGAGACGGAGGTGGAGAGGACCACCCGCCCTCCATCCGGGGTATATTTCACGCTGTTGGAGACGATATTCATCATCGCAGTGCGCATATGGTCGTAATCCACATTAAACCACCACTCCTCGCCGCACGGCTCATAACTGAGGTGTATGTTCTTTGCATCCGCCTGCGGTCTGGTAATATCGATGACTTCGCGGATCATATCCTCGCCCTTCACCGGTTCAAGGTTGAAAACAACGGTACCGCTCTCCAGTTTTGACAGATTGAGCAGGTTGTCAATGAGACGGAGCAGATCCTTGGTCCGGGTAGTCATCCGCTTATGCAGTGCATTGCAGGAACTGGCCGCCTCATGCACACAGCCTACCTGCAGGGCGTAGATCATCTGTTCGACAGAGGCCAGAGGCGATTTCAATTCATGGGCCACCATGGCAACGAAATCGGACTTCATCCGGTCTATTTCCTTATGGGCACTGACATCCTCAAAAGTCGTCACTGAACCGATGACTACTCCCTGCTCGGTGGTCACCGGAGAACAGTAGGCGCGCAGGTACTTGCGGGAAATAGACCCGGGGGCGAATTCCCTGGTGACGACCACCGACTTACTCACCGCTTCTTTCACCATGGCCGCCGCAGCCTGATCCCGGATCGAAGCACTGAGGGGCTTGCCGATTACCGGATCAGTCTGTATCTCGAGAATCTTGATCGCCGCAGGATTATGCAATACGACGACACCGTCCGCATCGGTTATGAGGACCGCCTCAGCCATACAGCTGAATACCGATTTCAGACGGCTCTGGGACTTATCGATGGCCTCAAGCCCACGGTTTTTCTCCTCCCGCAGCTGTTCGGTTTCGGCGCGCATGGACAGCTTATCAATGGCCCGATCAACCACCACCCGGATATAATCCGGGGTGAACGGCTTGCCGACAAAATCAAAGGCGCCCTGCTTCATGGCGGTTACGGCTTTACTGACCGTGGCAAAACCGGTTATAACGATAACCTGCACATGGGGTTGATTTTCCCGTATCCAGTCAAGAACCCCAAAGCCGTCGAGACCCGGCATCATGAGATCAGTCAGCACGATATCGAACTCCTGCTCCTGTAACAATGCCAGACCGCGGTCTCCGTCTTCAGCCTTGACTATATGGTAGCCTCTTTTGGCCAGGGCTCGTTCGACACCTTCCCGAATAACCTTTTCGTCATCGATGATCAGTATGCGCACTTTATCCATAGCATTTTCCCGGTTGCTGAGGGGAGAAACTTCATTTTTTTGCCGCTCCTCGCGCTGGGCACGCAAGGAGTGGCAGGAGATCTGCTTATTTTAACCAGCTTTTAATCAGTTCCAGCAATTCGGCCGGTTCGACCGGTTTTGGCATATAATCCTCCGCTTCACTTTCCAGCATGTCCCGATGGGTGTAGGTGCTGGTTGTCACCCGGTCGGCGACAGCGGTCAGGAGAATAATCGGGATCTTGGCCGTTTCCTTATTGCTTTTCAGTTTGACACAGGTTTCGTGGCCGTTCATGACCGGCATCATCACATCCAGCACAATGAGATCCGGTTTTTCTTCCGCAACCGCTTCAAGCCCTTCTTTGCCGTCATAAGCCACCCTCACGTCATAACCGCCACTTTCGACTATTACTTTGACCGCTTCAACAAAATCAGGATCGTCGTCAACCAGCAGGATCTTTTTTTTCTCAGCCATTTCTTTCCTCCGTTATGAGTGCTCAATGATTTTTTTCGCTCTCTTCCTCTTTCTTTACTCCACAACAGGTCGGGGCAGCAGTCCGGCACCGCCAACGATTTCGGCCAGTTTTTCCTCCCATTCGATGGCCATTACATGGACACCGGCAATTCCCTCCATCTCTTTGAGTTCCTGGATCTGTTCAATACACATTTCGATGCCTTTATCCGCCTGTTTTTCTTTGGGCTCGGCAGCGATACGGTTGACCACTGCATCGGGAATATCCATACCGGCAACCATCTTGCGCATGAATTTTGCCATGCCGGCCGATTTCAACGGGGTGACTCCGGCAAGAATCTTTATCTTTTCCGGCAACCCCTCTCTTTTGGCCAGCTCCATATATTTCTTGAATTTCTCCATATTATAGATGCATTGGGTCTGAACAAAATCAGCTCCGGCCTCCATCTTCAATTTAAGGCGCGGCACCCGGATCTCAAAGGGGTCGGCAAAGGGGTTCACCGCACAGCCGATATAAAACATCGGCGCCCCCTGGAGTTTATCTCCGGACGGGAACACCCCGTCATCACGCATGGTTTTGGCCAGGTGAATGAGCTGCATCGAGTCGATGTCAAAGACATTTTTCGCCTGCGGGTCATCGCCGAATTTCTGGTGATCGCCGGAGAGGCAGAGGAGGTTGCGCACCCCCATGGCCGAGGCCCCGAGCAGATCCGACTGCAGGGCGATCCGGTTGCGATCGCGGACCACCATCTGAATGAGTGGTTCTATCCCCTCCTCTTTAATGAGCAGACAGCCGGCCAGCGAGCTCATGCGCACCACTGACGTCTGATTATCGGTAACATTACAGGCATCGACGTTACCTTTGACAAAAGCCGCCTTCTTCCGGACGATATCCGGGTCGGCTCCGCGGGGAGGACCGCATTCCGCTGTGACCGAAAAGTGTCCTGCCGCCAGTACCTTTTCCAGGTTGCTTCCCGATTTCATTAGATCATATCCTCCCTGATAATTCGGCGTGGACCGCCATCTCTTGAGGAATTCCATCCCTTGTAAGGTTTCAGTTTGCCATAATTTTCCATCTGATTCAGGGCCACCAGCCGATCGATAATCAGCTGCCAGCCGCATTTAGTCTCTTTATCCACTTCACAGATTCCCTGTACCGAACCGCCACAGGGGCCATGGAAAAGTGATTTGGCACAGCGGGTAACCGGACAGATGCCCCCGGTAAGATGCAGGACGCAGTCGCCGCATCCCTGACATCTCTCCGACCACTCCCCCTGCCGTTCGGTAACTCCGAGAAAGCCGGTATTAATCCCCGGCAAAAGCGGCGTGGTGGTAAATTTTTCGGCCAGAAACTGGATCCCCGCCCCGCAGGCGATAGACAAAACCGCTTGATAATCGGTGACATACGGCCGCATCTGCTCGACATACTCGGGGTCACACTGGCGTTCGAGGCTGACCTCCCGGATGTTGATGGTCCGGCCCGCCGCCTCTCTTGCCAGCCTTAAAGTCGAGGCCAGTACCTGGACCTCCTTTTCCCCGCCAACACGGCAGACAGTTACACAACCATGACAACCGGCCAGGACGATATTGTCATATGGCTCAAGCATCTCCATGATCTCTTCAATGGGTTTCGGTGTTCCGGTAATCATGTTGTCTCCTTCGCTGTTACCGCTTCAGTCTTTGTTGCACCACGCACCAGATTGATGGGGCTTGGCCCGACCTCCCGGATCTGATTGACAAACTCATTGGCAAAAGCGGCGAATTTTGAACCTTCTCCGGCACTGAGGTTGTACATTCTGATACGGTTGGGTCCGATTTTTATCCGCTCGAGAATTGCATACACCCGCTCAACACGAGCGCGGGCCCGTATATTTCCCGAGATATAATGACAATCCCCCTCCAGACAACCGATTACCATCACGCCATCCGCCCCGTTTTCAAAGGCCTTCAGCAGCAGTGACTCGTCAATGCGTCCGGTACAGGGCAGCATGACTATACTGATTGCCGGGGGATACGATCTTCTCTCCGAACCTGCCAGGTCCGCGGCAGAGTACGCTCAGTGGCGGCAGGCAAAAACAATGACACTGGGTGAAAAGTCATGCATGGTTTTTATTCCTTTAGGGGTTTAGTGACTTAGAAAGTCTTTTTCGGCTTTTTGAAAAAGACTTTCGTGAAGGAACTTACCCCGCAACGCTTTTGGGCGGGGTGGAACTTCTCGCAACATCAAAAAAATCAGGACGCACTGTACGACTCAATCTTCGCCCGTATATTCCTGTCGTCATACCGGCCCATGGTAATGGTCTTGGCCGGACATTCGGCCACACAGATGCCGCAGCCCTGACAGAGGGCCGGATTGATCTCCGCCGAATGCTGATCGTTGATAAACGGCACCCCATAGGGGCAGGCCCGCACACAGGTCAGACAGACCGCGCAGTTGGTCGGATCGACCCTGGAGACAATCCCCGACATCTTCAGGCTTTTTTTCGACAAAAGCGTTGCCACTCGTGCCACCGCGGCCTGGGCCTGAGCGATTGTCTCGGTGCTGCTTTTGGGGCCATGGGCCGTACCGGCCATGAACAGCCCTTCACTGGGCAGATCGACCGGCCGCAGCTTGGCATGGGCCTCGATAAAGAAACCGGCTTTGTTTCTCGGCACCCGCAGCATGGAGGCAAGTTCCTCGGTATCCCTCGACTTCATGCCGGTTGACAGCACGAGCAGATCGGGCTGCAACCGAACCGGCAAGCGAATGGACGGATCGGTTACGGTAATGTCGATCCCGGCCTCGCCAGCGTTGATCGTGACCGGATTCGTCTCCGGATCAAAACGAATGAAATTTATGCCCGCCTGCCGTGCCGCCCGGTAGTCTAATTCCCCCAGGCCGTAACAGCGCATATCGCGGTACAGCACGTCGACCCGGGCTTTGGGAAACATCTCCTTAAAACGCAGGCCATTTTTTACCGCATGATTGCAGCAGACCCGCGAACAGTAGGCCAGATGCTCCTCATCGCGGGAGCCCGCGCACTGCAGCATGACCACGCTGGGGTGATGCCGGGTATCGAGGCTGCCGTTTTCCAGCACAGCGCCGAAATCGGTCTGGGTCATGACGTGGCCAAGCGTGCCCAGGCCGTGGATTTCCGGCCGGTATTCCTCTGCCCCCGTGGCAACGAGGATCGCGCCATGCTTCAGCGTCCTGGTAGCTCCGGAAGGCATAACAATATCTGTCTGAAAAGAGCCGACAAAGCCGGACTGCTCCACCACCTCGCTGCTGGTGAAGACCCTTATTCGCTCATCGGCAGCAATTTTTTCGGTTAATGTCTGCAGGAAGTCAGAAAATTTACGGCCATCAACGCTCCGCTGAAGGTTCAACAGCTGGCCGCCCAGCTGCGCTTCCCGTTCAACCAGATAGACCCCAAAACCCTGGCGGGCCGCCTCCACCGCCGCAGTCATCCCGGCAACCCCTCCGCCGACGATAAGCAGGCGGGCATCGACGGCAAACTCCAGCTCGTCCAGGGGTACTCCGGCGGTGGCATTGGCGACCGCCATCCTGGTCAGTCTTTTCGCTTTTTCCGTAGCCAGGTCCGGGTCGTTGGGATGGACCCAGCTGCACTGGTCGCGGATGTTGGCCATATCAAAAAAGTATTTATTCAATCCGGCCTGCTGCAGGGTCGACTGGAAAAGCGGTTCGTGGGTCGTCGGCGAGCAGGCGGAGGTGACCACCCTGTTCAAGCGGTGCTCCCCGATGATCTCCCGCATTCGTTCCTGGGAATCCTGCGAGCAGGTATAGAGGGGATGTTCGGCGTACACCACCCCGGGCAGGGTTCTGGCGTATGCGGTCACCGCATCGACGTCGACCACCGATGCAATATTGGTACCGCAGTGGCAGATGAAGACCCCTATGCGCAGTTCGTCGTCCGGCCCCGGTGTCCGCTCGGGAGGGAGCGCATCAATGGTGATCAGGCTGCCACGGGCCTCGGCGAGACTGGCAGACGCTGCTTCGGCGGCGGCCGAGGCCTCGCAGACCGTCTCCGGGATATCCTTTGGTCCCCCCGCGGCCCCACTGACAAAGATCCCCGGCCGGGAGGTCGCCAGGGGCTGATAGCAGTCGGTGACGGCAAAACCATAACGATCAAGCGCAATATCCAGTTTACGCGCCAGTTTTTTGGTGGATTGCGACACCTGGATGCCAACCGAGAGCACCACCATATCAAAGACTTCTCTTTGTCTTTTGCCGGATTCGTCGACATAGCGCAGCTCGAGGTCCCCGGTAAGCGGATCCTCAAAGACCCTGCTGACCATGGCCCTGACATAGCGAACCTTATGTTCTTTGGCGCGGTTCACATACTGGTCAAAGTTTTTCCCGAAGGAACGCATATCTATATAGAAAATGGTCGGCTCGATGGCGGAATCGTGTTCCCGGGCAATAAAGGCCTCTTTGGTCGCGTACATGCAGCAGACCGATGAGCAGTAATCCCGGTCGCAGGAATGGTCGCGGGAACCGACGCACTGGATCCAGGCAATTTTCTGTGGGTGCTTTCCGTCACCCGGCCGGGCAACCGTTCCGGAGGTTGGGCCCGAGGCGGACAGGAGCCGTTCGAACTCGATGCTGGTCAGTACATTTTTATACAGACCATAACCGAACTCCCCGCGCACCCGGGCATCAAACACCTCGATCCCCGGGGAGAAGATGACCGAGCCGATATCTACTGTTGTTTCGACCTCACGGTGATCATAGTGGATGGCCCCGACGCCGCAAATTGTCGCGCAGGTCCCGCAGGCACCGCTATTGAGCTGCACACAGCTCTTCTCATCAATCACCGGAACCCGCGGCACTGCCTGGGGGTAGTGAATGTTGACCGGTTTTCGTCCGTTCAGCCCTTCGTTGAATCGATTGAGCAGTGGTCGCGGCGTTCGGCTGGTCACCTGGTCGATGGAGAGATAGTTTACCGGACAAAGCGACACACAGGCCCCGCAGACCTGACAGATATCGACCCCGGCCTCGATACCTTCCTCGACCATCTTCAGCGCGCCAATGTTCATCACTTTTTCGCAAGCAATTGCGCACAGACCGCAGCGGATGCAATCTTGAGCTTCAGGTCCGGCAAACTCTTTCTTCAGACTTACTGATCTGGCATATACGGCGGCGCCGATACTTTTTTCCAGATCAGGTGCATCAGCAACCTTGATCGCCAGGAATTTTTCCGGACAGGCCACCAGGCAGGCGCCGCAGCCGGTGCATTTGGCCTGGTCGATGACCGCCTTCTGCTTTTTCTCCCAGCTGATCGCCCCATGCAGGCAGGCCCGGTGACACATGCCGCACATGGCACAGGCCTCGTCATCGACGGTAAATGTCCATTTGTGTGCGGAGGTCGGCTGCGGCAGTCCCGGCCCCTTAATAACTCTTTTTACCTTCGCCTTGGCCCGGCTCTTTTTTTCTCCCTCCGCCGGCACTTCCGGAAAATAAGACAGCTGGGTAACCGGGCAGACAAATTCACAGAGTCCGCAGCCGGTACAGGCACCAACATCGACATAGCGGGCATGGCGGACGATGGTTGCGGTAAAACTCCCGGCATTACCCGTGAGCTCTTTTACCTCACTATGGGTAAAGAGCTCGATATTTTTATGGCGCCCTACCTCGACCAGTTTGGGGGAGACGATGCACATGGAGCAGTCATTGGTGGGAAAGGTCTTATCCAGCTGGGCCATCTTGCCGCCGATTGCCGGGGAACTCTCCACCAGGTAGACCTTGATTCCGGCATTGGCCAGATCAAGGGCCGACTGCATACCGCTGATACCGCCGCCGATAACCATGACCGCACCGGTTGGACTTTGCATGCTGCCTGAAAAAGTGCTGAGGTTTCCTGTCATCGCGAATCCTCCTTGCTGCTTGACGCTTCCCCGACTCCTGTCACGGCACGCGACAGGACTGTCGGGGAGACCAGATGAACCTTCTGCTGCCTGACGGGATAGCTGCCGCTGAGCGCGGCGGCGATCAGCTCGGTGGCGTAAAATACCGGCATTCCCGCATCCGGCCCTCCCTCAAGTGTCTGGCGACTTTCGACATTGGCCTGACACATCGGACAGTCGGTCACCATTGCACCGGCACCGGCCCTTTTGGCCGCCGTGACGATATCACCCACCAGCTTTTCAGCGATGTCGGGCCTGGCCATGGTCAGACTGCCGGAGCAGCATTCGGTCCGGTGCGACCAGTTTACAGGTCTGGCCCCAACAGCGGCAACGATCCGCTCCAGGGTTTGCGGCATCTCCCAGTCGACGGCGTCGGTTACCCGCGGATTACGCAACGACAGACAGCCGTAATAACAGGCGATGGCCAGCTCATCGAGGTGACAGACAACCTGCTCTTTTATCGCGGCAAGTATCTCCGCTTCCGCCAGCAAGGTGCTGATATGAATGATCTCAAACGCTGGTGAATATTTCGTGGCATCCACATCCCAATACACCGGATTTTCCCGCAGGGCCTTGTCCGCCGCCTTCAACCTCTGAAAACAGGCGGCACAGGGGACAAGGATGTCGTGTCCTGCCTCGGCGGCGAGCAGCAGGTTGCGCATGGGCAGACGCAGCCCTATCTCATGGTCGGTCATATGGGCGGACGATGCCCCGCAGCAGTTCCAGTCGGGAATATCAACCAGCTCGACCGCAAGTTTAGCGCAGATTTCACGTACCGAATGATCGTAATCAAGCGCTGTTCCTTCCAGGGAACAGCCCGGGTAGTAAGAGAGTTTCATCGGTCATACTCCTTGCCCTTGCCGGAAAATATTGCTTTAATTTCGGCTTTATTATCAATCGAATGAGGGACCAGCTTGAGTTTGCCTTTCAAAAACATATTCAGGCCAAGTTTCATATCACCCATCAGATCTTTGGATTTGATCTTGTAATTGGCGATCATGCCGATCTCATACGCCTTGCCCCACCTGCCCACTGAGCCGAGAAACGACCGATGAAAGAGGGGGATCCGCGGCTCGGCCGGCGCTATGTTTTTTCTTAAGGCCAGCTCTCTTAAGACATCCATCAGGTGCGCGATCTCAATTTCGTTCGGGCATCTGGTGGCACAGGTTTCGCACGCCGCGCACAGCCAGATGGCATGGCTGTGCAGCAACCGGTCTTCCTGGCCGTAGGCGGCGAGCCGGACAACTTCCATGACATTCAGATCGAAAAAGTCGCCGATGGGACAGCCGGCAGAGCAGCGTCCGCACTGATAGCAGGCCTGTACGTCAATATTTCGCGTACGCAGTTTACCGAGGAATTTTTCACTCCGTTGATCCGGGGAAATACTGTTATTCTCCATGGTTCTCTCCAGTCAAAGTTTCCATGACCACCGGAAACCTAAGGGTGAAGGTAGTTCCCGTTTCAGGCGAAGATGTGACCCTGATGGAACCTTTATGTTCCTTGACTATCGCATAGGAAACTGACAGCCCAAGCCCGGTTCCTTCGCCCGCTGCCTTGGTGGTAAAAAATGGATCGAAGATTTTTTCCAGTAGGCCGCTGTCGATCCCCGGCCCCGAGTCCTGGATGGTTATCTCGTTGATATCCTGATTGGCCCTGGTTCTGCTGGTAATGTGCAACCGGCCCTTGCCGTCCATGGCCTGGGCCGCGTTGACCACGATGTTCATCACCACCTGATTGAGCCTGATGGCGTTGCCGTAGATGGGGGGAAGATCCGGGCTCAGCTCCCGAATAATCTGCACATTTTGAAAAAGTGGCTGGTGCTGCAGGATGGTCAGTGTTTTGACAATGACCTCGTTGAGATTGACCGGTTCCATCTCATACGTCGTCTGGTGGGAGAATTCCAGGAGGTCGGCGACGATGACCTTGCAACGCTCCGCTTCATGGATAATAGTCTGCAGATCGCTTGCCAGCGGATGATCGGCGCCCAGCTCCTCTTGCACCAGATTGGCATAGAGCATGATTCCGGACATCGGATTGTTGATTTCATGAGCGACTCCGGCGGCAAGACGCCCCAAACCCGCCATTTTTTCCGACTGCAGCAGCATCCGGTGACTCTGCTCAAGGTCTTCTTCGATCTGCTGCATGGCCCGGAGATCGGTGAACAGGCCAAAAGTGGCAATCTCCTGGCCGCGGTCGTAAATAATGCCCCCGGAAAAACTGACCGGAATATCGTGCCCATCCTTGTGTTTGACATTCAGTTTGTGCCGCAATAACTTGCCGTTGCCGCCGAAATGGCTGCTGCGCATTCTTTTGATCAGCTCGTAGGCAACCCCTTCATTGTACAGCTGAGTGACGTGCAGGGATTTGATATCTTCGTTGTTATAGCCGAGCAGGGACTGGGCCTCCTGATTAAAGAGCATGATACGCCCTTTCATATCGGAGGCAATTATCGAATCGACAGAACTGTCTATCAGGTTGTGGAAAAAGGCGTTACGCCGCCTGAGCTCCCCTTCAAGATTTTTTTGCTGGGTGATATCTATGAGATAAACGAGATAATACGAGGTGTCGGCTGGTGGAAAAACCACCACCCCGCTGAGAATGGTGCGTTCCCCGTTTCTGATGAATTCTATTTCATGACGGAGCTTCTCACCGTTTGCCTTGCCGCGCTGTTCAAAATGGTCCCTGATGAGGAGGAAGAAATCGCCATTATCTTCTCCCAGCAGGGTGCGTAAGCCCTCGCCGTCAATCTTACCATACGAAACCCCGAGGAATCTGCTCGCCGCCGGATTGGCATGGATGACCAGATGATCGTGGCCAACCACAATGACGCCATTCGGCGTCTCTTCAAGGATGGTATGCAGATAATGATAAGGTCCCAGATCCCTGACCAGGGAACCGGCATCCCTGTTGGCTGTTGACAGAAGCGCTAAGCTGTTCATGGCGTTCTAGCGACCAATAGAATCCAGAAATTCCGGTAATCTGTCCCTCCATCCCATCGCATTTAACACAACACCTTCGCCGAGCGGCGCCAGTTCGCGGATAAGATCGGCTGCCGCCTGCATTCCGGCGTCTTTTTTAACCGGAGCCTCCATCATTTTTTTCAGAAATTCCTGAGGAATTGACGGGACTCCCCGCAAGTTATTGAGATAGCGGACCATGGTGACGGATTTCAGGAACATCACCGAGGTAAACAGTCTGATGCCGGTCTGCTCGGCAAAAGGAATAAACTGCTCCACAATATTCAAGTCATAGGTCGGCCCCAGGGTGACCGATTGCACGCCGTACTGCCCCAGTTGTTTAAAGAACTCAGCCCGTTCCCGGTTAAAATTGACATCATCGGAGAGATCGATCGCCACGCCGATATCAAAGGCTGTGGCCCCATCCAGAGACTCACCGGCCAGATCGTGGCCGTTATTGAGGGCAGAGACGCATTGCAGCATGGAAACCAGATCAAGATCGCCGCTCGACCTGACAACCGGCTGATCACCTTCCGCCGGGTCATGCCCTTCCTTGATGACGATCTTGTTGATGCCGAGGGCGGCAGCCGAAAGAAGATCGGCCTGAAAGGAAATCCGGTTTCTATCCCTGCCGGTGATGATCATTTCCGGCTCAAAACCTTTTTCCTTGAGCGCCAGGCAGGGAGCTATGGGCGCCATGCGCATGATCGCATGTTCACTGTCGGTCACCCGTGCACCGTCCACCCGCCCTCTCAGCTGCAACGCGGTATCGAGAAAACTATTCAGCCTCACCCCCTTAGGTGGATCAATCTCGGCAATGAGTGTATACTTGTGTGGAGAATTTTTAGCGGCGGGAGTACTGGTTTTTTGTGCGGCGTCCATTGAACCTCCTGTAAGATGAGAATGAGTAGTGTCTTAGGGAGAGTGGAGATTGCATGTATCGATACCAGCGGCCAGGTCAAGTCAAAGAAGACGACAAGCCACAAAGGCCCTAGTATCAATTTCATTTAACAAACTATTCAGTGCAATTTCAAGATAAAAAATCAATCTTGCCTTGCCTGAAGATGAATAACAATTCAATTACTTAGCCTGAAACGCTCCAGGGCAAACCAATTGTCGCTGAGAAAAAAAAATGGCATTTTGAAAGGATTCGGGTAGTTTGATGCAAAAAATGAGTCTTGTTTACTGAGAGAAGAGATGAGTATGGAAAAAGAACAGGTATTTAAAACCTGTCCTATGTGTGGAAAAGATTGGCGATGTCGGGAGAGCTTTCTGGATGATCCGGAATTGAATTTCAATGGATACCAACCGGATTTTAGCGCCATTGAGCATGGTATATTTTACTTCACCCATGAGATTTCGGTGTGCGGATCGACAATGGCTCTGAAGGCAGAGACATTTCTCCCCCTCTTTCAGGGCAGGAAATACCGGGAAAACAAACAACTTTCGGAAGAATGCACGAAGAAGTGTCTCAACCAACAAGACCTTGATCGCTGCCCGGCACATTGCATGTTTGCCTTTGTCCGTGAGGTGTCGCAGATCATCAAGGACCGCTCACACCGGGTGAACTGACTCCACAAGAGCAGGGCCTTGGCTGTATCTTGTCGTTATTAATGTAAAAAAAGACAGGCTCTCAGGAGTAAGGCCCGAAATTACCTGGTCAGATTGATCCGGCGGCAATACATACTGCTGTGCGGAATGAAAATCTGCATTTTCTCGCCGATACCCGGTTTTTCCTGACGATACTGCGTCATGGGAAGCACCAGAACCAGACGAACCCCCACATTAATAACGACGCGAATCCGACCGCTGTCCTGAGCAAGATCGGTGATATGTCCGCTCAACAGGTTTCCTTCGGCGGGATTGGTTGTTTTGGGATTAAGAATAACTCCGTTCGGATCGATCTGGAGCTTGGCAGTCTGCACCGCATCAGGCAGGATATGGTGCGGCAGGGTAAGAAACAGCTGGCCGGTTAGTTGGCAGACGAGGGTATCTTCGCGACGCTCGACAACCGTCACCCGGTAAATATTCTCGCTGGCGACATCAGCGAGTTCCCCGTTTTGCAAAAGCAGCGTCTGGTGGGCAAGCCGCTGCCCCTGGGCGAGGTAATGGGTTGAGAAGATGACGGAAGCTTTATGTTCCTGATTAATTTTGTCGATAATCTTGAGAATAATCTCCTGATTCTCATTGTCCACATTAGCCGTCGGCTCATCGCAAAGCAGCACCTCGGGCTGTAAAACCAAGGCTCTTGCCAGAGCGACTCGCTTTGTCTCTCCGCCGGAAAGCCCTTGGGCGTCATAGTCGGCAAAACGCTCCATACCAACCAGTTCCAGTGCCTCTTCAATCCGCTGCCTGCGTTCCGTTCTGGCCACCTTGCGCACCTGCAGTCCAAATTCGACATTCTGCCGGACTGAGCCGGTAAACATGATGGGGGTCTGATCAAGAAGGACCACCTGCCTGCGCAGAGCATACAGCTGTTTTTGATCAAAACTCACCTCCTTGTCGAGAAAGTGCATCCGGCCGCTGCTCGGCTGATCCAGAAAGGCGAGAATCTGCAGCAGACTCGTCTTGCCGGCACCATTTGGACCAATCAGGGTGTAGATCTGCTCCGGCTCTATGTCGAGCTTGTCGATATGCAGCACCGTACGGTCGCCATGTTTTCTTGTGAGATTTTCCAGGCTATAGAGCATCGTTTCCGGTCCGACCCTGCAAAAGATGAAACAGCATATTAATGACAAAGGCAATAGTCATAAGAGTTATGCCAAGGGCGACGGACAGGACAAATTCCCCCTTATCATATTCCAGTGCCATGGCTGTCGTCATAGTCCGGGTGAATCCCTTGGCGTTCCCGCCCAGCATCATGCTGATACCCACCTCGGCTATTACTCGGCCAAAGGCAGCGATAACCGCGGCAAAAATACCGTATCGGGCCTCTTTAAGAATCACCAGGGCCATCTGGTACCGGGTGGCGCCGAGGGTAAGGGCTGTCAACCGATAACGCTTGTCAATGCGGCTGATCGCGGCAATAGTCAGGGTCATAATCACCGGAACTATCAGAATCACCTGACCGATGACCATCGCCTTCTGGGTATAGAGCAGATCAAATGACCCTAAAATACCACGCCGGGAAATAAAAGAGTAGACCAGAAGACCTATAACCACTGTCGGCAGGGCCAGCAGAGTGTTGAGAACTGTCAGCACCATCCGCTTCCCGGGAAAAACCGCATAAGCAACAAGAAAGCCTCCGGGAATACCAAGAACAGAAGCGATTAACGTAGCGGAAAAACTCACTTTGAGCGATACCATGACGATATCAACCAGCTCCGCATCAAAAGACATAAACAACAGCAGAGCTGACCGCACACTGTCAAAAAGTAGATCCATCGGCTGCGTATACTCCGTAACTATTTAAAAATAACCGGGCTATGAACAACAAAGGAGGTCTATGCGAACATAGCCTCCTACGACGTGTCTTTATAACATAAATACCTTGCAGAGTATTTGCCTTTTTTCCTGGAAAATACTCTGCAAGGCATATTCCCGGCGCGTAGAACATTGCCCAAAACATCCTTCAAGGAAGTAATGCCCAGCACATCCGACCGGAGAGTATTACAAGTCATCCCGGCTGTATCCCAGTCCGCCGGGATTCAGATCCTGCGAAACTACATGGCATCCGGGAAGAAAAGCTGCTTGCCTTCAAGACGGTAGCCACCGATCAGCTTCTGTCCCCTCTCAGAGATGATCCAGTTGACAAACTGCATGGCCAGATCATTCTGGATCTGCGGATATTTTGCCGGATTGACGGGGATGATACCATAGGGGTTGGCCAGGGCATCACCACCTTCGGAGAGAATTTCGAGGTCAACCGCGGGGGTCTTGCCGTATTTATATTTGATATAGGTACCCCGATCAGTCATGGTATACGCTTGTTTTTCTTCGGCAAAGGTAATGGTTTTGCCCATACCCTGACCAATCGACATATACCAGGCCTTGGAATTGGCGGGCATCTTGTAACTGATTTCTTTCTCTTTACCCTTATCGACTATTTTTTGCGTATGGGTGGTAAGAGCGATGCCGGATTTTTCCCAGAGAGACTGTTCTTTGGTGTGCGTACCACTATCGTCGCCACGGGAGATAAAGGGTACCTCGGCAGCGGCAATCTTCTTGAAAGCCTGCGCTCCATCGGATATACCCTTTATCGCTGCCGGGTCGGCGGCGGGACCGATAATGACAAAATCATTGTGCATTACCGGATATCTCTTGGTACCAAAACCATCGGCGACGAATTTATCTTCCCGGCTCTTGGCGTGGACAAAAATAACATCGACATTACCGTCTTCTCCGTCCCGTATGGCCGCACCCGTTCCTTTAGCGATGACCTTTACCTGTATGCCGGTATCTTTGGCAAACTCGGGCAAAAGCACATCAAGCAGACCTGAAGACTGGGTACTCGTCGTCGTCGACATCTTTAATACCTTCTCGGCGGAATAGACATTTCCTGTAAACCCGCCCAGCAGAAAGAACACTCCCAACCAGATTGCCATCTTTTTCTTCATATTTTACTCCTCATTTTTAAAATTATCGGGAAAGAGCATTTTCCCACATAACGAAACATCGTACCCTTCAAATGTACCGGCCAGCTGCCGGAAAGATTCCTCATGGAGCAGGCCGATAAAACTCTGAATTGTCCGCTCAAAAAAGCGTTCCCGCAGAATAAGCAGATCAAATCTTTCCCAGCGAAGCGGGACAAAGTCAAGCCCCAGCAGACCGGCTACAGCCCGAATGGCAGGGGCGGCGTCCGCATGACCGGAAAAGATTTCCAGCCCGGCATCCAGATGACGCGAAACCTCCTTGCCATATCCGGATATCTGCCCGGAGGAGATTTCCGATTTAGCAATTTCGTAATCGAGCAACAGCCGGGTTCCCGTGCCGAGCGGACGATTGACAATAGTCACATCTTTCCGGGATAAATCGGCCACCCCGGTGATTCCCTTCGGATTGCCTTTCTGAACCAGCAGTCCCTGCTGTCGTCGGCTGAAATTAACAAAGACCGGCGCCTTATCAAGTTCCTGATTGGCAAAATCAAAATTATATTCTTCATTGTCGTCCTGGAGCAGGTGGCATACTCCGATATGACAAATCCCCCGCCGCAGACTTTTCAAGCCACCCATACTGCCAAGATTGGCAAAAAACCCGACGGTACCGGGATCTTTAGCATGGAAAAGCGACAGCGTTTTTTGAAAAAGCAGATCATCGCTCCCTGCCAGGAGCAGAATACCCTCATCCGAAGAGCTGCCAAACCCAGGCTTTCGGTAGTTAAGAATATGCGTTTCCAGCCAGTCTTCAACAAGTCTTCGGGGGAAGAGCCACTTGCCGGTAATTTTCGTTGCCGGCAGCCCCTTATCATTGACGAGAGAATAGACCATCTTGTCATTGACATGCAGCAGCTTTGCCACTTCTTTGGTGGTGAGAAATTTTGCGTTCTGAATATCAGTCATCGTGCCTTTTCTTCTCCTTGAATACACAGTTCTTCCGCTGCACTCAATTACTCAAACCGACAGTTTTTTTCCAGCCTTAGCCGCCACAGCCCCCCACAATAACCAAAACCAACCAATACTGACACCTGCTGCACCGCATACGCCAAGTATCGCGATTTCAACAAAAAAATCCATAATTTCAAAGAGTAGTGCAATTTTCTTGTTTTTAATACAAAGTTCAATGTACAATACTACACATATGTTCCACGACAATACACCACTGGAGAAAAATACCATTGTTCGTAACTCTTGCCGAGGAGAGCAGGCATCAATCGATCCTTATCGAAATACTGCAAGCTGCACTTCAACCGAATCCATTCGACAAAAAAGCTGCGCTCATACTTGGGTCACTGCTGTGCCTGCCGCACCTGCGATTTGGCGCAAAAAGTGCTCTGTTTATCGTAGAGCAGGATTCGGCAACCCTCGCGCTCAAAGTTGCCAAAGGATTTTCTCAACTGGAAGCCGACACCTGCAGCACAATTCGAATCGGTGACTGTCATTGCGGGCGGACTGCAGAACATGGCAAGCTTACCTTTTTCAACAGTCCCCCCCCCCTGCTGGAGGGAATCACTCTCTCACCAGCGTTGCTCGATAAATGGCCTGGCAACTATTGCATCCCTCTCATCAAAGATGGACAATCATACGGGATACTGACTCTCTATGTGGACAGACTCCACCAACCTTCACCGGAGATAGACCAGCTCCTGGAAGCGGTGGCGCATATTCTGGCGATAATGATTGAAAACCAGCAAATGGAGCAGCAACTTATTCACCTGGTCAATGATCTCCGCAGCTCGATCGTCAGCCTGCGCGAGGAAAAAAAATTTTCCGAGTCCATTATTCAAGGGCTGCACCATGGCCTTCTCGTGGCTGGCCTTGATGGTAGAGTGAGAAAGAGCAATGCAATAGCCCAGTCTATTTTCAAGCCAATTACAGCTCATATCGACGGACAGCTGCTGAGAGATATTGTCGGTGCGGCGGCGGCAGACCTGCTCCTGACAGTTCTTCCGACGGACTCTGACCAGTTTGATCGGGAGTTGCTCTTCACCCCTGCCAAGGAGGAAAAAAAGATTCTCGGCTTCTCTAATGTCTATCAGGAAGATGCTGCAGGCAAAAAGATCGGGGTGATCATCTCCCTGGCGGATATTTCGGAAGTAAAATATGTCCGCCGGGAAATGGAAAAGATGAATCGACTTGCAACAATTGCCGAAATTGCCTCGGCGGTGGCCCATGAAGTTCGCAATCCTCTCGCTGGCATAAAAATTATGGCCCAGTCGATTGAAGAAGAGGCAAAAGACAATAGCGTGCAACTTGAATGCGCCCAGAGAATTGCCAGACAGGTGGATCGTCTGAACATCCTGCTCAGTGATTTCTTTTCGTATGCCCGCCCGGCAGAACCAAATAAACGCCCGACCTCCCTGGAAGCCGTCATTGTCGAGACAAAACCACTGATCAACAGCCGACTCACCAAAAACCACATCGAACTGCATGTGGATATCAGCCACGAACTGCCTAATATCATTGCCGACCCGCATCAGCTCCAGCAGGTTTTTCTGAATCTTTTCTTAAATGGCATAGACGCGATCAAGCAACAGGGCCGTATTGACATCAGGGCCAGTCTGCCTGACAGCAAACAACTGTATCAATATAGAAAAAGATACCCGGCCCTGCTGCAGAACATGCCCTATGTGGTCGTTCACTTCACCGACAACGGGACAGGGATGACGCCGGCAACAGCCGAACAGGTCTTCGAACCTTTTTTTACGACAAAAACTTCCGGAGCCGGTCTCGGTCTCTCGATCGTATATCGAACCCTCAAGGAAAATGACGCCGCTATTGTACTTGAAAGCATAGAGGGCAAAGGGACAACCTTTACCATATTTTTAAGGGCGGACAGGTAAATAAATGATAGACTCCGACTCCCGGTTTTTCCTGTCTGGATACCGGATCTCAATGCAATTCTCAGCCCAACCGCACAAAACCCGGTCGGGCCTGGGAGAATAAATGGTGACAATATGAAAAGAGTACTGGTGGTTGATGACGAAGAAGATATGCTCTGGATGCTGCAGAGAAATCTCAACAAGGGCATGGAGGATGTCGAAATTCTCGCCGCCAAGTCCGCCGAAGAAGCCCTGGCGATTCTAAGCGACCGCCCGGCGAACCTCGTTATCACCGACATAAATATGCCGGGAATGAACGGGCTTGATCTCCTTATTGAAATAAATAACAGGTTTCCGGCAACTGGCGTTATTATCATGACAGCCTACCCGTCAAATGCCTATGAGAACAAGGCAATGATGAGCGGCAGCCTGCGTTTTATCGAAAAACCATTTGACATCAACGATGTACGGACAATTGTCAAAGAGGCTCTCAAGGTCAACGAAGGTTTCCAGGGGACCGTCGACGGTGTCGATTTGATCGATATTGTCCAGTTCAACTCTCTCTCCAGGGCAACCGCCGCCCTGAAAGTCACCACGGGGGACCGGGAAGGAATGATTTTCTTCAAGGATGGAGCCGTTCTCCATGCCATGTGCGGCCAGGAAACCGGGGAAAGCGCTTTTTTTACCATCCTCGGCTTTAACGGAGGCTCCCTGCAGAATATCCGCGGGGTGCAGCCCCCAATCGTCAGTATCCATAAGAGCATTGAAGGCCTGCTTTTTGAGGCTGCAGTCAACAACGATGAAAAATCCGCTGCCGAAAACGGTTCTGCCGATGATGCCCCTTCATCCGACGCAGTCGCCCACCGTTCTGATGACCAACAACCGGCTACCGCAACATTAGAAGAACTGATCACCAACATTGACCTGGATACAGCTGGCGACGCGAAACCACCAGCCCGAAATGATGCCGACAGCAGGGAGGATAGACCGACCACTTCACCTGAGGAATTTGAGATGACGGAGATTCAGAGTATACTCGCGGAATTTACCAATATTGAAGGCGTCCACACTGCGTGCCTGATTGGCAGGGACGGTTTTTTACTGGACAGTCTCGCCCGCCCCGGCATTGACGCCGAAATGATCGCGGCCATCGCCTCCTCCGGCTTCGGTTCTGCTGAATCGATGGGCAGTCAACTTGGTCAGGGTGAGCTGCGAATTACCTTGTTCGAGTTTGAAAACGGCCCGGTCCTGTTTGCTCCGGTCGGCAAGGACGCCATCCTGGTGATCGTCGCCGACCTTGACACCAACCTCGGGTGGATCAGGATCAGTATTAAGAAAAATTCCAAAAAAATACAGGCAGCGGCGTCGCTGTAAGACACCTTTCATAAGCAACGATCTTCAATACCCCCGTGCGGGGGTATGCGTACCTTACGGATGATTTTCTTGTAAAAAAGCAACAAAATCATCCGTAAGATATTAATAGTTTTTCGCGAAATAGGTGGCAAATCCGGCAAACTGGGTCTCGTATTTTTTCATCAGCAGTCGCGCCTTGGCAAGCCATTCCTCTTTGGTTGTCATCAGGAAAATAAAAAAAGGCTGTGTGGCGTCATGGCGGATGATAAAATTATAATTGCGGGTGGTGATCAGGATATCTTCGACAATTTCATCATCGGCCAGCAGACTTATGGCTTTGACATTGGATTTTACAATGGATGCCAGATACGCAGCCGCAACAGCGGGTTCAACATCGTCTCTCCGGCTGACTTCGGCAATGGCCATCCCGTCTTCTACGGTCACCACGGCTACAGCCAGGATTCCGGGGAGTTCTCTCGACATCTGGTCGATGAGGTTCTGCAGCAATTTAATCATGTTTTTCCCTGTATACTTGCCAGATGGGCAATGGTGTTTTTTACAAGTGACCTATATTGTGAACGAACGTTCGCCAACTTTTTGCAGTTGACCGGCATAAGATCGATTATATCATCTGCCTGAATCAATATGAAATAATTTCTCACGGCAGACCATTGCCAACCCCGCCCAAAAGCGTTGCGGGGCTCTTTTTAGTACTCGCTTGTCGGGTATAAGTTCCTTCACGAAATAAATATCTTGCAAAGAGCGCAAGATATTGGACACTTGGTCATTAACCCCGCTCAAAAGCGTTGCGGGGCTCTTTTTAGTACTCGCTTGTCGGGTGTAAGTTCCTTCACGAAATAAATATCTTGCAAAGAGCGCAAGATATTGGACATTTGGTCATTAACCCCGCCCAGAAGCGTTGCGGGGTAAGTTCCTTCACGAAATAAATATCTTGCAAAGAGCGCAAGATATTTATTTCTAAGTCACTAAGGAGAATACATGAGGATTGTGGTACAAAGAGTTCGTCGGGCAACTGTCACAATAGAGGGTGTGGTCCATGGTACAATTGCCCAGGGAATGGTGGTTCTGCTTGGCATTCGGCACGGCGACACAGGTACGGACCTGCAATGGCTGGCGGAAAAAGCAGTCAATCTGCGGATATTTGCTGACCAGCAGGGGAAAATGAACAGATCGCTTGCAGACATTGATGGTGAAATGCTTATCGTCTCACAATTCACGCTGTACGGTGATTGCCGAAAAGGCAGAAGGCCCGGATTTTCCGCAGCAGCCCCTCCGGAAATAGCCGAACCGCTGTACCGTCAATTTATCGAAGAGGTACAAAAAATGGGGATCAGGGTTGCCACCGGTATCTTCCAGGCGGCCATGGAGGTCGACTTGATCAATGACGGTCCGGTCACCTTATTGCTCGATTCCGAAAAACAATTTTGATGGCGTCGTAAAAATTACCCAAAGGGTATAGCAATCTTCATCTGCTTCGTTGCTGCAATTTTTCTATCATTACGACGTACTCGGGTACGTCGTAATGATAGAAAAATTTTACGCCTCGCCTATGAAGTTTTTTACTTAGCCATCTAAGGACTGGTTTTTTTACGACACTATCAATTTTCATGATCATTCATTTAGCCCAAGGATTTTTCAATGACATATACGCCAGGCTCTACCTATTCAGGTTTTATCCTCAAAACCCATAAATATATCCAGGAAATTGCATCCGATGTGTATGTATTTGAACATGCATTGCTTAAATTCCCCCTTCTGGCGATCAAAAACAACGATCCCAACAAAACCTTCTCCGCCGCCTTTAACACCGTGCCCACCGACTCTACCGGAGTCGCCCACATTCTTGAACATTCGGTGCTGATGGGATCAAAAAAATATCCGGTGAAAGATGTCTTCGGCGAAATCAACAAAGGCGGCCTGACGACCTTTCTCAACGCCATGACCGGGGCTGATATCACCTATTACCCTTTTGCCACCCGCAATTTAAAAGAATATTTCAATATCATGGATGTCTACTGCGACGTGGTTTTCAACCCGCTGCTGGCCCGCTCGACCTTCGAACAGGAGGGATGGCATTATCACCAGGAAGGTCCGGATGAGCCCCTGAAGTTTCAGGGGGTAGTGTACAATGAGATGAAGGGGGCTTTTTCCGATCCTATCCGTTTTCTTTTTCATCACATCTTTGGCGGGCTTATGCCCGGCTCGACCTATGCCCATGAATCAGGCGGCGATCCGAAAAACATTCCCGATCTCAGCTATGAGCAGTTCTGCGATTTCCACAAAAACCATTACCATCCGTCAAACGGATTCTTTTTCGTTTATGGCGATGCCCCGCTTGAAGACGAACTGGAGTTTTTGCAGCAGAGATTTTTTTCCACCTTCGACAGTCCCGTTGCCCAGGCAGTTATAGAAAATGGAGAGCTCCCGACCGAACCGGTCTTCATTACCGACACGTATGCAGTCGACTCCACCGATACCGCCGGCAAGACCTTTCTGGCTGTCGGCACCAATATCTCTACTGTTACTGAGCGTGAGGTAAACAGCGCCTTCCAGATTATTGCCAACATCCTTTTCAATTCAGACGGCTCGCCGCTGAAAAACGCGATCGTTTCCAGCGGTCTCTGCAAGGATTTCGGCGGCTTTTATGTCGCGACATCCTCTTTCAGGACCCTGATGGTCACCTATCTGGTTGGCAGTGAGGCGGAACATCGCGACAGCTTCCTTAAGCTGTACCGGAGTTCTCTGTTAAAGATGGTGACAGAGGGTCTTGACCGGGATCTGGTTCTGGCCGAGCTGAACAAATTCGAGTTCAATTTCCGCGAAGAAGCCAGCAAACCCCAACGGGGACTTGATCTTATCGGCAAGGCGATGACCGGACTGAAATATGACACAGATCCCATTGCCCATTTAATGAATGAAAAACTTGTCCAGACTCTGCGTCACAAAGCACTGAACGAAGGCTACTTTGAAGAATTAATCAAAAAATTTCTGCTCGACAATCCTTCCACCGTCACCGTGACCCTGGTACCCGATCCGGAAAAACAGCAAAAGACCCAGGCTGAAGAACAGCAGCGGCTCTCAGCATATGATGCGACAGTGTCGGAGGAACAGAAAGAAGAAAGGATAGCTCGAACAAAACAGCTCATGCAGGAACAGCAGCAGCCAAACAGCGTTGAAACACTTGCCCTGCTGCCCCAGCTGAACCTTACCGACCTGTCGACGAATATCGACTTTCACACCGTCGTCCCGACAGAAATGTTTGGCAGCGAGGTGCTCGTCAGTGAACTGACCACCAACCATATTTCCTATATCGATGTTGGTTTTGATATATCCAGCCTGCCTGCCGATCTTCTCCCCTGGCTCGACCTGTTTGGTACCATTGTCACTGAAATTGGCACAAAGAGGCTCAATTACCAGCAGTTTGCCAAAGAAATTGCCACGTGCACCGGTTCTTTTTCCCATTCCCTGACGAGCTACACCAAAAGAAACAGCCAGGAGACAACCCTGCCGGTTTTCTGGCTCCATATAAAATGTCTGCCGGAGTATCTCGAACAAGCCCTGCAGCTGCTGGCGGAAATATTTTCCTCCGTTTCATTCGCCGACCGTGCCAGGATTCGAGAAATAGTCGGTCGCGAATTTGCCTGGGCTGAGCACTCGGTTCAGAGTGAAGGATACAACCTCCCGGCGACCCGTGTTTTCGCCCATCTCAGTATGGCGGGCAGATATAATGAGATGTTTAACGGAATTACCTCATATCTGGCGACAAAGGACCTCGCCCTGAATTATACCCAGAAAGAGGAACATTTCCTGGCTGCCTTAAAAAACATTTCTACTCTGCTCTTTAACAGAAACAACCTGTTGCTTGGCGTGACTGCGGATAGTCAGGAGCTGGGTCACCTGGCAAAAGCTGGCAGTTGCCTGATCGATGCCCTGGCCGACACCCCGGTTACAAGATATCCGCTCCCTGAACTGCACATAGCCGACCACGAAGCCTTCATCACCGCCGCTGAAGTGGTTTTTGCCGTTCAAGGAGGGAACCTGCTGCCAAAGGGCCAGGGATATAACGGTCATTTCGAGGTTCTGAAAACCTATCTCTCCCGGGATTACTTATGGAACACCGTGCGTCAGCTGGGCGGAGCATACGGCTGTTTTATCCAGTTTGGCCAGATCAGCGGCAATCTCGCCTTTGTCAGCTATCGTGACCCGCAAGTCAAAAAAACCTATGATGCCTACAATGGTGTGCCGGATATCGTTGCCCGCCTGAATTTACCGGACAAAGTGATGGAGCAGCTCATCATCGGAACCTATGGCAGCTTCGATCCCCTGCGCAGTGCCGCTGCCAAAGGCGCTACCGCCAGAAACGACTACCTGAACGGTATCGATGTTGAATATAAACAGCAGCGCCTGAAAGAGATTACCGCCACGACTCTTGCCGACCTGCGCAGTTTCGCTCCGGCTTTTGCGGACATGATCCCCAGAAGCCACCGGGCCATTATTGGTAACCGTGCCAAGATCGAAGCGGATCGATCACTTTTTGACAGTCTCACCGAACTGTAATTGCCAATCCTGCGCACGCTCCTCCTTACCTGGTCAACTGCCTGGGTGAGGAGAAGCTTTCCCGCCCCTTGCGACTCTTGTAATTTGTTACAATCCTACTATAATAGTCCCGCCGTAGAGAGGGAGGTGCCAGGCCGCTGCCTGAAAAATGCAACGCACCCGGCCTGGGTCTCCCTAGTTTTCGAAGATCATCAACAGAACTATTACTTCGCTTAGGAGAAAAGAATGCAATACTCTTCTGAAATAAAGGAGATGTGCCGGGTGGCCCAGGGGACGAATCACGGTCCCGCCCCTATTCCGCAGGAAGGTGCCTGGACTCAGGCCCGGGAGGTCCGCGATATCAGCGGACTGACCCACGGCATTGGCTGGTGCGCCCCGCAGCAAGGCGCCTGTAAACTGACCCTCAATGTAAAAAGCGGCATCATCGAGGAAGCCCTGATCGAAACCATCGGCTGCACCGGAATGACCCATTCGGCCGCCATGGCCTCGGAGATCCTGCCGGGCAAGACCATCCTGGAAGCCCTGAATACCGACCTGGTTTGCGACGCCATCAACGTCGCCATGCGGGAACTCTTTTTACAGATTGTCTATGGTCGCAGCCAGTCTGCTTTTTCCGAGGGTGGTTTACCCGTCGGCGCCGGCCTGGAAGATCTCGGCAAAGGATTACGTTCGGTTTGCGGCACAATGTACGGCACCAGCGCCAAAGGCCCGAGATACTTGGAAATGGCGGAAGGTTATGTGACCAGCATCGCGCTTGATGCAAACGATGAAATTATCGGCTATGCCTTCGTCAGCCTCGGCAAAATGATGGACGCCATCAAAAAAGGCGTGGACGCCGAGCAGGCATTGCAGGAAGCCTCCGGGACCTACGGCAGATTTGCCGATGGTGTTAAAACTATTGATCCACGCAAGGAATAAGGAGAAGAACATGGCACTGTTTGAGAGTTATGACAGGCGGATCAATCAGATTATTCCTGTCCTGGAAAAATATGGCATGAAAACCCTCGAGCAAGCAGGGGAAGTCTGCCGGGCATATGATGTGGACGTGGCAAAGATCGTCAAAGGTATTCAGCCGATCTGTTTTGAAAATGCAGTATGGGCCTACACCCTGGGCGCGGCCATCGCGATCAAAAAAGGCCAGACCAAAGCCGCGGAGATCGCGGCAACACTTGGTGAAGGATTGCAGGCTTTCTGTATCCCGGGTTCTGTCGCCGACGACCGCAAGGTCGGCATCGGCCACGGCAATCTGGCCGCCATGCTCCTCACCGAAGAGACGAAATGCTTTGCCTTTCTGGCCGGCCATGAGTCCTTTGCCGCGGCAGAAGGCGCCATCGGCATCGCCCGCTCAGCCAACCGGGTGCGCCAGACGCCGCTGCGCGTCATCCTGAACGGGCTCGGCAAAGATGCCGCGAAAATCATCTCCCGGATCAATGGCTTTACCTATGTACAGACCAGCTTTGACTATGCAACCGGCACACTGAGCGTCGTATCGGAAACAAAATATTCAGAGGGAGAACGCAGCAAGGTCCGCTGCTTTGGTGCCGATGATGTCCGGGAAGGCGTCGCCATCAATCATATGGAAGGCGTTGATGTCTCCATCACCGGCAATTCCACCAATCCCACCCGATTCCAGCATCCGGTGGCCGGCACCTATAAAAAAGAGTGCCTTCAGCAAGGCAAAAAATACTTCTCGGTAGCCTCGGGCGGCGGCACCGGCCGGACTCTCCACCCGGACAATATGGCGGCAGGTCCAGCCTCCTACGGCATGACCGACACCATGGGGCGGATGCACTCGGACGCCCAGTTCGCCGGATCGTCTTCCGTTCCGGCCCATGTAGAAATGATGGGACTTATCGGCATGGGCAACAATCCGATGGTCGGGGCGTCTGTATCCGTAGCTGTGGCCCTTGAGCAGGCAGCCAAGGCAGTCAAGGCGGGCAGGTAACAAGGCAAAGGAGACCGCCAGCCGAAAAGCGGCGGTCTCCCTGCCGAGCAGATTATTTGCGATCCGGTGCAGTCATTTGATGAATCCTGGCCTTAGCGTTTTCGTACCATCTTTTTGAGGTCTCTTTGGTTTTCTGCCAGAAGCCCTTGCTCTTTACCGCGGTCTCTGTTGCCACATCCTTGGAAACCTCTACAGTTTTCTCAGCCACTGCAGTGCTTTTTTGCTTGGTCTTGTCCCAGACTTCCGTCCCTTTTTCTTTGGCACCGCCTACAGCCTCAGCGGTTTTTTCCTTGGTCTTTTGCCAACTTTCTTCCGAGGCATTCCCCACTGCCTTGGCCGCCTCGCTGATCTCCTTGCCGGCGGCATCCCATTTTCCAGGTTCCTCCCCGCTCCAGACCTTAACAGAAACAAGGAGCAGACAGGCAAGGACAACGATTACTTTAAAACGAATATGTGTGCGACTCTCCATAAGATCTCCATCTAATTTTTTAGCGCTGCATGTGTGTTACTGGAGCGGGGGTGCATATTGCAGCCCGCCTCGCGTCCAGAGATTATTCATTCCCCGCTCTATCTTCAAGACAGACATCGACCCGACATTTCGCTCAAAGACCTCTCCGTAGTTCCCGACCTGGCGAATAATCTGCAGAGCCCAGTCATTTTTCAGGCCAATCCCCCTTCCACCAGCCCCCTCTCTCCCTAACAATCTTTTTACAGCGAGAATATCACTCAATTTCATCTCGTCGAGGTTTCCGGAAGTAATTCCCAGCTCTTCACTGTTCACCATGGCATACAGTGACCACCTGACAATATTCAGCCAGGTATCGTCGCCCTGCCGGACAACCGGGCCGAGAGGGTCTTTAGCGATAACTTCGGGGAGCACCTGCGCACCGTCCGGGTTGGCAAGACCCAGCCGGATACCGTACAGCTGCGACTGCTGCATCGTGAGCATATCGCAGTCTTCCCGGTCAAATCCTTTCACGGCAAGGTCGACGGTGTCATAGGGAACAATGCTGTATTCAATGTTATTTCTGGTAAGATAATCGATTATATGAGGTTCAAAATCGGTGTCGACAGGGCTGCAGAGCTTCACCTGGCGCAGATCAGCCAAATGCTGGATATTAAGTTTTTTAGAAATCAACACGCCCTGGCCGTCATAGTAACTGATACCGGCGAAATGAATGGGAAGGGCCGAATCCCGGGTAAAGGTCCAGGTTGAATGCCGTGAAAGGATGTCGATCTTCCCGGTTAATAGCGCGGTAAAAGACTCGTTTTCCGCAAGCGGTATACATTCAACTTTTTTCGCATCACCCAAGGTCGCTGCCGCCACCGCCCGGCAGATGTCCACATCAAGACCGGTCCATTTACCAAGGGCATCGACACTCGAAAAACCGGGCGATCCGGTGGAAACGCCGCACAGGACAAAACCGCGTTTGATCACTTCTTCTCTGGTGTAGGCTTGTGCCATACCCGCAAAAAAGACTATTGCCAGCAAAGCAGCAAGACAACTATTTTTTGTCATAACGTTATGGGAGTCAATTATTTATCTGATTACCCCTCAAGCTCAGCTTGTCGAAATGGAAGGGTGTGGGTTGTTTGTTTTACGGGTCTCTGCAGCCAAGGATGGCTGCAGCGAAGCCCCCAGGGATGGGTTTACGGCGTCCCGGGAAACGAACAGCCCACTCCCTGGTTCAGTAGCTGAACATTAGGGGTAATCACAATTATTTATATTTTATGGCCAGAACTGCCGTATTGAAAAAAACATACCAGCCGGTTACGGGATTGTCCACCGAAAGCAAATGTTTGGTCAAACGACTGCCCCGATACCTTCTTTTTCCATTTCCCTTAGACAAGATAGTTGCTACATTGCCCCTACCCTCGTCATAAGGGGGAATGACGCCCCAGACCGCAGCAACCACTCTGGATATACGCCTGATGCCAATTCAATACGGTTAAAAGACCTTGCCCAAACAACAATCAAGAACCGCCCGTTATACCGCCATTGAGACACTCTGCAACCTGTACCGAAGCCAGTCTCCGGTCAAGCCGCTTTTTGATCGGGTGGTGCAGAAATACAGTCTGCCGACCAATGAACGGAGCCTCGCCATGCAAATGGTCTACGGGGTCCTGCGCCATCGGCAGTTTCTCGATAGAATCCTGGAGCTTCTCTCCCGAACCCCGCTGCGCAAAGTAGACCCATTCGTCCATCAGGCACTCGCAGTAGGTCTGTACCAGCTCTTTTTCCTGCACCGTATCCCGGAGTCAGCAGCCGTCAATGAAGTTGTTGAAAGCTGCAAGGTTGCCAAGGTTCCCCAAAGACTGCATGGCTTCGTCAACGGTATCCTGCGCCAGGCTATTCGCCAAAAAAAGACGCTTGCGGTCCAGGCGCAAACCGACAACAGCGGCCGGCCGATCCTCAATCATCCGGACTGGCTCATCCAGCGATGGCAGCAAAATTTCGGCTCCGCGGAAACTGACAGAATTTGCCGAGCCAACAACAGTGAACCAACGCTGGTGCTGCGCGTCAATAGCGCCAGGATAACACGAGAAGATTTCTGCCGAATACTCGATGCGGCCGGCATCACAAGCCAACCGGGAAGATATTCCCCGGAGGCGGTGAGTTTGCCCGAATTTCACGGTTCGATTACCTCTTTGCCAGGCTATGATGAAGGATTTTTTCAGGTTCAGGACGAGGCTGCCCAGCTCGCCACCACGCTGCTTGGCCCTTTTTTCCCGGCAGGGGAATATCTTGACGGCTGTGCCGGTCTTGGCGGCAAAACCTCCCATCTCCTGCAGCTGGCAAAGCTGCACGATCTCCGGATCACCGCAGTGGAACCTGAACCGCAGCGATTGAAAAAACTGCAGGACAACATTGCCCGCCTCTTTCCCGACAGCAGATTAATCATCCATGAAGGCACCCTGCAACAGTTCTCAACCCTGTGTGCTGCCGATTTTTTTCACGGCATCCTGATCGATGCTCCGTGCTCCGGCACCGGTGTCACCGGGCGACACCCGGATATTCGCTGGAACAGGCGACCGGAAGAGCTGATGCGTTACCAGCTGGAACAGATACACCTGTTGTCACTCGCCGCCACGCTCGTCAGGCAGAAGGGGGTGCTGGTATACGCCACATGCTCTCTTGAGCCGGAAGAAAACCAGCAGGTCGTCCATGAATTTTTGCGAATCCACCCGGACTTCGCCCTTACCGATTGCTCCCCATATCTCCCGGAATCTGCCCGCCAATTTATCGAAAATGATTTTTTCATCCCCCATCCCTCCGCAACAATTGACGGTTTTTTTGCAGCACGAATGCAGCGTACCTAGCCTTTCTGACTGGATTTTCTTTGCCAATGGGTATGGTCTGTTGTACATTCTGCCCCATTGATTATTTACAACTCATGCGTACTCTTTTTCTCCAACAAACCTTACCTGCAGTCTACACAGGTTTTCTCAACCAAGGACAGATAGAATGGCCGAAATTAAAAGTACAATGGACATGGTACTGGAGCGTGCCGCAAAAATGGCCGCCGCGGCACAACCGGATGCCGACAATGAAGATCTCCTCAAGACAGGCATGCGGCTTGCCGCCGAGTATCTCAACCAGCAGGAGACCGATCTCGCCCAGTTGCTCGCCGCGCAACCGGCCAAGGACCAGGTAGCGATACGAAAAGGAATGGCCCAGACCCTGCTGCGCAACATCGTTCTGCCCCGGGATGCCCAACTCCAGGCATCGGGAAAAATAGCCCTGAAGGGAGTCCTGTCCCTCGGTGGCAAGAGCGGGGAGATCCAGTCAATCTGCCAGGAATTATCACAAATACTTGAGCAATATGGTCAACATAAGGAACAGATGACCAGTCAGCTCGAAGATGCCATCAGGGCCCAGCTGGAGCAGCAGCAGATGGCCCATGGCCAAAAAAGTAAAACCCCCGTCAACCCGGCGATGCATCCGCAGTACCGGGAAGAACTGGGAAAAATGTTGACCAGCCTGAACAATCAATACAACGACGCCATGAAGCAGCGCAAGGAAATGATTCTCCAACGATTTTCTCCCGTTTCCCAGTGACCCGGCAGACAGAACGCAGATGGATTACCAAAAGCGGATAAAAAAACTTCAGGAAAAACTGCGACGAAAGAAAGTTGACGCTTTGCTGGTCAGCCAGCCGGAAAATCGACGATACCTGTGCGGCTATCGCAGTGGCGACCATGGCATAGGCGAATCCTCGGGCCTGCTGCTGGTCACGGCCAGGGGCAAGGTGTACCTGCTCACCGATTTTCGCTTCAAATTGCAGGCGCAACAGGATGTCCCCTGGGCTGAGGTAGTCTTGTACCCCAAGGGAGTGATGCGACTGCTGAATCGGCTGCTGCCCGAGCTGGCAATTACCTCCCTTGCCTTTGAGAGCGACTACACCCTCTATTCCGTTGCCGATAAGCTTTCGACAACTCTTGGCAAAAAGGGCATAAAAATGGTGCCGACCAATGGTCTGGTGGAAACCATGCGGGAGATCAAAGATGAGCAGGAAATCAACCTGATCCGCAAGGCTGTACGTCTCAACGAGGCTGTCTTTACCGACATCCACAATGCGCTCAGCAGATATAGTACGGAAATCGATATCGCCCTGGCCATAGAAACCACAATGCGCCGCAAGGGGGCCGAAAAACCGAGTTTTTCGACCATCGTTGCCAGCGGCGCCAACGGGGCCCTGCCCCACGCAGTGCCCGGTAACAGTGCGTTAGCCCAAAATGGTTCCCTGACCATTGACATGGGACTCATCCTCGATGGCTATTGTTCGGACATGACGCGCAACCTGGTGGTCGGCAAGCCGGATCAACGCTATCTTGAACTGCACAGACTGGTGCGCAGGGCCCAACTGGCCGGGGCTGCAGCGATCCGGGCCGGAGCCAGATGCTCAGACGTCGATAAAGCTGCCCGCGATGTCATTGCCGATGCGGGCTACGGGGAGTACTTCGGCCATTCCCTGGGCCACGGGGTCGGCCTTGCCGTCCACGAGGAACCGCGACTTTCAACGCGCAGCAATAAAATCCTTAAGGCCGGAATGGTTGTCACCGTCGAACCGGGAATATATATTCCCGGCTGGGGCGGCATCAGGCTGGAAAATATGTATGTGGTGCGCGAGGATGGTAGTGAGAATCTGAACAGCGATACCACCTGGCTCGATCTATAGAAAACACCACCGCAAACTTTCAGCCAATGGCTGATATTTTTAAACAGGAACACCTATGCGACAATTCGTCATCGATGAACTCTCCCCCATGGAGCACGACAACATCGACTCGTATCTGAAAAGATCGATACAACGCGGCCCGATGATCGGGCTGTACTGGCTGCCGCTGCCCGAGGATCTGCTTTCACAAACCCAGCTGGAACACAGGGAACAACATGGTCCTTTTCATCTGGCGGTCGAGTTAACCAACACCGCGGTCAAATTCGAGCTGCTGGTTCGCAGCAAGGTCAATCTGCACTGCCATTGCATCGCTCACGCAACGCCGGCACAGCGGCAGTTTGTCCTCGATTATATCGACAAAATGGTCACCGAGGAATTTATAAAATCGTAAAGAAAGAAGAGGACCTGCATCCGTTCTATGGATCGTACCCAGTTTCAGGACCTGGAACAACCGGCAAATGCCGTGTTGAGTTCAGTGATCGTCTCCGCAATATCAGGTGCACCGACAATTTCGGTTACCAGACAGATATTTTTGGCGCCGCGCTGTATGATCTGGGCAATATTTGCACGTTTGATACCGCCGATGGCCACAAAAGGCAGAGAAATATTTTCAACCACCCAGTCGAGATAGGTAAATCCAACAGCATCGACGACATCGTCTTTGGTTTTGGTGGCAAAGATGGGACCAACCCCGATATAGTCGGCGCCTGCCCGCACTGCCTCTTCAGCCTGCCTGGGGGAATGTGTGGAGAGCCCGACTATTTTATTCCTGCCGAGCAATTTTCTCACCGCCCCCACCGGCAGATCATCCTGACCGACATGAACGCCATCCGCATCAACCAATAACGCCACATCCACGTAGTCATTCACGATAAATGTAACGCCGGCCGCACGGGTCAACTCCCGGATCAGTGTGCATTCTTCAAGGATTGTCCGGTAACTTTTATCGGCCCTTTTCTCCCGGTACTGGATGATTTTGACACCACCCTGAATCATCTGTTCCACTACCTGGATGTTGGTGCGTCCGGCCGAAAATTTTTCCGCGGTAATACCATACAATCCTCCCGGCAACACCCTGTTTTTTCCTTCATATCCGCCCATAACATACTCCTTTTCAAAACACAATTCCCATCATTGCCGCATCTGCAGCCACCCTATGGTCTGGTATCTCCCTGTCGGAAAACAAAAAAGCCGCCTTTCCATGTATACGGGAAAGCGGCATCCGCTCGTAATTCGTGTTCTAAAACCTCGGTTTCAGGCAGGCCGCTTCCATTCGCCGGCATGTCCCGGCTCAGGTGCCTAGGGTTGTATACCATCCTCTTTGCATGCACTGCACCTCTCACCGTACAAATTTCCTTATTCGACTCAGTCGATTTTGTCAATGCATCTTCTTTTCTGGAAAAACCGTCTGTAAGAAATTAGCCAGATTCTCCTGTTATTCTCAGAGAGACAGCAAAGATCACCTCATGGAGTTGGACAAAACCAAGGAATCTTATGGAGGGATGAGATGTTTTCCGACTATGGTAAACAATGGGAAATACCACCGGCAATGCTGCAAAAAATCTTCTGCCAGTTACTTTGCATCGGATTATTTCTGCCGGCTCCGTCATACGCCAACGACCTGATGCTGCCGGAGGTTTATAACGGCCAGGTCGATGTTTCCGGCTGGCTGATGAGTGAAAAACTTGATGGGGTGCGCGGCTATTGGGACGGCAAACGGCTGCTGTCGAAAAATGGCACGGTCTTTTCTCCCCCGGCAGCATTTGTCCGTGACCTGCCGACTTTTGCCGTGGAAGGGGAGATCTGGGGTGGACGGGGCAGTTTTGAGCAGACCGTGGCGATCGTCAAGAAAGAGGGGCCCCATAACGGCTGGCAGCAACTCAGGCTGGCCATCTTCGATGTGCCCAACGCACCTGGTGGTTTTACCGAGCGAATTGCCAAAGCCGAAAAGTGGTTTGCCGCCCATCCCTCCGCCTATGCCTTCGTCATCCCGCAAACCATCGTTGGCGACCCAACAGACCTGTCCCGGCAGTTGGCGGGGATCGAAAAACTTGGCGGGGAAGGACTGATTGTCCGTAAACCCGATGCTCCCTACGCCGCCGGCCGCAGCACCGAAATTCTCAAGGTGAAAAATTACCAGGATGCCGAAGCGGTGGTTGTCGCCCACCTGCCCGGCAAAGGCAGAAACACCGGGCGACTTGGCGCCCTGCTGGTTGAACTTGACGATGGCAGACAATGCCGGATCGGCGGTGGTTTCAGTGATGCCGAAAGGCAATCACCACCACCGATCGGAGCCGTTATCACCTATAAACACTATGGCACATATCAGTCCGGCCTGCCTAAATTCCCATCCTTTTTGCGTATTCGAGGGGATGAGGATTTATAATGCAAGGTGCTGTTGGCTGATAATTAACACACCGTTTTATATGAATTAGTCTGTTTTAAATGCAGCCACTACCCTTTGGCTGACGTGTCGGTTTTAGCAGGTCGAATGGAAGAGACCGCCTACCGGCACCCCTTTTGCCACATATTCGTTATAGATCTGTATTGCTTTTTTGGTACTGGCAACAACCACCTCTATTGAGTGGCCGCTCAAGGCATCGATCGTGGTCTGCGGCACTTTGAGCCTTTTCAATCTACCGGTGGTCAGTACCACCACCTGGCAGCCTTTGGCGATGAACTCCTCGACATCGCCGGGCTGAATACCCTGGTTGTGACTGGTCCCATACTCTGTCCAGTCCCAGGACCTGCCGCCTCCGGGCCATAGTTTGAAATCTTTGCCCCTGCCAAGTATTTCAACCTCAATGTTGCCCCAGCCTGAAGAGAGAATCCGGGGTGAACGGCTTGTCATTTCTTCCATATCCATATCTCATTGCAATGCCTTGCGGTGTTTAGTTGATCTCTGGCTTGGAACTCTTTTTTCTACTCCCGGTAAACGGGAAACAAGCCGGGATAAGTACCTTGAGACAGAAGATATACTGTAAGGTACTAATATAAAGAGGCTTGGTCACGGCAGCAATCCGCCGAAGGTTTTATTTTTATCGGCGAGACCTTCTGCAAAGGAAATCGTTCTACCCGTCTCCACGCCCTCATTGTAGGTATGTTTATACACCCTGGCACCACTTCTGGCGGCCTTTCTGAGTCGGGGGAAGCGCATGTCGACAAAATGCGTCAGCCTTTGTTCCTCGGCAACAATCAGCTCACCCAGGTGCGGTCGACTGTGCACGTCATTTTTTGTTTTTCTCTGCGCCTCCAGTTTCTGTGAAAAACCGCGAAGCAATCCAAGATAGTAACTGTTTTTTTCGGTTCTGACCGATCCTGTAAAACGGGATTTGTGCAAAGACCACAGCGAGGCGAGCCTGTTTTCCAGGAAAAAATAACAATATTCGGCAATGGCCACATTTTCTTTCGTGCCCATAAGTTCAATGGTTTTATAGGTATCGTTGCGCAAGGGATCATAGAGACTGGCCAGAACAACCCTGACAAAGAAAAAATCATGCAGGATAGTGCAGATTCGTCTTTGATAACTTTCTATCCGTTTTTTTTTCCGGTCAATTACGCCACAACCGTAACGAAACTCGACAGCATTGCCGAGCTCTTCGATATGGTATTTTTCAATCAGATCGTTCGCCTTCTGCATCGCCAGCGCCGCCTCATGCTCATTGGCAGACTGGGAGAGCGCCAGAAGTTTGGCCACCCTGGCCATGCAGGCCTGGCCGCGTCCGGAGATTTTTGATCCGGAAGTTGCCTGCTCCACCATCTCGATCATGGCCGACCCGGCGCGACGATATTCCGGCAGGACCCCCAGGCGCTCACATGCCCGCTGAAAATCGTCCCCATGGGGCGTACCGATACTGTGCAAAAGTTCGGCGCAGAGCTGATGCGCCATCTCATGTTTTAGAACCTGGATCGTCACCGACCAGGAATAATTAAGGATCAAATGACGGCTGAGCCGCAGGGTTCTGGTATCCGAACACCAGGCGCCGAGCTCTTTTCTGGCCTCGGAAATTTCAAAGACCGGTGGCCTCAGGGGCAGGTTATAAGTCAGGCAGATTTCGGTAAATTCAAGCTGCAGCTGCTGCAGCCAGAGATGCTGCAGCCTGTCCATAGTAATATTTCCGGTCATTGAGGCCCTGTTGATACGTAGATTTCCTTTTTTCCAGCCGACGCTGCCAGAACGCCAATGCCATCATGCGAAAAAGCAGCAATGGGGTTTAATTGTCAGAACCTTGCATTCCCCTTGTCGCATGGATATTTTAGATGGTATAATTCGATATTGATGATCGACTGCCCCAAATACCAGGCATCCTTTAAACTATACCATACCTGATTTTCTGTAAAAGGGTCTACCATGAAAAAACTGTTCATCCTCCTGGCTCTCTTTGCCCTCTCGGCCTGCGCCACCAGCCCCACCGGACGTTCACAGCTCATGCTCGTGTCGCCGGAACAGGCCATCAGCTCCTCTCGCGAGGCGTATGTCCAGACCCTTCTCCCCCTGCAAAAAGAGGGGAAGGTCGACTCCAGTCCAACAACTTCCAAACGGATTAAACTCATTACCGGCCGGATTATCGCCCAGGCTGTACAGCGTTATCCACACACCAGAAACTGGGAATGGACAGTCAAGGTCATCGATGATCCGGAGACGGTCAATGCCTGGTGTATGGCGGGAGGCAAGATGGCAATCTATACCGGGCTGATCAACAAGCTGCAGGCCACCGACGATGAGATCGCCCAGGTCATGGGCCACGAGATTTCCCATGCGCTGGCCAACCATACCGCAGAACGGATGTCCATGGCCCTGGCCACCCAGCTCGGCCTGTCCGGGGTAGCAATTGCCGCAGGGGACAGTGTTTATAAAGGCGCCATCCTGAGCGGCAGTTCTCTGGCCGCCGCAACTGCCGTAACCCTGCCAAACAGCAGAACATCCGAAACAGAAGCCGATCAAATGGGCATTGAACTGGCCGCACGGGCGGGATATGATCCCAGGGCGGCGGTAACACTCTGGCAGAAAATGGCCAAGGTGGGTGGCAACAGCCCACCGCAATTCCTCAGCACCCATCCCTCTCCTGCCAATCGCCAGCAAAGACTCGGCGTTCTTGCGGAACAGATGATGGTCTACTATCGCGACACATCGACACGACCGGTCTATCAACTCCAGTAGTTTTGCCGTAATATTGGTTTCAACACAGTTTGCGGATTTTCTTTATTTTTGACTGGCCTGCACAATGCTTATCGCAACGACCCACAAGAACACCGACTTCGATGGCCTCGCTTCTGTTATTGCTGCGACTCTCCTCTATCCCGGCTGTGTCGGCGTGGTCCCGAAAATGACCAACAAGAATGTCGAGCAGTTTCTGTCAACCCATAAGACAGCTTTCAATCTCATCCTACCCCATGAAGTTCCGCACGATGATGTAAAAAAGTTGATCGTCCTCGATACGGACCAGTGGCAGCGCCTGGATCGCCTGGATAAGCTGGCAGCCAGGCAAGATCTGGAAATTGACCTGTGGGATCACCACATGATGGGACGCGGCGATATCGTACCGAGCTGGTCCTGCAAGGAACAGATCGGCTCAACGGTGACACTGCTCGTACGTGAGATGAAGAAACGCCGGCTGGCACTGACGCCACTCGATTCAACGGTCATGCTGATCGGCCTGTATGAAGACACAGGACATCTCTCCTACCCCTCAACTACAGCAGAGGACGCGCGGGCGGCGGCCTATCTGCTTGATCACCGGGCGGATCTCAATGTGGCTGCTTTTTTCCTCAATCCGCCATACGAAGAGAATCAGAAAGAGATCCTTTTTGAAATGATGAAAGAAACGGAAAAATTCACCATCAACAGAAACACGATCGGCTTTAACACTATAAGCCTCGACAAAAAAGTTACCAACCTGGCGGCGGTAGTAAATATGTACCGCAAGATTGTCAATGTCGATGCTCTTTTTGTGATTTTTACCAATGACGACAGAAATACCATCATTGGTCGCAGCGGTTCAGAAAATATCAATGTCGGCAAGGTGCTGGCGGTTCTCGGTGGAGGCGGACACGCCGGAGCAGGGTCAGCGACGGTCAAGAGCGGCGATATGTCTCCGCGACAGATCAAGAAAGCGATTATTGCCGGGCTGGCATCGGACAAAACAGAAAGCGCCAGGATCTCCGACATCATGTCCTTTCCGGTGATCTCCGTGCCCCCTTCAACGCCGATGCGGGATGTTCAGTCCTTGATGGCTGCCAAAAAGATCAGAGGCATCATGGTCATGGAAGATGATGAGATTCATGGCATTATTGTCTTGTGGGATTTCAAGCGGGTCAAAAAAGAACAGCATTGGGACAGCCCGGTCAAGGCATTCATGGCCAGGAATATTGTCACCATCGCCCCTGGTGCCGCCCCGTCGGTTGCTGCCGGCATAATGATTGAAAAAGATGTCGGCTACCTTCCGGTGGTTGAAAACGGCAAAGTAATAGGAATTGTCACCCGAACCGACATCCTCACCTATTATTACGACCTCCTGCCGGAATAACACATTGCATGGCAAGGAAAGAACAACCTGCAGGTCATAAAAAATCTGATTATCACTCAACCTCAAATCAATGGGGAGATGAGGTGGTCTTCTGTGCTGAACTTTAGTAGTCAGCACAGAAAATAATGATTGACTTCAGATTGACGTTCTGATAAAAAAAACTTCCTTTCGCCAAAAATGAGCGGGAATAACTCAGTGGTAGAGTGCAACCTTGCCAAGGTTGAAGTCGCGAGTTCGAATCTCGTTTCCCGCTCCATTTTTCTCATGTCGGCTTTTGCAGCAACGCTCAGCTTCCCTGCTTGAAACAAATCCGTTTGACTTCGTCGAAGGTCGAAACAAAGTAGGGTGTTATCCCTTCCTTGATATGATCGGGCAGCATTTCGAAATCTTCCTCATTGTCCTTTGGCAAAATCACCTCCTGCACTTTCGCCCTCTTTGAAGCGATCATCTTTTCCTTCACCCCGCCAATCGGCATTACCAGCCCGGTGAGCGTCAATTCTCCAGTCATGGCGAGATTCGGGCGGATCGGCTGATTCATGACAATCGAATAAATCGAGCAGGCCATGGTTATCCCAGCTGACGGCCCATCCTTAGGCGTTGCTCCGGCCGGCACGTGCAGATGGATAAGATTATTGTTGAAAAACTCTGTCCCCTCATTATTGCCCCGCATCAGAGAACGGACGTAACTATAGGCAATTTCCGACGATTCAACCATTACCTTGCCAAGCTGACCGGTCTGTTTGAAACCAGGCTGACCGGCAGGAATGGGCACCGATTCTATGTGCAGGGTAGCCCCCCCCATGCTGGTATAGGCAAGTCCGGTAATAACCCCGACCCGGGGCTTTTTGAAGGCCTGATCCTCGGTAAAATATCGTTTTCCGAGCAAATCCCTCAGTTCGTCTTTTTTGATGCGGATATTCTGGTCCGGGTTTTCAATAATCTTGTTGACCGATTTTCGGAGAATTTTCTTGATACAATTCTCCAGACCGCGCACCCCGGCCTCGCGGGCATAGCCATCGATGATTTCTCCCACTACCGCTTTTGACAGGGTGATCTGTTTTCCCGTCAAGCCGTGGGCCTTCAACTGTTTCGGGATCAAATGCCTTCTGGCAATCTCAACTTTCTCCTCGAGGATATAGCCGGGCAACTGAATATTCTCCATCCTGTCCATAAGCGGACCGGGGATCGTGTCCAGCTGGTTAGCGGTACAGATGAAGAAGATTTTTGAAAGATCAAAACGAACATCCAGGTAATGATCAAGAAAATCCTTGTTCTGCTCCGGATCAAGCACTTCGAGTAAAGCCGAGGCGGGGTCTCCATGAAAGCTGGCACCGATTTTATCAATTTCATCGAGCATAATGACCGGATTCGACGTCTTACAGGTTTTAATCGCCTGAATGAATTTACCCGGCATTGCACCAATATAGGTCCGGCGATGCCCTTTGATTTCCGCCTCATCACGCATGCCGCCCAAAGAGAAGCGATAAAATTCCCGACCAAGGCTCTCTGCCACCGATCGCCCTATCGAGGTCTTGCCAACCCCCGGCGGGCCTTGCAGGAGCAGGATTGTCCCGGTCAAATCGCCTTTGATCACACCAACGGAAATGAGCTCCAGAATTCGATTCTTGACATCTTCAAGACCGTAATGATCCCGGTCAAGAACTTTCGCCGCCTTCTTCTGATCGTAGCTGTCCTTGGAATAGACTCCCCAGGGAAGAATGGTCAGCCAATCGAGATAGGTCCGGGTTACATTGAATTCAGGGGAAGAAGCTCCGAGAAGCTTGAGTTTTTCCATTTCCTCGGCAACTTTTTCTCGTGCTTCATCGGAGAGAACAAGTTTTTTCAGGCGTTCCTGATATTTCTCTATCTCTGTCTGGGTATCGTCTTTGGCCAGGCCCAGTTCTTTTTTGATTTCCTGCAACTGCTGCTTGAGAAAAAACTCCCGTTGCTGTTTGGACAGCTGTTCCTCGATCCGCTTGGAAATTTTGGCCTTGAGTTTAGAAATCTCTACCTCGTTTTTTAAAAGGATCAAGACCATTTCAAGACGCTTGCGAACATCGAATGTTTCCAGCACCTTCTGGATTTCGGTGCCTGAGGAAGTAGTCATAGAGGCGGCAAAATCGGCCAGAGAGCCTGGGTCGCTCAAGTTGATCCGCTCGATGAGAAGACTCAACCCCTCTTTAAACAAGGGGTTCATATTGACCAGCTCTTTAATGCAGTCAATAATCGCCACCGAATAGGCCTTGAGTTCTTCGGTATTCTCCTGGATATTCTCATACCAATATTTTACATCGGCGGTAAAAATAGAGTCTGTTTTTAATAAATCCAGGACATCGAAACGCTCCAGGGCCTGCACCAACACCTGAAGAGGTTCACCCGGCTTAAACGGCGACACCTGAATTACCCGGGCGACGGAACCCACTTTGAAGAATTCGTCACCACTTTGTGCTGCATGAGCGAGCCCATCTTCTCTCGGTCTCTGCAGAATAAGCCCAAAATAAAGGGGAGCATTCTGGTTGACATGTTTCATGATGGCATGTTGCAGAATGCCATCATCAACGATGATCGGCCCCATCATCTTAGGAAACATCGGCCGATCATGCAGTGGTATAACCATCAATCTATCCGGCAGTAAATCCTTGGCCACAACCAGGGATTTACCGGATTCTTTTTTCTCGCCATCCTCAGGAGATTCGATTCCATCGGGGGTTAAGACAGTTGTTTCTTCGGCCATTCTTTCTCTCCTATCAACTTTAATCTGAATTACAAAATCTTTCCTGCTGGTAACGGGATGTAGAGCGATACTTTGCAAACAAAATTAACCGGGACGCGTGAAGTACGCCTGGACTCAGTTCAGTCCCCCCTCGAAGGGTGTAAGCGTCTTGGAAGAGCGCCTGAGCTTCTGATTTGAAATTTAGCTCAGCAGTTCCTTTTATCGCCGCCTTCAGGGATTCCGTCACTTAAATAACCATCATGGCAGAAAACCTAACCTTATGCTCATCATTTCATAACCATTACAGATAACCATTACAGATAACCATTTGCATCTAAAAACAAACATTTTTTCCACCGCTACTGGAATTTTTGATTCTGGCTGGAGCAGAAATCGCTATTTCTCCTCCGTGCTGTTGATCTCTTTCTGACACTCCTTATTTTTTTTGGAAGTTGCTCACAAAAGCGACAGGCAAAGACCCTTAAAAACCATGGAATTCAATCTTACCCTTAAAAATACCATGAATATTATTGAAGCCCTCCAAGAGCGGAAATCAGTACGTGCCTTTCTGGATAAGCCTGTTGATCAGGAAAAGATAATCAGAATTTTGCAGGCTGCACGCCATGCCCCATCGGGAACCAATGCCCAGCCCTGGCAGGTTGCAGTTGTCACCGGCAAGAAGAAAGACGAACTGACCGAAGCGATGGTCGCCTCTTTTCGTAAAGATGGCATCGGCACCATGGATTACACCTACTATCCCCTGGAATGGAATGAGCCGTACAAAAAGCGGCGGGTGTCCTGTGGGGCACAGCTCTACGCAGCACTCAATATCGAACGACGGGACAAAGCCCGCAGACTCGAACAGTGGATTGCCAATTACCGGGCTTTTGAGGCGCCGGTGATTCTTTTTTTCTTCCTTGACCCGGTAATGAAAAAGGGTTCTTTTCTCGATTATGGCATGTTTATTCAATCGGTTATGCTGGCAGCTCTCGAAGAAGGACTTGCCACTTGCCCCCAGGCGGCCCTTGGCCAGTACCCGGCCCTGATCAAGCAAGCCCTTGGCTACAGCCCGGAGACGATCCTTATCTGCGGCATGGCTCTTGGGTATGAAGACAAAAAAGCTCCGGCGAATAACTATCGAACCCCGCGAGAGGACGTGGAAAACTTCACCCGGTTCTTTACCTAAAAAAGACTGCTCTGGTTGCCCCCCTGTAAATGGAAAATAAGCCGGGACTCTTTTCAGTACTCGCTTGACGAGTATAGGTGCCCTGGTGGTATATTCTGGTTTTTAATGTTATAGTATATTCCATTTTCTTGTTGGTTAGGTCAGACTTGCAGAACAAAGGCACGAACGCCCTGGTCACTTGCACCAATTACGACCCGCAACAGGCAGAGATTATCCATGAATGCAGGAGGACTCAATGTTCACTCTTGAAGATATTCGCAATATAGCCATCCAGATCGAAAGAAACGGGGAAGAGACATACCGTAACGCCAGCAAGGCCGCCAAAGACCCTCAGGTGGCAGAGATGCTTGCCTGGATGGCAGAGGAGGAAAAGTGCCATGCCGATTGGTTTTCCGGTATTGCGTCAAAGAAACCTCTCACCGCAGAACAGGCGGAGATCGAGCGAATGGGCCGCACCCTGCTTCAGGACATGGTCAAAGGCAATACTTTTCTCCTCAATGAAGATGAGCTTAAGAATGCTAAAAATATTGAAGAAGTAGTGGCCAGATCAAAAGCCTTTGAGTTGGATACCATCTTATTCTACGAATTTCTCATTGAATTTCTCGATGAGCAAGAAACCATAGAGCAACTGCGAAAGATTATTAAAGAAGAACGCCACCACATCTTAAAGCTTGAGCAGCTGGAAGACCAGCAAGACTGCAATTGTCGGGATTCTCTGTCCTGTCGTTGAGACCACTCCCGTCAGTGGATGAGCAAAGGTTTTCTGATGGTGTCCACAAAAAACTATTTCGTCAGTTAATGTATCCTGCAGGCTAATGAGGCGGGATTATTGCGGTTCAAAATCTTCTATTCGTATCTCGGTCAAAAAATATGCGACTTTATTTACTGGTCTTTTTCCTGGTACTGCTTTTCCAGACACCATCTCTTCAGGCCGCAGACCCGTCGCCGCTGACAAAAGGCCAGATGGTGTATGTCCCTGCCTATTCGAACATTTACCATGGCAACAAAGAGGACCCACTGCTCCTGGCGGTTACCCTCAGTATCCGCAATGTCGATCCGAATAATTCACTGACCATTACGGCAGTGAACTATCATGAAACCCAGGGACCTCTCGTCAAAAAATATATCAAAGCCCCCATTATACTCGGGCCGCTCGGCTCGGAGCGTTTTATTGTAGCCCAGAGAGACGACACCGGAGGCTCCGGCGCGAACTTCATCGTTGAATGGCGTGCAGACAAGCCGATTAACCCGCCGATCATAGAATCTGTCATGATCGGTACCCAGTCCCAACTCGGTATCTCGTTTACCTCGAGAGGGCAGGCAATTCAGTAATAGCTGCTGACCGCTCTGACTTCTGGACAGTCAGAGGTTCGTGCCTATTATAGTTGTCACTGCAATTGATGAACTGAAAACAAGTCACATAAACCCATAGAGATGACCAGATAAAGAGTTTGATAAACAGGGAGTGGACTCTCGCTGCTCGCCCTTTCAGTACTTTTTGCAACGTCATCATCCATAATGGCCCCAAATAACGTGAGGAAACCATGATTACTAGTCAGGACTTCGTAAAAAAAGTACAGGTCGATGGCGTTACCTACAGTTTCTTTGACATTCAGCAGCTCGAAAAAAGCGGAATGGGAACAATCGACCGGCTGCCCTACTCCATCCGCATCCTGGTGGAAAATCTGCTTCGAAAACTAGATGGAAAAATTGTTACCGAAAAGGATCTCCGTGCCATAACGGCATGGCAAAAGAGCTATGCTGCACCGGTTGAGATCCCCTACCACCCCGCCCGGGTCCTGATGCAGGATTTCACCGGTGTCCCCGCCGTGGTCGACCTGGCCGCCATGCGGGATGCCGTGAAAAAACTCGGCGGTGACCCGGCTAAAGTCAATCCCCGCGTACCGGTTGAACTGGTTGCCGACCATTCGGTTCAGGTCGATTTTTCCGGGACCAGTCTCAGCCTGACCGGTAATGTTGCAATGGAATATGAACGGAACAGTGAGCGATACTCCCTGCTGAAATGGGCCCAGAAGTGTTTTGACAACTTCCGGGTTGTACCGCCCAACTCCGGTATCTGTCATCAGGTCAACCTGGAGCATCTGGGGCGGGTAACCATCACTGAAAAAATTGACGATACTACGTACGCCTATCCGGATACCGTGGTCGGCCTCGATTCGCATACACCAATGATTAACGGTATTGGCGTCATGGGCTGGGGGGTGGGAGGCATTGAAGCCGAAGCCGTTATGCTCGGGCAACCATATTACATGTCCATCCCGGAAGTAATCGGCGTGCGTCTCACCGGCACAATGCGGGCCGGAATCACAGCGACTGACCTGGTGCTGACCCTGACAGAACTGCTCAGAAAGCACAAAGTGGTGGAAAAATTCGTCGAATATTTTGGCCCCGGCATGCAGAGTCTCTCCGTCCCTGACCGGGCCACAATCTCGAACATGACGCCGGAATATGGTGCAACCCTTGGTTTTTTCCCCATCGACGAGAAAACAATCGAGTATCTTAATTTGACCGGCCGTGACAGAGAGGCGAACATAACCCTGGCGGTCGCCAAAGCCAGTGGGCTTTTCTACAGCGAAACGGCAGACATCGACTACACCAAGGTTATCGACTTTGATCTGGCAACGGTTGAACCCTCTCTCGCCGGCCCTGCACGGCCCCAGGACAGGATACCTCTCTCCGCGATGCGGTCAGCCTTCGCCGACGTCCTCGGCTGCAAATACGAACGTGACAGCAGCCCGGCTGAAGTCTCCACCTTTATTGATGAATCCGGTTGTGAAACACACCGCGACGACTCCTGTCATGCAGCCGGCAAAAGGGATATCGAAATCATTTTCAACGGGAAACCGGTCAAAATCAGTGACGGCAGCGTGGTAATCGCCGCGATCACCTCCTGTACCAACACCTCCAACCCCCATGTACTCATCGGTGCCGGCCTGATGGCCAAAGAAGCCGTCAAGCGGGGAATAAAAGTGCCCGGCTACGTCAAAACCTCTTTTGCGCCCGGCTCAAAAGCCGTCAGCAGATATCTTGGAGAAACCGGATTGATGCCCTATTTTGAAGCCCTGGGTTTTCATATAGCCGCCTTTGGCTGCACCACCTGTATCGGCAACAGCGGACCGTTGAAACCGGCCCTGGAAAAGATCATTAAAGAAAATGACCTGAACGTGGCTGCGGTTCTTTCCGGCAACAGAAATTTCGAGGCGCGTATCCACCAGCAGATCAAATCCAACTTTCTCGCCTCACCGATGCTGGTTCTAGCCTTTGCCCTTGCCGGCAGGGTGGACATTGACTTGACCTCGGAGCCTCTTGCTCTTGATCCCAACGGCCAGCCCGTGTACCTCAAAGACCTCTGGCCGACCAATGAAGCCATAGACTCCCTGGTGAAAAAATACGTCACCCAGGATGCCTTCACCCAGGAGTATGCCCACATCTTTGAGGGCGACGAATTCTGGAAAGGACTCAAGGTGGCGGAAAGCACCACCTATAACTGGGACGACAAATCGACATATATCAAAAACCCGCCCTACTTTGACACGTTCACCGACATTCCCGCTCCACCCGAAAATATTGTCGGGGCACGAACCTTCCTGCTCCTAGGAGACTCCGTGACCACCGATCATATCTCCCCGGCTGGTGCAATTCCAAAGGAATATCCGGCCGGTCGCTACCTTATCGAGCAGGGCATTGAGCCCGCCCACTTCAATTCCTACGGGTCAAGAAGAGGCAATCACGAGGTAATGATGCGGGGCACGTTCGGCAACATACGCATTAAAAACAAAATGGTCGCCCCAAAAGAAGGGGCATTTACCGTTAAGTTGCCGGAAAATATTGAAATGTATAACTACGAGGCGGCCATGAAGTACCTGGAAGAAGGTACGCCTCTCATCGTCCTTGGCGGCAAGGAATATGGAACCGGTTCTTCGCGGGACTGGGCGGCCAAGGGAACCAACCTGCTCGGTATCAAAGCGGTTATTGCCGAGTCCTTTGAACGGATTCATCGCAACAATCTGGTAGGCATGGGGGCCCTGCCCCTCGTCTTCAAGCCGGGCGAAAATATTGGCTCGTTGGGTCTCGATGGGAGTGAAGTGTATTCAATCGAAGGGTTGACTGACATAACGCCGGGAAAAGCATTGAAGGTCACGGTGGAAAAACAGAATGGCGACACATTTTCTTTCGAGGTCATCGCCCGCCTCGATACGGAAGTGGACGTCACCTATTTCCAGCACGGTGGCATTCTACCTTATGTGCTGCGCCAGATGATGAAAGAAAAATAAAACTCTGCTGGCGTATTCCCCCGAATCGGCCAACTTGATTCGGGGGAATTGTACTTGAACAAAAAAGCATCTGCGAGGCATAACTTTTTCTATCATTGCGGCGTGTTCTAGTGTGCCGAAATAATAGTAAAATTACAGCAACGATGCAGATGAAGATTACTATGCCCTCTGGGTAGTTTTTACGACACCATCAGGGGTTGATATCAAAGAGCTTCTTCAACTCAGGCTTACGTTCAATGATAAGCTTCTTTATTTCGGCAACCTTGACGTGGCCCGGGTGCATTTTGATAAAATCATACGCTTTCACATAATTGTCTTCGACCAACACTTCAATCATTTTCGATGCTTGCGGATGGTCGGGTGCCACATCCAGAATGAAAATTATGGCATTGGGGGTTAATTTTTTAATGTCAGATTTTTTGGTGATATTATAAATTCCCTCAAAAATACTGGTCACCTGGGGATGGTCCAGTTTTTCCTGCAGAAGCAGTAAAGCAATATTGGGATCTCGGTCGAACATTGCTTTGATAATTTTTTTTGAATAGACATTGTCCGGATTGGCAGTGACAAAATCGTATGCATTGGTGAGGTTTTTTACAGCCAGGGCAGTGGTCAATTCCTCGGTAAGCGGGTGGTCCGGGATAATCTTCAGCATATGGGCAATAACATCCGATTTCAGTTCCTGGATGAAATCCTTTTCAAGTGCATACATTCCCTTGATGATAGACTGGGTACCAGCATGGCCCGGCATCCGCTCAAGCACCTTTACGGCACTGGCATAGCTCAAGCCCTTCAGCGTCTGCCCGGAGGTGGCGTACATCTGGCCAATGAGTATTTCCGATTGCGGGGTATCCGGATATCTTTCAATAAACTCAAAGGCGCGGTCAAAATCCCAGCCCGTTAATTGACCCGGATTTTTTTTCACGGCTTCGAATTCTTCCATCATCTGCTGCATGGCATCTTTCGGCATCGGCTCCTGGGTCGCCTCGGTTGCAGCCTCCCCGCCGGATATCTTTGACCGAAGCTTTCGAAAAATCCCACCACTTGATTTTGTTTTTTCTGTTCGCATATACTCCACCTACTTCAGAGAGTTACCTTGTCGACAATGCACCGATCCGAGGAGGAAGAAATCTCCCCAGACACACTCGCTTCACAACCAATCAATGTATACTACATACGGAGATGACTTGCAAACCAGCTTTGGTCGGAGATTGCAGATGGTTGCGGTATTTTATTGCACCTTGACAAACAGCCTTTCTCCTCTCAACATGTTATCTAGTGCTTGTCCATTCAGGAAAGCCGGCGGAACCTGTAATTATCTCTCTTACTCTCAGTAAAACGAACATGGCAAATAAAGAACTGAACGACTTATTGCAGGCGCATGCCCGACAGCGGTCTCGCCCAGACGCGTCCCTGTACCAGGCAATTTATTTAGACGATGCATGGGCAGTAGCCGAAAAAACCGGCCTGTCACTGCTGAAAGTAGAATGCGGAGCCCTGGAATCCGGGATAATCCCGGAACGGTACAGCCGTAACCAGAAGTCGCTTGATAACGCAGACCAGCTTCGCCTGCTGCACTCCCATGTGGCGGTTATCGGTCTTGGCGGTTTGGGGGGAACTGTAACTGAAATCCTGGCAAGAATCGGCATTGGCCGACTCACTCTTATTGATGGAGACTGTTTTGAGGAGAGCAACTTAAACAGACAACTGCTGAGCAGCACCGCCGCTATCGGTCAATCAAAGGCGGAAGCGGCTCAGCGTAGAGTGCAGCAGATCAATCCTGCCGTCGAAGTTCGCATGGTTCCTGAATTTTTCCGGGCAGATAATGCACAGGCCCTGCTCGATGATGCGCAGCTGGCGATCGACTGTCTTGACAATATTCCCGACCGTTTCGTTTTGGAGCAGGCGTGCCGGAATGCGTCCATTCCGCTGATCTCAGCGGCTATCGGCGGGAGCAGCGGTCGAGCAACAGTCATTTTCCCAGGCGATCCTGGACTCAAAGCACTCTATGGACCGCCTGAAAAAGCGCCGAAAAAAGGCATCGAAGCAACCGCAGGGACCCTGCCATTCGCTGCGGTGTATATGGCGGCGGTGGAATGTGCCGAGGCAACCACCATACTGCTCGGCAAGCCGTCCGAACTCAAGAATAAACTGTTTTTGGCTGAAATAGCCGACCATGTCACAGAACTCTTCAACGCGCCTGGTCCCGCTGAAGAGTCCGTCGATTAAACTCGCTCCTCAGGCTTAAGCCCCGGACACCGTTGTTTAGCGATGGGGTTTGCAGAAGAGCAATGTATTATTTAATGTCCAGATTGTAAAAGGGCTGAATATGATCTTTTTTCGGCTGAACGGGTTTAGCAAACACCACGTCTTTCAGGCCGTATGTCTCAACGAGCTTGGCGGCTGTTTTTCTGCGCAACTCCGCGTCGTGTTTCAGGCCACCGTGAAGATTGGCAAGGGTGACAACCCTCTCCTCGTCAATGTCAACCGTCGCCAGGGGAGAGTAGTTAACAATCTTGGCATGAATATTGGCAAGTAAAGCTTGCTTCTGCAGCAATTTTGCCGACTCCGGCGTCGCATCGAATCGTCCCTTTTCCACCAGCCCGGCCAGAACTTCGACAACATCCGCAACCGTCAGGGTATCGATATGCAGCACCATATCATACAGACTGCAATTCAAGGTATCTTTGCCATAAAGAAATAGACTCCATTTCTGCCGTTCGGCATCATCTTTCTTCAACAGATACCGTGCCTCTTCAGGCGAACAGTCTTCCCGCTTCATCTCCTCTATAACCCGGTCTTCCATATTGGCGATGATCCTCGCCTTGAGCACATGAGATATTTCCTGCAGGAAAAAATGGCCGGCCAGTCCATGATAAACCACATTATCCTTCACCATATGATTGAGAAAAGCAGCACGAAAATAACTCATATACCGCTCTTTTCCATGGCTGAAGCGTTCAAGGACCGAAGGTGCATCGTGGAGTGCTTTTACCAGCTTGATTTCAGGAATGGAGAATTCTTCACAGGTTTCAAGAAGGATATCTCTGGAAACGCAGGAATATCCAAGACGTTGCGCCAGAGCTTCAGCTACTTCCTTGCCTCGACTATAGGATCCTCTAGATATAGTTATGATTGCCACATTAAACTCCCTAACATGTATAAATTGGTAGATGATACACAGACTGACAAACAATTCCAGCAGTATGTCTCACGGGAAATTATAAAGAATACTGCAGAAAGAAGCATCAACCTCTATAAAGACTTTACAAAAATGAGCGCGCCGTGAAGTCCCTCGTCACAAGAATACGTTGTACACTTTTTTGACAGAAGTAAACACAACGTTTGCGATTTTATTTAAAATAATTCAGCAAGGCATGCAAGGTTGTCAGAGGATGGGGAGGACATCCCGGGATATAGAGATCGACGGGGATAATGCTGTTCAAATCACCAACAATCTCACTGCTGCCGTAAAAGGGTCCGCCGGATATAGAGCAGCAGCCGCTGGCGATGACCACCTTGGGAGACGGAACTGCGGCATAGGTGGTGATAAGGGCCGCTTGCATATTTTTTGAAATGGGGCCGGTGACGTGAATTCCATCTGCATGTCGCGGCGACGCGACAAAATCAATACCAAATCTGGCCAGATCGAAAAAGGGCGTGCCGAGAACATTGGTGTCCGCCTCGCAGGCATTACAGCCGCCAGCCGAGACCTGACGCAACTGGAGGGATCTGCCGAAGAGCTTGCGAAAATGTTTTTTGGCGTGATCCGCGAGTGCCGGCAATGAACCATCACAGAGCAAGGCTTCACGCGAGGCAGTCCCCATGCCAAAATCCTGACTGAATTTGACAAAGGCACCATCCGACACATTTTCACACCGGCCGCAGAAAGTACACCTCCCCAGATCAATTTTTTTTTCGTCAACAAGAATAGCATCTTGCGGACAAATCGCCGCGCAGGAACGGACAATCGATGGATCGCAGTCAGTGTTTATCTGCGGCAGGCCTCTAAATCGCTTGTAGAGAGAAATCGGTTCTTTAGGGTATTTACTTGTCTTGCACCCCTGTTCGAGCCTGTTCTTGATAACTTTTAACATAATTTTTTACCCTGGGTTCTTTCTGATAAAGGCTTTTCGTGCGCTCTTTTAAAATTACGACGCCATCACAGGTCAAAGCCGCAGTAGGAGAGATTAAAACTCTTATTACAGAGAGGAAAGTCGGATATTTCCTGATTCCTCAGCGACATTGCCAGCCCCGTCCAGTTATGAAAGGACGGATCCTTCACCTTATACCGCGCAATTTTGCCACTCGCATCGGTCATAAGACAATGGGACAACTCCCCCCGCCATCCCTCGTTTACCGTCACCACAAAAGCATCAGGCTGCAGGGATATTTCCTGCATGAGTGTTTTGGAACTGGCCTCTCCTGATTTGTTCAAAAGTGTTTTGATCAGATGGATCGAATGCATAATTTCTTCGCGACGCACGGTGGCCCGACTGTACACATCCCCCTTGGTCATTTCGTTTCGATTAGCGGGCAGTAATCCATAGACTTCAGTCGGAAAGGTTACCCGCGCATCATAATCAATTCCCGATGCCCGTCCACTGTAACCGACGAGACCAAGGTCCTCGGCCATCTGCTTTGCAACAGTACCGGTATGCTCGAATCGCGCCTGAACGGTCTGGGAAGTAAAGAGCAGGTCGCAGACATGCCGGATCTCCGGCTCCAATTCTTTCAGTTTATCTTCGATTATTTTAACCTGCTCCGGATTCATGAGTTTGGATACGCCACCCGGCAGAACCAGACTTTTGCCAAACCGGTTGCCGCACAAGACCTGCAGAAGATTGAGGAATTCCCCGCGGATTCTGCCGAAATAAGCCGCCGGCGGATTAAAAGCGACATCGCCGCTCAAAGCACCAAGATCACCGATATGGTTGGCGATTCGTTCCAGCTCAAGAGCGATCGCGCGGACAACCCTGGCACCGGGATCGACGGAAAGACCAGCCAGGGATTCCAGGGCCTGGCAGCAGCAGAGGTTATGGCCGACACTGGTATCACCGGCTATCCCCTCACAAATTATCGGCAGCCGTTTCATGGCGACTTCAGTCAACAGATTTTCCACCCCACGATGCTGATACCCCAACTGGATTTCAAGGGAAAAAACTTCTTCTCCGGCGCACTGAAAGCGAAAATGACCGGGTTCGATGATTCCGGCATGAACCGGACCAACCGCAACCTCATGGACGGCCTCCCCCTCAACCTGAAAATAGGGGTACTTGCCCGGAATATCTTCTGCGTAGTCATTGCCGAAGACATCAGGCACCCCGCGATAATTGGCATGATAACGGACCATCTTCAGCCAGGGGTGATTGACCGGGGTAATGCCGAACTGTTCGGCAATTTCCCGTTCAAACATATGAAATTTTTCGCTGCAGGTCGCGGTAAACGAGGGAAATTCCTCTCCAACTTCCGTAGACACCACATAGAGATGGCTGTTGCGGACAACGGCCAGCAACCGGTTGCCGCCATCTTCGACAAAAGCAAAAAACTGGACAATAAAGCCATCTTTTCTGACAAAATCACTGAGTAATTTGGCAAAACGATCAAAGGGAACAAGCGGTATATCGGAACGTTTAACCGATTCGCCGTTTTCTATCTGCAGGAGGTTACCCATGAATTACGCCTCCAACTATTTTGATGGTATTGATAATGGTATTGAACATCGCACCAGGCATCCAGACGCACAGGACAACCGAGGCAGATAACAGTATATAGGGTGGGACGACCCGCAGGAGCTTCTCCCGGCCAAACGTCGGCTGCTCCTCTGTGCTAAAGGACATATCGGTGACTATCTGCGCCGCTCCGGCCAGCACCAGCAGCAGACTGAACATAAAAAGCACAGCGCCGAACCAATGCCCGGTCTGAAAGGCACCGATAAGAATAAACAACTCACTGAGGAAGATGCCAAAAGGCGGTAACCCGGAAATCCCCACGAAACCGGCAAAAAAAGACAAAAACGTCTTCGGGAAATATTTGATCAGGCCGCCGATACGATCAACTAACTTGGTATTAAACCCGAGCAGGATATTGCCGGCGGAAAGAAAAAGCGACGATTTAATGAGAGAATGATGGATCATATGCAGTATCGCTCCGTAGAGCGCAAAACCCCCTATTCCCACACCAAAGGCAATAACTCCCATATTCTCAATGCTCGAATAGGCCAGCATCCGCTTATAATCCGGTTGTTTTAGTATGAATATCCCGGCGACAAACATCGACAGCAGACCAAAACCAATCAGGATGTTGCCGGAAAACTCTCCGAGACCCGCCAGATACATAAGCGTGTGTACTTTATAGACCCCGAGAAAAGCACAGTTGAGCAGGGCCCCGGATAACAGGGCGGAGGCCGGACTCGGCGCCTGACTGTGGGCATCAGGCAGCCAGGTATGCATGGGGGCAAGGCCCATTTTGGTGCCAAAACCTATCACCACGAAGATGAATCCCACCTTCAGCCACATAGGATCCAGCTGCATTGCCACCTGGTTTAACGAAGTAAAACTCAGCGATATATCAACCTCGGCAATATCTATCGACAGGGTGATAAAGAAACAGCCGAGCAAAGCCAGGGCAATCCCCACAGAGCAGACCAGGACATATTTCCAGGTGGCCTCGAGCGCCTCTTTCGATCGGTGCATAAAGATAAGCGGTGCGCTGACCAGCGTGGTCGCCTCGATGGCTATCCACAGGACGATAGGATGGTCGGCCAGGGTCACCATGCTCATGGTACCGAGAAAAAGCAGCATACAGCCTGGAAAGACCTGTTCATTGCTCACCTCCGTCTCCTGCATGTAGCTTATCGCGTAAATGGAGATACAGAAAAAGATAAACGAGGTTACCAGAAGCACCAGCATCCCTTCAGGTGTCTGCGCGAAAAATCTCTCGGCATACACCGGCAGCTTGCCAAGCCAGGCCATGACGGTCAGTTGCAGGTGCAGTATTGCCGCAACGATCAACACTCCCCGCCCGAGGTACGCGGGGATAACCAATGTCACCAGACCGGTCAACATCGGCAGCAAAAAAATGAGTTCTAACATTCTTCAGTCCTTTAATCGATTGAGAAGATCGGTATCTATATCATCGAAAGCATGATTGATATTGTGCAGAATAATCCCCATGACCATAACCCCGACGAGCAGATCGAGCAGTACCCCGAATTCGACCACATAAACGGTGTGGGAATGCTTGGTCAAAGCCGTTCCAATCAAATAGATCCCGTTTTCCAGCATCAGGTAGCCGATAACCTGGGTAATGGCCTTTCTTCGACTCATCATCAGAAAGAAACCGGCCGAAATGGTGGTAATGGCGGTCATCAGCAGCAGTTCGTGTCCGCTGGGCATGGACAGATGCAGTTTATCAGTAATGAACACCGACAATAAGATGATGATCAGACCGGCAAAAAGTGAGGCGTGGTAGCCGACGATCGGTTCTATCTCTCTGCGGATCGAAATACGTTTGAGGGCGATATAGAGCAGGCCCGGGATTAGCACGCCTTTAATCAGGATCATGACCTGAAAAAAAATCAGCCCTCCACTGCCCATGCTGCTGTGATGCTCAAGCAGCAAAGGAAGAAGGGACACCATAACCCCCTGCACCGCCATAATCTTCACCAGGGTGCCGAGACTGTTGGATGCCAGCGACAGAAGCACGGACAGCAGGATGACCACAAGAAGTATGTCATTCATATTCTTCATTTGATAAATCCCATAGTAAGAATTGCCGCAAAGACCACCAGGATACTGGAAGTCAATACAAACTTGGGCACCAGGTTCATCTTAAACCTGGCCATAATCGATTCTACCAGCCCAATTGTCATATACACCAGCACCACGATGCCATAAAAAACGGGCAGATTCAGCAGACCACCAGAAGGACTCAGCGGACAGACAATCATCGCCAGAAAGGCGGAATAAAAAAACAGTTTATAAAACGAGCCAAGCTCTATAAGTGCAAGATCAGGACCGCTGTGATCAAGGACCATCACCTCATGAATCATGGTCAGTTCCAGATGGGTGGCCGGGTCGTCAACCGGGACCCGGGAATTTTCCGTCAGCAGCACGATAAAAAGAGCGACGATCACCAGCAGCAAGAGCGCACCGGCCGGGCCCGTCAGACTGATCGGATTGGCCCCGGTGAAATACTCACCAAAACTGAGCGAGTGGGTCATCCGGTAGAAAAGAATCAGGACTGCAAAAATAGAGGCTTCGGCGAGGGTACCAAAAAATGCCTCGCGGGCGGCCCCCATGCCCTGAAAGGGCGATCCCGTATCGAGCGCCGCGGCAATGGTAAAAAATCTTCCCGTGGCCAATACATAAAACAGCACCAGAACATCGCCATGGAAAGACAGTACTGGAGCAATTGCTCCCAGGGGAAAGAACAGCAGGATCATGATTCCCCCGGCAAGGGAGACAATAGGCCCCAATTTGAAGACAAAACTGGTGGTCGTACTGTAGACCGATCCTTTTTTAAAAAGTTTCATCAAGGTGTAGTATTTAATCAATAAGGGTGGTCCTTTTTTTCCCGCAAAGAGCGCCTTTACCTTTAAAATAATGCCGGGGAAAAGTGGCGCAGACAGGAGCGCTATCAAGATTGAGACAAAAGATTCCATACTCGTTCCTTTCTATATCAAGCCATTGTTTTTCTAGGTGATAAACTCTTAAACGTTTGCGCTGCAATGAAGGAGATCGGACTGCTGTGCCCCTTTGGTACTGTTTACGACGCCATCAGATAAATAGGATCAGCAACAGAATCAGTATCGCAACAATGATATAGCCGATATAGAGCTGCACATTACCGTGCTGAATCCAGCGAAATTTACCAAGAAGCGATAAAAGAGGCAGGGCCAGCCCCTGTCTCATGCCGACTTCGGCGACATCCTCCACCCAGCTCGCATATCGTGTTCGTTCGGGAAAGATTTTTTTCAAGCGGACTTCCGTCTCTCTTGAAAGAGCAAAGGGGCGGAAAAAATCGATTACACTGCGGGAAAACGACGCCCCGGTATATTGAATTCTCGTGGTCGGCCTGGTAAACCCGCACCCCCAGGTAGGTCCCGCGGTGTTCTCCTTGCGCCGGTACAAGGCCTTTCTGAGCAGAATAACCGCAAAGATAATGATCAGAAAGAGGCGGGAAGCAAAGCCAAGATTGGTACCGATGGTCTGCACCAGCTGCGGATCGACCTGACTGACAAAGGAAACATCTGCCAGACCACTGAAGGCAAGGGTGATAAAGGGGGCAGGAAAGATGCCGATGCCCAGACAGGCAATTGCCAGCAGCGAGAGCGGAACGGTCAGGGTCCAGCCGCCATCGGTTGCCAGTCGAACCTTCTCGGTACGGGGTTCGCCGAGGAAGACAATACCCACGACCTTGGTGAAACAAAAGGTGGCCAGGCCGCCGATTGCGGCCAGGGAAATGATCGCGATAATAGACAGCAGCAGGTTTATATGGTTGTATTTCAGGCCCTGGAAAGCGGCAAAATAGATTAAAAATTCACTGACAAATCCGCTGAAAGGGGGGAGCCCGGAAATTGACAAGGAACCGGCCAGAAAAGTTTTTCCGGTAATGGGCATCCTCTTCATCAGGCCACCCAGCAGGTCAACACGGCTGATGCCCGTTTTTCTGATGACGGCTCCCGCGCCGAGAAACAGCAGTGATTTAAAGATAGAATGGTTCAGGACATGGAGAAGGCACCCGGCAAAGCCGAAACCGGCCATCAAACTGTTGCCTTTGGCGATGCCGATCATACCGAATCCGGCCCCCATGAGAATAATCCCGATATTTTCCACGCTGGAATAGGCAAGCATTCGTTTAATGTTGCGTTTACCCAAGGCATACAATACCCCGAGCAACCCGGAAATCATGCCGAGGATGAGCACTGTCTGGCCAAGGCGAATGTCCGTTGCCCCAAGCATGAAGTACATTCTCAGGATCCCATAGATCCCCATCTTGATCATAACCCCCGACATGATTGCCGAAATATGACTGGGTGCGGCAGGATGCGCATGGGGCAGCCAGATATGCAGGGGGAATACTCCCGCCTTCGACCCAAAGCCGAGAAAAGCCAGAAAGAAGACCACCAGTTTGGCACTGTCCGGAATGCCGACAACCCGACTGAAATCAAAGCTGCCGTTATGGCTGAAGATCACCCCAAAGGCGGCAAATATGAGCAGGGCGCCACCCTGGGCAAACAGAAAATACAGATAGCCCGCCGTTCTGGTTTCCACCTTTTCATAATCATACATGACCAGGAAATAGGAAGAAATCGACATAAGTTCCCAGACCAGGGCAAACGCGAGCATATTCGAAGCGGCTGTCACCAGAGCCATTGAGACAATAAGAATATTGGTGAAAAAGTAACTCACCGCGGTCTTCAGGGAGTTCTCCGCGCGCTCGAAATAGAAGAAACTATACATGGCGGCCAGAGGACAAATCAGAAAAACAGGCAGCAGAAAAAATAAACTGAGTGAGTCAAAGGAAAAAGAGAGCGTAAATACATGCTGCCAGGCCCAGGACCAGGCCAGACTCTCAGGCGAAGATGCGGCGGAGAGGAGCGCAGACAGACCGGAAATACAGCCAACTGCGGTAACGCTGACATAGATACATTTGGTCAGCACAAAGTGACGAAACGTCAGAAGAGGTATTGTTCCTCCGACGACGATAATGGCAAGGGATAGTAGAAAAAAATTCATCGATTCTCAAATAGTATTTTTCTTGTTGTCCGCCCTCGCAATCAAATCGGCATGCACCGATTTGCCTCACTCAGACGGGCTTTCACGCCGGGCCTGATGCCCCCAAACCGGTCAAGGCGCCGTCCTGCCACCGACCAGGCGACCTATACATAACATTGTTTTTCCTGGGCCATCAGCGCGACAAACAGATCGTCCTGCTGCAGCCGATTACGGCTCTCATCATCCTGTCTTCCGCTCCGCTGGCAAAATGCGGCCCACGGCACGAAATAACGTTCGCCTCTGCCCTTGAAAGGTGCCACATCAATATCCAAACCGGCAATGCACAGCAGGTTTGCTGGTTGTCTCTCCCCCTCTGTGTTGAGTATCTCTTCTACTAAGCGGGTAAATTCATTTTTCAAATGGAGGACTGCCGCCCGGAGCTGGGGATTTGCATGGGTTACAATGCGATTCATAGCGGGCAGGAGTGTTTTGATAAAGGTACTCATGCTGCCATCACTGCCGCTGTCGCCAATACCGGAGGCAGATTGCGATTTTTCCTTAAAAGCGAACAGATCGGCGGTCAGCCATGCGCCAATTCGCTGAACTTTTCCTTTCTTCCAGGAGAAATGGGTGTCACGGAGATACAGTAAAAACTGTTCGGAAAGCGGGAAGGACACGAAAGAGTCGGCAGCCATGACCGGCACGAAGTTACCGTTCTCGTCGGGATCGGTAAATTTATCCAGGCGGATTTTCAAATTCTTCCCATCGCTCTTCAGACTTTCGCCAATTAGGTTCGCCGGCAGGGTGACGTGATAGATACCGGCCTCTTTACAGGTGAGGTAAATATGATTTTGAGCGAATTGATATTGCAGCAGATAGGGGGCTATAAAATGCGATACCGTGCCCTCGGTCTGACAGTGACTTCTTTCATGAATGAGCGGGCGCGGCAAGCCGCCATACACTCCCCAGCTCGGCTCATAGGGCACCTTTGTCGACAGGATGACGACCGCATCCTGTCCGACGGAACCGGGAAGGTTATCAACCGGACAGCAACAATCCTGAATTGTATGAACCGATACAGGTTCCGGAGTCATGGCAAAACTCTTTTTAAAGCCAAGAGAAAGACAGAAATTCTTCAGGCGGGGAATGAATTCATCATAGGGAATCAACCGCCCGTTGATAGCACAAGAGGCAGGTTTGGCTGTGGAAGAGACTGGGGGATGAGACATTTTGGCAGAGAAGTATGATGACATTGTAACTCCCATGATTGATGTGAGGAACTCGCTCATTCCTCAAAGGTAAATCCATACCATTTCAGCTTAGAATCGCCATTCTCGGGAATATAGGCGACTTCACTGTTATCAATTTGGCTGTGCAGTTCTTTCATCCAGGATAGTGCTTGATTTTTCGAAAAAAACGGTCCAACTTCCGTAAGCGAAGAGATATCGAGCATCCGATATTTGTGGAATTTGGTCACCTCTTCTTTATTCTGAAAAATTCCGATTATAATTTTCACCGTCGATATCCCGGAGAATGATGTTATCTCTGTTTATGCTGTTGCCAGGCCTTTGTTCTTCGTCCGTTCAAAGCATATCGCGTGCCACAATATATACCAAATGTAACAGATTGATATTATGATATTTTAAAGGAATGAAGGTCTGTTCCGGTCAGTTGCGGCGGAGGCTGCATGGGGCATAATGCCCCATGCAGGCGTTATGCCCCACAATATAAAGAGAGGATCCGACGGAATGGGGAGAAGAATCAGGGAAGGATTAATCGGTCAGCTTTTGCAGTTTTCGGTACAGGGTCTTACGATCAATTTGCAGGATCTGGGCGGCAACTGACTGGTTGCTTTGCACAGTTTTCAGGACATGGGCAATATAACGCCTGCTCATTTCCTCAAGAGAAATTAATTCCACCGGATTGCCTGTTTCAAGAAAAATACCACTGCCGGCATGCCGACGGATTTTCTCCGGCAGATCTTCCGGCACAATCTTATCGAACAGGGTCATGGCCACCCCATGCTCCATGGCATTACGAAGCTCCCTGACATTCCCCGGCCACTCGTAGCCGAGCAGCCGTTTGGCCGTCGATTCGGCAAGCCCGGTTACCTTTTTGCCCTGTTTGGCCGCAAAATCGCCGACAAATTTTCCGGCAAGCAGCAGGATATCCGCGCCCCGCTTGCGCAGTGGAGGGATATCTACGGTGATGACATTGAGCCGATAGTACAGATCTTCCCGAAATGCCCCGTCGGCAACAGCCCGGTCAATATCGATATTGGTGGCGGCGACCACCCGAACATCGACGGTTATCTCCTCGTTGCCGCCCACCGGCCGTACGGTCCGCTCCTCAAGGACCCGCAGCAATTTGGGCTGCAAAGACAAGGGAATATCACCAATCTCGTCGAGAAAAAGCGTCCCTCCATCGGCCTCCTGCAGCAAGCCTTTTCGATCCTGCCAGGCATCGGTAAAGGCCCCTTTAACATGACCGAAGAGTTCACTCTCCAGGAGGTTGTCCGGAAGCGCCGAACAGTTTATCGCGACAAACGGGGCCTTCTTTCGCCGACTGTATTCATGCAGCGCCCTGGCGGTGATTTCCTTGCCCGCCCCACTCTCTCCGGTAATAAGCACCGAGGTCTCGGTGTCGGCGATGCGTTCCAGGCGAGAAAACAGATCCTTCATGACCTTGCTCTCCCCGAGCAGCCCGGAAAAAGAGTGGATCCTGGCAAAAGCCTCGCTCAGCACCTGCACCTGCTGCTTGAGGCTGCGGTGGTCCACGGCCCGCTGCAGCGCGACGGCGAGGATATCCAGATCAAGCGGCTTGGTGATAAAATCATAGGCACCGACCCGGAGTGCTTCAATGGCCGTTTCCATGGAACCAAAAGCAGTCATCATTATTACCGGGATTTCCGGCCATTTGGCCAGCACCTCACGACAGACCTGCATCCCGCTGACATCCGGCAGGTTGATATCGGTCAGGATCACGTCCGGATGCTCGGTGTCGATCGCCGCCACTCCTTCCAGCCCGTTTACAAAAGAGCGGGGAGTGAACCCGCGTCTGGACAGCCCGACTTCGAGCATCTCGCACATATCTTTATCGTCTTCAATAATGAGAACGTGGCCGATCATTGTTCCGTCTCCTCGAGTAAAAGAAAGATGGAGAAGCGAGCCCCCTTTGGCCGGCGGTTCTCAACTTCAATCCAGCCATTATGCTCTTCCAGAAGTTCCCGCGCAATGGACAGGCCGAGCCCTGTTCCCAGACCAATCTGCTTCGTCGTGTAAAACGGCGTGAAAATTTCCGGCAACTGATCTTCGGGGATACCATCACCTTCATCGAGTACGTCGATGCGAACCAGTTTCTTCATCTGATCGTCGGTATGCAGCATTGACTTGAGGGTGGTATTGACAATCTCGACCACGACTTCTTTTCCATTCGGCGTTGCCTGAATTGCGTTCATGATAACATTCATAAACACCTGCTGCATCTGTTGGGCATCCATCCGACAAACCATCTGTATTTCAGCAACGGTATGCAAGGTGAGCGTAATCCCCTGTTTTGATGCCATGGGTGAGAGAAGGCGAAAGACCTGCCGAAGGACAGTCTCCACATTTTCGAGGGTTTTCGGGTGGGATTTTTTCTTCCGCGAATAATCGAGCAGCTGTCGAATAATCAGCGTCATCCGTTCGGCCTGGGTCTTGATGATCCTGGCACAACTGATTATCTCATCCGGCTCCAGCGGTTCGGATATGATCATTTTCGCCCTGCCATCGACCACATTAAGCGGGGTGCCGATTTCATGGGCAATACCGGCGGCGATCTGCCCGACTGTCGATAATTTTTCCGTATGCCGCAGCTGCTCCAGGGTTTTTAACCGGGCAAGATGCTCAAAATGAATTTTTTCCTTCGCGATCAGCAATCTGGTACACATATCGTTCATAATGCCAGCCAGGCCGACCAGCTCATCCTCCCCTTTTATTTCCAGATCCGGCATCAGATTGCCCTTGCCTATCTCAACTGCCTTACTGGACAGCTTTTCCAGGGGGCCCCTGATTTTTATATGGATAAAAAAATAAATTATAATACCGCTGATAAGCGCAAGCAGGGTGGTAATTGACAGCGATCGTATAAGCATTCGCTGGATGAATTTCTCCCGCGGCACAAGAGACTGGGTGAGTTGAATTGCCCCGGGCCGGTCTCCCGGAATGTCGACAGCCATAAATGTATACCGTTGTTCCTGGCGATGTTCGTTCAGCGCAGTAAAGGAAAACGGGCTGGATATTTCGTTATTTAGATGGGTCTGCAGTTCAGGAATCACCTGCCCGTGTACTGTCTTCAGTTCATCCAGCCAGACCCAGCGGATGGTTATTAAATGATCGGCACGGTTGGCATCATCAATGAGCTGGATCGCTTTCTCGGGACCACTCTCCTGCCATGTATGCGAAATCATGCCGGAGACGATCCAGCCGATCTGCCTGGCGTTGTCGGCCATATCGATATCGAACTGTTTTAATTCCGCCTCATAATTGACATTGCCATCGATAATCAACATACCGATGATTCCCAAGAGCAGATAGGTGTATATCTTGGAGAACAGTTTCATGGCGAAGAGCTATGGTCTTTTGCAGGAATCGACAAAATATCAGAAGCCGTGACGTTGCAGACTCTTTTTGATTTTAGGGTAAATAACTGCCAGCAGGTCTTCCCGCCCGAGATAGGGGCAGGAGGCATCGTAGGGAAAATCCCGACACTGCTGGGGCCTTGCCGCATGAATTAAACAGCGCTCGCTCAGCTTTCCGTCGAGCAGAAAAATACACGAGCCATCGGCTTTGACCTTGAAGGTATTGCGGTTTTCAATAAATCGCCTGCGCACCTCTCCATCTCTGAGATTAAAGTGGCGCGCAAGCCTGTTGATATCTGTTGCAGTAACAAAGAGAACTGAGCCTGGCAGTCGATAACAACAGATACCAGGACAAAAATTGCAGAACGCTCGGTTCGCCGGTTCTGCCGTGTTGTGTGGAATACCCAATACAACCCCCTCAAGAGGTCAAAAGATTCGTTCCTTTACCCTCCAGAGGCTCGGCACCGGCCACCTTGGCGACAATTTTTCCGGGCCGGGAAAAGCGATCGGCACAGCGGGCAAAAAGCACGCCACTGGTCTTGCTGGCAATCGGTAATGTTTCTCCCCTTCCCTCATTTTTCATGGGATTGCGCACCTCTGCAACCACCTCGCCTTTTACCACCACATCACCCGGCTTTTTCAGAAAAGACAGGATACCCGCAGAAGTTGCGGTGATATAATCAACTCCCTGCAGAGGAGTCGCTTCGGCACAAAGCGCTGGAACTGGCACCCTGTCCCCATCAATCAAACCTCGCCGCTGCAGGAAGAGGTAGAGATTCTGCGCATCCATTTCAGTCATTTTCGGTTCGGTGTCGGCTACCCCGCGCAATTCTACAGTTGCCGAAAGACAGGCAGGCGGAATGGGAAAACCGGCAAATTTTTCGGCCAGCTCCCACCACTGTTTGCTGTTGGCCTCGTCAAAGGGCGTATCTCCGGAGTTATCGGCTAAAAGTGTTACGCCAGCCCCCAGCTGAGCCGACAGATCTGCACCAGCAGGCCAGAGCGATGTCCCCATATACACATGGAGCACGGCCTGATGATCGCAGTGCAGATCAAGAACGATGTCCGCATCGTGGGAGAGGGTCAGGAGCAAAAGCTTCAGGGCTTCAGCTTCGGTAACCGGCTGTTTGGCTGCAAGGATTTCCCCAGTGCATTTTCTGATAAGTTCAATATTTTTCTTTTCATCACCACCGAGCAGGCCGTCAATCTTTTTGGCTATCTCGTCCGTGAGATCATAATAGCGACGATTGAAGTTTATATTATTGGTCGCATCAAAACGGCCCTGAATGATATCGGTCCCCCATTGCGACAGCCCTATTGGATTGGCCACTGGAACAACGATAATCTCTCCCGAAATTCGCCCGGCGGCATCGGCCTGATCAAGGAGTTCAAGCAAACGGCCCGCCACCAGATAACCGGGCGCTTCATCGGCGTGGAGACCAGCCTGGATATAGGCCTTGACGCCACTTTTGTTTGCACCGAAATGGACACTGATAATTTTACGTTCCGTGCCGACAGCCGATATCGGCAGCAGGTGTTCCTGGACTCTTTTTGTGGTCATACGGGGGCCTCAATTTTGGTAACGCTCTGATCGGCCGGCTGCAGATGGCCGTGCCACCTTTTTTCCAACCGCCTGATCAGGAAAACGAAGGTAAAGGTAATCGTCATATAAAAAGCCGCCGCGGTGAGAAACGCTTCATAGGGGCTGTAAAATCGTGAATTAACAATTCGTGCCGCCCCGGTTATATCAATGATGGTAATAACACTGGCAAGGGCGCTGCCATGGAGCATAAATATAATTTCATTGGAATACGCGGGCAGAGCACGCCTGAACGCGCTGGGCAGAACAATCCTGCGCAGCATCAAAAATGTTGACATACCTGCTGCCCGGGCGGCCTCAATCTCCCCATGGGGAGTTGCCACAATGGCGCCACGGAAAATCTCGGTGGTATAGGCACAGGTATTGAGTGAAAACGTAAAAAGGGCACAAAAATACGCCTCTTTAAAGAGCGGCCAGAGAAAACTCTCCTTCAATAAGTCGAACTGGCCGAATCCATAATAGACGAGAAACATCTGGACGAGCAGCGGCGTTCCCCGGAAAAAATAAACAAAGGCCCTGATCGGCGCCTGGACATACTGATTACCGGAAGTTCTGAGCACCGCCAGAGGAATGGCGAAAATAAGGCCGAACGCTAAAGAGATAGTTACCAGGATCAGCGTGTTTTTCAGGCCTTCCAGATAAATATCGATATTGCCGGCAATAATTGAAAAATCCATAGCCTACTCCCTCCTGACGCCGACACTGTAACGCTCTTCAAGATACTTGAGCAGGTAGATGGAGACCGTAGTAATGAGCAGGTAATTGATGGCGACCACGACATAAAAAGTAAACGGCTTACGGGTTGCCCCCGCAGCCATACCCGCCTTGCGCACCATATCATCTAAGCCGATAATGGAAACTAAAGCGGTGGTTTTCACCAGCACCAGCCAATTATTGCCAAAGCCCGGGAGGGCATGCCGGACCATCTGCGGCAACAGGATTCGACTGAACACCTGGATACCGCTCATACCATAGGCATATCCCGCTTCCAGTTGACCTGGATTGACGGCGAGAATGGCGCCCCGGAAGGTTTCGGTCATATAGGCACCGAAAATAAAACCGATGGTAGAAATTCCGGCTATAAAGGGATTGATGTCAATATACGCAGTATAACCAGCCAGGGGGGCCAGTTTATTGATCAGGACCTGTCCGCCAAAATAGACCAGAAGCATTAAAACAAGATCGGGAATGCCACGTATGACGGTAGTATAGACTTTGGCGAGACTGCTCAGTACCAAGGAGCGCGACAACTTGGCCATCGCGCCGAACATGCCTAAGAAGATCGCGATAAAGAGAGAGGCGAGCGAGACTTCGAGGGTCAGAATAGTTCCCTCAAATATACTTGGCCCGTAGCCATGCAGTGAGAACATAGGCTAGGCTACGGGAGAAGGATGATCTATTCTTCCCTGCCGGTCCGATCCGGCAGGGAGGAGGGGGGATTGAGGCTTATTCACCGTAGACATTGAAGTCAAAATATTTATCCTGGATAGTTTTGTATGTTCCGTCAGCCCGAATGGTGTCAATGGCTTTATTAAACATTTCGGCGAGGTCTTTATCTTCTTTGCGAATAGCAATACCGGCACCGTTGCCAAACCATTTCGGGTCATTGAGATCGGGGCCGATGAACATATAATCCTTGCCCTCAGGCTTTTTCAAAAAGCCGTCCGACAGCGCCACACTGTCGGCAAGCAGCATATCCACTCGCCCTGCCGCCAGATCGAGATAGGCCTCGTCCTGGGTGCCGTAGCGCTTGATAGTAACATCTTTGCCATAGTTGTCGGTGAGATATTTGTCATGAATGGTCGCCCGCTGGACGCCAACGGATTTCCCTTTAATCGCTTCGCGTGAGAAATTCTCCATCGTCCCCTTTTTGATAATAAATTTGGCCGGGGTCTGATAGTATTTGTGGGAGAAACCAACTTTTTTGAGCCGCTCTTCGGTGATCGACATCGAGGCAATAATCGCATCATATTTTTTAGCGAGCAGCCCGGGAATGATACCATCCCAATCCTGGGCAACCAGGGTCACCTTCACGCCCATCGCTTTACCGAGAGCCTTGGCGATATCGATATCAAAACCGGCCAACTGCCCATCGGGCTGCACATAACTAAACGGAGGATAAGCACCTTCGACGCCGATGCGTACTTCTTTCCATTCTTTTGCCAAGGCCAAGCCGCTCGCGGCAAGGAACATACACATTGACACTACAGCAAGTATCCGTTTCATTTTTCCCTCTCTGCATTAATTTTTAAACAACCAGTGATTGATGGCATCGTAAAAATCTTCACATCATAGCAGCGACAAAGGTCTGAAACCTTTCTGTTTTCGGAGAATCAAAGACCTCTGCCGGCGTACCGTTCTCAATGATCAGCCCCTGGTCAAGGAAAATAATCCGGGAGCTGACCTCTCTTGCAAAACCCATCTCATGGGTAACGACAATCATGGTCCGGCCTTCAATGGCCAGATCCCGCATAACCTGGAGTACTTCTCCAACCAGCTCCGGATCCAGGGCGGAGGTCGGTTCATCGAACAGGATAACCTCCGGTTCCATAGCCAGAGCTCTTGCTATTGCCGCCCGCTGCTGCTGACCACCGGAAAGATGGACAGGGTAGGCACCAAGTTTATCGCCGATGCCCACCTTCTCGAGATAATGCACGGCTCTCTCCCTGGCTCGCTTACGCTCCTGCTTAAGCACATGCACGGGCGCCTCCATGACATTTTCGAGAATGGTCATATGCGACCAGAGATTGAATTGCTGAAACACCATGGCCAGTTTAGCGCGAATTCGTTCGACCTGCCTCCTGTCCGCAGGCTGGTTTTCGCCCTTGCGATTTTTTTTCATCAATACTTCTTCTCCAGCCACCCTGATAATGCCGCTGTTGGGAATCTCGAGCAGATTTATACAGCGCAGCAGAGTACTCTTACCAGATCCTGACGAGCCGAGTACGGAAATTACCTCACCTTGAGAAGCGGCGAGATGAACACCTTTGAGAACCTCATTTTCACCAAAGCTTTTATGAAGATTTTCGACTGAGATCGCCTGTCGGCTGCTGTCCATGAGGCCCTTTGCTCTAAGCTGGTTGAAAGATAGATGTGACTACATTAATGTAACTGCTGATATAATAAACAATTCCCTGAATTGTCAAACCGAAAGCACCCTCCTGCAAAGTTTTACCCCCACTTCAAAAAATGAATTGCACTTCTCTTTAAATTTGTTGCACAATAAACGGATAAGAGCCATTGACATTATGTCCGGGAGACCAACAATATAGCTCAGGTTTGACCTCCAGCAACTTTAACATAACTTATTGTCTGGACAGATTTTTTTTACGTTTTGCATCGCACTGTAATTTTAATTTTATTTTTGGCCCGGCGACGAAAAAAAAAGCATTGCTCAAGCTTCGCAAATAATGTATGTACGCAAAAATAAATTCACCGATATGCAGTCACCGAAAGACACGTTCAATGACGCAGGAGTTCTCACCTGAAGAAAACGTTTTTCAAATCCATTTATTGTCTTTTTAAGACAAAATATTCCACGACCTGAAATAAAAGAACCATTACTGAAATTTCATGACGCAGACATCTAGTCAAGTCGGAACTCATTCCTTTAATTTTTTTAAAACGAGGTAAAAACAATGAAAGTACAAAAGATTCTGGTTGAGGAGCAAGACGAGCCTCCAGACGGTAGACAAAAATCAACCCCCCTCCCCTCTGCAGGACAACAAGCTCACTCCTTTCGCCAACGCTGGTTCCCTCACGCAACAGAAGAAAACTGGAACGACTGGCACTGGCAGCTCCGCCACCGCATAACCACTCTCAAACAACTGGAAACAATGTTCAAGCTGTCTGATAATGAACGTAAAGGATTCCAGTTTCAAGATGTGACCCTGCCGCTGGCTATTACACCCTACTATGCCAGCCTCATCGACCCTGACACCCCAGAGCAGGCAATCAGACGAGGAATGGTGCCGGTCGCAAGTGAACTTCTGGTGTCACCCGGAGAAGCTCGGGATCCCCTCGGCGAAGACGGTCATAGTCCGGTAAAAGGGATCGTCCACCGCTACCCGGACCGGGTTCTGTTTCTGGTCACCGACTACTGCTCAAGCTACTGCCGCTACTGCACCCGTTCGCGCATGGTCGGCAGACGCAAAAAAGGCGGGGTAAAACAATGGCAGACAGCCATAAATTATATAGCCCGTCACCCGGAGATCCGGGACGTCCTCATCTCCGGCGGCGACCCTCTGACCCTTGCCGACGAGCAGCTCGACTGGATTTTAAGCAAACTGCGCCAGATCGAACACGTCGAAGTCATCCGTATCGGCACCAAAGCACCGATGGTCCTGCCCCAGCGGATTACCGCCGAGCTGGTGGATATGTTGAAAAAACACCACCCCCTGTGGATGAGCATCCACTGCATGCATCCCGATGAATTGACGACAGAATCACGCAGGGCCTGTACCATGCTGGCCGATGCCGGGATTCCGCTTGGCAGTCAGACTGTTCTGCTGGCCGGTATCAATGACTCTGTTGCCACGATGCGCGGCCTGATGCACGGACTGATGAAGATACGGGTCAAGCCATATTACCTTTATCAATGCGATCCGATTATGGGCTCCTCACACTTCAGGACCCCGGTTTCTAAAGGTCTCGAGATATATCAAGGATTGCGGGGCCACACCACCGGCTACGCCGTTCCAACGTATGTCATCGATGCCCCCGGAGGCGGAGGAAAGATTCCGCTTATCCCGGAGACGGTGGTTGGACGCGACGGCGACGATCTGCTGATTCGAAATTATGAAGGCAACGTGTATCGTTATCCAGATATGCCGGCGTGCAAGGCAGGACAGCAAGAGTGTGAGGGATCCCGATGCGAATAGGCATGACCTATGATCTGCGCGACGATTATCTTGCCGCAGGCATGAGTGAAGAAGAGACCGCTGAATTCGATAAGATCGGCACCATAGAGGCAATTGAGAATGCCATCCGAACAGCCGGCCATGAAACGGTGCGAATCGGCAATATAACGAGCCTCGTCAAGCGCCTTGCCAGCAATGAAAGCTGGGATCTGGTCTTTAATATCGCCGAAGGGCTGCATGGTTTCGGCCGGGAAGCACAGGTCCCGGCCCTGCTCGACGCCTATCAGATCCCTTACGTCTTCTCCGGTCCCCTGGTGCAGGCGGTAACCCTGCACAAGGGCATATCCAAGCACGTGGTGCGGGACAGCGGGCTGCCTACGCCGGCCTTTGCGGTGGTCAATTGCCGGGAGGAAATCGCCGGAATTGACCTGCCGTATCCGCTTTTTGCCAAACCGGTTGCCGAAGGAACAGGCAAAGGGGTGACCGCCGCTTCAAAGATTACTGACAGCAGGATGCTGCAGACCACCTGCGAAAACCTGCTGGCAACATTTAAACAGCCGGTTCTGGTGGAAACATTTCTGCCGGGCAGGGAATTTACCGTGGGCATTGTCGGCAACAGCAGCGACGCCCGGTCTCTTGGCGTGCTGGAAGTAGTTCTGCTTGCAGATTCCGAACCGGATGTATACTCTTATCATAACAAGGCAAATTTTGAGAACCTGGTAGAGTATCATGCGGTAGACGATGCCGAGGCGCAAAAAGCGGCAGAGGTGGCCCTGGCCTGTTACCGGGCACTTGGCTGTAACGATGCGGGGCGGGTTGATCTGCGCTCTGATGGTAACGGTCTGCCAAATTTTATCGAGATTAACTCCCTGGCGGGACTGCACCCGGAAATTTCCGATCTCAGCATCCTCGCCGGGAAACACGGCGTCAACTATCAACAGTTGATCAGCAGCATTCTTAATGCCGCCATAAAACGACTGGGGCTAAAGTAAAAAAGTGAAAAAAGCCATAGGGCTGATCCATAATCAGCCGATCCCCGAGGGTCAGGCCAACTGGGAATCGTCAGCCGATGTTATAGCCCAGGTTGAAGCGATTGAGACAGCCCTTGTTGATCTTGGGCACACCGCCGTCCGCATCCCCTTTACCAGGGATCTCGGCCGCCTCGTCCGGCAGATTGAAGAAGCCGGGATTTCTATGGCGTTCAACCTCTGCGAATCGGTGGATGATAATCCACAATTTGCCGCCCACCCGGCGGCCGTTCTGGAGCTGATGAATATTCCCTTTACCGGCTCCCCGGCTGCGGCCTTGATGATAACGACGGATAAGCATCTGGTCAAACTGGTTTTGCAGGCTGCCGGCCTGAACACTCCGAGGTCTTGTCTCTATTCGGGGGAGGAGCCGGCTCATTATGCTCATATGCGATTCCCGGTGATTCTCAAGCCGCAGTTTCAGGACGCAAGCATCGGCATCGATCAGGAATCGGTGATAACCGATCCCGGTCGGGTGCCGGCAGCGTTGCGAAAATTTTATGGGTTATACGGGCCGATTGTGGTGGAAGAGTATATTGATGGACGGGAATTCAATATCTCCCTGATGGGCGCTGCCCACCCCGAGGTCATGCCTGCTGCCGAGATCGATTTTACCGGGTTCCCCGACGACCTGTTCAAAATTGTCGGCTATCGCGCAAAATGGGAACCCGAATCAATCGAATACCGGCAAACACAGCGGACATTCCCGGCTCTGCCTGCTGACATGGCAGAAGATATGGCATCGGTTGCCACACAATGCTACCAGCTCTTTGGTCTGCGCGATTACGGCCGGGTCGATCTTCGCCTTGATGCAAACAACAAGGCGTATATCCTGGAAATAAATGCCAACCCCTGTCTCAGCCCGGACGCCGGATTCCCGGCCGCGGTGCAGCAGAGCGGGCTTGATTACACGGCTATGGTCGAGAAAATCGTTTCCTTTGTCAGTACCAGGAGTACATAACGATGTTTATCCGCGCCATCATTCCCGAAGACCGGGAGCAGCTTATACAAATTATAGTAAAGCAAAAAAATTTTCTCCAGTGCGAGATCGATATAGCCACTGAAGTGATTGACGAGACGTTCAACCCGGCGGAGGATTACCAGGCCCTGGCCGCGTTTGATAATGACCGACGTCTCCTTGGATTTATCAGTTTTGGACCGATCCCGCTGACCGTCAATCGTTTTGACATCTACTGGATAGCCGTCGACCCGGACAATGGTCGACACGGAACCGGCACTGTGCTGCTTACAGAAATGGAAAACCGGCTGAAGAAATCCGGCTCCGGCCATATCTATGTTGAGACTTCATCAACGGAAGGCTACCTGCCGGCAAGATTGTTTTATGAAAAAAATAACTACCAGCTGGTCAGCCACCTGAAGGATTTTTATCGGGATGGTGATGACAGAATGATCTACAGGAAAATCTACTGACATGTTTAGAATCAGACGGATATATGACAACGCCCTGGCCATCGACCAGGATGCGATCACCGAGGTGCAGCGGATCCTCCGTCTGCAGTTTGCCGATTTACCGGCAGAAGCGGGCTCAAGCCTGTTGCAGAAACTCGCCGACCCGCTCAAATACCGGTTGCAGACCATCCTTTTTGTCGCCAACGATCATCGCGGCCGGATTAAAGGTTTTGCCATTGTCAATCATGCTCCGGATTTGCACTTCTGCTATCTGGATTTTATCTCCGTCGATTTGATAACCTCGGGCGGTATCGGCGGAGCTCTGTATACCAGGGTGCAGGATGAAGCCAGGCGACTCCAGAGCGTCGGCATTTTTCTTGAATGTCTGCCGGATGATCCGGCATTGTGCAGCGACAAAGCCATCCTGAAGCAAAATAAAGCCCGCCTGCGTTTTTATGAGCGTTTTGGCGTGCAGGTTATCAGCAATACAGCCTACGAAACGCCCCTGAAAGAGGGGGACGAATGCCCGCCATATCTTCTTTTTGACGGCCTGGGCAATACCCGGACCCTGGACTGCGCATATGCAAAAAAAGTCGTGCACGCGATACTCACCAGAAAATACGGCAAGCTCTGTTCGGAAGAATATAACGCCAGGGTACTCGACTCCTTTCGTGACGATCCGGTCAAATTCAGGGCTCCCCGCTATATAAAAGCAGTCGAAAAGCTTGAATTTCCCGAAGCCGTTTCCATCGACAAACGCATTGCGCTTATAGTCAATGAGGGGCACGACATCCATCACATCCACGAGCGCGGCTATGTCGAGGCTCCGGTGCGAATTTCATCCATCCAGAAAGGCATCATGCCGACCGGCCTGTTCGATCCCTTCCCCGCCCGCGAGTTTCCGGAAAAACATATCAAGGCAGTGCATAAAGGAGATTTTGTCGAGTACCTCAAACGGATGTGCCAGACCCTGGAACATGGCAAATCGGTCTATCCTTACGTATTCCCCATCAGAAATGCTGCCAAACCGCCGAAAGAAATGCCGGTCCGCGCTGGTTACTACTGCATCGACACCTTTACACCCCTTAACCGAAATGCCTACCCGGCCGCAAAAGGCGCCGTTAATTGTGCTTTGAGTGCGGCACACAAGATATTAACAGGATACCGCATCAGCTACGCTCTGGTCCGACCGCCCGGCCACCACGCCGAGAGCAAAGTCTTCGGCGGTTTCTGTTATTTGAACTCCAGCGCCATCGCAGCCCAATACCTCACGGTCTATGGTCGGGTAGCAGTCCTTGATGTGGATTACCACCATGGCAACGGGACCCAGGATATCTTTTACCAGCGCGACGATGTGCTGACCGTTTCCATCCATGGCCATCCGAGTTTTGCCTATCCTTACTTCAGCGGTTTTTCCGACGAGACGGGTGAAGGCAAAGGAATTGGCTTTAATCGGAACTATCCCATGCCGGAGGCCCTCGATGGAGAAGGCTACCGCCATGTTTTGGAGCGGGCCCTGAAACGGATAGCAAAATTCAAGCCGCAGTTTCTGGTATTAGCCCTTGGCTTAGATACAGTACGTAAAGACCCGACCGGAACCTGGTCCTTGTCGGCGGCTGATCTGAAGCTGAACGGTCAGATGATTGGCGCTCTGCAGCTGCCAACGGTGGTCGTACAGGAAGGCGGCTATCGCTCCCGCTCACTCGGCGCCAACGCCCGCAATTTTTTCCTGGGTTTATGGACAGGCATGCACAGCAGTGAATGAAGCTCATTAAGGCACGAATACGAGGCACAGGGAAACTGAGGGAAAGTCAGTGGTTTGAGGTGGGTCCTCATCTCAATCTGTTTCAATTTCCAGGTGAACAGGGCCCCGGGAATGGCAGGAGTTTTCTGCAAATTCTGCAGTCCATCAACCCGACCTATGTCATTCGAAGCCGCCAGCCTTTTCGCGGTTTGCCGACCCATATTGACCAAAATGGCCATACCAGACGAATAAATCCAGCCAAAAAGACGATTGCCCTCGCCGTCTTCAGTGCCACGCCCGAGCTGGTGCGGGATCTCTCCCCTCTTGGGGAATGGTTCTATGAAACGGATCGCATCGAAGTGGGCAGACGGTTTGATTACTCGCGGTGGATCAATTTCGTTGAACTCGCCTCGTCAACCAGGTGGAGTGAGCTCTCCAACGATATCGGAATACTACTCTCTGAGGCCGGCCGGATTCGTCCAGATAGCACGCCCCCGCCAGGGGAGCTGGACCGCCTGAAACCGGCAGATCGGATAATAGATCAAGTGCAGGAAAGCCTGCTGCAATGGCTGCACAAGCTACAGCCTGAACTGCAACAGAGCTCGAGCCAACTCATTGAAAAAATTATTACCGCCGTAATGCGGGCAACACATTTTCAGAACGCCCGCAATATTGTCCGCAGCCGACTGCCTCTTTTTGTTATCCTTGGCACTGACCCTGAATTGCTGGATCTCTCTGATCTGCTGCCGTTAATTTCTCAGAGAATAACCGCAGGAGGTGAACAATCTGAAGCCGACTCCCGAACATTTCTCAACACGCTCAACGAGCAACTGAAGGCCTTAGAGTTTTCCGGCATGATGCTCCGAGTCGAATCCACTCCGGATGGAATTCTCTTGAAAAGAGATGAAAAACCGGTCCACCTGTCGGTTGAAGAAACAGACCCATCTCTATTATCACTTCACCAGATGCAGGCAAAAGCCGCGCTGGCCATTGCCTACAGCCGGATGGTCTGCCAAACCGAACCGATATTGCTGTTTGCCGGGCCTGAGCAGACGCTGCCCGCCGCACTCCATCCCGAACTGGCAGATTTTATACTCAATATTTCAAAGAGCTGCCAATGCCTGTACTGCTTGAGCGATATCGATATTTTTCCGGACGATTCGGCATACAGGCGATACAATGTTGCTGAAGACTCGCTTTTACCGATGCCCATGGACGAACACAAGTGAACCTTGTATACTAACGAGGTTAATGAGTACCCGTCCACTTGCCAACCTTCCATCCAGGATCAACAACCGATGTCCGATTTCCTTCTCTCCCAGATCCTTATCGGGATTGCCATCTGCACTGATACGATCTCCTTTCAATTCAAGGAACGAAAAAAGATCGTGGCATGTCTGCTTGTCTCCTGCACCTTGATCTCCGCCCATTTCATGCTGCTCGGCCATTGGACTGCAGCCGGTCTCGGTTTGGTTGCCGCACTGCGCTTCACCACCAGTATGTTTTCCACTTCAAAAAAACTGATGGCTTTTTTTATTATTGCCACAATTGTTATTTCAATCGCCACCTACGAAGGATTCCTATCCATTCTCGGCTGTTCCGGCGGCCTTTTTGGGACCGTTGCCTCCTTCTGTAAAGAAGACAAATTACTCAGGCAGTTAATGTTGATCGGGACATGTCTGTGGATCGTGCATAATTTTCTTGCGGGATCCCCGGGGGCAGTGTTGATGGAAGCCATTTTTATCAGCAGCAACCTGGTCGGCTATTTCCGGTTTTATATCCGTCCGAAAGGTCAGGTACTTTAGTGACTTAGAAAAAATCATCTTGTGTTTTTTACAAGATGATTTTTTCGTGAAGGAACTTACCCCGCAATGCTTTTAGGCGGGGTTAGAGACCTAGAAATAATTACCTTGTCCTGTTTACAAGAGAACTTTTTCGTGAAGGAACTTACCCCGCAATGCTTTTAGGCGGGGTTAGTGGCTTGCGGCCCTATCGTCTCGTGCTTTTTACGAGATCATTTTTTCGTGAAGGAACTTATACCCGACAAGCGAGTACTAAAAAGAGTCCCGCAATGCTTTTGGGCGGGGTTAACGGCGTACTATTTACTGATCTTGTGCATTTAAAATATCCCGATTGTCCCGCCGCTCACCAAACCTAACCCAACACCTTCCGCTTAAAAGCACAATACCCCGAACGAGGTCCCACCAGCGGATGATTCCGGCACGTCTCCGGCCGCTGGGTATAAATCGTACAGCGCCTGGTCCGGCGTTCTAAAAAGATGCAATCGCCATTGGCCATCCTGGCCAGGGTAAACGTCTCGCTTTTCGAATGAAAATGGTCGATCATATGTTGTTTCATCAACCTTCTGGCAACCTGCTTGAGTTCAGCCTGCAGCTCGAATTCGTCCATCAATTCCATGCGGATTAGATCCGACGGCTTCACCTCCACCGGCAGACTGCAACAGGAAGCAGCGCAATGCTCACACAGGCTTTTGCTATATTTAGCCCAGGTAGCGGTATTGTCGACATCTGCCTGCATCGCGGGCAACTGAATCATGAGAAAGCACTCCGGCTTGAAAAAAAATGGCCGATATTTACCATAAGTCCAATCGGAGTGCGAACTTTTTCCCCCTTCAAAAAAAACAAACCTGGAGACAACACAATGCAATAGTATTGCGTCTTCATGTACCATCAGGTATTGAGTGTGAAGGAAAAGAACCACTATTTTTTTCCTTTAGCCATCAACGATTCCAGGTTTATACAAGATTATCAGAGTTGACATGGACCGATTTACCAGAACAGTACGATTGCTCGGCGAAGAACGATTCCACCGCCTGCAGACAAAAATGGTAACCGTAGTAGGCCTTGGGGCAGTGGGAGGTTATGTGGTGGAAGGACTGGTGCGGGCCGGAATCAGCCACCTGCGACTGGTTGACCACGACATTATTGAACCGAGTAATTTGAACCGGCAGATTTTCGCTCTGGAAACGACTCTTGGCAGACCTAAAGCCGAGGTTGCCAGGGAGCGGGTGCTGGCCATCAACTCCGACTGTCGAGTCGAGGCCTTACAGCTGTTTGCCACCGACGAGACCCTTGACCGGATCCTGGATCCTGAGCCGGACCTGCTGATCGACGCCATCGACTCACTCAATCCCAAAACCCAACTTTTACAAGAAGCGTATCGACGGAAGATTCCGGTCATCAGTTCGATGGGGGCTGCCCTGCACACCGACCCGACGCTTATTCGGTCCGGCGATATCTTTGCCACTTCCGGCTGCCCCCTGGCCAGGCATCTGCGCAAGCGACTCAGGAGAAGAGGCGTCGGCGAGGGTATTTCCTGCGTTTATTCGATTGAAAAAATTGATTTTGATTTTCTGGCAGCAGGAGAGCAAGTTCCTCCGGACGATGCGCCCGCCACCGAAAGAGGCAGGCAACGAAACGTGCTGGGCAGTCTGCCGACCATTACCGGAATTTTTGGCCTGACCATCGCCAACCAGGCTATTATGCGACTTTCCCAGGAAAAGGAATAGGCTATGACTGGTGGATTTTTTGCCATACTCGATGATATAGCAGCACTCCTCGACGATGCAGCCGTAATGAGCAAACTGGCTGCCAAAAAGACGGCAGGAATATTGGGCGATGACCTGGCAGTCAATGCGGAAAAGGCCACGGGCTTCCTCGCCTCCCGGGAACTGCCGGTGCTCTGGGCGATCACCAAAGGCTCGTTTATCAACAAGTTGATCATTCTGCCGATAGCATTTCTGCTGAGCGCCTATGCATCATGGCTCATCGTGCCGATCCTGCTGCTGGGTGGGGCATATTTGAGTTATGAAGGCGTTGAAAAAATCTATCACGCCTTCACCCATAGCACAACACAGGCACCGGCGGCAGAAAAAATCAGCGATAAAGCCGAGCTGCTCAGGATTGAAAAAACCAAGATAAAATCAGCGGTCCTTACCGACTTTATCCTCTCAATCGAAATTGTCATGATTGCCCTTGGCACAGTGATGGAACAACAACTGGTCCTGCAGATAATAGTGGTCAGCCTGATTGCGGTACTCGCCACAATTGGTGTTTACGGGGTGGTGGCCATTCTGGTTCGGATGGACGATGCCGGATTTTATCTCATTACCCGTGGCGGAAAGATGCGCGGTTGGCCGGCAAAACTGTTCCAGTCGACAGGGTCGCTGCTGGTTGCCGCGCTGCCTAAAATCATCCGGGCGCTTGGTGTCATCGGCACGATAGCCATGCTCCTGGTCGGAGGCGGCATCTTCACCCACAACCTACAGGTCATACATCACACTGTTGGCAATTTTCCGTCGCTGCTCGTCAATCTGGCAATTGGCCTGGCTGTCGGGGGAGTCCTGCTGGGTGTCCACCTGGTGGCAAAAAAAATTACCTCCTAGGATCGCAACTCGTTGCCGAGAAAATCAGCCAACTCCTCTTTATCGTAAAAAGCCCTCTCAAAAAACAGACCCGCCGCCGGTGCGGTATGATTAAACGGCAACGCTGCCGAACTGTGCAATACGCGGCGGATGTCATCACCGGTCAGTCTGTGGCAACCGACTTCAACCAGCACCCCGACCATGCGGCGCACCATGTGCCAAAGAAAATGCGAGCCGACGACTCTCAGCATCAGCCCATCCTCTGATGCAGCCAGCTGCACCGCATGGACAAGGACTTTGGTCGATTTTTTCAGTTCCTGTTTTTCGGCAAAAGAAGCAAAATCGTGCATCCCGACCATTATCCCGGCAGCATCCTGCATGGCAGTGGCATCAAGCTCTTCCCGTATCCACCAGTTATAGCGTTTGGCAAAGGCCGACTTGCGCCTTTTCAGCTGATAAATATAACTTCTGGCGACACAGGCATGCCTGGCATGAAAGCGCGGATCAACCGATTCCACCGAAAGTACCGCTATATCTTTGGGCAGAGTATCGTTGAGCATCACCAGCACCGTCTCCGGTTCCAGCTCACTTGCCACCTCAAGGTGGGCGACATAGGCCAGGGCATGGACGCCGCTGTCCGTGCGGCCACAGCCCTGCACATCCATGGCAACCGGACCAAAAACCCGCTCGGCACCCTTTAACAGATCCCCCTGGATGGTCCGGGCCTCATTTTGTTTCTGCCAGCCGCTGAAATTGGTTCCATCGTATTCGAGGATGAGCTTATAGCGGCGTGGTGCCGATTTCCAGGTCATAATATGGTTTTTCTCCTGCCTACTTGTTTGGGGTGATTTTTTGCCAGACGGTCACCTGGCTGATGGAATGTTGAAATTTTCGACTCGTCTCCCGGATGACGAATTCTACGTCTTGCGGATCCGCGACCATCGTAAAATGCGGTTGCAGATAATCGCGCAAACCATCCAGCGTTGTATAGGGTTCGCCGTCCTTTCTGTATCCTCCGATCCAGTTTTCCCGGCGGGTGAATTCTTCCAGCCAGGTATACGGGGAGGTGAGTATCAGAATACCGCCATCGGCCAGACGTTCATGGATAGTGGAGAGGAATCTGGCCGGGTTCGACAGGCGGTCGAGCAGATTTGCGGCGAGTATCAAATCGTATCCGGTAAACTGCGACTTCAGATTCTGCGCATCGGCCTGGTAAAATTCCACCCGGCCGGCGTTTTCCGCAAGACCGAGATCGGCAAGCTTTCTCTCATGGTAGGAAACAATGTCACCTTCTTCGGGCAGCTCGTAGCGCAGAACTCCTTTTCCCTGCATCTGATAGGCAATCCGGATGAATCTGGCGGAAAAATCAAGGCCATGGACCATTCCAAATTCCCTGGCCAGTTCAAAGCTGGCACGCCCTACCGAACATCCCAGGTCGAGTGCTCTGTTTTTCGGTCTGCCCTGCATATGCGAAAGACAGATAGCCGCGCATGCAGCAGCAAAATTGTCCACATTGAAAAATGTCCGGCCATAATGCGCCTCGCAATACTGCGAAACCGCGCTATCGGTCTCGTACATCGCCTGCGCAATCTCCAACGGTTGCCTGGCTTCAACGTAGCGAAACCCGGCGTGCTGAAAAAAATGGCGCCGAAAGGCATAGCGGGCATCACGGGTCGCCTCGTTCCCGGTGGAAATCCACGAGCCGCCTTTGAAAAGATTATGCTGAGTATCAAAGGTGGGGGTAGAAAAATCATCATAACAGGGATGCACCTCAAAGCCCTCAAAACCGTTGATAGGGGTCTCCGTCCACTGCCAGACATTGCCGATAATATCGTAGAATTCGCCAAACCGGAAGAGATCGACCGGGCAGGAGGAGGCCCAGTGTTCCAGGTTGATATTGCCAGGTGCCTGTGACCAGTAGGGTTGATCCGGAATGCTATGCAGTTCGTGCAGCCGGTACCATTCATCTTCGGTCGGCAGTCGGATTGGCGCCGCTTTTTTCTCCGCCAGCCAGTTGCAGAACGCCTTCGCCTCCAGATAATTGACCTCAACCGGCCAGTTCCAAGGCATATCGATATGAGCGGAAACTGTTCTGAGTTGGTAACCGCCGGCCTCTTGCAACCAGAATAACGGATGCTGCGCCTTGCTGAAGGCAACCCATTTCCGCCCCTCTTCCGTCCAGTATTGCTCCTTCCGGTAACCGTTGTCTTCAACGAATTCGAGGAATTCGCCATTGGAAACAAGATATTTTGCCGCTTTAAAATCCTTTACCTTGAATTGATGATGGCCGAATTCATTATCCCAGCCATACAGCGGGTGATCTTTTGTCTTGCCGAGGACGACCTTTCCACCCGCCACAGGAAGCAATATGTTTTCCGGGGCTTCTCCGCGAAGCGGACAGATGTCCCAACCATCCAGAGAGCGCACCTCACCTATCGGCAGTCGGCGGATAATAACCGAAGAGGTCTCGAAATGAATCCGCTGGTGCTCAATACCCATCATGATCACCCAGAATGGACTGTCCCAGGTGATCGGCATGGCAAGAGGCAGCTCGGCGATCACCTGACCGACATAGTCCCGCACTTCCTGTCGATAGGCCCGAACCTCATCAACCGTCGGCCAGTCGTAGTTACGTGCATCCAGGTCATCCCAAGACATTTCATCCACCCCGATTGCGAACATCGACTCAAAAACAGGATTGATCCGTCGTTCGATAAGCCGGGCTGTGTTTAATTTATTGAGATAAAAAACAGCGGTATGGCCGAGATAAAAGATCAGCGGATGCCTGAGGGGCTCAGGCCGCAGGTAAAAGGCCGCATCACGGGCCAGATGCTCGTACAATTGCCCATCAAGATCAAAGGTCGTATAAAAATATTGCAGTATCTCCTGTCGTTTTGCCTCTGCACTGCCTTCATTGAGAATTATAGTCCGACTCTTTTTCAGTTCCATAGTTCCTTCCTCGTTGGCAAACTGTTCTGCGAGAGTTACATTTCCAGTGAGAGAAGATAAAGCATCCCTCAAACTTTAGTACCTTGCAGAGTATCTTTTTACCAACAATGCTTCCCGTTTTTTCGTTCGTGTGCTTCGGGATGAATTTACCGTTTAAGGGACACCGGCTATCAATGATTCGCTTATTCATCGCCATAGACATCGCTGAGACAGTAAGAAGGGAGGTGGAAGGCATGGGCAGATCAATCCCCAACGCAAGAGCTGTGCCGACCGACCAGCTCCACCTCACCTTAAAATTCATCGGTGAAGTCGACGGCGCGCGATTCCTTGATATTCAGGAGGCACTGCAAGATATCCGTGGACCGAGATTTGTGCTGGCCTTGAAAGGTGTCGGCATCTTTGCACCTCGTGATATACCGCGTATCCTCTGGGCAGGAATAGAGCCGGTACAACCGGTGGTTACCCTGCGGAATGCTATCGAAAGAACATTGGCCGCAATCGAAGTCCCAAGGGATAGAAAAAAATTCACTCCCCATTTAACCCTGGCCAGGCTGAATCACTGCTCCGTCACCCGCCTGCACCAGTTTCTCGCGGGGAATGCCTTTTTCCAGAGCTCGGAATTTGCCATCGACAGCTTCCACCTCTACAGCAGCAAGCTGACACAAAAGGGCGCGCAGCATACCCTCGAAAGCTCCTATCAGCTTGACTAGATCTTGTCTGCCACTTCCGTGCCTTGCGCAATAGCCCGCTTCGCGTCCAGTTCGCCCGCTTTTAAAGCACCCCCGATCAGGTGATAAGGGATACCCAGCGTATCAAGCTCACCCGCTAAGCCCAGCTCTGAAAGCTGACCGGCGCAGACAACCACATTGTCCACCTCCAGTAATTGCTCCTGCCCGTTATGCCGGATGAGCAGGCCGGTATCGTTTATCGCGAGATATTCGACCCCGTTCAGCATTTTGACGCTGTTTTTCTTCAGTATCGACCGATGAATCCACCCGGTCGTTTTGCCTAAGCCCTCGCCGGGCTTGGTTTTCTTGCGCTGGAGAAGGTATATCTGTCTTGCCGGGACCGCCATCTGCATTTCACCCAGCCCGCCATCGGCGGCGTAATCCATATCAACGCCCCACTCCGCCATAAATTTTTCAACACTGTCAGGCCCGGACGAGCCATGCAGCAGGTAGGTGGCCATGTCGAAACCGATGCCGCCGGCCCCGATGATGGCGACTCTTTTCCCGATCTGTTTCTTGCCGGTAAGAACCTCATTATAGATGGCAACGTTATCCCTGTCACTCCCTTCGATCTGAATTTTTCTCGGCACCACTCCGGTACTGAGCACAATCTCATCAAAATCGCGCAATTCCGACGGTTGCGGTTTCGTTTTCAGCCGCACATCAACGCCATGCAGCTGCAGTTGATTCTGGTAATATCTGAGGGTCTCTTCGAATTCATCTTTACCGGGGATCTGTCTCGCCAGCCGAAACTGACCGCCGATCTCCCCGTTGGCTTCAAAAAGGGTCACTGCATGCCCTCTTGCAGCAGCCGTTGTGGCACAGGCAAGCCCCGCCGGACCACCGCCGACTACGGCAACCCTCTTTTTATGTTCCGCTTTGACAAATGGTTTTATCGTTTCATTGCAGGCTCTGGGATTTACCAGACACGTTGCCGTCTGCCGGGCAAAGATCTGGTCCAGGCAGGCCTGGTTACAGCCGATGCAGGTATTGATTTCTTCGACTCGTCCTTCTTCTGCTTTCTTCACCCAGTCGGGATCGGCAAGAAATGGCCTGGCCATACTGACCATATCACAACATCCTTCGGCCAGAACAGATTCGGCCACCTGGGGCATATTTATTCGATTGGTGGTTATCAGCGGCAGGCCTACCTCGCCCATCAACCGTTTGGTCACCCAGGCAAATCCAGCCCTCGGCACCATGGTGGCAATGGTCGGCACCCTCGCCTCGTGCCAGCCGATACCGGTATTAATAATGGTCGCTCCCGCCTGTTCAATCTCCTGCGCAAGCTGGACTATTTCATCCCAGGTCGAGCCCCCCTTGACCAGATCAAGCATGGAAAGCCGAAAGATGATAATAAAATTTGCCCCGACTGCCTGGCGAACTTCTCTTACTATGGCCAGAGGAAATCTGATTCTATTGGTAAAAGAACCACCCCATTCGTCCTGCCGATGATTGGTTTTCCGGGCAATAAACTGGTTAATGAGATAGCCCTCTGAACCCATTATCTCTACCCCGTCATAACCTGCTTCCTGGGCAAGACCGGCACATTTGACGAAATCGTTGATGGTCGAACGGATCCCCCGCCTGCTGAGTTCCCGCGGCTTAAATCGGTTGATCGGTGCCTTGATGGAGGTTGGGGCAACGCATAGAGGATGATACCCGTATCGTCCCGTATGTAATATCTGCATGCAGATCTTGCCATCTGCCCCATGGACCGCATCGGTTACGATCTTATGATCGTTCACCTGAGAACGACTGGCCAGACGAATGGAGAAGGGGGATACCCACCCGGCCCTGTTCGGGGCCACCCCTCCGGTGACCATCAAGCCGACACCTCCGGCAGCACGGGCCGCAAAGTAGGCGGCCATGCGGTGGAAACCGTTTTTTTCTTCCTCAAGCCCAGTGTGCATGGATCCCATCAGAACTCGATTTTTCAGGGTCGTAAACCCCAGGTCGAGGGGCTGAAGCAGATGTGGAAACAACGAATGTGAATCTTTCATTTCAAATGAACCCGTTATTGAGTATTCTGGATTGATAAACTTTTATTAGCATCGCCTGTCTATTGCATAAAAAACAGGCTCTCTTTTTTATTCTGCCAACATTCTCATCATACTATGCATTATCAGGGAAATATTTTTCGCCCACCCAGTGAGGCGAACTCCATTCTATTGCAGATAACGACCGGCTGTTCCCATAACAAATGCACCTTCTGCGGCATGTATAAAGGAAGCCGGTTTTCCATAAAAGACGATCGGACCATCATGGCGGATATCGATTTTGCCGCCGCCCACTGCCGACGCCAGAACCGGCTTTTTCTCTGTGACGGAGACGCTCTCATTATCTCGCAGGATCGTCTGTTAAACATCCTGTCCGCCATCCGCACCAAACTCCCCTGGGTGACCAGAATCGGCACCTATGCCAACACGAAGAGCATCAGACGCAAAAGCCCGGAACAGCTCCGCGAGCTTTTTGACAACGGGCTGCAAATCGCCTATATGGGTCTGGAATCAGGCGATGACGTCACCCTGCATGCGATCAACAAAGGTGCCGATGCAGCCCGGATGATCGACATGGGCAAAAAGCTACGCGCCACCGGGATCAAACTGTCGATCACCGTCCTGCTCGGCATTGCCGGAAAAGAGCGCTCCCATATCCATGCCCGAGAGACCGGCCGTGTACTCAGTGCAATCGATCCGGAATATGTCGGCGCTCTCAGCCTTATGCTCACCCCCGGCACCCCCCTCTTCGATGGTGCCGACAGGGGAGAATTCATCCTGCCATCACCCCACGAGATGCTTGAGGAACTCGCCATCATGCTGGCCAACACCGAACTGTCAAACGGCTACTTTCATGCCAATCATGCCTCAAACTATCTGCCTATTAAAGCCCATTTGCCGCAGGATAAACCGGCCACCCTCAAGCTTATTGACCGGGCCCTGCACGGCAAAGTCAGTTTGAAACCGGAATATCTGCGCGGCTTATAATTGGCTTCCAACCCCGGTAACCGCTATGAAGGCCAGGACAAGTACTTTAGACCGATTATTTTCTAACGAAAAAACGAAACCCCTTGCTGACAAGTGCAACAAGGGGTTCATGTCACCTTCTATCAAGACCTTTAAAAACGGTAATTCAAACCGACAGTAATAAGAAACGCCGCGGCGTCGGTGAATTCGCCGTCGATTTTACCATCAGCGCTCTTTGCCGTACGGGACTCTTTGTAATCATAGAGAGCGGCAATACCGATATCCATCTTGTCAGTTACCGCATACTGCGCCCCAAGGGAATAGATCCAGGCATTGGAATCAGGCAGCTCAAAACCGATATTTTCTGTCGGAACCGGAGTTTGATCATAGGCAAAACCGCCCATCAGGGTCAGATAATCGGTGAGAGTATAGGTCAAGCCGATACGAAAGGCATTACTGTCATCCCAGTCTTTAGGTATAGGATCTTCAAATGCAGCAACGGCGGGTGGAGTAAAATTAAAATCAAGCTTGTCATACGTCGACCAGAATGTTCTGTCCCAGGTAAGCTCCACATTGAGTTTGGGTAACACATCATAGGCAACTGACAAAGCGAAAACTGCCGGAACGGGAACAGAGACTTCAGCAGGGAAAGTGCCTGTTGCTCTGCCAGGCTGGATTAGTGTGGCTTCATCTTCAAAATCAAGATCAACCTTGGAACGATAGGTCGCAGAAATATTCAATTTTTCAACTGGTTTCACTGCAAGGGCAACATTCCAACCCCATTCTGTTGTATCGCCATCCATATCACGTCCCAAAGGAGCACGAGTACCAGCAGGATATGGGGGAGACGGCAAGGTTACCATTCCATTACTAGTTACCGTCGCCTTGGCGTAAAGCATCCGTGGACCAGCTGCAATAGATACCATATCGCCAAAACTATAGGAAACGGTGGGGTTCACCTCAATCACCTCGAGTGTGAATTCCTCGGCAAATGTTCTCGGATAAGGATCTTTCCATTGTTTAGACAAACCAGCCGGTGCGGTTATGGCAAGACCAAAACGGGCACCACCGTAGGAGGGAGTCACGACAAAACCGGTGGGTACAAAAAAATTCTCTGCTTCTGAACTCCCGTTGTAAATTGGACTACGGGAATCTGCATAATCAATTTCAGTAAGATGAATCCAGGTCGCATCAGCCTCCAGATGCCAGGTATCGGCCATCCAGGCCATATTGGCGGGGTTGTAATAGGCGGTGTCAGCCCTGGTCGATGAAGCGATGTTGGCCCCGGCTTTTGCCGTTGAATCAACAGACTGCTCCGGAATACGCCAACCGGAAGCCATTGCCGAGCCCGCAGCAAACAATGATACCAGGGCCAATACAGAAATCTTTTTTTTCATACTTCTCTCCCCTCGGTCTTGAAATTTCACAAGTCTGTCAATCCCTGCAACAGACGCTCCTTTCCATCTATCCGCGAGAATTCCTGCAGGATAAACGGCCTCCCCTCCCACCAACAAAACTTCCCTTTACGTTCAAGTAAACCTGTAAATAAAAGCCTTTTTTCAATTATATCATCGCTTGTAATATATAACCATAATGAATGTCAACCATAAATCATACTGTCCCTGATGATCGTAGTTTTTCAATTTCCTGCAGCATCTCGCCTTCCATGGCAACGGCTCTGCCGGTCTTGTCGGCGATCACAAAAGTTATAAGGGCATCGGCGGCCACTTTTTTTGATTCTTTAATCAGGATTTGCTGATTGAGGACAACACTTCTATTGCCGATTTTTTCAATAGTGGTGGTCGCGACCAACGTCTCACCAACCGGCACGGCCAGACGATAATTGACGTTGATATTGACCACCAGAAAGATAATGCCCTGCTTTGCCCATTTTTTAAGGTCAATTTTCGATTCCAGAGTCGCCCAACGATCTTCCTCAAAAAACTCCAGATACCTTGCATTATTAACATGCCCGTAGAAATCGGCATGATAGCCTCGTACTTTTATTTCCGTCAGATATTCCATAGCATTTCACCACCGATTGAGAATCATCCACCATCCTTGCCAAAACAACGTAGAAAAAGCTGTAGAGCGCCAGGATTATTTGACTTAATAGTTCCCTTCATGAAATCCTTCATGCCGGGACGATAATTTTCCTGCCAGATTTTCAAGAAAAATTCCGGGCTGGTTTTGCAGACACAATCGGCATTATCAAATGTTCTGCCATCGCTGACCGTACAGCTGTCAGCGCTGCATAGAACGGACTTTTTTATATCCCTTATGGAGAAATAAAAGCTTGTTGGCTCGGCAAAGGTTCCAGCAACAAAGACCTTCGGCAGTTTGGTGAAAAGTGCATCAAGCATTACCTTTCTCCTCTTGCCTAAAGAGCCTGAATTTTTGCCGTGAGGGCCGGGACAAACTGCTTCAAGTCGGCGACAACCAGAACATCGGCGACATCGCCGATAGGTGCATCCTTATCGGTATTGACCGCAACGATGAATTCCGATTTCTTCATACCGGCCAGATGTTGAATCGCTCCCGAGATGCCGCAGGCAACATACAGTTTCGGGGCCACGGTCTGGCCCGTCGTACCAACCTGCCGATTATGCTCAACCCATTCGGAATCGACCACCGGCCGACTGGCACCATACTCGCCGCCCAGGGCTTTGGCCAGATCAGCGATCATCGCCACATTTTCAGGCTTGCCGATACCCCGACCGGCGCTGACAATGATTTTGGCTTTGCCCAAGTCAACACCACCACTCTCCGCCTGCTCATAGCCGGTAAACTCAATCTTGCCACCACTCTGACTGGTGAGTTTTTCGACTACCGGCGCAGCACTCGGCACCTCGGCGAGACCAAAGGCCCCAGCCTGCAGGGTGACGACCGTCTTGGCGGTTTTCGGAGCAACGTCACGCCGCAGTTTGGCATTACAGACCGGCACTACCATCGTGCTGCCCGCGACATCGACCACCTCGGAAATCTGTGCTGCCTGAAGTGCAAAAGCGACCCGCGGAGCAAGATCCCATCCATAGGAAGAATGAGAGAACACCACCATATCCGGTTGCTCTTTGGCAACGACATCAAGAATCAACTGTTTATGTCCATCCGGATTATATTCCCCGGCGGCAGAAACATCAGCAAGATAGAGCTTGCCCCCGTATTGCGGCAAGGCACTGTCGCTGCCAACAAGAAACATGGCAGTTTCGGCCGCCATCTTCTCGGCAAACGCCATCAATTCATAACAACTGTTCAGCAGTTTTCCCTCTCTACTTTCAGCAATAAGCAAAACTTTCATCGTCGTCACCTCTCCTATCCCAGAACAGCAGTTTTTTCTTTTAAAATCTTGATCAGCTGATCAACCAGAGCTGCAGGATCTCCCTCAAGAACCAGTCCACCACCTTTCTTTTCCGGGAAGTACATTTTGGCGGTATCCTGGCGGGATTCAACCTTGAGCAAATCGGCGGCAGGAACAGACAGCAGCTCTTTTTTCTTGGCCTTCATGATATTTGGTAAAGTGGGATATCGCGGGGTATTCAGGCCGAGCTGGCAGGTAATAACCGCCGGGGCGGCCACTTTAACACAGGCCTTGACGCCGCCCTCGAGTTCGCGCTTTGCTTCTATGACCCCGTCTTTATAGGCGAAGTGAACAACGGTGGTGATACCAGGCATTCCGAGCATTTCGGCGACCAGAATTCCCACCTGACCGCTGCCGCGATCCTGGGACTGCATACCGGTAAAGATCAGATCAAAATTTTTTTCCTTGGCGTATTCGGCTATGATACCGGCAATCTGAAACGGCTCTTTTTTATCCGCCTCTTCATCGGCAATATGGGCGCCCCTATCACACCCCATGGCCAACGCCTTTTTCATGGTTTCCTTGACCTTTTCGGAGCCGATACAGAGCACGGTAAGGTCGGCGTCTTTTACCTGTTCCTTCAGCTGCACTGCCTGCTCGACGGCATATTCATCATATTCATTCATGCGCCAGGCAAGATCAGTTTTCGCATACCAGGTGCCACCGGCATCGACCTTAAATTTAGATTCCATATCAGGAACCTGCTTTATGCAAACCAGAATTTTCATATTTTTCCTCCAGTTGTCATGAATATTTTTCAGACGATCCTTTCCGCAAGGATCTCGGCAATATCTTGTGGACGAAGCGACTCTTCCACTTCGGCGCCCTTCACTCCATCTTCAAACATCGTCAGGCAGAACGGACAGTTGGAAACCAAGGTCTGCGCACCGGTCGCAGCAGCCATTTTGACCCGCTTGATATTTATCCGCTCGCCAATTTTTTCCTCAGCGAGAATCCGGCCACCGCCGGCACTGCAACAGAAAGCCTCCTCCCTGTTTTTATCCATCTCTACCAGTTGGCCACCCGCAGCGGTAATAAGTGTACGGGGGGCAGCGTAGATATCGTTATGACGACCCAGATAACAGGAATCATGGTAGGTGCAGGAAAGCTCTTTCGCATCTATACGCAACCTACCGGAAGCCATCAGTTTTTCCAGGAAGACGACATAGGACTCCACCTCAACCTCAAGACCTAAATCACGATAGTCTTTTTCCAGTGTATTGAAACAATGCGGGCAGGTGGTGACTATTTTTTTCACCCCATACGATTTTATAACCTCAATATTTTCCACCGCGAGACTTTGATACAGATATTCGTTGCCCATTTTGCGCATCGGCTCGCCGCAACATTTCTCTTCCTTACCCAGAATGCCGACCTTCACCCCGGCCGCCTGGCAGAGTTTGACAAAGCTTTTGGCAACCGCAATATTTCGCTTGTCAAACGAACCGTAGCACCCGACAAAATAGAGCACATCAACTTCGGCATCCTCAGCCAGTGATTTGATCCCCATCGACTCCGCCCAGTCACCGCGCTCGGCATAGCCGATGCCAAGCGGATTACCGTTCACCTCGGTCGCCTCCATGGCGGCCATCACCTCTTCGCCGGGGAATTCGCCTTCCATAAGAACCATGGCCCGACGGCAGTCGATGATTTTGCGCACATGTTCAATGGCCGCCGGACATATTTCCTGACAGGCCCGGCAGGTGGTGCAGGCCCAGAGGGCCTCTTTACTGAAACTATCGATCAGGTTTGCCTCAGGATTATGAAAGGCAGCCTCCCCCAGTTGATTGACAACTTTCATCGGTGAGAGCGGCTTGCCGGTATTAAATGCCGGACAGCGATCCTGACAGCGCATGCACAGGGTACAGGCATCCGCATCGAAGATATCTTTCCAGGTCATTTCCTTCAGGCTGGTGGCACCAAAGGTCTCCGCATCCTCATTTTCCAGGTCCAGGTTGATGAGCTTGCCCTTTGGTCCGAGATCGCCAAAGAAATAATTGGTACTGGTGGTGAAGATATGCCGGAATTTGGTGAGCGGAATCAAAATAAAGAAACCCATGACCAGCAGGAGGTGAAACCACCAGGTCACTTTATGCAGGGCCCGCAGCCCCCCCTCTCCCATACCGGAGAGCCCATGCGCAACCAGCAAACCCATCGGCGACCAGTAAGATAGCGGTGTGCCGAGCTCAGTCACTGCAATTCGCGCACCCTCAATCAAAAATCCCGTGACAAGAATGGTTAACAGCAGCCCATGCATAACTGCATCGTCTGTTTTGGTCTCCAGTCCTTCCGGCGGGTAAAAATACCGCCGGACCAGTAAACCGCCCAGCATGAAAATACATACCAGTCCGGCAACATCAAGGATGATGGAAAACAGCAGATAGAAAGTACCTTTTAAAAATTTGACATCAAAAAGCAGATCGGTAAAATCGGCTTGAATAACAATAAGAGTCGTGCCGATAAAGAGCAGACCAAAACCCCAGAAAAACAGGCCGTGCAGAAGACCCGGCCAGCGGACCCTGGCCACTTTTTTCTGCAGCAGAACATTTTCGAGCATGTACCGTATCCGCCGGCCTCGCTGATCGGTCCTGTCAAGCGGCAGACCCTGTTTATAGACCTCGACGCGTCGCAGGAATCCTTTCACCAGCAGCCCAATTGCCACAAACGCGAACAGGTACATGGGGACCAGAGTCCCTGCGCTATGACCGACATTCCAGTAAATTTCCCGGGTATATTCCATTGTCTTCTCCAGTTACGGTTCCTGCTTTTTAATCGTGTAAGCGCGCTGCCGAAACGCACGTCCAAAATGATTTTTATCGTCCCTATATAAATATAAGCTTACGTAAAGGTCAAGATATTTCAATGGCTATTTCAAATCGTCAGCAATACCACTTAAGAGCGGTCCCCATCTATTCTTTTTCATTTGACAGAGCAAGAGACAGCATGCTAGATTGCTGAAAAACATATTACGTAAAGGTAAATGCTTTTTCGTCTCTTCGACTACAAAAGACAGGATACATTTTTTTTTGCAAAAGAGCCGCAGAATTAACCGGGATGGCTGCCGTCCATGAGTACCAACAGCCTCAGGCACGGTTTTAGAATAAAGGATGATACAATGAGTACTCTAGAGTCCAAGCTGGTACAAATTGGCGAATTAGCCAAAAGCCTTGGCATTACCACACGGACAATTCGCTACTACGAAGAGATAGGCTTGATGGGCAAGAACGAACGACTCGGCGGCAGCACGAGAACTTACAACACCGACGACATACTCCGCCTTAAATTCATTCTGAAACTGAAAACGATGGGAATTTCTTTGAAGGAAATAGAACAGCTTTCGGAGATTTTTGATATTAACGAGAAAGATTTCAACAAAATAACCCCGAAGCTGATCGAGATTCTCGACAACCATATCGCGAAAGTCGACGAAAAAATGGCCAATCTTTCGTCATTGCGCAAAGATATCGTCGAGTATCGAATACGCATGACAGAATTTCTCTCCAACAACAACCAGCACGAATAAGCCAGCACGACCAACGCTGCTCCCGTCGGACAAACCAGCAGCCACCTGCAATCGGGAATGGTTAATCAATAATCTCCCCATGTGCCCCCAGAAAATTTCCTGAAGCGCAAGGATGAATTTTTCTATCATTTCGGCGTACGGAAGCACTGCGAAATGATAGAAAAATTATTGCAGCAACGCAGCTCAGATGAGCGCTATTCCCTTTGGCCAGTTTTCACAAAGCCATTACTGTTTGTAGATAAAGGTGCCCACATGTTCCCCGTTGAGGGCCTTGGTAATATTGCCGGGGATCATGCCGTTGATGATCTGAACCTTTTCCAGGACCTCGCTGTTCTGAATTATTTCCAGGCAAGGCCGCTCTATTACCAGATCATCCTGATTACTGTCGAGCAGATCCTGCGCACCAATTTCGGCTATAAAACGAGCATCGGGATTTTTCTTCGGGTCCTCGGTGTACAGACCATTTTCGTCTTTCACAAAAATGACCGTTCTGGAACCGATCAGATCAGCAAGAATAACAAGACCAACATCGGTACGATGGATAGGAATCCTGCCAACCTTTGGTTTAATGGCAAAATAATCATAAGGAGGCATTCCGTGCATTACCGGAATGATCTTTTCGGCAAAATAGGTTGGCAGCTTGACAATATCAGCGTGGGATATTTTCACCCCACCCCATGGAGACAGCAGCGTGGCGATCATCAGCGCATTCTGTTCAGAAACCATGCTGCCGAACTTGGCAATGACGCCGGTCGGCATCCCCATTTCCAGGCCTATGGTATAAATATGTCGGCTCCGGGTACCGCCGCCGGTGGTAAGCAGCATTTTATGGGCAGGCCGGTTGGCAACGATTTCTTTTAAAACACCGGGCAAGGCCTTGGCGCCCCGGTCACAAATGGACTGACCACCGATTTTCAGCACACTTACCTCAGGATACAGTCGTTCCTGAGGTGCAATATCGAGATTATCAATGAACTCTTTGCTGACAAGGCTCTCTCCCATGAGGGCGCTCTTGACATGCAACCGTTTGCCATCCTTTTCCCGCACCAGTGCCATATTCTGTTCCCCTTTGAAAATGAAAAAGTAAAAGTTGAAATGATTTATTTTTTAGCGTCTTTGTCACGTTCAAGAGCGATCAACTCCGCCCCGGTTGCCTTGGCGATTTGTTCCAGTTCTTTTTTTCTAAAATGCTCGCCATACACCTTCAGGTCAATGTTACTGACGGCCATCACTCGGAAACGGGGAGTATGCGACCCCTCTTTTGCTTTTACTCGCTCACGGTAAAATATCTGTCCAGCCATATTTTGTATCCTCATAAATATTTATTGATCTCAGTAAGAAAATCGGTCACTACCCGCTCATTTGCCCGATATTCTCATCTACTGCTCTACGATATGCCTCATCATTCTGGATGGCAAGGAAAGTGAAAATCGACTCACTACCCGAGACTGCACCATAACGATGTTATTATTGGTTATTTCAGGTTCATTTTTTTCTTTTTTGCCGGTTTTCCACGAAGCCTGCTTGACAGTATCGCACACAAAAGCTCTACTGTCGTCCCACGATGTAGTCGTTCTTATCCACCCAACACGCAGGAGTACAAAAATTGCAATTTTATCTCAGTATTGACGATACCGACAACCTGGACAGCCCAGGTTCAGGACAACTAGCGGAAATTTTAGCCGCGAAGCTCCAGCAAGAGGGCCTTGTGTCCCATAGTTCCAATATTTCCAGACATCAGCTTTTTGTCGATGCCGCCATTCCCTATACGTCGCACAACAGTTCCATGTGTTTCTCTGCAACTGCCACCGACAATCGACTCGGCGACATTATCGAATTTTCGTCACAATACCTGCAGAAGGCCTCGGCAGCGGGCTCCGATCCCGGCCTCTGTGTGGCGGTTGCCGATTCATTATTAAACGGTGAGGCGCTCACAGAGTTTGGCCTCAAGGCGAAAAAGACAGTCCTCAGCAAACAGGAGGCCTATTTTTTGGCCAGCAAAACCGGCATTCACCTCTCGGAACACGGCGGAACCGGAGACGGGATAATCGGCGCACTGGCCGGGATCGGACTCCGAATGCAGGGCAACGACGGCAGATTCCGCGGCTGGCTGAACCTTGGCGAGTGCGGCGACATTGTAATGACACAGTCTCTCTGCGCCCACCCCTGGGTGGACGCTGTTGTAGATGAGAACGGCCGCCCCCTCGCAGAGAACACCCCTGTTTTCCTGGCCGACAGTAGGATAAAAACTGTGTTCTGGGACCACCGCCAGGTCATTCCGGTTACCGCAACCGCAGGCGACACCGGTCCGGCATGGACAACCTTGACCAAATCCGAAGTAAAACGTTTTTGATCAGTTGCTGCCTCGCCAACTATTTCTTCGAGGAACAAAGAAGGCATGCACAACTTCAGGATGGCAAACGTTTGATCAGCGCTTCGGCAGATTTCGGGTGAGAAAGGTATCAAGCTGATTGGCAAATTTTTGCCGGTCAGCTTGATTCAGGACTGGCGGACCTCCGGTTTCTACGCCGCTTGCCCGCAGACTCTCCATGAAATCCCTGACACTCAAACGCGATTTAATTGTATCGACGGAATAGAGTTCACCACGAGGATCCAGGGCGGCGCCCCCTTTTTCGAGCACCTTTGCCGCGAGCGGGATATCGGCGGTGATAACCAGATCGCCGGCAGCAAGCCTTTTGACAATCTCGGCATCGGCAACATCCGGACCGGATGCCACCTGAACAAAACGTATGCAGCGCAAGGATGGGATGCGTACCGGCCGATTAGCCACCAGCGTCAGCACCACTCCGGTCCGCTGTGCGGCTTTATATAAAATTTCCTTGACCACCACGGGACAGGCGTCGGCGTCTACCCATATTTCCATACCGGTCTCAGGCTTTTTCCAATACCTTCAGTGCCACCTTTTCAACAAGGTTCTTGACCTTTTTTTGATAGGCAAGCATATGCGGTGCCGCCAAATGCGCCCGTAAATCTTCCAGGTTCGTCCATTTTTCAATAATTGTTACGACATTGCCATCCAACTCCTGCGGCGGCAGGCCCGTCGGGACATCAACGGTTGGTTCGTATGCAACACAGCCTTTTTCTCTCATCACCTCAGGGACATTGGCCTTAAAAATCTCAAGAAACTCCGCCACTCGACCGTCTTTAACATGTATTGAGGCAATAACATGGATCATTTCTTATTTTCCTTTTTCTCTTAGTAATTGAGAGATGATTTTCCGATGCTTTTTCAAGAAACTGATTGCGTTTAGGAACGTATCCTCCAAGGGGTACTGAACAGTGTACCGATCAAGCGAGTATTAAAAAGAATCCCGCAAACCTTTTTGACTGGGTGAGCCAATTAAATTCACCATCCTGAAATCCGCCAGATACGCTCTACTTCATCCAGAACATTTTTTCAAGAAAAGAGCTTGCAACAGGGGGCAAGGAAAGTGGTGAACAATCGGGATGAGCAGGACACTGAACAGTCAAAATAGTACAGGGATGGATTTTAGGTACGTAAAATCCATCCCTGTACAGGAAGAGGCGGCCGTTTTGAGATTTATTCTTCTATTTTACCGTTTTTAATACGGTTTTCAGAAATACTCTTTAATTTGTACAGATCCTGCTGGAGCTCAAAAACACCATGCCAATGGGCATAGTCAGGACCACCCATTGCAGCGCCCTGTCGCATCCTTCTCCCTTCGTGATGCCAGAGGTGGTAGATAACCTTCTGAAATTCGTCATCCCAGGGATTCTCTTTCAGCAGCTTTTTATCGGCGAGTTCTTTTTGCAGGGCCAAAGCCGGCTTCCAGTAGCCTTCATTATAGAGCTCAATATTTATATCAACAGCTTCAAAGAAATTATCGGTATGCAGCGGAGTGTGACAATTGCTGCAGACTGTTTTCATCTTCTGTCTACCTGCAACGCCTTCACCGGTCAATGGACTCAGAGGATCAGGCGAATTGCGAACAAGCGACTCAGGTGCCCAGAGATTCCACTTGAGCCTCTCGGAGATATTGTGCGTCGTCGTCAAAGCGCCGATGCCACTCATATGGCAGACGGCACAGGTTGGAGCTCGAAAGTCACCGGGTTCCCAGGCATCAGGAGCGCTGGAGAAATTCCATTCGCTTGCTTCGGCGTTATAGATATGACCGTGTTTACTGTTATTAAAGATCTCGATATCGGGATGATCCGGACCAAGATGGCAGGACGCGCAGGCGGCGGGTTTTCTTGCCTCGGCAATATTAAATCGGTGTCGTGTATGGCAGACGACACAGTTGCCTACCGAGCCGTCAGGATAGGTGGTGCCGATCCCGGCGGCCGGCCAGGTTTCCTTCAGTGGCCTGCCGTCTGCATCAACCTTGACATCCGATCCGTGACACTGCATGCAGCCGGCCATGTCTGCGGCGTCTTTAAATTTTTCAATCCCCTGACCTTCATGCTTGGCCATCAGTGCAGTCATAGCTTTGAAGTTTTTTCCATCAGGGGAATGGAATTGGATACTGGCACGGGCATGACCACTCTTGCTAAACTGGTCAACCTCGGCCGAATGACATCTGCCGCAGGTTTTCGGCGTAACGACAACAGAGATATAGGTATCGGTTCCCCGGACCCCGGCACAGTTCTGGGATGCCGTCTCATAGCCCTTTTCGACCCCGTGACAATCGATGCAGGAAACATTGACATGTCCATGGCGACTGCTTTTCCAGTCAGCGACAATGCCTGGCTGTTTTTCCGCATGACACTCAATACATTTCTTCCCCTCAGGCGTTAATCCACGTTCAACCTTTAAGGTCTTTACTGTACTCTCCAATGCAAAGGCAGATGTTATGGACCCGACAGAAAGGGCCACCACCAGCAGCAGTAATCGTCTCATTCTTCCTCTCCCTAGATTTTTTTAACCAGAAAATCTTTTATATTCTTATGGCCTACATTCTCATGGCACTGCACACAGGAAGGCACTTTCCCCGTCAGGAAATCCTTGTGCGCAAGAAAAGCTTTTGGAATTTCGTAGCGGATATCCCGCAGATCATGGCATTTGATGCAACCGGAGGTATAGGTAAAATCTTTTCTATGCTGCAGATTGCCGACCCAGTCAAACGAATCGGCCCAGAAAAGTTCCCCCAGGACATCTTTCGCCCCGGTATAGGCTTTTGCCGTCACGTAATGAAAAACATTCTCATGCGGGAGATGACAATCGGCACATTTGGCAACGAATCCAAGCTTATTCATTCCCCCATGGACATCCTCTGCATGGGAGAGAGCGACCCCCTTCATCGAGTGACACGAGGAACAGAATTCACGCCCGGAAGTTCGTTCGATCATTTCGGCAGTTGCCAGTGACAGGACAAGTCCTAAAATAATCCCACAGCATAACAGAACAAAAATCTTCTTCATGGATCTCCCTGGAAATCAATGGAGTGGGGATACAAAAAGCGACAAAAAGACGAGATCAGTACAGCATCATTACGTATATCCTAACTCAGGTCAAGGCCAAAGAAGCCCTGCCGACCTGAGCCAAGCAGGGAAAATATAGTCTTTGTTACAGATACTGTCTTTGCGTTAGCGCAAGGACAGTGCTTTTTAGAAAAAAAATCATGATGATCACTCAACCTCAACTACATAGAGCTATGGGAATACCCGTCAAAGGGTTATCTCATATCCCACGGAACTCTCTTTGGCACCCAATCCCATGACCTCAACATCCTGACACATTGCCGAGGAGGAGTCGGCCGACCTGTCTGCCAGGTTTATGCGAACAATCCGAAAACGGAGCGCCAATGCCCTGCGCAGAGATGTTTGGAAAATACCGGCTCTGCTTTTACTTACCGGTAAACGACACGTCTACCCGACAGTGGCCGCTTACATGAAATAGCTGTCTTGCACTGAAAATCGGAATAATTTTATGATACACCGTGGTGTTATTGCTTTTTCGCAGCAAATTATTTATGCTCCGACAGTATGTTTCGTTCTGTCTCGTTTTTTATTTTCGAAAAGGAAGGTCAGACCTCTCCTTCAATATCTATTTGTTGTAATCCTGTGACGGTAACCCGTTTTGACGATTGCTCGTTCGGCACTCAGCCTTTCCGGCATCGCCCAGGGCTTTATAACAACAGTCACTTGTTGTCAGGCAACACAGCTCTACCAGAATTTGGATAAGAAAACAATCTGTCTCCAGGTAATTACCCACCCTCAAGCGGGTAAGGATCCGAATCTTTCATTTCAGACCCGCCCTCAGGAGGACGATAACGATAAACTGTCTGATGTCCGATAGGCTGAAGTATCTGAGTAATATCAACAAAACATTGGAGGAAAAACATGAAACAATCTCGTGTACTGGCACTTCTTTTCGTCTGGGCTCTGCTTACCGCGGCTGGCGCCGGAGGTGCCCTGGCTGCTGATGCGCCTGACTGCGCCACCTGCCATCAGAAGAAAAATCCAGGCCTGTATCTGCAATGGAAAAACTCAGCCCACGGCGCAAATGACATCGGCTGCATTGATTGTCATCAGGCAGACAAGACGGATGTCGATGCCTTTGAACATAACGGGGCAATCATCGCCACTCTGGTCACGCCAAAGGATTGTGGTAAATGCCATGAACAGCAAGAGCAGGAAACCTCTAATTCCTACCATGCTCATGCTGGTGAGATCCTTAGTTCCAATGATGCCTATTTGGCCCATGCGGCAGGCGGGACGCCGATTGCCATCGTCGGCTGTGAGTCATGCCACGGCGGTAAAGTGGTGATTGACGCAAAAGCTCCGAATAAGCTTTCTCCATTAACCTGGCCAAACAGTGGGATTGGACGCATTAATCCGGATGGGTCCAAGGGTGCATGTAATGCCTGCCACTCCCGGCACTCATTTTCTAAAGCTCAGGCGCGCCAACCAGAGAACTGCGGCAAGTGCCACCTCGGGCCCGACCACCCGCAGAAAGAGATTTTTGAGGAATCCAAACACGGCGTCGCCTACTCAGGCAACAAAGAAAAAATTCATCTTGATAAGGATGAATGGGTTGTCGGTAAAGACTATTACGAAGCCCCGACCTGTGCTACCTGCCATATGTCTGCCACTGCCAATCAGCCGGTCAGTCACGATGTCGGTAATCGTATTTCCTGGACCCTGCGCCCGCCGGTCTCCAAATATAAAGACAATGCCCTTACAAAAAGGCTGGCCATGAAGGATGTCTGTCTGAATTGCCACCAGCAGGCCTTTGTCGACGGCCATTATTACCAATATGACGCCCTGGTAAAACTCTATAATGACAAGTTCGGTAAACCTGCGACTGCCATCATGAAGATGGTCGAGGATAAAAAACTGCTGCAAAGTAAAGCAGCTTTCTCAAATGATATCGAATGGGAATATTGGGAGCTCTGGCATCACGAAGGACGAAGGGCACGGATGGGCGCCGCGATGATGGGACCGGATTATGCCTGGTGGCACGGCATCTATGACGTTGCCCATAATTTCTATTTTAAGTTCATCCCCGGAGTACGACATTATAATGACCCCGAGATCAATGCTTATATCGATAAACTCTTTGCAACCGATCCGATGCATAAATGGCTCAGCGCAAATACCGCTGATATCAAAAAAGCAATTAAGAGTGGAGAATTCCAAAAAATTTATGCAGATCTCTTTAAACAGGACATAAAATGATGTCGACATCGAATTGAGAGAGCTGCACCGCAAAAGCAGTACTCATCGGCAGTGGGGCAAAACCGGCGGACGGTTTTGCCCCTTTTTTTATCGCAGAGTAAAGAAAAGATACACAGCAAGAGGGGCCTGCTGCTCAGCCAATTTCGGCCAATTGCACCAGAGCTTGCGGCTTTACAATAACAATCCGCTCACGCCTTGATTGAATCCAGCCCTTTTTCTCCCAGACACTGAGCGTACGGCTGACGGTATATATCGTAGTCCCCGAATAGTCGGCAATATCCTGTCGGCTCAATGAGATCTCGAGGCGTATCCCTTCAGCTGTCTTCAACCCAAAAGATCGCATGAGCCGAAGCAGGGACCGCGCGATACGCTGCTCTACCTGCTCGGTGCAGAGTTCCAGGTAACGATGCTGCATCTCGTCAATGCGCTCGGTGACGACGCCCAGCAGATTAATGGCAATATCCGGATATTGACGCATCAATTCGAGCATAGTCGTTTTATCCCAGCTGCTGGCAGTGATTTCGTCGATGGATTCGGCCGTAACGGGATACGTGCCTGCCTTGAAAACGGCCATTGCCGCAGTCAATTCCCCGGCCAGGATATAGCGGAGAATTATCTCTTTGCCCTGCTCATTGAATTTGGTGAGCTTCAGCCGCCCAGAATGAACCAGAAAACACCGTTCAGCCGGATCGCCTTGAGTAAAAAGCATACTCTTAGCTGGGAGTATTACGCTCTTTGCTTTTTCCAGGACATCTGCCACCTGTGCGCAGGTGAGTCCTTTAAAGATCTCTGACTCCTGCAGGCTCTCTACTCCTGTTACATTGCTGACCATTGGTTCTTTAATACGTTTGAAATTCTTTCTGCTTTTCAAGACAGAATTTCGAAAAAGTACTTATCCCGCAACGTTTGTGGGCAGGATAAGCTGTTTGCATAGAGGAATACAGGGCACAAACCATACTCAACCTTTTTCGCGGTCGATAGTCACGGCGAATTTCTGCAATTGAATCGAGGAATTGAGGCCTTCGCCGACCAGATGAAAGGAAAAAGCCTGTCTGGCTTTCTGATTTTGAAAATCAAACTGGATATGACCTTCTTCCCCTGCATGCAGCAGCGGAAACTGGGGATGCTTGATATCCCCCGCCTCTTTCTCAAACTGACGGAGGGTCAGTTTCATCTGAATCCCTTCCGGTGGTGCTGTCAAAGCTTTCAGCTTAATATCTACGTGAATTTTTGATTTGGCAGGAAAATCAAGATACTGAGCCCCTGTCAGGTTATCCGTCCACTCACTTTTTATCTTTTCCGGCAGTTGCCTGATCTCACCACTGGCAAACTGGAGCACCTGTTTTTGTTGCTGCCCAGCAAGTTTATGGTCCAGAACCGTCGCCAGACCGAAAAGGCGGCCGGCTCGGTTTTCGGTATCCTGTTCATACGCTTCAGGTCGGGGGCCGATGATCTTCTGGTTTTTTATTTTTCGGCAGGTGTCGTCTCTACCGCACTCGTACAGGAAATTATCTGCCGTCTGCCAGCGCAACTTGCTGCTGGTATAGGAAACCATGTCCCGCGCACTGTTATAATCGCGAAATATGCTCCTGCCGATAATAGACGGCGGCATTGGCAGATTGAAATAGTCGAGCACCGAGGCTTCAATATCCACCAGCCCGTAAGTACCTTTCTTGATTCGCGGCAAAAGCTCATGCTCCGGCGTCAGAACGATGCCGAGCCCCCAGCTGCTGTACCAGTCGGCACCATCGGCCCCGTGGGATTCATCGGAGGTAATAATCACCAGGGTGTCCTCGAGGACACCATCCCGCCGCAGTCCGTCGACAAAGGTGGCAACAGACTCATCAAGAAGAGCCATCGTTGCATTGAGTCGTGAACCGTATTTCTTGGCCTGCTCGTCCGTTGCGGAAAATGGCTGGTGGGTTGCGACCGTCAAAAGCGACAGAAACCACGGTTTGTTCGCCGCCTGCAGCTCGCCAATATATTTTTTTGCCCCTTTAAAAAAATCCCCATCCGTTGTTCCCCAGATAAAATCGGTTTCAGTCCTTTCGGTAAACCACTCAACACCATGGACATGTTGAAACCCCATGGTCGGCATGGCTCTTTCCTTGTTCATGAACTGCAGACCAGCCCCCTGCAGATAATGACTCTGCCATCCCTGTCGCTCCAGTTGCGCTGGCAGGCATTCGGCGGCTCGGTCCGGATTATTCTGCAACTCCATGGCCTTGGGCATTTCATAGGAAAACTTACTGAAATCACCGCAATGTATGGCATACAGCCCACGAATCGTCTGATGGCTGTGATCGACAAAATCCGGCACCAGCATGCCGTCCAAGGTGCTCTTGGAAAGTTTGTCCATCTGGAATGGTATATCCTCCACATGCATTTCCCGGCGAATTTCGGGAAAAGCGATGCCGGGGACACCTTCGAGGATAACGATAAGCACATTTTTGGCCCGGCCCTTCGCCAGTAATCTTTTCCCGTCCAGATCAACTGTTTTCAGGCTTGACGGCAGATCGGCAACACTGAGCCCTTTTACCTCGGCAGAAAAAAGTTTCGCGGATGCGTCGGTAATAAACCAATGCAGTGGATTGTAACGGGCGGCGACGCTCTGGTTGCCCAGTGCCCTGCTGACGGGGTAATGCAGACCAAGCAGCAAAAGACCAGCGAGCAGACAGCTCGTTGTCTTTCCCCAGCCGGGACGCCGGGGCGGGACCAGGATTGCTGTGGCTGTCAACAACACAAAGATCAAGGTAAAACCAGGATTGGCAAGGTGCATGCCCGCAGTCGTATTTTTAACAAACGTCGGATCGACCAGATACTGCAGATCCTGCCAGGAAGGCAAGCGCTTCATCGCCGCCATCAACTCCTGCGACATGATCTGGGTAAGCGCCCAGAATACCAACAGAAATGCCTTTACCCAGCGAGGGCTGCGCCATACTACCCCGTAGAGGATGAGCCCAAGACCCAGATCCGACAGAAGTCCGGCGGGTTGAGTAATGGAATTGGTCAATATTCGCCAGCAAGCCGGGAAGAAGCAGGGGACAGCAAGAAAAAGAGACAATATTATGGACATGAAGGGGAATGCTCCAAAAGGAAAAAAAGGGATGTGGAAAACTGTGGATTATACCATATCACCTGCCTCTTGCCATCCGCCAAAATGTCGCTACCGGTAGTTTTTGCATGGATCTGCATGGTCGTCGATTTTTCCTAACCGGTACATTTCACGTTCCCTGGTAAATAACCTGAGAAGATTTTGCATCAAACAGATGCAGCTGCTCAAGGTTAAAGGCGATGTTGACTTTTGCACCGGCTTTGACAATTCTGCGCCCTTCACAGCGAGCCACAAATGTCTCGCCGTGTACCTCGACGTGCAGATGGTTTTCATTGCCGAGCGGTTCTACGACTTTAACAACTGCTGGATAAATCCATTCTGCAGGAAAAGAGCTTTCTTCATCGACAAGGGTTATCTCTTCTGTTCGGATTCCCATAACAACATCCAGTGCATGATCAAGACTGGCATCCTGCCTTGGCGGCACCGGCACACGCAGACCTCCCGGAAATACCAGCCAGACCCGCCCGTCATCCAGGGCAATCTCACAACGCAGAAGATTCATGGGTGGAGTACCGATAAAACCCGCAACAAATACATTGGCTGGTCTCAAAAACAGCTCCAGCGGCGTCCCCACCTGCTCAATATACCCATCCTTGAGGACGACGATCCGGTCGGCCAGAGTCATTGCTTCAACCTGATCATGGGTGACATAAACCATTGTTGAATTGACTCTCTGGTGGAGCATTTTAATTTCCGCACGCATCTGGATACGCAGCTTGGCATCGAGATTTGACAACGGTTCATCAAAGAGAAAAACTGAAGGTTTTCTCACCATGGCCCGGCCCATGGCTACACGCTGGCGCTGTCCGCCGGAAAGCTCGTGGGGTTTTCTCTGGAGGAGATTTTCCAGGCCAAGTATTTGCGCCACACTCTGCACCCTTTGCTGAATCTCGGACTTGGGAGTTTTTCTCTGTTTCAGACCAAAAGCCATATTTTCGTACACATTCATGTGTGGATAAAGGGCGTAGTTCTGAAAAACCATGGCCAGACCACGGTCTTTTGGTGCGACATTGTTTATAACTTTATCGTCTATGGAAATGGTGCCTTCAGAAATTTCCTCAAGCCCGGCAATCATCCGAAGAAGCGTCGATTTTCCACAGCCGGACGGACCGACCAGCACAAGAAATTCTTTGTCGACAACACTAAGATTAATGCCATGGACGACTTCTACCTTACCATATCGTTTTATTACATTATTAAATCGTAGTTCCGTCATGTCTGCAGTCACCGCCGTTGTGGTAAATCTTTAAATGGACCCGCTGGTTTTTTCGCCCATGTAAAAAACATTAATTAAGGGCTGAACACAACACTTTTTTGGAATCTTACTCAGGAAAGTCAGCAATTAAAGAAAGGCAAACGGAATATAAATTTAACTTTAATAACATCAAGATACAGCCAGGACGCGGCTCTTGACCTTTTCCCGTTCACCGGGGCCAATAACAAAATTTTACCTTGACTCTCAATCCATTACCTACTATTTCCAGTGAGGGAAAAATTTTTACAGATTGTGCTGGGATACCCTGTCCGCAGGGTGGAATTTCAAATTACTACTCAGGAGGAGATACCATGAAATTGAACCGATTGGCCGTAATTGCTGTGGTAGGATTGTGCCTTTCCTTTCCCGCAGCGGTATGGGCAAAGCCTGTCACCATCAATTGGTGGCATGCTATGCGGAGCGCCAGAGGTAAAGTTGTTGACACGATGATTCAAAAATTTAATGAGTCACAGTCTGAATACGTCGTGGTGGGCACCAATAAAGGCGATTACGACGAAGTCATGAATGCCGGAGTCGCCGCGTTCAGGGCCAAGAAACAGCCACATATCCTCCAGGTATTTGAGGTCGGCACCCAGACCATGATGCAATCGGGGGCAATTTACCCGGTATATAAACTTATGGCCGATGCCGGATATAAGATTGACTGGTCGAATTACCTGCAGGCCGTTCTCTCCTATTATATGGACGCGGATGGCAATTTGATGTCCATGCCTTTCAATTCTTCCACGCCGATCATGTATTACAATGTATCCATGTTCGAAAAAGCCGGCATTCCACTGCTTTCCAAAACAGAACCCATCACCTGGGATCAGCTGGGAGAAATCACCAAAAAACTGGTGGACAGTGGTGTCGCTCCTGCCGGCATGGTAAGCGCCTGGCAGTCATGGATCCAGATTGAAAACTACAGTGCTATCCATAATATTCCTTTTGCCAGTAAAGACAATGGTTATGGCGGACTTGACTGCGAATTGCTGATCAACAACCCCAAGGTTATCAGCCACATCGAAATGCTCAAGCAATGGGCTGCCGACAAACGGTTTATGTATGGCGGCCAGAAATATCAGGGGCCCAAATCTGAATTCATCGCCCAGAATGCCGCAATCTACATGGATTCCGTCAGCGGCATAGCCAAACTCAAAGAAGCCGTTAAAGATTTCAAATGGGACGCAGCTCCGCTGCCTGTTGAAGCATGGATGAAAAAGCCCCAGAACAGTATTATCGGCGGAGCCTCTCTCTGGGTATTGAATGGACACAGCAAGAAAGAGTACGAAGGTGTTGCGGCATTTTTGAAATTTCTTGCAGACAACGAAATGCAAATGTACTGGCATAAGGAAACAGGCTACTTCCCCATTACCTTAAATGCCTATGATGAATTAAAAAAAGAAGGATACTATAAAGAAAATCCACTGCAAACGGTTGGTATTGATCAGCTCAACAGAGCAATTCCGACAAAAATCTCCCGGGGACTGCGTTTAGGGTACTTCGTACAAATCAGAAATATTATCAACGAAGAACTGGAACAAGTCTGGAACGGCACGAAAACACCAAAACAGGCTCTGGACAACGCCGCTGAAAGGAGTAACATTCAGTTGCAGACTTTTGCCAAGACCTACAAATAATATTTTTCATCAAGCAAAAGCCCCTGCGCCAAAAAAGGGGCTTTTGCCACGTGTCGGGACATGCTTAAACGATCGACCTTTAAATCTTCCTACCTGCCGTATCTGCTTATTCTGCCGCAGGTTATTGTCACTCTGACCTTCTTCTACTGGCCGGCAGTACAGGGACTGATTCAGTCTTTTCTGCTCAGCGATCCCTTCGGTCAGAGCAGCAAGTTTGTCTGGTTCTATAACTATAAAGAAATTTTTACCGATCCACTGTACCTGCGGTCAATACTGACCACATTCATCTTCAGCATCGCCGTTGCTTCAGTGTCCATTACCCTTGGCCTGTTTATTGCCACGATGGCCAATCGGGCCTTGAAAGCTACGGCCCTGGTGCGTACCCTGCTCATCTGGCCATATGCCGTGGCACCGGCCATCTCTGGAGTATTATGGCTGTTTTTGCTCCATCCTTCGTACGGAATTGTTGCTCTTGGAATCAAGGCCTGGTTGGGAATCGACTGGAACCCGGTTTTAAAAGGCACCGACGCCATGGCCATGATCACGATGGCAAGTGCCTGGAAACAGATCAGTTATAATTTTGTCTTTTTCATGGCAGGACTGCAGGCTATCCCCAAATCGCTCATCGAGGCAGCGGCAATAGATGGTGCCAGTCCATTTACCAGGTTCTGGACGATTACCTTTCCCCTCCTCTCCCCGACATTTTTCTTCCTGTCGGTGATGAATATTATTTATTCTTTTTTCGAAACATTCGGGGTGATTCATACGGTAACCCAGGGCGGGCCCGGCGGATCAACCAACATTCTTGTCTATAAAGTGTATCAGGATGGCTTTGTCGGCCTGAATCTCGGATCTTCATCCGCCCAATCCGTCGTCCTCATGACACTGATAGTCGTTATAACGTTTCTACAGTTCAGATATGTTGAAAAGAAAGTCCAATACACTGGATAGGCGCCATGGTTGAAAAAACTCCCATCTTAGATACTTTCACGTACGTTTTTCTGATTATTGGCATCCTTATTGTCGGTTTTCCCATAATCTACAGCCTGATCGCAGCGACTCTGCCCCTGGCCGAAGTTTCCCAGGTGCCCATGCCGCTCATCCCCGGCGACCAGTTTATGGTCAATATGACCGACGCATGGACCAGGGGAAATCTCGGCAATCAGATTTTCAATTCGTTTATCATGGCAACAGGCATAACCTTTGGTAAAATAGCCGTTTCGATTATTGGCGCTTTTTCCATCGTTTATTTTGACTATCGTCTGCGGGTGGTGGCATTTGCCTCGGTTTTCTGTACCTTGATGCTGCCGGTGGAAGTACGTATCATGCCGACCTATGAAGTTGCCGCCAATGTCCTGGGCCCCATGCAGGCGACCTGGGATGCCCTGCATCTCAACAGCCTGGTTTCGTGGTTCACCGGCAATGACTTTGAAATGCATCTCAACTGGTCATTGCTCGACAGCTACACCGGCCTCATTCTGCCGCTTATCGCCTCGGCCACCTGTACCTTTCTTTTCCGGCAATTCTTTTTGACTGTCCCTGAAGAACTGTGCGAAGCGGCCAAGATGGATGGAGCCAGCCCGATGACCTTTTTCTTCAAGATACTGCTGCCGCTGTCAAAAACCAATATTGCCGCGCTGATAGTTATTGAATTTGTTTATGGCTACAACCAGTATCTATGGCCCTTACTCATCACCACCAATCCGGACATGACTACCGCGGTGATTGGCCTGAAGGATCTGATTCCCCAGGCCGATGACCTCCCCGAATGGAATGTTGCCCTGGGTGGCGCACTCATGGTCATGCTGCCACCGGTGTTGGTTGTCTTATCAATGCAGCGCTGGTTCGTTAAGGGGCTTATTGAGAAGGAGAAATAGCCCGCTGAAGATGGTTTGCCAATTCAGCAAAACCATAACCACCTTCAGCAGCAGTTATCCAGGTCGGCGTATGCACGAGTATTTCTTGAAACTGCAGCACATTGGCCACCCCGACAGAGTGAGGAAAGTAAGCAAACATCGGCTCGTCATTGGGCGAATCCCCTGCATAGACAACAGTCTTTTTAATGTCATCCAGAACAAGGCCAAATCGTTCGGCAAAGAGTAGTTTGGTCATTGAAAGCTTATCGTAACTGCCGAACCAGCCATTGACATGGATGGAACTGATCTTGGCAGATGCCCCATTTCTTTGAAAAACTTCGACGATCTTCGCAATATCGTCATTCGACAATCGAGAGACGTCTTCACAAAAATCAATGGCCAGATCGGCCTCCCGGTAATGCTGATCGGCAGAAACAGCGGAACCGGGGACAGCCTGTAAAATTTCTGTGCACACCCGGGAAAGTGTCGTCCGGTCCTGCGCTCTTTCTTCTTCTGTCCTGGCGTATCGACGAACCATTTTTTTATGGTGCGCATCATAGACAAAATAGAATGCACCATTTTCACCAACAACTCCGGCTACCGGCCACATTCTGGCGATGAGATCACACCAGCCGGCGGGTCTGCCGGTAATAGGAATGATCTGTACCCCGATTTTCTGCAGGTTTTCCAAAGCATGGTAGGCGCAGGCGGGAATCCGGCCTGAATGCGTCAGAGTGTCGTCAATATCTGTCAGGACGTATTGAATGGTGCACGCTTGTTGCCGTCTGAAGAGATCGATTGGTTTCATAGAAGTCCTTAGTTTTTTGCTCCGTCTTGTTTTTTCGTGTTTTACGGATTATTTTCTTGTTCTCTGCAGGAAAATATCCGGTTTCATGCTATTTATTCTGACTTTCCTCACGTTTCGCCGGGGTCATGGGTCTCTGACTTACTCGTTTTACATGATAAAATATATGCAAAAATATCATTGCCGATCTTTTCAACAATTTTCTGCGACTACAACCGTGTGGTAAAAGATGAAACGCAGCGAACCAACCAGGCAGAAACCATCCATTTTCACCAGCCGGCATGGCGCGATAGCACTGCTGGGCGGGGTCGCCGTCATGTTGTCGCTGCTGGTGGCAACAGCGATGCTGTTTGCACCGCGGCTCCTTGTTTCGCCTGCGCTCAAAGAGAAAATCCAAATACTGGTGACCGAAAAAACCGGCGGCCGGCTTGACTACCAGGCAATTGATCTCTGTTACTTCCCCCGACCGGGTATCGAACTGCAGGGGGTAAGCCTGACGTTACCGGAACAGACACAGGGCACCATTGCAATCCTGCGCATCTCGCCCACATTACTGCCTTTGCTGACCGGCAATATTCAACTGTCCACGCTTGATCTGGACACACCGCAATTCAGCCTGGCATTACCCGACGCCCCAAAGAATATCCCCCCTGCGCAACCGTTGACCCTCTCCGTGATCGAAGAGAAGTTGGCGCGGTCCATGGAAGCTGTCGGCCCGATGTTCCTCGGCCTGGACACAAAGGTCAGCAACGGGCAGGTGACACTTATGCAGAACAAACAAAAACTGGTCAGTATGTCCGGTATGAACCTGCAGGGCGAAACCTCCATACCCAATATCGCAACCGCGCAGTTCCGGCTCAAGACACACATTGACGAGTTGACTGTTTACCACCAGAATCAGCAGGAGACCATTAAAGATTTCAATTTGAGCGCCGGTGTCCGGATGGCAGCCGGGACAATGACTGCGACTCTTGACCAGCTGGATTTCAGCGAACCACGTCTCTCATTGTCCGGGGAGCTCATATTCACCCCGACCGAACCACAGGTCACCCTGAACCTGTCCGGCAGCAACATCGATGTCGAGGCAAGCCGCACAGCAGCTCTGGCCCTGGCAGGCGACACCACCCCTATCAAGGAAATTTTCACCTACCTGCGCGGCGGACAGGTGGACCAGATCACCTTCACCTCCCACGGTACGACAATCTCCGAGTTGGGCCGCCTGGATAACCTCGTCATAAAGGGAAATGTGCAGGCTGGCAGGATCGCAATCCCGGAGATAGAGCTCGAATTGACCGAAGTGGCCGGCGATGTAGTGATCAGCAAGGGCATTTTGCAGGGTACCGGGCTGTCAACCCGTCTGAAAAATTCTACCGGGCAGGACGGGTCTTTGCAAATAGGCCTGACGGATACCAACGATCTGTTCCAGTTGGAGCTGGCACTAGACGGTGACCTGGCCGAGGTCTATCCGTGGCTGGCCTCCCGGGAAGGGCTGCAGGATCAACTGCAGACATTACAAAAGGTGAGCGGTCGAATCAACATGTCTTCCTTGAAGCTGAAGGGACGACTCGGTATGCCGTCTGCATGGGATATCACTTCAACCGGGACCCTGAACAATCTGGCAATAACAACGGAACTCTTCCCGGAGACCATCCACCTTGCGAGCGGTGAATTTACCATGAACCCGCAGCAGCTGAGTTTCAAGAAACTAAAAGCCGCCAGCCAGGATTCTGCGCTTTCCTTGTCCGGTATTGTCAAAGGTTTTCCACGACGACTCGATCGTCTCGACCTGTCGTTGAACGGCCGCATGGGAACACAGTCCGTCACATGGCTCGCAACGCAATTCAAGATGCCTGACGCCTACATGATCCACGCACCATTGACCATCGGTGACAGCAAGATCTCATGGATACCTGATTCTACCACGTCCTTCAAAGGATCGGTAGAAATTGACAATGGTCCGGTCATCACCGCCGATGTCGACCACACTCCGGACCGCCTTCGCATCCACCACCTGACCGCCAAAGACCAGTATTCCGATGCGACCCTGGTTTTTGACCGCTCCGATGATCGGCGCGATTTTACATTTACCGGCAGCCTGCAGCATGAAACGCTACAGACCCTGTTCGTCGATGCTGCATTCAAAAGCGGTCGGTTAGAAGGGAATCTGGCAGTATCTTTGCCGACAAACGTACAAGCCGCAGTGAGGGTCGTAGGAGAGCTGACCGGGGACAACCTGCCGCTGGTCCTGCCGACTGGCGACCGGGTGGACATTGATCATGTCCTGCTGCAGGGCGATGGCGGCTCAAACATCAAGGTTGACATAACCGAAATGACATGGGAAGACCTGAGCTGGTCACCGGTGAAGGCCACGGTTTCCTTCTCCAACAACAGCGCCGATATACAATTTACCGACGCCAGGTTATGCGGCATCGAATCGAGGGGTACAATCTCCGCCACTGGCAACGCAATCTCTGTCGATATGGCCCTCACGGGGAAAAATCTGGACGCCGCCACCAGTTACAGCTGTCTGACCAAAGGGGAGGTCAAGATGACCGGCAGCCTCGATTTTTCCAGCAAGATCAAAACGACAGGACAAATCGACAGACTGGTCGAGCGCATGCAGGGCCCTCTGCAGATGACCTTTCACCAAGGCATCATCCAGCAGAATAAAATGTTGTCCAGGATACTGGAAGTGCTCAATGTCACGGAAATCATCAAAGGCAGGCTGCCGAACCTGACCAGCAATGGTTTCCCCTACAAAACCATGACGGTACAGGGCCGGTTTACAAACGGTCAACTCGCCATCGACAAATATCATATGGATGGTGAAACTCTCGACCTTCTCGGGAAAGGCGAAATCAATCTGGAAAAAAGGACCGTCGACATGCAGCTGTTGGCGGCACCTTTCCAGACTGCCAATACCATAGTGAAACAAATCCCCGGGGTCAATTACCTCCTCGCAGGCAGCCTGGTCAGCATTCCTGTCAGCATCCACGGCCCTCTGCGAGATCCAAAAGTTACCATCTTGTCGGCCTCAGCGGTCAGCTCAAGTCTTTTCAATCTGGCCAAACGAACCCTCGAATCGCCCTTCAAGCTGCTCGACGCCCTTAATCCCTGGAGTAAGGAAAAATAAAAATTACGTCAAAGGAGTTGTCCATCAATATGTTTCATGCCAATTGCCTGCCCATTTTAATCGGAAGCCTGCCTCTTGCAGACCATCAAGAGGCAATGCAGCTCATCCTCGCCCACACACCTGAAATTCCGCTCTGGCCGCAGTTGCCCAAAAATCCGCGCGAAGGAATGATCCGCCAGTTTCTAACCGGTTTTCCAGGCCTTGTCGACGACGGCAACCGGTACTGGATCGATACCGACACGCCTGCTTTCGAACAGGAGATGGCTGCTTTTTATGAAGACTATATGCGGGTAGAAGAAGACCCCGGCTGCCTGACCGCCAAAGGACAGGTCACCGGTCCGGTCACGACCGGAATCGGCGTCAAGGACCAGCATGGCAACTCGATATTTTATGACGACAACCTCCGGGACATACTCATCAAACTGCTGTCGATGAAAGCATGGTGGCAGGTGGCCGAATTGCAGAAATGCACCGGTGATATACCGCCAGTTATCTTTATCGACGAGCCTGGCCTGGTCAGCTTTGGCTCGAGCGGCTTTGGCGGCATCTCGCGGGAAATGGTATCCGATGCAGTGGCGGAGGTAATTGGTGTCATAAAAAAGGCTGGCGGTCTTGCCGGCGTACATATCTGCGCCAATGGCGACTGGGGTCCGGCCCTTTCGTCAACCGCCGACATTATCAGCTTTGACGCCTATTTTTATTTTGCCAATTTTGTTCTTTACAAGGAGCAGCTGATCAGTTTCCTCAGCCGTGGCGGCATCCTGGCCTGGGGTATTGTCCCGACAGGGGACCCGCTGGTCGTGGCCGAGGAGTCAGTCGATTCCCTGTTCAGCAAGTGGCAGGAACAGGTAGCGTTTCTTGCAACTTTCGGTTTCAGTGAGGAACAGCTGATGCGCCAGACCCTTATCGCGCCTTCCTGTGGCACGGGTTCGCTGACCCCGGAACTGGCGAAGAAAGTCCTGGCAATGACTGCAGAATTGTCACAAATGGCGAGAAGCAGTCTGAAGAACAGGAGATAAGATCTGGATACTGCTGTAACCGCATGGGCAAGACGGCTCTGCGGTTACAGCAGGTGCTGGGTGTTAATCGATCTGAACAAAGATTTTTTTCAAGGCCCCGCAAACCGGACACTTCTCAGGTGCGCTGCCGAGCTCGATATAACCGCACACCGGACAGAGATAAAAATCTGTCACATCCATGTCCACTCCGGCTTTCACTGCAGCCAGGGCTTTTTTATAAATGAGGGCATGGACTTCCTCGGCATCGACGGCAAACTTAAACATGGTTTTGGCCTTATGACCGTCGGCCTGGGCCAGCTCAACCATCGGCGGGTACATCTCGGTAAACTCATAGGTCTCACCATCGATTGCCGCCTGCAGGTTTTCCGCCGTAGAAGCGATCATCTCCAGTGCCTTGAGGTGCCCTTCCGCATGGATACGCTCCGCCTCAGCGGTGGTCCGAAAGAGCTTGGCGATATTTTTAAAGCCCTCTTTTTCAGCCTTTTTCGCAAAAGCTCGGTATTTCTGGTTGGCCTGGCTCTCGCCGGCAAAGGCATCCTTTAAATTTTCGGTTGTTGTCGCCATTTAATTCTCCTTTAAATTTTTGAATAAACACTACAAATTGTAAATAAACTTGTTTTGTTCTCCCCTCCGTAGAAGGGAGAAAAGCCGGAATCTTCTCGGTGCCCCCTGAGGGGTGGAAGCACTTGAAACAGACTATTTAAGCGCGTCTTCTTTGCTCAGGTGAAATGTGCCGGCGGCAACTTCATCGTCAATCTCCTTCAGTGCCCGCCGCATCTGCTTGAGGGCCTGATTGACTCGATTCTCGTTTTCCACCAGTGCCAGACGCAGATACTCATCCCCTTCAATGCCGAATCCTGCACCGGGCGCCAGGGCGACATTAGCCCGGTTCATCATCTCAATGGAAAATTTTATGGAGCCCATCCGGACGTATGGTTCGGGAATTTTTACCCAGAGAAACATCCCCGCTTTCGGGGATTCGACTTCCCAGCCCATTTTTCTCAAACCATCACAGAGGAAATCCCGACGCTTTTGATAGACGGCCACCTGCTCCGTAATCTGATCGTCGCAATCCCGCATGGCAACGATTCCTGCCACCTGGATGGCCGAAAAAATCCCGTAGTCATAGTAGCCTTTGATCTTGGCCAACCCGCCGATCATCTCGGTGTTGCCGACACAATAGCCCAGACGCCAGCCCGCCATGTTATAGGATTTGGAAAACGAACCGAATTCGACCCCGACGTCCATGGCTCCCGGCACCTCAAGCAGGCTTGGTGCGACCACCCCGTCAAAGGTAATCTTGGCATAGGCGAAGTCGTTGATAACCATAAAATTGTATTTCTTCGCCAGCTTCACCACCTCGACAAAAAATTCTTTAGACGCAAGCGTCCCGGTGGGGTTATGGGGATAGTTGAGCATCAGAAGTTTTGGCCCCGGATACAGCGATTTGCACATGCCGACGATCTGTGCCAGCATGGTGTCTTCCGAACTGAGCTGGATGCGCAGGACATTGGCACCGGCGATCACTGCGGCGTAGACATGGATAGGAAAAGCCGGTGCAGGGGTCAGCACCGTATCTCCCGGTCCAAGCAAAGCCAGGCAGAGATGTGAAATCCCCTCTTTTGAACCGATGGTGCAGATAACATCGTCTTCCCCGGTCAAATCAACCCCGTAATTGCGTTTATAATAGAGGGCGATCTCCCGTTTGAGATTCTTCATGCCGCCGGCCACCGGATAGCGGTGCGTTTTCGGGTCAATGGCCACCTCGCACAGTTTGTCGGTAACCGGTCCGGGCGTTGGATCCATGGGGTTGCCCATGCCCAGATCAATCACATCGTCACCCTTCCAGCGCTTTTCCATTTTCATCTTATTGATCATGCCAAACAGATAGGGCGGCAACTGGTTCATGCGCTCGGCATAGCGTATCTTAAATTTTTCTTCCATGATTATCCTTTGGGCATAAGAATTGTGCTGTCATTAGAGGTGCATTGCTTCTTGGAATGCAGATTGGGCTATCGTACCATTTTCGAATTCTCTTGCCAATCACAAGGTTTTTTTTGCAACGTGGCCATGCGCAATATTTTGACGAAATTGAGGACGAAAGATATATGCAAATGGGGGATCAGGAGGGAACACGAGATTACCCTGCGGAGAACAGGGACTCTCCTTTAAACAGAATTGGCGTCTGCATCAGTCTGGATGGAAAAGACATGCATTGAGTCTCAACAAAACACCCCGGCCAAACCAGTAACTGCGGGCAATTTCAAGCTGCAGTGCCCCCTCAGGATTGCTACAGCCATCACCTGATTTTACCAGGGTGATTTAATTTTATTATCCTTTCGGACACTTACTGCAACGCTTGCCACCGTCTTTTTTCGCTTTGCCGCAACATTTTTTCTTCGTCTTCTTGGCCATTATCCGCTCCTTAGTCGATAGAGTCCTTGCTGTTTTGCGGTCCATACTTCGCAAATTTGTTTGGTACTCCTAAAAAGTAAGCAATGCAGACGGGTTCGTCCAGCATGATCGACCAGAATCGTCGCCGCCCAGCGATGAATATAAAATGAAAAAATTAATAATATATTCAATTACAGCAAGATGCCTCTCTTTTCTTCAAAACATCCTCGGCAGGAAAGAAAATCTCAAGCCTGTTTCTCTTCACCGCCAAAGCTGTTAACCAATTATCAGAAAGGAATTTTCTTCCGGGAAATTTCCCGATAGAGGCAAAACCACCGGCCTAACGTTGAGATGGTCTGAAAGGAGTGGACACCAAACACATGTCATGGCTCAGGCGGAATCAAAACGAAATTGCCAACATGTTTCTTCTCGAGAAACTCGCGTTGCGCTTCGGCTATGCGTTCGAGCGGGAATATTTTTGCGACAAGCGGCCGAACCTCACCGCGCTCGATGTACGAAATCAGATTGCTGAAAATGGGTTCATCCCATGCAGTGCAACCAATCAACGTCAAATCCTTCAGATAGAAGGTGCGCATGTCGAGTGTCACTAAAGGACCTCCGATCGCCCCGGAAGAAACGTATCTTCCACCTCGCTTCAGGGCCTGCAGCATGCCTCCGAAGGCTGGCCCCGCAACGTTGTCAATAACGACATCCACAGAGTTCTCGCCAAGACGGCCAACGACATCCTCGTTACGATCGATTACCGTATCCGCACCAATGGACAGCACTTGTTCCATCTTCGCCCTGGCCGCAATCGCTGTCACAGTGGCGCCACGTCGTTTTACCAGTTGCACCACGGCTGAGCCGACACCGCCGGAGGCTCCTGCGACTAAAACATGCTCCCCCTTACACACCTTGCCGCGATGCACCATGTTTTCTGCGGTTCCGTAGGCACAGGGGACAGTTCCAAGCTCGGCATCGCTCCAGTCACAGTCCACGGGGAATACCTCTCCTGCGGGAGCTTTGACAAACTGAGCGAAGGCCCCGTCAAAATCAGACCCCATCCAGATATTGTCCATCGAGTCAAAACCTGACTTTCGCATACATGCCCGCACGAGTACGCGTGAACCGATGGTACTTTCATCCCCGCCCGGGGCAACGGCAACAATGCGGCCACAGCAATCCGTGCCCTGGATGAAGGGGAAAGGTGTTGCCTCGTTCCACCCTCCGTCAGCTTTTTCTGTTGCCTGCCGGCCCTCAGTGATTGCGGCATCCTCGGTACCCGATGTTACCGAGGAAGAGTACCAGCCGATGCGTGTATTAATTTCAGTGTTGTTGACCCCGGCAGCGAGGACCTGCAGCAAAACCTCGCCCGGCTCAAGTATCGGCAGACGTACCACGCGGCACTGGAGTCTGTCGTATCCGCCATTGCCGGCGGTGACAACCGCCTTCATCACTTTTCCAGAGTCTTTCGGATCAAATCGATCTTGTTTGGGATCGGTATCCCACGTAAATTTCATGCTGAATCTTCCTTTCATTTCTGCGATGCGCTCGGATCATTGCAGAGAGATTGCAAAACTCTAATCGGAAATGTGATTACCACTACCCCTCAGCTATAGAGGGATATGAGATGCCCTTTGCACGGGTATTCCGCAGCCTGGATGGCTGCGGTCAAGCCCCCAGGGATGGGTTTATGGCGTCCCGTGCAAAGGGCACCTCATATCCCTCTATATCTTCTAAGCTGAACTTTAGTGGTAATCACAATCGGAAATGAGTAATTATAGATATGAGAATGATTCACTGTTCTTGAAATCACCCCGGAAAGGGGAAGGAGAAGCCTTCACCCCTCTGGAGCCCAGCGCGGTAATCCTATTGGATCAGTTTTTTGCTTCTGAGCCACTCCATGGCCACATCGTGAACCGGTTTGTGGTCTACATCCACGGCCATGTTGAGCTGCTGCATCTCTTCCGTGGTCAGGTTGTCCGCAAGAGGTTTTAATATGGCTGGGATCTCCGGATATGTCTCAAGGATTTCTTTCCTGACAACCGGTACGGGATTGTACACGGGGAAGAAAGACTTGTCGTCTTCAAGGTTTACAAAGCCGAAGGCCGCAATTCTGCCATCGGTGGCAAAACCCATTGCTGAATTGACCAGCCCTTCTTTCAATGCCTGGTAGGTAAGGCCCACCGACATTTTTTTGACCTGGTTCGGTGGTAGCTTGAAATTATACATTTTCATGATCCCTTTAAATCCGTCAGGGCGTTCCCAGAATTCTGAATCCAGTGCAAATATAAGCTTGTCCGGATTTTTCGTGACGTAGCCCCCCAGATCAGAGATACTCTTGATTCCGAGTTTCTCCGCTTCCGCCTTGCCCATCATCAGGGTATAGGTATTGTTGAACTTGACAGGATCGAGCCAGATAAGATCTTTTTCCGCATCAGCTTTTTTAACCCAGTCATAAACCTTCTCGGAAACGGTCATTGTTGCGGTATCTTTCTGCTTGTAATACAGCGTGTATGCCGTACCCGTATACTCGTAATAGAGGTCGAACTGGCCATTTTCAAGCGATTTTCTGGCGATCACCGACCCGACCCCAGTCTTCAGTGTAACCTTGAAACCTGCCTGTTCGAGAAGGATAGCGGCAAGTTCCGGAAGCAGGAGCTGCTCTGTATAATTTTTCCCCCCGACGATCAGGCTTTTATCCTTGGCAAAGACACTTCCTGGTAAAAATAGTGTCAAAATAAGCAGTGCCGAAAGAACAAGTTTACATATCGTTTTCATGTCATACCTCCTTTTAGGCTCTTGGCGGAAACCAGAGAGCTCTATTTTTTGAGGATGTGAACAAAAAGGTATTTTGTCTTGTTTTTGTTCGCGTCCCTGGTTGGATCTTTATTTTTATGTCGAAAATCAACAAAACTATATCTTTCCTACTTGGCAAGCCGGAGCCCCTTTGAAATCAGAACGAGCCCGAGGAGTTCAGAGAGAAAATCCGCCAAAAGGGCCAGCAGCGTTACCGGAATGGCACCGGCCAGCAGCTTGTCCGTCTGCATGAGACTTATTCCGGTGAATATAAGGTCCCCCAGGCCTCCTGCTCCGATGACATAGGCAAGCGCGGCTGTGCCGATATTGATTATCAGGGCTACCCTGAACCCCGTAAGAATGACCTGCATGGCATTTGGTATCTCCACCTCCAGGAGAATCCGCAGAGGGGGCATGCCCATGCCTTTGCCGGCATCTATCAGTTCCGGGGGGACTGCGGTAATCCCGGCAAGAGTATTTCTCGCAATGGGGAGTATGGAATAGATGGTAAGCGCGAATATCGCCGGCTTCATGCCGATACCCAGGAAACTCATGGCCAGCGCCAGAACGGCAAGGGAGGGGATGGTTTGTCCCAGCCCGACAACATACATGCAGATCCCGGCGTATCTGCGAAATCGTGGTCTGGTAAGCACAATCCCTGCGGTTATTCCAATGATCGTGGCGAAGATCATACTTAAACTCACCATGTACATATGCTGGACGATCAACTCCAGGATAACCGGATATTCGTATGGATCAGAGAGTAATTCCATAAGACCCGTTCGTTCAAACGTCACACCCGCAATCAGTATGATGACGGCAATGACAAGCCTGTATAATTTTGCCAATAGTCTACTCATCGCGAAAGCTTCCTTTGCACCCTGATGCCTTCTGGTGTCGCAACCCGTTCCAACAGGGCCATCCCACCGTCCACGATTATGGCCAGCAGAGAAACAAGGATGGCGCCGCTCAGTATCATCTCCGGATATACCCGGGCAATACCCTGCTGGATGTATACCCCCAGTCCTCCTGCTCCAATATAGGTAGCGATAGCCGCAACGCCGATATTCATGACCGCGGCCGTCCTCAATCCCGCAATGATCACCGGCGTGGCCAGTGGAATTTCCAACTCCCGCAGAAGTTTCCACTTACTCATGCCCATCCCCCTTCCTGCGTCCACCAGGGAAGAAGGAACATTCTTTATGGCAGTATAGGTGTTTCGGATAATAGGGAGCTGACTGTAGAGAACCAGGGCTATAACAGCAGGAACCTTTCCCAGGCCCATATCAAATATCGCCAGGAATGGAAGCATCAATCCAAACAGGGCGAGGGAGGGGATGGTCATAAGTATGTTGGCGCCATTCAGGACCCTGGATGCAAACTGCTCGTGCCTGGTAATAACGATACCCAAAACCACGCCGATGGGTGTGGCAATAAGCAGTGCTATCCCGACAATCCACACATGCTCCCAGGAGAGATACAAAACCTCGTTAAAGTTATCCATTATGAATCGCAGGGTGCTCATGAAGACACCTCGATTTCAACATTTTCTGTTTCATCGGCGTAACTTGCTTTTACCGCTTTCTGTATGTCATTGTAGGTGACCGTCCCGGCGAAGTTTTTATCTCCGTCCACCACGCAGAAGGTTGGGGTACTATACATAAGCATAGAAGAGAGAACATCCCGGAGCGGGGTCTTTTCCCTCAGAAAAATGGGATATGGTTCTACCACGTCCCGTACCGGCCCGTCTTCATACTTGAGAGATTTCTGCGTAACGAAGCCAATCGGTCTGTTGTCTTCAATCACTATGCCGTAGCGGGATTCCTTTGTGTTCAGAAAATGTAATGCTTCCTGGCAACGGTCGGCACCCTGGATGATGTTCTTCGGCTTACGGTTGATAATGTCACTTACCCGCATGAGTCCTAGGACTTTCAGGGCCCTGTCGGCACCAACAAAGTCGGAGACGAATTTGTTTTTGGGCTGAGTCAGAATGATCTCAGGTGTGTCATATTGTACCAGGCGTCCCTTGTCGAAGATGGCAATGCGATCGCCCATCTTTATTGCTTCGTGTATATCATGCGAGACAAAGGCCACCGTCTTTTTCAGCTTTGCCTGAAGCTTGAGGAACTCGTCTTGAATCTCTTCTCGGTTAATGGGGTCTATCGCGCCGAAGGGCTCATCCATGAGAAGTATATTGGGGTCTGCGGCGAGTCCCCTGGCCACCCCCACTCGCTGTTGCTGACCACCAGAGAGCTCAGCGGGGTAACGATCCCTGTACAGATCAGGATCCAGGTTGGTCATTTGCAGCAGCTCATCAATGCGTTTGCTGATACGCTCCTCATCCCAGTGCAAAAGTCTGGGAACGACAGCGATGTTTTCGGCTATGGTCTTGTTTGGGAAGAGCCCGATGGCCTGAATAACATATCCCAGGCGCTGCCTGAGCTGGACGACGTCAATATCCATGATATTCTGATCTTCTATGGTTATGACCCCTCGGGTGAGTGTCTCCAGTCTGTTGGTAAGACGCAGGGTAGTCGTTTTACCGCATCCCGAGGGACCGAGAAACACCACGACTTCGCCCTTCGGAATGGTGAAGCTTACATTATCAAGGGCAGTGACGGTATTGTTTCCCTTACCATAAATTTTTGTTACAGATTCATACGATATCATTGGTAACCTCTTTATTCTCTGAACAGCTCATCTCTGTTTCAGGGTATTGGGATACTCTTATCGCGGTCCTGCGGTTTCATACCATCAATAAGCGACAGAGCATTCCAGGTTTTATTCAGGTAGAGTGGGCTGGTTATTCACTGATCAAGCACCATTGGTGAGTTTTAGTTTCTCCATACAGGGACAGTATCTTGAACGAACAGAGAAAATATTGTCCTGGCCGGGTGCCTGCTGGCGGACCCAAGGCATAGCGGATTACCTAACATACTGAAATTGCAAGTCTAATGTTTTTCACAAGATCACAAAGAAGTAAAAAACACGATTTTCAGATTCTTACGGCAGAGACAGCAATTGACCATTCCCAAAGGGAAAATTGAAGCGAGGCGAACACATATTACCTATCAGTAGTAACCAGTAGTAACATATATGATCTTTCAATACAAGGTATCAGCCAGGCTGAATTCGGTGTGCAATACAGGTCCCAGGACGGCACGAAAAATTTTACGCGCGGCAAAGCATGGAGGACAGTGAGCCTCCGATGAAGCATCTCATTTTGAAAACCACCCAAAATGATCATTCCGTTTCTTGCTGGGCTTCCTGTTGAAGAAAATAATATGCCGCCGCGCAATCCAAGCGGAACAACCTCGCCACCCAGCTTGCCTACGACGCCGGATTGATGCCGGTAAATTGACTGACGAATTGAAGGTAACTGGTGCCGCCGACTGTCCTGCGCTGAATGGATCGGTATACGGCAGCCAATATCTTAACCACTTCATCGGAGTGTAGCTGAGAAAATGTCTTACCGGTATTTTGTGAAAACAAACGAAAACCTTCTTCCAACGCAGGCGAGTCTACCTGTGGCGCTTCGTCGTTGAAATGATACCTGTCGATCATCAGTTCAACCAACCGTGCTACCGTCCTGTCGTTCACATTGTGCGGGTCGTCCGCCCATACGCGGCAGAGGGTGGACTCAATCACATTGGCGATATCCTCCAGCTCGGGATTGTCCGCCATTTCCTGGGTCGTGAAATGCGGCACACTCCGATAATTACGGGTTGCAGCTGCTGATTTGAAGAAAGAGCATCCCGCACATTTTTCCTCTGAACGGGACCCACCGCAACACAGACTGCAGATAAAGGTTTCGATCGCTTTACATTTTCGTTTCCCTTTGCGGGAATTACAGATGGTACATTTTGCCATAATAATTACCTCATCCAAATGAGCTGTTTATTATTTCACCAGACTGTGTTTGTCATACTATCCAGCCTACAGCTTCGCCAATTTTCTGATTCCGGCAGAAGGACATTGAAACTCATCGAGCAATTGGTTTCCACACTCAAGAAAGGCGCTATAGCTCGAGAACCAGTCACCTTGTCAGAGAAATTGCTGGTCAGTCTCCTCAGTTCCATCACTGGATTGCTCAAACTGGGCTAATCCCTTAATGGCCAGAATATCCGGTGCTTGCAAGGGTTGTTCTTCTCGATTCAGCTCTTTTACATCTTTTACCGTCTCAAGTTCATTGGTGACGGCTGTCCCCTTACCTCTTGAGAAGTCGAGGCAATGCCACGGTTGACCGCTGCTGTCGCGCCTGTATTTAAGAATTTCCCGTTCGACAATCGCCTTCCCCTGTTTCTCATTGATCTGGAGGAAATAGGTAGTGAGCGGACTCTCTTTCCCAGCACGGAATTTCAGCTCGATTACAATCGGCCCTTTGGAATTCCTGCTGCGCACTTCTCTGAAGCCACGGCTTCCACCCAGTTTTGCCAAGGCCACATTGACATTGCTGGTCATCGCATCACCCAGAAACCCGAAGACCTGAAAAATGGTTGATTTACCCGTGCCGTTTGCGCCAAAGATAACACAAAAATCGGGCAAATCGACAAATTCAGCATCTTGAATGACTTGAAAATTTCAATCGTATCGATTCAATTTTCATCTTTCACCTTATTATTCCATATCCTGCCTATCGAAGAACGAAAGTTGTCACCAATCATCTGTTCATGAATTCTTCCAATGGAGACTATGACTACAATTTACCGTTATTACTGCGGTTATCTATTATCTCTAAACTTCAATCCTTCAAGTTCGAAACGTTTCAGAAGATTCACCCGGTAAATTGATTGTTTTTCCGACGGAATTCTCTCCGGTATCGCAGCCGCTGTTGCAAGAATTCCCATGTCTTTCCATTTCACAGCGCATTCTGCTTTGTTTTCCTCCCTTCCTGTCACTCAATGAATGATAGAAGATACCCTTTATCCCTTGAAAACCATCTCCCAGTGATAGGAAAGATACTGGCGATGCGGTAACATATCCGCTCTTTGTGGTAGAATTAACCGTCGGTCTTCATTTAATATTCGCAGTACCATGTCTGGCAACCTGTTTTTGGCGATGAGGATGAATAAATCGTCGTCCACCGAAACAAGGCCCCGGTCAAACATCCAATGAACTGTGGCGGACAGGGCCAGACCGTTTCTCACTTAATCAGGGCCATTGTCAGCGACAGGCCGGATGTGGGCCGCCGGGGCCTGCAAAAAGATCGATAACCGATATCCTGCTGTCAATGTCACTTCTCATGTCTTCTTCACAAACTGTCGCCCCTTTTCCGTTGGCCTGTATTTCTACAGGGGGCTGTCAGGTTTTCTGGGTTTTCCTTTTGCAAAATGTACTTGATTGTATTCGTTTTTAGCAGTTGCTGGCACAATCAGTCAAGGAATGTTATTGCCAGGATCCACCAGAATAGATGGTGAGGAGTGTAGAGCGGACAGAACAAACAGAGACAGCGTCTATAAGCTGTCCGACCAGGGAGGGGAGAAAAGAGGACCTACCGGAAAGAATCACGGCCTCCCATAGACGCCATGGGCCACAGAGCTGATCCGGCCCTGTTGCCTGAGCCTGCTGGTAATGGCGTAAATTCTGGTGCGCGGAAAACCGGTTGCTTCTTCCAGCATGGCCACGGTAACGCCATTCGGATGCTGGCCGACGATTTCCTCGATCAAGGCGGTGGCGGAGCGGGCTGTTTTTATCGTCGCCGTCTGCGCTGTCAGAGAAGCAGGTACATCCTTTTTTTTGCGGCGCGGCCCTTTAGGCTTTGCAGCCTCGGCGGTGGAAGCAAAATCCGGTTGTATATCCATATCAATGCCAAAGAGGTCCGAGAGGTCAGCATCGCCAAGCACCCTGGAACTTTTTTTACTCGCCCTGACCAGCAAGTCGCCTGTTTTTTCCTGGACGGCCCGCGCCACCAGCTCTTCTGTATCGGCCTGGCGCAGGGTGAAAAACAGCAGCGGGTCCTCATCGAGCCGGGCTCCGACGCCATAAAGAGTGGCCGCCACATGTTTGCACATCGAAGCCCAGTCAGGGCAGGAGCAGTCAAAGCTGATCTCTCCCGGCGTCGGGAACAATCCCTTGCCTTCGGCCAGAAAGATCTCGCCCAGTTCCTTGGGAAATCTGCCGGCGACAAGGTCAGTCAACGAACGCAGCTCGCCCTGGCACTGTTTCCTGATCTGGTCCCAGTTGGCCTTTTTCACCGGCGCAATGTTGACAACCACCTCATAGGGTTTAGCTCTCGTTCCCTGGACCAGGGCGGTCACCCTGCCACCCTTTATTTTGAGGTCCAATACGGCGCCATGGCGCACATAGCTCTTGCCCCGGCCGATGCGGTTACTGTAATCGGCATAACGTTCAAGGTTCCTGTTCCAGGACTTGCCCCACCAGGTACGCGCCAGTGTGCTGCCTTCGATACTAACCGGCTCAATGGACGGCATTTTCTTTTTGAGCTGTTTCAGTTTTTTCTCCGCCTTGGCCTTTTTCTCGGCAACCGTGACATATTTTGGATATCCCCAAAAACTCATGCCGTCGTTCCTTATATGTGCAATGTAAACAACTCAAACAACTCCTCGTTACTCATCTCAGTAAGCCACTTTTCACCCGAAGCGGCAACCACCTCATCCGAAAGTTTTGCCTTCTCGACCAGCATCCGGTCAATTTTTTCCTCAATGGTACCCTGGGTCAAAAATTTATGGACCATGACATTTTTCTTCTGGCCGATGCGGAAGGCCCGGTCGGTGGCCTGATTCTCCACCGCCGGGTTCCACCACCGGTCGAAGTGGATCACATGGCTGGCTGCGGTAAGATTCAAGCCAACGCCGCCTGCTTTGAGGGATAATACAAAAAAAGGCACATACTCGCGACCTTGAAATTTCTCGACCAGCACTTTTCGTTGGCCGACCGGCACACTGCCATGCAGGACGAGACCTTCGCGGTTGAAAATGGTGGCCAGGAACCGAGAAAGCGGCCCGGTCATCTCCTTGAACTGGGTAAAAACCAGTACCCGTTCCCGCTTTTCATGGATGGTTTCACAGATTTCGCGCAGCCGCTTAAACTTACCGCTTTCCTGTTCCTTGAAACTGTCCAGCCCCAGATACTGGGACGGGTGGTTGCAGAGCTGTTTGAACTTGATGAGCGCTGACAGGATAAGCCCTTTTCGCTGGATGCCTTCCGTATGTTCCAAAGCCTCCCGGATGCTGGCAACCACCTCACCGTAGAGGACGACCTGCTTTTTGCTCATGGCAGCCCAGGTTTTCATTTCCACCTTGTCCGGCAGGTCGGAGATGATCGACTTGTCGGTCTTCAAACGGCGGAGAATAAAAGGACTGACCACCCGGCGCAACCCAGCGTAACCATCTGGATGCCTTCCGAGCCGTTTCGTGAATTCTCCAAACTCTTTTGCATTGCCAAGCAGGCCGGGGTTGATAAAGTCAAACAGGCTCCAGAGGTCGGACAATCGGTTTTCCACCGGGGTACCGGTCATAATGATCCGGTTAGCGGCGACAAGACTTTTTACCGCCTTAGTCTGCTTGGTGCCGGGATTTTTGATGGCCTGGGCCTCATCAAGGATGACATAGCTCCAGGTATAATCATGAAGCCATTCATACCTCTGGGCCAAAGCGTAGGTGGTGATGACCAGATCCAGACCGTCAATCTTTTCTTTCGGGAGCATCGGAACCGTTTTCGGCTTATGAAAACCTGGATGGGCGATAAAAAAGGAGAGCCTGGGGGCAAAATTTTGAATTTCCGCGGACCAGTTGGCAAGCAGAGAGGCGGGAATGACCAGAAGCGAAGCCGCCTTCTTTTGGGCTTTTCCGGCCTCGGTTTTAAGAACGTCGAGAAAGGCCAGTATCTGCACGGTCTTGCCAAGGCCCATGTCATCGGCAAGACAGGCGCCGAGCCTCATTCTGTGCAGAGAACAAAGCCAGTTGAGACCATCCTGCTGATAATGCCGCAGCCTGGCAGCAAAGGCCCGGCTGGTTTTGACCCTGGCGATGGACTCGGGTCGCTGCAGTTGCCCGAATACGGTGCGCAGCCACTCACCATGGGAGACCCCGGCTATATCGGCAGCCGCATCGCCAAGTAACTTCTGGGAATTCGCTGAAAGTCGCAACGCATCGAGAAGAGTAATTCCCTCTTCGGCATGCAACTTCGAGGCTTTTTCAAAGGCCTCCAGAGTCTGCCGCAGTTTTTCCGGATCGACGGCCACCCATTTGTTTTTCAGAAAGGCCAGCCCCTCCGATTCACGCAGCAGCCGACGGACCTCGTCTTCCGAGATTTCCGTGTCCCCGATCATCAGCCGGGGGGAGAAGTCGAGTAGAGCATCCATGCCGACCGTGGATGGCGGCTTTTCGCCGATGCTGACCTGCATAGTGACGGCGCCTGTCTTTTTCTTCCACCAGTTGGGGATACGGCAGAGAATACCCGCCTCTTCGTAGATCGGGATCTCCTGCAGAAAGACATACGCCTCTCTGGACGACCAGGCTAACGGGTAAAACAACTCGCCGTTGTCGCGCAGGTTTGCCACCAATGCACTTCTCCGGGCTGCTTCATCAACGGTGACCAATAGCCTGAGTAGTTTTTCGTTGTCGTCTTTGTACTCCTCCAGAGCGTATTTCAGAGGCAGATGTCTGGACTCACCTGCTTCATTCAAGCGGGTTGAATAGGTGGCGAGAAAAGCAAACGGAGATTCATGATCCTTGTTTTCGACGAGGTGAAAGTAAATGCGGCCAGCAAGATGGACATCCGGGCTGTACTCTCTGAGGAAATCAGCGACCGTTCCCGCATAAGCATCCATTTTTCGGCAAAAGGTCACGTGCAGTCCTGCCCACAAGATCGCGAGCGTTTCCGCAGTGAGGTATTCTCCGCCGGTCATCAGCGGTGCGGACTCAAGCAGTCGTCCGCGTTCTTCATCAGTAAAGGGGATAACTACCTTGGCGCGCAGTTCCTCAAGATTCGGAGTGAGTTTGAGTTTCCTGATGAACAGAGCGGAGAATGTGCGCCAGAAAGCAAGCGATGGCGACAGAGGAATATTTTCCGCACAAAATCCCAGAAAAAAGAACCATCCATCCGGGTCCTGGGTGAAACGAACAAATACATCATCCTGCATCACCTGGCCTGAATGTTGGGGTCCATCGGCAGGAGGCAAAGACCACTCAAGCTGAATGGAACAATCAGGCATCAATATCGCGACAAGTTCGGTTCTGTGCTGCTTCATCGTTTATCGTGTCCCCAAAACCGAGGCAGGTGAACCAGCTTGATATTCTGCAAGCTTTCCCTCCTTTCGGAGTATCTTCCCTGTCACGCGATTTTCTTTGAGCAAGTCAAGATAGTCCGCCAAAGCCTACGGATTTTATCATATCACGATGAATTATGCCGGACAACGCAAAAAGAAAAAGGCCTGATTTCTCAGGCCTTTTAGAACAGTATCGGACGATACTGGAGTGTGTAATGGTGGCGATGCAGGGAATTGAACCCCGGACACTACGGATATGAGCCGTATGCTCTAACCATCTGAGCTACATCGCCATTGGATAAGGCGCACAAAACTACCTTATTGTTTCATCTCTGTCAATATTTTTCAAACAAATCAATTAATATTGTCTGCAGTTGCCGCGAACAAGGCCCAATATGCTCATTCCGCCAAGCCAATAAAAAAAAGATCCGCAAACCTATTGGGTTGCGGATCTAAAAGATGGTGCCGAAGGTCGGAGTCGAACCGACACGGGTCTCCCCACACGCCCCTCAAGCGTGCGCGTCTACCAATTCCACCACTCCGGCACTCATTTATTGTTTCTTTGTCGTTTCTTTCGTTGTCTCGGTTGCAGCTTTTTCTTTCTCCGCAGGTTTATCCATCACCTTATCTTCTTTGGCCAAAGGCTGCGCAACCTCGGTTTTCGCTGCAGGCTTACCGACATTTAAATCGCTCATCACGGAAGAGGTACTACTTTGCGATGAAATATACGCTAATGTCACGGAAGTCAACATAAAAATGATTGCCGCTGCAGTTGTTATCTTATTCAGAAGAGGCAAGGGACCTTCCGTGCCAAAGAGGGACTGGCTTGACCCACCAAATGTAGCACCGATATCTGCGCCTTTACCATGCTGGAGCAAGACTATGCCAACCAGAAAGAGGCAGACAACAACGTGTACAATTGTAAGTAAAGTATCCATGCAATAACAGAGTTAAAGTTTATTTAAAATTAATGATGCGCCCGAATGATTTTGCATCAAGAGCAGCACCACCTACCAACGCGCCATCTATATCCGCCTGGGCCATAAGTTCATCAACGTTGGTTGGCTTAACCGAGCCACCATACACTATCCGCGTTTGCTCGGCAATGTTTTTCTCAAAAATTTGTTCAAGTATTCCTCTGATGAACGCATGGGCCTCCTGCGCCTGCTCTTTACTGGCCGTTTTTCCGGTTCCTATTGCCCAAACCGGCTCATAGGCGATAACCACCTGAGCCATATCTGCGGCACTCACCCCGTCCAACCCTTTCCTTAATTGCTCTTCCAGAATGGCAAAGGTTCGCCCGTCCTCTCTTTCAGCCAAGGTCTCACCAATACAGAGAATCATCTGCAAACCGAAAAAAAGACCGCCTTTTAGGCGCTTATTGATCAGAGCATCAGTTTCGCCAAAGATCTGGCGGCGCTCAGAGTGTCCGGCAAGAGCCGCCCTGCCCCCTGCATCTTTCACCATAACTGGCGAGATCTCACCGGTAAATGCACCTCGATCCTCCCAGCAGACATTCTGGCATCCGACGACGATCGGGCCGTCTTTTACGATATGACAGACCTCACTCAAGATGGTCGCCGGAGGAAAAACCATTACATCCCGGTCAGTAAGATCAGAACACAGCCGCGAGATATCTGCCGCCAAATGGCAGCCCTCGATAACGGTGTTATGCATTTTCCAGTTACCGGCTATTAACGCTTTTCTTTTTCCCATCTGTCTCTCCAGATAATTATGAGTTTCACTAGCCAAGGGCAGCCACGCCCGGCAGAATTTTCCCTTCCATCAGTTCAAGAAAGGCCCCGCCACCAGTAGACATATAAGAAATATTTTTTTCTTCGCCGGATTTTTTTACCGCCGCATTGGAATCACCACCACCAACAATCGACAGCGCATGGGCCGAGGCCACGCATTGACACATCGCCATCGTGCCCCTGGCGAAGGCATCTATTTCAAATGCGCCCATCGGGCCGTTCCAGATAATAGTTTTCGCATCCAGAAGAGCTTCCTGAAACAATATTACCGACGCAGGACCGATATCAAGGGCCATCCAGCCGGAAGGAATATCTCTGAATGTGACATTTTTCGTTACCGCATCGGCTGCAAACCTGTCAGCAACCACAAAATCAACCGGGAAATAAAGCTTCAACCCTTTTGCTTCTGCGGCCTTCACAAACTGCCTGGCATTGTCGAGTAAATCGTCTTCAACCTTGGAAGCCCCGACATCAAAGCCCATGCCTTTTAAAAAGGTATTGGCCATTGCTCCGCCGATAATCATCCGATCGACCTTGCCCAGCATGTTCTGCAGCGCGCCTAATTTGGAGGAAACCTTAGCTCCGCCGATAACTGCAACCAACGGCCTTGTCGGTTCATCCATTGATTTATGGAAATAATCCAACTCCGTCTGCAGCAGGAACCCCGCGGCCTTTTCGGCCACCCGTTCGACTACGCCGACCACCGAGGCATGGGCGCGATGAGAAACGGCAAATGCATCATTGACATAGACATCGGCAAGCCGGGCCAGCTGCCCGGAGAAGGTCGGGTCATTTTCCGTTTCGCCCGCATAAAACCGCAGATTTTCCAAAAGGACAATCTCACCGTCTGCCATCTTTTGCACCATCTTTTCAACTTCTTCGCCGATACAGTCAGGAGCCAGAGTCACTTTTACGCCAAGGAGCGACTCAAGATGCAGGGCCACCGGGGCCAGACTGAAATCTTCGACCCGCTTACCTTTCGGTCGTCCCATATGCGAGCATATAACCAATCGACCCTTTGCCTGCAGGATATGGCGGATAGTTGGCAGTACCATACGAATCCGGATGTCATCGGTGATTTGCCTGTGCTCATCCATCGGTACATTGAAATCAGCGCGAAGCAACACACGCTTTCCCTGTAAATGAAGATCCCTAACAGATTTCATTGCACACCTCTCTCCACGATTGAATTTTTTAGTACCTTAGAAATGTTTTCCTGGAGTCCCTGCCTATGACCCATCTAACGGGATGAGACTTACGAAGACAGATTCTTTTTAAGAATCATTGCACTGTCAGGTGGATCGGTATAGTACCCCGGTCTCGATCCAACGTGCAGGAATTTATGTTTATCATAAAACTTCAAGGCAATACCATTACTGGATCGAACTTCCAGGAAAAGGCTGCTGATTTCTTTTTTTTGTAACGCATCCACAAGATTTTCAACCAGCAAACAACCAATACCTCGCTGCCTGTCGATTTCTTTAACTGCTATTTTTAACAGCTCGGCCTCAGGCCATATGACCCTGCAGGCACACCAGCCCATAATTTGTCCATCTGGCGCCTCAGCTACAATCTGAATTGCTTCAGCTATCTCCAACTCCTGGGCAATGGATTCAGCCGACCATGGCGAAAGTGTTTCCCGTTCAATTGCCGAAACTTCTCCAAGGTCAGCTTTGACCATCGATCGTACTGTAATCAATTTTTCTTAAAACATCCCCTCGCTGATCTGTACGGTCAGATCGCCGAGCATATTGGTATAACTCCCCAGCTCGTTGTCGTACCAGCCATAGACAACGGCCTGGGTTACCGGCACGTTGAGGATAGGATCAGCACCGGCCGCCAGACTTTCCGCCTTGACCTTGGCAAGGTTGACCTGAATATTGGCGGTCCGGGTATGCGTCTCCTTCCCTTCAATCACCGCAGCTGCCGCCGGGGAACCGAGGATGTCCGACGATACGTTTTGATTTTCAGAAAAGAGCAGGTAATTGTTATGCGTTGCGTACTCTTTATATATGTTATTTATGTCATTGCGTTTTATCGGACTCTCGAGATCATCCTGCAGATTAAGCACTAAAATTATCAGTGAGCCTGAGGAAGTAGGGATACGCACCGATTCGGCCATGAATCCGATGGATGCCATTTCCGGGATCACCAGCGAAAGCGCCTTGGCAGCACCGGTAGTGGTCAGAATAATGTTGTTCAGAATAGAGCGGTTTTTCCTTAAATCAACGGCCCCGGCTTTGGGCAGTCGATCGAGTACCTGCTGACTTCCCGTTGCGGCATGGACGGTTACCATCGAGGCACTGAGAATTTTATCCGCCCCGATTTTTTCCATGAGCGGCTTAATCATATAGGAGAGACAGGTCGTCGTACAGGAAGCCGCAGAGATGAGAGAGTGTTTGCCGGGATTATACATTTCTTCATTAATGCCCATTATCGTGGTAATGGCATCGTTCGGCATATCCAATCCCTTGGACTTAATTTTAAAGGGAGCAGAAAGAATCACTTTCTCCGCGCCAGCCTGCATATGTCCCCGGAGGGCACCTTTTGCGGCATCGGCATCGGCAGTGGGATCGGTAAAAACACCCGTAGTATCGACTACCAGCCGGACCCCCTGGTCCTGCCAGGCAATTTCGGCCGGATTACGGGTGGCACGCAAAATAGTGACCGGAACCCCGTTGACCAGCATTGTCCCTTTTTCTTCATTTAATTCTTCGATGACCCGAGGGCATTTATGACCATGCAAATAGCTCCCCAAGCGGCCATAGGTAGAATCTCTTTCAAGCATCGCGGCAAGATCCTCCAGCCCACATCCGACTTCCCGACCTATATTGGCGACAATTCCTGAAAAATGTTTTCGTGAAACGTGGTGCCAGATTGAAAGTTTTCCAATTCTTCCCAAGCCGTTGATGCCTAATTTCATAGCTATGCCTCCTCTATCTTAGTAGATTGGAACCCCAAGTACCTTCTCTTTACAACGACGCGTTCTCTACAAATATGTAGCACTAACGCTGCTGATACGCAACCTTAACATGTTATAAACCAAGCGAATTCCCATGCTATTTACTTCCCCTCTGGTGCAGGGCATCCTCATAAAAAGATATAAACGTTTCCTGGCGGATGTGCGCCTGGAGACCGGCGAAATCATCACGGCGCATTGCCCCAATACCGGCACCATGCTCTCCTGCTCGGCCCCGGACAGTCAGGTCTGTCTTTCCCGATCGGATAATCCAAAAAGAAAATACCCATTCACTCTGGAAATGGTTAAGGATAATTCAACATGGGTGGGCGTCAATACTGCACAGACCAATAAATTGGTGGCGGAGTCTCTGGCAAAAGGACGGATTGCCGAGTTTCAGGATATAAAAATGATCAGGACCGAAGTCAGGACCTCCGACCACACCCGGCTTGACCTGCAGGTAATGCATGGAGAGGATTCGACCTTTATTGAGGTAAAGAACTGCTCTCTGGCGGTTGACCGATGGGCCATGTTTCCCGATGCAGTGACAGTAAGAGGAACAAAACATCTCCATGAGCTTATACGACTGTCGCAGGAGGGACGAAAAACCTGCATTTTCTTTCTTGTTCAGCGTATGGACGCGGACCGTTTCCGCCCTGCCTCACACATAGATGCGACGTATGCGAGGGCGCTGCAGCAGGCGGCGGCTGCCGGAGTCATGGTTCTTGCCTATCAGGCCGAGGTCAATCCGCAGGAGATACGAGTGGTGCGCTCACTCCCCTGCTCCCTGCTGGCCACTCCACGCACCTTCAGTGGATCAGACTGCCCAGCCGACTGAACCTGATCGAGGTGAAACGATCGACAGACAGCAACGGTTTGTCAATATCCCACGACCAATACAGGATAAATGCTTTGCCAAGAACGTCCCGCTGATCAACAAAACCCCAGAACCGGCTGTCGTAGCTGTTGTCCCGGTTATCGCCCATCACGAAGAGATGATCATCGGGAACCAGAATCGGGCCGAGATTATCTCTCGGACTGGCTTTGGCGTCAAGGACGACATTTGAGCTGAAATGGGCATGACTGTTTTCAACTGGCTTGCCGTTTATTAAAACCTTCTTGTCTTTTATCTCAACTGTATCGCCAGGTGTACCGATAACTCTTTTAATATAATCGACAGAGCGGTCCTTGGGAAAACGAAACACCACGACATCACCATACTTCGGGTGCTTAATCGGCACGAGAATCTTCCCGGTGAAGGGCATTCTGACGCCATAGATAAATTTATTGACAAGCAGATGATCGCCGATCTGAAGGGTAGGCAACATCGATCCCGATGGTATTTTAAATGCCTGAACAACAAAAGTTCGGATAAAGAGCGCCAGGAGAATTGCGACACAGATCGCCTCAAAATATTCCCTGAAAATAGATTTATTTTTCCCTATTCTGGACAAAGTCAACCTCATTTGGATGGTTTATGAACGTAGTGCAAATTGCTACGCAAAACTACTTGAAATACAAACAAATTACAAGCCAGTTCGTATGGGTAGAAGAACAAAAACAAGCTGCCTGAAAAGCAACTCTATGGTAACCAGTTTGACACTCACGATCTCTTGAGAGCCTGTATTGTACAACAGATACAGCCTTAATCTCAAAGACTCATTTGCTCATCCTTCAATTAGGGTTATTTCGAAATTAACAAATGCTCTTTTACTTGACAAATTTTTTTTTCTGTGACCTAATGTCCTTATGTACACGAAAAGTATGTATTTTTAGCACAAGTTCGGCCGAATTTATTTTGCCGTTTATATCAATTTCTTCCTTTTTGTCTGCCATGAATTTGCCGTTTCTATCTCACAATGAACTGGTCGTTGGTCTTGACATCGGATCTCATGCCGTCAAGGTTTGTCAGCTGAAACAAACGTCAGGCGGCTATACGATTCTGACCCTCGGCAGCGCTGTTCTCCCGGAAGGCGCGGTTGAGGACGGGACTCTCAACGACCCTGAGATCGTCAGCAAAGCCATTGCCGGTCTTTTTCAAAACCTAAAGATCAAAAATAAAAAAGTTGGTTTCTCTATTTCAGGCTATTCGGTCATTGTTAAAAAGGTTAATTTAGCTGTTATGGAAGAAGCTCAGCTGGAAGAACATATAATGGCTGAGGCTGAACAGTACATCCCATTTGATATTGAAGATGTTTATCTGGATTTTCAGGACCTTAAGACAGGCCACCAGGATACCGACAGAACGGATGTCATGCTGGTCGCTGCCAAAAAAGAGATCGTCGACGACTATCTCGATATGCTCCACGGCCTCAATCTTAATCCGGTGATTGTCGATGTAGACGGGTTCGCGCTCGAGAACACCTATGAATACAACTATCAAAAAACCGAGAATGTGGCCTTAGTTGATATCGGTGCCTCGAAGATGAGCATCAATATCCTTTCCCAGGGAATATCGGTAGTAGCGAGGGATATAATTGTCGGCTCCAGACAATTAACCGAACAGATCCAAAATATATTTGATATTGAATTTGAGGAAGCTGAAGCCCTTAAACTAGGTTCCATACAAAGCGAAGAAAAACGGGAGGAGATTGAAGAAATTTTTTCAACGACCTGCACTCAGTGGATTCTTGAAATTAAAAAAGCCATAGACTTATACCATGCCAATCATCCTGATCAGCCGCTTAAGAAACTGATTTTAAGCGGTGGCGGAGCAAAAGTTTCCGGTCTGATAGAATATCTTGCCCAGGAAACCGAATTAAAAGTTGAGCTTTTCAATCCGTTTTTGAAGATGACGTCGAACAGTAACAAGATTGACCCCGATTACCTCGCTAATATTGGACCGGAGATGGCTATTGCTGCCGGGATAGCCCTCAGGCCCTCTGTTATATAATTATTTAAATTGTCAAGGGTTCAGTATGCTTAAAATCAACCTGCTGCCGGTTCGGCAACTTAAAAAAAGAGCCAAAGCAAGAAAACAGCTTTTTGGCATGTTCTTCTTGTTTCTCCTGGTTCTTGCTGTTTTAGGAATTACCGGGGCTCTGCAGGCAAACAAAATCAGTAACTATCAAGCAGACATAGCATCGCTGCAAAAGGAAAAGGACTCCTACACCCCGATTCTGCAGAAAATTGAAAAACTAAAAAAAGAGCGTGCAGAGCTGGTCAGGAGAACGGAAATAATACATAAACTGAAAACAGACTCTTCTCTGACGGTTCGGGTTCTTGATGAAGTGGCCAATCGCGTTGATAACCAGCGAATGTGGCTTGAATCCCTCCAGCAGCAGACATCGTCTTTACGGTTATCCGGCGTGGCACTCGACAACCAGACCATTGCCCAGTTTATGGACAACCTTAAAGAGTCTCCTTTTGTGCAGGATGTTACGCTGGCAAGTTCCTCCCTGAAGATAGTCTCAGGAAGAAACCTTAAAAGTTTTGAATTGAATTGCATTGTCGGTCAGCCGGAAAAACAGGCTCCTGCAGCTACAGACACGAAATAACGTTCGATAATACTTCCCCGATATGAGCGTATGAAAACGAACAACGCAGCACTTGCAACTTTTATTGACGAGAAATACATACCGCTTGCACCAAAAATAAAACTGGGCATTACGGTAGGCATAATTCTTATTCCGCTGATAATTTTCTATTTTGCATATTATCAGCAAAAAGCCGAAAAGATACAGAAGCTCAGTCAGCAGAAAACGTCGCTCACCCAGCAGGTCAGGGAAGTTAAAGCAAAAGCATCGAATCTTGCTAAATTTCAGAAAGAACTGGATGCGGCGGAGACTGAGTTTTTAACAATGTCAGTCCTGCTGCCTAAGGAGAGTGAAATCCCAAAACTTCTTAAAGATATTTCTGCATTAGGACGAAATGCCGGACTCGATTTCTTGACATTTAGGCCGCTTGCCGACATTCCTAAAGATTTTTATGCGGAAATTCCTGTGACGATCAATGTCAGAGGGCCATATCACAATATGGGCTACTTTTTTGATCAGGTCAGTAAACTTGCACGGATAGTCTCAGTCACCAATGTAAAAATGAGCTCTCCCAAAAAGGAAGCTGGAGAAATGCTGCTCAACTCGGATTGTCAACTGGTTACCTACCGTTTCACCAACGTTGAACTACCCAAACCACCCAAAAAGTGAACCCCATGATGTGTTTAATTGATCATCCACAATCCACCTTTTTATTAAGCGTTTTCAGAAGAAAAGTGCTCTGTGCTCTTTTATGTTCTGGCAGCCTGGTATGCACGCTGGCTCCCGCCTTTGCAACGGAAAACGCCGCGGCGACATCGCCTCCGGTTGTAGCGGCTGGAATTGATGCACGATTTGAATACCAATTGGAAAACAGAGCGGATCCTTTTGTTCCGTTTATTTCCGAAAAAGCCGCAACATCGTCTGTCGACATGAACGAAATTATCGAGGACAACGAACCCCTCACGGGGATGCAGCTTTTCGAACCTGGGCAGCTTACCCTGGTCGCAACACTCAGGAAAGATGCAGGCAGTGTCGCCATGGTTGAGGATTTTACCGGCAAGGGCTATGTCCTCCTTAAAGGTACGAAGATTGGCAGACGGGGTGTCGTCAAACAAATAGACCCGAATGCTGTAATTATTGAAGAGACTGCCGTAACACGAGCAGGAAAGGAACTCATCACGAAGGTTGTGATGACACTTAAGAAAGAGGGAGAAGAATAGAAAATGCTTAAATGGCTAGAAAAAATAAAACCGGCTGTTTTCATCGCATTTTGCATCTTGTTCGTATTTCAGACAGAGAGAGCACGGTCTGAAGCAGATGTTTCCTACGAAATAGCCGATATTGCAGTTTCAATGGCCGACAATACGGTCAGTTACACTATTACCGGCACATCGCCACCAGTATATAATGTAACTGAACGATTTGCGCCATTCCGGGTTGTCGTTGATGTGGCCGGAGCGTTTTACAGCAAGACTCTCTCTGCGGAAAAAGCACAACTTCCGAAAAATAATATTGCCACCGTCACAGTATCCGACGCTAAAGAACAGGTTCCACCGCATATGCGGTTTGAATTTACCTTGGCCGACAGCCATAATTACACGGTTGAGAAAGCAGGAAACGACCTGCTGATTAAGTTCTTCCCGGCAGCACAGACCAAAACCCCTGCGCAATCGGCAAGTACATCAACCGGGGAAGCAGCAAAGCCAATGGCTGCTGCACCTGCTGACAGTACTCTTGATAAGCTCATCGGTTCGTCGGAACAATTACTCAATCAGGTGCCAAACAAGAAAGTCACAGGAGCTGCCGCCAAAAAAATCTCAGCTCTAAAAGAAGACTTCTCTTTTTCCGGATACAAAAAACAGCGGATCAGTGTCGATTTCTATAAAATTGATATTCACAATGTCTTCCGTCTGTTCAGGCAGATAACCGACCTGAATATAATCGTCGATGAAGACGTAAAAGGGGTACTTACTCTTGCACTGACCGATGTGCCCTGGGATTTTGCGCTGGACATCATTCTCAACCTGATGGATCTGAAAAAAGAAGAACGTTTTAATACCATCGTCATCTACCCAAGCAAAAAAGCCTTTGTCTGGCCGACTCGTGCAGAAGACAATCTCGCTTTCGAGGCTGACATTAAAGTCATTGAACAGGAAGCGCTGGTTATTGAAAAAACGGCCACTCAGTCAGACGAGATCATGCAGGCTAAGGAGTTTATGGCCAAAGCCCAGAATCTTGAGGCAAAAAAAGAATTTGACCAGGCAGCCGCACTCTATGGTAAAGCTTTTGAGCTCTGGCCGGATAATGCCAAGATTACCAACCGGCTTGCGACCCTTTATCTGGTCAACCTTGGCATGAACGCCAAAGCCGTCTACTACGCCAAAGAAAGCTTAAAGCACGACCCCAAAAATACCAATGCAGCTCTGTATGCTGCAATCGGCTCTGCCAACATGCAGAGAATTCCTGAGGCGAAAGAATACTTCACGCAAAGCATCAGCAATTCACCACCGATGAAGGAAGCACTCCTGAGCTTTGCCGCATTCAGTGAAAATTACGGCCAAAACGAAGCGGCTCTCAAGCTGCTCGACAAATACCATTCCTATTACGGAGAGACCCTCGATACGATGGTGTCCAAAGCCAGAGTTTTAGATAAACTGACGAGATCGAAGGATGCTACCCGGCAGTATCGGGCGATACTCGCTTCCGGTTTTCCAATGCGTTCTGATCTGAAGCAATATATTGAAGGTCGCCTGGCTGCTAAAGATCTTAATTAAAAATACAGTGGAATCTGATTCTCTCTTAAAATTCTCAGTCCAAGAGGTTTTTATGAAGTACCTAAAATATTGTTTTCTCCTCAGTAGCCTCTTGCTACTTTCATTGCTCCTCAGCTCTTGCGCCAGCGACACCCGACCACAAGACCAGAGCACCGGCATGGCGCAGGAAACCGCGCAACAGCCCACTCAGCCCGCGAAGACCATTGCACCTGCCATGCCTGCAAGTCTGCCTGTCAGATATCAGGCGGCATCCTATGTGGTGGACAAGGACGAAAAAGAAGACATCACAATTGCCGAAGAAAGCAAGCTGAAGGTTGGTGCCCGGATCACTTCCACCCGTGGACCACAGCCTCTTTGGGATATCATCAAACGTCTGGCGTCGCTGAAGAACATGAATGTTTCCTGGGCCAGCGATGTCGATAAAAATGTACTGGTGGATGTCAACATCAGTGCCAATGACGATTTTTACAGCGCCCTCGACAACATGCTCAGGCAGGTTGATTATTACCACGAGATGCAGGGGTCGACCATCATTGTAAAATATAAAGAGACACGCCAATTTCATATTGCCATGCCGTTTATCAAGCAGGCATATAAAACAAATACCGGAGGCGATGTATTAGGCGGCAGCACCGGTGGTCAGGGAGGCAATACCAATGTCGCCGGCGAAATTTCATTGTCGACAGACGGCGTGGCGGTCAACCAGCACAAAGACGGCAAGCCTGGTGGCATTGAATTCAACACCTGGAATAGTATCGAAAATAATCTGAACTCCATTCTCAACATATGGTCCACAGAAGAGATAACCTCTACTTCAATTCAAGGCTCTGGTAAAGAAGAACAAAACAAGCTGACTGCTAATCCTTTAGACCCGAACAAGAGTCTTTCTAAAACTGATTCGATGACTAATGAACAGTTGGCAAGCGCAACATTTCGCCGGTCTTCGGGGGGAAATTCTTATTTTATCGACAAACCTGTCGGGTTGATCACGGTAACTGCCCCACGTCCCCTGCTTGAAAAACTTGAGGTGTATTTTAAAAGCTTAAAGAAGGAACTGTATAAGCAGATAGCGATTGAAGCAAAGATTATCGAAGTACAATTGGATGATCACTCGGCTATAGGGCTGGACTGGAACACGGTTCTCGAAAACCTTTCCGTGAGCAGTGCCCAATTTTCAGGTGGCAAATCGTATTCCAAGGTTACTACTGACGATCTGACTACAGCCGCAACCATCATTACCGATGGCCTTGACCGGGATTTCAGCGGGGCAATTTCACTGGCCTCATTCACTTTCGATTCATTTCTTCACGCCGTCAACCAACAAGGCCAGACAAACATTCTGTCTAACCCGAAAATAAGTGTACTCAACGGACAGCCGGCCCTCATGACAGTTGGCCGTAATGTTACTTATATTGATAAAATCACGTCAGATACGGACGGTACTACTGGAACAGTAACGTATACAGCGGATACCGCCCGGGCGCTCTCTGGAGTAGGCCTGGCCTTAACTGCAAACATTCTTGACGATAATGAAATCATCCTCAATCTCGTTCCGGTTACATCGGAATTAGAGGAACCTATAGAATACAGAACAATAGGCCTGGGCGAAGTTGGGCTCCCAATCATCAATGTTCGGGAAATGAGTACCACTGTCAAAGTCAAAAATGGCGATATGCTGGTAATTGGCGGACTCATTTCCAATTCAGCAGACAGCAGCGATTCCTTTATACCGGGAACCAGGAAAATACCCTTTTTCAAATACCTCTTCGGCTATGAAGAAAAAACGAGCACAAAACGTGAATTGATAATTCTGTTAAAGCCACGAATCATCTAATTTTTTTCAAATATGAATCTATTTTTTCAGTAGGGAGAACAAATATGGATAGGCTGAAATATCTCGTCATCGGAATTTTAGCATTATTTTTAGCCGGATGCGGAAAAGGACAAGTTGTTGTTGAAACACTGAACGTAGCCGAAGGGCCGTCCGCCAGTGCCGTCGGCCAGGGAAAAAGCATCGTAATTCTTCCTTTCGCCGATTACTCCGAGGGAAATATAGCTTCTGCCCAAAGAAGAAATATGCTTGTCACGGAAGCCTTGACTGACCGCCTCATCGTCAATGGATTTAGCCTCCCCGTCCAGGACGATGTCTATGACTATCTGGTCAGTGAAAATGTCATCAGTGCCAATAAGAGTTCGCTTGCCGTAGAACTTAACAATGACTGGTCCGATGCAATGAAGGCTGAACTGCGAACATATATGGTCCAGGCCGAAAACGACAACGCACAAATTGCCGGTGACTCCTCTGGCACCCACGGACTTGATGCTCAAACCGTCAGCCAGATTGGCCGGCAATTTAATGCCGATTATATAGTCAGAGGCCGGATTCTCGAATTTAAAACCAGACAGGGAACCTCCTGGGCGCCCAACAGAAGAGGCTTTCTACCCGTTATATTCGGGAGCACCGGCCGGGCCGTTTTCGGCTACGCCAGCTCAGATTCCTATGATAAGGAAGATGCTTCTCGTACCGCCGATCTCACCTATGGCGAGGGACCGATTGATGGTGAGGGCATGGTAAAGATACGCATGTGGGTGCAGGAAACTGCCACCGGCAATGTCATCTGGACGAATAGTATAAAAGTCCAGGTTTCGCCGGAATCGGTAGTTGCCGACAATCAGTATGACACTCTTTTTGACACCGCCATCGACAAAAGCGTGACAACTCTCGTTGATCACTTCGTTGCCTACGGTCTCTAATTACTCTGCTCTACTCGACAATTTACATAAAAAAGGGGATGTTGGCGTTATGCCGACATCCCCTTTTTTATTGCGAAATATGTTGATTAATTTTTCGCTTCTTCTTTTTTCTTCTGGGCATTCTGAAAGAGCCCCATAAAGTTGACCGGTTCCATCAAAAACGGCACAAAACCACCGTCTATCGAGACCTGGCTGACAATCTGTCTGGTAAACGGAAACAGCAGCGTAGGACAGTCTACCCCGAGCAACATAGCCATATGCTCACTGGGAATATTTTTCAGCATGAAAACAGCAGCATGCTCTATCTCGAGAATAAACAGCACCTTGCTGTCCTCTTTTGAGGATACTTTGGACGTAATATGGAGACTGATTTCCCAGTGATCGGCATCTATCTGTTTGTTGTTGAGCTGGAGGTTTACCTCAACCGACGGATCCGTTTTCTGTCGATCAGTAAAGACCTGCGGAGCGTTCGGGTTTTCAAATGACAGATCTTTGATATACATTTTCTGCATTCTGAATTGTGGTTTTTCTGTATTTTCTTTTTCTGCGTTTTCTACCATGATACTCCTCGATATTGTTGATATGGGAATGGTCTAAAAGAACAATGATTTGCAGCCATCTATGAGTTCACACTGGCTTTTCACGAGCTCTTCGTGCCTCTAGCTTTATTAGACCGTACTTAGCCGATTGAGGCAAGTCTTCTGCGCCTGTTTTTCGTCAATTAGAGCAAAACCTGTTTGAGGAAATGCCCGGTGTAGGATTCTTTAACTTCGATTAAATCTTCCGGTGAACCAACCGCCACAATGGTGCCGCCGCCTTCACCGCCCTCTGGTCCCACGTCTATAATCCAGTCGGCAGTTTTAATCACATCAAGATTATGTTCGATGACAATAACCGTATTGCCTTGGTCGACGAGGATATTCAGAACATTGAGCAGGTGCTGGATATCTGCCGGATGCAGGCCGGTGGTCGGTTCATCGAGGATATACAATGTTTTCCCGCTGCTTCGGCCGGACAGTTCCTTGGCCAGCTTGACCCGTTGCGCCTCGCCGCCGGAGAGTGTAACCGACGATTGCCCCAGTGAGATATAGGTCAGTCCCACATCATAGAGTGTCTGGAGCTTATGTTTGACGGAGGGTACATTCTGGAAAAAATCGAGTGCCTCCTCCACCGTCATTGCCAGCACTTCCTGGATAGTTTTATCCCGGTATTTTATTTCCAGGGTTTCGCTGTTATACCGCCGTCCTCTGCATGTTTCACACTCGACATATATATCCGGCAGAAAATGCATGGCGATCTTGTTGACTCCCTCCCCTTCACAGGCCTCGCACCTGCCGCCTTTGATATTAAAACTGAAGCGACCGGGCTTGTATCCCCGTGACCTCGACTCCGGCAGGCGGGAGAAGAGGTCCCGGATCGGGGTGAAAACTCCGGTGTACGTTGCCGGGTTGGAACGAGGAGTCCTGCCGATCGGGCTTTGATCGATATCGATTATTTTATCAATAAGATCAAGACCCGTCAAAACCGTATTGTCCTGACTGAAACCGGCAAGCCTTTTACTTAAGCCTGACTTAGCCAGACTGAACAGCGTTTCGATAACCAAAGAACTTTTTCCTGAACCGGATACCCCGGTTACACAGGTCATTGCCTGCAATGGAAACGAGGCGCTAATCTTTTTCAGGTTGTTAATACTGCAATTTTCAAGCTTAAGGCAATGTTTTGCACCGAGGCGTATCTTTCTTCTCTTGTCCGGTTTTTTAATCTCGATTCGACCAGATAGATAGGCACCTGTGGCAGAAACCTCATTTTTCAGCAGACCCTGAACATCCCCGCTGTAGACAATGTGTCCCCCATGAATTCCAGCCCCTGGCCCCATATCCAGCACATGATCCGCGGCCAGAATGGTATCGGTGTCATGTTCGACGACGATCACGCTATTGCCTAAATCACGCAATTCAAGCAAGGTATTGATCAGTTTCTGGTTGTCGCGCTGATGCAGCCCGATACTCGGCTCGTCTAAAATATAGAGTACTCCGGCCAGACGCGAACCAATCTGCGATGCAAGACGAATCCGCTGGGCCTCGCCGCCGGACAGGGTACCCGCCCGTCTCTCAAGAGACAGATAGCCCAGCCCTACATCACAAAGAAAAGAGAGGCGGTCGATAATTTCTTTCAGGATTGACTGGCCGATCTTTTTTTCCCTCTCGGTGAAGGGCAGCTGCGGCAGTTCGGCAAGAATCGTTTCAATCGACAGACAGGTCAGCGCATATATCGACCATTTGCCAACATGCACCGCGAGGGCCTCAGGCTTGAGTCGCGCCCCCAGACAGCGAGGACATTGCTGCTCGTTCATATATTTCGCCAGTTCGTCGCGAACCATCGGCGATTGAGTCTCGTGAAATCGGCGATCCAGCTGGGGGATCACCCCCTCAAACTGTTTCACCGCGGACATGCTGCGGCGACCATTGCGATAGTGGAACTGTATCTCTTCTTTACCTGAGCCGTAGAGGAATATTTCCTGAATCTTTTGAGATAATTTGGCAAAAGGTGTTGTCAGGGAAATGCCATAATGTTTGGCGACGGATTCGAGCATATGGCCGGCATACGACTCTTCATTACGCCATCCCCAGGGAGCAATCGCCCCCTCGCTGATGGATTTCGCCGAATCGGGCACAACGAGCGAAGCATCAAAAAACTGTTTAACGCCCAGTCCGCCGCACTCTTCACATGCCCCTTGCGGATTGTTGAATGAGAACAACTGGGTGGAGATCGGCGGCATGGAGATGCCGCAGGTATGGCAGGCGGCAAGTTCACTGAAAAGGCGTTCCGAATTGTCGTCGGGAAAAAGAACAAGAAGAAACCCGTCAGTCAGCTTGACCGCCGTGCTGACCGAGTCGGCCAACCGCCGGCGAATGGATTCCTTGACGACCAGCCGGTCGATTACCACCTCAATGGAATGTTTCTTATTTTTATCGAGAGCAGTCACATCATCGGCATGCAGAATATCGCCGTTTACCCGGACACGAACAAACCCTTCTTTGCGAATCCGGGCCAGGAGCTGTTCGTGGCGCCCTTTTCGCTCCGTGACGAGCGGGGCGAGAAGAACGATCTTTGTTCCCTCCGGCAGCAGCATGAGTCCATTGACCATATCTTCAATGGACTGCGCCTCTATCGGACGACCGCACTGATGACAATGGGGATGTCCGCAGCGGGCAAACAGCAGGCGGAGGTGATCATATATCTCCGTTACCGTCCCTACTGTTGACCGGGGATTTTTGCTGGTTGTTTTTTGTTCAATGGAGACCGCCGGCGATAACCCTTCCAGGGAATCGACATCAGGCTTATCCATCTGGCCGAGAAATTGCCGGGCGTAGGTTGACAGCGATTCGACATACCTGCGCTGCCCTTCGGCATAGAGCGTATCAAAGGCCAGCGTTGATTTGCCGGAGCCCGACAGACCGGTGAACAGCACGAGGGCATTACGGGGCAGATCAACGTCAATATTTTTCAGATTGTGCATTCGTGCACCACGAATGCTCAGTGTTTTTGGTTCCATGAAAAAACGCAGAGAAAAATTGGAGGGGCTTCAGACAGTTATCTGCTGAGAAGGTTGTAATGATCAACTTTAATGCACCGGTCCATCACCACAAAAAGCCCATGCCTGTGGGCAAGTTCGGCTGCGGCTTCATTGATTATTCCCTGCTGCATCCACAGCGTACGGGGGAGCGGCTTCAGGGTTATGAGCTGTTCAACAATGGGCAATACATCCTCTGATTTTCTAAAAATATCGACAATATCCACCGGGTCGGGAATCGCCGCGAGATCGGCATAACAGGTTCGCCCGAGGATCTCTTTCTGCCCCGGGTTGACAGGATAGATAGTATATCCGGCATCAATCAGATACCGGCCAACCATATTACTGGGTCTATTTTCTTTTGGCGACAGGCCGACAATGGCAATCGACGTGGCTGTTTTAAGAAGCCGGGTAATGTCCGCTGTTTGCTGAAGGGCATCAAGGGTCTGCATTAATATACTCGCAATTAGTCAAATTTCAGGATGTATTGTGGGGATATAATGATGACCCCATAGACAAAAGTCAAGATACCAATTATATACTACGCAACGCGGAACAAAAACCATCCCTGAACATCTTTGCATTGCATGAGGAAATTGAGTGAATTTTCAAGACATCATTTTAGAATTGCATAAATATTGGGCAGAACAAGGCTGTGTCATCCAACAACCCTATGACATGGAGGTAGGTGCGGGGACGTTCCATCCAGCCACCCTGCTCCGAGCCCTGGGTCCTGAACCATGGAAATGTGCCTACCCGCAACCCTCCAGAAGGCCAACCGACGGACGGTATGGCAATAATCCGAACAGATTGCAGCATTATTACCAGTATCAGGTGGTAATTAAGCCCTCGCCCTTAAATGTACAGGAACTCTACCTGGGAAGCCTGGAAAGATTCGGTCTCAATCTTCTCGATCACGATATCCGTTTTGTTGAGGATGACTGGGAATCACCAACCCTTGGTGCTTCCGGACTGGGCTGGGAGGTGTGGCTGGACGGCATGGAAATAACCCAGTTTACTTATTTCCAGCAGGCCGGGTCCATCGAACTGCATCCGACAACGGTCGAGATCACTTACGGCCTGGAGCGCATCGCCATGTATCTTCAAGGCGTTGAAAGCGTCTACGATATAGCCTGGAACGATACAGTCAGCTACGGTGAAATTTTTCATCAGGCGGAGGTCGAATTTTCCACCTTCAACTTTGAAGAAGCAAATGTTGAAAAACTTCTGATGTTTTTTGACACCTATGAACAGGAAGCACATAAACTGGTCGACAAAAAACTCATTCTGCCCGCTTATGACTACTGCCTGAAATGCTCACACACCTTCAATCTGCTTGACGCACGCAAAGCTATCAGCGTCAATGAAAGAACCAGATACATCGGACGTATCCGAAATATCGCCAGAAAGGTTGCAGAAGCATATGTTGAACAACGGGCGAGCATGAATCACCCGCTCATCAAATAATGGCAGACCGCACACAACAGATTGGCGGAAGTGCATGGGAATCGAACCCACCTAACGGGCTATTAACCCGCTACACCGGATTTGAAGTCCGGGAGAGCCACCAGTGCCCTATCCACTTCCACAAGCATTTGAAGGTGTGACAAAAAGAAAAGAATATACTAATAAGTGTTGACCTTGAAAACAACTATTTATTATATTACTCTTTTTAATTGAGCCAGTCGTATACAATGCTCTGCACCCCACGTATTTTTTACCGCTAACCCGATGAGCGGGATTCTTTATGCAACCCTCTTTGCGGGAAATTAGAACTTGCACGAAATTCTTCACTAAAACTTAAAAAAGAATTTCTAAACCACCCATCAAGGACATAATTCAAACCATACCTATGCAGTGTGAAAGACTAATTAAGATGATTAAGTCGTGGTATCTTCATGTTCGCGAAGAAACCATGGCTCCAGCCCGCATGATATCTTTCATCGAAAAACATGCCGCAAGCTGTGACATCTGCCAAAGCGACCCGGATCTTAAAGAAGAAATTATAAAAATTACCGAATTGGTCCTGCCGGAGTCGAAAATCCCCAAAGCCGTCCGGCAAAAAAGCAGCCTGGATGACGACGAAGGTGAAGATCTGGATGACGACGATGTTGAATCTGATGATGACACCGATGTAGACGACACCGATGATAGCGATGAATCCGACGAAGATATTGATGCTGATGACGACGATGACCTCGACCTGGATGATGAGCTTTCAGACGAGGAAGATGAAATCTGAAACAGAAGACTGACTTATGACACCTCAGGTGCGGTAAAAAAGCCCCTGAGGTTTTCCTCTCGCAAAACCTCAGCCCCCCCCTGCTCCTTCCTTCTATTCCCCCTCCCACTCCTGCAATTTCCCAGCAATGAAGGCATTGATAGCAGCATGCTCCTCATCACCTTTTCCTTTGACCCTGACGGGTTCGCCGAAAGCAAAATGTGCTTTTTTAGTTACGTCCAGTTTGCCAAAATCTTTGATTTTTTTTCCGTTTTGCCAGCAATCTGTTTTCAAAGCCAAGGGTACGACAGCTACCTCCGCTTTTTTGGCGAGCTTCACGCCGATCGAACTCATCTGATTGGGATCAAAGGTATGAGATCGGGTTGTCTGCGGAAAAACGATGATGGAAATATCATGTTGCAACCTGTCAAGCCCTTCGTTCAATACGGTTTTTAAATCCTGCCTTGGATTTGTCCGCGTTACGGTAATCGGATTACGGGAACGCATGACATATTTAAATACCGGATAGGAAAGGAGTGAATCTTTCACCACAAAGGTTACCGGTTTTATCGGCTGGATCATAACCGGAAGCAATAAGGTTTCCATCATGCTCATATGGTTACCGATAATGACAACGGGCCCACTTGCAGCGACGACGTTTTCAATCCCCGATATTTCGACCCTAATTCCGACCTTCTCCAGTTGCTGCATCACCTCGTAGCTGCTCTCCATCCAGTTTGAGCCATCATAACGTCCACGCTTGGCAAGCCTGCTGGCCCGGTACACAATACAAAAAAGGTGCAGATAAAAATTCAGCGAGGGAAAAAGCTTTGACTGAGGCCGTTTTTCTGTCAGATAGTGAAAATTGGTATACGGGATTTTATGCATAGCTCTATTGCCAGGGTTGTAGGTTCGAGATATCGGGCCAGACCAGAGAAAGTCTCAGTTCGTTTAAGAGATACGCATAGCATATAATGATAAAACAGAATTGATACTGATGGACGTTGCCGATTATTACAATTTGTAGATAGCACGAACGGCCCTTCTGTATCAATAAAAATTGAGTATTTTGTTAACATCAGCTATCAGCAGCCAAACACGGTGTATTGTGATGTTTGTTTGTGCCTGTATCCATTCCGATTGATACTCAACGCTGAAGCTGTTAAGTTTGGCAACGCAGTGGTTAGATTTTCTCGATATCGGCAGAACTCTATCAAAAAATATCAGAATTGGTTTTATGCAAGACAACAACGAAGCGCCCCTCGCCGTCTCACATAAACTGGGCCTGCCAGGAGAAGCAACACCTTCTGGTCTGATTCCTCCGGAGCGGACTGAAACTGGCCTGATCACAAAGCTTTTATTTGTTTCACTTGTTGCGGCAATTATTTTGGCAAGCACAATCCCGGTCTTTTCCGCCTCGGCTGAAGCTCCAGGTAATGTGGCATACCAAAAAGCCATGCTCGCCCTCATCAACAGACAGTTCCCGGAAGCCATTTCCTCCTTCGCCAAGCTTCAGACCAGTTATCCGGCGATGAGCGATAAAATCACCTTGCCATATGCCGAGGCCTTGCTTGGACACGCTGACAACCTGCGTAAAAATGATCCGAAACAGGCGATCGTTCTTTTAAGAAAAGCTCTCCAACTGGATCCACGAAGCGTTCGAGCCCATTTTCAGCTGGGCCTGGTCCTCACAAGCCAAAAAGACTATGTCGCCGCAATTGAGAGTTACCAAAAAGCCATTGCATTAAACCCGAAATTTCCAGATACTTTCTTTAACCTGGGCTTTGTTTATGCGGTGTCAAAAAATTACGCCAAGGCTGAAGAAATGTACGACCAAGCCATAGCGCTCAAACCTGACTATCTCGACGAAGCACTATTTAACCTTGCTATAATTCAGGACAAACAAAACAAAAAGGAACAGAGTCTCGCCAATCTTAAAAAAGCCCTGACCGTGAATCCCAAAAATCAGTCTGTACAAAACTATCTTAAAAAAATACAAGGAGTTTCAGCAGAATGAGACCATCTAACCACACGTATCTTGTCTTTTTTCTCACCCTGATATCTGCGCTTGTCCTTGCAGGCTGTACACCTAAACCCAAGCATGTAGGCAAAAACGCGGCACCGGTGCCCGAAAAAACGATAGAAGCCGTGGCGGAACAGCCAGAGACGGAACTGCCAGAGATGGAATTTCAAGCAGGCGACAAGGCCTACCCCGAAGGCTACTACGTTCATACGGTCAGCGTGCCCAACGAGAGCATTTCAATCATTGCCAGATGGTATACCGGCGACCAGAAAAATTGGGTACTGCTGGCAAAATGTAACCCGACCATCAACCCCAACCGAATTTTTCTGGGGAATAAGATTAAAATCCCGCGCAGGATGATTACAAGACCGACCCCGCTTCCCCCCGAATTTGTCCAACAGTCTCAAACGGAACCACAACGGAAACGGAAAAAAAAGATTTCCCAGGCAAAAACTACAGTCACACCGGCAGCACCTGCAGCACCTGCAAAGGAAGAGGCGCCCTTACTTTTTGGCCCCAAAGGATTTTAGTGACTTAGAAATAATCAACTTGTGCTTTTTACAAGTTGATTATTTCGTGAAGGAACTTATCCCGCAACGCTCTTGGGCGGGATTATTGACCAATTATCAATCCTCTTATCTTTACAAGAAAATTATTTCGTGAATAAACTTATCCCCGCACGGCACGGGGACTGAAATGAGCACCCGTCAAGCGAGTACTGAAATGAGCACCCGTCAAGCGAGTACTGAAATGAGTCCCGCAAAGACTAGAGAAGGTAACCATGAATAGTATCGTACTTGATCACACGATGAGATGTGCAGGGTTCGTTAAGGTAGTTAGCCTTTCACTGCCTGTCCCTGATGCAACCCTGCTGCTGCCATTTTCTGGCGTAATGTTTCACTGAGATGACTTGTAAGGATATTCCATCTCGGAGCAACGAGCAGTCCGGGATGCGCGGTTGCCCACAGCCGATGCATGGTTACTTCTGCTGGGATCACCGGTAGTGCTTTCAGTAAAAAATCGATATACGCATCCAAGGAAAACAGGGCAACGTCCCCCTGTCGATAAAGTTTTTGCAATGGCGTATCCCGAATAACCTGTAAATGATGCAGCTTCAGGGCATTTACGCCAAGCTCACAGACAGTCCTGAGTGAATCGAGCATATCTGCTTCCGTTTCTTCAGGGATACCAAAAATGAGATGCGCTCCCACCTCAAAACAGCCGACACTCTTGATCCGCCAGACAGCGTCCTGAAAGTCGGCAAAGCTATGATGCCGATTGAGCCATTGCAGGCTACGTTCATGAATGGTCTGCAAACCAAGTTCAAAAAGACACTCTTTGCCAGTCCATTTGACCAGTTCAGCGAGCCGTTTAAGGAGCTGTTCACTTACGTAGTCCGGCCTGGTGGAAAGAATCAAGCCGATACAATCGGCATCGGCCAGCAGCAGCTCCAAGGCCGGCAATAGCTGCTCGACGGCAACCGCAGTGCAGGTTTCCTGCTGAAAATAGGCAAAATATTTTTTAAATCGTCCGCGCAGCAGATTGTCTTTGCCGGCAGACACCTGTTTTGCGAGATCTTCGGTATTATTGAGGTAAGATGGTGTAAAACTTGCCGGTCGGCAGAAGATGCAGCCGCCGTGCACCCGGTTTGGGCATGGCTGCCCCATATCGACAGGAATCTTGCCCACGCCATGACCATATTTTTCCCGATAGTGGGCGCTGAAGGTACGAATAATTGGAGATGGCATAGGCCGGACGGGCTTTTTCAGGATCTCAGCAAACAGTTAGCACAGACACATTGAGCCCATACTCCGCCCATCAATCATGGACGTACAAATCATCGACCTCGTCCCAATCTTCCGGATTGCCTTTTCTCAGCTGCACGAGCTTTTTATAATAATAAATAAGAACAGTGATAAACTGCACTCTGAGATCTTCACACTTTTTCGTGTTATCAGGTGCCAGAGCGCAGGCCTGTGCATCGGGCATGGCCAGAATACGTTCTATCTCAGCCAGCAGCTCACGACGCTGCAGCCTGAGAAAAGTGTCCAGCGGCGTGATCACCGGGGGTGAGAAATTCAGTCCTTTCAGGCGGGTTGCCGTCTCTTCGACAATATCGTTGCTGCAATCATCATCCAGTTGTCGCACCTGGTCGCGGAGACCATCGATCTGCTGCTGAAATGTCTGCTGCATGCTCATAAGCTCTTTCTCTTTGTTACTCCATCATCAAACAATTCAACTTCGACCAGACAGCTTTCCAGGGATCGTTTCGGCACATGATGCACTCCATGCTCATCGCGCCAGTACCGAACATCATCTTCATCTCTGCACTGTTCAATTATAACTGTCTCTATTGGTTTACCAAGGGCAATCACCAGGGAGAGACGCAGGTTGTCGGCAAGCCTGAAAAGTGTTGCAAGTTTTGGATTAAATGCCCCAATCCTGCAGCCGCCGATCTTTTTTTCCATTGCCCCGAGAAGCAGATTCTGCGTCGCTATGCCCAGATCAAACTGGGCCTCGCTCTCCGGGCCCTTTAATCGATTTTTGTTCAGCAGACAGAGGACATAGGCGGATGGCCGTTCACCTTCAACCGGACCATGCCAGTCGGGGAGATAGCCGGCCCAACCGAGATAGGGAAAAATCCGGGCACAGAGTTCGGCGTCATTGACGACCATGTACTGCCACGGTTGACCGTTGCGAGCCGAGCCTCCTAAACGGGCTAAATCAATGAGCTCGTGCAAAGTGGCTGTACTTAACGGTTCCTTCTGGACAAAACGCCGGAACGTCCGGGTTCTGACAATGATCTCTTGCATTGGTCGCTCACTCAATGTTTTTTGGCACATCCTTTGCTTTCTTCTGACACTCCGGACATATGCCGACAATTTCGACCCTATATCCGGTTATGGCATACCCTGCGGCGGTACCCAACCGATCCACGTTGACATTATTCCGCTCAATAATGAGATTGTCAACCTTATGACAGACAACACAGTAGATATGGTCATGGTCTGAGACATCGAAATCGAAGCGTTTTTGTCTTCCGCTAATTTCCAGTTTACCAATCAACCCTGCTTCCGAGAGTATCTCTAGATTTCTATATACGGTCGCCAGGCTGATACGCGGCATGATCAGCTTGACGCGGTCATAGAGTTCATCTGCCGATAAATGTTGCCTGCTTTTTCTTAATTCCCGCAGGATAATTTCCCGCTGATTGGTCATTCGAAGCTGCATAAGGCTCCTTTGTTATTAATAATTAATATTAATTGTAGTTAATTATCGTTTGCTCGTCAAGATTTTTTGCCGACGGCAGAAAATGCAGCACATTTGCGGCTCTGGAGGCCATGAGCTTTTCGCCAATACAGGGTGATGTTTGCGGGATCGTAACGTCTTACCAGGGTTCACGAGGAGTTCTGCTGTCACTCTCGACAGAGTCATCCGGATTCCTTAATTTTATTACGAAAAATGTCCTGAACTGATGAAGATTTTTACGTAGTCTTGTCATATTTTATGGTATTACCACGGGAGAAACGCTGAGAACCGAAACAATCGAGTATAATGAACAAAACGGGATGCAAGCCATGGAACCGAGAGAAGTTCAAACTGTACAGGATGCCAGGCTGATCGTTGAGGAACGTGGTCTGAGCCATGTCAAAATTGGTCTGTTTGATAATGATGGCGTCATGCGGGGCAAATATATGAGCCGGGAAAAGTTTTTTTCTTCGCTCGACAATGGCTTTAGCTTCTGCGACGTGGTGCTCGGCTGGGATATGCAGGATCAGCTCTACGACAACGTCAGCTATACCGGCTGGCACACGGCCTTCCCTGATGCCCCGGTAAGAATCCTGCCGGCGAGTTGTCGCGATATTCCTTTTGAAGACGGGATGCTGCTTTTTCTCGCCGAATTCGCGGGAACGGCGGAAGCAGTCTGTCCACGAGGTGTACTGCGCCGAGTCATCGACAGAGCTGCGGATATGGGTTTCGCCGCTTTTGCCGCTCTCGAATACGAATTTTTTCTTTTTGATGAAACGCCCGACAGTGTGCGACAGAAAAATTTCACCAACCTGAAGCCAATGACTCCCGGCTGGTTCGGCTATTCAATGCTGCGCAACTCTACCCATGCCGGGTTGTATCATGAGATGATCGACCTGGCCAACGCCATGGATTTTCCGTTGGAAGGCATACATACCGAAACCGGTCCTGGCGTCATCGAGGCAGCGATTACTGTCGATGGGGCACTGAATGCTGCCGATAAAGGAGCTCTGTTTAAGACATTTTTAAAAGTGTTTGCGCAACGCCATGATATCATGGCCACCTTCATGGCCAAGTGGTCCAACGATTATCCGGGCCAGAGTGGCCACATCCATCTGTCACTGCGCCATAGCAAAGATCATACTTCAGCCTTTTACGATAACCAAAAACAACATAATATGAGTGACATCCAGTTGCAGTTCGTTGCCGGGCAACAAAAACTGATGCCGCAACTGCTCTGTATGCTCGCTCCCACAGTAAACAGCTACTCCCGTCTCATCCCCGGATTCTGGGCCCCGACCGATGCCACCTGGGGCATTGATAATCGAACCACCGCACTCAGGGTTATCCCGGGAAGCGAAAAATCACAGCGGGTGGAGCACAGGGTGGGGGCGGCCGATGCCAACCCATATCTGGCCCTGGCCGCCGCACTTGGGGCCGGGCTCTATGGTATTGCAAAGGGATGGCAGCCGGAGCCGTGCACCAGCGGCAATGCCTATGCTCAAAAACATGCCGAACATTTAGCCCTGCCCAAGACCCTGTGGGAAGCGGCGCAGACATTGAAGACATCAGCCGCGGCCCGCGAGCTATTCGGCGATTCCTTTGTCGCCCATTTTGCCGCCACACGGGAATGGGAGGAACGGGAATTTCGCAAACACATTACCGATTGGGAACTGCAACGCTATTTTGAAATAATCTGATTTTTTATGGTGAGTACACAATGAGCACGTCATTTTCAACCATCAGTCCTATCGATGGATCAGTCTATGTAGAAAGAAATTATGCAACTACAGATGAGATGCAGTCCTGTCTCACCACTGCCCGCCAGGCCCAGCAGGATTGGCAGAAGGTTCCACTTGCTGAGCGCAAAAAGCTGTGCTCGCGGGCAATAGATGCCTTTGTCGCCCGAAAAGAGAGAATCGCCGAGGAAATCTGCTGGCAGATGGGCCGGCCTATCCGATATGCCGCAGGCGAAGTTGCCGGCCTGGAAGAAAGGGCCCGAACCATGATCAGGCTTGCCGATCAGGGCCTGGCACCGATCCAACTCGATGAAAAGCCCGGCTTTCAGCGCTGGATACAACGGGAACCGGTCGGGGTGGTGTTCGTCATCGCGCCGTGGAATTATCCCTATTTAACGGCAATTAATGGTGTGATGCCGGCCATTCTGGCGGGAAACGCGGTGATCATCAAACACTCGGCCCAGACGCCGCTCTGTGCCGAACGATTGGTTGAGGCCTTCAGGGATGGTGGTCTGCCGGCGGGAGTCTTTCAATTTCTGCATCTGACCCATGATGCTACTGAAACAATTATTCGCGACAGCCGGGTTAATTATGTGGCGTTTACCGGATCTGTTCCCGGGGGAGAGATGGTAGAAAAAGCGGCAATGGGCCGCTTTATCGGAATCGGCCTTGAACTTGGCGGCAAAGATCCGGCCTATGTCCGCCGCGACGCGGCCTTAGACCATGCGGTGGACACGGTGATGGACGGGGCTTTTTTCAACTCCGGCCAGTCCTGCTGCGGTATTGAACGGGTGTATGTTCATGAAGAAATCCATGACCAATTCCTGCAGCGGGCGGTGGCCTGGGTCAAAGCGCTGCAGCTGGGACGCTCCGATGATCCGGCGACGACTCTTGGTCCACTGGTCAAAGGAGGTGCCGCCGACTTTGTCCGCGAACAGATACGAGAAGCGGTCCGCCAAGGGGCAGTAGCACATATTGCACCCACCGATTTTGCGATGGATGCGCCGGGCAGCCCCTACCTGGCACCGCAGATACTTACCGAGGTCGACCACTCGATGCGGGTCATGACGGAGGAGAGCTTCGGCCCCGTTGTCGGTATCCAGAAGGTTCGCTCCGATGCAGAAGCTGTCGAACTGATGAATGACAGTGCGTTTGGTTTGACTGCGGCCATTTTCACCAAAGATATTGCAACGGGCATTGAACTTGGCCGACAAATTGATACCGGCACTTTTTTTATCAACAGATGTGACTATCTTGATCCGGAGCTGGCCTGGACCGGCGTTAAAAATTCCGGACATGGCTGCACGCTGTCGGTAATCGGTTACCAGGCTGTCACCAGGCCAAAATCTTTTCATATAAAAACTGATATTTAAAGGAACACGACAGTGGATTATACGGCTAATTGGAATTACCCGACAAATGTGCATGTGGGCCGGGGACGGATTGCAGAACTCCCTGATCTCTGCAGATCCCTGGGAATGCAGGCACCGCTGCTGATCACCGATCCCGGACTTGCTGCGGTACCGATGGTGCAAAAAGCAGTGGACGATATACAGGGCACAGGCCTTAGATGCGGTATGTTTTCCAAGATCAAAGCCAACCCCACCGAAGACAACGTCACGGCCGGGGTTGATTATTACAGGCAGCATGCCCATGACGGCGTTATTGCCTTTGGCGGTGGCTCCGCTCTCGATGCGGCCAAGGCGGTTGCCCTTATGATTGGCCAACACAGGCCCATCTGGGATTTTGAAGATGTCGGCGATAACTGGACCCGTGTCGATGCTGCTGCCATGGCACCGGTCGTCGCCGTCCCCACCACCGCAGGCACCGGCTCGGAAGTAGGACGCGCCTCCGTCATTACCGACCAGCTGCAGCACACAAAAAAAATCATTTTCCATCCAAATATGTTGCCGAAACAAGTCATCCTTGACCCTGAACTGACGGTCGGCCTGCCCAAAGGTATGACGGCGGCAACAGGAATGGACGCCCTGTCGCATAGCCTTGAAGCGCTCTGTTCGCCCTTTTATCATCCGATGGCCGCCGGAATTGCCGCAGAAGGGATTCGCCTGGTCCAGGAATATCTGCCCCGCGCCGTAGCCGACGGTACAGACATTGCGGCACGCACCCAGATGCTGGTCTGCTCAAGCATGGGCGCAACGGCCTTCCAGAAAGGTCTGGGGGCAATGCATGCCCTTGCCCACCCGCTCGGCGCGCTGTACGACGCCCACCACGGCACGCTGAATGCCATCCTGATGCCCTATGTGCTGCAGGCTAACAAAAGTGCAATTGAGCAGAAAATCAGCTGGTTAGCCAGGTATATGGGGCTGGCCGATGCAAGCTTTACCGGCTTTTTAAACTGGGTGTTGAGTTTGCGGGAAATGCTGGCCATTCCGCACAGTCTTGCGGCAATCAATATCGATGAGAGCCGGAGAAAAACGGTGGCCAGAATGGCCGTTGCAGATCCATCCGCCGGTGGCAACCCCATCAGCTTCAGCCAGGAACAGTACAGCGATATATTCGTCGCCGCTGTTCATGGTACACTCTGAACAAACATGCGGGTTGCTCTTCTGCAGTGCGATGAGGTTCTGGATAAATTCCGACCGCAGTTCGGTTCCTACATCGAAATGTTCAAACGCATGTTTTCACGGATTGACGATTCCTTGATCTTTGACAGCTATGATTGCCGGGCAGAACAATATCCCGACGATCTCGATATCTATGATTTTTTCATCACCACCGGCAGCCGGGCAAGTGTTTATGATCAGGACAGCTGGATTCCTACTCTCGTTGAATTTGTCAGGCGACTGGCACGGGAAAATAGAAAATTCATCGGCATCTGTTTTGGCCATCAGATCATAGCGGTCGCTTTGCAGGCCAGGGTGGAGAAGTCGGAAAAAGGCTGGGGAATCGGGGTGGCAAACAACCGTATTGTCTGCCGGCCGTACTGGATGAACGAGAAAAAGGAAGATATCAATATCATCGTCAGTCATCAGGACCAGGTTGTCTCTCTGCCACAGCAGGCAGAGGTTATTGTTGAAAGTGATTTCTGTCCGTTTTTTATGGTCCAGTGGAATGACCATTTTCTGAGCATCCAGGGTCATCCCGAATGGCACCCTGATTACGCCAGGACCCTGATGAATGAGCGCCGGACAATTATTCCCCCACCTACCATTGAAACTGGCTTACAGTCTCTGGCAAAGACACCTGACAATGAGATTGTTGCCCGCTGGATCATTAATTTTATAGGAGGACAAGCACTGCGGCGTTCATGATTGTCCATCGCCGGGAAACTTTTTTGGCTTCTGCTGGTTTTTTATGATGCTGTTTATTGATTAACGTTCTACTAAGCATTACGCTATGCTGTTTTTTATTTCTACGACGAGTCCGCGACAACTCTATAAATTCGTGGGAAAACATTGGGGAATAATGCAGCCGCCCGCGGTCGTGCCCCGTGTCCTCCCCGCACACACCAACCCCTGACACAGGCTATTATGGCATCAACGGCAGAACGATCTTCTCTTATCCACCGGGCACTTCCGCTCATCACGCTGAGTCTTTTCACCCTGGCGCTGTGGGTGCTGCATGACGCCCTGCGCCAGTACAATTACCATCATATACTCGCTCAACTGCGGGTCATACCTTCCTCGCAGATATTTTCCGCTTTGGGTTTGACTGTATTGAGCTATCTGGTGATGACCGTCTACGACCAGCTGGGGATCTGCTATGTGCAACACCCTCTGCACAAGGGCAAAGCAACAGTGGCAGCTTTTATCAGCTACGCCTTCAGCAATAGCATCGGCTTGTTTCTTCTTACTGCCGGGTCGATCCGCTACCGGCTTTATTCGGCGTGGGGCCTGTCAACCGAAGAGATTGCCCGCCTGGTTTCCTTCACTACCCTGACCTTCTGGTTGGGCCTTGCCACCGTCGGCGGTATAGTTTTAATCGTTGCCCCTCTCGAAATGCCGGCTATTGGAGGACTAACAGGGATATATTCCATCCGCCCGATTGGCCTGGGTTTACTCGCCCTGACGGCCGGCTATCTGCTTATCGTCCTGATACGAAGAAGACCCTTTCGCTTCTGGAACTGGGACATCCCGCTCCCTTCCATGCGTTTGGCCGGATCACAGTTACTAGTCGGTTCCCTGGACTGGACCCTTGCCGGGTATGTGCTGTTTACTCTGTTACCCGAGCAATCCAGCTTTTCTTTTTTTCAGTTTCTCAGCATCTATCTCCTGGCCCAGATGGTCGCCCTGATCAGCAACGTACCTGGTGGATTGGGCGTTTTTGAATCTATGATTCTCATCCTGGCACCAGAGATCCCGGCAGACGCGCTGCTCAGTTCCATGCTGATATATCGAGGTATCTACTATCTGCTGCCGCTTTCCCTTGCAGCCATCCTGCTCGGCGCCAATGAACTATTAGAAAAAAAACCCCTGGTTAAAAAAGCGATGCGCCATGCCGACCGCTGGTGGGGTATCATGGTTCCACCGCTGCTGGCGGCCACTACCCTGGTAGGCGGAGCACTGCTCCTTTTTTCGGGGGCCACCCCGGCCGTTCCCGGTCGTTTACACTGGCTGGATACGATCATCCCCCTGCCTTTAATTGAATTGTCCCACTTTCTCGGCAGCCTGGCCGGATGCTGCCTGCTGCTCCTGGCGCGGGGAATTCTTGGTCGCCTCGATGCGGCCTATGTTCTGACCGCCATTCTGCTCGGACTCGGCAGCCTGTTCTCACTGCTAAAAGGCGTCGATTATGAGGAATCGCTGCTGCTTGGCCTGATCCTGGCCGCGTTGCTCCCCTGTCGCAAACACTTTTACCGACGGGCGTCGCTGTTTAGCGAACCCTTCAGCCCGGGATGGATTGTGACGGTCCTGCTGGTTTTGCTCAGTTCCTTCTGGCTGGGATTTTTCTCCTTCAAACACGTCGATTTTTCCTCTCAGCTCTGGTGGCAATTCACCCTGAAAGACGATGCCCCCAGGTTTCTCCGGGCGATGGTCGGCTCCACCGCACTGCTGTTGATTCTGGCTATGGCCCGGTTGCTCCGGCCTGCCGTCAAAGACCCCGGACAGCCGGGACCGGACGAACTGGACCAGGCCCAACTGATTATCAGGCAGGTTCCGGTCACTCTTCCCTATGTCGCCCTTCTCGGCGACAAGGCCCTGCTCTTTGATGATCAGCAAAAGGGTTTTGTCATGTACGGGGTCGAAGGCCGATCATGGGTCGCCCTGGGCGACCCGGTCGGCCCACGGGAGGTGGCCCGCAGCCTGGCCTGGAATTTCCGCGAACTTGTCCAGCGACATGGCGGACAGACCGTTTTTTATGAAGTCGGCACCGATATGCTCCATGTATATCTCGATATGGGGATGACTCTTTTTAAGCTCGGCGAGGCAGCAAGTGTCGAGCTGCCCAAATTTTCCCTGGAAGGGAAAAAACGCAGTGACCTGCGCTACAGTCATCGTCGTCTTGACAAGGAAGAATGCAGTTTTGAAGTCATCCCCGTTTCCCTTGTCCCCGAACTTATGCCTGAATTGCAGAAGATTTCCAACGCCTGGCTGAAAGAAAAAAATACCCGTGAAAAAGGCTTTTCCCTGGGGAGGTTTGATGAAAGATACCTGAGGCATTTTCCTGTCGCCGTAGTGAAACAACGGGGACGGATTATTGCCTTTGCCAACCTGTGGATGAGTGAGGACAAAAACGAACTGTCACTTGACCTGATGCGCTTTCTGCCCGAGGCCCCGCGCGGCGTTATGGATTATCTCTTCATCAGCCTGATGTTATGGGGAAAAGATCAAGGTTTTCAGCACTTTGATCTGGGCATGGCCCCCCTCTCCGGCCTGGAGAACCGACCCTTTGCCCCGCTTTGGAACCGGATCGGCGCGGTAATCTTTCAGCAAGGGGAACATTTTTACAACTTCGAAGGATTGCGCGGCTATAAGCAGAAATTCGATCCGGTCTGGGAGCCCCGCTACATTGCCTGCCCCGGAGGTTTTACCCTGCCGCGCATCCTTCTCAATGTGGCCGCCTTGATAAGCGGCGGCATTAAAGGAATAGTCACCAAGTAACACCGGGAAACAAATGAGAAATCTTTGATTGAATACAGGAAGGTGTCAAATGAATAAAAAACCCCTGAAAATCAAGCCCACCTGCCAGATCTGCGGCTGCGATCAACGGCGCGAACTCTACCATGCCTCTTTGGTCAGGCCCGTTCTCGCCGACTTGATCCACAACGAACATGGCAGTTTTGTAGAGGATGGCTGGATCTGCAACAAGGATATCCAGAAGTACCGGCACCAGTATGTCCAGCATCTTCTCCAGACAGAGAAAGGTGAAATCAGCTCCCTTGAGCAGGAAGTCATCGATAGCCTCAGGCAGCAGGAGATCCTGGCGACCAACCCCGACACCGAGCTGTTCGCCGGGTTAACCTTCGGACAACGAATGGCCGACCAGTTTGCCCAGCTGGCCGGCAGCTGGGGCTTTATCTTTACCTTTAGCGGGGTGCTGGTCATCTGGATTATCGTCAATACCATCAATGTATTCAAACAGCCCTTCGATCCGTACCCGTACATCCTCCTTAACCTGGTACTGTCCTGCATTGCTGCGCTGCAGGCGCCGATCATCATGATGAGTCAGGGGCGCCAGGAGGCCAGGGACCGACTGCATGCCCGACGGGACTATCAGGTCAATCTGAAGGCTGAGCTGGAAATTCGGCATCTGCACCAGAAAGTTGATCATCTGTTAATGCATCAATGGGAGCGTCTTGTCGAAATACAGGATATTCAGCTGGAGTTGATCAATGAAATCAAAAACAGAACATAGCAGAGGGGGCAGGTAAATGTTGTTTTGTCAATCCGGAAATGGATCATGCCCGCAGAACCTGTCAAATTGATTGACATCCATGTCGTGGCAATTATCATAGGTCAGATTCGAGAGTCAAGGGTTTGATAGAAAAAAGAGTACGGATCGCAGAGGAAACGTTTTATCCGGCCTTCCTCTGGTGTGAGCTTTTATTAAAGCAGATCATGTTTTTTTACAGGAATTAAAAAACAATGAAGAAAAAAATTTTTCTGACCATTCTCGGTCTCCTTCTTATTGTCGGCATTCTGGCTGGCATCAAGGCCCTGCAGATTCGGGCAATGATTGCTCAGGGTAAAAAATTCACTCCGCCGCCTGAAATAGTCACCTCGGCAACTGTCACCGCCGACTTCTGGGAAACAATGCTTACCTCGGTCGGCTCACTCGACGCCGTGCAGGGCGTGGTAGTAACCGCCGAAGAAACAGGCAAGGTGGTCGATATAGCTTTTGAAGCCGGTTCCCGCGTAGCAGCCGGCGACCTTCTGGTACAGCAGGACATATCGGTCGAAACAGCCCAGCTCCGATCTGCCGAATCCGCATCCGACCTCGCGCGAATCGAATTCAACCGATCCAGAAAACTGCTGGCGGACAAGGTTATTTCTCAGGCCGACTTTGATAGCGCCCAGGCCCAACTGACCCAGACTACCGCCCAGGCAGACAATTTTCGCGCAGTCATTGCCAAAAAAACCATCCGAGCCCCATTTTCCGGTCGACTGGGCATTCGTCAGGTGAATCTGGGCCAGGTCATCAGGGAGGGCGATGCCATCGTCAATCTGCAGTCCATGCAGCCACTTTTCGTCAATTTTCTTCTGCCGCAACAGCAGCTGGCCCAGGTTCACCCAGGACTCACCGTCCGGGTAAGCTCGGACGCCCTGCCGGGCAAGATCGTCACCTGCCCGATAACCGCCATCAGTCCGGAAGTAGACGCCGCCACCCGCAATTTTCGGGTGCAGGCAACGCTGGCGAATGAAGAGGAACAGTTTCGTGCCGGCATGTACGTGAATGTGACTGTCGTCCTCCCGGCAAAAGAAAAGGTGCTGATTATTCCGGCCACGGCTGTTCTGTATGCCCCATACAGTGACTCGGTGTTCGTGATCGAAGACCAAAAGGGTGAAGCCGGCGCCCCTGGCGGTAAAACCATCCGCCAGCAGTTCGTTCGTCTCGGCGAAAAGCGCGGCGATTTTGTCGTCGTGACCTCAGGCCTGAAAGGCAACGAAGAGGTGGTAAGCACCGGCGCGTTTAAACTGCGCAACGGCCAGGCGGTCAAGGTGGATAATAAACTACAGCCCGAATTTAAGGTGTCACCCCACCCGGCGGAAAGCTGACAGATGCAGCTTTTTCCTTAACCTGCTTGCAATGAGACTTTTACGAGTTTATCACTTATGAAATTCACTGATATTTTCATCCGTCGCCCGGTACTTGCTCTGGTGATCAGCTTTCTCATCATTATCGCCGGCCTGCAGGCTATCCGCTCCCTGAACGTCCGCCAATACCCGCGCAGCGATAACGCCGTGGTCACTGTTACCACGGTCTATGTCGGTGCCAGCGCCGACCTGGTGCGCGGCTTCATTACCACCCCGATGGAACGCGCGATTGCCGCCGCCGATGGTATAGATTACCTGGAGTCGCAAAGCACCCAGGGCCTGTCCACCATCAATGCCCGCTTGAAGATCAATTACGACCCGATCAAGGCCCTGTCGGAGATCAGTTCCAAAGTAGACCAGGTGCGCGGCGACCTGCCGCCGGAAGCCGAGGTACCGATCATCAACGTCGAATCGGCCGACAGCCAGTTTGCCTCCGCCTATCTGAGCTTCACCTCGGATATATTGCAGCAGAACGAGATCACCGATTACCTGGTGCGTATCGTCCAACCCCGGCTTTCCGCGCTGAGCGGCGTACAACGGGCCGATATTCTCGGCGCCCGCACCTTTGCCATGCGTATCTGGCTCAAGCCCGACCGCATGGCCGCCTTCAATATCAGCCCAAGCCAGGTGCGTCAGGCCCTGGCGGCCAATAACTTTCTGGCCGCCGTGGGCAACACCAAGGGGTCGCTCATCCAGGTCAACCTGACCGCCAATACCGATCTCCGTTCAGTGAAAGAATTTAAACGGTTGGTGATCCGTGAGGAAAATGGCGCTATCGTCCGCATTGAGGATATCGGCGAAGTGGTACTCGGAGCTGAAAGTTACGATGCGGAGGTGCGCTTTTCCGGCCAGACAGCTGTGTTTATGGGAATCTGGCCCCTGCCGAACGCCAATTCCCTGGATGTTATCAAAGGGGTGCGAATAGAGCTGGATGCCATTACAAAACAGCTGCCCACCGGACTTGAGGGTCGCCTCGCCTACGATGGCACCGCCTATATCGACAATGCTATTCACGAGGTGATCAAGACGCTCAGCGAGACCCTGCTCATCGTCATTATCATTATTTTCCTTTTTCTGGGGTCGATGCGGGCGGCAATAATTCCCGTGGTGGTCATCCCCATGTCACTGATCGGGGCTGTTTTTCTCATGCAGGCCTTCGGCTTCACCATCAACCTGCTCACCTTGCTGGCAATCGTCCTCTCGGTCGGTCTGGTGGTGGACGATGCCATCGTCGTGGTCGAAAACGTCGAACGTCACTTAAGCCAGGGTCAGACCCCAATGCAGGCCGCTATTTTTGGTGCCCGAGAACTGTTGCGTCCGCTGATTTCGATGACAATTACCCTGGCGGCTGTCTATGCCCCTATCGGCCTGCAGGGCGGTCTGACCGGTTCGCTGTTTCGGGAATTTGCCTTCACCCTCGCCGGTGCCGTCGTTATCTCCGGCATCGTCGCCCTCACCTTGTCCCCGATGATGGCTTCACAACTCTTACAGCCAGGCATGACCGAACATGGCTTTGCCGGCAAGATTGAACGTGATTTTAAAAAGATCCGCAATTTTTACGGTCGATTGCTGGACAAAACGCTTAATGCCCGGCCAGCGGTGTATATGGTCTGGCTCCTGTTGAGCGCGTTGTCCATCCCCATGTTTACCATGTCGGCCAAAGAGCTGGCCCCGGCCGAAGACCAGGGCGTCATTTTTGGTATTCTGGATGCATCTGCCAACTCCACCCTCGACCAGACGAGCCTCTACGCTGCTGCCGTCAGCGATGCCTTTCTGAGCGTACCGGAGACCCAATTTGTCTTTCAAGTCACCATGCCTTCGTCCGGCTTTTCCGGCATGGTCGTCAAACCATGGGAGGAGCGTGAACGCACTATTTTTGAGATTATGCCGGAAGTACAGCAAAAACTGCACGGCATCACCGGCATCCGCATGTTCCCGGTAACCCCGCCTGCGCTTCCCGGCGGCGGACAATTTCCAGTGGAATTTATTCTGGCCTCTACGGCCGAGCCGGCGCAGATTCTTAATTTTGCCAACCAGATCCAGCTCGCCGCCATGAAAAGCGGCATGTTTGCCTTTCCGCCCTTGATCGATCTCAAGATCGATCAACCCCAGTCCGAACTGGTTATCGACCGGGACAAGGTGGCCGATCTGGGCCTGAATCTTCAGCAGGTGGGTGCCGACCTGACAGCCATGGTCGGCGGTAATTTTGTCAATCGCTTCAATATCAGCGGCCGCAGCTACAAAGTGATCCCCCAGATTCAGAGGGTGGATCGGCTCAACCCGAATCAACTGAAAGACATCTATGTCACCGACAGTAATGGAAAATTAATCCCACTCAGTACCATTGCCACCATAAAGGACAGCACTGTACCGCGCTCGCTTAACCGTTTTCAGCAGCTCAATGCGGTCAAAATCAGTGGCGTGGCTGTTCGTCCGCTGGAGGAGGCCTTGAAATTTCTGGAAGACAAGGCGGCCGAGATCTTACCACAGGGGTACGTACTTGATTACACAGGCGAATCACGTCAGCTGCGAACAGAGGGCAATAAATTTATCCAGGCTTTCGGCCTGGCGGTAATTTTGATTTTTCTGGTCTTGGCCGCCCAGTTCAACAGCTTCCGCGATCCCTTTGTTATTCTGGGCGGATCGGTGCCCCTGGCCATGTTTGGCGCCTTGGTCTTCACCTTTCTGAAAATGCCTGATCCCAGCGTTGCCTTCTGGACGCATGGCTGGACCACAACCATGAATATTTATTCCCAGGTTGGACTGATCACCCTGGTCGGTCTGGTTTCCAAAAACGGGATTCTCATCGTCGAATTTGCCAATAAACTGCAGATACAGGGACACAGTAAACGCCAGGCTGTGCACGAAGCGGCGATTACCCGCCTGCGCCCTATCATGATGACTACCGGGGCCACTATCGCCGGACACTTTCCCCTGACGCTGGTTACCGGGGCCGGGGCGGCTGCCCGAAACTCGATCGGTCTGGTGCTGGTTGGCGGTATGGCCGTCGGCACGATGTTTACCCTGTTTATCATCCCTTCCATCTATATGCTGATAGCCAAAGATCATGCCAAGGACAGGGGGGATCAGGAACAGGCGTTCAGTGAGAATGAACCTGAAAGTATCGAGGCGGCACAATAGGGGGGAAGGACGACCGGAGGACAGATCACGACGTAACCGACATGCGGCCCTGGCAGGAACAATTCAAACACCAGCTCTGCCTGACGCTCTTACTGGTTTTTTGAATCGTGTTCTGGCCAGAGCAAAAGCAAAACAGACCCAGGTCGCCATTTGTTATATCGACCTGGATCATTTTAAACAGTCATGCGCTCTTTACGGGTGCATGACGCCTACCATATCACCTAGGGAATTAACGTTTTTATAATATCCCTTTTGCCGATCACGCCCACCAGTGTGTCACCGCGCATTACCGGCAGGGTATGGACGTCTTTTTCCGACATCAGGGTTGCTATTTCATCGATAAGCGTTTCTTCGACCACCGTACGTGGGTTTTTGCTATAGATATCGCCAACTGTCGCCCCGGCGATTTTCTTCATTTCTTTTTCCATCTTGTCCGGATTTTCGAGGTAGAAGACAGAATCGAGGATGGTTATAACGGTGGGAATATGAAGCTTTTTCTTCTGGTCGATCAGGTCGTTTACCGTCACCACGCCAAGAAGAGTACCGGATGCGTCAAGGACGGGAACACCACCGATATTCTTTGAGGCGAGAAGCTGCGCCAGTTCGATTACTGTTGTTTCAGGTGTAACAGTGATAACATCTTTCGTCATAATTTCCGCAGCTTTTTGCATGCATTCCCCCTGTTGTCTTTCTTCATTGGTGGCATTGTGAAAACTACCCGAAGGGTCTCTTTTTTCTTCCGAGTTGTTGCCATTCTACCGATTTTTTATCTCTACAACTTAATCATTTACGGCTCGAGAGGAAACAGGGAAGATGGATCGTTCGTCAAAATAGCACCCCACCCGGTTCTTCAATCATCTTTTTGCATAGTGCCGGTTTCCTGTTCCAGACGAAAGGAGAAATTATTTTCCGGGCGGTCATGCCAATAATGCCGTAATGTCTTTTCAATGACCGGGAACGCGATTGTGGACCAGGGGATTTCCTTTTCTTCGAACAGCCTGACCTCCATGCTTTCCCTGGTCGCATGAAACCGGGGAGCCTGAAGCCGGGCCAGGAACATGAGATAAACCTGGCCGATATGGACGATATCAAAGAGGCGATATGGCTGCAATGCAACGACTGACGCACCCGTTTCTTCTGCAGTCTCGCGTCTTGCCCCTGCTTCGGTTGTTTCATTGCATTCAAGATAGCCTGCCGGCAATGTCCAGAAACCCTTTCTCGGTTCAATATTTCTTTTGCAGAGAAGTATCCTGGTCTCCCATATGGGAATACACCCCACCACTATCTTGGGATTTTGGTAATGGATACGACCACAGGAAGTACAGATCGAGCGAGGTCGGTTATCATCCTGCGGAATCAGTGAAACGACCGGCGCAGCACAATGTGAACAGAAATTCATGGTATTGTAAATAGCTATGAGGTTTGCCGACTCCACCACAACAGATGCGGGCCAAATTCTCCTGAAAAATGCTCTTCCAGAGTACCCCTTGCAGAATGGTCAGGCAATGGTTTCTTGCAGGATAGTCGTGCAGACTCTCTTTCCGGGGCGGTCCGAATTCTCACGACACCACTTGCAATCCTATTGTACATGTGATTGACTTCAATAAATTTTTGCGGGTAATCCGGGCTGCAAGGCATCCTGACCAGTACCCCCGGGACCGATCCAGCACCAGGATGAACAAGCGATAGAAAGGAGACAGAAATCGTATGGGAATTATCGTTGCCTACTCAATTTTGGCACTTATGTTTCTTGGCCTGTCATCTGGTGTATACAAACCAAAGAAATGGCATGACCTGACGGACAAACATGTCAAGATCCTCAGGATCGGCTGTTTTTTGGGTTTTCTGCTTATTGTCGCCAATCTTGCCGGCCACCTCATCTAAGATGACAGGCAACTCTTAGCAGACCGACGAAGAAAAAACCGGCAGGAACGAGGAACGGTACAAGGAGCTTGGCCGAGAACTGGTTCCCAGGGCGCTTACCCGTCGATCCGCCGCTTATCAGATTCCGGCGGCAAGCGCCGTCGATCTCCGGGGATCGGCACCACCGTACATTATACCATCTTTCACCATGATCGACTGAATGGCCCCCATGGCCTCTTGCTGTTCCACTTTGTGTCCTTTTTCCTGCAATATTTTGATGGTATCGGGGCTGATCCCCTCTTCGATCCGCAGTTCATCCGGCAACCACTGATGATGGACGCGCGGGGCCGCCACAGCACTCTGGATGTTAAGGCCGTGGTCTATGACATTCATAATCACCTGCAGGGTAGTGGTGATAATCCGCGAGCCCCCGGGGCTGCCGGTCACCAGAAAGTTTTTGCCCTCATTTTTGACAATAGTCGGCGACATGGAACTGAGCATCCGTTTGTTCGGCTCCACCTTGTTGGCTTCTCCGCCGATCAGGCCGTAGGCGTTCGGCACTCCCGGTTTGGCGGAGAAATCATCCATCTCGTTATTGAGCAGAAATCCGGCTCCATCGACCACAATGCCGGAACCGTAGCTGAAATTGATCGTATAGGTGTTGGAAACGGCGTTGCCGAATTTATCGACTATCGAAAAATGCGTTGTCTCGCTGCTCTCATATGGTTGCGGTGTACCGGGAGCAATGGTACTGCTCGGGGTTGCTTTTTCGGTGTCAATACCGGCACGGATTTTAGACGCATAGTCTTTTGCGATAAGGCCCTTCAACGGCACCTTGACAAAATCCTCATCGCCCAGATAAAAAGAACGGTCGGCGTAGGCACGCTTCATCGCCTCAGCCATCAGATGGATGGTCCGGGCCGAATTGTGGCCATATTCAGCGATGGGATATCCTTCGAGGATATTGAGGATCTGCACCACATGCGCCCCGCCCGAACTTGGCGGCGACATCGAATATATGTCATAGCCACGGTAGGTGCCATGCACCGGACTGCGCATGGCCGGGGCATAGTTTTTCATATCTTCCATGGTGATAAGGCCGCCGTGTCTGGCCATTTCCGCCACCAGCAGTTCAGCTGTTTTCCCTTCATAGAACTCTACAGCGCCCTTATCGGCGATACGCTGCAGCGTCGCCGCAAGATCTTTCTGAATAAAGATTTCCCCCGGCGCAAAGGTACTGCCGTCCGGTTTATAAAAGATCTTTGCCGACGCTGGCCATTTCTTAAGCATAGCCTCTTTTTCTTTCAGACCGTCGCTAAAGCGCGGTGTGACGACAAAACCCTCCCCGGCCAGTTTGATTGCCGGGGCCATTGCCGCCTTTAAACTTATGGTCCCGTATTTTTCCAGCGCCAGGGCGAGCCCGGCAACCGTTCCCGGCACCCCGGCCGCCAGATGGCTGTACCTCGACAGCTGACTGTCCGCATTGCCCTCTTTATCAAGGAACATGTCAACGGTTGCTTTCGCCGGCGCTTTCTCCCGATAATCAACAGCGACCACCTCATTGTTTTGTTCCGAAGAAATAAGCATAAATCCGCCGCCGCCAATATTACCGGACCTGGGCTGGGTGACAGCCAGTGAAAACGCAGCGGTAACCGCCGCATCAATGGCATTGCCACCTTTCTTCAGTACTTCCTGAGCTGATTCTGTAGCAAGGAAATGGCTGGTAACAACCATTCCCTCGCGGCCCTGCACCGGGCTCATCCGCTCACCTTCCAGGATCGCAGCAGAATGGGCTATCGTGACAGCCAGTAATACAAAAGCCGCCAGCAGGCAGGCGACACGCCTATGATTTAATTGGAAAAATATTGCACGCATATGTCCTCCTGGGTTCTTGATTTCGCAACATGATTGCGTTGCCGAGAAGAGCTCATTCAGGTACGTTAAAGGCTATGCAGCAATTTGAAATGCAGAATTGCATGGAGAACACACCCCGATCAAAACCATCAGTTCTGGCCGGGGTCGTCATTGAGGAAATATAAACTATACTTTTACAGGGTTATCTGTCACCACCACGGCCGCCCCCCCGGCCACCGCCTCCGCCAAAACCACTCCTGCCGCCACCGGCACCGCCGCGGCCACCACTGAAGTTGCCTTTATTGCCCTGACCGCCTCCGCCAAAGCCTCCTTTGCCGCCTCGACCGCCGCCACCGCCACCTCGGCGATCCTCACGATTTTTGTCCTGCGGTCTGGCTTCACTGACAGTTACTGTCCTGCCTTTAAATTCCTTGCCATTCAGGCCGTCGATAGCCGCCTGTCCGGTCTCTTTATCAGCCATCTCGACAAAGCCGAAACCCTTTGATCTGCCAGTGACTTTGTCGGTAATTACACTGGCTGACTGAACGTCGCCATACTCGCCAAAGAGCTGCCGCAAATCATCCTCTTTAACCTCGTAGGACATATTCCCCACATAGATCTTCATGTGCTGCTCCTTTTAAGTGCCTTACTCCGAAAGTCTGCCTGGAAACAGAACATACGGAGAACACTGTTAACGTAAACAACTAAAATAGTGCCACCAAGGCACTTCTCCCCGCTCATCTTTCATTTCTCGGGAGTAAGTCTTTCTGCTGCAACGTTCCCCCTTCATTTTACTTTTTAAGCGTCCCTGTTTTTTTCGGACGGTTACGCTGCCTGCTGCCAGCTTTCAATCAAGCTGTCTCAAGAGAGCGCGCAACTCATCGAGCTCTTCCAGCAGATCAAGGACTAATGCGGCCCCCGGGAGATTCACCCGCAGGTCGTTTTGTAATCTCAGCGTCACCTGAATTCTTTTCACTGCCAGCCCGTTGAACCGCCAGGTCTCAGGCGAGCTCCCTTCCGGAATGAGCACCCCCTCGTTGACCATTTCGTGGATCAACTCATTTTCCACCCGGCACAGGGTACAGATCTCAGTGATTCCCCACGTCGTGCTGTCGTCCAGGACAGTGCAGGAATATTCTTCTTTCATATTCAACCTCCAAACCCTGACCGGGGATTATAGGGCATCAATTTCGCCATTTTTTCATACAAATCCTTTTGTTCCGGCGTGTCAGCCGGCGGGGTATGGACTGCAAGAGTTACATATTGATGACCGACCTGAGTTTTTGATGAGAGTCCCCGGCCCTTCAGTCGCAGTTTTCGTCCTGTCTGCGAATTTGCTGGCAGTTTTAAATCAACATGACCACCGAGAGTCGGCACAGCAATCGTTGCCCCGAGAGCTGCCTCCCAGGGTGTCACCGGCAGAACGAGATAAATGTCGCGTTTGTTGATCGTAAAATACGGATGTTTTTCAAAGACGATTTCCAGGAAGAGATTACCCCGCGCTCCCCGCCCATACCCAACATCCCCCTGCCCTTCCAGCCTGATCTGCTGACCTTCGATGACTCCTTTGGGAATTGTGACATGCAGCGACTGGGGTTGGATAGTCATGCCGCCATTACCGTCCCCCACCGTTCTGTTCAGGGTGATGGTTCTTTTCGCCCCGTGATAGCTGTCCTCCAGAGTAATGGCTACCTTGGCGTGCAGATCATTGCCACGATCATGCTGTCCCCGGCCAAATGAAGAAAAATCTTCGGTCGTGAAACCGCCGCGGCCTCCGCCGAAGAGCGATTCGAAGAAATCGCTGAAATGTTCCGAAGACGCCTGTTGCGATCTGAAGCCGCCTTGTTGCTGACGGGTATTCCACCCTGGCGGCGGCCTGAATTCCTGACCTGCCTGCCAGTTGCTGCCGAAACTGTCATAGGCCTTGCGTTTCTCCGCATCGCCGAGGACTTCATTCGCCTCATTAATTTCCTTGAATTTGAGCTCGGCCTTCGGGTCTTTATTGACGTCGGGATGATATTTCCGGGCCAATTTTCGATAAGCCCTCTTAATCTCCTCCTGGGATGCGTCTTTGGCGACATTCAGGGTTTTGTAATAGTCCTTATAATCCATATCCCTTGCCGGTCCAACCGGTTCACTTATCGTTGAGTTTCAGTCAATTGTCGATTTTTGTCGATGCCTCCGCCAATAAATCGTCAGTTCAAATATTTGTCAGAATCAATTATAAACACGTCTTCCTTATCGGTACAGTATGAGTCGATAAAAAAATCTATCTGCACCTCGCCCCCCTGCTGAATGGCAGGAATTTTCTGCAACCACCTGTGGCAGGCCAACACCCCATGATGAACAATAAGATACCCGGGATAACCTTTTCAAAAGCGGCAAACTGCCTTACAGTTTTGTAGACGACCGGGAGGAATCCAAATAATCGGAGGTGTGTCATGAAGGAAATTCAAGATGTCTATCGAGGCTGGAATATAACCGTTGCCGGTGCAGAAAAGCTGTGTTCTCATTTCAGTTTTACTATCACTGATCCATCAGGCAAGGCGCAAAACGTCGCAATGGGCGGGGACAATGCAGAACGGGCTCTGGAAAGAGCGAAGGAATTGATCGATATGGAAGTGGAGTTTGCGGCCGAAGAATAACTGTTTCGGGTTTATTTCTTTTTAGAGTCGTCTGCATCATACATCAGACAATATTCCTTGATGAGTTGAATACGTTTCTGGGGTGGTATCCTGAAATATATCGGACTCAACATGAGGATTCTAATTGCTTCTCTGGCAGTCATAAGCTGCTCCTCGTCACAATATTCACAGCCAATGCAACATACGAATATTTGCTGGAACATCGACCGGCCGGCCGTTGTTTCAGCATTCCCTCTCCCTACTCTTTGTTCTTCAATTATCATGCCATTTTTTCTCAGCAGATACGTTTTGCGAAATAGTGGTGCCAAACTGAGGAGCCCACACGACTATCAAGATAAGATCTTGATAGTATAGCATATGTTTTTTCATGCGGAGCAAGGATGCTGTGTTTTTCAGAATGCGAGTCCACAGAAGATGCTCCTTGTAGCAAAATACGCCGTCATATTTGTTAACTTTCCGGATATCTGGATGTTTTTCCGTATAGCTGGATTTTTTATCGATAGCCGGGTTGATCCTGCCGTTAATTAGTGCCGTGATGCAGACGAGAGACAAAGCCCCACACAATTCCTAAAAGAATTACCTTCGCATCCGGGATAAAAACTGACAAGGAACAGACCAGGAGAATATCCTGCAGCTAAAAGAGCGACCGCTCTACCGCGGTTTGTTTTACGACCTATACCACTTGCAATTAGCGTTACAATGATTTACTCACTGGGAATACCCAGAGAATCAGGAATTTCAAAATTGGAGCGGCAGCATATTTTATGGTGAGAAACATTCTATTTGTCGATGACGACGCAGTGCTCTGCAATGCGGTGACCAAGAGTCTGAATCAATACAGGGAAAACTTTGCGATTGTCACCGCCTGCGATGGTTTTGAGGCTGTCAGGCAATTGAAGAAGGTCCCCGTATCGCTTGTTATTGTGGAACCGATACTGCCGCGCATGGACGGCATGAGTTTGATCACCCACCTTCGGCAACATTATCCAGACATTCCGGCCGTTATTGTATCCTCGATGGATGAAATACGTCTTCAGGCAGTAGCAAAAGGGAGTGGTATTACAGGATATCTCAAAAAACCTTTGCAGGCAGACAAGCTGGTTACCGCCATCAACGGCGTATTGCAGCATGAGGCGGCTGGCGGCATAATGCATGATATTTCTCCGACAGTATTTCTGCAATTAATGGAAATGGACGCAAAATCCTGCACCATACGAATAATTGACAACGCAACACAGCGAGGCGGCATTCTTTTTTTCCAGGAAGGCGAGCTCCTTGATGCAAGGATAGGCGAATTGCATGGCATTGAGGCAGCGTATGAACTTTTCTCCTGGGATTCAGCAACAATCTTTATACGCAATGAGTGTGAACCAAGAAAAAATGTCATCAACAGCGGGTTGACTCCCATAATTATGAAGGCGGTGGGTATGAAAGATGAAACAACGAGCCCCGAACCGGAAGATGCACCCAATCCTCCGCAGGAGCCAGGCAACGAAAACAAACAGACAAACGCCTTGACTGCGGCCAGAATAGAAGTATTAAAAACCAAGTTAGGCGATGAACTGGGCCTGAAAAAATCTTTTCAAGATGCCACGGTGACGCAGGCGGTGACACAACTTACGGATATGGGAAAAATGGAACGTTATGGTGCATTCAGCTTTGCCTATATCACCCACAAAAAAGACCACCAGATAGTCTTGTCCGGACACCCCCCGACGGTGTTGGACATTGCCCCGAGCTGTGCTCCGAACAAGATTGTCGACCTGCTCACCAAAACGAAATTGTGATATATGGAAATTACCTATCGAATTCGCCCGATAGCCTGAGAGACCTCCGCACTGCTCAGAGTTTCCTGAAATTCCATATGAATGGTATAATCATTGCCGACAAAGTCGTGGCACTGGACCGCTTTAATCACCCCCTTGCGCTGAACTGAATGGGGGGAAAGATCCGTTCGCACGGTGACATTCACATCCTGGCCGAGCAGAGCTACGGCATTTTTCTTTTTGGAAAACCGCAGACTAAAAGCCAGACCTCCTCTTGAAATATCTATAAGATTCCCTTTGGTACCAAAGAGACTTTCTTCGCCTATATTTTTGACCAGTGCAACAGCCACCTTGCCAGATATTTTCACCCGCTCAAAGCGTCTCCTGGTCGTTCCGGGCTTATCAAAGGTGATATTGGTCAATTTAAATTGATTGCAATAATCCATGAGCTTCGTACGAATTGCCGGACAACTTTCTTTGAGACTCAGGAGACGGTCCCAGGTGAGCTGGGAGATATCTGCCCCCAGACTTCGTGCGCTCATCGTCCATATGGATATATCGAAAAAAGTTTCAGCACCGAATATTTCGCCGGCGTCCAGGGTTTTCAGGGCATATTCGCCCCCATGGCTTGCCGAAAAAAGCTGCACCTTCCCGCGATCGATAAAAAACAATGTCGACACAAATTGCCCCTGGTCGACGACAATCTCACCAGTTTTATAATGTTTATGAACCATCGCATGATAGAGAGAAGAAAACTCTTCTGTCGACAGCTTCCCGGCCAGCTTGGCCCAGACAGCTCGATATGCATCACTGATGGAAAGATTTTTCTGTTCCTCGATTATCTCCGCGGCAAGGATTATCTCGCGCAACGCAGTCGAATCCGCCTGAAGGATCCAGTCGCGCAGATGCTCAGCCATGTCGAATTGTTTTTTATGGGCGCAGATTTCAATCTGTGCCAACATAAGTGCGATAGCGTCACCTTTCTTGCCCTGATGCAACAGATCTTCTATTTTCGGGCCCTCTGGCACCTGAGCAGCATAGCTTTTTGGCAAAGAAGAGGAAGCAGCAAGCGGGGGTTTGGTTTCAGGCAGCGCCTTAGCAACAGGATTGTCTGTGCCTGGAGAGGCCGTGCTGGTTTCCGGCGGCAAGGCCAGTTCCAGCTGGGCAACCGCCACCTGGGCTGCGTACCGAACCTCATTATCCAACACGGTTTTTCCAGAATAATGGTCCTGCAATATTTTTTTTAGCACCTGGCGGGCTGCAGGAGACGCAGACTGGCCAAGGACCTGACAAATATTTCCCACCAGCTTTGCGCTGATCTGCGGAATGACTTGAGCATTTCGGCCAAGGAGAGCAATCAGTTTTTCGGCAATTTCTTCATCTGCAAAAGGCAGAAGGGCCATGATAAATTGCGGCTTATGCGTGTCATCGGCATCCTGCAGCATCCGGAGCAAAACTTTCTTACAGATAGTCGAATCGCTCAGTTTCGCTTTTAATTGTGTACAGGCCGCTTTTATATTCTGCAGGCGGTCAAAACCGTTCATGCCGACAATAAGATAGCCAATCTCGGTTGAGTGGAGATAATAACCGCCCTGTTCGAAGAACAACTCCGCTTCGACAGGCGAATGCAATTGATCGATAATCGCATGCCACGGGGAAACGTGCTCAGCTTTTTCACCAACCTCACTGTTATCATGCAAAAAGAGGACATCTCCTCGAGTCGAAAGAAAGAGTACTTTCTGAATGGAAGGAAGTTGTGATATTTTCGTGAGAAAGGAGTTCATCCAAACACTATGTTAAAAATTTCAACAGGCACCCTGCAGAGAAACAGGGTGAAAACTTGATCAATTGCCGCGAACAGAACAGTACAATAGCCTTGAATCCCACATGATCCGGACTGTTCCGTCCAAAGCCCTATATGGATATTAGTACCTTACTCTTTGAACTCTGTCAAAAAAAACGGGTAAGCCAGGGCGAGTTTTAACAACATGAACTCGAGTGCACCGCAAAGGTGCTTATCCCGGTTTATTTCCCGTTTACCACGGTTACAACTCTTGCAGCAACAGTCTTCCTCAGATTGACACGCTGATGAAAAGCACATCTGCTAGAGCCCGTTTTCTAGTGCTTTTCGAGGCTGTTGTTGCAGTGCCTCTGCCACCAATTCCAGAAGATGTACGGCTTTCACCGACAGACCCGCGTGATTGATTGTATCCTGCAACTGCATGATGCAGCCGGGACAGGCTGTGGCGATCAACTGTGCTTTGCTTTCTTTTAATCCGTCAATTTTCCTGGCGCCAATGGCTTTACTGGCCTCGTAATGATACACCGAAAAAGTCCCCCCCAGACCGCAGCAGGTCGCGGCACTTTCCATTTCAACAAAATCGACATTAGGCAAAGCGCGCAGCAACTCTCTGGGCTCTCGCGTTATCCCCTGATTCTTGAGATGGCAGGGATCATGATAGGTGGTCCTCACCCTATCCGGCCACTTTTCCATCCCGGCCAGTTCTGCGAAAAGCCGTTCTTTTTTCAAAAAGACACTGAAGTCAACCACTTTACCGGTGAAATCGCCATAATCAGCCTTCATGGTCCGGTAATATTCGCCGATCCCGCCATTACAGGAAGCACAGGCAGTTATGATGTATTGTACCTCTTTTCGGCGAAAGGCATCGACATTGGTCTCGGCCAGCTGCTCGACCAGTCGGCCGTTTCCCGAAGAAAGCGCAGGGATACCGCAGCATTGCTGTGTTCTCGGCACATACACCGAATAGCCCATCCGCTGCAGAATGGACACCATGATTTCCCCTATTTCCGGGTAGATATAGGTGATGGAACAACCGGCAAAAAAACCAACCACCGGTTTATCAGATCGTCCTTCGATAAACTCCGGCACCCGGTCAAAAAGATTATGAAAGGCAATATTCGGCACGGTCCGATCTTTCATGACCGGCGTCGGAAAGCGCAGCCGTAAGCCACTCGATTCCGGCACCTTTTTCAACACCAGGGGAGAAAGTAATGCGCTCCCCTTGCTGAGGGTCTTCATCAGCGCCGGGGACCCCAGCAGGGTCGAAACTCCCCTGCCGACCAGCGACAGACCCCGATTATCGGTAATCTGTCGGCGGATGGCCCCGACGATTTCATGGGTCGGCACCTTGTTGGGACACTTATTGACACACGAGCCGCACATCAGACACATGCTGATATCCTGCTGCAGATGCGCTTCTAACCCCGCTTCCCCATCAAGCAGGGCTGCCGCGAGGGCAATTTTACCCCTGGCAACCGCTCCTTCTTTTTTATTCACCTGATAGGCGGGACAATGGGCCTGACAGACGCCGCACTTGACGCACTCGCGGATGACTTGTTCAAAATCCTGTAAACTCTTATTCTTTGTATGGGTCATAATGTACTTCTTATACGGAGCTTGCTTTTACCGTTAACTCATTGTAGTTGTCTCACCCCGCCCAAATACTGTGCGGGATTATTTTCAATGCCCCCTTGAGGGGGATAAGTTCCTTCACGAAATAATTCTCTTGTAAAAAACACAAGAAGATTGACGATTGGCTACTAATCCCGCCCAAAAGATATGCGGGATAAGTTCCTTCACGAAATAATTCTCTTGTAAAAAACACAAGAAGATTGATGATTGGCCACTAATCCCGCCCAAAAGATATGCGGGATAAGTTCCTTCACGAAATAATTCTCTTGTAAAAAACACAAGAGAATTATTTCTAAGTCACTAAGAATATCTTCCCCGGATTAAGGACGTTGTTGGGGTCTAATGCCGCCTTAATCCGCTGCATATAAGCGATGGTCGCGACATCCAGCTCCATCTGCAGATATTTTGCTTTGGACGTACCGATGCCATGCTCTCCGGAAATCGCCCCCTTCAGCTTGACGGCGGCACTGAAAACCTCGTCCATCACCTTGTCGATTTTTTCCGGCATGCCGTCTTCTCGTAAATCGACCATCACATTGACATGAATATTGCCATCCCCGGCGTGACCGAAATTGACGATGGGCACCCCGTAATCCAGGGAAATTTTTTCCAGGGCACGGATCATATCCGGCACCTTGGAGCGGGGCACAACGATATCTTCGTTGAACTTGTCGGGATTGACCTTGCGCAGGCTGGGGCTGACAATGCGCCGAACCTGCCAGATCTCCTCCGACTCATCCTCGGTCTCGGCAATCCGGGTATGCAGAATGCCAAACGGCTCGATAACGGCCAGGATCTCCCGCACCTGCCTATCCAGTACCTGGGCGTCGCCATCCACTTCAATGATCAGGATGGCCCGGCACAGTTTGGCCAGAGGCAGAGTGCTTGCGCCACGGATACAGTTGATGGTGGCTGCATCCAGGAACTCCAGCGTGGTGGGAATAATCTTGGCCCTGATAATCGCCGAAACCGACTGGGCCGCCCCGTCAATGGAGGCGAACTGCACAAGCATGGTCTTTTTCGCCGCCGGCTTGGGCAACAGTTTGACGATAATTCTCGTGGCAATGCCCAGGGTCCCCTCCGAGCCGACAAACAGTTTGGTCAGATCGTAGCCGACCACATTTTTCAGGGTCCGCCCCCCGGTTTTGATTATATCACCGGTAGGAGTAACGACCTCAAGGCCCAGAATATAGTCTTTCGTCACGCCGTATTTCACACAGCGCGGGCCTCCCGCACATTCGGCCACATTACCGCCCAGGGTACTGAATTCCTTAGACGCCGGATCAGGTGGATAAAAGAGGCCCAGTTTCTCCACCTGCCGCTGCAGTTCGGCGGTGACCACCCCCGGTTCCACTTCGGCGATGAGATTTTCGGTATCGATATCGATAATTCTGTTCATCCTGGTCAACACCAGCACGATACCGCCCCGGACCGGCAGGGTGCCGCCGGTAAAGCCGCTTCCGGCCCCACGGGGTAGAACCGGTATTTTCCAGCGATTGGCAAGTTTCACCACCAGGCTGACCTGCTCTGTTGTTTCGGCATAGACGACAACATCAGGTAAATATCGCTGCTGCGTGGCATCATAGGAATGGGTGATTTTATCCGACGTTGCCGTCGAAACATTATCTCTGCCGGCAATGTTTATAAGTTCTTTGACTACCAGTTTGTCCATTTAGGTTCTTTCCCGCGGTTATAGTATGAGTGATATGTGCAACTATAAGGCTTGTGGCACAAATTGAAAGCGACAATACATCTCCTGCCAATTACCGTCAATGCTTTGAAGATATTGCAAATTACCGGGATATACGTTCTTATCTGAACATAATAAAAATCAGCTCATCTTGTTTTACAGGGAAGAATGCCATGTCTGATGAAAAAATTTATTCCGAGTACGAACAAACCAGAACCTCCTATCGTCCTGCTATTCGGGGCAGAAAACAGATGGTGGTCTCCGGTCACCACCTGGCGACTCAGGCGGCGATGCGAATCCTTGACAAAGGCGGCAATGCCGTTGATGCAGCAACGGCTGCGGGGCTCTGCCTGACGGTTCTACAGTCTGACATGGTCAATTTTGCCGGGGTGGCGCCCATGATGATCCATATTGCCAAAACCGGGCTGACGACAACAATCGACGGTCTTGGCGTCTGGCCCCAGAAGGCCAGCGTGGCCTTTTTCATAAAGAACCACAACGGCCTGATCCCCGACGGCATCCATCGCTGTATTGTACCGGGAGCCCCTGATGCCTGGATAAGGGCCCTTGGCCGATACGGTACCATGAGCTTTGCCCAGGTCTGCGCCGATGCTGTCGACCTGGCTGAAAATGGTTTTCCCATGCACCAGTTTATGCGCAATTCCCTGCACGAACTACAGGAAAAGTACGCCAGATGGCCCACGAATAAAGAAATTTATCTGCCAGATGGCCGGCCGCCGGAGGTCGATGACATCTTCTACCAGAAAGATCTGGCCACCACCATGCGACGCATGATCGCCGCAGAACACAATGCGCCGCAACAAGGAAATCGTCTTGCCGGTCTTGCCGCGGCCCGGGATGCATTCTACCAGGGTTCAATAGCCGGTGATATCATTGCCTACAACAAAGCGCATGGAGGGCTGATGCAGGCAAGCGATCTGGCCGCGTACTCCTGCACCGAAGAAAATCCTCTCAGCGTGAGCTTTGGCGAGTATACCGTGAAAAGCGCCGGTCCCTGGTGCCAGGGTCCGGTATTGCTGCAAGCTCTGAATATTCTTGCGCACTTTGACCTGCAGGCGATGGGCCATAACACCGGCGAGTATATCCATACCGTCACGGAGGCGCTGAAAATAGCGTTTGCCGATCGTGAACAGTTCTACGGGGATCCCAAATTTGTCACCGTACCGATCAGCGGCCTTCTGGCAAAAGGGTATGCCAAACTTTGCGCCGGACGCATCAGCGCTGCCGCCTCTCCGGTCATGCCGGATTGTGGTGATCCATGGCCGTTTAACAACACGCCACCGCCCACAGGATATGTTCTGCAGCACACTACTATCCCACCCATGACAGCGCCCAATGACAACCTCGATACCAGCTACATCTGTGTCGTCGACCAGGCCGGCAACTGTGTTTCGGCTGTGCCGAGCGATATGTCCTTCAGCGGGCCGGTGGTTCCGGGCACCGGCATGGTGATTTCCACCCGCGGTTCCCAGTCCTTTGTCGACGAACAGCATGCCAGTTCGATCCAGGGTGGCAAGCGGCCGAGGCTGACGCCCGCCCCTTTTATGATCTTTAAAGATGACCGGCCGTGGATGATAATCGGGACCCCCGGCGGCGACACCCAGTGCCAGACAATTTTACAGACTTTCCTCAACGTCGCGCTCTTTGGCATGGACGTGCAGACAGCCACGGAGCAGCCGCGTTTTGCCACTTTTTCCTACCCAAACTCCTTTGCCCCCCACGACTATCATCCCAATTTACTGAGGATAGAACAACGGGTCGGGGCGCAGCCTCTTGCTGAGCTCATCAAACGTGGCCATAAGGTGGCAACATGGCCCGATTGGGCCTGGAAAGCTGGAGGAGTCTGCGCCATTCTTCTCAAGAAGGATACCGGGACTCTGGTAGCCGGCGCCGACCCCAGAAGGGAGTCGTACGCCCAGGGCTGGTAAGTCGGCTGAAAAGCAGGCTGTGCGTTTTACCGGGCCTGCCCCTTCTTCACGGTAAGACTTGCATTGCCGATGCAGGCAATACTCGCTGCATTTTGCCGGTCACCGAGAAATTGTTTGACGCTTTCATGGGACCAGCGCTCCATGCCGATCAACCGGCAGCTTGCCTCGTCCAGGTCGGTGACCATCCCAATACGGATTCGCTGTAATTTGGTCATCATGGCCAGCGCCGTGCCGCCGTTGCCCTGGTAGTTGCGGGACAACTCCCGAAAAGCGGCAGCAAAGGAACCCATCTTAAACCACGGCAAAAAAGTCGTTGACCCTATACCGTCCCGACATTCCCCGTAGAGCAGCAGTAAGCCGCCGTCACGCACAAACATCGCCGCGTTATGAATGGCCTTGTGGCTCTGGATAAAATTAATATCTTTGGGGTAACCGCCGCAGGAAGCAATCACGACCGCAAAGTCCGGGGCGACTATCTCGCAATTTTCACCGTGCAGCCGACAGGCTTCGAGAAAACTCTCCCGGCCTCGCCCCAAAACGAGATTGCAGAGCTCGCCATGGGAGTCGAGAATGCCGTGAATGGCCAGATGAACCGGCAGTTTTTCTTCTATGGCAAACAAATCCTCGGCCAGCGGATTCCCGTCAAGGATGCCAGGCCGGCAACCGGCCGCGATGGTGCCGGCATTCCCGTCAAGATACAGTCCATGGTTGGCATAGATGGCTTCGCGCTCACCGCAGCCCGGAAAGACCAACTTTCGACCACCACCGTAGCCGGCAAAATAATGGTGCGAAACCGCCCCCATGGTAATTATCGCACTGGCGTCAAGCAGGTCGTGGCGAAAACGGACAGGGGTGCCTTGAGTAGTCCGGCCACACTCTTTAAAACCATCTTTCATGGTACAATCATGATGAATAAAAGAATACCTGTCATAGGCTGTGCCGTAGGCCTGACGGCATTCTGCATCGCTCTGGCGACCATGGGTTCCGTAGCCGATAATAATTTTCAGGCGGGTCCCATCCATCCCATGCTGCTCAAGGCTGCGAAGCAATAGCGGCAGATATTCCGGATAGCCGCAAAGCCTGGTTTTATCTGCCAGCACCAGCACCGGACAGGTGAGATCCAGAGGATTTTTACCCAGAAATTCGACCAGCCTCTGCTGAAAGAGGGTTGGCGTAATGTCGCGTTGCGGTTCCTGCACCTGCAAGTATCTGGTATGCGCAGGCAGGGACAGGTCCCGTCGGTCATTCCCGTAGGCAAAAGAAAAACTCCTGTCTTGGTTCATTGTTCTGCCGTTTGCTGAAGAATATTGTTCGCTTGTGGCTGCTTGAGATTGGCAATAAAAAGAACCACAAACAGCACAGCCGCCGCAGCATGTACCAGAGTCGGCCAGGGCGCGATAAGAAAAAAGGCCAGAGCAAGAGAAAGCATACGTAGAAATGGATTCAGGCGATTTTCCAGAAAACCCTGAAATGCCCCGGCAAAAGCATAGAGACCGATGATGGCAAAGAAGAAAATGGTGAAGTCATCCGCCCAACTGCCCCCGAGCATCGGCGTATAGGCAAAAAGGATTGGCACGATATACAGACCTTTGGCCAGTTTCCAGGAATACAACCCGGTCTGCATCGGCGGGGTCTTGGCAATGGCCGCGGCGGTGAAGGCGGCAAGACATACCGGCGGGGTGACGTTGCTGTCCTGGCTGAGCCAGAAGATAATCATATGCGCCGATAGCAGGGCAAAGGTGGCGGCATGGGGCGTAACCGCCATGTCGCGAACCGTTCCCAGCAGATCGACAGGAACCGCCTCGAGGATGGCTCTGGCCTGATCAAGAGGCATTGCCTGACCGAGCAACGCGACCTTTTCCGGCAGAGCGAGCATGAAGATGGCCTTTGCCTCCTCGGAAAGAAGCCCTTTGGCGATAATCTCGGCAATCTGCGAATCGACGATCAGATTATACAGCGCCGGTGCAGAAAGGGTGCCCAGAACGATATAGGCCGCGGTCACCGGCAGTCCCATGCCGAGTACCAGGGACGCGAGAGCAATCAGAAGAATGGCGATGAGCAGACTGCCGCTGGCCCACTGGGTTATCATCAGCGAGAAGGTGTTGCCGATGCCGGTGGTAGCAATAACGTTGACCATCAGGCCGACACTGCACAACAGGATGCCGGTCATGATCATGTTCCTGGCGCCCAAGGCAAGGGCCTCGAGGATTGCCCGGATGCCCATCTTGTTAGGTGTGAGCCAGGAAGAACCGATAACCGCGAGAATGGAAATTCCGGCAGCATAGGTCGGGGTGAACCCTGAGACAAGCATGCCGATCAGCGCACAGATGGGCAGCAGAAATGGTAGACCGCCCTCCTTGAGGACATCGAGCAGTCTGACATCCTCGTCATCGATCATACTGACATTGCATTTTTTAGCCTCAATCCGTACATAAAAAGCCACACTGGCAAAATACAGGATAGCCGGGAGGATAGAGGCGGTAATGATAACGGTATAAGGAATCTGGGTATAGCTGGCCATAACAAAGGCACCGGCACCCATGATCGGCGGCATGAGCTGTCCACCGGTGGACGCTGCGGCCTCGACCCCGGCGGCGAATTTGGGATCAAAACCGGCCCTTTTCATAAGAGGAATGGTTATCACCCCGGTGGAGGCGGTGTTGGCAACGGCTGAGCCGGAAATGGTTCCGGTCAGCCCGGAGGCGAAAACCGCGACTAATCCTGGTCCTCCGATGGTTTTTCCGGCAACCGCCCGGGCCAGATCGACCACAAATTCCCCCGCCCCGGATCGGAGCAGAAACGCCCCGAAAAGAATAAACATAAAGACAAAGGTGGACGAGATCAGGGCAATATTGCCAAACAGCCCGTCATCGCCATAGACGGAACGAAAGAGCAGGGTTTCCGCGCTCAGGCCGGTGAACCGGAACACGTTGTTGAGCATTGCTCCCCACCAGCCGACATAGGTGAGGGCAACAACGATCAGAAGCGGGATTACCCAGCCGGTTGTCCGTCTGGTAAATTCCAGGGCAGAGAGAAGCAGCACCGAGCCCGCGACCCATTCCGCGGAAGAGAGATGGACGCCCCGGGCATAAATGGCATCTTCCATGGAAATCATATATATGGCCGCCGTCGCGGCCGAGATTCCCAGGACAAGATCGACGGCCAGAAGCCACTTCTTCTTGCGACGGATCCCGCCCAGGGGGTAGGTGAGGCAGCAGAGCAGGGCAAAGCCCGAATAATGTAAGGCATTCTGCCAGAGACTTGGCAAAACGGTGAGAATATTGAAGTACACATGCATCAGGGAAATCGCAACCGCCAGCACGAAGACAATTTTCTCCTTCCCTCCTGATGTCGCATATATCTGAAAAATTTGCTTTTGTTCCAAATTCGCCACCACCTTCTTCTTGATACACTCATTAAAAGTACAACTTAAGAGATGACTCGAGAAAAAGCCCGATCTACGCCCGCAGGAAATGTCTTTGAAGGGCAACGAAGGAGATCGGGCCTGTTCAACGCTATTTTATTTGGCAATAAGATTATCGGGTATGACGAGCCCGATTTCCTTATAATAGCGCGCCGCACCAGGATGCAGTGGCATTGGCAGACCGGCAAGGGCTTTGTCAGTGCTCATGGCCGTGGTCGCCTTATGGATCGCATTCAGGAAAGGGAGATTCTCGTAGATGGTCTTGGTAATGAGATAGACGGACTCTTCATCAATATCAGCTCTGACCGCCAGAAAGTTCGGTTGGGCAATGGTCATGACATCTTTTTTCAAACCTGGGTAGGCAGTTGCCGGAATGAGATACGGGGTCCAGAGGCCAAGGCCGCCATCGGCCTGCTTGACCTGTTCTTCGGTAAAACTGAGCAGAGTCGCTTTGTCTCCCATTGAAGCCAGTGCCCTGGTAACAGCGCTGGCAGGAACGCCGGCAGGAGTGGACATGGCAGCGATCTGTCCGTTCTGCAGCGCATCGGCACTTGGACCGTAACCGACATAGACCAGATCATAATCTTTGTCACTCTTCACCCCAAGATTGCCGAGAATTACCTCATTGGAGCCGAGGGTACCGGAGTTTTTTTTACCAAGAGAAACCCGCTCCCCTTTCAAACCGGCCATATCTGAGATGGTGCCGGTTTTGGCCTTGTCGGTAAGGATGGTGAAATGTTCAACATTCTGCCAAAGCATGGTGACCGAACGAAGTTCTTTCTGGGGGCCATCCTGGGCGAGAGGTCCCTTGCCATTCCAGGCGTAGTAGCCGTACAGCCCCTGCAGAATGGCAAACTGCACTTCATTGTCCCGCATCAGTTTAATGTTTTCTCCAGAACCGGCGGAGTTGATCGCCGACATGCTGATCTTGTGGCCGGGCTGAAGTTTTACCTTGGTGAGGGTGGACAGGGCGACACCTACCGGATAATAGGTACCGCCGGTACTGGCGGTGGCCAGCAGATAGTTTTTATCAACGGCGGCCCGGACATGCCCGGCACTCAAAAAACTGACGACGGCAGCTGCGACGGCAAAATGCTTCAGGTACGATGGCAAATTCATTTTCATCTCCTCTGGTTAAATAATGTTAATAAACAGACCATTGGCACGAAAACCTGTTTTTTACTGGCCAGGATTACGCCATAATAGTAGCAAGAAAATCCTGTAAAGGAGAGACCTTTCTGGCCTTTATTCGTATTAAAACTCGTGTCCGATGATTTTCATGGCCTTTTTGTATAAGCCAGGCGATCTATCCATCCGTTAGTGCAGTATAATTTGACAAGATTCAAGCAATTGCCTACACTCCGGAAGGTGTTCTCGACAGGCCCATGAACGGCAAATCAACTCTGGTAAAAAATTATGGTGTCCTTTCTGTTTCGACCTCCCAGGATAGAGCACGAACTCATTATGAGCGTCGGGTTGTTCGATATGCATACCGGCAAACCTCTGCCGGGTCGGCTGACCGCGACCGTCATTAATTTTTCTCCTTCGGGCGCCTGCCTGATCGTGCCGAAACCAGCGCTCAACGGCAAGCATATATTTTACGAAACCCTGAACAGCGACGACTACACTTTGCTTCTGCATGTTGAACAATCAGAGGGTGCCGACGATACTTCTACAATCAGTGCCCGGTCAGTCTGGATGAATTCGTGTAAACATTTGCAGCAATCTGCATTTAAAATCGGCATACATTTTCTCCACGACCAAAAGGAGATCTATAATTTATTTAAAAAAGTTCACTAAATACACACCCATCTCGATCCATTCTTCTGGATCATTGCGAAAAGGTGTTTCAGTGCTTAATTGATGTAAGAATAAGTGAACCACCACAAGCAGTTTCACCTTTTACAAACAGTCATATATGAAACTCCATAGATCGCTCAGTCCGATATCCAGCAGCCTGTTGTTTCTTCTTGTCACGGTATTCCTTGCCTGCCCCCTCATGGCAGCCCAGTACGAAGAAGATGTTTCCGCCCAAAATTATCAGTACGCCAAAGGAATAGTCAATTCAGTCTCACTTGACGAGCAGACGGTCGCCATCAAGCAGAAGAAAGGACCGACCATTGTCCTTTCCATCGACAAAGACACCCTCTTTGAAGGCTTTTACAGGCTGGAGGAGTTGAAGCCGCGCGACACAATCAAATTCTGGTATCAGCCAGGACCGAAGGGAAACAGAGCCTTGAAGCTCCTCAAGCCACTGGAGCTGGGCTGCTGAACAAAAGCCGTTCCGGTTGACATTTAAGGTGGACAAGCCATGAAGATACTCCTTCTCACCATAGTTTCAGTCCTCTGCAGCATGAGCCTCGGCTATGCCGACTCGGCAGGCAATGAAAAACATACGCCTGCGCCGGCAGGATTGACCGCGACAAAAGCCTATTTCGATGTCACTGTCGGGGAGAGAAAGCTCCTTTTGATTCGGCTGCAGCTTATTGAAAAAACATACAACCAGATTGCCGCCGCCGGCGCCACCCCTGTTTTTATAGTCGGCATCCGCGGTAAGGCGAGCAACTTTTTTACCAAGGGTACCGATTACGTTGTCGATATGGATCTGCCTGAGAAAAAACAGATCGCAGCTATGGTTGAGAAATTTGCCGCCCGGCAAATAGTTATGGAACAATGTCTTATTGCCGCTGGATTTCAGCATATCGATGCTGGAGATTTTCTCCCCCAGGTGAAACTGGTCGCCAACGGCTACATGTCAATGATCGGGTACCAGTCCCGGGGATATGCTTTTGTCCCTATGGACTGAACCTCCCAACTGGGCAGAAGAGCTTTACGGTATTCTGCCTCGCCCTCGCTTGACGGGTATATATTCCCAATTGTACTATTGAATTTTTTTTTCATGGAAGGAGACACTGGCATGTTGACAGACCGGGTGCGTTATAAACCCCTGCAGGACAAAATTACCGATCCGGCCACGGCCGCCCGACATATTCAGGACGGCACAAACCTGTTTATTTCCGGATTCACCGCCGGTTATCCCAAACTTATCCCCCGGGAGCTGGTACGGCGGGCGGAGCAGGGTGAACAATTCAAGATCAACCTGTTCGCCGGGGCATCGACCGGCGATATGGTCGACGGGGCCTTGGCCCGGGCCAATCTGCTTTCCTGGCGCCGACCCTATATGAGCGACAGATATATGCGGGGCCAGATCAACGAGGGCAATATAAAATTTAAAGACGATCACCTCTCCCAGCTCTCTGCCAAGGTGCGGGCGGGGGAGTGGGGGCGGTGTGACGTCGCTGTAGTCGAGGCCGCCGCGATAACCGAACAGGGCCATCTTATCCCGACCATGTCGGTCGGCAACACCCCCACCTATGTGCAGGAAGCTGAAAAAATTATTATTGAGATCTCATCGAATTCTCCGGACCTGGAAGGAATTCACGACATTTTCATCCCGGAAGATCCGCCGTATCGGATGCCCATTCCCATTTACCGCAGTGCTGATCGGATAGGTAAACCTTTTATCAAAATGGATCCCAGCCGGGTCGTGGCCATCCTGTTCAGCACGGAGCGGGATCATTGCCCGATTTTCACGCCGCCGGACGCCACCTCCAGTCGAATCGCCGAGTTCATTCTCGATTTTGTGCGACATGAGATCAAAAAAAATCGCCTTCCCGCAGCCCTGCCCTGGCAGGCGGGGGTCGGTGATGTAGCCAACGCCGTTCTCTCCGGATTTATCGACGACCATAACTTTCAATCCATCGATATCTATTCAGAGGTTCTCCAGGACAGCGTGCTCGACCTTATCGATCTGGGCAAGGTGCGGGCGGCTTCCGGCTCGGCCCTGACCCTGTCGGAAAAATCCCGCGAACGCTTTATTAATGAAATCTATCGCTACCGGGAGAAAATTGTCCTGCGGCCGGTCGAAATATCCAATTCCCCGGAAGTGATCCGCCGCCTCGGGGTCATCGCAATCAATACTGCTATCGAAGTCGATATTTACGGCCAGGTGAACTCCACCCATGTCATGGGCACCCAACTGATGAACGGCATCGGCGGCTCGGGGGATTATTTGCGCAACGGTGCCTTGTCCATTATTGTTACACCCTCTACCGCCAAGGGTGGCCTGATTTCGGCCATCGTCCCCATGGTTACCCATGTCGACCATTCCGAGCACTCGGTGGATCTGGTCGTGACGGAATACGGCCTGGTGGATACCCGCCCCTTAACCCCTCGCCAGGTCGCCGAGCAGGTCATCAAAAAATGCGCTCACCCCGATTACCGCGATCAATTATGGGACTATTATCAACGAGCAGTCCGGGAGCGCGGCGGCCACGAGCCGCATATCATCGAGAAAGCCTTCTTCATGCACCAGGCGTTCCTGGAAAAAGGCGATATGCACCTCACGGCAAAACAACGCATTTTTCCGATAATGGATTAATAAAACAATGAAATTTATGCCGGGCCTGGATTGAGCCGATAATCGCCACCAGGTCGTGCTGCCGAAACCGAAAAGAGGGTTCAGGGTTGGTCTGAAGGGTGCCGTTGCGAATAATTCCGACAATCGACACCCCAGTTATCTTGCGAATTTCGGCTTCAGCAATACTCTTTTCTATCAGCGGATTATCGGTATCAATCTCGACCCACTGCAGATCGAACTGCTGTTCAGCGGCCCGCATCTGGCCAAGAGTCCGATATCCTTCCGCAGGAGTTGCTGCCTGGGTAAGCAGTTGATGGCGGAGATTTTCGGTATGGTGCTGAATCTCCGGCACTGGAATTCGCAGATAGAGAAGCACCTGCCTGATCATTTCCAGGCCCGCTTCAAATTCAGGATAAACGAGATCCGTCACCTGCAATTCATTAAAGACATCGAAAAAGTCCGGGTCGGACATGCGGGCGACCACCCTGATCCCGCTGTTGATTTTTCTCGCATGGCTGATTATGGAACGAGCGACGACGATGCCCGGGATTGTCACAACGAGAAGAGCAGCACGCTCTATCCGTAACGCCTCCTGAACCACCTCCTGACTGCCATCGCCATAGACAATTGGAAAACCGGCAGCCTTCGCCCTTTCGATGCGCATCTGGTCAAGCTCCACCAGGACGAAGGGAATCGCCAGCTGCTGCAGCATCTCGGCAATCTGCATCCCGATACGGCCGCAGCCGGCGATGACCACATGGTTACGCAGTTCATCTTCCGGAAAATTGAGCGCTTCAAGAGGCTCGTTCTGAACCCATCTTTTTTTAAGGCTGTAGAGTCGCGATGTCTGCGACGAAATCAAGGGGGTCAACACCATGGTGACGACCGCCATAGTCAGAAACATATTATAAAATTCACTGGTAATAGACTGACTGGCTACCCCGATCCGGGCCAGGACAAAGGAAAACTCCCCAACCTGGAACAGCCCCAGGCCGACCGCGAGTGGAATGACGTTGCGGTAACGAAAGAGCCTGGCCAGGAGAGCAAAGATACACCCCTTGCCGATGCTGACAACGACGACCAGAAGCAGGATGAGCGTAAAGTGGCTGAGCAGAAAGCGAGGATCGAGGAGCATGCCCACCGAGGCAAAAAACAGCAGCCCGAACAGATCGCGCAGCGGAATGATATCACTGAGAGCCTGGTGGCCGTAATCCGACTCGCTGAGAACCATGCCGGCAATAAAGGCGCCAAAGGCAAAAGACAGTCCGACCAGATAGGTGGTATAGCCGACACCTAAACCAATAGCGGTAATGGCCAGGATAAACAATTCACGGGAGCCGATCTCGGCGATAGTTTTGAGCAGGTAGGGCAGCAGACGGGTGCCGAGAAAAAACATGGCGACCAGAAAGAGTGCAGCCTTGATGAAGGCAAGACCGAGAACGCTAATACCGCCGGCAGGATTGTTTAACTGGGGCAGAATGATCATCAGCGGCACGACCGCCAGATCCTGGATGATCAGCATGCCAATCATGACCTTGCTCGACAGTGTCCCCAGCCAGCCCTGATTCATCAGGGTCTTCAAAATGACCATGGTCGACGACAGCGAGATTAAAGAGCCGAACCAGAGAGCGGTCTTCCATTCCCAGCCAAACAGCCGACCAATTGCATAGCCGAAGCCAATGGTCAAAACCATCTGCAGGGGCGTACCGATAAGGGCTATATATTTCACCGGACGGAGATCTTTAAGAGAAAACTCCAGGCCAAGAGCAAACAGCAGCAGTGCCACCCCGATTTCCGCCAGCAGTTCAATATCATGAATATCGCGAACCGTCACACCGCCGGTATGCGGGCCAAGAATGATGCCGGCCAGAATATATCCGAGAATCAGCGGTTGATGCAGTCGTTGCATCACCAGACCACAGAAAAAAGCAGTCAGAACAAGAATAATAATATCGGTTGCAATACCCATGCAGCAGCCCTCAGCGGAAAGGAAAAATCGTCAAAAGAATGGATTGTTAAATTTTCTGCATCTGCAGGTAGAGTACCAGCCCAAGAAGAGTCAAGACAATACCCGCCCAGCCCATGAAGCCGGGGAGCGTTCCCCCGAGCAGCAGGGCCTCTCCGGCAAGAGTGAAAACTACCTCCATCGCCTGGGTGCAGTCTACAGCCGCCAGCTCGGACGGACTCCCAGCCATATGCCGTGCACCAAGAAACAGGCTGGTCGCGGCAACACCTGAAAACAGAGCTACCAGCAATGTCATCAACAGCTGGCCAGCACCCGGCATCGGTGGGGAGAGCCACACCAGCAGCACTATCCACAGCGGTATCGAACCCAGAGTGAGCAGCAAAACGCGGCAGATGGCATCGTCCATGGCCGGATGATCGATGGTGGGCAGAAGACGTCTGAGATACGGCACGTCGTGCTCATGAACAGCTATTCTCGCTTCCCACACCATCTGGTTGCCAAGAGGATAGGCAAAAGCAGCACCAAGCACGGGTAACGCACCAAGCAGGACATCGCGGAGTGGTACGGCGGTTGCCTGCTCGATATTAATCAGGAGCACCCCGGCAAAAACGATGAAGGTGAACAGCACCGCGCGAAAAGAGACCCGGCGGCCGAACAGCAATAATACCACGGGGGTCGCGAGGATAGTCAGCTGCCATGTTGCCGCAACCACCCAGCCGGGAGCATAGGAAGCGCTGAAACTGATGAGTGCGTAAAACACTCCAAAACCGACAGAACCGGCGATCGTCCAGAACAACCAGTGCCGGAGATACAGATGCAGCGCTTTAATGCCCAGTCTGCCCCGTCCGGTAACAGCCAGCCAGATGCAGAGCAACACCAGCATCCACATATATCGCAGCGAAGCCGTCCAGAGCCAGTGACCACCCTCCAGGCTCATGGCCCGGTTCAGAACGAAGGTGGAGCTGAAAAATAACGCGGCAAGAATTCCGGTCAGTACCAGTCGAAGCATAATTTCTAAAAATCTTTTTTCGTATTAAATCACAAGATACCGGCAAATATCTCTTTATGCATGGCAAATTCTCAGACCATAAGAAGATATACCCCGAAAACGGCCACGACTGCACCAGCTATGGCCCGGAGGGAGACATGTTCCTTCTGGAGATAAATGGAAAAAGGAATAATACAGATCGGGATCAGAGAAAAAAAGGTCGAGGCAACACCCGTCGGCAGATAATGCAGGGCCATAAGGGACATGGAAACGCCGATAAAAGGGCCAATGGCCGCGCCAATGGCGGTAAAAGCCACCGCTTTTCTGTTGGTCAGCGCGGCTCCGACATTCTGCCATCTACCGGTCACGGTAAAATAAAGGACAAAACAGCAGAAGGCGGCGAGGGCCCTGATCTGCGTTGCCGAAAATGCATCCAGATATCCGGCATCGGTCTGCATACCGCTTTTACTGAGCAGCAACCCGCCCGCCTGACCAAGCATGGCCGCAAAAGCAAAGGCGACCCCCCGAAAGGAGACCCTGGCTACCTGCAATTTTCTGGCAGGAGCCGCATCCCTGCTTTTCTCAAGAATTACGGCACAAACCCCGGCGAGGGTAACAGCCATGCCCAGCCACTGCTGCTGATTATAACTCTCATGCAGAAAACTCCAACCGAACACCGCGGCAGTAGGTGCCGCCAGGCTTTGAATCAACATAGTAATCCGCGGCCCCAGTTCCACCAGTGCCTTAAATAAAAAGATATCGCCGATGAAAAAACCGATGACGCCGGAAAGGCTGAGCATAAACCAGGCACGAAGCGGGAAATCAACCGGGAACAATGCCCCCTGCCTGAATAACAGCAGGGCGGTAAAGAGCAGCAGGGCAACGAACAACCGAATGATATTAACCGGGGTCGCCCCAACCTCTTTGGAGGCAGCAGCAAAAAACTGCACGCTGAAAGTCCAGCACAGCACTGTGGTGAGAGCTATTGCCTCGCCGATAAATGGCATAATAAACGACCTCTCGACTTAAATGTTCAGAGGACGATATTTAGAGGGAAAACAGAGAAAAAACAAGCAGTATATCAGCCGGCAGCACATCGACTGCATTGTACGCGATGCTACCGGCTGGGAGACGGGAAATAAGCCGGGACTCTCTTCAGTACCCCCTTGAGGGGTGTAAGTACCTTGAGACAGATTCTTTTCTTGCACAAAACCAAGAAAAGAATCTGTAAGGTACTAATCAGAAGTTCCAGAATGAATCGATGGTTTCATCCTTAATATCCCAGACCACATTATGCGGAGCGATCGGTTCCTCCTGGAAGAATTCCGGCAGTCGATCGTCCTGGCTGGTGAAACCTGCCGCGATGTTGAATGCGCGCTCCGTTTTCAGAATGGACATGCCAAGATTGGTAACATCATCGGCGGTAAGCGCTATGCCGAACCGGGCGTTGATCATGTCGATCAGGGCCGGCAGGCAGGTTTCGCTGTCAAGGGCGGCAAAGGCGATAAACAGGCACATGCCGGTCGAATCGATTGCAGCTGTCGCAATCTGCAGATTACGCGACAACTCCACCTGTCCTTCCTGGCTGAGTGGATCAACTTTACCCCCGACACCAAGGATATTGGTGGCGATGGTATAGCCCATAGTGTGATCAGCTCCCTGGGTCGAGGTGGCATAGGTGATACCGATACCTTTTATGGCGCGAGGATCGTAGGCAGGGATAGCCTGATTTTTGACCACCGGCACCCTGGTAACCCCAAAAGCCCTGCCGACATTACCTGCCCCACCCCCCATGATTCTGCCAAGAGGCGTGCCCTTGCCGACATCCTCGCGCAGGATCCGAAGCACACCCGGACCATCACCGAATTCAAGCAGTCCGCCTTCCATGGCCACACCAAAAGCGACTGAGGTCTCGATCGAATCAATACCCAGATCGTCCATGATATAATCAGCTTCGGCTATATGATCGAGGTTGTCTACACAGCAATCGGCGCCCAGGGCCCAGATGGATTCATACTCAAAACCTGAGGTCTTGTATTGATTGTCCTTGTCGTTATAAATCTGCGAGCAGTTGATCACGCATCCCGGATGGCAATTGTGTTTCGGTTTTCCTTCGCGGGCGACAATGGTGTCATACATGGTTTCCCCGGAAATTTCTTCATGACCGGCAAACTGACCGGAGGTGAAATTACGGGTTGGGAGCGCCCCCGCTTCGTTGATGATGTTGACCAGAACATTGGTGCCATACTGACCCAGAGCCTGGCTGACCGGATGATCGACCAGGGCTTTGGCAAATGCCCGGTTGGCTGCTTTGAACTCCTCGGGCCTGGCAATGGCAACCTTATTGTCGGTCGGCGCGACCGCGATGAATTTAATTTGTTTTGAGCCCATCACCGCACCCAGACCACCTCGTCCGCTGGAACGGATTCTTGAGCCGGGATCTTTGATGGAAATATTTGCCGCAGCCATTTTCATCTCGCCTGCCTGGCCGATGGAAATAACCCCGAATTTTTCGCCCAGACGAGTATTGAGGGTCGTAACAACCTCGTAATTTCCTTTCCCAATGAGCTCGGTTTCCTCATTGATGGAAACACCATCTGCGGTTACATGAAGACTGTACCAGGTATCGACCTGTGGTTTCCCTTCAATGATCAGCGCCTTAATCCCAAGTTTAGCCAGCATCTGAGCCGAAGTGCCACCGGCATTGGCCTCTTTAATGGTGCCCGTCAGCGGACTCTTGGCGCCGCAGGAAAGACGGCCGGAGTTGGCGGCCTGGGTGCCGGAAAGCAGCCCGGGGGCGATAACCAGTTTATTATTTTTACCGAGCGGGTGGCAGGTAGGCTCCACCTCGGCGGCAACCACATTGGAAGTCAGGCCGCGGCCACCGAGCCCTGCCCAAGCAGCTGGGACCTCTTCCACTCTGGTGGTTAGATCGGACATGTTTACACGAAATATCTTGTCTGTCATGGCAATACTCCTCGGTAATTAAACAACTGCGGGGTACGGACGAATCCATACCCCGCAATATACTAAATTAATAGCAATTTACAGCTGACAATGAATTATAATGCTGCTTTATAAATAGCCTTCACATCGTTATCTGTCGGGGTGCGGGGATTCGTCATACCGCAGGCATCTTTCTGAGCATTCCCTGTCATGGTGTCGATATCCTTGGCGCTGACTTCTTTGCCGTATCTTTTGCCGAGTTCAACGAGACCTGCAGGAATGCCGATATCGGTGGACAGTTTTTTGATGGCAGACAATGCTTTTTCAGCGGCCTCGCGTGGGGAAAGACCATCGACATTCTCACCCATCAACTTGGCAATTTTGACGAAACGGTCCATCTTGGCAATCAGGTTGAAATTACACACATGGGGGAGCAGGATTGCATTACATTCACCGTGGGGCAGGTCATAGAAACCGCCGAGCTGATGGGCCATGGCATGAACATGACCAAGGCTGGCATTGTTGAAGGCCATACCGGCGAGATACTGTGCATAACACATCCCTTCACGGGCAACGATATCCTGGCCGTTGGCAACTGCAGGACGGAGGTGGGTAGCGATCAGTTCAATCGCCTTCTCCGCAGCCGAGTCGGTCATTGGAGTGGCGATGGTTGAAACGTAGGCTTCAACCGCGTGGGTCAGTGCGTCCATACCGGTTGCTGCGGTCAGTGCCGGTGGCATACCCATCATCAACAGCGGATCGTCAAGGGCAATACCTGGAGTACAGCGCCAGTCAACGATGGCCATTTTCACCTTTCTGCTGGTATCGGTGATGATACAGAAACGGGTCATCTCTGAAGCTGTACCGGCGGTGGTGTTCACCGCTACATAGGGAGGCATTGGTTTGGTCGATTTATCAACACCTTCGAAATCCTGGATTCTGCCGCCGTTGGCGATGACCAGGCCGACACCTTTGCCACAGTCATGGGAACTGCCGCCGCCAAGGGTGATAAGGCTGTCGCAGGAATTCTTTTCATAGACCGCAACTCCGGCTTCCACGTTCTTGTCGGTAGGGTTGGGGATGGTCTCGTCAAAAACGACATATTTCATGCCGGCGCCATCGAGGAGATCGGTAATCTGTTTGGTAATCCCGGCACCGGTAATACCTTTGTCGGTGACAATCAGCGGCTTGCTGCCACCAAGTGCTTTGATCTTTGCTGGAATCTCTTTTGCTGCACCAATACCTATCAGAGTTACACTGGGAATGAAATAGCCGTATACTTCTTCTCGAACTGCCATAATGTACCTTCCTTTTTTGACTGAGGTTATTGTGTTGAGTGGCTTACGCCTGTCAAACGAGTACTAAAAAAGCTCCCGCAAAACTTATTGGCGAGATCAGCCTTCACTACAGTTGCATCTGGATCCATCTCTTGCGCAATTAAACAAAAGCAAGAGGCGTGCCAAATTATCATTTACAGTAAAAACAAAAAGTTACATGTTTTCACTCGACAATCAGCGATACCAAAGTGTCCCTCGGGAGGAACAGCTGGAGCGTTACGGATAGAGTTTCTGGGAGGAATTCACCGCAAAAACAACAGATACCGACAGTATCCGGGGCGGTGGGTCAAAAAGACACAGGCATGAGAGGAAAGAAGTCAAAACGACCCGGAGTCATGGAAGAGATATTAGTGCCCGGCATATTTCTCGAGTTTTCTATAGAGTGTTTTTCTGCTGATGCCGAGAGTTTCTGCAGTTTTCTGCCGGTTATCATCATAAAATTGCAACATTTTCAGGATATGATTTCTCTCAACGGATTCAAGACTGAGAGTGGCCAGGTTGTCTTCCGATATTGAGACCAGCTCCCGGGGCAGACAACGTTCAGTAATGATGTTATTTTCCGCCAGTATAATCGACCGTTCGATAACATTGCGCAGCTCCCGGACGTTGCCCGGCCAGTTATAGCGAAGAATGCAATCCATGGCATTGTCGACGATCCGATACGACGTATTGTCCGGACTGAGGCGGGTCAAGAAAAAATCCACCAGCAGAGGCAGATCTTCCTTACGTTCACTGAGCGACGGAATCTCGATATTGAAGGCATTGATCCGGTGAAAAAAGGCTTCGTTAAAACGTCCTTTCTCCACTTCTTCGGCAAGATTACGGTTGGTGGCGTATATAAAACGGATGTTGACCATTCGTTCTTCTTTTTCACCAACCCTCCTGTAGGTCTGGGTTTCAAGAATTCGCAACAGCGAGGCCTGAACCCCCAGAGGAAGCTCGCCGATTTCATCGAGAAACAGGGTGCTGTCGTGGGCATAAGCCATCAGCCCTTCACTCGATTCGGTAGCACCGGTAAAAGAACCTTTCATGTGGCCGAATAATTCACTCCGGGCCAGATCTTTCTGCAGGGACGCACAATTTTTAATAATCATCGGATGACCGGCACAGGCAGATCGCTGATGAATCAACCTGGCGACAACATCCTTGCCGGCACCCGACTCCCCGGTAAGCAAGACCGGTATTTTCGCCGGCGCCACCTTGTTAACCAGAAACTTAATGTCCCGAACGGCCTGAGAATTGCCGATGAACTGCACCGATTGCTGATCAATGCTGCTGTTATGGCGCAGGATGGTGTTTTCCCGCGAGAGCAGGACACGCTGGTGGGCTTTTTCAATTACCAGTTCCAGCCGGTCCAGGTTGAACGGTTTACGGATAAAATCGCAGGCACCCAGCTTTATCGCCTTCACCGCGCTGTCGATATCGCCATGACCGGTGATCATCACGATTTCGATATGCGGCACGGTGTCCTTTATCTCGATCAACAGATCAAGATCGTGGATGTCCGGCAAACGGAGGTCCATGATGATCACATCAAACCAGTGCGTTCGCAACATTTCCCGTGCCGATGCGGCAGTGGCCGCCGTCAGTACTTCCCTCCGGTCGGTGGTGAGTTCCTTCTGCAGCAGTCTTCGTATCGGCTCTTCGTCGTCGATGGCCAGGACTGTGTATTTTTCTTGTTCCATACGCGTACTCCTCTAGAGCGTAATCCCCGGCAGAGAGACTTTAAAAAAGGTACCATGTCCTTCCCTGCTGGTCACGGTGATCTCTCCGTAATGATTCTTGACAATTGAGTAACAGGTCGACAGACCGATGCCGATCCCTTTGCCCACCGGTTTCGTGGTAAAAAAAGGCTCAAAGAGTTTATCATGCAGTTCGGCGGGAATACCACAGCCGGAATCCTCAACAATCAATTCAACGCCTCCGTTTGGCCCTCCATTGGTAATGATACGAATTGTATCACCGTCTCCTGTTGCATCAAAAGCATTGGTAAAAAGGTTGATTATCACCTGTTTCAGCTGTGATTCGTCACCCATGATAACCGGCAGGTTGGGTTGCAGGTCGGTCTTGACGGCAATATTATGCTGCTCTTTAAAATGATGCTTGAGAATAAAAAGGGTATCCCGGACACATTGATTCATATCCACCGGAGACAGACTCGAGGCGACCGGTCGGCTGAAGGTGAGCAGTGTCTGCACAATGTCACGGCAACGGAGACATTCTTTGATGATGGTATCGGTATACTCGTTAAAATCATCGAGTATTTGCGGCTCTACCTTTCCCTGAATCCGTCCTATCCGCCGTTGCAGCCCCTCGGCAAAACCACTTATTGCCGCCAAAGGGTTGTTGATTTCATGGGCAACCCCGGCGGCCAGAGCACCAACCGTGGCCATTTTTTCCGCCTGATAGAACTGGGCCTGGAATTCTTTTTCCAGGGTCACATCGCGCTTAAAAAGCAGCACATTGCGTTCAGCCGAGACGCCGGTTTTAAGAGGAGACGCAATAATTTCAAAATGTCTGAATTTATCGTTCACCTTATAGATACAGAGATCCTTGACAATCTCGTCGAGAACGAGAGAGCGCTGGGCCGGGCAGTCTTCACATCGGCTTTGCTTGCCCCTGAAGAGCTGATAACAGGTTCTGCCGATGGGATCGATGCCGGGGAACCACTCAGAAAACACATGATTGACCCGCTGGATTTTCAGGTCCTCGGACAACACCAGCATCAGATCGGTAATGCCGTCCAGAACCGCCTGAATTTCCTTGCGTTTTCTCTCCAGCTCCTGATTGGAAGTTTTGAGCTGTTCGACTTTCTGCTGCAATTCCTGGTAGAAACCAAGCTTGGAATGCTCGATGCCTATCAGGTCTTCCAGGGTGGTAATTTTCATTACCAGACCTCCTCGCAGATGCTCAGCAGTTCCTGCCAGGAAGGTGGTCGGGGATTGGTCAGAACACAGGCGTCATTGACCGCCATCTGACAGATCGGCTTCAGAAAGTGCTTATCCTCTTCGCCGATCTCCTGCCGAAGTCTCTGCGATACCTTAAAAGTGGCAAAAAACTCATCAAGCTTTTCAATCCCGGCAAGAGCGGTTTCATGTGCTGCACCAAGCTTATGCCCGAGAATCACCTGACCGATGTCGGCTAGTTTTCCCTCCGCACCCTGCAGATTGAACCGCATGACGGCAGTAAGAAGGATCGGATGGATCACCCCGTGCCGCATATCAAAGTGGCCGCCGAGCGAATGGGCCAGGGCGTGTTCTGCGCCCAGGCTGGCATTGCTGAAGGCCATGGAGGCAGCAACGGAGGCAATACTCAGTTGTTCCAGACAGTCCAGAGATCTCGTTTCCACCGCACAGGGAAGATTTTTGATGATCAGATCGATGGCTTTTAAAGACTGCATCTCGGTAAAAGCCGAGGCAATCGTCGACGTATAGGCCTCGATTGCATGGGCCAGAGCATCGACTGCGGACTGAATGATCAGGGTTTCGCTTTTGGTCTGCAGGATAAGCGGGTCGACGATGGAAATATTGGGGACCAAGGTACGGGTAATAATCGACATTTTTACCGCCCGCTCGACATCCGTTATGATGCAGAACTGGGAGATATCGGAACCACTGCCGGCGGTGGTGGTAATCAACATCATCGGCGGCAGCGGGCGGCTGACTCGGTTGGCGCCTTCATAATCCCTGATCCTGCCGCCATTGCTGGCGATGATCGCAATCCCTTTCGCGGTGTCCATCGGGCTGCCGCCGCCGATGGCAATGATCACGTCCGCGCCATTGTTCAGATAAAACCGAGCCCCCTGCTCGACTTCGATATCACGGGGATTGGACGTGACGCCGGAATAATACACCCAATCTATCCCCTCTTTTTTGAGAATGTCCATCAACTTCTGCACCCAGCCGGCTTTTTCGATCCCGGAGTCACTGACCAGAAGCACCTTCTTCGCGCCAAGCCGCAGCGCACATTGCCCTGCGTAATCCAAACTTCCCCGACCAAAAATAATTTCGGGGATGGCAAACTTAGTTATATCCATATCGTACTCTCTGCGGATGGGTTACTGCCGTCACACTTTCGGATAGCAGAAAATTTATCTTTACCAGGCAATGTACTCATAAGCTCTGACAAGAACGTACTCCAAAGAAACAATGCAAATCTCACGCCTGATTGTCAATCCAGCACAGACGCAGTTTTCCCAATGTCCCCCTCATAGAATCGGGTCACAATTACCCAGCAGCGGATATCCGACCAATACAAAATGCGCCAGGGGGAGCAAATCAATACATTTTTTCATTAATACAACAATCTGTGCCGCAGCTGTTTTGGTGCATGTGCGCTGATTGAGGCAAGCACGAAAGCAGACAATACCGTCGCTGATGCCGGAAAAAAGCCATGATAGGCTGCGCCAAGCAATATCAGCTTGACCAGGGTACTCATACCCGATAATTCCCTGCAAATCTGTCTATGTCTCATCCATTCGGTAAAAAACAACACTACGCCGCTGGCAAAAACAATCCCCAGATAAAGCGTGGGCAGATGCACGACCTCATCGAGCAGGAAAGACGCCAGGAAAAGCGCCGCTCCGACCTGATGAACTGCCCTGACGAGGACGGAAAAGCTCAAAACCCAATAGGGCCGGTAACCAATGCGCCCCATCTTCTTGTCGGTACATTCCCCAGATTTCTGTATCTCTGCCATCATGCCTGAGACTCTCCTTTTCATAAAATTTTGTGATTACCACTAAAGTTCAACTTGGAAGGTCCAGATGGTTATGAGGTGCCCTTTGCACGGGTGTTCCGCAGCCTGGATGGCTGCGGTCAAGCCCCCAGGGATGGGTTTATGGCGTCCCGTGAAAAGGGCACCTCATAGCCCCATATAGCTGAGGTTTAGTGGTAATCACATAAAATTTACTACTCTTGTTACTTTTCCGCTATCGACCAGTCGAGGCAGGAAGCGTATAGATACAATTTCTCGATTCCGCTTGCCATAGTTTTTCCCGGTCGCAGTCGGCGGACACTGCACGGATCTGAGCGAGAGAACGCACGGGCCGGTATTCCGGGGTCGTCAGCAACGTCAAAGGAAAAGAAAGTACTGCAGAAAAAACGATGAGTACCCGCCGACTGCGGGCCGAAGGGCCGGCCGGGTACTCGCGTTGAGGCAACGGCAAAGTCAGGTGCGGTAACAGGGTTCGGGATGATTAAAAAAAATTACCCTGCCGCCTTTATTCATTGCAGACTTTTGGGTTCAAGCAGAAAGCCTGCCCCCGGTTATACACTTGCCGCAAATGTTTTGCCGTATTCCCGGCACGCCCTGGCTCCATCCGCATCCGGGGCCCAGAGTACCCGTACTCCTTCATCGACTACTTCAAAGCCTGCATCGGCAAGCCTGGTCGATAATTGTTTCACCGCCTCACCGCTCCAGCCGTAACTGCCAAAGGCACCAGCCTTTTTATTTTTGAATTTCAATCCCTTCATCTCTTCCAGCAGCGCCGCGATAGCCACTAAAATCCCGTTATTTATAGTCGACGATCCAACCAGGATGGCTTTTGATCTGAAGACCTCGGTTATGGCGTCGTTCTTGTCGGTCTTGGCCAGGTTATACAGTTTGACCGTTACCTGGTCATCTGCCGCACGGATTCCAGCCGCTATCTCTTCGGCCATAAGCCGGGTGCTGTTCCACATGGTGTCATAGAGGATGGTTATCTGGTTTTCCTGATAGTTATCAGCCCAGGCAAGATATTTTTCAACAATCTGGGCTGGATTGTCGCGCCAGATAATCCCATGGCTGGTGCAGATCATATCGAGCGGCAGGTTGAAACCCAGCACCTCTTTTATCTTTCTGATAACCATGGGACTGAACGGGGTGAGAATATTGGCGTAATATTTGAGACATTCCTGCATGAGTTCCGCCTGGTCCACCCGGTCATTGAACATGAATTCAGAGGCGAGATGCTGGCCAAAGGCATCGTTGCTGAACAGAACTTCTTCGCCGGTCAGATAGGTGAACATGCTGTCCGGCCAGTGGAGCATGGGAGCCTCGACGAAGATGAGCTCCTTGTCACCGAGGCTGAGCTTATCGCCTGTTTTTACCACCTGAAAATTCCAATCCTGGTGATAGAGCCCTTTGAGAATTTTCGCCCCGTTTTTGGTGCAGTAGATAGGCACCTCGGGGATGTGCCGCATAAGTTCCGGCAGAGCGCCGCTATGGTCATTTTCCGAGTGACAGGCGATGACATAGTCGATTTGCGACAAATCGATCTCCTGCTGCAGATTTTTAACATATTCCCGGGCAAAAGGTCCCCACACCGTATCGATCAGAGCGACTTTCTGTTCTTTTATCAGATACGAATTGTAAGAAGAGCCCTTATGGGTGGAATACTCATCCCCGTGGAATTTTCGCAGTTCCCAATCTATCTTGCCAACCCAGTAAATATTGTTTTTCACTTGCATGCTCATGGTATTTTCCCCCTCAATTTTTACAGAACTGTTTTAGACTGCCAACATACAGCCTTTTTTCAAGCACCTGCAGTATATATTTTTTCATATACAATGCATCATAATCATAAAAAACACAGCGGGGGAATTATCTTTCACCAAAGGAGTGAAGTCCTGGAGCATCCCTATTTATTTCTTGTAACAATCGACAGAAGAAATATATTAATCAGTTGGGTCAGTCTGGATAATTTCTTCCTGTTGTTTTCAACAAAAATTTGCCCGATGAAAGACTACTATAAAATACTAGGGGTATCCACCGCAACCAGCGACGAGGAGCTGCGCAAAAGCTATCGGAAACTGGCAATGCAGTATCACCCTGACAGGAACCCGAATAATCCGGCAGCGGAAGAAAAATTCAAGGAAGTTGCCGAAGCGTACGGCGTTCTGACTGATCCGGTGAAACGACGGGAATATGATGCCTGCAGAGCCAGCGGTAAAATCTTTACCAATGGTCAGGCAAGTGGTGCCGGCGGCGGCTTCACCTACAGCCAGGAAGACATTCTTCGGGACCTCTTTAAAGATCCCCGTTTTCAACAGATGTTCAGTGGAATTTTACGTGAGTTCCAGCGATCCGGGTTTCGCTACAGCACGCAGTTCGTCAGAAAAAGTTTTTTCGGCGGCAAGGGCGGTATCTTCGTCGGCGGTATTTTTCTGCTCGGATCCCTGGCGAAGCCATTGCTGACCGGAGTTGCCCGGAAAAGTCTGACGAACAAAGCGTCAGTGCTCAAATCGGTCGGTAATGCCGTCGGCTCGCTGCTTGGTATGGGCAAAGGTGCCGGCAGCCCTCGTAAAAGTAATTCTCCGCCCCCCCGGGAACTCGATCTTGACACAACCTATCATACCCCGCTTACCGACAGTGAATTGCGCCGCGGCAAAATCATCCAGGTACTTGTCTACGGAGAACAGGGAGAACAGACCCTGAAGGTCAGCATCCCGCCCGGCAGCAAGGATGGACAAAGGCTGCGCATCCGGGGCAAAGGCCGCCCAGGTCCACGGGGACGGGGCGACCTCTTCCTGCATTTGGTAAGAAAGGAATATGACCAGTCGGCCTGACCCACGCTGCCGGTGTTCACAAGGTATCAAACCCCTTTTTTTCGCTGCAAAACGAACATGGCCGCAAGCACGACAAAGACGCCGGGTATAACGCGCAATGGCGGCAGCCCATGGCCGAGTGCCAGATCAATCAGCAGAACCAGGGCAGGATACAGATAGGAATAGGCAGCCACCCGGGTGGGTCCCAGATAAGTAACTGCATACTGGGTCAGAAAAAATGTTATAATAGTAGTGAATACGACAAGATAAGCTATTCCCGCCCAGGCAAAAACCGGAACTGCAGCCCAGTCGACCGTGCGGAACCTGCTGCCGGTTACCAGCAGAAGCCAGAGACTGCCCGTCACCAGAACCCAGAAGGTCATGATCGCCATCGATTCGCCCCGGTGGACAAGTTTTACCAGCGGAGTATAAAGCCCCATGCCAATACAGCCGACAAGAAAGATCACATCCCCTCTGTTCCACTGCATGGCGAAAAGCTGCGCGAGATCCCCCCGGAAGATAACCCAGATCACACCAATCAACCCGCAGGCAAGCGCCACCAGCTGCTCTTTCTGTAAACGCTCACCGAGCAGCACCAGGGCATACAGCCCCGAGATGGAGGGAACAAGAGCAAAAATGACGCTGATATTGAGGGCGCTGGTATAACGCAGGGCTAAAAACATGGCACAGAAAAAAATCACCAGGCAGCCACTGATCAGAGCGCAACGGAAAAACAGCGAAAAAGAGAAGCCCAAGCCGTATTTATAATACACCCAGGGCCCGAAAATACAGGCGGCGAGGGTAAAACGGACAAAGGTCAGGACCGCCGGATCAAGCTCCGCGGTTATCGCAGCGCCGACGGTAAAAGAGGTGGAAACAAGAGTCGCCGCCAACAGCATCAGCAGATGAATAAACAACAGGGAATGCTTTGCACCCTTTTCAGACAACAGCCTCAACTCCGCAAGCGGATTTCCGGTTCCGAACCGGTACTATCCGTCCCTTTCTTGACATGCTGGAAGGTTGACATCGCCGTAGCGACCATCGCACTCATATCGGTGAGGTTGCCAGGTACGATCATCGTGTTGTTTTCTTTGGCAAGTTTGCCGAATTCGGTGAGATACTGCTTGGCCACCTCAAGACTGGCGGCCTCTTTGCCACCCGGAGCAGAGAGTGCCTCTGCCACCCGCTTGATGCCTTCAGCAGTTGCCTCGGCCACTTTCAGGATCTCCAGGGCCCGGCCTTCGGCTTCGTTTACCCGTTTGATTTTCTCGCCTTCGGACAGGTAAATTGCCTCTCCCCGGTCTCCTTCCGCCCGGTTTAAAATAGCCTGCTTTTCGCCTTCCGACCTGGCTATTTCGGCCCGTTTCTCCCGTTCGGCCTTCATCTGCTTCTCCATCGCTTCAAGGACCGTTCTTGGCGGCTGGATATCTTTGATTTCATAACGAAGCACCTTGACGCCCCAGCTGGCAGTCGCTTCATCAAGGGCCATAACGACCTGGCCGTTGAGGCTCTCCCGCGCTTCAAAAGTGTTATCGAGAGAAATCTTGCCGATCGCCGAGCGCAGACTGGTCTGGGCGAGCTGAGTGGCGGCAAAACGATAGTCGTCAATGCCGTAGGCGGACATTTTCGAATTCACTACCTGCAGGTAGAGGATCCCATCAACCTCCAGAGTGACGTTATCCGCGGTTATACAGGTCTGCGCGGCAATATCTATCGGCTCTTCCTTTAAGATTCGTTTATACGCAACTACATCCAGAAACGGGATGAGGATATGAAAGCCGGCTTCCAGGGTTGTCCGATACTTGCCAAGCCTTTCAACCACATATTCAGAACGCTGGGGAACCACCACCGCAGTCTTCCACAGGACCACCACGACAAATACCAGGATAACTCCGAGAGCTATGAGATTTTGTTCCATATTTTCCTCCTCCCCTTGCGGGGTTGATGGCTTGGCAAACAGCAGGTGAATGGGCAGCATATCTTCCCGTTTACCGGGGTTAGACTTTTTCCACATGAATAACCAGATCTTTCTGACGAACGATGGCGACAATCTCGCCCTCCTCTATTTTTTCGTCGGCGCTGGCTCGCCAGGATGTTCCCGAATATTTAATCCGCCCTTCGGCAGGGGGAGCGATGGTCATGCTGACAACCCCCTTGTCACCGGGAACTGCACGCATCACATCCTCATCGGCTTCTCCGTCTTTGGGTTTGGCAGGAAACAACCTGTTCTGGATACTCTCTCTTAAGCCCAGCAGGGAAACAAGAGAGGCACAGATAAAAAGAGCCAGCTGCCAGGCGATACTGATCTGGGTCAGCCAGGCAGCGAGAGCCGTCACCAGAGCCCCCAGTCCGAAAAAGAACAGGACAAAACCAGGCACCGCCATTTCGAGAAAAAACAGCATTACCCCGATAATCAGCCAGTACAGTGCAGGATCAATCATTGTCATCGCATCTCCCCTTCTTGGTTTAAACGAAGAAAGGAGGGCTATCTGCCAGCCCTCCTTTCTTCAGTTTTACCAGATTTATCCAGACACCGCCACCCCCCACAGGACATCATCAACAAAGAGGATACAGGGATGGTCGCTACCGTCTCAATTACGCGAAAAAATACCTTTCACCTGGAGCCATGCTTTCTTGATTGCAGTCCCGAGAGAAGATTGGTCCTTGGCTGCATCGGCTGCACGAGCCGCTACGGCGGCGCCTTCTGCATCCTGCTCCCCGCCGGTGTCCGCAGCCTTCGCTGCATCTTCAACTGGTGCACAATCGGCGCAATACAACAGACCATCTCTGGTCAGAAAAGACTCGCCATGGTTTTCACTCTTACCGCATTGCCGGCATTGTTTTTTGTCAACAACGGCAGGCTCGGGTTCGCTCTCATCGGTTTCTTCAACCAGCTGGACATCATCCCATACGATCTCCCCGTCCTGGTCTCCATCGACTGCGGCAATTTCAGGGGCGACAGTTGCGCCGGCGGCTGGCTGAGTAAAATCATCCTCAAGAGCCCCCATATCTACCGGACTCCCCTCCGGCACGTCTGCCTGCTCAGCCCCCCCCTCGACTTCTGCTAACTGCAGATCAATCTCAGCGGCGACATCGTCCCAATTGAGTGACTCCTCCTCCGTGGCGATCTCCTGGGCAGGCGGTTGTATTGACGGGCCTGTTCCGGCCGGACCGTCGTCGAGATCGAGCATTTGTTCCGTTGCATTGCCTGACAGGGCTTCTGCGGTGACGGTGTGAGCTTCAGTTTCTTGCTGAAGAATGGGTGCTGCATCCTCTTTGGCAGTAGTCGGGGAATTCGCTGGAGCAGATGCCGCCGCTGCGACATGGGCAGCTTCTGTAGAGAGCTCAGCCGCCATCTCGTGAACGACATCAAAAATACCCTGACATTTCGGACATTTAACTTTTCGTCCAAGATAGGAATCATCTGCAGAACCTTTTACTCCGCAGTGGGGACAATGTAATTTCATCAAACTCCTCCAACTCTTTTAATCTTTTCTTGCCGTAAGTCTCGTCCGGAGATACATTCATTCATCAGTAATGCTCCACCTTCTGGCTACCACTCTTCTCAAGAGTATTTCATAAAAATATTTGAATTATGCGTACACTCTTCGTATTGTTAATGAGTACTTTGCAGATAATACTCTTGTCTTGTTGCAAAAAACAATGTCTCTTAAAGGACTTACCCCGGCTTTCTTTCATTTTTCCGAGGAGAGGAATTGATGCAAATACATTATCTTTTCAGTTATTCTGCCATTAAATAGAAGCTGATTACAAATATTTTTTTAGTCATTCTGCCGAAATCACCTAAAATGGAAATTATCATCATAGCCGCAATGGCCCAAAACCGCATAATTGGCAAGAATGGTAAAATGCCCTGGCACATCCCGGAAGAGCTGCGTTTTTTCAAGAAAACGACAATGGGATATCCGATGATCATGGGTCGAAAAACCTTCGAGTCTTTCCCTGCGCCCCTGCCGGGCAGGCGACATATTGTTCTCAGTCGTGATCGACACTATACCCCGCGGGGCGGCGAATACGCTCCCAGCCTTGCAGATGCGCTCAAGCTGTGCGGACAGGTGAAAAAAGTCTTTCTTATCGGTGGCGCGGACATCTTCAAGCAGGGTTTATCGGTGGCGACATCCATGCTCCTGACCTATCTGGAAAGAGAAGTCGAGGGTGATGTAAGCTTCCCGGAATTTTCGGAAGAGCAATTTATTGAGGTGAGCCGGCAGCATCTGCCCGACGGATCAGAACCATATACGATCGTGAGATATGACCGTCGGATACATGACTGACGCGACCTGTAACATAGCAACTTTTCGATTACGCGAGGCGAAAATGGATGACCAGCCGATCATCACCAAGTTTACTCCCAAAAAGCCACAGGGGCTCATTGTCGTTATAACCGGCAACGGTAAAGGAAAAACAACCTCCGCCATGGGCATGGCTTTGCGGGGTTGCGGACACGGCCTGAAAACAACCATTGTGCAATTCATGAAGGGAGATCTGTATTCCGGGGAATGGGACGGCGTCAAGATGCTGGAACCACTGGTCAAATTATACCATACCGGTAAAGGGTTCTGCGGTATCGAAGGCAATCCTTATGCCCATTCCGAGCACCGAAAAAATGCCCAGGAGGCCATTCAGCTGATAACCCGTATACTCAGCGCCGATGACTGTGACACCCTTATCCTCGATGAGATCAACAATGCCCTGCAGTTAAAACTGGTTGATCTTGACCAGGTAAAGAATATCATCTCTTCCCGCCCGGCACATATGCACCTTGTCCTGACCGGCAGAGACGCCCATCCGGAGATCATCGAGCTTGCTGATACCGTCAGCGAGGTACGGGAAATAAAGCACGCCTATCGAAAAGAGATTGAACCTCAACCGGGAATCGATTTCTGACATCGGTAAACGAAAAAAGACCATCAGGACGGGGTACAACAAAGGCCGATTCGCATAGGCGACCCGGCCTTTGTTGATGGGATGTACAACTACGATTTTCCCGGTTAGATCAAGATATTTCAGCAGGTTTACAGAGTTCGGTTTCCTCGGCAGCAACCCGGCCGCAGGATTGACAGGAAAATTTCATTGCTGCAAGTTTTTCTTTGCATACATGGCTGGCAGCAACATCGGTTGCTCCACAGTACGAGCAGGAAAGCGATTCAACGGTAGGATTGCACAGATGACCAGGGTCATCTGCCACAGCCCCACAACTTTTACAGGTATGAGCCATAACATGCCTCCTTAAATGAGCACTTTGATACGGTTTCTTATATTTATCGACAACCGTCATATTCTTCTCGAAAAGAGCAACAGAATGTTTACAAGAAAAGAAACCGGCTTGAGAGAAGAACGATACCCCGGCAACATATATTCGAAGCATCCGCCAAAGAATGTAAGCAAACTAAGGTGATTGTCAATGTCTATGCGAACCATACTTATGTCACTCCCTTTACTGTCAAGCCTTATCTCCTGCACTGTATCCTCCCCGGCCGGTGCACTGATCGACGGCCATCTGCGCCCCTGCCCGAATAGCCCCAACTGCGTCACCAGTGACAGCGGCGACAGTACAAACACCAATCGAGTGAGGCCGCTCAGCTTTTCCGGCAGTTCCGAAAAAGCCTGGCAACGGATACAAGGTATCATAAAAGGTATGGGTGGAGAAATCGAAGAAGTACAGCCCTTATACCTCCGGGCTGCATTTCGTTCGACAGTCTTTCACTTCGTCGATGATGTGGAACTCAGAATGGTTCCCGCAGAAAAGGTGATCCACATTCGATCCGGGGCGAATGTCGGGTACTGGGATTTCGGGGTAAACAAAAAACGTGTTCAGAAAATACGCCAACTCTTCCAGCAAGAATCCGCCGGCGACATGCAGCCCCGCCCGGACACTTCATCCGGAACGGGGTAGAACCACCTTTGCTCATTTTTTGTCACTGAGCGCTTCCAGGGTAACCAGTATCTCAACATCTTTACCGACCAATCCCATCTGGTAAAATTTTCCGGTTCCAATATGATAGGCAAGACGGTCGATAGTCAGATCTCCGTTAAAGCCGATAACTTCCTTACCTTTCACCGCAGGATGATCCTTGATGCCAGCGAGGGTAAGAGGCAGGGTCAGGTCGTACGCGACGCCCTTGACCGTGAATTGTCCGGCAACTTCATAGACATTGTTGCCGGCATCGGTAATTTTAGTCGAGACAAAAGTCATCAACGGGAAATGCTCTGTATCGAAAAAATCGGTGGACTGGAGGTGCTTGTCCCGCTTGGCAATATCCGTGTTGACCGAGTCTGTTTTAATCTCAAAGACGAATCTGCTTTCCGCCAGATTTGCCGGATCAAACTGTATCTCACCGGAAAAGTCGTTAAACTTTCCGTCTACTTTTGAATAAATATGACTGATCCGAAAATAAAAATTGGAATGTGCCTTGTCCAACTCCCATTCCCGCGCCGCGGCCCTGACCGTCTGTCCCGCCGAAACCAGGCAGAACAGAGCAATCACCATACATAAAAACTTTTTCATAACAGTCTCCTCGTGATGTGTTGGTGGAACGGTTATTCTCTCCAGCGATCCTTATTCTCCTGGCGGCATTGAGAGTACTTTACTGCCAAACACGGCCAGCATCACACCAACCACCGAGAAGAGCAGAGCAACTCTTGGCACGCTCTGTTCAAACGAATCACAGACAGACAGGACATGAAGGGCCATGAGTACGACAGCGAGATAGCCCAGAAAGCGATGCAAGAGACGCCATCGCCGGTAGCTGATTCTCAATTGCTGACGCCACTGCGCAGAAATGACCAGAACGGCAACAATACAGAGCAGCACCATACCGACCATCTCCGGCCAGTATTTGAGGCCAATGGGCAGATTGGTCACCCCTTCTGGAATCAATACCAGGAGCATGTGCATGATAGCCAGCAGGCCAATAATGATCCCGTTGATCCGGTGCCACCGCATCAGACCGGCAACACCGAAGAGCTGCTGTAACCATTTCCCTCTTGCGGCAAGCAGGATCTGGACAAGTAATAAGACAGCAGCAAGAAGACCGGCCATCTGGCCTGACCGCAGCATGATCTTATCATTGCCCACCTTGTACCAGATGGTCTGGGATTCATAGACAAAGGGAATGGACAAGGCTGCGCTGATGACCAGAAGCAATACTGCACCGATCAAGACACGGTAGTATGTCAACTTTATCGACTTGGATCTGGTTGAGGAAGCAACCACTTTCGCCATGAGTGAACCCTCCTGTCATCTCTTCCTTTTCTGACGATAAGACACGAACGCAAAGATGGCTATCTAAGGAAAAGAATTTATCTGAGACCAGGATGTGCACTAATCTCTTCTTCTATCGCATCAGGATCTTCAGCGTTATAGCGGATGATATTCTGGAGATGGAGAAGATTTTCCTGTTCAATAGCGGTAAACTTCAGGCTTATTTCATCACTGCCGACACGAACGGTTTCTCCATGCACCACGACGCCTTCAGCCAGTCCGGACAAAAAAATGGTAAAGGTGCAGGCACTGTTCACTGGAATCTTTTCAGCAATCTCCAGCAGGCAGCCGCCGACGCTGAGATTCGCAATTCGATCGACCGGGTACTCACATCCGGCAACCGTCAGTTTTGCCCTTACATTAAAAAAAATCCGGCTGAATCGTCTTTTCTCGTCGGCCATATCTCCTCCTTTGTTTTTGGAACGCCTTAGCAACTCTATTAAAACTATATCGAAACCGGTATAAAATTCAAGCGATCATCTTTTTTCGAACCGTGGTAAGATAGCAGGAGACAAAAGAGAGTGGCCAAGCCAATGTCACTCTATTCGGTTACATCATGCTACCTGAGGAATAACTTCTGATGCAGGGAAACAATCACCCTAAAGGCAAACTGATTCTGCGCACCCTGGCCATGCCTGCCGACACCAACCCCGATGGAGATATTTTTGGCGGCTGGATCATGGCGCAGATGGATATAGCCGGCGGCATCATGGCTCGAGAAAAGACCTGTTCACGGATCGTCACCGTAGCCGTTGAGTCTATTACCTTTATCAAACCGGTACACGTCGGCGACGTCGTTTGCTGCTATGGCGAAGTCGTCAAAATCGGCACGACCTCAATCACCATCAACCTTGAGGTCTGGGTAAAACCATCTCTTAACAGACCATCGAGAGAAGAGCTGAAATTCCAGGTGACCAAAGCCGCCTTCACCTACGTTGCTGTCGATCACAGTGGCAGGAAGCAAGTCATACAGCGCGATTGCGTTTGCTGAGAACTCACTCTCACAGCTCGCCGTCATCAAGACTGTTCAATCGATTTGTGCTTTTTTTGACTTCCTTGCTGCCTGTTTCCGGTGGATTAATAAAACGAAGAACCGCCGGCCAATAGTCCGCAAACATATCAATTGTTCCGTGATCGGCCCGGTCGATAAAAACTATTTCTTTTTTACCAACGATATGCTCGATAAGATTATTTGTTCGTTCGGGCGGAACCACCCGGTCCTGACCGCCGTAAATTACCAGCAGCGGACAGCCGATCTGGGCCAGAAACTGCAGTGAATCAAAGCGGTGCCTGAGCAGCAGGGATACTGGCAGCCAGGGGTAACTCGACCTGGCAATATTGACAATACTGTCATACGGCGTCACCAGGACAGCCCCCTGGACATTTCTTTGGGCCGCAACATAACAGGCCACCCCGGAGCCCAGACTTCTCCCTATCAGATACATTTGTCTGGGTGCATAGCTGTGCCGCACGTCGTCAATGACCGCCAGGGCGTCGGCAAACAGTTCTGCCTCGCCAGGCTTGCCATCACTCGGCCCATACCCCCGGTAGGCGACAAAGAGAGATGCTGCCTTCACGTCCACAAACTCGTCGATGTTATTAAATATATCTTCTCCATTCCCGCCGTAATAAATAAGCAATTTTTCCCGAACCAGGCCCGGATTGACCAGCCAGCCGCGCAATGTGACCGCTTTTTGCCGGAGCTGATAATCGACGACATCGGTATAACCATGGTTTTCGTGTCGCGCAGCCGGCGGAAAAAAAAGAAAGGATTCCTGCCGCAGGTACATGAAAAGCATGCAGAACAGGTAAACGATCAGCAATAAAACAAAGAACTGTATTCCCAGAGTCATCTTTCCTTTCATCCTTTTGTACCCATACGGACAGAGCGGCAACCGCCTTTCTTTTTACCTCGAGATTGGCTATAGTCCCACACGTACTCATGATAACATACTGCCTCACTCGTTTTTGAGCATCGAAATGCGGCGAGCAGAAATTGAGCCGTTTTTTTCCATGCGCCCTGAGGGAGGTACAATATCAAATGTTACTACACCTCATTAACTTATTTTTCAGCAACATGGTAGTGTACCAGAATGTATATACAAAATTTCCTGCACCAAGAGCTGTCCATCGATGAATTGGCGACTGCAACTGGCCAGACATGGTGTTTTTTCGGCGAAAACAACTCCGGCATCGACCGTCTGCTGGAGCTGCTCTCCGGCACCTTAAAAGACTTTTCCGCAGAGAATCTCCGTCTTCCCGAGCAGCCGGAGATTCTCTCTTTCCAGGCGCAACAGGACATCTATGAAGAGGAGCTGCGCAACGACGACAGCGACTTCATGAATAAAACAGATCCCGGCACACTGGTTTGTGAGTTTTTACCCAACTATCACGAGCACCTGCCCCTGCTCAAAACCTTTGCCATGGACCATTGTCTTCAGCTGGGATACCGCCAGCTCAGTTCAGGACAGACCAGAAAGCTCCTCTTTCTGCAGAAAATTACCCAGGGGGCCAGGACTCTGATCATCCAGAGCCCTTATGACGGCCTTGATGAACAGAGTTGCCATGAATTCAACCTTGCCCTGCAGCAGTTGTCTGAGCAAAATATCGAATTGATCCTGCTGGTCAACAGCCTGCACGACATCCCTGACTGGGCCACACATCTCGCTCTTATCCAAGCGGGACGACTGGAACTGACCGGCGAAAAACAGCGGATACTGCCGCTGCTGAAAAGCTCCGGGCAATCAAGCCGGACATCTCCGACCCCCATCACCGGAGATGATGCGGCCCAAACGCACCCAGGTCACAGCGTGGCGCAGGAGCTCATTCACCTGGTTGACGGTTTCGCCGGGTATGGTGACAAAAAACTTTTTACCGGACTTGACCTGACGATCTCTACGGGGGATCACACTTTAATTACCGGACCTAACGGTTGCGGCAAATCGACTCTTCTTGATATTATTATCGGGGACAATCCAAAATGCTACGCCAATAAGCTGCGGATATTCGGCAAACCCCGTGGATCCGGAGAATCGATATGGGAGATTAAAAGACATATGGGTATTGTTTCTCCGGCACTTCACCGGGAGCACCGGATTCCAGGCAGCGCCCTGAATGTTATCCTATCCGGATTGCACGATTCCATCGGCTTGTATGCCAAGGTGTCCGGATCCGAGATCAAAACCGCTACGCGCTGGTTGAGCTGGTTGTCGCTGGCCGGGAAAAGCGGTGTCCCGTTCCGGCGACTGAGTTTTGCCGAACAGCGGCTGGTCCTGATTGGCCGGGCGCTGATTAAACGGCCGAAGCTGCTCATCCTTGATGAACCAACCCAGGGGCTGGACGATATTAACCGAGGCAGATTGCTCGACCTGCTTGAAGAAATCGCCGACAAGAAACTTTCGACGATCCTTTTTATCAGCCACCGGAAAGACGAACATCGGCCCTTTTTCACCAAACAGATCCAGCTCGACACCTATGTCCCTTGATGGTAGACTGCCAGGATCGATACTTCCACTGTTCCAATATAAAAAGGGGATCATAATCATATGGAAACCGAAGAGGACAAAAGCAAAGAGTACCTGACCGAACTTTACCGACTGACCGGCGGAGATACTGCAGTGCAGGTTTCCATGTACGAGGTGGGGGCCGCAATTGGTCTTGACAAGGGGGAAGCCGGCAGTCTTGCCGAGGAATTGATGGTGCTGGGGCAGGCAGAGCTGCGAACGCTTGCCGGAGGCATCAGCATTACCGCGGATGGCTTGGCCGTGCTCGGCATTGCTGTTGCCGCTCCCCAGTCGGCAGATAATCGAATCCAGCTCAGCCACGGTCCGGTGGCGGGTGAATCCGATCGCCAAGCGATGCAACAGCTCAGCGAAGAAATTAAAAAGTCGATTTCCGGATTAAAGCTGGAATACGATCTGCTCGAGGAGATTGTTCTGGACCTCAAAACCATTGAGGTTCATCTGCTCTCCCCCAAACCGAAAACAGCCATACTCCGCGAGTTATTGCGCTCACTGCACGCGGCATTCGAGAAAGCTGATGCCGGGCAGACTGCTGCTCGACTCAAGGCCATGCTCTAGCATACAGGGACCTCGAACCAGAGACAAAAATTGTCGACAACTGGAGAGAAAAGGATGAAAACTATCGGCCTGCTGGGAGGCATGAGCTGGGAAAGCACCGCCCATTACTACCGGATGCTCAATCAGGGCATCAATGATCGCCTGGGAGGACTTCATTCAGCCCAAATTGCCATGGTCAGCGTTGATTTCCAACCGCTCGAAACCCTCATGCAAAAAGGGGATTGGACCGAAGTGGGGAAGCGTCTGGCCGATGCGGCACAAAAGATCGCAAAAGCCGGAGCAGATTTTCTCCTCATCTGCACCAATACCATGCATAAAGTCGCCCCGACCATAACCGACTCTGTGGAAATACCGCTTCTGCACATCGCCGATGCAACCGCTGAAAAAATCAAGGCCGCCAAACTACACACCGTCGGCCTCCTCGGGACCGCTTTTACCATGGAAGAAGAGTTTTACCAAGGCAGGCTTTCAAACTACCACGGCCTCGAAGTAATCGTCCCTTCATCCAAGGATCGCAGCAGAGTTCATGACATTATTTTCGATGAACTCTGCCGGGGGAAAATCAGAGACGAATCACGAAAAACGTACCTGCGCATTATCGAGACAATGCGCAGCCAAGGAGCGGAAGCGGTTATAGAGGGGTGTACCGAAATCAGCATGCTGGTCAACCAGGACCATACGACAGTCCCGCTTTTTGACACGACTGCGCTGCATGTTGAGCAGGCTGTCAGCTTTGCCTTATCGGACTAGGCCGGCGTTACAGGAATCAAAAGCTGCCCCTAAAGACCAGCACCTTCCAGCGCAGGCCATAAACTCCGATTTTAAAAAGTTTACAGAGGAAACAGTATCCCCCACAAGGCCACTTCCTGCGAGCAAACCCCGAAGCAGAAAAAGATTTCTCGATTCTCAGGGGAGTTTTTACGACGCCATCAAATGTTTATCTTCACGGCATATATGGCCTGATCTTTGATCACGCCCGTCACCCGCACATTTTTGCCGACAAAGGCCGCGGGTTCCATACCTTTTAAAAGAAAGGTTCCCCGATTGGTGGTGATGGCAATGCCCCGATTCGTTTCCAGGACCAGACCCGAAAATACACTCTGTTCATGGAAAATTAGGCGGCTCATTGTCTCGCCATACGCCCGGGAATCGGACGGTCCGTTTTTTTCTGCCACAGCCATCATGCCAAAGGCGCAGAGACTCGCAACAAGCAGAGCGGTAACAACGTGTTTCATAAAAATATTATTATAAAAGGAAAATATAGAATCTTACCGAGACCCGGAAGCATCGTTCCGCGTACATATTCCAGGTCAGGCAGCAGGTATGCTATCAACTGTTTCTTTTGCTGTTCCGATTACCACGAAAGTTCAGCCCGGAAGATCCCAAGGATATCGGGCGATCTTTTAACGGGTGTTCCGCAAGCCTGGATGGCTGCGGTCAAGCCCCCAGGGATGGGTTTATTGGTAATCGTATGTTCTTTTTAGATGATTAACCAATCATATTACAATTTTACTTTGAGTCGCAAATAAATTATGCCCATCCGGCAACCACGCGGCGAAATTTTTAGGGGCATTATTAACATATTTTTTATTTTCAGCCAAGAAATGTACGAGTACTTATAAAAGAAAGGTGCAGAACGTAACCATTTACCAGGAAAAAGATCCGACCAACATGACTTCAAGATGGCAAATGCGTACCACTGACGGTGACAATACAGACTTGAGGACCGACAAACGTTTACGTAAGAAAATCGCAATAACAGTATTTTATTTAAATACCCAGGCGTACCAGTCTATAGATGACAGCTGGTTTATCGTTTGCTAAAATCAACAGGCAGGATCTCTATCGGCATTTTACTGAAGGGAGAACGATGGGTTTGAAAATTGGTATACAGCAGAAACTTGCACTGATTTTTTTTATGTTTTTTCTCATTTTTTCGGGAACCGTTGCTATTCTGCTTTTCAATGTGCAGAGGATGGTCGAAACCACTGAAACAATAGTCACGACAAATAATAAAATAGACGAACTGACAGATACCTTGAAAGCAAGTCTGCTTGACATGGAAGAAAATCATAAAAAACTGAATATCTTAAAAAAAGAAAGATATTCAGAGTATTTCGAACAGGCCAAAAAAACCTTTGAGGATGCATTGCAGCAGGCGGTACAATTATCGCTTACAACGGGAAGCAACAAGGCATGGCATGACTTTGAATTCAGCTACAGCCGCCACAGAGCCGGCCTGTGGGACAAGGGGGCTCCCCCGGAAATCGGCGCCAAATGGGTCACTGAGCTGGTTGTTTCCAAATGGATAGCAGATATCAGCAACACCAAACGACTTAATAAGCAAGAGATAGAAAAGGCCATGCGTGGACTCAACGAGAGGAGCCGCATCAGTGTCAGAAATGGCTTCTATGGATTCTGCATAAGTATTCTGGTCGGCTTTGTCGGTATCTGGGTTATTACCCGATCATTTTTCTCTCCGCTCAAAACACTTGCCCAGGCTCTGAAACGAATCTCAATGGATAAATTGAATCAACCGATCAATCTTAAAGGGGGAGAAGAATTTTACGAACTGGCTGCTTCCTATAATGATATGAGCCGACAGCTCAATGAAGAGGAAAATATCCGCAATGAATTTATCGCCACCTTAAGCCATGAAATCAGAACCCCGCTTTCATCTATTCGAGAATCGGTCAATATGATTGTCGAAGAAGTTTTTGGTCCGGTAAACGACCAGCAACGAAAATTTCTCGGCCTTGCAAACGATCAAATCCAGCGGATCAATACTCTGCTCAATTATCTGCTCAATGTTGCTGTCCTTGAATCTAGCGGGCGCAAGAAAAAATCAGTCCGCCTCAACACCAGGCAACTTATACTACGCTGTACCAAAACTTTTGCTTCCTTAGCAGCCAAGAAAAAAGTAAGGTTAGACACAGAAGATACGGCAGGCTGTCCTGATCTGTTTGGTGTTCCCGAAGAGCTGCAACAGGTATTCGTCAACATCATTGGCAATGCCATCAAATATTCCCCGGAAAACGGAACCGTCAAGGTATCTTGCACGAAGGACATCAAAAGAAAATATCTGCTCTTCCAGGTGTCTGACACTGGTCCCGGTATTGCCGACGATGAACTCTCACTTGTTTTCACCAAATATTACCGAACCAAAACAGCCCGGGGTCATGTCGATGGGGTTGGGTTAGGACTGGCAATCTGTAGAAAAATTATCACCAGTTATGGCGGGAGGATACAGGTCGCGAACAATGCAGACCGGGGATGCACCTTCTCCTTTTCACTACCAACTCGATCGTAAGGCGGGTATACTCTGGAGAAATGAAAATTATCTCCTCACTATGCGACCTTGACGCCGGCAACAGGTCCTCGTTGCGGCGGAAACGATAAAGGATGCACTTTGAGAAGAATATGTTTGGAACTCTTACAATTATGAATGCACAGCAACCGATTTTGTTTCGGCAGGCCCGTACGGTAATTCTCGCCGTAGTGCTGCTGTTTCTCTCTACTTCCTGTACAGCGCTGCAGCGGAAGAATTTTCCAGTACCCGTCGACCACCATCCCCATGCTTTGGCCGAACAGCTCTTCCTGAACGGTGATTTCGAAAATGCTCTGCTCCAGTATGAACAGATATATGAAACCGCACTCTCTCCGGAGGATAAAAATCATGCTCTTTATGGATTGGCAAGCACCCAAATGATGCTCGCTCGCAATGCGAACCAGCTGATTGAAGCTATCAGCAATCTGCAAAAATGGGATGCCGGCAAGGGCACGGCACCATTTACGGAAAATCGACATCTGCTAATACTCGCGCTGAAGCAACAGAGCACACTTATAGAAGAAAAAAGCAAGACTTTCACGGAACATGAAAATCTACAAAATTCCGTAATTGCCAATCAGCAATTGAAGATTACCCAAATGACAACGGCAAATGAACAATTACAACTCGAGATCAAAAAGCTACGGAAGCAGATCGAAGAAATCGAAGCTATCGATGAAAACGTCCAGAGCAAAAGAAAATCTTTATGAATAAAGTAATACATGTCCTGATAGTTGATGACGAAACGCCAATTTTAGAGGTGTTAGATGCCCGACTTACGGCTGCCGGTTTCGTCACCCACAAGGCTTCCAGCGGCCACGAAGCTTTTGAAATCCTGAACAACGACCGTGTTGACGTACTTGTCTCGGATATAAAAATGCCGGAGATGAGCGGGCTGGAACTGCTGGATAAGATCAGACCAAATTTCCCGCAGCTGCCGGTTATCTTTCTCACCGCTTATGGCACCATTCCCAATGCGGTTGATGCCATTAAGGCCGGAGCTGTGGATTATCTCACCAAACCCTTTGACGGGAAAGAACTTGTCCAGAAAATAGAAAAAATTGTGGCCAAGGTATGGCAACCGGTCGAGTCTCGGCCTGAAATTGAAAACGGCATGGTCTGGGGCAAGAGTGCTGCCATGACCGAACTGAAAGAAATACTGCTCAAGGTCGCCGTAAGCAATGCCAACGTTTTGATATTAGGCGAAAGTGGTGTCGGCAAAGAGTGCATAGCCAGAATGGTGCACAATCTCAGTCCCAGAAAAAATAAACCATACATCGTCGTCGACTGCGGCTCCACCCCTTCGGGAATTTTAGAGAGCGAGCTCTTCGGCCACGTCAAGGGATCCTTCACCCACGCCATAAGCGACAAGAAAGGGTTGATTGAGGCCGCGCAGGGCGGCACCCTTTTTCTCGACGAAGTGGGTAATATTTCGCAGGATATGCAAAGCAGGCTTCTGCGCTTTCTCGAGGAGAGAACCATTCGGCAGGTAGGAGCGATTAAGGAAATCGATGTCGACTGCCGGGTAATTTCCGCGACGAATGCAGACCTGAAAGCAGATGCCGAAGAAGGCAAGTTCAGACTTGACCTCTACTATCGGCTGAAGGTTGTCACCCTTACCGTGCCGCCGCTTCGGGAAAGACGGGAAGATATTCCTGAATTAGCCCAGTTTTTAGTCGACAGCTACACAGAAGACAACAGCCTGCCCCGCCTGATGCTCCCGCAAAAAACCCTGGACTGGCTGCAGACACTTTCCTGGCCCGGCAACGTGCGCGAACTGAAAAACGCCCTGGAAACCGGGATAATCCTGTGCAAAAACAACCAGATTTTGCCGGAAGACCTGCAGCTGGATAACGAATCCATGTGCATTATTGACAAGGGGAGCGATCCGAATTTTTCCATTGAACAAAGTGAAAAAGAGGCAATTATCCGGGCCTTAAAACAGACCAAAGGAGTCAAGAAGGACGCGGCCGAGTTGCTCGGTATCAGCCGTAGAGCCATTCAGTATAAAAGCAAAAAGTATGACCTGGATGCCTCTGAATTCAAAAGTTGATACAGCGATGACATAAAAAAGGGGGAGCAGGCCGCAATGGCTGACTCCCCCGGTAATCACCATCCAAATCTTTTTTCCGTTACCCCAGCCACCCTTTCGATTTGCTTATTTCACCGTCTTTACCGATAACAAAACATTCATATTCAGGCTGGCTATTGATGAATTGAACACCGGCGGCAGGCTCCATGACAAAAATAGACGTTGCCAGAGCGTCGGCATCCATAACCGTCGGAGCCATGACCGTCACGCTGCTTGACAAATGCGGTGAATGGCCGGTTTTGCCGTTAATGATATGATGGAACATCTTCTCGTTATCATAATAGATTTCGTAATTGCCCGAAGTGGCAATGGCCCCGTCCTTCATGGTAATGACATCTGGATATTCCTTGCTTTTCGCCGGATCCTGAATTGCCACAGTCCAGGCTTTTCCCTTTGCAGCCAAACCGCTGGTGCGGATGTCGCCCCCGGCATTGATAAGATGATTGGCGACGCCATTGGCGCGCAGCACAGCCGAGGCCTTATCGACGATATACCCTTTGGCAATACCATCAAGGGTAATGCCCATACCGCTTCCGGCAAATTGCAGGGACCCACTGCGAAAGTTAATATTGTTGCTGCCGACCAGCTTTAAGGTCCGGTCTATTTCGCCTTCGGTAGGTTGGTGGCTTTTGGCGAAACTGTCTTTATACAGGTCGACCAGTGGTTTAACCGTGATGTCGAAGGCCCCGCCGGTCTGTTGATTGAAGTACAACGAGCGAGCAACCAGGTCGAGCATTTCCTGCGGTGCATGTTCGATCTTCCCAGCGGCATTAAAAGAACCGACAGCCGAACTTTTTTCGAAATGGGTCAACATGGCGTTGAGACGGTCAATTTCCTCAAAGGCAAGGCCAATCGCCTGTTCTGCTTCATCCCGCGAGGGATGAATTGCCGTCATCGCCACAAAGGTCCCCATGGCCAGCCGTGTCTCTGTTACTTTGTATTCCTTCGGACCAAAGAATAAGGCTTCGGCCTTTTCAGCCGGCAGAAGTGCAGCTGATGCGACGCCAAGTCCCAACAAGCCGGAGAGTTTCAGGAACGATCTTCTTTTCTGATCAAAGGGAGTCTCTGGATTTTTCATATCTTTTTCCAAATCTTAAATTATTAACCAGCCATTTTCAGGCCATCGGCCACGCTTCTGGAGATAGCCTGACGACCTGCATAGGGTCTGAATATATTACGGGGACATTTGGTCACGCAGACCGTTTCACAACTTGGGCCGTAGGCAATACAGGCTTTATGATCAATTTTAACAATATTGCCTTCATAGGTAACTGCATTTGCCGGACATACCTTAACACACATTTTACAGCCGATACAGCCGACTTCACAGACAGCCTTGACATTCTTGCCAAGGTCCTGGGTCGAACAGGGGACATAAACCCGCGCCTTCAAGGTTTGAATCTCAATGATGTGTTTTGGACAGGTCTTAACACAAACGCCGCAGCTGACACATTTATCGGGGTTGATAACCGGAAAATTCTCGACCATGTCTATTGCATCGAAGGGACAGACCTCGGCGCATTCTCCCAAGCCGATACACGCATACTGACAGGCTGAGGCCCCACCGAAACTGAGATTGGCCGCGGTACAGGAGGCAAAACCGTAATATTCGTGTTTATGGCTTACCCGGCCTTCGACTCTTGAGCAGCGAACGAGTGCGACCTGGTCTTCCAGAGCGGTCATTTTTTTACCGGTCAGCTCAGCTACCCTGGCGGCCACCTTCTCCTTTCCAGGAAAACAGAGGTTTGGCGGTACATCAGGATCATTTACCACGGCAATGGCATAGCCTTCACATCCTGGATAGCCGCAACCACCGCACTGGGCAAGCGGCAGGGACTCAACAACTTCTTCTATAAGCGGATTGACTTCTACTGCAAATTTGTGGGCAGCAATGGCCAGGCCGATACCAAAGAACAGACCAATGCAACCGAGCAGAACCAGACCGCCTAATGCTAATTTTACTAATGCCGGATCCATATTTTTACTCTCAATTAATACTATGTTACCACCCGGCAAACTGCGAAGCAGCCGGGATTCATGTCAATGCCTTTTGGAGAAGCAAGGCACTAAAATAACTGCAGCCCGGAGAATCCTAGAAAGGCCATGGCAAACTGTCCTGCAACAATAAAGGCAATCGGCAGCCCTTTAAACGTTTTGGGAATATTAGCCAGCTGCATACGTTCACTCACCGAACTCATCAGATACAGGGCCAGAAGAAATCCGCCACCTGCGCCAAGCGCCAGCATAAAGGTCTCAAAGACGTTATAATTATTATTGGCCAGAATCAGCGGCACGGCAATAATAACGCAGTTGGCAATAACCAGAACAAGGTATACCCCGAATGAGTTGAACAGAATCGGGTTGACCTTCCTGAGAATCGTGTCAACCGCCTGGACCGTCAAGGATACCAGCCCGATAAAGACCACGATCTGCAGAAAATTCAGGTCAAAAGGAATAAGGATAAAATTGTAGAAGAACCAGCTCATCAGGGCGGAAACGACCATGACCATGGTAAAGACCACGCCCATTCCTTTGGCGGTATCTTTTTTCTTTGAGGTACCGAAAAAGACACAGAGACCGAGATACTTGGTAAAGACAAAGTTATTGATCAGTAGAGCCGAAATGAGAATACCGAACAGATAGCCGAGATACGACTTGCTGACTGTAAAAGTGGTTTTATCGATTCCGGCCAGGCCATGCACCGTGATCACATGGGTTTTGGCGGTATTCAGTGGTTCCTTAAAGAATAGGGTGACACTTTTCCCGTCGTCAGCCAAAACGGCAGAGCTCAGTTCCAGCCTGATGTCCGGATCCGGTTCTTCATAGATGGTGTAGTTTTGGATATTCTCCGTGACAGCCTTATCAACCGGCCCGGAGAAAGTAACCTGAATTTCTTTATCCGATATAAATTTCTGATTGACAACGAGTCCCTCGGCCCTGGCAAAAATCGGAGCCAGCAGAAATAACAACGCCGTCAGAACGATATATCTGGTGTATGCAAGATTCATCTTTTCAAACCTTTTGAGCGTTTATAAAAAATTTCGATCCAGTTGAAAAAGGCCATCATCAGGCCAACAACAAAAAAACCGGCACTGGGCAGAATGAAAAAAAGCAGGGGTTTGAAGCCAAGGACGTCGTAGCCGAAAATTGCCCCCGAGCCAAGCAGTTCCCTGACAAATCCGATGGTCATCATACCAACCATAAAGCCAAGCCCCATACCTAATCCGTCCCAGAACGAATCGTTGACGCTTTCTTTACTGGCAAACATCTCAAGCCGCATGGTGATGATGGCAAAAGCCACAATAAGTTTGACGAAAATCCCCATCTTGGCATAGGCTTCCGGCAGGTACGCCGCAAGCACCAGATCAATCACCGTCACCCAGGTGGCAATGGTCAAGGTATAGGTGGGGATGCGAATCCTCGGGTGAATGAGGTTTTTAAAGATCGATATCGTCACACTGGAAAAAACCTGCACAAAGAGCACTGCAATTCCCAGGAGGAGACCGTTCATCACCGTGGTTGAAATACCCACGGCGGGACACATCGAGAGCGCCAGCTTGAAAATCGGGTTTTCACTCAAGATGCCTCTGCTTATCAGCTGCATGCTGGATTTGTCATTTGCCACGTCGACTTCCTCTTACAAGTATTAAAACGATACAGCGAGCTGCTGTTCTCGCAGAACCTTATCCAAGACATTGATGCGGTAAGCGAATTTCAGAACAATGCCTTTGACACCATTGCTCACGGCTTTAGACGAAATGGTCGCACCGGTAAGGGCATAAATATCTTTATCTTTGTATTGTTCGCGAAATTTGAGAATATCCGCTTCACTCAGTTTGCCGGTCAAGGCCTTGAGATAATCGTCAGGAATAGGCGCTTTGACGACATTGATGGTTTTCAGTGCCTCAAAAGGTTTGCCCTTAAACTGGTTCTTAAAGTAATCCTGCTCGATTTCCGCGCCAAGCCCGGGATCTTCCTCATGCTCGAGAATTTCCATGCCAAGCAGGGAAAAATTCGGATCGACCGCCAGCATAACGTTGACAAAGGTTTTAAAACCCTGGAACTTGCCGCCGATCAGGTAGGCAATCCGCTTCCCGTTATCGGTGACGATAATGATCCGGTCGGCAAAGTTCGCGGTATATCCGGCGCCGACCGCCTGCTGAACCGCCTTGTTACGTGTCTCTGTTTCGAGCACTTCGGTTTCGCTCAGGGCTACCGCTTTGTTTTCCAGCAAGGCGCCATTCAGGTCAATATTGACAAAGTCATACCCTGCCTCTTTACCGGATGCCTTGGGCACCAGGTACCCGATCGACTGCTTCTCGCTGCTGCTGATAACATATCGGTATACCTCATGCAGGGCAAGCGACTCCGGTATCTTTGCACCGTTTTTGTAGCCAAGCAGTTCATACATGACCTGCTGCTCTTTGACGTGTTCATTATGCTTTTTGGCGTTACTGGTAAAGATAAAGCACACCCCCATGACGGATGCAGCCAGCAGACAGGAAATGGTGAGCCGGACAACTATAGTCAGCATATCTTTCATTTTACACCTCCTGCCGGCGGAGCAAAACGCTTTGGTTTAAACCAACTGTCGAGAACGGTGCTGAGAGGGTTCATCAGGAGTATGGCATAACAGATACCTTCGGGGTATCCGCCTCGCAATCTGATCAAAACGGTAAGGGCACCGATACACATACCAAATACTATTTTCGATGTTTTCGTGGTCGGACTGGTGACATAATCGGTAGCCATGTAAAAGGCGCCAAGCACGGCTCCTCCGGAGAGAACGGCGAGCAGCGGGTCACCGCTGAAATAATTTTCGCCGCCGAATATCCAGCTCAGTACGGCAATGGTGCCAAGCAGAGAAACCGGAATATGCCAGGTGATATAGCCGCGATAGATGAGATAGAGCCCACCGAGGACAAGCAGAAAACCTGAGGTTTCACCAATGCATCCGGGCCGCCAGCCAAGAAAAAAATGGGTATACAGACTTGCGCCACTGCCAAACTTATCGATAAAAGCCGCCATGCCATGTTCTTTCAAAACGGCCAGCGGCGTTGCCGTGGACACCGCGTCGACTGAACTGCTGAAGTAGGAAAAGATGCCATACCCGTCGCCGGAAATATCTATCGGAGACAACCAGGCAGAGGTCATCGCCACCGGAAAAGAAGCCAGCAGAAAGGCGCGGCCTAACAGAGCGGGATTAAAGAAGTTATAACCGATACCGCCCAGCAGGTGCTTGCCGATATAGATGGCAAATACCGCCGCCAGGATAGGCAGCAGCGGCGAAACGCCCGGCGGAATGACAAAGGCCAGCAGCATGCCGGTAAGAACGGCACTGCCGTCTTTTATGGTCACTGTACGGCCCAGCGCCTTCTGGCTTACGGCCTCAACGACCACACAGCTGATAACGGAAACGGCTGTGATTAAAAGCGTCTGAATGCCGAACACGAAAACCGACAAAATCAGTGGCGGCACAAGGCAGGCCACAACCGTCCACATAATTTTCTCAACCGACTCACTGCTCTTCAAATGCGGCGAAATGGAAACCTTCCACAGGCCTGCTGGTGCAGTTGTCTGGTCGTCTGAAGCTTGCTGATTGCTCACGACTCTCCTCAATACATCCTGATTAATGCATACACCCTGTGAACAGGGCCAACTCTCTCTTCAAAAAGCAAACGGTGATGGCGTCGTAAAAAACTTTCCAAGCCAGATAAAAATGTGCCCGGTCCGCAGTTACCTACTTCGCCACTCTCAATTTCATATTCCTACACGATGATCAAACTGTTCTCTGCTACTATGCTCTTTTCGCTTTCATCTTGGCCATTCGCACAAACTGCACCAGCGGTCGTTTGGCCGGGCACACATAAGCGCATGAACCACATTCAAAGCAATCAAAGACGCCGAACTGTGCGGTATCCTCCGCCCGTTTCGCTTCCACATAAATTCCAATCTCTTTGGGCTCAAGCCCCATCGGGCAGGCGTCAAGACACCAGCCACAGCGGATGCACTGCGAATGCGGTCTGGTATCGATTTCGTCTTCCGTTAAAAAAAGAACTGCCGACGTGGTTTTCGTTACCGGAACATCCAGGTTCGAGATGGCAAACCCCATCATCGGTCCGCCCATAATGACCTTACTGAGACCCGGCTGCAAGCCACCAAGATAGTTAACGATATCGCTTATTTTTGTACCTATCTTTACCTGCAGATTGGCAGGTCTGGCAATACCTTTTCCGGCAATAGTGACAATTTTTTCATAGAGCGGCTTGCCGTATACCACGGCATCGTAGATGGCCTTGGCCGTAGCCACATTCTGCACAACGACACCGACTGCCGACGGCAGTGCCATCGCCGGGACTTTCCTGCCGGTAACCGCCTGGATCAATTGTTTTTCCGATCCTTGGGGGTACTTGACCTGCAGAGGCTCAATTTTAATGGTGCAGTTCGCACCGGATGCATCCTGAGCAGCCTGGCTCATCTCTCGGATAGCATCTGGTTTATTGTTTTCAATACCAATATGGCATTTACTGATGTTGAGAACCTTGAGGATGATCTTAGCCCCTTCGACTATCTCTGCTGAGTTTTCCAGCATCTGCCGATGGTCGGCGGTGATATAGGGCTCACATTCTGCGCCATTGAGCACCAGGGTATCAACCGGGGAGTTGGCCGGTGGACTGAGCTTGACATGGGTCGGAAAGCCGGCGCCACCGATGCCGACAATACCGGCATCGTGTATCTTGCCCAGCAGCTCGGGACCTGACATATTGTGCCAGTCAACCCACTGATATTGAACAGGTTCTGCTTCTTTGTCCACTTCAATGGTAATAGACGGGCTCGTTACTCGAATAGGATGGGCGGACATTGCCAGATTTTTAATCTTACCGGCGACCGGGGCATGGAGAGGTACCCCAAGGCCCTTCTTTACCTCACCGATAACCGCACCCTCGACCACCGCATCGCGTTTGGCGACAGTCGGGGTACACGGAGCACCAATATGCTGGCCGAGAAAGATTTCAAGTTCGTCAGGAACGGGCATCACTTCAACAGCCAAGCCCTGCGTCTGGGTTTTACGTTCAGGCGGATGAACCCCACCTATGGGAAATGTCAGCAACGATGTCATATCTATTTGATAATTTAATTAATTTGCAGGAAAAATGCCGCTCTGTGCATACCTGCAGCGACATTTGATCTCTGACCAGGATTGGCCGATCAGGACAATCCCCCGTAATATTTCATAAATTGAGTCCTCTCAAAGACAGCCGGCTCGGTTGCCTGCTGGTAACTCAGTTTGCCTCGAAAATCGGCCAGACTGGAAAACGAATTTTGTTCCATCCATGTTTCAAGCCCCTGTAATATCGTCGCAATCTGACCTGCACCGTTTTTGTATACCGTTGAGACAATCTGTACGGCTGTTGCACCTGCCAGAAGCTGCTTGATCAGCCCTTCACTGTCATGAATCCCCGTTGATGCCACCAGATCCTTTTCAATCAATCCGGACATAAGGGCAATCCACCGCAGGGGCCCAATCCCTTCAGCCGGACTACTCAAGACATTGGCTGACTTGACCACCATCTTCTGTATATCTATATCAGGGGAATAATACCGGTTGAACAGGACAAAACCTGCGACCCTGTCGGTCCAGCTCAATTTCTGTATAAGATTGGCCAGGGAAGCAGAATAGGGACTCATTTTCAGGGTGAGTGGTATTGACACCATATCACTGACCGCAGCGATAATCTCCAGATACTTCTTCTCATTGTCAGCGCTGGTCATTTTTGGATTGGAAGGCAGCAGAGAGATATTCAGTTCTATGGCATCCGCACCTTGTTGCTCAATGGATTGAGCAAAGGAAACCCACTCGCTCGCCGAGACACAGTTGATACTCGCTATTATCGGAATATCAACCATCTCTTTCGCCCCGGAGATGAGCTGCAGATATTCATCGACCTCATTGCCCCTGGTATATTCACGAATATAATCCGTCGCCCCGGGGTAATCTGCATTATAATTTTCAAGGTTTGCCGACAACTCGGCCTGGATCTGTTCCTCGAAAAGAGACTTCAGCACAATTGCACCCGCACCATGGTCCGCGAGTTCCTTGATCTTACCAACCGAATTCGTAAACCCGCAACTGCCGATAATCAACGGATTTTTCAAATCCAGCCCAAGATACTTCGTTGATAAATCATTCATATCGTCTGAGGTGTTCTCCATAAAAATATATTCTGCCTGGCAAACAAGACTCAAAATGCCTCGCTGGGCAAATGATTGTGCGTATTGTGCCTCGCGGCAGCGGGAATCAATCGATTCTCGACAAAATCAAAGTGACAGCAATACTAAATTTCCCCAAAAATTCAACATCATTTCAGCAATAAATCATCAATAAATGCCTATCTATATGTATTTACAACACATAAAATTTTCATTATATTTGTATTAGTTTTTTTGAACGCCGCACAACAGTCGCTCCCCGCCCAACTTGTTGTGCATGCGTTCGCGTCATCAGGCGTCCCATCACAGCAAATGCATCCGACCCTTTATATTCGGTGCACAATTTTATAAAGCCCATTATGTTAGCAGTGCGTAACTATGCAACGAGCGACACTGTCATCGAAACCGACTCTTCCGTGGCTTGAGCCGCCAACAGTTTCCCTTCCTCTCTATCGCCAACAATGCTCATCACCCAGCTCCGGCAACTTCCAACATTTCAGGTGCTTTGCGGTGCCTTTCTCATTAGTTTTTCGGGAATTTTTGTTAAACTGGCGGATGTCTCCCCCACTGCTTCGGGTTTCTACCGGGTGTTTTTTGGCGCGGTATTTCTTTTTGGTGCCACCTACTGGGTGAAGGGTTTCAAGAAACTCACTCGAGCCGAATGGCTTCTTATCACCTTTTGTGGTTTCGTCTTTGCGCTTGACCTTTTTTTCTGGCATGAAAGCATCATGTATATAGGTCCGGGCCTCGCGACGCTTCTCGGCAACTTCCAGGTTTTTTTTCTCGCCGCCGCAGGAATACTTTTTTTGGGCGAAAAAAGCCGCCCGAGATTTTTCGCGGCCCTCCCTCTGGCAATACTCGGCCTTTTGCTGATCGTCGGTATACACTGGAATACCCTGACAAACAATTATAAAACAGGCATTTATTTTGGGCTGCTTACTGCGGCATGCTACACCGCCTTTCTTCTCAGTCTGAGAAAAATCAGATCCCGGGATACCCATTCCCTGTTTTCTACCCTTATGATTGTATCGGTCACCTGCGCCTTTTTCCTCGGCATAAAAATGCTCCACGCCGGCGATTCATTTACAATTCCCAACTACAAAAGCCTCTCTGCCCTGCTCGGTCTTGGCCTGTTCAGCCAGACAGTCGGCTGGGTCCTCATCGCCCATGCTCTGCCCAAGATGCGTGCTTCCCATGCGGGGTTGATTTTGCTTCTCCAGCCCTCTCTGGCTTTTATCTGGGATGTTCTGCTGTTTAATCGACCTACCGACACCCTCAACTGGCTAGGACTCCTTATCACCCTGGCGGCCATATATATGGGCCTGACCGGCAAGGCCTCCCGGCCTCCACGCTAAACAGTTGCATAATCTGAATTTCGCTCTATTATTTATAACAGTAGGTTATTATCCGTTTTCTCCCCTATACGCAAAGTGATTATTATGAAAATCGTCGATTATAAAGATTCCCCGTCCCACAAATTTGATAACGAGACAGCAAAAGGTGTCACCGGCAGAGTCGTCATCGGCAAAGAAGACGCGGCCGACAACTTTTGCATGCGGGTTTTCACCGTCGCCCCGGGTGGTTTTACCCCCAGACACGCCCATAAATGGGAGCACGAAATTTTTGTCCATTCCGGCAAAGGGCAGGTTTATCAAAACGGCGAATGGCGACAGGTCACCAGCGGCACAGTGGTTTTCATTCCCGGCGATGAAGAGCACCAGTTCATGAACGGAGGTGGCGAAGATTTCGTTTTCATCTGTTTAATCCCTTCAGGTGTTTCTGAAATCTAATACGTAAACCATCCCATCGACCTGATGCCCCTGCGGCGCATGGGCATCAGGTCGATTTTTCCCCCACAGCCATCCAGAATTTTTGTCCCCTTCCACTCCTTGCCTTATAATAGTACCCAGAAAAGCAGCACCCCCGACAGTCCGAAACAGATTGACGGGGCGATGATTCTACGCCAGGCCCGGCCCAGGTCTGTTTCAAAGTAATTGCAGGTGAGTACAAAACAGATATGAATGGGAGAGATCATCACTCCGGTAAATCCGGAAAAGGATCCGAGAACAAGATAGGGAACCAGCTTATCTGCCATGCCAAGAGAGTGCAGCAGACCAATGAGCAGTGGAAACGTCGCGCCGACAAAAGCGACGTTTATCCCCGCCACCATCCCTACCAGAAATGGTAAGAAAACAGCCGCGGCAAACAGGGCAACCCCGCCTCCGGCGCTGGCCGCCATGGCCTGAACAATTCCCGCCGCCTGCATCAGATCCTTGAAAATAAAAATCGCCGCAATAACCATGAGCATGGTCCAGAGGCTCTTTTTTTTCAGGACGGAGAAGAGCAAACCTGATCCGAGTTGATTTTGGGCGATGATGCAGATGATGGCTCCGACGAGAGCGACAATGACCCCCCATTCAAAGGAAATATGGGGAGCAAACCTGGCCAGCAGCGACTCCAGTCCTATCGCCCCGACAATAGCGATAAACAGGGGGAGTCCTTCCCTTAACACCGTGGTTCGCCCCCCTTTGTCAGGTCTCGCTTCGCCCGGCACGACATCTGCATGCAACACCCCGCCCCTGAGAAAAAAGAACCAGCCAATACCAAACATTGCCGCAACCCCCGGCCAGGACCTGGAAATAAGCGCGGTGATGGGAATATCGGCCAGAGCAACAGTCAAAATAATACCGGGATAGAGCGGCCAGGCCATCTCCCAGACATGCCGGAACCAGTAATTGATCACCACCCTGTCTTCATTGCCGAGGGTCATATCGGCGCTCACCGCCTTCACCATGGGTGCCGAGAAAATCGCCCCGCCGGGCATTGGCAGAAGACCAATCAGTGCCGGAAAGAATATCAGCCGTAAACGCGGTCGAACGAGGTAACCGGACAGGGCGGTCATAAGTCGGGCGGACTGCCCCGATCGCTCCAGGGCGTCGGAAAGAATGAGTATAGAGCCAACAATGCCAACAAGAAAGAGGAACTTTTCCTGCACCAGCGCCATGACGCCGGTCTGCAGAAGTACCGGGACAGAAAGACCAAAAACAAGCCCCATGAACAGCCCGCCCAGCAAGATGGACAGGGCCAGCCCCAACTTGTTTCTGATACCAATCAACATGAGACAGAACGCCCCGATCACCTTTACAAAAGGCAGGGCAATTGTCATAATTTCCATAAATCATACCCACAAAGAGAATGTGCAATGTATGCGGCACAAAAGCACATGAGATACATCAGAGAGCGTGATTTTCAGGCAATGACCTTATACACTCCTGACATACCACAATTATTTTTGTCTTTCTGTTCATCCAGTTCCTGAAATTCGAAAGTGCCGTCAAGGATTGAGTGGGTTTTTTTTGATACATAGATTAAACCGCCGGGGCAGATGGACTCAAGCCTAGAGGCGAGATTAACCCCGCAGCCGAGCACCGTATAGTCACAAAACTCTTCCGAACCGATAGTACCGGCCACCACTTCATCGGTGTTTATGCCGATGCCCAGCATGATATCAACCCCGAGCTTCTGCTGCCATTTCTTTTTCAGGCTGTTCATCATTGCCTGCATTTCAATAGCGGCTTCGACGGCCTTTTCAGCGTGATTTTCAAGGGGAACCGGATTGCCCCAGACAACCATCATAGAATCACCGACAAGTTTATCAATCGTGCCACCATTGGTTCGCACGATCGAGATGAGCTTGCCGAAACAGTCGCGGAGCATGGCAATTACATGTTCAGGGGCAATCACTTCACACAGTTTGGTGAAGCCGCGAAGATCGGCAAACATGATTGTCACCGTCTTTCGTTCCCCATCCTGCTTGAGCAGGTCTGGGTTTTTGAGAAGATAATCAGCGACACTCGGCTCAACGAGCGAGCCCAGCGTTTTTCTGATGGTCTCTTTTTCTTCTGTCACAAAACTGTGCTCCCAGGCAAGCACCCGTATTATAGAAACCATGCAACCGATCAGGGGAGCCGTCAAAGGGAGGTACAATGAATAACTCGAGGTATAGGAATGCACAAGCACCCCGTAGAAAAACCAGGAGACAACGGTATAGATAGTCCCCTTGACCGGACCTTCTTCCAGAATAATGATGCCGGGGAATATGGTGTGAAAGAGGATAACCAGAACCATGACCACTGTCGGCAGTGGACTGTACTGTTTTTCCGGGTCAAAGGGGAGAAGACTTGCATCAACGCCAAGAAAAACATCGACAAATTGCATTAAACAGAGAGTACAGGCAACGAGTATGGACACGACAAGAAACATTTTCAGGCGTGAATAATTGTGCTTCAGGTCGAGATGCATGGCGGAAAAACCTTTATAAAATGGCGTCGTAAAAAATTTTCAGGAACTGTACCCGGCAGCAAGATCAAAGAAGGCCAGCCACCAAAGATACTTCATAGTAGCAAAGCAGCCTGCAGGAAGTCAAATGTCTCCCCGCAGCGTCCGATAGTTCCCCCAGAGAAAAGGGAACCAGGCAGACTTTGCCTCCTTAATCCGGATCTGCTTTAGGTAAACAACAGGAATGGCGCCATCCTTTTTGCTTTTGCCTTACAATAAAGGTAATATATTCTTTTCACCCAAGATTGATGACTGACCCAATATGAGTACTATGATTACAAATCACGGTTCACTGACACCCCGGACCACTCTTTTTTTCTCCCTGATCTGTATTGTTACCGTTCTCGCCTTCCTGGCGCTGCCATCACCGAGTCGTGCCGACCAGGAGAAAAAAACCGTTCTCTACCTCAACTCGTACCATAATGGCTACCACTGGTCGGACGGACTGTTAGAAGGAATCCGTACCGTCTTGAACCAGAGCCACTATAAAGTGGATCTGCAGATCGAATATATGGATGCAAAAAAATACAATTACGACCTTATCTCCAAAAATCTGTACGCGTTGTATAAAGAAAAATTCAAGCATGAGGCTTTTGACGTCATTGTCCTCTCCGACAATGATGCCTTAAATTTTGTAAACCATCACCGGCACGATCTGTTCAAAAACATTCCAGTGGTGTTCTGCGGGGTAAACGACCTCAAGGATTCGGAAATTGCTGCAGGCAATATTACCGGGATTGTCGAAGTCTATGATTTTATTGATACCCTCAAGGTGGCCAAGACATTGCACCCTGAGAAAGATCGACTTGTTTTTCTTATTGACAACTCTACCACCGGCACCGCGATTCGGCACCAGGCTGAAAAATTACTCAAGACAAATAATCTGGGGCTGCAGATTGAGTTCTGGACAGAACTGAGCCTTGAGGAGACGCAGAAAAGAGTGAGTGAACTGCCAACTGACACTTTTTTATTTATCGCCCCGTATTACCAGTCAATCAATGGCCGATTTTACACGGCAGAAGAAGTAACGGAAGCCATCTATAAACACAGTTCCGTCCCCATATACTCCTCCTGGGAATTTCTGGTCGGCTACGGCACTGTCGGAGGCAGGGTTCTTTCGGGAATAGAAGACGGCAAAACGGCCGGTAAGATGGCCCTGCAAATCCTCGACGGGACGAAAGCCGACGATATCCCGATCATACGACAGCCCGAAGGAGGAATGTATCTTTTTGATTACAAGGTGATGGAAAAACTCGGCATCAATCAGAAGCTCCTCCCGCCAAACAGCAGGATAATCAATACCCCAAAAGCCATCTATTCTCTTTCCAAAGAACTTTTCTGGACCATGATGGTCAGTTTTGTCATCCTCTTTCTTGCCCTGGTGTCAATGGTAGGTGCAATGCTTGAGCGCCGTAAGGTAGAACGAAAAATAACCGATCAACTGGCATTTCAGGAGACCTTGATGGACAGCATCCCGCAGCTCGTCTCCTGGAAAGATGCGGAAGGGAAATACCTTGGTGCCAACCAGGCATTTATGGATTTTTTCGGTATCAGGGACATCCTCCAGGTCGTCGGTAAAAATACCGGGGAACTCCTGCGAGACAACCTCTATAGTGAATGGTCGACAAACGCCGATACCTCCGTTGTTGCCCAAAAGGAACCATTCCGCAAAATTCGCCGAAAGGTCCGCGATATAAACGGGGGTGATGCCTGGATTGAAGTCAATAAGGTACCACTGAAGGACCAGAGTGACCGGATAGTGGGGATTCTCACCACTGCAGAAAATATCACCAAGGAACAAAACCTGGAAAAGCAGCTCCTTCAGTCACAAAAAATGGAGGCAATCGGTACCCTTGCCGGTGGTATTGCCCATGATTTTAACAATATTCTCACCTCAATCATCAATTCAACGGAGCTTGCTATCGGCGATGTCGCCGCCGGCAGTCGGACAGAAGCTGACCTCGCCAGGGTTCTCAAGGCGGCAAGGCGAGGCGGCAGAGTTGTCCAGCAGATACTATCTTTCAGTCGTCCCTCCAAGGAAGGGTTTCGACCGACAGACCTGAACCGGGTGGTTCAGGAAGTTGTCCAGCTGATGGAGGCGTCCATGCCGGCCAGTATCACCGTGCGCAGTCATGCTGCACCGGGCAGGAATTTCTTCGTCCATGCCGACCCCACCCAGATGCACCAGGCGATTCTCAATCTGTGCACCAACGCCTTCCATGCCCTGCGGACGACCGGAGGTACAATCGATATCGCTCTTGCCCATGTGGTTGACGAAAAAGGGATACCTGGATCCGGTCAAGCTACAACCACTCCCTGCATCAAACTCACGGTGACGGACAATGGGCCTGGTATCAGTCCGGAAATACAGGATAAAATATTCGACCCGTTCTTTTCGACCAAGAGTAAAGCCGAAGGAACCGGCCTTGGACTGGCAGTTGTCCATGGTATTATCAAAGGTCATCAAGGATCGATTCGAGTACATTCCAGCGAAGGAGCAGGAGCAACGTTTACAATTCTTCTCCCGGAAGCAGAAGCCTGTGCCGATATCGTCTCCAGCAGTCCAGACGGCATCGACCGGATCGGCGGCCATATCCTTTTTGTCGAAGACGACGAGGATCAGCTGCAGACAACCCCCCGCCTGCTGGAGGAAATGGGGTTTCATGTCACCGCGCTGCGCGAACCGAAAGCAGCGTTGCGTCTGGTCTCTGCCGGCAGCTACAAGTTTGACCTGCTTATCACCGATTTCGATATGCCGGTCATGAGTGGCATCCAGTTGGCCGGCCTGCTCCCTGAACTGCCGGTCATACTCATCTCCGGCAGGGATGATGCACGCATTGCGGCGGGAGAATACCCGAATATCCACCGGGTGATTATCAAACCATATCATAAGAAAGACCTTATGGACGGAATCCGTGAGATTCTGCAAAACGGAAACAATCATGCCTGAGATCCTTATAATCGACGATGATGTTGAAGCCTGTGAAACAATGGTCAGCCTGGTCACGCGGCTTTCCTATAATGCCGACATGGCCCACACCGCTAAAGAAGGTCTGCGTTTAGCCCGGCAGAGCGGCTATGATGTGGTTTTTCTTGACGTCTGCCTGCCCGATGGCAACGGACTCGACATCCTCCCTGCCCTGATCGCCGGAAACGATCCTCCCGAGGTTATCATCCTGACCGGGAAAGGCAATCCGGACGGCGCGGAGCTGGCAATACAGGGCGGGGTGTGGGATTATCTTGTCAAGCCCACCTCCATTCGAGACATTACCCTCACTCTCAACAGAGCTCTCAAATACCGACAGGAAAAAAAAGGTACCATCGCCAAGGAGGAACTTTCCCTGGAAGGAGTGGTCGGCAGTTGTGCGGAAATGAAGGGATGCCTTGATCTCACCGCCAAGGCCGCACGGTCGGATGCCAATGTGCTGATAACCGGCGAAACCGGCACCGGAAAAGAATTATTTGCCGGCATCATTCACCGGAACAGCAATCGTGCCTCGGGAAATTTCGTGGTAGTTGACTGCACGTCACTCACCGAAACCCTGGTCGAATCGACTCTTTTCGGTCACCTGAAGGGATCGTTCACCGACGCTCAGTTTGATCGGCAGGGGCTTATTAAAGCGGCGGATGGAGGCACACTGTTTCTTGACGAGGTTAGCGAAATGCCCCTGTCGACCCAGAAAATCTTTCTGCGGGTTTTTCAGGAAAGACAATTCCGGCCAGTGGGCGCGGTCAAAGAGCAGAAAAGCAATTTTCGACTCATTGCCGCAACCAATCGAAATCTTGACGAATTAGTTGCAAGTGGACACTTTCGCAACGATCTCCAGTTCCGAATCAACACCGTACACATTCATCTGCCCCCGCTCAGGCAGCGAACCGGAGATATCCAGCAACTGGCGACCGTGAGCGTTGAGCAGCTGTGCCGAAAATTTGGCGTGAAATGCAAGAAATTCGGTGAAGATTTTATCCCGACGCTGACGGAATATAACTGGCCCGGCAATGTCCGCGAACTGTTCAACATTCTCGAGCGGGCAGTAATAGATGCCGGAGACGAAAAAACGTTATATGCCATGCATCTGCCGAGAAGCTTGCGGATACAGGTTGCCAAAGCCCAGATCTCCCATCTTGCCAGCACCGGGATCAGTGAACCGGCAGGTGACAGATCGAATCCTCTCATCCAGACGGTGGGCCAAAAAATATTTGAAGATATCTTCGACAGCCCCCTTCTGCCACTCAAAGAGTTTAAAAATACGGCAGAAAAAACCTACCTCGGCGAGCTGATCCGCCAGTGTGACGGCAATATTCAGAAAATAATGCATGTGTCCGGATTGTCCCGGTCCCATTTCTATGCCCTTCTCAACAAACACAAGCTGTCCCTGTGAGCTTGTCCTTTTTTCCGGACGAGTCATTAAATGCTATGTTTACAGAATGATGACGAAATGTATTGGCGGATCACAAAAGTAGCACCGAGCAAAACCAGCTGATTCCAGCCGGTTCGTCTTATTTTTCGGACAATGACTACCTGCTGCATATATACTCATATTATCTGCACCTTACAGCTGCACCATCAGCCATAAAACTGGCAACGACCGCAAAACAGCCGGCCATCAGCCCGAGAAAATGTCTTTTTTTTCAGACAACACCATTCCAGTCTCGCATAAACATCACCACAAAAGCAACAACTCATTGATATTTAACGCATAAACATCAATTTACTGCCAAATGGCACAACTGTTGCTATTGTTTGTCTGGAGCAATGCACCAAAAGACCTGCAACATCAATCGCGACGAACTCGTAGAAATCAGACTTAAGAAATTTTTACGACGTCATCAACTCTCCATATGGGAAAGTCCATGACAGACAATATCACCGAACGTTTTATCGAGGCCGCCAAACGTGTCGGCGCAGAGGTTCTGCGAATGAACACTCTCCAAGACGCTGTCACGTATATTAAAGACACGGCCAAAGGCAACACTCTTGTCCCTGAAACATCTCTTGTGAAACGACATCATCTGCGGGCACTTTTGTCAGAGGCCGGCGCTGACGTCTTTACCGGAAAATTCAGAAATGCAGGCGAACTTCCCGGAGCCGGAATTACCTTTTGTAATTTCTGCCTGGCCGACACCGGCACGGTAGTTCTTGACAGCACCGACGAGGAGATGCGCCTTGCCACAACTTTGCCGGAAATGCATTTTATCCTGGTCGATCCGACGAAAATCCTCCGAGACAATCTGGCAGCAGTCGAGCCAATGACCGCCTTTCACCAGGGAAATGAACCGAAATTTATCGCCTACATCACCGGCCCCAGCCGTACCGCAGATATTGAACGGGTGCTGACCATCGGCTGCCACGGCCCCCGGGAAGTGCATATTCTGCTGGTTGCAGGCATCTCCAGTGATTTAATGGAAAACTGATTAAGGAACGACCATGGCCACCAACGATACCTATAAAAAAAGCGTCGAAGCCGCTATCGCCAACCCGAAACTGAGCAAGGCTCTGCATCTCTTTGGCGACGCCTATCTGATCGCGCGGGAAAATGCCTACCGAGGTCTTGATTTTGAAGCGATGCGAACAGAACTCGCGGCAATTAAAGATGAAGTCCGGGTACGCCGCAAAGAACTCCTGGCTGAATTCATCCAAAACGCGGAAGCAGCGGGTTCCAAGGTCTTTATCGCCAAAGACACCAAAGAGGCCAATGATTATGTGATCAACCTTGCCAAACAGAAAGGGGCCAGACATATTGCCAAATCCAAATCAATGGTATCCGAAGAGGCCCATCTGAACAAGGCGCTGGAGGCTCACGGGATCAAAGCGTCGGAAACCGATCTTGGCGAATGGATTATTCAGCTGGCCGGGCAGCGCCCGAGCCATATGGTGATGCCGGCCATCCATATGTTCAAGGAAGAGGTTGCCGAACTGTTCACCAAGGAATGCGGCACCCGTCTTACACCGGAGATTAAGACCCTGGTCGATCATGCCCGCCTGCGCCTCAGAAAAGAATATTTCAACGCCGACATCGGCCTGACCGGTGCCAATTTCCTCGTGGCCAATACCGGAGGAATCGGCCTGGTAACCAACGAGGGCAACGCCAGACTCTGTGCCACCCTGCCCAAGGTACACGTGGTCTTTGCCGGGATCCATAAGCTGGTGCGCAATATCGAGGATGCCATCAAAATTACCCGGCTCCTGCCGCGAAACGCGACCGGCCAGCTGCTTACCTCCTATATTACCTGGATTCGGGGAGCTGTCCCGGTGAACGGCGAGCAAAAAGAACAGCACATCGTTCTCATCGACGGGGGCCGGGAAGCGCTGTATGAATCAAAAGTCTGCCAGAACGCCCTGCGCTGCATCCAGTGCGGCGCATGCGCCAATGTCTGCCCGGTATACCAGACGGTCGGCGGCCATGTCTTCGGCTCTATCTACATCTCCGCCATCGGCATTATCCTCACCGCCTTTTACGAAGGACTGGACAAGGCGAAAGAAATAACCAGAGCATGTATCGGCTGTCGCTCCTGCGTTGCCGTATGTCCTTCCAAAATCGATCTGGAAGAAATCATCCTCCATCTGCGTAATGAGGTAACCAAGGACTTCGGCATGGGGGTGGTGAAGAATGTCGCCTTCAAGGCAGTAATGAAGAATCGCGGCCTGTTTCACAGTATGGTCCGGGCCGCCTCCAAGCTGCAGGGCCCGATAACGCATAAAAACAGGAGTGATTCGGAGCGCCGCATTATCCGCCATCTGCCTCTGCATTTTATGGATCGCGATTTTACCGAGTGGCGAGATCTGCCATCCATTGCCCCCAAATCATTTCGGGACCAATTCGACTCCATCCCCCAGCAGGTCACCAATCCCCAATACCGGGTCGGTTTCTTTGTCGGCTGCGGGGCGGATTTTGTCTACCCGGAAGTTGGCGTGAGCATGATCAAGGTTCTCAATTCTCTCAATGTCGAAGTGGTATTTCCAAAGAGCCAGAACTGCTGCGGCATCCCCGCCCTCTATGCCGGTGACACCGAAACGGGTGTAGACCTGGCCAAACAAAGCGTGCAGGCTTTTACCGATGCAAAGGTAGATTACATTCTGTGCATCTGCCCCACCTGCACTATGGCCATTAAGCGTGATTTTGTCGATCGCCTGGCGGATCACCCCCAATGGTCGGCCAAGGCCATGGCCCTTTCCAGCAAAACCATGGATGCATCAGCATTCATGGAAAACATCCTCGGCGCTTCAGCAAAACTTAAGGCAATGGGGACGGGGAAAGCAGTAACGTATCACGACTCCTGCCATCTCAAACGAGGCTCCAATGTCTGGAAGGAACCACGGGCTCTTCTTCTCGCCTCAGGGCATGACATTAAGGAAATGAAAAACTCTGATCGATGCTGCGGGTTTGGCGGCACCTATTCCTTTCTCAGCCATCCGCAAATCTCGAGACAAATCACCAAAGATAAAGTGGAAACTATCCAGGATACTGGAGTCAAAACTGTGGCCACCGATTGTCCGGGTTGCATGATCATGCTGAAAGGTGCTGTCGGTAAAGCAGATGAGACAATCCGCTGTGTCCATACCATGGAACTTCTGGCGGAAGCATTGGACAAAACAAAATAACTTGTTTTACGGGGTAATATTATGGACATACGACCAATTAGACCAAAACGGGTTTCCAGTCAGGTTTTTGAGCAGCTGCGGGAACTGATTTACCGAGGCGCCTTCAAGCCGGAGCAGCAATTTCCTCCGGAACGTGATCTTGCCGCCTCAATGCAGGTGAGCAGAACTTCGGTGAGAAACGCCATTGACAAGCTGGTAAATCTTGGACTGCTCAATCATATCCAGGGACATGGGACCTTTGTCAGTTCCCCGGAAGCGCGCGAGGGCCACCCACTCTCTGACCTGATGACCACAGATGAAGCCACGTATACCGATCTTCTTGAGGTGCGCATGGGCCTCGAATGCAACGCAGCAAAACTTGCCGCCACAAGAGCCACCGCACAGGACCTGGCCGGTATACGCGACTGCCTCGAGGAAATGGCTGCAGACCTGGCCACAACCAATGCCATTTCGACAGCTGCCGATGCAGCTTTTCATATGGCAGTGGCCTTTTCCACCAAAAATCCTGTTCAGCTCAACCTAACCAGGAGTTTTTACGATTTTCTGTATATCGGGATAAAAAAGAACCTGGCTCGAATGAAGGATAATGAGTTCGCCTACCAGGAGGTGCTGGAACAGCACCGCACTATATACCGCCACATCGTTGATCGTGAGCCACAAAAGGCCCACGACGCCATGCGCGCGCACATCCTTTTTGTGCAGGATTATTTTGCACGACACAACTTCATTCTCGAAGGCATTCCCATGCATCACATGGCCGCGTGAAGCAACGAAACAATACTGCTCGGCTGGGGCAAATGCCCCTGCCGAGTCACTATTCAAAGTGGCTGACTGCAGGGCAACTTATTTATTGTAGCTCAGCATTTTTTCTTTCAACCCCTTGTCAACCGGTTTGTCGCCCAGCCAGATCCTGAGCAGGGCATCATTGAAATCCTTACCGGGGATGACACCTTTTTCCTGCTTGGCAATAGTGACGAAGGTCCCTTGATCCGGCACGAAATCGAGTACAATCAAATCACCTTTTTTGACATCGACAAACATCGAATTGAATTGATTTATCCGGGCTTGTAATGTGGCTATTTCCGCGGCGCTGGTATTGCCGGTAAAACCTTCGTTCCAACCCTCTATCAGTTTATCTTTGCCCACCTCATCATAGAGGAATTGCATTGTAATCCGTTTACGACCGCCTCCATTTATCACCTCCCCCGCCACATTCGAGGGATGCTCCATATACAATTCAGCAATGTAGATGTCGAAAAAAAACTTTGATCTGATCCCGGCGCCATTCAGATGCATGACTGTACCATCGTCATTTTTCAGTGTTTCCTGCACCATCACTCCAGCAATTTCCTGGGCATTTGCGGGCACACTCCACAAAAACAAACAGCAGAGAATAAAAAGTCGCATGGTCACACTCCTTTGTCTGAGGTTGAAATAGAGCCAAAAAAAAACTCCACCAATTTACCTTTTTTTAACGAGTACGTAAACGTAATATTTGACTGACAACAGATTCGATATTGCTCCATGGGAATTCGTGCCTTACTCTTAACGATCTGAAACTTTGTTCAGTGCCAGAGTGGAATACCGAAAAGATTTTCAGATTACTTCCCATCTACCGGTATTTGATAGTAAGATATTTTTTACGTCCTCGCTCCGGCAATCAACCACCACGAACAGGAAACCATGGCTGACACAATAGAAAGAGTTATCTCGGAATCGGGCAATTTTTTTGGCGTAGCCTGCAATACCACCGACCTTGTAACCGAGGCGTGCAGACGCCATGATGTCGGACCGCTGGCCGCAGCCGCGCTCGGCAGGGCACTGACCGGCGCCGCCCTTCTGGCAGCCCTTTTAAAGGATAGCCAGAGTGTCTTTTTAAAATTTGAAGGCAGCGGCCCCCTCAAGAAAATCATCACGGAAGCGGGCTATGACGGCTGGGTGCGCGGATACGTTGCCAATCCCCATGCCGAAGTACCACTCAGTAACGGACAGATAGATGTAGCAACAGGGCTTGGCAGGGCGGGCTTTCTCACGGTGGTCAAAGATATCGGCAACAATCAGAAATACCCGGGCACTATCCAGCTCTACACCAGTGAGATAGGTGAAGATCTCGCCTATTACCTGTCCCAGTCGGAACAGACACCATCGGCAATCGCCCTGGCCATTCATCTGCAAAAAGACGGGACTATTGCCGCCGCTGGAGGTTTTCTCATCCAATCCCTTCCCCCAGCCGATGAAACACTGCTGACCCATCTGGAACAGGAGATCGCGGCAATGCCGCCGCTTTCCCAACTCCTGCTGGAGGGCAAAGAACCAGCCGCAATACTTTCCCAGCTGTTTACCAAAGTTCCACACAAAAAAATCGGCACACGAAAACTTTTCTATGCCTGCAGTTGCAGTAAGGGCAAAATGGAAGGAGCACTTTTTTCGCTTGGCGAAGATGATATCCGGCAGCTCCTGGAAAAAGAAGACGGCGCCGAGGTTCGTTGTGAATTTTGCAGGCAAAGCTACCATTTTAGCCACGATGAGCTCACAAAGCTGCTGAAAAACGGACAGACGCCCGCAAACTAAGAGGATGTGCAATTTAGGGTTGAACAGCTGCGGCGGCAGGTTGATATCTCGCTGACGGACCACCAAAACTTCTCAAGATTCATGTTGAAATGGCTACCAAAACAAAGTCTTCCAGAACAAATGTTTCCAGGCGAACCGCATTCCGCTTCAAACTGGCCAATAAAAAATTAACCTATATGGCTAATGGTCAAATGGGCCAGGCTATACTACAGAACGTATCAACGAGTGGTTGTTTTGTAACGAAAAACAGCACAGAACTCGAGGTTGGCGATCAACTTTTGATCGTTTTGGAACTTGCGATGCGCGACAAGCCCCTCGAACTGAAAGCAAGGGTGGTACGGATTGATGCCGGTGGTTTTTCGGCCGAGTTCACCGAAATTGCAGAAAATTTTCTGACCGATTTTTTAACCTTGCTGGCGGCGGAGCACCGCAACTCCTTGCTTAACCAGATCCCTATCGAAAAATAATCCCGATGCAGTCCTCATACCCCCTGTGCTCATTCTTTTATAAAAATAACAGGGTACTCACTCTGTGATACCCCTGCCCTGTTATACTCTCCTTACAACTACCAAATAAGGAGAGTACGCCATGAAGAATAATACGGAAACCATCAGCGAAGGTATCTTCACCCATTTCCCATCCAGCAATACCAAAAGTTATACCAGAACCGATTGCCGCCGAAATCAGGGTGCTCTTTTCAGTACCCCCTTGAGGGGTATAACCACCTGGAAACAACTTCTCTTTTGGCCGAAAAATGAGAGCACAATCGGTAAGGCCCTCAGGAACAGGGTCCTCGCTTACCGGAATTATTTGCAGAGTGGAGTTGCGGCACTGGGGATCGGCACCATTTTCTTCATCACCGTCTATCTTTTTCTTGCTCAGCTTGCAGAATATGGCTGGCAGTAGCTAATCTGCGCGCCAATGGACATCGCCGGCGCGAGAAAAATCGCTGGAATTCGCTTGCCTGAGGGAGCTTTTTATTATAAATCGACAGGAACCGTTTAACGCGTACGGACCGCCTGACAACCAAGAGTTTTGCCCGGCCATATTACTGCCCTCTACATTATTACTCGGAGACTGGAATGAAAGAAATTCGCAACAACGCACGAAAAATGATGGACCCCTACTGCAAAGTCTGCCCAATCTGCAACGGCAAGGCATGTGCCGGACAAGTCCCCGGCATGGGCGGACTGGGAAGCGGCTCCTCTTTTATAAGTAACATTGAAGCGATATCGAAGATAAAGTTCAATATGCGCCTGATTCATGACGTCATTGAACCGGATACCACAGTGAACCTGCTGGGTAAAAAACTCACACTCCCCATCCTTGCCGCACCAATCGGCGGCGTCTCTTTCAATATGGGTGGCGCTGTATCCGAAGAAGACTACATCCAGGCGATCATCAACGGCTGCAAAGCCAAAGGCATCATCGGCTGCAGCGGAGACGGGGTGCCGGATTTCATTCACCAGGCAGGTTTTAATGCGATTAAAGCAGCGGATGGCCACGGGATACCCTTCATTAAACCGTGGGAAGACGAAGAGTTGTTCAAAAAAATTGAGGCCGCCAAGGCCACCGGCACCGACATCATAGGTATGGATATCGATGCCGCAGGTCTTATCACGCTACGCAAAATGGGCCGGCCTGTTTCCCCAAAGTCACTTGAGAAACTCACAGAAATAATCCGCAAGACACAAACAAAGTTTATCCTCAAAGGCGTCATGACCGTCGATGAGGCCGAGCTGGCTGTTGCTGCTGGAGCCGATGCAATTATTATTTCCAACCATGGCGGCAGAGTGCTGGACTCTGCCCCCGGTGCAGCAGATGTCCTTGCCGCAATCGCCGACACAGTAAAAGGAAAGATTACAATTCTGGCCGATGGCGGTGTCCGTACAGGAGGAGATGTCTTGAAAATGCTGGCTTTAGGAGCTGATGCAGTGCTCGTCGGTCGTCCGTTCTCCGTGGCCGCCGTTGGTGGGCTGCAGCAAGGTGTTGAAACCTATATCGACACAATTGCCGCGGAATTAAAACAGACAATGGTCCTCACTGGAACCAGTGCCGCCTGCTCTGTCGACCGGAAAATTTTGTTTGCCGGTAATGGATAATTACCAGTCACAGGCAACTTTGTTCATCCAATATGTATTCTCCGTTTGCCCGCCCCCTGCCGGTGGTGCAAATGGAGGTGCATGCCGCTTGTCCCTGCACCCATCCACTCTGTGGTTCTCATTTCGCCACGACAGTCCCTCTTATGAATCGAGTGCCAGCTTCATGGCCTCACTCAATTCGTTTATAGCATAAGGTTTTTGTAAAACGGAACGGACACCCAGATCAAGGGCAGCCTGAATGTCATCGTTCATGGCGAATCCGCTGACAATAAACGCCTTCTGTCCGGGATGAATACGCTGGATCTGTTCATAGATCTGCCTGCCGTTTATCCCAGGCTCCATCACCATGTCCAGCATAACCAGATCAACGGTGGCTGTTTGCAGGAACTCAACGGCCTCCTCGCCTGAGGAAACCGTTACCACCCTGAAACCCAACGCAGCAAGCATGTCTTCGGCAATAGTTAATAAGAGCGGCTCATCATCCACGACCAGAACAGTCCGGTTCTTTCCTTGTATATATGTTTCTTTTTTCTTGGTTGCCGATTGATTGTCCTGCACTTGCGCCTGAGGAAAATAGAGTTTGAAACAGGAGCCTTCACTATTGCTGCTGACACTAACCTTGCCATTATGCTCCTGCATCGAACTCCAGACCACGGCCAGACCAAGCCCCGAGCCGCTCCTTCCCATTTGTTTTGTGCTGTAAAAGGGTTCAAAAATATTTTCGAGATCCTTTTCAGCAATGCCAGGGCCATCGTCCGCTATGCTCAGCACGATGTATTCGATTTCCTTTGCCTGGTTTTCAGTTCTCTCTGTTTCAATCGTGTTATACGTTGAGACGGTTATTGTTCCACGCTTGCCGCTTCCTATGGCTTCCACTGAATTTGTTACCAGATTCATGAGGCACTTTTTCACATGAACCGTCGAACACAATACATACGGCTTGTGTGCTTCAAGAATCAACTCAACATGCGTTTTATCAGAAATATTCTGCAGCTGAAAGAATTCGGGACTGGAAAAATATTCCTGAACTAAATCATTGAGATTATGTTGCACACGAACAGTAGCTGCATTTCTGGCAATGGTGAGAAGATCGGACACCACAGAAGCCGCACGTTGTCCCGCACTGTGGATGGTTTCGAGTGGTTTATATAAATCGTTCTCTTTATCCATCCTCAGCAACAGAATCTCCGGATAGCTCACAATTCCGGCGAGGATGTTGTTCAGATCATGGGCAACACCACTCGCCAGAAGGCCAAGGGCTTCCATCTTTTCTGCACGATGAAGTTTCACTTCGATATTCCTGCGCTCATCTTCAGCCTTTTTCTTCTCCTTCATTTCTCTGATCAGGTTCTCGTTTGTTTTGATGAGCTCCGCAGTACGTTGCTGCACAATCTGCTCAAGCTGTTGTTTATGAAGACGGAGCTCCTGTTCGATTTTAATGCGCTCGGATATTTGCTCCGTAAGCTGGCTATTGCTTGTTTCAAGGTCACTGGCGTTGATGACTGCCTGGTTTTTTGCTTTTTCAAGATCTGCAAATACTCTACGCAGAGACTGCCGAGTCTTTTCCAGGCTTCGGCCGAGGAGTCCGATTTCGTCCTCCTGCTTCCAGTAGAACTCCTTCTCCAGCTTTTTTCTGGCGAGATCTTCAGACTGGGTGATCAGCAGTTCAATCGGATTGATGATTTTTCGCCGCAGCAGAAAGAAAAGGATAAATATACTCAGGATAAAAGGAACCAGAATAATGGCCAGGTACCGGGACGACTGGGAGGCAATGGTTCTTTCAAGCGGACTGGTGTCTATAGCAACTGAAACTCTGCCAAGTTCCCGGCCGTGATAGAAGATTTCAGTGTCTCCGGTTAAAATATTCACGGGTGGGGGGTGGTTGGATGAGTGCTTTTCAATAAAAACCCCTTCTTCCGAGATCACCTTGATAGAAATCATCCGCTTATCAGTCATCATGGCCTCCACCAACGGGAGACCAGTCTCCGGCAGAAGCGTCCAGACCGGTTCCTGCATGGCAAGGGCCAGAATTTCTAGTCTTCTGGCATGTTCTTTCTTCAACTCCTGCATCAGGACATGCTTTTGCGCAAGCAGGGTCAACTGGCTCGCAAAAAGTACCGGGATAAGAAATCCAATCAAGAGAACCAGGGCAATCGCTGGTCGTAGTTTCAGATTGTGCATGCTTTTTTATGGCCGACCGGCTTGTATAGTATATTTTTTGGCGATGTCCGTATATTCTCCGTTCTTTTTCATCTCCGCCAAGCATCTGTCAAACGTATCTAAAAATTCCTGAGGGGCCTGAATCCTCTTAGTTTTTTTAGCGACAGCCATAAAGTAATCACTTGATTTTATATCATAATCAACGATCTTTATGCGGTTAAGTACACCCATTTTTTTGGCCCGCCATAAGACAGTGTCCTGCGTATCTACAAAAACATCGATTATTCCTTCAAGAAGCATTCTCAGGGCAGAGTCACCCGTTGTCGTGGTAATCAGGGATCCTGCTTTTTGTCGACGATCGATATACTCAAGAAAGGAAGGCGAATATTTCAGGCCGGCCAGATGGCCAAGACGCAATGCATCAAAATCATCGAGCGAATCTATCCTGATGTCCGTTTCACTGCGAATAACAGGCCGATAGCCCGAAGAAAAAAGTGATTCTCTGCCGTACAGGACGAAGCTGTCACGGTCCGCTTTATGGGAAAACAATGCAATATCAATTTCACCGCTCTGTAGATACGAATACATACGCTTAAGAGGGTAGAATTGAAATTTTGCCACATATCCCGCGGAAGGGATGCATTTCTGCAGAAGTTCTCTGGCAAACCCGGGCAGCTGTTCGTGTGTCTCACCGAAAAAATATGGCGGCCAATCATTCTCTACGACAATAACTTGCGGGAAAGGTACTTGTTCGTCTGCCCTCAAGATGTAACCATTCAAGCCAATGAAAAGAACAATACAGACAATGGACAACAGATTCATTTTCATAAGGTCCTCCGTTGATTCAACCCCGAGGATTTCTTTTTTGAAATATCGTATCTGCTCCATCTTAACACAAAGTACCAACAAGGACATGGCCTAACCCGATAAAGCCCTTGGAAATTTTCGTGTACAACCAGGTGATTTGATGCGACTGGAGAGGAAACCAAAATGCAAAGGGCTTCTCTGCAGCCATGAATAGCTGCAGAGAAGCCCCCAGGATGGGTTTGCGTCGTCCCGGAAAACGAACAGGCCCTTTATGCACGATGAAACAAATTTTGACCCGCCGGAAATTGGATCAATATACCTGTGAGACCCGAAACTGGGGCAGCGGGGGCAATTGTTGCTGACAGGTAGCCATCATTTTCGACCAATTGAGACATAGCAGATATTTTCTAACACCTGCCGGCCACGTTCGTGATGAGGCAACTGGCAACTTACCAACTTAATTTTTTGGTATTACCACCTGTCTTTGACAGATAAAATCTACATACCCCTCACCCGACAAAGGCTGGCTGAACAGATACCCCTGGAACAGGGAACAGCGCTGGGCGCGGAATCGCTCAAGCTGCGCCACCGTCTCCACCCCTTCAACAATTATCTGGATCCCCATTGCTTCGCAGAGTTGTACAATGCTGGCGATTATATGGTCATTGACCCCAGCAGCGGATTCCTGAGTAAAACAACGGTCAATTTTAACGGTATCAACCGGAAACTCCCTGAGATAGCGGAGAGAAGTATGGCCCATGCCAAAATCATCAATGGCTACACGAATGCCGATAGCCCGTAAGTCGCGCAGTATCGCAACAGATGAAGCATCGGGGGTAAGGGCGATGGATTCAGTGACTTCCACCTTAAGCATTGTCGGCTCCAGGCCCGTCTTTTCAAGCACATCGACTATTTTCTCCACCAACTTCACATCTTCGAACTGTGCTGCCGACATATTGACCGCAAGGACACAGTCACGCACCCCTTTTTGGAGTAATACCGCATGCTGTGTACAGGCATCGAGCAGAATTCTTAATCCTAAACGACCAATGATGTCGGCATCTTCCGCCAAAGCGACCGCCACATGGGGTGGAATCAATCCATGTATTGGATGTTTCCATCGAAGTAACGCTTCGGCGCCGACAACTTTGCCTTTATCCGCATCAATTTGTGGCTGATAGACCAGATAAATCTGATCATCACAATCCAGAGCTCGTGTTAAATCGGCGGCCAGTGCCTTGGCGAGCATCCCCTCTTGCCCCGGCAAATCGAGACACCGCTTGCTCGGCTTCTGATCAGCGGTGCCGGCAACAGCCATAAGGACATTCATAGATCGCTTGAAACGGCGGGCGTTGAGTATATTTCCCAATTCGACAAAAGGCAGGTAGACCACTATTCCAACCGCCATACAAATTACCTGTAAAACAGCCCCGGATATTGCCCCCGTGGCCGCATAGCCGCCAAACCCTAAAGGAGTAGTCCAGTGTATATCGTTCACAGTCATCGGCACCAGATGCAAAAAGGTCGCCCAATACGCTACCGCGGTTTGGACGACTGGAGCCAGCAGGAATGGAATGGCATAGATTGGGTTGAGCACCAGAGGCAGGCCAAAGAGAATAACTTCATTGACATTAAACAGCGCGGGCAAAATGGCAATCAAGGCCAGTCGACGATTGCTTATGACTTTGCTTCTCAGCAAAATTGCCAGGATCAGAGCCAACGTGCTTCCAGACCCTCCAATGTGGACAAATGCATCGAGAAAGGGCTTTGTAAGAATAAACGACGGTTCCACCCCTTGAGAGACCGCCTGAATGTTCGCCAGTGAAGCGGGACTCAGAATTTGATTTTCCGCAAGAAACAGCAGATTTGGTCCATGCAGGCCAAAAAACCACAAGGATTGGGACAGAGCAATATATCCCAATCCGGTTGACAAGGTGTTGCCCGCACCCTGAAAAGGCGCCCCGAATAAAAATTGTGCCTGGTTGTGGAGATCGGTGAAACCGGCCTGGTTCAAAAATAACCGGACCAGACCGAAGATAAAAATTGTTGCAATACCGGCCGGAATGGCGGCTAAAGCCCCATTTACATCAGAATCATCCCCGGCTGAGCTCAAGAAGTTGTTCAAGGGACTGAATCTCATCAAAAACAGAAATAAAGGAGCGCTGGTAATTGCAATGCATAACGCAATGGGGAATCCTCCGCTGCCCAGAGAAAAGAAACCCTGGAGAATATTGCCATCTAAAGGTGCTGCGGCAACAAAATAAGCGGAGAGACAGACAGCTGTGGTTACAACGGGATTGACCCCAATGCCATTGATCAGGCTCCCTTTATCACGGGCATAAGCAGAAACTATACTAATAAGCACCGCCAGAGAGGCAATGCCGAACGACCCTTGCTCAATCAGTGTACACAATGTGCGCCATTGAGCTCCGAGGGTATCGTCCAGGAAACTTTGAAAACCGGGAATGGGTATATTGAGAAGCAGCAGGGCCAATGATCCGGCGATGATCAGCGGAAGGACCATGGCCAGTCCCCGCCTTATCGCCAGCAAGAGCGGCAGCTCCCCAATATATTCCATAAGCCTGAAAATTGATGCGGTAACCAGTTTCAAATAGCCTCGATTTTTTTTTGATTTACCAGCAGCAATATCTGACTCAGCAATATTTTTCCATTTCCGGAAAATTTACAAGGGCAGTGTACCCCACATTGTCAGCACAGCATATAAATGCAACTACCAATAAATTCTACCTAAATCTGGTTGCTCAGTCAAGCGCGCCCATTGCGATCATACGTCGAGGGTTTTACCGCCAGAAGCGTAAAAAGACGGAAAACAGTAAACGTCGTACCGGGATTACTGCTCGGACCAACACCATACAGGACCGGGCATTGTAACTTTTGGTTACCACTAAATATTCTGTCCCTCTGGACCTTCCGGCTGAGCTTTAGTGGCAGTCACATTGCAAGACCTCTTTGGCAACTCAATCGAGATCGGCTCGGATATTTAGGGGTTGACCTCCTTTGCAGGAGTAGTTACAAAGAACGGCTTGAGGGCATACAATGACCTGGTCCTCTTAAGTTGAACGCCCTCTTCGGAGGGATTTTTTTTTACACAAGGAAGAAAACAGTGCACATTTCAGAAATTTTTAAGCAGAATCCGATTACCTTTAGTTTTGAACTCTTTCCCCCAAAAAGTAAGGAAGCGGCGGAACAGCTCTATGCGACGATCAGCGATCTTTCACCGCTTGAACTGGCGTATGTGAGTGTCACCTATGGCGCCGGTGGCTCAACCCGTGATTTGACCCATGACCTGGTATTGCGCATCCAGAAAGAGACCGATTTAACCGTCGTTTCGCATTTGACCTGCGTTGGTTCAACCAGGGATGAAATCAGGTCGATTCTGGACACCTATGCATCCAGTGGAATTGAGAATATTCTGGCCCTGCGTGGCGATCCACCACAAGGTCAGGGACCTTTTGAACCGGTAGAGGGCGGCTTCAGATATGCCTTTGAGTTGGTCGAATTCATCCGCAAGCATTATCCCAAGATGGGCATCGGCGTAGCGGGTTTCCCGGAAGGCCATCCTGAAACCCCTAACCGGCTGCAGGAGATTGATCACCTCAAGGCTAAGGTCGATGCCGGGGCTGACTATATCTGTACCCAGCTCTTTTTTGACAACAATGAATTTTATGACTTTTGCGAGCGCTGTGAACTGGCCGGCATTCGGGTGCCTATCGTTGCCGGTGTTGCGCCGATTACCTCGGTGAAACTCATGAAGAGGATGGCCGAGGTTTCCGCCGGCACACGTTTTCCGGCAAGTTTAATCAAGGCGATGCATCGTGCTGAAGATGAAGAGCATGAAGCCAAGGTGGGCATCCACTGGGCTACCGAGCAGGTACGTGATCTCATTGATCACAATACCAGAGGCATTCATCTGTATACGCTTAACAAATCAAATGCCACTCGACAGATCTACGATTCCCTGGGAGTAACCACTACACGGAGTTTTGTCTGATTCGCCATATTTAAAATTCCGGTTCATCGTCGTAAAAGGGAGATCGATCGCAATTGATGCTCTTCCCACCCGCTGCCACTCTTCTTTTCTGCAAGAAGCGCATTGGCAGCGGGTGGAGTGTTGCCTAGACAGTAAACCTGGCGATCAACTGCTTGAGGTTCTTGGCAATACCCGCGAGATCCCCTGCATTCTCTTTCACTCGGGAACTTGCCTGATTCATCTCGTTGGCACTATTATTTACTTCGGCAATATCGGCGGCAATTTCCTGCGAAACAGCAGAGCTCTGGGCAACATTTTCGTTAACCTCGGTGATTCCGCTCGACGCCTGACTGACATTTTCTGCAATTTCCTTTGTTGTCGCAGTCTGTTCTTCTATCGCCGCGGCAATGGTTGATACGATCTGGTCAATATCCGATATAACTTTCTGGATTTCATTGATTTCCGTCACCGTTATACCGGTTGCCTGCTGTATTCCCTGAATTTTGGTCTTGATATCCAGAGTTGCCTGTGCTGTCTGTTTGGCCAGATCTTTAATTTCATTGGCCACGACTGCAAAACCTTTTCCTGCCTCGCCGGCCCGTGCCGCTTCGATGGTGGCATTCAACGCCAGGAGGTTGGTCTGCTCTGAAATTTCGGTTATAACCTCGGTCACCTTGTTTATTTCATCGGCGGCCTTACCTAACTCATTGACCCGCTGCGACGCTTTCTGAGATTTATCAACTGCCTGCGTTGTTATCTCCTGAGCGTGATGCGAATTCCGGGCAATCTCATTGATGGTGGCGTTCATTTCCTCGGTGGCTGTGGCGACCATGTTCACATTCACTGAAGCCTGTTCCATTGCCGCGGCAACAGTATTCTGATTTGAACTCATCTCCTCGGCCGCCGCGGCCACCTGGCCCGATCTGCTGGCGGTGTTCTCTGCGCCGGACTGCATCTGATTGGAAATGGCCGCCAACTGGCTGGAGGAATCGTCAACATTGTCAACCCCCGCACTGACATCGGTAATCATCTGTCGCAGATTCCTGGCCATTTCGTTTAGGGAAGAGGCCAGAATACCAATTTCATCCTTCTGATCGACATCCATGGACTTGGTCATGTCCCCGGCAGCCATGGCTCTGGAAAGCTCAACGCCTTTTTGCAGTGGCTTGGTAATAATAAAGGTGAGATAAAAACCAAGACCTAAAGCCAGCACCACCCCAAGACAAATGCCTATAATCGTAATTAACGTGCTCGTCCTGGCGATAGCCTCGCCTCTCTTGACAGTACTGGCTGCTTCCTCCTTGGCTTTCTTGACTATCTCGCCCATAGCATTAAACGTATCTTTCTGATGCATTGCGGCATCTCCCAGAAGCAGGCCATTCATCTCGATAAAGGAGTTGTAGGCGACATCGCTTACTGCTTTCATTTTTGCAACCAGGGCAAAAACCTGCTCAGAAAGAGGATACAGTTCATTGAGGGTGATACTCCGCGCCTCATCGGCCTTACCCTCGGCCATATCGTTCTTTATTTCACTGACATGCTTATGCAGTTCCAGGTGAATCGGTTGCAGTTCTTTGGCCAGAGCGACAATATCCGGATTGGTCGTGTCCATATTGTCCAGCCACTTGCCCAGCGAACACGCTGTTCCGTCCGCACCACCGTCAAAAGTTTCATTAAAAGCCATAAGCCTGCCAACTTTCGCAAGAAGAGCCTGGTGTGCATTTTCAAACTCATTCATATGATTGTTGAGGATAACGGGGTTGGTCACGTCGGAGTCGATCAGTTTTTGAGAAATTGCCACGGCCTTGTTGTTGACTGCCGCCCACTGGCCGACATGACCTGAAAACGCCTCCCACTCGGGTTTTATCTTCGCGGCAAAATCGAGTTTCAAAAAGGCCTCTTTTATCGGACCGTAAACTTTTCTACCCTCAACAAGTCCTTCATGCGCCATTTTGCGCTGCTCGACAGAGGCATAGGGGGTGAGAATGGTACGCATCAGGCTGGCAATGGAGGCAAATTCACTTTTCATCATGAGGATATCCTGTACGGCAGGCAAATCCTGTTCGGCCATTTCCTCCTGCAGATGGTGCAGCTTACCCTGCTCGACAATTGCGGTAATACCAACCGCAAGGATGATCAAGGCGGTAAGGATAAATCCTCCCACCAACTTCACTCTGAGTTTTAAATTTTTCACGCAAATACTCCTGATGTTTTTTAAAATAGAATAAAACTCTATACAAAATTTCAACTTACAATGTGATTACCACTAAAGTTCAGCTTAGAAGGTCCAGAGGGATATGAGATGCCCTTTGCACGGGTGTTCCGCAGCCTGGATGGCTGCGGTCAAGCCCCCGGGGATGGGTTTATGGCGTCCCGTGAAAAGGGCACCTCATATCCCCATATAGCTGAGGTTTAGTGGTGATAATCACAACTTACAATGAATGGCACAACGGCATAATCATACGGGCAGGCGGCAATGCAGAGGTACGTGCAGACACTGACATCGTGAATTATTATTAATTCTCTGGATTTGACAGCAAGAAGTCAAGGACTTTATTGTTTGTCACAACTTTGCATAATTTTTTTGGGAAATGGTCGGTTTACACCGTATCCGTCTTCCTGCAGTGCAGGCTCAAGGTCAACTCCTGCAGAGAATTGATCGCCCAGGTGGGGGCAACCGGAAGGGAGGAGCGTGCAGCATGGCTCCAGTTGACAAAAATGGTGTCGATGCCGGCGCTGGCTCCGCTGCAGATATCATAGAGGGCGTCACCGATGAATACGGAACTGGTTTTCTCTGCACCAAGCAGGGACATGGCCTTTAAGGCTGGTTCGGCGTCAGGCTTATGTCTGGCAGTGTCTTCGGGGGTTACCAGCACATCAAAGTACCCGGCTGTGTCGGTGGACTGCAGAATTTTCTCCAGGCTGAACCGTCTTCGCGAGGTGACAATGGCCAGTTTTTTTCCTGCGCTCTTCAGTAGAGCCAGGGTCTCAATGACGTGGGGAAAGAGGCGAATACTGTCCTGCATGATGCTGAGCTGGTATTGAAGATAGTCATCAAGAATGTGTTCATGGTCAAGTTCGGGCCCCAGATGGGTGATGAGCTGACTCTTCAGCGGCAGTCCGATACCATGGATGATATCCCTTCTATCCATGGTTTTACCGGCATATTTCTCGGCTACATATTGAAAGCAGGTACAGATAAGCTCTACGGTATCAAAGAGGGTACCATCGGCATCGAAAAGATAGCTGTCATACAGTTTCATGGGAGATCTCCGGTTGGTGAAAATTGAACGGTAAAGATACACTATTGAATGTTTTCAGGCAAATGCCGTCTTCAAAGCGGAATGTGATTACCACTAAAGTTCAGCTTAGAAGATCCCGAGGGATATGAGGTGCCCTTTGCACGGGACGCCATAAACCCATCCCTGGGGGCTTGACCGCAGCCATCCAGGCTGCGGAACACCCGTGCAAAGGGCACCTCATATCCCCCTCTAGCTGAGGTTTAGTGGTAATCACAAAGCGGAATTGATTTGGATCTCGAATAAAAGTTTGTTAGTTTGTCAAATAGGCACAAACAACAGGTTAGATATATAACAATCGTAATAATGGTCCTACCTTAGATGATTTGTTGTGATTCTTGTTTCAGGCCCGACAACGATTTACCAATCTACAGCCAAGGGAGCGAAATGACCGAAAAAGAAACATGCACCAAACACGGAGATGTTCCCGTCTGGATTGTCTGCAGACACGTGGCAGATGGAAGCGCCGACACGATCATATTCAGCGAAAATCAGGACGGTCTCTGCTTTGCCTGTGCCCGGAATTTTCAGAATCTCACCGAGCTGGATGTCGCGGGTATGTGCTTCGAATGCCTCAAGGACTTCACCGCAAAACTGATGATAAACACCGGTACTTTTGCCAATCTTAAAAATCGGATTGAGGGCATTGAGCATCTCAAAGGAAAATGGAGGAGCCCAGCAGGCGACGACGCTGTCGATCCGGACTAATGGATTCTTGCCATGGCAATTTGTATATCTGGACATTTTCGCTGAAAAAATATCAGAATTACGGTTCAGTTTCTTGAGCCGAACGGGTCGCTTGATGCCGCCGACCAAATAAAAATCTCCTTGAAACCACCCGCAACTTCCTGATATGAAAAGAACCCAGAACCTTTCGAACAGGAGACAACTCTATGCCGACGACAAACACCAACATCCTGCAGGATGTACCAGACAAGCCCGACACCACCAGGCGCTATCTTTTTTATCTGCATGGCCTGATTGTCGAAGTTGGGGGAAGCCGCCCTTTAAGTGAAGAACACGGTTACTATGAATACCAGATGATCCTTGAGGAACTGGCCGGGAAAGGATTCGTGGTCATCAGCGAGGTGCGTGCAAAAGATACCCAGGTTGTCCCCTATGCCAAAAAAATTGTATCCCAGGTTAAAAAACTGCTGGCGAGCGGCGTTTTACCGGGAAATATAGTTCTTGTCGGTGCCTCCAAAGGCGGCATTATCAGTGCTTATGTCTCGAGCATGCTTGAAGAAAAAGAGATAAATTACCTGTTTCTGGCCGGGCTGTTCGAAAAATGTCTCACCGATGAAAATCTCAAGTTGCATGGTAATGTTCTGTCGATCCACGATCGGTCCGACAAGCTGTCAATCACGCCGGCTCTCTACTTTCAGCGCTCCGAAGGCTTGGGACAGTTCAAGCAAATCGTTCTGGCCCTCGATGTCGGCCACGGCCTGATTTATCGTCCCTACCGGGAATGGATCGACCCGCTTCTGGCATGGCTGCAGTTGCATTAGGCTGTTCTTTTTACAACACCATCAATTTTTCAGGAAGGCGCACATAACATGGCGGAACAACCAAGATTACACATTATCGGCCTGCTCCACGGTGATATTACCAGCCGTGAGGACGCTCCGAAAAATTTTGACGAATCGGATAGAACCGGGACCCTGGAGATCTTTCCGGAATATCAGGAAGGCCTTGACGGAATTGCCGCCGGACAGACTATCGTTGTGCTCTTCTGGCTGCATCAGTCAACGCGAGACGTCCTCAAAGTGTATCCGCGGGGAGACAAATCGCGGGGGCTTCGCGGCGTCTTTGCCACCCGCAGTCCGATGCGGCCCAATCCGCTGGCGATTTCAGAACTGAAGGTGCTGGCAGTACATGGTAATCAGGTGGAGGTCTCCGGCCTCGATATCCTGGACGGCACACCAATCATTGACATTAAGAAAAAAATAAGCTGATAACTACATTTCACATAACAGAGGAGTACCGGCATGAAAATACTTGGCATTGACGGCAGCCCGAGAAAAGACGGCAATACGGAAAAACTGGTGCGCAGGATACTGGCCGGGGCGGAAGCTGCAGGAGGCCGGATTGAATTCTTGAAACTTGCCGATCTGACCATCGATTACTGCATGGGCTGCGGTGCCTGCAGGGCCACCGGAGACTGTGTCATGCATGACGATATGGACCGTGTCTACGACACCCTCCAGCAAAGTGATGTCATCGTGCTGGGATCACCGGTATATGCATGGCAGGTAAGCGGCAACACCAAGGTCTTTATGGATCGACTGTGCCGTGTACTCACGCCACAGTATGAAAGCCGCCTGAACGGCCCGAAAAAAATCGCCTTTGCCTACACCCAGGGCAATCCGGATGCAGAGAAGTTCAAGCCCTACTTCGATTACCAGGAAAAGCTCTTTCCTTTTCTCGGCTTCACCCTGGCAGGTCGGGTACAGGCGACTGGGACACGGGCCAAAGAGGATATCCTCGCCCAGCAGGAAACCCTGGACCGAGCCTATTCTCTCGGCCAAAAGTTGGCTGTCTGATGGCAATCGGCAACATCTGTCTGCTGTTCCTATTGCTAACTGCATGAATGATTACTATACGTTACAGGTAGAACCTCTCTTTATCAGACCTGCCGGCTGCATATAAAATTGCCGTACGCCTTTGTGATTAAGACGGTACAACAATACCATTGCCCTGGAGAATACTATGAGCGACAAAGCAACACTGAACGTTGAAGGAAAGAGTTATGAATTCGATGTCTTTACCGGTTCAGAGAACGAAAAATGTATCGATACGCAAAACCTCCGGGCGGAAACAGGATACATCACCATGGACCCCGGATTCGGCAACACCGGCTCCTGTTACTCGTCCATAACCTATGTCGACGGGGCCAAAGGTATCCTCCGATACAGGGGATATCCGATTGAAGAACTCGCTGAAAAAGCAATTTTTATTGAAACTGCCTATCTTGTTCTATATGGGGAACTGCCGAACAAAGAGCAGCTTAAATCCTTTTCCGACAGACTGAAAGAGCATGCACCGCTGCACACCAATCTGGAACACCACTTTTCCGGGTTTCCAAAATCGGCCCCGCCGATGGCGATCCTTTCGGCCATGCTGAACCTCATATCATGTTTTCATCCGGAAGTGCTCGAGGTTCCAACCACCGGAGAGCAATTCGACCGCACCGCATCACTCCTGCTTTCAAAGGTTAGAACAATTGCCGCCTTCGCCTACCGGATGGCCGCCGGTAAACCGATCAATCACCCAAACCCCAACCTTACCTACTGCGGCAATTTTCTGCATATGATGTTTTCCGATCCATATCAGGAATACAAAGTCACACCAATTATCGACAAGGCGCTTAACCTCTTTCTGATCCTGCATGCCGATCACGAGCAAAACTGTTCAACCTCGACCGTCCGGGTAGTCGGCAGCTCACGGGCAAATCTCTTCAGTTCAGTTGCAGCAGGAGTCTGTGCGCTCTGGGGGCCATTGCATGGCGGAGCCAATGCAGCGGTCATTACCATGCTCGAAGATATTAAAAAATCAGGCCGACCCCTGACCTATTATCTTGAAAAAGCCAAAGACAAAGACGATCCGTTCAGACTTATGGGTTTTGGCCACCGGGTGTATAAAAACTTCGATCCCCGTTCCTTAATCCTGAAAAAGCGTGTTCATGATGTATTAGAGGCTCTTAAAGTGCAGGACAGCCTGCTGGATATCGCGCTGGAACTTGAAGATGCCACCCTCAGCGACGATTATTTCGTGTCCAGAAATCTCTACCCCAACGTTGACTTCTATAGCGGCATCCTGCTTCGGGCCATCGGTATTCCACTTAATATGTATACCGTCATGTTTGCCATCGGCCGCATGCCCGGCTGGATCGCCAACTGGAAAGAAATGCACGATCATAACCTGCGGATATCACGCCCGCGTCAAATCTATACCGGCAAAACGACCCGCCATTTCATCCCCATGGCCGAACGCTAATACGTATCGTCTATTCGCTGCGCCCCATCGCCTGATTTCTGCAGTCCTGCAGAGATCAGGCGTCGCTTACCGCTGCCCTGCCGGCGCTAATTATTTCTTGTAAAGAATCAGCTTCGTGGTATTCTGCATCTCTTTTCAGAGACTATTGTGAGATAACAACAAGTTATATTGAGGAAGCTTATGGAAATTATCACTTGGAAAAATGAATTCAGTGTTGGCGTCAAGGAAATGGACGAACAGCATAAGAAACTGATCGGCATGATCAACAGACTCATTAAAGAACAGAAGGTTCTGACTGAGCCACAGACAATCGCCGACCTCCTGACCGAAATGACCGACTATGCCCAGGTTCATTTTCGGGCTGAAGAATACCTTATGGCAGAATATGGCTATGAGCATAAAAGCGAGCAGGAAAAGCAGCACCAGGAATTCATTGATAAAACCATTGCCTTTTACTCGGCATCGGACCTTGGCCCAAACCTTCTTTCTACGGCGCTTCTCGATTACCTCAGAACCTGGCTGATTGGACACATCCTCAAGGAGGATATGAAATATAAAGATTTTTTCAAAAGCAAAGGTCTCAGTTAACAGTATGGAAACAACGACACGCCCCTCCCTAAAGGATCATTCCAAGAATTTTCAGGCTATGGTTTCCAGAGCAGAACGCTATGGTGAACTCGAAAAGCCCGATGGATACGGTAAAAGAACAGGCGACTGCGGCGACACAATTGAAATCTACCTGGCCATACAGGCAGGGCAGATCAGAATGGTCACCTTCCGGGTTGACGGATGCTCCAATACTGTTGCCTGCGGCAACACCGTGTCATTTTTGATGGAAGGACGAACGCTTTCCGACGGCTGGAGGCTCACTCCGGAAAACGTGGCAGAATATCTGCAAACCCTGCCACCGGATCATTTCCATTGTGCCGAACTGGCTGTCGGCGCTTTTTATAAGGCGTTGACCGACTACACCAACAGGCAAAAAGAACCGTGGAAAAATAATTACCCCAATCGCTGATCCGGTTATTCGCATACCATACAACCTCCCCGGCCGCAACAGGCGGCAGGGAGGTTGTATTTTTTCTCCTACTTCAGCACGGTGGTTGCTGAAGCAAGCTCTGATTTGTTAATCGCCAGGCCCATCCGTTCTGCAGCTTTCGGATTGATGGTAAAAGAAAGATCGTTCTGGAACTCGACCGGCAGGGTTTCAACTTTGGTGCCGGCCAGAATTTTTCTGGCCATGATCGCAGTCTGTCTGCCATGCAGAAAATAATCAAAACCCAGGGCGGCAATTGCCCCTCTCTTCACCGTGTCGATATCTCCACTGAACAACGGCAGCCGGTTTTGCTCACATACCTTTACCACCGCCTCGATGGCGGAGACGACGGTATTATCCGTCGGTACATAAACAGCATCGACCTTGCCGACAAGACTCTGGGCAACCCGTGAGACATTGGCGGAATTGGCCACCGGTGCATCGACAACAGTAATATTTCGTTTAGCAGCGGCCTCTTTCAGCCGCTTCACATTGGCGACCGAATTCTTTTCCCCACCATTATACATCACCCCGAGTTTTTTCAGCTGGGGCAGAAAACGGCGTATCATCTCCAGATGTTTTTCCATCGACATCTGATCGGAGACGCCGGTAATATGAGGTCCCGGGTGCATAGAGTCCACGACAAGCCCTGCGGCCTCAGGATCAGAAACGGCAGAGAACAACATCGGGGTATGTGCCAGCTGCGGCGCCTTACCATAAACCTTGGCACAGGCCTCAGCACTCGGGGTACCAAGCGTCAGAATGAGATTAGGTTTATCAGAAGCAATCTGAGCGGCAACCTGACCGGTCTGCTCGATCTTGCCGTGGGCGCTATATTCTCGATAGGTAACATTGACTCCGTTTTCCTTGAGATAATCTTTAAACCCCCACAGCACTGCGTTCAGGGCAGGATGCTCAACGAATTGACTGACGCCGATGACAACTGCCTTTTTGCCTGCCGTTTTTTTTGTTACCGGTTTTTTAGCATTTACCGTGGCGGCAACACAAGCCAACAGCAGAGTTACTACAATAATTTTCAAAGTTTTCTTCATTTCACTCCTCATCATCTTTAATTTACTTAACTCGACAAATGGATCTTTTTATATTAGTGACTTAGAAATACTGTTCCGGTTTTTTTACCGGAACAGTATTTCGTGAAGGAACTTATCCCCCTCAAGGGGGGATCGTAAAGAATCCCCCTCAAGGGGGTACTGAACAGAGTCCCCGTCAAGCGAGGACTAAACAGAGTCCCGCAAAGCTTTTGGGCGGGATCAATGATCCAATTATCATTTCTCCTGTGTTTTTCCCAGGAAAAGTATGTTGTGAAGGAACGTAACACGGCAAGCGAATACTAAAAAGAGTCTTCCTCGAGGGGAGATTGTAAAGAATCCCGGCTATCTTTCCGTCTGCCTGGGTGAGGACTTTTACACGATATATTCCTCTTGACCTTTGTAGATGATTATGAGAATTCATTCAAGTAAATAGAATTGCCTTGCCCGGCTGCACTGCTTTTTTTTTTTCGGATCACCTTATATACGAGCAACCGGACACCGTTATCGGTCACCCATTTTTATTCTCCTGTCAACAAAAGGACTGAACAATGTCTGGAAAAACTGTCTCTCTCTTTATCCAATGCCTTGTTGACACCATGTTTCCCGAAACCGGCGAGGCAATGATCACGGTCTTTGACAAACTTGGTATTCCATACGACTATCCCACAGGGCAGACGTGCTGCGGTCAACCGGCGTTTAACAGCGGCTACACCCGGGATGCCGCCGCCGCTGCCAGACATTTCATCGATCTCTTTGAAGACACGGAGGTCATTGTCTGCCCCTCCGGTTCCTGTGTCCATATGGTCCGACATCACTACCCGGAGCTCTTTACCGACGATCCCGCAATGCACAGCAGGGCTCTGGCCATCGGCGCAAAAACCTTTGAGTTCACGCAGTATCTGGTCGACGAACTGAATATAACCGACGTCGGAGCCGAGTATGTCGGTGCGGTTACCTACCATGATTCCTGCCACCTGAGCCGTGGCCTGGGCATCGCCGCCCAGCCGCGAGTCCTGCTCCGGAACATTCGCGGCCTGGAGCTGATTGAGATGAAGGACAGCGATACCTGCTGCGGCTTCGGCGGAACCTTCAGCGTCAATTATCCCGAGATCAGTGTCGCCATGGCCGATGAGAAAATCGACAATATCCTCGCCACCGGGGCGGGCACCGTCACCGGCTGCGACATCAGCTGCCTGATGAACATTCTCGGCCGTATTTCCAGACGGCAAAAAGATGTCAAGGTCCGGCATATTGCCCAGCTCTTAGCTGGCCCCACGGGAGGCAAGGCATGAACGACTACAGCAAAGAAGCACAAAAAGCCCTGGCATCGCCCAGACTCCAGGCCAGCCTGCATACCCTGCAGGATCGTTTCGGCAAGGGTGCCATGGCGTTGTGGGCGAACATGGAAGATCAGGAGATGCGCAGACGGGTGAAAAAATCGCGTCTGAAAAACCTTGAGCACCTGGACATTCTCCTCGCCGAGCTTGCCAGAAATGTGCGTGCCCGGGGAGGCAAGGTCTACTTCGCCGAAACTGCCCAGGATGCCATTGATTATACCCTGAAAGTTGCTAGAGATAACAAGGTAAAAAGAGTCGTCAAAGGAAAATCAATGATCTCCATGGAGATCGGTATTGATCCGGCCCTGGAGGAGGACGGCATCGAAGTGGTCGAAACAGACCTGGGCGAATATATTATTCAGCTGGCCGGCGATAAACCGTCACATATCATCGCCCCGTGCATCCATATGGACCGCAAGCAGATCGGTCAGCTTTTTGCCGAAAAGCTGGGCATGGACTACACCGACGATCCACCGACACTGACCATGGCCGCCCGCAAAGAGCTGCGTGAAAAACTGTTGAGCGCCGACATGGGACTGACCGGCTGCAACCTCGCCTGTGCCGAAACCGGCCATATCAGTTTAGTGTCCAACGAGGGCAACATCCGGATGGCCACGACCATGCCGCCGGTACATGTCGCGCTGATGGGCATGGAACGCATCGTCGCCACCCTCGAGGAGCATCGGGAAACCGTCCAGCTCCTCACCCGTGGGGCGGCGCTGCAGAAGCTGTCGACCTATGTCAGCTTCACAGGCGGCCCAAGCAGCGCGGACGACCCTGACGGCCCCAAAGAATTTCATCTGGTCATCATCGACAACGGCCGTGCAAAAATTCTGGCCGACCCCGAGTTTCGCGAAGTGCTGGCCTGCATCCGCTGCGGCGCATGCCTCAACATCTGCCCGGTTTACGGCAGAATCGGCGGTCATGCCTATAATTCTTCCTACTGCGGCCCGATTGGCGCGGTCATAACACCGCTGCTGGACGGGATCAATAAACATGCCGATCTCTGCAAAGGCGAGACCCTGTGCGGCGCCTGTAAGGATATCTGCCCGGTGCAGATCGATCTGCCGCGGATGCTCGCCGCTCTGCGCCAGAAGCTGGCCTATGCCAGCGACAGGTGGGACACCAGGCAGCACAATCCCGCCGAGGCCTACGGCTTTACCATCTGGCGGCTCATTATAACGAGAAAACCTCTCTATCGAAGCCTGCTTAAAATCGGCCGGCTTTTCCAGAGAGTTTTTATAAAGAAAAACAACATGATCAGCAGCATGGCTGGAATCGCCTCCGGGTGGACCGACGGACGGGACCTGCCGCCCATTGCCAAAAAGACCTTCACTGAGCTCTGGGAAGAAAAATATCGCAACCGCCAGGCTGCTGCGGCTCCAGAAACCGAGGAGAACCAATAATGGACCACAATCAGGCTTTTTTTCTGGGCAACATCCGCACCGCCCTCGGTGAAGCACCGCACAGCGAGCGCGTAAAAAGCATGTTTCCCAAACTGTTTGCCTCCCCGGATACCACCGAAATCCGGCAAAAAATTGCTGGCAGAACCGTGGCAGAACAGGACGAGCTGGTAGAAATTTTCCTGAAAAACGGCAACAGTTTAAACATCTGCAGCCATATCGTCGCCTCTTCTGATGCAGCCGCCGCCGTAGTCGTCGAACTGATCCGCAGCAAAGAACCCGAATTCAATCATACCAAACATGTTATCGGCCACGATCATCCGGATATCGCCGCCCTCCAGCTGTGGAAGCGCTTCAACCGGGAGGCGGTCACCGTGCACACCGCCTTCAACTCGGACCGACAGGTTCAGGAGAAAACTATCGCCTCCTTCATCGGTATTACCGCGCCGACCATCGGGGTGGCCGATTCAGCCACCTTGATCCAGCTGACCGAACCCGGACGACCGCGCTCGACATCGCTTCTGCCGTCGATCCATATTGCCATTATGAGAAGAGAGCATATCGTCGCCGATCTGCAGGAAGCCTATACCCTGCTGCGCGGCAGAGCGCATCTGGACAGCCTGGTGTTTATCTCCGGGCCCTCGAAGACAGCGGACATCGAGGCGCATATGGTACACGGGGCACACGGTCCCCGCGAAGTGCACCTGATCATTCTCGCCGAACCTTCTGCTGCCGGAAGTGATGCAGCAACTACCGAAGCAGCGTAAAGAAATACTCAAGCCGTCCATTCAACTATGAAACAACAACTGGTCAACAAAGTAACCCTGCTTAGTCTGGTTATCCTTATTTCAGCCGTCTTTTTGAGTATGATCCATCAGTTCCTGATGGCGATTTTCATGGCCGGCCTTTTTTCAGCGATGGTCGCACCGGCCCACCACCTGCTCACAGAAAAACTGGGCGGCCGGGAAACGCTGGCCTCCATCCTCACCGTGCTGGCTATTGTGCTGCTGGTCCTGACACCGCTCACTATCCTTATCACTCTGATAGTGACCCAGGCCATCAGCATCGGCCAGTCGGTTACCCCTTTTGTACAAAGCTTCATCAATCAACCGACCACCCTCACCGTCTATCTCGAGAAAATTCCCTATTACCAGGAAATCCTCCCCTACCGTGATATCATCGTCCAGAAAGCCGGAGAGATGGTCGGCACCGTCTCCACTTTTTTGATCAACTCCCTCTCTTCCGTTACCAAGGTAACGATTGAGGCGGTGTTCTCATCCGTTATCATGCTCTACGTGATGTTTTATTTCCTCACCATGGGCGATCTGTTGCTGCGTAAGATACTGTTCTTTCTTCCATTAGACGACTTTAACGAACAGCGCCTGCTCTACCGGTTCACCTCGGTGACCAGAGCGACTATCAAAGGAACCGTGATCATCGGTATCATGCAGGGAACAATCTGCGGCATAGCCTTTGCTATAACCGGCATTGAGGGCCCGGTTTTCTGGGGATCGCTGATGGCAGTGATGTCAATCATTCCTGCTTTAGGCACGGCAATCATCTGGTTTCCGGCACTTATCATTCTCGCGCTGTCCGGCAATTTTACCGGAGTGTTCATTTTGATTATCCTCTGCGGGGCCGTGGCTGGCAATCTCGACAATCTCGTCCGGCCGCGGCTGGTTGGCAAGGATACCGAAATGCATGATCTCTTCGTTCTGTTTGGTACCCTCGGCGGTCTGTCCATGTTCGGTTTACTGGGCATCATCATCGGACCGCTCGTGGCCGCTCTTTTTATTACCGTCTGGGAAATCTACGGCGATGTCTTCAAAGAGTATCTTCCCAATGTCCACGTTGTTCTGAAGAAACGACACGATACCCCGGATGACAACCAGGAAACGGACAATAACGTCTCGGGATGACATCGGATTGCAATGCCGTATATTCTTTTAATCCTCACCACCCTTTTCTGGTCCGGTAATTTTGTCCTCAGCCGGGGCATGCATGCAGAAATTCCGCCTTTCACCCTCTCGTTCTGGCGCTGGATGGTGGCATTGCTGATTCTCAGCGGATTCGGCCTCCGCCACCTCCTGGCCCAGCGGCAACTTGCCCTGCACCATAAAAAATTTATCATCATCCAGGGCATTGTCGGGGTGGCCGGATTCAACAGCTTGATTTATATGGCCATGCAGACCACTACCGCCATCAATGCGGTGCTGGTCAATTCCTGCATCCCGGTTATCATTGTGGTGCTGTCCTGGATACTGTACAAGGATCGCCTCAGCGTCAGGCAATGTCTGGGGGTGGCCACCTCCCTCAGCGGCGTCTTACTGATCATCTCCGGCGGAGAATCGGCAACTTTTCTGAAACTGCAATTTAACAGGGGAGATATCCTGGTCTTTATTGCGGCTGTCTGCTGGGCCTATTATTCAGCCCATTTAAAAAGATACCCGCAAGGGCTGCATCCACTCGCCTACCAGGTGGGGATAGTTATGGTTGGTCTGGTCATCCTGCTGCCGCTTTATCTGCTGGAAATCGCCACCGGCAAAACCATGACCGTTTCAATGGGTTCACTTGTCACCATCCTCTATGTGGCGATCTTTGCCTCGGTCCTGGCCTTTATCTTCTGGAATCGGGCGGTGACGATGCTCGGGGCCAATATCGCCGGACCATTTATCCACCTGATGCCGGTTTTCAGCACTATCCTCGCCGTACTCTTTCTCGGCGAGACGCTGACGCCCACCCATGTCCAGGCGATCTGCCTTATTTTCGGAGGCATTCTGCTCACCACCTTCAGGGTGCAAAAAGGCAAAAGAGTACAAGCAACCGGGAAGGAAGAGCAAGGGTAACACGACCGGCTTATACGTAACTGTTCAACAGTGGGTCAGCTGGCAGTAAGCAGGTCGCCTAGCTATACTATGGTATGCTAGGCGCCCTGATCACCGTCAGATGGCGTGCTGCTGGACAGTTACACTTATTCTTTCCAGTCGGGTCTGATGTGTAGCTCAGTCAGCTGCTTTCTGGCCACCGAGGCAGGAGCGTCGGTAAGCGGACAGGTCGCCTTCTGGGTCTTTGGAAAGGCAATGACGTTGCGGATAGAATCGCTGCCGGTCATGATCATCAGCAGCCGGTCAAGGCCGAAGGCCAGGCCGCCATGCGGCGGGGCACCGAGCTCCAGAGCGCGCAGCAGGAATCCAAATTTATCATTGGCTTCCTCCTCGCCAATACCGAGGACATCCAAAACCTTTGACTGCATGCTCTTCTGGTGGATACGGATGGAACCGCCGCCGATTTCCGTCCCGTTCAGCACCAGATCATAGGCACGACTGGAAACTGCCGCCGGATCACTGTCCAGCTTTGCGACATCTTCTTCCTTCGGTGCAGTGAAGGGGTGATGCAGGGCCTGGAAACGTTTTTCCTTTTCATCATATTCCATCAGGGGAAAATCGGTGACCCAGACAAAGTTGAACTCGTCCTTTTTCAAGAGTTCAAGACGTCTGGCAAGCTCGACCCGCAGCTCGGACAGTACCTGAAAGACGACTTTGCTGCTGTCGGCCCCGAAAAAGAGCAGATCCCCTTCCACCGCGTCGGTGGCGGACGCAATTGCTGTCCGTTCCTCTTCGGTAAAGAACTTGGCGATCGGCGACTGCCATTCGCCGCCCTCCTTCATCTTCACCCAGGCGAGACCCTTGGCACCGAACTGGGCGGCATACTCGGTTAGGACATCGAGTTCCTTGCGGGTAAAATAGGCACAGCCCTTGGCGTTGATCGCCCGAACCGTGCCGCCCTTGTCGGCAATGGCCCGAAACACCTTAAAGCCGCATTGGGCAGCTATCCCGGTCAGATCAATAAGTTCCATGCCAAAGCGGACATCCGGACGATCGGTGCCGAACCGGTTCATCGCCTGCGCAAAGGTCAGTCGCGGGAAAGGCGGAGAAAGCGTAAGGCCAAGAGTGTCTTTAAACAAGGTGGCGATCAATCCTTCATTAATCGCCATGATCTGCTCCTCGTCGACAAAACTGAGCTCCATATCGATCTGGGTGAATTCCGGTTGCCGGTCGGCACGCAGGTCCTCGTCACGAAAACACTTGACGATCTGATAATACCGGTCCATGCCGGCAATCATCAACAGCTGCTTGAACAGCTGCGGCGACTGGGGCAGGGCATAGAATTTGCCGCTGTTTACCCGGCTGGGCACCAGATAGTCGCGGGCGCCTTCCGGAGTGGAACGGGTGAGCATCGGGGTTTCGATATCGAGGAAACCGTTATCGTTCAGATAATTGCGGACACTCTGCACCGCTTTATGGCGCATGATCAGGTTGGCCGCCATTTCCGGACGACGCAGATCAAGATAGCGATACTGCAGCCTCAGATTATCCGACACCTCGGTGTCTTCATCAAGGGGAAAGGGCGGTGTCTCGCTGCTGTTCAGAATTCGCAGCTCATCAACCAGCACCTCTATCTCGCCGGTGGCAAGTTTCGGGTTGGCCATATCGCCGGGTCTGGCTTCGACCCGGCCGCGTATGGCCAGGACCCACTCGCTGCGAAGCTGATGCGCCTTCGCGTGCACTTCCGGGTCGATCTCAGGGTTGAAAACCACCTGGGTTATCCCGCCCCGATCACGCAGATCTATGAAAATAACCCCGCCGTGGTCGCGCCTGCGCAGGACCCAGCCCATCAGGGTGACCTGCTCGCCTACATTTTTTTTGCCAAGATCATTGCACGAATGCGTCCGGCTCAACTGCCCCATTGATTCCATAATTTATTTTATAGTCTATTTGTTGAATTTTTCACTGTCAGGTGTTGTTGTGTTCGTTAACGTAATCAAGATACCAAGCTCTCTGGCAAAGCATCAGCCAGCGCTGCCGCAGACAGAAGAACTTCCTGCTGTTCTTCATTTCCCAGCATATTGCGCAGGATTCCTTTACCCGATTCCAGTTCGGCATCACCAATAATAAAGACAAAGCGCGCCCCGGCCTTATTGGCCTGCTTCATCTGGCTTTTCAGGCTTCGACCTTCATGGTCCATAGCAACAGAGAACTTTCGGGCCCGCATTGCATTGGCAAGCTCAAAACCTTTCCGGGAGCCCTGTTCGCCGATGCCGGCAATGTACAGGTCGACCTCATCTTCCGGAATAACCGCCTGTTGCTGCTGCAGCAGCAGAACCAAACGTTCCATGCCGATAGCAAAGCCGATACCGGGGCTGTTCTTTGGTCCACCCAGTATTTCGACCAGACCGTCGTATCTTCCTCCAGCGGCCACCGCGGCCTGGGAACCAAGATCGGCGGTGATAAATTCAAAAGTTGTGCGACAATAATAATCCAGTCCACGGACCATAAATTTGTTCAGCCGGTATGGGACCCCCAGCTGTTCAAGACCTGCCTGAACCTTGCCGAAATGGTCTTTGCACTGGTCGCAGAGGTACTCAAGAATAGAGGGGGCATCGACGATCTGCTCCCGACAGGAAGGTACTTTGCAGTCGAGGACCCGGAGCGGATTAGTCGTACTTCGACGTTTGCAGTCACTGCACAGCAAATCATGCCGCTTGTCTATATAGGATATAAGTTCAGCCCGATACCCCGGTCGACACGCCGGACACCCAAGAGAATTGAGTTCCAGACTGACCTGCATACCGAGTTCGTCCAGCAGCATGGCACCCATGGCAATCAGTTCGACGTCCACCCGAGGATTTTCCGAGCCGAGAACCTCGACATCCATCTGATGAAACTGCCTGAGTCGTCCCTTCTGGGGGCGCTCGTGACGAAACATTGGTCCAATGGTAAAGAGTCGCTGCACCGGTTTTTCGACATAGAGTCCGTGTTCTATATAGGCACGCACCATTGAAGCCGTAGCCTCGGGCCGCATGGTGACTTGCTTGTCAACAAAGGTATACATCTCCTTTTCGACGATATCCGTTGCTTCGCCGATAGATCTGGCAAACAGCTCGGTCTCTTCTAAAATGGGCAGACGGATCTCACGGAAATGAAACCGATCAAAGACATCTCTGGCCACTCTTTCAAGGTACTGCCAGAGCAGCACCTCTCCCGGCACAATATCTTTAAAGCCTTTCAGGGCCTTGATTTTCAAAGCTATCTCCATATGGTTATAAGAAATCCCGTCGAAATGCTTTGTGGGATTTTTTTCAGTACTCGCTTGAGGGGGGCTCTGTTCAGTCCCCGGGCATTGCGGGACTCTGTTTAGTACCCCCTTGAGGGGTGCTCTGTTTAGTCCTCGCTTGACGGGGACTCTGTTTAGTCCTCGCTTGACGGGGACTCTGTTTAGTCCTCGCTTGACGGGGATACGTTCCTTAACGAAATAGTTTTCTTGTAAAAAGCACAAGAAAACTGACAATTGGCCACTAATCCCGCCTAAAAGCATTGCGGGACTCTGTTTAGTCCTCGCCTGACGGGGATAAGTTCCTTAACGAAATAATTTTCTTGTAAAAAGCACAAGAAAATTATTTCTAAGTCACTAAAAAACGGAAAAGTTATCAGGAAAGAGTTATCCCATTAAAACCAAAAATGAAGAAATTAACTGCAATTTTGTGATTTTGTCAAGTTTACCGCCCGGCTATTCATTGTAAACCCACAATAAAGTGCAGGTGTAAAAGGTGAATTCCAGGGCACCTTGGCCAAAAAATCGTGTTGCAATTGACTGATACTACTCTTGACAAAATCAGGCAAGAAGTGCATTATCTCATTTCTCATATATGTTGTTTTAAAATCCCCGATAAAACTGGACTGGTGCATCGCAAAAAATTGTTTTTATGTGAAAACTGCTAAAAATAATTTTTCAGGTACTAAAAGGAATCCTTTCTGCATGAAGTTACCTTCTCTTAATATTGCCAATTTCAAAGCCTCATTTCCATTAATTCAGGGCGGAATGTCCATTCGGGTATCTACCTCAGCGCTGGCCGTTCCGGTTGCCAATTGCGGTGGCATCGGTGTTATTGGCGGATCCGGCCTCCCTCCCGAAGAGCTCTACGAGGATATTAAAAAAGCCAAGGCGGAGACAAGCGGTATAGTCGCCGTCAATATCATGTACGCCATGAAGGATTTCTACAAGCTGGTCATGAGTTCGATAGACGCCGGAATCGATATGATAATCACCGGGGCCGGCTTTTCCCGGGATATTTTTAAAATTGGCCGGGAACATAACACGCCCATCGTCATGATCGTCAGCTCTGCGGCCCTGGCCAAACTGTCCGAGAAACTCGGCGCAGCAGCGGTTATCGTCGAAGCAAAAGAAGCAGGAGGCCATCTCGGTACCGACAAACCCCTCCGCGAAATTTTTCCCGCCATCCGTGATGTCGTAAAAAACATCCCGCTTATCGCCGCCGGCGGCATAACCAACGGCTATGAAATGGCGGAAATGATGGATAAGTACGGTGCCGACGGGGTGCAGATTGCCTCGCGCTTCGTACTCAGTGAAGAATGCGATATCGCCGATGAATTCAAGCAGGCGTATCTTAACGCCAAAAAAGAAGACATCGTCCTTACTTCCTCCCCGGTAGGCATGCCCGGTCGTGCCATAAACAACCCCTTTGTCCAGGCTTTGAATGCAGGCGAAGACGTCAGCACCAAAAAATGTCCCCAGGTATGTCTGAAAAAATGTGACCACCACTACTGCATCAACGAAAGGTTGATGATGGCCAAATCGGGTAATGTTCGTGACGGCCTGATCTTCTCCGGTGAAAACAGCTACAAAATGGATAAAATCCTTTCTGTCGCTGAAATTTTCCGACAATTCAAGCAGCAAGCCGAAGCGGTTTACAAAGAGGGGAAAGGATTCAGTCCGGCAATTTGACAACCACCTCTTTACAAATGATTTCCCCAACAGAAACCGACACCCAGCAAGAAGCGTCGCCATCGCCTTCCTGCCGCATTATCCCCCCTGAAAAGCACCCGATCAGGGCCGAGATGATCGACAGGGACGCTCTTTTCGTCCTCAAAAAACTGAATGATGCCGGATTTGCCGGTTACCTTGTCGGGGGCGGCGTTCGCGATTTATATCTTGGCAAAACCCCCAAAGATTTTGATATCAGCACCGACGCTCACCCCGGCCAGCTGCGCCGGCTCTTCCCCAACAGTAATACCATAGGCCGGCGCTTCAGGCTGGTACAGCTCTTTTTCAAGGGCGGGAAGACCATCGAGATAAGTACCCTCCGATCCCTCAGCGAGCATGACATTGACGGTCCGGAAACCGTCCTTGCCCCCAACAACACCTTCGGCACGCTGAGCGAGGACGCGCAGCGTCGAGACCTGACCATCAATTCGCTTTTTTTTGAGATCCAGACGAATACCATTATCGACTATGTCGACGGCAGCCTGGACCTCGACCAGGGAATTATCCGCATAGTCGGCGAGCCAGTCAAAAGAATAAGCCGGGATCCCGTCCGCATGTTACGGGCGATCCGCCATGCAGCCAGAATCAATTTCACCATCGAAGAACAAACCTGGCAGGCACTGTGCAGCAACAGCCACAAACTGTCACTCTGCCCCCCGTCCCGTTTGCGTGACGAATTTCTGAAAGACCTCTACAGCGGTGCAGCCGAACCCTGGCTGGAACTGGCCATTGACTCGGGACTCCTGTTCGCTCTTTTCCCCTTCTATCGAAAAATTTTCGCCACTAACCTGGCGCCCCTGCAAAACCCCCGGGAGCTTCTTTCCGGAATATGTCGCATCATCGACCGAATAAACAATCTGTCACTGGAACTGAACATCCATCGCCAGCCCGATTTTTTCCTGATCGCCCTTTTTCTCATACCCTGGGTTGAAGCCCGTTTTCAGCTGATCAGCCAGTTTCGCAAAGGGGCGCCTCTTTATCATGTGGGCAAGCAGATCCGCGAGGATATTGACAGGACTATCGGTATCGACCTTAACCTGCGACGCTCCCTGCGCCAGGAAATGGTCAGTCTTTTAATCAACCTATCGCAGCTTATCCACAACAAGCAGCAAAACAGCTGGCCAAAATGGCTGAAGAAGAAAAGCTATTTCAAGAAATCCTGCCTCTTCTACAACTGCTACATGGCAGCGACCACAGGTGAATCCATCGATCACCTGTTCCTGGGTGAACCTCCGATTCCACAGATCAAAGAAGAGATAAAGAGACCGGGGAGAAAGTCTTCACCGCCAAAAGGCAAGCCGGCATTTGCCGCGCATGGCAAGGGGGGCATTTTTGGCTTTAAAAAATAAGCTTCTTTTTTTCAACTTGCCTCTCTTGTCGAAAACCATCCACTTCTCATCCGTCTTTTATACTGCCCCCATGTCCCCCCTTCTTTTATGACACTCGAATGCACCAATACACCTCTGCTGCACGGGACAACACCGGAATGATATCTCCGCTGTGCGCACTCAGTGTTTGCACAACACGAACAACAGGAAAAATATCCACTTTACTGACAGCCGAATGGTTTTTTTCCTTATTACCGGAAAGATATTCGACATACTTGTAAAATGGTCTTGATTTCGTCACAGCGTGGTGTTATCTATAACCACTTTCTCTACTGGAGATATGGCTTGCACAACAGTTTCAGGGCCAACACCCAAAATCACGGCGCACTCTTTGCACAATGGCAAAAAGAACTGTTCAACATATTGCCTCACCCTATTATGCCTTGCTCCCAGCAAAGCAATGCAGCACGCCTGTCTCGCCTCTAAAGAACAGCTCTCTGTTTCATCCAGTCCTCAAACACACCCCGGAAGTCGCTGTGCAGAGCACAACCAGCTGCTCTGATTACGTGCCGACTCCCAAGTCTCTCTGCGATTCTCGACTATGCAATGAAGTTTTGGGTCTTAAATCAACAGTTACAGACTCCCATGGAAATAATCAGGCCAACTGGCTTGACGTTTTATACCGTATTTTAATAGACTTTCTTTATCGGCTAAACGTACCGCCGAACAATCGCGCGCTTGCGCACATTTGTTGTCACACAGCAATAGGAGGTTGACATGGCAGACACATTAAACAAGATGCTGGACCCGCAGCTTAATCGACGCGGATTCCTCAAAGGGTGCACAATGGCGGCAGCCGCCCTGGGATTGTCCGAGACTATGATCCCCAAACTGGTCGAAGCGGCTGCAACCGCTGAGCGCCCACGCGTTATATGGCTCCACTTCCAGGAATGCACCGGCTGCACAGAGAGTTTATTGCGCTCTTCTCATCCAGATCTTGCCCGGTTGATACTCGATATTATCTCCCTCGATTACCATGAAACCGTCATGGCCGCCGCAGGACATCAGGCAGAAAAAAATCTGCATGATACTGTTGACAACCATCCGTTCATTCTGGTCGTTGAAGGCGGTATCCCCACCAAGGATGGCGGCATCTACTGCAAGATTGCCGGGAAAACCGCCATGGATATCCTGGCCGAGGTTGCCCCAAAGGCATCGGCAATCATTGCTATCGGCACCTGCGCAACCTTCGGCGGCGTGCAGGCTGCAGCCCCTAACCCCACCGGTTCCGTCGGAGTCCAGGATCTGGTAAGCGGCGTACCTATTGTCAACATTCCAGGCTGTCCGCCTAACCCGGTTTCTTTCCTTGGTACCATTCTGCACTATTTAACCTTCAAAAGACTGCCCGCTCTCGACAACTTGAACAGGCCGCTCTTTGCCTATGGACGCAGGATTCACGACCAGTGTGAACGCCGGGCCCACTTTGACGAGGGTCGATTTGTAGAACAATACGGCGATGAGTTCCATAAGCTCGGCTACTGCCTTTACAAAGTAGGCTGCAAGGGCCCGGAAACTTTCTCCAACTGCCCTACCGCCCGTTTCAACGACGTCGGTGTCTGGCCGGTCAGTGTCGGCAACGGCTGTTTCGGCTGTACCGAACCGAATTTCTGGGATACCATGACCCCGTTCAACGAGAGACTGCCGATGGTAAAAATCCCCTCCGCCGGAATCGTCGCCAGCGCCGACAAGGTTGGTAAAACCGTGTTAGGCGTTACTGCCGCTGCAGTCGGCATTCATGCCGCAGTCGGCATCGGTAAACGAATCATCAAAGGCAAAAAGAGCGGAGACGCATAAAAAGCAGTTCCCTGGCGAAAATATTTTCTCCCGACGCCTGAAAGCAGATAACTTTACGGCGGCAGGTTGTCCTATCTTATATGGAGGTTGTTCACATGGCGCAGCGAATTACCATTGATCCGATCACCCGGATTGAGGGTCACTTAAGAGTAGATGTAGAAGTTGACGGAGGACTGGTCACCAAGGCGTGGTCCTCCGGCCAGATGTATCGTGGTCTGGAGAACATTCTCAAAGGCCGGGATCCTCGGGATGCTTGGGTATTTGTCCAGCGTATCTGCGGGGTATGCACCACGGTCCACGCCCTGGCTTCCGTTCGTGCAGTTGAAAACGCCCTTGGCCTGGAAATTCCTCTCAATGCCCAGTTGATTCGTAATATGGTCCAGTCGATTCATTGTCTGCATGACCATATTGTCCATTTTTACGCGTTGTCCGCCCTCGACTGGGTTGATGTTGTCTCCGCCCTTGACGCGGACCCTGTCGCCACCGCTAAACTGGCTGACAGCCTGTCAGACTGGCCGGGCAACAGTCCCAAGCGTTTTGCGGCAGTAAAGGATAAGCTTAAAACCCTGGTGGCCAGCGGCCAGCTCGGGCCTTTTGCCAATGCATACTGGGGCCATTCGGCCATGAAACTGCCGCCGGAGGCAAATCTCATGGCGGTTTCCCATTACCTCGAAGCCCTTGATTATCAGCGCAAAGCCACCCAGGCCCTGGCCATTCTCGGCGGCAAAAACCCGCATATCCAGAATCTCGCGGTTGGTGGGGTTACCACCAATATCAACCCGGAAAACGAGACTGCGGTGACCATGGAACGCCTCTACTACATTAAGCAGCTGGTAGAAGAAGTGCGGAGCTTTATCCAGATGGTCTACATCACCGACGTTGTTGCAGTCGGCGCCCTCTATAAAGATTGGCTCCCCTATGGCGCCGGCGTTACCAACTATCTTGCCGCACCGGATATGTTCCTTGACGCGGCCGGAACCCAATCCGACCTGCCCGGCGGAACCGTGTTTGGCGGCGATCTCGCCACAGTCAAACCGATCACCGGCCTGGCTGATCCATATTTCAAGGAAAATGTCGAGGAATCCATCGCCAAGGCATGGTATGACGGCGACTGGTCCAAGCACCCATGGGAATCGTCAACCGATCCTAAATACACCGATTTCCAGGATGATGGCAAGTACACCTGGCTCAAGGCCCCACGATTCCAGAATAAACCAATGCAGGTTGGCCCTCTGGCCCAGATGGTTGTCGGGTATGCCCAGGGACACGAACTGACGGTAAAGAGTGTCGATGCCTGTCTCAGCCGCATCAGTGCAGTTGCTGGTGTGACTGTCGGTCCGAATATCCTGCACAGCACCATCGGCCGCCATGCCGCCCGCGCAGTCCGTGCCGGAATGATGGCCGACCTTGCTCTTAAGCATTGGGAGTTACTGGTAAATAATATTGGCTCCGGGGATTACGAGATCTTCAATCCACCGGTTTTCCCCAAAGGAGAGCAGCGCGGCGTCGGCGTCCATGAAGCACCACGTGGCTTGCTGTCGCACTGGATCGTCATCCAGGATGGCAGGATTAAAAACTATCAGTGCGTCGTTCCTTCTACCTGGAATGCAGGTCCGCGCGACGCGGAGGGACAGCTCGGCCCCTACGAGGCATCTCTTATGGGCAATCCGATTGCTGACCCCGAACGACCTCTCGAGGTTCTTCGTACTGTGCATTCTTTTGATCCATGCATCGCCTGCGCCGTCCATATGCTGGACCCAGAAGGTAAGGAAGTTATGAAAGTGAAAGCGCTGTAAGCCTGATTTCACCTAACTCAAAACTTTTCTTTCCGGCACAAGCCGTAGGAGGTTATAAGAATGGCAACTTATGAAAGACATTACTGCTGGAGCGTACTGCTCCGGCTGTTCCACTGGATGTTTGCCCTGTCTATCGTTTTTCTGGTAGTCACCGGCTTTTACATCAACAATCCGTGGACAAACACCATGATTGAAGGCAGTGCGAGCTTTCCGATGGCAACGATGCGGTATATTCATTATATCGCCGCATACACCATGGCATCGGCCGTATTGATCAGATTATTCCTGTATATTTTCGGTAATGCCCAGGAAAGGGTCTGGGATATCCTGCCGATCAGTAAGCGGAATATCAACAATCTCAAGATGACCCTGCTGCAGTACAGCTATATCAGTGATAAGCATGACGAACGACTCGGCCATAATCTTCTGGCCGGATTGACGTACCTCTTTACTTTTTTCGCCGCGCTCGTCATGATTTGCAGCGGATTTTACATGCTTTTCCCGGAAGTAACCCTCCTGGCCAAATGGGGCGGGATACTTTTCGGCAGCCAGCAGTCTGCTCGTTATCTCCACCATCTGCTGATGTGGTGGTTTATGATCTTCGCCGTCGTCCATATCTACCTTTGCATATGGAATGACTGCCAGGAGCCGGAGGGATTAATTTCCTCCATCTTTACCGGTGCAAAATTTAAACACAGAGCATAAAAAGAAAAGGGTCGAAATTCTCGTTCGGGGCACTGTCCAGGGCGTAGGGTTTCGACCCTTCATCTACAACTTAGCCCGTCGTTTCGCAATTTCCGGAACCGTAACGAATACCAGCACTGGCGTGGCAATCACTGCCATGGCCCCAGGCGATACGCTTGATATCTTTATGCAGGCCATAGTTGACCAGGCCCCACCACTGGCCAGGATCATCTCACTGGAAAGCCATTGCCTGCCCTTCGCAGGTGATAATGACGATAACACGGCACCCTCTTTTTCCATTCTGCCAAGTATTGCCGGCAGCTCTGCCAACACGGCAATTCCACCGGATATTGCCCTGTGCCGTGACTGCCTGAGAGAACTGCTCGATCCCGCCGACAGACGGTTTCATTACCCTTTCATCAACTGTACCAACTGCGGGCCGCGCTTTACTATCGTCGAAACAATTCCATACGACCGGCCCAAGACCTCCATGAAGGTATTCCCGATGTGCAAGGCCTGCACCGCGGAATACCATGATCCGGGCAACAGGAGGTTCCACGCCCAGCCTAATGCCTGTCCCGACTGTGGTCCGAATATCACTTTATACGACAGAGATGGAAGATGTCTGCAGACCGATTCGGTCCTGGCCCGGGCAGCGACCTCGTTGCAGGAAGACCTGGTCCTGGCCATCCGCGGTCTCGGCGGGTTTCATCTGGCAGTGAACGCGTGTTCCACCCGAGCAGTCTCAGTGCTCCGCGACAGAAAAGGCCGCCCGGACAAACCTCTGGCCATCATGGTGGCTGACAGAGCAGCAGCAGAAAAATTCTGTCTCCTTACCCCAGTTGCCGAGCAGCTCCTTGCCTCACCGGAACAGCCGATTGTTCTGCTCGGAAAAAGAAAAGACACCAGGCTGGCTGACAATCTTGCCCCGGGAATTGATGAAATCGGCGTGATGCTCCCGTACACCCCGCTGCACCACCTGCTTTTTCAACAAAAAAATTGTCCGGAAGCGCTGGTCATGACCTCCGGCAACAGCAGCGGCAGTCCGATCTGCACCGCCAATGACGACGCCCTTGCCCGACTCAAGACGATCGCCGATCTGTTTCTGCTGCACAACCGCGACATCGTCACCCGCGTCGATGACTCGGTGGTTAAAATTATCGCCAAGCAGCCGGTTATCCTGCGCCGCGCCCGCGGTTTTGCCCCTGCACCAATCCAGATCCCCTGGCGGCTGCCGAACATCCTGGCCTGTGGTCCCGGCCTGAAAAACACCTTTGGACTGGGTCGCGACCAGACCGTCATGCTCAGTCAGCACATCGGTGATCTCGACAATCTGGCCTCCTACGAGTTCTACCAGGAGTCAATTACGCACTGCAAGAACGTCTTTCAGCTCGAACCGGAGGTGGTCGCCTGCGATCTCCACCCCGACTATCTGAGCAGCCGCTATGCCGCAGAGAGTGACCTGCCTCTCTACCGGGTCCAGCATCATCACGCCCATGCCGTTGCAGTCATGGCCGAGCATGGAATTGACGAGCCGGTCCTGGCGGTCATACTCGACGGCACCGGCCTTGGCGATGACGGCACAATCTGGGGCGGTGAAATTTTACAGGCCGATTTAACTGCCTACAGTAGACTGGGGCACCTCAGCCAGATGCACCTTCCCGGTGGCGATGCAGCAGCGACCGAGCCCTGGCGGATGGGTCTCTCCGCTCTATTCCATAGTTTCGGTGACGATGGCATAGCCATGGACCGGCTGCCGGCTGCGCTCCGGCAGGAAGATGAGGGCAAATTACGGGTTATCTCGTCTATGCTCACAAGCGGCTTCAACAGTCCACTGAGCTCCAGCTGCGGCCGGCTTTTCGACGCAGCCGCCTCGCTGCTCGGTATCCGGCAACGGATCAGCTTCGAAGGCCAGGCGGCCATGGAATTGGAAACATTGGCGAAAAAGGCTCAGACCAGCTCCTGGCTCAAGGATATTTCGCCCATTTTGCACACCAACACGAACGCTTTATTGGCAGAAAATAACGGAAAATGGGAGATTTGTTCGGCAGAATTTGTTAAGACAATACACGATGGAATGCAGAGAGGCGAAGATCGATCCGCACTTGCTCTACAGTTCCACGCGATGCTTATCAACAGCATCACCAGACTTATTGAAAAATTATCGCTTCAGACCGGCATCCAAAAGGTTGTGCTTTCTGGAGGATGTATGCAAAACAGCTTGCTCCTCGGTGGCCTTTTACATACACTACAGGCTCTACATTTAAACGTTTACACCGGCAATTCGCTTCCCCTCAATGACGGCGCGATTGCTTTCGGTCAGACAATCATAGGAGGTCTGCGCCATGTGTCTCGCAATTCCCATGCGGGTGACTAATGTTCAGGGTGACCCTGACGATTTCACCAGCAACCAGATAGCCACGGTCGATACCGATGGCATAAGTAAGGAAGTCCGACTGGACATCGTCGACCACTGGCCGGCCGTTGGTGACTATGTCATTATCCATGCCGGCTTTGCCATCCATTCCCTGGTCGAGGAAGAGGCGTTAAAAAACATCGCTCTTCTCCAGGAGCTGGCCGACAATATGCCGGAAGAGTTACTTTCCTGATCTGGAATAAACCATGAAACACCTTGATGAATACCGTGATCTCCAACTTGTCAAACCGCTGGTTGAAGAGCTGAAAAAAACCGTCACCAGACCACTGCGGGTGATGGAGATATGCGGCTCCCATACCATGGCCATCTTTCGCAACGGGCTGCGGAGCATCCTGCCGGAGGGGATGGAACTGGTTTCCGGCCCCGGCTGCCCGGTCTGCGTCACCTCTGCCTCACACATGGATGCCTTTATCGCCATAGCTGATTATCCTGGAGTGCGGGTGGCTATTTTTGGTGATCTGTTTCGCGTACCGGGTACCCGCACCTCGCTTGCCCAGGCCAGCGCGGGCGGGGCTCAAATCGACATAGTCTATTCGCCGATGGATGCCCTCGAGCTGGCAATACAGCATCCAGACCAGCAGGTGGTTTTTCTCGGCGTTGGTTTTGAAACAACGACCCCGGGAATCGCCGCGACGATTCTTGCCGCCAGGAACAAAAAGATCCATAATTTCATGGTCTTTTCTACCCAGAAAACCATGCCGGCGCCGATGGAAGCCCTGCTCAGTGATCCCCGGCTCAAAATCGACGGCCTGCTCTGTCCGGGCCATGTCTCGTCAATCATTGGCGCAGGGGCCTGGGAACCACTGGCAAAAAAATATCATCTGGCCTGTGTGGTCGGCGGTTTTGAGACGGCCGATCTGGTCAAGAGCCTCATCCTTCTCGCCCGTCAGGTAGGCACGAACGATATAAAAGTGGAAAACGCCTACCCCCGCGCCGTCTCCTGGGAAGGCAACATGAGGGCCCGGAAGATGGTCGAAGAAATTTTTGAACCGGCCGACATGGACTGGCGCGGCCTTGGCCGTATTCCGGCAAGCGGTCTGAAAATTCGTGAAAAATATGGTGCCTTTGACGCTGAGGTGCGACTCGACATTACCCTGCCCCAGGCAGAGGAACCCAGGGGATGCATGTGCGGCAACATCTTAAAAGGAATGAACACCCCCCGAGAATGCCCGCTTTTCGATACCCGCTGTACTCCCGCCCATCCCGTTGGCCCCTGCATGGTGTCCAGTGAAGGGACCTGCGCAGCGTATCATAAATATGGACGTGAATGATGGCGTCGTAAAAATTCTTCATCTGCGTCGTTGTTGCAATTTTCATATCATTACGACGTACTTTAGTACGCCGAAATGATATAAAAATCTTACGCCTCGCATATGAAGTTTTTTACTTAACCATCTTGCAATGTGAATTTTTACGAGTTTATCACCAAAAAATAAAATCATGTCTGAAAAAACAATCTTACTCGACCATGGCAGCGGCGGTCTCGCCAGCCAGCAGCTGATCGGCGATCTCTTTCTAAAATATCTTGACCACCCGATCCTGCGAGGTCTCGAAGATAGTGCTATTTTGCCCAATAAACCGGGCAAACTGACGTTCACCACCGACAGCTACGTGGTCGATCCCATTTTCTTCCCGGGTGGGGATATCGGCAAACTTGCCGTTCATGGCACCATCAACGATCTGGCCATGCGTGGCGCCGTGCCCTATTGCCTCAGCCTGGGTTTGATCCTTGAAGAAGGGCTGCGCTTTGCGGATCTGGAACGAGTGATCATCTCCATCAGCCAGGCGTGCAAAGAGGCCGGGGTCCCAATTGTTACCGGCGACACCAAAGTGGTCCCCAAAGGCAAAGGCGATAAAATTTTCATCAATACTTCCGGCATCGGCTTTGTCGACGAAAAGATCGACATTTCCTCCAGGAACGCCCGAGTCGGTGACGCAGTCATTCTTTCTGGAACCATGGGGGATCACGGTATCACCATCATGACCCGGCGGGCGGGGATCTCCGTGCAGGGGGATCTGCACAGCGACACCATGCCGCTGCATAGACTCGTGGCAACATTGCTGCGGGAGCTGCCTGCCGGTACGGTGCACGCCCTGCGCGACCCGACCCGAGGCGGGGTCGCTTCGACGCTTTGTGAAATTGCCGAAAACAGCAGGCTTGGCATTGAGCTTTCCGACGAGGCCCTGCCGGTTCGCCCGCAGGTTCGCGCCGCCTGTGAACTCCTTGGCCTGGAGCCCCTCTATCTGGCCAATGAAGGCAAATGCCTCGCGATTGTCAGCGGGGAACAGGCGGAACAGGCCCTTGCCGTTATGCGGGCGACCCCTGAGGGCAGAGAAGCAGCAATTATCGGCAGACTCACTGCTGAAAAAGCCGGACGGGTTATCATTAATACCCCGGTCGGCGGAGCGAGGGTGGTCACACCGCTTCACGGGGTCCCTCTGCCTCGCATCTGTTAAGCAATCAAACGTGGCCAATACACCCCCCCGATACATGAACAATAAGCCGAGAGTCTTTTCAGGAGCAGGGCACCCCATGATAATAGAGAAAAAAATAGGCATTGCCGGTATCGGCAACTTTATCTTACGAGACGAAGGTTTTGGTGTCCATGTCGTCCACTATCTCCAGGAAAATTATAGCTTCCCGGACAAAGTAGAAATTCAGGATGTGGGCACCGCCGGAATTTACATGGCCCCTTTCCTGGAGGAATGCGATCCGATCTTTGTCATCGATGTGGTTGATATTGAAGGCGAACCAGGAGAATTTCACTTTTACACCTTAGACGATGTGCAGGCCGGTAATTTTCAAACCCGGATGTCCCCCCATCAACTCGGTCTGCTGGAGATACTTGAAGTATCAAAACTGCGTGACGCAGCCCCCGAACATGTGGAGTTTTATACGGTTATCCCCAAGGAACTTGAGGAATCCATCGAACTCTCCGATGTGGTGGAGAAACGAAAAGTAGAAGTGGCCGAGATGATCCTCGCCCGTCTGGCCGAACTGGGCGTGGAAGTCACCAGAAAGTAAATCTGTTTTCATCCTGAGAAACCATGAATTGTTATGCATGAAATATCATTAGTCCAGGGCCTTTTCGAGCAACTGAAAGAGCTGGCTGCGGCCAATAATGCGACCAGGATCATCAGCGTCACCATGGAGATCGGGCCCCTTTGCGGGGTTGTCGTCGACTCTTTCCAGTTCGGTTTCGATATTTTATCCGCCGATGATGAGCTGGTACGAGGTGCAAAAATGATTATCCAGGTGCCTCCCGTGAGTTACCGATGCACAAATTGCAGTCATGTGGAGATCACCGCCGGCAGAAAACCGGATGCATGTCCAGCCTGCGGAGAGTTGTTGCTTATTCCCGATGGCGGCAGTGATCTGCTGTTGCGCCAGGTGGAAATGGAATGAAATGGCTAAGTAAAAAACTTCATATTTGGCAGCAACGAAGCAGATGAAGAATTTTTACGACGCCATTGTAAAATTAAACATTAATGGTTTTTCAAAATTTACTTCGACGAGGTAACATAATGTGCGATACCTGCGGCTGCCCCAGCCCTTCCGACCATAGTCACGACCACGACCATTCCTCAGGTCATAGCCATAGCCACAGCAAAACCGTGGATGTGCACGCCAGCCTGTTTGCCGCCAACGATGCTCTTGCCCGGGCCAACCGCGAGCATTTCGATGAGATCGGCGCAGTTGCGCTCAACCTGATCAGCAGTCCCGGTTCCGGCAAAACGACCCTGCTGGAACACACCATCGAGGCATTGAAAGGAGAGATTAATATCGGGGTTATCGAAGGCGATATTGAAACAGAACGGGATGCCGAACGAATCAGGGCAAAAGGTGTACCGGTGATTCAACTGACTACCGGTGGAGCCTGCCACCTTGACGCGGCCATGACGCACAAAGGGTTTCACCGGCTACAGAAAGAACCTGGCGGAGAGGCGATAGAGCTGCTTTTTATCGAAAATGTCGGCAACCTGGTCTGCCCGGCCACCTTCGACCTCGGCGAGCATGAGCGCGTAGTCCTGGTTTCCGTCCCCGAAGGGCCTGATAAACCGGCTAAATACCCTAAAGCCTTTACCAGTTCGCATACCTTTGTCATCACAAAAACCGACCTTCTGCCCTACTTTGATTTTCCGGTAGCAGAAGCAATGGGCGACGCGCTGCAGCTCAATCCTAAGCTCAGGACCATGGACCTTTCCTCCACGACCGGCAATGGCATGGAGAGCTGGCTCAATTATTTGCGCGAATTAGTTAAAAAGATGCGGGCCGTCAAGAAAGCGTAAGGTGTGACTGGCAGTGACCGCCGTCGGCAGGGCGCCGACGGCGGTCACGTGCACGACCAGGTACGTAATTCTTTACTCGCTCTGTTTATCCGCATATGCCTGAACGGCAGTGATTGCGACGGTATTGACAATATCCGGCACCAGGCAGCCACGGCTTAAATCATTTACCGGTTTACGCAATCCCTGCAGAATTGGCCCCACGGCAATCGCGCCGGCCGATCTCTGTACCGCTTTATAGGTATTGTTGCCGGTGTTCAGATCCGGAAAGACAAACACCGTCGCCCTGCCGGCGACCTTGCTGTCGGGCATCTTGGTCTTGGCAACCTCCATGTCAACGGCTGCGTCATACTGAATCGGCCCTTCGATCTCCAGGCCAGGATACAGTGTTTTCGCCATTTCCTGCGCAATTTCAGTACCTTTCCTCACCTTATCCACCTGCAGTCCTTTTCCTGATCTGCCGGATGAATAGGACAGCATGGCCACCCGCGGATAAATACCAAAAAGGGCAGCCGTCTTGGCTGAACCGATAGCGATCTCGGCCAGCTGTTCGGCGGTCGGGTCCGGATTGACAGCACAGTCTCCGTAGGCCAGTACCCGGTCATTCAAGCACATCAGGAATACGCTGGAAACAACCGAACAACCCGGTTTCGTCTTAATGAATTGAAAGGCGGGACGGATAGTATCTGCGGTGGTATGCACCGCGCCCGAGACCATACCGTCGGCATGGTCTTTATAAATCATCATGGTACCGAAAAAATTCAAATCAACCATAATATCCCGGGCATTATCGAGGGTTATCCCTTTATCCTTGCGCAACTGATAGTAGGTGTCTACATATTCTTCAAGAAATGCAAATTTTCTCGGATCAATGATTTTTGCTTTTTCCAGATGCAACCCCAAACTTCTGACCCGTTCGTGTATTTTATCTTCCCGTCCAAGCAGGGTTAGATCAACGACGTCACGACGCAACAAAATTTCTGCGGCCTTCAGAACCCGTTCATCCTCACCTTCGGGCAGCACAATATGCTGCTTGTGGGCCTTGGCGCGCTGAAGCAGCTGGGACTCGAACATCTTCGGCGTAACAATGGTGGTTTTGGTCTTGATAATTCTGTCACTGAGCTCATTCATATCAATGTGCCGTTCAAAAACCGCCAGGGCCTGAGTTATCTTTCTGGTATTGTCCGGGGTAATTTTAGCATGGATATTATCGACTCGAATTGCCGCCTGGAAGGTGTTTTCATTTACTGAAATTATCGGGACCGTTTGCTTGAATCCTTCAATAACCCTCTGGACCGGTGCTTCAGGAACCAATCCACCGGTCAACATGATCCCGGAGATGTTCGGCATGGTCATTGACTCTCCTGCAGCCAGACAGGCCAGAATGACATCGGAGCGATCGCCGGGAGTAATCACCAGCGTGCCATACTCAATCCTGTCCAGGAAATTTCTCAGCTGCATGGCAGCTATAGTAAAGCTGCGAACATGACGGGTGAGGTTTTCCTCCCCGTAGAGAATTTCAGCGCTCGACAGACGGGCGACCTCGCCTATAGAAGGATTACCCAGGTTTTCATTGTTTGGAATAACATAAACAAGCTTTTTCCGGTTTATGCTTTCTGAAAGAAGCCGCACCTCCATAGCTTCAGCAATTGCCGGATCAGCTCTGTTAACGATGGTTGCCACCAGGTCACAACTCCGTTCGGCGAGCGACTCATAGTACACCTTGATTGAGCGTACCACCTCCTCAATCGTCTTGTTCTTCGCTCCGGCTACCAGCATCAGGGGGCAACCGAGATTATTGCTGATATCAACATTGATATCAAAATCAAAGGAGGCGGCCGCCCCTGCCAATTCAATACCTTCACACAGGACAAAATCAGCCTTTTCAGCCAGGTTATTGTATTTAGCCATTATACCATCATGTAACTCTGCATTTCTCCCCATGGCAATAAGCTGACTGGCCTGGGCGACAGAATAGGCATACATCTCATGATAATCCAAAGACAGATGATAGTGTTGCATGATAAGATTGATAGTATTATCCCGCCGGAGCTTACCGACCCTGGAATAATCATCCTCGATAAGCGGTTTAAAAAATGCAACCTTCTTGATGTTTCTGGTCAAAAGCTCCATCAGGCCAAGGATAATAGCCGATTTTCCACTGCGGGGTTCTGTTCCCGCTACATACAGTTTATTTGCCATGATATTCTCTACTGCAAAACTCCAAAAATTTTAAAAAATTGCTCGGCCTGCGGCCTGCATGTCACGTCGTGGAACACGATAAGATGTCTTCACACCACGGGCAAGGTTTCGAAAAAGACGTCGAGTATACCCAAATTTTTCCGGAAATTCAAGTTTTTAGCGAAAAAATGATCCTCGCGTTATTGCTGCCGACAATGGTCTAACGGTAAGCCAAATTATCGTATGGGGTTACGAAGCGTCACCAAGGATCAGGAATGTAGTATTCGCCGCACTTCAGAACATTTTTCCGCGGCTCGAGCCGCAATTTTTTCCGCTTCACCAAGGGTTTTTTCTTTATAAACCGTATCCTGAATGTCCGTCATATTGATCAGCACATTCTGATAGGCTCCCCATATCCCGGTTTCCAGGGCCCGGGCGCCAACCAGAGTATCTGAGCTCGAGGCCGGATTGCCGTACCGAGCCACTTCGCAGAGGCTGTCCCAGGCCGCATCACCCAGCCGCATGGTGGTCAGCGGCACCTGAATAGCCGTCTTCAGACCCGCCTGCATGCAGTCGTTTCGGGCTGCTTTTTCTTCCTCTGTATCCTGGGGCATCCGTACCCCTTCCATATACAGATTAAAGGCTGAGGTGTCGGCATCAATCATCGGGATAAGCTTGCCGGTGAGCTCGTGCAGTACGGGGATTGCCCGCTGCATATGCGGCTGCACCGCTTCGAATTTACGCACCCCGTAGGTAAGTTTGGCAACCATGGCGCCAAGGGCGGTGCCGATCGCCGCAATGGCGGCCGACGCAGAGCCTCCGCCCGGTGCGGAGGTGCGGGCGGCAATTTCTTCAATGAAACCGCGGACTGTTGAGCCGGCCAGGGGCTCGACCGGCTTTTCAGCCACCCGGTATTCAATAATCTTGTCCTGGGGAACAAAATGAGCCACGGAGTTCAGTCCCAGCCGCTCGACTGCCAGCCGTATCTTCTGATCTTCTTCATAGATAAACAGGTTTTCTTTTTCGATATAATAATCAGCCGCCATCAGCAGTGGCGCAAGCGGCACAAGCCCGACAATCTCGGAGCCGGCCACGCCGACATTGAGGGCAGCGGCTTCTTTTTTTACCTCCTCGAACAGGACATGGAGGGGGGTTACCGTAAAGTCAAGGAGGTTGACGGTCACCTGGGCCATATTATATTCCCGGACAAACCAGCCCATGCCCTTCACCTCGGCCAGTCGACCGGTTTGCTCTTCCCCCCTGCCCGCCTCGCGCAGGTTCAGGGCAATACGATGGGCCTGGTTCGGTGTCCCCAGGATATTGACGTTATAGGCAATAAGAAAATTGCGGGCACCGGTGGCGGTAATGCCCCAGGTCGGCACAAATTCTTGCGGCCCGAAATCCGGCTGCCACTTTGGATCCTTCAGGCGTGCCGCAAGGCCCTCATACTCGCCATGACGGATATCCGGGAGTTTTCGACGATAATCATGGGCCGCGGCGGCTTCGTACAGATAAAACGGCACCTTGAGTTCGTCGGCGGCCCTTTGGGCGAATCGTTTCGAGATTTCGACACATTCCTCCATGGTCACTCCGGTTACCGGTATAAACGGGCAGACATCCATGGCGCCAAAGCGCGGATGTTCGCCGCTATGCTTGCGCATATCGATCAGCTGGGTAGCCACCCGTGCCGCGGCAAGAGCACCCTCGACCACGCTGTCCGGATCGCCGACGAAGGTGTAAACGGTTCGATTGGTCGATCTGCCGGCATCGACATCGAGGAGGGTGCAGCCAGCGGTCGTTTCAATGGCTTTGGCTATCGCCTGGATGGTCTGCTCATTTTTTCCTTCTGAGAAATTGGGAACACATTCCACTATTTTTTTCATTTCACTCTCCCCAAACAGCCCGGTATCCGGTAGATCCCATGGACCACATGGGAACCAGTAACCCGAGTAATTTATATTTTTTGCCCTTTTTTATAGACATCGACAACCGATGTTGCCCCGGCATGGTACGCAAGAATAACCGGGGAATCCCCGTCCAGAAGCAGGAAATCTGCCTGTTTGCCTTTATCCAGGCTGCCGACCTTATCCGCCATATTTATGGCATAGGCCGAGTTTAATGTCGCGCCGGTCAGCGCTTCCGCCGGGGTCATGTGCATGTTCAGGACGGCCAGGCCGATGACGAACTGCATCGATTCGGTAAAACTCGACCCCGGATTACAATCGGTGGCCAGTGCCACGGGCACATTGGTCTCGATCATCAGTCGAGCCCGGGCATAGTTTTTTCTGAGACTGTACGCAGTGGCCGGCAGCAGGGTGGCGACAACCCCGGCCTGCGCCATCGCCTGGATATTTGCGGTACCTGCGGCAAGCAGGTGGTCGGCGGAACAGGCGCCCAGCTCAGCGGCAAGCCCGGCGCCACCCAGATCGTTTACCTCATCGGCATGGATCTTCACCCCCAGGCCCATCGCCTGTGCGGCTTTCAGCAGCCTGCGGCTCTGCTCTATGGTAAAAACGCCGGTCTCGCAGAACACGTCGCAGAATCGGGCAATCCCTTGTTCTTTGACCCGCGGCAGCATTTCGTCAATAAGCAGGGTTACGAACGCGTCGGGATCACTCTTATACCGCTCGGGGACGGCATGGGCGCCAAGAAAGGTGGCCACGATATCAAGCGGGGTGTCACTTGCCACCCTGCCGATAACCCGCAGCATCTTCAGCTCATTCTCCGTGTCCAGCCCATAGCCGCTTTTGATTTCCATGGACGTGGTGCCGAGCCGCAGCGCAGTCATTACGCGGCCAAGGGTATTGTCATAAAGCTCCTGCTCACTGGCGGCAGCGACCGCTTTAACCGAAGAGAGGATCCCGCCGCCCTGGCGAAGAATTTCAAGATACGCAGTCCCCTGCATCCGCAGGGCAAATTCCGCTTCCCTGAGGGCGGCAAAACACATATGGGTATGGGGATCGACAAAGCCCGGCACCATGCACCGGCCTTCGCAGTTTATTTCCTCTGTTTCCCCGGCGGTTTTTATGACAGCCAACACCTCTTGCTCATCGCCTGCGGCCACAATCAGACCATCTTCAACAAGCAGTGCGCCTCTCAAGAAATGGGCCAGCTCCCCCTGCTCCATGCCGGAGCACGGCCGTCCCTTGTCCACCGGACTGTATATTTTCGTATTACGAAAAAGTTGTTGTGACATCCTCTGCCTCGCTCTAATCCTTTATCTGAGCTGCTTTGAAAAACCCCACAAGCGGGTGTAAGTGCCGTGGAGATACGTCTAAGCCTCTGATTTCAAATTTATCTCAGAATTTCTTATTTTTTTCACAGCCTTCAGGGGCGAAGGCACTAAAGAGATCAGCCACTGCCTCGGCCACCTTTTTCTCATCGGTCTGGAAGGGGATGGTAATCTGATCGCCATTGGTGTTGTCTCTGTTATAGGCCATCGCCACTTCCATGGCATTGGGGTTTCGCGCCCAGTTACGGCGGGCGACACCGCCCATTACATCCCAGGACATGGCGCTGCGCAGGATTTCATCCACCCGATCACTGCCGTCCAGGACCATGCCGAAACCGCCGTTAATCGCTTTGCCTATCCCGGTTCCTCCACCGTTATGCAGGGCGACCAGGGACATGCCCCGGGCGGCATTACCGGCAAAGCAGTGGGTCGCCATATCGGCACAGACGTTGCTGCCGTCATAAATATTGGCTGTTTCCCGGAACGGGGAATCAGTCCCGCCCGGATCATGGTGATCGCGACCAAGAATGATTGGACCGACCTCGCCACAACGCACCATGTCGTTAAACTTCAGGGCAATGGCCGTGCGTCCTGCCGCATCGGAGTAAAGAATCCGTGCCTGACTGCCCACCACCAGCCGATTGGCCTTCGCCTCTTTGATCCAGATATAGTTGTCGCGGTCTTCCGGCCGTCGCGCGGGATCGATGCAGCTCATCGCCGCCTGATCGGTTTTATCAAGGTCTTCTGCCTTGCCGCTCAAACAGACCCAGCGAAAGGGTCCGTAGCCATAGTCAAAGATCGGCCCCATGATATCCTCAAAATAGGACGGGAAGACAAAACCATCCTTGGCATCGACTCCGTTTTTCACCACTTCGGTCACGCCGGCATCAAAGACGGCTTTTAAAAAGGCATTGCCATAATCAAAGAAATAAGCCCCCTGCTGCGACAATTTCTGGATAGCAGCATAATGACGTCGAAGACTCGTATCGACCAGGGTTTTAAAAGTCGCCCGGTCGGTGGCAAGCAGACGGGTCCGTTCGGCAAAGTCAATTCCCTGCGGACAGTAGCCGCCATCATACACAACATGACAGGAGGTCTGGTCGGACAGCAGATCGACCTTCAACTCCTTTGCCGCCAGATACTCGAGCAGGTCAACCACATTGCCGTGGTAGGCAATCGAGGTATTGCCTTTCGCGGCCAGACTCTGCCGGGCGGCACTGACGACCTCGGCCAGATCGGCGGAGACGACATCAACCCAACCCTGCTGCCGACGGGTTTCAATTCGCGACAAATCAACTTCGGCGGTAATGGAAACCGCGCCGGCAATCTTGGCCGCCTTGGGCTGCGCTCCGCTCATGCCGCCAAGTCCGGAAGTGACAAAGAGCAGCCCGGCCAAATTGCCCGCAGCGTCCACCCCGCACATTTTTCGGCCGCCACCCAGCAGGGTATTGTAAGTGCCGTGGACAATACCCTGAGGACCGATATACATCCAGCCACCCGCGGTCATCTGGCCATAGGAAGAAACCCCCATCTGCGCCGCGATTTCCCAGTCGCCAGGATTGTCGTAGAGGCCGACCATCAACCCGTTGGTGATAATCACCCGCGGATTGTCCGGGCTCGACCGGAACAGTCCCAGCGGATGACCGGACTGCATCACCAGGGTCTGGTTTTCGGTCATAACCTGGAGGTATTTTTTGATGAGCCGCAATTGCATCCAGTTCTGGCAGACGCTGCCGGTCTCTCCATAGGTCACCAGTTCGTAGGGGTAGAGGGCGACCGCAAAATCGAGATTATTGTCAATCATCAGCTGGAAAGCCTTGCCGGCCAGACAGTTGCCTGCGTATTCATCAATGGGTCTGGCCGTGATCGGGCCAGAGGGACGATAGCGATAGCCGTAAATTCGGCCCCGGCTGTTCAGTTCCTCGAGAAATTCCGGCAGCAGGGTTGCGTGATACTGTTCGGGAATATAGCGCAAGGCGTTTTTCAAGGCGGTTTCGGTCTGGCTTCTGGATAACCGAAAACCGCGATCCGGCGCACGTCGAATACCTGGTTGGAAGTCTTGCTTTTCCGGCAGTTCATCATCGAGTCGAATCCTCATGACCTCGGCAATCTGGGTGTTATGCACCATATCACTCTCCCTGGTTTGTGTTCTTCATAAAAGGCGTCGTAAACACTCTTCATCTGCGCCGTTGTCTGCCCGTAAGAAATGGTCTTGGGGGGCCATTTTTCCAGCATTACAACGCCATCTTTATTGGTAATCATTTTCGAACAATAGTACCATCTGCAATTTGTACATACAAGTTCCAATAAACGAACGGATTAATGTTGATTTCAGCCTGTGTTGTCTATACAATAAAAAGCAAACATTCTTTAGAATATCAGCTCTGGAGCGTAGGGCTGCAGCTCCCCCATTCATTTCACAGGACGACAATAATGATCACCGAAATAGAAATCGACCCTGGCAAACTCACCCTTGACCAACTCCGGCTCATCGCGAAAGCACCGGTGAAAGTACGCCTGGCGAAAAGTTGCCGGACACCAATTGATGCATCGGTTAAAACCGTAGAAGACGTCATCAAACAGGGACGGGTCATTTACGGCATCAATACCGGCTTTGGCCTGCTGGCAAGCACCATTATTCCGAACGAAGAACTGGAACATCTCCAGCGATCCATCGTCCTCTCCCATGCCGCCGGCGTCGGCACTTTTATGCGGGAATCGACCGTGCGGCTGATGATGGTCCTTAAAATCAACAGTCTGGCTCGGGGCTATTCCGGCATTCGGCTCGAGGTCATCGAAGCGCTGGTGCAGCTGGTCAATGCCCAAGTGTACCCATGCGTCCCCCAGAAAGGGTCGGTTGGCGCCTCCGGCGACCTGGCCCCTCTTGCCCATATGAGCACGGTTCTCCTTGGTGAAGGGGAGGCACTGCATCAAGGAAAAATAATTTCCGGCCTGGAAGGGTTGCAGATAGCCGGTCTTTCACCCATCACCCTCGGCCCTAAAGAAGGGCTCGCCCTGTTGAACGGTACCCAGGCGTCAACCGCTTTTGCCCTGGAGGGACTGTTTGCCGCCGAAGAGTTGTTTGCCGCCGCCATGGTTTCGGGCAGTCTCAGCGTTGAGGCAGCGCTGGGCAGTCGACGGCCTTTTGATCCCCTGGTCCATGCGGTCCGGGGCCATAAAAGCCAGATCGATGTTGCGGCCTGCTACCGGCGCCTTCTGGACCACAGTGAAATTGAGCTCTCCCATAAATTCTGCGAGGCGGTGCAGGACCCGTATTCCCTGCGCTGCCAGCCGCAGGTCATGGGTGCCTGCCTCACCCAGATCCGCAATAGTGCCGAGGTAATCGCCACAGAGGCAAACGCGGTATCCGACAATCCGCTGGTTTTTTCCCGGGAAAACGACATTATCTCCGGCGGCAACTTTCACGCCGAACCGATCGCCATGGCCGCGGACAACCTGGCCCTGGCCATTGCCGAGATCGGCGCGCTTTCCGAACGGCGCATGGCCCTGCTGATCGATGCCCACATGTCCAAGCTGCCGCCGTTTCTCGTCGAAAAAGGCGGTCTCAACTCCGGCTTTATGATTGCCCAGGTAACTTCAGCGGCTCTTGCCAGTGAAAACAAGTCGCTGGCCCACCCGGCATCCGTCGATAGCCTGCCGACCTCAGCCAACCAGGAGGATCATGTCTCCATGGCTACCTTTGCCGCCAGACGACTTCTTGAAATGGCCGACAATACCGCGGGTGTACTGGCCATTGAGCTGTTGGCAGCCTGCCAGGGTGTCGATTTCCGCGCCCCTCTCAAGACCTCGCCCCTGCTTGAAGAGGCGAAAGCGCTGGTCCGCGAGGTGGTTGCCTTTTATGACCAGGACCGGTACTTTGCCCCGGATATCAAAAATGCCCAACAGCTGGTGCAGGCGGGTGCCTTCAATCATCTGGTCAGCGCCGATCTGTTGCCGAGTTTCACCTGACATTTCAGAAAGATGGATAAACTAACCACTCAGACTGGCCGACCGCCGCTCTACCAGCAGGTAAAAGAGTATATAATCGACAAGATCAATGATTCGGCCTTGCTGCCCGGCATGAAGATCGAATCGGAAGCCGAGCTGGTTGCCGGCCTCAATGTCTCCCGCATGACCGTCAACAGGGCCCTGCGGGAATTGACCGCCGAAGGGCGAATCAAACGCATCCAGGGCCGCGGCACCTTTGTCGCCGATCGAAAACCGCAGGCGGCCCTGCTGCAGATCAGCTCCATTGCCGAGGAGATTCGTGCCAGGGGTGGCTCCTACTCCTGCACGGTGCACCTGCTGCAGGAAGAAAAGGCCAAACCGTCGGTGGCCCTGGCGATGCAACTGCAGCCGTATGCTCCCGTATTCCACTCCATTATTGTCCATAAAGACCATAAGGTGCCGATCCAGCTTGGCTGCCGATATATCAATCCCCGCATTGCCCCTGCTTATCTCAACCAGGATTTCAGCCGGATTACCGTAAGCGATTACCTGCTCAGCATCGCTGCGGTAACTGCGGTTGAACATATCGTCGAGGCGTTGATCCCCGACCCCTGGATCCGCGACCTCCTGGAAATAAACGCAGCAGAACCATGCCTGGCCCTGCATCGCAAGACCTGGGTCGGTGAGCTGGTTGCCACCAGCAGCACCTTCTACTCACCGGGCTCCCGCTATACCCTGGGCGGCAAATTCACTCCCACCGCATCCGGCAGCATCGACATTGCATAAATTTTCCGGGAAGGGGCAATCGACCGCATCAGAATGAGAAGTTGAGTGGTACTCCTGCCCTTGTCACCCATGAAAAAAAATGGTTAGTACCATACAGCTTGTTGTCTTTTTTGGTTTGCAGGAAAGACAATCTGCCTCAAGGTACCTCTGTACCTCTTCCGTCTGTTAAACGCAGTAACCTGATACACGTTGAATTTGAAACACGTGAACCACCCGGAGGGATCAATGATTACCGTAATTGCTGAATTCAAACTTCCAGAACCACTCACGAACCATGCGGCTCGACAGATTTTCCTGGGTACCGCTCCGAAATACCAGGGCATGCCCGGGTTGATAAGAAAGTACTATTTTTTGACGCCAGACGGCACCAAAGCCGGAGGTGTCTACCTCTGGCAGTCCCGGGAGGATGCTGATGCGTTGTACACGGACGAGTGGAAAGCGTTCGTGCGGAGTAAGTATGGCTCCGATCCCACATTGACGTATCTCGACACGCCTGTTGTGGTCGACAATGTTTTACATGAAATCATCTCTGAGCAGTAAAAAGAGGAGAATGACTCGAGGTCCTTTCCGGGAAAAAACATTTAGCAAGAGAGGTTGATTATGCAATTAGAACTCACTCAGGAGAGGCTTGACTTTCTTGAAAAAGATTTTCGCCGGGGATTTATTGAATTCTGTGGATTCGAGGTGTTAAAAGCAGGAAAAGGAATTTTTGCATCCACTTTAAAAATTGGCGACAATCATAAAACCCAGGATAATTTCATACATGCCGGGGTAATTGCTACTATGTCTGACCATACCGCCGGCTACGCTGCCTACACCCTTGTGCCCGACAGGAAAAGAATATTGAGCATCGAATTTAAAATCAATTTTTTAAAACCCGCCTATGGCCATGCACTGCGGTGCAGCTCAGAAATAATCAGTCAGGGAAAACAAATAATTGTCGCTCAATCCACAGTCTTTGATATCAGGGACACCCATGAAAAAATGGTTTCCAGAAGCACTATCACCCTGATGGTTATAGATGCCGCCAAACTGGAGACAAAGAACTAACCGCCAAAACTCACCGAGGAGAAACACCCATGTCCCAGCCTGTCTACGCCCTCAATCTCTTCAACGTTTCGAACAGGGATGAGTACCTCGCCTATTCAAGGAAATCGGTCCAGGAAGTCAAAGCTCACGATGGCCGCGTCGTGGCCCTGGGAAAATTCCGTGCGGCTGCCGGAGGCGACATCGAGCCCCGCAGTGTTTTTATCCTGGTTGAGTGGGCCTCACAGGCAGCCTTCGACAACTACTGCAACGACCCAGCCCTTGCCGATCTGCATGCGCACCGCGTCAATGGAACGAGCAACTACATCTGGCATCTGTTCGACAAGCTCGAAGACCTCAGACCAATACTCAAGGGAAAGAATGAAGAGCAGGAGTAAAGCGGTACTGAGTGATACGGCCCCAGGGATGACAGCATGTGCAACAAAAAAAGGGTTTCAGACAATCGCCTGAAACCCTTTAGAATTGGTCGGGAAGAGAGGATTTGAACCTCCGACCCCAGCGTCCCGAACGCTGTGCTCTACCAGACTGAGCCACTCCCCGACTGCGTTTGCACGTTTTTTCTTTTTAGATTTATATTACCAACTGTTACCAGTGGTACCAAGGGCTATTCCTCCTCGAAAACTGAGGGTAATTTCCCTACAGCCTCTTCGCTCAAGCTCTGTGAAAAGTGCTGACAGGTGTCGACCGTTTGTTGAACAGATCGGCGACCTTGTAAGACGCTAACGTGCTTCAAATCTGCTCCGTTGTCAAGTAATTTTGTCGCAATTGCGTGCCTCAAATCACACATTTTTATCCTGCGGGTAATTTTCGCCCTCCGTTTTGCCTTTTGGATATCTGACAAACCATCTGCCATTTGCTGGACTGATATTGCTGGTTCACCATGTCTATTAAAAATAAACCAAAAAAGTGAAGAAGGGCCGCCAAAGACAACAATATTCGAGTATGCCGGGCACAATGTGGATACTTTCCTCGTTGTCAGACACAACGTCTGTCATTAGTAATTGGATATTATCCGGCTCCGGGAACTGGCCTGGAAGTTCACCGAAAGGTGATGACCGGCGAGGTGATCGGGGTTGCGGTAGAGGAGATTCGTCTATTGCGCGGGGTGCAGCAAGGGGGGCGCCTCTGCCTGCTCTACCGGATGAAGGGCGAAATGGGAACAAGGATTTTTCAGTTTCCCGACCTTCGAGATCGAGAATAAGCAAGAATACCGTAAAGCGGTACCTTGACCGTCAGTTATTGCAATGCATCCCTGGTCGCTTTTGCCAGGGCTTCCACTCGATAGGGTTTTTTCACATAGACTGCGGCACCCAGTCTCTTTGCCTCATTCACTCGCTCCGATTCAGAGAACCCGCTGGTGATAATGGCACGCTGGCCGGGGTGATTACAGATGATACGCCGATAAGTTTCCAAACCGTCAATGCCTGGATCCATGATCATGTCCAGAACCAATAGATCGATCTGGTGGTTTAAGAGATAATCGACAGCGGTCTCGCCACTGGAAACGCTTTCCACTTGATAGCCGATTTGGCTCAAGATAGCCGTGGCGATTTCCCGCTGTTCTTTTACATCGTCAATGACTAAAATCCGTTGCCCGGCACCTCTCATTTCCTCTATTTTTTCTAGTTCATTCACCTGTATTCGAGGTGCCTTTGTGGATGAAAGATAAATAGTAACGGCAGTGCCCTGACCCTCCACGCTCTGAATGTCGATGTAGCCGTGATGGTCCTTGACGGTTCCCCATACCACGGCCATACCGAGACCAGTACCACTGCGCCCCATCATTTTTTTAGTATAGAAGGGTTCAAATATTCGACTGACATCCTCATCCGGGATGCCGATGCCGTTATCCATTATCCGCAGCATGACATAATCCCCTTCTTCAACATCGTCATAACCTTTAATCGGGGTATCTATATAACGGTTCTCAGTTTTAATACGGATAACACCTTCAGTGGATATCACTTCTGTTGCATTGACAATCAGGTTCATGACAGTTTTTGCGAGATGAACAGGAGACCCTGAAAGAGAGAGAAGATCAGGGGATAGGTTCAGTTCCATCTTGATTCCAGGATGAGTTCTGCGAAGAATTTCATATTCGGGATTTTTCAGGTAGTCGTTAATCACCTCATTCAGGTTGACAGTCTCGGAGACCGCAACCCCTCGACGTGCCAAGGTCAACAGATCCTGAACGATATTGGCAGCGCGTTCGCCGGAGCTTTGAATGGTACGGATGGATTTTTCCAGAGGACTGTTCTCCGGTAGTTTCATCAAGATGAGTTCAGGATAGCTGACCAGTCCCGACAGGACATTGTTCAGATCATGAGCAACACCTCCTGCCAGAATACCAATGGCCTCCATTTTTTGAGCCCGCTGGAGTTGCTCAAGCAGTCGTTTCTTTTCCTCGGCAGCAGTCACCCGCTCGGTGATATTTCGTACCATGGCCAGCGCCAGATCATCGGATACCGCGACTAACCGACATTCGAAATGCCGGACTTCATCTCTAACCGGCAGGTGATATTCAAATACCCTCACTCCTCTGGAAGCAAAGGTTCCGATAAGCTGCTTTCGGAAATTCCCGGCGACATCCGCCGGCATAACCTGTTCAATTGTCTTCCCTACACACTGCTCGGAGGTGATAGTGAAATCTTCCGCCCCCCCCCTCAATTCTAAAAACCGGCCGACATTATCGAACTGAAACAACATATCGGGAATGGCATCGAGAATTCCATGTGTCCTCGCTTCACTTTCCCGCATTCTGTCCACTGCACGTTTACGCTCAACGACCTCCTCCTTTAGAGACTGCTGGCGTTCCCATACTTCATCTGCCATCTTGCTGAATCGCTGGGCTATACCGATCAATTCCTTATGGCGAACATCATAGAATCGATAGCCACGATCACCCCGGGCTACTTTTTCCATCTCCTGAGAGAAAATGGTTAAGGGCTTTCGTATAAGCACGCGTAAAATTATGCCCGTGGCTATGACAATAACCAGAAGAGATACCGCGAGCACCACGATAGCAATATTACGAAGCCAGGCCAGATCATTGAGAAAGGTGTCGAGTGAATCCGTATCATAGATTGATCCTGGTAAAAAAACAAAAAAGCTCTTTCGAATCCGGCCTACAGGCAGAATCGCTCCAGCCGTGCCCGATGGAATTGAATTGGAAAAGTCGTTGTCTGGCATATACCCGAGTTTCTGGTTCTGATTCCATGTATTCACCATTTATCTTAGATAGTGCCTCTCTCGAAAGCAATGCTCCAAAATGTGCGGACGTACCTTTTAAACTTTATGGTCTGTGAAGCTGAATGTCAGTCGATCCACTATACCTATTGAACCAATAGACAAATTCTATTACTTTCCTGCCAATTATAGGGATTAAATATTTTACACTGCTTAGCAATTAGCCTAAGTTAGACCACGATTGAGTTGGTTTCTTACGTTATCAATAATCAGGCATGCCTATAGTATTCATGCAAAGGAAAAGATAAGCAAATGAAAAAGAATCTGATACTTATTGCGGCAGCCTTGTTGCTGGCGATGCCCTTCTCTGTCCTCACGGTCTTAGCAGCGTCCGAATCATCTGGAACAATTACCATGGAATTCGATCTCTCCGGTCACCCTTCCGACCAGGAGACAAAATTGTGGATTCCCTATCCTCTCTCAGATCGGGACCAGCTGGTATCGAATATTGCCGTATCCGGTAACTATGCTCAATCGGCAGTTTATTCCGACCAAAAATATTCTACGCCGATGCTCTATGCCCGTTGGGACAAAGGCACGAACACCCGAAAACTCGTGCTCAAATTCTCCGTTACCCGCCAGGAAGTCATCAGAAAAGATTTTCCGAAACAGGAAGCACCCTGGGACCCTGCAGATTATGCCCTGTACCTTGCCCCGACCAGTCTTGGGCCTATTGATGGAGTGGTCAAGGATTTGGCAGACAAGATAGTCGGTCACAATACTACCGTCTATAGCAAGGCCAAAGCTATCTATGACTGGACTTGTGAGAATATGTACCGTGACCCCAACACCAAAGGTTGCGGCCCCGGCGATGTCTGCTCCCTGCTGCAAACACCGGGTGGTAAATGTACCGACATTCATTCAGTATTTGTCTCCCTCTGCCGGGCGGTGGGAGTTCCGGCCCGGGAAGTCTTCGGTATCCGTCAGGGGAAAAAGGAAATTGAAGACATAACAACGTGGCAACATTGCTGGGCGGAATTTTTCCTGCCAGGTTATGGCTGGGTGCCTGTCGACCCTGCCGATGTCCGCAAAATGATGCTGACTCAAAATCTCAAACTTGACGATCAGAAAACCAAAGAATACCGAGAGTATTTCTGGGGTGCGTGGGACGCCTACCGTGTCAAGCTGGCGATTGGACGGGACTTATTACTTAATCCTCCGCAAGCGGGCAAACCGCTCAACACCTTCGGATACCCTTACGCCGAGATTGGCGGCAAGGCCCTGGATTGGCTTGAACCCGCGACCTTCAAGTACACCATCACTTACCATAAATAATAACAGATACTCCGTCGAAAAACCTGGGATCACCGAAATTCGGTGGTCCCATTTATTTTTGGAGAAACGAAACAATGGAAGAACGACGAACGTTTTTTAAAAGAACCGGCGTGCTCATTCTCGGTCTGACCGGGATAGCAACACTTTCTACCGCTGTATCTCGAGGCAGTTCGTCAACGGTCAGACCCGCAATGATCATCGACGTCAACCGCTGTACTGGCTGTCATTCCTGTGTCATAGCCTGCAAAGAACACAACCTTACTCCGGAGGGCTATTTCAACACCACCATTATCACCAAAGACAAAGGTGAATTCCCAAACGCCTGGCTAACATACTCTCCGGAATTATGTCACCAGTGTGAAAATGCTCCCTGTATTCAGGCATGTGGTTATGGGGCAACCTTTGCCCTTGCAGACGGAATTGTTGTCACCGACTGGGATTTGTGCGTTGGGGATGGAGCGTGTGTCGACGCCTGCCCCTACAACGCCAGATTTCTCGATCCAAACAATGGCAACAAAGCCGATAAGTGTGATTTTTGTGTCAGCAGACTGCAGAAAGGCCTGGCCCCTGCATGCATTGACGGCTGCCCGTCGCATGCTCGAGTTTTTGGCGACCTATCAAACCCACAAGGAGAATTTGCTGACTACGTCCGCCTCTTGATACAAGATCAGCCCAATATCTTCGAAGAGCACAAGGAAAGACTTTTCCATACCATTGCCAAAAAAGGTTGAGGAATTATCCATGACAGAAATAATCAAACAGGATACACCCGCTGACACTATTGACAGGCGTCAATTTATCAAGGGCACGGCCGCGACAATGGCGGCCATTGGTTTCACCGCGTCGAGCCGCGCTGAAGCAGAGGAGAGGCGCAGGGTACCGGAAGCGCATTACGGGCAGACCGCAGATCAGACAGATGATGACGTTCGGGTGGTACATTCTGTGTGCCTCGGCTGCAACGCCCGTTGCGGCAACCGACAGGTCGTCAGAAACAACCGATTGGAAAAAATCTCCGGCAACCCCTACCACCCATATAACAGCATGGGTAAACCGATACACTATGACACCCCAGTCGAATCGACCCTGCACTTGCCAAGTCCTGTCTGTGGTAAGGCCCACGACGCGGTGGGCTACGTCTACAATAAAAGACGACTCATCAAACCACTGAAAAGATGCGGTGAAAGAGGAGAAGGGAAATTTCAGGAGATCAGCTGGGACCAGCTTATCAGGGAAATCGCCCAAGGCGGCAGACTCTTTTCCCACCTTGGTGAAACCCGTGATGTACCTGGACTTGAATCCTGTCTCTCCGATGCACTGATTGACCCAAAAGATCCAAAACTTGGTTCCAAACGAAACAGCTTTGCCATGATCACCGGACGGCTGCAATCCGGACGATCAGAGTTCATTGATCGGTTTGTAAAATCTTCGATTGGCTCAATTAATCGTATTGGGCATACCGACATTTGCGGCCTTGGCTTCAGGATGGGTAATTTTGCACTGACAGAGGGAAAACAGGTTGAACTGAAAGCCGACCCTTGGGGTGCTGAATATATTCTTGTCTTTGGTGCTAATATCTATGAGGCACTTCAGCCCGGTATCAATACTTATGGGGCAGCAGTAGCTGACAGGTATGCCAAAGGCGAGGTCAAGTTTACAATCGTCGATCCGAGGGCACAGAATGCCGCGGTCCACTCCCACGATTGGGTTCCTGTTATTCCTGGACGGGACGGAGCCTTTGCCATGGGGATGATCCGCTGGATGATTGAAAACAATCGATGCAATAGCGCCTACCTCTCTCTTGCTCATCTTGATGCTGCGAAGAAAAAAGGATTTTCCTGTTACTCCAATGCAACCCATTTGGTCATTGATGAACCTGATCATCCCGGTTATGGACAGTTTTTACGAGTAGCTGATTTGCAAAGCAATCCCACAGAAAACGACAAAACCATCTTCATGGTGTTAGATGATGACGCAAATCCACTTCCTTATACCGCCAACGAGACGGCACTACTGGACAGAGAAGCATCCGTCATGGCAGAAGATGGCAAAACTTTCAAAGTGGCAACATCCTTTGCCCTTATGAAACGTGCGGTTTTTGCCCATACACTTGGCGAATACTCAACGTTCTGTGGAATTCCAGAGGCACAGATCATAAAGACAGCCAGGGATTTCACCAGCTACGGGACGAAAGCAGCCGTCTGTCAATATCATGGCGCCGGTAACTATACCAATGGTACTTACGCCGCATTTGCGGTGGCACTGCTCAGTGTTCTGGTGGGCAGCATCGGAATGAAAGGCGGCTATCTCACCGGTGGCGGCGCAGTGGCATCCTGGAAGAATGGCGAATATGATCTCAATAACTTTCCCGGTAAAAAGAAACCAACTGGTGTTAAAATTTCCAGAGAGGGTGGCAAATACGAAGAGACCGCCGAATTTGCGGCCAAGAAAAGCCAAGGTGGCACCGGGTACCCCTCGCATCGGCCCTGGTTTTCTTTTACTAGAGGCGGTCTCAGCGTCGAGGCAATGAGCGGCATCGATGAACAATACCCCTACGGCTGTAAAGTTCTCTTCACCTATTTCTACAACCCTGTCTATTCAACCCCCGGCGGCTATCGCTATCGGGAAACACTCCGAAACAGCGAAAAGGTACCGCTCCATGTATCAATCGATATAGGCATAAACGAATCAAATCTCTATGCCGACTATATCGTGCCGGACGTCACCTATCTCGAAGGACACTATGGCTGGCTGAATCCCCATGCCCCCGCCCTCAAGTTTACCGGCGTGCGCATACCCTGCCTGGAACCTCTTACCGGCAGGACACCTGATAACAAGCCATTCTGCCTTGAAACATTCCTCATCGATCTGGCACTGGCTCTCAAACTACCCGGATTTGGCGACAATGCCATTGCCGGCAGCAATGACGCAATGTATCCACTTAACACCGCCGAGGATTTCTACCTGAGGGCCTACGCCAATATTGCCCAGGGCGCCAATCTGCCGCAGGCATCCAAGGAAGATACCCGCTTTGTCGAAAAGAATTATCCCTTAGCCCGAAATCGGACGATGTTTTCCGATCAGCACTGGCGTCAGCTCTGCCATATGTTGGCTCGAGGCGGCATCTTTACAGGGTACGATACGGGATTTTCCGGGGAGACCTTTCTGCATGGCATTGACAGAGTGGTCCTTTACAATGAGAAACTGGCCAAAACGCGCAGCAGTCTCACGGGAAAACGGTTTTCAGGCACAGTGCAATACCTGACACCGGAAGACGCTTCAGGCAAAAACATTGCGCAGCAGGACCAGGACTATCCTTTTACGGTTATCACGTATAAGATGCATGTCCACACCCAATCGAGGACTACCTGGCATCGCTATGCCATGGAGCTGTTTCCGGAAAATTTTATTCAGATCAATACCCTGGACGCCAAAGCACTTGGTTTGCAAAGTGGCGATAAGGTGCGATTGCGCTCCGTGAGCAATCCTGCAGGGATTACTGGAAAGGTTGCGGTAACCCAGGTCATTCGTCCAGGCTGTGTAGGTATTTCGTTTCATTACGGTCACAGTCAGCTTGGCGCCAGTCCAGTTCTGGTTGTTGGCGCAAAGGATGTTTTCCTCGGTGGCCCGGAAGTGTGCGACAAAGATGGAGTGACCGGGGTTCCTGCATTGGGTGCCGGGACCAATCCCAACCTGATCGGCAGACTCGACACCAATATGGCGAACACCCCGCTGGTAGACGTGTTGGCAGGTATACCTGACTTCAGCAGCACTCGGGTTAAAATTGAAAAATCAGCCTGACAGGGAAGCAACAGATATTGTACATGAGAAAAAGTAATGGATTATGGCGGCGGATGGATGGCATTTGCCGCTGTTCACGATCTGCCACAAACTTATTTTTTGCAGCAGAGATCATCCCGTCTGACGTTGTTCTTAGCAACGATACCTTCTCGCAGCATGGGTACCGATTTACAATTCATCAATAGTTACCCATTGGTCGGTGGCAACAGATTTTCGGCAGGCATGACAGATTTTTACCGCGGCAAGCCCTTCCGCGCCGGGAATCGGATTATCGATGTCGCCCTGCAGATATGCATACCAATCCTCAAGCAACGGCAGGATCGCCGGGCCCGGAGGTGGTACCGGCAGGTGGCTGATATCCATGCCGACTATTTTCTGCAGCAGGCCGTGCACCTGATCACCATGCAACTGTCCTTTTTCACATACAAATTCATACCGGCAGGCCCGCGAAGGGCTTACTTTACTGGTATCAATGGTCCCGAGTGCCCCATCCGCCATCAGCACCTCGGCGGTTACAACATCTTCCAGTCGCGGATTATAAATATTTCGGGCGGTCGCCCGGATTCTGACGATCTCCTGGCCGGTAATAAAACGCAGGGCGTCAAAAAGGTGCACCGCCGTGTGAAAAATCACCCCTGCACCGGCAATTTCCGGCTGTTCAAGCCAGGAAAGCGTCGACGGCTCCAACCGTTGCGAGGCACCAAGGGAAAATACCCTGCCCATCGAGGGCAGCATATCTCTTAGGGCACATATCACACTATTATATCGCAGCGTCTGGCCGATGGTAAGCGGCAGGGACTTTCGCTCAAACAGGGCAACCAGTTCTTTTGCAGTATGAAAGTCAGTAGTCAGCGGTTTTTCAAGGAGCAGCGGTTTATTCTGCGCAGCACAAAAACGGGCAATTTCCGGATTGAGATTGGGGGTGGTAACACAAATAACCGCATCCACCAGGGGGGAACTGACCAGCTCGCGCCAATCGGCAAACAGCCTGGTGTTCCAGGCTGCCGCCTGTTCCTTTGCAGCGGCAGATCGCCTGCTGATCGCGGCAAGCTGGAAACAGTGGCCAAGATCCTTAACGATATGATTGGCATACCGGCTGCCGTGTTTCCCCGTACCAATGATACCGACTCTGAGTGGATCATTTTTGATCATGCGTCGTCCCTGGTGTCTGGTGCCTGGAGTCATGAAACTATTACTCAGCCTGTAATCGCCTGATTTCCGCCAACATTTCCCGACCACCGTTCTTCAGGATATATTCTCCGACCATCTTGCCCAGCGCTTCCGGATCCTGGGCCGGGCCTTTTTCCGTCGTGCGCAGGATCCGGCTGCCGTCAAGACTGGCAAGCCCGGCGGTGAGGGTAATCTCATCGCCATCAAGAATGGCATGGCCGAAAGCCGGAATGCTGCACCCGCCTTCAAGTTTTTTAAGAAACGCCCGTTCGGCCAGAAGACAGGTCTCGCTCACCGGATTATTCAAACATGCCCGAATTTCCCGGATTTTTTCCGGGGCAAGCGAGGTAGCCGACTCAATGGCGATACATCCCTGGCCCACCGGCGGCACAAACTGCCCCTCGTCAAACTCCACAATTATCATATCGGCATAGCCCATCCGCTTTACGCCTGCATAGGCCAGCAACAGGGCGTCGCAGTCGCCACGCTTCATCTTTTCGATCCTGGTCTGCAGATTGCCCCGCATCTCAACGATGGACACATGGGGGTAGTAATGCCTGAGAAAGGCCCTCCTCCGCACCGAGGAAGTCCCGATAACCAGCGGCCGGGTGCTGTCGGCTATATCGATTGAACTGTCGGTACTCAGCAGCACATCATTGACTTTTTCCCGTTCCGTAAAGGCAATAAGGCTAAAACCTTCCGGCAACTGAGACTGCATGTCTTTGGCACTGTGTACGGCAATATCGGTTATTCCACCGGCCAGCTGCTCTTCAAGTTCCACGGTAAAAACCCCTTTACTGCCTATTTTGGCAATTGAGGTGTCGAGTACTTTGTCGCCGATAGTGTCCATGGAACTGATCTGCGTCTGCAGGCCGGCATCGTTGAGATATCCGGCAACCGTTTCTGTCTGCCACATGGCGAGCTTACTTTTTCTTGACCCTATTGTTATCATAATATTATCGTATTGTTATTGCATATAATTATGCGAAGGAGCAGGACGGAATTCTCTATTCCATCCGGCTCAGCATACCCGTTCGGAGAGGAAATCAACGCCTGCAGACTACTCTATAACCGTCTTTTACAAAATCATAAATTTGTCGCGATTTCTTGCAACCAGCCATTGCTTCAAAGAGTGCAAAAGAAGTATTATAGCACCATGCGATTACTTCTCTACAATATCCGATACGGCACCGGCCATCAACTCGGCTACCACCTGCCGCTGCCTTTTGCCGGTTTTTTCAAAAGGACCACCGTCAACCTGCAGCGGATAATCAGCTTTATCGCCAGTGTTAATCCTGATATCGTCGGTCTGGTCGAAGTTGATTCAGGCTCCTATCGCTGCGGACATTTCTGCCAGGCGCAAACCATCGCCGACACGCTGGGCTACAATTTCATCATTGAAAGCAAATACAACACCAATTCGCTGGCGCAGAAAGTCCCCGTCCTGAAGCAACAGTCCAATGCCCTGCTGACCAAACAGAATATTGAAAACTTTCATTTCCATTATTTCGAACAGGGAGTAAAACAACTGGTCATCCAGACTGATCTGCAGGCCATCGCCATTTTCATTGTCCACCTGTCTCTCAAATACCGCCACCGACAGAACCAGCTCGAACAACTCCATGCCCTTACCCAGAACACCGACAAAGAAGTGATTATTGCCGGCGATTTCAATACCTTCTGGGGCAGTCGCGAACTCAATCTGTTCCTTGCCGCAACGGGCCTGAAAAACGCCAATCTCACCAATGTCCCATCGCATCCGAGCCATGCACCTCTGAGGCAGATTGACTTTATTCTGCATAGCGCCGGCATCCGCATCGATAACTTTTACATCCCCGACGTCCGCCTGTCCGATCATTCGCCGCTCATATGCGATTTTTCCTGTGTCCTCACCTGAGCGAGCGGCAAACGCACCTCAAACTGACTGCCCTCATGCAAGGTGCTGTGCACCGAAACCTGCCCATGATGTGCCGCAACCACCGCATGCACATAGCTGAGTCCCAGGCCAAGGCCCGGCCGGGACCTGCTGCGGTCCCCGCGGTAGAGCCGCTCCCAGATTTTCCCCTGTTCGGATTCTGAAATCCCCATGCCGTTATCGGCAAAGCATATGATCAATTCGCCTCCGACGACCTGCACAGCAATTTTGACCCATCCGCCTTCCCTGCCATATTTTATGCCGTTATCAAGGAGATTGGCCCATACCTGGGATATCCTGGTACTGTCCACCATGGCTGTCACCTGCTTGTCACTTTCGCCTGCCTGCAGCTGCACCGTTATTTTTTGTTCTTCGGCGACATATTCATACAGGCTGACAACCTGCTGCAGGCTCGATATAATATCACATTCCTGCAGCTCAAGTCGCATCGTTCCGGACTCAGCTTCAGCGACACTCATCATGATCTTCAGCATGGCCAGAACCCGTTCCGATTCTTCGAGACAGTCAGAGAGTGCATCGCGCAGACGAGACGTGTCGTCTTCGGCCTGCAGGCCATATTCAGCAACAGAGCGCAGCCTGGTCATGGGCGTACGAAGATCGTGGGCGACATTGTCGAGGGAATGCTGCATTTCCGAAACCAGGTGTCGATTCTGACGGATAAGCTGATTTATCTGGCCGTAGAGACTGTCCAGTTCCGGCCCGTTGCCCTGCTCCGGCAAAAACCCGGTCTTTGAGCGCTGAATAAGATCGCCGATTTTCTCCCGGGTGGTAATGAGCGGGGTGAGGCTCTGCTTTATGAAGTAGAGAGACAATGGCCAGAGCATGAGAGCACTGCAGGCGACCAAAAATATGGTATATCGCACCAACTGATGGAAAAGGGTATACCCTTCCCGCCCTTCTTTCCCGGCCTGTATGAGCAGACCATTGTCATATTTCCGGACGATGACGGTCAGCAGGTGCTTTTCTTCCCCCATCCCCACCGGCAGCCATACCCCGCTGGTTGCAGGCGGCAGGTTGACCAGCCCTTTAAGGCTGAGCGCATCTGCCTGATCAGCCACCACCACCTGGTCGTTGCCCAGCATGATACGGATAAAAGCCAGGCCCTGCAGCAGGGTATCGCGCGGCAACCGGTGGCTGCCTGACAAACGATTTATCGATTGATGTTCGGCCAGATAGCTGTCGAGCAGCTTTTCCGTCTGATCGCGTTCAATGGTCTGCAGATGGCTGCGTACGCTGAAAAGATAGAGCAGTGCAAGCAGCAGCCCACCCCCCCAGAGAAGAAAGAAAACCGGCAGTACTTTCTTTGAACGGGACCAGCTGAAATCCTCCCTACTCAGCTTTAAGAACATAGCCCACGCCTCTGACGGTATGGATCATCTTAACGTTAAAATCCTTATCTACTTTATTGCGCAGACGGCAGACCAGCACATCAACCACATTGGTTTGCGGATCAAAGGAATAATCATAGACCCGCTCGAGAATTGAGGTTTTGGACAGGACGATGCCCGGATTGTGCATCATGTACTCTAAAAGAGCATATTCCTTGGACGGCAGGTCGATTTTCTCACCATTACGGCAGACCTCGTGTTTCAAAAGATCCATTTCCAGATCGGCCACAGCGAGAAACATCGGTTTGGTATTTTTCTTGTCCCGCCTGATAAGCGCCTGGATCCTGGCCAGGAGCTCACTGAAAGAAAAGGGTTTGACCATATAATCATCCCCGCCCCGCTGCAGTCCCTGGATTCTGTCGTCAACAGACTGCCTGGCACTGAGGATCAGCACCGGGGTGTTGACTTCTTCTGCGCGCATAGCCTCAATAACACTGAGACCGTCACGTCCGGGCAGCATGAGATCAACAACTGCGGCATCATAGGCAACGGCCAGAGCATGCTCCAGGCCCGTCTGGCCATCGGTGCACTTGTCGACGCTGAAACCTGCTTCCTTGAAGCCCTTTTCAATAAAGGAGGCTATTTTGACATCATCTTCAATCAGTAAAATACGCATGGTTTTCCGGTAAACGGTGAACAAAATTTCAGTCTGCTTCCTTTCGCAGAACAATGACCGAACAGTTTCTCCCGGTCAGCCCGTGACTTACACGACTTGCCCGTCGGTACGAAAAATAATCATTGGAACAGCAGGTGCAAACTTCTGCGACCCCGATATGCTGTTCGACCAGTCCCGCATCTCTGAGCTGCGATCGGCTGATCCGCCAGAAATCAAAATGATTATCCCGGACCATAAACGGATAAAACCCGGTTGGCAGTTCCTGTCGGTAATTGACGAATTCGGCACAACAGGGCCCCAGAGAAGGGCTGATCATCGCCTGGAGATTCGCCGGAACCGTTCCATAATTGTCCGTCATGACGGCGATCACCCGGGCAAGAATGGCCTGCACGCTCCCCCGCCAGCCGCAATGCACTGCGCCAATCACCTCCTGCACCGGGTCAAAGAGCAGTACCGCCTGGCAATCCGCCTGCTGAATCATCAGGCCGACCCCCGTACGATCGGTGATAAGGGCGTCAAAGCCCTCGACCTCTTTGTCTGCCGTCAACGGTTCCGTCAGGCAGTAGATGCCGCTGCCATGCACCTGTTTTGCGGCAAGCAGATGAGGAACTGCCAGAAATTCCTTCACTCTTTTGCGATTTTCCAGGGCGGAGCCGTCCTGATCGCCGACATTCTGGCCAACATTGAGCGATGCATACAGACCGCTGCTCGAGCCGCCATGGCGATTAAACAAGCCGTAGGTACAGCGCGTGCCGTTTTGGGCGGGAAATGTGCCTGTAATTGGATTTATTACCGATGGCTCTGCCATTCTTACTTAACCTGATAATTGTATTTAGCGATATGCCCGGACTTCTTGCTGGAAACACTATGCAAAGTATAGCAGACAAGATCATGGGGCAATAAAAAAAGGGCCATGCTCACTTACGTGAACATGGCCCTTGGTGTTTCGGTATAAAACTTACTGTTTAAAAGAACGCCTCAAAAGTGACGTATACCTGATCGGCACGTTTCACCGGATCAAATCCATTATACATCATTCCATTTAACATATCGATTTTCGCACGATCGCCGGCATCATCTAGATCATACGATGCCATATTCCAATCCGCTGAACCTGAGTAATCATATTCATAATGCTGATATCCAAGCCGCATAAATGTCTTGGCATATTTGGAGATTGCTTCGCCAGTCGGCAGATCCCAGAGGGTGTATATCTCATAGACCTGGCCTCTGGTGGCAAGCTTGGATTGATAGATATCATCATGCCCCGGAGCCATCGCCAGCCAGTACTGTGAACCGTAGTTAAATTCAGCACCGAATTTCAAGCCGGCGTTGTCGAGGTCATAGCGCACCCCAAGATAGGCTGAGTATCCGTTTTCACTGTCGGTATTGGGACCGGTAGCGCTGAACGGATCATTGAACATACCATTTGAATTAGGATGCGTCTGCGACCAGCCACCGGCTATGAAATAATTCAAGCCGGCAATCTTATCCTGATAGACTCCGGCGGTATGCCAGATATTGCCAAGATTTATTCTGTCGCCATACCCTCCCATTACCGTTGGATCCATTGAGACTGGCTGTTGTGCACCATAATCGATGAATGGATCCTGGAAATTGGGATAATTAAAGAGATCAAAGGCCATAAAGCTCTGGATATAGGCAAAACGATCACCCTTTTTCATGATATCCCAGCTCAGGCCGGCAAAATCAGTATCTTTGATATTGTCCGTGGTATCCTCAAGACCTGCCTCAAAACCTCGTCCATAACAGAAACGAACCCGGCTGGAGCCAAGTTCTTCAACGCCCCAGTTCCAGGCATAGCCGGCAGATACCCCGTCAAACGGCCAGTCCATGAAGGCCATCGGCGTTGCCAGGCGCTCATCGCTGTTTATTCGTAACTGGGCTGGAGGACCATCGGTGGTGGGCCGACGGCCGATAGAGAACCAGACCGGCAAGCCACCGATGTTGTTCCAGTTGACAAAGGCACGGTCAACATACAGGGCACTGCTGCCAACAGGGGACCGGGTAACATTGCCGTCGAAAAGCGGATACATGGCCCCGCTGTCGTCGCTGAAGGCGGACTGGTCACCCCAGGTCTTGAACATGGCCAGGCGGCCTTTAAATTCGACATTTTCTGTCGCCTTGACCCGCATATTCAGACGAAAACGGTTGGTCCAGAGGGTATCATTGTCGAGGCTCCGACCGCGGACGGTATCGGCATTGTAAAAATCCGCGCGGCTGCGAAAATCTCCGCTTAAATCGAAACGAGAGATCAGGTCCCATTTTTCCGATCTTTCATCCATCTCTTCCATGTCGCTGCCAAGCTCATCGACATTATCTGCCAGTGCCTCATTTTGTTTCGACTGGGCGGCCATTGCCCCTCGAAGCTCATCCAGCTGCCGGCTCAGTTCGTCAATCTTCTTCTCCAGATCGGCGACGTTCGTTTTACCGGCTGCCATGGCAAACGTCGGCAGGGCTAGCATTCCCGCCAGCGCGATCACTGAAATTTTCTTTACCATTGTTCTCCTCCCACTGTAGTTTTTTCCGCTCTTTCTATCTGCGCTACTCCCTCATCCCTTCCCGCTTAAGTAAAACAGTATTTAATTTAATAGATGATCTATTAAATACTACAAATGTCTTTCTATTGTCAAGGAGGTTTATCAAAAAATCTGTATTGTGCAGTACAAATTATTGTATCATTTATTTTGATTTTATTTAACTATTATTTTATCGTAATTTTTTTTCTTTCCCAGCAACATGCGAGTATAGTATAAGGGATTGATCCCCTTGCGAAGTGTGGCACTCTGTCCAGTACCCTGTTGAAGGGTATACCTTCCTTCAATCTTCTATCTGGCATGAAACTCCCCATTGTCATATCAGCCTTTGGCACCACTTCGAAGGCGATTGCAACTTATAATAGATTAAGCAACTGCATTGAAGACCATTTTGGCCAGGCTGAGATCATATGGGCATACTCCTCAAAAAAGATCACCCGGGAGCTGCACCAGCGACAGGAATCGGCAGTGCTCCATCCCGAACAGGTGCTGCAGAATCTGGCTGCACGGGGTGTATCCAGGGTTATCGTCCAATCACTGCATTTATTTCCCGGCACAGAATTTCACCGGCTCGCAAAAAACAGTGCGCAATCAGGCCTTGAGTGCGCGCTCGGCATGCCACTGCTCACCAGCCCGCAAGACTACGATCAAATAGGAGAAATTTTGCGGCCGGTTATCGATGCACGGCCGGAGAAAGCCATTGTAGTCCTGGGTCATGGCACAGATCATCCGATCTGGACGGCCTACTACTGCCTGGAAAAAATCCTCCGCAGAAAATTCAGCCCAAGAATCTTTGTCGGGGTGGTGGAAAAATCCCCAGATACGACACAGCTTGTTGATGAAATCGCAGAGAGTGGCTTCACTGAAGTGTGTATCATCCCCTTATTTCTTGTCGCCGGCATGCACTATAGACGAGATATCATCAGTCACAATCCGTCTTCCTGGCAATCCCGATTGGAGGAAAAAGGGCTCAGGGTGGAATCCATTGCTCATGGCCTAGGCATGTATGACGGTTTCGAAAATATTATTATCCGCCATATTATGGAGGCCAGCCAGACGATCGGATAACGCGCAGGTGTCAGGGAGCCACCGCAAGAAATACTGTTCGATATTGTTCAACACGAAAGTCAAACGTGGAATAGGCTGGATTTTCTTTTTTTCTTTTCTTATAGAGGGAACTGCTGCCGATTGCCCGGTTGGCCGCATTGGAGGGAGAGGTGAGGGAGATTGTCGTGTGCACTCTGCCAGCGAGAGTGAACTGGTGTACTTTAGGGACCTCGCGGCTTACGGGAGAGAGTTTTAAGCCATAGGGCTTCAGATGTTGACGAAACAGGTATTCCGGCCCATTTCTGCTGTTGCCACCGGTGAAAATGAGCGTCTTGACAGTTGGATGCAATTGCAGCTGCTTCACTATATCGCGCAGCCGGATATCCGTCATGCCAATATCCGAAGCATCTATTTTACTGCGCCTGCATGACTGGACTATATCGCAGATACCAATTTTTTGCCGAATGAGAAAATCCTGCCGTTCTTGCACCGCGGCCGGCGAATTGTCATAGTGCAGGCCGAGCTGAAAGATTTCACTGAGTACCGGCCAGAGCATCCCATCGCAACTGCCATAGCAAAAATCGACATCTCGCTCCTTGAGCCGACCTTGGGAAAATCTGGGCGGTGGTAAGGTCCCGATAATAATCTTGTCCGCGCCTTCCGGAATAAAAATCTCGTAGGGATGAATATGGGTGAAGGAACCCATGCAACTCGCAGCTTATTCCACTAGCCCGGAGAATTGACGGGCCAGATTATTGTCAATCACATAGATACAGATCTCCTTGGCACCCTGACGGGAATAGAGATATTTGTGCTGGAGATTCTCCATCATAAAATGCACATCATTCTGGATCTTTTTATCATAGGTCTTGAAATCTTCCTGATTATAATCCTTTACAGCTCGACGAAAGTTTTCATTTTTCAAAAACGGTTCCAGCACCTTCTCTTTCAGATTGTGCGTGCATTTTTCATACAGGTGAATGTAGAGCGAGGTTTTGGTAATCGGCAGGCCGTCGCGCAACATTTCCTGCGGCAGTGCCGTCGTTGTATAGGACTTCTGTACGCTGTTACGAAATGAGACACTCATTTTCGGATCAATCTGCAGCCGGGTCTCCATCCGATGGAAGAACGCCTCGGTGATATCCAGTCGCTCCCCGGTGAATCCGCAGATCTCGGTTGTTCCGACATCAAAATTGACGGCAAACATATAATTAATGATGTCCCGTGAGATCTGTTCCTCGTTATAAAAGTACAACGATTCTTTTACCTCCTGAAGGACGGTGTAATTGTACATCCGCAGCAGGGAATCGAGAAAACCCATGGGCAGGATGTCGCGATCCTGTTTGCAATATTTCCGGAAAAATTTTCCCAGCATCGCCATGTCGATCAGCTTGTCTTCCCGGGCATAGGTAGAATAAAATTCATTGAACAATTTGATCGAGTCACGACCGGACAAGCCCTTCCACCCGTCGCTTTCCGATTCGGCAACTATTTTATGCCTTCTCTTGGCGGTGAATTGGGCGACATCTTCCTCTGCCAGCCACTTGGGAATATAACCGGTGAAAATCTCCATCTTCAGCAGCTGTAAATTGGTATCGCAATACATTGCGTATTTTTCCGGTTCGCCGATCCACTCTTCCATCGCCTCCGACTTGGTGCGCAGCCGGGTCGCAATAATAACCCTGGCAAAATTATGCAGGACACGCGGCAGAAAGCTTTCATCGATGTGTTTGCCGAAATTCTCCCGATAGATATCGACTTCGGTCTGCAAATCGAGGACATAAGGGATATTTATATATTCCACCCGGTCAGAGAAGGCGCGCAGGTCGGCAAGCAGTGTTTTATCTTCCGGATTCATCAGGGCAAAGAGGAGAGAATTCACTTTCTCCTCAATATCTTCCACCTTGTGGACCCCGTCGCTGATAATGTTATGCAGCTCCATCAGCCGTTCGGTATTATGCGATTTGACATCCATCAGCGCATAGATGCCATTATTGATTTTTGCATAGCGGGAATAGAGATAGCTGACATGCTTACCATCCGCCAGCACGGAGTCCAGGCTCCTCTGAATAATCGGATTGTGCATAATGGGATTGCGCAAAGGTCTATCGCCGGGGTTGAAAACGGAAACCCCCTCGCCTAGCCGCCGGTTAAACACATAGGGACGGGCGCAGACACATTCCATAACTTTTTGCGGATCCCGAAACTTCTGCAGCAATGCCTGATAGAGGGAAACACAGATGGTGCAGGGTTCTTCGTGGAAGAGCCACTCATACTTCTTTTCGGTAAACAACTGCCATTTGAAGACATCATCTTCAAAGAGATCATCAAAGAATTTGCGCCGGACTTCCTTGGGAATAAGCAGCAGCGGATTATCATGGCTCGGGCAGGGAACATCAAAATACCCGCCTAAATCAGTATCCGATTTACAGGCACATTTCATTTCCGTGGCCAACTCTGTCTTGCCGTCATTCTCCAGAACCCAGGCCAGTTTGTCGGTCAGAGAATTTAAACTGTGCACTCCACCCACCAGGTGATCATGCTTTAACCGCCAGATCACCTCGTACCGGGAGCCCTCTGGCGAGTTGGCGTAATTTTCAAAAGAGCGCAGGAGATTATTCAGAAATGTCGATTTCCCGCTGCCGTGCGGACCGTCGAAGATATATATCTTATTCTGTTTCGACCCCAGTTTAAAACTGTCAACATGACGCATAAGCCGGTTGGCAAAGAGTCGATCAGCAAAAAAAGGCCGGTCGGAACCTTCGACAAAAAGCCTGGTACAATCATATTTCAAAAATCGAATGGATTCAGGATCGTTGTCATATTCATCAATACCATCATCGACCAGGCTGTCAATCAGATCGGAATAGACCTGATACACGTTACGTATTATCCGGTTCGGGTGCTCGATTACCTGCTGGAGAAAATCCGGAAAAGAGAGAATCGGCGACTGACGCAACTGGTCTTTATTTCTATCCAGATTCTCCATCGCCCTGCTTAAATCGCGCATGTACTCACCTTTACTGCTGTTATTCCGTCACAAGGAGTCTGTCCGGGAAGAGGCTCCTAATTGATCACAACCCGTGTCATCTTCCGATCTTTCATAGTATAGCGAAAGCGTTTCCACTTAATTTTCCGTTCTTCTTCTCGCTGTCCATCCTTTACCTGACCCGGCTCTTTTTTTATGAGTTCCGCTTCGTGGGTGTACAGGCTCACTTTTGTTCCCCAAAGAAATTCCAGCCCCAGCAGCGTTCCCTCGATATAGTCTCGGTAGAGCGGTTTCCCTTCAAAAACATGATTGAGAACCAGCGTATTGTCATCATCGACATTGATTGTCAAGGCCGGAGGATGATAGAGAGAATCAGCGATCATCTTCTTGTAATGCTTTGCTTTTTTCGATTTAACATAATACTCCCAGGTCATCCGTTCTTTATTGAGGCGTTTATCAACAACAAAGAGTTGATGGAGGTCAACGAAATCCTGATCGAGAAAGGCATTGATAAACATCGAATCACAGAAATTTTCCCGAACAGAAAAGATAAAATCCCTGCCGCCGCCGGTTTCGGAATTAAAATTTTTCCGTCGGTAATTGTCGGCTATCCTCTGATAATCATATGATATTTTTCCAGCATTCGCCTGCGATTCCAGATAATAAAAAAGGCGCATGCCAAGCGCGTACGGATTCATACCGACGCGCGGCATCGAGGTCACCTTGGCGTTTATCACCGCAAAATCAACCTCATGGCCACTGATTCGATCGTCATTTAAAAAAAGATTTTCATGCCAGTAACTTGCCCACCCTTCATTGAGAATCTTTGTTCTGATCTGCGGCTGAAAATAAAGCGATGTGCTGCGAACCACCTCAATGACCATCAGCATCCATTTATTTTCATCACGATTGAGAAACTCGGAATGTTCCATGAGGAACTGGAGCAGGTCATGCCTTTTTCCCTGCCCGTTCTCATTGACAGCCTTGTTGTACAGGGATTCAAACTCGGCATATTTACTCTTTACACTCTCGAGAAACAGCGCCTCCCCGTTCTGAGGAAATTCCCGCATGGATTTGTTATATTTATCAATCTCCGCGACATATCCGGCAATGGTATGGTTTTCTTTCTGCTGGATGAACACATCGAAATAGTAATCTATTTTCGACAGTTTTTTCTTTTCTATGGCAAAAGAGGAGAGCAGATCGAAATAGCCGACCAGGTTATCAATGGCCCGGGAAAATTCTATAACATAATCGACCCACCTCCCTTTCTCTGAGCGGAGCTTGGCAAACAATCGTTTATCGGCAAGGGCCTTGCCGGCAAAATCGTAATCCCAGGTATGGCGAAAATAGAGATTATTCTGAAAAAAATCGATATGCCCGATAACGTGATAGAAAATCATCACGTTGAGCCAGTCCGGATTGTTGTCATTATAGAAGGAGATAGGCGGGCGGGTATTGATGACCGTTTCATACGGGTTATTGGGATAGAGTTCATACTGTCCCTGGTCCTTCAGCACCTCAACATCCTGTACCCAGTAATCATAGAGGGTGGGGATCATATTTTTCGGCGACAGCTGTAAAAAATCACGGTTCGTGACTATATATTCCAGGCTGTCATCCTGAAAACGCAGACCAGCATCCCGGGCGCGTTCCTTGCACCCCTCCATGATTTTCTTTGCATGTTGACTCAGCAGTTCCATATCACCTCACCATGAGAACACGTATCGCTATAAAGAAATTACGAAATAAGTTCTCTGATTCCCTTGATCAGTCTCGTTTCATTGGTGTCCTCGGAAATCACATCCATTCGCAGCACATCTTTTCGCTCTTCAAGCAGCCCCGATTTACGGATATATCGTTCCACCTCCGTCTGCCCTGAGATGCCGTAGCCGTTTTCCGCAATAGTTATGCCGACGCGACTGGCATAATGCAGCATCTTCTCCAGTTCCGGCAGGGCCTTATCTCCTTTGGTATCCCAGTCATCACCATCGGTACCGTGGAACACATAGATATTATTGTCCCGTTCAAGCGATTCTTCTTCGACAATTTTATTGACCAGACTGTAGGCACTGGCCACCTGGGTGCCGCCGGCCACGGTCGAGTTATAGTAGGTCTGGAAATTTTTAACCTCTTTCGCCTCGGTATCATGCAGGATAAAACGGGTCTCCACCTGGTTCTTATACTGGTAAATCAGCCAGGAATAGATAAGGACATGCTGGTTGACCACCAGCTCCGTCGGTTTACCGCCCATGGAACCGGAATAGTCCCGGACAAAAAAGACCACCGCCTGGGACTCATAATCTTTTTCTCTGGACAGGATTCGGTAGATTCGGTCCCTCGGGGAGATGAGCAGCCCTCGACTGTCGATCTTGTCCCGGGCACGGATACGACCGAGGGCAATATTGGTCTGGATAATCTTTCTGAGGGTCGACTTTTTATCCAGTATCTGGCCAAATCCTCTATTTTTATCGGTTAAATCATAGGTGTACTTGGTGAGCGATTTCTTTTTCCCCTTATCTTTCAGATTGGGCAGCTCAAACTGTTCGGTAAGAATGCGGCCAAGGTCGTAGGCATTTGATTCGACGTCGTGTTCCCCACCCTCGCCTTTGCCTGCCCCGCCCTGGCCTCCCTGTTCCGGCCTGACCGGCTGCTCGCCAATGACTTCGCCTTCTTCGCCTTCGCCGGCACCACCTTCCCCGGCCCCCTGATCGTCTCCATCCCCTTCGCCTTCTTCATTCAACCGGACTTTATCATGGACCAGTTTTTCCTCCACCGTGGTCGGCACGATAACGACCTTGTCATCCCCATTCTGGCTCGGTTTGACCATCTTGCCGACTCTTATTTTTCGGGGGAAGCCATCCTCCTCACGCTGCTTGTCTTTTTCCAGCAGATAATCAAGCGACTGAACGGTGGTGAGCGCCAGCAGTTTTGGCGGAGACGCGTCATGCAGCATCTCCAGATCATTGTACTGGTAAATATTCCGAACAACGGGCGCAGGCGCATAGCGATGATCCCGGTCAAGTTCGAGCAAATCCAGCTCATAGCGGATTTTCCGGTCCTGTTCCGGGGTCAGTCCCTTTTCTTTCAAGGTACGATAGAGGGCGTGCAGTTTTTGTTTCATTTTATCGTATCCGGGTACATCTTTAAAGATATGCGATAGCTAAGGAAAACCTTCGCCTTTAGAGAGATTTTACGACACCATCAGTTTTCATCGACCTGGGTACAGAAATATTCGATAGTTTTTTGGGCACAGGTCGTACAATACCCGAGCTTCTTCAGCATGGTTTCAATCATCCGGTCGTACAGCTTCTGGTTCTCTTCATTGGTGCGGTTTGCCAATGCTCCGATCAGACTGCCGGACCCGGCGATATCCGATTTCAGCCGGACATCGGTAACCGCCTTGACCAGCTCGAGGTTGTCCATAAAATCATAGTCCGGCCGGACCGAGATTTTCTGGCCGTAGATCTTCCGGATCGATGTCCTGAAGGAGTCCTTCTGTTCCCTCGTCTTCAGACCGAGACCATCTTCCACCGAGTTAATGTATCGCTCGTCGATCTTTAAGGCCTGCAGTTCACCGGTCTGGGGGTTTTTGTATTTCCACATCTTGTCTGTCCCCAGATTTTCGGCGTCTATCCCGATGATCATATTGACATAGTTGAGTACATCTTTACGGATGGCCAGCGGTTCATCCATATAGGCGTTGAACATTTCAGTCATGATCCGCTCGCGATACAGCCCCTTGGCAATTTTCAGGTCATCGAGGAACTTGGCCCGATCTTTCGCCTCCGACACATAATCGAGGATCGCCCGCTCAATGGCATGAAAGACATCGTAGGCGAACATGCACTTGCCCTCGTTGGTTTCGGAGCTCTCGAGCATCAACTGGATCGAACGACCGAGATTTCGCTGGCCGAGGCCTTTCTGACCATACCGTTTGGTAATGTCGTGTTCCTGGCTGAGGGTATCGATAACCTCGGACAGCGTCTTCAAACTCTTTTCGCCGGCCACCTCTCCAGCGGCAAGTTTCATGGTCTCAATGGGGGTGAGTTTTTCCGATCTTGGCAGCCGGGTGAGCACCACACCCACGGAAGCGGCGTAGTTGAGGTTGGGATCCTGATGCATGGCATCCCCGGTCAGGGTTGTCTTCGATTCATTGCCGATGGCATAGGTGGTGAGTTCTTTCTGCAGCACGTAATTGGTGTTGTGGGAGACATAGCAGATACGACACCTGTCGACAATCGGCGCCTCCTCCTTTTCAGCCAGGAAACGATTGAATTCCGAGTTGTTGCTGGTGGCGATGATCAGGGTGTCGATGGGCCACTTGTAACCGTCAATCTCAATGCACCGGTTCTGAATGATGCCAAGATAGACCTGGACCAGATCCTTTTTGTTTTTATAGATCTCATCGCTGAAATGGATACCGCCGCCGGCGACCCGGGCCAGAGCCCCTCGGCGCAGATCAAACCGGTATGGATTATTGGTATCGGTGATATGCAGCAACCGCTGGATAGACTCTTCACCGAGCAGATCAACCGCCGACGAGGTGATCTTATCCTTGGCCGGATACTTGCCGGTCACCGTACCGAGGCTCTCTATCAGGGGAACAGGTACAATTTCAATGAAATCGAGCATATCATCGAGGTTGCCATTGGTATACTCCCGGATATTATTCCAGATATAGGCAGAACATGCACCCAGAGGACGATAATTTTCATACCAGGTTTCCAGCATCTTATCCGCAACACGATACCTTCGGGACAGGTATTGCTGTGACTCGGCACTTGATTCGTGCAGATTCATGGCCAGCACCATCGGATCTTCATAGGTCTGGGATTCAATGGTGGTTATGTTGCCGTACGACCCGAGCTTGTCCAGGCCGACAAAGCGGAAAGTATATTTGCGGTTTTTAGGCAGTGATAGAAAATCACGGTACATTTTACAGAGATATTCAACCAGAAAGGTCTTGCCGTTGCCCGGCTCCCCAACCAGGACAAAGGCCATCTCCTTCGATGACCCACCCTGGGAGGCATCTTTGACAAACGACACAAACGAGTTTATTTCGTCGTACATACCGACGATATGTTTTTTGCCTTCCCGGAATATCCTGAAATCAAAGGTGTTTTTACCGTTGACCATTACCTTGTCAATATCCCCTTCCAATACCATTCGGGAAACACTCTCAAAGGCGTTTTCAAAAACACGTTCGCCTTTCTTCACCGAGGTAAAATGGTTATGGAGTGAATTACTTCTTTGGTCTGCCATCGTCCCCTCCTGCCTGATTGAGATAGATTGATACCTCTAGTTGTTAGTAGAATATTGGCACCAATGATATTTTTGCAAGAAAGAACCACAAATAATTCTCATTTGCAGCGACAGCTCTCCGACTTATTTCGAGCCCAACTTTTTCCAGGGGCCAGTTCATTCAACTTTTTTTGAACAGCTCAACTTTTTTATTGACACAACCCGCATCAATTGCCAGAATAGATTAGTGCATATTCACAAAATAAAACTCGACATGACTCCATGTATATATGACTGAAAAAGAACGTGTTTTTGAGAACCTGCAACGAATGGCCGATGCGGTTGTAGCACTGCTCGGCAAAAATTGTGAAGCAAGTGTCCATGATTTAACCCAGCTGGAAAACTCCCTTATTTACATCCGGGGAAATGTGACCGGCAGAACACCCGGTGCTCCAGCCACCGACCTGCTGCTGAAAATGCTCCAGCAAAATTCCGGTCAGGCCGTGGACAGGCATAATTACAGGACGACAACAACCGATGGCCGCTCGCTGAAATCGACAACAACATTTATCCGGGACACAGCCGGCAGACCGCTTGCCGCCTTCTGTATAAATCTGGATACCACCGATTTTTACAATGCCAGCCAGGCCCTGATGCCTTTTATCAACATCCAGGAAAACAATTGTCAAGCAGGAACAGAAACATTTGCCCACGCCGCAGGAGAAACAGTTGAGGCTCTTTTTTATCATGCAGTAGAGGACATCGGAAAACATCCGGCAACGATGAATGTCGATGAAAAAACTGAACTCACCCGCCGGCTGGAAGAAAATGGCACCTTCCTGCTTAAAGGCGCAGTCGAACAGGTGGCCCAGATGATGGGTGTCACGAAATTCACGGTCTACAATTATCTGAAAAAAGTTCGTTCCAGCAATTCAACCATAATATCAGAGGCATAATATGCTCAAAAAAGTCATTTCCACCACGCAGGCACCCAGCGCCATCGGTCCATATTCCCAGGCCATCGCCACCGAGAGCCTGCTCTTTATCTCCGGCCAGCTGCCGATAGATCCAGTCAGCGGCAGGATGCTCGACGGCGATATCGGCGCCAAAACAAGGCAGATCATCACCAATGCCACGGCCATCGCCAAAGAGGCAGGTACCGACTTGAGCCGTGTGGTCAAAACGACGATATTTTTGACGAACCTGGGCGATTTTCAGGAAGTCAACAGCGCCTACGGGAGTTTTTTCGCCGATTCCCCACCGGCACGATCAACTGTCCAGGTGGCGGCATTACCCCTTGGCGCAAACATTGAAATTGAATTCATACTTGCCATCTAATTGATTTTATATGGAAGAAAGGAAAGCCTTATGAAATTTACGGTCAAAGACATCCTGGAGATGGAGGTTATCCTGGCTCTCGGGTGTACCGAGCCGGTTGCCATCGCCCTGGGTGGTGCCGCGGCAGCAACACTTCTGCCGGAAAAAGAATTCGATGCCATTGAAATCTGGATCGATCCCAATATTTACAAAAACGGCATGGCGGTCATCATTCCCGGCACCGGCGGCATGCAGGGCCTTGATACCGCAGCGGCCCTCGGGGCGTATGGTGGAAATCCGGGAAGAGGCCTGGAAGTACTGGAAAGTCTTGACGAAACGACCATAGCAAAGGCCAAGGCATTGCTCGACAAAAACAAGGTGACCGTTAACCTGCGCGATGAAGTCGGCCTCTACGTCAAAACAAAACTTATCTCGGGCAGCAACATCGCCGAATCACTTATTATCGACCTGCACAACAATATTGTCAGCCTGAAACTGAATGGCGAAGAAATCACCGACTCCCCTTTTCTCACCAAATCCCACAGTAAAGGCGGCAAACACACTTTGGCTGACCTGGAAACCTGGTTGCGGGAATTGACCTTGCCGGACATACTTGAGCTTACCGCCGATCTGGACGAGGACGATCTCAACTTTCTCGAGGTGGGAGTTAATCACAATCTGGCTCTCGCCGAATATGGCTTGAAACACGGCAGCGGCCTTGGCATCGGCAAGGCCATCGACCGATTGATCAAACAGAAACTGATGGTCAAAGATATGTCGAGCTCGGCGCGCAGGCTCACCTCCGCTGCGGCCGATGCCCGGATGGGCGGGGCCAATCTGCCGGCTATGAGTTCCGCCGGCAGCGGCAATCATGGTCTCACGGCTATTTTACCGATCTGGGCGATCAAGGATTTTATCGACCATGACCGGGAAACCATCCTGAGAGCCATCGGCCTCAGTCACATCGTCACGGCCTATGTCAAGGCCCACACCGGCAGGCTCTCCGCCGTCTGTGGCTGTTCGATCGCTGCCGGGGCCGGGGCGACAGCGGGTATCACCTATCTGGTCGGCGGCGACGTACACCATATGGAAGGAGCGATCAAAAATATCCTGGAGGATCTGGCCGGAGTTATCTGCGATGGTGCGAAAGCCGGCTGCGCCATCAAACTCAACACCGCGGCGGGCGCTGCCGTTCAGGCCGCGCTCTTTTCCCTGCATGGGGTAAATGTCAAGGACACCGACGGCATCATCGGCAACTCCACGCAAAAAACCATCCAGAACATGGGCGCCCTCAGCCACGACGGGATGATCCAGGCCGATAAGACCATCCTGAAGATCATGCTGGAAAAACAGATGACAAAGAAGAATCAACAGGACGCAAAATGATGGCGTCGTAAAAACTACCCAAAGGGCATAGAAATCTTCACCTGCTTTTTTTGTTCCCATGCAACGCATGGGAACAAGGGGTCATCGACTACTTCGTTTTCCGGCACCAGTCATAGGCGTTGGTAAACATCTGCATCCAGGGGGATACCTGCAAGCCTTTCATCTCTTCCGGCAGATAGTGGGCCTGCCAGGGCAGAAAGACCCGTTCGGGATGCGGCATGAGGGCTAAATGCCTGCCGTCGGCTGAGCACAGCCCGGCAAGTCCATCGATTGAGCCGTTGGGATTAAACGGATATTTCCCGGTTGGCTGACCATCATCGTCAACATAGACCAGCGGCGTCATGCCCGACGCTTTTACCTTGTCAAGGAGATCCTTGTCCGGGAAATGCAGTTGGCCTTCCCCGTGGTCAACATGGATGCCAAAGACCAGCCCTTCCATACCGGCAAGCATCATCGCCGTGCTTTTCTGCACCTTGACCGTCGTCCAGCGGGACTCAAATCTCCCCGAAACATTGCGAATAAACCGGGGCTGGCGTTCAGCAGGCAGCCCCATCTCCGGGACCCAGCCAAGCAAGCCAAACAACTGGCAGCCATTGCAGATCCCCAGGGTAAAGGTATCGGGCCGCCGGTAGAATTCGTCAAACATCTTTTTTAACCGCGGATTGAACAGGATGGTTGCCGCCCAGCCCTTGGCCGATTCCGGCACATCACCATAGGAAAAACCGCCGACTGCGGCCAGGCCGCGGAAATCGTCCAGGGTAACGGTTCCGGCCAGCAGATCGCTCATGCAGATATCCCAGGGCTCAAACCCGGCCAGATAAAAGGCCGAAGACATCTCGCGATCGGAGTTAGAGCCCTCATCACGCAGAATTGCCACTTTGGGCTTATCGGTGCGGGTGAGACGCGCAGCAGGTGGCGGCTCAGGCGTAAAACTCAAATGATAGGCCGGCCCTTTCCGGTCATGGATATTGGTCTTTTCTTCATCGGCACAGGCCGGATTCATCTGCAGCCGTTCCAGCTGATAACTGGTTTCTTCCCACCAGCTGCGAAGAACGATCATCGGTTCATCCAGGACCTTCTCGCCGTTATAGCGTATCTGTATCTGTTGTGCCTCGGTTGTCGTGCCAAGCTGGACAAAGGATACTCCGGCACCAGCCAGAATTTGCTCCACCTGGGAAATTTTACCCGGTCGACATTCAACCACCAGCCCCAGTTCCTCGGCAAAAAGTGTTGCAAAAACTGTATTGGTCCCATGCAGGTCAATATCAAGGCCACAATTGCCGGCAAACGCCATTTCCAGCAGAGTGGTAATCAAGCCGCCGTCACTGCGATCGTGACCGGCAGCAATAAGATCCTGGGCGATCAGTTCCTGCACTGCCAGGAAACTGTCTTTGAGAGCCGTACCGTTTTCGACATCAGGACTTTTATCTCCCACCTGGCCCATCACCTGGGCCAGGGCACTGCCGCCCATCCTGGCCTGACCGCCGGCGAGATCGACATAGAGCAGCGGCGAGCCGATTTCTTTAATATCGGGCGTTATGACCCTGCCGATTTCCGGCACCGCCGCATAGGCCGAGATGACCAGTTCACGCGGTGACTTGACCGTCTCTTTCCCAACCATGGTGGCCATGGACAGGCTGTCCTTGCCGCCATCCACCGCCATGCCGACCTCAACCATTATATCGCGCATGGCCCGGGCGGCGTCATAGATGGCCGCACCCTCACCCGGCAGCTTTGGGGCCCACATCCAGTTAGCCGAACATTTGACCTGCTCCAGCTCCTCGATTTTTGCCCAGACCAGGTTGGTCAGTGCCTCGCCGACGGCCATCCGGGCACCGGCTGCCGGATCAACCAGCATCTTAATCGACTGTTCGCCGATGGCCGAAGCGATACCCGTCCGGCCGAAATGACTCTGCGCCACCACGGCGACATTACTGACGGTCAGTTGGAGAGGGCCGCAACACTGCTGTCGGGCGATAAGGCCGGTCACCGCCCGGTCGACTTTATTAGTGAGAAATCTCTTGGAACCAACGGAAACCAGGCGCAGCACATCATGCAGCGCGGAAGCCACCGTCAATTCTGCCGGGAGCTGCAGAGCTTGTGCGCGCAGCGGCGTTCTGGTATCGGTAAATGTCTTCTGGGGAATTTCACCGAGCAGGACCGGCAGATCGATATTCACCGGAGTGGTGTCATCGTTTGCGTCATGGAGGACAAACTTCAAATCGCCGGTCACCTCCCCCAGCACCTCGCAATTGACCTTCTCCCGAACACAAATCTTCTCGAACTGGGCAATATTTTCCGGGCGAATCAAAAAACCGCACCGCTCCTGGTATTCGGCAACATAAATTTCCAGCACCGACATGGTCGGGTCGCCGACCCGGATATTACGGACCTCCACCCGGCCACCGGATTTTTCCACCAGCTCTTTCAACACATTGGCCGGGCCGCCTGCGCCCTGGTCGTGAATCACATCGATCAGGGTTTTTTCGCCCATCTCGTTGCAGGCGCGGATGACCCGGTTCATCTTCTGCTCCATTTCCGCATCGCCGCGCTGCACCGCATTGAAATCCAGACTCGACTCGTTTTCCCCCTGGAGCATACTGGATGCGGCCCCGCCGCCGAAACCAACGCGATAGGCCGGCCCACCCACCTGGACGATGAGCATGCCCTGCACTGCGGAGGCTTTTTCGGTATGCCGGCCGTCAATCTGGCCGACCCCGGCGGTAAACATGATCGGCTTGAGAAAGCCCCACCTTTCACCGCTATCCAGACGCATATCAAAGGATCTGGTAAAGCCCTGAATAAGGGGTTCGCCGAACTTATTGCCGTAATCCGAGGCGCCGTTACTGGCTTCAATTTCTATTTCCAGGGCCGAGGCCAGATTGTCGGGGCAGGGATAACTCTGTTCCCAGGGCAGTTCATAGCCGGGAATATGCAGGTTTCCAACGCAATACCCAGCGGTCCCGGCGACGACAAAACCGCCCTGGCCGGTGCCCTGGACATCACGAATCCGCCCGCCGGTGCCGGTTTCCGCGCCCGGGAAAGGTGCGACCCCTGTGGGAAAGTTATGCGTCTCCGCGGTAAGAAGGGGATGATACTGCACCGTCACCGGCACAAGCGGAGAGGGACTGCCGGGCTGCGCCGGCACCAGGGTATCGATTGCATAGCCTTGAATGACGCTGGAGTTATCTTTAAAGGCAATCAGCGATCCCTTGGGATGTGCGTTGAGCGTTGCGGTCACCAGATCAAAGAGGGTGCTGTCCATTTCCTCGCCGTCAATCACCTGTTTTCCTTTAAAAAAACCATGCCGGGAGTGCTCGGAATTGGCATTGTTCAAATCCATGATCTCAACGATGGTCGGATTGCGGTGCTGCTGGTTGACAAAGTAGTCGTAGTAGAGGTTCCTGTCCCATTCGTCCATGGAAATCCCCGGCAACTCGTTCAGGCCATCCGCCCCCAGCGTCTTGAGATCCACCTCATAGACCGCCTCCGGCACCACTCCGGTGTGAAAACTCGTCAGCGGCGCCGGATAGTGGCACTCGGTCATCCGATCATGGTGAAGGTGAATAAATTCCTGCACATCGATGTTTCCCGGTACCAGATACCGCCTGGAGCGCTCCACCCTGGTGATCATGTCCAGCCCTGTGGCCTTGCAGATGGAGACCATATTCGATGACCAGGCGGTGGCAAAATTGAGCCGGGGCCCTACTTCCACCACCCTGTCGCCTTGCAGAACGGGAGCATCACTGACACTGTCAACGAGAAACCCATCCGCCAGAATAAGCCGCAGACAGGTCATTTCCTCGCTGGTTAACGGCCGGATTGATTCGATGTTAAAACAATAGGCCTTGTGGTCATCAATTTTTCGATACAGCTGTGTGACGGTGACACCCATGATTATTTCCTCTATACTTTATATAATGGCTTACCAAAGCGCTTCATCCGTCAGTCGCACGTGAAGCTTTTAAACGAGCCAGTCTTAAATTCGATTTAAGGTGAGATTATCAGTGATAAAGAGCGCAAGGAGCCTGACACGGCAAGGCCTCCATAACGCGCCTGAGTGGCTATATGGGCAGACACTAGCATTATTCGGCAATTATTTCCCCATCATTTTGAGCAGAGTATAACGACCGAACCTCGCACATCTACTTCCGGCTGAGCAGCATATGTTCAAGCTGCGGACCTACTTTTTTCCAGTCTACGCAAGGCCTGGCGAAGCCTTCCGGCTGAATGAGCGGACAGCCAAACCCCGAATCGTCAACATATACTTCTCCGTAGGCCTTGGGGCTGCTGGTCCAGATATCCTGATCAGGGTTTCTGTTCACGCCAAACAGCTGAATACCATTTTCCTCCATATAACGTACTGCATCCTGCAACAGGTTCATCCCGTCCGCTCTATTGGAACGCATGGTAAACAGAATGATTTTTGCACCAAGAAACTGCAACCTTTTCAGCCAGGCAACTGCCACAGGGACGGGTTCGCCGATTTCCGGGTATCGGTGATCGACCACTGTTCCATCAAAATCAACACATATATACATGACAAACTCGTAAGAACCGTAAATTTGAGATAATTAAAGTAAAAACGTCCTACACATTACTTTCTCGAAAAAGATATCTGTGGTGCGCCTGCCCGCATATGGTAACGCACTTAGGCGACATTGCAACTTTTCGGTGGCCGGTAATTCTCGTCTTTTTCCACGCAAAAAGCAAGGTACAGTTGCCGCAAAGCTGTCATTGCCATATGACACTCCTGTCATTCGACCCCCACCGCGGTTAACGATGCAGCAACAGCCGCAAGGCTGTCTGGCGCTTGCTGGTGTCCTGCTGGCCCACGGCCATGGCCATGGCTTTACGCGTGCCGACCAGCACCGCCAGCTTTCGTGCCCTGGTCAGCCCGGTATAGATGAGATTACGAAAAAGCATCTTAAAATGCTGGGTCAATACCGGCATGATGACGGCGCCGAATTCGCTGCCCTGGGATTTATGAATGGTTATCGCATAGGCCAGGTCGAGTTCCAGGATATCGTCTTTTTGATAGACAACCTCCCGCCCTTCCGGGAAAAAGGCCACCACACAACTGAGACCGATGTTATCGATGGATAAAATCGTGCCGATATCACCGTTAAAAACGACCAGGTCATAGTTGTTTCTCCGGTGGATTACCCGGTCGCCGACCCGAAAGATCCGCTCCCCAACCAACAGCTGCGCCTTGCCCTCTGCCTGTGGATTGGCCGCCTCCTGGATGACCCTGTTCAGATTCGCGGTCCCCAGACTGCCGCGGGTCATCGGTGAGAGGATCTGGATCTCGCATTCCCGCCCATGGTATTTGGGGATCCACTCCAGATAGAGGCGCACCACCGTATCAACCGCAGCTAAGCCATAATGCAGGGTTGACCAGGGGTGCACCCTGGCCAGGACCGCTTTTAATTCATCGACTCCGCCCTGGGCCTGCTGCACCTTGTGCAGATCGACGTGCAGAAATTTTTTGGGAATGACAAAATCTTCTTCATAGGCAGAACGGATCTGCTCGGAGGTTCTGAATTCATAGAGGTTTTCGGAGGTCGTCAGCCCTTCAAGCTGGGGCGTCTGCAAATCATAGAAACGTTTCACCCGAGCCACAAAGCTCAGCTGTTCCTGGGTGGCTTCATCCGAATCGATAAACAGACAGTCACTCTTTCGCCAGATCTCCGGTTTTTTGAAAGGCGAGTCGATGGGCGGCGTGACACCTTTATTTATCTGGTGGGCATACTGAATTATCTTTGACTCCTGCGCCTGACGGAAAATCCGGGTGAGTCGAAACGCGGCAACCGCACCCGAATCGAGGATATCCCGCAGGACATTGCCGGCACCCACCGAGGGCAGCTGATCGGCATCGCCGATAAACAGCACCTGGCATCCGGCGGGCACTGCTTTTAACAGGGACGCTGTCAGGGAAATATCGAGCATGGAACATTCATCGACAATGAGGAAGTCGGCCTGCAGCGGTTGCTCCTCATTCTTCTTGAACGCCCCGCCCTGCCACTCCAGCAGGCGGTGCAGGGTCTTGGCCTCCCTGCCGATGACTTCTGTCATCCGCTGGGCGGCACGGCCGGTTGGAGCGGCGAGCAGCACCCGTTTGCCCAGATGCTCAAGCAGCCTGACGATAACAAGAGTGGTGGTAGTCTTTCCACAGCCCGGTCCCCCGGTCAGAACCGAAAATTGATTGGCGATAACGGCCTGCACGGCAACCGCCTGTTCCTCGCTGAGTGCGATCCCCTGTTTCTGGCAATGCAGCCGGGTCCATGTACCGGCAGCCTGACCGTCAATGTTCAGCGGATAGGCCATGCCGCGCACTTTTTCTGCGACAAAGGCTTCATCGTAATAGAGCGATTTGGAGTAGTAGCAGACCAGATCGCCCCCGTCAGGAAGGGGCAGCAAACGCACTTTCAGCTGATTCTCAGCCTCCATCCGGTGCAGGATATCGCCAAGACGGCCTTCCGGGTTAAAGCCAAGCAGGCTGCCGACTTCAGTGGTAATCTGAGTTGCCAGCAGATAACAGTGCCCCTGCTCGCGGCCGGCGGCCAGGACATGCCTGACGGCTGCGGTTATGCGCTGCTCGCTGTCTTCGGCCAGTCCCAGGCTGAGGGCGACTTTATCGGCCGAGAAAAAACCGATGCCATAAAAATCATTCGCCAGCCGGTAAGGATCTTCACTGACCATCTGAATGGCCTGATCCCCGTATTTTTTATAAATCCTTACCGAAAAAAGGGTCGAGATGCCATGCCCCTGCAAAAACATCATCACTTCCCGCACGACTTTATGCTCCCGCCAGGCCTGCTCGATCATCTGCAGCTTTTTTTTGGCGATGCCGGGCACCTCGAGCAGCCTGCTTATATCGTACTCAAAGACATCCAGGGTACTTTCCTTGAAGTTGCCAACGATCCTGGCGGCGGTTTTCGGCCCGACCCCATGAATCAGCCCGGAGCCCAGATATTTTTCCAGCGCGGCGGTGGTCGCGGGTTTTTTCTCAATGGCCCGAAGGGCTTTAAACTGTCGGCCAAACTGGGGATGCACCGTCCAGGCGCCATGAAATTCCATGGTCGCCCCGGCAAAGACCTGGGTCTGATGCACGGTCACCGTCTCCAGACTACCGGGGCTGTTGAAGGGGGAAACCCGCAAGACCGACCAGCCGGTGTCGGCATTGTGGTAGGTGACCCGCTGGACAATGCCGCGCAGACTTTCAGTTATATCCGCCATAGCTCGTCAGTGCATTGTCCGGATGCCGATGTTCCCCGGCACTGGTGATGAAGATGGCACTCCTGCCGGGCAGGGGGCATTTCGTCTCGCAGATACCGCAGCCGATGCAGAGCTCCTCCACCACATAGGGCTGCCCGATGGTTATCGCCTGCCCGTCCGTACCTGCCACGACTACTTCTTTAAAGCGAATAGCCTTATCCGGTGTCGGGCAATGTTCCTCGCAGACCATGCAGGCAGTGGCCCTGGCATAGGGAAGACAGATATTTTTATCAAACCAGGCATGGCCGATTTTCCACTGGTGCTTTTCGACCGTGGTCAACTGTCGGATGGCCCCGGTGGGACAGACCTGGCCACAAAGCGTGCAGTTGAATTCGCAATACCCGCTCCGTGCCACCAGCATCGGGCTGAACATGCCGTCGAGTCCTGCCTGGAAAAGCGATGGCTGCAGGGCGTTGCCAAGACAGACCTGGATACATTCGGCACAGCGGACGCAGCGCTGCAGGAATTCTTTCTCCGCAAGGGCTCCCGGCGGCCTGATCAATAAAGGATCCGGATTTTTCGCCTGCACCGCAACCCCTTTGACCGAAGGCAGCAGAAAACCGAGGAGGGCCGCGCCAATAAATTTTCTGCGGGAAAGAGACGGCCGACTGTTTTTCCGGCCGATAAGGGCAAAGTCGAAACCAATTATCTGTCGGGGACATTTTTCCACGCACTCGTAACAGAGAGTGCAGCTCCCCATATCGATTTTCCGATCGTCATCAATAGCGCCCATCCGGCAGTTGCTGCTGCAGATGCGACAAGCGCGGCAATCGTCGTTGCCACCCTTGGCGGCAAATGTTCCGCTGCGGCCGATAAGACCGAGCAGCGCCCCAAGAGGACAGAGATTGCGGCAGAAAAATCTTCGCTGCACCGCCTCCAACAGCAAAACCGTGAGCAGCACAAACAGCGAAAAATAGGCAAGCTGGAAAAATTTCTGGCTGGAAGGCAGCACCGTGGCGCGAAGAAAGCTGTACACCGGCTCAGTGAAACCGTTGACAACGGGCAGCTCCTGATAGGTATAGGTGAAAAATCCGACAGTCAGGTTATTGAAGGCAGGATATAGTGCCTGGGCCAGCCCGCGCACCAGAATCGAGAATGGATCGAAATAACCGGCTATGCCAAATCCGAATAGGGCAGAAACAAGCGTGAAAATAAGAATTATAAGGGCCAGATCGGGAAAAAAGGTGCGGCTTTTTCTCCAGGTTGCCGGAATGAACTTCTGACAAAGATCGAGCAGGGTTCCCATCGGGCAGAACCAGCCGCAAAACGCCCGGCCGACAAAAAACGTCAGCACCACCACCGCAAGAGCGGGCAGAAACAGGGCCACAAAAGTTTTTGCAGCAAGCATCACGGCCGCAGCAAGAAAAGGATCGAGACGAAAGAGGATATTGACCGCAGCGTCAAGTCGGTCGGAACCGTTGTAATCGGTCTTGATAAACAGATACAAAAATACCGCTAAAAAGAGCAGTTGCGTGCAACGCCGAAGAACCATCAGGCGCCAACCTCCTCTTTTTGGGGGTTTTGTAACGGTCATCATATTTGCCAAACTCGTAAAAACATAGACCTTGAGATGGTTAAGTAAAAAGCTTCATATTTGCACGGTTTTAATCTCCATCTTATCAATATCCATCTCGCCAAGCCCCATCTCATAGGCAGCCAGGGTACTGGCAATGTCCTGCGGCTGCATCGCAAAAAGGGTAGTGGCATAGGCATCGGCGGCCACCGGATCGGAAGAGGCGATGACCGTATTCATCTCCTTGACATCTTCTCTTCGACCACCCTGAGGCCCATTGCGCAACAGCATCCTGGTGGCATCGATCACCGTCAGTTTGGGTTGCACCACGGTCGCCAGATCCGCCAGCTCCTGACCGAGATTATGATGCAGCCGGCCACGATTACCGCCGATAACCCCCATCGAATTTTTCAACCCAAGCGATAATCGGCTCAGTCCATGGTGTTTGGCGACCGGAACATTGATATAGCAGTCGGCGGCCAGGGCATCTTTATAGATCTCCCACCGTTTAAGGGATTTCCCTTTGTCGATATCAACGGGGACAAATTTACGGGGATCGATATGTTCCCACGCTATTCTCGCATCCCCCAATTTTTCCAACTCGTCGATGATGCCGCTGTTGGTATAACACCGCCGTTTTTCATTGCAGGTGTGATCAAAAACCTGCACCTTCGTCGCACCCGCATCAAGCGCCAGCTCGGCCAGGGTGCGCACAACCAGGGGATGGGTATTCGCTCCCAACTCGGGCGTCCGGTCCCAGCCCATGTTCGGCTTTATGACGACAGTATCACCTGTTTTGATAAATTTACCAACTCCTCCTGCAATTTCAACAGCTTTTACAACCAGCAACCGATAATCCGCACCTTTGGCGACGCCAAGGATCGGAGTTGGAAGCGCTGCCTCGGCGGGAAAGATCCTGAGGCAGGGAACGCCAAGGCTCAACCCGGCAGTCCACAGCAAGACATCTTTGACGAATTGTCTTCTGTTCATAGATTTTCTGTGATGTGCAGCGGAGTCCATCGGGATCACCTGAGAGAGCTGTAGTGCTTGGTGGAGACGAGCCCGGCAATGAAGGATTGGTATTCTTTCTTAAAGTCCATAAACTCCATGCCAATCCGGTGTTTGCCTCGTTTATCGCCCACGTTTCTTATCACCGCCCGCGACATAACCTTCTGTTTACCGAGAAAAAACCCTATCTTCACCGGCTCGCTCAGGTCCAGTCTGGTATCTAAAAGAACGGCCATGCCGCTTTGACCGATATCCACCAAAGACCCCAGTCCGTCAAAATTCTTTGCGGCAATCTGAACCGGCATCTTTTGTACATCAAAAAGAGGCAACAGATCCCGCTCCGTCATCCTGGCCCAGGCTCTCTTGCCCAGAGAATTGTCCGGTTCGTAATTCCAATCGACTTCAAGCCCCTCAATTGATGGAATATCGTCCCAACCTGTTTTCTTCACTGTCATATTTTTCTCCCAAAAGAATTTCTGGTGAGATACATGAATCCTGCATTTTTACTACGTCTTATCCCGCCCAAAAGCTTTGCGGGACTCTTTTTAGTCCCCGTGCTGTGCGGGGATAAGTCCCCTCACGAAATAGTTTTCTTGTAAAAAACACAAGGAAACTATTTCTAAGTCACTAAATATATATTCACACAAGGGTGAAAGAACAAGTCGTTTGTCTCCTGCTCAAATGGTCCCCGGGAGTATGATCATTCATGGCGCAGGGCCTCGATCGGATCGAGCCGGGCGGCTTTTCGTGCGGGAAAAAAGCCGAAGATGATACCAACCGCGCAGGAGAATAAAAAGGCCACAGCGACGATGCCGGGACTGAAGATAAACGGCATATGCATGGCCTGCGCACCAAGGGCGGCGGCGGCTAGACCAAAGGCAATGCCGAACAGCCCGCCAAACGATGACAGCACAACCGACTCCACCAGAAACTGCAGCAGGACATCATGTTCCATGGCGCCAATGGCCAGGCGGATACCGATTTCGCGGGTTCGTTCCGTGACCGAGACAAGCATGATATTCATGATCCCTATCCCGCCGACCAGAAGACTGACCGCGGCAACCGCGCCAAGCAGAGTGGTGAGTATCCGGGTTGTACCGGTAAGCGTGGTCATAATTTCCTGCATATCGCGAACAAAAAAATCATCGTCCTGATCGCTGCCGATATGTCGCCGTTCACGCAGCAGCTGTTCGAGGTCTTCTTTAATTTTGGTGGTGGAAAACCCGTCTTCTGCAGAAACATAAATCGCGCTGATATCGGTGTTGCCGGTTATCCTTCTTTGCAGGGTGTGCAGTGGAATAAGGACGAAATCGTCCTGGTCGTTGCCGCCGCCGGATTGGCCTTTGGCTTCCAGCACACCGATGACCTGGCAGGTTATCCCCTTGAAACGGATTGAGGCACCCAGAGGGTCCCGGCTGCCGAAAAGCTCTTTTTTTACGGTAGCACCCAGGATGCACACCGCCTTGCCGAACCGCTGTTCATTCTCGGTAAACGAGCGGCCGAGTGCCAGCGACCAGGCCCGGACGAAGAGAAAAGCATCGGTGCTGCCGGTGATACCGGTCGACCAGTTGGTATTGCCGGCAACGACCTGGGCCGCGCTTGCAGCGCTCGGAGCGACCGCAGCAATACCGGTGATCTGCTGGGCGATGGCCCTGGCATCATCGAGATTGAAGGCCTTGGCCGTTTCACTTGCCCCTCCAGGTCCTCGAAAGCCCTGCCCGGTGCGGATTTGCAGCATGTTGCTGCCAAGACTCGAAATTTCTGCAGCGACCTGGGCCGTGGCACCTTTGCCCAGGGTCACCAGGGTAATGACGGCGGCGACGCCGATGACGATCCCAAGAATGGTGAGTGAGGAGCGCAGCACATTGCGGCGTATCTCGCGAAGTGCCAGAATCATGGTTTCCCAGAGCATCAGACGGTCCTCCCTGTTGGTGCAGAGGCATCGATCTGCCCATCGATAAAACGGATCTGGCGGTCGGCATAAGCGGCCATTTCCAGTTCATGAGTGACCATGATGACCGTCAGGCCACGGTCACGATTGAAAGCGCTCAGCAGTTCCATAACTTCCCGGCTGCGCGCCGAATCGAGGTTGCCGGTGGGCTCGTCGGCGAGCAGTACCTTTGGCTCCGTGACAATGGCTCTGGCGATGGCCACACGCTGCTGCTGGCCACCCGAGAGCTCGCCGGGGGTATGGTGCTCCCAGCCGGTCAGGCCAACGGTCGCCAGAGCATCCAGGGCCAGGCCATGCCGCCGGGCAGCGGGGATGCCGCGATAAATCAAAGGCAGTTCGACATTTTCCAGTGCCGAAGTGCGGTTCAACAGGTTAAATCCCTGAAAAATAAAGCCCAGACAATGCCTGCGCATCAGGGTCAATTGATCACGTGACAGCTCGCCCACAGCGATCCCCTCGAACAGGAATGCTCCCGAGGAAGGGGTATCGAGACAGCCCAGGATATTCATACAGGTAGACTTGCCGGAACCGCTTGGCCCCATAACGGCAACAAACTCCCTGGCCCTGATGGTCAGGTCAATACCCCGCAGGGCATGCATGGCGGCCGGGCCGGTGCCGTATACCTTGGTTACGCCTTTAAGGGCAATAAGGGGCTCATCGCCAGCTGTGGTGGTGAACGTCATCATTGTTTGCCGATCCCCGCATCAATAATCAGCTCCATGCCGGCTTGAAGATTGCCGCCAACAACCTGAGTTGAAGTACCATCGGTCAGACCGATGGTGACCGGAGTAGCCACCGGCCGATCGCCGATCAGGACCCACACCTGTTGGTTCTTTTCCACTACTCCACCAGCTTCTTTCCGTTTATCTGTCCGCCGGGGAGGACGAGGCATAAGTTTGCTGAAAAGACTCCCACCACCACTCTTCGTTGCATCAAGTTTCTTCGGCGTAAAACGCAGGGCGGCGTTGGGCACGAGCAGGATATCATTTTTTTTGGTCACGATAATATCAGCGGTTGCAGTCATCCCCGGCCGCAGTGACAAATCCGAATTATCAACCGTGAGGATGGTTTCATAAGTCACCACACCGTTGGTGGTTTTTGCCCCAAAGCGGACCTGGGTCAGTTCTGCCGGATAGCTGCGGTCCGGGTAGGCATCAACGGTAAAGCTGGCCGTTTGCCCGGCCTGCACCTGGCCGACATCCGCTTCATCGACATCCACATGCAGCTCCATCTGGGCCAGGTTTTCGGCGAGAGAGAACAGCTCCGGAGCCTGAAGCGAAGCGGCCACGGTCTGTCCGGGCTCAACCGATCGGGTCAGAACGATGCCGTTGATCGGCGAACGAATCTCGGTTTTAGCCAGATCGGTCTGGTTCAGTTTGAGGGTAGCCTCGGCCTGGGATACTGCGGCAAGAGCCCCGGCATAATCGGCTTTCGCTCGATCAAGCGCCGCCCTGGCGGTATCCAGCTCACTCTTTGCCAAGGCCTTATTACGGCTGAGCCTGCCGACCTCAAGCAACCGGTTGAAGGCGGCCTGGGTCTCCGTGATTGTTGCCTGGGTCTGCAGAACTTTCGCCTGGGCCGAAGCGAGAGCGGCGCGGGATTGAAGGACCTGCGCCGACAACGTCGAGGTGTCCAGTCGGGTCAGGACCTGGCCGATCTTTATCTGGTCATTATAATCGACCTCAACCGACTTGACCGTGCCGGACAGTTCACTGCTGATGACCACCTGGTTGGTAGGCTGGAGATTACCGGTGGCCGTGACCTTAATGATCATGTCGCCGCGGTGGGCAGGCTGGGTTCTATATTGTATTGTGCCGCTTGGGTCCCGCATTGCCCATATCACCGCTCCCGCGGCGAGCAGCAGAAAAAAAGCGCACCAGCCCAGCAGCCGCTTTCGCTGCTTTTTTGTGTCTGATTGTTGATGCAGCCGGAGGGTTTCGGCGAGGCCGCTGTCCTGAACGTTCGGTTTGTTATTTGATGCCATTCTGGTTATTTCCCGCTGAAAGTATGCGTATCTGCAACAAAAGATGTCCAGCCCCCACCGAGGGCTTTATACAGTCGTATCAGATTGCCGGTCATGGCGGCACTGCTCTGGGTTGCCTGATCTTGAAACGAGAGCAGAGATCTTCTGGTGTCAAGGACCTCGGTAAAATTAATAAGCCCCGCCTCATATTGCATCTCAGCCAATGCAGATGCCTGTTCGGCCGCTTCCACCGAATCATGCAAAGCCTGATAACGCTGCTGTTCCTGGGCATAAGCCACCAGAGCCCCTTCCACCTCCTTGAGAGCAGAGAGCACCGCAGCTTTATATCCGGCCAGGGCTTCCTGCTGCAAAAAGTTCTGAAGTTGAATGTTGCCTTGAATCGCTCCACCATCGAACACCGGCCAGCTGAAACTCGGCCCGAAAGAGTAACTGCCGCTGCCGGAGTTGAACAGTTTGCCAATGGACAGGGCATCAAGACCAACGGAACCGCTCAATTTAAAAGCGGGATAGAGTTCGGCGGTGGCGACTCCGATCTGGGCTGTCTGCGCGGCAAGTAACCGTTCGGCCTTGCGGATATCGGGTCGACTCCGCAGGGTATCTGCCGGAATGCCAACAGCTACCGAGAGCGGCAAAGTCGGCAATGGAACGTTCTCCTTCAGCTGCTCGTTCAGGGAACCGGGAGGGCGGCCCAGCAGAACGGCAAGCGCATTGGCCGCGTTTGCCAGACCAGTCTGCAGATCCGGGATCTGAGCACGGGTGCTGGACACCAGATATTTTGCCTGCTGCAGCGCGAGTTCACTGGTCAGGCCACTTTGATAGCGGGCTTCGGTAAGGGCAAAAATTTCCTGCTGGGCGGCAAGATTATCCCGGGCGATCTGCAGGCGAGCCTGATAGGTACGGATGTCGATATAATTCAGTGCCACCTCCGCAAGCAGGGAAACCAGGACATCGCGGAGATCTTCCTCGCTTGCCTCCGCCTTCGCCTGTGCAGCTTCTACCGCCCGCCGTCTGCCGCCGAAAAGATCAAGCTCCCAGCCCGCATCAAATCCGAGGGAATGATAGGTTAAATCGTTGCCGCCGCTGCTGTTGCTCGTTCCGCTTCTCGTTACAGAGCCGCTGGCATCAACTGCTGGCAACAGACCGGCCGAGCTGATATCGCGACTGGCCCGAGCCTGCAGCAGACGGGACCGCGCCTGGTCAAGATCGAGATTTCCGGCAATGGCCTGATGAATATAGCTGCTCAGCAGGGGATCCTTGAGCAGTGTCCACCATTGGGCCAGGATTTGCCGATCGACTGGACCATTGGTCAAGCTTTGCGCCATGGGGGCCTGCCATGCGGCTGGAGTCTTCAGGTCGGGCCGGAAATAATCGGGACCCACCTTGGCACAGCCGAGAAGGCCTTGCAGAAGACAGAGTACCGTCAGGCAGAGTTTTATTTGATTCATGGGCATAGTGCCGAGATTATAATCCGTAGAGAACTGAAAACAATAATGGGCAAGAGGCGTGGGAACTGACTAACGAAATGCACCTAGCAAAAATGATACCATACTGCTAATAAAATTAAAACCGCTTCTATCGTGACGTTCAGGATGAGAGAGAATTGCCGGCGTCATCACTTCATTATTGAACTGCATAAAAAATCCCCCCTGCTGTATCATTTTTACCCAGGATTTATGGAAAAACATTTGCAAACAAACAGGAATGAATACTACGGCATTCCAACACACCACTTGATCAAAATAGTTCACACCAGATATGACAACTCGCCGACAACTATACAAATCAAGTCCATTTTACGCATTTTCCGATAAGTTCACCTTCCGGCAGGAGAGAACAATTCGCCCCCGAGAATTTTTTTCCTGCCGTTATGTTACACTCGGAAAGTCCGTTTGGCACAAAAACAGCAGGATAACACCAGAGATATCCTTGTCAAGCAACCGGATTTTCCGTTTGCAGGAGGTTCCGTTTTACCTGGAAAAACTGCAATAATGATTTTTTTTATACACAAGTATCCAGCTATTTACTTCCCGCTAAAAGTGCATACGATTCATGAACAAGAGTGATAATTATTATCGGCAAGGCATGAGTTCACTCGTCAAGCTGTAACAACAAAAAGATCTTTTTATGTCTGCCCGAAATTACAACAATTCCCTGCATAACCGTGAGGAGATACTCTTATGAAAGCCAGACACAGCACACCTGTTTTCAGGTTGAATTCGGCCAAGTCTTCTCCACTTTTTCAAGGTTGGCTCGGGCAGACGCTGCGACGCCTGTTCCAGGAAAGTTTTAGCACAATGGACCGGCATAACGCTGACAAGTATGCTGCTCCGGCCTTGCAGAGGTCATCTTCTGCAAAACAAGGCGGAATCGATGAAGAAAACGGCGCCACATCATACAGAGAACATCACCACAAAAAACAGCTGGCATGGCTGTTAAGTGCATTGTTATTTGTGAGCTCTGCTTTGCTTTTCAGTGCCGGCAAGGCGGAGAGTTCGTGTGCCTCACCGGCAAACGCCATCGAAGCGGAAAACTGTCTGCCAGGAACTCCGCAGAGTACCTGGGATATTCCATCCCCTGCCGGTGACACAAGCATCCAGGGCTTTGCCACCAACATTAGCGTAAACAAGGGCAGCCTCGTCCAGTTTAAAGTCGACACCCCTTCAAATTCCTGGCGACTGGATATTTACCGTATGGGGTATTACGGCGGTAACGGCGCCCGCCTCGTCACCACGGTAAACCCTTCAGTACCTTTGCCACAGAATCAGCCGAACTGCCTGTATGACCAGATGACAGGCCTTACCGACTGTGGCAACTGGGCTGTTTCAGCATCCTGGGCAGTACCAGCCAATGCAACGTCCGGCATATATTTCGCCCGGGCCATACGCAACGACACCGGTGGCGCAAGTCATATCATATTTGTTGTGCGTGATGATGCCAGTAACTCAGACATCTTGTTTCAGACCGCTGATACGGCATGGCAAGCCTACAATTATTACGGCGGGCAGAATTTTTATGGTTGCGGCGGCGGTGGCGGTAATTCGAGTTGTCGCGCCTACAAAATCAGCTACAATCGTCCCTTTCAGACTCGATCGTTCGAACCGCAGACCTGGGTGTTCAACGCTGAATATCCGATGGTGCGCTGGCTGGAGGCAAACGGGTACAACGTCACGTATTCGACCGGAGTCGACACCGACCGGAATGGAGCACTGCTGCTCAATCACAAGATCTGGATGACAAACGGCCATGACGAATACTGGTCGGGAAATCAGCGGAGCAACGTGGAGGCGGCACGCAACGCCGGGGTTAACCTGGCCTTCTTCAGCGGAAATACAATTTATTGGAAAACCAGGTGGGAAAACAGTATCGATGGCTCCGGCACACCTTACCGAACCCTGGTCTGCTACAAGGAGACCTGGGCCAATGCGGCAATCGACCCCGCAGATCCCCCGACCTGGACAGGCACCTGGCGGGATCCGCGTTTCAGCCCTCCTGCCGACGGTGGTCGTCCGGAAAATGCCTTGACAGGCACCCTTACCCGGTTTGCTTCCAGTTACAGGGGCGGGCCCATGACGGTCCCCGCGGCCGATGGCAAGATGCGGTTCTGGCGTAACACCAGCATGGCCACATTAACAGCCGGACAGACTGCACAACTTGCTCCCGGCACCTTGCATGACGAACTCGATATGGATGAAGATAACGGCTTCAGGCCAGCCGGTATTATACATCTTACCACCACGCCTGTTTCCACGACAAGTGCCTGCCTTTTGGACTTCGGCAACACCACTGGGGCATGCAGCACAGTTCACAACGTGACTCTTTACCGACATGCGAGCGGCTCCCTCGTTTTTTCTACAGGGACGTATGAGTGGTCCTGGGGACTGGATGCCAATCATGACCAGAGCAGCGTTGGATCAGTAACAGATATCAACATGCAACAGGCCACAGTCAATCTTTTTGCCGATATGGGTTCACAGCCGGCAACCTTAAAGCCGGGACTTGTACCGGCCACGGCCTCAACCGATCAAGCACGTCCGACTTCCATTATTTCCTCACCCCTGGCAGGTTCGACTGTCACACGAGGCTCGCCGACACAGATCACCGGGACCGCGACAGATGCAGGGGGTGGTGTTGTGGGTGGGATTGAAATTTCGACCGACGGCGGGACTACCTGGCATCCTGCGACGGGCAGGGCGAGCTGGAGCTATACATGGCAGTCGCCAACACCAGGCGCCACCACCATTCGCAGTCGGGCCACTGACGACAGCGGTAACATTGAAATTCCTTCGACAGGCGTGAATGTCACGGTCAGCGGTGGCGGCAGCGGCAATGGTGGCTCAGTCTGGTCTAATACTACAGTGCCCTTACTGGTTGACGCCGGTCCGGACAGTGCCGTGGAATTGGGAGTTAAGTTTCGCTCCGACACAAGCGGGTACATTAACGGCATCCGCTTCTATAAAGCCAGCACCAATACGGGCATCCATATTGGAAATTTATGGACAGGCGCGGGAACTCTGCTGGCTACTGCCACCTTCACCAATGAGACCGCCTCCGGCTGGCAGCAGGTGAACTTCGCGACACCCGTGGCGATTACGGCCAATACCGTATACGTGGCCTCTTACCACACCAATGTCGGCCACTACAGCGCCGATCTGAACTATTTTACCGGCAACACCGTAGACTCTCCCCCACTGCATTTCCTGGCGGACGGGGTGTCCGGATTCAACGGGGTGTATGCCTACGGCTCCACCAGCAGCTTCCCCAACAATGGGTGGAATGCCTCTAACTATTGGGTCGACGTGGCGTTCAGTGCCGCTCAACCTCCTTTACTCGCCAACATCAGTGTGACTCCTGTCAGCCCGACAATCTCGACCGGAGCTACCAAACAATTCACCGCTACCGGAACCTACACTGACGGCAGCACCCAGAATATCACCAACCAGACAACATGGACGTCCTCGAGCAAGGGCGTTGCCACCATTAACAGCTTCGGCCTGGCCACTGGCGTAAGCTCCGGCGTTACGACCATCGCGGCAGCACTGAGCAGCGTAACAGGCAATACGACTCTGGCTGTACAATCAACACCGCTGACCATCACGACCGCCTCACTGACTGCCGGCACACAAAATGGATCGTACTCGGCAACTTTGGCCGCAAGCGGTGGCACTCCGCCATATATATGGGCGATAGCGAGCGGCTCACTGCCGACGGGTCTTTCTTTAGCAGGCAGTACTGGTGTCATCGCCGGAATACCGACAGCCAGCGGCACCTTCAACTTTACGGTTCAAGCATCGGATTCCGGGGGATCGACCCCGGTGACCAGGTCGCTCGGCATTGTCGTTACCACGCAACAGGCGAATACCACTATCTGGCCTGGAACTGCTGTTCCAGCACTGATTGACTCCGGTCCTGACAGCGCGGTCGAGCTGGGAGTTAAGTTTCGTTCGGACACGAGTGGTTTTGCCACCGGCATCCGGTTCTATAAGGCCAGCACCAATACCGGTACCCACATAGGTAATCTCTGGACAAGCACGGGAACTTTGCTGGCTACGGCCACCTTCAGCAACGAGACAGCCTCTGGCTGGCAACAGGTAAGTTTCTCTGCGCCTGTGGCCATCACGGCCAACACGGTATACGTGGCCTCTTATCACACCAATGTTGGCCATTACAGCGATGATCTGAACTACTTCGCCGGCGCAGGTAAAGACAGCCCGCCTCTTCATGCTCTGGCGGATGGGATCTCCGGATTCAACGGCGTATTTGCCTACGGCTCCACCAGCAGCTTCCCCAATCAGGGGTGGAAGTCTTCCAACTACTGGGTAGATGTGGTATTTAACGCGACCACAGTACCAACACCGACACTGTCATCTATTTCGGTCACTCCGACCGGCTCGACTCTTACAACCGGAGCCACGCGGCAGTTTACGGCCACGGGACTCTACTCCGATGGCAGTTCTCAAAACATCACCGCCCAGGCAAGCTGGACCAGTTCGAATAGCGGTATTGCTTCCATCACCAATTCCGGCCTCGCCACTGGAGTAAGCGCGGGCAGTGCGACCATTTCGGCGGCACTCAGCGGTAAAACCGGCACGACGAATCTGATCATAACCACTGCACCGCAACAGACGAATGCCACTATCTGGCCTGGTACTACCATTCCCGGACTGATTGACTCCGGTCCTGACAGTGCGGTCGAACTGGGGGTGAAGTTTCGCTCGGACACAAATGGTTTTATTACCGGTATCCGCTTTTACAAAGCAACCGCCAATACCGGGATCCACATTGGCAATCTCTGGACGAGCACAGGTACATTGCTCGCAACCGCCACTTTCGCCACTGAAACGGCGACGGGCTGGCAACAGGTCAATTTCCCCACACCCGTGCCCATCACAGCCAACACGATATATGTTGCCTCTTACCACACCAACGTCGGTCACTACAGCGACGATCAAGGCTACTTCGCCGGTAACGGGATGGACAGCCCTCCGCTGCACGCCCTGGCAGACGGGGTTTCCGGTTTCAACGGCGTGTATGCTTATGGCTCCACAAGCAGCTTTCCCAGCCAGGGGTGGCTCGAATCCAACTATTGGGTTGATGTGGTGTTCAGCACAACCGCTCCATAATCCGTACTTCCGACTGCGATTGTCCAAACAATCTTGGTCGGAGCCAGGCAGCATGTGCCCTCAAACAGGATCTACCTCAATGACAGAACCTAAAAATGAGGCGATCCCGTTTTTTAGACACTGTCGTTATCGTCTCTTACTTGGCAGCAGGGTTGCATTAACTCCCCAAGAGTGGGTATTCTGTTCCGGACTCTCTTGACCGGTATAGCGCGCCGGAAGTAAATGTAAGCTTCTGCTTTTAAATTTATTTCAGGATTTCCTATTTTTATCGCGGAGACTAAAGAGGCACTCAAAGATCGGGGACAGTGCCAATTCATTGCAAGAGTAAGAATGAATAAATCCACCCACTTGAAAACACTATCAAACAAAGAGCGGCGCTCCGATCATGACCGCCGACAAGAACATATCAGCTCCTACAAGCTCTTGTTATTCGAAGGAAAAAGGAGAAACCTGCGGCGTGCCGAGGACTGCAGGCGCATCCCCCGTCTTGATCATTACCATCCGACTTTACTGATCTATACGCTGATTGTGTTGGGGTTGAGCCTGCTGGACGCAACGCTGACCCTTGTTCTCATACACCGAGGAGCAGTGGAACTCAACCCGGTAATGCGCTACTATTTAAATCTTGGTCCGGGAATTTTTATCACCGTCAAATATGGACTTACCGCATTTGCATTATTGATCCTGGTTGTACTTCACACAGTCATATCTGCGAGATACCGTATAGTATCATCCATGCTGTTCCCCTCCTGTATCGCAGTATTTGGAGCTGTCATCATCTGGGAACTCTATTTGCTGACCAAATTGAGCCCAGTGTGATAAGCTATTCATTATCAGAGCAAAACCGCACCATTTGACCACGGCATCGTCAATGACAGGGAGGTCAATTAAAAAATCCAGCAGAAGGTTCCGAACATGAAATATATACCCTTTGTTACCGTATTATTGTGGATCGTTATTGTCCTGGGCTATATCTTTGCCAGAGACATTTTCCTCCTGCCCATGATAAAATTCCCGGCACTTCTTCTGTTGTCTATTTTATTACCAGTAAGTTTCTGGACCCTGCAAGCTGACGGACAAAGAGTCTACTCCTTTGTATTTATAGGGATCTTTATCTTTAACATTGCGATACTAACTTATGGGCTCTGCAGCAACTATGCAAATCTCAGTTCATTTGAACAATATAGCGGGAAAAAAATTGATCCTGAATTTGCCAGGCTGCTGGTTGCAGGCAACAGTGAAAAAGAAAGGCACATTGCCGGTCGGATAATTTATCAGAAAACCGGCGTAGCGCTGCCATTTCTAACCCACGACAACATGTTCACCCTCTATTCGCCTACCCAGCAAGATAAGGACCTGTTTATAGATAATCATGAAAGGAATTACCTGATTCTTTTGGCAAAACAAAACCTGTCCAATCAGATCGTCACCACATTCTTTCTGCTTGCTCTACAGATCTCGATTTTTTTCCTGCTTCTGGTCTTTTTGATTCTGTACGACAAGCCAACCCCACCGGTGCTGGTCCAATTGGCTCATCAGAACTAGTTGCGCAGACGCAACAGCAAAGAATGTATCATTTCTCGGCGGCATGTTGCTCTCAGCAAAGGCATTCACAATCGGCTCTGATTTGCAAGGTAACGTAAAGACAGAACATTTGTATTTTAGGAAAGAAAGTGAGGCATTAAATGACTTCTCTAACTGAAAAAAAAATCATTGCAATGGTTCTTTTCGCAGGAGTCTTAATGTGCGGATGCAGTGCAAGCAATAAGCCTGTTCAAGATGTGTCAGTGCACAACGTTCCTCCCAGCTATAAAGTCCTGGACAATACCTACTGGTGGCGGTGCAAATTTAAGAATGTCTGGCCTGCCAATGTCGGGCCTGATCTCGTAATTGATCTTCTGTTAGCCCATGCTGTTGTTTCGCCGGTTCTTGTCAGACATATAGACGATATCCCATATTGGCGTTTTCACCGAAGAGCAGCACGTGATCAGGCAGGCCAGCAATTCTCGTTAATTTTTTACAGCAAACCTGAAATAGCATCTGCCGTCTTTGCCGAAATTCATGAGAGTGAAATACTCAAAAGAGCCATATCAGCGAATCTTGTAGAAAGAGTCATCACAGACAACCCAGACCACCCGAATTTTTCTGCCATTGAGGCCACCAGTGACACCCACTGGTCCCTGGATCTTCAGAAGAACTGGCCAGCTTTCATTATGGGGGTCAGTTCCCTGTGGCTGGGACTCATTGATGAGTCCTTTCAGGATTCTCCCGAAAATTTTGCGGATATTCACAGGTTACTGGAAAAATATCGAGAAATTGATGCCAAGATAGCAGAGATATGGAGGACAGAGGGCCAGCACGCATTGTTGCACCATATGAATGCGGTGCTTGGATACAAACCCTTGGTTATTAGAAAAGAGTTGTCATTCTAATTCATGCGTCGAACGTTCAACCAGATACAGCACCTCAGAATCACTGCGGTCTAGAGTTTGTAAATAGCTGAAGAATGCAATGACTTAATGAATAACACATTTTCCTCGCTTAATTGAACAAATTCTATCCCTATGCGATACTCCCCGGCCAAAACAGAAACATATCTGACAATTCCTTTTGCAATAATTTTGCGTTTCCCGAGAAAAAAACCAACCTTCACCTGCGAAGCAGGTTCTATCGCACGATCAAGAGTTACCGCCAAACCTTCTTCAGAAAGATCAATCAGATACCCATTTTCATGGGATTTTTTTGCCAATACCTTTGCCGGCACTATTGGAGCTATGCTCACCGGCACGGAATTTTTGTCAAGTATACGCAGCAGTTGCTTTTTGCCCAGTCGTATCGTCGACCTCTTGCCCAGCGGATTTTCCGGTTCATAATCCCAATCCAGCTTAAGATTGTCTATAGAGGGAATTTCCTCCCAATTCAAAGTCATCAATATCCTCTTTTGTAAAATCAGCTGTCGACAAGCCATTCAGCCAAAATTGATTTCAGGTTAACAACAGATTAAAGCTCAAAATATACTACTTTGTCGCATTGCCTGCAATTCAATATTCCGTAGACCAGATCACCTCAATTATCATCTCAATTCTTGCATCATCACAAACATTCAACTATTTATTATTACTACAAAGATCACCTATTTTTCAGTTTATTGCCACTGACGAAACACTCAGTTTCAAGTGCCGGATTTGACCATGCATAAGCAAAACCAGACTTTTTTCTGGGTGACTTCACTGCTTCTTCATCTGAACCACATACAATAGCGCCAATTGTTTTACGGGTGACGAAGCGTGGAGCATGCGGAATGTTTGTCAATTGACTTCAGGACATCATTCATCCTTTTACGATAAAAACTGATGCACTCGTTTGACCCTGCAATTCAATGCGGTATAGCACAAAACTTTACCTGCTCCCAGAGGAAGACAGCTTTACCCTTAGGGTGATTTTTACAGCTCCAGCAAAAACTTAAAGTCAAAAAATAACACACCTCATGAAAAAACAACTACTCCTGCCAACAGTGATCCTAGTAAGTTGCTTCAATATTGCAATGGCGACAGCCGATGAAGCACAAAATGTTATCGCTCCGACACGCCCTGCGACAGGAGCGAATCAACCTGGATATATCGATTCAACAGCAAACGCGCAAACCGATCTCACTATGCTGGCCAATCCTCAAGAAAGCTGGTGGTCCAGGCAGCCAAAGGCTAACAAGATGCTCTACACTAATCTCACTGCCGCAACAGCCATTGGAATTTGGGGACTGGCGACCTGGGACTACGGTTCAGCCGGCTTGAACAAGGCTCATGAAGGATGGTTTGAACAGGGCTCTAAATATGGTGGTGCGGATAAACTTGGCCATTTGTGGTCAACCTATGCCTTCTCCGATGCGCTTACCGGCCTCTACACGAGCTGGGGATACGTCCCGAAACAGGCAAACACATATGCAGCATTATCCGCATGGACTGTGCAGGCCTTTATGGAAATTGGTGATGCAACAAGTGAAACACAGGGATTTTCCTGGGAAGATATGGCAATGAACACGGCTGGGGCGCTGACGAGTGTCTTGATGCAACGATACCCGGAACTTGATCGAAAAATTGACCTCAGGGTTGAGTATGTTTTCAACGTCCCCGTCAACGGAATATTTGATGATTACTCTAATCAGTATTATTCGATGGTCCTCAAGCTCGATGGTTTCGACAGATTCGAAAACACCTTTCTCAAGTATGTTGAACTCGCGGGAGGGTATTATACCAGAGGATACGGAGACGCGGAAGAAGAGGATACTCGATCCTTTTACGTAGGTATCAGCCTCAATTTCTCAAGCATATTGAGAGAGAAAGGTTGGAAAAAGACAGGAAAAGTCTTTGAATATATCCAGCCTCCTTACACCGTTCTCAAAGCATCGTCGGATCTTTCCAGATAATAACAAACAGAAAAAAATATTAAATTCAAAATGTTGAGACAGAAATTAGCAGAAAACTGGCAATGGACTGTATTATGCCTGATCTTAATGCTTTCTACCATCTATGCCAGACCACTTATTCCGATAGACGAAACGAGATATCTTTCGGTTGCCTGGGAAATGTGGCACAGTAACGACTTCCTGGTTCCGCATATCAATGGGCATCCGTACAGTCACAAGCCACCGTTATTATTCTGGCTTATCCATGTTTCCTGGCTGCTCTTTGGCGTAAGTGAATGGTCGGCCAGGCTGGTTGGGCCATTTTTTGCGTTCGGTTCTGTTGCACTAACGGTGCATCTGGGGAAAATCTTATGGCCGGCAAACAAGGCTGTTCGGCTGGCTGCCCCATTTATTCTCCTGGGAACCTTCGTCTGGAGCCTCTACGGTTCCCTGACCATGTTCGATGCACTGTTGACTTTTATAGCGCTGCTGGCCCTTCTCGCAATTCTGGCAGCACGGCGCGCAGCAACAATTTTGCCGTGGTCCTTCCTCAGTTTGGCCATTGGCCTGGGCATACTCGCAAAAGGGCCTATTGTCCTCCTCTATGTTTTACCACCAGTATTGCTTGCCCCTCTATGGAGTGAAAAAGACACCATGCCTTGGGGAAAATGGTATGGCTCTTCTTTTTTAGCGCTTCTTGCCGGAATAGGCATTGCTCTTTGCTGGGCAATTCCGGCTGCAATACAGGGAGGAGAAGAGTACCGACAGGCAATACTCTTTAGTCAGACGGCAGGACGTATGGTCAAGGCTTTTGCCCATGGCAGGCCTTTTTATTGGTACGCCCTTCTTTTGCCATTGCTCTATCTCCCCTGGTTTTTTTGGCTGCCGGCATGGCGTGGCTGGAAGAAAAAATCTTTCGATGCTGCAACACGTTTTTGTCTATGCGCCTTGCTTCCTGCTTTTTTTCTCCTCTCCTGTGTGAGCGGGAAACAGATCCACTATATTTTGCCTTTACTCCCTGTCAGTTCTCTGCTCATCGCTCATACGGTCACCACGGTCCCAAAGCGAACACCATATGACCAGGTGCCGTTATTGGTTATTTTTCTGATGTTGTCTCTTGCGCTCCTTATCGTCCCTCAATTGTCATTGCATGGTGGCGACAGGGAAATGTTGCAATACCTTCCTAAATGGATTGCAGTTGTACCATTTTCTGCCGGCCTCTTTCTGTATATGACCCGCCCTGAGTCAATGCTCAAGTCTGTCAAGATAGTGTCGTCCAGTATGTTGCTGCTGGTAATACTCCTCCAGCTTGCCCTTGCAGACCCACTGCATACCATCTACGACCAGACAGTGATAGGTGAAAAAATCAAACAGGCACAGGATGCAAACAAACCGGTTGCAGTATTTCCACCAAAACTGATGGACCAATTTCAGTTTTCGGGTAGACTGCTGACACCAGTTACTCCTCAAAACACATTCGAGGAATTGGTAATATGGAGTGTTGATAATCCCCAGGCTTTCTGCCTGGTCTTCACGAAAATCAAGATCAATAAGCAGTCAAAAACAACCGGAATAGCCAGGCAGTATAGTGATGGATGGCTGATTTTTAGCCCAGCGAAAGATTTTGTTGCCAATTATCAACAGTGGATTGCTCAGCCAGCAATCCAGAGTGACTCTCTGAACAAAAGTGAACCCAAATCATGAATGACGAACTCACCATCATAGTCCCGGTTTTTAACGAAGAAGAGAGCCTCCCGGCATTTTTCATCGAAATGGACAGCTTTATCAGGACCTGCTCCGTACCAAGCCGCGTCCTCTTTATAGATGACGGATCAACGGACAATAGCCGCAAAATCCTCCATAATAAATGCCTGCAGGCTGAATACTGCCAGGTGTTGTCGCTTGACAAGAACTATGGTCTCAGTGTAGCTATCAAGGCTGGATTGGATCACTGCGAGACAACATTGGTCGGTTACATCGATGCCGACCTACAAACACATCCTGCCGATTTTCTTCCGTATTTTGAATATTTTCCCGAATACGACATGGTCAATGGCATCAGGGAGAACAGAAAAGACAGCCTGATTAAAAGATTGTCCTCAAAAATTGCTAACAGTTATCGGCGATGGATGATCAATGATGCTATAAAGGACACATGCTGTCCTTTAAAAATAGTGAAGACTTCCTATGCCCGGAATATACCATTCTTTATAGGTATGCATCGATTTCTACCAGCTCTTGTTCAGTTGCAGGGGGGAAAGGTTAAACAAATCCCTGTGTCTCACTCTCCACGGTATGCCGGAACAAGCAAATATCATCTTTTCAACCGTCTCATAGGGCCTTTCTTTGACACTCTGGCTTTTCGCTGGATGCGCAGCCGATATATCCATTACCGTCTAACGTCTGGCCCAAAATAAGCGCGGTCTTTTTTCTGGAAGCATTTTGGCTGCAAATGAGGCATTGCTGTATATATTAGCATTTATTGGATGGACTCGTATCGGCTCAGATAATTACTCCCGGCATGCTGATTTGTGTAGTGATGCTATCGGACGAATCAGCCATATGATTTTTACTACTGCTTATCAACAAGAGGCCATTGCAATCCCCCTTTTACCAGGGACAGAGCATCTGCCCGAGTGGTGCTTAGCATAACAATTTGTGATTACCACTAAACCTCAGCTATATGGGAATATGAGGTGCCCTTTGCACGGGTGTTCCGCAGCCTGGATGGCTGCGGTCAAGCCCCCAGGGATGGGTTTATGGCGTCCCGTGAAAAGGGCACCTCATATTCCCTCGGACCTTCCAAGCTGAACTTTAGTGGTAATCACATAACAATTTGAAATATAAACTAGAGGAATTCTGATGAGTACTTCAACGCTTTGGCTGATTATAGGTTTTATCGGACAGGCATGTTTCTCCTGTCGTTTTCTTGTGCAGTGGCTGGCCAGCGAACGAGCAAAAAGGTCGGTAATGCCCGTGGCATTCTGGTATTTCAGCCTTTTCGGTGGAACCACTTTACTTGCCTACGCTCTTTACAAGCGAGACCCAGTCTTTATTTTAGGCCAGGCAACCGGTTTATTTGTCTATTGCCGCAATCTTTATTTCGTAATGCACGAAACACCAAAGGAAAATCACGCTTAATCTAAAAATATAGTCAGAAGTACTCTGGTACACGGCAGATTGGGTTGGAAACAGAAGAGCCCATCTTTGATTCCTCTCGTTGGTTACCTTGCGGATAACGCAAGTGGCTACATAGAGACTTTCACGCAGGAAGAATTCGGCATCTTCAATGATTTCATTATTCTGATTGACGAGACGTGAGTCAAACCCACTTTTATGCATATTTTATCAAAAAACTACAACATGTTACATTTTTCCCAACCAACATCAAGGCCGCATATTGCGCGCTATCAAACTGCCAGGATATCGAACAGGAACTCATGATTTTCGGGGATCATGGAATAATTTTACAGTTACAAATTATTAAAGGTGAGACGAGGCATTCCCACCATCCTCCAGCCTTATCAACCAAAGCTTACATTCGCACTTCCTGTAAAAAAACGGAAAAATCATAACAATTTTTCAACGTGCTGCAGAAAAGTACTCTCGTTAACAAATGTTACATCATACATTGCGGTCAATCCCTGAGCCTGTTCTTGACTTAAGCCAATCACACAAAGAAGAAACTGCGTTTTATCAAGGTGTAACCGCTTCCGCAGTTTAGAATATTTTTCAATATCTTGTCGAAACTCTCCTGTCTTACATTCTATACAAAGTGGAATGCTATTGTTAATCAGGAAAAACACATCTAATTCATGAGCATCCTCGTTTGGAAAGGTCACAATCAGACTTCTTAAACAAGAGATTGATAGCTGCTTATCACGAAAATACTCTAATGATTTTATAAATACATACCATTCCATCCATTCACCGGTAAAAAAATTCTTAATCGTCGGTGAAGCCTGAATCGTGAGGTGAATAATTTTATCCTTTTTTTGATAAAAGTATTTCTGATTACCCCTCTTACTCCGCAAGCTTTAAGAGGCGCAGGGGTCTAGGCTTCGTATTGGCTGCATACTTAATCAAATTTCCTATCATTGCGCCTATATAGAACCTGTTATTAAATCGAAAACAAAATTCAGCCAGGTAACGAGGTAAATGCTTTGAGCTTATAGAATGATATGTTCCATGAATAGCCCTCTTTACGTTGCTGATCATGGTGTTGACCCAGTGAAAGATCCTGTTGTCAGGATTCTCGTAAATTCCAG
>NZ_SWCM01000040.1 GCF_005116645.1 Desulfopila sp. IMCC35006
CTAAAATCATGGTGGATAATCTCAAGTCGGCAGTGCTGCAGAGAATCACTGGTCAAGATCCTGTTTTTAATCCAAAGTTTCTGGATTTTTCCAACCACTATGGCTTCCAGATTATCCCTTGTGGCGTCGGCAAAGGTAATGAGAAAGGTATCGTCGAAAATGGTGTGGGGTATGTAAAAAAGAATTTCCTCGCCGGTTTGGAACCGGGTGATTTCAAGACAATCAATCCGGCGGTACAACACTGGCTGGATACCATAGCCAATGTCCGTCTTCATGGAGAAACGCGGCAAAAACCCAAAGATATGTTCGCTGAAGAAGCCGCATATTTATCTCCCTTACCGACTACGCCCTATGATATCGGGACCATCACCCAGCTCAGGGCTTCCAGACAATTTCGGATCGCCGTGGATGCCAACAATTATTCGGTTCCTGCGGAATACGCCGGTGTCCGGTTAACCGTCAAGAACTATCCCGACAGAATATGTATCTACCATGACAACAAACTCATCGCCAGGCATGGAAGAAGTTACGATCGTTATCAGGACATTGAGGATCCAGATCACCCAAAAGCGTTATTGCAGCAGCGGAGAAAAGCCAAAGACCAAAAGATCCTTATGCGGTTCCTGGCACTCTCCCGGAATTCCGAACGGTATTATCAAGGGCTTCTAGAACGTAAAATGAACCTGATCCATCATATCAGACAAATCGTCGGCTTGAGTGAGATTTACGGCCGGGATCAGGTTGCCAGAAGCATAGAGGACGCGTTAGAGTTCAAGGCCTTCTCCTGTGAATATATCGCCAACCTGCTCGAACAACGAAAGCATATTTGTGAGGAACCCGGCGCCCTGCATCTAACAAGGGCCGAAGACCTGCTGGATCTTGAGATTAAGGAGCCGGATATGGATATCTATACAGGGAGGGTAAATAATGAATAAAAGCCCGCAACAGCTCGATGAACAACTTTGCTACCTTAAGCTGCGTTTTATGGAGCATCACTATCGCGATCTGGCGGCGACAGCAGCCAAGGACAACTGGAGCCCCCAGGAATATTTTGCCCAACTAATCCAGGGGGAAACCATGCTTCGCTGGGACAACTCCATCCAGCGCCGGATCTCCATGGCGCGCTTTCCTGTTGTCAAAACCCTGGAGCAGTTTGAGTGGAACTGGCCGGAGAAGATCAATCAGGCCCAGGTTAAACACCTCTTTCAGCTCGATTTTATCGCCAATAAAGCCAACGCTATACTGCTAGCTGGGGTCGGGCTTGGTAAAACCCACCTTGCCAGCGCCATTGGTTATGAAGCCTGCCTGCGGGGACACTCTGTGCTCTTTGCCACGGCAGTCGATGTCATTAATACCTTATCTGCGGCGCAGGCTACCGGTCAGTTGAAAAATGGTTTGAAGAAATATCTCAAACCCTCGATGTTGATCCTCGACGAATTAGGCTATTTACCCATCGACAAACGTGGTGCTGATCTCCTGTTCCAGGTTATCAGTGGTCGCTATGAGAATGGTGCTCTGGTTATCACCTCGAATCGGGCGTATAAAGACTGGCCAAAAATATTCAACAATGACGCGACACTCACCTCTGCCATTCTTGACAGGCTGTTGCATCATGCTGACACCATTGTCATTGAAGGAAAAAGCTATCGCATGAAAGAACAGGTGGAAATCTAAGCTCCAAACTCATTCCGCCGTCTCAGACATGCTTTTGAGGCGGTGGAAAACAACGATCGAAAATCAACATTTTCAAAACGCCACTTTTATGCATTATCACGCCGCCGCTAACA
>NZ_SWCM01000041.1 GCF_005116645.1 Desulfopila sp. IMCC35006
TTAGTCGGTACACCACCAAAGTACTCCAGCGCCCGTTGATGACATCCCAGAAAGTGTTCCATGGTCTGAGAAACGGTGAACTCTACGTACATCATCCGGCAGTGGCAAAGCACCATGATGAAAAAACTTAACCGTCTTCTGGTTTTGCCGACATTAATGGATTTATAGGAACCCCAGTCGACCTGGGCACATTCTCCGGGGGCAAAGAAAAGCTTGAGAAATGGCTTCTGTCGTTTCGGTTTGATCTTCCGGACGTAATCTTTGACGATGGTATAGCCGCCGGTAAAACCCTGGTCCGTTATTTTCTGAAACAACTGTTGAGCGCTGTAAGGATGGCGCTCCAGCATCCGGACGATATCTTCCTTGTAGGGATCAAGTTTGCTGACCGGCATTCCCGGCAATCTGGGCTGGAATGACTCCGTTTTCATCCACTTGCCGATGGTGCGTGTATCAAGGTTGAGCTTTACCGCGATTTGTCCTGCTTTCAATCCTTCTTGCCGATACTGCCGGATCAGACAAAACTGTTCATAATCTATCATTGGCGCCTCCCATTATCTGCTGCAGCACCTGGCCAATAGAGCTGGGTTCCGTATTGCTTCGCACCGGTTGACGTCGGCAATCCAGAGCAAGAACCTGATACAGCGGCTTGCGGTAGGCGACTAACTGCCCCCGGATTAGCATCGTTCGAGCTTCCGCCAGGGTGGTGGGATCCATTCCAAGTCGCCTACTCAAAGTCTCGTCGCTGTAGTAACTGAGACCACGAGAGTCACTCACCGTTACCAGAAACAGATACACTGCTGCGGCGCTGTGACTGAGATAATCGATGTAGCCTTCGCGGACCAGACGATGATCAATCCAGCTGAACTGATCAGGGACCCGGCGGACCATGTCGGGCAGGATGGGATGTTTGTTGATTGTCATGACGGCCTCCTCTGCAGGTTGATGGTTCAGTGAGAATATCCTGCCCCAATTGTTGCAGACGACGACCGAAGTTGACTATATCATCTTGTAACGTAAAACCAGTGAAATGTGCTAAAAAACCCAGAAGTACGGGCTGATACGCCGACAAGAGATCTTGTAACGCAAGGGCCGTCAAGTTCTCTGTATCACCTCGTTGTTCCATCTTTTTTGAGATTGAGTCATCTTGTAACGGTGTTGAGCCCGGCCTGTTTTTCCGCCAATACCCAGGATTACGCTTGCGCCACTCCTGAACCCGTTGAATATTATCAGGGCCTTGGAAGTAATTTTTGTTCTCCGATTTGGCGAGCCATTTCCGCTGACTGGTGATCTTGCTTGCGCGTCGGCATTCCGGCTTCGAGCAGTACTTCTGCTTGGCGGCATTGCGAGGATCCAGCTTGAATAACTCCTGGCAGTGCCTACACTTACGTCTCTGTGGCTTTTGCATATATCTGAGTCCTCCTCGGATATATGTTCTCTATTAAAAACCGCGTGCCAAACAAAAATGGGAAGAAAAAGGAGGGGAAGAAGATTGGTTTATTTTAATTTTTAGGAAGAAAATCAAGAAAAGGAAAAAGAGAGATTATACATTTTCAAACCGCTGAAGAAAATACACTTTCAGATCGCCGCTGACA
>NZ_SWCM01000042.1 GCF_005116645.1 Desulfopila sp. IMCC35006
CAGTAATATCCGGTTAAGAACTTGCAGGTGGTTTCTTTAATCGTTTAAGGAGCTTTTTTCGTTTTCGATTTTGTATCGTTGATTGCGCCACAGCTTGTTGTGTTGCTTCATTTCGAATTTGATTGCGGAGCTGCCGTACACGACGAATAGAAACAGATTCTCCGTGCTGCTCTTGGCAGTAGATAGCCAAAAGAAGATAGGTGATAAGTCCAGAGAGGATTTGAACCATCAGGCCATTCTTACTTCTGGCAAAAAGGTGATAAACTTTCAGGTGCCTTTTCCACCATGCAAAAAAACTCTCAATATCCCAGCGGAGTTTGTAAGCAAGCGCTACCTGTTCAGCTAATAAGTCAAAACGATCCGTGGCTACCCAGTAAGATTTGCCGTCAATAGTATAACCGACGAGATGAACAGGCTTTTTGGTTTGATTAACATTGGGAGTTCCAAGCAAAACCATGGCATCAAAAAAGACATGGGAATTCTCATGCACAGGAAATTCTTGAAGAATTTCTTTTTGCGTAGTTTCTTTAATGCGGCAAACAAAATGACATCCATCTCGCTGCCATTGATCAAACAGATGATGTGCCTGATATCCTCGATCCAGCACACCAGTTTGGCCAGGCTCGATAATACTGCTGACAAAGGGTCTTTCGGCTCCATTCCCCTCTGTCAGAAAAAGTTTACGTGGGACACCATGATTGAGATCGAAGCCAAGGTGCAGTTTTGCCTTTTTTGAATCTCTTCGGTATTCGGCCCAGTGCATGGAAAGCACTGAATCGATCAGGGATCCATCTATGGCAACAAGATCACCAAGCTCGGAATGCTGGGACGGTAAAATTCCTGTTGTCTGCTTTTGTAGCTCGGTAAACACAAAAAGAAGCTGCTCAACTCCGCGGTCATTAACGGTATCAAAGAAAGTTGAGTGTTTAATACCACCTGCGGGGGCAACGAATTGTCTGGCATAATCATCTTCCTGCAGGGCTTGAATCAACTCACTGCCTGATGAGAACTCTTGCAGATGGTAATATGTCAGAATGTTAATCAGCTCTTCGGTATTCATTGCCAATGGTTTATTTGATCTTGATCGAAGTGGTGGTACTTTGGGCAAGATGCTCTTTAACGGTTTTTGTAATTGCCTCTGCGTTGGTACAAGATGCTGCCGTGAGTAAAATTTCACAATTTTCATGTCAGCCCCCTTAAAAGATTTTTCTTTTAAGGGGGCGACCGAAAATTTTTATCTCTTTGTCAAGAAAAAACGACCCAAGATGTTAATATTTATCAAAAATTTGCATGCAATTTTCTAACCGGATATTACTG
>NZ_SWCM01000043.1 GCF_005116645.1 Desulfopila sp. IMCC35006
CAATGAGACGATGAATGTCGACATCAGGATGATAGGATCGAAGGTACTGGATTAACCACAAGGTATTCAGGCTGGAAACCTGTTTCTCCATAGGCATGTGTTGTGTGCCGACAGCACTGCCTCGCACAGCTTCCCACATAGTCCGACCAGTTGTAATGGTGGTATTAGAGTTCATGATAGACTAAGTCGTTCTCTAACCCCAGCAATCAAGAGAAAGAGGATTTTTTCAGATATGCCAGGATAAGGTCAAGGCAACCATCTGGTTCTTCTGACTATAGTTTCCATTCAATAGAGAGGAAGTACCATTATTGGATATTTCTCTATCCTTGTAAAAATCATAAGCATAACTAACTCTCCCAGTGATGTTAGTAAAGCGTTTTGCCACGCCAACAGTGAGGGTATGTTTATCTTGGCCACTGGCGGCAGGCTCATATGTTCTATCTGGCACGGGATTTTCTTCATAGAGGTACCCAGCTGAGAACCTGTACCCCTCGTCGATCTGATAGCTCACCCCAAACATATAGGCCCAGACATCATGCCAGTCTTTATTAATAGTTCTGGAAGTCTGCCCAGCTACGGGCAGACGGGTTGTCACTTCAAGTTTTTCGTATGAGGAATATTGCTCAAATCTCGTCGCTATCTCGAAAACCCAGCTGCGGGATGGCTTATAGGCAATACCTAAAAACAGCTGCCCTGGCAGGTTAATACCTGAGACCGCAGCAGTTGTTGGGAATATGGTCGTTAATAGCGGAGTATTATTTTGCGTTAAATCGAAACTGACGTCCCCGTTGAGATCAATATCCACAGGGCTCCGGTAGGAGGCTCCGAAGGCCAGTACATCGATTGGAGAATAAGTGGCACCGAAGTTCCATCCATAGCCGGTGCCTGTTGCCTTAAACGTCTGTCCACCATCGGGCAGTCCAAAAGTTTGGAGTGGGATCATTTGTTTCAGGGACACATCTGCGTATATAGCTCGAAACCCCACTGCAATTACCAATTTGTCGAAAAGTTTATAGGCAACAGAAGGATTAATATCCCACGTTGTCAACTTCGACTCGGTAGTAGTATATTTAAATATTGTGTCGTCAGGAAAATCACTACCTAAACCCAGTAATATCCGGTTAAGAACTTGCAGGTGGTTTCTTTAATCGTTTAAGGAGCTTTTTTCGTTTTCGATTTTGTATCGTTGATTGCGCCACAGCTTGTTGTGTTGCTTCATTTCGAATTTGATTGCG
>NZ_SWCM01000044.1 GCF_005116645.1 Desulfopila sp. IMCC35006
TCTAATAGTTTAATCAGGTTTTATGGATAAGCTATTAAGGGCTAACGGTGGATGCCTTGGCATCGGAAGGCGATGAAGGACGTGGTAAGCTGCGATAAGCTTCGGGGAGTCGTTAACAGGCTTTGATCCGGAGATTTCCGAATGGGGAAACCCGGTGGGAGTTATATCCCATCATCATGCACTGAATTCATAGGTGCATGAAGCGAACGCGGGGAATTGAAACATCTTAGTACCCGCAGGAATAGAAATCAATTTAGAGATTCCGTCAGTAGCGGCGAGCGAAAGCGGAAAAGCCCAAACCAGATTTATCTGGGGTTGTAGGAGCCCGACATGGGATTGAAAATGTATAGCGGAACAGTATGGAAAGGCTGATCATAGACGGTGATAATCCGGTACGCGAAATGCAGTTTCACCCTAGGGATTTCCTGAGTACCACGGGACACGTGAAACCCTGTGGGAATCCGGGAGGACCATCTTCCAAGGCTAAATACTAACCGATGACCGATAGTGAACGAGTACCGTGAGGGAAAGGTGAAAAGAACCCCGGGAGGGGAGTGAAATAGAAACTGAAACCGTTAGCTTACAAGCAGTAGGAGCACTATGTCTTCGGACAGTGTGACTGCGTGCCTTTTGCATAATGAGTCAACGACTTACCCTATGCAGCGAGGTTAAGCCGAGAGGTGGAGCCGCAGCGAAAGCGAGTCTTAACTGGGCGTTTAGTTGTATGGGGTAGACCCGAAGCCGGGTGATCTATCCATGGCCAGGGTGAAGTCTCGGTAACACGAGATGGAGGCCCGAACCGATATAGGTTGAAAACTGTTCGGATGAGCTGTGGATAGGAGTGAAAGGCTAATCAAACTCGGTGATAGCTGGTTTTCTCCGAAATATATTTAGGTATAGCCTCACATGATGACTGACGGAGGTAGAGCACTGACAAGGCTAGGGGTCCCACCGGATTACCAACCCTTTTCAAACTCCGAATACCGTCAAGTTCTAATGTGGGAGTCAGACTACGGGAGATAAGTTCCGTGGTCGAAAGGGAAAGAACCCAGACCGTCAGCTAAGGTCCCTAAATCTATGCTAAGTGGAAAAGGATGTGGAATTGTTTATACAACCAGGAGGTTGGCTTAGAAGCAGCAACCCTTTAAAGAAAGCGTAATAGCTCACTGGTCTAATGATACCGCGCCGAAAATTTAACGGGGCTAAGCATAGTACCGAAGCTACGGATT
>NZ_SWCM01000045.1 GCF_005116645.1 Desulfopila sp. IMCC35006
CCCAAACCTATATCATCAATTGCGGTGATATAACGTTGCAACTTGCTCTGGGATTGTAGTAATGCCCTTTCCGTCTTCTTACGTTCAGTGATCTCAAAACGCATCTTTTCGTTTGCTTTTACAATAGCTGCAGTGCGCTCAATGATAATATTGTCACGGTTGAGGATCTCTTCATTATGTCTGGCCTGGATCTGCTCTGCACTATCTATCAATTCCCTTACGGCGGGCAATGCGTAGAGCATCCGATTCCTAATACGGGATAGAAAGCCAGGATCTTTAAAAGTGATTTCAAAGTCATATATTGCCCTGCCTGAATCACCGTACCATTGAGGCCCAGTCTCAATGCATGTTACCCTGGTTGTGATGTTGGTAACCCCGGCAAGCCTGGCATAGGACTCAAACAGTCCGAGATGCCAATTGATGGCAAAGCCCTTCATGATTATATCCGGCTTGTGGATGAGACGAATAATAACATGTCCTTTACTAAGGGATTGGATAACAGCTGATTTTGTTCTATTGTACTTGTCGTTTTCACTGACAATTTTCTTAATCAGCCGATATGGGCCGATAAGTGGTACGCCAACAGCTGTTTTAAGGCGAGACTGAGTCTTATAAAAAGTCGACCCACATTTGTATGCAATGTCAGGATCAGGACAATGTTCCTCTATGGTGCAATACAATGCCATCATGAAAATATTTGAAAACCAGTAATCGGGACTTTCGAGGTGGCTTATTGCAACAGGTTCGGTTTTATCTGTCTTTATATTTTTTATAAAAAACGGGCCCTTGGGGAAGATATCGTCAATGAGACGATGAATGTCGACATCAGGATGATAGGATCGAAGGTACTGGATTAACCACAAGGTATTCAGGCTGGAAACCTGTTTCTCCATAGGCATGTGTTGTGTGCCGACAGCACTGCCTCGCAC
>NZ_SWCM01000004.1 GCF_005116645.1 Desulfopila sp. IMCC35006
TAAAAGATTTGCGGGACTCCGTTCAGTGCCCCCTTGAGGGGTAAGTTCCTTCACGAAATAATTGTCTTGTGAAAAGCACAAGAAACATTTCCATTTGGCCACTAACCCCGCCTAAAAGATTTGCGGGGTAAGTTCCTTCACGAAATAATTGTCTTGTGAAAAGCACAAGACAATTATTTCTAAGTCACTAACACGATTCAAGGGTGGCGAAAGTCGAATACTCGTCGCCAAAGTTGTGCACGGTAACGGTATACGATTTGATGGCTTCAATCTGCTCAAGGCTTGCCCCCATCCGCCTGGCCAGGGACTCGACAGAGAGAACTTTTCGTTCTTTTAACGACAACTCATTTATCTCTTTTTCCACCGTTTCCTCGATGAGGAGAATTATGTCTTCAATCCAGAAGAAATGATGGAAACGGATACTCAAATCGGCTTTGCCCCACCTGCCCATGGACCTGGGCAATCGATGCGGAGTCTTTTCGGCTATCGGCAGACTTATCGGAACTTCGACACTCAGCGTCAGTTCATGTTCTTTTTCAAGAGAACCGTGCATGGAGCATTTATAATGGCCAAGATTTCCCGAATCGCCATTTCTGACTTTTTTAAGAAAGTAAGGAAATTCAATCTCTAGATGAGAGGCTTCCGCTTCCAGGCGAACCTTCATTTTCTCAAGAATAAAATGAAAGCTTTTGATGTCGATTTCCCCGTGAAATTCATTGAGAATCTCAACGAACCTGCTCATATGCGTGCCTTTGAACTTATGCGGCAGATTGACATACATATTGGCGGTAGCCACAGTCTGCTGTTGTTTTTGGGCTTTGTCGCGTACGGTAATCGGATAGGAAACGGTTTTGACGCCGACTTTCTTTATATTTATTCTTCGACTGTCGAGCTGACTCTGGATATCTTTCATAACCTAACAATTCAACCCCGCCCGAAAGCTTCACAGGATCTGTACCTTCACAAAGCAATTTTCTCGTAAAAAGCACAAAAAAATTATTTCTATGTATCTAATAAGCTGCGAAAACCACGATTTACGCCACCAGTGATGTAGCAATTACCATCACCAAGACATCTTTTACTCCATTGTGCCCTGTTTTGGTACTTTATTCTTCCCCCAACAAGGTCCGAACAGTTTTTTTAAGCTCGTCCAGATTTCCCGACTTGACAATATACTCATCGGATGCCCAGGTCCCAAGATCTCGCTTGAACTCAGGATAGGCACTGCTCAGGATAACCGGGACTGCTGGGCGCAGCATTTTCATCTGCCGCAGGACCTCGACGCCGTTTATACCGGGCATCTGAATATCGAGAATCACCAGATCCGGATTCTCTTCCTTGAATTTTTCCAAACCTGTTGTGCCGTCAGAAGCGGAAATCACCTGATATCCTTCATCTTCGAATTCTTCCCGATAGACCAGCTGAATGGATTCTTCGTCGTCAACCAACAGTAACTTTTTCATTGTTCACACCCTCCAGCCTGTTCTCCAGCGATTCCCTCAGATAGCCAGCCGCTTCTTCCGGAGGAAGAGGATTAATATAGAATCCCGTCCCCCATTCAAATCCAGCTATGGAAGTCAACTTGGGCACAATTTCAAAATGCCAGTGGTAATACCTCAGACCACCTGAGCGTAGTGGTTCGGTATGCAATACAAAATTATACGGAACGTTAGCGATACAACTGGACAACCTTCGCAAGGACTCTGAAAAGAGTTCGGCAAGCGACAGGATATCAGCCTCGCTCTGGGCATAATATTCCGAGGAATGATGCTTCGGCAGGATCCACATTTCAAACGGCGTCCGGGGGGCGAAGGGGGTTATCGTGATAAACCTCTCATTTTGGCAGACGACACGCTCTTTCTGCTGCATTTCCTGGCGGATGATATCGCAAAAAATACAACGTTCTTTGTACTTATAATGCGATTTGGCGCCTTCGAGTTCGGAAACTATCATTCTCGGCAGAATAGGCAGGGCGATCAGTTGAGAGTGTGAATGCTCCAGGGACGCACCCGCTCCGCGACCATGGTTTTTAAAAACCATAACATACTTGAATCTATCATCTTTTGCGAGGTCGATGATCCTTTCCTGGTATGCCTTGAAGACCAGAGCCATTTTCTCGGGGGCAAGATCGGCGAAGTTCTCATCATGGTTAGGACTTTCAATGATAACTTCGTGGGCACCAATGCCGTTCATCCGATCATACAGGCCGACCCCCTCCTTGGCCAGATCCCCTTCTATAACCAGAGCCGGATATTTATTCGGAACAACTCTTACCTGCCAATCCGGTGCATTAGCGTACGAACTTCTATACCTGAAAGCATACACTTCAGGCGGCGTAAAAGATTCATTGCCTGGACAGAGTGGACAAAACCCCCCGCTTCCCTTGACATCCTCAATCAGAAAATCGGAAGGCCGTTTCCCTCTCTCCTTGGAAATGATTATCCATCGGCCAAGAACAGGATCTCTGCGAAGTTCAGGCATGCTCCCTTAAAGTCCTTTCGATTTTTCTTTTGTTTCCTGTGCAGTCTTACAGTCAATGCAGAGCATGGTTACCGGCCGCGCCTCTAATCTTTTGATGCCGATCTCCTCTCCACAATCCTCACATATGCCGTAACTCCCATCCTCGATTCTGGCAATTGCCTCGTCTATTTTAGAGACAAGCTTACGCTCCCGATCACGGATTCTCAGCTCAAAACTTCTTCCCGATTCTATGGTAGCCCGATCATTGGGATCTGGAACATTCGAGGTCTGATCCGTCATTTCAGACAGTGTTTTGCCAGCTTCATTAATAATTTCTTCTTTTTTAGCCAGAAGCTGCTGGCGAAACATTTCGAGTTTCTCTTTGTCCATTCACTTTCTCCTCAATACCCTTCCATAAGTGTAACTATTAAGGTACATAGTTGATATCTTAAAAAACAGCATGGAATCTAACTTTTCCGTAATCTTCACAAGTCACTGCTTGCGAATATAGGTTCCACTTTTCCCACCAGTTTTTTTCAACAGCCGTATATCTCGGATAATCATCGACTTATCGACCGCTTTACACATATCATAAATGGTTAACGCAGCAACAGAAACAGCGGTCAAGGCCTCCATTTCCACCCCGGTTTTACCGCAGATGCCCACTGTTGCAAAAATATCGACCGAGCAATCCTCGTCTCGATAGGCAAAGTCGACAACAACCTTGGTAATCAGCAGCGGATGGGCAAGAGGAATGAGTTCATCGACTTTTTTAGCAGCCATAACCCCGGCGACCCTGGCTATTCCCAGCACATCTCCTTTGGCCATCGAACCACTTTTAACCAGTTCATAGGCATCGACAGACATTTTGATATTTCCAGCTGCATCGGCAACACGAACGGTTTCCTGTTTTTCGCTCACATCGACCATTCGTGCATGACCTTGATCATCGAAATGGGTGAATACAGCTTTATCCTCTCTTGCCATTGCCAAACACCTAATTATTGGATTTGCCGAGTACTTCGTTAAATAATTTTTTAAAGAAGCCTTCTTCCTCACGATGCTGCCCGTGCTGTTGACAAAGGTCATCAAAATCGCGCAGGACCTTTTTCTGCTCTTCACAGAGATTGGTCGGGGTCAAAACCTGGAGCTCAACCACCATATCTCCCCGTCCGTGACCGCGAAGACTTGGCGCCCCCTCCCGGCGCAACGTAAAACGTTCCCCTGACTGGCTGCCGGCGGGAACATCCAGTGTTTTTTTGCCATGGATGGTAGGAATCTCCACCGTGGCACCAAGAGCCGCTTTGGCCATTGAAATCGGAAACCGACAATAAATAGTATCTCCGTCCCGTTTGAAAAAATCATGTTCCTGCACATGAACCACCACATACAGGTCCCCGGAAGCACCGCCACGACGACCGCCTTCACCTTCACCGCGAAGCCGCATGCGCGCCCCGGTATCAACCCCGGCTGGAATCTTCAGGGAAACCTTTTTGGTTTTCTCGACGAGTCCAGTTCCGTGGCAGTCATTGCAGGGATTAGTAACAATGGCGCCTTCGCCATGACACTGCGGACAGGTCGAACTCATCTGAAAAAATCCCTGGGAGCGGACAACCTGTCCCTGTCCATTGCAGGTTGGACAGGTTTTCTTTTTATGCCCCGGTCTGCTTCCCGTTCCTTCACAGGTCCAGCAGGTGTCCTTGCGGGTCAACTGCACTTCTTTGGAAACGCCGTGTACGGCCTCCATGAAGGTAATTTCGACATCATAGCGAAGATCATTCCCTGGAATGGGGCCATCGCTTCTTGCCCTGGCCCGGCTCCCGCCGCCAAAGCCAAACAGATCGCCAAAAATATCGCCGAAGCTCGAGAAGATATCTTCTGCATTCCCTGGACCACTATAACCACTGTTCTTCAACCCGTCATGGCCGTAGGTATCGTATATCTTCCTCTTTTTTTCGTCACTTAAGACTTCATACGCTTCAGTACAGGATTTAAATTTCTCCTCGGCTTCTCTATTATCAGGATTCCGGTCGGGATGATACTTCATTGCCAGTTTTCGATAAGCCTTTTTTATCTCACCAGCGCTGGAACTCCTGCTCACAGATAAGATTTCGTAATAGTCAGTACTCATAATCTTTTATTGTGGCTATTCGTTATCAGGAAAGTATTTTTGCAAGTATATCATTCACGGCATCACTTTCGCTGCCGGTTTCAGGCATCTGATCCGGTAAATCCTTGATATTGTCAAAGGTGACTTCCCCTGCCGCAATTTCCCGCAGGGTCATGACGATTTCTTGATTTTTCCCATTGACGAGAAACGGTTCTCCCTGCCGATGCTGTTTAATGCGTTTTACCGCCAGATGAATAAGGTTGAACCGATTATGGTCGCCAACTTTTTCAAGACAATCTTCGCATGTAATTCTAGCCATATTTTACCAACCTCTTTAGTATCCATTGCATGGGTCGACAAAGTCTATACTTTGCCTGACCGGCAACTGGTTATTTATCAAATGGATTCGTCAACAACAGGGTCTCGGCCCTGTCCGGGCCAACCGAAACGATATCCGCCGGGACCCCGGTGAAATCCTCTACCCGTCGAATGTATTCTTTGGCCTGAGAGGGGAGATCGTCGTACTGCCTTACATTGGTGATATCTTCTTTCCACCCCTCAAGACTTTCATAAGTCGGAGCGACACTGCTCGCCTGCTGAATATTTGCCGGCATAGCCGAAATAGTTTTGCCATTCAGGGTATAGGATGTGGCAAATTTAATATTTTCCTGCCCGCTCAACACATCCAGTTTTGTAATAGCAAGCCCGGTTAGTCCATTCAATCTGGCAGCATCGTTGACAACTACTCCATCCAGCCAGCCGCACCGTCGTCGCCGTCCGGTGGTGGCACCGAACTCAAAGCCCTTTTCCTGAAGCTCGTTCCCCGTTTCATCGAACAGCTCTGTGGGAAAAGGACCGGCCCCAACGCGAGTCGTATACGCTTTCATAATACCAACGACGGCATCAATATGAGCAGGACCGAAACCTGAGCCATTACAGGCATTGCCGGCAATGGTGTTTGAGGAGGTCACAAAGGGATACGTGCCATGATCTATATCCAGCTGGGTCCCTTGTGCTCCTTCAAAGAGGATATTCTGATTCTTCTTTCTAGCCTTGTCCAGCTCGACGGAAACATTGCCGTAAAACGGGGTCAACTTTTCAGCATAGCCCTGAAATAACCGGTAAATTTCGTCAAACTCGAGAGGCGCAACCTTAAATTTCTGGGTGAGCAGAAAATTTTTGTCCTCCACGGCAATTTTCAACTTCTCACGAAACAGATCATCATCAAGCAGATCGCCGGCGGTTATTCCCACCCTACCGACTTTATCCATGTAGCAGGGGCCTATCCCCCGCCCGGTGGTACCGATCTTGTTGCTCTCGGACAGGGCGGCTTCTCTGGCCTGATCGAGGCTTGCATGATATGGCATAATGAGATGGGCTCTTTCGCTTATCATTAATCGATCCGGGCTGACCCGTAATCCCTGATGCTCGAGTTTATCCATTTCACTGATCAGTACGCCCGGATCGATGATCACTCCGTTGCCGATCATGCACATTTTGTCCTCGTAGAGAATACCGGAAGGTATTATATGGAAAACAAATTTCTTTCCATCGACCACAAGGGTATGTCCGGCATTGTTTCCACCTTGAAAGCGAACGACAAAGTCAGCGTACCGGGTGAGCAAATCGACAATCTTCCCTTTCCCTTCATCTCCCCATTGGGTACCAACAACGACAACACTTGACATATATCATCTCCTTTCAGAGGTTTGTTCAAAAAAAATCGATGTGTCATCAACCACAAATAAACATCGACACATCCGCACAAGACAAACCCGCAAATATAGTCAAGTAGGGGGCTCTTGTCAATCAATCATATTCCGATAACTTTTGGGGCTCTAAGTTAAGTTTAATTACAACATAATCAAGATGTTATTTGAATTTATTCACGATTCACCGAGAATTCCACCAATGTTCAGACATTGACACTGCCCGCCAAATACCTTACATTGGCTCTCTGCCGGATGTACTGTGAATACAGGAAACCGGATCGTTTTCCAGTACTCAGCCAATTCTTTTCTGATATCCTTCAAGAAAGGAATTGGCTGGATGCTCATCCCGGATTATTGCCAGTTTACCGGGTTGTTTATTATACTCTTGCTAGCAGCTCGATTACCAATATTTTGGTAATTTATTGAGGTTTACACTATGTTTGGCATTGGCTTGCCTGAAATGATTCTTATTCTGGCCCTGGCTCTCATTGTAGTCGGTCCGGACAAGCTTCCCGATTTGGCTCGATCTCTTGCGAAAGGCCTCATGGAACTCAAAAAGACCGCTGAAGGCCTTAAGCAATCGCTCTCGGAAGAAGGCAACCCGCTGGACGATATCAAGCCTGATCTGGAGGAGGCGGCAAGATCCTTCAAACGCGACCTTCTCGACGCACCAAGCAATATGAGGGTTGACGATGCGGTTACCGGTGTCAATCGACCGGCTGAAAACGCGGCGAAGACCTATGAAGAATTGATGCAAAAAACCGCAAACCAGACCACTGATACATCAGTTCCTCCTGCATCCGAGGACAAGCCAAACAGTCTTGATACAGTGCCAGAAACAAATCCTCCGGCAACTCCTCCGGAAAAGCTAAATGAATAGTAAGCAGTCCCGACCATAATGGCAAAAAACACTCTGCAGAGCACATTACCGGTCATCGAGAGAAGCCTCGAATTCTTCAGGCCACACCATCTTGAACTGCGCAAACGGCTTATCACCGTATTTCTTACAATTATAGTCTTTACCGGTATCGCCTATTTTTTTGCCGAAAAGATTGCCGCGTTTTTCATCTCCCCCCTCTTTGCCGCAAGTCCACTGGTATACAAACTGGTCTACACCAACCTGCCCGAAGCATTCCTGGCCTTTATCAAACTCGCCCTCATGGTCGGCCTTATTGCCAGTATGCCGGTTGTTCTCTATCAGCTGTGGATCTTTATTGCACCGGGCCTCAGGAAGAATGAAAAAAAACTGGCTGTGATCATCGTTTTCTGGGCCACCTTGCTGTTTAGCGGCGGGGCATGCTTTGCCTTTTTCGTCGCTTTACCAAGGATGCTGGTTTATTTTATGAGCTACGCCGGCCCAGGACTGGAACCTTTGCCAAAACTCGGACTCTATCTCACCTTTATAGCCCGGACAATACTCGCCTTCGGTATCGCTTTCGAGATACCATTTCTGATGGTTATGGCCGGCAAGGCCAATTTTGTTACCGCTGCCTATTTTCGCCGCAAACGCATTTATTTTTATATGGCGATAGTCGTCCTTTCTTTTTTGCTGACCGCCGGCGATTTTGTGGCGACAGGCCTGATGGCCATTCCTCTTTTCCTCCTGTACGAGGCGGGAATCTTCCTCAGTGGCCTTTTCAACCGGAAAAAGGTCTCCGGAACACCAGCCTGATTTTCAGGCGGAGAGGACATCCGGGCCGATTTCCTGTTTTAACAGACAGCAGGAAATTCGATAGAGCGGTACACCGTTTTCGTCGTATTCAATGGTATCCGGCTGCAGCAGTTTATTCATAACACAGCCCTCGGCGATATTGAGTTGAAAAAAATTACTCTCGCCCAAGCCGGCGCTTTTAACAAGACGGTTATCTTGAATGGCATAACCATTTATCGGATGATCTTCGCAGAGGGGACATTGATAGACCCGGCCATTGGGAAAAACAAAAAAGTTTTCGGCAACGACCCCGGCACACTCAAACTTTTCTCCGGGGGCGAGAAAAACCTTGGGATAGGTGACATGAATCCCCTCTCCCGCTGCCAGACGGGCAACCTCAGGCACGGTATCAAGCCATTGCCGTCTGCTTACCTGCGAAACCTCGGCACTCTCCCCCCCAGCCGATTTCCCCCGCAACCCTATGACCTGGATAAAAAATTTCTTTACGTTCAACTGCAGCAGAAGCGGCACCATACGATGCAGAGCATCGAGGTTTTTCCGGCTCACCGTGTAAATGACGCTGACCTGAAACCCTGCGCTGACCGCCCGCTTGATATTTCCCACACAGACTTCAAAAACCCCCTCGCCCCGGATAGGATCGTTGGTCCCGGCATCCGGCCCGTCAAGGCTGAAACTGAGATAATCAAGAAGCTCCGGACTGGTCCTGGTCAGCAGGTCGTTGAACAGATAGCCATTGGAATCAACGGTGACAAAAAAACCAAGCTCCTTCGCCTTTTGAATAGCAAAGGGCAGATCCGGATGCAGCGTCGGTTCGCCTCCTAAAAAGATCATATTCGATCGTTTATTCGGATCGGCAAAAAGAGCCATCCACTGCGCCAGCTGCTCTCTGGTCAACTGCTGGGTCCCATGCTGGGCCTTATTTATATAACAATGACGGCAGGACAGGTTACAAGCCGTTAAGATGTGAAAAAATATGTTACGCTCACCCGGTTTGAAGCCGACTGTCTTGGCTGTAGTGCTCATGATATTTCCATTTAGATTTCATGCAAGGCATGAAGATGTGGTGCCCACACAGCGCATGGATACCAGATGAATCTCTACTGTTTGAGAGTATAAGCCGCCAGCAGACTATCGGCCAGATAGTTATTTTCCGGATTGGCAAAAAATTCCTTAAACAGGGCAAGGCCTTGCTCCCGCAGAATGGCGCCCGTTATCTCCACCTCAAGATCGCGGTAGAGCGGAGACAACATCCGCAGTGGTAAATTTGTCCCGCCTCCCATCGCGTCTTCATAGCTGTATACAATTTTCCGCACGCCGTTAACCAGCAGGGTTGCAAAACACATCAGACAGGGTTCCATTGTCGAGTAAACGGTTATTTCGCCTATATCCAGCCGGCGGTCACTGTCGAACAATGCGCGCAAGGCCACCATTTCCGCATGGTCCATCTCATTGACCCTGCCAAAACTGTTGAATCTCCGGCCGGTTGCAACAATTTCGTCCCGGTACTCAAAAACACATCCCACCGGAAAATCACCAAGAACGAGGGCTTGACGTGCCTGGTCCAGGGCAATCTTCATATATTTTTCGTGTCTATTCATAGCGCATTTCTTTTCTTCTTGTATTCCGGGTTCTCCTGCGCCGCGGCCCCCGTTGCCATGCGGTGCATGGCAACGGGCGGAACTAGAGCACACGGCCATAGCGCATTGCTGCCGTCTGGACGGAAGCAAGGGTGTGTTCCTGCACGAGGTCATGGGTTTCTGCAACAAATGGCAGATAGGTCAGTGCACAGCTGTTTGCTGCAAGACGAATCTCCGGCAGCGCTGAAAATCTTTTTTCCCGGCTGAGAGTACTGTACGCCAGAACGCTCTTAATGGCCTGGAGGGCCTCCTGCTGATCCAGCGTCACCGGGTAATCATTTGTCACCCTGTCGGTTTGCCCCGATGGAATACGCGTCTGGGCGACAGTCAGCTGGGAGGCGAGCTGCAGAAAAGCCTTGGGATTTACTTTAAATGCCGGAATCCAGAAAACAAGGGGCCTGTTCTCGTATAGCGGCATGGGCACCAGAGGCTGGTTGGTAAACCGGAGAAAATCAGCAAAATACTTTAACACATAGCCTGCAGTCGTAAAGCTTATTCGCCAGAACGGCAGGTAGCGGGCCCGATCCTCACCGGCAACCACTGTCCAGTCCACGGCGTTAAATCTGCCGCCTCGCTCCTGCCATAACGACTGACAGTTGGTGCATTGCAGGACTATGGTGTCCCGTTCCCCGGTTAATCGTCCACCACATTTGGGACAAAGAGTAGCAAGAAACCGGGGCTCCCAGGAACTTTTGCTGACACAGGTTTTATGCAGATGATCGCCCAGCAGAGTGTAATCGCCGATGACCTGATTGGTCACCGCATCAAACAGATGATCGTCTTTGACATAGCAGGGCTGATAGATACAGCTGATTGTCTCGCCGATAAACGCCCGATGGTGACAGGTCTTTACCGTATGTTTATCGAAGAGATCGACAACCATTGCCGCATGGGCGAAGACCTTCTTGGTGGGCATCGACTGCAGAATGAACCCGCCACGGGTGGCTGAGACGACCGGCTTGAGCTGCATCGCCTGCGGTCTCAAGCCCAGGGAGACAGGCAATAGCCGGTTATCAAGCCCAAGACGCGTCGTGTCGACAATTTTATATTGTACCTCATTGTCGCGTACATAAAAAATCGACCCTTTGAAACGAAGATACGGTGCGAAAACAAGCTGACTTTCATTAATATTTTCCGGAAGTTTGCTGGGCAGGACAAAACGATCGGCCCCGTTGCCTGTCTTGTAGTTATGCACATCGCAATACTCACACTGGATGAGCCGATCATCCTCATTGAGTATTATCGCCGCACCACAGGAAGGACAGCTCTGTTCTATCGTGACATCCATGTGAATTATCGCAACGGAACCAACTTTTCCCCGCAATTATTGCAAAACATCGAATCCGGCAGATTCTCAAGCCTGCAGCCGGGACATACCTGCGGTTGTTTTTTCCGGTCGGTAGCCTGGCCGCACTGCGAACAAAACCTGGCCTTCGGGGTAAGGTTTTTGCCGCAGTTGCTGCATTTGACCAGGAGTAATTGTTGATGACCGCACAACGGGCAGAAACGGGCATCGCCGGGGATATCACTATGACAGTCCGGACATTGTACCAGCGCAGCCGGAACCGGTGGAGGGTTTCCACCACCGGTTGCACGCAGAGTGTTTCCGGCGAAAATTCCCGGCAACATCATCCCCATACCCATCCCGAGCCCGGCCCCGGCTTCTCCCTGGGTTCCAGCGGCTTTCTCCATGGCCATGGCCGTTTTGAGCTGGAGAAATTTATCCATATCGTCGATCAAGCCCATTCGGCTCTTATCATCAATGGCACCCTGCACTTCTTCCGGCGGCGTAATGGAGGTTATATATAAATGGGTCAGGCGGAGACCGAAATCAGCGAAATCTATGGCTAATCGTTTTTGTAATGCATCGGAGAGTTCATCAAACTTACCAGGAAGATTAAAAATGGAATCGAGCGTCTGCCCCAGATAGTCGTTGAAACGGGAAACAATGACCATCTTGAGATAGTCGGCAACCCCGTCGGTTTCCATTTTCCCCATCGTACCGACAAGGGAATTAATAAATAATACCGGCTGCACAACCTGAATATTGTACATGCCATGGGCCCGAAGACGGATCAACCCAAGCTCATTGTCCCTGAAGGCCACCGGATTCTGCGTTCCCCATTTGAGATTTGGGAAATACTTTAAATTGACCATGTACACTTCAGCGCGCAGCGGACTGTCCCCCCGCCAGGGAATCGACAGGAGTTTAGTCAGCAGGGGAAGATTGCCGGTGCGCAGGGTATGCCTGCCTGGCCCGAAACAGTCGCAGGCCTTTCCTTTATAAAAAAGAACAGCAGCCTGGCTCTCTCTAACCGTCAACTGGGCACCAAATTTGATCTCGCCGGATCCGGACTCCGGCAGGCGATGGACGATTTCCTGTCCAGATTCATCGAACCACTCAATATTTTCAAGAAACAGCCCGCCGTGGAACCGGTTCATGGTATCTCCTTTCGTTGTGTTCTTGCAGAAATCATTTTTTTACAGACAAAAATAGAAACATTATGATAGATAATCATATCATAACTCTAGATAATATTTGCAGGAGAAAATAAACTATGGATGCAAAAGATCTCTGGGATCTGGAAACTGCACTGAAGGTGCTGGCCCATGACAGCGTAGACAGTAAATTATGGGCGGAGGCCGTCGAATGGCTCATCCTCTATGGTCCGATCGAAATCCGCCAGCTCTTACTCGACGCCTCAATGACGGCGACAATCAGTTCCTTCCCGGAACTCAAACCCACACATTATTCACCAGACGGACAGGCCTGTTACGACCTCAGAGAACTTGCTGGATCACTGGGTATTAATGAAGAGGAAGCCCGGAAGATTCTCCAACAAAAAGAAGAGGAACATAAACTGCTGCAGATGTTTAACGACGATGATACCGATACAATACACTAATCCCGGGCGAGATGAGCACCATAGACACTACATTCTCCCTGCTTCCCACATGCCACATGGAAACCAGCCTCTATTACCATTACAGTTCATAGAGCTTTGCGTCGTGTGCCGGCTGGTTGCTCTGCCGTAAGGCCTTCTTTTTTAATGAATCGAGACTGAAGTCATCCTCGTTCAGCAGGTCGCCCATATCTTTTTCAACCTGTTCGGGATCCTCTCCTGCCTCCATTCTGGAGATCGCCTCCTCCATCGAGTCGCCAAGATGAACGCCGGTAGATTCGGTAAACTTTCGCATGAGCGAGGCCATCTGACGGGGATCGTCCTCGTTGATATGCTCCGCCTCACGCATCAACGATTCGAAAGCGTGTTCCATTTTCGATTCGTCAAGACCGGAAAACGGGTCGTCGCTTTCTTCCTTCCCCCTAGTGATGGTGGCAAAAGTCGAAATCTGCCGGGAAAGATGTTTTTTGCCGCATTGGGGACAATCCGGAATCTTGGTCGTGTTTACTCTGGCAGAGTAAAAATTAAATACCACATGACACGCATCGCAATAATATTCATAGATTGGCATAATTCTATCCCAAAACCTGGTCAACCTGTGCTTCGGTAACTTTATCGGTAATAACAGTCCTGCCTATTTCTGTCGGAAGAACGAAAAAAACCCTGCCGCCGACAGTTTTCTTATCCGTCAAAAGATATCGTTTAATTCGGCCACGATCAAGATTTTTCGGCACCTCGATCGGCATTTCATACTCCCTGAGGATGTTGATAATAGTATCGCAGTCTTCCTGAGGCAGAAGATCATTGAGGACAGCGAGCCGTGCCGCGGCGACCATGCCAATGGAGACGGCCAGACCGTGAATAAGCGTATAATCCGAGGCCCCTTCCACTGCATGGCCGATCGTATGCCCGTAATTGAGAATTCTCCTGATGCCGCCCTCCCGCTCGTCCTCAGCAACCACCGTCGCTTTTATCTGACAGCAGGTATGCACTGTCTTCTTGATCAATTCCGGATCAAGATCCAGGATACCCTGACGATTTTCGGCAAGAAAATAAAAGAAGCCCTGATCCCGGATAACCCCGTATTTAATCACCTCGGCCAGACCACCGAGCAATTCCTGCCTGGGCAGCGTCTGCAATACCGAAATATCAATATAGACCGCTTTGGGCTGGTAGAATGCCCCCACAAGGTTTTTGCCCTCAGGAATATCGACGCCGGTCTTGCCGCCGACAGAGCTGTCAACCTGAGCAAGCAGCGTGGTTGGCAGCTGGACAAAAGGAATCCCGCGCATATACGATGAGGCAAGAAAGCCGGCTATATCCCCCGCTACCCCACCGCCAAGCCCGATAAGAGCATCCTGGCGATCAAATCCGCGGCTGGCAAGTTTTCCAGCAAGCTGGCCGATAGTCTGCAAGGTTTTGTTCGCTTCGCCGTGGGTAAAGATCAGCAGTTCCGCTTCAATCCCGGCTTTCCGCATACTTTGTATCACGACATCGCCATACAGCCCGGCAACCTTATCGTCTGCGACGACACCATATCTCTTGCCAATTTTTCTGGCGCGCAGCCCTTCGCCTATCTGATGCAAACAGCCATCGGCAATAATAATGGGATAACTTCGATCACCCAGCCCAACTTGTAATTCCCGCATAACATCCTCGAATCAAATTCAAAAAAAAAGGAGATACCGCGTTGCCGCAGTATCTCCTTTTTTATCTATAAGGCTCAGAAATTACATTGCATCGCCGGAAGCGGCACCCTGCATCTTAACCTCAACCTTTTCTTTCAGGTTGCCGTAGTACACTTTGAGGTGATCAAGAACTTCGTCACGACCAAAATGAGGCACAATCTCAGCACCATCAGAGAGGGCTTTACGCAGTTTGGTACCAGAAAGGATAACGCGATCTTCTTTGGTATGAGGACAGGTACGCAGAGAAGCCATACCGTCGCACTTATGACAATAGAAGGTCCAGTCAATTTTCATCGGTTTGCACTGCAGATCTTTGCCTGCATCGCCGGTTGTGGGGATGCGATCAAAAATTTCCTGTGCCTCGAACAGACCGTAGAAATCACCAACGCCGGCATGGTCACGACCAATCAGCATGTTGTTGACACCATAGTTCTGACGGAAGGTGGCATGGAGCAGTCCCTCGCGAGGTCCGGCATAACGCATATCCAGCGGATAACCGGCGTTAATGACGTAATCTTTAACGAAGTATTTGTCGATCAGGATGTCAATTGCTTTAACGCGGACATCAGCAGGAATATCACCAGGCTTCAGGTTACCAATGAGTGAATGGATCAACACGCCGTCACAGACTTCAACGGCAATCTTGGCCAGATACTCATGGGAACGATGCATTGGGTTACGCAGCTGCAGAGCAGCAACGTTGGCCCATCCGCGCTCGTCGAACATGGCACGGGTCTGAGCAGGTCGCAGGTATACGCCCGGGTACTCTTTTGGATATTCGCCTTCGGAAAGAACTTTAACAGGACCGGCAAGATTCACATCTTTTTGCGCCAGAACCATGATAACACCCGGGTGATCCTTAGGAGCGATTTCCCAGAATTTACCATCAACAGACTCTTCGCCTGTGCCCAAGAAGACTTTTTCACATTCCCACTTCTTGTCAGCCTCGGTCATGGCATATTTCTCGGTGACTTTCATGGTGGCGAAAACCTCACCTTTACGCACCAGAGCAATCTCCTGACCTTCTTTGATGTCTGCGGCTTCAGCGGTGGTAACGTCAAGAGTGATAGGTACCGGCCAGAAGGTGCCGTCTGCCAATTGGAAGTTCTCACAAACGCCTTTCCAGTCAGCCTTGGTCATGAAACCGGCCAATGGAGAAAAACCACCAATTCCCAGCATGATCAGATCACCTTTTGCCCGGGCAGAAATCTCAATCTGCTTGAGGCCAGCGGCTTTCTTGAGCTCTGCTTCACGCTCTTTACCTTCGAGCAAAGCACAAACGAGACCTTTTCCACCATGAGGTGCAACTAATTTTGACATAGAGATCCTCTTTTTTAAAAGTTTATATTTATAAAGCTGCTGCCACCCAAACTATTGTGCGGCAATCTAATGAACAGTCATTCATTTACAAAGGCTTATATATAGTTTTATCAGCGAAAAAGTCAAGCGAAAATCGTGCTCAGCTTCATTCAACGTTTTATGCAACAAAGCCCAAAAAAAAGCGGCAAGTTGCTCTCCACCAGGTGGGAAAGCAACTTGCCGCCAATTTAGTCCGAGGCTATTGCCGGAGGTATGTTACTGTTTAATCACTTTCCTTCCATGACCGCATACCGGATTTCACCTCAAAAGGATTATTCTGGTCAATAACCTGTATTGCTCCGGTGCTGGTCTGCACAAAGGCCTTTGAGCCATCTTCGCTGCCGACATGGACATTTGGCGAAGTCGCCAGCCCTTGCCCCAAGCTGACTTTACGCCTGCTCTTGCCTAGAGACTGCCCATCAAACGTTACGGTATCGGATCCCAGGATCGCATCAAAGTACGAAGTTCCGGTTGTATAAAACTGAGACCATAACCAACTTTCACCCCCAGCCTCGCAAACATCCTCAGAAGGAATGAACGTGGTAAAGATGAGCGCCCCTCCCAATAATACCGCCTGACCAAGGTTCCTTTCACCAAGTTGATTTCCGGTATCATCGACAAAGTCTATAAACCATCCGTCGTGTTGTGCCTGCTCTGCCACTACATCACTCCAGCTTGCTTTAAAGCCGTTACGGTCAACAGTTCTTGCCGAATCTGTAAACACCTCATAATTTGTGGTATCGACCAGATCTGATTTACTGCTGATGAGATGCCACGTTTTTCTTTCCGGCTCAGTAGACGATATTGGTTCTTTTATCCCATAATAGCTCTGCAGACTGAGATCAGATCCATCCAGGGGAACGAAGTACCGACCTGTGCCGAAAAACACCCAGTTTCTTCCTTCACCATCAAGGGCCACGGTAGGTGCTGCGGTAATTGGCTGCTCGGCATTAAACAAAACACTGTCAGGCTCCCAAAAGCTTGGATCCTGATCCTCATCGGGATCAAAGAGGTCATCAATGATAATTCTTCGCATTTTCCCTTCCCACCGGGAAGTACCAGTACTGACAGTTCCGTAATAGAGTACATCAGCGTTATAATCGAGATTATAATCAACGGTGATGGGATCACTCACGAACGAGTTGCTGTCAAGCTCCGAATACCAGTGGAGTCCTTGCGTCAATACGCCATGCCGGGTAGGGCCATCCGTCAGGGTCCAGATTTCATTTTTCGAAGCAAGCTTAACCATGTCCAGCATATAGAATTTGGCCATCTGACTGCTTCCTGCCGTGGCTAACACAGTGGGATCGGGGTCACCGGTGGCATCTGCCGGGCCGGAACCAAACGCCAGGAACCATCTGTTTTCACCCGTTGCAGGATTTAAATCATTGTAGTCATCAAATTTTCCATTGTGATCCCCGTCTTTCATCACCACCATGGTGGGATAACTGGTTGAGAACCCCATCTCCGGCATGGTGATCTCACCCAGCAGGGTCGGCTTGATTTCTGGGTCGGTAATATCAAATATCAAAAACGCTGATTTCATGACCGGGTCGGTCAAGTCATCAGTAGTAATTGTTTTATCGATATCCGCCTTGATGCTCGCTCCACCAAATCGCATGCCCACAACCATGACCGTACCCCATCCGTGCGGATGCAGCCCGCCAACAGCATCGGCCGGGAAAATTTTGGCATCAAAAATCCGAGGTTTTTGGTCAACATAATAAACGTGGCCGTACTCTGACTCGGTAAGCCAATGCAGGTGCGGCAGGAGATTAAAGGGAATATATGCCCACAACTCGGCTCCTAACTCGGGCATGTCTGTATTAGTTTTACAACCGTCATCATTGCCGGTTACACCATCGTAGGGATTGTACCCCGCATTAATTTCCCTACAGAATTCCTGGTGATAGGAATCATAAAATCCACCGTTAAAAGCATGCAGCATTCCATCATTGGCACCGGTATAGATGACTGTCCGGCGGTCTGCGTATTGAGCAGCAAAGTCGGCATATGTGTTATCTCTATACAACAGGTGATATCCTTCTGACGGCTTGCTCACGACCGTCGGTGTTGAATAAGCAATATCGCCGAGCCGCCAGGTCTTTCCATCATAGTGCCTGGACCGTAATTCCGTACCGGCAATATCATTTACACCAATTTTCAACGGCTGGGCAATGCCTTCTGTATCCACATCGTCCAGGCCTCGGATATACTGTATTTCTCTCTTCGTTTCTTTGATGAGAAAATCAGCAAAATCGGTTGTGGAGAGGGCGCTTATCGCCGCCGGTTTATTGCCAAAAGAGGGATAGAGATGCAAATACGGGTAAAAATTGGTTGTAACAGCCAAATCGGCAAGGGCAGGTGGGGTCAGTGGCCAGGTGAAATCTTTAATTTCTGTGGCAGCATTGACGACCTTATCGCCATTTCCATCCACCCAGGTAAAAATATACCGCCGGTTCTCTGCGGAAATGTAGGTACTTCTTTGCGCCACAATATCAATGTCGTTTATCGAATTAAGCCACTCAGATGAGTTCCACAGATAATTGAGCGGATTCGTGCTCGTTACTGCATCAGCGACATTCCATATTATTTCACGATCCTGCAGGATGCCATCGCCATTCACATCATAATACCGATGGGGCTCTGCATTGGCATCATATCGAATAATCGCATCGAGCTGCGACAAATAGGCACGATTGTTGGAGGGACAAGATCCGGGGAATTCAGTGTCAAGCTCCCCATTGCCATTGGTATCCTCAGTATCCAAAACCCCATTGCCATCGGTGTCCGTAGTTTGATAATCGAGCTTACAATTCATATTGATGTCTTCATGATAGACCCTGCCATTACCATTCAGATCCGGCCCTTTTACATCCAGTTTATCGTTGCCATTGGTATCTTCCCGCATATTTCCGTATGCATCCACCAAAAAGCTGTGCACCTGTCCCACCCAGCTCACCGTATTGGCATTTGCCGTAGAATCGGTAATCGTTGGGTAAAATATCGATTGATAAACGGCTCCCTCACCACTTCGGGTATTGGAAACAACAGAGGCGGCAGTTCCGGACGAAGCCTGATTAAGAATCGAGGCAAATGATTTATTCAACTCCTCTTCAAGGCGCAGGGGATTGGTCACATAGAAATAGGTATCGGGCGATCCATCCTTATCCTTATCCCATTCATCTCCATCCGTTCCATTTGGTATACCATCCCCGTTTTTATCATCAAAACCACCCCATTTAGCGGCATACCATAAAGGGTTTTTCAAAAGCTGCGCCGGCGTCACCCCGCTATCCGTTGAAGGTCGGAAGATTCTTGAAGTAATCATCGGAAGTTTTGTTCCGGCAGGAGATCCTGCCGGCGGAGTATCAAAGGCATAGAGAACGTCTTGTACTGCAGCATTACTCGGTTTATCGTGAACCTCAAGATACGGCCCATCCGCATCGGTACCTGAAATAATATACCCCAGGTGTTGAATAAACGATCCGGCGGCATATTCATGAGAATCAAGTGATATTTTAACCTTTGTTGCATTGACAGGATCAGTCACATTGTTGTCATCATCATCGATTAATTGATACTCATATATAACAATGGCATCCATATCATGGTCGGCACCTTGCTCAACATCTTCGTAGTTGATGCGGAATTTTCCATAGGTTGGTGTAATTGTATCAACAAAGAAATCAACAATAGTGTTCGTAGGAACAAATTTTTTGGCGGTTGTATCTCCTTCCGAAGCAACTGTCTTTCCAAAAGGAACCAGGGTTATCTGCTTTTTGTCAGGGCCAAGGGTCAGTTCTATACGAGGAAGTGGCGATGCAAGTCCGACAGCATATGTAGTGACTTTATTGTCATACGGTGAACCCGAGGCGTCGACCAAGTCCGGTCGTAAATCATTCTTATGACCATAATAAGCAGCGGCCGCGGAATAATATCCCCCTTTCTTGGTAGGCTCTTCCGGACAAAGCCCACGAATAGCCCCAAATCCAGTGACTGTTTTGGGCGAACATATCATATCGAGAGAACTCCCGTTGCTCTCTCCAATATATTTATTACCACTCCCTTCCGGTTCTTCAGCGGATATCTGACTGGCAAGAGCTTCTGCATCAAATACAGGTAAAGCTGGCGACAAATCTCCAGTTATTCCTGATCCAAAGGTTGATGCCACGCCAGGAAGCTGATCCGAATCATAGGATGGATTGATATCGCTTAACACCAACATGAAGGGTTTCGAACAACTGTCAAATCCATCAACCTTGTCATATGGATCTTTCCACGCTGCCTTTGGTAAACCTACACTGTTATAAGGTGCAGCCAGGAGGGGCGAAAAGAGCTTGCTGTCATCGTCATTGGCTGAACCTGGAGTATAATCAAAGGCTCCCGTTGCTCCGGTTTTGCCGGCAAAATAGCGGAGGGTCTCGTACATCATCTCAGCCACTGGATTACCCCAGGCCCGACATTCACCTTCGTTCATTGAACGGGTTGAAATCCACCCACAGTTTGGTTCATATGCATGATCGCTATATCTGAAGCCATAAATCCTCATTTTATTCAATGTTTGAATAATGCCGTTTACAGATGGCTGAAACTGTCCAGTATTCGTTATAATTTCATCATTTATATCACCAACGCGTTTTCGTAAAACACCACCTGAGGTGTTTTTGGCATATGAACCTGTCATCAGGCCGAAATACATTCGTTTTGGCTCGCCATGTCGTTGCAGCAAACCGGTAGGCTTATATTGCCCATCTGGATACAGTTTACAGTTCGCCTCAACCCCCACGGACGGGTCACAAACCTTCACTCTCACTTCTAAATTTGAAATAGTCGAAGCTGCCAGGGAAAGCCTGTAAGTACTTAAGGTCAGGTCTTTTAAGCTGTTATTCGAAATTATCTTCCAGACATTGCCTGAATCGGCCCCATTCCAATACAGATAGTATTTGTCATCACCAGAGGCTTCCTCCATTCTGAACTCAACCGTATGGGTGCCAGCGCTGAGGCTGACAGCAACAGCAGATTGCGGTGATCCAGCGGCACTATGCGCACCGTAAGATCCGGTAATGGTCGTACCATCAATTATGAGCTCAACCGCATCATCACCGTCCACACCGAATTGATAAGTACCGCCAGTTGTGACATGGAGAGTCCCCTTGAAAATTGCCAGGTAGTTATTTTGATCGGCGACACCTGTTGCACGAGAGTCAGTATAGCCGTAACCTGTGCCATAAGGATTCCCCTCGCCGTCAATTGCACCGAAATTATCTTTATTAGGAGAAGGATATTTCTGGCTTAAATGGTTGCGTATTTCCCAGTTAGTCCAACTCGTATCTCCCATTTTGTTTGCATCATTGGCATAGATGTTAACAATGTTCTGAAATGCGGTATGATCTCCAGGATGCCCTGGATGGCCGGTTCCTGCAGTCGCAATCGAATCATCGACAACCGGTCTTTCTTTGGCGACCCAACTCCATATTCTGTTTGAATTATTAAGGGCATACCGTAAAAGTGGGACTCCATTATCAGAAAGTGTCGTAGAAGCGAAAAGGTGTCGCAGACCTGATCCCACAATGGGCAGAGCAAATGGCGTATATTTGCGTATATCATAACCATCGACTGCGATGCTGGTATACTCCTTTCCCCAGGAATGAGCATCCTGAGGTACATAGACCCTCTGCAAAACCGTACTAGTAGTACTATCAGTGGAGCGGTATCCGCCGTAAAGCACCTTGCGCAGCGTGTCCATTCTGGACATAGTCAGATAGTTGAGATAATCACCGCTCCATTTCGTTCCGTCACAGGTCTTATCCGCGGTCTCTGAGGTTGGATTAAAGCGTGGGGCAGGAGTTGCCGTTGACGAATATTCATAACATTTATAACTGTCAAAATATCCATAATAATCAATAGTTGGAGTGTAGCGTATATCAAGAACACCATCATCGTTGAGATCAGAGGCATCGTTATAGGCCTCATAGTACAGCTTATGATCCCGCCCCATTACCAGCATAACCAGGGGCGGAGCCCCGGAACTGATAAAAGGTGGCACCGCCACATACTCGGAGCTTGTGGCGGCAAGCGACCTCTCTGCTCCTAAAATCCCCTGAAAGGCACACCAGACACAACATAAAAGAGCAATCTTGTTCTTCAGCATATCATCCACCTGCTATCGTAGTATTTCAATCTGATAGATACGATTTCCTTTCGCCTGAATCAGGATTTCAGCTCCCTGGCGAATAGTTTCTATATCAATCACAGACTTACCGTCCGCATCATTTTTCTTTTCCAATTCCATGGCAGCGCCCTCATTCATGATGGTATATTGAATATTGTGACCATCATATACCGGTAATTATTCACATTCCAAGAGGCTCTGATTACCCAAACCTCGTTTCCTAACGACACCTCTCTGTCATGAAGGTACATAAGGACGATACTGCTCGTTCTGCCGCGTGGGCATGGATTATGAAAACTTTGACTTGCGGCAAGCCGTAATTTTCACAGTGTTCATTTGTCAGTCACTAATACTTGCATTTCCCCTCAAAACCGACAACATGTCGCCAGTCGATTTCGACAATGGACTCACTTTGTCGATTACCAATGTGCTGGGAGAAGGCATCATAATTAATATACGCTCCACCTCCCGCCATCCCTTTCCCACGACCTTCGTACCCCGCCGCCATCTGCAAGGCGCTTCCAGTGGCAATTACAGTCTCTCCTCCGGCGGTTATATTTGTGCGGGGAAGATTTATACCAGTAGGATCCGTTGGGTCATAAAAAAAGTAAGCGTCCCTATTAGTGTCTGTAGGCTTCACGGCTGCGGCGGGAGGATTTTTCCAGAGTTCCAGATGTGTTCCCGATCCGATCAGGATATTGCCACCTATCAGGGCAGCACCACTATACAATCCCATTGGACCAAACCCATTAGGGCAGCTGACGTTTTCTTCGATAACCACTCCCGCGACATTCGCCCCACCGTCAGCTTCGGAGAATGCACGTTTATAGAGTGCGTCATTTGCAGACATCGACGACTCAAAAACAGAGGTATTAATGGACGAGACGCCTAAGAGCGTGACCACAACCAAGAGCAATAATGTGAAAACGAGAATAAAACCTTCCTCGCCGGTTTTTACTGATCGGTCCATTATTATTCCCATTAGAAATTTTTATTCAGTTTATAGTAATCCTGCGAATACAGTACACCTGCATTGAGCCCACCGTTTTTAACCACCGTGATACGGATCTGTTTTAGGCCCGCCAAGGGTCGGTTATCAGCGACATTCCAGTAAATTGAATAGAGATCGGTGGCCGCTGGAGCTGCGCTCGTTGAGGTGTTCAGCGCCGTTACCGTACCATCGGAAGCCACATGCATCACCCCATCCGGTGTCCCTGCTGCAGTATCGTCAATATCAATCATGCCATCCGCCGCATTTCCCACTCTGTTTTCCAACAGAGGATCGTTGTAATCGCGAGCCATGAGATTTTCCTGCAAATAGGTCGACCAGGTCGAAGAGGTGGAAACACTGTTGGCTCGCCCAGCTGTACCGGTAGAGCGCGCCTGCATGGCGTAGCAGGCAATAATGCCAATAGCAAAGATTGCCAGGGAAACGAGGACTTCAATCAGAGTGAATCCCCGCTGATCTGTGCCAATCTTCTTCTTATTATTTAGAGTCAACATAGTTATCACGATTTTATTTGGAGATTTCGACATTGGACAATAAGCGACATCATTCGCCAGTGGTACCCGCCGGGATCTGCCGGTGTCCAGTCGGGAGGTGCGGGAGCTACTGCAGGAGGGACTATGGTCTGAAGAGGTGGAGTGAAGGTGCTGGTATCGACTACACCTGCGGTTTCTCGATCTGAATGCCCCAAAATCATGATTTTAACAGCACGAATTTTTGTCAGATCAGCTGGAGTCTGGGTCCAGGTTGCGTCGTCTAGAAGATATTCATATGCCAATTGATCTATGTTTTCAGCTACAGCCTGCAGACCTCCCCCACCTCCTGTCTCTCTTCCCAGCGCACCGTTGCTATTTATCGCATAGCGAATATCCTCACCCGAACCAATGGTTCCATCATTATCGATATCTTCTGTGAACCGCAGGTCCGTAGCAGTTGCCAATTCTATCTTGGCGCCTGCACTTTTGGGATTGTACCCAGCCATGCGAATTTCCCGGGCCATCAACTGGAGGGCACTGCGCATATCCTGCTGTAGAGAACTCACGTCTTGCACAGTGTTATTGCTTCTGCTCTGACCGGTATACGCCATGGCAACGACCGCCATCAGCATGCCCGATATTGCCATTGCAACCATGAGTTCGATAAGTGTAAAGCCTTTTTGTCCAATATCTTCCATCATCTATCTTCCTTAAGATGAAACTCGTATAAATGTTGTACGATTGCTTGCTGGCGCAACTATCAATCTGAGATTACTCCAATCCGTGTTCGACCAGCTGTCGACAATACAATTTCGTATGCCACTTTTGCATTTGCACTTGTAGAATGTACTTCAACAGTTCCGTTTGCACCTGTTGGTAGACCGCGTGGAGAAAACCCTACCAACCCGGGGAAAGTGTATCCAGAGAGTTTACAGCCAATAGGAACTTGGTATTCATCAATTTTTTCACCTGGAGAGGGGGAGCCATTGAGCAAATAGACGGTTGTCTTTCCATTAGGTAAGTCAAACTGAATGTCCGTATTGAAATGACTTTTTACCGCTGTAAACTGCGCTTTTCTAAACAGGGCGAGCATCTCGTTTGCACCTGCCTTCACCCGGGCGTTATCCCGATAGCTGAGAATATTGGGAATAGCAATCGCCGATAAAGTCCCTAAAATAGCAATAATTATCATCAGCTCCATCAAGCTAAAACCACCCTGTGTCCGATCACCTTCCGTCAATCTACCCCCGCACTCCTTCTTCATACATCAAACTCCTTTGGATTTCGTCAGAAAGTCTCTCTTACGCAGAACAGGACTATGCAATTCATAAACCACCTCAACTCGTTCGAGCGTTTATAAATGCAATTACCTGTTATTATATCTTTTTCCAGATCAATTGGCTTATCTCAGGAGATCTTCATGCAAAAAATTGACAGCGCATTTACTATTAAATATTTTTACACTATAAAATTTTTTAATACTTTGCCGGCAGCGTCAATTACCTGCTCAACTGATATCATACTCCTTCAGTTTGCTCAGCATGGAGGGGTAACTGATCTGCAGGGCGTTGGCTGCCTTGCTTTTATTGCCATCAAACCTGCTCATCGCCCGGGCTATCATTTTTGCCTCCATGGACTTTTGCGCCGTTTTCAGCGACAGGTCCTCAACCGCAGTCAGCTTGTCATCAAATCGCCGTCCCATTGAACCCATATTTTCCGGAAGGTGCTCACGTTCAATCATATTCGTCCTGGTCAGCACCATTCCCCGCTGAATAACATTTTCCAGTTCCCGCACATTTCCGGGCCAGGAATAATTCAACATCATCTCCATCGCCGCAGGAGAAACACCCTTGATGTCCACAGCAAATCGGCTATTAAATTTTTTCACAAAATGATGACACAAATGTGGAATATCTTCCTTTCTCTGCCTGAGCGGCGGGATCCTGATGTTCAGTACATTCAGCCGGTAAAAAAGATCCTCCCTGAATTCTCCGCGGGCAACCTGCGTCTGCAGGTCTCTGGCCGTTGCGGCGATAACCCGGACATCGACACGTCTGGCCTGCGAGGCACCAACGGCCCGAACCTCCTGCTCCTGCAGTACCCGCAACAATTTCACCTGCATGGCCAGAGGCAGCTCGCCTATTTCATCAAGAAAAAGCGTTGCACCATCCGCTTCGTCAAATACCCCTTTTTTGTTTTTGTCCGCCCCGGTAAATGCCCCTTTGACATAACCGAACAGCTCACTCTCCAGCAGGTTTTCCGGGATGCTGCCGCAGTTAACGGCAATAAACGGTTTCTTACTGCGTTCCGAATATTTATGGACTCCACGGGCCACCAGTTCCTTGCCCGTACCGGACTCGCCCGTGACCAGGACCGTGGTGTTGTAGCCGGCAACCTGTCCGGCGAGACCATAAACTTTGCGCATGCCTGCACTTTCCCCAACCATCATAGGGAATGAGCCGGTAGAATTGATTTCTTTAATTGCATCCTTCAAACGACGGTTTTCCCGCCGGAGCGATTCGCGTTCTTCCGCTTTTTTCAGAGCCAGCAGTACCTCATCGGACTTAAAAGGTTTAGAGATAAAGTCGTAAGCCCCCGCCTTCATTGCCGCTATCGCGAGATCAACGGTTCCATAGGCCGACATCATGATAACGGTCGACTCCTGCAGAGCTTCAGCGCCTTTCTCCAAAAACGTCATGCCATCCATATGCGGCATCTTGACGTCACAAAGAATGAAATCAAAATGCTCCTGATGAATCAGCTCCAATGCGGTCTGGCCATTGCTGGCCGTTGAAATCTTATATCCATGCCGCTCAATCATAGCGCCCAGCATATGGCACATATTTTCTTCATCATCAATGATCAACAGATTCATTACTTTCCTCTTGAGCCGGATCAGTTGAGAGCGGCAGCATGATATGGACAGTCGCCCCCTGGCCGACAGTACTTTCAATCCATATTGTTCCGCCATGGGCGTCGATTATCGAGTGTGACACAAAAAGACCAAGCCCTGTTCCCTTACCAGGATCTTTGGTAGTGAAAAAAGGATCGAAGATAACCGCAAGGTCTTTCTTATCTATCCCTGTGCCGTTATCTTCGATCCTGATATGCACGTTTGCCTGGTGATTCTTAGCATCGATGACTTTTTCGGCAGTAATATTGATCTGTCCAGCCAAGGTCTCCGGGTTAGATTCAATCGCGTCCAGACCATTCAACAGGCAGTTCAGGAAGACCTGACGCAGACTCTCTCCATCACCGGCAACAAAAATATCGGCAGGTATGTCGCATGACAAAGCAATGAGTCGTTGCTGCTTTTTTAAGGCAACAATCTGACAGACCCCAGAGAAAATCGCTTCTAAATTCACCGCAGATATTTCATGGGAGGAGGAACCGGCATAGTCAAGGAGCTGTCTGATCAACTTATGTATTCGATCGAGTTCACTGAGAGCTCTCTGGCCAAACTCTTGTTTGTCCACAGGAGCAAGATCTGCTTGCTGCAGCAATTCGACATAGCCCTGGACAATACCAATCGGGTTACCAATTTCGTGAGCAAGCCCTGCTGACAATCTCCCTACTGAAGCCATTTTTTCGGTTCGGATCATTTCTTTCTGGGTTTTGAGCAGTGCGGCATTTGCCGCTTCAAGAGACGTTACCGTCTGGCGTAATTTTTCACGATCCGACTCTATTCGGGACAGCATGCCATTGAGTGTCAACGATAATTGGCCTAATTCGCTCCGGTTGCTTTCTCCAGCAAAAATCAAGGTCTCGGAATCACTGTACGACTCCGACATGCTGATCATCCGTTCAATGGGTCTGACGGTAAGGGCGATCATGCGGAAAAAACCCACTACAGTTAAGAGTATCACGTTGACCAGCCAGTAGACAAATATTGGTTGATGATTTTCCAATATAGTTTCGTAGATTGAATCGAGAGCGATGATTACCACGGCTGAAGTGAGAGCTTTGGGGCCATTTGTTGACAATGGCTCGGCGATGAGCAGATATCTTTTTTTAGATGAGAGAAAGCCCCATTGATTGTTTACCAGGCGGGTTATTTCTGTTTGGAAGGCCAACGCTTCTTGCGCAACATTGTTGATTTCTGCCGACAATGCTGGCAGATCACTTTTCAGCCAATGCTCACCGCTGGACAGGACAACCCCAACACAACGCCTGCCGGTATAGCCGCAGAGAGTTTGAAGATTATCAGAAGATCGCACAGACTGCCAAACTGATCGTGCATGTTCTAACTCGGACCGAACCAACCCTTTCTGCCAAAAAGCGATAACAACGATATTGCCGAGCAGGATTGCCAGTGTCAGCAGAACAGCTAATGTTGCCGCAATCTGCGTTTTTAGTCCGCTAAACAGCATGTCGTTCCCCGAGGATCATTTTCCGGCAAGCAAACAGATATAAATTTCGACTTTATATCAATAAGTTAGTTAATTTTTCATTTAGAAATGCTCTACGATTTTGCGCATTGGAGCTATACAGCAAGTCACAATTCCAATGCCAGGTGACATTAATTGTCACTCCACAAGCCTATAATTGTCAACAGGGACAAAGGTTATTGCATGAAAAAAAATGGAGAGATTCAGCCAATGCGCGTATTTTTAGCATTTAACTACTTGTAATACAATCAAAAACAAAAATATCACCTTCGTCGATTTGACTATTGGCATTGTCTTTGCGTATACTGAATCAGTCTGGATCAGATGTACTAACAAGAGGTGTTAAAAACAAAAAACTGAAGGAGAACAACATGAAAAAACTCTGTATCAACCACAACGAAAAAGGCTTCACCCTCATCGAGCTTATGATCGTTATCGCGATCATCGGTATCTTGGCTGCTATTGCTATTCCTAACTTTATTTCCTATCGTGACAAGTCATTCTGTTCTGCCGCTGAATCCGACGCTAATTCCATTTCTGGTGGGCTTTCAGATTACTTTGCAATCCCATCAAATATATCTTATGCAACTGCCAATTCTTCAGGTGGTCAGATGGCTTTTCCTGGTTCAAATCCTATCAATCTCACTGGTAAAAACACTGCTTCAGTAACCCAGACTATTGGTGCGACTGGTAATACGTACACTATAGCCGTAGTTGATGCAGGCGGACGTTGTCCTCAGAACTACATGGCTGGTGGAATTGTTAATGGTGAAGGCTGGAAATGGGTTGCAGCCGGAACAAGCTACTTCCAAAAAGTACTGTAATATGTAAAAGAAACATTTTAGCTAAGAGGTGCCAGATTACATAATCCGGCACCTCTGTTTTTTGTTTCTATAATTCCTTTAAAAACCATTTAAACACCAAATTTCTGTTATAATTGCATATCCTTTACTCCTTATTTTTAATCTAATGATAAAATGTTTAAAAGGTATTGGCTATAAAAATATTTTAGCGCTCTTTTCTTTGTTTTGTCTACTCTCAGCTGTTGTTGCAGTTTGTATTCTAAATACAATCCCCCCTGTAAGTCGAGACGCCCTCACACATCACCTCTTCATCCCCAAACTTTGGATACTTCAAGGGTCTACTGCCCCTATTCAGCACATCAGTTTTTCCTATTATCCAATGAATCTCGACCTTCTCTATTATGTTTCACTGCTTTTTAATAACGACATTCTACCAAAATATATTCATTACTTTTTCGCCTTACTCACCGGTTTTCTCATTTACCGCTATGTCTCCCCAAGACTGTCAAAAGCATGGGGTCTCTTTGGCGCCACGTTTTTTTTAACGCTACCAGTCATAGTAAGGCTTTCAACAACGGTATACGTCGACCTAGGCCTCGTTGCATTTTCTACAGCATCATTACTATTATTACTAGAATGGGGAGCCACACGACACATTCGATACTTAATTTTTGCCGGCATTTGCTGTGGCCTGGCTGCAGGCACAAAATACAACGGAATTGTTAGCATTGTTCTTCTCACCCTGCTTTCGCCAATAATCTATACCAGATTTCAAAATCTACAAAATTGCAAGCAAGATGGTGGAGCTCCAATATTATACATGGCTGTTTTCTTACTGGCAGCTTTACTTAGCTACTCACCATGGCTTGTCAGGAATTTTATTTATACCGGTAATCCCATTTACCCTCTTTACAATTCTGTGTTTATCAAATCACAACCAGTCAATAGCACACAAGAGATGCCAAGACAGAAGGCCTTGAAAGAGCAAAAAATCAAAGAAACGGAAAAAAAGGACATTTCCACTCCCTGGACTCCTTTTAGCATCCGAAAAGTATTGTATGGAGAAAAATGGTGGCAGGCAATTCTCTTACCAGTGAGGTATTTTTTTGAAGGCCAGGATGACGATCCTCGTTACTTTGATGGAAAACTGAATCCGTTCCTGTTTATATTTATTTTTGTGGCATTCTACTACTGTCGTTACTCCCCGAAAATCCGCCTTGAACTCCACTTCCTTTTTATTTTTGCATGGCTCTATTTCTTTTTTTCTTTCTTTCAGGGGGCATTACGTATCCGTTATATAGCAACTTCATTGCCTGCTTTTGTTATCCTTGCAACCTTTGGGGTTAACAACGTTTTTCGTCGCCTCCAATCACTCCATAATTTCAAGGAAAAATATAACATATTCGTCTTATTAACTATAATCTCAATCATATTTATTTATAATGGTAACTATCTCTATCATCTCTTCATACGTTATCAACCTCTTTCATACCTGAAAGGCCAAATGACAAGAAACGAATATTTAACAAAATATTTGCCCGAATATTCTGTTATACAATACACCAACTCACACTTAACTCAGGGCGATAAGATTCTCGCTATTTATCTGGGTGGAAGAGGCTATTATTTTGATTTTCCAGTCAGATTTGATCTTCTCGGAAAAGAAGGCTACATAGGAACAAGCGTTATAAACTCCTCCTCAGCTGAAGAGGTATATGATTCACTTTCTGAAAATGGTTTCACCCATCTATTCATCAGGATGAAACTTTTTTCCGATACCGCCAACCAGTACCTTACAGTAGAAGAAATTGGCAGGTTAAATGATTTTTTGCTGCACTTCACCAAGCAACTTAATGTCAACGACAGTTACGGTCTGTTTGAACTTCACCATCCTGATCGTTAACAGAAATTGGTGTTTTCTAGACAAAAAAAATCATCATAAACTGCTAAATTGAATCGAAGGTTAATTAATGAGTTTATTTTCCAGTAAAGAAAAAGCCCTCCACTATAGGTATTACTATATTCCTACCTTGGTATTGGTGATAATGGGAATTCTTGACACTATTTACTTAACCTACACCCATTATCGCAATTACACTGACATAGCCTATTCATCTTTTTGTGCTATATCACAATCACTAAATTGTGATACAGTCTCCCAAAGTCCATGGTCGATCCTTCTAGGGGTTCCGCTATCCTTGTGGGGTTTTTTTGCTTACAGTTTATTTTTCTTCATACTTCTTTCAGTTCGTTGTAAAAATGAGTCTACACTCAAAATTTGGTCTATCCTACTTGTTCTCAGCTCTTGTTTCTCAATCTCTGCCTTGTATTTTGCGTATATTTCTACCACAAGAATTCACTCCTATTGTCTTCTCTGTATTCTGAGTTATATCATCAGTTTTCTGTTATTCTTATATTCTCTTGTCATAAGAAGGCGGTTTACTGTTTCATACTTTATTTCTGATATCGTTATTGGATTTTGGTCCATATTTCGAATTCCATTTTTGAGAAACTCTATTTTCATTCTCTCATTGATCTTCCTATCCACAACTATCTTTTTACCTGAATACTGGAAATATGATAATTCAGCTCAATATAAGTCTCTTTTTCATGGTGTTACCTCCGATGGACATGCTTGGATAGGCGCAGAAAAACCAGTTCTCACCATCGAAGAATATACAGATTATCAATGTTTCCAATGCTACAAAATGCACTTTGTTCTTCGAAAACTCATCACACAATTCCCTGATAAAATTCGCCTTGTCCATCGCCATTACCCAATTGACAACGAAGTCAATCGGTATGTCGCACCCCAGCCATACCATGTTGGCTCTGGACGCCTTGCATTACTCAGCATTGCTGCCGGTCAACAAGGAAAATTCTGGCAAATGAATGATCTTATCTATTCTGAACTGAGAAACAAACAAACTTCCTTTGATTTAAAATCTCTCGCAGAAATAACCAAAACAGATTTTAAACAACTTATTGCAGATATCCAATCGCAACAAACCTTGAAAGTATTAGAAAACGATATCAAAGCCGGACTTCGCCATAAAATAAGTGGCACTCCAACTTATGTCATTGACGATGCTGTCTATGCGGGATTCATCCCCCCTGAAATTATCGAGAAGATATCTGTAAAAGCCAAATGATAGAACCGTTGCGTCACTGTTCAGCGACTAACGGCAAGAGAATACGTAGCGTATCTCGGCAACTCAATTGCGTTTGGCTTGAGAGATTACGTTCGCGGATGAGATATATAGATTAACAGGAAACTTCAGCCTTCTAACGTAGCCTCACACATCTTTCGGATCACACCATCAACATCCGTCTGGGCCGACCAGGCGAGATAATCCCTAGCCTTAGCAGGATTGGCCATGCTAATACGGATATCTGACGGACGAAATAGCCCTTTTTCAAATTCAACATGATCCCGCCAGTTCAAGCTAAAAAAGTCAAAAGTGCGTGCAACAAAGTACTCCAGTGATTCGGTACGCCCTGTAGCGACAATAAAGTCATCAGGTAGACCCTGCTGAAGAATCCTCCACATGGCGTCCACATAGTCTGCCGACCAACCCCAGTCGCGCCAAATATCGATATTTCCCAGCACAAGAACTTCGCCGCTGCCCTGTTTAATACGAGATGCTGCACTGACAATTTTCTGGGTCACAAAACGCTCTGGTCGAAGTGGGGACTCGTGGTTAAACAATATCCCAGAACAAGCAAATATCCCGTAGGCCTCTCTATAATTGCGCACCATCCAGTGAGCTGATGCCTTTGCTACCGCGTAGGGACTACGCGGTTGAAAGGGAGTCATTTCATCAGCTGCAACCTCCACAGTATCGCCAAAACACTCGCTCGAACCTGCGTTATAGAATCGAATTGGTCGATTAACAAACCGGATCACTTCAAGCATGTTGAGCGTACCCCCTGCAATACTCTCCATCGACTCTACGGGTTGCTCGAATGACAAACCGACTGATGTCTGCCCAGCTAGGTTGTATATCTCATCCGGAGCAATATTCTGCACAACGTTCAGGACGCTGCGGAAGTCGTTAATTGCCATAGATGTAGTAAACACATCCCGGCGTATCCCCAAACGATCGAGGTTAGCGAATGAGCTGATCATCGCATCCCGGGAGGTGCCTACAACCTCATAGCCTTTTTCAAGCAGCAACTGTGCCAGGTAGCTGCCGTCCTGACCGGCAACACCACAAATGAGTGCCTTCATGACAGAAGCCTCCGGTAGACATCCAATGTTTGATCAGCACAATTTTCCCAGGAAAACTGTTTAATGCGCTCACGGCCTCTCACAACCAAAGTCTGGCGCAGAACCTCATCGTTCAATACACGTTCAATGCTCCCCCAAAGGGCCTCGGATGAGTTCGGATCGAATAGCTCGGCTGCGTCGCCAACAACCTCTGGGATGGAACTTGCGTTACTGCATACCACAGGACAATCAAAACTCATAGCTTCGAGAGGCGGAATACCGAAGCCTTCATAAAGGGACGGGTATACGAACAGGGCGGCCTGTTGATAAAGTCCTGCGAGCAGAGAATCACCACCACAAAAATGCCGTACCTGATCGAGACCAATACCAAGATGGCCCATGAGTGCCTGCTCTTGTTCTGTGAATGCACCACCACCAAAGGCGACCAAGTCGTAATCACGCTGCAAGGACAGGTTGGCAGCATAGACATGCAACAAAGCTTCAAAATTCTTGTAGCCGTCACGACTGCCAACATACAACAAATATGGTCTTCCGGTTCTCCTCCCCTCATCAACAGGGAGCTCAGGTAGAGAAAAACCTAGGTGGACGACAGTGATCTTCGCAGGGTCAACATTAAGCAGTGCAACTAGATCTTTGCGGGTCTGCTCGGAAATGCAGATGATATGATCAGCCCGCCCGATAGCGATAGCCTTCTCTTTGGAAGTCGAATCCCCGGCTAGGAAGAACTCTGGGAACCGCTCGTGTATCATGTCGAAAACGGTCAATACAACCTTCCCTCCAACAGGCGCAACCCTCCTTGCCGAATAGTAAGTTTCATGCACCAAATCTGGTTGAAGGCGCGCCATCATTAACGGCGTCAACAATTGATTGACAGCTCGACAGATACACACTGCATATCGTATCTTCGGAACTTTTCGGCCTATAACTTGCAAAAAACTTGATGAGGCAGTGAGGTGAGCATTGACGTAAAGAGGGCTAATAATGCACACTTCGGAACCTGGAACACGTGCAATCTTGTCAGCCAGTTCGAAAAAATAGCGGGAGATACCTCCATATTCCTGCAAGGTAAATATCTGATAATCGTAAGCAATATGCATGGTTCTGTTCTCAGGGATCCATAAGCATGAAATGATCAGATAATGTGCGAGAACCCAGCCTACGCCTAATAACACATGCCATCAGAGGGGCCAATCTCCCCATAATCAATCGTAATATAAGCCCCGTTCGCAACACTCTATCGGTCAAAATATGCAGCCCATTAAGTGAGTAGAAATTCAATCCCAATCGCTCCGCGAGCGCCTCAAGAGTTTTCCTTTGATAGAAGGAAATATGCTGACCCGTGCTGAAGGCATAATACCACCATTCTTTCGGTGGCGGCTCTCCACAATCGCACAACTCGGTTGTGAATATCAAAGTACGACTGCCATGCAGCCCCATGTTCTCCTGGATGAAAGCCAATGGATCATGAATATGCTCAATAACTTCAAAAGCAGTCAATGCAACGAAAGGTTGTATCGATTTGTCTACTTCAAACCCTCGCGCCAGCAGATTTGGGCAAAACTTATCGTCCCAGTAGTAGTCAAATCCGTAATCGCGCATGAGGCGGGCAAGCATGCCGTAGCCCCCAGCGATATCAAGATATCCGCCATTCGGCTCGAAACGCCGGTATAGCAACACAGCTAGTTTCGTGGCGAGGAAGTAATTACGCATGACTAGGCCAGTATCGGCCGCAACTATGGCCTCACTATACGCCTCATCCAGCCAGTAGGGTTCCTCCGTCTGCAATAATCTGCACTCGGGACATTGGCGATAACTAACCTCATGTCTTTTCAGTATCCTGGCAGAAAAAGCATCACGCATTCTGCTATCACATATGGGGCAACTCACTATAGTTCCCTCTTAAGGAAATCAACAACGCAAAGAATCGAAGCTCGTAAGACTTTAGCGTAATGGTCGTATGAATGCTCTAGCCTTGCATAGACGGCAGATTTTTCCGAACGTACTTCAAGCTCTTCCCTGCTCATCGTCCCAGCCAAAAGCATGGTCTCAAGGATTGAAGAGTTAGTTGAGTTTTCAATGAGAATCCCAAAGTCACCAATCTCAATGCTCGATTCTTTGGTCACAACTGGTATTAAGCCAGCTGCCATGCAGGTAATTACCGAGCTCGCTCCCCCTTCGGAACAGGAGGGCAAAATAACAAATGTATTATTTGCGATAATGTCTCGCATTTTTTGTGAACCCACATCGACGAAACCATGAAAGCTGACCTTTGGATTCGCAAAAAGTAAATCTCTGTAAAGAGACACAAATTCCATTTCTCGACCAATCGGTCCACAAACGTCTAAATGAAAGTCATTATCGAGGACACAAATGGCTTCCAGTAATATATCAAGTCCTTTGTGTACAGCACCACCACCAGCAAACCAACAGAAATTCTGTTTTGTCTTGGAAAAATCTTTTCTAATTACCTCATGCTCAACTGGTGCTACATATGGGACTGATATTAAATATGTATTTTGATTGAGCCCATCATAAGTAGAACGCGTCCAGTTATTACCTAGTATGAACATAGCATCTGCGTTGATTGCAGAAAACATCCACGGCCAATAAACCTCTCGTCTAGGAGCCAAAAGTACCCCGCGGCGCACCCAGAGACTACGAGATCTTCTAGCCTCTGCCTCATTTGAAAAATTCGGATTGGCACCAGTCATATGCAAAATTCTTTTGCCTCGAAAGTTCGGTGCTGAAAATGATCTGGCGAAAGCCCCACCAAATCCGATTAAGAGATTATAAGGTGCATAGTCGATATCGAACTCGGAGTTGTAATCAACAACGTCCACTACAAAATCCAGCTCTGCAAGAACGTCAGCCATTACGATCACTTCTTTTTGATTGGAGTGATGACGATGGTTCTGCGCCTGGAATGGGTGGGTAATATAGCAAATCAAAGCCTTGTTGTGGCCACCTTGCCGTACTGAAATGGGTTTTTTGAAGTACGACAAAATTTGTGATCTAATTCTACTCACCACTGGATATTTGGCTTTCAATCGTTGTAGACCATCCTTAATTATTGTTTTCAATATCCAAACCCAGTTTATATTTGAAATGATTTCGCAAAAAAAGAGCTGTCGGTAGATAAACAATTAAAACAAGACTCAGTACAGAACCCCAAACTGCACCCGAGACACCGATTAATTGAACCAGCCATATCGAAACGATAATATTAATTGCTGCCATAGTTACTGACGTTATAACTTGGAATCTAATAATACCTAATCCATTTAAAATAACAGCGAAATTTCCCCCAAATATGGTCATTACTGTCCAGCAAAAAAGCCCAAGCAACAAATCCCATGTCGGTACAATCGATTCCCCAACCCATTTTACTATTAACCATTTTCCTACAACTAACAATAAGAGCGAAAGAGGTAAAACAATTATTACGCTATAGCGGATAGACTTACGAAATGAGTTGTAGATCCATTTGTTATCTCCTCGACTGTTCGCTTCAGCATAAGCAGGCCACAAAGCATTGAGAAAAAGACTCATCATGAGTGTAGGTAATGAGAATATTTTAAATGCCACAGCATAAACTGTAACCGCCCCTACGCCAAGATAGTGTGCGATTATCAAATTGTCCGATTGAAAGGCAATTAACCCAGAAATCTGCAGGACAAGAAAGAGTCCGCTTGTACCGCCCAAATCCTTTGCATCTTTTATCTTCAAACTCCTAAAATTCGGTCTTAGTAATGGTTGTTGTTTACTAAAAAAATAAATGCCTGCAAGTATGCCTGTTATTACTGGCGGCGAGGCAGATGCCGCCGCAAGATAAGGCAAACCACCCTCTAAAAAAATTACACATAGAACTGCAGCCACCCCTACAATACTCCCGGCGGCCAGCCATAAGTTGGCCCAAAAACCCATCTGTAATCCCATCTGGATCTTCAGAGATATTCCTGCAGGAATACTTAAAGCAAAAAAAACGACAATAACTGCAATAGTTGGCGCTACTTCCTTAACTGCAATTTGTGATTTAACATTTAATAATTGAGCCCATGCAACATAAGGATTAATGATGAAAAATATTAAAAGGATAAGGGTGGCAATCACACTGAGAAATAGGATGCCAACCGCGATTTTTGCCTTGATGTCTTTACTATCGTTTTTGCCATAAGCATCTGCCACAGCATTCATCAAACCACTGCCAACGCCCAAATCCGAAAATCCAAGCATCGCAACAGCAGAGCTTATAGTCATCCATAACCCGTATCTCTCGACACCCAAATATGTTAGAGTTAACGGGACAATCGCTAACGTGATGATTATGGATAATATTTTAGCCCCCCCAGAACTTAAAGTCGTCAGTAACATTTGACGATGTCGCTCTTGAGTCCTCCCTTCTTGTGAGTTAACCTCAAATGGTTCAGCGCGTAAATAATACTTCAATCGTAAAAAGAAATTCACTATGATATCACCACTACTCATAGAGGGTTTATTAATTGCCAATGTCCAAGAGCTTTTTAAAATATGTGAAAATTCCTCTAGTAAAAGTAGAAAATCCGGACAATTAAAACATTCACTGGGTCCACGCCATGATTGGTATTAATCCGTAAGGTGATTGCCGGACATTGGTTGCCCTGTGAAAAAATGAAAATATGATTAATAATAGCACGTTAATTCATTTCCTGGATGTCCGCTGATCGACGTACGGAATAATAACATAAGGAGAGTTCTTCATGGAACCGACCATTCAATGAGTCCCAGACATCTTCCACGTTATCTGGCTGAATATTGTTATTAAGGCGGCTATTGATCAGTAGACATAGAAGCATATTTTGTCCACGGATGCATGAAGAAGGATTTAAGTTTTTCCGGTAGCCTCTGAAGTGAGCGCATAATGCTTTCGACTCTCTTATAGAGTTCAAAACCGCCGCTCGTCGTCTGTCGGCCTATTTTATGGTTTTTTAAATAATTCCATACATGTTCGTCCGGATTCAATTCCGGAGCATAAGGTGGAAGGAAGAAAATACGTAATTTGCCTTCCGTCGATTCAACATACTTTCGTACTTCTTCAGACCGGTGGACTGAATGATTGTCAACAATCAAAAAAATGTTACTCGAGGCTTTGAATATTAAACGTTTTAAAAAACTGATGAATACATCGGCATTCACATTGTCTTCCGTAGCCATGAACCGCATGATACCACGACTATTTATCGCAGAAATCAAGTTGACTCGGTGTCTCTTTCCCGTCGTCTTGACGACCGGAGTTTGTCCTCGAGGAGCCCAGGTGGTGCCGGAATGATAGTCAGAACGGACAGACGATTCGTCACCGAAGTAAATTTCTGCCTGATGCTTTTTCGCAAGCTTTTGTATCTCCTTGTAATCCTCCGCCATCCACTTGAATACAGCAAGCTCATCTCGCTGGATGGCTTGACGCGTCGGACGCTGTGGGCTCAACCCAAGCTTCTTCAACAGCCGACCTACAGCCGTATCGCTCATTTTCACCTTGAATTCGCGCATAATAAATTCACGAACCATAGCCCGAGTCCAGAGAGCAAACTCAAATTTGAGCTGCCGTGGGTCGTTCCCAACGACAATCTGATAGAGTCTTCGAAGTTGTTGGCCGCCCAGTTTCGGCGACTTGCCCGGCGCTTTTCTGCTGCGCAGGGCATCAATGCCGCCCTCACGGTATTTCGCGATCCACGTGTAAATAAGCGTTCGGGTGAAACCGAGGGCTTTGATTACAACTTCGGGACTCTCGCCAGCCTCAACACGCCTGACAGCCCTGATGCGAATTGCTTCAAGAGCTTTACGATCAATTTTTCTTCCGTCTGAATTATCCATGGACGGAGTATAACATATGTCTACTGATTAACGCACTACTTAATATCAATTTAATAACCATTTTTACATGGGCTCCATGGTTAATTTTCAGATTGGTCATGCAGCAGCTACACTACCTCATCCACTGGGGCGATTGAAGCTTGCAGAGGAACAGGGGTAATCTGAGAATTCTATTTATCTGTGCAACAGTTTTTCTAAGGAATTACCGATTCACTTTGTAAACCTTGCTCAAATGTTCATAATAAAATATATTTTTCGATAGGATTTTCTTTAATTTATTTGGAAACAGCCAACATATTTTATAAACCAATGCCGTTAAAAATATGATAAGAGAGCTACTGTCTGCTATTTGTCTTACCTCATTTTTATATTCTATCTGTGAATTCTCAGTCAATTGTCCTTTATGTATTTTAAAACCGCCGAGGTGGGCAGAAACGATATAGAGTGGTTCATATCCTATAAATGTTTTCCATAGCAAATAGTCTCCAGCCAATCTTGTGTTTCTCAAGCTTTCCAGATCTACGATTCTTTGTAACTTAGGCCCCCAGAACGTTGATTCTTGCTGAACATGTGGCAATATTGTTCCATAACACCCCGCAAGCATTAGTGATTTTTTATATTTATAAGGAAGGTGACAGCTAATCAGATGGTTTTTTTCGTTATAAACACAGCTCAATCCTGTTAAAAATTGAACATCATTCACTTTAAATATTTCAGCAACAATTTCAAAAGCAAATAATGAGTAATAATCGCCAGCGTTAATATATGAATACACATTTCCTTCAGGAAGATTTCGGAAAGATGTTGCTAAGGCATCATACATACCAGTATCCGCTTGAGAAATAATCTCTATATTTATATTTGGATAGTTATTGTACTCAAAGGCGGTTTGCTTCACCTTTTGAATTGTTTTGTCAGTTGACCCACCATCTTTTACAATATAATGCAATTGGTTTGATCTATCTTTGAATACTGTTTGAGAAAGAACAGATTTCAAAGTTTGTTCAATGTGTGCCTCAGCATTATAGCAAGGAGTAACGCAACAAAATTTCAAAACCATTCACCTATTTCTTCTGATCACAAATATCGTCTAAGATGTTTCATCCAAACCAAGATGGGATTACTATCGATACTCTTTGTAATCAAAAAGTTTGCAATCTTGTCTATAGAAAAAAATGTCCATCTGCCAGAAGGCCTTATCATAATACCGTAGCATGGGATCTACAATATCAAAACACTGAAAACCTAATCTCTTCATATGACCACACATTTCGTAAAAAAATAAAGAGGAATCAGTTATTTTAAAATTATACACTTCCATTATTATTATGTTTGTACTCAGAAGTGTTTCTTTTGCTCCCTCAAGTATAGGGAGTTCATATCCATGGGTATCAAATTTCATGAGAAATGGTCCGGATATCTTTTTAGATCTCACAAGACTATCAATAGTGATTTGTTTCACATATCGCTGTGATCCCCCTCTTCCTCCTACGGTACTGCCGTCTAAATCTTTAGCTACATTTAAAAGCACTTGCTCATTATTTGTATTTCCTGCAACACAAAGTTCATAGTCAAAACGCTTATGTTTTTTCCTGAGATATTGTAATGCCTCTTCCCTCTCTTCAAGGGGTTCAATTGCGTGAAACTGAGCATCAGGAAAACACGGCAAGGCATTCATGCTCCATTTGCCGTCTGATGCTCCAATATCGATAATGCTCTTCACGTCGATACCGTGATCAATAATTCGTTGAAGACCGGACGACATTGAAAATTGATCCTGAGAGTTACTAACAATTTTCGCTCCAAATTTACCTAGAAATAAATTTATAGTTTTTAATATTGCTCTCTTCATTTCTTATTTCCTTGAAACGACGGATCAGTTCGTCTCCGTAAGACACGTAAATAATAATGATGCATCGACATTGCTAATTTGTCGATTTTAAAAAAAACAAGCGTTTGGATCAGAACAAAACGTACAGAAACAATGTAAAAGACATAATATGGAAAATATCTTTTAATCAACGACATTTTATTGGTTATAAAACTTGCATCATCCTTAGATTGACTCAAGCCTCCGACATCATTATAGATAGCGATAGTCAGAGGAACATACTCAAAACGTAAATCACGATCTGCGTAACATCGCATATTTAGTTCATAATCCGAAAACAAAGGATAATTCAAATCATAAGAATATTTTTCAAAAACATACCGAGGATAAAAAATACTCTGATGACATATATTTCTAAATGACAGTTTTAGTGCGGAGAATTGTCCATCATATCTTCTTTTGGCAAAAGGTCTAAATACATCACCATAATAAATCGTTGTTTCATCTACCAAATACGAGGCCATTTTTGCTAAAATGTTGTACAGAACATCATCTGCTCCTAAAAAATAAATCCACTTTCCCTTAGCTAAATGTACGGCTTTGTTCATCGCATCATATACACCCTTATCAGTTTCACTTACCCAATACGCCAAATTGGATTCATTTCTTTTTATAATATCAACGGTATCATCTTTTGACCCACCATCAACAACTATGTACTCAAAATCATCAAAGTCCTGAGAAAACACACTTGCAAAAGTATTTTCTATAGTATCTGCTCCATTAAAAACTACTGTAATAACACTAATCAGCGGTTGTTTCAAAAGTGAGAACCATTTGCTTTTTTTCAACGCAAGATTACTACTCAGTCTGCAACATTCGGCAAACCATGCTTTAACATCATGCGTAGTTTATGGGGAAATATAGAGAATGGATAAAAGAATGATCTTTGTGGCAGGCACTTAAGCTGTTGGACTTGTCTTCTCCATTGCCATAATCGGGTTCTTTTAGACCAAACTTCCTTAATACAATTCCAATAGATTTCTTTCCATATTTTTGGATCCCTTCTAATCAGACTCAAAGCAATACCCTCAATGCATAATGTCAAGATATGTAATGGAAAGATTAACCACAGGCTTATCAAAGGATAACAAATGAGCATCACATAGGTCTTGTTCCTCTCACTCTTTATTCTTCTTCTAAATGTCGTAGAAAGGCGTCTATTTTGTATTATCTTTCCACCACCAAGGCTCCTTCCAACCCAGTGGTCAAAACCTGACTCAGAAAGAGCCTTAACGGGGTATCCCAACAAACGAGCAGAACAACACAAGTACATATCCTCTGCCAAGGATCCAAACCATTCTGGAAAACCACCAAGTTTATCCCACAAAGTCTTTGTTAACCAAAGACAAGCGCCGATAATCATCCCTACATCCTGACGATTTCTATCTTTGTTTGGAATAGGATTGAGGAACGGGTCAAAAGTACTGCCGATATCTATCAATTCTCCGCTATCCGCGTCATATTGTGGTAAACCAAATATACCTTCACCAAATTTTTCGGACGCATTATACAACGTTTTCAAAGCATTTTTATGTAAAACAGCATCGTTATTAAGCAGAAGAATAAAAGTCCCTTTGGCTACAGCAACCATCCGATTATTACTGACACAAAATCCTACATTGTTCTCACTCACTATCAGCTTAACCTGACTATAGCGCGATTGAATGAGTGAGACAGATTCATCAATAGAAGCATCATCATGAACGATAATTTCTACAATTCCCGGCACCCCCTCTTGTTTAAGCACGGAGTCTATACACTTCTCCAGAAATTGCACACCATTATAGTTCGCAATGCAAACAGAACACAGATAACCATTTTCACTTACTTTGCTGTGATACATGTTTGATACCATGTCCATGCTTTTGACAAACCAGAGTATAAATCCGTTTTAGGTTTCCAAGAATAATCATTCTGGATTCTCGAACTATCGAGAACGACTCTATTTACATCCACGGCTCGGGTAGGTCGATACTTTCGTTCCACCCTATTTCCAGAGATCGACTCTATCATGCTGAACAATGTATTTAAGCTTCTACCTTCTCCAGACCCAACATTATAAATAGCAGCTCTGTCATTAACATTAAATTGATCAATTACTCGAATACAGCAATCTAAAAAATCCTCTAAATAAAGATAATCTCTCACTGTTTCTCCATCACCCCAAACCTCCATTGTTTTCCGAGCAGACAGGTGATGAAATATTGTCGGTATGATGCCAAATCCGGGCCGGTAAGGTTGACCTGGGCCATAGAAGTTTGATGGCCTAAGAATAATAGCGCCATTTCCAGTTTGTTTTGTGTATGCATGAATGAACTTCTCAAATGCAGCTTTCCCTGCACCATAATACGACAATGGCGCCGAATGCGTATCCTCAGAAATCTTCTCAGCATGACTATCCCCATATATAGCACCACCAGTTGACACATAAACCAGGGAAATATGCGAATAACCCTGCAATATTTCCAGAAATCGCAAAGATGGCAATAAGTTTGACATTGCTTCGAAGGCCGGTTGTAGAGCTGAAACACCCGGAGTGGTATCTGAGGCAAGGTGCACGACAACTCGACACCGAGGCAGTAATACTTTGAGGACCTGAGTATTATCAAGTGAAGCTATATGATGCTCTTCAGACGGTTTCGCCAGTCCCCCCCTTACACCACGTCCGAGTATGTAATATTCTTTGTTAAGAGCTTTTAAACGAGCCGTCAAAGCCCTTCCGACAAAACCAGCTCCACCAAGTAAGAGAATGCCTTGAGCTGTCATTGGCCACCATCCAAAAGCATTTGATATATCTTCACATATCGCCTGCTACAATCATCCCATGTTCCTATTTTCCGGCTTACCCAGTCCTGGGCATTCTCAGCAATTTCAGAATTATTGGCAGCAATTGATAGCCACTCTATGCCTTCGCCAAAACTGTCCTCAGAATCAGCCAACCAACCTGTCTGACGGTGTGTGATGAAATCTTTATGCGCTGGCAGATCTGAGGCAATGATAGGCAAACCGGCTGCCATTGCTTCAAGCATTACTTGAGGCCGCCCTTCGTCGTGCCTGCTCATTGTTACAAGTCCGGTTACCTTAGGAAACCAATCTTCACATAATTCATTCGGATGAGTTGATCCATGATAATGCACCCATTCTGGAATAATCAGGTTTTCCTGCATAGGTCCAAAAAGATGCAGTTCATGCTTACTTTCGTTGCAGAAAATATTTTTTCCCCAATCAAATAATGGTCCAATCTTTTTTTCGGTCAACCGTGAAACAACAAGCCACTTATGAGGTTGCTCTAATGGCAGATCTCTCTTGACCTTGAACCATTCGATATTAATCCCTAGCGGAACAGTTATAATCCTCGCAACATCTCCAAATCGATTTTCCAGGTCCTGTTTCATCCAATCAGCATTAGGTGCAAGGACACAAAGTCTCTTTTTAAACACTTTCCTGAGCAAACTTGTCAATCCAGGAATTCTAAGCAACCCTAAGTCACTACCAAGCACACTCACAACAATTGGTTGATTCGATCTATGTAAAGGCAAGGCATTTTGAAGCCAATTGATATGAAAAAGCGACACATTCTCTTGCCGCTGATAGGCTCGTCTCAATAGCACGAGTAGTTTAACAGGTGCAGTAAAGCGATAAAGGCCTTTCTGACGCAGAAGGTGTATTATTCCACCTTTTTCCATAAGCCAGGCTAACCACGTTTTTTCGTCTTCATGGCATTGATAAGATACATTCTCCGGCAAATCACCAGGAGGTCCCCAATAGCTCATATTTAGCTCATTTCTATTGGAAAGAGCTTGCAGCAATTGCCTCACAAAAACACTTTTCCAGTCTTTCGGGTTTTCAGGATATGATGTGCTGACCATCATGACATTTATAGACTCATCAATATCATGTTCCATACAGAAGCATCCTATCCAACCTTCTCGTATCGCATCTGAGAAATTTGTTCTGAAACTAAGCCTATCATAAAGACGATGATCGAAGTTGAAATGAGCAGGGCTGACATATTAGTGAAGCGCCCCTGAGTGACAAAGGTAAAAAAATAATAGGCGAATCCAATGCAGAATAGAATAATACTGATAGGTAAAAAAATACGAAACGGGGAAAAGAGTGTGGCAATTTTAGAGATAATCAGGAAAAAACGTATCCCATCTTCTACCAGCTTTATTTTGCTCTTCCCCACTCTTTTTTTCACTTCAATGGGCAAGTATTTGATGCTTCTGCCGCTTCGCAAGTACGCCATGGTCAGGGTGGTTGGATACGAAAAAGTGTTTGGCAGGAGATAGATGTATTGACCGGCAGTACTTTTTCTGACCAGTCTGAAGCCTGAGGTTAAATCGTCAATTTTAAATTTCGTCACATATGTAGCAAATTTATTATAAACATAATTGGCCAGGTCACGATGCAACGCAGTTTCAGAACCCTTTGTTCTGGCGCCTATAACCATGTCATACTGGTCTTTGTACTCGAGCAATCGACTAATATCTTCAGGATTGTGCTGACTGTCCGCGTCCATCATCACAATCCATTCACCTTTGGCCACCCGCAAGCCGGATTTTATCGCAGCGCCATTGCCGATATTGTAAGGATGCGGCCAGACATTGGCGCCGGCATCCATTGCCATCTGCATGGTTTGATCAGTTGAGCCATCATCTATCACCAGCACCTCGAAATCCGGATGCAGTTCTTTCACTCGGCGTACGGTATTGCCGATACTTTTTTCTTCATTATAGGCTGGTATCAGCACGGTGACAGTGATGGCTGCTGCCTTTTTAGTATCACTCACGATACGCGCTCCCTGAATTATTTACAAATGGCGACTCTCTGAAAAATTGTAGACAAAATATGAACATAATACAAATTTTTATTTCAAGAAGAGGCCAACATGGGCAGATGGAGATTTTACAGTGCACACCTCGCATGTCCCGTATAACGTCATCTTCATTTTCCTGGGGCAGGATATCACCTTATGTTTTGTGGTGACAGCAACCTGTACGTCTTTTTCATTTAGGATTGACACACATTTCTTTTACAATTGCTGGTCCACAGAACGGATGATGAGTGTACAAATAATTTACGACAGTCCCTTTTGTACCGGGTCTCTCCGTTTGTCAAACCTGACCCCTTTTATATGCTTCTTGATAAACATAGCGCCAGGTATTATAGGTTTATTATTAAAAAAATAATGTGATTACCACTAAAGTTCAGCTTAGAAGGTACAGAGGGATATGAGGAGCCCATTTCACGGGACGCCATAAACCCATCCCTGGAGGCTTGACCGCAGCCATCCAGGCTGCGGAACACCCGTGCAAAGGGCTCCTCATATCCCCATGCAGCTGAAGTTTAGTGGTAATCACAAAAAATAATACACATCGGGTCAAGCTTATCGCCCTTTAATTTTTAGATGAGAGACAAAGCATGAAAAGCATGTTGTTATCTAAGCACAAGAAAGACATCAATAAAATTGCCTGCAGTCATGGAGCCCGATCGGTCCGTGTTTTTGGATCATTTGCACGGGGGGAAGAAACCATTTCCAGCGACATTGATCTTCTTATCGAACTCGATCCAAAACGGTCTCTTTTAGACATCATTTCAATGAAATACGAGATTGAAGATTTAACTGGGCGCAACGTTGACGTGGTTTCTGCAAAAGGATTATCTCCCTATCTGGCGGAAAAAATAATCAAGGAAGCAGTACCGCTATGAAAAGTGACCTTGTTTACCTCTGTCATATAAGAGATTCCATAACCAAAATTGAATCATATGCTGCTGTAGGGAAAGAAACGTTCATAACTGTATCCCATTGGCATGATGCTATAATAAGAAATCTTGAGATAATTGGTGAAGTAACCAAACGACTGAGCCAATCGCTCAAGGAACAATATCCAAATATTCCATGGAGAAATATTGCGGGATTAAGAGATGTGCTCATCCACGATTATATGGGGATAGATTTAGAATCCGTGTGGAATGTTGTCGAGAACGATCTTCCGCCACTCAAAGAACAACTTAGGATTATTTTAACAGATTTACCATAAGAATATTTTCAGCAGAGGAAGGCCATCCTGTACTGGTTCCCATGTAGCACATGGGAACCAGTGGACAGAGGCACCCTGCCCTTTTCAGTTCCGGTCGGCAGACTGGACCAGACCACACAGCTCATCAGCCATTTCATTGATAATAGCCTCATCCTGCCCCTCGACCATAACCCGGATAACCGGCTCGGTTCCGGAAGGCCGGACCAGGATGCGCCCGGTTCGGCCGAGCTTTTGTTCGAGCTTTACAACCGTCTCTGGGAAATTTTGAATCGACGCCACCTCAATTTTCCTCGACGTCCGCACATTTTTTAACACCTGGGGGAAACTCTCCATGACTCTTGCCAGCTCGGATAGCGGTTTCTGGCGCTTTTTCATGACGGCCAGCAGCTGCAGGCCCGCAAGAATGCCGTCGCCCGTGGTCACCTGATCCAGGAAAACCAGATGGCCGGATTGCTCGCCGCCAAAGGAATAGCCTTTCTTTCGCATGCATTCGACTACATATCGATCGCCAACGGCCGTCCGGACCATTTTGCCGCCCATCTTTTCCATGGCGATTTCCAGGCCCATATTCGACATGACCGTCGCAACCAGCGTCTTTTTTTTCAGTTTCCGTTGTTTGAGCAGTTCCTCGGCACAGACGGCCATGACATGGTCACCGCCGACGATCTGACCATTTTCGTCGCAAACGATCAGCCGGTCGCCGTCGCCATCAAGGGCCAGGCCGATATCGGCGCCAAGTTCTTTTACCTTGGCTGCCATCTTTTCCGGGTGCAGGGCGCCGCATTCATGGTTGATGTTTTTACCGTCGGGGGTGGTGGACAAGGTAGTCACCCTGGCCCCGAGTTCGGTGAAGACATGGGGGGCAACGCCGTAGGTGGCGCCGTTGGCACAGTCGAGCACTATATGGAATTGATCGAGGGTATAGTTTTTCGGAAACGCATTTTTCAAAAAAACTATATATCGCCCCTTGGCGTCATCGATCCGGGTGGCTTTGCCAACCTCATCGGCCACCGGTCGCAGTGCTTCCATCTTCTGGGAAAAAATCAGATCTTCAATTTCCGCCTCCACCTCGTCGGGCAGCTTATAGCCATCGCTGGAAAAAATCTTGATGCCATTGTCCTGAAAAGGATTGTGGGAGGCCGAAATGACCACCCCGGCATCGGCGCGCATCGAGGTGGTGATAAAGGCAATTCCGGGCGTAGGCAGCGGTCCTACCAGCAATACATCAACGCCCATTGAGCAGATTCCTGCCGCCAGTGCATTCTCCAGCATATAGCAGGACTGCCTGGTGTCTTTGCCTATTACTATCCGATGCCCCTTGGCCTTATCTTTGACGATAAAGGCTATGGCGCGACCTACCTGCATGGCTATTTCTGTGGTCATGGGGTAGATATTCGCCACGCCGCGGATTCCGTCCGTTCCAAATAATTTTCGCATTATTCAGTCAATTTTCGTTTATTTTTTTGATTCTTAAGTACCTTGCGCAACAAGACTCCCGTGTCGTCGCTCTCATCTATATCGGCAGCGCTTGGTTGAGGCGTTTCACTCTTTATTTGTTCTTCCGGCAGCGGGCTGGCTTTTTTTTCTTCAGTCTGTTTGGGCGTCACCACAGCCTTCTGTACTGGATGGGATTTGCCGTCAGTCAGCGAGACTTCACTCGGCACAATAGCCAGAATGTCGATCGGCAGTTCCACTTCGGCCCGGGGTTGAACCTGTACCTTCAAGGGCCCTCCGCTCTCCTGCGCCACCGCCGTCACGATAAGAAGGCTCTTTGGATCAAGGTTCTTGTCGAGATATTTCTTAGGAATATTCGCGGTCACCTGCACTGTTCTTGGTCTGACATCACGTTTTACCCCATCGACGCTCGCATGTACTTCCATTCCATCCAAGATTTTTTTCACCGTCACCATCCCAATGGAAAGGTCGGCGGTCACCGAGGTTTCCCCGATAAGTTCGACGATCGCCGGCTCCAGCGCCAGAGGCACCTGGAGTTGGATCGACTGCTTCACTCCTTCCAGGTTGATTGGCCTGGTATAGAGCTCATCAACCTGGGAAAGGGTGGTGAGAGGGCCGGTAATGGTTATGGATTCCGGATCCATCTTGAGCATTTTGACAAAGTATCCATCGGCTACCTTGCCCACCGTTTTGGCAAAAACCGGAAACTTCTTCTGAATAAGTTTATCCAGCGACAGGATAATAGATGACGGCTGCACCCGCTGGACGGTGATTCCCCTCGGGACCGGGATATGATCGTTGTCATTCTCAATAACCATTGTTCCCGGCGTGGCCGATGAAAGATCGACCTGCCTGGTTATAGCCCGGCTGCTCATTTCCTGGATAATCGACCGGGGGCCACTCACGGTCACTTCTATCTCTTTTTTAAATTGATTGGAAATGACCAGATCCCGCGGCAGGTTGATAATTTCTATCGGAATCATCACATTTTTATTAACCCTGTCTTCCCCGCCGACGAAATACCAGAGAACGACTGCCAGAACCAGGGAAATAAACTTCAGCACCCAGTCTTTTGAAACCAGATTGGTCAGATTAACTCTTCTGAGCTTGAGTAATATTAAACGAAGTTTTCTATTCATCTCTTATTCAGCCAATTTTTCCAGGAGGAGGAGTGACCTGCCTTGGCGATAAAGATTGCTTTCAGACTATTCGTCAGACTGATTTCATCTTCAACAGTTGTCAATGCACCATGGCGGACGATGGAAATTTCCTGGGTCTCTTCAGACACAACCAGAACCACCGCATCGGTTTCCTCTGTCAGGCCGATGGCCGCCCGATGCCGGGTGCCGTATCGCTTGTTGATATAGGGATTCTGGGTAAGCGGTAAAATACAGCCGGCATGCTGCACCCTGCCGACACTGATCAGGACAGCGCCGTCATGCAGCGGCGAGGCGGGCATAAAGATCGAGATGAGCAGCTCTTTGGTGAGCCGGGCATCCAGCTCAAAACCGGATTCGATAAAATCGCCGAGATTGGTCTCTCGCTCAATGACGATCAGCGCGCCGATACGCCTTTTGGCCAGATAAAAGAGGGTGCGGATGATTTCCTCAAGCTCTTTCTCCGCGACATCGGTCTGTTTATGAAACGGAGACTTCCCGACACTTATCAGGGTCCGCCTGATATCATGCTGAAAAACGATTATAATGATCAGCAGGATCGAACTCAAAAATGTCTGCATGATCCACTTAAACGTTGCTAAATCAAAGACGCTGGCGAGAAAATATCCAAGGGTCAGAATGCCGAGCCCGACAACCATCTGCACTGACCGCGTGCCCCTGATGATGGTTATAAGCTGGTGTATAACGAATGCCACCACCAGAATATCGACACAGTCCTGCCAGCGAAAATAATTGAAGATGTCAAGCATGAATGTTTTGTGCTGTTGAGTTTCCGATAGGGTATGAAGATATGTGCTTCGACATCAAAGTTTCTTGTTCCTTTGCCTGCGGCTCTGATTATAAGTATACAAGAGGAGATGCTCCGCATGCCTTCCCGTATACCTGGACCTGCTTTTTCAAGCATTCCCTATATATCTACATATATATTACAGATATTTAAAGATTTTATTCATTTTTCTGCATATGAATCAGCCAAGATCACTGGAAACCAGGGCCACGATCTCTCCGGCATCGGGGCTTTTCACGACGACCCGTTCCACTCCGACCGCTTTTGCCATTTTTCTGACATCCTCCTGTTCATTTGCCGTAAACAGAAAGAGCTTCATATTTTCCGTTCCGGAAAGGGCCTTAATTTTTTCGCAGATGACGAGCCCGGTCGTATCCGGAAGATGAAAATCGACCACCACACCATCAGGCATCTCTTTTACGACCAGATCATACCCTTCCTGTCCGGTCGCAGCACCCATAATATTAAACCCGGCTTTCTGAAAAAGCCGGGTGTACAGTCTCAATATTACAGGATTATCATCAATAAAGACAATTTTTTTCGGCTGGACGGTGACAACTCCGGAGTGGACGCGAATCGGATCACGCAGAATGAGCAGGTTATCGCCGAGTTCGAGAAGCATATCCGTTGCCGGAAGAAGGGCATCAGCTGTCTCCCGCCGAATCCCGATGATGCTGCCGTGCAATATGTTGCCGGCATCCGCCACGGATTTTCCCGTTAACAGCGATTGTTCGGAGACCTGCATCCATTCAGGTTTAACAAGACTCGTATCAATGCTGTCCAGATGTTTGCTCAAAGTTGTGCCTTTTGCGAGCAGGCTCTCGGCAACTCTCTGCCCGGCAGCGACAAACGGGGAGATGACCGAGTCCGCACCGGCCCGCAACATCCTCGATTCCGAGGAGGAATGCTCTGTTCTGGCAATTATATGCAGCACCGGGTTGAGTTCGCGGGCGGTGAGTACCGCAAAAAGATTGTCCGGATCGGAATTCAACACTGCCAGAACCGAAGAGGCTCTTTTTATACCGGCCTTGAGCAGTATTTCTTCGCGGGTTCCATCGCCTTGAATAAAATGGTAACCGAGCTCCTGCAGTTCTTCCACGCCTTCAGGCGAATTTTCTATGATGACAAACTGGGCATGATTTTTTTTAAAGTATTCTGCCGCTGCCGCGCCGACCCGGCCATGGCCGCAGATTATCGTATGCCCTTTCAGTTTTTCTATCTTTTTATCCATCGCTTTTTTCCATCTATTGGGATTGGCAGACCGCTCAATGACCAGTTCCGTAAAGGCTCCGGCGGTAAAGGCAATACTGCCAACCCCGGAGAGAATAAGAAAAATAGTGAATATCCTGCCCGCCGGAGACAATTGCTGGATCTCGCCGTAGCCGACTGTGGTAATGGTTATAACCGTCATATAGAAGGCATCGAGAGGCGTATAGCCATCAATAAGCGTATAGCCGACGGTTCCTGCGCCCAGAAAAAAGAGCACAAGACAGATCGCCAGTTTTATTCGTTTCTCCGGACTCATATTTCCAGCAGGGTGATAAACTTATAGGTCGCAACCGTTGCAAAATCGCCGTAGCGAAACTATAGCACAGGACAATTGACTCGTAACAGATTTTTCCGGTACTCGGCGTATTTCCTTCTGCTCCCGATGCGTGTTATCTTGAAGTCACAACAGCCAGTATGAACTTTTCAATAATTTAACCAGCCGGGGACATCTTCAATTTACTTATTTGTATCAATGCGATATGTATAACCGCAACGGTATCCGACTCTTTCTCAGACGGCAGTCAACCTGCTGTTTGATGAACAAAACAACTCTTCAAACTGAATTCCGCTGCTATGTCTGATCGTTTTGGCAATATTCCCATTCAGGATCCAGAGCCCTCGCCATTTGCCAAGAAGCCCAGAAAACAAATCCCTCCACCAGCCGAAAAATCATCCAGACCGCCAGGGCCCCCAAGATCGGCCAGGAAGAAAAAATCGACCAGACAGGCTCCGTCTGGCAAGATCTGGATTCTGCCTGGTGTTTTGGCGATCCTGATTGCCAGCTACTGCGCCCTGGGTTTTCTCGGAGTGCCGTATTACCTTACCAGGATCCTGCCGGCAAATTTCCATGAAAAATCTACCATGGTCCTCGAACCAGCCACCGTTACGTTCAATCCGTTTACTTTTCGATTGCAGGCGGGTGATTGGCGCATTCGTACCGAATCAGGTGCCACTCTTCTCTCTCTGCACTCGCTGCAGGCCGATATCGCACCCCTGGCGATATTCCGTGGGGATATGGTAAGCAAGACTTTCACCATCAACGGCTTAGAACTTAATGTGGTCAGAGAGCCCGACGGCTCGTATAATTTTCAGCCAATCTTCGGTACCGATAAGCACAGAAACATCGCAGAATTAATCAAGGCATCGGAGCTGCCGTTTTTCTTTTCCCTCAATAATATTTCTATTACCGGCAGCAAGATTACCTTCAACGATAAACCGGCCGGGAAAATCCATACGGCCGAAAAGATCGAACTCGACCTGCCGACCTTAGCCAATACCTCTTTTCAAACCGACCACTACCTTCGCCCCCATTTCTCGGCAGTTGTAAACGGCAGCCCAGTGGAGCTTTCCGGCAGGACCAACCTGGGGCAAACAACACCGGATGAACAGGAGACCAGGCTGGCAATAAACGTTCAGGATCTTGAACTGCCCACCTATGGAGGCTATTTACCCTTCACCCTGCCCATGGCTTGCACCAAAGGAACAGCGAGCGGCAAAATCGATCTCCTGTTTGCCCCGCACAACACATCCGGCGATAAACTGTCCATCGGTTTCCAGCTGCAGATTACCGGGGCGGAACTGATCGGAAAGAACGAATTGCTAACCGTCGTCGTACCGACGGCCCGGGTGAGCGGCAGCTTCCAGCCGGTGTCTGCCACCCTGCAGCTGAACGAAGTCGCATTGAAAGAACCAATACTCAATTCTTTTGGAGACTCCCTGCTGGACAATATCGGCCAAACGACCCACAAAGATGCCCAGACCACTCCAGAAGGCGCAGCAACTGAAAAGGATTCGCCTTCCCGGCTGACACTTGAACTGCTTCTGGTCGACAAGGGCGTCGTCCGTTTTTTTCCGCATAAAAACGACCAGCAACCTGCTTCAATCTGGAAAACCATACAGCTGAGCATAAAAAACTACCACTCCGGGGTGGAGGCAGCGCCAAAGGAAAATAATAATTCCGTAACTCTCAGTGGGGAAAGAGCAGGTTCCTCGGCCAGTTTTTCCTGGCAGGGAAAATTTTCTTCCCCTGACACTCTGACCGGCATGCTCCGCCTGCATAATTTCGACGGCAAAGAACTGCTCAAAGCTGTCGGCGACAATCACCCCTTTACAATACAAGACATACAGGGCTTCGGCGAGCTGAAAGGACAACTCGTACTGTACACCCGGCAAGAGTCGCCGCATCGCATCCGCTATAAACTCAATGACGCCGAAGTCTCTCTAAAAGACTTTGCTCTGCTCGATAAGGAGCAAAGCCTCCTGCGTGCCCCGGTCGTCAAATTTACCGGCCTCAACCTCATTGACGAAACAATCGAGTTCGGCAATATTCAGGTTCAAAATGGGGTAGCCGAGTTTATCTACGGCCGCTTGCCGAAGATTTACCGCGAATTCACAACAAAGAAATACCGGCTCCATGGCTTGGATTTTGAAGGCAAGGTACTTGTCGCACCTGAGAAAAAACCCTCTGGGTCGCTTACGTTTTCCGAGGTATCGCTGAAGGCCAATGCGCTGGACTCAGCGCCGACAACATCGGATAATCTGTCTCTTTCGGCGACAACGGCGGCCGGCGGCATTATAAAGGCCCAGGGAAAGGTTACCTTGACCCCTTTTGCAGCCACCCTCAAAACTGGGTTTCGCCAGCTGCCGGCCAAGGACATCCAGCCTTTTTTCAGCAGTGCAGCACCGACGACCGATGTGCAGGGGGAGTTGAGCGGGAAAGGACTGTTCTCGCTGCCGGCGAAAAGCTTTGCCGGCGATCTCGAATTGAGCGATGTTTCCGGCAAAGGCCCGCAAAAGATGCCCTTTGCCTGGAAAAAATCGATTTTTCAGGACGTGCATTACACGAAGGAGCCATTCCACTTCGGGGCTGCCTTCATTGCCGTGGATGGGGCCCGTTTCTCCTGGCAGATAACCAGAAACGGGAGCGATCCGATGCACTATTTCTCCGACGTTTTAAAAAATTATCTCCCGGCAACGGACAAACAATCCTCATCTAAAACGGAGTCTCCTGCCTCCGTCATTGACATCGAAGAGATTTCTTTTACAACGGGCACCGTAGATGTTCTCGATCACCGGTTAACCCCGGAATGGCTTGCGGAAGGTGCGAGCTTTGCCGGAAGCATAAACAATATCCACGCAGCTGCGTCGGCAGAAAGCAGGTTTTCCTTTACCGGGAAGCTGGCGGACAGTCCTTTTACCATAAGCGGAAAAATGAAGCCCTTCGCCCAGGAAGAAAATGGCTCATTCCATTTTTTACTCAAGAACTTCCCCCTGTCATCTTTGGCCAAACAACTCGCCGCAACATCTGAAATAGGTACCACCAGCGGCCAGCTGCAACTGACCCTCGACTGCGCCTGGCAGGAGCGGCAATATATCAGTTCCGGCACACTGGCGCTCGCCGGACTCAAACCAGCTGCGTCGTCATCTGGTGCGGCTCTTTCTCTCGCCCTGCTGACAAACTCTGCGGGTACAATAGAAGTCCCGTTTAATTTGGTCAGGACAGCACCGGTGGCGCAAAGCTCGCTGGTTGAAGAACTTGCCACCTCGATGCAGAGATTGCTGTTAAAAGGCTCCGTTTCTCCTTTGCTGCTGGCCGCTGGTGATTTTACCGATCTTATCGGCAATGAATCCATCGAATTTCGCCCCGGCGAATTCATACTCACTGACAACGGTCAAAAAACCCTCAACCGTTACGCCGCATTGCTTCTTGCTCATCCAGGTGTCGGGCTGACCCTGTCTGGCGGAGTGAACAAACAAATCGATGGTCAGGCAATGAAAAAAAATCTTACCGCCGTTGAACAACTGCGCGTCGACAAAGAAAACGAAAAGCTCTTTAACAAATGGCAGGAACAGAAGAATCTTTATCTGAAACAACTTGATGAACGACAAAAAAGTGCCGAACCAAGCGAAACAATTTTCGAACAAGACATTCCGGCAGAGGCACTCACAGACTTCAAACCGCTCCAACCCGTCCCGGTGGTGGTCGGCGATGCGATGCTTCTTGAACTTGCCCATAAACGAATAGATATTACATATCAGTATCTTACCACCCAGAATGCCATACAGCCGGAACGAATATCAACCGTTTTACCGGACAGTCTGCCAGACGAGCCGGAAAAACTCATCGATGGTGTTGCCATCACTCTTACCGCACGCAACCAATGAACAGCATCATGGTCAACTTCAGCTTTTTACAGCCCCTGCTCGGCTGGCTTGCACTGTTGTCTTTTTTTACCTTTATTCTCAGCCTGATACTTATTCCGTGGGTGGTGGGAAGACTCGCGCAGGACTGTTTCCTTAAATTATACCATAACGACAGAAGCACCCCCCCACCCTCTCTTGCCTCAGTCATGATGGCAATACTTCGCAATGGCCTGGGACTGCTTCTGGTCCTGGCCGGAATAGCCATGCTCTTTCTCCCCGGCCAGGGGCTGCTCACCATCCTCATCGGTGCTCTTCTTCTTTCTTTTCCCGGCAAAAACAAACTGATTAATGGTCTTGTGCGTCAGCCCAAAATACAGCAAAGCCTGGACTGGATAAGAAAAAAGAGAGGGAAAGAAGCGTTTCTCTGGCCATAGGCTAGCAGGAGCCCCGGCGGGAAGTTCTGCTTGTCGATTTATGGGGCAGGCGCAAACGGCTGGTAGAGAGGATCGCCGATTAAGATCATATGCCAGGATAAATACGGCAAAGAGACAAGATACGACTCCCCGAGACTCATATACCCTTCAACGAGCTTGCCAAAAAACAGTTTGGGGAGAGGAAATCCCTGCACATAGGGTTCATATACCGGGCCGACAGTTGCAACCACGCCCTTTTCCAGCATCTTCAGACACCAGATCGAACTGTTTGTGTCTTTTAAGGTGGCACATTCGGAACTTGCAATATGGTAGCCGATCGCACCTTTTTGCCAGGTGAAGCTGTCTCTATATTTGCCTAACGAATACCACCCACAGTACAAGGCGGCCCCGGGACAACTTTCTGCCGGGAAAAGCCCCTCCCGCGCATCGAGAACAACCTCCATTCTTCTGGCCACAACCTCGGCGGCGTCATGAATGGACTGGTCGTAAAATTTGTACCCCGACAACGTTTTACTTTTACTCCCTGGCCACCGGGCATCAAAATAAGCCTTGCCCTGAAGTCCTTTTTTTTCCGCCTGCAGGGTTTCATTTATTATCCGGTATACCGTTGCCGTATCCGGGCCGTCCAGTCGACTGACAAGCAGCACCTGGCTCTTTTTGAGGACCGTTCTGTCTCCCTGAAAGCCGAGAAAATACGGATTTTTCTGCCAACCCGTCAGTTCATACTGTCCAGCCTGAACGAGGGCAAGTTCAGAGTCGACAGCCGCCCGCATATTCATATCCGGTGGCGTGACGCCTTTTGGGCCGACCAGGGCCGGGTTTGGCGGAGCAACTTTTAAAGGGACGCCATACATGAGGACGATGGCGGCAATCCTGTTTTCCGGCGGTCGGATTTTCAGGAGATCCAACACCTTTTTTTTAAGGTTCCGATCATATTCCTCTCTGGACATGGTTTCATTTACGGTAAGAGAAAGTGAAAGAAAATTTTTCTCAGGAATCCCTCTCTGTTGCATATAATAGTGCGCAAGAGCAACACTGCCGGCCATTTGCCAGTTTGCCACCACCAGCACTTCTTTGGGTTGCAGACAAAAGCCCGGCAATGCAAACAGTGTCTGGCAGAGCAGAAGCAGGAGGGTAACTGTTGCAGGGGACAATGGCAGCTTCATGTAGAAAATTATTGTATGAGTGTTCGAAAATTTGTACTTTTTCGTTATTCTGGAATTTACGGTCTTTTAATTTTACACAGTATATTATATAACGAGTCAATAAAATAGGATTCCTCCTTCTCTGTTGCATAGAACCGGCTCCATCTACTCAAAGACCTCATTGTATTCTCATGGAACAATTATCCGACGATCTGAATAGAATAATATCCAACCAGCAAAATCTGCTGGAAACCATACCGGCAATGGTCCTGCTGATCAAAGAAAACGAATCGGTTGAGTACATGAACCCCAGCGCCAAGTCGTTTCTGGGTGATCTCTGCAAACTGCCCGAAAGCATTACCCCGGAAGAGCGGACAACGATATCGAAATTTCAGGAGTTAGTGACAAAGACTATCCAGAATAACCGTGTCGGCGAGACCCTGGAAACCACCTATCGAGAATCCCATCTGGAATACACCCTGTCTTCGTTTGAAGGATACAAGGGAGATTCGCTGTACTGGCTGTTCATGCGCGACCTCACCGAAAGCAAAAAACAATTAGCGGAAATATCTCTGTTCCACAACAGCATTGAAACTATTCTGTCACATAAAATCAATGAATTGAAAGAGAGCGAAAAGACGCGGCAAAAACTTGCCAAGGAACTTAATTCTCTAAAAGAACACCTGAAAGAACAATCCGCCGAATGCAAAATGGTTGGCTCAAGTCGTGCGCTCAGCGAACTTCGGGACATGGTTTTTCAGGTAGCAAAATCCGATGCAACTATCCTGATCACCGGCGAATCAGGGACCGGCAAAGAACTGGTGGCCAACCTGCTGAGAGAAAGCAGCAACAGGACGAACAAACCATTCCTTAAAATCAACTGCAACACCATTTCCGATTCACTCCTGGAAAGTGACCTCTTCGGCCATGAAAAAGGCTCGTTCACCGGAGCTGACAGCAAAAGAATGGGTAAATTTGAGGTGGTTGACGGCGGAACTATTTTTCTCGATGAAATAGGCGACATCAGCCCACGAATGCAGGCGGCACTGCTACGAGTTCTGCAAGACGGAGAAATAATCCGGGTTGGCGGAAATTCCCCGGTAAAAATCGACGTCAGGGTTATCGCCGCAACCAATCGAGATCTCGCCTCAATGGTGCAGGAAGGGACTTTTCGTCTTGATCTGTTCTATCGATTAAATATCATTAATATTTCCATACCTCCGCTGCGCGAACGAAAGGAAGATTTAATCGATCTCACGACGCATTTTATCAGAAAATATCGCCAGGCATTCAAAAAAGATATCAATTTTCTCCCCCAGTCCATTCTGGAACGGTTGATTGAGCATGACTGGCCGGGCAATGTTCGGGAACTGGAAAATGTCATCCAGCGAGCAGTACTCATGGCCAAAAATAATATAATCACCGAAAATGAACTTTTTTTCGACCTGCAACCTGGCAATAAAGAGCATTCCGCCCAGAAAAACTACCTGCAAAAGCTCGATGGCCACACCTTGAAAGACATTGTTGCCGATGTGGAGAAGGATGTTATCACCCACGTTCTTGAAAAAAACCGTGGCAATGTCGCCCACACCGTTCAGCAACTGGACATTGGCAAAACTGCTTTGTACGACAAAATGAGACGATACGACATCTCCCCCAAGGATCACAAATAAACCACAGGAATCTTACAAAAAACCCAGAAACAGGCATTAATTTTGCATCACATATCGAAGGAAAATCCAAGCCCTTTACCACTCTAATTTCTTTCAGGCATGTGATCACATGACGACAGAAGACAGCAAACCTAAGGAAAAATGCCCCTTCTGGTCCGCAGCATCCGTGAAATGCACCATCTGCGACGATGGACTTTTCATCCCTCTTGATAATCATGCGGAAGCTTTTTGTAAGACATCCCGTTACGCGGCCTGTATGCAATACACGCTTTATTCGGAAAACCACATTTATTTGCAGGAAAAAGTTCGGAAATCCGAAGTAAACCGACGAAAATATCTGCGCATTGAAACTTCTTATGCAATCACCCTGGTCAAAATAATTGCATCCGGTGACACGGTGGCATCAATACCATACGAAGCGCAAACAATCGATGTAAGCAAAAGCGGCATGCGCGTGGCAACCAGCCAGCCCCTGGTGCATGAAGCCTTGGTACAATTTTCCTTCGACGCATCTTTCCCGTTAAGAATTCATAACATCACCGGCCAGGTAGAGTGGTGCAACAAGCAGATTGACGAGCCCGGGTACCAGGCCGGCGTGTCTTTTCGGGGAAAACAACCGATAAACGCCCTTTTAGGCATGCCGGAACGGCACCATAGTCGCTGATCGCGGTCAGGAAAGAATTTCCCCTACGGTCTTTCTACACCAACAGCTTTCCTTGCCGCCACAACCAGAAAAAGAACTGGAATGCCCATCGTTGCCGTGACCAGAAAAAATCTTTCATAACCGATCGCCGAGACCATCGTCCCAGAATATCCGCCGATGAGCTTAGGGCAGAGAGTCATCATCGAGCTGAAAATAGCATACTGCACCGCGGTAAATGAAATATTCGTCAGGCTTGAGAGAAATGCAATAAAGGCCGTGGTCGCAATACCGGCGCTCAGATTATCGGCACCGATCACCACCGTCAGCATGGTCACATCCTGCCCGGTGCTGGCCAGCAGCATAAAGAGCAGATTAGTTGCCGCCGAGAGAAATGCACCTAAAAACAATATTTTGTTTACCCCGAACCGGACCGTCAGCATACCACCGAGAAAACCACCTGCCAGGGTCATACCCAGGCCAAAAGTTTTGGTGACTCCGGCGATGACATTCTTGCTGAAACCCATATCCAGGTAAAAGACATTGGACACAACACCCAGAACGATATCAGACAAGCGATAGCATCCAATCAGAACGAGCAACAGCAAGGCTGTCTTTGTGCCATATCGGACGAAGAAATCTTTTATCGGCTCAAGATAGGTCTGACGGACCATTTCCTTATTGACCAGGCCCAAAGAAAGCAGCAGAGCGGCAACTATCGCCGCCATCCCCACCGCCAGTCCGAATCGCACCGCTTCAACCAGAAAAGCCCCGGTTCCCTCTCCTGCCTTAAGAAACAGTGGCAGCAGCCTGTCCATTGCCGCAAACATAAAACCGGAAAAAAAGAAGGTCAGCGCGAAAGCCAGGGCACTCAGAAGAAAGAGCGAGAGAAAGCGTCCATAGTCGGAAACTGAATAACGGTAATGCGATACACGGCGATTGACTTTCGGCTCCTCGATGAGCAGGGTTGTCGCCACGCCGCAGCACATCACGGCGGCCATGGCCAGGTAGGTTAATTCCCAGGCACCATAATTATAAGCCTCGCTGGTCGTCCCCAGATACCCGGCGAGGAACAACGACCCGGCACCGGCTACCAGCATTCCGACCCGATATCCGGCGATATACATTGCGGCAAGCAATGCCTGGAGAGACTCTTCCGCCGATTCTATCCGGTAGGCGTCAATGACAATATCCTGAGTGGCCGACGAGAAACCGAGCATGACGGCCGCAAGAGCCATGACGGTGAGATTTTGCTGACCACCGGCGGGGTCGATCAAGGCCATGCCGACAATTGCCACCACTATCAACAACTGGGCAACCAGCAGCCATGCCCGCCTCCGCCCAAAAACACGAGTCAGGACCGGCAAAGGCAGCAAATCGACTAAAGGCGCCCAGAGAAATTTAAACGAGTAGCCGAGCGCAGCCCAACTGAAAAAGGTAACTGCGGATCTGGCAATTCCCGCTTCCCGAAGCCATACCGACAGTGTCGAGAAGATAAGAAGAATTGGTAAACCGGCGGAGAAGCCAAGGAACAACATGGCAATTGCCTGGGGCTGCAACCATGCCCTGCACGTGTCGCCCCAGGACCGTTTTACGATTACTTCCCTGCGCATTATTGTCTTTTCCTCATAATAAGATTATGGTATTTGACCTGAGACGTTACCAAACGAAAAGACCATGGGATACCATGGTCACCTGCGATGTAATAATACAAGATACTCGAACTGTCCAGAACCAGCTCCCTTGAAGATGACTATACAAATTCATAATACCTTATCCGGAAAGAAAGAACCCTTACAGACTCTGGAACCAGGCCACGTCAAGCTGTATGTCTGTGGCATTACCTCGTATGATTTTTGTCATATTGGCCATGCCCGATCGGCCCTGGCTTTTGATATGATTGTCCGGTATCTGAGATACCGCGGGTACAAAGTCACTTTTGTCCGTAATTTTACTGATATCGACGACAAAATCATCGCCCGGGCCCAGGAACAGGGAACGAGTTCAGAAGAGTTGGCCAATCGATTTATCAATGAGTTTTACATCGACATGGACAGGCTCGGTGTTGACCGGCCGGATATTGAACCGAAAGCCACCGAACATATCAAGGAGATGACCGATCTTATCGGCGAATTGATCGGCAAAGGCATGGCCTACCAGGCGGGCAACGACGTGTATTATATAGTCGACAGTTTTCCCGAATACGGCAAGCTCTCCAAAAGAAACCTCGAGGACATGAAGGCCGGGGCGCGTATCACGGTAAACGAGCAGAAAAAACATCCAATGGATTTCGTACTCTGGAAGGGTTCAAAACCGGGTGAGCCTACCTGGGACAGCCCCTGGGGGCCGGGACGTCCCGGCTGGCATATTGAATGCTCGGCGATGAGCAGAAAATATCTGGGCGAGACCTTTGATATCCATGGCGGAGGACAAGACCTCATTTTCCCCCATCACGAAAACGAAATTGCCCAGAGCGAAGGCGCCAACGGAAAACCGTTTGTGAAGAGCTGGATTCATCACGGCTTTGTCACTATACGTGATGAAAAAATGTCCAAATCGCTGGGAAATTTCCTGACAATCAGGGACATCCTCGACCATTATCATCCTGAGATATTGCGATTTTTTATCTTCTCCACCCATTATCGCAATCCACTTGATTTTTCCGAGTCTGCGATGAAAGATGCAACGGCGGGTCTTGAACGGCTCTACGAATGTGTGGCGGCTGTCGATTCTCTCGACCCTGCAAGCGCTGACAAAACTGCAAAAAGTATCCTCACGCCAAAAGATATCAAGAAAGTGATGGAGCTGGAAACCCGGTTCCAGCAGGCAATGGACAACGATTTCAATACCGCCCAGGCCCAGGGGGTCTTTTTCGATACGGTGAAAAACATCAATCGCCTGCATGGAAAAATTACCGGCGCACCGGCGGCAGAAGATATACGTTTTCTGAAGAATGCGACTGCTCTTTTGAAAAAACTCGCCGCAATTATGGGCTTGTTGACCGAAGACGCCCAAAGCTTTCTTGCCGCCAGAAGAGAAAAACGCATTGCCGACAGCGATATTGACGCCTCGGCTATCGACGCCCTGATCGCCGAACGATACCAGTGCCGGCTTGACAAAAACTGGGCAAGAAGCGATCAGATCAGAGACGAGCTGCTGGCCAGAAACATAGAGTTATGCGATGGCCCCGAGGGCACAACCTGGTCAGTTAAAAGCAAGTAGTTAACTCAACAAGAGGGAGACGACGATGAGACACCCTGCTGTTGCCGACCGCTTCTATCCTGGATCCCCCAAAGCACTTTCGAGAACAATTTCTGAATTATTTCCTGTTTCAGAAAAGACCAAAAAAAGCAAGGCGCTGGCCGTTGTCTCTCCCCATGCCGGCTATGTCTATTCAGGTGCGCTGGCGGCCGAGACTTTTTCTGCCGTTGAAATACCTGAAACAGTGATCATTCTCGGTCCAAATCACCATGGCCGGGGAGCTGCCGTGTCTCTTTCGACCGAGACCTGGGACATGCCTTTAGGGGTGGTGCCGGTGGACAAGGGGATCGCCGATCTCCTGCTGGCGTTTTCCAAGCATATAGTATTAGATGAAACAGCACATCAATTCGAGCATTCTCTCGAGGTCCAGGTGCCCTTTCTGCAGATGCTGCAGAAAAACCTGCATATTGTCCCGTTAGTTATCTCGCAGCTTGCCTATCCGCTGTGTGAGGAGATCGCCGGCGCACTGGCCAGGGCCATTAAGGCCAGCAACAAGGAGATACTCATCGTCGCTTCCAGCGATATGAGCCATTACGAACCCAGACAAATCACCGAACGCAAAGACAAATCGGCTTTAGCCTGCATCGAGGCACTTGACCCTCATGCCTTGTATCGAACCGTCTATGACAATCGCATCTCCATGTGCGGGGTGATACCGGTGGTCATTGCCATACTGGCAGCCAAAGCCTGCGGGGCAAATAAAGCCAGTCTGGTCGGATATACCGATTCCGGCTATACGTCAGGAGATACAGATCAGGTAGTGGGGTACGCCGGCGTTATTGTCAGCTGAAATTTGCTTGACAGGTCGGCCAAAATCTTTTATAAACTCGCACCACTGCATCAATGCACCAAATGCTGGGGGATGGTCTAATGGTAAGGCAGCGGACTCTGACTCCGCTTATCAAGGTTCGAGCCCTTGTCCCCCAGCCATGAAATTTCAAGCACTTGTCGGTCTCTTCTGATAAGTGCTTTTTTATTTTCTTTATTTTGTCCCGCTCCTGTCCCGCCCTATTTTTTTCCAATTAGAAGTGTTCAATCCATAATTGTCTGAACCTAGCTTAGCGTTTTGTGAACTTTGCTGGAGTATATTTTTTTTCGCCAGTCAATAGGATGGCATGTTTGCTGTAAATTCATAAATGATCAATATTCTATTTTTTATTTATTTTTTTGAGTTACAATCTGTTGGAAATATCTTTACTCTGGAATACCTCTATCAAGGTCACAAAAGCGATGCCGATTTTCTGTATAACATCCAGTTTGGGGTGATATAGAGATCAGCAGAGTCACTTAGATCTTTGAAAAACATATTTAGTTCACGAGAGATCAAGATGTCCAAAATGAACTGGGATAAAGCTAATAAGGGGTATAAAATATCACAATATGGTTCTGAAAGAATCGAACCTGAACAGAGCTCTTCAAAAGCAAAAGATAAATTTAGAAACAAGAAGGTAAGCAAAAGATTTATCAGAGTTTGCCCCTATTGTAAGAAAAATTTTAGAGGCAATGACCTTGAGTCGCACATCAAAAATAATCATGAAAAGGAAGTTCAAGAAGAGAAAAGGCGAATAAAAAGCGGTCAACCCAAAAAGATAACAAGCACTGTTGCAATAATTCGCTCAGAGATAAGATTTAAAACGAAAACTGTTATAAAAGTGAAATGTAAATATTGTAAGGAAATGTTGATAGATGACGAAAATGTTATTCGTTCACATAATGAAAACCATCATCCTTCGATAAAAAGCTAAAAAATTTTATCTAACCAGCCAGTCCTGCCTGCACCGGGAAGGCTCGGTTTGTGGCCCGGTGCGGCTGACCAGCACGTTAGGTGCTAGGAAACTATGTTACATAAATTTTGGTCTACCGCTCCCGTACGAGGCTTGCATCCCGACGACATAAAATTTGTGGATAGCGACAACTGCCTGCAATGGTCTCTGAAGGAAGCTCGACAAAATGCGAGTACTTTCGCGGATGAGAAATCTCTCCACACGAAACTTCACATCAATCTGCACCCGCAACCTTTTGTCGGCAACCTAGATGAATCGTTCGTTTACATCCTCTTTGGCAATCCAGGGTTTGTAATACCTGACTATCAAGATGAACTATCAAATGCAGTTCATGCTGCTGCTTGTGCAATGAACTTGCGAAAAGCTGGGCAGGGCTTTTACCCTCTTCTCCCTGGATCTGCCGGGACAGGCGCAGCCAACTACTGGAATTCACGGTTTAAAAATCTCTTGTTAGCGCTAACGCACTTCCTCGACATAAGTATTGCCGCAGCGAGAAAGCTTGTCATCCAACGCGTCCCTTTACTTGAGGCGGGCGCTTACCACTCAATGAAGTCCCCTGGCGAGTGGTGTGATTCGTTGCCATCAAGCAGAGTCACAAGGTCATACGTTCATCAAGTGCTACTTCCCAAAGCACGCAAAGGCGAGGTGCTCATCTTTGTCTGGCGGAGGGCTACTTTCTGGGGTATTCCAACAGGGATACGAGGAGTCATCTCCCGTCCACCAAAAAAGGCGCAGTTGAAAAACATTACTGCCCTAGAGCGAGAAGAAATCACTCAGTTTCTGGCTCAGCGGGTTCAATGTGACTCATAACCTGTCGATAAACCTGTCCGGAATAAAGCTCGGGCTTAAAATCTGCTAGTCCCTCGGCCGGCAGGTTATTTCACCGCTATAAAAAAGAGAAAATCAGAGGGAGAATCATGTTGGTATGTGATAAATGTGGTGCAGGAATAAATGAGGGATCGAAGTTTTGTCCTCAGTGCGGCGATCCGGTTACTGAAGCAGATCGGGTAACTGTTCCAGTAACCGAGTCACAGGTGGCAAACGTAGAAATATCGTTTGGTCAAAGCTCCTCACCCAACTTCAACAAAGCCGTTGAGATTTGCAAAAATATACCTTCTTACTCAGTGACAGGAGAAGGAAAGCTGGCCCAACATAAACTTTCACTTCCAATTACAGAAGTCGATTTGATTGTTAATCTATTTGATTTGGTTGGTAGTTGGAAGTCATCTCAAATGCTCATAAATGGACATGCTGCCACTAAGAAAGATTTAACTTATTTCGGTGTTGGCTGCTACAGAAGCAGACAAAAAGCATATAAACCGGAGCAGTTCTGTTTTGGTGAAAAAGAATATGAAGCAAATATTTGGGGGTGTAAAAGGCTAAACATGCCTGTCAATGAATGGGGAGGCGGCTGGCTTGACCATGGTCAATTTGATAAATCAGGAGTTTGGCACTTCGATAAAAACCGTATCAAGCACGAATTAGAACTCACTTTAAAAGAAAACGAATTATGTCCAGTTTTAGACAGAAAGCGAGTTCTTGAAACACTAGAAAAACTCCCCGATAGCATTAACCCAAAAAAAGATGTTAACTGGCAATATAGAACAAGCCTTGAAGAGATAAATGGAGAGTACAAAGAAGTAGCTGTTGGGGTAAAACCTATTATTAAGAAAATCAATAGGTATGTTATCGGTGGCTTTAAACCAAGCTGGGAAATATCCGAGTCAGAAACTCGGTCAAGTAATGAACACGTAATCAAAGTAAATCTTCAGCTTGAAGATGAGGCGCCAAAGCAGCGAAAGCCAGCCAGCCAAAAGAAAAAAAGCAACCCGTCATCGACAATCTGGCTAGTTATCGGTGCAATCGTGGTTCTGTATTTATTGTTTAAGTGACTAATTCTCTAACAATCACGCCCACTCTGGCATTAAAGAGTGGGCGTTACTTGCAGTTATCAAAAGTCCATATAGCTCCTATTTACCCGGAAACACGTTGGAAATTTATGACCTTTGAAAAATTCTTGATAAGGTCTGTGGAATATTTCAAGTAACTTGTAAGGGCACATATCAGCCTGGAAGGTTGTAAATAAGATAAGAGGAGTCGTTATGTTTGGTCCCGCGGAAATGGTGAAGGGCGATTTGCAGGGACAGGAAAAAATAAAGATGGTTGCAGTCCTTCAATCCCTTACAGACATCACCAGACAAACCTGTCCTCAATATGAAATAGGGGCTGGCCAAGTCCCTTTTGCAAGGCTTGTCAACTTTCTGGTTGTTCTAAATCCTGATCTCATTCATCTTGTTGTCGATGATAAAACCATTGGTGGGGTTCCTGAACACATATATTGGGACCGTCGCCTCCAAACACCGGTTCTACCATTAGATGCAGTTGTTAATTGGTCCGCGCAAGAGTTTGGCTTCAAAAAACCGCTAGGAATATCACTCCCCCTGGCTGTCTTAAATGACGACAATGTTCAGCGCCGTGCAATCATCACTTCGATTGCTCGTCAACTTTGTGAGCAATTTGCCCAACGTGCATTAATTCACAGATTGCAACTCCCTAAAGGCTATGAACATTTTTCAAGATACCTTCCCACTTTCTTGGCCGATTACCCGGACATCGATAATAACATTTTCCTAATGATGAGATTTCGAGGCGGAGACCAATATACAGAGATCCATAGCGCGATAAAATCAGAATTATCAAAATTCGGCCTAAGGGTGCTCAGAGCTGACGATAAAGATTATACAGGTGACTTGTGGGAGAATGTTTGTCTATACATGCTTGGCTCAAGGTACGGCGTTGCTGTCTTTGAGGAAATAGACTTACGTGAGTTTAATCCAAATGTGGCGTTGGAATTGGGTTTTATGACTGCACAAAGCAAGCGATGCCTGTTATTGAAAGACCAACGCATGCCCAAACTACCAACAGATATTGTAGGAAAACTATACAAAGAATTCGACACCTATAACATAACTAAGACAGTAACACCTGCCGTCCAAAAATGGTGTACTGATATTGGCCTCTCACTTCTTAAGCACTGATCGGGAACTTAGGGAAAGGGTTGTATCGTTGCTTGACTCATCTCGTCTATGAAATGTTGACTAGGAGGTCGATTTCGCAAAAGTCGCGACATCTCCTATCGATTTTGACTATTCCACCTCATAAAAATTTCTTCAATTTCTGCGATTTTCAGTTAGTATCTTACATGGTGCCTAACGTTTCTGTCGCAACGACCAACAAATATTCTCTGGAATAATCTTAATCCATTACATGCTCCATTATGAGCATGTTTTAGGATAAGGTTCAAGTGCGATCTGCACAGGAAATATCTTAATCTGAGGTAACTCAACAAACTGTTGATATTGTGCTTAACTATTACAAATAAGTACTTATTCTTTTTCTCTGCCTCTGATTATTCGGGTATTACTGTTAGCTGCAGCAGATATCCTCCGGTGACTGGCACTCGATCAGGCTGCCGAGAGCGTCTCCGGCGAGCTGGCCAAGGAGGTAGCTCTGGGCGCGAGATAGTTCGGATCGATGATCTGGATTTCTACTGCAGGAGTTCATTCATTCGCTCCTGGAAATAGCTTGGGTATTTTTCCATCACCGTATTGGCTCCGTCCCGGTCTTGTTTCAGCGCCTTCCCGAGATCCTTCTTCTGAGTCGCTGCCAGGTTCAAGGATGCGGCGAGGTCCTGAGAGATGACACGGTCCGAAAAGCCAAGCTCGTAAAGGGCAATGGTGGTTTCCGTGGGCAGACCATATTTCAGGCGCTTTTGGAAAAGCTGCAGACGATTGATCGGGTCGCCTGTTCCTTCGCGGTCCAGCATTTCTACAAATTCACACAATGCACTCACAAGAAGAGCTCCATCATAGGCAAGCCCGCCCTCGCAAATATCAATGATATTTTCGATTTTGACTTTCCTCGGCCTCTTTCCTTTACCGAGCTTGCATTTATTTTTGTCGGCAATTCGGAAAAGCTCATGAAATGGGGTCCCTGAAATCCACTTCTTCGCAATTTCTTCCAGGATGTCCTTCTTGTCGAACTTATTGAAAGCTCTGTTGTGTATATGCTCCGTTATTAACGGCCATATGAGGGCAATAACTTCGTCTCCATTTTGGGCGGCAATAAGTTCATCAGCGTTATCTTGTACCCACCCCTCAATCGCCTTGGCATCGTTGACACCATATAATGTTTTACCAAATGCTTTCCGCCGGTTAGCGTCAGTAATATTTTCAGATATGTTTTCAGCTAGAAGCTTGAACAATTCTTGAATCTGCTCCCGTTTCTCATCATCAGCTAAGAAGTACGCCAATGTCTGTTCCGCGAGATCAGCAATGTCTTCTTCCGTCAGCCCATTATCAACAGCATCCCAGTTGGAGAGAAGAAAGCCTTCGATGGAAGCGAGAGTCAGGCTGAAAAATTCGAATTGCGGTTTCATCGCATCGACCGTGAACCCGTTTCCACCGTGTTGTTTAGCAATCTTGCCAATAATTTCATTCAGGGAATCCCACCCGGCTATATGAGCTTTGGCAAAAGACAGGATGTCCCATGTCAGCGTATGATTCTTTTTGTCCTTTGACTTGGTGCGGTCATTCCGAATAACCAGAGGGATCAGTTGAAAGAGGCTGCTTGCGCATTCCTCTGACTTGGTTGGATCAAGCAGCTCCTTGACTATATCCCACCGCCAGCCGTCTTTTCGGTTGCGTCGCTTGTCATACACAATCGGGTCTGCAAACAGAATGCTGCCTTCAGTATGCATACCGGCGCGACCCGCTCGGCCAATGAGGTTATGAAAATCCCGAACCTTGATGCGCTCCATGCCCTGGTAGACACTGGTAACAATGAGGTATCTGATTGGAAGATTTACACCCTGCGCCAGTGTGGAGGTGCAAACAACGAACCGCACGAGGTTTTCACGCATAGCGTGTTCCACTGAAAGGCGGATGCCATGTGGTGTATTGCCGTGATGAGAAAATATGCCGTGCTCGGCACTCATTGAAGCCGAGGCTTCAGTTCCAAGATTCGCAACATGGAGGTAATGGAGCCGTGCAACCTCCCTTCGGTCTGAGAATTCTTGTGGGAGTGGAAGCGGAACACCACGATCAATGAATTCCACCGCTTTTTCACAGATGCTTGTCGCTGTTGATTTTTTGCCACAGAAGATGGCGATGCTTCCATTAGGGGCCAGTTTTATACCGAGATAGAGTGCAATGGCCTGGCCATCGTCTTTCTCTGGAAAGTGGCGATCTTTCTGCTCTCTGCCTCTTCTCCCGAGATTGAATCTTTCAATCACCCTCGGAACGAAGAACTCGTTTTGTTCGGCGTCACGGCTGTCGACGTACTCGATTCTTCCCAACTGATCGAGCCAGCTCGCGAACCCGACTGACCTGAAAGTCGGAATCAGGGTTGTGCCTTCGACGACATTAGGCTCGCCGTTGAGCCATTCTCCGACAGCCTCGGCGTTGCTGATAACCGCTGAGATCAACACCTTCTGGGTTCCTTCGGGAATCATGGAGCGCAGTGATGTTAGGAGCAGCTCGTATGTGATGCCTCGGGTGCCGCTGTCAAACTGGTGGCCTTCATCAAAGACAAGCAACCCAACGTGGGCAGCCAGCTCCGGCGCGTGCCGAAGGACGTAGACTAGTTTCTCGGGGGTTACAACCAGGATCTGCTGATGACCCAGCAGCTCGGCAATCTCGAAGTCGGTCTGTAGGGCATCGGATAATTCATCCACCTTGGTGGGTTCATTGTGGAATGCCTCGACAAGGCTGTTCTTGATCTCATGACACAGCGCCCTGAACGGGGCGATGATGATGGCCAGTGTTACGCGGTCAGCCAGAAACGCGCTTCGAAGTATCAGTTCCGTTGCCTTCGTTTTGCCAGCGCTGGTGGGCATTTGAACGATTGCAGACTTGCCTTTGAGAACATCAGCCTTGCCCAAAAGGTGTTGCGCAGGCCAGAGTTCCTTGATGAACGAATCCTTTTGCAGCGCGTGGAGCCATTTGTCGCGGGGCAACCCAGAATATGACGGCAAAGCCTTCCAGGCAGAATTTTCGAGCTTTTTCCTCAGAACCGCCACGATCACATCACCAAATAGAAGCTGCCTGGGCGTGCCGAATTCATAGACGGCGTCCCTCAATTTCGTGGCCAAATCGAGAAGATTGTCTTCGCCATTCCCATTCTCGAAAAACTGGAGAATCCATTTTGAAATCCCGTCGAGGAATTCACCGAATGGTCCGTCAGCTCCATCAAAAAAGGTTCCCAGATCTGCCTGTAACAACCAGAGCAGCAGGTCTTCCAAACCATCGCCATCCAGATCCGGGCAGTCGCCATCAATGCGCTTCGCCAATACCGACGCGCTTCCCGGCAGATCGCACAGGTAATAGGAGGCAGAGCCAAGAAGCACGAGGTATGCATCAAGTGTCTCGTTCAGCTTTGATTGGAGATAGGAATCGAAAAAACGGGCAGAGAAAAGCAGATTGGTTCTCAACTCCGAGAGGGAGCCGAGATCTGGCTCCTCCCGGTTGATGGCGGCGGCGAGGTCACCCAGTAGGCCAATCGAGATGGTGAAGAGCTTGGCCGGATCTTGCGTGATTTTGATGTGATGCTCTTCTGGAATGCCGTACTCGAGCATTTTGGCTTTTGATCGGGTGACACCAAGCAGGAGTTGGGATTTTTTTTCAGGCCTCATCCGCAGCCCTCCTGTAGAGCTCGTGGACCAGGTCCATCATGCCGGGTCCCTTGACAACCAAGAGGACAAGGCTGTCGCCATTCGGATGTGGAAAGACCTCCTTGGATTTTGCTGACTTGGGAATTTTTCTACAGTCTGCCGAAGCCAATTCATCGGCGTCGAAACACTCATCAGAAATGATAGCCGCAGCGCCGTAGGTTTCCTTATAAGGCATATCTACGGGGCTTTGAAATCTCTCGATCCTTTGAGCCAGTTCGATGTCCCTTTTTTCAAAGAGCTTTTGCTTGATGAAGTTCAGTGATTCATCGATCCGAATGTGATCCTTGGCAGAATCGTTGATGGCATCCTGCAGGCGGTTGATCTTAGAGGCGGAAAACTTTGTCTTGGATTCAAAGACAAACAAAACATCCTTGGTGGAGGCTTCGCCGCCGTTTTTGTGAAATCGAAATCCAATGACATCGCTGCCCTTGGGTGATTCATCTCGAACAACCTTCGATGACCACCGCACCCTCGGCACCCAGTAACCGAGAAGCCATTGCAGGTAATCGGAAACCAGGATTTCCCCAAAATCTCCCGCTCGGATTCCTGGGCCAAGTTTGGATGTTTTGCACGGGAACTTGATATTGCTCAGATAATCCGGTCGCGGGCGTTTGCCCCGCAGGAAATCGATTTCAGCATCCAGGCAATAATGATTCCGGAAGTGTTTCGCCCATGCGGAGAGCACTGCCTCGTCTTTCTCATGACGGAACTCCCAGACTTCGACTTCCTTGCCGTCGGCAGTCTTCAGTCGTTCGCCGGTGTCAACGAGCCATTTAGTGTGCTTCGAAGTCCAAGGCATAACTTATTGCCCGAAAATGGAAACGCATTTATCTCCGACTTTTTTATAGCCGTCATTACAGTACCACTCTGATCCATGCACCCAAGCATTGGCAGGTACTTTGATTTTTACACACTCATTGCCAGACTTCCTGTAGCCATCATTGCAGTACCACTCGGACCCGTGGACCCAGGAATTGGCCGGTGCATTTATATTTACGCATTCATTGCCAACTTTTCTGTATCCATCATTACAGTACCACTCTGACCCATGAACCCAGGCATTGGCAGGTACTTTGATCTTTACACACTCATTGCCGACCTTCCGGTAGCCATCATTACAGTACCACTCGGCCCCATGGACCCAGGAATTTGCAGGTGGGTTTATATTTACGCATTCATTACCAACTTTTCTGTATCCATCATTGCAATACCACTCCGACCCGTAAGCCCATGCGTTCGCAGGAATTCCACTCGACTTTCTTGTTTCTTGAGCTGGCCTCGATTCAACTTTCGGAGGAACTATGCTGGAACGCTGGTTAGCAACTCGCCTCAACACGGAAATCAGATCCTGATCAATCCACCCATCTTGGGTGATACCTGCAGCACGCTGAAAGGCCTTCACCGCGTCGGCAGTCCGACGGCCATAATCGCCATCCACTGGGCCGGGGTCGTAGCCGAGATCGGTAAGAAGCTGCTGGGCCTCTTTGGTATATTGGGCATTGGGCTTCTTGGGAGCGCTGTTGGCCGATACGCCTGGCGATACCGATGGGTATGAGCGGCTGCCCAACTGCCTGGCCTCCCTAATGGCCTCAGAGACAATCTGGCTTCGGTAGGCTTCAACATCTCTTTCAGCTCGAGTCTGGGACCCTTCGCGATACCGGTAGCTCCCACAGCGGCTGTTGAAGTCGTTGACGATGCGGTTGAACTCATCGATTCCCGCATTGTTATCGATGACGTCCCTCATCGCTTCAATGCGAATGCCTTCCCGGATACACCAGCGGATTTCCGGCACGGACAGCACATTGTTGGTGCCGACCGAAGGCTTTGTATATTGCAGTCCGGCGCTTTGGGTCGTGCTTGGCGTTTGAACTGCCGGAGACGGGGTGCTCTGCGGGTAGCTGTAGCTTTGCGACGACGAAGGCGGACTGTATGCGGATTTCTTGTTGCTTTGGTCTCCACTGTTAATCAGCCAGATCACAGAGATGAGGGCGATAATGCCAAGAATCCATTTGCCGCCCGAACCACCGCCGCTTTTGCCAGAGCTCACGGTTTCAATAGGCGGAGGAGAGCTTGTGGTTTTCCGTTCAGGCTCGGAAGGGGCTGCTTCCCGTTGAGGCTGGGGTGGTTGCTTAGGCGTTGAGGACTTAGCCTCCGCTTTTGGCTCCGGCTTTATGGGCTCATCAATGCCACTGACCTCGGACGCCAAGTCTGAAAGCCCGGAGAATCCCTTTTTGTTCTTGTCGTTGTCACCAGCCATGGCCATCGACCCCTTCAGTTTCGCACATAAATTCCATGCCGAGCTCCCTCATATGAACGTCAGCCCCCAAGCGCCCAGACCGCCAATGCCGATGCACAAAAGAATCACCGGGGCGCATCCAGAGTTTTTCTTTTTGGCGGGCAGCCCCGTTTCCGGATGTCCATGCGCCTGCGCCAGGTCGCCTATCATCTTTGGCTGGCCGCCTACTCCCAACTGCCGATCCAGGATCTCGAAAAACCTCCGCTTGACCCCCTGTGGGCTTGTGTCGCCTTCATAATCACCAAGGTTCAATCGCGTCTCGCCGGTGAAGAGACCAATCATCAGCGGCCCCATTTTGCTGCCGCCCTCGGCTTGAAGGAGCTCGCCAGCTTCGCTGCCGAGCATTTTGGCCAGCATGCCCATATCGGCCTGCTCGAGGGCAATAGTCATGATCGGCCGGTGCGATGGTCCGTGAGGATTCCTATCGATACGGTAGAAAACCGACATGGCGTAGTGATAGGTCATCCCCCGGTACTCGGCCTTCTTCCCCTGCATCTTCATGGTGAGGTCAAGAACGGTCTTCGGCTTCTTCTGAAAAGTCAGGAAGAAATCCCCCCAGACCCAGGTCTCGCCAGCATCGACGCTCGACCATGGAGCCGGAAGAGTTGGCCACTTTGTCAGCTCCAGCAAGGCGAACACTGGCTTTTGTGGTGCTGATGGCTGTGGACTGGTTTGACGAGACTGAGACTGTGGGAGAGTCCCGGTATCCGATGTCAGATCACTGAGACCCGAGAATCCGCGTTTGTTGTCTTTGTTATCCATGCGCTCTTATTCTCCCAGAAGGCAGCTCAGCCTATCGCCGCCCCGTTTCCAGAACATGCGGATAGCGGCCTCGAGAACGTGAATGTTGTCCTCCTCCTGGTAGGAAAATGCCGCAGCCAGCTTTTTGTCTTCTTTTTTCCCGATGCAGAAAACGCCAGCGCCATCCCAGATCACCAGCTCCCCCCAGCGGCAAAAGACCCGTTCGTTGCTACCAAAGAGTTTTTTGCGCTCCAACTCCATGCCGTGATCACTCATAACAGCGGAGCCGAAACGGTATTTTTTGCCATCACGAAGACCTTCCAGGTACTCCGTCAGCAAACGAACCCCCACAGCCCTCCACAAGCGATCAATAAAGTTGCTATAGATTGCCTCTTTCTTTAACTCGATGGACGCATAATTGGAGCCGTTACCGAAAATAATGCTGTAGGTTGTTCCGGTGGGAATACCGTTAACCGAATGCCGGGTTCCTCCCCAGCGAACCCGCGAAATTGAATCAAGATCCCAGTGACGGCCTTTCCACTCGATACCTTCAGGAGAAATGCGAAGCTTATCTTTGAAGATCGCTCCGACATCGGCCTCATAGGTTATTTCTCTTTGCCATTCTTCAGCTTTGTTCTTTGCGTCCTCTATCAAACGGACCCGCTGTTCCGCTATCTCGCCAAGTGCATCAGCGTCCTCAGCGGTGCGTTCGGCAACCTCACCAACCTCCGCGAATACTTCCTGCAGCATGTTCGTGAGTTGCTGCGAGAAATCGAGCTTGCCGTGCTCGTTGAACATATGGATCGCCAGGCCACGAACCAGACCGGCAACGCGGTGACTTGCATCGTGATCGAGCCCTCGACTTTTCGTGCTGACCTGAATCGGCTGAGCGACGGTATCCCAGTTCCTCACAACCTGGATTAACTGGTTCATCATGGGGGCCAATGTGGAATCGGGCCTTTCTGCATCGACGGCTGCCCGCAGTTTTTCGACAAGGGCTCTTATGTTCCCTTCTTCCTTCTCAAGGAATCCCTGAGCTTCTACCTCATACGAGTCGACGAGGTCTGCAATCAGAATAGGCCCGTGTTCCTCGCCATCATCGGTGGCGGATTCTACGGCAACGGTAACCGCTTCAACGAGTTCTTTGGCAGATAAATTATCCAAGGCGAACTTGATGACCTGCCGATAATGACGCCGCCGCTCCTGGATTTCCGTCTCCACAGCGGACAGGTCAGTTACCTCGGGGAACCCGGACACAATACGTTCCTCGTTAATGATCCCACTCAGCTCTTCAGGCTCGATATCCTCAAAAGCCCAGGCAATTTCTATAATCCACTCTGCAACATCATCGGATGTGTAATTAGACAGTCGTGAGAGACCTGCAGCAAGCAAGTTGGCTCGAGCTATAGAAGTCAGTTTATCGATGCCGAGAAGATCTGACGGCGAGGACTCGAGCAACGACAACATTTCACCAGCGCGTTTCGGGCCGATCCCTGGTAGCCAGGCAACTTCAGCACAAAGACGCTTCCTGGGATTTGTCAGATCCGAGCGAGCTTGCATACACTCACTGGAATCAAGCAGCAGGCTGCGCTCGTCGGCCAATTCCATGATCCTCCGGCGGTTATCGCGGGGGCTTGCGGTCAGAAGTTGAAAAGGATTTTGTAAAAGGTCCATGCTGCCCTCCGGAAATTCAGAATCCGATACGTCTACTTTTTTTCTCTTTATCTTCAGGAAGGCTTTTCAATGCAGCATCGATGCTTTCCTGATCCAGTTGAGACTTCCCTGCCTTAGCGGCGAGCCTTGCTGCTTCACGTATAACAAAAGCGGAATCGGATAGCGCCTTCCCGGTCAGGGCATCCAGAATGGTATTGATATTGAGATCTTCCGCTTTAGGTAGTTTGCTCAGAAGTGAGTCGAGGAGAGATGCCACTTCGATTCTCGACGGCATTCCTACCTCAATGATGTGATCGAAACGTCCTCGCCTCAGAATGGCAGGATCAATCATCTCGATCAGATTCGTCATGGCGATAATCAAAACCTTGTTCTTGATGGCCTCAGGTATTCGTCTAAGGAATTCGGCAACCTCCTCGACGTGATGCAAGCTTGAAGTCCCGCCGGATCGTCTGTCCGACAAGAAGGACTCCATTTCGTCGATGACGATCACGGCCGGAGCTCCATCTATGGCCTTGTCAAAAACCTCGGAAATCTTCTTGCTGGTTTCGTGTATGTAGGGGCTGCCCACACTGTTAGAATCAATCGAATAGCTGGGCCAATCGATAAAATCCACAAGCCTCTCAACGGCAAAAGTTTTGCCGCAGCCTGGAGGACCATGGAGAACGATTGCCGATGGAAATTCGATTCCCATCGCCTGATATTTCTCGGCATTGAAGATGATGTCGATGATGTGCTCGTTAAAGAACTCTTCGATTTGCGGTCGGCCAGGAAGACTGAACACTTTAGGCGTAACAAAGTTGCCCTGTGATTGGGGTTGCTCCGGTTCGACTGATACATTGGCAACGGTGGTCTTCTCACCTGTTTTGAGTTGAGAAGCTGGCTTGCGCTTTGTAAGAAGGCCAGCGTCAGCAGGAACATGAAACCCTGCCGCCTTGACAATTTCTGCAAGATCACCGGCAGGCATCCACCCCGTAAGAGTCGTCAGCCGCCGAAACGATTCAGTCGAAACAACCACTCCGCCAGTGATCCAGGTTCCCAAAACCACTTCATCTTCGACATGAGGTGTTAGCGTCCAAGTCGGCAGCAGTCTGGAATACTGCTCTATATAAATAGAGTCATGAAAGGACGCATCCGTTGACAGCTTACGAGATTCCTTCAAGGCAAAAGAGAATGCGATGGCGTCAACTTTGCTGTCGGGAGATTTACCGCTTTCTACAGGAGCAAGCGCATATTTCTTATGGCTGCTGAGACTTCGGAATGACGCCGCTCCGAACGTGATCTCGCCAAAGAGAGAAGCACTGAGAAAATCGGATTCACTCCATTTCTCAACCAAATCACGACGGGCGAGCAGGATGTTGTCCGATCCGTTGGTATCAAAAATCTGCCAACCATCTCCCGAAAATAGAAGCGACCGGATCTTTGACCCATCCGTCAGCTCATATCCTTTAGGTAGCCATAAGTCCTTCGCCATAAATCATCCCCTGATAATATTGGCCACATCAAACATCTCGTTGTCGGAGCCGCCACCAATCTGGATCATTGAAAGTTGAGCGACAACGGCGCGGAGCTTTTCAATGTCGTCGGAGCGCATGACTTGCGCACCGATGTTGGCCAATTCTTCGAAGCGGTGCTTGTCGGCAAAAAGGTGTGGAGAGTTGACCATTGATTTGAACCGTTCAACAACAAACCAATCCTGACGCCAAAGAATTTCGAAGTTCTTGCCCTTGAGTTCATCCAAATGATGTTCAAAATCCTTATCGTTTCTATCGATGGAACGTTGGGCGGTTCTCGCCAAATTATCGAACGCTGTGGCCTCCGACGGACGGGCATGCTGGCGTATATGCTCATCGAAGAAGGACACCACACCATCAAGGTCGATCTTTCTGATTTCCTTGAGGTGTTCTTTTCTTACTTGGGCAAGTAATCGTCTAGCCTCAAAAATATTTTCCATGGCCTCCTGGGCCTTCTCGGTTTCCGCTTCCTCAGGATCGAGCGAGATGGCGGATTCGAGTTTCTTCCTGGCTTGCTCCAACTTTGGGTTGTCCACGACCTCGTTAATCTCATCAATGCGGTTAAGCGTCCGCTCACCCTCTTCGGCCACAAGAACGGAAGCTGAGGTGTAGTCGAGCTGTCCTTCCTGGCGCGAATAGAAATTCTTGCCTGAGTGGAATGTGCCACCGATACATGGGACGGAAACTTCGATAATGATGTTTCCTGAGTCCAAGATCTCAAAATCACACTCGAGATCTGCACCGGCAGGAATCACACCGTCGTCGAAATCTGAACCGGAAATTTTCAGAACGCCGATGGGACGATTATCTGTGATGGGGTCTTCGATTTCGCCTTCCCACAATTTCAGATTGAGCGAACCAGATGCGCCGGACTTGAGAGATTCGGCAGCCTTGAACACCTTTTTTCCCTTTTTGGGGAGCGAATCGCCCGAGCGAACCAGATAGTCGAGCACTGAACGGCCACCGAGCTTCTCCAAAACCTCAATTCCAACTGAATGCGAGGCCGGTATGGCGTCAACTGTGGCGGCAGTCCTGGTAATGACGATCTTGTCCTGATCCAGAGCGATGGGACCGCCTACGGAATCGAAAACAAACACTTTGAAGGTGTTGTCACCGGTTTTCGTCAGGGTGACGTCGATGGTTGTGCCATGCTTGAGAGGAAGACGGCCAGACGTCCATCCGGTATCAGCACTGTCAACTTGGAACTCAGAACCAGTGGAGACTTTACCTGCCAGTTGAACAGCAATCTTAGCTTTCACATCTGGCGTGCGGGCGATGTAATTGAAGGACAGAGCCAATCCACCACCAGAGGAAATCTGTCCACGGGTGTTTTTTCTTGAGCGGTTCTGGGAGCTCCAGTCAATAGATTCAGCAAACAGGCTGGCCCCTTCAGCCACAGCAGTCATGGGATTCACATCAGTGCTACCAGGGATTCCAAGCTCAAAGGCGACCTTGTCGCGCAAAGGCTTGTAATTGGTCGGTCCGCCGACAAACACAATGCGCTCTAGGTCATGAGGTGTAAGCCCTGCCTTCGAGAGGGTGTCACGGGCAGAAGCTATCGATTCACCGACACGGTCGGCTATCAGTTTGTCATAGGTGTCTCGTAGTAGCGGTATATCAAGGTAAATCTCGTTACCATCGAGGTCTCGAACTCGCGCTTCGGTTTCGGAGAGGCTGATAACCGCTTCCTCACGCGCCGACAGCTCTATTTTGGCACGTTCTGTGGCCCAGATCGCCAGGCGGATGAGCGATTTGAAGGTTGGGTTCACCGAGAAGTCTTCAGGCAAAGCGAAATTGTCGAGCAGCCAAGGACGGACGACATTGTCAACGAGAACACGGTCGAAATCCCGACCGCCACACATGGCGATCCCACCATGCGCAAGCAGGTTGACCCGTCCGCCGAGGCTTTCTGCAATGGCAATATCAAGTGTGCCGCCACCCAGGTCGTAGATCAAAAACATGCCGTCGGCATTGCGTGCTCGCATGACGCTCATCACCGCAGCAACCGGCTCCTGCATGATAGCGACTTTACCGAGGCCAGCCATTGTTGCGGCTTGCATGGTCGCGTCTTTTTGCATCTGGTTAAATGCAGCAGGGACCGTGATTACAGTCCCTGTGTCGGGATTGTTTCTGATTTCTTCTGGCAAATAGCCAAACAGCACCTTCAACACCTCCGCAGAGCATTCTTCCGGAGATTTTGTCATGTCCACTGCCGAAAGCTGAACAGGGGTACTTGTTCCCATCAGCCTTTTAAATAGCAGTGCGGAGTTATCCGGGCTGTGTGGAGCCGAGTCATATGCTCTCTTGCCGACATACTTGTTCCCCCGCCGGTCGATATAGATCGCCGAAGGCGTTACATCATTTTGTTCGGGGCTCTTCCAGATGCGGGTCTCGGAACCGTCGTAGGAACAGATCGCGCTGTTTGTTGTACCCAGGTCAATACCAACGAAATTTTTCATAGTTCCACCTTCCTCAAAGTGACGGTTCCCGTCTTAACCAAACCTTCTTTCCCCATAATGATCGGCTCGAGCATCTGATCGACCATCAAGGCATCCTTCGCATCAAATTCTTCGATATTCAGCGGGGTGGCGGCCATGCCGGGGTCGAAGGGATGCCCTTCGACGTTGACGATTCGCAGATCCGCTTGCTCCAGGGCCTCTTCGACCTTTTTGATAAACCAACGGAACTGGCTCTTGTACCGGTTCTGTTCCCCGGCATCGAGTTTCGTGAGCAGACGGTCAAACACCCGGCCAAAGCGCCAGGATTCAACCGCCATACTTATAACGGCTTCTTTCATCACTTCGGTGGCTGGTGTGATTTGTCCAGATTCCGCCATAATTCTCTCCCTTTTTTATTCGAATAGCTGGCTTAGCCGTCTTTTTATCAGCGGTGTCGATTCTTCTTCGATATCAAACAGAACAGGCGTCGAGCAACTTATAGACATATATCGCTTTTCAGCAAGCATCACAAAACACCACGTTGTCACACCTATTAAAGTGCTGTATATTCATATGAATACAAATGCTTATATCAGATTCAGTAAGACACTACAATGAAAAGGGCGCTAGGAAACAGAATCGACTGTTTCCGATGGATCGAAAAGCATGTCTTTAATCGCCAAATTTTCACAAGAACAGTAAAAGGCTATAATCACATACAATAGAGGAATCGCCTTGCAAAAGGCACATAGTCCGATCATGTGTCGAGAGGTAGTTAAAAAGTACGTCAATTAGTGGACATTAGGACTTCATCTAAGAAACGGCAAACAAATGCGGCTGCCGAAGCGCTAAGATACCTAACAAATTAATAGCACGTCGTTGACATCTCCTTATATTCTTTAAATTACTCATGACCCATCTAGTGCTGGAGTAGTACAATAAGTGCTACAACAATAGGGATGCTGTCAGGCACAGCGACTGATACCACAGTATCTATTCTGGTATCTTCATACACTAGATTGACAATGGCAATGCAAAGATAGTTGAACCGTCATAAAGTTGTAGATTGTTTCTGTGCATCATCGACGATTCACAACAGATCATTTTCCTAGCAAAATCTAAACAACCACCTGCCCTTAGATTATTCCAGAATATCTTTTATGACAACTGCTCCATTATTTCCGTAGTCGATGCTTGATAGATATAATGGTTAACACATAAGCAAAAATAGACCTGCCTACCTTGCAAACGTGGGTTAAGTTGTAGACTCAACCAACAACTCAGAGCCAAAATCAAGGAGGCAGGTCATGCAGAAAATAATAAAGAATATCGGCTTAGATGTCCACAAGAACTCAATATCAATTGCAATCGCCGATGAAGGTCGTGATGGTGAGGTCAGATATTACGGTAAAATTGACAACGACATGAATCAATTGGACAAAGTTATCCGTAAACTTATATCAAAAGGAGCCGTCCTCAGGTTTGTTTATGAAGCGGGCCCATGTGGATATGGCATCTATCGCTATTTGACCAATAATGATATGGATTGTGCTGTTGTTGCTCCATCCAAAATACCGCAACCAAGTGGTAACCGGTTGAAAAACGATAGGCGCGATAGCCTTTCCTTAGCCAGGTTGCATCGATCAGGTGAACTTACACCTGTATACGTCCCAACTGAAGAAGATGAAGCTTTGCGCGATTTAGTCCGTGCTCGAGAAGATGCAACTCGTGCATTTCGAACAGCAAAACAACAAATTGGTGGATTTCTTCTTCGACATGACGTCGTCTATTCAGGGAGAAGTAAATGGACAAAAGCCCATTTCAACTGGTTGGCTGATATTGCTATGCCACATCCTGCGCAACAGATAGTATTTCAAGAATATATCGATACTGTCGTTGACTGCGGCAATCGTGTTCAGCGCTTAACGGAGCAAATACGACAACAATCCCAGCAGAGCAGATTGCATGAATTGATCAAGGCCCTTCAGTCCATGCTGGGGATCTCTCTTATTATTGCAGCAACCATAGCAGCAGAGCTTGGCGATCTGACTCGTTTTGAAAATCCAGGAAAGCTGATGGCTTTTCTTGGTCTTATCCCCTCTGAACATTCAAGCGGTGAGCAGGTGAAAAAAGGCGCAATTACCAAGACGGGTAATGGCCACGTACGCAGAGCCTTAGTGGAAGCAGCTCATGCATATCGATTTGCCGCAAGAAAAAGCAGAGCAATTCTTAAACGGCAAGAAGATTTACCAAAAGAAGTTCTGAATATTTCGTGGAAAGCTCAGTGCCGACTTTGCACACGTTATCAATATTTAATGGCCAAAGGGAAAAAGACAAATGTTGCAAAAACAGCTGTTGCCAGAGAGATTGCAGGTTTTTCCTGGGCAATTGCCCAGGCTCTCCCTAAAGCCGCATAACTTTTGAGCGCCGGTAGCAGGGCTCAAACAAAAGAGCTGACTCAGCTATATTGTGGGAATTCAACTAATAACTTCAATCAACAGGAGTATTTGATAAAAAGGACACAGTCCTTCCAGTTCATGGTCAGAGACGCGGTCACGGTCAGGAGAACCCTCGAAAGTACTATGGGAATAAGCATAACAGCTGAAACTCCCGATGATAGATAGAGGCAGCTCCACGACGAAGCCAATTCATACGGTACCCAACCCGCGCATATCAGACTGATCAACCGTCGTTAAACGATGACCCCGTCTCTGACCATGAACTGGAAGATGTTAATTAACCTCGTTGCAAACATCGATAGACCGGTGATAAAAAAAGAGGCAGTGCACAACTGTTTATTATTGACTGTGTTAACCATATCAGTACTTTCATCTCTGCCTCCGGATAAAGTAACAATCAACCCTTTTTCGTGGTAGAGATTTCACAGAGTCTTTAAGAGATGGTAGAATCTTTTTACGCGGAGGGTGCTGTCTGCTCAGATTTCAAAAGTCCATATAGCTATATTGGGTCTGGAAAGCGATCGGAGTATAAAAATCTCCTTTTTTGCTCTGGGTAATATTAATTATGCCAGAAAACAATTTTCCCCTATTAATAAGTTATCCACATCAAGTGACAGATCAAAAGGAACAACTAATAGTCGAAAACCGTCTTCATATTTGAATGGTTCTATTGGTTTGGTGAAGTTGGCCGATTTTGGATAAATCAGGTACACCTCCTTCACCTGTTGGTCATGTAGGTACTTTTTCCCATAGGCAAACATCTGGTACAGGTCTGCTTGTCCGATAGACGAATGAATCGGTAATGAGCTATCTTGGCCCAACAGCTTCCATTTAGTATCAGCGACCACCTTTATTTTATCTCGGCTTAAAACAAGATCTGGTTTCATGAGGAAGTGGTTTTTCCCCTCTTGCTGCATTAGATAATGATCTCTCGCCTGGGTCCGAATCTGCCAGCTTGGATGCAGTGCTCTCATCCGAGCGGCAACATAGTCTTCAAAGATCCTCTCCATTGGGAAGAGCAGCGATAGAGACCGAGTAGCACCAGCAGCTCCGATGGGGCTTTGATCAAGCAGGATGATACGACACCAGTCCAGCACATGCTCGTAATAGCCCATGCTTCTATCCTTTGAGCAGCGGCCAAGGTCTGTTCGAACATCCGCTGCGGGCGGAACATCATCAAAGGCAAAGAGCAATTCCCTGCACAATCGCTGGTTACGACTCTGCAAAACTATGGCGCTTATCTTTTCAAGTGCACTGCGGATCAAACGGTTTTCAGGCCGGTTCACTTGAAATTCATCATATTCCACATAGAAACGATGTTGGTTGACAAGATTATGGCGGATCTGGTCTGCAACCAGGAGCTTGCCTTTCATGAAGCCAATGTTCTTTTGGGTAGCCACATAGTCAGAACGGATGCCACGTTTGACCAGCTTATTCACCTGCTGGAGAAAATAACTGACAAACACTTCAATGAGAGGCATAGAAACATCAGCCAGCAAGGCTCGGTCACTTTGTCGAAATGGTGAATTCCTCAGATAGCCCAACATTCGAATCAGGATATTTCTAACCTGATCTGGCCCTAGTTCCTGGCCATGGCCACTATAAATCTTGGGGAGGATCTCGATCTGTGTTCCGGAAGGTGTCTGAAGAACCCCTACGTGGTTTTGCACCTGCAGCGACCGTCTTCCTTTAAATAGCGCAGGCTTCAGAAAAAAACGGTCTTCATTGTCATCGCCCAAAGAACATAGCCGAAATTCAAGAAAGTCGAAATCCGCCGAAGGGATGGCAATGGCCTTCTCATCGGGGGATGACAGATCCTGTTCCCGTAGAAGATAGCCATATTCCCTGATTAAAAGGGGCATGGCTTTTCCTATTCCTCTTTCAACGCTGCGCTATTGTATATGCCTACATAGGCATCAGGATCGGTAAGAGCTACTTTATTGCGTACATATTGACGAGCACGATCAAGACCGTACATGGCAAGATCTGTAGAGTTACCAAAAAGAACACTGCCATTATTCTCCAGTTCCTCTTCAAGAATGAACTGAGCTCCCGGATGATCTGTTTTCTGATTGTCTCCCAACACAAGTCTGATTTTCTGCCAGTCTTCAAAGAAATATTCCGCCAGCAAAGGGATGATCTTATGGTTAAAAATCGAGGCGAGGTTGTCTATAGTAGGTTCTTTCTTCAAGGGCAGGAAAAAGGCATGGCCGATTGTATGTTCCCGATCATACAGTGCCTCTATCCGCTGATTCATTGTCTCCAGAAGTTTATCTATTTTTATCTCACCAACTTCGATACCGGCCAGCAGGTCAGAATCAGGCATCATCTCCCCAAACTCGAAACGACGCCGAAGAGCAGTGTCCATAAGGGCAAGGGATCGGTCTGCCGTATTCATGGTTCCTAGAATATGCAGATTTGCAGGTATACCGAACTCTTCCCTGGAGTAGGGAAGTTTGACTGTCACTTCGTTGATCATGCCAAGACGTTTGTCTGGTTCTATCAAGGTGATGAGTTCACCCAACACTTTGCTGATGTTGGCCCTATTTATCTCATCGATGATCAATACGTACCGTTCGGGAGGCTCATTCTCTCCTCCCTCAGAACTACTATTAAGGATTTTTTCAAGATACTCAAAATTCAGATATGAGGGATTAAGGTTGTATATCGATTGTTGGGTGAAATTTTTTGAATATACTTTTTCGACAGGGGTATTGGAACCTTGAATGAGCCATTTTACATTTCTAAAATGTACATATTCTTGCCCAGGAAAGATGTCAGGTTTGTACTCATATTCACCAGTTACCAGCCCAACGGCCTGCATTGATTTGTTTCCTCTGGATACAATGACAATATCACCCACATCCAAAATGTTTCTAAAATAGTACATCGCTTGAACGGAGAATGGCCTCATGTCTGCTCCGGGTGCACCGGTTTGCATGATGTTCTTGATCTCATCACGAGCTTTTGGCCAGTTTTTTTCCTTGGAGAGAACTGAATAATCGACGTCTCCTCCTTTTCCAAGAGTAAGAATACCATTTTCAAAACAGTATGACTCTATTTCCGGATCATACAGTCCACCAATAGACATTTTGTAGTAATTTCTGCTGGTGAGATCATTAACCTTACTCTTTGCCCTCTGTAAATCATCAGAGGAACTGCGCGCCATTGAGCAGATTTTCTTAAATAATCCGTCTTCCACTTTGTAGATGAGCTGACCCTGCTCACTTTCATCCTGTCCTGATAGCTCCGGTCGAATTCCTTCAATAAACTCTTCGTAGCTAAACGACTGATGAAACGAGACAAAGCTGATCCGCTTCTCAGCTATCAACTCACGATAACGGTGCATTAGAGCCGCTCTATCACCTGGGCTGCTGCCATCACAAATCTGTACTGCACGTTTGGCAGTAGTGTAGGTTTTTCCTGTTCCTGGGGGACCATAAAGAATCTGATTTAAAGGGTAGGATGACATGTCGCTCTCAAGCTGAAGTGGAGATTCTTGTTCTCTTTTCTCTGTTTCTAATTCCGACTGTTCAGCTGCAGAGGGAGAATAGAGTGCCGACCAGACAAAACTCTGCACATCAATCATATCCTGCGGATCCAAGCCGTCTTCAACAAGCAATTGGTATATATCTCCAGCCAATCGTTGCACTCGGCCATACTCTTCAGGAGCCAGGCTATCGTTGTTGAATTTGTCGAGGTTGAACAGCTTCAGGAGTTTGCTGACTTCTTCTGTTTTGATGAAAAAATGTATCTTCGGATCACTGAGGAACAGGAAAAAGGTGGTCAAACTACGGGTGGCTGCCTGGCCACACTTACCATCGGCAGAGTGTTGATGCAGGAAATCGATAAAATCTGGGATTTTCACATCTAAACCAATGGTTGGATCAGTCAGCCTGGAAACCGCTTTGGCAAAGTCGATCTGAGCTCTGTCATCCATCTTTTTTACAAATTCAGAATATCGCCAACCCACAAGATTCTGTGGAGCGTTGTCGCTGACTAATTTACGTGAGAACAAAGCCGAAAGATCTTTGCCAAGCTGAAGTAGTTCTTCTTCACCAGATACCAAGGGGTGTAACCGGGGAGCAATTTCCTTTGCATAGATAGTGCAGAGTTCCTGTTTATAGTTCCGCTCTTCTTGCAGGTATTTTTCGGTAGGGTTGGTAAAGGTCGAAAAGTCAGGAAAGTGTTTGAAGAAGTCTGTCTTGATCTTGGCATAGGATTTCTGGATCGTACCTTCCTTCCATACAACATCCCCAAACTCAAGGAGATCCTGATTATTGCGCAGTCGCATGGTTTCCCGGTAGAGGTGAGCCAGGGTTGGCTTTGGTACGGTGACTCCTGTTTTTGCTTGTAGGAAATGAGCTAATACTTCTTTCGTGAAAATATTGAGAACGATTGGTCTTTCTCTGTCCTGATAGAGATGAGCGAGTTTCCATTTGTAGTTAGGGCTGAGATCGGCCTGATCAATCGCGTCAAGGTCCCCCAGCAGTGCTGCTTCAGCTATCTTGATAATGACTGACTTCACAGCGCTAAATGCTTCCTCCGATGTTTCGCCATATTTTGCTTGCCAGGCATACTGATCATCGGACTTATATTGCTGTTTTTTGAAAACTTTATCTGTGTTTCTACGAGCGTATATGCCAAACTTAAAGGACGTGGATCCCCAGATGGAGCCTAGTGTGTCCAGACCCGACTCAACCCACCAAGTGAACGAATCCTTTGAACCAACCTGGCTGTATTCCTCCAAGCTCATCGATTGTAGTTTTTCGAGAGGGAAACGTTCGAGAAATTGGTCCCAGAGTGCATATTGCTGTTTGATTGGTTCGTTCATTGTTTTCTCGATAAGGGTGATTTTCAAGTCATTGCTGCACGGTTTCTTGGCTGATGACCTGCTCGACTATCGTGTCGGCTAGGTGGATTTTAGTGGTTTGGTTTTTTGAGAGGCTGGCTTTGAGTGTGTCGCAGAGCGTTATTAGTTCCTCTACTTTGGTAACGATGCGACGCTGTTCGGTGAGTGGTGGGATTCCTATAATTTTGTTCCACAATTTGTTCGAAACAAGCTTGCAAGTACCATGACTTGAACGTTCAACAAGCTTAAGAAACTCATCCCTTAATCCTTTAATCATTAGAAGAATGAAAGCTTTTTCAGGTCCTGACAGAACAACCGCTTTCATATCCTGATTAATTGTAACCGGAGTTAAATTAATTGCCGCAGGAAATGAGTGTGCCAATATCATTCCTCGCACAACAATTAGAAGACTATCCACAGGGATCATTTTAGCAGCTGATTTATTTACTGCTTCGGAAGTAATTTTATCGACTGAATCAGAAATATAATCCATCTTCATGGATTTGGGGGATATCCAAGGTATTTCACCTCCCCAAAATTCCGGATTTGATTTACTTGGCGTTCCACCACCCAATATTTCGCCCAAATCGCCAAACCTTATCCATTCCCAATTGTCTGGTAGTATAAATGGATATTCACTTTTCGAGATCATTGAAAATGATTTCTTTCTAACATTTTTACTCTTACGTCCAATTCTTTCTAGAAAAACATTAGCCGGTTCATCATCTGGGTCTTGAGGAACAAGTTTGCCCATGACGGCAAGCTGAAGGATGGTTTGTTTGAGGTGGTCGATGCTTTGTTCGGTTGTGAACAGGGTGTCGAAGTGGTCTGCGATGCGTTGCCATGTTTCGGCGAACTCATTTTGGTTGGCAGCATTGGTGAGAGTGGTGAGCAGGGTTTCTACCAGGGTTTGGTGGGTGGTGCTGCTATCTGTTTGTTGCTGCTCCAGCTTGTCGCAGAGAGCCATTAGTTCATCGACTTTGGCTACTATGCGGTGTTGTTCGACTAGTGGGGGAAGGGCTAAAACGATTGAGTTCATTTTTGCCTGATTCATCTTTGGTTGAGCTGTACCAGTCACATATGGTTCTAACGAAATCGCGTTAATATGTAAGCAGATATATTCAAGTAATCCTTCTGTTAAAGCACCAAGTACATGGGCATGGTTGTTTACCCAATATTGACCACGTGCTATAAATGCAATTGGTGTGGAGCGGTTAATTAGATTTGCACCATCTTCACCTATTAAGAGTAAAGGTTCTTCAAAAATAAAATCATCGATGGAATCAATAACACCAGAAGCCCCATAATAATCATACTCCCCTTGTCTTCCTTTTCGTTCATCAACTGAAAGAGGTACACGCTCAAAATCTCTATTGAAGGTAATATTGCCAAAGCGTACGTATTCCCATCCTTGCGGTATCTCAAACTGTTTTTCATTTTTGGCAATTAAAGGCAGGTTCTTTTGTTTTTTTAATTTTCCCTCTTTCAATAATCGTTTCTTTTCTTGAGCAATTTTCTCTAAAAGCACAATCGCAGACTCATCGTCTGGATCTTGAGGGACCAATTTCCCTCGCACAGCCAAATCAAGAATTAGTTCCCGCAGCTTCTTTATGCCGTGGATACTTTTCCCATTTGACATCTTGCCACGCCCTCGACCACCATTTTTTTTCTGCACTTGAGCAGACGTCCAGATATCAAGATGCTCAGTAATTAAATCCATCATTGCTATACTGAACCCCCATTACCCAGGGCATCAGCCAGAATATTTTTTAACTGATTACGCAGGTTCAATATTTCCTGCTGCTGTCTGTCATATTTCCTCAACAGTTCATCCGGATCATGAATAACCTGATCGCCGACATGGGGATTCTTGATATCCAGGTTATAGTTACGGATTTTAATCTCATCTATTGAGACTTTCCAGGCCTGCTCGGTTTCTCCCCTTGTAGCAAAACCATCTTTCTCGTCACCCCACCAATCAATCTCTGGTTGAAACTCTTCAGAGCGCATTGGCTTGGTTTTATTATAGCTGACGACTCCTTCCGGATACGGGTGCTCGTAATACCAGATATGTTCAGTTGGCTGCCCTTTGGTGAAGAAAAGAAGATTGGTTTTTATACCGGTATAAGGATTGAACACACCGTTTGGCAGACGGACGATTGTATGAAGGTTACACTCGGCCAGTAGTTTCTCTTTGAGCCGTGTCTTCATGCCTTCGCCAAAGAAAAAACCATCAGGCAGAACAACAGCGGCTCGGCCTTGATCTTTGAGTCGGTGAATAATGAGCGTCATAAAAAGATCGGCAGTTTCCCGGGTACGAAAGGTAGCTGGAAAATTGTTTTCAATACCATCCTCTTCCATGCCGCCAAAGGGTGGATTGGTGACTATAACCTTAACCCTGTCTTTATTGGTATAGTCACGCAGGGGCCTGCCGAGGGTGTTGTCATGCTTGATATTGGTTGGAGTGTCAATACCATGCAAGATCATGTTAGTAACACAGAGCATGTGCGGCAGGGACTTTTTTTCAACACCCTGAATCGAAGCCTGTAATGTTTGTTCGTCGATATCCGTATTCACATAGTTCTTACGCTTATGCCTGATTGTGCAGGCCAGAAATCCGCCAGTGCCGCAGGCTGGATCGAGCACAGATTCATTCAATTGAGGATCGACCCTATTAATAATAAATTGGGTGATAGCCCGTGGGGTATAAAACTCCCCGGCATTGCCTGCACTCTGCAAATCTTTTAAGATTTGCTCGTAGATATTGCCGAAGGTATGGCGATCCTCCTGGGAGTTAAAATCTATCTCGCAGATTTTATTGATTACCTGACGTAGCAAGGTGCCAGACTTCATATAGTTGTAGGTATCTTCAAAGACGTCCTGAACCACCAAGGCTCGCTTGCCGGTGGGCCCTATAACATTGAGCTTGCCTTTTAAAGTTGGAAAAAGCTGTAAGTTGATAAAATCCAACAATTCATCGCCGGTCATTCCCTCCGGATCTTTGGCCCAGGACCGCCAACGCAGATGTTTGGGGAGCGGAGAGAGATAATCATCTTCAAGAAGCTCCAGCTCGTCTTCCCGGTCATCAAATATTTTAAGAAAGAACATCCAGACCAACTGACTAATGCGCTGGGCATCTCCATCGACGCCAACATCTTTGCGCATAATGTCCTGAATGGATTTAATAATTCCTGAAATGTTGCTCATGCAGACTGCTCCTGATAATACAATTCATTTTCCAGCTCTTGAATAGCATTCTCATAGTTTGATTTGCCACCAAAAACGGTATTTATAATTTCTATTGGGGTGCCCATGTCACTAAACGGACGAAGTTTGAGTATTTTGGGGTTTTCAATAGTCCTGATGCCTTCATCGGCATATTTGTCGAGCAGGGCATCCAAGACCGCTCGTGCCTGATCTCCATACTTGGTGAAGTAATTGCGTTTTTTGACGTTGTTTGCGCGCTCCCTTCGTGTGAGTGGCGGTTGATCAAAAGCAATATGGCAGATGAGATCGAAGTCACCATAGTCGGTACCAATTTCTTCGGCAAGGTTATCCAAAATAATGCCATGCTCTTCGAGGAGTTCGATGAGTGTCTGCTTCTTCTTGGCAGAGCTCCAACGACGAAGGAAATTATCCAGGGAGGTGAACTCAGTCTTGATCTGCTTTCGGGTAAAATCCTTATAGGATTCGGTTATCAGACTGCCATCCGGGCCAATATACTCAATCCGTTCAGCGAGTATTTTTGCAGGGACACCACTCACATAAATCTTTTTGGTTCCTTCAGACTCATCGTCACCTTCAATTACATCCTCATCTTCGCCTGGTGGGGGATCTGGCGGTTCCGGAGGATCACCATCTTTCGGCTCATATATTACAGGTGGATCACCATCAAAATCAGGATCCCTAAAAAGCTCGGTGGCCTTTTTAAAATCCATGACGGTGAAGAAGTATTTGTTATGCTCTTCGTCTATACGGGTTCCCCGGCCAATGATCTGCTTGAAGGCTGTCATGGAATTGATGGACTTATCCAACACAATCAGCTTGCAGGTTTTGGCATCGACTCCAGTTGACATCAACTCGGAAGTTGTTGCTATAACGGGATAGGTACTTTCCGGATCAATAAAGTTATCAAGTTCAGCTTTGCCTTCAACACTATCCCCAGTGATCCGCATAACATATTTGGGGTTATCGATGGCAAGTTGCCCGGCAACGTTAACAATGGCTGCTCGCATACGTTCGGCATGATCGATATCTTCGCAAAAGACGATGGTCTTTGCGAAAGGATCAGTTGCCTTGAGCAGATCCACAACCCTTTTGGCAACCAGCTTTGTGCGCTGATTGAGAATGAGAATACGATCCATATCCTGCTGGGTATAGGTGCGACCCTCTATTTCCTGGCCAAGATCATCCTTCATCCCGGGAGGAGGCGTCCAGCCATCTATATCTTTATCGATATAGATACGCACAACCTTATAGGGAGCGAGGAAGCCGTCCTCAATCCCTTGTTTAAGGCTGTAAGTATAGACCGGTTCACCAAAATAAGTGATGTTGGAGACGTACTTTGTTTCCTTCGGGGTGGCTGTTAAACCAAGCTGAATAGCCCCTGAAAAATACTCAAGTATTTCCCGCCAGGCTGAATCATCTGCCGCACTGCCACGATGGCACTCATCGATGATAATCAGGTCGAAAAAATCGCGGGAGACCGTCTTGTATATTTTATCTTCTTCATTGGGCCCCGTTAGCGCCTGATAAAGGCCGAGGTGGATTTCGTAGGCAGGGTCGATCTTACGGTTCTTGATCTTGGTCATGACCGAGCCAAATGGTTTGAAATCATTTACTCGGGTTTGATCAGCAAGAATATTGCGATCAACCAGGAACAACACCCTTTTTACCGCCTTTGCCTTCCACAGTCGCCAGATTATCTGGAAAGTCGTGTAGGTCTTACCGGTGCCTGTCGCCATCACCAACAGAAGGCGTTTGTCCCCACGAGCAATGGCTTCCATAGTACGGTTTATAGCTTCGGTTTGGTAGTAACGAGGCTCCTTCCCAGAGCTATCTATATGGTACGGCTGTAAAACGAGACCTTCGTTTTGATCTTCGATATTGCGGTATGACTTGTATCTTTTCCAGAGGCCTTCAGGAGGAGGAAATGCATTAAGGGGAAGTTGTGTTTCGATATCTTCGCCAGGCCCAGGTACTTTGTTATGCGAGGCAAAGGCGTCACCGTTGGAGCTCAATGCACTGGGTACTTGCAGAATATCTGCGTACCCAAGAGCCTGCTGCATGCCATGGCTTACGGTATGTGTATTATCCTTTGCTTCTACTATAGCAACAGGTACACCAGGTTCCCACAAAAGCACATAGTCTGCAAATTTCTTCTTTTTCTTATTGCGGGCAGACATATTGCCCCTGACGATAACGGGGCCAGGAGTGAGAGTGACTTCGCGCCGGATCTGCTTCATTTGATCCCAGCCTGCATCTTTGATGGCAGGGGTTATGAAGAGATCACAGATGTCAATTTCGCTGAGAGCTTTTTTGTCTTTCGGATCCAAACTATGACTCCCAAATAACGCATGAGACAAGAGCAGGATGACTGCAAAGAATGAGACAGAACATTGCCCTATCCAGTCAAGACAGAGCCATCCAAGTCTTTCTTGCTTCCTTTTTTTCTGAGAAATTTCAATGTCGTATCAATGATCTTGTTTTGTTTGTCATTTAAGTTTCTCGATTGTTTCTTTTTAAGCACCTCAAGAACGTCCTCAATCCTACGGTATGTATCGTGCGGATCATTTTCCTTGCTCAGAAACCCTGGATCATACCTTCTACGCTTTAACAAATAGAGGCATGTCAAAATGCAATTATTGAAAATAGTGCTAAAGTTATTTGCTTCGACTTGCCCATCAAGAATTTTCAAAACTCTATTTACAATGGTATCCAATCGATTGTTTGGAATTACGTCTGAATGCAAAGCTGAGTCGCGAAAGCGAACAATATTTCTGCAAGCTCTTAGCCAATTGTTTACACCTTGAGTGCCCTGTTTAAGTCTTTGCTCAAGGGCTTTAAAGAACAATGCCATATCATCTGCTTTACAGAAGCATAAGCCTATCGTATGTAAATCTTCTTGTGATATTTGGGCTAATGTTCTATGTAAATTTTTTCTGGCATGGTTGATAATCACAGGCGGACAAGCCAAATACATCCAAGAGGCCGTTTGTTGAATTTGCTTTCTTTCTGCTAATGTTGTTTTGTCACTTACAAATCTAATAGCGCATTCGTTGGCAAAGAGCTTCATCAATGAAGGATCAGAAACACTATCAATATCGCCATCAGATGGACAAACTCCATAGTGACGAAAAATATCACCTTGAGGTGGACGCCCACGAAATTCATCATAAGAATCGGCCATTGGCCACTGATTAAACTTTCCAGGTTCTCTGACCTCTCTCATAGCGTCTATTAAATCTTTTCCTCGCCCTAACTGTAGCTCTCTGATAGCGTCTTCAACATAAAATTGAGCATCTCTCCACATGTATTCCTCATGAACAACACGAGAAACTTCTGGTAGATAGGCCAAAGGAGGAGGGGCAGGCTCCTCACACTCTTCCATTGTTCGCCAATCAAGCCTGGAACTAAAAACACCTGTATTTACAGAATCAATGAAAACCCTAGCAAATCCTTGTCCTGGCTTGAGATGAGCGACTATTTTTACTTCTTCATCTATCGTCGTCTGTTTTGGAATTTCAGCGGTGACCCTACGAAAGAAGAACGTTTCTTTTCCTTCTGAGCGACGCAGAGTAAGAGTCAGTTTCTTTTCACCCTGTGTAATATTCAGACCACGAACTGGTTCTTTGGATTTATATTCTTTACCAGCCCTTACCGTTTTTCCTGCAACAAGACGCTTATAGGCATTTTCATAATCGCCTTTTGCATTTTTCCCATGATAATGAATGTCTATTGGTATAATTGTTTCAAGATATGATGGCAAATTATGTTCCAGCGCATATGCCGTAATGGCAGCTCCTTTCGCAGCTTCTTCTCCATTTGAGATGCTGGTTTCTCTGTCTTCCATAAATTTACTTAAGACAAATTCGCCCAATGAGCGATTTTCAGCAACTGGAATGTTTGTGCTGGAACCATCTACCACAACACCAAGGCACCTCTGCTGTGCGTTACCAGGAATTTTGGATAGTTGATTTTTGTAATTTTTCAACAAGAGATTTTTAAAGTCCTCAGGAAGCAAAATTGGGGTACTGGAAAATATTTCCTTCCAACCATCCAATCCCCCAAATAAACTCCTGGACGTCGGAGGGAAACCGTCTTTTATGCAAGCCCTCACCCCACTGTACTGATCTTTACTCTCGGATTTTCTTCCCTCGATGTCACTGGAACTGGTTCCCCCAAAAACACTCCCCCAAATGTATTGCAATGAAATTTTCCTACTTGCCATTGCCAAACAAAAATTGACCCCCAGCCGTGGAAACTCTCCGCCACCTGCAACACGACTTCGAACTGGAACTAGCCATATTTTCTCTTTGTAAAGCATCCCTCGTATTTCTATTGGCACAACCTCCCATCGATCAAATGCCATGGTAATAACAAGGAGATGGCCTAATGGAATCCCTTTTGCAGATTTAATATCCTCATTCAAAAATCTGTCTGCATTCTTTCTACACCACGACATTGCAACTGCAATCGGCCGTGGAATCAAAAAGGAACCACAATTGTCTACCAATGCCTGTTGAGCTGCCTCTCCCAAACTATCGGGTATTACCGCCACCGTTCTTTGAGCACTATATTTCTGCTCCCAGACCTGAATAGAAGCAGCTATTAGTTTTTCAGCCGAAGAGCTGAGCCTCCTATGTCCGGTTGGATTCCAGGAAATATCTGTGTCGCCAAGAATACCTGAAAACCCGTGGCTTGAGAGACTGGCCAATTTCGTCCAGGCACAAACCAGCGGCACACGTCCTGTTCCGTTTTCGTAATCATCATTAACAGGAACCTGACTCTCTGGTGGCCAAAGGTCTCCAACACCCCTTCTATGTCTGTGAGCAGCAGGACCTACTATGATTGACTCACCTCGCAGTACCGGCAGCAACGCCGCAGGAGGACTACTGGCGGGGATACTACTCTCTGCTTCAGCGGGACCTGAAGAAACAGCCACGTGAGGAACACTTTGCGTAAGATCAATACCAATACAATTTGAATTTAAAGGCTTCATATTCACTCTAGCATGCCATATCTATAGCGAGCTGAATTCCCGTTTTAAAATCCTCGATGAGGTTTTCAAATTGAGCAGAAGAGGTCAGGTCAATATTAAATGGTATTTTTAATGCTACTGTTTCAGATTCTCCGGACGATGGCCAAATGTCTACTCCCACACCGGGCACCTCTGAGGAGCCCCTGCCCTCAGTAATTAACATTAGGCCGTAACATCTGTATGGAATTCTTGTGTATCGATGAAGATCTGAAGATAAATTTCTAAGCGCTAAACCTGCACTATTTATCATTGCAGGAATGTGCGCTGATGGTCCTGTCCAATAAACAAACCATACGATAACTAATGTTTCGCTTTTCGGCCAATACAGCACTTGGTCACACCCAACGCTACCAACGTGGGGAGCGAAATCAAATGGCGGGTTCTCAGTCCAATCAGTTGAATTGGTCGAGATGTCTCTTGAGTCAACAACAAAACAAGTTCCTCCTTGAGTCTCAAAAGGACCTGGTGCTACAGGTGTCTCGGCCCACGCACCATACTCCCCCTCCATGCGATAATAAGCGGTACTAACATAATTTTCTGTGTAGAACTCAGTCATGGTGCAGAACATTAGTTGTCGTGCTGATTCTGACCATAAGTTCCTTTGCCACTCCCAGGCATCGTCAAACACTTGCTGCTCTCGTAAGAGTTTTTTATATGTTTTATGGACTTTTGAATATCGTGCGTCCATCTGAAGAGTATAGTTGGGTCGAACAGGGTGGTGCAGGTGGTCTGCCGCAACCTCCTTTAGGCTTTCTACCGCTTGCCACTCCGAACAACGCCTGTTACATCGGGTGACAAGCTTCACCCTATTGCTTTGTAAGTGATGTCTATTGGTGGCAGCATAACTCCAGGCTCGTTCTATCATACGCCCTATCACCCAGATGAAAACACGGTTTTCCAAGGTGTCTCGTGACTCAACCCGCTGTACCGCTAAGAGTTCCTGCCTGGAACCTGCTTTTTCATAAATCGTTCGCCCTGGTCGTCTGGCGAAATCTCTGATACAAGCAGAATCAAGCTCCTGAATTCGTCCTAGGCTAGTATATTGTCTTTGGCGCAATAAGATATGTCTCGGCTGGTTTGCAATTGTCTCAAATAAGCGGAGAAGATCGCTATCCTGGGCAAGCAGCACAATAAGTGCCATAATGGCTTCATCATCTTTATTGCTTATCCAAACTTTTCGAACCGCGGACCAGTTACGACGTATGATGCTCTTTGTCTTTTCCTCCATTTCATCCAGATCGAGACCATTATCTGAAAGTTCCCTGAAACAGTGGATCTGCCAGTCAATAAAACCCTCGACACTACGACCAAATGGATTTTCGTGTTTGCTAGAAGGCCTGCCAACAATATCAGTTTGAATTATTTCATGACTGATATTGTTCAGAGATATCTTTGTAGATAAAGAATGAGGTGCATTATTAGGTTTAGGGTCGGTAGGGAGTTGAAAAGATGAATAGATCTTCCCATCCCAGCGAAAAGGGAATGAAACACGCGGCAAGGGTTTATTCTTACGACCGAATTTAGGGGGGAAATTTGCTGGCACTATGAGCCGAGGACAACACAGTCCAGAGATAGTCGACTCTCTTTTATCACCATTTATTGTTGATAAAAGAGAGGTTTGCTCCTGGATCCCCCATGGGGTTAAAGAAAGCAATGGCCCCATTAATTGTATTCCTCGGATCTATCAAGCCCTCTCCATATAAATCCTTTTTCTTCTGATTCTGCCCCTTTTTTGAATGCCTGAAATAAGTCCTGATCTCCACACTCACTGATAACTGATTGAATCTCTTTTAGTGGCTGGGCGGCCTGACCAATTTCAATGCCGCGAAGCTTAGGCATAATCCTCTGTTCGATCTGATCAGCCATTGCCAGATTAATCCTATTGGGAATCCAGCTCGGATAGTTTGCAATATATCTTTGTATCGCCTGTGCAACTCGATGCCCAAATGGTCGATCCAATTGTTCCATCGCATCATTAAGCTTGTTGATCCAGCCATTGACTCTATCTTTGTCCTGAGACAGTAAGTCTGTTTTCAAAAATGTTTTCCATTGCTCAAAGGTTAAGCCAGCTTTAGTTTGCGGTATAGGCCGCATAATCTCCTGCGCAGAGATACGCTTTGGACGTCCGAACCTCAGAACACAAGATCTATCGAGGACTTTATCAGACAATGCCTGGGTCGTTTCATCTTCATTCATCGTCCCTGAAAACAAAACATTTTGGCCTGGGAACAACCTGATTGGTTTTTCACCTTCAGCTAAGCTTCCCATCTCAAGGGAAATTTCGGCTTTTGCTCTTTCTTCAGGATTAGTGAGATCAATTCCCCGCCTGGTCTCAAGGCGGCTTAAGAACTCACTAAAATAATATTCAACGCGAGCGAGGTTCATCTCGTCTAAAAGAACAAGTAACATTCGGTCGGAGCGATCGTGCTTCCACCCCTCGGGCAAAGGCCATTGCGGTCTGTTGAATTGTTCAAATTGTACCATTGCCCGAGCAAGTTCTGTTGCTTTATACCGCTCTTCAAGATAGTTATAGAAGCCAAACAAATCCTGCGGGCTATCCCAACGTGGCTGGACTGCGAGAATAACAGAATGTATCCCCATACCTTCAGCATATCGTCTTGGAAGCTCACTCTTACCTGTACCACTGATTCCTGCCAGGACAACCAGTGGTGAGATATCATTGACTTTCAGAGCAGTATGAAAAGCATTCAATACTCGCTCGGGAAAATACAAGTTTTGGGATTTGATATAGTCGGATGTGTTTCTGAGCATCACCTGCTCACTAGGCATACTAGAAGCAGGTGTTAGAACAGGGAATGTCACTGGGTGCCATAGATCTCGGTATTTGGTTCCACCATCAACACCTTCATCAACACCAAGTGACTTATTATATTTTTTTGCTAAAACCTTGAGGGTTGCGATCGAAGCATTCAGCGAGGTCTCTTCAGATTTCAGTTTTTCGACCGCCTCACGACTTTCTTGAATTTTCGATACAATCTGTTTTTCTATGTCTTGTTTTCCTGCCAGCGTTCTCTCAATCTCAACTAATGCATCTCGCTTACTACGAAGTAATTCTTTTACCTCACCAACTTGCCGATCTACATTCCCAAATTCATTTATTTTATTTTTAATTTGGCTATCAAGGTCTTGAATTTGTTTTTCAAAATCGCTTATTTTATTTTGTAGATTCTGGATATCTATAGAATAACCTTTTACTTTTCGAGCTGCTTCGTCTTCAAATCTCTGCTGAATAGCCACTTCATTTCTAGTCTCATCCAGAACCTGTTTCAATTGGAGCATCTTCTGATTCATCAGATCGATCTCTGTCTCACGCTCCCTTAATGTTTCAACCTTTTTTCTTAATGTATCGTATTCATATCTAAGGGACTCAACCTCGTTTTTAACTTCTCTCAATCCGTGTTCCAAACCCCGCAGCTCAGAGCTTTTCTGCTCCTGCAATGCAGTAAGGCGATTGCACTCTTTTTCCCTCTCATTAGCTTCTGAAATAGATTGGTCAATACTCTGTACCAGGGTCGCCTTTTTACTCTGAAGTTGTTCTATATATTTTCCCGAGTCACTAATTTCCTGTTCTAGCTTTTGACATTTTTCTGACAACAAATGTTTTTTATTTTCAAAACTACCCACTTCATCCCGCAAAGATCGATTGAATTCTTCGTTTCTCGCACATTCTTGCTCTAATCTCTGTAGCTCGGCACGTATAATCTCTTGTTCATTCCGCTCAGCTGACACGTTTTGCAGTTCGTCTTTTTGTCCAGTTAACCAATCTCGGATAGCGTCTTCATCCTTCCTCAATTGTTCTACTCTACCAGCAAGTTCAGCAGCATTACTCCCATCACCAACAACAGCCTGGAGTCTTTTGCGGTAATAGATGTATAGAAACATCGCAATCAATATCACCATTACGCCAACTGCTGATGAAAAAGCCCAAACTGACAACGGTATTATTTCTTGAAAATTTAAAGAATCCATTTTATGTCCATTTATAATTGAAGCATTTTCTTATAAAATCCTGTTGATTCACTCGGCTGGCGAATCAGTTTTTGACCGCTCTTTTTTTATATCCTGAGTACGAGCTGCTAGTTCTTCTAGTGCTTGTTTCACACCATTAATTTTCAGCGAAATGTCAGTAACATCTTTTTCAAGTGAACCAAAAGAGAGATTCATTCCAGCAATTTTTCCATCAAAACTACTCTGAACAGCAGTAACTCTTTCAGAAAGTTTTTTATTAAGTTCTTCAATTTCACCTAGAATCTTCTGGAAAGCAAATGACTGCGCTTTCATATCCGGCAAATCAACTATCTTTTGTAAATATTTGTCAATCTTTTCCCCTTGAGAGGCTACACTTGTAACTGCAACAGTGAATTGTTTATTGGTTTGTGCAAGCTCTTGACCAGTTGTTGCTACCTGCTCCAAGTTACTTTTCATGGTCTTTGCATTTGCGCTGACCTGTGCTTGATCAACTTCTAAATTTGTCGCAGATTCTTTAATAGCCTCTGCAATACTTTTCATTTGTCCGGAAGTTGTTGCTATACTTTCAACCTCAGATTTATATTCTTTACTTTGTCCTTTAAGGCCCTTAATTTCTTCTGTAATAGCAGCATTCGATTGTGCAAAAATTTTTGCATCATTTGTTAGATTGCTAGCCTGTGAGGACAATTGATCTTTCTCAACTGTAATACCAACGATTACCTCTTTAAGATCTTTGATCCTTTCACCAGCACTTGACTGTGTTTCATCCATTTTTTTGGCGAATTCTGCCAGTTGTTCTCTTAAGGCTTCAAAGCTACTATTCGCGGCAGAGACCTCCTTGATGTATTTTTGCTGATCTTTTAATCTCACTTCTGCTGCAAGAATATTCTCTTCTGTAGTCCTCAATTGTTGCCTTTTTTCTATTATTTCCTGTTCTAAACTTTTTTCCTCTACGCTCAACTCAGCGACCATTTTTTGAAGCTTGTCTTTCTCTTTTTGTAGAGTTTGTTTTTCATTACTGAGTTCCGCTACGGTTGTTTGAGCAGCATTTCGTCTTTCAATAACCTCTGTTTTTAAGGCCACTAATTTACTCAGTTCCTCTTTGTTTTTTTCGATCCTCTCATTGCTTGCAGCAGTTTCTTTTAAGGCATTATCCTTTCTTTTCTCAAGTGGTACAATTTGTTGAGTAAGTATTCGCAGCCTCTCCTCTTTATCCTCTACATCTCGGATTATTTTTTCATAGGACTCATATTTGGTTTTTAGTATTTCAATCACGGCTTTTTCTTTTTGCAGCGAAAATACCTTAACACCAACTATAACATTGAAAACCAACACAACCCCTACCATCAAAACCAGAAACCAGGTTGATGGAAAAAACGTATCAAGTGTCTTTTTATTGCTCGTTTGCTTACTACTTTGAGAACTATCATCTTGGTCACGGTCAATCATTTTTCACTCCAAGTTGTCACAATTTTTTCTACGCAACCATTGAGATCCTCTCTCAGCTGATAAACCCAGAATCTCATTACAATCCATCCCATTCCATGTAACTGAATATCGCGCCAGACGTCGTCTTTCTTTCTCGAACCATCCCTGTTTCGATGGTACCTATCGCCGTCTACTTCTATATCAATTTTTCTAGACTTATTTTGATTACCTACAAGTGCCATGTCGAGTCGGCGTCCAGTAACAGGGTATTGGGGAATCGGCACCACACCCTTTTCGACAAGTGCCTTATATAGTATTTCTTCCCACGGTGATTCATGTGGATGCCACTTACCTTTTTCTTCTGGCCTGCTATGCTGTTGAGGTGGTCTAGCCAGATTTTGAATATGCTTGATACCACAACTTTCTGCCCATGTAAGGTTACCAAGAACATGCAAAACCGCTCTGGCACGGCTAACCGCAACATTGAATAAATTTCCGGTTTCTCTGAGAAATTCACGAGATCCTCGTGGCATGTTGGGCCCGGCGCATAGGCTAAAGATCATCACATCTTTTTCATCACCTTGGAAGCCGTGAGATGTGTCGACATGAAGACGAACTCTGCCTAACTCATCGAAATTTAAACCATATTGGTAAATCGCATCCTGAATTCGATTAGCTTGCTGTCGAAATGGAGTAACAATACCCAGGGTGCCTTGAAAATTAATATCCTTAAGAATTTTCTCAATCAATTCAACTACTGCTGCGACCTCTTCAGCACAGTAACATCCACCGCCGCCTGCGGATTTCACTTCTCCGTTTATATGGGTCCAGTTAATTCCAATTGGGGTACCGGTAGGAGCTTTCAGCCTTGAAGAATCTGTCGCGACATTTAATTTCCCACTATAGAAGGTAGAATTCGAGTATTGGGCGATCGAATCAGCACTTCTGTATGTGGAACTTAAGAAGGCGGGTTGTATTTGTGATGCCTGTGCAAAAAGATCATAAAGTGATGTCTCCGTGTATGAGTATTTTAAATCCTCAAATTTGGACAGCCCGACCCTCTTTCTAAGCAGCGTTTCCTTGGAAATAGAGATTTTGGATGTATGCGTTAACTGGTTTGGATCACCAACAACCGCTGCTCTTTTTGCTCGAAATAAAATTGGTATTGCCGAAGGGATGTCAGACTGGCTAGCCTCATCTATTATAGCCAAGTCAAACATACCTGGCACAAGTGGTAATCTGGATCCTATTGAAAGATTGGTTACTGCCCAACTCGGAAAATGACCCAACAAAATAGGGGTAATACTCGATACGATTTCACTGATTTTCTTGCGATCATGTTCATCTACAAATCCACTACGCTTTGCCTTAAGCGCAACCTTTAATGATGCCAGTTCCTCTCTAAGAATTGTGCCAGGCTGTAAGCCATTTCGTCTATCAAGATCCAGTGCCAAGGCATCTGTTGCTAAATTAGCAATTCGCTCACTTACGGCTTCAATCGAAGCTGTGAGACTTTCGAAATTGGGATATTCCTTTTGCTGCAACACTAATGGAGTAATTTTCCCCTTTAAGTCCGCATAATCAGCTGCTAATACCAGCAGCTTTATTAAATTTTTCTTTGAGGCTGGGTTTTTGATCAGTTCAAGAATTGGCAACTTCAGGCCATGCTTATAGTCATTTAGCTTCGAGCGCACATACAACCACTTTGGAAACGTCAATGTTAAGTATGAGCTTTTTAGAACCCTCATTAATATGGCGTGAAAATCTCTGTTGGAGTCATGCAATGAAACGATTTGATTTAGCCTTCTTATGCTGCCGACAGGAAATCTGGCATATGCTTCAGCTAAAACATTCACCACTTCGTTGGGAATCTGATCTGCCAATTCTGCCAGTTGCTCTTCGTACTCTCCTAACTCATCACGAAGAGCTTGCACGGCATAAGCCAAATCAGCTTCTTTTCCTCTTTTCTCAAGCAAAGAGTTGAGATTGACACTTATTTTTTCAAAGCGATCCTTGGCAATTACGTCGTAATTCGCTGAAAGTATTTCTTTAATTGCAGTCGAGAAAGTATATCTTAGATTTGGATCCTCTTTGGAATTGGTTCGAACAATTAACGGTCTGTCCCCCTTATCTCTCAACCTGTTAACAACTGCATCTATTGCTTTATGATTTCTACTCGCAAAAATAGTCGTCTTGTTTGCTAACCTGGCATTTGCAATTCCACTACAGACTACTTGGCTTTTTCCGGTGCCTGGTGGTCCAGTAATGACAGACAAATTGCGTGACATCAGAGCAGCAACAGCTTGTCTCTGGTCAACATTCATTAAATCAGTATCAAAGACACAAGATTCGTGATTTTTTCCTTCAGAGCTTGGTGCAATATTTTCCTCCGTTCCATCACGAAATAGGTACTGTAATGCTGTTGTGTCCAATATTAAATCATCTGTTTTTTCAATCGCGGTAAGTTCATCCAATAATTTCTTGGTGAATCTTGTCCTACTCCCTATCATTATCACCGCTTTATTGTAGATCCCCGTTTCAAAAGGTGTCTTCAAAGGTTCAGATGAAATTTCGTCGATTTGTAGGGGCTCTTTGATTTTTTTAGAGAGAAATGTTGAAAGAGTAGTTGCAAGTGTCCTAAGATCAGGTACTCCATGCCCTTGATCATAATCGGCAACGTCATCATTATCATTCGAACTGTTTATAAGTCCACAAGCAGATAGAAAATTTCGTTGTTGTTCATGTGATGAGAAAGCATATTTCAACCAATCCAGGCATAATTCTGGCCGATTACTTAATGTGGAGAAAGTCAACCCGCCATGACTGAAGTTTGCTTTCAAAATATATTGAAATACAGGGCGGATTATTGCGACTTCGGGCTCATTTTCTTTCTTGATGTATACACACTGCAGCGGATAACCCAAAACAACTACAGTGCTATCTCCAGCCTTCTCCAATTCTTTTACAAATCCTGAGAGATGCTGCCCAAAAGGAATAGTATGTATCCAATTACGGCTAACCTTGGGGTACCACTCTCCTAACTGAGAAAAATATAAATACCGATTACCATATTCATTTAGATATGCGGAGGCCTCTGCTCCCTCTTCATTTCTGATACATTCTTTATAATAAGCGACAAGGTTTCGAAACTTTGTCCACGGGCCTGGAGATATGAATGTAGGTTGAGTAGGATCGACAACTGAAGTTGGGCTTTTGTTTGCTTCTTTATTCCCTTGTATTTTTGTACTTCTTTTTGATGTGGAACCAAGGGCCTCTTGCCCAAAAGGAGAAAGTAGAGGGATATTTATAGCAGGCCGCTCTTTCCATGCAGTTTTGCCACCTCGCCCTATGTTCCCAGCACAAGAACTCCATTTGCCTTGTGAATAGTTTGCAAGACCATCACTTGAAAGGCTTCTTAATAAACGTGTGAGAGAGTAATCAGGAGTTACCTTGCCAAAATTCGAACGAATAAAAGTACGTATTTCAGCAACAGATAGAGCTCTTTGTGACTTCTGTATTACTTCTAATATTTCACTTTTATTAATCGACGAATGGCTAGGACTGGCTAGATGAGATATTGATTCACTATCCATTATAAAGTTTGTAACTTTCAAATCTTGAAACTATTTCAGTACCATGGAAAGAACTGTTTGAGAGTTAATGTCCATAATATCCTCGCCTATTACTTTCAAAACAAACGCCTGCCACCATGTAGTATTTGTCTGTTTTAACTATCTATTTTCAAATACGTCGTCATTGTCTACATTAATTGACCAACTTGTCAACCAGCATTCCGCAATATTTCAGAAAATTCTCAACAGCTTATGCGATTCAATCCCTCAATAATTCGGCAAAGGCACCATCTAATATTTGCTTCAAACACAGAGGCGCCCCCATTCTTTTGATATTATTATCTAAGCTCTGGCAGCAAATTCTCGTCTTCCTCCGTCAAGTCAATGAAAGCATTTACTCCTGCAGAATTCAAAGCGTGTATCTTTACCCGTGAGGACTCCTCATCTTTGTTTCTCGGATATTCTCCCGCTAGTAATTTGCCAGAAACTACCCAATAACAGTTTTCAATTGGCTACCGCATGATTTTCATCCGTATCTAATTTGAAGATATTGTAGAATCTCACCTTAAAGTATACATGTCAATTAAGTTTTTATATTCACTACAAGTTTACCACAATGTGACACTTGTTCAGGTTGAAAAGTTTAAATCTATACAGGCACCGTCTACGACCTGCCTCACACGCGTCAATTCAGGCCCCAGACAAACCTGAAGAGTCACTTTCTCCTGCAGCATATAATTGAGAACAATTTCCATATTTTCTTCGTCTCTCTCAATCTCCTGAGGCTGTCCAACCAAACTGGTTACTTCATCAATCGTCATCCCTTGTCGTAATTTTTTAAAGGGAGCGATCAATTCATCAAATGTTGTTTTCGCTTTTTGCTTGCCAGCTCCGGCTATTTCGACCTCACCGACAAGGTGATCGTCTCCTGATGCATCGAGCCTCAGTGTCAGGACCTGGCGGGACTCATCAGCCCGGCCATAATTGGTGAAAACTGTTACAGTCACCGTGCATGGCCCACATATAGTCTGCTGGTGAGAACCGAAATAGTGTGCCTTAATCTTATAGCTTCCCGGGACAGCTTTTCTGAGCACATATTCTTCTGGGCCATACCCCTCTCTAAAATCCATTGAAACGAGTCCCCCAGAGTCAGTCAAATTATGAGCATAATAGGCATGCTCTCCTGTCGGTTCGAAGACGTGAAGATCAACATCCGTCAGATCCGCGTCCCATGACATGGAGATACGTAAATCCAGATCGAGATTTCTGATCAGGCGCTTATCAATGTATTCGGGTATATTTATAGATTTTTGCTTAGCAAGATAGATTAAACGGTTGAGTTCCATGAGAGCGATAATCTCAATTTCAGGAAAACGGTTCCATTCATTGGACACAACTTCATAGAGAAGCTGCATAGCCCTTATGATGTCATCCTCTTTCCCATCACGCTTCCAGCGGCTCCCCAAAACGAGTGCCAGGTCCCTATGCGATTGGGGCTCATCGTCACGTAGAGCAAGTACCCGCTCAAAGATAGTAATTGCGGCATCAAGTTCTTCTGCCTGCTGAAGACGCCAAGCATAAATCCGCATCAATGCAGCATCCTCCAACCCACTTTCCAGTAAATTTGAAAGGATACGGATACCCAGAACTTTTTGATCCTGTTTTAGAAAATGATCACCACAATCAAGGTAAAAAGATGGACTGTTTTTATTTTCAGAACACAGCTTAAGATATATTTGGTATCGATCTGAAGGCTCTGCCTTTATCAGTTTGGTAATATAGGGTGTATCAGGGTTCCAGGGCTTGATGGATATGGTCGCTTCAGCTCCATGATCCTCTTCAAAATTTTCAGTGTTTGAGTGGGACTGAAGAGCCAAGTCAGGTTCGTCAGGGGAGTAACACTCATGACCACCTTCACGACCAAATGAATCTGCATCGCTGATATCAAGGGCGTAGTCCCTGCAACTTTCAGCAAAAAAGGACGGAGGAAGTTCATCTGCAGAGACCCGACGGAGAGTTCTTTGAGATTCATTCTGTCTATTGATCGGCTTTTTGGAATTGCTGGCAAACTCTTTCTCCCACCATTCAACCCGGCTTTCCCACATTCTGGCAACGTCTTCAAGATGTGCCTTCTTTTTTTCATCTCTATCTTCAGAGAAACCCTTTATAGCATCCCAATATTCCTCCCGCATTTCAGGCAGTGAAGCAGGAGGCTCAACACGATAGTCGACATATTGCTCAACTGTATCAAGGACAAGGAGCGAAGTTTCTGACGAAACTAATCCGAAACGACGAGCCAGTATTAACAATTGTTCGTCTTGAGAGGTTTGAGTCAAAGAAAGTTTCTGGATCTGTTGGCCTGCCCACTGTCTGCCAATAAGCCTCCCTTTACTAGAATTTGCAGATACAATTACCAGCTCAACCTCTGAAAGGTCTGGATACTGCAAAGAGATACTCCCGGTTTCAGCCTCTAGTCTGCCGGTGATGTTCGTTCTGCCCATGCCAGTTCTGATATTGATATCTTCACACCCAAAAGAACTGATAATTTTGGTTATTGGCGTAATGGAACATATCTGCGTAACTGCCTCTTTGGGCTTTGTATTGAGCAGATTGATATAGGCCCCACCGCTCTGATCGGCAAGATACTCCAGATACGGGGCGTTGCCTTTCTGGCTTGAATTAATGGTGTAAACTCTTTTGTCAGATACGACCGGCAATATGCCGTTTACGGTATCCATCCCGTCACTAAAGAGAAACCAGGCTTCGCACTCATCAATAGGAAACGAGCTGAAATCCAGCGAAGCCAGATCTGTTGCACCATCGTACGGCAGACTTTTCAGAAATTGAACGAGTTCGGTTGGATCACCGCCACGAATTTCAAAGACATGAATTTGTTCTTCAATCTGGTTACGAAATATCTGAACATGAACGCTAAGCGTTTGCCAACTTTCAAACAGCGCTTTCAGGAACTCGAAGTCACGCTCTATCTGCGCTCTGCTACCAGAAGCATCCCAGGCAATAGCTATGTTTTTGGCCACCCACTTATCGACTGCGACTTTTTCCCGGCTCACAGTGCTTATACAGAAAAAACATTCACCATCTTCAGTCGACTCGACCATGACTAATTCGGCGGGCAGATCGGGTAGACGTATGAGAAGATCCTCCGTTACTAATCCTTTGGTCAGTTTCGCCTCTGCAACCCACGCCTGGTGCCAACTAGTCAATGTCATATTGCCCTGACCACCGGTGATTTCCGGGGGGCATGGAGCTTGATTTACTTCTACCCTTATAGCGAATTCTTCTACCTGTCCGGCATGACTCAGTGGGAGATGGTACGCAGCTTCATTACCGCTTACAGTAAGTTCCGTTATATAGGTGATGCTCACTGTTCTCGTACCCTTAGGTTGAAATGGGTAGATTCTGATCTTGTAAACATTCCCCTGAACTTGCTCAACAAGACCTGGGTCGGCACCTTTTCGCTCCTCTGCCTCCAGTATCTTTCGAGCCTCTTGCTTGGGGACAACCACCCCATCTCTCATGATGCCATCTATATCGAGTGCATAGCCACAGACCACTGCATTTTCTGGCAGCGGAAAAACCAGCTCACCCGAAAAGGCTCTCTTATTGGGGTTATAAAAGTGCATTACCTGGGTTGTCTCAGCATAAATGCCAGTCACTGACACTTTGATTTCAAGACTCTTGAGCTGAACTGGTTTCTCGGCTTTTATAGATTTTATGAAGGGAAGCATATCTGTAGGGTTGAATTGACGGTTGGTATCTCTGAATTGTAAGGGCAATGTCATATTGTTCTCCATATAAAATTCTTATCTTTTTATGCTGCCAGATATTATTCCGCTTAAAATAAAACTATACTACTCGTGATACGACAGACACTGTCCTATCAGGTAAGACTTCAACAATCGCATGCTGAATGGTTGGGTATTATTCGTCTCATTATGAGGATATGATCAGCCGGCAATCCATTTGCCAAGGCCACTGATCTGCTTTTGATCTTCTACAATTGATCTCTATAACATTCTGTTTTCATTCGAATTGTAAAAAAATTTCGAAATATTTCACTGAATCCGCTGATAATGAATCTATTTTGCGCCCTGAAATCACTTTTTCTCCATAATTACGTCAGGATATTTTTCATAATCCTTGTTCAATTTCTTGAACATCTCAGGGTTACGAGCTCTCCACCATTCGAGGTAATGTTTGTTGCAGCAAAAATGCGAGACCTCCTGTATCCGAATCCCATGCTGAAAAGGGCTGTCACAAATCACACAATTCCCACTGGCATTCAGCTCCGGCAGAATATTGCGGTGTGCTGGAATCCGGAAGTACGTTGAGTTTTCATACAACCCGGGATAGAAAACCTGCCCCTCAATTCGTGAGGTTCCATGGGATTCCGTCGTACAAATAGCCCATAAGGGTCCTGGGACTGGGATACCTTCTTTTGCGGCTGCAGAAGTTGAATATGAAGAGCATGTGGAAATCAATTTCTTAGGCCGGTCATCACGTGGGTTGCGCATGATGTAGAACCTATCCAGACAACCTTTACTGCAATACTTGAAAGAGAGCCTCGTATGGTCAAAATCAACCGACAGCTTTTCACTTTCCTTTATGAACTTGTCTTTGTAGCCCGGGGTTATTTCGTTCCCGATCAGGCTGGTCCAACGATCCTTGAGCGCTGAATAAGAAAAGAGTTCTACCGTCCAATGAACACAGTTGGCACAGAGCATAGAGAAACCTCCTCATTGAAGATAAAGAAATGGTGAGAACAAATGTTCCAGCACCTCCAGGGACAACCTCAGGAAGCAATAAATCTAATTTTTTGATACCCCGACTGCAGGACGCAAATATCCTGCACAGCATTTCTTTCATTTTTGCCGTTAATCTTTGAATATCAGAACATTAGGTCATGTTCAGAAACATGTATGTGGATGAATGAGCAGTATTATACGATAATTTTCTATAAATGCAACTACAGGGCAACTTACTGTATTTATGTTATTTTTAAGGTTTCAAGAATTTCCTGAGAATTTCACGGGTGATCATTTTTGCAAATGCGACAGCTTGGCATCTTCTACTCAAAGAACTCCTCTTCAAAAAAGTCATCCTCTCTTTGTTCATTTTGAGCCAAACCTTGATTTGTTGATTCTTGCCCACCGTTACCAGAATCGACAATTTCTTCCAGAAGAAAAAATCCCCCGACTGAGCCACCGGCAAAATCATCGGTTTCCTTCTTACCCGCAGGTTGATCGCAAACATTTTGAGTTCTCTTATCGCACTGACGTTTCTTACTCCAAAAGAGTCGGTAAACGATGAAGATAACAGTAGCTAGAAAAACGACCCATTCCATATCTTCCCCCTGTCGTTGAAGATTATTTGACCATTCTCTCTTTTCTAAGATACCATGCATGATAGGACAAATAATGAATGAGCAAAAAGACAGGAATGAAGCCATGAGCAAGTATAAGCCACAGCACAGTAGATTGTTATTTATCGACAGGAAAATCGGTGAGGGCCGGTACCCTAATTGCGGCACTCTGGCTGAGGAGTGGGAAGTGAGCAGTAAAACCATCATGCGTGACCTGGACTATATGCGCTATCAGTTGGAAGCCCCTTTAGAGTATTCCGCAAAATACCGAGGATATTACTACACAGAAGAAAACTTCAAACTACCGGCCATCTCCATTAAAGAGAGCGATCTTTTTGCCATATACCTTGCAGAAGAATTGTTGCTGCAATATGAGGGAACACCTTACTTTGATAGTCTTCATTCTGTTTATAAAAAAATCCAAGACTCGTTACCGGAAAAGACTGCCTTGAAATCTCCCGGAGACAACACCAGGTTTACTGTCTTCCCGCCTCCAAGCACAACAATCCACCACGATATTTGGCAAACCGTTTTTAATGGCCTGCGCGCGCTAAAAAAGCTCAAGATCGAATACCAGCCACCGGGACAAAGCCCGACAACTAGAGAAATAGATCCCTACCATGCTGTCCGATACGATGGAGACTGGTATGTCATCGGTCACTGCCACCTCCGCAACGAAATCCGTAATTTCAGCCTTTCCAGGATAAGCCAGGCCACTTTAATTGAAAAAACATTTACCATACCAGAGACCTTCAATTTTCATCAAATCACCAGAAGTCGTTTTGGAGTGCACTGGGGTAAAGCCGAAGAATACGTCAAAATCTGGTTTTCTCCAAAGGTTGTCCCATATATTCTTGAACGTAAATGGCACCCCAGCCAGCACATCTCTGACAATGAAGACGGATCAATTGCCCTGTCTCTTACTGTAAACCATATGTTTGAGTTGAAGAGATGGGTTTTATCTTGGGGAAAGGAAGCCAGGGTGCTCGAGCCGGAAAAGCTTGCTTTAGATATTCAATCTGAGATTGGGGGTATGTCTTCTTTGTATGAAGAGAATGGTTGGTGAATAGGATAATGAGAATTGAAATGATGCTATAGCTAAACAACCAACAGTTGAACAATAACATTGTAAAATAAAAAGGTACACTCGATGTCGACGAAATATATCCAAACTCCAGGCCTGAAGTATCAGATTGATAGGTTTAATGCAATGCTGCAAAAAGCAAACCCCTTTGACCATATACTCATTCGCGGACCACGAGGAACAGGGAAAAGCTTTTTTCTTGAACTCTTTCAAGAGCACCCAAAGGGTCAACCAGAAATTGTCCGCTTGAATTGCGCTACATTCGGTTCAAACCTTATAGATTCTGAGCTTTATGGGTATGTTAAGGGAGCATTTACAGATGCAAAAAAAGACACACGTGGCCACCTTGAAACTGCGGGCGAACAAAATAAAATAATTGTCCTAGAAGAATTTAATAGCCTATCTATCGAGAGTCAGGCCAAGCTTTTGGTCTACCTGGAGACTTACAAATTTTTTCCCGTAGGAGGTCGAGTAGAGAAAGAGGCAGAATTACGAATAATTGCGATTATGAATACTGAGGGTGATACACCTGTTAGGGCAGATTTGACAGACCGGTTCAGAATTGTCGTAGACGTACCACCCTTGCACAATCGTCGCGAGGATATACTCCATTTCATTGCAGAGAATTCACCACCACTACTACTGTCACCAATTGAGCTCTTACTTTTGCTCAGCCATAACTGGCCTGGGAACATCAGAGAATTGAGAAAAACATTGTTTGAACTTGAGTGCATGGGTGCTTGCGAAATGCGCAGTGCGACAAAATATCTACCTAGCAACTTGACAAACGACTTAGAGAACATCAGGTCTACAATTTTTACAATTACTTCAATGTTCGACGGAATCTTGAGACGTGATTTGTCGCTTTCCTATGAAGAAATAACGTATATCAACAAATCACTCTTTGGGAATTTCTTACCAACAACATTTTCTTCCAGGTATCCTGAACCAGAAAATGGATGGAATCTTGAATATCAAAATGCGAGGCGTCGAGGTATTTTGAGAACCCGTGTTATCAAAACAGCCGAAGGAAAAATTACAATTGACTTTCATAAATTAGGCACCGAGAAGGTAACTTTTCCTGCAGGTGTTGTATTCACTGCATTTAAATTGATATTTGGCGATGATTCTATCAACTCTAATAGCAAAGTGTTTTCCCTTATACCATTTGATGACTTTACGCGAGCTGACGGTACGATAGATGGCATCATTTCAGAAGAATTAAAAGGGCCAGAATTGCAATTTCCCACCTTCGAGAATAATTTTTCGCTCAGACAAAGGCTTTTTAATGCTTGCCAAGAGGCTCGCAACGCAAAGATTCTGGCAAAAAGAAAATTAAAAGGAACAAAAACAACGTCCCTCGATCAAGTTTGCAATTTCATCCTCCAGCCCGGCGCTCTCAAAAAGACACTTCTGGAGTGTGTTCGAAAGGCAGGTAGCCAGAGTTCTTTCAGTCTACTCTTGGGACTGAAAGGAGTAACACTTCATCGATTTCTCAAAAAGTTGGAGGAATCAGAACTGAAATAATATTTCAATAATATTTCACTTTATTCTTTTCTCAAGTCTTATCTCTCCCCGTACAATCCTCTCAAGCTTTCCAGATATACACCTATCTACCTGTTTTATATAATTTAATACATTTTTGCATCACACATTTTAGCTCTGGCACGCTTATTGGATTATATGTACCAACGTATCATCAGGGCTAATCAATTAACGGAGTCCATAAAATGTCGGATGCAAAATTGAATCAGATTAGAAATGACGAAAAGATGAAAGCGGCGATTCAGGTCATTGAAGATATGGCCGAAAGGTGGCCGTCGAACATTGTTCCCAGGACGGCAGTCCCCGAATTTACCGGAGGACTGTTCAGCGTAGGACACCTCGCAAATTGTGACTCTCGCCGAGAAGGCCCTGAGGGGTCGTTCTGTGTTGGCAGGTGCCGGGTTTATCCAGTGAGGGGTCTTGTACATTGGTTAATTAAGCGAATTGTGGTGAAGCATTGATCGAAACCACATATTTCAACACGTCAAAGGCTTAGTCTAACCAAAATTAAGGCTACGTAGATGTGTTTGTATGCCGAAATCTGATCCCGTTGAATTCTTGCAATATTATCGCCAGGTGGTTGTGAAATGACTCAAGCAACTGAAAAAATAAACCAGACCACCTCAATTTCAGAATTCCGCCATGCCCAAACCAAGGCGACACATGGGGTACTGTTGTCTGCTGAAATAGTCCAGTTTTTTGTCGGAAAGACAGATGCCTTTCATCTTTGGTCGTTTGCGATTACGCAGCCGGAGTTCTGGCAGTTCCGTAAAACTCATATGCTCAAGGTCCTTGGCATGGGTGAGCGCAAGTGGCGAAAAGCGCTCAGTCAGTTGTCTGCCATGGGCTTACTGGAAATCCCCTTTCGTCGTGATTCAAAAGGCAAGATGATTGGGAAGTCCTATGTATTTCATGGATGGAACGAGAGAATGTGCCTAACAACAAATCCAGAGGATTCTGAATCCGTTAAGGGAAAGGATCTGAATCATGTCGAAAATGAAGAAAGATCGAATAAAAACAATAATGATTCCGAAGCGTGCATTTTGCCGTCGTCGGAGAATTGTACGGATCTATTTACCAGTAAGGGGGATGTAAGGGGGGAGATGGCTCAACTTTCAGCCACTCTGTCCACATCCTCGGAGTGTTCTGAAGAAGTTACTGACGATGAGATGAAATCTTACAGACAAAGGTTCTTAGACCGCTTCCCTGGCTTGCACACATTCCAAGCCTTTGATGACTCGAAAGAGAAGAGAAAGAGTTTGGCAAAAATTTTCCACGGATACGCATTCGCCTTGGAAGAGATGAACTGGTGTGGTGCTGGAGTGTTTTTAACGGTAAACGAAACCGACGGTAAAGGCAGAAAACGCGAAAATATCGTCAATGTACGAGCGATTTTTGTTGATCTCGACTGTTCCCCTCTCGAACCAGTACTGACGTACGAACCCCACTTGGTTGTCGAATCCTCACCGACACGCTTTCACGCCTACTGGTTTGTCCAAGATTTCCCCTTGGAAGCATTCACGGATATTCAGAAACTCTTGGCTGATATGTTTGGCGGAGATCCTGTTGTTCATGATCTCAGCCGGGTGATGCGAGTGCCTGGTTTTTGGCATCAAAAGGGAGATCCTTTTATGTCGAGGATCGTTTTAGAATCGCATGTCGCTCCACTTACTCATCTGGACGTTGTCCGGAAATTTCCCCCAAAACCGAAAGATCTCTGGAGCGCTAAACGGGAGTCCTGTGCATCCGGTAGCAATTATATCGGGTCTTACGGGGCACCTGAAGGAAATCGTAATAGTGGTCTTATGAGATTCGTCGGTGGAGCAATCCAGCGAAGGACTGAGTGGGCTGTAATCGAACAGGAGGCACAAAAATGGGCTGCGGCGTGTTCTCCTCCGTTGCCAGACCGTGAAGTAAAGACCGTGCTGAAGAGCGCTCGGAGGTACTTATAATGACACAGTTGTGGGAGCATCAGGAGTTAGCCATTGATGCAGTTCGTCAAGGTTTTAGAAAAACTGGGAAGAAACAGATGTTGATGTTGCCAACCGGGGCCGGGAAGACTCATATCGCCAGCTGCATGATCAGGAACGCGGTAGCCAAAGGATTAAGGTGTCTGTTCATTTGTGACCGGATTGAGCTTATCAATCAAGCCTCCACAAGATTTACAGCAGAAGGTATCGAGCATGGAATAATTCGGGCTGGTGAACCCTCTCAACCTGATCTGCAGGTTCAAATTTGTTCAGTCCAGACACTTGCTCGCCGGCGTATTCAACATTTTGATCTGGCGATTATCGACGAGGCTCACACCCTGCACAAGGCCCATATCAGACTGATCGAGGCAAATCCTTTTGGCCACATAGTTGGACTGTCCGCGACACCTTTTGCAAAGGGACTCGGGAAATATTTCAACGGATTGGTAAACCCGATAACCACACGAAAGTTGATCGACAAAGGCTACCTCTCCGATTTTGTTGCTTATGGTCCTCCTACAATCGATACCACCGAGGTCAAAACTATAGCCGGGGACTTTGATCCACAGGAAATTGGACAAAGAGCTGATAAACCGAAGTTGGTGGCCGATGTGGTCGAAACCTGGCTGAGGCTGGCACTCGGCAGAAAAACGATCTGCTACGCGACAAACATTGCCCATTCTCAGCACTTGGTCCGTGAATTTCGCCGCAGAGGAATCACCGCGGAACATATCGATTTTAGTACCGGTAAAGGTATTGACGAAGCCTCTCGAGCAGAGATTATCGGCAAATTCAAAACAGGCGAGATAACAGTCATATGCAATTTTGACATATTGACCAAAGGTTTTGACTGTCCTGAAGTGTCCTGCATCATCCAGGCTCGCCCTACCAAAAGTTTAATGATCCATATCCAGCAAATCGGCCGTGGATTGCGGGCTTACCCTGGGAAAGACAGGTGCATTATCCTTGACCATGCAGGTAATCATGAGCGGCTTGGTTTTGCAGATGGATTCCTCCCTGCACACCTCGACGATGGCAAAAAGGCAGATACCTCAAGTCATACACAGCATGAGGAAAAAGAACCACCAAAACCGAAACGCTGCCCGAGTTGCGATTTCCTCAAGCCTGTGGGGATGCGCAAATGTCCTGCCTGCGGATTACTTCCTGCCCACGCCGAGGATGTGGAGACGGCACCGGGCAGACTTGAAAAGCTGCACAAGAGTACGAAGGGGCAGTATTCAATGGAAGAAAAGCAGACTTTCCTGGCAGGCCTTAACGGCTGGTGCCAGAGCAAGGGGTGGCATCCAAGCCCTTCAGGGTGCTATGGGACAGCGATAAAAATCTACACTGAGAAGTTTGGCAAAGAACCTTCCTCGCAGATCAACTGGCAAAAGGTTGATGTTGTTACAGAGGATGTTCGGAATTTCCTCAAACACAGAGCAATACGCAAGAAGAAGTCTGGGGTTCATACGAGGAAGGTCTCACCGAGAACGGTTGAATAGCACCTGTCTGACTATTACCGAATACGTTTGCAGATAGCATGGAAGTCTGACATCTGTACCACAACGATGTCAATTGGTTATGAGTAGGTCGACAAGGTTTAAATCTGGTGGGCGCAACAAAGTAAAGGAGGAAGCTACCAGTAAAGGAGTAGACAACACTCACGTCAAAGACACGGTCGTGAATTGCGTTAAAAATCGAGAAATCGGCGAAGAACCGTTTATTGGCCTTTTTCCACAAATGGAGTTGGCAATTTCTCAATGATCCAGACGAATCACCAGAACAATATTTTTAACTTAATTTAGGAGTAATGTAATGAACAGAATACCTTTTCAAAGTTTTGAATATAATTCAACAGTAGTAGACCAATGTGATTTTTGCAAATCCTTGCCTGATGAATTCCACGCATATGGCTGCTACTGTGAGGTATGCCCAGCGTGCGGATTTATACTTGGCACTTGCAATTGCCGAGCGTTAGACCACTCTGATGAAACAAGAACCATCAATGCTATCACAGAAAAGCTTAATCTTTTCCATGCATTTTCAAACTTGGAGGAAATGGCACTGGGAGAAAAATATTCTTACCCTGAATCCGGAGCAATACAGTTTATTGAAAAGCATTTCTCCGGACAATTTCCCAAATTGTCTAAGAAATTAAATACGTTTTTTCATGAAATGAAAATTACAGGAGATGATGCCAACAGTTTGCAAACGGCGGAGTCTTTGGCTGACAGTGTTGCTCTTGTAGATGAAGTCGTAAGGATTATCGAAATAATTCACCGTGCAGCAGAGTCTGAAATTATTGACAATAATTTCATGACCGAGGAGCGTTTGGCAGAAATTAACCCTGACCAGTTAGGATAGACCAACATCAAGGCACACTCCCTCTTTGAGATGATTAAGTGGGAGACGACCATCGACCTGAGAGGTATCAGCTCGATGGTCGATGCCTCTGGACATCCGGATGTAGAAAATGTCCAGAACATAAGAAAAGTATTACCCCATTAAATAATTATGACACAGGGAAGACTATGGCTGAAAATACAGGAGAAAAACAGCGGGGCAAACCATTTAAACCGGGCCAGTCAGGGAATCCTGCAGGTAAGCCACCGGGGGCAAAGAACAAGGCAACCATAATGGCCCAAGCCCTGTTTGATGGCGAAGCAGAAATCCTGACTAGAACTATCATTGAATTCGCCAAGAAAGGCGATATGCAAGCCTTGAAAATATGTATAGATCGACTTTGTCCACCTATGAAAGCCCAGGCCGCTCCGGTGCAGGTAGAAATTCCCGAAAGTGACAAGATAAGTGACATGGCCAACGCTTTCATCAGGGCTGCAGCGGAAGGCAAATTACCGCCAGATGTTGCGGCACAACTGGTATCAGCAGTTGGTACTCTTGCTCGGGTGGTGGAAATTGATGAACTAAAAGAAAGGCTGACTGCACTGGAAACAGCGGTAGGCCGAAATTAGGAGAAGGTTATGGATATTCACAAGAAAATCTACCAGGATTTGACACCGAAGCAACGGGCAATAGCTTGTTATTCGGCAGTCAACCGAGAGGACCAGGACGAGATCAATCGACTCATAGGGCATGTTCCTCAAGGCAAAAATAACGGACAAGCTCTTTCGGCAATATGCCAGGCTCTGCATGCCTACAATTACCTCACAGCAGAGGCAATGCACACTTACCTCCTTGTATCATGCAGGTTGCAGTCGGCACTGTCGTTCTGTTCAGCATGGCTTGCCGCCGGTGGTGCACCTGAGTCTGCAGAATATAGAAAAAAAGAGACACTGGTTGAAAAATTATTGCCGTTAAGTGAAAAGCTGGCAGGCGAGGTCGATGCTATTCGACAGGCTGCAGTGGAATGGTGCAAAATCAATAAAATTCCTATTGATATTTTTATGGGATCACTCTGTTTATTTCCAATGCCCAAAGATATAATAGAACAAAACGACAGCAAAACACTCGAGGCGAAAAGGTTAGTATTTAGCGAAATAACCTTTGATTGATCCAGGGTGGTGACTCGCTTACTCAGGAACACTAATACCAGAAGTGGCCCCGCTTCTTTGTCTTCACTGCATTGGTATCATGACGATAATCAGCTTTCTCTACAAACGAAAGGTGATAAAAATAATCTTGATTCATCTCGAGCTATTCGAAGAAGCCCAGCTTTAGCGGGAAAGGGCACCACTGTTTCCTTGAATGTATGAGCCGATAATAGAGCTACATGACTATGGGCGACCAGAGTATGAAGAGCCTTTTGTTGATGTCCAAACACTTTGATTACAGCGAACGGGGAAACATTGTCATTCAAAAACGTTACGTAAACTCGATGATATCAGAGATATGAGATGTTAGGTGAGAATGTATGACAGCGTCGGAGCCTGGAAGGGTCGGTTTGAAACAGTGGTGGATTGAAAAGACGGGGCACCTAACATGTGGATAATAGGTGGACTAAAAAATCTTGCAATATTGAGCTGAAAAAGATAAACTTTCGACCGTAAATGCAGTGGCTTTGACAGGGAAGCCGATAAATTAGGAGCACCATAGAAAGCGACTATTTATCACCATCACCATGATGGAGCCAGCATGAATAAAGCCCACCAAGCTGAACTTTTCAACCAGGAAGCGGTCAGGCTCCAGTCCCTTGGCTATTACCCCCAATCTCTCTCAGCCTTTCAACAAGCGCTGGAATTATTTAGAAAATTAAAGGACCGGGAAGGTGAGGGCAGATGTCTGAATGGTGTGGGGGCCCTCCATAAAGATCTGGGAGAAATGGCCAAGGCCAGGGAATATCTAGAACAGGCCTTGCTCATACGCCGGGAAGTTGGCAACCTGCGCGGGGAGAGCCTAACCCTGCTCACACTCGGCCCTGTATATCAGTATCTCGGGGAATTAGAAAAAGCCCTGTCCAGCTTATCCAGATCCCTCTCCCTCTATGAAATTATGGAGGATTTACCATCTACCGGGATGGCAAAGTACAATTTGGGGCAGGTTTATTACGGTCAAGGGCGGCTCCGTGAGGCGCGCCAGAGCTTTGCTGACTCTCTCCAGATAGCCCGCACAGTAGGCAACATCCTTGAAGAACAAAAATGCTTAAATGCTTTGGGCACTGCTTGTAAAGATCTGTGTCAGTACCAAGACGCGCTCCTTTTTTTCGATCAAGGTCTAGATCTGGCCCGAAAATTACGCAATCATCCGGGAGAGGCCTCAGCCTTACACAATCTGGGCAGTTTATATATCACCCTTGGTCAAAGCGGGGAAGCGGAACACTATCTCAAAGCCGCGCTAATGCGTTACTACCACTTGGATATGGTGAGTCTGACCTTTGAAACTCACTATTCTCTAGCCTGGCTATACTTTGATGTCGGCAACTATAACAATCCCCAAATGGCCGTCCCCCATATGCTCGAGGCGTTAGAAATTGCTCAACAGACCGGAAACCAATATAATATTGCCGGTGCTCTCAACGGCTTGGCCGGCCTTTACCTAAGACTGGGTGAGTTCGAAGAAGGATTTTCGCTGGCGAAACAAGCGAATGCCCTTTATCAGCAGTTAGGCAATGCATTTCTGCAAACCGGTTGCTTGATTACATTAGGGTCGCTCTATCTGTCCAAAGGCGAACCTCAAGAAGCTCTCCCTTGTCTGGAGACGGCATTGCGCTTGGCCAAAGAAGTGGGCAGCTCTCTAACCGAAGGGGAGGCCTACTATAATTTGGGAGCGCTGTACAGTAGCCTCGGCAAGACCGAACAAGCTTGCTCCATGTTGCAAGAGGCGACCGCTATTTTTGACCGAATGCGATACGAACTTAGGGGAGATGACTTTCGATTAAGCTTCTTCAATAAATCGTGGGTACAGGAATCTTACTACGTTTATACAGCTCAATTAATCAAGCGGTCTCAAGAAACCTTAAACCAAAGTTTCGTAGCACACGCTTTCCACGTTTGTGAAAGACGGCATGCTCGCGCTTTTCTCGACCTGCTTTTTAGCCGACGGGTTAGCCCCAAAGGTCACATCTCCAGCGAGTTGTCCAAACAAGAAGAGGCCATGCTCCTGGAACTCGCAGAACTGCAAAACCGATTGTCTAATCCGGGTCTATCCCTCCCTGATCGCCTGCTCCTCCTGGATCAACGGACTGAATTGAACTCCGCGTTTCAGCGTTTGCTTGCTCAGATAAGCAAGGCGGATTCCCGACTGGCTGAGATTACAGAGCATAACCCTTGGCAGGTTCACAAGATACAGAAACTTCTGCGGAATGAAGATACTACTTTGCTCCAGTATTCACTCCACAATCACGAAAGTTATCTGTGGGTAGTGACAGGAAACAGCCTGAATTTTTATGTCTTACCAGACGGACTCAAGATAAAAGCCAAAGTTCAAGAACTCTTGTCTATCTTAATAAAACCCAATGTGGAGGGCTTTGCCTCCTGCGCCCATGACCTCTACCAAATGCTCTTGGAACCGGCTGCCGCTGTTTTGTCAGGGAAGAGGCTCCTTATCGTGCCTGACCACCTGTTGCACCTCGTTCCCTTTGAAGTGCTCCTCATTGAAGCTCCAGTAAGCCAGAAGGAGCAAGGAGGAAGGGGGTTCAGGAAGTTCTGGCGGGATCAATCGGAACTCGGCCTAGCCGACCTGCCTTTTTTAATTAAGAAGTACGAAATTATATACTCTCCCTCGGCGACAATCTTCGCGGCGCTGCGGGAAGACCGCCCCACGCGGTTCCCAGCCCAGTGGAAAAAAGATTTTATCGGCTTCGCTCCAGTTCACTTTCAAAGAGATTCACATCACCCCGGGCCTTCTCCTCTTCCAGGAACTGAGAAAGAAGTCATATCCATATCCAAGCTTTTTTTGCAGAACCGGATTACCCTGAAATTAGGGGAGGACGCCAGTAAAAAGGCTGTACAATCACCAGAAATAAGTGATTATCGCTTTGTCCATTTCGCCACCCACGGTTGGGCAGATCAAAATAATTCTCAATTCTCATATCTCCTCTTAGCACCAACAGACGATGAAAGCGCTCTCCATGCGTTCGAAATAACCACTTTATCTCTAAACGCTGATCTGATCGTCCTGAGTGCCTGCGAAACTGGCCTGGGAAAGCTCCATCATGGCGAAGGCTTCGTAGGCTTGATGCGGGCCTTCTTTTACGCCGGGGGCCAAAGCGTCCTGGCCAGTCTTTGGCAGGTGCATGACGAATCCACCGCCGAACTCATGAAGCATTTCTATTCCTTCATGATAACCAAACGTCTAGATAAAGGCTCAGCCCTGCGAGAGGCTAAATTGGCTGTGCTGCAGAGCAAAGAGTGGTCTTCCCCTTATTATTGGTCTGCCTTTATCCTCTCCGGGGACTGGCAGTAAAGGTTGGTAACATGAAACTCTACGGGTTCTTAAACGTTTTCCTGGCCGGATGCTTCGGAGGGGTTCTGATCGAGTTGTTAAAATGGTACAACCTTCGGGATAGTCCCAACCTCCCCCATTATGTCAAACTTTGGCGTTATTGGGGGTGCACGGTTGCGATGATAATCGCAGGCGGCCTTCTGACTACGCTTTATGGCATCGAAGAGGTGGAAGCCTTATTGGCCGTTAATGTAGGGGCATCTGCCCCACTTCTCATTGCCTCACTTGCCCAATCGTTACCCAAAACCCTCCCTGCCGAACGGTCGGCTTTCAAATCAAAAATGCCGACACTCATGGATTTCTTGCGCAATCGTTAGTCTGGGAGACTCAAGGAAGATAACACCATAGGAGTAAACCTGTAGGAGGTTGATATGGGATTTTTCAAAAAAGTTTTTAAAGGCTCCGATCTCCTTAAGCAGAAGGAGAGCTTCACCCCGGTTAACATTAAAAACAGGACCGTTATTCATCTCACCTGCCCCCAATGCCACGAGATTTCAGACATGCTCCTGGGAGATCCTAAATGCACTTGGCACATGAGAGATGAAGAGAAAGGGACCTTAATCCCGGCGGAATGCCCTTACTGTCAGATTGGCCTGTTAGTATGTATAAAGAATAGCATTTTTTATCATCTGGAGCCTTTTGATGATGCCCCCCTGAGCTTCATGAACGCTATTCAAAAGGTGCCCAACCCTGTATAGTTGATAGGAAGTAAGGTAGATATCTTGCTTTATGGTCATATAGCAACTCCGTCACTCCATGCCTGATCACGAAGCGGTTCTGGAGTGTGAAAAGGAGCGCAGCGCTTTAGCGGAATTTGTCAGTCGCCCCGCAAGTTGTCGATTAAATCGGCGACGCCCATCATTGGGCATAAAAAAACCCACTCGACCAAGGGCCAAAGCGGGTGAGTAATTATCTCATCCCTCTTTAGCTGAATTTTTATAGCGCCCGCAAGCCGAGTTACAAATCGGCGCTTTTAATAACCTAACATTACAATATCAATTCAGTGCCATCAATGGCAATTTAATGTCAGATCGTATCTGGAGTCCTACCTTTTAGTAGCATATCTTGCACATACTCCATCCAAGTCAATTGATTCCCTTTTTTAAGTTAAGTACTTACCCCAAACCAAGTCTCATTTTTCACAATTTTCATTCTTTCTGCAATTTCATAACAGCCTGTTTCAACTGATTTTTATCGTTATGAGCATAGCGTTCTGTCATTTTCAAATCTCCATGTCCGAGCAATTCTTGGACCTTATAAATATCAGTCCCATCTTCAACTAACCAGCTCGCAAAAGTATGACGTAAGGTGTGAAAATTGACCCATTGCTTTTTGTCAGTAACTCCTTGATTGAAAAGTTTTTTAACTACTTCATAGTACATATGACTTATCATGTAATGTGGCTTGTTATCTTTTCCACGGGCAGGAAAAACCAGCCGACCGTGCTCTCCAGGGCCACGTCGTGCAAACATCTGTTGGACGTCCTGATTCATGTACGCAGTCCGATCTTTTCCATTCTTTGTCTGTCTCAATTTCATAGTTCCCTGAAAAACATCAACATTTTCCCATGTCAGCTTAGCTATTTCTCCAAATCGTAAACCTGCATAAAGACCAAGCATAGCCATGTCGTGAACCTCACTGGATCTCTTGGTGAGCTCCTTCAGCAATACATTGGCCTCTTCTCTGCTTAGGTATCGTTCTTTCTTATTGTCTTCTTGCGGATATTCAATACCGGATCTCTTCTTACTGACCGCCCTATTACTTTTTTCTAATGCTGGGTTAGTTCCAGAAAAATATCCTTCATCCATCGCGAAGTGAAAAACAATCCTAATCACATGAAAAGCATAGCGAATAGTTCGCGGAGTTAGACTCTTCGCCTCCATGTTTTTTTGGATGGCTCTAATATGTGGAACATGAGCGATTTTTGTTAAGGGAAGATCGGAAATTACAGGAAAGATATGCAACCTTGCTAACTGTTCTTCTCTTTTCCAAGAGCGTGGATTTTTCTTTTTTTCTTTTGATGCAACAAGGAATAGTTCAAAAATTCTTCCAAAGGATATGTTCTTATTATCCTCTTGCTGCTTACTCTCTTCAGTTTTTTTCTCAGCAATAGCACGAATTTCACGCTTTTCACACAGACTGACAGGTCCTATACCAATAGTGCTATTTGCTTTCAGTTCCGATAATACAGCTGCAGCTTTCTTTTCAGTCCAACCATCAGTGGCCCAACCAAGCCCCTCCTCTTTTTCCTTCCCTGCAATTTTATATCTGATTGTGAAATATTTATCGAATCCAACACCGTGCTTTCTTTCTTCATGATGTCTATATCTAATGCCAGTGGTCTTGCATTTAATCCATTTTGACATATTGTGCCGTCCACTTATTTGGGTCCGCTTATTTATTTAGTCCCGCTCCTGTCCCGCCTTTCATGTGTTAAGCAGGGTGAAGACAAATTATGTTACATTAGACATAGTACACGACATGTCACTGTTAATACAATATAAAAAACATCACTTATGACCTTAAATGAAACTATGAGAAACGCTATTCAGCGGACTCTGACTCCGCTTATCAAGGTTCGAGCCCTTGTCCCCCAGCCACGCAAATTCAAGCACTTGTCGGTTTATTCCGGTGGGTGCTTTTTTATTTTCTGCACCTCGTCCCGCCTCTGCATCGCCCGATTATATCCCGGCAAATACAGCAAACAATCCAATAAGTGTCTAGACCGTGTCTCCGTTCCATCGGAGGGTATCATATCGGCGGGGCTATGGTGACCACGATTCTCATGTCCGTTGTCGCCCGGACACCATGGGGTTCGCGTATCTGCGAGATGAGAATATTGCCGGTTTTCGCCGGAAGTTCTGCATCGTTTGCACCGATAAAGACGCCTTCCCCTTCGATCACCTGAATGGAAAGTTCACCATCCAGATCATGAGAATGGACGGGGAAGGTGACACCGGCTTTCAGATTAAAGTTTATTATTTTAAAGAATTCAGAATCTTCTACCAGAAAAAACCGTTTCATTGCCCCTTCGGTAAATTCACGGGTCGTATTCAGATCGAGCACTTTCATTGTTGCCTCCACCTACTTGGTTGTTTGGTATAGCTGTACTCTATAATAAGCATAGATTATCTGCTGTCCCCGCCTTACACAGACTATTTCCGCTGCAGCAATAGAACCTTGAGGGGAGCCGAATGTAGATTTTCATCAGGCGGCAACGAACAACACTGGAAAAAATCTTCAATTTGCCGTATTAATTGAAGGTTATAAGGATGGCTTGACAGGTTATTCTTAACCGTCGCCTCTGTCGCTTCTATGACGAATTGGCCTTCTTCATGCGACAGAGGCGTACTTATTTTTGAAATTATAAATTTTTACAGGTGCTTTTATGGCTCACCCGGAAAAAAACACCCCAGAAAGAGTACAAGCCAACACGGTTACCGATGAAACTATTTTAAAGATTGCTAAAGAAATATCGATAAAATTCATTGAAGTCGGTCGGATAACGCCGGCTACCTTTGAACAGTCTTTTAAAAATATTTTCTCGGCAATCGATGCGACAATAAAAAAAGGTAAATGATGCTTTCTTTAGAAAAAAATCTCAACGCCGCCCCAAAACAGATCAACCACATCCACCTGATGGGAATTTGCGGTACCGGCATGGCAGCGCTGGCCGGGATGCTGCAGAAATCAGGCTATACCGTTACCGGCAGCGACAGTCATGTCTACCCGCCGATGTCCGATTTTCTCGCATCTTTACACATCAGCGTCTGTAACGGCTATAGCGCCGCCAACCTCAGTCCGGCGCCGGACCTGGTAATCGTCGGCAATGTTATTACCCGGAAAAATCCGGAGGCGATAGCCCTCGGGGAACTGCGGCTTCCGTATCTCTCTTTTCCCCAGGCCCTGGCCCATTTCTTCATCCAGTCCCGGACCTCTCTGGTAATTTCCGGCACCCACGGCAAGACGACCACCTGTTCCCTGCTGGCCACGGCCCTCTATCATGCCGAACTTGACCCGTCCTTTATGATTGGCGGCATTGTCGGTGAATTCGGCACCAATTTCCGTCTAGGAGAAGGTGCTTACTTTGTCGCCGAAGGAGATGAATACGACACTGCCTTTTTTGACAAGGAATCAAAATTTCTGCATTATCGACCGAAGGTTGCGGTGATCACCTCCATAGAATTTGATCATGCCGATATTTTCAGTGATCTTGAGGCAATTAAGCGATCTTTTAAAAAGTTTGTCGCCCTCCTGCCTGCCGACGGTTTGCTGATTGCCAATCTTGATGATGCAAATGTTGCTGAAATCGCGGCAAATGCTCCCTGCGCTGTGCAGGCTTACGGTCTCAACCCTTCTTTCACCTGGACTTTGCAGAATATACGAATCGAAAATGCGGTCAGTCATTTTGACGTCGTAAAAGACGGGAAACCATGGGCCTCCATGACCGTCAATCTGCCCGGCAGACACAATTGCCTCAACAGCCTCGCGGTGTGCGCGGTTATGCATCACCTCGGGGTAAGCCCTTTACTTATAAACAGGGGGCTGAAAAATTTTGCCGGCGTCAAGAGAAGACAGGAGGTGCGCGGTATCGAGAATGGAATTACCGTTATCGACGATTTTGCCCATCACCCGACCGCTGTTCGGGAAACCCTGGCGGCATTGAAAAGCGGCTATGCCAATCGGCGACTGGTCACGGTCTTTGAACCGAGAACTAATTCATCAAGACGCGCCATTTTTCAAAAAGATTACGCCGGCGCATTCGATTCAGCCGATATCATTCTGCTGCGGGAACCAAATCCCATTGAAGGACTGGCAAAAGAAGAGCTGTTTTCCTCGGCCAAACTGGCATCGGATCTCTGCGCCAGAAATTTAACCGCCGAACCATTTCCAACAACCGACGATATCCTCAATCGACTGAAAACCATCCTCAAAAAAGGCGATGTCGTGGCCGTTCTTTCCAACGGAGGCTTTGACAATATCCACAGCCGTCTGTTGGAACAGATTAGGAATTCTATCGGCGGGCAAGAAGAGACCGTTTAGCGGAGGGCACAGCAGACTCATATACACTCAGGAAGGAAGTGTTTTCCAGTGCCCAAGACATAACGGATTCACTGCTGGTGAACACTCACGGCAAGGAGCTACTACTCGATGATGGGATCAAGCGCGTCACGCAGTTTCTCGAACAACTGCTGGTAATTGGCCGATCGATCCCCGGCTTTCCCCCGTTGTTCGATGTGCAGGGCAATGGCGGCGCAGTCGTCAAGACCAAGATTCAGGAATGCACCTTTTATTGTATGGCCAATCTCGCCTATTGCCAGGGGATTATCTGTCTTCAGAGCCATCTGCAGATTCTGCATGTGCGACTGCAGCGTGGCAATAAAACTTGGCATCAGCACGTCGATCTGCTCAGCGGGAAGGCTGAACTGTTCTGTGAGATGTGCCTTGATAGAGTCAATTTTCTGCTGCTGCATGGTACCTACCTGAAAAGAGTTCAAGCCACCAGATCATGCTTTGTTTATTAAAAAAGAAGGCTCCATATCATCAATCAGCTGGAGGTGGTGCAACTGTTCCAGCAGGCAGAGCTGGTTGATCGGTTTTGTCAGATACGCCGCACATTTGCCTTCAACCATTGCTTCCATGATATTTTTTGCATCATCCAGGGCTGTGACCATAATCACCTTGACGACATCAGGACCATAAATCCCTTTTTCCCGTTCGATTCTCCGTATTTCACGCAATACTTCATGCCCGCTCAGCTTGGGCATCATGATATCAAGACAGACAAGGTCGTACCGGGTACCGGAGGCGCAATAGGATTCCTCCATGGCATCAATTGCTTCAACTCCATTGATAACCACATCACAATCACCAAAAGGAGAAAGCATCTCTTTCAGCAAGGTTCGACTGATAAATTCGTCCTCAGCAATCAGAATTTTTATTTTATTTGCCATACGCTTTTATTCAGAGAAGATTCTGCGGATGCCAGGCCTTGCCGACCATGGTAAAGTATCATTTAGATATAACAACCAGAAACGAAGAATTAAACCAAAACTGTACTTTCAATCAAAAAAATCCAGCCTGATACATTTTTCATGGATATCCTCGACAGGATTGCACATCTCATCCGTTCCCATAATCTGTTTGTCGAAAATGACCGGATAGTTGTCGCCGTTTCCGGAGGGGCCGACTCCATGGCACTCCTGCATATTCTCGCCGGCATCACTCTGCCGCTGGAGCTCATTGCCGTCTATGTCGATCATGGGCTCAGACCGCAGGAAACGCCCCATGAACGAAATATTATTGCCGGCATATGTCGAACTCTTAATATTATTTTCAAGGTTCGGGCGGTAAATGTACAGAAAATTATGGCGAAGGAAAAAAAATCTCTGGAGGAAGCGGCCAGGATCCTTCGCTACAGGGCACTGGAAGAAGTCAGGCAACAACACGACGCCCGGTACATCGCCGTCGGCCATACTGCCGATGACCAGGTAGAAGAGTTTTTTATCCGTCTGCTCCGGGGCAGCAGCAGCAGAGGACTCTCCGGGATGAAAACCAAGAGGGACCGTATCGTTCGTCCGCTGCTCTTTGAAAACAAGGCCAGCCTGGTCACATTTCTGACCGATCGGGGGCTGCCCTGGTGCCTCGATTCGTCCAATATGGATCACCATTTTCTGCGAAACCGTGTCCGGCTGCATTTACTGCCGCTCTTGGAAAAAGAGTTCAATCCATCTTTGCGCAAAACGATCCTGCAACATATGGATATCCTGGCCGAGGAAGACAACTACCTTGACAGACAGGCCGCAAGTATCTTCAACCAATGCGTCGAGCTATCGGAGATGTCGGTGGAAAACGACAGGCGACCACAACTTGTCGTCAAGAACGAGTTCTTTCGTGCGGTGCATCCGGCAATCCAGAGAAGAATAATCGAAAAAAGCTGCTGGCGGATGGGCGTCCGCCCGACCTATGAGCAGATCTGCGCCATCATTGAGTGCATACGAAGCGGTAGAAACGGCAGTGAACTGCATCTTGAAAATGGTGTCCGGGCGGAAAAATCACCCCTTGGGCTGCGCTTTGCCAGACCTCTTCCGGGAGATCTGCTTCGCGGCTCAGCGCCGCCTGCCGCTTCCATCAGTCAATTCATTCCCGGACCAGGGACATACGCGGTAACCGGTACCGGCAAGGAACTTGTCGTCAAGGAAATATCGGCCGCTGACACCAAGGAAAAAAGCCCAGGAGAACTGAGACTCGATCTGGCCCGCATCTCCTTTCCGCTTCTGCTTCGTTCTTGTCGGGCGGGTGAAAGATTTCATCCCTGCGGCGGTCCGGGTAGCAAGAAAATATCGCGATACCTCAATGAACGAAAGATCCCGGCAAAAGAGCGGGCTGCATGGCCGGTTGTTCTCAGCGAAGACAAAATAATTGCCCTGGTCGGCCTGCAACTCGATCACAATTTCCGGATTTTGCGCTCAACCAGCAGGGTTCTTTCGCTCTGCTGGCAAGACCGCAAATCTTGAAATTCCGTCAGGACTTCTTCCTGAGAATCCGCTTGTCGCCAATCCTCATGGTTATTTTGATTCGATCCAGATACTCCAGAATCGGAATAGAGAATTTCCTGGTGAGCCCGGTGAGCTCTTTGAATGCCGGAGCATCGATCTCACCGTTTTTTTCCATATAGGCAACGACGGAATTTATGAGGGGCTCGATTATTTCCTTCTCATAGTAAAGCGATTCACTGATCTTCAACAGGGTGCCATCGCGCAGCTGAAGATCAAACACGTCTTTCAGCAATCGCTCCGGATATTCGGCAAAGTGTTCCATGGTCTCTTTTATTGTCGGGGTGGAAAGGCCTTTTTCCCGATACCATTGCTTGAGGTCCTTGCGCAATTGCTCCTCATCGGCCTTCAGCGCCACCTGATGCCCGGCCATGCGAACGACCGACTCTTCCTGCACGATTATCGATTTTTTGATAAGATCGTTAATGCAGTAAGTAAAGACTTTCAGATCAACCTTTCGGCCCAGACCGGTGCGCAGTTCTTCTTTGGCAAGACCTGCCTGCAAGGGATTTTTCTGGTGGTATGCCTGCAGATGATCCACCAGCATTGTCTTGATTTTTTCGGCAATTTCAACGACGACATATCGCTGGGTAGCGGAATCGACCACGGCAATTTTTTTGGTTGAAATAGGATCATTCAACGCCTTTTTCAGTTGTTTGCCAAACAGCCCAAGTCGAATACCAAGTTCATCGGCAGTTAACCCAAGTTCCCTGCTCTCCCGGAGTAAAAACAACGCTTTGTCTTCAACCGAGCCGTGTTGCAGAATTTCCAGTATTGTTTGATTGTACTGGCGATCTTTCTCGGAGAGTCGTTTTCTTTTGCGCGGGGAAACATTACCGAGAACCATTCCCCCGCCAATTGTCATAACTGGCGAGTAACTGCGAATAACATAACGGTCTCCGGGCCAGACAGACGCTTTATCTTCGAGCAATAACTGGACAGCCGCTTCTTCTCCGGGTTGCAGTTCATCTCGGTCCAGAAGCGATACCCTGCCGATAATTTCCGCAGTACCCAGATGCACGCGTACCCTGGCCCTGTGTTTCATTGGTTTGACATTGGAGGCGAGATACAGGAATTGGCAATCGAGCATATAATTGGGCTGCAGGGTCCCTGGCTGCGCCAGCACCATACCCCGCTCTATGTCTGCAACATCCACTCCCTGCAGATTTATTGCCGTCCGGTGCCCTGCCTCCACCTCGTCTACCGCCTCGGAGTGGACCTGTATCCCTCTTATTTTGGCAATTCTCTCGGTGGGATAAATACGCAGCTCTTCGCCAATGGCGGTTCTACCGGAAATTGATGTTCCGGTAATCACCGAGCCAAAGCCCTTCATGGCGAATATTCGATCGACGGACAACCGAAAGGGCCCGAAGACTTCATGAAAATCAAACACCTTGACTATTTTGTCCAGGGCGTCACGAACTCGATCAATACCTTCTCCGGTGGTCGAGGAAACATTGATGATCGGTGCGCCTTCAAGAAAGCTCCCGGCACAGAATTCCTCAACCTCATCGTTGACCATCTCCAGCCATTCCGGGTCGACCATATCCTTTTTGGTGACAATGACTATCCCCTGCTGGACTCCCATCAGGCGGCAAATCTCAAAATGTTCGATGGTCTGGGGCATGATCCCTTCATCGGCAGCAACGATGAACGCCAGAATATCGATCCCCGATACGCCGGACACCATGGTCTTGACGAACTTTTCATGCCCGGGTACATCGACTATGCCGATGCGGTGCCCGCAGGGCAGATCAAGATACGCAAAGCCGAGTTCAATGGTGATGCCGCGTTTTTTTTCCTCTTTGAGTCGATCTGTGTCAAAACCCGTCAGGGCCCGTATGAAGCTCGTTTTACCATGATCAACATGGCCGGCGGTACCAAGAACAATTTCGCGCATGAGTGCCTTACTCCCTGAAAGCTGCGATAAAAATAACAAATCCTGCGATACATTTGAAATCAGAAGCCAATATTCGCCTCCAAGGCACTTATCCCCGCAAAGCACGGGGGCTGAAAAGAGCACCCCTTAAAGGGGTATTATAAAAAATCCCGGCTTATTTCCCGTTTACCGGGATTTGTCATGTATTGGGGGAAGATGTCAATCTGACGGAGCTGTGCAGGTCCATCGGCAATCTCAGCGGCTCTCAATGGACATGGCCATCCCGATTTATAAAAAGGGATTCGAGCGCTTTTCTTCACCTATGGTCGATTGATGTCCACCATAACCATGACCGGGCCAGACTATTGTTTCCGGAGGCAAGACCAGTAATTTGGTGCGAATGGACGCTAGAAGTTCTTCATGGGAACCCCCGGGAAAATCCGTTCGACCAAGGCCCCCGACAAAAAGCGTGTCCCCTGTAATCAGATCAGGTGGGTTATACAGGCACATCCCACCAGGAGTATGGCCAGGGGTATGCAGAACCTGCAATCGCACTTCGCCGATGACTATTTCATCCCCTTCAGCAACTTCGACGTCGGCTGGCGGCGATGCCTCCAGGCCGAGCATGGAGAAATAATGCTTCACCTCAGGTTTACCAAAAAACCGTTCATCGGCACGATGCATGATGATCTTCGCACCGGTTGCTTGCTGAATTTTTCTATTACCGCAGACATGATCCGGGTGGCCGTGAGTGGCTATGATATACTCAACCGTCACGCCCATTTTTTTCACCTCGGCGAGAATTTTTTGTTCATCCCCTCCCGGATCGACCACGGCGGCCTTTTTCGTCTTCTCACATGCCACTATATAGCAGCAGACAGCCATGGACCCAACAATAATCTGTTTTATTATCATAGACTTATAGTTATAAGTAGTCATAAACAAGGTTGGTGACGCTCCCCCTTGTCACCAACCTTTTATTTCAAACCATCAGTTTTTGGCCTGCGATCCACATCCACCGCCGCCACAGGCGCAACTGCTCTCTTTCGGAGCCATGACTATGGGTGAAGCAACAGCGACCGGCGGCAAACGCACCGCAATCGCCTCGACCACCTTCATAAAGGCCCGGGTAGCCGGACTGTCTGCATCTGACGACAGATAAGGCGTCCCGTCATCTCCGGCCATGACGACCTGGGGGTCCATCGGAATTTTGCCGAGAAAAGGCAGGTCCAATTCGCGTGCCAGACTTTCTCCGCCCCCGGATTTGAAAATATCAACGGTCTCACTGCAGTGCGGACAAACAAACCCGGACATGTTTTCAACAACCCCGGCGATTTCCACCTTTACAGTCTTACAGAAATTAATTGATTTGCGCACATCTGCCAGCGCGACCTGCTGTGGAGTCGTGACGACCACGGCCTTCACGTTGGGAATGGTCTGGGCAACGGTAAGCGGCTCGTCCCCTGTTCCCGGGGGAGCATCGATGATGAGATAATCCAGTTCCCCCCAATCCATGTCCGATATAAACTGTCTTATTGCCTGAATTTTCAGAGGTCCGCGCCAGATTATGGCTTCATTTCTGTCGCGCATCATAAATTCCAGGGAGACAACTTTCAGGTTGTCACTGTACTTAAGCGGCGGTACCAGAGCATCTTTGGTCGCAGGCGGCTCAACACCACCTGTCAGGTTAAGCATCCGTACCACATCGGGTCCATGAATGTCGACATCCATCAAACCGACCTGATATCCTCTATTGGCAAGTCCCAGGGCCAGGTTAACGGAAACAGTAGATTTGCCGACGCCTCCCTTGCCACTCATGACTAAAATTTTATTTTTTATCTTTCCAAGCGATCTTTTTATTGCGAGTTCCTGCTGTGCAGCAGCAGCTTGCTGTGATTCCTGTGTAGCACAGGATCCTCCACAAGATTCAGCCATTTCCAACCCTCCTTAACATGAATAAGCGATATTACCGCAGACTGACGATTGCAGCCCGGCAATATCCGTCCCCAAAAAACAACATCCTCTAAAGTAATGCTGTTCCCTGGAATTGCAATCACTTTCATGGATATCGTAAACCGCCGGCGGCCCCAGAAAACCTTACGATGCACCGTGCTGCTCTTTTTCCAGGGTGACTTTTTGTTGCTTTCTTTGAAGTCTCTACGTAATATGCGATATTGTGCCTTCATCCCGGCGAAAGTGAAAGAAGTCGGGATTCTCTTTAATACTCGCTTGTCGTGTGCTCTGTTTTGTACCCCCTTGAGGGGTGCTCTTTTCAGTCCCCGTGCTGTGCGGGGATACGTACCTTGGGGACACATTGTATTCTTGCAGAAGCAACCAGAAACCAATTTGTAACGTACTAATAAACGGTAAATAGCCGAGATTTACTGACAAACTCCATCAGGAATAAACAATGCTAGGTTGGTTTAAGAAAAAATTTAAAAAACAAGAGCCTGTTGCGCCAGTAGTCGACACTCCCCCCGCCGCACCGGAGCCGGTTGACAAGACCGAAGCGCCAGTAGAAAAATCGCCGCCTGTGGTTAAGGAGCATGTACCAGGCACCGCAGTACTTCCAGAAGCCGCGCCAGTGGCTGAGGTTGAGGAGAAAGTTGAAGCCGTACCTGCCGCGAAGATAATGAAGCAAGTGCCCGAGCAGAAACCCGAAACGCTAGTGCAGCCTGAGCCTGATCAGGAAAAAAAGCCAGCACCCGCGCCACCACCTCCCCCGGAAGAAAAACCTTTAAAGATACGCAAAGAATCGGAAATCGACAAAGAGCCGGTTAAAAAGAAGAGAACCCTTTTTGCCCGGCTTACCGAACGGTTGGGGAAAACACGAGAAACTTTCACGTACCAGCTGGACGCCCTCTTTCTCGGCAAAAAAGAGATTGACGGCGAAATGCTCGATGACCTCGAGGAGATTTTGATCGCAGCCGATCTGGGCGTCGGGACCACCCAGGATCTGCTCGAAACCGCCAGGCGCAAGGTCAAAAGAAAAGAGATGTACGATCCTAAATCGCTGAAAGAGACACTGAAGGTCCAGATCAGAAAACTGATCGCCGACAACGATCAGGATGCTGCCCTGGTAATGCCCGACAAGGGTCCCTTTGTCATCATGGTTATCGGCGTAAACGGGGTCGGCAAAACCACCACTATAGGGAAAATTGCCAGAAAATTTCAACAGGCCGGCAATTCTGTACTGCTTGTGGCCGGCGACACCTTTCGCGCCGCAGCGGTCTCCCAGCTGAAGATATGGGGCGAGCGAAGTAATGTACCGGTTGTTGCCCACAAGGAAGGTGCCGATCCTTCATCGGTTGTCTTCGATGCACTGGGTATAGCGCAGGCCCAAAATATCGACGTTGTTCTGGTCGATACCGCCGGCAGAATGCACACCAAAGACAATCTGATGGAAGAATTGAAAAAGATAAAACGGGTTATGGGCAAGAAACTGAAAGGTGCACCCCATGAAGTCATGCTGGTCATTGACGCCACCACCGGCCAGAACGGCATATCCCAGGCCCGACTCTTCGATGATGCGGTCGGTGTCACCGGCATAACCCTCACGAAACTTGACGGCACCTCCAAGGGAGGTATTGTCGCCAACATCTGCAAGGAACTGAAGATCCCTATCCGCTTTATCGGTATCGGCGAAAAGACCGCGGATCTCCGGGATTTTGATGCAGGTGAGTTCGTCGATGCGCTCTTTCACAGCGGAACCAACCAGTCAGAATAATACATTACCCCACTTTCTCTCATGCAATATCAACGACAGCAACAACCCGGTTGCGGCGGATGTCTGCTTATAGCCCTCCTGATTGTTTTTATATCCGGCGGGGCTCCCGCCCTGATCCAGTTTCTGGGTACCATAATCTACACGGGTCTTGCCGGTATCCTGCTCTTTATCGCCCTGTTTTTCGGTTTTTCCTACTGGATACAAAAAAAGGTTGCCACCTATGAGCAGTCTCAGTCAGAGAGCCATAACCGGTTTGTCTGGCTCCTGGTCCAGATCCTGATTCATACCGCCAAGATCGACGGGCAGATCACCAAAAACGAGATCCAGACCATTCACCGGTTCTTTCAATATAACCTGCGCTACAGCCAGACACAGATGAACTGGGTCAAGGAACTGATCAAAGAGGCGATCAACTCGACCCAGTCCCTTGATGCGCTGCTCCAGGAATTTAAATCGACCTTTGCCTACGAGCCCAGAATTATCCTGCTGGAGCTTGTTTATCAAATACTCTACACCAAGTCGACGGTCTCCGAGGAGGAGCTGAAATTTGCCCGATATATTGCCGCGTATCTCGACATTTCCGATTACGACCAGCGTACGGTCGAGGGCAAATACCGCTATAAACAGCAATACGGTGCGGCAACAGCGCAGGATACGGCCGGACAGCACTATGCGACCCTTGGTCTGAAAGAAGGGGCAAGCCCTGAAGAAATCAAGAAGGCCTATCGTACCCTCAGCATGCAATACCACCCGGACAAGGTTGCGCATCTCGGCGATGAGTTCCGGGCGGTCGCCGAGGAAAAAATGAAGGAAATCAATGCGGCGTATGACTTTTTAAAAAAGCGATAGGTTTTCATCGGTAAACGTCTGGCAGCGAGAAGACCTGTTTGTTACACCCCAATATGTCATAATGGAATTTTAAGGAGATAGAATGGCTATTTCAGATAAAATGCGAATGTTCGCCGAAAAGTCTTCATGGATACGGAAAATGTTCGAGGAAGGGGCAAAAATGAAGGCTGCCCACGGTACCGAAAATGTCTGCGATTTCAGTCTCGGCAATCCCGATGCACCCCCGCCGCCTGAATATAATCGGGTAATCCAGGAAATCGTCCAGGACACCAGCCCAGGAGTTCATTCCTACATGCCCAATGGCGGCTATCCCTGGGTCCGTGAAGCCCTTGCCGCAAGGATGTCTGTCGAGCAGAAGATGACCATCGGTCAGGGCGATACGCTGATGACCTGCGGTGCGGCCGGCGGCTTGAATGTGGTCATGAAAACACTGCTGAATCCCGGTGACGAGGTCATTATTCTCGCGCCCTATTTCGTTGAATACGGTTTTTATATCGACAACCATGGCGGCGTCAGCAAGACGGTCAAAACCGATGCCGAATTCAACCTCGATCTGTCGGCTATCGAAGCGGCTCTTTCCGATAAAACCAAAGCAATTATCATCAATTCGCCCAATAATCCCTGCGGCCAGATTTATTCGGAACAATCGCTGGCGGCGCTGGGGGAGCTTCTTGAAGCCGTTTCCGCCAAACTGGGGACCACTATCTACCTGATCTCCGACGAACCATACCGCAAAATTGTTTTTGATGACCATGAGGTGCCGAGTATTTTCACCGCGTATACCAACAGTATCGTGGTCTCCTCCTACTCCAAGGATCTCTCCCTGCCCGGCGAGCGCATCGGCTATATGGCAGTCCATCCGCACATCGAAGAAAAACCCCAGCTTCTCGACGGCCTCACCCTGGCCAACAGGATTCTAGGTTTCGTCAACGCCCCGGCGCTCATGCAGCGGGTGGTGGCCGAGCTCCAGGACGTGACGGTGGACACCACAATTTACAGCCGGAGAAAAGAGATCATCTGCACCGTTTTGCGTGAAGCCGGTTTTACCTTCACCGAGCCGAAAGGCGCTTTTTATGTCTTCCCCAGGACACCTCTGGCCGACGATGTCAAATTCGTCGCCCTGCTGCAGGAGCAGAAAATCCTGGCTGTTCCGGGCGTCGGCTTTGGTTCGCCGGGCCATATGCGGATTGCATTCTGTGTGCCCGATGAAGTGATAACCAGATCGGCGGATGGGTTCAAAAAAGCCGTCGCCAAGGCCCGTTCACTATAAGAACACACGGGGCAACAGGGACCCGAAGATTATTGTCTTTGGGTGCAAACTTCACGCCGGGCAGCTTCTCTGGGTCGCATGGCTCTTGTTGAAACAAAGAAGGCTACGAAAAAAATGAAAAAGATAACCATTGGTATTACCGGCGCCAGTGGCGCTATCTACGGTATTCGCGCCGTGGAAATGCTTAACAGCGCGGGCGTTGAGACCCACCTCGTGGTGAGCGAGGCGGCGGGCATTACCATGGCTCTTGAAACTGATTACGATATCGAGACAGTACGTAAATCAGCCCACCGGTGCCACGACAATAGAGACATCGGGGCGTCAATTGCCTCAGGCTCCTTCGGCATGGACGGAATGGTCATTGCCCCGTGCTCTATGCGAACGCTTGGAGCCGTAGCCAATTCGCTCGGCGACAATCTGATTGTACGGGCTGCCGATGTCACCCTCAAGGAAGGCAAGCCTCTGATCCTTGTCGTTCGGGAGACCCCCCTCCATCGCGGCCATCTCCGTCTGCTCGACCTTGTGGCCAGGGCCGGCGGCATCATCTTCCCACCGGTCCCGGCACTGTACGGCAGACCGCGCACCATCGAGGAGATGGTCGACGGGACGGTGGGTCGCTTTCTGCATCGTCTGGGAGTGGACACTCCGCATTACCATCGCTGGCAGGGAATTGCTTGAGAAGGACCTTGTATTATAGCACATGAAAAAAAACCGGCAGGTGGAGACAATTCCATGATCCAAGCCCCGAGATTTTTCCGGATAGACCAGGACGGGTTTACAGTCGAGGCATGCTGCATGCGGATGGGGGATGACTACCTGCTGTCCATCTGGGGTGGCACCCCGCATATCGGGGCCGTGGCGATGGCACAACCCCGGGACAGCTTGCAGGACCCTGCCCGCCGCTCGGCAACAGCTTCGGTATTTTGCTATGTCGGCCACAAGGAAGACCAGGTAGTCAAAGAGGTATCCGAGCGGATGTCCAGGGAACTCAATACAAAGGTCGTTGTGGCAGCGGGCCTGCATTGGGATGAGTTAACACCAGCCGGAGCTGCGCAGGTCCTGCGCAGCGTCAACGTTCTGATCACGGAGATCATCCAGCAAATGCTGACAGCATCAAAGTAAGACCGCTACTTTTTCTCCCCTCTCTGTTCGGATTTATCCTTGAAAAAGAGCTTAATGTTCACCTTGTCAAGGCCCAGACCTTCGCGGAATCGGTTGATCAGATAACGCTCGTAGGAAAAGTGCACCCCCTTATAACTGTTGGTCATAACGACAAATTTAGGCGGACAGGTACCAACCTGGGAGGTGTAGTAGAATTTAAGCCGTTTGTTTTTATAGATTGGCGGAGAATGCTGCTCAACCGCCTCACGCAACAGTCTGTTGAGGGCCGAGGTGGGAAACGTCGCCGTATACTGCCGGTAGACGGAACCGATCACCGGAAAGAGACGTTTTATCCCATGACCGGTCAAGGCTGAGACGTTCAGAATCGGCGCGTAGCCGACAAAGGGCAGCGCCCGGCCGACCTCCTGCATAACCGCTTCCTGGCGTTTTTTGTCGTTTTGTATAAGGTCCCATTTATTAACAATGACAATGAGCCCCCGTCCCTCCTCCAGAACATAGCCGATGACCTTGGTGTCCTGCTCGGTAATGCCCTCATCGGCATCAAGCAGAACCACCGCAATATCACATCTGGCCATCGCGGCCAGGGATTTCAGGATACTGAATTTTTCCAGTTTTTCTTTGGTCTTGCCCTTGCGGCGGATACCGGCAGTGTCAATAAACAGATAGCTGTAATTGCCATGCGTTACCAGGGTATCGACGCTGTCTCTCGTGGTACCTGATATATCCGAGACGACCATCCTCTCTTCCCCGAGGATTGTGTTTATGATGGAAGATTTACCAACATTGGGCCGGCCGAAAAAGGCGACCTTCACCGTCCCCTCCGGAAGCTCAATATCGGTATCGTCACTCTGAATTGTATCACACAGCCCTTCCATCAGTGTTCTGAAACCGTAGCTGTGTTCGGCGGAAACTGACCACAGCTGATCGATTCCCAGCTCATAAAACTGAGCGAGCAGCTCTGTCTCAACCTCCGGGCCGTCAATTTTATTGACCAGATGAAAAACAGGCTTTTTGGTCCGCCGAAGGATATCTACCACTTCCCAGTCGGCAGGCGTCAATCCCTGCTTGCCGTCCATCAGAAAGAGCACGATATCGGCCTCGTCAATTGCCAGCATGGCCTGCGCGCGGATGTGCTGCACCATGGCGTCTTCCGGGTTGTCGTCTATACCCCCGGTATCGACCAGGATAAAGGCTTTGTTTTCCCAGACCACCCGTTCGTAATGACGATCTCTGGTCACCCCGGGAGTGGGGTCTACCAGGGCTTTACGCGACTTGGTAATCCTGTTAAAAAGCGTTGATTTTCCTACATTTGGGCGCCCGACCAGGGCGACGATGGGGAGATTGCTGGTTGATGCCATAGGTATAAAGTATCCTGCGAAGGCTCTATCCGCTCGAAACAAGACAAAGCTGATTGTTATATGTGGGCTGGCAAAACAGCTTTGCCACGCATTGTCACCTGTTTCAAGCAGGTACCAATTCTTTTATTCCCCTGTTGACCATGGTGCGGATAAGCGGATAATCCTGAAAGAGAGGTTCCCCCAGCCGGTGGCTGAGAGATACCAATGAAGGCCTTATAAAATCCATGAAAAACGGTTTTTGTCTCACCTTATATAAAAATGAAAATGCGCCGACTATCTGCAAGTTTCGCTGCAGGGCGAGCAGAGTATACTGTTTTTTGAAGTCGACCGCATCGATTGTAAGGTAGCGATCGATGGCTTTGAGATAGAAGGCCACCAGCTCGTCCTGAACCGAAAGGGGCAGAGAACAGTAGGGATCGATAAGCAGCGAGGCCAGGTCATAGCCCAGCGGACCGAGACGCCCCCCCTGAAAGTCGATAAACCGGACAGTACCTTCCTGCACCATAATATTTCGCGACTGAAAATCCCGGTGCAGAAAAAAGTCGGCAGGCGCCTCGCCGGCCTGTCGGGCAATCTCCTGCAATTCTTCGACAACGCCCTCATCATACTCCTTGCCGAGAAGATCCTGCCAGAAGGCCCGTAAAAAATAACCCGACTCCTTTTCGACCATCAGCTGCGTATCGTATCGCGCGCTGTCCCAACACCAGGACTGGTCAAAGTCGACTGCTCCCTGGTATTGCATGGCGGCAAGATGCTCCAGGACAGACCGGTAACAGGCCAGCGCGGCTGCGCCAGGCGGCGCCTGTGGCTCACGTTTCTGCACCACGATATCCTGCAGGCGGGTATCGCCCAGGTCCTCAAAGAGCAGGACGCCGGAGCTTTCGTCCCAGCCATACAGTTCGGGAACCGGTGCACCTTTTTTAAAGAGGTGTCTGCCGATGAACCAGGCAGAACGGGACTCAGCCAGCTCGACAGGGCTTGTCCCGGCGGGTGCAGCGAGAAGGCAGAAAGGACCATCACCCCCCGTGAGCCGCCAGAATCTCCTGGTCGACCCATCGCTGTCAATTTTGCGGCATCGACCGGCGGTCCCCAGGTCCTCGGCTTCGGCCTGCGACAGCTTTCCGCAGGCAACCAGCATTTTTTTAGCGCATTCCAGCAGAGCCTTATCCGGCAGTTTTTCGGTAGTCAACAGGATCTCAATTTTCAGGGTCTCAATTTTTAATATCGTGAGAAGACACAATCATGTCCCCCAGCCTTCGGCCGCATGGGATGGAGACGTTATCCCATATCACGACCCGTTCAAGACGTGTACCGTTTTCGATATGGGCTTCACCGATACAGACCCAGTCTTTCAGTTCGAAATGTGCCGGCAGTTTGGCCCTTTTCGCGATGCAGTAGGGTTTTCTAACCGGACCGATTTCCTGCCAGCAGGGAACAGTCTCAGTAAGCAGCCCCTGATGCAAGGCCAGATAATCACTGATGCTGCCCATATCCGTCCAGTAACAGTCATCCACCCGATAGCAATCGATCGCCTGGTTATCTTGCAGCATTTTACGATATCGATCGATTATGCACGAATATCTGTTGCGGGTAATGTCCTCCAAGACGGATGGTTCTATGACATGCAGACCCGCAAAGGCCAATTTGTTTATGCTGTCCTGGTTATCAAAATTTATTATCCTGCCGTTTTTCACCAGCACCGTATTATAACGGTGGTCGTTGCGCATCGCCAGAGTAACCAGATTTTCATGAGTCACATGATGCTGGTAGAATCGACGCAGATTGACCGTATGGTAAATATCTCCATTGCTGACCAGCAGTGGCTCGTCCCGCACATGCCTGAGAGCCTTGCGCAATCCGCCCCCGGTGCCGAGTATAATCTCTTCCTCCTGGATAACGACCCCTTTCATTCCCCGCAGAGCATCGACTATCTGCTGCCTGAGATGGTGGCAGTTGACGATGATATGATCAAAGCCAAACGTTCGCAGCCTTTTTATGGTAAGAAAAAGAAGCGGTTGATTGAGGATGGGGAAAAGAGGTTTGGGACGGACTAAAGTGTGCGGCAGGAGCCTGGTTCCGAAACCGGCGGCCAAAATCATTGCTTGCATAGTACCTCTTCCGTTATTTTGAGATTAAAACGACATCACAGCGGTTAAGAGTGTACAACCTGGAATTTACCTCAATTGTTCTTTATATTCCATCTATTCCATCACCAGGGAACCATCTTCACGTTCTGCGACACCCACGACAACTATACCCGCTTTGTTCGCCTCTTCAATCATTAACTCTTTATCAAAAAGCAGGGATTGCCCTGCTTCCACGGCAAGAACTGCTCCCCTGACCCTCTGCAGACTCCGGATGGTCGTAAGTCCTGTCGCCGGCAGATCAAAACGAAAATCCTGCCCCGGTTTACGCACCTTGACAACCACGGCCTGCTCCTTGGCCAGAGCGCCACCCCGCAGTATCGTTGCATCGGTTCCATCAATCGCTTCAACGGCAAGCACGGTACAATTCCTGACCACCACGCATTGGCCGATATCCAGTTTTCCGATTGCTCTCGCGTTGTGCCAGCCGAATTCAATATCCCGTCGCTGTTTTTGGGTCGGCCTTTTCCTGGTAATCACCCCGGCGGGAAAGAGCAGATGCCGAAGGTACAACGTCGACTCAAGGACCACTATTCCCTCCGCTTCGAGAGCATTGGCAATCGCCCGCAGAATTGCGTCATCCTGTTTTCGATCAATCTTGTTCCACAGCGAAATACCTTTCAAATCCGGAAGAATATCTCGAAATATTCGAGTCTTCGTAATGGTACCCAAAAAGACTGTTTCGCCAACCCCTTCGGCTATGAAAAATGATATCAGCTTACCGAGCTGACCAAGCTTTACCCAGCAGACAGCATCGGCTGCCAGGGCAACTTTCTCGTCGGTTTCCCCTTTGTGGGCCACCACCACGACCCGCCTGCCGGCCTTATGGGCCGCCTCGATGAACAGTAAGGGAAATTGGCCGCCACCGGCTATGATACCGATATTATTTGGGTTGATACTTTTCGACAACCGATTCTAATCCTCAATCGTCTGCTTGACGACGCCGCGTTTCGAATCCTGGAAAAACTTCACGAGGGTTTGCACCTCCTGGCAATCGGGAAATTCTTTCTGGGCCAGTTCAATGGCATCTTTCATTAAAAGGTTCGGCGATCTGAAAATGATCCTGTACGCTTTTTCAAGCGTTTTAATCGTGTCACGGGAAAAACCGTTGCGTTTTAAGCCCACCTTATTGATGCCGGAAATTCTGGTCCGATTCCTGGTTCCGGCAATGATCACATAGGGCGGAACATCCAGTGAAATCCCGGATACTCCGCCGATGTAACTGAAGGTGCCGATCCGGCAGAACTGGTGTACGGCGACCAGACCGCCGATTGAGGCCCGGTCACCGACCTCGACATGACCGGCAAGGGTTGCAACATTGGCCATTATGACATGGTCGCCGATTTTGCAGTCGTGGGCAATGTGGGTGTAGGCCATAAGCAGATTATGGTTGCCGATGACCGTTTTCATATGACCATTAGGAGTTCCTCGATGAATTGATGCATACTCGCGGATCTGGTTGTCGGAACCGATAATCAGCTCGGTCGGTTCTCCTTTATAGCCAAGATCCTGGGGAGCACCACCAACTACCGCAAAGGATCCGATCAGGTTTCTCTCGCCGATGGTCGTCGGCCCGGAAACAACTGCATGCGGTAAAACCCGGGTGTCGGCACCTATCCGGACTCCTGCTTCAATTACAGCATATGGGCCGACATAGACAGACGAGTCGAGTTCTGCTTTGGGGTCTACAACGGCAGTGGGATGTATGGACATTATCTTTTACAGGCTCATTGGTAGAATAATTTCTAGATACTTCGTAATACCTTCATTTCGCAGGCCGGGGCGTATTAAGGGTGCTTTAAATACCTGCTCTCTCGAACAATAGCAAGAAAATTTACTTTTAGCACCTTACAGATTATCATCTTGTTTTTTTTCGAGCTATTAATCTGTTTCAAGGGGCTTCCCCCTCAAGGGGGTACTCAAAAGAGCACCCGTCAAGCGAGTATTATAAAGAATCCCGGCTTTCTTCCCGATTTTGTGCACCGGGGTTAGCACCTTACAGACTATTCTGCTGATCCTCGCCGCACATTTTTACTGCCTTTTACGAAAATGAAGCCATGAGTTCAGCCTCGGCAACTACCTGGTCATCCACCGTAGCTTTGGCCGACATTACCATAATCGAACGTTTCTGCCTTAAAAGTTCAAGGGTAAAAATTAACTGGTCGCCCGGCACGACGGGTTTTCTAAATCTGGCTTTATCAATGCCTGCGAAAAAAAGCAGCTTCTTGCCGATGGCCTCGGGATTGGCATAATATGCCATTATCCCACCAACCTGAGCCAGCCCCTCCAGAATCAACACCCCGGGCATAACCGGTCGCCCTGGAAAATGGCCCTGAAAAAACTGCTCGTTTATGGTTACATTTTTCAAACCGACAATCTGCTTGCCAATCTCCATGGAGAGTATACGGTCGACCATCACAAACGGGTATCTGTGCGGCAGCACCTTCAAAATCTCTATTATATCAATATTTTCCGGGATAACCACCTGACTCATTACGCCGTCTCCTTGTTCAGATATTCTCTTTTTTGCGGTCGGGCATGTTGCAGAGTTCTGCAATCGCCTTGCTATTTTTTCTCACTGTACTCTGCAACTCCGGGAGTTTGGCAAAAACGGCACAAGCCTTGGCCCATTGCCGAACAGGGATTGCCGGTGTCCCGCCAACTACGGCGCCTTTAGGCTGATCACCGTGCACCGCGCCACGGGCTGCGACCATCACCTGATCCCCAAGGGTGAGGTGCCCGGAAGACGCAGCCTGCCCGCCCATCACCACGTTTCTCCCCAAGGTCGTTGAACCGGAAAGCCCTACCTGCGCTACCAGCAGGCTGTTCTCACCGAGAATGACATTGTGGGCCACCTGCACGAGATTGTCTATTTTGACGCCGGACTTGATCCAGGTAACGCCGTATGCCGCTCGATCAACGCACGTATTAGCGCCGATCTCCACATCATCGTCAATCCGGACGGTACCGATCTGCGGTCGTTTAATATGCTCGCCACGCTCATTGGCGGAGTACCCGAAACCATCGCTGCCGATAACCGTACCGGAATGGATGGTCACTCTTTTGCCAATTTTGCAGCCATCATATATGGTCACGTTGGCCTTGATCGTGGTATCGTCCCCTAGCTCAACATCATCGCCGATGACTGCTCCGGCCTCGATGCTCACCCGCTCTCCTGTTTTGACCCTGTCGCCAAGCACCGCCAGGGGCGCGATAGAAATCTCTTTACCCAACAGACAATTCTCGCCGACAAAGGCCCGAGGATGGATCCCTTTGGCAACAAAAGGAACAGCGACGAAAAAACTGTGGATTATCGCGACTGCCAGATACGGATCTTTTACCCTGATCACCGGAAGGCTGCCAACTGCCTCAACCCCGGGAGGAACGAGCACTGCGCCGGCGCTCGTGGTTGCAAGCAGGCTGGCCATTTTTGCCTTGGCCAGAAAAGATATTTCTTTGGGACCAGCGGTGTCCAAAGGGGCAAATCCGCCAATAAGGACTGTTGCATCACCCAGTACCTGCCCTTCGACCATTTCCGCAAGATCGGCAACAGAAAGTATTTTTTCAGTCATAATTATTTAGAGTTAGTAAAGAAAATATTTTTTCCTCTGGGTATCAAAACAGAGTAGTTCCTCCTGCCAGTGCTCTTCAATCTCGCCAATCGGTCGCCCCTCCTCCAACTGAAGACGAACCCGTTGGTCGCCCAGAATGAGATCCATCGGCAGCCGTTCGAATTCATACTCATAAGGCGGCTGCTTATACTGAAAGTTCTCCGGATAAAGAAGCAGGGCTGCCTGCAACAGGGCAAGACTGGTCCGATAGGGTAAAAAGCGCGCAGGGTTGGTCACATGGACCTGAAAACCGCAGCACGACTCTGCCGCCCACTTGCCGGACGTCGGTTCAAAGACTATTGGCCGAAGATAACAGCCGGGTAATTCGGTCTTTTCCAGCAGTTGCAGCATGGCCGGATGCTGCCAATACGGGGCACCGACGAATTCAAAAGGCAGGGTCGTGCCCCTGCCTTCGGAGACATTGGTCCCTTCCCAGATAACCTGGCCGGGATACACAAGTGCCGTCTCGGGGGTCGGCATATTGGGTGAAGGGCAGAGCCAGGGAAAGCCGGTATCTCTGAACAGCATGGATCGCTGCCATCCTTTTAATTTAACAACCTCCAGTTCGGCACCTATACCGAATTCCCGGTTGATGAACAGTGCCAGTTCGCCAAAACTCAGACCATGCCGCATCGGCAGGGGATACAAGCCAACGAAAGAGCGACAATCGGATTGCAGCAGGTTGCCCTCTATTTTTTCGCCGCCGATCGGGTTCGGGCGGTCGAGGACCACCACCTTTTTACCAAGTTGCGCGGCAACCTCCAGACAATAGGCCATGGTATACAAAAAGGTGTATACTCTGGTGCCGACATCGATGAGATCGATAAGCAGAACATCGAGCGCACCAAACATCTCAGGGGTTGGCCGGCGATGCTCGCCATACAGACTGTAAATTGGCAGACCCGTTACCGCATCGACATCATGATCGGATTCAACCATGTTGTCCTGTTTCTCGGAGAAGAATCCGTGTTGAGGCGAAAAAAGACAGGTTAACCTATCGCCATATTTCTGCTGCAGCAGGACCCGGCCATGGATGAAGTGCCGGTCTGTTGAGGCCTGGTTGGACAAATATCCGATTCGCTGTCCCGCAAAAGACTTCGATTCATCATGCACTAATACCTCAAGTCCAACCTGCATCATAGAGACCCGACCACGAAAAAGTTAAAGGAAAATGAATATGACAAAGTGCTATCTTAATGGCGGGAGCTGAAAAAGTCAAAAAGTAGATGGACAGAACGATGGACAACGAGAAAAATCTTCGATGGATGGAAAAAAACGGGGCTCCCGCGATTTCATGGGAGCCCCGACAGGGGGGCAACGCTAGGTCCCTGACTCGGTAAAACGATCATAGTGCACGAAATCGCCGAGTGCTCTGCGCGATGGCGCGGAAGGAGCATGGTCCGGATAGCCTATCGGTATTAAAGAAACAAGCTCAAGACCGGCAGGAATCCGGAGCAGCTCTTCAGCCGCATTATGGTCAAAGGAGCCGACTATGACCGAGCCCAGCCCCAGTTCAAATGCTTTCAGACAGATATTCTGGCTGATGAGGCCTAAATCATATAAAAACCAATGCTGGTAACGGGTTACCTGCTGGCCGTTATAATATCCCGATTTTAACGGATTGCCGCATACCCCGATGACGACCGGGGCCATCTCCATGCATTTTGTGGCCGGATTCTTTTTAGAGAGAAGGCCGGCAAGCGTTTTTTTATCTTCTGCAGCCCGCACCACAACGAGCTCCCAACACTGCAGATTTCCCCATGACGGCGCCATCCGGGCCGCTTCAAGAAGATCGGTCAAGACCTCGGATGCCACAGGCCTCTCCTGAAAGCGCCTGATACTTCTTCGTTTACTGAACAAATCTTCCAATTTTTTCCCCCCTCATTGAAAAAGAGACGCCGCTTTTCTTCCCGCTCACGACAACCTATGCATTCTGTCGACTGTTTCGCCCCTTCAACTGAACTCATGCAGGATTTCTCTGGCGATAATCAATCGCTGAATCTCACTGGTCCCTTCGTAGATTGTGGTAATTCGAGCGTCCCGGGTAAACCGTTCGATGGGAAAATCTTTGGTGTAGCCGTAGCCGCCAAAGATCTGCATCGCCTCGTAACAGGCCTTATTGGCAGCTTCCGACGCAAACAGCTTGGCCATCGACGCCTCTTTGGCAAAGGAGCGGCCCTGTTCTTTTTTGTAGGCCGCGCTCATAAGCAACAGACGCGACGCCTCAAGGGCCGTGTACATATCGGCAATTTTCCACTGCGTTGCCTGGAACGCACTGATTTTCTGGCCAAACTGCGATCTTTCCAGGGAATACCCGGTGGCCTTATCCATGGCCGCAAGACCGATGCCGAGCGCGAGTGAACCGATGCCGATCCGCCCTCCGGCAAGTTCCGTTACCGCAGCCCGGAAACCGTCGTTCAGTTTTCCCATCAGCGCGTCGGCAGGGATGCGGCAATCCTGGAACAGCAGCTCATTGGTGGGGGAGCCATGCTGGCCCATCTTATCTTCCTTTTTGCCGATTATAAGCCCTTTGGTGCCCGCTTCGACGAGAAAGAGACTGATCCCCTTACCCTTTCTGGCGGCCGGGTCGGTTACCGCCCAAACCACAAAGACTCCGGCAAAAGACCCGCTGGTAATAAATATTTTCGAGCCGTTCAACACCCACTCGTTCCCATCTTTTACCGCCGTGGTGGTCATAGCCGCCGGGTCGGATCCTGCGCCCGGCTCGGTCAGGGCAAAGGCCCCCGCCAGATACTCGCCGCTGCATATTTTTTGTATATACCGGTGTTTCTGTTCCTCGCTGCCCAGTGCCTGGATGACCTCGTTGACCATGTTGTTGACCGACACCGTCACCGCTGTTGCCGCGCAAACTCGGGCAATCTCGGTCATAGCGACACTAAAAGCGACAACCCCCGCTTCCGTGCCGCCATATTCGTCCTTGATGTTGAGACCCATAAAACCAAGTTCGGCGAGTTTTTTCAGATTATCGTAAAAGCTGCCGTCATTTCCCCGGTCAAGGTCAGCGGCGACCGGCTCCAACTCCGTTGTGGCAAAATCCCTGGCGGTATCCTGAATGAGTTTCTGCTCTTCCGTCAAATCGAGATTCATAGGTATCCTTGCGTAGTAATGTTTGATAACAATGTACAGGTCCTAAAATTGAGGTGGACGTTTTTCCAGGAAGGCGGCCATCCCTTCTTTCTGTTCGCTCCCGGCAAAACAGAGGGCAAAAAGATCCGCTTCATAGGAACAGGCCCTGGTCAGATCCATTTCCATGCCGTTGTTAACCACTTCCTTGCAAAGCTGCACTGCGGCAGGCCCGCGGGAACCGATTAATGCGGCCAGCTCCCGACATTCTGCCATAAGTTTCTCCTGGGGGACGACCCGGTTGACCAGCCCGATCCGGCTGGCTTCAGCGGCATCGATTATCTTGCCGGAATAGATGAGCTCACAGGCCAGCCCCTTGCCTATCAGCCTCGGCAGCCTCTGGGTGCCGCCAAAACCGGGAATGATGCCGAGGTTCACCTCCGGCTGCCCGAACTTGGCATTGTTGCTGGCCAGGCGCATATCGCAGGAGAGAGCCAATTCGCAGCCGCCGCCCAGGGCAAAGCCGTTTATTGCCGCGATAACCGGTTGCGGCAGATTTTCAATGGTCCGGGCAACGGTATGGCCAAGCCTGCCGAACACCTTCCCCTCATCAGGGGTCAGCCCCTGCATAAAGGCAATGTCCGCACCGGCGACAAAGGCTTTTTCCCCGGCTCCGGTTATAATCACCACTTTTATCGTCCGGTCCCCGCTCAGCTCAGTAAAACATGCGAGCAGCTCCTCCAGCGTTGTTTTATTCAGGGCATTGAGTGCTTTGGGCCTGTTGATGGTTACTATGGCTAAAGTCTTGTCTTTTTCTACCAGTATGTTCGTATAGTCCACTGCAATTCTCCGTTAATTAAATAAGTGATTTATGGCTCGAGGATAAATTTCCAGGCACAATACCATTCATCCGGGTGTTTGTCCGGAGGACAGCCCAGACATTCGGTGCGTATTCTTTTATCAATCGCACTGGCAAAATAGGTATACTCAACGAGTCCCGCCGATTTGCACGGATAATCATCGAGTCCTTTGCGTTTTCGTGCGTCCTGAACGCGGCAGCGATTCATCTGGAAAACAAAGCTGGTTGGTGTTTCCTCGACAATCGACTGACTGTTGATGCTTTCATAGATTCTGAAGCCCAGGGCCTTTTTCAGCCCTTCAAGTCCCGGGTTTTCCGGCAAGCCGAGAAAAGCACTGATCGACTTGGCTTCAACCGGCGAAAATTGTGCCCAACAGGAATCATTACACCGTTTGGCATCGTTCATGCCAGAGGAAAACTCAATCGTCTGAAACCAGACACCATCGTTGACCAGCCAGTTTTTGGCCATTCGGTCTTTGAGTCTATTGAGGGTATCACTGTCCATGTCGAGCAGAAACGAGGGAACGCCGTCTTCCATGGTAAAACCGAAAAGCTCGGAGAGATGCTTCATCTGAATCCCGAAACTCTTTCTGGAACTGCTGCTCAATGCTTCAAGCGCTTTCTCCATACCCATCTGATGTTTCACTTCGGCAAACCAGAGTCCGTGATGGATAATCAGCCGATGAAAAAGATCGACGATAAAACGAGCAGTTTCCCGCGAGTCCAGCTCGCTGGCATTATTGGCCTGGATTGACATACTCCCTCCTTTGTCTGATGGATCGATATATCCGTGCCGTTATGGCAGAACAGTTATTTCATCTGGAAATCTGCTGGGCGATTCGAGACCGTCTTCCGTTACCAGATGGGTGTTTTCGATACCGACAACTCCTCGACCGGGGAAAATTGTTTTTGGTTCAAAAGCTATGACCATCCCTTTTTGCAGCTCAAGCTGCTGGCCCTTGGCAATAAAGGGGAACTCATCGAGTTCCAGACCAACCCCATGGCCGGTAAAACGAATTCGTTTCTCCCCAACTCCCATAAAATTTTCTGCATACCCTTTTTTCTGAGCCAGCGAGACCATCAGCTCATAAAGCTCTCCGGTCACTGCGCCGGGTCTGGCCTGGGCTTTCATTTCGTTTTGTATTTCAAGCATTGCCTCATGGGCCGCTTCAAGCTCGGCGGAGAGTCGACCAATAGAAAAAATCCGCGTATGATCGGAGATATATCCATCAAGAGCGAAGACATAATCGACCAACACCGGTTCATTGGCACCAATTTTTCTAAATCCAGCGCCCTGCCCGATGACACTGCTTACCCCGGTCCCACCGGTTGGAGAAGCCAGGTAACTGCCAACAGCAGCGTCATCGCCGGCCATCAGATGACCGTAAAACAGCTCACTGCCCCACATCCGCATTCGGACAATTCCCTGGTGACCAAGACTTCGGGCATACGCTTCCAGTTCCCCGGCCAGGGCAACCTCGGTCTTTCCGACTACGAGCAGCTCCGGCACATGGGCGGCAACAGTATCCGATAATTTAATGGCAGCCCTGATTTTTTCGAGTTCGAACTCCGATTTCACCGCCCGAATCAAGCGGATTTCCAGGGAAATGTCTTCAATCCGTGCGTCTTTAAAATTGGCCCTATACTGAAAGTACAGGTTGGTCGGCAAGACATCGAGTTCCAGGCCTAAAACAGCCGGCGGCTGATACCCGTAGCGGGCAAGAATGGCCGGAATCTCCTTTAGACTGACCAGAGAAACAATATTTTCAAGCGGAGATTCCCGACATGCCCGTTCATACTCCTTAAAGACCATCAGCATCGGTTTTCCGGCCACAGGGACATAAAGCCAGCCCTGCTGCGATGTTGCCGCAAAATAGAAAAGATCGGTTTTCTGAACGATCAGGGCCCCATCGATGCCTTTTTCCGCCAGGGACTTTTGCAGTTTTGCCAGCCTGGATTGCAGTTCCTCACTCGGAACACATACACTGTCGCTTGCCATCTTCTCTCCTGACACATTGCCCTTAAGGCTGGTTCCTATGCGGCGCATGGGAACCAGTAGTAATGTCCAATTTCAAGATGGCCAAGTAAAAAGCTTCATATACGCCCAAAGGAAGTGCCCTTGGGGGACAACGAAGGAGATCCGGCTTTTTCCTTAGCCATCAGTATTGGTAGAAGCCTCTGCCGGTCTTTCTGCCCAACCAGCCAACCTCTACATATTTGCGCAGCAGCGGGCATGGTCTGTACTTGGAATCCTTGAACCCGTCATAAAGAGTTTCCATAATGGCCAGACAGGTATCCAGGCCAATCAGGTCGGCAAGGGCCAGCGGCCCCATGGGATGATTCATGCCAAGCTTCATCACCGTATCGATATCTTCTGCCTTGCCGACTCCCTGATAGAGGCAGAAAACAGCCTCGTTGATCATCGGCAGCAATATTCTATTGGCGATAAAACCCGGGAAATCATTGGCTACTGCTGCGGTTTTGCCGAATTTCTGGCAAAGAGACCAGGTGATATCAAAGGTTTCCTGACTGGTCGCCAGACCTTTGATGACCTCAACCAGCTTCATTACCGGCACCGGATTCATGAAATGCATGCCGATCACTTTGTCCGGTCGTTTCGTCTGGGCGGCTATACGGCCGATAGGAATAGAAGAGGTATTGCTGGCGAGAATGGCATGCGCCGGACAAAACGTATCCAGATCCTGAAAAATCTTAAATTTGAGGTCCTCCCGTTCAACGGCCGCCTCCACGACATAATCTACCCCGGCCATATCGGCGAGATCGGTAGTGGTCGAGATGCGGGCAAGAATTTCATCCCGTTCGGAGCCGGTGATCTTTTGCTTTTCGACACTCCGGGCGAGGTTTTTCTCAATTGTGGCCAATCCCTTGGCGGTAAATTCTTTGTTGATATCACTCATCAACACATCTAAGCCACTGGTCGCCGCCACCTGGACAATACCATTGCCCATCTGGCCGGCACCGACAACACCAAATTTCTTTATTTCCATCTGCTCCCCCGCACAATAAAAGACGCTTATCCAATTGATGATTTCTTACAATTTCACAAAGCGATGATTACGTAAAAAGCCTTCATCTGTTGACTACCATTGCTACAGCCTCACCGCCGCCGAGACAGAGTGAGACCAATCCCCTTTTGGCATTTCTCCGGCCCATTTCATGCAATAAGGTCACCAGCAACCGGCCGCCGCTGGCACCAATGGGATGGCCCAGGGCGACTGCCCCCCCGTTGACATTGACAATGGCCGGGTCAAGCTCCAGCACCTTATTTATGGCAACCGACGTGCCGCTGAAGGCCTCGTTGATCTCAAACAGATCGATATCTGCCAGGGAGACCCCTTCTTTTTTCAGCACTTTCGGAATAGCCAGAATAGGCGCCATAAGCACATATTTGAGTTCGATCCCCGCCGAGGCCTGGGCGCCGATTTCAGCCAGGATGGTGCAGCCCAGCTCTTTGGCCTTGTCCTTGCTCATCACCACGACCGCGGCGGCCCCATCACTTATGATCGAGGCATTGCCGGCGGTACCGACACCATCTTTTTTAAAGGCCGGACGCATCTTCTGTAAACTGGCAAAACTGGTCTCCTGGGGACATTCATCGGTGGTAAAATAGGTTATCTCCCCTTTTTTTGCGGGAAGCGGCACCGGAACAATCTCATCTTTGAAGACTCCCGCCCGAACCGCGCTAAGTGCACGCCGGTACGATTCTTCCGCAAAACGATCCTGCTCTTCTCTGGTCACCTGCCAGTTCTCACTACTCAGTTCATTGGACATGCCCATATGGAAGTCATTGACGACGTCCCAGAGCCCATCATGGACCATATGATCTTCGATCTTCCCGGGACCCATGCGGTGGCCCCACCTGGCCTTCTCTAGATAGTATGGCGCTGAGCTCATACTCTCCATGCCCCCTGCGACGATCACCTCGGCGTCGCCGCACTGGATAGCCTGGGCCGCGAGCATGACCGCCTTGAGGGCCGAACCACACACCTTGTTGACCGTGAATGCCTCCACCTCTTGCGGCAACTCAGCCTTGATGGCCGCCTGCTTGGCCGGATTCTGACCATAGCCGCAGGGGAGAACCATGCCCATGATACATTCGTTGACAAGCGATTTATCTATTCCTGCCCGAAGAACCGATTCTTTAATCACCAGGGCGCCGAGATCCGTTCCTCCTATTTTACTGAGAGTTCCGCCAAAACTGCCGAAAGGTGTCCGTACCGCACTGACAATTACCGCCTTTTTCATAATCCGCCTCATTTTCAGAATCGTTTGTCTCAAGCCGGTTTATATGGCCTCATGTTCCAGCAAACCTATAACGCACGCAGTGGAGTTTGCATGGACCAAAACTAAACCGACCAAGCGCTCAATCGGCCTTCATGTTTATCTACCGACAGCACTTTGTCAATCATTTTCAGCTGAAAACTATAAAATATTGCTCCGGTAAAATCATCCGGGCCCACGACCATAAACCCTACCTGAAAAAAGTAGCTGAAAATCATTTTTTTTACTCCATCCAGATAAAGGATAAAAAAATCCTTTGACAAACATCAACAATTATTATTTAGTTCGACGACAAAACCGACCGAGCGCTCAGTTGTGCATTCGGCATCCGAGGGAGAAGTTTTCAGCACCCTTCATCATTCAGAAACCTGAACTGTAAGGAGTCACCTATGGGCATGGCAGATCTGTACAGAGAAGTAATGGACCTCAACATGATGGATGATAATGACCAGAAAAAGGATGTTGCGAAGGCTTTTTTTGAAAAACTCAACTACATGAAACTCCCGGAATATTTCAACTGGGCCGACGAGATTTTTGAAGGATTGCACGTCAAGGAGCGAGGTGACAAAAAGGCCTTCATCTGGGCTGACATCAACACTGAGGAAAGTAAAAGCTACACCTATCGCGAATTTGCCGCTCAAGGCAACCAATGTTTGAATGGACTGCGAAAGGCAGGTGTCAAAAAAGGCGATAATATGTACATGATGGTGCCGATCGTCCCGGAGACCTGGTTTACCAGCTATGCCAGCATTAAAGGCGGGCTTGTTGCCGTACCGACGGCCACCACCATGACGGAAAGAGAGCTCGAATTCCGCTTCCAGACCTATCCGCCCGATTCGATTCTCGCCGAAGAAATCTATACCGATATCATCGATGCCGCCCTGAAAACGACCCAGATGACGCCAAAAATCAAACTGGTTCGCGGCAAAAAAGCCGGGTGGACCAGCTATACCGAGCTTGCCAAAGAGCCGGTAGAGGCGGAGCCCGCCAAGACGAAGTCAAACGACCTGCTTTTCTGCTTCTTCACCTCCGGGACGACCGGACTGCCGAAGAGGGTTGGCCATACCGCCACCTCCTACCCTCTGGGCCATCTCTCCACCTCGGTTATGACCGGCATACAAACCGGCGACATTCACCATAACCTTGGCGCTCCCGGCTGGGCGAAGTGGGCCTGGTCAAGTTTCTTTGGGCCGCTGAACGTGGGTGCCACCGCCACCGGGTTCAACTTTACCGTGCTGGATGGCGATAAATACCTGAAGATGATTACCACCCATAAAATTTCCACCTTCTGCGCCCCGCCGACCGCCTGGCGTATGTTCATCAATCTCGATACCTCCAAGTTTGATTTTTCCAACCTCCGCCAGTCAATCGGCGCCGGCGAGCCGTTGAACCCTGAAGTCATCACCCGGTGGAAGGCGCTCACCGGCACAGAGATCCGCGATTTTTATGGCCAGACCGAATCAACGGCCATGATCGGCAACCATCCCTGGATGAACGGCAAAATGAAAAGCGGCTCCTTCGGCCATCCATCATTCATGTACGATGTGGCCCTGGTGGATGATGAAGGCAAGGAGCTCACTGTCCCCAACGAGCCTGGCCATATCGTCGTCAAGCTCGATAAATGGCGGTCGATCGGTCTCTTTACCGAATACATCGGCGCTCCGGAAAAAATGGCCAGCGTCTTTATGAACAACTATTATTACACCGGCGATCGCGCCTCGATCGATGAAGACGGCTACTGGTGGTTTGTCGGCCGCAGCGACGATGTTATTAAATCCTCGGATTTTCGTATCGGTCCTTTTGAGGTGGAAAGCGCCATTCTTGAGCATCCGGCTGTCGCCGAATCAGCCATCGTCGGGGTGCCGGATGAAAAGCGGCACCAGCTCGTTAAGGCTTTTGTCATACTCAAGCAGAATCAGAAGCCATCAAGAGAACTTGCCCTTGAGCTGTTCCAACATACCATAAAGATCCTGGCTAAATTCAAAATCCCGAGAATTATCGAGTTTGTCCCACAGGTTCCGAAAACTCTGAGCGGCAAGATTCGCCGGGTTGAATTACGCCAGCAGGAAATCGATCGTCAGGAAAAAGGCGATCAATCCGAAAAACAAGAATACTTTTACAGTGATTTTCCTGAGTTGAGCTCGAAATCAAAGAAGTAACCGCTACAGACACCCAGGGATATTCTCCCTGGGTGCTTAACCAACCCAGTTTCTCCGGAGTAGAATCCATGAATTTTGAATTAACTGAAGAACAGAATCTTATTCGCGATATGGTTCGTGAATTTGCCGTTGCCGAAGTGGCGCCGACCGCAAAAATTCGTGACGAAGAAGAACGATTTGACCGCGCCCTGATGTTTGACCGACTCGGGGAACTCGGCCTGACCGGTATTGTCTTCCCGGAAGAATATGGCGGGGCTGGAGCAGACTACATCAGTTATTCGATCGCTGTCGAAGAACTGAGTCGGGTATGCGCATCGACCGGCGTGACCCTTTCCGCCCACCTCTCCCTCGGTGCCAACCCTATTTACCTTTTCGGCACGGAAGAACAGAAGCAGCAGTATCTCGCCCCGCTGGCCAGAGGGGAAAAAATGGGCGCCTTCGGCCTCACCGAACCGGCAGCAGGCTCTGATGCCGGCGGCACCAAAACTACTGCTTTCAAGGAAGGCAATCAGTGGATTCTCAATGGCACAAAGATTTTTATCACCAACGGCGGGGAAGCGGAAACCTATGTTGTTTTTGCCAGAACCGACAAGGACGCACAAAAGCACCACGGCATCAGCGCCTTTATCGTTGAAAAAGGAACGCCGGGATTTTCCTTTGGCAAAAAAGAACAGAAATTAGGCATTCGCAGCTCCCCTACCCTGGAGCTGATTTTCGAAAACTGCGCCATTCCGGCGGCAAATCTTCTCGGCGAAGAGGGACAGGGCTTCAAAATTGCGATGAAAACCCTTGATGGCGGCCGAATCGGGATAGCTTCCCAGGCCCTAGGCATCGCCCAGGGGGCTCTTGATGTCGCGGTAAATTACGCCAAAGAACGCAAACAGTTCGACAGCCCTATCGGCAGATTCCAGGGCGTCCAGTTCCAGCTCGCCGATATGGCGACGCAGACAGAGGCAGCACGATTTCTCATTTACAACGCCGCCTACAAGGCCAGCCACGGTCTTTCTTATTCCCAGGCTTCAGCCATGGCCAAGTTAATGGCCAGTGAGACCGCAATGAAAGTAACTACCCAGGCGGTCCAGATTCTCGGCGGGTATGGCTACACCAGAGATTTCCCGGTCGAGAGGATGATGCGGGATGCCAAGATCACCGAAATATATGAAGGAACCAGTGAGATTCAACGCCTGGTCATCGGTGCGGCGCTGCTGAGGTAAGTGTTTGGTAAAAACGAATGACACCCTGCTGAAGACGCTGATTTCCTGCAGGGTATTGAAATTTCGCTTTTGTTCTCGGGGATTTTTGTATACCTTCTCACGGCTGTTGATTTGACACTGAGCAACATTACACAAAAATGACATCTCTGGGAGAGAATTAAATGCAGGACAAGGATACAGAATCACCTGAAGTTGTAACCCATATTAAAAACCAGGAGCTGGTGAAAGAACGCCGGCGCCAGATTGTTGACGCTGCGGTGAAGCTGTTTATAGAGAACGGCTATCACAAAACCACGACCCGGGCTCTGGCCAAGGAAACCGGACTTTCTATCGGCTCACTGTACGAATATGTATCCACCAAGGATGATGTTTTATACCTGGTTTGTATCGCCATTCATACCGAAGTTGAACAAGGGGTGAAGGAAGCGCTTGCCCGCCCAACCGTTGGCAAAGCCGCACTCGCCGAGGTTATTCGTGAATTTTTCCTGGTCTGCGACCGGATGAGCGACCATGTGCTGTTGATGTACCAGGTCACCCATTTTCTCCCGTTGAAATGGCAGGAAAAGGTCCTTGAAGCGGAATTGCGCATTACCAATCTCTTTATCGAGGCAATGCGCGAACTCCGGGAGCTGGGCAAACTGCCGCAACTGGACGACGACACCATCAATCTGATTGGTCACAACATCTCGGTGATCGGCCACATATGGGCTTTCCGGCGCTGGTATTTTGCCAAGAATTTCACGATTGAACAGTACATTGAACAACAGACAAAATTTATCATGAGCTTTCTTGAGGACACAAATAAGTAACGACGAAGGAGCAACCATGTACGCGGATGTTGAAATTTACCGACCAAAGAACGTTGTCAGAGTTATCACCGCCACGTCTCTTTTTGACGGTCACGATGCCTCGACAAATATCATGCGGCGAATCCTGCAGGATTCTGGCGTGGAAGTTATCCATCTGGCGCACAACAGATCGGTCCAAGAACTGGTCGACACCGCTATTGAAGAGGACGCCCAGGGCATCGCCATGTCCAGCTATCAGGGCGGACATATGGAAGCCTTCAAGTACATGATCGATCTGCTGAAGGAAAAGGAGTCCTCCCATATCAAGGTGTTCGGCGGCGGCGGCGGCGTCATTGTTGCCGAAGAGATAAAAGAACTTGAGGCCTATGGGGTGGCGAAAATCTACTCCCCGGAAGATGGTGCGTCCATGGGCTTGCAGGGAATGATCAACCATATGATCCAGCTCCTCGATTTTCCGACTCTGCCCTTCCATGAGCTGCGTCCGGAAAAACTGCGCTGTACCAACCCCAAGACTATCGCCGGGTTTATTTCGGCGGTGCAGCAGGCAAAAGCCGGTGGCAATGGCAAGTTGCAGGAATTGACGGCAATGCTTGCGCCTCTGGCCGAAAAAAACAATCCGCCGGTTATCGGCATTACCGGCACCGGCGGTGCGGGCAAATCCTCGCTGACCGATGAAATAATTGTCAGATTTCTCCATGATATCAAAGATATTAAAATCGCTATTATCAGTTGCGATCCATCCAGGCGAAAGACGGGTGGTGCCCTTCTCGGCGACCGGATCCGCATGAACTCAATCAGCAGTTCCGACCGGGTCTACATGCGCAGCCTCGCTACGCAAAATTCGGCGAGCGAAATTTCCGAGGCCCTGCCGGAGGCCATCCAGGTTGTCAAGGCCGCAGGCTTTGACCTGATCATCGCCGAGACCGCGGGTATCGGCCAGGGTGACTCAAAGATCACCGACATCTCCGACATCTCGATCTATGTAATGACCAGCGATTACGGCGCCCCTTCGCAACTGGAAAAGATCGATATGCTCGACTATGCCGACCTTATCGTGGTCAACAAATTCGAGAAAAAAGGCAGCGACGATGCCATCCGCGACATCAGGAAACAGGTGCAGAGAAACCGCAAACAGTGGACGACCGCAGCAGAAGATTTTCCGGTGTTCGGTACCATTGCTTCCAAATTCAACGATGATGGCATTACCGCGCTTTATCATGGCATCATCGAACAGCTCGCGAAAAACACCAGTCTTAATCTACAGCCCGGCCTGCCCAAACCACCACAGAAGACATCCTCCTCAAAATCCATCGTCATACCGTCGGAACGGCTCCGCTACCTCTCTGAAATTTCTGCCACCATTCGCGACTATCATAACAGGTCGATAGTGCAGGCTCAGGCAGTGCGGCAAAACTACCATATCCGGCAGACCATTGAGCTGCTTGGCAAAAAACAGGGAGAGGATATCGATCGCGCCCTGACAATTCTGCAGACTGAGGCCGAATTGGCGGCGAAGGCAGTGGACCGTGAGACTGAAGACAGCCTGACGACCTGGGAAGAAACAAAGAAGGCCTATGGCGGTGACGAGCTGATCTATACCGTTCGCGGCCGGGAAATCCGCGTGCCGCTGTATTCAGAGTCCCTGTCGCACTCGAAAATTCCCAAGATCTCCCTGCCGAAATTTACCGATCCGGCCGATGTTTATATCTGGCTGCGCAAAGAAAACCTGCCCGGCTACTTTCCGTATACCGGCGGCGTCTTTCCCCTGAAACGCACCGGCGAAGACCCCACCCGGATGTTTGCCGGAGAAGGCGGCCCGGCCCAGACCAACAGGCGGTTCAAACTGCTTTCGGCCAACTACGAGGCCAAGCGCTTGTCAACCGCCTTTGACTCGGTCACCCTGTACGGCTGGGATCCGGCCATCCGCCCGGATATCTACGGCAAGATCGGCACCTCCGGAGTCAGCATCTGCACGCTTGATGACGTCAAACTGCTCTACGACGGTTTCGAACTCTGCTCGCCCACCACCTCGGTATCCATGACCATCAACGGGCCGGCACCGATCATACTGGCGATGTTCATGAACACCGCCATCGACCAGCAGGTGGCCAATTTTGTTGCTGAAAAAAGCCGGCAACCCGATAAGGCCGAGTACGAGGCAATCAAAGCCATGGTCCTGTCCAATGTTCGCGGAACCGTCCAGGCGGATATCCTGAAAGAGGACCAGGGCCAGAACACCTGCATTTTCTCCATTGAATTCGCCCTCAAAATGATGGGTGATATCCAGGAGTATTTTATCGCCAAAGACGTCAAGAATTTCTATTCGGTCTCCGTCTCCGGCTACCATATCGCCGAAGCCGGGGCCAACCCGATTACCCAGCTGGCCCTCACCCTGTCCAACGGCTTCACCTATGTGGAATACTATCTGGCCAGAGGTATGGATATCGATCAGATTGCGCCGAACCTGTCGTTTTTCTTCTCCAACGGCATGGATCCCGAGTATACCGTCATTGGCCGTGTGGCCAGACGCATCTGGGCTGTGGCAATGAAAGAGAAATACCGGGCGTCATCTTCTTCCCAGCGGTTAAAATATCATATCCAGACCTCCGGCAGGTCCCTGCATTGCCAGGAAATTCAGTTCAACGATATCCGAACAACCCTGCAGGCGCTCTGTGCCATCTACGATAACTGCAACAGTCTCCACACCAATGCCTATGACGAGGCCATTACCACGCCCAGTTCCGAGTCGGTTCGCCGTGCCCTGGCCATCCAGCTCATCATCAACCGGGAGTGGGGCCTGGCCAAAAACGAGAATCCGAATCAGGGCAGCTTTATTGTCGAGGAACTGACCGACCTGGTCGAAGAAGCGGTTCTTGATCTCTTTGACCGGATCACCGACCGGGGCGGGGTACTCGGCGCCATGGAGACCGGGTTCCAGAGGAGCAAGATCCAGGAAGAATCAATGTACTATGAGCGGCTGAAACATTCCGGCGAGTATCCTATCATCGGGGTCAACACCTTCCGCAACCCGGATCTGGATATCGATGCCCAGGCGGCAACCCTGGAACTGGCGCGGGCCACCGACGAGGAAAAAGACGAACAGATAGCCAGACTGGCCGATTTTCATGCCAGACATAAAGAGGATTGCCCCGCCGCCCTTGATCGTCTGAAAGATGTGGCTCTCAGCGGCGGCAATATCTTTGAGGAACTCCTTGAGACGGTCAAGCACTGCAGCCTGGGGCAGATCACCAATGCCCTCTACGAGGTCGGCGGGCAATACAGAAGAAACATGTAAAAAAAGAAGTTACAGCAATGTGATTACCACTAAACCACTGCTATATAGGGATATAAGGCAACCTTTTCACGGGACGCCATAAACCCATCCCTGGGGGCTTGACCGCAGCCATCCAGGCTGCAGAACACCCGTGCAGAGGTCACCTCATATCCCTCTGGACCTTCTGGGCTGAACTTTAGTGGTAATCAAATGCAGCAATAAGCTGGAAAATGGATTAACTCCAGGCGAACAAGGGTTGCTCGAAATGGGCAACCCTTGTTGCTCTTCCGGCAAGTGCCACCTCGCGAAATTGATACAGCATGGCCGCGGTCGGGGTGGCGATGCAGGTGTGGCCCACCGGCATGAAGAGAACAGGTTGGCCGTTTCCTGCTCCCCCTTGCAGAACAGGCGCATCTGGTCGGAAGAGTTCCTCGCAGGGGATTCTGTGGATTGAAGCCACTTCCTGTTCGTTTTTATAGAGGTGCGGCACTGTGCCGCCCCAGATTATCAGAGGGGTGATGTGAAATCCCGACCTGGTAATGAAATCATCCAGACACCCGAGGAGTCTATTCTCGGGAAGGCGAAGGCCGACCTCCTCTTCAAGTTCGCGAAACGCCGTCTGGTCAGGGCTTTCCCCCGGATCGATTCTGCCACCGGGAAAGGCCCATTGACCAGCATGATTTTTCAATCCTCCGGCCCTCTTGGTAAGGATGATTGCCGCACTGGTGTCCGGGGTATCTCCAAGGCTGAACAGGCCACCCTCCCCACGGTAATCAACGATAGTGAGGGCCACGGCCGCCCGCCTGAGCTCTCCAGGCTCGAGACTGATTTTTGAGAAGCTGGCAAGGTTGGCGGTGATAACATCTCGAAATGCCAGGGTACATAAGAAATTATTCATGATTTCAGCATGATGCTAAATGTATTTTCCGGTGACAGAAACGGTTTTTATTATTTTACCATGTTCGGAACCGTGCGTATAACCGACCACGTCAAAATCTACGCTTATCTTTTTGACCAATTCCTCATACCCGGGGTGTTTGCCCCGCATGCAGGTTGACACATGAATCACCTGCACGCCGGCTTCCTTCATCTTTGCCAATTTATAATCCAGATCCCCGCCACTGTGCAAGAATCCAATCAATTCGATGTCGACACCGCGATAGCGGGAGAAACTCTCGGTTTTGGCAAAAAAGCTCCGCAAACATCCATGGCCGGTGCATCGAGCTGTTGTTTCCTCTCGGACCAGAATGGCAATCTTCAACATACCCTCTCCCATCAAACCGACAAAATAATATTTCCCAGCCGCGAGACAACCGGTTATAGCCGAGAGGTATACTTTAAGAAAGCGGCGGGTTTGTGCAAGCCCATGCCTTCCCTGCTCTCTCCTTTCACAATTATGTGCTGGAACTCTCGAGCCTCCTTGTTACATTGCAAAACTGCACTACTTTTGTCCATACAATCTTCCAATAAAAGGATACACCAATGAGCAAAGAAGTTTTTTACCTGGTAGAAAAAAAGCCGCCTGTGGCCTGGGTATTTTTGAATCGCCCGGAAAAGAAAAACGCCATGGGTCCGGCGGCGTGGACTGAACCCGTCGATATTTTTGCAGCTCTTGACAACGACCCGGCGATCCGGGTGGTAATCCTTGCCGGCAAAGGCTCCTGTTTCTCAGCCGGTATCGATCTCATGGGCATGGTCCCACAATTGACCGAACTTATGGATAAAAACCAGACAGGGGGCACGAAATGGAAGTTGCTGCCGAAAATTAAACACCTCCAGGACGGCATCTCGGCCATTGAAAAATGCCGAAAGCCGGTTATCGCCGCCATCCATGGCCATTGCGTCGGCGCCGGTCTGGATATGGCAACCGCCTGTGACATCCGTATTTGCTCAGAAGATGCGCAGTTCTCCCTCAAAGAGGCGGCTGTTGGCTTTGTCGCTGATGTGGGGGTGCTGCAGAGAATTCCCCTCATCGTCGGCCAGGGGCATGCCCGTGAACTCGCCTATACGGCGAGAACCATTACCGCCAGCCGGGCAAAAGAAATCCACCTGGTCAATGCAGTGTACCCCGACCCCGCAACACTCATGGTCCAGGCACAACAGCTGGCGGACGAAATTGCCGACAATTCGCCCCTGGCTGTCCAGGCATCCAAGGACGTGCTCAATTATGGTGTTGGCAAATCCACCGACGACGGCTTGAAATACGTCGCCTCAGTCAGCGCAAATATTATTCCTTCAAGCGATCTGATGGAGGCAATAAACGCCTTCAGCGAAAAAAGAAAACCTCACTTTACCGGGAACTGACAGTATGTCTGAAGATTTACAAAACTACCTTAAGCCAACCTTTTTCCTCGACTTTGACAATGAAGAACTGGTCCATTTTGCCGCAGCTGTCTGCGCCGGCCGCAACACCCCGGCTGAAAAGGCCATAGCTCTCTACTATGCAGTCCGGGATCAGATCTTATACAACCCATACGACCTGAAATATTCCCGGACGGCCATGAAAGCCAGCTCGATTTTACAGCAAAAAAGCGGCTATTGCGTGTCGAAGGCGCTGCTGCTTGCCGCTCTTGCCCGACAACAGAAAATTCCCAGCCGTCTTGGATTTGCCGATGTCACCAATCATTTATCCACCGCCAGATTACGGGATGCGATGGGCACGGATTTGTTTGTTTACCACGGCTACACCGAGCTGTATCTCCATGACAAATGGGTGAAAGCAACGCCCGCCTTCAACCTGTCACTCTGCACCCGGTTCGATGTACAGCCGCTTGAGTTTGACGGAACAGCGGATTCCATCTTCCACGAATACAATACCCTTGGGCAAAAGCACATGGAATACGTCAGAGATTACGGTCATTTCGCCGACCTGCCATTCGAGGAGATATTTGCCGCCTATCGCAGGGTCTATCCCAAATTCTTTACCCGGGAAGCAACCAACCCAGGTAAACGGAAAAGAGGCCGGGATACCTCCCTTGAGACCGATTTATTTCTTGAAAAGAACACCAAATAAATCGGTAAGGTGCCAGAAAAGCCGATGATTGTGCCGCGAAAGCCCACACGGCACGATGGTGGCTACTCCTGCCTTTTCTGGAACAGTATGACATCATCGGCAGCAAAAGAGAGCTCGGCGTCAAAACATGCAGCCAGATAGGAAAAAGTAGGCTGACTGTAAAAACAGATATGCGTCAGATCACGGATATAGTGCCATGAAGCAAAGGCCTGTTTATCAGTAACCAGCTTGGTCATGATGCCCAGCCATCCGCCTTTCTTGAGCAGGACAAATAATCTTGTCCATTGTCGATACGGATCGCGCAGGTGTTCCACAACCTCGGTGGCGGTGATAAAATCATATCTTCTGGTAAACACTGCCGGGTCATCGGCAAAAAATGGATCGTACAGGTCCATCTGATGCCCATGTTCTTCCATCATTTTTGACAGAGTCGGGCCCGGCCCACACCCGAAATCCAGGCCCCTCTGTCCCGGTTCCGCTTTAAGTTTTGCCAATAATTGCGAGCTTAACCGGCTCAGAAAGTGCCGATACCCCTGGTCGCCAGGATCATTTTCATGCAGGTCGTAAACAGCCTTTTCCTGATCGGCAGGCAGCCAATATCGACTGGGGACAAAAACCAGCCGGCATTGCTGACATTGCCGGTACCTTCGTTTTTTATCCTGAAAAAACAATACCGTTTCGCGGCAATTGCACAAGGGGCACGTGGCTATGTCAGTTTCGGTTTTCATGTCTCTTGGTCAATCTCCACGATAGTAAACAACAGGCTTCCCCGTATGATCTTTGTCTGCTCCGCCAACCCTTGCCTGCAAAGCCCTGGAGGCCGGGACAGCCAGGGCAAAGAGCCGGTTGCCAGCATCATGAGCCATGATAAGGAGTGGTGTAAACGATAATCCCTTCAGATAAGCACAAGATGAAGATCCGGTAAAGAGCATTTATGTTCTGTTCGGCCCTTTCGGCCATCGCATCACAACCCGGTTGCGGAACCAGAAAGAGGCGCAGCCAAGTCCCCAAAGATGGGTGTAGGCGTCCCGGGAAACAAACAGCTCGCACCTGGTGCAGTAGCTGAACACTAGGGGAAAGCAGAAAAAGCATTGTGCAAGCGTTAAGTTCTCGGTAATACTATATCATCAGACAAATCCCCCCCGGTAAACGTGGAGAGGGCCAGATACATCCTTTGCGACGACTCGCTTTTCCCATGCGGTTGCCGCACACAATTTTTATGCAGGCAGGAAACAAAAGGAGCCGCGGTTAAACGACACCCTGCTGTCCGTTCAACAAAGTTGTGAGACCTGGGCTTGAGATGGACAAGGAGATTTGCTTGGATAAAGAGACCATCGATAAAAATTTACGCGAACTGCGTGAACGGGCGACAAAGTTTCTTACTGTTGCGCCGGAACAGGCTGAGATAACGGTGGAAGAGGCCAAGAAACTGATCCATGAACTGCACACCTATCAGATCGAACTGGAGCTGCAAAACGAGGATCTGCGCAATACCCAGGAAGAGCTGGAGCAATCCCGTCGTCGCTATGCCGACCTCTATGACTTTGCCCCGGTGGCCTATTTCACCATCAGCGATAAAGGACTGATCGTCGAAGCCAACCTGACTGCCGGCACCATGCTGGGGGTGGCCCGGGGACATCTGCTCAGCCAGCGCTTTTCCAACATTATCGTCAGCGAAGATCAGGACGTATTCTACCTGCACCGAAAGAAGCTGCTGGAGACCGGACAGGAGCAGTCTTTTGAACTGCGCCTGCAGAAAAGAGAGGGATCTCTTTTTTATGCCCAGCTGGAAATGATCCTGTACTCGGATGGCAGCGACCCTCCCGGGCAGCTGCGCATGTCTGTATACAATGTCACCATCCGCAAGGAAGCCGAACTGGCTGCCCTCCTCCAGATGAAAAACAGATACCGGGCGATAGTCATGGATCAGACGGAGCTGATCTGCCGCTTCGACCCCGAAGGACGGATGACCTTTGTCAACGATGCCTACTGTCGATATTTCGGGGTTGACTTCAAGGACATACTCGGCACCAACTATCTGCCGAATATCCATGCAGACGACCTGCCACTGGTACGGAATCATTTTACGACGCTTACCCCTGACCAACCGGAGAGGATTATCGAACATCGCGTCTATCTGCCGGATGGAAAGCTCCGCTGGCAGCAGTGGAGCGGCAGGGGCTTATTCGATCAACAGGGCAGGCTGATTGAATATCAGGCGGTTGGCCGGGATATCACCCAACTGAAAGTTGCCGAAGAAAGATTGCAGAAAGAGAGTCGACTCCGCCAGCTCTTTCTCGACGCGCTTCCCTGCATCGCCATGCTGCTGACATACAACACCCGGCTGATTGTCGCCTCGAACAAGGCCGCTGCTGCCGTAGGCGCTATCCCCGGCCATCGCTGTTATACAGGCTGGATGCAGAGAGAATCCCCCTGCCCCTGGTGCCTCGCGCCAAAGAGCGGCGCAGAGAGCCAGGCACAGAATGGACAGTTCTGGGCCCACGGCAGATATTGGGACGCTTTCTGGATTCCCGTTGATGAGGAGTTCTATCTGCACTACCTCTTCGATATTACCGAGAAACAAAAAGATAAAGAAGCCCTGAGAAAAGCCTATGACGAGTTAGAACAAAGGGTTATGGAACGAACACTTGAGCTGCAGCAGTCGCACGCCCAGTTGCTCCATTCTGAAAAACTGAGTGCCGTGGGCAATCTTTCCGCGTCTATCGCCCATGAATTCAACAATCCCCTGCAGAGTGTCATGACCATTATCAAGGGGATAAGCCAATATGCAACCCTTGACAAAAATGAACAGGAGCTTGTCGCTCTTGCTCTGCAGGAATGCAACAGAATGAAGAACCTGATCGCCGACCTGCAGGATTTTTTCCGGCCCACCTCGGGCAAACCCGGTCCGGTTGATCTGCACTCTGCAATTGATGCGTTACTGCTGCTCTGCAAGAAAGATTTTCATAACCGGAAAATCACCATTGTCAGAAAATATGGCGCCAACCTTCCCCACATTACCGCGGTGGCCGATCAACTGAAACAGGTCTTTCTCAACCTCCTCAACAACGCCGCCGATGCATGTGCCGGGCGCGGCATAATAACGCTCAGCACTGAAACAGCCGGCGAAAAGTATATTGTCGTCCGGGTTCAGGATAATGGTGAGGGCATAAGTTCTGCCAATATGAAACGTCTCTTTGAACCATTTTTCACCACCAAGCCGGAGATGAAAGGTACCGGTCTTGGTCTCCCGGTGAGTTACGGCATTGTCAAAAAGCATGGCGGCAGAATTGAGGTGCGCAGCGAACCCGGCAAGGGTTCCATCTTTTCAGTGTTCCTGCCCATTGAAAGTGCAATTGAGAGTGAGATTGATGAGCAATAAATCGATACTGCTGATCGATGACGAAGAGAGCATTCTCACCTCAATCAGTTGGGTTCTGCAAAAAAATAACTTCAGCGTAACGACCGCATCAGATGGCCAGAGGGCCATAGAGCTTCTTCGGGCAAACCGCTATGACCTGGTGATAACCGATCTGATTATGCCCAGGGTGGACGGCATCGCGGTTTTGAAACATGCCAAAACGCTTCATCCCGACATCGGCGTTATCGTTCTGACCGGCTATGGCGATGTCCGTTCGGCCGTGGAAACATTAAAGCTGGGGGCTGACGATTACCTGCAGAAACCCTGCGATTTTGAAGACCTCTTAAGTAAAGCCAACCGGAGCTTTGAAAAACAGGACCTGGTTGCCAGACTGCGCAGCCAGAATGAACAACTGAAAAATGAAATAACCGCTCGGAAAAAAATAGAACTGCAGCTGCAGCAGACCCAGGCCAGCCTGGAGCAGCAGGTAAAAGCAAGAACGGCAGAATTGACCCATACCGTCGATGAACTGCAGACCGTCTTGACTACCTTATTAATAAGGGAGAAAGAGCTCCAGGATAAAAATCAGGAACTCCAGGATACCAACACCACACTCAGTGTGGTCATGAAAAGAAGAGAAAGGGAGCTCCGTGATATCAGGCAGGAATTTGCCGCAAAAACGCTAGAGACGGTCCTGCCGCTGTTAAAAAAGGCGCAGAGCAGAGCGAGTGGTCCGGCCAGGGATTATATGGCCACCGCCCAGGCCAATCTGCTTGATGTCTTCACCGATCAACCGCATGACAATCTCCTTATCCAGGCCAAACTGGCCCCGCGGGAACTGCAGATAATCAACTATATCAGACAGAACAAAACTACCAAGGAGATAGCCGATCTACTCGGCCTTACCATCAGTACGGTAGAATCTTATCGAGAAAATATCCGGGAAAAACTGCGGTTGAAAAACAAGAAAATAAACCTCAAGAAATTCCTTACTTCCAGGCTTTAGTACGGTATTTTAATACCGTACTTTTTCGCTCATCTGCGGTATTGTCCCCATCCTTCTCCTGCTGCATACTTTCTGCCAGGACACAGTGGTTTTCCTCTGGCGGGAAATGAGAGCCGTACAGCGCAGGCTCTGCCCGCCTGCATCAATCCGCTCAGTCCAATCGCGACACAGGTCGCAGCAATAAGATCTCCTCTTCCTGGCGAGGATCACATTTTGACGAAAAAGAAAAGTCGGAGAGATGCGGTGCAACTCCTGTCAACACCCCCCATAAAGACCCAAAAAACCGGCGAAACTTTACCTGTTGCTGACAACCGGCCACGCATGGCCGCCTCCGGTCAAAATAAAATTGACAGGGAATATACCTATATGCCCGGCACGCTGCTGGCGACTCATCACGCCAAACGTTCATCAAACCGAACCAGGGCCAACGGTATCGTTGCACTGACGAATTTTGCCAAGCCCGTCGTAGGCAGAATTTATGATATAGCTCCAGGAGGACTCTCGTTTCTGCACGCCAGCGAAACCGATATCCCGGCGAGTGCACTGGAAATGGAGATCCTCATCTTTGACAACCTGACGAAATTTGAATTTCTGGTCAATGAAATCAAGGGAAGCATTAAAGCGAAAATTTCAATCGCAGATCCCATCAGTAAGACACCAACCTGGCGATACAGCGTTGAGTTTCTCGATCTTGACCTGGTACAGCAAAAGAGGTTGAAAATTCTTTTTGACCAGGTGCCACCGTTCAATGATCAGAACTCATATGAACGTTACCAGAAAACGTTATACGATTCTTGAAGAATAGATGCTCGAGCTCTATTTGCGGGATGTTTTTCAGACACACTGAATAATTTTTCGAGAGGAGGACATAACATGTTTGATTTATTGCCGTTTAAAAAGCGCAGTTCGTCCCCGAGTGTTTTTTCGGATATGGATGACATGGTCAAAAAGATGTGGTTCGGTTTTCCCTTTCATAACCTGGACGAGGATATGGATATTGGCTGGAGCCCGCGTCTTGATGTGAGCGAAACGGAAAATGGCATGGAGGTAGTAGCCGATCTGCCGGGCATGGAAAAAAAGGATATTCATGTCTCCCTTGACGGTGACCTTCTGACCATTAAAGGTGAAAAAAAAGAGGAAAAAGAGACGAAAGGCAAGCAGTATCATACCATCGAACGGCGCAGCGGTTCATTTTACCGCGCGGTACGGTTACCCGTCGAAGTTGAGAAAGATGGAATTGAGGCGGGTTTCAAGGATGGAGTCTTGACTCTTAAACTGCCCAAGTCCAAGGCCGCCAAGGAAAAAGTTGCCCAGATTGAAATAAAATAGAAGCGGCGAGAGGGGGAAATAAGGACAGGGAGTATCCGGCAGGACGTGGTCGGCTTTCCCTGTCCAACCTTTCGTGCAATTCTGGGCAACTGGATACCCCGCGACGCTGCTGACAAGTATGAAGGAAGAACTGGATCCGATCGACTTGAACCAGACAGATGTGTACCTAGCACACACGTTCCCATTTACCGGAGTTCCAACTGCTGAACCCGACCATTTTAAAAAAATGACGAGGAATGACGATGTCTTCCATGGGAAAAACAACTTTACAATCTCTTTTTTACGACGCTCTTGCCCAGCTCGATGACGCAAATTTCACTGTCAGATTCTGGGATGGCAGTGTACGGCAGTTCGGAACCGGCAATGATTTCAAGCTGCATTTTAAGAGCAGAGAGGCCCTAAAAAGAATGCTCGTTGATATGCCGCTTGGCTTTGGTGAAGGCTATATGAACGGCGATATCGAGGTCGAGGGCGATCTCAAGGAGGTCGTCAGGGTTGGCTTATCGTCCGAGAAACTGCAGGCGACAACCAGTCAGGCCCTGTTCAATATCTTCAAGCTGAATATCCTGCAGAGAAACAGCAGAAAAGCCGACAGACAAAACATCTCCTTCCATTATGATCTTGGCAACGATTTTTACCGGCTGTGGCTCGATCAAAACCTGATCTATTCCTGTGCATATTTTCAAGACGATCAGGATTCCCTGGAACAGGCCCAGACGCAAAAAATAGACCTGTGCTGTCGCAAACTCCAGCTGCACCCCAATGAACGTCTCCTTGACATCGGCTGCGGCTGGGGAAGTCTGCTCATCAATGCAGCGAAAAATTACGGTGTGCAGGGATTCGGCATAACTCTCTCAAAAGAACAGTTAGAATACGGCCGGCAGCAGATCAGACAGGAGGGGCTCCAGGATTGTATCCGCCTGGAATATCTGGACTATCGGGAACTTGCCCAAAGCAAGGAAAGCTTTGACAAAGTTGTCTCGGTCGGCATGTTCGAACATGTGGGGAAGGCCAACATGAAACAGTTTCTGGCCAATGCCCAAAACGTACTGCGACCAGGCGGACTCCTTCTCTTGCACACCATCGGTAAAACCGTAGAAGAGCCAACGAACAGTTGGATTAAAAAATATATTTTCCCGGGATGCCACATCCCAGATCTTGGTTCGATCCTGAAAAATGCCACCGGGATGGGGTTGGACTTTATAGACTGTGAGAACATGCGGATACATTATAGCAAGACGCTTGACAAGTGGCGGGAGCGTTTTGATCGAAATGAAAAACGTGTCCGTTCCATGTTTGATGACCGCTTTATTCGCATGTGGCGATTTTACCTCACCGGCTGCTCCGCTTCGTTTCTGCATGGCAGCATGCACGTGTTTCAGCTGTTATTTTCCGCCGGCGTCAGAAATGATCTGCCGCTGACCAGGGAATGGATGCTGCCCGATATCCCCAACGGTACCGACACGTTCGATTACCGCAATTGACAGCCAAATAGGCGAGAGAGGTGCACAATGAAAGAAATCCATAAAATTATCGTACCCATCGATTTTCTTGAGCATACCGACCAGTTAGTGGAATATGCGGGGTACATTGCCAAGAAATTCGACGCGAAACTGTACTTAATCCATGCAGTGGAACCAGTGCAGACATATGCCGGCTATGAATATCCCTCTCTTGGGTCGTTGGGTGAGGAGATGACCGAACTTGCCGAAAAAATGATGCAGGAGCTTATTGACAAGAATCGAGGCACGCTTCCCGGGGTTCGGGGAAAGGTTATCCGGGGGGATATAGTCGACTCTATTATCGATTTTACAGAAGAGCAGAAGGCGGACCTGATCGTAATTGGTACCCATGGTCGCAAAGGATTGAGCAAAATGTGGCTTGGCAGTGTTGCCGAGCAGGTCATCAAGAAGGCTCCCTGCCCGGCCCTTACCTGCAACCCTTACAAATCTGCGTCGTAAAAAATTCAGCGTGTCACACGAGAAGTCAGCCAGGATAATATGTCCGGGGCAAAAGAAGTTGAGCGGAAAATACTGCTCGAAGGCGGCAGCAAGAAGTAATTTTTATTCATTTAACAGGAGTATGAAACATGCCAGAGGGAAAAGTAAAGTGGTTTAACGATGCAAAAGGTTATGGTTTTATCGAACAGGATGGCGGCAACGATGTTTTTGTACACCATTCGGCAATTCAGGCCGTTGGCTTCAAGTCTCTCACCGAGGGAGAGCGGGTGAGTTTCGATATTGTCCAGGGCCAGAAAGGCCCTGCTGCAGATAAGGTTATAAAAATTAAGTGACGGGAAAACAGACGCTGAAGCGTTTGACGGGCATACGGCAAAAGGCATCAGCGTCTGTTCTGCGTGGTCAAGAGAACACCTAAGGCAAATCCGGTAGATCGAAAAAAAACGACCAGGGAGGTTTCAATGCAGAATTTCGCGGAAAAAACCACGAAGGCCGGCGCAAATGACAAGGACCTGAGATGTGAAAACGGGCTACATAACTTAGTGGCATATTACCAGAAATTATTCGACATAAAAGAAAACATCGACCATTACAGCCCGAGCGATTACCAGAATGCCAAACGAATTTTTGTGAAGTACCTGCTGGAAAAGAGAGCCATGTAAGGGTGCTGCGCTGTCTGGCAATAAGCGATCAGACCCTGGAAAAACAGATAAAGGAACACACCATGAAATTAATCGAAGTACAGGAAAAAGCCAGGCAGATGGGCATAAAACCAAGAAAAATCAAAAAAGCGGACCTGATCAGAATAATCCAAACCGGAGAAGGCAATCAGCCATGTTTCCGGATGGGCGACAAATTCTGTGACCAAATGGACTGCTGCTGGCGGGACGACTGTCTGACCTGAACAGCTGCGTGCAACCCCGGCTCCTCACTGGTAGGATACTGCAACATTTTTTGTCTTGAAGGAATCAAGAAATGTCCGATAAATCAATACTCCTGGTGGATGACGAACAACCTATTTTAAAATCGCTGGGGAGCTATCTGGAAAAGAATTCTTTTCATGTGCAGCCGGCATCAAGCGGGGAAGCGGCATTAGCAGAACTCCACTCCACCACCCTCTTCGATCTCGTTATAACCGATCTGGTAATGCCTGGAATGAGCGGGCTGGAACTTTTGCAAAAGATCAGGAAGTCGCACTATGAAACAGGCGTCTTCATCCTCACCGGCCACGGCAATATGGATCTTGTGATCGATGCACTGCATGCAGGGGTCGATGATTTTATCCTTAAACCGTGCGACGTCGAACAACTTATCAGCAAGATGGTACTTTTTTTCAACAGGCAGGACGCGCTGCGAAAGATAAAGATCTACGAAAAAGTTTTACCAATTTGCATGTATTGCAAAAGAATCCGGGACGACAGCGGCAAAGAACCAGGGACTGGGCAATGGGTCCAGATAGAAGAATATCTCCGCACCAAAAGTGGTACCGAGCTATCGCATGGCTGCTGCCCCGAATGTTTCGATTATCAGCTGATCAACTGGAAATTAAAATGACTGTGAAAAACCCGGGCACTGCTACGAATATCGTGCCCGGGTGTTCTTTGCAGAGGTCAAATCAGCTTAGCCGATCCGCTTCTTCCCTTCCCATTCCTTGGCTCTCAATTTGAATTTTTGTATTTTACCGGTAGCCGTTTTAGGCAGCTCACTGAATTCGACGTATTTAGGGGCCTTGAAACGGGCCAGATGCTCTTTGGTAAAGTTGATGATATCCTCCGCTGACGCAGTTCTGCCTGCCTTGAGCACGACAAAAGCCTTGGGCACCTCTCCCCACTTCTCATCCGGCACTGGAACCACCGCCACTTCCTGCACATCAGGATGGCTGTAGATCACGCTTTCCACTTCAACTGTAGAGATGTTTTCGCCACCGCTGATGATGATGTCTTTTTTCCGGTCCATGATCTGGACATAGCCGTCCGGATGCGTGACGCCAAGATCGCCGCTGTGGAACCAGCCTCCGGCGAAGGCCTCTTCGGTCCCTTCTGGATCCTTATAGTACCCGGCCATGACATTGTTGCCGCGCATGACAATTTCTCCTATGGTCTTGCCGTCTCTTGGCACCGGGACCATGGTAACGGGATCGACCACATCCATAAAATGGGTCAGAACGTAGGGGACGCCCTGCCGGGATTTGACAACTGCCATCTGGTCGGCAGATAGATTTTCCCAGGATGGTTGCCAGGCACAGACACTGTGGGGACCGTACACCTCGGTCAGGCCGTAGGTATGGGTAATATGCGCACCGATCGCTTCCATATTCCGGATCACAGCCGGTGGCGGCGGGGCCCCGGCAGTCATGATCTGCAGTTTACGCTTCATTTTCACATCGGCTGCCCCCGGCCAGGTGGACATGGTAATAAGTATCGTCGGCGCTGCACAGAGGTGGGTAACATTTTCTTTTTCGATCAAACGGTAAATATCAGCTGCAACCACCGCCCGGAGGCAGACATGGGTCGCACCGACGGCGGTAACGCCCCAGGTGAAACACCAGCCGTTGCAATGGAACATGGGCAGGGTCCAGAGATACGCCGACGACGCAGTCAGGCCGGACTCAACCACCTCGCCAATGGCATTCAGGTATGCCCCCCGATGCGTGTACATGACCCCTTTGGGACGGCCAGTCGTACCGCTGGTATAATTGAGGGCCAGCAGCTGATCTTCAGAATCGATATTGGCCGGCACCGGCTCGGGGGAACCGGTCGCCAGAAAGGCCTCATACTCAAGACCATCAAGGGTGATGGTGTCATTTGCATCGCAGACGGTAACATAGGTTTTTACTTTTGGTAAATCCCCAGGCTGGACCAGGTGGGCAAATTCGCTGTCAGCAACAACCACTTTGGCATCCGAGTGATCAATGATGTAGGAGACCTCGCCGGGGGAAAGACGAATATTGACACTGACGAGGACGGCCCCGAGCAGAGGCACCGCATAATGTGCTTCGAGCATTGCCGGGATATTCGGACAAATAAAAGCGACCTTGTCATCTTTGCCGATACCCTTTTGCTGCAAGGCACTGGCCAGACGATAAATTCTGTCGGAAAACTGCTGGTATGTATAACGTTTTTCACCATGGATAACGGCGACCTTATCCGGGTAGACAAGGACACTTCTTGTCAGGAATTCAATGGGTGTCAGGATGCTTTTATTTACACTTGGTGGATACATGCAATCACTCCTTTCAGGCAAGTTGGCAAAAACGTCCGTGCGTACGGAGGCTGTCTTAAAAGGTAACGGTGGTTGCTGCTTGAAAAAGCAGCAACCACCGTTACTTACACAATCAACTTAAGGTCAAATCAGTCTTCATGGACGTAGAACGGCCATTTATGGAAGAACCACTCATTCCACAACAGAGGTATTATCCACCAGAAATTCCAGACAAGCGATTCTCCGTGCGGGAACCGGTGTGCCAGTTCATCCATATGATGATTCCCCAGTGCCCAGTGGCCAAAATTGGCATAATAAAACACCCAGTAGCTGCAGGCAGCAAACACGCACACCCCAATGGTCCTGAGCAGGAACGCCGACCAGCCATCCTTGTCCAAACCAAAGGCGATATCGTCAAAGTAATGATGCCAGATCAAAAACGGGATCAAGGTGAAACCGGCAATTTCTGCTGAATGCAGCCAGAGAAAACGTTGCACTTCAGCAAGACCCTTTTCTTCTTCAAGGAGATGAAATGTTTCCACCGGCACCCACATAGGGATAATTTTCCTGCAGAGGATGGCCAAACCATAGGCTATAACAAACGAGAGAATAACGGAAATAAGACCTTTCCAGGGCTGCGGAAGGGTAATGACAGACCAGGGCTTCATCCGCCAGACATTAACCGTCATAAACAGAACAATAATTGCCCATTCCCACCAACCAAAAACCCAGTGTACATGGCCAGTTCCGCCAATACCTGCCCACCAGGACGAGTTAAGCGCGGCGACCACGGGCGGGTCGACGACAGGGACTTTGAACAGTATTCCAAAAAATGGAACTATCAGAATGACATAGGCAAATAATGTTATGAGAGATCCCCAACCAAATTCGGCAAACCCGGCGGCAGGCTGCTGAATGTTACTTGGCTGCACAGGCCACTTACCAAAGAAAATTGTCGCAACCGGATAGGTATAAAAACCAATCAAGACAAAACAGACTACGGCGACCTGCGCGTATATCGGTTTTCCGCCTGCGGCCTCAAGACCATAGTAGCTTAAGAAATTGAAGCCTAACCCCAGGATTCGATAAAAGACGACATCTATCACAAACCAGACCAACAGGAGGTTGGCGATAGTCATAATGATTCCCCGCAACGGCTGTCCGATTTTCTGAAACGGCCAGTCTGCAAGGAACATATGTTGCCAGATTCCCACCAGAATCATCATTGCCAGATACATGACGAAGGGATAAGGAAACCACTTTATCGGCCCTCTCGGATCACTGAAAATGAACCAGGTCACCAAAGCAATAGCCAAAAACACGAAGAACGAGATAATTCCCGTGAGAGGCTGTCCCCATCGCGGTTTTAATGCTCCTGCTGACATACGATCCTCCTTAAAAAATAATTGGTAAGTACCACTTATATAGACCGGAGGAATAATCGAGGGATCATCTTCCCGATCAATCTTCCAGACTGCCAACTTTAGGAATCTTTTAATAGGCCAACACCAGCTTGATGGAGCGACCGCTCGCCGAACTGACCAAGCGCTCAATCGCAATGACGATCATTATGCAGTACAGGATTTTTGTCAATATTTTTCGTGCTCCTATTCATTATATTTGAACTATTTGCCTCGTTTCCTCCTCTCAACCACGGATTTTTCGCTGACAATAAAAAAACTTTCCGGCATTTTCTCTCTTGACAAACACCCACGTATCAATATAGCTTAACATTAACTAAAGCAAAATATTAATATGCAGCCTGTTCAATGATGCCTCTTCCCCTTCAACCCTGAGTGGAGGCTGTATGAATATTGGTACCTTGATCAGAAGGGCTCGAAAAGAACAGAGATTGACCCTGAAAGTCGTCGCCGAAAAAGCTTCCATCTCCGAAGGCTTTCTCAGTCAGGTTGAAAATGATGTCAACTCTCCTTCGGTGGATACCCTTATCCGCATCTGCAACGCTCTGGCCATCGATGCCGGTGATCTTCTTACCCAGGCCGGCAACCGGGACAAAATAATCATCATCCGCAAATCGGAATGGAATGACATCGATCTCTCCCATACCGGTTTCGTCACCCGCCGTTTTTTCGCTCCGGAAGACCGGATTGTCATTGACTCGTCTATCCTGGCCATCGAACCCGGGAAATCTATTCCGGTACGAAAAAACATCAAAAACGGCCAGGAAGTGCTCTGCGTTCTGAAAGGGGCGGTCCAGCTGATGCTCAGTGACGAGATACATGCTCTTGTTCAAGGGGATTCCGTCCATTTCTGGTCGAATCCCGTCAGTCAGAAGATCAGCAATACCAGCGACAACATCAGTTTTGTTTTATGGGTGGGAACACTTTAAACGCTCATGGCACGAAACCATAACCGACAAGGAGACTGAGGTATGATCACTTTCAGCAGACAACAGTTGAAAATTCCCAGATTGCAGCGACCGGTGTACCTGGTGACGGCAGGCCAGTCCAAGTTTGATCGTGCCTTTCCGGACAAACGGACGGAAGAACTGTGCATTGACGCCTTCACCATGGCCGCGGGGCTCCTCGACATCTCCCCGGCAGAGCTGAAGCAATATATCCACAGCTGTTACTACGGGCATTTTGCCGATCATTTCGGCGACCAGCTTTTAGGCGAGTCGGTTATCCATGATCGGCTGGGCCTGGATCCGCTCGGCAACGTCGGTGTGAAAACAGGCGGTGCCACGGGAGGGTCAACTCTGTGGGAAGGTATGAAGGCCGTAGCCTCAGGCTACTCCGATTGCGTGCTGGTCATGGGCTGGGAACGGATGGACGAAGTCCCCACCGATGAAGGCAACTTCCTTATCTCATGCGCCGCCGACAAAGACTGGGAATCGCCTCTCGGTCATATCTATACCGGCTATTATGCGGTTATGGCCCAGCGCTACTGGCAGATCTTCGGCAAATCGGAGGAGTCCTTCCGAAGGACTCTGGCGGAAATATCGGTAAAACATCATGGCTACGCCCGGTTCAACCCGTTTGCCCAGTCGCCGATGAAGATCACCGTCGACGATGTCTTGAATTCACCGGTGGTCGCCTATCCACTGCGGGCCCTCGACTGCTGTCTGATGAGTGTGGGCGCCGCCTGCGCTATTCTCTGCGATGAAGATACCGCCACGCAACTGACCAAAAACTCAAAAAACAAACCCTTGCGCATCTATGTTGCCGCCGGGTCTCATACCCTTCGCCCGGCCGACCGGCTGGATATGGCGATTCCGCTTTTGCCGAACGAGACCGCCGACCAGTATAAAGACCTGGGCGAGCGTTTTCCCGGGGGTGACAGATATCCCGGATTCACCGGTTTTCTCGCCGCGAGGATAGCCGCCTACTACGGATACGGCATGGCCGGGATCACCGATCCGACCACGGATCTCGATCTGGTCGAACTCCATGACGCCTTCACCATCAGCGATGTCCAGACCTATGAGGACATCGGCATACGCCCCTATGGGTACGGCCGCGACTATGTGGAATCAGGCGACTGCTATCACACCAATCCCCATACCGGACAACCCGGCAAACTCCCCTCCAATCTGTCCGGCGGCCTCATCGGCTGCATGCATTCGGTGGGTGCGACCGGCATCATGCAGACTTTTGAAGTGGCGACACATATCTGGCACAGATGGGAAGAACTGCACGGCGATGCACAACTCTGGCAGAAATTTAACCGGGTAAAGCCCGACGACTGGACCAGCCTGCAGGTAGAGGGCGCGAAAAGAGGCATGGCCATCAGCCATGCCGGAGTCGGCTCGCATGTCACGTCCACCATCCTGATGGATCCCGATCATTTACTGGCCAAAGATGCCTAACTACATAGCTTTTAAGGAGAAACACTATGAGCATGTTCGGACAGGTCTTTGTCAAAGACAATAAATATAAAATAAAAGGCGACTTTCACCATCTGACCCCCAACACCCCGATACGCGATGCCGATGATGGCTGGAAGCTGCTCGGGGTAACCAACCCCAGGGACATGACCTATATGCATTCCTATGGCGGCGAAGCGATATTTTTCGAATCGCTCAGCCAGGGGAAACTGCTGGCGACCCGCTGCGACAACAGTGGCTGCGGCACCAGAGGCACGACCTACATCCCTTTCAGGATTCATTGCCCGGATTGTCTCGGTAAAAACAGTATCATCGACCTGACGGCTGTCGCCCGGAAGAGTGCCCGTATTCATACCTTCATGGTCTGTGAACGATCGGGTGCTTTCAACCTGCTGGATAAACCGATTAAGTTCATCAATATTGAATTCGATGGCGTCGCCACCATTTTAATGAGTTACCTCAGCCTTGGTGAGCCGAAGTTCGGCATGAGGGTGCTGCCGATCTTTAAAACAAGCGGACCGACCTTTACTATTCTCGATCTGTCGTGGGTTCCGGAAGGAACGCCCCAAGAACAACTGCCCGAGGGGTTTACTTTTTGAGCTGGTCACAGCTCGTGAAGAAAAATAGCGCAGCGAATGACTATCACATCATGGCAAAGGAGAATCGGATGAACAAGCCTGACATCAAAGTGGGCCGGACGACCATCGGTAATCTAGTCGATATTCTGGCCGACAATTTCGGTGACAATATTGGTCTTGAATACCATACCCTGGACATCAGAAAGAATTTCAGAGAACTGCGGGAGACATTCGACGAAGTCGCCAAGGGGCTCATGGCGCTCGGTATTCGCCAGGACGACAAGGTCGCCATCTGGGCGAACAATCTTCCCGAGTGGGTATACACCCAGTATGGCAGTGCCAGGATGGGGGCGGTCCTGGTGACGGTCAATACCAATTACCGCAGCAAGGAACTGGAATTTCTTCTCCGCCAGTCTGATGCCACGACCCTGATCCTCACCGGCGGAGTACGAGAGCCCGATGAATACCTGAAGGTTCTCAACGAGGTCTGTCCGATCATAAAAGACAGCCAGCCCGGCAAACTCCACTGTGAAAAACTGCCCTTTTTGAAAAACATCATCTATCTCGGCAAAGAGAAAATCGCCGGGATGTACAACTGGCAGGACGTCCTGGCGATGGGTAAAGAGGTTTCAGACCAGGAACTGAAGACGAGGCTCGACTCGCTTGACCCCGACGATGTCATAAATATGCAGTATACCTCCGGCACGACAGGAACGCCGAAGGGTGTCATGCTTTCGCACACCAATCTGATCGGCAATGCGCTGAGCATGGCCGAGTGCATGAAGCTGACCCCGGACGATGCGATGTGCATCCCGGTGCCCTTCTTTCACTGTTTCGGCTGTGTTATCGGAACCCTGTGCTGCATGGTTTCCGGGACGACCATGGCCCCGGTCGTCTCGTTTACCGCCGCGGGCGTTTTGCAGACGGTTCAAGCCTCCAGGTGCACGGCCCTTCTGGGGGTGCCGACGATGTTTATTGCCGAGTTTGAGGAGATGGATAAAAACAGCTACGACACCTCCACTCTGCGTACCGGTGTTATGGCCGGCTCCACCTGTCCGATCGAGGTGATGAAGCGAGTGATTAAGGATATGGGCGCAGACGAGATGACTATTGTCTATGGCCAGACGGAAGCGTCGCCGGGCATCACCCAGACGAGGGACCACGACTCCCTCGAGCTGAAAACCTCCACTGTCGGCAAGGCATTACCCAATGTTGAAGTGAAAATCGTCGACCCCATGACCGATGAGGAGGTCCCCTTTGGTACCCAGGGTGAGCTCTGCACCAGAGGCTATCACGTGATGAAGGGCTACTATAAGATGGATGAAGCAACGGCGATGGCGATAAGCGAGGATAACTGGCTGCACACCGGAGATCTGGCCGTGATGGATGAAAACGGCTACTGCAAGATCACCGGCAGAATCAAAGACATGATAATCAGAGGCGGCGAAAACATTTCTCCGCGGGAGATAGAAGAATTCCTGTACACCAATCCGAAGGTTAAAGATGTGGCAGTCGTTGGCGTTCAGAGTGAAAAATACGGCGAGGAAGTCGCCGCCTTCATCCAGCTGAAGATGGGAACGGAAGCGACGGATAAAGAAGTAACCGCTTTTTGTAAGGATAAGATATCCTATCACAAAATTCCCAAATATATCTTTTTTGTAGACGAATTCCCGGCAACTGCCAGCGGCAAAATCCAGAAATACAAACTGAGGGAAATGGCGCAGCATGCTATATCCTGAAGATTACCAGGAGAGAAAGGATATGCCGAAACCATTATGGGTGCCGTCAGAGCAGCGAATCAAGGCTTCCAATATGTACCGGTTCATGCGGGAAGTGAACCGCAGGTGTGGAACTGATTTTGCCGATTACGAGGAGCTGTACCAGTGGTCGGTAGACAATATTGCCGACTTCTGGGCCGAGATGTACCGTTTTGCCGATATTAAGGCGACAAAACCTTATGAGCAGGTGATCGATGATCCGCACAAGATGCCGGGGGCACACTGGTTTGCCGGCAGCCGGCTGAACTTTGCCGAAAACCTGCTCCGTTACCGGGACGAGAAGACGGCCCTTATTTTCAGGGGCGAAGATGCTGTCCGCAGGAGCCTGAGCTACAAAGACCTCTTTGCGGCAACGGCAAAGGTCGCTGCGGCGCTCCGTCACGCAGGAGTCGTCGCCGGGGACCGCGTTGTCGGATTTATGCCGAATATGCCTGAATCGATCATCGCCATGCTTGCGGCAACAAGTATTGGCGCCGCCTGGTCGTCGTGCTCGCCCGATTTTGGCAGTAAAGGGGTGCTGGACAGATTCGGCCAGACCAGACCAAAGATCCTCTTCACCGCCGAGGGGTATTTCTTTAAAGGCAAGCCCCTGGACAGCCTGGCCAAAATCGCTGCCATCATCGAACAAATACCCTCCATAGAAAGGATCATCGTTGTCCCGTACACCAGGGAAAGGCCCGATCTGACCAACCTGCCGGGGGCGGTGCATTACGCCGATTTCTGCCGCAATGACGCCGATGCAATAGATTTTGCCCAGCTCCCCTTCGAGCATCCTCTCTATATCATGTACTCCTCCGGCACCACCGGCCTGCCCAAATGCATGGTCCAGAGTGCCGGCGGGGTGCTGCTCCACCAGTTGAAAGAACTGCTGCTGCATACCGATCTGCACCGCGAAGACACCATTTTCTATTTCACGACCTGCGGCTGGATGATGTGGAACTGGCTGACCACATCCCTTGCGGTTGGCGCCACCCTGGTGCTGTATGACGGCAATCCCTTTTATCCCGGTCCGGACGCCCTGTGGCGGATGGCCCAGGAGGAGCGGATCAGTGTCTTCGGCACCAGTGCCGGATATATCGCCGCTTTGAAGAACGCAGGAGTCAAACCAGGCAAACAGTTTGACCTGAGCCCGCTGAAGGCAGTGCTCTCCACCGGCTCGCCTCTTTCCAAAGAAGATTTTCATTTCATCTATAAGGACATAAAAGCAGATCTACAGCTGGCCTCCATCTCGGGCGGCTCCGATCTGAACGGCTGCTTTGCCCTCGGCAACCCGATGGGCCCGGTGTACGAGGGCGAACTCCAGTGCCGCGGGCTGGGAATGAAGGTGTTTGCCTATGATGAGAACGGCTCACCGGTGATCGGCCAGCAAGGGGAGCTGGTCTGCACCGCCCCCTTCCCGTCCATGCCCATCTATTTCTGGGATGATCCTGATGGGAAAAAATATCAGGCAGCCTATTTTGACAGGTATCCCGGCGTCTGGACCCATGGCGACTTTATCGAGGTTACCGAGCGGGGCGGGCTGATCTTCTACGGCAGATCCGATGCCACCTTGAACCCGGGCGGCGTCAGGATCGGCACGGCGGAAATCTACCGGATCATCGAACAGATGGCGGAGATTGAAGACAGCGTCGTCGTCGCACAGCGGTGGCAGAACGACAGTCGGGTCATCCTCTTTGTCAAGATGCAGGCCGGGTACGAGCTGACCGATGCGCTCCGGCAGAAAATCAGCAGCACTATCCGCCAGCAGGCATCGCCCCGGCATGTTCCGGCAAAAATAATCGCGACGCCGGATATTCCCTATACCCTGAACATGAAGAAGGTTGAACTGGCCGTTCAGAAAATGATCCATGGACAAGAGGTGAAAAACAAGGACGCCCTGAAAAATCCGCAAGCCCTGGATTTTTTTGCCGACATCAAAGAGCTGAACTTTTCATAACCGGGAGCAACCATGAAGACATTTCCGCAGTTGAATTTTGGCCTCGGGGATACCGCGAACCTGCTGCGCGAGTCGGTGCAGGGGTTTGCCAGTACTGAGATTGCCCCATTGGCAGCGGATATTGATCGGGAGGATCATTTCCCCGAAGAACTCTGGCAAAAGATGGGCGCCTTAGGTCTTTTAGGCATCACGGTCGCCGAACAATACGGCGGTGCAGACATGGGCTACCTCGAGCATGTTATCGCCCTGGAAGAAATCAGCCGGGGATCGGCCTCAGTCGGCCTCGCCTATGGCGCCCACTCCAACCTCTGTGTCAATCAAATTCACCGCAACGGCACAAAAGAGCAGAAACAGCGCTACCTGCCGAAACTTATAAGCGGGGAATTTATCGGGGCCTTGGCCATGAGCGAGGCAGGGGCAGGCTCTGATGTGGTCGGCATGCGGCTGCGGGCCGTCAGGAAGGGGGATCAATACATTCTCAACGGCACAAAAATGTGGATCACCAACGGTCCCAACGCCGATGTTCTGGTGGTCTACGCCAAGACCGCGCCAGAAAAAATGCACCAGGGCATTACCGCCTTTCTGGTGGAAAAAACCATGAAGGGATTTTCCACCAGCCCCAAACTGGACAAGCTCGGCATGCGCGGTTCCCCCACCTGCGAGCTGGTCTTTACCGATTGCGCCGTGCCGGAGGAGAATATCCTCGGCAAGCTGGATCGAGGCGTCGAAGTGCTGATGAGCGGCCTCGACTATGAGCGGCTGGTGTTGTCCGGCGGCCCTTTGGGCATTATGACCGCCTGCATGGATGTCGTTTTACCCTATGTCCATCAGCGTCATCAATTCGGCCGGGCGATCGGGGAATTCGAGCTGATGCAGGGAAAACTTGCCGATATGTATGCAACATGGAACGCCTGCAGGTCGTATGTCTACACCGTCGCCAAGGCGGCGGATACCGGCAGCAATATCCGCAAGGATGCCGCCGCCGTTATCCTGTATTCCGCCGAACGGGCAACCTGGATGGCCCTCGAGGCCATCCAGTGTCTCGGCGGCAACGGCTATATCAACGAATTCCCTGCCGGCCGCCTGCTGCGTGACGCCAAACTCTATGAGATCGGCGCCGGCACCAGCGAAATACGCCGGATGTTGATCGGGCGGGAGCTCTTTCGCGATACCGAAGACTGATGGTGTCGTAAAAACTCTTCATCCGAAGTTTTCACTTATCTGCTTCGTTGTTGCGAATTTCCCTATCATTACGACGTACTTTAGTACGCCGAAATAATAGGAAATTTCACACGCCTCGAATATGAAGTTTTTTACTTAACCATTTCAAAGCTGAGGTTTTCGATCTTTTCTAGCTGGTTCCCATGCGGCGCATGGGAACCAGCTTGCATGGGATCCAGCTTTAGACTTTGCCGTATAAAGACTTCACCGCCGCCCGGTCCGGGGAACCGTCCTTGTTCACCGGCAACGCATCAACAAATTCAACATATTGCGGCTTTTTGAAGCGGGCGATGCGTTCCCCGACGAAAGCGATCAATTCGGTGGCCGTCACAGTTTTTCCGGCATGGAGTTGACAAACCGCCTTAATTCCCTCTTTCCATTTCGGGTCCGGGACTCCGATAACCACGGTTTTGGCCACGGCCGGATGCTGCAGGATGACTTTTTCAACCTCCGCCGGATAGACGTTTTCGCCGCCTGGTTTGATAAGTTCCTTCTCTGCCTTTCTGCCGGCGTAAAATAAAAAGCCGTCCTCGTCAAAACGTCCCAGATCGCCGGTGTGATGCCAGCCCCCACGAAAAGTGTAGGCATTGTCATCGGCCAATCCCCAGTAACCCTTGAAAACCATAGGACCTTTAACGGTAATTTCCCCCACCTCGCCGGCGGCAACAACCTGCTCATGTTCATCCACCAGCTGCACATCGCCAAGCATGATAATTCTTCCAGCCGACCCGGGCCGGTCGTCATATCTGCCGATGGTTGCAAGACACGAAGTCTCGGTCTGACCATACATGGCATAGTAACTGCCGCCACTCATCGATTGAAATTGATTAATCGTCTCCGGGGTGCCCAGGCCGACTACCGCCCGCAGGGAGCTGATGTCGGAATTGTCCTCGGCTGCAGCCTTGACTATGGAATCGAGAATCGGCGGGAAATCAAAAAAGTGGGTCGCCCCCTTTTCCTGGATCAGGCGGACCGCTTCTTTGGCCTCAAACTTACTGATATTCAGACTTGCCCCCCCGGCATGAAAGGTGCTTGTGGCCATAAAAAGCCCGGCTACATGAAACAGGGGCAACAGGTTCAGATTGACATGCTGCTCGGTAAAGCCCATGCAGCTGATAAAATGCATATCGGCACAGACAATATTGTTATGGCTGAGCAGAGCACCCCGTGGACGCCCGGCCACAGCGGCGGTATGGATAATGACAAACCCGTCGGTGCCGGCCACATCCGTGGGCGGCAGCAGACTGCCCGCCTCCATCAGGGAACTGAATTTCAGGGCATCGCCAAGATCGGCCTTTAAATTATACCAGGCGGTAACGGTTGGCAGCAGATCCTTTTTGGTTTGCATGATGGGCTGAAACTCCGCATCGGCAAAAACAATTTTTGCCTGGCAATCATCCAAATTAAAGCAGACCTCATCGGCCGACAGCCGCCAGTTGATCGGCAGCACAATGGCGCCCAGGCGGGCTGCCGCACCATAAATCAGAAAAAATTCGAGACTGTTTTTGCCAAGCACCCCAATCCGATCGCCCTTTTCGATCCCAGCGTGCAAAAGCCCGCTCGCCAGACGATCCACCTGCATCTTGTAGTCCGTAAAGCTCAATTGCCGACCGTCGTCGATCTCATGCCAACAGAGACGACTGCCGCAGGCAACCGCATTTCTCTTGATCAGATCATAAAAAGTAAAGTCATAAAGTCCCATGGAAATCCCCCTTTATCTTTTTGATGAAGCTTCAGGTTCACTCGGTGATTAAACAATACTGGTTTAAAATGATTTGCGTGCAGTAAAAGACGCTGACCCGGAAAATGTCTGACGGTAACGACCGGACAGGACGTTCTCATGATTATATACTGCACATTGGATCCGACAATGATTTTTTTTGTTGCATTCTCGATTCTTCTCTACCCCTATTCATATTTCTTTGATACCTTTTTAATGTTCCCCTCACTGTAACCGTTTCGAGGCTGAACCTGTCGGGAATATTATAACGAATAATACCGACGAAGAGGCATGCACCGGGTGGCAAGGAACACGGCGGTGTTGATCCGGCAGGAGCGTGGTGCCTCATTCATCAGACACTGCAATGAAATTGAAATAACGCGCAATAGCAATTGCGTTAACAGAAAAGAAGAGGACGACTATGCCGAAATATGTAATCGAGAGAGAAATTCCAGAAGCTGGAAAACTATCCGCTGAAGAATTGCAGGGTATTGCCAAGAAGTCGTGTGCAGTGCTTTACGAGATGGGGCCACAGATTCAGTGGGTGGAGAGTTTTGTCACAGAAGACAAAATATATTGCGTCTATATTGCGCCGAATGAGGAGATGGTGCGGGAACACGCGCAAAAAGGCGGGTTTCCTGCGAACAGTATCTGTCAGGTCAAGTCGATAATCGACCCAACCACCGGGGAAAGCTGATACTCCATCAACAGTTGCAGGGCTCGAACACCTGAAGTACACGGCAAGATATATGGGGAAGGGCCATTTCTCTGCATGATTGAAAAGAGCATACGGCAAAAAAAGGCCAGGTTCTTCGCCGATACAGCTGCGCCTTCATGCGTCCTGCAGACCTGTATCCAGGAGGCCGCTCTTGCCTTTGGCTGGCATATATGTTCCTGATTACCCCTAATGTTCAGCTCCTGAACCAGGGGGTGAGCTTGAGGGGTAATCAGATATATGTTTTGGTAATTTAAGTAAAAAAGAATCGATCCCCAGTAAAAGTACACACACCAAGGAGAACCGGTATGGACCTAATAAAATGGCGAGGGTCGTACGAAACAGGTATTCGCTCAATGGATACACAGCACCAGAAACTTATTGAGCTCATTAATAAACTGTACAAGGTGCTCCGTGAGCAAGAACCCTCCTCATCAATTGAAGGTGTGCTCCTTGAAATGACAACTTATGCCGACGAGCACCTGCAAATCGAGGAGGGGCTCCTGACAACCAATGGGTATCCAGACCTTGCCAATCATATTGCCATCCATCAGACGTATCGGGATAGATTGACGGCGCTTACGGAGGAATCTGCCAGGAAGAGTGCAACAGCAGCGCAAGATACGTACGCCTTTCTTCGCCAGTGGTGGATGGAACACATCGTTACAGAAGATAAGAAATACGGAGAATTCCTCAAGTCTAAAGGAGTTGAATAACACAGCAGCCTTAAATGTCGTCGGATTTCTTGCGATCCAGCCGATATCAATTATGTAATTGAATCCGCTTACCACGCAACAGCAGCGCAATGGGGATTCGGGACAACCTTTTCAGGGGACGCCATAAGCGGAATTATTTCTCTGAATAAAATAAACCGATCAGATATCGAAGGAATAGTATGATCAGATATACAGCGAAACGCATTGCGCTTGAAGTGATGGAATCTGATGACGCCTTGCCGCCCTTACCTGCAGCCAGCCAACGCTTACTCCTTATGGCGAGGCAACCTGTTGACCAGATCGATATCCCCTCCTTTAGCAAGATCGTCGAAGGGGACCCTGCTCTAACGGCGAAACTTCTTCAACTTGCCAACTCATCCTATTTTGGCACCTTGAAAGAAATAATGAGCGTTCGCCAGGCCATAATGCACATGGGTCTGGAGGAAACCATTACTTCTGTCTATAGTATTTTTTTCAGAGAGGCCTTGCCGGAATTTCCAAAACTTGAGGGGTTTTCCGGAAAGGATTACTGGGATCATTGCTGGGCCTGTGCGACGGCAAACAGAATGCTTGGGCATCCGGTACATCAGCAGATGGCTCAGGCTATTCCCTGTGAGTTATACATCGCCGGCTTATTGCACGGAGTTGGCAAGATCTTTCTGGCGATCAACCGTACCGAACAGTTCCAACAGTGCCTTCACGACTCAAGAGAACATAAACAGCCTCTTGCGCAAAGCGAAGTGAATATCATCGGAACCACAGACACCGAGATTGCTTACTATGTGCTGAAAAATTGGAATTTACCTGAACATATCTGCCAGACCATCAGGCATTATCAGGCACCTTCCGAGGCAGCTAAAGAGTACCGCGGGGCGGCTGCGCTTACCCAGTTGGCGTATTATATTACCAGCACCTCAGGAATTGGCAATAATGGTGATGGATGCGAATATGATGTGAAACAAAGCTATGTTGCGGAAAACTGGGCTCTGCTGCGGACAGAAAAAAAGCACCAGGAACTGCTCATCAAAGATATCTTTGCCACGCTGAAAAAGAAATTTGCACTGCTTAATCCCGAAACGGAGAAGGATGACAACCAAACGGATGCCATGATGGATGGTACAGAGGCTGCAAAGATAGAAACTCCGAAGCCAAAAAAGGAGAAAGGGCTGCTGGGCCGCCTGTTCTCCTGGTAGAAAAATCTACAACAATACAGTTGCGTTTTAAAATATATCGAAGCAGTTCTTGCACAATCACTTCGCGTGATTAGTTGTAAATTGTGTAAAGTCGTATTCGCGACCAATCAACAAAAGCCACTGACTGAAAGAGAATATTACCATGAAAATTTCAATTATTTTCGCCTTCTTCTTACTTCTCTCTGCAGCATCTGACGGCATTGCCGCCGAAAAATCGCCCGAGGGTGATGTCGCTATAAAGGGATACGATCCCGTCGCATATTTCCTCGTCGGCAAGGCAGTAAAAGGCCATCAGTCTTTAACCACGGCCTGGCATAACCTCACCTGGCATTTCCAGAATAAAAAACACCTGGAACTTTTCAAAACAAATCCGGAAAAATACGCCCCGCAATATGATGGATTCTGCGCCTGGGCCATGACGGAAAAGCGAAAAGCCGTTACCGACCCGGAAGTCTGGAAAATTGTTAACGAAAAACTGTATTTGAATTGCAGCCAGGCAGCATACGAAAAATGGAGCAAAGATATACCCGGCAACATAAAAAAAGCCGATGCCAACTGGATACAATTTACGAGTGGCAAGTAACTGGCATCGGGGGGCATCTTATGTCGGGAAAATATAAGCAACGTATTTTTCCTCAATCTCAGCCTGTACGCACCAGATTGCACCCTGACGCCCTGCATATTTTCCCCGGCAACGAATGAACATACTGAAGCATGTTGGTGCCCTCTGCAGCTTCAGGGGAAAACGCTACAACACGCCGCGCGCCAAAAATGCTTCAATCTGCTCGGTCGCATAACCGAGTTCCGCAACAATTTCACGGGTATGTTCGCCAAATTTTCCGGGTATCGTCCTGATGCTACCGGGCGTTTCGCTCAATTTGACCGGAATGCCGAAACCGTGTTTGACCTCGCCGTTTTCTCCCGTATAGCTGTGCACCATCTCCCGCTGGCGCAAATGCGGATCGGTCATGATCTCTTCCATATTTTTGACGACCGCAAAACATATCTCCATCTCCGCTAACTCTGCATCCCATTCGGCCATCGACTTCGCACGAAAAATCCGGCGAAAATCCTCGATAATTTCGTCCCGTTTCTGTTCGTCGTAATGCAGCGGGATATACTGTGGACGGTGCAGATGCTCACACAACCGCCGCCAGAATCTGCCTTCCAGGGCGCCAAGAGAAATATATCGTCCATCTGCTGTCATATAGGTGTTATAGCACGCGTAGCGATGGGATAACAAGCCGTCGGAGGCCTGCTGCTTCTGTCCCCTCGACTGAGAAAGAAATGAGGGGAGCGTGAGCAGACCGAGCACCCCGTCGGTCATGGAGATATCGATGTATTGCCCTTTTCCCGTTTTTTCCCTGGCAAAAAGAGCCAGCAGGATGCCGACGGCGGCGTTCATCGTGCCCCCGGCGATATCGGCTATCTGCACCCCCGGAATAACAGGGGCCCCGCCTTTCTCGCCGACGAGATCGAGAATTCCGGCATTGCTGATATAGTTGACATCGTGGCCTACCCTGTCACGCATCGGACCGGTCTGCCCATACCCGCTTATTGAACAGTAGATTATTCCGGGATTCCCCTTCCTGACAGCGTCATAATCAACGCCGAGGCGCTGCACGACACCTGGCCGAAAGCCCTCGATAACAACATCGGCCTTCTCCACCAGTTTGAAGAATATTTCCAGCCCTTCAACTGTTTTGAGATTAAGGGACATATGTCTTTTATTCCGGTTCAGATCGTTAAAAAACAAACCGTCACTCGCAAATTTTCGATCTTCAACGGCAATCACCTCGGCACCATGATCGGCCAGAATCATCGAACAGTATGGTCCCGGCAACATCCGCGACAAGTCCACAACCCGAATTCCATGCAAAGCACCCTGCTGTATCATGTTATCCTCATAGTATTTTTATGACGCCATCAAAATTCAATGCCTTTCTGGGCCTTAATCCCTTGCTCATAGGCGTGTTTAACCGGCTCCATAGCGGTAACGGTATCGGCAATCTCAACGAGTCGGGGATGGGCATCTCTTCCGGTCATGATGATTGACAGCCGTTCCGGTTTGTTCCGGACCAGCTCGACTATTTTCTCGACATCAAGAAAGTTATAGAGGGGCAGATAGGTAATTTCATCGAGAATGATCAGATCGTAGCGGTCGCTTTCCACCTGTTTTTTGGCCAGTTCAAATCCCTCCAGGGCAACGCGACGATCTTCTTCAATGTTTTCCTTGGTAAAGACAAACCCTTTGCCGCAGATAAACCAGTCCAGATTTGCCAGTTTCTCGGCCATTAACCGCTCGCCGTACTTGCCCTTGCCTTTCAGAAACTGAATGACACAGACCTTCTTGCCATAGCCAAGCGCCCGGAAGGCGGTGCCGAGTGCAGCCGTTGTTTTACCTTTGCCGTTGCCGGTATTAACAATTACTCGTCCCCTGTCAGTCAAAGCAATCTCCTTATGCGTAATTTGTGTCTTGCGATCCTCACCCCGCAAAGGGCATACAGAACTGATTGCCCGACAAGCGAGTAATAAAAAGAGTCCCTGCTTTCTTCCCGTTTGTCTAGAGCAACACTCCATGGCACCAATGGAACCGATCGAAATCTTACCAGACTATGCTAAAAACTGAACGTCTATTCCCCTCTATCCATGCACTTTTATCATACATTCAAACCATAAGCCCCCTGCGCCATGATGATTTGTCATAAAATCTTTCCGACAAGACGCCGGACGGGCCATGCTGTACAAAAACAAGTCATGGCAAAGCCTGTACAGTTATGAGTCAAATAACATAATAGACTGATTATAGGGTTGTTATTGTAAACAAATCGAAGTAATGATAGAGACCATCTGTGGATGAATCAGATACATTGAGATACAGCCGAAGCCGGCCTCCCCAAAAGAGAAAAACGGCCCCCGGCACACACTGTCGAGTAGAGAAATACCTTTTATAAAATGCATTTTAAAGTTGCCATAAACGGTTACGGCCGGATCGGTCAGTCAGTGCTACGGGCGATCTATTCTACACCGTTCAGATCGAAGTTTACCATAGTCGCCATAAATGAGCTGGCCGACATCGAAACACTGACCTACCTTACCCGCTACGACACGACCCATGGACGTTTCCCCTATCCTCTCCGTTTTGAGAACGATTGTCTCTATATTGGGGAGGATAAAATCAGAATCCTCAATGAACCGGATCCGGCGAGACTCCCCTGGAAAGAGCTCGACATCGACCTGCTCTTTGAATGTTCGGGATCATTCAGTCAGCGGAAAATTGCCGAAAAGCACCTGCACAGCGGGGCCAGGCGCCTGCTGCTGTCCCACCCGGCCACCCCGGAAGTGGATGCGACCATTGTCTTCGGCTACAACCAGTCGATGTTGCGGCCTGAGCACCGGATCGTCTCCACGGCATCCTGTACCACAAATTGTGTAGTTCCTGTCCTCAACCTGCTGGATCGGGAACTGGGAATTGAAAACGGTGTCTCGACAACCATTCACTCCGTCATGAACGATCAACCGGTGATAGACAGATACCATAACACCAACCTGCGTCTCACCCGCAGTGCCCTCCATTCGATAATCCCTGTCGACACCGGCCTGGCCAAAGGCATTGACCGGTTGATGCCCCATCTGGCCAATCGTTTCGAATGCCTCCACGTGCGGGTGCCAACCATTAACGTGTCGTTGATGGATCTCTCTATCAACGTCAAAACGCCAACAACCGCTGACAAGGTCAACCAGATTATGCGGGAGGAATCCCAGGGACCGCTCCTTGGCCTTGTGGGATATACCGAAGAGCCGCATGCCTCGGTTGATTTCAACACTGATCCCCGTTCATCTATTGTTGATGGGACCCAGACAAGGGTCTCGGGCGGCAAACTGGTCAAAATGCTCTGCTGGTTTGACAATGAATGGGGATTTGCCAATCGGATGCTCGATGTGGCCAACAAATGGCTTGAGCTCAAATGATAATCTATCAACGAGGCAGAAATATGCAGTGGAATCTGGACAAAATTCGTTTTCTTTACCCGCCCGATGACTTTACCGGGTCCTTCACCAACGAGAAAATGCAGGCTCGACATAAAGCGCTGCAGGACCAGAAAATAAAAGAAATCCTCACCCAGCTCGAGAGTGCAGCGAATCCGCTCCAGGCCATGCGTGTACTGAATCCGCGCGAACATATCCAGTTTCTGCTCAACAATATTGAGACGTTCAAACAGCAGCAATGTTTAGAGAAAGCGGTATTGTGGCTTTATTATCAAAAAAACACCCCTTTTGCCGCCGCCGGTGACTTCAACACCTGGAAATTTCTGCTGAATGAATGCGATGCCGACCGACTCTACCAGGAGGGAAGCCCATTTCCCTTCGAAAAAGTTACCGCCTACCGGGGGTCAGCGACCGGAATCAGGAAAGGTTTAAGCTGGACCGTCAGCCGGGAAAAAGCGGCCTGGATCCTCGACCGGTGGGAGGATAAAGAGTTAGGCGGGGGAACTGTCTTTGCGTTGGAAATAACAAGGGCTGATATTTTAGTCTATATTGAGGACGAGATGAAGCAGGAAGTCATCCTTCTCCCGGAAGTAGCCGAGACTGCCCAGGTTCGAGCAATAACCAGCCTCTAAAACAGACGTCTGAGCCTGCAGGGAAGTGCTGCTATTTGCACCACTGCCACTCATCTGTCATCGCAAAATCAGGCATTATGCGCAACTCCCCATAGTGCCTGACTCCAGATTCGGTCAACCTGGCCGTTCACCTATAAAGCACCAATGTAAATGATTGCATGATGGTGCTTTGTTGCATATTTTCAGGAAAATTCTCCGCTTTCGACCCATGTTCTCCTGCAAGCCGGATGAAGTCAAAGCGGCAGCCGACAACCAAGACCGCCTGTCCCTCTCCTGTTTACACCGCCCCCCTGAACCTTCAGGCTGAACTTTAGTGGCAATAAGACACATCTTTAATTATATTACCGTTGAAATAAAGATTATGAGACAATACTTTTTTGTGATTACCACTAAAGTTCAGCTTAGAAGGTGTCCAGAGGGATATGAGGTGCCCTTTGCACGGGTGTTCCGCAGCCTGGATGGCTGCGGTCAAGCCCCCAGGGATGGGTTTATGGCGTCCCGTGCAGAGGGCATCTCATATCCCTATAGAGCTGAGGTTTAGTCGTAATCACATACTTTTTTGATTGCCCCCAGCCTCATCCTGTCGGAATGAAAGGAACGGGTTATGAAAGACAAAGAAATTACTTCCCGGGAAAACGAGCCAGCCGCGCTTGGCAAACGCTCCTCTTCCCGGGAGATTGCCGCTTTTCTGAAAGCTGCCGACAAGGTAGACATGGCCCATAGCGGAAAACTGATTTTTTCACTGGATGCGACCATAAGTCGGCAGCCGACCTGGACCAGGGCTATGACTATCCAGTCTTCGATGTTTGATGCTGTGGGCAAGACGGGTGGATTGTCGGTTCAACTGGTTTATTACCGTGGCTTTGATGAATGCCGCGCTTCGAAATGGGTCATTAATGCTGCAGCCCTGCGTGGCTTGATGCAAGGTATCCAATGTCGCGGAGGACAGACCCAGATAGCCAAAGTGCTCAACCATGCCAATCAGGAGGCAACCAAAGCAAAAGTCTCGGCCCTGATCTTCATCGGTGATGCAATGGAAGAGAGTATCGACTATCTCTGTCAACTCGCCGGAGAGCTTGGTTTGAAAGGAGTGCGCTGTTTTTTCTTTCAGGAGGGAAACGACGAGACAGCGGAAAGGGGCTTTCGTGAAATGGCCCGGCTTACAGGTGGCGCCTATTTTCGACTTGGCCCTGATTCGGCGAAAGAACTGGCTGAACTACTCGGGGCGGTGGCCATTTACGCAAGAGGAGGAATAAAGGCCCTCTCAAACAGCGGCAGGCGCGAAGCCCATCTGCTCCTGGATCAAATAAAAAAATGAATTGTGCTTCCCTTTGTGGCATGAGGAGCTAAATGGTATTTCTTTTTTTTCTCCTGTTATTCTTCGTTCTTGTCGCCTTCTGGCTGATTCTCAATTCGCCGGCGCAAAAAAGTGCGGTATTTCTGACCAATACCGGACCAATTATTGTCATGGCGCTCGGAGTTCTGCTGACCATTTTCCGACGCGGCGTGATCGGTGTACCTTTGCTGTTTCTCGGTCTTTCGTGGTGGCGCCGCATGCGTTCGATGCGACCGCTCCCCTCTTCCAGCGGACGAAAATCAACGGTCCGCTCCGCAAGCCTTGAAATGGAGCTTGATCATGATACCGGGGAAATCGACGGCCGGGTGCTGTCCGGCAGCATGGAAGGGGCCCGACTGTCTTCGCTGAGCGAGGAGGAGGTTTTGTCGCTCTATCGGGAAATTCGTATCGATGCCGACAGTGCCGCCCTGCTTGAATCTTTTCTCAACCGCTACCACCCCGCCTGGCAGGAACATTATGACCACGACTCTTTCAATGCGCAGAGCGGCACATCTGGTTTTGATTCTATGACTCCTAAAGAGGCCTATCAGATACTGGGGCTGGAACCAGGTGCCTCACGGGAGGACATCCATCAGGCCTGGCGGCGGCTAGTGAAAGCGGTACATCCAGACAGCGGAGGCTCTGCATTTCTGACGGCCAAGATAAATGCCGCACGAGATCTTCTTCTGGGGTAACCGATCCACATCCCTGCGTGTCTCGCTTGCTCCGTTGTACAGTAGACCCCAAAAATCTCCTCAGGAAAATACAGCGGAGATTTGCTATCTCTGCCCCCGCATTGCCGCAACCTTGATCCAGTGAGCACCCTCCCCCGCAAGCCTGTTTATGATGTGCGAAATACACGCCCTGCATTGCTTGTCAATCCATGTATGACTTTTAAATTTCTCACCATATCGGTTGATCAGGAATTAATTGTTTCAACACCACCAAAAGGCTAGAAATACCAACAAAGAATGATTACTATTTTTTCGCTTTGTGTCGTATCTTGTTTTATGCTTACCGGTACACCTCAGCTCAATGGAGAGATGCGACAACCTTTTCACGGGATGCCATAAACCCATCCCTGAAAGCTTGATCGCAGCCATCCAGACTGCGGAACACCCGCTAAAATTTCGCTTCATACCCCTCTGGACCTCCAGGGTTGAACTATAGCGGTCATCCGGATTTGTGTTATCTGATAAACAGCAGTTCCTTGCGGTGGTCACGCATCCTTGCTGGATTTATGACCTCGGCCAAATGCAGAGAAATCGGCTTCGTCGCCTATAACCTTTACATAAAGGAGACCTTTACATGGAAAATACCCCCAATACAGCACATCGCTGGCGATTCTGTCGGCTCGGTGGATTTGATCAGGTGCGCCTGGAACGAGCGGAAGACCTTCAGCATCTGTCAGAGCTCGATCAGAAACTATGGGCTGCACTCAGTTGCCCGGTGAATGGGCTGGAATTCGATTCCAGGACACTGGCCATGCTCGACAGCGATTCCGATGGGCGGGTGCGTGTTCAGGAGGTTCTGGCTGCAGTAAACTGGACCTGTTCGGTACTCAACAGTCTGGATTCGCTCATGGCTGGTTCCAGCGAACTGCCACTGCAGGCAATTGACGACAGCACCACGGAGGGACAGCAACTGCTCGCCTCAGCCAGGCAACTTCTTAGCTTTCGAGGCAAGCCGGAGGCTGACATTCTCACCATTGAAGATGTTGCCGACACTTCCCTGCTGCTTCAGGATTCGGCTTTCAACGGCGATGGCATCATCCCGGTCCACGCGGCCGAAGACGAAGAAATCAGAACTCTTATCGAAGAAATCATGGCCTGTGTCGGCAGTGACGAAGACCGCAGTGGTCTCCCAGGTATTTCCCGGGAACGGATCGAACTCTTTTTTGAATCAGCGCGATTATATACAGAGTGGTGGGCGAAAGCGACCGGCAACGCAGACATCCTGCCATTTGGCGAGACCACCATGGATGCCGCCGCCGTTTTCAGCACCCTGAAGAACAAAATTGACGATTTCTTTGTACGGTGCAGCCTGGCGGCATTTGACGCGAAAGCCGAAGATCCGCTCAATCCATCGATTGTCACATATGAAGCGATCGCCGGCCAGGATCTGCATGCTGCAACCGAAGAACTGGAACGTTTTCCTTTAGCACATATTCAGGCTGCACGCCCCCTGCCCCTCAAGGAGGGATTGAATCCGGCCTGGGCTGGCCCCATGAAACAGTTTGTCACGATGATTGTCGCTCCATCGTTCGGGTCACTCGATCAACTTGAAGAGGAGCAATGGCAGCAGATCAAAGCCAATTTTGCCGCCTACGAGTCCTGGAGCGCCGAGAAAGCAGGCGCGGAAGTCGAGCCGCTGGGTCTTGAGCGGATACAGGCAATCCTGCAGAGCTCCCAGCAGGAACGACTGGAACAACTTATCGAACGTGACCTGCTGTTGACAGAACAGGTTGATACCATTGTTAAGGTTGAAAAACTGGTGCACTTTAACCGGGATCTTTACCGTTTGCTCAATAACTTTGTCGCTTTTCGCGATTTTTATGCCCAGGGCAGCAAGGCCATTTTCCAGTCCGGTACGCTGTTTATAGATGGCCGGGCCTGCGAACTTTGCGTCAAGGTGGCAGGTATCGACACCCATAGCCCGCTCGCCAGTCTGAGCAGGACATACCTGGCATACTGCAACTGTAAGCGTCGCAACAGCAGTGAGACTATGATCATCGCCGCTGCTTTTACCGGCGGTGATTCCGACAACCTGATGGTCGGTCGAAACGGTGTTTTTTACGATGCCAAAGGTGATGACTGGGATGCAACGATCGTCAAGATCATCGACCATCCGATCAGTGTCTCCCAGGCGTTTTGGTCCCCTTACAAACGCATTGGCCGGATGATTGGCGAGCAGATTGAAAAATTTGCCGCCGCGAAAGATAAAGCGGTGGACAGCAGCGCCAGTGCCGGAATTGCCGACGTGGGAGGTAAGGCGGCCGCCGGTGCAAAACCAGCTCCGCCTTTTGATGTGGGCAAATTTGCTGGTATCTTTGCCGCCATCGGGTTGGCCTTGGGTGCTATCGGCACCGCAATCGCCGCGATCATCGGCGGTTTCATGGGGTTGCCGCTCTGGCAGATGCCCCTGGCTTTTGGTGGCATAATCCTTGCCATTTCAGGTCCATCCATGCTGATCGCCTTTCTCAAGCTGCGGCAGCGCAACCTTGGGCCCATTCTTGACGCCAACGGCTGGGCAGTCAATACCAAGGCAAGCATCAACATCCCGTTCGGCGCCACGCTGACCAAGATGGCGGCTTTACCCAAAGGCGCCGAACGGACCATGGTCGATCCCTTTGCCGAGAAGAAAACGCCCTGGAAACGCTGGGTATTTCTCCTGGTGCTGCTGACAGCCCTCGGTTATGCCTGGAATAAGGGGTATATAGAGCAGATCAGCCATAAAATTACCGCCAGAATGGCAGGCCAGACAAGCGACAGTCAAACCAAGCCTGCTCCCGCTCCTGCTCCTGCTCCATCCCAGGAACAGAAACCTGAACCTAAAGCGAAATAATTCGCTGAAAATATTGTAAAGTACCCGCCGGATCACTACTGATCCGGCGCAACTATGCTTCAACCGCTGACAGGATCACGGACAGGCAGATAATGCAATCGACTCGACTACAGAAAGCCACGATTGAAAGTCTTCAAAGCAAAGATGAAGCTGAAACACTGCGGCTCAGGTGCTCGGGAGACTGGACGATTGACACCCTTCACGATGCTCCCGACGCCCTGAATAAAATTGCCAATACAAGCCGGAATATCTCGATCGTTTGGGATGTATCCGATACAGGTCGTGTTGATTCGGCAGGTATGCTGCTTTTTATCCGCACCTCTGCTTTGCTCAAAAAAAACAATTGCTCCCTTCAGGTAGTCGGTACCACCAGTGAACAGGAAAAATTATATGCACTGCTGCAGAAATATTCCCCCGAACACTCCGAGCTCAAACCGGCGTTTTTCTCCCGCCTGGTCACCCCCTTCGACAGAATAGGCCGGAACTTTATTGCATTTTTGGCTAATTTACGCGACTTTCTCGCCTTTACCGGGGAAAATTTTGTCAACCTGCTGCACGCGATCGTGCAGCCCCGCTCCATCCGGTACAACGCGATAGTAAAAAATATAGAAGAAGCCGGGGTGCGGGCGCTCCCCATCGTGACCCTGACCAGTTTTCTCATAGGCGTGGTCATCGCCTACCAGGGCGCAGTGCAGCTGGAAAAATTCGGCGCCAATATTTTTATCGTCGATATGATCGCGCTTTCGGTCACCAGAGAACTTTCCCCGCTGATCACGGCCATAGTTGTCGCCGGCCGAACCGGCTCTTCCTATACGGCCCAGCTGGGGGTGATGAAAATAACCGAAGAGATAGATGCCATGCGCACCATGGGCTTTGATCCCCATCGTTTTCTCGTCCTGCCCCGTATCATAGCCCTGATAATAGCCCTGCCGCTGATGATTTTCTTTGCCGATATAATTGGCATTGGTGCCGGCATGTTCATCTCGCACGTCCACCTCAACCTCTCCTATCCGGAGTTTATCCACCGCCTGCAAAACGTGCTGACGGTAAAACATGTCTGGGTCGGTATCGGTAAAGGACCTTTTTTTGCCTGGCTGATTGCGACGGTGGGATGTTTTCACGGATTTCAAGTTTCAAAAAACACCGAAAGCATAGGACGCTACACCACGATTAGCGTGGTCAACGCAATTTTTCTGGTTATTGCCTGTGACGCACTTTTCTCTGTCTTCTTTACGGAGCTTGGCATTTGAACGACACCATTATCACAGTATCGGACCTCGTTACCCGTTTTGGCGACAATGTGATCCATGAGGGCGTCAACCTGACTGTGCGCCGGGGTGAAATATACGGCCTCTTAGGCGGCAGCGGTTCCGGCAAATCGACCCTGCTCAAACAGATAATAATGCTGCTGCGCCCTGCGTCCGGCAAGATTACCCTTCTTGGTCACGATCTCATGACCATCAGCCGCAAAGACGCCGCTTCCCTGCGTCATCATTGGGGCGTGCTTTTTCAGGGGGGTGCCCTCTATTCTTCACTCACGGTTGCCCAAAATGTCGGTATCAAGCTGCGGGAATACACTGATCTGCCGGAAGATATGATTGAGGATCTCATCCAGATGAAAATCAGCATGGTGGGTCTTCCTCCAACTGCGGCGGCGCTCTATCCCGCTGAACTCAGCGGCGGTATGACCAAGCGGGCGGCGCTGGCGCGGGCGCTGGCCATGGACCCTCAGCTACTGTTTCTTGATGAACCCACCTCCGGACTCGATCCTATCGGCGCCGAAGCCTTTGACAAACTACTCATTGAACTTCGGGACATTCTCAGTTTAACTGTGGTGATGGTCACCCACGATCTCGATACCATCTGGACTATTGTCGATCGCTTTGCCGTCTTGGGTGATAAAAAAGTCATTGCAGAAGGCACGCTTCATGAAGTTCTGCAAACCCCCCACCCTATTGTCGGACAATTCTTTGGCGGTCCCCGGGGACAAATACGGAGCAGGGATGGAAAGTAAAATCAATTATACCCTTGTCGGCCTGTTCGTGGTTCTCCTGACGGCAGGGCTGATAAGCTTTGCCTACTGGTTGGGAAAACATGGAGGCAGACAGGAATATGACGCCTATCTTGTCTATATGTCGGAATCTGTCGCCGGGTTAAGCACCGATGCTTCGGTTAAATACAGAGGGGTAAATGTGGGCACGGTCGAGCGGCTGGGGATAAATCCTCACAATGCAAAAGAGGTGGAAATCCTTCTCAAAATCGAGCACGGAACCCCCATCAAGACCGACACCACGGCCACACTGAAGTCTTTTGGCATAACCGGTCTGGCCTTTATCGAACTGAGCGGAGGCAGCAACGATGCCCCACCGCTGCAAAAAACGGGTGACTCGATCCCGATCATCCCGGCAACCCCGTCAACCTTTACTCAGATATATGGCTCCCTGGAACAGCTCATCCAGCAATCTGCTTCTACCCTGATCAAATTTGACCAGATACTCAGCAAAGAGAACCTGGAGAATATTACCGCCATCCTTGGGGAAACAAAGCTGCTGGTCAAAGATATCAGGGGCCAAATGGCGGGATTACAGAATTTGGTTGAGAGCGGTGTGGTCATGGAAAAGCAGGTCTCCAGCGCCTTTGAAAAAGTCGCACACGCCTCCGACAGCGTTAAAAAAATGGCCGACAGCCTGGAGCATAACTATGCAAATGTTGGTCACGAAATGCAACAAGACGTCCGGCAGAGCCTTGAGCTCTTCAATCAGCTGCTGTACGACCTGGATATTCTGACCGGAGATCTCCAGCATGCGACCCAGGCCATACAAGCCAGCCCAAGTGATCTGCTGTTTAAACACAGGCCTCTAAAACCTGGACCTGGAGAAAGGGAATATAATGAAAAATAGACGTCTTCTCCTCGCACTCCTGTGCTGTGTACTCGCGAGTTGCAGCTTCAACAAGATCCCTGCAGGCGATTTGTATACCATTTCACCCGGTGGAGAACAAGGCAGCAGCTCCACCGCCGCCCGAATAAAAAACCAGCCCATAATTAAACTGGCTCCGATGCGTGCATCGAGAGCGTTCAGCGGTACCGACATTGTGTACTCCACCACCCGGTATGAACAAAACAGCTATGCATACAGCCGCTGGAGTGACGCACCGGTTAAATTACTGCCTCTGCTCTTGCAAAATGCCCTTGAGGCAACCGGAGGTTTTGGTGCCGTCATCAATTCCCCATCAAAAGCAACTGCCGATTTTCTGCTGGAAAGCACGCTCTACGATTTCAGCCACCATGTCCACAACGAGAGCACCTCAGACGGGGTTATCGATATACGTTTCCACCTGATAGACACAGCCACAAACCTGGTAATCGCGACAAGGGAATTTCACAGCCAAGTTCCCGCCTCCTCTGTCAATGCCAGGGATGCGGCCGCCGCACTCAATAAGGCGGCAGAAAATGTTGCCCATGAGCTTGCAGTCTGGCTTGTCGGCATGCACCTCTAAGCAGGCTTTTGTAGAGATTCTTATTTAAGGAAAAGATATGAGACCACAGCACATGCATCGATTCACCACCACCCTTTTTATATCTCTCGTCCTGCTGGTATGGGGATGTTCGGAAAATACTCTCACCTTCCAGGTACGTTTTCCTGAAGTATCGGGCTTAAAAAAGCATGATCTTGTTTATTTTGGCAAAAATGAAATAGGCCAGGTTGCCAAGGTCCTCTACACCGAGCAGGGCGACTTCCTGGTTGAAGTGGTGATCGCCCCCGAATTTAAGCATACGGCGACGGAAAACTCGAAATTTTACATCGGACACGCCCCGGTGAAAGAACTGAAGATGGCAGTGATTGTCGAACAGGAACATCCGGGTGGCGTCGTCCTGAAAAACGGCAGCGTTGTCCAGGGAAGTGCAAGAGACGGATATTTTGCAGAGATGCTCAGCGACCTGCAGCAAAAAGCGGGCGCAGCCCAGAAAGAGTGGAACAAGACTTTGCAGGAACTCAAAAAGTCTCTCGACACCTCTGCCGGACAGCTGGACCGCCAGCTGGGAGCAACGCTTGATGAGCTCTCCGCGCAGTTCAATGCATTTGCCGATGAACTTGGCAAGGTTCCGGACAGGCAGGAGGTAAAGCGGCTGGAAGAGAGTCTAAAGCAGTTTGCCGACGAATTTCAAAAAGCTCAGAAAGGTATTCAGGATCAGCTCCGCAATGAGATAATCCCCCAGTTTCGCATGGAACTTGAGTTGCTCCGCAAACAATTAAAAAAAGAGGGCCGTGAAGAAGAACTCAAAGAACTCGACAAGCAGGTGCAGGAACTCGACACCGTCTAGCGACCAGATTTTCAAGTCACCTCAACCTTCACGCCACCGGTGATGCGCAGCAGGTAATCAGGACTCAAAGGGACGCCGGTGGCATCTGTACCAGCCGCCGGGTAGACAGTATCATATGCATCGAGTGATACATCAAGCAAAATTGCGACAGGCGTATCTTCCAAGCCGAATGGGCACACCCCGCCTGGAAGGAATCCTGTCATCTCTTTTGTCTCCGCCGCACTTGCCATCCGGTGCTTGGCGCCTGTTGCACGTTTCAGCGCGCCGTTGTTAATTTTCTTGTCACCGGCAGCCACCACCAGTCGATATGTATCATCTTTTCCTTTGAACAGGATCGATTTTGCTATCTGGCCAACCGGCACTCCTATCCGGTGGGCTGCTGTTTCTGCTGTCGGTGTTGAACCAGGCTCAAACTCAAGGGCGGCAAGGTCATGACTCTTTAAAAACGCTTGCACTTTTGCAGGAATATTGCTCATTTTCCAGATGTAATTACGGGTTGATAAGATCAGGATGCACTACTGCCGCCTCAGAATTACCAGAGTTCTCAGAGTAAGGCAAGAGTCGGTAAGAAAATACAGAAAAACACCCAAGTCCGCGCAAGGCGATTGATAATTGCGTATCATGGTCTTTGCATATCGACAATGATATTTTTGCCTCTTGTACGTAGAGATCCTGGTCGAGTTCTTCTCTCCAGGTGAGGACAGCATCTTTTTCCATATCCGGTCCATCCGAAGCCGACAATGCCTCGTCATCATATGGCCCGGTTTGGGGGCTTCGAGACTGGCCTCTGAGGCTTTTTCTTTCTGCGCGAGCCTCTGCCATCCTTTGACGCATATCTGCCAGCTTCAAGGAGACGGCGGTCTGCCTGCCTCGCTTATCTGCCATTTTTGCCACTTTCGCGATGGTCTGCCACTCTGGTTCAAGCTTTACCCTCTGTTGGCTCATTGCCTGAATCTTGTCCAGCTTAACCGACTTGCCGTAGAATGAGGTATACGCAACCGGCCCGATCTGATCCCAGGGAAGAGAGTGATCGAGATATTTCTCACCTGATCGCAGATGTTGCGATAACCTCGGCAAGACAATATCGGGTGTAACGCCCTTGTACTGCGTGGAACCACCGGTTATTCGGTAGAACTTCTCAAGGGTCAACTGTAATCCTCCGAGATCGCCAAGCTCCCTGACCACGGAGGCCCGTAGGTTTTTCGTCAGATTTATGCCGATCTGCACCGTCCCCTTCCCATAGGTATGTTCGCCACCGACGATAATTGCCCGCTTGTAGTCCTGCAGAGCTGCGGCCACAATCTCCGAGGCCGACGCGGAAAACCTGTTAACTAAAACAACAAGTGGACCGCTGTATTCGATGTGGGTGTCATCATCTTCCAGAACCTGAATCTTTCCATTGCTCGCCTTGACTTGAACCACAGGGCCAGACTTGATGAACAGCCCGGCGATATTCACAGCATCGACCAGCGAACCGCCGCCATCGTTGCGCAGATCGAGAATAATCCCTGCCAGTCTGTTAAACCTGCGGACAATATCCGGGCCACCATATTTTCAACCTGACCTATCCTCTTTCGCATAATACCGTATCCGGTTGTCGGCAAAACATTGGTTCCATGTTCCAGATTGTCCGCTCTCTTGCGCGCAAAAGAGTGCAGCACCGTTACATCACGGCGCAGCAGAAACCTTTTCTGGTAATCCAATTGCTTCAGATAGAGGTTGCAGATCTCTGTCGACTGGGATTCGTTCATCTCCCTATGGTTGAAATGAATGGCGGGCAGCTCTTTATTCAGCATATCGCCGATAAGTTGATTCCTCTTCTGATCAAGTTCCTGGATATCTTTCGCAATTTCGGAACCGGCAGAAAAGGAAAGAAGCACCAGAAAAACTGCCAATGTGCGTTGAATACGATTTTTCATCTAATTTCCAACCTTAAAAAATGTGATTACCACTAAAGTTCAGCTTGGAAGGTCCAGAGAGATATGAGGTGCCCTTTGCACGGGTGTTCCGCAGCCTGGATGGCTGCGGTCAAGCCCCCAGGGATGGGTTTATGGCGTCCCGTGCACAGGGCACCTCATATCCCCATATAGCTAAGGTTTAGTGGTAATCACATAAAAAATAACCCCCAAGGTTTTCTCTTGTGCTGTAAACACTCATACCATCACAATGTGGAAGAAATGTGAAAAAACAATGATAAAAATCCTGCCGACAAAGGCCCGCCACGCCACTGCACGACACTTAGATATCAATTGACATTCAAATATCGCTCGATATATTGAGTCAAAAACAGGTGTGTCATGCCACGATTAACTCGACAGGAAAGCCAACAGATTACCCGACAAAAGCTCATTGATGCCGCCGCCCGGGAAATCATCCAGACAGGTATCCACAAAGCATCAATCCGCCGGATATGCGATGCGGCAGGTTTTACCCTCGGCGCCTTCTATTCCAATTTCACCAATAAAGACGAGTTGCTGCTGGAGGTTGTCGAGCTCCACACAAAAAGGGAATTCCAGGCTATCAGCAACCTGGTGACCACCGCATCAAAACTCGAGAAAAACGAGGTCCTGGCAAAAATTTCCGAATGGCTGGGGGCTTTGAAAAACAATAAGATCTTCTCCGACCTGCTCCTCGAGTTCAGGGTATACGCCAACCACAATGCCCACTTCAAGACCCATTATGACGACAACAAAAGGCGCTGGCACGTCGAACTGGCAAACGCCCTAGAGGCCTTATTCAAGGGTCAGGGACTCACCCCCAGAATCGCCCCATCACTGATGGCGGTTGGGCTCTCAGCGCTCTGGTGCGGGTTTGCCATCGAAGGTACGGCGTCGGGGGTGGACGCCGTCGACAAGGTCATCCCGGTCTTTCTCGAGACCATGCTGGAAAGCTCAAAACACTAACCCCGGCAAAAGGTATCTTATGCAAATCATTGATCTTCCGGTTGCAATAAAACCTGTTCCCCTGCTTACCCTCTCGCTTCTCGTCCTCCTTTTGCTCTCAGGCTACGAAACGGTTGTAGAGGCGGAGGAGATACGGCCCGTCCGCGCCATCACCGTTGCGTACAAGATGCGCGAGGACGTTCAGGTTCTCCCTGGGCTGGTGACGGCACACAGGTATGTCAACGCCTCTTTCAAGATATCCGGGAGACTGACGCAAAGGTATGTCTCTGTCGGCAGCACCGTTGTGGCCGGCCAGCTGCTGGCCCGGGTGAACGATGACATCGAAAAGAACACCTTCACCGCCGCCGATGCCGAACAGACGGCTGCCAAGGCCGCGCTTGAGCAGGCGGAGAGCGTTGAAAAGCGGGCGGCACTGCTCTTTAAAACCAGGGCAGTATCCCAAAACGAATATGAAGAAGCGAGCCGACAGCTGAAATCGGCGCGCGCCATGGTGCAAGCGAGCGAGGCGAAGCTGCGCAGCGCCAGAGAACAACTTGGCTATACTGCCCTTTATGCGCCGACAGCCGGCATCGTAACCGATACCTTCGCCGAACCCGGCGAGATGGCTGCCGCCGGACACCCGGTCCTGCGCCTGGCAGACAACAGAACCCTTGACACACTCTTCGACATGCCTGCGGATATTCTCATAAAAGGGCTGACCCCCGGGCGGACCATCCAGGTATGCCTCGATGAGGGCCGGAATGAATGCACAGAGGCGACAGTCTATGAGATCGCCCCCGACACGGATCCGACCACCCGGACATACCTGACAAAGGCAAGAATTGACCAGCCACTGAAGCAGATGCTGCTCGGTGCCACCGTTTTCGGACATATTTCTCTTGCCAGCGCTGAGACAATTCAGATCCCGGCCGCAGCCCTGACTGCATCAGCGGACAAAGCCGCAGTCTGGGTCGTGTCCAGCCAGGACAGTACAGTAGAGCTCAGGCCGATAGAAACAGCCGGCTACACCACAGACGGGGTGCTCGTGTCAGACGGCCTCCAGCCGGGCGAGATGGTGGTGACAGCCGGTGTCCAGGCCCTGCACCAGGGTCAGAAAGTTGCAATTCTGGTTGAGGGGCATGAAAAGCATTAATCTCTCCGAGTGGGCTATCAAGCATCGCGCCCTCGTCACTTTTTTCATGATCCTCGTTATGGTCCTCGGAGTCGACGCCTATATCCATCTCGGCCGTAATGAAGACCCGGAATTCACCATCAAGACCATGGTGGTACAGGCATACCTTCCCGGGGCAACGGTTGCTGAAACCATCCATCAGCTAACCGACCGTCTGGAGAAAAAATTGCAGGAAACGCCGTCCCTTGACTACATCAAGAGCTATACCCTGGCCGGCGAAACAACCATCTTTGTCGACCTGAAGACCAGTACCGATAAAAAGCAGGTCCCTGATATCTGGTACCAGGTGCGTAAAAAGATAGGCGACATCCGGCACGAGTTGCCCAGCGGCACCATCGGTCCCTTCTTCGACGACGAGTTCGGTGAAACCTTCGGAATCATCTATGGTTTTACCGCCAATGGCTCCACCCACCGGGAACTGAAAGACATCGTTGAGACGGTGCGCGACGAGCTGCTGCACGTGCCCGATGTTGCCAAAATCGAGACGCTCGGGGCTCAGGACGAGAAAATCTTTGTCGAATTTTCCTCGCAGCAGCTGGCCAAACTCGGCATCGATCACCGGGCCATTGTCGCAGCCCTGCAGAGCCGGAATAATATTACGCCATCCGGCATAGTCGATACCGGCAGGGAACGGCTTGTCGTCGAACCTACCGGCAAGTTTCTGTCGGCCGGGGATCTCGCGGAAGTTACCATCTACGCCCGCGACAAAAATATCCGCCTTGGTGATATCACCACTATCCGCCACGGCTATGCAGATCCACCGCAGCCGATCTTTCGGGTCAACGGCCAGGACGCCGTCGGTCTTGCCATCGCCATGAGCAAGGGCGGCGATGTCCTGGCCCTCGAAAAAAATATCGCAGCGAAAATGGCGAGCCTGCAGGCGGGTCTGCCAATCGGGGTCGAAGCGCACCTGGTTGCCAACCAACCACAGGTGGTGCGCGAGGCGGTCAACGATTTCATGCACGCCCTGGTCGAGGCGATTGCGATCGTGCTCGGTATCAGTTTCATCAGCCTCGGCCTGCGCGCCGGCACTGTCGTCGCACTTTCCATACCGCTGGTTCTCGCCGTGGTGTTTATCGCCATGCGTTATTGGGGTATCGATCTGCAGCGCGTCTCGCTCGGTGCGTTGATCATCGCTCTGGGGCTCCTTGTCGACGATGCGATGATAACAGTAGAAAGCATGGTAACTAAACTTGAAGAGGGGTGGACAAAAGTCAACGCGGCGACCTTCGCCTATACCTCCACCGCCTTCCCGATGCTGACGGGGACGCTTGCCACCATCCTCGGCTTCGTGCCGATCGGCTTTGCCAAAAGCGACGCAGGAGAATACACTTTTTCCCTGTTCGCGGTGGTCGCAATGGCCCTCATTGTCTCATGGCTGGTGGCGGTGATCTTTGCGCCACTGATAGGCGTCAAGATGCTTAAAGAAAACGGTCATCATGCCCACGGGAAAAAACCGGTCGGCAGGATTGCCGCAGCCTTTCACTCTCTTCTTCTTTTTTCCATGCGCCATGCAAAAGTCACCATCCTGCTCACCGTTGCGGCCTTTCTTCTCGCCCTTGCCGCTCTGCCCCTGGTACCCGAGCAGTTCTTCCCCTCCTCGGAACGTCCAGAGCTCCTCGTGAATATGACCCTGCGGCAGAGCTCATCCATCGAGGCGACGAACGTGGTTTCCAGAAAACTCGACGCCCTGCTGCAAAACGACCCCGACATCCTGCAGTGGAGTTCCTACATCGGCCGAGGGGCGATCCGTTTCTATCTGCCCCTTGATGAACAGCTGAAAAACAAGTTTTTCACCCAGACGGTGGTGGTAACCAAAGGCATTGCCGCCCGGGAGCGGGTGCGCCGGAGCCTTGAGGAAAAGCTTGCCAACCAGGTGCCAGAGGTCGTCGCGGGACTGTTTGCGCTGGAACTTGGCCCGCCGGTCGGCTGGCCAGTACAATATCGGGTAAGCGGTGTCGATCCGGTCATCGTCAAACAACAGGCACAAAAACTGGCAAATATTATGGGGAACTCGCCCCATCTGCGCAAGATCAACTTTAACTGGGGGGAATCGAATCGCGCCCTGCGGATTCACATCATGCAGGAGGAGGCCAAACGGCTTGGCCTGACCACCGCGGCTATTGCCCAGGCGATATATACCAGCGTATCCGGGGTGGCAGCGACACAGATTCGCGACGACATCTACCTGGTGGACGTGGTGCTGCGGGGCAAGACCGCGGAGAGGACATCGATTGACGACCTGCGGTCCCTGAGCATCCAACTGCCGTCCGGAAAATCGGTGCCTTTAAATGTCGTGGCGAAAATTGAGTATGGTCAGGATTTTCCTCTGATCTGGCGCCGGGACCGGGTTCCGACCCTTACCGTCCAGGCCGATGTCACCAATAATATCCTGCCGGCGACCGTCGTCAACGAACTGCAAGTGAAGGTGGAGCAACTGAACCGGGCCCTGCCGCCCGGCTACCGGATAGTGGTCGGCGGCACTGTTGAGGAAAGTGCTGAGTCCCAGACCTCGGTCATGGTCATCATGCCGGTGATGCTGCTTCTCATGATGGCGATCCTGATGATCCAGCTGGAAAATTTCAAGCACCTGGTGCTGGTGTTGAGTGTCGCACCGCTCGGTGTGATCGGGGTGGTACTCGCGTTGCTGATAACCCGCCAGCCGCTCGGTTTTGTAGCCCTGCTGGGTGTCGTGGCGCTCATCGGCATGATCATCAGGAACTCGGTTATCCTCGTCCACCAGATAGAAATGGAGAAACAGGCAGGGCAAACGGACTGGGATGCGGTTGCCGATGCGACCTGCCTGCGATTTCGCCCGATCATGCTGACGGCATTTGCTGCGATTTTCGGCATGGTGCCCATTGCCCCAACCGTTTTCTGGGGGCCTATGGCCTATGCCATCATGGGCGGGCTCGCGGTTGCCACCGTGCTTACGCTGATTTTCCTGCCTTCACTCTATGTTTTATGGTTCAAAATCAAGGAAACACCCATAGCTGGTACTTCCGGGAGCAGCCAATGAAATCCCTGCCTTTCTGCATTCTCATCCTGTCCCTCGGTCTTTCTGGCTGCACCTGGCTTGCGCCGGAATACCACCGACCGGCCTTTGCGATGCCCGACAGATGGCCGTCCTCCGAGGCAGCACAACGTGAAAAAGAGACCGCAACACAACAGTGGTGGCAAAGCTATCAGGACCCGACACTCATAAAATTAATCAATGAAGCGCTCGACGGCAACAGTGACGTCGCCGTTGCCTCGGCAAGACTCATGCAGACGAAGGCTCAGTATGACTACGCCACCGCCAACCGCCTGCCGTTGGTCGGTCTTCTCGGCCTGCACACACGTTCACAGATCGATTTTGGCGAAAATCCACTCTTCTCGAATACCCCCGGCAACAACGGTTTTACCGGCGGTCTCCTGACCTATGAAATCGATCTCTGGGGCAAACAGGCCAGTGCACAACAAGCCGCCTCGGCACTCTATCGCGGCCAGTCATACTATCGGGATGCCGTACGGCTCTCCGTCAGTGCGGCAACCGCGCAGCTCTACTTCAATATTCTTGCCCTTGAGAACAGTCTTCGCGTCATGCAGGAGCTGGTTGACACCGAGGAGGAAATGCACCAGCTGGCGGCACAGCAATTCGAGGCGGGGGCGACACCGGAGATTTCCCTCCGGATTGCAGAGGCACAACTGGCGGCGCGAACGGCGGAACTGCCCAAAATATCCGACCAGCTGGAAAGGGCTGAGGGCGCACTTGCAACCCTTCTTGGCCGATCACCGCAACAGATATTGGCGGCAACACAGGGCCGGGGAAAAAATCTAGATTCTCTGCCAATACCGCCGATTACGCCAGGCGATCTTCCTTCAGACCTGCTCCTGCGTCGTCCCGATCTTGCCGCCCTGGAACAGATGCTTATCGCCAGTAATTTCAATGTCGGCTACGCCCGTGCCGCCTATTTCCCGACCATTTCTCTTGTCGGGCTGCTCGGAGTAACCAGCCTTGATATCGACAACATCTACAAAGGCTCGGTCCGCACCTGGGCGCTGGGAGGAAGTATCGTCGGGCCTCTCGCCGATTTCGGCCGGACCGGAAGCGGCGTTGACCTCGCCCTTGCCAAAAACCAGGAACAGCTTGCCCGCTACAAGGCAGGCGTGCAGACGGCCTTTAAAGAAGTGCGCGACGCCCTCTCTTCCCAGAGAAACCTGCAGATATTTGAGACGGAACTTCACAAAAAAGAAGGGGCAACGACCGCGGCCTTGAATCTTATCAGCCAGCGGTTTTCTTTGGGATTTGCAAACTATGGCGAGATCCTCTCCATGCGGAGATCCTGCCAGGAGGCAAGACTTGCAATGGTTACGGCCAAGCTCTATCGCCTGAATGGTTCTGTCGATCTTTTTAAAGCACTTGGCGGCGGATGGAGGATGCCGGACGAGAAGAGGTGAGCAGTTTACGACCTTCGGGACATCCTTGATCGTTCATGGCTACCAATATCAATTGAACATTTCCAATTCCACCACCCAGCAAACAACACATCGATGCAGATTATGAACTCGTTCTTTTAACAATCTTTGGCTGAAATTCACCTCGATTGTAAAGCAAACAGAAAAAGAATTCTTATTATTTGCCAGATAAAGAAACAATGGCTGTCAACTACGCAAGGAACACGTCATCCCAGCGGATCGCGCTTACCAGCTTCATGTGGAGGTTTAACGTTCGACGAAAAGGATCTTAAAAATATGAAGAAAGCACCCCTCCCAGAAAACGAGGCAGAACGCTTGAAGGTATTGCATAGCTACAATATCCTCGACACTCTCCCAGAGCTTTCGTTTGACGACATTACCCGGTTGGCATCCCAGATAAGCGGTACGCCTATTGCCCTGATCAGTCTGGTCGACAGTGAACGTCAGTGGTTCAAATCAAAATTCGGCCTTAGCGCTACAGAAACTCCGCGTAACATCTCTTTTTGTGCTCATGCAATCCTCGAGAAGGATGTTCTCGTCGTGCCGGACACCCTTGAGGATGCTCGCTTTTTCGATAATCCACTGGTCACTGGGGAAGAGAAGATAAGATTCTATGCAGGTTCGCCCCTTGTCACCGCAAAAGGTGCGGCACTGGGGACCCTTTGCGTTATTGACCAGACCCCCCGTAGTTTAAATGAACTGCAGGTAGAATCTCTTCGTGCTCTGGCGCGCCAGGTGATGAATCAGTTGGAACTTCGTATGTATATAGAGGAACAGGAGCAACTAAAAAGTGATCTGGTTGCATACCAGAAAATCCTGGAAGAAGCGAATTCCCGTTTGGAGACTGCAAGCCTTTCAGATGATGTTTCAGGCTTTCACAATACCCGTTTTCTGCACAGCTTCCTCGAGCGCTTTCTGGAACCGGCACAACACGAAGAAAGGGAGTTGTCGCTGGTTTTTTTCGACATGGACAACTTTAAGAACGTAGTTGATACCCACGGCCATTTAGTCGGCACCGAAGTGTTGCGAGAAATCGCCCAGGCGGTTTATCAGCAACTTGGGCCGGAGGATCGCATTGTCCGCTATGGTGGAGATGAATACGTGATCATCCTCCCTGGTCAAGGCAAGGATGTTGCACACATCAAAGCAAAGCAAATGTGCCTGGGCATTCGCAATACTATTTTTATGCAAGGAAAAGGTCTCAACCTAAAGCTCACCGCCTCTTTCGGTCTTGCCACATATCCTGATGATGCAAGCGACATGCACCATCTCTTGGCGGAGGCTGACAAGTGCCTGTTTACGAGTAAAGAAAACGGTAAGAATCGGCTTACGGTAAAATAACTGTCATCTTATGCCATCGACTGACGGAGCAAAAAAGCAATCATCATTTTCCCTCAATAATATCCTCCCAAGGGATAGCAAGTATCTTGAGACTGATTATCATTTTACCAAAGGCAGAGAAAATTGTCCGTAAGGTACTGCACTGGAGATAGTTCACTGCCGTTGACCAGTGCAGTGCAGGCACGTATGCGAGATAATCAATTTTTCGAGATGAGGAGCCTGTCATGAAATACCAACTGTTACTTGGGGCGGCCCTGGCAGCCGTGTTGTACCTGCAGAGCGATTTTGTGTGGGCAGCCAATCCCCCGCAGCCAGACCAGAACAAAGCCCGAATTCACGATCAGCAACTACTCCCTGGCGGTCCAGCAGAAAAAAGTGAGAATCAGAATGGAAATGACGCCAAAGTACGTACAGCCGACACGGTGAAAGTGCAGGGGCCGGCCCCGGTCATACTGCAGATAAGATTAGTCGACAAGACTGCCGACTGATCTGCCTGCCTTCAGTACATCCGTTTATTACAGCTGTTATTTTCAGGTTTTGAGACCAGGTTGCTCCCACAGAGTGGGTGAAAAGTTTTCGCCAGATGGGGTTGAAAAAACAAGAAGTGAAGCACCGAACCTGCGTTAGGTTGGGAGGATACAGCATATGAGCAATCCAGCAGGCTGGTTTGAAATTTACGTTCAGGATATGCATCGCGCCAAAGCGTTCTATCAGGAGGTTTTTGGCATTGAGCTGGCAAAGCTTGAAAATCCGGGGTTGGAGCCCGGGATGGAGTTATGGGCTTTTCCTATGGATTTTGAAAGTTACGGTGCTTCAGGCGCACTGGTCAGCATGCCGGGATTCACCTCAGGCAGCAACAGCGTACTGGTCTACTTCAGCTGCACCGATTGTGCCGTCGAGGCAGCAAAAGCAGTCAAGGCCGGCGGCCAGATGCAGAGGGAGAAAATATCTATCGGCCAGTATGGCTTTATAGCCTTGGTCATTGACACAGAAGGAAATATGATTGGCCTGCATTCGTTGCAATAAAAAGGATATCAAGCCAATCGGCCATTCCTGACGTCTTCGTTTATCGAATCGACAGGGAGCCGACCTGGTTTTTACCTTGTCTTTTCGCGTGATAAAGACTCGAATCAACACGAGAGATAAGATCATCAAGAGACTCGCCCGGATGGTACAGGGCAACACCAAGGCTGATGGTCGCCCCTATCGTCACCGTTTTATACTGCAAAGGATGCTGTTCTATGATCAACCTCAGCCTTTCTGCGCTGCGAAAACCCCCCTCCCGGCTGTTACCAGGCTGGATGAGCATGAACTCCTCGCCCCCCAGCGCCCAAAAGTGTCTTCCTGACGAAGAACTTCCAGCAATAAGCTTGTGCCATACTGCAGAATCAAGTCGCCGGCCTCATGCCCATGGGTATCGTTGATGCTCTTGAAGTTATCATAATCAAACATGATCAGCGAAAGATTGCCTCCATACCGGCTGACCCTGGCGATTTCCGCCTGCATCACTCGATACATTTCCCGTCGATTTGCAAGTCCGGTCAGATAATCAATTTTTGATCGAGAAGATCAAAAATGATAAATTTCTTTTCATCACCGCGAACCTTGCTGTTGTGAATCACATAGTTCCGATCCTTGTGCCCTTCAATATTGCCATTACTGCTGAACAAAATTGTTTCAATGCCGGGTTCGTCAATATCGACAACCTGACTGATAAAACTGGTTATATCGAGGCCACTGCCCCCAAGACCGATCTTTTTATCTGCAGGGTCACGGATAATATATACAGGGTCCAGGTCTTCCATAAGCGAACTTTGTTGTTCAATGCACGCAGGAAGGACCCAGCTTACTCCTGTCTCAACCTTCCCGGCGGGGGCCCTTTTTATCGAAAAAATTTCCTGACCTGTGGGAAGGTTCCTGGGGTGGCGGGTACACGACCAGATGACGCGTGGGCTCCATCCCGACGCTGGTCGATTCAAGTCCACAGCTTGAAATCAGACGGTGCTGAACCTTGCGCAGTGCCGGGCGCCGGGGGGTAAGAGCGACCTCAAGGCCCTCGTCCATGACGCGCTGCATTGCCGCCCTGGTTTCCTGGAGTGCCTGCTCTATATCCTGTTGATCGATTCCGGGCACGAAGTTGAACAGTCGCACCAGCAGGCGCCGGATCTCGGACGTGGTATTTCTCTTCAGCAGATGGACCGATGCCGCCGTCGACTGCGAGAGACGCTTGAAAGCTGGATCGTGATTGCGGGAACGTAAAGCGAGAATCAAATCGGCCTTTTCCGCCTTGACGCCTATGCGCAGGTTCAGGCCAAGGTCTCGGGTCACCCGCTCGACCAGATCCCGGTTGACTCGGTGGAGGTGAATCCGGGGAGGCCCGGCGGTAAGAGCATTCCTGTTTTTTACCACAGGCGGCTGTATGGTCGAGGGGGCTGGTTCTTCTTGGTGTTCTACAATTTCTATGTCGCCTTTTTCACCACATTTTCGAGATTCGCAGTGCGGCAGGAGGCCGCGCAGGATGGTATCAACAGCCTGTGCTGTATCCCTGTGTACCAGAACTTCGTTGCGATCCACCATCTCGATCAGGATTTCAAACGTCGGCGGAGCCCTGCGTTCATTCACGGTCTTGGTGGTTCCGCGTCGCCGAGCTTCCTCGTCGCCTAAAATAACCGTCTGCACCCCACCGACCAGATCGGCAAGAATCGGGTTCATCACCAGGTTTTCCAGGCTATTGCCATGGGCGGTACCGATGAGCTGCACCCCACGCTCGGCTATGGTGCGAGCGGCGGCCGCCTCTGATTCGGTCCCTATCTCGTCAACAATAATGACTTCCGGCATATGATTTTCCACCGCCTCGATCATTACCGCATGCTGGTGGTCGGGACGTGGCACCTGCATACGCCTGGCCTTGCCGATGCCCGGATGCGGGATATCTCCATCCCCAGCAATCTCATTGGATGTGTCGATGACAATAACACGCTTGGCGAAATCGTCGGCCAGTACCCGGGCCATTTCCCGCAATTTGGTTGTCTTGCCAACTCCCGGCCTGCCGAGAAGCAGAAGGTTCTTGCCCGTTTCGAGCAGGTCACGGAGAATCTCTATGGTTCCATAAATAGCCCGCCCCACGCGCAGGGTCAGACCGATAATCTGCCCCTTACGGTTCCTGATCGCCGAGATCCGATGCAGGGTCCGTTCAATTCCGGCCCGGTTGTCATCGGTAAAGTCGCCAATAAGGCCGAGGGTATGCGTAAGATCATCATGATTGACCGGATACTCGCTCAGCCGGACAACCTGATCGGGGAAACGTGCTTCCGCGGGTCTCCCCAGATCCATGATGACTTCAAGGAGCATGTCCACCCGCATGGCAAGCAGGGCAGCCTGGAGATTGGCGGGGAGGACGGCAACCAGCAGGTGGGCGTCCTCAACGGTCGCGGGATTAATGGTTTTTCGGTGCGTCATGATTGGCTCCTTGTCGGACCCTTCGATTTTATAAAGTACCTTCAGCAGGAGATCCCTTTGTTTCGTGACTGTTTTCAGTAATCTCTTCGACAAAAGATAAGACATCTTGATTGCTCATGCCTGTCCCCACTCACCGTCGGAGGATCTTCATGCCCGAAGGCCTCCAATTCGTTCCGTCTCAGCCTGGTAATATCTCCTGACTTCCGGTTTTTGAGGTTTCTGCTGTTCAGCAACAGGGAAATCGAGCCATAATCGCCATTTTTTTGTGTCAGCCTGCCGGAATGGAAGGGTGTGAGCTGTTCGTTTTTCGGGTCTCTGCAGCCATGGACGGCTGCAGCGAAGCCCCCAGGGATGGGTTTACGGCGTCCCGGGAAACGAACAGCTCACATCCTGGTTCAGTAGCTGAACATTAAGGGTAATCAGATTTTTTTTTTGTGACTAATTGATAACGAAAACGGCGGTGATTACTCTATCATCGTTCCCGAGACCATCATATTCTTTTAATGTTATCTCAGGGTGTTGTTAAGCTGATTCGGTTCAGAATCGATTGTATTCAGGCACCCCGAACCGGCATGATCGATCTCCACGGAACACACATCAATACAGGGAGTAAACACCATGCACAAAGAACAAAGAAGCAACAGGGAAGGAAAGAAAAAAGCGGCGATGTCAATAAAAGAAAAAAGAGCTGCTAAAAAATTAAAAAAAGAGCATAAAAATATCCTGGATATCGACAAATCCCATTAAAATCAGCACAGGTCGATCGCCAAGGAGAAAAGTACTATGTAATATCCAGATCTGCCAATATCTGCCCCGCTCAATCCCGATCTGAGCTGTACGCTTTCGTTTTGGGGTTAAGTCATGGGGCATTGCGCTCCCCCTTCTCCGACCAACTGGCTGTGCCAACGTGGAAAAAGGATCTTCCAGATTGCAGTTTATGGCCAGAACATCCAAGGAGGAGCCTCCTTAAGCTTCAATGGCGGAATGAATAATTGTATCGCGCGTGAGAACGAAAACCTGTAATAAGCAGAGGCTGTAGTTTTGATCGTTTATAGCGTGCTCATGCCTGCAGGCAAAATGCATTTCGCCATGGAGCTCCTCCTCTTCCAGACACAGAAGCTTGGCTTCAATAAGCGCCTCTCAGAGGGATACAAGATGCTCGTTGCATGAGTGTTCCGCACCCGGATGGCTGCGGTCAAGCCCCCAGGGATGGGTTTATGGCGTCCCGTGCAAAGCTCACCTCTTCTCCCCCTATAGCTGAGGTTTTGTGGTAATCATAATCAGGAAATAAATTACACTATGTTTTCACCGTCTGAAATGTATGCACTGCTGCAGGTGCTGATGGCCGATCTCGCTCTGGCTGGAGATAATGCAATAGTCGTTGGATTGGTTGCGGCATCTGTGCCAAGGCATTCACGAAAAAAAGTTATTATCATGGGCATAGTTCTGGCCGCTGTGCTGCGGATAATATTTTCTTTTGGCGCAGTTGAATTACTTCAGATAATTGGTCTGATGCTGGCAGGCGGGCTGCTTCTGCTCTGGGTAGGATGGAAATTATGGCGTGAAATCAGATGTTTCAGCGAAGAACCGGGACAGGAAACTCTATCCGACAGTGCAGATACTCCTTCCAAAACCTTTGGTGCGGCAGTGTCTCAGATAGTGGTAGCCGACCTGTCAATGTCTTTAGATAATGTGCTTGCTGTCGCAGGCGCGGCCCGGCATCACCTCTGGGTGTTGGTGGTGGGCCTGGCGCTGTCGGTTGCTCTTATGGGGCTGGCATCAACCCTTATAGCTGATCTGCTGAAGCGATACCATTGGATCGCTTACATCGGAATAGTCGTTATATTTTATATAGCGGGAACTATGATCTGGGAAGGTGCACATCAGGTCTATGCACATGTCATATGATTCGTTAGTCACGACTCGCCGGAAAAACTCAGTAACAGCAATCACAACGCCTGCTGCCTGCAGCAGGCAAGAACGATATTTGAGGTCTCGTATGAATTCGTATTATTTTCGTCTTGAAGTCGAACCGCAGGTTGAAAATCCTGTTATTGCCCACGTTTCAAGGGCAGTCGCTCATGCATGGGTTTTGTCAGCCGATATAGATGAAGCAAGAAATGTCGCATTTCGATTTCTTAAGTCTGATCATTGGGAGGTCACAGAGGAAAAGGATGCTTATTTACTCACTCCGGAGCGGATAGATGAACTAAAAACTGAAGAATTGTCGCATTATCAAGCAGCTCAATCAGAAGGAATACACGTGAAGTTTTATTACTGGCATAGGTCTGAATGATAAAGTGTCACGTGTTTCGGCGTAACAAACCAAAGATCGGGTCAGACTGAGGGAGGCACTCGCCCCCACCGCAGGTCATTTTTTGATCTGATCTGGCAATCATAAGCGCCCCTGGTTGCCCTCCCAATGTATCAGTATTCGGATATTCCGGCGCATCTGCTTTTATCGCGAAATATAAAAAGCTGACAGGAGGAACCCGCAAGTAACAAGGGATTGCTCAACCATTTCTTTTCAACCAGGCATCCCCGGTATGATTAAGGACGCCGCAATCATCCACATGGTGCCCCAGACCAACGTATCGAGAATCCGCCATGATATTGGTTTTCTAAAGAAGGGTGCAAGCATCTGTCCGCCAAGACTGAGACAGATAAACCACAGTGTCGAAGCAGAGACAGCCCCGGCCAGGAACAATACGCGATTTTCGCCATGAAACCGGCTGCTGATGCTCCCGAGAAGAATAACCGTATCCAAATAAAAATGCGGGTTAAGGAGTGTCACTGCCAGGGTTGCCAGGACGGCAGCGCCCAAAGAATGCACAGTCGAATCACTTGCCTCAAGACTCCCGCCCTTTATGGCAGAGCGAAGAGAGCTACAGCCATAGACAAAGAGAAATCCTGCCCCACCCCATGCGACCCACTGCGCTAAAACCGGATTGGCGGACACCTTTCCACCGATGCCGGCAACTCCAGCGGTTATAAAGATGGCATCGCAAAGAATGCATATAAGGGCAACAATGACGTGGTGATTGCCACGAACTCCCTGAGATAAGACAAAGGCGTTCTGCGCACCTATGGCCACAATCAGTCCTCCACCTGCCCCAAACCCCTGGATAAAAGGTGCTATCATCATTCGTTTTATTTCCCCCAATAGTGTTTACTTGAGAAAATAGGCGAGATAGCTTACAAAGTAAAATTAATTGTTTTCATATCACATTAATATCTCTAATAGCAGAGGGTCATGTTTGATTATAAGCTCCTCGAAGCATTGGCCCTTGTGGCCGAGGGTGGCGGATTTGACAAAGCGGCGCAGACACTGAATATCACTCAATCAGCAGTCTCTCAACGGGTAAAACTGCTGGAAGAGCAGATGGGGCAGATCCTGGTTGCGCGCACCACACCCCCCCGGCTTACCCCGGCTGGTCGTAATCTCTCCAAACACTATCTGCAGGTCAAGCGGCTGGAGGACGATCTACTCGGAGAAATGACCCTGCAGGTCGACAAAAGCTACACATCGATAGCAGTGGCTCTCAATGCTGACAGTCTTGCCACCTGGTTTCTTGATGCAATCCAATCTTTTGTCAAAGAGAATGGTGTCTTGCTGGATATTAGAGTCGATGATCAGGAACAGACCCACCAGCTGCTCAAAGACGGTGATGTTGTGGGATGCATCAGCACCAAGGAGCAGCCCCTGCAGGGTTGCAGAATCGACTACCTGGGGCAGATGCAATACCATATGTTTGCCACTCCGGAATTTGCAGATAAATGGTTTCCATCTGGACTCACCATTGCTGATGTTTGCGGTGCCCCTGCTATTATTTTTAACCGCAAGGACGAATTACACAATAAACTCTTCCAGCTTGTCCTCGGACAAACACCTGACTCCATACGAACCAATTATGTGCCATCGGCTGAAAAATTCGTCGATTTCATTGCCATGGGCCTTGGTTACGGAATGTTACCACGGCAGCAGAGCAAGCCTTTTACTGGCAACGGTCGGTTTGTCGATTTGGCCCCGGGTCACAGTATCCCCGTGAAACTCTATTGGCATTGCTGGAACTTGAAATCAAAGCTGCTGGTCAAGTTTACCAAGCAACTCATCCTCGGCGCCAAAGCGCTGCTGGATGCGTAGGTGTTGCAATTGGACAGCGTGTTAATCCAGCGCAAGTGTCATTTCGCCCCCGTCGCCAAAGTTTCGCTATGTTGCTGGTACCAACGTCGCATCTCCTCACAATATTAGCTCGCTGAAAGATGCAAAAAGATTCGCCGTCCACGAACCTTTTTGCCATGTCGCCGGCTGTGTCGTTTTCATGCAGTATCACCATCAATTGTGATCGGGATGTGCAGAATTTTCCAGGCTATTTTCAGCCCATTTCTTTAATATCCACCTTTTCAACCGACCCCAGTGTCTGCCCACGTCACCTCAAAGGGATGTCAATCTTGCAGATAAAGAGTTTTTCCATTCCATACATGGTATCTTCAGGTTAAAAGGGTTGACCCAATCCTTTCAACCTGATTTGATTTTTCAGAGAAGTGCGTCTACATCAAAGAAATTGCTTACTCTTGTAATATGGATGAGGTTATTGGGCTTTTTATTATGTGATTACCACTAAAGTTCAGCTTGGAAGGTCCAGAGGGATATGAGGTGCCCTTTGCACGGGTGTTCCGCAGCCTGGATGGCTGCGGTCAAGCCCCCAGGGATGGGTTTATGGCGTCCCGTGCAAAGAGCACCTCATATCCCCCTCTAGCTGAGGTTTAGTGGTAATCACATTTTATTATGGCAATATGCCACAACACCTCATTTCCTATACAGTCACAAAGGAGAACAGTTATGACAGAAAAAGAAAATAAACAGAGCATGCAACATCCCATGCTTTCTTCCCTGACTCCTATGCGGATGAAAAAAGGCAAAGTGGTTTCCGCGGAAGAGGCCGTCAGGGTAATACGGGACGGCGATACGGTGGCTACCGGCGGCTTTGTAGGGATCGGTTTTGCCGAAGAAATCGCGATCCGATTGGAAGAATATTTTCTGGAAAACGGGCACCCCAGGGATCTGACCCTGATGTACGCTGCCGGGCAGGGAGACGGTGGAGCAAGAGGCCTGAATCATCTGGGACATGAGGGACTGGTCCGCCGGGTGATCGGAGGCCACTGGGGATTGGTTCCCAAATTACAGAAACTGGCCATAGAGAATAAAATAGAAGCCTACAATCTGCCCCAGGGCGTGATTTCCCATATGTTCCGGGATATTGCCGCACATAGACCCAGAACTATTACAGCTGTCGGCCTGGGTACATTTGTCGACCCCAGAAAAGACGGTGGTAAAATCAATGATATTACCCATGATGAGATTGTCGAACTCATCCGTTTTGACGATCAGGACTATCTGGCCTATAAAACCCTGCCCATCAATGTGGCTATCCTTCGAGGAACCACTGCGGATACGGATGGGAATATCACCATGGAAAAAGAAGCCTTGATTCTGGAAGCCCTGGCCATTGCCACAGCCGCCAAAAATTCGGGCGGTTTTGTCATTGTGCAGGTGGAACGTATTGCCGACCGGGGTAGCCTCAACCCCCGGCTGGTTAAAATTCCGGGTATATTAGTGGACTGTATTGTGCTGTCCAGACCGGAAAATCACTGGCAGACCTTTGGCGAAGCCTATAGCCCCGCCTTCAGCAGTGAAATCCGCGTTCCCATGCAATCTGTTGCCCTGATGAAAATGACCGATAGAAAAATTATCGCCCGCCGGGCCGCCTTTGAGTTACGGCCCAACAGTGTGGTCAACCTGGGCATCGGTATGCCCGAAGGCATTGCCAGCGTGGCCAATGAAGAGAAAATCCTGGAGTTCCTGACCCTGACGGCAGAGCCCGGAGTTATTGGCGGACTGCCTGCGGGCGGACTTAATTTCGGGGCCGCCAGCAATACGGAGGCAATCATCGATCAACCCAGCCAGTTTGATTTATATGACGGAGGGGGACTGGATCTGGCTTTTCTGGGACTTGCCCAGACAGATAAACAAGGGAACCTCAATGTTAGCAAGTTCGGTCCCCGACTCGCCGGGGCCGGGGGCTTTATCAATATCAGCCAGAATGCCAAAAAGGTGATTTTTGTCGGCACCTTTACCGCCGGCGGGCTGAAGGTTTCCGTCAAAGAAAATAAACTCTGCATAGAACAGGAAGGCAAAGTAAGAAAATTTGTCGATCAGGTGGAGCATGTCACTTTCAGCGGAGAATATGCGGTACAAAAAGGCCAGGAGGTGCTGTACATCACCGAAAGGGCTGTGTTCCGACTGACCGGAGCCGGCATGGAACTGCTGGAAATCGCTCCAGGAATAGATCTGGAAAAAGATATTCTTGCGCAGATGGATTTTCCCCCGGTCATGCGAAAAAAACCCCGTATCATGGATGAAAGAATTTTCCGGGACGATCCGATGGGACTGAAGGAAGATCTGTTGAATCTGACCCTTGAAGAACGGATCACCTATCATCCGGCAGAAAATATTTTTTATGTCAATTTTGAAAATTACCTGGTGAAAAACAGTGACGACGTAAGGGACATTGAGGATGCTGTGGGCAATATCCTCCGACCTCTTGGCAAAAAGGTTTTTACCATCGTCAATTACGACAATTTCACCATTTACCCTGAAATCATTGACGAATATACGACCATGGTCCGCCGGCTGATGGATAACTATTATACCGGTGTCACCCGTTACACCACCAGCACCTTTCTGCGGATGAAGCTGGGGGATGCCTTACAGAAACGAAATGTCGCACCCCATATCTATGAGACAAGAGACGAGGCGCAGAAAGCTCTGGGAAAAACGGTTTAAAGAGTACTACGCCCGAACCGTTGAAATGTTATCGGGTACTTTAAAGCAGTTCCATGACACAACGGGCATAATTGATCGGAAAGTTGCATTTGGGGGCGCAACGCCCCCTTGGCACCTGGGATCCCATGTTATTGCAGCAAGTGTCGTCCATAATGTTCATGTGGGTCTGGCATGGAACCATGCAGCCGCAGGATGACAAGCAACAACCCCGAATTTTGACACAATATTTTTATGTTGCGTCTCATGTTCGGGGTTTTGGTATTTTGGTTTTTTCAGCACACGGCTATTCTGGTTTACTCTTTTAATCAAAGGATTTGATCTGCCGGACCGTAGTATTCGCGAGATACATGCTTCCCAGCGCATTGCTTACTCGTGCGGAGTGAGCCGAAGCAGGCGACCACCTTCTTCATCCTCCAGAACCCATATTGCACCATCCGGTCCCTGCTCAACCTCTCTTATACGTTTGCCCATGGCAAAACGTTCGACCTCCTCGGCCCGGTCACCCTCTATCCTGATCCGTACCAGTGATTGTGATCTGAGCCCGCCGACAAAGGCATTACCCTGCCACGCTGGGAACATGGAGCCGTCGTATATGATCAGACCTGAGGGTGCAACCGTTGGCACCCAGTAGACCTCCGGTGCATTGAATTCTGGTCGCGTATCATGATCCGGAATTGGCATACCGGAGTATTGATCGCCCCAGGATACGATTGGCCAGCCGTAATTGTCTCCACCAAGAGTCAGGTTGAATTCATCACCGTGCCTGGGGCCCATTTCGTGTGTCCACAGTCTGCCCTGTTGGTCAAAAGCAATGCCAAGCAGATTGCGATGACCGAGAGACCAGAAGGTTTTTGCCAGTTCTCCCCTGTCCTGAAACGGATTGTCAGATGGCACCGATCCGTCTGCGTTGAGCCTGATGACCTTGCCGAGATTTTGTTCCCAGCTCTGGGCGGGGCTCTGTTTTTGCCGCTCGCCGGAAGTGATGAATAAATGTCCATCCGGACTGAATGCCAACCGGTGAGAGTAATGGCCGCTACCGGAGACTTTAGGCTGTTGCCGCCAGATGACTTCAAAATTTTTCAATTCTGGTTGGGCAGATGCAGGACGGAATTGAGCCCGGGCAACGGCTGCTCCCCTGTTTCCGGACGCATCCTGCTCGGCATAAGACAGATATATCCAGTTGTTATCCCTGTATTGAGGATGGAGAATGATATCCCCCAGACCTCCCTGACCGCCATACGCTACCTTGGGTACACCTTTGACAGGCACCCTGGAACGGTCATCCAGATGCACCTGAAGTAAAGTACCGGATTTTTCAGTCACCAGGAGGTCTCCATCCGGTAAAAAAGTCATCGCCCAGGGTTCATTGAATGCGCCAAAACTCTCGGAGAGGAGCTTTGAACCTGCGTTACCGGTAATCGTGTTACCAGCGGATCCACCATAAGTGCTGCAGGAAAGCAGGAGCAATAACAGAGACAGATAACTTGTTAAACGTAACGACCGCATAATTCTCTCCACTTTATAGCGGAACTTGACAGAACTCTGCTTTGAAAAAAATACAATACGTATTGTGAATACTGCCTCGGCTCCACCTTATTATTGGCAAAGCTTGAGAGACACATCCAAATGACTTCTGTCAGGGTCGCATAAAAAGGGGATACCCTCACGGCTACCCCCTTTTCATCAATTTTTTCTGAGATTTGACGCAAATACGAACACTCGTTCAAGATGATACTTACTCTAAGGCAATATCTTTTACCCAAAGGTCCACTCTATTCCACCGTGACACTTTTCGCCAGATTTCGAGGCTGATCGACATCGCAACCGCGTCTTGTGGCTATTTCGTAGGCAAGAAGCTGGGCCGGGATGGTATAGAGAATCGGGTTCATCGCATCGTGGACCTGCGGGAGATAAATCACATCATCGCTGATGGTCTTCAGATGGCTGTCCCCTTCGGTACCGATTAGAATAATTCGACCCTGACGGGCTTTGATTTCTTCAACATTCGAAATTGATTTCTGGTAGACTTCATCCTGAGGCACCAGCGCCATCACCGGCATATCCTTATCTATCAAGGCAATCGGCCCGTGTTTCAGTTCCCCTGACGCATAGCCTTCAGCATGAATATAGGAAATTTCCTTGAGTTTCAACGCCCCTTCCAGGGCAATGGGATAGTTGAGTCCTCTTCCGACAAACAGAAAGTCACGGCAGCTGTAATAGTTTTCAATAAGTATCTGCAATTCATTTTGAATTCTGGGCAATTCGTTAGCGATGACCCCTGCGACATTTATTAATTCCCGCCCCAGCTCGACACTCTTCTCCAGGCTGACACTCTTTTTGATCTGGCCAAGGTACAGGCTGAAAAGAAAAAGCGCTGCAAGCTGGGAAATAAAGGCTTTGGTCGAGGCAACACCAATTTCCGGTCCGGCATGGGTATAAATTGTGCCATCGGACTCACGGGTCATAGTCGATCCGACCACATTACAGACGGTAATGATTTTTGCGCCCATTTTTTTTGCCTTGCGAATACCGGCAAGGGTATCGGCCGTCTCTCCGGATTGCGAGAGAGCAACCGTCAGCACCCGCTCATTGATCAGCAGATGCCGATAGCGAAACTCTGAAGCGATATCGACCTCCACCGAAATGTTGGCATATTTCTCAATCCAGTATTTGGCCACAAGAGCCGCGTGCCAGGAAGTTCCGCAGGCGACCAGAAAGATGCGGTCAATATTTGCCAGATCGGCCTCGGAGAGTTTAATCTCCGGCAGATCAACCACGCCCGTCTCCAGGTTGATTCTCCCGCTCACCGTATTGGTGATGGCCTGGGGCTGCTCGAAAATCTCTTTGAGCATGAAATGTCTATATCCCCCCTTCTCGGCCATCGCCGCGTTCCAGTCGATCGTTTGAATCTCTTTTTGCAAGGGTTTGCCGGTAACAAGCGAAAAGATCTGGTGACTCTTGGCGGTCAGAATCGCCAGTTCCATATCGTCTAAAAATATTACCTGCCGGGTGTAGGGCAACAGCGCCGGGATATCAGAAGCCATAAAATTACCATCCTTCTCGCTGACACCCAGCACCAAAGGACTCTGATTACGTACAGCAATAAGCGTGTCCGGCATGCCGGCCCAGAGTACCCCTATTGCATAGGAGCCTTCGACCAGGCTGATCGCTTTTTTTACGGCGACAACCAGATCACCATCGAGATTATCTTCAATCAGATGCGCGAGAACCTCGGTATCGGTCTCAGAGGAGAACACATGACCTTTCGCCTTCAGCTCTTCACGCAGTGAGTGGTAGTTTTCGATGATACCGTTGTGGATGACGACGAGATCACCGGTACAGTCACTGTGCGGATGGGCATTCTCGGTGGTCGGCGCCCCGTGGGTTGCCCAGCGGGTATGGCCAAGACCTATATGGGATGGGGCAATGATTGCGTCCCCGATAATTGCTTCAAGATTCGACAATTTGCCTGCCGCGCGATGCTTGATGAGCCGGTCTTTTTCCAGATAAACAATACCAGCTGAATCGTACCCTCGATATTCAAGTCGCCTCAGGCCTTCCAAAACTACCGGCACGACGCGCCGGGGACCGCAATATCCAACAATACCACACATAGCTTCTCCTCATAATATTCATATTGGTTTATCTGATTGCCCCCAATGTTCAGCTACTGAACCAGGGTGTGGGCTGTTCGTTTTACGGGTCTCTGCAGCCAAGGACGGCTGCAGCGAAGCCCCCCAGGGATGGGTTTACGGCGTCCCGGGGAAAAAACAGCACACACCCTTCCTTTTCGACAAGCTGAGCTTGCGGGGTAATCAGATTGGTTTATGCAACGTATCTCGTATCCATCTTGAATTTTGAGTTTTCAGGAAATTACCGAGATGGATCTGTCTTCACCTTTAAGAAACAGCAAAAATCATTCCGTAGATAAGGTAAAATTTTAAAGCCTGCCGGCATCAAGCAAAGAATGAACAGGATAGCCGTCATTGCTAAAAAACCTTACCAGTTTTTTCTTTAAACATGGGAAAAAAAAAGGTAGTATCGACTACAAATTTATTAACGACGATTATTAACAATAGCAATTTATTATAATTTTACTCCGCCGATAGCGCATATTCCCATGGACGACAGACAACGACTGAAAGAAATCCTCCTCGAAAAATCATATCGAAAAGGTTCCTTTACCCTTACTTCCGGAAAAACTTCCGATTTCTATATTGACGGTAAACAGACAACCCTTTCCGCAGAAGGGGCATATCTCTGTGGTAAATTGCTCTTTAGTCTGTTGCAAAAATCACCCACCCCCATCCAGGCAGTTGGCGGTATGACGCTTGGTGCCGATCCTCTGGTTACAGCGGTGTCGATCGCGAGTTTTCTCGCGGAGAAGCCGATTCCTGCCTTTATTGTCCGCAAAGAGGCTAAAGGACACGGAACCGGCAATTATATTGAAGGCTTGAAAAATATGGCCGAAGGTTGCACCGTCGCCCTGCTTGAAGATGTGGTCACCACCGGCGGCACACTGCTTAAAGTAATAGAACGAGTTGAAGCGGCCGGCTTCAAGGTGGGTCTCATTGCAACGATCGTTGAGCGGCAGGAAGGCGGTACCGAGGCTCTGGCAAAAGCGGGCTATACGCTCGAATCAGTCTTCACCAGAGAACAACTACTCAGTTAAAAAGAGTCTCCCGATGTACTCTCCATGTACCGGGAACAGCCTATGAAATGTAAGAAATGCTCCGGAAAACTTAAGGTACATCGCATGTGTCGCAGAGTGCGCATGCGTTGTACTGTCTGCGGCCAGGAATACCAGATCCATGAAGTAGCCAGTGAACTTGATAAAGAGACAGAAGAAATCCTGGAAAAATATACGGCAATTATTTACGATTGACTCCCGCGTAAAAGAGCGATCCGGCCGGGGGTACCGTACTGATACCATCTATGTCCGCTCATATTTTTAAATATGGGGCATTTACTCTTTATAGTTCGCTGTTTGCAATAAACGAGAGGAATTGTATAATAGAGCATGCCAAATACGCCAGAAACCCCAAGATCTTTCGTTAAACCAGACGATGAGGCAATGATCGTATGCCCGGCGTGCGATGCTGCCCGGGCCATCTCCGCTGCCCAGTTTCGACATCGTCTGCATCTCATAAAAGTTAAATGCAAGTGCGGGCATGTCTATAAGGTGCACCTGGAATTCCGCCGAAATGCTCGAAAAAACACCGAACTCGAAGGGATCTACGATTTGATTCCACCGGCGATTGGCGGCGGAAAGATCAAGATCATGAATCTTTCTCTCAATGGGGCATGCTTTGAAGTCCGGGGTATCCACGATATGAAAGTAGGTCAGCGGGGGTCCCTGGTCTTTACTCTCGACAATCGAAAAGAAACGGTTCTCTTTAAAAAAGTCATTATCAAAACGGTCTCCGGCAACCGTATCGGCGCCGAATTTATCGAAGACCGGGCCTACGAAAAAGAACTGGGATTCTATCTGCTCCCCTAGTTTTCATCCTGAAACGAGTCATATCGCTCAACATCCAGGCGTGCGAGACATTTAACCGCAGGCATATAATGGAAATCGGAGTCTACGGTGACCTCCGAGAATTACATTTTGAGAACAACGACGAGTCAGGGGAAAATAGCCGTTTCAGGGTGGCAACTCCCCCGGATTTTGGTCCAGTACCTTGCCGATCATGCGTTCGGCCTGGTTGAGAAACCCGGTAAGAGTTTCCGGTTGCAGCGCGCTGACGATAATGGCGTCCCTGCCGAGTTGTTGTTCGATAGCCTCTTTATCTTCGACCTGATCGATCTTGTTATACAGGGTCAGAACCGGTATTTCATCGAGCTCAAGTTCTCTAAGCAATTGTTCGACCACCGCCATCTGCTCACGAAAGCCGGGATTGGATACATCGACAACGTGGACAAGCAGATCCGCCTCCTGTAATTCCTCCAGGGTTGCCATAAATGCCTGCAGCAGATCTGTCGGCAGATTTCGGATAAAACCCACCGTATCGGTGATGATAACCTCCATCTCTGTAGGAAATCGCAGTCGCCGGCTGGTCGGGTCAAGGGTCGCAAAAAGCTTGTCTTCGGCGACGATATCGCTGTGGGTCAAGGTGTTCAGAAGGGTTGATTTGCCGGCATTGGTGTAGCCGACGAGCGATAAAACCGGCAGTTCTTTTTTTCTTCGCTGCGCCCTGCGCCGGTATCTCTCGGCGCTCACCTGCTTTAATTCGCGGGTCAGCCGGGCCAGGCGGTCGTTAATTCTTCGGCGATCGATCTCCAGCTTGGTTTCGCCCGGGCCACGCGCGCCGATTCCGCCGGTCAGCCGTGACAACGCATCGTCTCGAGACGACAGCCGGGGAAGCATATATTTCAATTGCGCCATCTCCACCTGAAGTCTGCCTTCCCGGCTCATGGCCCGGTGGGCAAAAATATCGAGGATGAGCTGGGTGCGGTCAATAACCCGCAGGTCGCTGAAATTGGTGATGGATCGTATCTGCGAAGGGTTCAGCTCCTGGTTGAAGATCAGGAGATTGGCGTCGAGCTGCAAGGCCCTGATCATGATCTCGGCCAGTTTACCCTTGCCGATGATAAGCCGGGGATTGGCTTTGCTTTTACGCTGCAGCACCGTATCTAAAATAACAATATTATCGGAACGAACCAGTTCGACCAGCTCGGCAAGTGATTCCTCTGCCTGCCTCTTTGCATCGGTAGTCACGCTGACCAGAATAGCGCGATCCTCTCCGCGATCGACCAGACTGGTTTTCCGGCTCAGGCCAAACTCGCCCTCTATTGCACCAATTAACTCCTCAAACGATTCAGTCTGATTAGCGGGATGAACCGGCTTGAGAAATGTCCAGTTTTTTCCTTCGTGGGCGGTAGGCAGCAGATGGGCCGAATACATTTTTTCCGGCAACCCCTCAGCATCGACCTTGATGACGGACAGCAGATCCAGCCGTAAAAAAAGCAGATCCATAAGGTCTTCATCGCTGATATCCTCTCCGGCCAGATGGGTGTGAATCAGTCGCAGGCCGCGCAGCCTGCCGCCGGATGCCCGGACATTGGCCAGTTGCGGCAGCATAATCTGGGAATAAGTGCCAACCACGACAGCTTCAATTTTACCGGACCGATGCACGAGCAGTCCAAGCTGTCGGTTCAGTTCGGCAGAAAGCTGGCAGAGTGTCCGGGCCATCTCCGGATTAATAATCTTATCCCGCTGGACCCTTTTCTGCGCAAGTCGTTCCAGGGCTTTTAATTGATGGGTTTTTAAACCGACGGTGTTACCGCTTAGTATTCCTATCTCTTTTCTCCATTTATCTTGGGAAAATCTTCATCCCGGACCCCGGAAGACAGTTCCGGACGACGGCAGACAGTCTCACTGGTATAATTTTTCCAAACCGGATCGTCGTACCGATTATGGCAGCCGACACAGAGTCCAACCCGCAGAACCGACCGGAGTTCCCCCTTGTTAAAAGGCCGCAAAGTGGACCGGGAACTATGCTGCAGCGGCGTGCCATCCATGGTCACATACGCATCAAAAGGAACAGTTTTACCGGCACTTGTGACAATTCCTTTATCTACACCCTCAAAGGCCAGCTCCCCGTCTCGCAGGAAGATTTTTCCTTCCCCCAGGCCAACGGTCTTCGTAGAGGCATGGCAGTCAATACAGTCCCGGCCTTTCGCCTGGGTGGTGTGGGGATTGATCGCCGCCATGGTAAACCGGTCAAAGCTCTTGTCGATCTCGCCATTTTTATCCACCACCGTGACGATATCCTGGCAGCCGGGAGTGACCACAACAATCTCATCCTGCCAGACCCCGAGCATCGGCCTTTCGTAGCGGATGTAAGAACGGCCCTCCTCCCATAATCCGGCGGTTTTTTCCAGACTCAATTTATCCAGATGGGTATGCGCGGCATCGCGTTTGGCATGGCAGCCATAACATTGGGCTACCCAGGTTGAATGGCAGGCCTCACAGGTCACCCGTTTATGGGCACCAAAATCGCACACTCCTTTTTTTGCCGTCTTGACGGGATGCAGCTTCTCGTCAACCTTGCCCACCAGCACGATCTTGCCGTCCTCGGTGTCAATATTGGTAAGCGTATTGTTTTTTCTTGTGGTTCCAGGATGGTCCGAGTGACAGACCTCGCAGGAAATTTCCACCTGATCTTCATAATGGGCATAACTCGTGCCGTCACCCATGATCTCGTTGCGGGTATGACAGTCGATGCACTCCATCCCTTTTGTATGGTGCACGTCATCGGCAATCTCAAGATAAAATCTCGCCCCCGGCAGCTGCCTGGAATTTAAATGTCCTTCCTCATAGGGCGTGCCATACCCTTCGGATTCGAAAATTCCCATATACGAGATACCAATCCGGCCGGAACGATTATGACACCGGACACAATTGACGCTGTGCACCTTTCGAGTGATGAGAGGATGAATTTTTTTATCCGGGGCACGGGCAATCTGTTTGTTGTCCGAGACTAAGACTTCTTCCATACCGGTTTGTCCTGGTACGTCATAGTGGCATGCCGAGCATCCCCCACCCTTTTCATTAAAAAATTGCGGAACCCCGGGCATATCGTTTTTTTGTTTCCAGAGGTGACAGGTCGCGCAGAGTTTTCGATAGTAATCGAGAGCCAGAGAACTCTTCCCCGTTTTCAGGAGTTCTTCTACCGTGAGTTCGGTACTCTGGCTGTCCGTTTCCCCCCAGTAATACAGCAAGGTGCCGATAATCCCCCGATTCGTTGCCATAAGAGAGTTTTTCACCTTATGCACATCGGTCGGATGACACCCCTCAACGGAACAGGTTTTTTCCACATGGCGAAGATCGCCCGGATTGAGCACCATCCCTTCGTGCCCTTTTTCTTTGGTTACCGCCAGAGGATTGCCGAGATGGCAGGGAGAACAGCCGATAACTGAGACATCGTGAGCCGGGTCGAGTTTTTCGTCCTTATGACAGCTAAGACACATGTCGACACTGCCGGAGGTGGTCACATAAAGTTTCTCAGGACGATCAATCAGTTGCTCACGGACAATGAGCCAGATCACCGCACAGAGAAATCCCCCAAGAACAAGATACTTGAGAATGGATTGTAAGGAGTAGCGGCTATCTTTCAATTTGCAAAGCCATTAAAGTTATTCCTGAAAGTTTTGCACATTGGGATATCTGCGCCCAAAACCAAATGCCTTGGTGGTCACCTTCAGCCCCATCGGAGCCTGTTTTCGTTTGTATTCATTGACCCGAACCCGTCGCAGGATGTCGCGGACTGTCTGTTCATCAAAACCAAGAGCGATAATTTCACGAGCACCTTTTCCCTCTTCGAGATGCAGCTCGAGAATCTGATCAAGAATTTCGTAGGGCGGCAGATCATCCTGATCGGTTTGGTCCGGTTTAAGTTCCGCAGTCGGTGCTTTGGAAATGATTCGGGCCGGAATGATTTCTCTTGCCCTGTTGATGTACGCCGCCAGTTCATAGACCAGCTGCTTCGGTACATCGGAGATCACCGCCAATCCACCGCTCATATCGCCATACAGGGTGCAATAGCCCACGGCCATCTCGCTCTTGTTGCCGGTTGTCAAAAGTAAATGACCAAATTTATTCGACAATGCCATCAGAAGATTACCCCGTATACGGGCCTGCAGATTCTGCTCGGTTATATCTTCATCCAGTCCTGCAAAAAATGAATTGAGGCTGCGCCGAAAACCGTCGAAGAGTCCGGATATCGGCAGGACCTCGAACCGACAGCCCAGGTTTTCGGCCAGTTTTTTGGCGTCATCAAGCGAATCCTGGGAACTGTAAGGAGAAGGTAACGCAACACCAAGCACATTTTCCGCACCCAGGGCGTCAACTGCAATGGCTGCGGTGAGTGCCGAATCTATCCCCCCGGACAAGCCAAGCACCACGGAGGAGAAATGGCATTTCTGCACATAATCACGCACCCCCATGACCAGCCCCGCATACACCGCCGCATGCTCGGAGAGCTGCGGTACGCCATGCATATCACCCTGCCAGGTCCGGCTGTCGATGACAATCATATCTTCGGCAAAGCCGAGGGCCTGGGCGACCACCGTACCTTTCTTATCCATGACCAGACTACGTCCGTCAAAAAGCAGTGAATCCTGTCCGCCAACCTGGTTACAGTAAAGAAAAGGGGTACCGGAGCGACGACAGATCTTTTGAAAGATCTGTTTTCGGATGCGTTCTTTATTACGCTGAAAAGGAGAGGCGGAGATATTGATGATTGCATGAACCTTATCCCGATTCTTTGCCGCAAGAGACAGAATCTCACTTACAGGGTCAGTGTCATACTCCTTCACCTCTTCACTCCAGACGTCCTCGCAAACGGTGACCCCGAACTGCAGATTTTTGAGTGTATACAATTCTGACGGCGGACCCGGTTCAAAATAGCGGGTCTCATCAAAGACATCATAGGACGGCAGCAGCTGTTTGTGTGCCCGAAAGACAATCCTGCCCTGTCGGGCAACCACAGCGGAATTATAAAGCTTTTTCCCTTGTTGCCCCTCCCGCTGTTCAAAACAGCCAAACATGACATCAAGGTCGGGCAGTTCACCCAGTAAGCCTGATACCGCCTCCTCATGGGCGACGAGAAATGATGTTCTTTCAAGAAGATCCTGCGGAGGATAGCCGGACACTGCGAGTTCAGGAAATATCACCAGTTCACAGCCACAAGCCTTGGCTTTTTCCGACCAGAATTTGATTTTCCCGCAATTTTTTGTAAAATCACCGATAACCGGATTAATCTGCACCAGGGCAATTTTCACCGTTTTCTCCCGTCTAATCCCCACTAGGGGATACGTACCTTGGAAATTCATTCCTGAAAACACGCAGCGAATTTCCACGGTAATAAAGTCTATCTTGTCAACCCAACCATTGTTGCCCCGACTACGCCCAGCTTCCTTATCTACTTACCTTTTTTATCCGAATTTTTCCTCTGATATTTTTCTACGGCACGATTATGCTCAATCAGTGATTTTGAAAAGTGGTGGGTGCCGTCATTTTTCGAGACAAAATAGAGCGTATCGGTGGGGGTCGGATGTAAAACGGCCAGCAGTGCATCCTTGCCCGGACTGCAGATCGGACCAACCGGGAGGCCGGGGAGCGTGTAGGTATTATAGGGGGTTTCGGTGAGCAGGTCGCTCTTGGATATGGGAGCTGAAAATTTCTTTGTGCCGTAAATGACGGTGGGATCGGACTGCAGGCGCATGCCACTTTGCAGCCGGTTCTGAAATACCGCAGCAATCAATGGTCTTTCTTCTGGTGTTCCGGTTTCTTTTTCAACAATTGAGGCGAGGATAACGGTTTTCTCCAGATCGACCGGCCCGGGAACTCCAGCAGTCACTTCACTCCAGACCTCGTTGAACCGTTTGACCATGATGGGAATAATCTTCTCCGCACCCGTAATATCTCTGGTGAAGAGGTAGGTATCCGGATAAAGATAGCCTTCAAGGCTGTCAAGGTGAGGAAATCCTAATTTTGCCAGAAAAGCCTTATCGTTCACAAGGTTGAGGAAACTTTTCGGATTACACCAGCCATAATCGCCAAAAATCTGGGCAATTTCAGCCGCGCGAAGTCCTTCCGGAATCGTGATAGGATATTCGATCGATCTGGCGGATGCCAGTTCCCGCAACACCTCCAGGGGCTTTATTCCGGTGCGCAGCCTGAACTCACCGGCTTGGAGTCTGCTGCTATACCCGGACAATTTTGCCAGCAGAAGAAACCTGACATCGGGGTTGATGATGCCTTCCCGGGCAAGAATTTCACTTATTCCACGAACAGAGGTGCCCCGTGGAATGGAGACGATTGCCGTTTCATTCGGGCTTTCCGGACCGGGGGATAAAACATAGCTCGTATACCAGCCGCCACTCAGTATCAAGGCCAGAAAAACCAGGAGGATACCCCAGGGGCCACCTCTTTTTTTCGGGCGATCAGGTGTTGAGCTATGTTCCAGATCAGGCGACGTCACTGCTCCCGCTCAGCTTAGCGGTGGCCTTTGCGGTCTTCACTGCAGAAACTTTTGGAAACGCAATCTTGACCACCTCATCCATGTCCTTGACCGGGAAAAACTCCATCTTGTTTCTTATATCTATTGGTATTTCCTGAAGATCTTTCTCATTCTGCGCGGGGATAATCACCGTGGTAATATCGGCACGTAGCGCTGCGAGGGCCTTTTCTTTCAAGCCGCCAATGGGCAGTACGCGACCACGCAGGGTCACTTCACCGGTCATTGCCAGATTGCTGATAACGGTTCGACCAGTAATCGCCGAGTACAGAGCTGTCGCCATGGTGATACCGGCTGACGGGCCGTCTTTGGGGATAGCACCTGCCGGAACATGAATGTGCAGATCTATCTTGTCAAAATAGTCTTCGGCAACCTTGAGTTCTTCTGACCGGCTTCGGCAATAGGTCAAGGCCGCCTGGGCGGACTCTTTCATGACATCGCCCAACTGGCCAGTCATAAGCAGTTTCCCTTTGCCCGGCATGATGTTCACCTCGATCTGCAGGATTTCGCCGCCAACCTCGGTCCAGGCAAGGCCGGTCACCAGACCGGGCTGTTCCAGTTTTTCCAGCTCCGACTCGGGTATGTTTTTCGGCGGGCCCAGGTATCGATCAAGATTGCGGTTCGAAACCGTGTACGGCCCTTTGCCGCCTTCAGCCACCTTCCGGGCGATTTTCCGGCATACCTTGCCTATTTCCCGCTCAAGATTACGCAGCCCCGCCTCATAGGTGTAATGGGTGACAATATATTGCAGGGTTTCATCATCTATTCTTACCTGCCGTGCCTTGAGACCATTTTGTTTAATCTGTCGGGGCAGAAGGTAGCGTCTGGCAATAACAACTTTTTCTTCCTGGGTGTAGCCGGACAGACGAATGACCTCCATCCTGTCGAGCAGCGGTCCGGGGATGGTATCGCTCATATTGGCGGTGGTGATAAACATCACCTTCGACAGATCGATGGGCAGATTCATGTAATGATCGGAAAATTCGAAATTCTGTTCCGGATCGAGCACTTCGAGAAGAGCTGAGGAAGGATCGCCACGATAATCGGAGCCCAGTTTATCAATTTCGTCCATCATGAAAACCGGATTATTGGTCGCGACTGTTTTCAGCCCCTGGACAATGCGTCCCGGCATGGCGCCGATATAGGTTCGACGATGCCCGCGGATCTCCGCTTCATCGCGCATCCCGCCGAGGGAAATGCGGTGGAATTTTCGCCCCATGGCCCGGGCGACCGATTTCCCGAGAGAGGTCTTGCCAACCCCGGGAGGGCCGACAAAACAGAGAATGGGTCCTTTGGTCGTCTGGTTCAATTTCCGTACTGCCAGATATTCCAGAATACGCTCCTTCACCTTGTCAAGGCCGTGGTGATCCTCATCCAGGATGATTTTAGCCTGGACCAGATCGAGCATGTCCTTGGTACTCTTTTTCCAAGGGATATCAAGAATCCAGTCGATGTAGGTGCGAATAATCGTTGCCTCAGAGGAATCCGGATGCATCATATCCATCCGGCTCAACTGCTTTTTCGCCTCCTTACGGATACTCTTGGGCATTTTGGTTTTCTTGATTTTCCGTTCGAGCTCATCGATTTCCTGCGACCGCTCGTCGGTGTCGCCCAATTCCTTTTGCAGCGCGTGCATCTGCTCACGCAGAAAATATTCACGCTGCGACTTGCTCATTTCCTCTTTGGCATCGTTTTGAATCTTGGCCTGCACGGTCGAGACTTCGAGCTCTTTGGTCAGCAGCTGGCTCACCAGTCGCAGCCGTTCAACGGGATCACTTTCCTCGAGGATTTTCTGCGATTCGGAAATTTTCAGGCGCAGATTTGAGCCGACCAGGTCGGCAAGCCGGCCCGGATCTTCGATGTTGTTGATGATCATCATGAGATCGGCTGAAAGAATGCCGCGCAGCGACATTATCTTCTCGGTCTGCTCCCGGACCGCCCGCATCAAGGCCTCTACCTCAACAGTAACCTCTTCCGCTTCAACGTCTTCGATAACTTCCACCGATACCTGGTAGGAAGGTTCGGTCCGCACAAATTCTTTTATCCTCGCCTTGGACATGGCCTGAACAAGCACCTTGAGACGCCCATCGGGCAGCTTCAGCGTCCGCATGACCACACAGACCATGCCAACCTCATAAAGATCTTCAACCTTCGGATTGTCCTTGGTGGCATCTTTCTGAGTGACAAGCATCAGCAATTTATTTGTCCCAAGAGCCTCATTAACGGCTTCGACGGACCCCGGACGACCGACAAAAAGAGGGATAATCATATAGTTGAAGACAACGACATCCCGTACCGCCATCATGGGCAATACTTCAGGGATTTCCATCTCTTCATTGTTTGAAAAATCGTCCATTCCGATGCTCAATGAATCATTAAATTCCACTCATTCCTCCTGCATAACGCTAAACGAGAACTCTAAATTGAGATCATCGCCATATATACCGATCATCTTAAAATACAATATTTGTGCCTTTTTTCAACAAGATAGCTGCCAGAAAAAAACGCTGCCACAGAAGCCTCGGAAATACTAAACATCCGGTTTAATTAAGTCAAGAACAGCTTTCACCCCCTAATCGCCACATTGCCCGGTTTTTCCTTGATCTCTCACACTATTTTACTCATAGTGATAAATACAAGTCCGGATACTTCGATCCATCCATAATCACTGAGACAAGACAATGCTTACAATCAAATCTTTTTTTGATACAGCCGATTTCCCCGATCAGCGACTTTTTGCACCGGAAGCTCACCTCTGGCAGCCGCTGCATGATCTGAAGAACTATATGGACACCTACACATATCCGAAATATGACAATGTGTACATCAGAAACGGTATCCCGCTCACCGAGCATATTGTCATTCATAAAGGCCAGACCCTGGATTTCAATGACCTGGAAATCACCTACGGCGCCACGACTAAAGGGGAATTACAGGTCAAGCGGGCAGGGATGGTTTTAGAAGGGGCCTCGGTAATTATGGCTGGAGCCGTGTTGCTGGGGAAACAGATCGCCCTGGGCAGAGGAGTCCTCATTGAATCAGGGGCAATGATCAAATCTCCTGCAATTATCGGTGATATGAGTGAAGTCCGGCAGGGAGCCTACCTCAGGGGATATTGTCTGGCCGGGAAAAGATGTGTTCTCGGCCACGCGACTGAGATAAAACACTCCATTATGTTAAATGACGCCAAAGCCGGCCACTTTGCTTATCTGGGCGATTCAATCCTCGGCAACGATGTCAACCTGGGGGCCGGAACAAAACTGGCCAATCTCAAGTTTTTACCCGGTACCATCACAGTTTTCTTTCAAGGTGAGCGTATCGACACCAACCGGCGCAAACTCGGGGCAATCCTGGCTGACGGCTGCCAGACCGGATGCAATTCGGTGACCAGTCCGGCAACCCTGATGGCCAAGGGTGCTGTCCTCATGCCAAACGCTACGGCTCGATCCGGGTATCACGAAGAAAAAGCGCTGCTTCGATGAGAACACTACAGCACAGGACAAAATTTCCCTGTGCTTTAGTGTGTTTTTCGCACCACCATTGTTGAAAAATAATGGATATCCTGACCAACAGCCTCCCGGATATCGTGCCAGATTTTCTGATCCCCAAGGCTGCAGCGTTCAATCAGGACTGCATTGTCGATGAGATCAAGCTCTTCGAGCAACCCCACCAGCCGTTCCATCACCTTATGGACTTTCATAAAAACGACCACATCGCTGAGCTGGAGCAAGTCCCGGATACGGTCATTCGGGAAGGTGGCGGGAATGACCACCAGTCGTTCATCGCCGAGACAAAGCGGTACGGCGGCCGCGGCAGAAGAGGCACCAATCGCAGACACGCCGGGGACGATTTCAACCGGAAACGGCGAACCGTATTCCTGCAGGGTTTCGCACACATAAAATCCGGTAGAATATATTGCCGGATCACCGAGCGTTGGAAAAACGACATCATGTCCGTCGGAAAGTGCCGCCATTATGGTTTTTGCCGCCTCTTGCCAGGCACTTTTCACCTCCGGATCGGGTGATTCCCCGCGGGGTATCTGTTTCATCGGGAAGCGATGACTGAGAATGGTTTTCCCTTCGCTGCAGACTGCACCCGAGGCGATTTTAAGGGCCATGCTGCCACCGTTTTCAAAGGCGGAGGGCACAAACCAGACAGCACAGTTTTCCAGAATCTTTGCCGCTTTCAAAGTCATCAACTGCGGATCTCCCGGCCCCACCCCAACCACATAGAATGTCCCTTGCATCATCTTCCCTTTCATTAAACGTACAGCCCGATTATCATCAGTTGCCTGCAGTTATTGCAGTTCGATGCCTCGATCCCTGGTCGCATCAGCCTATGCTGAAAAAGGGTATCGGCAAAGGCGTTCTCTGCCGGTAAATTTCAGCCCCGGAGAGCATAAAAAAATCCCCGAATCATACTAGCTGATCCGGGGATTCCCTGTTGTTCCTCGTATCGATGAAAGCATCCTTTTCCACGGGATGACAAAAACCTTCATTTCAGGCAGGTCTTCTGACTTCCGGATCAGTCATCTTTCACACCTTCCCGGGATATGCGCCCAGTGGCAAAACGTGAAATCTGTCCCCGGTTACAGCGGCGGGTCCGTCCTCGATTCACACGAGGTTCCCTCTTCAGCTTTTTGCAAAGCACCTGAAACTCCATCACATTTAAGCAACAGCGCAGCAGAAAGTCAACTACTATTCGTCGGTGAAAACGTGCTCCCCCGCCATCGCGCAAAAGCCTGCCCCACCAAAGCGTCCAAAAAATAATAATTATTTTCTTTCCGCTCCATGAGGTGTACTATCGCGCGTTGGAAACCTGCAGAGCGCCCTTGCTCACTATCTGGGATATTCTGTAAAGATCTCTTTTCAACCGTAGCGACTTTCCATGGAACACAGCCTCCTTTCCGCAATATGGCCACAGGTGATTCTGCCGATCATCAGAATCAGCATCTCCATTGCCATCGGGCTTTTTATCGCCAATTTTATTGAAAGCCTCAACTGGACCAACCGACTGGCAACCTTTGCCCGCCCGCTCATTCGCATGGGTAGACTGTCGGCAGTCACCGGTGCCAGTTTTTCCATGGCATTTGTCTCCGGCGTCTCGGCCAACACGATGCTGGCCGAGGCCTTCGACAAGGGACAGATGAGTAAAAGAGAACTGGTCCTCGCCAACCTGTTTAACTCCCTGCCCCGATTTTTTCTCCACCTGCCGACGACCTTTTTTCTCACCGTACCGCTTATCAAGGCAGCCGCGCTGCTCTATGTCGGCCTCACCTTTACAGCCGCAATCCTCCAGACAATCCTGGTGGTCCTGAGCGGCAGACTGCTGCTTCCCGAAAACCAGGACACCCTCCTTATGCCTGAGAAAAAAGAACGAACCGGCTGGAAGACGGCATTTGTCACCAGCGCCAGGAGGCTGAAAAAACGGATGGGCAAGGTCATGATATTTATGGTTCCGGTCTATCTGCTCTTTTTTCTTTTCAGCAGGTATGGTCTATTTACCAGGATAGAAGACTTTATTTCCGCCAAGGCGTGGTTTCTTTCATGGCTGAACCCGCAGAGTCTCGGTATTGTCGTCCTGCATGTAACCACCGAATTCTCGGCCGGCTTGACCGCAGCCAGTGTGCTGCTGGCCCAGAACAGTCTCACCGTCAAGGAGGTGGTGCTGGCCCTGCTGGTGGGCAACATTTTATCAACTCCGATCAGGGCGGTTCGTCATCAGCTGCCCTATTACAGTGGAATTTTTTCGCCGCAACTCGCGCTGGAACTCGTCGGCTTCAGTCAGGTGACCCGGGCACTCTGTGTTGTGCTGGTTGCCGTAATTTATTATTATCTGACCTGATTCACGCTGCTGTTTCAAATTACAATTCCGGCAAATGGAAAATGAGCCGGAACTTTTTAATGCCCCGTGGGAAACCAGAACCCCTGGTGGGATGATCAAGTTATTACTGTTAAAAATGCTTTCCATGTGTTTTTTTTTGACAGACTTTCAGGGATAAGGCAGTAATGTATCGCCATTCGGAAAAAAAATATTACCTGCTTGTCTCCGCCCTGTTTCTCTGTGCCGTTCTCGTGATCATTGTATCGACCGGGATGGGCTACATGGAGATCGCCCCGGAAGAGATACTTCGGGTCATCGGAGCAAGGATATTCGGCGATTCTTCCCTGACCGCCGGTATAGAAACAACCATCCCCTATGTCGTCATGGATGTCCGGCTGCCGCGGATTCTCACCGCCGCTCTGGTAGGCGGAGGTTTGGCTCTTTCCGGAGTTATCTATCAGGGGATTCTCCTCAACCCCCTTGCCGACCCGTACACGCTCGGCATTTCCAGCGGTGCCGCCTTTGGTGCCTCCCTGGCGCTCCTGGCCAACCTGAGCATGCTCGGCCATTTCTCAACCCCCATTTTTGCTTTTGCCGGTGCGACGCTTACCCTGTTGATAGTGATGCGTCTTTCCACCTTCAACGGCCAGATATCTGCCCAGACCCTTATTCTCTCTGGAGTCATTGTCGGTGCAATTCTGTCCGCCGGCATCAGTTTCATGAAATATCTTGCCGATGAACAGGTGGCCGTCATTATATTCTGGCTGATGGGCAGTTTTGCCTCGAGCACCTGGAACGGCGTGTTGCTGATCGGTGGAACCTTCATCTTCAGCATCGGGGTAACATTATATTACGGCCGGGATCTGAATATTATGAGTCTTGGCCGGCGATCCTCGGACACCCTGGGCGTAGAAACGGCCAAGGTAAGAAAGATCCTGCTGCTGACCGCTTCACTGGTGGCAGCTGTCTGCGTCGCCATTACCGGCATAATCGGCTTTATCGGACTGATCGTGCCGCACCTGATGCGTTATCTGGTCGGTCCGGACAACCGCAAACTGCTGCCGGTTTCCGCACTGGCAGGTGCCATTCTGCTCCTGCTGGCCGATACCATGACCCGTGCGGTTTTACCTGTCGAGGTGCCTATCGGGGTATTGACTGCGCTGATCGGCGGACCATTTTTCTGTGTCATCTTCCGACAGAAACAAAGAGGCAAGAGCTATGAGTGACAATTCTCTCTTTACGCTCACCGATGTCTCTTTTGCCTACGGCACTGATCCGGTCCTGCAGGAAATCAATCTCTGCCTTCCCCCCGGCAAATTTTACGGCGTCGTCGGGCCCAACGGCTGCGGTAAAACGACCTTTCTCGACCTGCTTATCGGGGCCAGAAAACAGCTGACCGGCACTATCGTTTTTAACGGAAAACAAATCCATGCCTATGCCAAACGCGAACTGGCCCGACAGCTTGCCCTTGTCCCGCAGGAGTTTGACACCGGCTTTGGTTTTACCGTGGAGGAAATCGTCCTGATGGGACGACATCCGCACATCGACCGCTTTTCGTCACCTTCTCAGGAAGACTGGCTGGCTGTCGATCAGGCTATGGAATGTATCGGCATCAGCAAACTGAAAGACCGATACACCAATAATCTGTCCGGCGGTCAGAAGCAGCGCGCGGTTGTGGCGCGGGCTCTAGCCCAGAACGCACCGGTGCTTCTTTTTGATGAAGCGACCGCAAGCCTTGATGTAAAATATACGCTGCAGATTTTTAATATTGCCCGCCAGCTGGTCCGGGCTGAAGGCAGGACAGTCATCGCCGTGATCCATAATCTCAACCTGGCGGCAGCCTATTGCGACCAGCTCCTCTTTATGAAGGACGGCCGGATCCTCTGCCATGGCCCGACCGATCAGACCTTGACGGCGGAGACGATTGCCGAGGTATTCGATGTGCAGGCTCAGGTGGTTTTCGACCCTTTCAATAAGACCCGGCAGGTAAGTTTTCAATATTGGCAGCAATAATGACGTCGTAAAAAAAAGCTGGTTGCCATGCAGTGCATGGAAACCAGTCAAACTTGACGAAAAAAACAATGAGCGACAAAACATCCAGCAGATTTATTGTTTCAGGCACCTCCAGCGGGTCGGGTAAAACGACGGTTGCGCTGGGACTGATGGCAGCGTTCAGGGAAAAGGGCTGCTCGGTGCAGCCCTTCAAATGCGGGCCGGATTTCATCGACCCGGGTCTGCACCGGCTGGTTACCGGCCAGGTTTCACGTAATCTCGACCTGTGGATGTGTGGCGAAAATTTCACCAGGGACACGCTTGCGAAAAACAGCCGGAACGCCGATGTTACCATTATTGAAGGGGTAATGGGCATGTTTGACGGCGGGATCTCGTCCAGCGGCTCTTTAGCCGAAACACTTGATATTCCCGGCATCCTGGTGCTCGATGTACGGTCAATGGCCGAAAGCGCTGCAGCTATCGTCAAAGGATTTGAAATGCTGCGGCCCAAAGCCGCCCCCAAAGGAATTATCCTCAACCGGGTGGCCAGCAAGAGGCACCTGCAACTGGTAAGCGATGCCATAGAGGAACACTGCCAGGCCGAAATCCTCGGCCACCTGCCGAGAACACTGGCATTTGAAATCCCCAGCCGTCATCTCGGCCTGCTGACCAGCGACGAGGCCCCTCTTGACAATGCCGCAATCCAGCTGCTTGCCCGCACCGTTGCCGAACATGTCGATCTGGACCGAATTGAACACCTGTTTCAAGTTGCCAAAGAGTCCCAACCCGATATATTGTCTCCGTCCCCGGCAAAGAAAGAACGCTGCCGGATCGGCGTTGCCCGCGACAAAGCGTTCTGTTTTTATTATGAAGATAATTTTGATATTTTGCGCAACGCCGGATGTGAGCTGATTTTTTTCAGTCCGCTTGCCGACCCGGAGCTGCCGGTCGGGCTGGACGCCCTCTATCTCGGCGGCGGGTATCCTGAACTCTATGCAGAAATGTTAAGCAATAACCACTCGATGATCAGCGCGATCCGGCAGTGGATTGAGTGCGACCGGCCGGTCTATGCCGAATGCGGCGGGTTCATGTATCTTACCGAAGGCATCACCGACCAGCAAAATGTTTTTCACTGCATGATCGGCGCCTTCCCGGTCAAGGCGCATATGCAGAAGACCAGGGCGAGTCTCGGCTACCGGGAGATCCAGACCCTATCTGCCAGCTGTTTTGGTCCGGCTGGCACTGTTTTACGCGGCCATGAATTCCATTATTCCAGTATTGACCGGATGCCGGACCATATCGCACGGCTATATTCCGTAAATAACGGCACAAGCGAAGGCTACACCTACAAAAATGTCCTTGGCGGCTATATGCATCTGCACTTCGGTTTTACCCCGCAGACAGCAGATGAATTTATTAATTTTATCAACACTTGCCGAGAGTAAAATTATGACGGTACATCTACAGAAAATCCTTCCCGGAGATATTGAGAAGGAAAGTTTTAGAATAATCAAAGAAGAGTTTGGCCCCATCGACATGGACGAAAAAAGTTTTAAAATTATCCAGCGGGTCATTCACGCTACCGGTGATTTTTCTTTTAAGGATACCATGCGTTTTGCCCCTGGCGCCATTGACGCCGGTATCAAAGCCATTCGCGAAGGAAAAGATATTCTGACCGATGTCACCATGGTCGCATCGGGGATCAGCAAGACCATGCTTGCCGCATGGGGCGGCAAAGTCATCTGCCGGGTTGCCGATCCGGAGGTTGCCGCCCGCGCCAAAGCGGAAAACAAGACCCGTTCGGAAATGGCCATCGAGATGTCCCTGAACGCCAATATCGGTATTGTCGCCATGGGCAATGCCCCTACCGCGCTGGTCCAGACCATCAGAAGTCTTGCTGGCGTTCCCCCGGCCGACGCCCCCCTGGTTGTTGGTGTGCCGGTAGGGTTCGTCAATGCCGCCGAATCAAAAGATCTGCTGGTGGAACAGAACAGCCGCTATATCACCAACCTGGGCCGCAAAGGCGGCAGTCCCGTGGCGGCGGCAATTGTCAATGCTCTTTTGCGCCTGGCGGCTGAATGACCATGGCAGTCAAGCGTCTCAGAAGCGGTTTTACCACCGGTACCTGTGCCGCGGCGGCGGCAAAAGCGGCAGCTTTTGCCTTGATGCAGGGGGTTTGTCCGGAGAACATCGAAATCCCTTTTCCGGACGGCAGCCGGAAAAGTTTTGCAGTCCATCGATGCACGAGGAGTGATGGCTCGGCAACCGCTTCAATCATAAAAGATGCCGGTGACGATCCCGATGTGACGAATGGGGCAGAAATAGAGGCAACTGTCTATGCAGATCACCAACCGGCTGACCCGGTGCGATCCGTCCTGCTGGGCAACATTTTATTATGCGGCGGCAAGGGTATCGGCACGGTCACTAAGCCCGGATTGGCCATTGCAGTCGGCCAGCCGGCTATCAACCCGGTTCCCCGGCAGATGATTGTTGCCGCCGTTAAGGAAATAGCCGTCGATCAAAAAATCACCGTCACCATCTCGGTTCCCAATGGTGCAGAGCTGGCCGAAAAAACGCTCAATAAACGACTTGGTATTCTCGACGGGATATCCATTCTGGGCACCACCGGCATTGTCCGCCCCATCTCGGCCGACGCCTGGACAGCCACCATCAAAGCATCACTGGATGTAGCCCGGGAAGCCGGTCTCTTAGACGTAGTGCTCTCCACCGGCAGAACTTCTGAAAAGGGGGCCCAACAGCTCCTGGATCTCCCGGAGGAGGCCTATGCCATGATGGGCGACTACCTGGAATTTTCCTTGAAAGAGGCGGCTATAAGAAACTTTAAGACGATCCACCTGTCCGGGATGTGGGCAAAAATCATGAAGGCGGCCCTCCGCGTACCGCAGACCCATGTGCGCAATGGCGCCCTGGAGGTCGCCGAGGGCGCTCAGCTGCTCGCCCAGCTTGGCGCCGAGGGGGATCTTTTACAAAAAATTGAAACCTCCAATACCGCGCGGGAAATGTACAGCCATATTGAGGCAGCAGGGCAGAACCAGCTGGTTACCGCAGTCTGCCTTAAAGCCCGGCAATACTGCCAGGATGTCACCGGCACCGAGGTGAAGGTTTACCTTGTCAACCATAAGGCGGAAATCATCACCCATGTATAAAATCTTTGTCCTTGGCGTAGCCGATGCTTTGTTTTCTGCCGCACAGGAAAAAATACTGGCCCGGTGCAGTCTGGTGGTCGGTACGAAAAGGTTTCTTGCCCTGACCACCCATCTGCCGGGCAGGCGTCTGCCAATCACTCCCCTGCCCGCAGCGCTTGACGCAAGCCGAACCGCATTGCAGCAAGGAAACGTTGCGGTACTGGCCAGCGGCGATCCGCTCTTTTACGGCATCGGTCGTCGCCTGCTGGCTGAATTTCCAGCAGACATCATCGAGTTTTATCCGGCGCTCTCCTCGATTCAAAGGGCTTGCGCCCTCTTTAAGATTCCCTGGGACGATGCCGTAATCACCAGTCTGCATGGCCGGACATCGAGTCATATCCCGGGATTATTATTGCGTAATCCTAAAAATCTTATTCTCACCGATAAGGACAACAGCCCCGAGCTGATAGCCGGCCGGCTCCTTGACTACCTGCAGCTCATCGGGGAGCCGGTTTTACCGGATGCAATCACTATGCTGGTCGCCGAAGACCTGGGCTCAGAGAATGAAAGGATATTTCGCGGAACTCTTTTGGAGGTGAGCAAGCAAAATTTTTCCCCTCTCAATGTTACCTGTCTACTGGTACCAGACACCGCAGATATGTCTTCCTCCCCTTTTGGCCTGAGCGAGGATGCCATCCGGCACAGTCGTGGCTTGATCACCAAAAACGAGGTGCGGGCCGCAACCCTGCATCAGCTGCAATTGCCTCGTCAGGGGGTTTTCTGGGATGTCGGTGCCGGCAGCGGCTCTCTCTCGATTGAGGCGGCGAGAATGAATCAGGAACTGACCGTCTTTGCTGTCGAGCACAAGCAGGAAGAACTGGAAAATATAAAAAATAATATTGTCAAATTTGGCTGTTACAATATAGTGCCGGTTTTCGGCAGAGCTCCTGAGGTGCTTGGCTCCCTGCCGGATCCAGATCGGATTTTTGTCGGCGGCAGCAGCGGCTCTCTGCCGGCTATTGCAGAACTTGCGGCCAAACGATTATCGGGCGATGGCCGGCTGGTCATCAACGGGGTGATCGAAAAAACTGTCCGGGAGGCACCAGCTCTGATGATCAGGTTTGGCTTTGCCGTTGCCTCTTCGGTTATCAACGTTACCCGAACCGAGCCCGACGGCAGGATTTTTGACTTCAATCCGATAACCATTATGACAGGAACACGATGAACGGAGCAGCAACCATGAAAGAAACCGGCAGCGGAAGACACGACGTCCATTTCGTCGGGGCCGGTCCGGGCGACCCGGAACTCATTACCGTCAAAGGCCAGAGACTGCTGCGGGAAGCCGACGTGGTCATCTACACCGGCAGTCTTGTCCCTGAAGCATTGATCACCGGGCTGCAAGCCGAGGTGCACAATTCGGCCGGCCTGAATCTTGACCAGGTTTTCGCCATCATCCTGCAATCATGGCAGGCGGGGAAAAAGGTGGTCAGACTGCATACCGGCGACCCGTCGATATACGGCGCCATCAATGAACAGATTGCCCTGTTAAACGACAATGCTATCCCCTTCAGGGTGATTCCCGGTGTGAGCTCCGGACTGGCAACTGCCGCCGCCCTGAGGACGGAGCTGACCCTCCCTGAGGTTTCGCAGACTGTCATTTTCACCCGACGCGGCGGCCGGACCCCGGTACCTGAGAAAGAAGAACTGGCCCTGCTGGCAACGCACCAGGCGACCATGATGATTTTTCTCAGTGTCGGGATGATACAAGAGGTGGTTGCCGAGCTCCTTGCCGGGGGGTATCCGCCTGATACCCCGGTTGCCATCGTTGAAAAAGTCAGCTGGCCGGATGAGACACAGCTCAGGGGTACGCTGACGACCATCGCCGACCAGGTCAAAAACGCAGGTATCACCAAAACCGCCATCATCGCTGTCGGCAAAGTCCTGGCCGAGGGGCCGCCTCCGGTTCTGTCCAAATTGTACGATGAAGCCTTTACTCACGGCTACAGAAAGGGAAGCCGTCGTCCATGAAAATAGGCATTGTTGCCATAACCAGCGGCGGGCGAAACCTTGCCGGCAGGCTTGGCACCCTGCTGGATGATGCCACTGTCCTTCTCACACAACCGGGAGCAAAAGTCGCGGATACAATTGGTGCCAATTGGCACTACTATGACGGTTTTATCTGTATTATGGCTGCCGGCATCGTCGTGCGGGCCATCGCCCCCCTGCTTGGCGATAAATTGACTGACCCCTGCGTTGTTGTGCTGGACGAAAAAGGGAGTCATGCGATCAGCCTGCTTGCCGGACATGTTGGCGGCGGCAACACTCTTGCCGAAAAGGTGGCTGCTCTTACCGGCGGGACAGCGGTGATAACAACCGCCTCCGACACCCTGGGACTGGTTGCCCTCGATCTCTGGGCCAAGGAGCAACAGCTTGCCGTTCCGGACAGGAAGGTCTTAACAAGCTTATCCACTCTTCTTGTCAACCAGGGCCACCTCTCCCTTTACACGGAGATGGAGGTATCGTCCCTGCCGAAAGGATTACGACGAGTCGATGATGCGCTTCACGCGGATTTCATCGTATCCCGCGCAACCACTATTACTCACCTCCGCCCGGTGTTCAGGCCCCGCGACCTCGTTGTCGGCATCGGCTGTAATCGCGGCACGCCGGGGCACGAATTTGAAGACGCCTTAACCGAACTCTTCAACGACTTGCATTTGAGCAGAGCAAGTATCCGCAATCTTGCCTCGATCGATAAGAAAAATGACGAAACCGGTCTTTTGCAGTTTGCCGAAAATAACTGCTGGCCGATTGATTTCTACGACAGCGACACAATCAACAGACAGACGAATCTGGAAATTTCCTTTGCGGCACTGGGAGCCGTCGGCGCCATCGGCGTTGCCGAACCGACAGCGCTTCTCAGTGCACAAAGTAATCACTTACTCAGCAGGAAAAGAAAATGGAAAAATGTAACCATGGCAGTGGCTCAGGCACCCTTTACGTTGTCGGCACAGGTCCCGGCTCAGTCAAAAACATGACCCTTGCCGCAAGCGAGGTGCTTGCGAAAGCTGAAGTTATCATTGGCTACAAGACCTACCTTGAACTGATCCCCGAGTTTCTTGCGGGCAAAGAGGTTATTTCCTCGGAGATGATGAAAGAAGTGGATCGGTGTCGAACAGCGCTTGAGACCGCCGCCTCCGGGAAACAGGTCGCCCTCGTCTCCGGTGGCGACCCGGGCATTTACGCCATGGCGGGCCTCGTTTTTGAGATGGCCAGGGAAGCTGCATATGATTGCCCAATCGAAATCATTCCCGGCCTGGCCGCCATCAACAGCTGCGCGGCACGACTGGGTGCGCCCCTGATGCACGACTTTGCCGCGATCAGCCTGTCCGATTTACTTACCCCCTGGGAGGTGATCGAAAAACGGCTGGAGGCGGTTGCCCAGGCCGATTTCGTCACCGCCATCTACAACCCCAGATCAAAACGGCGTACCGAACAGATCGTCCGGGCGCAACAGATATTTCTCACCTGCCGCGATCCCAAAACCCCGGTTGGCATCGTCACTGCAGCCACCCGGGACAATGAAAAAATTGTTATCACCACCCTTGATCACATGTGCGACCAGGAAATCGGCATGCAGTCCACCGTCATTATCGGCAACAGCCAGACTTTCACCTGGAAGGATCTGATGATCACCCCCAGAGGATACGATAAAAAATATCAATTGTAACAGGTGGCAGGCAATCAGTCGGATTGGTCAAAGAAATGACGGGTCAGACCTGTTATGATACAATACGCACCGAGAATCATGACAAACCCTCCAGTTAGGGCATCGGCTTCCCGATAGGCAAAGGGGCCGGTGCCTCGGGCAAAATCAAAGCCTGTTTTTATGATCACCAGGCCAAGCCCAATTCTGCACAGGGTCATGAGCCACACGATTATGCGCTTCAAGGTAATATCATCCTGAACTGATTACGAAAATTATTTTTTCGATGTATTTCATAGTCATCCTGTGTGCAATTAACGCCTTTGCAACTACTTACGATTACACAGTTGCTGGACAGTTCTCCGTCGAGAATGTACAACAAAACGTCTTTGGCACAATGCAAATATCGGATGAATTCATCGTGGATCTACAAGGGAAACCTGACAGTCGCTACTTCGAAATTAAGAATTTTAACTTAACCGTTTCCGGAGGCAATACCTCCTACGACTTCTCCGGAGGTCCTGGTGACAATGGGTATGCCGGCATCATTGATTATACAGACGAAAAAATAAATCCCGAGACGGGACAAAAAGCGTACTTCGAGCAGTGGGGCATCTGGAATTCTACGTATAATTGGGCTGATAGTTTTATCGGCATGGATTTTTTCACAGCGGACATGATACCGTACGAACCCACCTCCAGTCAATATTATGGCGTCCTGGCACCTATCATTGCCTTAAATCGACCATACTATGCTACACAATATTCCAACCCTACCGCCATCGATCCGGGAGGACAAATCTGGTTAACCAGAGCACCTGTCCCGGAACCGGCCACAATGCTTCTCTTAGGTGCTGGCTTAATTGGTCTTACGGCCATGAGATTGAAACAGAAGAAGCAACAAGGGCCCCCTTCCAATCTGTAGATTGTCCTTGGTCTAAAGATTAAAACCGCAAGAGCGGGCCAAAGTTCATTCCCCAGCCAGGATCCGTCATCATCCTCCCGCGTCCAATAAAGATCCCCCGGGCCATAACGGCCCGGGAGGTCATATGTTACTGCCGGGCATGAATAGGAACATAATCATATTGCAGACTACCGGTATAGATCTGGCGGGGTCGGGCAATCCTCCAATTGGGATCATCCTTGCTTTCCTTCCACTGGGCAATCCACCCGGGGAGTCGGCCCAGGGCAAACATCACAGTAAACATATTGGTGGGGATGCCTATGGCCCTTAAGACAATACCACTGTAAAAATCAATGTTGGGGTAAAGATTATGGTCGATAAAATAAGAATCTTTTAAAGCAATTTCCTCAAGCTCTCTTGCCGTATCCAGGAGGGGATCGGTATATTGCATTGATTCCAACAGCTCATCGCACATTTTTTTCATTATCTTGGCCCGCGGATCATAGGTTTTATATACCCGGTGACCAAATCCCATAAGCCGGAAGGGATCATTTTTATCTCTGGCCCGGGCAATGGCTTTTTCACAATTGCCACCGTCATTTTGAATAGCCGTGAGCATTTCAATGACCGCCTGGTTGGCTCCTCCGTGCAACGGCCCCCAGAGAGCGGCAATGCCGGCAGAAATGGCGGCATAAAGGTTGACCCTGGCACTGCCTACCATGCGGACAGATGATGTTGAACAATTCTGTTCGTGATCGGCGTGGAGTATCCAGAATACCCTCAGGGCACTTACCACCTCCCGTTTTATCTCATAAGGTCGCACCGGGGTATCAAACATCATGTTGAGAAAATTTTCGCAATATGTCAGGTCCGGTCTGGGTAACACCAGTTCATGCCCCCTGGAAATTTTATAGGACATGGCGGCCATGGTCCGCACCTTGGCCAGCAAGCGGGTCATGGTGATGTTGATCTCCTCCTCCAGCGTATCCAGGGTCGGGTAAAAACTTTTCAAGGCATTGACCATGGAGGATAAAATCCCCATGGGGTGGGACGCCCTCGGATAGTTCTGGTAAAAAGCCTTCAGATCGGTATGAACCAGACTGTTATCATTGAGCATCACCGAAAATTTCGTCAGCTCGGCCCTGTTAGGCAGCTTGCCGTTTATGAGGAGATAGGCGGTCTCCTTGAAAGTAGCATGTTCGGCCAGCTGTTCCACGGGAATCCCCCGGTAGCGCAGAATACCTTTTTCTCCATCCATGAAGGTAATGGCACTCAGGCAGCTGCCGGTATTGGCATAACCGGGATCCAGGGTAATAAGTCCGGTCTCGGCCCGCAAACTGGATATATCGATGGCCTTTTCCCCTTCACTTCCGGTAACCAGGGGTAGCAAGATGTCTTCTCCATTGTAAATCAGAGTTACGTATTCGTCCAAAATATCTCCTTTCTTCTATGAAGCTTCGATGCAACCCAAATCAGGGGTTGGCAGTTCTCAATTTGAATAGCATGCAAGAAACAGTTAAGGACCTCTGCAACACGTGTCCCGCCTCGCGCCAAAACAACTATTTTACAATTAGTTACAAATAATTACCGTAGAATAACGTGTTTGTCTAGAGTAGAATTACGACCAAACAGCGTTTTCAAATCCACTGGATACTGGTCCCCGGCAAAACACAATAATCAAGAAGATGGCATCAAGCTGACAGGATATGTGCCACCTGGCCGGAAAATGCAACATTTCTAACAAAAACAGGGAGGTCCCATGAAAATCGGCAGGATGAACAACCCGTCAAAATCTCTCTATGATGAGACGCAAAACTGCGGCAGGGCCGGTTTCGATTTTCTGGATCTGACCATCGAAGGACCTCATGCCGCCGTTGTTGATATTGCCAGACTGCAGTCGATTCTAGATTCTTATGATCTTGCAATCGTTGGCCATACCGATCCCTGCCTGCCCTATGCATATCCAATCCAGACGGTCCGGGAGGGATGCCTGATTGAACTGGAGCGATGTGCGAAAATCTTTGCCGCCCTGGGGGCAGACGTAATGAACATTCATCCCTGTTATTTCTGTCCGCCGGCGATGAAAAAAGATGTTGTTACGTTCAATGCCGACGCATTGCAGCCCATCGTCGCCATGGCCGCATCCCATGGCCTGCAGGTCGTGCTGGAAAATTTCAGAACCCCTTTCGACCGGGTTTCCACCTTTACGACGCTGCTCGCCGCAGTGCCGGGTTTACAACTGCATCTTGATTTCGGACACGCCCATTTCGGCCGCGATGATTATGAACTTTTTTGCCTGGAGCTCGGAGAACATATCCGGCATGTACACTTTTCAGACAACCGTGGCCGATCAGATGATCATATGCCGCTGGGGGTCGGAAGTATTGATTGGAAAAAGGCAGTTAAGACATTAAAGACAGCCGGTTATGACAGCACCATTACCCTCGAGGTATTTTGCAGCGATCCCGCTATGCAGGACCAGTACCTTAAGATAAACCGGCACCTGGTCCTGGAGCTTTGGGAGGAGTTGTAAAATTACCAACGCCCTGACGACAGCGAATGAAAATAAAGCCGCACAACCGGTAGATTAGCAGCTTTTACGGGCGATCGATCAAGGCCTTGCGATATTCGTAATAGGCTTGTCGGGAGGCAACATACGGGTCAAGGGAATACCTCTTTAATTCGTCATACGCATCGGGATGCAGCGACACCTTGTTAACCATGTTTGTCGAGTAGTAAGAAATGGTCACAGTGCTGCTGCTTGGATCAATGTAAGGTATAACAGAGGCATAGCTATCAGCAACGAAACCGGCGGTATCTCGTGCACTTGAAGGCCCGATTATCGGCCAGCATAAATAGATTCCTTCTCCCATTCCCCATTTCCCCAGGGTCTGACCGAAATCTGCATGCCTTGGCTCGATATCGAATTCTTCATCCGCTATATCGGCAAAACCATAGACGCCGAGGGTCGTATTAATCAAGAATCGCTCCAGAACCACCCCGGATGCCTCTAAGTTTCCCTGCAGAAGCGTGTTGACGAGCCTTACGGGCATGGCCAGATTCAGAAAAAAATTATTGATGGAATCACGTAACTCGAACGGTAAAACCCACATATAAACATCTGTTACGGGTTTCAGGAGCCATTCGTAAAATTTATCGTTGAACTGGAAAAACGCCCGGTTCATCGGCTCCAGCGGATCGTTAATATTCACCACGGCAGGCTGATCCAGAAAATCAGTTGCCGTCTGATCGTTATCAAGCAAATTTGGATAGTTCTGCGGTGCCGCAATACTGCCACTGGCCGAAAACAGAAAGAGCAGCAGGAACATTGAGAATACGTTGAAATTCCGGTATTTTTTCATAGATGTGCGCCAAGTAAGGTTAAATTTTTTAAAAAGAGCGTTTTGTCGATCTGACCATGACAGATACTTAACGTATATTTTGCCAATTCAACAGCAAATAATCAAACTGTTCCTTATAAACTATCCAGTTCTCCGAGGTTCTCCTGTTGCTGAAACGCCTTCGGCTTTGCAAGACACCCTTGTGCCTGTCAGATAATAAATGAGAAAAGCCCGGCGAGAATGATCTGAAATGTAAAGGGAATAACCAGCGATTTCGAAGTCACGGTATCGCCCGCCATGGCCCGTTCAATCACCCGGTAGGTTGCATAAAGAGATGCCAGCAGACCACCGACTACCGTTAGAAACTGCAGCACAAAGGTAGAATCTTCGCTGATCAGGCGAATATTGTCATAGGAAAAGTGGTACCCCAGCGCCTCTTGCAGGTTGGGAACAAGACGGCCTGCTCCCCGCACAAAGGCATCAAGATGAATCGCCATGTAGCCACCGAGGATAAGTGGAATGCATCCGTAGCCAAACAACGGCAGAAGGAGGTTTTTGTCGATTTTGGCGTAACGCGACTGGACGACAACCATGCAGTAGTATCCCACCTGGAAAATAAGAAGCCATAGAAAAAAGAGTATGCTGCCAACAACAGATTCCGGCAGAATAAGACCCGTCCGGCCAATTACCAAGACCATCCAGCTCACCAGCTGAGCAAACTCGTGCTGTAGAGCAAATGGAAAAAAAATCGCCCCCATCGATACAATCAGGAAACTATCTGCCCGCCTCGGGGACTCCAGGGCCCACAGTTCCTGAGGCGCCAACCGGAGATTGAGCTGGATGGAACTGTTGCCACAGTTTTTGATACATTTTGCACACATGATGCAATCCTTGTTGTTGTCCACCAGGTACGGATGTCGGAACATAGGACATCCGGAGACATCGGCGTCTCCGGTAAAACAGGCGTGGCTCTGACATCTGTTGAGACAGACATGCCTGTTCGAACGAAGCTCAACCACGGCCGGCATGGCAAAAATAGCGTTTACTGCACCTAATGGACAGAGGTATCGACACCAGCTGCGCCTGGAAAAAAGGACACTGAACAGAATCGACCCGAGAGTGATGATCAAGACAATGCCGCCTGTCAGATAGGGATTGTTGTAAGCGTCCCATATTATCTCGACCCAGAACACCAGAATGCAGAGTGCCGCCATAATCCAGCCGGAATATGTCTTAATGAACTCGGGGGTTTTGCGGGTCGGCTTGACAATGTTTTGCAGCAAAGTCCCCGGTACCGCGAAAGAACAGACGCTGCACCATGTCCTGGCCAGAAAAAAGAACGAGAAAAATAACAGCGGCCAGCCGATATACCAGCCGAGAGTGAGACCAAGATTCGACTCTGCTCTGGTCGGTCCAAAAAAAAGAAACAGCACCGTGAGCACAAATACGCAGCCAATTATCACCTGCGGGACCCGTGGAAAAATACGGCTCGCCAGAAATTTTCGTATCCAGTCAATACGCAGGATATTATATTCCCACTTCCCCTCCGTTTTCGGAAGACCAAGCAGGATCTGCTCCGGAACGATTTCATCTTTTTCGGCCAGCATGACCGCCCGCCGTATGACACTCGACAACTCCGTCAGGTTGCCAGGCCAGTCATAGTTTAAAAATATCCCCAGGGTTTCCGAACTCATATTGAGAATATTTTTCCCGTATTCTTTATTATACCGGCCAAGGTAATGCGAGACGAGCCGGGGCAGATCTTCTTTGTGGTTGCGCAGCGGCGGAACATCGAAATGCTGCGTTTCGAAGAGAGCCAGGAGTTCAGGGAGTAATTTGCCGGTGCTTTTCAGGTGATCTATGGAAAAATTGCTGACAAAGGCGATCCTTGACTGCATGACCAGCGGACGACCACCATCGATATGACTGTAGCTGTTGCCTTCAACGATGGCGATTAATTTTTCCTGCATTTCCTTGTGCATGAGATGAACATGGGTAAAGACGATGGTGCCTCCGGAGGTCTGTTCAAAAAAACCTGTCTGGCCCGCCTGGACAAAAGGAAATCCGTTCTGTTCCAAACCAAACAACTTTTTCTCCAGCCATCCCTGTTCAAATTCCCGGAGATCGACTTCCCGATACTGCCCTCCGGAACGGCTGCTTTCCAGATGTATCTGCCGGGCAATTATCGATTTGCCCGTCCCTGCTTCACCAGTCAGCATAAAAGGGGCGCTGTTGCCGGCGAATTGGTCGATTACCGACTGGGTTTTTTTGGCTGTTTTTGACGTACGAAGGTCTTCGTCTTTTCGTTTTGCCAGACGGCGCAGTTGAATAGCAGACGCGAATTTATCCTTGAATAAAATGACATCATCAGCCCCAGAGGCCTCTTCGGCCGGAGATTCTTCACCAACACCGTCGGCCTGATCGATAAAGGCTACACGCAGCCTTTCGGCCAGGGCTGCATCAAGCAATTGATGAATCCTGCTGTTGGCAAGAAATGCAGTACGGAAATATCTTTTATCAAAACAGATAACCTCCATGTCGGACAGCGCCCGCACGGAGAGCGAGCGGGGTTTTCCGGTGAGGATACCGGTTTCGCCGAAATGTCCGCCAGGGCTGATTCTCCCGACGACTCTGGCCCTCCCGTCGCTGCGGCCGAGAACGAGTTCCGCCTCACCGGTAGCGATGACAAAGAAGACCTCACTGGCATCCCCCTGCTGATACACATATTGCCCTTCTACGACCGTTTGCACCCGGGCTACGGCCGAAAAGGAATCGAGTTCAGCAGGTGTGGCATCTCGAAAAAGAAGTGCATGCTGAAGATGCTGGGAGATCAGTTCACGTTTCATACCGGGGTTGGCTTAAGTCGAGATCATATCTGCAGATGCTTTTCGATAACATCTGCTAACAGCGGTGCCACAGAATACACATCCAGCAGATCGTTAGTACTCCTGCCGGGGTATGTATCCGACCCAATTATTTTAGAGATAGGCCCCTGACGAAATTTTTCCATCGCATCGCCCGCCATCACCAAATGGGTTGCGTGGGCAAAGACCTCCCTTGCCCCCGCCTGCAGACATCTCTCGGCCGTCTGTAGAATGGAGCCGCCGGTACGAATCATATCATCACAAATTATCGCCGTTTTGCCTCTGACCACGCTGGAAACCTGACTGACGATAGTTTTATCGGTATCGTATCGGTCCTTGTCCGCTGCCGTATGCGGACAATCGAGCAATCTTGCGAGCCTCGCCACCCTCTTGGAAAAGCCATAATCGGGGGAAACCAGAACATAATCAGTCAGGCCACTCTTTTTAATTTTATCGACCACCAGATCATCCGTCCAGACATGTTTGGTGCGAACCTCCCCGGCATGCGCGTGCAGGACAGCTTCTGAATGCAGATCGACAAAGGCTACATAATTGGGTCTCGCCCGAAATATCTGTCTGGTACGGGTAATTCCCTTGGGGATTTCCAGGGTGTTATGTTTTGCCCGTTCCATGGTGGAGTAACCGAGAAAGGGGATGATGACATTCACCGATGCGGCGTTCCAATACCTGGCGCCGGAAATCAGATCGATCAGCTCCTGATGCGAACTGTCATCATGGGTCACCCCAAGGATAATTAAATGCTTGCCGTCGATAGATTGCGGGAAGACATGGAGACATTCGCCATCAGCAAATTTTTTTCGCTCCATTGTGCTGAACGGCATCCACAGACGCTCCGCCAGTTTATAGCCCAAATCCGTTGAGGCCTGGTTGGCAACCAGAATAACATCGTCCTTTTTGGTCATCGTTGTCTTCCCTGTTTTTTCAACCCCGGGTTCAGCCCCGCAACGCCTTAACGATTGCATCACCCATGGCGGCAGTACCCACGGCTTTCGACTTATCAATGGTCAGGTCGGCGGTCAGAATTCCTTTATCCAGCGTTGCAGCTACGGCAGAATCGATGGCCGCTGCGGCATCGTCGAGGCCAAAACTATAGCGCAGCATCATCGCCGCGGAAAGAATTTGCGCGATGGGATTGGCGATCCCTTTGCCGGCAATATCCGGCGCCGACCCGCCGGCAGGTTCATAGAGACCGAATCGGTCGCTATTCAACGATGCGGAAGCCAGAAGCCCCATGGAACCGGTCAGCATGGCCGCCTCATCGGAGATAATATCGCCGAACATGTTGCCGCACAGCATAACATCAAACTGATGCGGGTCACGGACCAGCTGCATGGTGGCATTATCGACATAGATATGATTCAACTGCACATCCGGATATTCTTTGGCAATTTCAATCACCACCTCACGCCAGAGCACCATGGTCGTCAATACATTGGCCTTATCAACGGAAGTAACCCTGCCCTTTCTAAGGCGCGCCGCATCAAAGGCCATCCTGGCGATCCGCTCTATTTCCGATCGTTTATAGGCCATGGTATCAAAGGCCCGTTCGTCCGGGCCACTGCCTTCTCTGCCTTTCGGAGTGCCGAAATAGATGCCGGAAGTCAGTTCGCGCACACAGAGAATATCAAACCCGCCACCGATGATATCCGGTCGCAGGGGGCAGGCCGCAGTCAAAGAGGCAAACACCTTGGCCGGGCGAAAATTGCAAAACAGATCAAAATGTTTTCTCAGGGGCAAAAGAGCCGCCCGTTCCGGTTGTTGTGCCGGAGGCAGGCTTTCCCACTTCGGGCCACCGACGGAACCAAACAGGATAGCGTCGCTTTTTTCGCACAGGGCAAGCGTTGCCGGCGGCAGCGCCTCGCCATGATTATCAATAGCAATCCCACCGACATCAGCATAATCATAGGACAGCTCGAAGGTAAATTTTTTTTGCGCGACATCAAGGACCTTGACTGCCTCCTGCATCACCTCGGGACCGATGCCGTCACCGGCCAACACTGCAATTTTTTTCATTATTTCACCTAAATCGTATTTTTTACTAAAGAAACTTACCCCGCGCAAGGGGTACTGAAAAGAGTACCCGACAAGCGAGTATTAAAAAAATCCCGCATAGCTTTTAGGCGGGAAAGGTTTTGCGATCTCTAATTTTCAAGACTAAAAGACTGCGTTCGGCACCGGTAAAAGGGAGAATGCAGTGTTGGACGTGGTCCAGCGTATACGCCGATCGGGCCAGAATCTCTGCAGCAGCGGCTAATTCTTCCTGCCATTTTGGCCCCTTCATGCAGATGAGCTGCGGTCCTGACGGCGAAAACCGCTCAACCATCTGCAGCAAAAAACCCAGCTCAGTCAGCGCTCTGGCAGTTATATGAGTAAACGTATGCATGGCGGGAAGCTGCTCTTCATCTTCTACCCGGCAGGCGAGTATCTTTACATTCTGTAAACCAAGAGTTCTGACAACATGACTGAGAAAGCTCACTCTTTTCAACCGGGGTTCCACCAGGGTGACCTCCAGTTCGGGACATGCCGCTTTGCAGACAAGAGCAGGAAAACCAGCGCCGGTTCCGATATCCAGCAAATGGGTCCGAGCTCCTTGCAGAAGCGGTAAAATGGTCAGGGAATCGAGAAAATGGTTTTCGATTATCTGCTCGTCACTCGTTGATTTGGCAATCAGGTTGACTTTCCTGCTCCATTTTTTCAACTCACTGAAATACACCGACAGCCTCTCGCAACCATCAGCAGAAACGTCGATCTTTAGAATACGCAGTCCTGTCTCCAGCCGCTGCCTGAAATCGACCATTATTCACCCAGCCGAACGGCAACGGAATTGGCATGGGCGCCCAGCCCCTCCAGCCTGGCCAGCCGCATGATATGCTCCCCGTCTGCGGCAAGCGCTGCTGCTGAATAACTGATGATGGAGCTCTTCTTTAAAAAAGTTTCAACGCCGAGGGCCGAGGCAAACTTCGCCGTTCCCATGGTCGGCAGAACATGGTTTGGTCCGGCAAAATAATCACCTGCGGCTTCCGGGCTGTTGTTGCCGAGAAAAATAGCCCCGGCATGGCGAATATGCGGCAGCTGGCTCCAGGGGTCTTGAATCATCAGTTCAAGATGTTCGATGGCGATACTGTTTGCCGCCTCGATGGCTTCTTCGATATCGCTTGCAATAAGTATCACTCCACGATCAACAAGAGCAGTCCGGGCTATCTGCTGGCGGGAAAGAAGGGGCAGTTGCCGCTCAAGCTCGACCGGCACATCTTTGGCCAGGCGCTCATCGGTTGTGATGAGAATTGCCAAAGCGAGCGGATCATGCTCCGCCTGGGCGAGCATGTCGGCGGCCACATTCGCCGCTTTTGCCGTCTCATCGGCGACGATCAGGACCTCGGACGGCCCGGCGATCATATCGATGCGCACCATGCCGGAGACCTGTCTTTTCGCTTCGGTAACGTACTGATTGCCGGGGCCGACTATAACATCTACCCGGGGAATGGTTTCGGTGCCATAGGCCAGGGCTGCTATAGCCCAGGCCGAACCAGCCTTATAAATTTCGGTTATGCCGATTTCCTGGGCGGCGACCAGCAGATGCGGGCTGACAGAACCGTCCTCGCCAGGCGGAGTAACCATCACCCGCTGACTGACTCCGGCTATCCCGGCCGGAATACCGTTCATCAAAACAGAGGAAACCAGAGGGGTAGAGCCGCCTTTGCCGCCGGGGACATACAGTCCCGCCGAATCGACAGGACGAACCAATCGGCCAACAATCGTTCCGTCTTCTCTGGTCTGCAGCCAGGAATCCTCCATTTCCCGTTCATGAAAGCTCTGGATACGCTCTATGGCTTTGCCCAGGGTATCCAGAAACTCGGCATCGACCTGTTCATACGCCTGCTGCAGTTCCCTGCTGCTTACCTGCAACTGCGCGGCGGTAAGATTGGGGGCATCGAATGTACGGCCATAAGCCACCACTGCCTCATTTTTCCTGTTCTTGACCGCCTCTAAAATTTCCGCAACCGACTGACGGCAGGAATCATCCGCCGCCTGGAAACGATCAAGCAAATGATTAAAAACACTCTCGCCTTCGGGACTGGCAAAAAAAATCGGTGAAAGTAACATTTTTTCCTTTAAAATAATAAGCCAGTTGACATAGACACATGCCAAGCATGGTCTTTGCTGTTATTTTACCCAATACGCACAATGCCTTTCATTGATTCTGAGACCAGATGAAAGAGCATCCACTATAAGGCATTTGACCTGAATTATAAAGTTCAACAATACCTTTAATGTTTCAATATCTCTCAAACAAAGAATTTTCATGGGGCAACGAACAGAACGGGAGCCAGAAAACGCCAGGAAACATGATTCTGGTGTTCCTGTCCGCCGGCCACGACACTGTCTCTTTATTTTCACAGGAAAAATACTTACAATTAAAAGCCCTGATGGTATAGTTTTTTCTTATTTCTTTTTATTCTTACAACATTTCAGGCTGTTGTCGAATATTCGCAACGCCTCCCGGAGCAAATAAATGAATTTTGAACCCAAATGGATCGCATGGGAAATCACTCGACGCTGTAATCTTAAATGCGTACATTGCCGATCTTCCTCGGAACTGGAAGCGACAGGTCATCCGGATTTCTCCTTCGGGCAAGCCAAAGCAATCATGGATGACATCGCCAGCTACGCAAGTCCGGTTCTGGTCCTCTCCGGCGGCGAACCGCTTCTGCGTCCGGATGTGTTCGATATTGCAAAATACGGGACCGGCAAAGGATTTCGTATGTGCCTGGCCACCAACGGCACCCTGGTAACCGACACGGTCTGCAAAAACATAGTAGATGCCCAGATCAAGATGGTATCCCTCAGTCTGGACGGGGCTAAAGCCGAGACCCATGATAATTTTCGCAACCAGAAAGGGGCTTTTGATGGCACGATGAATGCCATCAGGCTCTTTAATAAATACCATATCCCGTTTCTGGTGAATTCCTCTTTTACTATCCGCAACCGCAAAGAAATTCCCGACATCTATCGGCTGGTTAAAAGTCTTGGCGCCACCGCCTGGTATATGTTTATGATCGTCCCCACCGGACGCGGCGAAGACATCATGGAAGAACTGATCCCCGAAGATGTCTATGATGAGATTCTGGAGTGGCATTACGAGGTGGAAAAACAGGAAAACGAGCTGCTCATGCGACCAACCTGCGCACCCCACTACTACCGTATTGTCCGCCAGAAAGACAAAGAACAGGGAGAAAAAAACAAACGCCGGACCCTGCAGTTTTCCACAGGAGGCTCAAAAGGCTGCCTGGCCGGCCAGCTCATCTGTCTCATTGACGTCGACGGAGAAGTGCAGCCTTGCAGCTACTTTGCCAAATCAGCCGGCAACGTTACCAAGACCCCCTTTAAGACAATCTGGGAAGAATCGAAACTTTTCCTTCAACTTCGTGATTTTAAAGGGTATAAAGACAATTGCGGCAAATGTGAATATGTTGGCGTGTGCGGAGGATGTCGGGCCAGGGCCTACGCCATGACCGGCGATTATCTCGCCCAGGAACCTTTTTGCAGCTACGTGCCCCGACAAATTATTCTCCAGGACAAAATAGAATAATACCTGACCTGGAACTCTTGATATTTCAGCTTTGATGAAATCGTAAACACTTACCCCCGGCAAATAACCAATACACCGGGATAAGTACCTTGAGACGAAATATTTTCTTGCCAAAAACAAGAAAACACACGCCAAGGTACTCAAAACCTCAGCGGAGACGACAAGCCCTATGAACGATACCTTTCTCAAAGCATGCCGCGGTGAAAAGACCGACTACACGCCCATATGGATGATGCGCCAGGCTGGTCGCTATCTGCCCGAGTACCAGAAAATCAGGGGTAATGTCACTTTTCTGGAGTTGTGTAAATCACCGGATCTCTGTGTTGAAGTAACTCTGCAACCTGTTGACCTGCTCGGTATGGATGCGGCAATTCTCTTCTCGGACATCCTGGTACTCATGGAAGCCATGGGGGCGCCGCTTGAATTTCATGAGGGCCGCGGGCCGATCTTCAAAGAGCCGATTCGCAACCAGGCCGCACTAGATGCCTTAATGATCCCGGATGCCGATGAAGCAACTGCCTTTGTCATGGAGACCATCAGACTGCTGCGCCGGGAACTCAAAGTTCCACTTATTGGTTTTGCCGGCGCGCCTTTCACCTGTGCGACCTACCTTATAGAGGGAGGCTCCTCCAAGGTGTTCTGGGAGACCAAAAAAATGATGTTCACCGAGCCCCTGCTGTTTCATAGGCTGATGGACAAGATTACCGAAAGCACCATCCTTTACCTTAAAGCCCAGGCAAGAGCAGGAGCACAGGCCTTGCAGCTCTTTGACAGCTGGGCGGGAGTGCTGGCGCCATGCGATTTCAGCAACTTCGCCCTGCCCTATGTGCAAAAGATATTTGCCGCCCTGCAGGGTTACGAAATCCCTCTGATCTATTTTGCCAATAACGGCGCTACCTTGCTGGACCTTTCCGTAAGTTCGGGCGCTGATGTCATCGGCCTCGACTGGCGAATCAATATCGGTGAAGCCATTAAAAAGGTAGGAAAAAGAGCAGTCCAGGGCAATCTTGACCCGTTTGCCCTGCTCCTGCCCAAAGATCAGCTGCGACAACGAATAGGGGATCTGCTTGACGGTGCCAAGAATGCCCATGGTCATATTTTCAATCTCGGTCATGGCATTCACCAGTTCACCCCGCCGGAACAGGCCAAAATTGCCGTCGATGCGGTTCATGAACTGAGCAGCAGATAGAAAGGCCTGTAGAAACTGTATTGAGGAGAAACTCGTGAAAAACTTAAATTTGCGATGATGAAAAATATTCCATCTGTTGATCAATGCCTTGAGTTGCACGACAGGTTTGCAATGCTTGACAATATCCGGGCCCACTCTTCTGTTGTCGCCCGGGTGGCCGAATCGCTGGTCGACAGCCTGGAGAGGGTCGGTAAGACCTCCGGTTCTCTGCCGGAGAAAGAGGTCGTCGTTGCCGGGGCGCTGCTGCATGATATTGCCAAAACCCTGTGCATAAAAACCGGGTGCCGACATGCAGACATCGGTCAGCAGATCTGCCTTGAACTCGGATATCCGGAAATAAGCGACATCGTTGCCGAACACGTTGTATTAAAAAGTTTCCGGGCAGATCTGTACCGCAAAGGTGTTTTTGGCGCCAAAGAGATTGTCTTCTATGCCGACAAGCGGGTGTGCCACGACGAGATTGTTTCCCTTGAAGGCCGACTCGAATACATCCTCGGCCGCTACGGGGACAACAACCCGGCCAAGGAACATCTTATTCAGCAGAATTTCCGGCAAACCATCGAGTTCGAAAAGTATCTGTTCGGGTTTCTTGATTTTCAACCTGAAGAAATCGCCAGGCATATCTCCAGCAGGCGATGCAGCATAAGCCGATAATACTGGGCGGCTGCGCCGAAACGGTTCTTCTGATTTCCCCCGCACACACGATGTGGTTCCCATCGCATGCCTGACGCAGCATTAAATCTCTGCCAGACAGGCCTTTGGAGCAAAACGCATTAAGCTTTTCTAGCCTTATCTATGAATTTCGCTTATACTGTGGCCTCAGTGTTTTCAGACTGTAAGACAGCCGGAAGACAAAGGTTTTAATCAGTCTTGAAACAATAACTCAATTATATTTCACAAGGAGGCATGTTTTATGAGCGATTTAAAACGAGTTGTTCCAGCAGTGATAGCCGCATTTTGCCTGACAGCAGGTGTTGCCATGGCCGGCACCCTCGCCGATGTCAAGGGCAAGGGATTCGTCCAGGCCGGGGTCAACGGCGACCTTTTCGGTTTTGGCAAACCCGATGAGAAAGGCGTATGGAAAGGACTCGATGTCGACACGGCCCGGGCGGTTGCCGCTGCAATCTTTGGCGATGCCAACAAAGTTAAATTTACTCCTCTCACTGCCAAGACCCGTTTTACCGCTCTGCAATCAGGCGAAGTTGATGTCCTCACCCGGAATGCCACCAAGACACTGAGTCGCGACACCGACCTCGGCCTGAACTTTGTGCAGGTCAATTATTACGACGGCCAGGGGTTTCTGATCCCCAAAAAACTCGGGGTGAAAAGTGCCAAAGAGCTGGATGGGGCAACGGTCTGTGTTCTCCCCGGCACGACTACTGAACAGAACGTGGCTGATTATTTCCGTGTCAACAAGATGAAGATGAAACCGGTTGTCATCGAGAATACAGCGGAACTGTCCAAGGCCTTCTTTGCCGGTCGCTGCGACTGCCTGACCTCCGATGCCTCCCAGCTTGCCGGTATCCGCGCTGTCGCGCCCAACCCTTCCGACTATGTAATCCTGCCGCAGATTATTTCCAAGGAACCACTGGCCCCAGCGGTTCGTCATGGCGACGACCAGTGGATGGATATCGTCAATTATTCTGTGCTGGCGATGATTGAAGCGGAAGAGCTGGGCATTACCTCCAAAAATGTCGACGAGATGATGAAGAGCACCGACCCCCAGGTGCAGCGCTTCCTCGGTGTGACTCCCGGCAACGGCAAAGCTCTCGGCCTGGATGAAAACTGGGCATACAATATTATCAAACAGGTCGGTAACTACGGCGAAGTATTTGAGAGAAATGTCGGCGTCAACACGCCGCTGATGATCGAGCGAGGCCTGAACGGACTCTGGACTAATGGTGGCTTGATGTATTCTCCTCCTTTCAAGTAACAGGCAGGCACACTTCAGAATAAATAACAGAGCTGCCCGGGAAGCATCCGGGCAGCTCCGCAGGTGAATATGAGCACGTCAGCATCAGAGAAAATCCCATTTCTGCGTGATCCGGCGAAACTGGCCATCCTGTATCAGTTTCTCACCTTGACCGGGGTCGGACTGCTCAGCTATTATCTGGTCCACAACACCCTTATTAACCTGGAAAGACAGTCTATCTCAACCGGTTTCGGCTTTCTGGACCGGGAGGCGAGCTTTGAAATCGGGGAGACCCTTTTTCGCTATACCGCGGCGGACTCCTATGGCCGGGCCCTCGCAGTGGGTTTCTGCAATACCCTGCTCGTTTCGTTTATCGGGGTTACGCTCACGGTTATCCTCGGGACCTTTCTCGGTATAGCCAGACTCTCTTCCAACTGGCTGGTGGCAAAGCTATCGGCTATCTATATCGAAGTGTTTCAGGATATTCCCATCCTGCTGCAGCTCTTTTTCTGGTACGCCTTTTTTTATGAGATTCTGCCCTCTCCACGCCAGGCGCTTGCTCCCATTCCTGGGATTTTTCTGTGCAACCGAGGCTTGATCTTTGGTATCCCTTATTGGCATGAAGCCTATAAATTCGCTTTTCTGGCCTTCGTCATCGGCATTGTCGTCGTTTTTTTTATGCGAAAATGGGCGAGCAAGCGTCAGGCGGCAACCGGACAGATATTTCCCGTGGTCAAGGTTTCCCTCGCCATCCTGGCAGGGTTGCCGCTTCTTGCCTGGTGGTTGACCGGAGCTCCTACCAAAATGAACGTACCGGAGCTTGCCGGCTTCAACTTCAAGGGCGGGATAACCGTCAGCCCGGAATTTACCGCCCTGCTCCTCGGCCTTGTTCTCTATACGGCAGCCTTTGTTGCCGAAGTTGTCCGGGCCGGGATTCAATCAGTCAGTAAAGGACAGACAGAGGCAGCTATATCAATAGGCTTAAAACCAGGCCAGGTTCTGAACCTGGTCATCCTGCCCCAGGCGCTGCGCGTTATCGTGCCGCCGCTGACCAGTCAGATGCTGAACCTGATCAAAAACAGTTCACTGGCGGTGGCCATCGGCTATCCCGATTTTGTTTCCGTGGCCGGAACGACGATAAACCAGACCGGCCAGGCCATCGAAGGCGTGGCGATGATCATGATTGTCTATCTGATCTTCAGCCTGTCCACATCCGCCTTCATGAACTGGTACAATAAAAAAATTGCCCTCGTGGAAAGATAGTCACGCCTATGGAAAAGAGTCTTCCCAAACATACGGCTGAAAATTTAAGGCCGCCATTGACGAATATCGGCATTATCGGCTGGATGAAAGCCAACCTGTTTAACGGTTGGTTCAATTCGGCTTTAACCTTGCTGGTTACTTATATGCTCTGGTTGCTGGTGCCGCCTCTGATCTCCTGGGCCTTTATCAACAGCAGCTGGCTGCCGTCCGGGGACCAGTGCCAAGCCGGTGGAGGCGCGTGCTGGTCGGTGGTAACCGCCAATATACGTTTTATTATTTTTGGCTTTTACCCCCACGAGCTGCAATGGCGCCCGCTGGTTGCAATGATTATCCTGATCGCCTTGCTTTTCTATAGTCAGAACCGCAGTCATTGGCGAAAATCACTGTTCTATGCCTGGACGCTTGGCCTCTTTGTCATGGGTGTGTTGCTGCGAGGCGGTGTTCTCGGCTTTAGAGGTGTCGAAAGCAACCTCTGGGGTGGCCTTCCCCTGACCTTGCTGCTGTCGGTCTTCGGTTTGACTGCAGCCTATCCGGTAGGAGTACTGCTGGCCCTTGGCCGCCAGTCCAAGCTGCCCATTATAAAATCGTTTAGTGTTGTCTATATTGAGCTTATCCGCGGTGTACCGCTGATCAGTCTGCTGTTCATGTCATCGGTGGTCTTTCCCCTTTTTCTGCCGGAGGGGCTGGTCATCAACAAGATCCTGCGCGCGCAGATAGCAATCATCTTATTCACTGCTGCCTATATTGCCGAGGTGGTTCGCGGCGGTCTGCAGGGCGTAGGCAAAGGTCAGTATGAAGCGGCGGATTCACTCGGGCTGAACTACTTTCAGACCATGCGGTTAATCATCCTGCCCCAGGCATTGAAAATTGTCATCCCGCCTTCCGTCAGCATACTGATCTCAGCATTCAAAGACACATCGCTGGTGGTCATCATCGCACTGTACGATCTGCTTAAAACAACCCAGACCACTCTTTCCGATCCGAAATGGATGGGGTATTCTGCCGAGGCATATATTTTTGTCGCTCTTATCTATTTTGTCTGCTGCTTTGCCATGTCCAACTACAGCAGGCGACTGGAAAGAGAACTTGATACCAGCCTGTAATGCTGCTGAGCAATCAATTTTGACCAGGAACCGTAAAGAGAATCGATGAACTCAAAACAAACCGAAAAGACGAACGACGAAGCCCCGATCATCATCATTGAAAACATGCACAAATGGTACGGTGATTTTCATGTCTTAAAAGATATCAACCTGACGGTCAAAAAAGGCGAACGGATTGTTATCTGCGGTCCATCCGGATCTGGAAAATCGACCCTTATCCGCTGCATTAATCGCCTTGAAGAGCATCAGCGTGGAAAAATAATCGTCGATGGGATTGAGCTGACCAACGATCTGAAAAATATCGAGAAAATTCGCACCGAAGTCGGCATGGTCTTTCAGCATTTCAATCTGTTTCCCCATCTGACTATCTTGGAGAACCTGACGCTTGGCCCTATCTGGGTGAGAAAAACGCCGAAGAGGGAAGCGGAAGAAACAGCCATGTACTACCTGGAAAAGGTGCGGATTGCCGAGCAGGCACAAAAATTCCCCGGCCAGCTGTCAGGCGGACAGCAGCAGCGGGTGGCCATTGCCCGGAGCCTGTGTATGAAGCCAAATGCCATGCTCTTTGACGAACCGACCTCCGCTCTTGACCCGGAGATGGTCAAGGAAGTCCTCGATGTCATGATCAGTCTCGCCAGAGACGGGATGACAATGATCGTTGTCAGCCACGAGATGGGTTTTGCCAAGAGCGTAGCCCACCGGGTTCTCTTTATGGACGGTGGGGAAATCCTCGAACAAAACAATCCGGAGGACTTTTTCAATAATCCGCAGCATGAGAGAACCCAGCTGTTTTTAAGCCAGATTCTGGATTGATGGTGTCGTCCATGACCACCTGCTTCCGCCGGCAATCATCATGATTAACTTTTCACTGCTGGCAGTGTTTATTCCAACCTGTTTTATGATTTCCCTTACTCCCGGCATGTGCATGACCCTGTCCCTTACCCTGGGGATGTCCATCGGCGTTCGTCGCACGTTCTGGATGATGTGGGGCGAACTGGCGGGTGTGGCCCTGGTATCCATTGCTGCGGTGGCCGGGGTAGCAACGGTCATGCTGCACCACCCAACCCTGTTTATAACGTTGAAATATATCGGCGGCGGGTACCTGCTCTTCCTCGGCATTCGACTTTTTCGGGCAAGCGGCAAACCATCTGTCGCTGAAAACCTCAAATCAACACGACCAATGGGCCCCAGAGCACTCGCCGGTCAGGGATTTTTGACCGCCGTGTCCAATCCCAAGGGGTGGGCTTTTATGATTTCGTTGTTACCGCCCTTCATTGACCGGGCGTATCCGATGGTCCCGCAACTGTCCATCCTGCTGCTCATTCTTCTCCTGGTTGAATTGAGCTGCCTGATTATTTATGCCAGCGGGGGACGTCGCCTCGGAACCTTTCTCGATCAGCAAGGAGGAACCGAACTGCTCAATAAAATAGCGGGAATCCTGATGATCGGCATCAGTGGCTGGCTGGTAATAAGTTGACTTAAATGGCAAAAACGAACTTGAGACACAGCATCAGCACCCCGGCATACAAGACGGTCATACCAAGCCCTGCCCGCATGTAATCCATGGTTCGATATCCTCCCGGACGCATAATCAATGCATTAACCTGATGTGTCGGCAGGATAAAAGTATTGGAAGCGGAAACAGCAACAACAAGGGCGGCAACCAGCGGATCGGATCCTATCGAAAAAGCCATATTCATGGCCAGAGGTACCATCAGCACAGTGGCCCCCACATTGGAGGCGACCAGAGAAAAAAACGATGTCAAAAGCGAGATTACCAGCATCAACAGCAGAGGACTGGGAGTACCGATTGTCGCGAGCACTTTTTCCGCGATATATGCTGCAGTTCCTGTTATTTCAAAGGCCTTTCCGAGAGGGATAAGGCCGGAGAGTAGAAAAACCGTCCGCCAGTCAACCGCCTCATAGGCTCGATCTGCCGGTATAATGCGCGTGAGTATCATGCCCAGGGCACCGGTGAGCAGAGCGATAGAGAGTTTCACCTCAAACACCAGGGCCAGGGTTAAGGCCAAAATAAGAAAAAAAACAGCGCAGCGTGTTCGCTCAGGTTTGAGCTCTTCCCCCCTTATGTCATCTATTAAGGCAATGTCCATCTGATCGGTCAGCAGGCGAAACTGCTTCCAGCGCCCCTGCATCAGGATCGTGTCCCCCTGTTGGAGTTCGGTAACATTGATTTCATCCATGATGATTTTATCACCGCGAACAATCGCCAGCGGATTTATTTGGAAAAGACGGCGAAACTGCAGTTCTTCCATGGTATGCTGACTGAGATTGGAGTGCGGAATGACAACGCCCTCAACCACCCCAGATTCGTCGGGAAAATTTTCGTCGGCAAACACCTCATGTTCGGGTTTGACGAGCCAGCCCTGTTCATCGACCAGACGCTGGATATTCTTCTCGCTGCTCATCACCCACAAGGAGTCTCCCGCCTCGACCACCGAATCTTTGGTCGGCGCGAATTCTTTCTGATACCCATCATTTTTAGCAATACCGACCACAGTAATATGATAGCGGGGGCGAATCTGCAACTCACCCAAGGTCTGGCTGGGATAAAAAGCCGGGACGGCCAGCTCGTAACTCCGCCCGACCTCATCGCCGTAAATCTCCTGCAGCCGCCGGTCCATGCACCCTTCATCATCCAGGCAGCAGAGTCCGGCGGGAAGGATCTTTCTGCCGAACAGGGCAAAATAGACGACTGCCGCAAGAAGAAGGGCAACGCCTATGGGGGTTACGGTAAAAAGTCCGTATGGTTTGAACGGGTGGCTGGCCATTGCTTCAGAATTATTCTGCCACCACCCCTGCATCAGGTCGTTGAGCATGATAAGCGGACTTGAACCGACCAGGGTCAGACAACCGCCGATGATCGCACAAAAGCCCATGGGCATCAGGATTCTGCCGGGGGAAAAATTGAGCTGTCGGCTGATCCGCATGGTGGCCGGCATAAAGAGGGCTGCGGCACCAATATTCTGCATGAAGCTGGAAATGAAGGCAACGGTCAGGGAGATAACTGCCATGATCCGGACTTCACTGCGACCGACAATTTTAATGATCTGGCCGGCAATAGAGTTCATAACCCCGGTTTTGTTCAGGCCGGCTCCGATAATCATCACCGCAATTATGGACACCACCGCATTCGAACTGAGGCCGGAAATCGCCTGCTCCGCTGACAACACACCGGTCAGAGGGAGCAAGACCATCATCAGCAGGCCGACGAGATCGACCCGCAAGAGATCTGTAACAAAAAGAAAAATTGCCAGTCCGAGTAAACAGAAGACAATTATCATGTCCTTGGTGATCACGGTCATCTCCATGCCATTTCTCCTGGGATAGCAAAGGAAGAAATGCCTGAAACTGATGCAGGCACATAAAAGTTATTGATAGCAATCATAACGTCGATCGTTGCAAACTTCAAGGACGTTTTATTATTTAATTAATTTCTTACGCACCGAGGGTACCTTCACAACAGCGACCGGCAACATGCAAATAGCGCTGAAAGAACTACTTCTTCTGCTTGCCGAGATACGCTTCCTGAATGCGTGGCGAATTGAGCAGTTCTTCGGACTGTCCAGAAAAGACAATCTTGCCAACCTCAAGAACATAACCGCGATCAGCCAGCTTTAAGGCAGCCCGGGCATTTTGCTCGACCAGCAGTACGGTCACCCCTTTGGCGGCAATTTTTTTAATCTGGGCAAATATCGCTTTCACCAGAATAGGGGCTATGCCCAGGCTCGGTTCGTCAAGCAGCAGCAATTCCGGCTGACTCATCAGCGCCCGGCCAATGGCCAGCATCTGCTGTTCTCCGCCGGACAGGGTACCTGCCAGCTGCGATTTACGTTCCTTCAACCGCGGGAAAAGGTCGTACACCCAGGACAGGATCTCCTGGTCGACCTTACTCTTGGTGTAGGCACCGAGCAGGAGGTTTTCTTCTACGGAAAGAATGTTAAAAACCCGCCGCCCTTCGGGAGAATGGCTGATGCCCAGAGACACCACCTTATGGGCGGGCAGCCGGGTGAGTTCATGCCCTTTAAACATAATCGAACCGCTCTCAGCTTTGATCAGACGGCTGATTGCCCGCATGGTGGTAGTCTTTCCCGCGCCGTTTGAGCCGAGGATCGTGACAATTTCACCTTTTCGAACCTGCAGCGAGATCCCCTTAATGGCGGCAATACTGCCGTAGGAAACCTCAAGGTCGGAAATTTTAAAGAGTATTTCTTCAGAAGTCATCGTCATCGCTCCCCAAATAGGCTTCTATCACTGCAGGATTTTCCTGAATTTCCGCCGGTGTCCCTTCAGCAATCTTGCTGCCAAAATTGATAACAGTGAGGTATTCCGTCACTTCCATAACCAGATCCATATCATGTTCTATCAGCAAAATGGTTATGCCTTTTTCCCGAATCCGGTAAATTGTTTCAATAAGTTTCAGAGTCTCATTATCATTGAGCCCGGCGGCGGGTTCATCAAGAATAAGCAGCTGTGGATTAACTGCCAGGGCTCTGGCCATCTCCACGCGACGCTGAATACCATATGCCAGAGAACCAACCGTATGGGCTGCGTATTTCTGCAGATCGAAAAATTGGAGAAGGTCGTACACCGCCTGCCAGTTTTCTCTTTCGTCCCGTCGGGATGCTGGGGTATGAATAATTCCATGCCACAATTTCTGACTGCTTTTGATGTGCCTGCCGCTCATGACATTTTCCGCCACACTCATCTGGCTGAATAACCGGATCGTCTGGAAAGTCCGGACAATGCCCAAACGGACAATTTTATGTGTCGGCAGTTGACTTATTTCTTTTCCCTGCCAGGTAATGGACCCTTCTTCACAGGGGTGAATACCGGTGATACAGTTGAATACCGTCGTCTTACCAGCGCCATTGGGCCCGATCAAGCCATAGATCTGCCCCTCCTGGACATGAAGGCTTAAGTCATCGACGGCGACAAGGCCGCCAAAGCGTTTCGTCACATGGGTCAAAATCAAATCGTTTGCCGCCATATCCCTCACCCTTTCTCAGTAAATATTTTCGGGATTCTGCCGAATTTGGCAGGCCATAGGCCACGAGGACGCAGAATCATGGTGAAGATCATGGCAAAACCGAAAATAAAATATCGCCAGGTGGAAAATTCGCGAAAGATCTCCGGCAGCACAAACATGACAAACACACCAAGGAGAATACCAGGAACCGAGGAACCACCGACAATGACAATGCTGAAAAACAGCACTGACTGCAGGAAGTCAAAGGCCTCTGGACTTACCGCCGAATACTGGTTGGCATAGACAGTTCCGGCCATCCCGGCTATGCCGGCGCCAAGGGCAAAGGAATAAATCTTGTACACCCGGGTGTTGATCCCGACACTCCCGGCAGCGAGGTCATCCTCACGCAGGTAATGCAGGGCGCGGCCGACCTTGCTCGATTCCAGATTCCGTAATATAAAAAGCGTAAGAATAAGGGCTGCCAGCGCCACATAATAGGGAGTAAACTGCTGATATGCCGCAAGACCAGGTATGCCGAGCATCTCCAGACCGAAGATGCCATTAGGCCCGCCGGTAACGCCGCCAAGGTTGTTCTGCAGGGCCTGGACGAAGACAATATTGAAACCAATGGTCGTAACTAAAAGATAATCGCCGCGTAAATGGATGATCGGCCCGGCCAGCAGCACTCCGAAAATTGCCGGAATAATTATAGCCAGCGGCAGAGTGGCGAGCAGCGGCCAGCCAAACACGGCATTGCATATCGCCGTGGTATAGGCACCAAGGCCAAAAAAAAGTGCCTGTCCCATATTAAACATCCCAGCCTTCCCAAGGACAATATCCTGACTCAAGGCGACAATAGTAAATATCACAAAGGTCGTCGCCACAGCCAGCCAGCGCGAATCAAGCAAAGCGGGGAGCAGGGCCATTACGACAAAAAACAATGGGTATCCGAGTTGTTGTATTTTTTTCATCATACTTTTTCCGCTACCCTCTCGCCTAAGATTCCAGTCGGACGGACTATGAGAATGACAATAAGAAGAATGAAGGTAAAGGCGTCCGCCCAGGTGCTTGAAATATAGCCGGCAATGAAAGCGTTAAACAGACCGAGCAGAATACCACCAAGCATTGCTCCCGGGATGTTGCCAATACCACCTATAATTGCCGCAACAAAGGCATACAAACCATATTGCCAGCCCATATTGAAGGTGATGCCCCGGTAGTAGAGACCGATAAAGAGTCCGCCGACCGCACCAAGCGATGAACCGATCAAAAATATCGTGACGATAATGTTATTGACGTTTATGCCCATCAATCGGGCAGCATCCTGATCAATGGCACTGGCCCGAATGGCGGTACCGATTTTGGTCTTTTCCACAAAAAGATAGAGCCCGACCATGAGAATCATGGAAAGAGCCATGATGAGTACCTGGATCAGACTGACGACCACCCCGCCTATATCCCAGATAATTGTTGGCAGAAGCTCTGGAAAGATGTGCATTTGCGGTCCCCAGAGCAGCATGATGCCATTCTGAATGACCATGCTCGCGCCAAGGGCCGAAACCACTGCAGATAAGCGCGGAGCACTCCGCAGGGGTCGGTAGGCAAGCCTCTCGATGGTAAAACCGAGCAGGGCGATGGTGATGATAGTCAGGATAAATACGCCGACGACGACCAGCACCGACACTTGGCCGCCAAGGAGCTGGGTAAAGACAAACAGACCGACAAACGCCGACCCAGCGACAAGATCGCCATGGGCAAAGTTAATCAGTTTCATTACCCCGTAGACCATCGTGTAGCCAAGGGCGATCAGCGCAAACATGGAACCAATGGTGAGCCCGTTTACCAGCTGCTGTAAAAAAATATCCATAGGATCTTGTTCTCAGCTTTAAGGGGATACGAGCAACGGAGCGAAGGTCCGTTGCTCGTTATATGGCTTGTTATTTATGGACTATTTTATAGCTTCCGTCTTGTTGAATTTCGTACGCCATATAGCCACTGCCAACGCGATTGCCATCAGGAGCAAACGAGATAGGCCCGGTTATCCCCGGATAATCTTTGAGAGTGTGGAGATAATCCGCCGCTTTTTTGGTATCGAAACTTTTGTTTGTTTCCATGGCATGGATAAATGCACGCATCCCATCCACATTCAAAATGGTCCAGATCGACGGGGGCATCATGTTATATTTAGCTTTATATGCCTTCAGGAAATCCTTGGCGAGATCGTACGGCAGAATCTCGGGACTGGGGACATTGATTATGTAGGTACCTGCAGCGGCATTACCGGCCAGTTTAAGAAAGTCCACATTGTCGTTGGCGTCGCCACCGATGAAATCTGCAGTGATGCCCAACCCTTTCTGCTGTGAACGGATAAGACCACCATCAGAATAGTACCCCGCGTAAAAAATAACATCAGGATTCTTCGACTTGATCTGGGTCAGAACAGGCGTAAAATTCTGCGAACCGGCTTTGACCTTTTCACGGGAAACGATATTGCCGCCTAGCCCTTTGACCGAATCGGCAACGGCTGTAGCCAGGCCGTCTGCATAGCTGGAAAAGTCAGAGAGGATAGCAATCCTCTGATATTTTTTCACTTTGACCATATAATCGGCGGCAAAGGTAGCTTCGGCACTATTCGGGAAGGAGTTCCTGAAAAATGTCCAGTAACCATGCTCGGTCAGCGTATCGCTGGTACCATCGCTGGTCTGCAATACCCCTGCTCTGAAATACGTAGTCTGGGCGGCTTCGGCACAAGTTGAGGTGTACGAGCCGATAACCATGGAAACCCCCTTGTTGACCAGATCTTTGGCACAGATGGCGGCTTTCATCGCGGTGCCTTCGTCATCACAGGAGATAACTTCTATCTGTCGCCCCATGACGCCGCCTTTGGCGTTGATCTGCTCGGCCAGCAACCGGACCGATTGATCTATTCCCTGCCCTTCATTGGCATATGCACCGGTTATGGGGGCCTGGACACCAACTTTCAGGGTCTCTGCGGCAAATACAGGAGTGACCAGAAAAACTGAGGCCACTAAGGACAGTACTAATGCTTTGGATTGCAACATTTTTTCCTCCAACTAAGTGTTATGGTTGGTCTACGGAAACAAAGAATGCAGGAATTGCCAAGGCCAGTTCTCCGTAGACTAAGTTATGGATTCTTCATTTGTATGGGTCTCGATCAAGCCGAGCCAAATGAAACTCCCATTGAGCACTTCAATACCAGGAAAATGATGATGTTCAATTTTGCTGACAATTGCATACCATGAAAGTATACAATCATCAACTATGTTTTTTATGTATTCCGGAAGCCGAATTCATGGCACGACCCGCCCGATACCAGCAATTACTGTTGCGCGTTCCATCCTGAGCCGATACACTTTTGTCAACCTCAATACAATCGACATAGGAACAACAATAATCATATACTCCTCAATTTCACGGTAGCCCATGACAGAAATAATTGACAAAAGCTATTTTCACGAACTGAACAATGCCAGCCCGGAAACTCTCTGCAGAAATGGGAGATGCCTTTACAATAGCGATACGCACCAATACAATCTTGAAATATGGGGCGGTCAGTACGACATTGACCCGGCTAATCAAACGATCAGCCAGGCTCCAGGAGACAGTCCACCCCTCCATGAATACTTTGCTATTTTTGCGATGTACTACCTGCTCCGGGTGCAGGATATTCCTGTGCAGGGACAATGGGTTTCCGAAAAAGATCTTCCCGGTGGGACCACCTTCTTCAGAGGCCCGCACCTCATACCAACCGATCTCATAAGCAACACATTCGGCAACGATCTGCAAAATTTCAAGAACCGGTGTATAGCGCTGGGTGGTGCACAGATCGATATGGCCGATGCAGCCTACAGTTTTCACATTACGGCGGATATTCCGGTAGCGGTTCTCTTCTGGACAGGAGATGAGGATTTTCCTGCGGAGGCAAAAATTCTTTATGATCAATCAATAGCGGAACAACTTTCGCTGGATATCGTCTGGGCCCTTGCGGTTGGGGTGTGTGCTCGAATCAGCTCGTTTGCTTAGGGGAAAAGACTGATGACGGGCTAGTGGCAAAACAGCTACCGCGGCGGGGAAAATGAACCAGATAAACGATGCGGGAGATTATCTGGTTCCCATGCGCTCTAAAGTCAACAGGAGATCAATATCCACTGCCGACGATGAGGTTGCTCTTGGTTCTTTTGGCATAGGTATTTTTTTCCTTGCCCTTCCACTCGTATTTTACCCAGGTCCCTTCAGGAGTTGCCTGAACGACAGCCTCATAGGCTGGAGGTGCTTTTTCTTTCAAATTACTTCCGGCAAGCGTGGGGTGAACAAGCAGCATGCCGCCATCTTCCATGATAAAAATATAAGGTTCATACGCCTCGGCTTTGAAATCCATGGCATCCTTGCCGCTATCAATTCCAGCAACAATTGCATCGACATTGTGAATGATGGCAGCTTTATCTGCAGCCCAGGCACCTGCCACAACAAAGAGTACTGCTAAGAAAGACAGAACTTGCGTTAACCGTTTCATTATTTCCTCCATTTTGAAAGTAACAGCTGACGATCCAATAAAATCAAGCCGATCGGTCGTTTGCACCGGGCTTTTGTTTATCGGACTTCATTTCAGAGAAGAACTTCCCTGAAATCCTCTGACTGACCTCTTTCTGCAATGTGTGCTCTATGTCGTGCGCCTCACCTCCCTGTATACAGTTAAAATATGTTACCGGTTCAAAAAACCAAGCCTCCTCGACATGTTCCTGCAACAATAAATTGTAGCATTTTCCATGCCAATTTAACCCGTCACTCAATCGTATTACCGGAGCCCTGCCTCCGGTAATACGAGGAAATTGCCTTCCAGCCTAAATGCAATTTTTGCACACTGCTGTGCAAATTTGAGTACATCCCGCCACCCAAGGGGTACTCAACTGAGCACCTGACAAGCAGGTGTTACCACGAATTCCGGCATATTTCTCATTTACCGGGGGTGGTTACATTGTCCACTGCTGGACTCCTGGTTGATGAAACTCTGCAGGACACCAGGCTCCTTTTCCTGAAACGGCTCAACACAGGGACGTGATATCATTCCGGCTGGGACTGATCGCGTATTTTTCGATAATACAGGGGAATCAAAATAAACCATTCCAACCGGTTGTCAAAACGTACCGCTGCTCCATCTTTCTCAATTCGCATTATGCTTCCAGCAACGTTTTCAATCTTCAAACGGCTGTGCTCCCCTGCAAACACAATGTCAATAGTACATTGCTGCCCGACAGTCAGGCGGTCGCTCATTTCCATGAACAAGCCGGTTATACTGATATCACGCAACATCCCACTATATGTGTTACCGGTCTCCGGTACAGAACAAATGCCCTCTGAAACAAAGGGCATTCGTACCGAGACACGACGCTCATCAATTTTATCCATTTCAAACCTATCACAAAGAGATTGCTCGCTTTCACTTATCAATCAAGTACGTCGTGGTGCCGAAATGTTGGTCTCACCAGAAATACACTGTGAAAGAAATTTTTGATTCCCCCTCGAATGCAGCCTACCAGAAAGAAATTTGACTGATATGGATGATAAACAAATGCAACGAGAAAATCGACCTTCAAATGTCTTCAAGATACGCCGGCAACGAAAAGCACCTTCGTGCCATCCGGCACCTTCAATGGATTGTGTAAATCTCCACAAGGCATGATCGCAACAGGATGACACCGAGGCGGCTTGCCCCAAAGATTACCGGGAGACCTCTACTGCCACAAATATTTTTTATCTTCAGTACGTTAGCAGCACAGACCTGGAACTGGTTCGGAAACAGCAGGTATCTGTACATCCGGGTTCAGGCCGAATCGGGACCACCATTAACAGTGAAGCCGCCTTCGTTGATCAACCGCCTGCTCTTCTGGCAAGATCAGGCAACGGCTACCTGTTGCGATAAACAGTGGTGTTATGTATAGTTCTTGACAATTCATTGCTGTTTTATTCAAATCTAAAAGAGCTGGCTGCCACACTCCATTAGGTAATGTGGCAAGCAAACAGATATGAAACGCTCTACTTAAAGGAGTTTCAATGCTCGATTCTAGAAAGATGCTCGTGACATGTCTCGTGCTGCTCACATTGCTCATGTCCTCACAGGCTGCTATGGCGGCATCGGTTGATCAGAATGCAGACGTAAAGATCAATAGCCCTGAGGCTATGGCTGTCGATCTCCTCGCCGCACGACCACTCGGCCTCGTGGCTATGTTAGGCGGCACCGTGGTTTTCGTGGTATCATTGCCTTTTTCAGCCCTCGGCGGGAATACAGAAGATGCCTGGAACACACTGGTGGTGACACCTGCGGAATATACCTTTCATCGACCACTCGGCGATTTTAATCAACAGCCCGCTGCCCCAGGCAATTAATGCCTTGCGGGGCAGCGTTTCTTGTCGGCACTATTAGCTCTGCATAGAGAGATGGTGGATTTTTGCTGAAACGCCTGTTCCGGGTGATCTGAGAATCGTTTTTTCAAAAAACGCAATCCTTCCCGTATCCGCCACGGTAATCACGGCAGAAGAACGCGTCCCATAATCGACCCCGTTAATAAAGATGGAACCCAGCAGCCGCTCCCAGTCAAGTCCCACCTTTGTATCCGGAAGCTGGTCATCCGGTGGACAAAAATCATCTTCCAGCAAATCGAGCAGCTGGGCGGCATCGATATGATCGGTGGCAACCATATGCGGATGCAGCAGGTCTTTGCCTCGTGCCACTTTGGGCCAGGGGACGTCAAGCAGATTATTGCTAAGCCCGTAAAACCCCGGGCCAAGCCTCCGTATCCCTGTTGATCTATTGGAATAATAATAGAGCCCCTCCCTATCGCCCAGAACCAGATTAAAACCGTTATATCTTTCACTCTTTCCTGCAAGTCCCAGCAGATACTGCCCGGCATCCTTTGCCCCGGTAAGATAGTCCATCAGGATCTCACCGCGGGACGGAGCCTCAGGCTTATTGGCCTGTGGGTCACGATAATTCGTAATGGCCGCAAACTTCAACTGCGCGGTAATCCCCAGCCAGGTGCCTCCGCCCTGCAAGTCCCGCCCGGCCAGGATCGTTTTTTCCTCATTTAAAAAAGCAAGAGGCGCGGTCGGGCGACCCAGGAACTCATCACGGTTTGCGGCAACTACCAGCCGATAGCCGGGCGTAGATCGATAGGAGAAAAACAGCAGACACATAGTTGCAACCGGCGCTATGATTTCTGGGGCCACTCGACCCCTTTTTCTTCCTCGACCAGATAGCAAAATCTGGCCCACTCAAACTCTTTTCCGGAAACAGGGCACCTGAGTGTTATCGTGTTTTCACCGATGGCCGCGATCTCCCAATCCCCTTTCCTGCGTGAATCTTCAATACGGATTTTCTGGCCTACCTGAAATGGATACGACCTGAAGACGGTGACGTCATAATGCATATTTTTCTCCTCATAGTTACGCTGTCCACAAATTTTCCTTCCATCTGCCAACTTACTGCAATACGATAATAATTCTGCAGGGTGATTACCACTAAAGTTCCGCGCAGAAGCTCCAGAGGGATATGAGGTGCCCTACGCCCGGGTGTTCCGCAGCCTGGATGGCTGCGGTCAAGCCCCCAGGGATGAGTTTGTGGCGCCCCGCGCAAAGGGCACCTCATATCCCCACATAGCTGAACTTTAAGGGTAATCACCTTCAGCAATTGAATTTTATCCTCCCCATGAAACCGTATCACAGTTGCATATCCAAAGAAAAAGGGTACTTTATAAGAAGTACCCTTTAAGTGAACATTTGAAAACAAGCTTTAGCAACCACCTGCTGGTCTGCAACCTTTTGGGTGAGCCCCATGTCGATTTCTATAAAAACAGCCAGTGCCGCCGTTGCCATCATCAGGAGCCTTGTCCCCAGCGAGAGTTTTCTGGTCCTGAGAAGAGTTATCCACCCGGAAGATCCGTGGTCCGGGCACTTTTCCTTTCCCGGTGGCAGAAAAGATGCAATCGATCGGGACCTTTTAGCCACCTGCCTGCGAGAAACCCGGGAAGAAACCGGTATTCTTCTGCATACAGACCAGCTTCAGCAACGTCTCCCAACTGAGACTGCGGGGCAGAGATCGCAGAACCATGTTCTCGTCGAACCTTTTCTGTTCACCATAGAAGACAGGCCGAATCTGACTCTTTGTCCGGAAGAAATACAGAGTGCCTGTTGGCTCCAGGTAGAGAAATTTCAAAACCCTGCTCTGCACAGAAGCGTGGAAATGCTGCCAGGACGGCTCTTCCCCGCTTATCCGCTCGAGGATTACTATCTTTGGGGCTTCACGTACCGGCTGCTGCTGACAATTCTGCAGATGGACAAGGGCCTCAGATAGTTTACCATTGACATCCAGTCACGTACTGCTATATGAAAATCTGTGCCTACAGTATGCATCATAGCTGCTCACTACCAACAAGTCTGACCTGGAGATATTATTATGCCTGAATATAAAAACGTTCTCGGTACCCCTTTAGAAATATGCAGTATCGACCCAATGACCGGTTTTACCCGCGACGGAAGCTGTAAGGTCACGGCTGATGACTACGGCGTTCACGGCGTCTGCGTCCAGGTGACACAAGAGTTTCTCGAATTCTCCAAGCGCCATGGCAATGATCTCTCCACCCCCATGCCGATGGCCGGATTTGCGGGGCTGCAGCCGGGAGACCGGTGGTGCCTCTGTGCATCCCGATGGAAGGAAGCTCTCGATCATGGTGCAGCGCCACTGGTCAACCTGGCGGCAACCCATGAAATTACACTGAATTTTGTCTCTTTAGTCGACCTTCTTTCCCATTCACTGGAAAATGGCCATAGCTGAGACAGCGGGCGTCAGGACAGACACTGACCGGAGAATCAAATATGACAGAAGAACTGTTCAACCAGCCGTCACCGCAGCATAAGTCGAGTTTTTCGGCAATGCAGGTCCTGGGGATGGTATTTATTTCAACGTGCATCGCCGTTGTTACCACCCTCCTGGTAATTAAAGTTTATCTCTTCCCATCTGCCTTCTCACCTGTTGAACTGTCTCCCGGGGAGGCACGACAGCTGGCGGCAAAAATCGAGAAACTGGAAGGGTTCAATGACGCATCGGCACCGCAGAAAAATGAACATGGCAAAGACGGCTCCCTTATTCCGGAGAAGTACAGTGAAGACGGGGCGACCCGGGATATAAATTTCACCGAACGTGAACTCAACGCCCTGCTTGCAAAAAACACCGACCTTGCCAAAAAACTGGCCATTGACCTTGCTGATAACATGGTCAGCCTCAAACTGCTCGTTCCCCTTGATCCCGACCTTCCGGTGCTTGGCGGCAAGACCTTGAAAATCAAAGCCGGAGCCGAGCTCGCCTACCGGGATGGAAGGCCGGTACTGAAATTGAGAGGCATCAGCCTGATGGGGATTCCCATGCCTAATGCCTGGCTGGGCGGCATGAAAAACATCGACCTCATCAAAGAATATGGCACCCAGGAGGGATTCTGGAAAACCTTTGCCGATGGGGTCGACTCTATTCATGTGGTGGAAGGTCGCCTGAAAGTCCGATTGAAAGAATAGCGACCGGCTGACACTCCCCACGGTCCTCAGTTGGCTGGTGGCTGAATGCCTGTGTCAATGACCGGCGGCGTCTGGTTCCTGATCGTTCCTGGCAGGTTCTCGGTTTGTTCAGGTGCAGTAACCGATCGGTCCAGGCCGTTATCCTGAGCGGCAGGCGCTATGCCTTGATCTGCCGAGTACACCAGGTTGGGATCGATCGCGTTCATTTCCTGCTCTACCCGGGCAATATTGCTCTGTACTTTTGCGGCAATTTCCACATTGGGATATTTGACCAGAATATTTTTCAATAATCTACGGCTTTCCACCAGGAGCTTTTTTTTGCTCTCCAGATCAGTGGTTCTGGTAAATCGAATAAAGTAATCAGCGGCTTTTTTTCGATCAGCCTTTGCCGCCTCCAGCGACAGCTCGTCAATTTTAGCCCTGGCTTTATCGGCATACTCGGTATTGAGAAGAGTATTGAAAACAACGAGGGCCTCCTCGTATCGTCCTCCGTTCGCCAGCAGCATCCCATTGTTCCACTGGTTCTGAAGGTCCTGAATCTTGGCCATCTTGCCGGCTTCGCTGGCAACGGCCTCCGCTGTTTGGAGTTCTTCGATTTTTGCTTTAACAACCAGCTGCTTTTCAGGACTGATCATGTCGAGGGGGATATTCTCGAGCATCCTCAGAGCTTTGTTGATATCCTTTTCTTGACCGACTTTACCCACCTCGGCCATAACGCCGTTAAACCATCTGTCCGCCGCAGTCCTGACCGAATCCTTGATAAAATCCACATTGGTTGAGACGGGAGAATAGGGATAGTCGGTCTGAAATTTGTCCGCACGAGTGAGCAGTTTATATCCGTCCCGTTCCGGGAGGTATCCCAGATAATCTTTCAATAGCGCTGCAAAATCGGTCAACTCCGGGCTGCCGCCGTCCTTGAATCGAGCGAGTATCGCCAGCTGAAGTTTGGCCCACTCTTCAACTTGACCAATTTTTTCGTAGTCCGCGGAAATCTTCTGGTACTGCGTGGCCGCCGATGGGTAATTTCCTGAAGCTGTATAAAGATCTGCCAGAACCTTGCGCAAAGAGACGATATCGGTGGCCTGTTCAGTGGAGTCGGCCATCTGATCGACCACTTTCTGATATATCTCCGCAGCTTTCTCCTCCTGATGGAGATACATCAGAGCCTGCGCATAGAGCAGTTTGGTGCGAAGATGCGCCTGATCGGCCTGTGCGCCGGGAATTTTCGACCAGACCTGAATGACCTGCTGATATTCCCTGTTTCCGGCATATTTATCGATCATCGTTTCAAACTGCGTCAGATCCGCCCCTTCTGCCGGTGGGGCCCAGGCAACATCTTTGTCCTCCGATTCAGCCAGTAACCGACCACAGACACCTTCCACGAAGGCGATATCGTTTTTCTGGAGCTGGAAGAACTCATCAGTGCTGATTTTGTCAGAAGAATCCCCTCCCTGAACCTGAAGCAGCTTTGTGCGCAATTCACTGTAACCGTTTAAAATATCCTGAAGCTGAGCAAAACAGCTCACCATCTCCCTCGCTTCCTTATCGCTCACCTTCGTGATGACCGACTGATTATCGAGCTCCTTCCAACGATCCAGTTTTCGCCCATATTCATAAATTCTATCGTTCACAAAGCTGGCGGAAGGCACAGTCGCCTCCAGGTCCTGCTCGACTATCTTCTGTTGATCCGGCAGATCAGTGGTAATTGACGGCCCGAGGTTTTCAGAACTTCCGCTCTCCTGTCCGGGAACGGATGCAGGCTGACCTGCGGCAGTTGACGGACCGGAAGACACACTCGATCTTTCAGGTAAAGCACAGCCATTAAGCAGAACAGCACAAAAAACGATACACGCACTCCACAGTAGTTTCTTCATGTTATTTCGATCAAGTTAACGTTGATATTTAAATTTTTTCATACCGGCACATACCGCGCCGATTTAATGGATTATTGAAAATAATTGAGCACAGCAATCAGTGGAACTTTCTCTGGGTCACTGACCGGCCTCAGCAGAATTTTTCCAGAACGGCTGAAAATTTCTTTCCATAACAAATCGCCCTGTCTCGGTGGTACTGCCGAAAGTCTGGATGGAAGGCTGCTGGCGGGACATATCCTTTACCTGCACGACCGGTTCAATGACCCTGCCGCCATTATCCAACGCCACCCCGACATTTATCTGACCGAGATTGTCTCTTTGTATCCCGAGACCATTAAACGATACATCCACGGTATCCAGTCTCGATGCATAATGCTGCTCCTGCATCAGGTCATTGACGATCTGGCTCCAGGTGGGAAGAGCACCGGCTGCGCCGCTTATCCGACTTGAATTTCGACGCATCGATTCATTATTGTCAAAGCCGACATAAACGCCAACAGCATACCCATCCCGAAGATTCATTGCCACCCCGTTTTCGGTAATTCCGGGTAAATAGCCAAAAAACGAGGCATTGGTATAATCATTGGCGGTACCGGTCTTGCCGAGCAAAGGAACCGGGAGATTCATTTTGGCAATTTTGGCACCGGTTCCCTCGTCATCGTCGCGCAACCGGACGTTCTTTGTTGCATCTCTTCCCGTGCCGAACTTGACGACATTTTCGAGAATACTGCCAACAGCCAGGCTGGTTTTTGGATCAACCACCTGTTTTCTGTACGGTTTTGGCTGATAAAGTATTTCCCCATCGGCGGATTCAATACGATCGAGAATCGCCATTGAGTCATTGCCGCCCTCCCCCTCCTGCTCGATTTTATTACTGTCGCCGAACGTGGTGACATGCCCGGTAACCAGTCCTTCATACATTCTTGTCGCTTCCAGCAGAGTTATGACATTGGAGCCGAGCGGAAAAGAAAGGACGGGGGCAAGATTACTTTGAATTCCAAGCTGCTCTGACAATCGAATAAGGTAATACAGCCCAACCGTTATGCGAAAATCCTCAACCTGGGAAAGTACTTCAATACTGTATGGCAATTCATCGCTGAGTTTTTCATATTCTTGATCCAGCTGCTCTGCCACCTTGTCAAAGGCACCGACGCTCAGCATCCCGTTCAGTTTAATGTTTTCCCAGAAACGATAATTTTCCGCATAGTTCAGCCAGGTGAGATGATTGCGCAGTTCGGTGTGGTCCACCCGCTGCAGATTTCCCTTTTCCCCCTGCAGCCGCAAAAAAGAATATTCTCCGGATTGCCTGTCCAGATAGAGTGCTGCACCGCCGGTAGAATCGAAAAAATCGGTGGCATCGGCTCCTGCAACCGGCTCGATCAGTGACCTGTAGGTTTTTAATTCCTTTCTGAGAGGTTCCAGTGACAGATAATAATTCGACAACAGAGATTTACGTAACCAGAGTTCATTGACCTCAGAACCGGTAAGTTTCGATCCTGACAGCTTTCTTGCTCTGTCAATATCCTGCGAATAATCCGGATAGTTGAGTCCATATGGTAATTGTTTTAAGATCTCATACTCATTCATCTTTCCATCAAAGATAAAATCAGTCTCCAGATTCTCAACTGCCAGGCGGTACGCTGAAGCCCGCAGGACATCACGCGTCACCTGGATACCGTATTTGTCACGAATCCTTGCCCGGTAGCTTCGATACGATTCTTCCTCTCCCTCTGCCGTTTTGGGCCCCAGGCCGACCATGTCGGCAACCTCGGCCAACTGACTGGTCGTCAGTTTGTCGCACAGATGGGACAACAGCCACACGGAAGCAACGTTTTCGGAGAGGACTCCCGCCCAACTCATCGAAACCCAGTCATAGGGACTATTATGATCGGGGCGTGGGAAATAAGCCTGATTGTTATAGACAAAAACACTTCGACTGTTTTTCAGACTGTCAGCGCTGTTCCAGCCCAGCTGCAACGCGGCCGTGTAAACCAGTGGCTTGAGGGCAGACCCCATTTGTCTTTTGGCCTGGACGGCCCGATTGAAAAAGCGATTCTCGGTGCCGCCGGCCATGGCCTTGATGGTACCATTTTTGAGTACCAGAGCCCCGCCCTGTACCTGTGGGTATTTTTGCAAATCAAGCAGTACAGATTCGTTCTCCACAACTTCTCGTACACTCACCCACACCCTGTCCCCGACCTGCAGCTGGCTGACAAGTTTTGCCTGATCCCCTTTCCCACTCTTACTCCAGCGACTTTCCTGCCATCGCAGCCTTGCCGTGGTGAGTCCGGCTAGACCTTTTGCATCAACCACACCCTGGCCCAGTTGTTTATCGAGCGTGACGAGAATACGGATGTTTTCGCCCTTGCCTTCAATTTTTTCGATTCGACCAAAAAGAAATGCACCATTGCGCACCACGGAATCCCCGGTGTAATCAAGCTTGGCCAGCTCTGCCTGCACTTCCTGCCGTTCATAGCCCCTGAGGCGAACATCCAATCGAGAGAGTTCATCACGCAACGCAGCAAGCGTGCTTTCCTGCAGATCTCGATCAATAGTGGTGATCACGCGAAGCCCGGAGCTCGAAATATTGGTCACATCATGCGCCTCAAGACCTTCGAGGACTTCCGTTGAAGAAACCGCATCTCTTACCAGTTCCATTGCATAATCGAGGTCATAGCCGACTTTACCGTTTTTAAAATCAATTATTTTATCAATGGAATCATTATAACCAGCAGCATCGATCATGCCTAAATCGCGCATTTTATCGAGAACATATCTGGTCCGTGCCTGGGCACGCACTCGGGCGAGCTGGGCTGCCAGCTCGGTTTTTTTGATAAAAGGATTATAATAATTCGGCTGTTTGACACTCCCGGCAATAAAAGCACATTCGATCAGCGACAATTCATTCGGCGTTTTATCAAAATAATATCTGGCGGCAATACCAAGCCCATGCCCGTTGCCGCTCACATAAAATTGGTTGGCGTAGAATTCGAAAATCGTTTCCTTTGGATAATAGTATTCCAGCCGCAGCGCAAAGAGCAGTTCTTTAATCTTTGCCTCAACCGACCTGTCTGTTCTTTTAAAGAGATTCTTGGCTGTCTGCTGCGTCAAGGTACTGCCACCCTGAACCACTCTCCCAGCCTGGATATTTTTTATGATTGCCCGCCCTATGCCGACAATATCAAAGCCCATGTGGGTGAAAAACCGATTGTCCTCGGATGCCACCATGGCGTTGACAAAATTCTTGGGAATCTCACTGTAAGACACATACTGACGGTGGGCTGTATCAAAAAAAACCCCCAGTTTGGTCGTGCCGTCACTATAAAACACAGGACTTTCTTTGCCAAGAATCGCATGGATGTTTTCGATCTTTATTTCATCACCTGGTTCAAGAACAACCAACTGATAGATTTTTGCGGCCAAGGCAGCTATTCCGATCACACAAATAGCTGTTACGAATAGAAATAACTTTTTCAACGCGATACCAAAAATATATTTAATGCACAAGACACCTGACAGAGAATAACTTGCTATCCCGGTGCTGAACAAGGTATAAACCTTGCATTTAATGAGTAATTCTGTTTTAAATGCAAAATCTTACTATAATCGGACAGGTAAGAATGTACATGGTTAGCCAATATATCTCAACAGGCTAATTAGGAAATCTCCTGTCTTTTTCATAACCTTTCCTGATACGGACGACTCTCATATCGACTAATGACCTCACTATCTAAAACTCTCGTTACCTGTTTCACGCTGGCGATTTTTGCGTCTCTTCTGTCAAGTTGCGCAAATAACACGAATTTTGGTATCAATCCTGATACTTATTCCACGCAGAAAGCCGAAAATTCCTCTTCCGAAACAGACGACGTGCAGCTCGAGAATGTAGAATCCAAGTCCTGTCACGATGAAGAACTGGTCGCCCTCAGCCGCACAGGAGCATGGGACGAAAAAATGTCCTGGGACAAAAGCACCTTAACCGCCGGCTCGCGGTACAAGTTTCCTGTGGTGTTTAATAAAAAAGTCGATATGTACCTCAATCTGTTTCAGACTACTCAGCGAGATACATTTAGTCGATGGCTGGCCAAGTCGGCCATGTATCGACCTCTGATCGAAAAAGAGCTGGCCGCGGCCGGACTGCCGAAAGATCTGCTGTATCTGGCGATGATTGAAAGCGGCTACAATCAGCTGGCCTGCTCCAGCGCCAACGCCGTTGGACTCTGGCAATTCATGCAGGCCACCGGGGAAGAGTACGACCTGCAGGTAGACAAATATGTCGACGAACGGCGCGACCCTGTCAAATCAACCAAGGCCGCTGTTACATATCTCTCCGATCTGTATCAGGAATTCAATGACTGGCATCTCGCAGTCGCCGCCTATAATGGTGGACCTGGCACCATCCGCAATGGTCTTAAACTGCACAATGTGGATAATTTCTGGGATCTTGCCAGCAAAGACTATCTGGCTCTTGAGACCAAACGATATGTGCCGAAACTCATTGCCGCCCTGCTGATCGCCAAAGACCCGGCAAAATACGGCTTTACAGATATAGCCTACGCCGCGCCGGTGCACTATGATACTATTAGCGTCGGACCGGGCATGAGCCTGGAGGCCATTGCCCTGATCAGCAACAGCACAACCCAACAGATACGATCGTTGAACCAGGAACTGCGGCTTGGTAAAACACCGCTCAATACCGCGCGGTACGAAGTGAAAATTCCCGATGCGACTGCAGATCTGGCTGCCAGAAATTTGTCTCGGCTGCAAAGAGTCGTCAACGTTGACTACAAAACCTACAAAGTGGCCAAAGGGGATACTCTTTCAAAAATCAGTAATAAATATAACGTCAGCAAAACAACCCTTCTTCAGGTAAACAATTTACGCAGCAAGAAACTGGCCTATGGCCGAAGCTTACGAATTCCGTACAACACCATTAGCTACCAGCTTCTCCCCGAGGGAGCCTCCGGGGCTAAAACTGCATATAAAAATGGTCTGGTCCTGCACCGGATAAAAAAGGGTGAAACTCTTTCCGGCATAGCCGATCTCTACCATGTTCCACCGCAAATGATTGTTTCCTGGAATAAACTTAAAAGTTCCCACGCCATCCGGGCAGGCCAGCAATTGTCCCTGTACGTCAATCGTCCAGGAACAAAACAGCTGAAGTCGGTTGTAACTGTTGCATCCAATAAAACCATCAAATCGATTACCCCCAGACTGCACAAGACCTTACTGTCACAAGCTGTACCCGAGTCACCGTTTGCGCAATATAGCGTGCAGGACGGCGATTCGCTCTGGACCATCTCGAGAAAATTCAGTGCATCAACTGCAGAAATCAAAAAATGGAATAATTTGACCTCCGATTTGATTCAGCCGGGTTCCATACTCAAACTGAAAAAAGTGTAGCCGCAGACACGCAACATGAATTATGCATGACAAAAGGAATGTTAATGCCTACCTTGAGTCATGCTGCAGGCAACCGTCTCGATGTATCTAATGCCTCTGAAAGGCCCTACTCCGCACCCAACCGGTGTACCTCTCCCGAAATAACGAAAAATACTCATGTCAACAATCGATGCACCTTACCCAGCTCACCAAGACTATGGCAATGATGTTCATGTGGTCGAATACGGTGAGCAAACAATCATTGTAGTAGGAACGGCTCATATATCCCAGGAATCGGTAAACCTGGTAAAGAGGGTCATTGAACAGGAACGGCCTGACTGTGTCTGCCTGGAACTCGATGACAAAAGATATCAGGCCCTTACGCAAAAACAGCAGTGGGATGCTCTCGACCTGAAAACAATTATTAAAAACAAGCAGCTTTCAACCCTGCTCATTAGTCTGCTTATGGCTTCCTACCAGAAACGACTGGGGGGAAAGCTCGGCGTGATACCGGGGGCGGAACTGCTGATGGCTGCCCAGACGGCAAAAGAATTGGATATCCCTGTTTCATTGTGTGATCGTGACGTGCGTATCACTCTGCGACGGGCGTGGAAATCCACCTCTTTTCTCAAGAAGGGGTATTTAGTCGCCTCACTGCTGGCCAGCCTTTTTGATAAAAGTGAAATATCGGCGGAAAAACTTGAGGAACTCAAGCAAAAGGATGTACTTACCGAGTTGATGGATGAAATGGGTGACACCCTGCCCGATCTCAAACGGGTGTTGATCGACGAGCGGGATCTGTATCTTGTTGAAAAAATAAAATCCTCTCCCGGTAAAAGAATAGTTGCCGTCGTCGGTGCCGGCCATGTTGCCGGTATGCTCGATAAATTCGCCATCGACAACAGGCATAAAATAGCGGAGGTCACCCTCATCCCTCCGGTATCAAAAGGATACAAAATTGCCGGCTGGACCATTCCTTTGCTGATAATCGGGTCTATCGGGGTGATCGGATCCCAGAAAGGTGTCGCCGAAGCAGGCCACAACATTCTGTTCTGGGTCCTTGCAAACGGAATCCCATCGGCTATCGGCGCGCTGCTGGCCCTCGCTCATCCATTGACGACACTGAGCGCCTTTGCCGCAGCCCCCCTGACCAGTCTGACTCCGGTCATCGGTGCAGGCTATGTCACCGCTTTTATCCAGGTGCTCACCTGCCCGCCGGTTGTTAAAGAGTTTGAATCCGCCGGTGAAGATATCGGCTCCTTTGCCGGATGGTGGAAAAATCGTCTTCTCAGAATATTTCTTGTTTTCCTTTTTACCGGCCTGGGTTCCGCCATTGGAACCTGGGTTGGCGGTTACGAAATATTTAAAAATCTGGTCAGCTGATTACACCACAGATGAGAGTATTTAAAACATATATCAGAATACAGGCACTACAAGTTGCAGTTAACGATCACGGAGCAGAAAGCCGTAGGTGAGGATTGCTCACGCCGTTGGCTCGCTTTTATCACACCCTCTATTATTATTTACAGGAAAAAGGTACCCTTTCAATGTCAGAAAAGAAGACGCAAGCAGCACCAACATTAACCACCAGACAAAAACAGTTCCTTAAGGGGCTTGCCCATCCACTCAATCCGCTGGTACAGATCGGCAAAGACGAGTTAAGTCCGGGCGTTATAGAAACTATAAAAACAGAACTGACCCGTCACGAGCTTATCAAGGTAAAGATCGGCAGTAATTGCGGTCTTGATAAAAACGAGACATCTGTCACCCTCTCCGAACTGACGGCAAGTGCTCTGGTGCAATTAATCGGCAAGACAATAGTGCTCTATAAACCAAATCCGAAAAGAGCCAAAGACAAGAGAATTCTTCTGCCCAAGGCAAGCGTAACCATGTGAATGGCCAGTGTCTACGATGCCATCATAGCTCCACCAGAGGGGTGGCGATATCCTGGCCCGCGATAACCAGCGAGGTTTCTCCCCATTGCTCAACTGCCTGAAGGGCCGCCGCACGAGCCAGTTCAGGGGTGTTATTGATGGCACTGAGATGGGCCAGAACTGCCGTACGGAGATGCTCGCCGATGAGTCCGGCCAGGAAGTCGGCGGCATCCTCATTTGACAGATGCCCCCGACTGGAACGGACCCGCTGCTGGAGCGGTAAAGGGTAGGGTCCATTTTTCAACAACTGCAGATTGTGATTGAACTCGAGAATGAGTCCATTGCATTGGGCCAGGCGTTGGCCTATCAGGTGTGAGACCTTCCCGGTATCGGTTAGGTAGCCGAGACTGCTCTTGCCATCACTGATTACATAACCGACCGGGTCGGCGGTATCGTGGGAGATGCGAAACGATCGAACCTGCAGGTCGCCGATCTGCAGAATATCACCGGTCTCAAACTCCTTATGCACGGCAAGTCGCCCTATCTTTTTTTCTCCGGCCGCAAAGGTCCCGCCATTAATATAGGTAGGAATTTTACATCGCCGTGAAAGAACACCGACGCCGCAGATATGGTCGTTATGCTCATGGGTAATGCACAGTGCATGCACCCTGGCCAAATCACGGCCAATCGACTGCAAGCGCGCCTCAATTTCTTTACCGGAAAACCCGGCATCTATTAAAATACCGGTCCGGCCACTTTCAATATAAACGGAATTGCCTCGACTTCCACTGCCCAGAACTGAAAAACGCATCCCTGTCAACCTCCGGTATGACCAAAGCCGCCGGCATCCCGGTCGGTCTTGTCGAGCACCTTTACTTCGCGAAGCACAGCCCGGACAACAGGGGCCAGGACAAGCTGGGCAATACGAGCACCTCTGTGTATGGTGTAGGGATCCTTGCCAAGGTTTACGAGGGCAATCTTGACCTCACCCCGATAGTCGGCATCTATTGTACCCGGACTGTTGAGGATAGTTATACCATGTTGCACGGCCAGTCCGCTGCGGGGGCGCACCTGTAGTTCGTATCCCTCGGGCAGCGCAACCCCGAAGCCGGTTGGAATCAAGACCCGTTCCCCGGGCTGCAGCACGATATTCTCTTGAACCCCGGCTTCGACATCCATGCCCGCCGCACCGATGGTCTCGTAGTGCGGAGGATGCAGATCCCGTTCGTTGGCCGGGATCAGCCAGCACAATTTCACTTCTATTCCATCCATATTTGCCACCGTCTTGTCCTTGACCCACGGTCGATTCATGAATAAAAAAGCCGACATTCTTTGCAGAACGCCGGCTCATTATCAACACCTTACACCGCTGATAGTCTTATTCTTCCATCAGGGCCTTACGGCTCAGGCGGATCCTGCCGCGGTTATCTACGTCGAGAACCTTGACTTCAATCACATCGCCTTCTTTTACCACGTCGGTAACCTTCGCCACCCGTTTGGTATCCAGTTCGGAGATATGCACCAGTCCATCAGTGCCAGGAAGAATCTCGACAAACGCACCGAAATCCTTAATGGTTTTAACAACCCCTTTATATACGGCACCAACTTCAGCTTCGGCGGTAATTGCCTTTACCCTGGCAACAAGGGCATCGGCGAGTTCTCCGCTCAACGCGAACATTTTTATAAGTCCGGAATCATCAACTTCAATCTTGGCATCAAATTCAGCGGAAAGTTCCTTGATGATCTTACCACCAGGACCAATGATATCGCGAATCTTATCCGGATTGATTTTGTGAACCATATACTTAGGCGCGTGTTCCGCAACATTGTCACGTGATTTGGAGATTCCTTTCTCCATTTCAGCAAGAATATGGACCCGTCCTTCTTTTGCCTGGTCAAGGGCTTTCCCCATGATAGCCCGATCGACACCATCGATTTTAATGTCCATCTGCAGCGAGGTGATCCCGTCGCAGGTGCCGACAACCTTGAAGTCCATATCGCCGAGATGATCTTCGTCACCGAGGATATCTGAGAGGACGACAACTTTATCCCCTTCTTTGATCAACCCCATGGCAATACCGGATACCGGCCGTTTCAAAGGCACACCGGCATCCATCATCGCCATACTGCCACCACATACCGTGGCCATGGAGGAGGAACCGTTGGATTCAAGAATTTCTGAAACCACCCTGATCGAATAGGGAAAGTCTTCTTCCGCCGGGAGTACCGCTTCAAGTCCACGGGTCGCCAGATTGCCATGACCTATGTCACGACGGGATGGACCTCGTAAAAATCGTGCTTCCCCTACGCAGTAAGGAGGGAAATTATAATGCAGCATGAACCGATTGGTCTGTTCGCCCTGCAGGGTCTCAACTCGCTGCTTATCACGTTCGCTGCCGAGGGTGGTAGTCACCAGCGCCTGGGTCTCGCCACGGGTAAACAGTGCTGATCCGTGGGTACGCGGCAGATACTCTGTTTCGCAGCTGATCGAGCGAACTTCATTAAATTTTCGTCCACCGATCCGAATCTCACTGTTGACTATCTTCTCGCGCATAAAAGATTTTTTATAGGCAGAAAGCAAATCTTTAACCTTACCGCTCATCTCCCCATCAGGATCAATCGCAGCGAGAACCTCTTCCTTGAGAACGTCATAAACATTGCCCCGTTCAAGTTTATCGGAGGTATTGAAAACCTTCTCCATTCCTGCGGCGGCAACTTCGCGAATCTTTGCCAACAATTCTTCGTCAACCGGCGGTGTCTCAACGTGCTGTTTCGGTTTGCCGGAAGATTTCTGCAGCTCGTCCTGCAAATCGATTAACGGCTGCAGGTGCTCAAAGGCGTAAAAAATACCGGAAAGGACTTCATCTTCACTCAATTCATCAACCTTTCCTTCAACCATGACTACCGCTTTTCTGGTACAGGCAACAATGATGTCCATTGAAGATTTAGCCAGTTCAGCAATTGTCGGATTAAGGATATACTCCCCGTTGACCAAGCCGATCCTGCCTCCGGCAACTGGACCGGCAAAAGGGACATTGGAAATGGTCAGGGCACAGGAAGCACCGGTGAGCGCCAGAACATCAGGCAGAACGTCGTGGTCTGCGGAAAGAACGGTTGCAATAACCTGCGTTTCTGCGGAATATCCCTTCGGGAAAAGGGGTCGAAGCGGTCGATCGATAATTCTGCAGGTAAGCACTTCATTATCGCTTGGCCTGCCGATTTCGCGTCGGAAGTAATTTCCAGGTATTCTGCCAACCGAGGCAAGTTTTTCCTGATATTCAATGGTGAGTGGCAAAAAGTCGGCATCCGGTTTACTCAAACCTGCGCCGACGACAGTGACCAGCACAATGGTGTCCCCTGAACGTATGACGACAGAGCCTGATGCCTGTTTGGCAATTTTTCCTGTTTCGATGGATATTTTTTTTCCACCAATTTCAGTTTCAACTTTATTAAACATGTTTTCTCCAGATGTGTAGCATCAGGGAAAGGCGCAGCGCCAATTTATCCGACTGGATTATCCACCAGCCCCGTATGCTTTTTTTCTCGGTTTTCCTTAAACAACAAAAACCCCAAACAATCCTTAAACTGGGGGACTGTTTGAGGTAAAAAATGGCACTATGCCCAGTTCAACAAGTGAACCGTCCGGCAACAAAATCTATTTACGAAGACCAAGTTCCTGCAGCATCGTTCGATATTTGTTGACGTCTTTCTTCTTCAGATAATCAAGCAGACTGCGTCGCTGTCCGACAAGTTTAAGGAGTCCCTGTCTTGAATGATGATCTTTTTTGTGCACCTTAAAGTGCTCGGTGAGGTACTGAATTCGATCAGTAAGAAGGGCAATCTGCACCTCTGATGAACCGGTGTCGGTCGGATGAATCTTGAACTTCTCAATTATTTCATTTTTACTGACTGCTGACTGTGCCACGACACTCCTCCTGAAACTTTATAAAAAACCTTTTAGTTTACATTCATTAGATACATATTACAACAATTGGTCTGCGCAATCGGTGGCGAACCTGCAGACCTGCTAGATACTTTATTAGTGACTTAGAAATAATTTTCCTGTGTTTTTTACAAGACGATTATTTCGTGAAGGAACTTATCCCGCAAGGCTATTTGGCGGAGTGAGCACCTTAGAAATTCTTACCTGCTCTGCAAGAATAGAATTTCATGTCGAAGGGAGAACTGTACCGACTATTATATAGTCATTTTGTTAAAAAACAACCTGGCACAGGAACTTCCATCGCCCAAAGAGACATGATCGTTTCCCCCCATTCATGTCCTGTCGCACAGAATCTCTGTTTACGGTAAAGGATCTTCCCCTGAACGCCGCATACTAGCTAACAAAAGACATTATTGCAACAGATTACATACCTGTTCGACCGTTATCATTTTCTTAAGACATGCATTCAATGCATCATCGCCGCTTAAATCATCCCAGGTCAAACTCTCATCCACTGAAAAACAGCCACTCCGCGTCCTTCGCAGCTGGACCAGATGGGCACCACAGCCAAGAGACCGGCCGATATCAGCCGCCAGGGTCCGGATATACGTACCTTTGCTGCACACGACCCTGATACAGAGTTCTGCTTCTTCTCCGCTGAGGGTTCGGTTTGCATCGGTGCGCTCAAGGGTTGATATATTTACTTCGCGCGCGTCTTTGCTGATCTCAATTCCCTTCCGGGCATAATAATAGAGAGGTTTGCCGTTATGCTTGAGTGCGGAATATGCAGGAGGTACCTGCATCTGCCTGCCCCTGAATCCCTGCAGGCATTCCTCCACTTGAAGGCTTGATATCTCACCTACCGGACAGCGTGCAGTCACTGCCCCTTCCGTGTCCAGCGTCTCGGTTTCAACTCCCAGCCGAAGCGTCGCCAGGTATTCTTTTTCTCCGTCCATAAACCGTGAAATCAACCTGGTCGCAGGGCGTCCGGCACAGAGGATGAGCAGTCCCGTCGCAAAAGGATCAAGGGTTCCCGCGTGACCTACCTTTTTTATCTTGAGGATTCGGCGTAACCTGCTTACCACCTTAAAAGAGCTGATGCCGACCGGCTTATCGACTAGAAAGACACCGGCGGCAAAGTCTTGAGCAATATCTGGGGCCATGATAACCGTCATTGTGTCAGTCTGTCTCAGAAAAACGAAGCATCGGCACTCAGTTGTTCTCTTGCAATGCCTTGGAGAGTACCTCAACTATTTCCCGGCGTACCCGCTCAATCGATTTTCCCTGACAGCTATAGCCAGCGGCATTGCGGTGACCACCACCATCAAACAGTTTCGCAACTTCTGCGACATCGCATCTGCCTTTGGCGCGCATACTGACGGAAACAAAGCCATTTCCTGTTTCTTTAATAAAAACTGCCACTTTGACGGATCGAAGAGATCGAGGATAGTCTATAAAACCTTCCACATCCTGCAGTGTTGCACCACTTTCCTTAATCATCTGATCCGACACATGCATGAAAGCGATCTGATTGGACTCGTAGAGATTGAGCGTCGAAAGGACCATCTCCATCAATTTCAACCGCTCACGACTATAGTTATCGTAGAGATGACTGCAGACCACCGCCGGTCGGACACCTCTTTCCAGAAGTTCAGAGGCAATCTGCATAGTTCTCGGCCGTGTTGCCTCATAACGAAAAGAACCGGTATCGGTGCAGATGGCAACATACAGGTTAAAGGCACATTTATAGCTTATCGGAACATCAAGCGCCATTGCCAGCTCATACACCATCTCGCCGGTAGAGGAACGTCCCGCTTCAACCCACCGGGCAGTACCGAACTCACTATGCGATTGATGATGATCAATAACGACAAAAGGAGAAACCCGCAAGAACTCCTGTTTGCTTTTACCAAGGCGATCGTCATCACCGCAATCCAGGGCAATACTCATTAAGTTTTGACCGGCAGCAGCAACGAAAGCGCGATACTCATCCATTCTGGTATGGGCCTTGTCGATATCCGGCATGAAAGCATACAGGTGCGTGACCTGTTCTTCCAGGTAACAGAACACATTTTTACCGAGAGTTTCCAGAATATCCGCCAAACCAAAAAGTGATCCTAGAGCATCGCCGTCGGGATGTACATGTGTGAAAAGAACAATATTATCAATTGCTCTAATATCCTGAAGTATCCGTTCAGGAATCATCCTCGCGGGATTCTCTCTCATTGGCTATTTCCTGAAAAATTTCCTCCAGCTCGGCTACCTTCTCCACCACATTATCATAACGGAACTGCAGAGCTGGGGTAAAACGCAGATTAAGCGTTTTGGCAATATGACTGCGCATGAATCCCTTGGCCGCATCAAGGCCTATTCCCGCCTCTTTGATTTCTTTTTTCCCGCCGAGAACGGTGAAGAATATCTTGGCCGTGCTCAAGTCATCCGGCACCTCCACCCGAGAGAGGCTCACTCCCTGCAGACGTGGATCACGCACCTTGTTCAGCAGCAGAATAGCCAGTTCGTTTCTGATAGCCTCGGCCACCCTCGATGAACGCTTTTTTTCACTTTTTCCACCTATACCGATGGAGTCCAGTGTCTGTTTGGGATCCCAGATTGTCACAGTGTAACCTTTTCTCTAAAGGGTCGCCTCGACTTCGTTCATAACGAAAGCCTCTATATTGTCGCCCACTTTTATATCATTAAACTTCTCGACGCCGATACCGCATTCATACCCCGACGCAACTTCCTTCACATCGTCTTTAAAGCGCCGCAACGAATCGATCTTGCCGGTATAAATAACCACTCCGTCTCGGAGTACGCGAGCCTTGGCAGTCCTGAGAATCTTGCCGTTAAGCACAGAACAGCCGGCGATTGTACCAATTTTCGGGACACTGAAGGTTTCGCGAACCTCCGCCAGACCAATCACCTCTTCTTCAAAGGTAGGTTCGAGCATCCCGACCATTGCCTTGCGAATATCGTCAAGGGCATGATAAATAACATCATAGGACCGGACATCGACGTTCTCTTTGAGCGCCAGTTCCTTAACCTTCACACCAGCCCGGACATTGAAACCGATGATGATGGCGTCAGATGCGGAGGCGAGCAAAATATCAGATTCGGTAATCGTACCGGTCCCTTCGTGCAGGATCTTCACCTTGATTTCCTTGGTGGACAAATCAGCAGCGGCTTTGGCAAAAGCCTCCAGGGTACCCTGTACGTCTGCTCGCAGCACGATACGCAGTTCCTGAACATCGCCTTCGCTCATCTGTTCGAACAACTTATCAAGGGAAATCTTGCTGTTGGCGCCAAGTTCACTTTCTCGCGCCTTCAGGGATCGAACCTGCGAAACACTTCTGGCCATTTTTTCATCCGGCACGACAATAAACTCATCACCGGCACTCGGCACGCCTGAAAGTCCTTGAACTTCCACGGGAATTGAAGGCCCGGCCTCTTTGATTCTCCGCCCCTTATCATCGAGCATCGATCGCACTTTACCACTGTACTGGCCAACAACAAAATATTCGCCGAGACGCAGGGTACCGTCCTGAATCAGAACAGTAGCCACCGGCCCTCTGCCTTTATGCAGCTGCGCTTCGATAACCCGGCCTCTGGCCTTGCGGCTGCTGTCAGCCTGCAGTTCCAGGACTTCCGCCAGCAGCTGAATGGATTCAAGCAGATTATCAATACCGATATGTTTCTTCGCTGACGTCTCACAGTACATGGTGTCGCCGCCCCAATCTTCGGGCATCAGATTGAGTTCAGAAAGTTCTCGTTTAACCCGGTCTATATCCGCATTGTCCTTGTCTATCTTGTTGACTGCGACGAGGATCGGTACTTCGGCAGCCTGGGCATGGTGTATGGCCTCTTTGGTCTGATCCATGACCCCATCGTCGGCGGCTACGACCAGCACGACAATATCGGTAACCTGGGCGCCGCGCGATCGCATTTCGGTGAACGCAGCATGTCCAGGTGTATCAACGAAAGTCACATCCCCAGAGGCGGACCGCACGTGATAGGCACCGATGTGCTGGGTAATACCGCCTGCTTCGCCTTCGGCAACATCGGTTTTTCGAATAGCGTCAAGAATTGAGGTTTTTCCGTGGTCAACATGGCCCATAACCGTAACAACCGGTGACCGGGTTTTCTGCACACCGCCTTCCTCAGCCTCGTTAAGCATTTGCATACCGAGTTCTTCGGTAATCCCCTGCTCGACTTCATAGTCGAAATCAGCGGCGATGAGTACGGCCGTTTCCACATCAACTGATTGATTGATCGTGGCCATCACCCCAAGCCCCATGAGTTTGGCTATAACATCACTGGCTTTAATCTTCATCCGCTGAGCAAGATCGCCAACCGTTATGGCGTCATACACTTTGAAGCGCTTTTTGCTCGCCTTCATTTCCGCGGGCGGTGAAATCACTTTTGCCGCCTTTCTGCTTCTCTTGCCGCGGCGTCCACCTTCTTTCGCCTGATAGTCTTGAGCAAAATGGGTGAATTTGACATTTTTCTGCCCCTTTTTTCCTCCTCGACGAACTTCGGCATTTTTCTCTTCTTTTACCAGCACATTTTTTTTGCCTTTTTTCTTGATCCTGCCGGTATCATCGACGGTGGGTGCAATGGGCGTTCTTGAGGGCGCCGTATCGGGCTGTCTCTGCTGAACCGGTCGTACCCCTTTTTTCTTCACCGGGCGGGGGGACCTCTCCTCAACCGTCGGTAATTCGATAGTGCGCACGACCCTGGCCATAGGTTTTTTCTGTGCCGGCAACTTTTCTTTCTTTCCGGGGCGGGAGACCGCTGCTACTTTCACAGCTTCCTTTGCTTCGCTTACAGCGGAAGAAGGAACTGCTGTTTTCTCGTCAGTTGCTGCCTCGCTGGCAGCAACTGTCGGCTTTTTGTCCTCTGCGGCGACTGTCTCCGCAGAGACGCCACTCTTCGGTGCGTTGATGCTCTCAGGCTCCTCCACCGGGGGTGCTACTGGAGCGGCGGCTACAGGGGCCTGGGGCGTGACAGGCTGTTTCTCTTCTATAACCGTAACAGTTTCCTGCAAAGAAACCTCCTCTGCTTGTTTTTCTTCTACACTTTCGCGCACGGCGACCGGAGGTTTCTCAACAACCTCTTCCGGCTTTGTCGCGGACAGGTCGGTCTCTGGTTCAGTTTCCGGAGCGTCCTCAACAACGGCAGGCCTGCGCCTGATTACCGTTGCCCTGCGCCGGATTACTGTCGGGCCATCTTTATCGCTATCAATACGCTTTTCGACAAGCTCGGTATTTGCCGATTTCAGAATGGTATTCCGAATCATCTCAGCTGTTTCGTCGTCAACAGATGAACTGTGGCCTTTAATGTCAAAGCCCTGTTCAATCAGTTTATCCGTCAACGCTTTACTGCTCATGCCAGCCTCCTTGGCCAACTCATACACCCTGATTCTGCTCATCCTTTACTCCCGTATTGCATCGCAACCATCATTTCATTTATCAATTACCTAGGTGAACACAACCACCCGACTCCTGACAAATCATTTTAAATCTCTTTGTTCAAAGACGAAACAACCTTTTCCACTTTTTTTTCCTGTCAAGCAAAAGCCTCAAACATTGTTCGCTTTTACAACAATAGGCGCCTCTCCCGGGCTGTATCTGCCTTGGATCGAGTTCCACCATTTCATTTTTCCAGACAAAACGCTGAAGCGATTCTTTTGGTTTTTTAATTCCGCATGAGCAACAGGTTCGTAATGGCACCATTATTATTCAGCTTTGTCGACAGTCCCTGCCTCTTGTGTCCCTTCCACTTCGCTTTCATTTGTTGGCGGGACTTCGACTGCACCTTCTATCTCAACTTCCGGAGCCTGTATTCCGCTTTCCGGTTCTTTCATCGGTGCAATTTCTTCTTGTGTACTTTCTTTGGCAACAAAAGGAATTAACTTCGCCTCGTCGATCAGCCTTTGGGCAAAATCTTCATCAATGGATCGTATGACTATCAGATCGTCAACACTTTTTTGTGCGAGTACCGCCGTTGAAAATATATTTTTGCCGAAAAGCTGGTCGGCCAGGGATTCGTCGACCCCAGGTAATTTCAACAGAGATTGATAGCCTTCATCCTGAAGATTATTATAACGCTGTTCACTTTTTACATCTATTCGCCAGCCGATAAGTTTCGAGGCCAGTCGAACATTCTGGCCCTGACGGCCGATAGCCAGCGAAAGTTGATCGTTTGGTACAACAACCAGCAGTGAGTTGGCGTCCTCGTCGGCCATAACCATACTGACATGGGCAGGGGCCAGGGCATTGTAAACATATTTGGCAGGGTCAGGGCTCCAGGTAACAATGTCAATACGTTCGCCCTGTAGTTCCTGGACGACGTTTTGAACACGGGACCCTTTCATGCCGACACAGGCCCCTACCGGATCGACATCTCCCTCGGAGGAACTGACAGCTATTTTCGCTCTGAAACCAGGTTCCCTGGCGACACCCATGACGCGGACAATTCCTTCCGCCATCTCCGGGACCTCCAGCTGAAACAGTTTGCCGAGGAAATCATCACAGGTTCTGGACAGGATCAGCTGTGAATCACGACTGGTCTGCCGAACTTCTTTGAGATATGCCCTGATTCGATCCCCCTGTTTAAAAGAACGTTTGGGAATCTGTTGGTCTTTCGGTAAAATTGCATCGGTCCGGCCAAGATTAACGATCATATTGCCCCGTTCAAACCGCTGCACTATGCCACTGACCACTTCACCGATACGATCCTTGAACATATCATAAATGACTTCTCGCTCAGCATCCTTCATGCGGTGAATGATCACCTGCTTGGCGGACTGGGCAGCTATTCGGCCCAGATCGGAGATATCCAGCATCTTTTCCCCGAGTTCATCGCCAATCTGCACTTCAGGATCAAGCTTTATGGCTTCATCGAAAGAAATCTCAGTCTGTTCATCTTCAGCTTTCTCAACAACAATCCTGAACTGAAACACTTCAACTTCGCCAAATTCTTCATTATAGCGAACTTCCATGTCCCGGCGGCTCCCGAATTTTTTCCTGGCAGCAGACTGGACCGCCTCTTCGATGGCCTCTATCAGTAATGTTTTATCAAAACCTCGATCTCTACTGATCTGGTCGATTATGCGTTTCAAATCTGATAGCATTCTCTTACCCCGTCATAATGACTTGCAGCTCCGCTACGCGGAGAAACATTGCATTGTTCAAAAAAATGGACCCGTTCTGCTTAAATTGCCAGCCTGGCCTTGTTTATCTTTTCAAATGAAAACTCTATAAAACGACCATCGTCGAGTTGCAGTTGTACCAGGTCATCAATTCCTTGCTGAATAATACCTTCGAACACTTTCTCGCCGTCAATGGCCTCGTGCACTTTAACCCGGGCCTTTTTACCGCAATATCGGCGAAAGTCTTCGATTGACCTCAGCGGTCGTTCCAATCCTGGGGAAGATACTTCTAAATAATATGCATGATCGATGATATCTTCCACATCGAGATAACGCCCAAGTTCACGACTGACAATACTGCACTCCTCCAATGTCACTCCCGAAGCCGAATCTATGAAGACACGCAGCACCCAACCATGACCTTCCCGGCGAAACTGCACATCAAAAAGTTCAAGTTCCATCGTCGGCAGCAGACCGCGAAGATAGCCCTGCACTGTATCGATAATTAATTCACTCATTACTAACCTAACAAAACCAGCCGCTCAGACCCCATGGACCAAAGAATGATCTCCTGCCATAAACACCTGTTGCGACCAATATGTGGACATAAAAAAAAGCGGGCAAAGCCCACTTCCAAAAGCCGTCCCGAAGCGAAAAGCAACGGAAGGTATGGCCAAATAATCCAACCCCGGTAGAAGGGAGTAAAGCCGGGATTCTTTCTAATGCTCGATTGCCTGCATCAAAAAACTACCAGGTATGCCACATGGAGATAACACCGTAAACGGCTCCAAAAATGAAGCAAAATCAGATTACTCAACCAGCAAACTAAACATAAACTTTCCGGATTGTCAAGCCGAAAGGCATTTTGTCGTTGTATATGCTTCATTATTCAGGTTTGCTCTCCGAGGTGGTTTTGTGTCAAAAGATTGCATATTGGAACGCTGTTGCTCTTGTTCCGTGGCCCTCGGTCATCAAACATCAACCGCTGATCCTTGCCCGTCTGATTCTGTTTTGTTATTTTACCGTCAGTTACACTCTCCAGCACACCTTCTGAATTCTACTTTTACCTGTGTATTTTCATATAGTTGCCCCATTGAGATTGACACACGGAAGCATGCTCCAGATTCCTTCAAAATCGGGAATAGATAAAAAATTCTATTTGACAAACAAACCTTGTACCTTTATTTAATCCACTGTTCGTAGCACCTTCCAATGTTGCACTGTTTACCGCATCTCAGCTAAGCAGCATCAATATTCCTCTGTAATTTTACATAAAAATAAACTTTCGATGTCATGCCAGAGAAGACTCTCATAATTGCAGAAAAGCCAAGCGTTGCTGCTGATATAGCTAAGGTACTCCCCGGGAAATTCAAGAAAGAGAAGACCCATTTTGAAGGGGATCAATATGTCGTCTCCTATGCTATCGGCCACCTTGTCTCCATTTGTTATCCGGAAGAAATTGATCCGGCATTCCAGAAATGGAATATGGAAAATCTGCCCATTTTGCCCGAATCTTTTCCATTGAAAGGTCTCGAAGGCACCAAAGGACAGCTGAATGCACTGCAGAAACTGATCCGCCGTAAAGATATCACGGCAATTGTCAATGCCTGTGATGCCGGCCGCGAAGGTGAGTTAATCTTCAAATATATATTGAAGTATGTGTGGAACAGCTCCGTCGCGAAAAAATCCCTGAAACGGTTATGGCTGCAGTCGATGACCACCGACGCTATCAAAAAAGCCCTGGATTCTCTCAGGGAGAACGAAGAAATGGTGCCGCTGGAAGACACGGCCCTCTGTCGTTCTGAATCCGACTGGCTGATCGGCATTAATGCAACCAGGGCGCTCACCGGTTTTAACTCTCGCCGCGGCGGTTTTTTCCTCACCCCCTGCGGCAGGGTGCAGACCCCGACCCTCTCTCTGCTGGTCAAGCGGGAAAGGGTGCGTCATGAATTTGTCTCCCGACCCTACTGGAGCCTGCTGGCCCACTTCTCCTTCAACGACGAATCGTACGACGGCAAATGGACTGATCTTACTTTTACCAAGGATCCGGCCGATTCCTATAAAAAAGCCGATCGTATCTGGAAACGTGAGGACGCCGATGCGATCATCGCTAAATGCACCGGCCAACCGGCTTCCGTCTCAGAAGAGAGCAAAAAGACCAGCCAGAACGCGCCGCAACTCTATGACCTAACCTCACTGCAGAGAGAAGCCAACTCACGGTTTGGCTTTTCCGCCAAAAATACGCTGGGGATTGCCCAGGCGCTCTACGAACGGCACAAGGTGTTAACCTACCCGCGAACCGACAGCAAACACCTGCCCGAGGACTATATTGCCACGGTAAAAAATACTCTGAAGAGCCAATCTGACTGGCAGCTTGGTAAATTTGCCAGGCAGGCACTGGATAAAAATTACGTCCAGGCCAATAAGCGGATATTCAACAACACCAAAATTTCAGATCATCATGCCATTATTCCCACCATTCTGCTTCCCACCAATCTGGGGGAACCTGAATTCAAGATCTACCAGATGGTGGTTCAGCGGTTTTTAGCAGTTTTTTTTCCAGCGGCTGAATTTCTGAACACCAGGCGCACCTCGTGCGTCATGGACGAGACTTTTCTCACCGAGGGCAAGATTCTGCTGGAAGCCGGATGGAAAGCTATATACGGGACGATCGGCGGCGAAGGCCAGGACAAGATACTTGCACCCGTACCGGAAAACGCTGCAGTCTCCTGTCATGCCATAGACAGAGAGAACCAGGAGACGAAACCGCCCCCCAGATTCAATGAAGCGACTTTGCTGTCGGCCATGGAAAATTCCGATAAGCTGGTTGAAGACGATGAACTCGCCGATGCCATGAAGGAAAGAGGCCTGGGCACACCGGCCACCCGGGCGGCCATCATTGAAAAGCTTATCAAGGAGAAGTATGTTGTCCGGGAAGGAAAGGACCTCACTCCCACCGGCAAAGCATTTGAGCTTCTGGCCCTGCTGGAAGCAATGAAAATTGACGTGCTGGCGTCTCCGGAAATGACCGGCGAATGGGAATTCAAACTTAATCAAATTCTCAAAGGTGAATTCACCCGGGACAAATTTATGGCTGAAATCAGATCGATGACCAGGCATATTATCGATCAGGTCAAAAATTTCGAAAACGACGAGGTCCGCAGGGAAGCACCTTTTAGCCCGGTCAACGGAATCCGCATTTTCGACTCCCCTACTGCCTACATCTCGGAGGATCAGAAAATAAATATCCGCAAGATTCTCGGTGGCCGCATGCTGACGGAACAAGATGTGGTGGCCCTGCTCAAGGGGGAAACTATCGGGCCTTTCAGCGATTTCAGATCAAAAAAAGGCAAACCTTTTACCGCCTCGGTAAAACTGACCGATAATAAAATCGATTTTATGTTCGCCGATTCAAACGCCGATCTCGACATTGATGCCATCAAAAACGGCCCATCCCTCGGGAAATCGCCGATTGACGGAACCAAAGTGTTTACTGCACCGATGGCTTTCATGTCTGAATCTGCGCTCGATGGAGATGCAAAAGGGCTAAAAATAAATAAAATAATTCTCTCTAAGGAGATCACTGAAGAAAACATCACCCAACTTCTCAGAGACGGCAGAACAGAATTGATTGAAGGTTTTATCTCCAAAAAGAGACGACCTTTCGATGCCTATCTGGTTCTTGCAAAAAATGGTAAAGTAAGTTTTGAGTTTCCACCGAGGAAATCAAAGCGCGAAGAACAAAAAAATTGACAGCCCTGGCAGAAAAGGGAAGAAATAGATATGAAACAAATAAAAAAAGAGTACCAAGATAAGTCAGGCCATGAACTGGCACAGATTTGTGCCCGCGCCGCACTCGACACGAAAGCCGAAGAGCTTGTCATTCTCGATGTCCGCGGCCTGACAACTTTCACCGATTATTTTTTAATCATGAACGGCACCTCGACCCGCCATGTCCAGGCCCTGGCGGAATCGATCGAAGGGCAATTACGATCGAAACGAGTCAAAGCATCAAATGCTGAAGGTCTCCGGGAGGGCATGTGGGTTCTCCTGGATTTTGATGATGTAGTAGTCCATATTTTTTATCATGAACAGCGGAAATTTTACGATCTGGAAGGACTCTGGTCCGATGGCAAGCGCGTAGAAGTTGAATTGTCATAAACAGGAGAGCCTTCGGGCAGAAATCTGTTGAACAAATAGAGAAAATAATAGGATTATGCAATACTTAAGCACAAGGGGAGGAATTACTCCAATCTCCTTTACCAAGGCTGTAATGATGGGTCTGGCCAACGACGGCGGTCTGCTTCTTCCTCGCACCATCCCCAGGATAGGCAGCGAAACATTCAATTCCTGGCAAAAACTGAGCTATGGTGACCTGGCCTTCGAAGTGATGTCAAGGTTTATCGATGACATTCCCAGCAGCGACTTGAAGGATATCATCAAACGCTCCTATGCAACCTTTGACGTTGAGTGCGTGGCCCCGCTGGTTCACAAAGGCGGTCTCCACATCCTGGAATTGTTCCATGGGCCCACCCTGGCTTTCAAGGATGTGGCACTGCAGTTTCTCGGAAATCTTTTCGAGTATCTGCTGGCTAAAAATCAATCGGTCCTGAATATACTCGGGGCAACTTCCGGAGATACCGGTTCGGCAGCGATATATGGAGTACGGGGCAAGGAAAGAATTAACATCTTTATCCTCCATCCCCATCATCGGGTAAGCGCGGTGCAGGAAAAACAGATGACCACGGTACTCGATAACAATGTTTTCAATATCGCTTTTCGGGGCTCTTTTGACGACGGCCAGACGATCATAAAAAAAATATTTGGCGATATTGAGTTCAAAAAAACCTATAATCTTGGCGCCATCAACTCCATTAACTGGGCCCGTGTTCTGGCTCAGGTGGTCTACTATGTGCACAGCTGTCTGCATGTTGCCATGCATGAGAAGGATTCATCGGTCGATTTTGCCATCCCAACCGGGAATTTTGGCGACATCTTCGCCGGATTTATCGCAAAAAAGATACTCCCTGCCGGCACCATCCGCCAACTGATCCTGGCGACCAACGATAACGATATCCTGAGCAGGTTTGTCAACCATGGCGATTATTCGCTGGGGGAAGTGAAGACAACCTCCAGCCCGTCTATGGACATCGGAACCGCCTCCAATTTTGAAAGATATCTTTATTATCTTATGGATAGCGATGCGATACGAACCAGAGAGCTGATGGAAGAATTCGCCAGGAATGGCAAAATCGATCTTGCCGGTTACCAGGATCAGATTCGCCGGGACTTTGTCGCCACCTCAGTCTCTGAAGAGACCGTCCTGGAAACAATCAGATCCTTTTACAAAGAGCATGACTATGTGCTTGACCCGCACACCGCGATTGGGGTGAAGGCCGCTCAACAGTTCAGGACCGGCGGAGTACCGATGATCTGCCTTGCCACAGCACATCCGGCAAAATTCGCCACTGTAGTTGAAGATGCCATAGGCATCCCACCAAGTGTTCCGGATTGTCTCGTCGGCATTATTGACAAACCTGCCCGTTGCGAACTGATGGATGCCGAGCTGCAAAAAATAAAAGAATTTGTAGCAAAAAATGCACTGCAGCAATAAATGGCTGGTAAATTCACGCCCCGAAGAACGGATGCAGAGAAGTACAGACTGATGCGGACCTTGACAAGTACAGTAGACTACTCTAATGTCATCTGCACGAACAATCCCCGGAGCCTCGAAATTTTAAAGGCCCTGTTTATTCACAGTATTTTTTGATGAGGTAGAGATATGTTTGGATTAGGAATGCCGGAACTTATCGTAATTCTGGTGATAATAGTCATCATCTTCGGAGCCGGCAAACTCCCTGAAATCGGCTCCGGCATTGGTAAAGGAATAAAAAATTTCAAAGAGGCCACCAAGAAAGAGAGTGAGCCAGACAAAATAGATAAAGACGACAATCAAACAAATAACAAGGCCTGACAGCCTGACGAAATGGGAAATAATCTTTAGACCTTAACCTGGAGGAAAACGAACATGTTTGGCCTTGGAACCCCGGAACTTATAGTCATCTTAGGCATTGCCTTTCTCATCTTCGGCGGGAAGAAACTTCCTGAAATCGGAGCAGGTCTTGGCAAAGCGATTTCTTCCTTTAAGCACGGCCTGCGCGATGTTGAAGAAAGCGGCAAAGAAATTATCAATGATATCCCTGGAATAAAAGAAGCAGCAGAAGTCAGGCAACAGGTTGATTCAGTAAAAAACCTGGGCAAGTTCGAAAGTATTCTCAAATAAGCACCCAGTCTCGTCCTGTGCAGCCCCCTTTGTGACAACTCCCGGCAAATGCCGGGAGTTGTCCTTTTTTACCGCTTTTCATCCTTATCCTTTCAGCCAAGCCCCGGCAAATACGCCGAGAGATCGGCGGTTAAACCCTGCCCCGGAATCACCAGCTCTCCCTCTTTGCAATACTCTTGACTTTTTTGTCGTTACTGGATAAAAAAACCATTCAGTCATACGTTTTTGTCCTTGTTTATCAAGCAGGAATCCCCCAGCAGATCTGCATCCGACAGACGTTTACCGCAACCGACTACCAATTAAGCCAAGCATCAGGAGAGAGGTATGTGTCGTTTAGCCCTGAAAACCGCCAATGAACCGTTTTCACCTTACGAGGTTCTTTCGGCAATGGAAGCTATGCAGGAAGGGTACGATGGATCTGGACTAGGTCTGTTGCTCCGGGGTATGGAGTTTGAAGATTTCAAATATAATCCCCGCTTTCCTATTCTGTCTGGAATCGCCCATACGGAAACAGCATGGAAAAGAGTTACTGAATATATGGAAAAACGCGGTTACGAGCTGAAATATGACCACCGTTTCCACATGGAACCGGACCTCATTGAAGCCGACGACCGTTTTCGCTATTTCCTTCGGGCTTACCGTATGCCGGTTGCCTTCCGGGATCAAAGTGACGACATACGAGAAGCCGAGCTGCTGCGCACCCGCCTGGCACTCAGAAATCTGACCGATGAGGTCGACAAGGTTACTATCTTTTCTTTTTATCCGGACGTCGCCATGATCAAGGAAGTCGGCTGGCCAATGCAGATCGGCAACGCGCTCTGCCTGCACGACGGCCAGATAAAATCCCGGGTATGTATGGCCCAGGGGCGTCAGAACACCAATTACGGCATCAACCTTTACGCCTGCCATCCCTTTTTTATTCAGGGTATTTCTACCATGACCAACGGCGAAAACACAGCTTTTGTGCCCATCCGTGACTGGCTGGTCGGCAAGAAGTTTTCCGGGTATACCGGCTATCAAAGCGACAGTGAAGTCTTCACCCACATCCTCCACTATACCCTGAAAAAACTGAAGCTGCCGCTTCAGGCATACAAACACATCATCACCCCGCTCAATCCTACGGAGCTGGCCGAGCATCCCCAGGGAGAATTCCTTGCCGGGCTGCGCCAGGTCTGCAAACGGCTCATCATCGACGGCCCTAATGCCGTAATCGGCAGTTTGCCCGACGAAACCTGCATGCTGGTCATGGATCAGAAAAAGCTCCGCCCGGCGACCGTTGGTGGTCGAGATGGGGTATGGGCAATCGCCTCCGAACTTTGTGGCGTCGATGCGATGATCCCGGATCGAGATCCGTCCCTCGATTTTCAACCGATGCGTGAACATACAGTTATCATCCCCCCCCATAGAAAGGAATTAGAAATATGGTCTCAGTACGATCCGTTTCCATTACCCCTAGCAGCCTGACCCCTGCAGATCTACCCTGGATTATTGAGCACCGGGAAGACCGATGTACCCTCTGTGGCCGATGCACCGCGGTATGCCCGAAAGGGGCCATCCGGCTGGCCCATATGCGGCAGAGAGTCCCGAAACTGGATGTCTTTAACAAAAACAGGGGTAACGACTACCGAACCTTTACCGGCATCCGTCAAGAGACCGATCCGGCGAAACTTTGTATCGGCTGCGGCATGTGTTCCATGGTCTGTCCCAATGAAGCGATAGCTCCCGTACCCGGCACCAACGAAAACCGTACCGCCTTCTTTCAAAATCAGAAAGGCGAGCCAATGAAGCGTGGCGGCCGTCGCAATACAACAGGCCCAACCCTTCTTGACCGGATCATGTTCAACCGGATTTCCATGCTCACCGATCCAGCGCTTGATGCAGGCCGACATGAATTTACGACCACGACAACCCTCGGCCGGATACTCTCCCCCGAAGATTTTCTCGACCGCACCTTAAATGGCGGATGGATTCCACCCTCCAGGGAAGTTTTCCCCTTTATTATTGGATCAATGTCCTTTGGGGCCCTCTCCCCGAACATGTGGCTTGGTCTGCTGCAGGGGGTCGCCTACTGCAACGAGGTCCTTGGAATTCCCGTTGTCATGGGTACAGGAGAAGGCGGATGTCCTCCCTGGGTCCTCAGGAGCCCGTATCTGAAATATATCATTTTACAGATTGCCTCCGGCTATTTCGGCTGGGATGAGATTATCCGTGCCATTCCGGAAATGCAATGTGACCCGGCGGCGATTGAAATAAAATACGGCCAGGGTGCAAAACCTGGCGATGGCGGCCTGCTCATGTGGTACAAGGTTTCCAAGCTCATTGCCCGCCTGCGCGGTGTCCCCGAAGGAGTAGACCTGCCGTCCCCGCCGGTCCACCAGACCCTATACTCCATTGAGGAAAGCGTCATGAAGATGATCCAGACGCTTTCCACCGCTTTCCAGCATAAAGTACCAATTTATCCGAAGATCTCCGCCTCGACATCGGCCAAATCAGTCTTGAACAACCTGGTCCGCAACCCGTATGCCGGTGGACTGATGATCGATGGCATAGACGGCGGCACCGGGGCAGCCTATAACGTCTCCATGGACGCCACTGGGCATCCGATAGCCTCCTGTGTGCGGGACTGTTATCTGGATCTTGCGGCTCAGGGCAAACAGAATGAAATTCCCATCTTTGCGGCTGGTGGTATCGGCAAAAACGGCAACGTCGCCCAGAACGGTATGGCGATGATCATGCTGGGCGCCTCCGGTGTCCATATCGGCAAATATATCATGCAGGCCGCCGCCGGTTGCCTGGGGAACGAAAAAAATCGCTGCAACGTCTGTAATCTTGGCATCTGTCCGAAAGGAATCACCAGCCAGAATGCCAAACTGTATCGGCGGCTCGATCCCGACAAGGTGGCCGAAAGGGTCGGGGACGTTTTCATGTCGATTAACACCGAGGTCAAAAAAATAATGGCACCGCTGGGGAGATCCCAGAGTCTGCCGATCGGCATGTCTGATGCCATTAGTATTCCCGACAAAGACGCTGCCGACAGATTACAGATAAGATATGTCTGTTGATGGCGTCGTAAAACTCTTCATCTGGGTCGTTGTTACAATTTTTCTATTATTACGACGTACTTTGGTACGCCGAAATAATAGAAAAATCTTACACCTCGCAGATGAAGCTTTTTACTTAGCCATCTCTGATTAGGGTTTTTATTGAACCATCAGATTATAAGTGAATTAAAAGAGGCGGTGTTTCATGAGGGTACTCCCTCCCGCACCCCTGCACTAAGGAGTTTCCAGTGGCTACTACGGTTGTAAAAGGTCTCAATGAAAAAGGTGAGCGCATCGGCTCAATGGTATTCGAGAAAATGGTGCGACACGCTGCGTCATCGTCGGTCGACCTTACCCTCGAAACATATGGCCAGCACAATATAGGCATCAGACTCCAACGGGAAGAAGGACTGAAAATTACCGTCAAAGGTCCGTCCGGACAGCGTCTCGGCTGCATGGGGATGCCCGGCACCACCATCGTTTGTGAAGGGTCAAGTTCCGATGATGTCGGATATCTCAACATTGGTGCGGAAATTGCCGTTCTCGGCGATGCAACCAACGGTGTCTGCAACGCCATGGCCAATGGAAAAGTATTCATCGGCGGCTCCATCGGCGCACGCGGGTTGACCATGACCAAATGGAACCCCGAGTATGAACGACCTGAGTTGTGGGTTCTGGGCTCCACCGGCGACTCGTTTGCCGAGTTCAACTGCGGCGGCATTGCCGTTGTTTGCGGCATCAATCCCAAAAGCCCCGATAATATCCTCGGCTACCGTCCCTGTGTCGGCATGGTTGGCGGCACTATCTATTTCCGCGGCAAAATCGATAACTCGTTTTCTAAAACCAACGCCAAACTGACTGTTCCAGATGATGAACAATGGCAGTGGCTCCAGTCCAATATCGGCAACTTCCTGGACAAGATCCGCCAGCCCAAGCTTCTCGAGACCCTCACCAAGCGCGATGAATGGCAGATGCTCTTACCGATAACCCCGCAGGAAAGAGCACTGATGTTTGCCGGCCCCATGCCCATGGCAGAATTCAGAAACGAGCACTGGAACAAAGCCTTCGGTGGTGATCCCTTGCGCGATCTGGCACCGGGCCTTGACCGCAGCGTCATCGACACCATTGTTACCGGCGAACTGCGCCGAAAAAAACCGTATTGGGCCAACTGTGAATCAGCTGCCCCGTGCACCTACTACTGTCCGGTACATATCCCGACGGTTGACCGCCTGCGGCTGATACGCGAGGGTCGAATTGATGAAGCCTATGAAATGCTCCTACGCTATACGCCGTTGCCGGCGTCGGTCTGTGGTGCAGTCTGCCCTAACCTCTGCATGGAAAACTGTTCCCGCCAGGGAGTAGACGATTCCATTGATGTACAGGTACTTGGCAGGTCGGTCAATCGTATTGCTGCACCGGCTGTAGCTGATTCTCTTGACAGGAAGGTGGCCATCATCGGTGGAGGCCCTGCCGGAATGAATGTAGCATGGCAACTGGCCCTGGCCGGAATTGAAGCACATATCTTCGAGCAGGACGACAAAATCGGCGGCAAACTTGCCCAGGTTATTCCCTGGGAACGCCTTTCTCAGGCCATCTGGGACCAGGAAATAAAACGGTTTACCGAAATGCCCAACATTTTTATCAATACGGGCGTTACCATGACCCAGGAAAAATTCATCGCCCTCAAAAAAGACTTCGATTATGTCGTGGTAGCTGTCGGGACCCATGTCCCCCGGAAATTAAATTTTCCCGGCAGTGACAAGGTGTTGACTGCCCTGGAATTTCTGAAAAAGGCCAAAAGTGCATCTCCTCTGCCGGTTGGCAAGGAGGTGGTCGTCATCGGTGCCGGTAACGTCGGATGCGATGTCGCCTGCGAGGCATACCGCCTTGGGGCCCAAAACGTTACCCTGGTGGATATTCAAAAACCGCTGGCATTCGGTAAGGAAAAAGAGGCCGCTGAAGCACTTGGGGCCAGATTCAAATGGCCGGTTGTCACCAAAAAAGTGACCGGCAGCGGGCTGCTCACCGATGAAAACGAGCTCATTCCCGCCCAGACCGTCATCATCTCCATCGGCGATATCCCCGCCCTGTCTTTTCTGCCGAAATCAGTCGAGACCATAACCGTCGGCGGAGCAGCCTGGGTTACTACCGACAAGGCCCACCGTACCTCGGATGCCCAGGTTCTCGCGGTAGGAGATGTGGAAAGGCCCGGGCTTGCCACACACGCTCTGGGGGCTGGAAAATCTGCAGCAGAATATATTATTGCCGATTGCAAAGGGATCACCTGGAAACCTTTTGACAAACCCGTCATTCCGCAAAAGGCCTTGACTATCACCCACTACATCCCGATGGAAACCGGCAGTACCGAAACCGACCAGGCCAACCGTTGTCTTTCCTGTGCCTCTTGCCGCGACTGTCACCTCTGCGAGACGATTTGTCCCACCGGCGCCATAAGCCGGCGAGAACTGGAGTTCGGTTCGAAAAGCGGCTATCAGTTTGGCCTGGAAGCAAGCTACGAATATGTGTCAGACGATAAAAAATGTATCGCCTGCGGATTTTGCGCCGATACGTGCCCCTGTGGAATTTGGACGATGAATGTGTATTAGTGACTTAGAAATAATTTTCTTGTGCTTTTTACAAGAAAATTATTTCGTGAAGGAACTTATCCCCGCACAGCACGGGGACTGAAAAGAGCACCCCTCAAGGGGGTACTAAAAAGAGTCCCGCAGCGCTTTTGGGCGGGATTAGTGAGCTATTATAGCCATTGATTGACTCTTCCAAGACGAAAATTTCGTGAAGGAACTTATCCCCGCACAGCACGGGGACTGAAGAGAGCACCCCTCAAGGGGGTACGGAGAAGAGCACCCCTCAAGGGGGTATTGAAAAAATCCCGCAGCGCTTTTATGCGGGATTAGTCCCCCAAATCCATTCAGTCTCCGGTTTTTACACGAATACCCCACCCGCCATCCCAGCCAATCCCATACCTACCGGCGAACAAACCGCAGAGAAACCTCATACCGTCCACTGTCAATATCAGCCGGCAACTGTCGACCATCCGCCACCATAAGCGTCAGTACCCGACCTATCAGAGGATCGTTTACCGGTTTATTTCGCCGCTCCATTCCTGACGGACCGGAAATGCCTTTTCTCGGCGGTCTGACATGAAGCAATTGCGCCGCAATGAAAGAATTATTTCCCTGGGTCACCTTTTGACTCTGCGCTTTCAATGGGGGAACGGAACCGATAATTATTTTCATAATACCCTCTTGCTATCAGGATGCAGTCAACCCTCGTCTAGCCAATTATATCAAAAAACCATATCATATTGGAAATTCGAGTGTATATTTAGCTCACCTGTTTTTTTCCACAACTGAACCAGACAGGCGGCAATGTATTCATCATGATTTATCTTTACCGATAACGGCAGGTAACTCAACAATCTTTGCAAAATCTACCAGGACAATGACTGATCCTTTAAAAAAAATCCTCGAACCGATCAAGAAGCTGCAAAACATCCGTGGCATTGAACTGCCTATCGGCATGGAGTTTCTGCAGCTGGTGGTAACTGGACCGCCAGGGGCCGGCAAATCTTACTATATCGAACAGATACGAGGATGGCCCAATGAAGGATATCTTGACCTGTCCCTCAATGGCTGGTGGAAAGATCAATCACTTATTTACCGCCCCCGCGAAGTCCATCTCGGTTTGCCGTTCCATGGCTATAAAGAGGCACTGACAGTCTTTGATAAAGAATGGCTGGAGAGCACTGTTCCCCTCGAACTAGAGCTTAATCGAATCAGGATTCCGCCTCGCAAGAAAAACTTTCTCCAGACCAATTGGTTGAACCGCTATATCTTTGAATTTTTGATTCCAAGTCCATCAATTATATACCAGCAACGACTTGACCGACAAAGCAAGGGCTATTTCCCGGTCGACGAAAAGCTCAGCCTCGACATGGTAAAACGACAGGTCGAAGTATACCGGGAAGTAGCCCTCTATCTGCACCGGGCAGGAGTCAATGTCTATGTGCGCAAAAGTCTTGATAAGCAGCCGATGCGCATCGCGGAAAAAGGGATAGCCAATGTGCCCAGCTGGATCCTGGACCCGAAACCTGCACGCCCCAGCTTAAAAAGTGCGGCTGGATGGAAATGGCTCATCCGCAGGCGCTACCCGATCCAGTGGCTGACCCTGGGGAACAACCCGCTGACTCTGACGCGCGAAGGGAGAATTGCCCATGATGGCAGAGGCTTCGAACTCATAGTTGGTGACGTGCATTTGCGGTTCCTGCCGGAAATTGCCCTGGGCGTAAAAAAGAAAGCCGCACATAAAAACTGGATTATTAACACGGAGCAAGGCTGTTCTACGCGAAAAATCAACGGCTTCATCCGGGTTCGCGTAGGCGAAACGATTATTATCGGGCAATCGAATAATGAGTTGAACGAGCTGTTCCATTTCAATGATTCAGTCGCCAAACGGCACGTGAGTGTAACCAATCGCCGGGGGGATCTCATCCTCGCGCCTTTGGCACCTGACCGGGAAACGAAAATTGTCAGATACGACAATCTTGATTATCGTGAACAGTTGGAACGCGGCAGATATCATGCGCTTGTCGAGATTCGCCGTATTTATGGTCAGAAGATTGAGCCTCTCCCCGCGGAAAAAGCACTGCAAACCATAAAAGCCGTCAATGCAATGCAACACGATGCGTATCGGCCGAAAAACAGGTTGGGCGATCCCGGCGGGCTGGTGGAAATTACCGGCAGCACGGTCCCGGTCATTATCGGGGATCTCCACGCCCAGGTAGATAATTTTCTGAAAATTCTCAGCGAGAACTGCCTGCTCGACTGTCTGCGCTTGAAAACTGCGACGCTTATTATTCTCGGTGATGCCATCCATTCGGAAAATATCGACGAGATGGACAAATTCGACACTTCCATGCTCATTATGGATCTTATTTTTCGATTTCATCTCAGGTTCCCCGACAACTTCTTTTATCTACGGGGCAACCACGACAGTTTTGATCCGGAAATCAATAAAAACGGGTTTCTCCAGGGGGCCCTGTACCGGGAGAAGCTCCTTGAAATTCGGGGCGCAGAATATGTTGAGCAGATGCAGATCTACTATGACCGACTCCCCTATATCATCTGTTCCGATACCTTCATCGCCTGCCATGCGGGGGCACCCCGCAATGAGATCAGCAAAGAAAATCTTATCAATATCGCCGAAGACAGAAAACTGGCGGGACAATTGACCAACAATAGACTCCAGCGGACAAATTATCCAGCGGGCTATTCCAAAAGAGATGTGAAAAATTTGCGGAAATGCCTTAATCGACCGCCGAAAACCAGGTTTATTGTCGGCCACACCCCCCTTGATCCTTTTGGCAGTTTCTGGCTGCACGCCGGTGCCATTAAAAATCACCATATAATTTACAGTGCCCAGATCGAGGGACCGAGTGTCTTCATCCAGAGTGGCGCGAACTTTATGCCGATCAGTTTCCCGGCTGAACCGCTCACCGATCTGATAAACGACCTGCAATGATCTGTTGCCTGTTCCTGCCCCCTTTGACAACAGGCAACAGCATATTTTCCTGAAAGGATGGGGATATTGCTGAAGAAAAAAGAAATACAATTCGCCGGCCGTGGAGTTTGCGCCCCGGCACTTTACCAGAGCTGACAATAAAACAATTGACATTCCTGCAGAACTTAGTAATGAATCGATCAAATTTAACACCCTTGTAATATAGTTCTACTCTTTAAACCGCCGACGGTTCCACCGTCACGCCGGCGCGTTTTATCGACAGCTCGAAAAGAGCATTTTGTGCTCAGGAGGTTGCCGTATCATGCCAATCATGTCTAATCGTCACTTGTCCGGCCTTCTTCGCGGTTCGCCATTCAAACCTATCCAGGAGCATATGCGAATTGTTTTTTCCTGTGTATGCCTGATACCACCGCTGTTTGATGCGGTCTACCGCGAAGACAGTGCATCGGTTGCCGATTTTGCCGAACAGATCAAACTACTGGAAACTGAGGCGGACAAGCTGAAATCGACCTTCCGGCTGAACATGCCGAGATCCCTTTTTCTGCCCGTCGATCGCAAAGATCTTCTCAGCCTTATCGGCGATCAGGATAAAATCGCCGACATCACAGAAGATATAGGCAAGATCTTCCTCTTCAGAGAGATGACCGTGCCGACCGAGATAAAAGCGCTGTTGGACGAACTGCTGGAAGGGACGATGGAGATTGCCGCTGCCGCCAAAGACATGATCGAACAGCTCGACGAACTGCTTGAGGTAGGTTTTGCCGGACGGGAGCTGGACAAAGTTTCGCTGATGATTGCCGGAGTTCGTCGAAGCGAGCACAACATCGACGAGATAATGCATCGCATCAAAAAGAAACTTTTTTCCATCGAAAAAAACCTGGATCCCGTTTCCGCCATGTTCTGGTACCAGATGATCGATCTGGTGGGGATCATTTCCGATCAGTCGGAAAATCTGGCAGATCGGCTGCTTCTTTTTCTTTCTAAATAAACTACAAGAGGCTTTCTATGGAAATTATAGCTGCATATGGAACGGCCATGATGATTCTGGCAGTTATCTTCGGCCTCTATATGACCTGGGGTATCGGGGCAAACGATCTTGCTAACGCGATGGGAACATCGGTTGGTGCCGGTGCGGTATCAGTGAAACAGGCTATCTTCATTGCCATGATTTTTGAATTCCTGGGTGCCGTCCTGGCCGGCGGCCACGTTACCGAAACCATTCGGAAAGAGATCATCGATCCAACGGGAATCATCAACAATCCGGAAATTCTTGTTTATGGCATGCTGGCATCGCTGCTGGCTTCGGCGGTATGGCTGATGATTGCCTCAGCCAAGGGCTGGCCGGTCTCGACCACCCACTCGATCATCGGTGCACTTATCGGCTTCGCCCTTGTCGGCATCGGTCCCGATGCAGTCAAGTGGAGCAAGGTCGGAAGCGTGGTCATGAGCTGGATTGTTTCTCCGGTGGTTGGGGGGACCATCTCGTTTTTGTTGGTGATGAGTACCAGGAAACTGATTTTCAATACCGACGAACCTCTAAAAAATGCCAAGAAATACGCCCCGGGATATATCTTTTTAGTCGGCTTTGTCATCTCGTTGGTCACCCTCTTTAAAGGGCTCACCCACCTCCATCTCAAACTCACCACCCTGGAAAGTTTTGCGGCCGCAACTGTTTTCGGGCTGATAACTGCTACCATTGGCTGGTCTTTCATCCGTAAGGTTAAAGACGATCCTCGGGCGAACAAGTCCTTCAGCTATGCCAGTGTGGAAAAAGTATTCACCCCGATGATGCTTTTCACCGCATGCTCCATGGCTTTTGCCCATGGTTCCAACGATGTTGCCAACGGTATCGGGCCCCTGGCTGCCATATACAGTATTGTCAGTTCCGGGGGGCAGGTGATGCAATCGTCGGCGCTTCCTTTATGGATTCTGCTGCTCGGTGGCGGAGGCATAGTACTCGGCCTGATAACCCTTGGTTACCGGGTGATGTTAACTGTCGGCAAAAAAATCACCGAACTGACTCCTTCCCGCGGCTTCTGTGCGGAACTTGCCGCAGCTACCACGGTGGTCATCGCCTCAAGGACCGGTCTTCCCGTCTCCACTACTCATATTCTGGTTGGTGCCGTGCTTGGCGTAGGGCTGGCGAGAGGCATTGGCGCCCTTGATCTGCGAGTTGTCCTGAACATTGTCATCTCCTGGCTGGTAACCCTGCCTGCCGGGGCACTTATGGCGATGCTCTTTTTCTTTACCCTGAAAGGCATCTTCGGCTGATGGCCTGACAGATTCACGAGGAGCACTATCATTCAGTTCGGGCCGCGAGCATAAAGTCACGCCAGATGGGTGCAGCGGTGGTACCGCCGCTCTCCTTGTTGCCCATCGACTGGTTATGGTCGTTGCCCACCCAGACCCCCGTAGTATACCGCCCATCGTAGCCGACAAACCAGGCGTCGCGATTGTCATCGGACGTCCCTGTTTTACCACCCCTTACACCGGGGACGTCGGCTACTTTACTGCCTGTCCCGCCGGTTACAACCCCCCGCAGCATAGTCCGCATCTGTCCCATTACCGGTGCGCTGGCAATAACCTGTTTGCTTCTGCTCTTCTCAGGTAACAGGATGGTCCCGTCTGCTGCGATGATTTTGCTGATGAACGAGGGCTCGGTAAAACTTCCATCGCCGGCAAAAGGGGTATAGGCGGCGGTCAGCTCCAGAAGGGACACATCCGCCGCCCCGAGTGCGAGCGAGAGATCCGGCTGCAGTTTGCAGGTAAAACCTACCTTTCTGGCAATTTTATGAACCTCTTTATAGCCGATCTGCTGCATCAGCCGCACCGTTGCCGCATTGAGGGAATGAGCCAGGGCATCGGCGAGGGTGGTCTGCCCATGGTACTTCCCGGAGTAATTCTTCGGGCTCCAGCTTCGACCATCCCGGCCGGATATCGAGAGCGGACTGTCGTCGATACTCGATTGAGAAGACCAGCCCTGGTTCAATGCCGCTGTAAAGACAAAGGGCTTAAAGGTCGATCCTGCCGGTCTTTTTGCCTGACTTGCCCGGTCAAAGGGCGATTTGCTAAACGAAGTGCCCCCGACCAGAGCCCTTACTCGCGAAGATGCTGTTTCAATGCAGACCAGACTCCCCTGCGGCACAGCCTCAATTTTATCTCCCGCCAGGGTTTTTCGACTGAGCCCCGCCCTCACCCCGCGTCGCACCGCACTGAGCGCCTGGGCCTGCATTTTTGTATCGAGATTGGTATAAATTCGGGCTCCGGCGGTCTGCAGCGCGCCTTGCAGAATATCCCGTGCCTGCTTCTTCACCAGTTCCAGGTAATATCCGTTTTCGTCAGTTGCCTGCTGCTTTCGCGGATTGAGGGCAATCACCTCATCATAGGCTTTCTGAGCCTCCTCCGGGGTGACAAAGCCATCGGCCGCCATGCGATTGAGAACATACTTCTGTCGTTCTACCGCACGATCAAGATGGTCAAAAAGCGAGTATCTGCTCGGTGCCTGGGGCAGACCGGCAAGCAGAGCACATTCACCTAAGGTGAGGCTCGCGGCGCTTTTATCAAAATATACCTGTGCCGCCGCCTCTATCCCGTGAGCCCCTTCACCAAGATAGATCTGGTTGAGATAAATATAGAGGATTTCATCTTTGCTGAGCAGCTTATCAATGCGCCAGGCGAGAATGGCCTCTTTAAATTTACGGACGTAGGTTTTTTCCGGAGTCAGCAGCAACGATTTGGCGACCTGCTGGGTAATGGTCGATCCCCCCTGACTCTTTGCCCCATCTTGAAAATTATGCATTGCAGCCCGAAATACCGAAATAAAATCGAGCCCCGGATGCTCATAAAAGCGCCCGTCCTCGGCCGCAACAAAGGCTTTCGGCAGAAAAGGCGACATGGCTGCAAGCGGTATCACCGTTCTGTTTTCGGTAAACATCCGCTCGACAATCATGCCCTTACTGTCGTAAATGATAGTTGCCTGCGCCGGTCGATACCTGGTCACTGACCGGATATCAGGCATATTCAAGCTGATGAGGAGATACAGCAGGCTGCCGAGGAAGGCTGTCTGCAGCAGACAGATAATAATAAGAAAAGTATAGATATGTTTTTCAGTATAGACGTTTCGTCGTGGCGCGGGTTTTCGAGTCGGCCTCTTGCTTGTGTTCTGTGGTTTTGGGGGTGACACTTTCCGGACACTCATGGTAATATTCAACTGCTCACTTGGGTTTTTGCCAATCTGGAGCAATGTAACATCTGCCTATGAACTATCAACAGGAAAGTCGGTACCATGTCAAAAATACGTATACTTCCCGAACAACTTGCCAATCAGATCGCGGCCGGCGAAGTCGTTGAACGTCCCGCCTCGGTCGTTAAAGAACTCCTGGAAAATAGTCTGGATGCGGGGGCAGATCGTGTTGAAATTGAAATCGAGGGTGGCGGCACCAGGTTGATCCGCATCATCGATAACGGCGAAGGAATGGATGAGGATGACCTGCTGCTCAGCCTGGAACGCCACGGCACCTCGAAGATCAAGACCCAGGAAGACCTGGGGGCCATCGGCACGCTTGGTTTTCGCGGAGAGGCGGTTCCGTCTATTGGATCGGTTTCGCAAATGACCATAACCTCCCGCCCTGAGCAGGCTGAACTCGGCACAAGCGTGGTGCTGCACTTCGGCAAATTAAGCAAGGTGCATGAAAGCGGCTGCAGTTTCGGCACGACCGTTGAAGTGCGTAACCTTTTTGGCAATACTCCGGCCCGGCGAAAATTTCTGCGAACCGCGCGCACCGAACTTGGCCATATCGAGGAAGTGGTAAAAAATTACGCCCTCGGCTCCCCTGGTGTCACCTTTATTCTCCGTCTTGACGGCAGAGACGCAATTTATCTGGATAATTCTCTATCAATAGAGCAGCGTCTTGCCAATATCATGCACTATGACGGCCCTTTTATTCCCGTCGGCAAACCTGAACACACCCAGGCGCTACGCCGGGTATCCGGTTTTTTGGTGCCCCCGGAGAAGGTAACCGCAGGACCTTCCAGAATGCGCCTCTTTGTCAATGGCCGGGCGGTGCGGGACAGAATGATACTGCATGCGGTTACCGAAGGTTTACGCGGCTTCCTGATGAAAGGCAAGAATCCATCCGGTCTGATACATCTCACCCTGCCCCCGGAGGAGGTTGATGTCAATGTGCATCCGGCCAAGCATGAGGTCCGATTTCGCAATTCCCGTGACATCCACGCCCTGCTCAGTCAATCGGTTACCGACGCCATGCGGGCCCATCAACTGGCAATCAAAACAGCAATCTTCGGTCCGGATCGAATACAGGAAAGGACTCGATTTCCCTCAGACTCAAAGCCGGAACATCCCCCCTCTTTCGCCTCGCCCGATTATTCTACCGAGCTGCCGGATGACCATTTGAGCCAGAGAAGACAAGACAGCCCCTCCGGCGCGGTCAATACGCGCCGGAGTACTCCGGTTCGGGAAAAATCGCTCTCCTCGAACGTACGTGCACCGGACCCGGTTCAACCACTCTTTGTCACCGCCGAGCCGATGCAGCGATTATCGTCCGAACCAGAAACGGTCCCCGTTCAACGGGACAATCATCAGCAGGATAAGAGGGCAGTCGGCCACAACCTGATTATTGTCGGTCAGTATGACGATCTCTATATTTTCTGTAAAACAAGCGAAGGACTGCTGGTCATTGATCAACACGCCGCCCACGAGCGATTGCTCTATGAAAAACTGCGCAAGCAGTATCTGGCCAATACGGTCGTCCGCCAGACCCTGATGTTTCCGGAAACGGTCGAGTTGTCGATTTTCCAGGCGCAGCTGGTGGAAAAAAACGAGGAGGAGATCGACCGGATCGGTTTTTCCATTCGGGAATTTGGCGGCAACACGTATATAATATCTGCAGTTCCGGCCCTTGCCGGTCTGGCCAATGGTCGCGAACTCTTTCTCGATATTCTCGAACAGTTCGGCAGCGAAAGCAGTAAGGGGGATACCGGCGGATACCTCGATACGATACTCGCGACCATGGCCTGTAAAGCGGCAGTGAAGGCCGGGACGAAACTTTCCAATCCGGAAATAGATACCCTTCTCAATGAGATGACCAGGGCAGATTTATTTTCCCACTGTCCCCATGGACGGCCGGTGGTCAAACTGTTCACCAGAGATGAGGTGAAAAAATGGTTCTACCGCACCTGAGAACGGCAGCGCGTACCCCTGAATCGCCAGGCAGGGATGGACGGAGAGACACCGTATGGGTCTGGGAAACAAGCAGCTTTTCAGGCCGTGCACTCCTTTTCCTGGCTCTGCTGGCGGTTCTGCTGCAGAGCGGCTGCGCCAAACCTCCGGTCGCCAAAATTATGGAGACGACTGCCTATTGCGGCTGCTCCTCCTGCTGCAGTTGGGAAAGAGGGAGCTGGGCCATGCTGAAGCTTGATTTCTGGAACCGCTATGTAAGTGCCGGCCCGAATGCCGGCAGGCCGTACAGCGGTCTCACCGCCAGCGGTACGGTTCCTTACGAGCCCGAAGAGGGGCTGCTTTCCGTAGACTCCATCTACCGCCCCTGGATGATACCGGTTCGCCTTATCCTGTTCCCCTGGTACCTGCTGCCGCATGACGGTACCATTGCCGCAGACACCAAATATTACCCTTTCGGAACCCGGATGTACGTTCCGGGGTATGGCCAAGGCGTTGTCGAAGACCGTGGCGGAGCGATTAAAGGGCCCAACCGGATCGACCTTTATTTCGATTCGCACAGCGATGCACTCGCCTGGGGCAGGAAAAAGGTTCGAGTTACCATCGAATATCCCCGATAATTCCCTGAGGGTCAATGGACCTTAATTGGCAAAACAGCTTATGAAAATCCACCCCATGACTCTCTTGCGTGTCTTTCTGCCCTTTGCCGCCGGTTATTTTATATCCTATATCTACCGGGTAGTGAATGCGGTAATTGCCCCCGATCTCGTCGCCGATATAGGCGTCGGCCCTTCCGCTCTCGGCCTGCTCACCGCGACATACTTTATTTCTTTTGCCTCCTTTCAACTGCCACTGGGAGTTCTGCTCGACCGCTTCGGCCCCAGAAAAGTTGAAGCCGGCCTGCTTTTTTTTGCCGCTCTCGGGGCCTTCATTTTTGCCCGGGCTGAAAGTCTCGCCGGCCTTATCACCGGCCGGGCTTTTATCGGGTTTGGGGTATCCGCCTGTCTTATGGCAGCGTTCAAAGCCTACACCCTCTGGTTTTCCAGGGAAAAATGGCCGCTGGTCAACGGATTCCAAATGGCTGCGGGTGGGCTCGGCGCACTCGCTGCGACTTCCCCGGTGGAGGCAGCCCTGCAATTCACCGACTGGCGCGGCGTATTTATCGGACTCGCTCTCCTTACCCTGATAATCGCCGGGTCAATTTTTTTCATCGTCCCGGAAAAAACAAGCGAAGGCACCGGAGAAAGTCTGCATAACCAGATGCGAGGTATCCACGAGGTGTTTGCCAGCCGAAAATTCTGGCGAACGGCACCGCTCACCACCGTGTCGCAGGCGACGTTTCTTGCCATTCAGGGTCTCTGGGCCGGCCCATGGCTTACCCATGTCGCCGGCTTTGAGCGCACCCAGGTAGCCCGCCTGCTGTTCTGGGTCGCCGTGGCCATGATTGCCGGCTTTATCGTACTTGGCACCATTGCCGAGCGGTTGAGTAAGCGTGGTGTCTCCGTTGGTGCTACCGCTGTCACCTGCATGTTTTTGTTTATGATCGTCCAGGTACTGCTCATCCTCGGCCCACCAGCCTGGTGTGTTCCCGTCTGGCTGGCCTTTGGATTTCTGGGTACCTCCAGTATTATTGCTTATTCCGCACTTTCTCAGTCTTTCCCGGTCCATCTGTCCGGCCGGGTTACCACCGCCGTCAACCTGCTGGTCTTCATCACTGCCTTTGTCGCACAATGGGCTCTGGGAGGAATCATCGATTTTTTTACCAGGGGAGAGTCGACTCTTTCTCCCACTGGATTTACCGCCGGATTTTCCCTGTTGCTGCTGCTCGAACTGGCGGGAATCGCCTATTATGTCCTGGCCGGCCGAAAACAAATTGACCACTCCTGAGACATGCTTACCATAAGCCAGGTTGGACGACGCATCTCCCCTGTAAACTTTTACTGCGAGAATTCCCCATGACTGAGAAAAACACAGTCACCATTATAGGTGGCGGGCTGGCTGGCTGCGAGGCGGCATGGCAGATTGCCGAAAGAGGCTGCAAGGTCTGCCTGATAGATATGAAACCGCTGCGATTCAGCCCGGCCCACCATTCGGAAAAACTCGGTGAACTGGTCTGCTCCAATTCGCTTCGATCAAATGACCGAACCTCTGCGGTCGGACTGCTCAAAGAGGAGATGCATCGGTGCAACTCCCTGATGATGCGCATTGCCTATGAGACACAGGTACCTGCTGGCAAGGCTCTGGCAGTCGACAGGGAAAAATTTGCCGCCCGGATCACGGAGATTATGGCAAACCATCCCCTGATAGAGATTACCCGACAGGAGATTTTTGCCATCCCTACGCCGGCGCATGGCAACCCCCCGGTAATTCTTGCGACCGGACCACTCACCTCCGATCCCTTAGCCGAATCCCTTGCCGAACTGACCGGCAGAAAAAGACTGGCTTTTTATGACGCCATTGCGCCGATTGTTGCTGCCGACTCGTTGGATATGTCCATTATCTACTGTAAATCACGCTACGATGATGGCCCAGGCGATTATTTGAACTGTCCGATGGACAAGGATACCTACCTGAAATTTATCGATGCACTCGGCAAGGCAGAATGTATGCCCTTGCAAGAATTTGAGGAAGCCAAATACTTTGAAGGCTGTCTGCCGGTGGAAGTAATCCGTTCCCGGGGTGATGACACCCTGCGTTTCGGCCCGATGAAACCCGTTGGCCTGGCCGATCCCAAGACAGGAGAGGATCCGTACGCGGTGGTCCAGCTTCGCAAGGAAAACCGGGAAGGCACTACCTATAACATGGTCGGTTTTCAAACCAAATTGACCTACCCGGAACAACAGCGCATTTTTCGACTTATCCCTGGCATGGCAAAGGCCGAATTTGCCAGACTGGGGTCGATCCATCGCAATACCTTTGTCCTCTCGCCTGAATTACTGCAGCCGACCCTGCAGTTCAAGATTCGTCCGGATCTGCTGCTGGCCGGCCAACTCTCCGGGGTCGAGGGATATGTTGAATCTGCGGCAATGGGCCTATTGGCCGGAATCAATGGCGCCCGTCTGGTACAAGGTCTCGCCCTGGTTGTCCCTCCCCGCGAGACGGCTCTCGGATCGCTCGTCTTTCACCTTACCGAGAGCGATCCCCTTCGTTTTCAGCCGTCAAACATTAACTTCGGTCTCTTTCCCGCCTGGGAAAAGAAAATCAGAAAAAAATACAGAGGAGAGGAACGGGCGCAAAGATCACTGGCAGCACTTGAAAAATGGCAGCTTGCGGTAAATCTTTAACCAGGAAAAAGTCAGTCTTTTTCCGATACAGGATGCTCGGTAAAACCCCAGTAAGGAAAATCCTGACGATATTCAGCAACCTGACCGGGACTATGTTCCCTGCTTGCCACTAAAAAGAGCCTGTTGGCGTTTCCTGCTGCCTTGGCGGAGCCATCTCTTTGAGGAGATGCCGGGTAGAGCACCATAGCATTATCCGCACTGTACTCGATGTCTCCGGATCCTTTGAAAACACCGAGGTGTGGCTCTTCAAGATAGGCGCCCGCCTGCCCTCTGGACAATTCTGAGATAACCAGGAAAGACACCTGCAGTTCATCACGGATAGATTCCATCTGCCGCAGCCAGGCATCAATGCCGGTGCGCCTCTCGGTAAACTCGTTAAACGGCAGTTTATGCAGGCTGTCGACCACTACGACTGTATAGTCGCTTCGTGTCTCATGACGGATAAAATCAATATGTTTGCGCATCAACTCAGGCGTCACCTTCCGGTCGTTGATCACCCGCCAGAAAAAGAGCATTTTCTGCAGTTTTCGCCGGGCTGCCTCGAAGTTGATTTTCTGCTGTTCCGGCAGGCTCTCGTCGCTTAGCTGCTCCGTGGACAAACGGGCCAATCGACTCAAGGTCCGCCGATAAATTTTCTGTCGACCATTTTCAAAATCATAATACAGCACAGGAATATGCCGCAGGGCCATCTCTGATCCAATCTGGATAAGAAAAGTTGATTTGCCGACTTTAGGAGCCCCGCCAATCACATTAATGCCGTGTATTCCACCAAGAGCGTCATCTAAACGAGAGAATCCTGACGAGAGGTTCCGGTACTGCTCTCCCTGTTCCTGCTCAAGAGACTGGAGGAAATGACGATACTCACGTTCAGGTGAAGAAAAAGGCGAGAAAGAACGGGAGTTTTTGACCATTTCACCAAGAGCCTCAGCGAACCCTCGACCCGAGTCTCTTGCCAGCTGCCAAAGTGAATATTTCCGGGGACTATTTTTTTGCCAGACCAGGATTCTGGCCTTGTAGCCGATAATCGAGGCCAGATTTCTGGCGGCATTCTCCGACTCCAGGCTATTGGCGACACAGATAAACAGTGTTTTTACCTTATCGAACAACTGCCCTGGCATCCTCTCAAGTTGAGCATAATGGGAAACCGCCACCCCGGGAAAACCGAGTTGCTTCAGAGGAAGAAGATTTTCCTCACCCTCGCAAATAAACAATGCTCCGTTCTCGCAACGCGCGATGTCCTGAACATTAAAGATATTGTGCGGTTCTTTACTGAATTGTTCAATGCCGTGCCAGAAAGTGTCTTCCGGTCGCTCCGGGTGAACGCAACGGGCGGAATAGCAATTGCCATCGTCCTGTATGTAGGGGTAAACAAGATAGCGCCCGTTGAATCCGACCTGCATTTCTTCAAGAACACTCCGGGAGACAGTGCTCTGCTGGAAAAGGCTATAGATGGCATCGGTGATCCTGTCCCGGTATCCACGTATCTCGTCGTTGATGTTTTCTGCGGGGTACAGTAGCTGCTCGGTGATAATTTCCTGGTCCGGATCATACTCCGGCACTTCAGTGAGGGGGATGCCGGCAAGACGCGCAAACCAGAGAGGAAAACCACCTGGCACACAACGGTTCACACAACGAAAGTAACCATGGAAGAAACTGGCGGTGTTCAGAACAACGCTCAACCTGCCGTCGGCAGAGCCATGTTCTTTACAAAAGGGGCAATCGGCACTGAACTTTTCCTGCCATCGTCCCTTGAGATGGGTGAGGTAAAACCGGGAAACAGCATCTTTGCCTTCAGCCATTCCCTGCTCCACATGAGGTTACGAAAGAGATTCTAACCGGCAAAGACATTTATTTCATCACCTGTGGCATCTCACGCATGGTCAGAACAATTTCGTGAAGAAGTTTCCGGTTAATCAATGCATCGAATTTCAAATGGAGGGAATAGTCATTTCCTGAAGCCTGGCTGATTTTAACTGCGAGCACATCACCGGTAAGCGCCACCCCTTCCGCCGAACCACCAACGGCCGGGATCACAATCTGCATCTTTCTCCCGAGCAATAGACGGCCATTGATTTTCTGGGCGATTCTGACCAGAAACGAAAGCCCTCCCTCGGAAATATCACAGAGGTCCACCTTAAAGTCAGTGCCGAGACTTCGCCCCCGGCTGTTTATCAGGGTGGTTATGACTGTTCCTGAAATGCGGTATCGCTGATACTCCCGCCGATCATTTGTGCTGAGCTTGATGAAATCTTCTATGCTTTGAAATTTTCGACAAAAGGTATGTAATTTTGCTTCGAGCCCAGGGAAATTTTCCCGCCACTCACGTAGCGCATCGAGCTTTAAAATCGATATGTCCGCATTGCTGATGGAGGCAACCGATATGGTCGACACTGAAGCTTCAAAAAAAGCCTCCGCGCCGAATATTTCTCCTCTCCCCATGGTTTTGACTAAAACTTCATTCCCCTTGTCGTCGAAATAAAGTTTAACCTGTCCGGAATTTATGAAGAAAAGGGTTTCCTGGAGAGCACCCTGCTTGATGATACTCTCTCCATTCTGATACTTTTTATGTTTTAAGGCATGATACACCGCACTGAATTCATCCGTATTTAAGATATCATACAGTGCGCTCCATATCTCTAAATGACCTTTATCTATCGCCGCAACTTTTTCCCGATCAATTATCTCAGCTGCCCGCAGTATGTGACTGACCGCAGTGGAGTCAATCTCGATGAGCCATTCACGCAATTTTTGTGCCTGCATGAAATTGCGCTGACGGGCGACTCGTTCGATGAGTATCAGCAGCTGTTCCACCGCTGCTTCTTTATCTCCGCGGGCAAGAAACGTTCGTGCAGCCTGTTCTTCCGGTAAGCTGGTGACAACCCACTGGGAAATCGGTGTCTTGCTTATTTTTGAGGCCTGTTTGAGGGCGTTTTTGCGCAGCTGACTGGCCTGGACATGTTTTTTCCGGGTTTCCTGCAGTTCTTTCTGCAAAAACTTCAATGCCTTTTCCGCTGCACCCCAGACCTGCTCGGAAATTTTTTTCGATCCCCGCTGCCCCCGCGTCTCGAGAAATGTCTGCACCCCTTTATATGCCTGCGGACAGGGACAACGTCCGAGAGTCTCCATTAATTGCAGAAGAAGACCATTCCTCAAGGTGTCGCTGAATTTTTCATGGGATTCGAGCAGTTCAACAAGCTTATCAGCGATTTCAGGATCGCAAAAAGCGGCAAGTGCATCGATAATCTGCACTTTAATCTGTTCAGATGACTCGTCTAATGCTCGCAGCAGAAGTTGTTTCCTGTTTTTTCCACCGATCTTGTACAGAGTAAGAAACGTTTCACGCTGTACCCGAAAATCCTCATGCTGCAGATAAGGAAGGATACTTTCAGCATCCTCTTCGGTTCCAGTCTCGCCGAGCAGTTTGATGAGATTGCGCTTGCCATACCAGACCATGTGCTCCTGGAGGCGCTCATGAACAAGGGAAGGCACGTAATCCGGGCTGTCGGTGAGCAGATCGATTATTTTCAGGCGATCGGCCGCATTGTCGGCATTAATTAACGATTCGACGAGGAAACGCCCAGCGACCGGTCCCTGGTATATCAAGCGAAAGCTCAACTTCTTATCCTGGGGCGCTGCAAGGCACTGACTGAGCAGGCCTGGCAGGCTGGCCCTTTGGATTCCACGATCCTGCACCTTGGCAACAATGGCTTTTATTGACGCGGAATGCGCTGTCAGCCCGGAGCGGATCTGATGCAGCAACGTGAGAATCTTATCCCCGCGAGAGGTATCTCCTGCCTGCCAGCTCTTTTGCATCACCTGCTGCAAAAAAATGATAATTTGTTCGGCCAGTTCTTTCTGGCATCCGGATCGTCGAATTTTTTCAACGAGCGGAGAAAGAACGAGATCGAGATGACGCCACTGCCCCGTAGCCAGAAGGTTTTCGCCAATAGCTATCATACTTTTCAGCAATGGTTCCTGCTCTTCTTTACCCACATCCGAAAGATAGGCAATCATCCCGTGCAGCAGCTGAGAAGCCTGGTCACCATCGTTATGTTTCTGCATCCGGCGAAACGCAGCAGGCAGATACTCAACCAACTCCTCGCTTTGCAGCAGGCTGGTATTGCCCTGTAAAAAACTTTTAATACCCGCCTCCAGGCGACGTTTTTTCCTTTCTCTTTCGCCTTCATCCATAAGGTTTCTGGCTTTTTCAGTACTGAGGAAATGTTTTCCTTTCCTGCTGCCCGTCAGCTTCGTCAACGCCCTTTCAAGAAACTGCACCTGAAGTGAATTTTCTCCATCAATGCGCTTTGCTTTTGACAGTTGCTCTCTAAAGAGCAGTATCATTCCGGAGATTTTTTCATGGGTCAGAGCCACAAGCAGCCCTTCAAACACCTCCCCGCCCCAGCCGGCAGGATAGTCCTGTGCCGCCAAAACACACAAGGCAGGTTCCTTGAGGCTTTCAACATATACTGTTGCCAGTCCCAGGGCGACCTCCTGCCTGCTGCCCGGCGCAATAAGCGTCTCGGCCCGGCTCAGCATCAAGGGGAAATATCGTGAGGCAACAATCATTTTTCTTTTCTGAATGTCCTGCAGTATGTGCGCTGTACCCGCAGCCAGGATTTCGATTGCCGTTGTCGGGCTGGCCATCTTCTTCTCCAGCTCAGCCACGATGACCGGTCTTTTGTCCTTACCGAAAAGACAGGCGACAATTTCCGGCCGAACCTTTACCAGGTTTCGGGTCCTGAGGCCGTCAGCCTGGCCGTTTTTACCACTCTTTTCTCCCGTTTCTTCTTTTTTTTCCGGGAAATAGCCAGCCAGACCAAGACTGGTTATATACTCGAGTCCCCCTCCCTCGTTTTTGATTTTTTCAACTGAAGCGTTAAAAACCGAAAGAAGCTGGCTGAAAGCCAAACGATCCATCTCCGCACTGATATCCAGTTCAGATAAACCCAGCAGGCGCAACTGCCGATAAATGACAAGATTGGAAAAGGATTCGACTATTTCCTGGTGCAGAGGCTGCCCGCACAAGTAGGGATTCCCCTCTTGCAGGGAGTACGTCAGACGGCCATGCTCGCGGAGATAGTTTTTGATACTTTTGTAACCGCGGTCTACGGCGGCTGCGGCCTGGGGAGCATCCGGGGGATAAATACGGCAGGTGACAATAGTGTTATTAAATGATTTCAGTATGTCAATACTTTTACCCAGCAACTCAATCTGATTCATTGTTCGACACCATTCTGCAAAATATCTGCCGTTCGATGCTGTGCATCAGAACAGCCTTTTTCCAGATCACCTGGAACCTTTTTTAAAAAGGACTGTTTTAACCGTCTTGAAAATTACCAGCAGGTCTAAAGCGATGGATACGTTTTTCAAGTAATACAGATCGTACTCCAGTTTTTTCAATGCATCCAGCTCAGATGCGCCATAAGGATAACAGACCTGCGCCCAGCCCGTCACTCCCGGCTTGAGGGTATGGCGGATGGAGTAATAAGGTATTTTTTTCTCCAACTCATCAACGAAGATTTTTCGCTCCGGCCGTGGACCAACCAAACTCATTTCCCCTTTCATCACATTCCAGAGCTGTGGTAACTCGTCAATTCTCAGACGTCGAATTATCTCACCAACCCTGGTTACCCGATCATCATTTACCTTGGCCCAGACTGCACCATTTTTTTCCGCATCCTGACGCATGGAACGAAATTTAATTATTTTAAAGATCCGGTTTCCCTGTCCGACTCTTTCCTGTAAATAGAAAATCGGGCCCGGGGACTCCATCTTGATGAGGATAGCTGTTATCAGCAGGACAGGCAGGGTGATTACCAGCAAGACAGCGGAAAACAAGAGATCGATAAACCTCTTTACATGATATTTCCAGCGGCTGAGAGAGAAGCCATCAGAAAAGATAATCCAACTCGGGGCGATCCTTTCCACCAGAATCTTCCCGGTAATCCGTTCATAAAAAGTGGTGCTCTGTTCGATGGTTATTCCCCGCAGCTTGGCATTCAAGAGAGCGGTTATCGGTGTTGCTCCCCGTGGATTATCAAGCGCGACGATGATTCGTTCAAGATCCTGCGTCGAGAGAAGCTCTTCGAAGTCATCAAGAGAGGCACGAACCGGCGCATTGTGCGGATTATAGGCGGGTTTTGTATCCCCGACAAATCCTCTTACCCGGTAGACTGAGTCCTGTACCCCCTCAATCTCCCTGGCAATATCGGACGCCAGGGCTCCGGTGCCGACCAGCAGAATATTCTGGACAAAAAGCCTCTTACGCAGAATGTGATTGTAGGCGCCTCGCCAGAGAGCAACCGACAAACAGATCACCAGGTAACCAAGCCAGAAAATCCGGGTGGAAATTATCATAAACGGAATCGAATAATAGACTCCGCCTAACAGGATGCAACCAACGCCGAAGGCAAGGGTCATCCGGGTAAAAGTATTGATTAGCGACACCTCATTTCTCAGATCATATTGATCGAAAAAATAGAGGCAAAGCTGAAAGATAATTGTGACGAGAATAGCCCTGAAGGAATTAGGCAGAAGATCAAGAAAGAATAATCCCGGTCCCAACATGACCCAGTCTACGATAAGAAGCGATGAAAAGATCAGTGCCCCTTCACCCAAAAAGAACACGATCGTTCGCAGCGGATAATATTTATTGACCAATGTCGGCATTGTTATGATCTCATCTCTTTTAAAACTCCCCCCGCCAAATAGCATAGCAGGACTTCATTCCGTACGCACTTGTCGGGTCTACGTTTTTTCACGAAATACTTTTCCTCGAGAAAGCACAAGAAAAGTATTTCCCGGTCACGAATGAACCTTGATAACAGTATATTGCAAATTGGATCAGACACCAAAAATATTTATGAAAATTTTCTATTCCTTTTAGAGCCTGCAAACACCGTTGGCGCAATAACTCCATGTGCCTGCAAAACTGTCAGCAGCTCATGAAGCGGCAGGCCAACGACATTGGAGTACGACCCTTCAATAGCCTTAACCAGGAAAATACCTTTACCCTGTATGCCATAGGCTCCTGCCTTGTCAAGGGATTCTCCCGCGGCAACATAGGCGCGAGCGACTTCCTTCGAAAATCCGGCAAAAACCACCTTCGTTGAAACGACCTGCAGAGTTTTGACACCACGCAATTCATGCGCTACACAAAAACCTGTTTTGACGCAATGCTCCCGCCCGGAAAGATCCATGAGCAGGGCAACGGCGTCATCTTCATCAACGGGTTTGCCGAGAATTCTATCACCAAGACACACCACGGTATCGCCACTTATCACCCAGGAATCCGGAAACTCTGCGCTCACCACAGCCGCCTTCTCCAATGCCATCCTCAGGACAAAGCTTTCAGGGTTTTCCTTATCGAACGGGTGTTCATCGACCAAGGCCGTCTGGATGGTAAATTTTATCCCCATTTCAAGCAGGTACTGCCGTCGGCGCGGGGAGCCCGATGCGAGAATTATCGATTCTGTATTTTGATACATACTCTTTTTCTGGATTTTTTGCTGGTAATGCACGAAATTTATCAAACAACGGTATCTTGCAATACGGGATTGCTATGCCCAGGTGAAATAAAGTGGAGGTAAACGTCACTGCCTGGCACCACCCGGGCTTATCCCCTGATGGCGTACCCGCCATCGACGGTAATCACCTGGCCCTGAATCATGGCTGACAGATTGCTGCAGAGAAACAGTGCAATATCAGCGACATCCTGAGGTGTTGTCAAACGCCCGAGCGGGGTCCTGGATATAGCCGTATTGAGGATCTCGTCCCGATTGGGGAAATGCTTGAGTGCATCGGTATCAACGGCACCGGCACTGATGGTATTGACATTGATCCCCTGGGGACCAAGCTCCACGGCCAGATGCCGGACGAGCGATTCCAGCGCCGCCTTTGACGCTCCCACCGTCGTATAATTTTCAATAGCCCGAACGGATCCAAGGCTTGAGACAGCCATAATTCGACTCCCCCGGTTCATCAGCGGCAATCCGTGCTGCACCAGTGTCAGCAAGGCCCTGGCATTTATCTCCATCGCCCAGTTCCAGTGGCGTTCTGTCAATTCAAGAGCAGGTTTCAAGACCCCCGAAGCGGCATTACTCACCAGGATATCCAAACGGCCGAATTGTTCAACTATGGCAGCAAACATCTTTTGAACATCACCATTATTGGCAACATTAGCCTTGACCAGAAGACATTTCCGACCGATTTTTTCCACTTCTGCTGCCGTTTCTTCGGCATCCCGTCGATGACGAACATAATTTACGATAACATCCGCACCCTGTTCGGCTAACCGAATGGCTATAGCCCGGCCGATACCCCGCGACCCTCCGGTAATCAGAGCGATTTTCCCTTGCAAATTAAACATGTAAAGCTTCCTTTTCAGGTACTGATTAATAATCTTTATTTTCTGTAATAGAGTGCACTACACCACCTCAGCCGGCGATTTTTATAGCCACTCTCTTTACCAATCCTCGTACAAATCGCCAAGGATTAAACCGGATAGCCTGCAATTTATAAGGCGCCAGAAATCCGGAGCCATAAAAATCCCGAGGGACAAGAAGAGGATAGTCAAGCCTGGCTGCATTGCTGCCAGCCATCCCCCGCTTCGCTGCTGCCTGCCAGAGAGGGCTTCTGGTCCGGTCCAGTTCCAGCAGCTCGAGCAGTGCGGTATCGAGTGCTACCGGATTACGGGCCGCGGCGATACAGCCAAGCATCAATGGGCTGCCGTCAAGGGGACCGGAGCCGTGCATTACCTCGATACCGTCCACCAGATGTATCTGGTGCGGTAAAAGCGTCAGCAGATCAAGAATTATTTCGGAAAATTCTGCATGGCTATCGCCATGCACCATGTGCAACATAGCTTTGTTGACACCTTTTACAATGCCAAACATGTTCTTGACTGCCATGGTCACCAGCATCTGATTATGCGCCTTTATTTTGGGCAGCCCGACAAAAAGATCACACTCCAGTGCCTCACGAGCTATCGATACACTGACTCCGCCGGCAAGCCGTCTTTGTACCGGAGTGGTGAAATTGATCACCTTGACCTGCAGACCACAGAGGGCCTCAGCAATTCCAAAGGTGCGACACACCTTTTGCGCGGAACCAAAGGCCGGAGAATCGCCAACAAGCACCCGGGCACCCTGATCGAGAAACCAACCGGCAACAGCGGCAATAAAACGCCCGTCCGTGCACGCAAGGGCCGGGCCGTGGCTGCTGATGAAATTTGGCTTGAGCAGCACAACTTTACCATGGAGCGAGCCAGACAGACCGAGATGTTCCCCGATTTTATCGGTGCATGCAGCTATGGTCAATGGGTCGTAGGAGGTGCACCTCTGCAATACCACTTGATGTAATGCGTCATTCATGGACGTGCAGATGAAGAGACCGGAAAGGAAGGCTGAAAACAGAAAAACCGGACCCTAGCAGGGGAGTCCGGTTTTTCCAGGAGAAAAGAGAGAAGAGATAAAGCATAAACAGTGTTGCATATCACATGCCACCTTCCTGTAAATATCTCACAACGTTGCATTTGGGGTGTTAGAGCCGATATTGGTCGCAGAGTTGGCAATTTCCATCCGGCTTTTATACAATTTTTTATACTATAATTGCTCTTAAAACACCAAATCAAAGTCTCTTTCCTGTAATATCAACACAATAGGCTATCTAGTTTTTTATACCGTCCTGTACCGTTTTTTTACTCTTACTTGAAAGAAATGACCCGGGTACGGATTACATCGGAATTTTTCACAATTTGCTCAAGTACTATTGACGGAATCGCCGACTCGACATCGATAATATTATAACCGACCTTGCCGTTGGACTGGTTCAAATAACTGGCAATATTCACCTCGTTGTTGGCAAAAATATTTGACACAAAGGCAATCATGCCCGGAACGTCCCGGTTGATGACAATCAACCTTGAATGCACCTTATCACTCGGAGTCGATTCGATGTTGGGGAAATTAACGCTGTGGGTGACATTGCCGTATTTGAGATAGCTGGAGATTTCTTTGACCGCCATGACGGAACAATTTTCTTCCGATTCCGAAGTCGACGCCCCCAGGTGCGGCGTTGTCAGCACTTTGTCATGTTTCACCAGGGCCGGCGTTGGGAAATCGCAGAGATAGGCCTCCAGGTAGCCGCTGTCCAACGCCTCGATAACCGCTTTTTCATCGACAATCGGCCCCCGGGAATAATTGATCAAGATGGCCCCTTTCTTCATTCTGGCAATAAACTCGGCATTGACCAGATTGCGGGTTTGATCGATGAGCGGCAGATGCAGGCTCACCATATCGGCATCCCCGACGGCATCCCCAAGATTCCGACACACCCGGACTTCAGGAGAAAGCTGATGAATATTGGCAAGGGAAGGAGCCGGGTCAAAGCCCTTGACCTTCATGTGCCGAAAGACCCCGCCGTTGGCCAGGCGGACACCAATCTGGCCAAGCCCGACAACTCCCAGGGTTTTTCCGGCGATTTCTTCGCCTTTATATGCGGCCTTGCGGGCCTCGACTTCTTTACCGACCTTATCAGGGGCCATTGCCGCAAGGGATTTACAAAATCCAATACCTCGATAAATATTTCTTTTCCATACCCCAATCATCGGAAAAACCAGATCGACGACCGCATTGGCATTGGCTCCTGGAGTATTGAGGACACAGATACCTCTTTCTGTGGCTCTTTCAACATTTATGTTATTGGTGCCAGCTCCAGCCCGGGCAACGACCAGAAGGGTCGGATAATCATCAACATTTAAGGGAGAACTGCGCAGGATAATGCCGTCGGGAGCCTCTTCCTCTGCGGAAACCGTAAATCTGTCACTAAACAGTTTCAAACCCTGCCTGGCAATGCTGTTGATTTTCTTTATTTTATAAACCGGCATCAAACTCTCCCTGGCTCTTTTTAGTATTTCTTTCGGAATCTGCATTGGTTGGAATAAAAGTAGCTGTCCACTATATAAACGGCTATCGAGAAGATCAACTTTTTTCCACAATTTATTTATTTATATCAAAATATCAAAATCTTATTAAATTTATGCAAAGACATTTCCCGCTCCTGCAAAATACAGAGACATGGTTGGCCGGAGTGTTCCGGCATCCCGATTTCCGGCAGCATTGCCTGAGAAATCCGGAGAAAATACGATTTCCGGAAAAACTGGTTGCGATTGTTTTTACGGTACACGCCATCAAGCTCCGCAGGCAGGCTCTGATAGAGGATGGATTTGGTCTGTTCCGGCGCCTCCCGGCTTCCCTCCACCTGGAGACAGTCGGGCAGAAAGCGAAAACCACAACGCAGCCAATCATAGCGCAGCAGCTCAACGACCAGATCCCTGTCATCTCGCCCGGCGGCGAGCTGGACCAGCTTTGTGCACATCAGCTCCTGGGTCGCAGCGAGCTGAAAGAAACCGCTGCTTTGACAGATCACCAGGAGTTCTTTGAAAAACAGGGCAATATCTTCCTGCCGCCGGCGCAAATAGCGCCACAGCGAAACGAAGTATCGATTGTTATGAAATTTTTCAACAAGCTCAGAAAACCAGAACAACCCACGCAAAGTTGCGTGATCCATCCAGTTGGTTTGCAGGACGGCATAGGGCGGCTCGTGACAGAAAAGGTACCCTGAAGCCTGCGCCTCGCGAAAAATGGGTGTATCCGGCAGAATTTTCAGCAGGCCCATCTGGATATAGTGGGCATCCATAGCGAAAACATCCCTGAAAGAAGCCATAAAGCTTTCCTGTGTCTCATAGGGCAGGCCGAGAATGAGATCGACATGGAGGTGAATGGTACCAAGCCCGGCCAGCCGATAAATCGTCTGATGGGCCTGGACCGGATCGACTCGCCGGTTGACGGCGGCAAGTGTTCTTTCATTGGTTGACTGAATCCCCAGCTCAAACTGAAATCGGCCCGGTTCAAGTGTCGCCAGAAAAGCGTACATCTCCTCGGTAAATCGATCCGGGGCCATCTCAAAATGAAAAAGCGTTGCACCACCCCGAGCCGCAAGAAATTTCCAGATGGCCAGGGATCTGTCCGGCACATCATTAAAGGTGCGGTCAATAAACCGGACCACTCCGGGCTGATGGCTGAGAATATCGCCCAGTTCCTTTTTCACTTTCTCTAAGTCTTTATGATACAATCCTGTTTCTGCAGCGGACAGACAATAGGTGCAGCCGAAGGGACACCCCCTGCTGCTTTCATAGTAGATATGCCGGTTTTTGAGGTGGTCGGCAAAATCAGTTGGCCGATACGGATAGGCAAAAGTGCGGTCTTTCATGGCAAAAAAAGATCCTGCATAGCGAGGCTGCATTCTGCCGGCCTGCAGGTCACGATAAAAGGTTTGATCCACCGCCTCGATCTCACCCAGCACCACGGTGCAGGTGTCCTTGTCGCCAGGTGCACCATGGTTGAGCCGCTCCCCCAGCACTGTGGCCTGAGGTCCGCCGATGACAACCCGGCAGGCTGGAAGACAGGCACGCAGATCAAGCGTTAATCTGGCAATAAGACTGCTGTTCCAGATTGCCGCTGAGAAAAATATATAGCCGGGGTTCCCCTCGCTCAGACGGAGGAGCATCTCGTAGTAATTGTCATTGATCGTAAACTGGAGCAGTTCAAGAGCTACAGCAGGACAGTTTTTTTCCAGTTCGTTGCGGACATAAAAAAGTGCCAGGCAGGAATGGGTAAACCTGGCATTGATACCGACTAATTTGATCTGTTTATGTATATCGTTCACCTGGAGTACCTTGCAGTGGTTGTGAAAGCACAAAGATTTTTAGCGGAATGGGACTATTGATCTTACTTTGTTTCCCATGCGATTTGAAATTTACCTGCGTTTTTAAAATAACAGCAAGAAACGTATGACATATTCATCTATTTTATGAGAGAGCGCAAATGACATATTATACCCATCACTTCCCGGCCGCGTCCCTCTTCCTCGCCCTCGTCCTCATCTCCTGCGTATGTTGCAGCAGGGTTGCCGAGGCGACAGCGCCGCAACAGAGCAGCTATGACCTCGCACTGTCCTTTGTCCCTGAGGAAGGACGGCTGATCGGGACAGCCAGAATTACCATCGAACCAGGCCAGGAACTCAGCCTGTATGTGGCCGGGCTCGAGATTACCGGGTCGCTGCTGCGAGACGAAAGCGGCAACGAGCTGAGCATTCAGCCAGTCCAGGAGAATCTGGTTCTCGCCGCTGTAAAAGTGCACCGGACTCTCTATATCTCGTATACGAAAACGAGTAAAAATGATTTTGACGACCTCATCAGTCCGCAGGGAATTGCCCTGACCGGTCACTGGTATCCTGCCCCCTCACAACCGATGCGATTCCACGTTACGGCCACCTTACCCGATCGTTTCTCAGCCATCGTGGAAGCCGACAGCTTTCCTCTGGCCCAACAAGGCAACACCGTCAGCGCAGTTTTTTCCATGCCGGCAACCGCTATCCACTTCATCGCCGGACCATACGCCCTTGACAAACAACAGGTTCGCGAGGGTCTCGTGGTCTATTCGATGTTTTTTAAAGAAGATCAAGGCCTGGCCCGCGGCTACCTGCAGGCGGCCACCGATTACCTGCGCCATTACGAGCAGGAGATCGGCCCATATCCCTACAATCATTATGTCATCGTCGCCAACCGGCGTCCCACCGGCTACGGTATGCCGACCTTCACCCTGCTCGGCCAGGCAGTTCTGCGTCTCCCCTTTATAAAGGAGACCTCCCTTGGTCACGAGATTGTCCACTCCTGGTTCGGCAACGCCGTGGAGGTCGATTACACCACAGGAAACTGGTGTGAAGGACTGACTTCCTTTCTGGCCGACCATGCCTTCCGGGAACAAAAGGGCGAAGGTGTAGCCGATCGACTGGAAAGTATTACCAGATACCTCAGCTATGTGCACAAGGATTCGGCTATTCCCCTGGCGGCTTTTACCTCTGCCAGCCATAACCAGCCAATGGCCCAAGCGCGGCGTGCGGTTGGGTATGACCGGGGGGCCTATCTTTTTTATGAGCTGCGGGAAAAAATCGGCCGCCAATCATTTGCCCAAGGGTTGCACCAGTTTTATAGAGACAATATCGGTCGACACGCCAGCTGGGAAGACGTAGAAAAAAGCTTTGCCACGGCGTCGGGACAGAATCTGGCTGATTTTTTTTCCGAAAGACTACAGAGAAATTATATTCCATCGTTGGCAGTAGAAGACATCAGGACCGAATATGCCAACGGCACACCAACGCTTTCTTTTGATGTGCTCCAGCTCCAGGAAAAACCGTATTCGCTGGTTGTGCCCATCCGTATTCAAACCATGACATCGACTGTCAATCGCATCGGCGAGATAACCGGACCAAAGACCCGGCTCTCCATTCCCCTTGAGGCGGCGCCTTTAGAGTTCACCGTCGACCCGGACTACTCATTTCTCAGGCAAGTGTCAGAGGAGGAACTGCCCGCCGTCTGGTCGCGTTTTCTGGGTGCGGAAAAACAACTGATCATTCTCGCAGATGAGAGCGACCGGCAGCTGTATCAACCGCTGCTTGACGTCCTCGCGGACACTCACCCGACCGTCAAAACAGCAGCCCAGGTCAGCAACCTGGAGCTGAGCGACAACGACCTGCTCTTTCTTGGAATTAACCAGGCTCCGAGCAGAGCCCTTTTTGCGCTGCCAAACCATCCCGACGAAGGTTTTACCCTCGATGTCCGGCGCAATCCCTTAAACGGCAAGCGTGTTGCCGTGCTGGTTTCGAGCAGCGGCAAGGATCAAAGTGCGGCTGTTGCAAGGCGACTCAGCCATTACGGAAAATACTCCTACCTGGAGTTTAAAAAAGGCCGCAATGCGGTAAAGAGGATACAACCAGCCCGGTCCGATCTCCACTTCGTTGTCGAAGAACTCCCCACCGGGGGAGCAACATCCGCCTTATCTCCTTTTACCCAGGTAGTTGCCAGGCTTGCCGATGCCCGGGTGGTGTATGTGGGAGAAACCCATACCTCACTTGCCGACCACCTGCTGCAATTGCGCATTATCGAAGCAATGCATAAAAAAAATCCGCACCTGGCAATCGGCATGGAGATGTTCCCTGCGTCATCGCAACCTGCGCTCGACAAATACACACTCGGGGTCGAGACAATGGATGAACGGACTTTTTTAAAGGAATCGGATTACTATAATGTCTGGCGATTCGACTACCGGTTTTTTCAGGAGATACTGAATTTTGCGAGGAAAAACCACCTGCCGGTCATCGGTCTCAACCTTGATCGGCAGGTTGTCTCCGAGGTTTTTCGTGCGGGCGGAACCGACAGTCTGACCAGGGAAGTACAGGACTCGCTGCCAAAAGACCGGGATCTCGATATGCCCGGTTACCAGGAGCGACTGCTCATGATGCATGACGTCCACATGCAGGGCAGCCATGGCAGTGGTGCGGCAAGCGGCTTTATTCAAGCCCAGGGGCTGTGGGACGAGACGATGGCGAAAAATATCACCACTTTTCTGACCAGTCATCCCGATTACCGGATGGTGGTTCTGGCCGGTACGCAGCATACCCGCAAAGACTCCGGCATTCCTCCGCGGGTGGCGCGAAGGATCCCTGTACAGCAGGTCTCGGTTGTCAACATCTCTGATGAAAATGCACCCGGCAACCTGGCCCAGCTTGCTGACTATTACTTTCTTGCAGCACCGGCAGAGCTCCCCGCAGCGCCCAAAATCGGTATCGTCGTCGATGAACAGACCAAAAACAAGCAGAGCTTTCTGAAAATCAGTCAGCTCAGCCCCCACGGCAAGGCCGCGGCCGCCGGCCTTCTTAAAGGAGATATTGTAACAGAAGTCAATGGGTTTGCTGTTTCCGACATGGCCGATCTGCGCATTGCCATGCTTGGCACCCGCGAAGGGCAAACGATCGATGTACGGATCAAGAGATTGGAGGGGAACCAGGAGCGGGAACTTCATCTCCCGGTAGTACTGACCATCCCCCCGATTGGACAAGCGCATCCTTAATAAACCAGGCAGCGATCAGTCATTGTAATTCGTGGCGTTCATCCGTTATAGTGGCAGACAAAACTCTCCCCGCCAATCACTGGGAACGTTTGGCTTATCACCTGGCTGGCAGGAAGATGGTGATAATTAATACCGCAAAATGGTACTATTTTTCTCTTAAAACTTTGCAAAAGGAGAATCCATGCATAAGGTTTGCACCCTGTTTGTACTTATTTTTACTTTTATACTTTTATCTGGAGAATATGGAATGGCAACAACAAAGCTCAAAGACGGTCTTTACGCAAAATTTGACACCTCGAAGGGAGAAATCCTCTGCAAGCTCGAATTTGAAAAAACTCCCCTCACCGTGGCCAATTTCGTTGGTCTTGCCGAAGGAACGAAAGATCTCGGCGGCGGCGCCAAGGCCAAAGGCGACAAGTATTACGACGGTCTGAAATTTCATCGGGTCATCCCCGACTTTATGATCCAGGGCGGCTGTCCACTTGGCACCGGAACCGGCGGCCCTGGCTACACCTTCCCTGACGAGATTGACCCGAGCCTGACCCATTCCGGACCCGGGATCCTGTCCATGGCCAATGCCGGACCGGGCACCAACGGCAGCCAGTTTTTCATCACCCATGTGGCGACCCCCTGGCTCGATGGCAAACACACCGTCTTTGGTCATGTCGTCTCCGGGATGGATGTAGTGAATAAAATTGTCGCCAACGACGTCATCCATTCAGTAGAGATCATCCGGGTCGGCAGTGCTGCCGAAGCTTTCCAGAGCGACCAGAAAGCCTTTGATTCCCTGTTGGTCAATGTTGACAAAAATAAACGGGACAAAGAACTGGCGGCAATGGAAGAAGAACAGGCCCTCATCAAAAAACAGTGGCCCAAAGCCGTAACGACTCCATCCGGTCTGCAATACGTGGTTGTTGCAGAAGGCGAAGGTGAAACACCCAAAAAAGGCGCAGTCGTCACCGTCCACTACACCGGAAAACTGCTCAATGGTCAAAAATTCGACAGCTCCTATGACCGCAAACAGCCCATCGACTTTCCCGTTGGCGCAGGTCAGGTCATCAAAGGCTGGGACGAGGCATTACTCGGCATGAAAAAAGGCGAGAAGCGTGTTCTTATCATCCCGCCAAGTCTTGGTTACGGTCCATCCGGACGCGGGCCGATCCCACCGAACGCGACCATGATCTTTGATGTTGAACTGGTAAACTTCCAGTAAGCAGCACGGGTATACCGAAAAAGAAAGGGGGCTGATGGAACACCTTTTCCATCAGCCCCCTTGTTACGTTGTGCCGGCAAGCAGGTCAAAGACCGATATCTTCAGCGATGGCCTGCATGGCAACGAGACTGATCTCACAAAATTCGGCCAGCGGAATCCCCGCCTCCTCGCACTCGGCAATGATCTCGCGGTCGGCCCCGCGGGCAAAGGCCTTTTCCTTATAGCGCTTCTTCACCGATTTCGCTTTGACCGCAGACAATTTCCTGGCGGGATTAACCAGAGCAGACGCTATGATCAATCCGGTTATAGTCTCTCCTGCGGCAAGAGCGTGATGAAAAACGGTCGTCCGCCGCTCCCCCGGCCAGGCGGCCAGATTATGCAGCTTTATGGCCTCAATTATCTCCGGATCGACTCCCTTTGCGGCCAGGATCCCCGCCGCCTCTGAGGTGTGGGTAGCCAGATCAGGCTGGGTTTCACTATCGAGGTCGTGGAGCAGCCCGGCCAGTCCCCACTTCTCCTGGTCTTCGCCAAGCCGCTCGGCCATGGCGCGCAACACGGCCTCAGCTGCCAGTGAATGGTTGACAAGATTGTCATTTTTCAAGTAGGTACGAACGAGTTCCAAGCCCTCGTCACGGGTCACACCATAGCTCATATCTTCTCCTCAAAATTGAGCTTTTTACCACACCATCAATATTTCAATCCAACACGACTGCGTACCAGGTCAAGCGTCACAACGGCTTTCGCCCGGGCTTTTTCAGCACCTTTGGCGAGAATCTCCCGCAGCATGGCCGGGTCCGACAGATACTGCTGCTTTTTCTCTCTGGCCTGGCCGAACTTGTCGTTGAGCAGATCCAGCAGTTCTAGTTTCAGATAGCCATAGGCTGCACCACCATTGACATACAGTCCATGTATTTCCTGCATTCTTGCCGGCGAGGCAAAAAGCTGCATAATCTTGTACAGATTACACTTCTCCGGGTCTTTCGGCTCGTCGACGGGCGTTGCATCGGTCTCAATTGCCATCACCCTTTTTTTCAGCTCCTTGCCCTCCATAAAAATAGGGATAGTGTTGCCATAGGATTTGGACATCTTCTGTCCGTCGAGACCGGGTACTATCGCCATGGTTTCACTGATCGATGGTTCCGGCACAACAAAGGTGTCGCCGTACTGGTTATTGAATTTAATAGCCAGGTCGCGGGCGACCTCCAGATGTTGTTTCTGGTCTTTGCCCACCGGTACCTGGTCCGCCTGATACAGAAGGATATCGGCTGCCATCAGAACCGGATAGGAAAAAAGTCCGTGGCTGGGAACAATGCCCTTGGCTACCTTATCTTTATATGAGTGGCAGCGTTCAATCAGTCCCATGGGAGCCAATGTTGACAGCACCCAGGTCAATTCGCACACCTCCGGCACATCGGATTGCACCCAGAAAGTACATTTATCCGGATCAAGCCCCAGTGCCAGAAAATCCGCGGCCGCTTCGAGGGTCCCGGTCGCAAGCCTGGCTGGATCACGTACGGAGGTGAGCGCATGAAGGTCGACGATAAACACATAGAGGTCATCGCTCTCCATATGGGCGATCATGGTTTGCATCATACCGAAGTAGTTGCCGATATGGAGCTGGCCTGAAGGTTGAATGCCTGATAATATTTTCATGGGTATCTTTAGAGGGTAAAAATTTGATAAAAACTGAATAAACGACCTGTAAGCCGCATACAATAACGTAAAAAACAAAAAAAAGGGAGAAGAGAATTACTCATTCTCCCCTCCCTTTATCAGCAGTGCGAATACCCCCGGGGTGAAAACGGAAACTAAGCCGGGATAAGTACTCTGTAAGGTACTAACGCAACCTGAGAGTTACTTCACCTCTTCAAAATCGGCATCTACCACATCGTCATCGTCATCTTTCTTAGGCTTTTTGCCGCCTTCAGCACCTTGGGCAGCATCAGGATTTTCCTTTGCCGCCTGGGCATACATCAGCTCGGCCAACTTATGCGAAGCCTGGGTCAGGGCTTCAACCGCCGCTTTAATTGCGTCAAGGTCGTCGCCATCTTTTACCTTCTTGAGGTTTTCCATCTCTTTTTCAACACTGGCCTTTGTCTCCGCATCAACCTTATCGCCAAGATCTTTCAGGCTTTTCTCTGTGGCATGAACGAGTGCATCCGCAGAGTTACGGGTCTCGACCAGCTCCTTGCGCCTCCGGTCTTCATCGGCATGGAGCTCCGCATCCTTGGTCATCTTCTCGATTTCTTCTTTGGTCAAACCGGAGGACGCGGTGATCTTAATGGACTGCTCTTTGCCGGTTCCCAGATCTTTGGCCGATACACTGAGGATACCGTTGGCATCAAGATCGAAGGTAACCTCAATCTGTGGCACCCCGCGTGGCGCGGTCGGAATATCTGTCAGCTCAAATCGACCGATGGTCTTGTTATCCTGAGCCATTCCACGCTCACCCTGCAGTACGTGAATGGAAACCGCCGGCTGGTTGTCGGCCGCGGTGGAGAAGATCTGGCTCTTTTTGGTCGGAACCGTAGTGTTCTTTTCGATCAGTTTCGTGGTTACCCCGCCGAGAGTCTCAATGCCCAGAGACAGCGGTGTAACATCAAGCAACAGCACATCTTTTACATCACCGCCAAGCACACCGCCCTGGATTGCCGCACCGATGGCCACAACCTCATCGGGATTGACTCCTTTGTGCGGTTCTTTACCAAATATTTCCTTAACCTTTTCCTGTACTTTGGGCATCCGGGTCATACCCCCGACGAGGATAACCTCATCAATATCAGAGGCCTTCAGCCCGGCGTCTTTTATCGCCGTCCGACAGGGACCAACCGTACGCTCAATCAGGTCGTCAACCAGGCTCTCGAGTTTGGCTCTACTCAGTTTTAAATTGAGATGCTTGGGACCGGTGGCGTCTGCGGTAATAAACGGCAGATTGATGTCAGTCTCTTTGGTCGTCGAGAGCTCCATCTTGGCTTTCTCTGCCTCTTCTTTCAGGCGCTGCAGAGCCATCTTGTCGGACCTGAGATCAATGCCCTGCTGACGTTTGAATTCATCGGCCAGCCAGTTGACAATTCTCATGTCGAAATCTTCCCCGCCAAGAAAGGTATCACCGTTGGTCGATTTAACTTCAAAGACGCCGTCACCGATTTCCAGTACGGATATATCAAAGGTACCGCCACCAAGATCGAATACGGCAATTTTCTCCTCGCCTTTCTTATCCAGTCCATAGGCAAGCGAAGCAGCGGTCGGCTCGTTGATGATACGTAAAACATTGAGGCCGGCAATCTTTCCGGCGTCTTTGGTTGCCTGGCGCTGGGAATCGTTGAAGTAAGCGGGGACCGTTACCACGGCGTCGGTCACCTCTTCGCCCAGATACTCCTCGGCGGTCTGCTTCATTTTGGTGAGAATCATCGCCGAAATTTCTGCCGGCCGGTATACCTTGCCGTCGACATCGACAGAGACACTGCCGTTGCTGCCCTCAACAATTTTAAATGGACTGACCTCGATCGAACGTTTGACCTCGGCGTCGGAAAACTTCCGGCCGATGAGACGTTTGATTGCATACAGCGTCCGTGTTGGATTGGTTACAGCCTGACGCTTGGCAACCTGGCCCACTAATCTTTCTTCATTGTCCGTGAAGGCCACAATCGAGGGAGTTGTTCTGTTTCCTTCAACGTTGGCAATCACCTTTGGTTCGCCCCCTTCCATTATTGCCACACATGAGTTGGTGGTACCGAGGTCAATTCCAATAATCTTAGCCATCTTTTTTCTCCTTAAATCATTCTCGGCGGATATTGTATCCGTCTACCATTCCATAAATGTTATTTTAATTACTTTACCTATCGTGGCAACCCCTTGTAAAGTTGTCATCTTCCCCTGTTTGTCAAGGGATTGTCACGGTTTTCGGTATTACTTCTCGGTTATGCCTTTTCGTTCGATTCCTCGTTTTTTTTCCCTGAAGAGACCACAACCTTGGCAGCTCGCAGCAGCTTGTCCTTGTAGTTGTATCCCTTTTCGAATTCGGTAACGACGTGATTGGCGGGGACGCTGTCGCTTTCAGCCATGGTCAGTGCTTCCTGATGTGTGGGATCAAACGGTTTGCCGACACTATCGATGGACTTCACTTCAAACTTTTCCAGCGTTGCAATGAGACTCTTCAGCGTCAACTGAACCCCCTCCAGCAAAGCCGCGAGATTCTGTTCTGCCGGGGCACCTTTGGTTATTCCCTGGTCAACAGCCCTTTGCAGATTATCCACGACAGGCAGCATCTCTCTGAAGATTGTCTCCCCGGCGTACTTCAGGCTCATTTGTCGCTCGCGTTCCACCCGCTTCTTGAAATTCTCATTTTCTGCTGCCGCCCGCAGCATTCTGTCGCGAAGATCTGCTATTTCCTTCTGGGCATCAGCAAGTTCTTTTTCTATATCACGTTCCAACTCAGCCCCCGCTTCGTCTCCGTTCATGGTTTCCCCGGGGCCGGTTGGACCGGTTTCAAAATCAGCCTCAACATCGGAATTATCCAAAGGCTCTACATTTACTTTTTCCTGGCTCACCCACTCCTCCCTTCTTTCTACAAATTAGCATTGTTGTGCTGAGTGTCTGAATAATCGACAGCAGCCACCCCAAATTCAAACTTGTCCAACAATAAGGAGCTGCTTTTTCATTGTCAAGTAAGCCCCAGCCAATAATAATAAACGCGGGGAAGTCCTGGGAAACTAAGGAAAATGGAGTAAAAAAGAGAGCTGATCAAGCAAGAGAAGCGACAGTCCGGCATTCCACCAGGCTATTGTTTCCCATATCTGTTCAACTTGCTCTGCAGCGTCTTACGGGTGATCCCCAATCTTCTTGAGGCCTCACTCTTATTGCCGGCAGTGTCGGCAAGTGTTTTAAGGATGAGCTGTTTTTCAGCATCAAAGAGAGATACAGGTTCGGTGGGGTGAGGAGCGGTGTATTTCATGGCTTGATTCTGGATGGGCAGGGGCAGGCTTTTTTCCGTCAGTTCCGTTCCCCGCATAAGAATAATGCCCCGTTCAATGGCATTCTCCAGCTCCCTGACATTGCCGGGCCAATCATACTGGACGAGAAGGTCCATACATTCGACAGTTATCTTGTCGAGAACCCGCCTGTTCTTGTCGGCAAACTTGCGGGCAAAATGTTCAACCAGCAAAGGGATATCTTCCCGCCTCTCCCTGAGCGGGGGGACAGTCAGCATGACCACATTCAATCGATAATAGAGATCCTCGCGGAAATTATTTCCGGCGACCGCTTCTTCCAGGTTTCTGTTGGTGGCGGCGATAATACGAACATCCACATGGATCGTCTCTTCACCGCCCACCCGCTGCAACTCCTGCTCCTGAAGGACGCGAAGCAGTTTAACCTGCATTGCCTGCGACGTCTCACCGATCTCGTCGAGAAACAGGGTGCCGCCATCCGCCTGGACGAACTTGCCCTCACGCTGTTTCTCCGCCCCGGTAAAAGCCCCTTTTTCGTGGCCGAAGAGCTCGGACTCGAGCAATCCTTCGGCCAGGGCGGCGCAGTTGACCTTGACAAAAGGCTGACTGTATCGCTCGCTGTTGTTGTGCAGGGCCTCGGCGATCAACTCCTTGCCGGTGCCGGATTCGCCATACACAAGCACCGTCGCCTCGGTTGGTGCCACATACCCAACCATCTCCAGTAATTCAATCATCGGCGGGGACGTGCCGATAATAGTCGTTTTCAGCTTCAACCCGCCTGGCGCTGCCTGCAGTCGGCTGCTCACGACCTGGTGGTGATCAACCGCCCGCAGCAAGGCCAGACGCAGGCGATCGAAATCAAGCGGTTTGGTAAGGTAGTCATGCGCCCCCTGCTGAATAACCTCCACGGCGGCATCCACTGACGAATAAGCGGTCATGATGATCACCGGCAGGCTGGGATAACGGGCATGAATGCGCGTGAACGCCTCGCGACCATCCATTCTGGCCATGCGCACATCCATCAGGACCGCGTCGTAGCTGTTCTTGTCTACAGCCGCCACCGCCGTTGCACCGTCATCCGCCTCAACACAGCGCCAGCCCCACTTTTTCAGCAAAGAACAGAGCATATAGCGATGCACCTGATCGTCATCCACCACCAGAATTGTCACCGGATTTTTTTTCACTCCTCCTCCAATATATCGATCCATGTCAAAAGCTACTCCCTTCAGTACCTTACAGATTGTGTTGTTGTTTTTGCAAAAAAGACAACCTGTCTCAAGGCACCTACAATATATGTGGCGATCTCCTTTGAAAAGCAAGGCAAAAAACTGCGATTACTGGTACATATACAATTCTGGAATTTTCCCTTGCCAGTCAAATTATCCTATTTTTCCGGAGACATATAATGCACGAAATTTCGATAATCACCGTTGGCGGTACAATCGACAAGGTCTATTTCGATGCTAAAAGCGAATATGAGGTCGGCCCGCCGAATATCGAAAAGGTTCTGCTGGAGTTACATCTTTCCATCAGCTACAGGATCAACTCTCTGATGCGAAAAGACAGCCTCGACCTGACCGGGGAGGACCGGGCATTGATCGCCGCAACAGTCGCCGCAGACCCATGCAACCGGATTGTCATCACCCACGGAACCGACACGATGGTGGAAACGGCACGGCAACTGACAAAAATCAGTCACAAAACCATCGTTCTTACCGGCGCCCTGGAACCTGCACTTTTTAAAACCAGCGACGCAGTTTTTAACATAGGCTGTGCCTTTGGCGCCGTTCAATCGCTGGGACCGGGGGTCTATATTGCTATGAACGGCAAGGTTTTCCCTGCAGACAATGTGCGGAAAAATCTGCAGGAGAACAGATTTGAAACCGTATCCTGAGGTTGCTTCTCGCGCCACATCACTGTTGTTTGTGTCCTGTACGGCTATCGTTCAAAGGAATAAATCAGATCTGTTCCAGTCGACTCTGACGAGCTTCTGGTCTCCACGGAAAAACCGCGTGTCAGATCGTATCGGACCCGAAACTGACCGAGTTGATTGAACATATTCAGGTCATAACCGATATACAGGTCCTTGGTAAGGCGTTTACCGACGACCAGTGACACATTTTCCTTGGTACTGCTCCCCTCAAGGTGCAGGTCGTCGAGAAACAAGAGGTTCCCAAGCTTCTTGACAAAACCGGTACTGCCGTTCACCCCAAGCATGACTGCGGCAGCCTCGAGAACACTTCCCTCCGATTGCGTGGAGCCGGCCAGGGAATGTCCAACCATCATCATCGACAGGATCTCGGTATCCTCCATAAATGGATCGGAAAAAAGATGATATTTAAGGTCCTGGACCAGGCCGCTGATGTCCACCCCCACAACATAAGCCACCCCGCTATTATTCTGGCCATCCACTTTTACCTGGGCCCTGACATCAACACCGGGATTATCGATAGGCCCTCCGGTAAACAGCATTCGCCCCCTCTCAATACTGAGGGACCGACCGTAAATGGTAAAGGTGCCGCCGACAAGATCGAGTTCTCCCCGGCCGGCCAGGGAATTGTCGGGATTGGTGTTGACCATCAATTGTCCGCCTAACCTGCCGGCCAGTCCATAGCCATTGATACGGACATCGTCCCCCAGTCGGACCTTAATTTGCAGACGTACTGGCCAGCCGGCAATCTGCTCTTTTGCCGTATCATCGACGAGAACAACATCATCGGAAACACTGATCGAACCACTCATCTGCTCCGGAGTTATCCGTCCATACGGCACGTCGATGGTGCCACGAACCTGAACATTTTCGGCGGAGAAGGTTACCTGGATATCCGGATTGACCCGAATAAAATACTCGGGAAGATTCACCAGAAGGAATTCGTTGCCCTTTATATCTACCGTACCTTCTATCCCTTTCGGGCCATATTGCAATGTACCCTCGGCGGTCAGTTTCCCGGAACCGGAAGTCGCTGCAGCGGTTATCTTTGCCGATTTCTCTCCAGCCTGAATGGATAAGGTCACATTTGTCAAAGTGATTCCCTGATAGGGCAGATCGATCCCCCCATCCTGAATGCTCACGGTCCCGTATATCTGCGGCTTCCCAATCGTACCGGCAAGGGTAAACGAATTGTTCACCCGGCCAGACGGTTCCACCCCATAACTGGTAAAGGCGGTGACGGAAGACAGATCGAAATGATGCAATTCAAGGCTTCCATGCACAGGCAGAGAGCCTAACGGGGTCGCAAAGCTCCCCACTCCGCTGGCATCACCATTCAGGATAACCTGGCTGCCATTGCGCATGCGGATATCCGCATGCGCCTGCACAAGCGAGTCAGCCAGCTGAAGAGACAGCACGGAACCGGCAAAGTAAAAGGGGGTCTGCTCATTTTCCTTGATTTTTGCCAATGCCCCAGAGGCCTGAACACGACTGTCCACTCTGGCTGAAAGCAGGCGATGCCTGTTGCCGGCAGCCTCTATGTCCGCATGAAGCTGGCCTCTGACCGGAACAGCAATCAACTTGAGACGATTAAGCCACTGCAGGGGCAGCGAAGTAAGTTTGCCATGCATCCGCCATGCGGTTTCTTTTTCCAGCTGTACATCGCCTCCGAGACAGACTGCGCTTTCGCCATTCGACAGACAGAATGCATCAACAAGAGCGCCATGACTGTCGGCGGTAACTGCGCTGTCTTTCTGCTGCCGCCAGATGCCATAGTCGAGCGTAGACAACTGAAAATGAGACAATACCCCCTGCCATGTATCACGATACCGGCCATGAATTCTTCCTGCCAGACGGCCCAGCGGCCCGACACCTTCCACCTCAGCGGAATGGTTCGCCGTCGTCCCATGCAGCGTAAGCCCGACTTTATCCAGAGGTACCCCGGCCAGAGACATTTTTTCCCCGACCAGCGAACCGCGCAGTTGTCCTTTACCGGTAAAATCAGCCTTGATTTCTGCCTGCATCCGGCCAAAAGCATAGTCCTGATAGCTGAGCCCCTTCCCCTGGAACTGCGCACTCAGCTGCGGGGTGTTACGATTGCCCTGCAGGTTACCCCGAAGCGATACGCTGCCGGCAGCTTTCGGCAGAAGCGCGCCGATCCCCGGAGAGACAAAGGAGAAATCCAGGGCCAGACGATCTCCCGCCCGGCCATTGACCACCAGCTGCGACAAGCCGCTTTTCAGCACCAGACCGGAGGTTGTCAGGATCTCGTCGGTGAGGGTGATTTCGCCTCCCCCGGAAAGTTTGTTTCCGCGCAGCGTACCGCCAATTTTTTTTATATTGAGAGAGCCCTCCGGTCCGTTTTTCCCCAGTTTGCCCTCTGTTGCAAATTCACCGTTGATACTGCCCGGAAATTCGGCATACAACCAGGACGGGTCAAAGTTGTCCAACCGTACCTTAGCTGACCAGCCTGGCTGTGCCGCCCATGAGAACGAGCCTTCTTCGATCAGGGCAAGACCGGTCACCTCGCCGCTGCGAATGGTCAGGCCATCGGTGTACACGTCGTTTTCACGGAGAAAGACATTGCCGGATGCCGAAACCTTGTGATCACGCAGCAGGCCATCGAGGCGGGAAACTGCGAAAGATGCGACAACACCATGCTCTTTAACGTCTCCCTTACTGACCAGTTCGGCGTTGAGTTTCCCCTGCAGCTCCGTGGTTATGACGGAAGGATCGAAGTTTTTGAACAGAAAACGCCCCTGCCAGGAAAATATATCCCGCCAGGAAATTTTTCCACCCATTGCTTCCGCGGAACTGTCTTTGCCGTAAATACGCAGGGATTGAAAATCGATGCCCCAGCCATCGCCATCAATATCGCTGACCAGATGCTTGTCAGTCAGGGCATCCCATGCCCCGTCCGCCTCGACATGCCCCCGATAGCTGGAAAAATCACCGGTGAGCTCGCCGGTTACCGCCGCCAGCTCTATTTTCGGACAATATTCGATAAGGGTCGACAGATCGACATCTTTGGCATCAAGTCTTGCCGTCCACGTCGGCACGGTCAGAAGATTGACGAAATCGCCTTTGACCCGGATGGAGCCGGGACTATGGATACCGATCTCCACATGGGGAGCCTCGAGCGGTCCGCCGATCGAAAAAGTGCCGGCCATCGGATAAAATCCGAAACCGGCCAGGCGCCAGTTACCGAGCAGATCCACGCGCCGGTTCTCCTGCACTTCGATATTTCCATGCAGCGTCAGTCCGAGGTCCGGACCCTGCATGTCAAATTCATTGACGGTAAGCCACTCGGCATCGCCCGAAAAGGCGGCAGTGAGGCTGTCGATCCGCACCAGCTCCACCCCCTTACTGTCAACTACATCCAGCCTGTTCACGACCAGGCGGTCAACTTGAACAGAAAAAGGCAGACCCGTGGCAAACAGGTTATTGGCGGGCTGCCGGGCTGCATCGCCTGACTGTTTATTGGCCGGACCAGCATCGAGAACGACACTCACCCCGTTCACGGCAATTTCTGCAATAGCCAGCTTCGCCCTGAAAAGGTTTGCCGGACGCCAGGACACGTCCACCTGTTGCACATCGATATCTACACCTGCGCCCGGCAGTCGAACACCTTTAAAGCGCATGTCACCAAGCAGGCGCCCTTCAACCTGGCCAATAGAGACAATGCCACCGCCAAACCGATTGACCCCCTTCTGGATAACAAGCAGACCGCGCTCTGTCGAGAAGAGGAACACGAAACCGACCAGCAGCAGGAGTAACATCGATAACAGGAAGAATGAGGCGTGTTTCATCACAGATCGCCTCCTACGGTGATATGAACGTGAAGCGGATATCCATCTTCCGTTACTGCCGAGGCGAGGTCGAGGCGTATCTGACCGAATGGTAACCGAAACCTGACCCCAGCTCCCGCGCCCTGGCTGAAATCAAGTGACAGATCATCGGTCGCCGTTCCAACATCCCAAAACGTGGCGAGACTCCATCTTTCGGTGACAACACGCTCGAGCTCAATACTGCCTACCACCAGGTAACGACCGCCGATGACCGTGCCGGAAGAATCCTCAGTACCAATTGATTTATAACTATAGCCACGGACACTGCTGTCACCACCGGTATAAAAACGTAAGGATGGCGGAAGTTTATCTATCGAATCTACCAGGGTGACTCCGAGCGAGCCTCGGCCGATTACCCGCCAGTCTTTGAGCGGCGTAACGATCGCCTTACCATTTACCGTAGTCTGCAGAAAATTGACGTCGGAAACCAGCCCGTCGACGCCCCCCAGAAAACCAACCGATGTCTGTAGACCGTTTCTGGTATACAAAATATCGTCGGCCAGCACCATTCCGGCTTTAAACGAGGGAACCAGCAGGGTTGAGGCACCACTGGTACTGCCTATATCATAAACCTCATCACGCAACTCCACACCGCCGCCCAGGGTGTAGCGAGGTCCTGCATATTCATGGGCCACCGAGGCGGTAAACAGCGTGGTATTCGTGTCATTCCATTGTTTATCCTGATACGTGAGACTGTTGATCAGTTTATTATAGCGCGGCTCGCTGCCAGGAATTTCATAACGCAACGATATTGCGTTTTCGAATTGCGAGAGTTGCAAGGAACTGCTGATCTTATGGCCTTCAGAATTAAAAAGCCTGTTGGACCAGTCCACTTTCCCTTTAATCCCGGTATCGGTGGCGTAGCCTAATCCAAGGCTGTATTTATTCAGGTGCTCAGGTGCCGTCAGCTGAACATCGACGGGAACACGAAAATCCGTTGCCCGACGCGTTCGCCCCTGCACCTCTACCCGACTGAAATAATCAGTGCGGTAAAGTATCGACTGCAGTTCGAATATTTTTGCAGGGTTGTACGCATCGCCTGGCTTATACGGCAGATATCGATCCAGCAGATCCTTATTGAGGATATTCCGGGTACTGGTGGTTGTGCCGAAAACATACTGCCGGCCGCTATCGAAAACCAGATGGACCGCAGCACTATTCGTTTGCGTATGTATCCGCAGGGCTCGTTCAGTAAAGCCGGCATCGAGAAACCCTTCTCCGCGAGCGAGATAGATCAGTTGCTTTTTTCCCTGTTCGTACACTTCCTGATTCAGGATGTCGCCTTTCTTGACCGGAAATGCAGCGACGCCCTGCACCAGCTGCACATTGTTACTGCCTTGTCCAGTCAGCTCAAGGGCCACATCGCCGACAATAACCGGCGGTCCTTTGTCTATTGTGTACATTGCAGTGAAGGTTTCACCATCTTTTTTCAGCTGGCTTTCAACAACCGGATTATAATAGCCAAACGGAGCCAAGGCAGACTGGATATCCGCTTTTGCCTGCCGGTGTAACCGCTTGATTGCTTTCGGCTGCAACCTTTCATTGTTTTTCTGGAGATTAATGGCCAGCCGGGCCATGACATTTTTGTAAAGGGGGCCGCTGACTCCTTTCACCGCAACATCAAGGTGAACGGTTGCACCTGCCGCCACAGGCATCAGTGTCAGCAAGACCATAAACAAGAATACTATTCGACAGAACAAGGATGGTATACTATGAAAGAATGAAATTTCAGAATTGAATAGAGGCATCCGTACCATTCATCGCAACCGCATGGATGTCGTATCCTGCCGGCGAGACACAGAAAAATAATCGAACAATGACACTTGAAAAAATCCACATAACAAAGATAGTTAACGGAGGGTACGGTTTTGCCCGACTTGCCACCGGACAGATTGCTCTCGTCCGGCAGGTGCTGCCGGATGAGACCGTTATATTAACCACAGAAGAAGCGAAAAAAAACTATCTTTTTGGCAGTGCACAACAAATCCTCACCGAACACCCCGGAAGGATTCTGCCCCCCTGCCAGTATTACGGCCAGTGCGGAGGTTGCGATCTGCAGCACTGCAACTACACTACCCAGTTGATTCTCAAACGAGGTATTATCGAGGACCTTCTCCTCCGGCAAAACAACCAGGCAGTCAGGGAGTCAGCTGGTCTGCTGGCAGATCCGGTCCCCTCACCCCATGCCTTTGGCTACCGGCAGCGCATCCGACTGCAGATCGGCCGCCACGGGGTTGTCGGTTTTCATCGATATCATTCCCATGATATTATCCCCATTGAAAGGTGTCTGCTGGCCGGTGATTCCATAAACAAAACCCTCACCGCGCTACAGGTTCATGAAGATGGACGCAGGTTGTGCGAACTGTCAACTGAGGTGGAAATTCAGCTTAACCCACAAACCGGACAGACGGTCTGTATTTTCCATTTCAGCAGAAAAATCCGCCCGGCCGATAGTGAATCGGCCAAACGATTCTGCCGTGATGTCCGCGACGTCGAACGGATATTTTTCATTGGCACAATCTTCCCCATCACCGGGCCTTTTTTTGACGAACACGATAAGAGCAATACACATTCCGGCAACAACCTCACGGTTCATTATCCTGCTGCCACCGGCGCAGAAAACCCCTTCGCACTCTCCTGGGAAGCCGGCGGGTTCTGCCAGGTCAACCTGACCCAGAACAAAAATCTTATTGAAATTGTAATTGAGTTCTGCGACATCACGCAAACAGAAACCGTCCTTGACCTGTTCTGCGGTATGGGGAATTTCTGCATCCCCCTGGCCATGAAAGCACAAGAGGTTTTCGGCATCGAAGGCCAGGGTTCCGCCATCCGCAGCGCGAAAGTTAATGCGGCACATGCCGGACTGACCAACACCCGATTCCTGAAAAGTCCGGTAGACACTGCCTGCATGGACCTTGCGGAAAAAGGCCGCCAGTTCGATTGCGTGGTCATGGATCCGCCGAGACAGGGGGCACCGGGACTTGCGCATCAGCTGGCAAAAATTACAACCAAACGCCTGATCTACATTTCCTGCGATCCGTCAACCTTGTGCCGCGACCTGGCAGATCTGAGCTGTGAAGGGTTCACTATCCGCAAAATCCAGCCGGTCGATATGTTCCCCCAGACCCACCACATCGAAACCGTGGTTCTTCTGGAGAAAGGTTGCAAACCGGCATAATATTACCTATCTTGTGCACAATGATGCGGGAGTTCGGGGCAACCGGGCTGAGAGGGGTTTCATTAGTAACCCGACCGTTTAACCTGATCCGGATAATTCCGGCGGAGGGAACAGTGTGACCTATACAGCCGTCTCCTGCCCGGAGGCGGTTTTTCTTTTGGGCGACACATGCCCTGAGATATAATCTTTTTTCTGATTGCCCCGGAACGCAGCCTGTCGGAATGGAAGGGTGTGAGCTGTTCGTTTTTCGGGTCTCTGCAGCCAAGGATGGCTGCAGCGAAGCCCCCAGGGATGGGTTTACGGCGTCCCGGAAAACGAACAGCTCACACCCTGGCCCAGTAGCTGAACATTAGGGGTAATCAGAATCTTTTTTCACATTATTTTGGAGGATGGTATGAACAAAACCGTATGCCTGGCAGGGAGCGTATTGCTTGCGGTCGGCGTATTCTGGACCAATGTGCTGCACGCGGAAAAGACCATCACCGTCATGACCCATGACAGTTTCAACATCGGCAGAGAGGTGATGGCGAACTTTGAAAAGGAAAATCACGTCAAGGTCCATTTCTTAAAATCGGGCGACGCTGGAGCCGCGCTGATACAGGCTATCCTCTCTAAAGAAAACCCCCTGGCCGATGTCTTTTACGGGGTCGACAACACCTTTTTTTCCCGGGCAGTCGCGGCCGACATCTTCCTCCCCTATGCCTCGCCACTGCTCGCTGATATCCCCGCTCCGCTGAAACTCGACAAACTCAATCGACTGCTGCCCGTCGACTACGGGGATGTCTGCCTGAACTACGACAAGGAGTGGTTCAAAAAAAAGAAGCTGATGCCCCCGACCGATCTGACCGATCTGATCAAACCGGCATACAAAGGGCTGACCGTGGTGGAAAATCCAGCCAACTCCTCCCCCGGCATGGCTTTTCTCCTCGCCACCATTGGCAGATTTGGCGAACAGGGGTATCTCGACTTCTGGCAGAAACTGCGCGACAATAAGGTCATCATCGCCAACGGCTGGGAGGATGCCTATTACGGTCATTTCACCTCTGCCTCCAAAGGCGACCGGCCGATCGTCGTCAGCTACGCCTCCAGTCCGGCGGCGGTTGTCCATTTTTCCGACAAACCATTGACCGAAGCGCCTACCGCCGCTGTCGTTGCCGGCAACACCGCCTTTCGCCAGATTGAATTCGTCGGCATCTTAAAGGGCACCAGAGAAGTTGAACTTGCCCGAAAACTTGTCGATTTCATGCTGAGCAGACAATTCCAGGAAGATATCCCATTGCAGATGTTTGTCTTTCCTGCGAACGCAACCGCTTTGCTTCCATCGGTCTTCAGCAAACATGCGCTGGTCGCCGACAACCCGATAGTGGTCAGCCCGGCGGATATAGAGGCCAATCGGGACAGATGGATCGAAGCCTGGACGAATGTCGTCCTGCGCTGAAAGATCAGCTTTGCATGATTTTCACATGGAGAACAGTACGTGCAACGGTCTAACCCACTTTTTCGCTGGCTACTGTTCTCTCTGCCCCTGATCTTTCTGATCCTTTTCTATTTCTATCCGCTGCTGAAAATAGTACTGCTCAGTTTTTTGCCGGAAGGTTCATGGAATCCGGCCAGACTGGGCAGCCTGATACATTCCCCCATCTATGGCCGAATCCTGTGGTTCACCTGCTGGCAGGCCGCTGCCTCCACCCTTATAACTCTGACACTGGCCCTGCCCGGGGCCTATATTTTTGCCCGCTATCGCTTCTTTGGCAAAAACCTGCTCCAGGCCCTGCTGACCGTGCCTTTTGTGCTGCCGACCGTTGTCACCGCCGCAGCCTTCAGGGCATTGCTCGGAACCAACGGCCTATTGAACAATTGGCTGATGGCAGGTTTCGACCTGTCCCGGCCGCCGATAAACATTGATCAAACCGTGGCCTTTTTCCTCCTCGCCCATGTGTTTTATAATTACACCCTGGTGGTTCGGATCGTCGGCGGCTTCTGGGCCGGACTCAACCCCGACCTGGGGGCGGCCGCCGCGATGCTGGGGGCCTCGCCCCGGCAGATCTTTTACCGAATCACCCTGCCCCTGCTGCTGCCGGCCATTGGATCGGCCGCACTTCTCGTCTTCATTTTTTGTTTTACCAGCTTTGGCGTGGTGCTTATTCTCGGCGGCCCGGGATATGCGACCCTTGAAGTGGAAATCTACCGCCAGTCGGTACAGTTCTTTAATCTGCCCATGGCCGCTGCGCTTTCTCTGATCCAGATCGCCGTCAATTTCCTCCTTATGTGGCTCCACGCCAGGTTAAGCAGAAAATCGCAGGTCGCCTTCTACGCCGAGTCGGCGACAGGGACCGCAATACCGCTTGAGACAACTGGCCAGAGGGTTTTTGTCGGCACAAACATCCTCTTCATGGTGCTTTTGCTGCTCACCCCGCTGCTCGCCCTGCTGGCCCGTTCAGTAACCGGGGAAGATGGCCTGACACTGACTTACTATTTGGCACTTTTTTCCACCCAGGCCAGATCGGTGTTTTCCGTTGAACCGATTGCAGCGGTCGCCAACAGCGTCGGTTTCGCGCTTGCAGCGATGTCTCTCGCCGTCATCCTTGGCCTGCTGGCCGCAACCTTTCTTGCATCAGATAGGGACAAAACATCTACCGGCTCGACTATCTGGGACGCCATTATTATGCTGCCGCTCGCCACCTCGGCGGTAACACTCGGCTTTGGCTATATCATAACCCTGAACAGGCCACCCCTGAACCTGCGCGATTCCCTGGCGATCGTTCCTCTTGCCCATGCCCTGGTGGCCTTTCCCTTTGTGGTCCGCTGCATCCTGCCGAGTCTGCGCCGGATCCCTCCGAGTCTGCGCGAAGCCGCCGCCCTGCTCGGCGCCTCGCCTTACCAGGTCTGGCGTCGGGTGGATATCCCCATTATCAGCAGGGCGATCCTGGTTGGCGCCGTTTTTGCTTTCTCCATCAGTATGGGCGAATTTGGCGCCTCGGCTTTTGTTACCCGGCCGCATACCCCGACCATGCCGGTGGCTATCTTTCGTTTCCTCGGCCAGCCGGGTGATTTAAACTATGGACAGGCCATGGCCATGAGCAGTATCCTCATGCTGGTCACCTGCTCCGGCTTCTGGCTGCTCGGCAGGCTGGAGGGCAGAAACACATCGCCCGGCTTATTGAAGTGAAAACACAAGAGCAATCCATGCAGGACAGTCAAAAAATACTCGAAGTAGTCCACCTGTCGAACCTTTATGACGGCAAGCCGCTGCTGCAGGACATCAATTTCTCACTTATGAAAGGAGAAATCCTCTGCCTGCTTGGCCCATCAGGCTCCGGCAAGACGACCTTGCTCCGTCTGTTGGCGGGACTTGAAAAGGTAGATGCCGGCACAATCTTGTTCTGCGGCCGGGATATCCGGCACGTTCCGCCACATCAACGTAATTTCGGCATGATGTTTCAGGAGTATGCCCTTTTTCCGCATAAATCAGTGCAGCAAAATATCGCTTTTGGTCTGGAGATGCAGCACTGCCCGGTTGCGGAATTGACCAGTCGAGTGGAGGCAGTGCTCACTATGGTCGGTCTCACTGGTCTGGCACACCGCAATATCGATGAATTGTCGGGCGGAGAACGGCAGCGGGTGGCACTGGCCCGAAGCCTTGCCCCAGAGCCGCAGCTGCTGCTTTTGGATGAACCCCTCGGCTCGCTCGACCGGGCCCTCAGGGACCGGTTGACCGGTGAAATCCGCACCATCCTGAAAACCCTGAACGTCACCGCAGTTTTTGTCACCCATGACCAGGCCGAAGCCTTCAGCATTGCCGACAAGGTGGCCATCCTGCACCATGGCATCCTCCAGCAGTTCGAGACCCCGGAGAATCTTTACCGACACCCGGCCAACAGCACCGTCGCCAGGTTTCTTGGTTTTCACAACCTCATCGCCGGCACGATTACAAGCGACAATATGTTCCAATCCCCTCTGGGCGCCTTGCCGGTAAAAAACACGGCAACCGATACAATCACCCGGTCTACCCTGCTGATCCGTCCCGAAGGGGCTCGCCTCGCGCAAAGTTTACCGGCACCACAAAATGCGCTGCAACTCTCAGGTACAATTACCGACCGGCAGTTTCAGGGCAGCACGTACCGATTGAACCTCGACGTGAATGGTCTCGCTCTGTCTTTCGATCTTCCGATCGACCCGCCGCCACCGGAAATCGGCCGGCCGATACAGCTCGTGTTGAACCCTTCGGCCCTTGTTCTGCTGGGCAGTTAAGCCAAACAGGCTCTATTGAAACACTTTTTTCAGGAGGTCGGTGACCCGGGCCGCCGGATCGGTTCGAATTTTCGCCTCTTCTTCGGCCAGCCGGACAAACAGTCCAGCAACTGATTTTTCGGTGACATAGGTATCCAGATCGACCATATAATTACTGGCGAAAGGAATGGTTTGAATTTGATTCTCTACGGTTTTATAGGATCGCGTGACGCCAGCGGCAGCCATGGATTTTTGCACTATCGGCTTAAGCAGTACCTGCAGCTTGCCCGATGTTTTTCCCTGAAAATATTGCGTGGCGGCATTATTTCCGCCCTTGAGGATCCCTTCAGCATCGGCAATTGTCATCTGTTTTATGGCATCAACGAACAGGGCCTCCGCCTTCGGCGCGGCTTTTTCCGCCGCACGATTCATGCTCAGTTCAAACGCATCGACCTGCGAACCAAACCCGGTGGTTCGCAAAATTTTTTCAAATTTCTGCATCGCCCCAGGCAGTGGGATTTTCAGCTTCGGGTTGGTATAGTAGCCATCTGTTTTGGAAAGTGCCTGCACAGTATTGCTGGTACCAATCTCCAGGGCCTGCTTCAAGCCATCGACCACTTGCCCCTGGGAGAGATTTGTGCCGCCACCCCTGGCGGAACCACCACCCGCAGTTTCCTGCACTTTTTTAAAAAGACTCCCGTAATCAACGGCTGCAGACGGTGATGGGTTCATAACCAGCAAAAAAAGATAACAACCTACCATAAAGAATATTTTACGCATCGCTTGGTCCTTTTGCCTTGAGTTTATCTGCCGGATATTGGCTTTTCCCTTGATAATCGATCTTCAGGCCAGATTGTATGCATCAACCGACAAAAGACAATTTCAGAAGAGCTTTTTTGCGTCAGGCATTCTTTGTCGATACTTCTCGCTCTCTTTTCTTACAATCCGTTATTGAGAAACCCCACCCGGCCCGGTATAGTCAAATTTCTTCTTTCTTTTTGCCAATGGAACAGTCTATGGAATTTGCTCTTGTAACTATTTTCTGTACCTCCTTTGTTCTCGCGCTTTCCGGTGCGCTCATGCCCGGGCCACTGCTGACGGTCACCGTCAGTGAAAGTTCGAGACGGGGAATGATAACCGGACCACTGATGATTTTCGGCCATGGTCTTCTTGAACTGGCTCTTGTCGTCGCCCTTATTTCCGGGCTGGCCCCGATTCTTGCCCGGGACGATGTCTTTATTCTCATTTCCCTTACCGGTGGCGCGGTCCTGCTCTGGATGGGGTTTTCCATGCTGCGCAGCCTGCCGGGACTGAGCCTCGATTGTCAGGCGACAAACCAGAAGTCAAGCAATCTTGTGATGATGGGCATAGTTATGAGTGCGATCAACCCTTACTGGCTGATCTGGTGGGCGTCAATTGGTCTGGGGTACATCATGCATTCCCTTAAATTCGGCCTGCTGGGCGTTACCGCTTTTTTTCTCGGCCACATTCTGGCCGATCTGGCGTGGTATGCATTCATCTCTTTTGGCGTCGCCAAAGGGAGGCATCTGTTCAGTGACCAATTTTACCGGAAGTTGATCGGCGGCTGCGCCGTTTTTCTCATCTGTTTTTCCGGTTGGTTTTTCTATAGCGGCGTGCAAAAGACACTGGCCGTCATCTGAAAGTTACGTCATGAGCCGCGATCAAGATAAAGCTGCCCCGCAGTATACCTGTAACGACTACCGGGAAGAGATGATCCTTCTTGCCTTGCGCCAAAAATTGCAGCGCTCCGACCTTACCGATGACCAGCGCGCAAAACTGGCCCGGGAGATAGCAGATCTTGAGAAATCTCTCGGTTTCTGAAAGCAAACATTTCGCGGTATCTGAGGAATAAGGAATAATATGTTCGCTGTTATTTTTGCCAACGGCATTCTTGACCCATCAGCAGAGCTTGATAGTCTCATTGACCAGGCAGAGCTCATAATCGCTGCCGACGGGGGGGCCAACCACTGCAACAGACTCGGCATCACCCCGGATATTCTGCTCGGCGATCTTGATTCCATAGATCCACCACTTCTGGCTGCGTATCAAGATAAGGCAATTGCCATCCATCGCCATCCCCGACACAAAGACGCGACGGATCTGGAACTGGCCCTCGATCTGGCGGTAGAACAAGGCGCCCGGGCAATCCGGTTAATCGGGGCACTGGGCGGCAGATGGGATATGAGTCTTGCCAACATCATGCTCGCCGCCAGCGACAAGTATAAAAACCAGGAAATCCTGCTATCGGGCCAAGACTGCTCCATGCAGATACTGCATCCCGGCAGGGACTGCACCCTCAGCGGCAGACCTGGCCAGAAGGTTTCCCTGGTTCCCCTTAAAGGCGATGTGCACGGCGTTACCTTAACCGGCTTTGCCTACCCCCTTACCGGACAGACCATCCTGTTCGGCTCCAGCCTTGGGGTAAGCAATATCATGCACACCGACCAGGCAACGGTGCAGCACCGCGAGGGTATTCTGCTCTGCGTTCTTTTCAGCGAATAAAGCAATCCCGGCAACTGGTCATTGTTGCCTTATTTTCAGGGAGGGATTGCAAGAATACAAAAGTTCCAGCGATCTGCCAGCCATCCGTTTACCAGTACAAACAGCCCAGGCGCACAAGGTAGACCCGCTGGAACCATGAACCACCTGCAGTGCCGCAGCAAATGCACCACCGCAGTATGAGAAAACCGGAGTGTTGATCAATCTGCTCGTTACCCTACCATCGCCGATATCCGCCTCGATATCCGCCCCGATATCCCCACCCGTAACCACGATACGGCCGGTGCCAGTAACCACGATTCCACATCCAGCGGTCCCCGAGCCACAGCCATGTACCACCTACCCAGAAATAATCGGGCCCCGGTGCCACGTATATCGGTTCCGGCAGCGGTGCCGGCGGGGTTGCCCCTACCTCGCCCCCTACGTAGGCTGGATCGGCCTGGGTCTGGGTGTTGATCATGAAATCGATGACGGTTTCACTGACCCCGGAGTTTTTCAGACGGATGATATCTGACGTGCTGAGGTGATAGACCGTGCGGGAGTTGCGAATCTGGCTGATAATAAGATCATCGCTGATCCCGGCCCGCGACAGGGCCTGAACGTCCATCTCCGACAACGGCTGTCCCTGTTCAACCCGCACCAGTGTCTGGGGGGCCTGGGCCCGCAATCGTGCCTCCTGTTCCTGGTCCATGCCATGACCGATAAGGCCGCCAACTACTGCCCCCACGGCCGTTCCGACAGCTGCACCGGCACCGGGATTACGTGTCATGCTGCCGATTATTGCTCCCGTCGCCCCGCCGGCCAGAGCTCCCGAGGCCGTATAGTCTGGCCTTCCCTGCGGTGAATAACAACCGGTTAGCGAGAGACCTGCTACGGTTACAGCCATCAGAACAATTGATTTTTTCATGTTTTTTTCCTCCACTGGGTTGTATAACGCACTTTAACGCCGACATATTGTTGCCATGCTGGCCCGCTTACGATCAACACTCTTTATGATAGTGCGCCTTTCCCTGATTCTCTGCTGTCATTATGAAGCAGCCCCCAATAAAAGTACCAGACAATAATTGAGAGAAATCGAACAGTAAGAAAGAGTGACACGACAAAAAGGCTGTTGCATTGATCGGCACCAATAGAGAACAATAGTCAAATTCCCAACGCGATAGTATAATCATTCCTGTGTGTGTTTCAATTTATTGTATATACTTGATATTAAAATATTTTATATAAGACTCACCACTTTCCAGCTCACCTGAAATGATGCTGTGAAATAGAGTATGATCTGGCTGTTGTGCACGCAGGAGTCAACCTGCATAGATAGCAGGAGAATGTGCAGCAAATATGGACGAATTACGGAAACAGAAACTGGCTGGTAAGGTTCTCCCTCCCTTCCTTTATTATATAATCTGATTACCCCTCAAGTTCAGCTACTGAACCAGGGTGTGGGCTGTTCGTTTCCCGGGACGCCGTAAACCCATCCCTGGGGGCTTCGCTGCAGCCATCCTTGGCTGCAGAGACCAGTAAAACGAACAGCCCACACCCTTCCATTTCGACAAACTGAGCTTGAAAGGTAATCAGATTACATAATGCAAAATTAACTTTTCGTCATATTATTACAAGCGACACAAAGAGGTTGTTCCTTTCAGAAAAGAGGGGTATCCATTCGAGAGGCCCTGAAAAACCATGTCTCTTGTTACACAAATCACTGACGCTCCCCTCCCAGCTCCCCGAGAAAACGACAGCATGCGTTTTTTTTTGATCGGCAAGGACAATAACCATGCATGACAAGCAAACAAAAAATAAGTCTCAAAGTGCAGATAATAAGACAGTGCAGAGTGCCTTGAAGATCCTTGGCACTCCTTCCGGTAAAAACCGGCTGACCCGTCTGCTGCCATTTCTTGGCCCCGCCTTTATCGCCAGTGTGGCCTATGTCGATCCGGGTAACTTTGCCACCAATATCCAGGGTGGCGCCCAATTCGGCTATATGCTGGTCTGGGTTATCGTGGTCAGCAACCTGATGGCCATGCTTATCCAGACTCTGTCCGCCAAACTCGGCCTGGTCACGGGTAAAAACCTGGCCGAACACTGCCGGGAACAGTTTCCCAGGCCGGTTGTTCTGGTCATGTGGGTGTTGATGGAACTGGTGGCAATTGCAACCGACCTTGCAGAATTTTTAGGAGCAGCACTCGGCTTCAACCTCCTCCTTGGCGTACCTCTGCTGGTGGGTGCCCTTCTCACCGGTATCGCCACCCTGCTTATTCTTGGACTTGAACGTTATGGCTTCAGGCCGCTGGAAGCAGTTATCTCGGCGATGGTGGGGATGATCGCCCTGTGCTATCTGGTGGAAACAGTTCTTGACAAACCAGACTGGGCACAGGTCTTTCATGCGACCTTTGTTCCGCAATTTGCCGGGCCGGAAAGCGTAGTGCTGGCGGCCGGGATTCTCGGGGCAACAGTCATGCCCCACGCCATATTTCTGCATTCTGCGCTGATGCAGGGGCGAATCGTGGTCACCGAAAAAAGTCAACTGCAGGGGCTCTATCGTTATGAGATCATGGACATTGTTATTGCCATGGGCTTGGCCAGTTTTGTCAATGCAGCGATGCTCATCATGGCCGCCGCGACGTTCTATAAGACGGGCCTTACCCATATTGCCACCATCGAAGAGGCGTATCGAACGCTGGAACCACTCTTGGGCTCGGCGGCGAAATGGTTTTTCGGTATGTCGCTGCTTGTTGCCGGGTTGTCGTCATCCACGGTGGGAACCAGTGCCGGGCAGATAATCATGCAGGGTTTTTTGAAGACGCATATCCCTGTTCTGGTGCGGCGACTGGTTACTATGCTGCCGGCGATCCTGGTCATCTGGATCGGTCTGGACCCCACCCGCACCCTGGTTATGAGCCAGGTTGTCCTCAGCTTCGGGCTGCCTTTCGCCGTTGTGCCCCTGGTCATGTTCACCCGGAACCGGATTATTATGGGGGAAATGGTCAATAAGCCGGTAACCACAGCTCTGGCCTGGCTGATCGCATTTATCATTATCAGTCTTAATGTGTACCTTCTCTATCAACTGCTCGGTTAACGGAGTTTTATCATGTTCAAACATATTCTCGTTCCGTTGGATGGCTCACGACTGGCTGAATCGGCTCTGCCGTCCGCTGCCTATATGGCAGACAAGCTGGCCTCGAAGGTTACGCTTATCCATGCAATAGAACACAATGCCCCTCAGGAAGTACATGGACAGCCACACCTGAGGAGTGCCCGGGAAGCTGACCTCTATTTAAAGGAAATTGGCAATCGATGGTTTCCCGATGTTCGGCTGCTCGACTGCCATGTCCATACCGCCGAGGTCGCTGATGTCGCCCGCAGTATTGTCGACCACTCAGGCGAGCTGGACTACGACCTGATCGTCATGTGTTCCCATGGACGGGGAAAGGCAATGCAACTGTTTATGGGCAGCATGGCCCAGACAATCATCGGACTCGGTACCATTCCAGTGCTGCTTGTCCGCCCGGATGCAACGGGCGCTTTTCCTGAATTTACCTGCAGCACCATCCTGGTTCCCCTCGATACCGACCCGGAGCACGCCCAGGCATTGCCGGTCGCCAAAGAGCTGGCAGGAGAATTTGGTGCAGCGCTCCATCTAAGCATGGTGATTGAACTTTTCACCACCTTGTCGGGGGTCAGGGCGGTGACCAGCAGGCTGCTGCCGGGCACCACATCGAGACTACTGGAAATTTCCGCCAGCAATGGAAAAAAATTCGTCCACCGACTCCTCGGAGAACTCGTCGATCAGGGTTACAATGCGAGCGCGGAGGTACTGCGCGGCGACCCTGCCGCGGTCATTGTTAAATCGGCCCAGACCAACAAAGCTGATCTCGTTGTCCTGGCGACCCATGGAAAATCCGGCATGGAGGCGTTTTTAGCCGGCAGTTTCAGCCATAAACTGTGCAGCCTCTGCACAACACCGCTGCTGTTGCTCCCGGTGGCAGGCGAGCCTGCGCAATAATTATGGAGACATGGAGTTACAATTCTTTTCGGTCATAAGTTTTTCTTCAACTCTCGACCATGTGCATACCGTGACACGCATCGTATTATGTACTGGTCAGTTCAAATGATCAAACTTTTGATAAGTTTGTGTTGGATTAATCTGTACCGAGTATTGCCGAGTTCCATTTTGTCGAATGTGGCGGTACCGGGTATTTATCGATAGGTGTTGATGATATGAAGCGACAATGGCTGGTGGCAGGAGCTCTTTTGCTGGTGCTGGCGACTGCAGCGGCAGGAGTGTGGTTTCGGCCTGTACCAGGTAATTTTCTATATTACCTGGTCTGGCGATTGGCTTCCCGGGCGTCGGCAGAGAGGGGAGAAATCAGTTATAATGGGGCCAATATCCATTATGTCGCCTACGGTGAGGGAAAGCCGGTGTTGCTGTTGCATGGGGGACTCAGCAATAGACTAAGCTGGTTTTCGCAGATACCATGGCTGGTTGAAGCGGGCCGGCGGGTGGTGCTGGTGGATACGCGAGGCCATGGCAAATCGACGCTGGGCCATGTTAAATTAAGCTACCGCCTGTTTGCACAGGATGTCATTCAGGTGCTGAACCGACTGAATATCGGCCAAACAGACATTATTGGCTGGAGCGATGGCGGTATTATTGCTCTGCTGCTGGGCCGCGACTGGCCAAAGAGAGTGGGCAAAATCATTGCTATCAGTGCCAATTTTGATCCATCGGGAGTAAAAGCAGAGGCGGGCATAGCACTGCAGGCCAAAGACTCCGGACATTTGCGCTGGTTATGGCTGTGGCTGCGGGGCTGGTGGTCGGGTGCGGGAGAAAACTTCGCGGCACTGGAAACGAGGATCTGGCGACTGTGGCGCACTGCGCCGCGTCTGGGGCAAGAGGATCTGCACTCCATCCATGCACCGGTACTGGTAATCGTCGGGGAAAAAGATGTGATCTCGCTGGAGCATTCGGCGCAGCTGGCGCAGTGGCTGGGGAACGGTCGACTGGTGGTGATACCGGGGGCGGGACATTCGGCTCCGGTGAGCCATGCAAAGGATGTGGACGGGATTGTGGCGAGTTTTTTGGGGATTAAGTGATTTTTCTCTGTTTGTGCCCGGCCTTTTCTCCGTCACCGGCATCACCGGTTTTACCTTCCGCCACAACTATCTCGTGGTACTTCTTTTTAATCTCAGCAATATCAACGGTCGGTTCCGGAAATTTCATATCCAGAGAGTCCAGGGTGTCTGCGACTATTCTGGAAATCGCCAGATTGCGAAACCATTTATGATTTGCGGGAATGATAAACCATGGTGCGTGTCTGGTACTGCATTTGCTGAGCGCATCCTCAAAAGCCTCAGTGTAGGCATCCCAGTAAGGACGCTCCGCATAATCCCCATCGCTGATCTTCCAGTGACGGGTCGGGTCATCGATCCGCTGCTTGAAGCGTTTGAGCTGTTCCTCGGGGTCTATATGCAGATAAAATTTCAGGATATGGGTGCCGTTTTCATAAAGCATCCGTTCAAAGTCATTGATATGCTCGTAACGCCTGGACCAGATGTCTTTCGGTACCATATTATGAACCCGCTGCACCAGAACATCCTCATAATGTGAGCGGTTGAAGATTGCCACCTGTCCCCTGCCCGGTGTGGCCTTGTGGTAACGCCAGAGAAAGTCATGGGCGGCTTCTTCTCTGGAAGGCACCTTAAAGCCAGTAACCGTACAGCCTTGGGGGTTCATACCGGTCAGCACGTGATTGATCGTGCCGTCTTTTCCGGCAGCGTCGCGTCCCTGCAAAACGATGAGCAGGGATCGCCTGTCCTCCGCATAAAGCAGGTACTGCAGTTCCTGCATCTTCTTCACATAGTGTTTTATTTCCGGCAAAGCATGCTTGTGGGATTCATGCTGATCTGAAAAATCAGGGTCGATTTTACGCAGATGAACCTTGCTGCCCGGTTTTACGCAGAAATTTTTGAGGTAGTCCATAGGAGTCATTTCCATCGGTGAAGATTTATGCTTTGAATCTCGCACTCCGCCAGGGCGTTAATCACTCTCCCGGCGATACGCTGCCAGGAGATCCTGCAGGTCGGCGAAATATTCATCCTGTTCGAAAATTTCGCCCAGCCTTTTGGCACTCTCAGTTCTCACGTTCTCCATCATTTCGGCCATCACCAGACGTACCCCTTTCTGGTGCAGCTGAAAATGCAGGGAACGCAGGGTTTCACCGGCAGAATAATCCACATCATCCACTGCCGAAGCATCAATGCAGAACCAGCGCAATCGTGGATTGGCCTTATCGACTAATTGTATCACCTCAGCCACGAGCTGATGGCAATTGGCAAAATACATGCTATGGGTGAAATGATAAATCATCAGTCCCGGCAGAGCCTGCGCGTGGCTCGAGACCGGGTGCCGGGACATAATACCGGTCTCGTCCGGCACCAGTAATAAGTTATTGGGATGATAACCACGCCGGGTATGGTCGATCAGCGACAGGACGATCGCCACAACGACGCCCTGCTCTACCCCGACAAACACTACCATAATCATGGTCATCAGAGCTACCCAGAATTCGGAACGGCGCTGGTTGTAGATCCTGCGTAAACCTGCAAGATCGACCAGATCAAGCCCAATCAGGAAAACCACCGCCGACAACACTGCATCCGGCATGTAGGCCAGGGGCCCGGTAAGAAATAACAGCACCAGCAAAACGATAACCGCCGTAAAAATCGGTGCCAACTGGCTGCGTCCGCCGGCACTGTCCACCATCTGGGTCTTGGTAGGGCTGCCGTTGACCACAAAGGTCCCGGACAAGCCGGCGGCAATATTTGCCATACCAAGGGCCACCAGATCGGTATTCTCGCTGAACCTCTCGTTGTAACGGGCAGCATAGGCACGGGAGGTTGCCGCGCTCTGCGCCAGAATAACCACAAACATGGCAAAGGCGGTGGGAACAAGTCTGATGATCAGCTCCCAGCTCCAATTCATCTGCGGCAGACCGAGATGCGGCAATCCACCCGGCACTTTTCCCAGTACCGGCAGATGGATTTTCAGATCCAGAACCCAGCTTACAATGATGGCGACAATAACCGCGAGCAAGGCGCCGGGGATTTTGTGCGATATTTTCCTGGCACCAACCGTAGCCACCACCACGGCCAAAGCAGTGACCAGCGCATAGCCATTGACCTCCTGGACCTGTTGCAGGTCATTGATAATTTTCTGCAATGTGCCATGTCCGCCCCCTTTTATCCCGAGCATTCCAGAAATCTCGCCCAGCGCAACCTGTATGCCGACTCCGGTCAGAAAACCGGTCAGCACCGTGCGGGAGAGAAAATCCGCCATAAATCCCAGGCCGATCATTCGTGCCAGCAGAAGAAAAACGGCCGCCATAAGTGCCAGTACTCCGGCGAGCGCCAGATACAATTCTGAACCCGTGGATGCCAGTCCTGCAAGACCTGACGCTAGAATTGCCGCAGTTGCCGAATCTGCTCCTACCACCAGATGACGTGAAGAACAGAAAATGGCATACACCGCCATGGGCAGAAGGAGAGTATAGAGGCCGGTAATCAATGGCGTGCCGGAAATCTTCGTGTAGCCCATCACTTCCGGAATGGCCAGGGCAGCGAGGGTAAGACCGGCAACCAGTTCGCCGGGGATCTGACTGCCTTTGATCGGCAGCACGCCCTGTAATATCGGCCAGCGGGAGCCGGCGAATGGCTTGGTCATCTCAGATAATTAGAAGCAGGGCGATACTGCAGGGTACCACCCCTCTTACTCTTAATTTTGATGGGCCAGGGCGGACTCTGTTCGCAGCCTGCACCGCTGCCGGAACCGGCCAGCTGGTTGTTACCGGAGAGTTTTATCTTCCGGCTTGGTTTTTTCCCGTACAATCTTATGATGCAGCTCGACTGTCAGCATCTCTATGCGCTGGCTGAACTGCCGTGTCAGTTGAGTCAGTCAGGTGTTGTGCTGGAGTAATTCCACCAGTTGTTCCGCATGTTTTTCGGTGATTGCAAGACGCGGGTCATTGACCATGGCCAGATCCTCTCGATGGCGGCCAGCAACATCGGCATGAACCTTGTCCCGGTCCGCCTGACGGGTCGGACAAGCCAAACACAAAAAAGCCCATGCACCCGACAATAAACCAGAACGGCTTGCGGCCGAGTGTTAAAAGGATGCCACCGATCATGCCGTTCAGGAGATACATAAAATACACTCTCTGTCTTTCAGCATGTTTTTTTTAAGTAGCGCGAATCACATCAATCATACCTTGGGCCCGGGCATTTTCCGTATACCCCCACAAACCGTGCGGCACCGGCTGGTACCAATATTACCATAATCGACTCTATTCACTTTACGACCAAGAGCAGATAAAAAGTGAACCCGTGGCAATAATTGCCTGTAAAAGCAGCTTAATACCTCCTGTCCTCTCTCTCATATTTTCTTTTTGATGGAGAATGTGATTTTTGCTGATTGATTTTTTTCTGACGGTGCTCAACTGCGGGCTTTTGCTGATATCGCCTTGGCTCCTTATATACTGGCTGCTCTCGGTAGAGTCGAGGGCGATAGTTCTCAACCCCCCAACTTCCTCGCTTTTCCCAGTGTCGATCATTGTGCCATGTCTGCCAGTTCCGATGCAGTCGTTTCACCGGGATCCTTTCATAGCTCCATCGTTTGCCGTGCCAGTTAGAGCCCTTGTAGAACCGTCGCCAACCGGGATCAACGTTACGATAAAAAGTTGGCACTCTATCGTAGTATGACCAACCATGATCGTAATGATTTGATCGATACCAACGCCCCTGCCAAGGACGCCACCACCAGCCATCAGAGAAGAAGATATCTACGTTTACATCGGGAACAGCGTAGGCATATGTACCCGGCAAGGCAATCACCGCCGGCGGTGCGGCGAAGACTATGGGGGGTGGCAGGGGAAATCCAATGCTTATATTCACCTGTGCCTGTATCATCCCCGGCAGGAAACTTAACAGAACCCAAAAAACTGTCCCAAAAAGTAGCTTTTTCATTTGGTTCACTCCTTTACGCATCATCGATGCCATACGGGTTAAAAAGAATCTCGTTCCATACAGAGATTACACCTTCATACTAATCATCAAATTCTGAAAGAGGTACACCATTATTCCAAGTTTTCTGAAGAACCTTATCCCGTGACTTTATCATCGATCACTGTGTATTTTACAAACAAAATTTCTTTAGATTTTTTCCTATTCTGCTTGACCTAATACCGTGGGCTCGATCCTCATTTCAGCCTATAGCAAAACAGTTCCATGAGGCTCTCCAGTAAACCTCCACAACACGAGGGTTCCACCTGTCACTGCCGATAGTGCTGTAACGATTCAGTCCGTTTTGCATGATGCCCGGCTCCGCAGTTCTCCTTGCAGTATATATTATGCAACATTTTTTCTATTATTTCACTCAACTCATGACGGCTTAAGATGATAGATTTTCATAGGTTAAACGAAAATTACGTATATCTGGCAATCGTCATCGGTACTTTTCTCGAGGGAGAATCTATTCTCGGAAAGAATGACGCAATTTGCTCTCATATACAGAGAAGGGCACCTGGAAATTCTCAGATTTCACGGACATTTATAGCTACGACAAGAAACTGACTATTTTTCTTGTATGCGCATCTGCCTAAAGTCATTCATTTATGTTGTGGATTGCTCGCCATAGGACCTCACTGTTGCGGAACGTCTGTATTGGTTAGAGACTACAGACACGAACAGGTTTTTGATCATTATTTAAGAGAAGAATTCTTAGTTGATCAGATGGAGCAGCTGGAATCATCTGGAGAACTTGTTGAATCGGTTCAAATTTATTGGCTTTCTATGTCGAGAGTAATGGAACTTGCTTTGCTCTGTGCTGGTAATTATGCTGACTTTGGACAGATTCGTGAAGCAGGTGATTTAATGGTAAATCCAAGACATACTGAAGTTCATATCGATGGCACCTGGGAGCCGGTTAGAGTCAAGAGGTATGAAAGGATGACAGAACAGTTTACAGATCATGCTCCTGCAGGAACAAATGTAGGAGAATGGCTGCGTGATCATACGCATCTTGTGCATGTCAAGGATCCTTTGATACCAGATTTGTATGATATGCTGAAGGGGGCAGATATGCTGTCAGATTCATATATTTCATCTGTCTATTCAAGGATGCAAAAGATTTCACACACGATGACCTGTATCATGCAAGGGCAAATTATGGATCCCAATTATCCACTCAGTGGAGTGATTCCAGAAGAGAAAGAATGTGTTGAAGCGAATCTGTGTAGATATAATAGAAAAAAATTCCATCAGATAGGTATGGATATTGATTGGTTATTAAATGATGAGTATTATTGCAGCAGTTTTTTAAAGAGTGAGGTGAGGTAATACGTCATCGTTGTTTCTGGCGATCTTAAAGAATCGCCTCCTCATTGAATCACTGCTCGCATCCTGATATGGTCCACTTACTTATTCCCCGAAAAATCTGGAATCCGGTCAGCTGAATCACCGGAAAACACTTGCCCGGCAGCAGCCTCCTGATAAAGTCAGGTTTTCGCTCTCTGGCCGGGTTCATAATTCAACCGTTACTGGTAAATCCCGGATAGCAGGTCATCCCCCCATCCACAAAAATCGTCGTGCCGTTTATATATTCTGATTCATCTGAAGCGAGCCACACTGCGACACGGCCAATGTCTTCCGGTTCCCCTATGCGTTTATACGGGATGAGCCTGTTCAACTCATCCAAAGCCTCAGGAGTTTTCCAGGCATCCCTGTTTATTGGTGTTTTTATAGCTCCAGGCGCGATGCTGTTACAGCGTATTTTGTGCGGGCCATACTCCTGGCAGATACTTTTCATCAGCATGACAATTGCTCCCTTTGATGCCGCATAGTTGGCATGGCCTGCCCACGGGATTATCTGGTGTACAGAACTCATATGGATAATCTTCCCCAGGGATCTGGAAACATCGGGGCGCATTCCTCGTCTCAGAAACTCCCGAATGGCCTCCCGGGCACATAAAAACTGCCCGGTAAGATTTACATCCAGCACAACATTCCAATCTTCAAGAGACATCTCGTGCAACGGCGAGTCACGCTGCAATCCGGCGTTCGGCACACAAATATCCACGGTTCCGAAATGGTTGACGGCCTTCTGGAACATTGCCTCTACCTGGTTTTCCTGGCTTACATCACAATGAATCGCGATGGCCTCCCCGCAAAGACAGTCCTTTGAAATTTTATGGGCGATATCCTCAGCTATCTCAGGGTTGGATACATAGTTTATCACTACATTTGCCCCATCCCGGCCAATCGCCACGGCGACTGCTTCACCGATTCCTGAATTTGCTCCGGTAACAATACAGGTTTGACCCGAAAGTCTTTGCTTGTTTTTTTGCATATCATTATTCCAGTGTCTCTTGTTTAAGATGATCTGTAAGACGAAGAACCACAGTCGTTCAAGCAGGGTTTACCGCCGAGCTGAAAACAAAAAAGCTCGCATGTTTCAGTACCCCGGTTAGCAATATCATAAGGATTCATTGCAGATTGTCTTGCAATAGCTCATAGGGTTTTCGTAATCATTCACCTAACCCATGTTTAACACAGCAAAAATAATATCTAGAAAATATAAACACATACAGCCATTAAATATTTCCAGTGGCACTACATTCGCATTATTTTGCATCAGTTGAACATTTTGCGAAGGCCCACCGGGGA
>NZ_SWCM01000046.1 GCF_005116645.1 Desulfopila sp. IMCC35006
TCGTAGCTGGTTTTCTGCTCAAGTATGGCATCTCGGACCAGTTCATTGAGCACCAGTAGTTCAAAGACACCTACTCTGCCTTTGTAACCCGTCTGCTTACAGTCTGAACAACCCCGCCCTTTCCTGAATTGTGCGCCCCTGAGATCAGATGCCGAAAGTCCCATCCTTTGCAGTTGGATCGGTGTAGGTTTTGCCTCCGTGGCACAGGATTCACAAACCCGACGCAGCAGTCTTTGGGCCAGCACGCTGACAATCGTAGATGAAATAAGAAAGGGCGCAATATCCATATTGAGCAGACGGATAAGACCACCGATACTGTCTTCAGTATGAAAGGTACTCAAAACCTTATGGCCGGTCAAGGCCGATTGCATGGCCATTTCCGCTGAAGCGTTATCCCTGATTTCACCTATCAGGATCACATCGGGATCCTGTCGAACGATGTGCCGCAAGGTTTCTTCAAAGGTCATGTTAATAGATGGGTCGATTGAGCATTGGGCAATACCGTCAATGACATATTCTACCGGTTCTTCTGCCGTTATAATACTTATCTGCGGATTTTTTATATGATTGATACAGCTGTAGACGGTGGACGTCTTCCCGGATCCCGTGGGTCCCGTGACGAGCAGCACACCGCTTGGTTGATAAACCGCATCCTCCATAAATCTAGCCAGCATATTGGGCGCCATGCCAATAGTATGGATATCCAGTAGTTCTCGTTTTTGCTTCAGCAGCCTGAAAACAATCTTTTCCCCATGTATGGTTACGAAAAAAGACACTCGAATATCAATACTGCCCTCATCGTACTCGAAAAGGATCCGCCCGCCCTGATGCCGGCG
>NZ_SWCM01000047.1 GCF_005116645.1 Desulfopila sp. IMCC35006
AGAGTTTGATCATGGCTCAGGATGAACGCCGGCGGTGTGCCTAATACATGCAAGTCGTACGCACTGGCCCAACTGATTGATGGTGCTTGCACCTGATTGACGATGGATCACCAGTGAGTGGCGGACGGGTGAGTAACACGTAGGTAACCTGCCCCGGAGCGGGGGATAACATTTGGAAACAGATGCTAATACCGCATAACAACAAAAGCCACATGGCTTTTGTTTGAAAGATGGCTTTGGCTATCACTCTGGGATGGACCTGCGGTGCATTAGCTAGTTGGTAAGGTAACGGCTTACCAAGGCGACGATGCATAGCCGAGTTGAGAGACTGATCGGCCACAATGGAACTGAGACACGGTCCATACTCCTACGGGTGGCTGCAGTAGGGAATCTTCGGCAATGGGGGCAACCCTGACCGAGCAACGCCGCGTGAGTGAAGAAGGTTTTCGGATCGTAAAGCTCTGTTGTAAGAGAAGAACGTGTGTGAGAGTGGAAAGTTCACACAGTGACGGTAACTTACCAGAAAGGGACGGCTAACTACGTGCCAGCAGCCGCGGTAATACGTAGGTCCCGAGCGTTATCCGGATTTATTGGGCGTAAAGCGAGCGCAGGCGGTTGGATAAGTCTGAAGTTAAAGGCTGTGGCTTAACCATAGTATGCTTTGGAAACTGTTCAACTTGAGTGCAGAAGGGGAGAGTGGAATTCCATGTGTAGCGGTGGAATGCGTAGATATATGGAGGAACACCGGTGGCGAAAGCGGCTCTCTGGTCTGTAACTGACGCTGAGGCTCGAAAGCGTGGGTAGCGAACAGGATTAGATACCCCGGTAGTC
>NZ_SWCM01000048.1 GCF_005116645.1 Desulfopila sp. IMCC35006
TACGCCGCAGAAAGCGCCGTATACCGCACTGGCGGGTTGTTGAATAATATGATGCACAGCCTGGACCGCAGCGGTGAAGATGGCGGACAGGTCACGGCGAAAGGGATCGAGGAGTATGCCCTGGAATGTTCGCTCGAAAAAGTATTTGCCAGTGAAGTCGAAGCATTTGTCGTCGACGAGGGGGTGCAGATCCATGGTGGTTACGGGTTCATCGCCGAATATCCGATAGAACGGTTGTACCGGGATGCACGGATCAGAAGAATTTTTGAGGGTACCAACGAAATTAACAGAAACCTCATTCCAACCACTCTTCTTCGTCGTGCCAAGAAAGATGCCCTGCCCTTGCTTGCTACGGTCAACAGCTTGTTAAAAAAAGTCGAAGCCGGTGAAGTGTTCCCAGTCAGGGAGAACCCCAGTGAGGTTGTGCAGGCGGCGAAAGATGTTTTTCTCTTTTCCCTGGGAATCGCCTATGAGAAATACGGCGACGATTTGATGAAACAGCAGGAAATCCTGGGACGTCTGGCAGATATAGCCATCTATGCCTATGTCATGGAAAGCTGTTGGCTACGCGCCAGAAAAGCCGCTGAGGCCAATGGACAGAACCTCCAGCTTAAAAAGAATATGGCAACGGCTTTTATTTATACTGCTGTGGAAAAACTGTCGCTTGCAGCAAGGGAGATCACTACCAACGTCGCTTCCGGAAGTACTCTGGTGCAGATGCAGAAAAATCTCAGCAAGCTCACCCAGCACACTCCGATAGATATCATCACGATCAGAAGCAAAATAGCCGGATCAATTTCTGCTGCGGGAAAATATGTAGCCTA
>NZ_SWCM01000049.1 GCF_005116645.1 Desulfopila sp. IMCC35006
GACTACTCGGGTATCTAATCCTGTTTGCTCCCCACGCTTTCGTGCATGAGCGTCAGTGTTATCCCAGGGGGCTGCCTTCGCCATCGGTATTCCTCCACATCTCTACGCATTTCACTGCTACACGTGGAATTCTACCCCCCTCTGACACACTCTAGCCGTGCAGTCACCAATGCAATTCCCAGGTTAAGCCCGGGGATTTCACATCGGTCTTGCACAACCGCCTGCGCACGCTTTACGCCCAGTAATTCCGATTAACGCTTGGACCCTACGTATTACCGCGGCTGCTGGCACGTAGTTAGCCGGTCCTTATTCTTCCGGTACCGTCATCCACCCCAGGTATTAACCAGAGCGATTTCTTTCCGGACAAAAGTGCTTTACAACCCGAAGGCCTTCTTCACACACGCGGCATTGCTGGATCAGGGTTGCCCCCATTGTCCAAAATTCCCCACTGCTGCCTCCCGTAGGAGTCTGGGCCGTGTCTCAGTCCCAGTGTGGCTGATCGTCCTCTCAGACCAGCTACTGATCGTCGCCTTGGTGGGCCTTTACCCCACCAACTAGCTAATCAGACATCGGCCGCTCCTATAGCATGAGGCCTTGCGGTCCCCCACTTTCACCCTCAGGTCGTATGCGGTATTAGCTAATCTTTCGACTAGTTATCCCCCACTACAGGGCACGTTCCGATGTATTACTCACCCGTTCGCCACTCGCCATCAATCTAGCAAGCTAGATCATGCTGCCGTTCGACTTGCATGTGTAAGGCATGCCGCCAGCGTTCAATCTGAGCCATGATCAAACTCT
>NZ_SWCM01000056.1 GCF_005116645.1 Desulfopila sp. IMCC35006
CTATTGTAAAAGCAAACGAAAAGATGCGTTTTGAGATCACTGAACGTAAGAAGACGGAAAGGGCATTACTACAATCCCAGAGCAAGTTGCAACGTTATATCACCGCAATTGATGATATAGGTTTGGGGTTGTGTGTCATCGATTCTGACTATCATCTAAGAATCATGAATAATACGATAATTGGCTGGTTTGGTGATTATCACGGCAGTACCTGCCATAGCATAATTATGGGACAGGACAGTCCCTGCCAACATTGCAGGCTAAAAGAGGTTGTCGAAGAAGCAAAGAATATTCGTTACCAGCCTACTATGGCAAATGACCGCAGGTTTGATATTGTGGCTACCCCTATCGCTAACAACGATGGAACCACTTCAAAAATGTTGATAATTAGAGACATTACGGAACAACATCAACAGG
>NZ_SWCM01000057.1 GCF_005116645.1 Desulfopila sp. IMCC35006
CAGGGGGCTGGGGCTTGCCTTGTCAGCAGGCGTTATGCAGACACACCAAGGGGCGCTAACTTTTGATAGCAATCCAGAGAGCGGGACAAAGGTAAAAATACTGTTGCCGTCCCTTGACTCCTCATCACAACAACCAAGTTTAGTTTCAGGTGATTCAAAGGTTCCGTTAACAAAGTTGTCAGGTAATATTTTGCTTGTTGATGATGAAAGTAGTGTCCTTGATGTCGGCAGGAAAATTCTTACCATACTGGGATTCAATGTGGATACAGCTGTCAACGGCAGAGAAGCCGTGGCCAAATTCAGTGAGCCCGAAATCGATTATTGTGCAATTGTTATGGACGTTGCAATGCCTGAAATGGATGGAATTGAAGCCATGAAAGTAATCAGGAAGAGCA
>NZ_SWCM01000058.1 GCF_005116645.1 Desulfopila sp. IMCC35006
TCCTGAGCCCAAGCGCGATGTCGATCAGCCATTTTTGATGCCGGTAGAGGACGTCTTCTCTATCTCCGGTCGTGGAACTGTGGCGACCGGTCGTATTGAGAGAGGGGTTGTTCATGTCGGCGACGAGCTTGAGATTGTCGGTATCCGTGACACCCAGAAGACCACCTGCACCGGCGTTGAGATGTTTCGTAAACTGCTCGATGAAGGCCAGGCCGGTGACAATATTGGTGCGTTGCTGCGCGGCGTGAAGCGTGAGGAGATTGAGCGCGGACAGGTACTTGCTGCCCCGAAATCTATTACCCCGCATACCAAGTTCAATGCAGAGTGCTATATCCTCGGCAAGGACGAGGGTGGTCGTCATACTCCGTTCTTTAACGGCTATCGTCCCC
>NZ_SWCM01000059.1 GCF_005116645.1 Desulfopila sp. IMCC35006
AGAAAGCGTAATAGCTCACTGGTCTAATGATACCGCGCCGAAAATTTAACGGGGCTAAGCATAGTACCGAAGCTACGGATTCGATAAGCTGATTTAAGTTTATTAATACACGCACGACGGGAGTTAGATTAAGCGAGCGGTTTTTGCTCGCAAAATTCCCCTCCTGCTAAGCACTGTTGCAATGAAGCACATTGGTTTTGTGCTTGCAGAGCACAAGGCGACTTATTAGTCGACTTAAATCAGCTTATCGAATGGTAGGAGAACATTGTGGCCGCCTGTGAAGGTACACCGAAAGGAGTGCTGGAGGTTCCACAAGAGCTTATGTTGACACGAGTAGCGAAAAACAAGGTGAGAAACCTTG
>NZ_SWCM01000060.1 GCF_005116645.1 Desulfopila sp. IMCC35006
TACTCCTCTTACCTAAAACAAAAGGAGGAGATGACATGGCAAAGAATTCGGTTCAATTTCAAAAAGGGTACAGCTTGCCTAAATTCCTTAAAGCATACGGCTCTGAAGAAAAGTGCCGGGAAAAGCTGTTTAAGTATCGCTGGCCTAGCGGTTATGCATGCCCCAAATGCGATCACACTCACTACTATGAGCTGAAAAGCCGTCAACTTTTCCAGTGTACTCGATGCAGACATCAGTGCTCGATTACCAGTAGCACCATTTTTGACTCATCAAAATTGTCTCTTACTACGTGGTTTCTGGCAATCTATCTCATAACGCAAGCCAAAGAAGGAATGTCCGCCCTTAGTTTGCGCCG
>NZ_SWCM01000061.1 GCF_005116645.1 Desulfopila sp. IMCC35006
ATCGACCTGAACGGTCAGCACCGCATTGCAGCGGGAAACAAAAACAAAAAAGAGTAAAGAAAAACATTGACCGGCAGTTTCGGTTATGTTAGATTAGCCTGCTCATCGCGGCATTCGTACCGCGGGGGTTTCTGTTGTCTGGAGAGCCTGAGCACGATCCTTGAAAACTGAATAACAACAATTATGCAAACGGGCCCAAGGTGTACCCCTTTATGAGGGAGACACAGGGCAAACTTTGTAATTCAAAGTTGAGCTCTTATGTAACATAGCATTATATAAGAAACTACCTTCGGGTAGTCTAGGATATCAAACTGGAGAGTTTGATCCTGGCTCAGAACGAAC
>NZ_SWCM01000062.1 GCF_005116645.1 Desulfopila sp. IMCC35006
ATTTTTACAAGGATAGAGAAATATCCAATAATGGTACTTCCTCTCTATTGAATGGAAACTATAGTCAGAAGAACCAGATGGTTGCCTTGACCTTATCCTGGCATATCTGAAAAAATCCTCTTTCTCTCGATTGCTGGGGTTAGAGAACGACTTTGTACTATCATGAACTCTAATACCACCATTACAACTGGTCGGACTATGTGGGAAGCCGTGCGAGGCAGTGCTGTCGGCACACAACACATGCCTATGGAGAAACAGGTTTCCAGCCTGAATACCTTGTGGTTAATCCAGTACCTTCGATCCTATCATCCTGATGTCGACATTCATCGTCTCATTG
>NZ_SWCM01000050.1 GCF_005116645.1 Desulfopila sp. IMCC35006
AGAGTTTGATCATGGCTCAGGATGAACGCTAGCTACAGGCTTAACACATGCAAGTCGAGGGGCATCATGGCGGTTGCTTGCGACCGCTGATGGCGACCGGCGCACGGGTGCGTAACGCGTATCGAACCTGCCGCATACCCGGGGATAGCCTTGCGAAAGCAAGATTAATACCCGATGTTCTCACTGTTCCGCATGTTACGGTGAGCAAAGAGATTCGGTATGCGATGGCGATGCGTCCCATTAGCTAGTTGGCGGGGTAACGGCCCACCAAGGCTCCGATGGGTAGGGGTTCTGAGAGGAAGGTCCCCCACACTGGAACTGAGACACGGTCCAGACTCCTACGGGTGGCAGCAGTGAGGAATATTGGTCAATGGACGGAAGTCTGAACCAGCCAAGTAGCGTGCAGGATGACGGCCCTATGGGTTGTAAACTGCTTTTGTATGGGGATAAAGTTAGGGACGTGTCCCTATTTGCAGGTACCATACGAATAAGGACCGGCTAATTCCGTGCCAGCAGCCGCGGTAATACGGAAGGTCCAGGCGTTATCCGGATTTATTGGGTTTAAAGGGAGCGTAGGCTGGAGATTAAGTGTGTTGTGAAATGTAGACGCTCAACGTCTGAATTGCAGCGCATACTGGTTTCCTTGAGTACGCACAACGTTGGCGGAATTCGTCGTGTAGCGGTGAAATGCTTAGATATGACGAAGAACTCCGATTGCGAAGGCAGCTGACGGGAGCGCAACTGACGCTTAAGCTCGAAGGTGCGGGTATCAAACAGGATTAGATACCCGGGTAGTC
>NZ_SWCM01000063.1 GCF_005116645.1 Desulfopila sp. IMCC35006
TACGTGAAACGGCAGCAAGGAACGGTGTTTTACCTGGCGCTCCTCGACCTCGTTTACCACCACTCTTCTTGCCGCCCCAGTACACGTCATCCAGTTCAATGAAGCCTTCAAGGACAAGTTGATCATCAGCATTCTTCATCACGTGCTGCAGCTTGTGTTTCATTTTAAAAGCTGCATTGACTGATATGCCCAGGAAACGGCGCAAACTAAGGGCGGACATTCCTTCTTTGGCTTGCGTTATGAGATAGATTGCCAGAAACCACGTAGTAAGAGACAATTTTGATGAGTCAAAAATGGTGCTACTGGTAATCGAGCACTGATGTC
>NZ_SWCM01000064.1 GCF_005116645.1 Desulfopila sp. IMCC35006
AGTTAACGATGCCGACCACCGTTTTGGCGTCGACATTAACGGTTTTACCGGCAGCCAGGTTTGTCAGCAATTTAATCGTATCGCCCAGGGATTTTTTCTCGGCGATTGCGGGGCTCACCTTGCCTCCCAAAAATTTATTTGCGACATCGATACTTTTTTTGTCAAGTGGATCGGCAAAAGCCACAAAAACAACACCGTCCGAGGTTTTAATTGGAACAAACTGGTACTCAATAATTGTTTTAATAGGGACTTTGTTGAAAAGAGGTTTGTCTACAAGCGATACATTTACATCTATCAGTGGAAATCCAAGC
>NZ_SWCM01000065.1 GCF_005116645.1 Desulfopila sp. IMCC35006
AGAAAGCGTAATAGCTCACTGGTCTAATGATACCGCGCCGAAAATTTAACGGGGCTAAGCATAGTACCGAAGCTACGGATTCGATAAGCTGATTTAAGTTTATTAATACACGCACGACGGGAGTTAGGTTAAGCGAGCGGTTTTTGCTCGCAAAATTCCCCCAGGCAAGCATGAGTTAATAGGTTTAAATCAGCTTATCGAATGGTAGGAGAACATTGTGGCCGCCTGTGAAGGTACACCGAAAGGAGTGCTGGAGGTTCCACAAGAGCTTATGTTGACACGAGTAGCGAAAAACAAGGTGAGAAACCTTG
>NZ_SWCM01000066.1 GCF_005116645.1 Desulfopila sp. IMCC35006
CCCCCTTAAAAGATTTTTCTTTTAAGGGGGCGACCGAAAATTTTTATCTCTTTGTCAAGAAAAAACGACCCAAGATGTTAATATTTATCAAAAATTTGCATGCAATTTTCTAACCGGATATTACTGACCTAAACCAAAACTATTATTCACTGTAAGGGCAAAAGAAACATCTTCCGAAAATCTGTAAGCTGATGTTAGATGAAGAGGAGTATAGGTCTTTGAGCTCGATTCATAGGCTTCATTGGTGACGGTTGATTCAAGTTTTTTTTGGGGCCAGATAAGGGTGACACCTCCCGCAAAATTTATTCCT
>NZ_SWCM01000067.1 GCF_005116645.1 Desulfopila sp. IMCC35006
ACAAACTTGGTGGTATAGAAAGGATCAAAAACCTTAGGCAGATCTTCAGCACTTACCCCTTGCCCTGAATCTTTTATCTGGCAGAAAGAATACATTCCATTTTTGAGATCGGTATCCTGAAAATATATGGGGAATTGATCTTTGGTGAAGTAGTCGCTACCAAAGGTGATTTCGATCGTTCCTGAATCCCCTTTGAGCGATTCCAATGCGTTAGTTACTATGTTCTCGATCACCACTTTCAATTGTTGCCGATCTATACGACAATAAAACGGGCAAACGGAATGTTTAAATTCCAGATTAATTG
>NZ_SWCM01000068.1 GCF_005116645.1 Desulfopila sp. IMCC35006
CGAATTGAAACAATTATGATTTGTCGAGCTAATCATGTTTTAGGGTGCTTGAGAACAAGCACCGGGTTCAGCATGGAGATAATATCTTTGCAAGATTATTCTGCAGATCAGATATACTAAAGGGTTTTGGCAGAAAAACGTCCGGTTGACTCCCCTGCTCCTTACCAAAGACTAATTCACTTTCAGAATAGCCACTGCTCAACAATATTGGAATAGTAGGATTGCTCTTCCTGATTACTTTCATGGCTTCAATTCCATCCATTTCAGGCATTGCAACGTCCATAACAATTGCA
>NZ_SWCM01000069.1 GCF_005116645.1 Desulfopila sp. IMCC35006
GATTGGCCACCGTATCGCAAGGGAATATACAAGCCACCCCCAGGGTTGAGAGGGTTACAGTAGTTGAGTTCTCTTTTTGTAAGCGAAGAGAGAATTTATTAGAACTTAACCCCGTAAGGGGATAAGAGTTAAGACGAAATTTTCTTAGGAAAATTTCTGTAACTCTAATAGTTTAATCAGGTTTTATGGATAAGCTATTAAGGGCTAACGGTGGATGCCTTGGCATCGGAAGGCGATGAAGGACGTGGTAAGCTGCGATAAGCTTCGGGGAGTCGTTAACAGGCTTTGAT
>NZ_SWCM01000070.1 GCF_005116645.1 Desulfopila sp. IMCC35006
GATTGGCCACCGTATCGCAAGGGAATATACAAGCCACCCCCAGGGTTGAGAGGGTTACAGTAGTTGAGTTCTCTTTTTGTAAGCGAAGAGAGAATTTATTAGAACTTAACCCCGTAAGGGGATAAGAACCAAGACGAAATTCTTAACAGAATTTCTGTGGTTCTAATAGTTTAATCAGGTTTTATGGATAAGCTATTAAGGGCTAACGGTGGATGCCTTGGCATCGGAAGGCGATGAAGGACGTGGTAAGCTGCGATAAGCTTCGGGGAGTCGTTAACAGGCTTTGAT
>NZ_SWCM01000071.1 GCF_005116645.1 Desulfopila sp. IMCC35006
CGATCACCGCATCCGCAGGCGCAGTTATTTTTACGCCAACCGTTCCGTCAATCTCGGAATGTGCGATCGTGCCGTCATTATTGGTATCTTCGGAAATAAGTACAGTAGGTGCGGAAGTAGGAGTTGTGTCGCCCATGATGGCCGAATCACTTGCCGTCTCGGAGATATTACCGGCCTTATCCACCAGAGTTGCCGTGACGGTGATGTTTTCCCCGTCTTCCGGTCGTGCATACTCGAGGATTAACCCGTTATCGAGAATATCCTGGGTTACGGCGTGATCGGTG
>NZ_SWCM01000072.1 GCF_005116645.1 Desulfopila sp. IMCC35006
TCTCGGAATGTGCGATCGTGCCGTCATTATTGGTATCTTCGGAAATAAGTACAGTAGGTGCCTGGGTTGGTGTCGTATCGCCCATGATGGCGGAGTCACTTGCCGTCTCGGAGATATTACCGGCCTTGTCCACCAGAGTTGCCGTGACGGTGACGTTTTCCCCGTCTTCCGGTCGTGCATACTCGAGGATTAACCCGTTATCGAGAATATCCTGGGTTACGGCGTGATCGGTGACCGTGCCGTCAGGGTTGGTGACGCGCAGGATATCATCGATCACCGCA
>NZ_SWCM01000073.1 GCF_005116645.1 Desulfopila sp. IMCC35006
CTATTACCCCGCATACCAATTTCAATGCAGAGTGCTATATCCTCGGCAAGGACGAGGGTGGTCGTCATACTCCGTTCTTTAACGGCTATCGTCCCCAGTTTTATTTCAGAACAACCGACGTTACCGGTGTTGTCACGCTCGCTGAGGGTGTGGAAATGGTAATGCCCGGGGACAACATCAGCGCAGCGGTTGAGTTGATTACGCCGATTGCTATGGATGTCGGTCTGCGATTTGCCATCCGTGAAGGCGGGCGAACTGTTGGTGCCGGTG
>NZ_SWCM01000074.1 GCF_005116645.1 Desulfopila sp. IMCC35006
AACCGAATTCTTTGCCATGTCATCTCCTCCTTTTGTTTTAGGTAAGAGGAGTATGACACACCTGGGGTATCATATAGTGACTACCCTGAACTTTTTTTTCACAAGCTGAGTTTCAGGGGTAATCAGAAAAGTATTTGGCAATTGTTAGCGGCGGCGTGATAATGCATAAAAGTGGCGTTTTGAAAATGTTGATTTTCGATCGTTGTTTTCCACCGCCTCAAAAGCATGTCTGAGACGGCGGAATGAGTTTGGAGCTTAGATTTCCACCT
>NZ_SWCM01000075.1 GCF_005116645.1 Desulfopila sp. IMCC35006
TTGTTTATACAACCAGGAGGTTGGCTTAGAAGCAGCAACCCTTTAAAGAAAGCGTAATAGCTCACTGGTCTAATGATACCGCGCCGAAAATTTAACGGGGCTAAGCATAGTACCGAAGCTACGGATTGAAATTTATTTCAATGGTAGGAGAACATTGTGGCCGCCTGTGAAGGTACACCGAAAGGAGTGCTGGAGGTTCCACAAGAGCTTATGTTGACACGAGTAGCGAAAAACAAGGTGAGAAACCTTGTCGCCGAAAGCCTCAG
>NZ_SWCM01000076.1 GCF_005116645.1 Desulfopila sp. IMCC35006
AAGGTCAAGGCAACCATCTGGTTCTTCTGACTATAGTTTCCATTCAATAGAGAGGAAGTACCATTATTGGATATTTCTCTATCCTTGTAAAAATCATAAGCATAACTAACTCTCCCAGTGATGTTAGTAAAGCGTTTTGCCACGCCAACAGTGAGGGTATGTTTATCTTGGCCACTGGCGGCAGGCTCATATGTTCTATCTGGCACGGGATTTTCTTCATAGAGGTACCCAGCTGAGAACCTGTACCCCTCGTCG
>NZ_SWCM01000077.1 GCF_005116645.1 Desulfopila sp. IMCC35006
TCAAAAAGCTGGCCAGTCTGAAAAACATGGCTGGCGCTATTGCTCATCGATTTAACAATGCTATGGTTGCTGTACAGGGTAACCTGCAGCTCTTGACTCTGTATTTGCCTGACTCTTCAAAAGAGCATGTGATGGCCTCGCGCGCTTTTCTGGCTGCAAAAGGAGCGTCGCAGATAGGATCCAGTATGCTCAGTTATGTTGGCCAGCAACCTCTGACTCCCCGCGAAGTGTCTCTGGTGGAAGTGGTAAGAGAAG
>NZ_SWCM01000078.1 GCF_005116645.1 Desulfopila sp. IMCC35006
CAGCCAGAGCCGCAAGGTTGATACATGTTGTGGACGTGGAACAGGCTTGCATGATGGTCACACCTGGAACCTGTGAACCCATCATCGTGCCGGCCCAGGTTGATCCATAAAAGCTCTGATTCTGCGGTTGCGTCATGCCGTGGTAGGTATAGTCGAACATCGACGCTTCCCAGCCTTTGGAGGCGAGCCAGCGTTTAGCCGTTTCAGCCCCCAAAACGATGGAATTTTGATTGGCAAAGCTGCCCTGCCATTTGG
>NZ_SWCM01000079.1 GCF_005116645.1 Desulfopila sp. IMCC35006
CAGTAGGGGCGGCGAAATATGCCCTTGATCAGGCGGCCAGTTATGCCAATGAGCGAAAACAGTTCAAGGTGCCCATCTCCCAGTTTGGTCTTATCAAAGAAAAACTAGCGGAAATGGCCATCCGTACCTACGCCGCAGAAAGCGCCGTATACCGCACTGGCGGGTTGTTGAATAATATGATGCACAGCCTGGACCGCAGCGGTGAAGATGGCGGACAGGTCACGGCGAAAGGGATCGAGGAGTATGCCCTGGAAT
>NZ_SWCM01000080.1 GCF_005116645.1 Desulfopila sp. IMCC35006
TATGAGATTTTTCCACACGGGCAAACCCATAAGAAATAACCTGGATAGCTTTTGTTGGATCCGGGCTCAGTTCCAATGCACGACTTTTGGTGGTGACGATGATCCCGGCATTGCCATCGGCGGGATGCGTTTGGGAGGCAAAGGTGTGAATGCCATCTGGCGCAACAGGTCTGAGTTTGGCGCAGCCTTCCCTGGTCACAGGGGTAATACCTTCATCGGCCTCGATGATTATCGATTTTTTGCGACTGAGTTTTA
>NZ_SWCM01000081.1 GCF_005116645.1 Desulfopila sp. IMCC35006
TAGGTTTGTTCAGTTTCGGTAAGCAGCGTAGAATCTCTTCAATACTGGTGATGCCTGCGGCAGCCTTTACCAGGCCATCCTCCAGCAGGGTGATTAATCCGGAATGCTCAATGCTGATTTGCCGTATTTCGTAGCTGGTTTTCTGCTCAAGTATGGCATCTCGGACCAGTTCATTGAGCACCAGTAGTTCAAAGACACCTACTCTGCCTTTGTAACCCGTCTGCTTACAGTCTGAACAACCCCGCCCTTTCCTGA
>NZ_SWCM01000082.1 GCF_005116645.1 Desulfopila sp. IMCC35006
CATTGTCCATAAACCAGTTCTCGGAAACAACTTCTCCGCCGGGCCCGTTTGGATTAGGCCATATCAGGTGGGGTCCATTGGACATTCTATCGGCAAGAAAGCAAAACGGCGTTACCTGGGTGCCAGCGTCTACAGCCAGAGCCGCAAGGTTGATACATGTTGTGGACGTGGAACAGGCTTGCATGATGGTCACACCTGGAACCTGTGAACCCATCATCGTGCCGGCCCAGGTTGATCCATAAAAGCTCTGATTCT
>NZ_SWCM01000083.1 GCF_005116645.1 Desulfopila sp. IMCC35006
CAGATCGTCTGCAGGTCCGTTTTCGTGAAGATGGTGTTCTGCGTCATTATAAAGATTTTCCTGCCGATATCATCCCGACTTTGACGAGTCGAACAAAAATTATGTGTGGAGCCGACATAGCTGAAAAGCGCCGGCATCAGGGCGGGCGGATCCTTTTCGAGTACGATGAGGGCAGTATTGATATTCGAGTGTCTTTTTTCGTAACCATACATGGGGAAAAGATTGTTTTCAGGCTGCTGAAGCAAAAACGAGAAC
>NZ_SWCM01000084.1 GCF_005116645.1 Desulfopila sp. IMCC35006
TACTATTTGATTATTTAGATACTCTTAGTGTTGCTATTGCGCAGCTTTAGCAACGCTTAGAGGATCTTATCCCCAAAGGGCGACTGAAAGGAGACCTTTAGGGACGAAATTTACACTATACTCGGGCCGGGGAAATAAAGTAATACTCCCCTACCCCAAACAAATTGATACAGATTTTACGGCGGTCATAGCAAAGAGGATCCACCCGTTCCCATTCCGAACACGGAAGTTAAGCTCTTTAGCGCCGATGGTACT
>NZ_SWCM01000085.1 GCF_005116645.1 Desulfopila sp. IMCC35006
CTCAGGTATTAACCTGCCAGGGCAGCTGTTTTTAGGTATTGCCTATAAGCCATCCCGCAGCTGGGTTTTCGAGATAGCGACGAGATTTGAGCAATATTCCTCATACGAAAAACTTGAAGTGACAACCCGTCTGCCCGTAGCTGGGCAGACTTCCAGAACTATTAATAAAGACTGGCATGATGTCTGGGCCTATATGTTTGGGGTGAGCTATCAGATCGACGAGGGGTACAGGTTCTCAGCTGGGTACCTCTATGA
>NZ_SWCM01000086.1 GCF_005116645.1 Desulfopila sp. IMCC35006
GGGATGTGCTCTCGGAGTGCAGTGGCTCTCAAAGCGATGCAAACTGGATGAATTTAAAAGCCACGCATTTTTTGCCGGACTCTTTCATGACGTGGGTAAACTGTTTGTCCTGATGGTGGCTGATCAGTTGAAACAAAAGGATAAGAATCTGTCCATTACCAACGAATTAATCATGGAAGCGATGAACCTTTTGCACACAGAACAGGGATACAGCCTCATGAAGCAGTGGAATCTACCCGAAGAATACTGTGTCAT
>NZ_SWCM01000087.1 GCF_005116645.1 Desulfopila sp. IMCC35006
TTGTTGAAAAGAGGTTTGTCTACAAGCGATACATTTACATCTATCAGTGGAAATCCAAGCTGCATGGAAAGAATCCTGTTAAATATCTTTTCATCGATAAAATTGTATTTAACCAGAATTTCACCAAGTTTGAGATCCGTCTCCCTCTCTTTTTGGATATTAAAGGCGGCGGTCAGGTCGTCTTCTGCCAGATGTCCCAGCTCAACAAGCAGTTCTCCAATGCGGATGGACATTCTGGTCTCCAGCATCGCTTTT
>NZ_SWCM01000088.1 GCF_005116645.1 Desulfopila sp. IMCC35006
ATTCCAGGGCATACTCCTCGATCCCTTTCGCCGTGACCTGTCCGCCATCTTCACCGCTGCGGTCCAGGCTGTGCATCATATTATTCAACAACCCGCCAGTGCGGTATACGGCGCTTTCTGCGGCGTAAGTACGGATGGCCATTTCCGCTAGTTTTTCTTTGATAAGACCAAACTGGGAGATGGGCACCTTGAACTGTTTTCGCTCATTGGCATAACTGGCCGCCTGATCAAGGGCATATTTCGCCGCCCCTACTG
>NZ_SWCM01000089.1 GCF_005116645.1 Desulfopila sp. IMCC35006
TAGGTTTGTTCAGTTTCGGTAAGCAGCGTAGAATCTCTTCAATACTGGTGATGCCTGCGGCAGCCTTTACCAGGCCATCCTCCAGCAGGGTGATTAATCCGGAATGCTCAATGCTGATTTGCCGTATCTCGTAGCTGGTTTTCTGCTCAAGTATGGCATCTCGGACCAGTTCATTGAGCACCAGTAGTTCAAAGACACCTACTCTGCCTTTGTAACCCGTCTGCTTACAGTCTGAACAACCCCGCCCTTTCCTGA
>NZ_SWCM01000090.1 GCF_005116645.1 Desulfopila sp. IMCC35006
GTTTTTTCATCATGGTGCTTTGCCACTGCCGGATGATGTACGTAGAGTTCACCGTTTCTCAGACCATGGAACACTTTCTGGGATGTCATCAACGGGCGCTGGAGTACTTTGGTGGTGTACCGACTAAAATCATGGTGGATAATCTCAAGTCGGCAGTGCTGCAGAGAATCACTGGTCAAGATCCTGTTTTTAATCCAAAGTTTCTGGATTTTTCCAACCACTATGGCTTCCAGATTATCCCTTGTGGCGT
>NZ_SWCM01000091.1 GCF_005116645.1 Desulfopila sp. IMCC35006
ACGCCACAAGGGATAATCTGGAAGCCATAGTGGTTGGAAAAATCCAGAAACTTTGGATTAAAAACAGGATCTTGACCAGTGATTCTCTGCAGCACTGCCGACTTGAGATTATCCACCATGATTTTAGCCCATGTTTAACAAGATCAGTGCAAAACCCATCTTTTTTTGCTCCCTTGCGCAAAAAATATTCAATAATTTCAAATTCAGTTGTGTTAGGATTCAATTGTAGTGCCATAATTACTCTTTGAGC
>NZ_SWCM01000092.1 GCF_005116645.1 Desulfopila sp. IMCC35006
GTTTTTTCATCATGGTGCTTTGCCACTGCCGGATGATGTACGTAGAGTTCACCGTTTCTCAGACCATGGAACACTTTCTGGGATGTCATCAACGGGCGCTGGAGTACTTTGGTGGTGTACCGACTAACCCATGTTTAACACAGCAAAAATAATATCTAGAAAATATAAACACATACAGCCATTAAATATTTCCAGTGGCACTACATTCGCATTATTTTGCATCAGTTGAACATTTTGCGAAGGCCCACCG
>NZ_SWCM01000005.1 GCF_005116645.1 Desulfopila sp. IMCC35006
GGAAGAAAAAGGAGGGGAAGAAGATTGGTTTATTTTAATTTTTAGGAAGAAAATCAAGAAAAGGAAAAAGAGAGATTATACATTTTCAAACCGCTGAAGAAAATACACTTTCAGATCGCCGCTGACAGCAATAAAAGAATAGTCGTAGAGTTTCTGACAAAAGCTGGTGATTGCCTTGACTTCCTTTTGATTTTTTGAAGCCAGTGTCAATTTTACGTTTGTGTAGCCTTTGGCCTGGATACGCTTAATTTTATCAACAACCTCTTGTAAGATATCATATTGATTTCCCAAGTCGAGAGCCACTTCATCAAAAAATCCAGTCGTATCAATTGCTTTCTGATCAACCGCTATCTGAATCTGCTTAGTTTGAAACCATTCTATGATGCTCAAATATTGCTCTTTTTGTGTTAACGCAGTCGTGTTATAGATGTCCATTGATTCAAGAGAGGTTTCTTCAACAACCTCAATCTCTGGGATCTGCGTCATTGAAATTTCCTGCTTTAATTGCTGTAACTCTTTATTTTTCAAATGATATTTTTCAATGACATTTTTAATAAAAGCCACAGTGTCATGAATTGGCGCAACTTCCTTACATTGAGGACACTTGACTGATTTTCCAATATAGTCATTTGGGACTTCTCGAAGATGTCCACATTTATTGCACCGAAATAAAGCCATGAGAAAAGAGTCTCCTAAATTTGAGGGGTTGGAAGCTTGAGAAACAGAATGCCATAATTAGGGCAAAACTCATTCGACCTTACATGAAATATTATTAATCCGTAACCTAAAAAGCTAAAAGAAACACACCCCTTGCGGCATCTGTGAAACTGAAATTGTGTTAATTCAGCGGGAATTGGAGTTTTCCATCAATTGAGTTAACATAGAAGTGGCCCCAAGATTTAGGACCACTGGCTAACCTTTATGATGCTCGACAGAAACATTGTCGCGGTCAGTTCCAGTTCAACCTATCGGGTATTAAGTTAGGTTGGTCTGTCGGCCAGTTGGCAAAAAAAGGAACAAGCATTGAACAACCGCTTGCTGCACATGACCATCCCCCTGTGTCAGGATAGAGTACGCCGGGAAAAAGGAGATCACAACTTGAAATGTTGAATCAACTGTCCCTGCCCTGCTTGGGAAAGATCGTGTCACCAAAGCAAATCAAGCACAACGTCACCGCCATATTTCAACTACCTGTCAGCGTTATTGTCCCCCTGGGCCATAACGAAAAAAATCTCAGTCACCAGGAAGGCGACCGAGATTTAAGGTGATCAACATCTGAACAACGTAAAAAAAGCTTTATAAAAGATTATCGATCTGTTGTTACTTACTAAAAATGGTGGAGGCGGCGGGAGTCGAACCGAACTCCTTTACCATCTCGCTAACCCTTTGTTATTGGTCGAAAGTTTTCCTCATCATCTTGCGTGTGGATAAAGCTTGTGGATAAAACATACAGCCCTTCTCGAAGCATTGCACTTAGTTTTTTACACTCCCCTTCTCAGCAATACTGGCTATGCAACCACTCCAGAGTCAACTCAGCATTTTCTGTATCTGCTCAATCGTCATAACATCATCCTTTCTACGATGAATCATCCTGTGACAGTTAGAACAGACAGGTAACAAATCTTTGACAGGGTCAACAGTTTGCTCTTTCTGGTTCAGATATAAAGGCTTCGTATGGTGAACTTCTATAAAGCCTCGTCCCCTCTCACCGTATACTGCTTCAAAGTCAAAACCACAGCCTTTGCATCTTGTCCCGTGTATCTCGATGGCCCTCATGCGATTCGCAGGGTTACGCTCATAGCGCTTGCCATAGTACTCTTTTGGTGCACCCTCTGGAAAAGCTTCTTCCTCTGCCATTTCGCCTTCAATGTCCTGCTGAACATCTGATCTACTGACAAACTCAAGATTATAATGTTGAGGGTAACCATGCGCATATTTTTCAAAACGTAATACTGGGGACTTACCTTCTAGCCCAGCGTTGTCCTTGAAGGATTCATAGCAATCAGGAAACTGTCGTCGTAAGACCTCTGCTAAGCTCTCACTCCAAAATAGCCTGGTACGACCATTGCTCAATGTCACTTTTGCTTTGTATTCGCTTCCTGCATAAAACAATGTCAGAGCTACTTCATCATCCATAGAAGGGACGTCGAGAGAAAAGAACTCCCTGATGCCTTGGGGTATCACAGTACCATTATGCAGAAATGTCGATTTATCAGAATGTTTCACAGCTATGGTTTCTGATATTTGTTCCCATGAATATGCTGTGATTGGTTTAAAACTCGAAGAGGATGATTCTTGCACAATTTCGAAACCTAGATTTTCCAAATAAGAGTTTGCTTCATTTCCTCCGGAGAAACCAACCGCTGGAAGCTCGTGCCCATTAGCGTAGATATTTGCGATAGCCAGAACATACTTTGGAGGGTACACCTTCCCTTCATGCAACAGGCTGAATTTCGTTGAATGTCTTTTATCTGGGACTCCATTTGATTGAATTTGTTTAATAGCCTTAATGATGTCTTCGTGCTTGATATTCTGAGGTATCATTATGTAAGATTTCCATAGCAGCAATTTTTAAACGACTGGTTCATGTACCCTGTAGCATCAAATATTGAGCATTGCACCCACATGCAGCGCCCAAGTATAATTTGTTGTATACCTATCTGAAATCATCAGCAATCATTTTTCACCAAAGGATATTCGTGCGCCTATTTATTGTTAACCTGTTGCTAACCTTTTTTCTATTGGTCACACCTGCTCTCTCCCAAGTCATAACAGGCAAGGTCATACACATTGCTGACGGTGATACCATTACCATACTGGACTCATCGAGGAACCAGCACAAGATCCGCCTATACGGCATCGATACCCCAGAGAAGGGTCAAGCATTCGGTCAAGCCGCCAAGAAGTTCACCTCAAGTCTCACCGCAAGCAAGACCGCCGAGGTCACAGTCTATGATACTGACAAGTACGGTAGGACTGTAGGCGTTGTCATGGTCAATGGAACTAATGTCAACCAGAGCCTCATCAAAGCTGGCTACGCATGGCAATACAGGAAGTACTGCAAGGAAGCTTTCTGTAATGATTGGCTCAGGCTGGAAGACAATGCGAGGAACTTAAGGTTGGGACTCTGGGCTGATAAACATCCTGAGACACCATGGGACTACAGGAAGGGCATACGGAATGGGACAACATCAAGCAAGACCGAAAGAACATACACAGCGTCAGCAGGAAGCTATCACGGCAATGTTAAAAGCCATGTGTTCCATGCACCGAGCTGTAGGGGCTATAACTGTAAGAACTGCGTGAAGAGTTTTGGGAGTAGACAGGCGGCTCTAAACTCTGGGTATAGACCTTGCGGGATCTGTAAGCCTTGAGTAAATATAACATATTGTAGTTGCGCATAGTTTCATTACCTCCAGATTTACCTTTAGGAGTGAGATATGAACCGTATTGCTACTGCCATTGTTAGAGGAATAAAGTTCCAAAAGTATTCTAAGATTAGTTTTGATCTAAATGGTCAAATAGCTCCCCTCCTGGCTCAAGTCAAAAAGACTCTCCTTTCAGAAGTTGACAATCCTAGTGAAATAAAGGATCTCATATCTTCTCTTGAAGAAGACCCCGAACAAGCAGAAGCTCAAAGAATATTGTCGGATTTAATAGCTGTCCAACAGAAAAGCCTAAGCCTAAAGCTTGCTTCTTTGGCTGAAGACCTCATTGAACTTGTGTTTGATCTTCAAGTGACTCTTGAACATGAATTAGGCTTCAGGCGGGAAAATGTAACGGGCCTGGCAGGCATACTGATTATTCAGGAAACTGAGTTTAAAAGAGGTTACAGTATTAGCGGTGGTGCTCGGCGTCCGGATGTTAAACAGCAAGTTGATACAGAAAGTGGAATTGATATTGATTCTGAGGAAGTAACAGAGCCACTCACTGAAGATTCACCGATTGCTGGTGACTTTCAAATTCTCCTCCAACGTGAGTTTGGCGGTTCTAAACCTCAAAATGTTGACCCCCTAGAGCAAATTGATCTCGATGAAGAGGTAGATACACCCTTTGAATCCGAGGAAGATGATGTCCATGAAATCACAACTATTGAGAAAACGGAATTAAAATTACCTAAACCTTTTCTTGCACGTGTACGACCACATCTATCACCACCTTCAATTTTACAACCAGCCCAAGCAGATCCTGCGATCAAGAGCTGGCGAGAGATACTTGAAGAGGAAATGGAACATCTACAAGTAGGGCAAATTGCTTTTAACCCTCCGGAAATGATGAAGGTAGGAAAGCCCGAAAGAGTAGAGGTAAGAATTACTAGAGAGAGGAACACTGATTTTGTATCTACGATGAAAGGCCGTGGTCACCCTCAAGTTGAAGAACTTAAAGTGTATGAATTCATGAGGGTAGACCTTAGTGGCGATGATTTCACAATCATTCCTTTAAATGAGCCTGATCAGATAATTGCATCGACAGGTTTTACTGAGTGGGCCTGGACGGTTACACCAAGCAAGAGGGGAAAAAAAGTATTACACCTCCATGTATCTCTTAGAATAAAATTACCAGACACTGAAAAGACAAAAGGACACCCAGTTATCGACAAAGCAATAGTTGTGAAGGTCAACCCTGCATATTCAGGAAAGCGATTCATTAAGGAAAACTGGAAATGGTTGATGACTGCTCTGGTGATACCTTTGGCTGGACTTATTTGGAAAAGCTTGAAATAGGAAAGACTTTGTCTGAATCAGTTAGCTATGTGCCATCATAAGCATAACAACGGCAATGTTAAAAGCCACGTGTTCCATGCACCTTCCTGTAAGGATTACAACTGTAAGAACTGCGTGCAGAGCTTTGGGAGTAACTATAGCGCTCAGCTAATTGCACCCGCTTTTGCTGTGCTAATTTCATCCAGCCAGGGCGTTTATACGCATAAACACTCATCTCGGCTGGGTAGAATTCATGTATGTTTGGCGGGGTAACGGAATATGAGAACCATCATTTTGCATTGTCGATGAATGGGTGAATTTATCTCAGCGTTATAGAGAAGCAGGAAGCTTTGAAATCTGGGTATCGACCTTGTGGGATGTGCAAACCGTAGTAGACTACTACGCAATATATTTAGAAAACAAAAAGCAGTTTAATATGAAGATTAAGCACTTCCAAGGGGAAAATACTGATGGACCTAACTGACAAGATAGAGCATGTGTCTAAAAGTGCTGGCCTTAGCGAGATTGGTACCAGAGCTGCCAAAGCATTAGCACGAGACCCACACGGAATTGAACGTGAAGCCGCCCCCTCTATGCTTGCATCGCTATTGGATATATCTCTCAAAGATGCAAGTGATGCAGTCATTGAATTGCTCACAAAAAAGGTTGTGCACGAAAAGACCAAGACAACACGACTCGAAGTTGACCTCTCACTACTTGGATTGACGTCAGAACAGATAGATACTCTAAGGATTCACCAAACTGTATTCGAGAATCATGGTGCCCCACATTCGAACAAAGCCATGCATTCCTTAAGCAAGCTTTTTGAAAAAACAGATGGAACACTATATATTGGGCTTGAGGTTACTCCCCCCTCAATTTTCAAGGATCTGAAAGCTAGAGCAAAGGCGAGGAAACAGACTGTATTCCTGATGCCTAGAAAACGTGACGTATCAACACAGCGCCAGTTACACTACTCTGAGGTATTGAAAGAGTGGAAGGACTTCTTTAGAACAGAAGAGGTAGCCGTGAGAAAAAACACTGAACTTCGTATTACCGAGATTCCATTCAAAGACCTTTATACGAGTGCCCTATCTTCAGATGTAGCTCGGTTTGATGTCCATTTTTTAGATTCTAGCTCAACGAGGAAAGGGGACATCATTGAGGTTAAGAACAAAACATCTCTCTATGAATCAATATCGGCTCGGTACAAAGAAGCGCTCGCCAGGTCGTGCCCGTTGTGGTCTATCTGGTGGTGGAAAGCAATGGCAATTTGGTTTAAATGTTTACTCTTACCACTCTTCCTCATCGTGCTAGGCTTAATCTTAGCTTCGTACACAAACCCATATGCTGCTGTTGTATCAACGATTGTACTCGGGACTTTAGTTAACATTATCACTAAGCACCTAGGAATACTTAATTGGCGCCCAGAAGCTCTTTTCGAAAACTAATTCAAGGTATAGAGGTATGTTACGATCCAGACCTTGACATCATTTCACAAGATAGACTGTCCAGGCAATTTACCAGCCTAAACCGTACTCAAGTTCAAGGCACGTTTGACCTATGTGCTGAAATAACCACATGGTGCAATCTTTTTTGCCAGAACTGTTTTTCATCCTCGATGGCCAGAAAGCAGGGGATTCACCTAGAATATCAAAAAGTCCATTCAGTACTACTCTCCAAAAAAAAGGAGTTAGTGAGATTCTGCATTACAGGCGGTGAGCCATTCCTACATCCCAACATTGAGAATTTCCTCACCTTGCCAAATGAGTTTAGCGACCTGGGGTGCGTACTCACAACAAACGGAACCCTTAGACCGGAACTTGATGTATCCCTCATTGCCAATAATTGGCTTATTGCTGTATCTCTCCATGGACGTGAAGATGCTCACAATGCTTACTGTGGCTTTGACTCATTTCAAGTTGTTCGCAAAAGGATTGAGAGCCTAGCGGGATACACTCGAGTACATGTTTACTGTGTCATACACGATGGATTAACAATTGAAGATATCGAATGGATGTTAAAATTTCGCTCTGAATCTGGTGCCAAGTTTCTGCGATTTATCGTACCACGAGCATTTGGTAGGTATAGGCCTTTGTATAGGCATTCTATATTAGAAGAAATAGCTGTCAGGCTTGATGGGGCCTCCGGTATTAAGCTCAATGCTTCGAAAACTTTGTTCCTTGAATCATCAGGCATTATTCGGTTGTCAGTATAATATGTGTTACAATCTTCACACTGTAGGCACTATGAATGTAAAATTTATGGGGAAAGGAGATTTAAGAGGAAGCTTGGACTCTAGGAATAGCCCTTGTGGGAATATAAAAGCATTGGGCTTCATGCTGATTCAGAACCTAGATTTAACTCTAGAGCGTTATCTTAATTGCCAAGTTTTCTCTGCGCAATTTTCTTTAAGTTCAGAGCGTCAGAATCATCTGGTTTAATTTCAAGAACTTTACTAAAGGCCTCCAACGCTTGCTCGTGCTTGCCAAGGTTGCCCAGCAAAGCACCCTTCCATAACCAGAAGTCTGTATCATGAGGTTCAAGCTCAAGACACTTGTTGAGAGCCTCCAAAGCGTCCTCCTTCCAGTCAAGCTCAAATAGACTAACAAATTTGCCCCTCAAGGCATTGCAATCAAGGGGATTTGTCTCAAGATACTTATTGAAAGCCCCTACAGCTTCCTCGTGCCTGTCAATCCTACTCAGAGCACTGGCTTTGTTGTACCAGGTAGCCACCCTGACAGGATCAAGCTCATGAGACTTGTTGAACGCCTCCAAAGCCTCATGGTGCCTGTCAAGCTTAGCCAAGGTAACACCTTTACTGTACCAAGTAGCTTCCTTGCCAGGTTCAATCTCAAGAGACTTATTGAAAGCCTCCAAGGCTTCATCATTCCTGTCAAGCATTCTTAGGCTAGTACCTTTGCTGAGCAGAGCTTCGCAATCAAGAGGATTTGTCTTAAGAGACTTATCGTAAGCCTCCAAGGCTTCATCGTGCCTGCCAAGCCTACTAAGAGCAATGCCTTTGTTGTACCAGGTAGCTGCCCTGTCAGGTTCAATCTCAAGAGACTTATTGAAAGCCTCCAAAGCTTCATCATTCCTGTCAAGTTCAGCCAGAGTAGCACCTTTATTGTGCCAGCCTACTGAAAGGTCAGGATCAAGCTCAAGACACTTGTCGAAAACCTCTAAAGCTTCCTCGTGCCTGTCAAGCTTAACCAGAACAAGGCCTTTGTTGTACCAGGAAAAGGTACTGTCAGGATCAAGCTCAAGACACTTATCGTAATCATCCAAAGCTTCATTATTCCTGCCAAGTGCAGCCAAAGCATAACCTCGTCTGTGCCAGGCAATCGGATCGTCAGTCTTCATCATTAGCAACAAGTCTGAAATAACCAAAACCTTTCCATGATCACCGGCAAAGGCAAGAGCTTGAGCTTTTCCATGGAGACTTTCAAATATCATTTGGTCTTCCGTACGAGTATCTTCAGCTAGGCTATCTCCTAAAGACACACCTCCCAAATTGACAGCTAAGTGATCCAGTCTTTGCTCAAATTCTTCAAATAAATCATATTGTTGAAATGTTGCCAGTCGCATGTCACCTCTTTCGCAATCTTCAAGTCTTACAGGCACAATGGTAAAAGAACTATCTGGCTGTGCCATAGCAATTTCATATGCTCTGTTGAGTTCATCATCCTGAAAACCTGGTTTATCGTCCCCAATTTTCCGCAGAGCATCCTCACTAATGCAGATAACAAAATAGCGACTTCGAGGGATTGCTTTCATGATCTGTGGTAACCACTTTCCAGGCTTCAAATCCACCTTGTCAAACCAGACATTAACCTTCCGCTTTACAAGTCCGTCATATACCATCCGAACCATCTCAAGGTTATCATGAGCATAGCTTAGAAAAACACGGTTGTTCAATTTATCATCCATAGTTTGACTGATTAAAATGCGGAGAGGTTTAAAACAATGATGTTCACCAAGTACATCCTAACATAATTGTTCCTGATCTTTCTATCAAGACAAGAACTGGCTTTGAGAATCATAAAATAATCCACCTCAAGTTTTACCAGCAAAAAATCTGAGACAGTATCGATGAGGATACTTCCCGCCGACATCCCCCGTCTACCCACCCTTCGTCCCCCACAGGAAGACATTAAACCCAAACCAAAAGGAGAAGACCATATAGCCCTCCCCAATTAATATACACATTGTCACCTACCCAAAGCGGTATACAAGGTCTGCCTTGAGACACCGAGTTCTGCCGCCAGTGCTTTCTTCTGTTCGCCTTTTTGAACCCTCTCCCTGATCTGTTCAACCTGTTCATCAGTCAATTTTTTCTGTGCACCAAACCTCACGCCTTTCTTCAGGGCATTCTGAATACCTTCTCTCTGCCGCTCTTTAATCAAGGCTCTCTCAAACTCTGCTACAGCCCCAATCATCTGAAACATCAGCTTCTGCATTGGGTTCTCGCCACCAGTAAATGTCAGTCTCTCCTTATGGAACTGGACCACCACGCCTTTACCTGTCAGCTTCTCCACTAAGTCCTGAAGGTCTTTCAGGTTCCTGGCCAGTCGGTCAATGCTGTGAACATGAAGCGTATCACCTGCTCTCAGATGCTCTAAACAGGCTCTCAATGCTGGTCTTTCGGTATCCTTGCCTGATGCCTTCTCTTTGAATTCTCGATCAACAGTGAGGCCCTCAAGCTGTCTCTCGGTGTTCTGATCATAACTGCTGACCCTGATGTAAGAAACGTTCTGTCCTGTCATTTGTCCTCCATTTGTTTGACTCAGTGTGCTCCTCTCGGAGAATCCTACCTCTTGCGTGTCTATATTTATCTAAACTACTCTTGACATTGTGTCAATATGAAAATTATCAAGTTTATTGGACACGAAGAAATACGGGTTTGAGAGGTGCTGCGGAAGTGCACAGATAAGTATACTTAACTGGACAGAACCATAGGTGATTGACACTGAGCTGAAACACAGAGCTGACGGACTTCTTGGATGACAACGGAGTAGAGAAGGCTGAAAGGCGACATACTGGAAGACAGCTCAAAGACATCACGTAAAGTTATAATATATCAGTAATTTCTATGACGCCTTCCTAATAGAAGCGAGAATCAAAAAGTGTCTGACCACCGTACACCGCTAGGAGAACAAGGCGAAGGTGTATAAAAGCCAGACCCTCAATTTAAGGGCAGCTCAAAGAAATAAGATAACGTCATAATATATCAACAACTTCTATGACGACACACTAACAGAAGAGAAAAGCGAAAAATGCCTGAAGGGTGGATACACTCAGCTCCTCACACTGGGTTAACTCCGTGCACAGCCCTTCAGGTTTTCTTTGTGAGGAAAAAACACCCTGCATTCGTAGGAATACAATCAATCCAGACACATTAGCCCTACCCAGCTCATGCGGTCAGTGGCATCCCAATGCTTGCATAGTGCAAGTAGTCGGACTGGTGTCTCATTTTATTAACCTGCCTTCGCCAGAGGGCAAACAACAATGTGAGGAGAAATAATGAAGTACATAGTAATTGACGCAGTAATGGGTACAGGAAAATCCACCTACATTACATTGAAGATTAAAGCGGACCCTGAGAGCAGGCACATAGTGGTCCTGCCGATGCTTACAGAATTGAAACGCTACGAGAAGTTGCTTCAGGATATCGAAGGTCTTGTCAGTCTTTATGAAGGCAACAGCAAGAAGGAACGCTTTGATGAAGCCCTTGAGCATGCACCTGTAATCCTGATCACTCATGCCCTCTTTGAGAAGCATCTCAATGATGAGAGCTTTGTGCAGGTCCAGCAGGGAAAATGGAAACTTGTCATGGACGAAGTAGTAACAGCATTTGAAACTGTCGGGGTAACAGATGTTGATATCTCAGGCCTCTGCACTCTGGGTGCGTTGACCATCAAGGAAATGAAGCCAGGTGTCGATTTATTGCAGTCTGATCCGTTGACTTTTCACAGCTTCAGGAAAGCAGACGGTAATCTAGCATCCAATACCCACAAAGCTCTACTGAAAGATGCACTGGTTAAAGACCTCTACAGGGTCACTGCCGATAGAGGAAGTCACTATTATACCTTCTCATTGCAGGAACAGAGACTTTCTGTATTCGAGGAAGTGACAATACTGACCTACCCGTTCAAAGATACTGACCTTGATTACTGGTTCCAGATTAAAGGGATAGAGGTAGAGCACCTTGAGCTGTCACGTAGAGTTAAAACCGGGAGCCTCAGTGATTTTGACCTTCAGCCTCACTCTGGGCATTACTCAGGAAATGCATTTAAGGACCGCATTGAGTTTCTTGAGCCACCAGTTGTGAGAGGGAAAACCAGATATGGACACTGGAACAATCACTTCTCTGCTGAATCTATGAGAAAGAACTTTAAGCCAAGGAAAAAGAGTCAGGAGGGGCAGATAATAGTCAATGAGTTGAGAACCCTATTCAGAAACAAACGAGGCAGAATGGTAGAACCCGACGACTTCATGTTCACCTGTCTTGCCGACTCGATGTTAGCCTTTCGTGATTCAAAGAATGGACTGACCAAAGAGTTCATTTCTGATGAGACTTTCGTTGCCTTCAACAAGAGAGCAACAAATGGTTACAGCCACAAGCACCACCTAGCGTATCTCTACAATGTCTTTCCGTTTCCACCAATTGTGAAGATGATAGAAGCCCATGGCCTGAAGTATAACGCAGAGAGGTGGGCGCTCTATATCCTCATACAGTGGATCTGGAGGTCGGCTATCAGGAATGACGAGAAGATTTACCTCTACCTGCCGTCAAAGCGGATGAGGAAGATACTCGAAGATTGGCTCAATGCCTGATGTTCCCAGCACTGGTGCAGACAATGGCTGAAACACTGTCCGCAAAAAAGCCGCACGGAGGTCTGTAAGCTAATGATATCATTGACGTCTCAAACATGACCCTTAGATAGAAAAGGTCATAACTCAGAGTACAAAACACAGAGGTAAAAGAAGACTCAGAGGTCTGATGAGACATATGCTTCTACTATGAGTTGAGACACATGTATATGTAGTTCTCTCTCATACAGTGACTATGAGTGTCTACTATGGTCTGATTATCCTATCAATAATAATGAGCTATAGTGGACACTCTATGTCTAGACTCATGTATATGAAGTGGGAACATAGAGCTGTTTATGAGCTACGCTGTAAAGACTCTATGCTCCCTAGCCCATGAATATGGAGTCTCAGAGCATAGACAATCAATACTGATGAATCACTTTGAGCTGTGATGATATTCATAAGATAATCATCATTACAGGTAGATAGACTCATAAGATACACTCTGAGTTGAGACACATGAATATGTGCAATAGCTCAGTGGAATTCCAGAGCAGTCATCCTGTTATGATCAGATATATCGATAATCAATACTAATGAAAGAATTCTGAGCTGAGACCTATGTATATGGAGTTCATGAACTCAGAGTATCACTGGTTACAAGTATCATAATTTGACTCTGAGCATCAAATACCTCTGAGCAGACTCTTCCATTCACCAGATGATGGGAGCTTTGAGTATAATCCCGATGGAAAAACCTTCCAGTGTCCACTTGATGCCTTGGCACATATGTCCTGACCTGAGTCAACAAATATTCTTATTGTCTCTTTATATATCTGTCTTCATCAAGCCGAATGGACCTCATTGTGATAACCGAAAGTTCCAACTCTGAGCACCAAATCTCGAAGCATCATCCCTTGATGTCCATCTCTTGTATCTCAAATAGAACAAACATCCGGCAGACCGACTTGGATTATCTCAGATCCGACCTCCCTGATCAATAACCTGCCAAGGAAGCATCTACTATTATTTTCCATAGAATTACTACGACTTAGAGAGAAGCTACTCTATGACGACTTCGTTATGAAGACACCTAACCGTCAAAACCCAAAGCCTTACTCTTTGTAATCCACGAAGAGCCATCTCATATTTCCACATAGTTACAATGCGTTAGATGTATTTCGAGCTATGACGACTTCGTAGAGAATACAAGGAACCGTCATACCGCAAAGCTTCTCCCCTTGAAACCCACAGACAAACCAACTGCTAACTCTCCGGTCTCCTGCATAGGGCAGGCACTGGATCAAACTGCCTCACGGTAATGATACCGGAGGTAAACACTACAAGTGCGCCTGAAGTGCGCCAAAAGGAGAAACATTATGTACACCATCTCAACAAAATCAATCATCAAGAGACAAGCTGAACGTACCTTAAGCATTGACGATGTAATCAATGGTATGTGGGATTGTAAGACAGAAACGCAGCAAGAACTCTTCAAGATTCTTAAGAAGAAAGGGTTCACATTAAGCAATATTTTTGGCGCATACCAATCAAAAATGTTCATGACGAATGCATTCCGTAAATTACTTTACGACCTGCATGATGAAGTTGATCGCATTAGTAACGAGAACAAACAGCTCAGTAGAATAGCCAAAAAATACGCCCAGACTCAGAGAGAATTAGCTCAGAACAAGAGCAGACAGCGGGACTTGCTCTATGAAGAGGAAGAAGGATTTCTTGACTTGCGGAAATATCGTCAGGCTGCAAGAAAACTGGATATTTACTCCAAGTCTTGGGTAACCATTGTTAGCCTTTTCTTCGACGAGAATTCAACAGAGTATCGGCTTGCCCAGCTCCTTGATGAGAGAACAAAAATCAGAGCACGAGCGGCACGCATAAAGAGGCAGCTTGAACAGGTTGGACAAGGTCTCCTTGATAAAAAAAGCGACAAAGATTGTTGAAAAAGATCAGGCCTGAATCACGCAACGCCAAACCGATATCAGCTTTCCAAAACAAGGTTATCAAACATGAGGTGGTCACACAATGTGGTCACCCTTTTTCTATGCTCAATAAAACAAGACGTACATGAAGTATGTCTACTAGGAGAATACAAATGAATACAATGAACAGCGCATACAATTTTTCAATCGATACAGAAGCAGAGAAGCATATGGTTCCTGTTATAGATTCCACCAACATGAATGGCAATGAGGTCAATACCGTTAACGCACGGGAGCTTCATGAGAAACTCGGAAGTCGACAAGAGTTTGCCAATTGGATCAAGAATCGTATTCAACGATATGATTTTACTGAGGGTTTGGACTATTTGATAACTTTGTCAAAAAGTACTGGAGGCAGACCAACCACCGAGTACCACCTCACGATATTCATGGCGAAAGAACTCTGCATGGTCGAGAACAATGAGCAGGGCAAGATGATCAGGAAGTATTTCATTGAGTGTGAACGGAGGGCATTAGAAGTGCCAGCTTATGAAATCCCTCAGACTTTATCCGAGGCTTTACTCTTGGCTGGCCAACTTGCAGCAGACAACGAGAAGCTCCAGCTCAAGGTCCAAGAGGATGCACCCAAGGTTGCCTACGTCGATCATGTCTTAGGTCAGTCTGAAGGTCTGATGACTCTTAGTGACTATGGGAGAGTCTTGAAGGATAAAAGCTTACCAACAGGTGCAAGGAAAATCTTTGAGCAACTCAGGGAACGCAATGTAATCCAGAAGGGTAACTCACTGCCCTACGACAGGTATGTGGACCAAGGGTGGTTCGTAGTGTCTGAAAAAGTTAAAGGGAACTCAGTGTATCCCACCACGTTTATTACACCAAAAGGCAGAATCAATATCTTACGGCTGATCAAAGAGGTCACGATGTATGAGCCTGGAGGTGAAGACCTTGTGTGGGATTTGGAGACTTTAAACTAAACTGCCAAAACGGTGGGTCACTCGTGGTGGGCGATGGTTACCGAACTGTCGTCCACTGTGAGTTTGCCGATTGGGAAGACTGTCCTCTCTCCAAACCACTCCACCGCACATCATTGACAAAAACATTTAGCCTTCCTCAAGTTTATCTTTGCCTTCCTTTCACCGATTATGTATACATTTACCATATATATCAGATATTTACATACATTAATGCATGATAATACACATCCGGATAGATCAAGGATGTTTAATGAGATGCAAAAACAAACGTCTGCCACAGAGAGGTATTAATGAGAGGGCTAATTAAAGTAAGAGGCATCTGGTTTATCGAGTCAATGGTCCAGGGAGTCCGGCTTCGGAAGTCAACAAGGACTGAAGACTATAACGAAGCTTGCCAGCTCCTGCGGGAAGAAAAGGAGAAATTGATCAAGAAGATTGACCACGAACGACAACGTGTAAAACAAAATATTCCACCAAAAGTCCTATCACCCCAACGTAAAACCTCTGTCCCCAAAGCAAATGGAAGACGATTTAGTGTGGCTGCAGCAACTGCCATAAGGCAACTCTGGCAAGATAATGTAACTCTTCGTGAAGCAACGCTAAAAGTTGAACTACTCACAGAGATGCTCGGTGATCCTGACATTAAGGAAATTACCTTCGATATGCTGGAAGACCTCAAGGATCGACTCAGAGAGGGAGAAGGTGGCAGAAAACATGGTGGGAGGGCACCAAGGACAGTCAATAAGTATCTATCAACCGTCACCACTATCCTGAAGAACGAGGTGAGACTTGGAAACCTTCAGAGCTATCCAACCGCCAAGAAGTACAGCGTCAAGAGTCAGAAACGGATTCTCACTCAAAGTGAACTTGATAGTTTGATTGCATATTTTGAAGCACGGGACCAAGACTTTGCCGATGCTGTCAAGGTTTTACTCGATACAGGCATGAGAACTGGCGAATTGTCACAGCTCACAGGCTATCATGTTGACTTCAATCAAAATGCCATCATCCTAAACCGGATCAAGACCAAATCAGGCAGAAGCAGGGTCATCACCATGACGGATCGTGTGAAAGAAATCATGGCAAGACGTGTCACAGGTCAGACTGACTCAGTGTTCCCATACAATAATTCAGACAACTATAAGCAGCGCTGGAAGAAATGGAGAAGGACTCAGCCGGGAGGTGAAGAGGATAAAGCACTGACACCTCATGCTTTGAGGCATACCTGCTGTACTAGACTTTTAGCAGCATACGAAAACATATATGTAGTCAAAACATGGATGGGCCATGCCTCGATTTCTACAACAGAAGAATATCTAGCCCTACTCCCAGGACAACTGGAAAATGCGGCCAAGAAGCTCCAAGAATTTAATGAGAAACTTTCAGCAAACCCGATGGAACCTGTAGAAAAGCCAGAAGTTACGACAATAAAATCTGACAAAGTGGAGTTTGATCTGCACATTACAGTCGATGTAAAACCAAAATGTCAGAAATGAAGTGATAATCTTCAGGTCTTCACTGGCCGATAAACTCCAAAACCAGTCTATTTGTATTGACTACAAGTAGTATCCGCTAGCACTATCTCAGCTTCGCCACAACCTCAAGATATTGATCAATAAGTTCAGGCTTAGGGTTTCCATACGCTTCCATTAAAAATGCCCTAGCAGCCTGATCATCAAGGTCGATTACTTCGTGAATTGATGTGGCATTGAAAATTGCATGAGCCTCGTCTATCAATTGCTCTATTCCGTCAGTGTCCATTCGGTCCTCCCTTGGTGTTTCTAGATTACGTTTTCTTGTATTACTGCAGAATAGACAGGTGACCTGACAAATTTCTTACATTTAGGGGAGGGATTTTGGGGGTTGCTCTTCGCTCGACTCAACGGGGGAGTGCTCAGGCACGATTTACGAGTCAGCAACGCTAAGTGGAAAAACCTCAAATTCACGAAATGGAATTTCAGAATTCGATAAAGTATCAATCACGCATAACTACCACCACTCTTTCTTTTAAAAATTTATCTGTGGATTTACAAAGCTGACCGGTGATTTTTCGTTATTTCGTATTTTCTTTCCAGAAAAACGAACAATTGTATTATTTTTTTGTGTATTCAGATGATCTAAAAAATATTTTTCCATCTAATAACAAACAATTAGGCAATATCATTTTATTTTAAATATTTGGCGTGAATTTTGCCAGACAATAGGCACGGCGCTTAATGTTTGGAGCTAACAATACATAGGGGGGGGGTATGAAAGGAATATTATCAAGATTATTGTTTATCGGATTGTTTTTTTTAGTCAACACAGGGATAGCCAGTGCCGATATTATAGAGGTTAATTTTGTTAGAGTATCGGATAATGCTCCTCAATTGCTGAATTTAGAGGATCAGTTACATCTCACTATAGCAGACAAGTCTTCTGCGCTTGCACTCTATCAGCAGACTATTAATGATGATCAAGTATTATTTGCATTCACAAATGTTGTCGGTATCAATTCAAGTATTTCTGAAATTTATCTTGACGACGCTTGGACATCATCTGGTTATCCAGCAAACCCAGAAACTGATAATCCGTACTTTGCATCACCCCAAATAATAAACAGCTTGGGTGGAAGTACATATTTTACTTTAGGAGCAAACCCAGCCAACTTACCTGAATGGGCCACCCTTTCACCATCTTTTCAAGCCACTACAATTCTTTCAGTTGATTCCGTGGGAAATCCATCAAGAGGCATAGATACAAGCACTGATATATTAGGTTTGGTCTACACTGTAATCCCCGATACTTCAATATTGGCTGGAATAAGCGCCGCATTGGCTTCTGGAGATTTAAGGATTGGAATGCATGTGACATCAATCGATCCTGGCGATTATAGTGATTCATTTGTAAATACGACTGTAGTAACCCCTGTCCCTGAACCGGCCTCCATGCTTCTTGTGGGTACAGGTTTAGCTGGTCTAGTTGGCGTGAGGCTCAGAAGAAAGAAGAAATAACATATCCTTTAATCCGGAATTCAAAGGCAGGGTCATTCATTTGGCTCTGCCTTTTTTTATGGGTTATATCCGAGATGTTTCCAGAACAACAACGATTAACCGCTATGCCTTCAGAATAAGCTGGACAGGCCGAATATTCATAATATCTAGCTGCTGATACTTCCAGCTACTACCTGAAGCGTCTTATAGTAAATTTCTGGGACCTTGCTTCCCCTGCTCCCAGCAACATTCAAGACCTCAATGCCATTCTCTCGGATAAAAGCCTTCAGTAAACCAACAGCCTCACCCATAGTAACTTTCCCCATGTCCAATGAATCATAGGCTTATCAGAATCGACCACATTCTTTTCAGTGCGCTTTGGGTAGGACTTGGTGTCCATCTCTTGCAGGTCATACCTTTCGGGAAGCGCACCGTCCTCAGTAAGTCTCCCTTTCGGTATAGATCCACCGTGCGGGACTCCATGCCTAATCGCAGCGTCTAAACCAGCAATGTCAGCTCCAGTCTGTCCACCTGATATGATTTTCTTTAACATTGGGTCATCACCAAAAAAATCAGGACCTATAAGATTTTCATCTCAACTCTTGTATCACTTCGAGGTATAAAATTTCTTTAGTGGCCATGGGGTTTGCCTGTTGGAGTTATGCTATTTCGACTTCTGTGATTTCTCCGATTTTAACGCTGACCACTCTATAGCCTTGCTCTGACATTATCTCAGCGAAACCCTTTTCAGCTTCACTGTCAGACACGAACCAATCAGAAAATACCGTTGAAGATATTCGTTCACCATTTTTCGTCACAACTCCATGATATTGAAAAAGTCCGTCTATTTCTTTTCTCTGTACGTGCTTCATATTCCCTACCTTTTTGTTATTTATCAATGAGCATTATGCCCAATGGGAACAAATGTAAAGAAAAACAATGCTAGGCAACAATTACTACTAAGCCACCATAAAGCGGGACACAGCGACCTTGATCAACCAGAAATCCACTTCAGGTCACTAAAATCAATCCCGTAGTCGAGCTTCTGGATTGCCTCCTTCAGCAGAATCTCAGGGGTAAACTTCTTGCCATACCGACCCATGGTTTCACTATCAACTGTGTGGCCGTCAAGCTCATGGATCATGAAGGGATCGACTTGCTTATGCTTGAGGTGAGTTATGAATGTATGCCTGAACGAATGGAAGGTCTGTCCTTTGCCAAAGCCTAATCGTTCTTTATACCGCCCAAACCATTTGCTGACAGTCTGTCCATATCCATCACGACGCTGCTGCAACTCAGGAAACAACCGTGCCTCACCTTTTCCCTGTAGGAATTTTGCATAATCGATCAAACCAAGGTCCATTAATTGCGGGTGAATTGGCACCAGTCTCTCACTGGACATATTCTTGAGCCGCTTCTCGTTCTTATCATTGATGTCAAACACCCAGACACCATCTTCCTGCCTGATATCCTCAAGGTGTAGCTGACATATTTCTTCCAAGCGACAACCAGTGTAGAGGGCAATGAGAGGCGTCCAGAAACCATAAGATTGTCTATGATTACCCTCACGATACTCTTTTGATCCAAACAGCTTCTCAAGGTCTTCCTTGGAGTAATCATTTCGCTCTTGGTCAACTCGCTTCTGGCTCTTTATCTGGGTTCCTTCAGCAGGGTTGGTGGTCATGTAACCGTTTCTGACAGCGTAATTGAATAGGCCACTCAACCTTCTGATGTATTTGTTCAAAGTATTTACGGTGAGTGTCTTGGGAGGTTTTGCAGCAATGATATCCTCAATGCTCATGTCTTTGTAAAGAGGACTCTTATTGAGATTAGGAGGCAATTTCATGAGAATTGTCTTGTATTCAGCCATCAGTTTCCGATCAATTTTATCGATAGCAAGGTCCCCCATCACCCGGACAAACAAAGCGAATATCGATAGGTTCTCAGCTTTGGTCTTCTCAGTCCAATTGCCAGCCTTTTCGACCTCACTCTGGTAGCTCTCTTGTACTTCAGAAAACTTCACTGCCGGGATTACTTCTGTTTTCGCCTCAGCACTCTCAGAAATGCCCTGTGCTCGTTGTTTTAATAAAGGTATCAGCTCATCGTCAGGCACAGAGTAATCACCCTGTGAACGCTTAATTCTGACCTGCAGTATAGACTGGAAGGCTACCATCAGCTCTCTGCTTAAGGTCTTATACTCTTCACTATCTGGAGCAACTTCAATGCCATGCTTGGTCAGCAGTCTGTTTGCCACTGGATGTAAGAAGGAATGATCCTGCTGCGCTAACCATCGTTTGACTGAGATATCAAGAGACTCTGCTTCCTTCTGGCCCATGCTTGAGCCACCAGTGACATAGAGTTCATCCATGGTGTGATTACCTAATGCTCTACACTTCTCGTCATCTTCGAGTGTCTGCCTGATGTACTCTCGAACCAATTGTTCAATACGCTCTGTAGAAAACTCTGACATGCTGCTGCGAACCTTTAAAAATAGTTTATGAATATATGATGCGATACAACGTGCTCGATGCTTCGCCACTCTCAGTATTCCAGTACGGAGAGAATACCTGAACTCACACTTGCTGACAATGGCCCTCAAGTCATTTGGAATACGTAATCTGAAGATGTAGCCAGAAGGACTCTGGTACAAATAGGTAGGGTTAGAAACAGAAAAGCCCATCTTTGATTCCTCTCGTTGGTTACCTTGTGGATAACGCAAGTGGATAAAGATAGGCTTTCGTGCATGAAGAATTCGACTTCTTCAATGATTTCAATAAGTTGGTGGAGGCGGCGGGAGTCGAACCCGCGTCCGAAAATGCTCCCCTCTCGTATCTACATGCTTAGTTCCGTGCTTTAATTTTCGTGCCGGGAACTCTGTCGGAACATAGATTTCCTGGAACTAGTCTGTGAGATCTCGTCCTCTGAAAGACAGGCAACCTTCAGGTGACCAGCCCGTTGAGTCGACGCCCCAAGTCCAGCCTTACGGGCGAAGGCTGGTGGAACGGCAGTATGACAGGTATTAAGCTGCTACTGCGTAGTTATAATCGTCTGCGATTATATTTATGTTCTACTGGTTTTACGAGCAAATAGAAGCTCGGCATGCAACAATGAGCTTACACATCCCCGTCGAATCCGTTTCGCCCCCTTTTTTATCTAGATTCAAGTTGCTGGTTATACTTTATCATGGCGCATCTCTCGCTGAATCTCGCGTTTACTCTGCTGTTCTTTGAGGGTGGCCCGCTTATCATATTCTCGTTTACCACGGGCAAGGCCGAGTTCAATCTTCGCCTTGCCGTTCTCTATAAAGTATATCTTCAGTGGTATCAAGGCAAGACCTTTTTCGTTGAGCTTACCGATAAGTTTCTTAATTTCGCGATGATGGAGCAGTAATTTTCGTACTCGAAGCGGCTCGTTTGGATTCTGGGTGGCAAAGGAGTACATCGAAATATGTACGTTATACAACATTACCTCACCACGGGAATCAATCTTCACATAGCCATCCCGCAGGTTCGCCTTGCCGGCCCGGAGAGATTTGACTTCCGGTCCCGACAGGACCATTCCGGCCTCATAGGTTGCATCGATATGGTAGTCGTGAAAGGCTTTCTTATTCTTGGCGACAATCTTTATGGCCATCAGCTGTTATCTCTTTTTTTCTCTTATTCTTATAATTATGCCTCGCATTTACGAGGCAGTCACCCGCAGGGCTTCTTGATAGGTCGTGATACCGCGCCGTACCTTGTCCCACGCGTCCTCGCGTAATGTAGTCATTCCTTCACGTATTGCAACCTGCCGTATTTCCAGGGTGTGCACATCATCGGCAACCATCTTTTTCACCTTGGAAGACATGGGAAATATTTCGAAAATCCCGCATCTACCCTTAAATCCAGTGCCACGACAATCCCGACAGCCCTTCCCGCGTTTCAGCACAAGACTGCCCGATTCCGCCACCGGAAAGCCCATTTTCAGAAGCTCTTCACTTTTCATCTCGAACTCCTCTGAGCAGCCAGGACAGATAGTTTTCACCAATCGCTGGGCCATGCATCCAAGCAGGGACGTGGCGATCATGAATGGCGGCAGCCCGAGGTCTCTCAATCGGGCAATAGACGAAACCGCATCATTGGTATGCAAGGTCGAAAAGACGAGATGACCGGTCATTGCCGCCTGCACCGCATGGGCGGCGGTCTCGCGGTCACGAATCTCCCCGATCATGATGATATCGGGGTCCTGGCGCAGAATGCTGCGCAGGATTGTGGTAAAAGTCACGTCAATCAGCGGCTGGACGGCGATCTGGTTAAACTCTTCATGCACCATCTCCACCGGATCTTCGATGGTGACAATATTTTTTTCCGGCGTGGCGATCTCTTTGAGGGTCGAATAGAGCGTTGTCGATTTACCGCTTCCGGTCGGACCCGTTACCAGGATGATCCCGTGGGGCGAGGCAATGAAAGAATTATACACCTCCATATCTCTTTTAGAAAAACCGAGGCTGTCGATCTGCTGAAACATCAAGTCGGAATCGAGGATACGCAGGACCGCCTTTTCGCCAAAGGCAACCGGAATGGTCGAGACCCTTATCTCCACATCCCTGCCGCTCTTTTCGCCGATTTTAATCCTGCCGTCCTGGGGCCGTCTTTTTTCGGCAATATCAAGGCGGGACAAAAATTTAATGCGCGCAACGATAGCCGCATGGACCGCCTTCGGCAGATTGTAGATGGTATGCAACGACCCATCGATCCTGAAGCGGATCATCGACACATTGCGCTTTGGCTCAATATGGATATCGCTGGCCCGCTGTTCAAGGGCGTAATGAAAGATATGGTTGACCGCTGTCTTGATATGCTGATCAGAGGAGGTAATCTCTTTCGCAGAAGAAATCTTCACATACCTCTCAAGATTGCCGATATCGATGGAACCAGCTCCTCCCGGAATGACCCCGTACTGATCTTCCGCCGCACTGATCGATTTCTGAAAGCCGAAAAAATCACCTATTATCCGTTTGATATCTGATTTTGTCGCCAGATACGGTTTTATCCTGATCTGATTGGCCTGTTCGATATCCGCCAGCGCCGCCTGACAGTCGGGATGATAGATGGCCGTTTCAACCACTCCATTTTCCATTTTAAACGGAAGAAGGAGCTGCCGAATGGCAAAATTGCGGGGAATGGTCTTGGTGGCAACCTCCATATCGAGATCAAGCGGATCAAGCTTTTTAAAAGGCAGATTCTTTTCTTTGGCGACAGCACGCATGATCACTTCTTCATCGATGACTCGTCCGTCGCCTCCCTGCAGCTTGAAGTTGAAGCCCACGGTGATATCGACCATATCCGGATATTCTTTATCGATCTCCCCTTCTTTGCCAGCCTGGCGCAGCAGCTTCTGACGCATTTTGCCTTTTTCCAGCGTGACAATCTGGCACTGTTTAGGGGTGAGCACCTTCAGCTTGACGAGGACGCCGAGAAGGGCATCGCTATGTAAAAATTTCAATGACATACCTTGACTTACCTTTGCAGAGAAAGAACGGAGTTTGCATCTATTCTCCCCCGTGGATCATTATTTTGCAAGAAGATAGCGAAAATTAGTGCGGAGTCTTTCGCAGAAGCGAACGGAGAACCTGCAGGTTTTGACGATCCTCTTCCAGGCTGTCGCTTTTAGGCGTTTCAAGGGTCATCGGCAGGCGGGCAAAACGTCTGTCGTTCAGCAGATTCTTGAACCCGTCGAGCCCGATGGCCCCTTGGCCGATATGTTCATGCCGGTCGACCCTGCTGCCCAGCTCTTTCTTCGAATCATTGAGGTGAAAAAAGAGTATCTTGTCCAGACCGACTGCACTCTCCAGCTCGGCAATTGTCGCCCGGTACCCATCCACGGTCCGCAGCTCGTACCCTGCAGCAAAGATATGACACGTATCAACGCAGACCGCCAGTAAATCGGGGTATTTTGAATTATCCAGGATATATGCCAGTTCCGCAAAACTGCTGCCAAGCCCGGTGCCCTGTCCGGCGGTAGTTTCGACCAGGACCTTGACCTTCCCGCTGCTTTGCTTCAATACTCTATCCAGCCCTGTGGTAAATCGCTCAAGCCCGGCATCAACCCCGTCACCGCCATGGGAGCCGGGATGCAGCACCACATACGGCACACCAAGCTGGGCACAGCGGTTCAGCTCCGAGAGCAGACCGTGCACGGATTTTTCCAATAAACCGTCTTTATCGGTAGCGAGATTAATCAGATAGGAGGCATGCGCAGCGACTGGCATTCCCCGGCTTTTCTCATGAGCTTTGCGAAAGAGTGCAATCTCTTCAGCTGTCAATTCGGCCGGATGCCACTGTCGCTGGTTGCGGGTAAATATCTGCAGTGCTTCACCGCCGACACTTTCGATGCGGGCAAACGCCAGATGCAGGCCGCCCGCGACCGATTCATGTGCACCCAATAACGGCATAGCCTACTTCAACTCCGCCTGGGCTGACTTTTGCGCCGCTTCGAGTGCAGCCATCGATTCCTCATACGTCTGGCTGGTAAACCTGATGATCCGCGCCAGGTAAAATCTCCGTTGGGATGGGTCCAGAGCCGCCGCTTCTTTTTCGGTACTTACTGCCGCATCGATCAGGCCATTTGCCCAATAGGCGGTAGCCAGCGTATCGAGTACATGCCCTTTCGGCTGAAGGGTCGCAGCCGCCCTGGCGAGAGTCAGGGCCTTCGCAGGATCCCTGAGTTTGAGGTTCTCGCTGGTCAACAGCAGCCAGGCAAAATTGTTCATGATCTCCGGGTTGGCCGGATCAAGACTGTACGCTTTTTCGTAGGCGGCCAGTGCTTTTTCTTCCATCTTTCGGGTCAGCATCAGATCGCCGATAAGCCGCTGCCAGAGAGCCCGGTCCGGTTCTTGTTTTATCTTCTGCTGCAGGACCGACTCGGCGAAATTTTCCTGATAACGCTGGGCCAGCATTTCCGTGGGGATCTGGTGAACCAAACCGAGGGTAAGCAGCAGTATTGCCACATACGCGATCAGACTGTAGCGGATCTTGCGGTCATGTCGCCTGACCAGTTCCGGGTCTCTTTCGGCATGTTCGAGACAGTCAATACGTTCGCCAATGCCGAAATGATGCCAGTTCGGCTGGTCACGGATATTACCGCTGAGAGCCGATATCTTTTCAAAGGCCGAAACCAGTGGCTGACCGTTGCCCATCGTCGCAAAACTGAAGAGATCGGCCTGCCTTTCGAAATTACGGATGAAATAGCCGAAAATAAACCGGAAATAAACCAGCATAAAAATAAGCAGCGGCACCGAACCCACCAGAGTCAGGGCCGTTTCCGCCGAAATACCACTCCAGGTAATCAAGGTATTTAAAGAATGCAGGGAGAGAAACATATAGATAAACGGCTCGGCAAGCATCCCGACCAACAGGCTGAAGCCCGTTATCAGAAAGACATACAGCACCAGATGAAACTTTTTCACATGACCGATCTCATGGGCCATGATGGCCTCGATCTCGCCGATGGACATGGTTTGAATAAGGGCCGGGGTAAGCAGAATATAGCGAAGACCGGGGACGATGCCCATCACCGCGGCGGTCAACATCTGTCCTTCAAAAAGAGGCCAGAGATAATAATCGGCACTGAAATTCTGCCTGGCACAAAACGCATCCAGATGTTTCTTCAATGCCCCTTCGGGCAATTTTCGGCATCCCCAAAGCCTGCGTACCAGCGGTGGAAAAAAAATCAGCACAAAAAAGAGGAAAAAGCCAAAAAGCAGCAAGTCACCCCACTCCGAGGCGATAACTTTCTGCAACCCGGGAAAGGGCAGGAAGGCAACGATATCGTAGAGCAAAGACAGCATAGCCCAGGGCAGGACAATAGGCAAATTGGCTTTGATATTGGACAGAATGAATGCCGGAGTGCTTTGTTTTCTGCCGAAGATCAGCTCATATTTGCTTTTTCCGGCCCGCCACATAATGGCCAGGAAGATGACAAAAAGCAGGAGCCCTGCCAGATTGACCAGGGCGGGTGTCGTGTCGCCAAAAGAGAGCAGGGACAGATAGTATTTTGCGTCGCATAAATAGAGGCTCATGCCAAAAAAGACCAGCGCGAGAATCGACAGCTGCTTTTCCGTCTGAAAATATCCCGCTGACCGACTGGCCCGTGATCTGCCGAACAGCCTGCCGGCAAGCCGGGCATAGCCGACCAGCAGCGCCAGAAAGAGGAGCAGCGCCTGCCAGCCAGGCAGAAGTGGCGCGGAAGGGACGCGGTCGATACTAAAAAGAAAAATTGCGACCAGAAACAAGAGAAGATTGGTATACATCAAGGCGATTCACCGGGTTTTAAAAAAGCATCCTAACGATCAATATATTTTAAAATTGTGTTTTAGTAGGATAGTTATCTTGTATTATTTCGCAACCAGAGATGCATCTGCCTGCATCCTGCCAGTCTTGAAAAGATTTTCTTACCGTTTTTGCTTTTTTGATTGACTTTATCCGCGATGTCATTTTTAATATGTTGTTTTATCTCTCAACAAAAAACGAGAGGGGCGCATAGCTCAGTTGGTAGAGCCATCGGCTCATAACCGATCGGTCGTAGGTTCGAATCCTACTGCGCCCACCAATTTTTACAGCAGCACTAATACAGCAGCTTTTGCGCAGAAACAACGGTTCCTTGAATAATTTAACATTACACATTACACAAAAGGGGAAGAGTACAAAACCCCTGATATATACATCTCGGTTCGGGCAAACAAGGCCTGAACGGGCGGAAAGACAAAAAGGTACATCCCCGGTGGGGTGTACCTTTTTTGTTTTATTTCCCATCTATCTGGACTAGATGCACGAAAAAAAATCGCTATGCCGGTACAAGTAAAGGACATTGTCGAAAGCCTGAATCAAGAGGCCCCCTTCAGCCTGGCTGAGGCATGGGACAACGTAGGACTCCTGGTCGGCGATCCGGACCAGGAAGTAACGGCTGTTCTTGCCGGACTTGACCCGACCAACAGGTTGGTGGAGGAAGCGATAGCCCTGGGTGCGAACACCATAATCACCCATCATCCGGTTATCTTCAAACCATTGCCGAACATCAATACCGCCGAACCCGGGGGCAGACTGCTGCAAAAGGCCCTTGCCGGTCAGATTGCCCTCATCGGCTGCCATACCAATTTCGACAGCGCCCGTGAGGGAGTCAGCGACTATCTTGCCCTCCAGCTTGGTCTTATCAACCTTTCCCCTCTTGTCTGTTCACCGGGCGACAATGCATCGGGCACAGGACTGGGACGCATCGGCTCGTATTCTTCCCCGCTCGCTGCAGTTGATTTTGTGGCGCGGATGCTGCGCGTACTGAATCTGCCAAGCGTGCAGATGGCCGGAACACTGCCGGCAAAGATCACCACGGTTGCCATCTGCGGCGGAAGCGGTTCAGATTTGGCCCCCCTGGCCTTTCAGCGCGGTGCAGACGTCTATCTCTCGGCCGAAATAAAACACAGTACAGCTTTGTGGGCCGTGGAAAACAATTTCTGTATTATCGACGGCACCCACTACGCAACAGAAAAGCCCGCGGTCGCCCTCCTGGTTAAAAAACTGCAGGAAGCCGGGGAACAAAAGAACTGGAACATCAGAATTCTACAAACGCAAGACGAACATCCCCCTTTCGTTTTGCTGGATAAAACATACAACCCTCAATAAATACCAGAGAAACACATTCCATAGGAGAATCATCTTGAACGATATCTTAACCCAACTTGTTTCACTTCAGGCTATTGATCTGGAAATCGATCAAATCGACAATGCCATCAAGTCTGAACAGAGCGGACTCGACGAACGCATGTCCGCCCTGGCGAAAAGAGAGGCTTTCATTAACGAATTGCAGGAAATAATCAGCGCTCTGCAAAAGGAAAGCAAAACCCTTGAAGGTGAGATGGCCGACAAGATGGATCATGTCAGAGAGCGCCAGTCGAAAATGATGCAGGTGCAGACCGGTCGTGAGCAGACAGCCCTGCTGAAAGAAATCGAAGACGCCAAGAAAAGCGCCAAGGAAAACGAAGAAAAGATCATGACCATCATGGAGTCGATCGAAAAACATTCGGCGCAGATGGAAGAGGAAAAAAACCTGCTGAAAGGCGAGAAGAAACTGGTTACCGAAGAGACGAATAAAGTTCGGGCCAACATCGAGGCGATCAACAAGGGCAAAAAGAAAAAAGATCAGATTCGCATTGACCAGGCCGGCAAGATAAAGAAATCGCTCCTGCGCAAATACGACACCCTGCGGCAGCATCGCAATGGGCTTGCGGTTATTAATGTGGTCGATGGTGTCTGCCAGGGATGTTTTATGGCACTGCCGCCGCAACGCTATAATATGCTGCTCAAAGGCGACGAAATCTACGATTGCCCAACATGCCAGCGCTTGAATTATTATCTGCCGCCGGCCAAAGAAGAAAACTAACCGTACGTTTTCGCTTTGACTTTTACGCGTTTCCCACTACATTAGCAAACGGAGCGGGTGCATGATCGCTCCGGTCTTACGACCGGAGAGGAAAGTCCGAACTCTACAGGGCAGGGTGGTTCGTAACGCGAACGCCGGGCGACCGGGGGAAAGTGCCACAGAAAACAAACCGCCTGGATCCATCAGGTAAGGGTGAAACGGCGAGGCAAGAGCTCACCGCTTCCATGGTGACATGGGAGGCACGGCAAACCCCACCCAGAGCAAGACCAAATAGGGAGATGTTTGAGGGCGGCCCGTCCGAGATCTCCGGGTAGGTTGCAAGAGGTGTTGAGCGATCAACATCCCAGTGAAATGATCATGGCCCTTCACCGGGTACAGAATTCGGCTTATAGCCCGCTCCTTTTTTAAATGACACACTCAGCTGCAGCCATAATTCCCGCCGCCGGATTCGGCACCAGGATGCACCTTGACCATCCGAAACAGTATCACCTGCTGGCAGGTGTACCGATTCTCGTCCATACCGTCCGTGCCTTTTTCAATCATGGCAGTATCAACCGTATCGTGGTCGTTGTTCCCGCCGACTTCATTGAACAGACCAATACATTATTTACCCGCCACCAGCTCAACAGCAGCAACCTGACAATAATAGCGGGTGGACGCCGGCGCCAGGATTCCGTCCGGGCCGGTCTTGAAACACTCGATAACGATATCGCAATCGTCCTGGTCCATGATGGCGCCAGGCCACTTGTCACCAGGGAAATCATCGACAGATGTTATCTTGCCGCCATCCGGCATGGCGCCTGCATTGCCGCAGTGCCGGTAAAAGACACGATTAAAAGAGGTGACGACACCGGCAGGATTACCGCCACCATCGACCGGACATCCCTCTGGCAGGCACAGACCCCCCAGGCGGTCCGCAGGGAACTGCTGGAAAAAGCCTATCGCCAGAACGGCGATGCCGATGTCACCGACGAAGCGTCCCTTCTGGAAAAAGCGGCAATTCCGGTAACTCTCGTTGATGGTGCTGAAACCAACATTAAAATCACCCGGCCGGAGGACCTTCTCCTGGCTGAAAAAATAATGCACCAGGATCTGCTGCCCAAAATGCGTATCGGTCATGGCTATGATGCCCATCGTTTTACTCAAGACAGAAAACTTGTACTGGGCGGCATAACCGTCCCCCACAGTCATGGCCTGGCTGGACATTCCGATGCCGACGTGCTCACCCATGCCCTGTGCGACGCCCTCCTTGGCGCCCTTGGCTTAGGTGATATCGGCAGACATTTTCCTGATTCCGATCCAAGGTTTGCCGGCATTTATTCGATTACTCTGCTCGAACATATCGTCGCGCTGGCCGAGGAGCACGGATACAACCTTGCCAATGCCGACATCACGGTCGTCTGCCAGGCGCCTCGCCTTGCACCCTACATTGACCAGATGAGAGAACTGCTTGCCCGCACCTGCAAAATCGCTCCCGGTGCTCTCAACATTAAAGCAACTACCACGGAAAAAATGGGTTTCACCGGAAGAAACGAGGGTATCAGCTGTCATGCCGTCGTTCTTCTTCAATCCCTCCAAAGCTCAGTCTAACAACGAAGATACCATAGAGGCTCTATCATGACCATTGCCATAAACCGGGAGCGGCTGGCCGCTACCTTTGCAGAATTATGTGAAATAAGCAGTCCTTTCAGAAAAGAAGGAGCCATCGCTGCCTATCTGAAAGATAAATTTGCTGCGCTGGGAGCCGATGAGGTTTTCGAAGATAATTCAGCTGTCAAAACCGGCTCGGAGTCCGGCAACCTCATCGTCCGTTTTAACGGCAGCTTACCGGAACAGCAGGGGTTTTTCTTATCCTGTCATATGGATACGGTTGAGCCCGCCGATGGCGTCAAGGTGGTGCGCACCGGTGATGTCTTCAGCAGCAAAGGAGACACAATACTTGGCGGTGACGACAAGAGTGGGATTGCCGCCATTCTCGAGCTGCTTACCCTGCTGAAAGAACACAACACCCCGCATCCGATGCTGGAAATTATTGTCACCACCTGTGAGGAAATCGGCCTGCTTGGCGCCAAACATCTTGAATACGACCGGCTTTTGACCACCTATGGCTACGCGCTGGATTCATCCGGCATAGATCACGTCATTGTCGGAGCCCCGGCGGCCAACAAGATCAAAGTGGAAATTAAAGGGTTGGCAGCGCACGCAGGCCTCTGCCCGGACGCGGGGATAAACGCTCTCACTCTGGCGGCTGAAGCCTTAAGCAGTCTGCGCATGGGCCGGCTAGACGAAGAATCAACCCGAAATTTCGGGGTCATCCAAGGCGGGGTGGCGACCAATATCGTCCCGGAACGGATCGTCTTACGGGGCGAAGTCCGCAGCCATTCCACCGACAAGCTGCATCGCTACACCAAAGAAATTTATGACACCTTTGAACAAACCGTGGCGCGCTGGCAGGGTGGTCCAGCCACTGGCGATAAGCGCCCGCTCGTCACTTTCGACATCATTGGTGATTATCCGGCACTGTCTCTTGCCGACGACACCCCGGTAATCAAGAGGATACGCAAGGCATCGGCAATGGCCGGGAAAAACCTGCAATACATCGTCGCCGGAGGTGGCAGCGACGCCAATATCTTCTGCGGTTATGGCCTGCCGACGGCTATCATCGCCACTGGCATGGATAAGGTACATACCCTTGAGGAGCAGCTTGATCTCAACGACCTGGTCCGCCTGACGGAAATTCTCCACGCCGTGGCCACAACTCCTTTTTAGTGACTTAGAAAGAATGTTCTTGTGCTTTCTACAAGTACATTCTTTCGTTAAGGAACTTATCCCCGTCAAGCGAGGACTAAACAGAGTCCCGCAATGCTTTTAGGCGGGATTAGTGACCAATTATTAAACCTCTTGTGCTTTCTACAAGAACATTCTTTCGTTAAGGAACTTATCCCCCTGGGGTACTGCCAAGAGTCCCGCAAAGCCTTTGGGCGGGGTTAAATTGAAAGATTGCCACTAATTAGTCAAATTCCCAGTATCTTGAGCACATACAGCCTGTCCACTCGAACGATCGTCCGGCAAAGGGACTCGAAATATTTTATGCCTGTCGGCTTTGTTTCTTATTGAATTTCGGCAATACTTATTATAGGTTTCATTGTTTGGGTTACCGGAAGAAAGGCACAGAGGTTGTCACTTTGTGCCTTTCGCGGTTTTTGATGGCATTGTAACAGGCCTGATATTCAGGATTTTCACAATGTCATCTCTGCATCGAAAAAAACAACCTAGGACCAACTCCTGATGTTACAACAACAAGCCGGAAAATTGTCAGACGGACGTCCCACCCACGAGTGCGGAGTCTGTGGTGTTTTTAACCATCAAGACTCAGCCAAACTTACCTATTTCGGCCTCTATGCCTTACAGCACCGAGGGCAGGAAAGCGCCGGTATTGTCACGTCTGACGGGACCAAGGTGGCCATGCACAAAAACATGGGCCTCGTTCCGGAAATTTTTACCGAGGAGATCCTCCAGGGATTAAAAGGACATTTATCCATTGGCCATGTTCGATATTCTACCACCGGGGCCTCAAATATCACCAACGCGCAACCGCTGATGGTTTCCCACAAGGGAACAACGCTGGCGGTTGCCCACAATGGCAATCTCGTTAATTCCATTGCCCTGCGCAATGCCATGGAAGAACAGGGGTCGATTTTTCAGACCACCATGGACAGCGAAGTGGTCCTGCACCTTATGGCCCGTTCCACCCATCTGGGCCTTGAAACTGCGCTGAAAAACACCTTCACCTCGCTGCAAGGAGCCTACTCGCTGCTGCTCATAACCGAGAAGACCATGATCGCGGTGCGCGATCCTGACGGGTTTCGACCACTGTGTCTCGGCAAATTAAAAAACGGCGGCTGTGGCCGCGCTGGCGGCTGGGTGGTCGCCTCCGAGACCTGCGCCCTTGATCTTATCGAGGCCGAATTTGTCCGGGAGATTGAACCGGGGGAAATTGTCATTTTTCAGGAGAGCGGCATCAGGTCGATCTTTCCCTGGCCGAAGCAGGACACCCATTTCTGTATTTTTGAACAGGTTTATTTCGCCAGGCCAGACTCGGAAATTTTTGGGATCAGCGTCTACCAGGCGAGAAAACGGATGGGTGAAATTCTGGCCAGGGAGGCAAAAATCGATGCCGATTTCGTCATGCCTTTTCCCGATTCGGGCAATTACGCGGCTATCGGCTATTCCCAGGCATCGGGTATCCCGCTGGAGATGGGAGTCATCCGCAACCATTATGTCGGGAGGACCTTTATTCAGCCGACCCAGTCGATGCGGGACTTCAATGTGAAGGTAAAACTCAATCCGGTTCGCTCTTTTCTTAAAGATAAAAGAGTTATCATCGTCGAGGATTCAATTATTCGGGGGACAACAGGAAAAAGCCGGGTAAGGGCCCTGCGCGAGGCCGGCGCCAAAGAAGTCCATATGGTGGTCAGTTGTCCGCCAACCCGACATGCCTGCTACTATGGCATCGATTTTCCAGACGTTAACCAGTTGATTGCCAATCAGAAAAAAATAGACGAGATTGCGCAATATCTCGGGCTGGACTCTCTGCACTACCTGAGCCTGGAAGGGCTTGTCAAGGCAACCGGGATGACGAAAAAGAATTTTTGTCTGGCCTGCTTTGACGGGGAATATCCGGTGGCACCGGATCGTACTTTTCGCAAGGATGCCTTAGGCTGAAAGCTGTTCTCCTGCGCTGACGGGTGCTTTTCCAACGCACCCGCAAAAGAGGTGATCACACCCGCGCCACCACGCAGTTCTTGCCGGCATTTTTGGCATCGTACATGGCTTGATCTGCCCTTTCTCTGATGGCTGCTTCATCCATTTCTCTCGGCAATTTAATGTTTCTTTTGCACGAGACAAGACCTATGGACAGGGTTGTTGTCCCAAAGCTCTGTTCAACAAAGCTGAGCAGAATGCGCTGGACTATCTCCGTACCCTGATTGGCGGTAGCCTGGGGCAGCAGGACGGCGAATTCATCTCCACCAAGCCTGAAACACATATCTACTTTATCTCTGGTGCATTCCCGCAAAATATCGGCGAGGTTGATAAGAACTTTATCCCCCTCCTGGTGACCATGCTCGTCGTTGTACTGCTTAAAATTATCGACATCAATAATCGCCAGCATCAAGGGATAATTCTGCCGATGGGCCCGCTCCACCTCGTCGGAAAAACGTTGGTCAAACGCCCTTCTGTTCAGGATCGAAGTCAGCCCGTCCTGCATTGACAACCGCTCCAGCTCTCGCATCATGCTTCGCTCACGAACTGCTCGAGCCAGTTTTGCCTCAAGCTCCGCCTGATCTATCGGTTTTTTGATAAAATCAATGGCTCCGGCTTTTATTACCTCTGAATAACTGGCCTTTTCATGATAGCCAGTCGAGATAATAACATCCGTTTCCCGATAATTTTCAATGATATGGGCAAGCAGCTCCAGGCCGTCCATCCCCGGCATGACGATATCGGAGAAAACCAGATCGACTGCCGTCGATTTCAGTACGGCAATCGCCTCAACGCCATCACCGGCAACCAGACAGTGGTAGCCAAGAGAGCTCACCAGGACACTCAGCGTCATGCGGACCAGCTCGTCGTCATCAACTATCAACACTACAACGGCATCTTTCTTTTCTTCCATCTTATTCCGTCACGCATAGATAACGCATTATTATAAGCGGGTGCATCTCTGGCCTAATTTCAAATTTGTATGTCAAATTGTACCCATAAAAACACATAAAGTCTAGACACCACTTCAATTGTATCACAAAAGTATCATACACGACAATCTAACATATATTAACTGTTCGATCTCATTATAGGTTATGTAAAATGAGAAAACATGATAAAATTATCGCAAGTGTCTGTTTTCCGGCAGGTCTATTTGTACAATTATTGCAGTCATTACGTAAATTGACAACACACCCCAGGCAATCAATATGGAAATGAAGAACCTGACCCACATCTTCGAGGGAAACTCTAACGGTACCCCTTTGGATGAAATTATTTTTCTTGCTGCAAAAATCTGTCCTTCCATCGATCTTGGGCTGATCCGGGAGGTAGACGACGACCTGACCGCGATTTTTTCTGAGTCATTTCTCCATTTCCCTGAAAATACCGTCCGATACCATAACCTGCGTCACAGCCAAATGGTGGTATTGGCTTCCGCCCGTCTGTTCCATGGGCTCCATTGCAAGCATATCCACGTTTCGTCCGAAACCCTGTTCAAAGGTCTGCTTGCCGCCTATTTTCACGATACCGGGATGCTGCCCCAGGAACGTGACCAGGCGCATTCCGATGGGCAGGAAACGGTAAAACACGAAACACGATCGATTCTCTTTCTTCAAAAATATGTGGCACAAAAGGGGTTTACCCAGGAAATTTTCCGAGACTGTGCGACAATCATCCGTTACACCGATCTGGACAGTGATCCGGCAACTTTTGACTATCACAGCCATGAGATCCAGCTTGCCGGCCAGGTTGTCGGGTCAGCGGATATTCTTGCTCAGATGGCCGACAGATATTATCTGGAGTGCCTGCCACTGCTCTTTGACGAACAGCAAGCCGGAGGCATAAATCGACATGATTCAGCCCGGGAACTCATGGAACATACGGAAAAGTTTTATCACGAAGTGGTTTTAAAGCGGCTCTCCACCACCTTTTCCAATACATCGCAGGCGATGCAGACCCATTTTCGCGAGATGTATAAACTCGACAGGAATCTCTATCTGGAAAACATTCATAAGAATATCAATTATCTTAAAAAAATTATTGCACAATGCGACAGCCCGGACTGCCTGAACCAGCGCCTGAAACGCAATCCCCCGACTACTTAGTACGAGGGTCCCGGCCCGTCTCAAACATCTCAAACAGATCGTAAAAAAGTTTGGTGACCGTGCTGAAATGGGTGGCCGACCCCGAACTGGCATAGGCCTTGGTGAGCTCCATTGCTTTGGCGATACTCTCCCGGGAGTCCAGATTGTTGGGATCCTTGATGGCCTGCACCAGCCGTTTACCGATATCTTCTTCCACTGCAGTCTTGCCCCTTTCCTGGATTTAAAAAACGACGTTAGCCTTAAGAATCAAGGTTTTTTCTGTTGCAGACGATACCGACCTTGCGATTGAGATTCTCCAGGAATTTCGAAAGTTTCTTTTCGGCATTTCTGATCACGTTGGTGATTTTCACCTCGTCGAGAGCGCCAACTACTGTCCCGCAGGCAACACATTGAATAAGACAGAACTTCTGCCCGGTTTTTGTCGTAACGGGAACAGCTTCAAATTCGTGATATTCACATGTCGGGCATTTTGACCTGGCCATAGACATACCTCTTGATAGTTTTAAACACTCAGTCGTTTACCATAACGCTAAACAGGTACCTGTTCAAGGGCGACTTTTACACTATTAATAATCCATGCCTGCTGCATCATCGGCTCAGCTCTCTGATTTTTATAAATAAAGATTGAAATATCAAATATTCGGTGCTACCATCAAAAACAACTTTTGTCAGTTAGGATTGAAAGAAACAGCTTAAAAGGCAATATTTATTTCCGCGTATCCTCCCGGTTGACGGGGAGATACATTTTATTCACAACCATCCAAAAGGAGATCCACATGAAAATCATTTTTCAACTACTGCTGGCACTGGCGTTGTGTACCGGAACTTTCACCACCCCATCGCACGCGGGAGACACGGACCCGCTGTTCATCAACTTGACCAGCAATGATGCACATCGCGCGAATATGGCAATCACCTTTGGCAGCCAACAGCACGAACGCGGCCATGCATTAACAATTTTTCTCAATGACAAGGGGGTTCTGGTCGGCTCCACGACCCAGTCCAAAACTTTCGCCCACCACCACAAAGCACTGACGGAGATCATGAGCAAGGGGGCCACAGTCCTGGTTTGCCCCATGTGTATGAAACACTTCGGGGTTAAAAAAGAGGATTTACTGCCAGGGTTGAAGGTTGGCAATCCTGAACTTACAGGCGGGGCCTTGTTTAAGGACAACACCAAGACACTCACCTGGTAACAACCCTATACTGCTTCGTACCGGAAGATGTACGTGAGGGGACAGGCAACTGCTCTGGGTGTATTCTTCGGTAATTTTTACCGATTGACACCACAAATAAACCACGATAACTAACGCATATTATTTTCCAGGTTTCACGAGAGTGGAGCAAGGGGGAACCCGGTTAAAATCCGGGACGGGCCCGCCGCTGTAACCGGGGACAAACATTGCAGTAAAGTCACAGTTTGCCATTTGCAAACGGGAAGGCGCAACCGCCGGTCAATGGATGAAATCTTCACCCTGGCCGAACAAAGTGAATGGGATCTGATCAGAACGAAGACCGGCGGATGCAGAGACCATGTGATTCGGGTGCTGATCGTCGGCATTCTGCACCGAAATTACGATATAGGTCGGGGGATGGAGGCGGAGGCCGCCGTGGCGCCGCTGCTGGGCAGCTTCGGGACGGTACTTGGTATTTTCAATCCTTTTGAAATGCTGGGAACCGGCTCAATCACCGAAAAAGTGCCTGTTCCATCCACGGCCATAAAGACCGGACCAGCCAGCCCCCACTATGACCAAAAACCCGAAACCACCCTATCCACCTGTCGCGCGAAAGCGCGGTTGGCAGGGAGTGGTTCTTCTGCCGGTCCGACCAAAAAGAATGTCCCTACATCCATGAAAGTACTGTTACCGGTGCATTTGCTCCTGCAATGAACCTGGACGTTACCGGGACAGCAGGCTTCACCGGCAAAGGACCTCAGTTCAGGATAACGCCCCTCAGGGGAGAAGTACTATTTTGCCGCAATTGCCATCATTCATAACCAATTGGTGGGCCATTGGCGCTTCGGCCAGAGCCATCTCACGGCTGATGCCTGGCACCAGGACGCCGCGTTCCATTGCCGATGCCAGGGCGGAATGCGTTTGATTTGTTTCTTCGGGAGTTGCATTGAAAACGGCAAGGCCTCTGATTTCGGTTTCTTTGCCCATGGTCAGCCGGGGATCAATTTCAATGCGGCCCCTGCTGCCGATGATAACTACCCGTCCACGCCGGGCCAGCAGATGTAAATCCTTTTCCAGGTTTTTATTGGCAAGCATCTCTAAAATAAGATCAAACCCTGCGCCGGAGCTCGCCTCAAGGAGCTTGTCTTCATAGCCCGGCTGGTTATGAGAAACCGCCTGAGCTCCGAGTTTTTCTACCAGGGAACACCCCCGATCACTGCCGGCCGTCCCGTACACGCTCATCCCGGCATCCCTGGCCAACTGCACTGCTGCCTGGCCAACCGAGCCGCTTGCCCCGTGAATCAGCAGGCGCTCACCCACCTTGCCCCGGCCCCGGATAAAAAGCGCCCGCCAGGCGGTGGCCGCAGGAACACCGATGGCAGCGCCCTGCGCAAAGGAAATATTTGCCGGCAGCCTGAAGACCTGATCTGCTTTGCAGAGCGCCATTTCAGCATAACCGCCACTGACTGTCGCGACACTATAGACCCGATCGCCTTTCTGCCACCGGGTAACTTCCGGGCCGCAGGACGCAATAGTCCCAGCCACATTACCGCCGGGAGTATAAGGTAATTCCGGCAGCATGGGATACGTTCCGGCGCGGATATAGGTCTCGACCGGGTTGACGCCAATTGCCGCAACCTGCACCACTACCTCATCCGGTCCGGGTAATAGGGCAGGTTTTTCGACCAGTTCCATGACCTCGGGCGCACCAAATTTTCTTACTTCGATAGCCTTCATCATCTTCCTCCTTTCTTCCAGCTTTTTTCCTTGCCGTGCAGCAACCGGTTGATATTTTCATGATGCTTCAGCCAGATGAGCAGAGCGATGCACGCCGCCGTACCGATGGTTATGCTCGAGGCGCCGAGAAAATACAACCAGAGGGGAATAAGGCCGGCGGCGAGTAAGGAGCCGGCAGAAACAAAACCAGTCAGTCCAACAGTTGCCAGAAAAACCACCAGACTGATCAGTATCGCCGGGGCAGAAAGATATAAAAACACCCCCATTCCAGTCGCGACCCCTTTGCCACCACGAAACTTTAAATAGACAGGAAACATGTGCCCCAGCACCGCCATCAAGCCGGTAAGGGCGACTACCAGCTCTTTGCCCGCCGATTCGGGCAGCAGGGCCGCTGCTCCATACATTGGCAGAAAACTTTTGAGACAGTCACAAATCAGGGTAATACAACCGAGCTTTTTACCGAGCAGTCTGTTGACATTGGTAGCGCCGATATTTCGACTCCCCTGCATGCGGACATCGACACCAACCATCTTGCCAATGACCAGACCAAAAGGAATCGACCCAACCAGATAGCCGATTACCGGCAATAAAATATGCATATGTTCCAAGACCTGAAAAGAGAATCTACAAAAACAACTCGTCCGCCAGAGCCAACTTAATCCTCGTTGCCCAGATGCCGGATGATTTTCCTGCGGAGTTTATCAGAAATTTCTTCATCACGATAGGAAATGACCGTAACCGGGCATTTCTGAAACATTTTCTCTGCCACCGATCCTGTAAAAATATGGCTGAAATCATGGGCTTTTACCCCCATCACCACGACATCCACATTTTGATCAATCACCACTTTCAACAACTCGTTTGCCGGGTCGCCGATACAGAAAGTATGGGTTAATTTTTCCTCAGTCAGCATCAGTTCACCCATAATTTTTTTCAGCTCTTCCCTTCGTTCAGCTTTAATGGTTTCAACATAATGCTCAACATCCACCTTGTAACCAAAGGAGGTGATCTTATTCACTGCCTCCAGACTACGCTGGTTGATGACATTGGCGACAAGCAGTTCAGCGCCGGTAGCTGCCGCCAGATCGGCGGCAAACCGCAGGATTCCCTTGGAGTATTTAGAAAAGGCAAGCGGTACCAGTATTTTTGTAATCATCAATTTCTCCCGAGTGGATGATAGCAGGGTGGCTGAGAAAAACTCGTCAACTCTTCGGCAACACAATAAATAACATATCCCCTCATTACAAGTAGTAATACATTTACGACAAAACACCATCAGCAAGACAGGTATTTCCCTGCCCGTCGACACAACACGCTTGCCAAGCCTTCGATTCCCTCCTCCTGCCCGCTATCAATTAGTCAATAGCATTTACTCATGTCATGCTTATCTTTGTAAGCGTAGCAGAAACGGAGCTGCTATGGTACATTGCCGGCAACAGAAAAAATCAACTATTACTGAGGATGTTTTAAGAGATATACCAATGAGTATTCAAAGAATTTACCAATATCCAGAACCGGTTTTACGCCAGAAAACGGAAAAAATTGCAACTTTTGACAACGGCCTGGCCCAGCTGGTCGAAGACATGGCGGAGACCATGTACGACGCCCCGGGCATCGGCCTCGCCGCGCCGCAGATCGGCAAATCAATCAAACTGATTGTCGTCGACATATCTGAAGACAAGGAAGGGGAAAAGAAATTCATGCCCCTGGTCAATCCCGAAATCGTAGCCCATGAAGGAAACCAGATAGATGAGGAAGGTTGCCTGAGCGTCCCTGAGCTGACAGCCAATGTCAAAAGATATCAGAAAGTCACCGTCGCCTATCAGGATCTGCAGGGACAAGCTCACGAACTGTCGACCGAAAATCGTTTTGCCGTTGTCCTGCAGCACGAAATCGATCACTTAAACGGTATTCTTTTCATTGATCATCTCAGCCCTTTGAAACGGAATCTGTATAAAAAGAAAGTGAAAAAGTGGCTGGAAAAATAACAGGAGCGAAAATGTCGAAGCGACCGCTACGTATTATTTTCATGGGAACCCCTGATTTTGCCGCAGCAACACTCCAGGCACTTATCGATGGCCCGGATGAGGTCGTTGCCGTTGTTACCCAGCCGGACCGCGCCAAAGGCAGGGGCAAAAAGCTCACCCCGCCGCCAACCAAAGTCCTCGCCGAGGCTGCCGGAATTCCCGTACTACAGCCGACTAAAATCAAGACGGAAGCTTTTCACAACGGCTTGCTTACCTATCAGCCGGATCTGATTGTGGTTACGGCCTACGGCAGAATCCTGCCCAAATCGCTGCTTGAGCTGCCTCCCTTAGGTTGTATCAACGTACACGGTTCGCTTCTGCCTAAATATCGCGGGGCCGCGCCTATCCAATGGGCGGTGATCAACGGGGAAAAGGAAACGGGGATTACGATTATCCAGATGAACGAGGGCATGGACACCGGTGACATCCTGCTCAAAGCAAAAATTAACACCGCCCCCGACGAAACCGCCGGCAGCCTGTTCGACAAGCTTGCAGTCCTCGGCAGCGCAACACTGTTAACCGCTATTAAGGGATTACAGGAAGGCACCATTATTCCGGTCGCGCAGGATCATGACCTCGCAACAGTTGCCCCAATGCTGAAAAAAAACGATGGCCTGATCGATTGGCATAAAGATGCCAAAGAGATAGAACGCCTTATCCGCGGCCTTGATCCCTGGCCTACTGCCTTTTGCTTTCTTGACGGCACGCGACTGCGCCTTTTCCGTCCGGAGGTGCTGCATCAGGACAGCGAGATGCAGCCGGGAACCGTGCTCCAGGCCGACAAGCGGGGAATCCTGGTCGCCTGCGGCCACAATACCCTGCTCACCAGAGAGATACAGCCGGAAGGGAAAAAACGCATGGACGTGGACTCCTTTCTTTGCGGCCACCCAATTGCCCCGGGGACACGCTTCGTCCAGTGAGCTCTCCTGCACCCCCTCAAATAGCCTACCTGGACTGTTTTTCCGGCGTCAGCGGCGATATGCTGCTCGGTGCCCTGCTGCACGCCGGCCTCGATCGCCAGCTGCTGACCGAAGAGCTTGGCAAGCTGCAGCTTGACGGGCTTGAACTGCTTGTTGAAGAAAAAAACGTCAATGCGATCAGCTCCATTAAGGTTACCATCAGCAGCAAGCGACGCCAGGAACTCCGAACGCTGCCGGCCATTGTGCAGATTCTTGAACAAAGTTTTCTTGCGCCGGCGATAATTGACCAGGCGAGCAAAGTGTTTCAGGCCCTGGCCCGCGCCGAGGCCAAAGTCCATGCCATCCCCGTCGATCAGGTGCATTTTCATGAGGTGGGTGCTCTCGACACCATTGTTGACGTGGTAGGAACCCTGGTCGGCCTGCATCATCTCGGCATTACCCGCCTTTTTTGTTCATTTTTACCAACCAGCCATGGCTTCGTCAAATGTGCCCACGGCCTGCTGCCACTGCCTGCCCCGGCGGTTTGCGAACTTCTCGTCGGCATTCCCACCTACGGCGTAGACCTGCAGCAGGAGCTCATCACCCCGACCGGCGCGGCACTGGTTGCGACCCTGGTCGAGGACTATGGCCCACTGCCGTCCATGGCAATCAGCGCAACCGGATATGGCGCGGGCAGCCACATTTTGACCAACGGGCAGCCGAATCTGTTGCGAATCATCATCGGCAGGGCCATCGACGTTGACGAACAACAAAGTGTCGAGGTCATCGAAACAAATCTTGACGACTGGAGTCCCGAGGGTTTTCCTTATCTCTGCGAACAATTATTCGCCCAAGGGGCGCTGGATGTGACGCTCGCCCCGATTCAGATGAAAAAGGGCCGACCGGGCTTTGCCCTGCAGGTCATCAGCCCGCCCGCGTATGCACATTTGCTCAAAGAAATCATCCTTTCGGAAACAACCGCCATAGGACTGCGCTTTAGAAGAGAAACACGACGGACGCTTCCCCGTGAGAAAGTTGCAGTCGCTACTCCATGGGGAAATATCATGGCCAAAAAAGTGCACACCCCGACGGGCAGCATCATCTATCCTGAATATGAAGAATGCCGGGAAATCGCCCGCCGGCACAGGGTGCCGCTGCAGGAAGTGTATAATGCGGTGCGCAGCAATACGGTACGTTGCTCATGAATCAATTGATAATGGCCCTTGCCACCGGGTTATATGTGGGAAAAATCGGCTGGGCACCGGGCACCTGGGGCTCATTGGCCGCATTGCTGCCCTGGCTGCTGATCAAGGATCTGCCCCTATCGACCTATCTGATGGTGTTATGCGTACTGTTTGTGGTCGGTTTTTTTGTCTGCGGCTCCGCCGAAAAAATTCTCGACCGCCCGGATGCCGGCTGCATCGTCATCGATGAAGTCCTCGGCATGTTCATAACCCTGACCCTCGCCCCGCCACATCCTGGCGCATGGCTGCTCGGCTTTGCCCTGTTTCGCATCTTTGATATTTTCAAGCCCTTTCCGGTCTGCTGGTTTGATCAGAAGATTCATGGTGGAATCGGCATCATGATGGACGATGTCGTCGCCGGGTTATATGCTCTTCTTTGCCTGCAGCTCTTGTGGTGGGGGCTCATCAACCCAATCTTTCTTCGATAATCGGGTCAGGTTCCCATGCAGCACATGGAAACCAGGTGGTGGCTAAGTAAAAAGCTTCGAAGCAGGGTCCCATGCGCCGCATGGGACCCAAATGCAGCTATAAGTTATCCGTCTTTATAAGAATTGTTACCGCCACGTTATAGGAGACGACAATCACGGCAACCCAGCCAATTAATAATACTGCAGCCATAGCTTTCTCCTCTTTTCAATACGCTTTTTTATCATTTATATCGCGCACACCAATCTTTTTTGAATCCATCTGCCGCCAGACATAGATTATATATGCCAGTACCGCAGGGATAAACAAAGCCACATAGGTCATTGCGGTCAAGGTATAATGGCTTGACGATGCGTTATAAATGGTCAGGCTCGATTGCAGATCAACCTTGGATGGATAAAACGGCGTTCCATTAAATCCGGCGGTGAAAAAAACTGCCAGGCCTACCAGCACGGTCCCCAGCCCACCAAACCAGATGCCGGTGGTTGACCGTGCCAGGCTCGTGCGGGTAACTCCGAGAATAACCAGAAAGAGGCCAACGAGCAGCAGACCAAGCACGATCGGCATTGCCAGCAGATTGGTCAGATATTTATGCTCTACCATGCTGACCATCCCATTCCCGTCGGTTGCAAAACCATCCATCAGCACCAGACTGACCACTACATAGAGCAAAAAAGGCAGAGCGCAGAGAAAATTGATCAGACAGGACTTTCTGACCCGCGCCTCAAACTCCGGAAAACCGTGGTAATCAATGTTATTCGCCAGATACATGGCACCCAGCGTCCTGGCGTTAAAGACCAGGAACAGGCCTAATGCAAGATTAAAGAATGAAAAGGCCGCCTCCACCCCACGCAAGGGGTTAGTCCAGGTCACCTGGCTAAAATCGTTCAGGGTAAAATTGGATCCGGTAAAAAAGGTGCCAACCGCCGCCCCGATAAGAAGCACACCAACCGTACCATTGATAAAAAGAAACAACTCATAGGTTCCGGCCCCGAGCAGGTTGTTTGGCTTCGCCCGAAACTCATAGCTGACCGCCTGGACAATGAAGGTGAAAAGAATCAGCAGCCACACCCAGTATGCGCCGCCAAAGCTTGTTGCATAAAATTTGGGGAATGCGGCAAATAAAGCCCCGCCAAAAAGTACCAGGGTGGTAAATGTCAGTTCCCATTTTCTGCCGAGGGAGTTTATTACCAGCGACTTTTCGCGGTCGTTCTTGGCCACCTGCCAGAGCAGGGTATTGCCGCCCTGGACAAAGGTGAGAAAGAGAAAGAGGGATCCAACGAGCGAGCAGATGATCCACCAGATCTGCTGCAGGATCACGATATCTAATTTTCCAATCATGTTACACGCCCTCCGGTCCTATTTTGATCTGCTTGAGCATAATTTTAATCTCCGCTAAGAGCAGCACGGCAAAGAGTACAAAGAAAATGGCAAAGGATGCCTGCACGTGGCCTGCGGCAATTTGGGTTGTGGCCATTTTCACCGGCAGTAAATCCTGAATAGCCCAGGGTTGACGGCCAACTTCCGCCACCACCCACCCAAGTTCCGAGGCGGTGAGTGCCAGAAAAAAGGAACAGAAGCCCAACACCAGCAGCCATTTCTTTTCAGCAAGCGTGTCTTTATAGGAATAATAGAGAAACAGCAGGGTGAGCAGCAGGAAAAAGGTGCCGAGATAGACCATTACATGAAAAGAATAATAGGTGCTGGCGACCGGCGGAACCGCCTCCTCAGGGGTATCGAGGTAGCCGAAGCCGAGATAGTCCTGATTCACCTTGAATCGTTCTATCGCTGCCGTTTTGGCCTGTTCGTCGCCATCTTTTTTCGCTTTCTGGATCAGGGCCAGATCAGCAATAGCCACCTTGCCTTTGGCCATTTTATCTCCAACCGACATGATCCCTTCCGCCTCGTTGCCATAGACCAGATCCTTGATACCCGGCACAAAAGCGCCGAAATCCCGTTTGGCCAACAGCGAGAGCCCCTTGGGGATGGACACCTCAAAGGCAAAAGGCGGCTGGCCGTCGCCTACTTTCTTGCCGCTGGTCAAAATTCCCATAGCAACGAGATCTGCCCCTTTAGACCCTTCGTAGAGTCCTTCATAGGCAGCCATTTTCATCGGTTGAAAATGGCCATTGGCATACGCCGATTCATCGCCGGTAAAGGCGGCGAAGACGGAGCCGATCAGGCCAAAAACCGAGGCGACGATGATTGACTTTTTGGCCATCTCCACATGCCGTCCCTTGAGCAGGTAATAGGAGGAGACAGTGATGACAAAAAGCGAACCAACAACGAAACTCGAGCTGGTTGTATGGGTAAACTTGGCCATGGCGACAGGAGAAAAAAGAACCTCCCAGAAATTCTGCATCTCGAAACGGGCACTCGTAGGATTGAAGGCCATGCCAACCGGATACTGCATCCAGCCGTTGGCCACCAGGATCCACAGGGCCGAAAGATTGGAGCCGATCGCCACCATCCAGGTGGAAAAGAGGTGGAAACCTTTCGACGTCCGTTCCCAACCAAAAAACATTACCGCGAAAAAGGTTGCTTCGAGGAAAAAGGCAAAGATACCCTCAATGGCCAGCGGAGCACCGAAAATGTCGCCAACCATCCAGGAATAGCTGGACCAGTTGGTGCCAAACTCAAATTCCATGATGATACCGGTGGCAACACCAATGGCGAAATTAATACCAAATAAGGTCATCCAGAATTTGGTCAGATGCTTCCACTCCTCCTTTCCGGTCCGCACGTAAATTGATTCAAAAAATGCGCAGAGAAAAGACAGCCCCAAGGTGATCGGGACAAATAGCCAGTGATACATCGCAGTCAGGATAAACTGTGCCCGCGCCCAGTTCACCGTGGCCAGATCTATTTCACCCATTACAACGTCCTCCGTAGTTAATTAAGATGTGCCGATCCTGTCAATTGTTCGATGACATGGTCAGCCCTTTGTTGATCGGTCGAAAAATTTGTCTGCAAGAAATCGGGGAAAAAGAACACCTTCAAAACGGCAAACATTATAAATAACTTTATGAAAATAATCTTCCATAGAGTCTTTCCGACGGTCATGCTTTTAAAACCGTTCCGATAAAAACGATATATCTTCCCAGGTTGAGGCAATAGCATATAATTCCCTCCATTATTCAATACACCCTGTCGGGATCACTCTCGCCCCGGCAGACGGGGAGAAAGCTGGATTTTTTAAACAGCCACTTGAAGTGGTAAGATACTAAACAATTCCTCTTAAACCGGCAATCAATCTAAGGAGGCATATTGCCAAATAGCTTGCAAATTTTCAAGAATAATTATCATTTGCACGCAAGGATAACAACAAAAAAAGCCTTCCCTCCGCAATTTATTGCAGAAGGAAGGCTTTCTAATCCCGGCGAATGTGAAAAAAGCCGGGATGAGTACCTTAGCGCAGGTTATCTTCTATCAAAAAGCAGCAGAAAACCCGCAGGTACTACTAGTCAGGCCCCGTCATGGCAGAGAACAGGACTAACTATATTGCGTCTTTACCTCTTTCCCCCGTCCTCACTCTCAGGACATCTTCAACAGGCAGGACAAATATTTTTCCATCCCCGATTTTTTCCGTATTGGCTGCTGTCCGAATGGCATCGACAACCTTGTCGACCAAATCAGCGGCCAGCACCAGTTCAATTTTTATCTTTGGATTAAAATCCACATTATATTCAGCTCCGCGATACATCTCCTTGTGCCCTTTCTGGCGCCCATATCCTTTGACCTCGGAGACAGTCATACCGGTGATGCCGATATCGGTCAATGCGTCCTTTACCGCCTCAAGTTTAAAGGGTTTGATTATTGCTTCTATTTTCTTCACGAGTACTCTCCCTTATTATTCTTTAGTAAACTCAGGATATACAACCAGACCACACTCCAAGACATCGACACCCCGCAAATCTTGTTCTGCTCATACAAACATCTCATGAACAGAGCTGCACTGATTTTTTTTGCAGCAACTGTCTCAGATTAATACAAGAATTGCGCCATATACTGTATATTTACACATTTCACTTTAATATCTGATACTTAAAATACTATCGCCCTGTCAGACCACCAGTCAACTCGGCATAAATCTTTCATTTTTGCAGTGACGATATGTTTTATATTACAATTATGTACTAAAATTTTGCAGCTATTGATGCCTCCAAAGGTCGCTGCAGAAAAAGGTAAAACGACCGCAACCCAAAAGCAAGGGGACCAAAAATCAAGCAAACCGTCGATCTGGATATTTTTTTTGAGTTAAAGTTGACTGCAAACTCAATCTTGAGCTATTCTATTGTTTTCAGGGCAGCCTCAAGTTCAACCCTTGAAAACATTCCTCCCCCCGACAGCTGTCAGACCTTTTTTTATCTGGTAAATCCGGCGCCAGTGCGTTGCTGGGAGTTGAGCCATAGCAAACGACACGACACACCCGACCACAAGCCAATAACAACTTTCATAATTAACACTATAAGTAAAAACATGATACGCGATTTAGCCCTTGCAGCAAAAGCATCATGCAGCCTTGAAGATCAAGAATCTTTGGTTCCTCTGGTACTGCAACTGAAAAGACTGTCTGAAATGGTCTCTAAACAGGGCATCCTCGCCCTGGAAAACGAACTTCCTCAGATCAAAGACACTTTTTTAAACCTTGGCATACAACTGATTATCGATAAAGTGGAGCGGGCAAACATCCAGGATATTCTCGATTCGGATATTTATTACAATCAGTCTAACGGCAGAGAATTATTAAAAAAAATAATCACCCGAGAGGGACTTCTGCGCATCCAGGCCGGAGATAGCCCGAGAAATGTGTTGATATGCACAAAAATATTCCTCGCCAAGGTTAACGATGCCAATTTTCAAAACCATTAAGGATTGCCAGCCAGAAGGCGAGAAATATATTCTGCCGCATATGCGGCGCCGCCGGCATGCAAAGCAACGGCTGGATTCAGCTTTCTTTGCAGATGGGCCAGCAACAGCCGCTCAAGCTGCTCAGCCGAAAGCAGGGATTCAGCAACCGTCACTAGAGCTTCGCCCAAGGATTCCTGCAGTTTTTGAAGATGAATCTGCTGCTCCTCATCCTGCATTTCCCGCAGGACGACCAGGGCAGGAATATTGGCATGAATAACATCCATAAGACTGTTATAACCGCCATATATTACCGCAATCCTTGAATGCAGCAATGCCGAAACGTATCGTTCCCCGGGCGGTTCCAGTTGACAATTTCCTGTTTCACTAAAGAGTTTCCTGATTTTCTGGCATACATCGGAATTGTTGTCCATATCGACAAAAATCCGCCAGTCACCATAGGATTGGGGGATTTTGGCTAATACCCTTGCCAGAATCAGCAGGAAATCGATGGTTTTTTCCCCAAGCCAGGGGATGGAGACAGTTCCGGCTATCACCCCTTCCTGTTCGAAAAGCCGTCCATTCCAGTGGGCATATTCTGCCAGCCGCACGACATATCCGCATTCAACCGGCTCCGTATTGTATTGATGCTGCAGCTGCTCACAGTGCGAATTACCGAGTACCGCACTGTCTCCGTACCAGAGCAGTGCATGATAATGATCTTTAAACAAATTTCCGGCAAACTCTGATCGGGCCTGCGCCACGGCGCCGACCACCCCGCGCACACCAAGTACCCAGAGAGCATCACTGCCTTTATCCGCCAGCAAGGCCGGGATAAGCTCCCGGTGCTTTCCCTGCGGAGTATGGTCAACCAGAACCAGTCGCGGCCGATACAGGGAAATTAAATGGGCCATCTCTTTTGAGCGCAACCAGCCAAGCTGCGTATCGGTAAACAGCGACTTTCCCGCCACTCCGATTGATTTTCCCGCAACCACCCTCGTTGCATACGAGGGAAGTTTCAGCCAGTCAAGCGGCGCTTTGCCGATTAACTCCTGAGAAAGACTACAGCCCGAGACAAAGAGAACCTTCAGCTCCGGATACAGACGACGCAGAGCCATACCCACGCCAATGCTGCGGCTGGCATGACCAAGACCACGACCATCGTGGGCATAAATCAAAACATCCAATCTTTCGGTCTGCACTGTCGTCTCACTCTTTTTCAAAAAAAACCAGAGATTAGCACTGCTTCAGAAAAGCGATGCAAAATCTTAGAATATTTGGTTTTCTGCAGCAATGCAATCTCTTTCATTTTCCCCATACGGTCGGACGACAAAGCCATGAAGATCGCCTACTACATGCCGTTCAAACCCATGGACCACCGCAATCCTTCCGGTGACCTGGTCACGGGGACCGAGATTTACAATTATTTGGCCGGCAAAGGTCATGCAATCACCCTTGCCAGCAGACTCCGCTGCCGCTGGATCTATTATCGGCCGCTGGTTTTGTTGCAGCTGTTACGGGAAAAAAACCGAATCCTCCGCGAGTGCCGCACGGAAAAGCCTGACCTCTGGCTCAGTTATCATTCGTACTACAAAGCTCCGGATCTTCTGGGATCAACCTGCAGCAGGAAACTGGGAATTCCTTACGTTATTTTCCAGGGGATCTATTCAACCAAACAGCGCAGGCGAATAAAAACCCTCCCGGGCTATCTCCTCAACAGACAAGTTCTCCAATCGGCCGATCATATTTTCACCAACAAACAAAGAGATTTTACCAATCTCAAAAGGCTCATCCCGGAAAATCGACTCAGCTATATCGGTCCGGGCATTCAGCCGCAGCTGTTTCGGTTTGCAGACGACTGGAGATTAAGATTACGGCGACAATGGGCGATTGACAACGAGACGATCGTCATGACCGCCGCCATGATGCGCCCCGGCGTAAAAACCGAAGGGATTGGACTCGTGATCGAGTCGTGCAGCGAGCTTGCCCAAAATGGCTTTCCCATCCGACTGATTATTGCCGGTGACGGCACCTGCAGGCAGCAACTCGAACAAAAAGCGGCCCAGCTGCTCCCAGACCGTGTCCAGTTTCTTGGTAAAGTACCCAGGTCAGAGCTCTATCGATACTACAGCGCGGCGGACATTTTCGCCTTTCCAGGCATCCAGGAATCGCTTGGCATGGTCTACCTGGAAGCCCAGTCCTGTAACCTGCCAGTCGTTGCCTATCGGGACTGGGGCGGCGGGGAAGCGGTTGTCGACGGGCAGACCGGGTTGCTCTCCCCCGCGGCAGCGCCTTCCCTTTTCACAAAAAACATCCAACGGCTGATAGAAGACAAAACAAAACGGGATATACTTGCCAATGCGGCCGGTGAGCACATCCGCCACAACCACGACCTGGACCGGAACTATCGCCAGTTAGAACAAAAACTCGTGCATATGGGGTCAAATCTTTAATCTTGACACATCCTGCCGTGTCAAGATTAAAGATTTGACCCCGCTTGTACCTCCCGCCCGCAATTGTTTGACAAAATACAATTTTTATCCTAGAAAATAGGACACTATTTTTTTCAATAATGGGGGGGCTTATGGAAAATCATCTTGTCAAAGATCTAATGGTGCCGATTTCCGAATATGCAACAGTAGTTGTCGGGACATCACTGATCGACGCGATACTGACCCTGGAGAAAGCCCAGGAAACGTATACCATGCGAAAATACATGCACCGCGCGGTGCTGGTCCTTGATGAGAGCGGCCAGGTTGTCGGCAAGATCAGCCAACTGCGGGCATTAAAGGCTATTCAACCCGATCATAAGGCACATGAGGAAATTGAACGACTTAAAGCGTTCAATTTCAGTGATAATTACATTGCCCAGCTCCGCGATCTGTATCGATCCCATGGCAAGATTATGAGCGACCACTCCTTACGCCAGGCAGCCACAAAAAAAGTAGAAGAATTCATGCAAACGCCCTCGCCCGGCGAATTCGTCTCGGAAAACAGCAGTCTCGACACGGCCATACAAAGACTGGTTGCGGGAACACACCTGTCTCTTTTAGTCACCCGTGATGATAAGATAGTCGGTATCCTGAGAATTTCCGATGTCTTTGCCGCCGTTTTTCACAAAATGACCAGTCTCGACAACTGATCCCGAGCTATAGTCCACTTTCAATACTCCCTGAGGATATCTTATGAAAGAACTGCAAAAACTTTTTAATAGAATTGTCCAGAGAGTCAATATCAATCTCAGAGAATTGAAATTTGACGTCAGCCCCTACGCCGATGCCCTGATCCCGCCGGATCAGATGAATAAGTTTTACGCCTTTTACGGTATAACCCCTGATCATCCGCTCGATCTGCACTTTGAGCATTCCGCCCTGGCCGGCAGCTATTTCCTGGGAAAATGCCGGGTCAGGAACTCGCTGTTATATAAAAGTGATATCCGCGGCGACGAACTGAAGCGAAAAAATGATGTCCGTAAATTCAATAGTTTCACCATCACCCTGACCAAAGATGAAATTATCGATATCGAGGACAGCGCCCTAGTCAAAACCCTGGTGCACAATTACTCCCACGACCCGGAAACCCCGGAAAAATTCTTTATAAAAGACACCCTGGCCATGGACTACGCCAACATCCATGGTGCTCCGTCCGACGGCTGTTTTCTCGGCCCCTTCGCCACCGTCGATCTCACCACCATGCGTGACTGCGTGATCGGCGCATATTCGTACATCCAGGCCGGCGAAATCAATCACCTCAAGGTCGATCCCGGCACAATCTGGGTAAACAGCCCCGGTAATTTCAACTTTTTCTATAAATATCCGCAGGAACCACTGGCTCATTACGTCTCACTTTCCCCGGACAATGTTCCATGGGGCATCCTGATTGATTTTATTGATGAGCGAAAGGATCAATTCCAGCGCGTATTCGACTTTGTCAATCTTGACACAATAGAGTCCGTCCCCGAGACCGCCTCGCTTGACCGATATGCGGTGGTCCTGCCCAATATTAAAATCGCCGACAATGTGCTGGTTGCCCAAAGGGCCTATATAGAAAATTCAAGCCTCGGCAAGGGTGCCAACGCCCAGGAAAACTGCTTTATCATCAATTCATGCCTGGAGGGATATAATGTCACCGCCCATGGCGCCAAAATAATCGAGGCCCGCCTGGGATCGAATGTTTTTGTGGGATTCAACAGCTTTCTCTACGGGAAAAAAGAGAGCCGACTCAAGATCGGCAGGGGATGCGTGATCATGCCCCATACCATTATCGATGTCGACCAGCCCCTGGAGATCCCCGAGGAACATATCGTCTGGGGCCTGATTAGAAACAGTGAAGAACTGCGCACCAATTCCATGTCGCTGGCAGAACTGGCCAGTGTCGAATGCTCTTTTACCAAGGGACGCATGCACTTTGAGGGCAAAGGGGCACTGCTAGTCAATGCTTTCAAGGAGCGGATCCAGCATATCCTCGAGGCCAACGGCGCCTTTTTTGAAGATGGTGCAAATGCCGGCCATGCCCAGCGCAACCAGAAACTTTCCCTGAACACCATCCAGCCGTTCCAGTTTGGGGAGATGGTTGGGATGTATCCCAGTATCAGGATATTGCCGTAGGCTCAGGCAGCATGTACTATACAATAATGGCAGAATCCCCCCCTAAAAAAAACCGCCGCAACCTGCTCATGCGAACACGCCCGGTGTTACGATGGGTTATCAAGCTGCGCAGTTCACCGCGTGCCATCGCCGGAGGCTTGGCACTGGGAACCTTTATTGCTTTCACGCCGACAGTCGGCGTACAGCTCGTCCTGGCCTTTGTGGCTGCCACAATTTTTAATATGAACCGTCCGGCAGCAATGATCCCGGTCTGGATCACCAACCCGGTAACTGTAGCGCCGATTTACACCTTTTGCTACTGGCTTGGAACTACGGTGTGGGCTGGCCCTCCCCTGTCAAAAGTATCCGGGCTTTTCATTGATATCGGACGAACCCTGGGTCATCTTGAATTCTGGAATATCAAAGAGCAGTTCTTTGCCGTTTTGCAGATGGGTAAAGAGATACTTATTCCCCTGCTCATTGGGAGCGTTGCAATCGGTGTCGTCTCCGGTATTCTCGTGTATGTTCTTTCACTCAAACTTTTGTCCATTTTTTTTAGCAGAAGGTCGCAAAAGCACTTGTTGAATCACCGAAAAGATCGCTAGTCGAAACATTTTCTTTCTATAAACATTTCAAGCAAAACAATGGATTAAGTTATACAACGACCCAAAGTTCCGCTCTATTCCATTTCCAGGAACTTCAAAAAAACTTGCCTGCCAGTTCTTATGTGAGTACATTAGCTCAACTTTATTTTATGCTTTTTGCAAGAAAACAATGGCTTGCTTGCCATGTCTCCCACATATTCTTCCAGGTGCAGTTTTAATGACAATCCTAGTAACCGGCGGTGCCGGCTTTATCGGCAGCAATTTCATTCTTGATTGGCTGGCACTGCATGATGAACCGATCGTTAATCTCGATAACCTCACCTATGCTGGAAACCTGCAAAATCTGGCAAGCATCGCAACTGATCCAAAGCATATTTTTGTTAAGGGTGATATTGCTGATTATGACCTCGTTTCAGCTCTTTTGAACAAGCACCAGGTCCGGGCTATAGTAAATTTTGCCGCCGAGAGCCATGTCGACCGATCAATTCATGGCCCGGACGATTTTATTCAAACGAATATTGTCGGAACCTTTCGCTTGCTTGAAGCTGTGCGTTATTACTGGAATGAACTGACGGATCAGAAGAAGAAAGATTTTCGTTTTCTCCATGTCTCAACCGATGAGGTCTATGGTTCACTGGCCCCGGCAAGCCCTCCGTTCGCCGAAACGAACCGGTATGAACCGAATAGTCCCTATTCGGCCAGCAAGGCGGCATCCGATCATCTGGTTCGCGCCTATCACCACACCTACGGATTGCCGGTCCTGACGACTAACTGCTCCAACAATTATGGCCCGTATCAGTTCCCCGAAAAACTGATCCCGCTCTGCATCCACAACGCACTCGCCGGAAAACCCTTACCTATATATGGCGATGGGCAACAGATCAGGGATTGGCTCTATGTGGCAGACCACTGCAGCTCAATCCGCTCGGTACTTGATGGCGGGCATGTCGGAGAAGTCTACAATGTGGGTGGCTGGAACGAGAAGACTAATCTGGAGGTCGTGCATACCATTTGCGACATCCTTGACGAAATGGTTCCACCGAGATCCGGTTTTGCGTTTTCGACCTACCGGTCGCTGATCACCTATGTAACAGACCGCCCTGGACACGACCGACGCTATGCAATTGATGCGGCTAAAATCGAACGCGAGCTTGACTGGCAGCCGGCTGAAAATTTCACATCGGGTATTCGAAAAACCGTGGCCTGGTATCTTGACCATCAGGATTGGGTAGCAAATATCACCAGCGGCGCGTATCGCGAGTGGGTGGAGAAGCAATATAAGGCATGAAGATTTTACTGTTGGGAAAAGATGGCCAACTCGGCTGGGAGCTGCAGCGGTCACTGGCGCCATTGGGTGAGGTTACCGCCTGTGGACGCAATGAGGCTGATCTGACAAAGCTGACGGAATTGCGGGCCCTAGTTCGTGCTACCTCACCCCAGATTATCGTCAACGCAGCCGCTTATACTGCTGTTGACCAGGCCGAATCCGAGCCAGAACAGGCTTTTCTCATCAACAGCGAGGCTGTCGATCTACTGGCACAGGAGGCCTGTCTGCTGAACAGCTGGCTGATCCATTACTCCACCGATTATGTCTTTGATGGCACGGAAAACGGTGCGTACGTGGAAACGGATACCCCCGCTCCTCTTGGTGTCTATGGGCAAAGCAAGTTGTCGGGCGAAGAGGCTGTCCGTGCTTCGGGTTGCCAACACCTGATCCTTCGGACGAGCTGGGTCTATGCTGCTCGAGGCAACAATTTCATTAAAACGATGCTTCGACTTGCCAGTGAGCGCGATGAGCTCAAAGTTGTCTGTGATCAAATCGGTGCGCCGACAAGTGCTGAGCTGCTCGCCGATGTCACCGCTTACTGCCTGTATCGTCTGCAGTATGATGCATCCTTTTCCATCGAAAAGAGTGGAACATATCATCTTACAGCGAGTGGAATAACCAGTTGGCACGGCTTTGCCCGGTTGATCCTGGAAGAAGCCTTTGAGCATGGCGTTGAACTTCGGGCAACCGCTAAAAATGTGCTGGCTATCCCCACCTCGGACTATCCCCTGCCAGCAAAACGTCCGGCGAATTCGCAACTCACAACCGAAAAAATACGCAACACCTTTAACCTGGAATTACCGCCCTGGCAGCTTCATGCAAAACGTGCTCTAGCTGAAATCGTCAGCTGCAACGGGCTAACCCAAAAAAAATTCCCATGATAAGCCCTTATACACCCAATATCGTCGCCAAACCACTGGTCACTCAGCGCCGCAAGGGAATTATCCTTGCCGGCGGTGCTGGAACACGTTTGCACCCTGCTACCCTGGCTGTATCAAAGCAGCTGCTGCCGGTGTACGATAAACCTATGATCTATTATCCGCTCAGCACCCTTATGCTGGCTGGGGTTCGGGACATTCTGGTTATTTCCACGCCACAGGACACGCCACGTTTCGAACAGCTTCTCGGCTCAGGTGAACAATGGGGGCTGAATGTGCAATACGCAGTGCAACTAGAGCCGCAGGGCCTGGCCCAGGCCTTTATAATCGGCGAATCTTTTATTGGCGATGACTTGTCTGTTCTGGTGTTGGGCGATAATATTTTTTATGGTCATGATATCCATCAATTGCTTGGTAGCGCCATGACCCGTACGCAAGGGGCGAGCGTGTTTGCCTACCGGGTACAAGATCCAGAACGTTACGGAGTGGTTGATTTCGATGCTGCCGGCAAAGTTTTATCCCTGGAAGAAAAACCCAAAAAGCCAAAATCCAATTATGTCGTCACCGGTTTATATTTTTATGATCAGCAGGTCGTCGAACTGGCCAAAAGCCTTCACCCTTCAGCACGTGGCGAGTTGGAAATAACCGATCTCAACCGCTTATATCTGGAAAAAGGCCAGCTTAATGTCGAAATCATGGGCCGAGGCTACGCCTGGCTCGACACCGGTACCCATGATTCCTTACTTGATGCGAGCAAGTTCATTTCCGTTCTCGAAAAAAGACAAGGCTTTAAAGTCGCTTGCCCCGAAGAAATCGCTTTTCGACAGAAATGGATCGATAGTGCTCAGGTGGAGCGTCTCGCTGAACCGATGATTAAAAATGGTTACGGCCAGTATTTATTGCAGCTGCTGAAGGAGAGGATCATTTAATGAAAGTTACTCGTCTTGAAATCCCTGAGGTATGCCTGCTTGAACCAAAGGTGTTTGGTGACGAACGGGGTTTTTTCTTTGAAAGCTTCAATCAGCGCCAGTTCAATGAAGCTATCGGCAAAGAAGTAATTTTTGTGCAGGACAATCACTCTCGCTCGGTAAAAAATGTCTTGCGCGGTCTGCATTATCAGATTCAACGCCCACAAGGCAAATTGGTGCGGGTAGTGCAGGGCGAGGTATTTGATGTGGCTGTGGATATTCGCCGCAGTTCGCCCACCTTCGGGCAGCACGTAGCGCTCGAACTGTCCGCCGAAAACAAACGCATGCTCTGGATACCCGAAGGCTTCGCACATGGTTTTATGGTGCTTTCAGATACCGCTGAGTTTCTCTACAAAACCACCGACTACTGGGCTCCCGAATTTGAACGCTGCATTGCCTGGAATGACCCAGCCATCGACATCCGATGGCCCATCCAAAGTGAACCTACTTTGTCCACCAAAGACCAACAGGCGAAACCATTGGCAGACGCGGAGCACTTCGCATGACCCACATCCCAAACGCGATCAATCCCCACGCCGCCCAACCCACCTCCTTAGCTGCATTGGGCAGAAGCCTCTGGTTCAACCGCCAGTTGATCGTGCAGATGACCAAGCGCGAGGTTGCCGGCCGTTACAAAGGATCTGCCATGGGCCTGGCCTGGTCGTTTTTCAACCCCGTGTTCATGCTGGTGGTGTACACCTTCGTTTTCTCCGAAATCTTTAAAGCCCGCTGGGGTGGGATTGGTGGTGACGATAGCAAAACACAATTCGCAGTAGTCCTCTTTGTTGGCATGATCGTGCTAAACCTGTTTAGCGAGGTATTCAACCGCGCACCCGGATTGATTCTTGCCAATGTCAATTATGTCAAGAAGGTCGTGTTCCCGGTTGAAATACTGCCAGTCATTGCTATGCTCGTAGCCCTGTTCCACAGTCTCATCAGTCTTGGCGTGCTGCTGACCGCCTTTGCATTTTTTAACGGCTACTTACACTGGACGGTGATTTTCATTCCCTTGATCCTTCTGCCGCTGATCACCATAACCCTTGGCTTAGCCTGGATTCTAGCATCAATAGGCGTATTCCTCCGCGACGTCGGGCAATTAGTCGGCATCATTTCCACCGTGCTAATGTTTCTTGCCCCCGTTTTTTACCCGCTGAACATGGTGCCGGAAAGGTTTCGCCCGATTATTATGGCCAACCCGCTAACCTTTATCATTGAGCAAGCGAGAGAAGTGTTGATCTGGGGGCATTTGCCAAATTGGGCGGGTTTGGGTGTTTATACCACAGCTGCTACCGTCGTAGCTTGGGCAGGCTACGCCTGGTTCCAGAAGACCAGAAAGGGGTTTGCCGATGTCCTCTGATATCGCCATCCGCGTCGTGAGTATTTGCAAACGCTACGAGATCTACAACACCCCGCGCGACCGTCTGAAACAGTTTTTTTTGCCCTCGATGCAGCGACTGACCGGTCGTCATCCTCTGCAGTACTTCAAGGAATTCTGGGCGCTCAGGGATGTGTCCTTCGAGGTCAAAAAAGGCGAAACCATCGGTATTGTCGGGCGCAACGGCAGCGGCAAATCCACGCTGCTACAAGTGATCTGCGGCACGCTGTTTCCTACTAGCGGCTCTGTGGAAACCGATGGGCGCATCGCAGCTTTGTTGGAGCTTGGCTCAGGTTTCAATCCGGAGTTCACCGGGCGTGAAAATGTGTATTTGAACGGTGCTGTGCTCGGGTTGGGCAATAAAGAAATTGATATGCGATTTGACGAGATCGTTGCATTCGCGGATATAGGTGACTTCATCGAGCAGCCAGTGAAGACTTATTCAAGCGGCATGTACGTCCGGCTGGCTTTTGCAATACAGGCGAATGTCGACCCTGAAATCCTGATCGTGGATGAGGCGCTGGCGGTGGGAGATCCAGCATTTGTTCACCGCTGCATGGATAGAATTCATACGTTACAAGCGGGAGGGACGACCATACTGCTGGTTACTCACGACAGCTTGGCGGTCAAACGTTTTTGCAGTAAAGCATACTGGTTAGATCGTGGTACGTTACGGTTATCAGGAGAATCCAACGACGTTGTGGATGCCTATTTGCACGAACTATTTGACAATGTTTCCAGCACAGTCAAGACCGTTACTGCCGAAAGTAACTGGAATTATAGTGAAAATGGAGAATTTATTTGGGAGACCACAATACCCAATCAAGATCGTAGACTAGGTGACTTAACGGCTAAAGTGATTGGGCTTGCTATTTATGATATCAATGGACAGAAAATTTCTGCTACTCAAAGCAATGAAAAAGTTCTCCTTCGTTTTAGTGTTATAAACGTTTCGATACCTGTAGGTACCGAGCTTTCGTTTGGATATATTTTTCGTAATTTTCGCGGAGAAGAAATTGCTGCCACTAATACTAATCTTGAAGAGTGTGTTCCTGTAAGGGTATCTTCCTTGAAAGAGGTATTTAATATTGCAGTAGAAATTTTTCTTCCGTCTCTACACTCTGGCAGTTACTCTATCTCTGTAGGGGTAAGCCATTGTTTAAATAGGAAAATAAAACTTGCTGACCGAATTGTAAATGGATTGTTTATTAATGTTGTAAACCCAAAGCAAATAACAACCATAACTAGCTTTGATAGCAAATTTGAGATTAAACCACTATGTTTATAATTTTTGGTTCGCCCCGTTCAGGAACAACCCTGCTAAGAGAATCATTAAATCAACACGATAAAATATTTATCCCTCATGAAACGGACTTTATTGTCCCGATAGCATTTGTGTTAGATAGGGTCTCAGACCCCAGAGTGGGTCGGGAAATAATTTCAAATCTTATTCCAGCCACACGGGATTTTGGGCCAAGTGTTGGCCAGTTTCTCTCCCCTAGTGAAGTAAGAGATTTGGTTCATGTCGCAGATTATTCGCTTCCAATGATTCTCAATGCACTTTATGGAGCAATTGGAAATAAACTGGGACGCGAGGTGGTGGGAGATAAATCCCCCAACGATTTAGGCTTTATAGGAATTCTAAAAAAAGTAGGTTTATTTACGTCTGACATTCGAATTATTCACATAGTACGTGATGTACGTGATGTCATTATGTCATTAAAAAATACAGAATGGGCACCGAAAGATATCGAAACCTATTTCCCGAGAATTTGGGAAGGAAGTAATTTAAACTTGACCACATTTCTGGAGGATTCACAGTATCCATATTTCCGAATTCGATATGAAGACATGGTAAGTAATCCAGGTAACATGTTACCTCTACTGTGTAATTATCTTGGGGTACAGTATTCTGAAAAAATCTTGAACACCGCAAATTTTGGCAACGACCTAAAGCACCTCGACCATCATCGAAATTTGGATAAGGGTTTTATGGTTGACCGGTGTTACGCGTGGAAATCGATGATGCCTACAGAATGGGTAGAAAACTGTTCCAACATGGCAAAAGAAGGGCTGCGTGTATTTAATTATGACTCATAATGCTTCAGTAATATCCGGTTAGAAAATTGCGTGTGAAATATCAATAAATATTAACAGGTTGGGTCCTTTTTTACTTGACAATGAAATAAATATTTTCGGTCGCCCCCTTAAAAGAAAAATCTTTTAAGGGGCTGACATGAAATTTGTGAAATTTTATTCACGGCAGTATGCTGCACCATCGCAGAGGCAATTACTCATACCGTTACACAATATAATGCCTAAAATACCACCACTTAGATCAAGGTCGAACAAACCACTGGCAATGAATACCGAAGAGCTGCTTAATATTTTGACATATTACCACCTGCAAGAGTTCTCGTCGGGCAGTGAATTGATCCAAGCTCTGCAGGAAGACGATTACGCCAGGAATTTAGTCGCCCCTGCTGGAGGTATTAAACACTCAACATTCTTTGATCTTGTTAATGACCGAGGCGTTGAACAACTTCTTGCTGTGTTTACCGAGCTGCAAAAGCAGGCGACCGGGATTTTGCCGACCCAATATCTCGAACTTGGTGATCTTGTTGCCATAGACGGATCCCTGATCGATTCAGTCCTTTCCATACACTGGGCCGAATACCGAACAAATTCCAAAAAAGCAAAACTGCACCTTGGCTTCGACCTCAATCATGGAGTTCCGCGTAAATTGTTTCTGACAGAGGGTAATGGTGCCGCAAGACCCTTTGTCAGCAGAATCATCGACCCTGGCCAAACCGGTGTGCTGGACCGAGGATATCAGGCACATCATTTGTTTGACCAATGGCAGCAGGATGGCTGTCATTTTGTTTGCCGCATTAAAGAAGATACTCATATAGAAATTATTGAAGAGTTTCCTGTGCATGAAAATTCTCATGTATTCTTTGATGCAATGGTTTTGCTAGGAACTCCCAATGCTAATCAAACCAAAAAACCTGTTCACCTTGTTGGTTATACCATTGAGGGCAAATCCTACTGGGTAGCCACCGATCGTTTTGACCTATTAGCTGAGCAGGTAGCGCTGGTGTACAAACTCCGCTGGGACATTGAAATTTTTTTTGCATGGTGGAAACGCCACCTTAATGTCTATCACCTTTTCGCCAGAAGCAAGAATGGCCTGATGGTGCAAATCCTCTCTGGTCTTATCACCTATCTTCTTTTGGCGATCTACTGCCAAGAACAGCACGGGGAACCTGTTTCTATCCACCGTGTACGGCAACTCCGCAATCAAATCCGAAATGAAGCAACACAAATGGCTGTGGAGAAAGCAGCGGTGCAAAATCGGAAACGAAGGAAGCACCTTAAACGATTAAAGAAACCCCATGCAATTTCCTAACCGGACATCACTGATAATGCTTGTTTTTTGACACTTGTATTTGTTTATTAAAAGTCATTCAGGAGAGTGTTATTAATGCAATTATATTTGGCGTAACAAGTACGTCGCCCATGCACACTCCGTTTCGTTTTTATTCTGTATTCAGACAGTTATTGCGAGAAAAATAAATTAAAGCTCTTTACAAATAGCCTCATATAATTTTCTATTATTATGCATATTGTAAAATTCGGACCGAATTCAATTATAGTTGAAAGCCTAACTAATACAAAACTCTACCAACCTACTAATATGTGGTTTCTTGGTGACGGACTTAGCAATTCAACAGTTGTGTGTATTAACAATCGTATTTTAACGAAGACAATAGTTAGTTTAGACAGAAATCTGGTTACAGTAGAGATACCTCAAGACATCCTCTCGCTTGAACAACGGCTATATATTTTCTTGATTGATACACGTACTGATGTACGTTCAAATATTGTAGAATCAAAGGTATCTTTCTTTGACTCAAAGAAAAATCTTTGCTCAAAACCTTTTTCCACTTTGGCACACAGGGGAAGACACATTCTAATTAGCTGCTTTCCCAAAAGTGGCTCGACGTTACTTCTTAAAACCCTCTGTAAAACTACTGGGTTTCAAAACTGTCCAATGGTTTTTGAATACGGGGGCAATGAACAGGACCTATTTTTGCCATCTATAATTGATGCTTACTCAGTAGATACAATTACACAACAACATGTTCGAGCCACAAATACCAACTTAAGATTAATCAAAAATTATGGTTTAAAAGTGATAATCTTGACTCGAAATATTTTTGACACACTAATTAGCCTGCATGACCATTTGCTTTCAGAATCATTGGACATGCCAATGGGATATCTAGATAAAAATTATAGAATGCTCACATTTGAGCAGCGGCTTGATTTTCTTGTGGATATTGTAACTCCTTGGTACTTCAATTTTTATGCTTCATGGTCGACAGTAAATACCTATTTAGCTCCTAATGATTTTTTGTGGATAACTTATGAAGAATTGATCAATGACAAAACTAAAACCATATCCCGACTGCTTTCGAAGTTCGATTTATTAGATGATAAAGAAAAAATATTTAGCTCATTGGCAGAAATAAAGAATGAAGATACACGTTTGAATGTTGGCATATCAGGACGCGGCAGGCAAATGTTGAATGATTGTCAAAAAAAAAGAATACTCGAACTCACCCAACGTTATCCTAATATGAATTTTTCCCTGATTCTAAATTGATAATCAATATTTGTTAACTAGTTTTTCGATGATAACTACCAACATGATCTTCGACCAATACAGCCGCTATAAAGCCTGTTCTGATTTTCTTTACCAAACGGAGTTTAGATCAGGCAATTCCGTTCTTGACATCGGCAGTGGACCAGAATGTCTATTTGGGCAATTCATGCCAAATGCCACAATGAACTATGTTGATCCATTAATCCCAAATGGTTCCGGTCAGGGACATATCACCGGTAATATATTTGCCAGCGAATTGGAAGGCCAGACTTTTGATTGCGTATCTGCGGTCGATGTATTGGAACATGTGCCTCCCGAATACCGACAGGCGTTCTTGGAGCGAATGTCGTCACTCGGAAACAATGCCTTGCTGCTCGGTTTCCCCACTTCGGACTCATCAGATGCGTCGGAGACAGACAGGGCAATCGATGAGCAGTACCGAGCATTTTTTGGTCACAATTATCCCTGGCTGGAAGAGCATTATCGGTATGGCCTTCCTTCGCTAGTTAAAACGGTTGAGCAGCTTAGTAAGTTGGGATGGCATTGTCAGTCGATTGGGCACGGTCACGCACCATGGCTGCGTGAGTTACTGGGCTTTGTGATTTGCTTATGGGATATTCCAGGTCTTCAAAAGGTTGTATTGGATATTAGCGACAAGTTTAACCGTGAACTCTATTCTTGCGATTTCCGTCCTCCTTACTATCGGCAATTTGTAATTGCTTCACGTAACCCATTACCGCCGATAATCGCACCCATTGGCACAAAAAAGAGCGTCAAAGCGGAAAGTGCCTTCCGGGCGCTAATTGAAGATGCACACCGTCAGTATTTTTCCGCGAGTATGCAGCAACTTGTCAATTTCAGCGGTATATTTACCGAACGGGATACGGCGATTGCCGAACGGGATACGGCGATTGCCGAACGGGATACCGCGATTACCGAACGGGATACCGCGGTGGCTCTTATTAACCTTATTAAGCGTAGTACCTCTTGGCGTATAACACAGCCTTTACGTTTTTTGGCCCGATTGGCTCGCTACGGATTTTCCAACGAAGATCGCCAACGGTTAACTCAAGGACTGCGTAATCGTTATCACCGCCTACCGCTGCCAACCCATGCGAAAAAATTGTCCAGTTTTTTCTACCATAAGGTGTTTGGCAAAATTGTGAGGAAGGTGCGCCGCAGTTCCTTACGCAAGGCCAAATTCCACACTCCAACTATAAAGATCGCTGATCAGCACGAGGGGTTGCCTGATTACATAGTCTGGGGCGTCATTGACTGGCATTTCCGCCATCAGCGGCCTCAGCAGTTGGTTCTGGCATTATCAGAAACCAGTCGACGTGTGTTCTATGTTTCACCAAATCTGGTAGACGATGAGCGGGCTGGCTTTGAGGTCGAAGCACTGGAAGCATCGGACCGACTATTTCAAATCAGGTTGTTTGTCAACGGTGCGCCATCTATTTATACTGTAGCCCCAAATCAGGAAATCGTTGGGCAGCTTAGGGCAAGTATTGGTGAAGTTCTGGACTGGACAAACAGCAAGCAACTTGTTGCTATGGTCCAACATCCCTACTGGTGCGACGTAGCTTCTGTTTTACCCAACAGCCGCCTCGTGTATGACTGCATGGATCACCATGAGGGGTTTGGCAACACCGGCAAGACTTTGGTGCAGTTGGAAAAAGCTCTGTTTGGTAAATCCGATCTGACAATAACAACCTCTGATTGGCTGGACAAAGAAGTTGCACAATACACTCAACATCGTGCCCTGATACGAAACGCAGGGGATTACGGTCATTTTTCCAGACCACCTGAAAGCATCTACCGTGATCCCACAGGCCGCCGCATCATTGGCTACTATGGCGCCATTGCTGAATGGTTTGACCTTAAGCTGGTTGAGGCCGTGGCAAAGCACCACTCTGACTGCTGTATTTTGCTAATCGGTGCAGATACCGCTAATGCGAAGTACAGACTTGGAAAACTCCCTAATATCAAGTTTATTGGCGAGGTACCGTACAATAAACTGCCGTATTACTTATACAGCTTCGATGTTTGTTTGCTGCCTTTTCATATCGTTCCACTCACCTTGGCGACAAACCCAGTTAAAGCCTATGAATATCTGAGTGCAGGCAAGCCTATTGTATCTGTAGATTTACCGGAAATGGTTCAATTTGATGGATTAATCTACATTGCCGCCAATCAAGCGCAATTTTTGAATGCTGTTGATCAAGTTCTGACTCGGTCAGAGCCGAAGGACTTGATTCAGCGCCGCAAGGTTTTTGCAGCAGGGCAGACCTGGAATCACCGTGCCGAAGTCCTAATCAAGCATGCGGAGTCCTCGGAGTATGAAGCAAGGGTTAGCGTAATCGTCGCTACTTACAACAACTTGGCATTAACCCGAGCATGCTTAGCCAGTCTCGACGATCATAGCCAGTATGATAACATGGAAATCATCGTTGTCGACAATGCTTCCAGCGATGGCTCAAAGCATTTTCTCGAAAACTGGGCCTCCGCTGGCGACGGTCGCAAACTGATATTGAACGACGATAACTGTGGTTTTGCAGCGGCCAATAATCAGGGCCTTTGTATTGCCACCGGTGACTTCCTCGTCCTGCTCAACAACGACACCTATGTAACCCCAGGTTGGGTGCGCACCTTAATGGGGCACCTGAAGCGCGACAAAAGCATCGGATTGATTGGCCCGGTCACCAACAATATTGGCAACGAAGCAAAGATAGACATTCATTACTCAGACATGAGTGAAATGCTCGTTAAGTCTGCCACCTACATATACCGCCACATCGGGCAAATATATCCGCTACGGACTGCTGCATTCTTCTGCGTGATGATGAACAGAGCAACCTACGAGCGCGTAGGTCCCCTGGATGAAGCCTTTGGCCGTGGTTTCTTCGAAGATGATGACTATTGCCGTCGTATTGAAAAGCTAGGTCTGCGAGTGGTATGCGCCGAGGATGTGTTCATTCATCATGAACTGTCAGCCTCGTTCGATATGTTGAAGCAACAGGAGCGACAAGAGCTGTTTGAAGAAAACAAGAAAATTTACGAGGCTAAATGGGGTGAGTGGGTTCGGCATGGGTATCGAAAAAACCATTTTAACGAGCCAGGTTCCTACCCTGCACCAGAAGTATTCGCTGGCCAAAAAAGTATTAATGGTCAGTGTAACGTTTGTGGAAAACAGACTCGTTTTTTCTATCAAAAAGAATCCTTGTGGCGTGAGTCGCTTAACTGCGAACACTGCCGCACTACCAGCCGATACCGTTCAATAACACGGGGAATTTTACAAGCAATCAACGAATTGACAGGAAATAACTCGACCTCATTAGCAACTCTTCCGCTGACCGGAAAAAAGAGACTTCGGGTTTATGATACCCAGCTTCCTTTCTATTACGAAACCTGCGCTTACCCGCTTCCTGATTTGTTGAAGGTAACGGGTTTGATCGAGGTGGAACTGTCCCAATACAAGCCCAAGAAGCTATTGGGCAAAGTACTTGCCAAGGGAGTAACAAATCAGAATCTCGAATGCCTCACCTTTGATAATGAGTCGTTTGATATCGTGATCACCAGCGATGTCATGGAACATGTGCGCCTGGATGATCGAGCTCACAACGAAATCCATCGCGTTCTAAAGCCGGGGGGAATTTATATTTTCACAATACCTCACAATCGTGCCTGGCACGAAACCCTGAACAGGATTCAGGTAATTGACCCTGAAGATCCGTCTCGAGATGTACATTTACTGGAACCGGAGTATCACGGAGATGCAAACAACGATGAAGGTGTAGGCGTTTTAGCGTATCGCACATATGGAAAAGATATTGAATCTCAATTGAGTCGTATCGGTTTTGAGGTCAACTATTCTAGGGAGGATATGAGTCAAACTGGCATATTGAACACGGAACTCTACTACTGTAGAAAAATAGGAAATTCATGAATCAGTTTCGGTCGATTCTCGTTCTATTGATGCTTGCTTGTGGTGTGCTGACCACGCTATGGGGCTTTTCCCAAATGGCGTGGCCGAGTGCGTCGGCATCTGCCTGGGCTAGCGTCGGTCGATATGTTGTCTTTCTGCTGATGGGGCTTTCGGCTGCAGTTCTTGCCTCGAGATGTTTTAAGGTCAGTTATTTGATCGTGGCCGCTTTTATTTGCGGTGGAATCGCTCTGCTTACAGACGCAACTTGGCCGCTATTTGTGACAATCTGGTTTTGGTTGAGCTCATATGGGTTGGGTGACATTGTCCTAAAAGGTCTGAAAATTGATCCTAAAGAAATAAGTGCTATTTATATTGCCTTGATCGGATCTGTTATCTATGGAACCACTGTAGGAATTATTTCTCATTACCCGATAAACTACCCGGGGTTATACGGGATTGCCCTGGCTCTCCCGCTCATTCTGAGATGGCAGTCCATCTCAGAAACCATTTTGCTTGTATATAGTAGGTTACTAATAAAAGAAAGATCAAATTTTACAGAACTTTTATTTGTTGTTTTAGCGCTTTTTTACTTCTCTGTCGCGCTTATGCCCGAGGTAGGACATGATGCGCTTGCAATGCACCTTTTTGTACCTGCCCATCTGTCACTAAGACATGAGTGGTCGTTTGACGTAACCAAATATGTGTGGGCGGTTATGCCTATGATGGGAGACTGGCTCTTTTCAATTGCCTACATGTTGGGGGGAGAATCAGCTGCAAGATTGATCAATGTAAGTTTTATTTTTGTCTTATGCCGGCTAGTCCGTGACTTGGTAATTTGGGCTGGTGGTAATGCCGTTGGTGCTCGTTGGTCTGTGCTTCTCTTTTTGGCGACACCACTTACATTCACAGAAAGCAGCAGTTTATTCATTGAGTCTGTCTGGGCATCCTTTATCATATCAGGATCATTGTCGATTTTCAAATTACTGCAATCAACTGAAGATAAAAAAAAACAATTGCTGATATCTGGTTTTCTGTTGGGAGGCGCGTTAGCAACAAAAGCAGTAACTTTTACCATACTTCCAGTATTCATGATTTTGCTGGTGTATTGTTACCGTAGTTGGCTTCACCGGAATTTAATCGGCAGCATTGCTTTAGGCTTGTTTTTCTTCCTGGCTATCGGAGCTGTTCCCTACGCAACAGCTTGGCATCTTACAGCAAATCCTGTTTTTCCTTTTTTTAATAACATTTTCAAGTCACCATTTTGGCTGGCCGTTGCATTTGACTCGTCTTCTATCTTTGGAAAAGGTTTGACGTGGGATGTACTTTATCAGGCAACATTCAATACGCAAAAATTCATGGAATGCCACCCGGGGGCTGCTGGTTTTCAGTGGTTGGTTTTACTTGTTCCAAGCTTTTTTGCGCTTGTTTTTCGTCGACAGTTTAAAGGCACTCTGTTATTTGTAGTAGCAGGTTTTTCTATCTTTTTGGCTTTTCAATCTGTTGCCTACCTGAGATATATATTTCCCTCTTTTGCCTGGGTGGCGGCCGGTATTGGTGTGATGCTGTCTACTAAACAGACTGACTCTATTGAAGACAGGATAATGCCTGTCGCCGTATTGGCAGTTGTCTTACTGAACTTGCTATTCTTCAGAGCTGGGACTTATTACGGTGATCTCTCATTGCAGCCGTTGTTGAGTCACACAGGCCGTGAAACTTATCTAAACAACCGCCTACCTATAAGAAATGCAGTTAAATTAGTAAACGAACTCAACATAGGGAGGACCCCAGTTGCCGTATTTTCGTCTCCTTTGACGGCTGGAATTGACTCCGACGTGCTTTATCCTAATTGGTACAACTATCAATTCCAGGCGAAAGTATCCGATGCAAAAACAGCTGATGATATTGCTCATCTTTTAATAGAAAAAGAGGTTGACTATGTTATATTAGATAGCAATTGGGGATCTACTGACAAAAAAATGTTTATTGAGGGCGCAACAGAAAAACTAGCTGAGGTGGGGGCAATCAGTATTCGGAAGCTCGACAACCGCTATCGATTCAAAAAAGAGTTGTTGAAAGATCCTGATTTATCTACCAAAGATGGGTGGGTTCTTCCAACGAACGAAAGTGAAAAATATAATGGTATTCTCACTGTAAGCGTGTCGGCACCAGCATATCAGATAGTCCCAGTAAGGCCGGGGCGTCGTTATAAGAACAGCATAACGGCTCGTTGTGCTATTCAGCCAAGCCAAGGAAGGATGCAGGTGAATTGGCTGGACTCGAAGTCAAATTTCATCAGTACCGATATACAGGTGTTCGGTTGCACAATGTCCGATACCACCTACACAATGGAAGTGGTTGCACCGAGCAAATCTGTAAAAGCGGTTGTCTACGCCTCCAGTCATACAAATATCCCTATCATTTTCAATAGGGTTTCTTTCAAGTAATGAAGACTGAATTGTTTGAAGCCTCTTTTACAAACTCACGGATCGCTGTAGTAATCCCCAGTTATAAGGTAACCCGTCATATTAGTGATGTTATATCAGCTATTCCACCAATGGTTTGGCGTATCTATGTGATTGATGATGCTTGCCCCGAAGGCTCGGGTCAGTTCGTCGAAACGAATGTCTTCGATAATCGTGTGAGGGTGTTGTACCACCAGCAGAACCAAGGAGTCGGTGGTGCTGTGATGACTGGTTACCAAGCTGCAATTGCCGATGGTGCAGGGGTGATAGTCAAGATTGATGGCGATGGCCAAATGGACGCAAATTTGATTCCATATTTTGTCGAACCAATACTCGCGGGAGAGGTAGATTACACTAAAGGAAACCGTTTCTACAATCTCGAGGAGGTTCGCGCAATGCCTCATGTGAGATTGTTTGGAAACGCGGTATTGTCGCTGATGACCAAGCTTTCCTCAGGGTATTGGAACTTATTTGACCCAACTAATGGATATACAGCAATCCATACAGATGTTGCCATACACTTGCCATTTGGAAAAATCAGTCGTCGATACTTTTTCGAAACCGACATGCTGTTTCGACTCAATACATTACGTGCTGTAGTAGTAGACGTACCGATGGATGCAAAATATGGCGATGAAATAAGCAATTTGAAAATATCAAAAATAATTGGCGAGTTCGTGTTCAAACATGCACGTAATTTTTTTAAAAGAATTTTCTACAACTACTACCTGCGTGACCTGTCACTTGCGTCAATTGAATTGCCACTTGGTCTATTGATGTTAATCTCGGGCATCGGCTTTGGAGTCTACCACTGGCTAGCGTCTGCAAGATCAGGTTTCTCGACTCCCCCGGGAACTGTAATGTTGGCGGCCATGCCCATTCTAGTGGGGCTGCAATTTGTTCTTGCATTTATCGGCTATGACATTTCCTCTGTACCAAAGCGGTCGCGACATAGAAAGCGCTTCAGTTTGTTGTCTGACGAGTTAAGGAAGAGCAATGAAAAACCTATTTGATTTATTGCGTGATCCTTTGATGGAGAACATAAACGTCGACGGCGATGAACGATTGGCCATTCACAGTATGATGCTGGATAACAAGCAGATGTTACGCCAAGTGTTTACAGAATTTCATCATCTCTTTCATCGTCTTGACAATAGGTTTTTTTCTGCCAAAGGAATCCGGGTGGAGGTTGGTGCGGGTGTGGTACCAATTAAAGGCTCATATTCGGATGTGCTTGCAACAGACATCGTCCCAGGTCCGGGGTTGGATCGAGTAATAAATGCTGAGGATATGGATCTGGACGACGGGTCTGTTCGTGTTGTGTTCGGTCAGAATTGTTTTCATCATTTCCCTCGTCCTGAGCTTTTCTTTCTAGAACTCGAAAGAGTGCTCTCGCCCGGAGGAGGGGTGATTTTGTTGGAACCCTATTATGGTCCATTTGCCTCTTTTCTTTATAAACAACTTTTTAAGACAGAAGGCTTCGATAAAAACTTTCCTTCTTGGGAAACGCCTGTTATAGGTCCCATGAATGGCGCCAATCAGGCACTCAGTTATATAGTCTTTGTGCGGGATAAACATGAATTCCAGCAGAAATTTCCAACTTTGAAAATTGTTCACACAGAACCCTGTGCCAATTACTTGAAGTACCTTGTTTCAGGTGGATTAAATTTCAGACAATTATGCCCAGACTGGGCTATTCCTATTTTATCGTTAGCACAAGGGATTTTGTCTCCATTTAACTGTTGGTTAGCTCTCCATCATGTTATAGTTCTAAGGAAAGAAAAGGCATGAAATTTGTACGTTATATTGCTGTTCAGGTCCTAGCTTACGGCCTGGATATGGGTGGATTCCTCATCGTATTCGACTATTTTGGAGCAGGGCCAATCATTGCTAATATTGTTGGCAAGATTGTGGCTGGAATTTTCGCTTTTTTTGTACACCGCAGTTTTACTTTTGTCGTTTCACGTGAGGGAAGAAAAACTCGGCAGGCTGCCATGTATTTCCTGCTGCTGGCCCTGAATGTGCCCATTTCTTCAGTTGTGCTCTCGATTGTGCTAATGGCTATTACGCAGCCCGTATTTGCCAAGTTCATTGCTGATGTTATATTTGTAATTGTGACATATTGGATTAGTAAAAAATTTGTTTTTTCAGATAGATGCAAAAAATTGCACTCGATCGCACAAGGTAGCGATATAATATGAGACTATTGGTTACAGGTGCAACTGGATATATCGGCGAACGTCTTGTTCGCCATGCCCTCTCTCAAGGGCACGAAATCATCGCAGCATCACGACGTCGACCAAATGAAGACATTGAATGGATTCCATTTGATCTCTCTGCTGCCAGCGAAATCATCCTACCTGAAGGGATCGACAGCGTTTTTCATCTCGCCGCAACAACGATTTCGCACGATATTGATCCCGATATCGAGATGGAGGCGGCAAAACATCTGATCAAAGCAGCAGTGCAAGCAAATGCTAAGATCATATTCATTTCAAGCCAGACGGCGCGTAAAGATGCACCGACCGTCTATGGCAGGACGAAGTGGCAGATAGAAAAGTTGGTTCTTGCCGCAGCGGGTTTGGTGGTTCGACCTGGGCAGGTTTATGGTGGACCAGAACGTGCCTTGTTTGGAGAACTACTGCGTTCGGTGCGCAGACTGCCTGTAATACCTGCTTTCTTGCCAGCACCTAAGGTTCAACCTGTTCATATAGACGACCTGATTGTTGCACTCTTGCATTGTGCCGAATCGAATAGTATTCCATCTTCAATTCTACATATCGGTGCTACCCAGCCAGTTTCATTTACGAAATTCCTTCGCACAATCTCAATAGTGCGCGTGCGGGGCTATCGACCACCGATTCCCTTGCCCATTGCGCTTGTCCGTTTTGCAGGGTTAATATCAGGAAAGCGTTTACGTATAACTCTCGGAATAGATAGGTTAAGTTCCTTGTCTGATCTGCCAACAATGCAGACTGATCACGACTTGCAGCTATTGGGTGTTACCCTGCGCCCACTGTCCTCAGGAATGACTCGCTCGGGGAATGAACGACGTCGAATCTTGATCCGCGAGGGCCAAGCTCTTCTGCAATATGTGTTGAAGGTCAGACCAACTCCGGCTCTCATCCGAAGGTATGTGCGTAGCATTGAACTAATAAGAGATGGTGAATCTTTAAACCTGCCTGAATTCCTGCTTGTTGCGCCTATGGCCATTGCTCTACTAGATCACACTCCCGCACAGTCGACGTCCTACGAAGAAGAATTCACATGGCGCTTGAATACAGCTGTTGTTCTTGCTGAAGCCAGTGTCCAGGGTGCGAAACGCTTCCTTGGAATTGGTGAATATAACGGTTTTGTTATCTGCCTCGGTCGAATGACGCGTGCGGTAATTTTGGAGCTATGCTGGCGAATTCTGCGATTGATTGCCTGTCCTTTTTGGGGAATACTATTTCGTAATTCAAGGTTGTCAAAATGAGCGCTGACTTTGATGCCATTGTAGTGGGAAGCGGTCCTGCCGGTGTATCAGCCGCCTTTCCTTTGGTACAGGCAGGTCTAAAGATATTATTAGTTGATGGTGGGCGAGAAATGCAGGTTAAACCACCATCGAAACCTTATCTGGTTAGCCGTGCAGAAGACGAAAACCAATGGGAGTGGATGGTTGGGCGAGATTATTACTCTCTTCGCAATATAAACACCGTTTCGCCAAAGCTTAGAGTTCCTACACTTTCCTATGTTTTTGAGGGATTCGAAGCTGCAAACAGGATTAATGCCCACGATTTCATTGCTATTGGCTCCTTAGCTCGTGGCGGGTTGTCGAGTGCTTGGGGATGCGGAATTGCCCGTCTTTCTCCTGAAGAGTTGAACGACTTCCCTTTTTCTCCATCCGAAATCTTGACGTCTTATGAGACAGTATCCCGTCGTATCGGTTTAAGCGGTGCCTTAAAGGATGATCTTTCAGAATATTTTGGCATTGATGAATGGGCTGACCCACCGATCCCGATTGATGACTTGCGCAGTAGAATATTGCACAGATATGAAAAGCGTAAAGCAGACGTAACGCCGCTGGGATTCAAACTGGGACGTTCACGTATTGCTGTCCTAAGCCAAGATCGAGCAGAACGCAAAGCCTGCGATACGTCAGGAAACTGTATGTGGGGATGTCATCGGCGTGCTTTATACACGGCAGCAGAAGATCTTGAACTTCTAAAAAAATTCTCCAATTTTACCTACAGAAGCGGTTTCGTGGTTGATGAACTTGATTGCGCTGGAGCACTTCGAGCGGTGAGGGGAAGCGATATGTCGGGCAATCAAACCATCTCTGCCAGCAAAATTATCCTCGCTGCTGGAACTCTTGCGACCACTCGACTTGCTTTACAGGCGCTAAATCTCAATAAACCAATAAGCATGCATGCATGCCCGATTGCTGCATTCATGCTCTGGTTACCAAAAGCTTTAGGTAGTGCACGGCCACCTGCTTTTGGTCTCGGGCAATTATCATTTGCCCTTAAACTAGAACATGGCGTCGCTGGTTTTGGCTCTCTTTTCAATACAACAGGCATACCCAGTGCAGAATTTGTGCGGCATATGCCTTTAAGCAAACGGTATGGGATTGATTTCCTCAAAGCTTTGTTGAGTTCCTGTGTCGTAGGAAATTTGTTTCTACCAGGAAAATTATCAACGTCGATGCTCTCCCTGCGCACTGATGGCTCCTTGCATGTGGAGGGCGGTTTTCGAAAGGAGGTGCCCGAGTTAATGCATCTGGCTGAACAACGCCTGCGAAAAGTGTTTTGGAAACTCGGGGCGGTACTGCTTCCCATGAGTTTTACTGTGGGAAAACCCGGCGGCGATATACATTATACTTGTTCACTGCCGATGCGAGCAAGACCGGATTACGGTGAAACCGACGCCTTTGGTGAACTTTTTGGGTTGGATGACATCTATGTTGTTGACGGCGCAAGCCTTTCTGACCACTCTGAAAAATCACATACTCTGACTATTATGGCAAATGCAGACCGGATTGGTAGAAAAATATCTTATGATTACAAGGATGCTAAGTGCAATATAGTGTAGTCATCCCTGTCTATAACAGCGCTGCAATCGTCGGAGAGACTGTTGATCGAGTGCGTGAGTTTTTCCTTGTGCAAGGTCATCATTACGAGATTATCTTAGTCAACGATGGCAGCCGAGACGATAGTTGGAGCGTTATTACTCGCCTGGCCAGAGCTTTTCCCGAGGTGATAGCGATCAACCTGCTAAAAAACTACGGTCAGCACAACGCCAACCTTTGTGGTTTCCGCGAGGCCAAAGGGGATTATGTCATCACCATGGATGACGACCTGCAAAACCCACCGGAAGAGGTTAGTAAATTGATCGAGTCGGTTCGGCAAGGCCATGATCTGGTAATCGGCCACTTCGAGAGCAAGAAACACTCTCTAATGCGTCGCATTGGCAGCCATATGGTTGGATGGTTGATCCGCACGGCATTTGACGTGAAAGACGATCTTGTATTGAGTAATTTCCGCATTATCCGGCGCGACGTTGTTGATCGTGTCTGCCGCAACACTTCAGTGGCCCCTTATATTCCCGGCTTGGTTCTCAAATATTCCGCGCATCGCTGCAACGTTTTGGTACGTCACCTTCCGAGGGCCGAGGGCAAAAGCAATTATACAATTCGCAAATTGCTGGGTCTAGTAGCCAATATAATGTTTAACCATTCCACCATACCCCTGCGCTATGGAGCCGCGTTTGGCTTCATAGTTTCCGGCATCAGTTTCTTGCTTGGCTTGTTCTATCTGCTGCGCACGCTGATTGACGGTGTCGGTATTCCGGGATGGGCCACTCTGGTGGTGCTGATGTCCTTTTTCAACGGGGTACTTATTCTGCTGTTAAGCGTGATTGGAGAGTACCTTATACGTGTTCTGCGTGAAATAGGTACTTTCCGTAGCTACGAAATAAGCGAGGTAGTTCGCCAATGAATCATCTGTTCATTATTGGAGCCCAACGATCTGGGTCAACCTATCTCTATCATCTTTTGAACACTCACCCGCATGTGTTGATGGCACAGCCTGTCCAACCAGAGCCCAAGTTTTTTTTAAATGATAAGCTCTATGCCAAGGGGCGGGAATTTTACGAAGCTGCATATTTCAATTCCTGGACAAATGAAACACGCTACTTAGGCGAAAAAGGTACATCCTATATTGAAACTGAAACAGTCGCGCAACGTATTCGAGAGTTCTACCCAAATGCCCGTATCTTGATGATTCTACGCGACCCGGTGCAGAGAGCATGGTCCAATTACCGTTTCAGTGTTCAGCATGGTCTAGAGCCACTTGATTTCAAGACCGCACTTGTGGCTGAATCTGATCGCCTAAAGCATGCCGCATTCAATACTTCGGTCAATCCATATGCTTATCGCCGCCGGGGGCATTACATCGATTACATCAAAACCTATCTCAATATTTTCGATGCCAATCAGGTATGCATCCTTATTCTTGAGGAAATTGCCGGTAATCTTAAGGGCGTGCAGGCCTTGTATCGCTGGTTGAATATCGATGACTCATTTAACCCACCTACACTTGGAGAGATAATCAACCCAACGAACGTTAAAGGAGAAGCACCAATAAAGGCTTTACGTGACTTAGCGTCTGGTTATCAGCAATCTCAAGAAATGCTAGAAAGCTACCTTGGTCGTCGGATCGAAATGTGGCGCCGTCATTGGGAGACCTTGTGATTTCACACCCCCTCATTATAGTCACGGCAACGGTACTTCTGGGGCTGGTGAGCGCAGTTTTGTTGAAGGAGGCATCCTTCCAGCATTTCCAATCTTGGCTGCCTATGTGCTTTCTTTTCTTGGGCGTCTTGTTTGTAAACTGCTTGAGATTTTTCCTCTGGGGTTACGTGCACAAACGCCATCCCATTAGCTTGACTTACCCGCTCGGCAGTACCTTCTTTCCCCTTATTTTGCTAGTTGGACATTTCTTGTACGGAGAGCCGGTGACCATACAAAAAATGATCGCCTCTAGCATCATCATGCTTGGTGTAGCTTTGCTTTCCATAGAGGAATCGGTTGATGGTATTTAATTTTAGGCAATGGCTGTACCGCAATCATTACGCGAAAAGTGTTGTCAATAGCTTGTATGTCTATGGAATATTTTTATTTCATATGGTTACCAACTGGATGCCTGGAATATTGCGTACTGCTTTTTTCAGGCTGCTCCTTCGTCGCTGCGGAAAACGGGTCTTTTTTGATCACAATATTTATATAAAATTTCCTTGGCTCGTTGTTATCGGTAACTCTGTAGTGCTCAATCGTGGCGTTGAGATTTATAGCGATTTCTTTAATAATTCGATGGTTCGAATTGGCTCTGGAGTAAGACTGGCTCCCAACGTTCAGATTCATGCCTCAGGACATGAAATTGAATCTGGAGAATTTCTTCATCAAGGTGCTGGAGTGGAGATCGGCGACAACGTCTGGGTAGGAGCTGGTGCCATTATTCTTTCAGGGGTTTGCATCGGCGAAGGCAGTGTCGTTGCAGCTGGAAGTGTTGTGACCAAAAACATTCCACCCCATTCGTTGGTGGCAGGCGTACCAGCTGTGGTGAAAAAATCAATGCTATACGGTGGAGCTGGGATATAATGTTGCTCCCATTGGTGTTGGCGATCGTTACTACCGCAGGCGCTCAGGTGCTGTATAGACTTTTTTTTCTCCGTCGAAAAAAAAGATATCTCTTGGCTACGATTGGACTGTTTTGTTTAGCACCAGCAATGAGCTACATTGCTTTGCAACACTGGAGCTTGAGCACAGTTTACATGGCCACCGGGCTGACTTATGCTCTCGTTCTGATTCTGGCAAAGGTGGTACTCGGTGAAACGATTAGTCGACGAAAGATGCTTGCGATGTTGCTGATTGTCGGCGGCGTTGTCATTTTTAATCTATAATTGGTTCTGAGTCCTTATGACAATTCGATTTAATTTCCCCTACCTGGTCGGCACCGAGCTTGAATACATCCAAGACGCTGTGAAATACGGACGACTTGCCGGTGACGGCTTATACACCAGGAAATGCTCGGAACTGCTTGAAGCCTATTTGGGTCACGGCAAAGTGCTGCTCACTCACTCCTGTACAGCTGCGCTGGAAATAGCCGCCATCCTGGCAGACATTCAACCTGGTGACGAAGTCATTATGCCATCCTACACTTTTGTGTCCACGGCGAACGCCTTTGTGCTCAGAGGAGGTGTACCGGTTTTTATCGATATCAGGCCAGACACCCTGAACATAGACGAACGGCTGATCGAGGCAGCCATCACTCCACGCACAAAAGCCATTGTGCCGGTCCACTATGCGGGGGTGGCTTGCGAGATGGATTTCATCATGGAGATTGCCAGGCACCATGGTCTGCTGGTTATTGAGGATGCAGCACAGGCACTAGGCAGCAGTTACAAGGGGCGTAAGCTTGGCACGTTGGGCGATTTTGCCGCTTTTAGCTTTCATGAGACTAAAAATATAGTCTCCGGTGAAGGTGGGGCGCTGGTCATCAACACTCATCACTTTGTGGAGCGAGCGGAGGTTATCCGTGAAAAAGGAACCAATCGTTCGCGCTTTTTTCGAGGCGAAGTGGATAAATATACCTGGGTGGATGTGGGCTCGTCCTACTTGCCGAGCGAACTCGTGGCGGCGTTCCTCTACGCCCAGCTTCAGCATATCAACGAAATCAATCAAAAGCGCATGTTGATTTGGAAGAAATATGAATCGACTCTCCAAGGCACAGCACATCAGGGTCACATCAGACTGCCTGTCATCCCTGAGGCTTGCGTTCATAATGCACATCTTTTTTATCTCCTTACGCGCACACATGCCGAACAGATCGAACTATTGGCTGCTATGAAGGCTAAAGGGGTTAACGCCGTATTTCACTATATTCCCCTGCATGCAACGGATGCCGGACAGAGGTTTAGTAAAACAGGCAGTTCCATGGCAATTACAGAAGACTTGGCTTGGCGATTAATAAGGCTGCCTATATATCCTGGACTAGGAGCGTCTGATCAACATGAAATTCAACGGCAAGTAATTGATTGGGTGAGTGATAATGTCAGATAAACTGTCAGGTAAATTGTGTGGCAGCTTAAAAAATATATCACACCAGAATTTGATTGGAATATTTCTCCTTGTTTGCGTTTTTGGAGTGCTCTTTGCCAAAGAAGTACAAGTAGTCGATTTGCGGCAAGTTGACACCGTAATGTTTATCGAGGCACTTGAAAACACCAAAACACTCGGTTTGCCGCTATCGGCGAGCAATAAAACCGTGAGAGATGCCGCCTCTATGTTTAGATGGAATGCGGAAAAGGTTTGTCATACAGAGAACTATGCCCTAGATGATTCTCTAGCAAAAAATGTACTTCAGAATCATGCATACTATGCTGTTTACCTCCTTGCACCGTTGGCTTACGTATTGGATTCGAAGCCCCTTGCTGCAGCGATACATGTTCTTATATATGTCATTTTCGCTGGGTTGGTTTACGGGTATCTGATACGAAGCGGAGTGGGTGCACTTGCATCATTGTTATTCGTAGCCCTTGTCATGGTTCAGCCAAACTGGTCTTTAGGTGTGCAAGGTCAGTATTATTTTGATCGCTTGTTTATTCCCGTTGGATTTCTGTTGGCATGTATTACTTTCGGCTTACTAAAGCGAAATTTTGATTACAAAAAATTTATACTGCTTGCAGTGGTTACTTTTTTAGCTGCCTCAATACATGAACGTGCGGCACTTATGACCGCGATATTCTTCGCTGCATTTTGTTTTTTGTTTTTTAAAACCATTAATAAAAAATTCCTAGTTTGCCTTTACTGTTTATCATTGCTGCTTTTCGTCTACACGATATGTATAATGTCTACATTTACATCCGATGCCCTTCAATCGAATTCTTCTTTATATTTAAAGGCAATAAATAAGGCCCTAGACCCGTGGTATATTTACGGAGATCCTGAAAAGCGGATGCTCGTGTATGTATTTCTGCTTGTCAATTTGCTTATTGGATTTTTTGGTTTTTTTTCGGGCCGCCTCATGCTTCTTGCGTTATTGATGATGCTACCCAATATTCTTATATGGGCACCTGGTGCTGCAAGCAAAACAGGCTGGCTATCCCACTATCACAGTTACTATTTCCCATTTCTTGTCTTTGCTTCAGCAACTGGATTTGCAACGCTAATGAATCAGCAATCTTGGAAGAGAGTTACATTAATTGGGGTGACTATGCTTTTGACCTTATCATTGTATTTGGTACCATATCCCACAGGTTTAGGACTTTCTCTCCAAGCAATCAATGATAACGCAATAGTTTCTTCTATTCGATTTTTATCTAAAAACGAAGTGTCTGAAAAAGTATTTTTGTCTAATATGAATGACTTGAGAACAATCATTCCGCAGGGATCTACTGTATCAACGACTGAGCAGTTTTTTTCAGCCCTCTACGGGAATCGCACTCTGTATTATTTCCCGATAGGTTTAAGCAAGTCGGATTTTGTTGTGTTGCCTAACTACACCGAGCAAGATAATGGACCCAAATTTCATACTGCTGTGACATATCAAGGGAAAGAGGCTCAACGATTCATAGATATGTGTATGGAAAAAAGAATGAGAGATCATGGATTTGACGTCGACGGTAGGGAAGTTATCGGATATTTTAGCGTTATTTCAAAGAAATAATAATTCTACTCTGTGGGTACATTGTTGAATGCAAAAAAAAATATTTTAGTTGTTGTGGGCACACGTCCTGAGGCCATCAAAATGGCCCCAGTCATTCTCCTTTTAAAACAGCAATCTTGGGCAAATGTTCGTGTTCTTGCAACCGCCCAACATCGCCACATGCTGGATCAGGTTTTAATGTTCTTCGCCATCAATCCGGATATTGATCTGAATATCATGCGACCCAATCAGTCTTTGACCTCGCTCACAGCAAGATTATTGCTTGAGCTCGACGATGTATTACTAGCAGAAAAACCGGATGTGGTGCTTGCCCAAGGCGATACGACCACGGTGATGACGGTGGCACTGGCCTGTTTTTATCATCGCATTTCCTTTGGCCATGTTGAAGCTGGTCTGCGAACTTGGGATATGCAAAATCCGTTTCCGGAAGAGGCTAACCGTGTGATTGCCGGGCGCCTGGCGCGCTGGCATTTCGCGCCCACCGAAAGTTCACGTCAAAATTTGCTGCGAGAAGGCATGAGTGATAGCGATATCGTTGTCACCGGTAACACAGTCATTGATGCGCTGTTAATGACGGCATCGAAAGAGCTTGAACTTGGTATTGCACTGGATGACACCAAGCGGCTGGTGCTGGTAACAGCGCATCGGCGTGAGAACTTTGGTGAGCCATTCCGCAATATTTGCCATGCGTTGAGAACTCTGGCCGAATGTAATGCCGATATCCAGATTCTCTATCCAGTGCATCCAAATCCGAATGTGAAGGATATGGCTCATGAGATATTGGGCGCTTTTGACAACATTATCTTGTGCGAGCCTTTAGATTATGCGCCATTCATCGCGGCAATGAAAAAAGCCTATTTGATCATTAGCGATTCTGGTGGTGTACAGGAGGAGGCGCCAGCGTTGGGTAAACCGGTATTGGTTTTACGTGATGAAACTGAACGGCCCGAGGCTGTCAAAATGGGCGTAGTGAAACTGGTTGGGTCTAACTACGAGCACATAGTCAAAGAGGCTCAGTTGCTTTTGGATAATGAATCTGCCTATCAGGCAATGGCACGAGGTGTTTCTCCATATGGTGATGGTAAAGGCGCCGAACGAATCGTGAAAGTGTTGCAGGATCACTTTTCCTGATGCGGCTAGTTTATTTCTCGCCTGTCCCATGGGAAAGTTTTGCACAGCGCCCCCATAAATTTGTGGAGTGGTGGTTACATGCCAGTCGTGGCGGAGAGGTTCTCTGGGTTGATCCCTACCCTACGCGCTTGCCGGAATTAGCAGATTTTAGGCGTATAAAGGTTGTGGAAGGAAGTACGACAAAGCTAGCAGTTAAGGTGAATACTCCAGCGTGGCTAACTGTTCTCCACCCGAATTCATTGCCGATTGAACCGTTGTCAGGCGCCGGTTGGATTAATGCTCAGCTCTGGAAAAATATCTTCCAGTCAATCAAAGCGTTTGTTGAGAAAGGGGGATGCAAGTTCGCGATTGGAAAACCATCCAAACTCGCGCTGCAAACACTGAGACGACATCCGCTCGTTCCTTCACTTTATGATGCCATGGATGACTTTTCGGCGTTTTATCGTGGACTGTCTCGGATAGCAATGAGCCGAAGAGAACGTGAGGTATCTGAACGGGTTACACGGATATCAGTATCGTCTACAATACTCGCCGAGCGGTTCGGCGCCTATCATTCAAAACTTGCTTTGGCACTTAACGCCTGCGCGATTGAAACCTTGCCGCCTCCCAAAGCGATTACTAAAAACTCGGGAAAGCTTGTGCTTGGCTATGTTGGCACAATAGGCCATTGGTTTGATTGGCCTTTGGTGTTTGATTTAGCAAAAGCGAATCCATCCATGTGCATCCGTCTGATTGGTCCCACCTATTCTTCACCTCCTGAACCTTTACCACGCAACATTGAGTTGTTGCCAGCTTGTGACCATGCGAAGGCGATGAACTATATGCAGGAATTTTCGGTTGGATTAATTCCCTTTAAACGTACCGATCTTACAGCATCAGTTGACCCAATCAAATACTACGAATATCGGGCTTTGGGTTTGCCAGTCATCTCCACGAGTTTTGGAGAGATGGCTCTGAGGGGTCGACAAACGGGAGTTTTTCTTACAAACAAATATTCTGATCTGGCCAAGCTAGTCGAAAAAGCGATTGCATTTGAATGTGAAGTTGATGAAATACAAGAATTCCGCACTTTGAATTCCTGGGAGGCACGTTTTAACGCTAGCGGTATCCTACCTTGTTAACGATTTAGTCATCGGAAATTACAACGCCGATAAGATACTATTGTTCGGTTGACGAAATAAGCAGATATTTTAAAAAACCTGGTAGAAAAACAAATATGAGTACAATCGTCTCAACAATCATCGTCAATTATAACGCGGGTGCGCTGTTGCGTCGATGCATTGATTCATTACTTAATTGTCCACTAGAAATCAAAATTATTGTAATTGATAACGCATCGACGGATGGCAGTTTAGATACGTTGCGGGGATTACCAAATGTACAGATAATTAAAAATCTAACCAACGTAGGTTTCTCTACTGCTTGTAATATTGGTTTACGTGTTGCTTCTGGATCATTTCTGCTGTTCCTTAATCCAGATTGTTCCTTCCAACCAGGGGCCCTTGCTGAATTGCTGTCTACAATGAGTTTGGATGATCGCGTTGGTATGGTGACAGGGGTTCTGACTAATTCAGACGGATCCGAACAACCTGGCGGGCGCAGAGCAATACCCACCCCTTGGCGATCATTTGTGCGGGCATTTGGACTGGCCCGTTTTTCTCATCGTTGGCCTCGCTTGTTCTATGATTTTCACATGCACAAGCAACCTTTACCACATCAGCCTATTGAGGTCGAAGCCACTTCAGGTGCCTGCATGTTGATTAGACGTGAGGCGATGCAAGATGTCGGTGATTGGGACGAAGGGTATTTTTTGCATTGCGAAGATCTTGACCTATGTATGCGCTTTCGCCTAAAAGGTTGGAAAATTCTCTTCGCCCCAACTGTTAATGTTATTCATGATAAAGGCACTTGCAGTCGAGCCCGTCCAATATTTGTCGAGTGGCATAAGCACAAAGGCATGATAAGATTTTACCGAAAATTTTTTCGACATCAATACCCTGGAGTGTTGTGGCCACTTGTTGTGTTTGGTGTGTGGTTTCGTTTTGTGACTGTGGCAGGATATTACGGCATTCGTCGAATGGCTGGAGCTGTCGGAGAAAAGTGTGTTTAGCAAAAAAATTGGCTTGTTTGGGGCAACCAGTCTGGTTGGTGAAAGATTGATTTCACTATTGCATGATTGTGGTGAACAGATTCACGCTTTTTCGCGAAAGGCACAGAAACCAGGGAGTGATGGGCTGGCCTGGCACCAGTTATCAGCTATAGATTACAGGAACAATGATATAATAGAAGATTGGCTGTGTGCCGCACCAATTTGGGTTTTACCGGACCATTTCATCCTACTTGAATCCTACGGGGTGCGTCGTATTGTAGTCCTCTCTTCCACTAGTCGTTTTACCAAGACAACGTCCTCGGATCAAACAGATATAGCTACTGCTGCTCGTTTGTCAGAGGGTGAACAAAGGCTTAAAACCTGGGCGGCTAGCAAAGGGATTAAGTGGATTATTCTTCGACCTACCTTGATATATGGGCATGGTCGGGACAAGAATATTGCTGAGATAGCTCGTTTTATTCGTCGGTTTGGATTTTTCCCATTGCTGGGCAAAGCGAACGGCTTACGCCAGCCTATTCATGTCGAGGATGTGGCAAAAGCGTGTGTCGCAGCTTTGAAATCCCCTGCGGCAGTAAATCGTTCATACAATATTTCTGGTGAAGAAACCCTGCCCTATCATGAAATGGTCAGCCGAGTGTTTGCCGCTTCACATCGTTCACCACGAATGTTACGGATACCTTTGGCAGTATTCAGCTTTGGGGTGAGTTGTATGCGCTTGCTGCCAAGATATAAACATTGGTCCGTTGCCATGGCGGAGAGAATGAACAACGATTTGGTTTTCGATCATTCAGATGCGGTACGGGATTTTAGTTTTTCGCCTCGTCCATTTCAACTCTCAGCGGAGGATTTACCGCGCTGAGCTGGTACAGATGAGATCTAGTCTTCAACATTCAACACTCGATAATTTAAGATACTTTTTTCCTAACCCAACAGGTAAAACCCATAAATATTACACTACAAAGAGCCAAAACCACCAACTGATTCCAAAGCCCCCTATTCCATGCCCATAGCATGGTTATTCCAACAACCAACTGAACGAAACCATAACCACAGGATACAAGCCAGTGGGGCAAGGCACAGTCATTGGCCAAGACTTGATAGAGGTGACATCTGTGTGCTTGGGTCAATTTTTCTCCATCTCTCCAGCGTACAAAGAGCGTCGATAATGCATCGGCGTAAAATGGAAACATAAAGGCAAGAAAACAAAGAAAACTTCCCAGATCGTTCGACAGGGTAAAAGTGATTCCAGCAAAAACAAATCCCAGCAGGATGCTTCCCACATCCCCCATAAAAACTCTGGCTTTGGGAAGATTGAAAGGGAGAAAACCAGCACAGGCGGCTGACATTGCCAGCGATAAGAAAAACAGTGTGCTGTCAGCATCTACTATTCTGATAAACGCGGCAGCAAGACCAAAACCGACCACACCGGTAATACCGGCAATTCCGTTGATACCATCCATGAAATTGTAGAAGTTGGCTGTGCCGACAATGAAAAGCAGCCAAAAAGGGATAAAGATCAGGTCTAGATAAGAGAATTCGTTAACCCCGGCACCGAGGACCATAATAGCAGCAGCTCCAAGCTGAAAAAGAAGTCTTGCCCTTGGGCTTAAATCCAAACGATCATCAAAAAAACTCACCAGGGCGAGGAAAGTGGCTGGCAGCCAGAGGCTCTCAGAGGCATGTGTAAGAAAAACAGAAACCACAAAAAATGCGAGCAGCAGCCCTACCCCACCTCCACGGGGAGTTGGGCTGGTGTGGGAACTTCTGCTGTTGGGAAAATCTACAAGTCCTAAAGAGAATGCATATCTGGACATAAACCAGGCTCCTGCCCCTCCCAAGAACAACCCAATAAATATATACATCATCGGCTCAACCACGTGCCAGATACCAGTCGACAGTCTCTTGAATACCCTGGTCCAAAGTATAGGGTGGCTGCCAGTCCAGAACTTCCCGTATCTTAGAGGTATCGACACAAAGAGAACCTGTTAATCGTTCGATTTCAGCTCTTTTACCCGTCAATGAGAATATTGCCTTGAGTAGATTTAGAGAAATCGGCAAAAGGATTGCCTTGCGCCCCATGGCAGAGGCGAGTTTCCGGAATAATTCTGGTGTAGAGACATCCTCACCGTCACTGACCAAAAAGGTTTCACCTGCAGCTTTTGGGTGCTCTAGACACGAGGTAATGGCGTTTACGAGGTTACCTATATAGACCATGCTGCGACTATTATGGACACTTCCCAGCGGCACAGGAAAATGGTTTTGAGTCAGCTGGAGGAGCTTGAAGAAATTGGCTTTAACCCCTGGCCCGTAGACCAGTGGTGGACGAATAATCACCACCTCCATTCCGGTCTCGGTCATCAACTCCCGCAACTCATTTTCTGCTTCGTGCTTGGAAATACCATAAGGGTCAACAGGTGAAGGTAGATCATCAGCGGTAAAAGACTGCCCGGGCACTGTGCTCTCCCCATTTACCTTGACCGAACTGACAAAGACAAACCGCTTGACACCTGCTTCGGCGGCTTGCCGGGCTAAATTCAGCGTACCCTGTACATTCACATGACGAAATTCAACCAGGGGGGCAGTAGATGTGCCTTGCATTTTATCGGTGAGCGCTGCGGCATGAACCACTGCACGACATCCGTTCAACGCCTCATGCCAGTCGGCGGTTGCTGTAAGCCCTTCAACAAGAACAGGTTCAATGCCTCGCGTCGAAAATTGCAAATCAGTACGCAGGGCTGCACGAACGGAAAAACGACTGTCAGAAGCGGTTTTTGCCAGGAATGTTCCGCCAATAAAGCCGGTAGCCCCGGTAACCAGAACCTTCATGAACCAGTTCCTGTCAGGCTGTGATAAATTTCCATATGAGCCGATATAACCTTTTCGATTGCAAATTTTCTCTCTGCCAACCTCCTGCCTGCCAGTCCCATCCTTTTGCACAACTCCGTATCTTCCAGTAGATGCTGGATGGCATCTGCCAAGGCAACGGCATCCCGTGGCGGAACCAGTATTCCAGTTTCATCCTGCACAACTGCATCACGACAACCTGGCACATCCGTTGTAACTACTGCGCGCCCCGAGGCTGCCGCCTCAATCAGTACCTTGGGCAAGCCCTCCCTATACGAAGGCAACACCACAAGAAAGGCTTGAGCGAATAGACCTATAACGTCAAGTCTATACCCCAGGACTTCGATTGTCTCTTCACTGCGCCAGGCCAGGAGGTCTTCTTTCTTGACACTGGCAGGATTGTCGGGATCCGGCTCACCTACCAGCCAGAACCTTGCATTAACTCCACGCTGCTTCAGTAATCGCGCCGCACTAACGAACTCATACACCCCTTTATCACGCAGCAGGCGAGCAGCCATAATCACTACGGGGACACCTTGCGGGAATTGCATGGGCGTATATGCGGACAAATCAACTCCCGAACCCGGAATCATTGCCACCTTTTCCAACGCCAGGCCTGCCGCCTGCATTAAGGCTTCGCGATCATCGGGATTTTGACAAATCACTTTCAAATTGCGCTGGCCGAGTGCCAAACGATACAGACCCGCCACCAAAGAGCGAACAACTGTCGCCTTCCAGCCCTTGGCCATAAATATATACCCAAGGCCTGAAATTGCCGCCACCACCGCAGGAACGCCCGCCAGACGAGCGGCAATACCACCGAAAAGCACCGGTTTTATTGTAACCAGATGGACAATATGAGGCTGAACCTTACGGAAAACCTGCAAAATTTCCCAGAAGGTTTTTACCTCGCCTACAAGGCCGGTGCTGCTTCTTTTAAGCGACAACGGATGAACGATCAAACCGTTAGCATGCAGTACATCCAATTTATTGGTAATACCTGTTGCTATATGGACTTCATAACCCTGCCTCAGTGCCTCTAGAGCGATTGGCAGCCGGTGGGACAAAAAGAACCAGTCTACATTGATGAGAAACAGAAGTTTCTTTTTCAAGATTTCTGAGCCTTCGTTTTTTTCGGAAACATCAGTGGTGCCTCGCAACTACTGTACGAAGCAACCCGGCAACAACGGGACCGGTTTGCTGCAAACAATACGTTTCTTCCACTCGTCGCCGACCTGACGCTCCCATCCTGGCACACAATAAACGATCACCTAACAGCCGCTGCAATGCATTCACCCAGTCATCGGTATTGTTTGCGATAAAACCATTTTCTCCAGACTTGACGATTTCAGGATTACCCCCTACACCGCTTGCCACCACCGGCAGACCGCAGGCCATATACTGAATCAACTTATAGCCGCATTTCCCGCGCTCCCACGGGGAATCAAGTAACGGCATGATACCAACAGCACATCCTCGTATATTCTCAGTTTCCGTGGCTTCAGACCAGGTCATAGCCTCTACTGGGACACCAGGTAGTCCGATTTTTGAGCCACCAATGATGCGCAAGACAAAAGGGTTTTGTTCGGCCACAGCCTGGAGAGCCTCTCCGATCAGATGCAGATAGTGGACAGTAGAGGGAGAGCCTATCCAGACGATGCGCGGCAGCGTATCCGGAGCACCGTCAACCGTTTGTGTTTTCGCCGGCACGGGATAGCGCGCTAGATCTATTACCGTGGGCACCACCTCCACCCATGTTGCACCGGCATCCATTGCCCGTTTGGCAAGATACCTGTTTCCACCAATTACCAACGCTGATCCAGCCATCAAGCCATCTAGTCGTCGACGATAAATACGTCTCACCCACGACGAAGCATGTCGGTCGTAGTTATGAAAAATGGCATCGTCATAGTCCAACACATAGGGTACCCCTCGCAACAAAGCTCGTTCCGTCCACAGAGGCCACCACGGTAAAGCTTCCTTTTCAATCCATACTATATCAAATTTTCGGCATTGAAGTAAATTTTTGCATCGATCTGCATACGCTCGAGACAGGGCTGCGATCCCATAGAAACCGCGCTGATAACGCAGTCGTAAAAGCTCATCGGAAAGCAGAGGTTGCACAGTAATTTCAAAACCCTCTTTCTCTAGAAAAGGCAGATACTGCCAGGTACGCATACGCGAGGAAGCCCCCAAACGTGCGTATTTAGTCAAGGCCAGGATTCGAATGGAATTAGAATGTCGTAGCTGTCTGGCATCAAAATAAACCATCTCATCCCCTTCCAAACAGCCACTTCGGCAGCCAACACCACAACCATGTATAGGCTACCCAGATCTCCTTCAGGTTTGTAACGGAACGCCGTAGCACAGCGAGCAAGGAGCGCGACACGGGTTCAACCAGCAGCGTTGTGAGGAAAACGCACACCGCTCCAAACCGGGAAAAGTGTTTGCAGGCATATAATAAGCGGCTGCGCAACGAATAAAACAAACGCCGCGCTTTCACCTGTTTGGAGGTACCGCCACCGACATGGAAGGCCTGCGCTTCAGCCAGAAAAACGCTACGCCAGCCAGCATTGTAGGCACGATACGAAAAATCCAGGTCTTCCAGATAAACGAAAAATCGCTCATCGAATCCATCCAGCGCTACAAATAATTCACGTCGAACCATAAAAAATGCCCCGATTACATGATCAACCCGCCGTGTTTGCTGATGATCCCATTCGGTCATGAAATGCCCCAACCCTTTAATAAAACGAGTCAGTCCCATCGCATGCGCAACAAAACCCATGGCAGTAGGAAAACGCGAGCAACTGCGCGATACCAGGCCGGCTTCATCCAGTAACTGCACGCCACAAATACCGACCTGGCTATGGGCCGGCTCCTGCATATAGGCGAGCACCCTTGCCAAGGTATCATCATAGAGCGCCGCGTCGGGATTCAGGAACAGGAGATATCTTCCTTGAGCATGGCTGGCGCCAAAATTGCAAGCCCTGCCAAAACCCAGATTCGTACCCGCACGAATCAGGGTGACATTAGGTAGATCTTCAATGCTGGTATCAGAACCATCCTCTGAGCCATTGTCAACCACGACGATCTGTTGAACGAGTCCGGTGCTATACCGAAGAATGGAATCAATGCAGGTGCGGAGTTGATTCCCGGCGTTCCAGTTAACGACAATGACAGTTAGCACAAGAGCACCATTTCGCGGTCAATTTTTGCCACGCAACATGGCGCGAAAAATATACTGACTGGCAAGAAACTCGGAAAAGAGGCCAAGGGTAATAAGATTAAATTTTCCAGAATTTAAAGAGATATCAAGACTTGTCCGTTTTGTTGCCTCAATCGTTAATCCCGCACTATGCAACAGCTTCACGGCAGAACTTCTGGTAAAGAAGCGAAGGTGTGTTTTATCAATTATGCCGCGTTCGGTATAATCGAATTTACCAAACAAAAGAGGTCCAACCAGGGAAAAGTGCCGCGCATTCGGCAAAGAGATTATTACCCTGCCACCGACGCTGAGATGTTTCTCCGTCAGTCGTGTGAGCAAAGACCACGGATCGACCAGATGCTCTAAAACATCCAGCAAGAGAATAAGATCGAATGTACCAATGGTATCTGGCAGTGTCTGTTTCTCAACATCCATACAATAGACGAGATCAATGTTGTTGCGAGCCTCATCAGCCGCCTCTGGAAACAATTCAATGCCAACGGTCTCGGTACAGAGCTTTTTTTTCTTCAGCATTGCCAGCGTCTTCCCCGAACCACAGCCAATTTCCAGAACCCTCTGCGAAAAATTCGGGATAAGCTCAAGAATATCGGTCCGCGTACTGGAAAAATAGTCCGCCTTTTTATCGTGATAGTGTTTCATTTACGCAACAATTATCAATTTCGTTTTTTGCTCATCAGTATCAAGGCCAGTGTATCCATGGTCGCGCGGATGCTCCATGCAACGGCACAGCCAATTATGCCAAATTCAGCAATAAGATAGACGAGAAGCACCATATAAAAGGGCAATTCAATGCAGTGTAAAATTGCCGTCTGCTTCACACACCCCCTGGCGTGTAATAAAGAAAAATACATTGCCCCGATCGTATTAAAAAAAACGCCAACACAAAGGAGCTGCCCTACCCGAACAGACTCTTCTGTTATCCGCTCGCCGACCCACAAGTGCAATAAGGTTGGCATAGCGTAGGCGAGCAGGGACAATACAACAAACATTACCCCGACGATGCGAGCCAGCCAGAGGTGAAATACGGCCATCGCCTGTTCCGGTTCTTTGTTGAGCAGATTTGTCACAACCGGAAAAATGACCGTAGTAAGGGCCCCGGCCAGAATAAGGGTCTGCGTAGTGACCTCATATGGAATTACATATAGCGTAACTGCTGTCGCTGATACATAAACGCCGACAAAAAAACGGTCCGCCTTGACCATTATCGGACCGACAATACTGGTGATTGAAAACCATCCGCCGAATCGCAGTAAGTTTTGCGCGTGACGCTTGATATATTTCCCGCGCGCAAGAGGACTGTTATTAAAAATGCAACAGTACGCCAGATGCCTGAAGATGGCTAATGCCAAAAAACGAGAAAGCACCAGTGTCGCAACCAGCCAGTATACTTCTGTTGTGTACATTGCCACCAGGTACGGGGCGCCAAAATTGGCCACCCCCAACGCCGTCCGCAGGATATTGATACCCCTGAAATTAAGATAGGCTTCGTTGACACCGCGATAGGTCGCGCTGATAGCCTGCATCGGTAAGGCTAAGGCGAGCAAAATCATTGAAACTTCAATCTCACCGGCCGGTACGGTTTCAACATGGATAAAGCGATATGCACCGCTCAGGGCAGCTAGCAAAATTATCAGCATCCCAATCATGCCGGTTATTGTCGTTATCCTGATTGCCGTTGCAACCACATCGGGGATCTCGTTTTCCCCTGCATTATTCCGCAATAACGAGACACGCTGTGTCGTCGCACGACCGATGCCCAAATCCAACATGCCGGCATAGCCGATTAATCCCCAGGCCAATGCCAGAAGACCAAATCGCTCCGAGCCAATACGGGTAAGCAGACCGGGTATGGCGATAAGTGCCATGAACAAAGGCAGACCAAGCCCCATCAGGTTCCACAAAATATACCTAATGCGCACTCCAAACCTCGCTGGTCTCATCCCCCAGTCCTACCGGACTGGATTGCATTGGAACGTTAAGAAGATGCATGAAATGCCTGAACAATCGATACCGCCTGCAGATCAGGCGTATATTCCGGAAGGATCTCCTGCAAAATTTCTTTTATACCGCGGGCATCATAGAGAGTGGCCTTTTTTGCTAATTGGCGAAGCAGCTCCTCCATTTCCGGCTCTGACTTTCCATTTCCAAGCAATACCATGATTTTTTCATGTTTTGTCGGCACAATGCCTTCACCTTCCGTAATCAACTCTTCATATAATTTTTCACCCGCACGGAGTCCGGTATATTCTATTTTGATATCTTTTTCCGGCTCATACCCCAACAGTTTAATCAGATCACGGGCCAGGTTCACAATCTTCACCCGCGCTCCCATCTTCAAGATGAAAATCTCACCACCTCCGCCCATGGCTCCAGCCTGAAGGATAAGCTGCGCTGCTTCTTCTATCGACATAAAATAGCGGGTCATCTCTGGATCGGTGACGGTAACCGGCCCACCTTTTTCGATCTGTTGTTTAAAAAGAGGGATGACCGAGCCGGAAGATCCGAGAACGTTGCCGAATCGCACCGCCATAAAAGCCGTATTATTTTTATTACCTGCAGAGGAATGTGCCGATTGTTCGTGACAATAGGCGAGCATAAGCAGCTCGGTGACCCGTTTGGTCGCACCCATGACATTGGTCGGCCGCACCGCCTTGTCGGTTGAAACGAGCACAAACCGTTCGACTTTATGGGCGATGGTTGCTTCAATCAGACCTTTTGTGGCAAATACATTGTTGAAGACTGCTTCCCAGGGGTTTGCTTCAACCAGAGGCACATGTTTATACGCTGCGGCGTGAAATACCACAGAAGGTGCATATTCAGTAAAAATTGCATTGAGCAATGGTTGGTTCTGAATTTTACAGAGAACTGGAACATAGTCATGAAAGTGATGATCATGGTGCAGTTCCATCTGGATTTTATAAAGATTCTCTTCGCCTGCATCCAGCAGGATAATCTTTTTAGGCTCAAACCGGATGATCTGCCGGCAGAGCTCAGAGCCGATGGACCCTCCGGCCCCGGTGACGAGTACCGTTCGACCGGTCAGATAGCGGCCGATTTCCTCTTGATCCAGATGGACGACGGGCCGGCCGAGCAGATCTTTGTAGGCGATTTCCCGACTGGAGGTGACACTTAATTTCCCCCTGATGATTTCACCCATGCTCGGCAGGACCTTGAATTTCGTCTCTGATTTCTGGCAGAGATCAACGATCCTCTGCATCTGTTCGGCGGTCGCAGATGCAACGGCGATTAAAAGTTCGGCCGGCCTGGTCCTGGCGATGCACTGCTGAAGATTATCCAGTCCACCGACCACGGGGATGCCGTGAATTTTCAACCCCTGCTTGCTTCGATCGTCATCAACGAGGCCAACGACCTCGTACGGTACGTTATTGTTATCTCTGATTTCACGAATAACTTTTTCGGCAGCAGCACCTGCCCCGATGAGCAGCAGCCTTACCTTATCCTGTCTTGCCACATCATGAACAAGCCAGGGCATCTGTTCTTTATTCTGCAGAAAGAACCGGATCGTACCGCGATGCAGACAAAGCAGCAGAAAAGTAAACACCCCGTCCATGACGAAAACCGATCTGGAAAATCCGATAAATCGATTAAAATAGAGAACCGACATAATAATAAAGCCTGACGAAACCGCGACAGCCTTGGTTATATTGAGCAGATCGGTAGTGCTCGCATAACGCCACATTCCCCGATAAAGGCCGAACATGTAAAATATGGGGATCTTACAGAGAATCATGAAGGGCAGGACGCTTGCAATCTGCGGAATCCACCAAGATATCTGCGAATCGAACCGGACCAGATAGGCAAGAAAAAAAGCAGCAACGATAAGAACGATGTCTACCAGGAGAACTATCCAGAAATTTCTCCTCCGGGCAAGAGTCCACAGAAGGCGGGGTTGTTCTTTCAGCCTTTTGATAAAAGTCATTTCCATGGACCAGTTATTTCCCCTCTCGCGAGGGGTGTTTTCGTACAGTCATTTCGCATTTTGCACAGTCAAATTCAAGTAGATAGGCACCGGTATTATCCATAATGGTTAACGGCCCAGCCGACTCGTCGCGATGGCTGGTCATTTTGGGACATGTTTTCAACTGGGCCCTGACACAATACCTGGTGGTCATCAGGGCGCAGTTTTCAATGTCCGCTGCCCGGAGCGTTGTGCTGTCAATTTTATGCACGCCATGCCGCCGGTAAAATGCCGCAGCTCTTTTATTAGCTATATTATCGAAATAACTGACCTCTTTTGCCGGCCAGGGGAAATCATTGGCGATGATTTCAATACGTTCAACCACGTATTGCCGGATCCTTGTCGCCAGATGATGGTCCAACCCTTTACGCCGTAGATCATTAAAAACCGCGGCGGGAAAGAAAAGTTCTGGATCAAGATCCACGGAGACCTGTTCAATTGAGAAAACGGAACCACCACTTTTTCTCAGTTGCTTTTCCGCCACAGCTGCTATCATTCCAGCTTGTTTGGCCACCGCTTTTTCTGCCTTGACATCGGTTGTCGATTCTATGCCGTCTTCATCTCTTATCAGCAGCTGCAACCCATCGTCAGTCTCTTTTAGCTTCAGCTGTGCTGCAATTGTTCGGCACTGCCCGCTGTTGGTCAGCAGTTTATTGAAGACCGTATCGGAGTTGCGGTATACCATAGTTCCAACGGGAAAGCCCACTGGATCTTTGGCATATATTTTACCATTTTCAACCCGGTTCACTCTTATCCCGACCAGACCTCGTGCACCATCAAAATAACAGAGCCCGTCGCCGTTGCTGATGAGCTGCTCCGTTGCCACACTAAAATACTGTTTTTCGGCGTGCACAACCTGCCCCAGCATCTGTCCTGTTGATTTCGGGCTGTCAATTGCGCCCGGCGTATTGCGCCGTTTATTCAGAAAATATTCCGTCGATCCCCGATTGAATGATTTTTGCGGATCCGGGGTAAAACCAAAACTGCACCTGCCGGACGAAGCACGTTGCAGGTCGGTATTTGCATCAATTATTGTATCGAGCGCCTGACGGTAGTAGGCGGTCACATTTTTCACATAATTCTCATCTTTAAGGCGGCCTTCTATTTTAAAGGAGCTGATCCCGGCATCGATGAGCGCGCCCAGATGGGCCGAAAGATTTAAATCCTTGAGGCTCAGCAGGTAACGATCTCTCTCCAAAATTTTTCCCTGTCCGTCTTTCAGGGTGAATTTATGGCGGCAAAACTGGGCACATTCTCCTCTGTTGGCACTGCGCCCGGCCATGACCTCGCTTATATAACATTGGCCACTGTAAGAAACACAGAGCGCGCCATGCACGAAAAACTCCAGCGGGACACTCGTGGCCTCGCGAATCTCTTTGATCTGGGTAAGGCTCAACTCCCGGGCCAATACCACCTGGGCAAAGCCAACCTTTTCCAGAAATCGGACTTTCTCCACCGTCCGGTTATTCATCTGGGTGGAACTGTGCAGAGGGATTGGCGGCAGCTCCGTCTCCAGTAATCCGACATCCTGGATGATGAGTCCATCGACGCCGATTGCGTAGAGCTGATGACAGAGCTTGACGGCAAGATCGATTTCGTGATCGGTTAAGATGGTATTGAGGGCAACATATACTTTTGCCCAAAACTGATGCGCATGAGCCACCAGTTTTTCAATATCGGCCAGGCTGTTGCCGGCAGCGGCCCTGGCGCTAAACTGTGGGCCTCCGATATAGACCGCATCGGCGCCATGGTTTATCGCGCTGATGCCGCAGGCAATATTTTTGGCCGGGGCCAGCAATTCAATTTGTTGAAACAGCATGGTGGGATACGTTTAGAGCCGTTCAGAACGAGATTACTTGATACCCGTCGCGGACAAAGCCCTCAATGGATGGATGTCCCTGCATATCGCCGACAATTGCCAGGCCCTGCTTTTCCGCCTCAGCCAGAGTCCCCATTTTCTGGGAACACGCCTTGCATATACAGGTAAGCAGGTTTTTGTCACGAAGTTGACTGTAGAGGTTGGCAAAAGGGGCACCGGTTTTGGCCAGCTCGGTAATAAGGCTGGTGGCAGCGCCTTCAATCACCACCTTCACCTCATAGCCTTTTTTTTCAAAATCAAGGGCATAGAGCATAACATGGGCAAAACAGGTGAGTTCCCCATTATAGGCAAGCAGGGCGATTTTTTTCATCATTGACTCCGTTCAGGGTTCTGTTCTCGTTCCCATGCAGCGCATGGGAGCGAGCCTACTGTATCATTTATGTACTCCGGATAACACCATACTAAAACTTGCCCGATTATGAAAGTCCGGTTCCGGTCCAAGGTGATCAATGGCCCAATAGCTGATGCTTCCCCGGGTATCCTGTATGACACTGCTGACCGCCAGCTCAAGGTCGGCCGAATCGTCGACGAGAGCCTGGCAGTCAATGGCGCAGCCAAGCGAGAAAAGAGCACCATCGGCGGCAACATGACAAACAGGTGGATCGACCTCTGCTTCCTCCCGCATGCCGGTACGGTAACCCGTAAAGCGATAGATATTCCAGCAGCCATTTGGACTCAGATTCACTTCCCAGTAGGCGGGGTCACCCGGAATTGCAAAAAATAATTCAAAACAGGTGTGCCGCCACAGTTCCTGACAACGCCCGGTACTCCGGGATGTTCCAAGCCAGTTCACCCATTCCAGACCACCTTGCACCTCGAATGCTGCATGAAGTGCCCCGGATTGCCTGGCTATTGATCCGGAAATGGATATGGTTTCGGTCACCGATCCGGCCGCAAACGGATAAAGCTTGAATTCTTGCAACGAAGACATACCCTTAAGAGCTGCAACTGGCATCGCTATACCGTCAGGCTCTGCCCATGCAGCGGGACTTCAACGGTAAATCCCTCGCTGCGGAGATATTCCGCAAACGCAAAAGACTGCTCTTCTTCACCATGGACCAGTGCAATTTTTTTGATTGACAGGTTCGACTCTTTCAGCACCCTGGTCATTTCCTTCCGGTCCCCGTGGGCACTGAAACCACCCAGAGTCACCACTCTTGCCCGCAGCGGGTAATCCTTGTTATAAAACCGGACGACCGGAGGGTCCCCCTTCCGCCCATTGGCGGCATATTCTTCGCCTTTTTCCTGCAAATTTCTGCCGAAGGTGTTTTGTCCCATATAGCCAACGATCAGCACGGTATTTCGTTCGTCATGGATCTTATGCCGGAGATGGTGCAGTACCCGCCCGCCCTCACACATACCCGATCCTGCGAGGACAATGTGCGATCTGGTATCGCGGTTCAGCGCCATCGACTCCTCAACCGTCTGGACAAACTGCAGCTGTTCAAAATCAAAAGGGTTGATGCCGTTTCTCAGGAAAGTCTCATGGGTCTCCTCGTCGTAGGTCTCCGGGTGTTCACCAAAAACGTTGGTGATATTTGTTGCCAGCGGGCTGTCTACCCAGACCGGCATCGGCGGAATTTCTTTGGCCAGGAAAAGTTCATGAATAAAATAGAGCAATTCCTGGGTACGGCCGTAGGCAAAGGCCGGAATAATCACCGAACCACCCCGGTCGAAGGTTTCGATTAAAACTTTTTTCAGCAGCGGCTTCATGTCGACTACCGGCTCGTGAAACCTGTTTCCGTAGGTGCTCTCCATGATCATAAGATCAATATTTCGGTGTTCTTCAGCAAAATCAAGGGTCGGATCATTGATGATCGGCTTATCAAAGCGCCCCAGATCACCGGAATAGAGCACCGTTTTCGTCTGACCACCTGCCTTATACTGGATGACGGACATCGCCGAGCCGAGGATATGACCGGCATCATACAATGTACAGGTGAGATCCTGACCGATGGTAACAGTTTCGCCTAACGAGATGCCTTGGAAATATTCTAAAGACTCTTCTGCCTCCGCTAAGGTATACAAAGGTACAATAACCTCCAGATGATGGTCGCGCAGCAGTTGTTCGGCGACTTCCGTGCGCAGATCATGGTCTCCCGATTTCAAGAGAGCCTTAATCTCCTGCTGGTCGGCCTGGGAGATCTCTGTTTTTCCTCCGCCGGTTTTTATCTGGGCCAAAAAAACTTTGGCTGTTTTATAATTGAGATACGCAGCGTCACCTTCCTGAATCTTCGCCGAATCCCTCAGCAGATAGGCACTGGCATCCGCTGTTGCCCGGGTGCAGAATATTCGTCCGCTGAATCCATCTTTGACCAGCATGGGTATGCGGCCGGAATGATCGATATGGGCATGGGACAGCACCATGTTGGTCAAAATTTTCGGATCAATAGGGAAAACGCGGTTCTTGGCCTCGGTTTCCTTTCTCCTGCCCTGAAAGAGGCCGCAGTCGAGTAAAATATTATCCTGGTCGGTTACCAGGGTGTGAAAAGAACCGGTAACCTCTCGAGTAGCCCCATAGAATGTGACGTGCATAGATTCTCCTTAAGGGATAAATAATACAACTATTTCTAAGTCACTAAAGACCCTGACATCGCATTATTTCTTAACAATTCGTTCGACAAAACTCAACAGCCATCCATTGAAGCAATGTAATCATTATTTCACGAAATTCGGCTATCTATACAGATCCGGTAGATATTTGGCGCACAATGCCCGCAGCGGGTGATGGTTGACGAGAGGACCGTCCGACCGCAGGCGGCGGATGCATCGCTGATTTTCGCAAGCGACTGGTCATACAATGCGGTTCGCTGCATATCATAGAAATGCAAAACACCGTTTGCCTTCAATGCCTGCAATGCGCATGATAAAAATTCTGCACCCCTGGTGGGCAGGGGCATGATCACCCGGTCAAACATTGCCGGCAGAGTCGGCACCACATCCCGCACATCGCCGAGATAAAGCTCTATGTTCTTGTGGTATTTGTTGCGGCTCAGGTTTGTGACCGCATAGGCGTGGGCCTGAGGATTTTTTTCTATGCCGATGATGGTTCCGGCTTGACTGTGCCTGGCAATGACCAATGGAAAAGGGGCAATTCCGGAAAAAAGGACCAGAACCGACTCCCCTGGCGCGACCAGAGAGGCAATTCTCCTTCTTTCATTGCCGCTTCTGACCGAATAATAGACGGTCTCCGGATTGACCACCAGCCGGACGCCGAATTCTTTCACCTCGGTCTCTTTTCGTTTTTCGCCGGCAAGAATCTGCAGCGGCAGAGTTCTGAATTCGCCGCCGTAATAACCGGCTCTTTTGGCGACAACTTTGATCTTGCGGTTACTGGCCAGGATCGCTGTGGCAATAGTCTGTTCTTTGGCGGTCAGCGCCTCCGGAATGATGACAATGGCAATATCGCCCACCACATCATAGGCGCCTACCAGGGCTTTTAACTCTCTTGCCGAAAGACTCTCCGCCAACCGTTTCTTCAGTTGCATCTGCAAAAATCGGCCACCCATAAAAAAAACAGCGCCAGAGAACCTTGGAAAGTTCCCATGACGCTGTAGCAATCAAAGTCCAATCCCAATGAGGCTTGGACTATGGGAAGAACGTGTCAGATCTTGACTACATTCTCCGCAGCGGGGCCTTTTGCTCCGTCCACAATATCAAATTTCACCCGCTCTCCTTCCTCAAGAGACTTGAAGCCTTCCATCTTGATCGCCGAATGATGAACAAAAACGTCCTTTCCCCCATCTTGCTCAATAAAACCAAAACCTTTAGAGTTATTGAACCACTTCACTGTTCCTTCTGCCATGACATACTCCTTTGACACAAAATGCAATTATGACTTTTTTTGTACCATACAAAAGTCAGCCTGTTTTTCCTTATACCCTTACTGCCATAAAATAAAAATAAAAAAGTTTATTTTTCACTCTAAAATAACTGATTGATAGCGTTTTTCACCCAACCAAGGCAACAAGATGCGCGGGGCAATGGCGTCGCAATTTCAACTGCCGCCCCGTTCACAGGAAAACGAGCCAGTCCCGTATACGCAGAAAACCGTTATCGTTTACCCGTGCCGAAGATGGGCGGATCTGGTCTTTAAATGGTACCAGTTACACATGAAGGCCAAATACAGAACAGATCCGTCGCCGATTGACAGTTACCTGCTCCATGACACTGCCGGCACAACAATAGAGGTTGATTTAATAACGACTTTATGATTACTTATCCCTGGAAAAATCGCCTAAAATCGAAATATTTTCTGTCTGTAGGATTCAATGTTTTTTACACTTGGAGGGAAAAATGTTTAAGATTGTGAAACGCGAAGAAATGGCTGAAGGGACTGTGATTCTCAATGAAATCGACGCCCCGTTAATAGCCAAAAAGGCAAAGCCTGGCCAGTTCGTCATCCTTAAAGCAAACGAGGAAGGCGAGAGAATCCCCCTTACCATGGCGGACACCGACCCGGTAAAAGGCACCATCACCATTATCTACATGGTTGTGGGGAAATCAACCGCCCTCTTCAGAGATCTCAAGGTAGGCGATTCCTATCAGGATGTCATTGGTCCTCTCGGCAAAGCGACCCATCTGGAAAAAGTCGGCAAGGTTGCCTGTGTCGGCGGCGGTACCGGTGTTGCCGTACTGCACCCGATCACCCGCGGCCTCAAACAAGTCGGCAACGACGTCCTCTGCATCATCGGCGCACGCAACAAAGGACTGCTGATGATGGAAGAACAGATGAAAGCTGCCTCCAATGATCTTCGCGTTTGTACCGATGACGGCTCCTACGGCCATCACGGCTTTGTTACCGATGTCCTCAAAGAGGCCCTTCAAGCAGGAGATATCAAGCTGGTCGTCGCTATCGGCCCTGTTCCCATGATGAAAGCAGTCAGCAATCTTACCAAAGAATTTAATGTCGAGACTATCGTCAGCCTCAACCCGATAATGGTTGACGGTACCGGTATGTGCGGTGGCTGCAGGGTTTCCATTGGCGGTGAAACAAAATTTGCCTGCGTCGACGGCCCTGAATTCGACGGCCATAAAGTAGATTACGATGAGTTAATCTTAAGACTCAGAGCCTACCAGGAAGACGAGAAAAAGTGCCTTCAGGATTACTGCACTATCCGGGATGCCAAATAACCAGGCTCCCCGTTTTCCGATTCGAGGTTAATCATTTGGTGAATTTATTTTTCGTGGCTTACGATTTTCTACGGAGGACATTATGGCTGAAACAGCAGATAAAAAAGTGACCAATACACGACAACCCATGCCTGAACAGGACCCCAAGGTCCGTGCGCGAAATTTCCTTGAAGTACCTACCGGCTACACCATGAAAATGGCCCAGGAAGAGGCCGCCCGTTGTCTGCAGTGCAAAAAACCCGGCTGCGTCAGCGGTTGCCCGGTCGGGGTTGACATCCCGGGATTTATCGATCTTATTGCCCACGGCGATATGACTGGTGCCATCCGCAACCTCTGGACCAAAAACGCCTTGCCGGCAGTGTGCGGCCGGGTCTGTCCGCAGGAAATACAGTGTGAAGGGAAATGTATTGTCGGCAAAAAAGGCGAGCCCGTGGCTATTGGCAATCTCGAGCGCTTCTGCGCTGACTATGAGCGGGAACACGGCACCGGCGAGCTGCCGCCGAAAGCCGCCCCGACCGGCAAAAAAGTGGCCGTAGTCGGTTCCGGCCCATCGGGATTGACGGTGGCCGGCGACCTCATCACCAAAGGTCATGACGTGACTATCTTCGAAGCCTTCCATAAGCCGGGTGGCGTTCTGGTATACGGCATCCCTGAGTTTCGTCTGCCAAAAGCCATTGTTGCCCAGGAGGTTAATTTCCTGGCACGACTGGGGGTTAATGTACAGTGCAATGCCGTTGTCGGCAGAACGGTCTCACTCGACGAATTGCTCGAAGAAGGTTACGACGCCATCTATGTCGGAGTCGGTGCCGGTCTGCCACGATTCATGAATATCCCCGGTGAAAACCTGGTCGGGATTCTTTCGGCCAATGAGTATCTTACCCGGGCCAATCTCATGAAAGCTTATCTGTATCCAAAAGTTGACACGCCCATCCCCATCGGCAAAAACGTAGTGGTCCTGGGTGCCGGGAACGTGGCCATGGACTCGGCCCGTACGGCCATGCGTCTTGGTGCGGAAAGTGTCAAAATTGTCTACCGTCGTTCCCGGGAAGAGATGCCTGCCCGTAAAGCTGAGATCCACCATGCGGAGGAAGAAGGTATCGAACTCTTCCTGCTGACCAATCCAACCAAGTATCTCGGCGACAAAGACGGTAGACTTACCGGTATGGAGTGTTTGCGCATGGAGCTTGGTGAGCCCGATGCCTCCGGCAGACGTCGGCCGGTCGCCATCAAAGGCTCCGAATTTGAAATAGCCTGCGACCTGTGCATCGTTGCCGTCGGCTCCGGAGCCAACCCGCTGCTGACCAGCGAGACACCCGATATGCAGTTAAATAAATGGGGTAATATCGTGGCCGATCCCAAAACCGGCAAAACCACGAAGAAAGCAGTCTGGGCCGGAGGTGACATCGTCACCGGCGCGGCAACGGTCATTCTGGCGATGGGCGCTGGCCGTGATGCCGCCAATTCGATGCACGAATACCTGACTCTCGGATGGTAACTGGCCTTCGCCCGTCTGCCAACTGATCTCTTTTTGCCGGCGATCCTGTCACAATCCCTATCGACAGGATCGCCGGAGCCATCTCATGCCCTGCCAATCTTGCCCCTTTCGCCCATAGTTGTGTTCTCACTGCAAAACCGGCACAGCGCACCACCCGAGCATAATCAACTCTGAACATTTTTTTTACTGTTTTGAATAACAAACTCCCGTCAGCCATCCCTTTGAATTTTCGCTATTAAAGCATTTTCTTAAAATCCGTTTTCAGGATCTTTTTCCTTGTCAGACCAAGAAAAACATCCTTTCCAAGACAGGATCAACCTTGTGCGTGCTGTGCGCTTTTCGTGCTCGTTTATACCGAACGATGTTGGTTTTTTTGTTTCTACCAAAGCAATAGTAGTCTATCACATTAATATATATGTTATTTTTACATTTTCATGACAATCCCCTTGATCACCCGCTTCACCCCGGCGAGCCGCCCAAAAAGACCAGAAGCGCCAACATGCAAGCACAACATGCACATTACGATCAACGACAAAACAGCATAACAAACCACCAGAGAAAACTTTAAGTACTTGTTTGCTATAAAGAAATAATTTCTTGACAGGGAATAGAGGGTCCTGTTAATGAATGGTTATTCATAATTCATTTTGTTTCGGTGTGTGCTGTTAATCGGCCACATGGTATGGAAAAAAGCAGTGAGAGGAAAAAACAATGTCAACGGAACTGGTTTTCTCGACAGTGGCACTGATAGGTCTTGCCGCTCTTGTTCCCCTCATCATGGTCGCAACCACGGTTTTGGGACCGCGCTCCAAGGGGAAAATAAAAAATGAGGCCTACGAGAGTGGTATAGGTCCTATCATCGGTACAGTTGACCAGAAATTCAGCGTCAAATTTTACCTTCTCGCTATTCTTTTTTTGATATTCGACATTGAAGCAGTGTTCATGTATCCATGGGCTGTCAGTGTCCGTGAACTTGGCTGGTTCGGATTTACCGAGATGGTCGTCTTCATGCTGCTGCTTCTCACGGGACTCATCTACATTCTAAAGAAAGGGGTGCTCAATTGGCGTTAGGACTCGAAGCAAGCCTCGGCGACACAGTCATCACCACAAAACTGGATGAGTGCATCAACTGGGGTCGGCAATATTCACTGTGGCCATTCATTTTCGGCACCGCTTGTTGCGCTATTGAGTTTATGAGTGCAGCGGCGAGCCAACATGATATCTCCCGTTTTGGCGCTGAAGTTGTTCGCTTCTCTCCGCGCCAGGCGGATCTTTTATTGGTCTGCGGCACCATCAGTTACAAGCAGGCACCTATCTTAAAACGCATCTATGAACAGATGCCTGATCCGAAATGGGTCGTTGCCATGGGCGCCTGCGCAAGTTCCGGTGGGATATACGACAATTACTGCACCGTTCAGGGAATTGATAACATAATACCCGTGGATGTATTTATCTCGGGTTGCCCTCCTCGGCCGGAAGCTGTGCTGGATGCCCTGATTGCGATCCAGGACCAGATCAAAGGCGAAAGTGTACGAAAAGATCGCCATAAAGACTTTAAAGGGATTCTCGACTGATATGAATGCGACGGCTTTAGAAAAAATCCGAGCCGCGTTTCCGGACGCGACCTGCAAAGTTGTTCTGGATTCAGTGGTTATCGATGTACAGCCAGAAAACCTGGAAAACACTCTTTCCCGGTTAAAAAACGAACCTGATTTTAACTGTGGTTTAATGGTAGATGTCACCGCAGTCGACTATCTCCAGTATCCACAACCCCAGAATGCCAGGTTCTATGTCATTTATACCCTGCGCAACTGGGAGAAGAATATCCTGGTTCAGGTACGAACCCCCGTCAAAGATCCAACGGCAGGGATTCCCACTGCCACTCATCTTTGGGGTGCGGCGAAATTTGGCGAACGGGAGGTGTACGATCAATACGGCATCCACTTCCAGGGCCATCCAGACCTGCGCAGAATACTCAATCACTGGCAATTCGAGGGACATCCGCTTCGTAAGGACTATCCCATCGAAAAGGGCCAGGTATGTTTACAGTCTGACAGCCTGGAAAAAGAGATTCGCGCCAGACTGGCCCACAGAGGTGTCGATAAAGCGACAATGATGGACATCAATACCGAGGTCATGTTCCTCAATATTGGTCCTTCTCATCCGGCAACCCATGGGGCAATCAGAATTCTTACCGCACTGGACGGCGAGACCATTCTTGCCAACGTCAATGAGATTGGTTATCTCCATCGCGGTTTTGAAAAAACAGCCGAAAACAGAACCTATAACCAGATTATCCCCCTCACAGACCGGCTCAACTACTGTTCCTCGATGATCAATAACATCGCCTACGCCAAGGCGGTTGAATCGTGGCTGGGTGTGACAATCACCGAGCGGGCCCAGTTCATGCGGGTCGTACTCACCGAGTTTTATCGGGTGCTGGATCATCTCGTCTGCCTGGCAGCCGCGCTGGTCGACATGGGAGGCTTGACCAACTACTGGTATCTCTATAACGAAAAAGAGGCCGCCTACGACCTGATTTCCCGTCTTACCGGTGCACGACTGACCAGTTCTTTTACCCGAATCGGCGGCATGTATCGTGATTTTTACGATGGCTGGGAGACGGATCTGGAACTGCAGCTTCGCGGCATCGAGAAAGGAATAGGCGATGCGCTGAAACTGGTTGATACCAACCGCATCGTCCACGACCGGACGCAAGGGGTCTGTATTGTTTCCGCGGAAACCGCCCTCAATTACGGCTTTACCGGACCTGTTCTTCGCGCCAGCGGCGTGCCTTTCGATTTACGCAAGGATGCACCCTATTATAACTACGAATCTTTTGACTTCGAAGTTCCGGTCGGCACCAACGGCGATATCTACGACCGATTCATGATCCGTTTTTATGAGATGGCCCAGTCTATTCGCATCATCCGCCAGGCCATGAAACATATCCCGGCCGGCCCGGTCAACGTCGATGAATCTCAGGTGTGCCTGCCGCCAAAGCAGCAGGTCTACAACAACATTGAAGGATTGGCCAACCACTTCAAACTGATCTTCGAGGGTGTGAAGACTCCGCCAGGCGAATGGTACGACTCTTTTGAGGCAGCAAACGGGGAACTCGGTTTTCATTTTGTCTCGGACGGGTCAGGCAAGCCCTACAAATTAAAGGTGCGACCACCGTGTTTCTATATCATGGGTGGTTTTCATAAAATGGTTGAAGGTAATATGATAGCTGACGCTGTCATCAACCTGAGCTGTATCAATATAATCGGTGGGGAGCTGGACAGATGAGCGATCGTTCACAACTGATTTCGACAGGAAAGCCATTCCAGTTCGACAAGGAAAGGGATGCTGAATTCGAGAGGCTTATCAAACGATATCCGACCCGAGAATCGATGATTCTTCCTGCTCTGTGGCTGATACAGGAGCAGGAAGGCTGGATAAGTCAGGAGGCAATGGCGTATGCGGCAGATCGCATCGGGACCTTTGCCAGCAAGGTGTATGAAGCGGCAACGTTCTACACCATGTATAACCTGCATCCGATGGGCAAGAATCATATCTGCGTCTGTCGCACCCTTTCCTGCTGGCTCCGCGGCAAACAGGAGATTGTCGACTACCTCAAAAATGAAATTGGTATACAACCCGGCCAGATAAGTGACGATGGCAAGTTCAGCCTGGAAGAGGTTGAATGCCTTGGTCACTGCGGTTCCGCCCCGGTTGTTCAGGTCAATGGCGAATTCCACGAGAACATGGATGTGGATAAGCTGAAATCGCTGCTGGCCACACTGAAATAAGGAGGCGGAAGAAACATGGAAGTCAAAATTCTCAGTGCCAACTTCGACACGAAAGACGCCCATAAAATTAAGGTTGCCAAAAAACACGGCGCGTATTCCACCCTTGATAAACTCTTTTCGATGAAACCGGAAGATGTCACTGATCTGGTGAAAAACAGCGGTCTCAGGGGAAGAGGCGGGGCAGGTTTTCCGGCGGGGGTAAAGTGGTCCTTTTTGCCCAAGAATACCGGTAAACCCGTCTACCTGACAGTCAACTCTGACGAGTCGGAGCCGGCAACATTCAAGGATCGATATATCCTGGTCAAAGACCCGCACATGATGATCGAGGGTATCATCATCTGCAGCTACGCCATCGGTTGCCATGATGCATATATCTACATCCGGGGTGAATATACTACCCAGGTGAAGGCGCTCCAGGCAGCGATTGATGAAGCCTACGCAGCCGGTTATCTCGGTGCCAAAGTCGCCGGTCATGATTTTAAACTGGACGTCACGGTGCACCGTGGGGCCGGAGCCTATGTGTGCGGTGAAGAAACGGCACTGCTTGAGTCGATTGAAGGGAAAAAAGGGCAACCGCGCAGCAAGCCGCCATTTCCTGCTGTGGCCGGTTTGTATGGATGCCCGACAATCATCAACAATGTGCAGACGATAGCATCACTGCCGTTTATCCTCAAAAATGGTGCGGATGCGTACAAGGTGCACGGCACTGAAAAAAGCCCGGGCACACACCTTTTCGGCATTTCCGGTCACGTGGAAAAACCCGGCATGTATGAACTGCCGCTTGGCTTGCCGCTTCTTGAAGTCATTGACAAAATGGCAGGAGGTGTCTGGAAAGGCAGAAAACTCAAGGGAGTCATCCCCGGCGGAAGTTCCACTCCGGTGCTGCTGCCCGAGGAAGCCAAGACGGTCACCCTAGATTACGAATCCATGGCCGCGCATAAAACCATGTTCGGCTCCGGCGGAATAGTCGTCTTAGATGAAACCGTCGATATGGTTAAGCTGGTTAAAAACCTGATCGACTTTTATCACCACGAATCGTGCGGACAATGCACTCCCTGCCGCGAAGGACTTGGCTGGATGTTGAAGATTGTCAAGAAAATACTTGCCAGTGACGGCACAATCGATGACGTCAACCTGCTCCGCGAGCTGTGCGACAATATTGAAATGAAGACTGTGTGTGTTTTATCTGCTGCCTGCACCATGCCGGTGCGCAGTTATCTGGATAAGTTCAGGCACGAATTTGAGGCATATGTGGCAACAAACGATTCTTTAGCAGCAGAAGCGAAATAGGAATAAGGCACCCCATGGCTGACAAGATTAAACTTTTTGTAAACGGAGTCGAGGTCGAGGTCGAAGCAGGCAAAAATCTGATCGACGCGGTCGGTGCTGTCGGCATCGAAATACCTCACCTATGTTACCACCCGGCACTCGGTGCCGATGGCAACTGCCGCATGTGTCTGGTCGGTATTGAAGACGGCAGACCTCCTCTGGTACCGGCGTGCAAAACGCCTGCCCAGGAAGGTATGAAGGTGTTACTCGATGCGGAACATATCAAAAAGATCCAGCACGATGTGATGGAGTTTGAATTGATCAACCATCCCACCGATTGCCCCGTCTGCGACCAGGCCGGCGAATGCAAGCTGCAGGACTATTATATGTCCTACGATCACGCAAAGAGCCGGATGAACGTTCCCCAGGTGGTCAAAGGCAAGAAGATGGATTTTGGTGCCGGGGTGGTTCACGATCAGGAGCGTTGCGTCGTCTGCGGCAGATGTGTCAGATTCTGCCGCCAGATTACCAAGACCGGAGAACTTGGCATCATTAACAGGACCGATGATGCGCGGGTCAATATTTTCCCGGGCAGGCCGCTTGCCAATCGCTATGCCATCAACGTCGTCGACCTGTGTCCGGTCGGCGCGATGACCAGCAAGGATTTCCGTTTTAAACAACGGGTCTGGTTTTTGAAAAAAGCTCCGGGAATCTGCCACGGCTGCTCTAAAGGCTGCAACATCACCATTGATCACAACCGGGAAAAATATAAAGACGATATCATCTACCGGTTTCGACCACGGCTCAATGAGCAGGTCAATGGCTATTTCATGTGCGATGAAGGACGGTTAAGCTACAAAAAGGAAAACGAAGGACGGCTGACCGAAGCGAGGCTTGGCACGAAAGTTCGACCGATAGATGATGTCCTTGCCGCCTGCAGCAAAGAGATGGAACAGGCCGCGAAAATCGCCATCCTGCTTTCGCCGAACTGTTCACTGGAACAGATGGTTACGGTACAGGCCTTGGCTGAGAAAATTGGCGCAGCTCTGTCCGGCTACAGTGAAGGGTACATAAAAACAGGCGATGGTGACGATTATCTCATCCAGGATGACAAATCGGCCAACCGGGCCGGCCTTAACCTTCTTGGCATCGATAGTTCGAAAGAAGGGTTTGAAAAGGCGGTACAGGAAGCCAGCCTGCTCCTTAACTTTAACAACGATCTGACCCTCTCCTACCAGGAAAACGAGCTGACAAAGCTGCTCAAAGACACCAAGATAGTCGCCGTAGCAGCTGCAGCCAACCAATGCACAGCCATGGCCGATATGGCAATTCCGGTTGCGTCGTTCAGTGAATACGCGGGCACGCTTATCAACTGCGATAACATTCTGCAGCACTTTGCCAAGGCGATTACCAAGAACGAGGATCTCGCCGATATCTGCACCATCGCTGCCCGGCTCGGCAGTCCTCTGCAGAACGACAACGAGCGATACTCCGTATTACAAAAATGTATCAGCGCTCTCAAAGAGTTTGGAGTCGACCAGATCCCGGCGGAGGGATTGAACTTAAAGAAAAGTGAGGCTGCCAATGTCACCGCTTGATTATTTAATGATTGCCATACGCGTTGCCTTCAGCGCCTTTGTTCCGCTCTGTTTCGTCGCTGTCTGCGTGTGGATGGAACGAAGAGGCGCCGGGTATTTCCAGGACCGCTCCGGTCCGAACCGCGCCGGTATTTTTGGTTTCAGGGCCGCCGGCCTGGTTCAGAATCTCGCCGATGGTCTGAAACTTGCGTTTAAAGAAGATATTATATCGCAGCACATCAAACATAAATTTTTCTTTGTTCTGGCCCCGGTTATAGTCTTTTTTACCGCAGTTGTCTCATTTGCGGTCGTCCCCTATGCCGACACCCTGGTCCTGAATGGCAAAAGCTATATGATGCAGGGCATTCCCGTTGATCTGGGGATCCTCTGGTTTATTGCCCTGGCCGGTTTTTCCGTGTACGGAATCATCCTTGCCGGCTGGTCGTCATCCAATAAATACGGCATCCTCGGCAGTCTGCGTTCAGCGGCACAGGTTATCAGCTACGAGATCCCCATGGGACTGGCGATTGTCAGCCTCCTTATCGTCTACGGGACCGTCAGCCTCAACGAAATGGCGCAGTTCCAGGGAAAACTCCTCTTTGGATTCATCCCCATGTGGGGCGCGGTTCTTCAGCCTGTTGGCATGGTTATTTTTATCATTGCCGCCTTTGCCGAGTGTAACAGGACACCATTTGATCTGGCCGAGGGCGAAAGCGAGATCGTAGCCGGCTTTCACGTCGAATACAGTGCCATGAAATTTGCCATCTTTTTTATGGGTGAATATGTGGCCATGTTTGCCTCAAGCTCAATCATCGTCACCCTGTTTTTTGGCGGCTATCAGATTCCGTTTCTTTCCACAGCTACCTTGCTGAACTGGGCGAAACCGGTAGCATTTCTGCTGATGATCGCGCTGCCGGTGGTAATGTACTTTTTTGCCGGCTGGATAAGAAGAAGCAATGTAAGTCATTATCCGCGGGAAAATGATCCCCGCGTGTTCGAGGCGAACGTCTATATAAAATGTTTCTGGGGTCTGATCGTCATCCTGGAGCTGGTTCTGCTTGCCATCCTGTTCAGTCCATCCGGTGGTGCGGCAGCGTCCATTTTCGTGGCGCTCCTGCAGATCTGCACTTTGCTGCTGAAAGTGACCATGATGATTTTTGTCTTCATCTGGGTGCGTTGGACCTTGCCCCGTTTTCGATATGACCAGCTACAAAAACTTGGATGGCAGATGCTCCTACCACTGGCACTTCTGAACATCTTCATTACAAGCGCGGTTGTCGTGGCGTTGAGCTAGAGGAGGATGATATGGGTGCAACTGTCAAAACAATAGAAAGAAAAGGTTCGAGTCTTATTGAAAGGCTTTACCTGATTGAGATCTTCAAGGGCATGGCCACCACCTTTGGTCATCTGTGGCGAAATCTTGCCGATAACCGCAGGCTCTATGTCCGGCATTATCCCGAGGTTCAGCCGGAGATTCCGGTCCGCTGGCGTGGTCGGCATCGCCTGACGACACACCCGGACAACACGGTAAAGTGTGTCGCCTGTTTCATGTGCCAGACCAACTGTCCGGCAAACTGTATCATGATTGAGGCTGGGGAAAGGCTGGACGGCAAGGCGGAGAAAATGCCCGTAAAATTTAACATAGACCTGCTTGAGTGCATTTATTGCGGGTATTGTGTTGAAGCCTGTCCGGTGGACGCAATCCGCATGGATACCGGAATTTTCTCCGTTACCGGTAACAAGAAAGAATCATTCGTTCTTGGGCTCGAGGAATTGTTAACAACTCCCGGTGCCTTTTCCGAAGAAGAATATAAGAAAGGGGGCGCTTGATATCATGTTTGCAGAGTGGTTATTTTACGTGTTTTCAGTGCTGTCTGTTCTGGGGGCCGTTGGTCTGGTGCTGTTTCGCCACCCGATGAGCGGGGCAATGAGTCTGATAGTGACAATGATCTCACTGGCTGGACTGTATGCACTCTTATCCGCCAAACTGATTTTTGTCCTGCAGCTGATCGTCTATGCCGGGGCAATCATGTCCCTGATCCTCTTCATCATCATGTTTCTGAATATTCAGACCAGTGATCTGCCTGAGGAAAAGGGGAAATTGTATTTCCTCGCCGGCGGCGTTGTCCTTCTTCTTCCGATCGCCTCCTTTCTCATTAAGGTCGTGAAAAGTCTGCCCGGCAGTGAGGCCACGATCGTCGGCAAAGGATTCGGCGGGGTGAAAGAGGTTGGACTGGTTCTCTTCCAGGACTGGTTATTGCCTTTTGAAATTGTTTCCATTCTGCTGCTTGTGTCTCTTATTGGTGCAGTCGTGCTTGCAGGAAAGAGGAGGGTCGGTAAATGATTCAGCATTATCTCATTCTCAGCATCATTCTCTTTTGCCTGGGAATACTCGGGGTTATATCGAGACGAAACGTTTTTACGGTGTTCATGTCCATAGAACTCATGCTCAACGCGGCTAATCTGGCCTTCATTACCTTTTCACGTCTGCATCTGAGTATGGACGGACAGGTTCTGGCCTTGCTCGTCATGGCGGTTGCTGCAGCCGAGGCTGCGCTGGCTCTCGCAGTAGTCATACTGCTTCATAAGCACAAGGGTAACCTGGATACGAACGTATTCAGCCTGTTAAAAGGGTGATTTCATGGAACATACTGCTGCATATCTCGGACTGATCCCCCTGCTGCCGCTTACTGGCGCGCTGGTTATCGGATTGTTGTACATGTTTACCTGTACGACGAACCCGTTGCCGGAAAAATTGTATGGCGCTCTTGCCTGCGTCGGACCGCTGTTGTCCTTTTTCCTGGCTCTGGTCGTCTTCTTCCATTTAAAAGGACTTCCGCCTGAGGAACGCTTTCTCGTGCACAACGCCTATACCTGGTTTGCAGTAGGTGATCTGCACATCAACATGGGCTTTCTGGCCGATCCTCTGAGCGCTTTAATGTTGCTTTTTGTCACCTTGATCGGCTCGCTGATTCATATCTATTCAGTTGGCTACATGGCCGAAGATAAAAATTACGGCAAGTTTTTCTGTTACATGAATCTGTTTTTGGGCGCGATGCTGATTCTTGTTTTAGGCAGCGGTCCTGTCGTCATGTTTGTCGGCTGGGAAGGTGTCGGTCTCTGCTCCTATCTGTTGATCAGCTATTTCAGCGAAGATACCAACAATGTGCTGGCCGGCAACAAGGCATTTATCGTCAATCGCATCGGCGATCTTGGTTTTGTCCTCGGCATGTCGGTTTTATTCTGGGCAATCGGGGCCAGCGGCTTTGATTATCTCTCACTCAGAGCGAATGCCCATAACCTTACCCCGGCAATTGGCATTACGGTCTGCCTGCTGCTTTTTGTTGGTGCAACCGGCAAATCGGCGCAGATTCCTCTCTATGTGTGGCTGCCCGACGCCATGGCTGGTCCCACCCCGGTATCCGCGCTCATCCATGCAGCAACGATGGTTACTGCCGGTGTCTACATGGTCGCCCGTTTCAGCTTTATCTACGCTCATTTCCCAATCGCCGGTTCGGTGGTAGCCTGGGTGGGTATCCTGACCGCGCTGCTGGCGGCAATTTTTGGCATGTTTCAAAAAGACATCAAGAAAATTCTCGCTTACTCGACGGTGAGTCAGCTGGGCTATATGTTTGCCGCAGTCGGGGTGACGGCGTATTCGGCCGGTATCTTTCATGTCTTCACCCATGCTTTTTTTAAGGCCCTGCTCTTTCTCGGTGCCGGTTCCGTCATCTATGCCCTGCATCACCAGCAGGATATTTGGAAAATGGGTGGCTTAAAAGATAAACTGCCCAGAACCTACTGGACCATGCTGATCGGTGCTTTGGCCCTCTCCGGCGTCCCGCCGTTTTCCGGATTTTTCAGTAAGGACGAGATCCTTTTCTCTGCACTGGCCACCGGACATACCGGAATTTGGTTTATCGGTGTATTGGTTGCCGGAATGACCGCCTATTACACCTTCCGGATGATATTTCTGGTTTTTCATGGTGCACCTCGTGACAAGGAAGCCTTTGATCATGCCCATGAGCCGCCGGCGGTAATGACTATCCCCTTAGTCATCCTCGCGGTTGGTGCGGCTTTTGCCGGGGTGCTCAATCTGCCGGCAATCTTCGGCGGTTCGCTGAACGTCTCGCAGTGGCTCGAACCAAGTCTTGTCGAACATCATGGACATGCAAGCATCTGGCTGGAAATAATGGCCATGCTTGCCAGTATTGGTGTTGTCGCCTGCGGAGTTTACATTGCCTATAAAAAATTCGGCCAGGGTGCTGAAGAGCCTGTGTTTACTGGTTTTGCCAAAATTGGCTACTACAAGTTTTATGTCGATGAGATTTACAACGCCGTCTTTGTCCAGCCCTATAAAGGATTTGGCTCGATAATCAGCAGGTTCCTCGAACCAAAGGTTACCGACAGCGGTGTCAAGCTTTCCAGTTGGCTGTACCAGAAAGCGGGGACGGCGTTCAAGGCCCTGCAGGTTGGCTATGTGCGGATTTATGCACTCTATATGATTATAGGATTGAGCCTTATGAGTCTCTTCCTCTCTCAAACGATCAACTAGGTAAGGTGTAAGAATGTTTGAATATGCCCTTTCAGTCATGATCTTTCTGCCCATCCTCGGCGGATTGGCAATGCTCCTTATGCCCATTAGCAGGGGGGCATCTCGAATCACCGGATTGATCGTTTCGCTGGTTGTTCTCCTCATGGGTATCGAACTGTTCCTCGGCTTTACCGGAACAGGTGGCATGGAATACCTGGAGAATCGACCATGGATCGAATCTCTCGGCATCAGTTATGGCCTTGGCGTAGACGGAATCAGTCTTTTGGTACTCATGACCGGTGCAGTACTGTTCCCCATGGTGTTCGCCATCTTCACCACTCAGAGTAAAGGGTACTACGCGAATCTGCTCATTGCCCAGGGAGCCATGATAGGTGCCATCTGCGCGACTGATCTGGTGCTCTTTTATATTTTCTGGGAGATCATGCTGCTGCCGATTTTCTTTATGATTGGAATTTATGGCGGTCCAAAACGACTGCCCGCCACCTTGAAGATTACTATCTACACTATTGCGGGTTCGCTGTTGATGTTAGCTGCTTTAGTGTATGTAGGCGTTTCTTACCATAATCAATTCGGTAAATGGACCTTTGATATAGTTCAACTCGGGGCGCTTGATCTCGGCGGCGGTTTTGCAATATTAGCATTTCTCATGTTCATGGTCGCTTTTGCCATCAAGATCCCCCTCTTCCCGTTCCATACCTGGTTACCCGATGCGTATACCGAAGCACCCACGGCGACAACTTTTGTGCTGTCGGCAATCATGGCCAAAATTGGCGTCTACGGAGTTATTCGTTTCGTCATCCCGGTTTTTGAAGTTGAATTTGTCCGGTTCGCCGTTCTGCTCTCCCTGGCTGGTGTGGTAGGCATGATGTACTGCGGACTCGCCGCAATTGCCCAGAAGGACATGAAGAGAATGCTGGCATTTTCATCCGCCTCGCACATGGGAATCATCGCCGTTGGCGTTTTTTGTATGAATACCCAGGCGTTAACCGGTAGCCTTTTTCAGATCGCCGCCCACGCTACCAGTACCGGGGTGCTCTTTCTTTTTGTCGGCCTGATGGAGGAAAGAATGGGTACCAGGGAAATTGGTGATCTTGGCGGGATTGCATATCGGGCGCCGATCTTTGCCACCTTTTTTGCGATCGCCATGCTTGCATCCGTCGGCTTACCCGGTACCAGTGGATTCATTGGTGAATTTCTCATTATCCTTGGCGCCATTAAATTCAGCGGTTTCATCGGATTTCTGGCCGGCACCTCGCTTATCATTGGCGTCTGCTACATGCTATGGATGTTCCAACGGGTTTTCTTTGAAAAAGAAAATGACCGCACGGCGGCATTTCCAGACCTCAACGTAAGGGAAATACTCACTTTTCTGCCCGTTATTCTCCTTATTATCGGCATGGGTATTTTTCCCCAGACATTTATCAAAAAAATCGAACCGGCTGCTCAGCTGCAGATTGCCAAAGTATTTGCCATGACTCAGAGTCAAGTTGCCGAAACAACAGTCCCGAAACCTGGACACAACAACCATAAGAATTAAGGCAGGGTACCCACTATGCATGATTTTTTGTCCATCCTCCCTCTTCTCATCATCGTTGGCGGCGCCATCCTGCTGATGCTTCTCTCTGCTTTTGAGAAGGTCCAGGTCGAGATTGCATCATTTATCAGTATGGCGTTCTTCGCTGCGGCGTTTTTCGTTCAGCTGCTGGTCGGCTGTGGCCCTGAGACAGTGGTGTTTGCCAAAATTTTCAATGGGATGCTGGTAACCAGTAATTTTACTATGGTCGGCGGTCTCATCATTCTCGGCTGCGGCTTTTTCACCGCCATGAGTGCCCATAGCTACTTCAAGGTCAATCTTTTCTGTACCCTCGAATTCTATTGTATGATGATGTTTGCCGCCTGTGGCATGCTGCTTCTGACCATGTCGCAGGAACTCATCTCGGCATTTATCGCTCTTGAGATCATGTCGCTTTCCATCTATATCCTGGTTGGCTATGATCGGGCTAATGTTACCGCAACAGAGGCAATCCTCAAATATCTGATGCTTGGAGCCTTTGCCGGCGCCTTTTTCACCATGGGTACAGCACTCATCTATGGCGGAACCGGAACAACTAAGTTTGCCGGCATCGCCACAATGATCAGTGCTACCCCCGCAGCGCATCCATTTTTAATTGCCGGTTCTTTTTTTATCTTCGCCGCCTTACTCTTTAAAGTGGCAGCCTTTCCATTCCACGCATGGGTTATCGATGTATACGATGGTGCATCTACCCCAGTGACTGGATTTATGGCCACCGCACTCAAAACAGCAGTTTTTGTAGTTTTTGCCAACTTCCTGGCCCTTAGTGCTGGCATGCACAGCAGCTGGATAACCTTCCTTTTCTGGGTCTCTGTTCTTACCATGTTTGGCGGCAACCTTGTCGCTATAGGGCAGAGCAGCTTGAAACGAATGCTGGCGGCATCCGGTATAGTTCATTCTGGGTATCTGCTTATTGCCCTGGTAGCCATCAGCACCGATCACTTTACCGGCAGTGTCATCGGTTATTATCTTGCAGCCTATGCCGTTGGAACACTTGGTATCTTTGCCGCACTTTCTTATCTGGGTGGCAAAGATGAAAAAAGAGGTACTTTTGACGACTTTAAAGGCCTTGCTCAAGTCCGCCCATATTCGGCTGCCGCAATCACAGTATTTCTGCTTTCCATGGCAGGTATTCCACCCACTGCCGGTTTTATGGGCAAATTCTATATCATTACCAGTGCAATTTCGGCCGGGCAGACAGCCCTTGCCGTTCTAGGGGTGATCAGCAGCATCCTGTCCATGTGGTACTATTTGCGCCTCGTGATTAATATGTACTTTTATGAAGCTGAGGACAGTTTTGAGATAGCGGGATCACCTCTTGCAACTGCCGGAACTTTTGTATTGGTGGTCTGTGTGTTTGCCATTGGCCTGTATCCTATAATTATATAGCGACACAACAAACTTAGGGGGCATACCAGGTACGGAACTCAATGCAGCAATACCCACCCTGTTGCTGACTGATCTGGGAAAGTTATTTCTAAGTCACTAGCCCCGCCAAAAACCTTTGCGGGATAAGTTCTTTCACGAAAAAGGTTCCTTGCAAAGAACACAAGAAACCTTTTTCTAAGTCACTAAACGTGGAGTCTACGATATGAAAGCAAAAGAAATTCTGGCAACCAAAGGTAGTCGAGTCGTCACCGTTGCAAAGGATAGTTCAGTCATCGACGCCATGTCGATTTTTTCCGCCAACCGGATCGGCTCTCTCCTCGTTGTTGACAAAGACGGCAGGATCCTTGGCATCATCGGCGCCCGTGATGTCCTCATGGCGGTCATTAACCATCTCGACGAAATTAAAACGCTCACCGTCGAAAAAATAATGACCACAGATCTTATCGTCGGTACCCCGGACGATTCTATCGATTATTTGTCCAATATCATGACGGAAAACAGGATTCGTCACGTGCCGATTATTGAAGGAAAGGAGCTCAAAGGCATCGTCTCCATCGGTGATGTTGTGAAATCGCAGTTGAAGGAGACACATGTAGAGAATAAATATCTGAAAGATTATATTGCCGACAAATATCCCGGTTGATGAATAAAGGCTATTAACACGACAGCTGCAAAACGAAAGACAAAAAGCTTTTTCCCGAACTGATTCGGAAAAAAGCTTTTTGTCTTTTTTTATATCCAGGCAAAGAATCTACAAAACCTGGAATTCGTCTTATTTAGAGAAATACTTCTTTGTTTCAGACACAACCACCGGAGTCAAAAACAGCAGTCCAATAAGGTTAGGAATAGCCATCAGCCCATTGAGGGTATCAGAGATATTCCAGACTAAGCTCAGTTTGGCGACTGCACCAAGTCCTACAAAACAGATAAAAACAATGCGGTATGGCAGCACCGCTTTGACTCCAAAAAGATATTCTATCGATTTTTCGCCATAATAGCACCAGCCGAGAATGGTCGAGTAGGCAAAAAGAATAATACCAATAGTTACAACATGGTCTCCGCCCGGCATACCGGCGGCAAAAGCCATAGTGGTCAATTCCGCTCCCGTCTTACCGTTTGACCAGAGGCCGCTTATTATAAGCACCAGCCCGGTCATGGTACAGACGATGATAGTATCGATAAAGGTCTGGGTCATGGATACCAGTGCCTGGGTTATCGGGCTCTTGGTCTGGGCAGCTGCCGCTGCAATAGGGGCACTGCCAAGACCGGACTCGTTTGAAAACACCCCGCGGGCAACACCCATCCTGATGGCCAGCATAATGCTCGCCCCGGCAAACCCGCCAACGGCTGCGGTGGGATTGAACGCCTGTTTGACGATGAAAATTAAAGCCGCAGGAACTTCGCTTATGTTGGTAAGAATGATATATCCCGCGCCAGCCATATAAAAAACAATCATGACCGGAACTAGGACACCGGTGACCCGGCCGATACTTTTGATACCGCCAAGAATGACGGCTGCGGTGCAGATCATCAGAAATATGCCGCTGTACATATGCGGAATACTGTAGGTTGCTTCCACTGCATCGGCCACAGAATTTGACTGGACCATATTGCCAATGCCAAAAGCGGCGAAAGAGGCAAATACGGCAAAAACAGTACCGAGCCAGGGCATTTTTAACCCTTGTGAAATATAATACATCGGGCCACCGCACATCTCCCCCTTCTCATCAACAACCCTGTACTTGACCGCAAGAACAGCCTCAGCATATTTGGTAGCCATACCAACAAGACCAGTAATCCACATCCAGAACAAGGCGCCTGGGCCGCCCACCGCAATCGCCGTTGCAACACCGGCAATATTACCGGTACCGACAGTTGCCGAGAGTGCGGTCATCAAAGCCTGAAAATGGGAAATGTCTCCCGGTTCATCGGTTTCTTCCTTGCGTTTAACTAAGGCCAGATAGAGTGCGTAGCCAAGTTTTCTAAACTGAAGACCGCGCAAGGCAAAAGTCAGCCAGAAACCTGTACCAACCAAAAGGATCAACATTGGTGGTCCCCAGGCAAAAGCCCCGATTTTTCCAACTATTGTGTCCAGTGTACTTAAAAAATCCATCGGTTTTCTCCTCTATATTAATGATCAAAATAGAGATAGATCCTCGTCAAAAGAGCACCATCCCTCTTACGCGCGACCTCCTTATAACTCGCTTCAAGCTGTTTTTTCTGCAAATTCCCAATTGCTTCATTGCCATTTAAGAGTAAAATGGACCCGCCTACTTTACCCGATGAAAAGAGAGATACAAGTGCCGGCATCAGACTTTTTTCAGAAAACAGCTCTAAAAAAGCTGTGATACGTAGAATCTGGTCTTCTTATAAATAAATGGAACATGACCCGAGATAATAATTACCTGTACCATCACTCCGGACCCCAGAATACGTTATGCACACATGGAGAACATATGATTTCCGCCTTCAGCCTTAACACTCCTCCCCACATCATTTTTGGCCCGGGGAAACTGACGGAACTTGAGCACATCATCGGACGATTTGGCTCCCATCCCCTGCTGGTGCTCGGCAGTCACTCTTTTCTGCAAACCGAGCATTACCAATTAGTGCAGCGTATATTTAGCAAGCTCGGCTGCAAAAACGAAACTGTGCACATCGGCTCAGAACCTTCCCCGGCTATGATCGATGCGATAGTTGCCAAATTAACCGGGAGAGGGATTGATCTGGTTATCGCCATTGGTGGCGGTTCCACCCTCGACAGCGGCAAGGCGATTTCGGCCATGCTGGTGGAGAAAAAAGAGGTTGTCCGGTTTCTGGAAGGGGTGGGAGACAGAACCCCCAGCGGCAGAAAAATCCCTTTCATCGCCATTCCAACGACCTCAGGCACCGGCAGCGAGGCAACCAGTAATGCAGTGCTCAGTTCTGTTGGCCGAGAGGGTTTTAAGTGTTCGCTCCGCCATGACAATTATATTCCCAATCTTGCTCTGGTTGATCCACGCTTAACCCTGTCCTGCCCACCAAAGCTGACGGTGGCCTGTTCCATGGACTGTTTCACCCAGTTGGTTGAAGGATACCTTTCCACCAACAGTTCCTCTCTCTCCGAGGCCTTGGCCCTGGAAGGAATCAGGGCCGTCCGCAGGTCATTGCGTGTTGTCTGCAGCGACGGCACTGATCTTCCGGCCAGGACGGATCTCTCTTATGGTGCACTGCTCTCGGGGATTGTCCTCAGTAATAGCGGACTCGGCACGGTACACGGCTTTGCTTCGGTGATCGGCGGTTTTTTTGCCATCCCCCATGGGATAATCTGCGGGACGCTCATGGCACCAGCCAATGCGCTCACCTTAAAGAACTTGCAAATGAAGAGTGCTGATCATCCGGCCCTTGCCAAGTATGCTAACCTTGGCCGGATATTCAGTGATCAACCGCGCAAAACGGATGCCTGGTATCAAGATCACTTCATTTACGAGCTACAGAGTCTTGCCATCGAACTGAACATGCCGAACCTGAGTGAATTCGGGGTGACAACCGGCGATATTGAAAAAATTGTCGCTAAAACTGGCAATAAATACAATCCCGCCCAGCTGTCAAAAGTGGAATTAACCGACATTCTCCTGAGCAGAATCAGTACCCATTGCCCGGACAATAAATAATCTTATTAGCCGTCAAGCTCAGCCTGTCGAAATTAAAGCCTGGATAATCTCAGAACCGTAAACGATTACCTGAATCAATAGCCCAACAAGGGCAAAATCCAGTTAGAGGCGGCCTTCGACAATGTCCCGGCCAAACTGTTCTGCCCGTGCCATTTCGTCAGGGGCTTCCAGAACCGCTTTGCGCTTATCGACCCCTTTCACCAAGAGCTCCCCGGCATATTCGACATCCATGGCATCATAAATATACCTGGCGGTCAATATGCTGCAGTCGAAGATCTTTGGACCCACGGTAGCGGCAGTGGATATGAGATACCCTTTTCGCCCCTTCCCTTCACCAAATCTTTCTTTAAGGAGATATCTTCTGGCCCAGCGCGACTGAAACCTATCACCAAAGATTTTACATTGGGCAGAAAGGCCATAAAAATACACCGGACTGACCAGCACCAGGCGATCGGCATCATCTACTTGCTGAAAAATTGGCGTCAAATCGTCGTTCAGGACACAGTTACCGGATTTCTCGCAGCCCCCACACCCCTGACATGGCCGCATATTCAGGTCGTTAAGCCGGATATATTCAACCGCGCCGCCGCTCTTTTCCACCGCTTCAGCAACTTTACGGGCCAATGTTTCACTATTGCCATTTTTCCTGGGACTTCCCAACACAACCAGCATTTTCATAGTCTGCTCTCCCCCTTTTCGCATGCACCATGCACTAGGCATTCCGTTGTCTTTCATGGACATATATCAGCTCTTCACGCCGGGATCGGACCACTGCTCCAATCTTTTTCCCATTACCCTCATCTTTCGTATAATCTTTTTTTGGTATTTAGACAATCTCTTGAAATAGTACACAACAATAGTATACAATACTCACTCCTCTGTATCATCTTTACAGACAGGTGATTCTTTGGCAGGATTTCCAAAACATACCGGAATTTTCCATTGCATGAGAATGAGATTTATTGTTAATAAAGTGTATGGATGAAATAAAATCAACAATTTTTGCTATCAAACGGTATGCACTCCATGATGGCCCGAATATCAGGACAACCATTTTTTTTAAAGGATGCCCCCTGAGCTGCAACTGGTGTCACAATCCGGAAGGTATTGATTTTAACATCAGTATAATTACCCTCAACGACAGATGTGTTGGGTGTGCAGAGTGTATTGCCACCTGTGCACATAAGGCTCTACAACGCTCCAATACGGGTATCAGCCGTGATGACCGATTGTGCACCCTCTGTCAAAGCTGCGTCGAGACCTGCCCGGCTCTGGCCCATGAGCCCACCGGCTGGCAGATGACAACGCAGCAGCTGTTGCACGAAATACAAAAAGATGTACCCTTTTATGATCAATCCGGTGGTGGTGTCACCATCTCCGGCGGCGAACCCCTCAGTCAGCCGGAAGGGTTGCTCGCGCTGCTGCAGGGCTGCGCTGCCCTGGGGATTCATCGAACCGTTGACAGCAGTGCCTTTGCGCCCACCGCAACTCTTCTGCGCATCGCCCGGTATACTGATTTATTTCTAATTGATTTAAAACACATGAATACCAGGCTTCATCGGCAATATACCGGTGTGGCCAACGACTTGATATTACATAATCTGCAGAAGCTGGCAGAAATCGGGCGACCGGCCAGGGTGCGCATTCCCCTTATCCCCGGCGTCAATGATGACGAAATCAATATCAGGGAGACTGGGGCTTTTGTCGCCAGATGCAAAAACGTTCAGGGCATCGACGTTCTCCCGTACCACCCTTCGGCTACCGCCAAATATAAAAAACTGGGCCTGAAGTACAAGGGAATGCAGTTTACCGCGCCCACCCAGGATACGTTGAGCACTACCGTTGATCTACTGAAAAATTACCTGTCAGATGTCCGCATCGGAGGATAATATGAACACCAGGATAACAGCACTGCGCGAAGAGAGCTTTGCCACCCAACCATCCATCTCTATAGAACGGGCGGTACTGGAAACCGAGTTCTATAAAGAAAACAGCGGTAAATACTCACTTCCCGTTTTACGTGCTCTCTGCTTTAAGCATCTCTGTCTAAAAAAGAGCCTGCATATCGGTGATGGGGAACTGATCGTCGGCGAGCGGGGCCCGGCACCAAAGGTGGTGCCGACCTTTCCTGAGCTGACCTGCCACAGTGCTGAAGATCTGCATATTTTAAACACCAGGGCCATGACCAGCTACCGGGTGGCGGAGGAAGATATCCAGCGTTACCAGGAAGAGGTTATCCCCTACTGGCAGGGACGATCAATGCGCGACCGAATTTTCAGTGAGATCCCCGACGACTGGCGTATTGCCTACGAAGCCGGGTTGTTCACGGAATTTATGGAACAGCGGGCACCGGGTCATACCGCCCTGGACGGAACCATCTACACCATGGGCATGGTCGACTTTAAGAAACGGATCGCAGACAGGCTCGCCCGCCTCGATTACCAAAACGACCCGGAGGCCTCGGACAAGGCCGAACAGCTCCAGGCGATGGATATTTCCTGTGATGCGGCGATCATATTTGCCGAGCGCCATGCAGAACTTGCCCAGACGATGGCGGCAACAGAAGAAAATCCCGCCCGTCGCGCAGAACTGCGCCATATAGCAGAAATCTGTCGACAGGTTCCGGCGCATACCCCAAGGACTTTTCATGAAGCCCTGCAGATGTACTGGTTTGTCCATCTCGGCATAATAACCGAGCTGAACGGCTGGGATGCCATGACTCCCGGCCATCTGGATCAGCACCTCCGGCCTTTCTATGAAAAGGACCTTGCCGCCGGCCGGCTTGACCGGGAAAAAGCCAAAGAACTGCTCAGCTGCCTGTGGATCAAAGTCAACAACCACACTGCACCGCCGAAGGTAGGCGTCACCGCTAAAGAAAGCGGAACGTATAACGATTTTACCCAGATTAATCTCGGCGGCTTGAATGGTGCGGGCGGCGATGCGAGCAACGAAGTATCCTTTCTCTGCCTGGAAGTTTCCGACGAACTGCATCTGCTCCAGCCCCAGCCCAGTGTCCATATCAGCAATAAAACACCAGAGAGGTTCTTGAAAGCAGCAACCAGAGTCATCCGTAAAGGCTATGGCTACCCTTCGGTATTCAATACCGATGCGGTGATCATGGAGCAGGTGCGGGTCGGCAAAACTGTCGAAGATGCAAGGGAAGGCGGGACCAGCGGCTGTATTGAGACCGGAGCTTTCGGCAAAGAAGCCTACATCCTCACCGGCTATCTCAACGTTCCTAAAATACTAGAAATAACGCTCAACAACGGCCACGATCAACTCACTGGCAAAAGAGTGTCAATTGAAACCGGCGACCCCACAACCTTCACCAGTTTCGATGAACTCTATGCGGCCTTCACCAGACAGCTTGAGTATGTGGTAAACCTCAAGATACGGGTCAACAACTACATTGAACGGATGTATGCCAAATATTCTCCGGCGCCTTTCTTATCGGTGGTCATCCATGACTGCATCGAAAAAGGCAAAGACTACTATGACGGCGGACCGCGTTATAACACCAACTATATCCAGTGTTGCGGCATCGGTACGGTGACCGACAGCCTGTCGGCCATCAAGACCCATGTCTACGACACTGGCTCGATATCGATGGAGAGACTGCTTGCCGGCCTGAAAAATAATTTTGCCGACGAAGAACCATTACGCCTGAAACTCTGGAATAAAACTCCTTTTTACGGCAATGACGATGACCGGGCCGACGATATCATGAAAAGTGTGTACAGCTCGCTTTATGACGCCATCGACGGTAAACCCAATACCAAAGGAACGGTCTATCATCTGAATATGCTTTCCACCACCTGCCATGTCTATTTCGGAAAAATGCTCGGTGCATCCGCCAACGGCCGATTCGCCCATCTGCCCGAATCCGACGGCACTTCGCCATCCCATGGTGCCGACCGCAACGGTCCAACCGCGGTGATCAAATCCCTCAGCAAGATGGACCAGCTGAAATCGGGTGGCACCCTGCTCAATCAACGTTTTCTGCCAAGCGTTCTGGCAACCGAGCAGGACCTCGATAAACTTGGCGGCCTGATCCGCACCTACTTTACTCTGGGAGGCCACCATATCCAGTTTAACGTGATTGATACCAAAACCCTGCGTTCAGCCCAGCAGCACCCCGATGAATACCGCAACCTGCTGGTCCGGGTTGCCGGCTATAGCGATTACTTTGTCGATCTCGACAAGGAACATCAGGAAGAGATTATCAGCCGAACGGAACAGGAGTTGACATAATAAACGTTCATTAGCACCCCATATGCACACGATCAGACTGATGGGCATAGGACAGAGCTATAGCCCATCAGCCTGCTTGTACGCCTCTGGAATACTACTAAACGTTTAAAGAGATCAGGTGTATGCACCAAAAGCTCGAAAAAGAAACGGCCATCAGCGATAGAATCACTGATGGCCGTTTCTTTTTTAAGGAATTGTTGCAGAACTTATTTATCGAGTGCCTCGGCGATAGCGTCGCAGACATAATCGATATTTGCTTTGGTCAGTCCGGCAAGATTGATCCGGCCGCCACCCACCACATAAATTGCCTTGTTGGTCCGCAACCAGGCGACAATTTCATCGGACAGACCGCTGAAAGAAAACATGCCGCGTTGTCTGGTGATGGAGGAAAAGTCGCCTTTCACCCCCCTTGCAGCAAGTCCCTCAACCAATGCGACGCGCATTGCCTTGATCCGATCGCGCATCCCGGCAAGCTCACCCAGCCACTGCTTATGCAGCTCGGGATCGCTGAGGATTGTTGCCACGACAAGACCACCGTGAGCCGGCGGGTTGGAATAGATGACCCGGATGGTGGTTTTCAGATGACTCATGGCCACCGCCGCCTCTTCTGCGGTCGGGCAGACGACAGTCAAAGCACCGGTCCGCTCATTGTACAGACCGAAGTTTTTCGAAAACGAACTGGCGATGAAAAAATCGACGCCGGTTGCCGCGAACTCTTCAATCCCGCACCGGTCTGCTTCGACACTTTCCCCAAAACCCTGATAGGCAAAATCAAGAAAGGGAATCCAGCCTTTTTCTTTGCCGATAGCCGCTACCTGACGCCACTGGTCACTATTGAGATCAACCCCGCTCGGGTTATGACAGCAGGCGTGCAGCAGAACGATGTCACCGGCCGGCACCTTTTCGAGGCAGGCCGTCATAGCACCAAAATCGACGGCTCTGGTTGCCGGGTTGTAATAAGCATATTCCGCCAGCTCAAACCCGGCGGTTTGAAAGACACCCTTATGATTGGCCCAGGTCGGTTTGCTGATCCACACCTTGGCCGCAGGATAAAATTTCTTCAGCAGATCACCACCGACCCGCAGTGCACCCGTCCCGCCAGGCGCATGAGCGGTCACGGCACGACCGCTGGTTATAACTTCGGATGCTTCACCAAAGAGGAGATTTTGTACTTCTTTGGCGTAGGTCGGATCACCGGAAATGGGCAGGTAACTTTTCGTACCTTCCTTTTCCAACAGAATTTTTTCGGCAGCTTTCACACAAGCCAGAATGGGAGTCCTTCCTTCTTCATCTTTGTACACCCCTACGCCGAGATTGACCTTTTTTACATTGGGGTCATTACGAAACGCCTCGGTCAGTCCCAGAATTGAGTCTGCCGGAGCTGCTTTAACATTTTTCCACATCTATCTGCCTCCAAAAAGGATCATTAATTTTCAAAAACCCAGTTTGTGTAAATACAAACATTTGGTGAATTGTGTCAACAGGAATGACAAACACGCGCCGAACTGTTTCCCACCCCCGCGACTTTATACAATCGGCTGCTTGATCTTCCAGTCAACAAATGGTAAAAAATTCTCTTGTACCATACCGATTAATTCCTTGTTTTTTACAAAAAAACAAGCTGTCTTAAGGTACTTATCCCGGTTTTTTCTCCCGTGCACCGGGGTTAGATTCTCGCATTGTAACTCAATCCCGACGAACGGGACCTTTTGGCCTGAAATCCGATGAAAAAATTTATTGCCACTTTTTGCCTTCTGATCTGCGCTGTTGTCGTACTGCTCGCCTCCATCGATCTTGGGCCATACCTTGCTCCGGATAAAGCTGCGACAAAGGTAACAGAAAGCACAACCGGACAAGAGCCAGCTGTGGCAACCAAAGACATCAAGAACCCTGAACAAGCACCGCAGCTGCAGCAGATACAACCGGAAGAATCAATGCAGACGCTTCCCCCCGCACCGCCTGTTGACGAAATATTCCCAGAACAGGAACGAGTCGTTATGGCTCCCCCGAAAAAAACCGCTGCGGTTGCAGAAGAAAAAATTCCCGAGATCCCCCCGTCTCCCATCGAACTTGAGGTGACTGTCTTACCGGTCGGCGATTATCCGTTCTCAATTCTACTTGCGACTTTTCAGGAAAAGGACGCTGCCGAACGGGGGCTCTCATTATACCGGAAACAGGGTATTTCCGCATACTGGGTGAAGGTGCATCTCGGGGAAATGGGTATACGATATCGGTTATTCACCGGAACTTTTTCAACCATGCCTGAAGCTCAGCAATATCTGAAGCAAAGCGCACTGGTCGATAAGTTGATAAAACCAACCTATTATGCAGCCCGTGTGGGGGTGTTTACGGATAAAACCGAGCTGGCCGGGGCCTATCGTAAAACCAGGCAGGCGGATGTCATTCCTTACATTCTCGGCACAACAAAGGGTGATTATTATCTGTATGTCGGTGCGTTTTATACCTACGTCGGCGCCATCGATCAATGCCGCGAACTTGCGGCGGCAGGATTAACCTGCGAACCGGTCAAGCGTTCCACTGTCCCGCCGTATTAAACGGCACGAATGGGGTCAGACCCCATTCGCCATCATCCTGTGCAGCAGATAGCTTCGTTCATCCGCCGCATCTCAGATTTCTTGCCGATGACCACAATGACATCGCCGGCGGTAAAAATCTCCCCCGGCCCGGGATTAAATATCATTTCTCCCGATTTTCTCTTAATGGCAACAATAATTACGCCAAAATCCAGGCGAAGATTACTGCCGACAACAGTCCGGCCGGTGATGGGTGAATCCTCAGGAATTATTGCCTCCTCCATCTGCAGACCGAGTTCCGTGTGCATCATGGCCTGGTCAAGCCAATCGACAACTGTTGGCTTGTGCAGGATCTCTGCCATTCTCCTGCCCCCCATCTGATACGGACAGACGACTCTGGACGCGCCGGCACGTAGCAGTTTGCTTTCGTTTTTCACATCAGACGCCCTGGCCAGGATAAAAATATCCGGTCGAAGACCTTTGGCGGAAAGAGCGATAAAAACGTTGTCGGCATCCGAACTGACCGCGGTCACAAGTCCCTGGGCTCGATCGAGTCCGGCAGCAATCAAGGCTTCATCGGAGGTGGCATCCATATTCAGATACAGCGTATGATTGGCTTCAAGCTCGGCAATCGACTCCGGATCCTGATCAATGACCACCAGAGGAATGTTTGCTGCGTCCAGCTCCCGCACAATTATAGAGCCTATCCTGCCGTAGCCACAAATAATGTAGTGTTTATCCAGTTCGGCAATCTGCTTTTCCAATTTTCTTCTCCCCAGAACTTTTCTCAGTTCACCTTCAACAAAAATGCGCGCAACCTGCCCAAGGGTATACGTCAAGAGGCTGATGCCCAGAATAATAATAATAATGGTGATAATTCTACCGATATGCGACAGGGGCTTAATTTCAGAAAAACCAACGGTACTGATGGTGATCAGTGTCATATAGAAGGCCTCAAAAGGCGGCATATCTTCAAAAATGACGTAGCCGAAAGTACCAAACGTGATGGTTGCGATCAGGAGCAGGAGAGAGAGTTTCAGTTTTGAGAATTCCATGGGGCAACCGTCCGCAATAGCAGGTCTTTCCTTGATTTCAGTACAGCATAGATAGATTCCAGACCGATATCTACCATGAAAAGTGTCGTGCTGCCATGGCTTTGTATGAGTCTTTGCCAGGAGAATGATCGCGCTTGTCGCTGAAAGATGCCTGCAATGACCACCGATAATGTGAACCACCGATACTGGAAAAAAGTTGCAGCGGGAAAACCTTTGCGATAGGATGCGGTCGCGGTAAAAGTTTGCGATACAGGGCGTAGTAGAAACTCAGACTTTTTGCGATGCCATCAATATTAGTTTTTCTGGTGAAACGTAATGCTCAATAGAAGACTTCGTGTAGAAAAAATCGGCGGGACCGCAATGTCCCGCTTCGGGGAAATTCTCGAAAATGTGATTCTTCGAGACAAAAATGATATTTTTAACCGGATATTTGTCGTCTCGGCATATTCAGGCATCACCAACGAACTGCTCGAACATAAGAAGACCTCGCAGTCCGGCATATACCAGGCTTTTGCCGAGAGCAACGATTACGAACCCGCCATGCTCAATCTCCAGGAAGAGCTCTGTAAACTCAATCGCAGCTTTGAAGGCATAGGGCTGCAGGTGGATGTTGCGGACCGATTTATCTGCGAACGTATCGCCTTTGCCGTTAACATCCTTAAAAGTATGGATAATGTGCTTTCGTCAGGTTATGTCAACCGCACTGAAGTCCTGCTCGCTGCACGAGAACTCCTCTCCTCAATAGGCGAGATGCACAGTGCCTTTAATAGCGCAAATATCCTGCAAAACCTTGGCTACGACGCCACCTTTGTCGACTTGAGCGGCTGGCAGGACAAACGTGAAAGAACTATCGACCAGCGCATTCAACACAACTTTAAAGACCTCGACCCATCCAAAACTATCTGCGTCGCCACCGGTTACACCAAAGGCACGGAGGGAATCATGCGCGAGTTTGACCGGGGGTATTCCGAGGTAACTTTTTCTAAAATAGCCGTTCTGCTGCATGCAGATGAGGCGGTCATCCATAAAGAATACCATCTGTGCTCGGGAGACCCAATGATCATTGGCGAGAACAAAGTTCACCCGATCTGCAATACTAATTTCGATGTGGCCGATCAACTGGCCGATGTCGGCATGGAGGCCATTCATCCTAAGGCCTCGAAACCGCTGGAGACGGCCGGCATCTCTATTCGCATCATGAACGCTTTTGACCCCAGCCACAGCGGAACCCTCATTACCAAGGATTATATTTGTCCTCTCTCTAAAACCGAGGTGATCACCGGCTCAAATGCCGTCACCTGTCTCGAGATACACGATACCCGCATGGTCGGCGAAGTCGGCTTCGATATGCAGATCATGAAAGTTCTGCAGAAGCATCATATCAGCTACATCAACAAAGCCACCAATGCCAATACCATTGATGTGATTGTCTACGAAAAAGACTGTACTGACGCCCTCATCAAAGACATGAGTGAGCGTTTTGAAAGTGTCGCCACCTATAATGTCGCCATAGTCTGTGCCATCGGCTCCAATATCGCCAAACCCGGAATTCTCGCCAAAGCAACCAAGGCACTGGCCAACGCAGGCATCAATATTTTAACTGTAGCCCAGACATCACGGCAGACCAACATGCAGTTCACCATGCACCGCGACCATTTTGTCCAGGCACAGCGAGCCCTCCATCAGGCGCTCTGCGAGGAAGAGAGTGAATAAAACACCTCACTCTCTTCGGTAAACGGGAAGCAAGAGGATTACAGGACGTTCACCCGGACATCTTCGGACAGAGCTTCTATTTCCCCGGCGATGGTCTCGCTTTCGGCCTCTTGGGGAACTGCCAGCGTTAATTGGGCGGAAAAAACGGGGTCGTGAATTCCGTCCATGGCAAAACGTTTACACTCCATGTTTTCCACCCCGATATCAAGATTGGCCAGGATATTACTCAAATCTGCAGTCAGGCCGGGTCGGTCTATGCAGTCAACAACCAGGTTTATAATTTTAGTCATCTCCTTATTGGTTGTCTTTGCTGCCGTATAGACGAAACAGAGATTGGGATATTTCTGCTCCAGAGTCGATTTCAGGTTTTTCTCCCGCTCTTTATCGACAAGCACGCTCATTATGGCCGCAAACCGACCGTCGAGCTTAATAACCTTACTGGTCAGCCACTCTCCCCCCTTACTGCGGGTGGTCTGGGCCAGTGCTTTGATGATCCCGGGGATGTCCGGGCCGTATACCGTGGTTATAAAATTTGTCCTCATCCCTCTTTTTCCTCTAGAGCAAATATGATGACCTCGTAAAACGAAGTCCGCACCCATCTCGTTTGACATTGCCGGTAGCCGGTTTCTGTGAAAACCGCAAACCTAAAAGAACTGTCAGGCCTCGCTTCTGTCTCAGAACATCATAGTGTAACACATTTTTCCAGCCAACTCTAGGGCCGCTTTTTCTGACAGTGCAATGAGTGGTACTAAAAATACCGCTGCAGACGTAGTGTCTGCAGCGGTATTTTTTAATGACGGGGAAATAATATTCTTGTGTTTTGTACAAGAAAATTATTTCGTGTTGGAACTCATCCCCGCACAGCACGGGGATTGAAAAGAATTCCGCAAAGCTGTCGGGCGGATTGGTATGGAATGAAACCGGAACCGTCCGATCGCAGTTTCAACCCGACTGCTCAAACGGCAGGGGCTTCATTGGTCAGCGCTTCAGGCCAACGCCGTGCAGTCATCTCGTCGGTTGAGTAGTCAGGCAGAAGAATCGGCGCAACACCCGGGCTGGTAATTCCTGCCTGCTCAAGCTCTTTCTCAAATTTTACCACATGATCAAGAGTCAATCCTTTTATCTCGACTCCGGCCTGCACATATGCCGCCGCATTTTTGCCGGCACGGCGACCAAAGGTGATGATATCCTGCAGACTGTTGCCCATCAGCCGGTTTTCCCCATGTACCCCGCCGATGGCCTCGCCTGCGGCATACAGCCCCGGAACACAGGTCTCGGTGTCGCCGTTCACATTGACGCCGCCGTTCTGGTAGTGCAGGGTCGGATACACCAGCATCGGCTCTTTACTGATATCGATACCGTGACGCTCAAACTGAATAAACTTGGCCGGCAGCTCTTTTTTGACACTACCCGGACCATGCAGTTCCTCGATCATTGGCGAATCGAGCCACAGGCCCACCCGGCCGGTAGGGGTGATAATGCCTTTACCTTTTTCCATTGCTTCGCAGATAAGCTCGGCCGACTCAACGTCGCGCGGTTCAAGAGGAAAGCAGAACTGTTCGCCGTCGATATTGAGGACGTGGGCGCCGAGGCCGCGGACTTTTTCGGTGATCAGCAAACCGACATTCTGTTCCGGATAGGCGACTCCGGTGGGATGATACTGGGTGGAGTGCAGAGATTTGTTGCCGACTCCTGCCCGATACGCCATAACCACGCCGTCCATGGTGGCCCCATAGTGGTTGGTCGTGGCAAATCCTTTGATGTGCAGGCGGCCGAAACCGCCGGTACCAATGATGACCGCCTTGGCTTTAACAACGTAAAACTCCTTGGTTTCCATATTATGCAGGATAGCTCCGGCACATTTACCTTCAGTGTCAAGCAGCAGTTCCACCGCCGGACTAAACTCGAGAACAGTAATCTGATCCGGCCTGTTCCGCACCTCATCGCGCACCACACGCATAATCTCCGCGCCGGTCATATCGCCGGAAGACTGCAATCTCTTGCGGGAGGAACCACCGCAGTGACGCACAACCGTGCGGCCATCCTCGTATTTGTTGAACAGCATGCCCAGACTCTCCAGCCAGGCGATGGACAGCGGTGCATCTTTCGCCAGGGCCGCCACGAGATCGCGTTGATTAGAGAAATGGCCGCCGCCAATGGTATCCATGAAGTGATAGTAGGGGGAATCGCACTCATGGGTCGCCGCCTGGATCCCGCCTTCGGCCATGATGGTGTTGGAATCACCATGGCGGAGTTTGGTGGCGATAATGACTTTACAGCCGCCGTTTGCCGCCATGATCGCAGCAGAGGTGCCGGCACCGCCACCGCCGAGAACCAGGACATCGGTCTCATGATCGACTTTACTCAAATCGACCTTATCCGGTCGAACCATTGATTTCGATTCGAGCAGTCGGGCAACGCCTTCCTGAAAGATGTCGCCTTTATTCGGACCGACTGCGACAACCCGTTTGCCACTCTTTTGATAATCCGGGTGAAATTTTTCCAATACATCGGCCCGCTCAGCCATGGAGAGGGCCGGGTAATTCTCATTGCGACGAGCCATAGCCACCCGTGCCGGACGGGTCGCTTCAACTCTTTTTATCAGTTCCTTCATCTCGGGTGTATACGCCATTGTCTTCTCCTTAATCCTCATCCCTGGTCGCAGAGCTGTTTCCTGTGCCTCAGCAGATTTTCCTTCTATAAAAAGCGAACATCTCCTCTGGCACAAAAAGTGGATTCATCAATTATAATTTTGTCGTAAAAAGTCCAGTCTCAAAAGGCCAGGCCATGCATTACAGGTATCGTGTCTCTTTAGGCTGCCATGATCCTATCTCGGCAAAATCGGGCTCACGTTCCCGCTCGACATATTTTTTCTCGAGATCTTCTTTGCTCATCGCCGCCAGTTCATCGAGCATTGCATCATATTTGCCGCTTTCAATCGCCGCGACTCGTGCTTTCAGATGTTCCGCCTGCGGTACGATATAACGGCCATACACCCGACGTGCCAGCTGCGCTGCATGGTACTGGGGAATCTCACCCATGCAGCGGCTGGCACAAAGACCGCATTGAATGCAGTCAAAAGACAGTTTTGCCGCTTTTTCAATATTGCCCTGCTTGAGTGCCGAAATATAGCCAAGAACATCAACATCCATCGGACAGGCCTTGGTACATTGATTACAGGCTACACAACGGAAAATCTCGGGATACAGGGCGTGAATGGCCTCCGGCAGGCCGCCGATCTCGTCAATGTTGAAAATGGCCCGGTTTGCAGGAAAGAAAGGGATCTGAGCCAGATACATATTCGCTTCGACCACTGTCTGGCAGGCAAGCCCAAAGTGCAGTTTATAATCTCCTGCCATTCGGTAAACGGTGGGACAGGCACCACAGATACCGCCACGGCACCCGGCACCGCGCAGGAATTTAAACCCGGCAAACTCCATGGCCTTCATGATGGTCAGGGTTTCCGGGACCTCATACATTTTCCCCATGATATAAACCGGAATAGTTTTAGCTCCCTCCGGCAAGATGGCCCGATCCCCAGTTGCGACTCGAGGCATTTTTTTCACTGTTTTCTGGTCTGTTTCACACATGGTTCATGTCTCCAATAATGCGATAATTTTCGCTATCTATTCTCAATCCGGGCCATTACTCTTACGCTGCGGCCAGACATTTTTTGCTTTGCAACAACTCGGCACTGGTCGGGTCATTCAACTCAAAATGACAGTTTTCTGTGTCAAGCCCCAGAGCCACAGCCAGAAGTTGAGTGAAATAGTACGTTGGCACATGTGCTGTGATATTCCCTTTGGCAATCATCTGCCCCTGCTGCTTGCCCAGGTTGTATTCACAGAGCGGGCAACTGGTCGCTAAAGCTTCGATTCCGGCATCAGCTGCCAGATTGACAATGGCTGCTGCAGCTTTATTTTCTCCCGCGGGGACGCCTAAAACCTGATACGAACCACAGCATTTATCGGCGGCCGTAAAGTTCATCACTGTCGCCCCGAGTGCATCCAGCAATCCGGTCATAAGGGCATAGCTGCCAAAGGGCTCTATACCGACCTCGGCCGGACGCTGCAGAGTGCAGCCGTAATAGGGAGCCACCTTTAAATCAGTCAGGGGAATCTTGACCTGATCTTTGATTTTCTGCCAGCCGATCACCTCCTGCAGATAGGTCAGATAGTGGACCACTTCCACTTCTCCGGCGTAGTCAATCTCCTCATCCATAAAACGATTGATGGTATCTCTTTTCACCGTATCGTTTTTCATTATCTGATTGGCCCGGGCCAGGGTGTTGTAGCACATCGAGCAGAGGGTAACCAGTTTGTCCGCGCCCTGCTCTTTCGCCCGGATGAGATTGCGCACCGGCCCCACCTGATGAATCAAATCATCGGCGGTCAGCGAATGTACCGCGCCACAACAATTCCACCTCTCGATCTCCTGCACCTCGACGCCCAAAGTCTCCAGGGAAGCCACAGCAGCCCTGTCCAAATTCCTGGCTTTGGTCTTCAAGGTACAACCTGGATAGTAACTGATCTTCATCGCTCTCCTTAACTCGTGAATTTTCTAAATCCGGCAACCAAGGCAATCTGCGGCATCTCTGCAATAGTTTCCGCAGAAATCTCAGAAGGCTCTATATAGTTGTGACTTTTACGAAGAACCTGCTGCCTGAGGGCCTCCATCACTTTGGCAATATCGATGCCTCTCGGACATTTAACAGAACAGGCATGGCATGAGGCACATTTCCAGTAGGTGTTGATGCCTGCGAGTTTTTCCATGAGGCCGAATTGAGCCATATGCATAACCTTGCGGGGGCTGAAATCCATCTCCAGCGCCATCGGACACATCCCGGTACAAGTGGCGCACTGCATACAGAGTTTGACGCTTTCGCCACTGAGTTCATTGAGTTTCTCAATCGCCTGAATCGATTGAGTCTGGCCAGTAATCGTTAATGTCATGTCTATTCTCTTTTTAAATACAATAAGTTATCCCCGACCTTCACCTTTTTTGACAGAAAAATTCAACCCAACCGCCGGTCTGCTGAAAAACCAGACAAGGAACGCCGTAAAATTTCATGACGACCCCAGAAGAGGACTTTGAAGAATTTCGTTGCCGGAACATCTCTATAACAGGGAAAGCGAATCATTTTCAGATCCTGTCCAGTAAAGCCGAGATTGACCTATGATCCAAAGTAAAACATGATCGCCACTTCTCCGCCTTGTATATGTACCAGATTGAAATATTTTTTCAACATAGATTATATCTCCTAATATCATACACTTGAATTGTTTCAAGTGAATGACGGCTCATTTTTTAACTGGCCCAGAGCAATCTACAACAAACAGTTGATGCTTTTTTAGCAGGATCGAATAGATTATCCGACCATGGAGCCCAGTAAAATGAAGAATCGGTGCAGCGAAACTTGCATCAATTTCATTAAAGTATATACTTAAATCAATGATAGGCGGGCGGATACCCTGACAGGAAAAAAATTCACCAGGACGGAATACTATGAACCCTCCCGTATATAAAAATTGGGATGGGATTGAACGTCGACAACCAAACGGCGAGCGAAGAAGTGCTGATCGCCGTGCAGTTCGTGAACGGCGATCCGATAGACGAGACAGCACCCAGAAAAAGAACATCAGCTTTTACGGGTGGTTACGCTCAATAATGAAGCGAAGATTAGGGGTTGACCGAAGAAAATACATCGATCAACGAACCATTCCCGACCGACGCAACCCAGCTCCACGATCAATGCTTACTCAAGAAGAACTGGCGGATCTGCTGAAATAAATCATGGACGCCAGTTCATATTCCCGACAGATACGGCTACTGCTTCGTCTCCGTGGACGCAGCCGGTGCGGGAGTATCACATTCGGCTCCCACCTTGCAGGCATCATCAGCCCCGGGTTGCCCTTGAGGAACAATCGTATATCCTGATGACTCCACACTGCTGGTCCCGGTATAATCGGTTGTTTCTTTCGTCCGGCAGTTTTCCCTCAGATATTGACCAATCTGCTGTTCTCCTTTCAGGACAAGAGTTTTTTGATCTTTTGTCGCAACAAGGACCGGAATCTCGGTCAGCGCCAGACTTTTCATAAAATTGACATTTATTTCAGGATGATAGTCTGCTTTAAGCGTAACACCGGGAAAAGAAAATACATTAATTCGCTCAATCGGATTAAACCCCACGGCGCAACTGTTTCCTTCTTTCAGTGTATCAATTACTTTTTCACAATGCGCACATGTCGAAGAGAAAAAGAGATAGAGTTTCGTATCTTGCCGTTCTCCCGGTAATGTCGCCATGCTCCCCGCTTCAAGGGATGCCCCGGGGCCTGTTTCCTGCCGAAACTGAAGGCTGAAACAGGCAACTGTCACCGCAGAAAAAAGCACAATCCCCCGAAAAACCTGACGCGCTCCGCTCAGTATATTTAATACGACAATGAAGCCCAGGATAACCATGCAGTACGAGCAGAAAACCGTGGCAATTTTATATTGAAAAAATACCAGCACGGCCTCGGCACAAAGACCTGCCAGAAGCAACAGCCTGGCCAGTTTATGCCAGTGCTCGGACCCGTCCCGCCCCCACAACAGGCACCAGAAAAGGATTTGGAAAAACAAAAACCCGGCAAGGTTGAAGTACAGAGGGGAAACGGTTGTCAGACTGTCGACAACCGCACAACCGTTGTTAAAACAAAGAGTCTGCCCCTGGAGGTAGATGGCAAACGCCTGCACTGCAGTTAGAATGCTGGCCAGTAAAGCTAACGTCACGCGTATCATGGGATCTTTTTGTATGTAGAATAGTTTATTATTATTGTCGGGTGATACTCTACCATCTGGGTATACATCCCCGTTCCTCTCGTTATAACCGCAGCCAGCGTCCGCTTCAGAGCCTCACAGAGTTTTTGCCCCGGGAGGATGCGGCCACGGCCTGACAAACGGTGCTCTTCATGGAGTCACCATTTTTCACCCTGCATTGATACCTTGCCCGATCAGCACGATAAAACATTGTGGCAAAATCGTCACCCCCGATATAACACGCTGACATCAACACTCTTCACTTCCAGATCTTTCGGACCATCCGGCGAAATGGATTTGTGCATGCCGGAAAACCCATAACATCTCGTGATTGTCCCTCATGTTCCGCTGCTGAATCAGGGGAGTGAGTTGTTCGTCTCCTTTCATGCCAAATAACTGAGTTGACAAAAAATGGCAAGAATACCCTCTTTTTCTTTCCAACGAACAAGGTAACGGATTATCTTAGCCGGATCAACGAGCTTAGCATTTTTTTCGCAGAGTTGGTAAGCAATATTTAATACAGCAAGCGACCGTTTCAGGCGGCAGTCGTTTACCAATAGGATTTACCCCACAGGAACAACATGGCAACGACATGGCAATTATTCACCTTTGCGGAGCTCACAACGGCTCAGCTTTACGCAATTCTCAAATTACGGCAAGAGGTCTTCGTCGTGGAGCAGCAATGTGTCTATCAGGATTGCGATGGCCAGGACCAAAACGCCCTCCATCTGCTGGGCTGGGATGACAGCGATACACAATCGGAACCAGTTGCCTATCTTCGGATACTGCCTCCTCAGACACGTGATGGCTTACCAGCTATCGGTAGAATCGTCACCCGTCGCGATATGAGAGGAAAGGGTCATGGTAAAGAAATGATGACCAGGTGCCTGCACTGGATTGACGGATTGTACCCGAAGTCAGCTGTTGCAATTTCCGCACAGCAATATCTTGTTAAATTTTATAAAAATTTCGGCTTTGATATTGCTTCGGAAGGGTACGAGGAAGATGGTATTCCTCATATTCAGATGATCCGCAATCCATTGGCATAATCGACAGAAGAGAACAGACTGTGTAACCGGAGCATCGGGGATGCCCCGGTTACGCTACGCAATGCCTGTCAGCCAAGTTTGTCCATGACCATCGCCCTGAATTTTTGTGCCTGCGCAGGAGATGGTATTTCGGCCGCCAGCGCATCGATGGCCGCCTGAAGGTCAGTGGCCTCACCGAGATGATCCTCGCAGATCAAACCCGCCATAGGACCTATATATCCGGCCAGACAGGCCTCCAGAGTGTTTTTTTGTTCTTGACTGAGGCCAGGGGCAGTCGAGCTAGAAGCACTGACGTCTGTCGCACCAAGCTTCTGCCCGCCGCTGAGGGATTTGAGAATTGCCTCGGTAGCAGGCAGCGGCATACGGCGGGAAACATTCCCTTCCTGGAATCGATAGCGACCGGCACGAATCGTCGACATAAGCTCCAGCGCCTCCTCCCCCCGCTTGTTAAAGAAATAGACAAAGACGATCTTCCCTTTATCGAGTATCAGCTGAGCGCTGCGATTTGCCTTTGTGGCGACAAACAGGTTTCCGGTAACTCTTTTTTCACATAATTTCGTTAAAGCAGATACAATTTGCGGGAACGGAATATATTCTTGAGTCATGATAGTCTACCTTTTGCGTAATCTGTCGAAAGCCATCTGCAGGCTGACACCCATCCTCTCAATTGCCCGTGCCAGGGCACCGATTTCGTCACTGCGTTCCGTTTCTTTTATCTTCGCACCTAGATTTCCCCGACTTATTTCATCGGCGATAGCAGTCAGATTGCGAATCGGTGTGCTGAGACGCAAAGCAAGGAGATAGGCGATAATCAGGACAGAAAAAAGGGTCGTTAACAGCAGGATGATCGCATTTCGCTCAGTTTCATTGGCAGCAGCGTAGGCCTCCTGATAGTCCTGCTGGACAATGAGGGTCCAACCTTGTTGAGTCTTCTTGGTATAAGCAACAATTTTTTTGCCGTCTTCTTCAAAAACAAACGAGTTGCGATCAAATATATTGCGCTGGTGAAGAGCCGGATGCGCACTCAGATCCTGCAGCTCTGATGAGACGTCACCATTGCCATGGGCGATCAGGCGATTGTTTTCGTCGAGCAGCACGGCAAACCCCGTTTTGCCAATCCTGGTCTTGGTGATAGTTTTCGAGAGATCTTCAAGTGACATAGCGATGGCAATAACCCCGAGGATTCTGGTTCCTTCGCCCTGAATAGGCTTGGCCAGGATAAAAGCGGGTTTTCCCGAAGTCTTACCGAGAAGCACCTGCTGACCAAGCGATTTGCCGGCGAGCACCTGCTTGAAGTAGTCCCGGTCACCATAAAATGTCTGAGGTTTTCCATCGCTTCGGCCCATATTCTCACCATTGGGCAGTACGGTGAAGGCCAGATAGACCCAATCATAGGTGTCAGCCATTGTTTTCAAGACCGGATTCTGCCTATCACTTTGCATACTCTGGATCGCTGGCGTGTCGGCGTTCTGTTGCAAAACCCGCAGATTCATAGTGGTCCAGTCATCAACACTTCGGGTAAGACTCTCGGTGCTATTCATCAGATTCTCGAGAATATTGGCGGTCCAGTCGTGTTTTGATTTGTAAATACTGATATACCAGAGACCACCGATGGGAATAAGGGCAATAATGCACATGGTTGTAAGTATCTGATATAAGATTTTAAAGCCTGCGCCCTCCTTTTCTGATGTTGCACCTTGGGCCATTTCATTCCTCCTTTTTGCAAAGTTTTAGTATACTTCAGCAACAAGAATCAGGCAGGAGACGTCTCAAACCTACCCAGGATAGGCTGAACCTGCCGGGTGATGTCTCTAGCAAAAAAACACCTCAAACGTATTCTCGCAAAAAACAGTCGCCTTAATCAAGAGAATTTGTCAAAAAGTCGAAAATGAGCTAGGAAGAGTACCTATGAAGACAAACAAGCACATTGCCACAGCACACCCGATGAAAAAATCTTTACGATTATGACAAGCTTCGCCCAGCTGCCTGAAACGATTGCCGACATCCTGCGCACAGCGATTGCGAAGTAAAACTTATCCTTTAAAAGGAGTACGACTATGATCACCTATCTCTACTGGACTGCAGTAATCCTTGTTGCTGCCGCACTGTTCGCCATCTGTGCAAAAAACGACAAGTGGAAAATAGGCACAATCCTCGCTCTGGTTGTGCTTCTTATAGGCTGGGGGGCATATTATTTCCGGTTACAACAGATTTTTGTCAAGCGCTACGGCGGGGTCATGACGATTACAGTTCCAGCAGGCCAATACCATATTGGAGCCACCTGGAAAGATGACAACCTGTGGATAGAGAATTATGATCCAGATGCAAACTCCTGTATTTTCACAGAATACTCGAAAGGAAACCTACTGCAGGGAAAAGTTACCATAAAAAATTGCAAGCCGATCCCCAAGATATAACAGAGAATTTCCTTGAGCTGCCAACGAGCAGGGCGGATTTCTATTGACAATAACAATCATTCCTATTAAGGATATACTTACGAGATCAATCTGCCCTCTGCACAAAATTATTTTTATGTGTTTGACGGGTACATAATCTTTCAGCCACTCAAAAAGGAGAAAACAATGCAAAAATGGGAATGTCCTTGTGGATACATCTACGATCCGGCCGAAGGTGACTACGAAAATGGCGTTGAGCCTGGCACTGCCTGGGAGAACGTCCCCGCAGACTGGGTCTGCCCTAAATGCGGTGCAGCGAAAGAGGATTTCTGGAAAGCTGATTAGTGAATGAGAAATAATTTTCTTGTGTTTCTTACAAGAAAATTATTTCGTGAATGAACTTATCCCGCAAATCTTTTAGGCGGGATTAGTGGCCAATCAACAAACCTCCCGTGTTTTTAAAGAAATATATTTCGTGAATGAACTTATCCCCGCACAGCACGGGGACTGAACTGAGTACCCGTCAAGCGAGTACTAGAAAGAGTCCCGCAAATCTTTTAGGCGGGATTAGTGGTCAGTCATCAAACCTCTTGTGTTTTTTGCAAGAAATCTAGTAAGAACAATTTTTCTGCCCGCTCGGGCAGTAACCCTGATCTGGCTTAACCGTTTTCGATCTTTTCTACTCAATAACCACCTCTGCTACTTCTTCCATCTCCCCACCCTGCATCTTTTGCCGTGCGCAAAACTTGCACTTTTAAGCTATTTGAGAGAAAATTTTGACCTGCATCGTTGCTTTTACCTGCCGTTTCTAAAACTAACCTACCTGAATTGTTTGACATCTTATTTCGGCACATTATTTGCTGGATATTTTCCACAGAAAAGTGCCTTGCGCTTCAAGAAGGTTTTTTCCGGCAGTTAACAACAACCTGCTCTTAGTTACTGGGACCGACATCTTTACGGAGGACAGTATGAATCAACTCAACATCGATCACAACCCAGACGCACTCTATCTTTCGGAGCAAAGAACAATTGATCGCCAGGAAGCAATTCATCTTCTGGCCATCACGGAGCGGGGAACCGGACAAATACTCGATATCAGCGGTGAGGGGTTTTCTTTCGGTTGTCTCTATCCACACACTTTTCCCCGTGAATTCAATGTCGATATCCTTGATGCCAAAGGTTCGCATATCAAAAAAATCAGGGTAAGGAAAATGTGGGAGACGGACAGCGACGAGCTGGGCTCGACCGCGGATTTTGAATTGGTCGTTGGGGTCAAATTTTCTGCATGCACTTGTGCACAGACGGATGAGATAACCCACCTGCTCGACAACATGGAAGAGGTTAATTACGCCTATCCGCAAATGTTTTAGCACATTACAGATGACTTTCGTTTACCGGGGAGAGCACTGCAGTCCATAGTCCTCGCTGAAATCGGTCTGCAGGTCGATCTCCGGTGCATCGCCCGTCCCAAACATACTATTTACCAGGCCGGGTGATCCGCAGCCATATACCCAAACATTCTCCCACCTGGCAGCCATTCTTTGCCCGCAACGCACAGCCACAGGTCTACAACTTGCCATCATTTTCTTCTGACTTACTGTATCACTTTTACTGATTCTATTTCGGGCTAGTAACTTTGAAATAATGCTCTTGTTTTTTACAGGAGAAGAATCTGTAAAGGCACCCATACTCACCAGGAGAAATCTTATGAAAAGGATATTTTCATTTCTTGCTGTTCTATTTTTTTTAGCGGCAACACCGCTCTTTGCCGATTCGGTACCGAAAATGGAAAAAGAAGCTTTAAAATCTCTATTGGGCTCCAATAAACTGGTTATCCTGGATGTTCGCCAGGACAGGGATTGGAATGCCAGTCAACAGAAGATTAAAGATGCAATGCGGGTTGATAACGGGGATCTCTCTTTTGCCATGAAATTACCGAAAGATACTACTATTGTTCTCTATTGTGCCTGACCGAACGAATACACCAGTGCCAGGCTGGCACAAAAACTCATTGCCGTTGGATACCAGAACGTTTATGCCTTGAAGGGCGGATGGAATGAATGGGACAGCAGTAATTTTCCCAGGGAAGATAAATAAGTTGGCCAACAGCTTCCTTGCAAACATTGTCTTGCAGGGAAGCTGTCGGGTTTTCTTTTTCCGGTGTTAAATTTTAACCAGGTACGGCTTCAGTTTAGCCAGTGTCTTGTTGCCGATCCCCTTTATTTTGGTCAGTTCATCAATACTTTTAAACTCCCCGTTGGTGTCGCGATACTTGAGAATCGCGTCGGCTGTCACCGGGCCGATGCCCGGCAGCTGGGTCAGCAACTTCTTGTCAGCGGTATTTATATTCACATCGTGGGCGATTTGCTGCTTCGCGCCTGTTGCTGTTTTAGACTTGGCAGTGTTGCTCACCGGAGCTGCTGCCTCGTTGGCTGCTGATACTGCATAGGTGTTTCCTGACAGGAAAGCCAGGGCGAAGGTGCAGGTAATAATGGCGACAAATAGCAGATGAATACGTTTCATGTGATCTCCTTTTGAATAGTCTTAATTGATATTGCCGGCGTCTCAGCCGTTTGCGTTTTCTGTTAACTACCCACCTTGAAAACATTTTGCCTATCAATTTGCTGCGCAACAAAAGATGTCGTTTTCATTTCCTTAAAGACTATCCGCCTGGCCTCACATTTATCCCACAATGTTTATGGATCATAAGTTATCTGCATGAAACCGGTGCGCACAAAAAAACCCAGGCCCCTGAAATATGGTTATGATTTCAAGGACCTGGGGTTTTTCTATTAACAGAATAAAATAATTAAAAAGATTACATGATCGGCTTCATCGCACTCATATGCGAACGCAGCTCTTCCCCCACTGCTTCGATGGACGTATAGCGGATAGCTTCATTGATCTGGATAAGATCAAGGTTATCAACCCCGTTGTCTTTGAGGTCAAGCCCCTTGCCAATCGCATCGGTACCGATGGTCTTCATGAAATCCTGCAGCAGAGGTACGGCGGCGTGGGCAAAAAGATAGTTGCCGTATTCAGCGGTATCGGAAATGACCACGTTCATCTCATACAGTTTCTTTCTCGCAACAGTATTGGCGATAAGGGGTGTTTCGTGCAGAGACTCGTAGTAAGCGGACTCTTCTCTGATGCCGCAGTCGACCATAGTGTCAAAGGCCAGTTCCACGCCGGCTTTGATCATCGCCACCATCAGGATGCCCTTATCGTAGTATTCCTGCTCACTGATCTCCACATCGGCGGAGACGGTCCGCTCAAATGCGGTTTCCCCGGTTTCCTTGCGCCATTTAAGGAGATTGGCATCATCATTGGCCCAGTCTTCCATCATGGTCTTGGAAAAATGGCCTGAGGCGATATCATCCATATGCTTTTCAAAAAGGGGCTGCAGAATGGTCCGCAGCTCTTCGGCAAGAAGATATGCTTTAATCTTGGCCGGGTTGGACAGCCGGTCCATCATGGCGGTGATGCCGCCCAGCTTGAGAGATTCGGTGATGACTTCCCAGCCGTACTGGACCAGCTTGGAGGCATATCCCGGATCGATGCCTTCTTCGACCATCTTGTCAAAACAGAGCAGGGACCCGGTCTGCAGCATGCCGCAAAGGATGGTCTGCTCGCCCATGAGATCCGACTTGACCTCAGCGACAAACGAGGACTCCAGAACCCCGGCCTTGTCGCCGCCGGTACCGCAGCAGTACGCCTTGGCAATGTCCCAGCCTTCGCCGTTCGGATCATTTTCACCATGTACGGCGATAAGCGTCGGTACGCCAAAGCCCCGCTTGTATTCCTGGCGGACTTCCGTTCCCGGTGCCTTTGGCGCGACCATGATGACGGTCAGATCCTTGCGAACCTGCATCCCCTCTTCGACAATATTAAAGCCGTGGGAGTAGGAAAGGCAGGCGCCTTTTTTCATCAGCGGCATAACCGTCGAGACCACATTGGTATGCTGCTTGTCGGGGGTCAGATTGATGACCAGATCGGCGAGCGGGATCAGTTCCTCATAGGTGCCGACGGTGAAATCATTCTCCGTGGCATTTTTCCAGGATTGACGCTTTTCTGTAATTGCCACCGGCCGCAGGGCATAGGACACATCCAGGCCGCTGTCGCGAAGATTGAGTCCCTGGTTCAACCCCTGCGCACCGCAACCGACGATGACGAGCTTTTTTCCCTTGAGGTAGTCAACACCGCTGAATTCGGCAGCATCCATGAAGCGGCACTTGGACAGTTCTTCAATCTGCCGACGCAAAGGCAGGGTGTTAAAATAGTTCGAAGCCATTTTTATCTCCTTGTATCTGTATTGTTTTTTATCGTCGCCACAAGGCAATCGTTTCCCACCTGATATATTGATAATCTTTTATTGCGTCAAGTGATTTATTCGTGATACTGTATTGCTCAATATGCAACATTCACCAGGAACTTCACCAGAGGGTCTCTACCTTGAACATCCGCGAATTAGAGCTGTTCCGCCATCTGGCCTCAAGCCTCCATTTCGGCCGCACCAGCCTGGAGTGCAACATCACCCCCTCGGGATTGACCCGGACTATCCAGCGGCTGGAAAACGATCTGGGGGAACCGCTCTTTTTTCGCAACAACCGATCGGTTCACCTCACTCCTGCCGGAATATTGTTTAAGGAATATTGTGAAGAGGCTATCAGCAACTACCATCTCCTGCGAAGTCATTTACACAGCGATACCGTGCTCCGCGGCGAACTGTCTCTTTACTGCTCTGTTACGGCGAGTTTTTCAATCCTGCCGCACATTTTCAGAAAATTCAGAAAAGCCCACCCGGAAGTCATGATCCATGTTCAGACCGGCGATGCGGCAAAAGCTCTCAACAAACTACAATCCCGCGAAGTGGATATCTCCATTGCCGCCCTCCCCGACAATCTTCCGGAAGACCTTGAATTCATAGAACTCCTCGAGACCCCGCTGCTCTTTGTTTTCGGCAGGCTCTTTCCGGAAACTATCATTTATTGCCAGGGTTCGATAAACTGGGCAAAGACCCCGGTCATTCTGCCCGCCGATGGTCTCAGCAGAACCAGAGCGGAGAAATGGTTTGCAGACAAGGGAATTCGCCCCTATATATATTCGCAGGTTTCCGGCAATGAGGCAATTATCGCCATGGTCAGCATGGGTTGCGGGGTCGGTATCGTTCCCCGTCTGGTTCTGGATCAGAGCAGCCTGGCCAGCGAAGTGGAGATCCTGGAGACAGCACCGCAGCTCGAACCGTTCACTGTCGCTGCCTGCACCTTTGCCAAAAATAAACGGAATCCCTTGGTACAGTCTTTCTGGGACATTGTCGCACGGGAAACAACCGCAAATAATACACCGCAATGAAAACAATACTGATAACCAACGATGACGGCGTTCACAGTCCGGGCATTGCCGCGCTGCAGCAGGCGATGGAGGGACTGGGCCAGACGATCGTCATTGCCCCGGACCGCGATAATTCAGCCGTCTCCCACTCTCTCACCATGAATCGTCCTCTCAAGATACAGAAGCTGGCCGATAATTTCTACACGGTGAATGGAACGCCCACCGACTGCGTCGCTCTCGGGCTGAAAAAGATCCTCCGGCAGCCGCCCGATCTGCTCGTTTCCGGAATTAACGCCGGCACCAATCTCGGCGATGATATTTCCTACTCCGGTACCGTTTCCGCCGCCATTGAGGGGACCATGTACGGCGTCCCGTCCATGGCACTTTCCGTCGGCGGCAAACCGCCGTATGACTATCGGGCGGCCATGCAGATTGCTGTCTGCATGGCCGAAAAAATTCTCCGAAATTCCCTGCCCGAAAACACGCTGCTCAATATTAATATTCCGAGCGGCGAGGTCTACCGGAAAATCAGAGTTACCCGCCAGGGAAGACGGCTCTGGGAAAATTCCATCCACGAGACCCTCGATCCACGTGGGAGCAAGTACTACTGGATAGGGGGAGGCACCGCGCTCGCCGACCCGGGTGAGGACACCGACGTTTACACGTTTGCCGCCGGTAATGTCTCAATTACGCCCATACAACTCGACCTGACCAACCACACCGGCATTACCTACCTGAAAGAACATTGGCTTCTGGAAAGCGGCTCGGATGACCACGATGACTAGTGAAGAGAATATGATGCCGGATCAGCGCCAGCAAAAAAGTATCCTGGCAATAAACGTCGGCCTGGCGGCCAACACCCTGCTCGCCCTGTTGAAGACCAGTATTGGCATTATCGGTCACAGCCCTGCACTTCTCGCCGATGGCATTAACTCGACTTCGGATGTGGCATATGGCATAGTCGTCAATATTTTCATGCGACTTTCCGGCAAACCCGCGGACGATGAACATCCCTACGGCCACGACCGGCTGGAATCGATCGCCGCAGTTGTTGTCGGGGCCTTTGTTATTACCACGGCCATTTCCATTTTCTGGGCATCCATCAACAACGTATACGAACTGTTAAACGGGGCGAGCGGGTTTACCGAAGCATCGGAACTGGCGCTATGGATCGCTCTTTTTACCGTGTTGCTCAAGATCTGGCTGTCACTGTGGACGCTTCGGGTTGGTAAAAATACGAACAATAACGTATTAATGGCCCTTGCTGCCGACCACCGCAACGATATTTTTTCAGCTCTGGCGGCGACCATCGGGATCATCTTCAGCCGTTTGGGATTTCTCTGGGTCGATCCTCTGGCCGGCGGAATTGTCTCTATCATCATCTGCATCACCGGGATCGATATTATCCGCGAATCAGCCGCTGATCTGATGAATACCCTGCCGGGGAAAAAGCTCACGGAAGAAATTCGCAAGCAGCTTGCGAGAATAGAGGAAGTTCTCGATATCGAGGAAATTCAAGGCCATAGATTCGGGCTCTATATGGTCGTGAACATCACCATCGGCATTTCCCCGGACCTCTCAGTGGCCGAAGGTGACCGGATTGCCACCCGGGTTGAACAACTGCTGATAAATGAGATTGATTCAATGCGACGGGTTTTTGTCCATTACCACCCGGTAAAATCGGAAAAAATAAAAAAAGCGATCAGGTCATAAGCAAGAAACACCCCAAGGAAGTGCTGCCTTGGGGTACCACAAAGGATATTGGCCTTTGTATAACGCCATCAACGGTTACCGCGAGGACGCGATAATATCCTGCTGCATCTGCTCGATAACCTGCATCGGATCGACCGCCCTGGTAATCGGCCGGCCGACGACCACATGGCTGGCGCCACTTTTAATAGCCATACCGGCGGTCACTATCCGCTTCTGATCATCGCGGTCATCCTGCACGTTGGCGCCCGGACGAATACCCGGGGTAACGATGAGCAGTTTTTCGCCGAGTTCACGCCGCAGTTTCCCGGCTTCAAGTCCGGAAGAAACAACCCCGTCACAGCCAAGCTCCAAGGCTCTTTTCGCGCGGAAATAGACAAGATCGGCCACAGATTGGGTCATGCCCATCGCCCGCATATCCTCTTCGCCAAAACTGGTGAGAACCGTCACCGCCAGGAGTTGCATATCACCTCTGGCAGCAACTGCCGCCCGGATAATCGGATCGTTGCCATGAATGGTGGCAAAGCTTACACCGCGGCTGTTGACCTGTTCCACCGCCAGTTTGACGGTCTCAGGGATATCAAAAAATTTCAGGTCCAGCATCACCTTATGGCCTCGATCAACAAGCCAGTCGACGGTTTCAAACCAGCTGCCCATAAAGAGCTGGAGCCCTACTTTAAAAAACGAGATACGGGATTCACATTTCTTGACTATCTCTTTGGCCTGTTCCGGAGTCTCAACGTCCAATGCGACGATGATCCGCTCTTTGAGTGGTATTGCTGTATTGTTCATAAATCTCCCTGTAAAGTCATTCTGGTCCAACTGCAAGAGTGTTAGCGATAATTTCTTTTACCTGCTCTTTTTTTGTTCTGCAAGCAGAGCGAGGAGCTGGCGGCATTGCTCGGTTACCGTTTTGGTCCCCATTTCATCGAGCAGCACGAGCACAGCCGATACTTGTTGGGCTGTATCGTGCGGTAAGGAGCCAGCCTGATGTTCCAGGATCCTATGCCCCTGGCGGGACATGCCTGCCCAGAAATGGGCATCCTGACTGCCGGAAAGACAGTTTTTCTGTAGTTCTTCGAACCAGACGTCAACATCTCCGGGTGCCATGCCTGCATCGGAAAGACGTGCCTGCCCCATTTTTTGTGGCGTCAGGGCGGCTGATTGCGGTACCGGTGCAGACATTTTCTTACTTTTTTGCGGGGCTTCTTTCTCGACAGGCGCCATGGACTTCGGCTTGGCGGTCTTGCTCATCTCCTCCTGCCGGTTCAATTGCCCGACGACCACGCTATCCTGCGATTCCATCGGTACAACTTCCGGTGAAATTGTGTCTTTACCCACCGGCGGCAGATGGCTGAGATGTACAAAAATCGCCACACTGGCAGCGACAGCAAGGGCCGAACCGATAAAGCTGTATTTTTTTATGCGGCTCATCGACTGGCTGCGGTCCCTGGCCAAACTGGCAAAAGCCGCTTTATCCATGGTCTTTAACGCAAGCCATTCTCCATAACATTTCTCACAACCACTCAAATGCTGCATGTATCCTGCCAGCTGCTCTCTGGTACATTTACCGTCAACCAGGGCAGCCATCTCCCCGGAGTTGAGACAGTGGCCGTGCTGCTCCGCTTTAGCTGCACCCAACGCTAACAGAGCGGCCGCTTTTTCAGCCTTTCTGTCGTTTTTAAAGTTTGGCTTGATAATCATGTCCTGAGTATTGTGCCAGTGGTTCCGGTTTCACTTTTATATACCTATTCACTTTGACGGACTTCCACCAGGATTTTGTCATATATTCTCTGACAGCTGTCAGCCGATCAGCAAACGAAGCTCATCAGCCAGCCCGGTTCTTTCGAACTCCACTTTGAGCCGCGCCATAAGACGGCGCTTTTTTCCATGGGCCTGAAATCGTGTCAGTCCAAGCAACTCACCCGCCTGCGCCACCCCAAGTCCATCCTGGTAGCAGAGTTTTAACAGTAATTTTTCTTCCGGGGAAAGACGGATCTCCACCTGGTTGATTTTTTTTACCAGAGCGTCGGAAACCACACCGTCCTCAGCGCCAAGGACAAGCTCAAAAATGGCTTCAATCAACTCTTTTTTCTGCCGTTCTTCAGTTTTGCAATCCGTACCCGGGTTTTCGTAAAGCATATCGGAACCGTTTTCTTCTTCATAGGCAACCTCCAGCCCCCGGTGAATACCGCAATCGGGAATTCTTGCCAGCAACTGATATGCCGCACTCTCTATTTCGTTTTTCCCGGCACTTGCCTGACGCTGCAGGACAACTTCCACAGCTTCGGCCACAGACAGACGTTCGAGGCAAAGCGCGGTAAAGAGTTTTTCCCAAATCCCCCCGAAAGTTTTCACCCAGAGCGGCGGCCGCACCCGGCCAAACCGTTTCCTGGCAAAATCCTCCAGTAATCGTGCCGTGAGACTCCTGACAAATGTGGCAAACGCGGCTTTTCCATCATACCGCCGCAGTCTTTGCCAGTCATCGGCTCGCAAACCGTCAATTACGGCAAGAGCGGCCTCTTCGGCGAGGCTCCCCTCGCCAAACCGCCGCATGGCCATACGGTTGATTGTCTGCCAGGAGGCAAGGGCTTTTTTTTTCCAGTCGGTCAAGAATGATCTCGTAATTAGTCAAATTTAAGGAGAGCTGCATACTGCCTGCAACTTAGGATTATTTTTTCTCTTTCTCCATAAAAATTTCGATTATTACAGGGAAAGCCGACACATTTCTTTATCGTGTCCGTCATATCTCCTGCAGACGTACCTTGCCCCATCAAACAAAAAAGCAAACAGGAGAAATCATGAACATTGCAACCAGACGACACTACCCGGCGCTTTTCCTCAGTTCCCTCATCCTGCTGCATGGCTGTACCGGTTCACCGATAACCGATACCAAAGAGCACAACCAGGCTGCAGCCTCAAAAGTAATAGCCGAAGAAAGAACGCATCCTGAAGAAAGGGTGTTCTTACCGGCACCACTGACAGTATCTCAAGACGCAATTTTTTCCAGACAGGCCCAAGAAAGCGCTTTGGCCCCACAAAAGGCCAAAGCGTTACCGGGAACGCGTCCGACGGCAATGCCCGTCTATGGCAACACGATTGTTGCCGAATCGATAGCCCCGCACGCCTTGCAATTCCAGCGGGAATCGTACAATGCCGTCACCGAAAACTCGTTTATCGCCACCGCAAATGACCCGTTGTCCACATTTTCCATCGATGTGGATACGGCATCCTACGCCAATATCCGCCGGTGGCTGACCGGCGGTGCTCTTCCCCCGGTCGGGGCCGTGCGCATTGAAGAGATGATTAATTATTTTTCTTATGCGTACCCGCAACCGGAAACAGGTCCCATCGGCATTACCACAGAGCTTGGCCCCTGTCCATGGCAGCCGGCAAATAAGCTGGTCCGCATCGGCATCAAAGCCAAAGATCTTGATCCGGGCAATATCCCTGCTTCCAACCTGGTTTTTCTGATCGATGTGTCAGGGTCGATGAACCAGGCCAATAAATTACCGCTCCTGCAACAATCGATGCTGCTGCTGACGGGAGAACTCACCGGCCAGGACAGAGTCTCAATCGTCGTCTATGCAGGAACTGACCGGGTCATCCTGCCACCAACCGCAGGTGATCAGAAAGAAACGATCCGCAAGGCCATCACCTCGCTTTCCTCCGGAGGATCAACGCATGCCTCGAGCGGTATCCAGACCGCATACCGCCTCGCCCGGCAGTGCTTTATCAAAAATGGCAATAACCGGATAATTCTTGCCTCAGACGGCGATTTCAATGTTGGCGTAACCAGTCGCGACGAACTGGAACGTATCGTGAGCAAAGAACGGCAAGCAGGCGTTTTTCTGACCGTACTCGGCTTTGGCATGGGCAATTACCACGATGACACCATGGAAATCCTCGCCGACAGGGGCAACGGCAATTACAGCTATATCGACTCCCTGCTCGAGGCCAAAAAAGTACTCATCAAAGAGAGAACCGGCACTTTATTTACCCTTGCCCGTGACGTCAAACTGCAGATTGAGTTCAATCCGGCACGAGTCGCCGGCTATCGATTGATCGGCTACGAAAACAGGGCACTGGCCGACGAGGATTTTAATAATGATAACAAAGATGCCGGTGAAATCGGCGCAGGGCATACGGTGACCGCCCTCTACGAACTGCTGCCCATCGGATCACCCGGAGTCCCAGACGTTGATCCTCTGAAATACCAGCAGCTGTCACGGCCGGTCGATAATTCCAACGAAATACTCACCGTCAAAGTACGCTACAAGCCTGCACATTCCGACAAATCTCTCCTGCTTGCCACAGCTGTCAGCGACAACGACACCGCCTTTGGAGCGACAAGTGCTGATTTTCGCTTTGCAGCGACTGTCGCGGGTTTTGGCATGCTCCTGCGTCATTCCGACCAGATAAGCGGGCTGAACTACCCAAAATTACTGACAATGGCCCAAAACAGCCGGGGGACTGACGAACAGGGATATCGGGCCGAATTTATCCACCTTCTTGAGATGAGTGAACTTCTCCAGGATAAATAACGGAGCTCCTTTACAATTTTATTTATGCACATTATAATTATTATATGCATAACACAAAGAAGATGTATTTTCTTTGTGTTATGTTTCATGGCTGATGCTCCGGAGCAAATTGAACGAAAAGGAGATGCGTATGACAGTTAAAATTTTCATCAGACGAAAAGTTTCACCGGAAAATGTCCTTGCACTCACAGTTTTGCTGAAAAAGCTGCGCAGCTTAACCTTAAACCAGTCCGGATATATCTATGGAGAAACCTTAAAGCGGGTCGACAGCAAAGATGAATGTATGGTCATAAGCACGTGGAGATCGCTGGATGACTGGAATGCCTGGCTGAACAATGCGGAACGCAAGGCTATCCAGAGTGAGATTGATGTACTGCTTGGACAACAAACTGAGTATGCCGTTTACGAAGTATGATCCCTGCCTGAAATAATTGTACCGCACACGTTCTGTGTGGTACAATGTCGTATTATTCTCTCACTGTTCATATGCTTGTTTATTCTCCCGTATGCTCACCCGACTATAGACAATCACAAGCAAATAACGACGTTTAATCAGAAACATTTGCTTTTTCTATTTACGTTAGTGTTTTGATTCGATCCCTCTCATAGTGTAGTTTGGGATCCTTTATTTTTATGCTGCATAACTTAATCATTCCACAATACAGAGGCACGAACGCAATGTTATTTGAAGGTGTTAAGCTTATGGTCGTTGGCATGACCACCGTCATGCTCTTTCTCTGCCTGATGATTCTCTTCATCACCCTCGTATCCTATTTGACCAGAGGTTCTGCGGCACGCGAAGTTGAAGCAATTGCGGCGGAGAGAGCCCTGCAGCTTCTCAAGAGAAAGAAAACAAAAGAAGACAGCTCCCAGAGTGCTGACGAAGATATAGCGGTTATTACCGCCGCGGTTGCCGCATACGAGAGTGAACGGTTCGCCAAGGCATAGCGGGTTGAGCCTGCAGGGCTTATTTTGCGGTTCCAGGGCATATTCAGCAATCCAACGTATTCGTATTCACACTTAAAAATCCTAAGCGAGGAGAAGAACGGTGAGTAAAAAGGTTATTCAATTCATGGACACGTCTTTTAGAGACGGTTTCCAGTCTGTCTTTGGTGCGAGGGTATTTACTGATGATTTTATGCCCGCGGTCAAGGCTTCGGTCGATGCGGGTATCACTAATATAGAAGCTGGCGGTGGCGCCCGTTTTCAGAGCCTGTTCTTCTACTGCGGCGAATCTGCCTTCGACATGATGGACCGCTTCAGAACGGAAGTTGGCCCAAATGTGGCTTTGCAGACCCTGGCACGTGGTATCAATGTAGTGGCGCTAAGTCAATGTCCGCGTGATATCATTGACCTGCATGCCAAAATGTTCAAAAAACACGGCATGACTACTATTCGAAACTTCGACGCGCTCAACGATGTCCGCAACCTCGAATATTCCGGGGAGCGTATCGCCCACCATGGCCTGAATCACCAGATCGTGGTCTCCATGATGGAGCTGCCCCCCGGCTGTACCGGTGCACACACCCCCGAGTTCTACATGGACCGGCTCAAGCAGATCCTCGATGCGAACATTCCTTTCCATTCCATCTGTTTCAAAGATGCCTCGGGAACGTCCAATCCCAGAAAGGTTTATGAAACCCTGAAAGCAGCGCGTAAAATTGTCTCCGAAGACACCATTCTCTGGTTCCATACCCACGATACCGCGGGCCTTGGCATCTCCCAGAACATGGCGGCCGTCGAAGGCGGCGCCACCGGCATCGACCTGGCAAAATCTCCGGTCAGCGGCGGTACCTGCCAGCCGGATATTCTGTCCATGATGCATGCGATGAAGGGAACGGATTATACCCTTGATCTCGATTACGAAAAAATTATCACCGCCTCCGATGCCTTTGAAGAAGCCATGAAAGACTACTTCTTCCCGCCGGAAGCTAAAATGGTTTCACCCAAAGTGACCCTGTCGCCAATGCCGGGAGGAGCGCTCACCGCCAACACTATGATGATGCGCGATACCGGCACTCTGCATCTCTATCCCGCCGTTATCAAAGAGATGTCTGAGGTGGTTGCCCGCGGTGGTTTCGGTACCTCCGTTACCCCCGTCTCCCAGTTCTATTTCCAGCAGGCCTATCTCAACGTGACCCAGGGGAAATGGAAAAAGATCAACCCAAGCTACGGCAATATGGTCCTTGGGTATTTCGGTCGTACGCCGGTGCCGGCCGATCCGGAAATTATCAAGATCGCCTCCGAGCAACTGGGCAAACCGGTCTTCACCGCCGACCCTCTCGACATTCTTGAGCCGGGTATTCCCAAGGCCACAAAAATACTCGAAGAAAACAACCTGCCGGTAAACGATGAAAACATCTTCATCATCGCCAGCTGTGAACAGAAAGGGCTTGATTTCCTTCTCGGCAAGGCAGTCACCAATGTACGAAAAATCACCGATGCGCCGCCGGTCGATAAAAAAGCTGCCGCCAAGAAAGCTGCTGTTCCAGCTGCTGCCGCCTCGATCGGACCACGCAACTATACCATCACCGTCAATAACCGCCCCTACGAGGTAACCGTTTCCGATGCGGGCGGCATTAAAGCTGCACCTGCTGCTCCGGCCAACGCCCCGGCAGCTCCCGTCGTTGAAGGGACGGAAGTGGACGCCCCGACCCCAGGAAATATCGTCAAGATCCTGGTTGATGTCGGCAGCGTCGTCACCGTGGATCAGCCTCTTGTCGTCATGGAAGCGATGAAAATGGAATCCGAGGTGAAATCTCCGTGCGCCGGCAAGATCCTGGCTATTCATATCTCAGCCGGCGATACTGTTCAGGCCTCTGATCAGCTCTTCACCATTGGCTGACAGCGTGTAGGTTTTCCGGTTCCCGGTTTGTGCAGATCGGGAACCTCATCTTCTTTGCTCTTACCGGGTAAGTATTTATGAAAATCAGAATTTTCATGCTTCTTTTATCGGCATGGCTATGCACCTGGGCCTTCTCAGCACGCGCTGCAGACGGTACGGTCGACATAGTCTCGCCCACAGATGCAAAAATCGTACGGGTTCTCGCGCAGCAGGACGGTTTTGTCTATAGCGGCGATGAGATAGCCACCCTGAAAAAGGAGGACGGTACGATAATAGTCCTCAAGGCGGGTGCAGCCGGAAAAATCACCAGTATGAAAGCCGTAGCCTATCAAAAAGTCCACAAGGACGACCTGCTCGGGACGATAGCCGTCACACAGGTGGTTGCCGACCAGCCAACGGTCGTTTCCGGCAAGAAACTGCCGCCCATCTCCGAGCTACTTGTCGATCTTGCCAAAACCACGGGTGCGTACGGCATATATGAAGGCCAGACGACCCAGGATTGGACGGTGGGTATAGGCCGACTGCTGATGATCTCAGTCGGGTTAATTCTCCTTTATCTTGGCATCTTTAAGGGGTTCGAGCCGCTTCTTCTGGTTCCTATCGGGTTTGGTGCGATTCTCTCCAACATCCCGCTGGCTGGCATTGCCGAACCGGGGGGAATATTGTATTACATTTATGAGGTAGGCATCCAGACCGGGGTCTTCCCGCTGCTTATCTTCATGGGCGTTGGGGCCTTGACCGACTTCGGTCCGATGCTTGCCAATCCGATTACCATTCTGCTTGGCGGTGCCGCTCAGCTGGGAATTTTTGCCACTCTGCTCGGCGCCCTGTGGCTGTCCGACCTCGTTCCCGGCATCAATTTTTCGTTGCGCGATGCCGCATCAATCGGGATTATCGGCGGAGCCGACGGTCCGACGGCGATCTTTCTCGCCAGCAAACTCTCGCCCAGGCTGCTTGGTTCCATTGCCATCGCTGCATATTCGTATATGGCTTTGGTCCCGCTGATCCAGCCACCGATTATGAAATGGCTGACAACTGAAGAAGAAAGAAAGATCAGGATGGTGCAGCTGCGGCACGTCTCCAAACTGGAGAAAATCATTCTTCCCCTGCTCGTCCTCGGCATCTGTGCGACATTGCTGCCGTCGGCCGCACCGCTGATCGGGATGTTCATGCTCGGCAATCTGGCCAAGGAATGTGGCGTGGTCGACAGACTCTCCGATACCATTAAGAATTCTTTGATGTACACGGTCATTATCTTTCTTGGCCTTGCCGTCGGCAGCAAGTTGTCCGCCGATAAGTTCCTCAATCTCGAAACCCTGGGTATCCTCGGTCTCGGCATGATTGCCTTCAGTATCGGTACCGCCGGAGGGGTCTTGATGGCCAAACTGATGAACAGACTGACGAAAACCCCGATCAATCCACTGATCGGAGCAGCTGGGGTTTCGGCTGTTCCAATGGCCGCCAGGGTGGTCAACAAGGTTGGCCTCGAAGCCAATCCGCAAAACCACCTGATCATGCATGCCATGGGGCCAAACGTTGCCGGAGTCATCGGCTCTGCCGTCGCAGCGGGTGTCCTTCTGGCGCTGCTTTAACCGGCACCAGAACTTTTCATCCGAGAGGGGATGAGGCGGGAATTTTCTTCCCGCCTCATCCTTTTTTTTGGCATAGAGCATCAACAAAGCGCGGCCAAAATTTGATCTGCCACCAAGGCAGTTCCGTTGGACCTCACCGAGAAACTTCGGAATGATTTTTTATTTTTCCATCTCAGCCGGAGGCGCCCCGGTCGCCTGAACATCCCGCCGCCTGGTCGAGAAACCACCACAGCGTCCCGTCCGTTGGCCTCACCAGCTCAGCCGGCAGTTTCTGTCTCTGATTGTGCGGGGTAAGCACTTTCGCCACGATATCCGCCTTACCTGCTCCGGCTGCCACGAAGACGACATTGCGACCATTGTTGATCAAAGGCAAGGTCATTGTTATACGAATCGCCGGTGGCTTGGGGGCGTTCAAGACGGGCGCGACCCAGGCCCTGGTCTCAGCCAACAGCGGGTGGCCCGGAAACAGGGAAGCGGTGTGGCCATCTTCCCCGATCCCGAGCAGGATCAGGTCAAAACGCGGCATCTGGTTCTCCCGGGGCTGAAAGAGTGTTTGCATGACGGACTCATAGTTTCGCGCTGTTGCCGATGGATTGATCGAATTGTCTATGGCGTGTATCTGTTCGCGGGGGATGCTGACGCGGCTGAACCAAAGATCTTCGGCAAGCCCGTAATTGGACGCAGGACTGCTCCGCGGTACCCATCGCTCATCTACCCAGAAAACATGCCAGCATGACCAGTTGATGTTGTCATGCAATTGCTCTGAACAGAGAGCCGGAGCGAGTATCTCCAAGAGCGATCCACCCGAAAGAGCGATACTGAATCGTCCCTGTTTCGCACCGGCCAGCGCCGCCAGATTGGCCACATGAGCCGCAAGAGCGACGGACAATTCATCGCGGCTGGGGTAAATATTTACATTCGCTCGCATAGCCGTTTTCTTACCATGGTGATCTCTTTAGCTTTTCTGGAGGATTTGCCGGCCATAAAAAGCGGCACCCCAAAGGCCGCTGTCCTGATTATCAATTAAAAAGACCGGTATTTCCGCCAAGAGATGCCCCATGGTCGGGGAATCGAGAAATTCGTCACGGAAATTTGCATGGGTGAGGATATCCGGGTTTCTGGCGGCGACTCCGCCGGCAATGTACAGCCCGCCAAGAGCCAGGGCCTCAAGGGCAAAATCCCGGCATACCCGGCCATAGAATTTTGCGGCCCATGCCAGGGTCTCTGATTCCGGGGTGAAGCGGGCGGCAACCTGCTGCGGCTCGAGCTCCTCGCCGGTGAGAAACCAGTGAATATACTTCAGGCCGCGACCGGAGACCACCAGATTGCCGGTGATGTGCTTCTGGCCGCTCTTTTCCTGATAAAACTCCTGAAAAGCTATTTCCCGTTGAGAAATAAAAGGGAAATAGGTATGTCCTCCCTCAGAGGGCAGGGCCAGAAACCCATACCCGGGAATCGATACAAGGACCGACATGCCAAGCGCGGTTCCGGCACCGATCACGCCGATCGTCCCGTCTGCCACTTTTTTCCCAGCAAGGATCACACGGGCTGACTTGCCAACATCAGATGCGCTGGCATAGGCCTGGGCAACAAAATCATTGACCAGATACGCCTGCCGAAAGACTTTTTTGCTTTCCGCGCGGGTGAGGTCAATATCCCAGGAGATATAAGGCGGGGCCGAGTATGCTCCGTGTTCCACCGGTCCGGCCACTGCGATGACCGCAATGTCAGCCTCTTCAACGAGAAAGGGGGCATCACTGAGCCGCAATTGTTCAAGAAGCTGGCCAAAAGAGTCCGCCTTGTTGGTTGCCAGCCATTTCACGTCCATCAATTCCAGCGAACCGTTTTGATCAATTTGAAAATGGGCAAAACGACTATTGGTGCCACCAATGTCTGCGGCGAGGATATTTTGTTTGATAATTGCATCGTTCATGGCGGGGTCCCTATTCGTACTGTCGTCTCGTGGAGCTCATTCCAGGTTGCCGAGTTTAATCGCATGGCAAGCCGCAGCAGCCAATTCGCCACGCATGGCCATTTCTGGCAAGCAATTTATCCGCGGCAGCCGGTCCCCAGCTGTTTCTTGGATAAGCATGCAGGGGGGGCGCCTGTGGCGAGGATTCCCAGCCGGAAAGAATGGGATCAATCAATCGCCAGGCAGCCTCGATACCGTCATTTCGGGTGAAAAGAGAAGCATCGCCTTTCAGCGCGTCCAGCAGGAGCCGCTCATAGGCATCCGGCAAAACGATGTCGGGAAAGGCTTCCAGATACGAGTAACTCATGTTGACCGAACGGGAATCAGCTACCGTATCCGGCACCTTTGTCTCGAACCGCAGGTGGATGCCTTCATCAGGCTGAATGCAGATAGACAGAAAATTCGGCGTAAATTTCTGACTGCCCCCGAGGTTGAATATAACATCCGGCGGCGGCTGAAATTCAACGATGATGGCACTGCTTTTCGCCGGCATCGCCTTGCCGGATCGCAGATAGAACGGAACCCCTTTCCAGCGCCAGTTGTCGATAAAGAGCTTTATGGCGGCAAAAGTCGGCGTTTTTGAGTTCGGGACAACGCCTTCGCTTGCCCGATATCCCTGGTACTGGCCGCGCACGGTATCATCCAGGGCAATGGGGCGGATCGTAGCAAGAACTTTCGCTTTTTCGTTGCGGATCGCATCGGCATCAAGAGACGCCGGAGGCTCCATCGCCACCAGCGCCAGCAATTGCATCAGGTGGTTCTGAAACATATCCCGCAGAACCCCCGCTTTGTCATAATACCCGCCCCGCTTTTCCACATCGACGCTTTCCGCCACCGTGATCTGGACGTTGGCCACATAACGACGATTCCAGACCGGTTCAAAAAAAGTGTTGGCAAAACGAAGAAACAGGATGTTTTGCGCGGTTTCCTTGCCCAGATAATGATCGATGCGATACACCTGATGCTCGGCAAAGACGGCATGAACCTGGCGATTTAACTCTCTTGCCGAGTCAAGATCCCGGCCAAAAGGCTTTTCAATGATGATGCGTCGCCTCGCCCTGGTTTCAGCGGTCATGCCGGCTGCAGACAGATGTTCGCAGGCCGGACCGTAAAACTCAGGAGCCGTGGCCAGATAATACAGTCGATCAGTCGGTTCCTGCTCCATATCGGCCAGGGCTGCATCAAGTTTCCGGTAATCTCCCGGATTCGTCATGTCACCTTGAACATATCGAATATTCTGGATAAAATCGTTCCAGACGGGTACTTCAAAAGCGGGATCAGCGTCTTTTACGCCGCTGCGCAATTGCTCTCTGAATTGGTCGTCGCTCCAGTCGCGGCGGGCGAACCCCACGATCCGGAGTCCGATCGGAAGACGTTTTTTCTTGAAGTTGTTGTAAAGGGCAGGAATCAGCTTGCGCCGTGTCAAATCTCCCGAGGCGCCGAAGATAACTACGGTCATGACACAGGCGTCGCAATTAATCGCCTTCATTAGAGGGCTCCTTTTTGAGATTGGTTTCCTGAGCGATGGTTTCTCCGCCTGGCAAAAGATGGGTGAAAACCGACCAAACCGGCAATCCGGCAGGTTTCCCAGGCGCGCTGCAAGGGACTGCTCAACACCAGGTCAAATTCAATATCCAGAAACACCGGCCGCAATACCATCGCCTCCGCTCTTCCAGCTTCGGTGAGCGGTATATCCGTTTGGCCGGTGTGCCGCATTTGCACTGCCCATGCGGTCTGTCCGTGTCGCACGAGGTATACGAGCTGTCTTTCCTCCATCTTGTTCATTCCTGGTATAATATTCATCTATAGCTCTCTCTACCACTGTCAAAAAGAAATGATTTCTCCTCCGGACCGGAACACCCTGTTTGACACTAGAGAATATGAGCTATTGTGTTTAAATTTCCCCTATTGCAGGTCCGGTGCTACATTTTCCCCGCGCACAAACTGATTGATGATTAGTTTTGTATCTGTTTCTTTTCGAGTATCACCGCAGACAGTCTTTGAAGCACAGGAAAAATATAAAATTCTATTCAGTTAAGGAAGATTATGAGCACTCGCGGCAAAACCAAGTTTCAGATCAATCTTCGCAGACATCTACGGGAGCGGGGTGTCAAAGATGATCTGGTGCATCTTATTTGTGAGATAGCCGAAGCATCCAATTATATTATCAATTCCATTCGAACGGGTGATCTGGGAGTTGCCGGGACATCCAATCTGTATGGGGAAGAACAGCTGGCGCTGGACGTCCTTGCCGATCGAATCATGACCAAGCGTCTGCTGCATTCCGGGGTGGTGGGCAACGTTTTATCCGAGGAGGCCGACGATATCATCTGTCTGTCGACGGAATGCGGCGGCCGATATTCCGTCGCCTTTGATCCGCTGGACGGGTCTTCACTCGTGGACGTAAACCTGGCGGTCGGCACCATCATTTCCATCTTTGAGGGCTGTAATATTCTGCTGCCGGGACGGCAACAGGTGGCCGCCATGTATATCCTTTACGGCCCACGTACTACCCTGGTGTACAGTACCGGGGATGGGGTGCATGAGTTCGGTATGAACCAGTTGATGGAATACACCCTTATCAAGGAAAATCTGCAGATCAAGCCCCAGGCAAATATTTACTCCCCCGGTGGATTACGCAATCTCTTTACGACCGAGATTGAAAGGTATGTCCGGGACCTGGAAAAACGTGGCTGCAAGCTTCGCTACAGCGGAGGATTTGTTCCCGACATTAACCAGGTGATCGTCAAGGGTTCCGGGGTGTTTATGTACCCGCACCTGCAAGGGCACCCCAACGGCAAACTTCGCCTCTCTTTTGAATTAAATCCGATGGCCTTCCTGGTCGAACAGGCAGGTGGCGCCGCCTCCGACGGGCATGGCCCGATTCTCGACCGGATACCGCAGGGCAAAGATGACCGGTCACCCATTTTTATTGGCAGCAAAGAAGAGGTCGCACTTGCAGAAGCATATATCGCCGGCCTGGACCAATAACAAAAAATTGTATCTTCTAGGAGCGCTCCATCTCCTCTGAATAGGTGCCAGAACGGGCTGCTCCATTGCATTTGGCTCTATGCAGCAGCGTTTTCTGGGCAAGCTCCCGATTTGCATCTTTGCCCTGCCAGGTCACGAGTGTTTTTTCCTGGAGTGCCCTGCCATAAGAAAAACTCAGTTCCCAGGGCACGCCGCCAAGACGATTCATGGCGTTCAGGTGGGCAGTGGCCAATTCTGAACTCTGCCCACCGGAAAGAAACGCAATCCCTGGCACCGCGGCTGGAACAGTGCGCTTAAAGCAGCGGATTGTTACCCTGGCGACGGTGTCGATATCCGCCTGATCCGGACTGTCAATTCCTGAGGTAACCATGCTCGGTTTCAAAATCATCCCTTCAAGCAACACCCCGTGACGCACCAGCTCGGCAAACACCGCATGCAGCGTCTTCTCCATCGCTCTTTCACAGCGGCCAATGTCATGACCACCGTTTATCAATACTTCCGGCTCAACAATAGGGACCAGGTCGTGGTCCTGACAGATGGCCGCATACCGTGCGAGAGCATGGGCGTTGATTCTCAAACAGAGTGGAGTCGGCTTATGGCTTGCGATGCTGATGACCGCACGCCACTTCGCAAAGCGAGCGCCCAGCCGTCGATAATCCTCAAGCCGTGTTTCAAGTCCGTCCAGTCCTCTGGTAACTTTTTCGTCCTGTGTCCCCGGAATAGTTGTCAGTCCCAGATCAACTTTGATTCCCGGGAGAATACCTCGATCGGCCAGAAGCGCGGGGAAGGACTTTCCCGTAAGGCTCTGCTGGCGCATGGTTTCATCAAAGAGAATAACCCCGCTGATATGCTCCTCAATCCCGGGGGCGGTAAAAAGAAGGTCACGATAACTCCTTCGCATCTCTTCCGTTGACTCGACATTAATGGAACTCAATCGTTTCGCAATGGTTGGCAAGCTTTCATCTGCTGCTAAAATCCCCTTGCCCTCAGCTACCATCGCTCGTGCTGTTGATTCAAGTGTTTGCATATTCATATCTGTCAAAGCTCCTGTTTGATTGGAGTATAGTGCATCGGGAGGCTGCGGCAGGAATCCCGTTACTCCCATGTAGATTAAGCATAGGATTTTGGTGAGGCAAGGCAGATCGACACATTCCCCATATCAGGAATATATTTCAGCTTTTCCCCCTGGCCCTATCTGCAGACGGAATATAAACGGAGAAAACCGAACAACGGCAGTTCTGAACCACCGAATTGGCGAGAGAGCCGGCAAAAAAGCGCCGGATACCGACCTTCCTCGCCGCCTTGATTATGATCAGGTCAAAATTGCCGGACTCCCGCAGGATCTGCTCCAACCGTGACTCGCTGGCAACCACCATCTGCGCCGTATCAAGATCGGGCAGGTTGCTCTGCCGCCACTGCTGCAACAGCCCGTCGGCTTCCGACAATTCCTGGCGGCTATTCTCCATGTCCATCAGATACATAAAAGTCAAGCGCGGCTTGCCGGTCGTTGCCATGGCCTGCAGTACCGGCAGCATCTCATCCAGATCTTGCAGATAAAGAAAAGGTACCAGGATACGATCGAAAGAAAATGTGCCGGCGAAGCGAATCGCCACCACCGGGCAGGACACGCTATCGGTAAGCGTTGTGAAAATCTTCTTCATGGCCAGCGGCTTGGGGCCAACCGGGTAACCGAGCACCAGAAGCTCGGGTCGATTCGTCTGCACCGCTTCAAGAAGGCCCTGTTCCGGGCGTCCGTATCTGAGCTCCTGCTGCAAGGGGTATCCCAGACTTTCAGCCTCATTTTTCTCGGCATGGAACAGCTCTTCAATTTCCCGCTCACCGAGGCTATCCTGCTGCTCCGGCGCCAGGACCCGAACGGATTTGGGCTGGGCGTGGAAATGGTGAGCAAACATGGTCGATATCCGGGCCAGACCTCGTACGTTGGCAAAATTCGCTGCACCAAAAAGTACCACCCCGCGATAATTTTCCGCCGGTTGCAAAGGCATACCCCTCCAAGGCGCAAGGACAAAACCTCTTTGCGAACGTACCAGGAAATTTCTTAACAACGATTGTCCGGATAACCGTGATTTTTTTTGGGCAAGTTTGATTTCCCCTGCCTGCTGGAGAGAGAAGCGCACCAGGGACGGCCCGAGAAGCTCGGAAACCATCACCCCGGCAAACACCACCGGGGTAACGATCCCGGTCCAGCCACTGAGCTGGGGATCTGCGGCAATGATGAATACCAGGCCGATGGCAACCCCGGCCTGGGGAAGAAGGGCAAGTCCCATATAGTTTCGCACCGCGGCCGTTGATCCGGACAACGCCCCACCCAGCAGGGAGCCAGAATATTTTCCAGCACAACGGGCAACAAAATAGGCGACGCCAACCCATTCGGCCAGCCAGAGGGCCCCGAGGTCAAGATGGACACCGGCCAGGGTAAAGAACAGAACATAGATAGGCGGTTCAAAGTTATTCAGGGCCCGGAACAGGCGGACATCCCTTTTCGCCCGATTGATAATGACAAAACCGGCCATCATCCCGGCAAGAAGCGGTGAAAGATGCAGTTCTCTGGTTATTTCCCCGCAGAGCAGCAGCAGGGCAAGGCCGGCGGTCAACATTTCTGCCCGCCGCTGGAGCTTATCCAGCACCAGATCGAGCAGAAAGCCGGTAGCCACACCGATTACAACCGAAAAAAAGATCTCCGAAACTGCTCCCAGAATTCCCATCAGAGGGGTCGTAGCACTGTTGCCGAGCAGTTGATGACCAATGGAAACGGTAATGCCGAAAACCATGATACAGATACCGTCATCAATGGCGATTACTGCCATCAACGTCGAGGTAAACGGTCCCCTGGCCTTCAATTCACGGACCACAAGCAGCAGGGCAGCCGGCGCAGTTGCCACAGCTATCGCACCGAGCAGCATTGCCAGGATCAGATTCTCACGCGGACTGGACATTGAAGCTACCAGTTCGGCAACAACATAGGTTGCAACCAGGACGAAAACATAGGTGACAATTGCCTGGAAAAAACTTATGTACGTGACATCTTTGGCGATAGTCTGCAGTCGCCGTAATTCTATGTGCTCCCCGATGCCGAATGCAAGCATCATAAGGGCAATCTGGGTGAAATGATCCAGCTGGTGCCCCACACTTTCAGTAGTGAGGAGCCCCAGGCCGGAGGGCCCGAGCACGAGACCGGCGAGAATATACCCGGTCACGGAAGGAAGGTGAAAGAGCTGCACGGTCTTCGCGAAAAGCAGCCCGGTGGCAAGCAGGATAGCTATGCCAAAGGTTATATTAAGCATTGGTCATCTTGTATAAAGGTACAAAATCCGCCGTAGGATTCGAAATATTGTTTGCGCTGCTCTAAGCGACATATCGGTGACAAGAGTACATTGCATATCTTACATGGCGAGACGATTTCATCAACACCTTCCATCAAACAACGAAGGTCTCAGGGCTGCCGACCTGCCAATACAGCCTGTCCCTTACCAGGCAACAGCAGGCTGAGCACCACGGCGATTCCTGCCAAAACCGCCGCGAGCAAAAAGCTGAGAGCAAACGTGCCGCTCTGTTCGGCCAGGAATCCGGCGCAGGCTGGACCAATGATCTGACCGGTGCCAAAGAGAAAGGTGACGAAACCAAAAAGCGCCGCTGTTTTTTCGGGACCGGCATGGTCTCCCACCAGTGCCGCCATAATAGGCGGTATGCTCCAGACAACGAGACCAAAACAGGCTAAAGAGATATAGACCGAGAACATCGGCAACCGCGCCGCAGCAAGCAGGTAGGCGGTTGTCTGGAGGGAAAAGACAGCCGCCAGGGTCGCCTTACGTCCGTAAAGATCCGACAGGTGACCAAAAAGTGGTCCTGAAGCAAGACTGAGGACGCCGACCCAGGACCAGAGATTACCGGCAACCTGTTCACTGAGCCCACGTTCCTGCACCAGGGCAGTTACAAAAAACGTCACATAAATAACATAGGTACAGCCAAAGAGAAAATATATGGCTCCGCAGTGGTAAAAGATGTTTTTCCCGGCAAGCGGCTGCCCCGGGGTATTTTTCTTACCCGGCACGACCATCTTCGCTGCAATCCCGGATGCAGTGTTTGTTGCACTTCCCGATTTCTCGACTTCGGTTGGGTCGGGCCGATTGCGAATAATACCATAACACAGGATCGCGATACATCCGGCAAGACAACCAAGAACAATCCAGCTCACCCGCCAGCCATCCGCCATCTTGTTCAGCACCGGAACCCCAGTTCCGGTGACCAATATGCCCAAGCCGTTGCCCATAACACATAAACCTGCGGCCCTGCCCCGGCTCCGGCCATCGAACCACGCAGCAATAAGCGCCATAATCGGCACATTGGAAAGAGCGCTGCCGATTCCTGTTAAAAAATAGAGCAGAAGGATCAACCAGTAGCTGCTGGAAAATCCAACGAGAACCATGGAGAGAGCAACCAGAGCCAAAGCAACGGAAATGATGTTCCGTGCACCAAAGCGTGTCGTCAAGAGGCCACAGAACAGAACCGCCAGCAGATAACCACAAAAATTCACCGTACCGATCAATCCCATCTGGCTGTAGGAAAGGTTCAGTGCCTCGCCCATTGACGGCAGCATCATGCCGAGGGAAAAACGCCCGAGACCAAGGCTGGCAAACAGACCGGCAATGCCCGCCAGAACAATAACCCAACGATAGGATGATGTCTGTTGCCGTATCACTGCTCGTTCCCCACCAATTAAGGCCAGCCTTGTTTCACAACCTGTTCTGAAGAAAGTGTTCTGGGCCGGCGGATCATTTGCCGACAATCATCCGCATCAAGGTCCGGTCCCGGTCGAGATAATGATGCTTCAGGGCCGCAGCCGCGTGAATAACGATACTTATGGCCAGCACCGTTGCAACAACACTGTGCGTCTCGCTAAAAACCTTGCTTAACTGAGGATTGGGGCCGAAAAAAGCCGGCACTGTGAACATACCGTAAACTTTTACCGGATACCCTGCAAGCTGGGACATGATGATCCCGGTAATCGGCTGCACTATCAGTAAGAGGTAAAGAAAGATGTGCATAAGGTGGCCCAGTTTATTTTCAAATGGACTGGCTCCGAGATCACGCGGTTTCGGATTGATGAGCCGCCAGCAGAGGCGCAGCAACACCAGCAGGAGCAGCACCACCCCGGTCGATTTGTGCAGTCCAATAAACAGCGACTTAACCGCTCCGTCGGGCAGGCTGTCCAGAAGAGATCCGACAATAAGCATGCCGACAACCATCAGGAAGACGAGCCAATGGAACAGCCGTGCAATTATGCCAAAACTCTCCTCCGTATTTGTAAACATATTCTTCTCCTTCAACGTTGTGAGAAATGAGCTGGCCGGTGTCCCCGGTCAGGAAAACGGTACTCTGCCTGTTGAGGCTACGCGTGTATGTGCGTCGTTATAATTTTTCATGACAGAGGCTGCCTGAAGGCGATCTGCCACTTCTTTGCAAGCCCTCCTTGCCTGGAAGGCATTGCTTATGGGCGAGTTGCATAGTATGCCTTCACGCGTGGATCAGCATTGATGCGTTCCTTGTGTTCGAAAAGGCCAGGAGCCAATCGCTGAACTATATCTGTTGGCACATAATCAAGGATACCAGAACACAGCGAGCGCGTTTGGACAAAAGCCCTGAGATCCGCGACCGTCAACCTATTGTCGGCGAAATACTCTCCGCCGCCGCGGATCAGGAGCTGGTCAAGACCACGCAGAAAGACAGACAACCAACCGTCGACCAGCTTTTCACGCGCCAGCCGAAGTTCCTCTCCCTCCAGCCCAAACGTTCGAACGATGTAATGGGTGAGATCCTCGAGGGCACCCATTACTTCATCACAGTAAAGGGCCTGCAGATCGTCGGCTGGATACAGACCCGCCATCTTTCCTATATAGCGGCTGAGGGCGTTGGATTGCGTTATCTGAGCACCATCGATTTCAAGCACAGGTACAGAGTTGAAGCGCAAACCCGACCGCATCTCGCTAAATTCGGCAAAAGATATCCGGTTATCCTCAAAATCGATTCCTGCAGCGTGAAAAACAATGCGGATCGGCTCAGCTCGCCCGCCGTCAATATCGAAATAACTAAGTTTGTACCTAGGCATGGGGTAATCTCCCTATATTCCCGAGATTGGTTACTATGGACAGGTAACGAGCATCCGTTACCTGTCCTGCACTTGCCTCACAAAATCCACACTGGGCAAAGACAATAAAGTGAGCTTTAATAACAGGAAACCCGATATCGTCTTCGTCAAGTCTTTTAAAGGCTACTGGCTATGGTAAGCATTTTCTCAGGTGTGAACCATAAGGTTCTTTTTGACTTCTTCGTTCTGCGGCAATTCCTCTCGCGCCCCGTAAAAACGAATCAATCCGTTGTCGATGACATGGCCGTGATCGGCAATTTCCAGGGGCGAAATGGACATTTTGCTCAACCAGCGTGATTTGATTCGTTCGGATACTATGCTGGTAATATATTTCTTTCACAATATCCATTCCATTCATCTTGATTATCTGGTCTCAACATCACCCCATCGGCATGATTTCCAGGCTCCACGTATTCAGCGTTCCTGTGTCTGCCCGCGCAACATCAGTAACGCGCAGGGTCCAGGTTCCCTGAATGGGCTGGCCGGCCAGCCCAGAGAGCGGCGAGAGCGGCGCCATAGAGTCATAGGTAACGACAAGATTGTCCTGGCTGCCACCCAGTTGGCTGTGGAGAATGATGCGACGGCCGACAGGTGAAACAAACTCGATACGCAGGTCGCCAATATAGGTGTGGGTAATATCGATGCTCACCTTCATTTGACTGACACTGCCTGGCTGGTTCAGCGTGATACTGCTGCTCACACCAGCGGAGGTGTTGTCCGGGATGAAGAGCTTTGGCGCTGCTTCGCCCCGCACGATTTGGGCGCCGCCTTCGACGACGACGTCGAGCATCCAACGGTTGAGTTTGCCCACATCCTGTCCTGCAACATCCTGCACTTTGAGTACCCAGTCACCCTGCACACTCAGTCCGACGAAGGTCGCTAGCGCGGCAAGCAACATCGAATCGTAACTCGTCACAAGATTGTCAGTTCCTGCACCGGTTCGATTGTGCAGGATTGCTTTTTGCCCTCCCGGGCCGGTGAGCTCCACGATCAAGTCACCTATATAGGTGTGCGTGATGTCGAGGCTCAGTGTAAATTGTTTTACCATCCCGGACTCGCCAATGCTGATTGTGCTGCTGACTCCGGCTGGATTGTTGTCCGGGATCATAACCGTCGTTGTGTTCTCTGCACGAATGGACGGCTCCGGCGCCACTTCTCCGACGCGAAATTTAAGTCTGGCGCCGGGCATGGCAACGCTTGACAGGACCAATCCGGAATCGGAGCCGTTCCACAGACGTGAAGACGGTGTGGTAGCATGGGACACGGCAACCCCATTCACGCCGGCGAAAAGATCATCGCCGTCACCCTGATTGACATTATGTTCGAGATCAGTGTGTCCATCCGCCTGGAGAAGCGCACACTGGTAATGACGTTGACCGGTGCCTTGCTGGAACTCATTTGAGCCCATAATATCACAGTGATAAAGAGCCAGCCCGCTGGAGGACAGATACTGGTCAAGGCCCAGTTTTGAGCGATTTTCGGCGATGAAGTATTCGTTTGGTACCGCGGTCTTGAACTTCAACACGCTCCTGTAATCGCCATGCACTGCTTCCACTTCTGTTGCCGAATTGAGTGAAATTTCGTTATCACACCAGCCGACAAGGTCACGCAGATACGCACATACCGGCGAAGGGGTGCGGCCGAAATTAAGGTGGTTCCCCGAGCCCATGAGACAGTAGCTGCCTATACCGGCGCTCTTCACACCATCGCCTTCTCGATTCACGGCCCCGTAATCGTACATGTCCGGGAATCGGCAAAGCAGATGGCCGTTCTCATGGCAGAAAGTACCGATGCTCAGATCTGAGACACTGCGGCCTGCGCTGGTGAGCAGATAGAGGTTCGTGGAAATGTTCCCATAGCGCAGATCTATATTGAAATTGTGCGGCCACAGCTCACCATCGTATTGGGTTTGCCCGGCGTAAAGAATATTCAGTGCATCAAGGACGCCTTCGCCACGTGAATCATAACGGTTGAGGTCCGTGCCGGCGGCAACTGCGAGATCGAGAGCTTCCTTTACCAGGAGATGGGTGAGGTAAGAGTTGCGGTTCTGGCTCAACCGGAAGGGGCCGACGACATCGTTGGTGTAGTCGAGTTTGCCGGACGAAACGATGCGGAAGTATTCGCGCGCCGAGCAGAAGTTGCCGTTCCTCGCATAATTTTCGCCATTGAGCAGATCATGTAAGTCCGCCTGGGTAACGGTCGTCTGCACGTCCTGGAATTCAACCAGGATCGTCAAGCCACGCACCGCGCCACTGCTCAGCCGCCGTCCTTCGAGCAAGCCCTGATTGGGCCCAAACGTGCGTGCCGCTTCATTTGCCACGCGCGACATCGGCCGGCCACGCTGCCACCTTTTCTCAAATCGGCGGTTCCGCACCGAAAGTGACTCCCGTAAGTGTCGAAGGGTGCCGGGAGGGGGCGGTCCACTGGCAGGTTCGCCGGTGGAAACCAGGGCTCCGTTGACGAGAGCCGCATAGCAGAAGTAGCCGCGATCGCTGTCACTGACTGCCGTGTAGCCATCAATCGTCTCATAGGTGGCATAGAATTCATCGCCGGTGACGCGTAATTGTATTTCCCGGTCATTTGCCTGGCCGAAGTTCAGTATTTCACCAAAGATAGCACTCATTGCAAAACCTCCTTTTCGACTTGCCGGATAGCTTGCAGCCTGGTCTTTCCGGGTTAGAAAGCATTTTTCAGAACTTTATCGTCCATCCCTGTCGACGTGTCTGTGCCTTGGTATAGGATACCCCGTCGACTTTCAAGCCACTGGCATCAAGCAGAGAGATGATTCCCCCTTTATTGGAAAGCTGCGCCCCCTTGCCGGAAAGCATGATTGCTGCGGTTGCGCCGGGAGCGAGCAGCAGGTTGACGATGGGTTCTCTTTTTTTGAATTTATCGACCAGAGCCCAACCAGTCAAATCCACCAGATCGGGAGAAATATTGAGTAAGGTGACAACTTCTTTGCCAACATCGTCTCCCGACGGATTAGCCAGCGCTGCAACAATTCTGACAGATCCTTCGGATGCGGGGGCCGGTTCGTCGATATCGGGGATTTCTATAGTATGCCCTGTTGTATCGTCGGTATGCCAGCTCTGTGACTGAAAAGCCAAAAATACGCCCACCCACTGATTTTGATCCGGGAAGTGCAGTAACAGGCCGCCATCCTGCCATACGCCGTCATCACTTGTAAACGTGCCCACGTTTCCCTGATTCATATGAATATCATGGATACCATTGCCGGGCAGGAAGCCAAAGTATGTATCGCTCGTATTATTTTCCGGCCCCCAACGTTCGCCAAATGCGTAAACCAGTGCAGTGTCGCTGGCTGCAGCCCGTTTCACGTAATGTTCAATTTTTTCATTCAGGTCGTTATCCGGCCCCGGTATATCGTAGACAAGGGGCACCATCCTGCTGCGATCAAAGAGGTTGGCCCGGATATAATCCAGGGCGAGGCCACCCGGTTTGGAGAGAAGCGTGGTGAAGCCTTCATTCAGCTCAGGTAACGCATCAAGGATTGGATGCTGAAATTGGTCGTCGACCAGAAATAACAGCTCGGAAGGACTCAGTTTAGATTGCACGTTGATAGCGATCCGGAAGTGAACACTGTTGGCAAGCAGTTGCACCTCATAGTGAGGACTGCTGCCGTGCCCGGCCATGTGGTCTATTGCCTTGCCTTTGAGGATGCCGTAATTGTTCAGTGCCATAATTACCCTCCTTTTCCTGTATGGAATAATTTGGAAGTTATGAAACAGACAAACGGTATTATTTTTCCTGAACCCTTGAACTCTTTGTGGAATCTTTAAAGAGTGCGGAAATATGGAGCCCTGCGCCGGCAAGAGGAACGCATGTTCGATGAAAAGAAATCGTTGGAAGGCAACTTTTGCCAACGCCCTTTGATAGAATAACAACACTATAATAACGCGGATTGCGCCAAGCAAGTCACAGACCCTGTCGGCTGCCGAACAACCGCACCAGCGTATCGTTTGGCAACCAGGGTAATACGGACTCGCCTTCTCCGCATGCGGCGCCGGCAAAAGAAGATGTCGCAACTCTTCGCAAACATGGTATACGTTAAAAAAAGATGTCGATTTCGGCGTCTTGCACATCCTCTCATGATTGCACTTTTCAAAGTGACACACCGTGGTCGGAACATTGCATTTTTAGCAGTTCGGTCGCTGCCGGGTTCTTGCCCATAAAAGAAGAAGAAACCATGTCTGACTTGAAAAAATTAGAGGAGATCATCGAAGAAATCAAACGGCTGGAAAAAGAACTGCTGACTGAAATCCAGAGAAAGGAAGAACAGTTTCTCTATAAAATCAAAGGGAAACGCGTATATTTCGAAGAAGAAACAAAAAAAATCCACCGAACAATCGCAACCAGAATTTCCACCTACCTTGGCAGTACATCTTTCTTTGTTATTCTCACCGTACCGGTTATCTGGTCTTGTATCGTCCCGGCACTGATTTTGGATGCGGCGGTTTCCATCTATCAATTCCTATGTTTTCCGGTGTATCGCATACCTAAAGTGAAAAGGAACGACTATATAGTTATCGACAGGCACAGCCTCGATTACCTGAATCCAATTGAAAAGTTGAATTGTTCCTACTGCGAATATTTTAACGGCCTGCTTGCCTATCTCCAGGAGATTGCTGCCAGAACGGAACAGTACTGGTGTCCTATCAAACATGCCAGAAAGCTGCGCACCTTTCACAATCGCTACTATAAATTCCTGGAGTATGGCGACTACAACGCGTACCGCGAAAGACTGGAAACATTACGTAGAGATTTCAGCGACTTGACCGACAAAAACGAGGATTCCCGGTAGTACTGCGCACCATGCAGGTTGCGGGTATTGGTGAGATCTCTTTCAAGCGGGCAGAAATACAGTCAAGGATTTACCGAGATCGGTAAGTCCCTTTTCCGGGTCGATATCCTTCGATGCGCTGCGGCCATGTTGAACAAGAAATAATGCCATATCACTGCCTCCTATACCTTATTGCTGGCCATATGTACCCTTGAAATCGGTCCTGCCTTTTACCATGGTGATGTCAGGAGTATTTCCTGTTTCGTCACCGGATGATTGGCAATTGCAAGCTCAATTTTTTGCAGAAACAGTTCCTGGGATTCAGGCAGACTGCCCTTTAAAGATACAATATTATTGCCGTGATCTCCCCAGTAAATGGTCTTGAAAGTCATATTTTTCAGAAGGTACCTTTCCTCCTCAAGGATCTGCAGCGGGGTTGCCTGGATGAATGCACCCGTCTCAATCTGGTTCGCAAGTTGCGTGCCCGGTTGTATTGTCAGTGCCATAGGGGCTAATTGTTCGGGCTGCATGATGTTGAGCAGCCTCGTGGTTGCAACGATATGTTTCTGGGAACGTTCTTTACCACCTATTCCAAAGATAATAGAAGCAAGTACTGCAATACCGGCCGCCTTGGCCTTTGCCATTCCCTCCTCGGCCTGTTCCGGCGTCAGCCCTTTTTGGATCCGCTCCAGGGTGACGCGGTCACCGGACTCCAGACCGACATACGCCAGAGTTAACCCTGCTTTTTTCAGTTCCGTGAGTTCTTCTACGGATTTACGCCGGAGATCATTCAACCCGGCATAGAGGGAAATCTTTGAACACTCCGGAATGGTTGTGGTGATTTTTTCAAGAATATCCAGAAGAAACTCGGTCTTCAGGGCCAGTACGTTCCCGTCGATGAGAAAGATAGATCTGATATGCCGATACGCATTGCTCGCTTCGTCTATATCGGCAAAGATATCCTCGATTTTCCTGATGCGAAATCGCTTATCCCTGAACATGTCGCAAAAGGTGCATTTATTATGGGTACAGCCCAGGGTTGTCTGTATCAGTAAACTATCGGCCTCCATCCAGGGCCGGTACACTTTTCCTTCGTAATACATTGCTCTCTCCTCGTCCGGATAAACCGGCAGCCTCCTACTTTTTTTTTTGTGATTACCACTAAACCTCAGCTATATGGGGATATGAGGTGCCCTTTTCACGGGACGCCATAAACCCATCCCTGGGGGCTTGACCGCAGCCATCCAGGCTGCGGAACACCCGTGCAAAGGGCATCTCATATCCCTCTGGATCTTTTAAGCTGAACTTTAGTGGTAATCACATTTTTTTTGTGCTATTTCAGCCAGAATTGCCTCGATTACGCGTTCAATCTCTGCACATTTCTGTGGATTTAGTGCATCGGGATGGGGCGAAGAAAAATGACCGATATCATTGTCAAAATACCGGCCGGAGGCAGCAGAGAATTCTTCCGACAGAGCCGCGCGGCAGAGAATTTCCGCGCCGATACGGAGATCGCCACCAGCCACGCCATAGGCTTGTTTCACCATCTTGCTGCCGAGCATCGACCCGGGATTAACCGCAATAATCGCCGGGCCGTCTTCTCGAAGCGCAAGGGCCATCCTGCGGGACCACATGGTCAGCGCCAGTTTACTTTGCGCATACGCCGCCCCGTCAGACAATTCGCCCCGCCCCGCCAGCGCTTCCGGATGAACCGGAAACTGGGCAGCGGAGGACAGATTGATTACTCGTCCTGACACGCCAAGCAGCGGCACAAGCCGCCTGGTCAGCAGATAGGGGGCAATCGTATTGACGGCAAACCGGACATCAAGCCCGTCCAGCGTAATACGATCCGGTGCACGGTAGACGCCTGCATTATTGATGAGGACATCGAGTTTGTCGTGCTTCTCACTCACCGCCTTGGCCAGTCTCTCAACATTGGCCATGTGCGATACATCAGACACGTAACTTTCAACATGCCCAGCGTCTGACAACGCGGACAGTGTTCTCTCCAGCTGGTCAAGTTTTGCCTGGTTTCGCCCGTGCAACAAAACGTGGTGGCCCAATGATACCAGCATCCTGGCTGTTTCTAAGCCGATGCCGTCAGTGGCCCCTGTAATGAGAATTGTTTTTTGCATAATTTTGTTTCCTTAATTCAATGCAGGCCGACTCGATTCAACGGTTCTTCCCATTGTTTGAACCCATAGGCCGGATCGTTCACTTCTCTTTATGCATCAAAGCCGTCAAGCACGTTCTTACCAATAACACGGCCGCTTTCCTGCTGCACGTGAGCCTGCTTAAGCATTGCAGCACTGACTTTGCCGAGATTTTTTGTCACAGTGGAAATCAACGTACCCCCGTCAATGAGCTCCGCTACCCGATTCAGCAATTCATGCTGTTTTTCCATGTCCTCCGTTTGAAACATCGAACGGGCAAACATAAATTCCCAACTAAAGCTGAGCGCCTTGGGTTTGATGGAATTGATGGCAAGAGACTGGGGGTCATCGATCAGCGCGATATGCCCCCGAGGCTTGATAAGCTCGACGATCGCCGGAAAATGTCCTTCTGTTCCATTAAGGCTTGCAACATAGCGCGGCTGAATCCCCAGGGCCTTGACCTGCTCTACCAGTGACTCCCGGTGATTGATTACCTGGTCGGCGCCCATTTTTTTGACCCACTCGATGGTGTCTGGGCGGGAGGCGGTGGCGATCACCGTCAGCCCCGTGAGCTTCTTGGCGAGTTGAATGAGAATGGAACCGACACCTCCTGCAGCGCCGACGATCAGCAGGCTCTCACCCTTCCCATCTCCTTCCTTGAGACCGAAGGAGTCAAACAAGATCTCCCAGGCGGTTATAGAGGTCAGGGGAAATCCGGCTGCCTCAGCGAACCCGAGGGATTTCGGTTTTTTCCCGACGATTCGCTCATCAACGGCATGATATGCGGAGTTGGTACCCGGCCGGGTGATTTCACCGGCGTAATAGACTGCATCGCCAACCTTGAATGTGCGGACATCGCTGCCGATTTCACGAACAATGCCCGCAGCATCATAGCCAATGATCTTGGTCTGACCTTTTTCCGGTCCTAATTCAGGCATGGCGCGAACCTTCACATCCACTGGATTTACCGAAATGCCCCTGACCTCAACTAAAAGATCACGTGGCCCGAGTACCGGTGTTGCTGCTTCAAATTCGATCAAAGCGTCTTGTGCGGTAATTGGTCCTGCCTGCTTGTATCCTATTGCCTTCATGTTTGCGTCTCCGATGTGTTTGTTTATGTCCAATGTATTTCGTTCAAATCATTACTGTCCGACAATCTCTCATTGAAGATGGTCGAAACTTTTCTGCATCGTTGATTCTTTTTGATTGCATGATCGGACTATAATTACCAAAGTAATCGAGGATAATAGGGCAAAATACAGAATCAGTTTATAGTTTATATTGATAATTAAAAATTTGATTACCCCTCAAACTCAGCCTATCGGCATGGAAGGGGGTGAGCTGTTCGTGTCTCGGGTCTCTGCAGCCATGGACGGCTGCAGCGAAGCCCCCAGGGATGGGTTTACGGCGTCCCGAGACACGAACAGCTCACCCCCTGATTCAGTAGCTGAACATTAAGGACAATCAAAATTAAAAATGAACATTGAACACCTCAAACTCTTTATCCGGGTGGCCACGACCAATAACATCAGCCTGGCCGGCAAAGAACTCGGGCTGTCACCTGCGGTGGCAAGTACGCATATAGGCAAGCTTGAAGAAGAGCTTGGTGTCCGCCTGATCCATAGAACCACTCGGAAAGTATCCCTGACGGAAGAAGGGGTGGCACTTCTTCCGCACGCGGAAGAAGTCCTTGCAAGCATTGAAGCCGCCCGTGCATCGGTCGGGGCTGGGGATGTGTTGCCTAAAGGAAACCTGCGGGTCACTGCCCCTTCTTCTTTCGGTCGCATGCATCTGGTGCCGACCTTAAAGGGTTTTTTATCGCACTACCCTGACCTCTCTGTCGATTTGCACTTTTCTGATTCGATAGTCGATTTGGTTGAGGGTGGATTTGATATAGCCATCCGTAATGCAGATTTAAAGAATTCAACGATGATTGCCCGCAAACTGGCACCCGACAAGCGAATTGTCTGTGCATCCCCGGAGTATCTGGCGAGGTTTGGTGAACCGAGAAGACCGGATGAGTTGCGCGACCATCAATGCATTAATTTGCTGGGCCTTGAAACTTTGGTATTTGAGACTCCCACCGGTCAGGTGAGCATTAAGACAAAGGGACGCGTGCGGACCGATCATGGAGAAACCGTCCGGGATGCGTGTGCCGATGGACTAGGTATTGCAATTTCTTCTACATGGAGTGTCTATCAGCACCTGGAGCGGGGAGAACTGGTGCAGATATTGCGGGACTACCCATTGGTTTCCGAAACCGCCATATGGGCAGTCTATCCCAGTTCTCGACTCCTGGCTCCCAAGGTCAGGGTTTTTATCGACTATTTTGGTGGATGTTACGGCAGCCCCCCATATTGGGATGAAAAATTGCGCGGCAGTATCTTGTAAGATTGGACTTTGACCAAATGACGCGTGGTGCGTATGTATATAACAATTCAGTTTCGAACACCCTCGACCTGTACCCAAAAATAATAACGACCCTTTTTGCTTTTCCATTTTTTTTCCAGGTTTTACCCGATACACATGAATTTCTTGGCACATTTATATCTTTCCGGCGATTCCGATCAGGTGATGATAGGCAATTTCATCACTGATTTCATAAAAGGAAAAGAAGGAGAACATTACCCACGAGAGGTTTATCTGGGCATTCTGCTGCATAGAGAAATTGACGCATTCACGGACCGGCATCCTCTGGTCGCAGAGAGTAAACAGCGGCTTTGGCAAAAACACAGGCATTATTCATCGGTTATTGTGGATATATTCTACGATCATTTTCTGGCTAAAAACTGGCCTGAATACAGCAGCACCTCGCTTAAAGAGTTTGCCTGTCATTCCTATTCGACCATTCAACGCTTTGGAAATGTCCTTCCCCAAAAAGCTCAACAGGTAATTCCTCAAATGATAGCCAACAATTGGCTCCTTAATTATGCGAAGCTGGAAGGGGTCAACAGAGCACTGCATGGCATGGCCAAAAGAGCTGCCTTCCAGTCTTCGATGGATAGTGCCATAGACGACCTGCAAAAAGATTATGAAAAATTTGCCAGGGACTTCAGAGAATTTTTCCCTCAACTTGCAGCCCATGCCATAACCTGCCTCCAAAGGCTGGAAGCTACGAAGCTTTGACATTAAAGCTGAAGCTGTAACTCTCTCTAACATCTGCGGAGCCAGGCACCGGGTTCCTGTTTGTGACTGAGCTGATGTTGCCAAAGCGACGCTGCGTTGAAATTAGCTGGAACATTTTATTAGAGTTTTAAAGAGTGGCAACATCGTTTTTTCGGTGACGGACATCATGAGCTCCGGATGCCACTGGACAAGAGTGATCGGCAGCTCTCTGTGCTCTGCGGCTTCGATAATACCATCGGAGGCCAATGCTGTGATCAATAGATCTTTTCCCGGTGTTTTGATTGCTTGATGATGCCGGGAGTTGACGGTGATTGTGGAACCAAATAAATGATGCAGCTTCGACTCCGGTTCAATAAATACCTTATGATCAACACCAGGTATGCACTCTCCACCGGAATGGCAGTGCAGAGGAGTTGAGAGTTCAGAAAAAATGTCCTGATACAGAGTGCCACCCAGAGCCACATTCACCAGCTGTGCACCCCGGCATATTGCCAGTACTGGTTTTTTGCTTTCACGAGCGATGCGAAAAGCCGCAAACTGGTATGCATCGAGTTCACAGTTGGTTCTGCCGCAGCGATCTCTTTTCTTTTCTCCGTAATGTTGCGGGGCAATGTCAATGCCGCCGGTCAAAAGAACACCATGGGCAATTTGCAGCATCGCAGACAATTGTTCAATCTGTCTGGTAAATGGGATGATGTACGGTATGCCCCCTGCCGCTTCAATAGCTGTGGTATAAGCGATGGGTAGAATGTGGGACGGGATGCCATGCTGGTTTTCGTCGGTATAGCAGACGATTGCGATAAACGGCTTCATGAACAGCTCACTTTATTTTCGGGGTGGAGCAAGGTCATCGGCTCCTGGAAGATCATCAACATGTCAAGGCCTCGAACCTTCCCTGCTTCCTTGTTGGAGAGAGTTGTGCTGTCCTGAGCCTGACCGTTCTTGCGACGCAGTTCGATTTTGCCTGGATCTGTGCGCACATGGGCGAGAAGCTGCATACCCACTGCAAAGTTACTATTTTTCCGGATCCGAATTCTCCAGCAATGGCAAGTGTTTCCCCCCTTTGCCACGGAGCAACTCACCGAAAGGATTTCGTCAGAGTGCATCTGCCTATCCTTGCTCAAAATAACCTTTTTTCAGAAGGCACCCGTCTCTTTTGACAATGGCTCCACCGGCGACAACATCGACAATGCGCATGGCCGATGGGTCAAGGATGAGAACATCCCCATCAGCCCCGGCAGCGATCACTCCCTTACGTCCTTGTAAACCATAAAGTCGAGCCGGAGTTGTGGTCAGCGGTTTCAGGGCTTTTTCAAGGTTCATGTGCAATGTATTAACCAGCCTGTTCAGCTCAAAACAGAGGGAGACAGGGGTGTCGATGCCCATACCGACGATGTGTTTACGTTCCTTATCCCAGCGAGGCATGGAACCGCCGGCATCGGAGCTGAAGGTGATCCGGTCGAAAAGGCCGCGATTATCGGCAAGGACGGCGAAGTCGGCTGCAGAAAGGTAGTTGTCCTGTTCGGTCGGCATTTCCGTCAGGCAGGTCGCATCGGCGGTTGCGCCCATTTCAGCAAGCTGGAAGACCTGTTCCTGCAGGAGCAGATCCTTCCTGTTGACGTGAGTGGGAATAAAGGTATCAGCGCGAATGCCGTATTTTTTTATCACCATAAAGAGCAGCTGCAGCCGCTCTTCTTTGATCCCGGTGTGAATGGTCATGATTCCCGGCTTGCCGGCGACCAGCGCGGCCACACGAATTTCAGCGGCCATGGCCGCCAGGTCCTCGGCAGTCAACAGGGGTCCCCGGGTATCGGCCAGGGCCAGTTTCAGGCCGATTACCGGTCTGAGATAGGTAAGGTCACGCCCTATTGAACCGGTGACAGTGGGGGATGGATGCCAGTAGGCACCGGTCAGCATAAAGGCGGTCATTCCTTCATTGTTGAAGGCTTCGGTTTTGGCGTAGAGGCTCTCCACTGATCGGGTCAGTGAGTCGGTGCCAAGCAGCCCCACGGCTGTTGTTACCCCGTTGTCAAAGTTCATCGACAGCTGCATCTCGGGGGTGCGGGTGTGAAAACCACCCTCCCCACCTCCACCGGTGAAATGCTGATGTCCATCGATGAATCCTGGCGTCACGGCCATGCCTTTGGCATCAATGAGGTCGTTTTTGCCAGGCAGGCTTGCCGGATCAATATGCTCCGCGATGTGGAGTATCCTGCCTCCACCAATCAACACGTCGCCTCTGCCAAGGGCAGACGGGGTGTAGATGTCACCATTTTGTATCAGAATCATGCTGTTCAGCCCCAGGGTTATTTGTGTTTATAAAGACGTATTACAACTTAGTATAACTTAAAAAAATATCCGTCAAAGGGAAATAGTCGTGCAGCTAAAGATATTGATAATGTTACAGATGTGTATTTTTACAAGGCTGTTTAGCTCGAGCTAAAGGTATCTTTTTCGGTCTTGCGTGCGGATCGCTTGGCAAAGAAGGCAGGTTATTATCGACAGAAGGTCTATGAATTTTTTACTTGAGGTGTTCCAGGTTATGCAAACTGCAAGCCACTAGTACTTCAAACGCTTCTCGATATAGCTGTTGACGAAATCCAGTGCCTCTCGAAGAAGTGGTGTATCGGGCAGCGTGGCGGCGATTGCTCCAATATTGTCTCGCTCCCGCAGAATCACAAAAGTTGGCCGGAAATGTATATCGAAAACCCAACTCATCTGCAGTACTTTCAATTCATTGATGGTTTTTAGCTTGCCGTAGTTCATGATCCGTCCATCGAGCAGCATACGATAGACCTCTTCACGTACCTGCGTGCCTGTTCCCAATCCAAGGGTAATAACGGGATTTCGCAAAGATTCTGCCATTTGAAAGTGCTCGGACATGACCCGCAGAATGTCAATTTTATCCGCATCACGGATGAGTTGGCAGTGAAGCAAAGTTTGCGGATCAAGATTTTCAGGCAGACGGAGCCGGTTGTGAAACAGAATGGCGAGACTGATGATCCGACGCTCGGCAAAATTCAATGTGTGGAGGACGCGGTGACGATTCAACTCCCAAAGGGAAAGCTTGGCATGATTATCGGAATCAAGATCACGAAAGGTCCGGTATTTTTGGTACTGGGGAAACCGACCGATGTCGTGAAATAAAGCCGTCACGAAAGCAATCCGGATATCGTTTTCCATAAGACCAAGACCTGATGCAATACGCGCAATGGCCGCGCACACACGGAAGGTGTGTGCTTCCTTCAGGTCCAGACTCTGCTGATGCAGGGGGTCAACCTCCTGGAAAGTCAGGATATGATGTTTCGCCCATTGCTGAAAAAAATTACACTGCTCTTCGTTCATGCGGACGTGTTATACTTTTTAAAGGCTGGATATGCACACCACCCACAGACGAGTGTTTTACAGGGACAGCATCGCTTAAATGAAAATTTCCAATACTATCATACCACTACGGCATGGCAGAGATATCTCTCGTAAGAACTGGTCATTATATTAATACCACCGGCTATTTGACATTACAATTTGTTATCCAGGCAGTTTGCAGGAGTATACCTGCAACGGTAGTGGTGAACAGCTACTAAGGATGAACGGCAGGAAAGCGGATTGTTTGCAAAGAACTCCGGATGGAGAAGCACAAAAAGTGCACTACGTGAATCATGATGCTTATTGTTTCAGTGCGTATTGATATATCATTATGGACAGCATGTCAGCCCCAGGTCACTCTCTCTTCCCTGAGCTTATGAAGAATAAACAAAACATCCCCGGCTTCCGGTCTATTCGTAATCGGATTCTATTTTTCTCAATTCTGGTCACCATGATCCCTTCATTGGGAATGGGCTGGTTCTGGTATGACCTGAGCCACAAGGCCACAACCGAGAAAGTTGAAAAAAATCTGGTTAATGCAGCCGAAATCGCTGAACGTGAAACCAACCTGTGGTTCAAGGAGCGAAATTACGATCTGCGTGTTTTCGCCAACTCGTTTGTCGTCCTCGACAATTTAAAGCAATACCTAGCAGCAAACGAAGACAAAATACCAAATGAGGCAACATCATCATCATCATCGTATCTGCGCGTAATCAGCACGTATCTGACTCTTATCAGAAATCAATTCACGAATTACCAACGCTTACTGGTGCTCGACAGCGAGGGGCAAATCCTGGCCGCCTCAGACACATCCGATAAGAATCGCCCGGTCGCCCTGCCTGAAAACTGGAAAAGCCAGATCGACAAGTCACCTTTTTTTACGGGAGAGGCATATTTTATTGAAGGTGAGCCCTCACCCATGATCGTTGTCGGCGTTCCTGTTTTTTTGGAGCAAAGCTCCACCCAGCTTGGATTTTTTGTCATGGAGGTACGGCTGCAGGGGCTGCTGCCGCATCTCAAGGCCGCTCTATCAGGAATGACCACCGGAACGGTCATTCTGCTTAACAGAGAAGGTCGCTCTCTTTTGTCCACGGCCTCGCCAGAAAATCATACAGAAACGACCAGCACCTCGGTTCAGGGAGTGGACCTGTTCAGCAATCCACACCACCTTCATGACTTCATTGATGACCGGAATGTGCGGGTTGTTGGTCTCGCGACTGCTTTTACCGATCTTCCAATGGGGCTCCTCATTACCGAAAACTACGACAGTGTCTTTGCCGGGCTGATGCAGGCACGCGATCAAATCGTTTTAATTACCTTTTTCCTCACCATACTCATCGGCTCTACTGCGACCCTCATCGCCAGTCAGATCATCATCCCACTCAAATCCTTAACCAACGGTGTGTTGCGGGTTGCCGACGGAGATCTGGATGTCTCCGTCGCTATACATAGAAATGACGAACTCGGCATTGTCACCGGGATGTTTAATCAGATGGTGTGTCGATTGAAGGAGAATCAGGTTGCGCTTGAGCAATTAGCCACAACCGATCCGCTTACCGGACTGGCAAATCGGAAGCAGATCATGGCGGATCTGGCGACCAATTTTGCAAATTATCGCAGATATAGATCGGAATTTTCCATCCTGATGATTGATATCGATTATTTCAAATCAATCAATGATACCCATGGACATCTGGCGGGTGATTCCGTTCTGATTCAACTCGCCCGCATTCTCAAGGATTCCTTGCGTATTGTGGACAGTGCCGGACGCTACGGGGGCGAGGAATTCTTTGTCATCCTGGGAAAAACCGACATTCATGAGGGCCTGCAGACTGCCGAGCGGATCCGGCAGGCGGTGGACCAGCATATCTTTACCTGGAAAGAGTTGTCTCTGCATATCACCATCAGTGTCGGATTAACCGGAGTCACAGAGGAAGACAAGGATGGTATCAGCATGATCGGCAGGGCGGATAACGCCTTGTATGCCGCCAAAGAGGCAGGTCGAAACCGGATTTTCCTGGCTTCGGACAATGCATCGATCTCCTCTCATGTCGATCAGGATGAGCCCGAATGAATCCCGGTTATTTGACAGGTTTGCAAACTGGAAGAGTTTTTTCAGGAACGGCCAGTAAGGAATAATGGATCCAGCCCTTTTGCCCATTGTTGATCATCACTTTAATCCAGTCACCTTGAGACCCGCTGGCGGTAACCGGTGTCCCCGGAGTCAGGGTCCCTAAGACTTTTCCGCGTTCGCTGGGCTCTTTGCGAATATTGCTTCGTTTTGCTAAATGAAGATTCAGGGGGAGGATGAAATCTGCATAGGGACTCTCTTCCATCTTCTTGCTCAAGGCTCTTTTGTTCTGTATAGTCTGGGTCAATTCCATCGCCTGGGACGCTCGAGAATAGGCAGCCTCGTCATTGCCTCGCTCAAGCTCAACCTTGCTCTCGGCGATGAAACGATCGACCTGCACAAAGATGGGCTGCTCGCTGTCTAAGGCGCGTTCCTTTGCAGCATTACTATCCGTCTCCACCTCAGCCAGATAGGTCACCACCTCAACCCTGGTTTTGGGTGCAGGTTTTCTTGCCTTGGTCTGGGAGATCTCCTGGGCAAGATGTTCCTGCGTGACTTTTATCCTGTCGATTTCCGTCTGTTTCTCCACTAACTTCATCTGCAAGCTGGCGGTTACGACATTCTCTTCGGCAAGTTCGGCCGCCAATTGGCTGTTTTTCTCTTGCAACAGATTGTTTTGAGAAAGCAGCTCCGCTTCTTTCATTGATGAACAACCAAAGAGCAGGGTAGCCACCATAAAAAGCAGGAAAACTGTCAGGGAGTTGGATGAGAGTTGTTTGTTTCGCAGCATGAACCTTTTACAGCAGGTGCAAACAGCAACGCGCTTCATTACGGCAATGTTTGTTACCTGCAGCATATACTTTTCGCCTTGAATCTTCCTAATCAGCAAGAAGTGCCTGCGCAGCCTGGGGGGTGAAATGAGCCTGGGCAGATAACGCGGCTTTACTATTTGTCATGATTTTTTTCATGACATCCTGCAATACTTTATCCGCCGAGTTGTTATCGAGCGCAACAGGGCCAGCAGTTTTTTCTGAATTTTGGATACTGCCTGGCTCAGTGAGTGTGACATTGTCACTGAATTTCGCAATTTCACTCGCAGAAAGAAGACCACCCTTCCTCTTTTCTGATTGTTCCACACCAGTTCCAGAATTTTGATTATTGCCTTGATTTGCTTTTAAAGTGTTATTTGTGATTGATGATAAGGACATGGTTGCCTCCAGATATTTATAATCATCGACATGCATCGATATTTGCGCTTCTTAATACTCAATCGACAGAAATGCACAATTGATTAAGTAAAATCTAGCCCCTCACCAGAAGGTCCTCATTTTACTCCCCCTCGTGAGGGGATGATTGCCCTGGAGATGCAACGAAATTTCTGATGGCAAATGTATCTCAGGATCTCTCGTTTATTATTTATCGCTCGCACAACCAGTAAAAACCAAATCCCGGAATCACCAGGCTGTTTTTGAAAATATCCGGGTGTGTCCCTTGATACAGGTCAACCAGCGGACGATATTTCGCCCCCCAGCTCCCCAGATCATCCAGGTTGAGATGCTGCGGCTGGTTGCTGAAGTTGGCAATCACCAGGACCTGTTCGGTTGGTTTCTGGATGTGGTAACGGCCGAACACAAACAGATGTGGGTTTTCGACCTCGATCAGTTCGCGATTGTTGAAATCGGCAAAGACTTCGATTTCTTTGCGGATAGCAATCATCCGTTTTAATGCACTGAAAACGCCATACTCGACGGTACCGGGCGTGTTCCTCAGTTCTGCTTTCTCCCAGTCAATTGATGGCCGGTGTACCCAGCGTGTATCGCCCTTTTTATAGGGATCATCCCGGTAGGAATCATCGTTCAGGGTGCCGATTTCATCCCCGTAGTAAAGCAGCGGGATGCCGCCAAATGACAAAATCATGCTGTGCAGCAGCAGAATCAGCTTGACAGCATCATCGACTGCTTTGTTATCGCCGATTTCAAGCGCATGTTCGAGTCCCACCAGGGAGGCAAGAGAACCGGAGATACGTGCGTCGCCGGTCTTGGCATTCTGTCCGAACGGGAGCCCCCGGGCATGGGATTTCTCAAACTTGCCCGTGAAATAATCGATCAGAAATTTACGGTGCCGGGCCGGTTCGTAATCGCAGAGAAGAATATCCCGGTCATCAAACCCCAATCCTATATCATCGTGGCAGCGGACATAATTCAACCAGGTAGCCCGATCCAGTTTGACCGGCAGGCTTTTAATTCCATGATTGAGCAGACATGCATTTTTGGTTGCCACGGCATCCCAAAGCAGCGCCATGAACGTAGCGTTGTAGGCAATTTCACACTCTTTGGCGATGACTGCATCCTCGCCGAAATATTTAATAACTTCCACCGGTGCGACAATCGCCTCGGCTATAAAGACCACGCCCGGTGCGGTGACCTGGCAGCAGTCCTTCAGCAGCTGCAGGATCAAATGTGCTTCACGCTCATTCTGACAGGTACTGCCAATTTTTTTCCAGAGAAAGGCCACCGCGTCGAGCCGCAGAATATCGGCCCCCTGGTTGGCCCAGAAGAGGATGATATTCAGCATTTCGATAAAAACCGATGGATTGCTATAGTTGAGATCCCACTGAAAATCATTGAAGACGGTCATAACCCAGCGGCCCATTTCTTCACTCCAGGTGAAATTACCAGGCGCCGTTTCCGGAAAGATTTCAGGCATGGTCTGATCAAACATATCGGGAACATTACGGGTTTCAAAGGTGTAGTAATAGTCCTGGTATTTCTTCTCGCCGGCCTTGGCCCGCTTCGCCCAGTAATGCATGTTGGAAGTGTGATTGACGACAACATCGAGCACCAGCAGAATGTCGCGTTTTTTCATCTCAGCGGCAAGCTGCTGAAGGTCCTCCAACGTGCCAACTTCCGGGTTGATCTCACGAAAATCACTGACCGCATAGCCGCCGTCGCTGCTCCCCTCGGGACAACGCAGTATCGGCATTACATGCACCAGGTTCACCCCCAGCTCCTGAAAATAGTGCAACCGCTCCTGCAGCCCCTGCAGGTTGCCGGCGAACCCCTTGCAGTAAAGGGCCATCCCGATCCATTGCTGACTGAGAAACCAGTTGTAATCCTTTTCCCGGGCAAGGTCGAGCTGGCGCAGTTTTTCCGGGCGCTTTATATAATGCTGGGCCATGGTTTCGACCAGTTGCTGCGCCTGTTCAGCAAAATCCTCCCTCTCTCCGTAGAGGGTATGAAACAGTGAGTGGATTCCGTAAAAATTCGCCCCTAGGCGGGTGTAGAAATGGCGCAAATCCTGCTCAGAGATCTCCGGTTTGATGTCGTTGAGAATGTCGTTCAGAAGAGTATGGGATACCTGTTCGTACATATCTGCCTTAAAATGTATTATTGCGGTTTTAATCGAAGAACCTTAACTGACTCTATGCACCTGCGGTTTGTCTCTCTTGATCGTTCTCTCATATTGTATGGCCGGATAACCAAAGCCCATCACATAGCCGATCTGGTGGTCCTCCGGAATACCGAGCTTCTTTTTCAGCGCCGGGACAAGCTCGGAAATAGTCAGCATCGCCAGACCATTCCAGATTGTACCTATGCCATAGGTCTGGGCATAGAGCTCAAAGGTGGTCAGGGCAATAAGACAATCCTGCAAAGGTGCGGCGTTTTCCTGAGGAGCAGAAACAACCAGCAGGTGCGGCGCTCCCCGAAAGAGGATATCGGTGCCGGAATTCTTCCAGGCCTTGATAATATCGACGAACATTTCCATCCCTTCCGGCAGCTTTTTCTCTTCGATCAGTTTTTCCAGGCCATCAATAGCCTCTTCCCGCAGATCGTAGACAACGCCCTTATCGTCGACCAGCGTATAGAGCAGCTGCCGATCGTTATGGCCGCTGGGCGCATGACTGGCAACTTCAATGAGTTTGTCGATAAGTTGCGGATCGAGATTTTCATCCTGATAATTCCGCACGGACCGCCGCCCCTTGATGAGCATTTCCAGCTGCTCCGGCTTGGTCACTTGTTCCGAGGCCAGCACCAATCCTTCCTGTGGGCCATAACCATGAATGGAGACAGAGCCTTCACTGCAGATCGCCACACAATGCATGCAGCGTATACAGAACTGCTCCAGGTCCGGGGCAATGGTCGGAATACCTGTTTCCATGCTGATAATCATGGCCGGACAATCGGAGGCGCATTGTCCACAGCCGATACAGGTTTCCACATCAATGGTAAAGTCGATCATATATTTCCTTTTAGGGCGTCGTAAAAACTCTTCATTTGCCCCCAGGGGCACTTCCCTCGGGGCGCTTTCTTTTTTCTTTTTTATGGTAATTAACCACTAAACCTCAGCTATATGGGGATATGAGGTGCCCTTTGCACGGGACACCATGAACCCATCCCTGGGGGCTTGACCGCAGCCATCCAGGCTGCGGGACACCCGCGCAAAAGGCACCTCATATCGCTTTGGATCTTTTCAGCTGAGCTTTAGTGGTAAGCACATTTTTTATTGTACTGCTTTGGTAACAATTTCTTTATCAAAATAGTTCACCGCCATCCCGGCATCGATGACAATGGTCTGGCAGTTGATGCCGGAGGCCCTGGCCGAAAGCAGGAAGGCGGCGGTGTCGGCCACTTCCCGGGTCTCCAGGGCTTTTTTTCTCAGCGTCGCTTTTTCGGCAAAGAGATAACTGTCGATATATCCGGGAATTCCGGCGGAGGCGGAGGTCTTCAAAAGACCGGGTGCCACTGCGTTAAAGCGTACCCGGGAAAACTCCGCGAAACTCTTGGCCAGAAAACACAGTGACGAGTCCAAAGCGGCTTTGATCGGCGCCATATAGCCGTAGTTCTCTGCGGCCATGCGGGTGGTGGAGATGGTTATCGTCACCATCGAACCATCTTTTGCCAGAAGCTGTTTAAAATGGTTGGCAATACTGATAAACGAAAAACAGGAGACATTTATCGCCTGGAGAAAATCGTCTTTTCGCGTCTCATGAAATGGTTTCATGCCATCCGAATAGTTGGCAAAGGCAATGGAATGGACAATGCCGTCAATTCTTTTGCCCTTTGCAACACCGATTGCCGCACCGATCTCATCGCGCACCCGGATTATATTATGTTCGTCTTCCACATCACAGATAAAAACCGGGGATGCGGGAAATAGTTTACGGGCATTGACCGCGCGCTCTTCCGATCTGACCACATGAATTACCTCGGCACCCTCTTCCACGAGGGTCCGGGCGATGGCACAGGCCACGGACTTTTTATTGGCCAGCCCGAAAACTACAAAGATTTTATTTTCTACTCCAAGAAAACTCATACTCTCTCATCTCTCTTATCTATCCAAAAAGAATCAGCTGATGCGAACCATCAGGCCGGCACCAAACAGCAGACTGTAAATAAGCGACAACCTGGCGGTACCGGCCAGTAATTCATTCAATTGGGCGCCCTGTTCTTCGGTTATTCTTTTGGCCAGCTGCCAGGCTTGGGGACCGGTTACCAGCGGCAGCAGCACAAGGGCGTCGGCAAGGCCAAGCGACATTATTACCGGCAGAAACAGATAGCTCAACAGCAGCAGCAGTTTAAATTCGATAATCGTCCGCCTGCGGCCCAGAAATACTGCCAGGGTATTTTTACCCGCCTTGCGATCGGTATCGATATCCCGCAGGTTATTGACCACAATGATGGCGGTAACAAGCAGTCCGGGCGGTACCGATGCCAGCATTGCCAGCAGACTCACCCGTCCGGCCTGGATAAAATACGTCCCGCCTACCGCCACCAGGCCAAAAAAGATAAAAACAAACAGCTCCCCCAGTCCATTGGAGGCAAGAGGAAAAGGTCCCCCGCTGTAGGCCAGTGCTGCCAGCACCGAGACCGTGCCGATGATCACGATCGGCCAACCACCTGCCTGGGCCAGATAAAGAAAAATCAAGACCGCAAGAAACAGGCAGAAGATCATACCTCGTTTCACCTCAGCCGGCGAGATCAGGCCGCTCTGCGTAACCCGTACCGGCCCCAGGCGCTCCTCGGAGTCAATGTTATTTTTGAAATCAAAATAATCATTGGCCAGATTAACCCCGATCTGCAGCAACATGGCACCAAGCAGACAACACAAAGCCGGGACAAAGGCAAATTTCCCATCACTTGCGGCGACTGCACACCCCACCGCCACCGGCCCCACCGCCGCCGGCAGGGTCTTCGGTCGGATGGCCATCAGCCAGAGCCTGAATTTAGCGGGAGTGTTTTTTTCTTTCATTTTATTTTCTATTTTCATGATGGCAAAGTAAAAAACTTCATATGCGAGGCGTAAGATTTTTATATCATTTCGGCGTACTAAAGTACGTCGTAATGATATAAAAATTGCAACAACGACACAGACGAAGATTTCTATGCCCTTTGGGTAATTTTTACGACGCCATCACTCGATAAACAGGTGTTTGCTGACCTTTAGTTCTATAGCATAAATGGCAAAATAGAGCATCACTCCCAAGAGCCCCATGCCCATAATGCCGGTATACATTTCCGGATAGAGCAGCACCTGATATGTTTCAATCACTATGTAATAGCCAAGCCCATAGCTCGTCAAAGACTGTTCGGCAATAAACAGTACCGCCACCGCCGTGCCGACCGAGATCCGCAGGGCGGTCAATACCGCCGGCAGCGACGCCGGCAGATAGACATACCGGAACAGGGCCCGGCGCCCGGCGCCAAGGGATTTGACGGAGAGGATCAACTCCTTTTTCAATCCCGATGCTTCATCACGCACCACCACCAGAATCTGGAAAAAAATAATTATGGCGATGAGGGTGATTTTAGAAAAATCGCTGATGCCCATCAGCACATAAATAACCGGCAGAAAGATGATCTTGGGAATGGGATAGATAATGGCTATCAGCGGGCTCAGGATCCTGTCCAGTTGCGGCATCTGCCCAAGCGCCAGTCCCAGCGGCGCCGCAAAGAGGGTGGCGAGAAAGACAGCGGCCAGAACCCGGCCGGCCGACGCCAGAAAATGCAAGCCCAGTTCACCGGTGATATGCGCGAAAAAGAGCGGCACCACCACGATCGGCGAAGGAAGAATAGGCCGATTTATAAGCATGGCCGCGAGCTGCCAGAGGCAGAAAAACATCACAATCCCGATAAGGGTACTGAGCAGGGTCGCTTTTTTCTTCATGGTCGTAAGCGCCTCCCTCAGCAGTGAGCCCGGGTAGTGCAGCGCGCCAGAAGCGCACGCAAGACACCGCACCGTTCAAGGAATTCAGGATCGGTCCGCTTATCGATCTCGCCGGACAGATGGTTGTCGATGATCTGCGGCTCCCGGTTACAGCTGTTGCCGAGAAGCAGTATCTTTTCCCCCAGCATCACCGCCTCTTCAATGTCATGGGTGACGGTGAGCGAAGTCAGGCCGGACTCCAGGTGGAAACGGTTCATCACCTTCTGCAGTTCCTCTCTTATCGGGGCGTCAAGCGCTGAGAAAGGCTCATCCATGAGCAGCAGATCCGGTTCCAGCACCAGGGTCCTGGCGATCGCCGCCCGCTGTCGCTGCCCTCTTGACAACTGGGCGGGGTACATGCCCTGCAGTTGTTCAATCCCCAGCCAGTGCAGCCAGTAGTCCACCCGCTTTTCGTCTCCCATCGCATCACCCAACGCATTGGCGGGACTGTGTTTTCCATCGGGGCCATAAAATTTGCGTATCTTCAGGCCCAGCCGGGTATTTTCCAGGATTGTCGCCCAGGGCAGCAGGCCATGGTCCTGCAGTACCAGCCCGGTAGACGGCCTGGCCCGGACAATCTTCTCCCCGCCGATGCGGATTTCCCCGCGCAGAGGCTTATGCAGGCCGGCAACGAGATAGAGCAGCGTCGTTTTGCCGCAGCCGGACGGGCCGATAACGGTCCAGGACTCACCCCGCTTAATTCTAAAGGAGAAATCGTCAAAGAGAAAAGAACGGCCACCATATCCGAAAGTGAGATTTTGTATCTCTATCACTGCCGCAGGCCTGTCATTTTGCGAGAAATTCGGAGGTAACGGAACCTTCATAGGCCAGTGGAACGGTAAGGAGATTTCTCTCAAGCATCCAGGCCATGACATCATCCCATTGGGCTTTGGTCGGCACCTGCTTTCGCGGCAGAGGAGGGACGTGAAAATCATTTTCGATGTTTTTCGGTACCCGTATCTTTTTCAGCATCAGGGCCTGAAACGCGGCGGGATCGCTATTGAGATCACCACATGCCCTATCCCACGCCACCATAAATTTTTTGACCGTGTCTTGCTTTTTGACAAGCACATCAGTCGTGAAGGTAACGACACTGGCACTGACACTTTTCAGGGCCGTATCATTGACGATTTCAACGGCCCCCCCTTTTATGGCGCTGACTCCCAGCGGATCAGGCAGTGTCACCGCCTTTACCTGCCCGGACATGAGCAGCTGCAAACGCTCCGGCAGCACCGGAACCGACTGGTATGCAATAGCCTGCCCCGATACCCCGCCTGCCTCGAGCAGTCGAGTGGTTATATATTCAATAATGGTGTTCTTGGAAATGCCGATGGGGATACCGGCCAGGTCGGCAACCGTTTTAAGATTGCTGCCGGGGGCGGCAAGCAGCCTGAACAGCGGCGAATTCCCGAGCGGCGAACGGGCAACAGAGACAATTTTCACCCTGTTCTTCTCCCGGTTGAAATTGGCGGCACCGGCGATTTCATTGATCAGGCCATCGACTCTCCCGGCCTGCAGCAATTGATCGCGCTCGACGGCACTGCCGACCGAAAGAGCTTCAACCGTAATCCCCAGCTCGGCAAAATATCCCTTTTCTGCGGCAACATAGACTGGCAGCACGTCAGGTATCGGCAGCAGCGCCAGTCGAAGGGTACTGTTTTCATCGGCAGCAAACATTCCTGATGGCACAGCCAGGCACAATGACAGTATACTGATGATGAATACTGCTCTTTTTCTCGTCATTTCAATTGGACTCACGTATAATTTTTTCCATCCCGGCTGTGAAAAACGTGGTTACAGTATGGTGTTGCCGGCTCGTTTCACCATAGTATTTCCATGCTGTTTGCAGTATATGATCAAGGGAGACGCTCTTTCGTTGTCGACGTTCACCGGATAACAGATAAAGCTTGCATAACCTCAGGGCCATTAACGGTTACCTTCCATTCATAATGGGAAACAGAACAGTCTTGCAACCGAAAAACATGGTGACGGCCTAAAAAGTAGCCAATTGCGATAAACAACAATTATATCGGGATAATTACCAAAGATTATTGCCGTCACCCCATCAGCATCTTTTATGAAAATTCTCAGTGTCTCCGATACCGTTGTCAAAAGCCTGCTGGAGCCGGTCGGCGGCAGTCCGGCTATTGACGGCGTTGACCTGATCCTTGCCTGCGGCGACCTGCCACCCGAATACCTCACCGCCTTAAAACATCGCTATGATACGCCGCTGCTGTATGTTCTCGGCAATCACGATCTCCGCTATGAGGAATCGCCGCCACAAGGCTGCCTGCACATCCACCGGAAGATTGTCAAAATGGGTGCTGTCAGGATAATCGGTTTCTCCGGTTCAAGATGGTATAACGGCAATATTAATCAGTATACCGAAAAGCAGATGGCCCGGTTTATCCGGAAAATGCGTTTTTCCCTCTGGCGCAGCGGCGGCATCGATCTGGTTGTCAGCCATGCCCCGCCAAGATTCGTCAAGGATGCGGAAGATCCATGCCATCGCGGCTTCCGGGTGTTTTTGCAGTTTATTGAAAAATACCGCCCGACCTACTTTATTCATGGACATATTCACACCCTGTTTGAGAACGATTCCGAACGGTTAACCAGGGTTCAATCCACCTCGGTAATAAACAGCTATGGCTACCATGTTCTCGAAATTTAATCCATTTACAACCCTGAAAAAGGTTATAACCGGTCAAGCCCGGCAGGATGAAATTGACAACCCGAGTAATTTCAACGTCCGTCAGGAAAAAGAAGAGGCCTACGAAGCGGTCGAACGGGGCACCCTGATGGTGCCACTGGATAAAATTACCGGCAGCGTGGGGAGATACCACGATTTTGACAACCAGTTCAAGTCCCACTCCAGCACGATGGATGAGCGCTTAAAGGCTATCATGGACGCCATGCGGGAAGGCAAGGATATGCCCCCCATTGCGCTCTATCAGATCAAGGAGGATTTTTTTATCCTCGACGGCCATCATCGGTTCAAAGCAGCGGTTGAACTGGGCCGGTCCGAAATCCGCTCCCGAATCGTCGAACTCCTGCCATCGAAAAACACCCTGGAAAACAATCTCTATGTCGAAAAAATTCACTTTCGCGATAAAGCTGGTCTGACCGAAAGCATTGACCTGACCGAACCCGGCCAGATAGCCCATCTGGAGTGGCAGGTTCGCGAGCATCGAAAGTTTCTGACCAATGAAAAAAACCAGGCCGTCAGCTTCAAGCAGGCGGCAGCCGACTGGTACAGGACCATCTACCGTCCCCTGGCAACCCTTATCGCCAACAGCAACCTGATCAGTTCCTTTCCGGGCCGTACAGTTGACGACCTGTACCTGTATATTTCCGTACATCAATGGGAAAAAGGCAGCAAAAGGACCTACGGCATCGGTGTCGACAAACTCATTCCCACAGACATGGAGGCCTTCCGGCAAAAAATGGCAGAACATACCGAACAGGAATACCCGGAGATGAAGCGGGAAATTACCGTCTTCATCCTCCTCAACGTCGATGGCAAATACGAACAACAGATCTTCGACAAACTTTTAGCCCTCGATGAAGTCCGCGAGGTGCACAGTGTCCATGGTTCCATCGACATGATCGCCAAAATTACCCTGATGCGCGACCTGCTCTCTTCCGATGCGGAAATCCTGTCGCAGTTCATCCAGTATACGATCCGGCAGTGGCGGGGGGTGGTCTCGACACAGACCCTGATTCCCGGCATGTCGAGGACCAAGGACCAGGACCGTTGTCATCTATGACAGCGTACCGCTACCATGTGTCTGTCCACTCCAGCCTCCTCAAATGAGGCCATATCCCGCATCATGCAGCAGGAAAGCTCGACCAGGTTCATGGTGACAGCCGCCCCGGTCCCCTCACCGAGGCGCATATCCAGATCGACCACCGGTGTCAGTCCCATGATATCAAGCGCTGCCTGCTGCCCCACTTCCACCGACTTATGCCCGGCGATCAGATAGTCTTTCACCTCGGGACAGAGCAGATATGCGAGCAGTCCTGCAGCCGTTGATATCAGACCATCCAGGACAACCACACAACCGGTCGAGGCAGCAGCCAGAACCGCGCCGCAAATGCCGCCGAGCTCAAAACCACCCAGCATGGACAGAAGCTCCAGTCCGTTATCCTTGGGCGGACGATGCAGGGCGAGGGCTTTTTCGAGCACTTCCCGCTTGCGCATAAGGCCCCGGTCATCCACCCCGGTGCCGCGGCCGACGACCTGTGCCGGAGCAAGCCCGGTGGCGCCGCAGATGATCGCCGCGGCACTGCTGGTGTTGCCGATCCCCATTTCCCCCATGCCGACGAGATCGCAGGGCTGTCGCTCATTTTTTTCAAGAAACATTCGTGCGCCGTTTTCAATGGCCCGGATCGCTTCATCCGGACGCATTGCCCGCCGCAGAGTAAAATTGCAGGTTCCCGGCGCCACTTTCTGTTTTATCAGCATCGGGTGGTCACGAAGCTCACCATTAACCCCCATATCGACTACTGCCAGCTCGATACCATAATGGCGACAGAAGGAGTTGATCGCGGCACCTCCATTCAGAAAATTATCGATCATCTGGAGGGTCACCCTGGCCGGAAAAGCCGATACCCCCTCTTCGACGACGCCATGATCGCCGGCAAAGACAAACATGCGTTTGCAAGCTATCGTCGGATTGAGACTTTGTCTGGCTGCGCTCACCTGCACGGCAATCTCCTCAATCCTCCCCAGAGCGCCGAGAGGCTTGGTCTTCAGGTCAACTTTTTTTCGGGCCTGGCTCTTGAGGCTCTCGGCAACCGGTTTGATCCCGGCTACCAATTGCCCAAGAAAGTCAGAGAGCACAACAGCCCTTTTCGGTCTGGTCTCTGACCCGGCACCGGTGGAGCTGTCCATCTCTGCGTGTTTGCCCATTCCGGTAAAATCGACAATATATTTCAGACTATTGCCGGCAAGGATCTGCGGCAGCACGGCCTCGACCTCTTCCGGAGAAATCACTTTTTCGATCAGCATCGCCAGATTTTTCTGTTGCCGGGCGCAAAAAGGGAGTGCCTGAACCATATGCTCTCTTCTCGGTCCATAGGCACCGTAGATTTCCAGCTCTTTATAGTGGATGAGATTGAGCAGGTTGGTCTCTATGTCCTCATTTTTAGTAAGCCCGCTAAAAAAGACCAGCCGCCCGCCTTTGCAGAGCTTGGCAATACAGAGACTCAAGGCAGCAGGGTCGGCACAGCAGTTTATCGCCAGATCAAAGTCAGCGGCAACGGTATCCTTGGCCAGCTCGATGCTATTTTTCGCGCAAAAGGGGCGCAGTCGATCAATTTTCTCCTGGCTTCTCTCGATTACCGTCACCCGGCACTGCTGCTCTCGGCAAATGAGCGCGGCGATCATGCCCATAACCCCGCCACCGTAGAGAATGACCCGTTGATTTGCCGCCAGGGCACTATTCGAAAGACCATTCAGCACGCAGGCCACCGGTTCGGCAAAGGTCAGAATTAATGGTTCGATGTCCTCTTCAACCGCAATCAGACTCTTGTGGGGGACGGAAACAGCGCGGGCAAAACCACCATCGGTATGAAAGCCGAGAATCCGCATTGCATCACAGAGATTCTCCCGCCCGCTCAGGCAATACCGGCAAAGACCACAGGCCTGCCCCGGCCAGACGGTATAGAGCTTGCCGCTTTGCGGATCCCTGCCGGCAATCTCATGGCCCAGGACCCTGGGCAGAACCAGATCGCGATGGCCCTGGCGCCACATTTTTGCATCGGTGCGGCAGACGGCGCAACAGCTGACAGTCAGGACAATATTGCCATCATGGGCTGCCGGAGGCTCACAGTCGTCGATACACGCCAGAGCTTCACACCGGGTCAGGATAAGTTTCATGTCACACCTGGTCGAAAGGTTCTTCGATAATGGTAAGTTTTCTGAGTACTGGTCCAGCCACCCCGGTCAACGCCAGTTTACGGCACAGGAATCGTACATGGTCTGCCTGGTCCAGAGGAAATACACTGGCCTTATTCAGCGCACACGGTTCAAAATGGTCGTCTCTGCAGCGAAAATAGTCATCGCCGGCCTTGATAATAAGGAGTTCGGTCATAATCAGCCTCCGGCTCTCTGCAAATCAGTGAGTCTCGCAAAACCTGCCGCCGGATCGCGGTTTTGCACCTCGATCCAGCGGGTAAGCGATACCAGGGCCAGTCCGGACAGCAGAAGATCCCTTGCCTTGTTCACCCCTTCCGTAATAGTCGCAACCCTGTCCTGCACATAAAAAATCAACCCGCTGTTCAATATAACCGCATCAAGACGCGCCTGGTCCCCCTTGCCGGCCAGCAGCTGATACATCTTCACCGCAGCACTCTTTCTGTCCGGATCTGCCGCCAGCAACTGGGGAGCATGTTTTTTCAGGCCGCAGTCCTCCGGTTGAAACGTGAAATCGGTGAGTGTGCCGTTTTTGAGGTGCACGCCGGAAGTTGCGCCACAGACAGAACCTTCATCCATCCCCTTGTCACTGCCTGAAATACCGCCGTAGACCACGAGGGCGTCGGTATAGCCGATTGCCTGCATAACTTCCGCCACCGGCCTGAGCAGAGCCGGGGAATAGACCCCGCGCACCGCCACCCTGGGCAGAGCGGGATGGGCCAGGGAGGCGGCAATGTTGAGCGGGGAGCCAAAACAGATCTGGGAAAGGATGCGTCCAAGCGCCATGGGGTGGACCTGGGGACTCATGCCGTTAAACAGGCCGATACCAGCCTGTCGGACGCTTTTGGCCACAAGATCGACACTGCACTCGACATCAACGCCAAGACATTCGGCCATATCAACCGTGCCACAGCTTGAGGTGATGGCCCGGGCGCCATGGCGGGCAATGGTTACGCCCCCTGCTGCGGCGACCAGGGAGGCGGCAGTGCTGATATTAAAGGTCTTGAAACTGTCCATGCCGGTCCCGCAGTTATCGACAATGGCCAGATCGGCCAGATCGACTTTTTCGGTATCCAGTTCATACACCGCCCGCCAGCCACCGGCGACCTCCCCTGCGGTCTCTCCTTTGGCGGTAAGAGCCGCCAGAAAGGCACCCTGCTGCATGTCCGAGACTTCACCTTCAAGTACCATGCAGAAGGCCTCATGCGATTCTTGCTGAGAGATATTTTCTCTCGCTATCAGCCGGGTAATTATATGTCCAAGTTTTTGATTTTTTTCCAGATCCATGACCATACTCCAGAATGGATTATTGAACGTTCAGCCTGATTTTGGTGTCTGCGCAAAATCTGCACCGAGAGGCTTCATTCATGGATACGGAAAAAGACGATACAACGAGGTGATAAGTCTCCGTATCCGCAACAATGCAGAGTCTGCAGCAACCAGACAATACAATTTTCCAGATACAGAGAACTCCAGTGGTTAACTCTGGCGTGGACCGGCACGGCGTCCACCTGTGCAGGCAGGCTTTCTGACTCACGAATTATCCTGCAGAACAGCCGCCTTCCCGAGATTTCCCAGTGACGAATCCTTAAAAGACAAAGATTTGGGAACACAGATTGGGTGTGCTCCCAGCTGCCGCAGCCTTCGTATACAGCAAGGACTGGCTTGTGACGGACTCACACCGTCTTTCCTTTTACCATCAATAGGTGCACCTGCAGAAGATATATATACCCTGCACACCGTGAAAAATCAAGATGCAGAGGATGGTTGAACGTACGGATCACCCGGAAAAACGCTTGCTGCATGAGCGGCCCACGGATGTACCACTTGTGCTGGTGGGTTAATTTTCACTCCAAACGAACCTGTGCGGATCAAAACCATATTGCAGGGTTGGTTTGATAATCTGGAAATACGGGGAAACATCGAAATCCCGCGGCGTGAAAAGGCTATAATGGCGAATTTGGTACATTTCCATGGAGCAGACACGACAGGAGAGGTCATCCGATTGCTGGACAATAAGTTCAGGTAATATCGGATATTTGATCGAATGAAAGGCCTGGGCGATAAGCGAAGAACAAATCGCCTGGGTTGGATCTGCGCTGCCAAGAGACAGCAGGCGTCGCCTGAAACGTGACGGAACAGGAGGGGTGGGCACGAGATATCGGGCAAGGTCAATTATGTTTTGCAGATCGTATTTATATCCCAGACGCGAGAGGGCAAAGTTGATAACCTTTTCTATTTCATCCTCATGCAACCCGACAGGCCGGCAGATACGGGTATGAAAGGGGGCATAATGCGACAATTCGACACAACGGACGCCGTCATTTATATCAGCTTCGACGAGCACCGGTTGTTCTTGAAAATCTTTCACCGCCGGCAGGGCTGCATCCCCGACATAAAGAGCGGCATGCGACCAACTGGATTGGGTCAGATATTTAATTGCTGCACTGAAGGTACTGTTCCCCTCCACCAGTAAAACGTCGCCGGGACGAAGGCTGCCTGCCAGTTGTTTCGCAGTATTGGTAGCCATCCGATTGCCGCCCGGACGCGGCTTTGCCAGGTAGTGCGCCAGGAGCCCACCTATTTTTTCGAGTATTTTCATAGAGAGTCAGAGTGTATCCATAATGTTCATCGATCAGAATAAAATGCCCTCGCGCTTCATCCTGTTCCCAGTCGGCCAAAAGGAGTTCTATGGTGTCGACGGGCAAAGTACTCTTTGAAAATTCATGCACCAGAATTGGCACACTCAACAAGACCACCAGCTCTGTGAATACAGCAAAAGCAATGTGAAATCAATCGGCATGCGCCAATCTTAATGTCGACAGCCTTTCGTGATAACATCGAACTTGATCTCATGCACGGGTCCAGGCGGTCCAACGACCCGGTGATCAACTTTACCAGACACTGCGTCAGCATGGGAGCTGTTGCATCTTGTACAAGAGCCGTTGCATTGTGAAACGCTTTTTTGCCATGTTTCTTCTCATTTACCAATTATTCGTTGCATTTCGCAACAGACATGATTTCATTTTAAAAACTTCCTTTATAAACAGCACCATACCAGACAAGATCATCTGGCACCTATTTTGCTAGCAGATAACAAGACAACGCCAGTTTGTGGAGAATTGAAAAAACATGCTGTTACAACTCAACCTTCCTACTCTCATGACAATGCCTTTGCCCGCAGAAACAGAATCGACAGGATCATCGCTGAAAATCAAGGGGAGAATAATGCGCCATGAGGAATTTTCCTCGCGACTGCAGAGTATGTGCAATATCCTTGGCTTCGAAAACGTACAGATCAGCGAATCCTGCAGCTTCAGCTCCCCGGACAGTTATTCGGATACCATGCAGAACTGCGGCGAGCAGGATGCGGTGATCGTGGTGTCATGCAAGGTACATTACAATCCAAATTGGGGCGGTTTATACGGTCATCCGCATTTGATTGACCGCGTGAAAAGGAGCACGGACGAGTTATGTCCCGCCGGATTCCTTGCCCCCTTTCTGCAGCTGTACAAATTCGCCCAAGAGCATATTTATCTCACCGAGACGAGACAGGGGGAACATCACATCACTTTCCCGAAAGATCTCGTGAAAAATGACGAAGAAAAGCCGGGGAACAGACTGTTCATTGCCCTCGACAAGGTTGCTGAACCGGATGAACACGGGGCTATCCTGCCGGTCTCAACATCCGGTTCCAGGTTCTCCTATCCACTTTCTGCCAAACTTCGACAGGCGCTCGATGCGCAAAACTATGCCTGGATCCCTGGACGAAGCATGCCAATTGGCCGGCATCTCGGCGCTGACATGTTCTTCTTTACCTGTGCTGCAGAAGAGATTGATCGAAAAGGTCCTTTTTACGCAACACTTTTCCCGTATCTGCAACAGCTGGTATCCCACCAGACACCGCACCTTCGCGCGGCGGAAATCCACCTTCGCCAGGAATTCAATCGGGTTATCGCGCAACTCACTGCCGAACGACCAGGAACATTTCCCAAATTACTGTGTCTGGCCGGACTGGATATTGATATGGCTCCCGCCGCAGGCCATGGAGAAAAGTACTTTGTACCATGGAAGGCCTATCTGGAAACAGTAGATGGGAGTGATTCCGAAAGATGTTCGCTGGATCAGGACGATCTGTTCGTACGACTGATACAGTAACTCTCGACTGAGAGCAGGGCAGGACCGGAACAACAACAGCGACTCGATGCAGCGTCATGTTCCGGTTCTTTTGCCGCGATGCACACTCCATTCCCGCGTATTTTCAGTAATCCTGCCATCCATCACGCACCTCAAATATTTGGACAAGATATCACCATCCAACCAATACGTATAAGTATATCGAACAATTCCAGGCATCACCCTATCTTTTAAAATATCCAACCCGACACGCACGGGCCATCGAACGACTCCCAATTTCCAGACGATAGAACAGCTCGTTTATCATTAAACACAAGGCCGATCGGCCACAGCAGGCACAACTCTCAGGATCTATAAACTTTTTATTTCTCCGGTGAATGATTACAGTGATATTGTTTTCATCATCTTCGGGCAGCTCAGATTCATTCCAATTCCTCCTTCATACCTATGGATATCTGGATAATTTCAATAATACTCGTTCTGGCCATTTATCTGCTGATAACGGAAAAAATCTCCGTGGATCTGACTGCTATCGGTATCATGGTTCTGCTCGTCGTCAGCCGTATTCTCACCCCTCACGAGGCTATCGGCGGCTTTGCTAACCCGGCGGTGATCACCGTCGGTGCGATGTTTGTGGTCTCCAAAGGGATGATGCGCACCGGCGGCGTCGAATTCCTGGGCAGGAAAATTATCAACAGCGCCCGCGGCAATTATAAACTCGCCCTGATCATCATCCTGCTGTCCGTTGCCATTGCCAGCGCCTTTATCAATAACACCCCGGTGGTCATCCTGTTTATCCCGGTGGTCATGACCATGTGCTGCGAATTCGGCCTCAGTCCGTCAAAGTTTCTTATTCCGGTGTCCTATGCCTCGATCCTTGCCGGAACCTGCACCCTCATCGGCACTTCCACCAATATCATTATCAGCGATCTCAGTGTCAGTTTCGGTTACAAGGGGTTGTCCATGTTCGAACTCAGCACCCTTGGGGTACCGCTCGCCGCCGCGGGGATTGTCTTTCTTTATTTTGCCGCCCCGAAAGTGCTTCCTGCCCTGGCCAATCCTATCTGCCAGCTGCAGGACAGCGATCATCGCCAATATCTGGCTGAGCTCAAAATTCCCGAAAAAAGCAACCTGATCGGCGGCAGTCCGGGCCAAATCTTCGATGAAAAATACCCCAGCATCAAGGTTATTGAACTGATCAAGAAATCCTATATTTACCACCCAGATCGAAATAAAATGACCATCACTGCCGGAGATGTGCTTCTGGTCAAGGGGTCGCTCAACGATCTCGTCGCTATTCTGCACAATGAGGAGGTGGAACTGCCCACATCGGAAAAAGACCTGGTCCTGGGTGCACAGAAAGACGCACCCATTGTTGTCGAGCTGATTATAGCGCCCCACTCAAGCCTGCGCGGCCAGCAGCTGCACAGAACGGATCTGGCCAGGGACCGCGATGTCAATGTCATCGCCGTCAAACGTACCAACCTGCATCTGACGGAGAGGCAGATCCACGATGTCCGCCTCCAGACCGGGGATATTCTGCTTATCTGGTGCCTGGAAAGTAAACTCAAGCAGATCCGCAGCAGCACGGAATATATTGTTATTGAGGATGTATATTCAGAACTGGTCCACCATCGTAAGGCATGGTGGTCGATCATCAATTTTATCTGCATGATCGGGACCGCCACCCTGGGACTTGCCGATATTATGACCTGCGCCCTGACGGCGGCTTTTCTGATGATTATCACCGGCTGTCTGCAAATGCGCGATGCCTACCGGGCGCTTCAGGGGGATGTGCTGCTGCTCATTGCCGGAACTATCGCTCTTGGTACTGCCATGCAGAAAACAGGGGCCAGTCAGCTGTATGCCGAGAGCTTTCTCAGCCTCTTCTCGGGGTTTTCACCTCTGATCGTACTTGGCGCGATTATCCTCCTCACCAGCATCTGCACCCAGTTACTCAGCAACAACGCCACGGCGGTGCTGCTGCTGCCTATTGCCATCTCCACGGCGCTTGGGATTGGCGTAGACCCGAAACCGTTTATCGTCGGCATCTGTTTCGGGGCGAGTGCCTGTTTCGCCACGCCGATGGGCTACCAGACCAACCTCATGGTCTACGGCCCGGGCGGATACAGCTTCATGGACTATATGAAGCTGGGTATTCCACTTAATATTTTCGTGGTTGTGGCTTCCACCCTGCTGATTCCACTGATATGGCCATTTTAGTGACTTAGAAATGGTTTTCTTGTTTTTCAAAGAAAATCATTTCGTTAAGGAACTTATCCCGTTTATCGGGATCAAATGCAGATATTTACCACAAATTCACGCACGCTTTTTAGATAAAGGTATTGCAGCGGCGGATATCGCCGCTGTTCAGTCCCTCGCGGAACCATTTCACCCGCTGCCTGGAAGTTCCGTGGGTAAAGGAATCTGGAACGACATAGCCCCTGGATTTTTTCTGCAGGGTGTCGTCGCCAATCATACTGGCCGCATTGAGCGCCTCCTCCACGTCACCAGGCTCCAGGATATGGCGCACCCGATTGGCATGATTTGCCCAGACCCCGGCAAAGCAGTCGGCCTGCAGCTCCACCTTAACCGAAAGCTGGTTGTAGGCGGCCGGTGCAAGCCGCTGCCGCTGCGCCTGTATTTTTGCGCTGATCCCCAGTAGATTCTGGACATGATGCCCTATTTCATGGGCAACCACATAGGCCTGGGCAAAATCGCCAGGAGCCTGGAGATTATGCTTCAACTCACGATAAAAACTTAGATCGATATACACCTTTTTATCTGCCGGACAGTAAAAGGGGCCGGTGGCGGACTGGGCATAGCCGCAGGCCGACTGCACCGCTCCGGTAAAGAGTACCAGCTTCGGCTTCTGGTATGCACTTCCGGCGTCCCGGAATATTACATCCCAGGTATCCTCCGTATCAGCGAGCACAACCGAGACAAAGTCGGCGAGGTGATCCTCTTCCGGACTGAGCTGCATTGACGACTGCTGCACCGGCCCGCCGCCATCAACCAGGCCCGAATTGAGAATGACCGAAGGATCAATGCCAAAGTACATCCCCACCAGAGCAAGCAGGATGATGCCGATACCACCGCCTTTCATCTTCCCTCCGGTCAATCGAACCCCTCGCCGGTCTTCAACGTTGCTGCTTCTTCGACCTGTCTTCCATAACATCGGCTGTACCTCCAGCTTAGCGGAATAATGCCATCTTACTTAATGTCGGCGATAAAGGCATTTGACGACATAATTGCAGCATTCATCTCCTTTATAAGAACATCGATCTGACCTTTAAGATCGGCAAACTCAGATTGCAGTGAGCCGATCGCCTGGGCATTGAGATTATGTTTTAAATATAAGACATTGTCGTGAAATATTTTCAGAACCGGCTCCATGCTGGCCTCGGCCCGGTGCATGCTGGTCAGCATTTCTTTATATCTCTTCTGGGTCATCTGCAGTTTTTGTTTACTGGAATCGCGGAGTTCCTTATTCTGGTATTCCTTCAGCTCCCTTTTCCATTCATCAAACAGGTCTTCAGCTACCGACTCGACTTTATCAATGGAACTGGAAACTTCTTTGGCCGATGCCAGGCTGTTTTCATAGCCACTGTTAAGCTTGTCGTAGGCTTTTTTCAGATCTGTCTCCTGCAGTTTGACCACCGAATCGAATTGCTCAAGCGCCGACTTAAACTGTTTCTGCGCATCAGCTTGGGAATCCCGGGCATCTTCAACCCGATCGACCATGATATCCCGTTTATGGATTCCAACTTTTTCCATGGCGCTGTAATAGGTTTGGGTGCAGCCACTGAAAAAGAGCAGGAACAATGCCATCATGAATAGTGTAACATACTGTTCTATTATTATTTTTTTCATTCTCCCCCGGCCTTTTTGGTTATCGTGCAATAGTATGAATCAATTATCGGAATTAAACTGCATTTTGCCCATGATAATCATAAGACTGCATTTCCGCAAAAATCTTGTTACATCTCCTTTACTCTGCTGGTTTCAAAAAAATTGGCATGGTATAGTTGTTTTATACCAGCGTGTATGAAACATAAAATATTCTGATTGCCCCCAAACTCAACCTGTTGGAATGGAAGGGGGTGATCAGAGAAAATATTACCGGATACGCCGTAATGACCGAAATTGACAAAAACATCCACCCAAGCAACACTCCCTGCCCCGGCTGCGGCGGCTCGGGCCAGAGCTCTTTTTTCGCCGGGGCCAGCAGATTCATGCTCACCTACGAAGACTGTCCGGACTGCTGCGGTACCGGCGTAGTACTTGAGGAAACAAAACCCGAGCAAAAAGAGAGTCCGGAACCAAACCCCGCCAAAAATCCTTGCGGACCAAGTTCCTCAGAGAAATAAATTTCTCCGTCACTAAAGTATGACACCAGCCATCAACGCCGCTAAAAAACGAAAAATTGCCTACACAGTTCACCAGTATACCCATGATCCAGGCTGCGAATCTTACGGGAAAGAAGCGGCAGAAAAACTCGGTATTGCCGAAGAGAGAGTCTATAAAACGCTGGTGGTCCAGCTTGATCAGCAAAGCCTGGCGGTAGCCGTTGTCCCGGTTTCATCGATGCTCAGCATGAAGCTGATTGCCAAAGCTGCAGGATGCAAAAAAGCGACAATGGCCGAAAAAGAACTGGTGGAAAAGACAACCGGCTATGTGCTGGGCGGCGTCAGTCCGCTGGGTCAGAAAAAAAGATTAGTGACAGTGATCGACAGTTCTGCTAAAGCTTTCCCGACAATCTTTGTCAGCGCCGGACGCAGAGGTATGGAAATAGAACTCAAGCCTGCCGACTTAGCTGCTCTCACCACGGCAACTTTTGCGGGGATCCGTCAAGGGACGGACGAGTAAGCGATCTGCTGACGGTTTCAATTCACCGAGTAAAAAATCGATATGGATATTCTGATTTACGGCACTACCGAGATGAGTTATCTGGTCGCTTCGCGGTTGCACCAGCAGCATAACATCACTCTTCTCCATGACCCGGGCGAGTTGAGTGAGAAATTTGCCAACCTGGATATCCGAATCGTCGAAGGCAGCGGTGGCGACCTTGCCGTTCTGGAAAAGATCGAGACCCATAAAACGGACCTTTTCATCGCCTGCTCAGCCCTCGATGAAGCAAATATCGTCGCCTGCTGGACGATCAAGAAAATAGTCGATACCGAAACAATCTGTTTTATCGGCAAGGCATCGCTCTACAAGAATTTTTCTTCACCAACCCATAGTCGCTATCATGTCCGCTATGATATAGACTCCATTATCTGGCCGGAAAAATTGCTCACCCAGGATATATTTCGTATTATATCGGTGCCGGAAGCCCTCGATGTTGAATATCTGGCCGGAGGCAAGGCCAAACTCTTCGAGTATCGGATCAAGGAAGGCTCCTCCCTGATCAATACATCCATCAAGGACTGTCATTTTCCTCAAGACGTGCTCATCCCGGGCATTACCCGGGATGGCAAACTCTTCATCCCCAAAGGGAACACCACCATTCTGTATGGCGACAAGGTGTTTTTTATCGGTTTCGATATAGCACTTGATACCCTGGCCGCCGATTTCTTCAAACATGACAAAAAAGTAAAAACTGTTTCGATTATCGGCGGCGGCAGTGTCGGTTTCATGCTGGCGGAAAAACTTGAGCGGACCAACAAAAAGGTGAAAATAATCGAGCAGAACCCTGAACGATGTGAATTCCTGGCCAATTCACTCAAAAAAACCCTGGTCCTGCAGGGTAATGGCACCGATCTCGAGCTGCTGGAAAGTGAGTCGATTGCCGCAGCGGATGCATGCATCTGCACAACCAATAATGATGAAAAAAACCTTCTCTGTTCTCTTCTCATAAAACAACTCGGGTCGAAAAGAATCGTCACCAGGGTCGGCAATATCCAGAATTACGAGCTGTTTGAACACGTCGGCATAGACGTCGTGGTCTCACCGAAAGCGTCTGCCTTAACCGAGGTCCTGAACCGGGTGCAGGTTCGTGACGTAAACGTCCTGGCCATTTTGGAAGGCGGCAAAGGCGAGGTGTTACGACTGACCTTGCCCGATACGTTCAAGGAGGTGCAGATAAAAGATCTCAAACTCACGGCCAACGCCATTATCGGCGTCATCATCAGAGGGCACAAAGTGCTCATCCCCAATGGCGACACCTTGCTGCTGCCGGGGGACCGACTGAAAATATTCACCATGAAAGAAGATTCGGAAATGATCAAGGAGTTCTTTTTCCGATGAAAATCCCACTCCTCGCCAGTGCTCTCGGCATAATTCTCCTCGCCTTTGGCGGCATAATTCTCCTGCCGGCCATTTTTGCCGGGATAGATAATGAATATTTCGAGATTATCCCGTTTGTGCTCGCCTCGTTCTGCTCCCTTATCCTTGGCTCACTCTGCCGGTGGTATGGTCGGAACGCGCGGAATTTTGATGTCCTGAGGCGCACGGAGGGGCTGCTGATAGTCACCCTGACCTGGGTCATTACCGCCGCAATCGGTGCACTCCCTTACCTGTTTTTCGGCCTGCATCCTATCGACGCCTATTTTGAGTCCGTCTCCGGCTTTACGACAACCGGGGCGACGATCCTGACCGATTTTTCCCTGTATCCGAGGGCGTTTTTTTTCTGGCGGGCCCTCACCCAATGGCTGGGCGGCATGGGCATCATTGTTTTGTTTGTCGCTATCCTGCCGCAGTTCGGGGTCGCCGGCCGGCAGATTTTTTTTGCGGAAGCACCCGGCCCCAGCGAGGAGAAAATCACCCCGCGCATTGCCCATACCGCCAAGGCCCTCTGGCTCATTTATGTGCTGCTTACCTGTCTGCAGATAATTTTTTTAGTCCTTGCCGACATGCCGGTCTTTGATGCGATCTGCAACTCCCTGGCAACGATGGCCGCAGGCGGATTTTCACCCCACCCCCAATCGATCATGGGCTATCAGAGTCCAACCATTACCTGGATTACCAGCCTGTTCATGCTGCTCGCCGGAGCGAACTTTGCGTTGCAATATAAATGTTTCATAAAGGGAAAGTTCCGGTCGCTGCTGGCCAATGACGAATTCCGGTTATATCTGGCCATCGTCATCTTCTTCTCGGCACTACTGTGCTGTTTTCTTTATACCATAGAAAACAGCACATTTTCCGCCAGCCTGCGGGACAGTGTCTTCCAGATACTTTCCATCTTGACCACGACCGGATTCTCGTCCGCCGATTTTGCGCTGTGGGTTGTGCCGGCCCAAGCAACACTCTTTGCCATGATGCTTATCGGCGGGTGCGCGGGATCGGCCGGTGGGGGAATCAAGGTGGTCAGGGTCCTCTTTGCCGCAAAATTTCTCAAACGAGAAATCGATCAAATCGTTCATCCCAAGGCAATCCTGCCGATAAAATTGGGCGGCGTGACCGTCCAGGACGATATCCAGCGCCAGATGATCAGTTTTCTGCTGTTCTATCTCGTGCTGATGATTTTTTCCGGCCTCGCGGTGACCATGATTGAGCAAAATGGCGCGATCGGCCTTGCTGGAACAGCGGCGACCCTAGGCAATGTCGGCCCGGGATTTGGCGAGATAGGCCCGATGGGCACTTTTGGTTTGCTGCATCCGGTAACGAAGATAATCTTTATAATCGATATGCTGGTCGGCCGGCTGGAACTGATTCCTTTTCTGGCGATGTTTTGCCCGGATTTCTGGTCGTTCAACAAAAACGGTAAGTGAACCAGACCAGCCGTGGATCATAGCGGCTCGCTGATCGATCTACTCTCGGCTGATACACGCCGCAGGACATGAAGCAATCGCCTCATCGACACAGTCCGCATCCCCGTTGGCCCCATCGATAACGTAGGCTTTTTCTGCGTCGCTGTCAAAGGCGAACACTTCCGGACATGTCTCAACACACGCTTCACAGCCAATACACTCTTCTTGATCGATTACTACTGTTCCAGCCATCGTTTTCCCTCCTCGTATAATTCATTGTTCAACCGCAACAGAGCGCTGCCCGGTTGTCCCCTATTCTCGTCCTACAGGCGAGAACCATTTCAATGGTAAGCACTGTTGCTCGTGTTCTCAAAATTAAATTTTGAAGAAGTCGACCGCTAATAGGGGGGTCGACTTCTTCAACTGTACCATGCTTCAAACTGACCGGTGTAAAGAGTCTCAAATAAAAAAGGTGCACCCGGATGGATGCACCTTGTAGTCTTTCAGAACATCAGGGTCTTACGGAAAGGTATGGCACTTAATACATGCTATACGTTTTTCGGCAACGTGTTTTTTATGTCCTTCGCTTTTCCATGATTTACTTCCATGACAGCTGCTGCAGACACCCTGTTTCACGCCGGTGGGCTCCTGAGTATGACAGCTGGCACAGGACAACCCTCTTCCTTCGTGATACGAATGCATGCTTTCCCAACCCATGCTTTTTTTCTCATGACAGAGGTTGCATGAGCGCACCGCTGCCGGGACGGTGTGATATCCCAGAGCGGCAAACGGCACAATACCGACTCCGTCTGGAGTAGACCCCGTGCCGTTATGGCACTCGGCGCAGGAAGGAGCCTTCTCTTTGGGATCGACACCATGGGTGATGAGCATCTCGGCATCGGCCTTGACCATAGAATAATTACCGGACAGACCCTGCTCTTCCATGCCCTTCTGGACGGCAATATCAAAATCACCGGTCATAAACATCCACATGATGGCCGGTGGGATGATCCTGCCACTCTCATGCAGGGGCATTGAGGAAAAATGCCGCTTGATGGGTACAATGTAAGATTTGCCGTCAAAGGGTTGGCCATTTGCTCTGGCCATATGGTAGACACCTGACGCATCGGCAGCAATTGTCTCACCGACATTGTAGACGTATGACGTCCCATCGAACCAGACATATTCAGGCTTCACATTTGCTGCTTTAACTTCCTCACCGACAAAGCCTCCCTGACCTGAACAAAAATTCTCATTCCACACAGGAGTACTCCAGTCCCTGGACATCTCCGTCGCACCACCCTTGGCGTACTCCCTTATATGACAGACCTGACAGCTGACCTGCCCCTGGGCATGCCTGTTCAAGGTTGCATTTGCATGAGGCTTATCAGTATGGCAGGCCTGGCAGGTTGGAGATGCAGCCTCGGTCGCCCGCAGATCGATGCCACGTCCGCTGATCTGATGATTCAGCGCGGCATGACAGTTAACACAGGAGAGATTGGCGCCATCTTTGGCCAGATGGACATCTTGAGAAATTGTCGCATTGGCGGAATTGAGACCCATATCACCACGCTTGGTCCAGTCACCGCCACCCGCTGTGGCATGACAGCGCAGACAAGATGCATTGGTCGGCAAGTGCACGGTCCTGGCAACATTGACCATGCTGGTGCCAGCAGCCATTTTATCGAAATCAGGGACGGTTGTATAGTTACCCTCGGCATCGACCTTGCCAAAAACATATGTTTTTACCTGTCCGAACACGTTCGTTACAGTCTCTGTGTTATTTGGATCGGCAATAAATTTCCGCTGGTATGCATCGCTATGACACATCAAACAGTCGACATCTTCAGGTTTTGGCGCATCCAGGGCATTGCCATCCCCCCGAACATGACAGGAGAAACAGGCACCTTTCGAAGACATGGCATAGGTACAGAAGGTGTTGATGCCACCTTTGCCTTTGCCAAGCGACTCACCTTTCGTGTTGGTGAGATCAGGTGTTGCCCCTGACCATTGCATATGCAGGCTGTCGAGCATCTCTGCCGCCTCTTTCTGATGACAGGTGATGCAGGTGGCAGGACCATTATATTCAGTAATGGTGTTATGAGCCTCAATGGGGCCGTTGACTGGTGGATCAACTACCGGCGGTGGATCGACAGGGGGATCGACGGGCGGGTCAACTACCGGTGGCGGATCGACCGGGGGATCGACGGGAGGATCAACTACCGGGGAATCGATTACAGCAAATGAGGCTGTGCTCCTGAGCCGCGATTTTCTGTCTCGAAGCTCGCATTTGTATTTCCAGTTTCCAATTTTCCCATTCGAAGGAACAACAAAATCGTACTTGGCAGCAATTCCATCAAGCTCCATGCCGGCCCCGGAAACCACCCGAAGGCCCTGAGGATTCGTTATGCTTATTTTTGCCGAACGTAACGAACTCCGCCACTCTCCACCTTCCGAACACTGAAACTGCACTGTCTTCCCAAGAGCCGGATTTGCCGGATTCGCCGACATTTTGATATACCGATCATGATCATCAGCATAACAGCTGCTGCTGATCATGATCCCTAAACTTACCGCAATTACAATCTGTTTCATACCAACCCTCCGAAGCTTTACCTGAATAAGACCCATCTTTCGTGCGAAAGCTATGGCCTCAGCTTTTTCTCCACAGCGTAGTACTTTGCAAAGAAGGTGCCACATTGTGTGCCTGACAATCCTTAATATTCTTTTACAGGAAGGATCAAATTTTTGCTGGATGGAAGTCGAGGCCCGTCTCTTTCTCGAAGCAGTTGGAAATGACGAGCGGCTCAAAAAAAAAAGGTGCACCCGAATGGGTGCACCTTGCTGAAAATTACAACATCACATGTTAAGTAAAGGTATGGCACCTTACGCAGTCATATCCTTTTTCCGTGACATGCTTTTTATGACCTTCAGAGGACGGCCAGGACTTGTTCCCATGACAGCTGCTGCAGACACCCTGCTTTACGCCGGTGGGCTCCTGAGTATGACAGCTGCTGCAGGATACTTTCTGGCGATGCGTGTTGTGCATGGCTTCCCAGCTTGCACTTTTTCGCTCATGGCAAAGAGTGCATGACCGTACGGCATCAGGCACCTTATGGTAGCCAAGCGCATCAAAGGGGAGCATGCCGGCGCCGTCCGGGGTTGAGCCGCTGTTATTATGACACTCTATGCAGGAAGGGGCCTTTTCCTTCGGTTCAACGCCGTGGGTGATGAGCATTTCGGCATCGGCCTGGTACATTGCATAGTTACCCGTATAATCACCGGCCCTGCCCTTGGCAGCCTGCTCTTCAAGCCCTTTTTGAACGGCCTGATCAAAATCACCGGTCATAAACATCCACATGATCGCCGGCGGAATGATCCTGCCACTGCTCACATCAAAAGGCATGTTGGTGAAATGTCGCTTAATCGGCACGATATACGACTTGCCGTCAAATGGCGAGCCGTTGGCTTTGGCCATATGCAGAATGTTATTTGCGTCGGGTTGGATTTTTTCACCAACATTGTACACATAGGAAGTACCGTCAAACCATACATAATCGGGCTTCACGTTGGCCTGTTTGACCTCATGCCCGACAAAACCACCCTGGCCGGAACAGAAAGTGGGATTCCAGGTAGGCTGGCTCCAGTCTCTGGACATCTCTGTTGCTCCACCTTTACCAAAGGTGCGAATATGGCAGACCTGGCAGCTGACCTGGCCCTGGGCATGCCTGTTCAAGGTTGCGTCGGAGTGCGGTGCCGTAGTATGACAGGATTTACAGGTTGGCGCCACAGCTTCGGTCTGGCGCAGATCTATGCCACGTCCGGCGATTTTATGGTTGAGGGCCGAATGGCAGTCTACACACGCGAGGCCGGCACCGTCTTTAGCCAGATGGACATCCTGCTCAACCGTTGCATTGGCGGAGTTCTTACCCATATCACCGCGCTTGGTCCAGTCACCGCCGCCAGCTGTGGCATGACAGCGCAGACAGGAGGTATTGGTCGGCAAGTGCACCGTTCTGGCGATATTGACCATGTTGGTGCCGACAGGCATTTTGGCAAAATCCGGCACGGTGGTATAATTGCCCTGGCCATCGACCTTGCCGAACACGTAGGTCTTTTTCACATTATCAACATTGGTTACGGTCACGGTATTATTTGGGTCTGTAACAAATGTTCGCTGATAGGTGTCATTATGACACATAAGGCAGTCGACATCCTCCGCTTTCACAGGATCGGGGGCATTGCCGTCGGCACGAACATGGCAGGAAAAACAGGCAGCCTTCGATGACATGGCATAGGTACAGAAGGTGTTGATCCCATCCTTGGCTTTACCAAACGATTTACCTTGAGTATTGGTTAGATTGGGCGTTGGCCCGGACCACTGCATATGCAGGCTCTGGAGCATCTCCGTTGCCTCTACCTGGTGACAGGCAATACAGGTTGCAGGGCCGTTGTAGGCAGTTATGGTATTGTGGGCAGGAATCGGGCCATCGACCGGTGGATCAACTGATGGAGGCGGGTCAATCGGCGGAGCTGTTGTTGTCGAATCGGCAACAACCAGATTAGCAGTCCGGGTTAATCGATTACTTCGATCCCGAAGTTCACATTGGAATTGCCAATTCCCATTTTGTTCATCTGCCGGGATGACAAAATCGTAATTTGCCGATAGACCGTCAATTTTCATATCAGCGCGGGAGATTACTGTCGTCCCCTTTGCATTTATTATATCTATGCGGCCTGATCGTAACCGGCGACTCCAGTCACCTACCCCATTACACTGGAACTGAACGCTTTCGCCAAGCACTGCTTCCGTCGGCGTTGTTGACATTTGTATGTCTCGATTCGCAGCATAACTGGCACCGCTGATCAAGACACCTAAACCGACGGCAATTAAAACTTTCTTCATACAACCCTCCAGGGTTTTTTGTTAGTGAAGACCACTGTTGCGCGCATTACAGGGCTCCCCTTGGACGTACACCACTATGTAGGAATTACTGTGCAAAAGAAGTGCCACAAAGTGCTTGTTTAGCATTTTAGCAACTTCTTTTGTTATTTCCTATCAATGACTAAACCTGGAGATTAATTATAAATATTATTAACACAGACCAATAATCGCATAAACTTAAGGACATGATACACCATCCGGAATGGATAACCGGCTACGGTGTCTGCTCCTCTTGCTTTCGAGCTCAAGACCTACGGAAAAATTGGCGGGCGAAGGGACGGTGCATTTTTTGCGGATGAGGGAGAAGCGACAGTACCAAATTTGCACTTCGCTCTGAGCGCAGAATAAGGGGCCCTGTAAAAACCCCCTAGTCTGACGGATCAAGATACCCCTGTTACGTGAAATTGAGCTGAATTATCGGTGAGAGGCAAAATTTATTTTGCGGAAGTATCCTGCTTTCTGGCTTTTCTCCTGCTGAAGGCAATCAGCCCGACTAGACCTGTACCAAAAAGCAGCATAGTAGCGGGCTCCGGCACAGGATTCACACTGACATTGTCAATCCCTGCTTTTGAGTATAAATTGCCAACGTTCTCATTTAATTGAAATCGCAATCGAGTGTTTGTTGTTGCAAAACTCGAAACATCAATTATCTCAGAATAAGAGCCATAAAGCAGTTGGCTTTTAAGCTTATTATCATTACCAGTGGAATGCAATCTATCGAGTGTGATGTTTACCGTTCCGCTATCAAAATCTCTCAGGATCGAGACGAACACATCCTTTACGCCTGTTGCTTGATCCTGGAAATCAAAGACCCAATCAAAAGAGACCTGAACCGTATTGAAACCTGAGACATCAAAATCTTGCCAAAGCCTGTTTGTGTTAGCATTGGTGCCATACCCCAATACAGCATAATTGCCATCCATTCCGTCAACCGGACCAGAAAAAATACCACTCGTTGCGGCGGTAAGCATTACATCGTTTGCGACCTTCCACCCATCAAGAGTACCCGTTTCAAAATCGCCATTGCGGATCAAATTTGCATTCGCCGTTCCAAGCCACAATAAACTTACAACACACATTGCCGATATCAAATTTGTTCTCATATTTTCTCCTTCATGTAGTTTGTGATATTGTGAAAATATGCATCTTCACCAGATGCGCCTGTTGCTTGCAGCAGGTTCAAGCAACCACTCCTGCAGACATGCTTTAGGTTGTTAGAGCAAAAGCCATACCACATCGTAATACTCTGATTTTTATTTCTTATATTTCAGAGCATTGCCCGATATTAAGTGTTTTCGCCCTGGTACAACAGCCGGTTTTTTCCGTCTTTCCGGATTCAACAGTCTGGGGGTTTCCTGTTTACTGGAAACATACCTGCTGCAGTCTGTATCCCTTCGCTGGCCCACTGTTACCCCGTGAGCCAGGAAGACTGAACAATACCTGTTAGCTGCTATTTAACAGTGAGGGACGTACTCACCGCCCCTTCAGGTCCAGATACAGTGAGGATGATGCCGCTGTCTGGCTGTAAGCCTTTTTTAATGGCCTTGGATATGGTCTTCTGCCACCGATTTTTCGAATTATTCCAGTTCAGCGCATAGGATCCCATTCCGGGGATAGTAACGTCCAGATCAGCATTACTGCCTTGAGCTGATGTGGCAAAGACCACAATTTTATCCGTGCTGGCGTTGTAAAGGGCCTTGGATATAGCAATCGTCAGGTCATAGCCGTCACAGTTCTGATCAATTGCATCGCCTACCACTTCAGGAGCGCCTGGATAGACGTTGGGATCGGCATCATTGCAGTCAACCGGAGTTCCACAGGACGCCTCGGCGTAAAAACCATCGCCATCCCCATCGCTGCACAGCGGCAGAACAAGATCCTGCCCATCACAATCCTGATCAATACCATCACCGGCCACTTCCGGCGCACCCGGATAAACAGCCGGATCGGTGTCATTGCAGTCAACCGGGGTTCCACAGGACGCCTCGGCAAAAAAACCATCGCCATCCCCATCGCTGCATTGACCAGACCCGGAGACATATGCCAGGGCATTGGCCGCATTGACCAGTCCGTAGCCGTAGACATTGTCTTCACCGACATCACCCCGATCAATTGACGAATGGGTTATGGCTGTTTCCAGATCATCAGGGGTCAAGGCAGGGTTGCTGCTTAACAGCAGCGCCATGGTTCCACTGACATGGGGAGCGGCAAAGGAAGTGCCGCTCACCAGCATGGTGGCATTGGGAAAAAGGCCGCCAAAGGTGAGATCGGAGGTATTTACCAGATAGCCCGGCGCGACTGCACCAGGATAAATACTTCCCTGCCCGCAGGCAGAAGGCCCCTGATTGGAAAACGACGTTATGAATTCGCTCTGATCGACCGCCCCGACGGCAAAGGCTCCGGGGTTGTTGGCAGGGCTGATGCTGGACGGTCCGCCTCCCTGATTACCGGCGGAAAACACGACACTTATCCCCAGCTGGCGCAAGGTTTGTATATCCGGTTCAAACTCCGTCTGACAACTGTTAATTGTCTCGGGAAATCCCCATGAGTTATTAACGATATCCGGGGCGTCATCGGTGTTAGGATCGTTATCCGGATCGAGCAGCCATTGGAACCCGGCATGAATATCACTCATCAGGGCGGAACCGCCGTCATCAAAAACCTTGACCGCTATCCATTTTGCCGCGGGTGCCATGCCTATGGCCGTTGCCCCCAGGTTCTGACCAGCCATGATACCCATCGTCTGCGTCCCATGGCCATTCGCATCATAGGGCAGACTATGCTGGCCGTGCGGATCAAACCAGCTATTGCCACCACCCCGCCAGTTACCGGCGAGATCAACATGGTTATAATCAACACCGCTGTCCATAGAGGCAACAACTACTCCCTGCCCCCGGTAACCTTGGGCCCATACGACATCGGCGCCAAGCATCGCAATGTTCCACTCTGTCGCAGCGCTTGCCGTACCAGCATCGACAGACAGAAGCATCGGCGCATCCAGCCTGATCTCAACAACTTCCGGACGTTTGGCTAATTTTTTTATAACGGAAGGCTTGGCTTTAATGGCTATTCCGTTAATGATCCACAGGCTGCGGACATCCGTCGCACCATCGCCTATCAAATAAGACTTTAAGGAAGTCTGATTCGCGGCGGCTTGTTGCTTCAGTTCTTTCAGCAGATGCAGTCTGCGCAGTTTTTTCGTGAATTTCTTAAACTGTTTTCTGTCAATCTGATCACTTAGTTGAACGATTACTGCGATTTCCTCTTTCGCTTTGGCGGTGTCAAGGACCTCCTGCAGTTGCGGGGTAATTGTACCGGCTGTGACAAATACAGCGGAGAGGAGGAAAAGGAGTAATGCACCAAATATGCTCGTTCTCTGTAGTATTGTATGCATAACTTTATCTCCTTATTTTCACCATCTGCTAAAAGCTTTTTTTGGCACCAAACAGTGTAAAACTGCTCGATAATATTCAGGCCAGGAACTTTACCTGTTACTCGACGATCAGGTTGTCAGCCCGAAAGTCTCCGATAACAACGCTGACCTTATCGCCGTTCTTGACGAGGCCATTGTTGCCGAAGAACATCCAGTAAATCCGGCCCTGCTGGGGCATATTGGAATTGCGCAACGATCCGACCTTGGCCGTATTCGGCACCGCCAGTACCTTGCCGCTGGCCTGATGGACGAGATAGGGTTTGATCTGTCGTTTAAAGAGGGGAGCTGCTTTGTCTTTATCAAGGACGCGATAACGAAAATCTATCATTCGATTGGCAGCCGTCATGCGCAGGGCCGTCAATTCAATCCCATATTGCTCTTTCAGCTGCTGCTCAAAGGCCTGACTGGTTTGCAGCGGTTCGGGTCTGGCCGGCATGGCGGCTCCATTGGCATCACCAGTAAAAGGAGGATTCTGCAGGAACAGACCGGCCAGCAAGAGGACCAGGATCAGGTATCGCTTAGATTTTATACAGCTGTTTGAAAATTTTTTTGAGTTCATATCAACATCTCCTTTTGCTACTCCAGGATAATGAAAGAACAGGTCAAACCGGGCACCGCAGGCAAAAGAGATAGCCGCCAATCTGCGCCTGCGTTGCAGACGCATTGGCTATCTCCTCCACTAGCCTGCCTATAAGGGAGGCAGGTCCCTGGCTCTCACTACATTGACGCGAACAGTTGCCGTATTGGATATCGCACCAACTGTATCGTTCACCGTATAGGTAAAGGTGTCCACTCCACGCCAGTTCCTTGGTGGAGTGTATGAGACGGTTCCATCAAAATTATTGATTACCGTACCACCACGAGTGGTGCCGCTGAGAGCGACGGTTGTCGCGTTGATACCATTGGCATCGGTATCATTTGCAGTCAGGCTGAAGGTGTTTCTGACGCCAACTCCTGTTGCCGAAGGGACACTGTTCCTGCGCACATAGGCGACATCATCCACCGCAACCGGATTGTCGTTTGCCGCTGTAATAACTACATTGGCACCTGCACACAGCACCGGGGTGCCATTGTCGCAAACCTCGTAGGGGTAGGTGCCGGTGACAGGATTGGCAATATTGATCGATCCATTCGGACTGACGATCCCACCTGCCGTCACGCTCAAGCTATCTCCGTCTACATCCTGATCGTTGGCCAGTACTCCCGGTGCTGCGACAACAAGAGGTACTCCGGCAACCGCATCGTAGGCATCATCAACAGCCGACGGTGCATCATTCACAGGATTGACAGTGATGGTCACCGTGGCAATGTTGCTGCTTGGAGTAGTGCCAACCGCCACTGTTTTGTAAGTGAAGCTGTCGTTACCGTTGAAATTTGGATTCGGAGTGTAATTAAATGAGCCGTCGGCACAGAGAAAACCACCGGCCGGGCAACTGAGTGTCCCCGCAGAAGTACCGGTTACCAGCTCGACCTGCGCAGGCGTTGGCAGGCCCGTGTCGTTTAACAGTACCCCTGCTGCTACAGGAACTGCAAACGGGGTGTCCTCAATGGCGGTATTATACAAATCATTTGCAGCAACTGGGCCACCACCGGCACCGGTGCCAACAGTCAATCTTGCAATCATGCCGTTACCGCGCCGGTCATAGAGAACATGCTCGCCGTCAGCGGTTGGCTGCCAGAAAGCCTCGACGGTTTTACCCGCCTGCAGACTCACCGAATACTGCTCCTTGGCAAACGGGTAGGCATTGCCGTCTTCAGCTTCCAAACGCATGTAGTCTCCACCACTGAAGGTCGGCACATGGAAATCGAGTCCTGCGTTGAGAAAACTCAGAACCGTTGGCTGACTTGTGTTGCCGGCAGGAATAGTTACCTCCTGCTGTCCGTTAACCAGATAATATCTGGGTTTGTAGGTGAGCGGGGTCGCAGCCGTAGCAGTACTGTGCAGTACCGGATCAATTTCACTGTACAGCAGGGTCACGTCGGCACCGGTATTGGCATAATCACCTATTTTTAAGGCGCCATAGAGTCCCATATGCACCTGCAGGGCCGGGTGGCTTCCGCTCATATAGAGGTAGGTCCCCGGACTTGCACCTACATTCTGCCAGAGGTAATCAACAATCCCGCCGGGGGGGGTTGGCGCTGTAAAAGAAGTAATCCGGGCGCCATTTCGCGCCGGCTGCGGCGCAACACCGAGGACCGGGATGGCTTTTTGGCCTGGAATGATAATAGAGACTGGTTCGCTGAGACAGTTACGCAGCCGGATTCTCAAATTACCGTTAGCCTGCAGGTCGACAGCCTTCAGTTCTGGCCCGACTGTCCATTGCGACGGGGAACCGCAGGCCTGCCCGGTATCTCTGGCAAAGCCCCACATATTAATCGTGCTGCCTCCCGGTGGAGTCCATGTTCCCGGAATGGCGACAAGATCAACTCGGGCAAAGAGTGGAGAGGCCATCAAGGTGAGTGTCGTTGCCATCACCACCGAGGTCCCCAATTTTGATATAGTTTTTTTATAGTTCATATCTTAACCCCCTGTTATTATTCAATCGGTACATTGTATGCTTCAATGATCATCATCGTCAGCATACCACCGGGAAAGATGTCCCAGTTGGTGAGCTCTTTTTCCGTGTGGGAATGCCACATGAAGCTGAAACCACCATTGGGGTTAAGGCCGCCTTCACCGGGAGGCAGAGTACCCAGGGAGCCAAGATACGGGCTGCCGCCCCACCAGCCGCCAAAGGCCAGTTCCTGGTTACCCGGCAGTACCACCGGGAAAGGTTTGCCGTGATCCGCACAGTATTCATGCGTTACAGGATCATACTTCGGAGCCCCGGGATCCTGCGCCTGACCAACTTCCTTGCCGTTACAGGTATGCGGCATATTGACATCGGTTCCGCCATAAATATCCCAGTTCAATCCTTCACCGGTCCAGGTGAAAAGGGCATCTACCGTTTTCCCTGGTGTCGCAGTAATGGTAAAACCCTCGGTACTGATGTCAGGCCCTGCTCCAGGCGTGCTTTCAAGCATCCTGCCGTCCCGGGCGATAACCCTGGCATGGTTGCCATGATGATGGAAGGGGTGCATTTCCCGTCCCCCCCCGACAACCCGCATCAGCAGAGTATCACCGGGGTGCATGCGCGGTACTGAGTTATAGGGCTGGGTCGGGAGCCAGAAAACATTCGGGGCAGCCAGATCGTCCGGTGCCGTCCGACCGTTGATAAACCAGTAATTGGAGAAATAGTTGTCAAGCATCGGTTGAATGCTGGAATGGTTTGGGCCATAGAACTCAACGGCCTGGTGAATATTGGGATCCATCTCGGTCAAAAAGAAGAGCTGTTCATAGGTATAGGCGGTATCAGGGTGTCCGTACGCTTGTGGAGAAGCGGCGTTAAACCCGGTCGGACGAACAATGATCGCCCCGGTCAAACCCATCTCCATCTGCAGGCCCGGATTGGTACCGCTGTGGTAGGTATAGGTTCCGGGTTTCCCGGCGACAAAGGTATACCGCACCACATCACCATCGTTCTCTGCTTCAAGTGTCAGGTCACCTTGTACACATGGATCTAAACCACCGCCGCCTGATGTCACGCAGGTTGCGGTTGCTGCATGCCCCGGAAAAACCATAGATACTGGAGGAACTGCACCACCGGTAACAAACAGATCGTTTTTGAGGAAAATGTTTACCGTCTGCCCCTGGTTGACAATCAGGGTCGGGCCGGGATACTGCGCACGGCCATTGCCATCGACATTGGCATAGCCCCAGAGAAGCATGGAACCGCCGTCCGCCGTGCTGACATAATCGGCTTTGACCGTCAGGTTAAAATTATTTCCGCTGAGGCCGTCTATCGCCGCCTGTACACCACCCGAAGAAAAGAGCAGAAGTACGGCCGCGAAAACAGCAACCATATTGAGAGGTCTGTATTCAGATATTTTCATGGCGTCACTCCTTAATTAATAACGATTTCCGTCATCATACCACCGTACTCCTCCTGATCATTATTGAGGTAGTTCAGGTTGCTGGTATAGAGGACATAAGTACCGGGAGCCACACCAGCGGTGTCGAGGATCACATCCACTGATTCACCGCCTCCGAGGGTGACCGAATTGGTTTTATAATAGAGATCTGCCCCATTGGGAGCCCGCAGCAGCTTGGCATCCCTGCCCACCACTTCCATTTTGATCCCCGAACTTTGCAGGGTATAGTAGCGGGTGATTGCCAGATTGGAGATCCGCAGCAATATTCTTTGATTCGGAGCCGCCTGAATCAAAGAGCTGACCGGCTGAGAGGTTTGCAGCCTTGGGTTGTCAGGGTTATTGGTGGGGTTTGCTGAACTGCCGTCGGTGGGGGGGAACGTATTCGTCCGCCCATCTGCAGTGTCCGGATACCCCCGACCGTTTATCATCGGATAGTTATCCCGCATAAGCGCAAAAGGCAACGGTTGCACCGTCTCACTGGAATCATGAAAAGCACCGTCAAAAGATCCCAGCTGAATCGGGTATTCCACATCGTAGCCAGTGGATCCGTCGACGTCATTATAGGCGAACTGGGTGTAGGTCCTGCCGTTATAGGATATTGACGTGCCGTTTTGGGCAGGTTTGACATAGAGACTGCCGAGCATGCCCATCTGCATATGTTCAGTAGCCTCGACATGACAGTGGTACATATACGTACCCGGATCGTTCAGTTTATAATAATACGTGAGAGTTGACCCCATATTAATAGCAATACCGCTTTCCGGCAGGCCGTCGAACACCGTTGACGATTCGGGATACCCATGGAAGTGGACCGTGTGCGGGTCGAACAAATCGGGCCGAATCATCATACCTACGTTGGTCAGGCTGAGGTAAAACTCCGTATTCTCGTCCAGTACAATCGTAGGCGCCGGCCAGTTCTGAGAGAGTACGCCTTTTGCAACTGCCTGATCTTTTTCTGCCTGCGAGGCGGTGGGCAATCCTGTTAGATCGGCAAAACCGAAGATATATTTGATTGATCCATCAGCCATCGTTGCGTACCCATCTCCGGCGGATAGATGCATGCACTGTACAGCCGGATCGGTGCTGATGGCGTTGCCATTTGTGTCAGTCGGACATTTCACGTCCACTCCGGCATTGGCCACTGCTGCCCCAGAGAGACAAAACAGACCGGCCAGAAGCGGGATACTGTATTTCTTTGTCGTTTTCATATTTTCACCTATGCCGTTGCTCCGGGCAGGAGAACCCGCCCGGAGGGAATAGTTTGGTTATCGGATTTAATGGAATTCATCAGCACCAATATCTGCGCTGCCGCCCCATGGGCGCGACTCAAGATCAAAGTCATCAGATATAAAGCTGTTTGTTCCCTTATCCAGGGCTGCAGAACCCAGCTGGATATGATAGTCGCGGGTCTGGGTCAGAGGTCCATAGCGCAGGCGAATAAAGTTGCCTCCTTCATCCAAAGCCGGAGGAGCAGCAATGGCAGTATTGACTTCCGGGAGAAACGTGGTTGTCTCCCGATTTCCGTTGAAGGTACCGGCAACAAACAAAGGATCGCCGCCGTTGGAATCAATACAGTCAGTACAGGTAAGAGAACCTGCAGCGCCAATTACAGCCAGATCACTGAAGATAGGATCAGGCCCTGGTGCGTTGGTACAATTCAAGCCAACGGCACCAGCGATATCGGGACAGAGCCCGGTGCGCACATTGTCCAGGTCGGTACTATCCAGCAACCAGTAGAACATACGGTTCTGATAAACAATGTTGTTACTGAGAGAAGGCTCTGAGTAGCCCGGATTAGCAACCAGGTCGATATGGCGATGCGAGGCGATACCTGCTCCCGGCTGCGGGTTGGATTGACTTGGGATGCCGGGACTGAAGGCGGCACCGCTTGTTGAGGTATTATCATTGTGGGCGATGGTGTTGTACAGGATATTCGCTCCCAGAGTGTCCTGGATGGAAATACCGCCACCCGACAGGGCTGCAACGTTATTGACGATAATATTATTAATGACATCAACCCGGTAATTGAAATTACGGACATTGCCATTTGGTCTGACGTTAACGTCCTGGCCATTTACACGACTGAGCTGAATACCACCACCGTCGCCGGCACCAGCCGAGTTCCCTTGAATCAGGTTACGCAGAATCTGTACGTTACCAGCTCCGGGAGACAGGGTACCGTTGACCAGAGGAGCCGCTCCTGCAACCAGAATACCACCACCGTTGGTGGGCGCTCCCTGGTTAAAGTTTTCATTGAAGGTAATCCGGTTATCAGCAATAAGCGGATACGAACTGTTCCTGTTGTTTCTGTCGCTGAGCCCGTAATGGGCAATACCGGCACCATCGGCTGTGGTAAAGTTGCCACAGACATAGTTACTGGTTACCGCATAGGAATCAGAACCGGTGTGGAGCGCTATCCCGCCGCCGGCTACATCAAGGCCGCCGTTTTGCACGACAGCGTTATGGTGAATGTTGATATAGTTGTTCTGTGCGTCTGTATACTCTTCGTTAAGGGCGACCAGAGGATGGCCAACCCGGATCCCACCAGCATAGGTAGCACTGTTATTGACGATTTTCAGGTTGGAGATCTCAAGATAATCGGCAAACCCGTTGACGACTACCCCGCCACCGGTATCGGCACCGGAGATATTGAAGCCATCAATCCGGGCTTCCCTGTTTCGACCGAGGCTAAACCTGTTCGCTCCAGTCGCTTTTGCCAGTACAAAGACCCCGGCTCCTTCTTCACTGAAAAAAGTAGTCGGTTCGATGCCGCCAAAACCAAGTCCCTGGCCATCGATGAGATCAACACTGCCATCACTGACGAGTTGTTCCGCCAGGGTTCTCCAGGCAACCAGCTTCTCCGCCGGAGTCTTGACTGCATTGATAAAGGTGGAACCTTCACCCCAACCCTGAAGCTGGACCGGTTTCCACATGATCACCATCTCATCGTAGGTTCCCGGTGCGACCAGAATCAGATCATTAGGCTCGGCATTATTAATAGCCTCCTGGATTGATTCGCCGTTGGCAACGGTCTGGATACCAGCACGGTTTCGCAGACCCACCTGTACCGTCACACCGGTAACGGTTTCATTGCCTCCCCGGCTGCCTCGGGTAACTAACAACTGTTTGCCACCCCTGCTGCCAAAGTTAAAACCATTGGGGATGGTTACCGCGATTAAGGTTGGTGACCAATTTATGTTAGTGGCAGCTATCTCTATGCCACCGATGGTCACTTTATTATTGGAGTTGTTGCCTCCAAAATTATAGTTCCTGGTTATGGTCTTCGGTTCAGTTCCGCCAACCCCGTCATAGGCAGGATTCGGCACTTGTACACGATTCCCCATGGAGGTGATCAGAATGGTATGGTTGCCACTCACGACCCCGCTATTGCTGGCAGGAATATACGGCCCGCCACCAACACCATTGGTCGACACACTGACGCTTTTGATGCGCGGTGTAAAGTCTTCAATCTCACAGTCCAGAGGGTTCTGATCGGGTCCGGCAAAAGCTGCCACCGGTAATACCGGTGTATCCAGATAGGTGGTAGAACCAGGCATATACTGGAATGTGTAACAGAACTGGCTGTACTGCGGATTATGCTGCGGATCAACACTCCCGTCCCCCCTGAGTTTTGCGTTCATACAGGTGGTCAGCATGTTTGGCGACATTCCGCTTGGCTGGGGAAGGTTCGCTGTAAAGGTAGAAGGGACTAAAGCATTATAGACCCCATACTCATCCGACACGGTCCGCCCGATTTCCCGGCCAGTCCAGTCGCGGATAGATACCGGCAGGAAGGGAGGTGCATACTTCTCACCAAACTGGGGTGAGGCCGGGTCATATTCATTGGCGGTATCATCGAGCATAAAGCCAATGATGTGACCGGAGATAGGCACCTCGGTAAAGAGGGAAAAATCAACCGCGGCGTTCTGCGTACCGGACAAGAGTATTTCCTTGCGATCGCAAAGTGGCAACTGCTGTCCGGCAAGTGGTGCAGCGACCCCTGGAAAAAGGGTCAGGTTCGCCGGAACCGTATATCCTGGCTGACTATCTCCATCAACATCCGCAAAGTTTACACATTTCGGCGGTAACAATTGGGGAGCTGGAACATAGGTGTTACCAAAATCAACGTTGCGGTCCTGCGAACGGATCACTTCGTACCCTTGTGGTGGCACGACTTCAACGACATATTTACCAGGTCGCATATAACCGACATCAGGGTTATTTGCAAAATCCGGTACATTTATCCAGGTCGGCTGAACACCACCGAAGTCATCCTGAATGCTGAACGTTGGGCCAAAGGCATACCCGCCGTCAAACACTCCAGGTCGTACCTGGTTCCAGTTGCGCATACCATCATAACAGTCTGTCGGGACACCACGGAACACATAAGGATCATCCGTTGTGCTGCCGGCATTCACTCCGTACTGGCAGTTTGTCGGCAGGTTGTCATCCCAGCTGTCGGTTGTGGTTGTGGCAATTGGTGGGGCGTTGGGATAATTCGGATCATTAGCATCGTACAAATTGACCGTAACATTGGGGATACCAGGTTCCCATGGTTCAGCGGCGGCCAGTTCGGGATTGTCTTCAGCACGGGTAACTGCGTACATCACCACCCCAGAGATTCCACCGTTTTCCCCGAAACCATAAAGGGTTTTACCCCACTCGACCACATTGGTCTGGCCAAGAAATCCTTGAAAACCCTGGGTGAGCACCGGGCCAACTTCGGATCGGGTGAAAAGATCGCCATATACATTGCCGTCAGGATCAAACGGATTATCCTGCACCTGTGGGTTCAGCTGATCGCCGAATGACAAGTCGGTCCCGAAAGGTATCGGGCCACCGTCATCAACGGTAACTGTTGCACCGGTCGCCTTAAACCTGGCGAAATCGACTTCAGCGATAAACCATGAGAAAAAAGGAAAATTCTGATCAAAGGGTACAAAACCTTCAGTATCGGTTGGAAATGTTTGATAAATGGTACCATCACGAAAGCGTAAGTTAACGGTTTGCTCAGGAATCCCGACCTCATTTGCATCCCTGACCCCGTTCTGGTTGACATCGTTAAATACATGATGCTCCATGCGATTGAACCATTGAAAAACCGGAACATCGCCGAGATTACAATCAGCAATGCCATTGCAGCTGCCATCAGCCGCAATATTGATGGTATTTTTGGCAAAGACAATGTCCAGAGCATCATCCCAAACGACCAGTTGATACTGTCCGGGAGGCACACCGGCTATACTGAAATTACCATTATCGGTGCGGGCTGCATATAAACCGTCACCGAGCACCCCACCTGACATGGCATTCAAACCAATCCATGGGGTTGTATGCGGGAAAGGCCCACCGCTATAAAAGACTGTGTCCGGCGGGCGGGAAAGATGGAGATTGACCACCTGACCACTGATGGTTGATCCGCCCGTCAGCACATCTGTTCTCTTATACACCTTCGCTGGGCCGGCAGGGACAAAACCAAATTCCGTATGGGGTCCCGGAGGCCCGAATTCAGCAAAGAAAGGCGGTTCGTTAGCCTTTACCCAGGCATCGATAATCTTTGTTCCTTCAATGGTGGACGTCTGCACCCAGTCATTAGTGTTCGGTGGAACAGCCTGGACACCATATTTACCGGGGGCCAGATTCTTGATGACAACACGACCATCCGGTCCTGTTGCACAGCCGCCAGGACCAGCTATAACCGGGTTACCATCACTATCCAGGACGTAGCTGCCATCAGCATTTTCCTGATAGGAGGTACACAGATCATTGCCATACACGTCCTTGCTCTGGGTTCCGGCTGAAGCACCGTACTTACCGCCGGCATCCTCCAGGATGATAGAGAAGCCCGCGAGTCCATTTTCGCCCTGGTCCCAGACATTATTTATCGGGGCAATATCCTCATGGACAAATATGCTTATCTGGGCCGTAGGGATCGGCAGACTGGTGACATAGACAGTCACCTCACCGGCTGGATTACCTTTGAACTGTGCACCGCCGATGGTATATCCGGGCTCTATGGTAGAAGAACCGGGCAGTACTGATATGAAATAATTTTTATTGGGATCAAGCGGGGTCGCATTGCCAAGAGCACCAATATTACTCTGGTCCCCTTTGGCAACTACCGGCATATAACTCCGGTGAAAACTGACCGACAGGGTGTTACGATTCGGATCACCCACCCGCCAGTTCGGATCAATTGCCGGTCCGTTAATACCCGCCTGATTTGGCTCCGTCCGTACAGTGCCATCGCTATTCAGCTGGACATGGTACGTTTTATCCTCCTCTACCAGCCAGCGGTAGGGAGTATTGATTACGCTGCCGCTCGAGTCACGTAAAACAAGATTCATTGCTTGAGCAGTATTGACAAGACATACCACAAGGCTGAAACTGATAAGCACAGCCAAGAGGCCTTCATATATCGATTGATTCGGTACGCATTGTACATTCGGTGCATTCGGCATTTTCATAATACCCCCTCCTCTATTTTGACTTCCAGTGGTTCGGGTTACACACACTCCCCACCCTGCAACATATTATTTCCTGCTGTGCACTTGACTGCGTGCTTGATCTCCAGGCGCTCAGCCAATAGGTTGTCGAGCCCCAGCAGAACGGCCAGCGACCTCGAGTTTAGATATCTTTCAAGATCTTCAATTGTTTTCCATTCCTCCAGAAGATAAAAAATATCCTTATTCTCCATATCCTGATAGAAATCTGCACTGGTACAACCCTCATCTTTCACCACCTGATCGGCCAACCCTTTGATAGTCTGGATTATCTCTCGTCTTTTTCGAGACAACCCGTGTATTTTAATGGTGGTAACTATCATCCGGACCTCATAGTTTTCAAACTACAACCGACCTGTTTATGATATGGATTATCAATAACCATACCAGAAATGCCACTTTGTCGTACTTTTCACACTATGTCAGGGTCTACGGGAAAATAATGAAGACAACAGCGAGTGCAGCAATAGGTTTAAGATGGCAAATAGGTGGCCAAATATGGCCACCCGGCTATATTTGGCCACCTATTTGACCAACTGATGAAGGTGTGAATGTAGCGAGAAAGAGGAGGTACGGGGGAGGAAAGGAGGATTTAAGGCTTGCGTAGGTTATGTTTTACCATCTTGGCTCGCAGGGTGCTCCGCTGCAAACCCAGGATCTCCGAAGCGCTGTTTTTGCCGCTGACCTTCCAGTCAGCTTCTTCCAACACCTTGAGGATGTAGGATCGCTCCATTTCCTCCAGGGTCAGAAAGTCTGTTGTCGATTTCTCGAGGGATTGTTCCAGTTTGTCAGCCAGGCTGAGCTTGGAGCCTGTGCTGCTGATCACCGCCCGCTCAATAACATTCTCCAGTTCCCGGACGTTACCGGGCCAGCTATAGTTTTTCAATTGCTGCATGACGTTAAATGGAATGGTACCGATCGGTTTCTTGAGTTTTTTGGTAAAACGTTCAAAAAAGAAGGTCGTGAGCTGGGGGATATCGTCGATTCGATCTCTCAAGGGCGGCGCGGTTATCGGAAAAACATTCAATCTGTACCAGAGGTCTCTCCGAAACAAACCTTTATTCACGTCATCCTCCAGGTCACGATTGGTAGCGGCAATAATACGGACATCTACCTTCGTTGTTCGCGCACTGCCGAGCCGCACAAATTCCCCTTCCTGCAACACCCGTAAAAGTTTTGCCTGCAGTTCCAGTGGCAGTTCACCTATCTCGTCGAGAAAGATAGTCGCCTTATCGGCAAGCTCGAAACGGCCAAGCTGTCTGGTATACGCACTGGTAAAAGCCCCCTTCTCATGGCCGAACAGCTCACTTTCGATGAGATTGGCGGGCAAGGCGGCACAGTTGATCTTGATCATTGGCCGGCCTTTACGCAGGCTGGTGTTATGAATCGCCCTGGCAAAAAGTTCTTTGCCGGTTCCTGTTTCCCCGAGCAGAAGAACGGTCGTATCCGTCGCGGCAATCTGTTCTATCTTAAAAAGGACATACTGGAGGGCATTACTGCTGCCGATGATATTGTCATAGTTGAAAGACAGTTTTATTTCTTCCTGCAGGTAGGCACTTTCCGCCTCGAGTTGTACTTTACAGCTGGCAACTTCTGAAAGAGTATGCCGTAATCTGTTTTCATATTCTTTTTGCCGGGTAATATCCTGATTGCTCGACCGATAGCCGAGAAACTCACCCTCATCACCGGTAACGGCCTGACAGGTATGGGCAATCCAGCGAACTTTTCCATCACGCCGGACGATGCGGAATTGCAGCTCGCGTAAATCGATTTTCTCCTCTCCGTCGTGCAGGTGCTCAGCAAATTTTTCTTTATCTTCCGGAAAAATTATATCCTTGAGCAGAGAAGGGTTTTCCATGAACTCATTGGCATGATACCCGGTAATTCTATGACAGGAGGGAGATATATAGAGAAAACTTCCGTCCGGCCGGGTCCAGGATTCGAGGTTATATGCAAAATCAGCCAGGATACGAAATTTGCATTGTTCTCGAAGCAGGCAATTCTCCAATTCTTTTTGCCTGGTCATATCGCGAAAAAACCTGATATAGCAGATCAACCTCCCGTTATCATGAGTAAATATACTGTCATTGGTTTCGGCTGTGAAAATCCCCCCATCTTTTCGGCGAAAACGGGCTTCAACTGCACCGGATTTTTCTCCAGTGTTCCACTTGAATGCTGCCTGTTCCAGTTGCTGGTAATCCTTACTGCAGCTATAAAGAAATTCCGCTTTTTGACCCAGAAATTCTTCTTCCATGTAGCCAAAAAGGTTTTCCATGGCCGGATTGACCATGATGATCCGCTGCTCACCATCAATACATATTACGCCGTCGGAAATTGAAGCAAAAATCTGCCTGAACTGAGAAATCTCGAGGTGGAGATACTCCACCTCGAATTTCAATGCCGAGACAAAGTTTTCCAGGACAGTCTGATTGTCATTTTCCGCCATATCTATGACCTAAGATAATTTCTCCCATTGCGGCTCCTGATTGCCTTTCTGCTGCCGATCAAAGGAAATACGTCAGCTTACTCAAACAGATTGCATAGGTGACAAATGCAATAAAACACAGACAACTGATCATACTACATTGTACCCATTTTTTTTCAACCCCAGCCACGATCTCTGCAAGCCCGGCAGTATTTTTCAATGGCTGAAAAAGGCCCGGCAGCATTCCAAAGTATACCCCGCCGAAAAGGGTCAGGTAGAGTGGATACCCAACAAAATTATACTCCTGCTGCAGGATATCGAACGGACAGTGATGCGTGGGCAGTTCATAAATATATACTGAGATAAAAGATATCATAGAAACAATGGCCAGAACAAAGAAAAGAGCAGAAAACAGGGCAAGAAGATACCGAAACACGCCAGCTTGAAACGCCAGGTTCAAGACCATTACACTGATCAAGATAATACTTAAGCTGTAAAATGCCACCATTGCCGGAAAAACTGGCAGTGCGGCAAGGCTGCTTGCCGTGCTCTCGCCACCACTGCCAAAGAGCGAACCGCAGCAGGAGGTAATGATATCCGGTTCAAGCCCGAGAAAATACGTGAGCTGCAGAGTAAAATCGATACCAATACAGGGTACTATGCCACCGAGCAACGCGTATTTGAGACGTACAAGCGGGTATTGCTCCGCTTGTTGATCAATATAATTCAGGGCGATCCAGAAGCCCGACAGAAAGAAAACGATGATTTTGGACAGTAATGCATACCAGCCTACCGGATTGGCATTGAGCGAGCCGGTGGCACACATGGCCCCGACAAACAAACGGTGGATGTCATCCATGGTGAAAATAAATAAAACAAAGGCAATTATCTGAAACCCCAGCCCATAATTGACAAGGGTGGATATCAGATACGTCTTGCGTTCCAATGCCAGCTGGGAGGCAGAACTGCTGTTATAATTCCAGGCGAAGAAAATCATTGCTCCGTTGATCGCAGCATAGCAGAGCATCAGCAGGGTGATAGCCGAACCAGTAATGAGGGCAAGGACTCCCGGATGCAGAATCACTTCGTATCAATCCTCTCAATCTGGCCGTCACGCATGACAATCGACCTGGTGACGAGCGGGTTGTCGTGGACAAAGGGATCGTGGGTGGCAATTATGATGGTCTTGCCTTCGTGGTTCAGCTGGTCAAGGGTATCGATAAACTCCTGGGCCAGCTTTCTGTCGAGATGTGCAGTCGGTTCATCGGCAATAATGATCCTCGGTTTATTGATCAGGGCCCGGGCAATGGCAACCCGTTGCTGTTCACCGCCGGACAGTTTTTTTACCTGCAGATGTTTTTTATTGTCGATTTTCAGCCTCTCAAGTATCGACAAAGCCCTTTCATTCATTGTCCGCGTGCCGAGCGCCAGGGGAAAGAGGGGCAACAGCACATTTTCCAGGACGGTCAATTCCCTGATCAGATGGAACTGCTGAAAGATAAAGCCAAAGGCCTGCCGCCGGATGTTGGTGAGAAACCGTTCAGGCAGTTTCACCACATCCTTGCCGTCGACCAGAATCCTGCCTGAGGTGGGTCGGGCCATACAGCCGATAAGACTGAGCAGTGATGTCTTTCCGGATCCGCTCGGTCCGGTCAGAACAGCCACCTCGCCGGCTTCAATTGACAGCGATGCCGCATGGACCGCGGTCAGTTCATCGGCCAGTCCCGGATTATAAATCTTAACGACATTATCAACCTCTATAAGCGCCACGCCATTACCCCCTCATCACGGAATCCGGATCGGTGATTGCTGTTTTCCAGGTTGGTATCACCGTACTGGCGATATACGGAATAATGGTGAGAAAAGCCATGATCAACAGGTGAAAAGAGTTGAAACTCGGCGTGAGATGAAAAGCGGGGAAAAGTACCGACCATCCCTTGAGGACTGCGGCGAGAAGACTGGCGTTAAAGAAAAAGACATGCATATAGGCGACAATCACCCCGGTGAGAAAGGAGGTCAGGGAGATAATCAGTCCTTCCCAGAATTTCAGGGCGAGGATGTCGGAGGTATCCCAGCCGATGGCCTTAAGGATACCGATCTCCTGTTTTTCTTCGGCACTGATCCCGGTCGCCTTGTCCCAGGCCATGATGCACAGGGCGATGACGGCGGCACTGAAGACCGTCAACATCATGCCGCTGCGCCAGTTGAAGACCATATCATAGGTCCTGACCAGCTCTCTTTTGGTAATCGGCCGGGTATCGGGGAAGAGCTTTTTTATCTTGGCGGCCACCGTCTGGACTTCGCTGCTGTTGGGCACACTCACCGCAAAATCGGTGGCCAGGCCGGGCGGATAACCGAAAAAATCGATCAGGCTCCGATCGGTGAGGACGACCAGGTCGTTGGTGAGCAGGTCGGATTCGGACGTAAAAAGACCGCTCACTTCAAACAACACCCCGGTATTTCTGCTGTCAACGAGAATGAGCTGCCCGGAACGACCAGAATGCCTGAGGGCGGCAACGCCGGCACCGACGGCACATTCATCAGGGGTTTGCGGCAAACGGCCTTCAAGCATTGTCAGGGGAGCAGTTTCGCCGCCCGAACCTATCAGGGTATAGTTGGCCTTTGTGAGGGCATCGTAATAATAGCCCCAGTATCGAGGGGTAATGGTGCCGATGCCGAGAATCCCGGCCATGCCTGCTTTATAGTCGACAGGGATAAGCTCGTGGCGGCCGCCCAGAGTCCGCTGGACAATAAGGTCAGGAACTCCCTGCAGAAGTGCGGTTGTCTCTGTTTGCAGAGAGCGCGTCAGAAATAACACCGAGGCAAGCGCCGCCACCGTGCCGATATACGCCGCCATGATTGCGCCGTTTTTAAATTTTCTCCGGAGCAGGGAAGAAACGGCATAGTCGATAATTTTCAGATGCTTGGTCACTCTCTTTCTCCCGATGCAGCATGGCTGGGCGCAATTATCGAACCGGATGGAAAATGATCGGGCGACCCCGGGAAATCCTGAAAAGCAGAGAAGAAATCCGTTTGCGAAGGATGCCGCGTATATCTGGCCTCCGTCCAGAGCGCAGGATCAGTCAAGCCAAGTCTGCTGACCAATGCCTGCCTGGCCGGCAAAAAGGCGTCCCTGTCTGACAGTTGTGCGGTGCACCCATGAAAAAAAAGGGCAAGGAGTATCAGACCCAGAACGACAGTCAGCGCTATAAAAGACTTGCCTCTTTTCATGCCCACATCAATGCGTGACCCAGTCACTGACGGGAACCAGATGCGCTGCGGCTCCTTCGGTCAGCCTGGCAATATAACACCCTTTCGAGGCATAGCGCTGCCCCGGGCCGAAAGTGAGGCGGGGATAGACGGCAATCGCGTAATCCTGGTCGATCATCATGTCATATCCCTCCAGAAAATAATCCCGGAAAAATTCACTCCGCATATTCTTTATGGAGCCGGGAAGCATCCAGCCAAGGAAATACATCTTCGCCTGAATGGTGAAATTGCTGTCAGGAATATTCCTGACTTTCAGCCACCGCTCCACCGAGAGCCGGGTCGTATTGTTTTTATCTTGCAGGGTATACGGATAGCTCAGCAGGAAACTGTTTTTTAACGAATCGGGAATAACCGAGTAATCATTTTTCAGCAAGGTTGCCGAAGCAAACATCATCTTCACCCGATCACCATGTTGAGGAAGGTTTGCAAAGACATCCTGGTGCGAACCATCGAGCCAGACAAGGACAACGACGGGGTCGGGACCCGCCAAAAGATCGGTCCATTGTTTGTCTGAGAGAGAAGCATCCCCCTGAATCATAATATTTTTTACCGCGGGATTGCCCATTTTCTTCCAGGCCTGCTCAAAACCTTGAGCGAGCGCGCTGCTGCGCTTATTGTCCGGCTGAAAGATCTGCACGATGGGGAGGTTATTGACATCCTTGTTGCCGGCCCGGATATATTTGGCAACACTTTCCCCTTCCTGGTAAAGTCCCTTGGAAAAATACAGGGTGTACCAATCGGTATCCGAGAGGACCGGTAAATCGGTAATGGGAAAAATGCAGGGAATTTTATGCTCCTCGCTGAAGGTATGCATCTTCTCCCAGCTGCCTCCGGTAATCCCGCCCAGAAGCGCAAAAACAGGCTGCTGTTTATAATAGCCTTCCAGCTGATCGCGCCAGGTCTCTTCCGGCCCGTGCAATACCCAGACGTGAAGCTTCAGCTTCCGGTACGCCTGATGCCTTTCGCTTTTATAGAATGGGCCTGAGGCAGCTCGTTTGCTCTCCTGTCTGCTCTGCGAGTTATGGGCATCGATATGGGCCTGGAGCACCGACAGCATGGCTGTTTTATCGACTTCTGCGACATCGTCGGTGATCACAGTGGCAAATTGCAGGGTGGTCGCATCCACTCCGGGCGACAGCGTCACGGAAAGGTTTTTCAGATAGAATATCAAGATGCGCATATCGCTTTGGTTCAGGCGAAACTTCGGCATGATCGGGTCAAGCTGACGGCCGGCCGGATCGACGCCTACCCTCAGTACCCGAGCCAGAGACTTGTCCGTATACGCGGGCCGCACCTCCTTCATCTGCCAATATTCAGGCAGTTCCCCACGACCAGAAACTTTTTTATCGCCTGCTGGAGGCGGTTTGTAGGCGCCGGTTCGATGGCGCGGAGCAAACAGCTCCTTGCCGTTGGTTGGCCAGGTGATAACCGTGCCTTCCTTGGAGCCCAGACCACTTCTCTGGTGACAGTCATCACAGGTAAACATCCGCCCGTCAAAGGGAATGTCGCCCATGACCAGTGCCTTGATGGGTTCCCCGGAAGGCAGAACTCCTGTCCGGTACATCCTCTCCCCGAGTCGTAAAGCTTCCGCACGGGAATACCCCTCAATGAGTTCCGCTGCTCCCAGCGACTGCAGCGACAGACAGAAAAGCACCAGAAAAATACCGATATATCTCACGTTCATGGAAAAATATTCCCTTGGGATCAAAAAAGTAATTTGACCAACATCTACTGGAGATGCTCGTATTCGGCTATCAGATCGGAGGCACTCAGCATGCCATAGATCCGCACCCACTCCTTCTGGCCGGGTCCACGCAGCAGCGTCAAAGGATAATGGTTCATCTTGTTTGCCACATAGGTGTCAAACGCTTTGAGGACCTGAACGATATCGCCGCGTTTTCCGGTAAACGCATCCCAGCCCGGCTGCGCACCATATTTTTGCAGATGCTCCTTCATAAGCTCGGGGGTATCGTTATCCGGGTCGATGGAGATCGATACCAGTCTGACCTTATCGAGGTCTTTCCCCAGTTTTTTCTGGAAATAACCAAAACTCACCGAGAGAACGGGACATATCGTCGTGCACGTGCAGTAGATAAAATCGAGGATGATCGGCTTATCGGTATCGAAGTAATTTTTAAGCTGTACCTCCTGACCATCCTGATTGAGTAAGGTCACATCCGGGACGACATATGTTTCCAGGGTCCTCTTGTATGGTTTTCCCTCTGCCGCCGCTACGCCTTGAACAAAGAGAAAGAGGCACGCAATCATCCACACAACAATTTTCAGCAACAGATTTATGTTCTTCATATCATGTAACCAATAGAGTTTATGATAAATAACATGGTGAGAATTATTTTCAAGGTTCGACTGAAATATTCATTATCTTCTGTCGATTCTTTAAAAATTAAGATTTTTTATATCTTTGTCGATACCTATCGGGGATTTACAACTTCACAGTGCAGCACCTGCCGTCTTCCGGGCGATCTGTACTTTATTCCGGCCCGAATTCTTGGCCAGATACAGGGCCTCGTCGGCCAGCTGGATCAAGTGATCGACGTTTTCCACCGGCTGTGCAGGAAAAGCAGCTCCGCCGATGCACACGGTGATGCACACTATCTTGTCGTCAGCCGAAATGGTCGTGCCCTCGATGGCCTTGCGCAGCCGTTCTCCACTGAGCCATAGATCCTGTTCCGTCGATGCAGGTAAAACGGCGACAAACTCTTCCCCACCGTACCGGAACAGGATATCGCTGTCCCGAAGCGCATCCTTGGCTATGGCACAGACGGATTTCAACGCGCGGTCGCCAACGAGATGCCCGTAGGTATCATTAACCACCTTAAAATGGTCGATATCGAAAATCAGGATTCCAAAGGATGCCTTGCTGCGTACGGCCTTACGAAACTCCTCCTGCAGCCGGCGCATACCGAATCGACGGTTAAAGATGCCGGTGAGCGGGTCAACCGTCGCCAGATGCTGCAGACGATCATGGGTCATGGCATTATTGAGGGCTAATCCCAGGCCCTGAATAAATAGATCGATCCGGCCAAGCTGGATGGCATCGAACTTTTGCCCCGTCGCAAGAATGACCATTCCGATCAGCACATCCTTATTGGTGACAGGTAAAACAATGACTTCGCCCGGCTGGAAATCCGGTTCAACCCACTCAACCGAAACGGTGCGAGATAGCGGGACAATCTGTTTCTGACCGGTCCGCAGTACGTCTTGAACATAAGGAACGGCAAGAACCAGATCGGGATTCTTTACCCCGCGCGAAGCCGCGAGCTTCATTAATCCGTCAGATTGATAAAAGATCAGGCCAGCGCCCGCACCGGTATGTTCAAAAAATAACTCGAGTGCTTTTTCCGTCAGGCTCTCGACTTCCAGTTGGCTGGTAAGCATCCGTGAAAAAGAGCGCACTGCCGCCTGCGTCTGTATAGAGACGGAAAGAGACTCAACCAGTCGATTAAATGCCACAGCACTTTCGCCGATCTCGTCCCTGGAATCGACAGGTATCGCGCAATGTTCCGGGGTACACTTCGACGTGTCGCCACTGAAAGTCATCTCATTGATGTTCTGCTCAACCTGGCTCATGCTGCTCGCCAGAACCTTCAAACGGTTACCGACAATCGATCTTGCAAGACTATAGTTGAGGATCCCTGCCAGTGCTCCGGCACCGAGGCAGGCCGTAAAGAAGAAAGGTTTCAGAGCGATATCTGCCGGGACCCCAAGCAGTATCACGAAGAATGGAAAAACTGTCCCGATGCACAAGCCAAAGATCACCATCCAGATAGCGAGATCATAAAACACTTTTTGGGTGATGCGCATACGACTCTCTTTTTCGTTTGATAAACGACCAATGCAGCGGGACGATTTTATCTGTCTTGTGCCGGCCCCTGCTCAGAATATTCCAACATCTCGTTATCTTACATATTTTTCAACCCTTTTCAACCACCAAACCTCAGTCCTATCATAACAAAAGTTAACAAATACTAACAGAGTATTAAATCAGCTTGACACATCCGTTCGTACGACATGAAGAGTCAACCATTCCTCTCCCCGGTCAGACCGATCGCCAGACAAAAATCAGACACACATGACCCGACTCGCTTCTCATCCTGCTCTGATGAGGAGACAATACTGCCCAAGAAAGACGCAAATTTGCCCAGACTGATCGGAAAAAACAGTTCTTCAAGCCTGGTCGAGCAGCGTGATTCAACAGCAAAAACGGATGCTGGTTTTTAATTATTTGTCTGTACTTATGGATACATATAACACCAGATATTGGAAAAAAGTGATACCTTTTCCTGGGTGTGTTTTGTGAAATAACTTCAATTGGCAACCTTATTGCAAAGAACCTTTATATTGAGTTGCTCTGCCTCCCTCTGCAGTGACGCAGAAATAATGTATCCCGTCATTACCACGATACCTCCCCAGCCAAGCCACTTAAAATCTTCTCGATCACTCGACGACAGCGGCAGAAAGACGTATTCCGGGAATCATTGACCCTGGCTGTTCAGCCTTTTTTTGCGACAACATGGAATCCAACTTTAAAATCCAATTTCTATGAAACTTACAGACAACTCAGCACAAAACCCGGCGCCGCGCAAATTGGTGATTCTCTTTTTTCTGATTGTTTTTGGAATAGAGATCTTCGGGGTTAAGGTGCCAAATATTCTGGCGGTTGAACCGGATGGGAAACTTTATTCGGAGCAGACGGCGGAAAGAGATGCTGCCTACAAACTGAAGGCGGAACAGCTGGCGAAGAAAATTGCCACGGTGACAGACGAGAAAGAAAAGCAGGGTTTTCTGGTACAGCAGCAGCTGCTGATCAAGCTTGATGCTCTTTCGGACAAGCCTGAAAAGCCCGCCATAGATTTACTTTTTTCGGAGCAGAACATTCCCAAAACCCTCTCTTGGCAGGATGTTGAACAGTATTTGGAACGATATGTCGGCGTCATACAGGAGGCCAAAATTTCGGCTCAGAATCTGGAAAACAGCGAGAAACAGGTGCAAACTCTGTACAACCGGTTAATCGCCCTTGATGACCACGATCCTCAGCAGGAAATCCTCCAGCTCCAATATGCCTTTCAGGTTCGCAAAGTCGCCCAGCAAAACGAAATAGACAAATATCTGAAAGAAGGAATGGAAATCGCCCAAAAGCAGTATCCGGCTGTGCTGGCGCATATACATCTTGACCAGAAGACGATCGATAAACAAGAAAAGGTGCGGAATCAGGCAAAGAAAAAATTACAAGGCCTGGAAGATGAAAAAATTCTGGCCACTGCAGGCAATGATGTCCTGCTGCAGCAGCAGGAGAGTCTGTTGGCAGGCTATCTCGGCCGAGAGCTTAGCGATGACGAAAGAAAAGAGATGCATTATGAACAGCTGAAATCTCTCAAACAACAGCTCCAGCAACTTATTACCGACGATCATATCCATGAAGCGACAATCGGCTTTCTTGAAGAAGAGCAGAAAAACATCTGGTTTCATCTGCTCGCCGAAAAACCGGATTTCTTTACACTCACCGATTTATCGGGAAATATTAATAAACAGATCATGTTATTAAGAAAGAAAACCGAGAAAGCACACAGCTTGATTTATACCTATGAAAAGAACTTATCGACCCTGCGCGGCGGCAATGCCCTGGTTGGCCCGAAGGCAGAGGAGTTGATCAATACCCTTGATGAAAATGTCCGAACCGTTTTCACCTTGCTGTCCAGTATTGATCAACGCGCAGAGATGCTCGACAACAGGGGACGATTACTGGACAGGGCTATCGACCTCAAGCAGTCGACGTTCGGATTCATGGTCACCAAAACCAAAGAGGCAACTGACAATATTTTTGAGAAAATCCTGTCCATCTTGAAATACCCGCTGATCTCTTATAGCGGCATGAACGTGTCATTGCTGCTTTTTCTCCAGGTGATCATTGTCCTGATCTTCGGCATCATCGTCAACCGCCTCTATGGTCATGTGGTGTCGCGAATGGGCAAAAACAGAAAGTGGTCGGAACAAACGGTACACCTCGTTCAGGCTTTTGGAAAGTATCCCTTTGTTTTTATTGTCGCCATGATCATGCTTTCCGTGGTCGGCATAAATACCCGGTCCCTGGCGCTGGTTGCCGGTGCGCTTTCGGTGGGAATCGGATTTGGTATGCAGACCATTGTCAACAATCTGGTATCGGGAATTATTCTCCTTTTTGATAAATCTATTCGACCGGGCGATTTCATCTGCCTTGGAGAAAATTCTTCACCAGGTGGGTTTCGCGGCAATGTTGTCCAGATGAATATCCGGGCCACGGTGCTGCGAACCAATGATAATATCAACATAATCGTTCCCAATGCTGATCTCATGGCTTCCCAGGTGGTCAACTGGACATACTCGGACGAGAGAGTCCGTTTCAGGATACCTTTTTCTGTAGCGTATGGGACAGATATTGACCGGGTCAAGCGGCTGATAAAAGAGGCAGTACTTGGGCTCCCGGTTGTGATGCCCGAGCCGGAACCGCAAATATGGATGGCCAGCCATGCGGCCAGCTCGCTGGATCTGCTCGCTGCAATCTGGGTTGAAGGGCAGAACGCAAGACAACCCGCGCAAATAAGCGATATCGTCCTGACGTGCATATATAAAACTTTACAGAAACACGGCATCGAGATTCCCTTCCCGCAGATGGACCTGCACCTGAGGGCTGCCGAACGTCAACCGACTGATATTACCGCCATCCCCGAGACCCTGCGGTTTAACGTGTTCCGGGAAGCTGCGACCCAATAACTGTGTTCTGCAGGAAATGGTCGGGGGAGGTTTTGCAATGCCGTTATTTACGCAAAGCCTGGAGCAGGTCCTGGGATGGAATACCATCTTCGGCCAGTCCAAGCTTGAGCTGAAACTGCCGGATTGCATCTTTGGTGCCACCCCCCAGATTCCCGTCAATTTCCCCGGAATAATAACCACGTTCCTGCAGTATTTTTTGCAGTTCAATCTTGTCTTCAAGACTGAGCGACCCTGGCGGCCTTGGCCAGGAGCCTGCTAAACCGCCCGTTCCTGTCAGCCGGTCGGCTAAAAGCGCTACGGCAAGGGCATAGAAATCGGAGTTGTTATAGCGTTTCAGCACGAAAAAATTTTTCATCATCAGAAAGGCCGGCCCCTGTGGTCCGGCAAGAAGTTTCAGCACCGCCTTCGTATCAGAGGAACCATAATTCTTGCCGTCCGGTCGCTTAAAGCCAAACTTTTGCCACTCGGCCAGGGTTTTCGTCTGCTCTTTAAACTGTTCGCCGGAGACAGGCATTACTACTTCATAGCCCCAGGTGCTGCCGAATCGCCAACCGTTCTTATGCAGCAGGTTGGCGGCGGTTGCCAGGGCATCGGGGACGGAAGTCCAGATATCTCGATGGCCATTCCCATCCATATCAACACCATAAGCCAGATAGCTGGTGGGAATAAACTGGGTATGGCCCATGGCCCCGGCCCAGGAGCCGGTCAGCTGCTCTTTTTGGACATCCCCGGCCTGCAGGATCTGGAGCGCGGCAACCAGCTGGCTACGGGCAAATTTCTGTCTCTTAGGATCTCCATAGGCAAGGGTAGCAAGGGCACGGGGAACATAAAACAACCGGTCGGTCTTTTCGAGGATGGCACCGTAGTTCGACTCCATGGACCAGATTGCCAGCAGAACCGATTTTTCAACCCCGAATTTTTTTTCCACGTCAGCTAGTGTTCGGGCAAATTTTCGATCCATTTCCCGGCCTCTGCCGATGGACAGCGGATTCACCCGGGCATCCAGATAATCCCAGATCTCGGTGGTAAACTCGGGTTGATAACTTGCCTTGGCAAGGACCTCCGGATACGGTTCCACCACCCCGGAAAAAGCTGTTTCCCAAATCGTCCTGCTGATCCCCTGTTCATGTGCTACCGGGTAAAATCCGGCAAGCCATTGCACAAAATCCTTATTTTCGGCCGCCCGAACCGGACAACCTGTCAATCCATATACAATAACCAGCGGAAGAAACAACAGTGCCGGTTTCAACAAAAATTTCATCACCTCAACCCCTCACGTACTCAATTATCATCTTTGCAAAAGAATTCTTTTCGAATATCCTTTTTCCATGGATTATCTCCCCTCCCTTCTCACCAGCCCCAGCCTGCCGCTGCTCTTTATGCTCAGTTTTCTGGCGGCAACCATTCTGCCTATCGGCTCCGAGTGGCTGCTGATTGTCATGGTCTTACAAAAATTCGCCGTTCCGGACGTTGTCTTTACCGCAACGCTTGGTAATTTTTTAGGGGCCTGTTCTACCTATCTGCTCGGCATGCTCGGGGCAAACTATATCATTCGCACCATCCTTCGCATCAATGATGCACAGTTGCTGCGGGCTGAGAAAATGTATGCTCAATATGGAACCTGGTCTCTTCTGCTCAGCTGGCTGCCGGTACTCGGCGATCCTTTATGTCTGGTCGCCGGAGTCTTTAAAACCAGTTTTATCCGTTTTTCAGTTCTGGTTTTTGTTGGCAAATTTTTTCGATATGCTATCCTTGCCCTTCTCACACTACAAGGCACAGGAGGCTGAGCGACAATGAAACAGCAGATTTTATTTACTCTATACGATATCTTCGACCAGTGGAACCAAGGCCTCGCCAAGGCATGCAAAAGGGGCTGCAGCAGCTGCTGCACCCAGAATGTGACCATTACAGCGGTAGAAGGCGAGGCGATACTTCGCTATATTCTGGCTGAAGACATGGCCTTCTGGCTGGCGGAGAAATTGAACTCTCCCCCTGTCCATCAGGCTCCCAAAATGACCACCAATGATTTTGCCGCAGCGTGCCTTGAGGGGAGAGATGTTGATCACGATACCCCCCATACTGCATCCACCTGCCCGTTTCTGGATAAAGACCAGTGCACCATTTATCCTGTTCGTCCCTTCAGCTGCCGACTCTTTATCTCCCAGAAAACGTGTTCTGCCATGCACCCCGCTGTGGTTGCCGATTTTTATCTCGAGGCGGCAACGGCGGTGACGCAGATCGTCGAGCATCTTGGCCAGAAAGAATACTGGGGCAACATGCTCGACGTCCTCCCCGCTCTTCTTGATATGAGTGAATTCAGAGAGATAGCCGACCACCTGAGCACCACCCAGATCATTCAGGCGCGTATGCGAACGCTCACCGCCTCCCCCCTGCCCGGTTTTCTTGTCAGCGCAGAGCACAGCGATACCGTGTCACCTCTTCTGCAACAGATCTTCGATGCCGAGGTTGAGGGTAGAAGAGTGGAAGATGTGCTTAACGGAAAATAATCCCGCCGGTTCCCATGTGGCGCACATGGGAACCAAGCAGACCATTTCATTTGAATAGTTTCACAAATTCTCCATACCCTTTACTCTCGAGCTCGTCTGCCGGGATAAATTTCAAGGCTGCCGAATTAAGACAGTACCGCAGGCCGGTCGGCGCCGGGCCATCGTCAAAGACATGGCCGAGATGGGAATCTGCTCCAGCACTTCGCACCTCGGTGCGCACCATGAACATTTTCACGTCTTTTTTCTCAACCACGTTTTCCGCAACCAGAGGTTTGGTAAAACTTGGCCATCCGGTTCCCGAGTCGAATTTATCCAGTGAACTGAACAGCGGTTCTCCGGAGACGATATCAACATAGATACCGGCCTTCTTATTGGTGTTGTATTCATTTTCAAAAGGGCGCTCCGTGTCTTCCTTTTGCGTCACCTCGTACTGCAAAGGCGTTAACCTGGCCCGCAGCTCCGCATCCGAAGGCTTGACGAATTTTTTGTCCGCCGGGTGGTCTTTCCAGGTTCTTTCCAGAAAACCGGCCCTGCCGGAACCAACTTTATAGGCCTCATAATGGGCGACGTTCTTCTTGTAATAGTCCTGATGGTATTCTTCGGCGGGATAAAACGGCTTGGCCGGGCGGATAGCCGTAGCTATCGGCCTGCTGAAAATACCTGATGCAGCAATTTCGTCACGGGACTGTTCGGCGATCTTTTTTTCGGCTTCATCGTTATAAAAAATCGCCGTTTTATAGTGATCACCGCGATCGGCAAACTGGCCACCCGGATCGGTGGGGTCGACATAACGCCAGAAGGTGTCGAGGAGTTCCTTGAAAGAAATTTTTTCCGGGTCGTAGACCACCCGGACCGATTCGATATGTCCGGTCCGACCGCTGGATACCTGTTCATAGGTCGGATTCTTTTCATCCCCGCCACTATAGCCGGCCGTCACCTCCAGCACCCCCTTCAGTTGTTCAAAGGGAGGCTCCATGCACCAGAAACAGCCACCGCCGAATACCGCAGTCTTTTCTGAGGAAACAGGTCGTTCTCCGGCGGCAAAAGCCGCGGTTGCCAGGAAGAACACCGCGGTCAAAAGTAGTAAATATTGCATAGTTTTCTCCTTTAGAATTTGTACTGCCACCTGACACCATAGGCACTGGCGCCGGCTTATTCAAGACTGCCCTGCATTTAGCCTTCCGACGCCATTAAAATGTTATAAACTTAACCTGCTTGTTTGCCGTTTTTTACCTCGCCAGGCAAGTTTTCTATTCCAAAAAGAAGGTTCGATTGCTATAGTGCCCACCATGAAAAAGCCAAATAATACCAAACGAACCAAGTTTATTTTTGTCACCGGCGGCGTCCTTTCCTCTCTGGGAAAAGGGCTGGCCTCCGCAGCCATTGGGGCACTGCTCGAAAGTCGTGGGCTGACGGTAACGTTCCAGAAACTGGACCCCTACATCAACGTCGATCCAGGCACCATGAATCCTTTCCAGCATGGCGAGGTTTACGTCACCGACGACGGGGCCGAGACCGATCTGGATATGGGGCACTATGAACGCTACACCAGCGCAGTCATGGCCCAGAAAAACAATTACACCTCAGGGCGCATCTACTATTCGGTTATCACCAAGGAACGGCGCGGTGAATACCTCGGCGGCACCGTGCAGGTCATTCCCCATATCACTGATGAAATCAAAGCCGCAGTGCGCCAGCTTGACGGCAGTGTCGATGTCGCCATCATCGAAATCGGCGGCACCGTCGGCGACATTGAAGGTTTGCCGTTCATCGAGGCCATTCGCCAACTGCGCGGTGATCTGGGCCGGGAGTACACCCTGTTCATTCATCTGACCCTGGTGCCTTATATCAAAACGGCCGGGGAGGTAAAGACCAAACCGACCCAGCATTCGGTACGCGAGCTGCGGGCCGATGGCATCCAGCCGGATATCCTGCTCTGCCGGACGGAAGTTCCCTTAGATGACAGCCTGAAGGCGAAACTTGCGCTGTTTTGTAATGTTCCCCAGGATGCTGTCATCACCGCAATCGACGTTGACACCATCTACGAACTTCCGCTCCATCTGCATAAGGAAGGTCTCGACAACAAAATCCTCGAGCTGCTCAATATCTGGACCGGCCAGCCGAATATCAAACCGTGGGAAGAGCTGGTCCACAATATCAAGAATCCACGAAACAGCGTCACTATTGCCATTACCGGCAAGTATGTCGATCTTACCGAGTCGTATAAAAGTCTCCACGAAGCGCTGGTGCATGGCGGTCTGGCCAACGGTACCAAGGTCAACCTGGAGTATATCAGCGCGGAATGCCTTGAATCGAAAAACGTGGCCGCCCTGCTCGACGGCTGCGACGGGATTCTTGTTCCCGGCGGATTCGGCAAGCGCGGCGTAGAAGGGAAAATTAAAGCGATAAATTACGCCCGCAAGAACAAAATACCCTTTTTTGGTATCTGCCTCGGCATGCAGCTGGCGGTAGTTGAATTTGCCCGGGATGTGCTGGGACTTCCCCTGGCCAATTCTACGGAACTGGACGAAGCCACCCCGGATCCGGTCATTTATCTGATCAAGGAATGGTTTGACTATCGCACCAACCAGAAGCAGATACGGGACGAAGAGTCGGACCTCGGCGGCACCCTGCGCCTTGGTGCCTACCCCTGTGTACTCAAAGAAGACACCAATGCCTATCGGGCCTACGCGCAGGATGAAATTTCCGAGCGACACCGCCACCGGTTTGAATATAATAATGCCTATCGGCAAAAGCTGGAAGAAAGCGGCCTGCTCGTATCAGGAACATCGCCGGACAACAATCTGGTGGAAATTGTTGAGATAAAAGACCACCCCTGGTTCCTTGGCTGTCAATTCCATCCCGAGTTCAAATCCAAACCAATGAAGCCGCATCCGTTATTCCGAGATTTCATCAGCGCGGCACTGGCTCATAAACAACAGGGACAACTCAAGAAAGCCAAGGAAGTGATCGGTGACTGATATTAAACTCGCCATTGATACCCCTTCCGGTCCCCCGCTTCTTGTCGGCACCGGACAACCGCTGCTGCTTATCGGTGGACCGTGCGCACTTGAATCAGAAGAACTGGCCAGAACCGTGGCGGGGGCAATGCAGGAGATCTGCGACCGCCTGGGCATCCACTACGTATTCAAGGCTTCTTTTGACAAAGCCAACCGGACATCACTTGATTCCTATCGAGGTCCGGGCCTGGTAGAAGGGCTGGCGACGCTCGCTAAAATTCGACGGGAATTCAGGGTACCGGTTATTTCGGATATCCATGACGTCACCCAGGTCGAGGCCGCCGCAGAAGTACTCGACATTATCCAGATTCCAGCTTTTCTCTGCCGACAGACAGATCTTCTGACGGCTGCGGCAAAAACCGGCAAAGTGGTCAATGTTAAAAAGGGCCAATTCGTCTCCCCCTGGGATATGCAGAACGCAGTCAATAAAATGCGCGGCGTCGGGGGCAAAAAAATTATGCTGGTTGAACGAGGCGCCTGCTTTGGCTATAACAATCTGGTCGTCGATATGCGCTCCCTGCCAGTCATGCGCTCGTTTGGCTGCCCGGTCATTTTTGATGCCACTCATTCGGTACAGCTTCCCGGTGGAGCAGGCGGCACTTCCAGCGGCCAGCGGGAGTTCATCAGCACTCTCAGCAAAGCCGCCATTGCCGCCGGCATTGACGGCCTGTTTATGGAAATCCATCCCAATCCGGACCAGGCCCTGTGCGACGGCCCGAATTCCATCCCCCTTGATAAGGTTGAAGAACTGCTCGTGCAGCTGATCAGGGTTCGCAATGCGGTTTGCTAGTTATGGCCGATAATTGTCCTCCATCGCCCACAGACTATCCGTCCGATTGCGAAATTCTTGAAGGATACCGGACCAGGGTCCGGGAACGCGACAGTCGAAAAAACGATCCCCAACGAGTTCGTGCTCTTGCCAAAGCCCGAGAAATAAAACTGTTATTGCTGGATGTCGATGGTGTTTTGACCGACGGGACGCTTCTCTACACCGGCAGTGGCGAGGAAAGCAAGTCGTTTAATACCCAGGATGGTTTCGGCCTGCGCCTGCTTGGGGAAGCAGGTGTCGATACGGGTGTCATAACAGCCAGACAGTCAGAAGTTGTCGCCAGGCGCACCAAAGAACTCAACATGCGGTTCATATACCAGGGCGTCGGCAATAAAAACGATGCCTTCAGGGAAATCATGCGGGTCTCCGGTCTCAAGCCCTTCCAGATCGCCTATATGGGTGACGACTGGCTGGACCTGGTGCTGCTGCAGCAGGTTGGCCTGGCTATCGCTCCGGCCAACGCCGTGCCGGAAGTGCAGGAGATCGTCCATTTTATAACCGAACGACCGGGAGGTGGCGGGGCCGTGCGTGATGCCTGCGATCTGCTCGTCGAGGCCAAAAATCTCGCTCTGGAGTTGCTGCAAAAGTACAAAAATCGATGAAATTCCATCGCAACACCATCTGGCTCGTCCCTCTCATCATCATTGTCACCTATCCTCTCTGGTCCGTACCGGTCGGCAATTTTCTCAGTCCCCGAGGCAGCGTCGATCCCGCCCCGATCCCGCTGCACCCCGACAACCAGAATTTCAATATGAACACGGTACAGATACTGCAAAACCAGAAAGGGCAGAAAACCGCACTGGTACGAGGCCGTAAAGCCCACACGGGCGTGAAACCAAACGTCCTGGTTATGGAGTTCGTCAACGCTGATCTTTTTGATGCGCAGGGCAATATCACCAAAATTATCGCCAACACCGGCGAGTACAACACAACCAGCAAAATTCTGACCTTAACTGACGATGTGGTAATCAACAGAATACACGATAAACAGTTCCTCTATACCGATCTGTTGATGTACGACAGTGAAAAACGCACCGTCAAGTGTCCCGGCAAAATCAGGCTGGAAGGGAAGAATATTGAAATAGACGGCGGTAGCCTGGATTACGACGTTACCAGTGGAAGCTATGAGATCGGTAAGAGAGTCCATTGTATCATCAACGGCTTCATCAAACCATGATGGTTACGGAAAAAACCTTCATCTGATTTCATATGCCACAAGGGAACCAGGGGGAATATTGAAACAACGACGCAGATGAAAATTTCTATGCCGTTCAGTAATTTTTACGACGCCATCAGATTTCCGCACAGTTTTTGATAAAAAACCTGTTCCCCTCGACTGTCCAACGGATGTTGACATTCCAGAGCAGCATACCGAAATTTTTACGGTTTTTTTTCTGACTAGCCGGTCGCGGGTCGTGACGAATCAGATCCTCTATTAATTGGCGTATATTTCTGCCGTGTTTTACCAGGTATGCAGAACAGAAAATCTCGGCCTCGGCGCTGAACGCAATATCCACCACCGGTTGTTCCCCGAGCGCGTAACCGCAGGAGGCTGACAGAATACAATCGCTGTAAGGAATATAGGGTTTAATATCGAAAACAGGGGTTTGATCGAGAAAATCGATGCCGGAGAGCTCGAGAAATAGACGGCCCTTTTCCAAGACAAGCCCCTCGAGCCGCACCACCGATAAACCGAGATGGTTGGGACGGTGCGGACTGCGGGTCGCAAAAACACCAACTCTTTTCTGCCCTCCCAGCCAGGGTGGCCGGACTGTCGGCTTCCATCCCTCGGCAAGAGTCTCATGAAAACAAAAATGCACCCAGATATGCGAAAACTGCTCCAGGCCGCGCACCATTTCCTGTCTGTTAAAGGGTGGCAACAGTTCCAGTCGAGCGGTCGCTGAGGCCACCATGCCCGGCTGCCGGGGAATGCCGAATTTCTCCGTGAAGCAGGAGTGGACGATGCCGATGGGGGTAAGAGCCCCATTATTTTCTGTACGCCCGTTATCTGGTTCCATCGCGTATTCTTTCACCTCTCTCTGTTTACCTCTCGAGACGCTCAACGGAGCGCCAGTAATACTATTTTTTATTTTGTGTCACTAAATTCTTGACACGCCATGATGCCCTCGGTACTTTGTAACACAAATTATTTCTTCGTGTTATATTTTAGCGTCTCAGGCCGATTGAAGATAGGGAGAACCACATCACATGCATATTTCGGAAGGCGTCTTAAGCCCCCCTGTCCTGTTAGCCGGAGCGGCAATTACCGCCGTCGGCACGGCAATTGGCTTGAAAAAACTTGATTATGACCGAATCATGACGGTCTCCCTGTTGACAGCTACCTTTTTTGTGGCCTCGCTCATCCATGTACCCATCGGACCTGGTAATGTCCATCTCCTGCTGGGGGGCCTGATGGGTATTGTCCTCGGCTGGAGTTGTTTTCCGGCAATCCTGGTGGCACTGTTGCTGCAAAGTCTTTTTTTCAACTTTGGCGGCATACTGGTATTGGGAGTGAACACCACGATCATGGCCCTGCCGGCCCTGATCTGCTTTTATATTTTTCGGCCATGGGTTGAAAAAAACGGTCATAAAAGAAAAATTGCGGCTTTTGGTGCCGGTTTTTGTTCGATCCTCCTTTCCGCATGTATAGCGGCGCTTGCCCTCTGGTCGACTGATCAAGGTTTTGCGCGGGCAGCTCAACTGATACTGGCCGCCCATATCCCCCTGATGATCATCGAGGGAATTATCACCATGTTTACTGTCTCTTTTCTTGCCAAAGTTCAACCGGAATTTCTTATAATGGGAAAATAATGCACCGTATAACTCTCTACCAACTGCTCTTTATTCTTCTTCTGGTTCCCGCTTTATGCAGCCCCTGTTTTGCGCATAAAGTACGCATCTTTGCCTGGCGGGATGGTGACCATATCATCACCGAGTCAAAGTTCAGCGGTGGCAGACCTACCCAGAATGCCACCGTCTCCGTTGTCGAAACCAAAACCGGCCAGACCCTGCTGTCGGGAACAACAGATAGAGATGGAATGTTCAGTTTTCCCGTACCACAGACAGGTTCAAAAGAACTGCAGATCATCGTCAGCGCGGGAGACGGCCATAAAAACAATTGGACCTATACTCTGGAAGATTCTTCTGCAGAGAGCAACAATACTCCTCCCCCGGTAACCAGCGAAACCATTCGCCCTTCCCTGCAACCAGTATCCGAGGAGATACAAGAAAAAGAGCTGCAAGCCATTACGGCCTCTGAAATTGCCAGGATTGTCAATACAGCCCTCGATAAAAAGCTCGCCCCGATCGAAAGAACACTCGCGGAAAACTCGGACAAGGACCCGAGCCTGCAGGATATCCTTGGCGGTATCGGCTATATTCTCGGACTGGCCGGGATAGCTGCCTATATGCAATCACGCAAAAAACAACAAGGAGGAGGATCGTGAGAAAGTTTGCTGCAATGAGTATTCTTGCCACTTTAATCTGCCTGCCGACCGGGCAGGCGCTTGCCCATTTCGGGATGGTTATTCCAGATCAGCATATTATCGATCAGGAAAAAAAGAAGACAACGCTGACCCTTTCATTTTCCCATCCTTTTGAAAACGTCGGCATGGATCTCGCCCTCCCGAAAAAATTCACGGTAACGATGGGCGGCAAAACAACCGATCTGCTGGCAACCCTCACGCCGGCCTCGGTTATGGAGCATAAAGCATGGCAGACTACCTATAATTTTACCCGTCCTGGTGTGTATCAGTTTGTCATGGAACCGACCCCTTACTGGGAACCAACCGAAGATTTGAGCATTATTCACTACACCAAAACAGTCATCCCCGCCTTCGGCGACGACGAGGGTTGGGATGAACCCGTCGGTTTGCCAACTGAGATTGTCCCCCTGCTCAGGCCGTTTGGTAATTACGCCGGCAATAGTTTTTCCGGCCAGGTGCTGCTGCAGGGCAAGCCGGTCGCCGGAGCCGAAGTCGAGGTGGAATTCTATAATAAGGGCAACAGACTGCGGGCCAGAAGTGATTATCACGTGACTCAGGTCATAAAAGCCGATGGCAACGGCATCTTCACCTTCAGCTGCCCCCTGGCGGGCTGGTGGGGATTTGCCGCCCTGAGTGAAGCGGATTACACCATTAAAGACCCGGCGGGTAAGGATAAAGGCGTTGAACTCGGGGCAGTATTGTGGATATACCTGGATGAACTACCGGAGGCACGGCAATAATCGATGATGGACGAACGTTTTGCGACCGGGAATTCCCTGCTGCACAAAAGAGATCCCAAGGTAAAAGTCATAGTTGCTGCCGCATATATAACTGTTGCCGCCATATCCAATAGTTTTGCGGTCGTCTCTCTGGCTCTTGCCTTGGCCTTTTTGCTGCTGCTTTTGAGCCGGCTGGACCTGCGTCAGGTCGGCAAACGTCTGTTGGCTGCCAACACCTTTACCCTTTTCCTCTGGCTCACCCTGCCTCTGACCTACGGCGGGGAAGAGTTGACCCGGCTGGGTGCTTTCTCCCTCAGCGTTGAGGGCATACGCCTGGCGGCTCTCATCAGCCTGAAAACCAACTGCATCGTGCTCAGCCTGATCACGCTGCTCGGCACATCACGAATCGCCAGCCTCGGCCATGCCCTGGAAGGACTGCATGTCTCCAGGCGTCTTTGTTTTATGCTGCTTTTTTCCTATCGTTATATCTTTGTCATCTACCAGGAATACCAGAAATTAAAACGTGCAGCCGGGATGCGCTGCTTTGTGCCGGCAACCAATATTCACACCTACCGAACCTATGGATACCTGTTTGGCATGACGCTGGTGAGAAGCTGGAACCGGGCCACCCGGGTGCATCAGGCCATGCTGCTGCGCGGCTTTAATGGACGGCTTATTCCCCTCGAACAGCGGACTGTTGCCAGCAATGATATTGTTTTTCTCGTTATCGGCCTGGCCATTACGGCTACAGTAGCGTCGATACCTTTTTTCTATAGATGACTGCTCACTTCATACCTCTGCCATAATTCCCGGTCTATTAGCTTGCCGATACCCTCCGTCCTGTGGTAATTGTCCAGGTAACTTACTCGTTCTTTCTCTTAACAAAGGATTTTACCATGAAGGTTGGAATCATCGGCCTGCCCCAAACAGGCAAAAAGACCCTTTTCCAGGTACTGACCGGCAGTGAATTAAGAGAACAGGCCGGTCCCGCCAAACCTATTCCGGGTACAGCTGAAATACGAGACCCTCGCTTTGACCGGCTGGTATCCATGTATAGCCCGAACAAACAGGCCAGGGCGCGTATTGACCTCGTATTATTACCGAAAATGGAACAGGAGAACATCGCCAAGGGGGACATCTTCAAAGAGATCGACGACGTCGATGCCCTGTGCCATGTGATCCGGGCCTTTGAAGACGATTCGGTGTACCACGCGGAAGGCTCTGTCGACCCCTTCCGAGATGCGGATATGGTAAATGGCGAGCTGATCATGCATGATCAGATCTTTGTCGAAAAACGCATTGCCCGTATTGAAACGGCCCTGAAAAAGATCAAGGACGAGAAGCAGGCCATTGAACTGGACCTGATGCGCAGGCTGCTGGCCCATCTGGAGGAGGAGAAACCGCTTCGACTTATGGCATTCAATGAAGACGAAGAACTGCTCCTCCGCAGCTACCCTCTTATTACCCGAAAAGAATTGATCCTCGCCTTCAATGTGGCGGAAGATCAGCTGGGAGACACAACGCTTCTTGAAAAAATGGCCGGGCAGTGCCGACAAAATAAGATGGAAGCGATGATTGTCTGCGCCCAGGTGGAGTCAGAGATTGTGCTGCTGGATTCAGAAGCAGAAAAAACGGAGTTCCTGCAGGATTTAGGGATCGACGAACCGGCCCTTGGCATTATGACCCGCCTTTGCCTGAAAGCGCTCGGGCTTATCTCTTTTTTCACCGTCGGTAAAGATGAAGTCAGGCAATGGCTGGTGCGAAAAAACTCCCCGGCCCCGGTCGCCGCAGGAGTGATCCATTCCGACCTGCAGCGCGGCTTTATCCGCGCGGAAGTGATGAAATACGATGAGCTGATGGAATACGGCAGCGAAGCGGAATTGAAAAAGGCCGGCAAGATGTACCTGCAGGGCAAAGACTATATCGTCACCGACGGCGATATTTTAAATATCCGCTTCAAGGTGTGAGAACCCGTAGATGGTTGCATTTCTGAATGACTACGTAATATGAGAAACAAATGATTGAGCTTCGCGACATCAGCTATACCTTCGCCCAGGCGAAAGACCCCGTGCTGCACCACCTTACTTTTGCGGTACACGATAAGCGGATCGGCATTATCGGTCCCAACGGCTGCGGCAAGACCACTCTTTTTCATCTTATGGTCGGCTTGCTCAAACCTGACGAAGGAGAACTCCTGTTTAACGGGAAAAAAGTCTCCACCAAAGAGGAGTTGCGCGCTCTGCGCAAAGAAGTCGGCTTTTTATTCCAGAGTTCTGACGACCAGCTCTTTTCGCCCACGGTCATCGAAGATGTCGCCTTCGGCCCTCTGAACCTGGGGTTTTCCCCTAAAGAGGCCAGAGATGTCGCCATGAAAACTTTGGCCGATCTCGGTCTTACCGGCTTTGAAGACCGCATTACCCATCGTCTTTCCGGTGGAGAGAAAAAACTGGTCGCTCTTGCCACCATCCTCGCCATGCGGCCCAAAATACTGCTGCTCGACGAACCGACCAACAACCTTGATCCGAAAACCCGCAGTCATCTTATCGAAATCCTCCTGGGGCTGGATCTGCATCAGATTATCATCTCCCATGACTGGGACTTTCTCAGCCATACCACTTCAATCCTGTATAAGATCGATCATGGTCATATACATCGGTGTGAAGAAAATCACGTCCATGTCCATCGCCATCTGCATATAGCCGGTGATCATCCGCACCAGCATGATCCGTTATAGGGAGCGCAATTGCCTGCTCAGTCAGTCTGCACCGTTTGAGTCACCCCCCTCCGGGGCAAGAGCCGTTGTTGTCGCCCGCCAGTTCATCCGCCCCGATTTGCAGTCCCGTTTTTTCAGGACCGATAAAAAAAATGAAGTGTCCTGATGTTCCAGGCATTGCCATGGATTTTCTGATATCTTTCATTGACCCCGAACCACCATACGCAACCAGAAGTATATTAAAATTAATATTTCGGCTATAATATCATCGTTTGGTGTATGCGAAAATAATGCACTGTATGCAATCCATGCACCTCAACATTTTATGATTTTTCCCGCAAATCCAAGCGGATATTCAGCCTGCACGCACGTACCCGACATTGGCATTCTGCCCACCTGCCGATCTTCTTTTTACGAGCAGGAAAATGGGGTTTGGCTATGAGCAAAGCATCAAAAGACCCAAATTTTGACAGACCGCAAAATCTGCCGGCAGGCATCCTCGACGCCATGCACGAACCTGCGGCTGTTATGGATGAGAATCTGTGCATTCAGAGAGCCGGGCTTTCCTTTTGCCATGTTCTGGGCCGCTCCCTGAAAGAAACAGAAGGCCATACACTCTCCGAATTGGGCATGGGCCCAACCGAAGTCGAAAAGCTGCAGGCGATGCTCGCTCTGGTTCTCAATCCAAAAGCCAGGACGGCGCAACAAAGAGCGCAAACAAGAATTGAGCTTTCCAGTTGTAGAAAAATATGCATCAGTGCCAGGTTAATTGACCGGCAGCCGGAAGCTTCACCGCTTATTCTTCTCACCATTTCAGACTACTCTGACGGGGCCGAGGGTACAGCTTCCCCGCAAGACGGCTGGCATCTTTTCCGAAATTTGGCGGATGCGGCATTCGATGGCATCGCCATAACGCAGGACGGCATGTTTGTCGATCTGAGCGACCGGTTGGCCGCAATGCTTGGATACCAGCGCGACGACCTGATCGGAACACCTTTTTTGGACTGTGTGGCTTCTGAGCATCGTGGACATCTGACCGGTTTCATGGCGCACAGTGAAGATGACCTGTATCAGAGCCTGATGCGGCATGTTGACGGAACGGTCTTTCCCGTTGAGATCCGGCCGCTATTGACGGAAATCGATGGTCGCAAAACCTGTATCCTGGCAATCCGGGACACCTCCGAACGCAAACAGTACCAAAAAGCGCTGGAACTGACCCAGTTTACCATCGATCATGCCTCCATCGGCTGCACCTGGATCGGCAAGGACGGACGTTTTTTCTACGTGAACGACCAGGAATGTCGTTCTCTTGGCTACGACCGGCAAGAACTCCTGCAGATGTCGGTTATGGATATCGACCCCAATTTCGACAGCAGAGTGTGGGCTGATTACTGGACCTTACTGCTTCGAGAGAAAGTCCGCACCTTTGAAACCATCCATCGGCACAAGGATGGCACCTCTTTTCCGGTCGAGATCCAGGCCAACTACGTGAAATTTCACGGCAGGCAATACAGCTGTGCCTTCATCACCGATATTTCCGAACGCAGAAAGATTGAGCTGCAGTTAGAGCTCACCCAGTTCGCCATCGACCGCGCATCATTTTCGTGTTTCTGGATGGAACCGGAAGGCCGATTCTTCTATGTCAACGACAAGGCCTGCCAGTCCCTTGGCTATTCTCGCCAGGAACTGCTGGAAAAATATGGCTATGATATCGATCCCGATTTCACCCCGGAAATGTGCCTCAAATGTTGGCAGGACATTGTTGATCAACGTGTGGTCACTTTTGAAACCAGGCATCAACACAAAAACGGTACGATCTTTCCGGTCAAAATCACCGCCAACTATGTTAATTTTGGCGGTAAAGAGTACAGCTGCCTGTTTGCCCGCGATATCACCGAAAGTAAACGCGCAGAAGAGGAATTGCGCCTGTTCCAGTTCTCTATCGACCGGGCTTCGGAAGCGATTTTCTGGATGAACCGCGAGGGTGGCTTTGCCTATGTGAACGACCAGGCCTGCCGTTCCCTGCATTACTCCCGAGAGGAATTGCTGAGCATGCGCCTGTGGGATATTGACCCTGCTTTTCCTGCAAAACGCTGGAGCAGGCATTGGCAGGAGATGGGGACGGTTGGATACCGAATCATTGAAACCACCCATCGGCGCAGGGACGGAGTGGTCTTTCCAGTCGAAGTTTCTATCAACCATATCCGCTTTGGCGACCGGGAACACCATGTGGCCTTTGTCCGCGACATCACTGAACGTAAACAGGCGGAGGAGGAAAGATTGAAGCTCGAATCTCAGCTTTTCCAATCCCAGAAGCTGGAATCCATCGGACGCCTGGCCGGCGGCGTGGCCCATGACTTCAACAATATGCTCGGAGTTATTCTGGGCTACGCGGAATTGATGAAATTGAACTTAATCGACGGGGATCCGCTGCGAAGCGATCTCATGCAGATAGAAAAAGCAGCTCTGCACTCAAAAGATATTACCGCCCAGCTCCTGGCGTTTTCACGCAAACAAGTCATCTCGCCCAAAATTGTCGATTTAAACACCCTGGTCATCACCCTGCAAAAAACTCTGGCCCGATTGATCGGGGAGGATGTTGAGCTGCAGTTTTTTCCGGCAGAGACTCTCTGGAAAATCAGCTTCGACCCTACGCAGACAGAGCAGATACTCATCAACCTGGCGGCGAATGCTCGAGATGCCATGCCTAACGGTGGCAAGCTCACCATCAAAACTGCCAATATACATCTCGACAAAAACTTCTGCCGGAACCATGTCGATTTTATCCCCGGCGACTTTGTCCAGCTGTCGTTGAGCGACAACGGGCTCGGCATGGACAAGGATACGCTAAGCCATGTTTTCGAACCTTTTTTCACCACCAAGGAGGTTGGAAAAGGAACCGGCCTCGGGTTGGCCACCGTTTACGGTATCGTCAAACAGGGTGGTGGCTTAATCAACGTGTACAGTAAACCGGCACAGGGAACCACCTTCAACATTTACTTTCCCAGAACAACCGAGGAGGGACAGGTCGAGACGGAAAGCAGCGAAGCGCCGGCAGATGTCGGCACAGAAACGGTGCTGCTGGTGGAGGACGACAATATGGTGCGAGACATGACCCGGGCAATGCTCGAGGAGATCGGCTATGACGTCCTGTCTGTTGCAACCCCCCAGGAAGCTCTTACTCTTCTCCAGGACGACAGCACATCCATTCAACTTCTCATGACCGACGTGGTCATGCCGAAAATAAACGGAAAAGAACTGCATGACCGTGCTGTCACCATCCGGCCGAATATCAAGACCCTTTTCATGTCCGGATACACTGCCAACGTGATCGTGCAGCATGGTATGCTGGACGAGGGTATTCATTTCATCCAGAAACCCTTCAGTTTAAACAATCTTGCCCGCAAAATCCGCAATGCGCTCCTGTAACATCCTCCCCCGCCCCGCCCTGAGGCGGCCGAGGGGCACACTAAAACCCGCTTTCCCGAACAATAACGGCGGCGGTTCGTTTAATGCCCTCCCACAACAGGCTGTAGCGGCGCCCTTCTATCGTGGTTTGGCCCCGCGTCTCATGATTTTCCCGCAGGGGCCGGGCGAGCTCCAGGCGCACGCGATAGACGGCATCGGCGGGGACCGACTGCCGTTCACCAGCCTGGGTGGCGATCGGCCCGCCATGCTGGGCATCGAGCATGACATGGGACAGCTTCCTGCTCTGGCTCTGGTCGATATCGATGATCCTGGCATCGATTGAAGCCCAGCTTTTTTCCGGACGAAAGCGGGCCCTGGCCCCCGGCAAAAGCCGTTCCACCTGCCGCTGTCCCACATAGGCATCGACAATCCACGCAGACGGATCAATCAGAATACCCACCTGGTCCCTGGTGCTGACCCAGCTGCCGACCCGGAGCGTCGGGTCGACATCCAGCCAGATCCCATCGAATTCAGCTGCTGCACTGAGCCGTTTTTCTTCTTCACGGGTGGCTGTTGCCTCCGCCATCTGTTCGGTCAGCTGCTCACTGGTAACTCGGCGCAGATCAAGGCCCAGGCTGTCGGCGCTCACCCCTTTCAACCGCTGATTGAGTGCATCGATCGAGGCGGCGATCCGAACGCTGCGTGCCTGCAGATCCGGGGCGTCAAACAGCGCCAGCTGGGTTCCCGACGCTACCTGGCCCGGCTTGTGCAGCTGAACAACGCGAGCTGGAAAAGGACTGTAGACATTCTGCTGGTATTTCGGATGGGCGATACCAGGCGCGGTGATGTCAAAGGCCCAGGGGCAGGCAAGGAGCAGCAATATAAGTATTCCCAGGCCCAGCATCAGGCAGCGGCGGTTGATCTTGATGTCGCGCCAGCGCCGCCGCCAGACCAGGAATTCGTTTAAGAACGGGCGGACGATAAACCAGCTCACCTCAACGGCAAAAAGAAAAAGCCCCAGGACCTTGAAGAAAAACAGGTAGACCATCACGGCGATGCCCAGAAAAACCACCAGGCGATAGATCCAGGTCAAAAGGGCAAAGGCAATCAGACCCCTGCGCATCAAAAGCGTGACTTCCTCCGGGTCCGGTTCATCCCAGCCGAGCAGTGTCCGGCGCAGCCATGCCCGACAAAGCGCCCCGGCACGTTCATGCAGGTTGGGAAAATCGAGAAGGTCGGAGAGGATGAAGTACCCGTCAAAACGCATGAAAGGGCTGGCATTCAGGGCAAGAGACAGCACCCAGCCGGTAGTCGCCAGATAGAGCGCGGCCTGCCGCATCGGTCCGTCATCCAGGAGCGCCCAGGCCAGCGTGGCCAGTCCGGCTATGGCTATTTCGACGGCAAGACCGGCCATTGAAATAGCCAGTCGCTGGCGGGAAGAGCGAAGCTTCCATGATTCACTGGTATCGGTATAGAGCATCGGCCAGAGCACAACCAGGGCAAACCCCATATGGGCTACCCGGACACCGAAATGGGTTGCGACCAGGGCGTGCCCCAACTCATGAAAAATTTTCGAGAGGGCCAGTGCCAGGATAAATCCGCCGATACCGGCGGGCGTCAGGATATCCATGACTCCGTGGGTGAACTGGTCCCATTGCCGCGCAACGAGCAGAAGACCGAGAAGTGTGGCGATGACAATGAGAATGCGGCCGACCGGAGAAATGACCGGACGAAACCAGGGCAAGGCCCTCGCCAGCCAGCGATCCGGCCTGACCAGCGGAACCCGGATAAAAAGATAGTGATGCAGCCACCAGCGCCAGTGTTTCCATCCCGGCTGGTTCCCCTCTGCGGCCAGGCGGGCGATCCCTTCTGCCGTTGGCCGCACCAGATGGTGCTGTTCCAGAAAATGACCAAAAGCGACAACCTGTTCGGGCTCAACGGACATGGGGGTGGCCATGGCGATGGCATCGGCGATCTGGGTCGGATTGCCCGGCCAGCGCCGCAGGCACTCGAACTCCAGCCAGCCGATGCGGAAAAAACGATTGGTCACCGGATCCTGGATGGACCAGGCCGGTGAACCATCCCTGTCCGGAGCCGCCTGGTGCAGGCGCAGGTCCTGCCGCAGAGGCGGCAGGATCATTTCGGCGCCAGTTACCACCCGCTCCACTCCCTCACCCTGGCCAGCGGCCGGCGCAGCAGGTAATAGCCTAAGGCAACCCGGTCGCCATAGATTTTAGCGGTGCCGCGCAGACCGATACGGGCCTGTTCATTGGTGTTGGTAAAAGCGGCCCTGAGCCGGTAGCCGGCGACGCCGGTTGGTGAAAGCACTGCCTGAAAACTGGTCTCGGTGATTGTGGCGTCCAGGGGTGATAACGGTAACACTGTCAGGAAAAGCTTTACCGGGTCGCCAATATCTAGAGATACGGCATCGGCCACCGGCAAATGAATGAGAATGCCCGGCTTTTTCGGATCGGCAAGAAGCATAATTCGTTCGCCGGTGGACACCGGACGACCGAGCCAGTCATCGGGGTCGCCGAAGATGGCAACGCCGTCATGGCCGGCGACCACGTCGATCCGATTCAGCTGCGCCTGCACTGCCGCCAGTTCCGCCCGTTTTTCAAAAGTGCGGCCGCTTAACATGGCCAGATCGCTTTTACTCTGCAGATTGTCAAAGGATTTATTGGTGGTCGCCAGCAATTCGGCATCGGCGACGGCCACCGACTGCTGGGCGACCTCCAGCCGGTTGCGCAGGGTGGTATCATCTAAAGAGAACAGCTTTTCCCCGGCCTTGACCGGCTGGTTCGGGCGAACGTGAATGGTTTTGACCACGCCGTCAAGAGGAGAGGCCACGGTTGTTGCATCGAGGGCAATGACTTCAGCGGGGGCCATTGCCGTCTGGTGAATCGGCAGGAGCATCAAGGCCGCAACAGCCAGAACAGCCAGCCATCGTCTGCCGGAGCTGAGGGTACGCAGGCGGTCAAACCATGGTTTATTGTTGGTTTTCTGGAGCATTTCCCAGCAGTAGCTCCAGGTAAGAGAGACATGCAGGATGTTCTTTGCCTGCTGCTCGGTGGGCGGATTATCCAGCAGAAAGCAGGCCCAGCCCAGTGTTTCTCCGGTCCGTTTGCGCAAAGGGAGAGCAAAAACCCCTGCCGGCCACCATTCCCGCCAGCCCGCCATAATTTCCGGAGGCATGGCTGCATCATCGGCCACCGGCTGGTACCAGCCGGGCTGGTGGCCGAATTGCTCCTGCAGCCAGGGCCAGACCCGGCACAGCCAGATCAGATAGGGGCTGTCTTCCGTCACATGGGCCAAACCGGAAACAGTCTGCAATCGACTGGCTGCCTTATCGCCGTCAAACACCAGGGCCTGGCGAAACGCAAGCAGATCGTAGCTGTCATTGGCGATGGAGAAGCCCAGTTCGGCCAGATTGCCCGCGGCGCGGGCACGCGCTTCAAGTGCGCTGACCAGATTGGTTAAAGATGAATCCTGAGTATGTTCCATGACAATGCGATTATCTTATGGGCCGGGCTTGATGCGGGCAATACCCGTCATGCCGGCGAGCAATTCGCCTGGTTGACCAACGATAGCGGCTTCCAGTTCAATTGTCTGGGCTACTGCGTCGACGCGCGCATTGATGGCGGTAACCCTGGCCGGGTATGTTTTGCCTGTTTCGTAAATATCCACCTCGAAATCTGTGCCGATATGCAGGCTCCGAAGCAGTTTGGAGGGGACATTCAAACGGATCTTCAACGGGCCGTCGTTGACCATCTCGACCAGCGGCATACCACTGCTCACTCCCTGATAGGGTTTGACGTATATTTTGACTATTCGACCGGAAAAAGGGGCGGCAACAGTGCATTGCGAGAGCTGGGCACGGGACAGGCCGACTGCCGCCTTGGCCCGGTTCGCCGCAGCCGCCGCCAGGGCGACCTCTAGGTCGCCTGCCGCCTCCAGCTGGCGCAGCTGTTTCTTGGCCGCAAGCGTCTCCCGGGCGGAAGCGAATTCGGCTTCAGCCATGCTTAGTTTGGCGTCGCCTTCCCGGCAGTCGAAAGATACGAGTGGACTCCCTTTACTGACGGCCTTGCCAAGGGATGCATTGAGGGCCACTATCGATCCAGCCATTTGCGCGACAAGAGTCGTTTCAATTTCAGGGCTGAGCAGGATGCGGATGGCATTGGGGTCTACTTGCTCAACCGGGCCGGCCGTATTGGCACCCGAGAATTCCTGGGCAGTCCGGGCTGACACCGGAACAGCGGTGAGAATGGCCATCAGAAAGAGTGTTCTAAAGAAGGAAGATAAGGTCATTTCTCAGTTTTAAAGATTATTGATTGCCATTCGGCCATCGTCGTTTTCATGCTGTGAGCCAGCGTCTCAACGTCGTTGCTGTCGATTGTTTCGGGCAGTACATCGAGGCCGATTGAATTGTAGAGTCGCCCCCAGGCGGCCTGGACGTTAGAGTATGCGGCATAGCGTTGATATTCGGTCAGCAGCGCACGGGCCTCGGAGCGGATCACTTCCAGTTCGGAGTCGAATTGGGCCCGGGCAGCGGAGCGGGCGTATTGCAGCAGACTTCTGTCGACGCGCAGACTTTCATCGGCAAATTCCAGCTCCGCCAGGGCCAGACCATACCGCTGCACCCCGACGCGCACCTGGGTCAATACCGCCATTGACAGAGCCATTCGGCGAAAATCATCTGTTTTATTCTGGTTCTCCAGAGATTGTGATAAAGCCGGCCACTGTGCCAGTTTGACGATATTCCAGGAGAGCCTCGCCCCGATATTGGCCCATGAGCTGTTATAGTTGTACTTGTTGGAATCGTAGTTGAGACCTGACTCGAGACTGAGGTTCGGCCAGAGCAAAATTTTTGCCGCCTTGATGTCATTGGCGGTCACGCGTTTACGATACCACTCCTCCATGATCTCCGGCCTTTTTTCCTGGGCGATGCGTTCAAGTTCCGCGAAATTATCGGGCACAGGCGGCAGAGGTTCTTCTTTTTCTTCTGCCAGGGTGTATGCGGTTCCCGGAGGGACCGACATCAGGGCAGTCAGTTCCGCCCGGGCCAGATCGAGATCCTGCCGCCTGAGCGTCAGCAGGTTGACCGCATCAAGAAGTGCACGTTGATAAGAAAGCACCTGCAATTTCGGCATCAACCCTTTTTTCTCCACCTGTCTGGCTCTGGCGAGGGCCTTGTTGACCCGGACCAGCAGAGCGTCAACCTGGCCAAGCAGTTTTTGCGCCCCGAGGGCACGCCAGTAACTGTTGCGGACATCCTGCAGCACATTCTGGGCCACCTTGCGTCGGCGTTCGTCCGCCATCAGGATCTGATCGGCTTTCTGCTGAGCCCGATAGTAGGAGACCCCGAAATCGAGGACATTCCAGGAAAAAGTCAGGTTGGCCAGGGTTCGCTCCCGCTCCTCCGAGGTAGAGGGCCGCAGGGACTGGATACCATCTTCAATGCCGACCGAGCTGCCCCCGGAATCGTTGCTGCGATTCACATATCCCGCTCCGGCAAGGACCCTGGGCAGCATTTCATAGGCGGCAACGTCGTTGAGGTTTTGCGCCAGGGCCTGTTCCATCAGTTTGAGCTTATAGTCAAGATTGTACTTCAGGGCTCGGGCGCTCGCTTCATAAAAGGAGATCGGCCCGGTCACCGGTTCCTGGTCGGCATACATTACCTGGCGATCCAGGGCGACCCGTTCTTTTATCTCGCTTAAGGTATACGGTGTCGGCTTAACGGTACAACTGGCCAGCGATAAGGAAATACTGCAGAGGACCAGCAATCGCAGGGAAAAAACAGAAACCGAGTGCCGGGCCAGAACGGATCGGTCAGGTAAAGTCATCATAAGGAAATTCAATAAATTTTTAGGTTGGAATGCTGATGAAAAGTACCTCTGTCGGCGATCGGTCCAGAAACGCCGGCGGCTCGTATTTGCTCGGAGAAAGAAGGGGCTGTCCATGACTTGTCATGGGTAGTACCGTCTTTCGACCGGTTAACGGGGAGCGTCGATTTCAGATGGTTATCCGGTAAAACATCATGCTCATATATATCATTTATTTCGACGATTTTCCATGGCGGCATGATCTTAAGCGGATTGGGCTGGTGGAGGTCAGGCGTTGGAATCAGCCGGTCACTGCTGAGAGAGATGCGCGTTAATCGTCCATTAACGATGTTATCGATAAATTCTCCCTGGGCCTGCGAATCTCTCACCGCATGCTGGACAAATAAAACAGGGTCAAGACCTAATTCAGCGCCGATGGACTGACTTTCTATGTTACCAAGGCGCACCATATCTGGATTGCTGAAAGACAGAGCGTCTCCATTCATTCGTTCCTGCTGCGCGAGCTCAACGGCCTGATGGATGAACACAGCGGGACTGAAGGGGATCACCTGACGGATCACACTGCTGTAGCTATCACCGAAAAAGAAAACGCTTTGATCACCAGACAGCTTAACTCTATTGTCCGAAAAAAACTGGGGCTTGGGTCCCGCAGGGATGATATTGGGTTCTGGAACGACAGAAATGCTGACCTCGGCAGTTGCTGTGCCGCCGTTGCCATCACTGATTTCATAGGAGAAAACTACGTTACCCCGGACCCCGGCGTTGGGGGTATAGGTGAGGGTGCCGTCGGTGTTGAGCATGACCACGCCCTCCGGAATGATCACCGTGCCGCCCGGAGACAAAGAGATCCCAGCTATCCTGGAGACAGTCAGGGTATCACTTTCCGGGTCGTTATCGTTACCCAATATCGCGACAGTAACCGGGCGTCCTTCTGGCAAGTGCCCGGTATCATCCACAGCGACGGGAGCATCATTGGCACCATGAATAACGACAGTCAGGGACGTGCTGCTGGTGGCCCCCATCGTGTCCCGCATGGTGTAGGTGAAGGTATCAGTAAGTGTCTCTCCGTTGTTGCGAAGAGCCTGAACCGCCGCGTCGTTGTTATCGACATTGTAAATGTAAGTACCGTTGGCATGGAGAGAAAGCGTACCGTGTACTCCGGGGGTCACACCATCAACCGCCCCTGCACCCACGCCGGTAACGCCAACAACAGTTTTAGTGTCGCCGACGTCAACGTCGGTATCATTGTCCAGCACATTACCCATTGCATTGGAACCAGGGGTTCCGTTGTTGATGCCACCTGCCTCCAATGCCACACCGGTATCGGCAACGGCTACCGGAGCCTCGTTGGAGCCGGTAATTGTGATGGTAAGACTCGTGCTGCTGGTCAAACCGTTCGTATCGCGCATTGTGTAGGTAAAGGTATCGGTGGCGATGTGTCCGGGGAAGATGGCCTTACTGGCCGATCCGTCCGCCACATAGCTGTAGCTGCCGTCGATGTTCAAGGTCAACGTACCATAGTCACTGAGGATCACCCCCGGGGTGCTGCTTGTTACTGCCTGGGTCGTACTGCCCTGAGCTGCCTGCGTGACAGTTTTGCTATCTGTCACGTCAACATCGATGTCGTTTTGCAGTACACCCGCAGCAGCGTTTACGCTCAGGGTGGCATCATGAATCACCGCACCGGTGTCGGCAACCGCCACCGGTCCATCATTGGTGCCCTGAATGGTAACGATGAGCGTGGTACTGCTGGTGAGCCCGGCGGCATCCTTCATGGTGTAGTTAAAAGTATCGGTCAGGGTATCACCGCTGGTGCGCAGGGACTGAACTGCCGAATCATTGTTATTGACATTGTAGGTGTAGCTGCCGTCACCATTGAGATGCAAGGTGCCATGGGCCCCAGAGGTGCTTCCCCCGACAACCCCCGCGGCAGCGCCGCTGACCTGCGTAACGGTCTTTGTCTCGCCGTTGGCTACGGAGTCAACATCGGTATCGTTGGTCAGCACATTGCCGGTCGGATCTGTTCCAGGGGCGGCATTGCCCAGTCCTCCGGCTTCAACCGCAGTTGCCGTGTCGGCAACTGCAACAGGGTTGTCATTCCGCCCGTCGATAGTGACCGTCAGCTGGGTACTGCTGGTGAGCCCGGCGGCATCCTTCATGGTGTAGTTAAAGGTATCGGTCAGGGTATCACCGCTGGTGCGCAAGGCCTGAACAGTCGCATCATTGTTATTGACATTGTAGGTGTAGCTGCCGTCACCATTGAGGTGCAGGGTGCCATGGGCTCCTGCAGTGCTTCCCCCGACAACCCCCGCGGTCGCGCCGGTGACCTGCGTGACGGTCTTTGTTTCGCCGTTGGCTGCGGAGTCAACATCGGTATCGTTGATCAGCACATTGCCGGTCGGATCTGTTCCAGGGGCGGCATTGCCCAGTCCTCCGGCTTCAACCGCAGTTGCCGTGTCGGCAACTGCAACAGGGTTGTCATTCCGCCCGTCGATAGTGACCGTCAGCTGGGCCGTATCGCTCAGCCCGCCGGTGTCTCTAACCCTATAGGTGAAGATGTCAGTAACTGATTGACCTGTTTCCCGCAGGGACTGCACCATCGTATTGGCATTGTCCACTACGTAACTGTAGGTACCATTTGAACCTATATTAAGCGTCCCGTAACTGCCGACCAGGTGCAGACCGGTGACGCTGGTCGTGCCCGCGCTGACCGCAGTCAGCGTTCCTCCCGCCGCTTCCGTCCCGATACGGGCTCCATTCACCGTCTTGGTCTCTCCGTTGACAACGGCATCAACATCGGTATCGTTATCCAGCACATTGCCGGTGGGGTTGACCCCGACTGTAACATTGGCTATGCCGCTGGCTTCAACCGCAGTTGCCGTGTCGTTCACTCCCACCGGGGTGTCGTTCCGCCCGTCGATATTGATGGTCAGCGTGCTGGAACTGGTCAATCCAGCGGGATCACGCATGGTGTAGTCAAAGAACTCAGATACCTTCTGGCCGGTAATCCGCAACGCCTGGACGGCAGCGTTGCTATTGTTCACTACATAGGTGTAGCTGCCATTGGCATTCAGCGTCAAGGTACCGTAGGTGCCTATCCTTGAACCCGTAGTGGTAACGGTCTTGGTATCGTGGCTGTCGACATCGGTATCGTTGGTCAGCACATTGCCAGTAGCATTGCTCCCTGCTGTTCCATTGTTCAGCCCGCCCGCTTCAACTGCACTTCCTATATCGGGGTTGGCTATTGGAGGATCGTTCACCGCAGTAATACTGATGGTACTGAGAACGATGTTGCTGGAGGCTGCACCAGCGAGATCCGAGTTAGCGTCGGTTACCTGCCATGCCACGGTACGGCTGGTGCTGATAGCAGTTGGGTCGTGGGAAGACGAGCTGTATTGTACCGATTGCAGTGCCGCAGTGTACTCGGTAAATGGGGCATTGCCTGTCAGGGTCAGCACGCCGTTGGCGTTACTTGCTATGCTGATGCCGTTCTGCGGGGTAAAGGTTAATGTATCACCCAACGTGTAACCTGCGCTGATTCTGACAGTAGCTCCACCCATCTGAATATCATCGGCATCGGATACAACATTGATCGTGGCGTCAATGGCCGCCGCCGGCCCCACCTCGGTATACAGAAGAGTTTGCCCTCCTCCCCCAAGTATCGGGGCATCCTGGGCTGGAATAACCGTGAGTGCTGTGGTACGGGAAGCGCTGGTATGGGCTCCAGCACCGTCCGAGTCGGCATCGGTCACTGTCCACTCTATGGCACGGGTGGTACGGGTGGCATTGACGGTAGGATCATCACTGGTGGAGGAAAAGGTGATGGACCGCAGGGCCGTAGTGTAGTGCGCCAGCGTAGCGGTACCTGTCAGGGTCAGCACACCTCCTGCGTTACTCAGGATGCTGATGCCGTTTTGCGGGGTAAAGTTGAGGGTATCTCCGCTTGTCAGGTTGCTGGTGATACTGACCGTGGCTGAAACAATCTGGGTGTCGTCAACATCGCTTACCGTGATATTGCCGTCAAGCACTACCCCGGAGGTGTTCTCGGTGTAGATTGGCGCAGGCGCACTACCGGTCAGCGTCGGGCCGTCATTGACCGGGGTGATGTTGATGTTACTGATACAGGTGTTGCTGACGGCTGCACCGGCATTGTCCGAGTTGGCATCGGTTACCCGCCAGGTTACCGTGCGGCTGGCGCTGATGACAGTCGGATCATCGGACGTCGAACTGTATTGCACCGATTGCAGGGCCGCGGTGTACTGCGCCAGGGTGGCTTTGCCGGTCAGGGTCAGTACCGCGCCAGAATTGCTCAAAATGCTGATGCCATTCTGCGCCGTAAAGCTGAGTGTATCGCCTGTCGTGTACCCGGCGCTGATACTGATCGTCGCCCCCCCCATCTGAGTATCGTCGTCATCGGATAACACGTTGACCGTGCTGTCAATTACTGCTGCCGGCCCGTTTTCGGTGTACGCCAGGGTCTGGCCTCCTCCCGCCAGAATCGGGGCGTCCTGGGTAGGGGTAACTGCAATGGCACGGGTCGCTGCCCCGGTCAGTGCACCACTGCCGCCGCCCCTGGAATTACTGTCGGTGGCGGCGAAGGTAATGATACGTGTTCCTGCGGTCGTATTTGCCGTCGGGTCGTCGGATGGGGTGGTGAAAGTGACGGTACGCAGTACGGCCTGGTAGTTGGCAACGGTGTCCGTGCCGCTCAACGAAAGCACGCCGGTCACGCTGTCATAGCTGTCAACCCGGATGCTGGTGCCTGCCACTGTATTTTCAAGGCCTGTGCCTGCAACTGCCAGGACATCCCCGTTCACAAAATTACCGCTGATGCTCACTCTTGCGCCGGTCAGCTGCGTGTCATCATAATCGGCCAGGCTCAGGGCGCTATCGATGATTATCGGCGTCAACGCATTCTCGGTAAAGGCGGCGTTGCCGCTGGTCATCGTGAAAATCGGCGCATCGTTGACAGCAGTAATGCCGATCCCGACAGAGCCGGCATTGTTCAGATGAAGCGGTGTCGATGTCCCCTGGGGATTTATGCCGGAGTTGGTGTTGCCGTCGTCGATGGTATAGTTGATGGTTATGTCGGCGGCCGGATCATTGCTCGTGTTGACATAAGTAATCGCCTGCAGAACCTGATTCACCTGGACTGTTGCGGCGCCATTGGCAAATGTAATCCGTAACTGACCGCTTTCGTTGGTAAAAGAACCGACTGTCGTTATACCGATGCGAAGAGCATCTGCACCACTGAAGTTAACCCCCGTGTTGCCGCTGCCGGTGACACCGAACACATCCTCGCTCTGGGCGCCGCCATTTCTTACCAGCGTCAATACCGCATTCCCCCAGTTGTCATACACACTGAGTTCCGGGTCAGTGACCGTTGCGTTGGCATCAAGGACTATGGCAGCGCCTTTTTCCGTGTAGACATGATCGGGAGTCCCGCCGCCAAGCCCGCTGAAGCTCGGAGCTTCGTTGGCACCGTCAACCGTGATCGCAATATTTTTGACATCTGTCTTATCGCCGCCGCTGCCTCCATTGCCGTTATCGTGCAGAGTCAGCGTTACGGTGTCGATACCCGAAAAATTATTATACGGCGTGTATGACAGACTATGATTGCCGCTGCTCAGGGCGGCCGAGAGATCGACGAGCGTGCCCTGTAGCGTCAGCGTTCCACTTCCCTCTCCGGAGACGATAGTTACACCATCTGCACCGGCAAAGTTCAAAAAACCGTTGTGCGTCGTGACCACAAGGTATGGCAGAGAGGTTCCCGCTGTGGCGTAATTTGTATCGAAAATATCTTTCGTATCAGTCAGGACAATGTCATTCGAAACTGTTGTCGCGGCAGCATTCTCACTGAGCGAGATGGGCGTGTTGTCCAGCGTCACCGACGGCGAATCATTGACCGCGGTAATATTGACTGCCACCGTCCTGGTCGCGGTAAGGGGGCTCCCCGGCGTGCTGTTTTCCCCATAGCCCAGGTCGTCGACGTCCAGTCTGACCGAGGGTTGCGCGGTGGAACTCTGGTGGGCCAGATTGAAGTTGTTGGCGTCGGCGGCCGGCGTATATTGCAGCTTGCCGACAACGGCATCAAGGTTGGTCCTGGTGCCGTACAGAGTCAGCATCTGACCATCAGTGAACCCGCTCCATGCAGCCTGCGGGGCAGTGCCTCCAGCATCAGTATAGACGCTGCCTGTCTCGCTGGAAAAACCGAAGCTCCCCGAGCCGGCAAAGCTCAGCGTCAGCTTGATCAGCCCGCTGCCCGAGTCCACATCATCGAGCGTAATACGGTTGGTTCCGGTGAAATTGAAGACTGTATCTTCCACAGCATTCACGAAACCACCGGCAACGCCGGTCAGAGTCGGCGCATCATTGAGCGGCGTTACCACCATTTTGACGCTGTCGGTGCCGCTTGAGAAGGCGCTGGTCTGAGCGGCGCTGGTGGTGCTGGTCTTGCTGCCGGCTGTGCCGCTGGTCCGGTCCCAGGCTTTGTAGGTAAAAGTGGCTGTGCCGCCATCCTTGGTATCAGGCACAAAACGAACGGAATACGCAGGAGCCAGCAAAAGTGCGCTGGTGTCGCTGACGACCCCGAAAGAGGTCCAGTTTGTCGAGCCATCTGCCGAATATTCCCAGTGGCCGGTGGACGCATTGGATACGGATGTAACGGCTATGCCCTGCTCGGCGCCGGTATCCGCATCGGTAATTCCGGAATGAGTGCTGTCAGCCGCACTGCTCGTGAGAAAGCCCGACACCAGATACCCTGCCGGGTTGGTATTGTCTTCATCGATGGGACTGCCCAGCGAGATGGCGCTGCCGGCATCGTAATCCGTCAGCACCGGCCGGTCGTTGGCGGCAGCAACCGTTACGGTTGCGCTGCCGGACCAGATGTCGGCACCGGCGAAATACACATTCTTGCTGTCGGTATAGAGGGGATCGGCAGGATCAGACGTACCGCCGCCATCTATCAGGACATAGTTGAGCGTGCGGGTGCCGGTAATGGCCTTGTCGTACTCGGTGTGACTGAAGGTTATGGCTTCGATCAAGGCCTTGACGGCGGGGACGGTCAGCGAGGTGTTGGCGCCGGCGGTGAAATTGATGGTCAGGTCATTGCCATTGACGCCGTTGGCGAAACCACCGGTTGTAACGGTGCCGATCTGGACGCCGCCGCAGGTGACTATCCCGGTGAAGGTATCATAGCCTATCTGGCCCGGGCCGGTACCGATATTCTTAATGCTCAATTGATCTGAGGTCTTATTGCCAAAGGTGTCACTGATGGTCAGCGATCCGCCCCGGAAATCGGCGCTGTTGTTGGCCAGATCCGAATCGCTCAGAGTGACGCTGGTGTCAATCAGAACCGGTGAGATATTGGGCGAACTGGTGCTATCCCCTTCGGTAAAGGTGGCACCTCCCGCGAGCCCGGTCACTACCGGCGCGTCGTTCACCGGTTTGATATTGATGACGAAGATCGCCGTCGGTTCGGTCATGCCGCTGGCGTCGGATATGGCATAGGTAAAAGTATCCCGGCTGCTGTACAGGGCTGCTTCAGTGCCGTTGTGCTGGTACCAGAGCCTGCCGGATTGAATATCTTCCAGGGTGAAAGCGCTGCCGACTGAAAGCTGTTTGGTAATAGCACCGGTTGCCGGGTCGCCGAGATAAAGAAAGCCGTGATCGACATTATCGGTGATCCGGTACTGCACCTGGAGACGACTGTTGTCGGGGTCGATGGCTTTGACGATGTCGGCGCTGTTGGCCACATCCGCCGAACCCAGCAGGTTGCTGGTGATTTTGAGGGCGCCGCCTTCGGGCACCGAGCCGGGGCCGTTATTGACAGCCAGGGGAGGCTGGTTGGTCGGGCGCAGGAAGATCGAGACCGTGGCCTCATTGCTGTCCAGAGGTCGGGGCGACGATATGAGCTCCCCGTCGTTGACCTTGAATTTGAAGCCGTCGTGGGCGATGTTCCAGTCGTAGCCGCTGGTAACTTCAATTCGACCGGCGTTGACATAGCGCAGGCTTCCGGCGTTCAATTCGGCATAGGTGAACGTGGTGTTTACGGTCATTACGTTCCAGGCGCTGCCGTCCCATTGCTGGATTGTGCCGTTGGTTGGCAGCTCGGTCAGCGTATAGGTCCAGGTGGCATTGCCGGTATCGCTGTCGCTGGCGGCAACCAGGGCGGTGGTGAGAACTTGGATGTGGTTGGTCTGGCCCGGGATGCCGCTGGAAAACTCGGTGGCGGTAAAGCTGGTGTTACTGGCAACCGGGGCATCATTGACGTCGGCAATGGTGAAGGTGACGGTGCGGTCGGGGCTGCGCATCTGGCTGTCTTTGATCAGCGAAAGACTCGTTGTGCCGTCGTTGACAGCAAGCGTGTTTTTCTCGCTGATATTTGGCGGCGCAATCAGCACATCACCGGCCGCCACAACGCCGCCATCGATCAGGTAGACGGTAACGCTACCCGTCATGGTGGTGTTGTCTGGAGCCGCTACATCGGCGGCCGGATTGTGGAAGTAGGCAATATTACCGGCGGCCAGATCGTCGGCAGAAAAGGAGGTGACGGCACCCCAGGCCGAACCGTTCCAGCGCCCGATGGTGCCGCCGACGGTGCTCACCATATAGGTGAGCTGACTTTGCGTGTTGTCGATATCGTGCCACTGGAAGTTGTCAGTCGTCAGTTTGACGGCGTTGACGATGTTGACGGCGTTGACAATGCCGGTCAGGGCAAAGTTGGCTGCTGCCATGCCGTTGCTGTTGTCGACATGCTGTTCCATCAGCATCCCGCCGTCCTGATTGGTGCTGATCGGTCCGGCATTTGTCTGGCTGATAGTCGGGGCGTCATCTACCGGGGAGATGGTGATGGTGAACGAATGGGAGATTGCGGCGGCACCCTTGGCCGCAGTAATGTTGAGCGTGTCGGTGAAGGCATAAGCGCTGCCCTCACTGCTGTCGTGGATGTAGATGATCCTGCCGCTGTTGATATCAGCCTGCGTAAAGGCGGTGCCGGCAGCACCGTAGACCAGCTCGACGCCATTCAGATACACCTTGCCGTGCACCGGCGCGGTGAACGTAAAGCTGGATCCGGTGCCGTCATCACTCAACATCCGCTGATCGAGCGTCAGGAAGAGACCTTCTGGAGAGACGCCTTTTAAGGTGCCGGTAATGCTTGCCGTATCACTTCCGATGGTTCCCGAAAACACGGGAAGCGGTACTGAGTTATCTGCAGTAATTGTAATGGCCAGCGTCTTGACGCCGGAATCGGCACCGTGACCGTCGGTGGCGACCACCTGCAGGCTGTCGCTGCCATGATAATAGGCATCGTTGCAGGTATATTTGAGTACGCCGGAGCTCAGATCGCTTTCACTGAAAGTGGAGCCACGGCCGATGCGAACGCCGTTCAGGGTCAGGTATCCGCGTGCAGGATCGACGCTGACCGTGTAGGTGCGCAGGTTGGCCGGGCTGTCCGGGTCGGTTGTTGTCAGGTTGGTGGAGCCAATGTTATTGTTGCTGCTGCCTTGCCCAACAGTCAGACCACTGGTGACAAGCAACGGCGCATCATTAATGGGAGTAATGGTGATATTGACGGCGGCGTTGGCGGTCGTGGGGGCAAGGTGGCCGTTATTGTCCGAAATTGAGACGTTGAAGCTGGTTTGCGATTCGGCGGAAATGACTGTTCCGTTCTGATCTGTGGGTTCGGTGCTGTTGTTGTAGGCAAAACGCAGGGCCGGATGGACAGCGTCGGTGAGTTGCGCCTGGGTAAAACCCAAACCGGATGTCGCCGCCTGGTAGCTGCTGCCGTTCCAGTATTGCAGAGTGCCGAAGGTTGCCCCCGGCAGAGAGGTAATGGTCAGAGTACGCAGACCGTCAGGATCATCCGCATCGACCATGGAGAGCGGAATCGGCGCAATCACCGGCACGCCGGGATTGGCGTTGTCTTCGGCAATAACCAGGGTTGTGCCGCTGACGGCAACCTGGGCATTAACGTCCTTGATGCTGATATCGAGGAAGGCCCAGGGGTTGCTTCCGGTGTTCTTGCCGTCGCTGCCGATGATACCGCCGGCGCCGTCACGGATGGTAAAATAGAATCGATCCGTGGTGTCGGCGGTGAGTTCGCCGACAGTCGGCGTATACGTAATGCTGCTGATGTTTGACTGGGAAAAGAGTGACCCGACCCCAAGGACGGCACCATTGAGATTGAGTGTCCCATTGGCCGGCAGTTCTTCGATACGATAGAGAATCTGGGTGGTGCTGTTGTCGGGGTCGTAAATGCGCATATTGCCGGTAAGGCCGGCAACCTGGGTTGAATCGTTGGTAAACCCGCCGGTCAGCATGACCGAGGCGTGTTCATTGACCACGAGTGGCGAGGCGGTGAAGGCAGGCGGGTCATTGACCGGTGTTACGTTCAGGGTGGCCGTATTAGCTGCACTGCTGAAGGGTGACGTGCTTGACAGGACGGTGGTACTGCCGGTTGCACCGGCCAGGCCGCTGCTCGCATCCCATGCCTTGTAGCTTAATGAAACGGTGCCGGAGTTGCGGCTGTCGATCTGGCTATTGGCGGTGACGACAAATCTGACCTGGGCGTCGCCGGGCAGCAGGAGGGCGCTTTCTGCGCTGACAACGGGAAATGGTGTCCAGGCATTGCCGCTTAACTGATATTCCCAGGTCCCGGTCATTGAACTTGCCGCATCGGTCCCCGAGGCGGAGGTAATGGCAATTCCCATGGCTGTGCCGGCATCGGTGTCACTCCACATCGCCTTGGCACTGGCATTGGTCAGCAGGTTGGTGACGGTAAATGCGGTGGTCAGGTCTTCGGTCTGCGCCAGGGAAATACCGGAAGGCGTCAAGACAGGCTGATCGTTCGTGCCGTTGATGGTGACGGTGAGGGTTGACGAGGACGTTTCATTGGCGGTATCCTTCATGGTGTAAGTGAAGGTTTCAACCAATATCTGACCAATGCCGAGCTCCTGAACAAGGGTGTTGCCGTTGTCCAGGGTATAGGTGTAGCTGCCGTCAACATTAAGGAGCAGGCTGCCATAAGCAGTGGTGAGTGCGCTGCCGATTGTGCCGCCGGCGAGGGTGGAAACTGTTTTCGCATCCCCGGTATCCACATCGGTGTCATTAATCACAATATTGCCGGCAACACTGGCCTGGTCTTCAGCTATGCTGACCGTGTCGGCGACAGCCTGGGGTGCGTCGTTCGTGCCGTTGATGGTGACGGTGAGGGTTGATGCGGACGTGGCATTGGCTGCATCCCTCATGGTGTAATGGAATGTTTCTGTCAAGGACTGGCCAACGCCGAGCGCCTGAACGGCACTGCTGTCGTTATCCAGCGTATAGATATAGCTGCCGTCAACATTAAGGAGCAGACTGCCGTGGGTGCTGGTAAGAACATTGCCAACTGTGCCGCCGGTGAGGTCGGTGACTGTTTTCGAATCCCCGGTATCCACATCGGTGTCATTAGTCAGAATGTTGCCGGCAACACTGACCAGGTCCTCGGCGATGGAGACAGTGTCGGCGACGGCAACGGGCGCATCGTTGATTGAGGTGGCAATGACCGTGCTTGAATGGTCGGTGACCGTACTCGTGTAGTCGTACACCGAAATCGTGAAAGTGGTTGTTTCCGTAGTGCCGGGGGCTACATGGTTGGCTGTTGGGGTAAAGACCAGCCCGCGGATAGCCGCCTGTGCAGCGGCGGCGCTGCCGGTAAAGGTGTACAGCCCGGTGCCTGCGTCATAGAGACCGCCGCTCAGGTTCGACAGGGAACCTTTTGCCGCTGCATCCAGGGCAACGCTTAGGCGCTGGATATCGGCCGGGTCGGCATCGGTAATGGTAACGGTTGCGAAAGGTGTTATGGGAGTATTATCGTTCACCGTCTGGCTTGTTACGGTACCGCCAATTGCCGGCGCAGCGAATAGTCCGTCGTAGCGTGCCAGGGCCGCCTCGCCTACAGCCAGCCGGCTGTCAATCGGTCCGGTCTGCAATTCGAGCACCCAGTCGCCGCCTCTGGCCGCGCTTCCGGTAGCATTTGTTGATGCCGCAATATCCGCACCGGTGAGGGTGGCGAGTTGGCTGAGAAACGTGGTGCCGTTCGAACCGGAACCAACATCGCAGCCGTAAAGCAGAATATCGGCGTCGTCCGTAAGATGGGGTGCCCAACCCTGGATCTGGGTGCTGCTGCTCAGGGTGCTGCTGGTGATGGTGTCGCTGCCCAGACTGATACTGCCGCTGCTGCCATGACTGATAATCTGGATCGACTGGATATTGCTGCTGTTGTTGATGGCGGCATCGAGCGCAGCGAGGCCGGATTCATCCGCGTTGATGACGCGCACCATGACGTTGCCCGGCAGGTCGCCAAGCAGACTCTGGTAATCGGCGACCCGGCTGTCAACGACCAGCAGCGTGGTTGGCGCTGCAGCCGGAGCAGGGTTCGCGGTGGTGGCGTCGACCGCCGTCGTTGTTCGTACCTCGGTGGCATCGGTTTGATGGACCAGAGGATCGCCGGCGGACAGGTGATCCTCGACCGCTACTGCCGCCGCTCCGTCAAAGAGAACCCTTGGTTCCAGGGCAAAAGCGCTGGAGCGCGGGCGAAATAATTGGTTATTTTTCATTCAAAATATTTTTGACCCGAAAGGAACAAACAGGTGCGGTTTCGCAAGAGAAAAAAGACGGCAATACCAGGAGAACCCCCCATGAAACCTTTATATAAAAGCATATCACAGCAAACGAGGAGATTCCAATTCAATTTTTGCGACGAACCAATCTCGTTAAACCAGCTAAATTAGCGGGTTATCAGTTTTTTCCTGGTCACGTAGAAGAGTGCCCGAGAGGTTACCCCTTGTTGCTTAACTCGACACATTCCGGATCGTCCGGTGCGTTGACAACAAACCAGTCTTCCCCCTGGTGGTCAAAGTCGGCGATTTTCTCAATATCCATTTTCAGGTATTTGCCACTCCCGGCAACGGCGGTCTGACCATCGGCAAGAAGGATCTCCCCTTCCCCTTGAAAAGAACGTTTACCTTCCGAGACAATCCTGGCCAGCACCCGGATTTCACCGTCAATCGGCACGGGTTTTCTCAGTTTCATCGAGAAATCAATCGTTACGCCCCAGATATTGCCGGAGTGGGCCACCATTATCGCCCGGCCGATAGTCTCATCGAGGATTGTCGCGGCAATACCGCCGTGCAGGCGGCCGGGATATCCCTGATGTTCTTCGGCCGGTTGAAAAACAGCCATCAGCTGGCCGTCTTCCAGTTCGTAAAACCGGCTCTTCAGTCCGAAACGGTTGCTCATCCCGCAGACAAAACACATCTTCGAGTTAGGTTGTTTTCTGGTGACTCTTACCCGCATGTCACTCATCTCCTTTTGAGGGTAGGCTTTGCTTTTGAGGCTTTTATTTTGAGGGGTCAGTTCGGGGAATTACCGGGGGCCCATGTACCAGCATCTCGGCAATAGTCATTTTAACTTTAGGCAGAAGATGACGTTTGTTATCGAGAAGTTCGTTTTCCAGCAGCGCCAGCCTTTGCAGAAGGAGTGTTCTCTCAACGGGGACTGGCAGTTCGTTTTTATCCAGGTTCTCGACGATTTCCTGACAGCGAAAACAACCGGGGAACTGAAATGTCCGGCCATCGGGCCTGGTCAGGGTCGCCGGGACGCCGTGGGTCCTGCAGACCAGCAGACGGTGCTGGTAAACAACGCAGCGCCCCTCGTCATTCAAGGGACACATGACCTGGGGCCGCTGCCCGGCCGCCAGGGCCTGTTCACACTGCTCAAGATAGGACTTCGCCCTGGCAATCAGTGATAGCTGCACCTCAGGCTCAAGCCGCCGGATGCCCAACCAGAGATGGGCCCACTCCGCATAGGTGTGATGCTGGAAATAGGAGTCGCAGCAGTTATCCGGACAGCCGGTGCAGGTAAAATCAAGCGCCTCCGCCACCCGTTCATATTCCAGCTGAAGCTTGTGATAGATATATTCAAGTACTTCCAGCTGCGCATCCGTCAGGATAACCTCTTTCACTTCTTTTCCTCCTCAAAACACTGAACCTGATAGGTGTAAATTTCCAGCTTTTTTTGCCGCCAAACATCCCCGGGCAATCCGGCTTTCTGGCAGAGATGCTCAAGAAACTGTTCCGTTGCGGCGAGCTGTTGCCAGACCTGGGGCAGAAAGGTGGCGCTGCGGCGCCCATCGCGGAGGATCACGCCGTCAACACCTGGGCGCAGTTTCAGCAGCAGCTCCTCCGGGTCCCGATACGCCAGAAATTCGGGTTGCGATAGAATGGAAATATCTACGTGCACAGCCGGCAGCTCCTCGGGGCGAAGCGGCGAAAACCGATAATCATTGAAGGCGGCGTTGATGGCGTTATCGCGGATTCCCTGCCAGAGCGGACCAGCCGGTTCGAGATTGCCGATGCAGCCCCGCAGCTGTCCGGCTATTTTCAGGGTGACAAAAGTGGCCGCCGGCATCGACAAGGCAGGATCTTCGGGTGGTGCCGGGGCTGTACCCTCACCCATTTTATACTGCAGGGTTTTTCTAGCCAGCTCAAGCAGCACCTGCCCCTGTTTATCTGTTAATACATTACTCATTATGAAGGAACTCGTAAAAGATCAAAGTTAGCAACAGAGATGGCTAAGCAAAAAGCTTGATATTCGAGGCGCAGTATTTTGGGCCGGCTTCCGACTATACAAAGAGTATGTCGGAAGCCGGCCCAAAATACTACAACGAAGAAGATCGGGCTTTTTACAACGCCATCATCACCATTCGACACCCAGCATAAGACAATTTATCCCACTGCCGATCCCCAGCAGCGCCCCTTTTTGACCCGGCTCAAAAAAATTCTGTTCCATGGCCATAGCCATGGTGATCGGGGCCGAAACGGAGCCGACATTGCCAAGAATCGCCAGGGTCTCGAAATTTTTTTCGGGTTCCAGACCAAGCCTCTCAAAGAGCAGCTTTGCATGGGCCGAGCCGACCTGGTGACAGAAAAAACGATCGATACTTTCCGCTCCCCAGCCGGATTTGGCCGAAAACTTCTGCCAGGTCATCTGGGCGGTCTCTACTCCCCGGTGCAGGAGTTCTTCGGAGTTGGTCGCCATCAAGACGGTATTTTCCCCGCTCTGGCCGCCATGACACAGGTCGGAATGTTGCGTGTTGGCCTGCCAGGCACCATGCACCAGCCGGGGCCTGTCTTCGTTGTCTTTTGCCTTGCGCATATACAGGGCGACCGAACCGGAGCCGATGGTCAGCGAGGCAAAGGCCGGCTTGATGGTTTTACGACTGAGCGTTGTATCTTTCAGCAGGCCAACCAGGGTCGATTCAAGTAACTCCTCGGCGGTCTCTCCGGACACTATCAGCCCGTTTTTAACGTGACCAAGCTCAATCATATTGGCCAGCATGACCATGCCATCGAGAAACCCCAGACAGGCGTTTGAGATATCGAAAATTAACGCACCAGAGGATAAACCGAGCTTATCGTGGACGAAAGATGCCGTTGCCGGCTCCATCATATCCCGGGAAACAGAGGTGAAGATAAGACATTCAATGCTTTTGGGGTCGATATCGGCAGTAGCAAGCACCCTTTGGCCGGCCAGTGTACCTGCGGTACTCGGTCGTGTCCCTGGAGGCCACAGGCGCCGCTCGCGGATACCGCTCATCAGCTCCAGCCGCCCGGACGGCAGACGCAAACGTTTATAGACCGGGGATAACCGCTTTTCAATATCTTCTGAAGAAAGCACCCTTGGCGGCAATGCATAGCCAAAAGTGTCTAAACAGACATGGGAATAATGCATCATACGCCTTGCTGATGTGTTGACGATGGTCGCCCTGCCCTGCATTTGGCAAGGAAAACAGCGGATTCGCTTCTAACTTCTAGACTCATTCTGCATCCAGGACTTCCAGCTGTTGCAGGATCTTTTCTTTGGTCACCGGCCTCGACATATATCCGTCTATGTTCTGCGGCAGCTTGCCGGCAATATTCGCATCCCCGAAACCAAAGATCGGTGTTCGCTGTCCGGAATACTTCTCCAGCTGCCTGAGTATCTTTACGGCCTCAAAGCCATCGAGCTGCGGTGTGGACAAATCAAAAAGTATCAGATCGAAGTGCGACAGGGAGGCTTCGTACATCGCTGATCGGTTGGTTTCAGCAAGAGTAACCTGCCATCCTTTCTCGACCAGGGTGCGGACAAAAACATGCTGGCTGGCCGGGTCGCCATCCACCACCAGCACCCGGCTCGTTAAAAACTGCGCCAAAACAGAAATTAATGCATTTCTCTGCACCGGTTTGGGCAGGTAGTCATCCATGCCGGCCTGGAGGCACTTTTCCCGGTCTCCGGACATTGCCAGGGCCGTCAGGGCAATAATAGGGAGATGACCATCGTGTTTACCCTCGTATTTTCTGATCCGCCTGGTAGCTTCCATACCATCCACATCATCCATCTGAACATCCATGAGGACCAGCTGGTATGCACCGGAGCACGCCTCGGCCACCGCTTCCCTGCCGCTGGCCACGGATGTTACCTCTACCCCCAATTGTTTGAGGATTGTCTCAATGAGCACCCTGTTGATATACTCATCTTCGGCGAGAAGCACCCTGGCACCTCTCAGTACATAGGCAACCTCCTCTTCGATGCCTTCGAGCGTCGCATTGGTTTTTTCCTCAATGCCGGCAAGATCGGCAACTTCCTTAAACGGCAGAGTAAACCAGAATCTTGTCTCGCCCTGCGCACTTTCTGCACCAATCTCGCCACCCATCAGCTTGACCAGCTGCGAAGTTACGGTCAAACCCAATCCCGTTGTCCCGACAGATAACGGCAGGGCGACACTGCGTTGCACCTTTTCTTTAAAATAATGGTTGATCAGGTCGAGCTTTTCCGGTGTTATGCCACAGCCCGTGTCACGAATACTGAATTGAAGAAAAATATTATTATCAGTATCGTACCCGGTATTTTCGATGGTGATATAGACTCCGCCTGTCGTCGTGAACTTGATTGCATTGTCGACAAGATTCGTGACAACCTGCACCAGTCGGACCGGATCGCCATGCACATGAGCGGGAACATCCGGTTCTATCGTGCAGACCAGCTCCAGATTTTTTTTCCTGGCGGAAAGATTCAGGACATAGAGGTCGTGATCAAGGCTCTCCCGGAGATTAAAATCTTCCGGCTCAAGCTCGAGTTCTCCGGTTTCTATCCTGGAGAAATCAAGCACTTCATTGACCACCACCAGTAAGCGGTCAACGGAGGAGCCGACCATCTCCAGGTATTGTCGCTGCTGCTCTGTCAGTTCCGTTTCCAGAACCAGTTCGGTCATTCCGACAATACCGTTCATGGATGATCGGATCTCGTGGCTGACATTTTCCAAAAAGACACTTTTCACCCGGCTGGACAACTCAGCCCGCGCCAGATCAAGTTCGCAACCATTCCGGTTTACCTGATTCCGGTGCGCACCATTCGCGCCAATGATTGCCTGTAGAGCCCTTTTTTTCAGGAGCTGGTTGGTCTTTTTTTCTTTTACCAGCTGCTCCCGAAGATTTTTAATCTGTTTTTGAAGACGTTCTATTTCAGCCACCATTCCCCCTCCGGTTGGTGTTGAGGTATTCTTCACCACAAAGCTGCCTGTACCCGCCCTATTGTACAAATAAAAGCTTATATTTGCACGATTCTGTTGCTGCTCGCCAGCACCTCGCTTGTCATAGACCTGCTTCCGGCCATTTTTTTCCCTGCGCCGTTTGGACTTTTTTTCTGATTTCCCAGCATCGATGGATTTTTTCATTCCTGGAAAAATCAAAAGGCACCGAATCCTGGGAAATATCCTTTATTTCATAGAGCGAAAGCAGTCTCTCTTCAAGTATAAAGCGTCGAAAATTCGTAGAAAAGATGAGCAGGCCGTCTTTGTCCAGATGCGCCATCGCGCGCTCGATCAAGCGCGCATGATCCTTTTGCACATCAAAAATCCGCTTATCTTTTTTGGTGTTGGAAAAAGTCGGCGGATCGATAAAAATCAGATCATAGGTTCCGGTCGACTCCTCAAGCCACTGCAGACAGTCGGCTTTTTCAACCTTGTTCTTCAGCTCCGTCAATCCGTTTAAGGCAAGATTCATCTGGGCCCAGTGCAGATACGTCGCCGAAAGATCTACGGTTGTCGTACTCGCCGCGCCGCCCATCGCCGCATGAACCGTCGCCGTCCCGGTATAACCATAGAGGTTGAGAAACCTTTTTCCTTTCGCCTCACGGTATATTTTTTGCCGGATCGGTCGATGATCGAGGAACAATCCCGGATCGAGATAATCGGTGAAATTTACCAGAAAAGAGCACTCGCCCTCTCTTACCTCCACCATTTTGCCGCTCTCGCCCTTTTTCTGGTATTGTTGTCGGCCTTTCTGGCGCTCCCGGGATTTGACAAAAATTCTATTTGAACGAACGCCAAGGATATCCCTGACACTCTTTAAAGCCGTTGTCATTCTCGAGGCGGCAAGCTGCGGATCTATCGTTTTTGGTGGTGCATATTCGTGGATATGCACCCATTTGCCAAAGAGATCGATGCTGAGATTATAATCCGGCAGATCCCGGTCATACACCCTGAAACAGGTTATATTTTCCCGCGCGGCCCATTTAAGAAATTTTTTAAGATTTTTACGCAGCCTGTTGGCAAACTCATTGTCGTCTTCTTCACCGCCCGGCTCCACCGGCGACCAGACAAAGTCGCTCTCCTGCCCGCTCACCGTGCCTATCAGCAACCGGCAGGGTATGGAACCATTGAATAATTTATATTTATTCTCCCACCCCAGGGTAAAACTGTCGGTCAGGTTCGGGTTGGAGATGAACACCCCGGTTTTCCACCCGGGAAAGCGCTGTTTGACAATCCGTCCAAAGGCTCGATACAGCCGGCTCACCTGTTCCGTCTCGGAGAGCCTTTCGCCGTACGGCAGATTTGACAGCAGCATGCCTGCCTTGGCCGGAGAACGAAGAGTGGCCAGTTCCGCCTGTTTTATCTGTATATGCTCCTCGAGACCAGCTTTTTCGATGTTTTTCCGAGCAGCACTGACCGCCACCGGATCAGCATCATAGCCGAGAAGCAGCGGCCAGTTTTTGTCCAGGCCCTTGTCTTCCCGCTCCAGGGCTTCAGCCACCAGGCTGTCCCAGAGTTCCGCGTCGTGACCCAGCCAGCCCAAAAAGCCAAAATAGCTGCGCGATAAGCCAGGAGCCGAATCGCCAAACATCAGCGCCGCTTCAATCAGCAGCGTGCCGGTACCGCACATCGGATCAATTAAAGGCCCGGGATCGGCAGGCCAGCCGCTCAGGGCAACAATCGCCGCCCCCAGCGTCTCCTTGAGCGGAGCCTTCACAGCCGACCCGCGATACCCCCTTCGGTGCAGGCTTTCGCCGGAAAGATCAAGAGAAAGAGAAGCCGTGGTTTCATCCACATGCAGATGAATCTGCACCTCCGGTCGAGTGGTTTGTACCGATGGTCGTTTGCCGGTCCGGTTTCGGATGGAGTCGACCAGACCATCTTTTACCTTGAGGGCAGCATAACGGCTATGGGTAATCGGCGATTTTCCAGCCAAGGTGCAGCTTACCGCAAAACGTGTCTCTTCGGTGAGATGATCCTGCCAGTCAATCTCCAGACAACGCTGGTACACGGTCTCTTCATCAACGATAGGAAACTGTGCCAGCTGCAGATAGACCCGGGAGGCGAAGCGCGACCATAAACAGCAGCGATACCCTGTTTCCAGGGAGCCTCTCCAGGTTACCACCCCGCTTGAAGGACTCACCTCCAGCCCGCCGAACAAGGCGACCTCTTCTCCCACTAACCCTTCCAGTCCGCTGGCGCAGCCGGCAATCAATGTATACTCTTTCATCTTCTCCTGTGTTTCCCGACGCCCCGCAAGGTTTCGGGGTGCCTTTTTATTTGTGTTTGTACGCACGCATCTGCCCTCTTGCACCGATTACCATTATCGCCTTGGCGAGGCAACAGCTAATGAAGTGCAATGTCCTGACAATTTGTTCTTGACCTCTTTTGCAATACGACTAAAGTGAATACATCTAAAGTTAGATTTTTACGTTATCTTAAGATAATTATACAATTTATAGGTCTGAAAATATTTTTCACATTAGAGGTAGTCTATGAAGAAAAGGCTCAGTAGAACTCTTGCTCTTACCGCTCTTTCAGCTCTTGTGGGATCATTTCTTCTTTTTGGTGCCGGTTGCAGCAAAAAAACGGTTATGCCGCCCGATGGAGCAGGATCCGATATGTCTGGAGGAACGGATATTAATTACCCTAAAGCGAGTGGCGGCTACTCAGAAGACAGTCTGCCAACAGAAGGCACGCTCGACGATCAAAAAGGTTCCGGCCAGGCCGGCAGCGGGACCAGCATGATGTCTGATGCGGACCAGCAGTCAGATGAATATAAGAGACTGCACGGAAGATGTTCCGCCAACCTCTCCCCCATCTACTTTGATTTCGACCAGGCCGGCGTTCGCCCCAACATGACGGAAGTGCTTGCCGCCAACGCCGAATATCTGAAGTCGATTCCTGGGACCATGGTGACCATCGAGGGCAATACGGATGAGAGGGGTACCAACGAATACAACCTTGCCTTAGGTGAGAGAAGAGCTATCAACACCCGACAGTATATGATTAATCTCGGTATTCCGGGTGACAATATCCGGACATTGTCCTATGGTGAGGAAAGACCCCTTTTTATGGGTCATGACGAGGACGCCTACAGCATGAACAGAAGGGCTGATTTTATCGCCCAGTAGTCAAAAGAGTGCAAGAGACCAGGTGCGCGAGCCATTCCCCCCAGGAAATGGCTCGCGCCCTGCCACCTCACCTGCCTGTATCAGCAATAATCTGCAGTATCTTTTCGACCACTTGTTGGATCGTTATCCCGGTAGTGTCGATACAGTGCGCATCCAGAGCCTTGCTTAATGGGGCAATCGCCCGCTCGCTGTCATTTTTATCGCGTTCAAGCGTCATCGACAGGATCTGGTTAAAATCGGCAACCACCCCCGTTGCCTGCAACTGCAGCACTCGTCTTCTTGCCCTCTCTTCCGGTTCCGCATCCAGGAAAAATTTATAAGCCGCCCTCGGGAAAACGATGGTGCCGGTATCTCTGCCTTCAGCGACAATTTTTCCCTTCTCGCCGTAATTTCGCTGGATGCTGGTCAATATTTCCCGAACGACCGGTATTGCCGAAACCCTGGAGGCAACCATGGCCATCTCAGGGGTCCTGATCGCCGCACTGACATTTTCGCCGTTTACCAGTACTCCCACATCACTTGATTCATCAGGCGCCGGAAGCAGCTCCAGCTCAAGTTCGGCAAGTTTTGCGGCCATCATTGCGACATCATCGAGAGAAACTTTATGGTGCAGAAAGTGCCACCCTACTCCCCGGTACATGGCCCCGGTATCAAGATAGGTAAATCCTGTTGCGGCGGCAATCTTTCTGCTTACCGAAGACTTGCCAACGCCGGAGGGGCCATCAATGGTGATGATGTTTTGTTTTTCCCCGCTCTTGTTCTCAGACATAGCCGAGTTCTTTCAGGCAATCGGCCAGACTGCTTAGAAATCGGTTGTTTTCCTCTTCGGTCCCGACAGTCACCCGGATAAAATCGGTAAAACCATAGGCACTCATGGAGCGCACAATCACCCCTTTGTAGAGCATGGCCTGATACAGTTTATCCGCATTCCCCTGTACATCGATCAGAAAAAAGTTAGTCTCTGAAGGGTAACTTCGGCAACCGAGCCTGTCGACCTCTTTGCTCAAAAAAGCTAACCCTTCGGCGGTACGCTGCAGAGTGCTCCGGTAATATTTTTCATCGTCAAGAGCAACCAGAGCCCCAACCTGGGCCATCTGGTTGATATTAAAAGGCTGCCGGACTTTATGCAGGCATTCGGCGATTTCCCGCGGCATAAGTCCATAGCCAACACGCAGACCAGCCAGCCCATACGCCTTGGAAAAAGTTCTTAAAAAAACGACAGGACATCGGCCGGCATTGTTTCTGATCAGAGAATAGAAATCAACCTGAAGTTTATTGTCCATGAAATCGACGTAGGCTTCATCCAGGACAACGATGACCGACTCCGGTATCTCGCTTAAAAACCGATACAGCTCTACGGGAGGGATTGCCGTTCCGGTCGGGTTGTTCGGATTATCCAGGAAAATAAGTCGTGTTTTTTCGGTGATTTTTTTTTGAATAGCCTTGAGATCATGACGCATATTTTTCAGCGCCAGGATATGATTCACCCCGCCTCTGACCTGAACAATTTTCTGGTACATGAGAAAGGAGGGATGACTGGTAATAACCTCATCACCTTCCTGGACAAAGGCCTTGACCAGAAATTCGATAACCTCGTTCGATCCGTTGCCAACGACAATCTCGTTGGCGGCAAGCCCCAGCTTTTCCGCGAGGGCCTGAACGAGATAAAAGCACGAACCATCCGGATAGCGATGCAGGTTCAACAGTTCGTTGCGAAGGGCGCTTATCGCTTTTGGTGAGGGGCCCCAGCCATTCTCATTTGAGGCGAGTTTAATGGAATTCTTAATCCCATACTCGCGTTCCAGTTCATCGAGCGGTTTTCCTGGAGGATAGGGCGTTATTGCTGCGATAGCAGCCGGAATTTTAATTTTCAAAGTCTCACCATAAAACGAAAGTGTTAAACAACAGGTTGTCTCATACCCCGGTATCTTCTGCCCATTAAAGGGCCGGTTTTCTGTGCTCAAGCGCAAGGCCCTGCTCGAGATTGAAAGCGGTTTTCAGCAATGTTTCCTCCTGAAAATGACCCCCTTGAAGCTGTACGCCGACCGGCAAACCATCAGCGGTGAAACCACCGGGGACAGACATCCCGGGAATACCCGCCAGATTAGCAGAGAGTGTTAATATATCGGACATATATATGGCCAGAGGATCCTCGGTATTCTCCCCCTTTTTCCAGGCAGGCGTCGGCGTCACCGGCGAGATAAGCACATCGCAGACCTCGAAAGCCTTTTTAAAATCATCGAGAATAAGAGTCCGCACCTGCGAGGCCTTTTTATAATAGGCATCATAATATCCGGAAGACAGGGCATAGGTGCCGATCAGTATACGCCGTTTTACCTCGGCACCAAAACCTTTCGACCTCGTCTGTTTGTACATATCAACAAGCGTGTCAGCCTCCATATCCCTGTATCCGTAGAGAACCCCATCGTAGCGGGCCAGGTTGGAACTCGCCTCCGAAGGTGCAATCAGGTAATACACCGCCACGCAGTATTGCGTGTGTGGCAGCGAAACGTCAACAATGGCAGCCCCTTTCTTTTTCAGAACCTCGATGCTGTCGTCAATAATCCTTTTCACCTCACCATCGAGGCCTTCGGTAAAATATTCCCTTGGAACACCAACAGTTAACCCTTCCAGACCATCGGCAAGAGACGACAAATAAGGTGGGACGTCTCTTTGTACCGAGGTGGAATCCATCTGATCATAGCCGCTTATAACATCCATCAACCGGGCACAATCCTCAACAGTCCTGCATAAGGGGCCCACTTGGTCAAGAGATGAGGCAAAAGCCGTCAACCCATAACGGGACACCCTGCCATAGGTCGGTTTCATCCCGACTATGCCGCAGAGCGAAGCCGGTTGCCGGATCGACCCGCCGGTGTCGGACCCCAGAGAGCCAAGGCACTCAAGGGCCGCGACCGAAACCGCCGACCCCCCGGAGGATCCTCCGGCAACATAGCCTTTCTTCCAGGGGTTTTCAGGGACGCCGAAGGCACAGCTCTCCGACGTAGATCCCATGGCAAATTCGTCCATCGTCGTCTTGCCGATAATTACCGCCCCTGCACTCTTTAATTTCTCAACCACTGTTGCATCATATGGCGGAATAAAATTGGCAAGCATCTTTGATCCGCAGGTAGTCCGTAACCCCGCCGTACAGAGCAGATCTTTCACCGAAAGAGGAACACCGCACAACGTGCCTGCCCGTCCGGCTTTTCTCTGCCGGTCGGCATTTTCCGCCTGTAACAGGGCGCCATCCCGATCAATGGTAATAAAAGCGGTCACTTCTTTTTCAACAGCATCTATTCGCTCAAGACAGCTTTCGGTGAGTTCAACCGCGGAAAGGTCGCCCTGCTTCATCTTGGCAAGTGCCTGGGTAATAGTCAGTTCATACGGCTTCATCGCAACCTCAAAAAAAGGACAGTCATGCCTGTCCAACCTGAAATGGGAATACAGTTCAACCCGGTTATACGGATGTAAGTCAGAATTATTTTAAATACCGGCTTTCAAGGAGTAAGACTCTCGCTCCGGTAAAAATTTTTTGCGGGGCTCTTTTCAGTACTCGCTTGACGGGTATAAGCTCCTTCACGAAATAATAATCTTGTAAAAAGCACAAGAGAACTGGCAAATCAGCCACTAACCCCGCCTAAAAGATTTGCGGGGCTCTTTTCAGTACTCGCTTGACGGGTGTAAGCTCCTTCACGAAATAATAATCTTGTAAAAAGCACAAGAGAACTGGCAAATCAGCCACTAACCCCGCCTAAAAGATTTGCGGGGCTCTTTTCAGTACTCGCTTGACGGGATAAGCTCCTTCACGAAATAATAATCTTGTAAAAAGCACAAGATTATTATTTCTAAGTCGCTAAATTATTTTAGGGACCTGGAACATTTGATCATCGTGCTGCGGACCATTTTTTAGTGCCTCAACCTGGGACAGCGATTCTTTTTCCACATCCTCACGAAATGCATTACTGACCGAAAAAACATGGGAGGTGGGGGTAACCTGGCTGGTATCCAGCTCATCCAGTTTGGCCACATAGGACAATATCTCGTCGAGTTGTCCGGTCATCTTCTCCAGCTCTGCGTCGCTCAGTGTAAGTCTTGCAAGATGGGCGACATGCTCAACTTCGTTTCGATTTATTTTCATTGAACCTGACTTCTTGAATTTTTATTATTTATTTTTTGAATAGATATTTTCCAGGTCTTACTGATTAAACCTGTCCTTTTTCTGGGCATACTCAGTGATGGCTTCAGCAAAATGTTTGACAATACGCGAGTCAAACTGCGTTGCACTGCACCTGTGCAACTCCGCTACCGCCTCTTGCATCGTCATGTTTTTTCGGTAGTTTCTCCTGGAAGTCATGGCGTCATAGCTATCTACGACAATAAGTATCTTGGTCAAATCGTCCAGCTGATCGCCGACCAGCCCATCAGGATATCCATTGCCATCCATTCTCTCATGGTGGTGTCTGATTATAAATCGTTCCCTCTCCATAAAACCGAGCGGCTGAATAATATTCGCCCCGACACTGGGATGCTTGCGAATTAACACCCACTCTTCCTCAGTCAATTTTCCAGGTTTTTGAATGCAGGAAAGATCTATGACCAGTTTTCCTATATCATGAAACTGAGCGGCTCTCCTGAGAACAAGGATCTCACTTTCAGGCAGCTTCATGGCTGTACCGAGCATCAGTGCATATTCCGTTACCCGCATGGTATGACCGGCAGTATAAAAATCCTTTTCCTCCATGGCATTCTGCAGACTGGTCATCAATTGGACAGTGGCATTTTCCAGGCTGTTGCTGTAGGAAAGCAACAGTTTATTCTTTTCTTCAAGCTCAATGGCCTTGGTTAAAATATCATCCTCAAGAGACGCCTTGTATTGTCGTTCCTGAAGGACATACACCCTCTTTTCAATAGCCCGGCGAATTTTAACATTAAAAATATCAAGATCTTCAATGGGTTTGGTAAGAAAATCATAAACCCCGAGATTTATTGCCTTTACCGCATAATCCATTGAACCGGCACCGGTGAGAAAGAGCACCGGTATTTCAAAATTACGATCATTAAGCTTCTGCATGGTGGCAAAGCCATCCAGGCCAGGCATATTGATGTCGAGGATGATAACATCATAGCTGTCGTCGACCTGATCAAGAATCTCTTGACCACTGGATGCAGTATCAACAAGATAGCCAAACAGTTCGAGTATATTCGATACCGTCGTGCGCACCATGCTGTCATCGTCTCCGATGAGTATTTTTTTCGATCTTTTGTCCAAAAAAGATATCTCCACTTCTCCTGAAAAACCGAGTGATTTCCGAATCTACATTTTTCAGCGGCTTTTTGCAAATTCGTTCATTACTGCTTCACTGTTTCATCACGTCTTGTCGGAAAAAATAAGAATATATGTAGAGACGGGTGTCATGATATGCAATCATTATCTTAAATATATCAGGATATAAATATGATATCATCCCGGCACAAAGTTTTGCCGGATTCGTTGTAGTGCCTCTTGAGGGGGAGAATTTCCTTCGCGAAATAAATTTCTTGTAGAAACATGATAAATTTATGTGATTACGACTAAAGTTCAGCTTAGAAAGTGTCCAGAGGGATATGAGGTGCCCTTTGCACGGGTGTTCTGCAGCCTGGATGGCTGCGGTCAAGCCCCCAGGGATGGGTTTATGGCGTCCCGTGCAAAGGGCATCTCATATCCCTCTATAGCTGAGGTTTAGTCGTAATCACATAATTTTATTTCTAAAAAATGTAAATCACTAATCCCGCCCAACAGATTCGCGGGACTTTGTTTAATACTCGCTTGACGGGTGCTCTTTTCTGTACTCGCTTGACGGGTATAAGTTCCTTCACGAAATAAAATTCTTGTAAAAAAACACAAGAATTTTATTTCTAAGTCACTAAAAAGAAAAACGCAATTCCATAACAATGAAATTGCGTTTTTAGCTGTTGAAAAGAATTCAATCACATAGGTACTATCAGTTTATTGGTATCTTCATTCCAGGTAACAACCAGGTACCAGACAATCATGACAATGCCTATAATAAGAAGCGTAGGTCCGTAGCCAAGTGTATCGGGCAAATATACATACGAACCAAGAACCCCGTCGGCCTCAAATTCCTGATCTCTGAACCAGGCCGTCATTATAGAGGAGCTGATAGAGAAAAAGGGTACGACCATCATCAGCTTGACCTGCCCTTCCCCTACCCGCCAAAGGGTTCCGGATCCGCAGCCACCGGCAAACATTGCCCCAAGGCCGAAGATAAAGCCGCCAACGACCCCACCCCAGCCAAAAGTTCCCCGTACATAGTTCGCGGCGGCCAGTACGGCCTCCCCTTCTGCCCGAACCGGGACAGCATATTTCAACACAGCGGCACCGATGGCCACAATAAAAATGGACAGCATGACAGATTTTGCAAGGGTACAGTCACCGGTCATATGCGGTTCACGAAAACCCTGAACCATACACCAGCGTCCCCGCTGCATGGTATAACCAAGGCAGGCAGCAATGACAATGACACCGCTGAGAGACGCAATGTAGTCACTGTCTTCATTGTCGGCATAGAAATATGATGCCCAGACAATTCCTATAATTCCTATAATTCCAAGCCCGTAAATGATGGCTGGAGGAAAGGTAAAAGTTTTCGATCCGCCGTCACCCCAGGTTATATGTTCCATTTCCAGGTACAGAAGTTTTAGACCGAGAATGACACCAAAGACGAGGCCGAACATCATGGTAAAGCCATTAGCGGCGAGATTGCCGATAGCATTGTAGAATCCACCGACGTTACAACCTCCAGCCAGGGTGGCGCCTATTCCCATGAGAATACCGGCAATGACCGCTTTAACCATTTCTCGATAGGGCGGTATCCTCAAAGCAAAGTCTTTGCCAAGACAGGCAGAGATAAATGCTCCCACAACAAAACCGATGCCAATCACCGAACCGGAATCGACAAAGATGGATCGAGGTGCTTCATCGAAATACTGAAAGACGCCAGCCTCGGTACCAAGCAGTTGTGCCGTACCATACATGATCCAATCGCCCCAATTCCGAATGGCTCCCACCGCGCCCCAGGGTCTCCACCAGGCCATCATCAGAACTGAGAAAAAAGCGACAATGACGCCGGTTACATAAGGATTCCATTCTTTTGCGCATAGCAAGGTATAGAGATCCTTTACTTTATTTTTAAAAACTGACTCTTCACTCATGACTCGTATCTCCAGGTTGAATAAAAATATACACGTATCCTCTTATGATACGTGAATTTTTTACACAGCCCTTGTTTTTTTGTCAAGACCAACTACTGAGACGCCAACAACAACCACAATGTAGCCATTTGGTTTTATTGTATCTTTCTAAATAGTTACGAACGCGGGCTTTTCATTTCTTGACAGAAATGCGCTGCTACGGTATAGGTCAGTTTTGCAATTAATGCTTGGTAAATAGAATAGAGGCATATATTGTAGTTATATGCCCATAAATTTTTAATTCAATTTCAGGAGAAAAAAATGAGTGATCAGAAAGCTGCCCCTGCTGATATTCAACCCAAAAGTATCCTCGATGCAAAAGGTTTAAGTTGCCCTATGCCTCTTCTTCGCACGAAAAAAGAGATAGGAAAGCTTGCTTCCGGTGAAATTCTTCAGGTTGACGGTACCGATCCAGGTTCCAGAAACGATATTCCCGGCTGGTGTGAGCGTTCCGGTCATGAATATCTTGGTGAAAAGGAAGGATCCGGTTTCATCAGTTTTTTCATTAAAAAAGGTTAATTTCTTTCACCGTTCCACATCCGGAACTCAATAAGAAAAATAATCCAATGTAGATACAAACAATTATTCTGACTCGTTTGTATCTACATTCTTTTTTCAACAACCCAAATATAAAATATAGCCACCATTATTTTCTGGAGGAAGTTAACATGGCGAAAAGTTTAGGTATATTCGTAACTTCACCTGACAGCCTGCAACATGCCATAGGTGTTACCAAGGCGGCCAAGGCAAAAGGTTCGAAAGTTAAAGTGTTTTTCACCTGGAAGGCAACTGCCCTGTCCAAAGATCCTGCTTTCAAGGGGCTTTGTGAGTTAGCTGACGATGTTTCCATCTGCGTTGACAGCTATGTAAAACAGGGTTTTAATGTTGATGATGTTCCTGCCGGTCTGACCCCCAAGAAAATGGCGACACAGGCGCAGCATGGTATTATGATCGAAGATTATGACTGTTATCTTAGTCTGTAAGGAGATATTGGTATGGAATATAAAAAAGTGTGTTTGATGTACCGTCACAAGGATTATGCCGTTGATGGAATTCGATCAGCTCTTGGCCTTGCTGTTGAGAATATGTATGCCTATGGCGTTGTTATGGATGTAGAAATACCAAAACTTGATGAACTCAATCAGGAAAGCATTGAGATGCTGCGTGACATGGAAGGAGAAGTTTATTCCACAGTTCCAGCCAATGTCGAGATAAATGGTTTAGAGCCTATTACCATCGAAGAACTCGGTGAAAAACTTCGCGACATGACGCATATCGTCCCGTACGGTATAAAATAACCTTGCCAGGAGTATCCCTATGAAAATATTAAATGTATATAGATCCGAACCGGATGCCACCGTCAAAAAACTGGTGGAAATTGTTACTCGCGACAGAGAGTCCGATACCTTTAATCTTAATACCGAAAATCCGGATTACGATGCACTGGTCGATAAAATTTTTGCAGCTGACCAGACCATCTGCTGGTGGTAATTGCCAGTAACACTGTTACTGAACTTTTGAGTGACTCAGAAATAATAATCTTGTGCTTTCTGCAAGATTATTATTTCTTGAGAACCCCAGTTTATTCTCCTTTCACCTGCAGCAAAGTTTCCATAACAGCGTCATGGAGCATCGGTCTGAATTTTTTAATAGGACTGAGATCTTCTCCACTGAGAACCCGGTTGGTAAGTACAACTATCGCTATTTCTCTTTCAAGATCAATCCAGAAAGAGGTTCCGGTAAAACCAAGATGACCAATACTCAGCTCGGAGAAATAATTGCCGCTGCTGGACAAAGCCGTCGATGGAGTATCAAAACCAAACCTCCAGTTCCCCTTTTTCAAATCTAATGCGTTTCTGAGGGTTTGCGAGCTGTAAGACGGATGATGCAGTCTGCCTCGATATTGCAAAAGTATATTTTCGCACATTGCGAGAACTCCTTTTGCCGTTCCAAAAAGCCCGGCATGACCGGCCACTCCTCCCAAGGCTCGACAATTATCATCGTTAACCTGTCCATACAGCCTCGTTTTTGACCAACTACACTCCCCTGTGGCCGCGTATATTCGAGAGTCTTTTTGTTGTCTGTTGACGAAAAAAACGTCGTTTTCGAGGTATAAGGGTTTGGCAATCTTGTGCTGCCAATATTCATCTAGAGGATGTCCGGAGACTTTTTCAATTATTCTGCCGAGAAGCATAAAACCAAGATCGCTGTAAATAATTTCACTGCCCGGTTTACATAAAAGATTTTCACCAAGAATCCATTCTATCATGCGATCCATCCTTTTTTCCAAAGGAATGGACAACAACTTTTCATAATAAGGACGATGTGCCGGTAAGCCGGAGGAATGTGTCAAGAGATGAAAAAGGGTAATTTCTGCTTTATCTGGCATACGAACTCTAAAAAAGTCAGTAATATTTTGCTCAGTGTTAATTTTATTTTCTTCTAAAAGAGCGAGCATACTGAGGGAGGTAACGAGAGGTTTGGTAAGGGAAGCAAGATCAAATACGGTCCGTTCATCAACCGGACAGACACTTTCCCCCTTGTCCGTACATCCATAGTAGCAAATATTGCCTTCCTTCACCCCTGCCCTTACTCTGAAGTATCCGACGGAACATGCCGAAAAAACTTGCTTTTTCAAGTTATCATCGAGAAGCTTATCAATTTTTTCATGACAAATATCAGCTGTTCTTTTTTCCATTGCTCAATTATATTATTCTATTGAATTTTTTAGCTATTTTTACTAGATTATGAACCGTCGGCTGGGCTATCAAATCTTTAATATTTCGTTAAAATTCGATCTTCTCATAAAGACAGTTTTATCTCTTTCAACAACGTTTTCAACAGACATTAAACAGCCTATTGTTCATAGTTTATGGAAAAGCTGTTTACAATAGTGTTGATAACTTTTTATCAACATAATGAAAAAGATAACAATAGGTTCGTTGTTTAAATAATTTCCTTAAATTTTAGCCTATTACACACCATATCAACATATCAGTCGTCTTAATAGTAATAAAAGATATAAATATACTAAGGATATGCCAAAAGGAGTTCCTTAATGTCACTCAATTGTACAGTAAGTAAAAACGATCTGCTCGAAGGTCTGAATAGCCTGCAAAATATAACCAATAAAAAAGGAACGTTAGCTATTCTATCCAACGTTCTTATAAACACCGTCAATGGCGGCCTCAGCCTGACTGGTACAGATCTGGAAGTTGGTTTGCGGCTTTTTGTGCCGGCAGAAATCCATGACGAAGGTTCCTTGACGCTGCCTTCAAAGAAAATTTTCGAAATAGTAAGAGAATCCGGTTCTGACACTATCAGTATCGAAGAGACTGAAAACAGCTGGGTCGTCATTAAAGCCGGATTGAGTACCTATAATCTGGCGGGTATGCCCAACGATGAATTTCCTGAATTTCCTGATTATGAAGAAGATACATTTATACCCTTCGAAAGTTACATTTTTTTAGAGCTTATAGAAAAAGTTATCTATTCCATCGCCAACGAACAGGAAAACATCTACTCCCTGACCTCCGTTCTCTTTGAAAAAGAAAAAATCGACGAAACCTACTATCTGAGAATGGTCTCATCTGATGGACACAGACTTTCCATTATGAGAAAAGATGTGGCTGCAGACCTGGATCAGCTCCAACTCAATGAGGTTACCCTTATTCCGAAAAAAGGGATTCAGGAGTGGAAAAAATTCTGTGAAGGAAGGGATACCATTGAAGTTTCCTTTGAACCAAAACAGGTGGTGCTTCGGGATGATCGAGCGGTGATGATAATTCGTCTGAAAAATGGTGAATTTCCCCAGTATTCTGCCATTGTTGAAGCTATTCAATTAACTAATTGTTTGAAAATAAACCGAATTCCTTTTCTGGATTCCCTCAAAAGGATAAATCTTTTCACGGAAGACATTTTTCATACCATTCAGCTCAAAATAGAGCAGAACAAGATGATCCTGTCATCGCAAAATGCTGATCTCGGCAATGCCAAGGATGAACAAAATATAGTGTACAGTGGGGAACCGCTTACCCTTGGTTTTAACTGCCGATATTTTATCGAGACCCTGCAGGTTATGGAATGCGAGACAGTCGAGGCATACATAAACTCAAACAGCAGTCCCTGTCTTATGAAGTCAGAGGAAGACAAAGGCTTTATCAGTATAATCATGCCGATGCAGTTATGATATCCACTCATATATTGCGTTTTTCATAAAGATTAAACTCGTAAAACCCTGAAATAGAACATGGCTGAGTAAAAAGATTTATATACGAGAAGAAAAATTTTTACGAAACCATCATATAAAAGGAACAAGTGTGACAGATTTAACGAATAACTACGATGCACAGCAGATACAGGTTCTGGATGGTCTTGAGGCAGTGCGCAAAAGACCATCCATGTATATCGGCAATACCGGCGAAGAAGGGCTCCACCATCTTATCTGGGAGATTGTCGACAATAGTATAGATGAAGCTTTGGCCGGCTATTGCAGTCGAATAAGGGTAACTATTCATGAGGATAATTCCGTTTCCGTCGAAGATGATGGCCGGGGGATTCCCGTGGATAAACACCCAACCGAAAATATGACTGCTCTTGAACTGGTCATGACTACTCTGCACGCCGGCGGTAAGTTTGACCATTCGAGCTATAAGGTTTCCGGTGGCCTTCATGGAGTTGGTGTGTCGGTAGTCAACGCCCTGTCCATTGAAACGGTTGCGGAAATCCGTCGCAATGGAAAAATTTACCAGCAATCATATAAATACGGCGATAGGACCGGCGAGTTGCTGGTAATAGGCGAAAGTGAAAAAACCGGCACGAAAATCACCTTTACGGCTGACCCGGAGATATTCACCGAAACAACCGTTTATAACTATGAAACGGTAAAAAGCAGGTTGCGTGAGCTGAGTTTTTTAAATAAAGGACTGCGCATCTATCTGAAAGACGAACGAAGCGGTGAAGAAGATAAATTCCATGCTTCCGGTGGTATTGTGTCTTATGTGGAATACCTTAACCGTAAAAGAACACCGGTCTTTGATCCGCCAATCTTTATCTCCGCTGCCAAGGATAACGTGGAGGTGGAGATATCTCTGCAACACTATGATGGATACTCCGAAAGACTCTATAGCTTTGTAAATAACATTAATACCCGTGAAGGCGGCAGTCATGTTGCCGGCTTTAGAGCAGCGCTGACCCGATGTATCAATAAGTATGCCAACGATGATATGATCCCGAAGAATATGCGGGAAAAAATGGGTGGCGACGACGTGCGGGAAGGTCTTACCTGTATTATTTCCGTTCGTGTACCTAACCCGCAATTTGAGGGTCAGACCAAAACGAAACTTGGCAACAGTGAAGTAAAGTCTATTGTTGAATCGGTCTGTACCGAGAAATTAACGCTCTTTCTGGAACAAAATCCTGGGGTGGCCAAAAAAATTCTATCCAAGGTTGTCGATGCGGCGCGGGCGAGAGAAGCTGCCAAAAGAGCCAGGGATCTGTCGCGCAAAAAAGGCTCAACCAGTATGATGATGGCCGGAAAGCTTGCTGAGTGTCAGGAAAAAGATCCGGCAAAGCGAGAAATATTCATCGTCGAGGGTGATTCTGCCGGAGGTTCTGCTAAACAGGGCAGAGACAGGTCTAACCAGGCTATTTTACCGCTTCGGGGAAAAATCCTCAACGTTGAGAAAGCCAGGTTTGATCGGATTCTCGGGAGCGAAGAAATAAAACATCTTATCGGTGCACTTGGCTGCGGTATTGGCAAGGATGAGTTTGCTCTCGAAAAGCTCCGTTATCATAAAATTATCATCATGACCGATGCCGATGTGGATGGAGCGCACATCCGTACCCTGCTGCTTACCTTTCTGTACCGGCAGATGGCGCCTCTGGTCGAAGGTGGTTTCGTTTATATAGGCCAGCCTCCCCTGTACCGTCTGGGAAAAGGCAAAAAAGAACAATATTTTCTCGATGAAAATAAGCTTAACAGCCATCTTTTCACCCAGGCCAGTGAAAATTTTAAGATTGAACTCTCCGGCCCGGAAAAGATGACCGTTGAGGGTTCCTTGTTTGTCGAGTTGTTGGAAAAGCTCTCGGTTTACCAGCGGATTATGCTGTTTATGCATAGAATGAATATCTGGGAGGAATTGCTCTATTTTCTCCTCGAAAATAACATAAAATCTGCCGATCAGTTTAAAGATGAGTCCTTTGTCAGAGACCTGAAAGAAAAGCTTCCTGAAGAAAAACTCGTTATCGGCAATATCCGTTCATGTCGGTGGCGCGCGGACTGTTATGAATTTGATATTGCCGTGCGTGGCCAGGTTCAGATAATGGTGACACTTGGTCCACAGATACCACTCATCAACGAATACAGGACTGCGCTGAACCTTTTTCCGGTTATCCGGCAGTATCTCCAGACCGGTTTCACTATTATCTTTACCGGTGCAACCAGACAGGAAAAAGAGATTACAGCGGCCAACTGGAGTGAGATGTTGAAAATAATAAGAGATGAATCCTTTAAAGGAAGTCACCTCCAGCGTTACAAAGGTCTTGGTGAAATGAACCCGGAGCAACTATGGGATACCACCATGAATCCCGAAAACAGAACTCTCATGCAGGTAACAATAGACGATGCTGAACAGGCAGATGATATTTTTACCACCTTGATGGGTGATAAAGTCGAACCAAGAAGAGATTTTATCCAAACCCACGCATTGGAAGTTACTGACCTGGATATCTAATCCCGGGAGAAAGAATAAAAGTCGGGATTATTTACAATGCCCAAAAGAGAAAGAGGCTCTTTTAGTACCCCTCTTTTTGGGTGTAAGTATCCGCTGCACACTATGTTCCCTGTAAAAAGGAAAAATAGTGTGCAGAGGTACGAACCTCGATACATGGGACATACAATGGTGCCCATTTTCAACCAAGTTAATTAAAAAGCAGATATTTACTTATGAGCGCAGATACTGAGAAAAGTAGTGAGCAGTTTCCGACAATATCCATAGAAAAAGAGCTACAGAAATCCTATCTCGAATATGCCATGAGTGTCATCGTCGGCCGTGCTCTGCCGGATGTTCGCGATGGTTTGAAGCCGGTACACAGACGAGCTCTTTTCGCGATGCGGGAATTAGGAGTCCATTTTAACCGTCCCTACGTCAAATCAGCCAGAATTGTCGGTGATGTTATCGGTAAGTATCATCCCCACGGCGATACTGCCGCTTATGACACTATCGTGCGAATGGCCCAGGATTTTTCTCTGAGATATCCGCTCGTTGATGGACAGGGCAACTTCGGTTCCATGGATGGCGATTCTCCGGCGGCCATGCGATATACCGAAGCGAGAATGACGAGGATTGATAGGGAGATAGTCAACGATCTCGACAAAGAGACCGTTGACTGGATTCCTAACTACGATAACTCTCTGAATGAACCGGCGGTTATGCCGAGTAAGATTCCTAATTTATTAATTAACGGATCTTCGGGTATTGCCGTGGGCATGGCGACAAATATTCCGCCGCATAACCTTACTGAGGTGTTAGATGCCCTGATCACCATGGTAGACGATCCGAATATTACGGTTCATGAGATAATGTCTATCATCACCGGTCCGGATTTTCCCACCGGAGGCCAGATCTGCGGTAGAGCAGGAATAAGAGAAGCCTATGAGACCGGCAAAGGCGTTATTGTTATACGGGCGCTCACCCATATCGAAAAGATAAAAGAGGGGAAAAGAGAAGCAATTATCATCACCGAAGTTCCTTATCAGGTGAATAAAGCCAGTCTGGTCGAAAAAATTGCCGAGCTGGTCAAAGATAAAAAAATCAATTCCATATCCGAAGTTCGCGATGAATCGGACCGACACGGGCTGCGTGTAGTCATTGAACTGAAGAAAGACGAGATTGCCGATATTGTCATCAATCAGCTCAATTCGATGACGCAGATGCAGAAGTCTTTTGGCATCATTTTGCTGGCCATCGTTAATAACAAACCTGAAATACTCAATATTAAACAAATTCTTGAACATTTTATTGTTCATCGAAAGGTAATAATCTATCGTCGTACCGCCTTCGAACTGAGAAAAGCTGAAGAAAAAGCCCATATTCTGGAAGGGTTGAAGATAGCCCTGGATAATCTTGATGATGTGGTAGCGCTGATCAGGGCTTCGAATAGTCCGCAGGAAGCGAAAGACGAATTAATTCGTCGATATGACCTCAGTGAAATCCAGGCGCAGACTATTCTCGATATGCGCCTGCAGAGGTTGACTGGACTGGAGAGGGAAAAAATTGTCCGGGACTACGAAGAAATAATGGAGGAAATTAAAAATTTAAAAGCAATTCTTGCCGACCCACAGCTGGTCATGCAGATCATCAAGGATGAATTTAACGAACTGAAGGAACAATATGGTGATGATCGCCGGACAGAAATAATCGACGCTACCGATGAAATTCTTCCAGAAGATATGATAGCCCCTGAAGATATGGCGGTTACCATCACCCACTCAGGGTATATAAAACGTAATCCGGTCTCGCTCTACCGCTCGCAGAATAGAGGGGGTAAAGGGGTAACCGCGGTTAAGAATATTGAAGAAGATTTTGTTTCCGACCTCTATGTTGCCTCGACTCTCGACACATTTTTGTTTTTTACCAATCAGGGCAAGGTGTTCTGGCGAAAGGTATATATGCTGCCCTCTGCCGGCAGAACTGCCAGGGGCAAAGCAATCGTCAACCTGCTCAACCTGGCGGAAGACGAAAAACTTGCCGCAATTCTGCCAATAGTGAGTTTTGATGATGAATCAAATGAAAAAACCATTCTCATGGTCACTAAATCCGGTCGAATTAAAAAGACCAGTCTGCAGGAATTCAGCCGACCGTTGCGCAAAGGAAAACGAGCACTGACCATCAATGAGGGTGATGAAATTATAGCCGCCCATCTGCTCAACGGCGATGACACCATTCTGCTTGTTACCAGAAAAGGCATGTGTATTCATTTTGCGGAATCCGATATACGAACCATGGGCAGGACCGCAGCGGGGGTAATGGGGATTAGGCTCGGGGCTGACGACATTGTGGTCAGCGCGATTGTCATTAATTCCAATAACTCGGTTCTTATTGCGACCGAAAACGGCTTTGGCAAAAGAAGTCCTATTGAAGAATACCGGCTCCAGAAACGCGGCGGCAAGGGCGTAAGAGGGATTAAGAGAAGTGAGCGAAACGGCGATGTCATTGCGGCCAAGCAGGTAGATGATGAGGAAGAGGTCATTCTCATTGCTGATTCGGGCAAAATGATCCGCATGGACTTGAGTACCATTAGAGTCATAGGCAGGAGTACTCAGGGAGTAAAACTGATTAATCTCGATGAAAATGAGCGGGTTGTAAGTATGGATAGTGTGGCCAAAGACACCAGCAGCGATGACGACGAGGAAATCGTCGATGACGAAAACAACGTTGAAATCAGTGAAAGTGATGACACAGAGCCCGGCACAGATGAAGAACAGTCTGAATAAAGGCGGTAAAATTGCACTAATTGGTGCGGGATCATGGGGAACGGCGCTGGCGATTCTTCTGGCCGGAAAGGGCTATGCCGTTTGTCTGTGGGGGCATAACAGCGACCATGTCGACAAGCTGATCAGCGACAGGGAAAATAAAAAATATCTTCCTGGCAGTTTGTTTCCGGTAAATCTGCAGGTCGTACACCCGTTGCGGCAGGCAGTGGAAAATGCCTCCCTCATTGTCATGGCGGTACCTTCCCATGCGTACCGCCGGGTCTTTGCGGCAATGGTCCCTTTCCTCATGGAGAATTGCCGAATTGTATCTGCAGTGAAAGGCATTGAAAATACAACACTCATGACCATGACTCAGGTCATGAGTGAGATCCTCACCACACAGAGTGACATCCCCAAAAATATACAACTGGGGGTTATATCCGGGCCCTCATTTGCCAAGGAAGTTGCCCTGAAGGTGCCGACAGCGGTCACTATCGGTTTCAAGGATTTAGCGGTGGCAAAAGAAATGCAGCAGGTCTTTGTGACAGAATTTTTCAGGGTCTATGCCAGTTCCGATGTTATTGGACTTGAGATAAGTGCGGCTCTTAAAAATATAATAGCAATTGCCGCTGGAGTCTGCGATGGATTGGGGTATGGACTGAACACCCGGGCGGCGCTGATAACCCGCGGACTTGCTGAAATACAACGTCTTGGAGCAGCCATGCACGCCGAAGCGGCAACCTTTGCCGGTTTAAGCGGGCTTGGCGATCTCCTGCTCACCTGTACTGGAGATCTGAGCAGAAACAGAACAGTCGGTTTAAAACTCGGGAAGGGAAAAACTCTCGATGAAATTAACGGCGAAATGGACATGGTCGCTGAAGGGATAAAAACGACCCTGTCCGCTTACCATCTCGCCCGAAAAATGAAGATAGAAATGCCCATTCTTGAGCAGGTCTACAACATACTATACCAGGGAAAAAGCTGTTCGGAGGCCGTAAAAGACCTCTTAACCAGAGAATTAAAAGTCGAGTAAAGCGCTACATCTCATCGGACCAGTCTTTATGCGCAAACTGGCTGTGATCAGGTTTGGGCGGTTTTTCTTCCTGTAGACGCTGTTCCAGCCATTTTTTTATCATTGTCGCTTCGGCTTTAACTTCAGCTAAAGCCTTACCCCGATGACTCACCTTGTTCTTTTCTTCCATGGACAGTTCGGCAAAGGTTTTGCCCAGTTCTTCAAAATAGAAAAGAGGGTCATAGCCAAAACCATTCTCTCCCCTCTTTTCATCAATTATTATACCATCGCATTTCCCTTCGTAGGTCAGCGCAGGGCCTGACGGTACGGCAATAGAAAGAACACATTGAAAATGAGCCCGGCGGTTTTTAACGCCCTGCAGGGCCTTGAGCAATTTTTGGCAGTTCTCCTCGTCGGTGGCATTTTCGCCGGCATACCGGGCTGAATATACGCCCGGTTCCCCATTGAGGGCCTCGACAACAAGACCGGAGTCGTCAGCTATTGCCGGAAGACCAAGGACCTTGGCTGTATGAATGGCTTTTTTATAAGCATTTTCATCAAAAGAATCGCCATCTTCGATAGCTTCCGGAGTCGGGCCAAAGTCATCGAGACTGCGTATTTCAATCTGGAGATCCTTGAGTATTTCGCGAAATTCACGAAGTTTATTCTTGTTGCGAGTTGCTACAACCAAAATGGAAAGCATAAAAATTACCTCATAACCGAAAAAGTGAAATCAGCCCTTGCGCAGGCTTTTGTCGTATCGTTCCTGTTCACTGTAAACACAGCCGCAATATGGTTGACGATACATCTCGCGTTCTTTCGATATGTCGATACCATACTGCCACCCTTCCCTGAAATCCTTATAATAAAACAAAACGTTGTATTGCTGGGCCAACTGTTCACAGAGGGCTATTATTTGCGAATGGCCCTGGTATTTACTGTAGAGCAGAGTTGTCGTGAAAGCGTCAAATCCATTTTCCCTGGCCAGCGATGCCGTTTTTTCAAGACGCATACGATAACAGATAGAGCATCTTTGTTGTTCATAAAAGGCGACCCTGCGCACAAAATCGGTAAGACCGTACTTCTTCTCGATAATGAGCGGCAGTTTGCTCTCTGCGGCGTAGTCCTCCAGGGTGGAAAGCCGGCGTTGAAATTCCTTGAAAGGATGAATATTGGGATTTAAAAAGTGGCCGGTAACCGAGGCACCCTCTTCACGCAGTACGGTGAGTGGATAAATGGTACAGGGACCACAGCAAACATGGAGTAAGACACGCATCGGCTTATATTTTATAATTTTTCGGGTCTATATTGTACTGGTGAATTTTATAGTTGATAATTCGCAGGCTGGTGTCGAGATCCTTGGCCGTCTTGGTCTGATTTCCGTTGTTTCGTTTTAACCCTTCAACAATGAGTTCCTTTTCAAAATTTTCAACTGCTACAGATAAAGAGTACGGATTTTCTCTCTTGGAAGATTCCGCGGTCTGAAGAGTCGGCGGCAGATGAATTCCTTTAATAGTATCGCCATCGCAGATGATGACCGCACGTTCTATGCAGTTTTGCAATTCCCGGACATTGCCGGGCCAATGATATTGTATAAGCATATCTATGGCAGAGGTAGATATCCTTCTGATATTTTTGTTGTTTTCCTTGGCATACTTGGCAAGGAAAAATTCTGCTATCAGCAGAACATCCGTGCGTCGCTCACGAAGCGGCGGCATGTAGACGGGGAAAACATTGAGGCGGTAATAGAGATCTTCACGAAAGCTTTTGTCGGCCACTGCACTTTCAAGGTCTCTGTTGGTCGCGGCAACAAGACGAACGTCACAGGTGAGTTGTTTGGTGGATCCAAGCCGCTGAAAGGTTCTTTCCTGGACGACGTTCAGCAGTTTAACCTGCACCGAATTACTGATTTCGCCAATCTCGTCTAAAAAGAGCGTTCCTCCTTCCGCCTGCTCGAATCTGCCGATTTTTCGATCAGTTGCTCCGGTAAAAGCACCTCTCTCATGGCCAAACAGCTCGGATTCAAGAAGAGTTTCGGGAAGTGCCGAACAGTTAACCACTATAAAAGGTTTTGCCCGCCTTTTGCCGTTATAATGCAAGGCCTTGGCCACCAGGGTTTTACCCGTACCGGATTCACCGCGCAGCAGCACGGTTGCATTGGAATCGACCACCCGGTGTATCATTTCGTAAACATCCTGCATCCTGCTCGAGTTGCCGATAATATCGTTGATTTTATTTTTTTCCGAGAGCTCTCTTTTTAATTTAAGATTTTCTGTATACAGTTCTTCGGTTTCTCTGTTGACCTTCTGGATGCGTACGACTGTCTGGGCAATAATACTTGAAAGAACCGTCAAATATTGCAGATCGGTGTTTGCCTGTTCACCTATACCATCTTCATAAAAACGATCTATGCTGAGGGCCCCTATGATGTTATGGCCGTCTTTGATGGGTACACAGAGGAAAGATCTTTTTTGTTCAGATACATTTCCCCGGGCTCTGGTCCTGTTCAAAAAAAGAGGTTCATCAGAAATCTGTGGAACAATTATTGGCTGGCCTGTAGAAACAACGCGGCCGGTAATCCCCTCGCCTATCTTATATTTTCCCCTTTTTCGGCCCTCAGCCGTCAAGCCGTGAGCGACCTCTATCTCCAGTTTGCCGGTGGTCGGATTGACAATTGTTACAGTTCCGTTTTCCATTAATTTCATTTCGGAAAGAATCTGCATGGTTTTTTCGAGACAATCACGGAGTTCCAGGGAAGAAGCGAGTTGTTTGGTAATTTCATAGAGGGCAGTCAGGTCTTCTAACTGTCTGGATATATCACTTGTAGGAGGCATATTAATGAAGAAAATCGCTGGTAGAGGAGTAAGTTGCTAGTTATTTTTGCAAGATAATAACAAAAGGAAGCGGATTTATCGAATGAATATTACATAATTGTGAAAAACAACAGCAAGACAAATATTTTCGAATGCATATTGTTGACATAAACAAGAGCAGATGGTACAAAGTCCTCCACGGAGGAATGGCCGAGTGGTTTAAGGCGGCGGTCTTGAAAACCGTTGTACGAAAGTACCGTGGGTTCGAATCCTACTTCCTCCGCCAAAAAATTATTATTGCGTGGAGAGGTGACCGAGAGGCCGATGGTGCTCGCCTGCTAAGCGAGTGTGGGGGTAATACTCCACCGAGGGTTCGAATCCCTCCCTCTCCGCCAGTAATTCCTGTAAGTCCTCGTATTACTTGCAATATATTCCAATGTTTCCAAACGACCTGCGGGTCTCAAAAAGCTGAAATCGGTATTGAGGGATCAACTGTCTTGCAGCTGATCGGCAAAGGTACCTTTTTTTCTTACGGAAATTCCTATTTCTGGTAAATTTGACGAATCGCCAAAAAATGCTTCACCAAAGACAGTCTCTTGATATTAAGCACTATTACAGCCGTTGCTTGATTGCCTGCGCCAGCTCATGGACAGCCATCGCATAATAGACGCTGTGGTTGTAGCGGGTAATGGTATAAAAATCAGGATGTCCGATAAGGTATTGATCATATCCGGCATGATGCAGCAGGAGCAGGTGGAAGGGTCCTTCGCTGTTGTCTGGCCGCGCTGGGTGCAGCCCCGCCCTTTCGATTTCGGCCATGGTATACTGTTTTTTAAGACCAGGTTCCAGGGCAACCGTGCCTCGAGTTAGAAGGGGTGTTACGACTGGTTGTCCGGACTTCCAGCCATGCTGTGCAAAATAGTTGGCAATACTGCCGATCGCGTCTTCCGGATCCCAAAGATCCCGGTGTCCATCCATGTTGAAATCAACCGCCCATGTCAGAAAACTGCTGGGCATGAATTGGCCCAGTCCCATGGCTCCGGCAAAAGATCCTACCGGTTCAGCCGGATCAAGACCTTCGTTTCTGGTCATCAGTAAAAATTTTTCAAGTTCACTCTGGAAATATTCGCCCCGGCGTGCGTAATCAAAGCTCAGCGTGGTCAAGGCATCAATAACTCTGTGATTACCGACATTGCCACCAAATCTTGTCTCGACAGCAAGAATGGCAAGGATATACTCCTCAGGAACGCCGTACTGCCGGGAGGCACGTTGAAGTGCGGAACTATAGTTTTGGGCAAAATCCACTGCTTCTACAATATGCTTCTCATCAACGAATTTGGCGCGATATCGGGTCCATCCTCCTGGAAAAGGCTTTCCCTTCACGGCCTGATCGGATTTGGTCAGATATCGGAGGGTCCAGTTTTTGCGTTGTGCCTGTGAAAAAAGCCCTCTCAGGTAGTCGCGCTCAAAACCGTGCTTCTGTGCCATCTCCTCAATGAATTGATTGACGGATGCATACCCGGCAAAATGACCTGATACCGATTGGGCTGAATACGAACCAACCGGTGCCTGCGGCTTCCTGGTCTCTGTTGCTAAATGTTGTGGCTGCTGGCTGGCTATTACCCTTTGGCTGTCGTCCTGGTGACCTCCGCAGGCAGATAAAAAAAGAGAAAATGCCAGGGTTCCACAGACGGCAATCCTTTTCAGGAAGGACGACCGCAGAAAAGGATGATTGCAGGAACAAGGATATAAACGCAGAAAGCTGAAGGTTATGAACATCGCAAATCGTTTGAAATTACTCTTGAGAGGTGTGTATTATCGGTAAGTTATTAGATGGTGATTTAATATCAGATTGACGAAAATAGCAATAAAATACAGTGCGGATGGCTCTGGCTTGTCGGAGATAATCATAGTTTGGGTGTTGCAGCAAAATGATGCAACGGCCAATCAGTGCAGAGTGATTTTCCTCTCTGTCAAAACCAGAGCAAAATAGACGTAATGCACACTAATTTGAAACTGCTTTAGATTGCTCATTTGCACTCATTATTCTCCCAGCAATAAATCTGCTACTCGGTCGAGGTCGTCTAGCGAATAATATTCTATTTCAATCTTGCCTCTGGTACCATTTTGGGTAATCGCCACCTTTGAGTTTAAGCGATTGGTCAGTTGTGTGACCAAAGAGTTTTTATAGGAGAGTGGTATTTCCTCAGCGGGAGGCTGGATCGGTCTTTTGGGCCTTGAATGGGTAAGAGTTGCTTTTTTAATAATTTTTTCTGTCTGGCGAACCGAAAGTCCATTTTTAATAATAACATTTCTGATCTCTTGAATTTTTAGCGGTTCGTCTGCCAGCTTTACCAGGGCACGGCCATGACCTTCGCTTAAAAGCCCATCTGTTATATCTCGCCGTATAATTTCAGGAAGTTTTAGTAATCTCAACATGTTAGTAACTGTTGAGCGTTGTTTCCCCACTCTTTTTGCCGTTTCTTCCTGGGTATATCCGAATTTTTCGATAAGTTTTTTATAAGCTTCCGCTTCTTCTATGGGATTGAGGTCGGTCCTCTGCACATTTTCAATGAGGGCTAACTCGAGTAGACTATCCTCTTGGTCAACATCAAGCACGATGACGGGTACGTGGGTTAAACCTGCGAGTTTTGAAGCTCTCAGCCTTCTTTCACCCGCGATGAGTTCGAAATCATCATTCGGTCCGGATGTTACTATCAGTGGCTGGATAACGCCTTTTTCCCGAATCGAATCAGCCAACTCCTGGAGATCGTCGGCGTTGAAGTGTGTACGTGGTTGGTACTTATTCGGTATTATCTTGTTTATATTACACTCAAAAAATTTTTCCTGCTCTTCACCGAAAAGGAGGCCAACTCCCTGGCCCAGTCCTGTTTTCTTACTCATTATATTTCCTCTGATTGGTCAGGAACTCTTTAGCGAGGTTCATATAGGAGACCGCGCCGGTGGAAGTTTTGTCGTAATCGATAATGGTCTGTCCGTGACTTGGACATTCACTGAGTCTGACGTTCCTGGGAATTACCGTTTTATAAAGCTGGTCTTTGAAATGGGTTTTTATCTCTGCTGCAACCTGATGGGTGAGCCTGTTACGCTTATCAAACATAGTCAGAACCAATCCTTCGATATAGAGGGATTTGTTAAAGGACTTTTTCACCGATCGTATGGTATTGACGAGTTGTGCAAGTCCCTCCATGGCGAAATATTCACACTGCATTGGAATGAGCACAGAATTTGCTGATGTCAAGGCGTTCACCGTCAAGAGTCCAAGCGATGGCGGACAATCTATTACAATATAATCATACAAGCCAAGTACCGGTTCCAACAAGAGGCGCAGTCTCGTTTCTCTGTTTTCCACTGATATCATCTCTATTTCTGCTGCAACGAGATCTATGCTTGACGGAAGTATGTCAAGATTATTTACGCTGCTTTTTCTGAGGATATCAGTGCTCGAATAACCGCCGGAATAGGCATGATAAAGGTGGGCTTTCACTTTTTTCATGTTTACCCCGATCCCGCTAGAAGCGTTCCCTTGAGGGTCAGAATCGACAAGTAGTACTTTTTTTCTTTTTTTCGCAAGGGCAGCAGAGAGGTTGATCGACGTTGTCGTTTTCCCAACCCCACCTTTTTGGTTTGCAATCGCGATAATTTTTGCAGACGGATTCATCGTTTATTCCTTTAAGGAAAAGTTTTAATGAGCGCAAAATAATCGGTCCAACTAAAAATATCTCCATAAATTTTCTGTTTTGGCTGTTTTTAATGCCTTTTTTTGTTCAAAAACAACAAGGTCTTGCTATTTTTGGCAAAAAACATTTAGGTTTTGTTGCTGTTTTTCTGTTAATTATATGTTTCACGTGAAACATTTTTTCTCTTGGGGGTTGTGTGAAATGGAATCAGATTTTCTGATTATTGGAAGTGGCATTGCTGGTTTATCTCTTGCGTTGAAGGCGTCACGGCTGGGGACGGTAAATGTTATAACTAAAAAAGAAGAAGTTGATACAGCAACGAACCTTGCGCAAGGTGGAATTGCGGCTGTCTTGAATAGTGAAGATAGTTTTGCCGATCATATCCATGACACACTAAAAGCTGGAGACGGTTTGTGTGATGAAAAAGTGGTGAGAATGGTCGTTGAAAACGGACCTGAGCGCGTCAAGGAGCTTATTGCGTTAGGTGTTAAGTTTGTAAAGGAAAAAGATGGAAATCTCAGTCTGGGAAGAGAGGGCGGACATTCCAAACGAAGAGTTGCCCATGCTTACGATTTGACGGGGCGGGAGATTGAAAGGGCTTTGATCGAAAGTGTGGAACAAAATAAGAAGATATCTCTTTATGAAAACCATATGTGTGTCGATCTGATCACAGAACAGCAAGAAACGACTCAACGGGAAATATCACAGAAAAGATGTGTCGGGGCATATGTAATCGATGAATTGGGGACAGTTAAAGTTTTTTTAGCAAAAATAGTGGTTCTTTGCACTGGTGGGGCAGGAAAGGTCTATCTTTACACAAGTAACCCCGATATTGCAACCGGGGACGGGGTGGCGGTCGCGCATCGTGTCGGTGCGGCGGTGAGCAATATGGAATTCGTTCAGTTTCACCCAACCTGCCTGTATCATCACCAGGCTAAAAATTTTCTTATCTCAGAGGCGGTTAGAGGCGAAGGTGCGATTCTTGTAGATGAAAATAATAATAGATTTATGGCAAGGTATGAACCGGTGGATATGGAATTGGCAACTCGCGATAAAGTTGCCAGGGCGATTGACACGGAAATGAAAAGAACCGGAGCGGATTGTGTTTATCTCGACATTAGCCATAAGGAAAAGGCCTTTTTAAAGGAGCGGTTTCCAACTATTTATGAAAAATGTCTGTCTCTGGGCATAGACATCGCAAAAATGCCGATTCCGGTTGTGCCTGCAGCGCATTATCTCTGTGGTGGGGTGAAAACCGATATTCATGGTCGAACCACGATCGACGGTCTCTTTGCCTTGGGTGAGACGTCGTGCACAGGATTGCATGGTGGAAATCGTTTGGCGAGCAATAGTCTGCTTGAAGCTGTTGTTTACGCGGAAAACGTATTTAGATATTGTGAAAGTAACTGGCCGTCAATTATGCAGCTGGAAAATAACAATTGTTATCATTATGATAATGCTGACAAAGAAAAAATTGATGAGGAAATTCTTATAAATCATAATTGGGATGTTATTCGAAGAGTAATGTGGAATTATGTTGGCATTGTCAGAAAGGAGTCCCGATTGATGATTGCCCAACAAAGGATAGTAGAAGTAAGAAAAGAAATTGAAGAGATCGTTGAAAAATTTCAAATAACCCCGAACATGCTTGAATTGAGAAATATATCGCTTGTGGCATCATTGATAATTGAGGCGTCACTGGCGCGAAAACAGTCGAAGGGGCTGCATTATATTCTCGATTACCCGGCCGTTGATGTCGGGGAGTCTGACTGAGAAAACATCGTATCCCCAGAGGACCAATATATGAAAAAAAATATTAAAGTGCTCATCGTTGACGATGAACCGTTAAATGTCGAGATACTCCTGGAGATATTACGTTTTCATCATCGCTATGAATGTAGATGGGCAACCTCTGGGGAGGAGGCTTTGCAGATCCTTAGCGCATACATTCCGGAAATAATTTTGCTAGACGTGAAAATGTCCGGGATAGATGGCTATGAAGTCTGCCGCCGTATACGAGCACAGTCAGAGCATAGGTTTTCCAAGATAATTATGATTTCCGGTATGTCGTTGATTGATGATCGCTTGAAGGGGTATGAAGCGGGAGCCGATGATTACCTCACCAAGCCATACGATGAGGGAGAGCTTGTTGCCAAACTAGAAGTGTATTCCAAGCTCAATAGAATAGAGGAAGTAGATACACTGAAAACAACGGCATTAAACATATTACGGCATGAAACCCGGACCCCCCTCAATGGGATAATCATGGGCAGTGATTTGCTCAGCAACATGGAGGATCTTTCCGAAAAAGCAAAAGGCTACGTCGAGTTAGTGCGACAATCCGGATTGAAGATTCAGGAGCTGGTAGAGAAAATTTCGCGATATTATTCCATTAAAGACGGCATACTGCTCAACCCCTCGTTAAAAGCGCCATATTTAGTTATTAACAATATTATCAATGAGTTAAGTGGTTCGCTGTCCGCTGGTCGAGTGATTTTCAGTTGTGATGAGAAGATAGAACTTTTTGCGGATTGGACTCTTTTAACAGAGGCCTTTAGGTATCTTGTTGATAATTCAATAAAAGAATGTCCCGAAAAGCAGCAGGTCACGATCAACTGCCAGCAGAAAGCAGCGGATCTTTTCATTCAGGTGGGCGATGCCAGTCTCGGATCGGACGTGGCCTTGAGCGAAAGGAGGTTTGACGGTCTCTTTTCATCTGATCTTTTGCATCATCATCAGGGAACCGGGCTGAGTCTGGCAATTGCCAAGGAAATCATTGAAGAACACGGCGGCCAAATCACCTGTAGAAATAGAGAGAACGGCGGGGTTCTCTATGAAATCACCGTAAAGAATCAACCGCCCTGTTAAGGACCCGCTTGAATTCGTTGTTTTCTTGCTTCTGGTACAGATACCGTTGCATCCATGACCGGGTATAGTTTGAAGCATCAGGTTCTAATCGATGCATGACGTATTGCACGATTCACGAATTGTATTAGTGTGTTAGCTGCAGGATATATGGGGTGTTTTATTAAAAAAGACTGAATACTTTCCTGACGGCGGGACAAAGCCATGCGCAATGCTACCCTCTCGAAAAGTCATTTTGATGCCGTTTTGTTCGATCTGGATGGTGTCATAACAAAAACCGCAGGAGTCCATGCCGCCTGCTGGAAAAAGCTGTTCGATGATTTTCTGCGAGACCATGCCATATCCACGCAACAGGTCTTTGTCCCGTTTGATCCCGTGTCCGATTACACCAAATATGTAGATGGAAAATTGCGGCAGGAAGGAGTTGCCGATTTTCTCGCGTCGCGGGGCATTTCCTTGCCATTGGGGGATTCCTCTGCCGCTTGTGGTCAGCATACTGTCCGGGGCTTGGCCTGTCGAAAAGATGAAATTTTTAACACTGTCCTGCAGGAGAAGGGTGTTGAAGTACTGGAGGATGGACTGGCACTTGTAGGTCATGTGCGTGCCAATGGCTTCAAGACTGCGGTGGTATCTTCCAGTAAAAACTGCCGGCTTGTCCTGCAAATGGCTAATATTGAGAAATTATTCGACATTCGGGTAGATGGTGTCACGGTCGAACAGTTGGGATTAAAGGGCAAACCGCACCCGGACACCTTTTTAAAGGCAGCGGATATGCTTGGTGTTCAGCCGAAGCGTTCTGTGGTTGTCGAAGATGCCATTGCCGGGGTGCAGGCTGGACGGCGCGGTAACTTTGGCCTGGTGATCGGTGTCGATCGCCTGGGAAATGCATCGGCCCTGCGGAACAACGGCGCTGATATTGTGGTGACGGATCTGAAATGTTTCATCGTATAGATCCGGATTTTCCCGCATAGGCCATCGAATTTCGCGGAATTACTCTGTCTGAAAATGCTTGAAAACATGCAGAGGGGATCATGCTCTATCGAGAACGACTCAATCCGCCTTCATATATTTATCCGGGCGATGAATGGAAAATTATCGAAAAAGAGTTTTATCCGTCGCTTCTTGGCCAGATGGAGACGATTTTCGCCTTGAGCAACGGTTATCTCGGCATGCGCGGAACGTCCGAAGAAGGGACACCCTTTGCCAATCATGGAACGTTGATTAATGGTTTTTATGAAAGTTGGCCAATTATCTATGGTGAAAATGCCTACGGGTTCGCTAAGACCGGGCAAACCATTGTAAATATTCATGATTTAAAGATAATCCGACTTTTTGTCGATGATGAACCCTTTAGTCTGCTAACCGCCGACATGAAATCTTTCAATCGTACGCTTGATATGAAAGAAGGCACCCTGACCCGGGATATTCTCTGGGAAATGCCCTCGGGCAAACTGGTGTCGATCAAATCGACCCGTCTGGTCAGCTTTGAACATTGGCATTTGGCCATTATTAATTATGAAGTGACTATTCTGAACAGTAATGCTTCTGTGGTTATCCTGTCGGAAATTACCCCCCACCGCACTATCAGGGGAACTGACGGGGATCCCCGGGAAACCAGGGTATTTAGGGAAAAAGTGTTGCTTCCTCAGGCGAGAATGGCCGAAGAAATGCAGATTATTCTCGGTTTTCGTACCCAAAACAGTGGTATGAGCCTCGGCTGCGGCATAGATCACTCTGTTGAAACGGAGAATGTGATCACCGCGGAGAACGAAGCCGCCGATGAGGAAGGCAATGTCGTTTTCACCATAGATGCCCGGCAGAACAGCCCGGTTCGGCTTATCAAGTGGATGAGTTTTCATACGTCCAGTACCACAGCGCCAGAAGATCTTTGCAAGCGGGTCGGACGAACTCTGCGTCGGGCAAAAGAAAACGGCTACGAAACGATTCTGAATTCACAAAAGCTCTTTCTGGATAACTACTGGCAGGCCAGCGATGTCCAGATGGCGGTGACCGAAAGGCGAAAACAGGGGGGGCGTACCACCGAACAATGGCAGCAGGCCATTCGTTGGAATCTTTTTCAGCTCTGTCAGGCATCGATGAGGACTGAGGGCACAGGAATTCCGGCTAAAGGCCTGACGGGCACGGGCTATGAAGGCCATTATTTCTGGGACATTGAGATTTATGTGCTTCCTTTCCTCATCTATACGAAACCCCGCATTGCCAAAAACCTGCTTAAATTTCGCTACGGCATGCTCGATCAGGCGAGACAGCGCGCGAGGGACGTCAATCAGAAAGGTGCTCTTTTTCCCTGGCGAACCATTAACGGCGAGGAAGCATCGGCGTATTACGCGGCAGGCACCGCCCAGTACCATATCAATGCCGATATCATGTTTGGCTTGAAAAAATATGTCGAGGTGACCGGAGATTTCGAATTTCTCTACCGGGAAGGCGTCGAGATGCTGGTAGAAACCGCCCGGCTATGGTGTGACCTCGGTTTTTTTTCCGAGCGGCAAAACGGGCAGTTCTGCATTCATGGGGTGACCGGTCCTGATGAATATAATACGGTGGTCAACAACAACGCCTACACCAATCTTATGGCCAGGGAGAATCTTCGGTATGCCGCTGCCACTGTGGAAGAGTTGCGCCAAAAAGATGCGGCTGGTTACCAGTTCCTGGTGGATAAAACCGGCCTGGTGTATGCGGAAGTGGAGGAGTGGCAGCGGGCCGCCGATAAAATGTACATTCCCTACGACGATGAACTGCAGATTCATCTCCAGGATGACACTTTTTTAGAAAAAAAAGAGTGGGATATTGCAGGAACGCCCCCGGAAAATTTCCCTCTGCTGCTCCATTACCATCCGCTGGTGATATACCGGCACCGGGTGATCAAGCAGCCTGATCTGGTCCTGGCCCTTTTTCTGCTCGGTAATCAGTTTTCCGCCGAAGAGAAAGAGCGAAATTTTGATTATTATGATCGACTCACCACTGGCGATTCCTCACTTTCCGTCGGTATTCAGGCTATTGTTGCCGCCGAGATCAACAACAACGAGAAGGCTCAGGAATATGGCCGTTTTGCAGTCTTGATGGATCTGGCCGATGTCGGCGGCAACAGCGGTCAGGGTTGTCATATCGCCTCCATCGGCGCCGCATGGATGGTGCTGGTCTACGGTTATGCCGGCATGCGGGATTATGGTGGGTCGATTTCCTTCAACCCGAAACTGCCTGACCGTTGCACCCGGTTTCGCTTCCGTCTGACGGTTCGAAAAAGCTTTATGGAGGTTGAAATTCTTCCCGGTCAAGCCATTTATCGACTTGTAAATGGACCGAACCTGAGCTTCCACCATAACGATAAAAAGGTGGAATTGACCTCACAATCCCCCGAAGCGGTTTGTGCCTATGCCGGCGCAGCGCCGGGTCCGCTCCAGTGTGATCTGTGATCGCCAATCTGCAACGATTATGCGAGATTCATAATGCACACAACCTCTGTTAATGGTACAACCGTCCGGTTTAGTTCTGGCGTGATTGGTTCGTTCCTGCTTGTTGTTTGCTTGTAAGAAGCGTGGCAGAATAACGCAATAACCCCGCAGATATCTCAATTGTAAAAACAGCAGGAGTACCTGGAATGAAAATAGGAATAGTCGGTTTGCCCAATGTCGGCAAATCAACGTTGTTTAATGCCCTCACCAAGGCTGGGGCGGAGGCGAGTAATTATCCGTTTTGCACCATTGAACCCAATGTTGGCATCGTCCGTGTTCCCGATCGACGACTTGATGTTTTAGCACGACTCGGCACCTCGAATAAAATTATTCCCACCACGATTGAATTTGTCGATATTGCCGGACTGGTGAAGGGGGCGTCCAAAGGAGAAGGGCTGGGCAATAAGTTTCTTGCGCACATTCGAAGTGTTGACGCCATTGCCCATGTCGTCCGCTGCTTTGATGATGACAATATAACCCATGTTCACGGCGGAATAGACCCGGTTGGCGATGTAGAAACAATCAATCTGGAGCTGATCCTGTCAGATCTGGATGTGGTCGAAAAGAGGGTATTGTCGGAGGAAAAGAAAGCACGGGGACAGGATAAGGATGCCCAGATAAAGCTGAGTGGTTTATTAAAAATTAAAGCTATGCTTGAAGCGGAAAAACCGGCCAGAATCGCACAGCTCGATAAGCAGGAGAAAATACTGCTGGATAGGGAGATGCAACTGCTGACCAGTAAAAAAGTCATGTATGTCGCCAATGTGGGGGAGGACGATCTCGCCTCGGACGGCGCTGACAATCCCTATGTCGGCAAATTGAGAGCTTTTGCCGATTGTCACGGTGATGGCCTGGTATGCGTCTCTGCTAAAATTGAGGCCGAACTTTCGGAAATGGACGAAATGGAGGCGGAAGTCTTTCTGGCGGAACTGGGCTTAACAGAATCCGGATTTGCCCGTCTTGCCCGGACAGCGTATTCCCTGTTGGACCTTATCTCTTTTCTGACCACCGGTGAAAAAGAAACCCGTGCCTGGACAATAAAGCAGGGCACCAGGGCACCTCAGGCGGCCGGGGTCATCCATACCGATTTTGAAAAACATTTTATCCGGGCGGAAGTGGTTCCATACGACGACCTGGTTGCGGCCGGGTCGTGGGCTGCCGCCCGGGAACGGGGAAAATTGAGAACAGAAGGGAAAGACTACGTTTTTCGGGATGGAGAAGTAACGGTGTTTTTGACCAGTGCATGATCCTTCTGAACGGAGCCGGCCCTGCTGTTCTGGTTTTTACCCGAGCAGCTATTTTAGGTTTTTACCAAATAATCAAAATAGGATATGTTAAAAGGCCTGCAATGAGGGTTGTGGGTGTGGAAAGAACTTTACAATAAAGAAAACTAACAACAAAGGAAGGGGAAAATGCTGAGAAAAAATTTATGTCTTCTGTGCAGTTTGCTGACACTGGTTTTTGCGGGGAGCTCGTTTGGTGCCGAGAAATTGGTTAATGGTATTGACGCAAATTTCCCGCCATTTGCCTTTATCGACAAAACCGGCACGCCAAGTGGATTTGACGTGGAAGCAATGAACTGGATTGCCAAAGATATCGGTGTGGAAGTTACCCATCAGCCAATCGAATGGGATGGAATTATTACCAGCCTGCTGACCAAAAAAATCGATATCATCGCATCGGGGATGAGTATTACCGAAGAGAGGGCCAAGCAGGTCAATTTTACCATTCCGTACTGGGTCATCAAACAGGTTATGGTCACCAAGAAAAGTTCTCCGCTGACCGTTGATCAGGCTTTAACCGGTAAAAAAACCATTGGCGTGCAGCAGGGAACTTCCGAGGCCAAATGGTTGAAGGAAGAGGCACCGAAGAAGGGATGGAATTTTGAACTCCGCTACTACAGCTCCTCACCTCTTGCCATAGAGGATGTACTCAACGGCAGAATTGATGCGGCAGCAATGGACGATGCTCCGGCAAAAGACGCGGCCTCTAAAAAAGACGTCCACATTATCGGTACGTTCGGCATGCATGACGAAGAATTCGGCTATGCCGTTCGCAAGGATGAAAAAGAGCTGCTGGAAAAAGTAAACAAGGCTCTTGCTAAATTTATGGCCACTCCCGAATGGAATAAACTGATTGTAAAATACGGTTTAAACAAATAGGGCGAGAGGAAGACGGGTCCACAGCAATCTTTTGATGTGGACCCGTCTTTTTGCGTTTCCGGTTTTTAACCCGTCACTGCTGCAACCATCCTTGTCTCAATCGTCCAGGTAACTCGATGCAAAATGCCTTATCCGTCGTCCTTGATTCCCTGCCATATCTTCTGCAGGGATCATTTCTTACCGCCGGGATAGTGGTCTTCGCCATGTTTCTTGGCCTTTTTATCGGTATTTTCATGTCGGTCGGCCTTGTCTATGGCAATCGTTTTATCCGATATATATTGACCGCCTACGTCTGGATATTCCGCGGTGTGCCGGTGGTGGTTCTGCTCTTTCTCTTCTATTTCGGTCTCTTTTCCTTTCTGGGTCTCAATTTCAGCGCCTTTGCCACGGTTTCGATAGTCCTGGGTATGACCACCGGCGCCTATCAGGCCAATATTTTCAAAGGAGCAATCCTGTCGCTGCCCCATGGTCAGTTCAAGGCTGCCAGCGGTCTTGGCATGAGCGATATGCAGGCAATAAAGAACATCGTGCTGCCGCAGATACTGCGGATGTCGATTCCGGCCTGGTCGAATGAGTATTCCATCATCCTCAAGGATTCCGCGCTGGCCTTTGTTATCGGGGCACCTGAGATTATGGCCAGGACCCAGTTTGTTGCCTCTCGTACCTACCAGCACCTTTCCCTGTACATTACCGCCGGAATTATCTATTTTCTCCTCACCTGGGCCGGGGTCATCGGTTTGCGAAAACTAGAACAATATGTCCGTATTCCGGGCTATTCTCAGCATGGAAATCAATAATGACTGAAAAAATGGTGATTCTTCGGGTGAACAATCTCTCTAAATCTTTCGGGGACAGTACAATTCTCAACTCGGTAAGCATCGAGTTGGCCAAGGGCGAAATAAAGGTCCTTATCGGTCCTTCCGGGGGAGGGAAAAGTACCCTGCTGCAATGCATTAACTGTCTGGTCGTGCCGGATGCCGGCGAGATCGAGCTGGATAATGCGCGCATCCAGTTCACCCGGAAGCAGGATATCTACCGGTTGCGCCAGCAGGTGGGCATGATTTTCCAGGATTTCAATCTCTTTGACCACCTGACTGCTCTCGATAATATTACCATTGCCCTGCGTAAAGTAAAAAAGATGCCGAAAAAAGAGGCCGAAAAACGGGCACGCCTGGAACTCGAGCAGGTCGGCCTGGGCGACAAAGAGACCCTCTATCCGGCACAACTGTCCGGGGGACAGAAACAGCGGGTGGCTATCGCCAGGGCATTGGCCATGGACCCGAAGATTTTATTGCTCGATGAACCGACCTCCGCTCTGGATCCTACCTTGATCGGCGAAGTAATCAGCGTCATCAAAGGTCTGGCCGTCAAAGGGATGACCATGATCATGGCCACCCACCAGATCAGCCTGATCTATAATCTGGCCGATGAGATACTCTTTATGGAAAACGGCAGGATAGTCGAGCAGGGCCCGCCGGCCGCACTTCTCGCCGCCGGCAATAAAAGTAAATCCCAGGGGTTTTGTGACCGGCTCAACGAACTCTCCGAGGTCGAGGGCTAAGCGTGGAACTGTCACCCTTTTACCAGGAACTGTTTGTAAGCCTCAATCGCGGGCTGGTCATGTCCATCGCCCTTATCGTCCCTTCAGCGGTAGGCGGAGTCCTGATCGGTATTGTCGCCGGTGCCATACGAACCTATGGCAACAGATATCTCAAGACAATTGCGGATTGCTATGCCGCGGTATTTCGCGGGACACCGCTGGTTATCCAGTTGTTTGTCCTCTATTTCGGCCTGCCTAATATCGGTATCTACCTGACGCCCTATGTTGCCGCTGTTCTCGGTTTTACCTTTTGCAGCGGGGCCTACCAGTCGGAGTATGTGCGGGGGGCGCTCCTGTCGATTAAAAGCGGTCAATATCTTGGCGGCCAGGCTCTGGGCTTTACCACGTTCCAGACCATTGTCTGGATCATTATCCCCCAGGCAGTGCGCCGGGCCATTCATGGCTGCGGCAACGAAATTATCTATCTGATCAAGTATTCCTCTCTGGCGTTCATCGTCACCTGTATCGAATTGACCGGAGAGGGGAAAACCATTGCCACCGAGTATTTTCGTTTTACCGAGGTCTTCGGGATAATCGGCCTCTATTACCTCGGGTTGGTTTCCCTCGCTATTATCATTCTCAAAAAAATTGAACAGCGCCTTTTCATTCCAGGCTTTGGTCATCATTGAGATCGAAGTTGTAACCTTTACCGTTATCCGCCATGGTTCAATATTCTCCTGTTACCGATACGATCAAAGCCGCCATACGGCAAAGAATCGCCCCTGAATTAATTCTCAGCACCCCTGCGGAACTTGCTCAATTTGCCGGCGATGCCTCCACCCTGACCTACACCCCCGAGCTGGTTGTCCGGGCCCAGAGTGTCGGGGATATTCAAGCCTTATTGGAGCTGGCCAATATCTACCGTTTTCCGGTCACCCCGCGCGGCGGAGGGTCGGGACTTGCCGGTGGATGCCTGCCGTCTCTTGGCGGAGTGGTGCTGCTCACCGGAGGACTCAACCGGATCACGGCGATTGATGGGAAAAATTTTGTCATGAAGGTCGAACCTGGGGTTATCAGCCAGCAGGTACGCCTGGCAGCAGATGCAGCTGGCCTGTTCTACCCGCCTGATCCGGCCGGGATGGATCTCAGCACTATCGGCGGCAATGCGGCAACCGACGCCGGAGGCCCGGCCTGTGTCAAATACGGTACCACCCGTGATTATATTCTTGGCCTGGAGGCAGTCCTTCCGAGCGGTCAGCTGATAACGACCGGTGTACAGACGAGAAAGGGGGTCGTTGGCTATGATCTGACGAATCTGCTGGTCGGCAGCGAAGGGACGCTTGGGATTATCACCTCGCTGACCCTGAAGCTGCTCGCCAAACCTGCGGCCACCCAAGGGATGATGTGTGTTTTCCGCGACATGGTGTCCGCCATGAACTGTGTGGCGGCAATCATGGGTCAGGGATACCTGCCCAGCGCCATAGAGTTTCTTGACCATCGGTGCCTGTCTCTTATCGGCGAGCTGCTGCCTTTTTCTCTGCCTCCCGGCAAATCATCCATCTTGATCGTCGAGGTCGATGGACCCGAAAGCCAGGTTGCGGCCGAAATGGAGGCTATTTGCGCAATTGCCCGGGCGGAAGCAGCCATCGAGCTGATTAAAGCCAACAGTACCGAAGAGAGGGAAAAGATCTGGGCGGTCCGTCGCCAGGTGAGTCTGCGCATCCATGACTATGCAAAGCTGTACATTCCGGAGGATATCGTGGTTCCTCTTACCGCCATTGCCGAACTGGTTGATGCGCTGCCTTTTTATGAAGAGAAATACGGCATTGAGGTCTTTGCCTTCGGACATGCGGGAGACGGTAACATCCACCTCAATATAACCACCCAGAGCCTCGACAGGCAGGATCTGGCCCATGAGGGTACCAGGGCCCTGCTTGACTTGACTTTACGGCTACAGGGGACCATTTCAGGCGAACATGGCATCGGTCTGGCCAAGGCACCGTATCTGTCGATGGAGCTGTCGCCCCACAGTATCGAGCTGCAGAGAAGCATCAAAAAGTTGTTCGATCCGAACCTGGTGTTAAACCCGGGAAAAATATTTCCAGAAGATTAAGGCAGGGCCATAGAGCTTATGACACATTCCCGGCACACTAACGATTCGACGCGCCTCAGCAGAAGAGTGCGCAATATTTCTCCGTCAGCCACCAAGCAGATGGCGCTTCTTGCCGCTGGAATAGGCGGCTGTGTTTCTCTCGGCCAGGGGGTCCCCTCGTTTGCCACGCCGCCGCATATTGTCGAGGCGGTGATAAGGGCCCTGCGGGAGGACCCCGGCAGCGGTCATTATTCCCTGCAGACCGGGATGCCCGCGCTGCGAAGACAGATCAGTCAGTATATGCTCCGGGAAAAAAATGTGGCAATAGACCCGGAAAGAGAAGTCTGTGTCACTGTCGGCGGCATGGAGGCTCTGCTGGCCACGGTCATGACGGTGGTAGACGAGGGTGATGAGGTTATTCTGCCTTCTCCCACCTATGCCTCCTATATCGAACAGGTTCAACTCGCCGGGGGCATTCCGGTATTCGTGCCGTTAACCAGCGCCTGGGGCCTGGATCTGGCGGCGATCAGTAAAGCGATTACCGCCAAAACCAGGGCCATAATGCTGTGCAATCCCGGTAATCCGACCGGGACAGTTTTCTCTGATGCGGAAACCATTGCCCTCTGTAAACTGGCCGTTACCCATAATTTTGTGGTCATCACCGATGAGGCGTATGACTATATGGTCTATGACGGCGGGATGCCGGTGAATCCGCTCAGTATCGATGCCTTTCGCAATCATGTGATTTCCATCTCTTCTCTTTCCAAAAAATATGCCCTTACCGGCTGGCGGGTGGGCTGGGTTGCCGCGGCAGGGATATGGATGGAACAGATCATGAAAGTCCATGACGCAACAGCCATCTGTGCCCCGACACCATCGCAGTTTGCCGCCCTTGCCGCCCTTGACGGAGACCAGGAGTGTGTTGCAGAAATGCGCGATGCGCTGGTCAAACGACGGACTCTGTGCTGCGCTCGCCTCGACAGGCTGCAGAAGTATTTTTCCTATGTGCCGCCCAGAGGTGCATTTTATGTCATGGCCAGATACCTGTTTCAGGCAGCCTCATCCCAGGAGGTGGCCACCCGCCTGCTCGAGGAGGCAAGGGTTATTACCATTCCCGGCGGCGCTTTTGGTCAAGGCGGGGAGGGACATCTGCGCCTGTCTTTTGGCGGTGAATTGACGGTGATCGATGAGGCCTTTGACCGCATAGAACAATGGTGCATGACGGCAGCCCCCACCTTGCCCTGATCCTGCAGCCAGCTTATACTCTCACCTATCAGGCGAGGTATTTGAATTTACAAAAATGAATCGATAACAACCGGCAATTACAACCAGGAGGCAATTTCGTGAATACTCTCATTGTTGCCTGTGCATCATGCGGCAAGAAGAATAGAATTCCGGCCAGTAAACAATTTCTGCATCCCAAATGCGGCCATTGTCATGTCCCGCTTAATATGACGGGAAAAGGTGTGCCGGTGGAACTTGGTGATTACGACTTCCATGACTTTGTCAAGCAGGCTCCCTTGCCGGTCATGGTCGATTTTTTTTCGCCAACCTGTGGTCCCTGCAGGACGATGCTGCCGATAGTCGATGCTATGGCCAGCGAGCATACCCAGAGGTTTATCATCGCCAAGGTCGATACCAGCAAAAACCAGCAGATTGCCGCATTTTTCAATATCCGGGGAGTGCCGACCTTCATGTTTTTTAAGAACGGCAGCCTTGTCGATCAGATTGCCGGCGCTGTTGGCCAGTATGTTCTGGAGCAGAAGCTGCAGAATTTATAAGCCACTCTTGCAGCATCTCTGGTCACTGTTTTTCCCCGCAGCGTGCCGATATTTTTCGTTTGCGTTGTCGTGCCAATACCTTGCCGTGTGGAAAAATAACAGCTCTGCAGGTTGCCAGTTGTCGTCTTCATAAAATCATGCAATATGGTATGCAAGAGTGGCTCGGGTTCCTATGTGTCACTTTTTTCCTACTTTTAATTAAACCGCAGGGAGAGTTATGGCCAGAATTGTCATCAGCGGCACCGGAGTGTTCACTCCGCCATTTTCAATTACCAATGAAGAACTTGTCCTTTCCTTTAATACATTTGTCCGGAATTTTAATAACGAAAACCAGGATGAGATTGGTGCCGGAACCTGCCAGCCATTAACGGAGTCCAGTGCCGAGTTCATCGAAAGGGCCTCGGGTATAAAAAGCCGGTTTGTCATGGATCGTGACGGGGTTCTTGATCCGAAGATTATGTGTCCGCAGTTGCCAAAACGGTCAATACAGGACGGGTCTCTGCAATGCGAAATAAGTGTCGCGGCCGCGAAAGAAGCAATGGACAGGGCGGGCAAGAAGCCGGAGGATATCGATGCGGTCATTGTATCCTGCTCCAATATGGAACGCCCTTACCCGGCAATTGCCGTTGAAGTGCAGGAGGCTTTGGGGATTGCCGGTTTTGCCTTTGATATGAATATCGCCTGTTCTTCGGCTACCTTCGCGATCCAAACGGCGGTTGATTCTATTTTCCGGGGCAATGCCAGGGCCATTCTCATGGTCAATCCGGAAATCTGCTCCGGTCATCTGAATTTTCGTGATCGAGACAGCCACTTCATCTTCGGTGATGTGTGTACGGCGGTAATTATCGAGCAGGAGGAACACTGCAGTAAAAGAGATGTCTTTGAGATTATCGGCACAAAACTGGCGACCAAATACTCCACTAATATCTATAACGGCTTTGGTTTTCTCAATCGCACCGCACCCGATCAGGGCTCTGAAAAAGAAAGGCTTTTCGTCCAGGAGGGTAGGAAGGTTTTTAAAGAGGTGGTGCCTTTTGCAACAGAAATCATTCTCAGTCATCTGGCCAGGCATAACCTTGCCCCGTCTGATTTAAAGCGGGTCTGGCTGCATCAGGCAAATCTCAATATGAATCAGCTGATCTGCAAAAAATTGCTCGGCACCGAGATCACCACAGATGTAACGCCCACCATCCTCGATACCTATGCCAACACCGCCTCGGCCGGATCGATTATCTGTTTTCATAAGAATCATGATGATTTAAAAGAACATGATCTCGGTGTCATCTGTTCCTTTGGCGCCGGATACTCCGTCGGCAATATCATTGTGCGGCGAATAGTTCTTTAATAAAGAGGCAAGAAGGACGATACAAAAAAACAGGCCCATTGATTGGCCCATTAAAACAGTCGCCAATACTGTCAGTATTCCCCTTGTCCCCCCGCCTTCTGCTTCGCAGGCGGGGTACTTTATAGCGTAGATCTAAACTGTAGTGTCATCTTGTGCAGGTGACACTTCAAAGGATACATCTATTTCGTTGCCATCTTTGTCTTTAATCCAATCTCTCATAATATCGCGCTTGTCAATGTGCTTGATAAATTCCTCGGTAGCTTGAAACGCACTGATAATATTTTTTAAAATTTTGAGATTTGATGGATCGATGTTGGTAATCTTAAATCCCGCCGAATTTTTGTAGGTATGAACAAGAGTTCCTGAAAAGTGCATTTCTCCATGAGAAATTGTTGTCACCTGGATTTTGTATTCGGTGTTTTCCAGACGATTTGAAAAATCATTTATGCCTATCCCATTTTCACTGATATCCAGAGCACTTGCCTTAATAACAACGCCTAATTCACTTTCCAGGGATACGCCCCCAATGACAGGTACCCTGATATGTAGTCGTTTATATTTCATAATCCCCTTATAGTAAAATCGCTCGGTACCTCTGAATCCTGCGGTCTCTTGCTGAAAGTGTTTACTTCAACGAAAGGCAATGTATTCAGATGATCAAAACAAATTATGTCAGATAATCCTTCGAAAAGGGGCTGAGATGTTTTTGGTTAATAAGGAGTGCGTTTGAGTTGAGTGGCGAGCTCCAGCGAGTTCAACTCGAACGCCCGATTCGATACTATACGATACTATATATATTTAAGGAAAGTAAGAGTATGACTTACATGGTTGGTTGAGGACTATCGCCATCTCTGTGCATCGATTCCAGCAGCGGAAAACGTGCCACCGGTGAAGACACAGAATCATTTGCGGCACAGACACCTGACCACAACACCAAGATATATTCACAATATGAAATAGGCAGGAAAATCTGGCAGGGCTTGAAGCGCTCCCCGATTTGGAAGGTAGTTTGAAGAGAGGGCCCATCAACGAAAAACAGGCACTTAACGAAGATCGCTAAGTGCCTGTTTTTATATGGCGTCCCCAACCGGATTTGAACCGGTGTTGTCGGCGTGAAAGGCCGATGTCCTGGACCTGACTAGACGATGGGGACAAAATTCTTTGGTGGGTCGTGCGCGATTCGAACGCGCGACTCTCTGATTAAAAGTCAGATACTCTACCGGCTGAGTTAACGACCCGTGGAGGAAGTGTTTATACATGGTCGGCAATAATGTGTCAACATGTTTTTTGCTCCCTTTGATCTTTTATCATCTGGAACCGAAATGGTCAAGGTCTGTCGGCCATTTGCTGCATTGCCTGCAGGCAACAGTATAAAAAAGTTGAGACCCTGCGCTGGGAATGCTATATGAGAGAGCAGTATTCAATTTCAACAGGCAGCTGCTGTGTTCCTGTTGCTTGTGTTGACGAACAGAATAACCGCAGCGGGCATCTGCCTTTCTGCAGTTTATATAATGTACACCAATCTCTACCAATCGGTTTTATATGGGTTTATTGAAAGGTTCAGCAAGTTTTGTGCGTTTTTCCGTGCTGGGCGAGTTGCCGGAAAACACCTTGGATTTTATCGCCGAGAGGATAATGGCTTTTTCCTTTCAGGATATCGATGACAGCTATGATGAATACTCCATAGGCTGGGTTTCTATTTTGAATATGTTCGATTCTCAGTTTAAGTATGCCTCCTACGCCGCCGGGGATTATATTACCCTGACCCTGCGCATTGACGAGAGGAAGGTTTCTCCGGCAATCCTGAAAAAGGTCATCCAGAAGGAAGAGGAGAGGGTGCGTCTGGAACGGCAGTTGCCGAAATTGAGCAGGGCTATGAAGGTTGAAGTGAAAGAACGAGTCAGTGTCGACCTTATGCGTAAAGCGATACCGATACCGTCAATTTTTGAGCTCTGCTGGAGTCTGAGCGATATGACCCTGCTGTTTTTTTCAACGAATAAAAAAGTGCACGCCGTCCTCGAGGATTTCTTTAAAGAGAGTTTTGGCCTGCTCATTCGGCAGCAGATACCCTACACAACGGCAGAGCATTTGATCGATGCAGAGCAGTTGGCGGTTTTGGAGAGGATATCTCCTGAAATCTTTGTCTAAGTGTGCAATAAAACTTCTGCATTGTACGTGCCCTGTACTTCAGGGACACTTTGCCTCTCAAAGGATCTTCCTGCGGGCGGACATGAAGTTTTTAATTGAGCCACCAGTAATTTAACAGGTGATAAGAACGTGATGGATTTAGTCGATCTGATTGTTGAAAAACGATTTCTGGGACAGGAGTTTCTGACCTGGCTCTGGTATAAAAGTGAAGAACGCGGGGGCAGTGTTCTGCTTCCGGGAGAAGGGGATATAACCGTCGTTTTTGAAAAACATATGCTGCTTGAATCCGGGGAAGGGGAGTCGACGGAAAAAATAGTCTGTACCGGCCTGCAGGCTGAACTGCAGGAGGCTCGAACCGGCCTGCGGATGGGCAAAAAACTTGAACAGGCCCGGATCGTTATCGGCCATAATGACTATGAATACAGCTTTACCCTGGCGGCAGCCCTGATGGAATTCAGGGCTGTACGCCTGCCCAAAACAGAAACGACAGAACAGGATAACAGTGACAACCCGGAAGAAATTGAAGGGATGACCCTGGAGCGTATCTATCTCTTTGAAGAGCTTGTCAAGCTGGTCAACGGGCTGTTTAAAATGTTTCTCAATGTTCGCCTGGGTGCGGAGTGGCGTGATGAGTTGCAGAAAATCAGGGCCTGGGTGGCAAAATCAACTGTGATCGATGGGGAAGAACAATTAACGTAAACTGAACATTCAGGGACGCCATGGAGTTTGAAACAGTAATCGGGCTGGAAATTCATGCCCAGCTGAAAACAGCAACGAAGATTTTTTGTGGGTGTTCGACGAAATTTGGTGCGCCGCCGAACAGCAACACCTGTCCCATCTGCCTGGGCATGCCCGGGGTTTTGCCGGTGCTCAATAAAAAGGTCGTTGAGTTCGCCATAAAATTCGGGCTGGCTACCAATGCAAAAATCAACCGTTTCAGCCAGTTTGCCCGGAAAAATTATTTTTATCCGGACCTGCCCAAAGGTTATCAGACGTCACAGTTTGATCTGCCGATAATTGGCCGCGGTGAGATTGAAATAGAGGTGGACGGGCAGACAAGACCCATCGGCATAACCCGTGCCCATATGGAAGAGGATGCGGGGAAACTGATCCACGACGAGGTCGAACCGGTCTCCCATGTCGATCTGAACCGGACCGGCACCCCGCTGCTGGAAATCGTTTCGGAACCGGATATTCGAAGTCCTGCCGAAGCCGCTGCCTACCTGAAAAAAATTCATGCCATTCTTCGCTATCTGGATATCTGTGACGGTAATATGCAGGAGGGGAGCTTTCGCTGTGATGCCAATATTTCCCTGCGGCCGGTTGGTCAGGACGAGCTGGGTACCCGGACCGAACTTAAAAACATGAACTCGTTTCGCAATGTTCAGAGTGCGCTGGAATTTGAAGTTCGCCGGCAGAGGGATATTCTGCTTGACGGCGGCACCATCGTCCAGGAGACGCTGCTTTGGAACCCCGACAAAAACTGTTCGGAATCGATGCGGGGGAAAGAAGATGCCCATGATTACCGCTATTTTCCCTGCCCGGACCTGGTACCGGTTGAGATCAGCGAGGAGTGGATTGACGAAGTCCGTCACTTGCTGCCGGAACTGCCCGATCAGCGAAAAGCGCGCTTTATTGACCAGTACGACCTGCCGGAGTACGATGCCGTCCTCTTGACCGCTGATCGGGAAGTGGCCGAATATTTTGAGCAAACCGTGAAAGGCGGGGCGCAGGCCAAAAAAGCCTCCAACTGGATCATGACGGAGCTGATGCGGGAGCTGAAAGGGGACGCAATATCTTCCTGCAGGGTCAGTCCGTCGCAGCTGGCCGCCCTGCTGACCATGGTGGAGAAAAACACCATCAGCGGCAAAATTGCCAAGACGGTTTTTACTGACATGATGGCCAGCGGAGATGACCCGGCAACGATTGTCCAGGAGAAAAACCTGGCCCAGGTATCCGATGTGGGAGAACTCCTGGCGCTGGTCAAGGAGATTGTCGCCGCCAACCCGGCGCAGGCGGAGGATTATCGCGCCGGAAAAAGCAAATTAATGGGCTTTTTTGTCGGCCAGCTGATGCAGAAAACCAAGGGGCAGGCCAATCCGCAACTGGCCAATGAACTCTTTTCCAAAGAGCTTGGCGGCTAAAGAAGGCTTAGGTAGTGGATAAGGAACTCTGGCAGAAAAAAGGAGAAGGCCATCGCGCTCGACTACGGGATCGGTTTCTGGCCAGAGGTCTTGACGGGTTCAGCGATGCGGAAATTCTGGAACTGCTGTTATCTTTCGGCACGCCGCGAACCGACTGCAAGGAACCGGCCCGCCTGCTGCTGCAAAAATACGGCTCTTTTGCCAAGGTCTTTGAGGCCCCGGTTGCCTCGCTGCAGGAGGTCAAGGGAATCGGGCCGAAGAACGGCTTTGCCATTCATTTTATCCATGCGGTGGCCAGCTATTATCTCAAAGAACGGCTGCACGGCAAGCGTTATCTCCATTCTTCCCGGGAAGTGGCCGAGTATCTGATTCATTCGATGCGCGGCCTGAAAAAAGAAGTTTTCACCGTCATCTTTCTTGACTCCTCCCATGCCATAATTGATTCGGAGATCGTCGCCGAAGGCACCCTGAATGTCAATACCGTTTATCCCAGGGAGATCATCAAACGGGCCCTGGAGTTTCATGCTGCGGCCCTGATTATCGCCCATAATCATCCGTCTGGCAGTCTGCAGCCGTCCACCCAGGATATCAAACTGACCAAAACCCTTGCCCTGCTCTGCCGGTATATGCAGCTGCAGTTGCTGGATCATCTGATTATCGGCGACGGATCGTATAGTTTTGCCGACAACGGGCTGATGGATTCGGTCAGGGTGGAGTGCCAGACCGCCATGGACACCTTTGACCGCTCATGACTGCGCTGTATCTGCATATTCCGTTTTGCCGCAGCAAGTGCCACTATTGTTCCTTCAGCTCCTGTGCTGGTGGCGAGGCACTGTATGGTCCGTATGTTGACGCCCTGATCATGGAACTGACCCGGCTTGCCGAACAGCATGGCGCAACAGCAACAGAGGGACTGGATACTCTGTTTCTCGGCGGGGGAACACCCACCTGCCTGCCGGTTGAATTATTGCAAAGAGTGATCCGCTCCTCGCTTGATCTTTTTGGCGCTGTACCCGGTGCGGAAATCAGTGTGGAAGCCAATCCCGGCACAGTCGAGAGAAGGTATTTCGAAACACTGCTTGCTGCCGGAGTAAACCGGCTCTCGCTTGGCGTGCAGTCGTTTGAGGACCCCGAGCTTGCATTGATCGGACGAATCCATAACAGGCAGGAGGCCTGCTCGGCAATCGAGGCCGCCCGGGTCGCCGGCTGTACCAATATAAGTCTTGATCTGATGTTCGGATTGCCCGGCCAGACCCCTGCCTCCTGGCGAAATTCCCTGGCAAAGGCTCTCTCCTTTAACCCGCAGCATCTGTCTTTATATCAATTGACCATTGAACCGGACACCCGGTTTGATGTTTTTATGCAAAACCACACCATCAGTCTCCCGGCAGAAGATGACATAGTGGCGATGGATGACATCACCGCTGAACTGTGCAGTGCGGCCGGACTTCGTCTCTATGAAACCTCAAATTATGCAGCAGAAGGATACCAGTGCCGGCATAATGTCAACTATTGGCTGAATGACGATTACCTGGCAGCCGGAGCTGCCGCGGTGAGCTGCCGGCGTGGAGTTCGGGAGCGGCGCATTGCCGATCCCGGGGAGTATATCCGCCGGATAAACCGGCAGGAATCGGTTGTGGTGGAAACCGAACATCTTGCCCGGGAAGAATCCTTTCGCGAAACGGTGATCATGGGGCTGCGCATGGTGCAGGGGGTCTCGCGGTCCACTCTATACGCACGATACGGCATGGAAATCAGCGAGTATTATGGCGTCATCCTGAAAAAGCTGCTCGATCCGGGCTTTGTCGAATTAACCGCAACCCACCTCCGCATCACGGCAAAGGGATGGCCAATCGCCAATCAGATCATGGCCAAGCTGGTCTGATTGCCGGGGTATAAATGAAAAGGGACTCTTTTATTCAGGCTCTTACCATTGCAACCGGGGATGTGGTGTGTTGTGTCGGGGCTGGCGGGAAAACCTCGCTTATGTTTCATCTGGCGCGAGAAGCCAGAGAGCTGGGCTTGAAAGTCCTGGTAACCACCACGACGAAAATGTTTATCCCGGATACCGGGCAGTATGACGCCCTTGACCTGAGCGGGAAACTGTTTGCTGCAGGTCCTGTGCCCGGGCCCGGAATCTGTGTCGGCGGGCTGCCGGGTCCTGTCGCCGGTAAAATGAGCGGGGTGGGTATGGAACTGCTTGCAGAGCAGCGAAAACTGTTTGACCTGGTACTCGTCGAAGCTGATGGTGCCGCCCAAAAACCGCTCAAAGGCTGGAAAGCAACAGAACCGGTCATCCCCGACTTTACCACCAGGACCGTTGGCATTGTCGACATAGGGACTATCGGCAGGATCATCTGTGCATCGCTGGTGCACCGCCTGGAAATTTTTTCCGGGCTGACCGGGGGGATTGATGGCGAGCAGCTGACCGTTGATCATCTGTATCGAATGGTTGCCCACCGGATGGGGCTGTTTTTTCATGCGCGGGGTGAGAGAGTCCTTTTCATTAACAAGGTGGAGTCGGTCATGGACCGCCGTAATGTCGATCACCTGCGGGGCCTGCTGCCCGATCTGAAAATTGTCGCCGGCAGTGTGCACCGGGGAACTCTCTATGGGTAGGCTCGATACGATCATCATGGCATCCGGTCTGTCCCGGCGGATGGGGGGCAATAAGCTGCTCCTGCCGCTTGGTGAATCAACGGTGGTCGGTCATTTTTTGTCCCGCTTTCCCTACGCTTTATTTCAAAAAGTGATTTTTGTATACAGTGATCGCGAGGTGGCGGCAATTGCCGGCAACTATCCGGTAGTACTCTGCCAGAACGAAGATCCTGAAGCCGGTAAAAGCCACTCTATTCAGCTGGGACTTGCCATGAGCACCGCAGAAGACGGCATAATGTTTGCCGTGGCCGATCAGCCGCTTCTGACCGGTCGTACTATTCAGACCCTGGTTGCGCTGTTTTACCGGCAGGGCGGTAAAAAAATTATAGTCCCCGAGGTGGCTGGCCGACGGGCAAATCCGGTGATTTTCCCGGCCGCCTGCCGCAGTGAATTTTCCCAGCTGCACGGCGACGCAGGAGGACGGCAGCTGATTGTCAAGGAGCCCGGGCGGGTCTGTCCGGTACCTTTTACCGCTCGTGAGGAATTCTTTGATGTCGACACCCCCGAGAGGTACCGGCAGCTCGTGACCCAATGGTCTGGTCGTTTTCAGGAAAAACTATAGAGACAAATAGTCTTCAGGCAGCTGTCCGGCCGATTCAAGTCCGTTGATAGCACTGTTGATATGTTCCTGCACCGCAGCGCAGGCCCGGTCGATATCGCGGTCGGCAATGGCGTCGACAATGGTCTCATGCTCTTTGGTCGGACAATATTCAATCTTGTAGAAAGGATCGTAGAGGATGAGAAAGATCCTTGTCCGGTCAAGAAGTTCGTGGATATAGGAAGAGAGGACCCGGTTGCCGGAAAATTCGGCAATTTTCATATGCAGCGAGTCATTTATGGCAAAATACTCGTCCAGATTGTTTTTATCGAAGACTGCTGTTTCAGCCTCTATGAGGTCGCGAATTTCTTTGATCTGTTGTTCGGTGATACTGGAAATGGTCAGCCGGATTGCCATCATTTCCAGCTGGGCGCGGACCAGAAAGGTTTCCTTTATTTCTCTCTGGGTCGGGGTAATGACAAAGGCCCCTCGATTGGGAATACTGTTGACCAATCCTTCAGCTTCCAGTCTTTTGATGGCACTGCGCACCGGGGTGCGGCTGACGCCTAATTGCTGGGCCAGGGCAATTTCAACCAGCTGACTGCCCTGTCTGATATATCGCTTGCGTATTGCCGTTTTCAGTTTCCTGTAAACAGCGTCTTCAGAATTAATCTTCATTATCTTTCCCATTTCTGTCCTGCTCCGTTTCATTTGGATCAAAGAAGCAAAAATAAACTATTTTTTTGCTAAACACAAAAATTGTTGACACATATATGCTGAATACCGTACAAATATTTTGTGTGCATATATTGTATACAATTTTTCAGTTCAATACTACAGGTACTTTTATTGGGTAGCGGAAATATATAAAAATTTTTTTCTAATCAGGACTGTTATGTTTAATAAAATGATTGCCGGCATCCTTCCACACATGCCCAAAAAATTAGTGTGGATTTTTTCCAAACAGTACATCGCCGGAGAGACGCTGGATGAAGCGATTGTCAACGCCAAGAAATTGAACGCTGAAGGTATCCAGACCACCATCGACGTCCTGGGTGAGTTCATTACCACTCTTGCAGAAGCCAAAACCAATAAAGAAGAGTATCTGCAGGTTATCGAAGCCGCAGAAAAAGCGGGGGTGGATGGTAATTATTCGCTCAAACCGACCTTCTTCGGCCTGCTCCTGGACAAGGAGGTCGCCTACCAGCATATCCGGGAGGTTGTCGCCAAGGCCGCATCGTACAATAATTTTGTCAGGATTGATATGGAGGATTCTCCCTGTACCGACATGGAGATCGAGATTTTCCGAAAACTCAAACAGGAATTTCCCGCCAATGTTGGTCTGGTCGTCCAGGCTTATCTAAAAAGGACCTACCGGGATATTGAAAGTTTCAAAGATCTCAACAGCCCGGAACATCCGGTTAACCTCAGGGTCTGTAAGGGAATTTATATCGAACCGGAATCAATCGCCTACAAAAAATACCACGAAGTCAATAGCCATTTCCTCGATGATGTTGAATGTATGTTGAAGGAAGGGATGTACCCAGCTATCGCTACCCACGATGTGCCGGTGATTGAAGGTGCCTATAAACTTATCGAAAAATATAAAGTTCCCAATGACAAATACGAATTCCAGATGCTTTACGGGGTAACCCCGGCGCTCAGAAAATCAATCCTCGATAAAGGGCATCGGATGCGGGTCTACGTGCCATTCGGTAAACAGTGGTTCGGCTACAGTACCAGAAGATTGAAAGAAAACCCGAAGATGGCCGGAGTGATTATTAAGGCCTTGTTTAATAAGGGATGAATAAAAGGAGCTTGATTATGAACCTCATGAATAATGCAGTTATCAATACCCCAAAACCGGTTAATGAACCCATTCTGAACTATGCCCCGGGCAGCCCGGAAAAAGCGGCTCTGAAAAAGGCGCTGGCCGAGATGTCGGCCAGACAGCTGGAAATTCCTCTTATTATTGGCGGAAAAGAGATTAAAACCGGCAATCTCGGCAAGGTTGTCATGCCCCACGATCACCAGCATGTGCTGGCCACGTATCATAAAGCAGGTCCGGTCGAGGTACAGCAGGCAATTGATGCGGCGGTCGCTGCCCAGCCGATGTGGCAGTCTTTCCGCTGGGAAGAGCGCTGTGCCATCTTCCTTAAAGTTGCCGAGCTGCTGGCCGTTAAATATCGGGCCCTGATCAACAGCGGGGCGATGCTTGCCGGGGGTAAAACCGCCTTCCAGGCAGAAATCGATGCCGCCTGCGAACTGATTGATTTCCTCCGTTTCAATGTGCGCTATGCCCAGGAAGTGTATCAGAAACAACCGGAATCTTCCGCCGGGGTGTGGAATTTTGTACAGCACCGGCCGCTGGAGGGTTTCGTCTTTGCCGTGACGCCGTTTAATTTTACCGCTATTGCCGGTAATCTGCCGACCGCGCCCGCCCTCATGGGCAACACGGTGGTCTGGAAGCCGGCATCGTCCCTGGTCTACACCCCGTATCTGATCATGCAGATGCTCGAAGAGGCAGGCTTGCCGCCGGGAGTCATTAACTTTGTCCCCGGTTCAGGGGCCACTGTCGGCGATGTATGTCTGGCCGATCCCAATCTGTCGGGGATTCATTTTACCGGTTCCACCCGGGTATTTCAGCAGATGTGGCAGACCGTCGGCGCAAATATCAGCAGGTATAAAGCCTATCCGCGTATAGTCGGGGAAACCGGGGGCAAGGATTTTGTGTTCGCCCATAGCAGTGCCGACATAGAACCATTGGTCACCGGTCTGGTCCGGGGAAGTTTTGAGTACCAGGGGCAGAAATGTTCTGCCGCCAGCCGCGCCTATATTCCCCGTTCACTCTGGCCGGCGGTGGAGGCGGGCCTGAAGGAGCAGATCGGCAGGATCAAAATGGGGCCGCCCACAGATTTTCGCAATTTCTGCGGGGCGGTAATCGATAAAGCTGCCTTTGATTCCATAGCCGGGTATATCGAGTACGCGAGAAATAATGCCGGCGGTGAGATCATCATCGGCGGAAAATGTGATGACAGCGTCGGGTATTTCATTGAACCTACCGTCATTCTGGCCACTGACCCGCACTTTAAGACCATGGTCGAAGAGATTTTTGGGCCGGTCCTGACCATCTATGTCTATGACGATGAAAAATATACCGAGACCCTCGAACTCTGTAATACATCTTCGATGTACGCCCTTACCGGCGCTATCTTCGGCAGGGACAGAGCGGCGGTAAGCACTGCGGTAACCATGCTTGAACATGCGGCGGGTAATTTTTATATTAACGATAAACCGACCGGCGCAGTCGTCGGCCAGCAGCCTTTCGGTGGTGGCCGGGCCTCGGGGACCAATGATAAGGCAGGTTCACAGGCCAATCTTATGCGCTGGGTTTCCACTCGCACCATCAAAGAAACATTTGTACCTGCTGCCGATTTTGGGTATCCTTTCATGGGCGAAGAGTAATCGCGTGGAAAACGAGTAGTGACCGGTAAAGGGACAAGGGTCCCGATATACGGTTGGTGCAAACAGCAAAACGTTGATCATTCGCGTACGATCAACAGTCAAGAGGGCGTAATGGCCAAGAAGAAACTAAAAGAAATTGTAATCAACCAGGACTGGTGCAAAGGGTGCGGCATCTGCGTCAGTTTCTGTCCGACTAAGGTTCTGGAGCTGGACAAAGCGGATAAAGCCACCGTTGTCCGGCCGGAAGACTGCATATGCTGCAAAATGTGCGAACTGCGGTGCCCGGACCTGGCTATCGAGGTGTTGACAGAGGAAGGTGACAAAGATGAGTAAAAATATCCGATTTGTACAGGGCAACGAAGCCTGTGTCGAAGGGGCAATCTATGCGGGCATTGATTTCTTTGCCGGTTATCCGATTACCCCGTCAACGGAGATTGCCGAACTGCTGTCTGCACGTTTGCCGGAAAAGGGTGGCAAATTTATCCAGATGGAAGACGAAATTGCCTCGATGTGCGCCATTATCGGCGCCTCGCTGACCGGCAAGAAGGTCATGACGGCGACCAGCGGTCCCGGCTTTTCGTTAAAGCAGGAGGCGATCGGTTATGCCTGCATGGCGGAAATTCCCTGCGTGATTGCCAACGTCCAGCGCGGCGGCCCATCGACGGGCAACCCGACCCATGTCAGCCAGGGGGACATCAACCAGGCCCGCTGGGGTACCCATGGCGATCATGCGATTATCGCCCTGACCGCTTCCAACCACCAGGATGTATTCACCATGACGGTCGATGCCTTCAATATGGCCGAGACCTACCGCACCCCGGTGGTGCTGCTGTTTGACGAAGCAGTTGGTCATATGCGGGAAAAACTGATCATCCCTGAACAGGGGGAACTGGAGATTGTCGACCGGCTGCGTACTTCGCTGGGGAAAGGGGTCGATTACCACCCCTACCTGCCGCGGGAAGACGGACGGCTGCCGATGTCCGATTTCGGCGGGGAGCACCGTTATAATGTAACCGGACTGTTCCACGACATGTGGGGTTTTCCGTCCAACAACCCATCGGTGGTCAACGAACTGCTCAAGCACCTGGTGGACAAGATCGAAAACAATGTCCACGCCATTACCCGCTACAAAGAGCACTTTATGGAGGGGGCGGAATATGTCCTGATCTCCTACGGCTCCTCGGCCAGATCGGCCATCCACCTGGCCAAAAGCAGGCGGGCCAAGGGAGAAAAGATCGGCGTTCTGGAGCTGCAGTCCATCTGGCCCTTCCCGACGGAGCTGGTCCGGGAGAAATGCGAACATGCCAAGGCGATCCTCGTGGTCGAGATGAATATGGGCCAGGTCACGGCCCAGGTCAAAGCCTCGGTACGAAAACCCAATCGGGTGTTTTTAGCCAACCGGATCGACGGACATCTTATCACCCCGTCGGATATCAAAAAACTCCTCCGGGTCATCCAGGGGAGGGGAGTATAATATGGCAGTTAAAGATTATTTACGCGAGCGGTTTTTCCCGCATATGTGGTGCCCCGGCTGTGGGCACGGAACCATTCTCAACTCGCTCATCCGGGCGGTTGAAGAGCTGCAGTTGAATAAGAACGAGATCGTCATGACCTCGGGGATCGGCTGTTCGGCCCGGATCTCCGGGTATGTCGATTTTCACTCCCTGCATACCCTGCATGGCCGGGCCTTAGCCTTTGCCACCGGGGTGAAGCTCAGCCGGCCGAACCTCAATGTGCTGGTCCCGATGGGTGACGGCGACGCCCTGGCCATCGGCGGCAATCACTTCATCCATGCTGCGCGGCGCAATATCGATATCACCGCCATCGTCATGAACAACCGGATCTACGGTATGACCGGCGGCCAGTTTTCGCCGCTTTCCGGGCCGGGGGTAAAAGCCACGACGGCGCCCTATCTGACCATCGACTCCAATTTTGATGTGGTTGAGCTGGCCAGGGCGGCCGGGGCTACTTTTGTCGCCCGTTCCACCGCCTATCATGCCAAGGAGAGCACGGAACTGCTGAAAAAAGCCATCCTGCACAAGGGTTTTTCCGTGGTGGAGATACTGTCGCAGTGTCCGACCCATTACGGCCGGAAGAACAAGGAAGGCGATGCGGTCAGCATGCTGGAGCTGCATAAGACCAATACGGCAAAACTCGGTTCCAAGGCCCTGGAAGAGAACCCCAACCTCGTCCCCCGCGGGATCTTTGTCGAAAAAGATCGACCGGAGTACTGTGCGGAGTATGACAAGATAATCGCCTACGCAACAAGGGAGAAGGTTTCATGAGCAGAATAAGACTGGTATTCTCGGGCTCCGGCGGCCAGGGGGTGATAACGGCGGCCATTATCCTGGCCGAGGCGGCGGTTATGCATGAGGGGATGAATGCCACGCAGTCCCAGAGCTATGGGGCGGCGGCCCGCGGCGGTTCGACCCGGAGCGATATAATCATTTCCGACAGCGAGATTGATTTTCCGGAGGTGACCCAGCCCAATATCCTGGTCTGTTTGACCCAGGACGCCTATAACAGCTATTCGTCGATCATCCGTCCCGGTGGCATCCTCCTGACCGACAGCCGCTATGTGCAGGTCACCCGGAAAGTTGATGCCAAGCAGGTCCAGCTGCCGATGTATGACAGCGTCATTGAGAAAATCGGCAAGCCGGTGGTCTTTAATATCTGTGTGCTCGGGGCACTGATCGGCATTACCGAGGTGATCAAGCCGAAGTCGGTTATGGCGGCGGTTGCTGACCGCGTGCCCAAGGATTTTGTTAATCTGAACAACCGGGCCTTTGATCTCGGTCTGGTGCTGGGCGCCCAGTACAGCTGGTAATAGTGATGGCACCGTAAAAAGCCCGATCTCCTTCACTGTACCCCAAGGGCACCGCCTGCGGGGTATTCACGCTTTTTACCCAGCCATCCCTGAGATAGTTTTCATGGCTCCCTGTTGCAAGACACAAACAACAGGGAGCCTTTTTCATAAAGCAGATCTAGGGCAGAAGGAAGACAGGAGACGATATGGATACTTTTCCCACCAGCTATTCTTCGATTACCAGAGGCGAAGATATTATTGCCAAAGCCGAGAGTGTCGGCCTCGATCCCCGGGTCCTGTACGAGGCGGTCATTGACCTGAGCTCGGAAGGTCTGCTTACGGCAAACTGCATCAATATGGCCGCCGGGATCCTTCTGAAGGATATCGGTCTGCCCCGCTATTTCTTTGAAAATATTCGTAAAGCTGCCCTGGCGCATCTTCTGGAGTCCATCGCCACCTCCATCAAAGTGGTTGATGGCAAGGTGATTCTGTATGGCCGGGTATCCCAGATCGACTTTGACGTAACCCAGGCAAACGTGGCCCAGAGGGTCAGAATCGCCACGGAGGAGACCCGCGATAATATGGAAGCGGTGCTTGAGGGCCTGATCTCCGGGCATCGCCGGGAGTATTATTACAGTCCGGCGAGCAACTACTACACCTATATTATCCGACCGGAAACCGTCAACGATTTTCCCAGGGAGACCTTTAAAGATTCCCGTTTTCTGTTTACTCTGGCCGGGGACTACACGGCGACTCCGGAGCCGACCAGGAAACGGTACGAAAAAGTCTTAAGAGAGTGCGAAGAATCGACTATTCCCCTGATTGCCGTGTTCAATCTGCCGGAAACAGGTGAGACGCGGTTGATGTTCAACTCCGATTTCGAGTCACCGCAAATCCCGGTGTTGCGCAAAATTCTTGCCGATCATGACCTGACCCTGGTGCGTGCCTACTGGGAACCCTACCTCGGACAGGCGTCGGTTCCTTCATCTATCTGCACACTGTATGTGAGCGGCGAGCTTACCAGAAAACAGGAAGACGGCGTTGTCACCGACCTTCGTTCCTATCTCTCTTTTTCTGTGAGTAGCATAAAAGATCTGTACCTGGATGACCGGATAAGTTTCCAGGAAATGCTTTTTGCCGGCAATGCTATCGACTTTACCCACCTGTTCGTTTTTAAAGAGAGCGAGAACGTCACCGACCGGGAGATTCTCGAGAACCTGGCCAGCAAGGATCAGCGGGAGTCATTCGCCAAGCGTATCCAGAGTTCGAACAAGTCGACATACGGCGCCCCGGTCATCATGGAAACGGTGACCCGTTCTCCGGATCTCATCAAATTTCTCCATGCCCTTTTTGAACTGCGCTTTGCCCCCGAACGGATACGGGGGGCGAGATCCATTTCAGACGAGGAGCTGCAGCGAAAGTGGCTCGAATTTGAAAAAATAATCGCCGGCAGGTTTATCGATTATCCACTGGGCTACGAGATTTTCAAATTCATGTTCAAGATCATCACCTGCACTCTGAAAACCAATTTTTATAAGCCGGAAAAACGGTCGTTTGCCTTTCGTTTCGACAACAGTATTCTTGATCCCCTGGTCTTCAGCAGGTTCGTTTTTGGCGTCTTTTTTGTCAACGGTCATTATTCCTGCGGCACTCATCTGCGGGCGGCGGATGTCGCACGCGGCGGACTGCGGCTGATCCGCGTGTCCCGTTCCAACTATGACAGCGAGCTGGACAACGCCGTGTTGCTTAATTACGCCCTCGGCCCTAAAGCGCAGCGCTTGAAACATAAAGATATCTGCGAAAGCGGCTCAAAAGGTGTGGTTGTCCCCCTGCCGCAATATGCCAGCTACAGAAAGGAAGCCCTGAATGATTACACCGAAGGGATTATGGACCTGATGTTGCCGGACAGCTCTGTGGTCGACTATTACGGGAAACCGGAGATGGTCTTTTTCGGGCCGGATGAAGGCACCGCCCCGCTGATGGACGATGTCGCCTACCACGCCCGGGACAGGGGCTACCAATACTGGCGGACGATCACCACCGGCAAGAGTTTTGGCATTCCGCATGACACCTATGGCTTGCTGCAGAGTGGCGAGACCTTTGGCCTCTATGATAAGGGCAGCAAAGGTGTTGAGCTGCAGGTGGACGGTCGTTCGGTTATCGTGACCGATGACATGGAAAAAATCTTTGCTGAAGTCGGTGAAAGCATAGCCGTTTCGGGAATGACGACTACTTCCATCATGGGATCTTTCAGAACGCTGATTGACCACTACAAGGCAAAGGAAGAAGAGTTGAATCTGATGATTACCGGCGGTCCGGACGGCGACCTCGGTGCAAACCAGATTCAATGTTATAAAGGAAAGATCTGTCTGATCGTTGACGGTGGTTCGATTCTCTTTGATCCGCAGGGACTTGATAAAAAAGAATTGATGAAACTGGCCTTTATGCGCAACTCTTCACCTAGAGCCAATTCATTGCAGTTCCCTGTGGACAAATTGAGTAAAAACGGCTTTATGGTGCCGATAGAGGCCCGTAACGTCACCTTGCCGGATGGCACCATTGTTGAAGACGGCGCCCTGTTCCACCGTAATTTTCTCAGTAATCCGGCGCATCGCAAATATATCAGCGAGGCGAATATCCGGGCCTTTATCCCCTGTGGCGGCTTCAAGGATACGATCAATCAAGGGAATATTCGCCGGTTCCTCGAGCTCTTTGGCGAACTGCAGTTCATTGTCGAGGGGGCAAACGTCTTTTTTGACGATGCGGCCAGACGGTATATCGCCACCCAGACGAACATTAAACAGATAAAGGATTCCACCGCCAATAAAGGCGGTGTTTTCAGCAGCTCGATTGCGGAAGTGCTCACCGGCTTTCTGCTCCAGGAAGATTACGAGGATAAACTGCTCAACGACAGCGCAACACGCTGGGCACTGACCAAGGATGTTCTCCATATGGTCGATCGTTATGGCCGTATGGAAACCGGGTTGCTGCTGCGCCTGTACGATGCCGATCCGTCCGTTCCGCTCTTTGAACTGTCGGAATTCACCAGCGAGCAGATCTTTGCCCTCCAGGATGAACTGGAACTACGTCTTGTCGAAATCCTTGCCGACAGCAAACTGGTCTGGAAGGTTATGGTTCACTACATCCCCTCAGTGCTGTGCGAAAAACTCGGAGCGCAGCATATTATGGACATCCTGAACACGGAGCAGCTCCAGTCCTACAGGGATGCCATTATCACCAAGAAACTGGCGTCAATGGCCTTTTACCGCTTTGGAGAGCGCTGGGAGGAGTATCTTGGGGAGATCGAGGCCGAGTTGCTGCCTGCACTGCATAAAATATTTGCTGATTGATCGTCAGTGATCACCAGCACCGAATCCGGCATATCAGGATGACGGCCTAACGGCCGTCATCCTGGCCTTTCTTCATCTGTCGATATGCATCATCTCCGATGATGCGCAGCGGCATCAGATCACTAGCCCCCCGGATTACCAGAGAGGGATCAACCCGTACGCAGGCTCCGGCAAAGGCGCCCGCAACGGCGAAGGAACATACCTGAACATTCATCCGGTCCACCTGCGGCAGACGGCATAAACTCTGATAAATCCGTTGACGGCTGCCAAAGCGTCCCTCTGTTCTGCCAATAATATCATCCGTCTCGGTTATGACAATATTTTCCCCGGCACGGCCGACAATCGGTTTTTCCACGTATCCGCTTTGGCGCAGTTCATCCGTCAGTTCGAATTGCGAGTTGAGCAGATAAGGGTGATCTGGAAAGAGCATCCACATGACGGGCAGGATGGCCTTGTTGCTTGGAATAAGCGTCCAGAGGGGTTCGTGAACCATAACATCGGGCCGCAATAAAACATCGACAAGCCGGGGCGAGGACGTTGAATTAAAACGTATATCAGCTACATCGTGCTCCTCCATCTCCTTTCTCACCTGATCAAGGACCGTTTCCCAGGCCCACGTCTTCCACACCCGTTTTATCGGGATGTCTTCTGAGTCGACAATAATCCCGTTGCTCCAGTGAAGATTCGACAGTCCATGCAATATCTTTACGGTGATTCCTGCCTCTTCCATTGCGGACTTCATGAAAAGGGCATGGTAGGTCTCCTCGTCGTCTTCATCCTGCATGATGTGCAGAATATCCTGAATTTTCCTGGCCTTCCATGCCTGAACCAGACAGCCATAAAGTTTCTCACCGGGACTGTGTCCTGCCGTGCAGCCGTAATGTACGGCCCATTCTGTCTGCAAACGTGCAGCTTCAAGGTAACAGGAAGCCGAATCGGCATTGTATTCGTACGTTTTGAGACCTTTTTCGGAGAGACTGAAATCGAATCGGCCGGTGATCATGGAGTTTTTTCGATTATTCCAGGAACTGCGAATTTTCGGCCAGAGAGCCGGAGGAAGACGGAAGTGTTGCAGTAATGTATCATCCTGCAGGACATATTCGGTGGCCCGCATGAAAAGATGATGCAGTTCGTTTGTTGCCCGGCTCAATTCTGAAAAAGCCGTTTCAGAAAGACAGAAGTATTTACGGGCGTTATCCGGATCACCGGTCAGCTTATGACCGGAGCATGCCACATAGGCTGCGCCGGCCGGATTACTGGTGTCGATCCAGGGCGAATCACCCTGTCCCGTATCGTCCACTTCATCGATAACTGGTGGAAATATCTCCGGGTCGAGGTCGGTAATTTCTTCAGCAAATCGGTCATCATCGGTCTGAATTACCCAGCCGAGAATAGAGGTGTTTTCATGGTCCGGTTCAATCCAGTATCCCCCGTCTTCGGTGATCCTGGTCTGCAGCTGCCGTGAAAAGGTCTGTCCTTCAGGCCAGACGATGTTGTCAGCGTTCTGCTCAGCAATGCGAATGTACGCATCATCCACCTCTGTCACAATGGCAACATGACCGGTGACGGCAAATTCGCCGGCCGCTTCCCAGATGAGAAGACATCCCGGCTCAGGCCGCCGCGGCCCGCCATTTTTGAAGGAATGCAGGGGAAGCAGGCTGTCATCGCTATGTTTTTTGATATTGCGAAGGCGGAAGATGTCATAGGCCATGGAAACATCGTCAAAGGTACACTGCCGGTTAATATACAGCCAGCGCCTGACGAATTCGACACATTGCCATTTGTACCCCATAAAGATGCCATCGACAAAGGATCGGTACGCCTTGCGATTGGGAAATTCTTTTTTATCGGCCGTGTCATAATCAGATGAATAAACCGGCACATCACCTGGCGCTTTGCCAAGCACCGTTCCAAATTTTGTTGCGTTCATATCAAGAGAGTAAGGTAGGGGTTGTCCTTTCGTCAGGATGGTCTGTTCGGTCCGTAATATTTTTCTGCCGCTTCCCGGACATTCATCGCAACCTATCTTTTTTTTTGGGTTTTTTCCAGAGCTTTTCTGTTGGTCTTTGCTCAATTAGATGCAGAATGGAAATAGAAAGAGTATGTGCAGGAATCAAAGTTGATTGGAGTGTATCCCCAGGTCGGAGCGGGACCTGTTTCATGCGGGCTCGGGCAGCAAGCCGGCGCACATAAAAAAGTGCGCCGGCTCGCCTTAAACCTGCCCGTTCATCAGAATTTGTATCGAATGGTTAGATATCCTACATTATTTTCGTAGTCGTGATCTGTATAGGCGCCACTTAAGTATGTTAGCGACGGATTGTAGTTATACCCATCATATTGATTATCCTCGTAGGTTAATTTTTCATACATGTACCCCAAGGTCACATCCATTGCATCGGTCAGGGCATACGCCACTTTTGCGTCCAGAGTCGTAATGTGGTAATCGTCGTAGTTGTTGATTGGCAGCAGTGGTGCAAGGCCCTCGGTCGTGAAATCGCTCGAACCGTCTGCTTTCTGATACTGCCATGACAGGTTCAGCTGCAGGCGATCCTGCAGGAGCGGGATCTTGCTCGAAAGGCCGACGGTCCAGAAATCGGTGTCGATCGACTGATACCAGCGATACGTAGCGGGATTCCCGTCATCGATGGTCGGATCAGCGAATTGATTGACGCTAAAGTTGTAATGATTGGAATCGGCCTGATACTTTTCGTAGCCGGCAAAACCGCTCAGGTTGAGTATTTTTGCTGCCCGCCACATGAAATCGACATAAAATTCATGACCTTTGTCTGCTGTTCGTCCTAGGGTGACATCATGATAATCATTGTTTACGTAGGTGTAAGCCAGGCCGAAATCAAAAGTGTCCAGTGGAGAAAATTCGAAAGCAAACTTCAGCGCATTCTTGGCCTTTGATACAACGTCAAACCGTTGAACGAACTGGGTGATATATTCCGCATCGGTAATTGTCAGCCCGGTGAGGTCGTGATTTTCATCTGTATCCCGGTTCAGATAACTATACTCAATTCTGGCCGTGATAAAATCAAGGCTGGTATTCTTGAGCTTGAGGAAGACCAGATTATCGGTATTGCTGTCACCATCCGGTCGATTATTACGGTCGACACTTTCATAGGTATAGCCGCCATTGATCCTGGTGTGAAACGGTAATTTGTAATTCGCATCGAGACCCATCCGGTTTTTTGAGTAGTCGAAGAGATGGCTCGCGTTCCCGTCATCGTCATATTCGATAACCGTGGAATCATTGTCTCTGTCATAGTATTCATAAAAGAGACGCGTATCCATTTTTTGCACAGGATGCGAGGCAAAGGAAGCCGAAAGCCTGGTTGTGGAAATGTCTCCATCAAACGACGTTTGATTTAACCCGGCTGGTATTGCCGCACCAATCTCATAGACCGAAAAATCACTTGATAAATTGGTATAGCTGCCGTTCACCAACAGGGTTGACATCAAGGGCAATTGACGCCAGATCATGTTCGCCGCGATTTTGGCATAGTTATTATCCGCCGGCAGTGAGTTGGTTTCAGTCACGCCCGAAAATGGGTTCTGCCAATCAAGAAAATTATTGTCATTCTGAAAAGTGCTATACCAGCCTGAAAGCTTGAACGATAGCTGATCCGAGCGATATCCGCCGTCAACGGTGAAATTGTTCGTCTTATAGTTGACCGGTTCCGGCATTTCGACCACGCCGGCAAAACCGCCGGACCCGAGAGGTTTCAGGCCGTCTTTTTCCTGTCTATTGACCCCGAAGTTAAAATAAAACGGAGCAGCCAGGTTCACCTTGACATCGGCACCATACTTTTTGGTTTTAACCTCGTAGTCAAAAGACTTCCATGTATTCTGGCTGGCTGGAGTGGAGGTATCGATGGTCAAATTGTCACTGCCGATTCCCGAATAAAAGGTCCGCGCACCAAACGACAGGTTGTGGGGTATTTCGTCATAAAAAAAAGCATATTTAAATTTTTCATAACTGCCGCCGGTAATTTGATAAAACTGATCATCCAGGCCTACATTTTGCCCCTCGGCACCGAAAAAATATGAATCTCTGGCATAATCGAAATTAAAATTACCAATAAATCCATCATCTAAATCTCGATATTCCATAAATTTTGCGCTCTCGTCGTCGCTGTCGACGATCCGGCCACCGAGTTCAACTGCGCCGCGCATATCCGCATCCTCAGCCGCGAGACTTCGACCATCGATTGGGAGGAGGAGCAGTGCTGATGCGATAAGCAATAAAGATGTATCCTTCATAATCAATCCTCCTAGCGGGTTAAGGCGTTATTTTCAAACGTGTTGCTCCCATGAATCGCGCCATGACAATTCAGGCAGGATCGACCGAAATACCGATTGCTGGGACTCTGGCCGGTAAAAGCGGTTTTACTATCATAGGGTGTTCCCGGGTGGCGCTGCCAATCATGGCAATCCTGGCATAGATTGGGTACTTTTTCGGTCAACAACTTTTCATGTATACTGCCATGGGTTGTATGGCAGGTGAGGCAGTTTTCCGCCACCGGCGGATGTTCGTAGACATAGGGACCTCGTTTGTCGGCGTGGCATGTATAACAGAGTTGCTGAGGATCATCTGCCTTCACCATAGCTTTGCTGAGACTGCCATGGGGGAAATGGCATGAGGAGCAGCTGACCTTGCCCTCAATGATCGGGTGATGGGAACGCTTGTTGGCGGCGACTTTGATATCACGATGGCAACCAAAACAGACTTCCGGCTCCTTGGGTTTTTGTGAACCGCTGGCGGTATGCAGGTCGTGGCAGGAATCACAGGACACATCGTTTCGATTATGGACGCCCAGATCCCAAAAATCCATATCCGGTGTTTTTCCGTGACAGGTGAGGCATCTTGCCGACTTTGCCAGAGGGTCGGTATTCTTGTCGAAGGTGAAGATATCGACGCCCCGACCGCCGCCCTTTTCAACATGCATTGCCCCGGCCCCGTGGCAGGTCTCGCATGCATCCTGCGATTGAGGTCCTTTTATTGATGGTTTGAAATGGACAGATTTGGCGTAGCTGGCATATTGTGTTTCATGGCAGTCTTTACAGGTTTCTGCGCCGATAAAACCCGTTTTTTCAACGGCCGGTTCAGGATCGGTCGTCGCGCTACTTGCCAGCGTGCAGGAGAGCCAGAGCAGACTGAGCGGGAAAAAAAACAAGATAATGTGCTTTCTCTTCATAGTGCCTCCAGATTGTTTTTTTATTATCAGCAAGCCTGATCTCATAGCATGTCACGGTGCGGTCTTAACCAGGCGAAAACCGAGTGCGTGATGGCCAAAATCTGGTGAAAGTCCTACACGATGAGAGCTTCGTATCCCAAGAGGCCCGTTGCTCCACCCTCCGCCGCGCATGACACGATATTCTCCTGATCCATTGTAGACCGGGTTATTTTTCGGCAGTTTTGTATACGCCTCGCTGTTATAGACATCTTCACACCATTCCCACGCATTGCCCAGCACATCGAAAAGTCCATAGCTGTTCGGCAGGAAGCTGCCTGCCGGGGCGGAAACTGCGTAACCATCATCACAGGTGAAAGAAGTCCATTTGGCCCACTGTTTTTTCGCCGTCATATCCGCCACGTTGGCATACTTGCAGGCTTCATCGGGATTATTTCCCCAAAAACGGCTCTGGCTTGATCCGGCACGGGCTGCGTATTCCCATTCTGCCTCGGTCGGCAATCGATAATTTTGGCCCGATTTTTTGGAAAGCCATTCAGCATAGGCGACTGCGTCTTCCCAGGTGACATTGACGACCGGCTGGTTTTCTTCCTGCAGGGAAGAACCTTGAGAGGAGCCGCTATTATGTTCGGGGTTGAACTTTTTGTATTGAGCGTTGGTGATCTCCGTTTTGCCAATGGCGAAAGCGGAAACACAGACCTCGTGGACAGGCCTCTCGTTAGGATCGCCATCGCCGACGGAATCCCCCATCAGATAACAGCCGCCAGGAATAGAGTTAAATTCTATGCCTGTTGAGGGGTCTGTGTACGGTATTGCTGCGAGAGGGGGTGCTGCATAGGCGCTTGTTGCATAGACAAAGAATACAAGAATAGATAACGTACCGGGCATTTTATAAGTCATCCTGTACCTCCTTGGTTAAATTGGACTACCTGGTTTCTCTCCATCAACAGACAACGCTGCTATGACGTCGCTGTATTGTTAATTACCAAATTGTCTTTCTTCTGCTTCAGGGTACTATCACCCGGCAAGGGGTGCAGAAAACCTTATCTCTCTCTGTCTTGTTGAATAGAATTGTGTCAGTCGATGTGTTGGTGACACAACATGGTTTGGCAAGCGGACAATGTGTATCAATTAGGGTGATGATTGATATGTATTGTATGAATACAGCTTGGTCAAGCTGCTTTTGGGCAATCGTTCGATTTTTTAATAATGCGTTGCTCGCCCCCGTAGACTACTTCAGGGGAGAAGTGTAGTATTTTCATCCAATACCAGGACACCTGCCGAGCGCGAAAAGCTGATCGGTTTTTCGCGTGGCAGAAATTAAGTGTAAAAAATGAGTCCAGGGGATGGTCGGGACCGGAAAAAGAGATTATGTAGAAAGTCAGGTACAAACAGGAGCAGGAAAAACATGTTAGATTTGATCACCTTACGAGTCAGGCTTGTGTTTGTTGTCTTCGAGTTTTTTGAGCTGCTTCATAGCTTCATTCACTTTTGTCTGTTCTCTTACCTCCTTGCGAAAAGATTCTTCAATCTCATGTTCAATTTCGCCACGCTGGTTTTCAATTTTTTCACGAGCAGCAGCATTTTGGGAGTCGGTAAGTGCTGCCAACTGTTCCTCGACGGCAAGGAGTTTTTTCTCGTTTTTCTGATGCTGTTCCATCGCCTTTGCCAGTCGTTTTTCCGCATCGTGCAGGGTGTCCAATGCCTCGGCAAGCTGCCCTGCAGCACCCTCTTCGGGTTCGGCGTCAAGATCGATATCTCTTGCGGCCATGACCAGGGCAGCCGGCGGCAGCCTGGTCAGCACCCGTTCGAGGCTCAGCCCGCCGGTATCGGTGAGCATCGACTTTCTGATCCGGAACGGCAGAAAAACGAGATCGGCGCCGCCTGATTGCGCGATCACCGTTTCGGGCCGCATGTCCGGAACCAGCACCGGTTGGGCGGAAATCCTGGCGTCATCCAGCTGCTGCTCGACAAGGGTTATATTTTCGGCCAGATCAGAGGATTCGCCAACGGCCAGCAGGCGGATGCTCGCCTGCGCCCAGAGGTCGCTGCGGGTCATCAGGTAGGCAAAAAGCAGCATGAGACGGCTGCTGGCATCGTTGTTCCACCACACATCGATGAGGCGTTCTTTTTTATCCGGATCAAGGAGATGTTCGGTGCGCAGGGGATCAACATGGAAAACGACAAGGTTGTAGCCATTGTGAAAGGCGAGACGCAGGGTGCTGCCGTACCTCATGGTGGTCAGTCCCGGAAAGGATGTCATCGTTTCTCCATACCAGTTGCAGAGCACCGTGTTGCCTTTGAGTGGTCCGATTCCGTAGCCCTGAAGCAGGGTTTCCGTTGTTTGGACGATATCCTGTCCGGACACGACCAGGGGAAATATCTTCAGTCCTGTTTCCCGGATGCAGCTGTTAAGTTCCCCCAAAGCAGCGTCTTTTTGCTTGGCGACCTGCAGACCACTGCCTTCAAGCAAGGTGACCGCACTGATGATTCCTGTGGTTCCGCCAATCCAGTCGGCAAAACGGAGCAGGTGTGGGCGGCGTTCCGAGTCTTTGGTAAATACGAGGATGTTGGGCCGCCAGTCGCGGTCGTGTTCCGGTTCCCCGAAGGTGCTCAACAATTGCCGCCGGATGACCTGCATGGCATGGGATCGGCCGCTGTCAGCCCATCTGGCGGGCACCGCCTTGCTTTTTACATACTGGTGGATGGCGGCAAGGATGGCCATGGCGACAAGGCCGTACTCCAGATCCAGGGCAAAGATGACCCCGACGCAGACCAGACAGCCAAGCAGACTGAGATATTTGTTGAACCACCGGAAACGGGGCCGAAAAGACGGGCTCTCGCTGTGGGCTTCATACCAGGTGGCATAATTGAGCAGCCCATAGGAAATAAGAAAGAACATGGAGACGATGCCGGCCACCATGTTTAACTGACCGAGCAGAATCACACCAACCGCAACAGCAGAGGTGAGCAGAACCGCCCGGCGCGGATTATTGGTTGCTCCGGAACCTTTGGCAAAGGGGCTCAGAATCGGAAAAATCTTATCCGCGGCGAGTGACTGCAAAATGCGGGGCCCGCCGAGAAAGGAGGCCATGGCCGAGGAAAGAGTGGCGGCGATAACCCCGGCATCGATCAGAAAATCATAGCGGGACACCAGTTTGATCGCCTGGTAATCCTCCATCATGACCCTGTTGGGCAGCACCCCGGCAAAGACGATGACCACTGCCAGATAGACCAGAATAGACAGACCAACGGCCATAAAAGTACCTGCAGGCAGACTTTTGCCCGCATCGCGAAGGTCGCCCGACATGCTCACGCCCTGGGTAAAACCGGTTACGGCCGGAAAAAATATGGCAAAAATCACCCAGAACGGCTGCGGCACCCCGTCCGGTGACCAGTTGGCCAGAAATATATGCCCCTGCCACCGGGGAATGCCGCCGATAAAAAACGACAGTAGGGCGGCTACAAGAAGAATCATGACCACGTACTGAAACTTCGTAGCCCAGTCGGCACCCAGCCAGGCGAGCACAAAAATGGAGGCGACCGCCAGCATGGCGATAAGCCGGGATGAAAGAAAAAAATCCGGGCTGAGCATGGCGGAAAGGGCCTCGGCAAAGCCGATGCAGTAAAAGGCCACGGACACGGACTGGGCCAGGTAGAGGACAATGCCGATGGCCCCGCCGAACTCCACTCCCAGTGTTCTGGAAATAAGGTAGTAGTCGCCGCCGCCTTTAACTTTGAGGTTGGTGGCAATTGCCGCCAGGGACTGGCTGGTCAGGATGGTTATCACATTGGCGATGGCAACGATAAGCAGTGCCCGGCCGACTCCACCGCTGCCGGTGACGTAGCCGAGTCGTAAAAATAAAATAATGCCGAGGATGGTCAGGATACTGGGGGTAAAGACCCCGGCAAAAGTACCGAGTCTGCCGGGAGACTGTTTCTCCTGCTGCTGTATCGGATTCAGCTGCTTATTCAATTGTCTCTGCCTCGTAAATTCGTTAGTATGAGAGTCGTTACAATTTACCGAGAAGGGGATGCGAATGAAAGAAGAATATAATTATACCTTGACTGTCCCGCTGCATGATCTGGCAGAAGCAGAGGTCCTTCTTGCCGAAATCCAGGCAGATAACCCGCAGATGAGACTCAGCAGAAAACCTGACAGCAGAGGCAGTGCCCGGTTTTATCTCTGTTTTCCGTACGCCGGCACGCGAACGGATCTGCGCTTTAAGGAGTGGTTTACCTCGCGGAACAGCAAAAAGTGGGATCTCTTCGGCCCTAATTACGGGGTCTGGGGCTTAGCCTGAGTGCAGGCTGGCCGGGACTGCAGAACTTTTTTAATCTGGTATCCTATTGTATCCAGTCGAATTGGTTTGGTTATATAACCGTCCATGCCCGCAGCCAGACATTTCTCCCGATCATCTTCTATGGCGTGGGCAGTCATTGCAATAATCGGTATGTGTCTGCCGGTATTTTTTTCGCGCCGGCGGATGGCTCTGGTTGTTTCATGACCATCCATCCCGGGCATCTGGACGTCCATCAGAATCAGATCAAGGGAGGTGTCCTCCGCAGCTTCCAGGGCCTGGAGGCCGTTTTCGGCCGTTGTCACCTGCCATCCCTCGCGTTCCAGCAGAGTAACGGCGAGGGTCCGGTTAATATATTCGTCCTCGACCAGCAGGATGTGAAGCGGTTTTCTTCCCGGTTGGTCCTCCGCAGCGGGTACAATGGTCTTTTCTTTGAGACTTTGCTCGGCAGATTCAGTTCGTCCGGGGGCAAAACGGATGGTAAAATAAAAGGTCGTTCCGATCTCCGGCTTACTGTCGACACAAATCTTCCCGCCCATCATTTCCACGAGTTCACCGGCGATGACCAGGCCGAGTCCTGTGCCTCGCTGGTTGGCGTTCTGGCTGGTGCTGATTTGACTGAATGCCTTGAAAATATTTTGTATTTTTTCCTGGGGGATGCCTATGCCGGTATCCCGGATTTGAAAATGAAGATCGATAAAATCCTGCGGTGTACTGTCCTGGCTCCGGTCCCGGCCCTCGTGCAGGACGGTAAGTCCCACCTTTCCAGCGTTGGTGAACTTTATGCCGTTGCCAACCAGGTTGATCAGTATCTGACTCAGTTTGCCGGCATCGCCGCGCAATATATCCGGAATGTTTTCATTGCAATCGACGGTCAGGTCTATATTTTTTTTCGAGGCACTTACCGCCAGGATCTCCAGGGCTCCGGCGATGGTCTCCCGCAGGCTGAACGGCGCCATGTTCAGCTCGAGCTTTCCGGCTTCTATTTTTGAAAAATCGAGGATGTCGTTGATAAGTTTCAACAGCCTGTCGGCAGAGGAATGTATCATTTCCATATAGGTACGTTTCTGGCCGGAAATATCCGAATGCAGAACCAGATCCGTCAGGCCGAGAATACCGTTCATCGGCGTGCGTATTTCATGGCTCATGTTGGCCAGAAAAATGGACTTATTTTTCTCGACCCGCTCCGCCCGTTCCTTGGCTTTCTGCAACTCATCGACACCACGCTTGCGGTTTAAGGCGTCGCCGATATGGCGGGCGACAAAGGCCATGAGTTCTTTATCTTTTTCGGTATAGATGATCTTGCTGTAACTCTGAATCGCCACAACCCCGGAGATATGGCCAACAAAAAACGGCGCTCCCAGCCAGGAATAGGGCCGGGCTCCGACACATTCGATGCCCTGTTCCGTGCAGATTTGGTCAAAATTTGTCGGGGTGAGCAGCAGTGGCTGCCGGGTTTTGAGTAAATAGCCGGTGATGGAACATTGCTTCTGGTCGAGTTTCCGTTCCGTGCCCTGAAAATGCGCGTCGATTTCATCGACGAAATAGGGGAATTTTATATACCTGCCATCCGGATGCTCCTCCACCAGGGCAATAAAAAAGTTGCGGGCGTAGAGTAAACGGCCTACTTTTTGATGAAGTTTTGCATACAGGTCATCGATATTTTTAGAATAATGGGCCTGTTCGCTGATTTCGTACAGGACGGTGCGCAGCCGGTCCGAATACTCCAGGGCGTGCATGGACTCCTGCAGTTGACCGATGGTTGCCATGCTTTTCAGGCGTGATCCGATTACAGCTGCAATTGTTTGCAAGGTGTCGAGAAACTCTGCCGTAATGCTTACCGGATCAGGACTGCCAAGATACAGCAGGCCGGAGAGTGCCTGGCCGTCAAGAATGGGGACGAGCAAATGGCTTGTGTTGTTTGTCTCTGTGGCAAAAAGAGATGACTGTGCCCCGCCGACCAGCTGGACAGCCGCGCCCGATTCTGTCAGTTGCCTGAGGATCGGGTGATTGGCGGCAATGGTTCCCGGAACATTGGTTTGCCCATTTGTGCTTTGACAAGAGGGTTTTGCGGGAGTGAACCGGCTTGCATGATTTTGCCGGAAATAGATTTCGACAAAAAATGGTCCAAGTTTGGGGAAAATGTTCGAATGCAGAAAATCCGACAATTGATCAACAGTATCGCTTGACCGCTGGCCGATAGTGAGTTCTTTGACAAGCTCGACAATGGCGAGCGTTGGAGCAGTGTAAAGGCTCTTGGTAATATCTTTCATGGAGGCACAGCATCATCGGTTAGTATTCCTACAAGACCGTCCTTGGATGTTCAGGCAAAACAAGGACTCGTTTTCATTTTTCTTGTTATTACAGATAAATCATATCAGAAAATAGTAAAGAGATGAAGGACGTCCCGTCATTTTGCTGGAAATCTTATATTTTTTTAAACATTGGCGGTCTAACCCATTTAAACCGTTATGAAAATGGGGGACTCGGCAATGAACTTTGCCGCTGCTTGTCCGACGATTCCAAGGGAGGCAGGCCGTCTGCGACAGATTGTGCTCCCGTAAAGACAAGCACAATCTCTTCGTTGCCGCGGCGGCAATTATCCTGCTGGTTCCGCTTTTACCGGATTGCTGAGGGTGCCGATTTTTTCTATCTCCACCTCGACGCTATCCCCGTCGTGTAGGGGGCTTACGCCATTCGGCGTGCCGGTGATAATGATGTCGCCGGCTTCAAGGGTGAAATTTTTGCTGATAAACGCGATGATTTCGGGAATTTTAAAGATCATCTGCCGGGTATTGGAGTGCTGCACGACCCGGCCGTTCAGACGACATACTATGTCCAGATTCTGTGGATCGCCGATATCTTCCGGGGTGACGATCCTCGGGCCGATCGGGCCAAAGGTGTCCAGTGATTTTCCCCGGTACCAGCCCGATTTATCGCCCTTTTGCAGGTTGCGCTGACTGATGTCGTTGAAGCAGGTAAAGCCGAGGATGTGCTCCATGGCGCTCTCTGGGGAGAGGTTTTTCACCCGGTCTTTGATGATGATCGCCAGCTCCGCCTCATGATCGGTGCGGCAATCGGCAAAACCGTATTCGGTAAGAAATGCCGGCAGGATGATTGCCTCTCCGGGACCGATCAGCACGTTCGGTGTTTTCGGAAAGAGTACCGGTTCGGTGGGGATCTCGCCGGCCAGGTTACTTTTATCAACCGACTGGCTTTCTTTAATATGTTCCAGATAGTTCAACCCCAGAGCGACAATTTTACTTGGGTTGACCAGATAGTTGCCGCCGCTTGACATGGGCAGGGTTATTTTCATCGGAATCTCCTTGATGGCTTGTTGTTTTGTGCAAGAGTTCTGGACGTCAGCTGTTCGCCCAAAATTGGTTGCCGGGAAGCGCAAAACGAAAGGTACCATATTTCCCGGCAACAAATCATCCTCCTTATTCGGCTATGGAGTACTGGTTTTTTTACGGCCATCCATGATCTTGTAGGCGCAAAATTCACCACACATGGTACATGCGCCGTGCGTGTCTGCAACCTCAGCGGTTGCGCCGCGCCGTGCACGCGCCAGGGGCGGATCCAGGGCGAGTGCATATTGCTTCTCCCAATCCAGGGCCTGGCGTGCTTTGGAGATGGCGATATCCCGTTCGATCGCCCCGGGGATGCCTTTTACGATATCAGCGGCATGACCTGCCAGCCGCGTGGCCATTACGCCATCATGAACGTCCTGGGAGGTGGGGAGACAGAGGTGTTCACTGGGCGTGACATAGCAGAGAAAATCGGCACCGGCGCTCGCCGCGACGGCACCACCGATGGCGCTGGTAATGTGGTCGTAACCCGGGGCAATATCGGTCACCAGCGGGCCAAGCACATAAAAGGGTGCTCCGTGACAAATGCGTTTCTGGAGCTTTATATTCGCCTCGATCTGGTTAAGCGGCACATGACCTGGGCCTTCGATCATCACCTGAATCCCCTGATCCCAGGCTCTCTGCGTGAGCTCGCCCAGAAGAAGCAGCTCGTGGATCTGCGCTCTGTCCGTGGCATCGGCTATGCAGCCAGGGCGAAAACCGTCGCCCAGGGAGAGGGTTGCATCATAGGGTTTTACCAGTTCCAGCAGGCGGTCATAATATTCGTAGAGTGGGTTTTCCGCCCCGTTATGCGCCATCCAGGCGCAGGTGAAGGAGCCGCCGCGGGATACAACATCGAGCAGCCGACCCTCCCGGTCCATAAACTCAAGGGTCCGCCGGGTTACCCCGCAATGGACAGTAATAAAATCAACCCCGTCATCGAGGTGTTTTTTTATGCCGGCAAAGATGTCGTCGACGGTCATATCGACAATGGCTTTGCCTTTTTTCATTACGGTGTCGCAGGCGGCCTGGTAGAGTGGAACGGAACCGATGCAGATATCTGTTTCGGCGATTATGGCTGCGCGAATTTCGTCAATCGGTCCCCCGGTGGAGAGGTCCATAAGAGCGTCGGCGCCGGCACTCACAGCGACCCGGGCCTTTTCCAACTCGTTATCGATACTGGTGTCGTCTTTGCTCGTGCCGATATTGGCATTGACCCGGGTTCTTATTCCCGCACCTACCGCCAGCGGTTTGCCGTTGAGGTGGACATTGTTATGACAGATAATGGCTGTGCCCCTGGCAATATTGTCCCGCAGGGTTTCAGGGGCGATGGCGGCTTCCCTCGCCGCTTCCTGCATAGTCTCGGTGATCTTCCCTTCCCGGGCGTATTCCATCTGGGTTTTCATTGTCGGCAATTCCTCTTGTTTTGACGAAAAAAAAAGATCGCAGGAAGCGGTCTTTCAAGAGGAGCAGGCTGGCAGGCGCTCAATTGGTCCGTTCCCTACGCCGGTATCAACCGGATCAGGTTCAAAGGGTCACTCCGCTGTCGCGGAATTCTCAGTCCGTAGACTCCCCCAGGCTTTTATGCAAATATGTTTGGTGATTGCCACTCAACCCAAGCTGTATGGGCTAAGAGATGCCCTTTGCACGGGACGCCATAAACCCATCCCTGGGGGCTTGACCGCAGCCATCCAGGCTGCGGAACACCCGTGCAAAGGGCATCTCATAGCCCTCTGGATTTTCTAAGCTGAACTTTAGTGGTAATCACGTTCTGCTGTGAAAATTACCCTGTCCGGGCAGGGCCGTCAAGCGTTTCCGCCCGCGCTCAACCGGAAGAGCTTGCGTCGTGTTTTCGGGATGCATACATAATTCCTTAAGCGATTCATTGTGAAAGAGCAGGTTGTGTGTATGACATCCAACACCAAAAGAGGAGTTTATTATGGTACTGACACCTTCCACTATGCAGGAACTGGGGATGAAAGCCCCGGATTTTACCCTTCCCGATCCCCAGGGAAAATCGTATGCACTTGCCGATGTGTCAATTGACCGGGGATTGCTGGTCATCTTCATGTGCAATCACTGCCCATACGTCATCCATATTCGCCCGAAACTGGTAGAGAACATTCGAGCCTACCAGAAGCAGGGAATTACCGTCGTCGCCATCAACAGCAACGATTTCAGTGCCTATCCCGATGATAATCCGAAAAATATGCAGCTTGACTCCCAAAAATACGGCTACACTTTCCCCTATCTGGTCGATGAACAGCAGCAGGCGGCAAAAACCTACGGAGCGGCCTGTACACCGGACTTTTTCCTCTTTGATGCGCAGCAAAAGCTGGTGTATCGGGGACAGTTTGACAGTGCGAGGCCGGGAAACAACGAACCGATCACCGGGAAAGACCTTTCTGCCGCCGTTGACCAGTTGATCGCCGGCGGCCCGGTGACGGTGGACCAGCGGCCCAGCATGGGGTGTAATATAAAATGGAAACCGGGCAATGAGCCGGTTTATTTCAAACCAAAGTAAGATCGCGGCGGAAAACCGGAAATCGGCAAAGAGCCCCGTATGCAAGCGGCTTGAAACAATCGATCGCTTCCGGTATGCTGCGTGAAATCGTCGCCAACCGCACCTTCACCCACCAGGGGATCAATTGCAATGGATCATAAAACGGCCGGCAGCCTTCATGTACGAACCAAGACCTGGATCGAAAATGACCGTCAGGAACTTCTTTTCGGTAAAGGAAAAACCGAGATCCTCGAGCTTATCGAGCAGGAAGGATCCATTGCCAAGGCGGCGGAAAAAATGGGCATGAACTACAAAAAAGCCTGGACCCATGTCAAAATCCTCCGCGAAAACATTGCTGATGAACTGGTTGTCGCACAAAAAGGAGGAGGGGAGACGGGCGGCACGGTTCTGACTCCAAAGGCAGGTGATCTGATACAAAAATATCGCCGACTGCAGCAAGAGATAGAAAACTTTGCCAATAAACGATTCAGGGAGCTGTTTTATCCAGAAGAGCACTCCGGTTAATCGAATGAACCGCCCAACGCAGAATATCCCTTCCTGCCGACGCATAACTGCCTCTGTCTTCACATAAAAACAAATATGCAATATTTGCATATTTGTTTCTCCTCTGGTATATTCCCCCTCGATATTTCATTGTACGGAGTCTGCGTGATAAAGTGACGACGCAGATTCCGGTGATATGTGCTCAACTACCTTCACTATAATCTGGAGATCACTCTCATGACGCAGATGTTGACGATGACGATCAATGGCAATGCGGTCGATTTTGTTCCGGGAAAGACGGTCCTTGAGGTGTGTCAGGACCAGGGCATTCCCATTCCGACCATGTGCCATGATGCACGACTGAAACCCTATGGGGGCTGCCGACTCTGTCTGGTCGAGGTAAAAGGCGCCCCCAAACCTCTTACCTCCTGCACCACCCCGGCGGCAAGCGGCATGGTGGTCACCACCGAAAGCCCTCGTCTTACCAGGCTGCGCAAGACGATCATCGAACTGCTCCTGTCCAACCATCCCAATGACTGCATGTGTTGTGAAGCAGCGGGCAACTGCACTCTCCAGGAAATGGCCTATCAGTATAATGCCGATATGAAAAAATACCCCGGGGAACAGTGGGCACTGCCCATCCGGGAAGATAATCCCTTTATCACTTTTGAAGCAAACAAATGTATTGTCTGCGGCCGCTGCACGCGGATCTGCAATGAGGTGGTGATGGCCGGGACCATCGATATGACCGGACGCGGCTTCAATGCCATCCCCGACACCGCTTTTTCCAGGCCCCGGAGCCTGCAAAACTGTGAATTCTGCGGCCAGTGTGTCTCTGCCTGTCCCACCGGTGCCTTGACGGATCGAAAGAGCAGGGGGTTGGGCCGGTCCTCGGAAGTGACCAGGGTCAAAACCACCTGCTCGTATTGTGGCACCGGCTGCAATTTTTTCCTGAAAGTCCGGGACGACAGGGTGATCGGGGTCGAGTCCGATTACGATGCACCGGTCAATAAGGGCAATCTCTGTATTAAAGGGCGGTACGGGTACGACTTTATTCATCACAAGGATCGGATTACCACCCCGCTGATCAGGGAAGGGGACGGCTATCGGGAGGCATCCTGGGATGAGGCCCTTGAGCTGTGCGCCACGAAATTCAAGCAGCTCATCAAGGATTACGGCGCGGACACGGTCGGCGGTTTTTCTTCGTCAAGATGTACCAATGAGGAAAATTATCTCCTGGCCAAATGGGTCCGGACCGCGGTCGGCTCGAACAACGTCGATAACTGCGCTCGGGTCTGACACGCTCCTACCGTGGCCGGTCTGGCCACAAGCCTTGGTGCAGGTGCTGCAACCAATTCTCTCGCCCAGATGCCTGGGATGGATGTCCTGTTTTTGTTCGGCTCCAACCCGACGGAGGCCCACCCTATTGTCTCGCTGTATCTGAAAGAGGCAATAAGCAACGGGGCCAAGCTGATCGTCAGCGATCCGCGGAAGACCTGGATGGCGGAGCGAGCCGATGTCTGGATGAATTTAAAACCGGGCAGCAATATCGCCCTGTTAAACGGCCTGATCAATGTCATTATTGAAAATGGCTGGGAAAATAAAGAGTTTATTGCCAAGAGGACAGAGGATTTCGATGAGTTGAAGGCCAAAGTGGCCGAATATGACCTCGATCGGGTGGAAAAGCTGACCGGGGTTGCCCGGGAGAAAATCATCGAAGCCGCCAGGACCTATGCCCATGCCGACAAGGCGATGATCGTCTATGGCCTGGGGGTGACCGAGCATCGGACCGGGACCGAAAACGCCATGGCTATCGCCAATCTGGCCCTGGTCTGCGGGCAGATAGGGCGTCCGTCCACCGGTATTATGGCGCTCAGGGGACAAAACAACGTCCAGGGCGCCTCCGATCTTGGTCCTCTGCCCGCCACCCTGCCGGGCTACCAGTCGGTTACTGATGAGAAGGTTCGCGATAAGTTTGAAAAAGCCTGGGGCAGGAAGATCAAAAAAGAGCCGGGACTGAAGTCGGTTGAGATGCTCGATGAATGCGTGCGGGGTAAGTTCAAAGGCATTTTCATCCTCGGCGAGGACCCGGCCCAGACCGATCCGGATCTGACCCATGTGCGCAAAGCCCTCGAATCGGTTGAGTTTTTAGTGGTTCAGGATATCTTCCATACCGAGACAACCCGCTTTGCCGATGTTATTTTGCCGGGGGCAAGTTTTGCCGAGAAGGACGGCACCTTCACCAACGGCGAAAGACGGATCCAGCGGGTGCGAAAAGCGATCCCGCCGCTTGCCGGTATGGCCGAATGGGAGGTTCTCTGCAAGCTCTCGACCCTGATGGGCTATCCTCTGTCCTATGCCGATCCTGCGGCAATCATGGACGAGATCGCCTCGCTGGTGCCGATTTACGGTGGTATCAGCTATGACCGGCTGGAAAAGCGCGGCATTCAGTGGCCCTGTCCGACTAAAGATCATCCGGGGACAACCACGCTGTACACCGATCTCTTTGCCCGGGCCAATGGACTGGCTGCCTTTATGGCCCTGGATCATATTGGCTCTGGCGAGGTGGCGGATGAACAATACCCGCTGGTGCTTATAACCGGTCGAATCCGTGAGCATTACAACAACGGCTCGATGACCAGAAGGTCCCATGGCATTGCCCAGATCGTCCCGGCGGAGCGGGTGGAGATAAGTCCTCAGGATGCCGAAGCGCTCGGTATACAAGACAGGAACTGGGTGACGGTATCGTCTCGAAGAGGCGCGGTGAAGGTTCGGGCGAAAGTCACCAACCGTTCCCAGCAGGGGAATGTCTTTATGACCTTCCATCATGAGGACGCCCTGACCAATGTTCTCACTTCCGGCTTCCGGGATCCAATTTCGGGGACGCCGGAGTATAAATCCTGCGCCGTTCGTATCGACAAGGTTGTGGAGGCGGCAACAGCCTGAGAGTTATTTTAAAAAAGGCCTTGATGGGTGAGCCGCATCAAGGCCTTACTGTTTTTCCAGCCATGAGAATCCTTACCGGCAAGGGGTTATTTGTCATCCCTGCGGGATTTCATTGCGTTTGAACCGCGGGTGACGGTGGCGATACCGACTCCCAGTTTTTCGGCAATCTGCCGCTGCGGTACCCCCTGTTCCAGCATCTCAAAGATCTGCAGACGGTTTGCCACATCAAGCAGTTCATTGGCGGTGAGAAGGTGGCGCAAAGCCTTTTCCATCTCGTCCGCAGTCTTCTGGGCAAGCAAATGATTGACTAAATGAGAAATGTATTTTACTGTCGCTTTCATGTACTAGTATACTAGTACGAACTGATAGGGAGTCAACTTTTTTCTCGTCGTGCCCGGTCTTCTAGAGGGATCAGGCACGACGTTAATTTTTGTCGTGGACGTCGGCAATTGTAATGTTCCAGGATTTACTGCAATACACCTTTTCCGGGATGACGAGCGGGGCGATCTATGCTCTCATTGCCCTCGGATTCTGTGTGGTCAACAACACCATGGGGATTGTCAACTTTGTCCAGGTTGACTTCGTCACCCTGGGCGGCATGCTGATGTTCTCCTGCCTGTTCAGTGCCGGGCTCCCGGTTGTACCGGGCCTCCTTCTGGCGGTCGCCGGGGTCGCTGTTGTCGCCATGATCGTCGAACGACTCGGTTTGCGTCCGGCCAGATCGGACAACCACCTGGTGCTGATCTTTCTCACCGTCGGCATCTCTATTATTCTGCGCGGCATTATCAAACTGATCTGGGGGAAAAACCGGATGGCCTTACCGCCGCTGACTCCCGACCAGCCAATTAATATTATGGGCGCGAGTGTGCTGCCCCAGGCGCTGTGGATCCTGCTGCTGACTGTTATCGCCATTGCTCTGCTTACCTGGTTTTTCTACCGGACCTCTCTCGGCCTCTCCATGCGGGCGGTCGCTTCGAACCCTACCGCCGCGGCCGTAGTCGGCATCCCGGCGGGGCGGGTGCGCCTGACCAGTTATGCCATTGCCGGTGCTCTGGGTGGCCTTGCCGGAGTGCTGGTGACGCCGATTACCACCCTGAACTATGATGTTGGCGTGTTGCTCGGTCTGAAGGGGTTTGCCGCCGCGATCCTGGGTGGTTTCGGGTCTTTTCCGGGGGCTATTTTCGGCGGGCTGGGGCTGGGGCTCCTGGAATCCCTTTCCGCTGGCTATGTTTCCAGTGCCTATAAGGATGTCGTTGCTTTTGTTGTTTTACTGCTGGTGTTGTTTGTGAGACCCAAAGGATTACTGGGCAAATGATGGCGTCGTAAAAATTCCCCAAAGGGGATAGCAATCTTCATCTGCGTCGTTGTTACAATTTTTCTATCATTACGACGTACTCTAGTACGCCGAAATAATAGAAAAATCTTACGCCTCGCATATGAAGCTTTTTACTTAGCCAAGCCGATTTTATTTTTTTGCGGGATAAACTGGTTCCCATGCGCTGCATGAGAACCAGCTGGTACAAATAGCTCTATTATATAATGAGATTTAAAGGATATTATGAATAAAGAACTCATGATGGGCAACGATGCAATCGCCAGGGGTCTGCTTGAAGCGGGCTGTCAGGTTGCTGCAGCGTATCCCGGGACGCCGTCCACGGAGATCCTCCAAAGTGTCATCAACCGGAAGGACCAGGCGGTAAACCCGCTGCATATTGAATGGTCGGTCAATGAAAAAATCGCCTTTGAAGTTGCCCTGGCCGCCAGTTATACCGGCAAGCGATCGGTTGCGGTGATGAAACAGGTCGGCCTCAACGTTGCTGCCGACCCCTTTATGCGCACCGCGTACCTTGGCGTAAAAGGCGGCATGCTGACCGTCGTGGCCGACGATCCCGGCCCGCACAGTTCGCAAAACGAGCAGGATACCAGGCTGTTCTGCCTGCAGGGGCGCGTTCCGGTGCTCGATCCTTCAAGCCCTGCCGAGGCCAAGGCGATGATCGGACCGGCCTACCAGCTCTCGGAAAAATATGAAATGAACATCGTGCTGCGCCCGACCACCCGTGTCTGCCACTCACGGCAAAGTGTCGCGCTCGCCGAACCGGTCAAACTTGACAGGATCGCAGCTTTTGTGCCGGACACCGGCCGCTGGTGTGCCACCCCGGCGTTTCTGCCCGGTCTGCACCGCAGTCTCAATGCCAAACTTGAGCAGATAGCCCAGGAGCCGCACTGGCAGCCGCGCCTGCTTGTCGGCGATGAGAGCCGGCCAAGGGTTGCCCTGGTTGCCTCCGGTATCGCCCATGCCAACCTTGTTGATCTGCTGGAGGAATTAGGCTTAAGCGGGACCATCGATCTCTATCAGGTATTGATGCCGTACCCGCTCAATCCACAATTTGTCGAGCATTTACAACAGGACTACGATCGACTGCTTGTCGTGGAAGAGACCTACCCGGTCATCGAGCTGCAGCTTGCCCATCCCGGCGCCTGCGGCAAACAGACCGGGGCGGTGCCGCGGGAGGGAGAGCTGACCCCCGATGTCCTCTACCAGGCCCTGGCCGCCTTTCTCGGTCTTGATACCCCGCCGACGATGGCCGCACCGGGGAGGGGCCAACGTCCTTCTCTGTGTCCCGGCTGTCCCCATCGCGCCGCCTTCTACTCGATTAAAAAGACCTTCCCCGACGGGATATTCCCATCCGATATAGGCTGCTATACCCTGGGGATGAACCTTGATGCGGTCCACACCGTCCATTGCATGGGCGCCTGCATCAGCCAGGGTGCCGGTTTTCACCAGGCCTACAAGCAGGATGGCGGCCGCGTGCCGACGGTGGTTGTCACCATCGGCGATTCGACTTTCTTTCATGCCGGGGTTCCCGCCCTCATTAACGCCGTCCTCCAGGATGCCCGGATCATTGTGGTGATACTCGACAATGCCACCGCGGCGATGACCGGCGGCCAGCCTGTGCCGCATATGGGCTCTACCGCCGACGGCAGAAAAACGAAAATCATTGCCATTGAACCGCTGGTCAAAGCCGCCGGGGTTGATTTTATCGAAAGCTGCGATCCGTACCAGCACGACCGCTTCGAAAATTTACTGAAAAAAGCCGATGCCCACACCCGCAGCGAAGATGGCGGCGTCGCCGTGCTTATCTCCCGCCATGGCTGCCTGATGGATCCGCAGGTGCGGAAAATGCAGGAGGCCCCGGCAGTAATCATCACCGAAGACTGCATAGGCTGTGGTCAATGTGTTGAGGATTTTGAATGTCCGGCCCTGTCGATGGACGAGGAAAATGGCATCGCCCGGGTCGATCCTGATCGTTGCCACGGCTGCGGAACCTGTATCCCGGTATGTCCGGCGCAGGCAATTGTCCGAAAGGAGGAGCTATGAAACAGCAGATAGTCGTCAGCGGCATCGGTGGCCAGGGTGTGCTTTTTCTGACCAGGGTCATTGCCCAGGTTGCCGTTGATCGAGGCATTCCTGTGCTCACCTCGGAAAGTCACGGCATGGCCCAGCGCGGTGGTACCGTTCTGTCCACCCTCAAGGTGGGAAATTTTGCCGCTCCCTTGATCCGCACCGGTCAGGCGGATGTGGCCCTGTTGCTCTTTGAAGCAAACCTTGCCGTCCATCGAGCCCTGGTAAAAGATGATGGTGAATTGCTTATCAATTCAGACAGGGAAGGGGAAGGGGACCGCATCGACGGCTCGGGCATAGCACGCAAAATGGGCAACGCGGTGCTTTCCAACCTGGTTCTGCTTGGCCGGGCGGTGAGTAAAAACGCGCTTTTTTGCACTGAAGAGGAGTGTATCGCCGCTATTGGCAAGCTTGCTCCGGCCAAATTTATCGAGCAAAATCTCCAGGCTTTTCGTATCGGCGTACAAAGCTTACAACAATGATGTCTGCACGCGATAAATGTATTTATTTCATTTCTCTGCACCGGACCGGGCTGACGGTAAGCCTGCTGACGGCGGCCCTGCTGCTCTATCCGCTCTATGAGGATAATCCCTACACCCTGGGCATCACCAACCTGATTGCCATCAACACTATGGTGGTCCTGGGCCTCAATCTCTTTATCGGGTATACCGGACAGATCTCCCTCGGCCATGCCGCCTTCTTCGGCCTTGGCGCCTACGGTTCGGCGATCTCCACGGCAACCTATGGGCTGTCTCCCTGGCCGGCGATGCTCCTCGTTGCCCTGCTGGTCGGCCTTGTCGCCCTGTTGATCGGGGTGCCCATCCTGCGCCTATCCGGGCATTATCTGGCCATGGCCACCCTTGGGTTCAATTTCGTGGTGCACAGCGTGCTTCTTGAGTGGGATGAAATGACCGGCGGACCCAGCGGTTTTTCCGGTATCCCTTATCTGGGCGTTGGTGATTTCTCTTTTGATAATGAAGTACGCCTGCATTATCTGCTCTGGGGTTTTACCCTGATGGGCCTGCTGCTCAGTCTCAACCTGGTGCGCAGCGGGGTCGGCCGCGGGCTTGCCGCGCTGGCTGAAGATGAAACCGCCGCCGCCGCACTGGGCGTCAATACCCGCAATGCCAAGATCAAGGTGTTTGTCCTGTCGGCGGTAATGGCTTCGATCGCCGGCAGCCTCTTTGCCCATTGTTATACTTTTATCAGTCCGGATTCCTTCGGGATATTTACCTCCACGGATATGGTCATCATGGTGGTTGTCGGCGGGATGGGATCGATTTGGGGCTCCCTGTTCGGGGCCGGACTCCTCACCTTACTGCCCGAAGTAATAGGTATTTTTGAAACCTATAAGGATTTTGTCCATGGCATAATCCTGGTGCTGGTGCTGATGTTTCTGCCCCAGGGACTGGTCACCGGTCTTGTCGATATGGTCAGGGTACGGCTGGCCCTGCGCCGGCGGGAGGCCCAATAATGCTGCAGCTCATGTCGGTATGCAAAAATTTTGGTGGCCTGCCGGCCCTGGGCCATGTCAGCTTTCAGGTGCCCCATGGCCGGGTGACCGCCCTTATCGGCCCGAATGGCGCGGGAAAATCGACGCTCATCAATTGTATAACCGGGGTGCTGAGTGCAACCAGCGGCTCGGTGCTCTTCAAGGGCAAAGAGATTGCCGGTCAGCCGGCCCATGCTATCAGCCGGCTGGGGATCAGCCGCACCTTTCAGAATCTGCGGCTTTTTCCCCGCCTCAGTGTCCTCGATAACGTGCTGACCGGTCTGACCTGCGAGGGGGGACAATCCATGGCCATGGCCATGCTGCGGCTGCCGTATCTTCGCCATCGCGAACGACAGTTAAAGCTGCGCGCACTCGAAGCCCTGGACCGCTTCGGACTGAGCGATAAGAGCAGCTGGCCGGCGGGAGTTCTTGCCTATGGCGACAAAAAGAGGGTTGAACTGGCCAGGGCCACCGTGGGCCAGCCTGATCTGCTGCTGCTGGACGAACCGGTGGCCGGTTTAAACGGGGAAGAAACCTTCGTCGTCGGTGAGCAGCTCAAACACCTGCGCCGGGCAGGACACACCCTGCTGTTGGTGGAGCATGACATGGATCTGGTGATGCGGATCGCCGACCAGGTCGTGGTCCTTGACAGCGGCAGGTGTATTGCCGCCGGTACCCCGGAGGAGGTGCGGCGCAACCCGCTGGTGCTGGAAGCGTATCTCGGCCGGATGGAGGCTGTCGCCTGATGCTGAAAATTAACAATCTCTCCGCCCATTACGGCGCCGCCCAGGCCCTTTACGGCATCGACATGACCATCGCTGCCGGGGAAACCGTGGCGCTTGTCGGCGCCAATGGCGCCGGGAAGAGCACCCTGCTGAAATGTCTGCTCGGGCTGCAGAAACCAAGTGGCGGCACTATTTCCTTGGACGAAAAAGATATCACCGGAACAAGTCCTGCCAGAATGGTGCAGCTCGGGGTCGCTCTCTCTCCGGAAGGGCGTGAAGTCTTTGGCAATCTTTCGGTCTTTGAAAACCTGCAGCTGGGCGCTATTCCCTTAAAACTCGGCAAAGCCGAAGAATCCCGGCGCATGGACGAGGTCTATGAGCGCTTCCCGAAACTTAAAGCGAGAAAAAAACAGCAGGCCGGGACCCTGTCCGGGGGCGAACAGCAGATGCTCGCCATGGGCCGGGCGCTGATGGCAAAGCCGCGTCTGCTGCTGCTCGATGAACCGAGCCTGGGACTGGCCCCGCGGATTATGGATGATATTTTTGCCATCATCCGGCAGCTTGCCCGCGGCGGCACGACCATTCTGCTGGTGGAACAAAACGCCGCGCGTGCCCTCTCTGCATCCGACAAAGCCTATCTCCTGGCCAACGGCCGGATCGTCCAGCAGGGAAACAGTGGCGAGCTTTTGAATGATCCCATGCTGCGCGCCGCTTTTCTCGGCGCCGCAAGTGATGAAAACCCTGCCGCCAGTCGACTTGGCGCTGCAGGTCTGACCAATATCCGTTTGGAGAAACCCGCAATGCACACCCCTGATTTTATGCCCGCTTTTCACAATGAACAGGAATTGAAAGACCACCAGTTACGCGGTCTGCAATGGACCGTTGCCCATTGCTATGAAGGTTCTTCGCATTACCGCAAAAAATTCGAAGCGGCCGGGGTCGCTCCCGGCGATATTCAAAGCCTGGAGGACCTGCAAAAACTGCCCTTTACCACCGCCGATGATCTGCGCACCGGCTATCCTTTTCCTCTTCGGGCCGTGCCCTTCGAACAGATTGTCCGGGTGCACGCCAGCTCGGGCACCACCGGAAAAAGAAAGGTACTCAGCTACACGCAAAAGGATCTTGACGATTGGATCAGTATTTTTGCCCGCTGTTACCAGATGGCCGGGGTGACTGCGCTTGACCGGGTTCAGGTCGCGGTTGGCTACGGGGTGTGGACGGCCGGGATGGGATTTCAGCTCGGCTGTGAAAAGATCGGGGCCCTGGCGGTGCCGATTGGACCGGGCAATATCGATATGCAGATCCAGTTTCTCCTCGATTTTCAGTCGACCGTGTTCTGTTCAACCGCCTCCATGGCGCTTCTGATGGCCGAGGAAATTCATCAGCGCGGCATCGCCGACAAAATCAACGTCAAAAAAATTATTTACGGCTCCGAGCGCTCCAGCCGCTCCATGCGCCGGAAAATTTCCGATCTGTTCGGCGGCGCGGAGCTGTTCGACATCACCGGTCTGACCGAGCTCTATGGCCCGGGCACCGGCATCGAGTGTTCCGATCATGACTGTATCCATTACTGGGCGGACTATTATCTGCTGGAGATTCTCGACCCGGACACACTCAAACCCCTGCCTGAGGGGGAATGGGGGGAGATGGTGGTGACCAGCCTCTGCAAGGAGGGAGCCCCGCTTATCCGCTATCGGACCCGCGATATTACCCGCATTATTGGCGGTCCCTGCTCCTGCGGCAGTATCATGCCGCGCCACTCGCGGATCAGGGGGCGCTCCGACGACACGATCAAATTCCGCGGGGTCAATATCTATCCGAGCAGTATCGACACTATCCTCTCCGCTGTGCCCGGCCTGGGCTCCGAGTACCAGATCCATATGCATAGAGACAGCGCCGAACGCGACCATATGAATTTAATAGTCGAACGCGCCGAAGGGGTCGATGGCGGCCGGACAGCGGAACTCATCCACGAGGTGGTCCACCAGATCAAAAAGCAGATCCTGGTCTCGGTCAATACCGAGCTGGTTGATTACGGCACCTTGCCCCGTTCCGAGAGAAAAAGTCAGCGGGTCTTTGATAAACGGATAACAGACGAGATCGTATAACACTACCATCAACAGGAGGAGAGAAACATCAATGAAAAAATTACTAGCCGCACTGACCCTTTTAACGCTGTTTGTCCCGGCTGCCTACGCCGCGGATACCATCAAGCTGGGAGCATTCTTTGATCTCTCCGGCCGGGCTGCATTTATCGGCACGCCCACCAAACTGGTGGCGGAGATGGTGGTGGAAAAAATCAATAATGAGGGGGGGATCAATGGCCGGAAGCTGGAGCTGATCCTGGCCGATACCGAAGCAAACCCGGCCAAAGCAGCGTCGATTGCCAAGAAGTTTATCCATAAGGACAAGGTGGTCGCCATCATCGGCCCCACGCTCACCGATACCGGGATGAACGTTAAAAAAGTCGTCGACAGCGGCAAGACGCCGACCTTTATGACCGTCGGCGGCGATCCGGTTATTATGGGCGGGAAATACGGCCCCTTCAAATATGTCTTTAAATCGCCCCAGCGCTCGAGTATCGCGGTAGAGCGGTTATTTATCTATCTCAAGGAAAAAAACCTCACCAAGATTGCCCTGCTTGCGGCCGCCGACGGCTTTGGCAAGGATGGCGAGCACTGGATGGAAAAACTTGCCCCCACCTACGGCATCGAGATTATCGCCCGGGAATCGTTCGGTACCCGCGATACCGACATGACCGCGCAGCTCACCAAGGTGAAGAATGCTAAACCCCAGGCCATTGTTGCCTGGACCATCGGACCCGCCGGTTCGATCATCGCCAAAAACAAAATGCAGCTGGGCATCGATCTGCCGCTGTTTCAGTGCCATGGCCTGCCCGACCCCAAATATATTGAACTGGCCGGTGCCGCAAGTGAAGGCGACCGGATGCCCGCAACCAAGCTGATGATCGTGAATGAACTGCCCGACAATGACCCGCAGAAAGCGGTTATCCAGGAGTTTGTCAAACTGTATACCGAGAAAGGCTACGACAAGCAGTTCCCGATCAACACCCACTCCGGCTATGCCTGGGACGCCATCATGATGGTCGCCGACGCCATGAAGAAGGTGGGAACGGACAAAGATGCACTGCGCAATGCAATCGAAGCCACCAAAAACTATGTCGGCGTCTCAGGAATCTACAATATCACTCCGGAAGACCATAACGGCCTGGGTGTAGACTCTATGGTGATGGTGCAGGTGAAAGACGGCAGGTTCACACTGGCGAAATAGGCTGGCGCAGCAAACGTTGCATAAGCTCCTGGTTCAAAGAGCCAGGAGCCGCTAACAGGGCCCCGGTCGTTCATCTTTAACGACTCGGGGCTTTGTCATATCCGGACGGTGGGGTAACTTTTCATTTCGACATGTGTACAAGCAGATCGAAGGGACTGGCAACCGGGTTTCGCATATCCTTTACCACATGGGTATAGATCATCGTTGTCTCCACTTTTGCATGGCCCAGATATTCCAGGATCTGTCGCAAATCAACTCCGTTTAACAGCAAATGCGTGGCAAAGGAGTGGCGCATATGCCGAGCTCGGCATATCCGTCACTATGCCGAGTTCCTGACTATGCCGAGTCAATGATCCAACTATTTAATAAATAGGCGTTTAGCCTCTTGTAAACTCGGCATAGTTTTTTATGTCTTTTCCTATGATCCTCTATTCAAAGG
>NZ_SWCM01000093.1 GCF_005116645.1 Desulfopila sp. IMCC35006
AAAAAAATAGTAATACTATACCACAACAAAAAAAATGCTAAAGATATGAAGGCCATAACAAACAAGAGCAACCACACCTTTAGGGACGAAATCTATAATATACTCGGGCTGGGGAAATAAAGTAATACTCCCCTACCCCAAACAAATTGATACAGATTTTACGGCGGTCATAGCAAAGAGCAGCCACCCGTTCCCATTCCGAACACGGAAGTTAAGCTCTTTAGCGCCGATGGTACT
>NZ_SWCM01000094.1 GCF_005116645.1 Desulfopila sp. IMCC35006
GCTAAAGAGCTTAACTTCCGTGTTCGGAATGGGAACGGGTGGATCCTCTTTGCTATGACCGCCGTAAAATCTGTATCAATTTGTTTGGGGTCGGGGAATATTACTTTATTTCCCCAGCCCGAGTATATAATAGATTTCGTCCCTAAAGGTCTCCTTTCAGTCGCACTTTGGGGATAAGATCCTCTAAGCGTTGCTAAAGCTGCGCAATAGCAACACTAAGAGTAT
>NZ_SWCM01000095.1 GCF_005116645.1 Desulfopila sp. IMCC35006
TTGCGCTCTTTGCAAGAGAATTATTTCGTTAAGGAACTTATCCCGCAATGCTTTTAGGCGGGATTAGTGGCCATTCGATAGTCATCTTGCGCTCTTTGCAAGAGAATTATTTCGTTAAGGAACTTATCCCGCAATGCTTTTAGGCGGGATTAGTGGCCATTCGATAGTCATCTTGCGCTCTTTGCAAGAGAATTATTTCGTTAAGGAACTT
>NZ_SWCM01000051.1 GCF_005116645.1 Desulfopila sp. IMCC35006
AATATAGCTATCTGGTCTATTTAAAAGAACGTTTGATATGCAGACTTTTATTAAAATGTGATAGCAATTGGTTTTCCTCTTGCCCAGCAATTCCTCCAATTCCAAACACTCCCCAAACAAAAGCTCTCTGTTTGTAATCCAATTGCATGTTGATTTTTTGCTTTTTTTTCAAAGGTAAATACGTTAATAATCCTGGACACTTTAGAGTAAATAATTGAATTGACGAAATCGACTTTTTGTCATCACACATGATTCTCAAGATTAAGAATATTTTGCCAGGATCTCAAATGTCCTGGTGTTAATTTTTTGGGGAGATCGATTTGTATTTTTTTGCATTAATTTACGGTTCTGAACGAAGAGTTTTCTGTCAAATATTTCTTTCTGTCTTAAATTTTCAACCGTTGTCTACCCTCACAATTTTTTTGACTATAATTTTGACGTCTTCTAGTTCCCAATGTGCGGGCTTGTCAAATTTTACGCAGGGTGCTGGGCCGATGGGGGTCGCGAATGCTACCGTAGCTCACAATGAGGGGATTTCATCAATTTATTTCAATCCGGCCCATCAACTAGAATTTGAAGGAATAAATTTTGCGGGAGGTGTCACCCTTATCTGGCCCCAAAAAAAACTTGAATCAACCGTCACCAATGAAGCCTATGAATCGAGCTCAAAGACCTATACTCCTCTTCATCTAACATCAGCTTAC
>NZ_SWCM01000052.1 GCF_005116645.1 Desulfopila sp. IMCC35006
AAGCTGTACCCTTTTTGAAATTGAACCGAATTCTTTGCCATGTCATCTCCTCCTTTTGTTTTAGGTAAGAGGAGTATGACACACCTGGGGTATCATATAGTGACTACCCTGAACTTTTTTTTCACAATCTGAGTTTCAGGGGTAATCAGAAATGATAATAAGAGATATACGCACAGCGCAATCCATAGTTGAGTGAGTATTGTGTCACCACCGATTAAAAATTGACCCACCGGAGGCCATTTCTCGGACCCACCCACTTTGTGGCATAGTGGGTATTTAATGAAAACATTTTTCTTTCAAAGTCGCTCCCAATAAGGAACGAGGGAGTTTGAAAGAAAAATGTTGCAGCGCTACAACCACAAACGGTGGGTCAACTAATCGTCGGTGGGTGGGTCAAAAATGATCGGCGGTGACAAGTATTGCGTTTTTTGATGTACCTAAGAATGTTTTTACCTTCAGATTTTGCTTAATCCATTTGAAAAATAGCTCGATCTGCCAACGTTCTTTGTACAAATCAGCTATCGTGGCCGCATCAAGACGAAAAGAGTTAGCCCATGTTTAACACAGCAAAAATAATATCTAGAAAATATAAACACATACAGCCATTAAATATTTCCAGTGGCACTACATTCGCATTATTTTGCATCAGTTGAACATTTTGCGAAGGCCCACCGGGGA
>NZ_SWCM01000006.1 GCF_005116645.1 Desulfopila sp. IMCC35006
AAAGCATTGCGGGACTCTTTTTAGTGCCCCCTTGAGGGGTATAAGTTCATTAACGAAATAATTTTCTTGCCAAAAGCGCAAGAAGTTTGTCAACAACTCACCAATCCCGCCAAAAAGCATTGCGGGACTCTTTTTAGTGCCCCCTTGAGGGGTATAAGTTCATTAACGAAATAATTTTCTTGCCAAAAGCGCAAGAAGTTTGTCAACAACTCACCAATCCCGCCAAAAAGCATTGCGGGATAAGTTCATTAACGAAATAATTTTCTTGCCAAAAGCGCAAGAAAATTATTTCTAATTCACTAAAAACCGTGCTGCTCAGCCAACTTATGAAACATATTGGCCAATCCTGTTCCCAGAAAATAAGTTGAGTCAACCCCCAGGTTAACATCCACACTTTTATCGAAAAACAGGTTCAGGCTGGATCCCAGCCCTTCATCCGGTTTCCAGTAGCAGATCATAATCGGCACCAGCGGGAAGGGGTACAGGACAACGGAGACATCGGACTCAAAACGTTTTTCAACTCTTTTGCCATTGAACATATGGACAATATCATCGAAAAAATCAGTATATTTGTCGGCAAGCTGTTTTAAAACATCTTCTCCCCTCTTCTTAAAAAGAGCATATTTTTCTTTTCCACCGATAATTTCCCGAAAAGATATCCAGTCACCGGAAACCGGGACGCCCTGGCAATGCAAAACATAATCCAGCAGCGGAATAATCACCCAGGGGATGACATGCAGGTCGGTGGCAAAAGTTCCGTCCGTACGTATGCCGATATTCTTGCCAAGGATGTTAACCGTCAACACACTGCCATGCATCCGGGCACCTATTCGTTCGGCCACCGGTGGAAAATCGAGTTTGATTACGTCATCAATCAGCTCCGCTATATACGCTTCCTGCTGAGCCTCCGGACTATTCTCATTTGCGGACGGTGTCGTAAACTTTGCAATATCCGCACTGCTCAGATTGGGACAATCCTCAATTCTGCGGTTCCCCATATAGACGGCACCTGCAAACGCCAGGCAGGTTTTTTCACCGCATTTTTTGCAGTTACTTTTGTCGAGAATACTAAAAATCTCCATTGCGTTTTTCGCAACAACCATTTGCCAACCTCCAGGTGCTTTATTCGAAAAACTGCAGCTTGCTGCCGCAGAAATAAATCCTCGTCGATTTAATGCTTACCTTACCGATTGATTTTACCCAACCAGTACTTGACGAAACTTCATAATTCAGAGTATCACTACATTTCTTTTTAATATTTTCTGGAACAATGTCTAGGGCTTTATTCATTTTTTCATTTCTCTTTATCTCAAACACCAACACAATTATTCATGAAAAGTCCCATTCGTACAATTGCTTCTTTGGCATGCCTGCAGGCAATCATTGTTGGCAATGCCCACGGGGTGTTATCAGCTGAAAATGTCGAACCTCGGCAGAATCTAGAAAGACTGATGACAACCAGAGGTTGCCGGGGATGCGATCTTACCGGACTCGACCTGACCAGACTTGATCTGTCGGGGGTTGATGTGGAGGGAGCGGATATGTCGCACACCAAACTCTCTTTAACCAATCTGTCCAGTGCAAATCTTAAAAACACCAGGCTGATCGGTGCCATTTTCGCCGGCACAGACCTTGCCGGCGCCGATCTGCGCGGTGCGGACCTGCAGGACACCTCCCTTGACAATGCATATACTGCAGACGCAGTGCTTGACGACAAACCCATGCCCTCGCAACCAGACAATCCGCCACTCCCTTCGGCCCCGTCTCTTCATCCAGCGACAAACGTTGCCGTTTCCGGCCCAGCTACCGATGTATCTGCCGGAAATACCCCCTCAGACAGCTGGTGGTCCCGTCAACCTAAATCACAGAAGATGCTCTACACCAACCTTGCCGCGGCAACAGCTATCGGCATATGGGGATTGGCAACATGGGACTACGGTTCAGAAGGATTTACTATAGGTCATGAGGAATGGTTCGGTCGTGATACCAAATATGGCGGCGCCGATAAATGTGGTCATTTATGGTCAACGTACGCCTTCTCGGATGCACTAACCAGTCTCTACACGGGCTGGGGCTACGAGCCAAAGAAAGCGAACATATATGCCGCTCTGTCCTCGTGGACTGTGCAATTCGCAATGGAACTAGGCGATGCAACCAGTGAAACACAGGGTTTTTCATGGGAGGATATGACCATGAACACCCTGGGCGCACTGACCAGTGTATTGATGGCAAGATACCCGGAACTCGACCGTAAAATTGACCTCAGAGTGGAGTATGTTATCAATGATTCTATCAAAGGTATTTTTGATGACTATTACAACCAGTATTATTCAATGGTTCTTAAATTGGATGGGTTTGACTCATTTGAAAACACATTTCTAAAATACGTCGAGTTATCGGCGGGATACTACACCAGGGGATTCGGCAATCCCGATAAAGAAGATACCAGATCTCTCTTTGCCGGTATCGGTTTCAACTTTTCCAGACTCCTCAATCAGAGCGGATGGAACAAAACAGCCAAAGTTTTTGAATACATACAAGTACCTTACACGGTACCCAAGGTTTCCTATGATCTTGATTGATCTACCTGCACAGGAAATAATGGGTAAGATACGCATTTCCAGGTGGCAAGATTTTTCAGAGACGATTATCTTAGCTTAAATCCTGACAGATTGATCAACGTTACAGCGGTCGTTGTTACTTCCACAACCATACGATGTGGATAAATATGAACTTAAGGAGAGAACTATGAAAGCAGTGATTTCAAAAGAGTGCATGGGCGACAGAAACTGCAATAAATTATGTCCGGAAGTGTTCGAATATGATGAAGATCAACTTCTTTCCATCGTTAAGTTTGACGAAATTCCCAAGCATCTTGAAGCGGTAGTGCGACAGGCTGCTGCCGAATGCGGTGCCAACGCGATCACTATAGAAGAATAGGAGATCGATAATGGCCGTTTTTCGTGACAGCAAGACAGCCAGAAACCTTCTTCTTTCCTATTCAGCCGAGACCCAGGCGCGAACCCGTTATAATTTTTTTGCAACCCAGGCCAGGGAGGATGGGTATATCCAGATAGCCAATCTTTTTGATGAAACGGCCCAACAGGAATATGAACATGGGCTGCGCTTTTTCAAATTTTTCAATGGCGGTGAACTGGAAATTACCGGAATATTTCCTGCAGGCGTCATAAAAGATACCCATGCTAATCTGATCAGTTCTGCAGAACTTGAGTTGTACGTTCACGACCAAATGTATGCAGTCTTTGCCAGAGAGGCCGAAGAAGAAGGTTTTCACCGGGCAGCCGACACCTTCCATGCCATAAATGTTTCTGAGAAAAACCACGAATTAATGTTTCGGGCTCTTGCCGAAAACCTTGTTTCCGGCAGGGTTTTCAAGCGCGATCAGCCTGTTACCTGGAAATGTCTCAGCTGTGGGTATCTCCACGAAGGCACGAGTCCGCCGGATAAATGTCCCGCCTGTGTGAAACCTCCCGGTTATTTTGAAGTACTCAAGAAGAACTGGTAATACAAAAGGCCATCGCCTGTCGGCGATGGCCTTTTGTATTATTCTACTACGTCTTATTTATAAAAGCGCCAGCACCTTCTCAATCGCCTTCTTGAGTTGCTTGCTATGGATTTTACCGGCAAAATGGACCGGGCTTTTGCCATATATAGGATCCCAGCCAGCCGGATTGGCAGAACAGTAAAACTGCGTTTCAAGACCAACCTTCCGCGCCGCATCCTCTGCCGGATGACCAATAAGCCGCCTTGCCACCTCCCACGATGCCCCGCATGGCGCACCGCGAACGACCGTTACCCCTGCTATCTTGCCATCCTCAATCTCAACTTCAAATTCCGGTGCCCCGAAATACTCACCATAATTACCAAGACCTGTCAGACGGGGAAGACCACAGCAGGTTGGTGGGGTAATCGATTTTTCACCCACTATCTTTTTCCCCGAGGCAATAATCGGAATATCCTTTTGCGCGCAGAGAGCGGCCAGGTCGGTTGATAAATCGTTGTGCCGAAGAAAATCAAGCACCAGATCACAGCTGATATTGCGGGGAAGATAGGCCCGGGTATCATCGAGCACCGGCGGCAATATTTTATCAATATTGATAACTTCCAGCTCAAACAAATCTTTGCCGTAGCGCCGTAAACCATTTATTTTTGTTTCACCGCTTCCATTTTGCTGAAAGATCAAGATCTTCTGTTTTGATTGTTTATTATCATTTTTCACAACGACTACCTCATATAAACTCTATCAAATATCCAGACGGACCCAGCGAGTACAATACCTGTAGGCCGCTTCAAGGAGTTTCTTTCTGTTTTGTGATCCATGGGCCAGAACGTGAAAAGAGCCATCCCCGGTACGATAAAGCACCATCCCATCGTCTATCGAAGTGGATTCTTCGCCACAAGTAATAGTCAGTGGGCTGCCGGCTTCGATAATCTCCAGTTCATCATCCTGATACTGAAAATAGGCCATTTGTGCGAGGGCATGATATTCATGTTTAGCACTGGCACTGTCTTTTGCAGTAAATGTTTTGATAAACCCAGCTTCCTGCAAGGCCATCTCAGGAACGAGAATAACACTCTCGCAATCAGTTATTTTTGTCGCTGCAGTTTCAATAAGTATCGAACTGTTCATCTTGTTTACACGCTCTCGGATCAACGCATGATTTTTTAGGTTTTGCCCAAGCAGCAATCTGATTCACCATAAAAAATGGGAAGTTAAGCGCATCACAACTCAACTTCCCATGATGGACCGTTATGTCTTGTTATAGACAACTATTAATCACTACTTCTCGATACGTACAGCACATACTTTCGCTTCCATGATCTTACAGATTGGATCCATAGCATCACTGGTAAGCAGGTTGGCCGCCGCTTCTTTGTAGTGAAATGGGATAAAGACAACATTCGGCGGCACAATTTTGCTGACCTTTGCCTTCAGTTTAATAGAGCCGCGTCTGGAGCTGACCGTCAAAAACTCACCTTGACCGACTCCGAGAACATCCGCATCGGCTGGATTGACTTCTACAAAAGCTTCCGGGGCTATCCTGTTAAGCCCTGTAGACCTTCTGGTCATCGTGCCGGTATGATAATGGAACAGTTCCCGCCCTGTGGTAAGCACGTAGGGATATTCTTTATCCGGCAATTCATCAGAGGCAACAAACGGAACGGGAGTAAAGAGTGCTTTGCCACCTTCTCTGGAAAAGCTTTGTTCAAACAAAAATTTCGTTCCTGGATGATCTGCGGTTGGACATGGCCACTGCAGACCTTCTTTTTCCAATCGGTCATAATTTATACCGGCAATACCAGGCCAGAGTGCTGCAACCTCATCGAAAAGATCGGATGGATTCGGGGATTGATTGACATCTCCCTCCCCTGATACGCGCTTATAGATCTGGTCGATAATATCCAGATCCAGTCTTACTTCCCCGGGAGATTTGATCGCTTTTCTTACCCGTTGTACCCGTCTTTCAGAACTGGTAAAGGTCCCCTCTTTTTCAGCAAAAGTGGTTCCAGGTAGAACCACGTCGGCCAGCTGGGCAGTTTCGGTCATGAAAATATCCTGAACTACCAGAAAATCGAGCGCCGCAAAAGCTTTCACCGAATGGGTAGTATTGGGGTCAGAAAGTGCTGGATTCTCACCAAAAACATACAATCCCTTCAGTGTTCCATCAAGCATTGCTCCAGTCATTTCAGAGGCTGTCAGGCCGACATTGCCTGAAAGAGTTTTGCCCCAGGCTGTTTCAAACTTCTGCTTGATCGCCGGAATATCAACTTTCTGATAACCGGGATACACATTCGGCAAGCTCCCCATATCGCAGGCACCCTGAACATTGTTCTGGCCCCTCAGTGGATTGACACCGGCTGCATATTTACCCACATTGCCCGTTACCATTGCCAGGTTGCCGACCGCACAGACATTATAGGTACCCATGACATGTTGCGTGATACCCATGGCATAGTATATTCCAGCGTTATTAGCAGAGGCGAAGATTCGCGCAGCTTTTTTTATGTCCTCTGCAGGAACACCGGTGATTTCTTCACCATATTCCGGAGTGAAACTTTCAAGAGACTTGACGAACTCTTCGTATCCTTCAGTTCTGTCCTTTATAAACTTCTTATCCTCTAACCCCTCAGCAAGAATAACATTCATAATCGAGTTCAACAGAGTAGAATCGGTCCCCGGACGGTGTCGCAACCAGAGGGTGGCAAACTTCACCAGTGGAATTTTCCGGGGATCGGCGACAATCAGTTTGGCACCTTTTGCTACCGCCTCTTTCATCCGCAGCGAGATAATCGGATGATTCTCCGTTGTATTGGACCCAATGACTAACATCGCTTCATTTTCAGCAATCTCGGCGACTGAATTGGTCATTGCACCGGAACCAAATTTCGTGGCCAGACCGGCCACTGTTGCACTGTGTCAGTAACGAGCGCAGTGATCGACATTATTGGTCCCGATCCCGGCTCGAAAAAGTTTCTGGAAAAGATAATTCTCCTCGTTGGTACAACGGGCGGAACTGAGTCCGGCAAGGGCATCTGGACCGTTCTTCTCCTTTATTTCGTTAAACTTTTTGGCAATATGGTCAAGAGCTTCATCCCAGGTGGCTTTTTCAAAGTGCCCACCCTTTTCTCTTCTGATAAGAGGGGTCGTTAACCGATCAGTGCTGTTAATAAAGTCAAAACCGAACCGTCCTTTGACACAAAGCCAGCCGCGATTATGGTTGTCCGATTTCGATTCCACCCGGATAACCTGATCACCATGGCTGCGCAAGGTGATATTACAGCCACAGCCGCAGTAGGTACAGGTGGTGTCGGTGAATTTAACACCTTCCATACGAGGCTTGCCTGACCAGATGGAACCGGAGAGAGCGCCTGTTGGGCAAACGGAAATACATTGCCCGCAGAATACGCAGTCCAGATCATGACCGAACGGCGGGATAACTTTTGCCTCAAAGCCCCTTTCTGCATAGCCGATCGCACCAATGCCCTGAACCTCGTCACATACCCGAACACAGAGCCCACACATAACGCATTTGTTCTGATCCCTGGTAATAAAAGGATTATGGTCGACACGTTTATGCTCACGCATCGCACCGGCAAAACGATTTTCGCGAATGCCGTACTGGTAAGCAAGTTCCTGCAATACACATTCTCCCGTCCCGATACAGGTCATACAGTCATTCGGGTGATCGGAAAGCAGGAGTTCCACGGTAGTTTTTCGCAACCTGTAGAGTCTCGCACTTTGCGTCTGCACTGACATGCCAGCGGTGGCCGGGGTGGTACAGGAAGTTACCGGCTTTGGCATTCCGGCGATTTCGACAATACAGAGCCGGCAGGCGCCAAATGGCTTCAGCCGGTCGTCATGACACAGAGTCGGAATTTTTATTCCCAGCTGTTTCGCTGCCTCTAAGACAGTAGTGCCTTCAGCAACCTCAATCGACTTACCATCTATAGTTAGATTTATCATGGTGACTACTCCTTTAATACGGCGCTGAATTTGCAAGCATCAAAACAGGATCCGCATTGAATGCAAAGGTTATTGTCAACCTTATGCGGCATTTTTTTCTCACCGGAAATGGCGTTGACCGGACAGGCCCGGAGGCACATACCGCACCCAACACACATATCTTCACGAATGAAAAATGTCAGCAGTTTATTACACACCTTGGCCGGACATTTCTTGTTCTTGATATGGGCCTCGTACTCATGACGGAAATATTTAATGGTGCTAAGCACTGGATTGGGCGCTGACATACCAAGACCGCACAGACTCGAGTCACGCACATCTTCGGCGAGTTCCTGCAGCAACTCAATATCCCCTTCTTTGCCCTCACCCTCAGTGATCCGGGTAAGGATTTCCAGCAAACGCTTGGTACCGATCCTGCAGGGCACGCACTTGCCGCAGGACTCAGATTGGGTGAATTCCAGGAAAAACTTGGAAATATTGACCATACAGTCGGTTTCATCAAGCACAACCATACCGCCGGAACCCATCATCGAGCCAACCGAAGCCAGCCCTTCATAGTCAACCGGCAGATCGATGTGCTGCTGTGGGATACAGCCGCCGGACGGGCCACCGGTCTGCACTGCCTTAAAGAGCCTGTTGCCCTCTATGCCACCGCCGATATTGAAAATTATGTCTTTCAGCGGCATTCCCATGGGGATTTCAATAAGACCGGTATTCCTGATTTTTCCGGTCAGGGCAATAACCTTGGTCCCCTTACTCTTCTCCGATCCAATCGAGGCATACCAGGCGGCCCCTTTGTTGAGAATATGGGGAAGATTGGCAAAAGTCTCGACGTTGTTGATAATGGTCGGTTTGCCCCACAATCCCTTGTTGGCAGGGAATGGCGGCTTTGCTCGCGGCATCCCCCGCTCCCCTTCGATCGAGGCGATCAGCGCAGTTTCCTCACCGCAGACAAAAGCACCGGCGCCCAGTTTAACTTTTATTTTAAAGTTAAAATCGGTACCGAAAAGCTTTTCACCCAGGTAGCCGTGTTCTTTCGCCGCTTTCAAAGCCATATGCAGCCGGTCGACGGCCAGTGGATACTCAGCGCGAATATAAACATAGCCGATGCTGGCACCAATTGCATAGGCACCGATGATCATTCCTTCAATCACCGCATGGGGATTGCCCTCGACAACCGAACGGTCCATGAAAGCGCCGGGATCACCCTCGTCGGCATTGCAGATAATATAATACTGGTCGGATTTATTGGCGGCACAAAAACTCCATTTCAAGCCAGTCGGAAAGCCACCGCCTCCCCTTCCGCGCAGTCCTGACTCTTTAACCGTGGCGATAACTTCCGCGGGAGTCATGGTCGTCAGTGCCTTTTCGGCAGCCTTATAGCCATCCACACCCAAATAATCATTAATAGATTCCGGATTGATCTTGCCCAAATCACCCAGAACTATCTTGGTCTGATTGTCATGAAAGGTATGGTAATCATCGCCCACCAGCCATTCCTTGACCGGCCGTCCCCCGACAACATGGTCCTGAATAAGTCGACTCACCATTTCAGGTTGAATATATTGATAGGTCGAAACGGCACCATCCACATTTACATCGACCAGAACATCGCGGGCACAAAAACCGCGGCAACCAACTTTGTGGAGTTTGCATTTTTCTTTGACAGTAGCGTTTTCGATACCGGCAGCCTCGAACTGCTTGGTGAACTCCTCCATCACCAGGTCGCCGCCGGCAGCGATACCACCGGTACCCATGCACACATTGACAATTATTTCGCTGCTCATGGTTTATCCCTTATAATCTTTGAGACTCTTAACTATTTTACTTGGGGTTACCTTACCAAGCACCTTTTCATTAATCAGAACAACCGGGGCAATACTGCAGGCACCCACACAGTTGACACGTTCAAGGGTAAACAACATGTCCTTGGTTGTATCCTGATCTTCTTTTAGTTTAAGATCTTCGCGAACCTTGGAGATGACACGAGGGGCGCCTTTGACATGACATACGGTTCCGCAGCAAACGGTGACAATATTTTTACCGCGTGGATTTTGATGAAACTGGGAATAAAAGGTTACAACTCCGTAAAATTTGGAAGGTGGGATATTCGTTCGCTCAGAAAACCAGTTTACAGCTTCTTCCTGTATGTACCCGATTTTACTTTGTATTTCCTGCAATATTGTGATAATATTGTCTTCGTTGGCCATACATTTATCATATATGGCCTCCAGCGTTTCCGTCATCTGCTTTTCCATTTACATACCCCATAAATGATGATTATCTACTCCAGGCATATAGCAACTCTTCTGGAGTGTGGAAAAACTTCGTTTCGCTTCTTCATATAATCACTTCCTATCTGGTACCTTGTCGCATTCTGGTTGTGCTGTTATTCTCTCCCCTTTCGTATTTTCTAGTCTTTAAAGAATAAAATCGATATCTATCATCACAAAACGTCCTACTATAACGCAAAATCGAGATTGTTTCCAATAAGTTTAAAATTTATCATTCACAAAATTATTTAATTGATATTGCGTTGATACTCAGCTGTTTGACAAGATTCAGACTATCCGGTAAGTAACACATCCAGAGTCCCTTTATTTTACATCTTCAGTTTGTTATAAACAGAGATTATGCAGCAGAACTCATTGACCACCGTAGAAAGCAGGATTTATGCCACGAAGGACGTAAAAATTACTCACCTGAAACAGGGCAGTACGACCTACAGCAAAATGAGTTTTCCGATACATTGCGGTATATACAGTGAAATTGAGACAAAAGAGTTCATCTTTCAATTTAATCTGAATAGCGAAATATTTCGGGCTAAAGGCAAAGGAAGAGAGTGGGCCCATCCTCATGAATGGCTCAAGCGAACACCGGGCAATGACTGGGTTTATTATTCAACCGGTGGATATACCGGAGTTTTTGAGGCCACAGGCGAATATTACCTGCCAAATTTCCAGTATCCGACCAACAGCATCCTGGGCGGTCACCCTTTTGCCCACGAAGAGATTACCCGGATTTCCGGCTCATGGTACCAGTTTCTTTTAGAACTGCAGGCACAGCAAACGGATTTACCGCGTCATTTCGGCAATTTTCTCAACCAAGTTATCACCAACAGTCCGGAAAAATTAGAACAGAAAGCGCAGCTGCTGCACGAAATCATCGGCGGACGAATCTCTGTTCTCCCCCCGGATGCCAGACATGTCGATTATAACATCATCCCACTGACAATATCCGAGGGTTGTCTGTACAAGTGCGCATTCTGCAAGGTAAAAAACAACACGGTTTTTACCGAAAAAAGCGATGCGGAGATTCGTGCACAGATCAGCCGCCTTGCAAAACTCTATGGTCGCGATCTCATCAATTATAACAGCCTCTTTCTCGGTGAACACGACGCCCTGCAGTCCAGTCCCGAACGTATTCTCTTTAGTATTGAGACCGCCTGTAAAGAGTTCGACTTTGATCATTCTTATACGGCAGGAACCAATGTTTTCCTTTTTGGTTCAGTCACCTCATTACTAAATAAGCCGGATGCTTTTTTTCGACAGCTGGTCGAATCCGGCGCAATGACTTATATCAATATCGGTCTGGAATCAGCAGATCAGCAAACCCTGGACAAAATTGGCAAGCCTCTGACGGAAAGGCTGGTGCAAGAAGCCTTCTGGCGCGGACAGGATATCAACGACCGTTTTCCTTCGGTGGAAATAACGGCTAATTTTATAATGGATGAAAACCTGCCGGACAACCATTATAAAAAAATTCTCCACCTGATCAGGGAACAACAGGTCCACGTAAAACCCAAGGGCTCTATCTATTTTTCACCTCTGACCTTTGATCGACCGTCGCGCACCCGTCTGTTCGAGTTCAACCGGATCAAGATTCAAAGCAGGCTTCCGACCTATCTCTATATAATTCAACGATTTTAGTGAGATGGTAGCAATTCAGTTGTCTTTTTAAATAATTGTGCGGTGAAAGAATTTATCCGGTTCTTTTGGCCTGATTGATGTAAATATTCGATAATTTAACACTCATTGGAGATCATACCATGCTCGATTCAGCCCAGCTGCGAAAAGACATTCTGGCAGCTCGCAACAAACTTACCCAACAGGAAATTGAGACAAAATCATTCGCCATTCAACAACGCCTGCTGGAACTTGATCAGTTGCGGAAGCACCAGTCGATATTTGTCTATGTCAGTTTCAGAAGCGAAGTCGCGACCCTTTCGCTCATCGACAGCCTGATCGAGCTGGGCAAAACTGTCATTGTACCCATAACCAGAATAAAGGAAAAAAGGCTGGATGCCATTCACATCACCAATCGGCTGACCGATCTCGTTCCCGGATATTGCAATATTCCCGAACCAAAAGATGAACTCTGCACAACGGCATTGGTTGCCCCGGAAGAAATCGAGACAATCCTCCTGCCCGGTTCTGTCTTTGATGAAAGAGGCGGACGATTCGGTTATGGTGGCGGCTACTATGACCGGTTCCTGGCCAAAGTCCCGACGGCGGCCCGAATAGGTCTTGCCTTCGAGTTGCAGATCATCGAAAAAGCCCCGTTACAGGACCACGACGAATTGCTTGATCTGGTCGTCACCGAGAAGAGGGTGATTCGTGGCGGCAGGTAATAGTGAGCAGGATACCAATTGAACAGCCATCCCAATTGGTATCCTGTTGGGGGCAGGCCAAGCTAAATCTTAAAACTGCACACGGCATTATGCAAATCAAGCGAAAGTGACTGCAGATTCTGGCTACTGACCTGAACCTCTGAACTGGTTTTCGAAACATCTGTGGACGCCGAATTGACGAGGGCGATTTCCTGGGTGATTGTTGAAGCAACAACGGAGACCTGACTCACATTGATATTCACCTCGCCGAGCCCCTCTGCTGCCTGGTTAATATTGAGAGCAATTTCCTGGGTGGCTTTCGACTGCTCACCGACAGCCCTGCTAATTGTCGCCACAATTTCGTTTACACTATTTATAACAGAGCTGATTTCCTCAATATCTTCCACGGTACCGCTGGTTGTCTTCTGCACATCATCAATTTTAGTTTTGATATCAAGTGTAGCCATTGCAGTCTGCTTGGCGAGTTCTTTTATTTCATTGGCAACAACGGCAAATCCCTTCCCTGCCTCCCCCGCCCGAGCTGCCTCAATCGTTGCATTGAGTGCCAGGAGATTGGTCTGCTCGGAAATTTCAGTTATCGTTTCAGTGACTTTACTTATCGCATCGGCTGATGCCCCGAGTTGCGCCATTCTGACCGAGGTACCCTCTGCCTGTTTAACCGCCTTCAAGGAGATATCATGTGCTTTTCCAGAGTAGTTGGCAATTTCATTGATAGTGGCAGTCATTTCCTCTGCAGCACTTGCTACCATACTGGTGTTTGTCGTGGATTGTTCCATGGCAGCAGCCACGTTATTAAGATTCGCACTCATCTCTTCTGCGGCAGTTGCGACATTTTCAGATCGAGCCGATGTTCCTTGAGCATTTTCAGCAAGATCTGCGGCAAACTTTGACAGATTCATTGATTCCTGTCCCAATGTCTTCGTATTAATTGAGATGGAATTTATAATCTTCTGCAATTTTTCAATAAAAATATTGAACCATTTGGCCAACTCAGCAATTTCATCCTTTGAGTTGAGAACAATACGCTTGGTCAGATCCCCTTCACCTTCTGCGATATCCTGGAAATTCAGAACCATGACCTTTAACGCTTTTGCTATGCCAAAAATAATAATCAGACACAAGGATATTATCCCAATGAAAATTGCTCCGGCAATGAGAAGCATAGTGGTGACATTTTTGGAGACCTGAGAATTGAGCTCTTCTGCCATGGAGGTTTTATAGGCAGCGATATTATCCAGATAAATTCCTGTACCTATCCACATCTCCGTTCCGGGAATCATCTCAGCGTAGCTCAGTTTTGCCACGTCTCCCGCCCCCGGTTTCGGCCATATATATTCGACAAACCCTCCACCGCCTTTAGCTTTATCCCGCAGATCTCGAACAAGGTAAACTCCATTCTTATCCTTCAAATCTCCAAGATCTTTACCCTGCAATTCTTTTTTCGGCGGTAAGGCCACGTTGGTGGTGCCATTATAGACAAAATAATATCCTGAATTGTCGCTTTCAAAACGGATATCGTCAATTAACTTACGGATAATTTTAATTTTTTCATCAAGAACTTCTGTCTCCTCAACAGCGTGCCCCGCTGCCAAGGCAACTGAATGACTAGCTACTTGCAGTTTGGCCTTCTGATCGACAAGCATTACTTCACCAGTTTTGGCAAGCCCCATATCTCGAACCCTATTCCCGTTTTGAATGGCAAAGAACACCATGATTAGAAACAAAGCCAGGATGGCTACTATGATGAGATACATTCTGCCTTTGACAGAAAATCGGTTCAACATCGTACAACTCCTCATTATAAAATATTATTGATATTACCTGCCCATAGGAGCAGCAGCTATTTTTCAACCAGCTATTATCTGATACCGGCGCGGTTGTTTCATAAACGTAGAGACGTATTCAGGACATATCGCGAGATGTATTATTTGCTGTAAAGACAGATCTGATCAGCCAGCCGAGACGAAAAAGGTCGGCTACGTTTGTTGTTACAAAGAACGGGAAACCAACTTTGGTGTATCACTTGCGATTTTAAAAGTGAAGATAAAAATGGAAATCGAATCTCCATCGCCACAGGCAACAAGACCGAATGTTTTGGATCCAACCAGACCATCTTCACTTTTTCAGATTGAATGCACTCAAAAGATCGGAATAATTGGGGCTAGAAAACCTCGACCAGTGGCTTTTCCTGATTTTACAGCCTCAGGAATCGACAAGGCATACCGAAAACTTAAGCGGGCCAAACAATTAATGACGAACAGCAATCAGCGCAGATGGGCAGATCGTCTGTACCTGGCATTTTACCCGGGATGGAATATATGCAGGATGTGAATATGTGATTACCACTAAAGTTCAGCTTAGAAGATACAGAGGGATCTGAGGTTTAGAGGTAAAATCACATTGGAATAAAAAAAACTCCTCTGAAATAGATAATTCCAGAGGAGTTTAAAGGGGAGTTTTTCTGTCAGGCCAAGCTATAGCAGACCGCAGTTATTTCACAGCACAGGTTTTCGGATCGACCACAGCACCACAAGCGGCGCACTTTGTCTTTTTATCAGCTTCATCGGAAAATATTTCCCACTCTTTGCCACATTCCGGACATCTTACTTTTACTTCTTTCAGTGTTTTGTTGCTTTCAAATCCTGGACAATGTTGATCGGTCATGTCTGTCTCCTTTTGGGCAAAATTAACTGTTCTGCTGCATTTCGACATCAACGAAGATTATACGTCGAAAATCGCAAAACGCCAGAAGAAGATAATTGGACCATGCATAAATAGCATCCATTCCTGAAATAGTTTCCCTGCTGCAGGCTGTGTCCGATAACCTACCGTCTGTCTTTTAATATTTGCAGGAGCTGATCCCGCTCGTCTTCAAGCTGCAAGAGATCCATCATAACTGGCGGCTTCACCGAGTGGGCCGGCAATCTCCGCATTGTCTCGGCGATTTCTTCATCCAGCCTGAGCAATCTTTCTTTTATCCGATCAATTTCAAAATCCATCACTATCCCATGCGCAGCTCATTCCCGTTCGATCACCTGCAATTCAGACTCGAGAGGCCGGCGCTTCGTCGTTTTATAGAGGACAGTCGTGCCAATTTTTGTTGACCGGGAAAATAATATAACTTCATATCTGTCCTCCATCGTCAGAAGATCTTCAACCCACAATACCCTTTCAATATCCAGAGAAAAATCATTGCATATCTGTTTTGCAAATTTTTCGGGGTTTGCCGAAATTGACTGCCCTTCACCTGTCGCTGCGTAGATACAGACATACGGTTTGAGCTGCTGTACTTTGTCAGAAGAAGCCACACATTTGAATATTTTCACGTCGTAGGCACCTGAAGACCAGGCAATAGGGTCACGCTCACCGGTTTTTGTTCCTTCCCACCGGTATCTTCCAGCAAAAATAGCCATATGCTTCTCCCGACAACTTTTGTGAAACTGACAATCTGGCCAGCAGTCAGAGGGAGATGCCAGATTTTTTTTTACCTGGCATCTCCCCGTTAAGATTATTCGATAGCAAGTGCTTGTCTGTCAGCCATATCCATCAGAACCCGATCACGCGCCTTATCAATGCCAAGTTCTTTACGCTTTTTGTCAATATGGGCAATCATCAACCTAGCCATTTCTCTCGGATCGTCAGCAAAGCCCCACTTGCCAAAACCAAGTGTTTCAAGATCTTCAAACAAATGCTTCTCGAATTTAGTCCCCTTCGTCATCGGAAAGTTATGGCCAAAAACAGTATATACGCCGGATGCGACAAAATAATGACCAATGGCAATGGCTTTTTCACTCATCCATTCCGGAGCACAACCGGCGGCAGGAAGGTCGGCAATACAGTCGCCAAGGCCACCTACTTTCACCATTTCCGAAGCTGCTATGAGAATCCGGCTATTGTCGACACAGGATCCCAGACCAAGAACCGGCGGCATGCCGACGGTCTCACAGACTTCGGCTAAGCCAGGACCGGCAAGGGCCGCCGCACCGGGTCCGGTGAGTCCGGCTTTGGCAAGAGCCATTTGTGAGCACCCGGTCTGCAGCACCAGCACATCATTGCGGATCAGTTCTTTTACCAGTTCAACATGGGAATAATCCTGTTTGGATCGTGGGTTGGTACACCCAACCACTCCCGCTACACCGCGAATCCTGCCGTTGATAATGTTCTCGTTAAGTGGCGTATAACTGCCCCTGAACGATCCCCCCAACATATAATTAATGTACTCAAAAGAGAATCCGTGCACTCCCTTGGTTTTATTTCTCGGAATCTGTATTGGTTTTTTACGGTTTTTGAACCTGGTAATCGCCTTGATGACAATCTCATCGGTGCATTCGCGCGGATCATGCTCCTCCAGCTGGATATGCTGGGCGCCTTCGATCTTGGCCCGATAATTGGTGGTAATAAAAGGCGTGTCATAAAAATCTGCAACTTTCTGCAGACCTTGTTTAATGCATTGTATGTCAACGGTCATGGCATCAATGGCACCAGTTACCAGCACAGCTTCGGTACTGGAGAAATTCCCCGCATGCGACAGACCATGCCGCGACAGAGCTTCCAGCCCCGAACAGCACATGCCAACAAGATTAATGCCTTTGGCGCCGGCATTTTTAGCCGCCTCGAGCAAAGTCGGATCCGCGACCGAAACAACCATCGATTCCAGAAGATTAGGTTCATGACCATGAACAATAATATTGACGGAGTCTTCTTTCAGCACTCCCATATCAACTTCAACTTCCACCGGTGATGGTGTACCGAATAAAATATCCGAAATATCTGTCGATACCATCGATCCACCCCATCCATCAGCCAGGGCTGTCCGGGTGATCTGTTTGGTTATGTTTTCATAATCCTGATCCACACCCATGGCCGTACGATGCATCATTTCCATGATTTCCCGCATAGCCCCACGAGGAACCACCCCCGCTGCACGCCAATGCTCAAGGGTTTTGGGCGGTACTCTTTTCATCATTGGAATCTCACCGTCAACCTGCGTATAGGTCCTCTCCAGTTCATGATAGAGATCCATTGCTATATCCTTCAGCTCTCGGCCTTCGGTAACAATGTCCAGTGAGGCTGCTATTTCCATCAGTTTGATTGGATCCTTAATCGAATAATCTTTCGTCTTGCCGCTGATGACATCACGGAACAACTCAAGCATTGCCATGCCATGATCGGTATGAGCTGCAGTTCCTCCTGCGACCATCCGTCCAAAATTACGTGCCACTATAGTGTCTACGGTAGCGCCACACACACCAACCCTATCGTATGGGCTATTCACGTTCATCCTGCATGGCCCCATGGAACACATTTTACAGCACGCTGACTTTTCTCCAATCGGACAGGCCTTCATAGAGTTAGCCCGGTCGAAAAAGAGTTCTACTCCGTCATTTCTTGCTTTGGTGATCATTTGCGCAGTAGACTCGCAAATCGTCAGATCCTTTACATTGATGAGTTCTAGTGGTTTTGCCATAATGCCTCCAATTTCAATGGATATCAGGGATTTTCGGTCTTGAATTCAAGAACACACAGCTCAAGAAAAGACCTTTGCTGTATGGCGGCAATCATGAACAATATCACATGGCTACCGTTGTATACAGGCGCCTTAATTCTCATTTGAGAAGTATTCCCAGTTAACCTCAATATTGCACCACCGTGTGGTATTGTCAAGAGATTTATTGCATCTCTGTCATTGTCTCCCATGTTTCTTGACTGAGAAAATTCGACAGAAAAACCAGAAGATATGATGCGAAGCAAGGAATTTAACGGCAGGTGTGGAACTGCAGAGCCGAACATACCAAAAATTTGTTGGGAGAACGGCTCAAGTGTAGAGATGAAGAAAGTCGATTATTTTTTCATCGCAGCTAATTTTCCGACTATATCGAAAAGTTCTTTTGGCGCACAAGTTATATCATCAAACGCTCTTCTGCCGGCTCGATCAGCCTCAACAATCTCATCTTGCTCGGGAACAAAACCGATAATTTCAAATTCAGACAAAGACTGACGAATTAATTCTTCGTCCTCCGGCCCGTTTACCCGGTTGCCAAGAATGAGAATATTTTTAATACCGATATCTTCGCCGAGTTTTCTGATTTTTGTGGCGGCGGCCCTGCTTCTTGCCCCAGGATTTACGACAACAATAAGCGCATCGACAGAAGATGAAGTAGCTCGGCCAAGATGCTCTACCCCCGCTTCCATATCCATAATAACTATATCATCTCTGACCAGAACAAGATGATTCATCAAGGCTTTCAGGATAGTACTTTCAGGACATATACAGCCGGAGCCACCGCTCTGTACGGTGCCCATAACCAACAGTTTCACCCCATCTCTTTGTAGAGAAAAACGATCCGGAATATCATCGACTTTCGGATTGAGGGTAAAGAAACCGCCCATTGTCCCCGGCTTGGCCCCTGTTCGTTCGGCGATCAGCTCAGTCAGTCCAGAGATTGGTGTGATTGGCTTATCTTCGGGAATGCCGAGTCCAGCCGCCAGGTTTGCCACTGGATCGGCGTCAATGGCGATCACTTTATTGTTCTTATCGGCGGCCAGACATCGGGCCAGAAGAGCGGTTATAGTGGTTTTGCCGACTCCCCCTTTGCCGCCTATTGCTATTTTTAAACTCACCTTGGGAAATCTCCTTCAACTCGTTTTTATTGCATTGTATCGTTGATTGTATACGACCCAGAACAGCATACTCTGAACAAGAGCCTGAAATCACTCTTTGATGACCTTTCCATCACTGTCCACCAGAGCTACAGCAAACCCACTTTTGGTTGCAATATCATGTAACTCCTCGATGTGCACAGCCTGCAGTTCATACTTCTTTCCTTTCTCTCTCGGCAGATTCAAAAAGCAGTCATTTGCTTCCTCTCTGGTTTGAAATGCCGGAATAAAATCAACGTCCTTGTCGGCGTTATAGAGTCCTAGAAAACTCTCATCTTTTCCAGGCTCGCAAACAAATACGTACACCCAGTTAGCGGCCTCTTTATTTGCTTCTGCCATAGCTCCTCTCTTTATTGAAGTATACATAGTATCGGTTCACTATTGATGTAACCATTAAACCGACAAAAAAAAAGCCCCATCCCCGAAAGGATGGAGCTTTTTAGGCGAAAAACAGTTGATCAAATTTCCAGGTATGAATCGGAAAAGAGGCTTTCACCGGTGATAACCTTGACGGTTTTCACGTAGTCGCCAAGTTCTTTGGACAAGGTTGAAAGATCGGGAGCATTGCCGTCCATTGCCTGATAAACCACTTCAACGATATCAGGACGCTTTCCTTTGGCAACGGCAATAAGCTCGGCGTCAAGTGGGTCGGCGATAACCGATTTCATACCATAGCGCTCCAACATGATCATGAAAGTGTTGTTCAGAATTGGGCGCAGGTGAACCGGAGGACCATTGGAGATGTTTGAAAGACCACAGGTAGACATGGCGCCTGGGGCAATATCTTCCAGCATCATTTGGAAATTAAGCAGAGCTACGGATTGTGCCTGCTGGATGTTCACCGGAGTGACAATGCCGTCAACCCAGATTTTTTCATTGGGAATACCGGCTTCATTTGCAGCATACAGTAATTCTACGCAAAGAGAGGCGCGCTCGTTCTCGTCACGCGGAAGACCATCAGGTCCCCACATAAGAGCAACAATGTCTGCCTCGTATTTGGCAGCCATCGGCAGCATCTCAGTATATCGCTCGGGACGAGCCATAATGGAGTTGACGATATGTGGCTTGCTTGAAGGTTTAAGCACCTTCAAACCCGCTTCGATCGCAGCGATATTAGATGTGTCGAGGAGAAGAGGCATTTCGGGTACAACCTCCTGGACGACCTGGCAAACCCAAGGCATCAACTCGTGGCCATCTTTTTTGGCAGGCCCGAGATTGATATCAATATAGTCCATACCAAGTTTTTTTTGTTCTAGACACTCCGCCTGAATAGGTTTCGCGTCACGTTCTCTGTATGCTTTTCCAATTACCTTGGAAATAACATTAAGGCTTTCGCCAAAAAGAATCATATTTCTCTCCCTTTATCTAATTGATAACAAACTTCTAAAATGGACCCGTCTCACGATAGTCTATAAAAAATTTGCCGGCGCTTCACAAGAGAAACAGCCGGCAAAAGATTCTATCGCCTGTATTTATCTGCTTTTCAGGAATCCGGCGATATGAGCAGCCTCTCTTGGACCGACGACAATGTTCCAGCCCGGCAGCTCTTCTTCAACATCACCGGCGATCGCGGCAGCGTACCCAGGGATAATCAGCTCAGTATGCTTAACCTTATCCATGATACCGCTTTTCTTCACGAACATACCGACATCGTCACCGCTAAATTTACCCGCAGCCCACGCGGTAAGAACAGACAGTCCCTCTGAGTCTTTGATGAGCAACCAGGCAGGAACCCTGCTCGCCTCGATCTCACCGGAGACAATGAAGTAGGTCAAAGCGAAGTTGGTGGTAACCAGAACCGGAGAATTCTCGTCCGGATTCCCAATCTCAAATATACCTTCGACAACCGTCATTGGCCGCTGCGGATCGGTATAGATATTCAGACGCTCCAACAGCAAAGGGAAAATGACTTCGGTGGTCATATCGGACAGAACGACGATGCCGCCATACTTGGCGACAAACATACTGGCAATGAGTCCTTCCATCTCGATTGTGGAGGCCATTTCGCTCGGGAAACAGATTGTGGGAAAACCAAGGGAACGATTTCCGTCTTTGAGTGCCGCCCGACGAATTGCAACCTGATCTTCGAGCGCCTGTTTTACTTCTCTTGCTCCTGAATCTATAACCAGATCTTTCAGTCCCATGCCCACCAATTTGTCGGTAAGAGCGGTAATTCCATCAATGGAATCAGCCTTAACCGCCAACGGCAACTCATTATCCAGGGCAATTTTACCAAATGCATCAACGTTTTCAGCGGTCGCTGCATAAATCAAAGGACGCTTGAAGCCGGCGGTGGCAACGGCACCACTGATGACTTCGGCCTTATCACTCATCAAAATAAGATTGAATTCCGAAGTTTCGGCAATCAGTTTGGCAAGGGCAGCAAATGCGACACCGTCACCATTAACGTCTTTCAATGCCACCAGTTCCGGACGCAGATTAAGACCTACCCGCTCATACTGCAGCGCATTCCAGGACTTAAGCTTGGCGGCGACATCCGCTTCTGCGCTATCAGAGGTTATAGTCCCTGCCAACAGTGTAGGATTGAAAAATGTTTTTTCATGCCGGTAAAGAACGGTCTCTCCACCAGTCTTCGTCGCACGGACACCTTTACCAAGAGCCACCGGACGAATAGGAGGTGCAGAAGCTGCGGCAAGCTGCGCCCTGGCATCATCAGACACATACGGGCAAGCATCAAGTTCTGCTTTGCCAGACGCGAGGTTCATGGCAAAAGCGAGGCACGTCGGAACTCCACACTCCTTACAGTTGGTTTTAGGCAGGAGTTTGAAGATTTGAATTCCTGTTAACGCCATTTGTGTTGTCTCCTTAAATATATTTCACAGCTGGATGTGCCCGGTTGCAGCTGATGCTGAAACCGGGCATCTGCTAAAAAAATAATCAAATAATCGAAGGCATGCTCAAGGCAGGATGGCCTTTTTCTTTGAGCCATGGCAAAATCTCGTCTTCCGTGATCCCAACAGTCTCATCGGCGATCATATCAGCGAAATTCTCAACGCCCATTTCCGCGCCTCGCTTGTTCAATCTGTCGCGGATTTCATCCTTGACAATTTTAGGCATCCAGACCATTCGGAGTAAGCCACCATCACCGAGGATGAACTTCTTCTGGGTAATGTTAAATTTTGAATGGCCAACAAATCCTGGCGAAGAAGCCCCGCCGCCCATGACACCAGCAAGCGTGGTAAACTTCATACCGGAAGGAGTCTCACCGGTGTAATCGCGACCAACAGTCATGATACCGTTGCAACCAGGCAGCATGGCGGCAATACATTCACAGCAGCCACAGGTGGTCATCGGGGCCTGAACCATGGAGTAGAGATTATAGGTATCGATTGCACCTTTAGATGCACTCTTGATGAATTCATCAACACCTTCAAAACGGCCAAGAACCGGATCAAGGAGTTTACCTTTAGGGATTGGCTGGTTAGGTCCTGTCGGATTGATCTCATAAGACGCTTTACAATCCATCCAGTTATAAGCTCCGCAAAGCCCAGTTCTTTCAGGGCTTACCGTACATACATGACTCGGCGCGAAAGATTGACAGAGACTGCAGGAATAAAACAGCTCAACATCTTCGTCGGTCATTTTGTCGACCCGCTCATCACGGACTTTATATTCGGCCCTGGCTTTGGTCGTCATCTTGTCAACATCTTCTTTGTTGGTAAACAGAGTGACCTGAACCTTATCAACAATCTTCTGGAAATCCTGATGGAATTTAGCATGCAGCACAACGCCGATATCCTTCAGGCTAAAGCCTTTCTCAACTGCGGCTTTACTTATGCGAATCCAGGAGATATCACGTTGTCCAATGTGCATTATTCCCTGGATATAGTTGACCAGGTGATGAATCTGCCTCTCCATGATCGGCTCGAAATCAGACTGGAACTCACGACCGGCTATCTGCACAAAAATACCCAGCGGCAGCGTGTCGCCTTCTTTCATATCCTTGATGTCAGGACCAACAACGGTAACTTTACCATCCTCAATCTCACCCATCTCAGCCATATTGACCAGCTCAGTACACTGGGTTTTACCACCGCCCATCTGACCAAAGAGATCACCGCCACGTACCCGCTCACCCTCAAAGGCCGGTCCAAATGCCAGAGGAATATCAATCTCGGTGACATTGATCTTCAGACCGCGAACCTCAACGGATTTCTGGCAGATCTCATCGTGCGGCACGTTGGCAACAACATGCTCGTAAGTACAGATACCAGTCGGCAGAATTTCCGGAATGTCGGTATCGGCAAGAGTCGGGAAGCCCCAGTTAACACAACCGGCAGCGGCAACAGCCCACTCGGTTCCAACATCGCCCAGTGCGTTGACAAAGGCAAAGATACGATTTTTATTGTACATCAACATCTTGCGATAGTCGCCAGGCTGCACGCCACCAAAGGCCATTGCCGCTCTATTGGCAAAACCGAGGGCGAAGACTGCCGAAGAAATATCCGGACCAAAAGGTACAATACGGGTATTCCAGCCGATCTGCATACCGGCCTGGAGGCACTGCTCGATCACTGTCTTACCGTTGTGGTTGGCGGCGCAGAAGATATAGAGGTTTTTCTTCTGATAATCTTCGACGATCATCTTGGCAATCTCGGCATTGGGGGCTGCACCAACGATTGCCGCAAAGCCGGGGGCCGAGCCGTCAACGAATTCGACGCCACGCTTTCTGAGAATAATGTCACTGGCAGGACCAACCCAGAGTTTCCCGGCATCGATATCCGGATCTTCAGCATCCAGGTAGAAATCCGGCTCACGAAGGATACGCAGGGCCTCCTTGATCTCATAGGCAAATATTCCAGCCATACCTGCATCGAGAAGCGGCCCAAGATAAGGCAGATGATTGCTTCCTTTAATGTGCGGTGGCAACAATCCGCGAGCAAATTCCATGGGTTTTTTCAGATCTTCCAGGGTCTCACACTTCATACCAGTGAGAGAATAGATTACCGGAAGATAGTACGCGGTATTTGGAAAACCAATTTTTGTGCTGGCATCATAGGTCTGAAGAGCCCTTTCAAGATCACCTTCCACCTGGGACACAACCTTGTACCCGCCCTGTATAGCTGCAAATGCTACTAGTCTAGACATGCTTTACTCCTTATATTAGTAATAACGTAATCGCTGATATTATATTATTCCATTCCAAGGGCTTGTCTGTCAGCCATATCCATAAGAACCCTGTCACGGGCTTTATCGATGCCAAGTTCCTTACGTTTCTTGTCAATATGGGCGATCATTTTATGTGCATGCTTTACAGGATCGGGCTCACAATCCCACATGCCGCCATACATTTTCTCCATGTCTTTATAGAGATAGTCTTTGAAGACCGGGGCACCTTCAACAGGCATATGATACCCAAAGACGGTGTAGACACCCGAGGCGACAAAATATTGACCAATAGAGATAGCCTTCTCGCTCATCCACTCAGGCGCACTGCCCGCGGCCGGCAGATCACAGATATCGTTGCCGAGACCACCGGCTTTAACAACCTCCGTTGCGGCAAGCAGGATCCGGCTGTTATCGACACAGGAGCCGAGATGCAGGACAGGCGGGATGCCAACAGTCTCACAAACCTCACGAAGGCCGGGACCACAATGGACGGCAGCCGACTCAGGAGTGCAAAGCCCGTGCATACCGGCAGCAATGGCACTACAACCAGTGGTCAAAACGATGACATCGTTCTTGATCAATTCTTTAATGATAGTGATATGTTCGTCATTGTGCTTGGTACGGGCGTTATTACAGCCAACAACACCAGCGATACCACGAATACGGCCGTTGATGATATTGTCATTCAAGGTGAAATAATCGCCTCGGAAACTTCCACCCAGGTGGTATTTGATTGACTCCACGCCAAAGCCGGCAACCTGGCTTGATTTATGACGGGGAATCATAACCTCGGCACCACGATTCTCATAGTTATCAATAGCAATTTTAACAATGCGGATCGCATCTTCCATTGCATGGTGCTCATCAAACTCGATGTGCAGAACATTCGGCTGCTCCATCCTGGCAATTGGATGCGTAGTGATCAGCTTGGTATGAAAGCACTTGGCAACATTGGCCAGGTTCTGGAAGATACACTGGACGTCAACAACCATTGCATCACAGGCACCGGTAATGATGGCGAGTTCCTGCTGGAGGAAGGTTCCTGCGGGTGGAACGCCATGGCGTTGGAGCACTTCGTTAGCGGTACAGCAAATACCGGCCAACTGTATTCCTTTCGCACCCTTCGATTTAGAATAGTCTATCAACTCCTGGGACTGTGCAGCAGCAACGATCATTTCGGACAAGAGAGGCTCATGACCATGCACGATGATGTTTACGTGGTCCGCTTTCATGACGCCAAGATCAGCCTCGGCCTGCAGAGGAGTAGGAGTGCCGAACATAACGTCCTGCAGGTCGGTCCCGATCATGGAACCACCCCAGCCATCAGCAAGAGATGCCCTGGTTCCCTGCTTCATCAGATTTTTGTAGTCCTGATCAACGCCCATATGGGTACGATGCATGATTTCAACTATCTCGCGATCGACGTTACGGGGAATGACACCTTGTTCCGCCCACTTATCCTGGAGGGGTTGTGGTGCTCTTTTGATCATATGGAGATTGCCGGTTGGTTTACCCCATTCTGCCACAGCCACTTCGCCAACCGCAATGGCAACTTCTCTGAGATCACGATCCTTGACCACGCCATCAACCTCTACGGTGGTGGCAACACCATAATACGGCGCAATCTGAAAGAGTTTTACCGGATCCTTGATCTTGTAATCTTCGACTTCTCCCTTAGCCGCGGCCAGGAAGGTAATAGCGACATTTCGGCCATGGTCGGAGTGAGCGGCTGCTCCACCGGCGATCATACGAATAAAGTTTCTGGCACAGATGGTGTTGGCGGTAGCGCCGCAAAGCCCTTTGCGGGTATCTTCGCCCTGGATGCCATCTTTAGGCAACGGCAGTCGGCATGGTCCCATTGCACAGTTCTTACAACAGATACCCTGCATACCGATGGCACAGGGCTTCATGGTTACCGCCCGGTCAAACACGGTTTCAACGCCGAGCTGTTGGGCTCTGCGGATCATCTCCTGGGTAGACTGGTCAATTGACGCGGTGCTTGCATCAGCTAATTTAACGATTTTTTCTTTTAATTCTGCCATATCAATGTTCCTCTTCATAGAGTTTTGAGATTTTTTTATTATCTCAAGAGCTTTGCTTCATGCATAAATTGATATTCTGATTTATTTTCTCTTGTGGAATCTATCCAACATATCGAGAATTTTTTCCTGGGCGGTTTTTTGCTCCGCAGCGGCGGTCATCGCCATTTCAGCAACAGGTTTACTTGCGGCAGACTCATCATGAGCTTTTTTAGCCTGCGCTCTCAGCCTCTTCAAAGCCTTCTCGTCGTCTTCTCTTTGCTGTGCTTCGGCCTTCAATTTATCTGCTTCAGCTTTTGCTTTGGCTTCGGCATCAGCTTTTGCCTTGGCTTCGGCATCAGCTTTAGCTTTGACCTCGGCGGCAGCTTTGGCCTTGGCATCGGCTTCAGCTTTAGCAGCAGCTTTGGCCTCAGCCTCGGCAGCAGCTTTGGCGGCTGCGGCAGGATCTACGGCAGGTGCAGCTTTTTCTTCTGCTTTTGGCGCAGCCGGGGCAGGTGCGGCGGGAGCGGCAGCCTGAGCAGCAGGTGCAGCGGGTGCTTTAGCGGCAGGGGCAGCGGGAGCGGCCTTCTTGGCAGGACCTGCTTTCTTTTCTTCCTCGACAATGGTCAGATCGGGGGCCGGGGCAAGCGCTGCAAAATCAATTTTCGCTTCTTCCAGGATTTTGGTTATGGCGGCGGCATCAGTCAGCGAGCCACCATCAGCCAGCGCATTGATGAATTGCTTGACCAATTTGATCGCTTCAGGATGACGCATAATAAGAATGTTGGAACCACTGAGCAGATAGGTTACCGCACCAACGGCTTCCATCATGATCCCTCGTTTTTCCTGATCCCCGAGAAGAGGGGCTTCGGCAGATGGCTGCTTGGCTTCTTTGCATTTCCAGATCTCATTGCCAAGGTTGTTGATCATCGGAAACTGGAGTTTTTCATCACCCTGGACCATTGCTGCCATGGCTAATCGCTCCATGACCGAGTAGGTGTATTCCAGACCGTAGCCGAGGCCACCGGTGGTCGGATCAACCAACACGCGCTCCATTGGCATACCGAGGTTTTCCAGGAGGATGTTCACCTGCTTGGCAAGGTTGACATCAATAGGGGAAGAGGAGATGACCGCATGGCCGTAGCCCATGGCCGCAGCGCCGATCCCCTTGTAGTTCTTCTCTTCGACCGGGCCAAGCACCAGATTCTGGCCCTGACATTCCTCGGCAACAACCTTTAATACCGCTTCATCTTTCGCTGGATTTGCACAGCCCCATACGATGACGGGAACGTTGACTGCCGCCAGAACTTTTTTAACCGTTTCGGCAGCTGATTGAGGACTTGCATCTTTGTCATTCGGGTCAATACTTTTCAGCTGCACGACGATTGCATCGGCACCAAATTTTTCGACGCATTTTTTTGCCCAGGCGGCGGGATCGGAGGCTACATCTTTGAATTGGGCCATTACAGGTTCTGCCCAGTCCTCAGGCTCCATATCCCAGATTTCCATTGCAATAATGGGCTTGTTCGGCATGCTGCCTTCGAATGTATAGAAGGGAAAGCATGTCTCACCTCCCACAGTAATAGCTGCATCACCTTTTCCAATGGAAATTGCTTTAATGCCGCCGCTATAGGATTCCTTCTTTAGTTTAAATCCCACTTTTGCCTCCTTACTGGTGAGTAATTTTTCTCCTGAAGGTTGCATCTGACTTCAACATCAACCCTCCCTTTTAACACTAGCCAAACAACAAGAGGTACAAAATGTTTACTAAAAATATTTAATTCATGCAGTACAGCGTTCCGTTCAGACCGGGCAAGAGACGTGCGTTATGCTCTTATTATGCTTTTATATCTCACTTCCCCCTTGCCTTCAAACGTGCCTGCAGTCGTGGAAATTTCTCTATTTCCGTGTGCGGCAGAAACATCGCTGCAATGTAATTATTCATATATGATGGCGTCTCAGAAAGTTCAAAGTTGGTCATTTTCTGAGTCACCGACACGACGTCCTGACGAATTCTGTTCGTCAAAGAACTCATCCGTGCACCCATAAGTGAACCGTTGCCGATAAAGGTAACACGCTCCGGATCGACCTCGGGCAAAAGTCCCAGGACCATCGCTTTTTCCAGATCAATATAACTGCCGAAGCCGCCGGCCAAGATGATGTGATCGACTTCGGCCATCGACAATCCTACTTCTTCAAGCAATGTCATGCAACCACTATAGATAGCGCCTTTAGCCCGAATAAGATTGTCGAGATCCGGTTCGGTCAAGACAATATCCCGATCAAGCTGGGTCTCTTCTTTCCAGGCAATGACATATTCCCACACATGATTGGATTTTCTAACGCGGGAGGTGCCGAGATCGCGATTAAACTTACCCCGATTATTGATCAAACCCATTTCGAACATAACGGCGGCCATGGTAATCAGGCCGGAACCGCAAATACCCTTTGGCCGAACATCACCGATGGTGAAGATCATCGGTTCAAAAGTGATGGGATCAAGAGAAAAATCCTCAATAGCTCCTTGAGCGGCGCGCATGCCGAATTCAATGCCGCCTCCTTCAAAAGCCGGGCCGGCTGAGCAGGCGGTGCAGGCCAGCCAGTCCTTATTGCCGACCACTAATTCTGCATTGGTGCCGATATCGAGAAAAAGTGTCAGCTCTTCTTTGCGATACATTCCGGAACCCATGACGCCGGCAACTATATCGCCACCGACGAAACTGGAAACCTGCGGGTAGATAAGCGCTATGGCATGCTGGTTTATGTTGATGCCGATGGATCCCGCGGTAAACGGCGGATACAGCGTGGCAGTCGGGACGTAGGGGGCTCTGCGGATATTGCGTGGATCAATTTTAAGAAACAGCTGCGTCATGGTGGTGTTGCCGGAAAGCGTAATGGTCGAAATATCTTCCCGGTCGACCTTCGCCTTACGGATGATCTTTTCAAGCACGCTGTTCATGGTGCTGACCACAACCTCCTGAAGTTTCTCGAGTCCCCCAGGTTTTTCCGCATAGATTATACGGGTAATGACGTCTTCTCCGTAACTTATCTGACCATTAAAATCTCCCGCTTCAGCCAGGCACTTGCCGGTGGTCAGATGAATCAGCTGCCCATAAATGGTTGTCGTACCGATATCCATGGCAACGGCGTAAATCTCGTTGGTCGTATCGCCAGGCTGGACATTGATAATAAGATTTTTCCCGTCGCTTCTTACGGGACGGATCACCGTGACTGTTACCTGAAAATCACTTTCCCGCATGACCGAAGGGAGTTTGCGGATAACTTCCAGGGTGAGTTCCAGCTTATGTTCATTAGCCTCCAGCTTGAGATGCTCGATCAGCCTGGTGACATCAGGCATATTATTCTGCGCATCTGGAGGGGTGAGAGTCAGGAATATTTTGGCGACGGGGGGGATAAACAGGCCTTCTTCCTTCAGGCTCTCAAAGTCCATCTGCCGAATAGCGGCAGTCCTGCGTGGAGTCGCCAGCAGGTTCATTACACTTTTGTCGATGGAAGATTCGATCGGAATGCGGACGGTGACGTCTTCAGTTACGCGTGCCAGACAGGCCAGACGGTACCCTTTCGCACTGTCCTCTTTGCTGAGCCTTTCGGAGATACCGCCTGCAACGCTTCCTTTTTCGACAAGGACACGACATTTTCCGCAGACGCCTTCGCCACCGCACGAGGCGTTAATATGAACACCGGCCTGAAGCGCAGCCCGAATGAGACTTTCCCCCGAAGAGACAGTTATGGCTCTATCATGGGGTAGAAATGTGATGGTGCATTCACTCATTCGGTTTTCCTTCTCCGCTCAGGAATTAAAGGGATTTAACTGTTTTCTTTAATTCGCGGTTCAGCAATATCCACCATCAGCAGCATTGATCAGCACAATGTACGAATATTACTTTATTCATAACCTGGCATTGCAAAATCAGACACTTCGATACATCTCTTACTTTCGATTGCTTATCGGGCCCAAATATATCATATATTTTCACACTTACAACTTGTAATTGGGAATTTTTCTCTTGGAACTCCACAAAGTAGATCACAATCAATATTTCTTTTTCTTTGTTATATCACATCGCTAATTCTTATACATGAAGCAAACCGTCCTCATCTCCTTAATATTAGGAGAGATGTTGATGGTGGCTCGAAACACCTTTTCGTTATACCCGCAAAGAACACAATACTAGTCAGTTTTATTTGAGTTTCTCTTCAAAAATATTCATAAATAAATGTCAAGCTAAGCGACTACTGTGTTTCTTCTTTTCAATTATCCTTTCCCATGGCAGACACGGCATAGGCCTATTGGTAATACCAATTTAATCCTGCCCTGGCGTCCCACCACGCCAAATATATTTATATAGTTATATTAGTTGGTTAATAATTTTACCTGGTATTTATTATTATTCTTGACAAGACCATTGGTACATTTTAAGATTGGTACTACCTTTAGAACACTGCAGCCTCGCAAGCTGTTTCAACGTCAACGGAGCACGACATGATTAGAAGTAAAGTTGAGGAATTACAAGCTATTTTTGGTGAAAAGAACGTCCTCACCGAAATCGAGGATATGGTAGCATATAGCTATGACGCCTCGCATGTGGAAATTCAACCGGAGGCAGTTGTGTTTGCAACCGCCACCGAGCAGGTCAGCAAACTGATGCAATTCGCTTATCGCGAAAAAATTCCCGTCACCCCCCGCGGTCAGGGGAGCGGCTTATCAGGTGGTTCGGTTCCCTTGAAAAAAGGCATTGTCCTGTGTATGGACAAAATGAATCGTCTTATTGACTTTGATCCTGCCAACCGCCTGATCACTGTTGAAGCCGGCATGACCACTGCCGACATCGACCCGATAGCCGCCAAGGCTAATCTCTTTTATCCGCCCGACCCGGGCAGCGTCGCTTTTTCAACAATCGGCGGCAACGTCGCGGAAAATGCCGGCGGCCTTCGCGGTTTGAAATATGGCGTTACCAAGGATTATGTGAAAATGATGAAAGTCGTCCTCCCCCAGGGCGATATCGTCACGATGGGCAATAAATGCGTCAAGCATGTCGCAGGATTCAACATGGAAGGCATTTTCGTCGGCAGTGAGGGATTGCTCGGGATCATGACTGAGGTAACCCTTGCCTTATTGCCTGTGCCGGAACATCGCGAGTCTGCTCTGGCAATATTCAACAGCCTAGATGGCGCCGCGCGTGCCGTTTCCGCTATCATCGCCGCCGGAGTAACGCCCTCGACGATGGAGTTTATGGATAATGTGACGATCAATTCTATCCAGAATTTCAAGGATTGCGGACTTCCCCGGGACGGTGCGGCGGTACTGCTGATCGAGACGGATGGCGAGAAAAATTCCGCTATTGCCGAAATGGCTAAAGTTGAAGTGGAAGTCAAAAAGAATGACATCCGTGAATTTGCCAGAGCAAAAAGCACCGAAGAGCGCAACCGGCTATTCGAGGGACGCCGCGTGGCCTTGAACGCCCTGGCCAGCGTCAGACCCAATCTCATTCTCGAAGACGCGACAGTCATGCGGTCCAAATTGCCGGACATGGTCCGCGGCATCAGTCAGATCGCTGCAAAATACGGTCTGCAGATAGGTATCTTCGGGCACGCCGGTGACGGCAACCTCCATCCAACTATCCTGCTGGATATGCAGGACAAAGACGAAAAGGCCCGGGCTGAAAAGGGCGTTGCGGAACTCTTCCAGCTGGCCATCGACCTTGAGGGAACTATCTCCGGAGAGCACGGCATCGGCTTGGAAAAAAAACCATTTTTACAAAATCAGATAGGCGCTGAAGGGATCAGGATGCTCCAGAACATCAAAAAGACCTTTGATCCGCTTAACCTGCTCAACCCAGGCAAGATGTTTGACATGCCTGAGCAACAGTCGGCGTAAGTGAGGTAACAAGATATGAATACGCACGCTGCTGTAAAAAAACAGGCTGAAAACCATCTGCTGCAAGCTGCCAAGGAATTTCAAAAATGCATGCAATGCGGCAAATGTCGGTCAGTCTGTCCTGTTTTTAAAGAAATGGGCAATGAACTCTATGTTGCCCGGGGTAAAAACAAACTGGCGGAAAAAATTGTCTCCGGCGATCTCCAGATCACCCAGAGGGTAAAAGACGCCATCAATGAATGTTTGAATTGCAAGACCTGTTCAGCCAACTGCCCTGCCGGCGTCAGCCCCGAGCACGTTGTTCTGAGATTGCGCTGGTATATTACCACCCAGGAAGGACTCGGTTTTTTGCGGGCGCTTATTTTCCGCCAGCTGCTCTGGCGTAAATGGCCAATCACCGTCGGCGCCATGTTGATTGGCGTTGCCCAGCGAGCTCTCTTTGGTATTGGCCCGAAGAATCCGGTGCGCCATCTCTTTCCCCTTTTCGGCTTTTCCAAGAGAAGATTCTTTCCCCAGATGGCTCTCAGGAGCGCGCAAAGCCAATACCCTGAGGTAATTCCACCTAAAACGGGCCCGACCAAAGGGCGTATCGGTTATTTCACTGGCTGTGCCGGCAATCTGATCTATACCAACGTCGCCAAGTCGGTGGTTGATATCCTCACCGGCTTCGGCTATGAAGTGGTCATTCCCAAGCAACAAAAATGCAATGGCACCCCGGTACTCGCCAACGGCGATTACGAAGGGGCAAAAATGCTTATGGAGCATAATTTTAATTTATTCCAGCGCTATGATCTGGATGCCATTGTCGTCGCCTGTTCGTCCTGCGGGATGTCCCTTAAAAAGGAGATCAAAGTCTTCATCGAAGACAGCCGGGAATTACGGGCTTTCACCGAGAAAGTCTATGACATCAATGAGTTTATTGATAAAAATATCGATATTAAAGAAGATCAGTTAGGTCGCCTGCCCTACCGGGTATCCTACCATGATCCCTGTCATATGGTACGCGGCCAGGGAATCAGCGAACAACCGAGAAGGTTGTTGAAGATGATCCCGGGAGTGCAGTTTAAAGAGATGAAAGACGCTGCGGTCTGTTGCGGAAGCGCGGGAAGTTACTGCATAACCCACTATGATACGGCAATTAAAATCAACAACCACAAGGTAAAAAACATCCAGGACGCAGATGTAGAATACGTCGCCACCGGCTGCCCGACTTGCGTAATGCATATTCAGGACAACCTGCAGCAACACGGATCAGATGAGAAAATGCGTTTTGTCGTGGAAATGCTGGCTGACTCCCTGCGCTCTGCCGGGACTATTTAGTGACTTAGAAGTAATACTCTTGCGCTCTTTGCAAGAGTATTACTTCGTGAAGGAACTTACACCCCTCAAGGGGGTACTGAAAAGAGTCCCGCGAATCTTTTGGGCGGGATTCGACTTAGAAATAATTTTCTTGTGCTTTTTCAAGAAAATTATTTCGTTAAGGAACTTATCCCGCGAAGCTTTTAGGCGGGATTAGTGACCAATTATCAATACTCTTGCGCTCTTTGCAAGAGTATTACTTCGTGAAGGAACTCATCCCGCGAAGCTTTTGGGCGGGATAAGTGGCCAATTATCAATCTCCTTGTGCTTTTTCCAGAAAATTGTTTCATTAAGGAACGTATCCCCCGCACAACACGGGACCGTACTGAGTCCCGCGAAGCTTTTGGGCGGGACGAGTTCCTTAACGAAACAATGAGTACTCCATGACCTGCAAAACACTGCTGCCCGGTAAAGATCTCGCCTTAGAAGATACCATCGATAACGCGACAGCTTTACTGACGGCAATGGATCTTCCGACCGAAGCAGTGAGCTGGTTGAATCCGGCGCCGAACTGCTGGTCCGTCCATATCCAGTCTGTTGCCTGCCCCCATCTCTACACCAACGGCAAAGGGACATCACAGCTGGCGAGTCTTGCCAGTGGCCTTGGCGAGTTTTTTGAGAGACTGGCAACAAATCTGTTTTTTGCCGACTATTTCCTGGGTGACAAGGCGGTCGCCCAACCTTTCTATTTTTATCCCGATGAGGTGTGGTTTCCTCCCGGTGACGACGATTCCATTCCGCACCACAATCGCCAGGGAGTTGAACTGCTGAATAAAGACCTGCGGTCCTTTTACCATAGAGATGAAGAACTGACCGCTGCCCATCTCCGCGACAGCAATATCGACTCGCGGGACGGGGCCATCTGCACCCTGCCCTTCCAGTCTCTCTCAACCGGCCAAACGACCTATTTCCCGGTAAGCCTGCTCAACAATTTATATGTCAGCAACGGTATGGCCGCCGGTAACTCTCCCGCTGAATGCTGCTCCCAGGCACTTTCGGAAATCATCGAACGCTATGTGAAAAATAGAGTTATCGCGCAAGGTATAAGTCTGCCTGATGTACCGCAGACCCGCCTTGCGAAATACCCCAAACTGTGCACCATCCTGGACATGCTTGCCGAAAGAAAACTATCGGTCCGGGTGAAAGATGCCTCTCTTGGCGGCCAATATCCGGTAGTCACGGTACTTGTCGCGGACCCCGACAGCGGCGGGGTCTTTGCCGCTTTCGGGGCCAACTGCCGGTTTGAAACCGCGGTTGAGCGAACCCTGACTGAACTGCTCCAGGGCAGGAACCTTGACCAGTTTAAAGGGTTCCAGCCACCATGTCATGATCTTGAACAGGTGGCCGATCCCTTTAATCTGGAGAGTCATTTTGTCGACTCCGACGGCCTGCTGTCCTGGAATATGTTTAAGGACAAAGCGGATTATAATTTTTCTCCCTGGGATTTCATCGGCTCAACAGAACAGGAATTACACCGGCTGCAGCAGCTGATCACCACCAGTGGTTTCCATGCGTACCGCGCCGAGTACCTGCACTGCGGGATGTATAGCTGCCGGATACTTGTCCCGGGCATGTCGGAAATTTACCCTGTCGACGATATGGTCTGGAACAACAAAGGGAGTGGTGCTGCGCTGCGCCCTTCACTGCTCCGCCTGACGGAGATGAATCAAAGAGAGCTTACCCGGCTGTTTACCCTGCTGGAAACGCTTGGACTCAGTGACGAACAGTTGATTTCGCAAACGATCGGTGTTCTCTTTGACGAGCAGTCACCGTGGGGTACCCTGCGTATCGGTGAACTGAAAGCACTTCTTCTTCTTGCCCTGGGCAGAAAGGAAGAAGCATTTGGCTGGTGCAGTTGGTGTATCGATTATGGTGCGCTCCCTGCAGCCAGAACACGCCTCTACCGGCTACTGCAGTCATTGCTTGATTTTCATAGAACCGGGGCAGATATCCACGACTTCACCGCAAGCCTCACTCTATTTTACCGGGAAAATGAATTGCACGAAGCGATATCGATCGTCAACGGCACAACCCGATTTCCCGGTCTCAATTTCGCGGGAAGCTGGCCGGAGATTTCCGCTGAACATAAAAATATGCTGCAGATCTATAATAAAATCCACAGCATAAAAGCCACATTTCCGGCCTGAATTTTCTTTTTTACGAATTAAGTACAGCTTTGGCTTCTCTGGCTATGGCCAATTCCTCATTCGTTGGAATTCCCCAAATCTGCACCCGACTTTCAGCTTTGCTGAGAAGAGTAGGTGCTTTAACCCGCTGATTATTCGCCGCAGGATCCATAACGACCCCAAAGGACTCCAGCCCGCGCAGCGTCATTTCCCGCACGATTTCATCATTTTCGCCGATGCCTGCAGTAAAGATGATCGCATCCACCCGGCCGAGTACCGCCATATAGGCACCCACATATTTTTTATTGCGATAGGTCTGTACATCAAGAGCAAGTTTTGCGAGCTTATTCCCCTTGGCAATCGCCTCGTGGATATCGCGCATATCGTTCATCCCGCAGAGCCCTTTCAACCCCGAGTCCTTGTTGAGCATCGCATCGATGCCCTCGATATCCATACTGCAGTTACGCACCAGAAAAGCATGAATAGCCGGATCGATGTCACCGCTGCGGGTGCCCATCACCAGCCCTTCCAGGGGAGTGAGGCCAAGCGTTGTGTCGATACTTTGACCATTCTGGATAGCGGTCATGGAACAACCATTGCCAAGATGAATGGAAATCATATTGAGTTCCTCAAGCGGTTTGCCCATGAGCCGTGCACACTCGCTGGCCACGAATTTATGCGATGTTCCGTGAAAACCGTAGCGGCGCACCCGCTGCTGCTCATACAAAGCATAGGGAATGGCATACAGATAGGCATGTGGCGGAATGGTCTGATGAAAGGCGGTATCAAAAATTGCCACCTGCGGGACCCCGGCGAACAATTCCTGCGCCACGCGAATTCCGTCAAGATTGGCCGGATTATGCAGCGGTGCCAGGGGAATGTTTCTTTCAATGGCCGCCAGAACATCCCCGGTAATAACGGTAGGTTTATGAAAATCCTCGCCGCCATGCACCACGCGATGGCCGATTGCATCGATATCGCCTGAATTGGAAATCACTCCCTGACGGGCATCAGACAGCAGGTCAACGACCATCCGCATGCCGCTCTTATGATCGGCTACGACGGTAGCATTTTTGACCACCAGTTCATCTTTTCTCCCTGGTCGCATTGTACATTTTATCAAACCCTCGGTTTCGCCAATTCTCTCGACCAGACCTGATGCCAGAACAGATTCGTCCGCCATCTCAAGAAGTTGAAATTTAATTGAAGAACTACCTGAATTTATAACTAATATTTTCATCATTTCCATCCATTTTTATTGAATAAGCATCATATGAACCCAACTTCATAACCTGTCGATAAAAAGAGAGCAACAATTTATTCCGCTCTTTTGCTCACTTTTGAAATCCTTGACAAACTGCACAGGGAACGAGTAGAAAAATCGTTTTTTATCAATCTCCGGTGACTTCATGCGATTTATAATTCTTCTCTCTGCCTTCATGATGCAGATGTGCCTTGGAGCTACCTACTCCTGGAGTGTCTACGTCCAGCCAATCAAAACAATGCTCGGGCTCGAACAAGGTCCGGTGCAGATTCCGTTTACCGTCTTTTACTTTATGTTTCCTCTTACCATGATGGCTGCGGGAACTTTTTTGCCCAGGATTGGCCCCAGGATCTGTGCCATGGTCGGGGGACTGCTTTTTGGCGGTGGCTGGCTCCTGGCCAGTCTCGGCAGCAACAACTTTATCTTCACTGTTCTTGGCATCGGCGTTCTCAGCGGCATTGGTGCCGGAATGGCCTATATCGTCCCGATTGCCGTGTGCATTCGCTGGTTTCCAAAAAATAAAGGCCTGGTCACCGGCATCGCTGTCGCGGGTTTTGGCGGCGGCGCAGCCCTGGTCAGCCAGACCGGCGGATGGCTGATGAACACAGGCTTGACCCCGTTCCAGACATTTTTTATCTTTGGCCTATGTTTCATGGGTATCATCGTTGCTTCGGGCGCCTGCATGCGCTTTCCGCAACGGATTCGTTTTACCAAGCCATCTCCCATAAAAATTTCAGAAATTCTGACCCACCCGAGTTTTCGCCTGCTTTACGGGGCGATGTTCATTGGTCTTGCCGCAGGTTTTGCCGTCAATGCCAATCTCAAAGAGCTGTTCCCGGCGGGCGACGATGCGGTGCAGATCGGCATCACCGGCGTGTCATTGTTTGCTCTGGCCAACGCCACCGGACGAATCGTCTGGGGCGTGATATTTGACCGGGTTCAGTCGGCAACTGCGATACAGGCCAATTTGTTGCTCCAGGCAATCGTCCTGCTTGCCGCCCCGCTTATGCTTCATTCGGCGGCCGGTTTCTGGCTTTTTTCGATCCTTACCGGCTTCAACTACGGCGGGGTGCTGGTTCTTTACGTAGCATCGGCCGCTCGCTGCTGGGGGGCCGACCGGGTGAGCCATATTTATGGCTGGCTGTTTTCCAGCAATATCCTCGCCTCATTTTCACCGATCCTGGCTGGTCTGGTTTTTGACACCTTCCATACCTTCACCTTCGCCCTCACCGGGCTGGCCGGCTTGCTTATTGCCTGCACCGTCATGATATACACCAAATCACCGGTTGTAAATCAGAAGCGCAGCGTGCACCACTCAGCGAAGAACACACTAACCCCGCCAAAAAGCGTTGCGGGGTAAGTTCCTTCACGAAATAATTTTCTTAAAAAAGCACAAGGGAATTGTCAATTGGCCACTAATCCCGCCCAAAAGCTTCGCGGGATAAGTTCCTTAACGAAAAAATACTCTTGCAAACAGCGCAAAAGTATTTTTTCTAAGTCACTAAAAGATAAATGGGGTTGTCTTGCGCAGCTCGGACAGCGCATAGTGTTGGCCTCGCCAGGTAATTCCTCTGTTTATCAGCGTAACAAGTGCCGATTTCACAATGATATAACACGAAATATAAGGTGTCAGAAGACATCCGGGCAAGTAGCAGCCCGGCAGACCCTGCCGCACTAAGCCCTGATAGAATGTTGCCAGTCGAATAGCTATCGTGGCAAGACAAATACTCCGGACATATCCACTCCCGAAACTCACCCCCCACAGTGGCCAGATACTGGGTATAATAATTGCCAAAAGCGCAACCGGAACAAGAGCAATGCGGTAGTGGAGCACGGCAAACATGTTTTTCTCAAGACCTTTTATCATTTCGCTGACCGAATCGTACCAGGGAACAACGACGAAATCGTAGGCCAGCAGACAATCCTGCGCAAAGCCATTATCTTTTACGGCCCTGCCAAGCATCATATCGTCAACGGGATGCATTTTGATTGCTTCGTGCCCGCCAATCGAGCTGTATACCCGGCGGCGGATCATATTAAAAGCACCAATGCCGACAAACCAATGCGTACCTTTTTTTTTGGCGAGCCAGGGCTTGAAGACAACCATAAGACCGATAGCCGAATCAAGGATAAGACTGTTGAGCAGCCAGCCGTGGGTCATATTTTTGAATATCAGCGTCAGGTGATCCAGCTGATTGCGCTCCATGTATGCAACCGATCTGGCAACCGTCGTCTTCTCCATAACAACATCAGCATCGGTGAAAAGCAGATATTCACCCCTGGCCAGGAGTGCACCGGCAGAAAGGGCGTGACTCTTGCCCATCCACCCCGCGGGCAATTTTTTAACGTCATGAACGATAAGCCCGGGAAAGCGTTTTTTTACTGCATCGAGTACTTGCGAAGTTCGGTCAGTAGAACGATCATTTACGACAATTATCTCTACCTTTTGATATTCCTGTGCAAAAAGCGACAGCAGGGACCTTTCGATATTCTTCTCTTCATTGCAGGCAGGTACGACGATTGATATCAGTGGGCAATCCACCCTTTCTCCGACCGGCATATCGTCTAATTTACGCATTTTTTTCATGCCGACTGCGAACGTTGCCGACGAAATGATGATCGCACAACATCCTACCAGAGATATCATCAGGAATATTGACATACAGTCACCCAACCGAACATGTACCAGCCCATTGTCATCATCTCCGCTCCTGTTTTGTCGGTTTTTTTGACAAAACTACTGGCAAAAATCGACTGACGTGGTAAATGAAAAGGTTCGTCAGTCCTCACTCCCGCTCAGAACAGAGTATTCCGGTCTGATACAGGCAACTATTATAAAGCAGATCGCGCGTATTGCTATACCATCACTTCTCTGCCCAATCCACCCCGATCGACGGGATAAATTTATCGTGCCAAGAACACCTCCAAAATGAACAAAAATATTTATCGTGAAATCCCCTATAATTTCACCTCGGCAGACGACAAGCTGATCATCAACCTGCTCTTTGGCCCCGAAGTCTGGGACGACCTTGAAGAATTGCGAAGCCAGCGTATCAGCGGGCGGTCAGCAAGACTGGTCATGCGTTTTATGGGCGATCTCTTTATTCTCAGGCGCAACCCTTTTCTGTATCAGGAACTTATCGACTCCTCAACCCGGAGACAAAAATTTCTCCAAACCGCGGAGGAAGACCTGACCGTCATTGAAGAGGCGGCCAAAATAGGCAGAGTAGGAACAGAACGAAGCGCCAAAGTGCTCCGTCTCGTCCGCCTGTGTCACGAGCGTCTCGGGGAACTGAAAGAAGAAATTACCGAAGCCGCCGGTCAACGTCAACATATCCAAAAAAAACTGGGCGCGATCGTCGGCAGAGAAAATATCCGTTTCGACCCTTTCACCCTCATCAGCCACGCCACGGATGCCACCGATTGGCGGCTCTTCCTGCCGGTCGCCGTCGTCAGACCGACCAGTGAAGACCAGGTGCCCGCTCTCATAAAAACAATCGGTGAACTGGGCCTGAAAATAATTCCCCGCGGCGGTGGGACCGGTCTGACCGGCGGCGCCGTTCCGGTAACCGGCAACTGCGTCATCATCAACACCGAGAGACTGACCGGAATAGGCGAGATTGAATACCGAGACTTCCCGCACCTGGGCGAGGGTACCAGAATTCCGGTTCTTCATGTTGAGGCTGGCGTGGTAACCTCGGATGCCATGGCCCATGCCGCAGCCAAAAATCTGGTTTTTGCCACCGATCCGACCAGCGCCTGGGCGTCAACCATCGGCGGCAATATTGCCGAGAACGCCGGGGGAAAAACGGCCGTACTCTGGGGAACGGCCATCGACAATATCCTCTCGTATACCATAGCTATGCCGGGGCAGGGTCTTCTCACGGTACAGCGCGTCAAGCATCCGATGCGTAAAATTCTTCCCGATGACAGTGTCTGTTTTCAGGTACTGGACCACCACCATAAGATTCTCCGCGAAGTTACCCTGGCCGGAACCGATATCCGCAAAAAAGGCTTATGGAAAGATATCACCAATAAGGCCTTACTGGGGCTTCCCGGCTTTCAGAAAGAGGGAACCGATGGCGTTATCACTTCAGGAACATTTGTCCTGCACCGGGAATATGAAAAGAAGATAACCTTCTGCCTTGAATTTTTCGGCGCCGATATGGATGAAGCCAGTCGGGTTATCGTCGAAATATCCGAAGAATTTACCAATGAAGGCCAGGAGGCCCTGATGGCCCTGGAGCACTTTGACGAGGAGTATATCCGGGCCATCAAATATAAATTTAAGGCGGCAAGAAGCAGTCACCCGAAAGCCGTTCTGTTAATCGACATGGTGGGCCACACCTCCGAACAGGTATTACGCGGCAAAAAAAGGTTGGAAGAACTCCTCATCCCTTACAAAAACACCGAATTATTTACGGCGCAGGATGCCGATGAGGCGGCTCGTTTCTGGCGTGATCGCAAGCGGCTGGGAGCGATCTCCGCCCGGACAAACGCCTTTAAACTTAATGAAGATATTGTCCTGCCGCTGCACGGCCTTGCCGAATTCGCCCGCTTTGTCGATGAATACAATATTGAAGAAGATATCTACAACAAGGAACAGTTCATCCGTGCTATCAGTCAATACCTGAAAACTGCCGAGCCGATAGAGGATCCGGACTGGCTCGAGGCGAAGATCCCCAAAGCCGAGGAACTCTGCAGAGAGACCATAACGGAGCTTTCTTTGCGCACCATCGAATCGGTTCGGCACGAGGCTTCAATCAAAAAATTGATGGCTGAACTGCTGGAACTGTTCAGCGGGTATGAAATGGTCAGCCGCAACATCGAGACCATCCACCGCGAAATCCGTGCTAAACGGATAATCATCGCCACCCATATGCACGCGGGTGACGGCAATATCCATGTGAACATTCCGGTCTTCTCCAATGACCGCGAGATGATGAAGCGGGCGGAAAAAACCGCCGAGGATGTGATGGCCAAAGCAGTCGAACTCGGCGGCGTAGTCAGCGGCGAGCACGGCATCGGCATCACAAAGATGAAGTTTCTGGAAGAAAACCGGTTGGCAGAATTGACCGCCTACCGGAAAAAAGTCGATCCCGATAATATTATGAATCCGGGAATGTTGTGCGATCCAGCCATCATCGACAAGGTTTTCACCCCTTCCTTCAATCTGCTCGAGCTGGAGGCAAAAATACTGCAGCACGGCTCTCTGGCCGCACTGTCATCGATGATTTCGAAATGTATTCGCTGCGGTAAGTGCATGCCGGTCTGCTGTGTGTATCATCCGGGAAGCAATATCTTTTTTCACCCGAGAAACAAGAACATGGTTATCGGTTCGTTGATCGAGGCCCTGTTGTACGACATGCAGCGTTCCCACCTGCCGCGTTTTAACCAGCTGAAAAACCTTGAAGAGATTGCCGACCACTGCACCATGTGCCGGAAATGCCTCACCCCCTGTCCGGTCGACATCGACACCGCAGAGGTTTCCCTGCTGGAGCGCGAAATCCTCAGCGATCTCGGTTATAAACATACCGCACCGGCCACCAGGCTCTCCCTGTTGTATCTGCAGAACAGAAATGAAACGGTGAATAGTGTTTTCCGAAAAGCAGTTTTAGGGTGGGGCGGCTCCCTGCAGCGCCTTGCGGTCAAAGCCCTGCAAAAAGCACCGGCCTCGATCAGTGAAAAAGACTGGCAGCCGTTGCATCTGCTGAAATCGCCAATGACACCGGCATCACCTTTTACCCTGACCTCTATGCTGCCCCGGTGCACCGAACGCGAAGCGTTGAAGATTCGGCCGCAGGGGGAAATCAGCAAAACCGTCTTCTATTTTCCAGGGTGCGGCTCGGAACGGCTGTATGGCGATATAGGGATGGCTTCGATCTACCTGCTGCTGAAAAACAACATCAGAGTCATCCTGCCGCCCCCCTACCTCTGCTGCGGTTTTCCGGCCAAAGTTAATGCCAAAAAGAAAATGGCCGGACAGATATCGCTCCGCGATACGATCATTCTCAGTCAGATCAGGGAAATGCTCGGGCACCTGAATTTTGATGCATTTCTCATCAGCTGCGGGACCTGTCGTGAGTCTCTGCACGAAATGGGCTGTGCGGAAATATTTGGTTGCCGTATCGAGGATGTATCCCAGTTTGTCCTGGAGAATGGCCCCCCCCAATACGGCACCAAACGAGTGGAACCCATACTCTATCATACCCCGTGCCATGACTCCTTCAACGGTGAAGGAAAAAGCCTGCTCGGCAGACTCTATACATCGGTAACCGGCGTTGCCAACTGCTGCTCCGAAGCCGGCACCCTTGCCATCTCCAGACCGGATATTTCCTATGCCATGCTGCAGCGGAAACGGCAAGCGATTGGTGCCGCCAAAACCGGAACAGAGTCAACAATTATGGCTACGAATTGTCCGTCGTGCATCTCAGGGCTTGGGCGTAATAAAGATATGCATATAGAGCCAAAGCATATGGCGGTTCTTCTTGCCGAGTCAGTTGGCGGACTGGAGTGGGCGCAGGAATTTGCCGGGCTGCTGGGAGAAGCGGAAAAAGTCACATTTTGATGCGGCTCACGCGCCGGGATCAATTTCTGCCTGTCGACTCAGCTGGTTGCGCAGCATTTCAATATGCAATCGCAGGTTGTACAGCTCGTCGGAATAGGAAAGCGGCACCGCCACCTGCCGCACATCGTTCTCTATTGCATCAAGGCCGGCTATGGCTGAGGCAATACCGCTCTTACCAGCGGTTTCCCTCGCCTGCCGGTCAAGCTCATGCAGTTCATCGTACCAGCGATAGATCCGGGAACGCATGCGCCAGCGGTACGTGGGCGGCAGGACCTTGGTCAGAGGAAGGATAAGGGCCACCAGCGGCAGAAGCATTACCTTGAGCCGATCGACGAGGGACGCGGCCCAGAACGGCAGATATCGCTGCAGAAACGGCGGCCCGTTGCGATAAAAACGTTCGGCTTCCTTATTGAGTGGAAGGTCGACCTTTTCCGGCGACGGAAATTCCTGTCCCGCAGTCAGAATCGTCGTATCCTTATGTACGGCTGCGGTCACCTGCATCAACAGATCCGTCAACGCTGGATGCAGCACATCATTGGCGACCAGAGTTGCAGCCGGGGCGACAAGATGAATGTCGCGGGCAGGAATGTTGCGTTCCATATCGAGAACCCCTTCCGGCAAAACAATATGGGAAAGATAGGTATGCAGACGGGTATAGGCTTCAGCGCGCACGAGGTTAACCAGTTGTACGCGCGGATCAAGCAGAAGTTCACGGAGTAGAGGTGTACCGGCCCTGGTAACCACAAAAAGCGCATCGATGTTGTGCGCGAGAAGCTCCTTTGCACCCTCCTTTCCACTGAGCGGCAGGATGGTTAATTTTCCTGATCCGGATAAATTATTGTCATGCAGCATCTGCATGACGACGTGCCGCGTGCCGCTTCCTTCAGGCCCTATTGCAACACGCTTGCCGACAAGATCATGCATGTTGCCCACTTCGAGGTCTTTTTTAACAAATATCCATAGAGGCTCCAGGTATAAACTCGCCAGCCCTCTCAACCCGGGATACTCCTGCTCTGTGCCTATTCCACCCTGCAAAAAGGCCACCTCAACCTTTTTCTCGGCAAGAAGTTTGAGATTTTCCACCGATCCTGATGTCTCAATAATCTGCAGATCAATGTTTTGTCTGGCAAAAAGTTTTCGATATTGCTGCGCAAAGGCAAAATATGCCCCATCGGCGCCGGCCGTGGCAATAGTCAGCGTCTTCGGCGGTGCCGGAGCGACAAACTGATAGGCACCCACTATGATCAGGCAGGCAATGAAAAAAGCGAGTCCATATATTTTTACCAGCTCTTTCAAGGTACTTTTGATTCTGAGCAGCTTGGTGTGGTTCTTTTTCATAGACCGTGGTCCTCTGGCAGCCGGCTGGAAAATTGTACGAGCCGATGAAGACATCTCGAACGTGTCTCGGTATCTACTCAAATTCGTTATTTTTTATCACTACAAGGGTAATATCGTCCTCGGACTTTTGCCCCAATGTAAACTGATGCAGTTCTTCATACACCGCATCAAGGATATCGCCGGCAGCCCTGTCTGCTTTTCTGCGGATAATGTCGCGTAAACGATTTTTGCCGAACATTTCACCCCGCCGATTTAACGCCTCCCAGATACCGTCTGTGCCAATGGTAATGATCTGGCCGCTCGTTAAACCGTCTTTCCGGTTTTCGCTGTATGCGTAACTCTCTGTGACGCCAAGCGCAATGCCACTGCCTTTCAGTTCTTCAAATACATCTTTTGCCGGATCATAGAACAGTGCAGGGTCATGACCTGCACGAACCCAGGAAAGGCATTTCTGTTCCGGATCAAGATTCAGATAGAAAAGCGTCATAAACCGCCCCGTCTCAAGAACATCCTGGGCCAGATGGTGATTCATGGCGGTAATCACTTCGGCAATAGTTCCCGGCTGCGATGCCCTCATCCGCAGAAAGGCCCTGGCCGCGGTCATCAACAGAGCCGAATCCACGCCATGACCGGAGATATCGCCGACCACCACACTGAACGGGCCACTTTTTGACTCGCGCCGCCAGAAAAAATCGTAATAATCACCGCCGATTTCATCGCAAGAAATATTTCGTCCAGCAATATCAAACCCTTGCACATGGGGTTTGTCGTGAGGAAGTAAACTTTTCTGAACTTCCCCGGCAAGTACCAAGGCTTTCTTATGTTCTGTCATGTCGGTAATAAAGGCCATATTGCCGATGACCTGGCCTTTATCGTTTCGCAGGGTATTGCCATGAATCAGTACCGGGATATGTCGTCCGTCCCTGGTGACTACGACCCCTTCCGTCTCGCGCGACTCCTTGGCCTGCAGTATTTCTCTATGGGAGGTCATAAATTGCCGGAACTGGTCGGTGAAAAAATCGAGCGGCATTTTTCCGATCATCTCCTCCCGCCCATAGCCCAGCATCCTGCAGCTGGCATTATTGACATCAACGATAAGAAATTTCTCGTCCATGAGAAAAAAACCCTCCGTTGCCGTTTCGACAATGCGACGGAATTTTTCCTCGCTCTTGCGCAGGGCATCCTCCGCCAGTTTTCGGTTGGTGATATCAATCAGGATACCCTGATTATGGGTTTTCTCACCTGCTTCATTGCGGACAACCGATGTCTGGTCTTCAACCCACCGTATCTCGCCGGTTTTGGTCAGACATCTATATATCTGTGCATATTCCTCGACATCAGCACTCGCATACTGACTGATCTCATCTCTGATTCTGTCCCGGTCATCGGGATGGACAATATCACGAAAAGAAAGACGGCCGGAAAGAAAGTCTTCAGGCTCATAGCCGAATTGCCGCAAATTCTCTGAGATATATTCAAGATGCAGCCGGTCTCCTGCCGGTCGGCGAAATAAAATAACCGGACTCCGCTCAACAATCAAATTCAGCATCAACAACGCTTTTTTGATCTTATTATGCTGCCTGGACTCCAGCTCGAAATCTCTGTTAAGATCATCGTAATTCTTTTTCAGATCGGCGTATTTGTCTTCCAGACTCGTCATTTTTGCCTGCAATACGGCAACTTCTTCAACCCTGGTTCGCAGCGCATCCAACTCAAGAATGAGTGCATCGTTTGTTTTTTCCATATCTGTCTGCATCATATTTCCCGGACAAATCTCACCAATAAGACTCCTGATACCGCATCTACCGTTTCAGGAACAACCGAACAAAGCAGACCACAAAAAAAATGGGCCGATAAATGGACACATTCCATCTGTCGACCCAATCACACAGCCCGGACGAAATCTGTCAGGTTACAATCTTCTCGTAATATTTCTTGAGATCATTGTTCAAAAAGTATTGAATCTTGGCCATTCCTCTACCATAACCACTCCACAGGTCTTTGACCTTCAGATCCTGCAGGTTTTCTTTGACCTTTGTTTCCATTTTTCGCCAAAGATTTTTGCGGTAATCATTGTTGAGCAGGACAAGATCCGCCCCGTTGAGCATCGCTTTTTTACGCTGCTTCTTGAAGGCGATCTTGCTATAGCCAAACGATCCGATGAGCAGAGTGAGCGCGGCAAGCGCGCAGGGGATGATCAGGTTGCCCAGAGAAAACTGACTATTTCTGATCGAGGTGATCAGAGTGGTATCGGGAAATGAGAATATGGCATTCAGGACAACATCGCCAAAGAAAAAGAGCAATATTGCAACACTGACAGTTATTTTGGCATATTTCCAGAAAACCCTCGTCGCTCGATTGAGAAATTCACTGACAGCTTCAGCGACAATCTGCACTTCGTTTACCTGGCGGTCGATATCCTCCAGGATATGACCAATACGAAATCCCGGTGCCCTTTTAATTTTTTCGATGAGCTCGTCGCGCTCCTGAGGCCAGCCTTCAGCCACGGTGTTCGGGTCGACGGCCGACGGCGCGTAGGTCAGGTAAATATGGGGAATGTCCTTGCGCCCGGTCATCTGTGACATATTCCAACAGAGCGTGCCGTAAGAACGGGTAAAATCGCTCAGACTATCGCACTCGTCAATCCTGCTCATGACGAAAACAATCCGATGTTCCCCCGATTTCTCTGGCAGCGTGTGTCGAATGGTATCGTAGGATTCCTTGATGGTCCCGGTCTTATGCGAATCGAACATCAGCACAATAAGGTCGGCAATCTTGGCAAACTCGCCAAGCACCTTCATGTAATCGTATCCTCGATCATTTTCGCTGGTGGCGTCAATCATGCCGGGGCTGTCGATAATGGCCATATTTTCCAACACCGGGCTGACGACCTGCTTCATGCAGATGTGAGAAATCAGTTTTTCGCCAAAGCCCCGGAAATGCTGAAAAGGCAGCCTCTCATCGTTGACCAGGGTCGAGCCGGGAGTCTCTACATTGTTGATGCCGGGATCGGAGGTGATGATGGTAAAGGAGTCATCGGTTGGAGCCTGGCCGGTGCGCTGAATATGCTGCCCCACTAGCTCATTTATAAGAGTTGATTTGCCCGATGAATAGTTGCCGATAATGAGCACGATCGGTTTCCATTTCAAGGCTGCATCAATCCCGCCAAAGTCCATTTTATATCGGGCAAAAAGCGGTTCGAGTTTTTTCTTCACCTTCGTCTGTAATTGCTTCTGCAGCTCTTTTTCGTTCATCGCATAACCCAGTTAAGAATTAATCTGAAAAATACAATTTTGACATTAGTGCACCATAGTACCCGAACTAACAAAAACTCTCGAACATTTATTAACCTTTTATTGCCGGAAAAGGACAGGTTCAGGCCAAATATTTCTCCGCAGCGTCATAAAAACAACACTACTCCAGGCGCGCTCATTCAAAATCAACCAAGCCAACCTTTGGAAAAAGCATATTTTGCCAGCATTCCCAGGCACATGACTACAACAAAGAATCTTAAATATTTAGCATCCATTCTCAACAAACAGTGTGAGCCGCCCCAGGCGCCGACAAATTGTCCAACCATCATGACAATACCGACAAGCCAGACAACTTTTCCAGCCCATAAAAAAATGCACAAAGAGGCAATATTTGTGGAGAAATTAAGAGTTTTGGCAACGGCCGTGGCATCAATTAAACCATGGCCTCGAAGAGACACCCCCGCCAGCGCAAAAAATGAACCGGTTCCCGGGCCAAACATGCCATCATACCAGCCTATTGAAGGGACGATGAACTTCTGATATATCTCTTTGGACAGTCTTGGCTGGGTGTTTATATTGACAGGCTGGGGTGATATGAGGAAATAAACGGCAATCAGCAGCAGGACAGCAGGTATTATCAGACTCAAAACCTCTGTATTGAGAAATTGGACGGCTATTGTACCCAATACCGCACCGATAAAAGCTGAAAGCATGAGAAACTTTACATCAAGCCATTTGACCCTGCTGTTTTTCAGCATCATATAGGTAGCCGTAGCGGTTCCCACAGTCCCCTGCAATTTATTGGTACCTAATGCTGACAACGGTGGTAACCCACTCATCATTAAGGCAGGGAGTACTATCAACCCACCGCCACCGGCAAGAGTGTCAATAAAGCCGGCCACAAAAGCGGTTAAAAATAAAAAAAACAGCAATTCTGCCGTAAAGCCGTACAGTTCCATCCCTGTTCCATATGTTTATGTTGATTTATACAAATTTCAAGCTGCTGGATGATATCCGGATCAGCGGACCATCCGGATTGCACCATCAACTCACCAGCACTATCGTTCTTTCCCGGCAGCGATTGACAAAATCACTGCTTACCGAACCAAGCAGGACCTCGGCGATTTTCGATCGATCCCTTCGGCCGACATAGCACATTGTCGCCCCGAGAGTCTGCGCATGTTCTTTCAAAATCTTACCAGGTTTACCAAAGAGGACGGTGGAAACTATTTTTATCTTCTCCACCCCCTCCCCGACCAGGATATCTTCTGCTTCCTGCATATATTTGTAACCGGTTATGCTTCGCTGCTGGTTATCAAGACCGCTCTTGTCATAAAACCCGGAGGGATCAATAACGTTGACAAGGAAAACCTGTTCGATCTGCGCAACTGCTCTGCCGAGTATTGCCGCAGCCTCATGGACTGCGCGCAGACAGGTCGATGAACCGTCGATGCCGATCATCACTCGAGCCGCAGGAGATACCCCTGGCGCAGGACCTTCTTCCCCGACAAGATAGAGACTGGCGCTGATATGCCGGTTCATGATCCCGGTGATGACCGTTCCCATGAAAAAACTATCTTCCTCCCCTTTTCTGCGGCTCAAAACCAAAGTTGAATATTCCTCTTTCTCACAGATCGCGGTGATTTTTTTCACCGGATCACCATCTTCTATACGAACCTTAGCCCTAAGACCAACGCCACTCTTCTGCAAGAGTTCCTGGATCTGGGACAGCAGCGGGTTGACAAATTCCTGGTAGTGTTTTTCGCGCAGTCGCTGCATGAGCTCTGATGAGAGAACGCGGTCAGCACGAAAATCGATGTTGCGCAGGTGGGTGCTCATAAATGAGCCGCCGACTACATGCAGCAGATCAACCTTCTCCAGTTTGTCGTCCATCGTACTCGACACCAGTTCAACGAGGGGCAGGATGTTTTTGAACAGCTCATAATCTTTTACCGGCAGAAGCAGACGGGTAAGAGCGGGGATACGCTTTCTCATGAACGGACTCCTTCGTTATCCAACCTTAATAGGCGAGCAACAGCCAGACATTAGCCACAACAACACTGAGCAGCATGAACGGAAAGGCTATCTTCATGAACTGGAAAAATTGTATCGGGTAGCCGGCCGACTCGGCAATGCCCAAGGTGACGACATTGGCGCTGGCACCTATCATCGTCCCATTGCCGCCAAAACAGGCGCCAAAGGCCAGTGCCCACCATAATACTCCGGACTCCGCGCCAGGAATCACCTGGGTTAAATAGGCGACAATCGGCAGCATGGTGGCGGTAAACGGAATGTTGTCGACAAAGGCGCTCATGATAGCCGACACCCAAAGGATCAGGCAGATGGAGACAATGAGATTACCGTGGGCGAGATACAGCACCCCGTCGGCGATAATATCGAGCAGTCCGGTTTCCTCAACACCACCAACCAGGATGAACAAAAACATGAAAAACAGCAGAGTCGCCCATTCGATATCCTTTTCAATCAACTCCAGCATATCTACTTTTTTGGTCAGAAGGCCAAAGGTAAAGAGCAGCGACGCCCCGAAGAGAGCGGCGATACTGACCTCCATATGCCAGATACCGTGGGTGAGAAAAAGCGCGACAACGATTCCCATGATAACCAGGCCAACGCCGAGCAGGGTTGCATCGGTGATTTTATATTCCTCGCGCAGCTCGATAATGAACTGCTGAATGTCGTCAACCTTGGCTTTATTATATTCTTTACCAAAGAGATATTTGGAAAATACGAACAGCAAAACCATAACCATGACACAGACCGGGGCGAGATTTTCAGCAAATTGCACAAACGTCAGATTGGCAAAGGAGCCGATCATGATATTAGGTGGATCGCCGATGAGAGTAGCCGTACCACCGATATTGGAGGCGAGAATCTCGGGGATAAGCAGGGCCAGCGGGGTAATCCCCAGCGAGACGGCGATCTCGATTGTCACCGGGGTGAGCAGAAGCATGGTGGTTACATTATCGAGAAAAGCCGAGGCGAAAGCGGTAAAACCCATAAGGATAATAGCCAGCATGTAGACATTGCCGCGGGCCAGCTGGTAGCACTTATAAGCACACCACTGAAAAAGCCCGGTATGTTTTAGAATACCGACGATGATCATCATACCCATCAACAGGAAGATGACATTCATATCGATGGCCTTGATGGCGCTTTCGTAGGAAAGGATATGATATTCGGGATTCATCGTGCCGAAGGTGTAGGAAATCACCAGCATAATGGACGCGCCGAGCATGGCAGCCATGGTTCGATGCAGCAGCTCAAATGAGATCAGGATATAAGCCAGGACAAAAACGACTGTTGCGATCCAGAAGGCGGGCCCGGTGGTGCGGGCAATCTTGATATCGGCAAGGCCAAGGAAGTTCTCGCCATCCCGGGTCAGCTCGTGCCGTTTGATCTCATAGCTGTTCTTGGTAAAACTCGGCTTATAGGCGGTAATCTGCAATGTGCTTTCGCTCGTCAATAACCCGGCCTGCAACCAGAACCGGACCTGGTAGCTGCCGTCCCTCTCGGTATTGAGGCTATCGTCGCCATCACCATGCTGTTTTCCGCCAGCTATTTTCAACGGGGTTCCATCCAGCAGAATCTGGATTTTGGCATCGCCGACGCCGATATTGTGCGAGTTAAGAACCTTCCCAAAAATTTCCATCCGGACCATTCCTGCGGAAGATACCGGTTGGTCCGACGCCAGGCTCAGGGAGGCAAAGAAGAGAACAAAAAAAAGAATCGACAACACGGCGAGTGCATCATCGGTACGACACCTATTTCGAACTCCTCCCACTCGAACCATACCGGCCTCCTCCAGACGTCAAGAGCAACAAAGCTATCTATTCATCCCCGTCGAGACATCATCGGATGACATTGAACCTGTCATACCGATGTCATTTCGCGAAACAACGCGTCGGATCGCAATATGTCACCTCGGCTATTTTCTGTAAAGATGAATTCTTGTTCCACATCAGGGAAATTAACAATAGCTCTGCATAAGATGCCGCATTTAACAGAGCCAGTTGCGCTCGCCGGCATTCTACACACTAGTCTGGCCGGATATTTTAATGGATATCTTCGCCACTTTTTGTTACTCCATTTTACGGCTCAAGCGACAGCAGCCACCGCGCAGCAGCTTCGCCAACGCCACCATTATTATTGGAGGCTACCCCCTCAAAATGAGCTTTCAAGGACGGCGGACCGTTTGCAACAATAAAGCTCCGTCCGGCATAGCGCAGAAGATCCTGGTCATTATAGTCATTACCAACGGCACAGATAGTATGTTGCGCAAGACCAAGGGTGTCGGCGAGCCACTTGACCCCCTTGCTCTTTGAAACGGTGGGAGCGAAGATTTCAACCCAGACAGATTGACCATCCAGCGGGGAGGTGGCCTTAATGACACTGCACTGCTTGAGGGCTCCGGCAATTTCCGCTGCGACCTGATGTCCGGTGCGGGCTGGAACTATACAGAGAACTTGAGTCGCTCCGCCAAAGCTGTCGAGATCTCCAGGAGTGAGACAGGTGGCAAACTTACGATACATTTTCAGTCGCGTGTGGAAGTCAGGGTTACTCCCCCCATTGACGCTATAGAGAAAATAACGCGTATCGGGTACCGGCCTGTGGATCATATAGTCAAGACCGGACCGTGTCAGATATTCGGCGGTAAAACGCACGTCCTCCGGACAGAGGGAGAAACTTTTCAAAAGTCTTTTGCCGGGAAAGTCCATGACCCCGGCCCCCGTTGAAAAAACAACATAATCGACGGGCAGCGAACTTGCGGGCCCTGAGTCTCCGAGATGTGCCAGCAACTGATCAAAAGAATAATTGGACCTTCCCGTGGCAATGGCAACGAGATATTCCTTCTCCCGCAACCGGGCAAGGGCATGCAGATCTTCCCGCGCGATCTGCCGATCCGAGTTCAACAACGTCCCGTCCAGGTCGACGACAAATAACCCACGGTATTTTTTTTTATCACAGCCTTGATTCATCGCCGGCGAAATCCCTCTTCCATGGAACAATTTCTAGTTTTGTCGCAAACCATCACGGCACTCTCGATGACTGTTCGCGGAGCAGATCGACCAGCCCGCTGCAACGCTCAATGTTTCGCGACAAGGCCTGCTTGAAAACCTGTTGATCGGTAACAAGCTTCACCGATTTTTTCGCCCGGGTGACAGCGGTATAGATCAGTTCCCGGCTCAGAATTCGGTTGTCTGCTTCCGGCAGGACCACCACCACTTCATCAAATTCCGATCCCTGGCTTTTGTGGATGGTCATGGCAAAGACTGTTTCACAGGGAGGCAGGCGATAAGGCGAATAACTCCTGACGCCGCCAGCCGATCTTTCGAACCAGACCTGAACAGAGCCATTCGCCGAATCGGGTAAACAAATACCGATATCACCATTGAAAAGATCAAGACTGTAGTCATTTCTGGTTATAAGCACCGGCCTGCCCGGATACCAGCTCTCCGAGCGGCAGGAAAACCCCCTGCGGGCAAGCGCCAGCTCGATCCGGCGATTAAGCCCGTCAACTCCCCGGGCGCCGAAATGGACTGCGCAAAGAACCTGGAAACGGTTAAATGCGATAAAGAGATCTTTCACTGCTGGCCGGGGATTCCGAGCCACCTCTGTCATAAATTGTGCATACTGCTGGCCGATATATTCGATTAAATCCGTTTGCAGCACGGCAATGTTCGCGGCTGCCGATTCCGCCAGCAGCGCCCAGGCGGTGGCACTGTCACCCCTGTTAATACTTGCGGCCAGCTGTTTAATGTTGTCGTCGAAACGGTAGGTTTTCTGCAGTTCAACACTGTTTTCCGGCAGGCTTTTTATAAGATCGCCCAGCACCGCACCGGATTCAACCGAAGCAAGCTGATCTTTGTCCCCGAGGAGCACCACCCTGGCGCCAGGCTTCAGGGCATCGACAAGCTTGCTCATCAGCGCCAGGTCGACCATTGACGCCTCATCAACCACCACCACGTCCCAGCCCATCGGGTTTTGCCGGTTATGGCGAAACTGCGGCGAATGTCGCCGGTAGCCAAGCAAACGGTGCAGGGTTGTCGCCTGGGTCGGTAGAAAGCGGGCGATCTCATCCGGCAGCTGCATCCGGTCAAGACTGCTGCCGATGGATTCGCTGAGCCGCATGGCAGCCTTGCCGGTGGGAGCGGCGAGGGCTATATCCAGCTTTCGACCGGTCACCTGCAGCAGCAGGGCGAGAATTTTTACCACCGTGGTGGTCTTGCCGGTCCCGGGACCGCCGCAAATGATCGTCGGTGTCTTGCGTAAGGCGATCCTGGCCGCCTCTTTCTGCCAGTCGGTGCCCGCTCCGTCAGACGTAAAATGCCTCTCGAATAGATTTTCCGGTACATCCAGCGATACGTTTGTCGCCGCCAGGGCGCTGAGCTGTCCGGCAAGTCGTTTTTCATAGTGATAATACCGGTGCAGATACAACCGGCGGTTGTGCAGGACCAGCGGCGTTTGCCCGCCGTCCGATACGAGGGGGATGTCCTGCAGAAACAGTGCATCACTCTGGCTGACAGGCAGACAGGCGTGTCCGGCATCATACGCCCCACTGAGGGTGCTGACCAAATGCAGAAACCTGTCTTTGTCAGCCCCGCCCAACCGGGATCGATCGGCCAGGAACCTGGAAAAATGCATATCGAGAAGATTAAATTCCGGCCTGCTCATCTTCCTCTCCTCCTATCGCCTGATCCAGCGCCAGCAGCCTATCGTAGTCAGGAATGGTATAATACACCCCGCTTCCTGGAATTTCCGGCGACATGCCCCGAACAAACAGATACATCACTCCGCCGAAATGGAGGTCATAACGATAATCCGGCAACAGGTTCTGGAGATGGCGGTGCAGCACGAGGGTGTAAATCCAGTACTGCAGTCCATAATTGTGCGACTGCATGGCGGCGACCAGCTTATCGGCGGCGTAATCGGTTCTCAAGTCGCCAAGATAGTTTGTTTTATAATCGAAAATATAATATTTGCCTGCATACTCGCCAATAAGGTCGACAAAACCGGTGAGATACCCCCGCATTTCCTTATGACCAAGAGGGGCGACCGTCGACTCATCGGCCAGGATGCTGTTGATCTGCTCAGTTGCCAGGCGGCTGAGATGGAAATAAAAACCCATCTCTTTCAGACACTGACTCTCGGTAAGCATGGCCAGACAAAAGCTCTTTTCGGCAAGCGGCGTGGTGACTACCAGCTCGAGCAACTTCTGCATGGCTTCCGGCGCGGCTTCCACCCCATAACGGGCACATTTCTGCCTGAGAAGTTCCTCCAGTATTTTCTGCTCTCTTTGCCCGGCAATTGCCGAAAACGACAAAGATTCCAGCAGATCGTGAACGACATTACCAAAATTCGGACCGGCAGGAAGGCCGGTAACCGCAACAGTCCCAGGCAGAACTCCCACCGTAGCCGCGCCCTTCTCCGGGCCCTCTTCATGGTCGTATTCGCTGATCGATGCCAGTGCCGAAAAGCTCGACAGCTGCCAGTCGGTATACAGGGAACGTCCGGAGGGGGGCATTGGACGCAGGTCCTGTGTCCGGACAATCTTCGGCTGAATGAGAATCGGCTGATTGATGTCAATGATATGGTGCTGTACCGCCCTGTCTTCAGCGAGCGAAACGAATTTTTGCTGTTGCGCCTGATACCCGGTCGAGCCGTCCGGAAAAAGCAGGTACCCCAGGGCCGACAAACAGGAATCGCCGACCATTCCGGATGGCTTGACATCGGCCCAGGCGGTATAACAGCGGATCTGCGCCCTGGTCAGGGCAACGTAGAGCAGCCGCAGATCTTCAGCCATCTCTTCTTGAGCCGCCTGCTCGCGACGGGCCGCAAACTGGTCGGAACCGAGATCGATAACCAGCTGGTGGGCGGCGTCATGGCAGCGAATCTGAAATTTCTCTGCCTGTATCCGGCTGCCTGAATACCAGAGATAAGGACAGAAAATCACCGGATACTCCAGTCCCTTGGCGCTGTGCATCGTCACAATGCGCACCGCCTGTTCGTCGCTTTCCAGCAACAGTTCCGTGTTCTCACCCGTCCGGTCATCGCGGCTCATCCGGTGCAGCCACTGGAGAAGCTGGGCCATGCCCATATTTTCCAGATTTTCCTGTTCCTGAATTAATTCAAGCAGGTGCTGAATATTGGCGATAGTCCTTTCGGCCAGCCGCCCGGCGGCAAGGGTGGGCAGCACCTCTTCCTCGATCAGGAACCTGTTCATCATGGGCAGAAAGCCCTGCTCCTGCCAGCACTGATTGTACTGCATAAACCGGTTGTAATAGTTGCTCAATTGCTGTTCATCCTGCCACAATCGATAGAGACGGTTGCCGGTCAGGCCAAACCACGAGACAGTCATCGCCGACTTCAACCGTGCCGTTTCGCCGGGTGCTGCGATGGCCTGGAGCAACAGCAGCATTTCCTGGCATTCGCTGGTTTTAAAGACCGACTGCCTGCTGCCGACCACCGCCGGTATCGTCGCCTCGGCCAGTGCCTGCCGGTATTCCTCCGCCTGTCTGTTGCTGCGGACCAGAATGGCGATATCCTCCGGCGCCAGTGGCCGTGGCGGCGAGCCCTGGGCGGCAGACTGCAGCAGGACGGGACACATCGGATCAAGCAGCCGGCCCAGTTCGGCAACGATGAACCCGCGCAATACCGCCGCCGCTTTAGCGGAGCTCCACCTGCCGGTTTTCTCATTTGGATCAGGGACAAGCGTACAGTAAACCATACCGGCCAGGGATTTGCCATCCTGCAGCAGATCAAGCTCTCCTTCTTTTTTCGCCGCAGTTATCGGATGATAATCAAGGGTTTCCTCGGGAAAAAAGAACGGCCTGTTTCTCGATCCAAAGAGCCGGTTTATCTCTGTGACTAGAAAAGGGTGCGAGCGATAGTTTTTATTAAGGGTCAGCAAGATCCCTGCCGATTCCCTGGCCAGAAAATATGAATGGATATCCGCGCCGCGGAATTTGTATATCGCCTGCTTAGGATCCCCGATCAAATAGAGATAATGGTTTTTCCCCCCGAAAAGAGTGGAAAAAATATGCCACTGCTCACTATCGGTATCCTGGAATTCATCGATCAGGGCGACCGAATACCGTTCGCTGAGGAGCTGTTGCAGCGAGCGTCCCTCCTCGCCTTGCAAAGCGGCCGACAGACCGATAATCAGGTCGTTAAACCCCATATTCCCCTGCTGCAGAAGCCGGCGGCTTACTTCCGATCGCAGCTCTTCGGCGAGTTTGACGCGGAAAGTGAGCAGCAGCATGTTGATTGCCGTTATAAGTGCGGCAATCTCATACTCCGGCAGGGGCCAGTCGGCCAGATAGGCCTGTTTTTTTACATCGCCGCGGATCTTGGTGCCATTCAGCTCACCGGCGAGTTCCTGCCGATCGAGCAGATGGAGGTTGTCCGGAATCCGGTCCGTGGTCCCTGCAAAGAAAGAGGTAAGCGACTGATACCACGACGCGAAACCATCGCCAAATGGCTTCTTGAAATTTCCTTCGGCTAAAGCGCCAGCAAAACACGCATGCAAGCTGCCCTGGTATTCAGACCACCAGGCGGCCATTCTCGCCATTGCCGTTTTAAGCTCGGCCAGCACCTCATCAACAAGGCCTACCTTGGGCTCAATCACACCATTGTCACCAAAGACGGCGCTGACACTGGCCAGCAAATTTTCCGGCGCACCAAAGCAGCCGGTAAGAAGCGCACAGGGTAAGGGGTCAAGCGGGTAGATATGTTTGCGCCAGAAGTCATCGGCCACTTCACCGCGCACATGATCTATATCGGCGAGCAATTCGACATCAAAGAGCTGCCCGCTCTCAAGTGCCTGCTCCACCAGCATGCGCTGACAAAACCCATGGATGGTAAAAATTCCCGCCCGGTCGATATCATAGAGGGCAAGCTGCAGGACATCGACCGCCGCCTGGGCATCGTCAATTGTCGCAGCCCAGTCGAGCAGGGTCCGATCAATTTTCCCTGCGTCCATTGCCCGTTTTCCGCTGAGCAGATCCCTGGCTTCCACCAGTCGGGCCCGGATGCGGGTTTTCAACTCCTCGGTAGCGGCTTTGGTGAAGGTGACAATCAGAATCCTGTCGATAGGCTGACGCAGCTCCACCACCGCCCGCAACACCAGCATGCCGATGGCATAGGTCTTGCCGGTCCCCGCACTTGCCTCAACCAGATTGATTCCCTTTGTTAAGTCAAGTCTGGCAGCATCGAATATCTGGTAATCATCCTGCATCTGCTGCTCCCCAGACCGGACACATTATTTCCTGACAGAGTTGCTCAAATGCATTACCCAGGATGACTTTCTCCCCTTGAGCGCCAAGCAGGAGCTGCCATTCCGGTTCATAGCCTTTTTCAAGACTCTGCACAAGCAGCTGCCGGGCCTTATCGATTGGCGGTATATAAGCCTTAGGATTTGCCTGCTGCCGGGCGTAGACAAAGGCCGGCTCGATATACAGCAGCGATGGTTCACGGCACCCCTCGGCAAAACCGTCGAGCAAGCTGTCAAGATCAGGCCGGCGCTGGCTTATATCCTCAGCCTTGAAACAGATACTACTCTCCTCGGCGACAATCCTCGTTTCGGCCATCGGCTGAAGGCGATTGAGCACCAGGTGATGCAGCCAGCCCGACAGAAGATCGCGACCGCGCAGCTTGCCAAACCGAACCAGTACCACTCCCCTTTCATAGACATTGGTGAGCGTGCCAAGAAGGCGGTAGCTGCCGACAGTCAAATCAAGCGGCAGATCACAGCACTTTCCACCCATCTTCTGCGCCTGCACCCTGCCGATAAATTCTTCGATGCTTCGCTGTTTTTCGACAAATGCCAGCTCTCCGGAGGTGCCAAGGGGCCATTGCCCCCGACTCTGAATTTTTTTGCAGACATCCCCTGCAGTCCCAGCAAGCGCCAGCCGGACCATTTCTTCTTCGACAGCATACTTATCAAGCCCGGTCACCGCAAACATCTCCCGGTCATCCGGCAGATCCTCTCCCGTATCCAAGCGGATTCCCAGACAATCCTTAATGAAAAATTTCTGTGGATTGGCATAAAACCGCAGCAAATCCGAGAAGATTACCGTATCACTCGTTTCATCCCGCCGGCCCTGCCACCAGGCTGCGGGTGGAGGCGCTCCCTGTCGCAGGGCCGCTGCCGTTTTACAGTAATAACTGTCATAGCTGAACATTTTCCAATCGCTCTGCTGGTCGAAATATCTGCTGCTGAAAGGATGGAGCGGGTGCCGGACAACTATATCTTTCACGCCGTAGCCGTTTTCCAGGACTTCAAGAAACTCAGTCACCACAACTGACGGCGGGATTTCTTCATTGGTTTTGATCGATTGGCCGATATAGCTAAGATAGAGATGTGATCGCGCCGCCAGCAGCGCCTCAAGAAACTGGTACCGATCATCGGCGCGCGGCGAACGGTCACCCGGTCGAAAATCGGTCCCCATGAGATCGAAGGTGTCATATCTGTCCGTTTTCGGAAACACACCGTCACAGAGCCCAATAAGACAGACCACTTTAAAGGGTATCGAACGCATGGGCAACATCGAACAGAAAGTGAGCTGACCACGGAGAAACCCGCTGCTGGAGCGACTCTCTTTGGCCGATTGATTGAACCATTCACGAATCACCGTGAAGCCGACCCGTTCGGAATGAAAAAGGGTGATTGGCCCGGACAGCTCCGCAATAAGGCTGCGCAGCTCCATCAACTCCTGCTCATACTCCTCGCCAAAGAGCTGCTGCACAATGTGCTGCAGCTTCTCCGACCATTCGCCAAGCAGACGGGTCTGCTGAAAATCAAGCCGCGCTTTCGTAACAACCTCGACAAATTGACAAAGGCCGCCCAGGGCGGATGCGCCTTTTCCTTCAATATCGGTAAATGGCAGCACCCCGTCGACAAAATCGTAGCTGTCAATGGCAAACCCCATAAGCATCCGTTCAAGGCCTGCCTGCCAGCTGGTTTCGGCAAATTCCGGCAGTCCCGCCTCACCCCGTTGTGCGCCGGACAGACCCCAGCGGATTCCCGCGGCCGTTACCCACTGCTGCAGCATTTCGAGATCTTCTGCGTTGAGCTGAAACTGTGGAAAAATTACCGGCCGGCGCAGCAGATCGAGCAGTTCGCTCCAGCCGAACCTGCCCATAAACAGGTCAAGAAAACTTAAAAATGCGGCAAGCACTGCATTGCGTCGCCGCAGGCTGCGATCGGCGATGGAGTGCTGGATGTCGGCAAAAACTGCCGGGATCAGCGGCGCATATTCCTGGATATCCGGGGCCATAACGATGATGTCCCGTAATTCCAGGCTGCCATCCTGGTGCAGTAGATGCAGCAGCTGGTCTTTTAGAACGGTTATCTCCCTCAGCTTTGCATGGCAGGAAACCACCTGAATAGAATCATCACCTGGGACTGGTGCCGCGGCATGGGCGCCAACGGGCAGAAAGCCGTCGAGCAGATCGGCCTGGAGCCGCTGCAGCAGTGTCCCCGCGGCATACTCTTTACCGGCAAGGGGATCGTCATAGCTTGCAAACTCGAGGGCAAAACGGGCATTTTCCAGCATCATGTTCTGCAGGTCGCGTCCCTGGCTGCCAAGAGAGGCAAGAAGCGGATGGTGTTCCTCCTGCACGCCTGCAAGGGCCCGGACATCGCCATTCTTGCTGATGCGGTCTCTAAACTGTGTCCTGCGGCTCTGGACGTTACCCCAGTAATTACGGCATGGGGAAAGGAGAAACAGATGAACATCCATATGACTGGCCAGGCTGTTCAGGTAGTTGAGATACATCGGCGGAAACGTATGCAGCCCGATTACCGAGACTCGCTTCGGCAGACAATCGCCAAGATCCCGTGCCCTGTCGAGCCGGTCAACCACCTGGGTAAACTGCATGCCGCGGTGTACCTCTCCCCCGGATTGGGCCAGCAGCCTGCGCCACAGATCCATCTGCCATTCTTCGGCCGGCTGTGCGGCGACCTGGACGCCACGCTCCCACGCTCGCAGCATTTCCGGCCGCATTATCTGATACTGATCAAAAATATTGGCCAGACGCCGGGCCAGCTGAAATCGCTTTAGCTCACTATTTTCCCCGGCAAGATAGCCGAGGAGCGGCTGGTACTGCGCACCGGAAAGATCCCGCAGCAATCCATCGACTCGCCAGGTAAGGATCTGGCGCTGGAAGCCGTCGGGACTTATGGCAAGCCCCAGTCTGTCTGCGACAAAAGTGAGGAAATCAAGAGGCAGGAAAAATTTAAAATTACAAAAAGAACGGAACACATCGGCCAGGCTCTGGCCAACCATCCGTTCCATGCCCTGGCTCTGGATAAGAAACAGCTCCGTGGCAAAGAGGTTCGCCTGCTTGTCCGCCAAGATGACTTCGGCCATATGGCGAAGCAGATTTTCGGTACGGTTGGAGACATGGAGGTAGAACATAGATAATAAACCAGCAGAAGGAACAACGACAACTTCAGCCATTTACCGGGTGACAGAGCGGTTCAGTCCAGGTATTATGGCCTGCCGACATCCACTCCGGCGTATTCATATATGCCGTAGAACAGCCCGGCCATGATGCCAAGCGCAAAGAACAACCGCAACCGCCTGTCCCATGGCAGCTTTTCGCCGTCGGCCATATATTGCAAAAGGGCAATAATGACGTAGGTTATACCGGCAACATATGGCGCAGTCTGAACGATCTGCCAGCCCGTGGCTTTTACGGTGGCCAGGGCATCGGCTCCCAGACGCAGATTAAACAGCAGATAGCATACGGCTGACAGATAAAACGAAACTTTTTCTTTAATACTCTGCATATGAACTCACTCAATACCCTTTATTTCCCGGGAACGGCCCTCTACTCGATACGCCAGTATCCTCTATTTCTGCTCTTTCCAAAAATCCACCTCATCAAGCCGGTGGAGGAAGATCCTGCCGACTCCAGCAAAGAATCCACAGATAGTTTCATTAAATCGGGATTCTGTCAAGAACATACTCCCTGTCCCCTCGGCGAGAATCGAAAACGGTTCGTCCGCTTGATTGCCGACATCAGCAGCCGCAAAGACGACTATGCCGCCCAGTTGAGTTCCCTGATTTTAGCCTCCCATACGGCTGTCAGCTCTGCCGATGATGACTCGGAGCGGGCGATTATCTCTTCTCTGCAGCATCCCGACGAACTGCAAAAGAAAAAACTGCAGACCGGAGCAGAGGAGAAACTCTGGCAGGCGCGACTGGTTCTGGCAATAGGCGAAATCCTCGACCGGGAAGAAGAAGAAATCGCCCGCAACCTGGCGACCGTCGATGATGAGCAGGCTGCCCTTTTTCAACAGCTGCATGGTGACAGTGACGCGCTGGAGGAAGACGAAATGGAAGACAGTCCTTTCGCCGAACTCAATCAGGTCGAGCGCCATCTGAGCGCTGCCCATTCGGGAAATATCAGGAAGCGATTCAACGGCTGGAAGACGCTCTTTCTTGCAAGCGAGATGCAGGGATGTGAAATTTTTCTGACCACCAGCCAGGATGGCGGGGATTTAATGCTGGAAGCATACGAGAAGAAAACCGGCGCGACCGCAACGCTTTTAGCCGGTCTAGAGCTTCCCGGTCTTATCGGCTTTACCGGCGAAGAGGCCTGCCAGGCGGTCGTCGCGTTCCGGGAGAAAAACAGGGACCTTGCCGTGCAGATTGAAGAGCTCTTCGCCAGGCTGGTCCACACAAAAGAATTTGATGCCGCAAGCACCGCCTTACAATCATTAACCGCGTCATGGAATAAAGCACTTGAAACTGTTTTTCCGGCCCGGCGATTCGGCAGGATTCCAGTCACCTGTTATCTTCTGCAAGAGATAAGCTGCTCGTCGCTGATCGGCGGAGCCACCAATGGCGAGGCGAATAACGGCCTGCTCATTGTGGTGGGGTGATCGGGTAGGGCCGGTTCCCGTGCACCGCGCGGGAACCAGGAAGCCACCGACTTATTTACAGCAGGTGTAGGGATTGATGGTCATAACCGGACAGTTGGCGGCACGGACAACTTTGTCGGCAACAGATCCGAACATGATTTTTTCAAGTCCTTTATACCCATGGGTACCCATGACGATGAGATCAGCCTCGATTTCATTGGCATATTCGACAATTTTTTCACCGACATCACCCATAAAGACCTTGTAATTCAGCTCCTTCACCCCGGCCTTTTTGCAGTAATCGACCATTTCGCCGCAAAAGGAGGCCATTTTTACTTCCGCGCTCTCGGCAAGTTCACCTTCCAGGGTCGGCAAGGTCATCTGAGGCACAAAAAATCCGGAATAATCCTCGAAGTTCTGCACAATAAACACCAGATACATCGATGCACCGAATTTCCCGGCGAGATATCCGGCCGATTCCGCGATCAATTTGGAATTATCGGAGAAATCAACCGGGGTTACAACTTTTTTAATTTCATGAATAATACTCATACACCCTCCTTGTAAAAATGAAAAAACGACTTTATTCCCGTTATCCGGGGTTAATCCCGTTTCGCTATTGCTTTGCGAAAATATAATAATTTCTTCAAGATAAGCAACTTTTGCGCACCAAACAGCAACCCTGCTCAGAAAGGTTATGAGTATTATGATAGATGCAGAACATTAAACCCCCACACAACGGACGCACCCTCAGAAACTGCTTTTATTCCCCTGGCGAGTGGTGTAGTTTACAAGATTTTTGCATGAAACTGTATCGCCATTCAGATTCCAACGATGTCCTGCTCTTACTCATGAATATAAAACACAAATTAGAATATACTATACTTCGAAGCACCATTTTTTTCATTAATCTCCTGCCTGTACCGGTGATTCTTTTTCTCTGTAGCGCTGTCGGCTATGTGGCCTGGGTGGTGTTTCCATTCCGGATCAAGGTTGCCTATAAGAATCTGTCGACGGTTTTCCCCGAGATGGACCATCCGGCAAAAATCCGCTTATTGCGCCGAGTCTACCTGCAATTCACCCGAACCTTCGGTCTGGTGTTCATCCTTCATCGGAAAAGTCTCACCAGGCTGGTAAAAAACGCCAGGATCACCGGACGGGAGAAACTTGACCATGCTCTCGGTCAGGGTAAAGGTGTTATTCTCACCACCATCCATGCCAGCTGGTTTGAAGCCTATTTTGCCTGGTTCAATCTCACCGGTCTGCCGACAAGCCTTATTTACAAGAAACAGAGCAATCCCCTTTCCGATGAATTTTTCGTGCGTCAGCGGCGACATTTCGGCAGCAGCCTCGAACAGCTGAGCAGCTATGAGGGTATGACGGTTTATCAGGAGGCGCTGGCGAAAAACAGGTTGCTTATCGTCAGCCTGGACCAGAGTTATACCGGCACCGGCACCAGCGTCAAGTTTTTCAACCAGCCCCTGGCCTGCGCCAAAGGATCGGCACTGCTGCATCTGCGCTCGGGGGCACCGGTCATGACGAGCGTCTATTATATGCAGGATGGCGAGTTGCATATTGACTTTGATACCGTCGATCTGCCCGAATATTCGGCAATCAACGAAGAAAATATTAACGATATCTCGACACGCTGCATCCAGCTCTACGAACCTTTCGTCCGCCAGCACCCGGAGCAATGGTTCAGCCTCTTCCATCGCCTCTGGAGCAAAACCGGCTATACCAGGGTGAAAAGATCTCTCCGACAGATATTTTTTTAGATGACGGCTTCGCCGGTTCCATGCCGCGCGCGGCAGGCAGCCTATAATTTTTTTCACATATCGAAAATTCCCCATGACCAATAAAGAAATTCTCAAACGACTCTATCACGTGATAAAACCATATCAGGCAAAACTCTTCGTGGCCATGGTGGCCATGGTCTGTGTTTCTGCCGGAACTGGTGCGCAGACATGGCTGGTCAAAGATGTTCTCGATAAAATATTTATCGACCAGAACACTTTCTACTTAAAACTCCTGCCCCTGGTTCTTCTGGCCATTTTTTTCCTCAAAGGCGTGGTCTACTACCTTTATTCCATCCTGCTCGAACAGGTCGGACAATCGGTCATTCGTGATTTTCGGGTCAACATCTTCAACCATATTCACAAACAATCGCTGTCTTTTTTCAATGCGATGCCTACCGGCACGCTGATGTCCCGGATAATCTCCGATGTCGCCCTGCTGCAGCAGGCGGTATCGAATGCCCTGGTCGGTGCGGTCCGTGATTTTTTTCAGGTAATCATCCTGCTCGGGGTGGTGTTTTACATGAACTGGCGCCTGGCGATGATCACTTTTATCGTCTTGCCGATTGCCGCCTATCCAATAACCAGATTTGGTAAACTGTTTCGCAAACTCAGCACTTCGACCCAGGAGGAGGTGGCTCTTGTCTCCAATATTCTGCATGAGACCATCACCGGCAGTCGCATAGTCAAGGCATTTACCAAGGAAGAATATGAAGGAAAACGGTTTCTGCACCAGGTCACCCGCCTCTTTGTCCTGACGATGAAGGATGCAAAATACCGCTGTCTGCAGCATCCCATGATGGAATTTATCGGTGGCGGTGCCATCGCCCTTATTATCTGGTTTGGCGGCAAAGAGGTTATCGGCGGCGACATGACCCCGGGAACATTCTTTGCCTTTCTGACCGCTCTTATTGCCGCTTACGAGCCGGTCAAAGGGGTCACCAAAATCAACTCGACCATCCAGCAGGGACTGGCCGCGGCGACCCGGGTGTTTGCCATCCTCGACGTTGAACCGGAGATCCAGGATAAAAAAGATGCCATTGACTTACCGCCCTTTTCCAACCGGATTGAATGCAGCAATATTACCTTTTGTTACGACGACGATACGACGCCGGTGCTGTCACATATAGATCTCACCGTCCCCGCCGGCGAAGCCCTGGCCATCGTCGGACCGAGTGGCGGCGGCAAGACGACGCTTACCAACCTTATTCCCCGATTTCTCGATCTGAAAGAAGGAAGCATCAGGATAGACGGCATCGATATCCGTGATGTCACCATGGCATCGCTGAGAAATCAAATTGCCATGGTCACCCAGCAGACCATCCTTTTCAACGACACCGTCCGTAACAACATCGCCTATGGCGACCAGCAGGCACAGGAAGAGCAGATCCATGAAGCTGCCAGGGCGGCCCATGCCTACGACTTTATCCAGACCCTTCCCGATGGATTTGACACCATGATCGGCGAGGGTGGGGCCCGTCTGTCGGGCGGGCAACGGCAACGCATCTCCATTGCCAGGGCCCTGTTGAAAAACGCACCGATCCTGATACTCGACGAAGCGACCTCTGCCCTGGACACCGAGTCGGAGCGAGAGGTGCAGAAGGCCCTGGAAAACCTGATGAAGGACCGGACCACCCTGGTTATCGCCCATCGCCTGTCGACTATCAAAAATGCCGACCGGATCATCGTCATCAAAGACGGCGTGATAGTCGAGCAGGGAACGCATGATTCGCTCATCAGTCAGAAGGGTGAATATGAAATGCTGTACAATATGCAGTATAAATAGAGCGTCTCAGCTGGTCCCCATGCGCCGCGGGATCCCGGCAACCACCGTTTCATGGTGTTACGACGCCATCAACGGCAGAATAACCCGGACCTCAGTCCATTCGCCGGCAACACTGCTGACCTCCAGGCGCCCGCCGTGTTCCTCGATTATTTTCGACGACATGGCCAGTCCCAGTCCGGTTCCATTGTTTTTGGTCGTAAAATATGGGTCAAAGATCCGGCTCAGGTTTTCCGGCGGGATGCCGACCCCGGTATCCCGGACGAGAATTACCATCGTCTGCGCACGCAGTTCCGTACGCACCGTCAACTCGCCGCCCTGTTCCATTGCCTGAATCGCATTCAGCAGGAGATTTAAAAAAACCTGGTTCATCTTGTCGATATCAACCGGGAGCTGCGGCAGATCCTCGGCAGTATCGAGTCTGATAACAATGCCATAGGACTGCGCATCCCCTTCTACCAGCGACACGGTTTTGCCGATGATCTCCGGTATTGACGCCGACTCGCGCCTGAGTTGCTCCGGCCTGGCATAATCGAGCAGTTCACCGATACTGCGGTTGAGCCGCTCAACCTCCTTGACGAGAATACCTGCCGTCTCCGCCTCTTTGCTCGGCACGGCGAAACCGGCCTGCAAGACCACCGCCAGGCCTTTAATGGAACTCAGAGGATTACGTAGTTCATGGGCGACACCAGCGGCCATTTTTCCCAGTGCCGCCAGCCGTTCGTTTCTCTGCAGTTCTTTCTCCAGGTGCTTCATCGCGGTCAGGTCCCGTATGAGCAGGACCTCTCCTGCAAAACTCCGGTCAGCTTCGAGGACGACTACGGATGCAAGGTGCAGAGTCCGGTTCATGGCCGATCCAGGATGTAAAGTGACTTCCGCCTGACGCTCGGTCTGCCCGTCCATCTTGGTGCCGGAAAACATCTGCGCCAGCTGAGGAGGCAGACAGACCTCCGGCATACTGTCGATGATCTGTCGGCCCTCAGCACCAAGAAGGTCCTGCGCCGCCTCATTACATACCCGGATAATTCCGCTGCTGTCAGTGGCGATCAGACCAACCGGCAGGGAGGATATAAGGATATCGGTAAAAGCAGTCATCTTGCCGAGACGCAGTTGGGATCCTTTTAATCCCTTCAGCGTCACAAAAGACAAGGCCCCGCCAAGACCGACAAGGAGAATAACGACCAGCAGGATGATGATCTGCAGCAACTGCCGTCGAAGTGGAGAGCTGAACTGCTCGTAATCCAACTGGATGATATAGACAGGTTTCAACCTGAGCAGTCCTTCCATTTCGGCTTGAAACGCGGCAAAATGGGGTCGCTGACTGAAACGGCGCATCATCTGCTCTTTCCTCATGCCGCGCTCGGGTGGTCCATGCATCCCTCCCCCCATGTTCGGCGGCAGATACCAGGCGGCAAGTTGAAATTTCGTGGTCTCCTCCCGGCCATTTTCAACGATTCGCGTCACAAATCTGTCTGAACCGTTGGTGCCGAGCCTCCCGACAAAATCCATATCCCCACCATTAACCTCTTTTGCCGGCATATTTGTCCCGGCCGCGGACAGGATATTACCTGTCGAATCGATCAGCATAACAAATTCAACCCCCGGTTGTTCAACCGCCTGCTGCAGCGCGGCCTGCATATGATCCTGCCAGTGATCCCACTGCTCCCGGGAGCGCAGATTGTTCCGTATGGACTCCCGCACGGAACTGTTGATAAATCGCATCAGGGTCAGCCCTTTCTGGGCCAGGGCATCGACAATCAACTCTTTTTCCCGCTGATAATTGCTCACGGCAAAGAGAGTCAGCAGAATCAGCAACAAGGTACAGGCAGTGGCCAGGAACCAGGGAGAAAAACTGAGCAGTACGTGGAGTTTTCGATCAGCTTTTTTCAGCATCATCATAATTGGTGATCTTTTCCAGGATAACCTTGGAAATCATATAGGTAGACAAGATCCCTTCATCGCCCATCGGTCCCGAAGCCAGGGTCTGCCCGGAAACCATCGGGTTATCCGATGCATAATAGGCATAACGGGTTTTCATATCAGCCGGAATAAAGCCCTGGATAATCGCCCCGCTTATCGCCCGCTGATAATGCCCTCCTTCCATTTCCAGGCCGACCGCCCGCCAGCTGGACGAATGAAACCGTTCGAGTACGTCTCGGTTTTGCAGCGATGTGCCGAGCACAGTGACCATCGGTCCGGTATAGACACGAACACTGTCATGAAAATCGGTGGCCTGGAGATCGTTGTTAACAATATAGTTGTCGCCGGTTCCCTCTATCACATGGGCCGTGGCAAGCATAATATCGCCTTTTTTTCCCGGTAAAACTCCGGCCTTACCCATTATGGAAATCGATTTGATGGATAAAGCCCCTTCATCGCCGTTACGTCGAAAAGGCCGCAGTAATTCATCCATAACATCAAAGGCCTGGGTACCAAAAGCATAATCGATAACCAGCAATACAGGTTGCGCCTCCTTAATTAAATGAACATTCATTTTCAAGGCAGGATGAATATACCTCTCCTCGATTGCGGCGAGATCGATAATATTAATGTCTATATTGGATCCCGAGCTGTCCTGTTGATAGGTAAAACCCCGCTCCCGGGTGAAGACATCAACGACGATGCCACGGTCCCGAATCGCCCGCACCATTTCGTACAGGTCGTCCGGGATCACTTCTCCTGCCTCCTCCAGGACTTTCGGCCCGAACAGCAGATTGCGCATTGAGTGCATATTGGCAATTACCACATGGATTGGCCGGTCCTGACAGTTCAGGCGGCATAACGAATCCTTTAATTTCTCAGCCCACAGCGAAGCATATTTCTGATTATCCATCATCTCGTGCAGCGAAGGAGTAAAATAAACGGTCAGCTCATTTTTTTCTTCAAGATGCTCGGCCATAACCCGCTGCCCGATACCGTAGACTATTTTAAAGAGACCGCTGTTGGAATCCTTCTCCTGTCTGTTCTTTTCCAGATAATCATAGGTGTCTCTGGTCTCTTTATAGGTCCGGCCCAGGATGATCGAAAGATTCCAGATGGCCTGTTCCAGCACTTCATCTTCAAGAGTTGTATCAATGGCCACTATTCGCTGCAGTTCCGCCCATTCAGAGCTTATTCCGTCGACTCTTTTTCTGGCCTGCTGGTAAATCTTCTGCGCCTCGATGTTCAAAAACGTGATATGGGTCAGGATGTCGTAGATTTCGCTTTTTCCGGTTGTGATAACAAAGCACAGCTCCTTGTCGGACACGGCATAGGAGACCCTGCGTCGTTTAAAAGGGACAATTTTGGCAAAAGACGTCTCCTGGAAATCCTCCTGGGCGGTGAGAATTATTCTGGTGCAGTTTTCAATACCCTTAGGCATTCTGTCGATCACATATTCAAGACCTTTGAGCTCAATAATTCTCCCATCCGTCATGGAACCATAAATTTCCGGACTGAGCTGCTTTAAAGCTTCAGCAAGTTTTTCACCGACCTGGCCGGATGGGCGATATGATCCCTGAAGGGAAATGGAATCGGCGAGTATTTTGAAAGTTCGAATGGCGTGTCGCGCCTTTTGCGATTTAGACAATTCCTGCATTTTTTCTCCTTGTCACGGGTGGCTCCTCCGCCACGAAGCAACAGTTCCTCTTTTACAAACGGCATACCAATCCATCAGGACAGCATGAGCCGTCTGCACTTTCCGCTGAACACTTACCAGGTAGCATACATAAGTTTGCTGCCTGAGTCTATTTTTACCTGACAGGGGAACTATGGCATTGGTGTCTGTTTACGAAAAAGAGGCATTACCGGGGGATGGGATGATCTGGACCTGGTCAAAAGTACCAGGCTCAGCCTTTGATGTGAATGACGGGGCTGAATGCCATGAAGAATGGAAGTATGCTACCTTCAGGGTGGTATGAACGATAAGCTTGCCGAATAATGGAATTACCGCATCTCACCTCAAGGAGTCAGGAGGAACCTGGTCAGAGCTGCTTCCAGTTTGTCACGCCCCTGCCCGGTCTTGGAGGAAAAGAGCACACGCTCTTCGGCGTGCAGAGTATGGCCGGCATCGAGTAGGCGGGCATTTTTTTCCCGAATACTGCCGGAAACCTTATCGATTTTGGTGTAGACCGGCAGACATGGAATGGAATTTTGCTTCAGCCATTCGATCAGTTGGGTATCCTGACTCTTCGGCTCATGGCGGATATCCATGATAACAACGACACAGCGCAGCGTTTTTCGCTGTTCCAGGTACGTCGAAATCAGCGACTGCCACCCGTCCTGCATCGCTTTCGGCACCTTGGCAAAACCATATCCGGGCAGATCCACCAGAAAGAAATAATCAGCCACCCTGAAAAAATTCAGCCCCTGGGTTTTGCCCGGCCGGGCACTGACTTTAACCAATTTCTTCCTGCCGGTCAGGGTATTGATAAGGCTGGATTTGCCGACATTAGATCGGCCGGCAAAAGCGATTTCGGGCAGCTCAAGGGGGGGAAGTTGCTTGAGGCTGTGCACGCTCAGGAGAAACTCTATTTTAGAAAAATCCATATTATTCTCCTTGATGATGGCAAAAATACATCATGCCTGGTTCCTATGCAGCGCACGGGAACCATCATGATGCAGATCGTAATTCTTATGAAATGATCTTATTGAGGGCATACTCGATAATTCCTTCCGCCCCCTCTTTTTTTAATTTGGGAATAAGATCCCGGACGATGTCTTCGGAGACAACAGTTTCAACTGAATACCAGTCTTGATTATAGAGACTGGCAACCGTGGGAGCGTTGAGCGATGGCAGGATAGAAACAACGCCATCGAGCTTGTCGCTGGCAACGTTCATCTTCAGGCCGACAATCCGGGCAGCGTTCAATGCGCCCTGAAGCATCAGCGCTATGTTTTCTATTTTTTCCCTTTTCCATGGATCGTCCCAGGCTTTTTTATTGGCGATGAGCTGGGTATTGGACTGCATCAGTTCATGGATAATGCGCAGGCCATGTGCCCGAATAGTACTCTCCGTTTCGGTAACCTCGACAATGGCGTCAGCAAGACCGGCAACCACTTTTGCCTCGGTTGCGCCCCAGGAAAATTCAATGTTGACATTGATGTTCTTATCGGCAAAAAAACGTTTGGTCACATTGACCAGCTCGGTGGAAATTTTCTTGCCTTCAAGGTCCTTAATGGTCTTGATATCCGAATCGCCGGCTACGGCGATAACCCATCTGGTCGGCCGCCGACTCACCTTGGAATAGACCAGATCACAGACCACGACTATATCGGACTTGTTTTCCATGGTCCAGTCTTTACCGGTGATCCCGGCATCGAGCAGCCCGTCTTCGACGTATCGAGACATCTCCTGCGGCCGACAAATGGAACAATTCAGATCCGGGTCGTCAATTTCCGGAAAATAGTTTCTGGCAGCCGGCTTAATAAGCCATCCAGCCTTTTCAAAAAGTTCAATTGTTGCTTTTTCCAGACTGCCTTTCGGCAAGCCCAACTTCAACTGGTCCATACTCTATCTCCCGCAACTACTTCATCATTCTATTTGTTATAAAACGCTAATGGTCCCGTAAAAAAAAATCCAGCTGCAAGACGGCTCAGGACAACGCTCTCCAGACGGCCATCAAAGGTAATACTGGAAACAACGCCGCATAGGAAAACCGCTCTTCGTCTGGAAGTTGTACGACGTCACCAACTCTTATTTTTTCCCGTAGACAACCTTCGGATCAAACACTTTTTCCGCTGTGGTAACCAGGTCGCCATTCTCGAGCCGCCGGTAAAAACAGGACCTGTGCCCGGTATGACACGCAGCCCCGCCCAGTTGTTCAACCTTATAGATAACCGTATCGTCGTCACAGTCGACCAGAATCTGATGGATTCGCTGCACGTGACCGGAAGTTTCGCCCTTCAGCCACAATTGGTTTCTCGAGCGACTCCAATAGTGTGCCTTGCCGGTCTCTAAAGTTTTTTCCCAGGCCATCTGGTTGATATAGGCAAGCATCAGAACTTCGTTGGTTTGATAATCCTGGACAATTGCCGGCAAAAGTCCATCGGTTGTTTTGGTAAAATTAAGCGATATCATGGTGATTGGTTGGTATTTTTAAAAAGACCTCATCCTACTAAAAAGATGACTAAGTTAGACGGCTCGGCCTCCTTTGTCAAGCTACACTAACTGTTTTTGCTCTTTTCACCGTATATACTTGCATAAAGTTGGTCATTTCCTATAGTAGATGACGTTATTTTTCGGTAAATTTTGCTGGCGTCACAAAAAACTCGCCCTTCTTCCTGGTACTCCAGGGACTTGCTCAAGGTGCAGAACATGCTTTCCCCCGCCATCGTCAAGAATTATTTTACTTTTTCACGATATCATTATTTTAACGTTTTCGTTAGAAATTTATCACAACAAGGAGCTCCAGTATGACCCACCCGCAACAAAAGGACATGGTAACAATCAGCTTCACCGGCAAACTTGACAATGGTGAAGTCTTTATCACAATCGACAGGCAGGAACCACTGCAGACGACAATCGGGGACAGCAATCTCCCGCCGACCGTTGAGGAAACGCTGTTGCAGATGCGTGTCGGCGAGACTCGTAAAATCCGCATTCCTCCCGACGAAGGTTTTGGCCCCAGACAAAAAGAGCTGTTGCAGACTATTAACAGTCAGCAGATGATCGATGCCCTTCAACCGAAACCGGGCATGGTTCTTTCCCTCAAAATTGACCGGGACGGCGTGGAGGAAAAAGTTCCGGCGACGGTAATCTCGGTTGAAGGTTCAGAGGTTACCGTCGACTACAACCACCCCCTTGCCGGCCACCACCTCACCTATGAACTGACACTCCTTGATATTCAGCCAAGTGCCGGCTGATTAGTTCAGGTTCGATAACAGGCGGACAAGCCTGTTATCGAACCTCCCGCCATCCCTCCCGTATCTTCCCGTTTTAAAAATATATTTTCCTGCTTTCCGGTTTTTCGGGGAAACTTTTCTTTTCACTTTCGACATTTTTTTTACCTCCCCACCTGTACATTACAATGCGGTTATGTATAACCTGAGTTAGTCAATCACATTATCATTTCCCTCCCGGGCAAACGGAAAGAAAGCCGGGTACTCAGTTCAGTACTCGCTTGACGGGTACTCTTTTTAGTACTCGCTTGGCGAGTATACGATCTTTCACGAAATAATTATCTTAGAAAAACACAAGAAAACTATTTCTAAGTCACTAAATGCACGAGGTATATCTATGGAAATTGAAGACGACGAAATATTGCAGGGATTTATTGAAGAATCATTAGAACATCTCGCCGATATTGAAAATGACCTTCTGACAGTCGAGGAAGCTGGTGCAGACATCGATGAAGACCTGGTCAACAAAGTCTTCAGGGCGGCCCACTCAATTAAAGGCGGGGCGGGCTTCATGGGCCTGACGACCATCCAGGACCTCTCTCATGCCGCGGAGAACGTCCTCGGCATGATTCGGGCGAAAAAGCTTATCCCCACTCCGGAAATAGTCAACGTTCTGCTGATGGCCATGGATGCGCTGCAAAGCATGATTGAAGATGTCCAGAACAGCAACGATGTTGATATTTCGTCACACCTCACTCCGCTCAATGCCATAGCCGAAGGAACTTTTTCTCAGCCGCCGGCTCAACCGCAGACCGTTCCGCAGCCAGAACCAGAAGAACCATCCATGGAAGAACCGGACCTTTGCCTGGACACAGAAGAGGAAGCAGCGGATGAGGACGCCATTGCCGAGGAGACGACGGATGCGGAACATCCGGTTGAACCTCCCGTCATCCAACCCATGCCGCCTGTTGATGTGCCTGCCTCGGTGACGACGGCAACAAAATCGGCCCAGGCCCCGCCAACCAAAACCGAAGCGTCGCTTAGAGTCCATGTCAGTCTGCTTGATTCACTGATGAACCTTGCCGGAGAACTGGTCCTCAGCAGAAACCAACTGCTGCAGACAATCGGCTCGGACGATCTGCGCAATGCCGAAGCGGTAGGGCAGCGTATCGACCTCATTACTTCCGAGCTGCAGGAAGCTATCATGCTGACCCGTATGCAGCCGATCGGCAACGTCTTTAACAAGTTTCCCCGAGTCGTCAGGGACCTCTCTAAAAAACTGGGTAAGACAATCGATCTTACCATCGTCGGTAAAGACGTTGAACTGGATAAAACTATCATTGAGGCGATAAACGACCCGCTGACGCATCTCGTGCGCAATTCAGTCGATCATGGCATAGAGCTGCCCAGTGAAAGAAGACAGCGGGGGAAGACCGAAACCGGCCTGGTCATCCTCAAAGCCTATCATGAGGCGGGCCAGGTCGTCATTGAGATCAGCGACGACGGCAAAGGCCTCGACGGTGACGCACTTGCCGCCAGTGCCGTTAACAAAGGACTGCTCACCAGCGAACAGGCCCAGGTCATGTCCGACAAGGAGAAAGTCAATCTTATCTTTCTGCCCGGATTTTCAACCGCCAAAGAAGTAACGGATGTCTCAGGCCGCGGCGTCGGCATGGATGTGGTCAAGACCAATCTCGACCAGCTCGGCGGCAATGTCGATATTATCTCCGAAAAAGGTTCCGGCACGACAATTTCGATTAAGCTGCCGCTGACCTTAGCCATCATTCCTTGTCAGATTATCGAGACAGCCGGGGAACGTTATGCCATCCCCCAGGTAAATCTTGAGGAGTTGCTCCGTATCCCTGCTGCCCAGGTTAAGGAACGGATCGAAAAAGTCGGCGATGCCGAAGTCGTGCGGTTGCGCGGAGTTCTGCTCCCTCTCATTCGGCTGGCCGACGTCATCGGCATTGAGCGGACATATTACGACCCGGTTACCGACGAAATGCTTCCCGATAGAAGAGAAAAAGTGTCTGACCGACGGGGGAAAAACTCCCCTCTCTTCCATAATCGTGACGGTTCACCCAAAGAAGTTGCGGACAAGCAATTTGAGCACCCCCGATCCATAATCGACCGCAGAGCCTCCGCCGCCAGTGCCCTTAACATTGTCGTGGTGTCCACCGGATCGATGAAGTACGGCCTGATTGTCGACCGCCTGCAGGACTCGGAAGAAATCGTCATCAAACCTTTGGGCCGACATCTGCAACAGTGCAAAGGCTACGCCGGGGCAACGATTATGGGTGATGGCCGTATCGCGCTCATCCTCGATGTCAGCAATCTGGCCCGGATGGCGCACCTTACTTCGGTTGACGGCTCCGATAGAGCCTCGGAAGTAAAAAAAGCTGCCGAGGCCGCAATTAAGGCCATAAAAGACAAACAATCATTGCTTATCTTTAAAAGTTCCGAGCAAGAACATTTCGCCGTTCCGCTCAATCAGGTGGAACGCATTGAAAAGATTAAACGATCCGATATCGAACAACTTGGCGGCAAAAGAGTGATGAAATACCGGGGAGGCAGTCTCAGCCTCATCTGCGTCGATGATCTGGCCATGGTGCAGCCGCTAGCCGATCATGACAGTCTGCTGGTGATTGTCTTTAACATTGCCAAACGCTCGGTCGGCCTGCTGGCCATAGGCCCTATCGACGCACTGGAAGTGAGTGCCGATATTGACGGCACGACCCTGAGCCAACCGGGCATAATGGGATCGATTATTATCGACAACCAAACAACAATGCTGGTCAATGTTTTTGAAATGACGCAGACCCTTTTCCCGCAGTGGTTCACCGAACAGAAAAAGCCGGAACTCCTGGACGCAGAGGAAGGAGAACTCCCGACTATCCTCATTGCCGAAGATTCCAAATTTTTCCGGAATCAGGTGAAAGGCTACATGACCGAAGTTGGCTACAATGTTATTGAGGCGGAGGATGGTGTGGAAGGCTGGACCAAATTAATGGAACATGGGGATGAAATTTCCATGCTGGTTACCGACATTGAGATGCCGAACATGAACGGTTTTGAACTGACCAAGAAAATTCGCAGCGATAAACAATACGCCAAACTGCCGATTATCGCCCTTACCACTCTCGCTTCGGCGGAGGATATTGCCAAAGGCAAAGCGGTCGGGGTTGACGAATATCACATCAAGCTCGATAAAGAACGGCTCATGGCATCCGTCCACGATTACATAAAAAGAACACACTGAGACAAGGATATTTGATATGACAGAGATGAAGGCAACAACGGCCAGCAAAAAAATTGTCGAGCTGGCAACTTTTTATATCGGCGATGCCCTGTGCGGCATGGATATACTGAAGATCCAGGAAATCAACAAACTCATGCAGATGACCAAGGTACCACAGGCCCCTGAATATGTGGTCGGCATACTCAATCTACGCGGCCAGATTGTCACCATTATTGATCTGGGTCGTAAACTGGGACTCGGCAAAACCGACATCAGTCAGGACCCACGAAATATCATTGTTAATTCAGCAGGCGGTCATGTCGGCCTGCTGGTGCGAAAGATCAGTGATGTTGTCTCTGCCGACATGGAAAAAAAAGAATCGGCCCCGGCTAATATGCGCGGCATTCAGGGGGATTATTTCAATGGGGTTTATAAAACCGACACTAATCTTATTGGTATTTTGAATGTTGACAAAGTTCTCAGCATAGAGGATTGAGTGATACAATGATCGGCCAAAAAAATCTGCGTGTCCTGGTTGTCGACGATACCATCGTCTACCGCAAGGCAATTTCCGACATTATTGAGGAAATACCCGGTGTTGAACTGGCGGGTGTTGCCCATAACGGCAAAATAGCCCTGGCAAAAATTGCCACCCTCAAACCGGATATCCTGACACTGGATATTGAGATGCCGCAAATGAACGGCATTGAGGTTTTAGCGGAAATACAAAAGAATAACCTCGGAGTCGGTGCTATCATGGTTTCCACCTTGACCGATGAGGGCAGTAACATGACCATGCGGGCTCTGGAGCTGGGTGCCTTTGATTTTATCCTTAAACCCCAGAACAGTAAAAACCAGCTTGAAGGGAAGAGAGAAATCAGAGCAGCTCTCGAACCAATACTGAAGGCTTTTTCCCGGTCCAGGTTTGGCTCTTCGCTGTTGCAGCGCTCAGGTCGAATCGGTCCTTCCGCTGTACCGATCAAGCCGGTGCCAGGCCGCCTGCCTGCACGTAGCGCTTCGCCCGTGAAACCGGCAGTTGCGCGAAAGGGCAAGTCGGAGATCGTCACCGTCGGAATATCCACCGGCGGCCCTAACGCCTTGAACCAGATGCTGCCGAGACTCCCTGGCGATCTCGGCGTACCGGTTTTGATCGTCCAGCACATGCCGCCGGTCTTCACCAAATCGCTTGCAGCAAGTCTTGATAAAAAATGTCAACTGCATGTCAAGGAAGCAGAAAACGGGGAAAGCATTATGCCCAATATCGTCTATATCGCCCCCGGCGGCAAACAGATGAAATTGGTTGCCAGCACCGATGGACTGCATAGAAAAATCAAAATCACCGACGATCCACCCGAAAATTCCTGCAAGCCTTCCGTCGATTATCTGTTCCGGTCCATCGCGGATTACTATGTCGGCCGAACGACTGCCGTCATCATGACCGGCATGGGTTCCGACGGCACCAGCGGGCTGGGAGTATTGAAAGACAAAGGAGCATACACCATCGGCCAGGACGAATCGTCCTGCATCGTTTACGGGATGCCCAAGGCACCAGCGGAGCTCGGTTATCTTGACACTGTTGTTCCACTCGGCAAAATCGCTGACGAAATAATCAAGAGTGTCAAATAAGATGATCAAGATCACACCAACAGAGCTGACCCTCATCTCACAATATATTCAGGCTATTACCGGGATATATCTTGATCAGAGCAAATCGTATCTGTTTGAAACCCGCCTCAGCTCGATCGCCGAAGCCTACGGTTGCAAATCATACCAGGAGCTGCACAACAAAGCCAGGCAGGAACCATCAAAAAATATCGAAAAAGAAATCATCGATGCGATCACCACCAATGAAACACTGTTCTTTCGCGATAAGGGGCCCTTTGAACTGCTGCAACACAAGATCCTGCCGGAGGTAATCGACGCCCGCTTCAGCCAATCGGCCCTGAAACCGAGGATCAAAATCTGGAGCGCCGCCTCATCAACAGGGCAGGAACTCTATTCAATTGCCATAGTAATCAAAGAATTGCTGAAGGATTCATCCAATTACCTCTTTACCCTGCTGGGCACCGATATCTCAGATGCCGCCGTTGCTCAGGCCAGCTATGGAACATACAACCGGTTTGAAATCGAACGCGGGCTGGATAATAAATTCCTGCAGAAATATTTCACCCTTTTGAATGATTCATGGAAAATCAAAGATGAAATCAGGGCGATGGTCAACTTCAAAAAAATCAATCTGCTGCAGCCGCTGACAAGTCTCGGCAAATTCGATATAATTTTTTGTAGAAACGTGGCTATCTACTTCACCCTGGAGGATCGCAAAAAACTTTTCAATAGACTGGCGGACAACCTTGCCGATGATGGATATCTCATCATTGGTTCTACGGAATCTCTAACCGGCGTCTGCCCGAGGTTCGTGCCCAAACGCCATCTGAGATCAATTTTCTATCAAAAGAAATAGCAGCGGCACCACGCCGAAGACCGGCAACGCCCGGCTACCGACGACGCTCCGAACATCAGGCTCAATGGTGCCGTCGCTCCCGCCACTGCCACGGAGGAATTGGCCGAGCAGCACTCCACAAACCTTTTCTGTTCGCCTTTGCCGAAGCCTCAAGCTGCTGCCAGGAACGGCAGATTTTTTTACGGCAATACTGTGGATACACCCAGGCGAGACCGGCGTTGACCAGTTCACTGTTCAACGTCCGGTCATTGTATTCGACGACGGCTACCAGCCGTTGGTAAGAATCATAATATACCGGACGAACCAGTATTCTTTTTCCGAAAACTTTTCTTTTTACCAGTTTTTTTGCTTTACCGGCAAAAGGCTGATTATATTCGGGGCTGTCTATCCCGTAAAGCCGAATCTCAATGGTTCTTTTCCCGGAAACAATCAGCAGCGAATCGCCATCAATGATTTTTTTAACCGAGCCCCAAAAGGGTTCACCGGCAAAGGCGGGACAAGCAGAGACCGCCAGCAGGACGGCTACGATTACGCCTGTTTTTCTCATCATGAACCTGAAACCTGGTATTATTCTTGTAATCTGGTACATTCACCGCAATACGAGCAAGTCTCACCATAGCGAAATCCTCCCTATAGGAAAAGCGATATTGATATTTTCTGTTGTTTAGTGACTTCAAACTAATTTTCTTATGGTTTTTCCAAACAATTCGTCCATGAAGAAGCGAACACCCCCCTTGAGGGTACTAAACAGCGTCCCGCAATACGGACAAACCTGCCAAGAAATCAATACCACTCTTGTTCAACAGGAGATACCAGCTAGAAAACACTATTGTTTTTTCTCCTTTTGATATGATATGCTTCAACTGGTGGGAACACATGTCAGGCGAAGGAGGCGACCATGTCCAAGGCTCAACCGATAGACTGACTCCCCCTTCAAGCCAGCTGATACCAGGAAAACGGATGCGAGGGTATCATCTTTTCTGAGATAAGATATCCTGCAACCAACAAAGACATTTGATAGATGTGGCCGAAGACATATAATTACAGCCGGAGCTTTGCTATGCACACGTATCTCCGACAAGTACATGGCAAGAACAACAAAGCGCCAGAAACGAACTGCCAGTGATGGACAGACTCTAGTTAAGCAGAAACACATATGTTATTACCTAAAGAAATGAGCGACAGTGAAGAGGAAACCAGATCTTTTCTGATAAATCTGCCAATTTTTTCAAGCTTCAATGTCGACGAACTGTCACTTTTCGCCAAACATATGAGTTACGTACACCTGCAGCGCGGGGAACACCTCTTTGTCGAAGGCGACCAGGGAACCTTTATGGGGTTTGTGGTCACCGGTCTCCTGGAGATTCAGAAAAGAACCGATACCGGAGAAAATATCATTTTGACCCGCTTGACCAAAGGAAGCTCTATCGGTGAAATGGCCCTGATCGATAAATCGCCGAGATCAGCCACGGTGATAGCCAAACAGGCGACGACAATGGTAACGCTCACCGACAGGGGGTTTGAAATATTAGCGGAGAAATACCCTTCTCTGGGGGTAAAAGTAATGCAAAAGATTGCGCGGCTGCTTAGCCTGAATATGCGCAGAACTTCCAGTAAACTCGCGGATCTTATGCAGTCCTCTGTCTGAGATGATCTGTTCGAAATACTCAACCAATTGTTGTTTACCTTCATAATCACATGGCATCAACACCCACAATACTTTTTGCAGACAACCAGGCAGACGGACTCTCGGCCGTTGCGAATATGCTCGACCTGCAGTTTAGCTGCAGCATCGAACAGGTGTTGACTGAGCAGGATCTTGATGCCTCTTTACAAAATAATTCCGTAGCTATCCTGGTCATCGATATCCATTTCGGCACAACCGATGAGACATTAACCCATATCGCCTCGCTCAAAAAAAGACACCCTGATACCGTTATTGTGCCGATTATTCCAGCCGGCCGGCCCCAACTCATCAAACAGGTTCTTGATCTTGATTTATTTTATTTTATTCATCGACCAATCGACCCGGTGGAGACTTCTCTGGCATTAAAAAGGGCCTACGAGACGCTGCCGGAAGCAAAAAAGGCTACAATTCAGCCGGATAAACCCAAATATGAGCCGTTTCACGGCATGATAGGGGGAAGCCCATCCATCAGGCAGCTCTTCGATCTGATTCGCCGAGTGGCCGATGATGACATTTCAACTGTCCTGATCAGAGGGGAATCAGGAACTGGCAAGGAGATGGTTGCCAAAGCCATACACGCCCAGAGTAAGAGACGCGACAAGAATTTTGTGCCGGTAAACTGTGCGGCCATACCCGACGATCTGCTGGAGAGTGAGCTGTTCGGCTATACCAAGGGTGCCTTTACCGGGGCGACCGCCAACAAGCCGGGCCGAATCCAATATGCAGACCAGGGAACGCTCTTTCTCGATGAAATCGGCGACATGAAATCTGCCCTGCAGGCTAAGTTGTTACGGGTGATTCAGGAGAAGGAGTTCGAACCGGTCGGCGCCTTCAAATCAATCCCCGTCAACACCCGCATCCTCGCCGCGACACACTGTGATCTTGAGCAGATGGTCCGTGAAGGTCGATTCAGAGAGGATCTCTATTATCGCCTCAGCGTCGTGCCTCTGCACATCCCCCCGCTCAGGGAGCGCCCGGAAGATATTCCACTGCTGATCGATGCTTTTTTTGCCAAACATGCCGAGAATCGGGGGAGAGAGCGGTTCACCATGTCGCCCCGCGCCCTGGCGGCGATTTGCCATTACGAATGGCGCGGAAATGTGCGCGAGCTTGAGAACCTCATTCAACATATGACTATTCTGTACAGCGGCAGGATGGTTGAGTTACACGACCTCCCCGAGAAATTTCACAGCGTGGATATTCCGCCGGAAGTTGAGAACGTCGTCGCCCAGGATGCCAGCTTGGAACAGGGAAACTCTGAACCAATCCAGCCGGCTGCTCTGCAGCAAGTCGCCTGGGACACCGGCACGGTTGATTTTAATATGCTGATCAATGATTTTGAGACCCAGCTCATTGTCCAGGCCTTGAAATTCACCGAAGGGAACAAAAAAGAAGCGGCTCGTCTGCTCAACTTAAAACGGACGACCCTGCTGGAGAAAATAAAGAAAAAAGATATCGACGGGGATTGGGAAAAATAATCCTGCCGGCTGCGGTACTGATCAGGCAGCCATTTCCAGCAAATTACTATTGATATTCTCTCTGATATCTTCCTGTGAAGCGGGGGTGAGCAATATATCCCGAACCCCATATTTTACCGCTTTAATCACTTTCGTTCTCGTCCACCCCGGCCCGGCGGCGATCAGGGGCACCGAACAGGCAGAGCTGATCTTGATGGCAACGCCAAATGCCTGCTCATTCACCTCCTGCATGACCAGATAGATAGCCTTCAGTTTACCGGGAATAAACCCGTGCAGATTGTCCTTAAAAGACAGAATTTTGATGGCATAGCCTGATTCCCCAAGGACCGCGGCAATTTTTCTTGCCTCCGCGTCGTCATCTCCAACCACTAAGATATCGAGCAGTCCCGAGCTGTCTCCCCCGGCTGCTCGCCCCGGCTCCTGGCCGCTGGCTGGCCCCCCGCCCCCGACAGCCGCACTCGTGGATACCCCCGCCTCATTGTCAGCGCCGTCACTGCCCCCTCGCAGACCATCGAGCTGCAGGAGATCAGCGGGAAAAAGCAGATGAATCTTACCGAGACCGTGAGTCCCCAGGGCAAGATCCATCCGGCTCAGATAGTAGTCCTGGTCAGGGAACGGTTCCGCGTCGGCAATGTCCACTTTCATGGGTGCAACCTGTTGCAGGCCCGTTTTTATAAAACGAACCTTTCGGGGATACATTTCTTCAAACCCTGCGGTATAGACGCCGGCTATGATGTTGGCTATTTCCCCGAATGCATCCTGGGTATCTTCATTGAAATCCTCGGCCGCGGCAACCGAATCAAGCTCCGAACTCGGAAGCATAATTAATGTGCCGCCAATCCGGATGGCATCGCGAAGACCAATCGACAGATAGCTCTTTCCTTCAAGCTCACCAGTCACATCCATGTTGGCTATGACCTGCTTTCCGGTCACTTCATCAAAGAAGAATTCCTCCTTGCCGACGATGAGGTTTTCCAGATTACTCAACGTTACCTCAGTACCAAGCAGCGCACTGACCTCTTCCGCCATGCGATCTCTACAGGCGGCAAGGATTTTGTCTATTATTTTCTGCTGTTTTTTAGCTTCAGCCTGAGATGGTCTGGCTGCAGAATTTCCCCCGGCAGTGCTCACGGCAGCAGTCCGCCCTGCTGTTTGTTCGGCGGGCGGCAAGCTCTCTTTTTCTGCAGACCGGTGCTGTTCTTTTTCCGGGACGGCGGTCTCTTCTTGTTCGTCGGCAAGACGCAATAACGTCGCCGGGAAAAGCATATGCACCCTGCCCAGTTGCTTTTTGTCAACTGCGATGGATACACTGCTTACGTAGTAGGTCGTGTCCGGGATCGGTTCAGTTGAGGCGACGTCGACTTTGGCGGGCTCGATATCGCGTAGTTCCTTGCGAATGAACCTGAGCTTTTCAGTGTACTGTTCTTCAAATACTGCCGTATAGACACCCGATATAATGTTGGCTATCTCACCATAGGCATCACGGGCATCGACACTAAAATCCTGGGCACTGACAACACTTTCAAGCTCGGCAGGCGGCAGCATGATGAGCTTACCGCCAAGATGAATGGCATCCTTGACACTCATGGCGAGGTAACTTTTGACTTCCCCCTCACCGGCAACCTCCATATCGGCCAGGACCTGCCTCCCGGAAACATGGTCCTCGAAAAACTCCTCTTTTTTAAGGATGCGGTTTTCCAGATTGCTCAGGGTAATGTCTGTTCCGAGCAGGATTGCAACCTCTTTTTCTATCCTCGCCTGACATTCGGCCAGCAGCCGGTTGATCTTTTTCTGATGTTTCACCACATCAAATTTTGCAACGGCCGGTGGCTTTTTTGCAACAGCCGTTTCAGTCAGGGTATCTTGCCGGGAATCTTCTCCGGCAACAGGTTTGCTCTCAGACCTTGCAACCACCGTTTCTTTCGAAGGCTGCTCTTTATTCCGCTCGTCTTGCAGCTCAAAAGTCGCGGCAGGCATCAACAGGACCAGATTGCCCATCTGATGCCCGTCAAGAACCATCGAGGAAACAAACTGATAATATGTCCCGTTTGCAACCGGAGTGTCGGCGTCAATATCGACCTTTACCGGGAGCAGAATTTCCTGCTCCTTACGCACAAACCGGCAGGATTTTGGATACAGCTCTTCAAAATCCTTCGTGAAGGAACCGGCAATAATATTGGCTATCTCACCATAGGAGTCCTCTATCTCATCGCTGTATTCTTCCCGGCCTATCACCTCTTTCAGCTCGGCCGCAGGCAGCATAATGAGGGTGCCACCCAGGAGAATGGCATCTTTTATGCCAATCAGCAAACAACTTTTTCCGGTTACTTCACCGGTGATATCCATTTGGGCGCAGATTTGCTTCCCCTGGAGGCTGTCGAACGCCTCTTCTTTGCTGACTAATTTTCTCTCTCCGCCACCGAGGGAGAAATCGGCGCCAAGCAGCGCGCCGACCTCGGCCTGGATTCGTGTTTCAACAGCATCAAGTACCTTGTCTATTCGTTTTTGCTGATTCATGAAAACTTAGAGAAATGAAGAGATCGTCTCGTTATACTGCCATCAATGTACGCCTGATGTTCTTATCGGCAGGACAAAGCGCTGAATTTACCAAAGCGTGTATCATTTATTCGCGACATACATGAGTTCTACCCAGAAGGTGTCATCCGCCATCTGAAAGGGAACTATTATTCTCCTGGCATCAGCAATGCCACTGACATGAAACGATTCTCCAACAATCGACGTTGGAATTGCCAACTCAATATTGGTATCTATCCGGGCATAGGAGACCTTAAGATTTCCTGCGACCATATTGGCAATTTCACCAATTGCATCTTTTACATCATCATTTAACTCGTCAACATCCATGCCAAGAAATGTGCCGGTAATATTTTTCGCTACCGAGGCGGGACAATGAATAGCCAATAAACCACGGAGTCCACCACCCAACCCTATCATACTGGTGAGATTCGATTGTATATCACAACTCGCATCCTCCAGAATGTGGTCACATGCAAGATCGACCATCAACATGGTGGCAAACACGTCTCGGGTGCCGGTGATAATTTCATTCCCTACATTAAACATATCAGCCATATTTTTATTCCTGGAAGAGGTCAAATAAAAAGACAGGATCTGGAGGCTGATACTGTCTTTTCTTTTTCCTTTGGCTCTTGTATTGAAATCTTAAAATCCGAATTGATTTTTTTACTACGACATCAACAGCTATTTTTCCAACTGCAGATCTATCGCAAACTCTCCAGCCGGGCAGGCGAACGGTATGATCACTCTTTCGGCCTCTCTGGTCGGCTGAAAATCATACTGTTTGCCAATGATCGTTGACGGCAGTGACAAATCGATGTCCCTCCCGTTATCCGACAGAATCGATTTAACATTACCACCAAGCATATTGGCCAGTTCGCCAACTGCATCCTCAACATCTGCGTTCATCTCGTTAATTTCCATACCAAGGAAACTGCCGGTGACAGCCATTGCTACCTTACTGGGCATGTGTACTGCCAAAACCCCCTTGTAGGTGCCGGCCAGACCAATGACGCCTGAGATAGAGTCGGTCAAGGGAATCGAGTCTTCCCGAAAGTGACCGTTTACCGTAATCTCCATCATCACCATTGTGGCAAATATTTCTTTCGCAGACTCGATTATCTTGTCACTTATATCCACGCTCCACTCCTTTATATAAATGTGATTTACAGTAGAGGTCCAAGTACCTCATTCACTTTATCCGGAGTAAAGGGCTTCTTAATCGCGCCAAGCGCACCAAGCGATTTTGCCTCCCCGATGATGTCATCACCGGTCTCGGTCGAAATCATCAGCACCGGGATGTTCTGCATTGCCGGTCGAGCGGCTTTCTCCCGCAAAAAGGCAATACCATCCATATTGGGCATGTTGATATCGCTCAAGACAATATCAACATGCTCGTTTTCGAGCACGTCCAGAGCTTCCAGACCATCGGCTGCCTCAAAAATATTATCAAAGTCAATCCCGGCCTGCCGGAGCGAGCGTCCGATAATTTTCCGCATGGTGCTCGAATCGTCTACTAACAGTACATTTTTTCCCATCTTGTTCTCCTATATGGAATTTCGCAATTAATTATGATTCAGTCGCCCTACTTCTGATCAGGCAAAACACCTCTTGCATAGATCATTCCAAATCAACGTTCCAATGATAGTATCAGGAAGTGTTTGAAGAAATCAAATATCTTGCGGAAAAAAACCAGCTCCTGGCCTTTTTTGATGTGGCAGCCTTCTTTTCTCCCACCCACAGAGAGTTATTTTTTTGACAGTTTATTGACACCCCCGACAGTCAATTGTCCTCACCCCGTCAAGAGACGGGTACCAATAGACTCAGAACAAAACCTCCAAAATGGAATATTTTTTGCTATTGGAGATCTCATGAAACGAACTCTTTCTTCCATACTGCTTTTTTTCTGCATGCTGCAATGTAGCGCCCAGGCATCCGAACTTCTCAGGGTCTCGAGAACGGAGAGTAAAGACATTGTCCAGTTCTACTTCACCTTTGATACGGCTCCCGAGTTCACCACCTTCCAGAGCGATAGACGCATCGACATAGAACTTGCCCAGACCACTCGCGGGCCTTCCGTCTCTCTTGGTGAACCCGACAGCGATATTGTCAAAATTTTGCCACGGCCGGAAAAGGATCGTTTTGTAGTATCTTTATTCTTTCGCTACCGGCCACAACACCATAAATTAACCAAAAGCCCCGACGGCAAACTGGTATTCGAAGTGCTGCTGGGCAATGAATACAGCAAATCCTACCAGAACCTTGCCGACCGGCTCAAAGGGCTGACCGTCCTGGAAAGAACCGCGGCCAACAGCACCAATCCCAAGCTGATTTCCCCGTACGCCGCAAACTGGATGTCTTTTTTTGCCCTATACGAATCGCCAGTCACGCTCGACGTGCCGGTCAAATTCAGCAGCCCGCCCTTTCCTCTTATAGCCCTGCTCCCTCCCGGGGGACAAAACAATCTGCGGGTACTCCGCCCGGAGATGATCGAACTTGCCAGACAAAATCTCTGGGGGGAGCTGGGTCAGAAATTATTGGCAACAATTGCGACAACCACGGATCTTGAAACCAAGAAGCTGCTTACACTTACCTATGGGGAAGCTCTCAGCAGAAACGGCAGCTTTGCCGACGCCTACCGGCAGCTCTACCTCCTGAAAGATCAATATCATGACGAAATCCTGGGTACCTACGCGGAATATCTTCTGGCCCACCTGCGTGCCGTCTATGAAGACCCCTATGTTGCCGATAACGAGTATCGGTTACTCGAACCTTCGATCAACAAGAATTTGCCGCTGGCCCCTTATTTTCTGCTCTCACAGATCGAAACGGCACTTGCGACCGCCAATTACCCGAGACTCAATCAGCTTCTCTTAAAAGACAATATCGCCTACCCACAGCCAATCGCGGAAACAGTTCAAATTCGTCAGGCCGATTACTGGTTCGTCATACATCAGCCGGTAAAGGCCCAGGCGGCCTACCAGCTCATCGGTGAATCTGCGGTGCTGCAGACCCTTCCCTCGTCTCTTGCCAACGTCTGCAGTCTTTACTACGACCGGAACAAATTACCGGAGGCCGCCGAGTGCTACGAGACGCTGTCTCCACTGGTTGTCGATGCATCCATAAAAGGTCTGGTCGATTATCGAAAAAACATGGCCAGGCTCAAAATGACGGAGGGAGACAAAAAGTCCATCATTGACCAGTTCAGCGAGGTGGCTGACACCTATGCGCATACGCCGGCTGGTTTTCGAGCAGCGATGAAAAGAAATGACCTGTTATTTCTACAGAACAAGACCTGGGGCTTGCAGGCCATAGAAAATTACCGGGCGATTGCCAGTGAAGCCAATTCCCGCCCTATTCGGGAGGAAGCGCTGTTCAAACAAGCCCTTACCCATGCTATAATGGGGGATGCGGTCATGTCAATTCAGCTTCTCCAGCAATTTCTCAGAGAATTTTTGACAGGGGATGTCAGAATATCGGCACAGGCTCTCCTTATTGACCTCCTGCCGGCCGAAATAAAACGTCTGGTCGATAAAGGCGAGTATCTCAAAGCTCTGGTTTTAGCAAAGCAAAACAAGGATTTATTTCAGAATCACTGGATTGACAGCACCTTTCTGTTCGATATTGCTGAGGCCTACAGTCAGATAGGTATTTATGACGAAGCACAAAAGCTCTATCTTTACCTCATCGGCGTAAGCCCCATAGATCAGAAAGAGGATATTTTTCCCCCTTTGCTGCAGGCGACGTATAATCACGGCGATTTCCCCCTGGTGGAGGATTATGCCGCACAATACACTTATACATACCCCGATGGCCGGCATGCCGAAGAGGTGCTTTTCTATCGACTCAAGGCATTAGTAGCCGATGAACGGCTCAGTGATGCGCTCCAGCTTCTTCCGACCCCGCTTCCGGACAAGAGGAGTGATTACGAACTTGCGGTAACCCTGTTCTTTCGCACCGATAATTATGAAAAATGTGCGCAGGCCGCGAGGAAACTGGAGAAACTGAAAAAACCCCTGTCCGACAGGGAACAATTCATGTATGCCGAAAGCCTCTTCAAAACAGGAAAATTTGCAGAAGCCGAATCAGCCTTTATGGGTGTTTCCAACCAGAGCGATTTTTACGGACAGACGCTCTACCGGCTGGCGGAACTTGCCCGGGAACAGAAAAACGAAGAAAAAGCGCTAAGTTTCTTTCGAAAACTGGTCGAAACAGATAAAAATAGTCTCTGGAAACAATTTGCGGTACGGGAATTGCAATTCGCTAAAACAGCAACCCGCAACTAGCAGCAACGTCATCTAGGAGAAAAATGGATCCTTTCAAACCTTTTGATACCAATATGCAGCTTCTCAGCAAGGTATTGGATCTTCGGGCGCAAAAAGCCCAGGTCATTTCTGGCAATATCGCCAACGCCGAGACACCAGGCTACGCTGCCTCGCGCTTTGATTTTGAAGAAGACCTGGCCAGTGCGTTAAAAAGCGGCGGGAACGGCGGCCTCAAGCTCGCAACCTCAAACGAAAAACACCTTTCTATTGGTCCGAGCAACTTCAATTCCGTCGCCGGCAAGATAATTACCGAAAAGGACCAGACCGGTATTGGTGACGAAAACGGGGTGAGCGTCGATCAGGAAATGCTCGCTCTGTCGGAAAATGAGCTGCTGTACGAAACAACGGCGCTTCTTCTGAAAAAGAAAATGAGCCTGCTCAAACATGTCATCTCCGGAGGACAATAAATGGCTAAATTCAAATCCTACGCCTTCGATATGAAGTTTTTAATCAGCTATTTGACGCTTGGACTATTTACACAATTCTCACTCATTTTTACGAGGAATTTCAGATGGATATTTTAAACACCTTTCGGATCAGCGGTTCAGCCCTCCAGGCCCAGACAACACGCTTGAATACTATCAGCTCCAATCTGGCCAATGTCGAGACCACCTCAACTCCCGAAGGCGGACCATACAAAAAGAAATCGGTTGTCTTCCAATCCACCCCGCTCAGTTTTCAAGAACAACTTGAAGGAATCAGAGGTGGCGCACAGGGCGTAAGCGTGACAAAGATTACCGAAGACACCTCGGCGCCGAGAAAGGTCTACAATCCTTCCCATCCTGATGCAAAAGAGGATGGCTATGTTGAAATGCCGAATATCAGCGTGCTGGAAGAAATGGTCGACATGATGTCCGCCACCCGCTCGTATCAGGCCAACGTAACCAGTATAAAAATGGCCAAGAGAATGGCGATGAAAGCACTGGACATCGGGAGATAACAGATCATGAATACGATAGACGGTCCGAGAAGCATCAGCCTTTTGCCGCCCAAGATTGACGAAACCGGTACGGTGACCAAAAATGCCACCGGCTTTGGCGATATGCTGTCATCTATGCTGACCAAAGTAAATGACAGCCAGGTAGCCGGCGATCAGGCAGTTCAGAAGCTTGAGAGCGGTGATGCGAATCATCTGCATGAGGTTATGATTGCTGCGGAAGAGGCGGATATTTCACTGCGGATGCTCGTGCAGATGCGCAACAAGGCTCTTTCAGCCTACGAAGAAATCATGCGCATGCAGATCTGATGGGGCGAAGCCTTCCTGACGTAAGAGTCTCACACCTTGAAAGCTGGGCCACATAACAAGAAATCCTGAGATACATTTAAAATCAGAAGCTTAGATTCACCGCCAAGGCACTTATACCTCCAGTGGGTGTCAATACCTTGCAGATTTTGTTCCTGCCGTTTTGCAAGCAGATACCCGGCAAGGTACTGAGCCCGGCGCGGTTACGGTTTGCCGGGGTGAGGTTTTTACAAGTTCATCAATAAGAGACAGGGTAGAAATGGAAAAGCAAGAGATGGGTATTGCGACTTCACCACAGTCAAATCCCCCGGATATCATACGGCCTCAGAAAAAAAACGTTTTTGGTCTCGTCCAGGAATGGCCGTTGTCCAAAAAAATTTCAACCGGGGCAGTGCTGCTCATTTCAATGGTGCTCTTTGCTTTTCTCATCATTCAGGCACGGACCGCAGATCAGCAACTTCTCTATGCCAACCTTGCTCTGCAGGATGCCTCGTCGGTTACAGCCTGGCTGAAAAACCAGAAGATAGACTACAGCCTTAAAAACGGGGGAAAGGATATCTGGGTTCCTGCCGACCGGATCTACCAGACCCGTCTCGACCTCGCCGCCAACGGTTTACCAACGGGCGGCGATGTCGGCTTTGAAATCTTCGACAAACAGAATTTCGCCCTCACCGATTATGTGCAGAAAGTCAATTACACCCGGGCATTACAGGGAGAACTGGCACGAACAATCAGCTCGCTCGCACCTGTCGAGTCCACCCGGGTACATCTCGCGCTGCCTGAAAAAAGGCTTTTTAAAAATCAGCAAAAAGACGGCACCGCCTCGGTAATAGTGACCCTTGTCACAGGTCAAAATCTTGACCAGGAGCAGGTCCAGGGCATCATCAACCTGGTGGCCGGATCCGTCACCGGCCTCGAACCCGACAATGTCAAAATAATCGATTCCAACGGTGTTGTCCTCAAAGGACAGAAAAAAGCTCCCGAAAACGAAATGCTCTCCGCTGATATGCTGGCGTTTCAGCAGGAAGTTGAACATCGCATGGAAATTAGGGCCCAGGATCTGCTGGACAAAACCATGGGGGCAGACAATGCCATGGTGCGGGTCTCGGCTACCCTGGATTTTTCCAAGGTGGAAAAGACCCAGGAGTCCTTTGATGGCGACGATCCGGTCATCAGGAGCGAGCAGGTCAGTGCAGAGTCCAGTGGTGCAGCGACAACGGGAGGCGTACCCGGCGTGCAGTCCAATCTGCAGGGTAACGCGGCTGGTTCAGGCCAGAGTGCAACGGCTTCCCCGACAAACAAAAACACCCGGACGACCAATTATGAAATCAGCAAAACCATAAGCAAGGTTGTCAACCCGGTTGGCAATGTTACCGCTCTGTCGGTATCGGTGCTCGTTGCTGATAAAGTGAAAGTCGATGCCGACGGCAAGGTTGAATCGGCCACGCCACGCACCGCCGAAGAACTCAAGTCAATCGAGAACATGGTTGCCTCAGCCATTGGCCTGATGCCTCAGCGGGGTGATGTTATCAACGTACTGTCAATGCCGTTTGTCGATACCCAGAAGGCTTCAATGGAGAGCGAACAGGCTCCGGCAGACCTGCTCTATAAATATATGCCCCTGATAAAATATGCGATGATCGGCCTGGGCATGCTTCTCGTCTATTTCCTCCTGGTTCGTCCAATCATCAAAAATATGAAAAGCGAAGTACAACAGCACAACAAAACAGTCAAGCAGCTTGAGATGGAACAGCGCCGGCTGCTGGAAAGGGAACCTGTCGAGCCACCACCGCCGGTCGATGATGCCATTACCGCCCTGCGTAGAGAAGTACAGCAAAATCAGGTGCCGACAGCCTTTATCTTGAAGAACTGGATCCAGGAAGGCTGATACCTCATGGCTATTGAAACACTTACCGGAGTTAATAGAGTTGCCGTTTTGCTGATATGTCTTGGCGAAGAAGCCACCGCGAAGATTTTTGAGGAGCTTTCCGACGACGAGATCCGACAAGTCACCCGGGCTATGGCGTCAATCGACCATATCCCCATGAACATAAAAGAGAAAGTATTCAACAGCTTTCGAGAATCACAGAATCTCTTCGCCGGTCTTTTTGTCAAAGGCAACAGTTTTGCCAAAAATGCCATCGCCGCCACATCGGGCGAACAAAGGTCAAAATTTCTCATGGACCAGTTTCTGTCGGGAATGGAGACAAAGTCCCTGGAAACAATTGCCCTGATGGCTCCCCTGATGGTTGCCGGACTCCTGGAACAGGAGCATCCCCAGACAGTCGCCCTTATTCTGTCCACCCAGCATATCGAACACGCCGCGGAAATCCTGACCCATTTACCGGAGTCGATCCGGGCCGATGTGGCCTATCGTATCTCCAAGATCGAGAAAGTTTCTCCGGTGGTGCTGAGCAGAATCGAAGATGCACTCCATCGCGAAATAGGCCTGGTGTCCGGAAAGACGCATAAAAAAGTAGGCGGAATAGATGCCGTGGTCGGTATCCTCAACCACATGAAGAATAATCTCGATGCCGATATCCTTGAAGACATGGAACAGACAGATCCGGAAATGGCTGAAGAGATCCGCAAGAAGATGTTCACCTTCGAAAACCTTATTGCACTCGATGGCCGATCACTGCAGATGATTCTGCGCGAAGTCAATAATGACTCTTTGACTTTGGCATTAAAGACCGCATCCGAACAGATGAAGGAAAAAATATTTGCCAATATGTCATCCCGCGCAGCGGATATGATTCGCGACGATCTCGATGCCATGGGACCGGTGCGGCTTTCTGAAGTGGAACTCATGCAGCAGGCAATTGTCAAAATAGCCTTGAAACTGGAAGAAGAAGGCAAACTGGTACTTGGTTCCGGAGGTGGTGATGAGCTTGTCTAAATACTACAAGAACTCCCCTTCCTTTCAGCCTGAAGAGCTGGTGAAACGTGCGGAAAAGAGTCAAGCTTCATCGGGCTGGCAGTCATTGCCGACCCAAGCAGAACTGCCTTTCCAGACCCAGCAGGTACCTGTCGCTGCAGTCTCGCCAAAAGAGACCAAACCGGCATCGATAAAACCATCCGCCAACGTCGCCCCCCCTGATGCTGCCGATTCGGCAATCGGCAAGAAAGAACGCAATAGCGGGCTGGAAAACCTGCCCGAGGCTGCACCGGTTATCGACTTAAGCAACTACCTGGAAATTGCAGTCGCCGAAGCCAGAATTGAAGAGGCGTACCAGAAGGGGCTCCAGGATGGCATCGCGAATTCCGAACAAGATTTTGGCGCCGCCACAAGAACTCTGTTGAACACCTGTCAACAACTTGACACCATTCGCGAGACAATTATCGGCAACAGCAGTGAAGAGCTGCAGAAGTTTGCGCTGGCAATAGCTGAAAGAATTCTTCGTATCTCTGTCCGTGAACAGGATACAACCATTATCGCCACCATTGAAGAAGCCTTGCAGCGCGCGGTTAAATCGGATGAATTCACTATCTACATTCATCCGGAAGATTACCAGACCGTAGCAGACAACTCCGCAGAGATTATCGCCGGACTGACCGGGCTCAATAAAATTGTTCTCAAAAAAGATATCAGAGTGGAACGCGGTGGCGCAAGGATTGAGTCCGAAAACTGTACCATCGATGCGACGATCCTCAGCCAGCTGGATGTGATCCGAGAAGAGATTAAAAAAACCTTTCAATGAGTGCACTGGATAACAATCGCCCCATGCCATTTGATCACACCCGGATACGCAGCCTCAACGTTATCAAGATATGGGGAAAAATCACCAGAATCGTCGGTCTGGTCATTGAGGGATATTGCCCTCATTCCAGTATAGGGTCGCTCTGTGAGCTGACAACCGTTGACGGCGAGCACACCATATCGGCCGAGATTGTCGGTTTTAAAGATGGCAAAGCCCTGCTCATGCCGCTTGGCGATCTGCGCGGACTTGGCCCGGGCAGCCTCATCAGGGTCATCCGCAACAGTGCCACCATCCAGGTAGGCCAGAGTCTTCTCGGCCGGGTCATCGACGCCATGGAAGTGCCCCAGGACGGTCTCCCGTCCCCTGTCCTTACCGAAGAAAAAGATCTCTACTCCATGCCTCCGGGGCCGATGGAGAGACAAAACATCAGCGAGACCCTCGATCTCGGGGTACGGGCAATCAACGGTCTTATCACCTGCGGTATGGGCCAGCGGATGGGCATCATGGCCGGTTCCGGTATCGGCAAAAGCGTCCTGCTTGGCATGATGTCTAAATTTGCGAAAGCCGATATCAACGTCATTGCCCTCATTGGCGAGCGGGGGCGGGAGGTGCGGGAATTTATCGAACGGGATCTGGGCAAAGAGGGATTGGCCAGATCGGTTATCGTCGTCGTAACATCCGACCAGCCGCCGCTTCTGCGCATGCGCGGCGCATTTGTTGCCACCGCCATTGCCGAATATTTCTGCAGTAAGGGGAAAAATGTCCTGCTGATGATGGATTCCGTCACCCGTTTTGCCATGGCGATGCGGGAAATCGGCCTGGCCATCGGCGAACCGCCGACAACCAAAGGCTATACCCCTTCCGTTTTTGCCACCCTGCCGAAACTGCTGGAGCGGGCCGGCCGGTTTCAAGGCAAGGGATCGATAACCGGCTTATATACGGTACTTGTCGATGGGGATGACATGACCGAGCCTGTTGCCGATTCGGTCCGGTCCATTCTCGATGGCCACATCGTCCTCTCTCGGGCCATAGCTGCTAAAAATCATTTCCCGGCAATCGACATCCTGAACTCGGCCAGCCGGGTGATGCGCGATATCACCTTTCCCAGACATCTGGAACTGGCCGGCAAAGCCAGAGAGGTCCTGGCCAGTTACGCCGAGGCGGAAGACCTCATCAATATAGGGGCCTACGCGAAAGGCTCCAATCCGAAAATCGATTATGCACTCAGTAAGATTGATGCCATTAATACTTTTCTGCGACAAAATTACTCGGAAACAACGACCTTAAAAGATACCATTGAACGTTTAGGCAGCGTACTCACGGATCGCAAGGATGAAGAGCCCTTAAAAAAGAACCGCCGCCAAACCGATAGAAACAACGAGTAGTGCGATCAAATTGCGCCGCCGTTTCCTCGCGGCAATGCTTGCAGCATTGCCGTGAGATTTCGTTCGCCGAAACCATTTGGAATTTCGCGCGCTTGACATGTGAACCCTGAATTGCCCTGGCACCATGATGAAACCGTTTAGCCTGCAAACTGTACTGAATCACCGGAAGCGGTTGGAAGATATTGCGCAGCATCGTTATCTCGAAGCAAAAAAAACGCTCAGCATCATAGAAACAAAATTAGACGATGCATCACATGCTTTAACGCTTTTCATCGCCGAATCAGCACAATTACAGCAGGAAGGAATCGGCATAACCGAGCTGATCAGACATGAAGAAAGAATTGCAGCCCAGAGACAGAATATACAGGCGATAAAAAAAAATCTGGCCGAGAAAAAACAGCTCGTTGAAAAAGAACAACAAAACCTGCTGCTCCGCAGTAAAGAACACCAGATTCTGGAGCGCTTGAAAGAGACGCAGAACAAGGCCTGGCACGCTTATTTAAATAAGCAGGAAGCGGCAATGCTCGACGAGATCGCCACGACCCGACACGAGCCCGACCTTTTCTAACGTTTTTAAATTGATACATAAACTTCTTTTCAAAACCCTGGCCCACACACTCACTATGAAATCTTACCTCCACCTGACCTTCCTGTTTTTCTTTTTCACCCTTCTGCCACAAACTATCCAGGCCGCGGACACTGCGCCTGCGCCTGCTGCAGATGCAGCCAAGAATTACGATTCCGTTGAGGAAAGACGACTTGCTGCCACCATCTTGCAGGAACGGGCAAGTATCAGAAGAGAACGCGAAGATATCTCCATGCGTAAAAAGGAGCTAAAGACCCTCGAGGAGGGAGTCGATAAGAAACTCACTGAAATGGATGCAAAACTTGCTGAGCTCCGAGAGCTGCAAAAGAAAATTGACTCGGTTCTTGCGGACAAATCAGCAAAAGAGAAAAAGCGAATTCAGGATCTGGCTAATATTTACCAGAAAATGTCGCCTGACAAAGCCGCCCTCGCCATTACCGGGTTAGACCAGAGGTTGGCGGCCGATCTGCTGGCCAGCATGAAAGTTAAGGCCGCGGCAAAAATTCTGGACCAGACATCCAAACTGAAAACAACTGAAATCAGCACAACTTTTACCACCCTACAACTTGAGTGAAACATTATGCCCCAAACTGCCATCATCCAGCCAGCAACTCCCAAGGGTCCTCCACAGACCCGAACAGCTGGCACACCCGGCAAAAAAGAGCAAAACGGGTTTTCTCCCCACCTCGACAAAGCGGTATCCAATACCAAAAAACAGCAGCAGGCAAACCGAGACGAAAGCCGCACCACAGCCTCTGCAAAGACTGACAAGAAAACTTCTTCTCAATACCCCAGTCCCTCGCCTACATCTCAGGGAACCAGCGATTTGCCAGATGATACACCAACGGCAAACACTGTAAATAATCCGGATGGAACCGAGGCAACTCCCGAGCAGTTGGCGGGCCCTGTCTTTGATGCCGAACCACCAGAAGAAGAATTTTCCACGACAGTTTTCTCACAACCGCAGCAGCTTGAACCATCCGCGCATCGGCTCCAGGATACCCCCAGCGCCCATTCCACAGAAACTGTTCTGCAAAAGACCATGCTGACCCAGCAGACATCGGAATCCGCCGAACCAAAAATCGACAATGCCATACCGTCAACCGCAATTCCGGCTGTGCCCGCGCCGGCAATCCCTGAAACAAAGGCGATGCCGGCAGCGCTCACGCCGGTACTCCCTGAACCGATAATCGACAAGCGCATACAACCAACTGCGACAAAGGATCCGAACCTTTTCATCGACCAGCTGCAGCGCATTATCGATCAGGCCGATGAAGCAGGCACGGTATCCATCACCAAGGCTGCAGGCACCACTCCTGTTGACTCGATACGCAACAATATCAATGGGATTTTACTGCCGGAACCTCCAGAAAACCCCTCACCGGTTCTTGTGTCGACCACAACCGGGTCATCGGCCGCTGCAGTCAACGATTTATTCATGGCGAATGCAGATGGGGCCGAGAAAGCCACAGCGAGACCGGGCGAGCAGTTAAGCGGAATAAGGCAGGACAGTCAGCAGCAATACTTTAATCCGAAAACAGCTACGAAAACCCCTGGCGATGCCAGTCAAAATCCACAGGAACAACGGCGAGGCGACGACCTGCCGCAACAGGGGATGGGAACGGGACCGCAAACCGGACAGGTAAGTGGTCTCTCGAGTGGCACGGAACAGAGCAATACTTTCTCACAGATGGTCACCACAAGCCAACCGGCAGCAACACCGCCAACAACACCGTCAGCAGGCACAACTGCCGGCACGACCTTCCTGCCATCCGGAGTTCCCGTGCAAGAATCTGAAATCATGCAGCAATTAAGTAACAGACTGCAGCTGTCCGGCAGAAATATGGATTCCCGAATCAACCTGAAACTCCATCCGGTGGAACTCGGCTCCTTGAAAATCGATTTAACCGTTAAGGAGGGGTCCATCCGGGCAAATGTCGTCGCACAAAGTCAACACACCTCAGAAATTCTCGAAAAAAATATGACTAAATTGAAATCTATCCTAGAGAATCAGGGCTTTACTGTCGATGAGATATCAGTCACGGCTGAATCCGATTCGGTGAACGATTTTAATCTGTTTGATGGACAGCTGTTCGGCCAGAATGATTACGCCCCAAAAACCCGGAAAGGACGCCGGGAAGATGAGCCGATATTCACCCTGGCCAATAATGTCTTTGCTGCCCCGGCGATGAGCACCGGGGTCAATGTGAAAATCTAGGAGTGGCAAGATGAGTAGTTATATTGATGCATTAAACCAGACCACTACTACTGCAACGGGCAAAAGTACTGCGAGCAGCAGCAAAGAGTCGGTCATGGGCAAGGATGATTTTTTAAAGCTGCTGGTCGCCCAGCTGCAGAACCAGGATCCGCTCAGCCCCGACGACCCGACGGCATTTACTGCGCAGCTGGCCCAGTTCAGTTCACTGGAACAGCTAACCTCGCTCAATACCAGCATGAACAATCTCGTCACATCCAACGCCAACTCCGATCGGTTTTCCACCCTCACCACCATCGGCAAGAACGTGGCGTACAGCAGCAAGGATTTCACCTTCACAGGGGATGCGGTGGAACTCGGCTATCAACTGGATAGTAAGGCCGCAAACGTAACAATGTCTCTGCAGCAGAACGGAGTGACCCTGGCCAGAATTCAAGGGACAGAATTTGCCGCCGGCAATCATTTTATTACCTGGGACGGAAAGCTTGCCAACGGCAGCAAAGCCCCTGTCGGGGACTATAAAATAGTGATCGAGGCAAAGGATACAACCGGCAATAGTGTTGCGACAGCCCCCCTGCAGAGATCAGAAGTTACAGGAGTCGATCTGCAGGGAGAGTATGGAGGGACCCTAATAACCAAAATGGGTGATATAGCGTTCACCTCTATTCTCGGAGTATTTGATCCGGAAACCTTGATACCACAAACGACGGCGACCGAATAATCACCGATTATAAATGATTGTGAGTAGTTTTTAAAAAACTAACTCTATAAAGACAGGAGAGTACGATGGGTATTTCGAGTGCAATGTATAGCGGAGTCAGCGGCCTGAACACCAATAGCCAGGCGATGAGCGTAATCGGCAATAATCTGGCGAACACCAACACCGTTGGCTTTAAAGGTTCCCGGACGGTTTTTGCCGACCTCCTTTCCGGATCGATAAACGGCTCGGGCGGCATGTCCCAGGTGGGCCGTGGAGTTGGAATGTCGAAAGTAGACCAGATTTTCAGCCAGGGTACCTTTGAGACCACCGAGTCAAATCTCGACGTGGCCGTAGAAGGTGACGGCTTTTTCGTTCTCAAAGAAGCCGGAGACGCGACAGCCTATTACTCAAGGGCCGGGTCCTTTCGGTTTAACGAAGATGGATATCTGGTTAATCCGGAAGGATTGATGGTGCAGGGGAAAAGCTTTGATGCTAATGGCACGCTGAAGACCGGTGATGCCGGCAATATCCAGGTTGCAAGCAGCGGCCTGGTAGCCGGCAATGTCACCTCGACCCTCGAACTGACAACAAACCTCGATTCGACGGAACCGATAATTTATTTAGATCCCTTGGATCCTTCAGATCCTGCATACGTTGGCCCCTCCTTTGCGTATAACGATTCGACCACCTATAATTATTCCTCTTCAGTGCAGGTCTTTGACACCCTTGGCAATCCGCATCTCCTCAGCACCTATTTCACCAAAACCGCCGATAATACCTGGGAGTCCTTCTGGAGTGCAGAAAAAGACGATGGATCAGGCGCCATCATGAGCGGCTCCCTGGGAACGCTGAATTTCACTCCAGACGGCGTCCTGTCAGCAGCTACCACCTACACTATCCCGCCGGGAACAGCCGCGGGAGAGCTGAGCTGGGGCAACAGCACAACGAACACAGGCATTGCCGTTACCTTTGATACCACGCAATTCAACAGCGAATCGGTGGTCATTTCGCAAAACCAGAACGGCACTGGCGCCGGAAATCTCACCGGGGTGGAGATTAACTCCGAAGGCATCGTCGTCGCCTCCTATTCAAATGGTGAACAGACGAAAATCGCCCAGCTCATATTAGGCAAATTTGTCAATACCAGCGGTCTGTCACTTGCCGGGAGCAACCTGTATACAGCGACAACCAGTTCAGGCCCGGCCCGTACTGGTTTGCCGGGGCCCGAGCTGGGTAATATTTTCACCAACTCGCTTGAACAGTCAAATGTTGATATGGGTTCCGAGTTCGTCAGAATGATCACCGTCCAGCGTGGTTTCCAGGCCAACTCCAAAATTATTACCACGGTGGACGAACTGCTGGGAGAGCTCATCAATCTCAAGAGATAACAGTCATAATATTGACACTTTCATTCCATAAACCAGAACCAGCTCTCTTTGCTCGTTCTGGTTTGTTGTTTCCCGCATCCGGTAGTGTCCCGTTCCAGGTCATTATTCCCGCCACCGACAGAAATAACCTTCTTATATGGAATGTTATTTGCTAGCTCTTGTTGCAAAAATGTGGAGTCGATACCAGCCGGACAACTTGCGGAAAATATTCATTGTATCGGATGAATCTCGGCAGACACGAGCCACATGCCATGCGAAAAATAGTTTTAACGAACCCAGGCAGACAGATAGACAGCCGGGATAAATCCGCTGTGAGACAGATTTTTTTTCTAAGTCACTAACCCCCAGTCATGGAGGCGTTTTTTGGATCTTTCAACTTTAATAGGCATCGGGGCTGCTTTTGGCCTGATGCTGATGGCAATACTGCAGGGTGGCCCCCTGTCGATTTTTATTAATATTCCATCCATTCTCATAGTCTTTGGCGGAACACTCGGCAACACCCTGGTGCATTATCCCTTCGGTGATGTCTTTGATGCCCTGAATGTTGCGAAGAAGACGTTTATGTACCAGGAGATGTCCATAAACAAACTCATTATTCAATTGATGGAATTTGCCAACAAAGCCAGGAAAGAAGGCATCCTCGCCCTGCAGGGAGCAATGGAATCAGTTGAGGACGAATTTCTTAAAAAAGCCATGCAGATGGCGGTCGATGGCCAGGAACCGGAAACCCTGCGCAGCATGCTGAACACCGAGATTGAATATATCCAGATGCGCCATGGGAAAGGCGCAGACATCTTTATTTCCATCGCAGCATATGCACCGGCGATGGGCATGGTCGGCACCTTGATCGGCCTGGTCCAGATGCTCCAGACCATGGACGATCCCGCCTCAATTGGACCAGCCATGGCGGTTGCCCTGCTGACCACTTTCTACGGGGCAGTCATCGCCAACATTATCTGTGCACCGATGGCCGGCAAGCTGAAAAACCGGTCCGCGTCAGAAGTACTAACGAAAACTCTTATCATTGAAGGGATGCAATCAATTTTATCCGGGGAAAATCCGAGAATCATGGAACAGAAACTGCATGCTTTTATTGCACCGAAACTTCGCGAATCCACCTTCAATAAATAACAGAATAACTGAGTAGAATTATGGCGGATGAACAAACCCAGGCTCCACCCAAAAAAGAAAAAAAGGCGGATGTCGCTCCCGGCGCTCCGGCCTGGATGGTTACCTATTCCGATCTGGTTACCTTACTGTTGACCTTTTTTGTTCTGCTGCTCTCTATGGCCAATATGGACCCGGTACGTTTCGTTGCTGCATCCGGTTCCCTGAAAGACGCCTTTGGTATGCAGCAGGAATCCAACAGCACCGACTTCGCCATTCCAATTTTCCCTCATCAACCGAAGTCGCAATACGCACCGATTCAGATACAATCCTCAGAAAAAGTTTACGAAAAAGTAAAATCCAAGATCGACTCTCTGCGGTTAAACGACGACATAGGTTTTATTAAAAAAGATGACGACTCGATTATCCTGCGCATCAGTGATTCGGTTCTTTTTGCCCCCGGCCAATCGGATATCGCCAAAAAAGCCTTGCCGCTCCTACGGAATATTGCCGAAATAATCAAACCATTGCCCTTGAATCTGCGCATTGAGGGACATACCGACGACTCTCCGATGAGCGGCCCGAGAACGGCCAACTGGGATCTCTCGGTCGAACGGTCGGTGTCTGTGCTGCGCTATTTTTCCCAGAGCGACCTGCTTTCGCTCGACAGGATGGCAGCCGTCGGCTACGGCAAAGACCGACCTGTAGTTGCCAATGTGGATGAAGCTTCCAGGGCACAAAACCGACGGGTGGATTTTGTTCTCCGGCTCAAAGATAACCGTCTCAGAGGCAATACCCCAGGAAATGGTGGTACTATGCCTCTTTAGTGAATTAGAAATAAATTACTTGTTCTTTTCACAAGTAATTTATTTCGTGAATGAACTTATCCCGCGACGCTTTTAGGCGGGATTAGTGAAAGACATTATCCAGCGACGCTTTTGGGCGGGATTAGTGAAGGAACTTATACCCCTCTAGGGGGTACAAAACAGAGTCCCACAAAGCTTTTAGGCGGGATGAGTGAAAAATACCAGCAAGGAATACACCCTTATAAAGAGGGTAACAAACAAACCCGGCTGATTTCCCGTTTACCACGATAAGTATCAAGGACAAAAAATGGCTGAGAAAAAAGAAGCACCAGTTGAAAAGAGCGGCAGCAAGAAAAAACTTTTTATCATCATTGGAGCGGTGGTTGTCGTTCTTCTTATAGGTGGAGGAGTTGGCGCGTGGTGGTTCCTGCTGCGTGACAAACCTGTCGCCGAAGCAGAGAAAGACCCGGCGCAACAAGTTCAGGTACCGGCGATCGGCCAACCGGCTGCGATAGGACCCATGGTGAATATTGAGGAATTTATTGTCAACATAATCAGTGGGGATGCGGCCCATTATGTCAAGGCTTCACTTACCGTCGAACTGAACAATGAACTGGTAAAAACGGAAGTTGAGCAGAGAATGCCGCAGATGCGTGATGCGATTCTGCTGCTGATCGGCAATAAGACGTACGAAGAACTGCAGGATCTCCAGGGAAAAAAACAGCTGAAAGCCGAACTTTTAAGCACGGTCAATTCTTTTCTGCAGACGGGCCAAGTGGTCTCCATTTACTTCACGAACTTTGTGGTTCAATAGCGTTGAAAAAACAATGGATTCAATTCTAAAGAAATCCGAGATTACCGAACTTCTCAATGCAATACGAGAAGGCAAAGTCTCTCTTGACCTGGATGATAACGATCAGGATGCATTTTTGGCATGCAGTCCGATCAACCTGTTTCAACTGGTCAGACCGGACAGAGAACAGTTCAGGATTCCTAACTTTGATCTTATTATCGATCTTTTTTGCCGCTCATACGCCACTTCCCTGACCAATCAGCTGCAGCGTACATTTTCTATTACAAGGACAGCTCTGGACACCCATGAATTTCAGAAATTTATGGCCGACAAACACCAGACCGGCGGGATCGGGATTCTTGATATGCCACCGTTAAAGTACGGGGCGCTGATTGTCATCGATCCCAAGCTGTCCTTTTCAATGATTGAAATCATGCTGGGCGCCACAAGCGAGATGGAATCGTCCCCCCCGGAGCGCAATCTCACGACGATTGAGCTCAGCATTCTCAAAACCATCCTTGCCGATGTCTGCAAAGATTTGGACAAGGCCTTTTCGCAATTGCTTGAACTGAACACGACCATGGTCAAGCTGGAAAACAATGCCCGCCTGGTTTCGATTGTCGAACCGGACGCCGAGGTTATTGTCGGGACGCTGCTTGTCAAGATGGGCGAGCTTTCCGGTGAAATCTACCTGGTATTTCCATACGCAACGCTTGAACCCCTGCGCGACCTGTTGCGTGAACTCCTGAGCATTTCAACAGTTACCCGCGGCACATGGCAAGACGTACTGGAAGAGGAAATTCAGGATATTCCATCTGATGTGACCGCCCAGTCGGGCACGATAACCCTGTCAGTGCAGCAGGTTTTAGACATGAAAATCGGCGACATCCTCGATTTGAACTATGATCCGGGTGCACCTCTTAAAGTTCTGGTTGATGACAAGGTCAAGTTTTTTGCCATCCCCGGAACACACAATGGCAAGAAGGCAATCAGTCTCACAGGCGTTAACTAAGATGATGGCATCTTCGCCATCTTCAACCGGACTTTTTACGATTTCACTGAAGGAACGTACATGGAAACCTCTCATACCAAGAACAGTCGTCCCGATCCGGACGAGATAAAAGAACTATTACAGGAAAATCCTAAGACAGGCCGTATCCCTGCCGGCCATTCCTCTGACCAAAAAACCGGCCGGGGTCTCAACTTTCTCTATGATATCCCCCTGCAGGTATCGGTCGAGGTTGGACGAAGCAAAATTCTCCTGCGCGACCTGCTGAAAATGGGTGAAGGGTATGTCATTGAACTGGATAAGCTGGCCGGAGAACCTCTTGATCTGTATGTCAATTCCAAGCTGATCGCCAAGGGCGAGGCGGTCATGGTGGGAGATAAATTCGGTATTCGTTTGACAGATGTCGTGAGCACTGCCGACAGGATCGAAAATCTCGGCTAAAGGTGACGCCCATGCTCCCGCTTCAGACAAACAGGCTGTTTCATGCCGCATTTCTTTTTGTTGCCCAACTGGCCGTCCCTTCGGCCGTTTATGCCGGCGCCGACCTCGGCGGCGATACAGCCGATTATTTTCGAATGATCTGGGGACTGCTGGTTGTTCTCGGTATCATTTTAGTTCTGTATGGAATTGTCAGAAAGCGATTTTCTCTTCTTTCTCCCTCCGCCGGCGGAAATATCAAGATCCTGGAGGTCAAGGCCCTGATGGGCAAAAAAGCACTTTGCCTGGTTGATGTCAAGGGACAGGAATTTTTACTTGGCATAAGCGGTGAGTCGATCAGCCACATTGCCACGCTCAGTCCCCAGGCCAGAACATCATTTGCTGCAACCCTGCAGGCAACCGAAGTACCAGGACAGTCATGACCTGCAAACGACACCATCTAACGCTGCTTTTACTACCGCTTCTCATCCTTTTTGCTGTGGTCTGTGCTGCGATCTTCACAGCCACTGACGCCCATGCCCTGGGACTGCCGACCATAACCTTCGGCGTAGAAGACGCCAATACTCCGCAGCAGGTATCAAACGCGCTGCAGGTGTTGTTCGTTTTGACCATTGTCTCCGTGGCCCCGGCGATTCTGTTGATGACCACCTGTTTTACCAGGATTGTCATCGTGCTTGGCTTTGTCCGGCAGGCCATGGGCACGCAAAACATGCCGCCAACCCAGATCATCCTCGGGCTCTCCCTGTTTCTTTCGTTCTTCGTCATGTCGCCGACTCTGACCAAAATCAATGAAGAAGCCCTGCAGCCTTACATGAACGAGCAGATCGACCAGACGGCGGCGCTGGAAAAGGCCATCGCCCCAATGCGGGACTTCATGTTCAGTCAGGTCCGTGAAGAAGAGCTGACCCTGCTTACCGAAATCACCATGAAATCGGAGCCGACCGACCAGAAAGACGTGCCGACCATGACCCTTATCCCGGCCTTTATGCTGTCTGAGCTCAAAAGGGCCTTCCAGATGGGTTTTCTGATCTATATCCCTTTTCTGGTCATTGATATGATCGTTGCATCGATCCTTATGTCCATGGGCATGATGATGCTCCCCCCGGTGATTATCTCCATGCCTTTCAAGCTGCTGCTCTTTGTTCTCGTCGATGGCTGGAGCCTTGTTGTCGGCTCGCTTATTAAGAGTTTTGGGCCATGACTTCCATACAACTACGCCAGCTGAGGTACTAAGATGAATCCGGAAATGGTTGTTGATATCTGTCGCAAGGCTATTCAGACAATCCTGATGTGTTCTGCCCCGATGCTGATAGTTGCCCTGCTCGTCGGTCTGCTGGTGTCTATTTTCCAGGCAGCAACCCAGATCAACGAACAGACGCTCACCTTTGTGCCTAAAATAGTTGCGGTGTTTCTGACCTTGCTGATTTTCGGCTCCTGGGTCATCAAAATAGTCTCCGTCTTTACAATAGGCCTTATTGAACTGATGGGAACCTTCTGACGGCACCATAGTGGACTTCCAACTCATCCCGATTGAACAGTTTCAAACCTTTCTCGTTGTGCTCAGCAGGGTTGCCGGGTTCATTGGTGCCATTCCGGTAATTTCATCGGCCCAGACCCCGGGACGCATAAAGACAGCGATGGTTATGGCCATCGCCCTTACCCTGTTCCCCCTGATGGCCGATGCGGTACCAAAAGTCAGCTTTGCTCCCGTCCCTTTTATGCTGCTGATTCTCTCCGAATTGCTGCTGGGCCTCCTGCTGGGCCTGGTTGCCAGGCTTATTTTCACCGCGGTCGAATTTGGTGCAACCGTTATCGGCTTCCAGATGGGCTTTGCCGCAGCAAATGTCTTTGATCCCCAGAGCCAGAGACAGGTAGCACTCATTTCGCAATTTCAGAATGTTTTCGCCATTCTCATTTTCCTGACGGTTAACGGCCATTATCTGTTTCTGCGAACAGCCGTGCGATCCTACGAACTCCTTCCGCCAGGACATTTCAATCTCTCCGGGGAGGCAGTTCCCTATCTCATGGAGCTTTCGTCACATATGTTTATAATCGGGGTACAGTTCAGCGCACCTGTCCTGGCGGTCCTGCTCCTCTCCGGCCTTATCCTGGGCATTCTCGCCCGGGTATTTCCCCAGCTTAATGTTTTCCTCATCTCCTTTCCCATCAATATCGGGGCCGGTTTTATTGTCATTGCTTTGACACTCAATATGCTCTCAATATTGATTAGACGAGAATTTGACACTCTGGGGGATCGATTTATAATCCTGCTCAATTTTCTCAATCAATAACGGCCTGCTAAAATTACTTTGCCCGGAGTGCTATTTGCAAGGATCAGGGAGAATCGGCAACAGGCACAGCAGTTCTTCGTAAATCTCGTCCAGGCAATAGTTCATGGCAGAAGAAAGCTCCTCCGGGGGCGAAAAGACAGAAGCCCCGTCAAGTAAACGACGGGACGATTTTCGTAAAAAAGGCCAGATAGCCCAGAGCAAAGAGGTGCAGACCGCCTCGCTGCTTACCTTCACGCTTCTTTTCTGGGTCTTTTATCTGCCCACTTTCTGGAAGGGTCTGACTGAAATCATCTATTCCCTCTTTCAGTCAAGCGGCGAATTTGTCGTGACACCCTCTTCAATCATGAATCTTGCGAGCTTCCTCCTGGTGAAACTCGGCCTGCTCATCGCCCCATTGTTTTTACTCGTCTTGATTATCGGTTTTTTTTCTAGTTTTTTCCAATTCGGCTGGGTGCTGACGGCAAAACCGCTGATTCCCGACTTTTCCAAACTGAATCCCATCTCCGGAATGTCGCGATTTGTCTCGAAAAAATCTTTTATAGAAGTCATCAAATCGCTGTCAAAGGTCTTCCTGATAGGCTGGATCGCCTACTCAACGGTTCTGGATAATTTTGCCGAAGCCCTCATCCTCGTCGATACCAACGTCGGCACGACCATCAGCTACCTCGGCAGAATATCAACCCTTATTCTCGCTAAGGTGTGCGCAGTACTCATTCTCATGGCCTTTTTCGATTTTCTCTATATCAAATGGGAAATGGAGCAAAAAATGAAAATGACCAAGCAGGAATTAAAGGAAGAGTTCAAGCAAAGCGAAGGCGATCCGCATATCAAGGCGCAGATTCGGTCTATCCAGCAGGAAATGGCCAGAAAAAGGATGATGGCAGATGTGCCGAAAGCGGACGTCATCGTCACAAATCCCACCCATATTTCCATTGCTATCCGGTATGATTCCAAAGAGATGACCGCACCGGTCATTATCGCTAAAGGTGCCGATCACGTGGCGATGAAAATCAGAGAGATTGCCAGGGAACATGACATTCCCATTATCGAAAATCCGCCAGTGGCTCGCTTATTGCATAAGCTGGACATAGGAGCCAATATACCAGAGGATCTCTTCAAGGTTGTCGCGGAAATTCTCGCTCATGTTTATTCACTGAAAGGCAAGACGAATTAATGGAACTGACGAACGTACAAAACAGACTGTCCAACCTGAGTTTTAAACAACTCTTCGGCCGCAGCGATGTCGTCGCCGGCCTGGGACTTGTCTCCATCCTGATGATCATGATCATTCCACTGCCGTCGATCATCCTGGATCTGTTTCTTTCCATGAACATCACCATCGGCCTGCTTATTCTCATCATCAGCTTGTACACGGTAAAGGCCACGGATTTTTCTATTTTCCCTTCCCTGCTTCTGACCACCACCCTTTTCCGGCTGGCGCTGAACGTCGCATCTACCCGTCTTATCCTGATCCACGGTGACGAAGGGCCAGGCGCCGCCGGATCGGTTATTCAATCGTTTGGCCAATTCGTGGTCGGCGGCAACTATGTGGTTGGTATTGTCATCTTTGCCATTCTGGTGCTGATTAATTTCATGGTTATCACGAAAGGTGCCGGCCGGGTCGCCGAAGTCGCTGCCCGTTTTACCCTTGATGCGATGCCCGGAAAACAGATGGCCATCGACGCCGATCTCAATGCCGGACTGATCAATGAAGATCAGGCGAGAGCCCGGCGCGAAAGCATCGCCAAAGAATCCAGTTTTCACGGGGCCATGGACGGTGCGTCAAAGTTTGTCAAGGGCGATGCCATTGCCGGTATTATCATTACCTTTATCAATATCGGGGCCGGTTTTGTCATCGGCGTCGTGCAAAAAGGCATGCCGGTGGCCGAGGCTGCCGCCAACTACACCATTCTTACCGTCGGCGACGGACTGGTCGGCCAGATTCCCGCCCTTATCATCTCCACGGCAGCAGGTCTACTGGTCACCCGAACTACCGGGGATTTGGACTTCGGCAGTGATCTTAAAAGTCAGTTTACCGTTAATTCTGTTGCACTCTGGGTGGTTGCCGGAATCCTCATCGCCTTCGCATTGATTCCAGGCCTGCCGTTCTTCCCCTTTCTCATTCTTTCCTGCAGTCTCGCAGCACTTGCCTACCACCTCGATCAATCAAAGGCAGCCAAGGAAGAAGAGATCATTGAGCAGCCGGAACAGGCGCCGGTTAAGCGGGAAGAAAACTATGAAGAAATGCTCAACGTCGACATGCTGCAGCTTGAAGTGGGCTACGGTCTCATCCCCTTTGTCGATTCGGCCCAGGACGGTGAGTTGCTCAACCGGATTCAATCGATCCGGAAACAGTTCGCCCTCAACAACGGTTTCATCGTTCCGCCGGTACACATTAAAGATAACCTGCAGCTGTCACCCAACCATTACACCTTCTCCCTGAAAGGAGTGAAGGTCGCTGAATCCGAGATCCTGCCGGATCATTTCATGGCCATGGATCCAGGCATGGTGACGGAAACGATGCGCGGGATTGCCACCACCGAACCGGCCTTCGGACTCCCGGCGCTGTGGATCAGCTCGGACAAAAAAGATCGGGCCCAGATCGCCGGCTACACGGTCGTTGACTGCACCACCGTGATGGCAACCCATATCAGCGAGATCATCAAACAGTACTCCCATGAGTTAATCGGCCGTCAGGAGGTCCAGGGGCTTCTTGACAATCTCGCCCGCAGCTATCCGAAACTGGTTGAGGAACTGATTCCGGCCGTGCTGTCTCTTGGCACCATCATGCGGGTGCTGCAGAACCTGTTGAAAGAAGGGGTGTCAATCCGGGATCTTCGCACTATCCTGGAAACCATGGCTGACTGGGCTCCGACAACACAGGATACCGATATCATCACCGAATACGTCCGGCACGCGCTGGCCAGGACCATCAGCAACGACCTGGCGGTCAACGGGGTTATCCCGGTTATCACCCTGGCCAAACCCGCCGAGGATGCCATCAGAAACGGTGTGCAGCACAAGGAGACAGGAGCATATCTGTCCATTGACCCGGTCATTGCCCAGCGAATTCTCGACAGCATCGGCAGGGCGATTCAGTTTTTTGACGGCGGCAGCCGACCTGCCCTGCTGGCCGCACCTCAGATCCGGCCCTTCGTTCGCAATTTAACGGAGAGATATTATCCGTCACTGACCATTCTCTCGCATAATGAAATTACTCCCAATCTTAAGATCAGATCTCTAGGAACGGTGAACCTGGATGCAAGTTAGAGTCTTTCAATCGGCAGACATGGCTTCGGGCCTGAAACAGATCAAGCAGGAACTTGGTCCGGATGCACTTATCCTGTCAACCAGGACGGTCCGCAACGGCAAGCTCGGGATACTGGGCAAACCGATGCTGGAGATTACCGCAGCCATTGATGCCGACTTACCGCAAACGAAGCAAGGTGTCGCCGGCTACCCCGGTTCTCCCAGGCAGGCAAGCGCCCCTGCAGCTGATGCAAGAAGGCAGAAGATTGGTTTTCGCCATACCGTCGACGATGCGGTCGACGGGTATCTCAATGAGCCCCCAGCGACCAATTACCACCCCTACAGCAGGGCCGTTTCACGTGCAGCGACACCTGAAAGAGAAGCGGCACACCCCGCGATGGCGAATGATCCCGGCCTGCAGAGTGAAGTTAATGAGCTGAAAAAACTGGTGAAGAGCCTCGCCGGCCAGATAACGGATCTTGCCGAAAAAGAGAGTGTCACGCATTCTGCCAGACATGCCGCGCTTCAGGTCAAAGGGGCCGAATCAGCGTCCCGGCCCACCGGCAATCCTCTGCAGGGCGACCATATCCTCACCACGCTTATCGACAGAGGTATCAACGTCGAAACATCGCGGACCATTGCCGGCTTTCTGCGGCAGAGCCTGACTGATCTGGAGCTGTGCGACTCGGCTCATGTGCAGGATACGATAATCTCGACCATAGCAGATCTCATTGCCGTTAAACCACCGGTGTTTGCCGCGAAGCAGCAACAGCAGCGTATTGCGCTGGTCGGCCCCACCGGAGTCGGGAAAACAACCACCCTGGCGAAAATAGCCGCAAACTACCTGAGCAAGTATTCCCATTCCATCGCCTTAATCACCATCGATACGTATCGAATTGCCGCCGTCGAGCAGCTGAAGGTCTACGGTGAAATTATGCGCCTGCCGGTGGATGTGGTCATCAACCCGGAGCAGCTTGAACGGGCAATCAACCGGCACAGCGACAAGGAACTGATCCTGATTGATACAGCAGGCAGGAGCCCGAGGGACAGTTACTGCATCGAGGAGCTCGCCTCGTTTCTGCCCGAAAAACTCGATATCGACAAACACCTGGTCCTTTCTGCGGGGAGCCGCGAGAATGAGCTGGTGAGCACCATTAAACGTTTCAACACACTCGGTATCAGTAATACCATTTTTACTAAAATTGACGAATGTGCCAGCCTTGGCGTGCTCCTCAACATACAGATCCAGAACTCTTCCCCGTTGTCCTGGGTGACTAACGGCCAGAGAGTCCCCGAAGATTTACTGGAAGCTTCTCCAGAAATTATTGCCCAGTTGATCATGTCTCAACATGAAGGATCCCAGCATGACTAATACATCTCATTTACCCGGAGATCAGGCCAAAACGTTGCGTGATCTGAACTCTCGCCAATCCGATAGTGTACCGGCCGAGGTCGAGGAGACAACCACCGTCTACTCGATTACCAGCGGCAAAGGAGGCGTCGGCAAGACAGCGGTTTGCGCCAACCTTGCCTACAATCTCGGGACCATGGGGAAACGCGTCCTCATCCTTGATGCCGATCTTGGGCTGGCCAATATCGATGTGGTTTTCGGTTTGTCACCTTCGTATAATCTCAATCATTTTTTTTCCGGAGAATACGAGCTGCAGGATATCATGGTGGATGGCCCGGTGGGTATCAAAATACTGCCGGCAGGCTCGGGTATCCAGAATTTCACCCGGTTGAATTCCAATCAGAAAATGCGCCTGCTCGACGGCCTCGACTCCATGCACAACCATTTCGACTATGTACTGATCGACACGGAAGCGGGAATTTCTGAGAACGTCACCTATTTCAACACCGCAGCCCAGGAGATACTGGTGGTAACGACGCCGGAACCAACCGCGATAACGGATGCCTACGCGCTGATGAAGCTGCTCTCCACCCAGTACCATGAAAAAAAATTCAACCTGGTCGTCAACCAGATCCGCTCGGAAAACGATGCCCTGGATGTGTATCGCAAATTAACCATGGTCGCCAACCGCTATCTCGACATCTCCATCGATTATCTCGGATCTATCCCCGAAGATCGACAGATGATCGACTCTATCCGGAAACAGAAGGTAATCAGCGAACTCAACCCCGGCTCAAAAGTGACGACGGCCTTCCGGCAACTGGCCGGAAGAATATGTTCCGAACCGTCGCAGACCACGCCCAAGGGGAATCTGCAATTTTTCTGGAAAAAACTGCTCAACATCGGGGGCTGATAAGAGATGAACTACAATCACAATCCCCACGCAGAAGACAAATCGAAAATAATCCGCGACCATCTCTACCTGGTGGATATTCTGGTCGGCAGAATGATAACCCAGGTACCGTCCTTCATGAATAAAGACGACATGAAGAGCGCCGGGATGCTCGGTCTTCTCGATGCGGCCAACAAGTATGACACCTCGAAAAACATCCTGTTCAAAACCTTTGCCGAATACCGTATTCGCGGGGCCATTCTAGATGAGATGCGCAAACTCGACTGGTTCTCCAGATCCCTGCGGGAGAAACAGACCCGCATAGGCAGAACTATCGTGGATCTGGAGCTGCAGCTCGGACGAGACCCGGAAGATCATGAAGTCGCCCGGGCGATGCAGCTCTCTCTCGACGAGTACCGGTCAATGCTGGGTGAAGTCGGGCATCTGGGCTGCGTCAGCCTCAATGAAACCCTCGACAACAGCCAGGAAGGCAGCTCGTTTCTCGATTCCCTGGTGGATGAACGAAGCGATATCTCACCGGGGGCGAGAATTGAAGGGCAGCAGCTGACCGCAAAAGTTGCCGAGGTGCTCGCCCTGCTCTCCGAAAAAGAACGGTTGGTCATCTCCCTCTACTACTACGAAGAGCTGACGCAGAAAGAGATCGCCGATGTACTGGAACTCTCCGAAGGCAGAGTCTCCCAGCTGCACAGTCAGGCCCTTATCAAGCTGAAAACCAAGCTGGACGCCAGGCTGCACTGAAATGGAAATCGACCATGGATAAACTACATCCGGCTCACTATGCAACAATCAGCCTGGCAGTTGTCACTGTTTTGTTGCTTGTCCTTCTCTTTCTTCTCAAAAAAAAGACGACGCTCCTGTCACAGCAGCTCGTCCAGCTGACCACGATGCTGGAAATAACCCGAAAGCGACTCGCCAGGCTCCAGGAAAAACATGACAAAATAGTTGCTTTTCAAAACAGTCTCAAAACGGCAGAACTGACCACCATGCTGCAAAAACCCCGTCTTAATGCCCAGAGTACGGCTTCCGGCCCGACCCTTTCCGGGAAATACAGCAGGATCAAGTCTCTTGCCGAAAAAGGTCTGTCGGTCGATGAAATTGCCGCGATTCTCGGCGTCTCAACCCATGAAGCCCGGCAACTGGTAAATTTATCCAAGCTGGCCCAGTGACATCGCGCAGGGAATATTACAGCTTAATGTTTAAGAAAACCGACAACAAACCGATAAGAAAAGAGTCAAAGTAAATCTCTTTTATCTATAGGATGCACATATGGTTTCAGGAAAATACAGCGCGCTGGCCGGAGCGATCTCCAGGGAACAGGCGATAGCCAATCTCAGCAACAACATGGCGAACGTCAGTACCAGCGGCTATAAAAAATCGCATATCAGCTTTGAGTCTATCCTCCAGGAAAAGACCCAGACGGGTGCCGCCAAGGGCATTAACTACGACCGCATTGGTAAAAACTTCACCGATTTTTCACCCGGACCGGTTCGGATGACTGAAAACCCGCTCGACATTACCATTCAGGGGGAAGGTTTTTTAAAAGTCCAGGGTCCTGCCGGAATTTTATATACCAGACGCGGGGATCTGGCGATCAACGCGGCAGGCGAGCTCGCCACAAGCAACGGATTGCCGGTTCTCGATACCGGCAACTCGCCGATTTCCATTCCCGACACCGACATAAGCTCCATTGCAATTGGCGACGATGGGACAATTTACACCCTTGGCCCGCAGGGATCCAGAGCGGAAGTCGCCCAACTGGGGGTTGTTGATATTGACGATAAACTGAAGCTTAAACGGGAATCCGACACGACCTTTTCCCTTGAAACGGGCGCAGCTGAAATTCCAGGTGAAAATTTCAGGATCGTCCAAGGCGGGCTGGAGCTGTCCAACGTCAATATGGCCGAGGGAATGGCCGAGATGATTGACAATTACCGGACTTTTGAAACCTACCACAAGGTGCTGAAGAGTTACCAGACTATCAGCGAGCAGCAGGAAGAACTCGGTACCCTGGCCTGATGGTTTAGTAAAAAGCTTGATATTCGAGCTTTTTACTAAACCATCCTGTGTATGCAGACTTTTCTACGACTTTTCTCTGGTACCCATGCGCCGCATGGGTACCACGGCAGATTTATCATTTACTCATAGAGAACAACAAAGGAACAGATATGATCAGATCACTTTGGACCGGCACCACGGGAATGCACAGTCAGCAGTTGAATATTGACGTCATTTCCAACAATCTGGCCAACGTCAGCACCACCGGTTTCAAGAAAAGCAAGGCCGATTTCCAGGATCTGCTGTATCAGACAATGAAGGTACCCGGCAGTCAAACTTCGGCGGACACCGAATCCCCCACAGGCATCCTCATCGGCCTCGGGGTAAAACCGGCCGCAGTCACCAAGGTTTTTTCTCAGGGCGATCTGATACTCACCGAAAACGAACTGGATGTCGCCATCGAGGGCAACGGTTTCCTTCAGGTAGAGCAACCGAACGGCAACACCGGCTATACCAGGGCCGGGGCATTAAAACGCGACAGCAACGGCCGGATAACAACCTCCGACGGCTATATTATCATTCCGGCAATCACCATCCCCGAAGGTGCCAAACAGATCACCATCGGGGAAACCGGCATTGTCAGTGCCATCATTGACAGTGATACGACCAGCACGGAACTCGGAACAATCGAACTGGCGACTTTTACCAATAATGCCGGTCTCTCCGCCATTGGCAAAAACCTGTTCGAAGAAACAGCCGCCTCAGGCAACGCCCAGACCGGCACTCCCGGAGAGGACGGTTTCGGTACCCTGCTCCAGAGTTACCTGGAGGGCTCCAATGTCAATATAGTGGAAGAGCTGGCCAGTATGATCACCACGCAAAGGGCCTATGAAATTAACTCGAAGACCATCCAGACCTCCGATGAAATGATGCAGACCACCAACAACCTCGTTTAATTATGCAAAAAGTATTCATAATAGTCTGCCTGCTGTTCGGCTCGGTGCAGATAGCCAGTGCCCTGGAAATAACTTTTAAACCCAACAGTTCGGTGGACGACTCCGTTATCAGACTAGGCGATATAGTCAGCTTTGATCAGCAGACCGAAATGGCCAAAGCACTCGCCACCCAGCAGATAGGCCAGGCGCCTGCCCCGGGAGAGACGATTACGTTGAGCTCGATCAGTATCAAGGACCACATCGCCGCCAGCCAGACTCTGCCCCAGGATATCCAGTGGACCGGTTCACCAACCGTCGCCATACTGCGCAGCGGCATTGACATCGGCCCTGAACGGATACAGACAATTATCGCCGACTATATAAAAAAGAACCAAAACGACCTGCCCGAGGCGGAAATCCGCTTTGTGCCGGAATCGCTGCCCCTGCCCTTTACCCTGCCGACCGGTGATCTCAGTTATGATGTAACGCCATCAAATCCCGCTATTCTCGGCAGCTCACGGTTTTCGATAATTTTCAGGGTCAATGATACCGTCGTCAAAAACATGTCGGTACGAGGGAAAATAGAAGCTCTTGCCCAGGTTGTCGTCTGTGCTGGCAACTTGAACAGAGGCGAGATACTCCGTCCCCAACATCTCAAAACGGCGCTTATGGATATCAGCGCAATAGAGAATCCCTGCTTTGAGCCAAATGATCTCATTGGTCAAAAACTGCAGAGGAGCCTGCGGGCCGGGTCTCCCGTTCTGTTATCCATGGTTGAAACACTGCCAATAGTACGACGGGGCGAACGAGTGAAAATTGTCATCAACTCAGGTCCACTGCATCTTAGCGCGACGGGCCTTGCCAATAGTGATGGAGCGCTGAACGAAATGATTCGGGTCCGCAATATCAATTCAAATAAAATGGTCTATTGCCGGGTAGCCGCTCCGGGTCTGGTGGAGGTAATGCTCTGAGATGAAAAATCTACTGTTCGTAATATGCTGTGGCCTGCTGCTTGCCGCCTGTGCCCCAACCCAACCTTTAATGACCATCCAGGAACCGCTGGAAGAAATTCATGCCGCCGAACCGGTGATCAGGGAACAGGGTTCGCTCTGGCAGAATGGCAACCGTTCGATGTTTTCCGATCAGAAAGCCCGGGATGTCGGCGATATCGTTACCGTCATTATTTCTGAAACGGCCAGCGCATCAAAACAAGCCTCAACATCGACTGACCGGTCATCCAGTGTCTCCGCCTCAATACCCAATCTCTTTGGCCTGGAAAACAGCAAGGTCTTCACCGGCGATAATCCAATCAATCTCAGCAGCCTGGTCAGCGCCGATCTGAGCAACGGCTTTGACGGCAGTGGCTCCACGACCAGAAAAGAAGACCTGAAGGCCTATCTGACGACCCAGGTTGTCGGCCGGTATCCCAACGGACAACTGAAAATTCGCGGCGGCAAGGAAGTCATGGTCAACAGTGAGGTCCAGATTATTTATCTGACCGGCATTATCAGACCGGTGGACATCACTGCAGCCAATACGGTCAACTCGGCAAAAATCCTCAATGCCCGGATCAGCTACACCGGTAAAGGTGCGATCAGCGATAAGCAGAAGCCCGGCTGGGGTGCGCGCATTCTTGATAATGTCTGGCCGTTTTAATAACCTGTGACTATCCAGCTGGTTCCCATGCGCTGCATGGAACCTTTTTACCGCATATGATAGTTTTACTACCTATTGGAATAAATAAGTTATCAATGGATTTGGTATGAAATCATGTATCGCTCTTGTCATTTTCGCGTGCTTTTTCCTGGCGTTACCAGGAACAGATGCCCACGCAACCAGGGTGAAAGATATTGCCCAGCTGCATGGCGTCCGCGACAACCAGCTCTTAGGTTATGGACTGGTTTCCGGCCTGAACGGCACCGGCGATGATATGAAAAAGTCGGTTTTTACCCTGCAGGCCATCTATAACATGATGACCAGACAGGGTATCACCATCAATCCCGACAATATCAATGACATCAAGGTCAAAAACGTGGCGGCTGTCATGGTCACCGCGTCTCTGCCCCCCTTTGCCAAATCGGGCTCGACCCTGGACGTTCAGGTATCCTCCATGGGCGACTCCAAGAGCCTGGCCGGCGGCACCCTGCTGATGACCCCTCTGGTCGGCCCGGACGGTAATGTTTATGCGGTTGCCCAGGGTTCTCTTACTGTCGGGGCCTTCTCTTTTGGCGGCAAGGCGGCGCAGGTACAGAAAAATCATCCGACGGTAGGCCGCATTGCCAGCGGCGCGATTGTCGAAAAAACGATTCCGGTGGCCCTGGGTACCGATGGCCGTCTCCAATACCAGCTGCGGGATGCAGACTTTACCACCGCCTCGAATATGGCCGAATCAATCAACCAGAATTTTGGCAAAGGTACTGCTTTCCCAGACAGTCCCGGAACGATCCAGGTGAATGTCCCACAATCGTATAAAGCGAAGCTGGTCGATTTTATCGCGGCAGTTGAGGTACTTAATGTCCAGGCAGATACCGGGGCCAAAGTGGTCGTCAACGAACGTACCGGCACCATCGTCATGGGCAAGGATATCCGCCTGTCCACAGTGGCTGTCTCCCATGGCAATCTGAGCCTTATTATCCGCGATGATCCGGTGGTGTCGCAGCCAAATCCATTAAGCGACGGCCAAACCGTCGTCGCCCCGCGGACCAACGTTTCCGTGGTCGAAGAAGATGGCCAGCTGGTCCTGCTGGATATGAAAAAAGGCGTATCCATCGGCGAGATTGCCAACGCTCTGAATGCCATTGGCGCCACCCCAAGGGATCTGATCGCTATTTTTCAGGCCATCAAAGCGTCCGGTTCTTTGTATGGCGAACTCATCATCTTATAACATCAGGAACAGAGTAATATGGACTTTAAGATAGACCCACGAATTCTTACCAGCCATGCCACCCAGCCAAGCACTGACAAGAAAGCCAGGAGTCTGGAATCATTGAAAAAATCCAGCCAGGAATTCGAGACGATGTTTGTCATGGAAATGTTCAAGGCAATGCGCAAGGCGGTACCGGACGGTGGCCTGTTTGAAAAAAGTTCGGCAACGGAAATGTTCACCGAAATGCTCGATACGGAAACCGCCAAAGCCGCCACCTCCGGTAAAGGTTTAGGAATTGCCGAGGCAATGTACAATCAGATGGCCGGACTCATCGAGAAAAAGAAATAAATGTCATATCCGCCTTCTGCGGCTGCTTCTGTTCTTTTTTCTTATCCTGTCTTCTCTACATTAAAAATGGAGGGAGGACGGGATTTTTTTTTGGTGTTTGCTGGACTGAAACTTTTTTAGTGCCCCCTTTGAGGGGGATAGGTTCGTTCACGGTAAAATCCCGCCCAACAGCTTTGCGGGGTAAGTTTATTCACGGCCGAACCCCGCCAAAAAGCGCTGCGGGGTAAGTTCATTCACGGCCGAACCCCGCCAAAAAGCGCTGCGGGGTAAGTTCATTCACGAAATAATTTACTTGCGAACAGCTCAAGTAAATTATTTCTAATTCACTAAACTTCTTTAACCCGACAACCGATATAAAATATAACAGAAAATTAAACGGTATCAACCAGCTGGCAAGCCAGTGCAAGGACGCACGACATCAACACTGCAAGGAGGCAATAAAATGATCGCGAACACATCCGGAAGTTCACCGCTTACAGTAAATTATCTGACATTAAATCGATCAGTTACAGCTGACTGCTACCAACAGAGCGGGTCAAAAGTACCACAGGAAATTTTTCAGTTCCGCGGGGATAAGGTAGATTTAAAGTATAATTCACCAACAGTTACCCGCCATGGCAGCCTTCTGTCTCTTGCAAATAAAATAAGCGATGGCTATGATCTGTTACAGGGCCTGTTCTTAAATATATATAAAAACCAGTCCATTGTTTATACAATCGCGGCCGCGAACACAAAGGCAGATATCAAGGCCTTAACCCCGGAAAAAGCTCAGGCACTGATAGCCGACGATGGCTTTTTCGGGGTAGAAAAAACTTCTGAACGAATAGTAAAGTTTGCCATAGGTATGGCAGGAGGCGATCGGAGCCGAATAGATGCCATTCGCCAGGGAATCGACAATGGATTTCAGGAAGCTCTGGAGGCCTTTGGCAACTGGCTGCCGGATATATCCCATGATACCTATGATAGTGTAATGCAAAAACTCGATGCCTGGGCAACCATTGATCCCCACAGTAACAGCCCAGAATCCCAAACTCAGGTGAAGTCATGAGCGTAGAATTTTTTGGAGTAGGCGGACCGGGACAGATCGGCAATCTGAAGAAAACCCAGAAAGCCCAGGCCGATAAAAAAGTCGAAGGTGCCGGCGAAGACAAGGTACAGTTTTCCTCGGTATTGCAGGACGTCAACAAGGCCAAAGCGACAAACCAGAGCAGCGACGCGGAAAGGACCGAACGTGTCCAGCAGTTGAAGGCCCAGATCAAATCAGGTTCTTATGAACCGGATCTTAATAAAGTTTCTGCCTCTCTGTTACAATTTCTCGTCGAAGGAAAGTAATATGGAAACCACAACCACCCATGACTATCTCGTTCGACTGCGTGATCTCATTTTCGAAGAAAGAGCATGTGCCAAGGCACTTGACATGAAAGGAATGATCATCGCAATGAACAGGAAGGAAGAACTTGTCAAGGTGCTGAACCACGTCAAGGTCATCGACGAGCAGGACAAACCGATTGCCAGGCAGATCCGTGAGGAAAATCGCCGCAACGCCTTTCTGTTCAAATCAACACTGGGCTGGATACGTCAGACCATGGAATTCTTCGGTCAAAAAACCGTCACTACGACCTATTCAGCATCGGCATATACGGTTGCCTCCCGGGTAAACGGCCGACTCCTTTCCGGGAAAGTCTGACATGGCCGGTCTCTTTAACGCGCTCAATTCCGCCCGCACTTCTCTTGAGGTAAGCCAGAAGTCGATAGAGATTACCGGCAATAATATCGCCAACGTCAACACCGAAGGATACTCCCGGCAGAAGGCCAACTACGAGACCTATCCGGCCATGAATTTCGGGGATTTTTTCATCGGCCAGGGTGTCAAAATATCCGACGTCAGTCGAGACCACGACGTCTTTATTGATGCACAGATCAAGCAGAAAGCCATTGATTTCGGTCTCCAGGACGCGTCGACCCGCCCTCTTTCCGAACTCGAAAGCGTTTTTAACATCACCGAAGACAATATTTCCACCGATATTGATAATTTTTTTGATTCGCTGCAGGAGCTGTCCGCCGACCCCAGCGACCTTGTCCAGCGCAACAACGTCATCCTCCAAGGCGAGGTGCTGGCCACCAGCTTCAATAACACCATGAATCAGTTGAACTCCATTAAGGAGAACCTCAACGAAACCATTCTGTCAAAGCTCGACGCTGTCAATGCCCAGATTAACGAGATAGCCGATCTTAACGACCGGATTTACAGCATTGAAATCCATGGTCAGACGGCGAACAGCGCCAGGGACCAGCGGGATATGTTGGCCAAGAGCCTGGCCCAGACCCTCGGTGCCCAGTCCTACGAAAATGACAACGGCATGTTGTCGGTCGCTCTGCCGGGAGGAATGCCCCTGGTCCAGGGGAATATGGCAATGACCATTACCGCCGATGAAAGCGGCGCAGACCTGACGCTCAAACTCAAAGCCGGTGGTGTTACCAGGGACTTGACTCTGAAAAATATGGGCGGTGAATTTAAGGGGCTGATGGACATACGCGATAATTTCATCCCGGAACTCACCGCCGATATGGATAAGCTCGCCTACGAGCTGAGTACCCAGGTAAATCTCCAGCACCAGGCGGGGGGTGGTCTCGATTCCAGCACCGGCAATCTTTTCTTCAGCATTCCCCCGAACTATGTGGCCTCGCCGCCCGGACCGGCGCCAACGGCAACGGAATACGCCGGTGCAGCCAGGCAGATGAGTGTGGTTATTACCGATCCGGCTAAAATTGCTGCCGGTGCCGCTGCGACCACAAGTGCTTCGGGCACCGTCGCCCCCGGCGATAACAGCAATGCCCTGACCCTGGCAAACATTGCCGACACCTACCTCATTGGCGGCGTCGATAACTTCAACTCTCTGTATGGAAAAGTTGCCGCCAAGGTTGGTGTCGAAAGCAACCAGAACCAACTGTCGCTGAAAGGTGCGGAAGACGCCCTTGATCAACTGGAAAATTTTCGTGACGGCCTGGTCGGAGTTTCCCTGGAGGAAGAGATGATCAGCCTGATCCAGTATCAGCGCGGTTTTGAGTCTTCCGCCAAGTTTCTGTCCACCGTCGATGAGATGATGACGACAATCCTGGATATTAAACGATAGCCTAGTACAAGTGTGAAAAGAGTATGAAAGTCACCGACAATTCCACCTACCGCTTAATGCAGACCAATCTGGACCGAATTACCAACGATCTGCTGACGCTTCGCACCCAGGGTGCGACCGGCCTGAAGCTGAACAAATCCTCCGACGATCCCGGCGCCATTCGCCCGGTGCTGACGACCAGGTCCCAACTCCAGCAAAATGACAGATATCTTGAAACCATGGGCCAGGCCGGCGATAAAATGGCCGCCACGGATGGTCATCTGGCCCAGGTTGAGAATGTGCTCGTCCGGGTGAAAGAAATTGCCATTAATTCAGTCAACAGCGCGCTCAGCCAAAGTGATCGAGCCTCTCTTGCCGATGAAATCGCCGAATTGAAAAACGAACTCCTCAGCACCGCCAATGCGGTCGTTGACGGAAAATATATCTTCGCCGGGTATCAGGAGGACACCAAGCCCTTCACCGCCAATCCCGATTACGATCCCGCCCTCTACGATGTTGGCAAGGTAACTACCTGGCCATATATCTACCATGGGGACAACAACCCCACGAAACTGGAAATTACCCCCGGCGAAGTCATCGAATCGAATTTAACCGGCAATGAGGTCTTTTTCGGTATCACCAACAAGATAGCGGCCAATGGTTATGCCAATCCCTACCAGGGTGAAATCAAGATTTCCGGGCCGATTGGCGTTGGCACGGCTGGCAACGATATAACCATTACCGCCGGGACCAATCCGCCAGTTACCATTGACGGGGGCACCGATCTCACCGACCCCGCCGGGGAGAATAACTACGCGGGCAAAGTCGCCGCCCTTTTCAGCCAGGCGGGAACCGGTCTCATCGGCACCGCCAGTGCAGCCAAAGCAAATCTTGGTCCTCTGGCGCTTAGCAATTTCGTCGACACCGAAGACAGCTACACGCTGAACATTACCTCCGGCGGCAACAGTATTTCAGCAAGCCTCGACGGAGCCTCCGGCAATTACGATTTTACCCTTGGCGGCATGGCGCTGGCTTTAGCCAACACCGCCGGCGCCAAGAATCTTACCGCGACAAGCGGCACCCTGGCGAACGGTGTCTCCTACGATATCTCGAGCGGTTCCCTGGTGCTTACCGGGCCGGCAGACGGTTCGGAAATTGAGCTTACCGAGACAACTTCTGATGGCGCTGTGACCGGAACACTTCCCTCTGGTGGTATTTCCGGGGGAAATCATACCGCCTACGGTACCGTTACCATTGCCCCAAATTCATCTACTGCGGTGAATATTGCCGGTACCGGTCTTTCCAGCGTCGGCATGGCCGCCGACACCCTCGACGGCGCGTCGGGAAGGATCGATCTTTTCACCATACTCACCCGGGCCGAAGAAGCCATCCGGGCGGGAAATACTGACGATATCAATGGGGCCGGCGGCTCTATCCAGGCGCAGATAACTAATCTCGAAATTGCCGCCAATCAGAACCGTGGCTACCGGAGCACGCTTGGTGCACGGGCCCAGCGTGTCGAGTCGGCGACGCTCCATCAGGAAGATGCGCAGATCGATCTCAAGCAAATTCTTTCACGGTATCAGGACGCGGATATTTTACAGATTTTCAATGACATAACCCAGAAAGAATCCGCCTTCCAGGCTGCACTGAACGTCACCGCACGGGTGTCGAAGATATCAATTCTTGATTATTTCTAGCCACCGATTAGAATTGTTCGGAGTACTCAATAGACAGCAGTCTATCATCTCCAACCTTCCAGGCGAAAGACGCCATTAAAAGGGAGCAAAACACATGCTGGTCCTTACCAGAAAACTCGGTGAAGGTATTGTCATCGGTGACGACGTTACCATTACGATTGTTGAAATGAAAGGCGGCAATGTCAGAATCGGCATTGACGCCCCTCGGGATAAAAAAATCTATCGTCAGGAAATTTATACCCGCATTGTTGAGGAAAATCGCGATGCCGCTCACTGGGATATGATTGATCTCGATAAGATAAGCGATAACCTAACCGTGAAAAAAGAGAAAAAATGAAAAAAATCAACACCCGTTTTGGCGAAGTGGAATACGACCCAAATAATCTGCTGCATTTTCCTGCCGGACTCATCGGCTTGCCAAATCTCCGTCATTTTATCGTTATGCCCAATAAAAAACAGGGCCCGCTCTTCTGGATTCAAAGCGTTGACGATCCCGACATCGCCTTTGTCCTCACCGATCCGACAAACTTCTTTCTCGATTACCAGTTAATGCCGGAGGAAGCTGAACGACAGAGCCTCGATCTTGACCAGGGCGATGAATGTTTCATCCTCAGCGTTGTCACCGTACCGTCAGATCAAAATATCACCTTAAATCTGGCCGCCCCAATACTTTTTGCACCTAAAACGAACAAGGCAATCCAGGTTATCGTGGAAAACAGCAGCTACTCCTCCAAAACGCCCCTGCCCCAATAATAAAGACCACCGGGCGACTGGTTCACCACTGGCCACTGGCACCCATGCGCCGCATGGGTGCCAAAAAGATATCACCGGGTCAGCAATTTCGCCGACCACCTGGTACCCATGCGCTGCATGGGAGGCAGAAGAGATTGCACCGCCCTACAATAATCGCTGTAATCCAAGAGTATAACGCCCTGCTTTTTCTTTCATCCCGACGTATTTTTCCCTAAAGAAAACCCTCCATCAAGACGACAAGTATTTTACCTGCGAGGTAAACCAAAGAGACAATACGTTTGTAAAAATGATTGACAACGACGCCAATGCACCCTTTCAAGGAGGATCTTTACCATGGCACTTACAATCAATACAAACGTCGCATCACTGAACGCCCAGAGAAATTTAGGTAAATCACAACTCGATCTTTCCCGCTCCATGGAGCGGCTCTCATCCGGTCTGAGAATCAACTCAGCCAAGGACGATGCCGCCGGACTGGCCATATCCGACCGGATGACCTCACAAATCAGAGGTCTCAACCAGGCGGCCAGAAACGCCAACGATGGTATATCCCTGGCTCAGACTGCAGAAGGCGCCCTTTCGGAAACGACCAATATTCTTCAGCGTATGCGTGAGCTGGCTATCCAATCCGCCAATGACACCAACAGCTCATCTGACCGCGCTTCCCTGCAGGCTGAGATAAACCAGCTGAAGCAGGAAATAACGCGTATTGCTGAAACCACGACTTTTAACGATCGCAATATACTGGACGGATCTCTCAGCGATGCGCAATTTCAGGTGGGTGCTAGTGCCAATGAAACTATCTCCTTTTCCATATCCTCTGCAAAAGCCGCAGCCCTTGGTGATAACGCGTTAACGAGCAATAACCCGCTCGGCATAGAAGCCGCCACTACTCGGGCAGATACTTCGGCGGGCAACAATGTCAAGGCGCAGGAGTTAACTATCGTCGGCGAGCGTGGCACTGAAGTTGTAAAAATTGAGGATGGCGATACCGCCAATCGTATAGCTGAACTTGTCAATATTTCCTCACAGGTTACTGGAGTGTCAGCGGATGCGCGAACCACAGCGACTCTCAGTCATCTCGCAGCTGACGGTACAGTAAGTTTTGAACTGGCCGGCATTAATACTTCCCCAATCGCCATAAGTGCTTCGGTAACAACAAAGGATCTGTCCCCCCTGGTGCGAGCCATCAATACCCAACTCGGATCCACTGGAATCTCCGCGTCACTCTCCGCGGATAAAGCAAGTATTACCCTTTCTCAAAGTGCGGGGTATGACATTAAGATCAGTAATTATGGCCACAGCGCCGCAGCTGGAGAGCTCCAGTCTCTTCGCGTCACCGGTTCCGAAGGGGTTGGCACCAACCTTGTTGAGGGGACAACTGCCGAAGCCGTTGCAACAATGACACTGTCAAATCTCTCGGAAGCTGGTGTAGTAAATCTGAACATAACAGGGGCTACAGGCGGTCCTACAGCCATTGATGCAACCACCATTACCGATAAAAGCGACCTCAGCGCACTTGTAGATGCAATCAACAAGATAACTACTACCACAGGTGTCACTGCGGCCTTTACAGACGTCTCAGGAACCGACAAGAGTAGTATAACCTTATCCGATTCTACATCAGCTAGTACAGCGCTGTCGGTCGACTCCTTTCTGGTCGGCTCGTCTACCACGGCCACGATGGCTGTTAGTAGTGGTGATGGAGGCACTTTCAATAATGCTGCTGCTTCTGTCGTAGAAACCACCAGTATTTTAAGTGGTGCGGCTTCTGCTACTGCTGGTACAGATACGGCCACGTTTAAAGCAAAAGGTACTGCAGGCGACTCAACCGTTATCGGCGGTGAAGTATCCTTCTCAAGTTCAGGGAATTATAACGTGAGTAGTTCGGTGGCCAACGATGACGGCTCATTGTTTAAGGGTATCGAAGATTCGGTCAATCCCTCCGAGCTCAATTCAGTCGATACGATCGACATCTCATCGGTTGCAGGTGCCAACAAAGCTATCCAGATCGTCGATGGCGCAATCGGCCAGATCGACAGCCTGCGGGGCAACCTCGGTGCTATTCAGAACCGATTTGAGTCAACCATCTCCAATCTGAATAACGTCTCCGAAAATCTTTCCGCCGCCCGCTCGCGGGTACTTGATGCGGACATTGCCATGGAGACCTCGGCGATGACCAAAAATAATATTCTGCAGCAGGCCGGGGTGTCAATTCTCGCCCAGGCCAACCAGACACCACAACTTGCATTACAACTCTTACAGGGATAACCTGTTAAAATAAAATGTAAAAAGGCCGACGCTATGAGTCGGCCTTTTTTATTTATAAAAAAAATAAAATTTTTAATGTTTTTTCCTAAAGGAAAATTTTCGACCAGCCGATACGTAATTTAGGAAAAAAGATTATTTAAGAAAAATTGTGAAATTTATTTCTAAATCACTAAACCTTTTTCGTCAGAGTACCGATAGGAAATAAAACAAAGAAAATTTTAACCAGAGGAGGTGCCAAAAAAGAAGAGCAACACAAGCTGTTTTTATATTTTTAATTTTAAGATGCTGTACCAGGGCAAGGATGCCCACCTGTAACCCATAGAACATATTCAAGGAGGAATATCATGGGACTTTCAATTAATACAAACGTAATGTCTCTCAATGCCCAACGTAACTTGGGTAACTCTCAGAACGCGCTGTCCAAATCAATGCAGCGTCTTTCTTCCGGTCTTCGTATCAACTCAGCAAAAGACGATGCAGCCGGACTGGGAATTTCAGATCGTATGACCTCGCAGATCACCGGTCTGAATCAAGCAGTACGTAACTCAAATGATGGTATCTCTCTGGCGCAGACTGCTGAAGGTGCGCTCCAGGAAAGTACCAACATCCTCCAGCGTATGCGTGAGCTGGCTGTCCAGTCGGCAAACGATACCAACAGTTCTTCCGATCGTGCGTCTCTGCAAGCTGAGGTAAACCAACTCAAGCAAGAGATGACCCGTATCGCGGATACCACGCAATTCAACGGTAAAAACCTGCTCGATGGGACTCTGGGTTCTGCCCAGTTCCAGGTAGGTGCCAACGCCAACCAGACCATTTCTTTTGGCATTGAGTCTGCTAAGTCCGCAGATCTTGGTAATAATAACCTTAAGACTGACAATGCATATGGTATTGAAGCGGCTACTCGAACAGGTTCTATGGTTACTGTAGACAATCTTGCAGCCGGTGAAACTTACACAGTTACTAAACTTGACGGGACTACAAAAACAGCACTAGCGGGTGCAACTGCAGCTGTTTTGGCAACTAATCTTGGTACAGCAACCGGTGCCCCAGTTACGAGTAGTTACTCAAACGAATTGGTGCTAAATGTTTCAGAATTAGCTGATCCAGATGCGACAGATGGCACTATAGCAATAAAGTACAACACTACTGGCGGTGCTCAAGAAACAGCAACATTAACTCTGGGGGCATCTGGCGCAGGCACTATTAGCTTTGGAGATTCCACTAATAACGCCAATGTCAAGGCAGAATGGACTGCCGGAACGACTGCTGGAACTGGAACAATCAAGATATCTTCATTGTCTACAGAGGGTGGTAACATAACTCTTGATTCTGTCACTTATGCAGGTGGTGCAACAGGAAAAATTGACTATGTTAAAGCCGACGGTACCGATGCCACGCAAATAAGTGCAGATGCTACCCCGGCCTATACACAACGTGCGACAGCAAGCTATACTATAGGTTCAAGTGGTGATGCTGTCTCAATTACTTCTGATGGTGATTCTCTTGGAGTACCTGCCAATGCAGAAGGATTGAAAGGTACAGGTATTGCGGATATTTCATTAGCAACAAACAATACTGCCAAACAGACCCTAACTGTGGTTGGTAGCGAAGGTTCTAAAGAAGTTGAAGTCGGCCTTGGTGACTCAGCAAAAGAAATTGCTAGTAAAATAAACCAGGTCAGCAGTAATACCGGCGTGACAGCCAAGGCAAGTACAACAGCAACACTTGCAAATCTGTCGGCTAATGGCAGTGTCTCCTTTGATCTTCAGGGAACAAATACAGACGCTGTTAGTATCAATGCCACAGTTGAAACTGACGATCTTACAAACCTGGTCTCAGCTATCAATGACAAATCCGGTACGACGGGTATTACTGCAACGATCAGTGCGGACAAGGCAAGCATCGAACTCAAGCAAAGCGGTGGAGCAGACATCCGTATTGCTGATTTCACGCACAGTGGTTCTACTGCAGGGACCCAATCGCAATCCATGACGGTTAAAGGGACTGAAGGAACAGCCACTAAACTTGAAGATGGTCTTACTGTTGACCCAGACCTTGATCTTGATTCCACTATCGTTGGTGGCGAGGTTAGTTTTTCCAGTCCTTCTGGTTTTAGTGTTACCAGTACTGCTGCTGGTGCAGCTAAATCTCTCTTTAGCGAAGATGCAAATGCTGCTAATGTAAGTGAACTGAAATCTATCGATAATATTGACATCACCACCGTACAAGGTTCTGCTGATGCCATTGACGCAATTGATGGCGCTTTGTCACAGATTGACAGCATGCGCGGCGAGCTCGGTGCTGTGCAGAATCGATTTGAATCAACCATCTCCAACCTCTCCAACGTTTCGGAGAACCTCTCCGCGGCCCGCAGCCGGATCCTCGATGCGGATATCGCCCAGGAGACTTCAGCGATGACCAAAAACAATATTCTCCAGCAGGCTGGAGTCTCTATTCTGGCTCAGGCCAACCAGGCTCCTCAGCTGGCCCTGTCTCTGCTCGGATAAGATTAACCTTTTCGGTACTATCGGGGCCGGCTTCGGCCGGCCCCGGCTTGTTTTAGGTGTTTCGGGTAATCCTTATAAAAAGGTCTTTTTAAGCACTCCCTTGAGGGGCACTTTTCTATGCTTGCCTTGTATGAGGTTAAATTAATTGCTGATTTTTGGGAGGGGTAATCCCGCCTAAAAGATTTGCGGGATAAGTTCATTCACGAAAAAAAATCTTGTCAAAAGCACAAGAAAAAGGATTTCAAGAACACTAACCCCGCCAAAAAGCGTTGCGGGATAAGTTCATTCACGAAATAATTTTCTTGTAAACAACACAAAAAAATTATTTCTAATTCACTAAAGGTGTAATCCATGAATGTCGATACAATCAGTAGTCCGGGGGCAACGATGCAACAGCCGCCTAAAGCTGCCGAGGCGATTGATTCCGGCCGCAAAAATAAAGAATCGAAGGGTTCGGAACCACAGGCGGCGGCGGACACCCCAAAGGTCCAGCCGGAAGAATTGCTCGACCAGATCAAATCCATAACCCAGGATGGATTGTACAGTGTCCGTTTTGAAAAGGGTGACGATGCATCTGATATGGTCGTAAAAATCTTCGATAATGCAACCCAGGAAGTCATTCGCCAGATCCCGGCTGAAGAATTGCTGAAATTCAAGGCTAATTTTTCGGAACTGGTTGGCAACCTGGTGAACACCAAGGGATAAAACCGAAGGTTTTCGGCCTCAAAAAAGGTAAGGATATGTCTATTACATTCAGCGGTCTCGCAACGGGGCTTGACACGGACACAATTGTCACCGATCTCATGGCGGTGGAACGTGCTCCGATCGATAGGCTTACGGCCAAAAAAACCAGCGAAACCCAGAGACTTAAGGCATATGCCCAATTCAAGGCCAAACTCGACAACCTGAAAACCGCTGTTGCTGATATGAGTATCACCAGCCAGGTTCGAACCACCAGCGTGTCGTTGAGTTCGGAAGACGCCTTTACCGCCACGACCACCAGCGGCGCGGTCGGCAGCTATAAGGTATCCGTTGTCCAACTGAGTCAGGTGCAAAAAACCGTCACCCGAGGCTTTAGCTCCAACAGTGAGTCGGTACTCGGTACCGGGACGATTTCGGTCAATGGCACTGACATTGCGGTCACCGAAGACAATAACTCGCTGCTCGGACTGGTCAGCAGTATCAATAAACTCTCTGGAACCACCGGCGTCCAGGCGTCAATTATCAACGATGGTACGGATGACTCCCCCTACCATCTGGTCTTTACCGGCAAGGATGCGAAAACCAATTTTACCATCGATGAAAGCAAGCTGGGTTTGACAACGGCGGGAGATCTTGATTTTGAGATCAACGATGTGCAGTCGGCGCAGCAGGCGGTAGCGATCATTGACGGTATTACCGTGGTCAGCGACACCAATACTATAACCGGAGCGATAAACGGCGTGACTCTCAATCTTAATAGTGTCAACGCTGCCATATCGAGCGGAAGCCAGATAGAAGGCGAAGAAGACGTCGATCCCTGGAACTGGCAGACGCCTCCGGTATACGAGACAACGAAAATGGACATTAAGTCCGACACCGGTGCCCTGAAAGAAAAAGTGACAACTTTTGTTACCGCCTATAATGAGGCCATGGAATGGATTCTTTCCGGCTATGATGAGTTCGGCGGGAGTTCGGCGATACCCGATAGCACTGATGGTTCCACCGCAGATACAGAACTCGGTGCGGTCCTGCGAGGCGATGCGACCATCAACAGCATGAAACGGCAGCTGCAGGGTGTGCTTACTAATTCGGTGAAAAATAGTGGCAAATTTCACATCCTGTCGGAAATCGGCATCTCGACAAATTTGAACGGCACCCTCAAACAGGACAACACCAAGCTTGATGCCGCTCTGCAGGATAACTTTGACGATATGGTCTCCCTGCTCTCAGGAGATGATGAAACAGCAGGAGTAATGAAGAACTTTAATTCGCTGCTTCTCAATTTAACCAGCAGCTCAAAAGGCATGTACGCCGTGAAGAAAACTGCCTATGACAGCGCGGTAAAAAGCTTTGATTCCCAGTTGAATCAGATGGAGTTGCGCATGACCAAAAGGGAGGCAATTTTACGCAGTCAATTCACTGCCATGGAATCGCTTATCAGCAGCTTGAATGCCCAGGGAGATTTTTTAACCCAACAAATGAACGCTTTAAACGGGACGAGTAACTCATGAACCCATATATGAACCAGTACCAGCAAAACCAGGTTATGACCGCTTCTCAGGAGCAGATATTGATTATGCTTTACGACGGGGCAATAAAATTCTGCCGGCAGGCCATTGCCGCCAACGAGGCGGGAAATGTTGGTGAAAAATTAGGTCGGATTTCCAAGACCTTTGCGATTATCACCGAGTTCTCCAACTCACTCAACCATGAGATTGGCGGCGAAATTGCTGCCGATCTTGATGGACTGTACCACTTCATGCTGCGAGAGTTAAGTAAGGCCAGAACGGACACCAGTGGCGATCATCTGCGCAGTGTCGAAAAACTGCTGGTCGACCTGCGGCTGACGTGGGGGGAGGCGGTTGAGATCAATAGAAAGGAGCTCGGCCTGCTGGTCAAGCAGCAAAAGGAAAATGAACATGATAATCAGGCTCCGGTACGCAGGCTGTCAGCTGCAGGCTAAGCGAAATACAAAATCAACCTGAACGGTATATACAGATGAGCCACATCCTTCAAGAAGAAAAGGGCCCGGCGGCGCAATACGATACCTTGCTTGAGCAGGCAAACGGGATATACCAGGAAATCGAATTGCACTATCAAACGATGCAAAACGATCTCTTAGCGACCTCAAGCCGGCAGACTATGCAGACCGTTGACACTCTCAACACCCTTTTGCACAAGGCACGGGCTGCCGATAGTCTCATAGCTGACGCCCTGTACAATGGATCTGGCTTGTCGGCATCGACCAGCGCCTTAATGGAAAAAAGAGCTGCGATACTGAACAGGCTCTACCAGGCCAACCGAAACATCGCCGCCAGGGCAAGAAATGTGCAATCCCTGCTCCGCCATGAAATATCGTCGCTGTCTACGAACTACAAAGCCATTACCGGCTATAAGCCTTCAGGATCTGACAGAACACATATTATTCGTGCTGCATTTTAGTGAATTAGAAATAATTATCTTGTGCTCTTTACAAGATAATTATTTCGTGAATGAACTTATCCCGCAAAGCTTTTAGGCGGGATTAGTGACTTACCATTAACCATGTTGTGCTCTTTACAAGATGTATTTTTTCGTGAATGAACTTATCCCCCTCAAGGGGGGACTAAAAAGAGTCCCGCAAAGCTTTTAGGCGGGATTAGTGACAAATTACCCCAGAGAACTTTCCCCCCGCCAGGGGAATCAAACCGAATCCCGCAAAGCTTTTAGGCGGCATGAGTGTCTAAAAAATAAATTGCCCCACCTCCACCCTCTTAACCGGAGCCACCCAAAAACGCATGCAAAGTAAAAGGACAATAACCCCTAATACCCAGATAACCGATGTTGCCCAGTTTTTCGCGGCAATAACGGAAGAATATGAGTATTTCGAGGGCAGTGTCCTGCAGATAATAAACAATATCCCTACCTGTTCGCCCCAGGAGATCCAGGCTCAATGCAGCAAGATCGGCGAACAAAGGAACAAACTGGCAATTATGGATGAGCAGATGTTTGCCATCATCGATCTGGCTGGAAACGAAATCGCCCAAACCCCGATGATCCAGACCTATCGGGTGGCCTTTGCCAGAGCCACAATGGCCTGCAATAACCTCTATCAAAAATTACAGGCATTACGCGCAACCATGTAAGCCATCAGGCTTTTCAAACGGACATTTGATATAATAGGGATGGAACAATGCCTTGACAGAAAAGCAGAGTGAATGCATATTTTAATGTCACAATGCTGGCAAAAAAATTCAAGGAGAAAAAATGGGCTCAATATCAATACGGGGACTTGATGACGAACTTTCATCCTTGCTGAAAAAAGCGGCGGCTGCAGAGAAAAAGAGCGTCAATCAGTTTGTTCTGGAAACGCTGAAAAAACATTTAAATTTAACGAAAGAAAAACGATTTTCCCAGGAATGGCATGATCTTGACAGTCTCTTCGGTCAGTGGTCAAACGAAGAGTGTTCACTCATCCAGGGCAAAATAGACGATGAACGAAAAATCGATGAAGAGCTCTGGAAATGAATAAGATTCTCATTGATACCAATATCTATTCCGCAGCGCTCAGAGGCGATCCCGAGGTCGTCCAGATTTTACGACATGTTATCCACATCGGCATCTGTGCCGTTTCCCTTGGTGAGCTTCTCTCGGGTTTCAAGGGTGGAAACCGGGAGCAGGAAAACAAGAAATCATTAGGCTTTTTTCTAGATTCCCCGCGAGTAGCAATTTACAGCATTGACGAATATACAGCGGAATATTACAGCGCCATCCTTAATCAACTCAAAAAGCTCGGCACTCCTATCCCAACCAACGATATCTGGATCGCAGCAAGCGCATTTCAGCACGGGCTGCAACTCTATACTCTCGATAAACACTTTGCCAATATTGAAGGTCTGCTCTTGCACAATAGTCAGGTTTGAAAAATTGAAATTGACAGCAAGCAAACCCGGCTGATTTCGCTTATAAATAACAACCGACTGTTTCTGACTGCCATGTTCCCCCTGGCCGCTTCGCCTGCCTCTCTTTGCTTGCTGCCGATCTTGTTTAATGCTAAAATAATTGATCTACCATTTTTTAATTTTTTTTATTTTCATACAGGAACACTATGCGCTCCGACACCAACATCCTGCAGAATATCCCCGACGGAAAGCCCGTTCGAATCTTCCTCCCTCTTCTGAACCGACCAGAACGGGTCAGAGCCCAGTGTCTCTATCAGAAAAGTGAACCACCAAAATTTTCCCTTTTGTTCAAATCGGGAGTTCTGCCTGTTGAGGAAGTCGATATAGAAAAGCCGTGCATTATCAGCATCGACATGGGCGGACCGACCGTGTCATTAGAAGCCATGATCCAAAAGATCAGCAATCAGCAGACCCTGGCCATGATCGTGCAAAAGTCGATAAGCCATGATCAGATGCGTGAATATTTCCGAGTTGATGCGGTGACCAGAGTAATTTCAAAATCCTTTCAGACTGAGCATTTCAACAATCAAACTGAACCATGGTCGGCTGAGGGGCATACCGTTGATATCAGCGGCAGCGGGATTCTGGCCATATTTAACGAAAAGCCCCAGCCGGATCGGCCGGTGACACTGGAAATCATGATCCCGTCCCTTGAGCCCGAGACCATCAAGGTTCTGGCCCATCAGATTCGGGTGCAGGAATTACATGACGGCCGTTTTGAGGTTGCCTATCATTTTGACGATATAACCACTGAAGACCGAGATAAAATTATTGGCTGTTGTCTTGTCATACAAAGGAAAATGCTCCGCCTGAAAGTGATGGTGAAAGAGTAGTTATGTCCACAGATATCATATCCATCGTCGAATCCATCCCTGACCGCCAACCGGCATCTCTTACGGTAACTGACCCGACGGGCAATACGATCAAGCTCCCCTGCAACTTTAAAGAATCGGAAGCACCTGGTTTTTTCCTGTTGTTCTCCGCCGGGACCATCCCAGAAAATATTGGCAAGGATTGGCGATGCGCCCTGGTCAGTAAAGACTCAAACGAAGAGACGGTCACCTTCTCCGCAAAAATTGTCGAGCTGCTGAACAACCGGGTTATTGAGCTGGTGGCGAAAAAATCAATCCGCCCCGAAGATCTCCGAGAATATTTCCGGGTGAATATCAAGGCGCCGGTAGCTATTTTCTACGACCCAGGCACAAAGGGCAGTGATGAACAGCCACTTGAACTGAAGGGAGAAACGGTCGACATCTCCCAGACCGGGGTATTGACAATGCTCTCTGATGACTGCCGGATTTCCTTACCGGTAATTATTGAGCTGAACCTGCCCAATCCGGCCGAGACGGTTATCTGCACGGGTTGTGTCGTCCGCTCGAAAAGGGTGCGTAAAGGTCGCTGGCTGACCTCTTTTCATTTCGATCAAATATCCGATAAAGCAAGAGATATTATCGCCAAAAACTGCTTTGCCGAACAACGCCGCCAGCTGCGAGAGAATATCCATACTTGAAGCAGGGGCTGGCTGATTCTCCGGATTAATTTTTCACTGCCCTCGACGGATAAAAACATATGGCCACTATCCTCCCCCTCACCTCCATAGCCACTATCGGCTCTGCGACGTCGCAAGGCAGAGGGCGCAGCCAGGGACAACAGCCGCAGACCGAAGGCCAGCTGCTCAAAGCTTTAGTCGTTGAGGCCAGGGGAGACAACCGTTTTATCCTGGATATTGGCGGTACCCGGCAGGCCGTCCGCTCAGAGGCGGCTCTCGCCCCGGGCCAGTCGCTCAGGCTCCAGGTGGTCAGGACCGAGCCGCAGGTTGAGCTGCAGATTGTCGCAAGTCCTCTCAGCCAGCTCCAGGGCAGGTCTCTGACAATGCTTGGCAAAGCGATAGATCTGACCGGTCTGGTGCAAAATTTTCAGCAACAGGACCCATCACTGCTCGAGAGACTCTCCCCCGCCACCCGCTCAACCCTTGAAGGCTTCTTTACCCTGCAGCAAAGCGGGGTGGAGGGAAAAGAAGGCGGTCTCGTGCTCAGGCAACTCATCAATACTCTTGGCCTGAACCTGGAACAATTACTTGCCCGGGGCGATAAAGACAGCGCATTGCACACCCTGAAGGCGGCACTGCTGGAAATAACCAACAGTTTTACATCTCCCGGCGATATAACCGAAAGCACCCGAAAAATCCTCACCACTCTTGAACTTTTTCAACTTGTTCAACTGCAGACGACCAATGATACGCAGCTCATCCTCCCCCTCCCGTTGCCCTTTCTCGAACAGGGCTATTTGCTCATTAACCAGGACGACAAGGATTCCGGAGAAAACAATACCGCCGGTGCGGAAAATCGTTTTTCCGTGCACCTGACCGTCTCTGGGCTTGGCAATCTTCAAGTCGATTTTTTACAGAATGCTGAAGGACTGTTTATAAGATTTCGTGCCGACTCTCAGGAAAAAGCCGATTTTATAGCAACATACAGTGCAGATCTAACAAAGGCTCTTACAGATATTCCGCTGATAAATGTATCGTTTTCCGCTAACGCCCCCGATCCAATCCAGGACCTGGTCCGCCAGCTTGTACCAGCCGGCAACCAGATACTTGATACCAAGGCTTAAAATGGTTGAACGAAAATCGACAGGAAAAACGCCGGCGAAAGCCATTGCTATTGTCTACAACGAAAATGAGTCGGCGGCACCGAAGGTGGTTGCCACCGGCAAAGGGGTCATTGCCGAAAAAATTATAGCCACCGCCAGAGAAGCCGGAATCCATATCCAGGAGGATGCCGACCTGGTCGAGCTTTTGGCAAAGATACCAATCGGTGATGAAATCCCGACGGAACTGTACCAGACCGTCGCCGAAGTGCTCGCGTTTGTCTATCAGATAAATGAGAAATTCAAGGAGAAGACCAGCAGGTAAAAAAGGCGGGCTGCCCCACCTGCGCTTCATACTTTACAGCCTGACAGGGAGAATGAACCCAGCAATACAAGAAGATGCTACTTCGTTTACAAATTTTTCTGGCTCGGCAGAAGTGTCATGGTTTTTTTAACTGAATCTCATAAATATCAGTTCTCCTGTCTTTTAGATTGGTAACACTCCCTACGTTATGAAGTTCTTTCAAGAGCTCCAGATCAACATCGACAACCAATATCATCTCTGTGTTGGGAGTAGATTCTGCTTTAATACCATCCGGAGGAAAGGCGAAATCACAGGGAGTAAATACAGCTGATTGAGCATATTGAATATCCATATTCTCAACTTGCGGCAAATTCCCAACACATCCGGCAATTGCGACATAACACTCATTTTCCACCGCTCTTGCCTGAGCGCATATTTTTACTCTTGAAAAACAATTTTGCGTGTCGGTCAGGAAAGGGACAAAAAGTATTTTCATCCCATAGTTAGCTAGAATTCTCCCCAGTTCCGGAAACTCACTATCATAGCAGATAAGAACGCCTATTTTTCCACAATCGGTATCAATGACTTTTAATTCATCCGAACCTTTCAGCCCCCAAACTTTTTTCTCGTCTGGCGTAACATGCATTTTTGCGTATTTTTCGACCAAGCCATCTCTTTTGCAGACAAAACCGACATTATATAGATGTCCATCTCGAAGTTCAGGCATACTACCGGTTATTATATTTATATTATAGGCGATTGCTAATCTTGAAAATTCATCTTTGAATTTTGGGGTGAATTTAGCCAATTCTCTGATGGCTTCAGCTTCCCCCAAATGATTGAATGTGGCCATTAACGGGGCGTTGAAAAACTCCGGAAACAGCGCAAAATCACTCCGGTAGTTTGAAACAGCGTCAACAAAATATTCAGCCTGTTCCAGCACTTCGTCAATATTCTTGAATGGTCTTACCTGCCATTGAATGAGACCCAACCTAATGACAGTCTTCTGAGACATAGGCTTTTTTGACGGCTTGGAATAATAAATATTATCCCAGGCTAACAATGAAGCATATTCACAACTTTCAACATCCCCCTCAAGATAATTTTTTAAAACCCTTTTCACATAGAAGTCATTTGAAAGCTGAAAATTTAATACCGGATCGTAAATCTCTCTTGCTCTGACCTTTGCGATATATTCTTTTGGCGTTAATTCGTTGGAGTGCTCTTTATAATTCGGCAACCTGCCACCGAACATAATACCTTTGAGATTCAGCTCCTCACACAGCTCCTGCCGAAATTCATACAATCGCCGGCCAAGCCGCAAACCGCGATATTTTTGACTAATAAATACATCAATACCATAAAGGGTATCACCTTCATCGTCGTGCGTATCAAAGGTATAGTTTCCGGTTATCTCTTTATAGGTATGGGAATCGTCAAATTTGCTGTAATCAACGATGATACTGAGCGCAAATCCGGCCAGACTGCCATTTATCTTTATGCCAACCTGACCTCTCGGGAATTTATTGAGCAATGCGGAAAATTCTTCATATGTCCAGCTTGAATCATCTAAATGCCTATATTCGTCTTCCATCAATGCAACAATATTTGCATGGTCATCGAGAGAAAGGTAGGTAAGTTCAATCTTATCTATGGAATCCATATTTTTACCTTTATTACGTTGAGATGGAGTTGGGCAGAAGATGTTAATTGTGCTGAACGCCCGGTACGCCTCGGTCCAGGAAACAACGGAACCGGGAATATTATATTGAGGGAAATTACACCGACACTGAAGAGGTTATAGACCTCCTCGAACGTGGCAAACTTGTAAAATGATCATGAAATTGACGCAGTATTTCACGCTCCAAACAAAAAAGGGTTTACAGAAAATTCTGTAAACCCTTTATATTTGGCGGAGCGGACGGGACTCGAACCCGCGACCTCCGGCGTGACAGGCCGGCATTCTAACCAGCTGAACTACCGCTCCAAAATTGCTACTGATTTGATGCTAACCTATTACATTCATTTTTTTGGTTGTGGTGGGCGACACAGGGCTTGAACCTGTGACCCTCGGCTTGTAAGGCCGATGCTCTCCCAGCTGAGCTAGTCGCCCCCGTCGCAACCAATGGTGAACGAGTATTTACCAATTTCACCCCCCTGCGTCAAGAAAAAAAAAGCCATTCCGCAGATTATCATCATAATTATGATTTTTATCTTTTATTTCAAAAAGATATTACGCTTTAAAGAGGCTTTGACCTTCCTGTAACAGCAAGGCGTGGCCCAGCACTTCATCCATATGATTGACCACGTCAATGGTCAGAGATTTTCTAATCTTAACCGGAACATCGTTCAGGTCCCGTTCGTTTGCCTTGGGGATAAGAACATGGGTAATGTTGCCGCGTTTTGCCGCAAGGAGTTTCTCCGTCAACCCGCCGATCGGCAGCACCCTGCCCCTGAGGGTAATCTCTCCGGTCATAGCCATATGATGCTTGACCGGAATCTTCAGCAAAGCGGAAACCAGGGTCGTTGCAATAGTAATTCCCGCCGAGGGGCCATCTTTGGGAATGGCGCCTTCAGGGACATGGATATGGATATCCAGCTTCTGGTAAAAATCCTCATCAAGCCCCAGCACCTTGGCTCGGGAGCGTACGTAACTGAGAGCGGCCTGAGCCGATTCCTGCATAACTTCCCCCAGCTTTCCGGTGATGGTCAATTTCCCGGCACCGGTCATCAGGGTAGCCTCAATCTGGAGGAGTTCACCGCCGACCTCGGTCCAGGCAAGACCGGTAGTCAGGCCGATCTCGTCATTTTCCTCGGCCAGCCCGTATCGATATCTGGGGGTGCCAAGATACTTGCCGACCGATTGGACACCGATGCGATATTTTTTATTCTTGTTGCTCTTCGTAGTTCTGCCGTTTTTCTTTAATCTCTCCCGGGCAATCTTACGACAGAGAGAGGCGATGATTCTTTCCAGATTTCTAACGCCTGCCTCCCGGGTGTAACGCCGAATAATTTCCAGGATACCACCATCGGTCAGCTGGATGTCATTGGGTTTGAATCCATTTGCTTCCAGCTGTTTGGGAATCAGGTAGCCCATGCCGATTTTCAATTTATCTTCTTCGGTATACCCGCTGATCTGGATGATCTCCATCCGGTCCTGCAGCGGCACCGGAATGCCATGCAGGTTATTGGCGGTAGTGATAAAAAAGACCTCGGATAAATCATAGTCGATGTCGAGATAATGATCGTTGAAGGCAACGTTTTGTTCGGGATCCAATACCTCCAGCAAGGCTGAAGATGGATCGCCCCGAAAATCCATCGACATCTTATCCACTTCATCAAGACAGAAGACCGGGTTGGCTACCCCAACCTTTTGCATTGACTGGATAATCTTGCCCGGCATCGCCCCGATATAGGTTCTTCGATGGCCGCGGATTTCCGCTTCGTCCCGCACCCCGCCAAGAGAAAGACGGGCAAATTTTCTACCCATGGCCCGGGCAATGGACTTGCAGATGGATGTTTTACCGACGCCGGGAGGGCCGACGAGACAGAGAATCGGCCCTTTTATCTTTTTTACCTGGGTCTGAACCGCCAGATATTCCAGGATTCTTTCTTTGGGTTTAGGCAGACCATAATGATCCTCATCGAGGATCTTTTCGGCCTTGTTTATGTCAATCTTTGAGGTATCCTTTACATCCCAGGGCAGACTGACGATACAATCAATATAGTTGCGAACGACAGTCGTTTCGGCCGACATGGGCGGCATGCTTCTAAGTTTCTTGAATTCTTTCAGTGCCTTGTCTTTGGCCAACGCCGGCATTTTTTTATTTTTAATGGTCTCTTCGAGCTCACCCATCTCATCGAGGCCATCTTCATTCTGGCCAATTTCGGTCTGGATCTCCCGGACCTTTTCGCCAAGATAATAATCCCGCTGGGTCTTGCCCATGCGCATTTTCACCTTGGCGTTGATCTTCATCTCGAGCTCCGCGAGTTCGATTTCGCGGTCTAATACCTCCAGCACCTTGGCTATTCTTTCGGTGAGTGGCTCAATTTCCAGGATCTCTTGTTTTTCCTCACTTTTAAGCGGTAAATGCGCACAGATGACATTCAGCATTTTCAAAGGATTATCCATCGACTTGACTGAACTGACGACCTCTTTGGCAATTTTTTTATTGCTGGTCGCATACTGCTCAAAGAATTTTCGCAATTCCCGCTCAAAGGCGATCAATTCAGTGGTCGGCTCGAGATTATCTATCCGTTCCTCGACTTCCGCCTGCAAAAAATCATCCTTTGGAACATAGGAAATAATCTTCGCCCGGTTTTTTCCTTCAACCAGGGCTTTGATCGTTCCATCGGGCAGTCGGAGCAACTGCATTACCGTCGCGAGTGTGCCAAAGCTGTAGAGGTCATCACTGGCTGGATCGTCAATGGTAGCCTTGCGCTGTGTTACCAGAAGAATATCCGTCTTCTTTTCCATTGCATCTTCGAGTGCCTGAATGGACTTTTTCCGGCCGACAACTAATGGGGCAACCATATGCGGAAAAATGACTATATCCCGAAGTGGCATCAAGGGGTAAAGTTTTGTCACAAAATCTCCTTTGAAATGTACATTACTGTTGCAACGATAAAATACCTAAGCGAAGATAATCAACGAGCTATCAGGCTGTTTTCAACTGTTCATCCGCACTGTCACTGTGGTACAAGATAACCGGATATTCACCCTGAGTTATGACCTGCTCACTGATTACGCATTCCTGCACGCCTTGCCTGGAGGGAAGATCGTACATCACTTCCAGCATGGCTTCTTCCATAACCGATCGCAGACCGCGAGCCCCCGATTTTCTTTTCAGGGCTTTGGCTGCAATAGCTGTCAGGGCCCCTTCGGTAAAACTGAGCGTGATACCGTCAAACTCAAACAGCTTCTGGTATTGTTTGGTCAAGGCATTTTTCGGTTCCTTCAGGATGCGGATCAGATCCGCTTCCACCAGTTCTTCCATGGTAGCAATAACCGGCAATCGTCCAACCAGTTCAGGAATGAGACCAAATTTCAGGAGATCTTCCGGCTGGACCATTTTCAACAGTTCGCCGATTTTCTTCTTTTCATCACCGGTAACCTTTGCCCCAAAACCGATGGATTTGGCACCCTGCCGCCGGCTGACCACAGAGTCAAGCCCGACAAACGCTCCGCCACAGATAAATAGAATATTGGTCGTATCTATCTGGACCAGTTCCTGCTGGGGATGCTTTCTGCCGCCTTTTGGCGGAATAGAGGCATTGGTTCCTTCGATAATTTTCAAGAGCGCCTGCTGCACGCCTTCCCCGGATACGTCTCTGGTGAGTGACGGGCTGTCAGATTTTCGGGCAATTTTATCGATCTCGTCGATATAAATAATTCCCCTCTGGGCCTTCTCCACATCGTAGTCTGCCGCCTGCAGCAGGCTTACCAGGATATTTTCGACATCTTCGCCGACATAGCCGGCTTCGGTAAGTGTGGTTGCATCGGCCATACAGAAAGGCACATTTAATATCCTGGCCAAAGTCTGGGCCACCAGGGTCTTGCCGGAACCGGTCGGCCCTACCAGAATTATATTCGATTTCTGCAGCTCGACCGAATCATCCTCCACCGGTGCGTCAATTCGTTTATAGTGATTATGCACCGCAACCGAGAGAACTTTTTTGGCATATTCCTGGCCAATCACGTATTCATCGAGGTAGGCGTTGATTTCCTTTGGTTTCAGAGAAATCCTGCGATCTTCCACCGGCTCTTCGAACTCCGGGCCATCCTTGTCGTGGACTATTTCATTGCAGAGCTGAATACACTCATCACAGATAAACACGTCCGGCCCGGCAATGAGTTTGCCGACCTCATCCTGATTTTTTCCGCAGAAAGAGCATACACAATCAGGCCCGTTGTTATTTACATCATCCATACTTTAATCCTCGACTAATTCTTCCCGTTTAGTAAGTACCTTATCAATGATACCATATTCCTGGGCTTCACTTGCACTCATAAAATAATCGCGATCGGTGTCTGCGGTAATTTTTTCGAGCGGCCGCTTGGTGTGATGGGCGAGCAGACGGTTCAGCTCGTCTTTCATCCGCAGGATTTCCCTGGCCTGAATATCAATATCCGTAGCCTGGCCCTGGAATCCACCCATCGGCTGGTGAATCATGATCCTGGCATTGGGCAGCGAGTAGCGTTTCCCGTCGGTTCCCGCAGCCAGAAGAAAGGCACCCATGGACGCAGCCTGGCCCATGCAGAGAGTCGCAATATCGCACTTGACATATTGCATGGTATCATAAATCGACATACCTGCAGTAACCGAACCACCGGGGGAATTGATATAAAAAGTTATATCCTTTTCGGGGTTCTCCGCCTCAAGAAAGAGCAACTGGGCCACAATCACATTGGCCACATCGTCATTGACTCCTGAGCCGAGGAATATAATCCGTTCTTTTAACAGACGTGAGTAAATATCGTACGCGCGTTCCCCTCGGGGACTCTGCTCCACCACCATCGGCACAAGATTCATAGGTAACTCTCCTTAAAACGGTTCGACTGCAAGAGGCGCGGAGCCCTATGCAGTCGTTAATATTTAAAAGCTGTCAATTACATATCCAGCAGGGCTCCCCACCCGATATGCTATTATAATTCTTTTCCCGGCGTACGCAAGCTGACCTATCAGCTTTTTGCAGCAGCGTCTTCCTCGGTTTCCGGTTCCGCCTTAACAGGGTCGACAAGAACCGCCTCTGCCCGAAGAAAAGCAAGGATTTTCTCGTTCAGCAATTCATTCATCAAAGGCAGGAGATCGTCACGATTTTTGAAGTATTCTTTTACCTTGGCAACGGACATGTTGTACATATCGCCGATACGCTTCAGGCCTCTTTCCATATCTTCTTCTTCGACTTTGATCTCTTCAATCTCGGAAATTTTCTTTAACAGAAAATCGCCCCGGACCCTTTTTTCTGCCATTACGGCATTCTGTTCCGCCAGTTTTTCTCTGCTCAAGCCGGCAGCTTCGAGGGTCATGCCACTCTGTTCGAACTGTTGTTCCGTCTGCTTGATCATCTGTTCAATTTCAAATGCGACCAGCCGTTTCGGCACTTCAAATTCATGAGCATCGAGCAGTTTCTGCATTATCTTGTCGGTGAGCGCACCCTCGGCCCGCTCCTGGCGCTGCTTGGTGAGCCGCTCTCTGATCGACGCTTTCAAATCGTCCAAAGTCTTGAATTCTTCGCCAGCATCTTTGGCAAATTCGTCGTTGAGTTCGGCAAGAACCCGCTCTTTAATATCTTTGACGGTAATACGAAATTCTACTTTTTTGCCTTTAAGGATAGGGTTGGGATGCGTCTCCGGGAAATCGACTTCCTGGGTACCCACTTCCTCCCTGTTCATGCCGATCAGTTTTTCCTCGAACTCCACTCCCATATTGCCTTCACCGACTTCAACGGAGTAGTTTTCGTTTTTGACCTGAGGCATTGGAGTGCCGTCGTGGTATCCCTGGAAATCGACAATGACCACATCGCCTTTCTGGATCGCTCTATCGGTCACCGAACGAAGCACCGCCAGATTTTTCTGCATTTCGGCCAACTCAAGCTGGATTTCTTCATCGGTTACCAGGATTTCTTCTTTTTCGACTTCGAGGCCTTTATACCCGGCCAGTTCAAACTGGGGACGCACGTCGACTTCGGCAACGAAGGTAAAGGAGCCATCGTCGTTGAACTTGACCTCTTTAATATCGGGATGAACAATGGGATCAACTCCATTTTTTTCAATGGCATCGAAATAATTGTCCTGCACCAGCTTCTCTCCAGTCTCTGCTTCAACCTGGCCTTTATAGTATTTGATAATGACAGAAAGAGGCACCTTGCCACGACGAAAACCTTTCATCTTCACTTCTTTCTTCAGCTTATCGTAAGCCTGGTTCAGTTTAGGTTGAACACTGTCTTCGGGTAGCGTGACCGTTATTTTTCTTGTGAGAGCGCTAAGCTCTTCAACATTTACATCCATCGAGTCCCATCCTTTCGTTTTAAAATTATCATAAACACCTGAATCCACATTTTTCCAGTCACCCACCGCCGTTAAAAAACAGCCAATTTTCAGTGCTGGGGGTCAGCAAAATAACAAAATAAAATTGCAGTGGATTAATACTGCCACAGGTGAGGTGTACAGCATATCTGAAAATTTTGGTGCGAGAGGGGGGAGTCGAACCCCCACACCGTAAGGCGCCAGATCCTAAGTCTGGTGCGTCTACCAGTTCCGCCACCCTCGCAGCCAGGTTTTTTGTGGTTTCAATGAAATTACACTCACCAAAACGCTACTAAGTAATTCACATAACAAATACAGTCAAGCCCGTACTTGATATTGTCTGACTGAGAACACAAAAAGTTGCTATAAATACCATCTTGCATGTTTGCTTACCACTTTTTTTTAAGAATGCCGCTTTTTTTGCCGTTTAGAGTATCATTTAATCTTTTTTCCAGCTTTCCCTACCCGGAATAAACGCGTTGCGGCTCATGTTGCTATATCGATAATCTTGCGGAAACGAGCAAGAATGGATACAGTAGCCGCTAAACATCCGCTGCTTATCGTTACGAAATATATTCTATTTATTGAATTATTTTTGATGGCGTCGTAAAAATCCCGGCAAGGGCGAGCGATTTTCTCTCTTCCCATCGTCGCCCAGGGACTCTGCCGATATGTACCGGTAATGTTTTTTTACTTAACCATCTTGCATTTAATCCTTTTACGAGTGTCTTACTTATAATCTTTACTGAGGCTTTTATGAAATTTCCTAGACTGTATACTGGTTGTTTAATTACATTGTTTTTGGCATCCGGGGCCAATGCCCTGGCGGTACCTGATGCAGGTCAGGATAACCGGGTTGAGTGGAACGTCCTGCAGAAGTGGCCCACGGGCGGCAAAACACTGGACATGGTTCACTCTCTCGACGGAAAATATGTCTATATTCTCAATGACAAACAGATGGTCCAGGTCTACACCACTCAGGGAAAGCTGCAAGGTTCCATTCCGGTTGAGGAAGGAGTTTCAGCCATTGACATCGCACCACTGGGAGAAAAGCTCTACCTGATCAATAACAAAAATCAAACGTTCAGTTCCATCGCGGTTTCCTTTATTGTCGATGTCGACATCAGCGGATCACCTTTCAGAGGACCAGCCGATGCCCCGGTTACCATCGCTTTATTCACCGACTTTGAGTGACCATACTGTGGCAAAATTGAGCCACTTCTCGAGCAGTTGCTCGAAAAAAACCCGCAAACCGTAAAATTAGTCTTTAAGAACATGCCTCTTAATTTTCACAAGATGGCCCTGCCTGCGGCAAAAGCGGCATTGGCCGCCCGGGAACAGGGAAAGTTCTGGGAGTTTCATGACCAGCTCTTTGCCGTACCAAAATTGACGCAAGAGGCCATTGATAAAATTGCCGTCGATCTGAATCTGGATATCCCCCGCTTTCGACAAGACATGGAATCACCAAAAATCCAGGCATATATTGAAAAAGACCTGCAGGATGCCCAGAATGCCGGAGTTACCGGAACACCAACTCCTTTCATTAATGGCCGCCTCCCGAAAGAGCGCAGTCTGGATGGTTTCCAGGCTATAATCAATGATGAGCTGCAAAAGCTTACTAACCCGGTAAAAGGAAAATAATCTACCCGCATGAATGGAAACTTTATCCAGCAGGATCTTACCTTTACCGACAACAACCACGCCTGTGCGTTGTACGGCGATCTGAATAAAAACCTGCAGACCCTGGAAAAAAGTAGTGGTGTCACCATTAACGCCAGGGGAACGAACCTCCGCATCACGGGTCTGCCCCACGATGTGGAGTTGATTACCACCCTGCTGAATCAACTCTATGAGCTCATCGGCAAAGGCTATCCGGTGTACAGTTCCGACTTTGCCTTTGGGCTGAAGATCCTTGAATCAACGCCCAAGGCAAGACTGGATAGAATCTTTCTCGATAAGGTCTATGTGACCACCCAGAACCGGGTGGTCTCGCCCAAGACCAAAAATCAGAAAATCTACATAGACGCCATCCGCAATAACGATATTGTTTTCGGCATCGGGCCTGCCGGGACCGGCAAGACCTATCTTGCCGTGGCAATGGCCGTTTCTGCCCTGACCAGTGGTCAGGTCCGCTCGATTATCCTGGCCCGACCGGCGGTCGAAGCAGGCGAAAAACTGGGTTTTTTACCGGGCGATCTGGCCCAGAAGGTAAACCCCTATCTGCGTCCCCTGCACGATGCCTTGAATGATCTGCTTGGTCCCGATAAAGCCTTTGATTTCATCGAACAGAATATTATTGAAATTGCCCCCCTTGCATTCATGCGCGGACGCACGCTGAGCAATGCCTTTATTATCCTCGATGAGGCGCAGAATACCACCCGGGAACAGATGAAAATGTTCCTTACCAGGATCGGTTTCGATTCCCGCGCGGTAATAACCGGCGATACCACCCAGGTGGACCTGCCGGTAAAGAGTCAATCGGGTTTAGTGGAAGCCAGAAGATTACTGTCCGATATTGACGGCCTCAAGTTCTGTTCTTTCTCCAAGGAGGACGTGGTCCGCCATCCCCTGGTCCAGGCAATTATCAACGCCTACGAAAAACAGTAAGCAAAAGGGAAAAAACTCGTGTCCACCGATCTTACCATTCACCGCCTGGCTGACGGATATCCTCTCAATAAAACGAAGCTCAAAACACTGGCCAACCGGCTGCTGGCGGAATGCGGCGTGCAGGACCATTCCCTCAGCCTGCTCATTACCGGCGACGAGGAAATTACTCGGTTAAACGCCCAGTATAGAGACAAAAACCAGCCGACAAATGTGCTCTCTTTCCCTTTTTCTGATGGTGCGGATCCATCCCTTGCCCTGCTGCCGGTGCATGAACTGGGCGATATTATCATCTCGGTCGAGACTGCCCAGCGGGAAGCCATCGAATACAAACAGACCTTGCATGAACGTATGAGCTGGCTTATCGTCCACGGCCTGCTCCATCTCCTCGGCTATGATCACGAGCGGTCAGAGAACGATGAGAAAGAGATGCTGGATAAAGAAAATGCATTATTACAAAAGCTCAACAGGTACAGGAGAACAGCAATGACTAAACTGGCTATCAATGTCGATCATGTGGCGACCATACGACAGGCAAGAGGAATCAGTGAGCCCGATCCGGTTAGCGCTGCCGCGATCTGTGAACTTGCCGGAGCCTCTGGCATCGTCATCCACCTGCGCGAAGACCGCCGCCACATCCAGGACCGCGATGTCTTTCTGCTGCGACAGACGATAAAGACCAAGCTCAACCTGGAAATGGGCGCCAATAAAGAAATCGTCAAAATAGCCTTAAACGTCAAACCGGACCTGATCACTTTAGTGCCCGAAAAACGCCAGGAGCTGACGACAGAAGGCGGCCTCGATGTTCTCTCCCAAAAGAAAAAAATCGCCAAGGTTATTGAAAAAATGACTGCCGCATCGATTCCTGTCTCCATCTTTGCCGACCCCGATCCGGACCAACTTACCGCCGCCTACGATGTTGGTGCAACTTTTGTTGAGCTGCACACCGGTAAATACTGCGATGTAATTGGCGAGAACAACCGGCAGCACGAATTCCAGCTTCTCCAGGAGGCAGCCGAAGCCGCCGCACAAATGGGTTTACGGGTCTGTGCGGGACATGGCCTGAACTACCAGAACACGGTACCGATTGCCGCCATCGACACCATTGAAGAACTCTCCATCGGCCATGCGATCATCGCCCGGGCAGTTTTTGTCGGTCTCGACCAGGCTGTGCGGGAAATGCTTGCTCTTATCCGGCAGGCCGATTCAACAATGTAATCCGCACCAAATGCTGCCAAAGGACTGACCGCCGCCATTCAAGCGGAAACGAGGTGCTATTCTGGATTGACAAGCTTGAACCGGTTATGGTAAAAGCAACCATCTTGCCTGGATGGTGGAACTGGTAGACACCCGAGACTTAAAATCTCGTGCTCCTTGTGAGCGTGCGAGTTCGATTCTCGCTCTAGGCACCACAGATTTATCCAAAGACTTCCACCAAAGTCTTTTAAACCCGCAGCTGGCAACAGTTTGCGGGTTTTTTCTTGTCTTTTTTGTCTATTGACATCCATTAACCTCCAGCAAAATCCGCTGCAAAAAGGGTATATTAAAGGGTATATTTAAATCGATCATCGAACTGAGTTTCAAAATATACCCTTTGGAGACTGTTATGCCCAAATTAACTGCCCTGGAGAACATGCCTCCCAGTCGTCTGCCTGATGGGCCGAATTCTTTTATCTGATTACCCCTCAAACTCAGCTTGTCAAAATGGAGGGGTGCGGGCTGTTCGTTTTACAGGTCTCTGCATGTCTTGAGTGAAATAGGCTCTGTACATATATAAAAGAAAAGCCGTCCTCCCAAGGAGATGGCTATCGAGACAAAACAAACGGAAGCTATTAAGATAGGGAAGAGTTAGTTTCCCTGCCTTGCAGAGGTTTTACTTTCGGGCGTTTTGTTTTACCTGCCTGCCAGAGGTCACAGGAATCCTGCATCCGCAACCAGAGTTCAGGGGTTGTGCCAAGCCACTGGGAGAGGCGCAATGCCATATCCACCGAGACACCATTTTTGCCGTTTAACAGTCTGGACAAGGTGACGCGGGAGACCCCCAGTTGCCGGGACGCCTCAGTCACACTTATACCTTCCGCTTCCAGTACATCTTCTTTAATAATTTCCCCAGGGCGGGGTGGATTATACATTGCACTCATATCTTTTCCTCTTAATCGTAATCCAGGTAATTTACCAGCTCTACATCATCCCCGACAAATCGAAAAATAACACGCCAATTGCCATTAACTCATACTGAGAAAAAACCTTGTTGCTTTCCCGTTAAAGGGTGCAGCCTGTATCCGGGCAAGCTGACATCTTCTATTTTTGTTGCCACGCCCAATACACCAAGTATCCTTCTCAGCTTGGGAGCGTGATTAGCCTGAATACCTGCTTTACTGCCGGTTGTGTAAAAATTCTCCAGCCCTTTATGTTGAAAACTTTTTATCATGTTTTACTGTAACTCGTATCTTTACAGTACACAAAAAAAAGCCGTCCCCCGAAGAAGACGCTATCGTTAGTAGAAAGTAGATCAGGCTGGCACAACTGACAGACCGGTGTCCGTCCGTATCAGCTCAGCCATTTTCTCCGTTAACAACCAGAGAGCCTGGTTCAGTTTGATGTTGCGATCAAGGGCTTTGACTGGACGTGTGGTTTTTCTCTTCAGCCGTCCATTGCTGTCTCTATTTAGACCTTTGAGACCGCTGCGCCTTATATTTTGTTGACCACATTAAAGGTTGTCCACAGATCTTTGTTGTTATCGTCTAAACGCCGTTCGGCAAGCAATTGATCCAGCCGGACAGGAGCGTTTGCCGGTTCATCATGTACCAGACTGTGGGCTGCTTGGGCGTAGACACCACGTTCGTCTGGGCTCATCTCGATAACCTCCCGGTTGGCAAATTCCGACGCCACCATCAGGCCGTTGCCGCATATTTGTCGCCACTGAAAAATGCAAGTTAAAATTAATTTCCAGATGCTTTTTTGCGATGGTGTTTCAGAGTTGCTGTATCACCTGCATTGGTACGAACAACCGCATCGGATTATCTGAAAAGGCATGGAATACGTCGAAACGATTATAGAAATTCAATGCATCTTCGTCCAGGACATCAAGAACCACACCAATTGAGGGGAGTCCCCTATCTTTAAGGATGACTGCTTGGCGAAGAGCCGTTATTAATGTTTTTGTTCCAAGCCCTTTCTTTTGATATTTCTCAGAGACAGCAAGGCGAGCCAGCAGAGTAACCGGGACGGGATAAGATGGTAGTTCTTTCTGGTTTATTGGAAGTGTTTCGCGGGTGACGGTTGCGACCGCCAGGGTATAATATGCGGCCACTGGAAATTTCTTTTTCCCTGCCTTGTCCTCTTCAAGCAGTACCCATGTTTTACTGATCCCAAGTTCGGCATTCTTTAAGGCATAACGAATCAGGAAGGTATCCATCTGCGGTTTGCCGCAACGGAACCGTCGTACATCTTGATGTGTAGTATCGAGATCGACAAAACCTTTTTGCAGTGTCAATTAATACCCCTCACTGTCCAGGCGTTTTGCGGCTTTCAGCAGGGACTTACTCGGCTTCAAAGTCTTGTCGTTACAGACAGCAATAAAGTTATCAAACTGGGCATTGGTTAATTCGATCGTTTTTTGTTGCGCTAGAATACTCGGCGCGTGCTCTCGAATCAATCGAGTCACAAATTCAGTGAGTGAGCTGCAGCCCATTGCGGCAGAAGCCCTTTCTGCTAAGTTTTTTACCTCCGGACTCACACGCATTTCTATACGTTCACGTGCTGTTGTGGCCATGACAACCTCCTATTAAATTTTTTCATATGATCCACCTATAATATTAACACATGTGCGGCAAATAGCCGCACATAATTCTAAATAAATTTTTTGTCCCCCTTTTCAGTAACAGGTCATCTCTCCAGAAAAAAGGATATAGAACCGACAAGGATGAGTTGTCCTCTAAACCAGTACAACGGGATGAAAAATTCATGCAGAACATCATAGACTTGTTTGCCAAGCAATATGGGTTGACCAGAAGCGAAGTAATGGCAGAGATCGAAAATGTTTTCTCTTCAGTACTTTCCCGGTGGTATCGCCTTGAGGTGATGGTCTTTTTCCGAAGTAATCTGCAGCTGGAGGCCGTGGCGTACAACAAAATCAATGATCAAACGGCTGGAACAGGGCAAAGGCATCATCCTGGTGGTGCAGTTGGGCTCTCTTCTTACCAAGCGGGCTGCCTACACGGCAGGCAAAGTGATTATCTCGATGATCCAGGCCTTCGTTGGTCGGGTCTATTCCAGCGGCAAAAGTGTCACGCCCTCGCTGGTACTGCATATCGACGAAGCCCAGTCGGTTCTCTACCATGGAATTGAAGATTTATTTGCCAAAGCAGGCGGGGCTGAAGTCCTTATCCACGGCTATTGCCAATCGATCAGCCAGTTATATGCCGAAGTCGGAGAGGACCGAGCCAACACTATTCTGGACAACTGCAACACCAAGCTCTTTATGCGGGTCCCGGACGCAAACACCGCAAGCTATGTGTCTAGGCATCTCGGCGAGGAACGGAGGTTCTCGCCGATCATCTCTGTTGGTGGCGGTTTATCGATACGGGAAACTGAAGAGATCAGGATCAAACATACCGAGATTCTTAATATGGCCCCTCGCGAGCTGTTCCTTAGCACCTATTCCGGCACGTATAAGGGCAAAACTGCTACTGTCAGTGACGGGGAGTTGACGGTGATATTTCCGGATCTGTCGAAAAGAAATAAAGTCAATCGACCAAGTGGCATCTGATAGTTGATGTTCACCATTGGCAACTGGCTCAGGATTTTTGACTGGAGTCACTACATGTTATGGCTGGCTTTGGGGTTGGCTGTGGTCGTTATTATGATCCTGTTTTTTGGTAAAAAAAAGATAGCCAAAGAAATTCATCTTCATGAGTTGTCGAAGATCTGGACAAAAGAGGGCTCCAAGACAATTCATATCTCGGAACTCTCGCCTCTTTGGCGAAACCAGCAGAGTGTCCCAGGAGACGATGAATTTTTTGAAATGCGCAGTCCAAGAGCCGTCGCATTTATGAAAAATATTCTGCATAAGCCTCTCTTTGAAAAATTTCCGCAGCAGAAAGCCGTTTGCGGGCGAATCCTCAAACTTCTGGACAAAGAGGGTAATTGTCCCTCAGTTGTTGATATACATGGAGATGTTGAAGGCAACTGGGATGAAAACACCTACCGGTTACTTGCCCAAACAACTTTGCTTGATCATTCACTCAATGTAGCCGAACAGGTTGTGCAGATTCTTTCCGACAATAAGGCCTGGCACGTTATTCCGGATACCATGGTAGCGGCCTTAGCTCACGATTTAGGCAAGTTGCAATCGTTGCGAGGCTATCTCTATTCCCTGGGAGAACACCCCCTGGCCGCAGGCCGACCTTTGGCTGGAATTGGCGGTTTTAATGAACTGCCTAAAAAGGATGAAATTCTACGGGCAGTCAGGCTGCACCACAAGATGGTCCAGGGACTACTTGGCAAAACCTTGAAAAAAGCCGATCAACTGGCCCGGCAGAAAGAATTGGAAGCTACAGTCCTGCATGAAGACACCGGAAAGGAGGTAAATGAAAATATCCCGGCGGATATGGTGCAACCAGAGACAAGAAATATAACGACAGCAGCTCGCCAGGTCCAGGCGGATATTTACAGCGACAACGATGCGTTCGACCAGGAAAAATCTAAACCCATCGCACCGAAATTAATGGATATCTCCGGTTGGTTTGATGCTTCGCAGTTTTTGGAAGATCTAAAACCGTATATCAACAAGATGTTTGGGCGCCGATTCCTGGCCTTTTCCATGCCGAACGGCCATGTCTATTTTCAGGTGAAGGTACTGGAAGAAGTGGCACGGAAGCAGGCAGAGAAGGCTGGTAATATGGAAATTGCGGCAATGGCCCAGAAGGATGAAACCATGCGACAGGTCCTGTTCACCATTGTCCATCATCTACGGGCAGAACATGAGATTATTGATCGAGGGCTGATCAAAGATTCTTTTTTCGGCGGCTATTTTACCGTCACCCGGAAAATCGGTAAGTCCATCAAAGGCTATTACACGCCATTTCATGCTGAACGCTTCGGGTCTATCGCCGAGATGGAAGAAGAAAAACCCGCGATGCTGCGCGATATCGTAAAGGTCAGTCCATATCTCGACAACAATGACTCACAGGATGCATGATGGCTAAAGATTGGGAAAATAAAGGGCAAAGCGATACCAACGCGCAGATCATTACCACCGATAACGGCAGGATTTATAAACCCAGCAACCTGCTGAACGCCATCTCCGAGATTCAGCAATTTTACGTTATCGAGAGTAAGGGCCAAAATATCCCTGCGGAATTCCTTACCCTGGATCGAACGCTGGACTTTTTTAAGATCGGCATAAAAAGCGGCTTTCACGAAGGTTTTGCCCTGATACTGCTTTTCCCGGTCTTCCATTTCTATCTCTTTCCCTTCGTCTTTCATAAGCTCGATGCTTTCAGCCATTTGATGTTCGGCTCTATCCCCTATCTGGTCCTGCTTATCAATACCGCGATGTGTACCTATATCAGTCGTTACTATGTCGGCAACATCACCAGAAAGGCAATCAACTCATTGCTTCTGGGCCGAGCCATGTCCCTGCTGCTCAAGGCATTCCTCATATACGTCATTTATCTGCTGCTCTATCGACTCAGTACACCTGAGAACGTCTGGAAGCTGGTCATCCATTCTGGGTCCATGGCTGAGAAAATATATTACGGGTTTATGGAGATAAAACCGCACCTGTTGCCGGTGGCCGTGAAAAGCTCCATGCTGATGGTCGTAGCGGCCATCTGCCCATATGGATCAGTATATTTTCTGGACCTCTGGCATCGATATCGAATCAAAAGGAACGCAAAAATCATTTCCGCATAACTAAAAGGTGAGAGAAAAATGGCTGAGAATAAAGAAACGAAACCAACCTGGCAGGAGATTCAGGAAAAAAAGATCAGTATGGTCAAGGAGCGGGGATCACGGGTGCTGAAAATTAATTCTCCGCTCAGCTCGACCATGTTTAATATCCTGCGCCAATTCGATATGGCGTATATCAATTTCAAGGCAAGACTTGGCGAACTGGATGGGATCTCGCACAAGGAAGGAGAACAGTTGATGGAGGAAGGCCGCGAAATTGTTATGGCCTTTTCCGACTATACCGAAAAGCTGAGCAAGAGGATACGGTTCCGATATTATACGCCCAGGGAAATCAGTGAATTCATGAAAAATGACCAGGAAATGGATTCAAAATAATCTTGCAAAACCCCGGAGAACCTACTATTTGAGCAATAAAAAGCACTCCCTCTCCATATCACTCCAACAAATCAACAAGGAAAGATTATGAACAAAGGCGATCTGATAGAAAAAGTGGCAAGAGAATGTGGCTTGAGCAAGACTGCAAGCGATCAGGTGTTGAACAGCATCCTGAATGCAATCACAGGTGCCGTGGCAACCGGCGACAAGGTCACCTTGATCGGTTTTGGTACATTTTCGGTGAGCGCGCGGCCGGCTCGCGAAGGCCGTAATCCCCAGACGGGAGACATCATCCAGATTCCAGCCAGAAAGGTTGTTAAATTCAAGGCCGGCAGCAAGCTGAGTGATGCGGTGAAATAAATTGAAAGCCTGGATCTCAATCTGACTGGATCGGTTTATAGCTGGTAGACTTAATTTGACTGACACTATTGCAAAAAACGCCGCTGAACCTGTTCGCTTAGGCCTAAAATTGTTTTTCAGTAATGCCCAGTTTCGTTACTAGTGGAACCCACATGCCGAAAATTCCAGCCGAGTGATGCAGGAGCACACCCCGGCAAGGCAACCGCTTCACCCATAAGTATGCAGGCACGATCATAGAAGAACGAAAGGGCGGATAACCCGCCACCGCCATCAGGAATTATGATTTGCTTTCGAAACTCCAAACTCTAATCCACAAATTTTACTGTTAAAAAATTTATGAGACGCACTGACACCAGATCAAAAAATCAATGGTAATTACTCATTGCCAGCAAATCTTTTTTATGACCTAGCCGATTGAGCATCGGCTTGAGACGAATTCTTCTCATCTTGCGGAAACGTTTTCGACAAAAAATGTTCCCCTGTCTTGTGGAATCTCAGCTTAGATTCTTCGATGCTAATACTATGCCCCATGTCCTGGCGCATTTTTCTTATCAGTTGCTGGTACAATACAGTTAGCTTTTCGACAGCCTCATTGTTGCTGATAGCTTCTACAAGCTTTCGGTGGGCTTCTATGACCGAACTATCGGCAAGAATGGTCATCTCAGCATTCAATTCACTTATTCTACCCAAGGTTTTTTTTTGTGATTGCGCGGTCGCGGCTTGCGAAACTGACAAGTAAGACCCATACAAGTCCACCAGGGTTTTATACAGGTTGATTTTTGCCCCGACCATGCGCCCCTTGTTTTTAAGTTGCGCGGATGACTTGATCGCACCAGCCAATACAAAACAACCAACCAGAAATACCGCAAAGGATGAAAGCAGAATCAGCCGCAGGGTTGCGTCCAGTTCCACATACAGATGCCAGACATAACCGATGGCCAGAAATCCGCCAAAAAAAACGACAGCGATGGCTGCGAATACCATCAAAACTCCGATATATGTCATTTGTGATTTCATTGCAAATCTCCTCTCTGGATATATTTTTCCGTAAACTTGTAGTTTACCTTTAATTAAAAAAACAATACTCATCTCATTGATTACTACCGTTGCCGGGAAGATCTCTTAACGACATTAACAACATACGAAAATTTTACGTATCTTGTTCATTAAATTTACTTTGTGCATTCTCTAACTCTGTGGCAACTGATCCGATTCCATTCGACACGGAAGCGCTATTGTCTTCCACCGGATTTGTCACGGTACTATTAAAAGATAAGGTACCAATATCACAGCCTGACTCCCCCGCATTAGCGATCGCACCATTCGGCGCCACGCGTTGAAAATGAGTAATTCGAACTTCATATCGACTTGGTCTTTTATCCAGATAACTATCGGAAACATCTGCGTCGTTATAATTATCAGGTGGTCCTACTCTTCTACGAAACTCACTAACAATGTTAACATTATTTCTATTACTAAAAACACGCTGCCAATGATCCTTTGACGTTGATCCTGTGGTTCGCACATCTATTTTTACCGCCATACTGGTACGAACCATAAGCTGTTTTAACGGGTTCTCCAGACTCGTGAAAATCGGAGTGTTCGCTGTACGTTGTTGCGCGGCCAAGTTTTCTGGCGCGTTTGATCCGGTAAATTGCGAACCAATTAAATGACCTCTGGCATCCAGTCCATGTGTTTCAAAACTCGAGTCAGGATTGGTTTCCCCACCAGTAATTGCACCTAACCATCCTCTCGAGTGCTGACCATTGCTGTAATTCAGAATACCCTCCCAGTGTCGAATAGGTCTGCCATCGTGCTCTACAACCATATCGTTAACCACTCTCAACCTTGGTGCTGCTTCAGACTGTCCCTGCCGGCGAGCAATAATTTCCATACCTTTGACCGAGTAAGTGCGATAGTACTTTGCCAAACCCAACCTCTCTGAGTCATTATTCAACGCCGTTTCTAAATTTGTAAAGGGTCGGTTTAAATAGGGCCCCAGTGCTTCACGTACATCCTCATTCACTAAATTTAATATGTTTTGAATAATGACCTTTAATTCGTTTTCTTTAACACGCACATTATTTTCCACTTGATTCATACGGCCGGCATTTTGACTACTGTTTCCACTGCCACTTTGAGCCGCTTCTGTTAAACTGGCCTCTTGATCCGCAAGTGTTTGCAGGTCGCTTCGTATGGAATTTCCTTGCTGCCAGTACGTTTGTGCCTGTTGTTTTTTATCGGGATTGGCTATCGCATTAATCCTTTCCTGCATTTCCATAAAATGTTGCTGCACGGGTTTTTCGTCACTGCGCATCATTATCCGAGCATGGGTACCGTCTCGATTGATATACAGAGTGTGGGTTTCGTCTTCTGCATTGACAGTCAAGACCTCCCCAACCACATTATCAACATCTATGCCCTCAGTATTTACAGCACTACCCTCTGCACCACCGCCAAGCCCTATCGCGTTGAGAAAAGACGTTCCCGCACTGACCGCCCGATCCACCAGCCAGGTCAGCGCGCGGTCAACCATTTCGCGCACGCTTTCGATCATTTCACCAATGCGGCGACCGATGCCGCTGAGTCCAACCTGGTTGGCTAGAAAACCGATCGCGACCGGCATACCTTGTGATAGGGCACCCTCTAGAAAATTGGCGGCGATAGTGACATTGCCGCGTGCGATTTCCGCCACCCCGACCACAAAGGAATTGACGATATTGAGCATTTCACGCAGATAACGGATGAACGATTGCACCGCATTGTAGAAAGCGATAAAACCATTGACCACGGCCATGATGCCGGTTGGGTCGAGCATGCTGAGCAGGCGTACAATGATGCGCTCGATGATGCGCGTCACAACCCAGTTGCGCACTGCTTCAAGCACTGTATCCCACAGGTTGCTCAGGCGCTCCTGGATGTATTCCCAAATGGCGATCGGGCCGCGCGTGGCGACATCCTTGACGAAGGTCCAGATGCCGGTCAGGCGATCAATCATACCGCGGATGCGGGCGACGCGTTCCTCGCCGATGCGTTCGACCAGTTTCTGCCAGATGCGTTCGACAGTTATACCGAGCACATCGAGCACAAAGCCGAGGATAGAACTGAAACTGAGGTCCGTCGGCGGGTTGATGTTGGCATCACGCATTTCACCGAACAGCCAGCCGGTCAGCCCGTTGAGCAGGTGACGCAGGATATTGCCGAAGAATTGCTGGAAGCCGGTTTTCACCGCGAGCAGCAGGTTTTTCAAAAATTCGATCGGGTCGCGCTTGATGTCGTCGATGGCCGCCATCGCGCGGCTGATGATGTTTCGGATGAGATCAATGGGGAAGTTCATAATTTCCATGATCACTTCGATCACCACGCGGATGATCTCTCCAACGAAATTGATCAGCCGCAAGATCGGACTGGCGAAAACATCCATCAGGCGCGCGAAAGCCTCGAACGGTACCGCCAGGTCCTGCAGCGAGAAACTGTTCCAGGCGCGCTCGAATAAGCCACGTATATACTCCCAGGTAAAATTGAGTATGGCCATCACGGCCTCAACGCGGCCGCTCATGCGTGCAATCGCGCCACTCTGCTCCATTTCCTGGTACTGCTGTTCACCGTTTTCCATCAGGCTCATAAAGCCGCGGATGATGTTGGCGGTGTTGCGCTCCACTGGTTCCTGTGAAAACGGGTCCTGGCCAAGAATGACTCCTATGAGCGGATAGCCGCGCACCGTGCGTGCATAGGTGACCAATCGGTTGATCAGCGCCTCCTTAATGAAGCCAAGAACGCGGACAGCGATCTCTATGACAAAGCTGATGATACGGCCGACCGGACCGGCGAAGATGTTGTAAAGCTGGCGGAAGGTGCCGGGCGGGTTCAAAAGGTTTTGAATGGTGACTAGATCCCAGGCGGCACTGAAGGTTGCACGGATCACGTCCCAGGTGATGTTGAGCCGAGTCACCGCGCCATCCAGCCAGTCGGCGGCGCGTTGCAGACTGCCGCTTTCTTCCATTTGCCGCAGCTGTTCCTGCCCGCTTTCGGACAACTGCATGAACCCCCGCAGCAATGCGATGGGGGTACGTTCAACCACCTCGTTGGAGATCGGGTCGCGCCCGAGGATCACCGTCAATAACGGGTAGGCGTTGGTGCGCTCGCGAATAAAATCGATCAGCGTCGAGATGACGTAATCCTTGACGATCTGCAACAGGCGTATCGCGACATTGACCGCGAAGCGGCGAATCCTGCCGAGCGGTTCGAGTATGATATTGGCCAGCCGGTTCATCACCGTCGGCAGGCTGGTAACATCGGAGATACTCAGGCTACTCCAGAAACCGGCAAACTGACTGGCGATTTCGGTTGGACTGAAATCCAGTTCGCGAATTTCATTGTCCAGCCAGGTAGCCGCTTCTGCGAGGGCCCCTTCTTCCTCCAGTTTTTGTTTCAGTGCCTCCCCATTCGGGATCACATCGAGGCCGGCCTCAATGAAATTACGGCCATTACGCTCGACCTGCCTGCCGGTGATCGGATCGCTGCCATATACCACGGTGAACAGCGAATAACCAGGCATGTCACGGACGAACTCAACCGCCCGTTCCTTGATGTACTCCACCGCCTCGCCGATGCTGTCGCCAACCCATTCCACCGCGCTGCTGACCGCACTGGAAATCGCGGTCACCGGGTTCCACAGTCGTTGAACACGGGGCGTGGTCGCGCTGATTTCACGCGACGAGGCGCGCATCCCGCCCCGTTGCTGCACCACGTGGGTGGCCTCGTGCGCCATCAGGTGCAGATCCGATTGCGATTGCCCCTCGCCGAGCCAGATATCGTTTTTTTGGGTAAAAGCACGAGCATTGATCGATGCCGCGGCCTGGTGGGCGCTACTGTCTTCATGCACGCGCACCGCGCTCAAATCCGCCCCCATGCCGGATTCCAGCGTCGCCCGAACATCCGGTCGCAGCACTGAACCTGGTGAAAAATCATTCACCGCCAGGGTGGCGGTCGGAACTGAAGTTATGGCACCTCTTGCCTGGATCGGTTCATCTTCCTCTTCTTTGGCCTGGCGTTGCAGCAACCGGGTCTGTACCGGTTGTTCCTCATCTTCATCCACCTGGCGCTGAACTTCGGGTTGCTGTTTTGGTTCTTCCTGAGTGGATTCGCCTTGAATCACCCGGCTGACGGGATAGGTGAAATGCCCCCTGACCGAAGAAATATCAGCGACCGGTTGATTGGCGACCACACGATCGGCGACCCGGTCCGCTTCCTGTTCGAAGCTATCGTTGGGTTGGCCTATTTTAAGCTTTGGCTGCACGATCCGATGAATCGCTGCCAGTTGCCTCCGCAAGCCGGCGCCCGGCGACAAATGGACGGAACTGCTCTTCACCCGTGACGATGGTGCAGTCCCCTGATGCTTTGCCGCGAACGTTTTCATCTCTTCATGCCTAGATTCCGTGTATTAAATAATCCTCAAGAAATTGGCTCTGACGGAGTCGTAAAAATCATGCAATATCTGTTCGATGACGATATCCCCATCCATGTTCTGAGTGAACGACATGTTGCCCAGGAAGATACCGCGGTAGCCCAGGGTGTACGCCTGGGTGATTCGCCTCTCCTGTTGAAAAAAAAGAAACTGGTTGCCGTTCAGGGTCATGAATTTGCTGATAAAACTGCTCTGATCTTCATCAAAATAATTATCTGTAATGCTCATCGATTCATAGGCATTCAATGTGACGTGCGAATCCTTTCCAAGAACTATATCCTGGATAGCTTCAAAGGTTTCGGGTAACACCATACTGTGCAGTGCCATTATCTTGTTGCCCCGCAGGGTTAACTGACCTTGCGCTCCCCATGAGGCAGTCATATTTTTTTTTGCCCAATTGGCTTTATTCTCCAACTCGGACTGATCCCCGTTCGATTTCCAACTCAGCGGAGCCATTTTTTCCGTGTCGATGTAATGCAAGCCGATATATCCCGAAATTTGATTGTTGTTGATGGCACCGCTGACCGCGCTGGATGCAAGCGCCAATGCATAATCAGGCGAAGTCACCAGCGACGCCAGCACACGGATACGATCAAGCAATTTTTCTGCATCCGCAACTCCCAGCGATTTGATATCAGTATAGAAAGTCTCGATCTCGTTTTTTGGCGCGACGGCAAGTGCCATCCGCATCATCGCACCCCCACCGCTATCCCCAGCTGCACCGCTGGAGATAGTATGACGACCTGATGCCGTCAATCGCCCGATCACTGCCGGATTGCGCCGGTTCAGATGAATTAACTCTACCGGCAGGTTATCAATACGATCGATGGCGCGGGCATTGATAAACTCATCACGCTCGGCATCATTTAAGGACACAAGGTTTTCGGCAACCGCTTTTAATTTTTTCTCGTAAGTGGTCGGATCAATTAAGGGGTTCAAGTAGAAGAACTCCTCAAGTTTAAGCGTCGCATCGAGCGTGGCACCGGCGAGAGCACCCTTGTCCGGAAGAAAAGCGCCACTTATCTCTTCATCAATTCGACTCGCCGTCATGTGGTTTCCGTGCCAGTTCAGCTTGACTAGGCCTTCCACCCTGACCAAAGGCAGCCAGCTGGCGGAGTTTCCCTGGAAAACCCTGCTGAACAGACAGTTCTCTACCACGATATGAGAATTTTTCTCTCTACCTCCGGCAAGGATTAGACTCCCCCGTTCCGTGGATTCACCTGCCTCATCGCCACCAATGATCGATACATCGCGCAACTGGATTTCCTCGGCACCAAGCTCCAACTTGTCGTAAACAAGATAAATCTTTGAAAGCATTGCACCGCAGCCTCTGATACGGATGCTCAGCCGATCTTTTAGCTGATGTGCTTCTTTGACTATATGATTACCGGGCAACAGGCAGATGGAGATGGCAATTTCATCCATTTTTTTAAAAGTCGTGAAAGCCTCTTCCAGCGTGGAAAACCAGCCACCCTCGCCCACAGTAACCTCACAGCATTTGTGGGTACACAAATAATTCAGCGCTTGCTGGACGGTTCTGACATCGCTATCCGCCTTCAGACCTGGACATAGTTTAGGATCGTTACGATCGAGCGGCAGATCATCGGCGTTGAAGTCACACAGCAGCGCATCCAGCACGGCATCGACCTTAACTTCACTACCCGGCGTTATTCCCAGGCCACTGCGCACGCTGGGTGACGGGGAAGTGCTGCAGTCCGGCACCTGGTAGCGAATATCGGTGCTTTCCAGATTTTCCGCCAGGTCGTCAATTGCCTGCTGCACCGTGGTGGGACGATCACCGTCTTCGTTGATATCGTCCCAGCGAGCGCCTTGCTCTTCCGGATCATAGGGGACATGCTCTGCCTCAAGCCGGCACAGCAGCGTATCGAGCACATCCTTGACGGTCAGCAATTCGTCGCTGTTGAAGTCCAGATCGGCCAGCAGGTTCCCGACCGTATTGCCGGTACAAGCCGGATCGTCATAAGGGATATGGTCCGCCTTGAGTTCACACAACAGCGCGTCCAGCACTTCCTTGACAGTGTAATAGCCATCCGCGCCAAGGCGTGAATGATCCGGACCTAATAAAAGATGATGCACGGTGGACACGGTGGCATCCGGCGGACAATTCGGCTCGTAGGCCACCTGGTCGGCGGATATCAGGTTGGCGTAAAAATACACCGGTGGTCTAAAATCGTTTGCTGGATCAGCCGGATGATCAGGATCTACCAAGGCTGCCTTGACCCGACAGGCCGTACCGATGACGGCATCGGGTGTCCATTCGCATTCGGCAATCCCGTCCGTATTGGTAAGACCGCCATTAACCACGCTCAGAGTACCACCGCCCTCTTCAATCTCGAAACGCACTGTGGCCCCTATGACCGGCCACTCACCGTTTGCTGCCCCAACACGCAGCGGTTGCGGCAGCGCTTCACCGGGGACGATTTCCTGCCCGTCGCCACCAGCCATGAACAGGCTGGTCATCTCGGTCAGCGCAGGGAAGGCGTACTTGCGGTCGATTTCCGGGTTGGATTGCAACACCCCGCCATTCACCCGGCCCAGGGTGAGGTAATAATGCGTTATGCCCTGAGGCGGTTGGGCATCGATCAGCACACTGCCTTCGCTGTGCTCCGCCTCGCGCACATCAGCCAGCCAGAAGTCGCCGGCAACAAACGATTTACTGGACAGTTCCAGCTCAAGGCTGAGTGAATTAAGAGCCATCTCCAGCACCGAGCCAACACTGACATATCCCAGGCTGTCGGGAGTTGTTGTTGTGGACAATAAAACGCCGCGATCGATTCCTCCCAGCAGCACGCCGCTATTCAGGTCCACTTTGCAATAACCATCCCAGCGACGTATAAAAGTTTGTGCGTCGCTCGAGCCCGGAATGGTCGGCACACTGTAGCCGCCGGAAGCCTCACTGAATTCCTGTAGGGCAAGCCGTGCCGGCTGCCAGGCGGTGCTGTTGAGATGCACGCCGAGATGCCGCTCACTGGTTTCATCGAAAAATTCGTACACCCACTTGTCGCTGATAAAACCGGCCGGCATCTCTTCCGCGGTGGGCAGCGCCAGGAACTGTTCGGCACCGTTCTCACTCGACCATTTCAGGGTGATTTCGCTGGGGTTGTCAGCATCGCCCTGCACGTCGTGGACTTCCACGCGAAACAGGTAATTGCCGATCCGGGTATCTATATCCAGTTCCGCCGCACAGGGATCGCAACCATCCGGGTCGGCGGTCTTCTGCAACAGGGTCAGAGTCAAGGCTGCGTCGCCCCTGGCCGGATTATGGCCCGACTGTTGCGGGTCGATACTGTCCGGACACCACTTGATCTGCGCCAGCATCTGTTTGCGGCTGCAGGTATCGGCGCCATGCAGACCCTTGTCGCGCAGGCGCTCATCCATCAGCTGGGTGACAGTCCACTCCCACACGTCGGCATACAGCACGTAGTTGCCGCTTGGTACCGGAGGTGCGGGGAAATCCTTTTGCTGGTCGTACGCGAGCGTCGCATCACCGGGCAGAGAGGCAGCCATACCGTCGATATAAATATGGCCGGGCTGAATCTTGACCCCGCCATCTTCTACAATACGTAATGCGCGATGCCGCGGTGTGCCGCCGATGCTGCCCTGCTCGCTGCCAACCACGTCCCTGAGCGCTTCGCTGAGTCGCTCCTTGAGTATATCCACCAACTCGTTCCAGTCGGAATCGGTCAGCATGCGTCCCTGTTGCTGATAGACCCCGCTGTAACGCTTTTTGGACTGGTGGCTGTCCCTGGAAATTTCGGTTTTCATGATGATTCCCCATGACTGCTATTCTTTATTTCCGGCGGCAAGCGCAGCAGACGCCGATCCAGGATCAATACCGGTCCGATGCCGACGGGCAGAAATTGACGTAACTTGTCCAATACGGCCTCGATTTTGAGGCTGTAGTATTTATGGTGATGCGCCCCCATCTCAGCCCCATCTTCAGCGCCAAAGCGGATAGCATCGGGCGTGAAACGATCGAGCACGCCATAGCCCGCTTCGCCAGATTTCGCGACACGCTGCTCATAGGCGCTGCCGCTGCAGTTATCAAAGCGGATAAACACCGGCATTTCTGTGGTGTTGGTGCTGCCATGTCCGGAAAATACGTTCAATGATCTGCCATCAAATTCCACGGGAATACGCGAGTAACGCAAGCAGCCGGACTCAGGTTCCCCTCCGGCCCCATCGGTGATGCTGCCGACAAAGATGGAGTCACTGGCCTGCAGGCGCTTACAATGTGCTGCCCGCATTACCGTGCAGTATTCAAGTCGGGACAACCCATTGGCCACGATGATTTCATCGAACAGGCAATCGCACGCATCCAGCGCCGGAAGATCACGACCATGGACATCGATGGATAAGCCTGCGTTGACAGTCAGCTTGGCGATCGCGCAACGCTGCACGACGAACCTGCCACTACGCACTTCAACATCGCCCTCGAAGATGACATCCTGCAGTGCATAGCCGCCCTGTGTTGGCAGATGCAACGCATCGACGGTACTGAAGTCACCGTCCAGCCGCACCGGCCGTCCTTCACGGCCATGATGAAAATAACCCAGCTCGCCGCCGTCACTGGCGCCCTGGTAAATACCGGCAGGTGTGTCCGGTGCCAAAACGGACCGGGCATTCAGCGCGATTTGATGGTGAAAGAATACCGGTTCATCGCTGGTGCAATCTTCGATCGTCATGTCATTTTCGCTGAAAGGGGCCATAGACGGATAGCGCGTATATTCGACGACACCGGAGATATCAGTGCCCACAATCCCCATCAGCAGGCAATCCCTGGCCTGGATTGATGTAAGGTATGCCTGTTCGCGCACGGTGCAGCTATCCAGCCGCACCAGGCCGCCGACAGACAGCACACCGATCAGGCAGTCGTTCGCGGTTACCACAGGATCATCGGTTGACGGAGTGGCAACATCGACACGTCCTGCTTCGACATTGACCAGCGCCAGTGTTCCGCCGCTGGCTACCTTCAGTTCACCGATGAAATTGATCCCTTCAATTTTGTACAAGCCCGCATCCAGGCTCACATCATCGGTGACTACCACAACCCGGCGGGTATTGTTCCGAATAACCGTGACACCATTTTCAACAGTCTGTTTGATCAGGTGCTCATACAGGGATTCATTTCGCTCGGACCAGGTCAGCTTAATGGCATCAAACGGCATCAAACCGTCCGGCGGCGAGACATAGGCCAGCAGGCGCTTATGATGATAATGACCGTGATGTGCGCTTTCGCTGCGGATATCAACGGTACGTCGGGATAAATCATCGAAACTGCCCGGGAAGCAGGGAACGCCGTGGCGGTTGAGCTGGCGCCAGTACAGGTTCTGACCGCCAAAACTCGATTGCTTCGCCGCCGGGTTGGTGGCCGGAGCTTCAACCGCCCGGGACGGTCGGCGCAGATCCACCATCGCGGCGGGCAGAGACGGATGTCGTGCCGCCTGCGAGGGTATTTTTTTATCAATCTCGAGCGAGCTGTCCACCACGCTAACCGGCATCAGCGGCATGTCGATACGCGGCGTCATCGCCACGCGCTTCCATCCTTCCTGGATTTCCGCCTCCATCTGTCCCACCGCTTCGGCAATCTCCTCGGCGACCTTGAGCGTGCCCTTGCGCTTGCGCCACGAAATCGCCTGAGCTACTTCGGCATGTTTGCCGGCGGCGTCAGGTGACACGATATCGACCGCGAGCAGTTGCCCGAAATACGGCAGCAACCAGTCCTGGCTGGTAGTCGGCAAGGTATCCCTCAGCTGCTGTTGCAGTGTCCCATGAATCAGATCCAGCAACTGGCCATGGGCATCCAGGTATTTCGCCAGATCTTCATTGCGCGCCTGGCCCGTCTTTTCGTCGTATCGGTCACGCGTGCGATAGACTTCCGGCAGCAAGCGGTAGAGTTGTTTACCAAGCCTGGAATCGAAGATATAGCTCATGGCCGGTATTCCTCTGGTAGGATGGTTAATGATGAACCAGCCGCCGTATCGAGATAAACGACGCGGTTCCTGTCTTCGGCCCTGACGACACGCACATGGTCATTGAGCGCACAGACCGAATTCTCCACGCCCTCAATCCCTTCGACCACCCTGTACACTTCACTTAAGTATAGAGGCTGCCCGAGTCCCCGTTTCTGCAGCGAGAAATGGCGGATCAATTCCACCTCAACCGCGGCGGCAATTTCCTGTGGAATAAACGCGGCAGAATCGACCCGGAGCGTGACCTGTAAATCGACGATTTGTGGCTGGTAAAATTCAACCACGACCCGCACGCCCGGCATCGAATGTTTCTGCAGGTAAGTTTGCAGATCGGTTTGCAGATCAGGTATCAAGACCCCGCCGGCCGGGACGACAATCACGGTGACCTGCTGCAGCCGGCCGCCTTGCAGAATCTCGTTAAAAGCCCGGGCTTGCCACATACTGCTTTGCGCTCCCGCCAGGTGAGAGAAGTCTTTAAGTGAAACCGCGCGTTTGAGCGCCAGCAACGTCGGTGGCGCGTTGCTTCGTAACGAGGTCTGATCTTCCATGTCACCGCCGCCGCCGGCCGGCAGGTATTGTACGACATGATCTACCAGTGGATTGGGCTTAATCGCTTTGTGCAGACTGCCCGCAGATACATTCCCGACAACCCCGGAACCGACCCGGTAACGCACCCTGATATTATTCTTACCGTTGGGCAGGCGACGACCATTGCTGCCATCACCAAAAATAATCTTCACATAACCGTCATCGGTCATACGGATTTCATAGTGCTGTTCATCGGCCGCTGAATCCTTCAGTGACGAAACCTGCTCCCACACCCTGCCCGCCACCACTACCTCGATTGCTGCGGCGACTCCGGCACTTTTAGTGGCATCGGAGGTAAAGGAAATTCCCGCAATTTCCAGCGTGAACATCTGGTTGTTTTTTGAAGCATCTCCGCTACCGAGGATTTTTTCCGGCTGAGCCTCACCGTGCCCGGCCACTACGACATTGCCGTTCAGTACCATCCTTCCGGCCAGGCAGCTTGTCAAAGACGGTTTGCAGGTAATCCGACCACCGTGGATTGCGGTAATGGTGACCAGATAGGGTTCGCCGCATCCGGTGACCAATATCGAACGGCCGATCTTGAGGTTTGCAGGCACCTGTTCCAGCTCAAAGTTTTCCGAGTCGATAGGCGACAGGTTGATGGTCGCCTCGTAAGGCTGCAGCTCTCCTCTGAAATCGGCATGTACGCGCTTTAATTCACCCGGCTGGCTTGGCAAAGCATCAAACCTCAGACCAAAACTTGCTGTTTTGTCCGCATCGATAAATTTTTCAATTTCGCTGATTTTTACCGCAGCCAATCCCTTGTCGAACTCGGCTACCACCCAATCGCCTTCCTGAATCCTGTCCGGGGTACTATCGAACATGTAGAGTGGGTCGGGAGCAATGACCTCGGCAATTCTGTCAGCCTGCTTCGAAATGGCCAGCATCGGTCCTTTCTGTTCAAGGCCCATCTTGATTTGCTGAAACAAGGGGGTGTCGCCGATTGCTGCATTACCTAAAAGCGTCAGCAACTTGGCTTCACATTCCGGCGGGCTGTCTTCCCAGTGCACGATTTTAGTTCCATTCACCTCCAGGCCATCCAAAAAATCATATAAAGCAGCGGCAAGGGCGCTGAGTGTCGGTTCGGCTGGATTCAACCCATCGATACTGGGCGGGAATCCTTTAATGACGAACTCCCCTGTGCTTGGAATTTGCATCAACCCTAAGCTCAGCATCAACTCAACTGCAGCCTTGACCAGGTCAACAGGCAGAAACGGGGAAGGAAAGAGAAATGAACCGATACCCGGAAGGCCGCCCGGCAGGCTGACAGAAAGTGCTGAATCACTGAATTCTGGAATATCGATAAGGGTAAAGATGTCATCAGTGCCTGGAACAGCCATGCTCACATCCTCAACCGCTTCCTCGCCTGCCATATCGCCGGAGTCCGCATCGAGCACAACTACCACGTCAAGGTTGGCGGCAACCCGCCTGCCTTCTACCGGAGTGAGTTGGTAGAGCACCGTGCCGATTTCCGGCGGGGTAACACCTTGTTCCAGTCGCAGGTTCATCCGGTCGCTCTCAATCACCTTTGTGTATTGCCAGTTGTCGTCGCCATCTTTCCAACCGATGTAGGCCTCGGCAGTAAGCCCATGTGCTTCTTTAGTTCGAATCACATCGGCACCACTTAACCAGGGTTTTTTGTGCCAGCGTGACGAGTAATGCAACAGTGTATTTCCCTTCGCCCACTGGCCCCAGCTGTTCTGCAGGGGACTGGTTCGAAATTCGAGTTCCAGCAGCGGTGGCTCACCATCGACCGGCTCTACCCGGCTGATAGTCACGGCCTCAGCACGATCATGCCCGGAATCCATGACCATTGCCATCTCGCCCGGTTCTACTGCCGGCTTGGTCGGGACATACCAGCTGATTTTGACCGATGATCCTGCGGAAGGCCGACCAATGACGAGTTGCTTATACTGAAGTGTTACAAAGCGCTGGTGGTCCAGACAAACCTCGACCATCCCGATTGCCTGTTTCAGGGCAGCGGCCATTTCCAGGGTATTACCACTTTGCTCTGCCAGGCTCTCGGCACTCTTCGCCGCAATCTCCGGCAGAAGGGCATCAGCAATCACCGACCAATCACCTGGTGGGGCGAGCCGGTGCAGGAAATCAGCCTTGGCCTTCCATTCAGACAGGCTGGTCGTGTTGATATCCAATCCCGTGCTATTTGGATCCAGGGTCAGGAAATCCTTGATTTTGAAGCCATCACCCTCCGCTAAAGAATCCAGTTTGCCGGCCTGCACCGTACCGATACCCTGCAGCTCTATGGCCGGATCCTCCATCACTTCTGCCAACAGAGTGGATGAAACGGCAGTGATCTCGCCTGAGTTTGCCGGCTGGTGCAGGGGCTGCTCGGATTTATTCCAGCCCTTGGGGCGTAGTTCATTCAACTCGGCATCGATGAACACGTCTTCGAGGGTTTCAAAGATAACCTTGTCGCTCCCGGCCGGCGGGCTGTTTTTGACCTGAAACCCCCTGGGAATGACGCCACTCTTACCTTCCTTGGCGGTCAGGCTGAGCCAGGTGTAGGCCGAAGCCGGCGGTGCCGGATGGTAATCCAGCATCTCTACCAGGCAGCGCACATTGTCCCACTGGGTGGCGGTACCGAGAAATCCTTCGTTCGCGTAGGCGTTAGCGTGTTCGGTCAGCATGTGGCAGCAACGGGCGAAGGTGCGGCTGATCTCCCAGGCCCAGTCGCGGCGATCCTGCAGATAGGTCTCCAGTAAGCGCTGGTTCCTCAACCTCAGACGTTGCTGGCGCTGTACCAGGTTTTCCCCGTCGACCTCCACCTCCCTGGGCGGGATGTTTTGCGGCGGATTGATCCATTTGCATAAACCGGTGGTGGGATCGGCAAAATGCCTGACTAATTTTTGACGCAGATATTCCAGGTATTCCACCGCATTGCCGTCGATGTAATCGAAGCGATTGAGCCCTGCTCGGTTCCAGCGGGTCAGATCCTTGCGTTCATTCATCCTCTGCGCCCTCCATGCAAGGTCAAGCGGTAATATCCCCGTGCGGGATCGCCGGGATCGTTATCGCATAGCACAACTTCCAGCCCATCGAGCGCAATAAAGCCGGCCTCGACCCGATCCGGGTACTGGCTGCCGATGCGCTTGAAGCGGTTGAGGCAGACATTCTCCACACCGTCCAGCGCCATCAACACCTCGATGATATCACTACTGTACAGGTCCACACCGAAGCTGTGCCTGCCCGGTGCAAAGAAACCGTCCGGTCCATGCCCCAGCACCTGGGCGATGGCGTGGCGGATTTCGGACTGGAAGTGGTTGGGTCCTATCTTCACCGAGATGGCCATGGAGATACCGACGAACACCGGGTCCTGCAGGATCACTTCCTGACCCACCATGCGCAAGGCATCCAGGTATGGGCGTAATATCATGCGCACGCTGGGTGAGGGCGTGGTGTCCAGGTTGGGCGCCGACAGTCCGACCTGCTCGTGAAAATTGATAACACGCAGTTTCAGGTCGTCGTCATACGCTTCCGGAGAAGTCCCTTCATCCGGATCCAGTCGCCGGCCACCTTCGGCAATCACTGCCAGATGAAGAGTAAGCCAGGAGCCGCTCCACTCAGTCCAGGCATGTGTACTTGCGACGAGGGGGTGCTCGCGCAGACGCACCGCGTAATCCTCAGTGGTGACCATGCGCTTCTGGGTATGGATATCACGCGGGCCGGCCAGCTTCGCCTGGGCCATTGCAAAGGGATGGCTGTGCCAGTAATTTTCCAGTGCCCGGATCGCCGCATCACCGGAGAGGCCGCCATCAATTTGATCCTTGCTCTTGGCGACGGCGACAGCATCGTAGCCGATAAAGCCGAGCAGCCCCCGCACGGTTTCCGGGCGCCGGGCTGTTTCCAGAAAAGATTCCGCCGCTACCCGGTCAAGCATGTCCGACAGCTGATCGAGCACGCAAGCCAGCACCTCCACCAGCACCACCTCAAGGTCCGCCGGAGTCCAGCGTGTGCGCTCGGGAAAGCGGGCGTACAGCTCTTCCAGCATGAACATGCGAAAGTCGTCGTAATCACGTACACGCCAGTCAAAATCGTCACCGGGATTGGGCAAGGCCGCCGGCAGATGGACCTCGCGCACCCCACAATCGGGGCAACGACCTTCAAAGCGGAGCTGCATGCGGGGTGCTTCAGCCATGGCTGTCTCCTGCGATGGTGACGGCATGTGATTCCTGGCGGTTGATCGCCGCCAGTTTGTAGGAAATAAGGATGATCAATTGGCTGTCCTGCGACTGCAGGCTGACCTCAATCGTTTTCGAGTCGACCTCGCCGTGCAGCGCTTCGGCCAGTGACGACAGCAGCTGTTTGTGGGTGATATTCCACAGCGCCGTATTGTTTGGCTCAAACACCAGGCGGCGGATACCGACACCAAACTCGGGGCGAAAGACACGTTCTTTCGGACTGGTAAACAGCAGTTGTTCGATCTGTTCACGGACATGGTCGGCACGCGAACTGGTCAGTGGTCCCTCGGCGTTGATGGTAAACGGAAACTTCAGGTACTGTGTTTCACTCAACCTGGGCATGGGCATCTCCTCAAATGGTTTTCACCGTGGTGGACAGGCTGCTCATCTCACCCTGCGGAATCGGTGGGGAGGTCGGTCCACCGACGGTCGGCGCGACGGTATGGATGTGGGTCGCAAACAGCGACAGAAAGCTCTGCCCCTTAATTACCGGTTCGCCGCCTTCACCACCCAGATGTACCTGCCCACTCTGGAGTACGATTTTGGGCGCTTCCGCGGTAATGCCCGCGGCTGCCATTTCGATCACGTTGCCGTTGGCATCTTCGACCTTGGTGCCGCTGCTGTTCATCGTCATCACGTTGCCGTTGGCATCCTCCACCACCACTTCGCTGCTCGCCGCGTCCATCCTGAGCACCGCACCGGAGGCATCGTTGAGGGTGATGGTGCCCTGCTTGTCGATGATCATTTCTGCATCCGCCGGGTGATACAGGCGAAAGCGTTCCTCACCCTCTTCATCGTCGAACTGCAGAATGTGTCCTGAACTGGTCTGGATCATGCGGGTGGTGGGTTCCTCTTTGACAGCATCCTCAGGTGTATCGCTTTGCTGCTGCCAGAAGGTGCCAACCCAGATCGGCCGGCTGATGTCGCCCTCCTCGAATTCCACCCACACCTGGGCATCGATATCGGGAATGAAAAACAGGCCCTGCTGATCCAATCCACCGTAGGGCAGGCAGGGCAGCGCCCAGTCCGAATTCTGTTCCGCCAGTACCGACGGAATACGCAGCTTGAGCCGTCCACGTTTCTGCGGATCCTGATTGTCCACTACGACGGCGCGGTACTTTCCGAAACGTTTCTCATCAATAAAGCGTGCCAGACGGATCACAGTCTCTTCCATAGTCACCTCACACCCGCCAGGGCATCATTGCTTTCGGGTTCGGTATTCTGACCAGTGGCGTTGCGCAAAAGCCTGAATGACTGACGGTATCCAGTCTGAGCAAATACATGGGTTACCTTGTCGACGTAATACAACCCACCATAGGTATCACCGATGCCATACACCCCGACCAGTTTATTGGTCAACAACACATGGCCATAGAGCGAGCCGTCCAGTTCGCCTTCGGCGATAATTTTCCAGGCGTTTTCATTGGCCTTGGCCTGTGCCCTGGCGCGCGCTTCTTCCAGCGAGCTTCCGGCGGGTCGCGACATTTGCCAGTTAAAGGGAACCAGGCCCATGCCGCCACTGGTCGCCGCCTCTCTGCCCAGAAGAGTCAGATTGGGGGTAAAGCTTTCCTGTTCCAGTTCGGTACCGGTTTCCGCTGCACGAACCAGGGTGACTTCATCCGGTTTGTGGCCATCATGCTGCACGCTGATACGCAGACAATTGCTACGTTCACCCATGTAGGCCATGATCGATGCCTGGGGGTCCTCGTCGAGCTGTGGCGGCTTGAAATAGACCGTACCTTCACGGAAATAAAGCTCGTACCCATTTGCCTCGGCCCGATCGCGTAGAAAGTGGATACTGGTCGAGTCCTGGTTCAAGCTGAGATTGTTCAGCCCGACTTCGCTGTCGACATCAAACCGGGTACCGGCAATCTCATGGACGATATCGCCGTCGGTCATTGCCTCATCCTCTGTAGACCAGACGCGGCGTATGTGTTCACGGTCCAGCAACAGGCTCTCATCCTGGCACATCACAATGACTTTCGCCTTGCCCATCTGCTCGGGGGTATCAGACCACACTTCCTTGACATATCCGCGCATGACCTCCTCCGAGTAATCACCGAAATGCGCTTCGATGCGAAGTGGCTTCCACGGCAGAAACACGTCGGCATCCTGCACCTTCCAGCTCTGGTCTTCGAGGCGGAAGGTATCGAAGACCAGCGTGCACACAGCTGCTGCTGCGCGGCTGGTTTCAACAGTAGCCTCAACCAGGTAGGGTTTGAGGTCCACCACTTCTTCCCCATCCACGTAAATCCTGCAGATGGCAGGCTGGCGAAAATCCTGTGCCGCTGTCATCGCCCTGCTCCGGGTTCAGTCGCACGCGGAATAAGGATGGTTGCGCCGATTGATTCCTCTAGGCTCAGGTCCGGTCCGAACACGATCTCGGGATTGGCATCGAGAATACGCCACCACATGCGGCTATCGACATAAAAGTACAGCGCCAGCAGGTCAAGTCGGTCATCGGCCTTGACGGTATATTCCAACACCCCGGCAGCCGGGCCGATATCTCTTGCTCTGCCACCTTTAAACAGAGGCGCCTTGTCATCCTGCCCGGTAAACGGCCTGACGTTCTGATATCGACTGCTTTTCGTCGCCATCGTTATTCCTTATTGATTTTATGCAGGTCACCATCAGCCATCCCCGGTCGACTGATACCCCTGCAGCGAACCCACCGCGCTTTGCGCCGAGTTAAACATCCGTTCAATTTCCGGGGTGTAAAAATCATTCCGGCTCTGAATCACCTGCAGCGTCAGCGTGGCCTCAGCTCTATAAGGTACAAGCGTGGGGAGATAGGCCTTGACCTCGAACTGCACCTGGGTCATGAATACCGGCAACACCTGTTTTCCCCATGAGAACAGCAGCACCGAGGGGTAGGGCTGTTCATCCCCGGCATTATCGGACAGCGCCGCCAGGGTGGATGCGCCGTCCGGTGCCTGGAGCTTGGGCTCCACCATGCTGTACAGAATATCCAGCTCGGGCTGCACGCCCTTGGTGTTGGCATCGGCATCATCGGCGTTCATGCGGTCGGTGGCATCGAGCAGGATCTTCAGGGTGAAAGTTTCCGCCTTGACGGTCGCGCCTTGTGCCACACGCGCGATTTCACTGGTACCGCTGAAATCGCGACCACCAGCGGTGGCCTGCCCCTCGCCGAATTCTATCTCGATGGCGCGTGAACGCGTGATGGTCGAGGGGTTGAACTCGAAATGCAGTTCCAGCGGATTGTCACCGCCGGTGTGTTCTTTAAGCACACCTCGGGTCACCCTCAATGGCGACTGGTTGCCAGTTGCAACAGATGATGTCATCGCAATCCTCCTGCGTAGCCGGCAATAATCTGGTTCGCGATCATCTGGGCGATCTCATCGTCAGAGGTAATCGGGTGGATGCGCTGTGGGGCTATGCTGACGATGTCGATCGACACATCCTGCGGCACAGACTGCCTGGCCAGCACTTCACCGACGCGCCGTACGATCGTGGCCGCTCGATGTTCGAAACCAGCCGGGAGATGCAGGCGGATACGCTCGATTTGAATCATTATCGATACTCCTCGTAAAGGTAATGGGCAAACTTGCCCATGTTGACCGACGACTGTTCGCCCCCCTTTTTTGAGAATTCGGTCCACACTGCGCTGGCTATATGCGCCATGCCGATCGGCCGCGACTCACCGGCGGCGAGAAACGACGCATGCAATGCGGCATTGCGAATCTGTCCACCGCTGAGATTGAACTCACTCCCCAGCAGTTGTGTGTTCACATCCGCATCTCGCGGCGCATTCGGGGGAATGTGCAGATTCCACAGGCGGGTACGGGCTGCTGCCTCCGGGCGTGGAAAATCGACGATCATCTGGAAGCGGCGCGTGAACGCAGGATCGATATATTTGCGCAGGTTGGTGGTGAGGATGCATGGCCCGCTGTGGTGTTCGATACGCGACAGCAAATGGCTGACTTCCATGTTGGCGTAGCGATCGCGCGCTTCCCTGACCTCGCCGCGCTTGCTGAACAGGCTGTCGGCCTCATCGAACAATAATACAACCTGGCGGCTGCCGGCGGCGTCAAACAACGCATTGAGGTTCTTTTCAGTTTCGCCGATGTATTTGCTGACCAACAGACCCAGATCGACACGAAACAACGGCCAGCCCAGGGCATTGGCTACCACCTCTGAGGCAAAAGTTTTACCGGTACCCGATGGGCCGGAGAACAGAACCACCGGGCCACCGCCGACACGCCCCCCCCACTCTCTTTCAACCTTTTGCCGATGGGTAACCCATAAAATAAATTCCCGCAGCTTGCGCAGGCAATCCTCTGGCAGCACCAGGTCATCCCAGCTGACTCGGCAGACAACTTCCACCGCACCCGGCACACGCATTTTTTCCAGCAGCGGCCAGCCCAGCAGCTGGTGAAGCGCACGCTTTGACGGATGCAACGGCTGAAATAAGCCATAGGCCTCGCCTTCCACCAAGCCACTGCGCAACAACGGCGAGTTCAGCAAAAGACGCTGATTGAAAAACTTGGATTCCTCGTTGTTTAAGACAAACATTTCGCGAATCAAGGCCGGCGTCGGATATGGCGACGAGATACCACGCTGCAGATCCTGGTACATCCAACCGAGTCGCGGCTCGGCCTCCGGCGCCAGGCAGCAGGCGAGAATATCCTGGTCCAACGCTTCCAGTCCACACTCGCTGCTCAGCGAACGCCACGGATCTCTGTCGCGCAGGGCATTGACGTCACTTTGCACGTGGTCAAGACGTTGACTGACTTCCTTCGGGATCTCGACCCCTCGGCGGTAGGCGCTCAGGCAGGCACCGAGCAGATCGATGCGCTCCCATTCGGCAGCCAGCGGCATCGCATTCATGGCTTCACTCCGTAAAACATCACCGTATTGCTTTTGATAAAAGTGGTGATGGTTCGGCTGCTATCGAACGGATCTACGTAAACCCATTCGTGCACTGCGTGCAACAGTGCCTGCCAGGTTTTGGTATCCGAGGCATTAATCTCCACCGGCAGGCGTACATGGAAAATGCTGTTGTTATGGATATTATCAGGATCAATGGTGCCCGGGGAAAACACATCGGTAGCGTTGCTGATGGTTTTTTCCGTTGGCGACTCAAGGTCGGCGATGTCCTCTTTCCATGCGACAATGCCGTTATCGGTTTTTTTGTGCCATACGCTCCATAACAGTTTCACCTGGCCACCCGCCTTGCCGGCAATCAGGATATCGAGAGCCGCACTCAAATCCCCTTCCAGCTTGAACACGTAATGCAGTTTCCTGCTGCTATCGGCGGGTGTTTCCAGATAACAGATATGCGGCATCCAGCCGCTCACGTCAGTATCAACTTCGACATATTCAACCGGCGGCTGCAGGCGGATCAGGCCATCCTGCTCATGACCTGGTCCCCGCGACATTGCACCCCATGAGACCATCCGCGAATCACCAACCAGGGGCGATCTTTGTACGGCCACTGCCTGCGGTACCGGTGCCAGAGCCATTTCGTAGGCCACCGACAGGCGATAGGAGATATCGGTTTGGGTGGACCAGATGTGGTTGAGGTTATCCAGGCTCATGGTGTGCGGAATCACCTGCAGAACAGCAACTTCGTTACCTGCTGAATCGGCAACCGGCAACAGGGGTTGCTGGTGCAGAATACGCATCACTTCACCAATCAGGCGTAATTCATTTTCGCCCTTGCTGACATCGCGTTCGCTGGTGCTACCGGGCGACTCTGGTTCCTTACTTTTATAGCCAAACGCGGTGATCAGGCAATGCAGCCGCACATAAAAAGGGTCATCGTTGCTCCCATCGGCGGGGTAGCCGTCATAGTTGACGTTGTAGAAAAACAGGTTGAGGCAGTTTTCCTCTGCTTCATCGAGATCCTTGATGTTGTCAGCCGGGTGGCCGATACGGATACAGTTAATATCACTCAGTTCATCGATGTTCTGCAGGAACAGTTTGCGTAAGCTGTAGGCTGCGGTGGACAGGGCGCTTGGCGGAAGCATCACAATCTCCTCAGGTAGTGGCGACTGGCCAGTGAGAGACCGGGCCGTGTTCCCTGGCGGCTGGAAGAGACGGCTCTCGGTGATTTCTCGATGAACACATCCACCTGGCCAATCTTCACTTCTGCGGTTCGGGCTGGTTGAAAGCCGGCCGCGTTTTCACGCCGGCGTTCAGCTGCCTGAGGCACAGCCGCGTGGTTGGTCAGACCTGTTGACCGGGCCTCCATCATCCCGACCTGTCCCTCGATACTCGAAAATTCCTGCTGGAGTTGCCGGTTTGCATCCTCGGTTTTTAATGGCCTCTGCGCCTTCTCTGCAGGCGCAATCGACTGCACCGTCTGTTCCGAGCTGGAATCCTGCAGCGAAGATTGTTTTCGCGCTGAATCAGCGACATCCCCGGGTTGTTTCGGGTCGGATCGAATAAATACATCCGTGTCCTTGTGCTGTTGACCCACCTCAATGGCTACGGGCATCTCAGGGCGCACCCTAAACGCCAGCGCGGCCTCGGGTTCGGTTAAACTACTCCTCAGGACGAGAGTGTGCTCTGGATCCTCTTTATCTTTGATCCCGTCCCGAAGGTGATCGATTGCAGTTGTTCCTGTAACAATCGCTTGCGTGCATTTGCTCGGTTCGCTGGCAGCTGCTACCACATCTTTGGCCCCTGCCTCATCTCGTTGCTGGCCGGCGTGTTGCCCTGGCGATGGATGCTTGGTATGACTGGCAGCTGATCTCGCCGCTACAACAGCCCTGGTCTCGGCAGGTTCCTGCGGCCGCTTAAAGGGCGTCGAGTCACCGGACAAAGGTATGAGCTGCTGCGGAGCCTCTGTCTTCTTCTGGGCTTCGGAATTGAATTCAGAGGGTGTGTTGTCGAAACCCTCGCTGCTGATCGTCACTCCGGGCAGACCAGACCTAGCTTTCAGCAGGTCACCTGAAACCGGCCATGTTGGCATTTCTGCACCCAATGGCAGAGGCTGAACCTTTTTTGAGTGGCTCAGCTGGACATCGCGATGGGTACCAGTAGCATGGGCGGCCAAACTCGGTGAATCACGATCGAGGCGCCTGGATAAATGGAAGTTGCCTTCAGGCATGCTTTGATGCTGATCTGGGGGGTAACCGGACGGGCCATGTCTCTCCACGGAGCGCTTCATTTGACCTGTCGGTCCGGCCTGTGGCATGGCAATTCCATGCTCTGGGGCAAGGGCAGCAGAATGACCTGGATTCATTGCCGAAATCGGATGTACCGGCATCGCCGAGGCACCCTGCTGCGAGCTCTCAGCAGCCTTACTTGGCCTGGCATCGCTGATTACCGATTTAAACAGTCCCATGGCATTTACCCCCTCCCATAACCGGCGGCAGAGCGGTTGATCAGGTCAAGATAACGCCGCCGTTTGTGCTGCGGCAAATCGAGGATATCCGCTTCGCTCCAGTGATAATGACTGGCCAGGGTATGAATCTCATCATAGAAAAAGTGTTCATCCAGACCCAGCTGAGCGTAATGATCAAGACGGGTGCACTGCTCACAGCTGCATTCCGGGCAGGTGACGAGCAGTCGATCGCACACCGCGGGTGACACGTCATCCAGAGCCTCATCGATCGCCGCAATATCGGCTTCGGTCAATTGTGCAAAAAAGGCGTCTGTAGGCGCCTGCCCGTTAACCGAATAGACACACTGCCTCAGCAGCCAGTGCACGGCCTGCTGCTCTTCGAGTCCCCTGATGCCTTCCTGGTCCTTTCCGGTAGGCACACCTGCATCAATCTGCCAGTCGTTGATTGCGATCATGACATGGGGAAAACCATGCCCGGCCGGCTTGACCGGCAGCTCGCTGCGCTTTACTTCAACATCAAATAGCGACTGACAGTGGCTGCATTGAACATTCAACCAAAGCTGCTCACCATTGAGCATGGCAGCCAGACGGAGCATCAGATATTGGCGATCAGCCACGGTTAAACGTGCCACAGTGTCCCTGTCAATAGGAAGATCACCGATACTCTTGAGTGCATGGCTTAACACGTCGGTCACATAAGCCGGACGATCCGGATTGTGCGCGGATTCAATCAACGCCTGCTCGATACGACCGGTCATCGGCTGAAATCGAACCCTGCGTTCAATCCGGCCGTTGTCAGGTAAACCACCTGGAAGATGGACCTCCATGATCAGCATAACCGTCTCTCATCAGCTTTCTGAGGGTTCGCTGACCGCATCATCACGATCCCAGCCTTCGTGTTCAAGCTTGATGGTCTGGATGCCCACGGTGTTGGTGGTACCCGCATCAAACTCTGGCAGGGCCTGGTATTCGGAAACCCAGGCGCGCTTTACGTGATAGCTGATCGCCACCGTACCCTGCAGGTTCAGCACGTTGATGACGATATCCTTGCGAAAATTCACCAGCGACATCGCCGCATCGCCATCGATGTTGTTAACCAGGTTGGCCCATTGCTCAAACACGGGGTCGTGAGTCAATCCCTGCTCCAGCGTGATGGCCTCATACTTGGTGCCACCCGGCAGCTTCCGAACATGGGTCTGGTCGCCCCCGGTGCGCCAGTCAACAGCTTCGGTGGTTTTTTTCAAAGCGCCCATTTTCCTCAGGCCAGCCACGGGCTGACCGTCGATCAGTACCTGGAACTTGAACGTGCGATACGGGTCGTGTCGGTGCGCATTGGCGGGAAACATTGGTGCAGCCATTTCAAGTCTCCTTTATTCCATGTTGACTTTTTGTTGAATTCGGACAATGACGAATTCTGCGGGTTTGAGTGGCGCGAAGCCGACGATGACAATCACCTGTCCCGCATCGATGTCCCCTTGGGTCATGGTATCGCCTAATCCGCAGCGAACGAAATAGGCGTCCGAAGCTTTTTCACCCTGGAATGCTCCCGAGCGGAATAAGCCATTCATGAAGTTACCGATGTTGGCACGCAACGATGACCACAGACGATGATCGTTAGGTTCGAACACGGCCCAATGAATCCCTTCGAAGATGCTGCGCTCGATCATAATGGCGGTGCGGCGAACAGGGACATAGCGCCACTCCGGATCTGCCTTGGTGGCCAATGTTCTGGAACCCCACACGACCAATCCCGCACCGGGCATTTTACGTATACAGTTCACCCCCCGATTATTCAGCTGATCCTGCTCGCCATCCTCGACAACAAAGTCCGGACCGGTCACCCCGGCCACACCCAGCAGCCCTGTTGCCATGCCTGCCGGTGCTTTCCACACGCCGCGTTTACTGTCCGTTTTTGACCATATACCTGCTGCAAAGGCGGAAGGTGCCACGTCGACATTTTTTGCCGCCGTTGGATTTTTTTCCGCGTGGTACATCGGATTTGACACCTTCAACCAAGGGTAGTAGAGCACGGAATAGGTCGACGACGGCAGGCCCAGCGCATCAACGGTTGCGCCCTGGTCCAGTACGGTCGTAGCCGGCGGATCGACAATGACCATTCGATTGCCCATGGATTCGCAATGCGCCAGTGCCGCATCGACAAACGCTTTGCCCGTGGAGTCATAACTCTTTCCAGGCAATACCAGGATACTGACGTCCCTAACCTTACGCAGTTTATTGCTGAAAAAATTCTGATAGTCCTGGGACGTCGCCAATCCACTTGTACCACCGGCCAATTGCTGCCCCTGGCTGCTCGATCCGACGACCCCACTCGGAACCACCTTCTGGCTGCCGTGGACCGAAACTGCAGCGGTGTCACTTAACTTAAGATTGCCGACACCGTCACTTGCATAGACAACGACTGATGAGGAAGGTGATGATGTCCCTGAGGTTAGTAAGAATTTACGATCAGTGGCATATTCACAGCCAAAATAGGCATAGGAAGGCTGTGGACCGATGGCTTTAACCATATCCTCGATTTTTTGGGCAACTTTAGCTCCATCGGCGGCGTTATCGCCGGCAAGAGCGAGATCGGCCTTGGGCCCAAGATTGATCGTCTTGACACCGAGTCCATCGATATTAATCCGGAACTCAAGATTATCTTTGATCACCGTATTCCCTGAACTGAACAGGTTCGCCCCGACTCCCATTTGTGCACCGGTCAGGCTACCTTTCTGGTAGCCATTGGAGCCTGCAGCAGGGTCTGCTTTCCCAATCAGTTCCACCATAACGAGGGCTGAGACGCCGTTTACGCGTTTAAGTACAAAGTTATCACTGGTGTCGTTCATATTGATAGATGAAAACGATTCATCCTCGACGAACGCATTGCTCTCCTGATGACCGACCTTCAATGCAAATTCAGTGGGTTTTGCCGAGTCGACCACGATCTTTATATATACGCCGTTTCCCCAATCTCCGGGACTGGATGCAGATATCTTTAACGTATTGCCTACTCCCGCACCATTCCCCGCAACGTCATAAAAAGAGGTTGTGGCATTTGCAAGCCGTGCTATAAATGCGTCTTTGCCACCGTTCAGGTAAAACGCCTGAACCGCAAACCCCATGGCATCACTTTCTGACACAACTCCACCATACTCGTTCACATAATCATCCCAACTATGAACAAGAACTGCTTCGTTAACAGCCCCTCGTTTAGCTTCGCCGATAAATGCAGCAACCGATGTCGCCACACCCTCTATCGGCCTTGACCCACTTGGTATTTCCTCGATATACACACCAGGATGTAAATATGCCATTGTGCTCCTCCAAACGAGATAATTTTTAAATAGGTCACGTCAGGAACCTGTGATCCCAATTAATCTCTTGATGGTTTTTGTTCCGGCTTCAAGCTATAAACCGCTACACAATTTAGATTGATTTTCTTGGAGATCTTGCCTTCTTCGGTCAATTGTTCGAGGGCTTGTTCAACCAGGATTTTATTCTTAATGATGGATTGCTGCACGAGCCACCAGTAAACCACACCATCGAGTGTGTCGGAGGCCATTGGATGTTGTCGCAGGTACTCCATTATTTCTGCAGCGATCGTTTTGGTGTCATTTTCCTTAGTCACTACATCTCCCTTGATTACATCACTCAGCAATGCAGCATCCGTGCCATACGTTCGAATTCACATAAACCATTAATTTGAAGTGCTTTAGATCGATATACTTAAAATTACTCTGGGGTAATTTTACCCCTATGGAAATAAGTAAGAATGTCAGAGACCCTTTCATATCAACACAATCTCTTAAATATACACGTAAGCAGATGTGGCACATTTGCCTCACATCCAGTTCGCCCGGGAAATTACATTTGCTTGATTTTTCCTGACAAAAACAAAGAAACACAGCACAATAAATCGCAAAATATTTTGCATAGACTCTCAGCTTCTGGTAATTTCCGAGGCGCCTAAAACAGCAAATAAAATATCCCCAAATCGACATGTTTCGAAGATGCTTGGAGAACACGCTCAGCTAACAGCATGGAGCTTTACCGGTTAACCAATACAGTGATCGAGCTCTGCTATATCACCGAGGGTATGGCGGTCATGGAGTTTTTAATACGAATGTTTTACTTTTCAGTAAGCGATGGGGGGGGACCCAAAGGGAAAAAAGAGGAGCTAATAACTTTTCTTCTGGAAGTTGTTCAGGACATATTTTTCCAGCAGACGGGTAAATGACCTACGTTCTTTACCGGCCAGACGAGCCGCTTCCGAAATATTGCCCTTTGCCCTATCCAAAGTCGTAACAAGATAGTTTTGTTCAAAATCTTCTACAACACGTGCCTTTGCCTTGACCATTGGTTGAGTCATCAAATTTTGTAATCGACGGTCGACACTGGAAGCTCGTCGTTCTCGCTTCTTTGATTCCAACTCATTGATGGAAACGTATTTGCCATCAGCCATCAGAAACTCCCGGTGCAACATATTTTCCAGTTCTCTTACATTACCTGGCCAATCATGATATTTGAGTGCTGCCATCGAGTCGGGATGCAGCACCCTATCGGGCTGCTTATACTGAAGCTGAAACTGGCGAATGAAATGCTCTGCCAGCAGGCTGATATCGCTTCGTCGCTTTCTCAGTGGCGGTAGCTGGATATTCATGATATTTATCCGGTAGTAAAGGTCCCTTCTGAAATCCCCCTGCTCAACCATTCTCGTAATGCTTTCGTTAGTCGCGGTGATCACCCGCACATTTGCATGCTTAGCCACTTTGCTACCCAGCGGTCGATATGTCATGTTTTCAAGAAAACGTAACAATACAACCTGGCATTTATACGAGAGGGTTTCTATTTCATCTAGGAATAACGTGCCGCTCTCTGCCTGTGATATCAATCCTTCTCTCGTATCGGTTGCGTCAGTATAAGCCCCTTTTTCGTGACCAAACAGTTCATTTTCAACCAACTGGTCCGGAATGGCCCCACAATTGGCAGCAATAAAGGGCTGGTCTTTTCTTGAACCAAAATAATGTATTGCTCTGGCCGCAAGCTCTTTTCCCGTACCAGTTTCACCTTCTATGAAGACCGGGGCGTCACATTTGATTATTTTATATAGCCTTTTGAGCATGTGTTGAAATTCAGGAGAATTTCCCACCATGTTCACTCTTCTAAAAAGGTTGGTGACAATATCTTCACACCCAAAATCACGGCATATTATTTTTCCCAGTCGATAATCAAGTACCTGATTAACACATGGAAACGACTCGATTTCGCTGCAGGCTTTTATAATGGTCTGATCAAAAATTGGATATTGCTTTGAAAACAAGCCTAATACAGGCAATGAATGAGCATGCTGCAAAATGTTAGTGATGTCGCCTTTACATTCACTTTTCTCTGTTAATAACAAAACCAGTGCTTCCACAACACCCTCCTTGAGCAATTTTATTACGCGAAGAGGGTTTTTAACGATGTAGATATTCTTATATCCAAGATACGTCATTTGTAGAGACAACTGTTTTTCATCTTCTCTACTGGCACAAGAATAGATGATAATTCTATTTAATTGGTTCTTCATGCTTAAGTGACTGGAAACAAATAGCAAAATGATAATTTGCACACATTCAGAGAATAGCATCTGAATTGGCAGTAAATGAAAAATGATAAAATCAAGGAGACCAGAATAGCAATTTGCTCGTTTTTTTATAAAAGGAACGGTTAGTGAACAGAGTTGGAATATATCCTCAGTGCTGTCTAATATGTTGCTTTACAATCGAATTCAGCAACGTAACCCTTGATACCAGTGAATTGTATCTTGTGTTCTGCGTCACAGCTATATAATCAAAATCAAAGGCAAAGAATGCCTCGATCTGGCGTTCGGCTGACCAACTCTCATCCAGGCTGTCTTTATACAGAACCGGTCTGAACAATTCCTCAAGCCTGCTTAGACTAATTTTTTTGGGTGGTTCTTTATTTTCCACTTCATTCCCCAGCTCATTTGCAAAATATTGCTCCGCCAAAAGTGGATTCGGCAGTCCGGTATTACTATCAAAGGCCATCCATTGATGCTGTGTCGCAAGTCCTGGTAGCATCCAGACTGGTTGTGGCGGATCAATTCCTGCTGCAGAAGGCTCAACCATTTCCCATTGACGAGCCGCGGCCAAAGCTTTGTGATAGCATAGAGGATATTGGGGATGGGCCTGTAACAGAGACCTTAAAAGTTTGCTGGCGTCGCCCCATCCCTGAAAACACCCGCCAAGACCGCCGTCCTTGCCGATGAAGACCAGTATTTCAGGTCTTCTTAGCCTTACCGCTCCGGCAAGAAGAACAAGCAACCTTGTTTCCCACCACGCCTGCCCATCTTCAAGATCTATGATAACAACTTTGCATGCCGTTGCCTGTCTGAGCGCGTCAAGGATTTGGGTCGTACTGCTATCAGTTACTGCCTGGCCAGAAACACCGATATTTGGGGGTACCGTGAGGCTGGCTACCGCACCCGACGAAACCTTCGAGAAATCGAACTTTACGCCTCTGTATTCGACCACACCACCACGATCGATAATGGCATCGACCAATGAAAGTAAAATTGGCAACAAACTCAACAGTAGAATGCCGAGGAGCACAGTCGTTTCAGACTCCTTGCCGGGCCATCCGGTGAGCGCTCGCAACATGGAAAAGACAAGCAACAGCCCAACGAGTATAAAAGGTGTAGCAACAATCCTCATTTGTGAACTAAATGGCCAAAGTCTGCTATCTGAATTTTGCATACTCAACTCCTCAGCCGTTCTTAGACACTACTATCGGTGTCTATAGCAATTGTATTTTGTTTCAACGTAAATGTTTCAGTTGCCTTATTCAGCAAGTCAATGAATAGACATACGAAACGCTATCATCCACCGACATCTATCCGTTCAAGGCAACTCAATTACGGCATTTACAGATATTTCCACTCCTATACTAATTAAGCCTAGGGATAAACAACGCCTCATAATTCCAAAAGCCGCGCCGACGATAGCATAAATCATCGTAATTACATTACGTTCGTCGGACTCCTCTGATAAGCAGACTTTGTCAAAGGCAAGTGTCCAATAATCTCTGCAGCGCTTCTATAAAAGAAAGCTCCTTGATCTCTTCACCGCAGGCAAAAAATAAACAACCAATAGTTCTCTGATCAACAATCGTTACTCAACTGCGAGGAAAATATATAGTTCCATAGCTAAATAGGCTATTATTTTTGTATCTTTAGAGCCGCAACTACCGAATAGCGAAAAAAAACCGAACTACCTTTTTCCAAGGCAGCTCGGCTATCTTTTTTATGAAGATCCGTAGCTTTCCATCACTACCTCACGGCAGGTTTGGCTCCATCTCGAATCAATATAGATGAACTTTAAGTTAAATGGACCTTATGGATAGTCTGACCAAAAGTCAAGACTACAGCGTAACATTCCAGTGTTTTTTCACCTTTACTTTTGCAAGATTGATCGGCCTTCTTTCTTAGAATACAGGATGATTCCATCATCGTCAGACCATCAATCCTGTTGAACATTGACCATCCTTTGTCCGCATAATTCTCTGAAGATCTACCACCAATCAAAGAGAGGAATTGTGATAATGAAAGTATGCCAAGGCTTAAAGCCTATCCACATCCTCAAAGATTACTATTAGCCGGCTATCGGAAATCCATCCTTCTTTTTTGACACTGCGCAATCAGAATATTACCAATCTATTTTTTCTTCTAAAGTAATCAATTGAGGTCTGAAAGAGTCCACGAGAGGCTGCCGACAGAGTAAATCTCAGGTGGTTTTCCAGGTGGTTTCTAGTGTATTAAAATGCTAATTAGTGCCCTGTAACTAGCTGAAATCTCATGGGGAGTGCGCTACAAATGGGCCTCTCACGCCTTTTCCGAAAAACCCTTGCTAATATGCGACTGACTTAAATCAACCATGTATTCCAAAATTAATGCTAATGTTCAGCCACAGACCCAGAAAAAGCCTTTGAACACCTTTTCACCCAATCGAAGAAACTCAAATGTACCTATATATTTGGAATTGTGACAGCGCTTCGAATAATGTAACTTAGTGACTGGATGGCAGGTGCGATTTATAAATGCATTTAGATTTAACTGTGAAGGGAGGCATCTGCAACGCTCCAGGAACAAATAGAGATAGCTATAACATAAAGGGTGTATCAAGGGGTATATTAAAAAATATCGAACTCAATCACCCCAACAAACTAACTGTAATTTAATGAAAAATAAAATGAGTTCCGCTCCCGCTCTAGCACCAGAGATTTATCCAAAGACTTCCACCAAAGTCTTTTAAACCCGCAGCTGGCAACAGTTTGCGGGTTTTTTCTTGTCTTTTTTGTCTATTGACATCCATTAACCTCCAGCAAAATCCGCTGCAAAAAGGGCACTTTGCCGTAGATTTATTGCATACAGCCAAAATGTAGACTGGGTCCGACTACGTTTTTCGCCTGCCAACCCTTCAAAATATTGATGATTGAGATTTTGTGGTTACTGACTCAAGCAGCTTCATGCCTTTATATGAATTTCCTTTCTTATTTAATTTAGGGCTCCAAACAGCAACACTGAATTTCCCGGGATGAATTGCGACTATACCGCCTCCGACACCACTCTTTCCAGGCAAACCTGTTCTGAAGGCAAATTCACCAGCTTCGTCATAAAAACCACACATTTGCATGATCGAATTAATTCGTTTCGTCTGCCTGGGGCTGACAATCATTTCATTTACGACGGGACTCACTCCGCCTGCGGCTAAGAACAAAAAGGTTTGAGCTAATTCCTTGCATGTCATTTCAATCGAACATAAATGAAAATACATATCTAAAACTAATTCTATCTCGTTATGAATATTACCAAAATCTTTCATTAAATTGACAAGAGCATAATTCCTGTAGCCACATTTTTTTTCGGACTCGGCCATCCTTGGATTATAGCCAATACTCGATATACCGGTACTTGCTCTGATGAATTCCAATAGTCTGAATTTCGGATTGTCCAAACAGTCAACCAAGATATCACAAACAACAATCGCTCCGGCATTGATGAGTGGATTGCGCGGAATACCTTTTTCATATTCCAGTTGTACCAATGAGTTAAAGGCTGACCCAGACGGTTCAACGCCCACTCGATCCCATACTGTATCTCCCACTATTTTTAATGCCAATGTCAGAGACAATACTTTTGAGATACTTTGAATAGAAAATTTTTCATTAGAATCACCAAAATAAAAGTGGCTGTTGTCAATGGTCACAAGGTGGATCCCCATTTTTCTGGAATCCACATTCCGCAATTCCGGGATATACGTGGCGACCTCACCGGGATCATCGATGTCCCGGAGTTCAGCGGCCACCTCATCCAGCATTTTTTGATAATCGATATTCGCCATGGCCTTTTGCTGTTCCACTTGAACAATAGATTTTTTCCAATTGAGTCTCACTTTACCACCCGCTGGATGCCCCAGGTACCCTCAAGCATGACGCGTTTGCATATGGCTTTTGGCTATGGGCTATGGGATATTGGCTCAAATTTCGGTTGCTTGGTCTTGCGTTTCTACCTCCAGTTCAGGTAACTGATTTAACCTATTATGAATGGCATGGTGAATAAATGACAACTTTCTGCGGACCGATTGTGTTAAGACAAATGGATAGGCATCTTCCAAACCCATGCTGCGATTCAATGAATTGAGGATCACGGAGAAATCCATCCAGGTATCCAGAATATTGGCAATCGGTGTCTGCACAGAAAAATAGTATTGGTCTTGGGGTAATTCCAATTCGCCGACATCTTCATTATCAACTGCGCTGCCAGAAGTTGATCCGGTGAGGGAAAAATTTTGTGCCGTCTCTAACGTGTCGATGACGTGCATGTAATGCGCCCAGGTCTCCGCCCAATCTTCATAGGGATGCATGGTGGCATATTCACTAATAAACGTTTTATGCCAATCTGCTGGCGCACCTTTCGCGTAATGTTGATCCATCGCTTCTTGATAATCCAATGCATCGTCACCAAAATATTGTTTGCATAACGCGTGTTTTTCCGGTGAGTTGGCAATTAATTGGTCAAAATAATAATGGCCCAGTTCATGGCGAAAATGCCCAAGCAAAGTACGATACCGTTCGCCCATGGCCATTTTGGCATGAGAACGGGCGACGTCGTCGGCTTCAGCCAGGTTAATGGTTATGTGACCACAGTCGTGACCAGTAAACACCGCTTCATGATGTGTTAATTTGCTGACAAAGTGGTCATTCACGTTACGGTCGGTAATAAAATCAAAACTTAATCCGCTTTCTGGGTCTTGACTAATAGTACGTAACGGTACGGGTAATGCGTTTAGGGTATACAGAGCGCGGCGCTTGGCCGTTTCCATTTTTTTCCACAACGGAATGTGCTCAACAATGGTTAAATCCGGAATGGTTTCATTAAAACGACAAGCAAAACACAACACCTCAGCTGCATCGGCGTCAGGCACAAAGGTGTTTAAATTAACCATGCCATTACAGGCTTTGAATTGAGCATTGTTATCACATTTTTGATAGCGAATTTCAGGGTGTGCTGCTTTAAAAAATTGCCCGCTTCCTTCATCTAACTCATAAGGCTCCACTTGGTTAAATTTGTCATCAAGCCCAACAGTTCTGTCACAAGCAATACAATGGCTGCTTTCAAAAAATAGAGTCGGGTGATCTTTGCAATTACATTGAAATGTTTTCATATATATATTGGATTCGTATAAGTGGAAGATGGAGAAACAGTCTGGGCAGAAAAATCCCGATGCCGCATAAAAAAATTATCATACATTACAGTATGTAATCAGGGTTGGGCAAAAAAGTGGAGCTTTGCATGTTTATTACAAAAGGGGTCACCATTGCAGGCAGGCTTCTTAAAAGCTAGCCTGTTGCGACGAAGACAGACTGGCGCTGCACCATAAAGAGGAATTTTCCGTTAATGGCCAACGGTGCAATCAACTTTCTTCCTCCAATCTGTTCAACTCGTTTTCATAAGAACTGATAAGTTCGCCCACACTATCGTTGAAGCTGTGTTGTTTATCAAGGAGATCTTCAATCTTTTCGGCGATTTTTTTCTGCTTCAACTCATCTTCGATTTCCAGGTAGAAGCCGGTAAGCTTTTCGATATTTGAGATCGAATAGTGCTGCATTTCCTTGATCTGCGAAAGAATATCTCTGGATCTTTCAAGTGGCGTTTTCTCGACAGGTTCGACAGGGGTGTTTTCAGACATATCAGATCTCCTTCTTGTCGTTTTGTGTTGAAAGGCTCAATGCATATCAGCGGTAAACATCTTCATCAAGCACTTGATGTCCATCTGGAGCACCATGAAACAGAACTGCATGCGATTCTTATCACCAGGAATTACCCATAAGCGTATCAAAAAGTTTGTCCTATAAAAGGATAGGCATCCCACGTTGCTTATGCCAATAAAAAACGGAAATAAATCAGGTCTGCTTGTTGAGCAATAATGGAGACCATATCAAAAAGAAGTGGACCAGGAAAATCAAACAAGCCTTAAGGTGGAAAATACGTTTGACAACAACAATTCCTCATTGATGCTCGATATTTTTAAAAATTAACTGTCTGTGCTTTTTCCGATAGCTTTTTCCCTCCATGACTGCTCCGGTCAGCCAACAGCGTGCACAGGTAAAGTGGGCCGTCAGTTTCATGATGCCGGCTGCCAATACCATGGAAACGCTGCCGACTGACGATGAGCCGAACATCACCTTACGGCAGGCTCCTGTGCGCCGGGTGGCAGCCGTTCGGTATACCGGTTTCTGGCGTGAGGAAAAGTATCTGCTCCACAACGAAAAACAGGGAAAACAGATCAAAGATAACCGCTTTAACGTTACCGGTGACCGGTCTGGGCACGCTACAATTAACCCTTTACAGCGAAAGCGATTACTTATCACCCATCGTCGACTCTCATTCTGCGAACCTGATGGTTTGTGGCTATCCCTGAGTTGTCCCCCCTTCCCCGACTGTTTTTTACATAAATTTATCGCTATTCTAAGGTGAGGCTCAAACGATCCCTGTGCCGAGGCGCCATTTCTCCAGGATTTGCTATTCAGACTTTTCGTATTTATTGTGGCTGTAATGCACTATCTCTATATCACACTTTCACACAGGCGTATCAGGGAGAGTGGATGAGATAGCTGACCACTGTGGATACGCAGTCGAAAGATGCCATCACACCTTCACTTTCGCGCCTTGCCGGCCGTCATTCTCTGCACCATATTTAAGGCAGGATGCAGTGTGCATATCATAAACAGGGACCCTGCACTTCTTCTTGCGCCTCCCGCCCGCTATAGTGAAACATCTGCGACCGGGAATTCGCCCGATGCGCTTTGGTGGGCGCTCTTTCATGATAATAACCTGGATGCCTTGATGGACACTCCGCCGGACGACCAGTACAGGGTTGCTGCGGGGACTCAGTTCATCGATGCCGGCGCCCCGCCATTTATCAGCGTTCCAGCTGGTCTGGTGTTCGGGAGACCTGATATTCGTGCCCTGTGGAATGAGCAGGTTACTGCCGATGCAGAAATCGACCAAGCAATACCCGCGCGTTCTCAGAAAATTATTTTGCGTGGTTCTCTGTTCGATGAGGGCGGGGGCAATCCCGACGGGATGACCGGTTAGCGCCCTGTTCTTGATGCACTGAAGGGTCTGAGGCGCCTGGAGCATATTATTATCCGGCAGGAGCGTGTACTGCCGGGCTATCGCTTTTGCCTGCATCGCGCCTAAGACGGCAGTCTGCCGCCGTTTTCTCCGAAAGGCTACATTTATGAGGAGTATTTCAAATGAGAACTATCGCTCAGCACTTTCAAAGCACCCTCTTGCTGTTCGCTTGCTGGTTTCCCGCCTTGTCGCTGTTGCAAGCGGAGGCCGCCCAGCCGGTACCGGTGATACTCCAAAAAGTGGAGACCATCAGTTTTACTGATCGGGTCGAGGCAATCGGTACCCTGCGGGCCAGGGAAACGGTGGAGATCACCGCCACGGTGACGGACACCATCACCGCGATCCATTTTGACGACGGGCAACGCGTCCAGCAAGGGGATATTCTCATTGAAATGACCAGTGCAGAAGAGCACGCTCTCCTTGAAGAGGAGATGTCGACTCAACAGGAAGCACGAAAGCAACTCGAGCGTTTACAACCACTGGTTAAGCGTGGTGCTGTTGCAAAAGCCGTTCTGGATGAACAACAGCGTAAACTGGAAACCGCCCAGGCCAGGCTGCGGGGCATAGAATCCCGGCTACGGGACCGCTTGATCCTGGCCCCTTTTTCAGGGGTGGTTGGGCTGCGCAACATCAGTGCTGGAGCGCTTATCGAACCGGGGGACCGTATTACTACCCTGGATGATGACAGCACTATGAAACTGGATTTCACCATACCAGCGGTTCACCTTGCTGCTCTTCGTGAGGGTCTGGCCATTGAGGCAAAATCGCCTGCCTATGGTGATCGGGTCTTTCTGGGTCAGATTGACAGCATGGACAGCCGGATTGATCCGGCGACCAGGGCAATTGTGCTCAGGGCAGTCCTGAAAAATGATGGGCGGCTGTTGAAACCCGGGCTGCTTATGACGGTGACCTTACTCAAAAACCCACGAGATGAGCTGGTCATCCCGGAAGGGGCCTTGATCCCGTCCGGCAACAGCAACTATGTTCTGGTGGTACAACCTGATGTCCCCTCCCCCGTGGCCGAGAAGCGCCCGGTGCAAATTGGTGCACGCCGACCCGGGGAGGTCGAAATAGTTGCTGGTCTTACGGCCGGTGAACATGTGATTATCCATGGAACCCTGAAGGTCAGACCGGGTCGACCGGTCTCCATTATCGCCATCGCAGAAGGTGGTGAAACCCTTGCAGAACTTCTGAAGAAAAACGAGGGGGACAAGGGCAAATGATACTTTCCGATATTTCGGTTAAACGGCCGGTTTTTGCTTCGGTGCTCTCTCTGCTGCTGGTGGTTTTTGGTCTGGTGGCCTTTAAGGACCTGCCCCTCAGGGAATATCCCGATATTGATCCGCCTGTCGTCAGCGTGGAAACCCTCTATCCCGGCGCCTCGGCCAATGTTGTCGAAACCCAGATTACCCAGCTCATTGAGGAGCGGATCGCCGGCGTCGAGGGGATCCGCTCCATTAGCTCGCAGAGTGAAGATGGCCGGTCTGCGGTGACCATCGAATTCAGCACCGGTCGCGATATCGATGGGGCCGCCAACGATATCCGGGACCGGATATCGACAATTGTCGATGATCTCCCTGTGGAGGCCGATCCTCCTGAAATTGAAAAGGTTGACTCTAACGATGATGTCATCATGTGGTTGAATCTGACCAGTGACCGGCTCAGTGTACCGCAGTTGACCGACTATGCAGACCGCTACCTGGTTGACCGCTTCTCCGTGCTTGACGGAGTGTCGCGGGTCCGAATCGGCGGCGGCCAGGATTTTGCCATGCGCATCTGGCTAAAAGGCAACGAGATGGCGGCCAGAAATATTACCGTCAGCGATGTTGAAAGCGCCCTGCGCAGTGAAAATGTTGAACTGCCCGCCGGTTCCATTGAATCGGTAACGCGCAGCCTGACGGTGCGGGTGGGCCGTACTTTTCACACGGCAGAGGATTTTCAGCGTCTGGCGATAAAACGGGGCGAAGACGGCTATGTCATTCGGCTGCAGGACATTGCCCGGGTGGAACGGGGGACCGTTGAGAACCGCACCTTTTTCCGGGGTAATGGCGAGTCGATGGTGGGGCTGGGAATCATCAAGCAGTCAAAGGCAAATACCATTGACGTGGCCCGGAGTTCCAAGGCAGAGATGGTCAGGCTGAATCAGAATCTTCCGGAAGGCATGGAAATTAAGCAGAGTTTTGATACTTCAGTGTTTATTGAAGAGGCCATTAAGGAAGTCTACAAGACCCTGCTGATTGCCATCGGTCTGGTAATTCTGGTGATTTTCCTCTTTTTAGGAGATGTCCGGGCGACCATTGTACCGGCTATCACGGTGCCGGTTTCGGTGGTGGCGACCTTTATTGCGCTTAAGGTTTTTGGCTTTTCGGTGAACCTGTTGACCTTACTGGCCCTGGTTCTGGCCATCGGCCTGGTGGTGGATGACGGTATTGTGGTCTTGGAAAACATCCATCGCCGCATCAAGGAAAACAATGAATCGCCGCTGGTTGCTGCCTATCTGGGTACCCGTCAGGTTGGTTTTGCCGTTGTCGCCACCACCCTGGTGCTGATTTCGGTCTTTGTGCCGATCGCCTTTCTGCAGGGTGATGTTGGCCGCCTCTTCTCCGAATTTGCCCTGACCATGACCGCAGCGGTCAGTTTTTCCAGTGTGGTTGCATTGAGCCTCTCGCCAATGCTGGCATCTTTGCTGCTCAAACAAAAGCGTTCCCCCGGGATATCCCCAGCCCGAATCGACCGCTTTTATCGCGGGATACGCAAACTCTATCGGCGTACACTGCTGGCCACCCTGAGACGACCCGTGCTCGTGGCAGCATTGTTTTTCGGGCTGTGCGGCGGTATCTTCTGGCTGTTTGAGAAAATCCCCGGCGAATATGCCCCAAAGGAAGACCGGGGAGCATTCTTTGTTCTGGTCAATGGCCCTGAGGGGGCAACCTTCTCCTACATGCAGGAGTATATGGATGAGATTGAACGGCGGCTGCTTCCTTTTGTCGAGAGCGGTGAAGCACAGCGGCTGCTGGTGAGGACCCCGCGCTCCACTTCAAATTTTGCCAACTTCAACAGCGGGATAGTGATCTTTACCTTAAGCAGCTGGAGCGAGCGCCGTTCCGCCTGGGCCATTATGGATGAGGTGCGGGCCCTGCTGACTGACCTGCCAGGCGTTCTCGCCTTTCCCGTGATGCGTCAGGGGTTTGGCGGCGCAATTCAGAAACCCGTACAGTTTGTCATCGGTGGCGGCACCTATCTGGAGCTTGCCGCATGGCGCGATACGCTCCTGACAAAGATTGACGAAAAAAACCCCGGTCTTACCGGCATTGACTGGGATTATAAGGAAACAAAACCCCAGCTGCAGGTCAATATCGACTATACCCGCGCGGCAGAACTGGGGGTAACCATCGGCAGTATCGGCAGAACGCTGGAGACCATGCTCGGCTCGCGCCGAGTGACCACCTTTTTGGAGGAAGGTGAGGAATATGATGTCATTCTCGAAGGTGAGCGTGACAGCCAGCGGAGTCCCGTCGATCTCCAGGCTATATATGTGCGTTCCGGGAGAACAGCTGAGCTGGTTCCCCTGGGCAATCTTGTCACCTTTGAGGAATTTGCTGATTCCAGCACCTTGAATCGGTACAACCGGGTACGGGCCATAACCCTGCAGGCCAATCTTGCCGATAACCTGGTGTTAGGGGATGCGCTCGACTATCTTGAAAATCTGGTCCGCGAGCATCTGCCGGAGCAGGCAATTATCGATTATAAAGGTATTTCCCGAGACTATAAGAGTTCATCGCAATCGATTCTTTTTGTCTTTCTGCTCGGTATACTGGTGGTTTTCCTGGTGCTGGCCGCCCAGTTCGAAAGCTATATCCACCCTCTGGTCATCATGCTAACCGTGCCCCTGGCCATGGCTGGCGGACTGCTGGGACTCTATCTTGCCGGCAGTACCTTGAACCTCTACAGCCAGATAGGGCTGGTCATGCTCATCGGGCTCGCTGCCAAAAACGGTATTCTGATTGTTGAATTTATCAACCAGCAGCGCGCGGCAGGGAGGTCTTTTTTCAGGGCCATACTCTATGCCTCAGAGGTACGACTGAGACCCATCATGATGACCGGAATAACTACTGCCGCCGGCACGGTTCCCTTGATTCTCTCCTCCGGAGCAGGGGCCGAAACACGGATGGTGATTGGTGTCGTGGTACTGGCCGGAGTCTTGTCCGCGACCATCTTCACCCTCTACGTAGTGCCGGTGGCTTACAGTTTTATTGCAAGAAATACCGGTACCCCAGGCGCCCGCAGTCGGCAGCTCGAACGGGAACAGCATCTCCTGACGGCGGGGAAGTGATGGCGGAACTGGCTTTTTCTCATACGCCCGTATGCATGCCTCCGCATCCAGAATACTGCCCAAACCCCTTTGTTGAGGAGGTTGATTGTTTTTGTATCCATTCTCTTTCATTGGGTGAGTATCTGCCGGAGAATTCATTTTGTGATTTTTCCTTGACATTATTGTCTTCAAAATTAACTTCATTTTATGGTTTTGAGATATCAATCGATATGACTAAAAGGTTCAATTTTTTACTTATCCCCATAACCTGACCCTTATCCCTGGTGTCCCAAACCAGGCACCGTCACGAGGAGTAATGGCGAAACTAATCGGGTGTGTGATCTGAGCGATTTCGACGTAAATCCAACAGGCACATTGTTGTAAGCTTCGGCCATGGTGTTGACACCAAAAGGAAATATATACCCACCCTGTCTCGGTTGTTAAGGGATTCCAGTAACAATAAAGCAATATTGAATGATCCCTCCTGATTTCGTGGCAGAATTCCATTGGCGCCAATGCTTGTTCCATCGTATTGCAGGCTGGCTATTGTAAGAACTGTTTCCCCCCGCTTTCCTCTGAGCCATTCAAACGACATCGGTTCATGCTTTCCGATACCGGCTCTCTTCAAGACACCGTGCTCCTCACAACGACGTACGTACCGGGCCGGCATGATCGGTTTGCAACGAAATTTCCGGCTCCACTCTTTCCGACAAGAGATAGAGCTCTTGTTGGTTCTTTTTCGACGTAGGTGCATCCGGCTCATCGGCCAACCATTCTACGGAAGAAACTGTGACATGGAGGTGATTTCATGAAGACTACACAAAAGCCAATAAGCATACCTTCTTCGGGAAAAAAAATAAAACCACCAACCAAATCAGCAAAGATGCAGCGTGCTCCCAGGTCTCGAAATACTATAGACCTTCTGCACGATCCCCGTCCTTCTGCCAAAGCAAAGGCGAAAGTCAACCTGCTGATGGAAGCCATGCAGGCCGGTGTCTCCCGGCGTGATGTTCTGAAAGCAGGGGCAATAGCCGGAAGCCTGGCAGTCTTACCGGCAAATCTGCTTGCCAGTGGACGAGACAAGAAGCGACATCCGGCCCGCCCCCCTCGGTCTACCCGGTCTACCGAGACACGTACATTTTTATTCGACTTTTCATGGTGCGATACCAGCAACCACGATGTTGTCCTTGCCGCAGGCAAAAATTATCACCTCCTGTCTCGAACCTCACCGGGCAAACTCAGACGATTGCGCAGACAGCATCCGGTTTTAATCCAGGTTCCCGATTCACGGGCTACCCATCATGTCGTTCTCGATATGCCCGCTGATGCGATTCAAATCTGTTATCTGCAGCGTTTTGAGCGCAGCCCAAATCGTCGTTCGGCCTCTCATAAAAAAAATGATGACAATGGATTCGAGGCAAGAGATGAACATAGCAGCCATAACATCAGTCCCCGCTTCAGGCATTGTCCTAATGATGGGAGTTGGTCCATGCTCGGCATGTTCATGCATCATCCGATATCCGCACTGATCGCCGCCGCCGAAAAGGAGGCCAGTCTCTTGGGCTCATTCGAATTTCCCAAGGTGCCGGATAAGTGGAAAAGGCTCGGCCTGACAGGTCAGGATATAGCCGTACTCGGCGACCCGCTGGGTCTCGATACCTTCAAGGACAACAACGATACAGCTGCCGCGATGATCACCGGCCACCCGGAAATGTTGTGTTTTGACCCAGACCAGAGCAAATATATTCATGACACCATCACCTCGCAGAACACCGGCGATCTTGCCGACGCCCTCACCTTCCAGGGTCCACCCACGCCGCAGGAGAACTGGGCGGGCTGCGGCACACCTCTTCAGGCGAACGCGACTGGGTGGGCGACCCTCGTCCCGGTATGCAATGAGGATGGAACCCAGGCCACAAACAGTCAGACGCAGGCCCTGCAATATATTCCGGTCTATTCGGATCAGACCAACAGCAGTCTCAACAGCGACGGCATTCAACCTTCACTGGCTTCGGCGAAACAGGATACCACCCTTGGCGCGAACAACAACGCAAACCCCGATCCGACCCCGGGCTTGATCTGGCGTACCGAAGACGGCGTGACAACATCGGCCCAGGACGCCACCTCACTGGGGGTAAACACGGGGCTCAGTTACACCACCAAGGATTTTTCACCGGGCCATGGATATTCCGTGGAAATTACCGATGTCAACGACAACCCGACGCAGCCGACGGTCGCCGCGGTGATTTCAATCAGGGTGAAAAACTGGTTCATCCGTTATCTGGGCCTGTATGTTCGATATCTTCGCAGTGACGGGTCAGCTATTCCACTCTCTGAACTTATTGGCACCGACCTTTCCTCAGACGTTATCGACCAGTATTTTCAATTCAACAGCTGCTGCTCTGACTTCAATTCGGACCCCGATTTGTTTCTCGATCTGTTGTCACCGGAATTCGAGCTCTATGGCATGCCGCTCAGTGAAACGAACAACACCTACAATATCCCCGTCCCCTATCAAGCCACCAGCGTCGTGTTTCTCGCCAGCGGGATGGGTGCGTCAAACAGCAGCTCGAATCCCTTCAAGGAATCTGTGGCCCTTGGAGCAACGATGACCGGCGTGGTCTCTTTGGGCTTGACCATGTTCTTTCTTGCCCTGGACGCAGCACAGGGGCTCGCCCCATTTATCAGCGGCCTGGAGGACAGCGATACTATTTTCACCCTGTTGCCGCTCATTATCGATGAGTTTGAGGAAATTATAGAAGCAGTTGCCTTTAACGATCCGTCGGCCTTTATCGGTCTTGGTGTCGATATTGGTAATGTCCTGCTGACTTCCGGTTCTAAAGCACTGGTGACGTATGTAGCGAAAAATATAGCCGAAGGCGAGACAGAAGCGGATGTACTTGACGCCATTCCGGTCTTTGGGATGATGTATTCTGCCATTTGTGCCATCGGCACCCTTGCGCAACTTGCCCAAAGCGCGACCGACGTTCTGGTTTCACCATCGACCTACGCCTATGAAATCACCCTGACCCATGATATCCCTGTCACGGTGAGGCCGAATCTTACCGACGACCCCAATGGCTGGCCTGCCACGGCGACCCATTTTGAAGTGCTGGCTCACTTTGACGGCGGCACGCCGACAACTGTAGCGGCGGAAGTGCCATCGACGACAACCACCGAGCCGATCACGGTTACCCTGGAATCGGTACCGCTCGGCGGCACTGTTATCCTCAGTGTCGGGGTCTATTCCAGTACCGATTTTCTGGTCGGCAGAGCCATTGTCGGTCCTAATGATAATTATGAGAACGTAAGCTTTGATATAACCTTTCAGGAGTTGTTGGTGCCGCTCGAGGCCTCGACTGTCTATAGTCACAAGGAAGTCATCGAGCTGGATGCGGCAGGTGACCACATCTGGGTGGCAACAACGACCCCGCCGGAGCAGAAGGCAAGCGGCTGCAATCCTTCCCAGGGGCAGCTCTGCAGTCTGGACGGCGTTACCGTCAACACCTCGGCCGGGGCGGTTGGTCAGACTTTTCAGTCCTACAACGATGCTGTGGTGGAGTGTGCGAATCACACATCGAAGATCAATGGATACCAATTCTCCAATATCTCGTCGACCGAAAACCCTGAATCGGGATACTTCTTCAACGGGTGCACCTTCACCAGATCGCCGCGGCTGGTTTACGACCTGCTGAATAACAAGAACTACAATTTTTATCTGGATACTACCTCGAGCGGCCCCAACTATCAGGGGGTCATTCGTCAGGTTCGTCTGGATCCGAACAATAATCCAGGTTTCGACGAACCCGACTCGAACCTGGCCTGGGGCAAGCTGCAGCATCCTTCCGACGCCCTCTTACTGCATCCGGCTGGCCAGATCATCAGTATCGCCAATACCCAAAACAAATTTGAGGTTGTCGATCTGCCCGCTGCCGCGATGTCGGATGCCGACGCACCCTTCAGCAATACCTACTCTGCCAAAGGGTTGCGGCCCGGTTTACTCGATGGTCCGGTGTTGGCTGCGCTCGATCCGGATGGCACGATCCTGGTTATCGAGGCCGGAAATAAGCGTATCCAGGCCTTTGATCTGCACGGCAATGCGGCGCCTATCTTTCCGAACGGGACCTACTTCGTGCCGCTCAAAGTGCAGTCTGTTGTGAAGTATCTGGATTTCTCCGTGGAATTCAAGGGGTATATGTTTGTGCTATCAATTGTCAACGATTCAGGCAGCGATGTCTTCACTCTTGATATTTATCAGCCGACCGGAGAATGGCTGGCTGCCACCACCGGCTTCAATGCTGCTCGAATTGCGGTGAACTACTGGCGTGACATATACGCCCAGAACTCGCAGGTACTTTTGTTACCCAACGGAAGTCTGCCGGCAAGGACCGAACCGTCGATCAGTCACTGGATCCCGAGTACCCCGTAAAGTTCTTACCGCGAACGACAACGGTGGTTGCTTGAGCCCGGGTGATCATTCCCGGATCAAGCAGGCAGAAGAAGTACCTGATTATATGGGGGAGGAAAGAAATGATTAAGCGAATTGCCATAATATTTTTCAGTATAACGGGTCTGCCTCTATTGGCCCTCGGCAAGTCTGTCCCTACTCCGGCCGTGACAGTTATCGACAGTCCCTGGGTATACGAAGAAGAATTTCTCACTCATCCAACCCTGCATGCCCGAAACAACCAGACGGTGATCCTCAACCTGGAGAGTTCGGTGCAAAAGGGCAGAAAAAACCTGGAGGAAAGGGCGTTCCGCGGGGAATCGAAGGACAGGGCCGATCGTGGTAAGAGAAATATTGTCAAGGGGAACAAATCTTCGCATAAGGATAGAGGAAAATCGCACCAAAAAAAGGATTCTCTTATTAAAAATTCGGTGCGCTTTCTCGTCGAAGAAGAACAGAGGTACAGTTTCTGTATACCGGACGAAGAGCCGTACATCGTCCGGATCAAATTAACCGGCAGCTCCCGTAACACAATGCTGAATACCCGTAAAGGTTCGGCCTGTAAGGCAGTACTGCTTGAGCCAGGTCGGTATGCACTCGACATTTATCATGACGGCAGTCGTGTCGGTGCAGGCAAGAAGGCCTTCCTGCACCGTCCGGCGCGGCAACGGCACCTGCGCAGCCAGAGCCCGGTAGGCACCACACATGGCGGGACCCTGCAGGAGCAACTTACCTACCCCAACTTTTTTGCTCTGTCTGCAGGTACCAATTCCATAGGAAAAATGTATCTCCATTCCGATACCAACACCGATCCCCCGAAGCTGGCTCTGTCAGCCAGCAGCAATGGGGTGATCGACAAGTTTGTTTTGAGTTTTTACAACGCTACTACAGATTTTCAACAATTCCAAAACAGCCGGCCTCTGGCTCCCTGGCTCCCTCAATCCGAATGGGATAGCGGTTTTGCACCGGTTACGATCACTCCCTTTGTGAACAGTACTTTCCAATATGCACCTTATACGATGAGCCTTCACGCCCAATACTGCCCCACGAAGGTCGACAACAGCACCTTTTTCTGTACCGTTGGCTTTATCCTCAACGACGCAGGTGACGGGACCTATACGATGTGGGCTGACACAGATGTTGACAATTTATTCCCCTGGGTTGAGGCGCAGCCGGGAGGCCCCGATAATCATGTTCCCGTTGTTGTCTCAAGTGTCAGTGGGAACGTAGACGACCCCAATGCCCTCAACTGGGATTTCACCTTCATTGGTTACGCCGACGCTTCGACAATGCCGCCATTGCAGGAGGGCGAATTTGCCATCTATAGCCAGTGCGATTTCAAAGGCACAGCCTTCGTCTTTGATAGTGATGTGGATTTCAGCGAGTTCAGTACCATGACCCAGGCGGCAATAACTCCGCCTTCCAGCATTAAAACGATCAAGCTCGGGCCGTCGACTTTTCTGCAGATGTTCAAAAACGGGCAGAGTGTCGCCAATATCGGAGCGGATGTCAGTTGTGCCTCCGAGCCCATTGTCGCCGATCAGACCAACGTATTCATCGATGTGTTGAAGTTCATCGCAGCGACGAACTCCTGTATTAACTGCAATCTTGCCGGAGTTGACTTCAGCGGAGACGATTTCAGCGGGGCTGATTTCGGCGATGGCACCAAGGGGGTCGATTTCTCCGGGGCCATACTGACCGGGGCCAACCTGGCAAACGCCAACTTCTCCAATACCAATCTGACCGATGCAGACCTGGATACGATCACCGGAACGACTGTCAGTTCTATGTCCGGCGCCAGCTTCACCGGTGCAAGCCTTGACTGCACCTCCTTCAAGGGAAGTGATCTCACCGGTGCCGGTTTCGGCAACAACACCTTCATGGCCGATCAGAGGTGCTATGTGGATCTCAGCGGTGCGACGTTTGACTTCGCCACCTTCGACAAGACCGTCTGGCGGTATCTGGATCTTTCCAGCTCGACTGCCGAAAATGTCCCCGATGTCATATCCACGGCGGCTGAGCCGCTCGATCTCTCGGGTGCAGTCCTCACCAATGTGAAATGGTTGAAGGGGAAAACCCTCGATTATGTCAATCTCGGGTGCAACCGGAGTGATGCCCAGACGACGACGGTTTGCCCGGCCTCCAGCGGCACAGAGGTCTGCACAACGCTGCAGGGTGCAGAGCTGACCGGGGCAAGTCTGATAAAGGCCTGTCTGAGCGGTGCCTCGATGGAAGGCGTGGATCTGGCGTTCAGCAATCTTGACGGCACCGATTTGAGCAACGCAGTGCTGGAGGCCAATACCGGTGGGACAGGCTCCGGCAGGGTCGGAACCCTGGAAGGGGCATTCATGCGCGATGTCGACATGTCCGGGGCAAACTTGACCGGCGTAAACGCCAGCAACGTCAATTTTTACAGTTCCTCGTCGACACCAACCGCCATCGCCAACGAGATAACCGCGCCGGGAGCCGATTTTTCCGGCGCCTATATGGCCGGAGCCGATTTCAGTGGCTCAACGTCCAACCTGCAGAGTACCAACTGGTCGGGAGCCATGCTGATCAACGCCAATTTTTCCCAGGCCGACCTGTCGGTCAACACCTCGGGCGGCGTCAATAGCGGCACGAACAGCACCTTCAAGGGAGCCTACCTGCAGGGGGCAATCTTCGATGAGGCGAACATCAGCGATGTCGATTTCACAAGCACCTACTGGGATGCCCAGGGTAGCGGCGGAAAGTTCAATTTCCTGATCCCCAGGCAAAACCTGGGTTTCACCGGCTATTGGAAGGGCCCGGATGTGCCTGAATGCCCTGCCCCCGAGCTGAAATATCCGGACAGCATATTGCCTCCGTCGGCTACCAATGAAGACAATACCTGCCCGGATGGCGGGACCGGTCCCTGCGATACGGTTTGGGATCAGCCCAGGGACGATATCAGCGATGCATTCTTTCAGTCGTCAACAACTGGTTTCCCCCAGGTTGGTGGGTTGAATCCTGCCGATCAGTGCGGTGGTACAAGCAATCCTGCAGACTTCTGCTGGAATGTTACGAATAATCCCGTGCAGTGTCCCGAGAACCAATAACCGCGGGTACCTTACCCAGGGAGAGTTTTATGCATCCATAACTCGTTGAAAATTGCCTTTCCAGCGCAAATGCGGCCACAAACTGGCTGTTGCGGCAACTTCGGGATGATGGTTCATACGGTCCTGGCATACATGGTCTGGCCTGCTCTTACAAGTCGCCCTGTCTCTTTTACATCTCAGGGGAAATCGCAGCCGCAAGGCGAACGTGGCGGTATATCAAGCGGACGTTTATGCAGAAAAATGGCGACCTTAGAACTTCAGAGGCAAACGGTACCGTCATTGCGTACCGGGCCTACACCAACTGAAATAGATTGTCCGAACCAAACAATAAGGAGGCTTGCGAATGAATCTACAGTGGAAGATCTTCAGTAGGATTGTTGCCGTTGTCCTCTCTTGCGGAGTTGCATTGATGGCTTGTGTCAAAAAGGACTTGGCAATGTCGACCGAGCCGATAGTCCTGGGAGCCGTTTACTCCCTCACGGGGGATAAATCGGATATGGGGGAGCCCTCTTCCAAGGGAGCCCGATTGGCAGTCGAACAGGTAAATAACCGCGGTGGCATTGACGGGCGGCAGGTGCGCCTGATTCTTGAGGACAGCAAGAGCGACCCTGCCACGACAAGACAAGCGGTCGAAGCGATTATCAACGATGATAACGGGATTCCGGCCCTTTTCGGCCTCTCAGACAGTGACCTTGCACAGGCGGCGGGAGAGGCTGCGGCTGAAAAACACCGGGTCTTTCTTACCTCAGGTGCCACATCGCCGTTACTCCCAACGCAGGTCCCGGATTATCTTTACCTGGCCTGCTTCGGCGATAACGTTCAGGCGGCAGCTGCTGCCGAGTGGGCCTACCGTGCACTTGATTCCCGTACTGTAGCCGTTGTTTACGATTCGACGGAAACGTATACCACTTTGCTGCATAAATACTTCATCGACCGTTTTCAGTCACTGGGCGGCCGGGTACTGGCCATCCAAAAATATGATCCTGCCGATATGAGCAAAATAGGGCAGGACCTGCCTCAGGTTGCCTTGGTGTTCCTCGCGACTGGGAACGCTGAAGATGCCCAAAAAGGCATTCAAAAATTACGGGCGTCCGGTATCACCGTACCCATTGTGGGCGGCGATGGCTACGACTCGGAAGATGCCTGGGAAGCCCACCCTGAGATGAGGGATATCTACTACACGACCCATGTCTACCTCGGTGACGACAACCCTGACGTCCGGGTGCAGAATTTCAGAGCAGCATACCACTTGACGTATGGGGGCAACCCTCCGGATGCATTCGCCGCACTGAGCTATGACGCGGTCAATTTACTGGCCGAAGCCATCACCCGCGCAGGCACGGCTTCACCTGATGCCGTCCGCCACGCGCTGGCAAGAATTGATGGTTTCCAGGGAGTGACCGGCACGATCAGTTTTGTGGGTGGTCGGCAGATCCCGCATAAACCAGTAACAATTATCGAAGTTAAAAATGGCCAGCGGGTTTTGGTGAAGTCGTTCATGCCGGATGTCATTCCGCGGCCTTAAATGTTCAGGAGGTAGCTACGAAACAGCTTACAAAAATAATGCCCTGAGAAGACCAAAGGTATTTTTATCGAAGCTGGTATAACCTGAGTTCCCGGAAAGATATAACGATGAAACAGGAGGCATTTATGGCAGCTATCGTATACCAGACCAATAAAAAGACCGGGATCACTTAAGCATACGAGTCAATTTCTTATTGGGACAAGGAAAAGCAGCAGTCTCGGGCGAAACGCAAGTGCATCGGACGGGTGGATCCCGAGACCCAGAAGATTATTCCTACCCGGAGAAGGAATGCACCGGTTGTTGAGCGGACAACCAAACGTGGACCGGGAATACCTGGCGTATGACAGTACGTCCGTCTCCAGTTATTCAAAGTGCCTCAGGCAAGTCCGTTACGGTAAAAACAAAGATCATGAGCACCTGGCACAAATAAATCTGCGCCTGCTTTTCGGACAACAATCCCGTCTGCCCTTTTATTACCGGAAGCTGGCGGGAAACATCCCCGACGTGAAAACCCTGAGGAAACTGCTGGCCGACATGAACACGCTGGGATATGAGAAGATCAAAGTAGTCCTGGATCGCGGCTTCTTCAGTGCGGCCAACATCAACGATCTGTACCGGCATCATCTGAAGTTTCTCATTGCCGCCAAGCTGTCGCTGAAACTGGTGACAACACATCTGGATACTGTTCGGGACACGATGCGCAACTGGACCCATTACAGCCAGGCCTACCAACTCTATAGTTATTCCTTGCCGGTCACCTGGAACTATGTCCAGGATCGCCCTTACAAAGGAGACACAATCACAGCAGATCGCCGAATGTATCTTCATCTCTATTCGACCTTATTGAATGCTTTGAAGTGCCAGGTCAGCAGCTGCACGTTGGCGAAACGACAAAACGACAGTTAGACCTCTATACCAAATTGGGCGTTAAGCCACCTGCCTCGTTACAATAGTCCGGGAATTTAGGGTAAACGATTCCCGGCTTAAATACGGTCACCTAATCTGGCATTTCTTTGTTATGGCCGACAGTTCATGCCATTATTTTGCAATACTCTGGTATGCAGCCTGACGTTTAGGTAATGAGATGAGCAAATTCGTTACTCTTATGGCGAGGCCGGGCGAGAGTCAGGTGTGGACTCCTCGCCGCATCCTGTTCTCCCGGCTTTTACCCCTCTTGAGTCATTATTTGGCAGGTTTGCGCACCCGTGTGGGGGCAATCAGCCAGGAGATATACGATCGCTCTTTTCTAGGCTTCTGTCTCAGATATCACAATTTTTCAAAGGTGAATTTCTGTCCGCCGACGGAAAATTCGTACATGAGACCGCCCTTGGTATGCACGAAGGTGGCCATGCCCTTGACATAGTCGACCTTCGCCTGAACGCCAGTCTTCGGTCCGGCACTGGCACCGGCACTTTGCCCTGCGGTACCTGTCCTGGCCTGCGCTCCAGCTGTTATGGCCACCGCCTGGGCAGTCGCTCCGAATTCGAAATTACCGTTGGTGAACTCAGCATAGGCCCGTTTATCCTGGAAGAAGATGATTTCACTGAAAGCCTCGGCGCCCAGCTGGAGTCCAATCGATCCCTCAATCACCGTTGATTTTCCCGTCACCTTCTTACCGCGATAGACCTGCCCGACACCGTAGGAACCACCAATTACATACCCGGCTTTGCCGATGGTTGGAAAGACCGCATACCCGTATGAATCTTTGAAAAATTTCGCCAAGGCAGGCGAATCCCGAAATACCTTGATGGTGCTCGAATAGTTATCCGCTGCAGCAGCAACAGTCGATATCCCAAAAATTAAAGCTAAAATTAATAATACTGGTATCTTCTTCATTTTCGTACTCCATTTTAATGTTATTTTCTACAGGATCAATGGTCCTGCACAACCAAATATTGCATAAAAACTCCAATCACTCTCGTCTTATCTCTTCAGCATAAGGTTCCTCCAATTTTGCCGGGTTGGCAGCTTTCCTAAATTTTTACCTAACTCGAGTTATTTCCAGAAAGTGTCAAGGGTAAACACCGAAAGAAGCGTCGAAGTACAACGTGATACCTTTTGTCCAGTTCCAAGCTGAATAACCCATTTCTCGTGGCGCACATCTTCTCTCAATTGTCATGCCAGGAGGCAAACTCACAGTTTTAAATCACCCATCACCCTTATATATTGAGACATTTTGCTAAAACTGGATCGATAAAGCAACTATCGCCAGCCACAAAAAGAAGGTCACATGTAACCAGTGGTCGCATGTGACCACATCCGTAAGGAGCAAATAAACCGTTGCAGGCGAAAGGAAAAACTCAATGCAACCGCATCATCAACTGGAAGACCGAAAAGGTTATATATGACCAATTGGTTACATATAACCCTTTGGATTCATTTTTAAATAGCCCCCTGTAACCCCATTTTTTGGTTACTTATTGCTAAAAAATCAAAACGATGGATGACGTAACGCCGTACGTTGTAAGCATGGCATAAAGATTGCTTATCAAATTATGACGCATGGCACTCTTACACTTGCCTTGCACCTGAGGTCCATCATTCCTCGCTATGGTCTATGAGAAAAGAAGGGAGAAAGTTTTAGAGGTTGAATCACCTGCATGTACCGTAATCTGGAAGAACATAATGAGGTCTCTGCTCTGAATAGAGATGCCTGGCTCCCAGGAGTCGGGATGAAAAGACCTGGTCTTTTAACGTGCCATGGACGTCCCCGATGTCAAGCTGGGGATCACTAAAATGACCATCGAGAGAATCTCACCCATAATCAACTTAGACTGCCGGCCTGTAGCCGCCTCTAGTGGGATCTGATAGAGGATATAGCGGATTCCTGCAACTGTTGCTCAAACTAACATTCAACTGGGAGAAAAACCATGAAATCAAGCACAAAAGACAACATAGAAGGCAAGATCCACCAAGTGAAAGGTAAGGTCAAACAGACCATCGGAAGTGTAGCCAAAGACCGTGATTTGGAAGCCGAAGGAAAAATTGAAAATTTAGAAGGGAAAGTTCAAGAAAAGGTCGGCGAGATCAAGAAAGTTGCTGGCAAGTAGTCCTTCAATAAAGAAACGCCACAAATGAAAGAAGCACCTTTCCGAAAAGAGCGAGAATGCCGGGCGGTTTGTTACCAGAAAAGACTCTGTAGAAATTACGATACAGACATCAAGCATCCCCCCAGCTCTCCTTAGCAGTCGATGGTCTGCTCTTCCAGCCATGCCAAGGAGCTCTGGCAAAGGTTAGATATGGCCATTTGCGCAAACCTAACCATCGAGCAAACCAGAACCAATCGCAACTAAGGCCTGTCGGCTTGGGGCGGCCTTTTTTCATGGGCACCATTTTTGATAATCTCGTCAAAACCGCAGATTTGAAATGGTTAAGTAAAAAACTCGTATTCGAGGTGTGTGAATTTTGCTATTATTTCGGTGGAATAAAGTACGTTGTAATGATAGTGAAATTCATTACAACAAAGAATATGAAGAATTTTTACGACACCATCATCTTCGGTTCCTTGGAAAGTGTATACAGGCAATGGTAAAATTATCAAGAAAGGTTACCTTATGATTACTAAAAACCTCGCAGTTTATGGAATCTATCCGAAGGGGCTGAGGCTGTCACTGGGCAATCGGGAGCTGGGTTGCTGGTGAAAAATCCATGAAAACACCGATTCGGAAATTGTGCCTCATCGTTGCCCTGGCTTTGGTGCTCACCACTCCCGATGCCGCTTGGAACCAGGAGGCCTCGGCCCCCTCTGCAGGCCCGGTGCTTATCAAAGCCGTTATGTGCGAGTCCATTCAGAAATTAGAACCTGTCAATCAGGCTGTCGTCTTTTCCATCGATCTGGGCCGTGTCTCATGTTTCACGGAGTTTGACCAGGTGGTCACCCAAACCGTCATTTATCATAAATGGTATCACAAAGGGAACTTGATTTCCGCAAAACAGCTTTCACTCAACCCGCCCCGCTGGTCGTCCGTCTCCAGTATGCAGCTCAGGGATGCAGACAAAGGACCATGGCAGGTAGCTGTCACTGATGAAAACGACAATCTCCTGTATACATTACGTTTCAGTATAACGGATTAAAAGTATGGACCCACTGATACAATCTCTGGTCAGTCTGCGCTGGCAGGACATCGTCGATATCCTCCTCAACAGCTATATTTTATTCAGGCTCTACGTGCTCTTCCGGGGTACCAATGTGATTCGGATGGTCATTGCCATCGCCATGCTCTGGATCCTTGAACGGATGGCGATGAGCATGGGCCTAATCGTCACCAGCTGGGCTATGCAGGGTATTATTGCGGCCGCTGCCCTGATAATCATAATCGTATTTCGCAATGAAATTGCCGGTGTCCTGCAAGCCCGCAGTCTCAGGTCCTTCTTCTGGGGCATCCCCCAACGTCAAATCCAGACGCCGATAGAGATCATTGTAGAAAGCGTCTACGAATTGGCTCGCCATAAACTCGGTGCGCTGATTGTTCTGCCGCTGAAAAAAGGCATCGAGTCAGTGGTGCACGGGGGAATTCCCTGGCAGGGGAAACTCTCACGGGAGATGCTGTTAAGTATTTTCTGGCATGGAACACCGGTACATGACGGTGCCACAATCATCCAGGGGGATCAGATAGTGGAAGTCGCCGCCATTCTCCCTCTATCGAAAAGTAACGATCTGCCCTCTCACTTCGGCACTCGGCACCGTGCGGCCTTCGGACTGGCCGAGAAAACCGATGCCCTGGTCATCGTGGTTTCCGAGGAGCGTGGTGAAGTCACGGTGTTCAAGGACGGAGCGATCATCAACATCGAGGACAGTATTGACCTGGATCGGATGCTGCGTGAACATGCCGGCACAGTACATGCCACCAAGGGAGCCAGGCATCAGACAATGGAACTGGGACTTGCGGCCATGATCTGTCTGGTGAGCATAACCAGTATCTGGTTCAGTTTTGCCCGTGGATTTGAGACCTTCATAACTATGGAGGTGCCGGTTGAGTTCATGAACAAGGGGCCGAAAATGGAGCTTTTGGCTACATCCGCGAGCAGCGTAACGCTGCAGCTCAGCGGGTCGGGATCGCTGATCAGGTCGGTCCGGCCCGATCAGGTGAAGGTCAAGCTCGATCTGGCAAACGCGGCGGCAGGCAGCAATCATATCGCCATTGCCAGGGACAGTATCGTCCTGCCGCCGGGCATTCATCTCAAGCAGGTGGAACCGCAGATACTCAAGGTTAACCTCGACATGCTGGACCAGAAAAAACTGCCCATTCAACCGGACTGGAGTGGTAAACTGCCGGCCGGGCTTATCCTGCAGGATGCACGCGTAACCCCCGACCTGGTAAAAGTTACGGGCGGCAGCCTGGCTCTCAAAGATATTCAAACCATCTATACAGAAAAAATCCCATTGGAGAATATTACCACCGACGGAAAGATATCCGTCGGTCTCATGCTGCTTCCCTCATATCTGAAGCTGGACGACGAGTCTCAAAATCATGTCGAGGTGACTTACAAAATAGCCAGAAAACCACCTCCATCTGACGATGATGCTGCTAAGTGAGACAAGAATGCAGGTATTCATTCCTCAAAAATGAAATGGAGACTGATTAGATATCAAATGATAGGGATGCACCACACGTGCTGTTAACCTGGCACAATGATTGCGCAGCAATAGTGAATTCCGCCGGACCTTGTTGTTTGCCAAACTCGCGGCGGGGACTTATGTTGTTGAAAGTCGCCAAAGGCGACGAGAAAGCAGTGTGTACTGTTTCCATTTCCGGGCAAAAGCAGCTGACATGGTGACACTATGACACATCAAAAAATGGCAATCTGGCCAGGCAATCCCTACCCGTTGGGTGCTACCTGGGACGGTGAGGGGGTCAACTTCGCCATCTTTTCCGAGTGTGCCGAGAAGGTTGAACTCTGTCTCTTTGATCAGCAGGGCCGCCAGGAGATCGAACGCATCAACCTGGCCTGGAAGACCGACCAGGTCTGGCACTGCTACCTGCCCGAGGCGCGGCCCGGCCTTCTTTACGGTTACCGGGTCCACGGCCCTTATGACCCGGAGCGGGGTCAGCGCTTTAACCCGGCGAAGCTGCTCCTTGATCCGTATGCCAAGGCAATTTCCGGCCGGCTGCGATGGCATGACGCCCTGTTCGGCTACCAGATCGGCCATCCCCGTGAAGATCTTTCCCGCAGCCGAGCCAACAGCGCTCCCTATATGCCGAAATGCAAGGTGATCGATCCGGCATTCACCTGGGGCAACGACCGCCCACCCCATACCTCCTGGCATGACACCATCATCTACGAGCTGCACGTAAAGGGCTTTACCTGGCAGCATCCCCAGATCCCCGCAAAGTTGCGCGGCACCTATGCAGGCTTGTCCAGTGCCCCGGCGGTTGATTACCTGAAACGTCTCGGGGTTACCGCGGTGGAACTCATGCCGGTGCATGCCGGTGTCGACGAACGTCACCTGATAGAAAAGGGTCTTTCCAATTACTGGGGCTATAATTCCATTGGTTTCTTTGTCCCGGACGGACGATATTCAGCCTACGGACTGATCAGCGAATTTAAAACCATGGTGAAAATTATGCATTCGGCCGGCATTGAGGTCATTCTCGACGTGGTGTACAACCATACAGCTGAAGGCAACCAATTAGGCCCCACCCTCTGCTTCCGGGGCATTGACAACCTTGCCTATTACCGGATTGAACCGAAAAACAACCGCAACTACATGGACTTTACCGGCTGCGGCAACACCCTGAACATGTGCCATCCACGGGTACTGCAGCTGATCATGGACAGCCTGCGCTACTGGGTGCTGGAGATGCACGTGGACGGCTTCCGTTTCGACCTGGCCTCGGCCCTGGCCAGGGAGCTTTATGAGGTGAACCGGCTGGGTACCTTTTTCGATATCATCCATCAGGACCCGGTGCTCTCCCAGGTCAAACTGATCGCTGAGCCTTGGGACTTAGGCGAGGGCGGCTATCAGGTGGGCAATTTCCCCGTGGGGTGGACCGAATGGAACGGCAAGTACCGGGATACTCTGCGCTCCTACTGGAAAGGCGAGGGCGACAATATCGGCGAATTCGCCCACCGGCTCACCGGCTCCAGCGACCTTTACGAAAAAGGGGGCAGACGCCCTTATGCGAGCATCAACTTTGTCACCTGTCATGACGGCTTTACTCTGCACGATCTGGTGAGCTACAACGAGAAGCACAACGAGGCCAATCTCGAAAACAACCAGGACGGAGAATCGAATAACCGCAGCTGGAACTGCGGCAGCGAGGGGCCGACTGCCGATCCGCAGATTACCGCCCTCAGAGCTCGCCAGATACGCAACTTCCTCGCCAGCCTCTTCCTGTCCCAGGGGGTGCCCATGCTCCTTGCAGGCGACGAAACGGGCCGGAGCCAACAGGGCAACAACAACACCTATTGCCAGGATACGCCCCTAAGCTGGCACGACTGGACGCTCGATGTCGAACAGGAAGAGCTGCTCAGTTTCGTCCGTCGCCTGATCGCCTTGCGCAAAGCCCACCATGTCTTCCACCGCCGCCATTTTTTCCAGGGTCGTCCCATCAAAGGGTCAGGGGTCAGGGATATCATCTGGCTGGCTCCGACGGGCACGGAAATGACCGACGAGGAATGGCAGCATTCCTTTGCTCGCTGTCTGGGGCTTTACCTTGCCGGGGATGCCCTCGAGGAACAGGATGAAAAAGGAAACCGCGTTGTGGACAACAGATTTCTCCTTCTGGTCAACGCCCACCACGACTCCATTTCCTTCACCATCCCGGATTTAGCCTCTGTACGCCGCTGGCAGCTCATACTCGACACCAGCTGGTCCAAGGGCGACCCGGGGGAAAAAATCCTCTGGGAGACCACAGCCTGCTACCCCCTGCTCGAACATTCCATGGCACTCCTGGCGGAGTCCGATGGGTGGAAAAAAGACCCCGATGACAGCCCGACGTGAGCAACGGATGGCGTTCGAATCGAAAATATAAAATTATCATAGCTGCTCAGGTTCGTCATTAATGCCTTACTCCTGAAAGCTTGTCATTCGGTTCAATCCCCCCGCGGGTTGCTCTGTTCAGTATCCTCTTCGAGGGGCATTATAAAGAATCCGGGCTTATTTCCCGATTACTTGCAAAAATACCCCGCAATTGCTCTGCGGACGGTATTTTCCCGCAGTTGTCTCTATGTTGAAATTCTTTATCCAATCATGAACAGACCACACAATACCTATCAATTGATAATCCGTCTCCTCAGTTTCCTGCTGCGGGTGGGCCGTGGGTTTATCTCCAACAAGGGACTGCTGCTCGCCGGCGCTGTCGCTTATTATACCTTGTTGTCAATCGTGCCATTGTCCATCCTTGCCCTGATTGTGCTCACACAATTCGTTGAAGAGCAGCAGTTGATTCTCACTTTGTCAACCTACCTGAACATGGCAGTCCCCGGTTATGCGGCAACACTGACCCAAGAGGCGCAAGCATTTCTTGAACACCGAAATGTAGTCGGAATCATAGGTTTTTTAGTCATGTTGTTTTTCAGTTCTGCAGCCTTTTCCATGCTTGAGAATGCCATGTCGGTGATCTTTTATCAACAGGACAGGATTATTCGGCGAAGATTCTTCATCTCCGTTATTATTCCGTATGCGTATATCTTTGTGATGGGATTCGGTATAGTGCTGGTGTCGTTTATTGTGGGTGCAATTAAGACTCTGGAAAGCAGGCATCTGATAATCCTCGGTTGGAGTTTAAACCTAGGAGGTACAACCGGACTGGCACTGTCTCTTCTGGGAATTATCGGTGAAGTGTTGATACTCACCTCGATTTATCTGGTGATGCCCGTGGTGCGGGTCAGGTTTCGTCACGCGCTCATCGGGGGACTGACCGCAACGGTATTATGGGAGATCACCCGCCGAGTGCTGATCTGGTATTACGCCACCGTATCCATGGTTAATATCATTTACGGCTCCATCGCCATAACAGTGGTGGCTCTCATAAGCATTGAGATCGTCGCAGTAATCCTGCTCCTTGGAGCCCAGGTTATTGTAGAACTGGAGCGTAAATCCGATACATTGACCGAAGAGAAAAACGATAGCTGGCATGATCCGGGTGCCTAAACCCTGGCACAATGATTGTTCGATAAATTACCTGATCATACTGGCTGTGGCTCTGGTTGCGGTGATCATTGGTGTTGCAGTCTTTCGCGAAGACCAGATACTTACAACTCTGCAGTTCGCCCTGGTATTGACCGTGGCAGCGGTTACCGTGGCCCTGCCGACAGTGTTGTCGGTGACCATGGCAGTAGGAGCTCGATTGGTCGCCAAGAAGAGGGTGATTGTGAATAAGTTGGTGGCAATCATTTTCCCATCAAAATTCACAGGATATCTGGTAGTGCCTATTGTTTCGATTATATCATGCAGCATATTGCCATAAGGCATCTTGTCAGCAGCTGACTTTTTACACCCGATTTTTTGTTGCTTCATGGCATGTTGATCTTATATTGATACCGCAAAAGCGTATACAAACAATCGTACTTATACTTAGATGATATCCAGATGATAAAATTGATCCAGAACGCGAAGATGGTAAGCTGACCATGAAGAGTGCTCGATCCCCTTTGGGACGTGAGGCAAAAAAAATAAACCCCGAGCTGAACCAACAGATAACACCAGCATTTCTTGCTATTCTGGACGTCATTCTGACTTCAATCCACGAACCAGTCCTGGTCCTCGATGCCGAATTTAAAGTGATGCGGGCCAATCATGCATTCTTCCGGACCTTCCATGTCAATGCCGATGAGGTCGAAGGGGTAACCATATATGATCTCGGCAACCGGCAATGGGACATCCCCAGACTGAGAGAGTTGCTGGAAAACATCCTTCCTGAAAATTCAAAATTTGACAACTTCGAACTGGAACATAATTTTGAATCCCTGGGCCATAAGATACTTCACTTGAACGCCAAATGGATCCTCAGCGACAATAACCAGACCCAGCTTATCTTTTTGGCGATTGCCGATGTAACAGAGCTTGAATATAACCGAAGAGGTCTTGAGCAACTGGTCGAAAAGAGGTTGGTCGACCTCATCGAGGCAAAAAAAGAGGCGGAAAGCAGAAAACAGATAGCGGAAACGTCCCTGCTCGAAATAAAAAAGTTGAAAGACCTGCTGGAGGCGGAAAGAGCCTATCTGCAGGATGAAATAAAGCTGGAATACAACCATGAGAATATTCTCGGCAAAAGCGACGGGCTTAAACAGGTCCTCTATAAGATAGAACAAATTTCACGCAGCAATACAACCGTTCTGATCCTTGGTGAGACAGGAACAGGCAAAGAGCTGGTTGCCCGAGCCCTGCACGGCTCCAGCCTGCGGAAAAACAGGGCCCTGATAAAAGTAAATTGTGCGACCCTGCCGGCAAACCTTATTGAAAGCGAATTATTCGGCCACGAGAAAGGTGCTTTCACCGGATCCCAGACCAGACACCTGGGTCGATTTGAGGTTGCCGACGGCGGTACCCTGTTTCTCGATGAAATAGGAGAATTGCCCCTGGAGCTGCAGGCAAAACTGTTGCGAGTTATCCAGGACGGCGAGTTTGAAAGACTCGGCAGCTCTCATACCATCAAGGTTGATACGCGGCTCCTGGCCGCTACCAACAGAAACCTGGAAGAAGAGGTCCGCAACGGCAGGTTCCGTGAGGATCTCTGGTACCGTTTGAATGTCTTTCCGATTACCATACCGCCTCTCCGGGACCGCCCGGATGACATTCCGCTTCTGGTCGATTTTTATGTCAAGAAGATTGCCAAACGGATCGGCAAGACTATTGAAATCATTCCGACAGGCATAATGAATGCCTTACAGGACTACCACTGGCCCGGCAATATTCGGGAACTTGAAAATGTCCTCGAACGGGCGGTGATCAACTCGTCTGGCCCAAAACTGCGACTGGCCGATGAACTGAAGAAGCCGGTCAAGGAGCGCGGAGCCAGTCGGAAATCACTGCAGACAGTAGAGAAGGAGCATATCCTCCAGATACTGGAACAGACGAAGTGGAAAATAAGCGGCAAAGACAGTGCAGCCGAAATCCTTGGTCTTGATCGCAGCACCTTGCGCGCTCGCATGCGCAAGCTCAATATCGAAAAATAGCATTCCCTTTTCCACGACAGAACCGGCAACTGCTTCCAACTGCCCCTTACCGGTATATCTTCCTCCCCTCCTCATCCTCTTGCCCGAATTCATCCGGGCTCCTTCTCTCAGGTCATATCTGACCACATGGTCATATATGACCTGAGAGAGATGGCTATGAGTTCTTATCGATACGCTGCCTTTCAGGCAATTTTCCACAATAATCATAGGGATAGAAGAATCATTTTGAGAAAGCGCTGTCTGGCACAATGCTTGCGATATAAACCATAACAGGTCACCGCCAGGGAGTTGTGGAGTGGCGTCAGATCCGCATGAAGGCTTACAAGGACGTTCGACTGAAAAAGTGAAACAAAAAGGAGTATGATCATGGGCGACAAAGGTGGCAAAAAAGACAAAAGAAAGAGCCAGAAACAAAGCAGCAATAAGCAGGAACAAAAAGAAAAGACTCAGTTGCAAAAGCAACAAAAAGACAAACCGACACAGATATTGCCGAATTAACAGCTCTTTTCGTTCTTGAGGAAATCTTTCCAAAGGAGATGCTATGAAAATCACAGGCTTGATTATATTTGCGCTGATCGGTGCCTGGGCTGGCTGGCGGGCAATGACCTTTATGAAAGGTGGCAAAATCGCCGCGCTGCCTAACGCAATAATTGGTGTACTCGGCGCGATTGCAGGCGGCCTGCTGTTCTGGTTTCTGACAATTAACATAGGCGGTTTAACTGGCTCGATAGTTATAGCTATTGTAGCAGGCATTTTTCTCCTTTATTTAATGGGATTTTTCAAGAAAACTCGAACCCGATAACTGACACCTCACAAAGGGGCATGAGTATCTTCACGAAATTCCTTCATTAAATACAAGAAACGATATCCACATTGCCCGGGAAATCAGAAGTGAACAGACTGATTACAGAACCAGCCATTGAAGATTTTGCCGATATTCTGGATTCCATTCGCGAGCCCATTCTGCTGCTTAATGCCGATTTTAGAGTTGTAAAGGCTAATCATTCCTTTTACCGGACCTTCCGAGTCGAACAGGACGAGACGGAGGGAGCCAGCATTTACGATCTTGGCAAACAACAATGGAATATTCCAGGACTGAGAGAACTGCTTGAAAAGATCCTCCCTGACAATTCGAAATTTGATGACTTCGAGGTGGAACATACCTTTGCGACCATCGGCCGAAAAATAATGCACCTGAATGCTTGCCGGATCGAGAGAGACACAACAGAAAACCAACTGATCTTTCTGGCCATTGAGGATGTAACCGACCGGGTAAATCACAAAAAACATCTTGAGAGGCTTGTTAAGAGACGAACTGCCGAACTTGTCATGGCTAAAGAAGAAGCGGAGAGAGGCAGGCAGGCTGCGGAAAACTCCCTTGCCGAAATACAGAAGTTAAAGGTTTTGCTGGAAGCAGAACGAGCCTATCTGCAGGAAGAGATCAAACTGGAATATGATCATGAGACCATCGTCGGACAAAGTAACGGTCTGAAATATGTACTTTACAAAGCTGAACAGATCGCCGGCAGCGATACCACCGTGCTGATTTTGGGCGAGACCGGAACCGGAAAAGAGTTGGCTGCCCGTGCCATTCACGGGCTCAGTCCGAGAAAAAACCGTGCATTGATCAAAGTAAACTGTGCCACTCTGCCGGCGAACCTCATTGAAAGCGAACTGTTCGGGCATGAAAAGGGTGCCTTTACAGATTCCCAGGCCAGACACCTTGGGCGCTTCGAGATTGCCGACGGGGCGACCATCTTTCTCGATGAAATCGGCGAATTACCTCTGGAATTGCAGGCCAAGCTGTTAAGAGTAGTCCAGGAGGGAGAATTTGAACGTTTGGGTGGCTCCCACACCATCAGGGTCGATGCCCGGATTATTGCCGCCACCAATCGCAATCTTGAGGAGGAGGTCCGAAAAGGCACTTTTCGTGAAGATCTTTGGTATCGACTGAATGTCTTTCCGATTACTATGCCGCCGCTTCGGGACCGGCAGGACGACATCCCGCTCCTCGTCGCTTTCTTCCTGAAAAAGATCGCCAAGCGACTGGATAAACATGTTGAAATTGTTCCAAAAGAAACCATGCGTGCATTGCAGAATTACCGCTGGCCGGGCAATATCAGGGAGCTGGAAAATGTACTCGAACGGGCGATAATCAACTCGGATGGCCCCAAACTTCATCTGGCTGATGAACTCAAGCAGGAGGTTAAAGGCTTCTCTGTCAGCCCAAAAACCCTGGAAGCGGTTGAGCGGGAACATATGACCCAGGTGCTGGAACATACCAATTGGAAAGTAAGCGGCAAAGACAGTGCAGCGGAAATCCTTGACCTTGACCGCAGCACCTTGAGAGCCCGCATGCGCAAGCTCAAAATCCAGAAGCCCTAAGAGTCTGGCCATTACCTGCCAGCGCAACCATTTTCTCCATCTCGACGATTTCCCACGTCGGCAACATGGGAAAAATCCCTTAACCATCGGTACCTTATGAACGAAGACCCAAATGACATTGGCAGACCAGAAGAATACTCACACAGAATCCTCGAACTGAGTGGGGTCCATTTCGAGCCGGAAGCCGCTGTTGACCTCTGGTTGAAGATCGTAAAGCATAAATGGCTGCTATCAGAGAAACTGGGTCGAGATGTAGGCTTGCGGACTTCCTGTATAGATTTCCTCGAGAACATCGAGCAGGCCCCCGATGAGTTCATTGCCTATCAACGGCAAAGCATTCTTAATGAGCTGGGAGCCCAGATCATCGGCAGGGAGTTGTGGGATACCATAGCCGATTCCCAGCCTCCCAAGCAGCTGGTCCAACGGAGAATTATCCTTCCGCTTATGGAAGAAGACCTCTCGAAAAAACATGGCGTTGTCCCGCCCAAAGCCATCGTTTTCTTTGGACCTCCCGGTACGGGCAAGACCCATTTCGGCAAGGCGATAGCCGGCATCCTGTCCTGGCAGTATATAGAAATCGTCCCCAGCATGCTCATGGCAGACGGAGTCGAAAAGATCGGAGCCAACCTCCGTGAGATAATGGAACAGGTAAGAAACCTCGACGAAGTAGTGCTTTTTATCGATGAATTCGATGAGATCGCCGGCAGTCGTGACCGGGCCGACCGAATCGACAAGTCCATCACCAACGAATTTCTCAAACAGATTCCACTATTCAAAAATCAACAAAACAAGCTCCTTTTGATGTGCGCGACCAATTACATTCGCCAGCTGGATGCGGCAATGCTACGTCCCGGCAGGTTTGACTGCATTATTCCGGTAGGTGGTCTGGACCGGGAGGGACGGACAACTATTCTCGAACATTTTCTGTCAAAACTCAATACCGGTCACATCGATTTGGACCGCATCATAGAAATGACCGCGGGATTCACGCCTGCGGATATCCAGTATCTTTTTCAGCAGGTTGCCCATTTTGCATTTGAACAGGAGTTGGCCAGTAAAGAAGATTATCTGGTAACTGCTGAGACTTTCGGCCTCATCAGGCCGAAAATACTACCCTCTTTGAGTGATAAGGTAATAAAGGAGTTTATTAAGGACAGTGTCACCTATTCACGGGTCTAACACGCTATGTGGCTCGGTGGACGCGATCATATTGCGAGGAAACGGTGCATGATCTTTACCCAGATCTGATTGCCACTAAAGTTCAGCCCAGAAGGTCCAGAGGGATATGAGGTGACCTTTTGACGGGACGCCATATACCCAAATAGCAGCAAATTATTCCTTCCGTGCTGACAACTCCTCCCAACCACCCGAATGTTCAAGATCATCCTTCTATGGCTGCAATGAATCCAGACAATCAGATTACCCTGCTGCACAATGGGGAGGCTTATTTTCCGATGCTTGAAGCAGCCCTAGACCGGGCTGAACATCGAATATACCTGGAAAGCTATATTTTTGAAAATGACCAGACCGGGCGACGGATTGCTGAAGCGCTCCGACGAGCCGCCTTGCGTGGGGTAAAAACCCATCTGCTGATTGATGGATTCGGCTCGGACAGTCTGCCGAAAACCATGATTGCCTACCTTGAGGAGGCTGGTGTGTCGGTCATGAAATTCCGGCCCAAGATATCCCCCTGGACATTCCGGCGCCGGAGGCTGCGCCGCCTGCACCGGAAAATCGTCGTCATCGACCGGCAGCTGGCCTTTGTCGGCGGCATGAACATTATCGGTGATATAGAAATTCCCGGCTGTAAATCGCCGCATTTTGACTACGCGGTAAGCGTCGAAGGGCCGCTGGTGCATCAAATCTATGTTTCCTGCCGTCGGCTGTGGTTACGAGTATCCTGGTCCCACCACCTGCGTTTCATTCGGGACCGGGACCACGCAAGACACATTCCTCCGCCAAAAGCCGCGGGACATATGCGCTCCAGCTTTCTGGTTCGCGATAATTTCCGCCATCGACGTGATATTGAAGATGCCTATCTGCAGGCAATCGACCAGGCAAAAAGTGATATTATTCTGGCAAATGCCTATTTTTTGCCCGGTGTGATTTTTCGCCATGCACTTGTGGCTGCAGCCCGCCGTGGAGTCCGGGTGGTTTTACTCCTGCAGGGGAAAATGGATCATCGATTGGCTTACTATGCATCACGTGCCCTCTTCGACAGCTTCCTCGATGCCGGAATCGAAATCTATGAATACCACAAAAGCATCATGCACGCCAAGGTCGCGGTGATCGACAGTCACTGGGCAACGGTGGGATCTTCAAATCTCGACCCTTTCAGTCTGCTGCTTGCGCTTGAGGCAAATGTCGTCGTCGATGACCCGGATTTTGCAGCCGCATTAAAGGACAGCCTGGAACAGGCTATAATGATGGAGCCGAAGCGGCTCTCTGAACAGAAATGGCGATCACAGCCGATCATGCTGCGGCTGATAAGCTGGCTCAGCTATGGGCTTACTCGAATATTGATCGGAATAGCGGGCTATGCTCCGAAAACCGACCGATGAAGCTGGTGCTCATCCCCCTGCTTCTTCGTCTGCCACGAATCGCAGCCGGAAAACGGGAAATTGGTCAGATATGACCATCGGTTATATATGACCGTTGTCATATGGCGGACCACTATTTTTTCTGCCCTTTTTATTTTTTATTGTCTTGCAATATCAATCAGATAAAACTCCACGACAAACGAAAAAAACCTGGCACAGCGCTTGCTTAACTGTACTTAAACAAGAAATACCCGGACACTCCCGTTCGGACACTTTATGAGAGGGAACAAATGAAAACAAACACACTTCTGGCTATCATCCTCATAGCGTTGGGGATTGTGGCATTCGTCTATCAGGGAATCACCTATACGACTAATGAAAAGGTGGTACATATCGGTCCGCTCGAAGTGACGGCGGAAAAAACCAGAACAATACCGGTACCGCCAATAGTTGGTGCTCTAGCTCTCGCCGGAGGAATCATGCTGCTGGCAGTTGGAAGGAAAAAAGCCTGAACAACCTTTCCAGCGGGTGAAATCATTCATGTTGCCTGAAAATCCTGCAAACTAAACACCAAAAAGGACAAAATTTGAGCCGCACCATAATTAGAGGTTATTATGCAAAACAGGATGAAGCTCGAAAAGCCCTTCTTGAGTTGACAAAAAAAGGATTTTCGGCCGCCGTCCTGATGCAAAAAGGCGTGAACGGCGCGACTCAGACAGTGGACCCGTTTTGCCGGCGTCGTGCTGCCAGAGCAGGTTTGGTTGCCATACTGTCCGGTGGAACTGGCACCGTTATCTGCCTTTTTCTGCACTGGTTGCAGTGGTTTACTGGCGGGGATATTTTCATTTTCCCGACAGTGATCCTGATGTGGGCAATAATCGGCGGACTAGCGGTTCTGGCCCTGTTCCGGCGAGAAAAGTTTGGCGTTACGCGCAGCATTATACGAAACCATGCCCGCTGGCTTGTGCCCGGAGAATCCGTCCTTATTCTCAACGTGCCGGTAGATCTATTACCGATCGCAATGGTATTATTGCGTGAATGCGGCGATACCCCTCCTGCACTTTTTGTCCTGCATGCCGGCCGCGAGCGCCGTTTGGAGGCTCGGGGCCAGACGGAAAAACTCTCCCCGACCCAGATTCTGGAACACGCCAGGCGCCATGCCAGCGAGCAGCAGGTGGACCAGAATCCCTGCCCTAACACCGGCTTGCTTAAACGTATCAGGCAGACTCGGCATTGGCTTCGTCAGGTATGCGTGGATCTCGCTGCGGCAAGCCGCCTGGAACAAAAAGCCACCCCGGCTGCCGATTGGATACTCGATAATGAGTACATTCTGGAGGAGAATGCCCGCGATGTGCTGCTCAACCTCCCGCGACGCTTTTTTCAGCAGTTGCCGAGCCTGGCCTCCGAGCCCTATCGGGGATTGCCCTGCATCTACGGTCTTGCCAAGAACCTTGTCGGCCATATGGATTTGCACCTGGATCGGGAGAATATTATCGCCTTTCTTGATGCCCATCAATCGGTGCGAACACTGACCATCGGAGAGCTCTGGGCAATCCCCCAGATGCTGCGTATCGCCCTTATTGAAAGTATCCAAAGCCTGGCGGTCACGGCCCTGGCTGATCTTCGCGATCGGCAGTTGGCCGACTTCTGGGCGAACCGGCTGATCGCCGCCAATCGTCATGATTCCAACCAGCTCTTTGCATTTCTCTCCGAGCTTACGGTATCAGAGACCAAGCCCAGCCCCTATTTCGGCGTGCAGATGATAGGCCTGCTCTACGATGAGGCCGCCGCCCTGTCGCCAGTCCAGAACTGGCTCGAACGCACACTGAAAACGCCCCTGCATGATCTTCACCAGCGTGAATTGAACCGCCAGACCAGGGACCAGTTGACCTGCGGCAACGCCTTCACCAGTCTGCGCCACCTTGCGCTCTTGGACTGGCGGGAGATCTTCGAAAAGCTCAACCGGGTTGAACAGATATTGCGATTCGATCCGTCCGGTAACTATCCCGGCATGGATTTCGCCACCCGCGACCGCTGCCGTGGGGCGGTTGAAGCAATCGCCCTTGCTGCAGGACAGCCCGAGGAGGAGATTGCCGCACATGTCATCAAGCTCGCCAAAGAAGCCATGGGGGCGAAAGGGGACAACGAACGCCGCAGCCACGTTGTTACCTGGCTTATCGGCGAAGGTCGGGCCGACCTGGGCCAACTGCTCTCTTTTCGCGAAGCTTACCATTACCGTTTTCTCGCATGGATCTATGCCCATCACACTACAGTATATTTCTTTACTATTGGCTTCTTCTTTACCCTGTTCCTGATGCTGGTAACCGGCTTCGCACTGCACCCCGGTCTGGGTGCGGCCGGAAGTTCCCCCGCTGCCTTTTTCGGCTTACTGTTGCTCCTGGTGATTCCCCTCAGCCAGCTGGCAATTGAGGTGGTAAATTACCTGATCACTCGTTTTCTGCCGCCCCGACCTTTAGCAAAAATGGACTTTGCCGATTCAGGGATTCCCGACAGCTGCCGCACTCTGGTGGTCGTGCCGATGATGCTGACCGACAGCGAGACGATCAGATCCGAAGTAGAGAAGCTGGAGATCCGTTATCTGGCCAATAAGGAAACAAATCTTCTCTTCAGCCTGTTTTCTGATTATATCGACGCTGACGCAGTCTCCCTTCAGGGCGACAGCCTCCTGCTAAAGGATGCAAAAGAGCATATTGAAGCTCTTAACCAGCGCCATGAGAACGGACGTTTCTTCCTGTTCCACCGCGAGCGCACCTGGAGCGAATCCGAACAGAAATATATCGGCTGGGAACGCAAACGGGGCAAACTGGAGGACCTTAACCGCTTTATTGACGGCACACGGCCCGAGAATGCACCAGTCCTGATTCATGTAGGAAACCCGGACCATTTGGCGAACGTCCGTTTCATCATCACCCTGGACAGTGATACCCAGTTGCCGCACGCGACCGCCCGCAGGATGGTCGAGACCCTGGCCCATCCACTGAATCAGCCCCGCTTCGACGATTCCGGCCGGATCGTTGCCGGTTCCTACACTATCATCCAGCCGCGGGTGAGCCCGACCCTGACCAGCACGAGTATCTCGAACTTCAGCCGTCTTTTCGCCGATGCCGTCGGGATCGACCCCTACACCGCGGCTATCTCCGATGTCTATCAGGATCTCAGCGGCGAGGGGTCGTACCAGGGCAAAGGTATCTACGATGTACGCGCCTTCAGCCGGATTCTGTCGGGACGATTCCCGGAAAACTGGATCCTGAGCCACGACCTGATCGAAGGCGCCCATGTCCGGGTGGGTCTGGCCAGCGATATCGAGCTGTTCGATGACTTTCCGCAAGGATATCAAAGCTATGCCAAGCGGGCTCATCGGTGGATTCGCGGTGACTGGCAGATTGCCGGCTGGATTTTCCCCCGCGTACCGCAGGCGGATGGCAGCCGGGGACCAAATCCGCTGTCGCCACTCAATCGCTGGAAGATTATCGACAACCTGCGCCGGAGCCTGCTGCCGGCCGCGAGCGTTCTGCTGCTGCTGGCATCCTGGCTCATTTCGCCGCGGATGGGCGCGTGTGCCGCACATGTTATCGGCATACAGCTGGTCTTCCATCCTCTTGCTCAGCCCTTCACCATGGCCACTACCATAAAAGGATTAAAATATTTTGACCTCCGACAGTTGGGCCATGACATCCTGCGGGCGATAACCGACGCCGCCCTGCTCCCGCACCAGGCGGCAGTGACCCTGGATGCCATTGCCAGGGTCGGCTACCGTCGGTTGATTTCCGGGCGCCGACTGCTGCAGTGGACAGCCCAGGCAACCATTTTGAGTGGACGCAGGCGGGGAGACGGTGCACGGAGACAGTCCCTCTTCGTAGCGGGACTCACATTCGGCAGCCTGTTCAGCATCGCCGTGACCTGTACCCTCTACTTTTTGACACCAAAAAGCCTGCTGCTTGCCGCTCCCTGGCTCGGCCTGTGGTTTTTCTCTCCACTGATCGGCTGGTTTTTGAATCTGCGTCCCGTCGAACTAAAAATCGACCGCCCTCTGCCGGAGGCGGACCACCGTCTGCTCAGACAGGTCGCCAGGCGGACCTGGCACTTCTTTTCAGCATTTGTCGGCGACAGTACTTCATGGCTGCCGCCGGACAATTACCAGGTTGCCTATCAGGATCGCCTGGCCATGCGGACAAGTCCGACCAATATCGGCCTCTGGATGGCCAGCACCATGGGTGCTTATGATTCCGGCTACCTCACCATTGACCAGGTCTTGAGCCGTTTGACCGACACCATGGCGACAATCGGCCGCCTGGACAAGTATCAAGGACATCTCCTCAACTGGTATGATTTAGAGACGCTGACCCCTTTGGAACCTCGTTATGTCTCGACCGTCGACAACGGCAACCTGCTTGGCGCCCTCTGGGCCTTGCGGCAGGGTCTCGAAGAACTGGTTCGCGATCCGCTTATTGATCGCAAATCTTTTACCGGATTAGCCGATGCCGGCGAAGTACTGAAAGAGGTAATGATCCGGAATGAGTTGGTTGATTTCAATCACCGGGCCCTTGACGCACTTCTGACAGACTGGAATGCTTCCCCGTCCTCCCTGAATGAGTTGCTGCATGACTTGGAACGAATGGCAGCCGATGTCGAAACAGTAGTTATCGCCGCGACAAACATACCATGGGCCAAAGAACTGGCTGATCAGTCGACTGCATGGCAATCCCTTGCCGAGCGCTATCTCGTCTGGACTCGTATCCTTGCCGAAAAATCGGCTGTGGAACTTGCCTTGCTGGGTGAGGCTGCCGTATTGGCCATCGACAAGGATCTCTCCCGGGCACCATCGCTCCTCGATCTGGCTCAGGGGAATAGTGATTCGATCGGGCTTCTGAGAAAAATTCGACAAAAATCTCCGGATACCTGCCCTGCCCTCACCGCCTGGCTCGACCGTGTTATTGATGCTTTTGCCACCGCGCAATGGCTGGCCGGAGAAACAATGGCGGTAGCCGAACAGTTGATGACAGACATTGACAGCCTGGCATCCGCAATGGACATGCGTTTTCTCTACGACCCCAGTCGCAAACTATTTGCTATCGGCTATAACGTTTCCACCAGCCGTCTTGATGGCTCCAGTTACGACCTGCTGGCCAGCGAGTCACGACTCGGCAGTTTCGTCGCCATTGCCCGGGGCGACGTCCCGCTGGAACACTGGTTCACCCTCAGTCGGCCTTACGGTGCAGTCGGTGGGCGGCGGGTGTTGCTCAGCTGGACCGGCACCATGTTCGAATATCTGATGCCGCTGCTCTTCCAGCACTCCTACCCCCATTCCCTGCTCGACAAGGCGGCGGGAGATGCGGTGGCGATCCAGATCGCCTACGGTCGCACTCATGGAGTGCCCTGGGGCATTTCCGAGTCCGCCTACGCCGATCTGGATCTGGACAAGACCTATCAATACAAGGCCTTTGGCGTTCCGACCCTCGGCCTGAAACGCGGCATGGAAGAACAGCCGGTCGTCGCCGCTTACGCCTCTCTGCTGGCATTGAACCAGGCGCCAGGTGCGGTATTGCGGAATATGAAACGGTTGAACAGTCTCGGTTTGCTCGGCGATTACGGCTACTTCGAAGCAATGGATTTCAGCCGCCAGCCGCAGCGCGATCATTCCAGCAAAGTCCTGAAACACGGAGTAATCGTCGAGACCTATATGGCCCACCACCAGGGCATGTCTTTCCTGGCCCTCACCAATTTCCTCCATGACAACCCGTTCCCGCGTCGATTCCACAGCGACACGCGGGTCCGTGCCTTCGAGGCACTGCTCCAGGAACGCATCCCGACCCTGCCACCGATTCACCTTATCTCGATCCGGCAAAGCGAACCTCAGCTACTGGCTGTCGACCTGGTCGCCCCGGCAGGCACCACCATTACCACCCCCCACACCAGCCTGCCCAGAGCGCTGCTGCTCAGCAATGGCCGTTACGGGCTGATGATTACCAACAACGGCGGCGGATACAGTCAGTGGGGCAGCCGAGAACTTACCCGCTGGCGATCCGATCCGACCTGCGATACCCAGGGAACTTTCTGCTATATCCATGAGGTCGACACCGATCGCCTCTGGTCGACGACCTATCATCCGGTTGGTGGCAAGGTGGACGGGTACTCGGTCGACTTTTCCCTCGACCGGGCGGTATTCAGGCGAACCGACAACTCCATTTCCTGCGAAACCGAGATCATCGTCTCCCCGGAAGATGATGTGGAAATTCGACGGATCACCCTGGTCAACCACTCCGTTCAGGCCCGCCGTCTCAACCTTACCAGCTTTGCCGAACTGGCTATGGCGCCGCATAACGCCGATCTCCAGCACCCGGCCTTCAACAAGCTCTTCATACAGACCGAGGCTGTTCCGGAGCATGACGCGCTGCTGGCCTGGCGGCGGTCAAGGGGCGAAAACGATCCACCCCTCTATGTTGCTCATTCTCTGATACTTCAAGGAAAAGAAGGCGTGAAACGGGAAGGACAGGCATGGCAGTTTGAGACCGACCGGGCTCATTTCATCGGCCGCGGCCGGACACTGGTACGGCCCATGGGGGCAATGCAGGATCTCACCGGCAGCCAGGGTTTTGTCCTCGATCCGATTCTCAGCCTGCGAAAAAACATCACTCTTGCGCCAGGCGGACGCATCCAGGTCCATCTGCTGCTCGCCGCCGGGGCAGGCCGGGAACAGGTGCTTTTGCTGCTTGATAAATATGGTGGTCCCCATGACACCGAGCGGGCCATGGATTTTGCCTGGCATTCAGCCCAACAGCAGTTACAGATGCTACGCATCCAGTCGGACGACGCCCGAAGATTCCAGCAACTGGCAAGTCACCTGCTCTTTCCCAATTCGCTGCTGCGCGCTTCCGCCAGACGACTTGCTGAAAATCACAAAGGTCAGGCCGGCTTGTGGCCGTATGGTATCTCAGGCGACCGGCCAATGGTCCTCATCACCATTAGTGAAGCACGGGAGATCGCTCTTGTCCGACAGATGCTCCAGGCGCACACCTATCTCCAGATGCATGGCTTATCATTTGATCTGATAATCCTCAACGAAGAGGCGGGAAGTTATCAACAACCGCTCCAGGAAAGACTGGAACAGCTGATTCAGAGCCATACTCTTTCATCTACGATGGAGCAGCCGGGGGCGATTTTTCTCAGAAGCCTGGCGCAAATCCCGGAGGTAGATCAGAAGCTTCTCAAGGCGGCAGCATCTGTTGTCCTGGTCGCAGCCCGCGGCCCCCTTCCCCAGCAATTGGGAGTGCCGGTGGAGATACCGGAACTGTTGGAGAGACTCACGAAAAAGCATGGCCGCCCACAGCCTTCTGCCCCGCTGCCCTTTATGGAACTGAACTATTTCAACAGCCTCGGCGGCTTTACCCCGGACGGCCGGGAATATGCGATCTATCTCGGCCCCGGCACCAGCACCCCGGCCCCCTGGGTCAACGTTATGGCCAACCCGACCTTCGGCACCATGGTCAGCGAGACGGGGTCCGGCTTCACCTGGTATGGCAACAGCCAGCGCAACCGGTTGACCGGCTGGTCAAACGACCCGGTGCTGGATCCGGCTTCCGAGGCGCTGTATATCCGCGACGAGGACAGTGGCACCTACTGGTCGCCAACCGCGACACCGATCCGCGAAGAACCCGCCTACAGGGCCAGGCATGGAGCCGGCTATACGGTCTTTGAACATAACAGCAACGGGATCGAACAGGAGCTGACCGTCTTCGTTCCGGTGGATGAGAAAGGCGGCAGCCCGGTCAAGCTCCAGCGCCTGCAGCTCATCAACGGTTCCTCAGCCAAGCGCAGGCTGTCGATTACTTATTATGTAGAGTTGACTCTCGGGGAAAACCGCGAAACCACCCAGATGCATATCTCTACCCACTGGGATGAAGAGACTTGTGCAATGCTGGTCAAAAATCACTATCATCCAGAGTATGGCGATCGGGTCACCTTTGTGGCCATCACTCCGGAGGCCGAATCATTCAGCGGCGACCGAACCGCCTTTATCGGCCGCAATCGTTCGTTGGCCATACCAATAGCCATGGAGCTGACCAAACTTTCCGGGCGGGTCGGGGCCGGGCTGGATCCCTGTGCGGCTCTCCAGGTCACCTTCACCATGGCACCGGGCGAACACCGATGTATCACCTGCATGCTGGGCCAGGCCGAATCGACTGCTCAGGCCCGGGAAATTGTACTTCGCTACCGCGAGGATCATGCCGTGGCGGACGCTCTGCAGAAGACCAAATCCTGGTGGAATGAGCTGCTCGGGACCATTGAAGTACACACCCCGGAACTGGCCGCCGACCTCCTTATCAACCGCTGGCTGCAGTACCAGTCCCTCAGCTGCCGACTCTGGGGCCGCTCCGCTTTCTATCAGTCGGGCGGTGCATTCGGTTTTCGCGATCAGCTTCAGGATGTCATGGCCTTTTGCTATGCCAGGCCCGAAATTGCGCGCGACCAGATCCTGCTGGCGGCGAGCCGGCAGTTCACTGAAGGGGATGTCCAGCACTGGTGGCATGAACCGGCCGGTGCTGGAATTCGCTCCCGTATTTCCGACGATCTGCTCTGGCTGCCCTATGTGGTCGCACACTATGTCCGTACCACCGGAGACACGGATATTCTCCTGGCGGAGATCCCCTTCCTGCAGGGTGGTTTGCTGGCAGACGACCAGCATGAACTCTTCTCCACCCCTGATATCACTCAGGAACATGCCACACTCTTTGAACACTGCCGGCGCGCTGTCAACCGCGGTCTGACGGCCGGGCCCCACGGTCTGCCATTGATGGGCACGGGAGACTGGAACGATGGCATGAATCTGGTCGGTGCCAAAGGAAAGGGAGAGAGTGTCTGGCTTGCATGGTTCCTCTGCGATTGTTTACAGGGAATGGCTGAGCTGGCAACTTTGATGCAGCAGCCGGAACTGAGTCAGGCTTATCGGGAGAAAAGATCTGTCCTCGCAGCGCAGGTCGAAAAATCCGCCTGGGACGGCGCCTGGTATCTGCGTGGCACCTTCGATGACGGCACCCCGCTCGGATCAAACAGGAATTCTGAGGCCAGGATCGATTCCCTGCCCCAATCCTGGGCATGGTTGTCAGGCGTGGCCGATCCCAAACGGGCCGGAGAGGCTATGGAATCGGCCTGGCACCATCTCGTTCATGAGGATGAAGGGCTGACGCTGCTCTTTACCCCACCTTTTGATCACTCGGAACCCTCGCCCGGCTATATCAGAGGATACCCGCCGGGAGTACGCGAAAACGGCGGCCAGTATACCCATGCCGCCCTGTGGATGGCCATGGCCATGGCCCGTCAAGGCGATGGCGAGCGCGCTGCAGGATTGCTGCGCCTGCTCAACCCGATCGAGCACACCCGCGATGCAAAGGCGGTCTGGGACTACGTTGTCGAACCCTATGTGGTCACCGCCGATGTCTACCGATTGCCCGGGCGAATCGGCCGGGGCGGATGGTCCTGGTACACCGGGTCGGCGGCATGGATGTACCGGGCCTGGATCGAAGAGGTTCTTGGTCTCAAGGTACGGGGGAATCGTATGGAAATTGACCCGGTTATCCCGGCGACCTGGCCTCGCTTCAGCCTCAATTACCGGCATGATGAGACAACCTATGCGATCGAGGTGGAAAATCCTTCCGGTTGTGAGCGCGGCGTAATCTGGGTGGAGATGGATGGAAGACGCGTGGTCGATGAGGTTATCCTGCTGGAACGGGAACTGGTCAAACATCGGGTCATCGTTATGATGGGGCAATCGACCTGACCCGTGGAAGCTGCCATCGATCTTCCAAAAACTTACAGACTTTCCGCATAGCGTTCGCCTACTGCTAGCCAGCAGCCTGGCCACGCACCAGGTCGTCAGGCCGCAGGGGACGCATCGCCTGGAAAACCATGGCAAGCAGGGCAACTACCTTGAACAAATGGTTCCGGATCACATCACTCCAACAACGACGTCTTGAGTTCCGGAATTTATGTGCAAGATTTAAATGATAACCACTTTTACTGTGTCATCTGATCGATATCGTCTCCCTGTCATTCAGGTCATATATGACCACTTGGGCATATATGACCTGACCTTCTGGATCAGGTTGCAACTGTCTCTTCCGTCAAATTCATAAATATTGTCGAAAAATAAAGAAGATAGATGACACAGCCGAGTACTTTGACACCTGGCATAAGGATTGCTTTGTAAAGAGAAGAGAGCGCCCCCTCCAACTGTGACGGTCTGCATCGGCAAACAAATAAGCAGTGGATAGTATAATTCCCGGGGAATTTCATGGCCATTAAGGGAAAAAAACTTAAAAAATGAACACCACAGAGTCGTCCTCAAAATCGATACGATTATTGCCGCCCAAGCAATCCGGCGGTGCTGCAGCCTCGGAGAAAGAGATAACGCAAGCGAACGTCGAATCGGTGAAACAATTCCCCATCGTCGGCATCGGTGCCTCAGCCGGTGGACTGGCAGCCTTTGAGGCCTTCTTCTCGGGTATGCCAGCGGTAACCGATCCCAACATGGCCTTTGTCCTGGTACAGCATTTAGCCCCGGACCATAAAAGCATCCTTACCGGTCTCATCCAGCGCTATACCCGCATGCAGGTCTCCGAGGTCAAGGATGGGATGGAGGTGCATCCGAACTGTGCCTATATCATCCCGCCGGGTAAGGACATGGCCTTTCTGAACGGCACCCTTCGATTACTCGAACCTTCCGCGCCTCGCGGTCAGCGACTGCCTATCGATTTTTTCTTCAGATCGCTGGCCAGGGATCAGCGGGAAAGGGCCATATGTATTGTCCTTTCCGGCACCGGCAGCGACGGCACCCTGGGCATTCGGGCAATTAAAGGCGAGGGTGGCATGGCCATGGCACAATCCCCCAACACCACCGAATATGACGGCATGCCGAAGAGTGCCATCGCCACAGGTCTGATTGACTATGAGCTGCCGCCGGTTGAGATGGCTGTTCAGCTCATGGCCTATGCAGCGCACGCCTTCACCGGGCCGGCCAAACGATCTCCGCCTGCATCGACAGAGGATGCAAACACCAGGCAAACGATATTCAATGTGCTGCGCAAGGTGACCGGACACGATTTCTCCCAATACAAACAAAGTACGATTAATCGCCGCCTTGAAAGACGGCTGGCCGTCCACCAGATCGAAACGATGGATGACTACGCCAGGTATCTGCAGCAGACTCCCGCCGAGGTGGAAGCACTCTTCTCCGACCTGTTAATCGGCGTGACCAGTTTCTTCCGCGATTCTTTACCGTTCAAGTCTCTTGAAAAAAAAATCATCCCCAAACTCTTTGCCGACCGATCCGTAAGCGACACCGTCCGGGTCTGGTCACTGGGCTGCTCGACCGGCGAAGAGACCTACTCCCTGGCCATTCTGCTGCAGGAGCATCTGAATACACTCAGGCAGAGCTACACGGTGCAGATTTTCGCCACCGATATCGACAGCAGGGCAATCGCCACGGCCCGTGCCGGCCTCTATCCGGCCAGCATCGCCGCGGATGTCTCCCCTGATCGGTTGGCTCGTTATTTTTCCATCGAACCCGATAATACCACTTACCGCATCCACAAAGGCATACGGGATATGGTGATCTTTTCCGAGCAGGATGTCATCAAGGATCCACCGTTTTCAAAGCTCGACCTCATCAGCTGCCGCAACCTCCTTATTTACATGAGTTCCAACCTGCAAAAAAAAATCATCCCCCTTTTTCATTATGCACTCAAACCGGGCGGTTTTCTTTTCCTGGGTTCTTCGGAAACTGCAGGGGATTGTGGCGATATGTTTGCCGTATTTGATAAAAAAGCCAAATTCTATCGCCGCAGACAGGTGATAACCAGCGCTTATCGAGCTCCCCTGGGCCACAATTTTCCCACCAGGGCGGTTGAAGATAGTATCCAGCCACAACCGGCCTGGAAGAAATATGGTATCGGTAAGATGTCTTTGCGCGAGCTGACCGAGCAGGCACTGCTGCAGCAGGTAGCCCCCACCGGGGCACTTGTCAACGGTCGCGGCGATATCCTCTATCTCCATGGACGCACCGGGATGTACCTGGAACCACCCCCGGGGAAGACCGCCGTCAATAATATCCTGGAGATGGCTCGCGATGGGCTGCAGCACGAATTGGCTTCGGCTCTGCACAATACATCGACAACACAGGAGATTTCATATCGCACCGGTTTACGGGTCAAAAGCCATGATGCTTTCATGACGGTCAATCTGACCGTCAGCCCGATGATTACCGGTCCGACAACGTCAACCGAGGTCCCTCTCTATCTGGTTATTCTCGAGGAAGTGGTCCCGGCGGAAGACGACACGTTTACCGACGCTGAGAGATCCACCCCTTCAGCGGAACTCGATGCAAGCGTGTATATTGCCTCGCTCAGGCATGAACTGCGAGCCAAGGAACAATTCCTGCAAACAGCCAACGAAGAGCTTAAATCCTCCATTGAGGAAATGCAATCAATCAACGAAGAACTGCAGTCCGCCAATGAAGAACTGGAGACCTCCAAGGAAGAACTCCAGTCGACCAACGAGGAACTCGCCACCGTCAATGCCGAACTGCAGAGCAATGTCGCGGATCTGACCAGAGCGAACAACGACATGAATAATATGGTGGCCGGCACCGGCATCGGTACGGTCTTTGTCGATCACCTCATGCGCATCCTCCGTTTTACCCCTGACATTACCCGGATCATCAACCTGATTAAGACCGATGTGGGGCGGCCCATCGGCCATATTGTCTGTAATTTGACAGGATATGACTACTTTGCCGCTGATGTACAGGCCGTGCTGGATAACCTGGTTCCCAAGGAGAAAGATGTGCAGACAGTCGAGGGACTCTGGTACACCATGCGCATTCACCCCTACCGCACCATCGACAATGTGATCGAAGGGGCGGTGATCAGCTTTTTCGACATCACCGAACGTAAACGGGTGGAAGATGCCCTGCAAAAAGCCTTTGATGAAATCCGCACCCTGCGGGGCATCATCCCGATCTGCGCAAAATGCAAACAGATCCGTGACGACAAGGGCTTCTGGAGCCAGGTGGAAGTCTATATCCGGGACCACACCGAAGCCGAGTTCAGCCATGGCATCTGTCCGGAATGTGCGAAGGAACTTTACCCCGATTATGACCTGGAACCCGGTGGTACAGGTGACCCGTCATAAACGTACACGCTCAAAACATTTCCAGGGAGGAAAACATGAACATAAACAATTTGCATCTGAGCCTCACGCCGCTGGTCTCACTGATCGCCGGCATTCTCATTCTGGTCGCGCCTCGACTGCTGAACTACATCGTTGCCATATATTTGATTGTTATCGGCCTGATCGGCCTGATCGGCGGCAGCAACTTTCATATGCGGTAATGGCAGGAGTCTCAGAGTGGATTTTTTGGGGTACCTTTTATCGTAATTTACATTTTTCCCGTTAAGGTTGAAATCATGAACTCTTTTGACACGCTACTCTTTCCGGATACCAATGTTTTCATTGAGAAATTCTATTCGCTGTTGTTATTTTTCACCCCCCTGCACTTTATGCAGGTGGTCGAACATGGCCCCGGCTCTGACACCAATTCCGACGCCGAGCTTTTCCTGAAACGTGGTTTGTGCCGGGCTCATGTTCCTGCTCCTCTTGGCGACAATCGTGAACACTTTTTACGGTTGATCCATGATGTCAGTGAAAAAAAAGAATATCTGGTTGCCCAGCTGAGCGGACTGACTACAGACTCAAGTCCTGCTCAGGCAGGCAGAGAACAACTTGATCCCAAGCATGGAATCGTTTCTTCTCTGCTTCAGGAATATGGTATGGAACACGTTACGACCACGATGGATCTGCAACTATGGCAGGCTCGATTGGTCCTTGCCATAGCAGAGATACTCGACAGCAACCAAGAGGATCTGCGGGAGCAGCTTTTTTTCTTCAACGAGGATGAAATCGCCGCGTATCGTTCCCTGCAGGGAGAAACAGATTCGAACGAGGAAGATCTCTTCAGCGAGTTGGAAAACATCAAGGCACGACTGGAAAAATCTCGATTAGGGGGCATTAAAAAACGCTTTGATGCCTGGGTTCAACTCTTGCAAAACCAGCCTGTCCCGTCGGTAAAAGTCTGGCTGGCTTCAACACGTGACAGTGCAGATCAAATTTTCAACAGGTATGAATCTATCGGCAAGGCTCACGCCGTGCCCTTGCTCAAGCTTGCCCTTCCGGCACAGATTGCGGCAAGTGGCCAATACATGGTGGAGCAGATAGATGCGTTCCAACTTGCAACAATGCCCATTCACCGAGGGCTTGTCGCAGATTTTGAGCGAATCGCAAGGACCGTCCCGTACGTGCATGATGCACACAAGTCCCTCCTTCCTTATGGAACTGATTGGGCCGATCAATGGGAACGCGCGCTGGATGATTTTTTTCCTGCATCTAGCAACGGGAGAAATGATATCACGTTCTATCTGCTGCCGGATCAGCGGATTGACCGCCTCCTGTCTCTGAAGGAATCATCAGGTGGTGCACATGGAGACGCTGTGCATGGGTTGCTTGCAATCCTTGATACTCCGCAGACCTTGTAACACAACTCATTTATGGAGTTGTCAATTCTTGTGGTAGTTGCGGACAGCTTCACGTTAGAAAGAACTCTGAAGGGGGAAAAAAAATCAAATGAAAATCTCAGACTGGCTTGATGAGAAGGAAGCAGAGAACATAGATGTATCGCAAATGACCCTGCCGACCAACATGGCTTATGATGAAGACCCGGATGAAACTATTTTCTTCAAGGAAGAAAATCCCTGCGGCCTGTTCTGTACCGAAAATCATCCCTTTGCGACGGTGGAACGCTTTGGACACTGGTATTTCGCCAGAGGCCAGGACAAGAAAGCAGGAATTCATTCGTCCGAGATGATGTGGCGGTTATTCACCAAGGATAAGAATATTGCTCTGCAAACGGCAAAAGCGCACATAGAATAAACAGGAAACATACCCGAAGCTTTTGGTACCCTTCAGTTAAGGCAGCTCGACCATCTCAAGCCAGTATTGCCCCAACAGCCGCATTGCCTTGACCAGTCCTTCATAGGTAATTGGCTTAACAATGTACGAATTTGCACCTATTTCATAACATCGGGAGATATCCTCCTTGGCATCCGAGGTGGTCATCACCACCACCGGGATCCTGCGAAGATCAACATGGGCCAGAATCTCTTGCAGTGCCTCTCTGCCGTCTTTTCTCGGCATGTTGAGGTCGAGCAGGATGAGAGAAGGGAGAGGCGCTTCTTCCCTTGACGAGTATTTGCCCTCAAGAAGCAGATATTCCATAAGTTCTTCCCCATCTTTCACACGGTACACGGGGTTTGATATCCGCGCCTCCTGGAAAGCCTCTACGGTCAGCATGTAATCCTCATCGTCATCATCAGCCATAAGTATCGTCAACGGCTTGTTTTGTTTGCGCATGGTAAGACCTCCTTTTGAACTTTTTGCAAGATAATAGAGCTACACTTTCTCTGTCGTCGGCAGCGTAATGATAAATGTACTTCCGGTACCGGGCCGGCTTTTAGCGGTGATTGTCCCTCCGTGTCTCTGGACAATTTTCTGGCTGATGGCCAGGCCAATGCCGGTACCTTCATATTCATCCCGCGTGTGCAGACGTTGAAACGGGATAAATATGCGGTCAAGATATTTTTCGTTGAAGCCGATGCCGTTGTCCGTAATCTTGATCTCAGTAAGACTACCGGCAGGTGTCCGGCCTGAAATGACTATTTTTGGGGGGAGATCTGGTTGATGATACTTTAAGGCGTTCGCCAGGAGGTTTTGGATGAGCTGCTGCAGCTGAAACCGGTCACCGTGCACTGCCGGCAGTTTTCCTTCTATTTCGATCTGCCCGCCGGTCTCGGCAATACGGTGTTCAAGGATCGCTATTGTCTCCTCAATCAGTTTTTCAAAGCTCACAATCTCAAACGGATTGGGCTGGGTCGAGACTCGCGAGTAATTGAGCAGATCTTCGATCAGTTGTTTCATCCGGCTGGCGGCAGATTGCATCCGTTTCAGGTAATCTTTGCTTTTTTCATCCAGTGTCTCACCAGCATGAGCCACCAGGCGATCGCCAAAGGCGGTTATTTTTCGAAGCGGCTCCTGCAGGTCGTGGGAGGCAATATAGGAGAACTGCTGGAGTTCCCGGTTGCTGGCCTCCAGTTTTCTCGTCCTCAGAGCGAGCTCTTTTTCGAAATTATCAATGGCATTCTGCTGTTTTTCGACAAAGGAATTTAAAGTTTGATGTAAAATGATAAATTCAACCGCACCCTTGTCTTCAGGCAGGCGTACGGAGAGATCGCCCGTCTCCATTCTTTTTGCAGTTTTTATCAGACGAGTCAGGGGAGAAATGATTTCTCTCAGTGAGATCCATAAAATAAAGCCTATGGAAAAGAAAATAATAACCAGGCCGACCAGGACCATTCTCTTTTGTATTTTGTAAACATCGCGTAAGGCGATCGCCTCCGGTATTTCGTAAACCAAAGACCAAAAGCGTTTTCTATTGCCGGGGTCAAAGAAAATTTTTTGAAATCCCCAGATATGTTTGAATTCTCCGTGATAACTGATGTCGGATTCGGTTGCCAGCATCTCCTCGGAGATCATGGGGTACTCATTATTAAGCGTATATTTGAAGCCAAGGTCAAAGCCAAATTCCTTCGTCTGATCAGGATGGACAAGAAAATCCCCATCCTGGTTAATAAGATATTTTTTCGCATCTGGTGCGGCAGTATCGATATTCGAGAATAGCCATCGTGCTGCAAGGCTCATGACGATCAGGCCGCGGGCGGTATTCCTTTCATCATATACCGGAGTGGCTATTTGCAAGCTCGCCAGGTGCGGGCGCATAATTTTCCCGTCAACCCGGTTTAATCTGACATTTGAAAAATATACTTCGCCTTCCCGGAGCCGTATGGCCTCGGCAACGTAGGGATACTCCGTTTTTTTCCGCAGCTGGTCCCGTGGAGTGACTTTTACTGTGCCTGCAGCCAGGGTAACCTTGGCGAGTTCGCTGCCTTGTTCGTTAAGATAGCAGAGCTGGTTGTATTGAACTTGCTTGCTGCTGAGAAACGCTGCAAATATCTCTTCCGTGCGGGTATACCAGTATGCAATCCTGACCCCTGTCTGTTTGTCGATCCCGCCATTGTCCTCTGCTCTGATGATTCCCCGCACTGGTGGGACTTCCCGCAGAATTATCAACTCCGCTTTCTCGTCCGCCATCTTATTTTCGATGCGCAGGGCGTCGTTTGTCATCTTCTCTTTGGACAAACTGAGAGTCTTTCGGATGGCAAGACTCGATCCGTAGAAATAGTTAGTGGCGCCCATGGCTACCAGAGCAAGCAGGATGAGAAGGCCGAGAATGCCCACTGTCCTAGTCTTCAGACTGATGCTGGAGAGATTGGCTTTAATCATTCCGATGCATTAGCATAAAGTTCTGGATAAAGTTCTTTGGAACACTCCTCGCAGATGCCGTGGCTGAATTCGACATCGGAATGATTCATTATATACAACTCGATTTGCTGCCAGTAGCCCTTGTCGTCCCTGATCTTCTTACACGAACAGCAGATGGGCAGAAATCCTGACAATAATTTTACCCTTTCGAGAGCATCTTCAAGTTCCTGCCTGAGTTTTTCCCTCTCGACCATCATTTTTTTTCGCTCGATAGCATAGAGGATGGAGCGAACCAGCAAACTGCCGGTTACCTCTTCCTTAAAAAGATAATCCTGGGCGCCAGCGCGCAGCGCTTCGGTACCGATTTCCTGGTCTGCAAGATCGGTAAGGACGATCACAGGCAATCTCCTCCCTACCTCAGGCAGCAGGAGCTCAAGAGTGCCAAGCCCCCGACTTTCCGGCAAACCAAGGTCGGAAAGCACGATGTCAATCCCGCCTTCTCTGATTCGTACAATTCCTGCGGTTAAGCTGGCCACATGTTCTATACCGATGGTCCCGGTCTTCTCATCGGAGATCATCTCCATGAAAAGTAAGGCATCGTCAGTATCATCCTCGATTAAAAGAATATGTATGTCTTCTTTATTTTTCATTTAAATGCCCTCTCCGCGCTATTTGTATAGCCTCGAGCTGAGTTTATTGGTTCTGGATTATTCGCAATGGATATTTTCAAATCAGATCATAGAAATAAACAGGATTTAATCCAGCCAACCATATATCCAAGTGAGTACATTTCAGGATGATGGCCAACACGGTTGGGCTGCGTTGGCCGGTCTTTATTCTCGTCATGTTGATTTGTTTCCTTTGGATAAAGTTTTTCCTTCTAATCGTGCTGACGTGACATAATATAGCAAGCTTTGTGCCAGCTCCTTTGTATTTACCTCGACATTACTCATCACATTGATTTTACGTCTATTTATCAGGACGAGCATGGATACTGGAGCCACTGGCAGCTCTTTTAAAACGGTCACATGTAACCGATGGTCGTATATGACCTCAATTCAATAACCGTCAACGCCTTCCCCTTCTGGTTTTTTAAAATATATTTAATAATAAATATAAATAGTTATGAAATATCCTTCAATTTGATAATGCCTGGAACAGGGATTGCTCTATAAAGAGTAGCGCCAATAAAAATAACCTTCAAAACTCCTTTCGTTCAGGGACCTCACTACCGCTATCTTTACTCCGGTATAGTATGAGCCTGACACAGGATAAAGAGATTCAAAAGTCATGAAACATAACTCTTATCTGGAAAAACCCGCCGAACCATCGTGGCTTGTCAATGTCGACAAGAGTCATGTTGGCAATACGGTTCTCTTGGTGGAGGTTTTTTCCATATCCCTGGCATGACAGAGATGGAGGAAATAACCGAGGTGGAGGTCATAACCATGACAGGGGCGGATATGGCCATGACAGAAGATAATTACCGCAAATTTGAGCAGATACTCAACACACCGGACATACGGAGTTGGGCTAAGCGTAACGGCCTCGTTTACGGATCGACACGCATACAAGATTTCAAGGATAAGGATATGAGGATCGTATCCTGCAACTTAATCACTCCGCTTGACAGCCCCAAACAAATGGCAGGCACATATTTATTGCTCCAGCAGTGAAACTGGGGAAAGTCAAGGTAGCACATAAAGGTCATATTTGACCATCGGTTGCATATGACCACCTTGGTGTAATCACCAGTTGTATCTAAAAATAGTATCTATTGGAATTTTATAATATAATATCAGCACATTAAACAGCTCACTTCAATGTGCAACAGGCTGGCACGATAATTGATATATAGAAACAAAGAAGGCGACACCGCTCTTCCTGCTGACTGTCTTATCGCTGCCATTTAACCAGGCCCAGTTCACGTGGTCTGGTGCCGACCGTTTCGGGGCTTGATCAGCATAATACTTCATTTCTAAAAGGAGAACTCACATGCTCGGAACAATTGCAATCATCCTCATTGTCCTCTGGCTTCTTGGTCTTGTCTCTTCATATACCATGGGAGGGTTTATCCATCTTCTTCTGGTTCTTGCGATCATCATGGTTCTCGTTCGGGTCATTCAGGGCCGTCGTATCTAAAACCCGTTCCCGGTAAATTCATTGATAACAACTAAGGCTTCCACCGCCGACGCGCGTATCAAATATAGCCAACAGATCGAAACGCTGGAACGGGAGGTTTCAGCCATCAGGAGCAAGGTGAAAGAGATGGCTGCGGCTGGCGACGACTCCTGGAAGCAGATGAAGTACGGTGTAGAGCATGGGTGGAGTGCACTAAGCACTGCTATTCAAGATGCCGTCACCAAATATAAGGAATAAGAGTTTTGTGCTCCTGCCGGACAAAACCAGCGCAACAAGCAGAAACAATAACCTCAAGGAGAGTATCCACCATGAAAAAATCGCAAGATAATACCCAAAAAATGAGTGAAGAAATGCAGCATCTTATTGACCATGCCCGAGCCCTCGTAGATGCCACGTCCGGAGAGCTTGACGATCGGATCAAATCAGCCAGAGAGGCATTGAAAGAACGCCTGGACTCCAGCAAAAGTGGGTACGGCGATCTTGAAAAGCAGGTTATGAGTAAAGTCACGGAGGCTGACGAGTTTATTCATGTAAAACCATACTATGCCATCGGTGGAACATTCATCGGTGGCCTGCTGCTGGGCTGGTTCATGTCAAGGAAATAACATGAGCAGACTTCCACGAATCATCTCCAGGTTTACCGGGGCTGCCGGGCGATTCAGTGAATTAGCCGGCCAAATCCTCGAAGATCGCCTGGAACTGCTTGCTCTGGAACTGCGCGAAGCTAAAATACGACTGATCCAGGCATGGCTCCTGGCCTGTATGGGGATGGTCTTTTCCATGGTTGGCCTCCTGCTGGTGGTTCTGGCCGGGGTGTACATCTTGCCGCCCGAATGGAAAATTTACGGACTCTTAGCCGCAGCTGCTGCCAGCCTGCTGGCGGGAGTATTTCTCTTTATTGCCGTCAGCCGACACCTGGGACAAAAACCGCTGGCTTTTGACCAGAGCCTTGCGGAATTGAAAAAGGACATGAAATGTTTCTCAATCAGGAAATGAAAAAAATCCAGGAGGCCAAGAACCGCATGGCCATATGTTGTGACCTGCGTCGTCAACTGGTTCATGTCGAGGTCCATGGTATCCGGAGCGGTATGTTCAATACGGGTTCAAACCTTACCCTGGGACTGACTCTCATTGAGCAGATTCTCGGATTTATACGCGAGCGCAAAGGCACACACAGCTAGTGTCGCCCCGGCCAACAGCCGGTGAGATTACTACAACAGTTCACGACAAGGGAGGTGCTGAAAAATTGCCCTTTCTCAAGGTTAGAATTTAAGTAAATCTTCAACAGAAAGTGTTATGCCAAACAAACCCACTGTAGAGCCAAAGCCATGTTCGATTTCTTTCTATATCGTGCTTGGTGCTGCTCTTCTTGCCTTCATTCGAACATTCGCACTTCTCTCGCCCATTTTATTGTCCCTTGTGCTTGTTCTGTTGATATCTCTTGCAGTCAATCCGGTGATAACCTGGATGAGGGCCAGAAAAGGCGGAAGAGAAATACCGACTGGACTGCTCACGGTGGGATCGATAGTGGTGATCGGTTTGACATTCTGGGCATTCTTCGGTCCCATGAAGGCCTCGGTGGTTACCATCTCGGAAACCTTGCCCGGATACTGGGAACGTCTCCAGAAACCCCTGATCAAAATTGAGCAGCAATCGGTAATTTTCGAGGAGAAACTCCAGGCGGAAGTCAGTACTGAAATTGCTGAGGACAGTTCCGTGTCGGGAAATCAGCTAGTAGCGCCACTCAAGAAAAAAGCGACTCAAGCTGCTTCTCCCAAAACGGCGGATACGCTTCGCACCAGTTTGAGCAAGATGATCAGAGATGCACTGGGCAGCTTCACGGCAGTAGCATTCAACGGAGCGCAGATACTGGTTGTTCTGGTAACGGTCTTTTTTGGGGTGATCTTTATGCTCATGAATCCCCGCCCGATCCTTGGTACAATAATTGCCCTTTTCCCTGAGTGCCACCATGATCAGGTGGTGACTATCCTGCAGCGTATCGGAAAATTTGTTCCGATGTGGGCCGGCGCGACTCTGCTGGGTATGATGTCCATAGGCATGCTGGTTTTCATGCTGATGTGGCCGATCTTTGGTTTCATGGATGCACTGGTCCTTGGGCTGGTCGCTTTTGTTCTGGAAGCGATTCCCTTTCTGGGTCCGATACTCAGTGCCGTGCCGGCGCTTTTACTGGCTGTCGGCCAAGGCGGGCTGACTCCGCTGTGGGTCGTGCTTGTCTATATCGCCGTTCAAGTCTTCGAGAACAATGTGATCATCCCTTACATTATGGCGCGGCGCCTGAAATTACATCCACTGGCAGTAGTCTTTTCCATGCTCCTCAGCATCGCCGCTTTCGGCGTATTGGGGGTTTTAATTGCGGCCCCCATGGTTGCTGTCGTGACTATCCTGCACGACGAGCTTTATCGGAAGCGTTTTCTTCCCACAACAACAGACGCCGAACTGGATCATCTGGCAGGAATCGCTTTGCACGAGAAACAGTCCTTAAGCACATCGCCGTTGGCAACAAACGGTATACCGCTCCACCAACAAGACGAAAAGCTGTGAAATCGTCAACGCGACCGTAGGAATATAGCAGTGGAGGAAAAAATAGCCTGCCCATGACAGTGCACCGTCGTAAACTGTTCAAATTTAATGAAGGAAAGAAAAATTATGCTGATCAAATTATCCACTGACAAAAATGTGAGTGAAGTGGCAGCCGCCTTACAGATTGCCGTCCCGGCCAATCATTTTGGGATCATGCAGGTCCACAATCTCCAGGAAACCATGACCAGGAAAGGCGTCGAGTTCACCCGGGAATGCCAAATCTTCGAGGTCTGCCAACCGCAACAGGCGAAAAAGGTTCTTGAACAGAATATGAGCATTTCCACCGCCCTGCCCTGTCGGATCTCCCTCTACCGGGAAGATGGCAAAACCATTCTGGCCACCTTGAAGCCTACCACCCTTCTGGCGATGTTCAACTCGCCGCAATTGGCCGGGGCAGCACAGGAAGTAGAGGACACAATAATAAAAATCATGCAGGAAGCGATATCGGCTTGAGCGGTTGTCAAAAGGAGAATTACATGAGAGCAACCACTCTGCTTGCCATCGCCCTGATTACTCTGGGGATAGCGGGAGTCGGCTCCCCATCCCCCACCATGGCCGCCATAGACAGGACCGATGATGCGTTTCTCGCTGGGTATATTGCCTCGGTCCTTGAACGTGACCTGCATTGGCAACGAGACAGCTATCATTTACAAATAGTAAAAGGGGTTGCCACGATTACTCTTTTTCAGGAGGACCCCGTACGCGAGGAAGAGGCAAACAGACAGCTGCTGGAAATAGACGGCCTGCAGAGAATGTCCATTGTGGTGCAGCCGGAGCCTGCTACCGGGGTCAATCCGGCGGCACCGGTCACGTTTATGGGAATAACCGGGGAAGGGGAAAACTTTCCAACAGGTGACTTGTTCCAGCCACTCATCGCCGACCCAAAGCAGCCGCAGTTCTACGTGAGTATCAACCGTTTCAAATCTCTGGGATTGCGAAATACCATGGCCTTTGTCGGCTTTGGAGAGACCTTCGGGCTATATAGGTTCTTCGGCGGGAAGGAGGGAGATGGCCTGCAATTCAGTCTGGAAGCAGGCCTGTTCGGCCAATTCAATCTTGATACCCCTTCCGCCAATCTGATCAACGCAGACTATACTATCGGTCTTCCAATCACCTATCGGTATGGCGACAACTCCCTTCGGTACCGCATATATCACCAGAGTTCCCACCTGGGGGATGAACTTCTTCTCGGCGATAATCCCCCGGAGAGAATCAATCTCAGTTATGAGGCCCTTGAGTTGATCTATGCAAGAGAATGGCGGAATTGGCGGGCGTACGGCGGCGGTGAGTATCTGGTGCACAAGGAACCTTCCGACCTCAAGCCGGCAAGCGGCCACTGGGGAATCGAGTATCAAGGCAGCCAGACGCTTTTCTGGAACGGCAGACCGATCGGTGGGGTCGACATGAAGAGCCTGGAAGAACATGACTGGGACATCGATACCAGTATTAAGGTCGGACTCGAATTCGGTCACCCCAATCCGGGTCAGCGCCGCCTGCGCCTGATGATCGAATGGTACGATGGATTTGATCCTTATGGTCAGTTTTACAATAACAAAGTTGATTTTTTGGGCCTTGGCGTGTCTCTGGGATTCTGATTGAAAAATGGCCAAATACAATCAACGCTCAGATATGACTCTTGGACTTGTAATTGGTATTGATCACGGAGTTGAAAATAATTATATAACATATCAGGAGAGGAGAATGATGTTTACACTCAGAACATACATGTCCGTTCTTCCTGCGAAGCAAAAAGAGGTCCTCCTGACACTCCTTTCCTTACTTCAGCAGGCCGAAAAGAAGCAAGGGTGTGTGAGCTATGCTATCTTCTCTGATATCGAAGACGAAAATGTTTTCAACTTGATATCAGAATGGGAAACTCGTCAGTGTCTCGACCAACATTTGAGGTCCAACCACTTCAGTATTTTGCTTGGCACCAAAAGTCTTTTGTCAGCACCATTGAAGATTCGAATCCTGGCTGATTCAGATTCAGAAGGGAGCGAGGCGCTTCATGACTTGAGAAATATTCCGTGCGACAAATAGTATGAAAATGAAGCTGTGCAACGCTTAGCTTTTCCCTTTCTCCGAAAGTTATAAATACCCATTGGTTTTTTCTGCCTCCCGGCGGAATATTCGTCCATAAGGCCGCCAGGCCAAATCAACTCCGCACGGTCAAACACATCCATTGGTTATATTTAACCACATTAATCAGAATTATCTCTTCAAAATTCGTTTTCACCATATCTTAATTATTTATCTGAATTCAGAGAGTTGTATGAAAAAAATTGAATATCAATGACAGGGCACGAAGATTGCAAACCTTAAACGATAGAAGAGGATTTCGTCCACCCTTTCTCTATTGCAAACATGTGAAGGATGAAGCGACCACTACATCGCTTACGCGTAAGAGAATTATTTTCATGTCCTGGCAGATTTGCTATTTTTTTAACCCCGTTAGGAGGTACCATATGCAATTAACAAAAGAAGCACTCAAGGCTGCAATTCTTGAGAAAGCACATACGTCATCGAAAGCACAATTGTACATTAAAGACTGTGATTACCACTAAAGTTCAGCTTAGAAGGTCCAGCGGGTTTACGAGGTCCCCTTTGCACGGGTGTTCCGTAGCCTGGATGGCTGCGGGCAAGCCCCCAGGGATGGGTTTATGGCGTCCCGTGAAAAGGGCACCTCATATCCCCATATAGCTGAGGTTTAGTGAATGACAACCGAAAATTGACCACCTGTGATTACTGAATGAAACAGCAGTTCCCCACCTTCTTTGGAAAACGGGATGTAGCCCAGCTCGTCAAGTTACGTGGAGCTCCACATAACTTGACTTATGTTGAGTGTTCATTTATGTGGAGAGCCTGTTGGCTTGGCTCTCCGCTGAAGTTTCCTCCGGCATATCTCTTCACATTAATAAGTGCGCTATCCAGCACTTTATAGTGATTCCAGCCATTCCAGAAGATCAGGATTCTGTTTCCATTTCCCCAGAGATGGAATGCCATCAGTCAATGGCTTTGCCTTTTCAACGGCCTGACGCTTCATTTCAAGATCCATAATGGTGTATTTATTGGTTGTGTTTACATTGGAATGCCCCAACGTCAGAGCAAGTAAAAACTATTTCAATTAAAACCTGATTTTTGCTACAAGTGGCAAATGGTCGGAGGCTACTCTGGACCGACTATTTTTGAATACAGAAATTGTTTCGATGAATCCGTTTGCATTAACCCAGATTCTATCCAGAGAAATCAGGGGGTGGCGAGAGGGGAAAGTCGGCAATGCAGCCGTTTTTTCCAACGTGCTGTCCAGTAGATGCATGTTGCGCCCCCACCTATTCCACTCATTAAAATCCCCTGCAACTAAGCAGCAATGCTCTGACTCTTTCTCTACCTGCCTGATGAGTTCCCTTATCTGAAATTTCCTCTCAAAATGCTTCAATCCCAGGTGGGTAGCAAACACAACCAGTGCCTTACCTTCATAGGCAAAACGAACCTTTAAAATACCTCTGGGCTCTCTATCGAGCACGCTGATGTCGATCCGCTCGACTTTTTGCGGCTGAATTCTGCAGAGGAGTGCATTGCCGTAATGTCCATCCCCCTCCAGCATCGTCAAACCAGGTATTGGTTGTAATGCGGTTTTCTTTGCCAGATCTCCAAGCATGCCTCCGCTTTCGTCTCCAAGCGAAACAACTTCCTGCAGGGCAACTATATCTGCATCAATTTGCTGTAGAATGTTTGCAATTCTTGCTGAATCAACTTTCCCATCCGTCCCGATGCACCGGTGAATGTTATATGTCGCCACAGTTAAAAATTTCAGATAACTATCCGACATTTCATCTTCTTTTCCTGTGTTGACGGGCTCTCAAAAACCAGCGGAGTCCGCTCAATGCAGCTGCGACCGCGACGATAGATAAGCCCAATATAGTCAAACTCGTTTGATCAGGTGCTTTCATGGACTTTGCAATTTGGTCCCCGACAAAAACTATCGCGATGGTGCCGGGGAGCAGGCCTATCAGAGTGCCCACCGCAAAATCCCTGAGCGAAACATCGGAAACGCCTGCTATCAGGTTGATTACCGAAAAAGGTGCAATAGGAACGATCCGGAACATTATAACCGCAGAAAGACCCGACTTTGATAATTTATGGTTTAAACGTTTCAATAATGCTCCCGATAATTTCCTGACAGTATCCTGTCCCAGTAAACGGCCAATAAGAAACATGCACATTGCACTTAACTCAGTCCCAAGAAGAGTGTACAACAGACCTGGCCACGGCCCAAAAATTACAATCGTGGCGATAATCATCAGCGTCACAGGAAACGACACGAGTCCGCCAGCCAGAAAGGCAGCCAACACAATAAGCGGCGAATATGGCTGGCCCTCAACCCAGCGTGCTGCTTGAAGCACAGATTCAATACTCAGCCATTCTCCGAGCGGTGTCCATCGCCACAGGATCGCCATTCCTAAGACAAACGCAATCAGAGAAATAATTTTAAACATATGGTGATATGCCCTTACCTGGTGAGATTTATCGATGAAATAATCAAGAAGTTCATCTGGTTTGATAGGCTTTTCCGGATCGAGCAGGGCTGAGTCCGGAACCCATTGATCTCTGTCTTTGGTTGCCTCAGGGTCTATAGGCACCAGTGTACGTCCTGCACCGGACCGCAACCGATCAACAGTCACAACAAGTGAACTATTTCCCTCAAATTCCTTTTCCAACTTATCCGGTGGCACACCCAGATGCTCAGCCAGCAACCGGTTACGAAAGAGGACTATCTTCTCTTTCTTTTCGATCGCGTTATCTTCTGCCCAGACGGAGAGATCGCATTCCGAATCGAGCCCCAGCGACCGGTTACTCAAATTGGAAGAACCAACCCGTAAAAAATTATCATCAATGATCATTACCTTGGCGTGCACCATGAGAGCCGTCAGCGGGTTATCAGCCAGCCGGGGATAAAACACCCTCAGGCGATTCCATCTGTCTGCTTCGAACATACGCCGTAAAACTCGGCCACGTAAAACATCCATGGTATGCTGTTCCAACCATCCTCCAGTTTCGAGTGGCATGACAATCACGATTTCAGGCCCGTTTTCTTCCTCCAGCCGACCTGCCAGCGCCTCGCCAATCCTGTAGGAGCTAAGATATTGATTCTCGATATAAATGGTATTTTCTGCCGCTTCAATTGAATCAAGATAGAGTCGTTCGACCTCGCGAACTTCACTGCACATCTTAAATTCCGGCAGCGTCCTGGAAATAGCTATATCCACATCAGCAAAATCCGGGTGAACAGATTCCGGCCATAGATCGCTTGCATTCTTGTTTCCCAACAATTCCAGTTTTTTTTCACACGCCATCTGCCACCTTTCAATACAAATGGCAGCAATGGCCTTTGCCGCATCGCCGTCAACAACCATTTGAATATCGTGAAAAGGAGGATAATGGTCGCCATCCGGTGACTTTCTCCTTGCATCATCCACCAGATGTTCAGAAGTATCCCAGCGCCATTTGCTTACGTCAAACCCGCCGACAAACGCCAGACTGTCGTCGACAACGACCATTTTCTGATGTTGTGACGCGCCCAGCGGGTGTGCACCATCAAGGCAGAAATGAATATTTTTGTGACTGCGCCACTGCAGCTTGTACCGTGGAAAAAATTCACGTTCCATGGCATATATCATGGCGAAGTCCCAGGCCAACAGATATATCTGCAGCCCCTTCTTTTCCCTTACCAGCGAGTCGAGAAACTTGCCAAGTTGAACAGGATATCCGCCGCTGTTACCATCTCTAATCAGACGCAACTCACTATGCAGGTCCCAGCCAACAAGCATGATCCTGTTTTTCGCTTCACGCATTACCTCATGGAGCGCTCGATAATAGTCCTCCCCATCAACTATCATCGCGGCCCGTTCTGCCCGAAGTATTTTCCAGTAGTTTTCAAGATTTTTATATATGTTTCGCACTGTGTCCGCCCAAAAAGAACTCAGTTGCCAAACTTTCACAGCGTTGAGCTCTGCTCGAATGTACTCTCTTGTCAGGAGTCGGGACAGTTTCCACACGTTTGTGACAAACGCCAACCGATTCATAGCATTATGCTATTCATTATCAGAAACTTGGCAAGATTTTTGCTCAAAAGGCTCATTCGCGGTATATAGTTCGACCTTTCGCGTACAAACATCACAAACAATTAATATCATTCAAAAACGATATACAGCGTGTTCAATATGGTGGGATTCTATGCTGTTTTTAGAAGATTGCACAGCTGCATGGATAATTTCATCTCGTCGCTCGCTCTCAGCAAGCGTTTTCATCAGTGAATACTGCCAAAACGAATCCAAGCATATTGTAAACGGCTCATAATGAAAGATAACCACGGTATCTGGAAGTTCTGCTTTACCAAATTCCTGATGCTCTTCAGGGAGATCCGGCTGAATTTTGGTAATTATAAGGTATTGCAAGGGGGGAGGTATTAAATGTAGACTGACGTGCCATTAACGATTAACGCCTCTGCCTTTGAGCTGGAAGTAGCATGAAGGGTTGTTCTGGCCACCACTGTCACCTCTGTAAATAGAAGATCATCGCCTATGTTATTTGCAAAACAGCATTCCTATGGACCTGTAAAAGGCTTTGAGGTCGGTATTGCACCTATGGGAAAGCCAATAAAGTCAGTTTATCTTTATCTTATAGACTCTATCCTGATAGACACCGGTCCCCACCACCTCCGCAAAAAAGTAAGTTCGATGATCGACTGCAACAATGTCGCTGCGATCCTGCTGACACACCACCATGAGGACCATAGCGGCAACGCAGGTCTCCTGAAAGATCAATGCAGTGTACCGGTATACCTGCATCCTAATGGGATAGCAAAGTTATCAAAAGGATTCAATATCCTCCCTTATCAGCAAATCCTGTTCGGCAAAGCCCCACGGGTTCAAGCAGAAACCTGTCCCGAAATAATCGAAACTGAAAAAATCACCCTCAAGGCCGTGCACACCCCTGGGCATAGTAAAGATCATACTGTTTACCATGTAGAGCAAGAGGGTTGGCTCTTCTCCGGAGATCTCTACGTAGGTGAAAAAATACAATTCTTTAGAATTGATGAAAGGATTGATCAGCAGATAGACTCTTTAAAGAAAACTGTAGAATTGGATTTTGACATACTTTTTTGTGCCCACCGCCCCAGTATGAAAGACGGCCATACCCTCATAAAAAGAAAACTCGATTATCTTATAAGCTTTAACCAGCAGGTTCTCGAACTTCATAAAAAAGGAATGAAAGAGAAAGATATCATCAAGCGACTGCGAGTAAAAAATGATCTACCGGTCAAACTGTTCACTATGGGGAATGCCTGTTTTTCCCACATGGTCAGATCGTCACTCAACACCCTTCAAGATAATCAGCAGTAGTGTCCAGATAAAGCAACATTCCCCGGTGGTTGTTACCCGTGCAGCAGTTCGGGTGTCATCAGGTTGTCTTCCATATGTTTCAATTCATCTATACCCGATATGATAATGTTGGGGTCGGGTTCAAGCTCTCCCGCCGGCAGTTTATCATCGTAGTCCATCTTACTGAGAATAAATTTCATACAATTGAGGCGAGCAGTTTTTTTGTCGTCGGATCGAATAACCGTCCAAGGCGAAATAGTTCTGTTAGTTTCCGAGAGCATCTGGAATTTTCTCACGGAATACTGGTCCCAGTACTCTTGAGCCAGATTATCGACCGGGGAAAGTTTATACTGCTTCAACGGGTCGGTCTTTCGTGAGTCAAACCGTTCTTTTTGAGTATTTTTTGAGACTGAAAAGTAAAATTTGAAAAGTTTTATCCCTTCTTTTACCAACATTTCCTCAAACATTGGCACATCTTTTAAAAAACGTTTGTTTTGTTCATCGGAGCAGAATCCCATGACCGGTTCGACCATTGCCCGATTATACCAACTTCGGTCAAAAATGACTATTTCACCGGCGGAAGGCAGGTGCGCGACATAGCGTTGGAAATACCATTGGGTCATTTCCGTCTCGTTAGGTTTCATCAGGGCGACGACCCGGGTATTTCGAGGATTAAGATGAGCAGTAATACGCTTGATCGTGCCTCCTTTGCCAGCGGCATCGCGTCCTTCAAAAATCGCCAGAATACGCTGACCATTATCCTTCATGGAATCTTGCAGTTTCATCAATTCGATCTGCAGTCTTTTTAAATCCAGTTCATACTGCAGGTTCGTTTTCTTTATGTAGATTGCTGTGGTGTCATCGCCTTTTTGGGTATTGCAATTTTTGGCTGCGGTTCCTTCAAGCAGTCTTATTTTTTCCGGCTTGATGCTCTTCTTGCCATCTTTACTGTCTTTGCTTGTGCTTTTTTTCTTGCCCATAAAAGTAATCCCCAAAGTTGCAGTTGTCGGGTTGAACCGGCCACTCTTCGATACGCTCAGCCGAAAGGAGGAAAATCCTGGACAGCTCGATGAACTTTCTAGCTGTCCAGGATGCAGAGATTAAATAAAATATATACTATCTTTGATTCGTTGCATACAACTCCTGGTATCAAAATAATCTATCAACCGGCTGAATCGATCGGCTGAAAAACTTCATAGAAGGTTCGTTCACCAATCAAACTGTCCACCTTGCCCTGAATATCCCTTCTTTCCTTGCTCACGAACCAACGTTTCCATGCATCTGCTGTTTCCCATTGGCTGATAACGATGTAGTCTTCCGAGTCTTCAGTGCTTTGCAGAGTCACTGTGGAGAGGTACCCGGGCTGATCTTTGGCACGGCGGTTTAATTCATTCATCAGTGGTATCAATTTATCCGGTTGATTCATTCTAAATTTACGTTTGATGATCACATATGCAGGCATTTGAACCTCCGTTAAGCAAAAGTTGAGTCGGCTATGGTGCGATGTGTTCAATAACAATCCTATCTCCGATAGTAAGACTTATAGCTTGAAGATGCCAAATATACCTGCGATTTTCATACCCATGGCGTAGAGATGTTATTGCAGCAAGATCTCATCAAGAGCAGCACAGCAACGGACTAAGCCCAATGATGACATTCGCTGAAGGGAAAATATTTATCCCCAAAGTTTGCCGTGCACCGTCCAAAGGTGCTGTTTTTCAGCGGATACTGAGTTCCTGTAAATTGTTTTCGGACCTCTTCGCACAATCAAGAGATGTCTGTTGCCAACTTAAAGCAATTGAAAAAACCCAACAGACGCACTTACCATCAGGTACCTGTCATTGCATTCCCTGGTTCAGGATCATTGCCGGACATTAGTGGTCTTCAAATTCTTTTGTGATTACCACTAAAGTGCAGCTTAGAAGGTTCAGAGGGATATGAGGTGCCCTTTGCACGGGTGTTCCGCAGCCTGGATGGCTGCGGTCAAGCCCCCAGGGATGGGTTTATGGCGTCCCGTGAAAAGGGCTCCTCATATCCCCATGTAGCTGAAGTTTAGTGGTAATCACAAATTCTTTTTAAGAAAATGTTTATTCTGATTAAGGTAAGATGGTTTATTGTACCTGCACTCAACACGGGAATATACTTCCATGTCAAAAATTACGAGGCATTATGCGAATAGCAGCGAAAGTCGAAATAATTATCGTCGGAAACGAGATATTAACTGGTGATATCCTAGATACGAATACAAACTGGCTATGCAAATTAGTGCATGGACGTGGTGGGATGGTTACACGGGTAACCATAGTCCCGGATGTACTGGAGGTCGTATCGGCGGCAGTTCGCGAGGCCGTGTCGCGAAAAGTTGACATCCTTTTTACCTCAGGGGGACTTGGACCGACAGCAGATGACTTAACCCTGCAGGCCGTCGCTGAAGGAACAGATCGTGAAATCGCCCTGCACAACGAAGCCCTTGAGATGGTGAGACGACAGTATGACCGCTTCTTTGAACAGGGAATCATGCAACAGGGGGGGTTGAATCCAGCTCGGCAAAAGATGGCCTGCCTCCCTCTGGGTGGGGAGCCGCTGTTAAATCCTGTAGGGACAGCGCCGGGGGTTTATCTGCATGTAGAGCAAACGGCGATTATAAGCGTCCCCGGCGTTCCTTCTGAGCTGAAGGGAATTATTCAGCAATCTTTGCAGCAATTTCTCGATCAGGCTTTTGGCGAAGGCGAGGCAATGTCGCGCTGTGTTGCCGTAATGTGCAATGATGAATCTCTTCTGGATCCGATATTGCTTCGCATTGTGGAAAAGTATCCTGAAATTTACACTAAATCTTTGGCTACAACAATCGGTGAGAACCCTGAAATGGATATTATCATGACTATTTCCGGCATCGGTGAAAAAAAGAGACTGCTGGAAAAAGCATTTCAAGAACTTTGCGCAGGTCTTACTGGGCTTGGTTTTTCAATTACCAAAAAACCTGTGCGATGACATTCGTAGACAAGCTGAGCTTGAGGGGTAATCAGAAAAAACTTCATACAGAAAAACCATTGTGAACTCGGCACCGCCTGACGTATTCAACCAGCATTTTTGCATTATTTCATGGAGAGGAACCAGGTTTTTTATACCCCATCAACCAACAATAACAATCCTGTTGATACCCCGGATTGTATCCAGACGACAAAATCGATCCGGAAAAAGAAGATAGAGAACGTCTAATGAAGAGTGAGCGCTCCCCTGCGATGCGAGACACAAAAAAATTTACCGGACCTTCCATTTCAAAGCCGATGAAGTCGAAGGGGTAACAGTTTATGATCTTGGCAACCGGCAATGGGATATCCCCAGGCTGCGAAAGTTACGGGAGAACATCCTCCCTGAAAATTCAAAATTTGACGACTTGGAGCTGGAGCATAATTTTGGGCCCCTGGGCCAGAAGATACTTCGTTTGAACGTGAGATGGATCTTTACAGACGAGAATCAAGCGAAGTGTATCTTTTTGGCGATTTCCGATGTAACTGAGCTTGAATATAACCGAAGAGGTCTTGAGCAACTGGTCGAAAAGCGGTTGGTCGATCTTATGAAGGCAAGGGAAGTGGAGGAAAGGAGAAGACAGTCAGCAGAAAAGTCCCTTCTGGAAATTAAAAAGCTGAAGGACCAGCTCGAAGCGGAAAGAGGGTATCTGCAGGATGACTCAAAAGCATGATGCCTCGCAGTGAAGACTTGATAGGACGTTCGGCGGCAAAGGGAAAAAAAAGAGAATATGGTCATGCACGATAAAGATGGTAAAAAAGAAAAAATGTCTCAGACCGAGTGTTATAGCAACACACTAAGGCGAGCCCCGAAGAGGCTTCAGATTTGGAAAACAGAGCCTAAAGGTATTGACATCCGAACACTCAATGCGAAACAAAATCGTCAGCAATCTCAAGTCGAGGAGATAGCAAACACCATCAGCCACGGCGTTGGGCTCATCGCTGCATTTATCGGGACGCCGATACTCATAGCTGATGCGATACGCAACGGAAATGGTCGATTCATTGTCGGCACCGCTGTGTTTTGCGCGACACTCATAATTCTGTATTTTGCCTCTACTGTCTACCACGGATTACCACCGGGGAAAGCCAAACGTGTTTTCAGAATCATCGAGCATTCAGCCATTTTTTTACTGATCGCCGGCACCTACACACCGTTCACCCTCGGGGTACTGCATGGTGCGTGGGGCTGGTCGCTGCTCGGAGTGGTTTGGGGGCTTGCGCTGCTTGGAGTCTCGCTCAAGGGGTTTTATCTGGCGTCCCGCCCTATTCTTTTCACCTCTCTCTACCTCATGATGGGATGGGTTGCCGTTATCGCGATTCATCCGTTTTTAGCCAGGGTACAAACAGCGGGTTTACTCCTGTTACTTGCCGGAGGCTTGTTCTACACAGTAGGTGTGGCCTTTTTCGCCACCGATTCCCGGCTGAAATACGGCCATCTTATCTGGCATTTATTTGTTATGGCCGGCACCTTCTGCCATTACTTTGCGATACTGTGGTATGCAGCCTGATATTCCGGTAAACAGGAGGCAGTTACCACCTGAGCAATATCTCCGGACACCTCATTATTGGTCATATCTAACCACATGGTCATATATGACCTGTCACAGAGAGCTATGCGCACGTGTCAAGTACCTAGCGTTTAGAGTTTTTTCCCACAAAGCAACGCGCCGGAGGCAGCGTATTATTTGGGACAGCGCTTCCTGGCGCATTGCTTGCCCTCAAAGCACTTGAGATGGCAACCGGGCAGAAGTTACTGATAAACAAACTGGGTAAAAGGCACGAATATTGCTCAGTAATGAAAGAGAGAAGGTTTCTGTCCACCCTTTCTTTGTCTCAAACATGTAAAGGATGAAGCGACCACTCCATCCTTTACACAGAAAATATCATTTCCACGTCCTGGCAGATCTGCTGCTGATTTGAGACCGTTTAGGAGGTTCCATATGCAATTAACCAAAGAAGCATTGAAGGATGCAATTCTTGAGAAAGCGAAAACATCCCCCAAAGCACAGTTGTACATTAAAGATTTCTATTGCTGTGATCCAGAGACAAAACCACGCGATCTGAAAAATCTGGCCAATGATCTTGTCAAGGAAGGAAAGCTCATGTTCTGGTCTTCAGGTTCAACAACAATGTATGCGCTGCAAAGCCGAATTAAAAACGAGGAGGGCGTGGGAGGAATTTGAAAATTGAGCAGTTAAGTAAAGCATGCCGATTTCCAAAAATCTCTGCTGCGCACGGGCAGGAATGAGTGTTCATGTTAAGCCTGAAGACTCATTTTCATGTCCGTCCTCTGACACTCATACCGTTCCCCCTTACCATGTTTCGCCGAGCACAAAGCTTAAATCCATACATTTTTCCCGCTCATTTTTGGTAAGCCCTCTGCCTTTTTTATGGTTTGTGAGATCCCCTGCATAACACGCATATTCTTTGCCATCCTTATCGTTGACGAAGACCAGTTTTTGGTAGGCTTTCGAAACTTTTTTACCCCGTAGCCGCATAATGTCACCTCTTCGATCAGATCTGTGAATGTTTCTATGTACGCAACAGTCAAAGTAATGATAGACGTGATTGTCATCAATGATGTTTTATTGACTTTGGTAAAACTTATATCATGAAACCACAATTGCAATGATCAATAAACAGCATAAAAATGCTGGTAGATACTATCAATGACAGCCACAAACGATCATGAATGAATACCAGGTTGGTCCTGCCACTCCGACAGGCTGAGTTTCGGGTGGCAAGCAGAACTTAAAATATCCCATGCCATAAATTCTCCGCCCTTTTTGCAAAAACAAGAGACGTCATTGCGTAAGCGCAAAGACGTCTCTTGCAACAAAGGCTATCTTCTGTTTTGATGGTCATGTTGCTCAATCTTTTTGATACTCTCTTCTGCGAAATATACACAAGCTGATAAAGAAAAAAGCGTAATAACAAGATCGTATTAACCACCAGAGATCATTTAATGACAGTGTGAATGGGCTGTGTTACAGGGTACTGCAGCAGAGTGGATTCAACAACTGTGTCAGCCCCGCAAGTGTTTAAAATTGCTACCCATAACCTCCGAACAGCGGGGGTTTCCTGATAATTTTAACGAAGGAGGAGGCAGATGATGAAAACGTTGCAAGGGGTACTGGCGGGAATCTTTTCCCTGCTGCTGCTGTCCGGTGTTGCTCATGCGGCCGATGTCTGTATTGAGTGTCACCAAAAACTTTCGCCCGGCCAGGTCAAGGATTGGCAAATCAGCGAACATGCCAAAAACGATATTTCCTGTTCAGCCTGTCACGGAGAAGCACACAAAAACGCCGAAGACTATAAGCTGGCGGTTCTTCCCGATGAAAAAGTCTGCCAGTCCTGCCATGAGGAACAGTTCACCCAGTTTTCCCATGGCAAGCACAATTTTGGCTGGACCAGCTTAAATGCAATCCCGGCGACCCACATGGCGCCTGACGAATTGATTGAAGGAGGTAGGGGCTGCGGCGGTTGTCACAACATGGGAATCAAGACCGAAGAGCAAAAGAAAGAACTGGCAAGCAAGGGGTATCGCTACCAGAACAATTCCTGCGACGAATGCCACACCCGGCACGCTTTTTCCAAGAAAGAAGCCGTTAATCCCTTTGCCTGCCAGCAGTGCCATATGGGCTACGATCATCCACAGTGGGAAATGTGGTCAAGTTCCAAGCACGGAGAACGCTGGTTTGCCAAAAAACATGGCGACCTCCCGGAAGGGGCAGCAGCACCAAGCTGTCAAACCTGTCATATGCCCGATGGCAACCATGCCAACGAAACTGCATGGGGATTTCTCGGAGTTCGATTACCTCTGCCGGACGACAAACAAGCCGCGGCCGACCGCGTTACCATTCTCAAAGCCCTTGGGGTTCTTGACCCGGTTACCGGCAAGCCGACACCTATTCTCGATGCAGTCAAGGCCGTCCGCATGGCCAAGCTCGACCAGGAATCGTGGCAAAAAGAAAGAGACAAGATGCTGAAGATCTGTTCCCAGTGCCACTCGGCAAAATACGTCAAGGAACAGCTCGACATGGGTGATTCAATCATGATCAAGGCGGATCGCCTTATGGCGGACGCGATTGAAACTGTCGCTGCCCTCTATAAAGACGGCCTGATCAAAAAACCGGCAGGATATCCAGCTAACTACCCATTCCTGTTGACCTTTATGCACACTAACGGGGAAAGATGGGACAAGGATCTGGATAAGCTCTCCTACATCGATCAAGTGCTGGTCCAGATGTACATGAAACATCGGATGCGCACCTATCAGGCATTTTTTCATGTCAGTCCGGACTATGCCTACTGGTATGGCTGGAACGAGATGACCAAAGACCTGGGTGAAATCAAAGAGCTGGCCAAAACGATGCGCAGTGAAAAATAGCCACCTGCCTATCTAGACGGAAAAGGCGGGATCCTGCACAGGATCCCGCCTTTTCCTGTTATGGAAATCAGGCCGACGGGGACAACATACTCCGGCAAAATTAACCGTCTTTCTTGAGGATGTTTTTTTGCCGATCGGCTGAGGGCAGCCGCAGGTCCATGATCATACCATGGGTGGAGAGGATGAGGATGCGCGGTTCGTCATCGATTTTCACCGGCTGCGGCAGGATGCACAGTTGCAGCAGGCCCTGAATCTGCCTTGGCGTCAGCGTTATCCCTTTGTACTCCGCTTCCAACACAAAGGGGCAACCTTCTTTCCAGCCGGAGCAGCCGTAGGCCCGTTTCCCCTTGATAATCTCTTTGCCGCAGAGTGGACAACTCCCCCAGCGTGCAGGGTCAAGCCGGCGGGCGGAACTGTGCTCTATCAGGGTGCGGATGTAGCTGCTGATCCCGGTCATGAAGATATCGGGGTCGAGCTGGCTGCTTTCAATTTTTTTAAGTTTTTCCTCCCATTCCCCCGTCATTTCCGGCGATTTGAGCAGAGGATCCTGGATAAGGGCGATCAGGTAGCGACCCATATCGGTGCAGCGCAGTTGTTTTTTCTCGCGCCGGATATAGCCGCGGCGGAGCAGCGTTTCGATGATGGCGGCGCGGGTCGCGGGCGTCCCGATACCGCGCTCTTTGAGCGCCTCACGCAGGGTGTCGTCTTCAACAAACTTACCAGCGGCTTCCATGGCGCCGAGAAGTGAGTTTTCGGTGAAATGACCGGGAGGTTTGGTTTTGCCCTCGCGCAGGGCTGGCTCATGCTCGCCGGTTTCCCCATCGATAAAGGCCGGAAGGGCCTGGTCATCGGCAGCGTCCTGGCTCATCTTCTTTTTCGGAAAGAGAACGGTCCAGCCCGGCTCAATAATCTGCGTTCCTTTGGCCTGGAACCTGACCCGCTGACTCACGCCGTCAACCGTGGTTACATGTTTGATGCAGACGGGATAGAAGGCGGCGATGAACTGGGTGGTGATTGCGTCATAGACGAGCTGATCATTGGCGCCGAGGTTACGCGGCGTAACGCCGGTGGGGATGATGGCGTGATGGTCCGTCACCTTGGTGTCGTCGATGATCCGGCTGGTAAACGGGAGTTTGGCGAGGTTAAGCGGCGCGATCTGTTCGGCCCGCATGGCCTTGAGCTGTTCCAGGATCCTGGGAACGTTCGGTTGGAGATCTTTGCTCAGATAACGTGAATCGGTACGCGGATAGGTGACGAGTTTGGCCTCATAAAGATTCTGGGTGGCGGCGAGGGTCGCGGCCGCCGACAGGCCGTGCTGCTTGTTGACCTCGCGCTGTAGGGTGGTAAGATCGAAGAGCTGGGGCGGTTGCTCCTTGCTCTCTTTACCGGCACTGCCGGTGATAACAAAGGGCTGGCCAATGACCTTGTCAAGCAGGGCCTGGGCTTTCTCCGGTCGCTCGAAACGCTGGCCGCTGTACTTGAACACCACCTCGCGATAGCGGGTGGTGAGCTCCCAGAACGGCTGGGGACAGAATTGGACAATAGAGTCGTCACGGTCGACGATCATTGCCAGCACCGGCGTCTGCACCCGGCCTATACTCCAGAGCACGCGATCGCTGCCGCCGATCTGACCGTGGCGGACGGTGTAGTAGCGCGTGGCGTTGAGCCCGACAATCCAGTCGGACTCACTGCGGCAGCGTGCGGCCGCATAGAGAGCGTCGTAGTCGTGGCCGTCCTTCAGATCCTTGAACGCCGCCTGAATGGCCTCTGGGGTCAATGAGTTGAGCCAGAGGCGGCGGATCGGTTTGTCTTCGCACTGGCACAGCGCCAGAATATAGCGAAAGATCAGCTCTCCTTCCCGCCCGGCATCTGTGGCGCAGACAATTTCCTCGGCCTGTTCGCACAGGGTCTTGATCAGCTGGAACTGCTCCGCCACGCCGTTGTTTTTGATCAGGGTGAGCTTGAATTGGTCGGGCACGAAGGGAAGGGTCTCGAGCGACCAGCGCTTGAGCGCCGGGTCATATTCGCCAGGTTCCTGAAGGGTTACCAGATGCCCGAAGGCCCAGGTGACCGCGCAACCGCGGCCCTCAATATACCCTTTCTTTTTGGCGGTAATATTGAGAACTTTTGCAATATCGCGGGCCACCGACGGTTTTTCGGCAATAACAACTTTCATCGGACTATTTTCTCTCGATCTTTGTCTACTTCGGTTGCAAAGGGGTCAGGGTGATACCCGACCTCCCCTCTCACTGATCAGCAAGCCTGCACGCTGGGCCAAGCGCATCGGCAAACGAGAGCAGAAGGCAGCACCATGTCGATTGTTGGCATTTCAATGGATCGTATAGTGTATCAAGAAGAGATAGTCTATGACAAAAGGGATATTCTGCTTTACCTGGCAACATTCATTTTTCACGCCTGAGCGGATCCACTTTGGTGAATTTACGATAAATCAGCCGTGCTCCGCGGTGCAGAACTGTCACTTCTGACTGATAAAAATATAATTGACAAGAAGATTGCTGAATTCCTCCGTTCCATGTCCCGCCCATGCTGGCAGTTCATCATCTCTTCGCAACTGTATCGCCAAGTATCGCCACAAGGTCGTCAAGATACTTTTCGTAGTTTCGCCAGCGCGCAATTGAGGTCTTGTAAATCGGCTGCCTGACCTGAGCGACACTGGCAGTTCGAATTCCTCCGCACCATATACATGCGGGTGACTGGCGATGATCTGCTTACCATTTATATTGAGGGCGATGGACTCGCCTGGATCTCACCTTCACCCCCATCTTCTGATCCGTCTCCCCTCAGTCCTCTGGGTTTTGAACTGGCCCGGATTTTTCAATAAACCGGAGAAGAAAAGAGACCTTTTACAAACACTCTCCCATTGTGGAGCCTCAGAAGGAGGGTTATTTAAATGAATTCACCCCTCAAAAGAATCGCCTCGACATAATATTTCCCGATCGTATCCCTGACTACCTTCCTTGGTATTGTATTGCGAAAGTTTCCTCTTTTATGCTCATTGTATGAAAGCAAATCAACCTGCCGAAGAGGTTCTACAGGATCTCCGTTATCCTGTTGCCTTTCGTCATTCTGTTCAAGAATCGAGGCGCATTCCTTGGAAAAAATTATTGTGCGTCCAGCAAAGCAGTAGTATATCAATTGTATTGATGTGCTACAGATATTTTATGCATGCGAGCGACCGACTTAATCAAGCTCTTTAACCGTGAAACACAGACACTGACTATTACTTTAAAAACGAACATGGCTCTTTAGTACCTTAGAAATGCATTTCTTGTTGTTTATCAATGCATTTCGTGAAGGTACTTACCCCCCTCAAGACGGTATTCTTTTTAATGCCGCTTGACGGTACTGAAAAGAGTCCCGGCTTACTTTCCTGGTTGCCGTGGTTAGTTTTCCGTGTCTGAACGTTTTGCCTTCTCTTAAGGGAGGTTGTGATGTCCGGCAAAGATTTCATGAAGCGGTTTCGTTTTTTTCGCCCCCGGGGCACGGAGGCTTGCTGCCTGGAAGAGAAAATCTCGGACGGTTGGGCGGAAAATCGCTGCGGCCAGCGGGAATGGGAACATTTTTATCGTGATCGGTGGCAGTACGACAAAAAGGTGCGGTCCACCCACGGCGTCAACTGCACCGGCTCTTGCTCGTGGGATGTTTATGTTAAAAACGGGATCATCGTCTGGGAGACCCAGGCCACCGATTATCCGGCCTGCGGCGAGGGTTTTCCTAACCACGAGCCCAGGGGGTGCCCCCGTGGCGCCACCTTCTCCTGGTACACCTACAGTCCGGTCCGCATTAAATATCCCCTTATCCGCTCCTCGCTGCTGGAACTCTGGCGGGAATCCCTCGCCACCCATGGCGATCCCGTCAAGGCCTGGCGCGATATTGCCGGCAATCCCGAGAAGCGCAGCCGGTACCAGCGCGACCGGGGCAAAGGCGGATTGGTCCGCCTGTCATGGGATGAAGCCGCAACGATCACCGCCGCCTCTCTGGTCCATACCATCCAGCGCTACGGCCCCGACCGGATCTTCGGTTTCACCCCCATCCCGGCGATGTCCATGGTCGCCTATGCCGCAGGAACCAGGTTTCTCTCCTTGATTGGCGGCTCCGCCATCAGTTTTTACGACTGGTACGCGGACCTCCCGCCGGCTTCGCCCCAGATCTGGGGGGAGCAGACGGACGTGCCTGAGAGCGCCGACTGGTATGAGTCAACCTATATGATTGTCTGGGGGACCAACCTGCCCATGACCAGGACCCCGGACGCCCATTTCTTCACCGAGGCAAGGTATCGCGGAGCCAAAGTGACGGCGGTGGCCCCGGATTACGCCGAATATGTCAAGTTCGCCGACAGCTGGCTGCCGGCCCGGGCGGGCACCGACGCGGCTTTGGCCATGGCCATGACCCACGTAATCGTCAAGGAATTCTATATTGATACGCCCACCGCCTACTTTATCGATTATGCCAAACGCTTTACTGATCTGCCATTTGCTGTCGTTCTTCAGCCAGCAGGCGACAGCTTGGTCTCGGGCCGGTTCCTGACCGCCGCCGATCTGGGAACTGAGGCAACCAACCCGCGCTGGAAAACCGTTTTCTTCGATGAGACGACCGCAAGTTGGGTGGTCCCCAACGGCAGCATCGGCTTTCGCTGGGACGAAGCCGCCGGCCACTGGAATCTCCACCTGCAGGATTCGCAAAACGATGCCGTGGTCGATCCGCTGCTCAGCTATGGCGGCCATAGTGATGGCTGGCGGACGGTCACCCTGCCATTTTTCGACGATAAAGGACCCGGCTCGAAAAATGGCCGGGTACCGGTCAAAACGATCAAGAAAGCTGCAGGTGATGTGCTTGTCACCACGGTATTTGACCTGATGACCGCCCAGCTGGGGATCGCTCGAGCCGAGGACGATGGCCGCACGCAGGACACCTCGATAGAGTATCCCACCAACTATGACGATCCCCGGCCCTTCACCCCGGCATGGCAGCAGGCAATAACCGGTGTCCCACCGCAGGACGTCATCCAGGTAGCGCGGGAATTCGCCGAAAATGCTGCCAAGACCCACGGCAAGTCCATGATCTTCTTAGGTGCCGGGACCAATCACTGGTACCACAGCGATATGATCTACCGGGCCATCGTCAACCTGACCACCCTCTGCGGCTGCCAGGGCGTCAACGGCGGAGGCTGGGCGCATTATGTGGGCCAGGAAAAGGTCCGGCCCCAGGCCGGCTGGTCTCAGCTGGCCTTCGCTCTTGACTGGACACGCCCGCCACGCCAGCAGAACGGTACCTCGTTCTACTACTTCGCCACCGACCAGTGGCGCTATGATGACCTGAACGCCGAATCCCTTCTCTGGCCCATGGCTGGTGATGGTTCCCCCCGGCACATGGCGGATTACAACGCGGTGGCCGTCCGACTCGGCTGGCTGCCATCCTACCCCCAGTTTAATCGCAACCCCTTGGATATCTGCCGGGAGGCCGCGGAAAAAGGCGCAGCCACGGATAAAGATATTATCGCCCATGCCGTCGAACAACTGAAAAACGGCTCGCTGCGCTTTGCCGTCGAAGATCCCGACCACCCGGATAATTTCCCCCGGGTACTCTTTCTCTGGCGGGCTAATCTGCTCGGGGCCAGCAGCAAGGGCCATGAATATTTTCTCAAGCATCTGCTGGGCGTTGACAACAGTGTCCAAAACGCTGAGAGTGCACTCCGACCCGAGGAAATTACCTTGCGAGACCCGGCCCCCGAAGGAAAACTCGACCTTCTCGTCACCCTGGAACTGCGTATGTCCACCAGCGCCATGTACTCCGACATCGTGTTGCCGGCAGCGGGCTGGTACGAGATGCACGATCTGAGTACCACCGACATGCATCCCTTCATCCATCCGTTCAATCCGGCGGTGGACCCGCCATGGGAGGCGAAAACCAGTTGGGACCAGTTCAGCGCGATCGCCGAAAAATTCTCCGAACTGGCGGCAGTCCACCTGGGAGAGATGAAGGATCTCGTCGCAACGCCTCTTCTCCACGACAGCCCGGGTGAGATTGGACAGTCGGCAATCCTTGACTGGCGCAAGGGTGAAACGGAGCCGGTGCCGGGTAAAACAATGCCCCAGCTGTCGGTGATCACCAGGGATTTCCCCAATACCTATAAAATGATGACGGCGTTGGGGCCTCTGGTCCATCAGGTAGGGGTGGGCTCCAAGGGCGTCGCCTGGTCCGGCAAAGAGGAGTATGCAGAGCTTGCCGCCGAGCTCGGTACGGTGACGGTCCCCGGTAAGAGCTATGGTATGCCGTCTCTTAGCACCGGCAAGCAGGCCGCCCAGGTCATCCTGAAACTGGCACCCGAGACCAATGGCGAGACCGCGTTCAAATCCTGGGCCGGGGTTGAGAAGAAAACCGGCCTGGCCCTTACCCACCTGAGTGCCGGCCGCCGTGATGAAAAGATATCGTTTAACGATATCACCGCTCAGCCGCGAAAGATCATCACCTCACCGGTCTGGAGCGGTATCGAATCGGAAACCCGGCGTTACTCGCCATTTGTGATCAATATCGAGGAAAAAGTGCCTTTCCGGACGCTGACCGGTCGGGCGCAGTTCTATCTTGACCACCCCTGGATGCTCAATTTTGGCGAGGGGCTCCCCTTGTACCGGCCACCTCTGCATCTGCCGCTGAACAACAGCCCCTACAGCGTGGCCGAAACACTGGCCAGAATGAAGCCGTCCATAACAGAGGACGGGCGAAAGAGTCTGGCCCTCAACTACCTGACCCCCCACTCCAAGTGGTCCATCCACAGCACCTATTCCGATACCCTGATTCTGCTCACCCTGTTTCGGGGTGGCGAGGCCATCTGGATCAGCGATGTCGACGCCCGAACGCTGCAGGTCAAAGACAATGAATGGCTCGAGTGCTTCAATGAAAACGGAGTGGTCATGGCCAAGGCCGTGGTCAGCCACCGGATTCCTCCCGGCGCCGCTTTCATGTACCATGCCCAGGAGCGTCTCATCAACACCCCGGGTTCCCCGCTCTCCAAGCAGCGGGGCGGCACCCACAACAGCGTAACCCGAATTATGGTAAAACCGACCCATATGATCGGCGGCTACGCCCAACTCAGCTACGGCTTCAACTATTACGGTCCGGTCGGGTCCCAGCGGGATGAGGTAATCGTGGTACGTAAAGCCGGGGAGGTGGATTGGTATGAAGATTAAAGTCCAGATGTCCATGGTGCTCAACCTGGACAAATGTATCGGCTGCCATACCTGCAGTATCCCATGCAAAAATGTCTGGACCACCCGCGAGGGCGCCGAATACATGTGGTTCAACAACGTGGAAACCAAGCCCGGTATCGGCTATCCCCGAGAGTGGGAGAACCAGTCGAAGCACAAGGGCGGCTGGGTTATGGATGGCGGTCAACTCCGCCTCACGGCCGGCGGACGTCTGCAGAAAGTCGCCCGTGTTTTTCATAATCCTGATCTGCCCGTCATTGACGACTATTACGAGCCCTGGGATTATGACTATGCGAGCCTCATTACCGCACCGCATAAAAACCACCAACCGTCAATCCGCCCTAAATCCCAGCTGACCGGAGAACCCATGCAGATTAAATGGGGGCCCAACTGGGACGACGACCTGGCCGGCGTCTGCGAGACCGGTGCCCGGGATGTCAACTTCAGCGGTCTTGATCACGCCATCTATCTTTCGTTCAAGCAGGTCTTCATGTTCTACCTGCCCCGCCTGTGTGAACACTGCCTCAACCCCGCCTGTGTCGCCTCGTGCCCCTCCGGGGCGATGTATAAAAGGGACGAAGACGGTATTGTTCTCGTCGACCAGGAGCGGTGCCGGGGATGGCGCTACTGCGTATCGGGCTGCCCTTACAAGAAGGTCTACTTCAACTGGAGGACGCATCGGTCGGAGAAATGCATCTTCTGTTATCCCCGGCTCGAGGCAGGGCTCACAACCCTCTGTGCCCATAGCTGCGTGGGCCGCATCCGTTATGTCGGGGTGGTTCTCTATGATGCCGACCGCATCCATGAAGCGGCATCGGCTACACCCGACAAGGATGTGTATCCGGCCCATCTGGATCTCTTTCTTGACCCATCGGATCCGGAGACAATCGCTGCGGCAGCTAACCAGAGGATCCCCGAGCATGTGATGGCAGCTGCCCGTCGTTCGCCGATTTATACCCTGGCCAAGACCTGGCAGCTGGCCCTGCCGCTGCACCCGGAATTCAGGACCCTGCCCATGGTCTGGTACATCCCACCGCTGAGTCCGGTCGAGGCACTGGCGGGGAACGAGGATATCAGGACGGCTGTCGACAACCTCAGGATCCCTGTGAAATATCTGGCCAATCTGCTCACCGCCGGGAACGAAGAGCCTGTTCGTCTGGCCCTGAAACGGCTGGCCGCAGTCCGGGCGTATATGCGCTCGGTGCGGGTGGAGAAAAAACCAGACGACACCATTGCCGCCTCTGTCGGTCTTGATACGGCAACTCTCTTGAAAATGTATGATCTTCTCGCTATCGCTAAACTCGAGGATCGATTTGTGGTCCCTACGGCCACACATTTGGATAAAAATCCCCTGCATACCATCAAGGGCTGTGCAGGATTTCCCGACTACCGGTGAGACTGGCAGCAGGCAATGAAGGAGATGAAAGAAATGGTGGATTTCATGACTGACAACGATCGTGTGCAATGTAAGCTGCTGGCGTTGCTGCTCGACTACCCGGCCGCCTCATGGGAAACAGATCTCGTCGACGTACGCGAAACCGTTGATACGGTAGATGATCGACAGCGGCGAGACCTGCTGCAGAAATTTTTGCATTATGCAGAAGCTACCCCGCTCGTAAAACTGCAGGAAACCTATACCGCAGCTTTTGACCTTGAGCCGGCCACCAGTCTGTATCTGACCTATCATCTCATGGGTGACAGTGAGGACCGCGGTAAAGCTCTTGCCGCGCTCCTGTGGCTGTACCACCGGGAGGGGTATGATGCGGCCATCGGCGAACTGCCGGATTATCTGCCCATGATTCTCGAATTTCTCGCCTTATGTCCAAAGCCGGAAGACGCCGACCTGCTGTGGTCCTGTCTCGGCACGGTAACTGATCTGGCGGAACGTCTGGCCAAAAACAGCCACCCCTATGCGGGGTTGGTGGAATTGGCGGCCGACATTGTACACCCTCGTATGTCCACTCACCCTGACACGAGCAAGGAGGTCTGATATGGATCTGGGCAACTCTCTGGCATTTCTTGTTTTCCCTTATATTGCGCTGACAATTTTTACCATAGGTCATCTCCTGCGGTATTTGACCGATCGTTATAACTGGAATTCGAGATCCAGTGAATTTCTTGAAAAGAAACAATTATTCTTCGGCTCAACGATCTTTCACTGGGGGATAATTCTGACTTTTCTCGGCCACTTCGGAGGGCTTCTGGTCCCGCAAAGTTTTTTAGACATGGTGGGCATCAACGGTCAAATGCATACAGCAATCGCCCATTTGAGTGGACTGGTGGTCGGCAGTGGTGCACTTATCGGGCTCGGCATACTGCTCTATCGACGTACCTCAGTGTTACGGATCAAGCTCACCACCAGCTGGAACGACTTCGTCACTCTGGGCGGCCTTATCTTTGTTGTCGGTGCCGGTCTCTACAATGTATTTTTTGGTGATTTTTACGTTCTGGACACGGTTGCTCCCTGGATCCGGGGGATCATAACCTTTACCCCTGATCCTACGCTGATGCAGAGTGTTCCCTGGAGCTACAAGATACATATCCTGAGTGCTTTGACCCTGTTGGCATTTTCTCCCTTTAGCCGTCTTGTGCATATCTGGAGTGCACCGGCAGGATATTTTGCCCGGGGCTGGATACTGTTCAGGCGCAAGGTGGTGGAATAAAACTGTATCATATCTTCGATCTCGTGACGGTGACGTCAGGCGTCAATCGATCACGAAAAAAGACGAATATTTCAATGAATAAGAATAACAACACAACCCAGGCAAAATAGAGGAGCAACGCGTCGTGGAGTGACTGCAGGATAGTGTCTGCAGCAACGCTCCCGGCAAGATCGAAGTTCAGGGTAAAGGCATACAGCATACCGAAGGTAAAGTTTCTCGACCACTGGGTCGGATCGTAGCTGAGAAGAGCATCAGTGAATCCGTAGAGTCTGGTTCGTTTGACGGCACGGGCAATCTCAACGATTTCCACAATGACAAACCAGAGCAGGACCCACAGCCAGATCAGGAGGATGATATTGGCAGAGACCACCCCGCAAACTGCACTGGCCAGGCCAGTGATGGACATTGCTCCGTGGATGATGCAGTTGGTGTTGAACCAGCCTTGGTCCAGATCGATAGCGCTGTCCCCCTGGGCATAACGCCTTGCAATAAGAAAAAAGCTGACGAGGTAGAACAACACGCCAAACATGATCATCCAGGGGGCAAGCAGCCGATAATAAAAACTGGTACCAAAGGCGGCCTTCCATACAATGACCAGGGATTGCGTACTGACTGTCGAGAGCAGCAGCACGCCGTGCACCTTCCGCCAGGAATCAGTCGTAAGGAACAGGAAAAAATTCCTGACAGCTCGACTGATAAAAAACAACCACAGGCCGATGTTGCCGATGACCAGTATCTGTACCAACGGTTTCCAGTCCGGCAGCCTCTGGCAAAGGGCGATGCCGCACACGGAGGTGCCGGCAATCCAGGTACCAACGGCAAAACTGCCAAGAGGATTGGCAAAGTGTGTCTTGAAAAGCCTTCTCTTCACCGCATCCATAATATAGGAGCCGGCGATAAAGAGAAAGAGAACGAAAAGAACCTGGGTAAGTGGCCGGGCAAGTTCATTGTTGAGCGAGGCAAAATGAATAATCGCGCCGTTTATAAAAATGCCGATTCCCATAACGATCGCACCGGAACCGGTTGGCGAGGGGATGTTTTTCATAAAGAGGAGCCTGATCAGCAAAAACCAACCGGCGATCAACATCGTCCGGAGCAGCTCCGACGAAGCTGGTATCGAGTCGGTTACGGCAGCCCATCCGGCGGCTACAGCGCAAACGACAAGAATCGTAGCACCTTCCAGGCGCCTGATATCCAGAGGTATCTTCATTGTACTCCTTGATTTGATAAATCTGAATCCAGATTTACTCTTAGCACAATGTCGCCAAGGGTCCTCTTTTCAGCAATCAGGCATCAAATAGAGCAGAGCATGTCATCCGGCAGCCATTGACAATAATTTCATATCCCATGAACTGTTGGCAGGCTACCGGGAGAATATCAATTCATGAACTAAATTCTACAAGATCTGGTGCGGATTCTCCACCCAAAATTCGTTGCAGTAGCTGAACATTAGGAGTAATCAGAATTATGTTTCTATTAATGAAAAAGAGACAATATTCGAATATAGCCTATTCATATTCCTGGTTTTTCACGTCGACAACACGCGCGCCGCACACATAGTGGTTGTCTAAAATTACGCGCTGTTTTCGACAATGAGGAGGTAGAAAAGAGATGAACTGCTGGTTTACAAGCAATCTCGGTGATGCCATGATGGCAGGAGAAGCATTAGAGCATATCAAAGACCTTTTCTTGTCAGAATACAAGACGGACAGCAGCAGAAAAGAACGGGCCTTATTCGTTCGCCACGAATCGGAGGGGCGTCTTCACTGTGAAGTCGTCGTCTACTTTTCTCCTGCGACGGTTATTGTGGCTAAAGCAGTTGATGCCACTCCTTGCAGTATCCCTCTTATAGACGGGTTATCTTTGTTGGCCGGCTCAAAGGAATCGTGGTCGATTTTCTTTCCGGAAAAAGGTGTTACGAAACAGTAAGCTCCTCCATTTAGCCTCCAATAAATCAGTTATGACCATTGCTTCCATGCTTTTCAATAATTTGCTGATTTCATTCAGCAATCAGTCAAGAGAAGCACCAGGGTGCTGACAAAACCATCACCACCCTGGTGCCACCCCTCATTCTTTAGAAATACACTCAGCCGGACATGAAGCTATTGCCTCATCAACACAATCTTCTCCGGCATCTGCATCGTCCAGGACATATGCTTTTCCTGCATCGTCATCAAAGGCAAATACTGCGGGACAACATTCCACACAGGCTTCACAACCGATACATTCTTCTTGATCAATTACAACTTTCTCAGACATGACATTCTCCTCATGTTTTTTTGATAATTACCCACTCACCTAATGCAGATGGGCGGGGCTATCTGTTGATGCAGTTCATCAGATAGGCGGGGCTATTGTCACCAGGATTCTCATTTGCGTCTTTGCTCTTACGCCATGGGGTTCACGAATCTGGGAGATAAGGATATCTCCCTGTTTGGCTGGAATTTCCGCCTCGCCGTTACCGAGAAAAAAGCCCTCTCCTGCCAACACCTGAATGGAGAGTTCGCCATCCAGATCATGTGAGTGAACAGGGAAGGTAACCCCTTCATCCAGGTTGAAGTTGACGATTTTAAAGTTGGGTGAGTCTTCGACCAGAAAGAACCTTTTCATGGCGCCGGATGTAAATTCATTGGTATCTTTTAATTGTAGAACTTTCATGCTATCTCCTTTCGTCGATTTTGTTTAATAGACTTCCAGTATCGATCTATGTTGTATAACCATCCCGCCAACAGAGTCTCTGGCGCACAACCGGCTCCTCATCTTTTAAGCCGATTTTTTTCGCGTGCACTCTTTGCAGGCAAGACATCCTCTCTTAACCTGAATTATTGCAACTGCTGTGCCATAAATCTAATCATTTAATTTCAATATGTTACGCAATATGTATCAATTTTCACAACATCTTTGTGTTGCGATACACATAACATCGTTATTATATTGATAACCATGGATAAGCTTCATACTCTCTCAGCCATAGCGAACGACCTCACCGAGGTCATGAGTGCGGAAGATCGTTATCAACGATTATTGGACGCACTCCGCCGTGCCATTCCGTATGATGCGGCAACCCTGCTCAGGGTCGAGGCTGACAAACTGATCCCCATAGCAGCCAAAGGACTCACCCCGGACGTGATGGGACGAGTCTATTTGCGAAGCGAACACCCGCGCCTGGAGCTAATCTGCCAATCAGATACACCAATACTCTTTCCTGCAGACAGTCCACTCCCCGACCCTTTTGACGGTATGCTGGCTTCTGATCCTGAGGCCTTGCAGCACATCCATGCCTGCCTCGGCTGTCCGCTGCATGTCAACGGCAACCTGGTTGGCGTTCTGACCGCCGATTCTGTTACTGTCGGAGCCTTTGACCGTCTGCCTAAACAGTATTTACAGACCATCGGTTCTATGGCCGGCGCGCAGTTGCAGGTAGCGGATTTACTCAAGGCACTTGAAGAAAAAGCCGAACGCCAGGGCCAGATTGCCTCAGACCTGATGCAGGATGTTGCCCTGCAGAGAGGCTGGGACATTCTTGGCAAGAGTCCGGTCATTGAAAAATTGCGGCAGGAAATTGAGCTGGTTGCGAAATCTGACTATACGATCCTGGTCCTGGGCGAAACCGGTGTTGGCAAAGAGCTGGTAACCAGAGCCATACATCGCCATTCCAATCGGCGAGATAAAGCGATGCTCTATCTCAATTGCGCGGCACTGCCGGATTCGCTCGCTGAAAGTGAACTTTTTGGTCATGTCAAGGGTTCGTTTACCGGGGCGAGCAATGACAGAGCCGGTAAATTCGAGCTTGCCGACGGCGGTACGCTTTTTTTGGACGAAATCGGCGAGCTCTCCCGGGAAATTCAGGCCAAAATTCTGCGGGTTATCCAGGAAGGCGAAATCCAGAGAATCGGCTCAGAAAAAATGATGCATGCGGACGTCCGCTTACTTGCCGCCACGAACAGAAACCTGGAAACGGAGGTTCAGGCAGGCAGATTCAGAGCGGACCTGTATCACCGACTCAATGTATACCCGATAAAGGTACCGGCACTGCGGGAAAGAAAGGAGGATATCGCCATTCTTGCCGGCTTTTTCGCTGAACGGGCCCAAACACAACTTGGCCTGGGAGAAATTCGCATAAGCGAGGCCGCCTTACAGCTTCTCGGTCGTTATAATTGGCCGGGGAATGTCCGTGAACTGGAAAATATACTCTCCAGAGCCGTATTAAAGGCGTCCCAGCGATCTCAGGGCGAGGACTATTTAAGAATACTGCCCGAACATCTGGCCGGAGACCTCGGCTCAGCGCTCTACGTGCGCCCTGCCCCTGCCTGCGAGCCCCCTGCCGCTCCTCGGCAAAATCTTTCTTTTCGTGAGGAGGTAAAATCGTTTCAGATACAACTCATTCAAGCAGCACTCGATCGGAACGAAGGGAACTGGGCGGCTGCGGCTCGCGAGCTCGATATGCACCGCAGCAATCTCCATAACCTTGCAACGCGATTAGGGATGCGCCGATAGGCAAGACAAGCTTTCAGCGTGCCTATTCAATTCTCTGCACCAGATCTTTTATCCGCCCCGTCTCCACAACCTCCAGAAACTGCTCCCCGAGCCTGCTGCTCATTTCCACCGTCTTCTCCCATGCAGCAACACGTTCCTCATCGCGCCCGGCAAGGCTGACAAAGTGGCTGCGGTTCGGAATCTCGCCCATTGGCAACTCCGCCACAAACGATGGGGACGGGGCCAGAAGCAGCACGTCTGAGAGCATCCGACCATCAGCCTTTCGAGCCGGCATGTTTTTATCAAACCAGCCAAGCGTCACCTGGGAGTAGAAGTGCGGATACAGTACAATACCCTCTTCTCCGCCAAGAAAGTCAAAAGCAGGATGATAGTGAAAGAGACCGCCATCTTTGTAGGCAGCGTTTTCAGCGCCGGAAATTGTGTGAACACTTTTCATTACCCAGGGGATGGACCCGCTGGCGAGCAACGCCTGGCGCAAATTTTCCTGGGATAGCGTTACCTCTCCCGCGGGAAATTCGCCATTCCGGCGAAATGGCGGGGAGTCCCTCTTGTCATAAAAAAGCAAAGGCTCGCAGAACCGGCGAAAAAGGTTGCGGGAAATCCGGTTAGCCAGCCAGGCCATTGCCAGTCCGATCAGTTCAACCTTTGGATTATCCGATGCAAGCGGACCGCGGCAGCGAACAGCGGAAAAATGCAGGCGGCAGTACGGATGCTGCAGAACCTCTTCAGGAACGCCCGGCCCGACAAATTTGCGGAGGATCCGTTCAGCTTCGATCGCGACCTGATCAGGAGTTATCCTGCCCTGGTAATGCTGATGTATATAGGCTCTAGCCAGGCTGTCAAATGCTGCCTGCGGGTCCAGGCGGGCTGCTGCTGCGGATTTCCAGGATCCGATCGAGGTACCGTACAGATGTAACGGTTTCGTGCGCCCGGCAAACCACTGCCCGAAAAGTGCAGATTCCAGGCCGTGCAGCACCAGCCACTTGGCCGCACCTGAAGCACCGACCACCACTTTCACATCATCGGCACGGAGTCCACCCGATCGAATCCGTTCGTACGCTCTATGCCCGGCTAGAAAAAGTATATCCATCTGTTATCATAAAAGCCTTGAAAAGAGATGCCCCACATGGCACGTGATCCTCCTCTATTGGCGATAAGTCCCTGTTGCCGCATTGTCCGGCTCTTTGCGATGCGGGAACAGGGAGCTATCTCTTACAGACTGTACTCCAGGATTTTCTTGCTTACATCCGGGGTAATATCCTGGTGCTCTCCCAAAGCTATCATGCCATGAGCCTGCAGCTGCTCCAGGAGAAGCGGGATACTGTCTTTGCCAATGCCATAATCTGATAAGCGTGTTTTTACCTGCATCTGTTCAAAGAAGTCACGAGTCTTATCTATGGCCGCATTCATTCGCTGCTCCCTGTCGCCTTCCTTAATTCCCCAGACGCGCTCCGCATATTGGAGCAATTTTTCTCTTTTATGCTCTTTACATACAGTCAACACACTGGGGAGGATCACGGCAAGGGTCTGGGCATGGTCAAGTCCATACCTCGCTGTTATTTCATGGCCAATCATATGGGTGGCCCAGTCTTGTGGTACTCCGGCCCCGATCAAGCCATTTAAAGCCAGGGTTGCGACCCACATCAGGTTGGACCGCACTTCGTAATCCTGTGGGGTTTCAAGTGCTTTAGGCCCCTCTTCAATCAACGTCAGCAACAGTCCTTCGGCAAATCGATCCTGGACTTTTCCGTTCACCGGATAGGTGAGATATTGCTCGACAATATGAACAAAGGCATCAACCACGCCATTGCTGATCTGTCGGGGTGGGAGCGTATAGGTTTTTTCAGGATCCAGCACGGAAAAAACGGGGAACACAAAGGGACTCAAAAAGGCGAGTTTTGCCTGTAAGGATTTGCGGGTCACGACAGCGCCGCTGTTCATCTCCGATCCGGTCGCCGGCAGGGTCAATACCGAACCAAAAGGCAACGCTTTCCGGACCCCTGCCCCGTGCTGCACCAGAATATCCCAGGGCTCTCCGTCAAACACTGCCGCTGCGGCAATAAACTTTGTTCCATCTATGACAGAACCGCCGCCGACTGCCAGTAAAAAATCTATGGAATTTGTGTGGACCATCTCCACTGCTTTCATCAGCGTTTCATACGTGGGGTTGGGTTCTATACCACTGAATTCAAAGACGGTATGATCACTTAGGGAGGCGAGCACCTCATCCAAAGTGCCGTTCTTCTTAACACTCCCACCACCATAGGTTATGAGCACACGACTTTTGGCAGGGATTTTGTTCTTTATTTCGGCTATTTTCCCTTTACCAAAAAGTATATGGGTGGGATTTGCAAAGTTAAAATCGAGCATAATAATTGACCTCCACAGGTCCGTAACAGTTACGATATCTATTGAGTTTCCATCCTGAAACTATTAAAAAAATACCTTGGTAGAAGGTATGGGAATGTTGTTTACGATGAAGATCACTCCCCTTAACGACGGAGAAGTTCAACAATACGCAAGGCTGCGGCTTCCGATGAGGCAGGGTTCTGACCCGTTACCAGGTTTTCATCTTCTGCAACATAACTTCCCCAGTCTTCACCTTTAGAATACACGCCCTCATTTTGTTTCAGCATGTCTTCCACCAAAAATGGAACGACCTTGGTCAGCTGAACCGCGGCTTCTTCGGTGTTACTGAAACCGGTTACTTGTTTGCCTTTAACCAATGGTTCTTTTTGGGCATTTTTTGCATGGCGCAGAACTCCGGGGGCATGACAGACAAGTCCCAACGGTTTTCCTTTTTGATAAAAATCCTCAATCAAGGAAATAGAGTTCGTATCTTCGGCCAGGTCCCAGAGTGGCCCGTGCCCGCCAGGGTAAAAAACGGCATCATAGTCGTCGGGGTTGATCGAATCTAAACGGAGAGTGTTGGCAAGCGCCCGCTGCGCCTGGTCGTCTTTTTTAAAACGAGCTGTCGCCGCTGTCTGGAAATCCGGCTCATCACTTTTAGGATCGAGCGGGGGCTGCCCGCCTTGCGGGGATGCCAGGTCAACTGCAAAAGAATGGTCTTTAAAGACAAAGTATGGGGCAGCAAATTCTTCTAACCAGAAACCGGTCTTTAACCCCGTATCCCCAAGGGTATCGTGTGAGGTAAGAACCATTAAAATTTTCATCAATTCACCTTATAATTATATAGTATTACAGCTCTTTATTAACCTTGATGACAAGTTTGCCAAAATTTTTCCCTTCCAGCAGGCCCATGAATGCCTGCGGCGCATTCTCCAAGCCTTCGACAATCTGTTCCCGATAATGTATTTTCCCGGTTGCCACCATTTGAGTCATGTTTTTGGAAAATTCGTCATAGCAATGCCCATAATCGTCAAAGATGATAAACCCCTGCACTTTTATGCGTTTGACTAAAATCGTTCCCATGAGCACCGACAAACGATCGGGACCATCGGGAAGTCTGGTTGCATTATATCGTGACACAAGGCCGCAGACGGGAATTCTTGCCCCAACATTCAGCAAAGGTAAAACCGCATCAAACACCTTGCCGCCAACATTCTCATAATAAATATCGATCCCTTTGGGACAGGCTTGTTTCAGCTTATCGGCAAAATCCGGATCTTTGTGGTCCAGACACTCATCAAAACCAAGAGTCCCTTTGGCGTAACTGCATTTTTCAGCCCCCCCGGCAACGCCGACCACACGGCAACCTTTCAACTTGCCAATCTGTCCGACAGTGGCCCCAACCGGTCCAGTCGCAGCAGCTACCACCAGGGTGTCACCTGGCTTTGGCTTACCGATGTCTAACAATCCCATATACGCGGTAAAGCCAGGCATACCCAAGATGCCCAGAGCAAAAGATGGATGTTCGGGCTTTTTACCCAACTTGACGAGACCTGTACCATCGGATACTCCATAGAGCTGCCAGCCACTGTAGGACAAAACCCATTCGCCTTTTTCAAAATCAGGGTTACGGGATTCTTCGACTTGACACACAGTACCACCCACCATTACCTCATCGACACCCACCGGCGGAGCATACGACGGTGCGTCGCTCATCCGCCCGCGCATGTACGGATCGAGTGACAGGTAGATGCTCCGCAGCAATAGTTCTCCTTCCGCCGGAACTGGTATTGCGACTTCCTCCAACCGAAAATTGTCGTGCACAGGTGCCCCCTTAGGCCTCGAAGCAAGCACGATACGGCGATTTATATTCTTCCTTTGTTCCATAATATTTTACCTTTTACCATTTTATGTTTTGCAATGAGGTAATTGGTATACCTCATTGGTTTTATGCACGGCGACTCTGTTTTCATAGTCGACCAGTCGTCTAGTGAGACTTGCAAGATTACCTTCTCGAGCAAACAGATGGCTCCTCTTTATGCCACCGTATTGTTCGTCAAAATTGACGTGGTAATGTGCAGAGCCTGTTGCAGGCCATCATTGTTACGCTGCAATTTACTCATCAGCGTTGCCCCAAGCCACATGTTGTAAAGACACTCTGCAGTCACAGCGGGATTGATCGTTACTATCGAACCATCTTCAAGGCCTTCTGCAATGCACCGTGCTATTCTTTGAACGACCTGAGCAGATCCGTTGCGTAAAGCGATACGCATCGGTTCAGAAAGATCAGCCACCTCACCACTCAATTTGACAACCAGACACTTTTGGTCAACACACGAAGCGGATTGCGTCTCAACCCAGCGTTGCCAGTAGTTCATCAGGCGGTGGCAGGCAGAATCACTTCGTGGCTGTAAAACAGTCTCCAGAGCAACAAGGTATTCCCTGAAATAATTATTGATGATTTCTTCACCAAACTGTTCTTTAGACTTGAAATAGTGGTAAAACGACCCCTTAGGTACTCCTGCAGACTGGAGAATTTCTGTCAACCCCACGCTGGAGAAACCTTTGTTGACAATGAGCTTATAGCCGGTATCTAATATGTGCTGACGCGTATCTTTGGTATCTTTCTTCATGGCAGAGATGATAATACTTAATAGACCGGTCGTCTAGTGCGGTTGCATTATTATTTCGGAAATAAACTTTTAAATTGCCCGGTACGTAATAAACCTTGCTTTTAACCATCCGGCTCCAGCTGCTCTTCTCATCCAGCAGAATTGACTTTCTCTCACCCAGGCACCACACTGTAGGATACACGTCTGACAATATCCCCGCTGAACGCAGGAGAGAAATCAATGTTCTGGATAATCATCGCTGGTCTTACCATAAGTCTGTTGCCGATAATGGTGCTGAGCGCCTCGGCAAACAACAGTGGCAACCGAATTCATCAGCAGGTGCAGAAAAGGCTGGCCGCCGGCGAAAGAGCAAACCGCCTGATCGATGAGCAAAGCCCCTATCTGCTGCAGCATGCCTTCAATCCGGTGGACTGGTACCCCTGGGGAGATGAAGCCTTCGCCAGGGCAAAAAAGGAAGACAAACCAATATTTCTTTCCATCGGCTATTCCACCTGCCACTGGTGCCATGTCATGGCCCATGAATCCTTTGAAAATCCTGCAATCGCCGCCATTTTAAACCAATGGTTCGTCAGCATCAAGGTCGATCGTGAAGAGAGACCGGACATCGATCAGATGTATATGGCCGCAACCCAGGCGATGACGGGATCCGGCGGCTGGCCCATGTCGGTTTTTCTGCTCCCGGACGCCAGCCCGTTTTATGCGGGCACCTATTTCCCCCCACTATCGGTATCCAGTAATCGCCCCGGTTTTAAAGATCTGTTGACAACCATCCATCAGGTCTGGCTGGAACAAAAAGGAGAGCTGCAGGATTCGGCGACGCGGATGGTTGCTGCACTGGAAAGGAGGAACGCAGCCAGTCCCGCCGCCATCCAATCGGATGTCTTCCAACGTGGCTTTAGTCTTCTCGAACAGAACTATGATCCCCGGGAAGGGGGTTTCGGCCAGGCGCCAAAATTTCCCAGGCCGGTGGTTCTTGCCTTTCTGTTTTCCCACTACAAGGCCACAGGGGAAAAAAAGGCCAAAGACATGGCCTTATTTACCCTCCGGAAGATGGCCGAAGGCGGCATGCATGACCAGCTCGGGGGTGGTTTTCATCGCTACTCTGTCGACGATCACTGGTTCGTCCCGCATTTTGAAAAAATGCTCTATGATCAGCCTCAGCTGGCTAATGCCTATCTTGACGCCTATCAAATCACCCGCGATGAGGTCTATGCGCGGACCGCCAAAGAGATTTTCACCTATCTGTTGCGCGATATGCGTGATGCGGCCGGTGGTTTTTATTCGGCTGAAGATGCTGACAGCGACAACCCCTACAGTCCGGGACAGCATGGCGAAGGTGCATTTTATCTCTGGACGAAAGAGGATATTGTCAAAAGACTCGGCGCACAGGCTGCCGCCATTTTTACCCGCGGTTTTGGGATAAAAAAGAACGGCAATGTGCAGCAGGACCCCATGGCCGAATTTACCGGCAGGAATATTCTTTACTGGGCCACAACCGACGAGGCGCTGGCTGCCGAATTAAAGATGGCTACGGAATATATTATCGAAAGTATTGCGGCCTCCAGGGAACTGCTCTTCAAAGCCCGTGAACAGCGAAAGCGCCCGCATCTCGACGACAAGGTGATCACCGCCTGGAACGGAATGGTAATCGGAGCGCTAGCCCGGAGCAGCAGGATCCTGCAGGATCCGCAGTTCCTTACCGCGTCTCTGCAGACGGCAACATTTATTAAAGAGCACCTCTGCGACGACACCAGCAGGAACCTATTGCGCCGTTACCGCAATAAACAAGCCGGGCTGGCCGGACAGCTGTCTGACTACGCATATCTTGTGGACGGCCTGCTCGAGCTCTACCGGGCAAGCCATGACCCGCAATGGCTCAGCTGGTCGGTGGATTTGACCGAGCGACAGATTGAGTTGTTCTGGCATGAAACTGGAGGATTTTTTTTCGACGGTGCGGCCGATCCCAGCATCAAGATCAGAATGCGGGGCAGCAGCGACGGGGCGGAGCCCTCCGGGAACTCCGTGGCGACCCACAACCTCCTGCGTCTTGCGCAGCTGCACAATGCGCCGCAGTGGCAACAGATGGCGCGACGTCTCGTGGAATCCTTCAGTGACGTCATCAACGACTATCCGCCGGCCCTGCCCCTGATGCTCACCGCCTGGCAGCACATTAATGCCAAACCATCTCAGATTGTGATCGCCGGCAAACCTGGGGCGGATGATACAGAAGCCCTGCTGCGCGTTGTTGACAGTACGTTTTCCGAACCTCGACTGCTTCTCTTTGCTGACGGCGGACAAAACCAGGCATACCTCGCCCGAAAGCTCCCATTTATGGAAAGTGTCGCACCGCTGGGGGGGAAAGCAACCGCCTATGTATGTTCTGATTTTACCTGCACGATGCCGGTCACAGATCCAATCACCCTGCAGCGACAGCTGGAAGAAAACAAAAAGAATCCATAATCGCCAGCCCAAATTTCCAATCCAAACCACTTTCCCCGAGAACGGGGTGACGAATTATCACTCGGCAAGGATATTGTTCCCAATATCCTTGCCATACTTTTTTTCAGGGAGACGGAGAACTGTCCTCAAGGGAGATTCTGCAGTATGCCCGTATCATACATCGCTTCCATGGGATTCTAAAAACTGATGCGCCTCAATTTTGCTTTCATAAATATGTGGGGCCAGCCCCCGCTTTTCCAGGGAAGCTCCCAGTTTCATGCGCAGAAACGCACTGGTTGTATAGCGGCTGACTTTGGAAAAATAGTTTTGCGTTAAATAGGTCTGCATTTCGGTGTACGCTTCAATGAGATCCGGATTGATATTGAAACCGTCGTAGTTGCCAATAGCATAGACCTTTTTGCCCAGCGGCTGAAGAAGGTTTACGATGGTAGTCTTGACTGCATCGATATCTTCTTTCGTTTTAACAGTATAGCCGGCAAGATTTGCAAACAGGATGTCCATTTTTGTACTGTAGGTAATCCGTTCGTGAATGGATACGCTCAGTAAATCCTGCTTTAAGTCCATATGTTCGGGGTTGAAAATCCTGGCATCCATCAATTTAAGCGGTTGACGTATAACAGGCGCAAAGTCCATGTGCGCCAGAATATCTTTCTGCAGATCCACCCCAGGGGCAATTTCAACAAGCTCGAGACCATCTTGGGTTAAGGTAAACACACAACGTTCCGTAATGTAAAGGATATTACGGTTTGACCTGGCTGCATATTTACCGCTGAAGGTGACATGATCGACTTGTTTGACAAATTTTTTAAATTTGCCTTCTCCCTTGATAGTCAGACATCCATGGTCAAGCTGGCAGTTTAATCCGCCAGCGGTAAATGTACCGACAAACACAACTTTTTTCGCATTCTGGCTGATATTTATAAATCCGCCGGCACCCGCCAGCCGGGGACCGAATTTACTTACATTGATGTTGCCTTCCGCGTCAATTTCAGCCATACCCAAAAACGCGACATCCAGACCGCCACCATCATACAAATCAAACTGATAAGGCTGATCGATGAGCGCAGTAGCATTGTCGGCGGCGCCAAAATTGAGTCCCCCTGCCGGTGCACCGCCGATAACTCCAGGCTCCGCGGTTAAAGTGATGAAATCCAGTATCTTTTCTTCATTGGCCACACAGGCAATCCCTTCCGGAACACCGATGCCCAAATTCACCACACTGTTTGGTTTCAGCTCAAAAGCTGCCCGACGGGCAATGATTTTGCGCTCATCCAGCGGCATGGGCGTGATGGTTTCCATCGGTATTTTCATCTGACCACTGTAAGAGGACTTGTAGGGAGTGACAAAGGTTTGCCAATGGTTTTGCGGTTGACTCACCACCAGGCAGTCCACCAGAATACCAGGAATTTTCACCTGGCGGGAGTTGAGGGTACCGCGTTCGGCAATCTGTTCCACCTGGGCGATTACGAATCCATTGGAATTTTTAGCGGCCATGGCCATAGAAAGTGAATCAGCTGTTAAAGCCTCTTTCTCCATGGTGATATTGCCGTCCATATCGGCGGTAGTGCCGCGGATAATCGCCACATTAATGGGAAAGGCTTGATAGAGGAGATATTCCTGGCCGTCAATTTCCAGCAGTCGCACAATGTCGGTAACGGTTTTACTATTCAGTTTACCGCCACCGTTACGTGGATCGACAAAGGTCCCCAGGCCGACTCTGGTCAGGTTGCCGGGTTTATGGGCGGCAATATCCCGGTAAAGATGCGAAATCACCCCCTGAGGAAGATTGTACGCCTCAACCTGCCCGGACATGGCCATCGCCTGAAGCTTGGGGACAAGGCCCCAGTGTCCGCCAATGATGCGTTTGATCATACCGCTATGTGCCAGATGGTTCAAGCCGCGGTTTTTACCATCCCCCTGACCTGCAGCAAAGATAAGGGTAAGGTCTTCTGGGTGCTTAGTCTCAAGAAAGAAACGTTCCAGTTCCACGCCAATTTCTTCAGCGAATCCGATGCCCACAAATCCACCAAAAGCCACCGTATCTTTATCTCGAATAATCCGGACCGCTTCTTCAGCCGAAACGATTTTATTCTTTTTTACCACTGTGCGCAGGAGGGGCATGGCATTGGCTAAATTTTTCAAAACAGCCGTGGAGGTTTCGTTGGGTATCTGCGACTCTTCACGGTCTGGCGTTGGTTTGTTTGTTGTCACGAATGCGTTCCTTTATGATTATCAAATAAGATTTTATTAAGAAGTGGGAGTTCCTTTGGGGGTTCAAGCCCAAGGCAACTCTTTTGTTTCGATATTTTGCACGCAGCTCCTTCTATATATCGTGTTAGACGGTATCGCAACATTGTTGCAGTAAAGGACCAAAGTAGTTCGTGGGAACCCTGCAAAACGATATATGGCTAGAGTGGCAAAGGGTCAATGGCAACGATCAGCTCCTGCCTGTGGATATAGAGCTTATTTGTTCAAGATGATTACAATAACTCGGGAATAACAGAGGAGATCGCTCAAGCCAGGATGCATGGGCTACAAAACATTACAAGGTCTCTTGCAAACCTCATCCTTTTGCGATAAAGAGTCAAAAACGGCTGCCTCAGCCCCTGTCGAGTAAAAAAGACGTCGAATCACTCATACGTTCTATAAATAAATGGATCCAGATCAACTTTGTCAACCAGGTCGCTTATGGAGAAATATCAGGGAGTGAAATTTCAGTACAATCGAACCGATACCAGCTTCGATTACGACCGGCGTTTACCAGAGCTCAACCGCTGGGCGCATCTATTTTCACAGTTGGGCCTGGCCCCTGTGCACGCAGAAGGCGCTTACGGGAATCACTCCTACAGAACCGGGGATGCATCCTTTGTTATCACCAAATCGGCAATGATCCCCGCTGAGATACTGCAGCCGGATGATTATTGCCACGTCGTCGGCCTGGACGAATCAACGACCACCTTTCGTACAGAAGGAGTCGCTGCGCCTTCATCGGAAAGTTTCCTGCATTATGTACTGTATCGGAAACTCCCCGATATCAACGCCATCCTGCATGGTCACTGTTCCCTGCTCAACACCCATGCACAAGCCCTGAATATTCCAGTCACCAGAGAGTTTCATGCCTACGGGACACCGGAACTTGCTCAATCTGCCCTTGATCTCGTCGACCAGACAACCTTGTTTTTCATCTTGAAAGATCACGGTTTTGTTGCTTTGGGAAAAACTATCGAAGCGGCCGGAAAAGTGACCTTGCACTATTTTTCTGAACTTATCAGCTTATTGCAGATGCGCTGATAAGCTCGACTTAGCATCGTTATGTCGATCCCCGGATGGCTGCACTATTACATATCCGCTCCCTTCAAATCCCCGTCTCGATTTCCGGTATTCTTTCCCATTTACTCTTTACAAATTTCCTATATAATGTGATACGATATAAAAAATGTTTTATCATTTATTTCTTGAAGTGAGGAGAGTTCGGCATGGAAGATGACTTCAAACCCCTTGGAAGCAAGAAGAAAAAACTTTTACCCACGACGGAAAATGTCGTCGATATAAAACAACCCCCACGTCAAAAACCCGCCAACCAGATTCGTTTCATCATTACCAAAAATAAAAACAATTCCTGGGTGGATGATCTTCACGCCCTGGAACAACTCAATCTGGTGGAGCGAGTCTATCACTGAAACTCCATTGACAGTCTACTGATATTCGTCCTCGCCACCCTGCTGTTTGTGTTACTACCTCTACATGGCGGAGATATCGTGTTAACCTGAGACAAGAACAGGTCTGATGGTAAATTTTTCCCTGCGCTCCGTCCTTATTTTTCCTTATGTGGCACTGGTCATAGCCCTCGCTGTCGCGATTGGCACCCTCTCCTATTTCACTGGAGGACAGGCCGTTTTGACAGTCTCCGAACACCTCTTGCGAGAGACTGTCAGCCGTATCAGCCAGGCAGTTGACCGCCATGTTGTCGGTTCCGTGGCGACACTGGAAGCAGCTTTTCCCAATGGAATGCTCGCTCCCGTGTCCATTGAATCCGATTTCATAAATATGCGTACCCGTTTCTGGATTGCCACCTCGTTACACATTGACCCTAACAACTATGTTTACTATGGCAACAGGTCCGGTCAGGCCATGGGCCTTTTTCGTCACTCGCTTGACGAAGGGGAATTACGCATAAAGTATACACCGGAGGAACATCGCAGCATCTATCAAATTGAAGGGATTGATGGTGAAATGCGCTCCCGAAAGATTGAGAAACAACTTTTTGACCCCAGGCAACGCCCCTGGTATCAGGCCGCGCAAACCGCCATCCATGACACCTGGACATCTGTATACATAGATTTTGGCACCCATGACCTGGTGGCGACAAGATCCCGGAAAGTTCTAAATAACAGACAGGAAATTGAGGGAGTTGTGGCGACGGATATGCCCCTGCGGGCGTTGAACGATTTTGTCAGCAGCCTGAAAATATCGCCTAATGGGGTCGCTTTCATTTTTGAACCGGACGGCAACCTCATAGCGTCGTCCTGCAGCCCAAATATCAGACAAAACAATGCAGGCGAAAACATCCGAGTCAATGCAGGCGACAGCGGACACCCTCTTTTAACCGAAATTTACCAGCACATTCTGCCGTACCTTTCACCGGAAACCGAAATCAATAAACCCATCACTTTTTTCTTCGAGGGCAATGACAAAAAGAAGATCCATGTAGCTCTGAGTAAATTTGAAGACGGCGCGGGGCTGAAATGGATAAATGTTGTAGCACTTCCCAGTGAAGATTTCATGGAAGGCATCGAGAAGAATGTCCTCCGCACCCTGCTGCTCGGCGTCGCAACCACCATCCTGGTTATCCTGGTCGGTCTGCGTATTGTGCATTGGGTGACCAAGGATTTAAAAATCCTCTCTCTTGCGGTAAACCGTGTTGACAGTGGCTTTGTCGAACAACCTATCGATATCAGGAGAAGGGATGAAATTGGCGACCTGGCCAAAAGTTTTTCCGCCATGCAGCAACGGCTCCAGACAGACTATCTCACCGGATTACCCAACAGGTATGCGCTTGAACAGTATCTGCAAGCGGCAGTAGAACATTCTCAGGGACAGAAAAAAGGCGCTCCCTTTGCACTCCTGTTCATTGATCTCAACGATTTTAAGTTAATCAACGATCGCTTTGGTCATGATGCCGGAGACCAGGCATTGATCGAAATATCCCAGAGGTTGCGCAACCATATCCGAAAACATGATTTTGTTGCCCGCTACGCCGGCGATGAGTTTATCATCGCACTCAATGATGTTCAGTCAAAAAATGACATTGCGCCGATTAGAAAAAATATCGAACAGGCCCTGGCGGCACCTCTGGAAACATTCGATGCCTCACCACTCACCCTGGCCGGGGCGATCGGAGAAGCGCACTTCCCAGATGATGCCGAAAACGCTGCAGACCTGCTGATCGTCGCTGATCGCAATATGTACACCCATAAAGCCGCGATAAAGAGCCGGTTTGCCCTTTAGTGACTTAGAAATAATTCTCCTGCACTGTTTACAGGAGAATTATTTCGTGAAGGAACTTATACCGCAAAGCTTTTAGGCGGGGTTAGTGACTTAGAAATAATTCTCCTGCGCTGTTTACAGGAGAATTATTTCGTGAAGGAACTTATACCCCGCAAGGGGGCACTGAACGGAGCACCCGACAAGCGAGTATTAAGAAAAACCCCGCAAAGCTTTTAGGCGGGGTAAGTGAGTTGCAGTTCAAGCACTGTCTTTCTGCAGCTCTTTCGCAAGCGCCCTGCCCGCCTCAAAGGCTTCTTTAAGGTAATCTTCCCTCCCCTCAATCTCACCCTTGCGGTCCACCCCTCGGCAAAGAACGGTTCTCCATAATCCTGCACTCAAGACATCAAAGAAATATTTGACAGTGAGCAGCGCGCCGTCGAACAGTTTTTTGCCCTTTGTTGCTCCGACAGAAATAAACAATCCTTTTCGGGTCTTAGGTGCCCCGCTGAAAGGCTGTTTTTCGATCCAATACTTGCGGACCCAAAGAGATTGGCACCTGTCCATAAATATTTTTGTATGCGCACTCACCGTATAAAAAAAGATCGGGGAGGCAAGCATAATACCGGTACAAGATTCGAGCTTGGCCAGAATTTTCGGAAAATCATCGCGAATGGCACATTCCCCGCTTTCTATACAGGCATAAATTTCCATACACGGTGAAATTTTATAATCCCGAAGAACCACTTCTTCCACTTCAGCTCCTTCCTGCCGGGCGCCGGCGACTGCCTGCTTCAGCAGGGCAGAACTATTTCCCTCTCGTCTGGGACTACCATAAATTGCTATAATTTTAACCATGTATCCTCCTGACCGGAAACAATTTTCAGTTCCAAACCTCTACCAAAACTGCCGTTAGCCCTTTTTACCACCCCACCATTCGCATTACAATTCCTGTATTGCAATCTTACTCCCCGGTTGAGATATTTTTCATGCAAAATATCCATCAGATAGCCATGGTCATACTTTTTCCCGGCAGGAGCAAGATCAAAGAATTGATAATTTAAAGGTAATCAGGTAGATTCTTTTTGTTGAAGGTCTGCAGAAGAAACATTTATATCGAGGTATTCTTTATTATAACGTAAATTTCAGTGACCAAAAGTGGAGATCAGACAATGAATAAAACAATCATCAAGTTTTCTTTTTCACTCTTAATTGTCTTTTTGTTTACGGGAATATCTCTTGCTGAAAGAAGTCGACCGGTAACGATGGGCATGGTCACCGGCGGCCCTAAAGGAACATATTACCAGTTTGGCCTGGACCTTGCCGAATTAGTCGACTCAAAAGGCATTATGTTGAAAGTTGGCAACTCAAATGGTTCGGTGGAAAATGTTTATGCGGTCTACAAAAGGCCCAACACACAGTTGGGAATTGTCCAATCGGATGTGCTGGCCTTTGTCGCCAAGGTCCAGACCGACCCGACACTCAAGAGCATCGCCAAGAAGATAAAGATGGTCTATCCGCTCTATAACGAAGAAGTGCACCTGCTGGGCACAAATACCATTGCTGATTTCGATCAACTGGAGGGAAAAAGAGTCGCAATCGGTCAGGAAGGCAGCGGCACCTATCTGACAGCCAAGCTATTATTCGAGGTTTCTGGCATCAAGCCCGCGGAGCTGATTACAATTGCCGCCGATGAAGCCCTCCCGCAATTAAAAGCGGGTAAGATCGATGGATTGTTTTATGTCGCAGGATATCCTGTCAAACTTTTTACGGAACAGGTGACGGCAGGTGATGGCCTGGCGCTTATTCCAATTCTCAATAAAAGTATTATCGAATTTTACCCGAAATCTGAGATCCCGGCGAATACATATGCATGGCAGACGAAGCCGGTTGAATCTGTTGCGGTCAAGGCAGTGCTTATCTCCTATGACTTTAAGATGGGTAATTGTCAGAATGTGGGAAGGTTTGCCGATATCCTGGCCAGCAATATGGACTGGCTGAAAGAAAATGGACATCCGAAATGGAAATCCGTCGATCTTGAATATCCCTTAAAAGGCTGGGACCAATACGAATGCGTAAAAAATTACCGCGGGAAATCGACAACTCCGACGAAGCAGAACCCGCCAAAAGAGCTCAATCCTGTTTTAGAAGCCATTAAAGAAATACTTTAGTGACTTAGAAATAATTTTCTTGTGTTGTTTACAAGAAAATTATTTCGTGAAGGAACTTATACCCCTCAAGGGGGCACTGAACGGAGTCCCGCAAAGCTTTTGGGCGGGATTAACATAAATCCCTGCTTTCTTCCTGTTTATCAGGGGAGGAGCTAAAACTGCCAGCACTTCTTTTTCCTGCAAGCCGCGACTTTACGCGTTTTGTGCGTGAAAAAATCTTAAAGGGTGGATCAAAATGTATCTTTCCTTTTATGGGCTCAAACTAAAACCATTTCAGAACAGCACAAATCCGAGCTTTTTCTGGTTCGGGGAAAAGCAGAAGGAAACGCTTGCAATTTTCAAGTACGGTATCTCCAAAATGCCCGGCATCCTTCTGCTTACCGGGGATGTCGGCACCGGCAAAACCACGTTGGTCAATGCGCTGCTCAACAATCTGGATGACCAATTCATCGTGATCAAAGTCCTGGATCCCGGCCTGGAAGAGATCGATTTCTTGAATTACTTATCCGATGCCCTCGATTTTAAAAAGAAGTTTTCTACTAAAGACAATTTCTTTGCCCATTTCAGTAAGTTTCTCAATACTTCCGCCACCCTCGGCAAAAAAGTCGTACTGGTCATCGACGAGTGTCAGCGTTTGAACGTACAGCTCCTTGACGAAATAGTGCAGCTTGCCAATATCGAAAATGACGAGACGAAATTACTCAAGGTACTATTAATCGGCCAGAACACGTTTAACGATCTGTTGCAGAACAACAAAAGCAAGAAATTGCATCAGTCCATAGCCATCAACTACGCAATCGCACCTCTGGATATACGCGAAACAGGAGACTATGTACGGCACCGCCTGAAAATCGCCGGTGGAAAAAGCAGTATCTTCAGCGCCGATGCCTTCAGTAAAATATACGAATTTTCAACCGGCATTCCCCGTCGCATCAATATAATATGCGATCACGCCCTTCTGCTAGGATTCGCTCAGGAAAAGAAAACAATCAATGGCGATTTGATCCGGGAGTGTGCTATGGACCTTCGTCCACTCGCCAACGCACAACCGCTCCAAAACGACTCTCCCGAATCTGTGACCGGTGACGGTTCAAAAAAAATCAGGAGAAGCCCTCCCAAGTTGCGACAAAAAGTAAATGTACGACGGGCAGGGATAACCTTCGGGATGGTTATCCTGATCATGATACCTGTCTTTTTAATAACATATTTCACACCTCCGAGATCGTACCAAAAAGCATTGCAGTATTTCAAAAGAAACGGTCTGCAGTTTTTCATCGATCCCCACGCAGCAGATACCCAGAATCGCCCCTTCACCTCTGATTCTGACATCCGCAAAGTTGCCAGCGAAATTGATGCACCCCGCGCAAGTACCCCGTTTGCCAAAAAACCGGTCGGCAAAGAACATCCAGCAGAGCCTGCGCCAAAGATAGCAGATGAAAGTGTTGCACCAACAGGCGAACCGCTTCAGCCAAATGGCATTGGAGCTGATTCTCTACCTGAAATTGCAGACAGTCCGGGCGAGACGGATACTCTTCCCCTCATTGCCCCAATCGAGCCAAGCGACAAAGATGTGACTTCTGACAACGTGGCGATCCCGCCTGCTATGCCTGCTGCGAAAAAAGAGGTGACCACCGCAGCGGATACTTCTGCTGTCCCTGATGCAAAGGAAAACAGCATGCAGGAGACAGGCCTTCTCGAACAGCAGGAGACATCTCAAATGAATTTGACAAGAACCATGGAGACCAGCACGAAAACGCAAGGTGATTTGCCGGATACGGCAAACAGCCCCAGCCAGCCGCCAAAAGAGCAGGATGTTTCAGATGAGCCCCCGCCCGAGCCCATTGATCCTGGTGCTGTTATAGACTGGGTGCTTAAAAATCGCTCCAGATGAATCGTGATGACTGATAATAGCAAGCTGATATGTGCACGCATTGCTCGTCAATCACCAGCCTTGCCCAATAGATTTTTCAAGGCGGCAAACGGCGTATGGGTCGTCGTTACTCCTTTGTCTGCATCAGAATTCTCTGTCGGCAGCCACTCGGCATCCAGGAGTCTGGAATGCTCGTTGTCGTGACAGTAAATGCACAGCAGCTCCCAGTTGCTTCCATCCGGGGGATTGTTTTTATAGTTATGGTCTTTGTGGTGCACGGTCAGCTCTTTTAATTTCTTTCCGGTAAAGTCACGACCGCAGTTGGCGCAGACCCAGGGGAGGATTTTCAACGCCTGTTCCCGATATTCGATTTTTTTCATTGTTTTCTTGTGCTCCGTAACGAGTGTTCATACCAGCACGTTGACACCAAACATCAAAAGGTTTATTAAATCAATTGCCGCAGCGCAAAATAGACCAAAGGCAGAAAAATGGCGGGGATTAAATTTCCCACCCGTATGGTCGTTATTTTCAGCATATTAAATCCAATAGCCATTATGAGCAACCCGCCTACGGACGTCATCTCCTGGATCGTGGCCGGAACCAGGAAACTTTTCATAAAGACGGCGGTGATGGTAATTAAGCCCTGATATATAAACACCGCAAGGCTTGAAAACATCACGCCAAGCCCCATCGCCGAGGCAAAAATAATGGACGTGACTCCATCAAGAACCGATTTGGCAAAGAGAGTCTGATGGTTCCCGGTCAGACCACTCTCCAGGGAGCCGACTATGGCCATGGAGCCAACACAAAACACCAGACTGGCGGTGACAAATCCCCTGGCAAACGACTTTGAATCATCAGACTTGGCAGTAACTTTGCTTTCCAGAAATACACCGAGACGCTCAAGTTTTTTCTCGATCTTCAACCATTCACCAAGCAGGGCGCCGACTATTACCGAGAAAATAATTACCATCAGATTATTAGAAACGAGGGCGCTTCTGATACCGATCAAAACAACAGAGAGACCAACGCCGCTGAGAATAATTTCTTTATAATTTTCAGGGATACCCTTGCTGAAGAGCAGCCCCAGCAAACTGCCTGCTATAATGGCTAATGCATTGACGATTGTACCCAGCATATTCACTTTCCTGGTGGTATTAAAAAAAGATAAACTAACATTGCAGGCAGCCATGGACTCGGCGCTTGCACAAAATGGCAGTTATAACACTCTGAAAAGATTTTGAAACGTTTCTTTTAATGATTATTTAGATCACAAGACTCAATTTACACGACATCCTCTATTCCGATTGCCCCTCAAACTCAGCCTGTCGGAATGGAAGGGTGTGAGCTGTTCGTTTTTCGGGTCTTGCAGCCAAGGACGGCTGCAGCAAAGCCCCCCAGGGATGGGTTTACGGCGTCCCGTGCAAAGGGCACCTCATAACCCCAGATAGCTGAGGTTTAGAGGTAAGCACAATATTTATTCAGACTGTTCACTGCAACCGTAAGATTCTCCTATGATACATGATATAACATCCAGACTGTATTCCGATATTCCTCAGGAACCTCTCTACCACTATACCAGTTTCACAGGACTGTTAGGTATCGTTGCCAGCCGAGCGCTCTGGGCCAGTGATATCAGATACATGAATGATTCAGCCGAACTCAAGCATACAGCTGATCTTCTCCGCATGGAAATCAACCAGCGGATCGCCTCCGGCCATACAAAACCGGACCTTCTCAACCAGTTTCTCGACTGGGTTACCCATCGCATAACCAACGGTCATATGCTTTTCGCCTCTTCCTTTCGGTCAAACGGCAACATGCTCAGTCAATGGCGTGGTTACAGCAGGCTTGGCAAAGGGGTCAGCCTCGGCTTTGATCCCGACTATATCCTGCGCTGTGCCAGGCAACAGTCTTTCCAGATCGGCAAATGTATCTACTGCAGCAAAAGCCAGCAAAAGCTGATCAGCCAGGTCATCGATGCCGTGGAAGTCCTTGCCGAAGGCCATCACCCTGCATTAAATAATCAGGGTGAAACCGGCGAACACTCCTATCATTCCATCTTTCATATGCTGGAAAGTGACCTGCTGCGTATTGCCGCAATTTTAAAGCATCCATCATTTGCCGAAGAAGAAGAATGGCGCATCGTCTCGCCGGTCATCACCGATTACGTCAAGGCACCGGTTCTCTTTCGCGAGGGCACCTCAATGCTGGTGCCCTATATAGAATTTCACTTCAGTTCTAAAAACAATGCCCCACTCTCCCTCAATCATCTTTTCCTGGGCCCCACCCCGAATATCACCATCTCAATGAACTCCCTGACTATGTTTTTAGCAAAGAACGGTATTCGACCCGACAGGGGCATCTCCTACTGCCGAATTCCCTATCGCGCCCGTTAAGAGCAGCACCAGGCAGACCATGATGTGCCGACATTCAAGGTAGCCATCGGCTGAGTATCGCAGAAGCTCAACATGTTCCGATTCTTTGATTCCTTTTTAACTCTGCGAATCATGGCGTTGAACTTGTGCTGTTTCATCGCGATTGCCTTATTTTTCACATCCTTTTTTACATAAAAGCAGCCAGTCCGCTGAAAACCGGGTGCCCTGCCGCGTGTCGCGCAACACTGACCACGTCAGGGAGTTTCTGCACCTGTTTGATCACCTGTTCGAGCTTCAATTCCTCATTCACCTGCAGCCACATCCGACTGAGCTCGCCTGCTCCAATGGGCATGCACACAATTCCTTCTAAATTATAGGCTCGACGTGAAAAAAGACCGCAGATATGTGACATGACACCTGGATGATTGTTGACCATCAATTCAAGCACCATAACAGCCGATCTGTTTTCTTTGTCGATCATCTCAACATTTACATTTTTCTGCATTGCATCCTCCAAGCATGATACTGTTCGAAGCTCCCGGAGGAACCATTGGATACACCTCTTCCTCCACACCAACCGGAACATTAATGAGGCACGGCCCCGGTTGGGTAAGAATAACCGACAGGAGCTCAGCGACATTACAGCCCGGCTCAGCGTTAAAAGCTTTCATGCCAAAGCCTTTAGCGATGGCGGCAAAGTCGATATCTATCTGGAAATCGCAAGCAAAATACTGTTTCTGATAGAAAAGATTCTGCTGCTGGCGAACCAACCCAAGAGATTTATTATTCATGACGATAATCTTCACATTAACCTGCTGTTCAACTGCCGTTGCCAGTTCCTGAATATTCATCTGCAGGCTGCCGTCCCCGGTAAACAGAACGACCTGTCTATCCGGAAAAGCTAAGGCTGCACCAATAGCAGCAGGAAGGCCAAACCCCATGGTTCCCAAGCCACCGGAAGTGAGAAGCTGTCGCGGTCTGGTAAAGGGGAAAACCTGGGCGGTCCACATCTGATGCTTGCCAACATCGGTAGCCACGAAACCATTCTCTTGCAGTAGCTCCGAGATTTTGAGGATAAGTCCGTATGGCTTTTCCGGAACGACGGCCTCGGGCGAAGTGAGTGGATACATCTCCTGCAAAACCTCAATGTAGTTTCGCCAGATCTTCCGCCCGTTTGGCTCAAGCGTTGGCAGCAGCGCGTGCAGCGACTCTTTCACATCTCCGGCCAAAGCAATATGGGCAGTCTTGAGTTTTGACAGTTCGCTGGGGTCAATATCCATATGAATAACCCTAGCCTCAGGACAAAACTCGACTATTTTGCCCGTCGCTCTGTCATCAAACCGTGCTCCGGCAGCGATAAACAGATCGCAGTGCTGCAAGGCCATATTGGTGGAACGTGCTGCATGCATGCCGAGCATCCCGAGAGACAATGGATGGTCGGCAGCCAAGGCCCCGAGTCCCATGAGGGTCATGGTTGCAGGGATGGAAGACTTCTCGATAAGAGCTCTTGCCGCCTCCGACGCCCCCGCATGAATAATGCCGCCGCCAAGGCAGAGAATCGGCCGTTTTGCCGTGTTAATCATCTCGGCAGCCATGGCAAGCTGAGAACTGTCTGTTGGTTTCTGCTCCAGGCAGCACCCCGGTTGCGGCCACTTCAAAAAGGAAATCATTGCTGTCTGAATATCTTTTGGGACATCAATCAACACCGGGCCGGGCCTTCCGGACAGGGCGAGTTCAAAGGCCTTCGGAATGATATAAAGCAAATCAGTCACAGATCTCACTAAATTATTGTGTTTGGTGACAGGGATAGACATGCCGTAGGTATCAACTTCCTGAAATGCATCGGTGCCAATCAATGACGCGGGAACCTGACCGGTAATACAGACAACAGGTATGGAATCCAGATAGGCATCGGCAATGGCAGTAAGAATGTTTGTGGCTCCGGGTCCGGAGGTAGCAAAACAGACCGCGGCCTTGCCGGTGGAACGGGAGATGCCCTGGGCAAGAAAGCCTGCCCCCTGCTCATGCCGGCAAAGAATATGTTTAATTGCAGATGATGCAAACAAGGCATCATAAAGGGGAAGATTCGCCCCTCCCGGTATGCCGGCTATCAGCTCAACACCCTGACGCTCCAGCATCTTGATTATTAACTGGGCTCCATTCATCGTATACATGTGTTCCTCCTGTCAATTGGAATTTCTGCGTCGGCGACCGGAGCAAGGACAAAAAAAACCCCTGCCGGCGAAGCGCCGACAGGGGTTAAATAATTAATTTTATATGATTTTAATCCCTCATGGCACTCCGCCTTCAACCGTTCGGACCACAACCACCACACTAAGGACGAGTGCCATGTTGAGAATAACGCTGTTAGTGGTTGCTGAAGCTGAATGCATTTCTGTCTGAGCGGGATTAAATGAATAATTACGAATATCCCTTAAACGATTAGCAGAATCACTGAATCCAGTCAACAGTTTTTTGGCGCCACTTCTTATCTGCCTTCTGTAGATGACCAATTCGGGGAAAACTTCCATGAGCATGACCTGGGCAAAGGGTGACTCCTGCCTGATTTCACAAAACAATCAGTGATAATTGAGAATTGCTGAAATAAGAATTCCTGCAAGTATTGCGATAACCGTGCACGCCAGCAAAAGAACAGTCAGGCTCTTTCCAGCTCTTTCGGCAAGTGATTTTATGAGTATTTTAACATGCATGTTTTGTGTGTCTTAGAGATATTAACTGTTCGACACAATGTGCAAAAAAAGGACCACTGACAAACATTTTTGCCAGAGAAGAGCAAATCGCTACTTTTTCAGCGCATTACTGCTCAATTGATGAGAATAATTTAGTATTGTGCAAAAAATTAACACCAGCGAGGTGACAATATACGACAATGTATGACAAATATTGTCACCGGATCAGAGGATTAGAATCGATCTCCTTGGCAACAGATAATTGCTGTCATACTTTTACCAATATATCACTTGCATTCCCCTTGTTGTGTCACCCCTAATTCATTAATATTAAACAACATATCATACTACCAGACAGCCCTGCACTTTCTCATTAAAAAGAATCGAATCTCTGGGCACACGGCTTGCTTCTAGAATAAGCGTTGTAACCTCTTCAAGAGAATACAACATAGTTGCAGACAAGTTTTACCGTGAAGGGAACATCACAAAACGACAACAACATCCAATAACGATTCCGGAGAAGAAATGAAAACGACGAAAGCAGATCTGGCTCAGCGGGTCTTCGATACGCATGAGGGTTTAACAAGGGTTCAGGCAACTGAAGCGGTAGAAGCTTTTCTTCGTATTGCGAAGGATACTCTCACAGAGGGTTCTGATCTTTTGATAAGTGGCTTTGGAAAATTTAATGTAAGAGAAAAAAAATCCAGGAATGGGCGCAATCCTCAAAGCGGTGAAACCATCATACTTGACGCCAGAAGGGTTGTGACCTTTAAACCATCAGGGATTCTCAAGAACAAGATTAATGGTTTCTGAAAATCTGGTAAAAGAGATCGGATCTCAATCGATCATTTACCTTTTAGTCGAGCTCATTTTTCAAAGATGTGCTCCGCAGGTTCGGACAAATGGGACAGAGATACAGGTTTTGTGATTTACTCGTCTTCATGATCCACACCTGACCCGGTCTTGCCGGGCCTTTTCCTTAACGCTCACCACCATGGCTCTTTACCACAGCAGCTTAAGGTGGGTTGAAACATGCTCCTGCAAGCCGACTCCGAGTGACCTACCCTCATCTTTCGTGTAGCCTCGTGGCACACTATTTCCAATATATAAGTTTGTTTGGAATACAGGCCCCCAATAATTGTCCTATAGGTGGTCTAGAAACAAAAAAGGATTTACAACGATAGCTGTAAATCCTTAATATATCTGGAGCCAGCAAGCGGAATCGAACCGCTGGCCTGCGCTTTACGAGAGCGCCGCTCTACCAACTGAGCTATGCTGGCATGTATGACTCAATACAACCTGAACCTGAAGGATCTCCGGCTCATTGCAGTACGCCTTTATATCAGGTAATCATTGAAAGTTCAACTATTATACAATATAAGAAACTCATAAATTTTAATGAAAATTTAACAGGTGACCATTCGCCTCGCATTGTGACATACTCTGCAGGTCATGCAACAATTCAAGCAAAAACAGCAGGATATCCTGAGGATATGAACAAAGCTTTTTACCTGATAGTTTTTCTCTTTGTTTTTCCAGGCTACACCAGTGGTGAGCAGAAAAGCATTGTGCTCAAAAAATGTATCGACTGTCATGCTGTTCAAGCCGACGCCAACCATCAGCAATCCTGCCTATCCTGTCATAAAGGCAACGACCAGGCAGCCGATAAGAAGAGCGCCCATCAGGGCTATATCCCCTTTCCCGCCCACCCGGAGCATCTCGCCCGGGCATGTGGCGACTGCCATGCAGAAACTGTCAACCGAATAGTCGGCACAGTCCACTTTACTCTCAATAACAGTACCAATATGTTCAGGAAAGCATTCGGCGCGGAAAACACGCTGACCAGCTTTCGTCAAACACCGAAAAAAAGTGATCCGGAAACCGTACTGGATCTGGCGGATGACCTGCTGCGGCGCAGATGCTTTCGATGCCATCTCTACAGCTCCGGCGACAACTATCCGGCAGTCACCCATGGTACCGGCTGTGCCGCCTGCCACATGTCCTTCACAGACGGGAAACTGGCATCGCACAGCTGGCAAAAACCAGGCGATGAACAGTGTCTGTCATGTCACTATGGGAATTATGTTGGCTTTGACTACTATGGCCGTTTTGAACATGATTTCAATGTCGAATACCGAACGCCGTTTACCACAAAAGAAAAACATTTCCGACCATATGGCGTTGAATATCACCAGCTGCAACCGGATATTCATCAATCACGGGGCATGCTCTGCATTGACTGCCATTCAGGCCGGGAACTGATGGATCCGGCTGGTGAAAAACCTTCCTGTAAGAAATGTCATCAACTTGAAGAACTGCAGCGCTCCTTACCTGCCCAGGTTGCTGAGCAGCAGGGGATTTTTGTTCTCCATGGCCGTAACGGCAAAGACCACGCCATGCCCGTCATGCGCCATCCTGCGCACAAGGAACTCAAAGGAAAAATCAATTGCCAGGTCTGCCATGCCCAATGGACATTTAACGATATCGGCAAACACTTTCTCAGGTCCGATACCGATGATTTCAACATGTGGGCCAACCTGTCGGTGCAGGGAGATTTTGCCGTTGAGACCATTATTGACAACAACAACGATTTCGATCAAACTGAACTGCCGCCGGAAATGACCGACACTCTAACAGGTCAGACGGAAACGGGCCTCTGGTATAAAGGGTTTACTATGCGTCGCTGGGAAATTCCGCTGCTCGGCAGGGATGCACAAGGAAATATAACCACCATGCGTCCACTGCTCGATTTTCACCTCTCGTGGATTGACGAAGAGGAGAATGTCCGGTTTGATTCCGTGCCGTCGCAGGCTCCTGATAAAGGTTTACGGTCCTATACTCCGCACACGACCGGACCGGCAGGTTTTTTTTATAGAGAACGTATTGAACAGTTTCTGGCAACAGAACGTGCCGCCCAGACAAGCACAGGCAAACCAGAAAAAAATCGTCCAACTGATTAGGCTATGACAGATAAGACTCTCCTTCACCTGCTGTGCTGCCTTCTTCTCATGACCAGCTGTTCCGTTCATTCCGTTCCCAAAGAGAAGGTAACCGGTACCCGATCTCCTGCCACCCAGAAACCTTATGTCATCAACAATGTAAGGTATTATCCAATTCCTTCCGCCGAGGGATATAGTGAAAATGGCATTGCTTCCTGGTATGGAGGAAAATTCCATGGCAGAAAGACCTCAAATGGCGAGACCTATGACATGCATGCGATGACTGCCGCCCATAAGACCCTGCCGATGAACACCATGCTGTTGATTAAAAACCTCGATAACGGCAAGACTACGGTAGTCCGGATCAATGACCGGGGGCCTTTTGTGCAGGGACGAATCGTTGATTTGAGTTTTAAGGCCGCAGAGTCGCTTGGTATTGCCCAACATGGCATTGCCCGGGTTCAAGCGGTCGCGCTCGGGCAAGAGGAGGCGGTCGCCAAACCTGGCAAACCACCAACTCTCGTTTATCAGGATTTGTCTGCGGGTGAGTTTTATGTCCAGATAGGGGCCTTTGCCAAGGCAAGCAATGCGGTAAAACTGCAGAAACGGTTCGCCGATTCCGGCCATACCGCCATCATCCAGAAGGATTATGAAGGAGAATCAATCGTCAACAGAGTACAGGTATATGCTGGAAAAACTCTACAAAACGCCAAGCGGGCAGAAAACGCACTGCATGAACGCGGCTGGGTCGGCGCATTTGTTGTCGCCCGGTGAGTGCTCTATGGTCTAGGCAATTGTTGCGTGATAGACTGACCGCAGCAATTCCCGCAGACGGGCGTGGTTTTTAACTCCCGGTTGTGATTCCACGCCTGAGTTGATGTCCACCGCATACGGGTGCACTGCGGCGATGGCACCGGCCACATTTTCAGGCGACAAGCCACCAGCCAGAATGACTGGTCGTTGCAGCTTCAGTCGCTCGATTATCGACCAGTCAAAGATCTCGCCCGTGCCGCCGCGTGCCCCTTTGACAAAGGTATCCAGAAGGAAGGCATCGACACAGTCGTTATACGGAGTAAATTCGTCGATGCAACTTTTTTCACCAACTCGAAAGGCCTTTATAATCCCATGCAAAGGAAGTTTCTGCCGTATTTGCCGGCAGTAATCTGCCGACTCGGTGCCATGCAGCTGCACAAAAGAAAACCCCCTTTCGGCGGTGCTGACCAACTCTGCCATCGACGCATCGACAAAGACCGCGACCCTGTCAACGAAGGGGGGAAGTTGCTGAATTATCTGGTACGCTGCGTCACGGGAAATGCAGCGGAGGCTTTTGCGGTAAAAAATAAACCCCAGCGCATCGACCCCGGAGTCGACTGCTGCCAGGGCATCTTCCAGGCGCGTGGTGCCGCACATCTTTACCCGCGTTCGTTGTAAGGTGCTTTTCTCCAAAGCCAAAACCCCTATTCGCGCAATGACCGCAGCAGAGCACTGTCGGCTCCTGCCCGCATCAGGGTTTCCCCAACGAGGGCAGCACTGATTTGCTCATCACGCAATCGCCTGAAATCATCCACAGTTTTCAACCCCGATTCACTGACCACGGGAATTTCTGCCGGAATATATTTCTTTAATCTGAACGTCGTCTCAATATCCATCGAAAAATCTTTAAGATTTCGATTATTTACGCCAATGAGCGCACTGCCCGCCTCCAGGGCCAGTTCCGTTTCCCATTCGTCGTGCACCTCGACCAGCACATCCATCCCGTACCCTGCGGCACAGGCCTGATAATCACGCAGCTGCGACAGATCAAGGATGGCGGCAATCAACAGGATGGCATCTGCACCGTGCAGATGCGCTTCCTCGATCTGCAAGGCATCGATGATGAAATCCTTCCTCAGCACAGGCAGGGCAACCGCTTCACGAACCTGCATCATATAGAGCAGCGCCCCTTGAAAAAACTGCACATCGGTCAGAACAGAAATCGCCTGGGCACCATTTTGTTGATAGTTGACAGCAATATCGACCGGTCGAAAATCGGCACATATTACGCCCTTGGAGGGGGATGCCTTTTTCACCTCGGCTATGATGGCAACGTCCGGGTACCTGGTGAGCGAACTGGTGAAACCGCGCGGCGGATCAATGGCTTTATCCCTGAATTCCGGCGGCAGGCAGATTCCTTTATTGCGTAGGTGGGCGACCTCAATTTTTTTCTGGGCAACAATAGTATCGAGAATCATACATCAATCCGCCTTTGGCGCCTTGCCGGCCTGAGCCGAAAAGCTGACTAACTGGTCAAGTTTTTTCAAGGCCGCACCCGATGCAACAAGCTCTCTTGCCTGGGCAATGCCTTCCTTAATGGTACCGGCCTTACCCGCAGCCAGGAGCGACGCCCCGGCATTGAACAGCACCATGTCGAGCTTGGCTCCGGGTTCGCCCTGCAGTACCGATCGAACCTGCTGTGCAGCCTCAATTGCGGTCGCACCGCCTTTAATATCAATGAGCGATGCCCGGGTCAAACCGACATCCTCAGGCTCCAGGGTGTAGCTGGTTACCTTACCGTCAAAACCATCGGCTATATACGAAGTACCGGTAACGGTCAATTCGTCCATATTCCCCTCACCCCAGACTACGAGGGTACGTTTTATGCCCAGGCGAACCAGTACATTGGCGAGGACCGTTGTCAATTCTCTGGCAAAGACTCCGGTGAGCTGGACATTTGCTCCCGCCGGATTGGTCATTGGCCCCAGGATATTGAAAATGGACCGGATACCGATTTCCCGGCGCGGCCCGATAGCATATTTCATCGCCCCGTGCAGCATGGGCGCAAAAAGAAAACCAATCCCCACCGATCGTACACACTGAGAAACAGCTTCGGCGGGAAGACTTAAGTCTACCCCGAGTGCTTCCAGGACATCGGCACTGCCACACTGGGAAGAAACCGCTCTGTTGCCATGTTTGGCCACCGGAATACCGGCCGCAGCCACGACAAAGGCGGTGGTTGTTGAAACATTAAAGGTACCCGAACCATCCCCACCAGTGCCGACGATATCCATCAGAACAGCGCCGCCGGCGGTATCGACGCCGGAATCGACAAAGGTAGCCTTGGAGCGCATGACCCGGACAGCCCCTACAATTTCATCGATGGTTTCCCCTTTCATCCTGAGCGCGGTGATAAAAGAGCCTATCTGGGCATCGGTGGCATTGCCGTCCATAATATCGTTCATTACCGAAACCATTTCCGACTCAGTAAGGTTCTGGCTGGTAACAATTTTGCTGATCGCTTCTTTAATATTCATGATTTTTATTCGTAGGATTTATTTTTTTTCGCAAACCTCTTTCATGGCCGCAACAGCTTGAGATAATCGGTTGCCAGAAAATTTTTCAGAAGGGTTATCCCTGCGGGCGTCATAATCGATTCCGGGTGAAACTGAACGCCTTCGATAGGCAGAGTTTTATGACGCAGGCCCATCAGCTCGTTTTGATCGGATCGGCAGCTCACCTCCAGACATTCTGGAAAGTCGCTTTCCTGCACCACCAGAGAATGATAACGCATACCATCAAAAGGATGCGGCAGTCCGGTGAAAACACCGCGACCGTCATGCTCCATCGGGCTCGTTTTACCGTGCATTATCCGGGAGGCACGAATGACCGTGCCGCCAAATGCCTCCCCTATCGCCTGATGGCCCAGGCAAACACCCAGAATCGGCAGTTTGCCGGCAAAATATTTAATTGCCTCGATGGAAATCCCCGCCTCACTCGGCGTGCAGGGTCCCGGCGAAATCAACAATCGGTCGGGCTGCAGCGCTTCAATCTCCTGGACGGTAATTTTATCGTTACGAAACACCCGGATATCTTCGGTTCGGCCTTCTTTCAATCCATTGGCCGCGACTGTCTGCACAATGTTATAAGTGAAAGAATCGTAATTATCAATTATTACAAGCATTTTCTAAAATCCCTTCTCGGCAAGTTCAACAGCACGGCGCAGACCCAATGATTTATTAACCGTTTCCTCATATTCTTTTTCCGGTACAGAGTCGGCAACAATCCCGGCTCCAGCCTGGATATACAGATCTTTTCCCTTCATGACAAAGGTCCTGATGGTAATACAAAAATCCATATTGCCGGAGAAACCAAAATAACCGACAGCCCCGGCATAGGGGCCCCGTTTGTCCTTTTCCAGTTCATCGATTATCTGCATTGCCCTGATTTTCGGGGCGCCACTGACCGTACCAGCCGGGAAACAGGCCGCCATCACATCAAATTGATCTTTATCCTCGGCAATCTCGCCATGAACACCGGAAACGATATGCATAACATGGCTGTATCGCTCAATAACCAACAGATCCTGGACCTCGACACGGCCGCCTTTCGCCACCCGGCCAACATCGTTGCGGCCAAGGTCAACCAGCATCAAATGTTCTGCCGTTTCTTTTGGGTCCGCCAGCAGCTCACGCTCCAGTGCCAGGTCTTTTTCCGGTGTTGCCCCGCGTTTTCTGGTGCCGGCTATCGGCCGCAGCTCGATGTTGTCGCCTTCTTTCCGCACCAGAATCTCAGGGGAAGAACCAATTTGAATAACGTCGCCCAGCTGCAGAAAAAACAGATACGGACTTGGATTAATATGTCGCAGCGCCCGATACAGAACCATTGGGGCCAGGTCGGTTCTGGTGTGAAATCGCTGCGAGAGCACGACTTGAATAATGTCGCCGGCGATGATGTATTCTTTGGCTTTCTCCACCATGGCTTCAAACTGAGCCTGGGCCATATTGGAGGAAAAGTCATGGGAGATGGCGCCGTCGCTTCCGCTCGCTGCAAAAAATTCGGCGGAAACCGGGCGTTTAATTTTTGCGGTGACACCATGAATCAGTTCCACAGCCTGATCATACAGCATGTTTCCATCACTCTCGGGATCAACCTGCACCCAGCAGACGATGGTCACGGTCTGCTTGAAACTGTCATGAACCAGAACAATTTTCGGTACCATGAAAGAGGAATCAGGAAAATCAGTGGCCGGCCGACTGTCGGGGAGTTCCTCCATGAATCGGACCATGTCGTAGCCGAGGAATCCAACAGCACCGCCGCAGAACCTTGGCAGATGCTCGTATTCGGCGGCAGCAAGCTCTTCGATCATCGATTTCAGAGCCTGCAGGGGGTCTGATGAAAAACTCCGGCTTGCCCTGATACCGTTTTTCACTTCATCCAGCTGGATTGAATCGGCCGTGGAAGTAAACGTCACCAGCGGATCGTAGCCAATAAAAGAGAACCGCCCCCACTTTTCACCGCCCTCCATACTCTCAAAGAGAAAAACATGGCTGTGCCCTTCGGCAACCTTGGCAAAAAGGGTTAACGGGTTATCAAGATCGGCAACTATTTCCGTACATACCGGGATTAACCGGGCGGTGGCCATATCATTGTTAAATTGCTGTTTGTCCGGTAAAAACATGTTCTTAGACTCAATCAAGGGATAGGTGAAAAAAATGAAATATTTAAGGCGAACATGAACATACCAGCTGCCTCGTGGTCTTGTCCAGCCTGTTAGTGACTTAGAAATACTTTGCTTATGCTGTTCAAGCAAAGTATTTCGTGAAGGAACTTACCCCGCAAATCTTTTGGGCGGGGTAAGTGGTTGTAATGTGAAGGATAAAAAAAGGGCCATGAAATCTTACGATTCCATGGCCCTTTTTCACCTTTCAGCAACCGCTTTACAGCAACGGCAGCAAAACAACTTACGCAGCGGTGGTCATTTTATTTACACGCTTGGCGAGTCGAGAAATTTTTCGAGATGCATTCCGCTTGTGAATAGTACCCTTGCTCGCGGTCTTGGCTATAACCGAAGTGGCTTCTTTCAGAACGTCCTGTGCTACATCTGCTGTTCCGGCAACCACGGCTTCATCGAGTTTGCGAATGATTGTTTTCATTTTTGTTTTATTCATCTTGTTGCGCAAACGGCTCGCCTGAGCTTGACGGTTTCTCTTTTCAGCGGATTTATGATTTGCCACGTACTTCCTCCTGTAATTATCGTATCTCTTCGATTAGATGAGTTAAATATATTTTTGTACATCAGGGATCGTGATCGCACAGATCTGCGCCGATCCTGAAAATTTCATATCGTGAAGCGAATAATTTATAATGCAAGAAGAAGACAATGTCAACAAATATCATCAATCGCGCATCGTCATTTTGCAGCGGATATCTTTCATCGCCGATTTGACACCCAGCCTGAACATACGATATGCTTTGAGTGAAGACAGCGGATGGAATTACTCGTCTGGCTAGCCCAGAATCAATACGTACAATGAAGGCCGGTGCCATGGGGTTTCCCAAAATATTATTTAAGATCGTTGAAAATCGCAGCTGCCCCATCTATGCATTCAACGATAGCTTTGCCCTCTCGGGGATAGCCATCCCACTGGCAAACGACAATGAGAACAGTTTTATCACAACCTCAATCATCAGTTATCCGGCCGGGAAAAAGATGTGCAAGGTGTTAAACGCCGATCTGTCCAAACTGGTTGTTCAATACGAAAGGGGTGACAAAATACCTGTCTGCATGATCAATTGCAGCGGCTGTACCGGCTCGATACGACTTGAGCACAGCAAAGATGAGCATCTCCAGAAACTTGGTCAAGACACCCTCTCCGATGAACTCGGCTCAATTGTCCACCTGCTGAGCAGCTTTCCTTTTTTCAAAAATATCGACCAGAAAAATCTCGATGCAGTCATCAGTTATTTCAAGCTGAATACATACCAGCCTGGCGATATTGTCATCAGCAAAGGTGATCCCGGCGGCAGATTCTATATAATAGTGTCGGGAACGGTTAATGTGTTAAACCATGCGGGAATTATTATCTCGACCCTCGACACCGGAGAAGTTTTCGGCGAGATGAGTCTTATCTGCAACGATATTGTCAATGCCACGATTCAAGTAAAAGAACCGAGTTCCATCCTGTATATTGACCAACCAAATTTTCACAAAATTCTCGATATCTATCCTGAAATCCAGCGCTATTTTTCACGGCTCATGGCCGAAAGATTGAACAAGTCCAACAGGATCCGTGCCGAAGATCTCAGCTCAGGAATTACCGGCAACCTGTCAGAAATCCCCCCGGAGGCGCTTTTCCAGACCTTAAACATGAACAACAAAACCGGTATTCTGACGCTTTCCAACCTCAGCAAGGGAACCGCCCGATTCTCCTTTAGACAGGGGGCTCTGATCAAAGCAAAATATGATGAACATGCCGGAGACATGGCATTTTATCAGATACTTAAAGAAAAATCGGGCCGTTTTCGCTTCACTCCCGGCATCGCCCAGGAAGATTTCCGAACCCCGGAAATAGGCTTTTTCATGAAACTGCTTATGGAAGGAATGCGCAGGCTTGATGAAGGGAAAAATCAGAATACCAACTGATGGTGTCGTAAAAATTCTTCACCTGCTTCGTTGCTGTAAAATCTCTACCAGTTCGACGTACTCTAGTACGCCGAACTGGTAGAGATTTTGCGCGCCTCGCATCTGAAGCTTTTTACTTATCCATCTAGATTTATGTATTTTTATAACACCATCATTCAAGCTTACCTAAATAATTAAAAGTCGACAGCTTGCCGTACCTACCGGTGTTATGCAACCGGTCGTCCAGGTCCTGCAGCTCCCTTTTCGAGCTGGTGCCACCGGAAATATCGACGACCGCATACTTTACCCCCATCTCTTTCAGTTCGTCGAGATAAGGCAGCAACGAAAATGGTTTATCCGGGAAAGTCTGCGTATAGCCTTCTTTCTTCCTGATAACATAGGGCTCATCCCTGGGGCTGAGAATCTGCTTGTCGTAGGGGAAATAATCCGGAGCAAGCCTGGATGTGTACAACGCAGGAGCACCATACACCATAAGGCCAACCGGTATGGATCTCCCGCCGGAGCTGGTACTGCCCCCTGCCCTGCAACCATTGAGCAATTCCTGCAGTGCCGCGCGATCCATCTCAATGCCTGCCTGAGCAGCACCTATTCCAAGCTCGCTGACCATCGCCAGCGCCTGGTTGTTAAACAGATTTGCCGTGTAATCGGCAAAGAGGTGGGCTTTTTCACCTTTAAACAATAATCTCTGACTGAGATGACCCAGCTGAAAACTGCGAAAGCCGGTCCGCAGAAGCAGCTGTATCTGTTTTTTTACCTTGGGCAAATCATTTTCCATTATCAACGGAGGAAGCGCCCAGGTCAGCATCCTGGCTTTTTTGCCAAGCGCCCCTTTCATCTTGCCCGCCTGGCTCACCGTCTGCTTATTGAAACTCAGCAGGTAACGATCCGGTACCAACGGTAAATCACCGAGGATAAGTTTGAGCGAATCGGTCTTGAGCCACCAGTCCATCGGTAATTTTTTTCTTACCGGCTGCGGACGGTGCGGCCTGTGGGACGCTCCCGCTTTTCTCTTTATGTCCGGCTGTTCCCCGTCAGGCAAATCACTGCCGGTATCGCAGACCAGGCTGACAATCCGATCGATTGTTGCCGCCAGTTGCTTTTTCTTAACAGCCAGTTCCCGACCAATCCTGGCAACTTGCGATGCTCCATCGTAAGAAGAAGCACCCTGCGCCCCGCCATCGACTTTATACACTTCGACATGTCCATTGGCAGCGGCCTGAAAACCGGCCGGCAGTTCAATTGAGACCTTGCTGCCGGCGACGGCATTCTCTTTTTTTTCACCAAGCACAAACATTGACTTGAGGCGAAAAGCCGTCCTTTCCCCCGATGGTTCGACATGCAGACGCAGTCTGTCGCCTACAGACAGACTGCCCTTGGTAACAAACCGGCAGGTAAGCTGATCGCCAACCATCCGAGTCACGGTGAAACGACCAAGATGATTGCCCATATTCCCCGAGTGATGGGGCGATGTCGCTTCGGCTGGCTGAGGAGAGAAAAAATAACCACTGGTCGTCTTGCGACTCATCGCCTGGTCGGCGAGAACCCTGGCTTGCTCCAGCGCCTCGTCCTGATGCGGTAAATCGGCATCGAGAACCATTCGATAGGCCGCGACAATGGAATGAACATAGTGCGCCGAGCGTAACCGGCCTTCGATTTTCAGCGAGGAAATACCGGCTTCCTTTAGAAAAGGAACGGCTTCCAGACCGGTTAGATCATTCATGGAAAAGAGATACCGTCCAGAATCGCCTTTTTTCCCGGCATCCTTCGCGCCTTTCCCACCGGTGATTCTGGCGCCGGAGCTATAGGCCCTGCGGCATGGCTGTACACAGCGGCCCCGCAGCCCGCTTTTCCCACCGAGATAGGACGAGAACAGACAGAGCCCGGAGTAGGAAAAACACATAGCCCCGTGGATGAAAATCTCCAGCTCAGTGGGGCCTCTTCCGGCTGCGATAGTACCAATCTCCTTCAGCGTCAGTTCCCTGGCCAGGACGACTCTTTCGCAACCAAGATCGGCCTGATAACGCACCCCATCCGAATTATGAACCGTCGTCAGAGTCGAACCATGCAGTCTCAACTCCGGGAAATAATGGCGCACCAGACGGATCAGGCCCAGGTCCTGAACAATGAGCGCATCGGGGTTCAATTCCGCCAACAGGGCAAGGTTTTCGATTACGAGCGGCAGTTCTCTTTCAAGAATCAGGCTGTTGGCCGCAATATAGAGTTTTTTATCAAGACTATGGCAATGATCGATCATCGCCCCTATCTCTTCAAGGCGCACATCTCTCGCCAGATTACGGGCGTTGAAGCCCGGAGCCCCGACATAGACGGCATCGGCACCGCCATCCAGGGCAGCACCAAAGGTTTCGGCGTTTCCTACGGGGGCGAGCAGTTCCATGGCAGCCATCAGATATCGAGGTCCTCATGTTCTCCGGGTCCAGAGCTTTGCCCGGCCGGATCGGTTTTTGGGTTTGCTGTCAGCAATCGTTTTTTGTCTTTCACATCCCTACCCGTTTCCAGAAGAATTCTATGCCCCGTTGATCAACCCGGTTAATGGCCTCCGGAAATGCTTCGCATTCGACGGCAAATACCTTATCGGCAATGGTGTCGGCATCATCCTCATAGTTGAGTTCGACGCATTTTTGCAGGATAATCGGCCCCTCATCAAAATTTTCATTGGCAAAATGCACCGTACAGCCGCTGACCGTGCAGCCGCGTGCCTTGATCGCCTCATGGACGTGGTGGCCATAAAAACCAGCCCCGCAAAAACTCGGAATGAGGGAGGGATGGATATTAACGACCGCCCGGGCAAGCTCCGGCGGCGGGACGTACAGCTTCAGATAACCGGCGAGACAGACGATATCGATATCATAGTCTTGCAGCAATTTATTGATTGTACGGTTATCGGGACCATATAATGCGGGATAGCCGTATTTCGCAGCTTTTTTAAGGCCAAGCACATCTGCAACATTGGAGATAACCACCTCAATTTTGCCGGCAAGGCTCCCGTTTTCAATGCGCTCATGAAAATTATCGAGGGTGCGTCCGCTGCCGGAAAGTAACACCGCCATCTTAAGCATTGTCTATTCTCCGGTGAAATAACTGTTTGTCTCTATATCGACTTTTTCCAGCCACTCGGAAATGGCCGTATCGTAGACAGAGGTGAGGGCAAAAACCTTGCGCATCAGTTTAAACCGTGTTTTGAGCGTCGTATTGCCGGATGCTTTAATTTCTTTGATAACCTGAGGATAATCAGCAGGATCGACAATGACCGTCACATCGTGAAAATTCTTCGCCGCTGCCCGTAACATGGTGGGGCCGCCGATATCGATATTTTCAATGGCATCGGCCAGACTGCAGTTGGGATCGGCGACGGTTTTGGCAAAGGCGTAGAGGTTTACGGCAATAAGATCGATATTTTTCAAGCCATGCGCGGCACATTGCTGCTGGTGATCGCTGTTTGCCCGCTGATTTAAAATACCGCCGTGCACTTTGGGATGCAGGGTTTTTACCCGGCCATCGAGCATCTCCGGAAATCCGGTGAACTCCGACACATCCATGACCGCAAGGCCTGCGTCGCGCAATTTTTTAGCGGTGCCACCGGTGGACAGCAGCTCAATTCCCAACTGCGCCAATTCCGTGGCAAAACCTTCAATTCCGGCTTTATCGGTCAAGCTTATCAATGCTCTTTCAATTTTGTGCATAACCTACTCCTGTTCATCTTTTCTGGTAAACAATTTAATTTTTCGTCGATCGCGCTTGCTCGGTTTTTTCGCAGGTCCTGCATAGCCGGCATTAGCCATCCTGCGAAGCTCCTGCTGCTCCTGGCGGGCCTTGATGCTCTCTTCCGATTCAGTATAGAGGAGGCGGGCTTCCTGTGCAGGGCGCCGGAATTTAGCCAGAGCCACCACCGTAATATTAAACTCCATACTGCCAATGGTGATACGCAGCTGGTCACCGACCAGAACATTGCGGGCCGCTTTAGCCCGACCACCGTTGACATGGACTTTACCGCCATTTATCGCCTGGCTGGCCATCGAGCGGGTCTTAAAGAAACGGGCAGCCCATAACCACTTATCCAGTCTGATGGCTTCGTTAGGAGTTTCCATGTTCATGATATACCTGAAGAGAGCGATAAGCGAGGACGGAACGGCTGAGAAAACATACAGACTACACCGATTTTGCCAGAAACGCATGAAAAATTAGAATCACTGCATATCGGCAATAAAAAGAACATTGTCGAAGAGAGTCAAAAAGGGTAAGTAACAGTCGTCTTCGTACACGCACTGATTGGCGTTGAATAAAGACATGCACAGTATTTCTAAATCTATGACACTATGTACTTTCTAATAAATTCATCGCATCAAGATCGAGCAAGCCTATGCATATCCAGACAGTTGGCCTGAAAGGTCTCAAAACTCCTGTTCGCGTTAAGGAAAAAACGGGAAAGCTGCAAAATACTATCGCCACAATTTCCATGCGGGCAAGGCTTTCCGAAAGCAACAGGGATAACTGTGTCGAAACATTTACCTCTGTCTTGAGCGAATATCTGGGAGAACTCTCCGTAACCAGTTTCTCATCCATTTTGACCAGACTGAAGAAGGACCTGCAGGCCAAGTCCGTTCGGCTGGAAATGACCTTTCCCTATTTCATCGATAAAAAAGCACCGGTCAGCGATACCCACAGCCTCATGGAATATGCCTGCAGTTTTTCCGGCGGCATCGGCGACGATGAAGGATTCATTCTTTCCGTCACCGTGCCGGTAACCACGCTCTGCCCCTGTTCAAAAGAGATCAGTGCCGGCGGCGCCCACAACCAGAGGGCTGAGGTCACCCTCAATGTCAAGTTCAACAACTTCATCTGGGCAGAAGATTTAATCGCAATGGTCGAGCAGTCGGCTTCCTGTGAATTGTATGCCCTGCTTAAACGGCCGGATGAAAAATATGTTACCGAGAAAGCCTTCAACAACCCTATGTTCGTCGAGGACGTTGTCAGAAAGGTCGCCTTGCTTGCTCAGGCGGACCCGAACATTACCTGGTTCTCCGCCGGAGTGGAAAGCTTTGAGTCAATCCACAAACACAGCGCCTATGCCTACGTGGACAGCGACGAAATTTAACCGGCAAGACAGTCAAGCTGAATACCTCTCAGCCCCGACACGAACAGGCGCCATACACTTCCAGCGCGCGCGCCATCCTCTTAATCCCAACTTCGATAGTTTCCGGGTCAACACACGAAAAGTTGAGCCTGAAGGCCGAGGTCTTTGACCGGTTGGTATAAAAGGGGTCACCAGGGACAAAGACTACTTTTTCCCGAACCGCCTCCTGAAAAAGCTGCATGGAGTCCATCTCTTTTGGCAATCTCCCCCATAAAAACATCCCGCCCTCGGGCTTCGTAAAGCTGATGGTCGCAGGAAAATGTCGGGAGAGCCCTTCCTGCATGGCCCGACACTGAGTTCCATAGGCTTGGGTTATTTTTTTGATATGCTCGTCAAGATCATTTTCCAGCAGGAATTCGTACAATATCTTCTGCGTAAAACTGGACGTATGCAGATCGGCTGCCTGCTTGGCGATAATGAGTTTTTCACAAATCCAGGCGGGGGCGGCTATCCAACCGAGACGAAGACCAGGGGCGACAACTTTGGAAAAAGAGCCGAGCAGGACAGTCTGCTCCGGCAGGTATTGCGCAAAAGATCTGGCTCCCGCTCCGGAGAACCGCAATTCCCCGTAAGGATCATCTTCGACCACGATAAATTTATTCCGTTTGGCAAGAGCGGCGACTTTTTCCCGGTTATCATCACTATAGGTTATCCCGGACGGGTTCTGGAAGGTCGGTACGGTATAGAGCATTTTCGCCCCACAGCCATCGCTGAGCCTGCCGAGACTCTCAACATCCATGCCATCGTCGCCCACCGGCACAGGCACAAACTGCACTCTGAAAAGCGACAGCGACTGGATGGTGCCGAGATAACCGGGTTCCTCGATAAGCACCCTGTCGCCGTCGTTCAACAGCACTTTCCCGAGCAGGTCGATCCCCTGTTGCGAACCATTGGTGATAAAGATATTTTCCGGCGGAATCGACAAGCCTTTCTTCGCCAGATATCTGGCGCTGATCTGTTCCCGCAGCTTGATATCGCCTTCAGTGTTACTGTACTGCAATATACCAGCTCCATACGTGGCAAAAACTCTCTCCGTGGCACGCTGGATCTCCGCAACCGGAAAGAAGGCCGGGTTGGGCAGACCGCCGGCAAAGGAGACGACGGATGGATCCAGGGACACTTTAAGGATTTCCCGAATAAACGACCGAGGCACACCCTGCATTCGCTTGGCAAAAATATTTTCCATTGCAATGTTGTCCTTATTGCTGCACTTTTTTCGCAAAGTACGAGGCTTGATTGCTATTTTTTTGAACTGCCGAATCCGCTGAACCGCTGGCGGAAGGTGCCGGACTCTTTTTCCCCGTCAAGCATCCGGCGCAGCATCTGTACCTCCTGCATGGCGTGACGCAACTCCTGAGTCAAGGAATCCTTGTTATCCGGCACGGCACTGTCCAATTTTTTTTGCAGCGCCGCGACGTTTTGCTGGGCATTATAGAGCTCTCGAGCCAGAGACCGGATTGACATGGCCTACTCCAGGTTTGCCGTATCGATTTTTCGCAATATTTCCTGCTTGTCCACCGCCGCTTTAACGATACGGAAAACCTCACGGTTGTGGTTGTGCAGCCTGGTTTTGACATACTGAAAAACTGTCCTGCGCAGATCCCCTTCATCCACCGGAAACCGTCGTGCAAAAGAATCGATTTCTTCTCCCTGCCAGTCGGGTTCAAAAATAAGTCCTTCCTGGAGACATTCCTGCTGCACACTAATGGCCTCATTAATGAGCACATCCCGCAGACGCTCAACTTCTCGATGCAACTTGGTTTCTTTTACCTTTGAGCCCTTTCTTTCCGTCAGAAAGTCGAAAATTTCATCAACCGAATCTTCTCGCATCAGCTTGGCCAGATATTTAATCTGTCTCTTCAAGGCCCCGCCTTTTTGACCTCTGCAGCGTATTATTTCATCCTTTACAACCTGGCTGATGGCAAGCTTTTTCAGGTCCTTATCGGAGAGCAAGGCCAGTTCTGCGGCAGCATTTTCCTCGTCTTTAAAACGTCTTTTTTGCGCTGATTTACTGATTCGTTCTGTCATTTCTACCTGTACTGATGGATTGTTAGCTGGTTATTGTAACCAGAGAAGCATCGTATTCATCGGGCGGCACCAGCCCTAAAAGTGTGCAGATGGTCGCCGCAACGTTCGACAGCCCGGGTTTTTCTACCCCGCTCAGTGCAAAACGGTTAACCCCGCTGTAATCTTTTATGATACAGGGCACCGGGTTTAAGGTATGGGCAACCATGGGGGTTTTCCTGCCGTTTTTTTCCGTCCACATGCAGTCGGCATTGCCATGATCGGCTGTAACAACGACTATGCCGCCGGCTTTTTTTACCGCCCGTAGAATCCGGTTCAGACAAAGATCGACCGTTTCCACCGCAATCCGGATAGCCGGCACCATGCCGGTATGTCCGACCATATCACCATTGGGATAATTGAGACGGATGAATTTATAGTTGCCGCTTGCAATTGCCGCAACAACTTTATCGGTAATTTCTCCCGCCTTCATCCAGGGTTTGAGGTCAAAAGCAATCTTGTCGGAAGGAATTTCTTCATATTTTTCCATAGACTCGTCGATATAGCCCGACCTGTTACCGTTCCAGAAATAGGTAACGTGGCCGAACTTCTGGGTCTCGGAGATGGAATACGAAGTGATTTTCGAGCAACAGAGATACTCGCCCAGAACGTGATCGATAGCCGGGGGCGAAACCAGATAATTCTTCGGAATCAGCGCATCTCCGTCGTACTGCATCATGCCGGCATAAAACACCTGTGGCACCCGAACCCTGTCAAACTCCTTAAAATCGGGTTCTTCGAACGCCCTGGAAATTTCAATCGCCCTGTCTCCACGAAAGTTGAAAAAGACCACGCCATCGCCATCTTCGATGGTACCGACCGGACCTGCAGCGTCGGTTACGACAAAACTGGGCATATACTGATCGGTCATCTCCGGATCTTCATCATAATAGCTTTGGACCGCTTCAGAGGCACTGGGAAAAGTGCGACCGACCCCTAAAACATGGGCCTTCCAGCCGTTTTGAACCACCTGCCAGTCAGCATTGTATCGGTCCATCGTCGTCACCATCCGACCACCCCCGGAAGCGATACGAAAATCCCGGCCTTCTCCGGACAGGGCCGCCAGTTTTTCTTCGAGTGGCTGCAGGTACTTCAGGGCGCTCTTCTGGCCGACATCACGACCATCGAGCAGGACGTGGACCCTTACATTATGCATACCCTCAGCGGCACATTGATCGAGCAAGACAAAAAGCTGATCGATATGGCTATGCACGTTACCATCGGACAGAAGTCCAATGAAGTGAATTGTTTTTCCGCCACACCCTATTTTTTTTAATTTCTGCCAGGCCTCGCCCTGGAAGACAGTTCCTGACTTCAAGGCCTGATTGACCAGTTTTGCTCCCTGGGCGAACACCCTGCCTGCTCCGAGGGCATTATGCCCTACCTCCGAATTGCCCATGTCCTCGTCTGTCGGCAGGCCGACCGCCGTGCCGTGTGCTTTCAACTGCAGCTGTAGCGGCTCGGTGAGGAGTTCATCCAGCACGGGAGTATTGGCTACGAACACGCCATCCCGTTCATCTTTTGAACCTATGCCGACTCCATCCATTATAACGGTGACTACCGGGCCGTCGAAAGGCTTGTATCCGACCAGAGGAGATAATGGTTGTATGGTCATTTGGGATCCTTTAAAGTAATTATAAGTTTCAAGGACTTGAAAATCTGGTATACTCAGCCCATTCAGTAAAGATAATTTTCATCTGTTACCACGAGGTAATAGAGGCAACGACACTTGAAAAACACATATACTGTAACCTTATTACATGGAAGATCAACTCTCTTACCCCAGCCTTCAGCTGACGGTTGCCGCCGAAGCATTGCCTTTATTTACCACTGTTTTACAGTCGGGCATAGAAATAAAGACGGCTCATGGCCAGACGCTTGCTAAATTTCTAAATAAATTTCCAGGTTTTACCGCTGAATACCTCGCCGATGTTGTCCAAACCATTTTTCTCAACGGGACCGCTGTAGACGATCTATCACTGCCCCTCACCGGCGACCATCCGGTATTGGCCCTTTCGGCCGCAATGCCGGGGTTGGCCGGGGCAATTTTTCGCAAAAACAGTTTTCATTCGGCATTGCGTACCGAGACGAAGTCCTTAAAGTCATCTGATGAAGGACATAACTCTGTTCTCGTTACGCTGAAATTATTCAACAGCATCGCCAGAGATCGCGGCCAGGAATTACTGCAGGCAGGGGTCTGTCAGAAAACCGACCTCTTCTTGAGCTTTTTAATGAGAAGGCCGAACCTGCTGCAATCGATTATGGCCATACAGTTAGCTGATAAAAAAATAGACTCAAAGGAACTCCTTCAAGTTCTCCCGGAATTATCCAGAGTCAATCTCAAAATTGTCGCTGAAAATGGTTGAAAAAAAATCTACCAGGGACATGCTCGGGCGCAGTGGTTTAATCTCTGTGGCTGAGGCAATGCGCATTCTCCGCAGTCATCTGCAAGGCATAACTACAAGTTCTACAGTCATCCCCCTGCCTGCAGCTTTTGACCGGGTGCTGGCCCAGGCCGTTATCTCCCCGGAAGATCTCCCCGGACAGGCGCGGTCGACCATGGATGGCTTTGCCGTACGGGCAACGGATACATTTGGGGCAAGTGAATCAATGCCATGCTACCTCAATATTACCGGAGAGGTGTTGATGGGGACCGCACCTGCAGGCCAGGTCAAAAAAGGTTGCTGCTATAAAATCCCCACCGGCGGTTTGCTTCCCGAAGGTGCCGACAGCGTGGTAATGCTCGAGCATACGGTTCCCGTGGACAACTCCCTGATCGAGATTATCAAGGGTGTCGGCTCCGGCACCAACCTCATCCAGAAAGGCGAAGATATCGCTCAGGATGCACAGGCCCTGGCAAAAGGCCATCTTCTTCGTCCTCAGGATATCGGTCTGCTGGCAGGGCTCGGTATTACCGAGGTGCAGGTGAGAGAGAAAGTCAGGGTCGGCATCCTCTCTACCGGCGACGAGATCATTGCCCACACCAAAAAACCGCAACCAGGCCAGATCCGTAACATCAATTCCCTTGCTCTCGCCGGAATGGTGCAGCGTTGCGGTGGCGTTTCCGTCGATTATGGTATCGTCTCGGACCAGAAAGATATTTTCATGGCGGCAATCACCAGAGCCGTCGCCGAAAATGATATAGTCCTCTTTTCCGGAGGCAGCTCTGTTGGCGTAAAAGACCTTGGGGAACAAGTGATCGCCGCGCTCGGTCCGCCGGGCATTCTCGTCCATGGGGTTACATTAAAACCTGGAAAACCGGTATTGATCGGCATGGGTGGCACGACGCCGATTTTCGGTCTCCCGGGTCATCCCGTCTCCGCCATGGTCTGCTTTGATTTTTTTGTGGGCCCGGCGATCAGGCAACTGTCCGGCCAGGCCAGCGAGACGGAATTGCCCTCCCCGTGCGTCCTAGCCGCTTTGGCGCGAAATATCAATTCCGCTCCAGGCAGACGCGATGTGGTGCGGGTAAAATTACACCAGGAAGGTACAACCTGGATTGCCGATCCTGTGCTTGGTAAATCAGGTTCGATATCAACCCTTTCCCGCTCCGATGGCTACTTTTTAATTGACGAAGACAGCCAGGGACTAACCGAACATTCTGTTGTAAAGGTATATCTCTTCCAATGAACCAACGTAATATTTATCTTACCAACAAACCACTCTCCGAAGCGAAAGAAGCGTGGCAGGCCGCGCTGCAGCGACATGGCTTTTATGACAGAGATCCTCTGGAAACAATTGAGGTCGATGACAGCCTCGGGAGAATTACCGCCGAGCCTGTTTTCGCCCTGAGATCCTCACCATCGTACAATGCCGCAGCCATGGACGGCATAGCCGTACATTTCGGTGACTTGACTGGCGCCAGCGAGGCAAAACCGGTTCGTCTTCACAACAGCCGGTTTATCCCCGTCAATACCGGCAATGCCATTCCCGAAGGTTTTAATGCCGTGGTAATGATCGAAGATGTCCATTACCTCAGCGACACCGAAGTGGAACTGCATATGCCAGCTACCCCCTGGCAGCATGTACGAACCATTGGCGAAGACATTGTCGCAACCGAGCTCATCCTTCCTGAAGGACACCGGATCAGAGCCATCGACCAGGGCGCCATGCTGGCAACCGGCGTCACTGAAATTACCGTCCAGCGCCCGCCCAGAGCCCATGTCATCCCCACCGGCAGCGAGCTGATCCAGCCCAGCCAGAAGCCAAAGGCCGGACAGATCATCGAGTTCAATTCACGCATACTGGCCGGATACCTCAATGAATGGGGGGCTGATGCCAGTCGCGGATTGCCGGTTATCGACAACCCCGACCTCTTGAAAAAGGCCATCCTTGCCGCGGCAGCTGAAAATGATTTTGTAATTCTCAACGCCGGAGCCTCCGCCGGCACCCGGGATTACAGTGCTGCGGTGCTTGCCGAAATCGGCGAGATCATAATCCATGGTGTTGCCATCAAACCTGGAAAACCGGTTATCCTGGCCATGATCGGCGACACTCCGGTCGTTGGCCTGCCGGGTTATCCCGTTTCGGCTCTGCTGACCATGCGGATCTTTGTCCGGGAAATGATCTCCATTTTTCTGGGTCAGGGACCTCCTCAATCGGACTATGTAGAAGCCACCCTGTCCAGACCATTACACTCGGCAATGGGCGTTGATCAATTCGTCAGGATCACCCTGGGTCGGGTCGGAGACAACCTGATGGCCACGCCTTCCGGGAAAGGCGCCGGAGCTGTAATGTCGCTTGTGCGTGCCGACGGCCTGCTCAATGTACCTTCCGGCTGCGAAGGAATCGGGGCCGGTGAAAAGGTGCAGATAGAATTGCTGCGGCCACAGACCGAAGTAGACAGCACCCTCGTCTGTATCGGCAGCCATGACAATATTCTTGACCTGCTGGCCAATCAGCTGCATAAGCAACGGCCCATCGTCCGCATTTCCTCGGCGCATGTGGGTTCGATGGGCGGCATCATGGCGATAAAACGCGGCGAGGCCCATATTGCCGGAAGCCACCTGCTCGACGAAGATACCGGAGAGTATAACGTCAGCTTTATCCAACGGTTTTTAAAGGACATTCCTCTGCAATTAATCAATCTCTGCTACCGCGAACAGGGTCTGATTGTCGCCAAAGGAAACCCGAAAAACATCCAGGGTTTTAGAGATATCGCTGCAGGACGACATATCTTCATCAACCGGCAGAACGGGGCCGGAACAAGGCTTTTGACCGACAAAATGTTACGTGACGAGGGGATAGACACCTCGGAGATTATCGGCTATGACCATGAAGAATATACCCACATGAGCGTTGCTGCGTCAGTTGCCAATAGCAGCGTTGATGCGGGACTCGGTATACGGGCCGCAGCGAATGCCCTTGAACTCGATTTCGTGCCCATCGCCGAAGAGCGCTATGACCTCATCGTCCCTGCACAGCATCTTCTTGATAACAAGGTTGCCACCGTCATTGAATTGATCAGGTCCAACACATCGTTCCATGCGGCGATTCTCGCGCTTGGCGGGTATAACCTGCGCGATTGCGGTAAAATCATGTATGAGCAGTAAAAAGATAAACTACACAAGGAGCTTAGAATGACTGATAAAATTTTTCGTGTCAACATGACGGACCTCACAACCTCCGTAGAAGCTGTGCCTGCAGACTGGGCTGGCCATGGAGGTCGCGGTCTCACCTCGACAATTGTCGCCGCTGAGGTAGAACCCACCTGCCATCCGCTGGGCGCTAAAAACAAACTTGTTATCGCACCCGGCCTGCTCTCCGGCACCCCCGCTGCCAACTCCGGCCGTCTTTCCATCGGTGCTAAAAGCCCGCTTACCGGGACCATCAAAGAATCCAATGCCGGCGGCACGGCGGCCGCTCTTCTTGCCCGGGCCGGATGCAAGGCGCTTATTATCGAAGGACTGCCAAAAGATGACAAATGGTACAGCCTGTCCCTGACCCCGGAGGGCGTCACCATAAGCGAAGAGTCGGAACTGATCGGCAAGGGCAATTTTGCGGTTGTGGAAACTCTGTCGAAACGACTCGAAGGCAAACCAGGCATAGTGACCATCGGTCAGGCAGGAGAGATGAAACTGACGGGTGCTAATATCTCGATCAAGGACCCGGATGGAGGCATACGCTCCAATGGTCGTGGCGGACTCGGCGCAGTAATGGGATCGAAAAAAATCAAGTTTATTACGATTGATCCCAAAGACGGCAAAGTGGCCATTGCCGAACCGGATAAATTCAAAGAGGCGAACAGAACTTTTGCTAAAGCTCTGGTCGATCATCCAATCAGCCAGGGACTTGCGCAGTATGGCACCAACGTCCTGGTGAATATAATCAATGAATCAGGCGGACTTCCGACCAGGAACTTCACTCAGGGTCAATTTGCCGCGCATGATTCCATTTCCGGCGAAACCATGCACGACCTCATTGAGCAGCGCGGCGGCAAGGTAAAACATAACTGCCACCCTGGCTGTGTCATCCAATGCTCCCAGGTCTACAACGACGCGAAGGGCAATAAATTGACCTCAGGTTTTGAATATGAGTCAATCTGGGCCATGGGAGCCGACTGCTGCGTGGAGGATCTCGATCGTATCGCCGAAGCAGACCGCATCATGGATGACATCGGGATCGATAGCATTGAAACATCAGTGGCCATGGGTGTGGCCATGGAAGCAGGCGTTCTTCCTTTCGGTGATGGTGCCGGCGTCTGCAGAATATTGACGGAAGAAGTAGCCAAAGGAACCGGCCTAGGTAGAATCATCGGCAATGGCGCCGGTTCGGTTGGCCGTGCCTATGGCATTACCCGCGTCCCGGTCGTAAAGAATCAGGCAATTCCAGCCTATGACCCACGATCGATAAAAGGTATGGGCATCACATATGCCACCTCAACACAAGGGGCGGATCACACCATGGGCTACACCATCGCCACCAATATTCTTAATGTTGGCGGTCAAGTTGATCCACTGAGCAAAGACGGACAGGTCGAATTGTCGCGAAATCTGCAGATAGCCACGGCCGCAATCGATTCCACCGGCATGTGCCTGTTTATTGCCTTTGCCGCCCTTGATAACGAGAAATGCCTGCCGGCATTGATTGATCTTATCAATGCCCGTTTCGGTATTGCATTGACTGGAGACGATGTTGTCAATCTCGGTAAATATATCCTGAAAACAGAACGAGCCTTCAACATGGCCGCAGGTTTCACCTCGGTAGATGATAGGTTACCGGAATTCTTTTACCATGAAAAATTACCACCTCATAATGTTGTCTTCGACTTTACCGGAGCGGAGATTGATACCTTCTGGGATTTCTAAAGAAGTCCGGCAATGAGGATAACAGTCAAACTCTTCGCCTACTTCCGTGACAACCGTTTCAAGGTTGAAGAATGGGAGATAGGCGAAGGCACAACAGTCGGCGACATTGTCGATTCGTTGCACATCGACCGGGAAGAAGTAGGGGTGCTGATGATAAATTCTCGACATACGGAGTTTGGAGTCCACCCTGTCGATCATGATGTTCTGGCAATCTTTCCCGTTATTGGCGGCGGATAACCTGAATCACGTGCTGATTTTCTTTGCCAGCAGGATCGAAAGAGTAAAATAATTTCGACCCTGCTGGCTGTTCTCTGGCGTTGTCAGGCCTTCGCATATTTTTTCTATATACACCCTTCGCATTCTCATCGCCGGGCACAAGGAATAGTCCGCCAAAGCGGAATATGTCTCCTGTAATCCGAACAATCCCCCCTGTATATTAATTTTGTAGATTGGAATTATAATTTTTGTTTGGATTTGCTGCTTTTTTCCTGTTGTCAAACAGGAATCACACAACGGTATAGTTTTTGCATTCTATTATGTAACGACTCAATCCTTGCAGCTCAAAGTGAAATTTCTTTGTGGAGGGAATTTCTCATGAACACAACATTACGGATCGTTATGTTTGCTCTCGCAGGATTAGGGATTTCTGCAGGAAACGCATCAGGACTCTCCATGGCAGCTCCTAACTACGCAAAGGACGTTGATGCTCATGGCGGAGCTGGCAAAGCTCCGGCAAGCCGATATGCCAAAGCTATACAGGGGTATGCTCCACAAACGACGGCAGTAGATCAAATCGATAAAAAAAACACCGAGACGATGGCACAAGAGGATCCTGCAGACCAATCCCCTGACTTGCAGATAAATGAGATCGCCACATACCCGGAAAACTATGACCATGGTGAACGGGCAGGCGGGAAGAATCTTCATACGGTTGACGGTGCTGGAGAACAACTAGATTTGACTGCACTGGGCTCAAACATATATTTTTATTTGATTGATCCAGCCGAGGCGGGATCAATCACCACCATATATGCAAACGATCTCAGCAATACTCTCTTTTCCAATCTTCCTAACGGATCAAAATGGTTTATCGGAATTTCAATGGATGGCAATGAAGGAAATTTTCCCCCCCTTGTCTGGACCACAACTAAGGAGGAGGATGGCTGGCGAGCCGGCCTCGTCTCGACGGTATTTCCCATTCCTGAACCAGCTACCCTGATACTCCTTGCTACTGGTATTGCAGGCCTTGCCGGTATCAGCTCGAGAAAGAGAAAGGTATAGGCAACAAAGTAGATGTTAAACTGGTTTTTCCTGTGCTTTATCCCCCCTGACCCGCAGTACAATTTCTAAAAAAAATACCCCTGCCCACGCGCCAAGTGTATTCAGCACAAGGTCCGACAAGCTCGAAAATCTGTTCGGGAGCCATGCCTGAGCGATTTCGATGCTCAGACTGAGAAAAAAGCAAAACGCCACGCAGACCGGAGCCGCATATTTTCCTGATAATGCGGGCAATTGTCGCAACCACAAGCATAGCAATGCCCCAAGCGGAACAAAACCACTAAAATTAACGATGGCATCGACCCAAAAAGATCGATTCAAAGTGAAGTTATGCCACGGCGGAGCAAGGAATGTTTTTTGTAACACCAGCTGCCGGGTCGGGATTTGCAGCGACTTGCTATTACCCGTCCAATCCGCCGCAAAACTGCCGGCACCTTCACGAAATGTATACAGAAACAGAGGCTCATCCATTGAATCGGCAAGCAACATCCGGTTGTGCAACCATTTTTCATAATCGTGCTGCACCCGTTCTCGTGTCACGCTTTTGCCATACAAAGCAAGACCGAATATTTCTCCCTCCCAGCTGTGTTGGCCATATACCGAATTACCAAGAAGAAGTTGTTGCTTTTTGCCGCCATGCGGAAGAGTTATCTGCCAGTTCTTCATTTCATTTGCCAAGGCACCGTTAATGAACAAACGGGTTCCAAAATGACTTGAGGTGACGGTGATAAAGCTCACCTCTCCCGTTCTGAGTACATTCATTGCCGAAATTCTCGGCCACTTTCTAGAATATGTATAGTCATCTCCATTCATTACAATGAGAGAATCCCCCCACTGCCAAAGCGTAAACTGGAGGCGATCATCTCCGTTGTGAATCGTTACTATTGGTCTGAAACCAAGTCGGTCGAGATTTTCCGGTGCCACAATGATTTGCAGAGACCATTCCTGTGCCTGCTGTTCTTCAGCAAAGATGCACAATTCATCGACATAGGCTATGCCGGGATCCCGGAAACTGAGAGCTTTTTCATCGGCCAACCAGTGAACATTATTGGCACTCAACCATTTTTTTGGTCTTAGACCAAAGAAAAGAACGATCACTATCACAGTGAAGACCAGGAGTGATAACAGATAATATCCTGTTCGTGGATTTTTTAAGTGCAAGAATGGCATACGGTCTCTGGCAATGCTCTTTGTTATACTAGCTGCTTTACCTGCTCATATCGAAAACAATGGATCATGTGATCGTTGACCATGCCGACGGACTGCATAAGCGCATAACAAATTGTCGGTCCCACAAAATTAAAACCGCGTCGTTTCAAATCTTTGCTCATCATATCGGAGGTCTTCGTACGGGCAGGCAGTTCAGCTATTGATTTCCAGGAATTTTGTTGTGGAATACCATCAACATAACGCCAGAGAAAAGTATCAAAAGAACCAAATTCCTCTTGTATGGCCAAAACCCCCCGGGCATTTTTCACGGCCGACTCGATTTTCAGACGATTCCGCACAATACCCGGATCAGTCAGCAGCCGTGCCAGATCGTCTTCAGAATAGCGGGCAACCGTTGCAGCATCGAAATTCGCGAATGCCTTTCGATAGTTCTCTCTTTTTTTCAGGATGGTCAACCAGCTCAAACCTGCCTGCGCCCCCTCCAGGATAAGCATTTCAAAGAGCTTTTGCTCATCATGAACGGGAACACCCCAATCCTCGTCGTGGTAGGCCATGTACAGCGGGTCGTCATTGCACCACTCGCATCTTTTGTGCATCAAAAATTCCCTCTTCATCGCAAGCTGCGAAAAAAAACAGGCAGTCTCGTCGTTGACGGTACTGCCTGCAATCTGTTTCTATGTATTTTATCAGGCCGTTACATCAAGCCACTGAAAAAATCGTTGCCTTTATCGTCAACCAGGATGAAGGCCGGGAAGTCAACAACTTCAATCTGCCACACCGCTTCCATGCCAAGTTCAGGATAGTCGATACATTCGACTTTTTTAATGTTTTCTTCGGCCAGAATGGCGGCAGGACCACCAATCGATCCCAGATAAAAGCCGCCATGTTTCTTACAGGCATCAGTGACCTGCTGCGATCGATTGCCTTTGGCAATCATAATCATCGATCCGCCGTGCGACTGGAGCAGATCGACATAACTATCCATGCGGCCTGCAGTCGTTGGACCAAAAGAACCGGATGGCTTGCCGGCTGGCGTTTTAGCCGGACCTGCATAATAGATCGGATGCTGCTTCAGATAGTTGGGGAGTGGTTTGCCGCTATCGAGGATTTCCTTGAATTTGGCATGGGCAATATCCCGGCCAACGACTATTGTCCCGGTAAGCAGCAGCGAAGTGCCAACGGGATGTCTGGTCAGTTCTTTCAGGACTTCCTGCATCGGCCGATTAAGATTAAGCCGCACGCCATGCTCGTGCTTGGCTCGGTATTTTTCCGGGATCAAACGACCGGGATTGGTATCCAGTTCCTCGAGCCAGAGGCCGTCTTTATTAATTTTGGCCTTCATGTTTCGATCAGCCGAGCAGGATACACCCATGCCGACAGGACAGGAAGCTCCGTGGCGGGGCAAACGCACGACGCGAATATCATGGGTGAAATATTTCCCTCCAAACTGCGCGCCAATACCCAGATTCTGGGCCGCCTTCTGCAGTTTTTCTTCCAGTTCGATATCGCGAAAGGCTCGCCCATGGTCATTGCCGGTTGTCGGCAGTTCGTCATAATATTTAGCTGAAGCAAGTTTAACGGTTTTCAGATTGGCTTCGGCGCTGGTGCCGCCAATGGCAAAGGCCAAATGATAGGGCGGACAGGCCGCCGTACCAAGGGTTTTCATCTTGGCGATTAAAAATGCTTCAAGGGTCTTGGGATTGAGCAGGGCTTTCGTTTCCTGGAAGAGATAGGTTTTATTGGCACTCCCCCCTCCTTTGGCAATAAACAAAAATTTATATTCAGCGCCGGAAACGGCATACAGGTCAATCTGGGCCGGCAGGTTGGTACCGGTATTTTTTTCCTGGTACATATCGAGGGCCACGGTCTGGGAATAGCGCAGGTTTTCTCCCGTATAGGTTTGAAAGACGCCCCTGGACAGGGCTTCGGAGTCATTGGTTCCGGTCCAGACATTCTCACCTTTTTTGCCCATGATAATCGCCGTCCCCGTATCCTGGCACAATGGCAGCTCAAACTGGCAGGCGACCTCGGCATTTTTTAAAAATGCCAGCGCCACCCCTTTTTCATTGGCGGAAGATTCAGGGTCGTCCAGAATTTTGGCAACTTGCTCATTGTGCGAGGATCGCAGCAGAAAGGAGACATTTTTCATGGCTTCCCTGGCAAGAACTGTCAACCCTTCGGGCGCAATTTTCAAAATTTCCCGATCGTTAGATTGATCGGTACTGACGAAGGTCTCGGAACCTTCAATCTTCCGGTATTTCGTTGTATCATTGCCGAGTGGAAAGAGCTCCTGATAGATAAAATCAACCATGTTCATAACTCCTTATGTCATCATTGGTAGGTAGAAAGATGTCTCCAGAAAATCGAGAGCAGTTTACTTTATCCTGTTCTAAAGGCCAAGGATTTCCCAAAAGTTGCTAATAATCCTTTTCTTTGCTATCTATTGAGCGTGCACAAGTCGTCTCTGACTCTGCCTCGCCCCCATCCAGTTGCAGGCAAAACTTTTTTCGTTAGTTATGAGGAGCATTCAGGCCCAGGATCTCAAACAAAACAAGTCTCGAATGAAGCGGCATGACGTCTTCGTAAAAAAACGGATAGAATTGCCAACAACGAGATCGGCCATATCTTACGAAGCAGAGAGGTATACAACAGACGATACGATCAGGAGCCAGGTTATGAAAACGATTCGTGTCATAGTGGAAGGACGGGTTCAAGGCGTCTGTTTCAGGGATAACACCTACAGACAGGCACGGCAGCTTAAGCTTACCGGCTGGGTTCGCAACCGGCGCGACGGCTCGGTTGAGGCCGTTTTAAAAGGTGCGGAAAACAACGTGACGACCATGCTCGAGTGGCTCAGACAGGGACCGCCGATGTCAAGAGTCGATGCCCTCAGCACCAGCGAAATCACCACGAATGAAGAATACACTACCTTTGAGGTGCGATATTAGTGACTTAGAAAAACTTTCTCTTCTTTTTGAGAAAGTTTTTCGTGAAGGAACTTACACCCCTCAAGGGGGTACTAAACAGAGTCCCGCAAAGCTTTTGGGCGGGATAAGTGAGTTAGTACATAACAGATTGGCTCCTTTTCCGACTGGATTCCCCCTTTAGCGATATGAAACTACCATGTTCCTTGAAATAGACCGTCTCAACCTCTGGTTCAACAGCTATGATGAACAGAACCAGCCTGTGCACGACCAGGTTCTCTTTGATGTCTCCCTGGATCTTGAAAAAGGCCAGACCGTGGCCCTGGTTGGGGAATCAGGATCCGGCAAGTCTATAACTGCGCTGTCCATCCTGCGCCTCCTGGAAGACAGCTGCAATATCACCCGACAGGGAGAAATTCGTTTTCAGGACCAAAATGTTTTCAACCTCTCTTCCGAAGAAATCCGTTCTCTCCGCGGCAACAAAATTGCCATGATCTTCCAGGAGCCGATGACCTCGCTCAACCCTGTGTATACCATCGGCAACCAGCTGATGGAGCCGCTCAGGCTTCACCGGAAAATGGGCATGAAAGAGGCGGAACAGGAAGCGATCCGACTCCTTGACCGGACTGGCATCGACGACCCGGCTGGACGACTGGGCTCCTATTCCTATCAGCTTTCCGGCGGGCAGCGCCAGCGGGTGATGATTGCCATGGCCCTTGCCTGCAGGCCGGAGTTATTGATAGCCGATGAACCGACCACTGCGCTTGATGTGACTATCCAGGCCCAGATACTCGATCTGATAAAAGATATCCAGTCTGAATACGGCATGGGTCTGCTGCTTATAACCCACGATCTCGAGATGGTTCGGAAACAGGCCGCCAGGATCTATATCATGCAGGAAGGCCGGATCGTCGAGAGTGGCACAACCGAAAAGATATTCACCGATCCTGACCATGCATACACCAAAGTTCTCATGTCGGCTCTCCCTCAAGCGATTAAGGAATCACGGCAAGCCGGTCCATTGCTCCTCAGAACGGAAAATCTCAACTGCCGGTTCGAGACATACAGCGGCTGGGTACATCCGTTCAAACGTAAGAAAAAAATTACCAAAGGTGTTGATAATGTGACGCTCGACATGTACCAGGGAACCACCTGCGGCATTGTCGGCGAATCCGGATCAGGAAAAACCACCCTCGGCCTGGCTCTCTTAAAACTGGTGCGCAGCAACGGCAAGATCCTCTTTAACGGAGAGAACATTCAACCTTGGACCAACAACCGACTTCGACCGCTGCGCAGCGATATGCAGATAATCTTTCAGGACCCTTTTTCGTCGCTTTCGCCTCGTTTTACCGTCCATGAAATCATCGAGGAAGGGTTAAGGATCCATACCCCAAATGCCACCAGAGCAGAACGCTATGAAAAGGTGCTGGATACCCTTCTTGAGGTGGGGCTGGAAGAGGAGATGGCCTTTCGCTTTCCCCATGAATTTTCCGGAGGCCAGCGTCAACGGATCTCCATTGCCCGGGCCATCGTCTTAAAACCGAAATTTCTTATTCTCGACGAGCCGACGTCCGCCCTGGATGTCACTATTCAAGGCCAGATAATCGAACTGCTCCTGGATTTACAAAAGAGATACCAGATGACCTATATGTTTATATCCCACGATCTGCGGGTGGTCCGGGCTATGGCCGATTATGTTGCAGTCATGCGGCATGGCCGCATAGTTGAGTCAGGTCCTGCCCAGGAGGTTTTCAATTCTCCTGAGCAGGAATACACCCGGCGGCTGTTCTCCGCAGCGCTCAGCTAGACGGGGCTTATTCTTCTGTTTCAGCAAGCTGCTTTTTTTCAGGATGACGACATTTGTCTCCGGCGATATCATCTTTAAAAAGGCTGTATCCGCGCTCCATAGCACAGAAATCACCGCACATAGTACAGGTGGCTTCGTTATCGGGTTTTCTGCTGTCGCGCACCTCACGCATTTTCTCAGGAAACATCGATAATTTAAAATATTCATCAAAATCACTGTCACGTCTGGCCAGAGCCGCCCGCTTTTCCACCTCCCTCCTTTCCGGATATTTAGCGATATCGCCGATCCGCGCCGCAAGCCTCGTTGCCCTGACTCCTTCCCGCACATCATTTTCATTGGGGAGTGCCAGGTGCTCCGCGGGAGTGATATAACAGATAAGATCAGCTCCGTGCCAGGCCGACTGGGCCGCACCTATGGCCGCGGTGATATGGTCATACCCTGCTCCGGTATCGGCGGGCAGCGGCCCGAGAACATAGTAGGGCGCGTTGCCGCTCATTGCCTTTTCCAGCATGATATTACCGGCGATTTCATCAAGGGGCACATGGCCCGGTCCCTCCACCATCATCTGGCAACCCATGTTCCGACCGAGTTCGGCCAGCTCGCAGTTAATGATCATCTCCGCCATCTGTGCCCGGTCATGGCTGTCATGGATGGCACCGGCGCGAATGCCATTGCCAAGCGACAAAACCGCATCGTATTTTTTCATCAGGGCACAGACCCGGTCGAACTGCTCATACAAAGGGTTTTCCCGGTTTTGATATTCCATCCAGGAAACCATAAAGGTACCGCCTTTCGATACCAGTCCACCATAGCGAAAACCCTGTTTACGCAGTCTCTCTATGGAGAATCGGTTGATGCCGCAGTGGATGGCCATAAACGACAGGCCATCGGCCAGCTGCCGTTCGATCAGTTCAAAAAGATATTCCGGATCAAGTTTGTTGGGATTGTGATATTTTCTGCTCGTCTCGGCAAAAGCCTGATAAAGCGGAACATTGCCGACAGGCAGCGAACAGCTGTCAAGCACTGCCCGGCGAATGGCATCCAGGTCCCCGCCGGTTGACAGCTCCATCAGGGTATCGGCCTTTTCCTGTTCAGCAATTTTGGCTTTACGTATTTCCAGGCCGAAATCTGAGATATCTGAAGAGGTCCCGATGGATGCATTGACCTTGGTCCGCAGGCCCTTGCCGATACCGCAAATTTTCTGATGTGGTCTGTTCGGGTTACAGGGTATGACAATATGTCCGGCGGCCACCCCTTTTCTGATAATCTCTGCGGCTATCTTTTCCTGTTGTGCTACCTGCTCCATCTGGCTGGTAGTGACCCCTTCCCTTGCCAATTCAAGCTGTGTTTTCATGGTGTACATTTCTCCATTTTTTAATCCCTGTCGTGCGGGCAAAAAAAAAGCCCGTACAGCCGGGCAGATTGCTACCCGGCGGTACGGACTTATTACGGACAAGAAAGTCTTTTTCTCCCAGGCAGGTCTTCTGACTTGCGGATCACCCTCCGGCTGCACCTTCCCGCCCGTGAAACTGAAGCAGTGGTTATAAGCAGCCGTTGTCCCCGCTTACAGCGCTGGCCCAACGTTACGGATTTGCACCGTATTCCCTTTTCACCTCCGGGGTTTTATTAAAAAACCCGGCGGCACCTGGCAGATATGTATACACTACGGAAACGATACTACCGAAGATACATCAAAAAGTAAATATAGAATTATTTTTATGAAATCGACAGGTGACGATAGAGGCAAGATGATATATGTTGTTGACCATACACATCTTCCTTAACATGAAGTACTAATAATCCTCTCCTATGTTTCCAGAAGCAGCCCTTGCATCCGCGCCCCATGCCCCCGGCGTATACATGATGCTCGACGCCAAATCCGCCGTCCTCTATGTGGGCAAGGCCAAGGATTTATTTAAACGATTGTCTTCCTATGCTCATTTTTCCGGGGCCGAATATAATAAAACCGCGGTGATGCTGGAGAAGGTCCGAAAAGTCGACACCATCATCACCAATACCGAAAAAGAGGCCCTTATTCTTGAGGCCTCACTGATAAAAAAACACCATCCCAAATATAATATCATCCTCCGCGATGATAAAAATTATCCCTACATCAAAGTTACCGTCCAGGAAGAGTGGCCGCGGGTTTTCATGGCCAGAAGAAAAAACCGCGACAAGGCCCGCTATTTCGGACCGTACTCCTCTGCCACAGCCATGTGGTCGACCCTGCGGCTCATTGGGTCGCTCTTTCCTCTACGTAACTGCAAGGGAAGCAAGCTCAAAAAAAGAGATCGCCCCTGCCTCAACAGGCAGATCGGCAAATGTTTAGCCCCCTGCGCCGGCAATGCCGATCGAAGGCTGTACCTGGAACACGTCAGCAAGATCGTTATGCTGCTGGAAGGGCGCAATCAGGATTTGGTCCGGACCCTTAAGGAACAGATGACGGCGGCGGCAGAAAGTCTCGACTTCGAAAAAGCCGCGACCATAAGAGACCAGCTTGCAGCCTTATCCCGAACCCTGGAAAAACAGGTAATTGCCGCAAGTCACAGCAAAGATCAGGACGTCTTTGGTTTCGCCCGAAAAGATGCGGCGGTGACCATTGCCATTCTCTTTATCAGAAACGGCCTGATCAATGGCAGTCGTACTTTTTTCTTCAGCGACCCATACGGCGAAGACGGGGCTATCCTTTCCCAGGCATTAAGCCAATTTTATGATCCAGAAAGCCTTATCCCTAACGAGGTCCTTTTACCCTTTGAACCAGCGGACCTCGAATTGCACGCAGAATACCTGACCGACCACGCCAGCGTGAAAGTTCACCTGAAAATCCCGCAGCGAGGCGACAATCAGCAGCTGGTCGCCCTGGCCAACGCCAATGCCATGCAGCTCTTTGAAGAAAAGGAAAAACAGACGCAATCATGGCAGAATCTCAGCCGGACGATGGAAAAAGTCCTTCATCTGGGCCGTCCGCCGAACCGGATTGAATGCCTGGACATCTCCAATATCAGCGGCAAACAGGCCGTCGGCTCGCTGGTCTGTTTTACCAGAGGGGAAGCGGATAAAGCAAATTTCCGTCACTATAAGATCAGAACCGTTGAGGGTCCAAACGACTACGCGATGATGAAAGAGGTACTCGAACGCAGACTGCAGCGGGGTAAAGAAGAAAACAATCTGCCGGATCTCTTTGTCGTCGACGGTGGTAAAGGGCAACTGGGCATGGCTCTCGCCGTGGCCGGAGAATTGGGCATAGTTGAGCAGATAGACTGGATCGGTATCGCCAAAGAAAAACAGGAAGAAGGTGAGAAACTCTATAAACCGCAGAGAAAAAACCCCATTATTCTTCCATCCCACAACCCTATCCTGCTCTATCTCATGCGAATTCGCGATGAATCCCACCGCTATGGCGTAACTTTTCACCGGAAACTGCGCAACAAAGCAACGCTTGCCTCCGAGCTGGATCAGATTTCCGGCATCGGTACAGAAAAGAAGAAACAGTTATTGCGCCATATGGGGAGCTTGAAACGTATCAAGACCGCAACCCTTGCCGAACTGATGGAAGTGAAAGGCATAGGTGAAGAGCTTGCCGGAGAAATTGTCAACTTCTTTCATCCGGAATAGTCTTTTCTGTTTCGAGGCGATGCCACAGAGGCTCACGCCGGAACAGAACCTGCTGCGCTTTTCCTTGCACAGTGGTGCCGGTATCGATAAGGCGGCTTGACGCAATGGTTCGAAAATGTAAATAATCGACAAGACAGTTTTTTCTTTTCAATACGACACTGATGGGTGGACTATGAATTTTCTCGACGAACTGTATCTGGAAAAAAAAATGGCCGGTACCTCGACCGGAACACAATGGCTCACAGGCAAAAGCAAAAAACAGCTTTCTGCCGTATCACCGGTTGATGGTGAAACGTTTGCCCATATCACCAAGGCGACCATTAATAACTATGAACAGGTGATTGAACAGGCGAACCAGGCATTTTCTGCCTGGCGTTCCGTTCCGGCTCCGGCGCGGGGTGAAATAGTCAGACAGATTGGCCTTCGCCTGCGGGATTTCAAGCTCCCGCTCGGCACCCTCATCTCCTACGAAACCGGTAAATCACTCCAGGAAGGTCTTGGAGAAGTTCAGGAGGTCATTGACGTCTGCGACTATTGTGTCGGCCAGTCGAGGATGCTCTACGGTATGACAACAGTCTCCGAAAGACCGAATCATCGTCTGTTTGAACAATATCATCCTCTAGGCCTCGTAGCCATCATCACCGCCTTTAATTTTCCCATGGCGGTCTGGGGCTGGAATGCCATGCTCGCTGCCATCTGCGGTAATGTGAGCATCTGGAAACCCTCTTCCAAGGCACCGGTTTCCGCAATTGCTTTGCAAAAAATTATTGCCAGGGTTCTCGACCAGAACAATCTTCCTGAAGGTATTTTCTCACTGATTATCGGCGATCGCGGCCTTGTCGGGGAAAAGATTCTTGAGGACAAAAGAATTCCCCTCGTCTCCTTTACCGGATCGGTAAGCGCCGGTCGAACAGCCGCCCAGAAAGTCGGCCAGCGACTGGGCCGCACCATTCTGGAACTAGGCGGCAATAACGGTATTATTATCACCGAATATGCTGATCTGAAACTCGCAGTACCGGCGGTGGTATTTGGCGCAGTCGGGACCAGCGGCCAGCGCTGCACAACAACGCGGCGCCTGTTTATCCATGAATCCTGCTTCGATGCAGTGAAAGATCATTTATACAAGGCTTATGCCAGCCTGAAAGTCGGCAATCCCCTGCTTGAAGCCAACCATATGGGACCGCTTATCGATAAAAATGGGGTCAAAGCCTATCAGAAAGCGGTGACGGCCATTGTCAAGCAGGGCGGGACGATTCTCTTCGGCGGCAATGTGCTGAAGGGCCCCGAATATGCCTCGCAATGTTATGTCGAACCGACACTTGCCGAGGTCGAACACGATTTTCCAATCGTCCGGGAAGAAACCTTCGCACCAATACTCTATCTGATCAAATACAGCGGTACCGTGGAAAACGCAATTACCATGCACAACGCCGTCGATCAGGGTCTGAGTTCAGCGATTTTCAGTACCAATCAAAACCAGATTGAGGCCTTTCTTTGCGCAAGAGGGTCGGATTGTGGAATTGCCAATGTCAATATCGGCACCTCGGGGGCTGAAATTGGTGGAGCTTTCGGCGGGGAAAAAGACACCGGCGGCGGACGGGAGTGCGGCTCGGATGCCTGGAAGAGTTATATGCGCCGGCAGACCGTAACCATCAATTATGGCTCGGACTTGCCGCTCGCCCAGGGTATCCGTTTTGCACTAGAAGATTGATGGCGTGGTAAAAAAAGCCACTCTGGGTCGTTGTGGTGTTTTGGCTGGCCATAGAAACATAGCGATTTACACCCGTTCCGACAGCATCTCCCGCAGGGCGCTGATTCGAGCGTGCAGGGCGACGACGGCTGTGTCGACCTTGAGAATTCTCTCACCGATGGTGCAGCCGGAAAAGCCCTGTTCCTGAAATTTTTTCACCTCATACTCCACCCAGCCTCCCTCGGGACCGACGGCCAGAGCGACCCGGCCGTTGCTGCTGTCGATGACCTCGCCAATGAGCTGCGTCCCTGTTGGATGCGCCAGCAGCAGATGGCGATAATCGGATGCCAGGGACGGGAAAAAGTCTTCAATAAATGGTTTAAATTGCGGATGAAGTCGGATGTGCGGCAAGCTGGTGTCCACTGCCTGTTCCAGACCGTGCAGCAGGTGGCTGCGATACTCTTCGGGCTGAAGAATTCCCGCCTCCCAGAAACTTTTTTCGACCCGATTGGCATTGATCAGATGAATTGTGCCCACCCCAAGCGCGGTAACCTGACTGAGAATACGCTTTAACATAATGGGGCGTGGCAGGGCCAGAACAAGGTCGAGCGTCGGCCGTGGTCGCGGAGGTTCGTTCAGGGTGAGATCCAGGTCCACTGTAAAAGGGTGTTTTTTATGCATTGCTGAAATTATTCCGCAGCCCATGGCCCCGTTAATCAGGCCCACCCGTACCCGATCCCCGACTTCAGCACGGAGAACTTTCACTATGTGCTTGGCTCGATGATCGACAAGTGTCAGTTGACTGTCGGCAACTTCACCTTCCTCTGCCAGAATAATATTCATTTCGTCAGCCAGTTTCGGTTTCTCACTGTACAGCGCATCGTGTCCATATCAATTTTGGGCATGCAATTCAGGAGGCTCTTTCAGTTGTTTTTACGCTTTCTATCGGGTAGCCTTGAAGAGGGATCGCAACAAAACAACCGAGCAAGGATACATTAACATGTTTGTACTCTATAATATTGTGCAGCTGGTGTTACTAGCTGTTTTTTTACCGTTCATCATCCTTTTTATTCTTTCCAGTTCTAAATATCGCGATCGCATTCCATCCCGCCTCGGACTCGGACTGGCTGACAAAGTTGCCTTGTCCAAAACATCAGACAATGGGGCATCAAGGCAGACTGTATGGCTGCACGCCCTTTCCGTAGGCGAGGTCACCTCAGCCGTTCCTCTGGTCGCCGGCCTCCGCAAGGCGTATCCGCAAAGTAGAATTATTGTCTCGGTTTCCACCCGCACGGGAAAGCGCCTGGCGGACAAGCTGCTGCAGTTGTCAGCCGATCATATCATCGACAGCCCGTTGGATATACTGCCGGTCGTCGCCCTTTTCACGAAACATATCCGGCCGGACCTTTTTCTCCTGGTCGAGACTGATTTCTGGCCCAACACCCTTCTTTTTTTAAAAAAAAAGAAAGTGCCGACAGTTCTGGTCAATGGCCGGATATCAGAAAAGTCAATGAATGGTTACCGGAGACTGCGAGGATTTTTTGTTCCCATGTTTCAAAGTTTTTCTTTTCTGTGCATGCAGACTGAACGTGACCGGGAAAAAATGAAGGCGTTGGGACTTCCTCCGAAAAAGCTTCTAACCCTTGGAAATCTCAAGTTCGACACAATAGCTGGACATAGACCTCGGTCTGGAAGTCCCTCCCCTGCAGATGTTCTTCCCAAAAACCGTATTCTCTTTATCTGTGGTTCGACCCACCCGGGCGAAGAAAAAATTCTTATCGATTGTTATATGCGACTCAGAAAAAAACATGCTGAGGTTTTTCTGATTATTGCTCCAAGAGACCCTGGCCGGGCCGCGGAGATTGAATCGCTGGCCGCAGCTCAAGGCCTGACGGCAGCCCTGCGTTCGGGCAATGGTGCCGGGGGAGCCGATCTGTTCATCCTCGACACAATAGGTGAACTCATTGATTTCTATGCCCTTTCACATATTGCTTTTGTCGGCGGCAGCCTGATCAGGCAAGGTGGCCATAACCCCATTGAGCCGGCGATTATGGGAATTCCGATTATTTTTGGCCCAAACATGCAGGACTTCAGCGAAATTGCCGATATCCTGCAGAAGGCAGGCGGGGCCACCCAGATAGCCGGCAGCAGCGATCTCGGCGAGCTGCTCGACCGGCTTCTGGCATCCCAGGACCTGAGAGCAACGCAGGGACTGGCAGCCCGACAATGCATAGAAAAACAACGTGGGGTCATAGAGAAACACCTTGAGCTTATCAGCCGTATTTTGTGAAACAGCCGGCCTCCTATATTTCCGACCATCTTCTGCCGGTCATGACAGTCGCTTTTATTGGCGGAGTTGCCCTCGCTCCGTTGATGGACCTGGCAACAACCTCCTTTTTGTCTTACGAGACCGCTCTTTTTGGCTTGCTCCTTCTTCTTTTCGTCCTGTATTTTCTCAAACGTTCCCGGATTGTTCTCTGTTTGCTTATCCCGCTTGTTTTTGTCGTCGGCTACTATCATTGCTCTTTGCAGCTGCAGCCACCGATCAGTAAAAAACATATCTATCATGCCATCAAACACAAGACGGATGTGGTCCTCATTGGCACCATGGCAACGATGGCTGGTTATGACGGGACAACCAGCCAGGTAACAATTAACGCGCAAAGCATCCGGCGCGAGGAGCAGGCCGCGCTGATTGCCACACAGGGAAAAGTTTTCCTGCGCTTAGCTGGCCCCTGGCCGGACAACCTGTCTCCGGGAGATCTCCTTGCCATTCGAACTGAGCTGAAACGCCCGGACAGCTTCAGAACACCGGGGGTTTTCGATTATGCCCAATACCTGGCGGAAAAAGATATATGGATTACCGGCTTTGTCAGCTCACCGCTCTTTTTGCATAAAATAGCAGAAAACCGGTCGAAGCTCCATATCCTGTATTATTTGCCGGAAGTTTTCAGGACCAAAATAGGCAAGCAGATAGACCGTGCAGTCCCCCCAGATCAAAGAGGTATTTACAGGGCCATTTTGCTGGGAGATCGCAGTTATGTCAGCGACGAGACTCTGGAAATTTTCAAGGGCAGCGGGACAATGCATATCCTCGCAATGTAATGTTGTTTTAACACATGAAATACAGTACACTAGATTGCTGTTAGATCACCTCTATACTGAGGCGACATTGAAAGCGACACGATGAAAGGAGAAGTATAATGAAATGTTATAGTTACGTAAGATTCAGCTCAGCGGCACAAGCGGCTGGGAAATCTCTTGAGAGGCAAGTCGAAACAGCACGTAAGTTTGCTCAAGAGATGAACTGGGAGATGGACGAGTCTCTCTGTATGCACGATCTAGGTTTATCAGGTTTTCATGCCGTACACAAAGAGAAAGGCGAACTAGGAGTATTTTTACAGGCAATAAAAGAAAATAAGATTCCCGTACCATCTGCTCTGATAGTTGAGAATTTAGACCGTTTATCAAGGGAATCTGTTCCTGATGCTCTAATAGAATTCTTAAACATATTAAGAGCTGGTATTACAATTGTTACATTAATGGACAAACAAATATATGATCAAAGTTCAATAAAAGGAACGCCTTATCAATTGTTTGGTTCAATAATGATTATGGCAAGAGCCCATGAAGAATCAGACACAAAAGGAAAAAGAAGAACTGACACTTGGAATAGAGCAAAAAAAGAAGCACGAGATGGAAAAAAAATAAAAGCAAGAAATGTTGCCTGGCTAAAACTTGATGAAAAAAACAACAAATTCATAGAAATCTCTGAACATGTTGATTCAATCCGTAGAATTTATGATCTATATATTCAAGGGCACGGTGTTGAAACAATTTGCAAGATTTTGAACCAAGAAAAACGGAAGACATTTCACAAAATCACTAAAAGTTGGGCAAATACAACAGTAAATCGGTTGCTTACGACAAGAGCGGTTCTTGGCGAAATTCAATTCATGAAGACCTCAGCAATAGAACATGGAAAGAGGAAGATGATTGAAGATGGGAAAGTAATAAAAGATTATTATCCCGCAATCATTGATGAAGATACCTTTTACGAGGCTCAGGCAATAAGAAAATCTAAAGGCGGTCAATTCGGCAAGATCGGGCAAATGAAAAATATTTTCTCTTTGAAAGCAAGGTGCGGTTATTGCGGCGGCAGTATGAGCTACGGCACTAGAGGCAGAAAGAGATTTCAATACTTGTATTGTAACAATGCAAAGAAAGGCATTTGTAACATCAATCAAATGTTTTCATTCAGGTATGACCATTTAGAAGAGGCATTTCTTAATTGTTGTAAGAGACTAGAATTAAGGGACATTGTAAACGACAAGCAATCAATAATACAAGCCAATATCAAGAACCTTAAAGTTCAGATCAATACGATCAACAGCAAGATTCAAGAATCTGAGGAGAATGTCAAAAAGTTAAAAATCGCATTAACAAGCGGAAGTGAGGCAACAATTGAATTTTTCACTGAGTCCATAAATGAAGAATTTTCCAAGCAAAAGGAACTTAAAAACACTCATACAGAATTGCAGGCAGAATTACTTGCACAAGAAAATTTACAAGGCTGTGCAGAAGTGAATTTGGAGACATTGAAAACGGTCATTCAGCAAATGAACTCAACCGATGAAGGTACAAGGCTTGATACAAGGCGAAAATTACAGAAGGCTATAAGGCTATTGATTGATGAAATTAAAATTTACCCTGTTGGAAAACAGTATAAGACTCTTATGGAAGACCCGATATTTTCAGAGAGATATGAAATGGAAAAAATTGGGAAGGCTAATTTTTCTAGAATGTTTAGTAAATTCAAGGAAGTGGAAGTCTTATTCAATGGCGGTGGTTCATTGCGACTTGTCCACGATTATCAGACAGAGGGCATGAAATTGTTCTTTGAAACAGACAAGAAAGGAATTCTGACTAAGGAGACCATTGAAGAATTGAAAAAGAACCCGAATGTAACAGAGGCGATGATTGAGGTATTGAAGGGAAAAATATAACACTAAGAATTACATCAAAAACACTCAGCATAGCATTTTCTCTGCTTGCGGGTATCACATAAGCAACACCGATAAACTATTGCATCACAAGCATCGTCAGCATTCTTCCAGCATTCCATAGCATTTTCTCAAGCATTGAATGAAACGAAATGCCGTGATCATAAAAGATGTAATCACGGCATTGAAAAGAGAACTAAGGCTTATTACAGTTGAAAGCATCTTGTTCAAACTGTTCACAGGTTTTCGTCTCCCCACAAACCTGTAACATACTATCAATTTCATTTTCTCCAGCTGAATTGATTGGGTCATCAATGAATTGCTTATAGTAATCTTCTAAAAAGAATTCATGAATTTCTGGACAAACTTCCTTAAATTTCTTGCCATATAATGCCTCTTTCATCACTTTATAACCACGAATACACTTAATGGCTTCTCTTCTACCTCGTTTCATACTTTTTTCATAATCAGTCTCTGTTTTCTTTTGACCTGCTATACCCGCTTTTTCAAAAGGTGAGGAATCAACTTCAATCTTTGTTGATAATTTTCTCAGAGCCTTTTCGGCTTTTTCAACAAGGTCAGCATCATCAAGAGAATCAAAATAAACTATTAATGATCGGATTTTGCCTTTATATAAGTCGTTTTCCTCATTTTCCTCATTTTCCTTCTTTCCAGATTTCTTGAGCTTTAAAGCATCTTGTCTCAACATTCCAGGGTGTATCATCTTATCTTCAATGGCTTTATTAAACTGCTCCTCAGAAAGACTTGAGAGTTCAATTAATGTCCCCCAAGAACTAGGCAATAGACGCACATTTGCCTTAAGTTTTGGGTCTCTATAAATTTTTATCAATCTGGTTATAGTCCTCTCGGTAAAGTGAGATTCTTTTATAAATCTTTCCCAATATTTATTCGTCTTGGTAGACTTTATTTCTGCAGAATGAAGGTTTTCACAATGTTCTTTGGCATTATGAAATAAAAACCCTACTTCAAAAACACCTTCAACCGCTTTGTTCCAGCTCTGCTTTATTCTTTTATGGCGATAATAATTACCCATTAGTGGGTCAACGTTTTCAAGACCTTTTTTAAATTCTCGTTCAAATTTATCAAGAGGACTTTCGTCTTCTAATATTTCCAGCTTACTTTGCTCGGCTGAACTATTAGAAAGTCTTTCCGCTGTCTCAATTGCGTCTTCTTCCGTCATTTCCTCTAAATCAAGCAATTCTGTTGTCATTATGTGTCTCCGTTGGCTTGTTATTCAAAATCAGGAATGTAATGCGGGTCATTTTTTCTTATCCAGTTACCATCCATTTCACCAAAATTAGTATTCGTATTAAGTGCTAACCAGTACTCAACGCCTATTGAATCTGATTTGCTTTTTATGTGCTTTGTTGAAAAATGACTTATCTCTTTTTTGGAAATTCGGACGTCATAATCAGCGGGTATCATTGTTTGAAACTTAGAAAAATCGATTACCACTTGAAAATCATCTATTTTTAAATCCGCATAAACACTGATCGTGAAAATATTAGATGAAGGGTTATCAATACTACAAGCGGTGACATCAACTTTGTCTTTACCAGATGGAACAATTCTGATATGTGGTAAGTTTAAAATGACGGTCGCTTTTTTTAAATCATCTAAATCATCTTTTGATAGATGAAATTTGATTTCAGTCTCTGGCATAACAATATCTCGATTTACTTTTTCAACGAGATCTTCACTAGCATACACATAACGAACTTTTGTTCGCTTTTTATTATATGTTATTGTGCAAAAATTTGTTTCAGCATTCCCAAAATCAATATCAGCACCCTCGAACATTTCAATGACCTTTATAAAATTAAGCAGATCATAAATTGCAAAATCTTTTGGAAATGTTTCTTTAACTGTAGCACTAGACGTAATCGTCTGTTCATGATCAATAACTTTTAATATACTCCCTGCCTGAATAAAAACAGATGGGTTGATTAGAGCATAATTCTTCAATATTGAAAGTGTTTCTTTCGAAATATTCACCCTTAAGTCTCCTGATTATTTTAGTTGTCTTTCTAATGTTATGCCACTATTGACATGATAAAAAATTAAGTCAGTGTCAGTATCGGTCAAAACTAAATAGAAAGTCAAATTTATATTTGAAGTATTTGATATCTTGATAAAATACCTTGTTAGTTGTTGATTTTGCGCCATTTTTACAAAGAAGTAAATTCTAATCATTTTTGGTAATTATTCCCATAGGATCAGGACACATGTGTCGCTGAAAAGCCTTTTGATAAAATTCCTTAATGATTATTAACTTTCTTTCTTTTTCAGAAAAAAATCTCTCGGAAAACCAGTTCCGGTTGTATAAATAGATGTACAGAAGCATAGAAGCACATAATCCAATATACTAAAGAAGAGGCAGAGATGAAGTTTAGAACTAACTTGAACCGTAGAAAGAAAGTAAGAACTAATGATCCCATGATAAAAATTAATACTCATGTGGAACAAGTGGTAATAGACCGCATTGATGAAATAGCTGACAGTCGGCTCATATCAAGAGCGGAATTGATTCGTGAAGTATTAGGAATGTATCTTGATGACATTGATGACGATGCTGAAACAGGAACCAATTGAACGTAAAAAAAACCGAGTAAGGAAAAATGAAAGTAAACCTTACTCGGTTAAAAAGACGCCGCAATGAACAACAATCTTTTTTAGAGAGAACACAAAATGGAAAAATCAGAAGAAAACAGAAACCTTCCACATCTATTTAGCAATGTAAAACAAACTCTGAAATTAATTACGCTGGGACTCCAATATAAATTGAAAAAAATCTTAGTGATAACGAAACACAAGGTTTGCAAAGTCATCTATGATGTTTGTAAAGAAGTACCAGAAAAAATGTATCTGCCTAGCAAGTAATAGTGATAATAGTGATAATAGTGATAATAGTCATAAAATCCGAAAACCTTATGAAACATAAAAATAAATCTCTCCGTACCCGGAATGAGAATTGACGGCTGATTTCTGTCTAGCAAGGACATAGTATTTGTGATTTACATCGCCTCTGACCCCATCAACGTGAGCGGTGAAATAATCGTAATCATAAGAATCAACGTCCCTCTTGTCCGCATTTGGTGTATTTGAATATTCCCAATTAGAATCTTCAGGTATTTCTAGCCACATAGTAGCTCCTTAAATATTAGTTCATAATGCTCTGACGATGCTCAATATTGCTCGTCAGAGCATTTTCCATTTTACATGTACAATCACATTACTGTCCGCCTAACTGCATCGTCAGCATCAAATACCGACAAGAAAATAACAATTAATAACTTACCATGTTGTTCATCATGATAATTGACGGATCTTGATTTCTAAGGTTTGATGCGCCAACGTACGCTGATGTATTGTTAGTTGTCTGATTTATTTTAGTTGATTTAGGCGCACTAACAATAGCTCCAACACCACCCCGCATTGACTTTTCTTTTTCAACTCCTGCGCGATGTAAGGAATCAGCCTTAAATTGGTTTTCTAATAGACGATTAGACGGATGCATTTGTGACAATCTATCATCCATAGATGGTGTAATTATAATTTTCTCTGCTGCTGCAGCCCTTCTGCTTGCTTCACCGAGTACATCATGAGGTCTCTCAAAATTTGTAGACCATGCTGCGGCTTTTGCTCCTTTGCCTTTTGCTGCTCTGAATTTATCGCCAGCTGATTTTTCAGTGTTATGTGATTCCCATTTAGCAAACTGTAATTGTTCTTCAATTGATGAATCTTGAATTGGGTGACCGAATAGTTTCTTGAAATCTACCTGTCTTGACCCACGCCATTGAAGAAGCCCAAAAGCAGAACCATTATCGCCTACTGCTTTAGGGTTACCCCCATTAGATTCGGCATGTATATTTGCGAGAATAGCCGCTTTTTCATCTTCATTGTAGCCTAACTTGTTCATTTCAGATATAATTTTTTGGTCATTGCTTCCATATTTGAATTTTCCGTACTTGCCATTACCTGCTCTTTTTTCTGGCATATCTGCAATTGAACTAGCCGCATTTTTAATATCATTTACTTTATTATTCAGAGTGTCTTTTAATGATTTCAATCTTTCACTTCCAGTGCTATCACCAATTAAAAATGATATTGCACTGTTGAATTTTTCTTTAAACCAATTGATTACTGCATTGTACATGCCTTTAATGTTATTTTGGAAGTCCTTAAAGAAATCAAAAGTATCAGCTAGTAATTTAGTGCTGGTTTTATCAATAGTTGATTGTATTTCTGTTTTAATACCAAATAAGCCTGAAACATCATCTAAAATTCTAGCAATTCCACCACCAAAAAAACTACCGAGAGAAGAAGCCCATTCATCTGCTGTTGTTGCTGTTTCTTTTCCCAATTTATCAGCGGCATTTTTCCAACCATCACTAACTTGGTTGTATATTTGATACGTACCAATAGCAGCTACTCCAATTAATGCCGCTGGAATTACAACACCTAAAGCCGTAGTGAGAGCTGTAGTAATTCCAGTAACAGCGCCGCCACCAATAATTGCCTGTAATAGATTGTCACCCAACCCGCTAAAGAAACCGCCCTTTTCATTTTTTAAATTTAAACCTTCATTACCTTTAACATTAATATTTTCAACTGCGTCAATTAAACTTTCTTCTCTTCGGATTCTTTCACGATCTGATTCAATCTTGGCAAATTTAGCTGATTCACCACCAGACACCATTACATCAAGTAAAGAACCAATGTAGTCTAATTTAGCGGAATGATCGCTCAATATTGAATTAGTGCCGTTCTCTAAATCAACCAACTCGCTTGTTTTATTTACATTTTCTTCAACCATTTTAGAATTCTTTGCGTCATTGCTGGCTAATTCTATTCGCTGGTCTAATACACCCTTGAGTGTGTTACCAATTAAATCAAAAACAGGGTTTCCTAGACCTACTGAATCAATAACAGTTCCGATAGATGGGAGATTATCTTTAAATGACTTCCCAATTGTTTTGACCATTGAGACTTGGCTTTTTCGTACGGAAATATTAGCGGCTTGGACTTGTTTTGTAAGATTGATTAATGACTTCTTCTCCTCAATAGTTACACTATTTGTGTTTTCAATCTCTCTTTTCAGCACAGTTATAGCTTTAGAATTAGCTTTGGCATCTTTTGCTGAATTGTTTTTGCCTACACTCTTTCCAATATCTTTTATAGTCTTGGAGAAAGATTTGAATGCCTCGGATTGTATTTTTTCAGTACTTTCCTGATTAGAAAGCATTTTCTTCATTGAGGCAGCAAATAATGACTTTTGCGATTTCATTATATTTCCGAGTCTTTGGTCTTGTGATGACACTCCCGCTGGTGCTTTCATATGGAATTTCCTTTCTATATATTTTACTGCTTTTGATAATTCATTTCTTTATACTATTTATAAGAGTTACAGCGGGAATAAGCATTAATACCTCATAAAACCGCATAAATAGTAATATCAAGAGAACAAACAGAACAACAGACAGAACACCTAACAGAACACCAAAATATAGAGGAAAACCAATGAGTGATAGAATTGATCTGCTCCTTACAGCACCGAAGAAGAGTAGAGTCCCAAAAAGATTAGGTGATATCGCAAAGAATGCGCCATATGTAATATTAACCGTCGGCATAGAAAACATTATTCTCCCTATGCCCGTAAATGTATCAAGCAATGGTGCAATAATGTGGGATCAAAAACAATTTACTCCTGATTCACCATTAGGTGCTTCATTGATTGGCGGGTATAATAAAAACAATTCTTATATAGACGCTGTTGCAGTTGGAATGACTGGTGTACTAAATCAAGGTGAACGTAATGTAGCATCAAGAGTAGGTGATCTTTTAGGAATTGATGGTGCAAACGATTATATAATGCACAAGAATAAGTCCGCTGTTAACCCAAATGCTGAAATGACATTTCAAGGTGTTGGCTATAGGCAATTTCAATTAGATTTTGAATTTATTCCTCTTAATAAAGAAGAAGCTGAAAACGTCACGGACTTTATTCAATTCTTTCAGGAGAATTGTCTTCCTGATTTTGCCGATGCTTATACCGTATATTTCACGTACCCATCAGCATGGTTAGTTAAATTTTCACAGAAATGGCTCCCTCAATTAATGCCGTGTTATTTAACAGACTACTCAATAAATTATGGTGGTGTTGGCAAGATGGTTGCGCATCGCGATTCAAAATTGGATTCTAAATATGGTGGTTCAGCCGTTCAAACAAACATATCACTGACATTTACAGAATCTCAACTGCACACCAAATCAAGCGTCAAAGGCGGGTACAGGGGGTAAATTCTGGAATAATGAACGAAATACAAAAGAACGGAGAACAGAGAATGGGAAAAGCTCTTTCAAATGTAAATGCAAGTTTGAATGGAACGAAAGTTATTGATTTCTTGACTAATACCAAACCTGTAAAGAACAAGAAGCCAACTAAAATATGTTCTGCTGGAATGGGTGACGCTGCTGCTTCATGGACAGAGAAATACCGAGCTAGAACTTTAGATGAATTAATAGTACCTGATTCAGTAAAGAAAGCAGGAGCAAGAATCATCAAAACAGGAAGACTTCAAAATCTTCTTTTACATGGGAATTATGGAATCGGTAAAACATCATTTGCAGAAATTATTATCAATGAACTGAAATTTAACGCTCTGACACCGAAATCAAGATTACAGCACAACATAAGGGACTTGTATGCTCTTTCCGCTACAACATCGGTATACGGTTCTCGTTACATTGCAATGATTGATGAAGCAGATCACCTTCAAATTCCAGTGCAGAAAGAGATTCTCCGATATCTTGAAGGGTTTGATACCCCGATAAAAAGCACAATCTTGATTGCCAATGATGTTTCAAAGATTCATGATGGAGTGGTGAGCAGAGTTAAGGAGCTTAGTTTTGATTGGGAAGAGAAAGAACAGAACCCACTGACCGCACAATTGAAAAATCGGTTGATTTTTATTCTCAATAACGAAAACGTAATGTACAAGGAGAAGGACTTAGATGACTACATCAACGAATTCTTTATTGATTTCTGGGACATTCGGAAGATCATCAATGAACTACAGGGTAGTGTAAGCATTGAAGGTGAGCTTTTATCTTGTTGCTAGGCTTTTAGGTATGGTAGTCTCGATTTGGCAGATAGCTTGAATAGAAAATCAGGAAGTATCTGCTGCTTTCCTCAATCCTGATGACGATGGGTTGAAGACAAGGAGTTTCTCTATTCCCATCATGTTGTCCAATGCTTACAAAAACGCTAGAATTGGGTTCACATAGAGCATACTTAGTTTGTGGACGATCATTTCATCTAACTACTTTACTAAATGGTCTCTTAGTAGAGACAAAAATACCAAAAGATGTCTTGATTTTTGATGCTCCATCGTGTTTTTTTAACTTAATTAAGTTATGCCTTGGCTTTTAATCTCTGCAAGCACTTTATTTCTAAAAAACATTTATGGAGCAAAGACATGAGCATTATTGACATTAAGGTTAAGAGAATTTCAAGAAAAGAAGAATTTCTGCCTGAATTTTACGATTTAACTGCAAATATTGAATTGCATAACCTTACCAAAATAGAAATATCTAAACATATAGAAGAGACGATTGATAAATTACGAAATTTAAAGGAGAATATATATAAATGATCTCAATAATAAGAAAACTAGCCGTACGGTCATATCGAAAAGAGATTATAAAATATACGGAGATGCTTTCGTCATTAGACGAAAAAAGGATTGCAAATTTTTTTGTTTTTAGTGTTTGGATAAGGTCATTGCTACAAATGGAAGGAAATATAAATCCTATGAGACATGTCACACCATCTCATGAAGAAATTGATTTAATACCAGAATTACATGCCTACCCGTTTATGCTTAAAGATATAAATGATTTTATTAAAATATGTAACAATAGCAAAATGCCGATAAAGTCACTATCACTGATGCTTTGGATACACACTTTAAGGGCTGTTATTCATCACGAACTAAAGAAAGAAATCAATGATATCTGGGCATTGATTATGAAATCAAAAAAATATTGGTTGGAAGAACTAGCTTTACGATGCGAAGAAGATATCAATTCAGGTTTAGATAAAAAACTCATTGAGGGAGCGGCAACTCTGGCAAAAGAAATTTTTAAATGTTCGCCTCCAAAACAGATCCTGATTTAAGTTTTGCTTACGCCCCTCTCCTTGAATTGGTGATATTCGCACATTGCCGCGTCGCATATTGCTCTAAACAACTCGTTCGCCTATTAGACAAAAAAAATTTATTCGTCTAATGTTTTATTGAGGTTGCTGAAACTGGGTAAAATATTTTAGCTGTTGAAATAAGAGATTTTTCATAGAGAATCTTGAGATGGACTTGTAGTCCATCTGCTTTAGTCCAACGAACAAGTTCCTCAAGCACCTCACAACACTTTTTCCTCTTATCGCAGCTAACCTTCAATCCTTCATGAACATCATCAGCACAAGGTTAGGCGAAAAACAACCAAGAAAAATTCTTTCACGAATGTAAGAAATTTGTCAGATGGCTCGTGCTACACTGCAACAGTACAAAATCATTTTATCGAGGAAGGACTAATAGAGCAACGAACGGAGGAAATAATGGAGATACTAAGGCGCACTGACGACATAGAAGAATTGGTCGATAAGGCTCATGCAATTTTCAACGGGACATCAATTCATGAAGTGATCGACCTTGATCAGCAGGCAGCCAGGGCTTTTTTAATGAAGGCGTACAGCAACCCTGATACAACGCTTATTGATAAGTATCTTGATGTGGTAGCTAAGCTGAGATAAAATTACAGCAAATATTTCTTTAGGTAAGGTGTAAACGAGGTTTCTACAGTTATCAAAAAAGATGAGGTCCTGTCATTGAAGATACACAACAATGAAAAGACCTCATCTTTACGCTATCTTGGAATCATTTATCGAATCATTTATCTATAGTAAAAGTGTCGAGTGATTCACCCGCTTCGATACGTGCTTTAAAAACATTTGGCATACGTCCCTGTCCTGTCCAGGTAATATGCTTTCCTTCTTCACTCCAAATCTCGTATTTTGGTTGACGTGGTGCTCTTTTCATTTGTTTCTCGGCAGGTTCGTCCAGCAAATCATTTGGATCAATACCTTCTGCAGCTAGCAAGTCTTTGTATTTCTGAATTTTCTCGTTCTTCTCAGCGTTCTCAATTCTTTCAGCTTCTTCCTCGGCAATTCTGTCATCAATAATTTTTTGAAGTTTGATCTTAACTTCTTCTAGTTGTTCAACACCTATGTCTTTCAATGCGCTTTTAAAACGACGTGCATGGGTAATGATTCTCAAAAAGTCACTCATCCAATGTCCTCATTCTGGTTGTGGTAAAATGGTATGTATTAATGCTCTTTATAAATTGATTTTTAACGTTAATCAAATTTTAAACAAAAGCAAGCCAATGTACTACACAGTATCCATCGTTGTAAAGAAGAGAAGGTTATTCTTTGTAAGATATTTTGTAGATGAAGAAGTTGTATTGGTGTTTAGGAGGTCAATTAATCTGGCTATGTTTTGGATTCTTCAACAATCTTTTTATTTGCATTGTAGCTATGGCAGGCAGCGAATGTATACTGCTTTTCTTTATTCACCCTGCCGTTTACATCTAAAAACACACAAACCGACATCGTCACGCCTCGTTCTTCACAAAGCAATACAAGTACTCGCATCAACTGGTTTTTCATCATTCAGCTTATGTGAGATTCAGGCTAAGAAACGATTTGTTCAGCGATTATACCGTTTTATTTTTCCTTGCAGATTTTTTCCATAAGTTGAGGGAAACCATCGTAATCATCAACTGGTTTCCATTCACCATCTACCATCGTTCCATTATCATTTCCGTACCCAGAACTCCAATACTGAATCATTGTAAATTTTCGTGTTGTACAATTAATTTGTTCTGTATAGCGATATGTTGTTGTACCCTCTGGACTTGTAGTAGTTGCATATATTTTAATCTGTAAAAGATTGGGATTATTATCAATCTTTTTGAGGCTCTCTTTAATATAATAGTCTTTTGATGTCTGATCTCCGACAAGTCCCGGAATCCCTTTTAATTTCGATTGGTAGAATAAGATTTTCGTTTCTCCTGCATACGCAAATGTCGGGATCATCAGAGCCAACAAAACCCGTGAAAATATTTTTATCAATTTTTCACAGTAATATCCGGTTAAGAACTTGCAGGTGGTTTCTTTAATCGTTTAAGGAGCTTTTTTCGTTTTCGATTTTGTATCGTTGATTGCGCCACAGCTTGTTGTGTTGCTTCATTTCGAATTTGATTGCG
>NZ_SWCM01000053.1 GCF_005116645.1 Desulfopila sp. IMCC35006
ATACGGCAAATCAGCATTGAGCATTCCGGATTAATCACCCTGCTGGAGGATGGCCTGGTAAAGGCTGCCGCAGGCATCACCAGTATTGAAGAGATTCTACGCTGCTTACCGAAACTGAACAAACCTAGGCCTCTGGCTGAAATACGTCGCCTTTCTGGAGAATAATACCTTGCAGCAGAACCTTTCGTTTCTAGATGTGATAAAACAGTATATTGAGGCAGGCAATATTGTTTTACCGGTATTAAATTCAGCGGCCATGAGGGTCCAGCAGGAACTGGTAAAAAAGGAACCTGATATGCGGGTTCTGGAGAGTCTCATCTGCAAAGATCAGTCTCTTTCAAGCCAGGTGTTACAGATGGCTAACTCCGCATTCTATCATGGACTTGTTGAGATTATGACAATCAGGTCGGCCATTGTCCGCCTTGGCATACAGGAAGTGGGACGCATAACTCTTCTGGCTGCTACCAAAAATCAGTTCCAGAGTAAGAACAAGGAATTGAATATTTTAATGCACAAGTTGTGGCAACATTCAGTGGGATGTGCTCTCGGAGTGCAGTGGCTCTCAAAGCGATGCAAACTGGATGAATTTAAAAGCCACGCATTTTTTGCCGGACTCTTTCATGACGTGGGTAAACTGTTTGTCCTGATGGTGGCTGATCAG
>NZ_SWCM01000054.1 GCF_005116645.1 Desulfopila sp. IMCC35006
AGAGTTTGATCATGGCTCAGGATGAACGCTGGCGGCGTGCCTAACACATGCAAGTCGAACGAAACTTCTTTATCACCGAGTGCTTGCACTCACCGATAAAGAGTTGAGTGGCGAACGGGTGAGTAACACGTGGGCAACCTGCCCAAAAGAGGGGGATAACACTTGGAAACAGGTGCTAATACCGCATAACCATAGTTACCGCATGGTAACTATGTAAAAGGTGGCTATGCTACCGCTTTTGGATGGGCCCGCGGCGCATTAGCTAGTTGGTGGGGTAAAGGCTTACCAAGGCAATGATGCGTAGCCGAACTGAGAGGTTGATCGGCCACATTGGGACTGAGACACGGCCCAAACTCCTACGGGAGGCAGCAGTAGGGAATCTTCCACAATGGGCGAAAGCCTGATGGAGCAACGCCGCGTGGGTGAAGAAGGTCTTCGGATCGTAAAACCCTGTTGTTAGAGAAGAAAGTGCGTGAGAGTAACTGTTCACGTTTCGACGGTATCTAACCAGAAAGCCACGGCTAACTACGTGCCAGCAGCCGCGGTAATACGTAGGTGGCAAGCGTTATCCGGATTTATTGGGCGTAAAGGGAACGCAGGCGGTCTTTTAAGTCTGATGTGAAAGCCTTCGGCTTAACCGGAGTAGTGCATTGGA
>NZ_SWCM01000055.1 GCF_005116645.1 Desulfopila sp. IMCC35006
ATGGCTTATAGGCAATACCTAAAAACAGCTGCCCTGGCAGGTTAATACCTGAGACCGCAGCAGTTGTTGGGAATATGGTCGTTAATAGCGGAGTATTATTTTGCGTTAAATCGAAACTGACGTCCCCATTGAGATCAATATCCACAGGGCTCCGGTAGGAGGCTCCGAAGGCCAGTACATCGATTGGAGAATAAGTGGCACCGACGTTCCATCCATAGCCGGTGCCTGTTGCCTTAAACGTCTGTCCACCATCTGGCAGTCCAAAAGTTTGGAGTGGGATCATTTGTTTCAGGGACACATCTGCGTATATAGCTCGAAACCCCACTGCGATTACCATTTTGTCGAAAAGTTTATAGGCAACAGAAGGATTAATATCCCACGTTGTCAACTTCGACTCGGTAGTAGTATATTTAAATATTGTGTCGTCAGGAAAATCACTACCTAAACCAAAACTATTATTCACTGTAAGGGCAAAAGAAACATCTTCCGAAAGTCGGTAAGCTGATGTTAGATGAAGAGGAGTATAGGTCTTTGAGCTCGATTCATAGGCTTCATTGGTGACGGTTGATTCAAGTTTTTTTTGGGGCCAGATAAGGGTGACACCTCCCGCAAAATTTATTCCT
>NZ_SWCM01000007.1 GCF_005116645.1 Desulfopila sp. IMCC35006
AACCGAATTCTTTGCCATGTCATCTCCTCCTTTTGTTTTAGGTAAGAGGAGTATGACACACCTGGGGTATCATATAGTGACTACCCTGAACTTTTTTTTCACAAGCTGAGTTTCAGGGGTAATCAGATTATTGAATATTGGATAGATTCTATTAACGAGGATATTGATCAAACAGACTTGCTCGCAGAATTCTTTGAAGATAATGAAGAAATGGAAATTTACCAAGTCTATCATGAGCATGCATTGAATAGGCTATCTGAGTATAATATAGAGTTTGATGACAATGAAATTGAACAAATATCTGATTGTTGTGATCCCAATCAAATAATCGAGTCAAACAGAGATAGGGCATCACATGATTTTTATTCTGAACAAAATAGTGGAGGTCGGGGGGCGTCCTTAAGCGAAGATGCTGCAATCGATGATTTGTTTGACCGGAAATAAAGGAAGAAATTGAGAAATTGGGGACAGACCACAGTCTTATCTGTTACCAACAAAATAATTCACCGGATAAACCGGTGATCATCGTGTTCCTGGCGACTGCGCCGCGATTCCTTGCAGTTATCAAAAGTCAAGGTATCTCCTATAATTTTGAACTTTGCTCTTGTGAGAAATAAATATACAGTTAACTACTAATGGAGTTTGAAAAGTGATAAAAAAATCATATTTGATTCTATCAATTTTTTTTCTTTCATTATTTTCAGGATGTAGTTTAACCCACCTAGCAGGTCTACGAGATGTAAGAGAAACCACACTTCACTCTCCAACGATTAATTCATCAGTATTTGTTAAAAATGCAATGAATCAGGAAGAGAAAAATGCATTTGATTGTATTCAAAGAACTGAACGAAATATAGTTGGAAGTGACGAGTGTGGGGAAAGAAAATGTGCTATCCAAAATTGCCTGGCAACAAAGTATTATAGAGAGATTGAATCTAAATACTATCCGAATTCTGGCAAGGAATCTTCAGAAGAAGATCATTGGCCTGAGGGGCTTCCTAAAATGGGGCTAGCAATGTCAGGAGGTGGCTTGAGGTCTGCTGCTTTTAATATGGGAGTACTTCAAGGGTTAAATGACGATAATGTAAAAACATTAAATGACATTCAAGTAATGTCATCAGTGTCAGGCGGAAGTTATACGAATTTGTGGTTTATTGCCAATAGGCTCACTTCACCAAATAATGGTAAACCTCCAACAAACTACGACATGTTAAGCGATGATGGTGAATATCAAAAAAATCTAGTGAAGAAGATACCAAAGTTTGGAGAGTTATCAAAAATACTGGAAAATGTCTCATTAGGACCTGGTATTAAGGTATTAACTTTTTTTGATTCTGTTCTCCTTAAAGGCTTTGGTCTAGATGGATTGTTACCATACGGTTCTTCTCGAAACTATGGGGTTACAATTGATGAAATTTTCATGAGGACATTCAATGAAAATGTTGTACAAGCAACACCAGATTTAAGCGAATTAGCGGTGATTGTAAAAGATAACCAACTGCCTTTTCCAATAATTAATTCAACCGTTTTTGAAGTTGATCATCCTGCCTTTAATCCCGAAACAAAAGAACTATTTAATGGTGTTTTCGAATTCACTCCAATTAGAATAGGTTCTGAAGGGTTCGGTTTTACAGACCGCTCTAGAGCTATTAATTTGATCGATGTCGCGGCCGCATCAGGAGCAGCAACAGATAGTTTTTCTTACAATATATTCAAAGAAACTGGAATGTTATTAGGGGTGAGATACCCATTTTTCATTTCAGCGCCAAGAGTATTAGATACAGGCGAACAAGATCATATTTACACAGTACAATCAACTTTATTACAGCTCCATGATATCCACATCACCGACGGAGGATTTTCAGACAATTTAGGTGCCTACTCGCTTGTAAAAAGACTTTGTAAAAATATTATAATCGTGGATGCAGGTCATGACCCATCTTTGACTTTTAATGATTATTTTAAACTAAAAGTCCTATTAGAAAAAGAAATGAATCTTATACTCAATATTCCAGATATAGAGGATTTAACAAAACTACTATGGGTTGGTGTGGCAAGAGACATAAAAGGACGTGTGAAAGAGGTAGATCAAATCGATTTCTATAAAGCTCAGCCGTCAAAGTTCTTCCGCGCTAATATGGTAGAACAGAATGTATTTGAAGGTTCAATTGATAACATTCCATATTTAGAAAACGGTAAAATTTTAAAACTTAGTATCAAAGTGATATACATAAAACTCTCATTAGATGAGAGTCTATGTTTGAACGGAACATATGGGAATAATGTAAAAGACTACTACAAAAAAAGAAAAGCAGAATTTCAAAAAAAATATCCTGAGCGGGGCTGTGTTAATGTCCATAACGTATTGTCTGAAGATTGCATTTTCCCGCAAGAGTCAACGTATAGGCAAGATTTCAAAGATGATCAATTTAAAGCATATAAGATGCTGGGTAAACAAATTATACTTAAACATTTAATAAAGACTAGAAAAGAAGCATCAAAGTATGGGATTCATATAAATAAACAAATAGGGTCGGACGAAGTCAACGTTATGGATTTATAAAATATATTTTTTACAAAAACGCTTCCTCAGTACTTATAAGCCACTTTTCGCAGTCAAAAACAGGCTTATAAACAAAAACACTTGGGATGATCCGGTGATTAGTATGTTCAGTGATCAGCCCCTGAAGTCGTAATCGCCATTGACCGACTTTAAATCTCGTTTCTAATAAATTCATATAATTATTTGATTACGACCAATCTTCAGCTACATGGGGATATGAGGTGCCTTTGCACGTGTGTTCCGCAGCCTGGATGGCTGCGGTCAAGCCCCCAGGGATGGGTTTATCGCGTCCCGTGCAAAGGGCTCCTCATATTCCTCTGGACCTTCTAAGCTGAACTTTAGTGGTAATCACATATAATTATATTCGATCTTAACGACAATCGAAGTCATGATAGCTATTTTCGATTTTGACAGCGATCGGGATTCAGATCTCTCCAATAACTCTGAACTATGGCAACAAAAGATATTCAGTGCGCACTTTCTTCTATTTGGTTTCTGCTTCATCTGTTATTCTAGATTAGAATATGCTGACTTTGGGATTTCCAAAATTTGATAACACAATTTACAACTTTGGCGGCTTACCCTCAATTAATCAGCATTCTTAGTTTTATTCGTTTAAAGGACTTGGATAGGCGACGCAGTATGACTTAAAAAAAGGACGACGATTTAATTATGAATTCCGGCACCTATTCTGATGACACTCTCTTTCTAAACAAGGGGCTTTGCTTGACTCATGTAATATGTGCAATTCGTAAATCAATATTTTATCAAGGCTAATGTATCCTTGATAATTATATTTTGTTGAGGTCTAGTTGCTGGCAAGGGGATAAGATATGTCTGATTCTTCTTCAAAGAAGTACGATAAGGAAGCGGAGGCCGCCGTACATAAGACAGCAAGATCACTCGCCTTGTTAAGCGATGAGCAGTTGTTACAGCTTTTCTCATTGCTACTCAAAAAAAGGAACAGTCGAGGTGCAGACAGATCTGCTGAGCCAGACTCCGCGGTCAATCATTTTGGAAATAGTGCCGAGACTTCTGGGCAGAAAGGCTGCGTCCCCCAACATCTTACAAAACAGGGACTTCTAGTACGCTTAAAGAAGCAAAGGGCAGCGCTAAAAAAAAGTGTTAGAGCTATATTTTTGGACCGGGATTTTTGGAAGAGCGGTCTATCCAATACCATTCCGTGGGTGATAGCACTTATTGCGGCGCCGATGGTTGTGCCATTTACGTTTCAGCGAGAGCGTGCCGCCGCTGAGCCGGATCTCTCGATAGAATACGCCTTCCTTTCTGAACAAAGCAGGCCACTTCCGAAAGACATTGTTGAGCTAATGAACCGGATGTTAAATCAGCAAAGATATCTTGAATTTGTAAGTGCCAGCATGGTGGAGGGGGAGCGAGATAACTTATTGGTTCACATTACTCCGGGTGCCCGCCTCAGTCCTGAAATAATAGGTCATATAGTGTCAGGCACATCTGCATTTCAAGACTACCTTGAGCAACTCTTACGTGAGTTGGAGAGACAAAAGGCACAACTTAAAACCCTTGACCTGAAAGAACTGAGCACCCTAGCATTTCATATCCTAGACGACCAGTTGCCGTCAGATGAAAATGCTTTAAGAGCAACTGTTGGAAGTGCCCTCAACGACAAGATCGCCGGTGTTAAATCCCTGGTTGCTGATGCTAACAGGATACAAGAAGCAATAAAGGTGAATACTTCGGACATTCTCGTACGGGTCATGCTTCTCAATAAAGGAGCCAGAGATGGTTTGGTCCGAAACCGAGGAAAGTTAGTGTACCGTGACGACCGAGATCGAGACCGAAAGCGAGATCCTGTTCTTGTGTACGAAATGGAGCGTACTCCCCCCCCAAGTGCCGAGCTCAACACCATGTCAGTCCCTGTATTTCAAACAAACGAGCCTGAAGACTATTACGCAACGCGTTCTGTTGGGAAAATTGAGAAGGACTCTATGGCTGAATTCTGGTACCAATTAAGTTCGAAAACTAATCAGGTAAGCGATGTATTTCGCCTGTGTCAGCAGGGAGAGCAATTGGAGGTAATACTTAATGATCACAATAAAGCAGAGGTACCTGGTGGAAAACTCAATTGTAAGCAAGACGGTATTTGAGTTGCAAAGCTTATGGAGGGTTCAGCTGTCTATTACCGTGTGCATTGTTTTTGCGCTTTCAAGTGTTACCGCTGGGGCAGTGGAAAAGTCTCAAGATGAATTGTATTTACCGTGTCCTTCGTTTACGATAGGAAACATATGGAGCTATAGGACCAAAAGTCCCTATTTCTCGGAAACACTGAACGTAATGGTTTTGTCCAAGGACGAAGGCATGATAGTGGTTGGAGAGAAGAAGACCACAAAGCCAGAGCGAATGCATCCTAAGATGCCTAGTCCACCAGTATCGTCAAGCTACGAGGAAAAACGATATGAAGTAAAAGGGCGGACAATCGTCAGGAACGAAGTTAAGAGCAATTCCGATAGGTACTTCTCTGATCCACCAGAGCCGTTCTGTGGAGTCCTTCCACCTAAAGCAAAATTTACTGCTAAATCTGTTGTGAATGGTCAAACGATTTTGACTCCCACAATACTAACGATTACAGCGCTCGGGGAGGAAAAAATTTCGGTGCCTGGGGGCACTTTTGAAACAACCATCGTTGAATTTCGCCAGCAAACAGCAATCGGTGCAGGCCAACAGGAAGGTTTGGCGGGATCCCATAATACGGTTGTCGTCGTCTACAGTGCAGAGAACGTCGGCATTGTAAAGACAATCTTGAAGGTAACTTCGACGATGCCAGTCTCGATGATGGGGTATGATCCGGAAGAGGAAAAAAGATTAAGAAAAGGCGTTGATAAGTTACAAAAAGGGGAAGACTTCAATGAAGTAATGGCGAAAATGCAATCCCTAACCCCGCAAGGTGCGCCTACACAGGAACTTAAGAACCAAACGTTTGGGTTTGAGGCAGTTACTGAGCTACAGAGTTATCAAGTGGCTCCATAAAAAGTGTTTAAACCAATTCTTTACCTTTGTTCTTTTGTGAAAGGCAAAATCGAGTTACATCTCAATGCAGGCTTAATCCCAAAAGTCAACATAGCTATATTAAATATTGCCAGCGATCAGTAGGCCATATTTCTCTTATAGATCAGGAAAGACTGAGTGAGAAGTTCTCCCCTTTGGCTAGCAGCAGTTTGGGGCAGAGGCTAGATCTGTTTTCAATGTAATTTCTTTCGCCGTACTGTTACCTCCTGACTGACCGTCCCAGTCATTTCGACCTTGCGCTGTGTCGTTCCTCTTGATATTATTCGTTTCGTTGATATTACTCATCTTTTTGGCCGGCAGTGCCGGCACCATCGGCACCGCAATACTGCTCCAGCCAAAGGGAAACAACTTTGCCCCTTTCCCTGGAGTCTTTATCCACTCTGTTGTCTGCAGCCCGCTCAGGGTGTACACTGGAGTTGCGATATGAAACATGTCATCATCGGCAACGGCATAGCCGGAGTTTCAGCGGCCGAGGCCATCCGTGAGCTGGATGCGAAAGCCGCCATCACCATGATCGGCGATGAGACCTTTCCACCATACAGCCGCCCCATGATCAGTTCTGTCCTGGAAGGCTCCCAACCACACAGTAAACTACCGATCCGTCCAAAGGGATTTTACAACGACCTCAGCATCGAACCGTGCCTTGGCCAAAGAGCCACAGCAATCGATATACTGGGTCACCGGGTAGTGCTGGCCGATGGCAGCACCGTCGGCTATGACCGACTGTTGATTGCCGCCGGTGCCGATCCCAGGCCTGTCAACGCAACCGGCCTGGAGCTGCAAAATATCTTTTACATGCGAACCGAGGCCCATTCCGCAGCCCAGGTGGCAGCCCTGCCGGGTGCCACAAAAGCGGTGGTGCTGGGCGGTGGACTGGTCGGCTTCAAAGCGGCCTACGGTCTGCTCAGACGCGGCCTGCAGGTCACCATGCTGATAACCTCTGGCTATCCCTTGTCCATGCAGGTTGATCCGGTTGCCGGCCAGATGATCATGGACGAAATGAGTCGCTATGGGCTGACCGTGGAAGTCGGAGTCAGTGTCACCGGCTTTACCGGCTCGGGCAAGGTTGCTGCAGTAGAGACGGATGACGGTCGCAGCCTGCCCTGTGACCTGGTCATAATCGGTAAAGGTGTCCTGCCGTGCCGGGACTTTATCCCCCGTGGTCAGATAGCGGTGGATCTGGGGGTCGTGGTGAACGAATTTATGCAGACCAGTGCTGCGAATATATACGCGGCAGGCGATGTGGCCGAGCTTATCGATCTGGCCAGAGGCAGACGCTGGGTCAATGCCCTGTGGCCGGAAGCCGCCAGCCAGGGCCGGGTAGCCGGATACAACATGGCCGGGCGCCAGGTTGCCTACCCCGGCAGCCTCAGTCGTAATGTCATGCGGGTCTTTGAACTGGATGTCCTCACCCTGGGGGACGCCAACCCAGGGGACACAAGCGGATACGAAATCGTCCAGTCCGGCGGCCCGACCAGCAACATATATCGTCGCCTGGTTATCAAAGAGAACCGCCTCATCGGTGCAGTATTCATCAACGAAATTGAGCAGGGAGGTATCCTTCGAGCCCTTATAGAAAACCAAGTTCCCCTGCGCTTACCTGCGACGAAAATGGTGCGGCGTGGGTTTAACTTCGGCCAGTTGGTGTAGACCCTTATGCGAAGAGTCCATCGGAATTGCGCGTAAGGTTGCTTGCGTATAGTCGTTTATGTGCACAACCCAAAGCCTGGGTACATAGAGACGTATCAGGGTCACCGTTATGTCCAGACATCATTTTCAGAGAAAAGGAGGAGCCATGAACCAAGTCGTCGTTCATCCCGAACGGTGCGTCGGCTGCATGCAATGCATGCTGGCCTGTGCCACAGCCCATTCGCAGAGCGGCACCTTGTTTGGTGCCACCCTCGAACAACCGCTGCCCAAATCTCGTATTCACGTTGGGGCCGGTCGCTTCAACGAAGGGTTCCCAAACCGCTGTCGCCATTGTGATCCGGCCCCCTGCCAGGCCGCCTGTCTGGCCGGTGCCATCAATCGTGTCGCCAATACCGGTACAGTGATGATCAATCCTGACCGCTGTATCAACTGTGCGTCCTGCGCCATGGCCTGCCCATATGGTGTTATCCGCTTCCATGAAGACCCGCTGGGGCCGCCCAACCGGCAAATCGCCGTAAAATGCGATAACTGCAGCAGCCGAGTAGTCAGAGGTCTTATCCCAGCCTGCGTCGAGGTGTGCAAGACCGGTACTCTGACCTGGGAAACAGTTGACGATGCAATGCGCCGGAAAAACCGTGAAGTTTCCCGCGCCATGTCGTCAGGTGGACCGGGACAACCTGCCGTACCCGACGGAGTAGCGCTCCTCAAGACCATCAAGCAAGCCGAGCTGGAAATCGGCGAGCGCTGAACCGATACCATTTCAATGACAAGGAGATAAAGCTATGTTTGATCCAAAAATCAGCCTGTCGGTCACCACAGATGGAGACCCGCTTTACGCCAAGGCCCGTAAGGATGGTATCGAAACAGTATGGGAACGCCATGAAGCCCAACAACCCCAGTGTGGTTTCTGCGATATGGGCTTGTCCTGCCGCATCTGCGTGATGGGACCCTGTCGGGTTGACCCGTTCGGAGAAGGCCCCCAGACCGGAGTCTGTGGAGCTGATGCAGATATCATCGTCGCCCGTAACTTGTGCCGGATGATCGCCGCCGGCGCCGCTTCCCATTCCGACCACGGCCGCGACCTGGTGGAAGTACTTGCCGGGGTGGCTGAAGGAAGCGCCATTGGCTACAAGATCCGCGACGAAGCCAAACTGAAGCGTGTTGCCGCCGAGTACGGTATAACCACCGACGGCAAAGAGGTATTGACGATCGCCGGCGAGCTCGCCGATGCGATGATGGAAGACTACGGCATGCGCCGCAAAGCCATTCAGCTGGTTGACAGGGCACCACAAAAGCGGCGCGCTGTCTGGGAGAAATTTAACCTTACCCCGCGTGGCATCGACCGGGAAACATCGGAGATGATGCATCGCACCCATATGGGTGTGGATAATAACTGGGTCACCCTGTTACTGCAGGGCATGCGCAATGCGCTGTCGGACGGCTGGGGTGGCTCGATGATCGCCACCGAGGTCTCCGACATCCTCTTCGGCGTACCAGCGCCAAGGCCCACTACCGTCAATGCCGGAGTACTCAAGGCGGATCAGGTGAACATCGTCGTCCATGGGCACAACCCCGTGGTTTCCGAGATGGTGTCGCTGGCCTGCCAGTCAAAAAAGTTGCTTGATCTGGCCGCGAAAAAAGGAGCCAAAGGTATAAACCTGGTCGGCGTCTGCTGTACCGGCAACGAATTGCTGATGCGACGCGGCATTGCCATGGCCGGCAACCACCTGATGACCGAACTGATTCTTTCCACCGGCGCGGTGGATATGATGATCGTTGACTATCAGTGTATCATGCCGTCAATCGGCAAGGTGGCGAGCTGCTACCACACCAAGATGATCAGTACCAGCGACAAGGCCCAGTTTCCACAGATGGAGCATATTGAATTCCATCCCGGCAACGCAGAGAAGAAAGCCGCTGAAGTGGTTCGCACCGCCGTGGAAAACTTCACCAACCGCAAAGGCACACCGTTTATCCCGGTGGAACCGCAGGCAGCTGTGGGTGGATTTTCCGTGGAAACCATCCTCGGCGCCCTGGGTGGCACCCCCGAGCCGTTGATTGATGCTATCAAGGCCGGCAAAATTCGTGGTGCAGTGGGCATCGTCGGCTGCAATAACCCGAAGATAAAACATGATTACGGTCATGTTACCCTTACCAGGCGACTCATCGAAAACGATATCCTCGTCGTCGACACCGGCTGCGTCTCGGTAGCTACCGCCAAGGCTGGATTCAAACTGCCAGAAGCCGCGGCGATGGCCGGGCCGGGACTCCAGGAAATCTGCAAGGCTCTCGGCATCCCGCCGGTGCTCCATATGGGCTCTTGTGTTGACAACGTCCGTATCCTCGTGCTGGTATCTGCACTGGCGGATGCACTTGGGGTGGATATCAGCGACCTGCCGGTAGCCGGCTCGGCCCCGGAATGGTACTCGGAGAAGGCGGTCACCATCGGCACCTACTTCGTCGCCTCTGGCGTCACCACCCACCTTGGTCCGATGCCACCAATTACCGGTTCGATGAACGTGGTCAAACTACTTACAGAAGGTCTGGGTGATGTGGTCGGCGCCACCTTCGCTGTCGAACCTGATCCGGAAAAGGCGGCAATCTTTTTGCGCCAGACCATTGAGGATAAGCGTAAAGCACTTGGACTCGACAGCCGTAATGTGGCGTAGAGGTTTGTATAGACCTGTACGTCTTGATCGACGTACAGGTAGCCTCTTTATTTCATACGGCGTAACCATAAGCCTGCGAATGACTTCAGACAGGCAGTACTATCTGGATTAATGCCTTTGGGGATTTCATAATGCCCTGATCCTTTTGCGGAATTTTGTGAATTGCACCGATTTCACCCAGTAAATAAACCTTTCTCTTTTACAGGCTGAACAAAAGGGAGCGAGACATCCAGAGAAACCTCGCCACGGGAGGTGAGGTGATAGGTGGGCGGATGAGAAGCAATCGCTTTCTGAGGCAGCCCTAAAAAAACGACTTCCTGATTGAAACCGGGCTGACTCCAACCGTCTGTATTATTGTCATAAATAGGTGCTTGTGAGCGATCTCAAGGCAAACGTAATGAACACAACCGAAGATATTTCCTGATATGTTCCAGCTATAAGACAAGTGAAACAAGGCTGACATGGCAGCCTGAAAGTCAAGATAGGTATATTCGATCTGAACAGCAGTCGGAGTTCAGATCGCTCCTATATTTCTAACCAATTGAAAAGATTCAGGACTCATCTCAAGCTGCGAATGCGATTCTACGCCTCGTACTGCCAAAGATTATCTCTGTCCGCGTTCTTATTGTCACCAAACCTCCATGTGTTTTACAGCGACGCGGACCAGGACCCTATCTTATTCGTTAAGGGGGAGATCGGCCATCTATGGACAAGTCCTGATTAAGCAGTAAAACCTCCATCAATTGTTAGACTGGCTCCAGTTACGTAGCTTGCCTCGGGGCTGGCCAAATACGCAACCATCGCGGCGATTTCATCTGCTGAGCCATATCGAGGAAGGGCCATAAGATTACGTAATGTATCGGCAACGTCGCTATCTGCCGGGTTCATATCGGTTGCTATCGGTCCCGGTTGGATATTGTTAATGGTGATTCCACGTGGGCCGAGATCACGCGCCAGTCCTTTCACCAGTCCGACCATTGCGGCTTTGCTCATCGCATAGACCGCCCCACCTGCGAATGGCATACGGTCGGCATTGCAACTGCCAATGGTGATTATTCGCCCGCCTGCCTGCATGTGTTTGACCGCCGCCTGGGTGGCAACGAATACCCCGCGAATGTTCACCGCTACGGTACGGTCGAAATCCTCGAGTCGGAACTCATCAACGGGGGCTATGACGATGATCCCTGCGTTATTCACTAGAATGTCGATGCCTCCCAACTCTGCAACCATTTGCTCCACCGCAGCGACCACCGCTTTAGGGTCTGCACTGTCGGCCTGGATAGTGATCGCACGCACTCCCTGTTCCCTTGCGGCCTTTGCCACTTCGAAGGCCTGGTCGGGTTTACTCACATAGGTCAGCGCAACATCGACACCTTCCAATGCAAGGCGTCGAATAATGCCTGCGCCGATACCGCGACTACCGCCGGTCACTAACGCTCGTTTATTTTTCAGATTATTACTCATAGTGAGCCTCACAATAAAATGAGTATATCAACAAATTATTGACTTTTTCGTGCCTTGATTTCTAGAAATATTGATCAGGCATCACGTAATAATAATCTCTAATTCCATTTAAGCCATATTACGGGGTTGCTAATGCCGGTCTGTAATATTTTTCATATATTCGGTTATTTAACCTTCAGCCTTCTGGAAATCATGCAGTTGTCGAAAAGAATAGGGCAAGGACACTCTGCTTTTCATCACAGGTAGGTTGTTCACCGCCAAGGATGAGATGATCGTGTCCTGAAGGTGATAGTGGGTGTAATAAAACGGTTTCACCGGCGAGATATTGTTTGCCAAACTGGGCCGCGAAACGGGCGAGGACAAACATACAGGTATTGACCGTATTTCATTTTCAAGTTAATGCCCAATTAAAGACCTGTTCACTTGCAGTACAAACCTTTGTTATTGTGAAGCGAGCGCATTTGGTTGCTATCTGTTACATTTAGTGGTGTTCGAAGACGCGTGCCCAATCTTCTCAATCCAGTATTTTTATTTTTCAATCATTCCTGAAATGCAATGGTATTGAGTTGAGATGGTATTTTTCTAGAGTTCCTTCAGAGAGATTCCCCTATGAAGTTCAATGACCCTTTTGGTCGTATAGAAAATCGACATCAACTCGGTTACGAGTCAATGCGTGACACAATGCGTAATAGCGGTATTGATACTCCTGACGAAGCGTGGGAAATTGTCAGGCAATCGAAAAAACGTGCACTTAAATACTTGGGCATTGGAACAGTCGTGCTCCTGCTCGTAACTTGGGTACTACCTAAATTGATGCCCGTGACCTTAAGTCTCGCGGTTTTTCTGGTGGTTTGGATTGCGAGTTCAACTATAAACGGTCAACGCTATATCCAGCGCTATATTGATGATGAGCTAGAGTCACCACCTGGAAAACAGGATGAAAGTTAGTCAAATAACCATGTGACAAGGTTTGCAACGATTTCTCGTCCAAACAATGAGAGATGATTTCAGGAAAGTAGCACCGGTTGTCCAACGCACCGGAAGGCATTGCTTCTTGGGGCAATTATATTCTAACGTCAAAAGGGATGAGTGTTCCTTGATTTTTTGACGGTTGACTGGGCTCTAAGGCAATTTTTACGACAAAAAAACAGCCAAACAGTGCGTCAGGGTTGCCATGTTGCCCCGACACTTGTCAGAATACCAATCATCCGCCCATTAGCCTTTCTCACCTGTTGGTTGCCAATATGCGGAATGATACGGACATAGGATTGGGTAAAGCGCTGCACAAGCAATTCCAGCTCATTTCTGAACTGCATGTGTCGAGCTGGAACCCTCTGTTCATACTCAAGGCCGGGATATTTCTTCGAGAGCCGCCTGATTTTTGGGGCAAGTTCTTCCATTTTGTCACAAAGCTGATTCATAGCCCTGGCCAACTCTACAGAATTCTGCGTATTTTCTACAACGTAGAGGTATCTTTTCATCGCTGGAAGGTAGGGCTTCAGTACCTCAGCGGCTTCATCGTACTTGTCTGCTGAAAAACAATACCCCGGCAAAAGGCACAGAATTAAAACTAAAAATAGCACTATGTTTTTTTTCATAAAAACCCACCAAAGTAACTGCGAGTACTCGACATCAAATATCCTCATTTTTTTGATAGTTATTGCATTTTGTTGTAGAGGCTTGCAATACTTCAGGGCCGTGGGGTAAGAGCGTCTGCCAAACATGATGTGCCATTGAAGTAATTGTCGGAAAGATGCAGGAGTATTTTCAACAACCAAGGGACAATCCAGAGGTATCAAAGCATCAGAGCCAAGTCGGAAGCCTCTGTTATCTGGACTGATACCATTGTCCACTCAAGAAGACAAAGCAAAATGCAATATCGCCATCCGATTTATTGAGTTATTCATCGGCACGAAGGATCCTGCCGGATTTAACCAGTGTTGCATGGCGGGCAAGTGATCTCAAACGTTTACATTGCCTGGATGAAACTCTTGATTCTCGATGTTGACTCATTATTTAGATGTCTATTGTGAATCTTCCGTTTCTCAAAAGTCCATATAGCTCTGTTCGATCTGAACAGCAGTCGGAGTCAAGATCGCTCCTCTTCTTCTGGACTGCTGCGTGTACTCAGGAACAATCGTGATTTGCCGTTATCCTTCAATGGTTACCCTTGCCAAGGATCGACATCTCAAATTGTCTGGAAAGAATTTTTATAAAAAGTATCCCATTGAGATTTAACAAACAATGCAGTAGTTGTGAAGAATGGCTGAAGAAGCTTCACGTATGAGGTATGCCTTATCGGTGTGTGTACAGAAAAACAGTATTGGTCTGGGGGTAAATGTAATGCGCCCAGGTTTCTGCCCAATGTTCATAGGGATGCATGTTATGAAAAGATTGTTGCTGCTGGTTACACTCTTTATTTCGTCAAATGCCTGGGCGGGTATACCCGCCACACCGGTCATGACCCTTTACCGTTTTAACAGCGCGCTCGAAATTCCTTATTACAGCGTCAAAAACTTTCGCGATACGGGGCTATCATCGCCGGTGGGTACGCTGGCTCAAGGTTCGGCGGTCGTGCCCTGTATCGTTGTGGACGGCGGGCACCCATTAACCGATAACCAGGGCGTTCCTTATGTGGGCTTTCAGGTGATTATGGATTCCCGCACGGCGACGCCGGCTTCGGTGGAACGTTATAGAAATACCGTTAAGCAGCGGCAGGCAATGACCGTCGTAAATCACCATTGTGAAGGTGGTGTCCAATATGTTCTGGATGTCCGAAACCTGTATGCGATGACCAAAGCGCCTTTTTTCGATCCTCCTCCCCTGACTAAAGTCAGCACTGGTGCCACGCCGCCACGTGGCGAGCTGGATCAGATCATTCGAACCTTTCACAACTCGACCTATTGCGACGGCATCAATCGGCATCTGACCGGGCGTCGCGACGCTTTACAGGTGGCCTGGGATCGCTTCATCCATGATAAGCAAAATCGCTGGTCACCTGAATCCCTGCAGCGTGCCAAGCATCTTGATTACACCATGCGCACCGCGATTTTCGAAGGGCATCTGGAACGTGGCTGTAACGCCTATGGCGCCTGTGAACGCAATATTATTGCCCTCTCGATTCGCAACCGCGGCCTGGAGTCGTGTGTCAGGCGTCAGGGATGCGAGGCCCCTGGAGATTTTCAGGGCGTTTCCTCGAGCGTCTCTCAGTACAACATCTGGGATGAATACCTGACGCAGATTTCCGGATTGACCTCCTGCTTCCTGCGCGACGATTTGGCCGGTGACCGAAACTACCGCAAGCTGCAAAGCATGTACGCGCAGAACCTGAATGATGTCCAACGCATCTTGTTTGGTGACGATCAGGACCTTATGGCGATTTTTCCGAATAATTCGCTGCTGGACTTGAAAAATCTCAAACATTATTATCATGCCCCGGCGATGGGGAAATGCTTTCCCAATCACGATCGGGTCGAGTACATGTCAGGGGCGGTGGCCCGCCGGGGCAACAATTTCGCGCTGATAGCCGATACCCGGATTCGGGTGGACCAAAAGACGGAAGGCGGGTATTTTTTTCATAGCTTCCTCGTGCGGGAAGACCCGGCCAAAGATATCGTTACTGTTGTCGACAACTATCCCGGATTCGTCGTGGATGGGAGGCGGGTCACCCTGAAAGCACCGTCCCGATGTGCTCCCTATGGGATTCCGAGTGGCTGTAAGTTTAACGAAATCGGACGATATCGAAAAACACCCTCCTGGATTAATAGTGGTAAACCGCTGGAACTGCGATGTCGCATTGCTGATCAGGGGGAAACCTGCCAGGGAGGAAAAGTGTCGAAAACAGTCAAAGTGGGCGGGGTGTGCGATACCCAGATGAGGCCGATCACAGGTGTTAAGTAGCAAATGCCAAACCTCTTACCGGTCCTGCAGTCCGGCTCCACGAGGTCTGCCCTCATCTTTTGGGTAGTTGCGAGCAAAAGCGGTTTGCTCCCGTGGACCACTCTTTCCAGACTATCAAAAAAAGAGTATCTGGAAACATCAATAATTTTAAATGCTCCATTTAGCCACGGATTCGTGGGATGGATTGTAAAGATTGAAAAGAGCAGGAACGCTCTTTCTCAGGCAAGTATTTTGTGCAGGATCAGATTGTTACGTATACCCGGGAAGTATCTTGAGGTGAGAAGACTTTCTTTCTTTTACTGTTTCCCCTTTGAACCTATGCTTCAGGCTCACTGAGCCCCAACTGTTCGACAGCCCATGTGTGCATCATCTCCAGAATGGGAAATGCACTTTGGCCAAGTTCGGTCAAGCTGTACTCGACCCGCGGTGGTACTTCCGGATAGACAGTACGGGATATCAATCCGTCCTTTTCCAATTCCTTTAGTTGCTGTGTCAGCATTTTCTGGCTGACTCCAGGCACTACTCTTTCCAGCTCATTGTAGCGTTTTGTTCCATCATGCAAATGCCAAAGCATGAGACACTTCCATTTTCCACTCAGCAGATTCATCGAAACTTCAACAGGGCAGTGATACTGCTTTTTATTCCATTCGATCATAATATCGTTTCACCCTTAAAAAATAATTTTAGCTACACCTTACTGAGCAAGGCGATTCGAACCAATTGGTTCGTGTCGAACAAAATTGTGCCTTCTTGTTACTCTATTCCTTATAGCTATAGTGTCACTGTACCCGGGATAACACCTGAACAACAATAAAATATACAGGAGCATTTAAATGACATATCCAAGAACTTTTTCTCATATCGGATTATCTGTGACGGACCTTGACAGGGCAGTAGATTTCTACACAAAAGTACTTGGTTGGTACGTAATCATGCCTCTGACTGCGATAGCATCGGATGACTCTGCAATCGGGATCATGTGTGATGACGTTTTCGGTAAAGGCTGGGGCAGCTTTAAGATTGCGCACCTTTCAACCGGAGATAAGATCGGCGTTGAAATTTTTGAATTCAAAAACGCAGAACAGCGAGAAAACAACTTTGAATATTGGAAAACCGGCGTGTTTCACTTCTGTGTACAAGATCCGGATGTTGAAGGTCTGGCTGCCAAAATTGTTGAAAATGGCGGCAAACAGAGAATGCCGGTAAGGGAGTACTACCCAGGAGATAAACCATATCGAATGGTTTACTGTGAGGACCCTTTCGGGAATCTTATCGAGATTTACTCCCACAGTTATGAGTTGACCTACTCCGCAGGAGCTTACCAGGATAAGCTGTAAATACTGCAGTAACGTAGCCTGCGATGTGGTGGGCTACCTTGTTTCAGATCTCGCAGGTCTTCCAGCACTTGAAAAGAATGACACCTTGTTTTTCCCTATGTTTTCAAGTGAAAGCAGGCGCTGCCTCCTTCCAGTACTTTTCCAATGCCAGACAAAAAAGGGATGCTGACAGCAGGCATAACCAAGAATCCAAAATGCTCCATTTTTCGTCATTTCGTCTGGGATAATCTGGCTTGTGCAAGAGACATATCTTTGGATGGGGGAGTAGATATTTCTTAAGAAAGTACGGAAATCATCGGCTCAACTCTCTGACCACCGACACCTTTTTACCTTTTTTACTCATTTATTCCTGGCCTTCACTCGCGGCAGATTTTCCACCTTGCAGATTGTTTAATTTCTCGGAGCCACTTCGCTATAAGAACAATTAACTTCCTCTGTATTTACAATGGAAAATTACGATCAATAGCCTTAAAGTAGCTCATCTGTTTATACTCAGGTCAGGCCCTTGTTGCTGTAATTTTCGCTCGTCACGTTGATATGAGAAAATTATGATACCAAAATCAAGTGTAATACATTCGTTTGTACTAATTCGTATCATCGGCATAGCATGCTTTGTCACCTTGTGGCTAACTGGCTGTTCGATTTACAATCTTCGTGAAGAGGTCAAAACTATCAATAATTCGACGATCCTTGTCGGAACAGTTACAGAATCATTTCCATCGGGTGACGCACCTATCTTGGTTGTCACCTATTCAAAAATCGGATCACATCGCAATATTGAACACTACACTAAGTTGCATGAGGCTGGGCCATATGAATTAATCGTCCCCAAGGGCGAATATTTTATTTTTGCCTTTGTTGATATTAACCACGACTCGATATATCAGCACGGAGAACCATCTGGGCAGTACAGTGCACAAGGTCTTCTAGTTGAACAATCTGGTGGTGTGCTCATTAACTTAGATATTTCAATAAAAAATCAAGAAGATGGCAATGTCGATTTCCCAACTGGAACTTTGGTCGCAACAAAAAAATCTGATACTTTACATAGCACATCTCCAGGGGCAATTGCCGATTTAAACGCTCCTTTGTTCGATTATGAAAACGGGGCTAAGGGCTATTGGCAGCCGCTGGAATTTTTCAAGGAAAATGGTGGTAATATCTATTTTCTGCAACCTTTTGATCCCACAAAGATTCCTGTTCTCTATGTGCACGGCGCAACCGGTTCACCACGCGGTTGGGAGTATTTAGTTTCAAATATCGATCAAAATCGATATCAACCTTGGTTTTATTATTACCCTTCCGGAGCATCTCTTAAATCCATGGCAGATCTTTTGTTCTGGAAAATGTATAATCTTAAAGCCAAATACAAATTCAAAGAGTTATACATTGTCGCGCATAGCATGGGGGGACTGGTTGTCAGGTCATTTCTCGTTGACTATGGTCAGCAGTTTCCGGAGATAAAAAAGTTTATTTCCATTTCGACACCGTGGGGTGGAGACAGCTTGTCGGAGATGGGAGTCAAATACTCCCCTGGAGTGATACCAGCGTGGAAAGATTTGGGGCAGCAGAGTGAATTTGTCCAATCCATTTATCGAAAAACTTTACCAGATACCCTTGAATTCTACTTACTTTTTGGGCACGAGGGAAATCATAATCCTTTACGTCCCAACACTGACGGTGTCGTCACATTAGCGAGTGAGCTGGATCCCCGCGTGCAGGCAGAAGCCAAAATGATTTACGGCTTCAATGAAGACCACAACAATATTCTTACCAGTGGACGCGTTGCATCGATAGTCAACACCATTCTAGCACCAGGTGAAAAAACAAAGACCCTCGGCTCTATAAAGCCAGGAGGGATGCTAATGGTAAGTTTACACCTTTCGTCGAATCAAGAAGGGCAAGTCGGTTCCTTGCAACTCTATCTTTCACCCATAGGTCGTGAGCCAGCCGACGGTATTATCATCAACATGGGAAGCGATAGAGGTGCACATGTCTTTGGTCCATTTCCTCCAGGTATCTATAATATCAGCCTGCTGGCCGAGTCCTTTCGAACGGAACCTGCGCGTCTCAAGGTTGCCATCAGGTCAAATGGAACAGTTGCCACTACGTTCGAGTTGAAGCCCAATGGATCAATTGTCGATTTTATACGGCAAAAATTTTATAAAGACGAAAATCCTGCAGGTACGTACATGTTGCCTGAAGAGAACATTACTATCCGATCGATAAGGTTAACCGGGAATGGCGTCGACCGTACACTCGTTCCAACAAAGGAAAATGAATTGAAATTTGTAGAGAATGCTTTGGACCGCCGAGACTGGGCTACAAAAACTCTGTTTGCATTTTATAATCTACCGGAAGGTGAGTATCGTTTAATTGTGGAGGCAGATGGATATGAAAATAAGGTCGTCCAGAGGCAGGTAACTCCAGGACATCTCAATGTTTTTAATGGTATTGTGATGAAACCACTGAAGTGATTTTATGGTCATAAGAACTGATTAAAAATCCGGGGTTGATTTACTTAATACAGTCGAAACGAAGATCCATCCACTTTTTCGAAAAAGACATGCAAATCAGAGATTTGGTGATAATGTCAGGAAAAAATGCTGCTATCAATATCGGAAAAACTACTGGCAACGATGTCAGCAATCCTCTTTCAGAAGGAAAATATTCCTTACAAGCAATTACGATAACGTTTAGATAGCTAAATTAGGAGAAAAACGTGATGTTTTTTTCAAAGAGTTACATAACCACTTATCATATTTCCGACAAAAATGCCCACATCCTATATAGGTAAACCACCTTCAGATTTAAAGCATTGTATCGAATTATGTTGGTCAGAGAAGAGTACCGGACAACAAAAATGCTCATTCTACGAAGTATATCCCGATAGCAATGTTAAGCTCGTTTTTCGATTTAGCCGTTTGAAGTATCGAATGGTTCTGGTCGGACCGATAACCGAGAAGGCTACCATTGAAATCGACCATACATCGGATTATTTCGGGTTTAGATTCCATCCTGGTCATGCTCCACGAATTGTTGACGTTAAAGAGGCAGACATGGTGGACAGTACAGTTGATGTAGAATCAATTGCAGGAAAAAGCGTTGAAGCACTTTCTCTTCAATTATCTGAATTGCAGAATCATGAAGATAGGCAAAGAATAATGGAAAATTTGATTCGTACCACGCTTCCATCTTCAAAGAACGAACGGTGCCTCTTGGCAGCTGAGTTAATACGCAGCCAAAGTGGCCAGCTTAAAATATCTGAACTGGCGTATCAGCTCGGAATCCACGTACGCACTCTAGAACGTCTTTTTCAAAACGAGGTTGGATTGTCCCCCAAAAAGATAATCCGCCACGTCCGTCTCCGTAAGGTTATGGAACATATTTATATAGGCACCCACAACACTCTGGGGGAATTAGCCTACTTCTGTGGCTATGCAGATCAGTCCCACATGATAAGGGAATTTAAAGAGTTGACCGGGAAACTTCCAGGCGATCCCGAGGCGTGCGATCCAATGCCAATTGAAGGCTCGCCATCCACCCGTATTATCCATCGTCATAAACCATAATTTCTTACACTGTCGCATTTCTCCAATGCAACGCAGCTTTCTTTGGTTATCCTCATGGACATAATCGGACAGGGAGCAATGTTCCTTCCTCCTAAACATTACCAAATTTGAGGATCAACCATGTTAAGTTGGCGAAGTCGTCTTGTGATTTTTCTCCTTAAAAATCGGCATATTTTTCAATTTCGGCTCAGGCCAACCCAAATAGATTGGACAAAAACAGAATCCATCCTGCAATTTCGGGAGGAGTGTGAACAGGGAGCCAAACGATTTGGAAAAATACCGAATGGCATAGAAATTGAACCTGTTACGCTTGATACAATCAAAGCTGAATGGATAGTGCCCAGCGGAGTAAAAAGAGAAAAGGTGATAATGTTTATCCATGGGGGTGGTTACGTTTCCGGTTCCTGCTCTGATCACCGGATTCATGTTTCCAAATTTGTTAAAGGGACCAACATTGGAGCTCTGCTGTTTGAATATAGACTTGCCCCCGAGCATCACTATCCCGCCGCACTGGAAGATACACTTAAAACATACCGATGGTTGCTCGATCAAGGGTTACGACCCTCCAACATTGTATTTGCCGGCGACTCTGCAGGCGGAGGTCTATGCTTGGCTGCATTGCTGGCCATTAGAGACCAGAGTCTTCCTCTGCCTCAGGCTGTGGTTGCACTTTCTCCATGGACAGATCTTCGATGCACAGGTAAGTCTTATGAGAAAAATGCAAGAAAATGCCTTTCTCCAAACGGAACATGGACCGCATTTAGTAAGCATTATTGCGGAGATCGCGACCCCGGATTGCCGTGGATATCCCCTCTTTATGGAGATCTTCACGATCTTCCACCCGTACTTATCTATGTCGGGGGAAACGAGATACTTCTCGATGATTCAATAAATTTTGTCAGAAAGGCGAAAGATGCTGGCGTCGATATCACGCTAAAAATTGGGGAAGGTATGTTTCATTGTTATCCAGTCTGTGCTCCTCTTTTTCCCGAGGCAACTAAGGCGATGGAAGAAATTTGTGCGTATATAAAGAATGTATTTTAAGCTTGAAAATATTCTACATGGCCAGTCTTCTTCATTAAGAAGCAATCCTCTCCCTGTCACAAAGATGGAAAACGTACAGGTATCAAGAGCGCTATAAAAGTCACTGACATTATCGTGTGATCTAACAAGAGAACAGAATTATGGATAAGCTTGAAAGTATAGGGTATGGCGAATGGTGTCGTACTCAAGTTGATACTGAGAAGACAGCAACTCATGAGGTTGCGCGTGTCATTTCAGTGCATAAAGATAGCTATGTTGTCACCAAAGGCCATGGGGATGTATTTGCCGAATTATCTGGGAATCTGTTCTATATGGCAAACTCTTCTTCAGATCTGCCAACAACTGGTGACTGGATATATGCTGATTTTTATGACAATGACTCTCATGCGATAATTCATGGGATCATCCCTAGAAAAACGTTGTTAAAGCGAAAAACTGCCGGAAAATTGATAGATTTTCAGCTCATTGCGGCAAACATTGACGTTGCCTTTATTATTCAATCTGTAGATTGCAATCTGAATCTTAGAAGATTGGAGAGATATCTAGTTATGGTAAACGAAAGTAAAATTACTCCGATAATACTCCTGAGCAAATGCGATCTTGTATCGCAAGATAAGGTTGAGAAAATAAAGAATGATGTTTTACGTCTCTCCCCTCAAACTACTGTATTGGCTTTTAGTAATTTGAGCGGCGAAAATATTAATACGATTAAAAGGTCTTTACAGCGCGGCCATACATACTGCTTGCTCGGTTCATCTGGTGTCGGGAAAACGACCCTTTTGAACCGTATTGTAGGGAGTGAGCAATATGAGACGCAAACTGTGAGCAAAAAAGAGGGCAAAGGCAGACACACCACGACAAGCCGAGAACTAATACAGTTAGAGAATGGGGCATTATTAATAGACACTCCCGGAATGAGGGAACTTGGCAATATGTCTGTTGATATTGGTATTGACGAAACATTTTCGGAGATAGTAGAGCTGGCCCAGCACTGCAGATTTGGTAATTGCTCTCATACCAGTGAAAAAGGTTGTGCAATATTGACAGCCATAGAAGAAGGTGAATTGGCTGAACAACGATACAGGAATTATATAAAAATGAAAAACGAATCAGCATTTTACGAAATGTCTTATTCCCAAAAAAGAATGAAGGATAAGGCTTTTGGAAAGCTGATTAAATCAGTCAAGAAAAGTAAAAATAGACAATAGAATCAATCAAAAGCTATCAATTTGTGCATCTGGCCACCACCTCAAGTCCTATTGCCAACTCGAAGGTCTCAATGTTTTAGCAACGCCTCAAATTTATGTTACTACAACTTCACTTAATTCAAATCGGATCTCGGGCTGAGGCCTTGATATCGGTTTAAAATTTCGTCAATGGTACCGTCGTTTTTCATCTCCAGGATCACCCGATTGATATCCGGAAGCAAGGCCACTAACGGCGATTTTTTTGATATTCCGATTCGGTAGGCGTGCTGGCCGGAAAACTTAGGTGTAAATTTTATTTTCCCCTTCCACTCAGGATGGGACTTGATGAGGCTGTAAATTACCGATTCATTGCCCAACAGGATGTCCATTCGTGAATGGAGCAGCTTTCTAATTCCCTCTTCGTAGCTGAGGCAGCGCTCGGTCTTCAGAATTCTCTTTTTAATCGCCTGCACAAAGATTTCATCATGGGTGTAGCCGCTGACAATACCTATTGTGTAGGGTTTCAAATCCACAACAGTTTCCCACTCTATGGGACCTCCACTTCGTTCGGTCAGGAACCAGACCCTGCTTTTGTCGTTCATGACGACATCGGTAAACGCGAGATAGGGGCTTCTTTCCTTGTTGCGGATAAGAGGAAAAGTCAGGTCTGCTTCACCGGTTTTCAGGTACATTAAGGTCCGTTTCCACGGAAAAAGCTGTGATGTGAATTTCAAATCCAGCCGGGAAAAAATCGCCCTGCAGAGTTCAATGGAGATCCCACCCTGGACCTGTCCGCCTTCTTTTCCGATAGTAAAAGGGGGCCAGGGATCGCTCACAAATGTCACCTGCCGGATTTCCTGGCTGTAAACAGGCTGGCAGAGGATCATCACAAGGAACACCATCAGGATTATTGATTTTTTCATCGGCAGGCCACCTTGCACTGTTTCTCTCTCTTCTGTCGCATGTTCTTTACTTTGCTAGACCGGCTGGTGTGCACCGTCGGCTTCCACACTGTTGTAATCATTATACATGTTTTATCGGACTGCGCAACTGGAGTCGGGCCATTCTAATTGCTTAATTTTACGTTGTTATCGTCAGTAGAGAAGGTTCTTCAATACTCAGTATCCCTAGTTTTCAAGTCGGAATCGTATTGGAAATATCTTGTCTTTCGGTTGTCAATTTTAAATCTGTCCTAATTCGCACGTAATTTTCAAACATATATTGTAGAATTGCAGCTGGCTATTCCGTTTATATTCCCTCCTAATTACTACCTCTAGAAATAGACACGAATCGATCAATGGACCCAAAAGACTACCAAATAATAAGGCAGTTGTTTGATGACTACCTGCAAATGTATGCATCTCGTGATGACCGGCTCACCACGCATTTCAGCGAAGACTTTTCTGGCTTTACCGGAGGCGGGGATTTTCTGGTAAAAACCAGGGAGGAATGGGTTGCAATTACCCGACAGGACTTCAGCCAGATTAAAGATCCTCTCCGTATCGAACTGAAGGACTTTGCCATACAATTATTGGCGGATACGATCGCTGTTGCGACTGGATTTTTCAACATACATCTGCCAATCAAAGACCAGATCCTGTCAAATGAGACAGCACGCCTGGTCTTGATTTTCCGTTTGGAAGTTGCGGGCTGGAAAATCTGCCACAGTAGCATCTCCATTCCCTATCACCTGGTTCGCGAGGGCGAAATCTATCCGATGCAGGAACTCGCCAGCCGGAATCAGTTCCTGGAAAAGTTGGTTGCAGAACGGACGACTCAGCTTTCTGAGGCAAACGAAACCCTGCAACAGACAAATGAAAAACTGGCACGTGAAATCGAAAAACACACGCAGACCGAGGACGCCTTGCGGCGGGAGCAATTCTTTTCAAAATCAATAATTGAAAGTCTTCCCGGCATCTTCTACCTCTATACCTATCCCGACTTAAGATTGATTCTTTGGAACAGGGAGCATGAAACGCTCCTTGGTTACGGGATTGGTGAAATCGCGGGACGTCATATTCTTGACTGGCATGTACCCGAAGCCAAAGAGGCCGTCTTGGATGCGATTGAAATTGCGATGACCAAGGGCAGGGGGTCGATTGAAACGCCCCTGTTGATGAAAGACGGTCGTCCAGTGCCTTTCATACTCACCGGTATTAAATTTCAAGCACAAGGACAACTCTATTTGATGGGGATTGGCATTGATATCAGTGAGCGCAAGCGTGCCGAGGTCGAAGCCGAGAAATTGCAGTTACAGTTGACCCAGGTGCAGAAAATGGAGTCTGTCGGTAGACTGGCCGGTGGTGTTGCCCATGACTTCAATAATATGTTGGGAGTTATTTTAGGTTATTCGGAATTGGTCCTCGATCAAGTCGAGCCAGGCCAGCCGATGTATTCTGCGCTGCAGGGAATCCAGCAGGCTGCCCACCGTTCAGCCAACCTGACCCGACAACTGCTGGCTTTTGCCCGCAAACAGACAGTGGCACCCAAGGTGCTCGACATTAATATGACCGTGGCAAGCATGCTCGATATGCTGCGACGACTCATTGGCGAGAACATCGATCTCGCGTGGCGGCCGGGCGAAAATCTGAAACCAGTCAAAATGGATCCCACCCAAATCGATCAAATTCTTGCCAACCTGTGTGTCAACGCCCGCGATGCCATCGGAGATACCGGAAAGGTTACGATCGAAACGGACAACGTGGCTTTTGATGAAGCTTACTGCAGCACACACGTGGGTCTTGTTCCAGGTGAGTATGTATTGTTGGCGTTGAGCGACAATGGTCGCGGCATGGACCGCGAGGATCTCTCCCTTTTGTTCGAACCGTTTTTTACTACCAAGGAGATGGGGAAGGGGACCGGCCTGGGACTGGCAACGGTCTATGGTATTGTCAAACAGAACAACGGTTTTATTAATGTCTACAGTGAGCCAGGTTTTGGTACGACCTTTAAGCTGTACCTGCCCTGCTACCAGGGCAAGGTGGAGCCGTCATCTCAACCAGAACCGGTGCAACCGGCCGCAACAGGACACGAGACTATCCTATTGGTGGAAGACGAACATATGATCCTTGAGATGACGACGGTGATGCTCGAACGCCAGGGCTACACGGTCCTCCCCGCAGTTTCACCGGGTGAAGCCATTCGCCTGGCCCGGGAGCATGCCGACGAAATTCATCTGCTGATTACCGATGTGGTTATGCCGGAGATGAACGGCCGTGACCTGGCCAGGAATGTACTGTCCGTGTATCCTGATATCAAGCGCTTGTTTATGTCCGGCTACACGGCCAATGTTATTGCGCATCATGGAGTGCTGGGCGAGAGAGTACACTTCATCCAGAAGCCGTTTACCATGCAGGATCTTGCCACTAAAATCAGGAGCGTACTGATGCACGAGGAAAACTGGTAATTGCATACTAGAATTTTTGCATATTTCTAATTATCCAGCTGTTCAGAACCCCTCTGCCAAAAGGCAGATATTGTTCAGGCAGTCTATCTCTGGACAGCCTGCTTGAGGACACAACACCATCACGTGTCATCTGTTTACTGTCTCAAGGGAACTACTTCATGGAAATTGCCGTCTTAATCTTTCTTATTTTACTCAATGGCGTCTTCGCCATGTCCGAGATCGCCTTGGTGACAGCACGCAAACACCGTCTTCAGCGACTGGCCGAAGATGGCGACAAATCTGCAGGCATCGCCATGCGGCTTGGCGAGGATCCCACCCAGTTCCTCTCCACTGTGCAGATCGGCATCACCGCAATCGGCATTCTGAATGGTATCGTGGGTGAAGCTGCACTGGCAGGCCCTGTTGCTGAAATTCTCCGTGGCGTAGGGCTCGATGCAAAAAGCAGTTCCATCAGTGCCACTACCGTTGTGGTCGTAGGAATCACTTATTTTTCTATTGTGGTGGGCGAACTGGTACCAAAACGGATTGCCCAGTTCAATGCCGAGGGCATTGCACGATTAATGGCGGGTCCCATCTCAGTGCTGGCAAAATTGTCGCGCCCTTTTGTCTATCTTCTGTCAGTTTCGACCGACGGCATTTTACGGTTGATGGGGAAAAAGGAACTCAGCAGTGCCAATCTGACAGAAGAGGATATTCATTCTATGCTGGCTGAAGGGTCCCAGGCTGGTCTTATCGAAAAGCAGGAACATGAGATGGTACGCAATGTGTTCCGGTTGGATGATCGGCAGATAGCCTCCCTGATGACACCGCGCAGCGAAATCATCTATCTTGATATCGAACAGCCGCTTGAAAGAAACCTGGAAAATCTGGTGAACTCGAACCACTCTCGCTACCCGGTATGTCGTGGAGGATTACATGATACAGTTGGGATTATCACGGCGAAAAGACTGCTCAAACAGCGCATAAAGGGGGAGTCCACCAATATTGACGAGTATCTGCAACCGGCTATTTTCGTACCTGAGTTGCTTAACGGAATGAAACTGCTGGAACAGTTCCGAGAATCAGGAGTGCAGATGGTCTTTGTCGTCGATGAATATGGTGAAATGCTGGGTCTGATTACACTGCAAGACGTCCTGGAAGCATTGACCGGAGAGTTCAAGTCGCGAGATCCCGAGGATGTGTGGGCCGTTCAGCGCGAAGACGGTTCATGGCTTCTCGACGGGCTGATTCCTATTCAGGAACTCAAAGATCGCCTCGATTTGAGAAGCCTCCCCGAGGAACAGAAGGGAAGGTATCACACCTTGAGTGGGATGATCATGTGGCTGATCGGCGATCTTCCCCGCACCAGTGATGTCGCTGAATGGGAGGGATGGCGGCTTGAGGTCGTCGACATGGATGGCAACCGTGTCGACAAGGTTCTGGCGAGCAGCTTACCGGAGGTACGAAACGAACGGAAAAGTCCGGAATCAACTCCCAATAGATAAATATTGCCACATCTGTCTCCATCAAATGGGGCCGGGTTATTCAATGCTTTGTTTTGACAAGATCTTTTCTGGTAGAAGTTGCTCCTCTGTACCTGGCAACATGGATTAAAAATATATGTGATTACCACTACAGTTCAGCTATATGGGGATATGAGGTGCCCTTTGCACGGGACGCCATAAACTCATCCCTGGGGGCTTGACCGCAGCCATCCAGGCTGCGGAACACCCGTGCAAAGGGCATCTCCTATCCCTCTGGATCTTCTAAGCTGAGGTTGAGGGGCAATCAGAAAAAAGAATACATATACCGCCGGTACAAACCTCAATCAATTTGATACTGATTCACATTTGACCTTACCGTTGCAACGCGCAAATTTTTATTGTGGGCCTTGCATCGAGTTGATGGAAAGACTGGTTAAAAAATTATGGACTTGTAGGGCAGTTGTTTGTTGTACCAGAAGCAAAATGAATTTTTCTACACAAATTGTTTGGTAGTGCTACTTTGTCGCGTTGACAAATATATTTCTCTTTCGATAGTATAATTTACAAATAATTACGAATGAGATTACGACTAAACCTCAGCTATATAGGGATATGAGATGCCCTTTGCACGGGACGCCATAAACCCATCCCAGGGGGCTTGACCGCAGCCATCCAGGCTGCGGAACACCCGTGCAAAGGGCATCTCCTATCCCTCTGGACACCTTCTAAGCTGAACTTTAGTGGTAATCACAATTACGAATGAGATAAAGCCAAACTCGCTGATAAACGAGTACGGAAAGCCACGGGTCTCAATAGATAGCCGAGCTGCCTCACAAGGAGGTGGTTCGGCTATTTTTTTTCATGCAAGAAAGAATCGATTGGTGAGGTTTTGTTCGGAATATCTATACGCCTTGCCAGGTATTCTAAGGGAGTTTTCGCCACCATTGCAAGAGTAAAGGATTTGCGAGAAGCCCCGGTCTGAAGGGGAACGAGAAGGACGCCATTTGAGGGAGTTTCAATACGTTTTGCTGCCGGGGCAGTTTAGCATGAAATACCAGCAGCACAAATAAAAGCATTGATAGATGTCTCATCTCAACCTGCAGGAGGAAATATGAAAAATGCCTGGCCTATTGCCTTGGTGTGCATCGCTGCATGCATGCTGTTGTCGGTGAGTGCGTTTGGTGAAGGAGGCCCGAAGCCGCAACCACTCCCCAAGGCGAAAACTATTGCAGAACTTGCTGCGCGGTACGATTCCAGCAAGTGTATGGAATGCCATGAAGAGGTACATGACGAATGGTCGGAGTCCCTGCATTCCAAATCAATTCTCGGCTCGCCTCGTACCGCCCCGACTATTATCACAGCTATTGAAAAAGGCTTAAAGCTTTTCCCGTATTCCGGAGTTAAAAAGGACTCCGATATCACTGTGGAAAGCCTGATGATGTGCATGAAATGCCATCTGCCGCAGCTTGATGAAGCAACCGATGACGTTGCCCGGGAAATTGTGGCAACCATACGTGGTTGGCAAAAAGCGCATAAGGATGGAGATCACGACAAGGCGGAAAAACTGGAGAAGACTATCGCCAGTCTGAACATCGGCTGTATGATTTGTCATAACAAAATGGCAATCATCCACAAGTATGCCGATGGCTATCCCCAGCCTGACACGGTATATGGCTCCCAGGTTGGTGATCATGAGGATGAAAGCCATCCCAAAATGGCCGTTGCTCCAGCCATTAAAGAATCAATCTTCTGCGGCCAGTGTCACGGGCAGGGGCCTAATTTTGAACTCGATCACCCGTCTCAATGCGCCACCGCCTACGGCAGTTATCTTTTTGCCTATGTTGCCCATGGCGGCAGTGAATCGTGTCAGGAATGTCATATGATCAAGTCGGGACTCGGACATGATATGCAGTCGTACCGCGATGAGACCATGCGAAAGATGGCAGTTGACGTCAAGGTCGAAGGACGCTCCCTGTTCTGGCGGAAAAATAAGGAGGAAGGGGTTCTGCCTATCGGTATCGTCAATGTTGAAATCTACAATAAAACGGGACATGGCATCCCGGACGGCTGACCTACTCCAAACCGGCTGGTCCTGGAAGTGACCGCGAAAACAACTGACGATAAAGAAATTTATAAAGAGCAAAAAATATATATGCCGTTTCCTGGACGTCTAGGCCGCGGCAAAGAAATGGGTAGAGGCCCCTACGAAAAGAGTGGGCTCTTGCGGGAAACAAGTATTCCGCCTCTGGCGAGAGTGCATGAAACCTTTGAAATCACCTATCCTTTTAAAGATCCGGCCAAAGGCGCCAAAGGCCAGAGAGAATTGGTGAAAGACGAGCTGAATGTCTCGGTGGTTTTATGGTATCTGCCTTTTGGTGAATTTGACGGCAATGAAGTCGTTTTTTTCAAAGATGAGAAGAAGCTTGATCTGAAGACCGAGTGGGTCTGGAGATAGTCTTTACAATATCCAGTTTTCATTCTTAAACCCGCATGAACCAGGAGCTGTTGTACCATGCGGGTTTAAGATTTTCTCTAACCGGAATTGAGATTAAAATTCATCGGGGAGTTCTGCTGCTCGTTCTTGATCTACGTCAATGGGGGCATTATGAAACCAATTATACTTCTGACTGTTTTGTGTTGTTTTGTAAATGCTTACTCTGCAGAAAGATGCCCTAACGAAAAGGCTTTTTTGGATAATGGATGGGTCGTTCATAGTGAAAAAGACTTCCATCGAATTTTAGAGGAAAAGATGAACGAATTTATTCCTGAAATTGGAATAGATCTTGTTCTGGATGATGCAGAAAACTACAAATCAGACTTTTCGTATGATTATTATTTAATCATATCAATCGTAATTTGGGATAGAATCTCAACTGCCAGAGACGAGATGTGGGGAGATGTTGCCTTGTCGAGAACGTGTCCGGATACGGGGGAATGTATTGAAGTGAGATGGTATGACCCGGAAACTAAGACAAAGCATATTGTCTTTAATCCAAAGTACGCATGCTGTCTTACGACCAAAGTTCCACTGGCCTATAATACAATTTTTTAGATGTTGAAGAGAGAGAAAACTCATCAAAAACTCGACCCACGGAAGCTCTGACAAAGACTTGAGTGAGGATGGTGGCGATCATCACTCCCGGGCCAGCACTCGTGCGGATGTGAGCGGTGGAACTACTGAGAACGGTCTGCGGTTACTGCAAGAGGTTATCGTCACCATCGCCAGGCGGCAGTCAGTCTACGGCGCCGAATACCGTAACCAGCTGGTCCTTACATCTTATGGGCCTGGATTGTCGTTTTTGTTTGTTTATCTACACTTTTGTGTCCCCTCCTGCATACAAATCTGTAGGTTATTTCAAATGTTTTCCGGAAAGCCTTTTTTGTTTATAAAATTCAGGTACATCCGGTAGTGCGACAGTCTGGCATGCTTCCTGCTTATTTCCCCGTAACTGTATTCGAAAAAATAGTTTTGCACATCTTAAAACGCTGTTTATTTACCAGTCCATAAAGGAGAGAGTCATGTCCAAGAAAGAGGTTGAACGATTTTTGATTGCTGGTGGGGAAGACAAAGTGCTCCGCATTAAATACGACAAAATCGGAGCCATGCCTAAATTTGTAGCCAGTGCAGTTGAAGATGGGTTTGATTTTACTGAAGACGATCTGAAGGTCGTATTGCGTGAGTCAGGTGATTCCTTCGAAACTTCCGGGAATCCACCCAAACGCGATATCTGGTGGTTCTAGGCGCAGCAGATCCTCCCCGGCGCATTTAATTCGCTGATCCTCCATCGTCTCAGGTGGCCTCATTGCGTCGATCTCTGTATGGTTCTGCATCGCCACTCTTTTTAACCGACCGGAATCTCATGCTATTGGATCGAACAGCCGATAAGCCAGCAATTTAACCCGATCACTGACAAGAAACCATATGAATGCATAGCCCCAGACAAAGGACGCCCACGTCCAGCCAATTGGTGTCATAAACAGTCCGTAAACGGCAATCAACGTCGCAATGATTTGCGTGCCGAGAACCGCCAGCCATAACATCGGTGCAGGACGAATCGACCAGAATGGGCCGCGAGTGCGTGTCAGAAAAATCGTCAGATGTCCGGCCACTGACAGCATGAGGTACATCAGCGTTTGAATATGTGCACGATCAAGGTTATAGACCTGCTCGCCGAGGTAGAAAAGGCCAAATGACGCAACGGGTCCAAGGACGCCCAGCACTGTGGCTATGCCCAGAACCATACGCATATTCCAGGCCTCGGGCTGATCTCGGCAAATAACATTGTCATAGGCAATGGAGAGGATTGCGCCGTCATTGAGCAAAGCCAGCATAACGATCATCACCGCTGTCAAAGGATAAAAGTTGAAGATCAGGATAGCCAGGGTCATGAACAACAACACCCGTAATGTCTCGGCGATGCGGTAAATTGCATAGCTGTTCATCCGCTGAAAGATTTTCCTGCTCTCTTTTATTGCGTCGATGATAACCGACAGTCCGGGCGACATAAGTACGATCGACGCTGCCGCCCGTGCCGCATCGGTTGCTCCTGAAACAGCTATACCGCAGTCGGCTTTCTTCAGCGCAGGGGCATCGTTGACCCCGTCGCCGGTCATCCCGACGATATGTCCCTGTTGCTGCAGAACTTCAACAATATGAAACTTGTGTTCAGGGAACACCTGGGCAAAGCCGTCGGCCTTATCGATCATTTGTGCCAACTGACCAGCTTCGTGATGCTTGGTATCACCAAAGCCGCTGGCATCAAGAATGTTGGTGCCCATCCCCAGTTGTACGGCAGTTTCTCGAGCGATAGCAAGCTGGTCACCTGTCACCATTTTAACCGTCACACCCATCTGGCCTGCGGTGGCAATGGTGGTTTTAGAGTCTTCTCGCGGCGGATCAAAAAGCGGCAGAACCCCTAAAAACTGCCACTGGTCCTGAGCGTCCGTCCTGGCTACGCCCAACGAGCGAAAACCACGCCTGGCGAAGCCGTCAATCGCTTCATCGACGGACGATTGTATCTGCGCGGCATTGGCCGACAATGCAAGGATTATCTGTGGTGCACCCTTAGCAACCTTGAACGTGCTTTCATCTGCCGCTTTAATTGAAGCCTCGGTTCGTTTATGCACCGGATCAAACGGCTGGAAATGGACCGCCTGATACCCTTTCAGTACCTGATCATTTTTTACGCTGCTCAGCACAGCCAGATCAATTGTATCCTGATTCTCCCGGCGTGAAGCCAGAGCGGCGCAGAGAATGATCTGCTCTGCCGAAACGCCATTTACGGTGAATGGCTCCCCCATGGTCAGCTTATTCTGCGTCAGGGTCCCGGTCTTGTCGGAGCACAAAATGTCCGTCCCGGCCAATTCCTCTATGGCCACCAGGCGACTGACGATAGCCTCCTTTTTGGCGAGCAGGCGTGCGCCAACCGCCATGGTCACCGACAGCACCGTTGGCATTGCCACAGGAATGGCAGCGACAGTAAGAACCAAGGCAAACTGGAGCGTGGTGAGCATCTGATCACCTCGAAACAATGCCACGCAGAGAATCAACACAACCAGGGTTACAGCGAGGAGGATTAAATAATTGCCAATATTTAACACGGCGCGCTGAAAGTGGCTGTCGGTGCGGGTTTCCTGTACCAGCTGCGCCGTCTTGCCGAAGTAGGTATTCGCTCCCGTGGCATAGACCAGGGCTTCTGTTTCCCCCTGACGCATGATCGATCCTGAATAGACCGCCTCGCCGGATTTTCGTGTGGCGGGCAACGATTCCCCAGTGAGCGCGGACTGATCAACTTCCACCGGGTCACCATCCAGCAGGCGAGCGTCCGCCGGTACTATGTCGCCCAGGCGCAGGCGGATGACGTCACCTGGCACCAGATCCCTCGCCGCGGGGGTAATCCACTGTCCATCGCGTTTGACCCGGGCCTTAATCGCCAGCTTCGCCTTCAGGGCAGCGATGGCGTTGCCTGCCTGGTGTTCTTCCCAGAAGGCGACTACGGCATTGGCCACCAGTAAAACGAGGATGATAAAAAAATCCGGCCAGTGCCTGACCAGGCCCGATAAAATAACCGCCACCTCGATCATCCATGGAATCGGACCCCAAAAATAGGTGAGGAATTTCAGGAATGGATTGACTTTTTTTTCTTCAATCTCATTCGGGCCATACTGACTCAACCGTCTCTGCGCCTCAACCTGACTTATGCCGTCAGGTGACGATGCTAACATTACCTGCAGTTCGGCCATGGAGATGGATTTCAAGTCATCCTTGGGGCTGGGTTTCGACCCATGTGAAGATGCGGCAGATTTGAGTTGATCGATTTTAACCTTCATGTCAGCCATCCTCCTTTACTGTAATCCCATAAGCTTTGGTAGCTTACTTGAGGGCGGAGAACCAATCCGTCCGCTTGCATCCGGCAGTTACTACGTGCCGATGTGGCTTTGTGCCGATCCGGCCAGGCGACTTTTAACTCACTTATTCCGATGCGGAGTCTCTCCCCCGTCAAACCCGACACAGGGCATAGCCATCCTGTCAGACAATGGTTGCACACCCATGAAAGACAACGGGCTACCGGCCTTGAGGAAAGGGGTTATTGCGTTGCGATACGTTTGCTGCGCAACATGGTTGCCTGAAAGACTGCTCCGGCGACGATTAAAAGCGCATACAGAACCATCTCAGCCGGGGGGGTGACGTGCAAAGATTGCACGATGAGGGTGGAACCGGCCACCGATGACAATCCGATGAGCGCCCAGTCGAACGTTGCAAACAACAGGATTGCTCCTGCTATGCCTCCTGTAAAAATGATCGAAGGAATTGCTGCATATCCCAGCATGGTTGCAATATATGCAGTAATAGTGCTTCCAGCGGCGAAACCTCCCAATCCGATTGCCAAAGTCTGGAAGAACATGGCCAGCACCGCGCCAACCAGTCCAAACAGCAATGCGATAGCCCAAATCATCCACACGGGTTGCAGCCCCAAATAGAGCTGCGCCATCTGTAATCCGGCCACAAAACCGACGCATCCGACAAAAAGCCAGAACAGCCTGCGCCCCAGCCCCAAGAGCAGGAGTCCGATCATAATGTGGAAAATGTTTATCATTGTAATTTCTTTAATTCGCCTAGATTTAGAGCAAAATGACTCGTTTCAGGATGGAAACTAGATACTATTTTAAATACATGTCAAGCCGACATGTACCGAATACTTGCCTGCTTTTAACAATCTTCCCTTGCAACAGACCGATACGTAATAATTATCGTTTTTCCTTGTCTAGAGTATTTTTAAGCATGGCCAAGAATGCTGTAAAGTCTCGTCTGGGTAACATTACGCTAATGTAATTATTGCGAATTTTTGCATTTCGAAAAAACGATATTTTTTGGTGGGTTCAGGTATACGTACAGGGGAATTGCGGCTGAAGCCGGGTTGGACAAGAGCATGATAGTGAAAAGAGGGGCCGAAAAAATCAGAGGAGGCGGCGATCTTTGAGGGCTGGCAGACACAGGCGTATCTGCTGCAGGTGACGAGATGATATTTCTGCGATGACCACCCCCGGACCCTCCGCGCGGCGTGCTAAAACCTCCCCCCACGGATCAACAATCATGCTGTCCCCATAGGTGCGGCGTCCCGATGGGTGGTAGCCGCCCTGGGCCGCTGCAATGAGGTAACACTGGTTTTCGATAGCCCGGGCTCTGAGCAGTACCTCCCAATGGGCAAGGCCGGTGGGGTAGGTGAAGGCAGCCGGCAGTACTATCAGGTCCACCTCTCCCATTGCCCGGAAAAGTTCAGGGAAACGCAGGTCGTAGCAGATCGACAGGCCAGTCCGTATACCCTCTGGTGCAATGGTGACCACCTTATCGCCCGCCTCGACGGTTGCCGATTCGTCATACCGTTCTTGTCCGTTATCAAATCCGAATAAATGGATTTTGTCATAGCGGGCGATACGCTCGCCCAATGGGGAATAGACCAGACAAACATTGCGTATTTTGCCAGGGCAGTCTGAGACGAGTGGCACGGTACCCCCGACGAGCCAGATCCCGTGCTGTCTCGCCGCAGTCACGAGAAAATCCTGGAGAGGGCCAACACCATCTTCCTCCGCAAGAGCTATCTTGTCCTGCTCGTTATTGCTCATTACGGCAAAATTCTCGGGCAACACGATCAGCCGCGCTCCCTGGGCTGCTGCCTCTGCTACAAGGTGTTCCGTTGTAGTGATATTTTCGGAGACATCGGCACCCGATACCATCTGTACCGCCGCGACGCGGTATGAAGTCCCTGCAATCATGCGACCCTCTTGTTCTTCACTGCTGTTGACCGGTTTTGCCGGCTGCTGCCAATAAACCAGCGGAAAAAATGGTTGTGATCATCTTCCTCCCTGAGATTGTGCTCCAGATCGACTTCTTCTGTCGTCGGTGGTTTATCTGCCTCCCAGGCAGCAGTCCTGGTTTTCTACGACCACCTCGGTCAAGGTCTTGGAAACGATCACTGACCAACGATACAGGGATAGATCTTTGCCAGGAATTGTTTTTCTCCCGTTTCAATAAGTTTGTCGCACCGGTATCCATGAAAGCTGCAGATGGTGCGCAACAGTTCGAAATCGACATAAAGCCAGCTGAAAGGGTCTGATCGCAGCCCTTTGTATATCATGACAAAATCTGTTTCTCCGCAATACCGTCCCTCCTCATCGTAGAGAGCCTCACCCTGTTCCAGGAATTTCCCGGTCAGATCGGTTGAATCGACAAGCAGCTGTCCGCCCGGTGCAAGTATGGTGTCCAGCTGTTGGATATAGAGATTCAGGCCATCCAGGGAACCGGATATTCCTATCCCATTCATGAGCATGAGAACTGTATCATAACGAGAATTTCTGACATCCAGGATATTGCAGTGATACGATTTTTCGATTCCTCTTCTGCGCATTACCTCCACGCAGCCGGGGGAGATATCAATGGCATCGACATCCAGGCCCTTCGACTGCAGGACAAGGCTGTGGCAGCCAGCTCCTGCACCGACATCAAGAATTCGTCCCCGGCAGGCCGCCAGGGCACATTTTTCGATGTTGTTCATTTCCTCGAATCCACGGAGCATGGTGGCTCCCTGCATGGTGGACATTTCAAGCGTCGAGGACCAGACATTGAGAAAAGCCGCGGCGTCGCCACCGCAAAAATCATTCAGCATTGTACCGAGCGGGTCTTTCTCTTTGGCCAATATACATCTTGTCATGGGGCATTCCTTTCACGCTTTCACAATAAGTACTGCATTACGATGCAGTATAACAAATATATACTGAAAAACGACGCGAAAGAAGAGTCCTGACGGCACATTGTAATTCAGATTGATCCGGGGTATCGACAGCTCCAGAAATGGTGCTGGGACAAAATGACTCATTCAGCTAGGAGGTCTTCTGATCATGAGACCGGCCACTTCAAGCACCATGCAGAGTTGCAGGGTTATCAAGAGGTGGGCATAGATGTTCAACCCGCGGGTAAAAGCCGACAAAAAACAGATCACGAATGCTGTGAGCAAAATGAAGTATTTATAGAAGTTCGGAATGATCGTTTTCCCGTGCCGGCTGGAGCCCTTCACGGCCATAACGGTCAGAATGAGCAGCAGGACCCCGTGCAGGAAGAGTGGTGCACCCTGGTAAAAATGGGTAACGTAACTGATTTTTTTGAAGTACAGATGCTGGGCCAGGCCGGCTTTATAGCTCGACAGGTACTCCAGCACGACTAGTATAACCAGAAGGGTCACCTGCAGGGAGGTGACCCCAAATGCAATTAGTGTAACTTTTTTCACTTCCCGGGGGCGCCTGTTTCAACGGGATTGCCGCCGTTGCTCCAGCCTATCCAGCCATCGCTGTAGACGCCGATATTTTTGAGCCCGTACACATCGGCATAGTAGTATACCTCTGCCGCACGCCACCCGCTCCCGCACATAAAGGCAAGACGTTTGCTGGTGTCGATACCCTGCTCTTTCCAGAGTGCCATGATTTCGGTGGCGTTACGCATGGTTTTATCCGGATTGCGAAAATAATCAAGAGAGTAGGCATCTGTCTTGCCCGCATAGCCAAAAACGGAGCCAGGGATACGCCCCTTTTTCTTGTGGTAGCTGTAACCGGATATTTTGCCAATATGTTCATCCCAGGTTCGATTATCAACAAGAGTGTATGTCTCAGGGGTCTTGAGCCCCGCCTTGACCTGCGCAATGGTGTCTATAACTGACGGATTACCCGGTATCCGGCCACCAAAATCGGCCACAGGGGCTGGTGTATTGCTCTTTTTCTCCAGTTGATATCCGGCCAGCGTCCAGGCCAGGGTTCCACCGTTTAATACCCGTACATCCTGCACGCCGATATAGCGGAGAACGAGGGCGATGCGATACGCGGCCATCGGCTCCTCCCCGGTGACAATGACCACATCATCTCTGGTAAAACCGAATTTCAGGGCGAATTTAGCCAAGGTGTCCGCGTCGGCCAGCATCCACATGACAGGCTCAGTGGTGGTGGGCGGTTCGACCATATCCGTGTTGATGTGAAACGAAGTGGGGATATGCCCCTTGGCGTATGAGGTTTTTTCCTCGCCCCAGCTTGCCTCGACAATTTTGATCTTGCTGCCGGCAGGAAAGGTCTCCGGAATTTTTCCCTCAATGATATCGTGCACAATCACCGCAGGCACAATCAGCTGGTAATTCTCGTATCTGCTGAGCGGTTTTTCGACAGGCCAGAGGTTGATATTGTAGGAGTACAGGTTGCTGTAACCTTGATTTTTGAGGTACCCGGCTACTTCGGCTGCATCCCTTCCATTGGCATCGTAGAGAATAATATTCTTTTCTTTGGTGAGGCCTTTAGCTGCAAGAGCCTCTTGCAGTGTTTGTGCCTTGTTCTTGCCATCTGCCTTCAGCCAGTTGGCGGAGAAGTCTGTTGCTCCCGGAATATGCCCACCCTGCTTGACACCATCAAGTTTCCAGCCGTTAAATGCATCGTTTAGGCGGCAATCGACGATCTTCCAGTCAGGATTTTCCTGAAGAGAAAGAAGCTGTTCGGTCTTCATTTTTGGCATCTCCGCAACCGCAGCAGGCAGGTGAACGGGCAGAGAAGAGAGGAACAGTAGAGCAAACAGCAAGACAGGATTTGTCAGCCGGAATCGTGACACGATACACCTCCGTAAGGTAGAGCACATGGAATAAACAGATCAGTACAATCGCAAATTAAGCGCTAGTTACCAACTTATTTTTAATAAGTAAAATAGTCATTACCGATGGATACGGCGGTTACAGTCCACGAAAACCAATAAGGTAAGAAGGGGCAGAGTCTGCTCGTTGGTCAGGTGTGCCAGGAAAAGTCAATCTGCTTGCAGCGTCGGCCGAACATCTGATAATCAAAATGTCAGTGATAATTTGCGGTAATTGCCTCTGGGATCAACTATAAGCTTCTTCACCATTATTTTGCCGAGGAGGGCGGCAGGTTGAAAGGGCGATGGTCGCTATGGCCCTCCATGACATCCCTGCTTTACGAAGTCCGGAAATCTGGTATCCTGGCTCTTGAGTGAGTCGTAGGGGTGTGTTTGTTCCGATTTTTCATTGCCGATATTCCAACCTGCCGGATATTGGCAATATATTGCTATCAAGAAGAGACATTTTTTTGAAAAATTCATTTTATGATCTAAATCATTCTGATCTGGAAATGGTTCTAAATCAGAATGATTTAAACCAATCAGCCGCAGCCATTCTTTTTAACTGGCATTATAAGAAAAAACAAAATGCGCAATGCTGTGAGAAAATCTCAAAAGGTTCCCTGGCCTTTTTTCAGCACAATTTTGACTTTTCTCTTCCCGAAATCGATACGGTGCATGAGTCAAAAGATCGAACGGTAAAATTTCTTTTTAAGCTTAACGACCATCACAAAATCGAAACCGTCCTTATTCCGTTTCATAATAAATACTCTATTTGCCTATCATCACAGGTTGGCTGTGCCATGAATTGTTCTTTTTGTTTTACCGGAAGACAGGGGCTTAAAAGAAGTCTCACGACAAGCGAAATTGTTGGCCAGTTTCTCGAGGCGTGGCGTTGGTTAGCCAAAAACAGGCCGGGAGAAGAGAGAATTTTAAATATTGTTTTTATGGGACAAGGCGAACCATTACATAATTTTGATGCCGTCAAGAAAGCGTGCGAAATATTCTTATCAAAGCACGGGACTTCAATTGGTGTTCAAAAAATTACCGTTTCAACGGTTGGTTACCTTCCTGGACTGAAAAGATGGCGCCGGGAAATGCCCGGAGTGAATCTTGCACTCTCGCTTCATTCACCCTTTGCCGCAAAGAGAAACGATCTTATCCCAATTAATAAGATCTACCCGCTTGAGGAAGTCTTGGCATGTATTGACACGATTCCTTTAAATAAAAAGCAATTCATCACGTATGAATATCTTCTGATAAAAGATTTTAATGATTCGCCGGATGATGCTGAAAAATTGGGCACGATACTGGCTGAGAAAAGTGCCTATATAAACTTGATTCCTTTTAACTCATTTCCGGGGGCACATTACAAACGCCCTGAATTGGAAAAAATCGGAAAATTTAAAGAAGTTTTAGATACTTTTAAAATTCCGACTTTAATAAGAAGCGCCAAGGGCGATGATGTCCTGGCCGCATGTGGACAACTCAATTCTAAAAATTAATTTGCTTGCCACTAAAGTTCAGCAATAAGGGGATATGGGAGCGGATCTGTTTACTGCTCGGATCGCTTGGCGAATCGAGCAGTTGTTCTTGAGAGAGAGTGTGAAGCTTGCTCAGTCTTCATGTATGATGCTGCTTATTTTACAACCTATGTCCCACAATTCATCAACGATTTCCTGGGCCTGTTTGCTCTCTATCCGGAGCATTATTGTTTTTGTCTTTGGACTGTGATTATTGCAGATGGCAATATTGTTTATCCGGGTGTCGTATGTGGCAAGTACCTCAAACACCTTATAGATTGAAGTGTGGTCATGACTTACGGAGAGTTCGATTCGCGTGTCTTTGTTCCCAGCCCCAAGGACCTCCAAAAAGGCGTCGAAGATGTCCGATTCTGTAATGATTCCCACCAGGATATTTTCTTCAATAACAGGAATGCCGCCGATCTTATGCCTGCGCATGATTGCTGCTGCTTTTTCGAGGGTGTCAGAAGGGGCCAGGGTGATGGGAGCTCGGGTCATGAAGGTGTCTACTCTCACCTGTCTGGCCAGGGCTCTCGCGGTCTCAGTAAGGCTTGCGTCAACTGCGGATGGGAGTGCTTTTTTCAGATCTTCTTTACTGATGATGCCAAGAAGTTTTTTTTCCTGGTCGATCACAGGAATTCTTCTGATGCGGTGCGTATCCATCAGGGTGCAGGCATTTGCAATTGTTTCCGCGGGGGATACCGTTATAACTTCTCTGCGCATCCATAGTTGTACAAACATTATTTTTTCCCTTCGGTGTATGGGGTGGCAACGATGTGTCCCGTCCGTCTGTCGATATGAAAACGGATGGCAGAGGTATCTTCTTCCAGTGTTGTGCTGGTGTTGCCAATGCGAATCTTGGTTCCGGAAATGATTCGGCCCTGTATGGCAACAATAGCCGAGCAGTAATTATAGTTCGGGTCCTGTCTTGAGAAGAGCGGGCTGTCAGGTATCAGATTGAGTTTTTTTAGATGATTTACTCGTTTTTGCAGGGCTGCTTCCTTATTTTTATATACTGTGGTCTTACTAAAACTGTGTCCGTTCATTTGGATGAGATTTTCCAGTTCGTGTTCCTGATCACGAATACTGCTCCGAAGCGTATCGCGTTGCTGCAGTCGTTCTGCATCCACTCCCGCCGCGATCATGGTTGGCGCAGCATTGTCTGAGCCAATTATACCACCAATAAAGTCGAGACCGGAACTGAACCTTCCGCCAACTATTTTAGCATCGGGTCGACACATGAGTATTTTTTTGGAGCTGACGCATGCGTAGTAGGCACCTCTGGTGATGACAACGGTGCCACCGCTGGTAATATTTCCCCGCTCGACAAACGATATTTCCACATCGCCGTCTGTCTTAAGCGCAGAATTTTCGCCGATAAGACCACTGCCAATTTTACTGTTACCCTGGGCTGTTACCGTTGCGCCAAGGATATTGCCTCCGATGGAAAGATCTCCCCGGCAACTGACGACGAAACCCTGTTTAACATCCCCTTTTATTTCAAGTCCGTTATTTGACGCAATATTACCAACAGAGAAATCAACATCGCCGTCAATGGTCTGCTTCGCGCTCACCTTGACATCGGTCTCGTTGACGATGGAAAGCACCCCGGAGTCGGTTGCAACTACTTGTCCGCTCTCTTCAATATATTGGACATCACCTGTGACTTTGACTTTGATGTCCTTGCCCGGTTTCTGGGGGAGAGTTACACCGCGTATGTCTACTCCTGCAGTACCCGGGGTGGGGGGAACCTTGGTGGCAATGAGTTCGTCTTTGTCGATCCCGATAAAGATCTTTCTTTCACGCCAGTCTATGGAGCCGTCCTGGAGGATTTTTCCTGGTAACGGTCCAATATCAACCGCAAAACGAAGGAACGCATCGCATCCATCAACGGCAAGCAAGCCTCTTGCAATGGGAATTGCGTGCTGCGGTTGTCGCAGTCGCTCAAGCTGTCCAATGGCCTCCTGGATTGTCAATTCATCGATTCCGCAACTGATCTCCCGTTCCCTGCACAAGGTGAGGATGTCGCTGAGTTCAAGAGGCGGTGTTCCGGAAAGGTTTGGATAGAGAGTCATCGTTGCCAGCATCTTATCATCGGCAATATCGATTATGGGGGTAATTTCAACACTGACGGTGGTGTTATTTTTATCTGTGATCTGGCTGACGCTAGGGTAGCCGGAGATTTCAGCAGTAATGGTCTTTGTATCGTCTGCAAGGCGACAATTTTTCCCTGCGGCAAGAGTCGTTGAGAGTCTGGTATCGCTTGCGGTAAGCGAGACAAGCACCTGGTTTTGCCTTACCAGTTCCGGGATGGCTATCTCTCTTGAGACATCGTCTGCCGTGATAGTGATGGTTTGAGTTTGAAAGTGAGTGGTGAAAGCCTGAATCATGCTATTAAAAGACCGGGTAGAGGGACGTATTCATACTGAAATTATATGTGTCTATTGTAGTACTATTCTCACCTTCGTTGCCAGGTCATTTTTTGAGAAGGGTTTCTGGATAAACTGAATCCCCTTGTCCAGTATGCCTTGTTGGGCGATAATATCAGACGTATATCCTGACATGTAGAGGCATTTGAGCTGCGGGTGGAGCGACGACAGCTTTTTCGCCAGATCCCGGCCGTTCATCTCGGGCATGACAATGTCGGTTAACAGCAGATGAATCTCACTGGCGAACGCATCCGCCAGGTGGAGGGCTTCACGCGGAGTAGCTGCTGCAATAACAGTGTAGCCTAAAAGTTGAAGCATCGTCTTGGTCATTTGCAGGATCGTTTTTTCATCCTCTACAAGCAGGATGGTTTCATGGCCTCCTACTCCTGATTCCGCCCCTTTTCCTGGCGGCGCATCGCCTGCCGAGTCCACATGTCGAGGCAGATAGATGGTGAAAGTCGTTCCCTGTCCCTTTTCGCTCTCGGCATTAATGAAACCTTTGTTCTGCTTAACGGCACCATAGACCGTGGCCAGTCCGAGGCCGGTTCCCTTGCCTAAATCTTTGGTGGTGAAGAACGGTTCGAAAATGTGAGCCAGTGTCTCTTCGTTCATACCACAGCCGTTGTCGCGTACAGATATCCGAACAAATTCTCCGGCAATAAAGCCGGGGTGAGTGCGGCAGTACTCTTCGTCCAGGGTGTCATTTCCTGTCTCGACGGTCATTTTTCCAACACCTGCAATAGCGTCCCTGGCATTGATGCAGAGATTGGCCATGATCTGGTCGATCTGCGACGGGTCGATCTTGACCGGCCATAAGCCAGGTCCGGGCAGCCAAACAAGATTGATGCCCTCACCGATGAGCCGCTGCAGCATTTTTAGCATTCTTTCGATGGCTTGATTCAGGTCGAGCGACTTGGGAGCGACGGTTTGTTTACGGGCAAAGGCGAGCAGTTGCCGGGTAATATCGGCCGAGCGAATGGCGGCCTTTTGGATTTCTTTCAGGTCTGCAAACAGCGGATGGGACGTGTCAATTTGTTCCATTCCCATCTCTGTATGCCCGAGGATCACCCCCAGCATGTTGTTGAAATCGTGCGCTACACCACCGGCAAGCTGCCCGACTGCCTCCATTTTCTCTGCCTGTTTAAGACTGGTCTGCAGGTTCAGGTTTTCTTTGTTGGCTTGCTCGTTTTTTAACATTTCCTGTTTGAGTTGCTCGTTGCTCCTCATCAGGTCTTTAGTCCGTTCCTTTATATTTTTTTCCAGTGTTTCCTTGTATTGTTGCAATTCCAATCCGATCCGTTTGTGTTCTTTAATTTCATGCTTCAGAGATTTGGTCAAATCACTGATTTTTCCCACCCCACAGGTGATTAACAATGTAACAGCATAGGAGGGAATGCCGCTTGAAATCAATTCATCCATGCCACTTCCCACTGCACGGGCAAGCATCATAAGAAGCACAGAATGTAATAACCAGTAGAGCAGCCCCAGACGCAGCCCCAGTAACCATCCGGCCAAAATGGGAAAGGCGCCGGAACAAATAAATGCTCCGTTTTTCGTAATTGCATGGAGTGGCAGGAATGTGGATCCAAGCAGTATTAACAGACATGAGATAATAACAAGCGGCCTGAAATATTTATTTTTTGACCACGAAACAACGAGATTTTTCATTTTGCGTATACCCCGTTATTTGTGCCAAAGCGGGACTTTTGTAAACATTGCATATTCCGGTGACAAAGGCCGGTCGAACGGACCCGAAAGCGGTCACCACTCTCGAGCAATACGGCCAGTGACGAGAGGGTGTCAGGGGCGAGTATGATTCTCTAACTCTGCCACAGTTTCGGTTTTCAGGTCAAGCTTTGATTGAGCCATCCCGCATTATCCGGGCTTGCTTTTTCCCATAACCTATACTAATTGAAAACATACTCAAGTTCCTCTGCGGCGAACAGGTGAGTGAAACGGGGACAGAAGCGACCTCTTTGGATCGAAGCCGCAATTTGCGATAATAAAACAGGTGATACAGTGCAGGAATTGCAATATTTACGGGGATATCCTGGGCACCTTACTGATAAGGTCCAGTGCATGATAGGAGCGCAGAAATTACAACCGTTCCTGCTGGAGAAATATCCTGCGCCGCATGAGATTCGTACCGACAAAGCTCTCTATGAATATGTGATGGCCATAAAAAATAGAGCCATGCAGCAATCGCCGCCCTTAAGCAAGGTGCTCTTCGATGCAAAAATCAAGATGCGAAACCAGGCCCTTGGGGTGCATAAATTTATATCACGGGTGCAGGGCGGCAACCTGAAAGCGAAGAATGAGATCCGCATCGCCTCCACCTTCAGGTCTGCACCGGAACCACTTCTGCGGATGATTGTCGTCCATGAGCTTGCCCATCTCAAAGAAAAGGATCATAACAAGGCGTTTTATAAACTGTGCGAGCATATCCTCCCTGCATATCATCAGCTGGAATTCGATATGCGTCTCTACCTGACACACCTCGATCTTTCAGGACCGTTGTATAAAAAGGAATAGGATTTTGCCTGCAGCTCCCGACTGGTTACCTCTCTCCAAACCTTTTCCAGTTGCTTGCCGGTGCTCTTTTTATGGTGCCTGAATTTCGGTTCGAACGCATGGCCAGGCGCCGCATTAAAAGTGGACCCTGATTCCCGTGCTCACCTGACACTCGAAAAGATTCAGAAACAGCGCAAATATTGCAGTCTCCTCCTGAAAAGAGGTTGGCAGGGCAGTTCTTTCATGATTCAATGGGAGTGGCATCTGTAAACTTATTTTTTCGGAAAAACGGTGACAAAGTAATCGGCCTTTACAAGTGTGCGCAAAAAATAATTTGCTTACCCCGCAAACTCAGCCTGGCGGAATGGAAGGGTGTGCGCTGTTCATTGCACGGGTCTCTGCAGCCATGGGCGGCTGCAGAAAAGCCCCCAGGGATGGGTTTCCGGCGTCCCGGGCTACGAACGGCTCCCGCCCTGGTTCAGGAGCTGAACATCAGGGGCAATCAGAAAAAATAATAATAAAGAGGACTCCATGATGGTCTGTCGTGTGATCTTTAATAAAAAAGGTGGCGTCGGAAAAACTACCATTACCTGTAACCTTGCTGCCATCAGTGCATCATCCGGCCAAAAAACCATCGTGGTAGACCTCGATCCCCAGGCCAATGCCAGTCAGTACCTGTTGCGTGACAGATACAATGAAATTAAGGAACAAGGCCGGACGATCTTCGACTTTTTCAAAGCATCGCTGGACGGCGGGAGTATTTTCGAATTCAATCCATTTTTCTCCCACCTCAGCAGCCCCCGGCCTGAACCCGAGTCCTTTATTCACCAAACCAGGTTCGATAATCTTTATGTCATACCGTCTCACTCAGGTCTGGCGGACCTTGAGGCACAGCTCGTCAGCAAACATAAAATCTATAAGCTGAAAGAAATGCTGGAAAAAATTTCCGGTTTTGAGGCCGTGTTTATCGATACCCCGCCGGCGATGAACTTTTTCAGCCAGTCAGCCTTAATCGCCGCCTCCCGGTGTTTGATCCCCTTCGACTGCGATGCATTTTCCAAAGATGCAATTTTTGATGTCGGAAAACACATCGGTGATATCCAGAGAGACCATAATAACGCCCTTATAGTGGAAGGCATTATCGTTAATCAGTTCATGGCCCGGGCAGCTTATCCGAAAAAAATAGTCGACGAACTGAAAGCCGATGGCCTGCCGATTCTCGCAACGAAAATTTCTTCTTCGGTGAAGATTCGAGAATCTCACCACGAGTCCACTCCCATGATTTTTCTGAGTCCAGGGCATAAACTGACACAGGAATACCAGGCTCTGTATGACGAAATCAGCAGGAAAGGCCAATTTTGATTTTATCTGAGTTGGTTTGACGCAAAAGGCACAGTCGGTAGGTATCGAGGGAAGTGGCTCTCGCGGCTATCGACATCCACATCCACCCAATATAATGGGCGGCCGCTCTGACAATCTTGTGCCTTCAGCGATGATTGCATCTTTCACGAGCTGTAACGCATCGCACCATAAGTCCGTAGATTCCGTCTTTTCTATACCCAGATCTGCCAGGGACAGGTGAAACTCAAGGTTGCAATTGAGTGCGCCAAGCTGTTTTCTGCCGCACTGTTGCTCGCATCCATCCACGACAATAAAGGGCAGCGCATCAGCCGGCCTGCAGATCATTTCCGGTAAATTTGCGCCACGCCCACCGTCAACCCACTCCCCTTTGCCTTCCAGGACCAATTCCTGGACGGCATGTCTGGTCAGTTGGCCCGCCCTGGATGCACCCGCGCAGGGGAGCATGAGAATTTTACTTTTTGCACTACAGGTTCGATTCATTTCGGGAATTCCTGATGGAGAATGTGTGTCCTCGGAGATTAATGCCATTTTTGCACACGCCCATGACAAGCTGAAATCGCCTGGATAAACTTCGATTTTTTTTTCGACGGCTTGAAGCAAAAAGCGGCAATTCTTCCCGAGCACTTTGAATGGGCAAAGAGAGAGGAGAATTGAGGAGGAAAGAGCAGGAACAATTTTCAGATACTGCTGAGGACTTGTATCCTGGAATCACGCTGACAACGCTGTTTTGCTCCAATTTTCCCTTCAAATGCGAACTATCATAAATTATATAATTATACTGTCAAGAGAGAGAGCAAAATGCATACCGCAAGGGAGGGGGACACTGTCATGCGCACCAGACATATTTTGTCAACGGGGCAGCAGCGATGCTACAACGACGATGGTGAACTGATTGATTGCCGGGGGACAGGGCAGGATGCAGAGTTTTGTCCGGGTGTCGGCTGGCCGGAAAATCGATTTGAGCTCATCGACGATGAGCTGGTCAGGGATCACGCAACGCAGCTTGTCTGGATGAGAAACATTTGCCCTACCGACTTTCCTGTGAGCTGGCAGGAGGGATTGGCCTTTGTCGAGCAGTTAAACCGAGAGGAAAAGTTTGGCAGAAAGGATTGGCGAATGCCGAATCGCCGCGAATTAAGAAGCCTCATTGACCACAGCGCAAAAAAACCGGCCTTGACCGCGGGGCATCCCTTTCAAAATGTATTTTTGGGGTGGATCTGGACCTCTACCACTGCTGCCATTGCCCCGAAGTATGCCTGGTATGTGCACCTGGAAGGCGGCAGGATGTTTTACGGCAACAAGAACGATTATTACTGGGTCTGGCCGGTTTGTGGTGCATCGGCTGTTCTGGCCGCGACAGGGGAGACACAGTGTTTCGATAATCTGGGGCGGACAGTAGCATGTAGCGAAAGCAGGCAGGATGGTTCGCTTGCAACGGGAGTTCCATGGCCCAGACCTCGATTTATTTCTCTGCAGACCGGGGTATTGGATAGACTGACTGATCTGACCTGGCATACCCAAGCCAATTTGTGCGGAGAGACTGCCAGCTGGAGCGAGGCGCTGGCAGCCGTTTGCGCCTATGCCAAAGAGACAGGTCTGCCCTGGCGGTTGCCGACCATCAATGAGCTGGAAAGTCTTGTCGACGCCTCAACCCATACTCCGGCTCTTCCAGCCGCGCATCCTTTTGCCGCTATCCAGGAAGCCTACTGGTCCTCAACGACCAGCGCCTTTGCAACCGATTGGTCCTATGTGCTTTATCTGGGAAAAGGCGCTGTCGGAGTAGGGTATAAAAAGAACAGGGATTTTGCGGTCTGGACGGTCATGTAGAGAAGCTGGAGTTCTCTTTATTCGGCGTGTTCTCAATACCTGTTATGGTTATATTCTCCGTCCCAGTGACGCTCATGGCCTCCTCTTCTCCGGTCATAGTCATATCCGCGGTTACGGTCATGGCCACCTCTTCCCCTGTCATAGTTATATCCGCCGTTCCAGTAAAGATCATGTCCTCGACCTCTGTCATGGAAAGGAACAACATAGCATCCGCCAAGAGAGACGAGCATGGTCATCATTACGATCGCCAGCATAATTATTTTCTTCATTGCAATACCCATGGTTGTTTTTTTGCCGTCGATATAGGGACGTACCCCGAAAAGACGAAGTATTTCGATCTATTAAACAACTACTTGCGTGTGTTTTTTTAAACAGTGACGCTTCGTGCTTTTGTAACACGCTGTCTGGAAGGCACATTTCGGGGGGTGCACAAAAATGCCCTTTCTGGTCCTTCCATGACGGTTAAATTCATCGTGAGATGTCTTTCTTCGCTTTCTTTGTAATCAGACAACCGGTTGAATAATAGAGGACATATGGCGGAATAGGGTCCCACGTCACCTCATATAGAGGCCATGTCGGGTTCATGTCGAGTGCTTGAACAAAATTGCCGGCTCACCCCTCCTGCCATTGCGAAAGGTTGAGATTGCGGGGCAGGCACATGTATTAAAATGTGATTACCACTAAACCTCAGCTTGGCAGGTCCAGAGGGTTATGAGGTGCCCTTTGCACGGGACGCCATAAACCCATCCCTGGGGGCTTGACCGCAGCCATCCAGGCTGCGGAACACCCGTGCAAAGGACACCTCATATCCCCATATAGCTGCGGTTTAGTGGTAATCACCTATTAAAATAGCAAACGTATTAAGCGTACTGATGGTATACTGTCGGTCCTGAGCATTAATCAGGAGGAGTTTCACCGCTACCCAGAGATTTTTACCTCAAGTGTGTCGCGGTCACCACATCACTTTAGGCAGCAAAATGATCTGCGGTTGAAGTTCTTGCTCAGGCAGTTTACCTTGCAACCGGCGCATGACTTGGTCAACCCGTGGCTTTTCAGATATCTGCGGGTTATTTTATTACGTTTTTAGTGAGATAAAGGCGCTTTGCGCTTGTGAAGGGGAGATACGTGAAGACAAACACAGTCTGGGATGCAAAACTGAAAGTTGGTTCCGATATCATCGACAATCAACATAAAGTGCTATTTGATTTGATCAAGGACTTGAACAATGCAATCCGCACCGAGGTCAACATAAGGGTCGTCGATATTCTGTTGGGGGTGTTACGTGACTACGCTTTTCAGCACTTTCAGACCGAAGAGGAACAATTTCAAAAGCATGCTGATTCTATCACCCATTGTCTCGAACATTATACACTGATTAAAAGGTTGAATACGTTTATCCATGATTTCAGGAACAACAGGACAAAAGGGGAGCCGACACCTTCAGTTTTCCTTGAACATTGGTTGTTTGAACACATTGAGAAATTTGACAAGCCATGCTTTGCAGATAAGGCAGTGAGTGTGTCTCTTTCATCTCCCCCTGATGCTGTAGATGCGTTTGACCCTCTTTTAAAGGAAAGACGTCACCATAAGCGGATACCCCATAATGACCTCGTGGATGAGAACATCCAGGCCCATTGTTATAACGCCACAAAGTTGAAAAGCGGAATGGTAGACATAGTTAACCTGAGTACTGGCGGGCTCATGCTGCGTTCCGCCAGAACCCAGGAAGTCGACGATCTGTTGATCGTCAGCTGTCGGATTGGCCGCACTTTCAAAATGAAGGAAAAGGTCAAAGTAATATCGGCTCATGATCAGATGTACGGTGTTCAATTTATCTCACCATCTCGCGAAACAATCGTATTTTTCACAGAACTGTATGGCGCCGTTCATATGAACAATTCAGGCTATGTCGATGCACAATAAGTTTGTGCCGGCGTTCAAGGCTCCTGGCTGTCTGCATGACCGGGGGGCTTGACAAATGCGTAAATAAGTAAAATTCAATGGTTATCAAAGTACATATGCGACGATGAGGAGAACAGCAATACCTGGCATGCCGCATCCTATAATCCACCGCGGAGTACATGGTCGGAAAATTTTTTTGATCAACGACGATTATATGGTTTATTCAGAGACACTGCCGGGCTGCACCCGTCGCCATGGTCGGGAAAAGTCATGGTGGCTCACCCTCGTATAATCGCTTATCATAGATATTTGCGGGTCTCATTTTAACAATGTTTTTTGGACAAGAGTGATATGAATCCTATTTGTATAGTAGACGATCAACCTTTTATAGGTTCGACAATTTCGAATATCCTTAAAGACGAGGGGTATGAGACCATTGTATTTCAGGATGCGGAAAGCTTCTGGCAGAGCCTCGATATGCAGGAGCCCTCTCTCGTTATGCTGGATATCTGGCTGCCGGGTCAGGACGGTCTGCAGCTTCTGAAACGGCTGCAGGGACGATTCCCCACCCTGCCCATCATCATGATGAGCGGACATGCCGGGATCGAGACGGCGGTTGCCGCGATAAAGGCCGGTGCCTACGATTTTATGGAAAAACCGCTGCATCTTGAGGTGTTACTCGACAAGGTGCAATCTGCCATTATGCATCGGCCTCCAAGGAGCGACTGGAACCTGCCCTCGGATATGGGAATTGAGATCGCCAGCGCCGACCTGTTGCTGCCCCCCGGCATGGTGGAGGTCGTTGATTCCCGGGAACCGCAGCGCACCCTCAGAGAAAATGTAGTTCTTAACGGTGTCGGGCTTCTGAGCGGCCGGAAAACAGGCATTATCCTCAGCCCGCTCGGGATCAATGAAGGTATCGTCTTTCAAACTCTCGACGGTCAAACCATCCATGGACACATTACCTCCCTGGAAAATTTTTCCCAAACGGTTTCCTCGAAGACCTTCTCAGCCAATTCCACCACGCTGGATAACGGCAGGCAGCAGGTACGCACTGTTGAACACCTGATGGCAATCTTTTCCATGTACGGCATAACCAACGTGCTCATAAAGGTAGATGACGAAGTGCCGAACATAGACGGTTCCGGCAAGGACTTCTGTGACCTCATCGCCCAGGCGGGGATAGAGGCACAGCCGGCCTTTACCAAGGTTGCGGTCATCCGCCAGAAAATCGGCGTCGGCAACGAGGAGAAACAGGAAAAGTATATCTATGCAGAACCTTTCGAAGGGTTCGAGATATCGATGAGGGTTGACTATTCTCTTCCCATCGGGGAACAGGTTTATACTTTCAATCCTGAAAAAGGGTCTTTTGCCAAGGAAATAGCCCCGGCCCGGTCATTCAATACCTTCGAAAATATTGAGATGGCCCAGCGGCTGGGCAAGGTCGGCGGTGGATATCTCAATTCCCATATCATCATGTACGAAGGCAAAGTCATCAATACGGAGCTCCGTTATCCCGACGAATTCGTGCGCCACAAGATACTGGACCTGATCGGCGACCTCTATCTGCTTGGTTTTTCCATCAGAGGACGCATTGTCGCCAATATGACCTCCCATGGCTTCAATCAGGCCCTGGTGGAACGGTTGTACCGGGCTATCCAGAGCAGTTCCCAAAAGCAGTCATAAAATTCAAGGGGTAACATGCGACAGACGAGCACCGTAAAGAATTCGAAAGTTGGTTGACATCTTTTACGTCGATGAACCAGGCCGTACATTGTCTACTGATGCAGAAAGACCGCATCATGATATTCGCAATCATTGTCTTTCTTCTGCAAATGCTGGTGATACTCCCCTTGGGAGATGCACAGGCAACCGATGCTGATCTGGCGGCCAGCTATCGATTTCTGGTCAGTGACCGGGACTCGGCGGACGGTGTTCTCTACACGGCCACGGCCGGAAAACTCCGGGGTCGTCTGCTGCCGCTCAGTTTTTCCGACAGCCCGGAATACTGGGGCCGGTATGTCTGCGAACTGCCCGGAAACTCCTGCTCGGTTACTGATGTTTACGATCCGCAAACCTATACCCTGACCCCGCAAAAATCACATTCCGGCGATCTGCAGACCGAACGTGTCAACAGCCACAACGGAACCAACATCTACGATGCTGCAACCTGGCAGATCGCCGTCATGCTCGGGCATGCCATCAATCGATTTTCCCTGCCGGACAACGAGGACCCTTATGCCCTGGTCAGCAATCAAAATTATTTGCTGAAGGAGGGGTACAACGGCAACTCAAGTACTGTCAGTGCCGGCCAAAATCGGGCGATGACAAGCGGCAAGGTCTTTGTCTACAATCAACGGGCCATTACCGAGCCCCAACAGGCCTACGCGTTTCGCATGCTGCCAAGGAACTGGCTGTCGGTGGATCCTTTTGCCGGAACCAGGTATGCAGATCGGATTAAAACCGCTGCCCTGCCACAGAAAAATCCCGAATATCAACCCGGCAGGGTTACCTGGACGGACTGGAAGCCGATTACCGGCGAAAATGGCTGGGCATTTCTGGTGGGCCCGCTGCAGGCCGCATATATCCATTATATCCTCGATCAGAAATCAGCCTTTGTGCCGTTGCAGGATCCGGCCGTGCAAAATGCGCTCGATATACTGCCGACTTTTGCGGCAATGCAGTCGCCCTCCGGTGCACTGTATTATGCCCCGGCTGGTACGGTAGCCAACCAGGGGGAACAGCTGGTGGATCCCTACGGGGTGTCGGTTGAAAACAATTTTTCTTTGTATGCAGGTCTTACACTTCTGCATTCCACCCTGTGGGCGACCATTACGCATGAGCCAAATGTGCGTCCAGAGGATGCTGTGGCAATCCAGGAAGCACTGCAACTGGTCGATGCGATGATCAACGGTGGCATGATCGGCAAAGATCGCACAACTTCCGGTCTTCTGGCTTTTTTCAGGGATCTGGCCTGGCGTGACGGGGAATTTGTCCAGGGAGGTCGTGCTGACGACCCGACGAGCACCGTTAAATGGGTGCCAAGTCTGCAGCCTAAGGCAGTGGATGTCAATACCTGGGGAATTGCCGCCCTCGGGCCGCAGCAGATTGATGCGTGGTTCGGCTTCGGCGCTGCCTATCAAAACTGGCAACAGGTGAAAAAATGGGGCGGCTATGGTGTCGGCAGAACACTCTGGGGTGTGGGGTTTTCGAACCAGGATGGAAACGGTATTGACGCAGATGGCAACTTCCGGCAGGGTATTCTCTCCACGGAATGGACTGCTGGCGCCATCAACATGCTGCGCACAATGATCAGCTACTATGAGAAAATTCCCAAGGAATCAAACCATTACCGGGAATCCAGGCGCTTCTTGGCAACACTTGGCCATGATATGCAATCGATGGTGGCGGCAATCGATACAATGCGTCTCGACACCTATGCAACGAGCAGTTTTCCTGGCCGGCCGCAAGAATTTGCTCAATTATTTACGGCTCGCAAAACCCGGCCCTATCTCTACGCAAGCAAACGGTACCTGATTCCCTTTGGCTGGTATGCCAACCCCATGCCCAGCACCTGTGCAACTGCCTGGGTCATTATGGTTCATGCTGGCTATAATCCCTTCGCGTATGGTGGCAAGTAGTCAATTCCCGGCCCAACCTGGGGCACATTTGGCACTCTCTTTTCAGACAAGAGGCCGGAAAAAAACAACATTTCTTTTTTTTGCCAAAATCTGCGGTATCTTCCCATTGTTTTGATCTTTTGACGGTGCAAAACCGCCTGTTGGCAACCGCCGAATCTGTAGCAAAATTGAATTTGGTTTGACAAGGCATCCTCAAATAGGCTATTTGAATAACATCATTTTGGCGAAAAGCGCTGACCTTGTCGCTTTTACATTTGAGTCTATCAAATACGTACTGGCAAATCATAGAGACGTGAACGACACGTTGCACGTTTGAATCTTTCTGGTATATGCAAAATCTACAGAAAATGATGCATGAGTAATCGAAGACAAAATCTACAATATTTGTCTCCTGGCACCATCGTCCTGTTCTTTTGCGTGGTTGCCTTCTTTATGTCGGCGTCTTTGGCATTCTGTATGGGGAGCGGCTCTGAGTCGTTATTGTCTTCCTGCGGTCTTACTGCACAACAGTTTGAAAAAAAGGCCAAAGAGTACCTCGGTGTTCCCTACCAGCGCGGAGGGACCTCGAAAAAGGGCATGGACTGTTCAGGCTTTGCAAGAACGCTCTATGACAGGATCTTCAGCATTGAATTACCGCACAGCTCTGTCGAGCAATATCAATCTTCAGACCTGCAGAAAATCTCCAAAAAAAGGATGCAGCCAGGCGACCTGATTTTTTTCTCCGACAAGAGGAAAAAAAGGATTAATCACGTTGGGGTATACCTTTCGAATGGGAAATTCATTCATGCCAGCTCCAGCCTTGGCATTACTGTATCGAAACTGAGTGAAAGTTACTGGCAAAAAAGATTTGTCGGTTCAAAGCGTCATCAGGCCCTGAGTTCCGGCTCAGGACCAAGGCAGGCTGAGGTTGAGAGTTCCATAGAAATCCCGGTACACGAAAACGGCACGATTACCGGCTATGCTCATAATGAAATTGGGTCCGCTTCTGCAGCTTTTCAGCACGACGAATCGGACACATTTGCCGGTCTATACGATGCTTCGGCACTTGACAGCAGGTATCTCAGCTTTTATCAAATCGGTTACGATCGTTGGATTGCCAACAGCCTGACGGTGAACATCTCCGCTTTCCAGGAAATCTTCGATGTGTCAGCAGCCTGGCCCGGTCTCGAGCCATACAGCCGAACTGCAGGGTCTTGGCAGGAGGGGTTCTCCTCCGATACTGCTCTCAGAAACGGTTTTCAGTTGGCAACAGATATTCATCCCAGCAACTGGCTCAGTATCACTCCTTTTATTACGTTCTTTGATAATTACTCAGGCATCCAGGAAAACTGGGATGTGCCAAAACGGACATTTGGCCTAAACAGCCTTGTGACGCCGGGTCATGGCCGCTGGACGCTGTCCATGCTGTTGCAGTATTCTGATCAGCAGGATCTTGTGAATACTGCAAATATTGACAATATGATCAGTTCCCTCGACATGTCTGTCAAATTGGGATTGCACCTCACCGAGAATCTGCAGGTATCACTGACGGGCAAACATGATATTCGAACCGCAGCATATGACAGCGTAGAGGACACGTCATCTGCTCAAATCTCCAGCAATGATGTTTTCTTTAGCTTTGATCTGACGTATTGATACGATGCGGGGCGTCTCGCTCCCATTGGCTGATGCTGCTGGGGCTCGTTGAAGATTGACCAAGATTACTGTCCAGACGTCTTTCAGGTTGAAGAGAATTGATGGCAACTGATACCTCACCGCGCTTTCCCCCGATCCTGGTATTAATTTTCGGTGTAATTGGTATTTCGTCCGGCTCTATTCTGGTACGATTAGCCCAGGGCCAGGACATGCCATCCATCGTCATTGCCGCCTGGCGACTGAGCCTGGCGTCAGCCATTTTATTGCCGCTGGCGCTCGCGCGGCGACGCTCGGAGCTCTGCCGGATGTCGGGCAATTCCTGGGGGCTGGCGATTCTTTCCGGCTTTATGCTGGCGCTGCATTTTGCCAGTTGGATTACATCGCTGGCCTATACCTCGGTGGCCAGTTCGACCGTGCTGGTGACGACCTCGCCACTGTGGGTTGGTTTGACAGCCCCGTTTCTGCTGGGTGAACAGTTATCGCGGCCCTTGAAAACCGGCATCGCCCTGGCGATGCTCGGCAGTGTGTTAATTGGCGTGGCCGATGTCGTGGCCGTCGTCGATGGCCGCTTCCATTTCAGCCTCACGCAATTCACCCATCAGTCCAACCCCCTTCTCGGCAACAGTCTGGCGCTGGTTGGTGCGGTGGCCGCCTCCGCCTACCTGCTCATTGGCCGTCGTCTGCGGGGCGGTATGTCCCTGCTGAGCTATACGGCTGTTGTCTATTCTACGGCCGCATTTTTCCTCATTCTCATGGCCGTCGTCCTTGGCTACAGCCTTTTCGGATATTCGACCGTTGCCTATCTCGTGATGCTGCTGATGGCCATTTTTCCCCAGCTCGTTGGCCATTCTTCCTATAATTGGGCACTTGGCTACCTCACCGCCGCTACCGTCTCGGTCGCCGTTATTGCCGAACCTGTCGGCGCAACCCTGCTCGCCCTGGTCATCTTCCAGGAAATCCCCAACACAATCACCCTGACGGGAAGCGCTTTGCTTCTTGCCGGTATTGTTTATGCCAGCCGACCCGGGGGAAAACCGGCAACGGTAAACACCTGAATCTGCTCAGCAGGACGAGGTAAAAAAAAATCTGGGAAAGATGTTTTCTGCGGGGTTCATTGTTGTCGCATATTCAGGTTTTCTGAGAAAAATCGTTGCCCTGGCGGTTTCAATTGGGTAGGATAAATGATCCATCAGGAACACTTCTTGGTCATGACGGCCTTGATTTTGTTGGGAAGGATACCTGCATTTATGAAAACAAATCGACTCTATCTGCAGCTGATAAGTCTCCATGGATTGATTCGCAGCCACTCGCTGGAGCTGGGACGAGATGCCGACACCGGCGGTCAGACGAAGTATGTCGTAGAACTTGCCAGGGCTTTAGCCGGCCATGAGGATGTGGCGCAGGTTGATCTCGTTACCAGGCTCGTTCGCGATAAAAACATCTCCAGGGATTACAGTCAACCGATCGAAGAGATCTGCGACGGGGCCCGGATCGTCCGCATCCAGTGTGGTGGTCGGAAGTACCTGAGAAAAGAGCTTCTCTGGCCGCATCTTGAAGAATTTATTGATAAAACCATCAAATTTATCACCTCACAGCAGAGACCTCCCGATATCTTTCATGGCCATTATGCCGATGCCGGCTATGTGGCCATGCAGCTTGCCGCCGCTTTTGACACGCCGTTTTTCTTCACCGGCCATTCTCTGGGGAAAAATAAACTGGCCAAGCTGCTTGCCGATGGCATGAAAAAAACGGAAATCGACCGCCAGTATAAGATACAGACCCGGATCGACACCGAAGAACAGATTGTCGGCAGGGCGGACATGATTATTACTTCGACGCAGCAGGAGATCGAAAAACAGTATGGCCTGTACACCAATGGTGCTGCCGGTACATATACGGTTATCCCGCCGGGTATTGAACTTGAGGCCTTTTACCCCTATTATGATTCCGAGCTTGACATCGATTTGCTGAGCGAAGAAGCAAAACAGACCAAGATTACCCTGAGAAATGAACTGCACCGATTCTGGATCAAACCGGAGCGACCGTTTATTCTGGCTCTGTGTCGTCCCGATCACCGTAAAAATATTACCGGCTTGATCGAGGCCTATGGCACCGACAAAGAGCTGCAGGCAATCGCCAATCTGGCGATATTTGCCGGTATCCGTCAGGATATCAACACAATGGGCGATAATGAAAAAGCAGTCCTGACCGATATGCTGCTGCAGATGGACCGGTTTGATCTCTACGGTAAGCTGGCGATCCCCAAGAAGCATGACTTCGCCACCGAGGTGCCGACCCTGTACCGGATGTGTGCCCAGAGCCACGGGGTCTTTATTAATCCGGCACTGGTTGAACCTTTTGGCCTGACGCTCATCGAGGCCTCGGCCTGCGGCCTGCCGATCGTTGCGACTCATGATGGCGGTCCTGTCGATATCATTAAGAACTGCCAGAGTGGCCTGCTGGTCGATGTTGGTCAGCCGGAGGCAATCAGTGAGGCTTTGAAAAAGATTCTTATCGATCAGAGCCTGTGGGAGACCTTGTCAAACAATGGGATAAACGGGGTACGTAAGCACTATTCCTGGACTACCCATTGTACAAGGACCATGGAGCAGTATTGCCGGTTCTTGCCAGCTCATCAGGTGGAGAACAACCACAAATCATCCAATCAGAAAAATCATATGCGACCCTCTTTTGGAAAACGGCTGACGAGTCTCACCAAATTGATGATCACCGATATCGATAATACCCTTATCGGCGATGATGCCAGCCTGTACCAGCTGCTCGAGCTGCTCGACGAGCACCGCAGCGATCTGGCCTGGGGCGTGGCCACCGGACGCAGCCTGGAGCTGACCCTGGAGGCGATGACCGAATACAATATTCCCGTGCCGGATATCCTCATCTGTTCGGTCGGCACCGAGATGTACTACGGGCCGGACCTGCGCATGGATAAAGGGTGGCAGCAGCATATCTCCCACAAGTGGAAACCGGAGCATATCAAGGAAACCCTGCATACGTTTGATTTCCTGGTGTTTCAGGAAGCAGAAGGGCAGCGCAGTCACAAAATAAGCTATTATCTGGAAAATAAAGATGACCGGCTGGACCAGATCAGACAAGCCCTGGATGAGCAGAAACTGCGTTGCCAGGTCATTTATTCCCATAATCAGTTTCTCGATATCCTGCCCCGCCGTGCATCGAAGGGCAAAGCGGTGGAGTATCTGCAGTATAAATACGAGTTTCTGCCCCGCCACGTCATGGTAGCCGGCGATTCGGGCAATGACGCGGACATGCTGGAGGGCAAAACCCGCGGCCTCATTGTTGGCAACCACAGCGAAGAACTGGCCTATCTGAAGAGCGCTGCGCGGGTCTATTTCAGCACGGGTAAATATGCGGCTGGAATAATCGAGGGTTTGCACCACTACGGTTTTGTTTAAGCTTTACGCTATTCTGTTTCCCTTCCGTTTTGGCAGCCAGGCCAAGACATGCGTTGTCGATTGCCGCTTCCTGAGCTCGACGTAATGCCCCGCCGCAAGATAGATCGAGCTGTCTGGTTCGTTTCTGCTCCTGGATAAACCGGAAAAAAATCATCGTATAGATCATTCTTGACTATTAAGCTGTTCTCTCACGCTTTATAGTGAGAGGAGATCGTGGTGATTGAGGATGGCTTATAGGAAGGTATGAAAACGGCTAAGCTGGCTGAATATTGCCCGGCAAATCATGGCAAGGAAGAAATGCCGATCCGGCAGATATGGATAAGTGGGTATTATGAAATCGAACTTCAACTATGACCCGGCACAACCTGGTCAGACAGCGTCTGCTGCCGCATTGCCTGTTTTTCCCAATGCATCGCTGGCTTTGACAATTGACCTTTATCTCCTCACCATGGCCCAGGGGTACCTGCTGTCCGGCATGGAAAGCCGGTCCAGCGTCTTCCATATGTTTTATCGACACGCGCCTTTCCGGGGACGATATGCTGTTGTGGCTGGTATGAGTCCCTTTGCCGACTGGCTCGAAGCTCTGGCGTTTACCGATGAAGATATCGAGTTTCTCAGCACGGTTCCCGGGAAAGACGGCAGACCTCTTTTCGTTGCCTCGTTTCTCCGCTATCTGAAGGAGTGGCGATTCCGAGGCTCGATCGAGGCTGTGCCGGAGGGAACAATTCTCTTTCCACATGAACCTATGGTGCGGGTGCGGGCACCTCTATTTGATGCCCAGCTACTCGAAGCGGCACTTTTGGCCATAGTCAACCATCAAACCCTGATCGCCACCAAGGCTTCAAGGGTTCGTCTGGCTGCGGGGTCCGATGAGGTCCTGGAATTTGGTTTGCGGCGCGCGCAGGGACTGGATGGCGGGTTGTCGTCAAGCCGGGCTGCGTATATCGGCGGTATCGATGCAACCTCCAATGTTCTGGCAGCGGCCCGTTTCGGTATCCCGGTCCGGGGCACGCATGCCCACAGCTGGGTGATGGCTTTCGATGAGGAAAGCGAGGCGTTTACCGCCTATGCAGATCTGTTCCCCCACAATTCCGTTTTGCTGGTAGACACCTATGACAGTCTGGAAGGGGTCAAAAAAGCGGTTGAGGTCGGACTCCGTCTGCGCAGCAGGGGGGCCGATTTGATGGGAATTCGCCTGGACTCGGGGGATTTGGCCTATCTGGCTACCGAGGCCCGTCGGTATCTCGATGCCCATGGATTTCAGGCCACCAGGATAGTTGCTTCAAACGAGCTCGATGAGAGGATCATCACCAGTCTCAAGTCGCAGGGAGCGCCCATTGACATCTGGGGAGTCGGCACGAAATTGATCACCGCCTTTGATGAACCGGCATTGGGTGGGGTGTATAAGCTTGCCGCTGTGGCAAACGGCAAAGGGGACATGGTTGCCCGGATGAAAATTTCTGATCAGTCAGCGAAAACGAGTATTCCGGGGTGTCTCGACGTGGCAAGACTTTCGCGGGGGGCACATTGTGTCGGCGATGTCATTTTTGATACCCAGACCGAGTTGCCGCCGGGGCAGGGAGAAAAGATTATCACCATTATTTCACCTGAGGACCCATGGAAGCGTAAAGCCATTTCAGCCAAGGCAATTGAGGTAAACCGGCTTCTGGTGCCGCTTTTTGAAAAGGGCAAGCGCGTCAGCGGGCGTGAAAATATAACTGCAATGCGCCGCCGGACTCTGGCGGGTCTGGCCTCGTTTGACAAGGCAATCCTGCGCTTCGAAAACCCCCACGCCTATGCTGCGGGCTTATCACAGGCCTTGTTTGAACAGCGCCAGCTGATGCGGGAGCATGAGTTTGAGAAAATAAAACATCGATTGGCGGCAGTTCCTGAAAACGGCCATGACAATGGTTTTTTAAAACCTTGAGGGGAAGATATGAAACGGGCACTCATTCTGACGGATATACAAAATGATTTTCTCCCGGGTGGAGCCCTGGCGGTACCGGAAGGCGACGCGATTCTCCCATTTGTCGTCCGTCTCCTGCGGTCCGGGCGCAGCTATGATCTTCTCGTCGTTACCCAGGACTGGCATCCCGAAGGACATGGTTCTTTTGCCTCCTCTCATGAGGGGGCAAAACCCTTTCAGCTCGGTGAATTAGGCGGGAATGCCCAAATGCTCTGGCCGGACCACTGTATCGAAGGGACGGACGGCGCACGCCTTGCCGTGGAAATCGAGGAAGTTCTGGCTGAGCAGAAAGCTGCAGGCAGGCCGATCCATACTGTCAGGAAAGGGCAGGACAGCGCCGTCGATTCCTATTCCGCATTTTTCGACAATGCGCGCCGGCATGATACCGGGCTGCAAGCTGTCCTCGACAAACATGACATTGAAGAAGTAGATGTTGTCGGGCTGGCTCTTGATTATTGCGTGAAATATACGGCCCTCGACGCTGCTTCTCTAGGCTTCAATACGCGAGTACTTCTCGAGGGATGCCGCGCTGTCGATCCTTCTTCTTTAGAGCTCGTGCTTGCCGAATTCGCGGATGCCGGTGTTGCCTGGATTGACGGCAGTACCTGATAAGTTCCTTGGGCACTTGTCACCCTCAAGGGAGGACTGAAAAGAGTACGCCCTTGCAGGATGGTGTCAGGTCAATTTCCTGTTCTTCTGGAAATTAGTAAGGGTAACTCCCGTCAGCACGAGAATACCACCTGCCAGCACAATGGGTTTTACAGACTCATCCAGAATGAGCCAGGACAGCAGGATGGAAAACAACGGAACGAGGTTGATGAAAATGCCGGCTCTCGTTGCACCGATTTTTTTAATACCTTGATAGTAGAGGGAAAAACCAAGAGCTGTTCCCCCTATGCCGAGGTAGGTGAGGCTGGTCCAGTCCACCAGGGAAACGGTTGAGAGATGACTGAACAATCCATCATGGGCGGCCGGAAACGAGAGCAGCAGGGTGCCGATGATACACGAATAGCAGACAGCGGTCAGCGGGGAGAGCGTGCTCAGAACGGATCTGCCGATGAGCGAGTAGGCGGACCAGCTCAGCACGCAGCCGACCAGGGCCTTTTCACCGGGGCCGAAGCCACCACTGAAAAGTGAGCCTGGATGACCGTTGCTGATAACCGTTATGGCGCCAATCAGCGACAGGAGGACCCCACAGGCTTTCAATGCAGTGAGTCGTTCGCGTAAAAAAATTGCCGCAAAAAGAGTGATGACCAGAGGGGTGCTGGCGACGATGAGTGAGGCGCGACCGGCACTGATGTGGTGGAGTCCGCTGAAAAAAAAGACATTGTAGGCAAAGACTCCGGTCATTCCTAATAGAGTGAGGGGGACCCACATTTTTTTGGGCGGCAGGACAATTCTTTTTTCGATGAGCCGGGTCATGACCAGCATGGCTGCCGAGGCTATGAGAAAACGCAGAAAGGCAGAGCTGGCCGGGTCGAGCGAGCCGGCCAGTAATCTCCCGGCGATAAAGGTGCCTCCCCAGAGAAACATGGTGAGGACCAGCGATAAATAGGTGAGAAAAGGCATGGCTCAATTCGTTTTAAGGCCTTACTCCAGAAATCCTGTCACTCTTTTCAGTACCCCTTGAGGGGTGCAAAAAACAAGAAAGCTGTGATGTGTATTGAAAGTATAAACTTGAAGGCACATCCAAGGCACTTATACCCCCCTTGTGGGGTGTTAGGGTTATGATGCGAGTGTTTTTGTAGCAGCAGATTCTTCATAATATCCAGTATCCACTGGAAAGCATATACTTTTTGGTGGATCTGCTGTCAACTGTTTCCTCAATCCCCATAGGTTCGATAGTGTATCATAAACTGAAAATGACCCGGGAAGAGTTCAGCTGGGTACTCTATGATGTCGGTAACTCGGCTTTTGTGCTGGTGATGGTCACTGCGTTGATGCCGCTTTTTTTCAAAGATGTTGCCGCAGCGGGTATGAGCGGTGCGGAATCGACCGCCAACTGGGGCTTTGCCAACTCTGCGGCATCCTTTGCCCTTGCCCTGCTGGCGCCGATACTGGGGACGATGGCCGATTATCAGGGGATGAAAAAACGATTCTTTCTTTTTTTTCTTTTTGTCGGTATCTGTTTCACCCTTTTGCTGCTCTGTGTTGGTGCCGGGCAATGGCTGCTCTGCCTGGGGGTGTTTGTGTTTGCCAGGATCGGGTGGGCGGGGGCGAATATCTTTTATGATGCCTTTCTCCCCGATGTGACCAGCAGGGAACGAATGGATCTCATTTCCACGCGTGGTTACGGGTACGGCTATGTCGGCAGCGTTGTCCCTTTTTTGCTGATCATAGGGCTTATTCTGGGCAGCGGCATGGGGGGAGGGGTGCCGGTTGGTATATTTAAAGTCTCTTTTATGATTGTTGCCTGCTGGTGGCTGGTTTTTTCCATCCCGGCGGTCAAACATGTGCACCAGATTTTCTATCTGCCCTCCGTCGCCTCACCGATCCTTGGCAGTTTCCAAAGGCTGTGGAGTACCTTCAAGGAAATCCGGCAGTACCGGCAACCGTTTTTGTTTTTAGCGGCCTACTTCTTTTATATCGATGGGGTCGACACGATCATTACCATGTCGACAGCCTATGGCAGGGACCTTGGCTTTGGGGTGACGATGCTGATTGTTGTTCTTCTTCTCATCCAGCTTATTGCCTTCCCCTTTGCTCTGCTCTTTGGCCGATTGGCGGCGATATTTTCGACGAAGCGGATGCTCTTTGCCGGGATCGGTGTTTATTGCCTGGCCACCTTTATTGCATTCTTTCTGCCGGTCATCAATGATCCGCTCTTTAAAAATATGGCTTTCTGGGGGGTTGCCTTTCTTGTGGCTTCGGCTATGGGGGGCATTCAGGCCCTGAGTCGGAGTTTCTATGGCAGACTTATCCCGGCTGAAAAAAGTGCCGAATTTTTTGGCCTTTATAATGTGTTTGGTAAGTTCGCCGCAATAACCGGTCCGCTCATGATGGGTCTGGTCGGCCGAATGACAGGCGAGACACGCTGGGGAATCCTGAGCCTTCTGCTGCTTTTTATCGCCGGCGGGGTGCTGCTCGGCAGAGTGCAGGGCTCGGCCGAGTCGATTTAAGGTTTTTGGGCTGGCAACTGACAGGCGTTGAGAAATCCCTTGATGTCGTTGATATCCTTGATGCGGCCATAGACAGTGATAACATCCCCTTCTTTCAGTACGGTCTGACCACGGGGGATGAGGATCTGCCCGCCTCGCTTGATGGAAACCATGTTGATGGTATCCGGCAATGACAGGTCTCTTACCATGGCGTTGTTACAGGTATCTTCCTGCTGCAGGACAAATTCGACATAGCCGTTTTCTTTTTGCTTTCGCAACTCAACCTGATGCTCGACGATCTGACCTCGCTGTTTTCGGACAATACCGACATCGTAAGCGCGCAGGATATCGCTTCGACTGATAATGCCGCTCAGCCTGCCCGAGCCGTCTCGGCTGATGACCGGCAGTCTGGCCAGGTCACGGGGAGACATTTTCTGAATAGCTACCCAGATAGGCTCATCGGGGTAGACGGTAATGGGGTCTTCAACTGCCAGATCGGCAACCCGCAAATTTTTAGAGCTGAAATTGGGCTGTGATTGGGCCCGGTGCATATCCTGCAGGGTTATGATGCCGCAGAGTTTATCATCGTCGGCCAGTACCGGAAAGCCGAGGATGTTGGTTTCCTGGAACAGGGCCATGACCTCGGAAATAGAAGCGTCCTTATGAACGGTGACCGGTTTGCTTCTCATTACCTCACTGACCTTGACAGCCTGCATGATATCCATGTCCCGCCCTTCGACAAAACGAACGCCGCGTTTTGCGAGCTTCATGGTGTAGATGGACTCCGGATGCAGCCATTGGGAGAAATAGCTGGCGGTAACTCCGGCTACCATCAGCGGCAGGATCATCGCATAATCGTTGCTCATTTCAAATACGATGAGCATCGCCGTGAGCGGAGCCCTGGCTGTAGCCGAGAAGAGTGCTGCCATGCCGACCAGGGCATAGGCTCCGGGGTTGTTGGCGATAGAGGGGAACCAGTGGTTGAAAAGATGGCCCATGGCGCCGCCCAGCACCGCGCCGGTGAACAGTGATGGTGCGAAAACACCGCCTGAATTGCCGGAACCGAGGGTCAGCGAAGTGGCGAGAGGTTTGAGCAGGATAAGGATGAATAAAATCCATAGCGCTGCGTGGTTTTGAATTGCTGCCTGGATGAAGGGGAAACCCGCACCGTACATATGCGGGATAGGCATCACCACTCCGCTGCCATGGGCAGCAGAACCTGCAGGAAAGGTCAAGTCAGGCAGATTCATATAGGCCACACCGAGCAGGCCTAAAAGTAGGCTGCCGACTGCCGGTTTAAAAAGCTGGGGGAACTTCCAGTCATCAAAAATGTTTTCCGAGAAGTCGAGCATCTTCATAAACATGATGCCGACCAGGGCTGCCATGAGACCGAGAATCAGATACAGGATTATTTCGCCGGGACTATTCAGGCTGTACGCCGGGACCTGGAAGGCAAATCTGTCGCCGATGATAGCGCGGCTGACCACAACGGCGGATACGGCGGCAATGACAACATTGCCAAATGCCCGCATCTGCAAGCCGCACATAAGGACTTCGATGGCAAAGGCTACTCCGGCCATGGGCGCGTTAAAGGTTGCGGCAATACCTGCCGCTGCACCGCAGGCGACGAGATTGCGGATACGCTCGTCGGAGAGTCGAAGGACCTGGCCGACGGAGGAGCCCAGCGCCGCGCCGACCTGAATGATTGGTCCTTCACGGCCGGCAGACCCGCCGGTTCCGATACAGAGCGCGGATGCCATGATTTTGGCGGCGGCTACCCTGGCCCGAATGCGTCCCCCCCGCAGGATGAGGGCCTGCATGACTTCGGGAACGCCATGTCCTTTTGCTTCATGGGCCATAAGGATAAGCGGACCAACAAGCAAGCCGCCCAGAATCGGCGCAATCAGGTAGATCCATTTTCCAAGAAAGGGGAGCAGACCGGAGATCGTGCCATAAGAAAAATCCTGAATGGCGAAGATTAATTTCACAAAAAAAACCGATGCCAGGCCGGTGCATGCTCCAACGAAAACAGAGAGCATAAGGAGCAGGAAGCCTTCAGGGGGAGCGAAGCGATCCAGATACGAGCTGAGGGTCGAGCGTTTAGGAGTCATCTTGGTTTCCGCCAGAAAAAACATTGCCGTTTGAGATTGTTATGATGCAAAGTTCATAACAGGCGGCTCAACCGCAGCAATAATTAGAATAAGAATACAATGAAAAACAACCACACGCATTTGTTGCCCGGAACCAAAAATTATTACCGCTTTCCGGGAGGAGATTCAACAAGTATTTGTTGAATCTCCGGATAATCCGGTCAATTTTCCATGGCCGGATTATCTTTTTGGGCTGGATGAGCTTTGTGGATATGTCACGACGCTCTCAAAATTGGAGTGCTTTGCGTGCTTCCTGTTGCAGCAGCATATCGATTATGACCAGGGCAGCCATGCTCTCGACGATAGGTACCGCCCTGGGTACAACGCATGGGTCGTGGCGGCCTTTTGCTTCGAGTACTGCGGCGTCGCCCGTGAAATCAACCGTCTGCTGGGGGAGAGAAATAGTCGCCGGCGGTTTGAAGGCGATCCGCAGAAGGATCGGCTCACCATTGCTGATCCCGCCTTGAATACCACCGGAATTATTGGTGGTTGTGCCGAGGCGGCTGTCTTTCCAGGTAAACGGGTCGTTATGCTGGGAGCCGCGCAGTCTGGTGCCGGCAAAACCGGAACCGATCTCGAATCCTTTGGTGGCGGGAATGGCCAACATCGCCTGCGCCAGTTTGGCCTCCAGTTTTTCAAAAGTCGGTTCGCCCAGTCCAACCGGGACATTACGGATCACACAGGAGACAACCCCCCCCACCGAATCGCCAATTTCTTTCAGTTCCGCCACCAGATTTTCCATTTGCGCCGCAGCTGCATGGTCGGGGCAGCGGATAGTGGTTGAATCGACGTCTGCTCGGGTGATAGTATTGCTGTCCACGGGGTTTGCGCTGATTTCTCCCACGCTGCTGACCCAGGCGACAATGTCGATATTGAATTTTTCCCGCAGGATTTTGCCGGCAACTGCGCCCGAGGCGACGGTTCCGATAGTTTCCCTGGCGCTGGATCTGCCGCCGCCGGAAGACGCTCTGATGCCATATTTCATCTGGTAAGTGTAGTCGGCATGGGAGGGGCGGGGGATGTCGCGCATATTCCCGTAATCTTTGGGGCGATGGTCCTTGTTGGCTACCTGGAGTGCAATGGGGGTGCCGAGGGTTTTGCCGTTTTCTGTGCCGGACAGGATGATGACCTGGTCGGCTTCCTGGCGATCCGTCGACAGAGCACTCTGACCGGGGCGTCTTCGATTAAGTTGCGGTTGAATATCCTCCGCGGTAAGAGAAAGCCCTGGCGGGCAGCCGTCAATGACCACTCCCACTGCCTTGCAATGGGATTCACCAAAAGTACTTATCTTAAAGAGTGTACCAAAACTGCTAGACATGAATAATTCTCCTTTCTATAAGGTTGTTCATGGTGTCGTAAAAAGTCTACTGGTTGCGCAAGAGAAAGACAGTCAGCGCAGAATATGCTTTTGCGACTCCAGTAACTGGCCTCGGCTATAGATGAATAAGCCGATGGAACATCCGATAATACCAGCGAGCTCATAGTTGTTCAGATTTTCATCAAGTATAAACCAGGCGAGCATCGCTGTCGTGACCGGGACAACAGACATAAAAATTGACACGGTTATCGTACCGAGGTGTTTAATAGCGTATGTGGAACACATGAGGGCGACAATGTTTACCACTATCCCCTGGTACACGGCCTGGCTGGCGATATCCTTTATGTCGGCCTGAAAAAGAGCGTTTGGGAAAACAAACCAGAGTGGCAGAAATAATAAGGCATTGACCACCGAGACGGTCACCAGAACATCTTTCCACTCAAACCTCCAGTGTTTTACGCCGATCATATGCATGGTATACAGGGCGGCGACAACTAGCAACATGATAATTCCGGTGACATGCTCCGGTGAAAAAGTGTCGCCCCCGGCCATAATGAAATTTGCCAGGAAAATAAGGCCGATGGCACCATAACGCATAATCGATATCCGCTGGCGCAGGATAAACCATGCGGCTATCGCACCAAATACCGGAAGCATTCCGTTTACCAGCACCCCGACATGAGCGGCTTTCAGTTCCCGCAAGCCGTAAAACGACAACATGGTGTACGGGAAACCGATACCGAGCCCCACCATCAGGTATTGATGCAGCCGGTATTTTGACCATTGGTGGCGAATAACGAGAGGAGAAACACAGACCAGTGCGGTTACATAGCGTACCAGGGTAATGTCGGCCGGCTGGAGGACGGTGTGCACCCCGTACCTTGAAATGGTTATCCAGCCCGACCAGATAAAGACAATACTGATACAGGCAAGGTAGGCTTTGCGATTATTCAATGTACATCGATGCGGTTAGGGACGCTTTTTCTGAATCTGGTTCGACGCGGCGAGTGCGGCAATTTTCAAGGCTTCGGAATAGGTCGGATAGTTGAAAATATTATCAATGAATACATCAATTTTGGCATTATAGATCATGGCCATCTGGGCAATGTGAATCACCTCGGTGGCACCGCCGCCAAGGATATGGACGCCGAGGATTTCCCTGGTGTCCTGGTGCACGATCATTTTCAGCATGCCTTCGCTCTCACCGGAGATCTGGCCCCGGGGAAGTTCAAAATATCGGCATTTGCCGACCACGATTTTATAGCCCCTTTCTCTTGCCTCCTCTTCGGTAATCCCGACATAGGAGATTTCCGGAATGGTATAGATACCAATGGGAAAGATCCTCGGAAACGATTCGACCCGCAGTTTCAGGGCATTGAGAGCTGCGAGCCTGCCCTGGACGATGGAGGTGGCGGCAAGACTCGGCCAACCGATGACATCTCCTACGGCATAGATGTTGGAAGTTGAGGTCTGGTAGAGTTCGTTGACTTCAATGTAGTGGTACTCGTTGAGCCGGATTTCTGCCTTCTCGATAGCCAGGCTTGCTGTATTGGCTTCCCGGCCGAGGGCAAAAAAGAGACAATCCGCGCTGATAACCCGGTTGTTCTGCAGGATGACCTGCGCCCCTGTACTGTTCTTGGTTATTTTGAAGTCGCCGCAATTATGGATGTAATCAACATTGCCCTTGGGAAAATTCTTTTTCAGCTCTCCGGATATCTCATGATCGAGGAATTTCAGCAGCCGGTCGCCCCGGTCGAGCAGGGTCACCTTTACGCCCAGTTCGGCAAAGATGGTCGCGTACTCGGAGCCGATAACCCCGCCCCCCAGAATGATAAGGGTCTTGGGGATTTTTTTCATGTTGAGAATTGAGGTCGAGTCGACGATCACCTGGTGGTCAAACGGGACATCCGGCGGGTTGCGCGGCTGGGAGCCGGTCGCAATTAAAATTCGCGCGCCCTCGACGCGGATCTCCTTGTTATCAGCCAGCTGATCGACAATAACCGTAGTTGGATTTAAAAAACGTGCATTTCCCCGGATGATATCAATGCCATTGCGTTTCAGCTGTTCGCTGATAATTGCGTGTTCCTTAATCCGCACATCATCCAACCGTTGTTTCAGTTTCTCCATGGATATTTCGGTAGTATGCGTGGAACAGTAATCTTCTTCAAAAATTTTGCGCTTCAAATGACCGGTGAGATACAGAACAGCCTCCCGCAGGGTTTTGCTCGGAAAAGTGCCGGTATTGACGCATACGCCACCGAGGGAACCCTCTTTTTCCAGAATCAGCACTTTTTTCCCGGAGTTTGCCGCCGTCATCGCCGCGGCCAGGCCGGCAGGGCCGGTGCCAATGATAATGAAGTCGTATTGAAGTGTTGTCATGGGAGATGGAAATGTGTTTTTAAAGCAGAGTGCTTGTAGAGAAAAACAGGCAATTTAATCTCGTTACAGATAGCCATCGGTTGCCGATTGTTTTACTGCATCCTATATGGTTACACTGCTAGCATATATCTCTCAGTTAAGCAATGATTCAAAGGGGATTGGCGGGGAATGTTTCAGGGTGCCTGTTTATCAGGCACCCTGAGCGAAGAGCTAGATTTTAAATTTGGCGACCAGTTGCGTCAGTTTACCTGAAAGTTCCGACAGTCCATCAGCTGAGGTGCGGACCTGCTGGCTGTTTTCCTTCACCTCGAGAGATTGCTCTTTTACCTGTCCGACCCCCTCCAGCATCATTGTGGTCATCTGGCTGCTGCTGGCCACGTTGTGGTTGATTTCCGTGATGCCCGAGGAAGCCTGAGCCACATTGTTGACTATTTCGTTGGTGGTGATGGATTGTTCCTCCACCGCGGTGACGATGGTACTGACGATTTCATTGACGTCGCTGATGACGCGGGTTATGGCCTCGATATCCGTGACCGTTGCCCCGGTTTGTTGCTGGATCTTGTCGATGGCTGATTTGATCTTACCGGTTGCGGCGGCAGTTTGCTTGGCAAGTTCTTTGATCTCATTGGCAACTACCGCAAACCCCTTGCCGGCTTCTCCCGCTCTTGCCGCTTCGATGGTGGCGTTGAGGGCCAGGAGGTTGGTCTGCTCGGAAATCTCGGTGATCGTCTCCGTCACCGTACCGATGGATCGGGCGGCTTCGCCGAGCTCCTGAACCCTTTCGTGTGATTTTTGGGCGCTTACCACAGCTTCCTCGGTGGTAAGGCGGGCCCGGGAACTGTTTTCCGCTATTTCCTTGATGGTATTTCCCATTTCTTCTGACGCGGAGGCAATCATGTCGAGATTGACCGTTGATTCCTCCATCGCTGCAGAAACTGAGTTCATGTTATCCGACACCTCACCGGCGTTTGTCGCGGTCGTATCGGCTATAGTCGTGGTGGCGTCGGCATTGGTCACCATAAGTTCGGAAATGGCAGCCAACTGGGTTGCTGCGGCCGCAAGATCCTGTGAGGATTGGCTGATATCCCGAAGCATATCCCTGGATTTTTCAACCATGCTCCCGAGGGAGTTGGTGAGCTGGCCGATGGCATCTTTATTTTCGGAGGCAAAGTCGATGGTATAGTCGCCGTTTCCGACTTTAAAGCTTTTATCTGCCAGTTCTTTCAGCGGTCTGTTGATGGACCGGACAAGGAAAATGGCTACCAAGATGCCTGCACTAACAACAAGCAGCCCGACCAGCAGGTTGTTGCGCAGCATTTTCGCATCCAGGCCGTTGAGTATGTCGCCTCTGTTGAGTCCGACGGCGATGAAGATTCCCCATTCCTTGAGATGCCTGATGTAGGTGACTTTCTCCGTTCCTTTCCAGTTGTATCGTATGAAACCTTCATTCACACCTTTAAATTCGGGAATAAGCTCATAGATATTTGTGGTGGAATCGAGGCTGGGGTGAATCAGGATTTCTCCGGCATCGGCATAAACGAAGAAATAGCCTGCGCCTATTGTGGTTTCGGTGATGAAATCTTTTACCTGTGGGCTGAGCATCAACTGGCCGACATAGATTGCCCCTATGATATTATTGTCCATGTCCCGGAGAGGGGCATAGGCGGTAAGATACCAGTCATTGACGACGAAGGCCTTGCCCCGGTAGGTTTCTCCGCGCATGATGCTTTTATATACGGCGCTGTCCGAGGGGATATACGTTCCGACTGCACGTTGACCGTCCTGTTTTTTGACGGTGGTAGAGATCCGCAGGAGTTTGTCGTCCACCAGCTGGAAAATAGTTGCCGAAGACCCGGATATTGTTTCAATGTTATCGACGATATCGTAGTAGCCGTTAATATAACTGACCCCTGCCTGCAGTTGGGGGATTTCCTTGGTGGTGCTTTCTTTGGTTACCTGGTTGACCAGGGTCTCTTGGCGCGTTTTTCCTTCATCGAGGAAGATGGCGCCTTTGGCTTTAAGTTGTTGTTCTAACAGAAGCAGGTCCCCGTCCAGTTTCAGTCGCATATTTTTGTCATACATGCGCAGTGAGTTGTACGCGCTCTGGTGGATATCTTTTATTGCGCCCTCTCCGAGAGAGTAAAGGCCGCTGTCGGCCATCCTGATTGCGTTCCCGGAGGTGATCAGGATCGAAGTCATGGTAATACACACCACGGCAATGAATAATTTCGTGGTGAATTGCATATTTCTGATTTTCTTGAACATTTTTTTCCTTTTTCAATCTTGAAGGTGGGTCGAGCAGTATATTGCACTACTATGTAGTCGCTAGCGTATAACTTGGGAAAAAAAAGTGTTAGTGGAAAATGCAGAAAGACTGAATTTTATTGGAACTGATCAATTGCCGACCCCGCGCATGCGTCGATACCATCTGGACAGAATGGCTGGAGGTACGCCGAGGCTATGGCCGCAGACAATCAACTGGTTGATGAGGGTTGTTCGGACTGTGCCCAAATTCTGCCAGCGTCTGGCGGATGTCGTCGCACATTCGGGGAGAATAATGATGGCGCCTTTTTTTTGCGCTTTTTTGACGAAGACGAAATCTTCCATGATCTCCATCTCCGGAAAGCCGCCGATTGCCGAAAACATTTTTCGGGTAATAAAGAGCGCCTGGTCGCCGTAGGGCAGGTGCAGCAGGCGGGAACGCAGATTCGTAAAATAGGCGATAACGGCCAGGCTTTTTGCGGGGCTGTCAATTGCCAGGGAAAAGGCACCGGCGGCAACAGCCGGTCGATGGACGGCATCAAGAATGAGTTCGGGGAAATTCTCCGGCAGCAGCGTGTCGGCATGCAGAAAGAGGAGTGTCTCCGCTGTCGCTTTTTCGGCACCGAGGTTCATTTGCCTGCCGCGCCCTCGTGGGCTGGAGAGAGTTTTACAACCGGCCTGCACCGCCAGGGCCAGGGTGGCATCGCTGCTGCCGCCGTCGACGACGATCACCTCGCAGTTTTTTGTATCCGCCAGACGGGCAAGGGTTGCGCCAAGTACGTTTTGTTCGTTGAGGGTGGGGATTATTATCGAAAGAGTTACGGTCATAACAAACCCCTTTCCCGGGCGAAAGGGAGATCGGCCGGCAGGTCGATATCTCTTAATGCCTGCAGGATGGCCACTTCATATCCGGCTTGGTCGAGACGCTGGATGGTCGTGGTAAAAAGTTCTTTAGTCGACCAGGGCATCTCTGTGAAAAGCAGCGGCAAGAGTTGCGCTGCTTTTTTTGCAGTCAGGCCGATCAGGTAATAGCCGCCGTCTTCACTGGGCCCAATGACTACCTCTTTGTCCAACAGGGCGGTAAATGCCTGCTCGAGCAGATGAACGCTGATATCCGGGATATCGCTGCCGACCAGAACCGCTCTTTCCACGCCGCCGGCAAATGCGTGCACAAAGGCTGCCTGCATCCTCTGGCCGAGATTGCCATCTTTCTGGGCAACGAAATGCATTGGGCCAAGCCAGATGGACATCTTTTCGCTGTTGCCGCCGGCATAGTGGATCGTCGAAGCAATCCTTCGCCGTTGCAGAAGCAGGTCTGCCCGGGAGACAATTCTTTCCGTCAGCCTTTTTTGCAGCGATGCCGCCCCTTCGGCACCAAGCTCCTCAATGAGTCTGGTTTTGGTTGTACCCGCCTCTGGGTATCTGGTAAAGAGCAGCAATCGGCTGTGAGTCCACATAATCGCAAATAAATATCAGCTTTTCAATGAAAGATAAACTCGTAAAAACATCACGTTTGAGATGATTCAGTAAAAAACTACAACGAAGGAGATCGGGCCTTTTACGACACCATCATGAAAGGTTCAAACAGGGATCGCATAAAATCAAGCTCCATATACTGGTTGATTTTATGCCAGGTGTCTTCGTTGCGCATCCCCTGGTATCCTGTCTGATAGGCGACCCAGGCCATGGCCGACCAGGAGATGCCCCGGAGCAGCACAAACGGAAATTTGCGGCGCATCCTCTCCGCCAGGGTGTCCTGCAGGTGGGCGGAGCGGATGTTTTGTTTATATTCCCGGATAAAAAAATCGAGCCCTTCGGGGGAAAAGCGAAAATCGGTCTTCCACAGGGTGGTGAGCGGCGAGCAGAAATGACAGAGATCGGTTGAAGGATCTCCCCAGCGCGGCATCTCCCAGTCGATAAGGTGCGTTGACTGCCGGGCCCGGTTGACAATGAAGTTGGCCGAGTTGATTTCCGTATTGACGATACAGAACCACGGATCGTCAAGAAAATATTGTTCCTGAGCTCTGGCTGATTCGGCCCAGGCCTTGACCTCCAGGAGAAAGCTGTGGATTGCCCTATCAGCCAGATCCGAGTTGAAATATCCATCCAGCAGCCCGGCACATTCGTTAAAAATCAGCGACAGGGGCTGCTTTTCAACAATCAGATGGTTTTTGGCCTCGTCTATCTGCAGTTGATGAATGATCGACAGGGTTCTGGCCGCGCCAGCCAGATCAAGGTGGTAATCGAGTGGATTGCCGGGAAGGTATTCCATGATCGAGATACCCCGGTCGATAAGACTGCGACTGTCATCGACAAAAACAGGAAGGGGGGTGACGCCGGAGTCCTGCAGCAGTTGCAGCGTCTTAAATTCGTAGACGATCTGGTCGGCCCGGTCGATCTGCGAAGCCATGTTGACCCGAAAAACCAGTTTCTGTGTCGATGATGTAAGCAGGTAATTCAGATTATATTCCCCGCCTGCAAGGGGTGACACGGTAAAGGTATGTCCGTTCATCGCCGGGACATCGTCCCAGTGCTGCTGGCGGAGATAGTGTCTCACCGGATCGAGATACTGATCGAATGGGCTCGCCGACGCTGTCATGGTTTTGCGGTGGCCGGGAGAAAATGCAGCCGATCCGGCGGAAAATGCAGCCAGACCGGTTGCTCTTTGGTGAAATCGGGACGCAGAGTCAGGGCCGTAAAGGTCCTCTCTTCGGCTTTTATAGTGACGCGGGTCGTTGCGCCTTCAAATTGTATCTCAACGACTTTTCCGCTCATGGTGTTATTTCTTTTACTTGAGGAAAGAACAATATCCTCCGGTCTGATGACGGCGATTGTCTCAGGTGAATCGTCAAGCGATGTGGCGCAGCTGATCGCGCCGCTCTTGAAGGTACCGTTGTTGATCGTGCCGCTGATAAAATTGGTGCAGCCAAAAAAACGGGCAACATCCGCATCAGCCGGCTGATAGAAGATTTCTGCCGGAGTGCCGCTCTGGCGCAGTCTGCCGTCAAGCAGCACGCAGATCCGGTCGCTGATGGCGAGGGCTTCGCTCTGGTCATGGGTCACAAACAGCATCGTGGTACCCGTCTGGTTTTGTATGGTGCAGATGAGCTCACGCATCTGCTGGCGAAGCTCTGCATCGAGGCTGCTCAGCGGTTCGTCGAGGAGCAGGACAGAGGGCTCAAGCACCAGGCCGCGAGCTAAAGCCACCCGCTGCTGCTGCCCGCCGGAGAGTTGGTGAATTTTGCGATGCTTGAAGTTCCCAAGGCCGGTAATCTCCATTATCTTGTCGATCTGTTTGGCGGCAACCGGTTTTTTCACCTTCGCCATCTTCAGGCCAAAGCCGATATTCTGGCCAACATCGAGAAAGGGGAAAAGCAGCGGTTTCTGGAAAATCAACACCGCATCTCTTTGTTCTGGGGGGAGGTGGTTCACCGGTTCGCCGTTGAGGAGTATGGAACCGGAATCAGGCTGCAATAATCCGGCAATAGCCTTAAGGATTGTGGTTTTGCCGACGCCGCTGGGACCGAGCAGGGACACCATCTCCCCGTCGTTGATATCTAGGGAGAGATCCCGGATGACCGGTTTGCTGTTGTACCTGATCGTCAGATTCCGCAGTCCCAACTGTCCCATTACCGCACTCCCTGCAGGCCGCTGCGGCCTAAATTGTAAGCACTGCCCATCAGGGCGAGAAAGGCCGGCAGTATGAACACCAGGCTGACTGCGGCCGCTACCGGGCGGTCACCGCTGTCCATCAACGAAAAAAGCAGGATCGGCAGGGTGAGCAGTTTACCGCCGCCGATGATCAGGGTACTGAGGTATTGCGACCAGGAAAGCAGGAAAGAAAATAACGCGGCCACCGTTATTCCTGGAAGAATCATGGGCAGCATGACCTGCACTATAATTTTTGCCGGGGAGGCGCCGAGCGATTGTGCCTGTTCTTCAAAATCAGGATTATAGTCGGTAAAAACCCCCCAGATTACAAAAATTGTATAGGGGAGGCAGACTGTGAGGTGGATAAGCACCACACCAACAAAGGTTTCGGCCAGTCGCAGCTGGATGAACCAGAAGTGCAGCCCCATCGAAACCGACAATGGCGGCACGATTATCGGCAGGATCAGCAGTAAAGAAACCATTTTTTTACCGGGGAAATCATAGAGCCCCAGGGCTCGTCCGGCAGGAATTCCGAGGATGAGCGATACTATGGTGGTGACAAGAGCAAGAGAAAAACTCGATGACAGACCGGTGACTATCTGGTCGCCTGCGGTTCCAAAGACATAGGTCCAGGCACGCAGCCCAAAAGACTGCGGCAGCAGGCCAGGGTAGAACCAGCGCTCACTTGTGGACCAGAGGACGAGGGGCAGAAAGGGCAACAGGACACTCAGCAGCACGGAAAAAAACAGTATCCATTTCTGCACTCTCATATTGTCAGCCCTCTTTTGCGGCCAAAGTGCAGTACAATCTGCGACAGGAAGATGGCAATAATGACGATTGCCGCGATGATCAGGCCAATAGCGATCCCTTCCGGTCTGGCTAATAAGTCGATATCGCTGTAGTTTTTGTATGCCCATACCGGAAGCGCCAGAGGATAGGTGCGGCCAAGCAGATATGGAACCTCAAAGGCGCCGAAGGTGAAGGCGAAGACGATCAGACAGGCAGCTCCGAGGCTTGGCGCGATGACCGGCAGAATGATATGACTGAAGCGCTGCAGCCTCGATGCATTGAGGGTGGCACCTGCTTCCAGGAGCTCCGTTCCCATGTTTTTTAAAACAGAAAGCAGCATAAAGGTAATGAACGGGATTTCCTTCCAGATGTAGACGGTAAGGATGCCAATTCCCCAGCCATCGTTTACTAAAAGTGGAAACTCTGCAGGTGTCTGGATTATTGCCACGGAGGATAACAACCTGGAAAGCATTCCCGCCGGAGCAAGCAGCAGAGTCACCGAAATCGCGATAACCAGATGCGGTACTGTCAGGGGAATCTGTAAAATAAAATGAACGGTCCGACTGTCAGCCGCCCAGCGCATAAGCGACAGCGCGAGAAATATACTGATTACGGCGGCGATCAGGGTAGACGTTGCGGCGATATACAGGGTGAGGAACAGGCTTTTGCTAAAATCGGGATCCTGCAGAACGCGGGTGAAATGTTGCAGGCCGATGGACGCCAGTCCCGTTGCGGGAAGATATCCAAGGGCCTGCAGAAGTCCCAGTGCCAAACCGCCGCCAAACAGAACAAGAACTGTAGCCAGAGCAGGACCAAGAAGGCCAGACAGCTGCAAAAGCGATGTTTTTCGCCCGGTACCGGCATCTATGGCGGTGGAATGCAGCGAACTTCCCGTCATCTGTTTTTCAGAACATGATCAACCCAGCCTTTTTCCAGCTCGATCAGGATGGTGCTTGGCGGTTCCGGCAGCTGATGGGCCTGCAGCTCAGCATCGCTCAGGGTGGCCTTGCCCTTGGGGAGGCCGGTGAATTTTTCCTGCCACGGTACTGGGAGTTTGTGCGGGCTGATTTCGGGGAAATCGCCCCAGACTTCCGGCACGGCTTTTTCCAGCTGCGCTGCCGGGGAGAGCAGAAAATTGGCGACAACCATCGCTGCTGCCGTATCTTTGGCGTTATAGGGGATGGCCACAAAATGGGTGTTAGTGATGGTGCCTTCATCAAAGACGTAGGTTCGCACCGTCTCAGGAAAAAGGCCGTCGAGAATGTTCCGTGATGCCTCTCCCTGATGGTAGGAGAAAGAAAAATCGATCTGGCCGTCGGCAAACAGGGTATTCATTTTTACCGGGGACTCGGGATAAGTGTCGCCATTGCGCCAGAGAGAACTCTTCAGGTCGTTGAGCAGGGTGTAGGTAGCATCGGCGGCCTTTGTTAACTCAGCCGCAGAATATTCTCCCTGCCATGTATCAACCGTTCCGGCGGCATGATAAAAAAAATGTCGAACCAGTACCGAACCGGTAAAGTCCGGCGGAGCGGGATAGGTGAATCGGCCGGGGTTGGCTTTTATCCAGGCGATCAGAGCAGATATTGACTTGGGGGGCTGCGGTGTTCTTGCGGTATCGTAGATCATGACCATCTGGGCACTGCCCCAGGGGGATTCCATTCCATCCACCGGGGTACCGAAATCATTTTTCACCGTCGGCTTTGACCAGTCGACAAATTGCTGATTCGGCAGTTTATCGGCAAAAGGGCCGTAGAGAAGATCGTGCTGTTTACAGGTGCGGAAGTTTTCACCGTTGATCCACATGAGATCGACACTGCCGTCGCTGTCTTTACCGGCCTGTTTTTCAACGATGAGTTTGCTGACTACCTCGGCAATATCTTTTACCGGCACCTGCCGCAGGTGGATGCCATATTTCTTCTTCAGTTCGGGTGCCAGATAACCGTTGACGTAACGGTTGACCGCCGGAGAACCTCCCCACATATACCAGTCGACTGTCTGGCCACGGCTCATTTTTACCGCCTCATCCCAGGAGAGTACTTCCTTTTTGGCCGCTGCGCTGCCAGGGACAGGGAGGGTGAAAGAGAGTACAAGCAGCAGGACGTATAGAAAAAGAGGTCGTTTTTTTAATTGCATATCTACTTCTCGTTCCTAAAGAGTTGCTGAAATGGGAAGAGTGGTAACCCGGTTGCGTCCATTTTTTTTAGACAAAAAGAGATTGCGGTCGGCTGCATCGATCAACTGGTGCTGAGTGACGTTGTCTCCCGGAGCTATATGGACCCCGCCGCAACTGATTGTTACTTTTACTTCATGGTCTTGTATCATGGTCGTCACTGCGGCGGCGCATCGTCGCAGGCGTTCGGCAAAAACATTCATCCCTGCCTGGTTGGTTTCGGGTAATATGACGGCAAACTCCTCGCCGCCGTATCTGGCGACTATGTCGCTTGGGCGCACTGCCTTGCTGATTGCCTGGGTCAGATTAATCAGGACCTGATCGCCTGCCGGATGGCCAAAAGTGTCGTTCACATGCTTGAAAAAATCAATGTCAAACAGAATCAGACAGAGATGATTGTTATATCGCTTGGCGCGGTTCATTTCCTTGCCGAGGATTTCCTGGAAATATCGATGATTATAAAGATGTGTCAAACCATCCCGAAACGCCAGTTCTTTGAGTTGACTATTGGCTTTTTTTAACTCCTGCGCGATTTTTTCCGATTTTAACTTGGATTCTTTCAGCTCCAGTACCAGTTGTTCATACGAAAGATTTAGCTTGCCAAGTTCGTCATTGGCTTCCTGGAGCATCTGGGAATAGGGTTTTAACTCGCCGGGATCGATTTCAAATATCTTCAGGATATCAAGACTCTTTTCCGCGACATTATCCAGAAGCGTTCTGGTCTGATCCTCAGGGATGTTAAAAAACTCCTCCATCTTTGTGTGTAATTCCCGGACGTTTTGTGAGGTTTCGGCGCCACTGTAAATTGCCGACAGCAGATTTGCCATGTACAGCACGGAGCAGGTCTGCCGATATTCTTCAGGGGCGTGATCTGGTTGGTGGTGATAACGTACCGGTTGTACAATAGAAAGAGGGATTCCCCAGGTTTTAAGAAGCGTCCAGCTGAGCTGTTGGTGATCAAACTGATACATTTTTTGTTCCAGTTGCACCAGGTTGGTCTCACCGTAGTTGATGCACTGCTCCAGAGCGGCAGTATATTCCTGTCCCTTACTCAGGTACATTATTAAAATTCCGATGTCCTGAAGAAGAGCGGTAACAAAAATATCCTCATTTTTTTTATGGAGCAGTTCCACGATCAGCTCCCCGGCCACCGCCGCCGTCACGGATCGGCGCCAGAAGTAGTCGAAATTCAACCATGATTCGGTCTTGTTCCGAAGATCACTGGATATAACGAAGGAGAGGGCAATGTTTTTGATTACATTGGTGCCAAGAATGGAGAGCGCCCGGTTGACATTACCTATTGCACAGGGCAGGCCATAAAACGCCGAGTTGGCAATCCGCAACAATTTGCTTGTCAGCGCCGGATCTGCAGTGATTATTTGTTCCAGATCGGATAAGGAACTTTCTTTGTTTTGGATCGTTTTTAGGATCTGTGCGGCGATTACAGGCGGGGAAGGCAGGTTGATCTGGGCACTGATCAACCGTAGAATCTCTGCATCGGAAATTTCTGTTGCCATGATTTTGCCTGTTATGGGAGTTTTTTAGGATATCTCATCATATCTTTGTTGACGAAATATGCAAATAATTTCAGGAGTTGAAGCGATTTATCACAATCGGTCCTGTCTCATTGCCTTTTGTTTTCGATAACTTTTCTGATGCAGTGGCAATCGCGGCGAGCCTGTTGTTTAGTGCCTCTCCCGAAAACAATCCCGGTATTTTCAGTTATTGCGGTTGTTTTTCTTGCACCAGATAAAAAACTATCTGCAGAGTTTCCGTAAAAAGTATGGTTCCCGGTTCGAATGCGCTCTGCTTTGCTGTCTCGGCTACCTGGAATCTGGCCTGCAAGAAAGGCTGGCTTGCTGCCTGCGATGTTATCGAATAAACGGGACCGATCTTTTCGGGCAGATGGGCGACCATGATTTGTGCTTTTGCCAAACCGTCCTCTATGGCGCCGCGCAGTGCGTCTTCCCGAAACTTCTTCTCTTGGGATGAACTCAGGCGGGTTGAATGTATCTGGGCAACCCCGGCGTTGATGATCGACCGGATAAGCTCGTCATAGCGGCTGAGTTGTCGCAGCGTTACTTCTACTGTTCTTGATACTTCGGTTCCGGCATATATCTGTGCACTGTTGTTCCAGTTGTAATGGGGAGTGATCTGCAGTTGAGCTGAGCTGATATCCTCTTTTGCTATACCGAGAGCTTCAAGAGAAGTGAGCAGTTTTTTCGATCTCGTTTCTATGCTGTTCTGGGCCTCGGCCACTTCGAAACCAGTTTCGGCGATACTCAGTGAAAGAGTGACAGTATCCGGCACTGCGCGTATTTCATATTCGCCGGATACAACAATGTGAGGAACATTCGGCAGGGAGTCGGCAAAAGCGGAAAAGGCAAAAAAATAAACTAAACAAAATGGGACAAGGTAATATCTCATTGGACCCCCAATGCATTTTTGCTGTTGTTTAAGGACGGAATAGAAAAAATCCCGTGCAATATAGTGAGGTTTCAAGCGTTCCGTCAAATTGTTTTTTCATATCAACGTATTGGCAATTGATTTAATCTTATTGAAGAACGGCCAGATTCCTGGTATCAATGACGTCGTACGGAGGAGTGCCGGAGCGGCCGAACGGGACGGTCTCGAAAACCGTTGTGGGGGAAACTCCACCCAGGGTTCGAATCCCTGCTCCTCCGCCATATACCCACCCCCCGGGAGCGTGACCGCAGCCATCCCGGCTGCGAACACCCGTGAAAAGGTCCCCTTATGTCCCCATTTGGTTGAGGTTTAGTGGTAATAACATTGTCCGGTGAAGTCCGTTACATCTTGTCGTTCCCCAGCCTCTTTTGTTGCGGTCTTGCCGGTTTCAGTAACATCAATACCCCCAAAAGGGTCATTGAACCCCCGACAATTATTTTCCACCCCAGAGTGTCTCCGAAAACCAATACCCCCAAAAATGTGGCAATGACAGGGGTCGGTAAAAGCAGCGGTGTTACCATGGAAACCGGATACCTGCCAAGCAGATAATAGACAATCCCATGGCCTACAATGGAGGCGCCAACGGCAGAGTAGAGAGGCGTCCAGAAATCAATGAGATGGACATGCGAAAGAATTTGGGTTTGACCGGATTCAAAAATCGCGGACAACAACAGCAATGACGGGCAGGCAACCACCGCAATCCATGCCTGAAGCCTGAATACCCCGAGATGCGGGCATTGCCGCATCAGGATTGTCGCAACAGCCATCACAAAAGCTGCTCCTGTCACCCATAAGATTGCATCAATGTGATTAAAGACAATTGGATCGAAACCAATCACCATCACTCCACCAAAGGCGACAGCGATCGAGACTATCGAGAGTAAAGAAACTTTTTCTTTTAAGAAGATGGCGGCAAAAATTGCTGAAAATGGAACATAGAGCTGTGTCGTGATGGCTATCGAGGCAATATTCCCGCCAGCATGCAGACCGGTGAAAATCATCCCGAAGTGGAGCACACCTAAAAGAAACGCCACCCGTAAAAGCGGCTTCATATATCCTGGCGCAGGTTTCAGCCAGGGGAGCATTAACAGCAGCAGGAAAAGAAAACGTATTGCCGTGAATAAGAGCGGCTGAAAGACCTCGGCACCAATTTTTCCCGCAATGAAATTAATCCCCCAGGCGGAATTTGCCAACACAATCATCAGGAGATGGAGTGCACTCATAGTAGGTATTGTATCCTGTCGAGGATTATTGTCATGTTCTTTTCACGCCCTGTCTTCGGCGAAACTACGTGCTGTCCAGCCTCGCACTACCACTTACCAATTTTTCAGGTGTCTGTCAGATCTGATTCGTTTTCTTCGCTTTCAAAACAGATTTTTCATGGGTCATGATTTCGTAGGAAATCTCTTTTCCGAGAATAGGCAGGTTTTTTGCGGGATTCAATTGGTCTGCTGATAATCTTTCCGATTATTTTGCATTAAATTTGACTTCTAATTTCCATCAATGATACCATCAATTTATCTCGTAGTTTCCTGATGCATATTTCATACCCATGATTGGTTTAATTCCTCCAGGAATAGATGACTCCGCAACAATACGCGGTTGAGCATTTAAGCTGAGAATATTGATGATGAAAACATTTTTAATAACCCCGAAACGGTCGATTAGTGCAATGCAAAAATACTGTTTTGCAATCCCGGCTGGTCAAAATCGATGGAGTCAGCAATGAAGAGTGCCGGTAAGAAATACCTTGTTGCAGGGGCCCTGTGCCTGTGTTGTACCCTGACAAAGGGAGAGGTAAATGCAGCCAGTGAAACAGGCAATGAATTTCTCGATATGGACCTCTCCCAGCTGATGAATATCACCATCACCTCGGTGTCGAAAAAGGAGCAGCGCCTGGCCGATGCGGCTGCGGCAGTTTTTGTCATTAGCCAGGAGGACATCCGGCGCTCCGGAGTGACCAGTATTCCCGACGCCCTGGCCATGGCCCCCGGTCTGCAGGTAGCGAAAATAAGTGCGAGCAAGTGGTCGGTTTCCTCTCGCGGTTTTGCCGGCCATACCTCCAATAAACTGCTGGTTTTGATAGATGGTCGGAGTGTTTATTCCCCCAGTTTCAGTGGCACTTGGTGGGATATGCAGAACACGCTGCTGGAGGACATTGATAGAATAGAAGTCATTCGCGGACCGGGTGGCACACTTTGGGGTGCGAATGCGGTGAATGGGATTATCAATATTATCACCAAAAAATCCAGTGAAACCCATGGTGGTCTTGTTCGCGTTGGCGCAGGCGATCAGGAAAGGTATCAGGGAGGTGTCCGTTACGGTGCAAAATTGAATGGGTCTACCGATGGTCGTATTTATCTGACCTACAATGATCGCGACAATAATACACTTGCTAACGGAGGTGGTGATGCCAACGATTCCTGGCAGAGTTTTCAAGGTGGTTTTCGCCTGGACGGCACGCCACGTGCCAACTCCGAATGGACCTTGCAAGGGGATATGTACCGGAATCGTGCAGATCAGATTCTCTATCCCTATTGGATTGCAACCTCACCTTATCTTACCGCAAAAGACAGTGAAGCTGATATGACTGGTGCCAATATTCTCGGCCGTTATCGGCGGGAATTATCCGGTGGTGATGCAATTACAGTTCAGGCCTACTACGACTACAATGACCAGGAAGAGCATGATTATTACCAGCAGACATTTAAAACAGTGGATCTGGATATCCAGTATGAAACAAGCTTTGGTGCATATAACAGCTTCACCATTGGGGGAGGGTATAGGCGGGTCGATGGAGAATATGAAAATAGTTATCAGGTTGAAGTGTCTGATACGGATACTGGTGATGATATCTACAGCACCTTTGTACAGGATGAGATCAAACTGATCGACGACAAGCTATGGCTTACCTTGGGAACAAAATGGGAGCATAATGATTTTACTGGTTCTGAGCTGCAACCCAGCGGTCGCCTTCTCTGGAAACCAGTGGCCAATCATTCTTTCTGGGCCTCTGTTGCCCGTGCTGTGCGTACTCCTTCAATCGTTGAACGAAAAGGCAGTATCCTTGCAGCCTCCTACCCTCTCCCTCCCCCCTATAATTCTATTACTGGAACTACCTATATCAGGGGGAATAAAGAATTTGATTCGGAGGAGGTTGTTGCCTATGAGACAGGCTATCGCTGGCAGGCAAACACTAAGCTCTCGTTTGATATTGCGGCCTTTTATAATGAGTATGAAAAATTATATCAGCTTGAACCAGTAACAAGCAGTACTGGTCTGGATTTTACCTTTGTTAATGGAGCCGAAGGGCACAGTTATGGTTTGGAGCTTGCGGCTGATTGGAAACCGACTTCCTGGTTGTCTCTGGTATTGACTTATTCCTATCTGGATATGGAATTATCGAGTGTCAATTCATTGACTGGACAAAACGTTTCCGAGAGTACTTTAGCGATAGCCAAATCCAGCCCCAAACATCAGGCTTCGGTGCGCACGTCCATTGACTTTGCTGAAAAATGGCAGACAAATCTCTGGCTGCGTTATACCGATGAAATTGTCGGCCGCGACAGTGCTGACGTGCTCTCTGGAGAAATTCCGCTGGATGGTTATTTCCTCTTTGACGCCAATCTGATTTGGAAAGCGACGGACCATCTTGAAATCATGCTGGTTGGTCAGAATTTACTGAACAATAGTCAGTTGGAATATATTTCTGAGCTCATCACTCCAGCCACCGAAATTGAACGAAGTGTGTATCTTAAGCTGACCTATAATTTTTAAACTACAGCATAACAGAATATGACATCCCGAAAATTATTCATATCTGTTTTGCCAGTTATCCTGGCGCTCCTCTATGGAGTTGCCGCAATAGCGGCAAATACCGAAACCGAGGGGCTGGAATATAAGCTGAAAGCGGCTTTTTTACTCAATTTTTCAAAGTTTACTACCTGGCCCAAAGAAGCATTTTCGGAGGCTGGCCAGACTTTTGATTTTTGTATTATCGGCAAGGATCCTTTTGGTAAGGCATTAGATGGGCTGGAATCGAAGAAAGTTGGCGGCAGAAACGTGCGCCTGCACCATGCCGGATCAACTGCTGACGCAAAGACCTGCCATGTCATGTTCATAAGCAAATCGGAACAAAGTCATCTCGCACAGTTGCTGCAGGCTGTTGTCGGACGACCGGTTCTCACGGTCAGTGATATAGAGGGCTTCAGCCGGCAGGGGGGAATTCTTGAATTTGTAACGAAAGATGGTCGATTATCTTTTGTCGCCAATAACCAGCAAGCGCTTCACAGTGGTCTCCAGATAAATGCCTCCTTACTGAATCTGGCTGCTGAGGTATTTTAGGATCGATATGAAGAACTGGTTTTTGCAACTTGCCATTCGTTATAAATTCTATGTCATCGTTCTGCTCGCCTGTTTTGTGGCCCTGCTGCTGACCACCTCTATTTCCCTTTTCAGTCAGCGATATCTTATCCGCCAGCAGCTCTCCGGTGAGCTGCAGACCCTCTCCACCGTTATTGCCGAGAACTGTAAGGCGGGTATTGCCTTCAAAGATAAAGAAGCACTCAACACAATCCTGCATTCCCTTGTCGCCAAGCCGGCAATTATTAGCGGACGGGTTACCGATGCGGACGGTGAGATCTATGCCGAGTACAGCAATGCGTCCCGGGCGAACTCTATCCCGGGAGCAACAAACGCCAGTCATCTTCAGGGCAGGCACCTAGTTTTTAACCCGGACTATATTGATGTAGTTGAGCCGGTTGTCCTGGACGGGGAAACCATCGGCCATGTCCAGATGCTGGTGAGTCTGAATGATTTAAAGCACAGTCAGATGATTATCGCCGCGCTGATGGTTGTTTCGCTTCTTTTTGGCCTGCTTGTTGCCATGTCGCTTTCCGGCCGTTTACTGCAGGTCGTTGTGGAGCCGATGCTCAGTTTACTGGGGACTATGCAACAGATTTCACGGGAGAAGCAATATGATGTCCGTACTCCGGTAAAGGCCAGGGACGAGCTCGGCCAACTGGCTATGGGATTTAATGATATGCTGACGACAATCCAGCTGCGTGATGACCACCTCGAAGAGCAGGTGGAGGAGCGCACCAGGGATTTACTGGACGCTAAAGAGATAGCCGAAGCTGCCAATAAAGCCAAAAGCGAGTTCCTGGCTAATATGAGTCATGAAATCCGCACGCCGATGAATGGCGTGCTGGGCATGAATGAACTTTTACGAGATACGGACCTCACCGATGAACAGCGCCATTTCGCCGAAATTATTCAGGGCTCGGGAGAGTCGTTGCTGGCAATTATTAATGATATCCTTGATTTTTCAAAGATTGAAGCAGGGAAATTAGAATTGGAGACCATCCCTTTCGATTTGCGGCAGTTGATTGAAGAAGTTGCCCAGCTCCTTGCAGCCCGGGCTCATGCTAAAGGACTTGAGCTGGCTGTTCTGATCCCCGCCGATACCTGCTGCCGTTTGCAGGGAGACCCAACGCGTCTGCGCCAGGTTCTCACTAACCTTGTTGCCAATGCGATCAAGTTCACCGAAAAGGGTGAGGTTGTAATTCGGGCGACAACGGGCAGACAGGACGGCGGCAGGGTCTCTCTGCAGCTATCTGTTGTTGACACAGGCATCGGGATAAGTCGGAAAATTCAGCATCTTCTTTTTAAGCCTTTTTCACAGGCCGATAGTTCGACAACGCGTCAATATGGCGGAACCGGTCTTGGCCTGGCTATCTCCAGTGAACTGGTATCGTGCATGGGTGGCGTTCTGGCCTGTGAAAGTGAACGAGGGAAGGGGTCGCATTTCTTTTTTGATGTACCGCTCGCGCCGGCGCAGGACGAGGTAAGAGAGCAATGTCCTTCTGATTCCAATGAGCTACAGGGGGTCCGTGTCCTTATTATTGATGACAATGCAACCAATCGGGAAATTCTCGAACGACAGGTTGCGACCTGGGAAATGGATGGTGAAAGTGCCGGTAATGGGCCGGAAGGGTTGATCAAACTGCGTATCGCCCAGCAAAACGGTCAGCCTTTTTCCCTGGTTATCCTTGATATGCAGATGCCCGGTATGGATGGGTTGGAAGTCGCCGAAAAAATTAAAACCGATCCGGTAATAGCCGATATACAGATGATAATGCTTACTTCCGTAGGATTCCGGGGGGACATTGTCCGAGTAAAAGAGAACGGTATCGCGGCATATCTCACCAAACCTATTCGACAAATTGAGTTATGTTCTGCCTTGCTGGCGCTGTTGGGCAGGAAAACCCCGTATGAACCACCTCAACCTGTTACTGCACACTCTCTTGCTGAAAAAAACCGGCGAGCTGGTATACACGTTCTTGTTGTCGAAGATAATGAGACGAATCAGATGGTTGTGCTTGGCATGCTCGAGAAAATTGGCTGCAGGGTCACGCTTTGCGCAAACGGCAGGGAGGCTGTAGATGTGGCTGCCCGGAAAAAATTCGACCTTGTTTTCATGGATTGTCAGATGCCGATTATGGATGGATATGCGGCGGCGACCGCCATCCGCAAAATGGAGCAAGGCAAAGCTCCGAAGAAGCATATTCCGATCATCGCCCTGACTGCAAATGCCCTGGAAGGTGACCGAGAGAAATGTCTTCTCGCAGGCATGGATGATTATATCAGTAAACCTTTTAAGCAAGAGGTTATTCTTACGATCCTTGATCATTGGGCCAATGGGAGTTCAATGGCCTCAGCAGGGCATACATCCATTGAAGATACCGAACCTGAGATGGTGCCATGTGAAACGCCACCATCACAAGGGAGAACTCCAGGCAACGATATCAGCATACATGCTGCACCAATTGACATCAGTATCTTGAATACTCTTAAAAGCCTGCAGATGGAAGGACAGCCCGATATTCTTGGCAGGGTTGTAAGCGCCTATCTGAAAAGCTCCGAACCGCTTGTTGCGAAATTGCATGAATCGCTGGTTGTTGAGGATTTTGCCGCAGTGAAAAACAACGCGCACAGTCTCAAATCAAGCAGTGCGAATGTCGGCGCAAAAAAACTTTCCGAACTCTGCAGAGAACTGGAGATGTTGAACATAGAGCATACGTACGCTGCTGCGACAAATCTGGTGTCTGGCATAGGCTCGGAATTTATTCGGGTTAAAGCTGCACTGCACAGCGAAATCTCCTGAACATGCTGTATGCAAAAAACGCTTTGTCATGAATTTCTTCAGCCGGAAAACAGCGGTGCTTCTTTTTTGATACAATCTGCGCAGCAAAGTATTTTTCCTGATTTTATCAATCGCAACTAAAATTTGACATCACCAGAACGCTAAGAGATAATGTTGGAATATTATAATTTTATCGTTAACAGGGAAATGTGTTCGCAATCATACCCGGTTGCGGAGGAATAGAGGGTTTGGGATTGATGAATTTTCTTTCATATGATCAGGTCAGGCAAAAGAGGAGAAGAGCAGGCGCAGGTTTTGTGATGGGAGCCGTTTTATTAACTGCGGCAGCAACATGCCCGGCAAGCGAAACCGACCTGACAGTTATGAGCATTGAGGACCTGATGGGCATTCAGGTCACCTCAGTGAGTAAAAAAGCCCAGAGTCTCTCCGACAGTGCTGCGGCAATTTTCGTCATTACCGCCGAGGATATTGCGCAATCCGGGGCCACCTGTATCCCGGAACTGCTGCGCATGGTGCCGGGTCTGAACGTTGCCCGCATTGACTCCAATAAATGGGCCATAACCAGCAGGGGCTTCAACTCTCGTTTTTCTGACAAATTACTCGTGCTGATGGATGGGAGGAGTGTCTATAATCCTCTTTATTCCGGCGTTTACTGGGAAGTGCAGGATACGGTTCTGGAGGATATCGAACGGATAGAGGTTATTCGGGGACCCGGGGCAACCGTCTGGGGGGCAAATGCGGTAAACGGTGTCATCAATATTATTACCAAACACGCCGGGGACACCCTGGGAGGTCTTGCCTTTGCAGGAGGAGGGACGGAAGAACGGACCTTTGCCGGTGGCCGTTATGGTGCAACGCTAGCCGAAGGTATCTATGGAAGGTTTTATGCAAAAGGCAACGCGAGAGACAGTTATCAGTTTGTAACTGGTGAGGATGCGGAAGATTCCTGGCAGACGTATCGCAGTGGGTTTCGTGTTGATGGCAGTCTTGCTCACTCCAACAGTTTCAATGTCCAGGGCGATATCTATAAGGGTGATCTCAACCAGACTGTCAAATTAGCAACCCTCAATGAACCCTACTCTCGTATTGATGAGGACGAGGTAGAGACAGAGGGGGGCAATGTGCTCGCATCGTGGACCCAGTATCTGTCTAATCGGGGACAGATAGACCTGCAATTTTACTATGACCGGGCACGTCGGGACGAGCTCACTAAAAATGAAGAGTCAGACACTCTGGATCTGGAGTTCAAGCACCATTTTGCCCTCGGCAAGAAGCAGGATCTGGTCTGGGGCTTGAATTATCGCTATATTGATCAGCAGTTTTATAACAGCTTCTGGACAATATTGGATCCGGCGAGCTCGCAGAGCAATCTGTTCAGCTTCTTTGTCCAGGACGAGTATACCGCAATAGAAGATAAGCTGATATTGACACTTGGTTCCAAGGTTGAACACAATGATGCTACCGGTTTTGAGGTGCAGCCCAGTGTGCGGGCCCTTTTCAGCCCTCAGAAAAATCACAAGATCTGGGCCGCAGTTTCGAGAGCGGTGAGGACTCCCACCAGGATTGAACGCAACTCGACAATCACCACTATTGTCATTCCTCCGGGAGATGACGTGAATCCCCTGCCGGTGCCGGCCGCAGGAGGGGTCACCGCCTATCGCGACTACGATTCCCAGGTCGTTGTTGCCTACGAAGCAGGTTATCGATATCTTGTGAGTGAAGCCCTCTCTTTTGACATGGCATTATTTTATAATGATTACGATAAATTGCGCAGTTTTAAAATAACCCCTGTCTTTAATGGCAGCTATGGAGAGGTGTATAATCAGTTTGGTAATCAAGCGGATGGAACCAGCCATGGTTTTGAGCTTGCGGTGGCCTGGCAGGCCCTGGATGTCCTCAAGTTTGATCTCGCCTATTCCTTCATTAACGAGAATTACACAGACATTAACATTACCTGGGGCAGTGAAGCCCCTGCCAATCAATTTTCTCTGCGGGCCGACTGGAAGGTAAATGATTCCTTCTCGTTCGATATTTGGGGACGGTATGTGGATAATGCTGCCTGCATGTATGTGGGAAACCCTGGCGGAGCGTATTATACCATTGATGATTATTTCACTGCTGATCTGCAGATCACCTACCATCCAACTTCAAATCTGAACATATCTCTGGTCGGACAAAACCTTCTTGCAGAGAGCCATGAAGAATATGTGCAGGAATTCTGGTCACTGCCGACAGAGGTGGAGCGGGGCATTTATCTTAAAGCAACTTACCGGTTTTAAATAGAACAAGGTTGCTCTCCCGATGGTGGATAAATGAACCCGGTTTTAGAATGCCTGATCAAGAAAATAGGCGGAGGTGCAGCAGGGGTGTTGTCGATGTTTGCGCTCCTTCTGCTGTTGCTGCTATCCCTGTCAGTTTCTGCTGTTGCTCAGCCAAGGGACGAATATGCGGTGAAGGCTGCCTTTGTTTTTAATTTTGCAATCCTCACGGAATGGCCGGCAATCCCAATTCCAGGCCCCAAAACAGACCTGTTGCTATGCGTAGTTGGCGGGGGTGATTTGCCGAAGGCCTTTGAATCCATAGAAGGAAAAAAGATAGGAGAGAGAACTCTTCATGTGGTGGCGGTGGACAAAGGGGTAACGCTTCCTGACTGCCAGATTGTTTTTTACCGGGAGGAGGTGAGCACAGAAGATCTGGTCCGAACTCTTTATGCCGTCAAGGGAAAAGCCGTACTGACCATTGGCGATAAAAGTAATGTCACCAAACTCGGTGGCGCGATTCATTTTTTTACCGATAATGGGAAACTCAGGTTTGCAATAAATCCAGGGGTTATTTCAGCACAGGGGCTGAAGCTGAGCTCCCGTCTGCTTAAAATTGCAACGCTGATTGAAGATTAAAAGATGAGAAGAGCCTAACGTGTGGAATAAATTTCTATCAATATCATCAATTCGGGCGAAACTCCAACTCGTTTTTCTCTTAACCGCTCTGCTTGGCCTCTTTCTGTTAAGCCTGATTCTCGTTTTCTCGGAGAAAAAGAAAGCGTCAGAAAGATTGGTGGAAGAGCTTACAACCATGGCTGACGTGGTGGCCTGGAACAGCAGTGTCGCCCTGGTGTTTGATGATAAAAGCGGGGCCACAGAGGCTCTGGCGTCTCTTGGTGGAAAGCCGGACATTGCCTTTGCAATTCTCTATGATGCCGAAGGGGAAGAGTATACTTCGTACCGGCGGACTGAGATTGACAGTCCCTCCATGGAAAAGCTGATCAAATCGGCGCTACCACAAAAAGGTGATTTTCTTGACAGGCTGGCAGCAGATGGTGTGATCTCAAGCATCACAAAAGATTTTTGTTTTCTGGTTCGCCCGGTGTATGTCAAGGATCGGATCAAGGGCTCGATACTGCTTGTCGATGATCTGCAACAGTTGAAATACCGTCTCAAGAGCTTTTTGATTCAGCTCAGTTTTGCGGTGATTTTTGTGCTCGTTATCGTTTTTTTCGTTTCTGCCTGGGCCCAGAAATTATTCACCGCCCCGCTGACCCGTTTGGTTCACAGTATGGAACGTGTCACCAAAGAAAAGGTCTATGAAATTCATGTGGAAAAAAAGAGTGAAGATGAGTTCGGTGAGCTTATCGACCACTTTAATGAGATGATTACCGAAATCCATTGCCGGGATGCGGAACTGAGATCGTATAGCCTGGACCTGGAAGAAAAGGTGGCCCAGAGGACAGAGGCACTTTCAATAGCGAAAGTCGAACTGGAGAACACCGTAGCAGACCTCTTGCAGGCAAGGGATGCGGCAGAGGATGCAAATCGGGCAAAAAGTCAGTTTCTCGCGAATATGAGCCATGAAATCCGGACCCCCATGAATGGAGTTCTTGGCATGACCGAGCTGCTTCTCGCCACCGAGTTGGATGTGTCGCAGCGCCAGTTTGCCACAACCATTCAGGACTCAGGAGATTCTCTGCTGGCAATTATTAATGATATCCTTGATTTTTCCAAGATCGAAGCGGGAAAGCTTGAGCTTGAATCGCGCGCATTTGATCTTCAGGATCTGATTGAGGACATCATCCAGCTTCTATCATCAAAAAGCAGAACTCGCGGAATAGAACTGGCAGCCCTGATCCAACCCGATGCAAATCTCTATTTGATTGGTGATTCGAATAGATTGCGCCAGGTCCTGGTGAACCTGATTGGCAATGCGATCAAATTCACCAGAAAAGGAGAAGTGATCGTCGAGGTGTCGACAAAATCGACCGATTCCGGGGTGGACCTTTCCATCTTAATAAAAGATACCGGGATAGGTATCAGTGAAGAAAATATCAAAAGACTCTTTCAACCGTTCTCTCAAGCCGATGGAACGAGTACCAGGGAATATGGTGGAACAGGTCTTGGCCTGGTGATCTGCAAGCAATTGGTCGACCTCATGGGTGGGAGCTTGGGAGTGGAAAGCATACTTGGTAAAGGGTCAGTCTTCTTTTTTACCCTCCCCATGCAAATGTCTCCTCCGGTGCCGGCACTGCTCCATCCTGGAGAAGGATTGAGACTTAGCGGCCTCAAGGCGTTGGCTATCGATGACAATGCAACGAACAGAAGTATTCTCTGTCACCAGACAGCCGCCTGGAATATGACCTGCGATGTAGCGGAAAATGGGCTTATTGGCCTTGAAAAAATTCGGAATTCCCGTGCAGGTGAGCCTTACGATATAATTCTTCTTGATATGGATATGCCGCAGATGAATGGTATCGAAGTGGCCAGAAGGATGAAAAATGATCAGCAAGGTGCAAAAGTTCCTATAATAATGCTGACTTCCTTGGGTGCCTACGGTGATATCCAAATGAGTAAGGATGTCGGAATTGATTTATATCTGACTAAACCGGTGCGCCAGAGAGATCTTTATGCAGCTATCCTCTCGGTTATAAATGATCCAGGTGCCGAGAGTCCGAATGCGGCTGCCATAGATCTGGTAGAAAAGAAAAATTCTCGAAAATCAAATGATTTTGGTCTGAAGGTGCTTGTGGTCGAAGATAATACCACGAACCAGATTGTCGCCACAATGATGTTGAGAAGACTCGGCTGTGCTGTGCAGATTGCCGATAATGGGGCACAGGCTATCGATATCCTTGAAAAAACTTCCTTTGACCTCATCTTCATGGATTGCCAAATGCCGGTGATGGATGGATTTCAGGCCACTCGAAAAATTAGGGAGCTGGAAATACGGGCAAACAATACAATGCATATCCCTATAATCGCTCTTACGGCTAATGCTTTGTTGGGTGACCGGGAGAGGTGCCTTGAAGCTGGAATGAACGATTATCTCAGTAAGCCTTTCCAACTGGATCAGCTGGCTTCGATTATTGGCCGTTGGTATAAAGAACCCTTACCGGCAACAAAACAACCTTTGGTTCAAGCTCTCACCGAGACTGTCGCGTCTGTGGGCAATGGTGAAAGCGAGGAAGAATCCGGTATACTTGATGATTCCGTGCTGGCATCCATCCGGCAGCTGCAAATGGACGATGAGCCGGATCTCCTGTCAGAAGTTATCAGGGCGTACCTTCACGATACCGATATGATCATTCTCAGTCTGGATGATGCCCAGGCGGAGGAAGATGTAGAGGGATTAAAATCGAACGCCCATACACTCAAATCGAGCAGTGCCAATGTTGGTGCACTGTTACTGTCTGATGCGGCCAGCAGGCTTGAAAAGTACTGTGCCACAAACACTCCTGAAGCGAACACGATACTGGTATCCGAAATGCGCCATGAATACGCCAGGGCAAAAGTCGCTTTGGAAAAGGAGTTGGCGTAAATGTTTTTTTCAGATCTCAAGATGAAAACGAAACCTCTCGCTCTGATCGTAGATGACGACAATTCATCGCGTATGACTATGGCAGCGGCGCTGCGAAAGGCTGGGTTTGCAATTGAGCAGGCAGCAAGTGGTGAAATGGCCATTGCACTTTTTAATGAAAAGAGACCGAATCTTATTTTTCTCGATGTTATGATGCCGGGAATGGACGGCTTTCAGACGTGCAGAGAGATTCGCAGTTGTCTGGGGGGAGAGTATGTCCAGATATTAATGGTGACGGGCCTCAATGACATCGAGTCAATTGAGAAGGCTTTTCTTGCCGGAGGCAATGATTTTATTGCCAAACCTATCAACTGGGCGATGCTTTGTCACCGCGCCCATTATATGCTGCGAACAGGCAAGGCTCTTAAAGAAATTCATTTAAGCCGGAGTTTTCTTGCAAAAACCCAGGATATTGCAAAAATTGGCAATTGGAAAGTCGACTATCAGGATAATCTCTGTACCATCTCTGCCGAAGCGGCTCAGCTGTTGGGACTGTCCCCTGGGCAAAGAGAAGACCTTGCCATTGCAACCCTGCTCGATACCGTAGTTGGCAGGGAAAAAAAGTTTGAATATGCCATAGTGGAAGAGGCAATTCGCGAGCGTAAAACATTCACCGTAAATTTCCAGATAGTCTTTGCCGGCAGGGCGAGGCACATCCATATGCACGGGGAGGTACTGCGCACGGAAACAGGAGATCCCGAGCTGTTCCTTGGCGTCGTGCATGACAGTACCCAGATGAAACAGGCGGAAAAAGAGATCAGGTATCTGGCTTTTTATGACAGTCTTACCGGACTTGCCAACAGAACTCTTCTCTTGAACCGTCTCGATCAGGTCCTTGAACATTCAAAGCGTAATAAGAGATCCTTTGCCTTGCTCTTTATGGACATTGATCATTTTAAGCAGATCAATGATTCCATGGGACATCACGCTGGAGATATTCTTCTTAAAAATACGGCGGACGTGCTGAAACAGTGTGTACGGCGGAGCGATGTCGTGGCGGCTGGTGCAGGTGACACACCGGACAACCTTGTTGCCCGACACGGTGGGGATGAATTTGTCATAATCCTCTCGGAAATAGTTTCCTCCGAGAATGCTGCTGTTGTTGCCAGGCGAATTCTTCAGGCAATTCCACAGAAACAAGTAATCGACGGCCAGGAAATCTCCGTCACTGCAAGTATCGGCATCAGCGTTTTTCCGGAAGACGGCAGAGATGCGGATACACTGCTCAGACATGCTGATACTGCCATGTACCATGCAAAAAAGCGCGGCAACAACCAGTACCAGTTTTTTAAAGAAGCTCTCAACACAGCGGCAGTGCTACGGTTTGCTCTGGAACGAGACATGAAAACCGCACTTGCAAACGGTGATTTTATCCTTCACTTTCAGCCGCAATTGCGGTTTTCTGATGGGGGGATTCTTGGCGCCGAGGCGTTGATACGTTGGAACCATCCTCAAAAAGGTTTTGTACCACCTGATCAGTTTATTGCTATTGCCGAAGATTGCGGACTGATCGTTGATATCAATAAATGGGTCATTGAGACTGCATGCCTGCAGAACAGGAAATGGCGTGATATGGGATTACCTGCTATGCGTATTGCTGTAAACCTTTCAGGCTACCGGTTTGGTGAGCAGAATATTGTCAAAATTCTTCAGGATACTCTGACGCGTTATGCACTGGATGGTGATTCCATTGAGGTGGAAGTAACCGAAAATGTCCTCATGCATGATACCGAGGCGATTATTGAGACGCTGCACGGGATTAAGGATCTGGGTATAAAGGTGGCTCTCGATGATTTCGGAACCGGCTATTCTTCTTTGAGCTATCTTACTTCTTTCCATGTCGATACGATAAAGATAGATCGTTCTTTCGTCATGGACTGCTGTGATAATAAAAAAAACCGAATTATTATCAAGGCCATTATAGCTATGGGCCACAGTCTCGATATGGAAATAGTGGCGGAAGGTATCGAGTCAGTTGAACAGTTTCGTCTGCTCAAGAAATATGGTTGCGATGAGTATCAGGGATATTACTTTTCTCCGCCGGTGTCCGCAATAAAGTTTGAGAGCCTTCTTCAGGAAAAGGCCCTCACCTCGGTAAAAGAGCAGAAATCCGGCACTCGTATACCTGCCCCTTGACGTTTATGGGTATCGGTACCTTACAGAAGCAGTCGTCTTTTCTGCCGTGCAAATATTCCAGATAATACTGTCTTTCCGGTCTCGTAACCCGTGTCCTGTCATTGAGGCTGCTGCAAAGCCTAGACTTTGAACTGTTTAGCGATCTTATTCAATTGTAGAGCCAAATGAGCGAGGTCCGTCGACTGGGTGTTAATAGTGGCACTATTATTGTTGATGTCACCGGCAAGTTGACTGATTTCGGCAATTTCCTGGGCGATTTCGCCTGACACGGCGGAACTCTGAGAAACGTTTTCATTCACCTCGCTAATTCCCTGTGCGGCCTGGCTGATATTGTCAGATATTTCTCTTGTGGAGGCCGATTGCTCTTCAACGGCAGTGGCAATTGCCGAGACCAGATCATTGACATCAGAAATCACGCGGCTGATTTGACTTATTTCATTCACCGTATGGTCAGTCGACGATTGAATGGACTCAATCTTTTGTCTGATCTCCAGTGTGGCCGTGGCTGTTTGTTTTGCCAGTTCTTTGATTTCATTGGCTACGACGGCAAAACCCTTGCCGGCCTCCCCAGCCCTGGCTGCTTCAATGGTTGCATTCAGGGCGAGCAGGTTGGTTTGTTCTGAAATTTCTGTTATCACTTCCGTCACTTTACTGATTTCTCTCGCCGCGCCGCCAAGCTCATCGACCCGATGGGAAGCACTGGAGGTTTTCTTTACCGACATATGTTTCAACGAGTTCTGTCATGAGAAAACTGAAGATAAAGAGAGCTGCAATGAGGATAAGTTTGTTTCGAATGGAGAAAAATCTGGTGTTTTGTTTGCGCGGATTTGACGACATCTTATCTTTTCCTTCTTGTTTTGGTTGATAGGAAAATGGCTGATGAGAATCATTCACAATAAAAAAATTGTTGCACATGGGGAATTAAAAGGCAAGGCTTTGGCAAAAAGAATTGAGCTCGCCAAAAAAAAAACGACAATATCATAAGGCGTTGCGGAGAAAGAAGATCAGAGCAATGACTGGGCAAGCAAGGGGCGAAGGCAAGAATAAACCCGAATTGTTCTTTTCTGATTACCCCTTCCATTTCTACCGGCTGAGTTTGCGGGGCAATCAGGTTGTTTTTTATAAAAACGCCCCGGGAATTTCATTTTTTATTTTATTTGTAATATAGTAACAGCATGACAATTGCTTCAAAAGCATCGGTGTTTTTGTAGAGTCTTAACGGTTTACAATTTGAATTCCCTTTACGCTGCAATTTTATCCTCTCAGTTAAGCCCCTTGTCTTGCCTGATTTGAAAGTAAATTGCGCCGATTTCACAGGAAAAAATGACGATTATCAATTGGATCAACTCAGTATTCATGGCCACAGTGTTCATGCTATCGGCGTCTCAATGCTGGTCACAGGCAACCGGCACGGAACAAACGACACTGACAGCTGCAGGCTCTGGTGTAAATCTTGGAATAACGCGATTATTGGCGACGGCATTTACGAAAGTGCATCCAGAACTCACCATCGATGTCCCAGGAAGCATTGGTACCAGGGGTGCGATACAGGCTGTGGTTGACAATGCCATACATTTAGGTCTCATATCACGGCCTTTAAAAGCCGAGGAAGAAGCGCGGGGAATCGTCGCTTTACCCTATGCTCGCGTGGCAATTGTTATTGGCGTTAATCCTATGGTAAAGGAACAGGCGATTAGCTCCAGTGAACTCATTGAAATTTTCAAAGGGAATAAAACACGTTGGAAAGATGGCAATGAGATTATTGTTCAGGCAAGAGAAAAGTCGGATAGCGGTTTTCTGGTGCTTGAGAAAAACATTCCTGGATTTAGGGAAGTATATGAAGATAGCCATAAAAACAATCGCTGGACCTTGTTTTATACCGATCAAGATGCGAATCATGCACTTTCAGCAACACCTTATTCTATTGGCGTCTCAGACCAAGGCATGATTTCTACAGAACATCTGAAAATTAAAGCGTTGAGGCTCGATGGTGTTGAGCCTGGTCCAGAAACTCTTCTTAGCGGAAAGTACCCGCTGAGCAGACAGCTGTCGTTCATTTATCACAAGGGCAATCTTACGGATGCGGCCAGAAAATTTGTCAATTTTGTGTTTTCAATCGAAGGTCACAAAATACTTGAGTCAAACGGCTATCTGCCTTTGAACTAAGGGTTTTATGCGAAGCTCTGTAGAACAGGCAAGAATAAGCGAGGCACTTACCAAAAAATTATTGCCTCTGACGTTGGCTATCGGCTGCATTATCACTCTTATAATCCCTGGTCTTTATTGTGGATTGGAATATCAAAGATTAAAAAGAGAGGCTGGCACATACTCTGAACAGTTAGCCGAAAGTATTCGCGGACTGGTTGCAACTTCTCCAGCCCTTTGGAAATATCAGGCTACTAAATATTCGGAAATAATTAATTCTTTTGTGCCCCATAAAAATATATTGAGCATATCTATAGTTGACGCGCAGTCTCGCCCTGTAGATCAGTACAATCATGTTGAAAATTCAATTAATATCCTAAAGAAATTAGAAATAAAAGGAACGCCAGCTAAGATTATCTTTAATAATCACGTGATAGGGGCAATCCAGATCGGAATTTCAGCTGGTTCGATTATGGTAACAGTCCCTCTGGTGTTCCTTATCTGTCTAATACTTGGGGTTCCTCTTGCGTTGCTGGTTTATCGTTTGCCATTGAACATTGTCAAGAGGCTGGAACAAAACCTATTGGATTACCAGAAATTACTTGAAAACAAGGTCGAGCAACGCACCTCTGAACTCCAGGAAAATCTTCAAAAGGCTTGTGTCCTGGCCGAGGCAGCAGAGGCTGCCAACAAATCCAAGAGTGAGTTTCTGGCGAATATGAGCCATGAGATCCGCACGCCCATGAATGGTGTGCTGGGCATGACGGAACTTTTACGAGCCACAGAGCTGAGCGATGAACAGCGCCATTTTACTGACATCATTCAGGGTTCAGGTGAATCCTTGTTGGCGATTATCAATGACATTCTTGATTTTTCGAAAATTGAGGCAGGTAAATTAAAACTGGAATCTATTGGTTTTGATCTGCGACTCTTGATCGAGGATGTTGTGCGCCTGCTTGCTCCGCGAGCAAATGCCAAGGGACTGGAGCTTGCTGTTCTGATTCCCCCTGAAACATTGGTTAGTCTGAGGGGAGACCCTACCCGTCTGCGACAGGTCCTCACCAACCTTATTGTCAATGCGATCAAATTTACCGCAAAGGGTGAGGTCGTCGTTCGGGCTGCAACGATCAGGCAGGATGACTGCAGTGTCTTGGTCCAGATATCAGTTGTTGATACCGGTATTGGTATAAGTCCAGAAGTCAGGCCGCGTCTTTTTAAACCATTTTCCCAGGCTGATGGTTCTACCACCCGTAATTATGGCGGAACCGGTCTTGGTCTGGCCATCTCCAGTGAACTTGTTTGCCAAATGGGAGGTTTGCTGGCCTATGAAAGTGAGCCAGGGAAAGGATCTCGTTTCTTTTTCGATGTGCGGCTTGAATTGGCTCCCGAAGAGCAAAGAAAAGGAATTCTGCCTGATGCAGTTGAGTTGAAAGGAATTCGGGTGCTGATCATCGATGACAATGCTGCCAATCGCGAAATACTAGAACGACAGACAGCATCGTGGCAAATGATTAGTGAGAGTGCCGGCAGCGGACCCGACGGGTTGTCGAAATTGAGTATCGCCCTGCAAAAGGGGCAACCTTTTGATCTGGTTATCCTGGATATGCAGATGCCGGGTATGGATGGTTTGGAGGTAGCAGAACGGATTAAGGCCGATTTCACCACAGCCAAAACGCAGATGATAATGTTGACTTCCGTAGCGTTCCGTGGTGATGCCGACATAGCTCGAAAAAACGGAATATCTGCTTATCTTAACAAGCCTATCCGGCAGTCTGATTTATATGCCTCTCTGCTGACAACAATGGGCAAGAGAACGAGGGGTGAGACTGCTCAACTCCTCAGCCGACAAACTGTTCCTGAAAACAATCGGCAACTGGACATGCATATCCTGGTTGCTGAAGACAATGAAACCAATCAGGAAGTCATCCTCTGCATGCTTCAAAGCCTAGGCTGCAGGGTAAAGCTTTGCGCAAATGGTCAAGAGGCGGTTGATGCGGCAAGTGAAAAGGAGTACGACCTCATTTTTATGGACTGTCAAATGCCGGTGATGGATGGATATCAGGCATCAAACTTCATTCGCCATATGGAAAAAAGGAAAGGGCAGGGCAGGCATATTCCTATCATCGCATTGACGGGGAATGCCTTAAAGGGAGATAAAGAGAAGTGCCTTTCTGCAGGTATGGACGATTATATGAGTAAACCATTTAAGAAAGATGATATGTTAAAAATGCTGGAGCATTTTTCCCCGGACAAGATACAGGCTTCAGGAGAAGGACTTACTCTGGAAAAAATGCAAAATGCAACGAACCCCACAGGGCTATTGCAGAGTGAACACCAGGAGATAGATAGCGAAATGAATGCACCGCCAATTGATCAAAGTGTTTTGAATGCTCTCAGGGACCTGCAGATTGAAGGAAAGCCTGATATTCTTGTCAGGATTATCAGTGCCTACCTTGAAACTACCGGGCCTCTTGTTGCAACATTGCAGCAGGCACTGGCGGCAGGCGAGCTTGAGGTAATGAAAAAAGCAGCGCACAGCCTCAAGTCGAGCAGCGCGAATGTGGGGGCGCTTGAGCTTTCCGAGTTAAGTAAAGAGCTTGAACTGTGGAATACTAATAGGTTGGACGATGCAACGGATCTTGTCTTGGCGATAGAATCAGAATTTGTCCGGGTAAAGGCCGCATTAAAGAGGGAGATATCTCCGGTATGCTAGACAAAACATCTCTGGACGAAAAGCCTCTGGCCCTGGTGGTGGACGATGATCTTTCCTTGCGTCTGTCCATGTGTGCTGCCCTGGCTAAAGCCGGTTTTGCTACGGTTGAAGCCGAGAATGGCCGTGAAGCGGTTGAAATTTTCCAATCGGATGCGCCGGATATAATCCTGCTCGATGTGGTAATGCCGGAAATGGATGGCTTTGCAACATGCTCTGCCATACGCAGTATGCCGACAGGAAAATATACCCAGATTTTGATGGTAACCGGGCTCGATGATACAGAATCCATAGAGCGTGCGTTTGAAGCCGGTGCAAACGATTTTGTCGCAAAACCGATCAACTGGACCATGTTGGGCCACCGGGGAAAATATATGCTCCGAGCCGGCCGGGCCATGGAGGAACTCAACAAGAGTAAGCGGCGCCTGGCCAAGACGCAGGAACTTGCCCTGCTGGGCAACTGGGAGATCGACCTTATCAACAATTCATTTCACTGTTCTCCTGAAGCCGGTCGTCTTCTGGGATTAACAAAAGTTCATCGACAGATCAGCTACAACGATTTTCTGGCGTCTGTCGCTATTCAGGAACAGGACAGGGTGAAGGAAAAAATTGACAGTGCCGTCAAGTTCAAGAGACCTTTCAGTATAAATTACCGGGTTATTCTTCCCGACGGGGCACAACGGCATATCCTGAATCGATGTGAAATTTTCTTCAATGAAAATGGCGTGGAGGAAATGATGTTAGGTGCGGTGCAGGACGTAACGCAGCTCAAAAATGCTGAAGAAGAGATACGCCTGCTCGCCTTTTACGACAGTCTGACCGGTTTGGCAAATCGGACGCTTTTTATGGATCGTCTTGGCCATGAAATTGCTTCGGCCAATCGACATGGGAAAATTTTTGCGCTGTTATTTCTTGATCTTGACCAATTTAAACGGATTAATGACAGCTTCGGCCACCATATCGGCGATCTTTTATTAAAAAATGTGTCGGAAACCCTTCAGAAATGTATCCGAAAGAGTGATTCAGCGACAGGGCCGGTGCTGGCGAGCGATTCTGATACCCTGATCGCCAGGCTTGGCGGCGATGAATTTATCATCTTGCTGTCAGATATTCAAAAGCCGGAGAATGCAGCAATCGTGGCCAGAAAAATTATTCAGGCAATACCGACAGTATATGTTCTGGAAGGTCATGAAATTTCGGTAACCACGAGTATTGGCATCAGTATCTTCCCGGTAGATGGCAAGGACATGGAACTCCTGTTGAAAAATGCCGATTCTGCAATGTATCATGCAAAGGAAAAAGGGAGAAACAATTATCAATTTTACAAAAATTCATTGAATGATGCCGTTTCAGAGCGTTACTCCCTCGAGCAAGGGATGAGAAACGCGCTGAAAAGAGATGAATTTGTGCTCTACTACCAACCGCAGATTGAACTTGCCACGCGGAGGATTGTCGGCGCTGAAGCCTTGATACGCTGGCTCCATCCGCAAAAAGGAATGATCCCGCCCGATAAGTTTATCCCCATTGCCGAGGAGACTGGTCTTATCATCGATATCAACAAGTGGGTGATACAGACTGCCTGCAGGCAAAACGAACAATGGCGACAGGCTGATTTGAAACCGATCAGGATTGCCGTTAATCTCTCCGGGTATCAGCTGGCCAGCCAGAATATTATCCAGATCATCCAGGAAGCACTTGCCGATGCTGATCTTGACAGCAGCAACCTTGAGATTGAAATCACGGAAAATGTTTTTATGCAGGAAACGAAAGATACCATAGGGATACTCAAACAGATGAAAGACCTAAAACTGAGAATAGCCCTGGATGATTTTGGAACCGGGTATTCATCGCTGAGTTACCTGACTACTTTTCCGGTGGATGTTATAAAAATTGATCGTTCTTTCGTTATGGGCTGTACCATGCTGGAAAACAGCCGCGTCATCATTAAAGCAATAATAGCGATGGGGCACAGTCTGGGAAGCAAGATCGTCGCAGAAGGTATTGAAACCGAAGAGCAATTTGAGCTCATTAAGGGATACGGAGCAGATGAGGGTCAGGGGTATTTATTTTCTCCACCTGTGAACCACATCGAATTTGCCAGACTTCTCGCCCAAGAGTGCCTTCTGTAGATTTGTTGCCGATATGCTGCATATGGTGCCGGGCCCACGACATTGTTGCCAGCTTTTATGCATAAATCGGCCGGCAGCGCCTCCGCCTCAAAAAAGCAATTTGCAATGTGATTACTACTGAACCTCAGCAGTATGGGGATATGAGATGCCCTTGTCACGGGACGCCATAAACCCATCCCTGGGGGCTTGACCGCAGCCATCCAGGCTGCGGAACACCCGTGCAAAGGGCATCTCATATCCCTCTGGATCTTCTAAGCTGAGGTTCAGTAGTAATCACATTTTGTAATGACATTGTTATTTCCGATAATCGCACGTGTTTGGCATTTTCAAAACAGAAAAAATTCTCATACCAACTTCCTCGTAGAATAAAAATTTGCTCAGGGACAAGGCCTTGTGATAGGCTTTTTTTAGTGGGAACAGGTTGCGAGCAATCCATTAATTATGTCCAGGTAATTGAGAGTGTATGAGAGCTAACGCCAAAAGATTAGGTGCGGTGTAGCTCATCTATCCAGAAACAGGCAATAATCCTATAGAACGTATCTCCTTGCCAAAAGGCAATTGTATTGTTTTGAGGGAATACCAGCACCTCCACCCTGTGTGCCGCCTTGTTTTTCTCTGTGCCTCTTTTGCTCCAACCATGCTTCATCAATACCAATCCAGTTATGTCAATAGAGATATATCCGGGCTTTAAATGCATAGTGCCGCTGTATGCTGTGCTTGGTGAGCTGCACCGGTGTAGAACTGTTAACCTTTTGGTTACACAATACTGGCCTATTTGGCCTGCTTAGCAAAGGAAAACGACATGGTAGTGAAAAAACGACAGTTACCTCAAAAGAAATCTTTTAAGGTGCGTGTGCTTGCGTTGTGTTTACTCGCCGGTATGTTTGTAACATCCACCGGGCATGCCGCTGAAATCTCGCACCCAGAACAGGCTCTCTCCATAGACCGTCCCGACAGGCCAAACCTGAAGCAGTGCATAGAAATTGCCCTGGAAAAAAATCGCTTCCGTTTCATGTCACGCTACAGTGTTGAAATTGCCGAGGCGCAGCATCAGCAGGCGCTGTCGGGCTATTGGCCGCAGATCGGCGCCAGTGCCAACTACAGCATCATGGATCAGGACCCCAATTTCATCTTTCCATCGCAGAATATCTCGTTGCAGGGTGCATACCTTAATCTGAATGTCCCGACCGGACTCCCTGCTCCGTATCCTGCTGAAATTGTGCAAAAACTTGAATCCCTCCCGGTTCCGGAACAGGATGTCAAGCTGATGGACAGAAAAAATCTCGTTTCTTCACTTAATGCGACCCTGCCATTATATACCGGTGGTCAGGTCAGCGCCATGGTTCGTCAGGCCAAGTCCGGGATCAAGGCGGCCAGTGAGGAAGCCCGCCGCACCGACCTGCAGATTGCCTACGATACTACCCGTTATTACTATGGGGCGGTTCTTGCCCGGGAGCTGGTCCAGATAGGCAAAGACGCCCTTGCCCGTATGGAGGTGACGCTGGAGCTGACCGAAAATCTGTATACCCACGGCTCAGGTACGGTCAAGAAGACCGACTATCTGCGGAATAAGACGGTGGTGGAGTGGCTGCGGACAGCGGTGACTGCCCTGGTTGCAAACGAAGAACTGGCCAAGGCGGCCCTCACCAATTCCATGGGGCTCGACTGGGAAAGTCCGGTGGAACCGGCACCTGAGGAATTGCCTTTCTATCCGTCCAAGGTCGAATTGAAGGATCTGGTCAACGGTGCGTATAGTTTCAATCCGGACTGGCTCCGCCTTGAGGCCGGTCTTGAAGCGGCATCGGCCAAGATTGACGAAGCGAAAAGCGGCCACCTCCCCAAAGTAGGGCTCTTCGGCAATCTGACACGCATCGATAATTCTTACGATAAAGGGATCGCAACTCCGGACAACAAAAATTCATGGACCATTGGCATCGGCATGGAGATCCCTCTCTTTAACGGGTTGCGCACCACCAATGAGGTCCGCGAAGCCAAAGCGCGTCTCGCAAAACTAAAGCAGCAGCAATTCCTGCTCAAGGAGGGACTGGCCCTGCAGGTAAAGCATATCTTCATTCAACTGATGAGCACCCAGGAGCAGAAATCCTCTTCAGAGGCCGCTGCCAACTCATCGGAGGAAAACCGTTCGTTAAATGAGCGGGCCTACCAGGAAGAACTGGTGGAGACCAAGGATGTCATCGAGGCCCAGCTTGTCGAATCCCTGATGAAAGCCCAGTACCGCAAGTCACTTTATGACAATCTGGAGGCCAGAGCTAATATGGATTTCGTCATTGGCAAACAGATTACCGATATTATGGCTGCCACCCCGGCGCTGTAGACCCGACCTGCCGGAGCCGTCGTGCATTTAAAAGAACGCATCATCGCATACCTTATCACACTGGCTGTCCTCAGTGGCCTGGGCTGGTGCACATCGCTGGGCGCTGCAACAGCACCCGGTGATGTGCCGGTCAGGCATAACCGTTATGTTTACGGATACTCGGCGCAATTATTTTATAACGTCAATCAAAAAGACCTCACCGGGTTGCTGAAGGTCTTTACGCGCCTAACCGAACGTAAAATGAAAGATCCTGGGGAAACGTCTTTAGTGGTGTACGATAGGGTATCTGATATGGAGAAAGCCCTGGCAAGAAATGAGGTGGACATATTGATTATGATCCCGGAAGATTTTGTCAGTCTGCGAGCTCAATACCAGCTGGATCCTATTTTGTCGGCAGACTATGGCGATCATTTTTACAACGAGATCCTCCTGCTGGTGCGAAAGGACAGCGGCATAACGGATGTCGGCAAACTGCGGGGAAAAAGCCTGCTGGTCGATGTGGGGCAGCAAGGCACCATACCGATGAAATGGCTTGATTCCCTTCTGGCTACTCGCATCTCCTCCTATGCTAAAGGGTTCTTCGGGAACATTCGTGAACATGCCAAGTCCAACCAGGTCATCACGCAGGTTTTTTTCGGCAAAACCGATGCCTGTCTGGTAAGCCGAAACTCCTTTGAACTCTCGGCTGAACTGAATCCGCAGCTCAAAAATAAATTACACATCCTGGAAAAATCGCCTGGTTTTGTAACCGGGATCATCGCCGCGCGCAAGGGTCTGAAAAAATCTACCCGTGACGATATAGCGAAAATTCTTGCGGAAATGTACACCGACCCGAAGGGAAAGCAGATTATGACCCTGTTCCGGATCAACCGGTTGGTTCCTTGTTTGCCCGAGCATCTGATCTCTGTTGAAAAGCTCATCTATGAGCATTCGACCAAAAACTATTTTTCGGCCCAGAGGTAGACGTGGCCACAAGGCGCAAAACCCTGCTATATCTGGGCATCGGTACAAAATTTTTTGCCCTTGCCGCGCTCATGGTCACTTGCTGTCAGATAGCCCTGGCCAAGGCGGAGAGCAGCGCTGATCAAATCAGACTCGGTATTTCCAGCAAGGCCTTCAGCAACGTGCCCAAAACCGATATGAAGATTGCCACCGGGGTTTTGGCCAGCAAAGTGGCCAGTAAAACCTTCGGGACTGTTGAATCACGGATTTATGACTCGCCAATGGACATCGAGCGTGATCTGCAAGCAAACAAGCTCGATGTGCTGGCCATGACCCCCGATGATTTCATCCGCCTCAGGTCACGGGTGTCTATCGAACCGGCTTTAGTGACCGTGGCCGGAAACAGCCATGAAGTTGAGTTGGTATTTCTTGTCAGGAAAGACAGTGGTTTCAACTCGGTAGCAGACCTGCATGGCCGAAATATTGCGCTGCCCTCGTTGGATGTCCAGTATGGTGCTGTCTACCATACCTGGGCTGAAGCGCTGGTGATGAAAGAGGGGGCGGCTTCCCTGGATGGTTTCTTCTCGTCCGTTAATGAGACAACATCATCCAGCCAGACTATTATGCCGGTGTTTTTCCGGAAAACAGCCGGGTGTGTTATATCAAGACACGCCTTTCTGGTTGCATCCGAATTGAATCCACAACTTTCCAGGGATCTGAAGGTGGTGGCACAGATCGGTGGCTTGGTCGGCGGACTTATTGTGTTCCGCAAAGATCTTTCCGAGGAAAACAAAGAGAAGACAAGAGAGGCGCTGCTCGATCTTGACCAAGATCAGGAGGGGCGGCAGTTGCTTATGCTGTTCCATTTGAACAGTCTCACTCCTTTTCGATCTGAATACATGAAGATGACCGAGGCGCTTTATGCCGAGCACAAGAAACGCACGGCGATGGTTGCCGGCAAGGAATAAAAAAAGTGAAACCTTTTCATAGCCATTTTTTTTTAAAACAGGCGATACCCATTGTGCTCCTATGCATCATAGCCGCCAGCCGATGCATGCTGCCTGGTACCCTGTTTGGCGCGGAGGACCCAAAAAATCTCATTATCGGCTACACAGAGAGCGCTTACAACGGCGTATCAAGTGCCGATGTCAAGGCCTCTGTCAACATTCTGCTGCAAAAGATTGCCTTGACGCATTTCAATAAAGGTGAGGTTCACTTCTATACGAAGTTCTCCGATATTGCGACTGCTCTGATGGTGATCTCTCGCAGGGATAAACTATTACAAGGGGTAATTGCCGTAAACGGCAGGCTTTCAACGGATTTCAAAAAAAAGACCAGACAATCTTTCCTTAGCCTCCCCGGTAGCGTGCAAGGCCAACAACTTCTCATGCTCTTCAAAATATCTGATATTCTACCATTTATTCCCGGTAGTCTGCAGGCTACTGAAGATCTTTATGCTGAACATTTCAGGCTGAACACCATAAGCCGCTGAGAAATGATTATGAGTACTGCCCGCAATCCGCAATCCCTCAAGCCAGGTGCTGTGATTCAGCTTGCCTGCAGCGGCATTGTCATCTGCCTGCTGCTGGCAGTACTCCTCAGGGCGACGCCCGCTGGTGCGGCAGTGGAATCGAATGCCGACATGCCCAAGCTGTTTCGGGCCGGGTTTCTGCAAAGCGTCTTCACCAATATAGATCCAAAGGATGCCAGGGTGGTTTTGGAGCTGTACTGTCAGAATATTGCTGACGAACTCCAGTTCAACGTCGACTACAAGGTGGTTATGTTTGATTCACTCGAATTAATGGTCGATGCTGTTCGCCAAGGTGCATTGGAACTGGTATCCATACCAAGCATCGAATACCTGAACATCCGCAAAACCATTCCACTGATCCCTGCTTTTGTTGGAACCAACGGCACCAGTCAGGGGAAAGATTATGTCATTATCACCCGCAAGGATAGTGGTATCCATTCTTTTTCCGACCTGAGGGACAAGTCGATGATGCTTCCCTCGGTTACCACCTATGAACCGGCTCATCTCTGGCTGGAAGTGATGTTGCTGAAAGCTGGCAAAGGGGCACGGGATGTCTTTTTCAGCCAGGTAAAGGAGGCGCCCAAAATGACCAAGGCAATCATGGCAGTCTTCTTCCGACAGGCCGATGCCGCGATTGTCACCGGCGCAGGACTCGAGATAAGTCAGCAACTCAATCCACAGCTGGCCGTGCAATTGACCGTTCTGGCCGAATCTCCCAATTTGGGTGATTTTGTGACGTGTATGAACCCGAATACGTCGGAAAGATTTCGCGATAAACTGTCAAAGGCCTTGGTTCGTCTCAACGAAAGCAAGAGCGGTCAGCAGTTGTACCTCATTTTCCAGACCAAAGGGATCATCCCCTTTAAACCGGAATATATGGAAGGACTGGAAGGACTGCTCCATGAGCGCGATCGTCTGACAGTCAAAACAATTTCAAAAAAATAACGTCATAGTGCCATGGAACAACCCCAAAATACAGATATTTTACGCTCGTTTGCAAGACCCCGTATGAGCTTTTGGCCAAGACGGATCCTGTACCGGGTGGTGCTGATGTTATCGGCCCTGATCGTCATTACCCTTGGCATTTTTGTGCTGGTCAATATGCCGTACCAGCGCAAGGCGGTTCTGGAGGCAATGGAATCGGAAGCGCGAAGCACTGTGACCTCCATCAGTCAGGTGACTTCAAGCTCGGTGATAACCGAAGACTTTGCCACGGTTATCGAGCATTGCATGCTGGTCGTCGAGGAGAGTCCGTCAATCAGCTATGTGGTTATCACCCGAAATGACGGTTTTTCCCTCAGTTTTACAAAAACAGGATGGAGGGAAAATACTCTCAGCGGGCTTTGGGTGCCTGAGGGGGAGCGGATCGCCAGCAGCCGTTTTCTCAAGAGCGAATTTGCCGCTGATGAAGTGTACCACTATTCGACGCCATTCCAGTACTCCAGTATCGATTGGGGCTGGATCCATATCGGGCTTTCTCTTGATAAGTTCAAGGCCAATATCCGGGCGCTGTATTTCCGCACCGCTCTGCTTGCCTTGTTCTGCCTCTTTTTCGGCATCATTGTCGCGCTTTATTTTGCCAGCAAGCTGACAAGGCCGATAGACACCCTTGCCCACGTGACCAAATTAGTTTCCCGGGGGGATCTGTCCGCCCGTACCGATATCAGAACAGGTGACGAACTGGAAGATCTTGGCCAATCGTTTAATACCATGACCGAGAGATTGCAGACCGCACAGGAAGAGATGATTGCCGCCCGGGAGTACACGGAAAACATCATCAAATCAATGAATGACACCTTGATTGTGCTGTCCCCGGATGGTGTCATCGTGCGGGCCAACACCGCATCATCCAGGCTCCTTGGCTATGACGAGGGAGAGTTGATCGGCATGCATATGGACAAAATTCTTCAACCATCTGCCACATGTTCTGGCGGGGATGCAGTTGCGTTCGATTTTACCGGAAGCTGTCCTGTCAAAGATTTCAGCAATGTGGAAACTTTCTATACGGATAAAGAAGGCCGGCAGATTCCGATAATTTTTTCCTCGTCCTTTTTACACGGCGATGATAATTCCGTGCAGGGCGTCGTCTGCGTCGGCCTTGATATTACCGCCCGAAAAGAGTTGGAGGAAACACTCCTCACTGCCAAGGATAACGCCGAGGCGGCCAATAAGGCGAAATCTCAGTTCCTGGCCAATATGAGCCACGAAATCCGTACGCCGATGAATGGTGTTCTGGGACTGCTGAGTCTGCTGGTCGACACACCTCTGGCTGCCGAACAGCACAAAATGGTTCATATGGCGCACAGTTCTGCGGAGCAACTGCTGGAAATTATAAATAATATTCTGGATTTTTCCAAGATAGAGGCTGGTCGGCTGGAATTGCAGAAGGGTGATTTCATACTCCGTGACATGATTCATGAACTGATTGACATGTTCTGGATCAAGATACAGGAAAGTGCCATCAACCTGGTGTATGAGGTTGACGAGAGCTTGCCTGTGGCAGTAAAAGGAGATGCCGTCCGCCTGCGTCAGATACTGATCAATCTGATCGGTAATGCCTTGAAGTTCACCAAAGCGGGCGAGGTGTCTCTCAGGGTTTTTCTGGTGGAGAAAACAGTCGACCATTTTCTGCTTCGTTTTGAAGTTCGAGATACCGGCCCTGGAATTCCGCCGGATAAGCAGCGGATCATTTTTGATGCTTTTTCCCAGGCTGATGATACCATGGCACGGCGTTACGAAGGGACCGGCCTTGGCCTGACGATCTCCCGGGAACTGGTGGAGGCGATGGATGGCAGTATTGGTGTTCAGAGCGAAATGGGCAAAGGATCGCAGTTCTGGTTCACCATTCGCGTAGAGCACGCAGAAGCCGCAGATATTGACCCGGTCCCTGCCGACGCCAGCGAGAGACACGAGGAGTCTGCCAGTACGTATACACCGAGAGTACTGCTGGCGGAAGACAATCTGACGAATCAGGTATTTGCGACGCTGGTGCTTGAGGCACTCCAATGCGAGGTGGACGTGGCCAATAATGGGCGTGAGGCTGTAGATGCGGTATTCAGCAGGGAGTACGATCTGGTTTTAATGGATTGCCAGATGCCGGAAATTGATGGCTATGAGGCTACCGGGATCATCAGGCGGAATGAGCTGGAACGCAATGGTGCCGGGCGTCGTGCCATTATCATCGCCCTGACCGCCAACGCTATTGACGGAGATCGGGAGCGCTGCCTTGCGGCAGGGATGGACGATTATCTGACCAAACCGTTTACCTTGCCTCAGATACAAGCCCTTCTGCATCGCTGGCAAACCGTACCGACCAGGAATTGACAATATTGCCTGGCGCAACGGACGCAGAGCGATGGTTCGCATCTGGTACAACCATGGCAGTGCCGGTCGGCTGCTTGTCTTCAATGTTCAGGCGATGCCGCTGCGTGTGGCAGCAGCGGCATCGCTGTCAGTTGTTCTTATCGATAGTACAGGCTTGGGCTGCCCATGGTCAACAGGGCCTTGTGCAGGTTTCTTCTGAATTCCCGACGGTCCCATATGCCCTGAATATGCCCGCGCTTCAGGGCATTTTTGGCCGAATGATAGTCCGGCGGGATGTCTGCCCCGGTGGTTTCCCGGATGACCCGCGGTCCGGCAAAGCCGACCCGGCTTGATCTGATGGCAAACTGGTAGGGCGAGCAGCCGAGAAAGGAGGCGACCGGTCCGGCGTAGGAGTTGTTGTCGTACACTACCAGGTACAATCCTCCGGCATCGATATATTCCCGAACCGCCATGGTACATTTGGGCATCTGGGTGACGCCCAGGGTACCTTCCTGGATGCGGATGCCGCCGGTGGTGTGGATATAGGCCAGGAAAGGTCGTTTCTTGCGTCTGGCAAGAGCACAGGCCTGGGCGAATTTCTCACCCTCGGCTGAACCCACCGTGCCGTTCCGAAAATCGGAATACAGCATGGCGACAATGATCTGAATGCCATTGATCTTGGCATGGAAGGTCATATTGCCCGAGCGTTTGCCGGTCTTGTCCTTGGCCCGCTGCAGCCGTTCGGTGAATCCAGTGTAATTAAGCGGATTCCCTGAAGTTATTTCAGAGTTGAACTGGCGGATTGAGTTGGGGTCGAAGATGTTTTTCAGATACCACTGGTGTTCCAGCGGGAAATGGTGGCCACAGGTCTCGCAGACCCCGGCAAATTCGCCATAAAGATCCGGGATCCACAGATCTTTGCAGCCATATTTTTCGGCATTGGGACAACTCACCGTCCGGTCGATGTTGGCCAGCGGGCTGGTGTAGGTGTCGGTGAGTTCCAGCGGGTCAACCCGTCTCGTCTGGTTCTCCTGTTGATTGCCTCCCCCGGTATAGGTAATCAGGCGCTGTGGCTTTTCGGTCTTTTTCTTGCCAAAGAGGTCGATAAAAGCGGTTATCGGTTCGGTAATGCGCTTCAACATGACCGAGCTCTCACCCGACACGTCGTTTAGCACCTTTTTTACCTGCCGCTTGTGATTTTTCATAATATCATAGCGCAGGGTGTAATAGACCTTTTCGGTTTTTACCTTGGCCAGGTTATAGATGCCTTCCTCCGCCTCGGCCTGCCCCATAAAGCCGTTCTTGCCCATCGTCAGATATTTTTTTGAGCGGGCGGAAAGGAGTCTTTTGATTTCCTCTTTGTTGAGATCCCACGGCACCTCGACCTGAAGTTCTTCTTCATTGGCAGGCTTATGCTTCTTTCGCCGGATTTCATAGGTTCGCAGTGTGCTGAAACTCTTGGTCGAAAGGACAATCTTGTCTGTCGCCCGCAGCATTTCGGCACGAAGCTTGGCAAAAAAAGCAAAGTCATCCCGTCTTGCGCCGAGGAGCGGTTCGTAGATGATGCGGTCGATAGTCCCTTTTTCGAGATTATCCCTGGCGGTCAATTTGAGCCGGTCGGCACAGACCTCGATCAACTCTTTGGGCACCTTGGAGCCCTCGCGGATTTTGCCTTCAATGGCGGCGGCGCCTTCCGGGGAAATGACCGAATAATAGCCATGCGATGCCATGATCCGATAATCGGAGAGGCCGATGGCCTCTGCACCACCCGAGCCTCCTTCGGAGATCATCGAAATCATCGGGACCCTGAGTTTGGTCATGGCATATATATTTCTGGCAATCTGCTGCGCCGCGCCCGAGCCTTCTTCGACCGGGTAGGAGCCGGGGGTGAAGATATAGAAATGGATGGGAATCCCTTCCGTCTCGGCAACCTTCATGTACCGAAGGGCTTTTTCGTTGCCCTGGGGCTTACAGGAGCCACCGTTGCGAAACTCTTCGCCATGCCCTGTTTCCTGACCAATGACCATGACCGAGGCGGTATAGGGTTTATTCTTGATCCGCCTGGTAATGGTGGCTTTGGCACAGATCATCGCCGGATCAACATTGGTATCGCCCTCGCCGCCCAGCTCCGTGTAATCCTCATACACATTTTCCAGGATATCTTTGAGGCTGAACCGCTGAATCGAGCGGACGATCCGGACCCGTTCCATCGGTGTCAGATGTTCTTCGGCCCGTTCCTCGAGAAAAGAAATCGACTCATTGAGCTTTCGGATCTCTGCCGCCAGCTGTTCCTCGGTGAAGTCATAGACGGTTTGTTTGAGCTGGTCGCAATTTTTCTTGAAACCATCCAGATTCCCCCAGTTGGAAAAATCCTTTATCTGGAGCAGGTAATTGATCCGCTCTTCTATTTTCAATAGCTGCTTGAGTAATTCTTTCATGTTGAAACTATGTTTTGATATCGTTGATTGATAGCGTAGTAATCCCGATAAAAGGGAAATATGAAGAATCCCCCTCAGGGGGACTCTGTATAGTCCCCCCTGAGGGGGATAAGTACCTTGAAACAGATTGTTTTCTTGCAAAAAAGCAAGAAGGTAATCTGTACGGTACTAAAAAGCGAGCAGGCGATCCAGATTATTTTTAAGGTAGTCGAGATTGGTGATAATCGGTTTATTATGTGAATCTTTACCACGGATAACGGTTTCATCGATAAATCGAGCCGCTTTAAGTTTGGCGTCGTCCATCGAGTCTCCCCAGACGAGAGCAAGTGCCAGATTCGGGTCAAAATCGCTGGGAATCGGGTACGGTCTGTCGCTGGGAACATGGGAATACACGACAGACCAGGGATGGTCGGGAAATTTGAACTCGGTAATCGTGCCGATCCAAGGGGCAAACCCTCGGCGGGTATCTTCCGCGACGATACGCAGTTCAATGGCGGCACCTTTGAATTTCACTGCATTCTGTTTGTAACCGATTCGGTTGCCAAGTCCCAGGCGGATCTGCTCGCGAATAAGATTTGGCTGTTCCCCGCCAATATAACTGATTCTCGCCGAGATATCATTTTCTACCTGGATGCGGGTGTTGACCTCCAGGAGATAGGGCTGACCGGATCTGCTGATGATCCATTCCCAGGTGCCGACATTGTCATATTTGACGTAATCCGCCAGCTTAAGCGAGTATTTGACGATCTGGTCGAGAAGTTTCTTTTCGTCAAAGTCGTACTCGAAGCAGGAGTCGTGAAAACCGGGTGCTGCCTCGACGCGCTTTTGTCGACCTGTGGACTGAATGGTGCAGTTTCTTGAGCTGAAATGGATTCGTTCGCCAAATTTAGAGCAGACGAGCTGTACTTCCAGGTGGTTGTAATCACGAAGACATTGTTCAATGAGCACACCGCCATCGCCAAACTGTCTCTTGGCGTAATTCTGCAACTGCCTGTATATTCTGCGGAACTGTTCGATCTCCGTCACTTCTTCTATGCCCATGCCGCCGCCACCGGCTGCTGCCTTGACAAGAATTGATGGATTGTCGATCCCGTTCTGTCGCTGGTCGTCAAGGAGTCCTGCGGCAATCTCTTCTGCCTCCATCTCGTTATAGATGGGGGCATCCGTACCAGGAATGGTCGGAATACCGAGTTTATTGGCGATTCGCTTGGTATTGATCTTGTCGCCAAGATCTCTGATTACTTCCCAGTTCGGGCCGATAAAGGTAAGGGGCCGGTCGCGGATGGTCGCCCGCCTGGCAAAACGGAAATCCTCCGAAAAGAACCCGTAACCGGGGTGGATGGCTGTGCATCCACTATGGTCGGCAACGGCGAAGATATCGTTGGGTTCGGTGTAACTGGTAATGCGCCATGCGTTCTGTTCCGGACCGCTGGTGATATTTCGGCGAACATGCTCCGAATCCTTGTCTGCTTCGGTGTAAACAACTACATAATCGAGATCAAGATCCTTGCAGGCATTCATGATCCGAATAGCTATCTCACCACGATTGGCTATAAGAACCTTTCCTTCCAAACTGTTCCTCGTCTAGTATTAATACGTTAATTATTATCCTGAAACCGGCGAGTGTTTTCCTGTTATTTCTTGCGAATACACACTATTTATACTATATGAAATCGACGCTACTATAGTCATGCGAGGCGGATTAGAAAAGAAAAATTATACTCTGGCAACTGGTTTTACAATGTACCAGACCTCATCTCAGGGAAATCGCTTGTTTCTGCTTGACAGTATAATCGTGTTGAACCTTAATAATCCTGAATATTTGTAAGCGGGATGTTGATTTTTTCATCCGCGATGTTATCTATCTAGATTATAATTTTTTTCCGAAGGCGCGGTAAGTTACGTTTTTTACCTGACCATCGTGTTAAAGTGAAATGTTGCGAGTTTATTTTTTTAAAGGCGGCTTTTTATCCTGCCTCCCGAACAACTACCGATAGTCGGCATACAGGGCACCTCATCTGCACAATGGACAACGACGATACAGAACATGAAGAACAGCAGAACAACCAGAGAAAAGGTTTTCTCCAGAAATTATTAACAGCGATATCCTTCAGGAAGCCAGGCACAAAGGAAGATCTGGAACACGATATTCAGGAGCTTCTTGAAGAAGGCGAAGAGCATGGTTTGATCTCCCAGCTCGAGGAGAGAATGATCAATTCCATCCTCGAGTTTCGCGAGACCTATGCCTCGGAGATAATGACTCCGGCGGCGGAAGTTGTCTCGTTTGATGAGTCGGCGCCGATGTCAGAGCTTATAGAAATAGTTACGGAGAGCGGTTTTACCCGAATCCCCGTGTACCGGGGCAACCCCGACCGGGTCATCGGCGCGATCCACGCTAAAGATCTGCTCAGGCTCTGTTCCCGTCCTTCAACGGAGCCCGTTGATCTGTCGGGCTATTTGCGGCCGGTCTACTTTATCTCGGAGTCAAAACCGATTGTCGATCTGTTGCGTGAGTTTCAGAAACGCAAAGTGCACATGGCCATGGTCACCGATGAGTTTGGGGCGGTGCGGGGCCTGATCACCTTGGAGGATATACTTGAGGAGATTGTCGGCGAGATTGACGATGAGTACGATGAAGACGAACATACCCTGGAAGTGATAGATGAGCATACCGTCCAGGTGCACGCCTGGGTCGATATTGAAAAAATCGAGGACCATTTTTCTATTGAACTCCCTGAAGGTCCCTATGAATCGGTGGGAGGACTGGTGATTCATCTGTTGGGGCGGCTGGCGATTACCGGCGACAGCGTTGAAATTGCCGGCTGTCGGTTTGATGTGCAAAGCGCTGATGCCAGGCAGATAAAGATGGTCCGGGTAAGTCAGTTAGTACCCCAGAACGAATAACAGTCGTGGCATTTTTTCGCAGTAGCTCTTTTTTCCTGTCTGTTCTGACCAGCCTGCTGCTCTGGGTTTCTTTTCCGGGGGGCGGGGAGATCTGGCCGATACTCCTTGTGGCACTCATTCCCCTGCTCTATAGCCTGTTCGGTGTAAACACTCGGAGCGCCATCTTCTGTGGACTGAGCTGCGGCCTGGTGCATTTCACCCTGCTCCTCTACTGGATAGTTACTGTCCTTAGTAAATATGGAGGACTGCACTGGTTCCTCGCGGTTCCGGCCTTGCTTCTTCTCGCTCTGTACATGAGCTTGTATTTTGCGCTTTTCGCCCTGCTTGCCCGCTTTATTCTTCTGGTCTTTCCTGCCGCCGTTTCGGTGTGGCTGCTGCCCGCACTGTGGGTAGGCGTCGACTGGCTGCGAGCCGTGTTGTTTACCGGTTTTCCATGGATGGACCTCGGCTATGGTCTCTTCGAAGTTCCGGTGCTTGTGCAGATTGCCGATCTTGTCGGGCACTACGGGGTGACCTTTCTTGTCGTGTTGGTCAATACCTGCCTGATGCTGATTCTCAGATTGATTGTCACCAGGAAAACTTCCGTTGTTACATATGCTTTTGTTCTGGTTCCCGTACTTTGTCTGCTTGGCGGAGCGGGTGCGTATTCAACTAACCGCTTTGCCGAGGAGCAGCAGACAAGTGCGGCCCCGGATACCCCGAGAATTACTGTAGGAATTGTTCAGGGAAATGTTGATCAGAGTGTTAAATGGTCACCGGCCCAGCAGCAGGATACAGTGGAAAACTACCTGCGCCAGACGCAGGCGCTCTTTGTCTCTTCCCATCCGTCGCTTGTCGTCTGGCCGGAGACCGCTCTTCCTTTTTACCCGCCGTCCAGTGAATACATGCAACTCCTCAGGGACATGGTGGCGGGCAATAGTTTTGCTCTTTTAACCGGTGCTCCCTGGTACGAAATTATTGACCGAAAGGAAAAAAAAGTAAATTTTTTCAACAGTGCACTGCTTCTGCAACCGGACGGGCAGTACGGCGGTAAATATTATAAAACGCATCTTGTCCCTTTTGGCGAATATGTCCCGCTCAAGAAGTTTTTGCCTTTTCTGGCGCCATTAGTCGAGGCGGTGGGGGATTTCCGTGTTGGCAGAATTGAGCACCCTTTAACCTGGCAGCAGGCAAGGGCCGGGGTTCTCATCTGTTTTGAGTCGGTATTTCCCGATTTATCGCGTCAATGGGTATTGGCAGGAGCGAATATGCTGGTTAATTTGACGAATGACGCCTGGTATGGTAAGTCGAGTGCCCCGCATCACAGTCTCGCCATGGCGGTACTCCGGGCGGTGGAAACCAGACGCAGCCTGGTGCGATCGGCAAACACTGGAATATCCGCCTTTGTCAGCCCGGCAGGGACGATCCTCAGGCAGTCAGAGCTGTTCGTGCCCTGGGCTGCGACATCAGAGGTCACGCTCAGTCAAGAGCTGACAATCTGGGCCCGCTATGGCTATCTGTTCGCTCCTTTCTGCCTGTTGGCAGGCCTTCTTGGCGGGCTGATCGCGGCGGCGAAGAGACGATGGGCCTGAAAGGTAATTTTAAAATATAAAAGCATTAAGGTAAAAAAATATGGCTATTGAAACCGGTGCAGCAGTATCCAAACAGAAACTTGTTGATTTGAAAGTCCGTTTGCTCGCTCTCAAGGAGCATCTTTGACTTAGCTGCCAAAAAGGACCGGCTTGAGGCTCTGGAGCGACAGACCCTTGCCCCCGGATTCTGGAACGATGCCGAAGCGGCAACGGTCATCCAGAAAGAGCACGGTCAGCTTCAGGAAATTATTGCCGGCTGGAATGCACGGTGGAAAGAGCTTGAGGATACGGAACTCTTCCTGGAAATGGTCATGGAAGAGAAGGACGCCGAACTGGAGCAGGAGATCGCCGAGAAAATTGCCACCATGGAAAAAGACCTGGGCCTGGCTGAACTGGAGTGCATGTTCAACGGAGAGCATGACAACAGCAATGCCATCATGTCCATCCATGCGGGGGCCGGGGGGACCGAGGCGCAGGACTGGGTGGAGATCCTTATGCGCATGTATCTCCGCTGGGCGGAAATCCGGGGCCTTAAAACAGATATTCTCGACTATCTGGCCGGTGATGAAGCCGGGACCAAAAGTGTTACCATCATGTTCAAGGGGAGAAACAGTTATGGCTATCTCCGTTCCGAGCTGGGTATTCACCGGCTGGTGCGCATTTCCCCCTTTGATGCCAGCGGACGTCGACATACGTCCTTTGCCTCGGTCATGGTTTTACCGGAGCTCGACGATTCCATTACCGTCGATATCGACGATAAGGACCTGCGCATCGATACCTACCGTTCCAGCGGGGCGGGAGGACAGCATGTCAATAAAACCGATTCGGCGATCCGCATTACCCATCTGCCGACAGGGATAGTTGTACAGTGTCAGAATGAACGTTCCCAGCACAGCAACAAGGCGACGGCCATGAAAATGCTGACCGCCCAGCTGTATGAAATGGAAAAACAGAAACAGGCGGAACAAAGTGAAGGTTTGTCCGGAGACAAGAAGGGGATCTCCTGGGGGAGTCAGATCCGATCGTATGTGCTGCAGCCCTATCGTCTGATCAAGGACCACCGTACCGAGCACGAAACTGGTAATGTCGATGCGGTCCTTGACGGAAATCTCGATCCGTTTATCAAGGCATATCTGCTTCTGGGAAAGTGAGCCTGCTGCAGGATAAAAGAAAGGCCGACTCCGGCAGGAGTCGGCCTTTGCAGTTTCCCGCTGTTGTTACTTGAGTACTTCGGCAACCGGGGTATACTTCAGCCCAAAAGCTTCAGCAACACCCTTATAGGTTACTTTACCGTCAACCACATTGAGGCCGAGCGCGATCTCTTCATTTTCAAGAGCACTCTTCTTCCATCCTTTATTGGCAATCTGCACCGCATAGGGAAGGGTTGCGTTGGTAAGCGCCAGGGTCGAAGTTATCGCTACCGCCCCGGGCATATTGGCAACACAGTAGTGAACCACTCCATCAACCGTGAAGACCGGATTGTCGTGGCTGGTCGCTTTTGACGTTTCAAAACAACCGCCCTGGTCGATGGCCACATCGACCATGACAGCACCTTTTTTCATGACCTTCAGCATATCCCTGGTGACCAGCTTGGGCGCCTTCGCTCCAGGAATAAGTACGGCACCGATAACCAGATCCGCCTGGGCCAGCAGTTCCCGCAGTTTCGGCACGCTGCTCATGATCGGAAAGCAGTTGCTCGGCATGACTTCGCGCAGATAGCGCAGGCGATCAAGATTGGTGTCGAGCAGATAGACCTTGCCGCCAAGTCCACAGGCCAGGAGTGCCGCATTAATGCCGACGACGCCGCCGCCGATTACGACTACTGTTCCCGGTTCAACACCGGGAACACCGCCAAGAAGAATACCCCGGCCGCCTTTGGTCATTTGCAGGTAATTGGCACCTTCCTGCGCGGCCATCCGCCCGGCAACTTCACTCATGGGAGTGAGCAGTGGCAGGGAGCCGTCTTTTTTCTGGATGGTTTCATAGGCGATATTGACCGATCCTGCTTTAATGAGAGCATTGGTCTGTTGTTCGTCGGCTGCGAGGTGGAGATAGGTGAAGACAATCTGATCCTTGCGGATAAGGTCATATTCCTGCGGTTGTGGCTCCTTGACATGCATAACCATATCCGCTTTCTGGTAAATTTCCGCAGCTGTATCAACGATAGTGGCGCCTGCCTGCTGGTACTCGGCGTCAGAGAACCCGCTGCCTTTACCGGCATTTTTTTCGACAAGTATCTGGTGATTGTTGTGGATCATGACCTCGACGCCGGCCGGGGTCATGCTCACTCTGTTCTCAGCAATTTTAATTTCTTTCAGAATTCCGACGATCATGATGTTCTCCTGTTTGTAAATGATTGGTTAAAGTATGTATGGCACTTTAAGGTTGTATCCCTGGTAGACGATGAAGCTTTCGACGGTTTGCACGTCCTCGACTTTGGCCACCTGCTCAGTGATGAATTCAAGAAGGGTGTAGTCACGGCCGAGCAGGACCTGCAGGATGATGTCGTATCTGCCGGTAACGATACCCGCCGATACTACCCCTTTTAAATTGCTGAACGCTTCAGCCTTTTTCTGCAATTCCATGGTTTTCAGTTTAATTCCAAGGTAAAGCAGGTTGTGTCCGGCAAGGGCGTCGATCTGCACCGTACCGGAAAACTTTAAAATTCCTTCTTCAATGAGTTTGTTGACCCGGCTCCGAATAGTGTTTTCGGTGAGGGACAGGTCGTCGGCGATGACTTTGTAGGATTTCCTGCCGTCTTTCAAATGGCGGAGAATTGCGATATTGGTTTCATCTACATCCATGCACTTTTTGCTCCTGGCAAGAAATATTGCCGAAAAACTGGTTTGATAATAGATGAGATAAAATACGATTATTTGCGTAAAAGTCAAAATAAAAACATGAAAAATTATAAAAACCGCAATTTAAGTCGTTTTTTGCAGCCAGGGGATAACGTTTTTGAAAGGCTGATCAGGAGTTGCTGCGACTCCATGGTGAACAGTCACGTAATACACCACAACAAGACGGTCTTCCCTCAGGATTGCGTGGGGGGCCAGTGGAACAGGGGGATTGGATCTTCCGGCAAGGGCGAACCACGCTTGGCAGCACTGGTGCGCAGCTTCCGTTATTTTTGGCAGCTTGCCGGCAATGCACCGGTTTTTTTGGTTTTCAGCGCCTGTGCCAGTAACTGGGAACTACAGCAGTCGCACATGGCTCCGCCGCTTTCGTGACACATGCCGGTCAAGCCGTGGTTGGTACGGTTCTGGCGTCTCTTGCAGTAGCTGAGCAGAATCACCATTGTCAGTAGGAGAGAGAAGGTGATACAGAGAGTTATGAAATAGATTATCATAAATCCAATGTAATCATTTTATAAAAGATTGCCGTCCTGAGCTTGTATGTGCTCACCGGGTATCCCGGTAACCGGATGAATTGTCATGGTATTATCCGCCGAAATCATCAAAATGAATGTTTTCCGGCTCCACACCAAGATTGTCGAGCATCTCGAACACTGCCTGGTTCATCATCGGCGGACCGCACAGGTAATAATTAATATCTTCCGGGGCGGGATGGTCTTTCAGGTACTGATCGTACAGCACCATATGAATAAAACCGGCGTGCCCTGTCCAGTTGTCTTCCGGAAGGGGGTCGGAAAGTGCCAGGTGAAAGGTAAAATTATCATGGTTTTTCTCAATTTCCAGGAATTCGTCGGTATAGAAAACTTCCTTCAGGCTTCTGCCGCCGTACCAGAAAGAGACCTTGCGTGTGGTCTTTTTGGCCTTGAAAAGATCAAAAATATGGCTGCGTAAAGGGGCCATGCCGGCGCCGCCGCCAACGAGGATGATTTCCGAGTCGCTGTCATCCATGAAAAACTCGCCAAAGGGGCCGCTGATCGTGACATCATCGCCCGGCTTGAGATTGAAGACATATGAAGAAACCTGCCCGGGTGGAATTTCAGTCTTTCCGGGCGGCGGACTGGCGATACGCACGTTCAGTTTGATGATGCCTTTCTCGCCTGGATAGTTTGCCATCGAGTAGGCCCTGGTCACCGGATTGTAGACGTGGGATCTATACTGAAACATCTTGAATTTGGTCCAGTCGGCAAGAAACCGCTCGTCGATCTCAAAGTTCTGGTATTCCAGGGTGTGGGGCGGGACTTCAATCTGGATGTACCCGCCAGCCTTGAAATCGACCGTTTCTCCTTCCGGCAGGCCAATCACCAGTTCCTTGATAAAGGTGGCGACATTGTTATTGGAGAGTACCTTGCACTGCCATTTTTTTGCCTCGAGCATTTCCGGGGGGATAACGATGTCCAGATCTCTTTTAACGGCAACCTGGCAGGAAAGACGTACGCCCTGCCTGGCATCACGATTGTTGACTTTTCCTCTTTCAGTCGGGAGAATGGAGCCTCCGCCGTCCCTGACGATGCAGCGGCATTGGCCGCAACTGCCGCCACCGCCACAGGCAGACGAGAGGATGATGCCCTCCTCCGCCAGAGTTGTCAGCAGTTTTCCGCCGGGTTTTGCCTGAATTTTTTTATCCTCGTTGATCAGAATGGTGATTTCGCCACTGGGCAGCAGTGTCCGTTTGGCGACAACAATAATAGTGACCAGGAGGAGTTGAAGAGCCAGAAAGCAGCCCACACCGTAATATATTTCCGTCATTGTCTGCGTCTCCCCAGTACCGTCACATTTCCATCCCGGCCAGTCCCATAAAGGCAATGGCCATCAGTCCTACCGAGATAAAGGTCAGCCCGAGGCCTTTCAGCCCTGCAGGTGGGTCGGCGTATTCCAGCCTTTCTCTGATCCCTCCCAGACAGACTACGGCGAGGAAAAAGCCGGCTCCCGAACCAAAACCGTAAGCGATAGATTCACCAAAGGTATAGTCTCGTTCAACCATGAACAGGGTTCCGCCGAAGATGGCGCAGTTGACGGTCAAGAGAGGCAGGAAAATCCCCAGGGTGTTGTAAAGTGTCGGTATAAAACGATCGAGAAACATCTCCAGAATCTGTACGACTGCGGCGATAATGGCAATGTAGGTGAGCAGTCCGAGAAAACTGAGATCGAGGTCCGGCTGCCCGGCCCAGGCCAGGGCTCCTGGTTTGAGCACATAGGTGAGGATCAGATTATTAATAGGGACGGTTATTACCTGGATGACCAGTACCGCAGCGCCGAGTCCGATGGCGCTTTTTACCTGTTTGGAGATAGCCATAAAGGTGCACATGCCGAGGAAAAAGCTCAGCGGCAGGTTCTCCAGAAAGATAGACCGGATAATGATATCAAAATAGTGCGACATCAGTCTTTCTCCTGTTGTTTGGGATCCATGGTTCTCAGGAGCCAGATGAGCAGGGCAATGAGGAAAAACGCACTGGCCGGCAGGACCAGCATGCCATTGCGGATATACCAGCCGTCGTTGGTGCTCAGCGGCAGAATCACATGGCCAAAGATACTGCCCGACCCGAGCAGCTCACGGACAAAGGCCACCGACATAAGAATAAAACCATAGCCGAGCCCGTTGCCGATTCCGTCGAAAAAGCTGGATATCGGTGGATTGGACATGGCAAAGCCCTCAGCACGGCCCATGACGATGCAGTTGGTGATAATGAGGCCGACATAGATCGACAGCTGTTTGGACAGTCCGAAAAAATAGGCTTTCAAAATCTGATCGACAATGATGACCAGGGTGGCAATGACCATTATCTGCAGACCGATCCGCACACTGTTGGGGATCTGGTAGCGGACGATGCTGATGGTCATACTGGAAAAAGCGACCACCAGAGTGACGCAGATCGACATGACGAAAGCCGTGGTCATCTGGCCGGTGGTCGCCAGTGCCGAGCAGATGCCAAGCACCAGCAGCGCTATGGGATTTCGTTCAAATATGGAGCGGGAGATCAGCTCCATCTTGGTCTCAGCCATGAATGTTCTCCTTCTTTAACCGGGCAAAAAAAGGTTTGAAACCATGTTCTCCAAACCAGAATTCCATAAGATTGTTAACGCCTTTGGTGGTAAGAGTCGCCCCCGACAGCCCGTCGATCTCGTGGAGCCTGGCTGGTCCTTCGCCTGCTGCTTTGCCTTTGACGAATTGCAGGTCGATGTCGCCACTGTCGTTATATATCTCTTTTCCCTGCCAGCCTTTCTGCCATCGGCGGTTTTCCACTTCCCCTCCCAGGCCCGGTGTTTCGCCATGCTCATAGAAGGATACGCCGCGAATGGTGTTCAAATCGCCGTCGAGGGCAACATAGGCATACATGGTCGACCAGAGCCCCTTGCCCCGTACCGGCAGGATAATCTGTTCGATCTTGTCTCCTTGCCTGACCAGGTAGACAAGAGAATATTTTTCCAGACGCCGCAGTCTGGCAATGTCTTCCTCATTGCTCAATTTCCGTCCTGTAGCATCGGACAATGCCGCTTTCAGTTGCTTGTAGGATTCCGGTTTGATCGTCTCTTCCGGCACAAATTTTCCGGAGGCCAGCTCAATTATCTTCGTTTCTATGGGCGCAAACATCTGGTCGATGGTCTTGCCTTCCTGGTACAATCCTGCGGCGTAGAGGATATTTTTCTTTCGGTCGAGATCCCGGTTGGCCTCCTGCTGCGGCCGCAGCCCGACTGCCGCTGCCGCGACCAGGGCTGAGCAGACAAAGGCCAGAACAAGTACAGAATAAAAAGGTTTAGCAGCGTTTTCTTCAGCCATGACGAAGCATCCTTCTCTTGATGTTGGCCTGGATAACAAAGTAGTCAAAGAGCGGGGCAAAGACATTGCCGAGGAGAATGGCCAGCATGACTCCTTCCGGATAGGCCGGGTTGGCCACCCGGATCATGATGGCCAGTATCCCGATCAGCAGGCCGTAGAGCCACTGACCCGTACGGGTATGGGCCGCGGAGACCGGGTCGGTGGCCATAAAAACCAGGCCAAAGGCCAATCCGCCCAGAACGAGATGCCAGTGCGGTGGGATTGACCACAGAGGGTTCACATCACTGCCGATAAAATAAAAATACGAGCTGCACAGCAATGCGCCGATAAGAGTCGAAGCCATAACCCGCCAGGGGGCAATCCGGGTGATCAGCAGAATAAAGGCACCGATCAGGCAGGCAAGCGTCGATGTTTCGCCCATGGAACCGGGGATGGTGCCGAGAAAGGACTGGGCCCAGGTCATATGGACCGAATTGAGCACTTGAACGGCCTGGCCGGGCTGCGCTGCGGCAACCTGAGCCAGCGCGGTTGCCCCGGAGACGCCGTCGACTGCGGTCCATACCATGTCGCCGGTCATCTGCGCCGGATAGGCAAAATAAATAAAGGCCCGTGAGGCCAGGGCCGGGTTCATGAAGTTGCGGCCCACTCCGCCAAAAGCCTCTTTCACAAAAATCAGTCCGAAACTGATGCCCACCGCCACCTGCCAGAGGGGGATAGTCGCGGGCAAGGTCAGGGTGAAAAGCAGACCGGTTACCGTAAAGGCCTCGGAAAACTCATGGCCGCGAATTATATTGAACAACCCCTCCCAAAACGCTCCGACGACCATAGTCACCATATATACAGGCAGAAAATAGAGGGAACCGTGCAGGAAATTCGAGACCAGGCTGTTCGGGTCGCAGCCGACCGGTGCCATGAGGGCGCCACGCCAGCCAGCAGGTCCGGCAAGCCCCATCGCCTCGATGATCAAATTAGCCTGGTAGCCGGTATTCCACATGGCCATAAGGGTGCAGGGTACGAGGGCGATGAGCACTGTGGTCATGATCCGCTTCAGGTCCATCGAGTCCCGGACATGGGGGGCAATCTTGGTGGTCTGGTTCGAGCCGAACAGGATGGTGTCAACCGCCTCGTAAAGCGGGTACCAGCGTGCAAAGCGGCCGCCTTTCTGGAAATGACGTCCGGCATCTTCCATGATTTTACTGAATAGTTTCATCGGTAAGCTGTCACCTTAATAAAAAGTGTTTGTCGTGTTTGCTTTACGGCGGCGTAAAAATTCTTCATCAACTTCGTTGCATTTCTCATCCGCCGAGTTCGATAGCGGTCAAAACCTTGCGCAGAACCGGACCGAACTCATTTTTGCCAGGACAGACAAAGCCGCAGAGGCCCAGGTCATCCTCGATGAGTTCCAACGCGCCGAGTGCTTTTGATTTTTCAGTGTCACCGACGGAGATCGATTTTAACAGCGAGGTGGCAATGATATCGAGAGGCATGACCTCATCGTAGGTGCCAAGGGGATAGATGGCCCTTTGCCCGCCCCACAGGGCAGTATTCATTGGGAATTTCATTTTTTTCAGATACGCGGAAATAAAAATCGGTTTGACTGAATACCGGCCCTTTCCCGGCAGCAACCAGTTGAGAAGGGATCTGCCGCTGGATTCTTCGATTGCCGAGACCTGGTTGTGATATCGACCGAGATAGCTGAAATTTCCTGTCGATTGCCGGCCACAGAGCACCGAGCCGGAGATAACCCGCAATTCATCAAGGGACAGTTCCCGCAGGCAGAGTTCAACGAGTGAGGCGCCAATTCTGGTTTTTATCAGCGACGGTTGTATGACTCCGGCTCCGGCAAGGGAGACGACCCGTTCAGTCGGCAGCTGTCCGGTCAGAAACAGGTGGCCGATGCCGATCACGTCCTGATAGCCTATTTGCCAGACGGTTTTGTTTTCATGGACCGGGTCGATGAAATGAATGTGGGTCGAGGGCAGTCCTGCAGGGTGCGGTCCCTGAAACGACCAGTATTCAAGGCCGTCGACCTCTTCAAACGGCTGGAGCGTAGTGGTGCCGGTGCAGTAATGGATGGGAACGGTGAACATCTGTCTGAGAACTTTCAGGCCAAGTTGATATTGGTCCCGATAGTCGTTGATGATGATCTGTGGATCAGCTGCCAGTGGCGAGGTGTCTGTTACGGTAATAAATACAGAAACGGGCTCTGCCCCAATGGCCGGGGTCTTGCCATATGGCCGGGTGCGAAAGGCGGTCCACAGCCCCGCATGAACCAGAAGGTCGCGGATGGCCTGCGGCTCCTGCTGTTCCGGCTTTTTTGAGGGATCGCAGAAGGTGATGGCCTCTTCGCCGTCGAGGGCAATGACAATGGACTCAAACTTTCGTCTCTCGCCTCTGTTGATCGAGACAACTGTCCCGCATCCAGGCGAGGTGAAAACCACTCCCGGGTTTTTTTTGTCGGTAAACAGCTGTTGGCCGAGTGCCACCCTGTCGCCGGGGTTAACCAGCATGGTTGGCTTCATGCCGATATAATCATCACCGAGCAGCGCGACCTGACGGATGGGGTTGCCCGGTCGAATTGCTTGGTCGGGACTGCCGGAAATGGGAATGTCGAGTCCCTTGTTTAAAGAAAATGTCTTCATATCAGCTGAAAAAACCTGAAGTATGGAAGTGGTTGAGGTTCTTGTCCACCATATAGGCCTCACATCCGTTGAGGGGCTCCATGAGATCCAGGGCGTCTTTTTTGCCGAGCACCATCAATGTTGTTGCCAGGCCGTCGGCGAGAGCAACGTTTGGGGCGGTAACGGTGCAGCTGGCCAGCTCTGGAGGTGAAAAACCACTTCGAGGATCGATGATATGGTGGTGTTTCAAGTCTGGGGTAAAGGCCTGCAGATAGTCTCCGGAGGTTGCCACAGCTTTGTTGCTTACCGCAACGGTAACCAGTTTTTGATGCTGCTGCGGCCGGGGGTTTCTGATGCCGATGCGCCAGGGAACTGTGTCTTCTTTCAGGCCGGAGACCATCAGATCGCCGCCGGCTTCAACATAGACATTGTTAAAACCAAGGTCTCTGAGAGCCGCCACACCCTGATCGACAATATATCCCTTGCCGATCCCGTCAAGCGAGATACCCATTCCGACTTCTTTAAGCCGTATGCCCTTGTTGTCGGTGACGATTTTTTCATGGCCGACGAGCCTGCGCGCCGATGCCAGCAGCTGCGGATCGGGATGATCGTTTGTCCCCCGGATCTTTTCATGCAGATGAAGAAGCGGCAGTATTGTCACATCGAAGGCGCCGGAGCTCTTCCTGCTGAGATCCTGTGCCATGGCAAGAACGTTAAGGAGATCCTTATCCGGTTCGAGCAGAACAGAGGTCCGGTTCAGCCGGGAAAGTTCGCTGTCCGGCATATGTCTGCTGAGCTTGCCCTCCAGGGTCTTCATGGTGGCGATGGTACGCTGTAAAGCCTCTTCGCAGTTGTCCCGGTCGGGTCCGTAAACAGTGAGATTGAGCAGAGTGCCCATGATCGGCTGACTTCTTCGGGCCATCTGAATCGATTTTGTTGAGCCGAAAAGACCGAGCTGCCAGCAGGCGGCTGCTGTACCCGCTACAGCCACAATCTGTAAAAAAAAACGTCGATTGCATCTGCTCGATACCGTATCTTCTGTCTGCATCCCATAATCCTCTGCAAAGATTCCGACTGGTGAAAGTGTCATTAATAACAGGTTGATAATCAATATTAACAGAAACATTTTTTCGAGTAAATGTAAACCCTCAATAGCTCTCCTTAAGGGAGGCCGAAGATGGGGCGTTCCAGACAAAAACTAACAAACGATTGAAATATCGATTTTTCTTGTTATCAGTAAGATAAGGACCATTGATAGACCAATTTGGCAGTCTTACTGGAGAACAACAGATATGGAAAACACCTATCCGTATGAAAAATTGGGTATGCTCTATCTGGGCCGGGAGCTGGATATGGGCAGCGATACCCCGGCACAGCAGCCACTGTTGTATAAAAATAAGGATATGACGACCCATGGCGTCATTATCGGCATGACCGGCAGCGGTAAAACCGGCTTGGGGATCGCGCTTATCGAGGAAGCGATTATGGATAATCTTCCTTCGATCATAATCGATCCGAAAGGGGATATGGGCAATCTGCTGCTCACTTTTCCCCATTGTGCACCGGAAGATTTTGTGCCCTGGATTGATCCCGCCGAGGCAGCGAAAAAGGAGATGACGGTTGAACAGTATGCAGCCAAGACCGCCGAAACCTGGAAGAACGGCCTGCAATCCTGGGGGCAGGGACTGGATCGCATCGCTGCGTTGCGATCCAAAACGGAAATGACCATCTATACCCCGGGGAGCAGTGCCGGTGTGCCGGTTTCGGTGCTCAGCAGCTTTACCGCCCCTTCAGAAGAGGTTGTCAATGATACGGATACGTTAAACAGCCTCGTCAATTCGACCACAACCAGTCTGCTGGCTCTGGTCGATATAGAAGGCGATCCGCTGCAGAGCCGGGAGCATATTCTGCTGAGCTCGCTGCTGCTGCACTCCTGGCGTGCCGGGCAGGATCTGACCATGGAAACGCTGATCGGCAATATTGTTAATCCGCCCTTTGACAAGGTTGGTGTTTTTTCGCTGGACATTTTCTATCCCCAGTCGCAGCGGATGGCACTGGCAATGAGCCTGAATAATATTCTGGCCAGCCCGACCTTCAGTGCCTGGACTACGGGGCAGCCCCTTGATATACAAAGAATCCTCTATAGCGAGGAAGGGCAGCCGCGGACTGCCATTTTCTCCATTGCCCACCTCAGTGAAACCGAGCGGATGTTTTTTGTCACCATGCTGCTCAACCAGTATATCGGTTGGATGCGGCGACAACAGGGGGCGTCTTCCTTGAAAGCGCTTCTTTATATGGATGAAATATATGGATATTTCCCGCCAATAGCCAATCCGCCATCGAAAAAGCCAATGATGCTTTTGCTCAAGCAGGCCCGCGCTTATGGCATCGGCGTAGTGCTGGCTACCCAGAATCCGGTTGATCTGGATTATAAGGGTTTGTCCAACATCGGCAGCTGGTTTGTCGGACGACTGCAAACCAGGCAAGACCAGGATCGAGTGGTGGAGGGTATTGTCGGGGCAAGTGATGGAAAACTTGATGTGGGCCGGGTGAAACAACTGCTTGCCAACATGAAGGGACGCCATTTTCTCCTCAATTCAGTGCATCTGGACGAGCCGGTTCTTTTTGAGACCCGCTGGGTCATGTCGTATCTCAAAGGGCCGATGTCAAATAACGATATTAAAAAATTGATGGGAGTGAAGAAGGAAGTCGCCAGGCCGTTGTCTGAAGCGCAGGCACTCTCTTTAGCCAAGCCCTCTGCTGTCAGGAATGGGGCAGGGCATGCCCCTCTTGTGCCGCAGGGTATCGAGCAACTCTATTATCTGCTCAATGTTGTCAGCGAGGAGGTTCGCTTTGAACCATGGCTCAGTGCTGAAGCATCGGTCAGGTTCTTTAACGCCAGACGCAATATTGATGTGGTCGAAAAAATCAACCTGCGGCGGTATCTGGATGATTCGTTTACCCGGCCTGACTGGGACCTGGCTGACGTCGGACCGTATACATTTGCCGATTGTAAGCCGAATTCTCCGGCCGGCAGTCTCTATTATCCGCTGCCGCCGGCTATCAGCCAAATGAAGGATTTTCGGGAACTCGAAAGAGGGTTGAGCGAGTATCTCTATCAAAACAAACAGCTGGAGCTCTTTCGGGTTAAAGGCGCCGGTGTTGATTTTGAGTCCGATCCGAAGGAAGATCTGCGCGATTTCAAGGTCCGTCTCGGCGATTTTTTGCGTCAGCAGAAAGATGAAGCGATAGACAAACTGAGAAGGAAATATCAGGTCCAGCAGGACCGGTTGGAACAGAAACTGAAAAATGCCCTCGATAAACTGGCCAAGGAAAAAGTGGACGTACAGGCTAAAACAACGGATTCTCTCATTTCCTTTGGTGTTGCTGTCGTTGGCGCCTTTTTGGGCCGAAAGGCATTTTCCGCCGCCAACATCGGTAAGGCGGCGACGGGAGTGCGCAGCATAGGCCGGGTTGCCAAGGAAAAAAGTGATGTGCGGCGCGTCGAGCAGGATGTTGTTGATCTCCAGAACTCCCTTGAACAGCTTGCGGTTGAAGTTGAGCAGCAGGTGACTGCGCTGGCTGACTCCTTTCGTATCGATACCTGTCAAATTGAAACTTTTGCCATTAAACCGCGTCGTTCTGATGTATTTGATGTGCGGGTTGTGCTTTTGTGGGAAATGGTTGCTTGAATGCGTCGTAAAAATAACATGCTGTGCACGTGAATAGTCGCGAAGTCTGAGTGGAGCCAGGTTTAATCGGGTGCTTCACTGATTGGTCATCAGTGCTTTGCCCTTGTGGCGCAATTATCTTTCTTCGCTAAGGAGTTTTCTTTTCCTGCACAATATACTGTAGTACAGTGCAGCTATAAGGCCGGTACTTCCTGATAAAAAAGGATTCCGGAAAATGCCAATTGAACCGATAGGATATGTCATGAAAAAAGATCACAGCCCCAGCAAAACCTACCATGATATTTCAAAACGTTACCCACAGGTTATCGCAGCCTTGGAAAATCTGGGTACGACCGTCAGAGACCTTGGACCTCTTGACGAAAAAACCAGTCATCTCGTGCAACTCGCCGCCGCCGCTGCATCAAAATCAGAGGGGTCCGTCCATTCCCACACCCGCCGGGCGATAAAGGCGGGCGCGACCCGGGAGGAGATTTACCACACCTTGCTGCTTCTTATCTCGACTGTCGGCTTTCCTCAGGCTATGGCTGCTATCTCCTGGTGCCGGGACATCCTGGAGGGCGAAGGCGGGGAATAATAGAGGTTGAAAAGCAGGCAGTATTAACGGGAGAATTGATCGATTATGGTTGCAGCAGGAACTTTTTATTTTAAAGTCTTTTGGTTGAATCCGGAAATATTTCAGGCAAGGCCTGTGCGTTGTGTAATTGTTTGAAAAAAAGTAGAACCAAAGCGGAGCAGATACAGGCAGCGCAAAGGTATACCACAAGAAGGGCCCGCATTGGAGAGACAATGCGGGCCCTTCTTAACAGCGATACTATTTTGTTGTAAAATTTGATCTCTGCGGATATATGGCAGGTCACTTCAGGCTTGTTTTTTTTCGGGCAAGAGCAACCAGGCCAATCAAACCGGTACCAAGGAGTACCATGGTGGCGGGCTCAGGTACGGGTGCATTCCCGGGAGAATTAAATTCCTGACTGAATTCTGTGGTGGGTATGCCGCAATCCAGGCAGTCGATTGGGGTGGTGATATCATTGCCGAGTGCAATGCTGACCTGATTGACAGGCACAGGAATCCTGTCGGCGTCTTTAACGAAAATATGACCAATATTGTTGAATTTATACATGAAGGCATTGAGGAACATTTTCTTGACTTGATCCCCGGAGTGACCCATGGATCCGGCAAAAGCACTTCCCGTTATTAAAACTGATCCAAGAATGGTCGCTGCTAGAATTTGCACCAGTCCTTTTCTCATTTTATCCACCTTTCTTTTATTGCTTTATCATCTATGTCTAAATACAGACTTGGAATATCTCTTGGCTGATTGCTATTGTATATGAATGTGTATGCATTATTCGTGCCAGTAAGGTGTGGTGAAAGTTGATCGTAAAGGTTGTGTGGTCGAGCAAAAGCTGCCGGTCTATGTGAGCATTGATATTCAGTGGTTTTCACACACATCGGACTTTTTGAGTGACAATTACTGTTAGGTGGAATGGTCCCGATCGGCATCTCTGCCGGAACATTGAAAAATGCGCAGACGATCGATGAAAAACATATAATTCAAATATGTTACATGTTTGTAGCAATCAAAATTGTTGCTTGCATAGAGGTTGACTGCCGGGGTGTGGTACTGCGGGAGCATACAGTTATAACAATCAGTATTTCCGGAATTTCGGAATTTGCGTGGGGATTATCGGAATGACAAGGTGGCGGGCAGTGGGCTAGCCTGCTATTTGTCAAAATCAAGCAAGGCGAATATTCCTCTTGGCTGCTACCGGATAATAAGGTTGTGCAGTTCATCCTTATCGTCTCTCTGGTAAGGAAAATGGGTGTGCAGTATGTGGCCTGTCCGACGTACTGCTTCACAGATGGCCTCGGAAGGCCTCCCGGTTCTGATCCCGGTGGTGAGATCAGCTACTATGGCGTCCCATTCGCTCTGGTCTATTTTCGCGTTGATATGCGCATCAGCGAGTATCCATACCTTACGTTCCATAACGGAGATATAGATTAAAATGCCATTAGCGTCCCTTGTCTTGTGCAACTGCTCGGAGTAAAAAGACGACAAAGCCCCTTTTTCTACCTCATCTGTTACCTGTCTGCGGCTCAGGAAATAATGTTTTAAGCGATCGGACCGGATTACCACGGGATAGAGCAGGGCGTAGAGACAGGTAAAGAGACCGAGAAAGAGCCACATATTCTGTGATCCGATCCAGATTCGTTCGCCAATCAGATGGGTGAGCAGCAGCGCCAATGGCAAAATCATGGAGACACAGCAGGTTACGGCAGCCATTGGATACTCATGACTGCGCGAGACAATCATCGGCACAATTTCGCCTGACGTAATTCGCTCCATTTCCTGCACAGTGTCCGTCACTTGCTGCTGCTCGGCTGCAGTGAGAAACTTCTCAGCCAGTGTGTTTGACTTCTGCATCTTACCAACTCCCCGATGAACCACCACCGCCAAAACCACCACCTCCGCCACCAAAACCTCCGCCGCTGCTGATTCCCCCGCCGAAGCCTCCGGAAGAGTATCCCCCAAAACCGCCAGGCCGTCTGCCGGATGACCCGCTGAAATGAGCAAAAAACGTACTGGCCAGATAACCGGCGAAAAATCCGGCCGGAATGAGTGCCAGAAAGATCAACCATTGAAAACCCAGAAATAAACTGCTTAAAACCGGAACCGCAGCCCCACTGATTGTTGCCGCCACGATTTTCTTGCGGCCAAATATCTTACTGATATTAAACAGGATAAATAGCAGAAAAATAACCATGCCTTCGATATTGCCATCTGGCTTTTGGATGGAGGATGATGCCAGCTCCTGGGTCTTGAATTCCCCGCGTATTACCGCAATAATTGCTGAAACGCCATTGATCACGCCCTGGTCGAAATTGCCATTTCGGAATTGCGGAGTGATAATATCCCGGATTATACGTCCACTCGTCAGGTCGGTCAGCACGCCTTCAAGGCCGTAGCCGACCTCAATGCGCAGTTTACGGTCGTTTTTGGCAATCAGCAGCAGAACTCCATTGTCGAGATTCTTCTGGCCCAGTTTCCATTTTTCGACAACTTTTAATGAAAATTCCTCAAGATTTTCGCCCTCAAGCGAAGGAATTGTCAGCACCGCGAGCTGGGTGGAATCACTCTTTTCCAAAGCGGCCAAAACACTTTCAAGCTGCTGTCTGGTGGCGGGTGAAAGCATCTCGGCGTAGTCATTGACCCTGGCCGTTAGAGCCGGTATAGCCAGCGCCATACCCTGCTGGGCCTGGAAAAGCATGCCCAGGCTCAGTGCTGCCAATAAGAATGAAAATATACGCGAGCGGACCCTTTTACCCGATATCATGCAACATCCTGTGTTAAAATTTCACTTTTGGGACAGCTTTTGCCGCTTCATCTGCTTTAAAATATTCCTTTCTTTCCAGGTGCAGCAGGAGGCTGTTGGTCAAACTTGCCGGGAATTTGCGTATGGAACTGTTAAACCCTTCAACTGCCTGGTTGTAGCGCTGTCTGGCAACATTAATACGGTTTTCTGTTCCTTCGAGCTGGGATTGCAAATCAAGAAAATTTTGATTGGCTTTCAGGTCGGGATATCGTTCGACTACCAGCATCATCCTGCTGAGGGCTGAGGTAAGGCCACCCTGTGCCTCCTGGAACTTGGCCATGGCCGCCGGGTTGCTCAAGTCATCGGGCGAAAGCTGTACCGATGTTGCCTTTGATCTGGCGTTGATGACTGCCTCCAGGGTGTCTGCCTCATGTTTGGCATAGCCTTTCACCGTCTCGACCAGGTTCGGGATCAGATCCCCCCGCCGCTGGATAGTCGATTCGACATCGGCCCAGGCCTTGAAAACCGCTTCTTCCTGGACTTGCAACGAGTTGTAGCCGCATCCGCCAAGCAGCAAAAAGGTACACAACAGTATGGTCAATCGAGAAAATCTTCCCATGGTTCCTCCTGAAATAAGGGGTCAAAGGTACATTGCCGCATTTACGTTTCATCCTCACGCATAACAGTAGTACTTCTCCACGCCTCTGTCCATATTACGTTCCTTATGATCAGCTTTTATCATCTCTTGACAGTGGTTGCGATTACGCGTAAATTATTGCCTCGTTAACTATCATGGAGAAGGCAGATGGAGACAGCGGGGGAAGCATCTTTCTGGCGGTTGATCGGTGTTACCGCGCGGGCGATGCGAAGTTATGCCGATCAGCGGTTAAAGAGCTATGATCTCACGGTGGAACAGTTGCAGGTGATGAAACAAGCCGACCTTTGTGATGGACTTCCGCAGCGTGAACTGAGCGCACTGACCGGCAAAAGCCCAGCCAATATGACCAGAATTCTCGATCGGCTGGAGAAAAAAAACAGGATTATTCGAAAGCTTAATCCGGAGGACCGAAGGTCGATCCTGGTTTTTCTGACCAAAGAAGGGAAAGCTCTGAAAGACGAAGTGATAAACCTCTTTGACAACCTGCGCGTCGAGCTGGTTCAAGGAATTGACGATGACAAACAGCAGGCTGCCGCTGAAGTGCTCAAGGCAATACGAAACAATATAGAAAAAATGTCTGAAAGGTGAGGGTGATTTTCTGGCCAAATCGACCTGTATTGTCCGGTCACCCTTGAATACAGGGCAATGGAAAAAATGACAGGTGTGAAGTCCTTCCGGGTATCCGCTCATTACGGGTTTTTGTCATATGGTTAGAAAGGAGTCGGTCTGATGAAGATGTCGCTTAGGCTGGAGAGAGTTCTGTTTTTGTTTGTAGTGTTTCTGTGTTGCGCCTCATCTGGCTGGGCCATAGATCTTGCCGGAATGCAGAAGCTGGCGCTCAATAACAGGCAGGTGATCAGCCAGTATATGACCAGCCTTCAACAAAGTGAGAAAGACATTACGCTTGCCCAGGGCGGGTATTATCCTTCTGTTAATATAGGGTATACTGCCAATTCCCTCAATGAGGCCACCCCTCTTGGAGAGGCCAGGGAAAACTCGGTGGTGGCAGGCAGTATCAGCTGGAATATTTTTTCCGGATTTCGCGACAAGTACAATGTGCAGTCGGCAGAAAAACAGCGACAGGTCGCCGAGTATCAGTTGGAGGGCATCAGGCAGGATGTCCAGCTGAATGTCGCCCTTGCCTATTTGACGGTTTCTGAACGATGGGCCAACCGTCAAGTGGCTGAAACTGCATTTCAGACCCTGGAGAAAGTGTATCGAGACGGGGAGAGCCGGTTTCAGGTGGGGCTGATCGGGAGAAACGATCTGTTGAAATTCCGCGTTGATTACGACAACGCCGATATCACCCTTAAGGCTGCCGATGCCGGGTTGAAAAAAAGTGTCAACGGCCTTGCCCGGCAGGTGGGGAGCGAGATTAAATTAGCAGACCTTGATTTTGCCGATTTCAAGAACCTTCCTTCCTCGGTGAATAAAGACGAATACCTTCATAAAATGCTTGTTGCCAGAAGTGAAATCAAGGCACTTGAGTCGGTGATCGATGCGAACAGGGCCAGATCGACGGCGGCGAAAAGTGGCTACTATCCCAAACTTGATGTCGTGGGCAGCTACAGTAACTACAGCGACAACTATATCAACAGCAGCGGCTCGTCAAAAGACGAAGAGTATCGGGCACAGCTGGTGTTGTCGATGAATCTTTTTCAGGGATTCACCACCGAGGCTTCGGTCGCCCGGGCAAAACTTGCGACCCGGTCTGCCCAATATGAGCTGGACGAATTAAAGAATGGCCTGGTCACGGAGTTAAATAATCTGTATATCGATTTTGAAGTAAGTCTCGAAAATGTCGGGGTGGCCAGGCGTTCGATTGAACAGGCCGAGGAGAATTTACGGATAACGCAGCTTAAGTACAATGAAGGGCTGGAGCGGGAGTCGGATCTGCTCGCAGCAATTACCAACCTGTCCCGGGCCAAATATAATCATGTGGCAGCACTGCAAACTGCTTTTTTAAATAATTTCAAATTGATTCGTATGGTGGATGGATTCTAGCAGGTGATTATCAAGCACTGCCCAATACAAAATTATCAATAAGCAACCTGGCGATAGTAATCTTCGAAGGTAAAACCGGCAGATTTCGCAACGAAAACCACTGGGCATCTTCTATCTCGTCATCATCAATTTCAATTTCTCCATCGACATAATCAGCGGAAAAACCGATCATAATCGAATGTGGGAACGGCCAGGGCTGGCTGGCGACATAAGTAATGTTACCAATACGCACATTCACCTCTTCCCGCACTTCGCGTTTCACCGCTTCCTCGAGGGTTTCCCCCGGCTCGACAAAGCCGGCCAGGGTGCTGTACATGCCGGGTGGAAAACGCGGCGCCCGGGCCAGGAGGATATGGTCTTTTCTGATGATAGACATGATTACCGCCGGCGACAGTCGGGGGAAGCTGACGAAACCACAGGCCGGGCAGATCTTGGCCAGTTCGGATGTACGGATTTTCATGGCGGTGCCACATTTTCCACAGAACTGATGCTCCCTGTTCCAGTGCAGGATCTGTATCGCCCGCCCTGCGAGGCTGAAGATGTCTTCCTCCACGGTTCCAAAAAGGCTTCTGAGCCCTTTGAACCGCAGTGAGGGCGCAGGGGTGACGTTGTCGCCGACTTCGGCCACAAAGCAATTGGTGCTGCCGTATCGGCCCAGAAACTGGCTGAAGATCGGTTGCAGTCCCAACTGTTCTGGAGAGCAGGTGCAGATACTGTTCGAAGTGTTTTCCGTGACGGTTGTCAACAGCTTTTCGCCCTGGAAAATAAACCAGTACGAAGAGGCAGATGCTGCTTCATCGGCTCGGAAAACGGGAGTAAATCGAGCTTTCAAAGAGAAATTATAGTGCTTATTCATGCGCTTATGAAAAGGCAATAGAGTCTCGTCACGTAACAACTTGCGGATATTACTTGACATGACACTGCAAAATATTAGACGATATGATAAGTATAATACAGATACAGGCAGGCTTACAGTGGATTATCGCCAGGACGGGAGTAAAACAGTTATGCCTGCTGATGTATTGACATCCTGATGGTAAAAAGTCAAGATGTGAGAAAAAAGACAGGTCGGCCTGAACCGACGGGAAATACACCGGGAATCATTGTATGCCCCTTCTGAGGGGGAAGTGCCTTGGTGGGATCTTCAAGGTGTTCCTGTTGAAAAATATACTCCGTTTGCTCGTTTTTTGACAGACTTTCAGACGTACGTGCGTAGAGGGGAAATCGTGAAAATACTGATAGCTGAAGATGAATTTACCACCCGGATGATGGTTCAGGTGAGCCTGGAGAACTGGGGATATCGTGTGGAGAGTGCGGTTAACGGGGAAGAGGCCTGGGCCAGGCTGCAAAGGGCCGATGCCCCCCAGATCGCGATTCTCGATTGGGAAATGCCAGTTCTTGACGGTCTTGAGGTCTGCCGGCGGGCAAAAGAGCTGGATGTTGAAAATCCTCCGTATGTTATCCTGCTGACCAGTCGGGACAGCAAAATAGATATCATTCGCGGCTTTGATGCCGGCGCCGATGATTATATGACCAAGCCCTTTAATAACAACGAGCTTCGGGCACGGACCAGGGTGGCTGAGAGGCTGGTTCGCACGCAGGCGTCACTTTCCGAGTCGGTGACTGAGCTGCGTGAGGCTCTCAATCAGTTGGAAATGCTGGAGAGCCCCGTGACCGTCTGCCGGACCTGCCAGAATATATATAACAAGTATGATGGCAGGTGGCAGAGTTTCGATGAAATGCTGCAAAGCGGCGATGATCCGCAATTTGCTATAACTACCTGCCCCCGGTGTGCCGGAAAGTAAGCACGACTGATTTCCCGGCAGTAGCGGCGAAAGCGGCAACTCGTGCTTCGGTCTTACGCTTTACATTCCCACTGAAAACATAGCTTCCAGATCGTGCCTGGAATAGGCTTTAAAGGCGAGCATCGTCTCGGTTTTCAGGATTTCTTTGATCGCATGCATCTTGTTGGTAACCAGGTTTGCCAGCTCTTCGTTGGTTGCCACACGGACGATGGCGATCAAGTCATAGTTTCCACTCACCGAATACACCTCGGATATCCCCGGGGTGCCTTCCAGTTGTTCTGCGACCTTGTTGATTTTTGAACGTTCGATATTCATCAGGATGATAGATGTGACCATAGGTTCCTCCCTCCCTGCTAACAAGTTCTCTTGCTCTTTTTCATTGAGCAATGTCAAAATACATTAATTTGGGCTGATTGTAGCTTCTTTAGGCTAATTTTACAAATGACCCGTGATATTAAGGTGGAAATAATAATGATAATGGATAGAGTTATCATCTGACAATTATTCTCTACTAGAGGACACTTATGCTGCCAGAAAAATATCGGAAATTTTATCTCAAGATCGGGCGAACCATTGCCAAAAACAATATCATCATCGATCCACTCAGAACCATAACCTTTGGGACTGATGCCAGTTTCTATCGCCTGATTCCTAAAATAGTCATTAATGTACAAAACGAAAAAGAGGTGCAGCTGATCCTGCGAGAGGCAAGCAAATTACAGCTCCCGGTAACTTTCCGCGCCGCTGGAACCAGTTTGTCCGGGCAGGCTATCAGCGATTCCATCCTGGTGCGGCTGGGGCAGGGGTGGCGGAAATACCGGGTGTTTGACAATGCCGAAAAGATACAGCTGGAGCCGGGCATTATCGGCAGCCACGCCAACGCTATTCTGGCCGAGTTCGACAAAAAGATAGGACCGGACCCCGCCTCGATAGACAGTGCGAAGATCGGCGGCATCCTCGCCAATAACGCGAGCGGTATGTGCTGCGGAGTCGCCCAGAACAGCTATCAGACCCTGGACAGCATGCGGCTGGTTCTGGCTGACGGTACCGCGGTTGATACCGCCGAGGATAAGAGCAGGGCCGAGTTTGAGCGCAGTCATGCGCCCCTTCTGGCAGCGCTGAAACAGCTGAGAGCCCGGGTACTGGCCGATGAAGAGCTCACGGAGCGAATCCGCTATAAATTCAAGATAAAAAACACCACCGGCTACAGCCTGAATGCCCTCGTCGATTTCGAAGATCCCTACGATATCATGATTCACTTGATGATCGGCAGTGAGGGGACGCTGGGGTTTATTTCCGATGTCGTTTATCGAACCGTCGTAGAGCATCGCCATAAGGCAAGCGCCCTTATTTTTTATCCGGATGTCAAGACTGCCTGTCAGGCTATCCCACTGCTGCGCAGACAACCGGTGGCCGCGGCCGAACTGATTGATCGTGCCGGACTCCGCTCCGTGGAAAATAAGGAGGGGATGCCGAATTACCTGAAAGATCTGGCGGCAACGACAACCGCCCTGCTTGTTGAGACCAGGGCCGAGTCCGCGCAGGAGCTGCAAGCCCAGATTGGTCAGATTGAGGCAGCCCTGCAGGAGCTTCCGACGGTGCGGCCAATCACCTTTACCGATGTTCCTGCTGAATTCAACGCCCTGTGGAAAATCAGAAAAGGGTTGTTTCCGGCCGTAGGTGCGGTTCGTAAGACCGGTACCACGGTCATCATTGAGGATGTGGCATTTCCTGGAGAACATCTGGCCGATGCCGCGCTTGATCTGCAGGAACTGTTTAAGAAATACCATTATAATGAGGCGATTATCTTTGGTCATGCCCTCGAAGGCAACCTGCATTTTGTCTTTACCCAGGATTTCTCCATTGTCGCGGAGGTTGTGCGGTACCGGGATTTCATGGCCGAGGTGGTCAAGCTGGTGGTGGAGAAATATGACGGTTCCTTAAAAGCGGAGCACGGCACCGGGCGCAATATGGCGCCCTTTGTCCAAAAAGAATGGGGGGAAGCGGCTTTTAATTTGATGCGCGAGATTAAAAGTATCTTTGATCCGCATAATCTGCTGAACCCCGGGGTCATCTTGAATGACGATGCTGAGGCGCATGTCAAGGATCTGAAACCTCTGCCCGCCACCCATGAAATTGTCGACAAGTGTATCGAGTGCGGTTTCTGCGAACCGGTATGCCCGTCAAAAGATGTGACCTTTACGCCGAGGCAGCGCATCGTCGGCCGGCGCGAGATCAGCAGGCAGATGGCCGCGGCCGGGGATTCGAAAAAGGTAAAAGAACTGATCAAGGCCTATCGGTATCCGGGCAAGGATACCTGCGCGGCGGACAGTCTCTGTTCCACCCGTTGCCCCGTCGGCATCGATACCGGCAAGATGGTGAAGGTCTTACGGCAGGAAGCCAACGGTAAAATCGGCAACACAGTTGCTGACTGGGTGGCCGGCAATTTCGGCGGAGTGGCCAAAACCATCAGCACAACGCTTAATGTGGTTGATTCCGTGCATAAGATGACCGGAACACCCTTTATGGAGAAGGCGTCTTCCCTTGCCAGAAAAGCGACCCTGGACCAGCTGCCACTGTGGAATCGGGAAATGCCGTCCGGGGTGCCGCAGATCAAAGCTGAGCGGGTAAGAGAGGACAACCCCTTGAAGGTCGTCTATTTTCCCAGCTGTGCCAGTCGGGCGATGAGCGGGCCGGCGCGGGAAGACGCCGAACGGGATCCGTTGCCGCAGAAGACGCAGTCGCTGCTCAAAAAGGCCGGGTATGAGGTCATCTATCCGGAAAAGCTGGCTGGTCTTTGCTGCGGGCAGGCGTTTGAGAGCAAGGGTTTTATGGCGCAGGCCGACCGAAAGTCAAAAGAGCTGTCCGATGTCCTGTTAGCGGCGAGCAAGAACGGGGAAATTCCGATACTGTGCGACACCAGCCCCTGTTTTTACCGGATGCAGACGACGCTGGATAAGCGCCTGCAGCTGTTTGAACCGATCGAATTCGTCCTGACGTACCTGATGGATCGGCTCAGTTTTACCCAGATGGATGTGAAGGTTGCGGTTCACCCGACCTGTTCTACGAGAAAACTGGGGCTGGAGAACAAGCTCGAGCAGCTGGCCAGGGCCTGTGCCAAAGAGGTGGTGATGCCTGCAGATGTCTACTGCTGCGGATTCGCCGGGGATCGTGGCTTTAATTTTCCGGAACTCAATGCAGCGGCCTTAAAAGATCTGCGTGATCATGTCTGTACCTGTGAGGCGGGCTATTCGACCAGTAAGACCTGCGAGATCGGTTTGTCGCTGCATGGCGGCATTCCCTACCGGTCTATTCTCTATCTGGTGGATGAGGCGAGCAAGCCTGTTGCGGGGTAGTTAAGGGAGATAAATCACTGACGGTAATGGGTCACCAGGTCGACCAGCGCTGCATAGCTCTGTGCACCAACCAGTTTATGGTGGCCCATGACAAAGGTCGGTACCGCGTTAATCGATTTAAAACTTGAATCGGCCCAGTCCCTGTCAACCTGTTGTCTATAGCTGCGTTTGGTGAGGACCTCTTCCGCTTCTTGTTCAGGCAGGCCGACCTGTCTGGCCAGCTCGAGCAAAACGGGAATTCTGGCTATATTTAATCCATCGGCAAAGTAGGCATGAAAGGCCGCCATATGAAACGGCTCCCCCTTTCCCTGGTCTTGGGCCCAGAGGCCCAGCTCCTGTGCGAGTCTGCTGTTGTAGGTGGTGTCTCTTGGCCCAAAGGGCAGGCCGAGTTCCCTGGCCGTGGCCTGGAGCTGCGCCATCATGCCAGCTATTTTTTCCGGACTTGTCCGGAACATGTCGTGCAAGAGCTGCCCCTCTTCGGGAGTCTCCGGGTGGAGGGGGAATGTACGCCAGCGGACCGTTACACCGTGTTCTTTTTGCAGCCTTTCAATACGCCCGGTAATGAAATAGCAGTAGGGTCAGATATAGTCAGAAAAGATTTCCAGTTCCATGGTCATTGTATCCTTTTTATTACCGAGAGAATATGTCGGAACGGCAGTTCCGCAGTCCAACTATAATGTCTCTTGGGAGAAGATCAACAGGTGCCGACTGACCGTTGACGTCGCTTTCCAGCGCAACTGGACCGGGATGGGTGATGGTTTTATTTCTTGGTCAAGAAATTGAGTATGTCGGTCATCAACCTGTTGATTGTCTGATACTTCTCCGGGGGCTGGTCGAGTATCAGCGCCTCGGGCTGGACGAATTTTGACGGCAGAATTTCCTGCCGGCAGTGGGTCACTATTGCCTGGGCCGTTTCCGGGGTTGTTTCCAGGTGAAATTGCAGGCCGATAACTCTGCGCCCCACTTGAAATGCCTGGTTTTCGCAGGCCTCGCTTCTTGCCAGAAGTACGGCTTCATCAGGCAGATCGAAAGTCTCGCCATGCCAGTGGAATACGTCCACCGAAGGTGGGAAGCTAAAGATTGACGCATCTTCGTGCGCAAGACCCTGCACCGGAAACCAGCCGATCTCCTTGCGCCGATTAGGGTAGACCGATTCGCCAAGTGCACTGGCAATGAGTTGGGCGCCAAGGCAGATGCCAAGTACCGGCTTGCCGGCCTTGATGGTCTGTCTGATGAGTTCCTTTTCGATGCGCAGCCAGGGGAATCGTTCTTCGTCATTGACACTCATGGGGCCGCCCAGGGCTATAAGCAGGTCAATATCCCTCGGATTCGGCAACGATGCCGACCGATAAAACCTTGTCGCGGTTATCTGGTAATGTGCTGATTTGAGCCAGGGTGCAATACTGCCCGGCTCTTCAAAGGGAACATGTTGCAGGATGTGGGCGCGCATGTAGTTCTCCTGTGGCTGGTGATTGTGCTGCTTGGCGGTGACAATCGTTTCGACTCTCTTGGCGACCAATTTTTTACTGCTGCTCGATGGTAATTTGTTTGAAGCCCTCGAAAAGTACCATAGAGTAACCGGCACTGGCAAGTGGATCTATATTGAGCAGGTCATCAATCTGGTTCTCTTTTCTCTGCCTCTGAATAAAAAAATATTTACTGCTCCTCTCGTAGTCAATCCGCTTTTGTGTAAATGTCAGTTTATGTCAGGCTTTTCTGCGTTGTTTCGTTGAGTTGAGGTGGTACCATTTTTTTTAATGTGGAAGAAGAGGGTCATTATTCTTTTTATGCAGCGAGCTGTAATGGTGCATGACGAGCTGCTGATTTTGGCGGGAAGCGGGGTCGAAACGATTGGCTCTACAGGGGATGCGGTAACATACTTACTGAATACCCGGGACTTCATGAAATGGATGCTTTGTTTGCCATCCACCAGGAATTAAACGAGGACTTCTTCAAGAAGCGATACACCTGCTGACCCGATTAGTATTGCCGATTGCCGGTAATAGCTAATCGGGTCTTTTTTTTACGCGAACTTATTCTTCATATCCTTTACCTTTGCAGGTTGGACACACTTGATCGGGAGTGCATTGCATACCATCCTCGTCCTGGGTGCCACTCCATTCCGAGGCTGACTCACAGACACCCTCTATAACTTTTTTTCCTTGACATGTCGGACATGGTGGATGTTTTTCTTCAGTCATGTATTTCTCCTTTTGCATGATTCTTGATTTGAACTGCACGTAAAAATAATGAAGCTATTCCTCGACAAGGTAATCCTTGAGTTTTTCCAGAAGTGATTCGGGAAGTTCACGATTATACATAAACGCCTCTGCCTCCTCGCCGCTTATCTGTTGTTTTACCTCAAGAGGGAGGGATCGTAAAATCGCCACGCGTTGTGGATCGGGTTTTTCCTTTGGTGCATCGGTCATGTGCTGACTCCTTGGTAGTTTTTTCCCATTTCAGATAAGCCCGGAAAATGGGACGAAAGCCGGGTAAAAAACAGTACCAGAGTAGCATACTCTGTATGTGATTAAAACTCCTGTCAATGTTCACCAGGATATTTTTTTATAAATATGTTTTCCCGCTTCTCTGTCATCCAACAAAACGTGCGTCGGAACGTTTGCGGCTCACGTCCTCGGCCGAACCTTGCATCCAGCCGGAACGACTGTTCTGTACCGCATCAAAAGCAGCGATATACGGTTTGATGTCGAGCAGGGGCGATCCATTGAGAACATCAATCCCCTGAACAGTGATAATGTTTTTTTCAACACCAACAAGTTTGACAATGGATATGCCGATATGGTTGGGTCGTAGAGGGGATCTGGTCGCAAAAACCCCCCTCGGACTGGTGTCCATGAAAGGAGTCACCGTCAGGGCTGTTCGTTTCGCCATATGAAACGTATAGAGCAGGTAGATATGGCTGAATCCGTCCAGGTCTGCCAGGCCTGCAAGGTACTGTTCTTCCAGTTCGACGGTGCCTGTTATCCCCTCAGCCCCTTTCGGCTGAATCGGCATATCTTCTAGCGTGTTAAACGGAGTGTGAATGATTCCAATTGGTTGCATAAGTATGACCGGGGCGGGAGTCTTTCTCTCCGGTCCCGGCATGTTCTCCTCTGTGGTCAGGGTAGTATTACCAGTAATACAGGGCGGAGCCGCCAAGATCATGTTCGATTTCCAGCAGTCGGTTGTATTTGGCGATACGCTCGCTCCGGGAGGCCGAGCCGGTTTTTAACTGGCCACCGTCCATGGCCACGGCGAAGTCGGCGAGGAAGGTGTCTTCGGTTTCGCCCGAACGATGGGAAATAAAATAGTGCCATCCGGCGTCACGGCACATCCGCACGGCATCGATACTCTCGGAAACTGTGCCGATCTGGTTGAGTTTGATCAGCACCGAGTTGGCGGTTTTTTCTTTGATGCCCCTGGCAATGTATTTGGTGTTGGTGACGAAGATATCGTCCCCGACGATATCGATCTTGTGGCCGACCTGCTCGGTGAACTGTTTAAAGCCCTGCCAATCGTTTTCCGCCAGAGGGTCTTCCCAGGAGACGATCGGGTATTTGTCTACCCATTTAACGCCCATGGCAATCAGGTCTGCCGAGGTCATTTTGCCAGCCCCCGATTTGGTGAGGTCGTAGGCGCTGGTGAGGTCGGTGGAAAAAGAACTTGCGGCACTGTCGAGGGCAATGGAGATATCCTTTCCCGGAGTGTAGCCAGCTTTTTCGATAGCCTCCATGATAATATCCATGACCGCGTCATTACTCTCAAGATTTGGCGCAAAACCGCCCTCGTCACCGACACTGGTTGCCAGGCCACGACTTTTTAATATTTTTTTCAGGACATGAAAAGTCTCTGCGATATATCTGAGGCCTTCGCCAAAAGATGGCGCACCGACCGGAACAGCCATAAACTCCTGGATGTCAACGCTGTTGTCGGCATGGGCGCCGCCGTTGATAATATTCATCGCCGGCACCGGAATTCTTCTCGCCCCTGTTCCTCCAAGGTATCGATAGAGCGGTATTCCGATTGATTGCGAGGCAGCGCGGGCAACCGCCATGGATACGCCAAGAATTGCGTTGGCCCCCAGTTTTGATTTATTGTCAGTTCCATCAAGGTCGATCATTTTGTGATCCACCGCCAGCTGCTCGGTCGCCGACATACCAATCAGCGCCGGGCTGATCACGGTATTGACATTTTTTACCGCTTTTAGCACTCCTTTGCCGAGATATCTGGTCTGATCGCCATCGCGCAATTCAATGGCTTCGTTTTCGCCGGTACTGGCTCCTGAAGGGACAGACGCAGCGGCCTGGGTGCCATCACTCAGTTCTACAAATACCCGTACAGTCGGGTTGCCCCGGGAATCGAGTATCTCCATTCCCCGTACCGCAGTGATTGTATCTTTCATGGATATTTCCCCTGTTTGGAATTGATGATCGGATGCGCTGTTCTGCCACGCTCGGCGTGGCAGAACAAAAAAGGATAATTCAATCAGCTGACATAATAAACATAGAAAGGAAGAGGTCAAATGGATGTTGGGTGCTGCCACGCAAAAGTGCACCATATATTGCTGCAGGCGGTTATTTCGCGACGCCATCAAAAAAGAATGGCAAAGACATCGTTTTCTCGAAGAATATTCAACCCGATAGCCCAGAGAACCAGACCGCCTGTTATCTCGGCCCAGGTGGAGAGCCAGGTCAGGCGGGCGACCCGCTTGCCTAAGTGCAGTCCGACAATGGTAAAAAGTCCGGCAACCATGCCGATGATCATGGCCGGATAGGCGATAGACACCCGCAGCATCGACATGGACAGGCCGACCGCCAGGGCGTCAATGCTGGTGGCAACGGAGAGCATCACCATGGTCATACCCTTCGTTGCATCCTTGACAGGTTTGGTCTGATCCTCCTCCTCATCAGCCAGGATCGCCTCTTTGAGCATATTGGAGCCGACCAGGGCAAGCATGATGAAGGCCACCCAGTGGGCATAGGCGGCCACATAGGTTTCAATTGAGGCGCCGAGGCCCCAGCCGATAACCGGCATCAGGGCCTGGAAAAGACCGAAATGCCAGGATAACCGGAAAGTCTGGCGCACGCTGACCTGTTTTAAGTTGACTCCGGTGGCTATGGCCACGGCAAAGGCATCCATTGCCAGCGCCACGGCAATTCCAAGGGTGGTTAATATATGCATGCTGAATATTCCAGAATCTTTTCACGGCGTATAGGATTGCGCGTGCAGAGGGTCAGGCCTCAAGGTCAAGGAGCTGTTTTTTTATCTTCAGACCACCACCAAAACCGGTAAGAGATCCATCTTTACCGATGACCCGGTGACAGGGAACTATTATCGGCAGGGGATTTTTGGCGTTGGCCAGGCCGACCGCCCGACATGCCTTGGGATTCCCGATCCGTTTGGCAATCTCGCCATAGCTCGCGGTCTGGCCAAAGGGAATTCTGCACAGTTCCTGCCACACGCTTTTCTGAAACACTGTCCCTTCTGGGGCAATTTTTAAATCAAACTGCTGACGGCTGCCACTAAAATATTCGGCGAGCTGCTGGAGAGCCTGTTGGAAACATTCCTCATCGTATTGCCAGTCTTCAGGGATCTGTAATTGTTCCACTGTATTGGGGAAGTGCAGTTCTTCCAGCACGCCATCAGCACCGGCAAGCAGCAGTTTACCTATGGAACTCTCATAATAGCAATATTGTTTCAAGGTTTTCTCCTTTGTCAGCACTACATTTTTACGGCAATGAGCTGGGCAACTGCACCGAGGCCGGTGTGCAACCGTCCTTCGTGTATCTCCCGTTCTACTTCGAGCAGATGGGTGATCTGCAGCTGCGCCAGCTCTTTTTTCAGATCGATTATTTCCAGTAATAGCTCTTTTACGGGAGGCCCCCCCGTCCCATGATTGAGCTGGCGGGGGGTATATCCTTCGAGAAGGAAGACGCCGTTTTTTTTCAGGCTTGACGGTATCTGGCCATGCACCTGCCGGCGGACAGGGGGCGGAAGATGACAGAAAATGGAAATGACTGCATTGTAGGTGTCGGGCAGGAGTTGGTATTCGGCCAGGTCGGCGACATGGGTGGTGATTGTCACCCCTCGGTCTGCAGCAAGCCTTTGGGCCTTCTGCAGACCGAGGGTCGAGTAGTCCACCGCCGTAACCGTATAGCCCTGCCGGGCGAGGAAGACACTGTTTCTGCCTTCTCCGTCGCCAAGGCATAAGACTTTTCCGGCCGGTGGCAGTTGCTTCAGGGATGCCGCCAGAAAATCGTTTGGCTCGGTGCCGTAGGCATAACCGGCTTCACTGTACCGTTCATCCCATTTGCTTCTCGGGGTCATTGTTTTTTTCAGGTTATGCGGCAAGAGATTGCAGTGCCGCCTGGTAATCAGGCTCCTGACCTATTTCCGGAACCTGTTCGGTATATTTCACCTTTCCTTGCGGATCGATAACCACTACCGCCCTGGCAAGAATTCCGGCAAGCGGGCCGGTGGTAATGGTCTGGCCATAGTTTTTGCCGAAGTCTGCAGCCCGGAAAACCGACAAAGGGATAACCTTGTCCAGTCCTTCCGCCTCGCAGAATCTTTTAAAGGCAAAGGGGAGATCGGCTGAAATGCAAAGTACAACCGAATTGGCATGGCTGCTCGCTTCACTGTTGAATTTGCGGGCGGAGGCTGCGCAGACACCGGTATCGATAGACGGGAAGATGTTGAGGACGACGTTTTTCCCTCGATAATCCTTCAGGCTTGTTTCCGAGAGATCGGTTTTAACCAGGGTGAAATCCGGCGCTGCCGAGCCGATGGCAGGGAGCGATCCGACTGTTTCAATTGCATTGCCTTTGAGAGTGATCTTGGCCATTTGGGTCTCCTTGAGAAATAATTTAACAGCATGGGGAACAATAAACTCGTCAAAACAGATAATGATTACCACTAAAGCTCATATCCCTCCGGACCTTCTGTGCTGCACGAGCGTGGTAATCAAAAAACATATTGCACAGCAATTTCTACGCAATAGAAGTTCTTACTTTTTACCGGCTTGTCAACCGTTCTGGTGGAAAATAACCGTCTGGAAACTGACAGCTGTTATTTTACCCCTGGAAGGAGGACACTTGTTGCCGGTTTAAATTTGAACAGCATGATATTGTTTGAAAAGCATTGAAATCACGGGCCGGTCATGGTTTAACATCGATGAGATGTTTTAGGTAAGTCGTGGGTGAGGCAGCACAAAGTTTTACCCATGGTGGATTAACACGGTCACCAGAGTGAGCTTATGTCTTTCGTACCGGTCATTGGGAAATCGATAAAAAAGCAGCTGGAGGATCGGGAAGAAAAAATCCTCTCGCCGTTTGCCGCACTCAACAAAAATTCCTCCGGTCGACATCTTGAAGAAGAAGAGGTGATGTCCGACATACGTCTGCCCTTTCAGCGTGACCGGGACCGAATAACCCATTCCAAGACCTTTCGCCGTCTCAAGCATAAGACGCAGGTGTTTCTCGCCCCAACCGGGGATCACTATCGCACGAGATTGACGCACGTACTCGAGGTTTCCCAGATCGCCAGGACCATTGCCTCAGCCCTTTGCCTGAACGAACCGTTGACGGAAGCTATCGCTCTCGGCCACGATCTCGGGCATACTCCTTTTGGCCACGCCGGGGAAGTGACCCTCAATGAACTGCATCCCAGTGGTTTTCGGCATTATGTGCATAGTCTGCGGGTCGTTGATTTTCTGGAAAATAACGGCAAAGGCCTGAATCTCACCTTTGAGGTGCGTAATGGCATTGTCCGCCACTCCAAGGGGCGTGCCGATATCCTGCCAAAGGACAAATCCGAATGCGCGGTGACTCTTGAAGGCCAGGTGGTCCGATTGGCTGATATAATTGCCTACGTCAATCATGATCTGGACGATGCCTTAAGAGCGGGAATCTTGATCGAAGGCGACCTCCCCGCCAGAATCAAAGAAGCTGTTGGCGAACGGCATTCAAAACGTATCGGCTCGATGGTCCGTGACCTGATCGTTGAAACTCTGGCGGCTGACGACGGTGATCTGCATATCAGTGACGGGGTGCTTGAAGCCATTAACGATCTGCGTACATTTCTCTACGACAATGTCTATACCTATTATAAAGTCCATAATGAGTTCATCAAAGCACAGCGCATCATCTCCCATCTTTACAACTATTTCATGGAAAACGGCATAGTACGGCTCAGAAACAACAAGTGGGAGACGACCATCGACGAAGAGACCTGGTCGGATGAGAAAAAGGTCCATCGTGCGGTTTGCGATTATGTGGCCGGGATGACCGATCGCTATGCCCTGTCCATCTATAAGTATATTTTTCTCCCTGAACCCTGGAGCGCGAAGTAACCTCTTTCGCCTCGTCTGGAAAAACTGTTGAATTCTGACGCCTTCGTAGTTAATCTCAGAAATGGTGCGCCATTGTGGCGCAGTATACAATAAATAAATCAATAATAACCGATTGTGCAATATGACTAAGAACGAAGAACTGTTGAGTAAAGGCTATGAATTTGCCGAAATAGAAGAAAAGTGGCTGAGCAAGTGGCAGGAATCGGCAAGTTTTGCCGCCAAAATGGAACCAGGCAAACCGGCCTTTTCAATAGTTATTCCCCCGCCAAACGTTACCGGCGTGCTGCATGTCGGCCATGCCTTAAACAATACCTTGCAGGATATCCTGACCCGTTATCATCGCATGTGCGGTGACAACACCCTGTGGGTGCCGGGAACCGATCATGCCGGTATTGCCACCCAGAATGTTGTTGAACGTCAGCTTGCCGGCGAGGGCAAAACCAGGGACGATCTCGGCCGGGATGCCTTTATCGACAAAGTCTGGGAGTGGCGCACAGAAAAGGGCGGCACGATCATCAATCAATTGCAGAAGCTTGGCGCCTCCTGTGACTGGGAGCGGGAGCGATTTACCATGGACGAAGGGCTTTCCCTGGCGGTTCGGGAAGTCTTTGTCCGGCTCTTTAAGGAAGGGCTTATCTACAAGGGTGATTATATTGTCAACTGGTGCCCGCGTTGCCGTACGGCGCTGTCTGATGACGAGGTGGAGCACGAGGATGCCAAAGGCAAGCTGTATCATATTCGCTATCCCTATGCCGACGGCTCCGGTTCCGTCGTCGTTGCGACCACCAGACCGGAAACGATGCTGGGCGATACCGGGGTGGCGGTGCATCCGGATGATGAACGATATCGGCATCTGGGTAAAATAGGGATTAAGCTGCCGTTGACCAACAGAACCATTCCGGTGGTTTTTGATGAGCATGTTGACCGGGAATTCGGTACGGGCGCGCTGAAAGTGACTCCCTCTCACGACCGGGATGATTATGAAATCGGTCTGCGCCATTCACTGGCCCGCTTGAAGGTCATGGACGACAGCGGGGTGATGAATGCGGCTGCCGGGGAGTACTGCGGGCTGGATCGTTTTGCCTGCCGTAAAAAAGTAGTCGAAGATCTGGACCGTCTCGGCTTTCTTGAAAAAATAGAAGACTACGACCACGCAGTCGGCCACTGCTATCGCTGTAAAACGGTCAGCGAGCCGACCACCTCGGTACAGTGGTTCGTGTCGGTCAAGCCTCTTGCCGAAAAGGCGGTGGCGGCGGTTAAAGACGGACGGATAAACATCTATCCCAAAACCTGGTACAACACCTTTTACAGCTGGATGGATAATATTCGTGACTGGTGTATTTCCCGGCAGATCTGGTGGGGCCATCGTATTCCCGCCTGGACCTGTGATGCCTGTGGGGAGTTGATAGTTGAGTCCGAAGATCCGACGGTCTGCCCGAAATGTGCATCGACGAAGCTTACCAGAGAGACGGATGTGCTCGATACCTGGTTTTCTTCGGCGCTCTGGCCATTTTCCACCATGGGCTGGCCTGAGAACACCAAGGAATTGGCGATCTTTTACCCGACCTCGGTACTCATCACCAGTTTTGACATCCTCTTTTTCTGGGTAGCCAGGATGATGATGATGGGGCTGCATTTTATGGACGAAGTGCCCTTTAAGGATGTCTATCTGCACGCCCTGGTACGGGATAAGTTCGGCAAAAAGATGTCCAAGTCGACCGGCAACGTTATCGATCCGCTGGTTGTGATGCGGGAATACGGCACGGATGCCATGCGTTTCACCCTGACTGCATTTGCCGCCCAGGGTAGAGAAATCAAACTTGACGAAGAGCGGATTGAGGGCTATCGCCACTTTATCAATAAAATCTGGAATGCCGCCCGTTTTGCCTTGATGCATGTCAGTGACTGCGACGAGTCGATAAAAGATGTGGTGCATCATCCGGAAAAACTGCCCTTGGTGCACCAGTGGATTCTCAGTCGGACTGCGACGGCTATCGCCGAGGTGCGGCTGGCTCTTGAAGAGTATCGGTTTAACGACGTTGCCTCGGTCAACTATCAGTTTATCTGGCATGAGTTTTGTGACTGGTACCTTGAGTGGATTAAAGCCGATCTGTTCAGTAATGATCCGGTGGCCAAGCGTCAGGCCCAGGGTACTTTGCTGGTCGTTCTGGAGACGATTGTGAAACTTATCCATCCGGTTACCCCCTTTGTCTCTGAAGAAATATGGTCGGTATTGCCCGGCAAAAGACAGCTGCTTGCCACCAGCGCCTTTCCGGAAAAAGAAGAGAGCTGGCTCAACCCTGAAGCGGTTGTTCAGATGGAAATGCTGATGGGGATTATCACCGGCATAAGAAATATCCGCGCCGAGGCTGATGTGCATCCTTCAATGAAAATTGACGCCCTCGTGATTTGTGCCGACCCGCAAAAGGCTGACTGTATCACTCGATTTACCGCGGCTATTACCGATATGACGAGACTGCAGAGCCTGACCATCCGGCAGCAGGCGGAGAAGCCGGCCGATGCCGCGACCTATATTTATAACGATATAGAAATTTTCGTACCGCTCAAGGGGCTGGTTGATGTCGAAAGTGAACTCGCCAAGCTGATGCGGGAGCGGAAAAAAGTCGAGGCCAAGCTCGACCAGGTCAACGGCAAGCTGTCGAACAAGAAGTTTCTCGCCAATGCCCCGGATGAAGTTGTCGCCAAAGAACAGGAGAAGAAGGCGGAACTCGATGCCAAAATGGCGAAGATAGTGGAAGCTGAAGAGCGTCTGAAAAATTTAGCGACTTAGAAATACTTCTCTTGTGCTCTTTACAAGAGAAGTATTTCGTGAAGGAGCTTATCCCCGCACAGCACGGGGACTGAAAGGAGTACCCGTCAAGCGAGTATTAAAAAAAATCCCGCAAAGCAGTTGGGCGGGATTAGTGGTTTTTTCTTAAAGTATCCTGTGCGTTTCGCAAGAAGATTATCGCGCGTAGGAGCATATGCCCCCGCCGATGGGAGGGGGCCGCACTTTTCGGCGGGATTATAAAACAAGAATGGAATAGGGAATGGATAAAAATCTTCTTCATGGCATGATCAGAGAGTTCCTTCGTGAGGATGTGGGCAGGGGCGATCTCACCAGTGAGTCAATATTTTCTGAGTTTGACCACGGCAGCGCCCGGCTCGTCGCGCGCGATTCTTTCATTGTTGCCGGGGCAACGACTGTTGCCGCCGAGGTATTCAAGGTCCAGAACCCGTCGATTCTTGCCATTGACGCGGTAGCCGATGGTACCAGGTCCAGACCGATGATGGAGCTGCTCACCGTCAGCGGTCCGGTCATCGACCTGTTGAAAGCCGAGCGGGTGGCGCTCAATCTGCTGCAGCGGTTGTCAGGGATTGCGACACTCACCGCCCGTTTTGTCGATAAGGTCAAGGGGACTTCGGTGCGTATCACCGATACGCGAAAAACCACGCCGGGCCTGCGGGTTCTTGAAAAATACGCTGTGCGGGCTGGGGGGGGTGCCAATCATCGATTCAACCTCGCCGATGGGGTTCTGATAAAAGATAACCATATCGCGGCCTGCGGCAGTATCCGGGAGGCGGTTGACAGGGTGCGGGGGAAGATTCCGCATACCATTCGGGTGGAAGTGGAAACGGACAGCCTTGACCAGGTGGAAGAGTGTCTGACATGTGGCGTGGATATCATCATGCTTGACAATATGAGTCCGGACATGATGACCAGGGCAGTGAAGATGATCAATGGGCGTGCTCTGGTGGAGGCGTCCGGGAACGTCAATCTTGAGACGGTTGAATCGATTGCGGGGACCGGTGTCGATATTATCTCCATTGGTGCCTTGACTCATTCTGCCCCCGCCTGCGATATCGGTATGGATTGGTCGTTCTGAAAAGAGTTGGATTTTCTCTGCTTTGTCGTTGGAACATCCCGCAAACAGCCAGCCGATGGCATGCAGTTTTCCTGCGGATAATTTCTTGATTATTGTAGTGGAAATATGCGATACTCGAATGATACTGTTATAGCCTGTTTGGAAATTGAAACAATTTAACCCCCCATAATAGGGAAATAAGCCGGAGCCAAAGAATGGATTTTCTTAGTTACTTGCCGGCAAGTTATACAAAGAGGTACTAGAGCATGCGTTGCCCGAAATGTGGATACATCTCCTTTGATCATCTGGACAAATGTCGTAATTGTAATAAAAATATCGAAACGATATCTGCTGGGCTGTTTGGTTCCACCTATAATATTGAGGCACCGACCTTTCTCAAGTTTAATCGCGAACAGAGAGAGGATCCATCGGCAGAGATGGGACTTTCCGATGAGAGACCTTTCATTGCCGACGATGAGTATGTCGACGATGAGCTGGCGATTCTGGTCGAAGAAGGTGACGCTGAAGAAGAGGGTGAAATTAATTTCACAGGAGATAAGCCGGCTGGCGTGGCATTTTCGGACGTAAAAGAACAGGATGATGGCGAGATTGAAATTGATTTCAGTCAGTTTGAAGATACCGACGAGCAGGCGGATATCTTCGGGGAAGATGAAAGTGAACAGGAGCAGGCAAAGCGAGATTCTCTGAAAATTGACATCCCGCCGGCATTGTCCGATATGTCCGATCTTGCACCTCCTGCAAAAAGCATCGAGAAAGATGCGGAGTTTTCCGGAGCGCCGGCTGATCCTGATTTCTCAGACCTGGATCTGGATGATCTGAGTTTTGATCTGGGTCTGGATGGTCTTGATGATACTGAGAAAAAGACCCCGGCTGTAGCGGAAAAAAATGTATTATCCCTTGATGAACTTGATTTTGCCAATACGCTGGCAGAAAGCGACCTGGATACTGGAGAAAAAAAAGAAGACCTGGATCTGGACCTGGATCTGGATTTTGATCTTGATCTTGGTGGCCTGTCGATTCATAAAGATGTTTAATAGAACGACATTAAGAAAAAAGACTAGAAAATTGGTTGACACTGATATCGAAGTCGGGTAAATAACCCTCTCCATATGAGGTGCCGGGATAGCTCAGTCGGTAGAGCAACGGACTGAAAATCCGTGTGTCCCTGGTTCGATTCCTGGTCCCGGCACCAGTAAATTCAAGGGCTTAATCAGTATTATTAACTGATTAAGCCCTTTTTTATTTGGGCCTGTTCCATTTCTCACTGCTGTTTCCTGCTTTCTCTTTGGATTAATTGACATTAAAGTGGAACAAAAATGGAACAAAAATATCTCAAATAAGATGCTGGAGGTGGCTGTCATGGCGCGCATTCAGGCCCGTAAAGGGAAAAAGAGGACAACCTATACGGCAACGGTACGGGTACAAGGTTTTGATCCAATAGCAAGAACCTTTGATACAAAGGGTGAAGCGAAGAACTGGGCGGCCGATATCGAAAAAGAGATGCGAATGGGCCGATATTGTCTGGCTATCAATAGAGATGCGCGGTTGAGAGTAGTTGCTCCCGCTACGATTCAAAAGGAATTTGCTTTACTTTCGCATTTATTTAATATCGCTCGCCGTGAATGGGGATTGCCTTTGGAAAATCCGGTTCTGGAGGTAAGCAAACCCCGAATAAGAAATAATCGTACTCGTTTTCTTTCCAAGGAAGAGGCACAATTGCTTTTAGATTGTGCTAAAAGAAGCAAAAGTAAGAAATTATATCCATTTACACCATACATTGACAAAAGAAAGGGCTTGAGTTTCAAGCCCAAGAGGTTGACCGAAGTGCGGACAATAAGAAAGAATGAGGCTCATCAGGTGTAGAAACCTGAACTTAATCTGAAAGATTCCAGTATCAAGTTTTAATCTCATCTGACAATTCGATTTTACATTATCTTTGGTAAGCTCTCGTTTGCGGTTACTCCATTTCTGGGCAATTCCATTGAAACGGGAAGATCTAGCTTGTCAGGAAAAACATCAAATCGCCCTGACAGACACTTCTTTTAACTTGCCAATTGTAAGGTCCAATGGTTGTTCAACGATCTTGTTTAATTTAAAACAGTATTCTGCGACTGTGCTCAGCAGTTATGAGAATCCAGTTTCTTATGTAGCAAATTTTAAGACCTTCAAGGAATACTTCTGCTCAAAATTTGCTGGTATAGGGTCGGTTCGATAGCTTTGGCCTCAATTCTGTCTACTCGCAGATTGCGCCTACAAAATTCCTCGAAGAGACGGCGAAAAGAAAAGATCATCACCTCCGGAAAACAGCAGTAGTATTGATTGGATGAGTACTAGCGAAAGATACTGCGTCCCATTTTCATAACAAGAAGTGCTATTGGGCTTGCGTGCATAATTAAATCAAATATATCGATAGGCTTATTCAGGTTGCCACTGACGAGCATCACTATTTTTTCGATGAGATGCGGTACAGGTGTAAATGGAGCAAACCCTAAAGTTAACGACAGAATTACAAGTAAGGAAAAAGGTATCTTATCTAGCCAATGCATTTTTGCTATCTCTCCTTCTTCACAAGGATTATTCGTATCAAATCTTCACTGATGGTAGATCTGACTTTATCTGTTGTAATAAACCTTGTCGGACAAGTCCGTCAACAAATTCTGTTACAAACTTGACGTAGTGATTCTCATTTGACAGCAGCACGCTGGGTTGCACAAAACAGTCTTGGCTACAAATTACCTTGCCAAAAAGGACAGTCGATTGTGGATGGGGTATTGTTTAAGGTTTTTTTGAAGGAAAATAATGACCTCCGTACAGATAAATTCAAGCATGGCCGTGTGATCAGAACTCTTTCTTTTCAAAAAAGTTGAAAGGTGCTCCTTGTTAGAAGCTCAGGAAGAAGCTCGATCTATGCAGGGGGGGGCTCTCACCAAGACTTGCCAATGGAAATCTTGCAGGGTTGAAATCATTTTGGAATCATTGTTTGTCCCTCTTGTCGGCCCATCTTTAAAGTTATTCGGGAACGGATTTTTCACTTAAAGACTTGTACAATTTTCCAGGACCACTTTATATGTCTAAGACATCAGCTAAAACAGGAGGATAAGATGAGAGTGTTTCAGGTCGAAGATAACTGGTCTATGGAAAATGCGCGTATAGGCTCGCGGCCGGATCCCCTACCTGGTCCAGGAGAAATACGTATAAAAATGAAAGCATCAGCCCTGAATTACCGAGACCTAATTGTTCCTGAGCGTGGTTATGGATCAAGGATGAAAACCCTGCCGTTGATCATGCTGAGCGATGGTGTTGGTATTGTCGAATCCCTGGGCGAGGGGGTCAAGCATCTAAGGGTTGGAGACCGTGTTTGCCCGCTTTTCTTCCAAAGTTGGATAGGTGGAGGAGAGCCTAATAAGAAGAAACTTTTGCTCAGCTTGGGATGTGAAATGGATGGAACGATGGCTGAGTTTATGGTGCTCCCCGAAGGAGGTGTAGCGCTTGCTCCAGCCCACTTGGATGACCTGGAAGCTTCTTCTCTTCCCACTGCAGCAGTGACCGCATGGCGAGCGTTGGTGACGGAAGGTGGTGTCAAGCCCGGTGATAAAGTATTAGTCCAGGGTACGGGTGGTGTTTCGCTCTTTGCCTTGCAGTTTGCAAAAATACTTGGAGCTTCTGTGATTCTAATTTCATCCAGTGACGATAAATTGTCGAAAGTACGTGTAATGGGCGTCGATGAAACCCTTAACTATCGGAGCATCCCGGAGTGGGGCAAACGAGTTCGCGAAATTGCGGGAGGAGATGGCGTTGACCATATTGTCGAGGTCGGTGGACAGGGTACTTTGCCTCAATCCCTTCGCGCTATCCGAACTGGGGGAACGATAAGTTTGATCGGTGTGCTTGCTGGGGGAAAGATGGACATACCACTCGGACCTATTGTGACTCGCCATGTTCGATTGCAAGGAATCACCGTCGGAAACCGCGATGATTTCTCCAATATGGCCAAGGCAATTGCCCATCACAGGCTTCACCCCGCAATTGATCGAACTTTTGCGTTTGATGAGATTCACCATGCGCTAGAACACCTTTCTAGTGGTCAGCATTTTGGCAAGATTACGATTAAACATTGAATAGTCCAGCTGGAGTTTGGCTACTAGATTCAAGAAACCTTGGATGAGGTATATTTTATACTCATGGTGCACCTCCTGTATATTTGAGAAAAAGCGGCAATGGCCCACAGGTAGTGATACCATAAAAATGCAATTGGTGATCATTTGCGGTGAATGGGCATCAGGAAGAACCTTAACCAGACCATCTACACAAGACCCCTATGGTTGGCAGTGCAAATCTTCGGTCGGAGATTACTCGATACTGTTGTTGGATCGGGTGTGTTGCCTCACAACCGATCATCAGTTAGTATCTTTCACGCTGCCTGACACTTCCCCCGACGTGACCAGCAAAAATGCCCGGTAGAATTTCTTATTGGAATTTGGATAAGATTTATAGATCAGGAGCTATCTTGACTTTGAAAATATAGATAAATGTGTCATTTCAAGACGTGGCTCCTATTTTTATCCCTCTGTCTTCCACAGATCCGGGTAGCTTGTCACAAATCCCACCACGTTCACCTCGATCATTCGCACGAAGGTACCGTCGCCCGACTCATACCGATACGTGCTCTTTCCCACGCGCCGGTACACTTGCTGAAGAAGCTCGAACGTGAATGAGGGGAAAGGAAGCCACGCTGCTCTCACCTCCGCACGCTCTCCAACTGCCAACGAAAGTCGCCGGATTGGGAGGAGGTTCGTAGACGGGCTGAATCCTAGATCAATGTCTATGCAGCCTGCGACGACAGCGCACTCCACTCCGTTCAGGAACCATCTCCGTTCCGAATCGACGGATACACCAAGATCGATCTCTCGGTCCCCGACCGCTCCCGCCACCTGAGCTGAGGTCGTCCGCCAGCCAGAATCAGCGATCACAAGGTAGTCGAGCTTGCAAGGATGCCGCTCGTATGTGAATTGCGCTGTCCCGGACAGTTCCCAGCCTCCATCCCGCGGACTTAGTTTTCCGGTCTCATGGCCCGGAAGGTCTAACCTGCGCCAAAATATCGTGTCGGTCATCGTTCATGCACCCAGGCCGAGCAGCAAGGCCACATAACGTAAAAATCAGCAGTTTATCCAGTGCATTATTTTGCTATTTATATTAAATCCGTTCTCTTTTTAATATGTTACCGTTTTATCTATTTCCCTCTATCCTTTGGTACACCACGTTGGAAGCAGTTCAGGAGGGCGGAGGACCTTCAGGGAATCTCGGTAACGTATCTCCGTCACACGTCCATTCCGTGCGCGAGTCCCAGTATATGCGTGCTTGAGGTTTGATAGGGATAGTGTCATCCGATGAGCCTGCAGGGATCACCACTGCGTTCAATTCAGGAACAAATCGTGCAACCGGACTACCACATTCAGTACAGAATTGTCGGGAAAACCGTAAAGCATCAGGCACTTTAAATCGTTTGAGTAGCGATTCTCCATGAGTAAACACGAGCGTTGCGTTTGTCATTATCAGATTGGAAGCATGTCCTGTTCCTGAAGACTTCCTGCATCGTGAACAGTGGCAGTGATAAAAACGCTGAAGATCTCCGGCCACTTCGTATTTTACAACACCGCATAAACAGCTACCTCTAAGTTTTACCTGCGACATTTTTTTTCCTCAGGATATATTTTGCTGGAGTTTATTGGTTTTCACTCGATCATAACCGAATGAATCCGTTACAGACAGGAGTTTTTCCGCGATCATCGAGGAAGAAGTTACTCCATTTCAATCAAACCGGATGCAAGATAGTACTTTCTTAACAGTGTGGGAAGACAGCGACTTGACAGATCATTTCATGTTTCAGTTAGTATCTTGCATGCTGCCTGACATAAAAATCCGACTTAAAAAGAGAATGTAGCTCACCTCTCGCCGCTGCAACTAATAGATTTCCGTGTCATTTCCGACAATGAATCACTCTGGGCTATTCGGTTTCAGCGATTTCGCCCGCAAGTATAAGGAGGATCTTGTCGGAATTGGTGGGCTTAAGCGTTGTGTTCTAGGCATTCAATTTTTGCGGTGACAACCGATAGCCCATGGCGTGCATAATGGCGTTGATACTGGAAAGCGCAGGGTTGCCGTTTTCGGAAAGAGCTTTTTGTACACCTTTTCGGCTTAATCCTGATTCTTCAGCTATTTTGGTCACGCCTTTTACACGGCTTAAGACGCGCAGTGAAGAGAGCAGCGCCCCTGTGTTACTGTCCTCGGCATAGGCTTCGAAAATGAGTTTGATATAGTCGTCGATCTCTTCCGGATGGTCTCGAAAATACGATTCTTCAACAGCATTGAAGGTTCTATAATTTTTCATTATTTAAATACTCCCGCCAATAGGCTTTTGCTTTTTTGATGTCTTGTGCCTGGCTCCCTTTGTCGCCGCCACAGAGCAGGACAACAATGTTTTCTGCATCTTCCCCGAAATAAACCCGATAGCCAGCCCCAAAGAACATTCGTAATTCGCTAACACCCTCACCAACCGGTTCACAGTCGCCAAAGTTTCCCTGCTCTAGGCGTGTAATACGAACAAGGATGCGCTTGCGCCCCATAACGTCTTTCAATCCATAAAGCCACTCTGTGAAAGGTTCCTTGCCATCTTTATCGGCAAAGACAATAACACGCGGTGGTTTTGCCAATCTTGCCACTTTTATCTCTCCTTACATTATAACACTGCGTACCTCGGTACGCAACATGAGTATAGATAATTATTTTTATGATTAAAGATAACAGGTTTTAGAACCTTAAACATTCAAAGTATCAAAAAACTGTCCTGCAGCACTTTCGGATTAGATATTTTTATTCTGCATGGTATCAAAAAGAAAGACCTTGGTCAGTGCCGGTGTGATCTACACCCACTTGCCGTTGTTTTGATTCAACCCTCCTGGGCGATCTGCGAGGTAAAACTCCCTGTTTGTTTTTATAGAGATGGATTCCGTGCGCATGAAATACAACCGCCCGGGTTGAGCTATACGGTTTAAGCCTGATACAGACTGATCGTCAGTTACTATCAACCACGTTGCCTATCCCATCTTTCGAAGTGACCATCGAACACTTTCTCTAAATATCTATGGCCAGTTGTTGTTCAGGATTTGATAGGAAATGGACCTGTCAAGAATCATCGACGCACGACCCACATCAGCTGCGGCGCGAAGCGCCGTCAGCTGCATGTTATCGTTGGGCGGGGACATTACTGGAGTCTTATGCTGGCACTAGGCAATCTCCTTCAGAGCCCTCAGCGAAAACGACCGCTTCAGAGGAAGTTGCACAGGGCATCCATGGTCTCTTGGGGACGCTCTTCCATAAGCCAATGTCCGGTGCCCTGCAGCTCGACAACCGTCACGTCGGTCGCCACCCGCTTCATCTGCGGGCCGAGGATGGCCGCGCTCGCCTTTTCGCCGGCGATCGACAGGACGGGCATGGTCAATTGGGCCTGAGCCATCTCGGCAAAGCGCAGTGCCGTATCCGGCCATGCGGCGAAATAGGCCCACCCTGCGTGCATGCGGCCCGGACGGGAATAGGCGGCGACATAGGCGTCGCGGTCGATCACGGGAAGTGAGTGTGTCTTGTCAGCCGCCAGGTCGTTCCAGAAGTAGTCGAAGTAGATAGGCTCCCGACCCTGTACCAGAGCCTCCGGCGTCGGACCATTGAAGCGGAAGTGCCACATGTTCGGGTTGTTGTACGCGAGCTCCCAGCCCGGTACCCCTGGTAGGAAAGCATCCATCACCACGAGCTTCTCGACTTCGGCTGGGAACTGCGCAGCATATGCGTACGCGACCATCAGGCCGATGTCGTGCCCGACGATTCGGGCTTTGGTGACGCCGAGCGACTTCACAAGGGCATGGACGCGAATGGCTGCTGTCTTCATATCGAAGCCGTCCTTGGGAATGTCGGATTCTCCAATGCCGGGCAGATCCGGCGCGATAGCGGTGAACTTGTCGGTGAGCCTTGGAAAGAGGGGGCGCCACATTCGACTCGTTTGTGTGTAGCCATGCAAAAGAATCACCGCGGGGCCTTTACCGGCAGTAAGATAGTGCAGCCTCAAACCGTCGACATCTGCAAAGCGTGACTCGATAGCGTCTCCGTTATGTTTGTCCTGCGCCATAACCAGTGACGCCGCCAAGAGAAAGGTGGCTAGGAGGACTGTCGTCCTCTTTGTTCTGAAACTGGTCTTCATATTTGTGGCCTCCAGAGCGCGTTTCCTGACGAACCTACGATGGTTGGCAGCGCACTAAGGTATTGCTGAGAATCCTCGTGCCATGGTCCGTTTGGTTCGTACAACGGCCCGCTTGAGAGGCTTTTGTGGAGTGGCAGCGTAGCAAAAGTTCCTCAATCGGTGGTCCGGCGCTACTTATTATTTACGATCTCTACTCACCAAATTTTCGTGCCTGTGTGTCTTATTTTTTTAACATTGCCACCATTTTGACAATTTGCACGCTTTCATCATTCCAAATCTCGACTTTCATATCACAATAAGTGCATTCAATTGTAGAAACACTTGAATATTTTCTGATCTTTAAAAATTGCTATTCAAATTCAATTGAATCTTGTGTCATGATAACCACAATAATTTCATTTTCCACAAAGCCCTCAAAAGGAATACCATGAGAGTTCACCGGTGCCACGTCTTGCGGCGTCTGGTATAATGGACGGGTTCGACGTATTCTCAGCATCAAGGCCGGCTTGGCACACTTCGGGTATGAGAAGCAGCATGATATCGTGTCTGTGCAATGGTGGTCACACTTTGAGCAAGAATATTGAAAAACTGGATCAGGTAAATAATGGCGCCACCGCTGTAATTACCCATCGAATCCGCGCAGGCAGGGAATCGCAATACGAGGATTGGCTGAACGAAATCGGCCCTCTGTGCAGAAGCTCAGCAGGTCACCTTGATTGGCATATTATTCGTCCCATCCTTGGTCTCACTGCGACATATACCGTTATTATCCGCTTTGATACACGTAATCACCTGCAGGATTGGATGGACTCCGATCACCGAAAGCGTTTGATAGAAAAGGTCAAGCCTATCCTTGCCAAAGATGACGATTTTTTCATAAAAAGTGGTCTCGACTTTTGGTTCACGCCGGATGGGGCCAGGGCGAAAGTGCCTGTTCGTTGGAAACAGGCCATTGTAACCTGGTCGGCAATTTATCCGCTGGTGCTTGTGGTGCCGTTACTTGTCGTACCGCTTCTTCGGTTTTTGGGCCTTTCGCAAGATCGCTATCTCGATACATTATTTATTAGCGGAACAGTCGTTATTCTCATGGTGTATATGATAATGCCTCGCTACACCAAGCTAGTGCACCGGTGGCTGTTTAATTGATTCGATGAGAAAAATCTAAATAATAGAAGTAATGTTCTTTACTCTTTGCCCAGAGTTTCGAAAGGTTATCTTCCAGGCTGGTTCTAGCTAACAACGCGTCTGATTATTAAAGGCTCCATTAGGGCAAGGTTGTGGTCATGATCAAATGTGTCCTCTTCAGGAATATGCTCGACCTGACAAATCTTTAACAGGTTTCTGGGGCTGAACAAATCTTCAATTTAGTTTTGCTTGAAACTGATGCAGCAGTATCAAGCGCGTGCTTACATAGAGACAAACTAGAGTGACAGGAACGCAAAAATGATGATCTTTAATCATATTCAACGTTTGCTGAAAGATGGCGAACTGCCTTACATCTCGCACGAGCATCCACCTGTTACCACAGTTGAAGATGCCAGGGCCAAAGTGCCACATTTAACAGAGGTGGCTCAATCTGTTTAGACAAGATTTTTTGATTTGTAAGTGGAATCTCCGCTCATGTCTATGCCGCCAATCTCATTGATGGCAGCAGTGCTTCATCTGCCTCACTGGGTGTTTTTTGGTTTATGCTGGAGTGGGGCCGGGAGTGGTTGTACCATCCCGGATAACGTATGATCGATCTGCGGGCCTCATTTACCGAGTCGGACGCATATAGATAGACTTCCTCATACTTCACCGTTTTCCATAACCGTTCGACAAAAATATTATCTCGCCAGGCTCCCTGGACATCCATGCTGAATCGACAGCCTTGGTTTATGACCAGCTGAACGAATTCATCGGCAGTAAACTGACTGCTCTGGTCGGTATTGATGATCTCTGGGGTACCATAGCGGGCAAACGCTTCCCGGAGGACATCGACCGCATGGCAGGATTCGAGTGAAATAGCAGGCTTGGGCGGCCTGCCTGAGTCATTTTTCGACCGAGTAGAAACTTCAGGCAAGGGGAGTGGTGGTGCGGCCCAAAAGTCGCCTTGAACAAGAAGCTTTATCAAGCCGCACGCTATGTTGATGGTTTGTTCCGCTATATTACAAGAACCTGCTTACCCATCATCGTTCCGCTCTCCTGATGGATATGCATCGCTTGGATATTTTCCGGAGTGAGACCATGGAGGGTCTTCTGACGGGTGGTAACCAGGGTCGAGTTATCAAGCAGGGAGGCCTCGGTTGCCAGCAGCTTGCCTTGTTCACCTATGTCCTCTGTCGCAAACATCGACCTTGTGTACATGAATTCCCAGAAAATGGCGATGCTCTTTAACTTGAAAACGGTGATATCGACAGGACCTGCCGGATCGTCGATCAAAACGATGCGGCCCTGCGGGCGAATGCATTCAGCCATCGCCTTCCAGTGCTGCTCCATCTGGGTCGCACAGTAGATGGCATCGACTTTGTCTGCACCGGCGGCCTTGAGTTCTTCTGCCAGGTTGTTCCTGTGGTTCAGGACAGTGTCTGCCCCAAGATTCTTGCACCAGTCAACGGTGTCAGGACGTGAGGCCGTGGCATATACCGTGAGGCCGGCCCAGCGGGCAAGTTGGATGGCGACCGAACCTACGCCGCCGGCACCACCGATGATCAGGATATTTTTCCCCCTATTCGCGTCCTTTTCAGCCGTAAAACCAAGCCGATCGAACAGTCCCTCCCAGGCGGTGATGGAAGTCAGAGGCATGGCTGCTGCGTCTTCGGGGGAGAGGGCTTTAGGTGCATGTGCAGTAATACGATAATCCACCAGGTGATATTCGCTGTTGGTACCGGGACGGTTCAACTCACCGGCGTAGTAAACTTTGTCCCCTTTCTTGAAATCGGTCACCCCGGTGCCGATCTTCTCGACAATGCCACAGCCATCCCAACCAAGCACCCGGTCTTCCTGAGTGCGTACGCGAACCTTGGTATCGACCGGGTTCATGCCGATGGCCGCAAGCCGGACCAGGAGATCCTTTGGCCCCGGTTCCGGTATCGGTTGCTCCTGAAAGTAAAAGGCATCACTGTCTTTGGCCTGACTTCCCTTTCTTGCGAGTATTGTTTTCATGATATCATATCCTCTATTTTTGTTGCTCTAAGCTATAGGAGTGAACCTGTGATCGAACTGCTCAGCCCCCAGATCGACATGGGCGAGGTCGTGACCATCTTCTCAAATATGTTTTTCCATGTCCGAGGAAATAGCGCAAAATACTGTGACCAGTATATCGGGTGGCTTTATAGTCACTATAAAAGGAAAAAGATCATGAGGTAAATTGATAGTTGTCATGCAGATTATGACGTTTTATCATTACCTGAATATGATGCCAATAGATCTCGACATAGACATGTTGCACTGTTTTGTGGAAGTTGCCGAAACGGGAAGCTTCACCCAGGCAGGAGTGAACATAGGCCTTACCCAGTCCGGGGTGAGCGTAAAGATTCGCCGGCTTGAAGAGCGCCTTTCCACTTCCGTCTTTAACCGCACAAGCAAGAGTCCCTCCCTCACCTATGAAGGGGACATGCTATTGGAGTATGCCAGGCGCATCCTGGCCGTGCATGACGAGACTGTCAGCCGTTTCACCCAGCCCAGGGCCACAGGCAGCCTTCGTGTGGGATTGATCGACTATTTTCTGCCGGACCTTCTCCCAGGGCTGCTGGGCAAGTTCAAGAAACAGTACCCCAATATCCATCTTGAGGTACGCACAGAGATGGGTATCCACTTGATACCGCGCTATGAACGAGGTGAGCTTGACCTGGTGGTGGCTGGCGGGGATTCTTACAGCGGCGAAGGTCGTGTTCTAGTCCAGGAACCGTTGGTCTGGGTGGTTGGTAGCGACGCCGATTTTTTTCAGGATGAGGTGATCCCGCTTGCCGTCTTGCCTTTGCAATGTAGCTTTAGAAAAATTGCGACGGAGCAGTTGGACAAGGTAAAACGAAGATGGGAAATCCTCTTTACCGGCACTTCGATCGCTAACATCCAGGCCGCCGTCCAGGCCGGAATAGGACTAGGAGTGCTTCCCAAGGGGGCACTCAAGGAAGGGATCAGAAAGGCGCCTGCCCATCTCAATTTACCAGAGCTGCCGATGTATTCTATCGTGATCTACACCGATGAGAAAAAGACCTACCCGGCCAGGGACATCTTTGTCACCTACCTCGAAGCAGAACTGAACAATCTTCCATAACAAATCTTTTTATCCGGCAATATACGATTCATTACGATCTTCCGTCATAAACACCTGTTCGGTTCAGAACATTATATTCAGATAGGGAGGTTCAGGGGGGGAGATGGCCTCAAATCAACCGACCTGTTTGCCGAGAAGGTCAGATGATTGCTCTGGCGTCCAATACAGATTGGAATGCCAGCCCTGGAAAGTCCTGGGAACAGTTTATGGATCTATCTTGTTTACCTTGCCCCAAGCAACCCTATTTGAATTTAATGACGGTCGAATAGAGACTATTCCTGAGAGGGTGGACACGCTTGCTTCCATGGAATTGTTCAGAAATAGAGCAACCACAAAACGGAGATATCCAAAGACAATATTTGTTTAAATTCCAGAAGAACGTTAGGAAATCAGCAAGTCAGCACAGCAGTAACGTCAAACCCAATTAGCAATTTTGTGCATTAAAGTCAAAATGTTATGGAAATTGGCCGATGTAGATATTTTCTAACTACCAGCGTTTATCACAAGAAATCAGGGGTCGACCAGTTCTTCCATCATCAATCTGGAACAACAGAAACAGGAGAATGCCCTCTATGAATTAAATGAGCTTTAGATTCGAGGTGGTATTTTAGCTAACTGGAGTCTGCAACCTTTCGAAGAAAGTTCTGTCTCTTCCCATCAACAGGTACGTTAGTGTTAAAGATAACCCTGAGGAATATGGCGATTGGTTCGCCAATCGGGGCCTTATCTAGTGATCATTCTCCGCTCTGATTATTTTCAGTGCTTTTATACGCGAAGACAAAGTCGTCGGTTTTACTCCTAAGAGCGAAGCTGCACCATCCGTTCCTCTTATTTTCCAGCTACAGAGTTTTAGAGCAGCAAGTATATTCTCGCGTTCTCTTTCTTTCATTTCGGCAAATGTAAAAACATTTTGAGGTGAAGTTGTTTCCGGGCTTGCCTGCTGATGCTGATCCTCGGCTGAAAAAAGGTTAGCAAACGACAAAGAACTGTGGCGGGAAAGGATAAGCGCGCGCTCTACAGTGTTTTCCAGTTCCCGCACATTGCCCGGCCAGTTGTATGACTTGAGACTCCTTACATGTTTTTCTTTTAACATTGGCACAGGAATCCCCAGCTTTGCTGTCAGCAGTTTAAGAAAATGTGAGGCAAGCAGGACGATATCTTCTCCACGTTCTCTAAGAGGTGGAACATTGATTGGAAAGACTGACAGCCGATAAAAAAGATCCTCGCGAAACGTCCCTTCCTGAATAGCCTTTTCCAGGTTTCTGTTCGTTGCCGCAATGATCCGCACATCAGTTGTATAGCTTTTATCGTCCCCAATCGGTTCGAACTCGCCCTCCTGTAAAACTCTTAAGAGCTTTACCTGGAGTTCCAGGGGAACTTCACCTATTTCATCAAGAAAAAGCGTCCCTTTATCGGCAAGTTGAAATCTGCCGAGTCGATCTTTCACCGCCCCAGTAAACGCACCTCTTAGATGACCGAAAAACTCACTTTCGAAAAGTTCTTTAGGGATTGCCGCACAGTTTACTCGTACCATTGGCATTTCTTTCCTTGCCGACCTACTGTGAATTTCTCGGGCAACAAGCTCCTTCCCGGTGCCTGATTCACCGAGAATCAGCACCGTCGTATCGGATTGGGCAACGAGATCTATCTGTTCCAACATTTTCTCAATCAATGGACTTTCACCGATTATTTCGTTGGAGCCATGGGTGATGCTGACCTCACGGCGCAGGTATTCATTTTCTAACTCCAGCTTGTTACGAAGTCGTCTGTTTTCTTCGAACGTACGTGCATTGGCGTATGCGGCTGCAGCGTTGTCGGCAAAAGCATGCAATATGTCAAAATCCGCCTGCTGAAGATATTTCCTGCTGAAAATGGCCAGAACGCCAAACAGTTCACCGCGAAAGAGCAAGGGTTGACCAGCAAAACTCTTCACTGCCTCCAGTCGGGCCCAGTCCGGATCCTTGAGCCAAGACGGTGACTGATCTACGTCTGTCAGCAACACTCCTTCGCCCGATGCGCCAATTTTTCCGACTTTTCTGACACCAATGGGAAACCTCCGGTACTTACCATCAAGCCTCATCGGTCTTGGTGTTGCAGAATTAATTGGAGTCCCGTCTGAGGCCACAAGATGCAGGCATTGCCGATGATCCGGACATTCGGCTCTTAAATAGCAGTCATCGCAGATATCTCCAGGCCTTTTCAACCAGACTCTGGCGAGAACCGTATTGGAAGAATCGGCAAGACCGGTGGCAATGCGCTGCAAGAGCGTTCCAATTGATTGTTCATTTGCAACAGAGAGCGCAATTTTTTGCAGAAATTCAGTGTTCATAGCAGTTTATTGCAGTGGTTATCATGGACGTGATCAGAATCCCACGGATTTTACAATAAATGGCAGCAGGTTAACACTATCAATTACATGCCTATGTGCAAAAGCTTTCTACAAAGAGGAGCTGAGACAGCAACTTTGAGGTCTTATTGTTCTCTTGGCAAGACTAGCCTAACTTATATTCACACTCAAAGCAGCATCTTTTATCCTTGGTAAACAAGGGTCCTCAAAGCGATGCCAATTCTACCTGGTGAGGGAGCATAGATCTTACCCGTCGACCAAACGAAGTTTCGTCGATTGCCAACGAGATCTCGTTTTAAGACGAGATCTCGTTATTCCCTGCCCGCATCACAGATTACAAAAACCAAACAATAACAGTATATTATACCATGCATGGAAAATGGCATACTCCTTGTAATGATGTAGTACAAACGCGACAAGAACAATATGACGCGTTCACCACGATAGCTTATCCATAAACAAGGAGGACAATATGAAACGGACCATGCAAAACCAAATGTATGCCGAGCCCGAGAAAGCTACCTTGCCGGCGAGCGACATGAAGCTTGATCTGCAACGGGTGGCCCTGGTCGTAGTTGACCCGCAAAATGACTTTTTGCATGAGAAAGGGGTCGCCTGGGGCGTCGTAGGCGAATCAGTTACCGAACACAGTGTCGTGCAGCACCTTGAAGAACTTTTCCGGGCGGCTAAGCAAACTGACATCCCGGTCTTTATTTCGCCCCACTATTATTACCCGCATGATCACACCTGGAAATTTGAAGGCAGCCTGGAAAAGGTGATGCACTCCATTGCCATGTTCGACCGCCCTGGACCACTGGATACAAGTAATCTTCAGGGGTCGGGTGCGGACTTTGTCGAACGGTACAAGCCTTATTTAAACGATGGGAAAACAGTGATTACATCGCCGCACAAGGTGTATGGCCCGGAACAAAATGATCTGGTTTTGCAGTTACGCAAACAACGAAGAGATCAGGTTATCCTGGCCGGCATGTCTGCCAATCTGTGCGTGGAAAGCCATATGCGTGCATTACTGGAGGCAGGCTTTGAAGTGGCTGTGGTGAAGGATGCGACAGCAGGGGCTATCATCCCGGAAGGAGACGGTTATCTGGCAGCACTTATCAATTTCCGCATGATCGCCAATGCCGTCTGGTCGACGAGTGAAACAGTAGAGAGAATTGGCGGGCTCGCGCGGTAAACAGCAGACCTAACGTAACAAAAATCCATCAAGCTATATACCTCTGGAGGGTGTCATGAAAAAATCAATAGCGCTGATAACCACTTTGGCAATTTGCAGCATTATTTCCACGGCAGTCGCTGCGGACGGGTATAAAACCGTCACGATAATCGAAAGACCTGGCTATTTCGAAACCCAGGGAGATGTTTTCGATATCTCTGCTGGCAAATACAAATTCGTCGTGATCAACAAATCAGGAAAAGACGCCGGTTTTGTTTTCAACAAGGGACCAAATAATATCACTACAGATAAAACGAGCATGAAAGTCATCCTGCTGAAAAACGGCGAACAGGGCGACTTCACCCTCACCTTGCCCAAGGGCAATTACACATATTTCTGTCCCATTATTCCCACGCCCCCATACCCTGTCCGGGTGAAATGATCGGCCTGTTCATGGGCTGGCCACTTACCGAACCAGCCCATGACTTGCCATGAGTATTCGCAAAAACCAAATCATTACAGATAAGGAGAGGAAAACATGGAACGCAGGAAACCTTTGCCACCGTTTACCAGGGAAACGGCCGAACAGAAAGTGCGTATGGCGGAAAACAGCTGGAACAGCCGGGATCCTATCGCCGTCTCGATAGCCTATACCGAAGACTCCCGCTGGCGCAACAGGGCGGAATTTCTCCAGGGCCGTGCGGCGATTCAGGCATTTCTGGCCAGAAAGTGGGCCCACGAGCTGGAATACCGTCTTATCAAGGGCCTTTGGGCCTACCGGGAAAATCGTATTGCCGTCTGTTTTCAATATGAATACCACGACGATTCCAACAATTGGTACCGTGCATACGGTAATGAGAACTGGGAATTTACTGAAAACGGCCTGATGCATCGACGTGAAGCGAGCATCAATGAGATGCCGATCCGTTTGTCCGAGCGAAAGTTCTTTTGGGAACTGGGACCTCGGCCGGAAGATCATCCGGGGCTTGACTCGCTCACCTCTTGAGTTGCCCGAAAGTGGCAAGTCCGAAGCCAAAACGAAATGGAGGAAAATCATGAAAGCAAAAACGCAAGGAGCCCATCATATCGGTCTCTCTGTACCAGATGTCAAAGCCGCAGCCAATTTCTTCGTCGAAGCTTTGGGTTTTGACCTAGTTGGTGAAAAGCCTGATTACCCGGCCGCCTTTGTCAGCGACGGGACAATATTGATTACCCTATGGCGTGTTGCAGATCTTGAAAGAGCAAAGCCTTTCGACCGCCATATCAATATAGGCTTGCATCACCTGGCACTGCACGTCGTATCATCCGACGATCTTGAAAAGCTCTCTACTGAGCTGGCTTCCCGGGATGATGTGGCAATCGAATTCAAGCCGGAGCCACTTACAGGAAGCACATATCGACACATGATGTGCGCCATTCCTGGAAACATCCGCCTTGAACTGATAGCGGGGTAACTCTCATGGACAGTAAAACCCTATGGTCACCGCTGCATGATGGTGAGATTGAAGTGCAGAAGCGCGTCGGCGTCCGTGAAGAAGTGAGTCGATGGGCGCCCATGGCGATTCGTCCATATATGCCGGAACAGCATCGGCTTTTTTTCCGTCAGCTGCCTTTTATGGCTGCAGCCGCACGTGATGCGACAGGAGCGCCCTGGGCGACCTTGCTGGTCGGCACTCCCGGCTTTGTCCACTCCCCGGACCCTCACCACCTGAGAGTCCGGGCAATGCCCCTGCCGGGGGATGCGCTGGAATCGTCTTTTATCGCAGGTGCCGAGATCGGCCTTTTGGGGATTGAACTTGAAACACGCCGACGCAACCGGGTCAATGGCAAGCTGTCGCATGCTGATGCACGAGGCTTCACCGTTGCCGTTGATCAGTCCTTTGGCAATTGTCCCCAGTATATATCAAAACGTATCTGGCATGAGGCTGACATCAAGCTGAATAAAAGACATATTTCACACCACACACGCCTCGATGAGCATATGAAATCCTGGATAGCTAAAGCGGATACCATGTTCATCGCCAGTGGTTACCATAGAGCAGATCAGGAAATAACGGGCGACGGAATGGACGTATCGCACCGGGGTGGTCCTAAAGGTTTTGTCAAAATCAGCAGCGACACGGGTCTTGTTCTGCCTGATTATGCAGGTAACAACCTGTTCAACACGGTTGGTAACCTAGTGCTGGATCACAGAGTGGGGCTGCTTTTTGTAGATTTCGCGCGTGGCTCAATGTTGCAAATCAACGGTGACGCTGAAATTGATTGGGGTTCAAGTGAAATCGCTAAACATCAGGGCGCGAGACGACTCATCAATATTGCCATTAAGCGTATCGTGCAATTGGATCAAGTATTGCCATTACGCTGGAGTGCTTCCGAAGGTGCTGTCCGTGAGCTACTTTTACTCGACAAAATCATTGAAAGCGAAGATGTCACCTCTTTTGAGTTCGTTCCCCGGGACAAGGGTCGGCTGCCGCTGTTTCAAGCAGGTCAATACCTGCCAATTGAGCTGCAATTCGATGGCGCTGACCCGGCGGAGCGGACCTATTCGCTGTCAAACCAGCCGGGAGAAGAAAAATACCGCATCAGCGTGAAAAGAGAGCCGCTGGGTCTCGCGTCCCGCCTGCTGCACGATAACCTGTTCCCAGGGGATGTCATCCTGGCAAGAGAACCCGAAGGTGAGTTTGTGCTCTCGCCGGATAACGATCGACCTGTCGTGCTCATAAGTGCCGGAATCGGTATTACGCCTATGGTCAGCATGCTGCATGTCCTGGTAAAGCAGACTCGGCAGATATATTTCCTGCACGGGGCGCGCGACGGGAGGCACAACCCGCTGCAAAACGAAGTGACTGCCCTTGCCCGGGCCAGTGATAATGTACATCTCTTTGTTCTATACAGTCACCCACATTCTGAAGATGTTGAAGGCATAGACTACCACCTGCGGGGCCACATTGATGCCAGAGCGGTGGAAAGTTTTGTGCCCGTGGCCGATGCCGAATTTTATTTATGCGGGCCGAAAAGCTTTCTCGCCGATACTGTTTCCCTGTTAACGGAACGTGGCGTCGAGGAGAAAGACATTCACCTGGAAAGTTTTACTTGAAGCAGGCTTTCTTAAGCATGGTTGACGCTGGCAAATGCATTGAACTGCCCGGTCAGCTGACTGAAAAAGCCAAGACTATTGAGGCATGGTCAATTCATCAGTGGAAGACATCACCTGCAATTCGTTTCATGGAGGAAAAAAATGGATCCTTACGTAGTTGTACGTTCTATTAACGGGGAACACTTCACCCAGGAAATAACGTCTGGCAGACACAGGCTATTTTCAGATAAGCTGGAATCATTTGGCGGCGCGGATAAGGGCCCCGGCCCCTATGGATACTTGCTTGCAGCTCTAGGCTCCTGAATATCCATCACTCTCCGCATGTATGCGGAAAGAAAAAACATTGCGCTGGAAAGTATTCAAGTCGAGCTCAGTCACCAACGTATTACTGGAGAGAATTGTGCGGATTGTCAGGAATGTGAGAGGCAAACTGGTATGCTCGATGAGATCGGCTGCAAGATTCATTTGACTGGAGACTTTGATGAAGCCCAGCACGACAGGCTCCTCGAAATAGCAAGGCATTGCCCGGTGCACCGAACCCTTACTGGATCCGTCAATATCAGAACATTCGAGGTTTAGATTTTTCTTTACGAATCGACAGCATATCATGCTTCAATTCTTCGCCGATCACCCCTCAAAAGGGTCTTATTGATGGACAGGATGACTGCTGCTTAGGATCTCAATTGGCAATATTTCTCTATCGCCAGAATTGCATATTAAAGATGTTACCTCAGAGGACGGAACCGCCTGGTTCATTGGTGTTGTTCAAAAATGAAGCAGCCGCCTATTGTAGCTTACCAAAGAAAATCGATAAAATTGAATGCTCCATTTTCGCCGAAGTCGACGCCCGAAACTACTTTCTACCCATTTAACCAAGCCACGACTCAATCATCCGACTAGCCTCGGCCACGCTGATCTTCCCAAGATACCTTTGAGTAGTGGCGATATCAGCATGGCGCAGAATAACTTTACTAACCATTTCAAGTGGGACACCAGACCTCGATGCTTGAGTTGCTGCGTGTCGCCTAAGATCGTGTGGTCGAAGTTTAACACCTACATCCCTACCTAACCGCTTATCACTTCCAAGAATATGGCGACATCAGCTTCGGGTACCGCTGTTACATCTATTCCGGAAAACAGATCAAGAAACCTACTAAGAGTGTAGGAAAAAGCCCTTATAGTATTTGGCCTGGAGTGCGCCTTGTGGTAGCTCATGTACGCCTTAACTCCATTATCCACGGTTATTGTCGTAATCATTTATTTATCTCCTTTATCCAGTAAAAAGAACGGGGCGAGGCCTGCTTTTGGCTATTAGTTGGTCTAAAGGTAATTTAGATAAGGTAAGAGCTGAAGTCTTTGGCTTTGATAGGTTTTTTAGGGGTTAAAACTAACAGCTCCGGGGTGAGGGGGGATACAAAACAAAAAGCCCGGTATGACAGTGGGTGTCATACCGGGCTTTTTGGAGGTTGAGGCAGATTGGTCGTCAGTTACTATCATGCACGCTGCCTGATACTCGATCTGAAGTGATCAGCAAAAATAATCTGGAAACAGTGTGCCACGAGAGCAAGTACCTTTGCTCGTAACTACACGAAAGATGAGGGTAGGTCCCTCGGAGTCGGCTTGCAGGAGCAGGCACCAAACCACCTTAAGCTGCTGTGGTAAAGAGCCATGGTGGTGAGCGTTAAGGAAAAGGCCCGGCTTAGGATCGGGTCAGGTATGGATCATAGAGACGAGTGTAAACGAACCACTGATGAGGTGTCGAAAGATATTCTGATGTCGTCAAAACTGGGAACTGTTTCCATCCCAGGATAAGTTCAGGGGAAACCTGTTTACTGCCTGAACGGCGGCCGGCATAAAGGTGGCGTGAATGTGATCTTGGCTTTCGTGTGGAACGTGGGAACCTGTCGTTCCGATGTTAAGGGAAGAATCCAAGTGGAGGACCCATGAGGGTGCAAGTACCGATGCGGAACACAGGGGCGGAGTAGCTTGTAGTAGCGTTGAAGCCTCTGTAATGGAGGTGGAGTGAAGGAGCTACATTGTTCAGCTTTTATCATTTAGACAACCAGAAGGCTGGGAGGATCTTTATGCAAGAAGCAAAGCCATTTCAAATTTCCAAATTACAGGTTTGGGAAGCATTCAAGAAAGTAAAGGCAAACCGAGGGGCTGCTGGAGTTGATGGGCAGTCACTCGCCGAGTTTGAAGAGGACTTGAAGCGTAACCTTTACAAGCTATGGAATCGTTTGTCTTCGGGGAGTTATTTTCCCTCTCCCGTACGTCGGGTCGAGATACCAAAGAGTGATGGTAGAGTGCGCCCGTTGGGAATCCCAACAGTAGCAGATCGTATTGCTCAGATGGTGGTCAAACATACCCTTGAACCTCTTTTAGAACCGCATTTTCATCATGACTCATATGGCTATCGGCCAGGCAAGTCAGCACTGGATGCGGTTGGAGTAGCTCGCCAACGATGCTGGAAACGAGCATGGGTATTGGATCTCGATATCAAGGGATTCTTTGATAACATTGACCATAAGTTAATGTTAAAAGCAGTGCAACACCATACAGATTGCAGATGGATTCTTTTGTATGTTGAGCGGTGGCTGAAATGCCCGGTACAATATCCAGATGGAACTATCAAGGCATCCAACCTGGGTACACCTCAGGGTGGTGTGATAAGCCCGTTGCTGGCAAATCTGTTCTTGCACTATGCCTTTGATGTATGGATGAGGAAGAACTTCCCAGAAGTTCAGTTCGAGCGATATGCAGATGATGTTGTTTGTCATTGTGTCAGTGAGTCAGAAGCCAAAAGGCTTCGAGTTGCGATTGAAAGTCGGCTGGGTGAGTGTCAGTTAGAACTACATCCTGAAAAGACAAAAATCGTCTTTTGTAAAGAGCAGAGCAGGCAAGGTCACTATCCTGTTTATTCTTTTGACTTTTTGGGGTTCACTTTCAGACCCCGGTTGGCAAAGAATAAGTATGGCAAGTTCTTTGTCGGTTTTCTCCCAGCTATCAGTAATAAAGCAGCCAAGTCAATCAAAGATGAGATGCGCAAATGGCGGATTCACAGACGCAGTGATAAATCGCTGGAAGATCTTTCAAGAGTGATCAATCCTAAAATCCGTGGTTGGGTCAATTATTATGCGAAGTTTTTCAAATCAGGCATGTTTAGGATTTCACAAGTCTTGAATCGTATGATAACAAAATGGGCCATGCGGAAGTTGAAGAAGATCAAAGGACAGCAACGGAAGGCAACACACTGGTTAGGTAGAGTTGCTGAACGAAAACCTCATTTATTTGCTCATTGGCAGATATTGAAGATGCTTCCTGCGGCTGGACAATAGGAGCCGGATGAGTCGAGAGACTCATGTCCGGATCTGTGAGAGCCTGAAGGTGTGATCCCTTTGGGCTACTCGACTCAAGAATTTAAGATGCTCCATTTGCAGCTGTTTCTCTAAAGACGACCTCTGCTTTTCAGACGTGTCCAAAATGCTCCATTTACTGTGATTTTTGTGGGGCACGATCACAAGCAAACTTTCCGGAATAAGTTAGATTTCTGAAATTCATCCTCAACTCAGCCCTGCCAGTGGAGATCTCTTACCCCTAGAAAGTTCAGGTGCCGTCCAAGACAATCAGGAAAACAGGTTTGCTGTATTATTCACCCACGCCCAATGCTCTCATACTGTTGGAACACTTTATGCTAGTCCTTTGACAGCGACAGATCAAATGGCAAACAATATTCAGGGGCCAATCCTTAAAGGAGGGACGAAGAAATGGTACTTAAGGCACTGGTGGTAGATGACGATGAAATGATACTTGATATATTGGAATATATCCTAAAGTCAGACGGTTATAACATCACCAGAGCCACTGACGGAGATAAGGCTATCAAAGTATTGAATGCTGAAGATTTTGATTTGGTCATTACCGATCTTCAAATGGGCTCAACAAGCGGACTTGACGTGATTCGGAAAACAAAAGATGTCAATCCTGCTACGACAGTTATTATGATTACGGGAAGTTGTGACTCGTCAGATGAGATTGAGGCTTTGCATCACGGCGCCGATGATTATTTACTCAAACCATTTTCCCCAAGTGATTTGCTTATACGTATCCAGTTTCAGAAATATAAACAGTTTTTTACATCTGCACTAACCTTAGAGGGTGAACAGCGCGCAGCAAACGTGTCAGGATAATTTACAAAGTGTAAAACAATTTTCCAGAAACAGAATTATTGACTCATGGAGATTGGTTCCTGAGTTCTGAATATCCCCGCCTGGCATCAAACAGGTCAACACGGACTCGCTGAAGATTGCCGGTTATGGCTTCCAAACGATCTTGACTATGACACAGCTCTTCGGGGATGTAGGAAGATGTTTGAGCAACCATTGGAATAACGCTGTTCCAATGAGTTTACAAGGTGCAAAGAAGACTGACTCCGGTCTTCCAGCTATCAATACGCTTGTTATAGCCAACAAGCGGGAGGCACAAGCCCCTCATCTTGCATTTCGAACTATGCAACCACTTTGTTTTGTTGCAATACTACGTTCATCCACCATTCTTGACACAGAAGCGCCTAAGTGCTCATTTAGGATGGCATGTTATTTGCTGCAATGTTTTCGAAACATGGTGGTTGGAAAGTTCACAAAAAAGGATATTCGAGATGCGGTCAATTGCAATTTTCCCCTGTCGCTACACCTATGGAGCATCAATTCTCGGTGAGTTATCAGCGCATTTGCATCTGAAGATGTATACCGACGACATGCTCTTTTCAGATGTGTCGGGGCAGTTCGGGATCTCAGCAGAAGAATTAAAAGAATTTATATGTGGGCCAATTTCAACATTACGTCGGTACCTGCTGAAGAGGAGAAGATATGTCAACCTTCTCCAGTGTTCTCTGGATGCTCAAAGGAGATATACGACCAACCGGCGATTGTACTACGGTCTGCATACTTCTCTTCTCGATTACACAAAGGACCGGGTTATCAAGGTTCTTATATTCGATGACGAAGAACACCGGGTGAAAAGAGCCATGCAACAGGAAGGCATTTCGGAAAAAGTAGCCAGAAAACATATTCAGAGACATGATAAAATGGTTTCCAACTGGACTAGGTTTCTATTTTCTAAAGAAGCATACGACCATTCACTATACGATGTTGTAATTCCTGTGAATAACAAATATCCTCTCGACATAACTACAGAAATTATTCAACTTTTTAAGACTGTTAATAGTTTGAAGACCTCGTTTCAGACACAGGATACCCTTTGTTCTTCATCCTTAAGAGATGTTCATCCTAAAACCCTAGCAACACAAAAAGCCCTGTTTGCCATTTGAAAACCAAGATTGCCCTGAGAACAAAAAAAAATTTGAATCCCAGATTGTTCAGACCATCAATAATTTTAATTGCTCCATTTCTGACCATCTTCGGCGTTAATACTACTTTCATCTCTTCCTGGGTCACTGGTTGAGATTGTCAGGTCAAACCATCCAAGATGGCAATATAACTCAAACCTAATAGATCTACTGTGGAGATACACAAGAAGGTGCCTCAAAAACCTAACAACAAAAAAGCAATTTGAGATTAGAGCTTAGTCCATGAAAATCTCAAACAAGCGATTGTCCGATTAAGTTGAAAGTTGAAAACGAAATGTGTCGGATTGAGTGAGGATTTCTACACATCCTGTGATTGAGTTGCGGTATTCATTCGCTAAACCCTGGGTGTATTCAAGTCCATGCTTTCTTTATCTTGCTTGCCCTGGAAGGGGGAAAGATCCAGAGTATAGCGGGTGCTTTTGAGCTGACCGGTTTTTGTAAAGATCCCTTTGCTCGTCAGGTCTTGTAAGTCTCTTGTCGCTGTTGCTGAGGGTGATTTTGTTATTGCTCGGTAATTTTTGGCACTGAATCCACCTTGAAAGCCTTTCGGTCCCTCCAGTAGTATCCGGTTGATCACTTTTAATTGGCGAGGGTTGAGATTCTCTTTGTGAGTATCGAAAAATTTTGCTTTGGTTATGATGAAATCAACTTGCTTTATGGTTTGTTTTTGGGCGTTGATAATGGTTTTCCCAAAATAAATAAGCCAGTTTGTCACGTCATTTCCTGTACTCTGGGCTGCCAGCTCTTCGTAATATTCTCTTTTCCTATCGTCAATGGTTGAAGAAAGTGCAATGAGTGTCGGCTGGCCCATATTTTGTGATAATGATTTTTCAACTATGCCCCGCCCGATCCGTCCGTTTCCGTCCTCGAAAGGATGGATTGAAACAAAGTAGATATGAGAAATCCCTGCCCGAACCAATGGGGGCAAAGGTTCTTTCCCGCCAGGGGCTGATTTGTTGAACCAAGCTATGAATTTCTCCATTTCCTTTGGAACAGCGGCAGACGGGGGAGCTTCAAAATGGACTGTTGGTTTATCGTATCGCCCGGACACAACCTGCATTGCTTCCTTGTGGGTTCGATATTTTCCTATCTCTATGTTTCTTCGGCCGGACATCAACATTTCATGCCAATTGCAGAGAGTCTTTCCTGTCAATGGTGAATCATAATTGGTGAATATATCTTTCATCATTTCAGCGATCCCGGCTTCCGCCGGTTTTACCCTGTGATGATCGGCTATTCCCAAACCGAATTCTCTCCTGATAGAGGACTGCAGGCTTTCCCGGTCTAAAAATTCTCCCTCAATTTCAGAGGTTTTGATGGCTTCATTACATACAAGTTCAACGATTAAGTCGTTTTGGTCTTCACGTGAAAGATGCCTGGCTATGCCAAGCGAAAAACCGGATTGCCTTGAATATTCTCGTTCTAATTTCTCGATTTCACTGTTATCATAGGTGAAATTCCCCCAATCATCTTTTTGCCAGTTCCATTTTCTTCGTGTCATGATCTATAAAACCTCCTTTTATAGATCATTATACTTCATGTTGTGATTTGTAAAAGCATATTTATTAGCTCATGGGCACTATGAAGCGAAGTTGTGGGCAATGAGAAAAAATGAAAAAACGATTCAGCGTTTAAGGCATGCATGCCTTAGACGCTTTTTTTCGTTTTAAATGTTTTGTTGTAGAACTTTATGCAGGTTGGCAGCGAGGAGCATGCGCGAGCATCCTTGGTCGGATTACCTTGTGGGGTCGAAATATTCGACATGCCGGCGCTCGTCGGCAATGCAGTTAAAAAGCAGATTTTCTTATTCAATTTACTTTGTAAAAGTCGAGGAATAATTTTTTGTTGGGAAGTATTGTCTTGGTACAGGTACAGGTGTTTCAATTATTGTTTGAACCCAGCTTCCGTCGACCTTGTACGAACACTGGCACCGAACAGGCCTGAGCTTTTGCATCCGCTTTCGTGCATTATCTTCACAGCACAAAAGGTCAAGAAAGGAGATACAGCGAAGAAGGAATCTTCGCATTGATTGTTCATAGTGCTTAGATGTAGCAGTTTAGCATCGAAGAGGCATTTAGCATGCAATGCCTCTTACCATGGAAAGATGAAGCACGCAGATAAAGCCTCTGCTCTAAGAGAATTCAGGTGAAATATGAGCCTTCCCTTGCCGCCAAACCCGCATACTGTTTTTGTCTTACTGTTGACGTTGTTTGCGCTTTTTCTATTTAGTCGTGAGAAAATACCTCTCGAATCGTCGAGTCTTTTTATTCTGGTTGCCCTCAGTGTGGGGTTCGAAGTTTTTCCATACCACGCAGATGATAAGACAGTCCTGCATGCGATAGATTTTTTTTCCGGTTTCGGCAATGAGGCTCTTGTTGCCGTCTGTGCTCTCATGATTGCAGGGCAGGGGATTTTGCGTACTGGGGGGCTGGAGCCTGTGGGTCGCATTCTGGCCAAGCTCTGGAAAATCAATCCCAGCCTGTCCTTGCTGCTGACATTATTGCTCGGTGCGTTTATCAGTGCCTTTATCAACAACGTGCCTGTCGTGGTGCTGCTGTTGCCTGTTCTCATAAGTGTTTCCTTGAAGACTCAGTCTCCAGCTTCAGCTGTCTTGATGCCTATGGGATTTTCCACCCTGGTGGGTGGTACCTGCACAAGTATTGGCACGTCAACGAACCTGCTTGTCGTTTCGGTTGCCGCGGAGATGGGGCTTGAAAAGTTTGGAATGTTCGATTTCCTGGTGCCTGCCGTCATCGCCGGAAGCGTGGGGATTATGTATCTTTGGCTTGTTGCGCCTCGCTTGATCGCCAAACGCGACCTTGCTATTACAGATAGTTCGCCAAGGATTTTTGCGGCGCATTTAGCGGTGTTAAAGGATAGCCCGATTGTTGGCGTGCCTCTGTCAAAAGCCGTGGCGCTGACTGATGGAAAAATGAAGGTTGCAGCCGTAGAGCGGGGAGAAGAGAAACTGTTTACCCAGCCGGGGCTTGTTTTGCATGCCGGGGATCACCTGGTATTGCTGGACACCCCTGTTCACCTCAAAGAGTATGAAAAAATTCTCAAGGGTACTCTTTATCCGGCGGATGCCGAAGATGTCCCAATTGATGAAGATCACCCACTGGAGGCGAGAGATCAACAGCTTGCCGAAGTTGTCATCATAGAGGGCTCGCAACTCAACGGCAGTACTCTCAGCAACCACCGATTTGCCGAGCGGTACGGTCTGATCACGCTGGCTCTCCATCGTACAGGCAGGCAACTTCAGCAACTTCAGGAAGAAATTAGCGATATTCGACTGATGGTTGGGGATATTCTCCTGGTGCAGGGGCCCCGTGAGCAGATCTCGGAACTCAAGAAGCGTTCAGAGGTGCTTGTTCTTGACGCCACGGTGGACTTGCCCTTTTCTAAAAAAGCACCGCTCGCCATGTTTATAATGAAGGGTATCATACTCACAGCCGCGTTCGGCTTGCTTCCCATTGCCATTAGTGCCACTCTGGGGGCATTGCTGATGATTATTACCGGCTGTTTGAGCTGGCGTGATGCCACCAGGGCTTTGAGTGCTCAGGTTGTCCTGATAGTGGTTGCCAGTCTGGCGCTGGGGATGGCAATGCTCGAAACGGGAGGGGCGGAATATCTTGGCTCGATCTTTGTCGCTCTTGCTGGAAACGCTTCACCTGCTCTTGTCATCAGCGGACTGATGCTGATGATGGCGGTATTGACTAATATTATATCCAATAACGCGACAGCTGTTATCGGCACCCCCGTAGCTATTTCCATTGCAAGTCAGATGGGACAACCACCTGAACCCTTCGTGCTGGCAGTGCTGTTTGGGGCAAATATGAGCTATGCCACCCCCATGGCCTACAAGACCAATCTTTTGGTTATGAGCGCCGGGGAATATACGTTTGCTGAATTTCTCAAGGTTGGAATTCCTCTCGTTTTTATAATGTGGGCCATGTTTTCATTTTTGCTGCCGTGGCTTTATCTGTAGTTTGGCGCAAGATGCGGGGTAAGCTCACAGGGAGAGGCGTATCGTTTTTCAAGCAGAAGCATCTTGTTTGCCTGCTGGTAACTTATAAAATCAAGTCATTCTGTAAACAGGGTAAGAAGAGTCCATCAGGAAGAGACATGATTGTGCTTCCCGAGCTCGATGCTACTGGTTCTGGAAAGACAAAGGGTCTTTTCTCCGGGCCACACAATATTTTTCTTTGTTGTGTGTTCCTTGACCCCTTGCCGGGAAACAAACAAGCGGTTCTTCCTTTTTAAGGGTGTAACCGCTTGTTTGTTTCTGGTCGTGTTCTGCTTTCTGATGGTTCAACGGTCGGCTTTAACATCCCTCGGATGAAAAAAGAATTCCGTGTGGTGAGGTTTGATTTTTTGCCGATTTTATTCAAGAAAGGCTCGCAGGTACAACCAGGACTGGGACTTTCGACTTTTTAAGAACTGATTTAATATTTTTGCCGACTGAGATTCCGGACAACAATCCTTCGCTGGCACCCATGACAATCAGGTCGCATTGGAACTCTGTCGCCTGCTTGAGGATGACTCCGACAGTATCTCCTTCTTTGACTACAATTTCATAATTGGGGATTACGTAGTTTTCGTCCTCTTTTTTGTTTTCCTTGCAGAATTCACTGAGCACAGTCCGCACCATCTGCTTTGGTGTTACTTTGCCGACAAGAGCGTGCTTGGCTTCTTCCTTGTTGTTTTTTAATATTTGCTGCCAGTTTTCTTGCCCAAAGAGGCTCGACACATATCCTTCATAGCTGTTGGAAGGTCCCTCCATGACATGAAGTAAAATAAGTTTTGCATCAAACTGAACCGCCAGCATGGCGGCTTGTTTGAAAGCCGCGCGGCTGGCCAGGGATAGATTTGATGTAAACAGGATTGTTTTGTATTGATTCGACATAATAAGCTATTCCTCATTGAAGCGAAGCGCATCAAAGATGCAGTTGTTGTGGTTGCCCAACCTTCATAATATGAATAAAAGGCGCGGTTGCCACCGATATGTGGCTGCCAGGGCGATATTCCCAGGATTTGTGTAAAATATATCGACTAAGACAGAATAACAACAGGAATTGCGCTGTTGCCGTTTTTGCCGATTTTTTTATGTGGCTTTCAGATGGATCGTCAGAGCATTTATCTATGGGGAAATCTGTGCCGGTGCAGGGCGTTTTGGACATCACCGGTTTGAAATAATTCGGTGGCCACGCTTTCCGGCACGGGCGGAAAAACGGTGCAAACACCTGTGCGCAAGGTGATTGCACCGGTGCTATTTATTTGATGTAAGGCCAGTAATTTTTAAACGTGCCGATATGCATTTACCCCTGCAGCTAAAATCGGTAGTGGCTGTTGTGTCCATAGTCAGCGGGGGAGGATTGTGTTTCCTCCCAAATGGTAAGCGGGGCCGGATGCTGTGTATCGGTGTAGAAAAGCACGTTTCTTATTTCGGCAATCACAAAAACAATGAAGAGCAGCATAAGACAATGCATGATTTGTGACATGGCGTCCTCCATGGGGCATGAGATAACTGAAGTATGACTTCTGTCGTTCTCACAAGCAACAAGCTTGTCCTTCAGCTGAAACTGATAATGCCGAAATGGAAAAAAACCATTGCAAGCCTGGGTTTTTACGATGGTATATAGCTCTAAAACGTGCTTTTGAGTCTGCTCCGTATCGCTTTTTTACGAGCGAAACCGCCGTTCCCATTCGTATTCACGGCCGGTAACCTTGTCTTCCATGCCGCGGATTCTTCGTTCCAGATCGTCAAATTTTTTTCTGAGACGCTGCGCGGCTGTTTTGGGCGAGTGCACGTAGCTGTCGTAAAACTCTCGCTCTCCTTCGCTTTCAATAGGTTTAACCGGTTTAGGTTTCATGAAAAAGGCTGCCACCAGGTAGACGCCTATGACCGGCCAGAAGCCACTGAAAATAAAAACCACAACCAGCGCTATTCTCACCCAAAAAACAGAAAGGTCGAAATATTCGGCGATTCCCCTGCATACGCCCAGGAAAACACCATCTCGCGAGCGGTAGATGCCGCCTTGTTTTTCGTAATATCTTGTCATTTTTTATACCTGTCCTTTTCCTGGTCTTCTGTTAAAATTGTCTCCAGGGACTCGATTCTGGCTTCCAGTTTTTCCAGTCCTTGATAGAGCTCCTGGATGATCTTTGCTTCTTCGCTGTCAATGGCTCCACTGGAACGCCGGTTGCTGCGAGTTTTGAAAATTATTAATATCGTCCCGCAGATAAGCGTCGCTAAAGCGACAAGAGAGCCAAAAACTATGGTAACGATAATGATATTGAGCATGTTGTGGTAACTCCGATCCAGCGGTCTGGGGTATGCAGGGTTCCTCTTGAAGACATCCGGCACTGTTTGCCGGAAAGGACACAAAGAGCTTAAATATTTTCTCTCTGTGGGCTGTCCTGGGCAGCTTTGATCCTGGCGAGTTCATTCTCAATCTCGTCATCTGAAGCGAGATTGTCAAATTCTTCTTCGACTGTCGGTCTGTTCGGCATATTCACCATTTCCGCCTCTGCCTCCATCTGTTCGATTCTACTTTCCAGTTTGTCGAATCGGGCCATGGTGTCGCTGTTGCTGCTGCGCCTTATCTCCTCCTGGGCTCGTTTTTTTCCGGTTGCGCGCTTGTGACGCTGTACGAGGACTCGTTTTTTTTCCTTGGCGTTATTGAGTTTACTCTCCAGCTCGCAGATGTCATCCTGGTATTGGGCAATGAGTCCGCTGTATTCGGCCAGTTCGCTTTCGAGGGCTGCCGTTACGGTGGCAAAGCGCCTTTTTTCAATCAGTGCCTCCCGGGCGAGGTTGTCCCGACCTTTAGCCACGGCCAGGTTGGCCCGATTCGCCCAAAGGTCCATTTTACCCTGCATTTCATCGAGTTTTCTCTCGACTTTTTTCCGGCCGGCAATGACGCCGGCGCATGATGACTTCAGCTCGATAAGCGTATCTTCCATTTCATGGATCATCAACTTAATCATTTTCTCGGGATCTTCCGCTTTGTCGAGCATGGAGTTGATGTTTGCACTGATTATGTCACTGAAACGGGTGAATATTCCCATGTCCTTCCTCCTGAGTTGTAAGTGAGTTGTGGTGTTCTGGCTTGGTTAAAGCAGGATGCGTGCCGGTTGTTGAAAAAATTAAAAAGTTCGAAAAATTAAGGTGTTGGCGACTTGAATAATTTTTCGATTTAATATAAAATTGCCTGTAGTTAGTTTTTAAAACCAATAAATGGTAAATTTGACATGTTGATGAGCAAGGAATCAGTGTTTCCATCCTCCCGGGGGGAAGCCCTTGGGCAGTCAGAGACATTTCTGAACTTTCAGGAAGTGCTCTCCCGCGTCGCTCCGGTTGACCGGCCGGTTCTGTTGATAGGGGAGCGGGGAACAGGCAAAGAACTGGCCGCAAGCCGTTTGCATTTTCTGTCAAAGAGATGGCAGGGGCCTTTTATTACCCTCAATTGTGCGACACTCTCTCCGTCATTGATCGAATCTGAGCTTTTTGGCTATGAAAAAGGGGCCTTTACCGGTGCCGAAAGCCGCAGGACCGGGCGCTTTGAGGCGGCGGACGGGGGGACGCTTTTCCTGGATGAAATTGGTTCTATCCCGCTGGAAGCACAGGAGAAAATTCTACGTGTTGTGGAGTACGGTTCTTTTGAGCGGGTGGGGAGTTCTCGGCCTGTTGAGGTCGATGTGCGAATTGTCGGGGCAACCAATGTGGATCTCGCCGCTATGGCTGAAAGAAAAGATTTTAAACGCGATCTCTTGGACCGGCTTTCTTTTGAGGTCCTGTTCCTCCCCCCCCTGCGTTACAGGGAAGAAGATATCATGCTTCTGGCCAGTCATTTTGCCACGCGGATGTCCTTTGAGCTCGGCAGGCAGGAGATGCCAACTTTTACGGAGACGGCAGTGCGCGCGTTGGAGAATAACGTCTGGAAAGGCAATATTCGGGAGTTGAAAAATGTTGTGGAACGGGCGGTACACCGCTCGGAAGGCGGGGTTATCGATAAAATCGTCTTCGATCCCTTTATCTCCCCCTATGTGATCGTGCCAGCCGCAGATGAGGAAAATAACAAAAAAGGTATCAGTAACACGTATTCTCCAATCAGCAATACAGCAGGCTTGACCCTGAAAGAGGCCGTCGCAGAACTTGAAAAAGAAATGCTGCAGCAGGCATTGAGTATCTGCCGGCATAACCAGAAAAAAGCTGCTGCACATCTAGGGCTCACCTACCATCAGTTTAGAGGCAAATTGCGCAAATACAGCAATGCTCTTGAGAACCATGTCGATGGATAAGACTTCGTTACGTTGCGCAGAGCTGTGTTTTGTGGCGGTGATACATTTTTCTTTAAGCTTATTCGCAGGTAGAGTATGAAGAACCAAAGAGTTGCTTATTGTTCAAGCCCCCGATTGTCATCTGTACCTCCCCCGATCATAACACAAAATCAATCCTCATGTCGGTTTCCGGAGTCCACATAATGCTATTGACGATGCTTTGCCAGAATAATGGTCGTGTTCGGGCCTTGACAACATGCACGCTGCCCTTTGTTTTGCTGTTTTTTCTGTCCTGCACCGCGGCACATCAGAATAATCAACAGTCAGGGACCAGTCAGCTTCAGGCGGAAAACAGTATGATGAAAAAACGTCTGCCGCTGATAGAAAGAGAGAGCGATGTGCTGAAAAAAGAGAACCAGCAGTATAGGATAAAGATTCAGGATCTGGACATGCAGAATAAGCAGCTGAGCGCGGACCTTGCTGCACTGCGTGATCAGTACGAGATTGATATTGCTGCCGGAAATCAACAGATAAGCTCGCTTGAGGAAGAGAATCAGAAAAATGCACAGGAGAGCAGGGCAAATATTGACCGGCTCACTGCCGTCAACAAAGCCCTGAATGAACAAATGACCCGGGACCTTCGTGCCCTGAAGGATCAGATTGTCATGCAGAAAGCGGCGTATAATATGGACCGGGAGAAGCTTGTACAGGAAAATGCCCAAAAGCAATTGGAGTTAACCAATAAGCTCGAAGCTGCCGATACAGAATTAGCTATGAAAAAAAAGGAAATATCGTCGCTTCAGACGTCCATCGGCGAAGTCTCTGCTAAACTGGTTAAGGCCAATACCCTCTCCACCGAGTCAGCAAAAGCGAGAACTGCAGCCATGGCTGAGCTTGAATCAATAAAAGCTGCCGGTATAAAAGCCAAAAATGAATATCAGGTTCAACTTGAATCGCTACGGGCCGCTAATGCCGACCTGAATAAGCAGATCGCCGAGCTCTCCAGCGACAGATCCCGCCAAAAGCAGCCAGAACCAGTCCCGGTAACGCAGCCGTGAAATGGTGATCTTGCGTACTTTCAATATATTGACCATCATGCTCTTGCTGATTTGCCGTAAAACCGGCAAAATAGGGGGCGTTGTCTGCCTGCTCGCGTATTTGCTGCATTCGACTGCTGTTTTGGCCCAAACGCAATTATCGATACTCGTCACGTCAAACCTGCAGGGAAAGTTTTCCCTCGATATCGACAACCAGGATAATGCCGATCCACTGCTGGTCTTGGGGCAGAATATTGTTTATGAGCGCAGCAATAACGATATCGATATGTACCTCGATCTTGGCAACGCCCTGTACCCCGGAGTTCTGTCGAAGTATAGTTCCGGTTCGATCATGGTCGATTTTCTGGATTATTTTTCATGCGCGGCGATCCTCGTATCATCTAAAGACCTCCAGGTCGGCACCCAAAATCTTCTGTTTATGGAGAAAAACAAAAAGGTGCATTTCCTGTCGACCAATATCATCCAGGACGGCAAACCCCTCTTTACATCCTGGTTCGCAGCCGACGTGGCAGGGACCCGGATCGCCTTTGTCGGTGTGTCTTCGCCGAAGGTGCGGTTCGACGTGGCTGAAAAGGATCTGTATAACTATAATCTGCTTGATGCAAAAGAAGCCTTGGTGCCTCAGCTGACAGAAATCCGAGCCGCCGGGATCAGGCATATTGTTCTTCTTTCCGGACAGACGCTGCAGGATACAGCTCAGTTGCTCGAAAGCTATCCCGAGATCAGGGTGGCGCTGTGCGGCGGCGATTATACTGATCAATTTTTAGGCGGCAAGGCATCGCGGGTCGATCTTGGCGACGGTAGATCCATCGTGATGGCCGCTGACAATGTCGATTACTATCGCCTGGAACTCACCCTTGATGACGTCTTGAAAGTGAATGCCTTCGAGCCCAGACAGGCCCAGCCGATAGCCACAATAAACCATGACTATCAAGAATTTAAAAATCGACTGACCCTCTGGAAGGAGAAATTTAGTGAAGAGGAGGGGGGTCTTGTCGCAAAACTGAGTGACATGGAATACGGTGTGAATGACCTCAGTTTTGGCCAGCTTTTACGTGATCGTTTTAATTGTGAGCTCGGTATCGTCGAACAAAATACCATCAATCAGGTGTCGGTCAAGGAAGCTATCCGGCGTGCGGATTTTTTGAGCATGGTCAATCGGGACTACAATATTTTTCTTATCTCTTTGACAGGTGATGAGATAAGAAAAGTGTATACTCGATCGGAAGGGCTGGTTATTGCAGGGATTGAGACCCGCAAGGATATAGAAATTCAAGGCTCCGCCGTGGTGGAGAACCGGCGCTATCATGTGGCTGCTTCACAGCTGGCAATGCAGAAAATCCAGCGGCTTCTTGGCAGGGAGATCGATTACAGCAACACCTGGATGACGGTTACCGATCTGCTTGTCGACGATATGAAAACCCGAAAGGTTATTTTACGCTCCGATTACGATTATCTGGATCGTCGTTTCCGTACCACTGTCGACGCCTATTTATCCAATTTTATCGACGCCAGCAGTGTCAAAAAAGGGGATACCATCGATACTCCATCCGGTCAGCCTTCCGGAAGCTATAACAAGTGGGGGCTCGAAAACACCATTGATCTGACCATCTACAATAAATATCACCGCTTTGTTCTCACCCCGTATATGTTCTATTCCCGTCAGGACGATAATTATCTGAATAACATTTTGCGGGGTACTTTTCTGTATGATTACAGTCTCTCCGAGACCTTCAGACCTTACAATAAGCTTCGTTATGATACAGTTGTTGAAGAAGTGGATGGACTGCATCCCAGTTTTCTCCGGGAAACCATGGGGATTTCCGCGATCTATAAACATGTGCATGGCAAGCTTGGCCTCGGGTTTGAACAGCAGGTCCAGGATCCTTCCGAGGCGGCGATGTACGGTGTTGAGTTTATCGTCGGGGCCCGCATTCCTTTTCTCTCTCATTTCACGTATTTTTTCGATCTTGACACCTTTACCGGAATCCTTGACGAGGACGGTGGTCCGTGGCAGACGAGAAGTGAAATCAACAATGGCATCTCAGCCCGTTTGAACAGTTATATGAGTCTTTCCTTCAGGCATAAATATTTCTTTTTCAATGAGGGAGTGACCGGAGAGAGTTATCAGAATTCTCAGTTTATTACTTCGTTGGATTTTAACAGCGACTGGAAATTCTGGTAAAGTATCTGTCTGTCATGCAAGGGGACAGTCAGATGAGAAGATGTAACTTATAATAAAGAGAAGGTTGTATGTCTATTTTTACCATTTTTATGGCATTTCTGGTTTTACTCGCCGTCGGGCTTACCTGGTTCTTCGTCTATTATTTTGCCAATCCTGTTCTTGAAAATCCTGACGGTATCGCCAGGGTGGTAGGAAACTGCGGGGATACCATGGAAATTGGCCTGCAGATCAGAGATGGCAGGGTTGAGGCCACCCATTACTGGACCAACGGTTGTTCGTTCAGTAAGCATTGTGTTGAGACGGCGGCAGACCTTGCGCGGTCGAAAACCATAGCCGAGCTCAGAAAAATAAATATGGTGACCATCATGGATGAGGTGGGCCAACTCCCGGAAACCCATCTGCATTGTGCCCAGCTGGCGGAAATTACCCTGCAGCGCAGTGTCGAAAATTATCTTGAACGGCTGCAAAAGTGCGTTCCCAGTAGCACAAAGTCGTAATTGAAAATCATTCTCCGGTAAGGTATTCTGCCTTTTTTTAACCAGGCACTTACACCTCTCCCTGACGGGATGTTGTAACAAAAGGAGGAAGTATGAATTACCCGGTTTGGTTTCTGCCGGAGACAGGTGGCGGTTTCCTTATTGCGCTGATCTCGATCCTTCATGTATTTGTTTCCCATTTTGCGGTTGGCGGCGGATTATACCTGATCTATGCCGAGAAAAAAGGGCTGAGGGAAAAGAGCCAGCCGATTCTCGATTTCACCAAAAGACATGCCCGGTTTTTTCTGCTTATTACCATGGTGTTCGGGTCGATATCCGGAGTAGGGATCTGGTTTATTATCGCCCTGGTCAATCCCGCGGCCACCTCACTGCTTATCCATAATTTTGTCTTTGGCTGGGCTGCTGAATGGGTGTTTTTTTCCGTTGAGATTGCCGCAGCCTTTGTCTACTATTATATGTTCGGCCGGATGGATTCGAAAACGCACCTGCAGGTTGGGTGGCTCTATTTCTTTGCTGCCTGGATGTCGCTGGCATTGATTAACGGCATAATCGGTGTCATGCTCACCCCGGGAAGCTGGGCCGAAAATATGGATTTCTGGGCCGGATTTTTCAATCCGGGTTTCTTCCCTTCGTTGGTTTTTCGGACCTTTATTGCGGTGATGATTGCCGCCTGCTACGGGTATCTGTCCGCCTCGTTTACAACCGACAGCAAGACCCGGGTAACCATGACCAGATTCTCGGCCAAATGGGCTCTGGTTTCCCTGGGCCTCTCGGTTATTTCCGGATTCTGGTATCTGTCGGTGCTCTCCGATCAATCGCATGGCCTGGTGATGGGGAAGTCTCCTACCATCGTCGCTCTCTTGCCCTGGGGCGGAGGTGGTTTGCTCTTCTTTCTGCTGGTGATGCTCGGTGCCGGGATTATACGCCCGAGCCTTAACCACAAGCCGGTCGCCCTGCTGGCGATGGTCAGCGCCCTGCTGATCATGGGCGGCTTTGAGTGGACCAGGGAAGCCGCCCGTCGTCCCTATGTCATCAATGAGGTGATGTATTCCAACAGTATCCTGAAAAAAGATATGGCTGATCTGAACGCCAAGGGCTATCTCCATAAGGCCCTCTGGGTGCAGAACAAACAGGTGTCCGAGGACAATCTTGTGGCGGCCGGAGAAGAACTCTTCCTGCACCAGTGCTATGCCTGTCATACCGTCAACGGCAGGAACAATGATATTGTCAAGGCTACCAGCAGCATGAGCTATGGGGCGCTGGTGAGCTATATCAAAAAGATCCATGAGGTGCGTTATTTCATGCCGCCCTTTGCCGGCACGGAGATGGAGGGCAGGGCGCTGGCCGCTTATATTGCCGGCGGCCTGCATGGTAAAGAAATACAGGAGCCGCCGCAGGGGAGTAGCCTGGCAGGCCCGAAAAATGGGGCAACCCTGTTTGACGAGAATTGTGCCTCCTGCCATGCGGTGGAGGATTTGACCGCAGCTCTTACCGGGGAGGATAAAACAGCAGTCATCGGAATGCTGAAAACCCTCAATGAAATATCCGATGCAATGGAACCTTTCAGCGGCACAGAAGAAGAGCATGAAGTTTTGGCCGACTTTCTTAAAAATACGAAACAGGGAGGAAAGTGATGGATCCGCTTTTTATTCCGCAGCCGGACACCATCCCTGTCAGCTGGGGCTGGTTCCAGTTTCTGCTGCTGTTAACCTTTCCTCTGCACCTGCTGGCCATGAATGCCATGCTGGGTGGCCTGGCAATAGGTATTGTGCAGCACGTTAAGGGGGGAGAGTTACAACGACAGCTCGCCCACCGCATTGCCATCGCCCTGCCGCTGGTTATCGCCTTTGTGGTCAATTTGGGCGTTGCTCCCCTGCTTTTTGTCCAGGTTCTGTACGGTCAGTTCCTGTACAGCAGCTCAATTCTGATGGGTGTTTTCTGGATCCTTATTGTACCGATCCTGATAATCGCCTATTACAGCGCCTATCTCTATGATTTCCGCTTTACCCAACTCGGCTCGGCTGGGCCATGGGTGGCGATACTCGCCTTTACCCTGCTGGTCGGCATCGGTTTTTTCTTTGCGAATAATATGCTGCTGATGGCCAGCCCGGAACAGTTCGGGGCATATTTTTCGCATAAAAGCGGCACTCTGTTGTCTTTCGGCCAGCCCGAATTCTGGCCGCGGTTCCTGCATATGCTTTGCGGCGCCCTGGCTGTCGGGGGCCTGTTTGTCGCTCTGCTTGGACGGTTTAGAAGCGCTGCCAATCCGGATTTGGCCCACCATGCCGAACACGTCGGTTTGCAGGTTTTCCTGGTTCTTACGGTGGGGAATATTCTTCTCGGCACCTGGTACTTTTTTTCCCTGCCGGGAGAGGTGCGATTGCTCTTTATGGGGCATCATTTTGGTGCCACTTCGGCTTTCTGCGTCGCGCTGCTTCTGGCGGCAGGTACACTTTTTGGTGCCTGGAAGAAAAGATTCTGGCTGACCTTTTACCACGCCGTCGGTCTTGTCGTGGTGATGAGCTTTATGCGGAGCTGGGTCAGGAGTGGTTATCTCAAAGATTTCTTCTCCCTCGATGCGTTGCGCGTGGTACCGCAATACTCGCCAATGATTTTTTTCTTTGTCACGCTTCTGGTCGGCATTGTTTGTCTTGGCTGGTTGCTGAAAAAGACTTCCGGTGCCTTGCTGTTGGAGCGTGGGAGAGAATGATTTATTTTGGAATGTAAGAGAGTGCCATTAGCAATAATGATGAGCTTGTAAAAAAATACCGAATACCATCAGAGATGGCTAAGTAAAAAGCCATCAATAAAAGGAGACAACAATGAACATCGGTGGACTCTTGCCGCACCACGCCCGTTATCGTCCTGACCATCCGGCCTTCGTCTGTGGTGAGGAACGTTTCACCTATAAGATGTTTAATGGTTATGTAAATAAACTGGCTAATGCACTGTTGGCCAGCGGCCTGGTTAAGGGCGATAAATTTGCGACGGTATTGCCCAACTGCACCCAGCTTATGGCTGCCTACTGGGCGGCAGCTAAGACAGGCCTGGTCATTGTCCCGAGCAGTACCATGCTGAATGAAAGCGGACTTTTCACCTTGTTGAAAAATTCCGATACCGCTCTGGTGCTGGCCGACGCGTCTTTTGCCGGAGTCCTGCAGACTATCCGGCAGGATTTGCCGGCAATTGCCGATGATCGTTATATACTGGTGGGGCTTGAAGGCCAGATGCCGGGCTTTCGCAGTTACCGTGATTTTGTCGACACGGCAAGCGAAGAGAACCCGCCGGAGGTGCACATCGACGATCATGATATGTACAATATCATGTATTCCAGCGGGACGACAGGGGCCCCAAAAGGGATAGTACATACCCATTATGTGCGGGCTATGTACTGCACTATTTTTGCCTCCTCCTGGCGAATGACCCCGGAAAGCGTTGCTCTGCATGCCGGGGCCATTGTCTTTAACGGTGCCATGCTGGACCTGATGCCCTGGATGTTTCTCGGGGCAAAGTACATTCTGCATAAAAGCTTTAATGCCGAAGCGGTGATAGCCGACATTGAAAAAGAGAAGGTCACCCATGTTGTCATGGTCCCCGCCCAAATCATCGCCATCCTGAACAGTCCTGCTTTTCATCCGGAAAAACTTGCCTCTCTTGAAATGATTCACAACGTCGGTGCCCCTTTGCTGCTTGAATATAAACACCGCCTCAATCAATCGCTGCCTGGTCGTTTCTACGAGTTGTACGGGCTTACCGAAGGGTTCATGACTGTGCTGGATAAGCATGATGCCATACGAAAAGTCGGCTCTGTAGGTGTGCCGGCGCCGTTTATGGAACTGCGTATCCTGGATGTCGATGGGAAGGAGTGCGCCCCCGGAGAAATCGGCGAAATCTGCGGCACAAGCCCGGTGATGATGCCCGGTTACTACAAGCAGCCGGAGTTAACCAAAAAAACCATTATTGATGGCTGGCTGCACACCGGGGATGTCGGCTATGTCGATGAGGATGGTTTCCTGTTTCTGATCGATCGCATTAAAGATCTGATTATTTCAGGAGGAGTGAACGTTTATCCCAAGGACATCGAAGAAGTTGTGGTGCAGCACCCGGACGTCCGCGATGTGGCGGTAATCGGCGTGCCGGATGAAAAATGGGGTGAGGTTCCCATTGCGGCCGTGGTGCTGGTACCCGAGGCGAAGGTGACTCCGGCACAATTGATCGAGTGGACCAACTCCAAGGTGGATGCCAAATTTCAGCGCATTCGTGACGTCGTTATCATGGAAGCTTTCCCAACCAACGTCGCCGGCAAGATGCTGAAACGTACAATGCGGGAACAGTACAAGGAATCGCTGCGCCTGCGTAAATAAGAGCAGCGGGCAAAATCGGTCCATAGTCCAGCTGCAGGCCATGAAAGATTTTTTTTAGATATTTCATGGCCTGCTTGTTTTATAGAGTCTCGCTGAGATATTCGGTGAATCGTTTCCAGGATTTCTTGTCGGCATCTTCACGGTAGGATGGTGCACCGAAAACGGTAAACGCATGGGGGGCACCGCTATAGGTGATCATTTCGTGCTCGACATGATTTTCTTCAAGTTCTTTGGCAAGGGCGGCAAACTGGTCCAGAGTAACGGCAGTATCGGCGCTGCCATGCAGGATGAGGAACTTGCCCTTGGCGGTGGAATAATTCTGTCCCTCCGGGGTGACAAGGCCACCGTGAAAGGCGACAAAACCTTTAAGATCAGCGCCTGACCGGGCCATTTCCAGCACCGCCGCCCCGCCAAAACAGTAGCCGGCCGCTATTGCATTGCCGGTGTTAAGTCCCTGGGCTTTTGCCGCATCCAGGGCACCATAGAGCAGCTTGCGCAGCTTTTGCCGGTCTTTGTAGAGCTCGCCGGTATGTTGTTTTTTATCTTCGAGCTTGGTCGGCCGTACTCCAGCGCCGAACAGGTCGGCGGCAAAGACGCTGTAGCCAAGATCGGCAAGCATCTGCGCCCGTTTAACCTCGTAATCGGTGAGGCCGTCCCAGTCGTGGACAAGAAGGATCATCGGTGCATCGGGTTTGGTCTTGACGAGATATCCTTGGTATGGCTGACCATCTACCGAATAGGTGATATTTTCCCCGGCCAGGCTGCTTGTGCTCAAGAAGGTCACAAATAACAATGAGAATAATATACGCATGATACATCTCCTCTTACTGCTTCTCTCATTGAGAAATTTCGCGGAATAACGGGCATAAGGACAGATCTGCAGGTGCCCGCTGCATGTAGCATAGAAGAATATGTAATGATGGTCAGGAAATCAATGTCTGAACATCGGCCGGATAAACCCCGGCGCGAGGTCATTGGTGGAGATGCTACGTTTTTTTTCGGCGGTGTCGGCGTTCCCGATAATCCGGTTCGATCTGTAAGGCTTCGACCTCGGTCAGCATCTGCAGGTAAATGGTGTAGCGTGCGGTGTCGATCCCGCCTTGGTCAACAAGCTCGATAACCCTGCATTCCGGCTCTTCACGGTGCTTGCAGTCTCTAAATCTGCATGCCTGCCTGCCCGCTTCTTCAAATCCGGGGAAATAGGTCGAGAGCTGTTCGGCGGAGATGTCCACCAGGCCAAAGTCATTGAATCCCGGGGAATCGATTAACTCTCCGCCATCGCTGAGAAGATGGAGGGTGGAGACGGTAGTGGTGTTTCTCCCTCGTTTTTTTGTTTCGCTTATCTCCCCGGTGGTCAGGTTGATTTTCGGCAGGAGAGCATTGAGAATCGAACTTTTGCCAACCCCTGTCGGGCCAACGAAGACCCCTCTGTGCCCCTCGCTGAAGAAAGTGACGAGAGGTTCAAGGCCCGTACCGTGTTCGGCACTCATGGTAAATATCTTCAGTGATTTCTTATAAACCGATTCGATCGCCGCCAGATAATCAGCAGAGCAGGGGAGATCCGATTTATTGACGATCAACACGGGGCGAAGATGAGCGGCCCGGGCGGACACGATAGCCCGATCAATAAATCCGGGAGGCGGCAAAGGTTCACAGGAAACGACAATACACAGCACATCAAGGTTGGCACCGACAATGTGTCGTCCCCCCCGGGCATCCATGCGGGACAGCTCGGAAGAACGTTCGAGCCGGGTCAGCACTTCCTCTTTTATAACCACCTTGTCGCCGACCACGTGACCTGAGTTTCGTTTCACCCGGATCATACTGCGGGTATTATCCTCGGCAAACAGGACATCGACCGCCACGCCGTAATGAGCCACGATGACCCCTTCTCTGTTGTCTGCCGGTACGTGCTTTTTTTTCAAGAGTCTCCTCTGTCTACAATTTCCGAAAATTATTTTTCAGTGGCTATTTTAAAACCGATAAACAACAGAACCGAGCCGGTACAGCTGTCGAAGACCCGATTTACCCCGGGGCGCTGCAGCCACTTTCTGGCTTTGTTTACCATGGCGGCGAGAATGCATTGATACAGCATGGCGATGGTAAAATGGATACCGGCCACCAGCAGAGACTGAAATAATGGTGGTTCGGCCGGATTGATAAACTGGGGCAGGAACGCCATGTAGAAAATCACTGTTTTGGGATTGAGGACATTGGATAGAAAGCCTTCCCGGAGCGACCGGGCCAAGCGAAAGCTGTCCTGTCTGGCGGCAACCTTGCCATCAAATATATTTTGCCGCCCGCCGACCGCTCTTTTCCAGCTGCAAACTCCCAACCATATTAAATAGGCCGCCCCGGCAAATTTAAGGGCAGAAAAAGCCCACGCCGTATGCAGCAGGATGATCGATATACCGAGCGCTGAAACGGTTGCGTGCACGAATAAGCCGCTGCAGATGCCAAGCGAACTCACCGCCCCATCAAGCCAGCCGCCGCGGGCACTGTTTCTGATGATCAGCATGGTGTCCACTCCCGGAGTCAGGGTCAAGAGGGTCACAGCGATGAGACAGGTAATAAATGTTTGTGCATCCATGATTGCTCCGATTGTTCTTCTGCCGCGTATTTCATCTCGGTAATATACAGTTTTTTGTTGTATTCGTATGGATATTTTATAAGAAGCAATCATTTTTTAAGAGCAGCAGCGGACATACTGCCAGGTGATGGCTATACTGTTCTGTTATTAATTGTCGACAGAATATTAACCTTCAGCAAAGGAGCAGCTATGTTTCTCGATCTTTTACGTTCAAGAAGAAGTGTCAGGCAGTTTGATAGCAAACCGGTTGAAAAAGACAAGATCGATCTGCTTATCGAGGCAATGCTTCGTGCACCATCGTCGAGAAGTTTGAATCCATGGGAATTTGTGGTGATTCGCGACCCCGGAACCCTGAGTGATCTTGCCCAGGCCAAACCCCATGGTGCCTCGTTTATAAAAAATGCACCACTGGCAATAGTGGTGTGCGGCGATGCCGATAAAAGCGATGTCTGGGTTGAGGACTGTTCGATTGCCGCCCTTATCGGCCATCTGACCGCAGCGGATCTTGGTCTGGGGAGCTGCTGGGTGCAGCTTCGAAAGCGCGATCATGACGACCAGACGACCTCGGATCAATATGTCAAAAAACTTCTCGGTCTTGCTGAAAACATAATGGTTGAGGCGGTTCTTGCCATTGGCTACCCCAAAGAAGACAAGCCCGGCCATGCTGAATCGTCGCTGCTCTATGACAAAGTAAGTTATGAAAAATATGGTCAAAAACAATAAGCAGCAAAGTGTTGGCCAGAGCGATAACAATAGAATGTTTGAAGAAATATCGAGAGGTAGGCAATGAGTTCGTATTTTAAGGACCAGGATCCTGAAGAGACCCAGGATTGGATCGACTCCATCAAAGGTGTAATACAACAGGAAGGCGGCGAAAAGGCGGACTATCTCCTCTGCCGTCTGACTGACATTGCCAGAACCCTTGGCGTGTCGACCTCGCCCGGGCTGCTGACGCCTTACTGCAATACCATCCTCCCGGAACACGAAGATCACATGCCGGACGACTCCTTAATCGCCAGAAATGTCGCTGCCTATGTGCGCTGGAACGCCATGGCCATGGTGGCAAAAGCCAACAAGGACGGCAAGGGCTTGGGTGGTCATATTTCAACCTATGCCTCGGTCGCCATCATGTACGAAGTTGGCTTTAACTGGTTTTTCCGCGGTCCGGATGCTGCCCATGGCGCTGATATGATTTATTTCCAGGGGCACAGTTCACCCGGCGTCTATGCTCGTGCCTTTGTCGAGGGCCGACTGGATGAAGAAAACCTGAAAAATTTTCGCCAGGAGGTGGGCGGCCACGGTCTCTCGTCCTATCCGCATCCCTGGTTGATGCCGGACTTCTGGCAGTTCCCTACCGTCTCGATGGGTCTTGGTCCGATGGCCGCCATCTATCAGGCCCGGTTCATGAGATATATGGACAGTCGTGGTCTGAAAAAAGCCGGCGATAGAAAGGTATGGGTTTTTATGGGGGACGGCGAATCCGACGAGCCGGAGTCGCTGGGGGCAATTTCCCTGGCTGCCCGGGAAAATCTGGACAATCTCATCTTTGTGGTCAACTGCAATCTGCAGCGCCTTGACGGGCCGGTGCGGGGCAACGGCAAGATCATTCAGGAGCTGGAAGGCCGCTTCCGGGGAGCCGGCTGGCATGTTATCAAGCTGATCTGGGGCAGCGAGTGGGATGTTATTTTACAGCGTGATACGGAAGGTCTGCTCCTGAAAAAGTTTGGCGCCATGGTCGATGGCGACTTTCAGACCATTCGGGCGCGTGGTCCTGAATATCTGCGGGAAAAGGTGTTCGGCGACGATCCCCGGCTGATGGCCCTGGTTGAAGATTTCAGCGACAGCGAACTCTGGCAGGTGACCCGGGGCGGTCATGATCCCCGCAAGGTGTATGCCGCCTATTCGGCAGCCATGCAGGTTAAGGGCAAACCCACTGTTATCCTGGCCAAGACGATTAAAGGCTTCGGCATGGGCCAGGCAGGGGAGTCGGTTATGGTCGCCCATAATGTCAAGAAGATGGACCTCGATTCTTTGAAAACATTCCGGGACAAATTTCATGTCCCGCTGGAAGACAATCAGCTGGCCGACCTTCCGTTCATCCGGCCGCCGGCGGGCAGCCCGGAGGATGTGTTTCTCAAGGAACATCGACAGGCACTGGGAGGGCCGGTTCCGCATCGGGACATCGTCTTCCATTCCCTGGCTATGCCGCAACCGGACATGTACAGCGCCCTGCTCAAGTCGTCAAAAGAGCGGGAGCTGTCGACGACCATGGCTTTCGTCCGGTTGCTTGGGGCATTGGTAAAGGATAAAGACGTCGGCAAGCATATCGTCCCGATTATTCCCGATGAAGCCCGGACCTTCGGCATGGAGGGACTGTTTCGCCAGCTGGGCATCTATGCGCCTACCGGGCAGCTCTATGAGCCGCAGGATGCCGAGACATTTTCCTGGTATAAAGAGGACCCGCAGGGGCAGATTCTGGAAGAGGGAATTACCGAGGCCGGGGCGATCTCGTCATGGCTGGCTGCGGCGACCGCCCATGTTAATTACGGGATACCGATGATCCCCTTTTATATCTTTTATTCGATGTTCGGCTTTCAGCGGATCGGTGATCAGCTCTGGGCGGCAGGGGACAGCCGGGCGAAAGGTTTTCTCCTGGGGGCCACCGCCGGACGTACCACCTTGAACGGGGAAGGTTTGCAGCATCAGGATGGTCAGGGTTTGCTTTTCGCCTCGGCCTTTCCGTCCTGTATAGCCTATGACCCCACCTTCAGTTATGAGGTCGCCGTACTCATCCGGAAAGGAATTGAGCGGATGTTTCAAGACGGGGAGGATGTCTTTTATTATATTTCGCTGTTAAACGAGAATTACTCGCATCCGGAGATGCCCGAAGGCGTGGAAGAAGGCATCCATCAGGGGATGTACCTTCTGCAAAAAGGCGAAGGGCAGGGAATGCGAGTGCAGCTGATGGGCTCCGGTTCCATCCTGCGCGAAGTGATTGCCGCCGCCGACCTGCTGCAGGAAGATTTTGCAGTAGCAGCAGATGTCTGGTCAATTCTCGGCGTCAATCAGCTGCACCGGGAAGGCACAGTCATCGAGGACTGGAACCGCACTCATCCGGAGCAGCCGAAAAAGAGAAGCTACGTCGAGGCGCAGCTGGAAGGGCACGAAGGGCCGGTCGTCATCAGCACCGACTACGTGCAGGCTTATGCGGAGCAATTGCGTCGCTTTATTCACCGGCCGCTTACCGTTCTTGGTACGGACGGCTATGGCAGAAGCGATTCCCGCGAGGTGCTGCGCCGCTTTTTCAAGGTGGACAGATACCATGTTGCCGTCGCCGCTCTCAGCAGCCTGGCAGATGACGGTAAAATCCCTTACACTACGGTCAGCGACGCCTTGAAAAAATACGACATAAATCCGGAAGAGCCGCACGCACTTAACAGATAGAGGAGAGATCTAAATGACCATCGAGAAAATTACTATTCCCGATTTTGGTGAGGTACAGAAAATTACCGTGGTCGAGGTGTTCATTTCCGCGGGCGATTCGGTAGAAGAGGAGGCCTCTCTTATTGCTTTGGAAAGCGAGAAGGCGGTAATGGATATTCCATCGCCTTTTGCCGGGGTTATTACTGAAGTTCTGGTCAAAGAAGAGGACGTGGTCGGCAGTGGCGATGTCATCGCTCTCATTGACACAGGTGCAGCGGCGGCGACTGCGACATCGGATGACGATGGGGAAAAACAGCGCGAACAGGCGGTGCAAAGCACTGCAGAAAAGGAAGAGGAGCCTCTGGCAGCTAAACGGGTATCTGAACAACAAGCTGCTGCGACCGCTGAAAAGGCGGCCGGCGAAACCGACAAAAAGCAACAGCCAGCTCTGCCGGAAAAAGAGCGGCCGAAAGAGCAGGTGTTTCATGCGACGCCCTCGGTACGGGCCCTGGCCAGAGAAAAGCAGATCGATCTGGCCAAACTAATTGGTTCGGGACCGAATGAGCGTATCTTAAGAGAAGATATCCTGGCAGCAGAGCGGCAGACGAAAACAGCTCTTTCACCCCAGGAACCGCCCCTGGAAGATTTCACCAAATACGGCGAGATTGAAGAGGTGGCGCTTGGGCGCATCCAGAAGATTTCGGGGCCACAGCTGCACCGGAGCTGGATTACCATCCCCCATGTCACCCATTTCGATGAGGCTGATATTACCGAACTGGAACGGTTCAGAAAAGAGCTGAATGAGAGTCTGCGGGAAGACGAGCCCGCGTATAGCCCCCTGGTATTCGTTACCAAGGTGGTTGCCGCAACGCTGAGGGAATTCCCGCTCTTTAACAGTTCCCTGGTGCCGGGGGGCGAGAAAGTGATTTTGAAAAAATACTACCATCTTGCCATCGCCGTTGATACGCCGAAAGGGCTGGTGGTTCCGGTGGTGAAAAATGCCGACCGGCGTGGAGTAAGAGAAATTGCCGCCGAATTAAAGCGCCTCAGCACCAGCGCCAGGGCGGGCAAGCTGGCTATCCCGGATATTCAAGGAGCTACGTTCACCATCTCGAGTCTCGGCGGTATCGGCGGAACCGGTTTCACCCCTATTATCAACAGTCCGCAGGTGGCTATCCTCGGCCTGTCACGAAGTTACATGAAGCCGGTCTGGGACGGCGAGCAGTTTGTGCCGCGTCTCACCCTGCCGTTTTCCGTTTCCTACGACCACAGAATCATCGACGGGGCGGAAGCAGCCAGGTTTTGCAAGGCGTTGCGAATGAAGATTGAAGACCTCAAACGAGCCTTATTATAACCCCGGAACATGAAAGAGAAGTCGGGCTAACTGTCTTTATGAAATTATTTCTGCTTTGCTGAGCAGGCAGGAAGGGGATTTCCAAGGTACTAAGGAGTAGTGTATGAGCGAGTCAAAGACATACGATGTAGTGGTTCTCGGTGGCGGGCCGGGCGGTTATACCGCGGCCTTTCGCGCGGCGGATCTCGGGCTTTCCGTCTGCCTGGTCGAAAAACAGCCGCGACTGGGCGGCGTCTGCCTCAATGTGGGCTGCATCCCGTCAAAGACCTTGCTGCATGCGGCGACGGTCATTGAGGAGGCTGCGGAGATCGCCGAGTTCGGCGTCGATTTTGCGCCGCCGAAAGTTGATATTACCAGGGTCCTGGCCAAAAAAAACGCGGTGATCGAACAGCTCACCTCGGGCCTGGACGGTCTTTGCAAGGCAAGAAAAATAACCAGATTGTCGGGGATCGGCGTTTTTAAGGATACAACCACTCTGCTGGTTACCGGGGCGGACGGAGAGCAGCAGGTGAAGTTTACCAATGCGATCATCGCCACCGGTTCCCATCCCTTCAAGCTGCCGAATATTCCGGACGATCCCCGTATCTGGGATTCTACCGCCGCACTTGACCTGCAACTTGTGCCGAAGCGTTTTCTTATCATCGGCGGCGGTATTATCGGCCTGGAGATGGCCCAGATCTACAGTGCCTTCGGCTCGGAGATAACTATCGTCGAAATGCTTGACCAGATTATTCCACCCGCCGACAAGGACCTGGTGCAGCCGTTATTTTTGAAGCTGAAAAAGAAATATACCATTCTGACCAAGACAAAAGTGACGGCAGTGACTCCTGCCAAAGGCGGTATCAAGGTGAGTCTTGCGGGAAAAGATGTCCCGGAAAATGCTGAGTTTGATGCGGTCCTGGTGGCAGTCGGCAGAAAGCCGAACACGGCTGATATAGGCTTTGAGACCATCGGCCTTGCCATGGATGAGCGGGGCTTTCTGCTGGTGAACGAGCGGCAGCAAACCAATGTCGCCAATTTTTACGGCGTAGGGGATGTGGTGGGCGAACCGATGCTCGCCCATAAAGCCACCCATGAGGCTAAAGTTGCTGCCGAGGTCATCGCCGGGCATAAATCGGCCTTTACGCCGATGACTATCCCGTCGGTTGCCTATACCAACCCGGAAGTTGCCTGGATGGGGCTTACGGAAAAAGAGGCTAAAAATCAAAATATCGATTTTGACAAAGGAAAATTCCCCTGGGGCGCCAGTGGCCGGGCGCTCAGCGCCGGGGCCTCTTCCGGAGTGACCAAAGCACTTTTTGATAAAAAGACCGGGCGGATTATTGGCGCGGGCATCTGCGGCCAGAATGCCGGGGAACTGATCCATGAAGCGGTTCTGGCGCTGGAGATGGGTGCCAATGCCGAGGACATCGGACTGACGGTCCATGCCCATCCCACCCTGGCAGAAACCTTTGCTTTTGCCGCAGAAATTGTCGATGGTTCGATCACCGATGTTCTGCCGCCGAAAAAGAAATAATTATTCCGCGTTTTCTGGTTTTATGCATTTAATTAGCACTAAAGTTCAGCCTGCAAGGTCCAGAGGGGTATGAGGCCACCTCATATTCCCTTTAGCTGAGGTCGAGTGGCAACTACATTTATGAACGGGCCGCCTGCATTTGGCGGCCTTTTTGCATCTTTATCTTTTTAATCATGAATCTGACTGACGAACAGCTGCGTATTATTACTCATTCAGGCGGACACGCACGGGTCAGCGCCGTTGCCGGGTCCGGTAAGACCACCACCATGGTGGCCAGGATTGGCTGGTTGTTGCAGCAGGGAGTGCAGGCAGACAGGATGATGGTCCTGATGTTCAACAAATCGGCCCGGGATTCCTTCGCCGAAAAAATGCACCAGCAGTTGTCGTCTGTATCTCGCCTGCTGCCTGAAGTACGTACTTTCCACTCTCTCGGCCTGCGCCTGGTCAACAGTTTTACCAGGCGAGGTGCACTGCCTCACTACCGGCTGGTCACCGAAGAGTATGTCCAGGAGAAACTCGCCCGCCAGGTCGCGAGTGAAATGTACCGGGAGGAGCGGGAAAACCAAGGCTGGCTGGCAGGTGAAGAGGTGGAGGAATTTCTGGCCTTTATCGACCGGGTAAAATCGACGGTCAGCGAGGCGGCCGCCGTTTTTAATAAACTCGACCTTGCCGCACGCTATTCTTATTTTATCAGGGCCTACGAACTCTTTGAGAAGGTAAGAAAGGAGCGCAAAATCCGGTTTTATGCCGATCTCATTCATGAACCGCTCCTGGCAATGCTGGCAGACGATGAGCTTGCCGCATGGGTGGCGGACCGGGTGGAGCATGTCATCGTTGACGAGTACCAGGATATAAATGAGGCGCAGCAGCAGCTGTTGAAAATCCTCGCCGGAAAACGGGCCAGGGTAATGGTGGTCGGCGATGTCGATCAATGTATCTATGAATGGCGGGGAGCACGGCCGGAATATATAACCAGCCGGTTTCAGCTCGATTTCCCAAAGCCGGAAAACTATCAGCTCTCCTACACTTTCCGCTATGGTCATCAGCTGTCCCTTGCCGCCAACCATCTTATTGCCGCCAATAGAAAGCGGGACCGGAAGCTGTGCATTTCCCATGAAACGAATACCAATACCGTCATAACCTGCCTGGAGGAACAAAGAAAACAACCGGTCATCGGCGTGCTCTCCGAATGGCGAAAAGGGGGGCGCTCCCTTCGCGATGCCGTGGTGCTGGTCAGGCTCTTTGCCCAGAGTGTGCCGGTGGAACTGGCCTTGCTCGAGGCGGGGATTCCCTATCGATTGGAAGGAAACGCCCAGGTATTTGACTGCGCCGAGGTACTGGCATTGACCGGCTATTTACAACTTGCTCTTGGCAATCTGGCCGACGCCGAGCAGCCAGCCAGGGAAAAGATGCTTACCGCCATGCTCTCCCAGCCGCATCTGGGTATAAAGCGAGAAGACATGGAGGTGCTGGTGCAAAATATCGCGGAAAATCCCCATGACGCTGTGGCCTTGCTGCGCAACCGGAGCACCTCTGATCTGCCGCCGTTTATCCGCAAACGATTCGAGGAAACGGCGGGCAACTGGCAATGGTTGGCCGGCAGTTCACCTTCCGGCCGTGCCGATGTCTTCTTGAAAAAGATTGTGCAGAAGCTCAATCTCTTTGAATTCTATCATAACTTTTCGGCACGATCGGTAACAGCCGAGAACCGGGTGAAGACCTGCCAGGCCTTTATAGATTTTGCGGCTACCCAGAATGTATCCGTTCTGCAGCTGCTCGCTAAGGTCGCCGAGTTCCAGCATGGCGGAGCTGACCCTGCTGAAGAAAGTCTGCTGATTACCTCGGTCCACCGCTCCAAAGGCTTGGAATGGCCGCTGGTCATTTTACCGGGTCTTGAGGAAGGTGCCTTTCCTTTTTATCGCGAACGCGAGAGCGGAGTGGATGATCTGGAGGATGAACGCCGGCTTTTTTACGTGGCGCTGACGAGAGCCATCGAACAGGTGGTGTGCATTCATCCGATAGACGCTGACTTCAAGCGCTGCATAGCAAAGTGCTGTGGCAAAATTCCCGGTCCAATGGTGCGGGCCAGCCGTTTTCTGTATGAGGCCAATCCGGGTCTGTCGGTGGGACTTGGCGAAATACTGGCAGAACAAGATGGTGATCGAACGATCAGTGCTGACGATACCACCATAGCCAGGCAATATATTGCATCGGTTGGGGCAAGGGTGCAACTTACCGAGGACAAAAAACAAGAAAAAACGGTGGAATCCCCGTCCCCTGAAATTCTCGAAATCCATGAGCTTGGTGAAGGCTTGCGGGTATGGCACCATGTTTTTGGTGCCGGCACCGTACTTGCGATTAAAGACAGAAAGCAGGGGCGGCTCACCGTCTCTTTCGACGATCATGGCGAGACTGTCCTCCTGGCCGGCTATGCCAAGCTGAGGCCTTTGTCATAGCACTTCAACAGGGGGGAAATCAGCCTTGAAAAGAAACGGTATTGTCCCTGAACAGCTGCATTATTCTTTGGGTCCGGCTGCCGGGCCTGCCGTCGCCCACCTGAATAGAGTCGACATGCACGATGGGTACGACCTCCCGCACCGAGGAGGCGAGAAAGACTTCATCCAATAAGCGGATTTCGTCCTTATGCAGCTGTCGTTCGACAATCGGAAATTCTTTCTCCGCCAGGGTAAGCACCACCTGGCGGGTAATGCCGGGGAGGACCCGGTCGCAAGGCGGGGTTATCAGGGCGTCTCCGATGAAGGCGAAAAAATTCGACGTCGTTCCCTCCAGCAAAAAGCCGTTTCTGTCGACATATATCGCTTCAATGGCCTGCTGGTTTCGCGCCTCATTCTGGCAGAGGATTGCCGGAATATAGTTGATGCTTTTTGCCCCGGGCATAAAGCGATCCACATGGCTGGTGATCACTTTTGCTCCACTCGTGTACCATTGTGCAGGCATCTTTTTGACTTCGGTGACCATGACCAAAAGCCTGGGTGAGTCGCCCGGGGTGATCCCATCGCTGCTTAAACCACCGGTGACTACGATGCGGATGTTGCTTTCTTGATGGTCATTGCGAGCCAGAGTTGCCTCGACGATCCCCTTGATTTCTGCTCTGGAATGCGGCAGTTTAAGGCCGATCAGGCGGGCAGAACGTTCAAGTCGCTTGAGGTGGTCATCGAGGTGGAAGGGGACCCCGTTGTAGGTCCGCAAAAAATCAAAGACGCCAAAGCCCCGTATGACCGACAGGTCGTTTACCGATATATGGGCCTGATCTTCCGCTACAAATTCGCCATGCACATAGTATATATCCATTCCAGCTCCCTGATAATGACTCTATTCTGCCTCACCCCGGTATACGAACAGCGAAGAAGCCGGGACTCTTTTTAGTACCCCCTTGAGGGGGGGTAAGTGCCTTGAGACAAATTGTTTTCTTGCAAACAAGAAAAAATCTGTAAGGTACTAAAAAGGTGGGTCAATACCCTTTTCCCGGCAGTCCTGAATATGTTTTTCGACCGCGTGGCGGAAATTTTCTTCAAGCTCGGTAAAAGTTTGTCCGCTGTAGGGAATTTCTTCATCGATGAACAGAATTTTGCCAAAGAGCGAATAGTCGCTCGTGTCTACCTTGATAGAACCATGGTAGCCTTTGTGTATTATGGTCTTTTGTGCCAACTGTATTCTCCTGTTGTTTGTCTGCTTAAAAGGGTGGGGGTTTTTAGTACGCCCTTGCGGGGGACGTTCATTAACCAAAAGGTTTTTTGTAGCGAGAACGAGATGTTTCCTGATAAGCCACTAATCCCGCCCAACAGCTTTGCGGGATTTTTTTTAATACTCGCTTGACGGGTATAAGTTCCTTCACGAAAAAACTCTCTTGTAAAAAGCACAAGATTTTTCTTATCGGGCCACTAATCCCGCCTAAAAGATTTGCGGGACTCTGTTTAGTACTCGCTTGACGGGTGTAAGTTCCTTCACGAAAAACTTCTCTTGAAAAAGCATAAGAGAAGTTTTTCTAAGTCACTAATAATGCGGTGGGGGGGGATCTTCACCACCATCGTAAGTATTATCTTCGACAGCACTGAGCAGCGCCTGAAGGCGGAGGATCTGGTCCTCAAGCGAGTTGAGCTGGGCCTGCTGTTCAATGATGACATCGTTCAAGGCATCAATGGTCAGCTCCTGATAGAGAAACTTTTCTTCGAGGATCTGGAGCCGGTCATTGAGAGCAGTACCCATCGCCATTTTGTCTGATTGGTCTTTGTCTTTCATAGCAAGCCATAGTAAAGTGGTCGGTAAAAAACGCAAGATTTTTTGTGTTTCGTGTGAGCATCTTTGCTGCGAAGAAGCCATTGTACATTGTTATCAAAAAGTGTAATGGGGTGTCTATGACTGAATTCCTTTCATGTGGAGATTATCGTGATCATACTCAACTCGCTGTTTCCCATCTTTATTCTTCTTTTATTGGGGCGGGTTCTGCACAAATGGGGGTTGACTGACAGTCTTTTTCTCAGGACCAGCGATCGGCTCATCTATTATTTCTTTTTCCCAGTCATGTTATTCTGGAAAATTGGCAGTGCCTCTTTTGAACAGGGCATTGACTGGGATTTCTGCGTTGCATCACTGCTGGCTCTGTTGACCATGTTCGGGATCAGCACCCTGGTGATACGATTGTTTCATGTTTCTTCATTCCAGGCAGGTTCCTTTTCCCAGAGTTGTTACCGTTTTAATACCTATATTGGGGTGGCGGTCATACTCAACAGTCTTGGCACGGAAGGGATGAAATATTTCGGCATAATCATTGGTTTTGCAATTCCTCTCATCAATGTCTTTGCCGTTTCCCTGCTTATCTGGTTCTCAGGCCGGGAAATTGGTATACGCAGACGCATCTCCATTACCGGCAGGGCGCTCGTCTCCAACCCGCTGATTCTTGGTTGTCTGGCCGGGATCGCTTATTCCAGGCTGATCGGCGGTTTCCCTGTCTTTATCAACAACTCTCTGAGCCTGATTTCAATGGTCTCTCTGCCGCTTGCCCTCATTTCCATTGGCGGCAGCCTGAGCTTTGCAGGGGTTAAGGGCAATTTGCCACTCTCTTTTCTTGCGTCGATTTTAAAACTTATCGTGTTGCCCGGCATAGGCTGGCTGTTCTTTTCCCTTTTTGCTGTTACCGGTGTTCCCTTCAAGGTTGGGATGATTTTTTTAACCTTGCCGGCATCGACCGCCATCTATGTGCTCTCGTCTCAAATGAACAGCGATACCGAACTTGCTTCTGCTGCCATTGTTCTTTCTACCCTTCTTTCCTTCTTCTCTCTTTCTTTTGTTCTGTTGCTCTGACGTACGCCAATTGCCACCAGCTGTTCCTGTATATTGATTATTTATTCTATATGGTTAGTTGCTTTGAGGAAAAAATTGTTCATTTAATTGACTTTATACTGGTTATGGGACGATTGCTGACATATAATTAGATAGACTGTACCTGACGGGTTGTAGATATGCTGCAGTGTGGAGCGTAAGCAACCTGAGACAGGTAAGAGGACGGGATAGGAGCGTTACTCCAATGATAACCAAGAGGAGTATATCTATGAGAGGAACATACGAAGCGTATATACTGGTGAAAGTAAAAGATGGAAAGAAGTATGTCTGTGCTCTGAACCGCCAAAAAGGAGACAAAGAGGATTTAGGTCGACTTAACCGAAAAGAAAGGCAGGAGTATTTAGAAAATCAGGTCATCTGGAACTGATGCAATCAGTGTAAGTAACGGGCTTTTTTCCAGGAATTATTGCCTGGGAAAAAGCCCTTTTTTTGTCTTATGCATCCTGATGGGGCTGGGCGCGGTCTTTATTGTTGAACTGGGAGTATATTCAAAACCTGTTCAAACTGATGGAGGCTATAGGGCTTGGCGATTGCCGCGATGAAACCGTAATCCTGGTGATTGGCCATGACCGGGTCGTTTGAGTAGCCACTTGAAACAATGAGGTTGGCAGAGGGTGCCTCGGCAAGGATGTGTTTGGCTGCCTCGATTCCGCCAATTCCACCGGGAATTGTCAGATCCATAATTACCGCTGAAAAAGGTCTTTGTGTGTTCATGGATTCTTTGTACAGTTCGATAGCTTCTTCTCCTGTCGAACAGGTGGTAACCGTGTAGCCCAGATGGGTGAGCATTGACCAGGCAACTTCCCGTATCATTTGTTCATCATCCATCACCAGTATTGTACCACCTTGATGGCGACTCATGTTTTGCTCAGTGGGTACCTGGTGCTCCGAATAGGTCTTGCCGACCGATGGAAGATATATCGTAAAAGACGTTCCCTTATCGAGAACTGAATCGACTGCGATATGTCCATTATGTCTGGCAATGATTGAATATGCAGAAGCAAGGCCAAGCCCTGTGCCTTTCGGCTTGGTTGTAAAGTAAGGATCAAATATTTTCCCCCTGTTTTCCTGCGAAATGCCACAGCCTTCATCTCTGATGGTTATTTTGATATACGTCCCCGGGGTGAGATTGTAACTGTTAGAATCATCAATAAATTTGTTTTTGGCAATGATATTGAGTGCCCCACCGCCCGGCATTGCCTGGCTACTGTTGATTATGATATTGTTCAGTACCTGACTTATCTGGCCTTCATCTGCTTTCACGGCGTCAATGTTGTCTGCTATATCAACAAATGCCCTGACGTTTGATCCGCGAAGCATCAGTGATACCGCCTCCGGGATAATATCATGGGCTGAGATTATTTTCTTTTGCGGCTCACCTCCTCTGGCAAAAGTTAACAGCTGCCGTGCCAGTTCGCCGGCACGTCTGGATGCTTTTTCTGCTTCGGCAAGATGGGTGGAAATTTTGTGTTCGGGTTCAAGGAGTACTTTCGCAAAAGATATGTTGGCCATGATGCCGGTCAGAATATTGTTGAAATCATGGGCTATGCCGCCGGCAAGAACTCCGAGGGATTCCAGTTTCTCAATTTTCTGTTGTTCTTTTTCATGTTTTTTCTGCTCGGTAATATCTTCGATCGTGGCAATAACACCACTGCGGGGGTGGCCGGGAACAACCGGGCTGAATATTCCCCGTAGATGTCTTTTCTTACGGCCGGTTACCGAGGTGTAAATCTCTTCGCAGGAGACAATCTGGCCAAGCATGGCTTTGCCGAGGGTCTCCCGCACGATCGGTGAGCTCTGGTGCCTCGCATTGAATCCCAGAATCTTATCCCGGGTTGATCCCATAATCTCGGTAAATTTGTCATTGCAATCCCATACTGTTCCCTCAGCGTTGAGGCAGACTATTCCCAACGGCGATTTTTCAAAGATAATCCGATACCTGCGTTCGCTCTCCCGCAAGGCTTCTTCCATTTTTTTACGCTCGGTAATATCGATGGAAAAGGCGGCCAGCAGGGTTTTATCTTCTTGGGATATCAGGAATTTTACCGTCGTATAGGTGCGGCCGTTCCACTGTTGCTCAAGCTGCAGCGGGATGCCTTCGGAGACAACTTTCCAGTCATCGGCCATAACCCTGGCGGCAAAGTCTGCCGAAAATAAATCGGTCATACTCATACCGATCATTTTGGCGCTTGGTATGCCGGTAATCTGTTGATAATTCTCACTGGTCTGCAGAACTCGGTTGTGCGATTCGGTCACCTCCTTGATGATGATATAGCCAGGAGAATAGTGCATGAACAGCGCAAAAATTTCGTTTACGTTGCGCATGGCATCAATCGTTTTCTTTTTCTCCAGCGCATCGCCTATATGTCGGGCGACGTAAACGAGCAGGTCCTTGTCTTTTTCGGTGTAGACGATGTCGCGATAGCTCTGCACCAGGACCACGCCGGCGAGATTATCAAGATAAAATGGTACGCCAATGAGCGAGTGGGCCTTGGATCCTAGATATTTGATGCCGTTTTCCTCGCAGAATTGGTCAAAATTGTCGGGGCCCAATAGAATAGGTTCGCCGCTCTGCATCAGAAAACTGGTCATACTGGGTTTCTGTTGCGGATCGACTTTTATTTTCATTCCCTGGAAATGGGCGTCGAGTTCATCGAAATAGTAAGTGAAACTGATAATTTGTTCGCCATCCTGTTCATTTCGCAGGGCAATGAAAAAATTGCGGGCATTAATAAACCGGCCGACAATTTTATGTAGCGAGGAAAAAAGATCCTCCTCTCTGGTAAAGAGGTGCGCCTGTTCGCTGATTTCGTAAAGTGCTTTCCGCAGCTGTTCCGAATATTCAAGCGATGCCATCGAACTTTTGAGGTGGCAAACCAAATCTTTGCTTTTCAGCCACGAATCAATCAGCAATGTTACCGTCTGAATGCCCTGCAGATATTCTTCGGGGAAGGGAAGATTTTCCCGACAGCCGATATAAAGAAGCGCCGACCCCTTCGGATTTTCAGACAGTGGAAAAAGGGCATGGGACTGATTGCCGGTGGCGAGCAGAAACGGTGGTGTGTCCTGATCATTACGGACGACCAGAACTTCAGGACGGGCGAATATGCCGGCCACAGCCGGCGCCTGAGCTGGCAGTAAAGGAGGTACACACCGGGTGGACTCTGGTGCCGATAGCTGGGAAGCGTGGGGGGTAAAACTCTTTTGCCTTTCATTATAGAAATACATCTCCACAAAGACATCACCAAGCCTTGCAAAAATATGAACCCGGAGAAAATCGGTGAAGTCTTCAGCCGACGATTCGGCATTGTAATTTCGGTGTGCATCCGCGATGATCTGGAGAATTTCTCGGGAAGTAATGAAAGGTGTCGGGCGTCGGTTGATCATGAAAATTCGGCTAAAATATAAAAATTAACCGGATTTCGAGCTGATATCCGGTTTGATTGAGGCTGAAGCAACTTTTGTGACAGGTAATCACGGTTGACCTGGAATGGCCTTTGAGTTGTTACAAAGAAAGAAATGCAAGCTTTCTTATACTACAAATGTACCGGTAAAAACAAATGAAGTTGTAAAAATACCGACGAGATCCAATGTTAATAGCGGTTGGGAGAAACTAGGAGCTGCACGAGAGCATCGAACATCCCGCACGGTTGCGGGCCCACTCGGGACGTTTTACCGCGAAATGCGCCTTGTCCGGTTGCTCGTTGTAAGGGGCGCGCACCAGCTCGAGCAGTTCACCGACCATGGAAAAATCGCCTGCCTCGGCCTTGTCGATGGCCTGTTGCGCTAGATAATTGCGCAGAACGTACCTGGGGTTAATGTTGTTCATTTTTTGCCGGCGCAGCGCATCGGGCAGGTTGTCCTGCTGGAGTCGCTGCCTATATCCGTTCAGCCAGCTGTTCAGCCGTTCTCTGTAGTCGATGGTTATTTCTTCTTCCTTGTAGAATGCTTCGACAAGAGCCGCCGGCAAACCGTCCCCGTCATGTGGTGTTGAATCGGTTGAGAGGCAGGCCAGATTTCTGAAAAAGATTGTCATATCCGTTTCAACGAGCTGCAGGATTTCGACAAGTTCGCCGATCAGCGCATCGTCCGTCTCGGGTGAAAATTGCATCAGGCCGAGTTTGCCGGCCATCATGTCGTTCCACCCGGTCAGAAACAGGGTGTTGTACGTATTGAGTGCTTCCTGGAGAGGTTCGGCCGACTGTACCAGAGGGTAGATGGCATTAGCCAGCTGGAGCAGGTTCCATTGGCCGATATGCGGCTGATTGCTGAAACAGTAGCGCCGGCCATGGGCGTCGGTAGTGTTGGGCGTCCATCGTGCATCGTATCCTTCCAGCCAGCCGTATGGGCCGTAGTCGATCGTCAATCCGAGAATGGACATATTGTCGGTGTTCATTACCCCGTGAACGAAGCCTACCCGCATCCAGTGGATGATCATCGCTGCGGTGGTGCGGCAGATTTCTTTGAACCATTCGATATAACTCGCAACAGAAGGTTCGCCGAGATGCGGGAAGTCGGTTCGAATGGTATAGTCGACCAGTTTTTGCAGCAGAGCCGTTTCGCCTCTGGCTGTCAGGATTTCAAAATTGCCGAACCTGAGAAATGACGGGGCGACCCGGCAGACCACCGCCCCGGGCTCGTCTTTCGGGTGGCCGTCGTAAAACATATCCCGCGTCACCAGCTCACCGGTGGTAATGACGCTGAGAGCCCGGGTAGTCGGTATGCCGAGGTGGTGCATAGCCTCACTGCACAGAAACTCCCGGACCGACGAACGCAGGACGGCCAGGCCATCGGCGCGACGTGAATAGGGGGTCGGTCCTGCCCCTTTCAGCTGGAGCACCCACCGCTCTTTCTGGTTGTTGATGACCTCGGCAAGATTGATTGCCCGGCCATCACCCAACTGTCCGGCCCAGCTGCCGAATTGATGCCCGCCATAACACATGGCAAAAGGGTCCATGCCCGGCAGGAGTTTGTTGCCGACAAATATTTCCGCAAATAGCTTGGACGAACACACCTCTTCCTGCAGGTTGAGTAACTCGGTTACTTCACGGCTGCAGGCTACCACTTTCGGCCGGGCAACTATTGTCGGCTTGACCCGTGAATAGCAGGCGTTGCTCACCTGGCGGCGATAATTATCCGGTTGCGGGTCTGCGGGGAGTTGTCGGACAAAACTGTTATCGAAAACGAGAGATTCGAGGGTCTGGTCGCGAAGCGGCATGTTCATAAGGAGGTCCACCTGTCAGTTGAATTACTCTTGCCGACAAACACTAAGCATGCCACAATGTGACGGCAAGAGCCGTTCTTTTTCGTGGAATACGTTGCCAGATATGGGGACAGGAGTTATCTATACCCTAGTTGAAGTTGGCAGATGACATCAATTTGACAGGGGAGTAACCGGGAGATGGTGGTAAGGATTCTTATTGCAGGTTTTGCATCTTTTGTCGCTGGATTCAGCTACCTAACCGGCCTGGCGAAGATGATGACCGGACTGTTGCTTGGCTTCAGCGCATTCTGTTCGTTTTTTTTTGGCGTTCTGTTTGTCTTACCGATAGATGCCGATCGAGCTTTTTTCCCGGTATACATTAAGGTGCCGGCGTGGCCGTATTTTCTGATAGGAGTAATTCTCGTCGCCATGACCATGGCTCTCTTTCTGGTCAAAACCAAGCCGGTACAGGAAGAACAGGTCGCCGCTGTTCATTTCAAATACCTGCTTGGCGGCACCGGCGGCTATCTGGCCAGTCTTTTTCTCTCCTCCGTCTTCTGGTTTCCTTCCGATGCCCGGCGATTGTCGGCCGATCCGACGTCCTTGACAAGAGACGTACTCATCGGCACATGCCTGTTTCTGGTGGGGGTGTCTGTCTCCTGCTATCTTTTTTACCGGGCGTCGAGGGGGACGTCCGAACGCCACCCTGATCTCATGCGACGATTTGTCCTGGGCTTTTTTACCTTTTTTCAATTCGACAAGATGCCGATTCTGGTTGCCTATCTGCTGATCTATTCACCGGAAACCGAGATCAGTTTTTCCAATATTGCTGCTCTGGCGCTTGCATCCTCAATTCCGGTCGCCATCTTTTTACTGAAGACAACCCTTGATACAAAGGAGAGCTGACTGCATGCCCGTGTCTATGTTCCGAACACACGCCGGCCGAATAACGGCAGAGTAGCAGCCAGGTCGCCGGCAAAGAAATAGTCGGGAAAAGATGTCGTTTCTGCGTATCCGTGGGCTGAAAGTGCCGGTTCCTGGTTGAATTCGTAAATCAGTCCGCCTCGTTCCTTGACCGATACCGGCAGACCCGCCGCTGGATAAACCTGGGCCGAGGTGCCGATAACCAGCAGGAGATCGCATTCGAAGATGAGCTCCTCAATCGCATCCAGGCTCCTGACAGCCTCGCCAAACAGCACAACATTGGGTTTAAGGGGCGAGTTGCAGCGGGTGCAGGCAGGAACACCCGACATGGCATAATGCTCCCCGGTGACCGGGACGACTGTCTCGCACCACAGGCATTGCAGGTGTTGATGGTCGCCATGGATCTCCAGTACATTTAAGCTGCCCGCCGCCTGGTGCAGGTTGTCGACGTTCTGGGTGACAAGCCCTCGCAGAAGTCCGTTGTGTTCAAAGTCGGCCAGCACCTTATGCGCCTGATTCGGTTTTTTCCCGAGCAGTCCTTTGCCCATCTCCCGGTAGAGTTTCCAGGCCTTCTGCGGATTTTTGAGAAAGACATTGAGGGTTGCATATTCGTCCGGCGAAAAGATGGTCCATACTCCGCCGGGGCTGCGAAAATCGGCAATCCCGCTATTGACCGAGATGCCCGCTCCGGTAAGGGCTACCGGACAGGATGCCGTTTTGAACTTGTCAACCGCTTCGGCGAGATACTCAAGGCTTTTGTCGAAAATGATGGTTTTCATATTCTTCTCTTTGGTGGCGGTGGCCTATTTTTTCACGGTTTTGGAACGTACCGTTATCCTCTCCACAACCTGGCGGTAATATTCATGCTGGCTGGATATGCTCGAGGCGTTGGGCCGCTTGGCGTCAACTTTCATAAGCAGGACGTTGAGCTTTTTCATCTGTTTCAGCCGTTCGTGTTCATCTTCCGTGCAGGCGATCAGGTCCTCCAGTTTTTTTATTTGCTTGCGTTCCTCAATTTCCGGCGGAAGATAGCCGCTGTTTTTGAGAATTTTATAGGCCATTTTCAGGTCTTCCGGTACAAACCGATCATCTTCCAGCGGCAGGGGTTTGTTTTTCCACTTGGGCGAATTCAGGTCCTTTTCCCGCATGGCCTCGGCAATTCTCTGTTCGGCGATGAATGCCAGCGAATCCATAAAACCTCCGTTATCTAGAATTTTGCACGCAGAATGCTTTGCAGCCATGCGGAAATATCACGAATCTGTTCCGGGCAGACGGCATGTTCCATCGGATAACTCTGATAGCTGACCTTGTAGCCCTGTCTGGTGAGCTCGCTGGTCGATTTGCGGCCGAGCTGTTCCGGCACCACCGGGTCATGCACCCCGTGCTGGATTTTGATGGGGATTGTTTTATTTATCTCACTGTAGGCAATGGCATCGGCGGTGGCCAGATAGGTCGACATGGCGAGGAGCCCACCAAGCTGTTTTTCGTAGCTGAGCGCCACCTGGTAGGCCACCGCACCTCCCTGGGAAAAGCCGGCGATAACTATCTTTCTGCTGTCGATACCCCGTTCAATTTCGCGACCGATAAAGGCGTTGATTGCCTGGGCGGACTGCATCAGACCGGCAATATCAATTTCTCTGTCAATCTCCATCGCCATGATATCGTACCAGGCAGGCATGACAAAGCCGCCGTTGACGGTCACCGGCATGGTTGGGGCATGGGGGAATATAAACCGAACCGTCAGGTCAGCCGGCAGGTTCAGCTCCGGGACGATGGGGGCAAAATCGTTGCCGTCCGCACCGAGTCCGTGCAGCCAGATCACTGTACTGTCAGGGGCGGGGGTTGTTTCCAGTTCAATAGCCGGCAGGAGGGACATTGTTGATTCCTTTATGTATAGTGGGCAGGGGTGCCATCGCGATGATTTTATAAAAAAGTATGATAATCATACCAGAGGGGGGCTGCACGGGCAATCATCCGGTTATCTGAGGTGCCTGTGTACTTTTCTTGAGCAGGATGTTCAGCCAGGGTTGTACCTTACCCCGCAGAAGTGAGGGCGATTCGTATATATCAATGATGCTCAGCTGGGGATACTGTCTGAGCACCTGCTCCATAAGCGGGATGGTGTAATTATTGAAAAAACGCTGTTTGTAGTCCTGGTATTCTGTCTCGCCCCGTTTAAACGACATATACCAGATGCCCCCCGGTTTCAGTGCCTTGCAGATGACAGTAAAGGTCGCTTCAATCCGGGACCTGGGGATATGCAGCAGACTGGCACAGGCCCAGATGCCATCGTAGGTGTTTGTTTCTTCCAGCTCTTCGGCTTTCTGGACCCGAACCGGCTGGCCCAGATATTCAGTGGCGCTCTCAGCAATCGCATCTACCGGGTCAACGGCTACTATTCGGTGCCCCGCTTCAAGAAAAAAGCGGCTGTCGCGTCCGGAGCCGCAGCCGAGATCAAGGACCAGGCTGTCCGGGGCGAGCAGCGCGAGGAAGCGTTGGCGTATCTGCCCGGTAAATTCGAGATCGATGGTTTCCTGAATATATTCCCGGGCGTTGTCTTGATAATATGCAAGGGTTGCGGTCACCTGATGTTCTTCCTGCAATTTCACCACGAAGGGCATATCGGCTGGTGCCCATTGCAGCGAAAGAAGTTCATGCGCCGGCAGCCAACAGAGTCGATCATGGTCACGGCACTGAAAGGTTCCGCTCAGGTGCTGTACCCGATACGCCAGGAGTCTGACTCTTTTTGTCCCGTAATCGTAAATCGAGTCGCCAAAAAAGTCACCGATTTTACATTGAACCCCGAACTCCTCGCTGAGTTCTCTTGCAAGACAACCTTCATTTGTTTCATCAGCCTCAACTTTTCCCCCTGGAAATTCCCAATATCCGGCCAGTTGGCAGCCGGGTTTTCTTCGGGCGGCCAGGATCAGACCGTTTGTTTCAATGATGGCGGCGGTGACCAATAGCATATGTTGAGAGAATCCTATTTTTTTTCGTGGATGAAGATGGTATCGTACCTGCTCGCTGCTTGATATGATCAAGTCTTTAATTATATAACACAAAAGCTTTTCTATAGAGGAGAAAAAGATGAGCATGCAGGAATCCCTCAGTGTGGAGTTGCGGGCCGCGATGAAGGCAAGAGATACCGACCGGATCGGAGCCATCCGTATTCTGATCGGCGAATTTGCCCGGCAGCCGGGCAAGATATTGACCGATGAGCAGGTGATCGCCATTATTAAAAAACTGATAAAATCAGAGAGAGAACTTCTGGCGGCTCAGAAGCAGGAAGATTCTCCTTTCCTGGCTATCATGGAAGGCTATTTACCCAAACAGGTCAGCGAAGAGGAGATTTACGCCTGGGTGAAGGAAAATATCGATTTCTCGGCCTTTGGCAACAAGATGCAGGCAATGAAGCCGATCATGCAGCATTTTGGCAGCGCGGCTGACGGCAATACGGTGAAAAAAGTATTGCAGCAGTTTGCCTGAGCCGGCTTTTCCACCAAAAGAGTCTGGCATCTTGTCAGAGGCAAACCGATGTTTATCTTTATCATCTGATAAAAACCGCAGGTTCCGTTTGCTTGGCGGATGCTGCTGCCTGCAGGAAAAAGATCCAAACAGTGGAGGAATAACGTGTTACGAATAGTTCTTTTTTTAGCAACCAATATGGCGATACTGCTTTTGCTGGGCATTGTCATGAGTCTTCTAGGCATCGATTCCAGATCTACCTCCGGACTGCTGGTCATGGCGGCAATGTTCGGCATGGGTGGTTCGATGATCTCCCTGGCTATGTCCAAATGGATCGCTAAGAAATCAACCGGGGCAAACGTTATTGAAAATCCGCGCAACCAGACAGAGCAGTGGCTCGTTGATACGGTTCGGCGCATGGCAGAAAAGGCGGAAATCGGCATGCCTGAGGTGGCGGTTTACAATTCTCCGGACATGAATGCTTTTGCTACAGGGATGAATAAAAATTCAGCCCTGGTCGCTGTTTCCACCGGGCTCTTGCAGAATATGGCCAAAGATGAGGTTGAGGCGGTGCTTGCCCATGAGATTACCCATGTGGCCTGTGGCGATATGGTGACGCTTTCCCTGATCCAGGGGGTGTTGAATACCTTCGTCATCTTTTTCTCCCGCATCGCCGCCAATATTATCGATAACTTCCTGAGAAGCGATGAAGAAGGCGGGGGGCTTGGTTTTATGGGCTATATGGCGGTGACCATCGTTCTCGAGCTGGTTCTCGGGCTTTTTGCCTCGATGATAGTCATGTGGTTTTCGCGAAAAAGAGAGTTTACCGCCGACAAAGGTTCTGCCTATCTGACCAATAAGGCAAAGATGATCAGCGCCCTTCAGCGACTACAGGCAAGCCAGGAACCATCGCACCTGCCTGATCAGGTGGCAGCCTTTGGTATCCGGCCCAAGGTCGGCGGCATGGCAGCGTTGTTCAGAAGCCACCCTCCCATTGAGGATCGGATTGCCGCACTCCAGAAGCTGTGATGCAATAGCACAGACAGCTGAAAACCTGATTTCAGCTGTCTGTTTTGATATCTGGCGGGATTACTTTGTTTCCGGCATGTTGGTTATGCCAAGCAGGGTGTGCCAGATATCGTCCTGGTTCCAGCGTTTTAAGATAAGCACCGGCTGGGTATGCAGGAATTCGGTAATTTTGTCCACCTCGCCACGCAGAAGGCCAGACAGGACAAACCATTTTTGTCTGAGAAACCCTTCCGTTCGTACCAGGTCCTTCATCACATCGTAGTGGATATTGGCGACCAGCAGGTCGGTGGCGACGCTGGTATGTTCTTCCGCCCGACCATTGACTACCAGGATCTGGTCTTCCAGATGATTCAGCCGCACGTTCATGCAGGCGGTCTGCGTGGCCAGGAAATTATAGTCAACGGCGATAATTTTCTCGCAGCCCAGTTTTGCCGCGGCAAGGGCCAGAATGCCGGTGCCTGATCCAAGATCGAGCATGGTTTTGGCCTTTTTACCGGAACAGGCTATGTCGATGGCTTCAAGGCAGGCCTGGGTGGTTGGATGCGTGCCGTTGCCGAATACTACGCCGGAATCAAGGGTTATCGCGATGTCATCTGCACCGGGAGATGCTTTGATCCAGGTGGGATTCAAAAGAAAACGACCGATTCGTACAGGCTCAATACTGCCGCCCTGCCATTCGGCGTAGGTCATTTTATATTCGTCAAGCAGCTTGAGCCCCTTGAATTCGGTTAATATTTCGACGACCTGGTCTTTTGCCGGTTGGGTAAAAAACAGGAAGCTGAAATCATCTTCAACCCAGTTGCCGATAAAGTTTGCCGCACTGATTGTATGCAGCGCAGGGACGATGCCTTCGATATAATAGATAAACAGCAAGGTGTCCGGCCGAAGGAGGGGTACGGGATGCATAATATTTTTCTAGGACACCATCAATATTTTATCTTTGTCAGGAAGGCCTGCATTTGATTGAGCATGCTCTTAACCTGATCTCCGGCAATTGAGTCGCCTGCTCCTTTGACTGCAGCATCGTAGAGCTCGAGCCAGGCGATGACCGCTTTGTTGTCCTGCCTGTCGTAGAGCTTCTTCTTGTAAGCCTCTCCCGTCAGTTGCAGCCCTTTTTTGGGCACGGCTTTGCCCTGGATCTCATTGTTCAGCGGTATGCCTCTGGCGAGGCAGAGACTGCGGAGTTCCGTTTCGAGGATGGCGCCGGCGATGACTGCGGCTGCCCAGGGGTTGTCCTGTTCATAGTGCATGCGGGCGAGGCGGAGCATCTCCAGTAAGATATCCCGGGAAATAGCGCCGCCGGTGGTCGCGAGCCATTCGCCCTGTAACTCCCTTATGGCTGCAGCAAGCATGCCGATGCCTCGTCTGGTGCGGCTCGCCGTGTGGTGGATGACCTCGGTTCGAAAGCTTTCATAATAGATGCTTCCCTCGCCGAAAACTCGACCGAGAAACGAGAGCGCGGAGATCCTGAAATCGTGGAATTTTTCTTCGTTGACAAGGGATTTTGACTGGGTGTCACTGGTTTCCGTGGCGAGGACCTTTTCTCCCATGGTTAGTATTGCATTGGCCTGGGCAATAAGCTCGTCTTGGTTTTTCATCTTTTCTGGTCTCTGGTCAAATTAGCGGGGATCGATTTTTTGTAACTGTGCACCGGGTACGCAAAAGTGCCTGCATAACCTCAGGCGTATAAGCGTTTACCAGTTTTTTAGTTTCCCCCATATACCCTGTTATGTAAATTTTATCACATAAAATACGAGATAAGGCTCGCGGTCAATCAGCGGCAAGCTTCAGGGCGGTACAGTTTTTCAAGGTTTCCAGGATAAAGGAGGTCTTTACGTTTTGGATGCCGGGAATCCCGGAAAGCTTGTTGTTGACGAAATCGGTATAGCTGTTCATGTCTTTGACCGCTACTTTCAGCAGAAAGTCGACTTCCCCGGTCAGTTGATGGCACTCAAGTACCTCATCCATCCGGGTCAGCCTTTCCTTGACCTTCTGCAGAGAGGAGATCTGGTGATGGCTCAGGCAGACCATAACGATGGTCTGGATACCAAATCCGGCCTGTTTCCGGTCAAGGATAGCCACATATTTTTCGATGATCCCAGTCGATTCCAGCCGTCGGACCCGTTCCAGCACGGCGGGCGGGGATAAGCCAACCTCCTGGGCCAGCCTGGCATTGGTGATACGGCCGTTATTCTGCAGGATGTTCAGGATTTTTTTATCTGTTGAATCAAGCATATGTCAATTGGTTACCGGTTAAGAAAAGACTATTACTCCGAAAAAACAGAATATAGCGAATTTTCTTCGAAAATAAAAGAACAAGCTTAATTATATTCAGCTGGCTGTGGCGAATGTTCTTCAGGGACATTGAGAAAAATCCGTTTGCTTTTGCCGTTGCACGGTGGATTTGTGCAGGTGGAGAAAGGAAAGATCTGGTCGGAGAATGATCCTTTACCAGAGCATCCAGTTGTTTGTTATCAAGATATAGACTCCAAGCCCAAAATTGGTGGTGGCATGGGCAATAATAACACTTTTCAGGTTTTTCTGGTAAACCAGCAAAAGCCCATAGAGCAGTCCGGCAATAATTCCCACGCCCACCCGGTGGTGTTCGAGGCCGAATAAAACTGCCACGCCGACAAATGATAACCAGGTAAAAGCCCCCATCGGCACGGAACGAAATGCCGGATCAACCAGATAACGCATTAAAAAAGAACGCCAGAACAATTCTTCCATAACCGGCACAACCAGTGTCGAGCCAAGCAGCCGTACGGCAATAAGTCCTGTCGCACCCAGCTGTGAACCGCCGAGAGCATGGGGGTCGAACCCTGAACTCTGGCCGAGCTGAAACTGGTATTTCTCCGGAGCAATCCAGATAACGAGCACCAGAAGTCCACAGCAAACCGCCGTCACTATATTACTGGAGGAGAGGTTGGAAGAAAAGTCCACAGCATACTTTTCCCGCCAGAACCAGAGCAGGGTTCCGACCAGGATGGTCTTGGTTATATAGAGATAAGGAGTGAGTTCAGGAAAAAAACGGGCGGGCTCTGTCAGGAGCATAAAGAGAGCAAAAGGCATCACATAAGGAATCCAGAGTCTTGACCAAAGCTGCTGCATACTGTTGTGCATTGTTTTCATGGAAGATGCCTAAAGCATATATGAGATGAACAGACTATTTTTCCTCTGGAGTATTCGCATCCTTGTCCTTCTCCTGCCCGGATTCTTCCTCCCCACGATCGGTATCATAGAGCCTCTTGGCAGCAAGCAGTAAAAAAAGAATGCTTGCCGGCGGGGCAAAGGTCGGTGCTGCCTTGGTTAATTTCTGGAGGGCAGGGTTGCTCAGGTGAAGGTCCGGAACTACATATCTCAACAGGCAGTAGCTGCCTATTGCCAGCATGACATATACCCACCAGGGTATACCATGCGGGGTTCGGGGAGATGCCGGGTCCATGGTGTTGTTCACTTTCATGCTGTGCCTGCCAGTACAAGCTGAACCATCTCCCGAACCTGCGGATTCGGATCGCTTGCTAGACGGCGAATCTCTGCCATGGCCTGGTCTGTGCCGATTATTCCCAGCAGGGATATTGCTTCTCCCCTGAGCAGCGGCTGTTCTGAATCAAGCAGCTTGACAAGCGATGGAATAGCCAGTGGCAGTCGGTTGGGCTGCAATATCTGCAGCTCTTCAAAAAGAACCGACACCCCAAGGCGTACAGCGAACCGTTCGTCGCTTAAGATTTCTCCGGTCCAGGCGTAATATTCCGGTTCACGGCGGAACATTGCCACAATATTTTCCACGTGACCCTGGTCGAGAAAGTCGGCAATGACCCGTTTTAATTCCTGGTCGCTGACTTCGTTAGGCGGCTGGCTCATGTTGGGGGTGAAAAAATGATTTATATGTGAAAAATCCCTAAAATACGATAGATAATTTCCCGTAGCTTGCTTTTTTTTACGCGGAAAGGCAAGGGAAATATTCTGTTTTGTAATAACCACCCAACCTCAGCCCATATCCCTCCGGACTTTCTGTGCTGAGCATGGGGCAATCAGATATTCTTTGACGATATGGGCAAGAAACAGCATAACGGCAAGCAGGGGGCAATTATGATAAAAGAATGGAATGTGCCTGTGTTACTCGGGGTATCTAGTGGATACTGGCGGGGATGTGCCCTCCAGGCAGGGGTGCGGCTGCAGCTATTTACAGTGCTGGGCGATGCCGGCGGCGATGTGGTTCAGGTGGCAGGCAGTATCGGTGCGGAGCTTCGGGCAACCGGCCTGTTGCTTGATGCCCTCTCGGCGATGGGATTATTGCGTAAAACCGATTCAGGGTATGCCAACACCGATTTCTCCAGAAAATACCTGGTCGCCGGCCGCCCCGAGTATCAGGGGCATATTATCCTGCATCACCATCATATTCTCGATGGCTGGGCGCAGCTCGATGAGGCCGTGAAGTCGGGGCGGCGTGTGAACCGTCGCTCCTATGGTGCGGAAGTCGAAAGGGAAAGTTTCTTGATGGGGATGTTCAATCTGGCGATGATGATTGCCCCACAGATGGCCGAAAAATTTCAGCTCGTCGGTCGCAAGCGGCTGCTTGATCTGGGCGGTGGGCCCGGTACCTACAGTATTCATTTCTGCCTTGCGAATCCTGAGTTAACGGCAGTCATCCTCGATCGCCCAACCACAGAACCTTTTGCCAGGCAGACCGCAGCAAAGTTTCAGCTGGCTGAACGAATCGATTTTATTGGCGGCGATTTCAATACCGATCCGATTGCTGGCGGGCCTTATGATGTTGCCTGGCTCTCCCATATTCTTCATAGCAACTCCCTGGAAGAATGTCAGGAGTGTCTGACTAAAACCGTGGCGGCAATGGAGCCGGGCGGTTTACTCCTGATCCATGATTTTATCCTCAATGACACCAAAGACGGGCCAGAGTTTCCAGCGCTCTTTGCTCTCAATATGCTGGTTGGAACGGATCATGGACGGGCGTATTCCTGCAGCGAAATTATTACCATGCTGGAGAGAGCCGGAGTTGTTGATATTGCCCATCATGTATTGGCTCTGCCAAACGACTCTTCGGTTATCTCAGGCGTAAAGAAAAGGATTGAGTCATGATTACAGTGCAAATTCCCGGTGGTGAAAACCTGCAGCTGTCGCATCTTGTCCTGGATTATAACGGTACCCTGGCCCTGGACGGTGATTTGATCGCCGGGGTGGCAGAAAAAATCCGCGAACTGGCGATTCATTTACAGCTGCATGTTATTACCGCCGATACCCATGGCACGGTTGCTGAGAAACTGAAGGGGCTGCCATGTACCTTGCATATCATCGGGCCAGACACTCAAGACAGGCAAAAGCAGGCCTATGTCCAGTCGCTGGGTGCGGAAAAGGTGGCGGCCATCGGCAACGGCAGAAACGATGGTCTCATGCTGCAGACTGCAGCATTGGGAATTGTCCTGGTCCAGAGAGAAGGCGCCGGTATGGCGGCGATCCTCCATGCAGACCTTATGTGTACCGATATTGTTGCTGCCTTCGCCTTGTTGCTGAAGCCGGACAGGTTGAAGGCTACCTTGCGGAATTGAATGGGTAAAAATTGTCATGGCAAAGTGCACTCTTTGCGCATTTTCTGGGTGAAATGCAGGTCGCTGATTTATAAAACCCACTCTATCTATTGAAAATCAAATAGTTAACTGTTTGATTCGTTCTGGCACGTCGTCTGCAATAATCGTTATCAATATTAAGCAGAGAATTTTTCCCGGTCACCGGGGAAAATCAGCGACAGGATAAGAGCGGGGGATGCTAATGACAATAAGAGTGCGCCGTGTAACGGCAATTGCAGTGGCCAGTATATTAACTGTTATCTGTTCAACGCCCGGTTTTGCCTGGTATTATTATTCGAGCGCCGATGACCGTGTCTGGGAGGAGGTCTCAACGGAGCTGGAAACGCTTCCCGTCGGAACTGTCGTTTCCACCCTGCCGAATGGCGCACGGTCGATTGTCATTGAGCGCATGCAATATTTCGTTTCAGGAGAAAACTGGTTTCTGCCGATCATCAGTGATGAGGGGATCCAGTATCAAGTTGTTTTTGCTCCCGTGTGATTTTCCCGCAACCAGGTTCCGCTGGTTGCTTCTCTGACCCCTGCCTGGCCCTGTTTTCCTCCGAGTGCAGCTCCCGCCCTGATCTTTTCCCCTTGTATTTCTTCCCCTGGCGATTTTTTTTCTTCAACTTTACATAATTGGTATTTTTTTGCAAGCGGACTACTCTTTTGTGGGATATGGTAAAAAACCGATATTCGTTACATAAAAAGCGCAAATTTTGTTGCGTGGGCGAAGGTAATCAGCTAGCATATTGCCGTCACAGGGTGTCCCTAAAGGGCTAAGCATAAAGAGGCCTGCAACGTAAAGAGGCCGTGCCTTTCCCTTTTGCAGGATCGTGAATCGCTCAATGATGATGTCATGATTCTTAATGAGAATGTCAGGTTTTTTTGTCCAAGATCAACGGCATGACTGCCTGACACGGGTAAGATTGAAAAAGGTCGGGATAAGTATCTTGAGACAGATTATCTCCTTGAAAAAAAAACAAGGAGATAATCTGTAAGATACTAACCCCGGTACACGGGAAGAAAGCCGGGATAAGTATCTTGAGACAGATTATCTCCTTGTAAAAAAAAACAAGGAGATAATCTGTAAGATACTAACCCCGGTACACGGGAAGAAAGCCGGGATAAGTATCTTGAGACAGATTATCTCCTTGTAAAAAAAAACAAGGAGATAATCTGTAAGATACTAACCCCGGTACACGGGAAGAAAGCCGGGATAAGTATCTTGAGACAGATTATCTCCTTGTAAAAAAAAACAAGGAGATAATCTGTAAGATACTAAACAATAAAGCAGTTTTACAAGGGAGGAGAAAAGGATGTCGACGCGAAAGTTTTCTGTTTTTTCACTGATGGTTGCAGCAAGTATGACGCTTGCGCTTTGCGGATCCGCGGGAGCCGCTGGAAAATCGATTAAAATTGCTACCCAGTCACCGTTGTCTGGTGATCAGTCCGTAATTGGTGTTGACATTAAGCGTGGTGCTGAATTAGCCCTCGAACAACTCAGCGGTCCATTGGAAGCGCTGGGTATTAAAGCTGAACTTGCCCCATTTGACGACCAGGCTAATCCTGATACCGGTGTCGCCAATGCCAAGCGAATTGTCTCCGATCCAGCTATTCTTGCGATCGTCGGACATTATAACTCGGGCGTTCAGATCCCTTCATCAGAAGTGTATCACAGCTCCGGACTTGTCAATATTTCCCCGGCCAATACCAATCCTAAGGTCACTACCCGTGGCTATCTGGAAGTCAACCGCATCGTTGGTCGCGATGATGTTCAGGGTGTTGTAGGTGCTGATTTTGCCAAAAGTAAAGGGGTTAAAACTGTCTTTGTTGTTCACGATAAAACCGCCTATGGCCAGGGTATTGCCGAATTCTTCAAGAAAAAAGCGGCAGAGAACGGGATGAAGGTTCTTGGCTTTGAAGGAACCGAGGAAAAAGCCAATTTTGACGCGTTGCTGTCCCCGGTTGTTGCAGGTAATCCGGATCTGGTCTACTTCGGTGGTATGGCGTTCCAGGCTGCAGTGCTTTTCAAGCAGGCCCGCGAGAGAGGGTATGAAGGCATGTTCCTCAGCGATGACGGTTTTGACAGCTCCGATGCAGCTAAGATCGGCGGCGGCACTTTGATTGCTGGCGGCGGCACCTACTATTCGACGGTTTCCGGTCCTGCCTCGGTGTATCCAGGAACCGCCAAGTTTCTTAAAGATTTCCAGGCAAAATACAACGCCACCCCGCAGCCGTTTGCCGCTCAGGCCTATGACTGTATGGCAATCAGCCTGAAAGCCATTGAAAATGCCGCAAAAGCCCATGGCAATAAAGTTCCCACCCGTAAAGCTGTTGCCGAGGCTGTTCGCGCTCTGAAGGATTTCAAAGGAATTACCGGTACCTTTACCTTCAATAAGATCGGTGATCCGGAAAAGGCCCTTTACTTTGTAATCCAGGTAGAATCGGCTGATCCTTCCAAATGGAGTGAAAACAAGATTGTTAAGACTCTAGAAATTGCCCCCCCACAGTAACAGGATTTCCAAAGTTCTTGGACCGGCCCTTTGATTCCCAAAGGGCCGGTTGATTTTTAACGTCAGTGAGTGATCATGATACGATTCCTGAAACGCATAAATGTGTATGAACTGGTACGGCCTGTGGGGCAGATGGTCCTTTTTTCCCTGGGCAGCGCTGCTTTCATGTCGGCGATTGCAATTTCGCTCGCCCTGGCTCTGGATGGTACTGCTGTCGGTGCGAGTCTCATGGACAAGTACAATGTCAGCCTGTATACCTATACTATGCTCAATCTGCCCCAGGTCATTATCGACGGCCTGACCATTGGTTTTGTCTACGCGGCCATCGCCCTCGGCTACACCATGGTATACGGGGTTCTTGAATTCATTAACTTCGCCCACAGTGAGATCTTTGCGGTTGGTGCTTTTGTCGGTGTGGAGTTGCTTATTGCCCTGGATGGAATGGGAATTCTTGCGGGAGCGTCGCTTGGAATGGCGTATGCCTATCTTATCCTGGCAATCATTCTCGGCATGATGGCCGCCGGCGGTCTGGCAGTGGCTGTCGAACGCGTTGCCTACCGGCCCCTGCGCGGCGCATCGCGATTAGTGCCGCTTATCTCGGCGATCGGGGTCTCTTTTCTGCTCCAGGATGTCATCCGGCTGGTTGAAAGCCTGACCAGTGGGCAGTTCAACCGCATTATGCCGACCTTCGGCAATTTTGACAGCCGCATTGTTTTTGGAAAAATCGCCATGGGAACCTCAAAGCTCACCCTGGGTATTTCCGTCAAGTCGATCATTGTCATCGGCTCTGCGGTGCTGATGCTGGTAGGACTGAATTATCTGGTCAATGCCACCAGGGTCGGAAAAGCCATACGGGCAGTGGCCCAGGATCGTCCCACCGCAAGTCTTATGGGGATCAATGTTAACCGGATAATTTCCCTGACTTTTCTGGTTGGTGGCCTGCTGGGTGGTGCGGCCGGGGTGCTCTATGCCCTGAAATTTACCCGGATCGATCCTTTTGTTGGTTTCTTCCCTGGATTGAAAGCCTTTACCGCTGCAGTGCTCGGTGGCATCGGCAACATGACCGGAGCCCTGCTTGGCGGGATAGTTCTCGGCATGCTGGAAACCTTTGCCGGATCGTATATGGGCGTGTTCACTATGGGAGCGGCGGGTTCGGAATACAAGGATATCTTCGCCTTCAGTATTTTGATTCTTGTCCTCATTTTCCGGCCTCAGGGTCTGATGGGCAAACATGTCATGCAGAAAGCATAGGAGAGTCTCATGATTTCGTCGTTCTTTAAGGAATTGTTCAATCGGGTCAACCGAGGGTATTGGTCGTACCTGATCGTTATTGGCCATATCGTTGCCGGTAGTTTTCTGGTTTATACCCAGCCGCGATCCAATCTCGCTTTTCTGGTCCTCATGACCTCGTTTATGTCGCTTTATTTTTTCACAACCAGCCTGCGTTTCAAGCTGATTGCCGCAGTTATTCTGGCCCTGGTAATCATCCCTATTGTCGGGGCCAGGAATATTTTCTATCTGGAGGTTATCTTTCAGATCAGTGTTTTTGCCGCCCTTGCCCTCGGATTGAATATTGTTGTCGGTTTTGCCGGGCTGCTCGATCTGGGCTATGTGGCGTTTTATGCGGTTGGCGCCTATCTCTGGGCTTTTTTCGGATCGCAGCAGTTTTATATGCTGCACTACGCACCGGGTACGGCACCGGCTGCCCTTCCCTTTTTTCTGCCCGGGGATGCCTTTTATATGTTTCTTGTCGTCGGGGTCATCATCGCCGGTTTGACCGGCATCCTGCTCGGTTTGCCGGTGCTGCGCCTGCGTGGTGATTATCTGGCGATTGTCACCCTCGGCTTTGGCGAGGTGATCAGGGTTTTGGCCAATAACCTCGATAAACCACTCAATTTCACCAACGGTCCGCAGGGGATTACCCCGATTCAGCGGCCGACTATGCCGGACTTTGCGGTTGACTGGTTTAATTCTGTTTTCGGTGGAGTGGTCGGTCATAATGTCAGTGCGGCGGTCATGTACAACCTGATGTTCTATATGTTCGCCCTGGCCGTGATCATTGTCATCATCTTTGTTACCCGGCGTCTGGACGACTCAAAAATAGGCCGTGCCTGGACCGCCGTGCGCGAAGATGAGACCGCGGCCATTGCCCAGGGTATTCCTCTGGTGAAGATGAAGCTTGCCGCCTTTGCCGTTGGTGCCTCTTTCGCCGGTGTCATGGGCGTATTGCTGGCCGCGAGCAGAACCTTTATCAGCCCGGAATCGTTTTCCTTTATGCAGTCAATAGGCGTGCTCACCATGGTTATTCTCGGAGGGGCGGGCAGTATTCCCGGGGTAATTCTCGGTGCGGCGACGGTTACCATTCTCAACCTCCAGGTACTGCAGGGATTTTCTCTGTATCTCAATGAGCTGCGTCAAAGTGATGCGGTGATTCCGATTATAAATTTTGCCTGGAAAGACCTGTCAAATCAACTTGATCCGGCAAAATATCAACGCTTGCTTTTTGGACTTATCCTGGTCTTGATGATGATCTTTCGACCAGCTGGATTGATTCCTGCAGCCCGGAGAAAACGGAAAATCGATCTGGAAGAAAATTAGGGAGAGGGTGACATAATGGCTTTACTTGAAATTAACAACATGACCAAGGTGTTTGGTGGCCTGAAAGCCATCAGCGATGTCACCTTTTCGCTTGAAAAAGGGCGGATCGTTTCGATCATAGGTCCGAACGGCGCAGGGAAAACGACGTTTTTCAACACCCTGACCGGAATTTATAAGCCCGATGGCGGAACCATTAAATTCAATGGTAAATCGCTGGTCGGGCTCAGGCCGGATCAGATTGCCGCTTGCGGTATTGCCCGAACTTTTCAGAACATTCGTCTGTTTCCTGATATGACGGTCATCGAAAACATCCTCGTCGGCATGCATATTCACTTCAAACAGTCGCCCATCCAGACGCTCTTCCGATTGCCTGGTTTCAAGAAAGAGGAAGCGGAGGCAGAGAAAAAGGCGGCACGGCTGATGCAGTATGTCGGCCTGAAAAGGGTTGAGAATGAATTGGCTAAAAACCTGCCCTACGGTGCGCAACGAAGGCTGGAAATCGCCCGAGCTCTGGCCGCGGAACCGCTCCTGCTGCTGCTGGATGAGCCGGCCGCCGGCATGAATCCCCAGGAAACGGAAGATATTATCCGGTTATTCCGTCATATTAAAACGGACCTGGGCATTACTATCCTGCTTATCGAACACGATATGCGGGTGGTCATGAATATTTCCGAAGATATCTGTGTCATGGATTATGGTGAGAAGATTGCTGAAGGTACTCCGCAGCAAATCCGCGCCAATACTCGAGTAATCGAGGCCTATCTTGGCCGGGGAGCAGTCGCCGGACAGCATGAGGAGAAAATGCAATGAGTTTGTTGGAAGTAGACAATATTCATAGTTATTACGGACAGATCCATGCACTCAAGGGGATTTCGGTCGAGGTGAACGAAGGAGAAATTGTCACTCTTATCGGCTCCAACGGTGCCGGTAAAAGCACAATCCTGCGGACCATCTCTGGTATGATGCATCCTAAAAAAGGGATGATTTCTTTTGAAGGAAAAGATATTTCTAAAAAAGAACCCCATGAGATCGTTACTGCCGGAATGGTCCATGTCCCTGAGGGACGCGGCATTTTTCCCACGCTGACGGTGAAGGAAAACCTGGAGATGGGCGCTTTTACGGTAACTGATTCAAGGGTCATTGAAGAGCGGATGGAGTATGGCTTTAGCCTGTTCCCGAGGTTGAAAGAGCGTATCGATCAATTCGGCGGGACCCTGTCCGGCGGGGAACAGCAGATGCTGGCTATTGCCCGGGGCCTGATGATGGATCCGCATCTGCTGATGCTCGATGAGCCGTCCATGGGCCTTGCGCCGATTCTGGTTGAGCTGATCTTTGATATCATCAAAGACCTGAATGCCACAAGGGGTACCACTATTCTGCTCGTTGAGCAGAACGCGCTGATGGCCCTGTCCATAGCCCACCGGGGCTATGTCCTGCAGACCGGAGAGATTACCGCAACCGATACCGCGGCGAATCTTCGGAATAATGAGGAAGTGCAGAAGGCGTATCTCGGCGTATCATAATTGATGACGTCGTAAAAAGCTCGATCTCCTGCGTTGTAGGTTTTTACGAGTCAACCACCTCGTTCCCATGCGCTGCATGGGAACTCTGGTCGTTCTGCAGATCCATTGCCACAAGCAGCGCATAGTGGCCGTTGCGCTGCAGCAGTTCTTCATGACTGCCCTGTTCGACGATTTTGCCGTGGGCCATGACCACGATATGGTCCGCCCGCCTGATGGTTGACAACCGGTGGGCGATAACCAGCGAAGTTCGGCCTTTGAAGCTGTCGGCTATGGCCTGCTCCAGGATGTTCTCAGACTCGGTGTCGATGGCAGCGGTTGCTTCATCAAGAACCAGAATGGCCGGATTCCGGCAGAGAACCCTGGCGAATGAGAGCAATTGTTTCTCGCCCGTAGAAAGCTCCAGTCCTCCCTCCCCGATAATCGTATCCAGGCCTGCCGGCAGTTTGTCGACAAACCGGTTCATGCCGGTCTGATTGAGAATTGCTTCTGTTTTTTCCCGTGAGCATCCGGTATCCATGACGATATTGGCAAAGAGGGTATCCTGCAGAATAAATACGTCCTGCAGGATGACGCCGACTATAGTGCGCAGCTTGCGCAGCTCGAGGCAGGCGATATCGGTATCATCAATGCGGATGGTTCCCGCCTGGGGGTCGTAGAACCGCAGCAGCAGATTGACAAGCGTTGTTTTCCCGGATCCGGTAGTGCCGACGAGGGCCACGGTCTGACCCGGATAGAGGGCAAGCGAGACGTCATGCAGGATCGGATTGTCCGCCTGATAGCCAAAATGAATATTCTTGAACAGCAGACTTCCTTGTATCTTCGGCAATTGTACCGGCTGTTCCAGCTCGACAATCTCGCTTTTGGTATCAAGCAGCTGGAAAATTCTTTCAGCGGAGGCCATTGCCGACTGGACCACGGAATATTTCTGGGCCAGCTCCCGCAGCGGCTGAAAAAACAGCCGCATATACGAGATAAAGGCCACGAGTTCGCCGAGCGTCAGCCGTTTCTGCAACACTTCGCCGCCGCCGTACCAGAGAATCAGGGCGATGGCCGCAGAACTCATGAATTCGGTGAGCGGCATGAAGGTGCCGAAAAGTTTGATCTGGCTCAGTGTTCTCTGTAAAAACCCCTCACTCAAATGTTCAAAGGTTTGTCTGTTTGACTCCTGTCTGCCGAAAAGTTGAATGATAGACATTCCGGACAGGTTTTCCGCCAGAAAACTGTTGATTTTGGCCAGCTGGATGCGAATCGCCCGGAATTGTTCCCTGGCCAGGCGGGCAAAGAAAATGGTGATAATGATCGCCAGAGGGATGAAAATGGTCATGACCCCGGCCAGCCGCGGGTTCATCCAGAACAGCAGAACAAGGATGCCGGTCAGCTGCAGAAGATCGTTAAACAGGGTGACAATGACCGAGGTGAACATCTCGTTCATATTCTGGATGTCGTTGGTCAGACGGGTGACCAGTCTGCCTGTCGGGTTGCTGTTGAAAAACGGCAGATCAAGGTGCAGAAGATGGTGGAATAGGCGCTGACGAACCGTATGCATAACCGATTGCCCCACCCATTCGAGTACCAGTACCTGGCAGAAGGAGGCAAAGAATATGGCGAAGATGAGAACTCCATAATGTATCGCAGTCCTGGTAAGCCCGGCGATTCGTGCATCGGTGGCGACCGTGGTTGCCGTTATGTAGTGATCGATTGCCGTCTGGACCAGATGGGGGAGGGTGAGGGTGGCCCAGGTGATGAGAATGGAGATGATCACCGCAAAGAAGAGACTGAGCCAATACGGTGCGGAAAATTGTAATATCTTCCGCCAGAGATGAAAATCACTCAGGGACCCTTCCTGCCCCTTTTCACTGTAGCCGTAGTTCATCATGGCGATTCCGGCTCCTTCAGGGCGTCCTGGGTCATCTGCTTGGCATACATTGACTGGTACAGAGAGTTTTCCTGCAGCAGCTGCTCGTGGCTGCCTTCACTTTGCACTGCACCATCGGCCAGGATGATAATTCTATCGGTCATCGACAGCAGTTTGATGCGGTTCGACACAATCAGGACGGTTTTTCCGGCAAAATGGCGTTTGAGACCGGCAAAAACCTCGTGCTCGGTGGCGACATCCACCGCCGATAATCCATCGTCGATAATCAGGACCGGTCGGTCGCAGAGCAAGGCCCTGGCCAGCGCCAGCCTTTGCCGCTGTCCGCCGGAAAGTTTGACGCCCCGCTCGCCGGTCATGGTGTCGTAGCCGTCTTTTAAGCCGACAATGTCTTCGTGAATTGCCGCATTTACTGCTGCCTGGATGACTTCCTCCCGGCTGGCATCTGCTCTGCCAAGCGCAATATTTGCCGCGATGGTATCGGAAAAGAGAACTGGTTCCTGGCCGACATAACCGATATGGGCGCGAATAAACTGCAGGGGGAGCTGGTTGACATCCGTACCCCCAAAAAAAAGCTGTCCGTCAGCAACCGGGTACAGCCGGGCCAGAATTTTACAAAGAGTCGACTTGCCCGAACCGGTCCGCCCGGTGACCCCGTGAATTCCCGGTCCGAAAGAAAGGGTGAGGTTATCAACGGCAGGAGCGGTTGAGGAAGAATAACGAAAGCTCATGTTCTTCAGTTCGTAGCCGGGGTGTTTGAGCATTGCCGGCGGCACCGGCAACACCGGATCCGGCAGGGTCGTCCGGCTGGTGACCAGGTCGTGGATGCGGCCGAGTGAGGTCAGGCCGCGCTGCACCAGGTTGGCGACCCAGCCGATGGCCATCATCGGCCAGATCAACATATACAGATAGGTGATAAAGGCGACAAAATCGCCCAGGGTTATCGTGTTGTTAATCACCAGGCGACCGCCAAAATAAAGCACCATCAGCAGGCCGAGGCTGCCGATCAGGGTCGCCAGCGGGCTGATTAAACCCTGGATGGCGGCAACTCGCAGGTTGCTGCGCACGTATTTCCTGCCGAGCTTGCCGAACCGGTCCGTCTGGAAATCTTCCATGGTATAGGCCTTGATTAAGCCAATGGAGATAAGCGTTGAGCGGGAAAATTCGGTCATGGAGGAGAACTGTTCCTGCACGGTGGCAAAGCGCTTATGCAGTTTGCCTGAGAGGATACGGGTGGTGACCGCCAGGATCGGCATCGGCAGCAGGGCGAGCAGGGTGAGCATCGGATGGATGGCTATCATGAAGCCTATTGCCGCAAGGGACATGACCAGGGCGTCGACTGCGGCAACCATGCCCATGCCGCAGGCCATCTGGACCGCGCCGAGATCGTTGCTCGAATGGGCCATGAGATCGCCGGTCGTGTATTTTTCAAAAAACGGGGCATCCATCTTTACAATATGGGCAAAGATCCGGTTGCGGATAGTGCGCTCAAGGAGGCGGGAAAAGCCGATGATCAGGTAGCGCCAGGCAAAGCGCAAGACCACGACCATGCCGGCAAACAACAGGATCAGCCCGGCCAGGTGCAGGAGTCCCACCGGAGTGATGGTCATGGCCGTCAGGCCGTCAACGCCGTGCTTTATAAACCGGGGGATCGTCAGCTGGAGCAGGTCGACCAGAATAAGTGCGGCAAATCCTGCCGCCAGGCGTAAGCGGTGTTGACGAAAGGTGGGCAGCAGCAATTCGCGCAGTTGCGAGAACGGCACCCGCCTGGATTCGCTCTTTGTATATGTGGTGGATGTGCTCTTGCTCAACGATTCTGCCTGTTTGCTGTTTGCCGCTGGTGTATTGGGAGAGTGTACAAAATAGAAACTCTGACAAACACTAATGACCTATTGCGTGAATGTCACTCTAAAACAGGTGAGGACCGCTCCTCTTTAGGAGTTATTGAAGGTGGGGTCTACCTGCTTCTTGCAAATATTGAACATGAGAGATAATATGGCTTTTTTTTGTATTACAACTATGGACTTATAAAAAGAGAGATATATGCTGATTACATTTCTGACCTATTGCGGTGTTGGTGCCATCGCCGGGATTCTTGCCGGATTGCTCGGGATCGGTGGAGGGCTGGTAATTGTCCCCATGCTGGTTTACGTTTTTGCTCTGAACCATATCCCCCATGAACTGACCATGCATCTGGCTCTGGCCACCTCTATGGCAAGCATCATGTTCACCTCGGTTTCCAGTTTTATGGCCCATCATAAGCGCGGTGCGGTACGGTGGGATGTGGTGAAAAAAATCGTTGTCGGCATCCTTACCGGGACCTTTCTCGGGTCCTGTTTCGCCTCGGCAATGTCGACAAATTTTCTCAAAGTTTTTTTTGTTATCTTTCTCTATTTTGTGGCAACCCAGCTGTTACTCAACAAAAAGCCGAAAGGCGGACGTGATCTGCCGGGCAAGGTGGGGATGTTCGGGGTAGGCAACGGTATCGGTGTGGTATCCAGTCTGGTTGGTATTGGCGGTGGGACCCTGTCGGTGCCGTTTATGCTCTGGTGTAACATCAAGGTGCACCATGCCATCGGTACTTCGGCGGCAATCGGCCTGCCCATAGCCATTGCCGGAACCGTCGGCTATATCTTCAATGGCTGGAATGTGGCCGGGCTGCCCCAGTATTCGCTGGGCTATGTTTATCTGCCCGCCTTATTGGGCATTGCCGCGGTGAGCGTGCTGACCGCCCCTCTGGGGGTTAAGCTGGCGCACAGTTTGCCGGTGGATCCTCTGAAGCGGATCTTTTCTCTGCTGCTCTATGTTGTGGCGACTAAGATGCTGTTGGGGATCCTGTAGTACCGGCGGCGCGATATTTGTTCTTCAGCACTTTCGTCTTGAATACCAGGGCCGAAAGTGCGGTGAAGAGACTGACGCTGGTGAGAATTATTGCCAGCCGTGTCCAGGAACGACCCGCCTCTTGATATTGTCCGATAAAGACCAGCATTGTGCGTATCCATTCTGCCGCCGCCAGAAACAGAAATATGGTGAGCAGTCGGGGAACCCATCGCTTTCTGACCAAGACCAGTGACAGCATAAGCAAACTTCCCGCCGTCAAGAGCAGAGAGCCTGAACGATAGAAGTGTGCTGCAATCAACAGGGTGCTGCAGAATATCGGTAGAATGGCGAGTATTGTCATGGTGTTTCCTCAGGTTGATCAACTTCTTTCGGCAGATTCAAATAGTGGTCCCTCCTTCTTCGGGAAAGTCCTTCAGCTGAGCTGTAATCGATTCCTAAATCACGAAGCCTGATTACGCTGGCTATTTGGGGGCACCAAGCTTGTAGCGTATCCGAAGAACCCCAGCGTTGCAATCCTGGGAAATTATCCGAAACTCGCCTATTTCCGATGTGTTGTCAACATGTTCACCGATACAGGGACAGGAATCATAGTCACCGATGTGCACGATGCGAATGGTTTCGGCGCCTTCAGGAAGTCGGGTGAGATTAAAGGTATGCTTGGCATTCTCACGGGAAACCATCTCTTCGGTTACATCCAGGCACGCAGAAACTGCCTCGTTGACCGCCGCCTCCACTTCCTTCGTTTCGTCATTTGTCAGGGCTCTAACAAAGTGGTAGTCACACTTTGACTTCTTTTCGTTCACGTGGGCGCTGAAGCAACGGCCGCAGTCGAATTTCCTGACCATTGCCTGGTTCAGTATGTGTTCCGCTGAATGCATGCGTGGGGCGTTTGATTGTGCCATGTCAATGTGTTGGTGGTATTGGACAGTAAAAACAGGCCGTAGCTCAGGCGACCGGTAGTGTCGAGGTATCGACCAAAGAGATACCGCTTTCATGAGAAAGTATAACCAGTCTCATATTACACCTCCCGTATTGATTTTACATTGAACTATCGCCTTCTCTGTTTTTAAAAACAGATCGTCCAGCAACTGCTCTGCCATGGCCATCTCTTTTGCGGATGAAAAACCGGAGTCCAGCTCCTGCAGAATCGTCTCATAGGAGGATGGCCGGATATCCAGTGTGTTACGAAGGACAGCCGGCCGCGGATACAGACCGTTTTCAAAAAAAAAGTTGCAGGGGCCGGGCGATTCCGGGCGGCGATAAGGCCATTGGATCTTCAGTTCCGCAAATTCCCTGAAAGCCACCGTTGCCCCGATATTCTGACGGTAATCGTCCACGGCGACCGGCCGTCCAAGGCGGATTTCCATTTCCTTGAAATAGGCCGTCACCAGGGCATGCTCCGTCACAATCAGTCCGAAAACATACCAGTTGTCAAGGGTCTGTGTCAGTATCGATTTGTAAACGGCAGACAGTTTCTGCGTGGCAGGGCACAAATAGGTGCGGCAAGCCAGTTCACCGTACCAGCTCAGGGACCGATAGTCCACGCCGTTGTTACCGGGTGCGGCGGGGTGGAGGAGGCAGCCAACGCACCTTTTCCTCTCGCCGATGAACCCCAGAAAAGGACAGTGGTGAAACCCTGGAAACGGCCTTGATAGCCTGTGTGGCCCCTTGTTGCTTCTTTTGAATGTAAAGATACCATCTTCCGTTCGGGGGACCGACGCAAAGGTCTCGGTCCGCTGTGCCAGGATGGTTTCAAGTTTTTTCCGGGACAGATTCGGCAAATTATACAACCCGCAACAGGCCCCGCAGGACACTGTTTCGTTCACCTGGCAGAGGTACGTATCGGGGGTGTCATCATGCATGGATCACTCAAATGCGTCGTCTCTGCAGATATTCTAAAGTGTCAATCCCGATAGCGCTTCATCAGGTCGGCGTAGGCATCGATGCGGCGATCGCGCAAAAAAGGCCAGATCCGCCGTACCTGTTCGCTGCGCGCGCAATCGATGGTGACCACCAGCGTCTGTTCCCGATCCGTATCAGCCTGCGCGAGGATCTCGCCCTGCGGGCCGGCAGCGAAGCTGCTGCCCCAGAAATGCTGGTTGCCGGCGTCGCCAGGGGCTGCTTCGACACCGACCCGGTTGACTGCCACCAACGGCAGGCCATTGGCCACGGCGTGGCCTCGCTGCACCGTGATCCAGGCGTCACGCTGGCGCTGCTGCTCTTCCGGTGCATCCAGCGGATCCCAGCCGATAGCGGTGGGGTAAATCAGCAGTTCCGCCCCGGCCAGAGCCATCAGTCTCGCCCCTTCCGGATACCACTGATCCCAGCAAACCAGAACGCCCAGCCGGCCGACACTGGTGTCGATGGGATTAAATCCGAGGTCGCCGGGGGTGAAGTAGAACTTTTCGTAATAACCGGGGTCGTCGGGGATGTGCATCTTGCGATAGATGCCGGCGATGCTGCCATCCGCTTCCAGTACCACTGCGGTGTTGTGGTAGAGGCCGGCGGCCCGCCGCTCGAACAGGGATGTCACCAGTACGATGCCCAGCTCTTTTGCCAGGGCGGCAAAAACAGCGGTGCCGGGACCGGGTATCGCTTCCGCCAGATCGAACACCTCAGTGTCTTCAGTCTGGCAGAAATAGCAGCCGCAGTGCAGCTCCTGCAGCACCACGAGCTTTGCGCCCCTGCTGGCGGCGTCACGAATGCCGGCAGCGCTGCGGGCAATGGTCAGTTCACGGGTGTCGGCGGCGGCATGCTGCACCAGACCAACGGTAAGGTCCTTCATTCCAGTACTCCTTGAGGTATCTGCATGGTGACGCAGTGCAGTGAGCCATGCTGCTCAATCAGCGGACGGCAGGGGATGGCAATAATTTCGCGGTCAGAGAAAGCGCGGCCGATAATCGCCAGTGCCGGTTCGTCCTGGAGACTGTTGTAGACCGGCACCAGCACGGCACCGTTGAGGATGAGAAAATTGGCATAGGTCGCCGGCAGCCGATGGCCATCGTCGGCGTAACAGGGCTCCGGCCAGGGAAGCGGTAACAGCTCAAAAGCTTGGCCGTCGCGGGTACGCAGGGCAGCGAGTTCTGCCGCCATGGCGGTCAGCTCTCTGTGATGCTCGTCCTGCGGATCATCGCAGGACTGGTAGATAATACGGTCGCCGGGAGCCAGCCGGGCCAGGGTGTCGATATGACTGTCGGTATCGTCACCGGCCAGATAGCCGTGCGCAAGCCAGAGTACACGGTCGATACCGAGTTGCTGCCTCAGCTGTTGTTCCAGGCCGGGGCGGTCGAGGTGCGGATTGCGGTTGGCCTCCAGCAGGCAGGCGCTGGTGGTCAGCAGCGTGCCGCTGCCGTCGGTTTCCAGGCTTCCTCCCTCCAGTACCAGGCCCTGCACCTCGCGAAGGCAGCTGCCGAATGCACCGGCCGCCTGCAGCCGGGCGGTGGCCTGATTGTCATCGCAGGCGCGGAACTTCAACCCCCACCCGTTGAAGCCGTAATCGAGGAGCAGAGGTGCACCGTTCTGATAGACCGTGATGGGGCCGAAATCGCGAGCCCAGGTGTCGTTGGTCGACAGGGCATAAACGCGCACCCGGTCCATTCGGGCACCGGCTTCCGTCAGTTGTGAACGGACCGAATCGGGGTCGGGGGCGGGGATGATCACCCTCTCAAAGCGGCTGATTTCCACCGCGATACGGATAAATACCGGTAAAACCCGATCAAGCATATCGGCCCAGTCGGTTCCACTGTGAGGCCAGCCGAGCAGCACTGCGTCCTGCGGTTCCCATTCAGCGGGCAGACGTCTTTGCATCATGGGTTCACTCCTTTGAGTAATGATGGCATACCTATAGAGGAAGCGGTGAGGTGAGCTGGCGGACTACTGGTTACCGTGAGCAATTGTTGTGTTGCTGCAGGTAGATATCTACCTCGGTAATCAGGCTGGCACGCTGTGCCTCTTCAAGAAAGGCGGCACTGAAACTGTTGCGGGCTAATTGTGCCAGTAATTTTTTATCATTTCCGAGGATATCACTGACCGCCGCGTAGTTTTCATTGATATACCCGCCAAAATAAGCGGGATCGTCGGAGTTGATTGTCACTTTCATCCCGGCTTGCAGCATTTGCGGCAGGGGATGCTGCTGCATGGTATCGACGACACAGAGCCTGGTATTCGATAACGGACAGACAGTTAGAGGGATTTGTTCCGCAACCAGCCGTTTGATTAAGGCCGGATCCTGCATCGACGCGTTGCCGTGGTCGATCCGGTCCACCTTGAGAAGATCGAGGGCCTCGTAGACATATTCAGGCGGGCCTTCTTCGCCGGCATGGGCGACGAGCCGAAAACCCTCCTGGCGCGCCCTGGCAAAGACCCGTTGAAATTTTGCCGGCGGATTGCCTTTTTCCGAAGAATCGAGCCCGACACCGATGATTTTATCCTTATGGGCAAGAGCCATCTCAAGGGTGGCCATGGCATCGTTCTCATCCAGGTGACGCAGAAAACACATGATCAACCCAAAACTGATGTCGAATTCCCGCTTCCCCTGCAAGAGTGCTGGATGAATGCCATTCAAGGCAGTCGTAAAGGCAATGCCTCGTGCAACATGACCTTGGGGATCGAAAAATATTTCGATATGACGAACGGACTGCTGCTTGATTTTTTGCAGGTAGGCCCAGGTCAGGTCAAAAAAATCCTGCTGGGTGCGCAGCACGTCCATGCCCTGATAGTAGATATCCAGGAAATCCTGCAGCCGGCTGAACTGATATGCTGCACGCAAGGCGGAAATATCTTTATAGGGCAGGGTAATGCCGTTGCGCTCAGCCAGCTGAAACATCAACTCCGGCTCTAAGGTTCCCTCAATATGGAGATGCAATTCAGCTTTTGGTAAACCGGCAATAAAGGATTTCATCATTTTTCGATTCTTGGCCATCCTGCACCTGTTTCTCCTGCTCCCACCTATCTGTTGGCGAGAGCAGGATTGTCTTGCTGATATTATTAGTTTCAGGATGAAAACTATTTGGGAATGCTGCCTTCAACGCCCTCAACATACCAGTTCAGCCCCAGCAACTCCTTGTCGGAGACCACTTCGCCGGCCTTAACGACCAGTTTGCCTTTCTGATCCTTGATCGGACCCTGGAACGGATGCAATTTCCCATCGATAATTGACTGCTTCACCTCGTCCGCCAGTTTTCGTACATCAGCCGGAACGGCGTCGCCATACGGGGCCATTTCGACCATGCCCTGCTTGAGGCCATACCAGGAATCAGTGGATTTCCAGGTGCCATCCATTACCGCTTTAACACGTTCAATGTAATAGTAGTTCCAGTCATCGACAATCGCGGTGAGCTGGGCTTTTGGGGCGTATGATTTCATATCAGAGGCCTGGCCGAATCCATAAACGCCGCGGCTTTCGGCAACCTGCAGTGGCGCCGGAGAGTCGGTGTGCTGGGTGATGATATCTGCCCCCTGGTCAATAAGGGTCTTGGCGGCATCACCTTCTTTACCCGGATCAAACCAGGAGTTTACCCAGACAACCTTGACAATTGCCTGCGGATTTACCTTGCGCAGCGCCAGGGTGAAGGCATCGATGCCGCGAATGACCTCCGGGATAGGAAAAGAGGCGATATATCCGACCACGTTGGATTTGGTCATCTTGCCGGCAATTGTGCCGAGTACAGTCCGTCCTTCATAGAATCGGGCCGAATAGGTGCTGACGTTTTTCGCCCGCTTATATCCCGTGGCATGTTCGAACTTTACCTTGGGGAAACTCTTCGCCACTTTAAGAGTCGGGTTCATAAAGCCAAAGGAAGTGGTGAAAATGATATCGTTGCCGGATGCCGCCAGCTGACGGATGACGCGTTCTGCATCCGCGCCTTCCGGGACACTCTCCACATAGGAGGTTTTAACCTTATCACCAAACTCTTTTTCAACTGCTAAACGGCCCTGATCATGCTGATAACTATAGCCATGGTCGCCTATCGGGCCAACATACACAAAAGCTACCTTCGTTACCGCCGCAGCATTGCCGGCCACCGCAACACCCGCGGCCAGAATTAATGACAATAATGTCTTCTTCAGCATTTTTTTCTCCTTTTTTGAATGGGGGTAGAATGACTAAAAAATTATCGACTTGGATGAAACGCTCTGCCCAGGCTGGCCGGGGCATTTAATTTAATCTTTGACACGTCTCTGGAGATGATCACCAGGACAAAAATAGTTGCCAGATACGGCAGCATCGACATGACCTGGGATGGTATGCCGATCCCCAGTGCCTGGGCATGCAACTGTAAAATTGAAATGCCGCCGAACAGGTAGGCGCCAAGCAGGACACGCAAGGTCCGCCAACAGGCAAATACCACCAGGGCCAGGGCGATCCAGCCCCGACCGGCAGTCATCTGTTCTATCCACATGGGCGAATAGGCCAGCGACAGGTAGGCGCCGCTCAGCCCGGCCATCGCCCCGCCAAACAGTATCGCCATAAATCTGATCTTGACCACCGAATAGCCCATGGCGTGGGCAGCATCATGGGAATCACCGACCGCACGCAGGATAAGACCCGCCCGGGTCTTATTCAAAAAGTAATGGATGGCCGCGACCATGACGATTGACAGGTATACCAAGAAATCCTGCTGGAACAGCAAGGGGCCGATAACCGGGATTGATGAGAGCACAGGGATGGAAATCTTCGGGAGTCCTTCATAGGCTATGCCGATCATGCTTTGCCCGACCAGGGCGCTCAAACCTATGCCGAAAATGGTCAATGCCAGGCCGGTTGGCACCTGACTGGCATGAAATTCAAGGACAAGCAATGCAAAAATTGCCGCCATGGCTGCCCCGGCCAGGATACTGGCTACGATCGCCATCGTTGCGCTGCCGGAATAATATTCGGCGACGAAGCCAACTATCGCGCCCATCACCATCATGCCTTCAACGCCCAGGTTCAACACCCCGGATTTTTCCGTGACCATTTCGCCAAGGGCCGCAAAGAGAAGAGGGGTCGCCGCGGTAATAATGGTCAATAGTGCCGGAATAAACAAGTCCATCAGCTTTTCTCCACAGCCAGTTCAGGTTTGCCAAAACGAATACGATAGTGAATAAGAACATCGCTGGCCAGCAGGAAAAACAGCAGCAGGCCTTGAAAGACTCCGGTTACAGCCACCGGTAAATTGAGCTGGATCTGGGCAGTCTCCCCGCCCAGGTAGGTAAGAGCCAGCAACAAACCGGCAAAGAGAGCGCCCAGCGGGTGCAGGCGGCCGACGTACGCGACGATAATTGCGGTAAAACCATAGCCGGGGGAAATGTTGGGCAACAATTGGCCGATAGGGCCGGCAACCTCGATGGTTCCGGCCAAACCTGCGATGCCTCCGCCCAGAAGAAGAGTCGTCCAGACGATTTTCGAGGTGCTGAATCCGGCATGTTCGGCGGCGGCCGGTGCCGAACCGGCAACTTTAATTTGATAGCCCATCAGGGTTTTGGACAGGATGATCCAGCCCAGGGCGACAACCAGAAGCGCAATGAGAAAGCCGATATGCAATCGGGTGCCGTCAAAAAGTGTCGGCAAGAGGGCCGAATCGCTGAACTGCCTCGATTCCGGGAAATTAAAACCGTCCGGATCCCGTAAAGGGCCATGCATCAGCACATTCAGCAATAACCCGGCTACATAGCTCAGCATCAGGCTGGTCAGAATTTCATTGGCGTTGAACCGGACCCGCAAGAAGGCCACGATGGCCGCCCAGACAATTCCACCCAGCACCCCGGCCAGCAGCATTAACGGGATGATGTAAAAGCCTTCCTGGTCATAAAAATACAGCGCGACCATCCCGCCGCACAGGCCGCCAATGGTCAGCTGTCCCTCGGCGCCGATATTCCATACTCCGGCCTTGAATCCCAGCGATAAGGCCACCCCGATCAGAATCAGCGGGGTCGCTTTCACCCCCAATTCCGCCAGTCCATAAATGGATGAAAGCGGTTCGATAAAAAAAGCATGCAGTGCTGCAAGGGGGGAGACCCGCATGATAATAAACAGGACGACCCCGGCCAGCAGCGACAGGAGCAGGGCGAAAACCGGCGATAAATATACCATCAACCTGGACGGTATCTGTCGCTTAACTAACCGAGGCCACATCGGCGGCTCCTTCTTCCAGTGCAACACCAGCCATAAGCAGGCCGACTTTTTCAACCGTCATCTTTGCTGTTGGGTAAAGAGGCGATAGTCGACCGCCGCAAATCGCTCCGATTCGGTCGGACATTGCCATTAATTCGTCCAGATCCTGCGAAATAACCAAGATTGCAGCACCCTGAGTTGCCAATTGCCGTAAAGATCGATGGATTGTCTGGGCGGCACCGGCATCGACGCCCCAGGTAGGCTGGGAAACGATAAGAATTTCCGGGTGCTGGCTCAACTCCCTGCCGATAATGAATTTCTGTAGATTGCCGCCGGATAGACTTTCTGCCGGCACACTGGAGCCGGACGTTTTGACCGAGAAATCTGTTATGACCTTTTGCGCAAAAATTCGTGTTTTCGGATAATTGATAATCCCTTTGGCAAGCAGGCCCATCCGGTAAAACCCGGTCATAAAGGCATTGTCGACCAGGTCCATATCCGGGATTGCCCCATGGCCCAGTCTTTTTTCCGGTACGCTCGCAAGCCCGGCCCGGCGCCGCGGGTTGGGGCCGAGTTTTCCGGCAGGCTGGTTGTCGATGATAATACTTGCGGCTTCCGGGGCGCATCTTTCACCGTTAAGCGCTTTCAGCAATTCGTCCTGCCCGTTGCCGGCAACTCCGGCAATGCCGACGATTTCGCCGGCTCGAACATCAAGGTTTATATTGGATAACGATATGGAGGTGCTGTCCTTTGCCGGCATGTTGAGCCGGTTAACCTGCAAGCGTATGGCGCCGGTGACAGGCGTATGGTGCCGGTCGTTTTTTTCAAGCTCATCACCCATCATCATGTTCGCCAGGGATGAGGTACTTTCGTCATCAACATCCACAATGCCAATTCGTTTGCCAAGACGGAGAATGGTTGCCTGGTGACAGAGTTCTTTTATTTCATCGAGTTTATGACTGATATAGAGGATCCCCAGGCCTTCCTCCGCCAGTCGGTTCAGGGTCAGAAAAAGTTTTTTGACTTCCTGTGGCGTCAAGACCGAAGTCGGTTCATCCATCACCAGCAATCGGGGTTCCTGGAGCAGGCAGCGGACTATTTCAATACGCTGCCGTTCGCCGACGGAGAGGGTGTACACGTGTCGCTTGGGATCAAGGGGCAGGCCGTATCGCTTGGATACCTCGGTGATTTCGTTGGCCAGTTTTTGCAGATCAACAACCTTGTTCATGCCAAGAGAAATGTTTTCCACCACGGAGAGTGAATCGAACAGTGAGAAATGTTGAAACACCATGGCAATACCCAGTTCACGGGCGCGGGCCGGGCTCTCGATCTCTACCTGCCGGCCATTGAATAAAATGGTGCCGGCGTCGGGTTTGAGGATGCCGTAAATCATTTTTACCAGGGTCGATTTCCCGGCGCCGTTCTCGCCCAGCAAGGCATGTATTTCACCGGGGCGTATCTTTAAGTCAATTGAATCATTGGCCAGTACCCCGGGAAATGCCTTGGTCATGCCTCGTAATTCAATTAAATATGGAGAATCGTTTTTCATTGCTCAATAAGGGAAAGGGTACGTGTTACTCTCGGTACGTGTTACTCTCTTGTTCACATGGATGGTATAAATAATTTCTCAGGCACAGACACTACCCCATTTTTCTCGTTTACAGAATTCTTTTGCTGCGTTTCCCGACAAAATTCAGAAGGTCTTCGCTCTTTGACAAAAAAAGCAGAGCCTCCAGCACCCCTCCGCTGATACAGCGAGCTTTGTCGGAGATGGTGTGACAGTTTTCCACCTCATCAATGCGTGGATCAATATCGCCTATTTTTAAACCCTTTGCGACGCGGGATTTATGACGGATCATCCCGCGAACAAGCCCGGTGATCGGCGCAGAAAGCTCTGAAGTGCCGATATATGCAAGCGGTTCGCCTTTTTCAACCCTGCTGCCAATGTCCTTTACTACTTCGATTATTCCGGCCTCTGGAGCATAAAGAACCCGCTCTGCAGTATAACCGCCGATCCTTCCGGGGATGCCGCTGTTGGCAAGGGGACATCCGGAATATATTATTCTGCCCAGGCTATGTCCCCGCGCTGTTTCGATGACTGCGTGGACATCTTTGCCGCCGCAGAACCCGGGACCGAGGCCAATGGTAATGGGTGCCATATTTTTACTCGTACCGCAATTTTTTTTTGCCAGGATCGCATCGATTAGGGCAATCGGCTGTATTTGAGGCAGGCAGTCGGCTGCAGGGTCGACCAGCAGAGGAACCCTGCCTTCGGTCCAGCAGGCAGCGCATCCTGCCAGGTCTGCCAGGCGTTCTGCGGTGACGCCTTCTACCGTCTGACGGCCTTCGTAGATTGCTTCAGACATGGCGACCGTCCGGCGGATAGCCGTTGGATTTTCCGTTTCCAGAACCAGCAGCTTAAAGCCGCAATGATGAAGCCGACAAATCGTCCCTGTGGCTATATCGCCGCCGCCGCGTACAACTACAATCCCATTGTTTAGCATTTCTACTCCACCGTCACTGTTCTTAGGGAGCACGCCTGGGAAAGGCGTGTCCATAAGTTGCCATTTTTACCATAACAGCGATGAAAAGTACTATAATTTTGCCCGGGTGAGCGGAAATAGAGACCGGATCGCCAAAATGTATGCAGCAAGACTATGGGTGCATCTTTCTCTTGGGGCAAGCAGAGTTTTATGGTATGGCTGAAAAAAATATATAGTCTGAAGATAAAATCTCCCTTCTCCCAAAGACACCCCTATGTTCTGCAGAATACTTTTGGTCTTATTTCTCTGGGCAGTTATTCCGCCAGGCACCGATACTGTTGTTGCTAAAAGCTCAGGCAAGGCAAAAACCAGCGCCATTGCTTCGACGACACCGGCCCCCAAACGATTTGTAACGCAAGGCAGCAACGTTGTCGATTTGCAGAAAAACACGCCGGTGTTCTTCCGGGCGATCGGCTATTCGCCCTATCTTCCGAATGAAACTCCCCTGTATGGGGCTCCTCCCGGCGATGATGACCGCTATACGGAGCACCTCGGACTGATGGAGGATATGGCCGTCAACTATCTCCATGTTTTTCCGATGATGATGCCGCCAAAATTCTTTGCCGCCCTTGATAAGACCAATCTGCTTTACGGACAGGATATCTGGATCTGGGCCTATGAAGAAGATTTCCTGGCGGAAGCGTTTCTCGCCAAGACTATGGAAAATATCAAAGCGGCTATCGATCATGTCTACACCGTTGGCCGACCCGATCGGCTGGTCCTTTTTTCGGTAGGCGATGAGCTGCAGGCCGATGCCGTCCTCAGAACCGATGCCCGTCATCCCGAAGTACGCAGTTATAAAGGTAAACATATCCAGGTCAGCAACCGGACGCCAACCGAAATAGCCCTGGCCCGGCTGATTGACGGGGCTATGGAGTACGAATTAAGCCGCTATGGTCGGCGGCATCTCTATTGCCACACCAGCTGGACCCACATCGGCCCCGTAACCGACAGGCCGGATCTCGAAGTGCCAACGGAAAATGCCCTGAATCCCGATCTCGGCGATCTGGTCTGCCTGAACGTTTACACCTACGCACGAGGGGTCCGGACCTCACCCCCCGGTTCCGTCACCGGCACCAGTTATCAGGGGTACCTGGAAGAACTGGCCGCGGGAACTGACAAACCAATATTTGTGACGCAGGTGGGCTTGTCCACGTCGCCTTTTGAGCCTAAACCATGGGTGCCTGGTTTTGGCGGGCATAAGGTGGAAGATGTCCCGAAGGCCTTTTCGGCAATCTGGCAGGACATCCGCACCGCCAAAGGAAAGGAGAAGTTTTGCGGCATCTCCTTTTTTGAGCTGCAGGACGAGTGGTGGAAGAGCGGCGAGGATCCGACCGATTCAAGCCGCCACGAGCGGCAGGACCCGGAAGAGTGGTTCGGGCTCTATGAGGTGGGGGCCAAAAACCGTTTGGTCCCCAAGGGAAAGATACCGGATACAATCAGGAAATTATATAGCATGCCGTAATGGTGCAAGCCGGGACTGCTGCTATTTAATCGGTAAATCCTCGCTCGGTCATAGCTGCTCCATTTTTGAATAGAGCCATGCCGGTCTTCATTTTCTTAAACGACAGGGTGGTATAAAATCCCTCCTTGCCCGGTGAGGCATAGAGGATGACATTGCACTGCGGCAGGGTTTTGAGGAGATGCTTCATGATGGCCGAACCAACCCCCTGGCCCTGAAATTCGGGTACCACCGCGACATCATAGACGGCTGCCTGGTAGACCCCGTCGGAAATCGCTCGCCCGAAGCCAACCAGTTGACCTTTGTTCCAGGCAAACACGGTGGTGAAGCTCGCCTCAAAGGCTTTTCTGTGTTCGTCCGGTGCGTGATGGGCCATCCCGACCTGCTTGAGTATCGCCGTAATGGTGGTCCAGTTTATCCCTGCACAACTATAGGTTATATCCACTTTCATATTGCCCCCCAAAAAACATGTGACAATGAGCCTGTCGCACTCATTGTCACATGATCAAACGCCCAAAAGATGAAGTGCCCTCAAGGGACAACGCCATCAAAAGATGTATTTTTCTGCATGGCTGGTAGCATCGGCCAGTAATCGTTTGGCGGCCAGCAGGGTGTCGGCATTATATGTAGCCGCAGCGGCAAAGGAATGCAACAGGGTTTCGTCGCCAAGAAAAGCGGCGCATTTTTCGGCTGCCCTGGCAAAATGCTGCTTTGCCCTGAAGGCACATACTGTCACCACCGCCCGGTTGAGCTCCTGCTTTTTTTGATCGACTATGGTGAAGGATTTTTCTACCCGCAGTACTGCACTTTCCAGGGCAAATATATGGATAACCATGTCGGCCAGGGTCGTAAGAACTTCCTGTTCCCCGGCTGCCCCGTCACCAAACTTTCGCAATGTCTCGTCGGCAAAAACCAGATAGAGCTGTTTCATCCCAATCAGCAACTGTTTCTCGGCCTTGAAGTCGCCCATGGCTCTTTCTGCAAGGCTTTGAGGCATCGATTTGCTACCGATTCCTCGGCGCAACAGCAGTCCGGGGATCAGCAATCGGTTGATTTCATTGGTTCCTTCGTAAATTCTCTGTACCCGTTCGTCGCGATAGAGCTGTTCGATAGGATAGTCCGCCATATAGCCGTAACCACCATGAACCTGCAGCATTGCATCAATTGCCCTGGCAGCCGACTCGGAGCAGAAAACCTTTACCAGCGCACATTCCGCTGCATATTCTTCGATGGCCTTCTGATATTCCACATAATAGTTATCCGTGTCCCTGTCGAGGGTCGCCAGCCGGTCATCGATCAGCCCGGCCAGCCGATAGACAACAGATTCGGATGCGAAAGTCATGGCGGTGACATCCGCCAGCTTTTCCCGGATGGCGCCAAAACTGCTGATCGACACCCTGAACTGGTGTCGTTCATTGGCATACCGCGCTCCCTCGGCAAGGGCAAATTTTTCCTGGCCCACGCAGAGTGCGCCCAACTTGAAACGTCCGACATTGAGGACGTTGAACGCGATTTTGTGGCCTTTACCGATTGCCCCCAGCACATTTTCCACCGGTACTCTGACGTTCTCCAGGATGACCTGGCGGGTTGAAGAGCCGTGCAGCCCCATCTTTTTCTCTTCCGGGCCGAGTGCCAGACCGGCCGAGGTGCGTTCGACGAGAAACGCGGTAAAATGGATTTTGTCGACCTTGGCAAAAATAGTGTACAGGTTGGCGAACCCGGCGTTGGTGCTGAATTGTTTCGTGCCGTTGAGAATGTAGTATCTGCCGTCTTCGGACAGCGTCGCCGTCGTTTTTGCCCCCAGGGCGTCCGAACCGGAGCCCGGCTCAGTCAGGCAGTAGGCCCCGATCATTTCCGCGCTGATCAGTTTGCCCAGATACCGCTCTTTCTGGTCGGTGGTTCCGTAATATATCAGCGGCAGCATGCCGATTCCAGTATGGGCCATATAGGTCAGGCCAAAATTTAAACCAAAGGCCATTTTCTCCATGACCAGCATACTGGTAGCCTTGTCGAGTTCGAGGCCGCCGTAGTCTTCCGGGGCATCGATCATCATCAGGCCGAGTTCCGCGCATTCACGCAATTTCGCAAGAACCAGGTCGAAATTTTTGGCCTCGATATCGCTGTTGATCGGGCGAATTTCGTTGGCGACAAACTGCTCGGTGGTTGCCCCGATCTGCTTATGTTCATCGGTAAAATCTTCCGGCGTAAAAACATTTTCGCTATCAATCTCGTTTGTCAGGAATTCGCCCCCGGTATACATTTTTCTTGCCATGATCATTCCTTGTAAAGTGTCATCTTAACCCTGTTTGGGACCATTATCGGAAAATTCCTTTGTACGACTCCCGCATCTCACGCTTGAGAATTTTTCCGGTGGGTGTTTTTGGAAGTGCCTCAACAAAAACGATCTTTTTCGGGACTTTGAAGGGCGACAGGATGCTTTTGCAGTGCTCCATGATTTCGGCTTCCGTTGCCGTGGCCCCTGCTTTGAGCTTGATCACCGCTGTCACTGCTTCCACCCACCGGGGATGGTTTACACCAACCACGGCTACCTCTTCCACGGCAGGATGCAGGTAAACCGCCTCTTCGACTTCCCGGGAAGCAACATTTTCGCCGCCGGTTTTGATCATATCCTTTATCCGGTCCACCACCGTGATGTACCGATCCTCGTCAAGGACGCCAAGATCGCCGGAATGAAACCACCCGCCGCGCATGGCGGTCTCGGTCTTGTCCGGTTCCTTGAAATACATGGTCATTGCATGGGGCCCGCGTCCGCAGATCTCGCCGGTCACATTGACGTCAGAAATTTCGCTGCCCTCCTCGTCTTCAATCCTGGACTCCATATGCAGCCCGCCCATCCCGGCTGCGCCGATCTTCTGCAGGGCATCTTCGGCCTTCAAAATGGTGTGATAAGGAGCCAGCTCGGTCTGGCCATAATAGTTGTACACACCGGCTCTGGGAAATTTTTCGAGGAGTTCCTTAAGTATCTCCCGGGGCATGATCGATGCGCCGTAGTAGCATTTTACCAGGCTGGAGAGATCGTGCCGGGTAAAATCAGGATGGCGGAGCATGCCGATCCAGACTGTCGGCGGGGCAAAAAACATCGTCGCCTTCCAGGTCTCGATGGCGGCAAGGATTTTGCCGATATCCGGGCTCATGAGGATGTTGGTGCCGCCAAGCCAGAAAATCGGGTTCAGGAACACGTCCCGTTGCGCGCAATGGTAGATGGGCAGGGCGTTGATGTTGATATCGGTGTGGTCGTATCTGCCGTCGATGATGCAGCCCATGTACTGGGCGATGAGGGACTGGTTGCTGATGATCACTCCCTTGGGCAGAGATTCGGTGCCGCTGGTATAGGTCATCTGCACCGGGTCCTCGATACGCAGAATGACATCGGGCTCTGTGGTCGCCGCCTGGAAACACCAGCTGTTGAAGTCGATAAAACCCTGTGCCGGGGGCTGTCCGGCACCCTGGTTCGACCAGATCAGGTGCCGTATCCCGGGCACCTTGTCCAGGACCCCTCTGACATTTTCGTAAAGACTGTCCTCGACAATAAAGACGGTACTTTCAGAATGGTTGAGGCAGTAGGCGATGTCGTCGTCTTTCAGCAGGTAATTGACCGCCAGGTAAATAGCCCCGATCTTGGCACAGCCCAGCCAGGTCAGGACGTGATGGTGGGTATTGTGGGCCAGGATTGCCACCCGGTCGTACTTTCTGACGCCCAGGCCGGCGAGGGCGTTTGCCGCCTGGTTGCACTGGTCCTCGAGCTGGGTATAGCTCAGGCGGATTTCATTGAACACCAGGGCTGTTTTATCAGGGTGGTGATAGCGGGTACGGCGGATCATGTCGGCGATCACCCACCTGTTGATCCGATTGTTCCGATTCGTGATAAAATCGATATTTTCCTGGTTGATGGTACTGTACCGAAGCTTGTCCTGTTCCGATAACGGTTCCTGCATCATGGTCTTACCCTCCAGAAAGAAAAATGAACAACAGCTGTTGATTCGGGCTCTCTTTTGATCTGAACGGGATGCCCCGCCTACATCATTTCAATGGCACATGCCATGGACACGCCTCCTCCGCCGCAGAGCGTTGCCAGGCCCAGCGACTTGTTTCGTTTTTTCAAGGCATGCATCAGGGTGACCATGATCCGGGCTCCGGTTGAACCCACCGGATGGCCAAGGCCGATGCCCGAGCCGTTAACGTTGGTGATCTCCCGGTTCAGCCCCAATTCCTTCTCACATCCCAGGTACTGGGCGGCAAAAGCCTCGTTGACCTCGACGAGCTCAAAATCCCTGATATTCAGGCCGGAAGAATTGAGCAGGTTGCGGACTGCCGGAACCGGCGACAGACCCATGACTGACGGATGGCAGGCACCTCTGGCCACGGCTCGGATCCTGGCGATGGGGGGCACCCCCAGTTCTTTGGCTTTATCGGCTGACATCAGGACCATGCCTGTCGAGCCATCGTTGATACCGCTTGCGTTGCCTGCCGTCACGGTGCCGATCTCCGGTACGAACGCCGCTGGCAGTTTGTTGAGAATATCCATGGTCATGCCGGGTCGGAAATGTTCGTCTTTGTCAAAGATAATCGGTGCCTTTTTTCGCTGGGGCACCTCGACCGGGACGATCTCTTCGGCAAAGGACCCGTCCAGGGTGGCCCGTTCCGCCGCATTATGGCTGCGCAGGGCGACTTCATCCATTTCCTGCCTGGTGATACCGAGATGCTGGGCGATGAATTCAGCGGTGTGTCCCATGATATACGGTTTGCCGACGAACAGGCTGAGCGGTGGTTTGGTGGCATCGACCGGACCGTCTTCGGGGTGGGGAATGATATGGGAGCCGCAGTGGAGGGCATGGATTAAATTATCGACAAAAGACTGGTCCTGCAGACGGCAGCCCCAGCGTGCCCCCGGCACCGAGTAGGGGACGCTGGACATGTGCTCGGTACCCCCGGCGAGGATGATATCGGCCATCCCTGCCTGGATCATCGCCATGCCTGAAATGGCCGCTTCCATGCCTGAAATACAGACGCGATTGATGGTGACGGAGGGAACTGTATCAGGGATTCCGGCAAGCAGCGAGGCGACCCTGGTCACATTCAGGGTGTCGGCCGATTCCATGCAGCAGCCATAGCGAATATCGTCGATCAGGGCCGGGTCGATTCCCGCCCGTCGAATGGCCTCTTTCATGGTGATGCTGCCGAGAATGGCACCGTTCAAGTCACGGAGGGTTCCGCCGAAAGCGCCGATAGCAGTCCTGCATCCGGATACGATGACAACGTCTTTCATGGTTTTGATCCTTATACGTTTGTTGGAGTTGAGAGAACGATTGACAATATATTTGTTACTTTTCACTTCTTATAAAGAGGGCAGGGATCCATTGCATGAGCGTTTGATCCCGTGAAAAAGAAGATCGGTTATCAGTTTGGCCGCATCATTAGTAGATACTGTTTCATTAAAAATGACCCGATTCAAACAGGAATGTTCGATGGTCCCAAAAATGGCATTGCGGATATAGCCTGCGGGGAGATCCTCCCGGATTTCCCCGGCAGCTATGCCCTCGTTGATAATATCGATGATGATGTGATTGAACCGTCGGACCAGGTCGTAGGCTTCGCTCTGGAAATATTCTTCTGAGTTTCGAACTTCAAGCAGAATGATCCTGGCAAACACTCGGTGGTTGGCATATCGCTCAATGGAGGACCAGATAATTTTCTTCAGTTTATTCAGGGCGCCGTCAATTCCCTGCAGGTCCCTTTCGATCTGGACCAGGAAGAGCTGGTAATGCTCCTTGAGAACGTGATGGAGCAGATCGCGTTTGTCCTTGAAGTATTTATAGATCAATCCCTCAGTGACTCCCGCGGTGACCGCGATTTCCGAAATGGTGAGCGATTCGAAAGTTCGGTTTTCCAGCAGGGTCCTCATGGCATTGATAATTTTCAATTTGCCCGGTGGACTGACTGGAGTTTGTCTTTCCATATCTGGGTTTAGTTAATTAAATTTACCCTTTATTTAATACGCTTAACAGTATGATTGTTGGTGTAAAATAAAGGTAATTGAACGATGTATTATGGAGTTGTAAAGTTTGGTAAATAATATTTACTTACTATTTTTCAGGACGTCAAGTCTGTTTTTGGGCGGCCGATGAAGCCGGAGAAGATTTTCAGGAAGAAAATTGAACGAAATGAGAAAAGAACGATGTTGAGCACAAAAAAATCTAGTTTCAGCCGAAAAACTAGGCTAAAACAGGTGGTAAATCAGCCAAACAGCCTGAAATGCTCCATAGAGCTGATTGTAAGCCGTCCATGTAACAAATAATGAACGGGGAATGAGCAGTGCTGTTGTCTCCCCGCGGTGAGGTTTCCTATGCAAAAAGACAAACAATCATTGTTGTGGATTGCGGCCTTTCGGATAAATTGGCTGGTGGAACGCATCTGTGCGCTGCTGGTAGGCATCATGGTTATGGTGATCTGGTTTGGCGTGGTTGAGCGGTACTTTCTCCATCTGGGATTTACCTGGACGGAAGAACTCTCCCGATATGTCATGATCTGGGCGGCTCTGCTCGCGGTATCCTGTGGTGCGTTTTACCGGGAACATATCGGGCTGGATATCGTCAAGAGGTTCCTGCCGTCTCGGGGGGCGCGAATTCTGGCGATCAGCCTTGATCTGGTGAGCCTGAGCTTCTTTCTCTTTCTGGCCTGGTACGGAATGGGCATGGCCAGAGCAGGTCTTGGACAATACGCAACAATTTTCGGCATGACAATGGTGGTGCCCTTTGCAGCGGTGCCGGTATCCTCGGTCCTGACCGCGTTTCAGATTTTTGCCGCAATGTTCCGGAGTTCGGAACCGGCAGGTTTTGCAACGAGCCAAACTCAATAGGGGAAATACAATGATCACGGTCTTGCTGATTTTCTTTTTCTTTATCATCATTGGTCTGCCCATTGGAGTTACGCTTGGGGTTGCCGGTATCGCCGGCCTGGTCCAGATCGGCGGTGACAATTTCCTGACGATGGCCCCGAAGCGGTATTTTGAAGGACTGGATCTCTTTACCTTTATGGCCATGCCCTTTTTTATTCTTGCCGGCGAAATTATGAACCGCTCCGGCATCACTGAAAAACTGGCAGATTTTGCCAATGCCCTGGTGGGGTATCTCCGCGGCGGTCTTGCCCATTCCAATATGATCGCCTCGGTGCTGTTTGCCGGCATGACCGGTGCGGCTGTCGCCGACGCGGCTGCCTTTGGCAACACCCTGGTTCCGGCCATGGTAAAGCAAGGGTATACCCGTCGCTTTGCCTGTGCGGTGACGGTTGCCGGATCCATCATCGGTCCCACCATTCCTCCATCCAATCTGATGGTCATCTACGGATCGCTCATGGGGGTTTCCATTGCCGGACTTTTCGCCGCAGGCATCGTCCCCGGACTGCTTATCTGTGTCTTGTGCATGGCGGTCATTGCTCTTTTGGGTAAACGGTTGAATCTTCCCAAAAGCAAAGATCGCTTCAGCCTGATCCGCATATTCTGGGCGTTTAAGTCAAGTTTTCTTGCCATTCTCATGCCCGGCATCATTCTGGGGGGGATACTTTTCGGTATTGTTACGCCAACGGAAGCGGCAGCCATTGCCGTGTTTTACGCCCTGTTTATCGGTGGGGTCGTCTACCGGGCGCTGAGCTTTAGTGACATTGTCGAAATGCTGATTCGGACTGCACGAATTACCGGCATAGTGTTTCTGATCATCGCCAGCGCTTCCATTTTGAGCTGGTGGATGACTTTTATGCAGATTCCCCAGAAGATTGCGGCGTTTTTTCTGTTTCTGTCGAGCAACCCCAATGTCATTATCGCCCTGATTCTCTCCCTGCTGCTCGTTGTGGGCATGTTTATGGATATCAACGCCGCACTGATCATCCTGGCGCCGGTGTTGGGCCCGCTTACCACAACCATCGGTATGGATCCGGTTCATGCCGGTATTATGATCGTACTCACTTTAAATATCTCCCTGATGACTCCGCCGGTCGGCGCCTGCCTGTTCGTGATGTCGTCGGTTACCGGAGAGAGTATCGAGAAAATTTCCTATGCCTTGATTCCGTTTTTACTGGTGGAAATAGCCATACTTTTTGTAGTCGCGTTCTGGGCAGACTTGACCCTGTTCGTCCCAAGACTCCTTATGTAGTGTCTCAACTGTTCGTGCAGCATGCTTTTCCCTTCCGGGAGGGGCAGAGAGTCATGGATGGCCTAAAATAACGGCAAAATGGTTGCCATAATCCAGGAGGTTAAGATGAAAACTATGAAATTGTTGTCGGTTGTTATGCTGGCGACCGTGTTTGCGGCAGTAACTTTCGCAGGAACAGCCAGTGCGGCAAAAACCATAAAACTGCATCATTTGAACAAGGATGATCCCTTTGACAATCCTACCGGGGCCATGGCCACCGTGTTCAAAAGTCTGGTCGAAGCGGGTACCAATGGATCGGTCATGGTCCAGACCTTCCCCAGCGGACAGCTTGGCAAAGACCAGGATGTTCTGCAGCAGGTAAAAGCCGGGGTTATTGAAAGCGGCATCCATTCCGTCGGCGGATTTGCGTCAATTTACCCCCTTATCGGGGTGTTGGACGTACCTTTTGCCTTTCCCGATATAAGCAAGACCTACGAGGTGTTTGACGGGCCATTTGGCAAAAAACTGGCTGCCGACATTGAAAAGAAGACTGATCTTCATGTGCTTGGTTTTGGTGATTCCGGTGGTTTCTTTCAGCTGACCAACTCGAAACGACCCATTCACACTCCGGCGGATATGGCAGGTCTGAAAATCAGAACCATGGGGCTTGATACCCATAAAGCTATTATTACCGCCATGGGGGGACAGCCTGCCGCTATCTCCTGGTCCGAGGTGTATACCGCTTTGCAGACCGGCGTGGCCGACGGCCAGATGAACCCTGTTCCGATCATTGCCTTTGCCAAATTCCAGGAAGTTCAGAAATATCTCACCCTCAGCGGACACCTGTTCGCACCGTATGTCTGGACCATGAACCAAAAATTCTGGGACAGCCTGACCGACAGCGAAAAAGAGGTCGTCAGCTCGGCCGCTCAATCGGCAATCGTTGCCGGCCGAGGCATGGGGCGCGTGATTGAGGCCTCGGACCGGGGACTCCCCGAGCTCTCGAAAACGATGAAAGTCAACACGCTGACCCCGGCAGAGAAGGAAGCATTTAAAAAAGCTGCAGTCCCGGCCGTGAAGGCACTGATTGTCGAAAAATTCGGTGCTGAAGGGGAAGAAATGATGGGCGCATTTCTGGAGGCGGCAAAATAGACCTGCACCTTCGATTTTTGTACGGCTGCGGTGTCTGTTTTGCGTACCGCAGCCGGTATTGTCGCGGCATATCAGCACTGGTCGGCTCAGGTGCATTTTCCTGTCGGCAGGTTTACAGGTACATTTTCTTCAGCGTAATGATGGTTATCTCGCCGGGGCAGTTAAAGCGGACCGGAATGCTGGACGGTCCCAGGCCGCGGCTGGTATATCCCTGCATCTCCTGATACTTCCACTCTCCCACCGCAGTATAGCGCGGGGCTCTGCTGTTGGTCAGGATTGGCGCGCCATCCGCCCAGCAAATCTGGCCGCCGTGGGTGTGGCCGCAAAGATAGAGGCTGGCCTTTATCGCTGCGGCCTCGGTATACGCCTCGGGGGAGTGGGCAAGAAAAATTGAGAAATCCCCGGCAGAGATACCTTGTGCCGCCTGCTCTGCGTCATGCAGTCTATAGTAGTGTGGATCGTCAACGCCCATGATCCAGATCCTGGCGCCATCTTTTTCAACAGGCCACGAATCATTGACCAGCATTATGATTCCGGCCTCTTCACATTCCGGCAGCATTTCAATGCAGTCGTGATTGCCAAGCACGCCAAGAATTCCGGATCGAGCCTGTACCGACTGCATGAAATTCTTCAATTTTTTTATGCATTCCTTGCTCTTGCCGTATGTTTTCATGCGGAAATCCCCGCCGACGCAGCAAAGATCAACATCCAGCTTATTTACGATTCCGGCTGCCTTGCGTTCCAGCCCAGCCAGGCCGTCCAGGTGCAAGTCGACCAGGAACATCACCCGGAATCCATCGAACGATTCCGGCAGCTCCTTAAACGAAAAAGTTTTTTCAACAATTCGAATATCGAGGGCGTTTTTAGCTCCGCGGGAATACAGACCGGTCAGCTTAAAGAACCAGGTCAGGAAAACCTGCTGTGATAGAAAACTGGTAAGATTGAACCATGTCTGCCATCTGGCCAGAGGCTCATGACAGGCGCGCCACTCGCGGATCCGAATACTCGAACGAATACTACGTGGATATTTTTTCGGGAGTGGGCGCCTGGTAAGATGAATCCAGAAACGAGAACTCCAGTAGGCTGTGGCGATAAAGAGAAAGAGGATAGAAACGTTCTGCTGCAGATCCAGCTCAAGGTACTGGTTGAGAAAGAGCAGGGGAAAGAGAGCTTCGAAGATCTGGTCGAGAACCACAACATCTTCCCCGGAGGCAAAGGTCGATCTGCGCTTTATGAAACTCGAAGCAAGGTCCCCGATCATGGCGAGAAGAGCGGCAATGGTGGCGACCCACCAGCTGACTCCAAGCAGGTAGAAGACAAGCGTGCCGCCTGTCACGCCGGCGATAATCCCTCGAATGGTTTTGTGCCTGCCGAAAATCGGTCGACCATCAAACCACAAACTCCCCCCGTCTATAGCCAGACCGTACCGGTCGCCAAAGACAACCGAGGCGATTGGCGGAAGACCGTTGACCAGGAAGAGGAAAAATATAACCTTGCAGACATCGATCATTTTCGCTGCTCTCTGTTGTTGGAGGAGCTCTGCAAAACGAACAGCTCACACCCTTCCATTCCGGCAGGCTGAGTTTGAGGGGCAATCGGAATCAAGTATCATATCTATTCAAAATAAAGGCTTTATGCCACCTCAAAAATATCAAGCGCATCATGCGAGGCACGTAGAAAAAGTATTACGCCAGTGCAATAATCTATCCCGAGAGGATGCAAACGGGATTTTCGGTGTGATGCCGGGGAGCGGGGACTGCTGCGCCTTACCCGGCTGCACGCAAGACGGACTCTTCCCGCTCTGTGTTCTTGGTAATTTTCTGTCATTCTTTGGGCGGCAGGGTGCTAACTGTTGAAAACAATCCGAATCGTAGTATGTACTTTGTACTGTATTTACCCGGCCGGTACTGGCGATAGAATTGTTATATAATATTAAGGAGATAAGATGAAAATTAGAAATATGCTGGGCGCGGTGCTCGTCACTTTGTTTGTCGCGCTGGCAGCCCATGCAGGGGATGGCTGTGAAGCAGTCTACGGTAATGGCGACAATCTTTTTACCCTGGCTACAGGGAGCCCCGGAGAACTCGGCTTGCTGAAAAAATTGGCAGATGAGTTTAACCGGGCGAATGGGACAACGATGTGTTGGAAAAAAGCGGGTTCGGGAAAATCACTGAAGCTTTTGCAGGAGAAGAAGGTCGACCTGGTGCTCGTTCATGCTCCTGCCGCGGAGAAAAAGGCGGTAGCCGAGGGATGGGCAATAAAACGCACCTTGATCGGATCGAATGAATTTTATATTGTGGGTCCCAAAGATGATCCTGCCGGTATTGCTGGTGCCCGTTCGGCAGCTGATGCGTACTCCCGGATTGCCGCACATAAAGCTGCATTTTTCTCCCGTGGCGATAATTCGGGCACCAATAAAAAAGAGCTGAGTATCTGGAAAACTGCCGGAGTCAGTCCTGCCGGTAATTGGTACATCATCACCAAAGATTTCATGATGGCGACCCTGAAGAGAGCCAATGACAGCAAAGGGTATTTTATGACAGACTCCTCCACCTGGGTCGCAGGTCAGAAAGACACGCCCGATCTGAAAATCCTCTTTAAAGGTGATCCTGTGCTGATCAATACGTATCACGGCCTGTGTCAACCGGAAGGTGCAACCAAGGGCCAGCCAGCCGCCTCTAAATTTATCGATTTCATAGGTTCCCCCGAGGGGCAGGCAATTATCGGTACCTATGGTAAAGATTTGTATGGCACGTCCATGTATGATGACGCAGCTTATGCCAAACAATACGTCCACTAGAAGCTGTCTGCAGTGATTACGAGTTATCGGGAGGATTGATTTCGCGATGTAATTTTGGTATCGGCTTTATTCTTGCAGCCCCAACCACCATTTTTATGTGTAGCTGGGGCATTTAAAAGAAGCTTTCTACGGTGCTGGTTCATCATTTGCCTCCTTTCGCAAAATTAGTAGCAAAGTGATAAAGTATCAATACCTGGTTGTTGAAACACTTTTGACAAGATTTCCTTAAAGGGGACGATCAATGGATCGTATTCAGATTGTACAAACTGATATCACTCAATTAAAGGTCGATGCAATTGTCAATGCCGCAAACAAAAGCCTGCTGGGTGGTGGTGGTGTAGATGGGGCGATTCATAGAGCCGCTGGGCCTGAATTGTTAGATGCGTGTCGAAAGCTCGGTGGCTGCGCTACCGGCGATGCAAAAATAACCCGCGGATATAATCTTCCCGCAAAATTTGTGATTCATACTGTCGGCCCCATCTGGCAAGGCGGTGGCAGCAAGGAGAGATCCCTGCTGGCGTCGTGTTATCGCCAGAGTTTACTCTGTGGTATTGCTCATGGGGTAAAAACAATCGCATTTCCGGCAATCAGCTGTGGGGCATATGGTTTTCCTCTGACTGAAGCCTGTAATATTGCCATGCGGGAGGTCTGCGGTTTCCTCAATGAAAATACGGCGGTTGCCACAGTCTATTTTGCATGCTTTTCAGAAGAGGTGGAACAAGAGCTTAACAGAGCATATCGTGAATGGCAGGAAACAGGGGAATAGAAAAGAGAACCCCGACATGCGAGCATTAAAAAGAATTCTGGCTTATTTCTCGTTTACCGGGGTTATTTGGTATTTCTTTGATTCTAAAGTCTTCTTTTCCCTTTCCCTGGATGCTCGCTGCCCACTTTCACAACATGTTCAGGGACATGGCACCCCAGACAATCCATCTTTCCGACCTGATCTTTGCGCCCACTGTGGCAATCCAGGCAACCTACATATTGGGCCGGTGTTGCAAAAGGTTCTAAGATTTGGTGATTGTCGGCATACTCGTTTATCAACTCAGCAGTTTTTGCCGCAGTATCGGCGCATATTTTACTGCACCGATCGTCTTTGTATCTGATTCCAGATTTGCTCGTATCAGCAACACTTACCCCTGCAGCCTTGCACCATTTACTGATAGAGATATGACAAAGGGGAGATTCGGAAACGGTGTGGGCACGCACATCTTCGTCTGGTATAGCCTCCTGTCCGGTTGTGGCGACAAACCCATCACAGTTTGCTGTCGGAAACAAGGTAGTTGAATACCAGCTCATCAGATGGTCGCCGAGCTCGCCATGCAGACCGATAAGATTGAGCACCGCCATACAGCCGTTAAGAATACCACACAGGGTACCCCAGCCAGCCACCCCACCCGAGCCATATTTGTACATGCCCAGAGGCAGAAGATCCCATCCGGTGTTCTCTCCCTCATAAACTTCTTTGAAGGCCTGCATGAGACCAGAGGCTGCGCCATGCATACAGCCACCGTTGAAATAGTGATTGAAGGCACATTGCCTTACCATCTCTGGGTCAATTACAAAATCAATGTAAGGTAAGGGGAGACGGATTTCCTCTGCTGCCCTGGCACTCCCAGGGGTGGTGATAACAGCAGTGCTGGCGCCGACGGCAAGAGATGCGGCACCGACACTCCATGCGAGAAACTGGCGACGTGAGACTTGGTTCAGATCTTTCATCCTTCACCTCCTTGCTGTTTATGTTTATGGATATTCTTGTCAACTAACCGCATATGTCCACGTATTTGCAACAGAACTATCAAAGAGACCCTCCACCGAATGAGTTTAACCTGGAGATCCTGATTTCTTCTCCATCACGCTCCAGTCCCAACGAGGCAATCGGCAGCGGCGCATGATCCCACACCGCCTCCGGGGCGAGGAGTTTCCCACTTATGGTGCCCTGCGACTTCGTCCTATCCCCGCGCAATCCTGCCATCGCCTGTTTTATGGTAATGCCATCAGGTAGATTCCTGCCATATCGTCTTCCTCCTGGCCTCCTTCAATCCCCATCTTCGCACTGACCGCCAGCCAGTAGCCGCGCAGGCCTTCGCGTTCGAGGCCCAGCTCGTTGATGGTCGAGCCAGCAGGTGCCTCGGGATCGAGTGTCTGCCCGTCCATGGTGGTGTCGAGGACGGGCTCGATGGTCTGTCCATGCCAAGGTCCCGGCCCTTTCCTGAGGTAGATGCCGTCTACCGGTTCTGCATAGACTCTGTCGACGAGCTCGCCAGTCCTGGCCTTGAAGGCGGCCTGGAAGGTCGCGCCCACCCGGGCTGAAACGGCGACGTAGGCCGAGGAGCGCCAGCGAGCCGGTTCACCGTCGTCTTCGGCGCCTTCATCTGAGTGGCCGCCGCCCACGCAGGGAGTCTTGCCGGAATAGTTCCAGAACAGGAACTCATTGAATTGCCCGCCGGTCTTCGCCACTATCCGCGTACTGCGCGTGTCGATGTCGTGGACAAAAATGCCCTGATCGACCGGCACCTCTTTATCCTGATAGCAGATGCGTTCGCCAGGGTTGGAGCTATAGTTCGGGTCGGTCGTGTCGTCGCAGACACTGTTTACGTCTCCCAGCATCACGCCCGTGCCTTCGCAGACCAGCGTTTGGTTACAATAGGCAATGCGGTCCCGGTTGCCTTCCGTCGGGCAGTAGAGGCGCACGGTCTTGGTCTCCTTGCCCCAGGCGCCCCAGAAGCCCACGAAACGGCCGTCGAAGGCAACGCCCTCACCGAGACCGTTGAAGGTGTCGTCGCGGGACTCGCCGGGCACCCGTTCGCCAATGTTGACGAGTGTAGTAAGCGGTGGCTGGGGTTGCAGTGCCGCCAGGTAGATGCCGCCCAGGGTCGGGGCATCCTCGTTGTCGAAGCCGGCGAACACGACCCTCTGGCCCGCGGCACTTGGCGGGGCGGTGGAGCCGAACACCGTGTCGGTGCCCGGAATCAGGGTGCTTGTGTTGTTGGCGATCAGCACCACGGGTAAGGTGCCACCGGCCGGGCTTAGCAATGTGCCGTCAGCGGCGGGGATAGGTTCTTCCACCAGCTCACGATAGTACACCCCTGTCCTGCCGATACCGTCCTCCGTGTAGTTGCCCTTGAACACGATGGTGTTGCCCTGGGTCACCGAGGGTGCCCCGGGAAATACGTCGAAGGGGGTACCGCTGGGGAGTCCCGGAACCTCGAAGAAGGAGAATTCAGGAACCGCGCCGAGCTTGGCGGCGCCGGTGATCATCGGGCCGAAGGGGTTGGTGTAGAGCCCCGTGGTCCCGGCCCGGGTCTCATCGCCTTCAGGGGGGGTGTATATCCACACCGGCTGATGGTTGCCGCGGATGGCGATGGTGTCCGAGTCCATGTCGATGCGCGGGAAGGAAGGGGTTTCGATGAACGTAGCCAGGGACACGTTAGTCGGTGGGTAATGCGCATTGTTAGGCTGAGGGACCTCTTTAGTCCGGTCGAGGATGCTGACGATTTCACTATTGTCGACAGCCATATCGCGGGTGTAGATGCCGTGGGTCGGCCCATGCCCGTCGCCACCTCCACCTTCGCCACCCTTGCTGCGAGCCCGGATGACCACCAGCCCGTCCAGGTTCACCGAGGGCTGGTTGTAGCTGTTGAAGTTTCTTGCCTCGAGCGGCGGCATCAGGTCGTTATTGTTGACCACCGTAGCCCAGCCGTACGTGGGCACGGTTCGGCCCTTTTCCTTGTTCTTGGGGGCGGCCGCAGCATTCGCCACGATTGCAGCGACTCCCACCATTACAAACAGTGCACGTAGATAGTGGTGCTTCATGTCCATGGTTCTCCTCCATCTGCGAGGGATGGCGCAGAATCTGACTACAAAGAAAGCGTGGGGGGAGGGGAGCGGTTGCCCGCCCCCCTGATGTGTTATGGTTTCGGCATTCCCCGGACCGTTGCGGCCCGGGGTTGCTGCGCCGGTTAGTGGCAGGATAGCGTTGGCCGGTTATGGCTTGCCGCTACCGCCCACCACTACCGGTTACCCTGACGCTACTGGTCGCAGTGACCGTATTGTTGCCCAGGTTCAGGTCACAATTCTCACAGTCCGGAATGGCTTCCGCTGTCCAGGCGATGGTGGTTCGTGCCCCAAGTTCAATGGAGAAGAACGTGACCCATGATTTGCTCGAGCCACCGGCGAGATCTGTAAACGTAAACGTCCATGGGGAGCCTTCGATAGGGACACCATTTGCGGCGACGGCGGTCACCCTGACGGTGCCCGAGGCGGTATCTGGACCGGCATTCGCTACGGCCACGGTAAACTCCCTGCCCTCCGAGCCATCCACGATTTGCTTGGGGACCTGTAAACCGGACTGCTCGCTGATCGAGAGATCATAGACGACGTCTATGTCAGGAACATCGCATATCGGCACCGCGGTCTCGTAGCCGAATGGCAACGGGCGGTCGTGTGTGAACAGGATGACCTCACGGGTGTCGTCGGCCGCCTGGGTAAAGCCGCCAATATTGCCGTCCAGGAAGCCCAAATCTATGTGGTTGGCAGAGGTGCAAATCCCGTCTTTGGGAACAACAGGCTCGCCCAAATTATTAAGGCAGAAGACGGAATCAAGGATGGGACCCTGAACGATATAGAACAGGTCTGGGTATGCTCCTCCAGCGTCTGACCACAGCCCCAGGTACTCAAACCAGCCTGCGTTGGGTGTGATTTTGGGGATATAGGCCGGAGCAGGCAGTTCCCCGAAGTTCGTTGCGCGGTTATATCCATAGGCGCTGTAATCCAGGAAGCACTTGCGGACTTGCTGGACCGTTCCCTGCACCTCCTCCCTGACGTTCATGCAAATCTTCGGCAGGTAGGTCTGCACGTTCTCGTCCGTGAGGCCCATGATCTCGTTGGAGTAGACTACCTGGTCCACAGTGACCTTGCCTGTCTTGTCGGCGGCCGCGCCAAGCCCCCTCGCTGCCATGTTGAGCACATTCTCGTCCGGCAGGACAATCGCGGTGGCGTCGGCGCCCAGATAGCCCGTCAGCATGAGCTGCCTGTAGATGGCCAGGTTCTCCAGCGGCGAGTCAATGGTGGCCGAAAAAACCTCGCCATCTATCTTGCTGGTGTTGACCAGCCGCCCGGCGGGATCCAGGGTGGTGCATTGGGCGGTCGCCAGCTTGGTGATCACTTCCCCGAGGCTCTGCTCAATCACCGATACCGGTGAACGAATCACGCTGGTACGACCGAAGTCGACCTCCTGGGTGTACGTCTCATAACCTACAACGACCGCGCAGGTCGCAGGATCGACAGGAATGATGCATGAGTCAGTCATTAATGCAGGGGTACACTGCGTCCCGTTGATTAGGAACCTTTCACCAGGAGCCGCCAGGGGCTGCTGGCAAAGACCCTCATTATTGACTACATCGGTGAGAATGGGGAGACCCCACGCGTCGCGATAGAGGACGATGAGGTCCCCGAGGTCCGGAGCGCCACCACTACCGCCACCACCACCACCATCACCAGTCGGTGGTCCTGGGGTACCGCCCTTCGCCGCAAAGCCGCTACTGCTGAAAGCGAGCAGAACAAACAAGGCAACCGCTGTGCAAACAGTCTCTAACCTATTCATGATCAAACTCCTTTCCCCAGATTTCCCTTTACGCCGCAGCGGATTTCCTGATGGGGGGTCCGGCGGTTTCCATACATGCTATGGAACCGCTACGGCAGTGTTGGGGCTTGACACGAAAGAGCGTTACTGATGGCCGGCTATGCTCGTCGTTTTGTGATCCGATTCCGGGATTTTCCACTCAAACCGGTTTCAGGGACAGCACCTTGAGGGTGAGCTCGAGAGTAACCTGCTCTGTGGTAACGCACTTTTCATATCCCCTCCTTATATACATGTTTCTTCCAATAGTGGTGTGCCGGTACTGGCACTTTGTCTCGGAGCTCCAGAGTAGGTTATTGACCTAAGTACTTCAAAAAACATTCCAGAAGTTATTTAAGGTGAGGTTTATCGGTGAACGAGAAGGAAATGAGGTTGTGTCAGGAAATCAAGACAAGGTCGATAGAGCTGCAGAACGGTTTGTTACACTACAATTATAAAAGAGTGTGTCATGACACATTAACTGTCCGTCACACTCTGTGCCATGGCACAGTTAATTACATCTTTTCGTTGATTTTAAATTGGTCTATTTTGCGGTAGATGGTCCGGCGGCTCATGCCGAGGAGTTCAGCAGCCCTGGTCTTATTCCAGTTCGCTTTGACGAGAGCCCTGCGGATACGCCGGCTCTCCTGCTCCTCACTGTCAGCACTTTTGCCGAAATTCAGCTGCAGGGCAAGTTTGCCAAACTCCGGCGGCAGGTGTTCGACGGTGATGACACCCTGCCGACACCGCACAAATGCATGCTCAAGAGCATTTTCAAGTTCACGGACATTGCCTGGCCAGCTGTGCAGCATAAGAATATTGAATGCATCCGTTGAAATACCCCCGATGTCCCTGGCGAAGACACGATTGAATTTTTTCAGAAAATGATCAAGCAGCAGGGGAATGTCGTTGCGTCGATTCCTGAGGCTTGGCAAGTGAATCTCGACCACTTTGAGGCGGTAGTAGAGATCTTCACGGAATTCCCCGGCAGCAACTTTTTGTTTCAGATCCTGGTTGGTGGCCGCCACCACCCGGATATTTACCTTCACAGGCTTGGAATCCCCGACGCGCTCAAACTCTCCGGATTCAATCACCCGCAACAGCCGCAACTGCATACGCGGGGAAATGTCGCCGATTTCATCGAGAAAAATGGTGCCGCCATGGGCACGCTCAAACCGTCCCATTCTATCCCTGATAGCGCCGGTGAAAGCTCCGCGCACGTGGCCAAACAGCTCACTTTCCAGCAATGTATCGGAGAGCGCGGCACAATTGACCTTGACCAGCGGGGAATTCAGCCGGTTGCCGATACGATGCAGGGCTTCGACCACCAGTTCCTTGCCGGTACCGCTTTCACCGGTTATAAGCACGTTGGTCTGGACATCAGCCAGTTCCTGAATGAGGGCTTTAACTTTGCGAATGCGCTCGCTGCTGCCGATGATATGGTCAAATTCTCTCTTTTTTTCCAGGCTGCGCTCCAGTTCATGCAGGCGCGTTTCATCGCGAATCACCATCACCGCACCGGTGAGTCCGTTATCTGCGTCCAGTAAAGGGGACGCCGTCAGGCTGATCACCTGCCGTGGATTTTCAGCGAAATGGCATTCGATAAAGCGAATCTCCAGCTGTTGTTTTGTCTCCAGAACTTTCATGGCCGCGTCAACACATCTACCGTCGCAACGTTCGGCCAGTACCGGTATTGGCTGGTCAACCACATGTTCCCGCAAAACGCCGCAGATCCGGGTAGCTGCATCGTTTATTTCGGTTATTTTAAAAGTCTTGTCAACGGTGATGATGCCGTCCTTTACACTCCTGAATATTGCCTCAAAATTGAGGCGGCAGCTCTCCTTTTCTGCGGCTATAGCCCGGTGTTTGAGGGCCACTGTAGTCACTCTCAGCAGGGTGTCCTGGCGAATCGGTTTGATAATATAGTCAAGGGCGCCGATGCGCAGCGCTTCAGTGGCGGTTTCGATGCTGGGAACTCCGGTAATCATGACAACCGGGGTGTTCGGCTGCAGGCGTCTGGCCACTTTGAGCAGGTCGATTCCCGTATGGCAATCCATGACGATGTCGGCAAAAATAAGGTCGAAGGCTGTTTTTTCGATCAAATCGATCGCCTCGCCATAGGTGGCCGCGGTGCTGACCTGATAGCCGTCTTCCGAAAGAAAGATATTGAAGGAAAATCGAATACCCTCTTCGTCGTCAACTACCAGGATTTTATCTTTCATAAATCACACCCCGGGGTGCCGGTTTTCATTCCAGACGGGCAAATCGACGTCGATGCGGGTAAACAAGCCCTCCTGACTAAGAATAGTCAGATTCCCACCATGGTTATCGACTATCCCATGACTGATGCTCAGGCCGAGTCCCGTGCTCTTGCCTTCCTTTTTGGTTGAAAAAAACGGGTTTTTGACCTTGTCAATAATAGCTGCGGGAATACCTGTTCCGTGGTCGAGAAATGAGATTCGTACATAACAGCCATCCTTGACGGTGGCCAGTGCGGTAGTGATTTCAAGCAATTTGTCATTGTGCCGGTGCGGGTATTTCTGCATCAAGGCATAGCGTGCGTTGCTGATAATATTGACAAAAACCTGTTCGATCTCATGGGCCTGCACCATGACATTCGGCAGGTTGTCAGTCATTTTTACCGTTAAGATAATGTTATCTTGACGCATCTGAGCGGTTGTCAATGTCAGGGTTTCGGACAGGATATCACTGACACAAGTGACCGTCTTCCCCTCATGCCGCCGCCTGGAAAAGGTCAGCAAACTCTCAACAATCCGGGCAATACGGTTACCTTCTTTTATGACCCGTCCTGCGACATCATGGACGATATCCCCTTTGTCAGTTTTGTTGCTTACAATCTGGGCATAGTTGATAATGCTGTTGATGGGGTTGTTTATCTCATGGGCCACACCGGCGGCAAGTTCGCCAACAGCTACCAGCCGATCGGCATGCATGGCGGAGGCCAGACTGGTTTTCTTGGCGGTAATGTCCCTTAGCAGAGCGACGGCCTTGTCCTTGCCGTCAATGTCGAATATTCGGGTGTAGGCCTGTTCAAAAATGCGGCCGTCGCTTGTCTCGTATTCAATATGCTGACTTCTTCCCGTATCAATAGCCTTTTGCATGAGGCAGGGGCTGCAGGGGGAATTTTTTCCCATGAAAACGGTGTAACAGGGTTTGCCTCTGCAGTCGCCGAGGTCTTCGATGAGTATTTCGTTCTGATACTCGATGGTATAATCCGGGGCCACGATACTGACTCCTTCCAGCAGGTGCGAGAGTATGCATTGCAGCTTGTCCCGCTCCGAATGAATAATTTCGTGTGCATCTTTGAGCTGGGTGATATCACGAAAAGACTCGACGATCCCGACGATTGCTCCGTCCGGACCGATAAAAGGCGTTGCGGTCAGAATGCTCGGTATAATTTGCCCATCCGATCGCTTTTTATCCACATAGGTTTCAAAGTGGGATTGGCCGGACATAATCTGGTTGATGGGGCAGCCGGCGGTCTGGCACATCGGTCCACTGAAGATTTCATAACACTTTCTGGCAACTGCATCCGCTTCCGTTACACCAGCCATCATGGCAAAGGTTTTATTGATTTTCACCACATTATAATCTTTATCAATAACCCGCATGCCGACAGAGGCTGTCTGGAAGATTTGATCCAGCTCTGCGTGGGCTTCTTGCAGCGTGCGCTCCATCTGCTTGCGCTCGGAGATGTCTTGACCGATACCGTAAATGAAGTTTCTCGTTTTGCCATTGAGCGGCACCAGATTGAGAAGCATGGTTTTGGTGCTCCCCTTTACCGGGTACTCAATCTCGACTATACGCCGTTCATCAATGAGCAACGGAGTGTCAAAGTATTCTTTTGTCGATTTTCCGGCGGTTATATCCGTTAATGTTTTTTTCAGCGATTCTTCCCGGGTGCACTCGAGAAAAAGCAGGGCCGATCGATTGCTATCGACAAATCGACCCCCGTCGTCGAAAAGAAAGATGGGATTTAAGGCCTGTTCAAATATCGTTCGATATTTTTCTTCGCTTTCTTTCAGCGCATTTTCCGAGCGCTTGCGCAGGATAAAGTACTGCTGTGCAAAAATGCCGAAAGCAATGAGCAGGCTGATGACCAGAATGCGCTTCCATATTTCATGAACATCTGGGGTTATCAGTTCATCAACAAACCGACTGCCACCAAAAAAGAGCACATGCAGAAAAGACTCGAGAATCCAGTATAGAGCCGCTGTGCCGATACCGACCCAGATGAATTTTCCGGCTGGAAAAAGAGCGCTTATGCGTTGAGAAATGGGCATGGTGTACCTCCCCATGACACGGCTGAATCAGAAGTGTCTACACTGTTGGCTGTGGGGGCCAGGAAATCACATACCGGGAGAGTTGGCAAAAACGATATTCTGACCAACCTCATATACAAGAAGTAGCATTTGCGTGGGGTTTAAACAAGGGTTTTTGCAGAATCGGGTACAGTGACGGATGCGACAGACATAATGTTCTCCTTTTGTCGTGTTACTGCGACCTATGGCGTTTGTAGAATCGAAGCAAAAAATGGTTAAAGGTATTGATTTTGCATTTATCGAAACAGCAGAATTCGAAAAAATGCCTGTTCGCAGCGGCGATGTAACCATTTCGGTGCCCCGGCGTTTTATACCTAGTAAAACAATTTTTCAGGATGGGGAGTAAATGAGCTTCTGTACTCCAGATGGCACAAATATGAACAGGATAACCCATTTCATTTTCGTCAAGAGCCACAAGGTTCGTATTGCTACCCGCGAAACCGATTCCATAACGCCATCTGCACTCTATTCCTCTTCGAAAAAAAGACTCAAGAAGCCGGACAAGGCCGATGACGGCCGCCGCACTACCAGCAGTTTCCAAAAACAATTGAGGCTTATGCTTTATCCGCAAACGTGCGTCCCCCTGGGTCAATGCAAACGGAACTCTTTCACTTTCGAAAATACTGATATGTGCAGCAGGCCAGGATTGAGTAATGGAAATAAGTGATGTACATATTTTGCAATATGTACATCGATACTTTAAAACAAGTCGGTCCTCAGGGTGTTAAAGAAATGGCCTTTCAGATTTGATCAATCTTCCTTGGGGGGAGCAGAGAGGAAATCGGTTGTTTTTTCATTTTTTCTACCGGCGTATATTACACAACTCCTTTACTGACCAGGAAGGAACTATACTGCATGTCGGTTTTTTTTATATGATTGACAAGCCAGTCCTTGAGGAACTCCATCAACTCGAGAGAGACGTCTTGCTCACCTTTTTTAAACTGTTCCTGGAACTGGAGTACTTGCGCGACAAGCTTGCTGTGTCCCTCTTTATGCACTGACTGCTCCGGGTAGTCGTATGTGGCAAAGAGCTTTTCTTCACTTTTAAAGTGGCTTGCCGTATAGTCGATCAGGTGGCCGAGAGTTTTGCCTACAGACTCCTTAGCCGACCCTGATTTCATGTGCAGGTACAGCTCATTGATCAGGTCAACCAGTTTTTTGTGCTGAACATCAATGGAGTCAATGCCGACGGAAAGTGACGCAGACCAGCGGAGCAAAGGCTGGGACGTTGCGAGAGTTCGTGAACCTGATTTCTTTTTTTCCAGTTTGCCGAGGTCAAAGCGACCGGTTTCCCGACTGATGCTCGCCGCGACATCTTTAAGTTCCCGGGAATTTCCCTGTAATCGAAGACAACCTTCCTTGGCCTCTCCAGCTACCTTGCTGATTTCGGCTATATCTCTGGCAATTTCATTGGCAACAGTCGAGGCCTGGGCGACATTATCGTTGACCTCACTGATACCGCTTGCCGCTTCGTTGATGTTTTTGGATATATCGCCGGCGGTAACCGATTGTTCTTCACTTGCTGCGGCAATGGTGGTGACAAGCTCATTGACACTGTTGATAACCCCGCTGATTTCTGAAATTTCCACAACGGTTTCATCGGTAGAGGATTGGATGGACTCAATTTTCGCCTTAATCTCCCCTGTTGCCTGTGCCGTCTGTTTAGCAAGTTCTTTGATCTCGTTGGCTACCACGGCAAATCCCTTGCCCGCTTCGCCCGCTCGAGCGGCTTCAATGGTGGCGTTAAGCGCGAGCAGGTTGGTCTGTTCGGAAATCTCGGTTATAACCTCAGTAACCTTGCTGATCTCCTTTGCCGCAAGGCCGAGATGATTGACCTTGTCCGAGGAGTTTTTGGCAGACTCTACGGCGTTTTTGGTCATGGTGCTGGCCTTGGATGTGTTGCGGGCAATTTCCTGCACAGCGGCGGTCATCTCGTCCATGGCAATAGCGACTACATTGACATTCTGGGCGGCCTGCTCACTCGCCATTGTCACCGATCGCATATTGACGCTCATTTCTTCCGTTGCGGCGGCCACCGTTTCCGCTCTGGAGGAGGAATGTTCAGCCCCGCCGGTCATATCCTCGGATGCCAGAGCAAGTTCTGTTGAGGTTGCCTGGAGGGTGCGGACTTCTTCGACAACATTGCCGATCATGTGCCGCAATTTTTCGCTCATCTCCTGCAGGGTTGCCTGGAGACTGCCGGGAATGTTTTTCACCGTGCTTTTTGTTGTGAGATCCCCGTCAGCAATACGCTTGGCAAGTGCGACCATGGCTGTCGGTTCCCCGCCAAGGAGTTTCAGGATGGAACGGGCATTGAGAAGCAGAATTCCAAGAACCATGGCAAACCCGATGATGGCGCCGACGATGAACATGTTGCGTGTACGATTGCTTACCGCGTTGCTGGTTGTGGTGATGTCGCCTACCGTCCTGGCGGAATTTTCAAAAATATTTTTTTCAATACCGGTTACAACAGTCTTCAGGTTGTCGTTTAAGGTCTTCGCCTCCTTGCCGAGAATGGAGGTAATAAGCTCACCGTTGCTGTCAACCAGAGCATCGAACTGATCAGTCAGCATTTCCGATTGCAGTCTGGCCTGGGTCATGTCCATCCCAAGGGTGACGGTGCCGATAATTTCTCCGTCGGAAGTGATATCCCGGGAAAGCACCAGAACGTCGGGATCGTGCTCCCCGGCCTCGATAATTTTTGCAACATCGGGTCTTCCCTCCGGCAGGTAGGATTTGAGCTTTTCGTTTGTTCGGTTGAGAAAGCGGGTAAGCGGGTTTTTGTCCTTGTCCAGGTAGAAGAGAAAAACAATATCCTTATTCTGGTGTGCACTGCGAACGTAGCTGTTCAGCGAGGCAAAATCTTTGGCGATAAAGGAGTTTACCGCGGTTATGGCCATAAGCTGGGCTATGTTGTCTCCATTTTGCCGGCGCAAGACCCGCATATTTTCCTGCACCGCCTGGGATGTCTTCTCCAGCGCTTTGGAGGATGACGCGGCGAGCACTTGTGAAACTTCCTCCTGCATTCGTTGCAGGTCAGTGTCAAACTGCTGAGATAACTGTCCAAGGTCATCGCCAATCGATGTTTCAATGGCAGTAAAAGAACTCTTTACCTGTTCATTGAGTGCTTTACTGCTGTTTTTCTGGGTAAAAACCGTAAAGAAGATGGCGCTGACGATCATAACCAGCAGTGCAATGGCCACTGGAACGATGATTTGTGCTCGAAAATTATTTCGCAGTGTGGATTGTAACACGATATACCCCGTAAGTGGTGTTGTTAGGCTATTGATGCATATTCATATGGCAGGTACATCAAAAAGAGGCGTGTTGTGTTCTTTTTGATGTACCTGCCTCGCAGAAGGTCAATCAGTTGGCGGAGGCGCCGACTTTAAGTGACTGTTGCAGGGCTTCAACACCTGCATAATCGAGTGGATCGCTCCAGCCGACAACCTTTGCTGCTTTTGCCGCTTTATCTTCGGGTTTGAGTTCTTTGAGCGCCGCTACGACTTTTGCGGCGAGTGCGTCATCGGTTGCAGCAAGCTTGCTGAGAGGCCACTCGGGATACAAGGCCGTCGAACAGACGAAGGGGAAATCGGCGATGTCTTTTTTGCCGATGATCTTGAAATCGGCCATGGAAATAGCGCCGGCGGCAGCCATTCGTTCCAGGGTGTCGGTGCGTACGGTGCCGGCATCGACCTGTTCGTTCTGCACGGCAAAGACAACGTTGTCATGTTTATCAAGAAATTCCATGGAGGCAAAATCCTTGAAAGGATCGATCCCGGCATCGACAAACTCTTTGTAGGCCATCTGCCAGCCGCCGAATGACGATTTCGAAACGGCCGCAAATTTTTTCCCCTTCAAATCAGCAAATGAATTGATCTTGTCGTTATACGCCGAGGTAAAGACAACACCACCAAAGGAGTTGAGAGATTTTCCCTGACGGGAATTGATCATGGTGGCAACGGGAACCGCACCATATTTGGTCTTGGCGGTGATAAACATAGAGGAATTCACCAAGAAAAACTGCACATCTCCTGCTTCCACCGCGGGAAAAACCTTGTCAAATGCCAGGGGAACGATTTCCACCGGCTGGCCGATCTTCTCGGTGAGGTATTCGCCGGTGGCTCCCCATGCTTTTAACGCCGCTGCTGGGCCATCTTTGGCGAGAACACCTATTTTTACACTTGCTCCCGCCACACTGGCAACGCTGAATAATAAAAATGTGGCAACCGCAATCGCAAAAAACTTGTTTTTCATCATTTCCTCCATAGTAAATAGAAATTATTTTTTTATCTAAAATTGATGATTGTCGATGACAATTTAAGAAAGTTTCTCACAATGCCGAAGCTCTTGTCAAGCAATCCTCCGCATTTTTTGCATTTGCGATAACGCAATATTTCGCAGACACTACAATGTGATACCTTGTCGTGTCTGCCAGGGGTAAGCAACAATAGAACCATTTGCCAAACCATATTGATTCTCAAAAATCAGTTGTGTGAATTACTGGCTGAGGTGGACAAAAGAAAAGACGTCGAAGGGCAGGGCCTCCGTCAAGATGGTTGTGCAGAGAAAAAGCGGGGGATGCAGGACCTGGTGCCGTCATCTGCAGTTGTCCGGAAATTTCGGACAACTGCAGATTCGTCAGGTTCGCCTTCTTGAAAAAAAAACAGGATATGTTCGAAAAGTCTTTTTGTTAAAAAAAGCAGTCGGTTAGGGATGATTCATCCGGACTGCTTCGATGGTAAATTGTGGTAAACAAAGAACATAAAATACTTTAACGGTCCTTTTTAACGGCCATTGCAAAAGGCTCTAACCCAACTCTTTCAATCATTTTTCCAAGGCGTTCTCCGCCCTTTGCATTGTCTTTGTAATAGTTCACAACATCCTCAACGGCTTTGAGAGCGGCTTCGTCATCCAGGCCTTTGATTAATTCCTTGCCGATTCGGGGTTGCGATCCGACATTGCCGCCAATTGTCACAATCCAGCCGTCTCTATCGCCAATCAAACCAATATCTCTCACCCATGATTCTGCACAGCTCAGTTTGCAGCCAGAGACCGCCATCTTGAATTTTCCGGGGAGCTGCAGGGCATGATATTTTTCATCCATTTTCATGCCAATTCCAACAGCATCCTGTTTGCCGAGTTTACAAAAGGTTGTTCCCGGGCAGGTTCGAATACTCCGCACGCACAATCCCACGGCTGCACCTTTTGCCAAACCCAGTTCTTCCCATGCCGCATCAATATCTTCTTCTTTGAGACCAACAATAGCGATACGTGTGGCACCGGTAATTTTGATGGATTTGGCGTTATATTTTTCAGAAACATCGGCAATCTTTCTGAGCAGTTCCGGGGTCACAAAACCACAGGGGATATGTGGGGCAATCGCATAGCTGTTTTCCTGAATCTGCGGGATGGCTCCTTTTTCTCCAAGTTTCAACATGATGTAATCTCCAAATTTGAATAAGATTGTTATTTAAAAGCAGCAACCGGGGCCAGGCCACGGTTTCCTAAAAGGTTTATAGAATTTCGGGCAGAGTTCTGTTTTCAGATGGCTGATGTGCTTAGCCCGGGACGCGGGAATATACCCCCCCTGAATGTTTTATATGGCGTCCAGTGAGAGTTTAGCAGACGGGGCCCCATTGTCGGCAAGCGGTTCGGGATCTTTGACGCCTATGCGCTCTTTCGAGATCTTCGCTTTGCCTTCAAGTTCCCCGGCAATAGCCTGGGTACGTTTTCCGGCAAGCTGGAGGAAGGTCTGGTCGGTAATTTTTTCGCTCTCAGCAAGCCGGATAGAGAGTTCCCCTGCCCAGAGGGCGGCCTGCTCGGAGCTCTTTCCGCCGGGGACAATCTTATACAGCCCGAGGTTGTCAACCATCTTTGTGAATACCCCCTTCTGGTTGCCTTTTTTCTGCTGATTCGTCGCGGGGGTACGCGGTTTCACCGAGCCTGTCGCGATGCCTTTCTCCAGTTCCCCCAGCGACGCCTTTCCGAAGCGCTCCCGGTACAGGTCCTCCAGAATATTCTGCGTCCTGGAGTTGGTGAAATCGAGCGATCCGGGATCTTCATCGGGTCCAAGTTTTTCTCCCTGTCTGGCGGCGACAAGCCTGCGAATACTCAGATCCTTTAATTCCCTGCCGTCAGCATCAGGGCTGTAGCGTCCCTGGATAACCAGCTTGAGCTGGGGCCGACTTTTCAGGGCATCGGCAAGTTTCAGGAGTTTCTCTTTTTCCGGTGGCAGGAGCTCGGCGCTCCCCGGGTCAAATACCACCGCATCGAAGTTTATGTCCTCCCCCCCGAAGAGACTTCCGAGTGCCCGGAACGGGGCGGTAACCGCCTTGGTGATCAGGTTTGTAAAAGCCTTCCAGACAAGGGGCCCGATACTGAATTGGGGATCTTTCAGATCTCCGGTTACGGGAAGGCCGATATTGATGCGCCCATCTGCATCCTGTAAAAGTGCAATGGCCAGATCCAGGGGCAGGTTGGCTGCGTCCGGGTCGTCCACCTGTTCTCCCAGCATCAGGTTATCAATGAGTATTTTATTGTCTCCTACCATTTTGTAATCATGAATCACATACTTGAAATCGGCGGAGACCTTGCCGGACTTGATCAGGCGGCCAGCGAACTTGCCGGAATAGGGCGAGAGGTTTTTCATTTCCACGTTTTGAAAGACCATCGCAATATCGGATGAACGTCCAAAATCGTTGGGCCGAATCACCCCGCTGATTTTGGCCATCCCGTATCTGTCCACGCGTCCGGCCATCTTGATTTTGGCCTGCGTGTTTTCGGTCGACGAGAGGCCGGTTATTGTTCCCTTGAGGTCATGGATACGGGTCTTGAATTGAGGCCGCAGGCTCAGGTCGGCAAAGATCATGTTGCCTTTTTCCACCTGCACCCGGGAAATTTTATACGGGAAGGGGGCCTGGTCATTGTTCTGTTCCGGTTTGGCTGCTGGCGGAGGAGCTGTGCCACCCTGCTGTTTTTTCAAAATCTTGGCCAGGTTCAGGGTTTTGTCTTCCCCGATAATCAACTCCCCGACCGGTTTTACAATCTTGATATCCTCTATCTCAAGCCCGTTGGGTTGCAGGGTCAGCGTCGCCTTGGGGAGCTGCACGGCGTCCCAGCTCAGATAGGGGGTTTTAACACCGGGGTTGGTAAGGCTTAAATCATTCAGGCTGAAGTCACCTGCATAGGCGATGCTGGATGCGGCTCCGGGCACGCCATACCGCATTTTACCGCGCGTTGAAACCGCTGCTGACTCTATGGTCAGGGTGACATAGGGCTCGATATAGGGTTGCAGGGACGTGAGCACCAGACCGGCTATGTTGATATCCGCCTCTACCGACGGGATGGCAGGATTCACCGTGCCGTTTACTGTCGCGGTTCCCCCCTGTTCCATCTGAAAACCCAATGTGAACGCCATGGGGGACTTGCCGTCAATATCAGCCAGTTTGGCCTTGAATCCCTGCAGACTGAGAACCGGTTTGTCTGAAGCGGTTGTCAGGTCGGAAAACCGCGAACTGAAGCCGTCCAGCTCAAAGGACTTGACCAGAAATTTCCAGGCGGGGCCGGCGTCGGTTGCAGGTTTTGCCGCCCCCGGAGATTTTTCGGCTGCCCCTTTTGTCTCCAGGGCCCGCAGCCAGTTCAGTGTCCCATCCGCATCCCGTCCGGCATCAAGACGACCGGTGTGCAGAGCTATCCGGGCAACCTTGAGCGCACGAGCGTCCAGATCGCATTCTCCACCTTCAACCGTCAGCTTCTCTGTGGTAAACAACGGCTCCGGGGCCAGGGCAGACCGGATAGCGACCGCTTGCAGCTCACTGGATATTTCCTGCAGGCTCACCTTGTTGCCCTGTGCCCCCGCTTCCACCTGCGCCTTGAGACTGAGGTTAATGCCCCCAATTCCTGCCTCTATCGGGGTCTTGCGACTCTTGTCGTCCAGGGCAAGGGAGACGTCTTTGACCTCGATGGCGTCAACGTTCATCCTGAAAGGAGGATCTGCCGGGGCAGGGGCAGAAGACACAACAACCTTGGGGGGTGGCGGAGAGGACGTTTTCTCGGCAGCGCCGGCAACCGATTGTGCCGGTGGCGCAGCAGGGGCAGAGAGTGCTTGCCGGTTCTGCTTTGCCGGTTCCGCGGCACGGACAATCCGTTGCAGGTTAAGGCCTCCGGTTTCGTTGATGCGAACATCGACCGCCCCCTCTTCGACCAGCAGCTTGCCTATCTGCAATTTTCTGGTCGTCAGGTCGAAATGCGGCGCATCCAGATCGACCTTTTTTAGCTGCAGGAAGGCCTTCTCCGCGTGAAGCAGCTGCAGGGACAGCTCCGACAGGGAGATCCGAAGCCCATCGAGCGTCATCTGCATGGGACTGGAAGCACCATCCAGGTGATATCCGGTGGTGATGGTAATCTGACCCGTCGGTTGTTCCAGGTTGGTATTGTCCTTAACAAACTGCCATAGACTGGCGGTCCGGATGCCGGTAAGGCGCAAACTGCCCTCCGAGCGCAAGGGGGTAAGCGTTACCCCGCCTTCCCACTGCAGGGACTCGCCATTTTCTGTCGCAGCGGAAATGGCATAGGAGCCGTTATGCTCTTTAAGCGAAGAGAGATCTTTGATCTGCAGATTGAGTTTTTCCAGACTGAGTTGCGCCGGTGTGCTCTGGCGGTTGTCGACTGCGACAATCCGCCCCTCGTTGATGGCTGCTCCCTGCAGGATGAATCGCAGGAGTCTGGCGTCAGGTTTTGCTGGTTCCGGTGGAGTCGACGATGCGGGGGCCAGCTTTTCGAAATTGATCGTGCCGTCGGGCTCAACGGCCAGATGGATCTCCGGCTTGTCGAGAGCGAATTCCCGCAGCACGACAGCCCAACGAAAAAGGCTGCTCGTCTCCAGGTCGACAAAAAGCCTTGCAAAGGCAACCAGCGGCGATCCGTCGGCCTGTTTCAGGCTGAATCCATTAATTTCAACGGTCAAAAGAAAGGGGTTGATGCGGATTTTCTGCAGGTCCGCCTGGCAATGCAGGTCCTGGTGTGCGTATCTGGGGACATACCAGCGGACCAGCGCTGGCAGGGCGACGAAGCCGGCAAGGGCATACAGCAGCAGGGCAGCCACCGAAATTACCAGAAATTTACGGGTCAAGATCTTTGGTAGTTTGAGTTTCATGGTCCATCCTGTGAAAAGGTGAGATGCTACAAGATGTTAAAACGTTTTTAAAGGCGTTACAACTCACAAACGAAGCAGTGCCAAAAAACTGAACAAGCCTCCAAGTAGAAAATCTGCTGCCAATAATGCAAACAAAGGTTACAAAAAGAAGCAGAAATTGACAAAAAGAACAAGACAAAACGTGCACCTGGAACACTCGTTCACGGGCAGGCATATTGTGTGTGGTCAAAAGAAGAGGCAAGGGATGACGTCGGATGCAGAAGTGTTGGCATCTTAAAGCGACCATTCGGCCAATATCTTTTTGAAAATATGAGAATAGAGAATTATCTGATTGCCGCTAACCCTCTGCTATATGGGGATATGAGGTTTGTGCTGATGTCCAGCCGGGATGCGCGGATTGGCGAAACCTCAAATGGGAGATCGAAGGGGAGTGATGGACTCATATAAAAACAGGCGGCAAGTGATTGGCTGTACCAGGCTGGAATAATACGGTCTCACTTATACCGCCGCAATCTTTACCACGACTTTGTGGATCTGACCTGAGGAGATCAGGGGCATATGTGCGTCTTCTGGAAAGAAGACAGCAAACTCTCCACTTTCGATTGCGAGCCAGGTATTCGGTTGGTCCGTGAAGAACTGCAGGTCAGATTCATGATCGTACTCCCCGGAGGGGTGTTTGCATAATGACCTGGGCTTCCATCCTATGTCATCGGTACCGGCCAAAATCAATTGTATATCAATGTATCTCTCATGCGTTTCAAGCTGCGCATCCTCTTTTTTAAGACCAATGTCCTTAGACACCATTGCAAAGACGCGTTCACCATCTATTTCATATCTTCCCACCGCCATTTCCTTGAGTTCAGGGCGCAAGAGAAACTCAAACGCCTTGGGAAACCCATCGTTGATGCCCAGGTAACGGTGTGCATTTTCAAGTATATCCAAAATCATGTGTATTCCTTTATGGGATAATGTTGTATTAACAAAATGTTTACGCTAGCCGGGCGTGGGCAACCTGGACCGCTGAGAGCAACACCGCATTCAACAATGCTTTTTAACCCCTGTCTTTGTCTTAGTACAATGGAAACGTATATAATAATTTCGCCGCGATCTGGGGTTGCATAGTTTTAATTCTCTTTTCTCATTTGGTTGCAGTTAAAGTTTTCTCCTAAAGCGCCCTCTTTTATAATGGGTTTTAGTTCATGCGGCAACTTCCCTGACACTGGGGGAGCCGGATAAAACTAACATTAAAACATGATCATTAAAGACCGAACCTTCAACGTATCTTAAATCGTTACTCTCTCAATTTCTCGAAAATATAAATGTTCGATATGATAACCAAATATTTAAATTATTCTTGACGTATATCAAGAATTATAAATTTGAGTAACTAAATTTCTAAACCATGCAGGTTTTTCAAAAACAACATAGAGTAACATCAGAGCAGTAAAAGGTATCGGGATAACCATGTCCACTAAGGCAAGAAGTGATAAATAAAGTATTATTTTTGTTTTTGTCTTCATAATAGTCATCTGTAAATATCTGCCCCGGATTCACAAATCCAGTGAAGGTTGAGAAAGCTGGATTTCGATTGCTGCCCAGACCCGAAAAACGAACAGTTCACACCCTTCCACTCCGACAGTCTGGGTTTGAGGGGCAATCAGAAAAATCAATGAGTCCTGTTCCGTTCAAGAAGCAAGAAAAATCTCAACTCGCTCCTTGCCTCGACCGATGTTGTTTCGTTTCAACCTGATCTGACCTACTTCCCCAGTTCGTTTGACGTGCGTTCCTCCGCAGAGAACTCGCGAGAATCCATCAATCTCCCAGTAGCGGCGCTCAGTCACCACATCGTCAAAAGCACATTTGATCTCCAAATCGGCTTCAATTATTTGATTCGCCCTCAAGGTGAATTCTGGGAGCATCGGTGCGATGCTCTCAGGCCATGAAAAATCTATTCGAGCTTTTGTTTCGGCGATGTGGGCACCAACTTTGTCAACCCCATCAAGGGATTTATAAAAAAGTTCGAGAATCAATTCCGCCGCAAAGTGCAGTCGCATCAGTCGGTATCTTCTGGTCCAGTCAATTTCTATATCTACAGTTTTCCCAACTGTTAACCCATGGTTCTCAGCAAGGGTGTAAACAATTTCCAAGCCTTCTTTTCGAGCAGAGATAACCTGTTTTCCACCAATGGTGCCATGATCGCTTTCCTGGCCACCAGAAAAAGCAAAAAATATGGTTGATTGAAGAGTGATATCATTGCCGTCGACAGAGGCAACAATTGTTTTGTGGAAAGTTTGATAGGGGTTTACCCAGAAGGTTTTTTGAGTCATTTTCAGTTGAGTTGTCGGCAGGGTGAGGGATTTGAGGTTTCTATATATTAATAAGTACGTCAATTGGCGAACATTGCCACAATCACATATGCTATAATCGCAGTCGGATATCGATGTCATTGACAGGCTGTTATGTTCGGCAATCAGCGTACACCTAAGTATGAGCAATATACGTTACAATAAATAACAGAAATATGGCCTACTGATCGCTGTCAATATTTAATATAGCTATCTGGTCTATTTAAAAGAACGTTTGATATGCAGACTTTTATTAAAATGTGATAGCAATTGGTTTTCCTCTTGCCCAGCAATTCCTCCAATTCCAAACACTCCCCAAACAAAAGCTCT
>NZ_SWCM01000008.1 GCF_005116645.1 Desulfopila sp. IMCC35006
ATTTCGTGAATGAACTTATCCCGCAAATCTTTTGGGCGGGATTATCAGCCGCTTGATAATTATCTTGTGCAGTTAATAGCAAATTATTTCGTGAATGAACTTATCCCGCAAATCTTTTGGGCGGGATTATCAGCCGCTTGATAATTATCTTGTGCAGTTAATAGCAAATTATTTCGTGAATGAACTTATCCCGCAAATCTTTTGGGCGGGATCATCCGTGGTACATTGACTGAAATTATACCCCTCAAGGGGGCACCGAAAACAGTCCCGCATAGAGGGGGGTGGATGCAAGTCAGGCATAGTTGTATGTAAATTGGATCTTGTCACGGAATTGCGACGCTTGCGAACAATTTCGCACAAATCTTTACGGTCTGCCACTCCAGGCCAGAAAACCCAATCCCTCCCACCTCTCTTGAGAACAAAAAAATGGATCTCTTTGAGCAGACCGCTTTTCTGCAGGCATTTCACAACTCCACCGAGGAGCAGTTGGGCCGACAACTTGACCTGCTGGTGCAATCGATGGGGGAGCAGGCCTTTTGCCGGAAGGCCGCTTCCCTCCTGATGTCGCTGGCCCGCCCTGAAGACGCAGTGCCCGGCAGCCTTGCTCGCTTTGTACCTCTGGTTCGCGACGGCATCGAACTGTTTCTCTCAGGCGTCTCCTATCCCAGGCTTCATCGGGTAATACTCGACCAGTCAACCCTAAAGGACTGCACTGTTCCCGGCGAGCGGTTGCTGAACCTGGTCCTCCACTTTCCAACGCTGCACAAGCTCGGTCAGGTTATTGCCCGCAATCGACAACTTGATCCAGAGCTGAAAAAGTGGCTTGTTCGCCTGGAGCAGGGGGACTACGGTACCGATCCGGAAGGTCAAGTGCACTTCATTCAAACACAGTTGGCAGCGCTGCGTTCGCGCTGCCAAATCACGCTGTCTCCCCGCATCATTGCCGAGGCCAGTGTTGCCACCGTCCTTCCCTGCAGCTGGCAAAACCCTGGCAGTAGTCAGACCAAGAAAGGGGTTTTTAAGGTGCTCAAATCTCAGGTTGATATCCATCTGCAGGAAGAACTGGGGATTTTGGAAAGCGTGATGGCAAATCTTGAAAAGAATCGCAAACGGTATGGGCTGCAGGAGATGAAGCTTGCCAGTCTCTTTCAGGAAATTCGCGGGGATCTTGCCCGGGAGATTGACTTGACCGCCGAACAGCAGAACCTGGATGAGGCCGCAAAAATTTATGATCGCGTGGATGGCGTGCGGATTCCGGAACTGGCACCTTTCTGTACACGAACCATGACCTCTATGGAGTATATCGACGGCATAAAGATTACCGAAACGAAGGGGACAAAGGATCAGCAGGAAAAACTGGCGGGCCGGGTTTTTGAAGCAATCATCTGTATGCCGCTTTTTGCAAAAGCAGATTTATCCTTGTTTCATGGAGATCCCCATGCCGGAAATATCCTGGCTGTTCCCGGCAGTGGTCAGGACGGTTTCGAGGTGGCATTGCTTGATTGGACGCTTGCCGGACACCTGTCGAAAAAACAGCGGATACAGGTTGTGGCACTGTTGCTTGGGATCATGAAAAGTGATAAGTGGACTCTGGCCGGGGTCATAGCAAGCATGGCTTCAGCTTCAGATATGGATGAAACAAAGGCCAGGGCGGCTCTTGCCGAAACGATTGAAAACCTCTTGTCATCGGAGGAGTATGTTGATTGTGATCCTCTGAAAAAGGCCTTTTGTTTGCTGGAAAAAATGACGATGGAGGGTCTGGTTTTTCCTTCGGAACTTGTGCTCTATCGTAAATCATTTTTCACCCTTGAAGGGGTCCTTCACGATATTTCACCGAATTTTGCAATGGGAGAAGCGATGGAAAAATATCTCGCTACGCTTCTGCTGCAGGAGCTGCCGGAGCGCTGTGCCATGTGGATGACGCCTTTGGCGGATACTCCCGAGTACTATCGAACCCATCTCTCCAATCAGTCACTGCTTGAGCTCTCCCTTCAGCAAAGCATCACCATCTGGCAGCAGACTCTACAGCAGAGTTCTGCCCTGCTCGAGGCGCAGGTACAACTTTCGACTGATGTTATGAGGTATATTGCCGGTTGCCGCTATTGGTTCGCTGAAAAGTAGGGTGATTGGGCACTTCGGATAGAGGCATGCAACGCGGCAGATAGATTTGCCCTGCTGTCGGCGCTCTGTTTTTTGGACAGTATGGCAAAGTTTTGCTGAGAGGAACTTATCTATGACCGGAAAGCTGGATCGTGTTCTCGAGAGCATCCACCAACAATTTCTTCACTATTATAACGAATTTTTGTTTATCGCCGAGCGGGCGCCTGCGTTGTTTACCGCCGGCGAACTGGACAACCGCCTGCAGGATGACCTGTTGCGAGTGCAGCTCTATCGTCTGGCGACGCAAAAGAGTGTCACCTTTGTAAGTAATTCTCTTGGGGAGGCCTTATATGATCGCGGCAAGTGGGAACAGCTGCGGCAACGGTTTAAGGATGAGTATGAGGACGAGCTGGCGACCACCTATTTTACTTCGGTAATGCGAAAAGTTTTTGCTCGAAAAGGTATATCCATTGAATTTGAAGATGACGGCATTGGGCTGCATCAGGTTGAGCCAGACAAGATAGTTCATTATTATCCGATAAAGAAGCGTACGCAGCTGGGTAAAACCCTCCTGATGGCATTTGGCGACTCTGTCTTTGCCGATTCCTTTTCCGACACACTTCCTCAAGATACCGATATTATAATTGATATAATCAATGAACACATAGCGGAAGAAGAGGTGTTGCTTGCTCTTGAGTTATTAAAACCGCCGTTCTTTCGGGGAAAAGGGGCCTATATCGTTGGCCAGCTACGAACAAACGTTGCAGCTGTGCCGCTCATTATCAGTTGTGTCCATTCACTTGACGGCGTAAAGGTCGATGCGGTGTTAGTCGGCTATCAGGCAGCGAGAGTTTTTCTCTTTTCGTCAACTCGATCGGCCTTTACTGTTTCAACCAGAAATTACCAGGAGCTGTATAATTTTGTTCAGCGCTTATTCCCAACGGAAAATCCTGCTTATATTCTTGATATAATAGGATTTAGTCACCCGGCAAAACTTGCTCTCCTGCAACAGCTCAGGTCTATTTTCCAAACTGGAGAACAGTGTCAGTATCTTGGGGTCGGGCCGATAGACTTTGTCTTTGGCGTTAAGGGATTTCCTCTCGTCTTTAAAGTGATACGGCGCGGCTTGCCTGACAGACAAGGTATTATTGACAATTTCATCAAGGTCCATACCATTGATCGTCTTGGACAAATTCTGGATTCTCTTGATTACCGGAACCTAAAATTTGCCCGTAAGCAATTTTCAGATGAATTGATAGAGAAATTAGCCCATGAGCAACCGGAAGATGTGCTTATTACCGATGCGTATATCTTTTTCAAGCGGGTCTATGCCGCGCGCCGGATTATACCCGTCATAACCCAGGTCCGTATTGCCGGCAAAAGCGAGGCCCGGCAGATCCTACTGCGGGTTGGCTGGAATATCAAGCATTTAGCGGCCATGGGCTTTTTGCCGAAATCCTTGGGCTTAGCACATTTTGGGCTGACATCCTGGGGCCGGGTTGTTTATCTGGACAATGCCTCCCTCATCGATATTCGGTTGTTTACCTTTCGGGGACCGCAGGGTGCCGCTCTGGGGTTGGGCAAAAACAGTATTGACCCGTCGACCTTTGAGCAGGAATTGAACATTCCGCAGCCGCATCGGGAAATATTTCGCGCCATCCATGGAGATCTTTTTTCCGCGCATTTCTGGGAGAACATCCAGGCAAAGGTTAACAATGGCCGGTACCCTGATTTTTTCCCGTACCCCTCGCGTTATCGACTGGAATCAAGGAAATTCCGCCGTTCAATTCTAGAAGAATTACAACGGATGAATGATACGGCAGATGCCAAGCAAATACATATGGCGTTGAATAATCTGGCTGTTGCCGATGTAGAACTCGCCGGCCTGAGCTTTTTACGATTGGAGGTTCCGCAGCCCAGTGCCCGTGTATTGGTCCTTGAGCCCATTGGTCCGGAGATTATTGCCCAGTTACACCACCGATTTCACGATGTGACCTTTGATATTCTGCAATCAGAATCGGAAGTCGTTGAGAGTGCCGGACAATGGACCCCAGGCATTCATGGTAAACTGAACGCACTGGTTCAGGTGAGAAGATATGATTATGTGATAGGATATGTCAACGAGGCATTTGATGAGGATTTCTTCCGACTGGCTAAGCTGAAAGGGTTCCTGCTCTTATCAACCGGTACGCATAACATTGATGTCACGGCAGCAACGCGTTTTCATACCGTGGTCACCAACGCTCCCGGTCCTACGACCACGACGGTTGCCGAACAGAATATAGGTTTGATACTGGACGCCATGTACTCCCATGCTGTCCGGTACGGACAAGGTCCTGACGGGTTTGTCAGAATTGCCGGCAACGTGTGTCTGCATGCGGCTCCCATGGCAGTTGCCCATGCAATGTGGCTGTGTTTTCTGCAGAAGACCTTAAAACTGGATGCAATGTTTTCCTTTGGGGCCAGTGAACAGTATGTCCGCACGGGGGTTGGCGAGCACGCCACCGTTTACCATGATCAAATAGGCCAGAACAAGGAGGCCAATATCGTCCGGATCATCGGAGTTATTGGTTTGAATGACACCGGCCTGCATCTCATTGAATTTGCCATCGCCCACGAAGTTTCCGTGATTCATGTTCTCGGCGAGGAGTTCAAAAATCTGTCTGCAGCTCAAAAAGAAAGGCTCGAGGAGATGATCGCTGTTAAAATGAGCACCTCACGAACCCATGATTTATCTATCCGGATCGTACCGGTGAGCCGTGCGGAACTGTTTGATCATGCGAACTATACCTTTTCTACCGAACTACATGATTTCAGGCGGTGCACAATTGCTCAGCCGGGTGGTAAAATTCATATTGATATTGAGGATATTTTTGTCCGCAATCTCTTCGATTTGTATAACTCATCCAGGGCGACAATAACGCTGGGCATACAGGGGTTGGGGCGTATCGGCGAGGCCGTTGCCCAGCGGGCGATACCTCTGGGGATGAGCATTCTCATTTACCAGAGAAATCCGCATCGGCCTGACTATCAGGCAAAACTCATACATCTGCAAAAACTGGCAGCACATCACCACAAATGGGTAGGGCAATCCCTTTCCGTTGACTATGCTGAAGACAAGGATGCCTTTTTTGAGGGAAGCAATGTCATCACGACCCTGGCGGCAACCACGGACAAGACACGAGGCTGGGTGGACCAGAAGGGATTGGAGCGGTTTGCCAGTCGGGCTGTCAGTCCGCTGCGGGTGATTGTCAGTGCCGGAAAAGGACTTGTGGATGAAGATGCACTGATTCAATTCCTGCGCAGGAACCCTAATGCCGAGGCAAGGCTGGATGTTCTTGCCGGGGAACATGAAGGGGGGGCCTATCGTAGACTCACCGATGATAACGGGCGGCCTCTGGCAAATATCAAGATTACCGGGCATACCGCAGCCGCGGTGCGGGAAGTAAGACAGTTAAAGATATTCAAAGCTCTTGATAACTTACGAAGACTGATTGACGGCAGAATTCCACCCAATATCATCAACAATTCAATTACGAAAGGAAAAACAGCAGGAACGCACAGCATCGTTGAGATCGGGGAGCTGCGATTCTTTCGCATAAGTGTTCCCTCTCCCAGGGCAAGGGTGCTCGTCATTGAGCCCTTGCCTCCCGAGATTGTTCTTCAGCTGCAACTGCAGTTCGGGGATGTTTCCTTTGACATCCTGCTTGCCGAGTCCGAATTGATAGAAATTGACGGCGAGTGGACTCCCGGGATTAACAGTCGATTGAATGCCCTTGTCGCCGGTCAGCAGTACGATTATTGCCTGGGGTATTGTAATGCGAATTTTGATGCCCAGTTCTTTCGGCAGGCGCGCTTGAAAGGTCTTATTCTTTTTGCAACCGCTACCCATCATATCGATCTGGAAACGGCTACCCGGATGGGGACAATAGTCACCAACTCACCGGGGTATACGACAGTCGCCGTAACCGAACAAAATATCGGCATGGCCCTGGATGCGCTGTATGGGCGATATGTGCAAGATCAGTATTCTGAGGGGGCTGTTGCGCTGAATCAAATTGATATTGTTGAAGAAAAAAGAGCCAGGACAGTTGCCCAGATCATCTGGTTTACCTTGTTGCGACGGGCCTTGAGGCTGGATGCCATGTATGCGTTCGGGTCGGGAGATAAATATGTACGCACCGGAGTTCGGCGGGATGCAACGGTGTATCATGATCAGCTTGGACAATACCGCGAGGCGGGCATCCAGAGTAAGATTGGTATTATCGGCCTGGACGAGGTGGGCATATGCCTCATTGAACTGGCAATGGCGTATGAGGTGTCCTCGATTTTAATCCTGGAAGAGGAGTACCGCTCCCTTTCCGAACCACAAAGATCCCGACTGGATGATTTGCTGCAGCTCTTGCCTGAGGTTTCAGAAACGAAGCCGTTATCCATCCAGATACAACCCGTTGAGCAGGATGAGTTGATCCACACGGCAACCTATACGATCAAGACACCTGTTACGTACACCAAGCAGACATTGCGGGCAATAAAAGTCAAGAGTTCGATAAGTGTGCTTGCCGACAGGGTGTATATAAATGATCCTGGCATATTTGACCGTTCACTGATCGGACTCACCTTCGGCGTACAGGGCCTGGGCCGGATTGGTGAGGCTGTCGTGCAACGGGCACTGGCGCTGGGGGCTAATGTCATTGTCTGCCAGAGAAACCCCGAGCGTCCGCAATATCAACAGAAACTGGAGCGCCTGCGACGTCTGGCGCAGAACCGGGCAAGGGTGTACAAGCAAAAAATAGATGTGGAGTATGTTGATAAAACCGGACTGTTTACCACCAGCAACATTATAACAACCTTAGCGGCAACGACCTCGCTGACTCGATACTGGGTTGACCGTCAGGCCCTGGACATGCTCGGCATTGCCGCCCAGGGCGCAGTAAGGATTCTTGTTAATGCGGGGAAGGGGCTGTTGAATGAAGCAGATCTCGTACCGTACCTACGGGAACATCAAGACGTCGAGGTACGCCTTGATGTTCTTACCGATGAACAAAAAGGAAATGCCGGCCAGCGATTTATGGATGCAGACGGCAGGCCACTTGCCAATCTCAGGATTGCCGGTCATACCGCAGCCGCAGTTCCCGAAATACGCCGTCTTAAGATCTTTAATGCACTCAATAACTTACGGCTCCATATGGATGGTGAGAGGCCCAATAATATCCTGAACCCGGAAATAGTCGTGAAGGGTTAACCGACTGCCGGACCGTTTTATCCAGATTCAATTATGTTCGGGTATGACACCGAACAGCCGGTGTTCTTTATTTTTCTTGACGTCCTATTCTGCGATACCTACCGTAGGTTAATACTCCTACCGTAAGTTAATACGAACATAGCAAGGAGCTGACATGTCAGAACCAATCACCTACCGACTGTTGTATGCCAAAGAAATTGTCGAGAAGTATCCGGATGTGCTGAACAGTGAAGCCCTCGCCGCTCTTGAAAAAATGGCGGTGCTCAATGGCGAACGCATTGCCCTCATGGAGAAGCGGTACCGCACTCGACGGCGAAGATTTGCAAATCACGAGCGAATCACCTTTTTAAAGAGTGATGAGATCATTGGCGGCTGTCAAATTTCAGTGGCTGATGCAAGGGCTGGAAAGTTCAGCGGCCCTGTCATTCCCAAGGATCTGCAGAGACAATGGATTCAAGGTACCGGGCCGGCCGCAAAACCCGACGCACCGCTTGAAAGCAGCATAAGAAACGTGGCGTATGCACTGCTTTCCGGAGCCGATGGCTGGATGTTTGACGGAGAAGATGCCCTTGGGCAGGTACAAACCATGTCTCTGGACAATCTGCGCAACCTCAAACTCGCCTACCGGAAGGATCCGCTATTTCTCGATGTTGCGGAAAAAGTTGCCCAGGAGATGAATAAATGGGCTGTCTCCTTTCTTGGCAAGCCCATTATAAAAGACTGGCTGGCGCAACTCGGATTCACCACCAGAATATTCAGGCCTCGAGGGTTGCATCTCGACGACCGGCATTTCAGGGATGCGGATGGCCGCGGACTCTCGGCTTCCCTTGTTGATACAACCCTTTATCTCTGCAATACGCATGAGGCTTTACGTCAGAGCGGTTCCTCCCTGGTGCTGTACCTGCCCAAGATTCAGACAGCCGAGGAAGCGGCTTTCTGGAAAAAAATACTGGATACTCTCGAATCTGTCTTAGGGTTGCCGCAGAATTCGATACTTGCCTATGTGCTTCTTGAGCAGGTTGAAGCAACCTTTCAGATAATGGAAATACGAGCCGCCTTAGGCGGCCACTTTGTCGGCTTCAACACCGGAAGGTGGGATTATATCAACAGTGTAGCCGATGCCATGGCCTGGGATAAAAATTTTATTAATCCCAACATCGAAGAAATCGGCATGACCTATGGCTATATGGGGATGTATGAAGACAGGGTCCGACGCTGCGTAAACAGTCCTGATGAAAACGGAAGATTCGCGTTATTTCAGGGCGGAATGGAACCTAACATCCCGGTTGGCTCCAAGAAGGGCGTCGAGGACAGCATGAAAAAGGCCCTCGCGGGCGCCGAACGTGAACAAAAGGCAGGTGCCAGCGGGAAATGGGTCGCCCACTGGAAGATGGTGCATATCATTCGGCCGGTCTGGGAAAAAGTCGGCGAGAACAATCAGCTTGGCAGGTCCTTCCCACCCTTGAGCTACACTGAGGAAGATGCCGATAACCTCTTTTTATTAGAAGAGGCCCCCCGCACCGTTCGCGGCGCAAGAAATCTGCTCAGTGTTGCCCTGCAATACGGGAATGCATTTTCCCAGGGATTCCAGGCTGCCGCCTTGAAGCCCGGCGACTTTTTCGGCAACGATGACATCCTCTATCTTATGGAAGATATGGCAACCGGCGAGATACGTCTCAGTATCTTCTGGGAATGGATCCATAAAGGTGCGGCGCTCACCGAGGATGACCATGAGACAGGTCTTAAGAAAGGAGATGTCTTCACACAACAAATTTTTACCAGGCTCCTGGATGAGGAGTACCGCAAACTTCTCAATGCCGACAGCCGTGATGTCCACGAAAAATCGAAAACAACTACCCTGCCGATCGTCTATGAAATGGTCAAAAGATATGTCGATGAAGAGGTGAAAATTCCTTGGTATATCGACTTGTTGAACATAAACCTGAACAACTGCGATTTATCGGAAGGCAAGCGGCGAATTGAAGCCTACATCAAAAAATTCAGAGAAAGTGGACAGCGGATCACCGAAAATCTGGACTATTTACAGTAAAGAGAGGGAGAAAACCATGTTGGAAAAGCAAATCAGCGAATTACAGGAATATTTCTCCAGTTCCCGGTTTACGGGGATACAACGACTCTATTCCGAGCGGCAGGTGGCAGAGCAGCAGGGAACACTCGCCAATGATTATACGGTGGCGCGGGAGGCAGCGATAGGTTTTTTTCGCCTGTTACGGGAAAAATTTGCAACCAAAACCTCCATTACAACCTTCGGCCCTTATTCGCCAGGGCAGGCGGTAACCATAAAAAGGGCGGGTATCGAAGGGATCTACCTGGGCGGATGGGCAACGTCGGCAAAAGGCTCTATCAATGAAGACCCTGGAGCGGATTTGGCTTCTTACCCCCTTAGTCAGGTTCCCGACGAGGCTGCCGCCATCGTCAGAGCCCTGCTCACCGCCGACAAAAACCAGAAGTTCTTTCGCTCCCGTATGACGGAAGAACAACGGAAGAAGAGTCCGGAATTCGATTTCAGCCCCTATATCATTGCCGATGCCGATACAGGGCACGGTGGTGATGCCCATGTTCGTAACCTGATCCGACGTTTTGTGGAAGTAGGGGTTCCCGGCTACCATATTGAAGATCAACGACCAGGAACAAAGAAATGCGGTCATCAGGGCGGAAAAGTCCTGGTTCCCGTCGATGAACAGATAAAGCGACTGAATACGGCCCGTTTTCAACTGGATATAATGCGGGTGCCCGGCATCATCGTAGCCAGGACCGATGCTGAAGCAGCCACCCTGCTCGACAGTAATAATGACAGCAGGGACCACGCTTTCATCCTGGGGGCAACAAACATCAATGTGCCTCTGTATAAATTCTGTGCCTTGGCGGTGCAGCGTCTGTTCAATAAATCCGGGCATAAGGAAGTGCTCGGTCATTTACTCTATGATCTGGCCGAAGAGCAGTATGAGCTGGCCGTCAGCTGGTTTAAATCGGCTGATATCTATGACAAATTACAAACGATCATTGCTAAAAAGGTTTCAGCAGACGGGCTGGAACTCGAGCACATGCTCGATGAGGCCATGACCACTGTCGTGCAGGCCTGGGAGAGTGATGCCGGGATCAAGACTTTCCCAGAAGCTGTTGCCGAGCGCATAAAGCTCCTCCAGGACGATGGCCAGGATACGGCAATGAGTGTAGAGGAATGGATGGCGTACGCTAAAAATGTATCGCACTATATGGCAAGGCAGAAGGCCAAACAGATTGGGGCCAATATTCCCTGGGACTGGAACCGGCCCAGAACAACGGAAGGTTATTTTCAGATTCGCGGTGGTATCGATTACGCCATTGCCAAATCCCTGGCAGTTGCTCCTTTTGCCGATCTTATCTGGATGGAGACTAAAACCGCCAACTTAAAGGAAGCCACTGAATTCGCCGAAGCCATCCATGCCGTTTATCCGGACCAGATGCTGGCCTATAACCTCTCACCTTCATTTAACTGGGATACCACCGGGATGAGTGATGAAGAGATGCGCCGATTCCCAAGTGATATAGGCAAACTGGGGTATGTGTTCAACTTTATCACCTACGGCGGCCATCAGGCAGACGGTGTCGCCGGAGAAGAACTGGCAACCGCCCTAAAGCAGGATGGCATGCTTGCGCTGGCCCGATTACAGCGCAAACTTCGCCTGATTGAATCTCCATATACCACCCCGCAGAGCCTGGTCGGAGGTCCCCGGCTTGATGGTGCGCTTTCTGCCTGTTCCGGTCGAACTGCAACAACCAAAGCAATGGGCAAGGGCTCCACCCAGTTTCAGCATCTCATCCACACCGAACCACCGATATCACTCCTTGATGGATGGCTTGCCAAATGGTCCGAACACAACAAGGTTGACCTGAAACTTTCGGCACGACTCAGGCCACAAACCCAGGGTTCCGACATCCTGAAGCTTGAAGTTTTTGACCGTGCAGAGACCAAGGTAGCCGAAGTGGTGTTTACCGTCATATGCGACCGCGAGGATAAAGTGTTCTTGTTTATCCGTAATCAGATCCTGCACGATACCGGTTTGCGAAGAAAGAGGTTTATGACACTGCTCCACATCTTTTTGATACATCGGTATAAGGCGGACATTATTCAGTATATGACCCCGACCGATGATAATCGTCAGCAGATAAATGGCATGAAACGGCATGAATTATTTGAAGATGTCATTGAGGAAATTGGCGATATCATTGTCGCCCATGTAAACAGGAAGGCTGTTGCCGAAATGGCCAGGCATGACGGCCAGGGGATACAGCAACTCATAAATAAAGGGTAATGGTTCCGGCGATACCAATAGCCTGCTCTCTACCGGAATATGTTCATGCGTTGAGCGTATTCCGGTTCGATCCTCGTCTCCAGTGCTGTAAAAAACTCCAGTACCGGTTCCCGGCACTGGAGTTTGATTTGAGAACCTTGCCCCATGCCCCGGACCGAAATCGGCCGGATACCTGTTTCGATCGAGATTGATAAAGAATTAATGAATGGGGTCGGCTTTACTGTGCGTCTCCTGGCTGTTTATTTGATCTCTTCGGTGAATCCTTTGGGAACTCTCACCACCAGGACTGGTTGTGTCGCATTGTGCAGAACTTTACGAGTCGTGCTTCCCATCACTATTTCACTGACCTTGCCGTGACTTTGTGCACCCATGACAATCAGATCGGCAGAAACTTCCTTGGCGAGATTGACAATAACCTGATCGGGATAGCCGTCAACGACGTGGATGGCACTGACGGGATTGTCACAGGGCGGCTTATGATTGCATTCCGTGTTGCAGAGTTTCTCTATTCGTTCTTTGAGCTGCATTTTGACGACTTCCCGGGCCTTGCTGTGCATCTGTTCCGAGCTTTCATGGGAGATATACTGTTCAACCAGACTCTGGCCAAAAGTTGTCAGAGGCTCCATGCCGTGGACGGCGACTATTTTTGCTTTGTGCTGGCGGGCCAGGGCCAGGGCATAGCGGAATATGTACGGTGCTCCCGGGCCGAGGCCGGTGGCATAGAGGATGGTTTCAATTTTGGGCAGCATATCGTTCTCCTGATGGTGGAATAAAAAATGTATTATCCCCGCCTTAATTTTCAGTTATCCTGCGAAATTAGGGCGGGGATGATGGAACTAGCTTATTTTTTCCGGTTTACATACGTTTTCGGCCTTCGCCGCGCTCCGGCCACATCCCTTGCAATAATGGGTTGCCGGTTGAATCAGTGCTATATATGCTTTGGGATCCTTTATATGCAGCTCTTCATCGACATGAGCACAGAGCGTCTTTTGTTTGTTATCGCTCATGATGTACCTCCAGTATGAATAGTGTTAAGTAACCAGGTTTTGCCGAGCGAACACCTCTTGCATGGGATATTCGCTTGTCTGAAATACAGGATAGACACGGAGCGATGCATGTCAAGCAAGTGGATAGCTTTCAGGCACATACCGTCATTATCGGCCATTTTGACTGTTTCGATGAAACAATGAGCCCTTTGCTGTGAAGGGCGATGGCAAACAGTGGCCCTGGATGTTTTCGTGCCGGAGTGGTCCGGCCTAGGGCCACCCATCTGAGAAGAAAGTCCCGCAGTCAGGATTACGGCTCAGACGAGGTGTCACGCCTTCCTGCCGGTCGCACGCTGGAAAATAAGTTCCCCGACAATACTCACCGCAATCTCTTCTGGGGTGTCAGCTTTGATTGCCATGCCGATCGGACAGTGAACCTGTTCCAGCTGTGCCTCTTTGACACCCTTCTTGATCAGGTTGGCATAGATAGCGCTGCGTTTTTTGCGGCTGCCGATCATGCCTATGTACCCGGCTTTGGTCCCCAGGGCCTGGTCGAGCACCTCCATGTCGTGCATATGGCCGCGGGTGACGATCACCAGATAGCAGTCTTCGTCAATGTCATATTCTTTGAAACACTCGGCAAAGGAGGGCAGCACCTTGATTTCGTCGGCCTGGGGAAATCGTTCTCTGTTGGCGAAATCGCTCCGGTCATCCATCACGATGACCCGAAACCCGACCCGGGCCGCAGCTTCCGCGGTGCAGGCAGCCACATGACCGGATCCGATCAGAAAGAGATTGCCGCCGACGGCAAAATACGAGGCCAGATATTCCCGGCCCGCATACTCGATCAAGGTGCAGTCCGAGGTCGAAGAACGGATCTGATTGACCGCCGCCAGGAGTTGCGCGGGAACATCGTCACGGCTGGCCCGGCCCTTATGATCGATGACAAAACGTTGGTCGCCGCTGTCGGCGTCAAGCGGGGAAATGAGGGTAATCCGGTGTCCCAAGGCCATGGCTGCATTCAGAGATTGGAAAACCGTTCTGTTGGCATCGTTGGCCCGGATAAATTCCAGGAACAACTCCAGTTTCCCGCCGCAAATCATATCGGTGATTGTGGCATCATCGTTGGTGAGATCAAAGCTTCGGCGGGTTCCGTGAGCGTCGGCAAAACATTTATCTGCCTCCTTGATGGCCAGGGCCTCGACCATACCACCGCCGATGGTTCCAATTATGCCGCCGTCACGGCGAACAATCATTTTGGCCCCAGCCAGTCGAGGCGTGGATCCTGACTGGCTGGAGACGGTGACAAGAACCAGATCTGCCCCGTCACTTAACAAGGTGCAGAGCTGTTGGATGAGCTTTCTCATGTCCTGTTCACCGATCGTTTATTTTCGGGGATAGATGTACTTCGAGGATTTCTGGTTGTTGCATCAATGGTGCAGGCGATCTCCAGAGACATAGTGTTTCCTTGTCGTTTTGCCTTTATTTTTTCACTAACTGATAGTAATGACCTTGTCGGCAAGTTGTGTGGCCATAACAATATCGAGCATATTCGTTGTGCCGCCGACTTTCTTATGCGCGGTGAGACCAAAATGCTCCAGGCAGGTACCACAGGCAAATATAATCACCCCGGATTTTTCATACTCCTGCAACTCCTGCAGAACAGGGGATGATCCGATGGTCAGTTTTACCCCGCCATTGACGAAAATGAGCTGCCATAGATCCGTTCCCATTTCCTTGATGGTTTTCAGGTAACTGACCATCAGCTTACCACCGAGAACGTCATCGCCGGAACCAAGACAGTCACTGGTGACCAGGACGAGATTTTTTTGCGTGGCAGTATCCCGGCTGACTTTTTTGGTCTCTGGTTGACTGTCATTTCCAACCCTTTGATGGCAGCGTGCCTCAAGCCGGAATATGCCGCCTTCCTGGCTGTCGGTCACGGTATAGCCTCTTGACTTGAGAAAGCGGGTGACATTTTCCATGGATGACCCATTGTCCACGAGGACCGTCATCTCTTTATCATTGTTCTGTTCGACACTATCTTTTACCAGCAGTACCGGGGCGGGACAGGTCAGGCCGCAGGCGTTAATTATTTTTCCCATTGTATTTCCTTACCTTACAGAAGTTGAATTATATTTTTCGGATGTTCGGTCACAAAACCGATCACTGCTGCCTCGAAGATTCCTGCATCGTGCAGTCTTTGGAGAAGGGCGGGTATATCTTTTTCGGCGCAGCCCACCAGCAGGCCGCCCGAAGTCTGCGGGTCATAGAGAATGTCACGGAGAACAGGATCGAAAGTGGCGGATGCCTGGACCATATCTTTTCTGAATTCCCGATTTTTATGGGCGCCGACCGGAACAAAGCCCATTGCCCCAAATTCATAGGCTTCGGCCAGCAGCGGGATCTTGTCCGATGCAAGCGTTACGCCTATGCCGGTCCCGCAGATCATCTCGGCTATGTGACCGAGGAGGCCGAAGCCGGTTATGTCGGTGCAGGCAGAAATTGTAAATGCAGTCATTATTTCGGCAGCCTTGCGGTTCAGCGTGGCCATCAGCTCGGTTACCTTTTGAATGGTGACATTAGAGGCCAGACCTGCTTTGATGGCGGTATTAATTATTCCTGTACCGAGCGGTTTGGTCAGTACCAGGCAATCTCCTGGACGAAGGCCCTGGTTGGTGAGAATTTTCAATGGATGGATAAAACCGGTGATTGACAGGCCGTACTTCAATTCATCGTCTTCAACGCTATGTCCGCCGAGCAGCACCGTGTCTGCTTCCTTGAGTGTTGCTGCCCCGCCTGCGAGCATTTCCCGCAATGGTTCCCGGCCCATGCTCGTCATCGGATACGCCACGATATTCATGGCGGTCTTGGGGACACCGCCCATCGCATAGACGTCGGAGAGGGCGTTTGCGGCGGCAATTCGACCGAAATCATAAGGATTGTCGACGATTGGCGTAAAGAAATCCAGGGTCTGGATCAGGGCCAGTTCATCGGACACACGGTAAACCCCGGCATCATCCGAGGTTGCCATGCCGACCAGAACATTTTCGTTTGTAGGAAATTTTATGCCGCCGAGTGCTTGTTCCAGGTCCCCTGGAGAAAGTTTCGATGCTCAGCCGCCTCCCTTAACGCACGTGGTGAGTCGAACCATCTTATTTTGCATTTTCTCCTCCGGTGAGTGGACATAGGGCATCTTTCACGTCGTACTGGTGTTTCTGTCCGCACAGCGGACATCCTGCGTTCAGACTGATTATTCCCTGGAGTTCTTTTACGCCTGCTCCATCTTCAACGATTCGGTGCCCGGGAAGGAGGGCATAATCGTCAGACGCAAACGTGATCTTCTTTATTGGACATGTGAAGTAAAGTTTCATGTTTTTTGCCAGATTACAAAACGGGAATAATTACAGCAGCACACTCTCTGCAGCCCATTCGGTAATTTTACATGCGTCGTTCAATATATCAAATAGCATTTACCGATTAATAAATCGACTTCTATCTGCAATTGTAATCTTTTCTGGATATCGTTGAAACCTGATTATTTCCATGCCGTTATTGATCAAAGGGGAGGTAGCAACAACGTGTTTCGTCTTTAGGAGGGACACTTTTGTCAGATTCTCTGTGGCATTGCCACCAAATTGTCGCAAATGGTTGAGAAAGGAAGTTGAGAATTTTTTTTGCTCGCACGGGTTGGGGGATTGCTTACCCTCTCGACATGCCACTTTATTTTCTGCATTTTATAGTATAGTTGGCGGGTTACGGTTTTTCCTGTTCACGTGTTGTCGTTTTTTTGCCTTTGGCCTGCATTTTGCTTTGCCTCAGACATACTTTTCCATTAATCGTTATGTCGAAAAAGGATAACGAAAAGTACATCGGGGGAATTCATGGCCGAGCGAGTACCGGAGTCTGACGATATCATTTATCAAATCATGGGCTGGACTGCCGCAAGACCGGCAGTTTTATTACTTCAGGCGCTTGAGCGGACCGGGTCGATCAACAGTGCGGCTCAGGTGCTTGGCATACAGTATAAATCCGCCTGGCAGAAGCTTGACCAGATCAACAATCTTCTGCCTTACCCGTTGGTTGTCAAGCGAGCGGGCGGCAGTGGGGGAGGTGGGTCGGTTCTGACCGAGGAAGGGCAAAAACTCCTTGGACGCATCGATATGCTGCAAAAGGAATTTGCCCTGTTTATGCAGTTTTTTGGCGAAAATCCCCGGGAAGCCCTGGAGACCTTGAAAACGTTACGGAGGATAGAGATGAAGCTCAGCGCCCGGAATGTTTGGCTTGGAAGAGTTGTCGGTGTTGAGCAAGGGGCAGTCAACAGCGTCATCAACCTTCAGCTCAAGGGCGGTGACAAAATCAGCTCCGTCATTACCGGTAGCTCTGTGAAGCGCCTTGAACTTGCGCCTGGCAAAGAGGTAATGGCAATCGTCAAGGCGTCGTCTGTTCTTCTCGGCAGCGACATTGAACCGCAGAAGATATCGGCTCGTAATATTCTCACCGGGGTCATCAGCACTATAATCCCCGGTGCGGTGAACGACGAGGTCACCGTTGATCTGCCCGGTGGCAGCACCGTTACCTCGATTATCACTTCGGCCAGCGTTCAAAGACTGGGACTTGCTGTTGGGGGTGAGATCTCGGCCATTATCAAGGCCTCTGATGTCCTGCTGGCTATAGTATAAGCTATCGACTACATATCAGAAAAATCGACACAATTGCCCAGAAGAGGAGCTCGTTATGAAAGTTAAAATGCTTTTTGCCGTCCTGTTGTTTCAGATTTGTACGCTGGTGGGTGCCCAGGCGCGAATCGTTCATCTCTCGGTTGCGGCAAGCATGACTGATGCCTTTAACGCGATAACCGCAGGATTCACCGCACAACATCCTGAAGCAGAATTCCAACCGAATTTCGCCTCCTCCGGCAGCCTGGCAAAGCAGATCGAGCAGGGGGCTCCGGCCGACATATATGTTTCGGCCAATCCCAAATGGATGAAATATCTTCTTGAAAAACAGCTCATTGAACCGGGAACCGATCGAGTTTTTGCCTATAATAAACTGGTATTTGTTGGCGAAAAGAAGGCCACTGATCTTTCCATGCAATCTCTGGCCACCCTCGATCGCATCGCTTTAGGCAGTCCCCAGAATGTTCCGGCCGGGCAGTATGCCAGGCAGGCCATGGAGCACGTTGGTGTGTACACCACCCTCGAACAGGAAAAGAAACTGGTTATGGCCAAAGATGTCCGCCAGGCCCTGCTCTATGCCGATCGGGGTGAGGTGGACGGGGCATTTGTCTACCGGACCGATGCACTGCTCGCCACCAATGCCATAATTCTCTTTACTGTGCCGGATACGTTGTATGATCGGGTCTCCTACCCAATGGCTCTGACCATAACAGGTGCCCAAAATGCGCTGGCCAAGGAATTTTATGCCTATCTGACGAGTCCGGAAGCGATAGCCATTCTGAACAAATATGGTTTTGAGTCTAATTAGGTATTCATTTTTTCAAATCAGCATATCCAATACCCGAGGAACAGGACATGGTATCCCTCAGCCCAGCCGACCTTCAGGCGATCAACTTATCATTGCAGGTAGCCGTAACGGCGACGATACTTGCGTTACCGGCCGGATTTGGTGTTGCCTATCTGCTCGCTTTGACCGATATCCGCGGCAAGGCGATGCTGGAAGGGATAGTCAATCTGCCGCTGGTTTTGCCGCCGGTTGTTACCGGGTATCTGCTGCTGCTGCTCTTTGGGCGTCATGGCTGGCTGGGTCATCTGCTCGGGCTCTTTGATATTCGGATTATCTTTACCCTGCGTGGTGCCGTCATAGCATCGGCGGTCGTTGGTTTTCCGCTTCTTGTCCGCTCCATCCGCATCGGCCTGGAAGGTATTGACCGGCAGTATATCCAGGCGTCGCGGACCCTCGGGGCAAAATGGTGGGACACCCTTTTCACCATCACCATCCCGCTGTGCAGCCGCGCTATCCTGGCCGGTACAACCCTGATGTTCGCCAGAAGCCTGGGCGAATTTGGCGCCACCATCGTGCTGGCCGGGAACATGCCGGGAGTGACCCAGACTATCCCTTTGGCTATTTATCAATATACCAGCACCCCGGGCGGGGACAGCATGGCGCTGTCCCTCTGCCTGGTATCGATCCTTCTGTCTTTTGTCGTGCTGCTCATTGGCGAAGGCGCAAACCGCAGGCTGGCGAGGAGATAGATCATGTTGCTGGAAGTTGATGTGGAAAAAAACTTTGGTGATTTTCAGTGTCGGATCGCCTTCTCCCTGAAATCAGACAAATGCGGCGTTTTCGGGCCTTCCGGCAGTGGCAAGACATCGCTGATGCACATGCTTGCCGGACTGCTCCAGCCTGATGATGGGAAAATCAAACTGAACGGGCTGACCCTTTTTGACCGGCAGGCGGGAATCAATCTTCCGCCTGACGCGCGTCGGGTTGGTGTTGTTTTTCAACATGCCCATCTCTTCCCCCATATGAGCGTGAAGAAAAACCTGTTTTACGGGTTACATCGAATTCCACTTGCACAAAGAAATATTGACCCGGACCAGCTTATCATGGCCCTGCAGATTGGCCAGCTTCTGGATCGCAGTGTGGCGAAACTCTCCGGTGGGGAGCGGCAGCGGGTTGCGCTTGGCAGGACGATTCTGGCCTGTCCGCATCTCATTCTCCTGGATGAACCGCTGTCCGGCCTGGACGGCATGCTGAAATATCAAATCATTCCGCATCTGCGCCGGGTTTTCGCCGAATTTTCGATCCCCATGCTTTTCATCAGCCACAGCCTGCAGGAAATGCGCATGATGACCGAAGAAGTGCTGGTCATGCAGCACGGCCTGGTTGAACAACAGGTGCCAACAGAAGAGCTGGCCCGGACAAGCCACGGCAGCGGGGGGCGGGGCTACACCAATCTCCTGCACCTTGAATCGCCACATGATCTCGGCAAACTGCTCAGCTATCGCTGGGGAGAGGTTCCCCTGATGCTGGTTAAAACGGAGAACCCGGCCGCGGGTGAATTTGGTCTGAACAGCAGGGATATTCTGCTCTTTAAAAAACATCCGGAGGCAACAAGCGCCCGCAATATGCTGCCATGTATCGTGCGTAAGACCTACCAGACAGACTGGCTGGTAGGCGTCGAGCTCGACTGCCAGGGCAATACCCTCATCGCTGAAATCGTCCCCCAGTCGCTGGATGAACTGGATATCCGCCCGGGTAACAGGATAGTTGCTGTTTTCAAGGCATCTGCCTTTCAGCGCCTTTATTAAGTCTGCCTTTTTTCTGTCACAAGACAGCCCTCAAGTCGATATCCCCCCTCCTAGGTTTAGAACCTATACCTTCTCAGGTTTTTTTGCAGATGGAAATAGGTTCTATGCCGATTGCCTGACGTGTGCAGATCAAATACTGTGCTTTCCATACATGATGCCGCGAGACATCAGGTGAGAAATATTTTTTTCGCAAATGGCTTTATTTTTAACAGCCAACACCCCACAGAGGTCTATGGATGTTCAGGCAAAGTGTAAATAGTGACATGCTCAGCCCGGTTTCGTTTCTCACCCGGAGCGTTCGGGTCTATCCGAACAAGGTTGCCGTGGTCTATGGCGATCGCAGGTACAGCTACCGTGAATTTCAGGAACGCATCCACCAGCTGGCAAATGCGCTGCTGGCGCAGGGAATCGGGCCCGGCGACAAGGTGGTGTTCATCTGTCCCAATACCCCGCCTCTGCTCGAGGCGCATTACGCCATACCTATGATTGGTGCTATTTTAGTATGTGTAAATACCCAGTTATCGAGCCAGGAATACCTCCATATTGTCAATCATTCCGACGCGAAAGCTGTTTTTGTCGACAACGAATATATAGCTCAGATCCTTCCTGTGGTCGGCGACTTTGCCAAGGTCAAGCTGTTCGTCAACATCTGTGAAAACAGCTGCTCAATCCTGCTGCGAGGCCCGGAATATGAAACTTTTCTCGTGGGGAGTGTGAAGACACCGCCCGTGGTTGAAACTATCATCGATGAAAATGCGTTGATCTCCATCAATTATACCTCCGGAACGACAGGCAAACCGAAAGGGGTTATGTACAGTCACCGCTCTACCTATCTGCACACTCTGGGCGAGATCGTCGAGTCTTCACTGAAACCAGACTCTGTCTATCTCTGGACCCTGCCGATGTTTCATTGTAATGGCTGGAGTTTTCCATGGGCGGTCACCGCGGTGGGGGCAACCCATGTCTGTCTGCGGCAATGCCTGCCGACAGACATTTTCAAATTTATCGAAAAGGAAAATGTATCCCATCTCTGTGCTGCGCCTACGACCCTGCTCAGGATGATCTGCTCTCCAGAGGCGGCCAGGGTGAGACTGCGCCGTCCCCTGGAAATCCTTACCGCCGGGGCCTCTCCTTCACCTACGATCATTCAGGGGATGGAGGAACTCGGGGCAAATGTCACCCATGTCTATTGTCTGACTGAGCTTCACGGCCCCCACAGTGTCTGTGCCTGGCAACCATCGTGGATTGAGCTTGATCCTGAAAAAGTATCGAGAATGAAAGCGAGACAGGGGGTTGCGTATACCACCAGTATCCATATGGAAGTGGTTGATCCACTGACGATGCAGCCAGTGCCGGCTGATGGGCATACCATGGGGGAGGTGGTGATGCGGGGCAACAATGTCATGCTCGGCTATTACAAGGATCAGGAAGCAACGGAAAGGGCTTTCCAGGACGGCTGGTTTCACAGCGGTGATCTGGGGGTCATACATCCCGATGGATATATCCAGTTAATGGATCGAGCCAGCGATATCATAGCCAGGGGAAGCGACATCATCTCTTCCATTGAAATTGAGGATATTATCTACCAGCATCCTGACGTGCTCGAAGTTGCCGTGGTGGCAATCCCCGATCCAGTCTGGGGGGAAGTGCCGAAAGCCTTTGTCGTTCCCAAATATGGTACAAATCCCACCGGGGAAGAAATTATCGATTTCTGCCGGAAAAATCATGCAGAGTATAAATCACCCAAAACTGTTGAATTCTGCCAGCTGCCGAAAACGGCAACCGGCAAAACCATGAAAGCGAAACTGCGGCATCAGGAATGGTTTGGCCAGGATCGCCATGTGCGTTGAGCAGGACTGGTTAACCACAATGTGCCGGCAAGTGTGATGCAAGTGCGTCATCTCGATCAACCCCTTACTGGAGCGATAAACACATGAATAAAGTTGTTATTGTCAGTGGATGCAGGACGGCAGTAGGCGCGTTTGGCGGTACTTTGAAAGATGTTCCGGTGGTTGACCTGGGGGCTCTGGTCTTGCGTAATACTTTAGAGAAGGTTGGCCTGCGCCCGGTTCAGGGAATCGATTTCAACGAGACGGTACCCAGGAAACTGGCCAACCAGGAAGACATACCCCTGGAGAACAAATACGCCAAATGGGACACAGGGGCAAGAGCGATTGCCATAGATGAAGTCATCATGGGCAATGTGCTGCAGGCAGGGCAAGGGCAGAATCCTGCGCGGCAGGCAATGATCAGGGCAGGAATATGTAAGGAAACCCCTGCGTTCGGGGTCAACAAAGTGTGCGGTTCGGGACTGAAGGCGATTGCTCTCGCGGCCCAGTCGATCATGACCGGCCAGGCGGATGTGGTGCTGGCCGGCGGCCAGGAGAACATGAGCCAGGCGCCGATGGCGCTGAGTAAAGCGCGCTGGGGCTATCGTATGGAACTCACCGGGGTTGGCGAGGTCCTTGATCTGATGGTCTATGACGCCCTGTATGAAATTTTCTATGGCTACCATATGGGGGTTACCGCGGAAAATATCGCCAGGAAGTACAAAATCAGCCGTGAAGATCAGGACCGACTGGCCTGTCTCAGTCATGCGAGAGCAATGGCGGGAATTAACAAAGGGTATTTTGCCGAGGAGATCGTTCCGGTGAGTGTGTCGTCCCGCAAAGGGGATATCATCATTGACCGTGACGAACGACCGATGGTCACCGACATGGAAAAACTTGCCAGGCTCAGGCCGGTATTTGCTGAAAATGGAACCGTCACCGCGGGCAATGCCTCCGGTATCAACGACGGTGCAGCGGCGGTACTGCTGATGAGTGAAAAGAAGGCACGGCAGCTTGACCTGAAACCGCTCCTGACTATTGAGAGTTTCGCCTCCGGGGGACTTGACCCGGCGTTCATGGGCCTTGGGCCGGTTCCGGCCATCAATCGTGCTCTGAAACAGGCAAAAATGACCATTGCTGATATGGAACTGATCGAGCTTAACGAGGCTTTTGCCTCCCAGGCGATCGGTTGCATGCTCGAACTCGGCATTGAAGTTGAAAAACCAAACCAGCTTGGCAGTGCAATCTCCATGGGCCATCCTGTTGGCTGTACCGGGGCCAGGCAGATGATCACCACGATCAGCCAGATGCAGCGCAACAACTGCGCAACCGGGCTGATCAGCATGTGTATCGGCGGCGGCATGGGTATGGCCATGGTGGTGAGCAATAAGTGATGGCGTCGTAAAAATCCTTCATCTGCTTCGTTGCTACAAAATATCTCTCCTTACGACGTACGTTAGTACGCCGAAATGAGAGATATTTTGCGCGCCTCGCATCTGCAGTTTTTTACTTAGCCATCTTATAGTTAGACTTTTTACGAGTTCATCGTAATTCAGAATTCAGACAGGGCGGGATAAACAGAACGATTTTGGCTCGCCGTAAACAAATAGAGGAGCAGATCATGCAGGTAGAGACATTTGGTGTTATCGGGGCAGGTCAGATGGGCGGGGGAATAGCCCAGGTGGCAGCAGTAAACGGGATGCAGGTCATTCTTCATGATATCTCCACTGAATTCGTTGAACGGGGGATGGCGGCAATAACCAAAAACCTGCGTCGCAGTGCAGAAAAGGGAAAAATAACCGACAGTGAAGTGCAGGGTATCCTTGACCGGATCACCCCCAGTACCGATATGACCAGAATGAAATCGGCCGACTTTGTCGTTGAAGCAGCTTCTGAGAATGAGGAAATAAAATTCAAGATTTTTTCCCGGCTCGACGAAGTGTGCCCACCCCATGCGATCCTCTCCTCCAATACCTCTTCGATCCCTATTGGTCGTATAGCCTCCCGGACGAGAAGACCCGATAAGATCATCGGCATGCATTTTATGAATCCGGTGCCGGTGATGAAACTGGTTGAGGTTATCCGGGCCCTTTCCACCTCTGATGAGACGTACCGGACAACCGTAGAACTTGCCGAAAAAATGGGCAAAACTCCAGCAGTCGCCAGTGATTTTCCCGGTTTTATTGCCAACAGGATCCTGCTGCCGATGATCAATGAAGCGATATTCTGCCTCTTTCAGGGCGTTGGCAGCAAGGAGTCCATCGACACGGTGATGAAGCTTGGCATGAACCACCCCATGGGACCGCTGGCGCTGGCCGATCTCATTGGCCTTGATACGTGTCTGGCCATTCTGACTACCCTGCACCAGGGTTTCGGCGATCCGAAATATCGCCCCTGCCCTCTGCTTCGCCAGTATGTGGAGACCGGCTGGCTCGGTCGTAAAACTGGCAGAGGATTTTATCAATATTGATGGTGTCGTAAGAATTTGAACCACGGAATTAATCGATAGAGCCAAAAACCAACCAATGGGAGCAATACGATGAACTTTGAATTAACCGAAGAACAAAATCTCATCCGCGACATGGTAAGAACTTTTGCAGAGACGGAACTCGCGCCATCGGCTGACGAGCGTGATGAGCAGGAGCTTTTTGATCGTGATCTGATGTTTACAAGACTTGCCGATCTTGGCCTTACAGGCATCGTCTTTCCCGAGGAATACGGGGGAGCAGGAGCCGATTATATCAGCTATGCGATCGCGGTGGAAGAGTTGTCTAGAGTCTGTGCCTCAACCGGCGTAACGCTGTCTGCCCACCTCTCGCTCGGCTCTAATCCCATCAATCTTTTCGGCACCGATGAACAGAAAAAGAAATTTCTTACGCCACTCGCCTCGGGCGAGGCCATGGGAGCTTTCGGGCTGACCGAACCCTCCGCCGGATCCGATGCGGGGGGAACGAAAACAACCGCTATGCGAGAAGGTGGTAACTGGCTCGTCAACGGCAGTAAGATTTTTATAACGAATGCCGGAGAGGCAGATATCTACGTCGTTTTTGCCAGGACAGACAGAAACGCCGAGAAGCATCACGGGATCAGTGCCTTCATTATCGAAAAAGGGACTCCAGGATTCAGTTTCGGCAAAAAAGAGAAAAAAATGGGCATTCGCTCATCGCCAACCATGGAGCTGGTCTTTGAAAATTGCCAGGTGCCGCTGGAAAATTTACTGGGCGAAGAAGGCAAGGGCTTCAAGGTTGCCATGAAAACTCTGGATGGCGGGCGGATCGGTATTGCTTCTCAGGCCCTTGGCATTGCCCAGGGCGCACTCGATGCCACCGTTAAATATGTCACCGACAGGGAGCAGTTCAACAAGCCGCTCAGCGCCTTCCAGGGGGTTCAGTTTCAATTGGCCGACATGGCGACCCAGATCGAAGCGGCAAGGCTGCTGGTCTATAACGCCGCCTACCGTGCCAGCAATGGCCTGTCTTACTCCCAGGAGTCGGCCATGGCCAAACTTTTTGCCAGTGAAACCGCAATGAAGATTACCACCCAGGCTGTGCAGCTGCATGGCGGCTACGGCTATACCCGCGATTTCCCCGTAGAGAGAATGATGCGTGATGCCAAGATCACCGAGATTTACGAGGGCACAAGTGAGGTTCAGCGTATTGTTATCGGCGCGGGTCTGACCCGTTAAGAAGAGAAAAGGAATGGCTTTGAGCCATTCCTTTTCTCTACAAAAACTTGCACGTAAAACATTCGGAGATCGTGATGGAATTCACCCGTGAAATTTACTGGAACGTGGGCCATGGGGTAACGACCCTCGCACCCATGTATCTGCTGGCCCTTGCGGCTGTTTCTGTCCTTGTCTATGGCGCCTTCCGGCGCATCAGGATCTATCGATTGGGTCAGCCCCTCAAGCGAAGCGATCAACCGGCGGTCAGGCTGGCGGCAATGGTGCGCAACGTGTTGCTGCAGACCCGGGTGCTGCGAGTGAAGGGGCCGGGAGTTGCCCACGCCATTTTTTTCTGGGGATTTGTGGCGCTTTTTATCGGGACGTCGCTCATCGTGGTCCAGGCTGACTTTACCCACCTGCTATTTGATGTCGTCTTCCTCAAAGGTACCTTCTATAAAATTTTCAGTATTGTTCTGGATATCGCCGGCGGCGCGGCAATACTGATGCTGTCCGGCCTGCTGGTACGCCGTTGGATCGTCCGGCCTCAGGGACTTGAGACCAAGCGTGATGATGTCATTATGCATTCTCTCTTATTTACAATCCTGTTGACTGGTTTTTTGATAGAGGGAGCAAGAATGGCAGTCACCGAAATCAATTCTCCTCTCTCTTACTGGTCGCCGCTTGGGCTGGTGGTTGCAAAAGGACTGGGAGTGTCTATGACGGAGCCATCTCTGCTCACCTTGCACAGGGGGCTCTGGTGGCTGCATCTGCTGCTGGCGATGCTGTTTATCTCTTTGATTCCGTACACTAAGTTTCGGCATATGCTGACCACGAGCATGAACTATTTTTTTGCTGACCGTGGTCCCGTCGGCAAACTTGTCACCGTTGATCTGGAGAATGAAGAGATAGAGACCTTTGGCGCCCGGCAGGTAACCGAGCTGAGCTGGAAGGATATCTTTGACAGCGACGCCTGTACGCTCTGTAAGCGTTGTCAGGACAGGTGCCCGGCATTTGCCACGGACAAACCTCTTTCCCCGATGAAGCTTATCAATCGAATAGGCGAGATCGCCGCGACCAATCCGGCAATGGATCTTATCGATGCCGTGACGAAAGATGCCATCTGGTCCTGTACGACCTGCTGTGCCTGTCAGGATATATGTCCGGCCTCGATCGAACATGTCAATAAGATCATCGAAATGCGACGCAACCTGGTGCTGATGGAGGGAGAATTTCCCGGCGAGGAAGTCATGGCCGCGATGGAGCAGGTCGAAGTGAACGGCAATCCTTTGGGGATGGGCTATGCTGCCCGGGGCGATTGGGCGGAGGGCTTGAATGTGCCAAGTCTTGCCGATGATCCTCATGTCGATGTTCTTTATTTTGTTGGCTGTTACGCAAGTTTTGACAAGCGCAACATGAAAGTTGCCAGGGATTTCGTCACCCTGTGTCATGCCGCAGATATTAAAGTCGGCATTCTCGGCAAGGAAGAAAAGTGTTGCGGTGAACCGGTACGCAAGATGGGCAACGAATATCTCTATCAGACTCTGGCTGTGGAGAATATCGAGACCCTGCAAAAATATGGCGTTACGAAAATCGTCACGTCCTGCCCGCACTGTTTCAACACCTTAGCAAAAGACTACCGGGATCTTGGCCTGACCGCCCACGTGGAATCCCATGCAGTTTTCCTGGCCGGGCTGGTACAAGAAGGCAAATTACCACTCAGGCCGGAGAGCTTTGACTGCACCTATCATGATTCCTGCTATCTCGGCCGCCATAACGGTATCTATGCAGCACCTCGACAGCTGATTAAAGCGGCGGGAGGGCACATCGTCGAAATGGCGAAAAACCGCGACCAGGCATTTTGCTGCAGTGCCGGTGGGGGCAGGATTCTGGCTGAGGAGAAACTCGGTACGAGAATTAATATTAAAAGAGTGGAAATGGCCGCTGCGACTGGTGCGCAGACACTGCTTTCTAATTGTCCGTTCTGTCTGACCATGTTCGAAGATGGGGTGAAGGGGGCAAATGTCGAGGAAAGTTTAAGGCCTCGGGATATTACTGAGATCCTGGTTGAGCGCCTCTCCGGCTGATTGGGCCGGGTCTCCCCGTCGCCTCTGACGTGCCGGGTGCTTTCAGCAGACAACATCTATTTGTTTGGAGAAAGAAGCATGAAAATTTCTGTGGGTATAAACAGGTTCCGGACACGGAATCGAAATTCAAAATGGATGCAGACGGCGTCTGGTATGAACGAAACGATGTCATCGTGCTCTGTAGTGGTCCGGGTCAGGTCAAGGAGACAATGAGAAAATCTGTGCCGGTGCTGTAAAGATTGGTAGTAGTACGTGTCAAGGTAAGCTTCCTAGATTAAACCTATTGCTATGCTCCGGTATTCCTGGGGCATGTTGGAGAGTCTCGATGCCGATGGAAAAGCCTTTTACGCAAACCAGGACATTCAAAACCCTGCTCAATCAGTTCCAGTCAACCTATACCAAGAAGGATAAAATCGTTACCGCGGAAGAGGCTGTTCGCATGATCAGGGACAACGATACCGTCGCGTTCGGCGGTTTTGCCTGTATCGGCGTATGTGAGGAGATCGCCGCGGCACTGGAACAATACCATCTCGAAACAGGGGCCCCAAAAGACCTGACCCTGATGTTCGCCGTTGCCACCGGCCCCGGCAATGATACCAATAAAGGCCTTAACCATCTGGCCCACGAAGGCCTCATTAAACGTATCATCGGCGGTCACTGGGGGCTGGCCCCCAACATCCAGCGGCTGGTTGTGGAAAATAAGGTGGTGGCGTATAACCTGCCTCAGGGCATTATCAGTCATATGTATCGCAACATTGCCTCGCAGAAATCCGGTATATTCTCCGATGTCGGCCTGGGAACCTTTGTCGATCCCCGTAACGGTGGCGGCAAGCTCAACGACAAGACCACCGACGATATAGTCCGGCTGATGGAGATAGATGGCAAAGAATATCTTTATTATAAAACCCTGCCGATCAATATTGCGGTTATCCGGGGAACGACAGCCGACACCAATGGTAATATCACTATGGAGAAAGAGGCCCTGACCTTGGAGTCCCTTTCCATCGCCATGGCCGCGAGAAATTCCGGTGGACTGGTCATCGCCCAGGTTGAGCGGGTATGCCGGGCTGGGACCCTCAATTCACGGCAGGTGAAGATTCCCGGGATCCTTGTCGACTGCGTGGTGGTGGCCCGTCCTGAAAACCACTGGCAGACATTGGGAGAGCTCTACAATCCCGCCTTCAGTGGGGAAATGGAGGTTCCCATGGACGCGATCCCATCGATGGAATTATGTTGTCGAAAGATTATTGCCAGACGCGCGGCTTTTGAGATCAAACCAAACTGTGTGGTGAATCTCGGCATCGGGGTACCGGAAGGCATTGCCAGCGTGGCCAACGAGGAGCAGATTCTCGATTTTATGACCATGACGGCCGAGCCGGGAGTCATCGGCGGGCTTCCGGCCGGAGGGGGCAATTTCGGGGCAGCCACCAACGCCACCGCCATCATCGATCAGCCATATCAATTCGATTTTTATAACGGTGGCGGCGTGGACGTGGCCTTCCTGGGCATGGCCGAGGCGGACCGGGCCGGGAATGTCAACGTGAGCAAGTTCGGCAAGAAACTGTCCGGGGCCGGGGGATTCATTAATATCAGCCAGAATTCCAAAAAGGTCGTCTTCATGGGCACATTCACCGCCGGGGGCATGAAATATGCGATCGATGACGGCCGACTCATTATCAAGGAAGAAGGTCGTTTGAGAAAATTCGTTGATCAGGTGAATCATATTACCTTCAGCGGTTCTTACGGGGCAAAATCAAAGCGGAAAATTCTCTATATCACGGAACGATGCGTCTTCGAGTTGGGAACAGAGGGGCCCGAACTGATTGAAATCGCCCCCGGCCTGGATCTTCAGAAAGACATTCTCGATCACATGGATTTCAGGCCGGTTATCCGCGAGCCGCTCAAACGAATGGACGCACGGATATTTAGACCCGTTAAGATGGAGTTGAAGGATGATCTCCTGAATATTTCCGTTGAAGACCGGATCACCTTTGATCACGATACCGAAACTCTGTTTGCTAATCTTGCCGGATATACGGTCAAATCCATCGATGATGTCAATGCAATCGGAGATACTATTGCCCGTCTTCTCAAACCCCTGGGTAGAAGGGTCCCAGCCATCGGCAACTACGATCAGTTTGTCATCGATGCAGACCTGATTGACGACTATGCAGCGATGCAGCAGACGTTGGTGGAGAATTATTTTTCCAAGGTCAGCCGATATACCACCAGCGCCTTTCTCAGGATCAAACTGGGCGACGCCCTGGAAAAAAGAGGTGTACCGCCGCATATCTATGAAAGCCCGGAAGAGGCCCATGGTTTTCTGAAAAATTGACTCGAGCCAGTTCAGGCTGAATACCCATATCCCAAAAAAACAAGGATGCTGACTACCCCCGGTGGCTGGGAAAAAAGCCGGGACTCTTTTTAGTACTCGCTTGACGGGTGCTCTTTTTAGTACTCGCTTGACGGGTGCTCTTTTTAGTATTCGCTTGACGGGTGCTCTCTTCAGTACTCGCTTGTCGGGTATATGTGCCTTACAGATTATTTTCGTGCATAAATGCCAAGGAAATAACCTGTAAGGCACTAGCTTGTCTTTGGTCTTAGCAGTAGAATGCAACTGAGACATGTGGATGGATTGAGCAGGATCTGATTATCTGGAAAGAATGGAGAGGGTATGTTTGCCGGAACACGGATTCGTCACAAGCTTCTTTTCTACTATTCACTTTTGTTCACCCTTTCCCTGTCTATCGGCTTTGCCACTGTCTATGTTATTACCCGTGATACCATAGAAAAAAATATAGAAAGTGAATTGCACAACACCTCAACCACAATCTACAACCTTGTAACGACTTCTCTGACTGTCTCTATTAAGAACTATCTCCGTAGCGCTGCTGAAAAAAATCTCCAGATTATCGAATCACTTTATCTGGATTATCAGAATGGTCTCCTCACTGAACAGGAAGCTAAAGAAAGGGCCAGGCGGGTGCTGCTGAGTCAGACTATTGGTGAATCAGGGTATATATACTGCCTGAACAGCAGTGGCATCGTCGTCGTTCATCCGCAAAAAACCCTGCTGCAAACCGATGTTTCAGAATATTCCTTCGTCAGAGATCTGTTAGTAAAAGAGCGCGGCTATCTTGAATACGACTGGAAAAACCCCGATGAGAAGAAGAGTCGTCCCAAGGCGCTGTACATGATCCATTTCAAGCCATGGGACTGGTTTATTTCCGTTTCTTCTTATCGCGAGGAGTTTAAGGGGCTGGTCAATGTCGATGACTTCAGACAAAGTGTGCTTGATGTGAAATTTGGCAAAACAGGCTACGCCTTTGTCATGAACAATGAAGGCAAAGCGATTATTCATCCCAAACTTGAAGGCGTCAATATCCTGACGGTGGAGGGATTGCCGAATGAATATCTTGCCTCTATCCTGGAACAGAAAAACGGCAGGGTGGTGTATTCCTGGAGGAATCCGGGGGAAACGGAGCCTCGTTCCAAGCTGTGTTATTTCAGCTATATAGAGGACTACGACTGGATCGTCGGCGCGGCCAGTTATCAGGAGGAATTCTATGGTCCGCTTCGAACCATTCGAACCTTGGTTGTGGTTACATTCATCATCACCATGTTGCTCGTTCTGACGCTGACCTTTAAGATCAGTGACTCGATTACCAGCCCTTTACGTAATTTAATGGAAAAATTCACCAGTGCCAGCAAAGGTGATTTCAGTCTGCGCATGGCGGTCAGCTCCAAAGACGAACTTGGCCAGCTGGCCATGTTTTTCAACAGGTTTATGGAACAGCTGGGTGACTACAGCAGTAATCTGAAACAACAGATTCAGGTCCGACAGGAAGCGGAAAACAGCCTCAGGGAAAGCGAAGAACGTTATCGTTCGGTAATGGAAGCTGCCGCTGATCCCATTGTTATCTATGACATGGAAGGCCGTGTAACATATTTTAACCCGGCATTCCGTACCGTGTTTGGCTGGCGCCTGGAGGAGTGCCTTGGTAAAAAACTGGACCATTTCGTCCCCCGGGAAAATTGGCCGGAAACGGAACTCATGATCACAGCCATCCGGCAGGGTACAGTTCTGCCGGCAACAGAAACGAAGCGATATACCAAGACCGGAGAGATCCGCAATGTCAGCATCAGTGGTGCCGCCTTTCGGGACCATCTGCATCAGCTTGCCGGCAGTGTGGTCATTCTCCGTGATATTACCGAAACCAAAAGACTGACCAGGCAGTTAATGGATATTGGCGACAATGTCCGCCAGACCATCGGGCAGGATCTCCATGATGATCTTTGTCCACATCTCATTGGAATTGGTGGACTTGTCTCGGCCTTAAAAACGACAATTAAAAAAAATAATGGTGACGGGGAACGTCTGGCTGAAAAAATTGTCGAACTGATAGGGGAAGCAACCTCCAAAGCGCGTGGGCTGGCAAGAGGGCTCTGCCCGGTTCATCTGGTGGCGTATGGGCTGCAGTCGGCGCTCAATGAAATTGCGGACAAGACGCAGTTGGCGACCAATATCCATTGTAGCTTCAGTGGTGATCCTTCCCTGAAGATTCACGATAATACCCTGGCGACACATCTCTATTATATCGTTCAGGAAGCGGTGAATAACGCGGTAAAACACTCTGGTGCGTCGTCTATTGATATATCACTTGAACAAAAAGATGAATATATTCATCTCTGGATTATTGACGACGGCCGAGGTATAGATGATAAACAACAAGGAAAAGGTATTGGCCTGCAGATTATGAAATACCGGGTTCTGGTTATTGGTGCCTTTCTCGAAATCACCAGCCAGAGTGAAAGCGGAACGATTATTCATGTCTTCATGAAAAAATCGGAAAGTATGCATCCCTGACATGTACAGCGGAGAGAGTGGATGGCCCCGCAGAAAAAACACAAGATACTGATTGTTGATGATCACCCCATTTTCTGCCTTGGAATGAGTGAGCTGATCAACACCGAAGACGATCTCGTGGTATGCGGCAGTGTCGAGTCGATAAGAAAAACCAGTGAAGCGATTGACCGTTTACATCCCGATCTGGTTGTCGTCGATATTTCCTTAAAGGACGGCAACGGCATTGATCTCGTGCAGGAGATAAAAAAAGACTACGCCCTGCCTATGCTGGTGCTTTCCATGTATGATGAATCTCTTTACGCTGAGCGGGCACTTATGGCCGGGGCCAGCGGCTATATCATGAAACAGGAGGCGATCCCTCTAGTAGTTGAGGCAATCCGCTGTGTTTTGCATGGTGGTATCTATGCCAGCTCCACGGTTAAAGATAAAGTGTTCAAACGCATGACCAGCCAGCAGAATACCGACAGCCGGTCTCCCCTGGATATTCTCACCAACCGTGAACTGGAGGTCCTTCGATTGATCGGGGAGGGCTTTTCCACCAAGGAAATTGCCGACCGGCTCCATCTCAGTATCAAGACAATCGGTACCTACCGTGAAAACCTCAAAGAAAAATTGCAGCTCAAGCATTTCACCGGCCTGGTCAAATTTGCCGTGCACTGGTCCAATAAGATACTGCACTAAACCCGGTTTACCGAGCAAAAGCCGGACACTTCTCATTATTGGGGAACCAGGATAAAATCACCTGATTGATGTCCCGCCGGAATTAACGCGGCGTATTGCGGTACCTGCGGCATTCCGAAAATCTCGGATCTGTACAAGACGCGTTCATTTATCTGCTGATGGAGGCGTACCCCCTCAATGACCTCGTTGTTGTTCTGCAATACATCGATGAGTACCTTGGCAAAGACCGAGTGTTCCCCACCGCCGATGTCGAGAACCGGCTGCTCTTCGCCCGAGCTGAGCACCATTCGGGCGTGCTGCTTTGCCAGCCTTTTCAGAAAATTATGGCGCACCTCGGTTGAACTCCCCGGCTCCATCGGGCTGATGGCGGAACGGGTCATGATCCCGGAATAGCAGGTGTCGGCAATTACCAGGATCTGCTTGGCCGTCATGATATTGAGGTAATCGGTAATTTCCACATTGGGGATCCATTTTTCTCTGCTGCCCGGATCCGCATCAACCGGCAGCCAGTAGCCGCGGCGATTGACTGGATCCAGTTCGCCGTGTCCGGCATAATAAAGGAGGAAGTTGTCATGGTCGTTCAACTGCCTGAGGGTTTCCTCGAGTGTTCGAAAGATTTCCAGGCGAGAGGCATTAAGCAGAATTTTTACCTGGAAACCATATTTGTTTTTGAGAATTTTGCCAATCTCCTGTGCATCTTTGATGGGGGTTTGTAATCTGGGTAATCTGGCATAGTCGTCATTGCCAATGATCAGTGCGTGATAGTTGCCGAACTCAACATCGGGAAATGTCCGTCCAACCGGCCCGGTACTCCCTGGATTTTCCTGGGCTTTGAGACTGAACGTCACTGACCCCGTTTTGCCCCGACTGTCTCGGGCGATGATTTGTACCTCGGTGTCACCACTGCTCCTCAGAGCCACTTTCGCGGTGAAAGTTCCGTCCGGCTGCAGTGTCTCTTCCCGGTTATTTATGGTGAATTGTGCAATACCTGACGGCGCCCAGACTCTGCCTGCGACCATGCGCGTCGTTTGCTCTGGTTCTACCCAGGCGAGCCGGACGCTGCGGGTGGCCAGAATGGTCGGATCGTTGATCTCAATGAAAGGCGGCGGCAGATTCGACAATTTCTCCTGAAGTCGGCTCAGGCTCTGGTGATACTTTTCCGCTTCCTGTGCGCTCTGGTCAACTTCTGCGCGCAGGCGCTGGATTTCGGCATATTTCCCCTCAAGTTCAGCTTCTCGTTTGGCCAGTTTCTTATCCAGATTCAGCAGTTCTGACTGGGGGATGCCGGCGGCAGAACTTTTTCTCTTTTCGAGGTCGTGCCGCTTTTCCAGCAGCGTTTTCTTCTCCGATTCCATCACCTTCTGGCGTTGCTCAAGCTGCTGTCGGGTTCGATCGAGTTTCTCATTTGACTCTTTCAATTGGCGCTTAAGAGCATCGGTGCTCGACTTCTGGTTTAAAACCTCCTTTCTGAGGGTGGCAAGCTCCTGGCGTTCCAGGCTTGTGAGGCTGGCATCTTCTGCCGGGACAAAATCCTGCATGCCGCTTGCTCTGCGATACCAGCTGTGGGCCTGTGCCGGATCTTTCTTGACGCCGAGCCCTTTCTCATAGAGAAAACCGAGACTCATCTGGGCCCGGGTGTTGCCCTGTTCGGCAGCTTTCTGGTACCACTCTGCCGCGCGGTCATACCGAGGTGGGGTGCCAAGTCCCTGCTGGTAAATATCTCCCACATAGGTCTGCGCCTCGGCGTCTCCACCCTGAGCCTGGGGCAGCCAGGCATTCAGCGCGGTGGCATAGTTCGCCCGGTCATGCATGACATATTCGCCGCCGCGAATCTCGCAATCCCCTGCGGTGGTTTTGATCGGACGCCGGCTGGATTGATAGACCGTACCGCCAAGTCTTCTGATCTGTCCCGGCAGGAGACAGTCGACCGGCAGGTATTTGTCAACTTCCGTTACCGAGAAATTATTGACCTTGGGGCCGGTTACGGTCATCTGTTCCGGTGTCATTCTGTTGGGCTGGCAGGAGACAAGAGCTATGGCGCAAAAGACTAATGAAAAAATCATGTTTCTGCACTGAAACAAAGTATTTAACGTTTTGTATAAAAGCGTGTTCATTCTTTCTCCCTATTCTTCAACATTTTGGTTTAGCTACATTTTATGGCACAAAACTTAATGTGATTACTACTAAACCTCAGCTATATAGGGGTATGAGATGCCCTTTGCACGGGACGCCATAAACCCATCCCTGGGGGCTTGACCGCAGCCATCCAGGCTGCGGAACACCAGTGCAAAGGGCATCTCATACCCCTCTGTACACCTTCTAAGCTGAACTATAGTGGTAATCACAAAACTTAAAGGCCAAAACAATTGTATTTCTCGAAACCTAAGGGTTGTGAAAGAAATGCTTGCCATTACAGCATATTTAAAGAATAGTATTTGGTATAAATTATCATCAACTCTTCTAAGAGTTATCATCATCTAGAATATCTTCAGCAGTATTTGCTGCGGAGAATTCCCTGCAGCAATGAGTATTTTTCGCTATGCTTTTTAGGTATATCCTTGTTTTTTAAAGTTGTGACATTCACTGTAGTGGATTGTTTTTACTTACAAAATATATTCATGTTTGTTCTTTGTGATTGTGGAATTTCAACAAGAAAGGAGGCTCGAACCGGCCAGCTTCATGCTACATTGTAGTATAATCATTAATGGGGAAAGTAGTGCGTGGGGAGTCACCTTTTTCCAGCTGGTCATATACAATAAAGAAGGAGGGGGGAAGATATGCAGACAAAAGATTGGTTTGTATTGAAAAGCAAAGCAGAGCAGGCAGGGTACTCGAAAAAGAACTTTCCCGGATTATCTACGTCCTGGCGCAGAGGGGTGCCAATCATGGTTGGGGCATTGCTTCTTGGTGCTGGGGCTGTTGATGCTGCGTCGCTGGATAAGGCGATTGAAGATGCGATCAGCGGTAGGCTGAACTGTGCTGGAGTTGCCCCCGGTAGTCCCTTAGCGGCAGTCTGTGGCGGTGGCGGCTCTTCGTCGGGTGGTGCAGCAGCTGCAGCGCAAACCACACCGGGTGTGGTACAGGAAAGACTGCTGAAAGCAAGAGGCGAAGGTGAGGGCATGGCAGATTCCGTTTCTGAATTATTGCCGGGGCTGAGCGTCTTTCTCTCTGGGGAATACGAATCACTGGATAAAGACCGCACCCCTTTTGAGGGCGGATACGATTCTGACATTCAGCGTTTTACCTTAGGGAGCGATTACCAGTTTACTGACAAGGTGATGGCGGGTTTAGCCTTTACGTATTACAACCATGACGGTGATTTTGATAATTTTGGCGGTGATTTTGACAATGACTCATATGGTGTGACATTTTTTGCCTCAATTCTGCCTATAGATCAGGTCTTTGTGCAGGTGAATGCTGGATATGCTGCCAAAGATTATGATCGCACACGTGCTGTTTCTTTTTCGGCCTTAAGTGGTCTGGCAAATGCTGATTATGAAGGCGACGAATACAGTGCCGGCATTCTGGCAGGTTACGATTATACCGTCGGGAATTTGAGTATTGGCCCACGACTTGGCCTCGATTATATACGGACAGAGTTCGACAGCTACACTGAAACCGGTAGTACCGGACTGGAGCTGTCTTTTGCCGATGCTGATCAAACATCCCTGCAAAGCCGCCTCGGGCTTGCAAGCTCACTTGCCTTCAGTACCGGTTTCGGTGTCCTGCTGCCCCAGGCAGGTGTCAACTGGGTGCATGAATTCGAAAACGACCAGCGATCGGAAGCCTTCAGCTTTAAAGATGACCTGAACTCTGTTGCCTTTCTGTATGAGAATGAAGGGCCGGACAGAGATTTTTTTGAGTTTACCCTCGGTGTTTCTGCCGTGCTGCCGCACGGGTGGCTGCCCTTTGTTCAGTTTCGTGCCATTGCCGGTCATGAGTACCTGGACAGCTATGCCGGGACCATCGGCCTGCGCAAGGAATTTTAGACACCTGCAGAAGTCCGCAAGGTTTACCGGTCAAAGAGAAAAAACGGAGCATCTCTCATCATGGAAAACAGAGCGAGTGCCGACACCCAGAGTGACCACCAGGCCAAGCCGCCGCCTGCCGACAAAAGACATCCGGCCCGGCACTATATCTTCTGGGCACTTGGCATTGCGGCTCTGTTTTGCATTGCTTATGGTATTTTTTATGTAAACATTACGCCCGAAAAACCCCTGGATAACTTCTTTGCCATCCTTGAAGAACAGGGGTATGAACCGAATATCGGTTTTTCCGGCAACCATGCGCCCGGCAACATCATCCAAATCATGGAAAAGGGGGGCGACGGCGAGAAGCGCCAGCTTAATCCACCGATAGTTGTTCTCTGGAAAGAACAATGCTTTCCCGGCAAGAGTTACAGGGAATCGCTGTATATGCTGCCGGAGTCCGCCGGGAAAAATAGTGCACAACTCAATCTCGGGGCGGAAATCCTCGGCACCATGATGCCGGTTTTGCAGCTGGACGGCGCCGTAGCTGCCACTTACAGCATGAAGCTTGAAAACACCAGGGTTTTAAGTTTTGCCAAGCTCGATTTATCCCAGCAGTTTTCCAGGCAGTGCGTACAAGCCCTGGAGCAGGATCTGGGTCTTGGTAATGAACCTGAATGGTATGCGGTGATTCTTGAAGCAATTGTTGTCGATGCCATCAGTTTTGAAATCAAATGGCAGGAAAACTCCACCGCAGCTGCGCGAAATAAAGTCAAACAGGCTGCGGAAAAGACACTTGCCGCCATTGTCCAGCAAGAGCGTGGTGCGGCGCGAACCGCACAGGGGGAGGTGAGCCTTGCCTCGGACAATCAGAAGACGACAGTGATCAAGGCTGCAGGCGAGGTGATTGTCGGCTATCGCGCCAGGCAGCTAGAGGCCGTCTTCGGCAAGTAACTGTCTTGTCGCCGCGCAGCGGCAGGGCGGAAAGCACTGCCGATAGTAATTGGTGCAACTCCATGAATAATATCTTTAATTTCTGCAAAGTATCCGGCAGGTCGCTTGGCGTGACTGCCGCCTTTGGCCTGGCAATCTTCGGTTTTTCCGGCATGTATACTGCTGTCTCCGGTGCCGAGGTTGCAATCAAGCCGCCGACAGCCGGCGACGGGCTGCGGGGAGTGTATTATGGAACCGTACAGCAAGATGGGACGGCCAGGCAGGGTGCGGCAAAAGACCGGGTTGGCAGGCTCGCCATAGAGTTGCTGGAAGGGTCAGGGCCAAAGACGGTGCGGGTTGATCATCTTTTTCGGACCGGGGATAAATTCAGATTGAAAGTATCCGCCAATCAGGATGGCTGGCTCTATATCCTGCATCGGTCGGCAGGTGAAGAACTCAATCTGCTCTGGCCCCGCCTGGCTGCAGACAAGAAAGATGAGTACCTGGATATGAACCGCATCAAAGCCAACCAGACATATACCGTACCGTCAAGTCCCGGTATCTTCATTTTTGATGGAGAGATCGGGACCGAGTATTTTTATGTGGTGATTGCAGCAGACAGGAAAACACCGCAACTCACTGCCCAGGATGCTGCGAGAAGCGAGGTCATTGCCTCGACGAAAAACAATGGACCAAGCAAGCGGATTATTAATTTCGGGGTACGAAGCGGGACAATGGCAACAGCCGGATCCCTGCGCGGTGTGCTGTATGACCCGGGGAAAGAGGATGCCGATCCTTTTCTTTACTTTGCCGCACCAACCGATGATGACAGCCAGCCGCCTCTCGTCGAGTTCCAGCTCAAGCATCAGAAATAAGTTCTGTTTATGTTTGTTGAGTTTCGACAGGATCGATCCTCTTCCGTTCTTCCATTGCCCTGATTATATGCAGAATAGTCTGGTTGACAGGAGTGGGGACACCATGCTCGTTTCCCATGGACACGACCTTGCCGGCGAATATCTCCACCTCGGTCTTTCTGCCTGCCTCGATATCCTGCAGCATTGAGGTTTTTCCTTCGGGTGCCAGGGTTGCGAGAACCAAGGACCATTCATCCAGATCTTTTTCAGCCAGGTTGACGGATACCTTGCCCGCAAGCACGATGACTTCCTGCATTAACAATAACATCAAAGCTCGAGCATCTTCCGAGCCGTGGAAAAAACCATATGGGGCACGCAATACCGCCGACGCCTGGTTGATGCCAACATTAATCATAAATTTCCACCACATGACACGCATCATGTCGGCAGGCACTTCGTGGGGGATTGCCGCGCGGCGCAAGGCATCCTGGAGGCGGGACACTCGGGAAGCATCTGTTGCCTGTGGCCCTGCCCCGAAGATGATCTTGCCGGGTCGAGCATATGAAAAATGATCCCCCTCCCGTACGGCGTCAATGCCCACGGCAATGGCATAGACCATTTTGTCCATCCCGCAGGCAGCACCAATGATTTGTTCACTTTCCAGTCCGTTCATCACGGAGAGAATAGTTGTTTTCGGGCCGACTGCGGCCTGCAGGGTCGGCAGAGCCTCCAGCAGATGGTGGTGTTTAAGAGCGACAAGAACTAAGTCGACTGGTTCTTTGATATCCTGGGGCTGCACAACCGCAATGGCGTAGGCTTTCCCGTTGACCTGCAATGGTTTTTTTAGCAGCCGCTGGTATCTGTCGCCGCTGGCCAGGAAAAACAGCGAAAAATTTCCGGCATCGGCAAACATGGAGGCGTATGCTGCACCCATAGCTCCGGCGCCGACAATGGCGATGGTTTTGATTTTATTTGTCTGCATATTTTAGTACCCTACTCCTGGTATGATTAAACTCTGTTAAAAAACAAGAAACCTGAAAATACTTTACTTCCGGCAGGAAGTCAAAATGGGATCAACGGAGGATCTCTTCCCGTTGCACAGAAATCATTTGTTATCATAACAACATCTTGGTACTGTTTGGTACTCTTTGAATGCGAGTGGCTTTCACATCGTTTCATTGTCGAATCATGTCTTGATCCATCTTCTTCCCTCTGGAATACTGTGCGAAAAACTAAAATAGTATGCACCATAGGACCGAAAACCTCGTCCTTTGAAGCCCTGCAGCAGCTTGTGGCACATGGAATGAATATTGCGCGTCTCAATATGTCCCATGGAACACATGCATGGCATCGAGAGGTGATCAAAAACATTAAAACCATTAATAAAAAAACGGGTTCGCCTGTTGCTCTTCTGCTTGACACCAAAGGTCCGGAAATACGCACAGGTGATGTGCAGAGAGATATCGTATTGCATAAAGGTGATATGTTCACCCTGACGATCAGACGCCAGGCAGAACTCGAACCATATTGTGTTGAAGTAAACTACGATGGCTTTGTAACGGATGTGACTCCGGGGGATATAATTTTAATCGATGGTGGAATGCTTGCCCTCAAAGTCACAGCTGTTACCCAGACAGATATTACCTGCAGATGTATTGATGGTGGCGTTCTTGGCTCCCGGCGTCATGTAAATATACGGGGGAAAAGTGCGGATTTGCCATCAATCACCGAAAAAGACTGGCAGGATATTGCTTTTGGTGTCGACAATTGTGTCGATTTTATAGCGCTTTCGTTTGTTAAAAGAGCGCAGGCAATAGAAGAGGTACAGCGGTATATTGCTGAAAGGAGAGCGCCGATTGATATTATTGCCAAGATAGAAAGTGCGGAGGCAATTCCTCACATTGATGAGATTTTATCCGCCGCGGATGGCATCATGATAGCCAGGGGAGATCTCGGCGCCGAGTTGCCCTATGAAGAGGTGCCGCTCCTTCAGGAACAGATCGTCAGGAAGTGCCGCATTGTCGGAAAACCGGTAATAGTTGCGACCCATATGCTTGAATCCATGATCGTCAATCCAACACCGACGAGAGCCGAAGTAACCGACATTACCCAGGCTGTATTGCAGGGCACCGATGCCGTAATGCTTTCCGGAGAAACGGCAACGGGAAAATACCCATTGAAAAGCCTGCAGGTGATGGATGCAGTTGCCCGTAGAATAGAAAAGCATATGGAACAGGACACCGAGGTGCGCGTGGAGGCATCCGATAATGCCAAACATGAAATTGCCAGAAGCGCATCGATTCTCAATAATAATCTGAAAGCTGTTGCCTCCCTGGTTTTTACCAGGCGGGGGTTAATGGCCGTCCTCCTTTCGCAGTGTCGGCCGAACGGACCAATTTACGCGTTTACCAATACAACCCATGTGCGACGAAGGCTTGGTATTCATTGGGGGGTGCATCCATTTATTCTCAAATTTTCTAAAGACCCGGAAGTCTCGATTGGTCGTGCCGTGACCCATTTACAACAAAAGCAACTCCTTCAAGAAGGTGACCGTATCATCGTCCTGTCAGATATTCTTGCCGATGGCAAATTTATTGAAACAGTGCAGGTTCGTACAGTCTGATGTTTGAGAATATCAATGAGGTATACTGTCACAATGGGTCGCAGGAAATCCAGCGGCGGTATCACCATGAAGTCCCGTGAATGTTGACCCTGGTCAATGAAGAGAATATGATAGCTTCCTGAGCTCTCCCTGACGGTATGTTTTCACGAGCGTATCAACATTAACCCGATAGAGAATTTCTATGATTTCTGGAGTTAATCTTTTTTTTTCTCTATTCAACAATTTGGCGATTTTTATCGCCCTGGTGACTATTTACGGTTACCTGCTTGTTAAATTTGACAAATCAGATTGGTATCGCCGTCAGGTTGTGATTGGCTTCTCCTTCGGCATCTTCGCCATAGGCTGTATGTACGCCAGAATTCCAGTTTTTGAAGGTGTGCTCGTCGACCAGAGAAACGCCATCATTGTACTGAGCGGTGTTTTCGGCGGACCTCTGGCGGCTTTTCTCAGTGCTGTTTTAGCAGGATCCTTCCGAATCTATCTCGGTGGCGGTGGTGCCCTGGCGGGCGTTGTTGGCGTGAGTCTTGCGGCGATTGCCGGTATTGTTCTCAATAAGTTCCCCGGACGATTTACCTCCATACCAAAAGCTGCAGTCAGTGCCCTGTTTGCCACCCTCATCATTCTTCCCGGCTTTCTTTTTGTAGGTAATCTTCAGACCGGGTGGACTTTGTTAAAAGCGATGACGCTGCCTTACGGTCTGGCAATTTTCAGCGGAATCTTTCTTGTTGGTCTTTTGCTGAATCGAGAGGACGAAAGGCATCATGCCGAGTTGTCATTTCAAGAGAGTGAAAAAAAATATCGTGAATTAATTGAAGGCACGCAAGATCTCATCACTCATGCAGATAGCATGGGTAATTTTACGTTTGTGAATCATGTTGCTGAAAAAATCTTAGGCTTTGCGCCTCAAGAATGTATCGGTCGTTCTGCCTTCCAATTTGTTCACCCGGACGACAAGGAAAAGACCATTGAGTGGTTCAACAAATGCCTGGCACAAAAAACAAACCAGGCAAAGATAGAAAACAGGCAGGTCAATGCACAAACCGGTGCATCGCATACCGTTCTCTGGTCATCTTCTTTCCATTACGATAATTCAGGAAATTTAGCCGGAATTGGAGGGATTGGCCGTGATATTTCCGAGATTCGTGCCGTCGAACAGAATTACAAAGCACTCTTTGAGCAAATGCCGGATGGGTACGCTATTTATGAGATCCTGCGTAATGACCATGGTTGGCCGGTAGATTACCGCTTTCTCAGCATTAATCCTGCGTATGAAAAAATAACCGGGCTGACGGCCGGCGACCTGATCGGCAAGACCTTGCGGGAAGTTTTCTTCAGTAACGCTGACTATTGGATCGAAAGATATAGTGAAATAACTCTCACAGCCCAGCCTGTAACGTTCGAATCTTTTCTTGCAGATGTGGATAAGTACGTTGAAGTCACTGCATACACCATTTTTGACAACCAGTTTGCCTGTATTTTTGAAGAGATTACCCTTCGCAAAAAAGCAGAAGAGGAAAAAAGAGTTTCTGACGCACAACTGCGCCATGCTCTGAAAATGGAAGCCATTGGCACTTTATCCGGCGGGATAGCCCATGACTTCAATAATATCCTGACCGTTATTCTTGGCTATGCTGAGCTGGTAAAAATTGATATTTCGGACAGTGAACGGGTGACAAAGGATATCAATGAAGTTTTGAAGGCCGGCAATCGTGCCAAGGACCTGGTCACGCAGATATTGGCTTTCTGCAGCAAAAAGGAACAAAGCCGCCTGCCGGTAAAATTAGACGCATTGATTAAAGAAACAGCAGATTTTCTCCGGGCCACGCTTCCTGCCACAATTGAGATTACTTTGAACATCGAGCCCAACTGTGGCTATATCCTGGCTGATCCAACGCAAATCCATCAGATCCTCATGAACCTGTGCACCAACGCCGCGCACGCTATGGAGGAGAAGGGGGGCGTTTTGCGTATTGATGCAAGCGTCATGGAGCTGACGGCTGATGACCCGCAATTTGGCTCAAGCCACAAGCCGGGTACTTACATATTGCTCTCCATAAAAGATACCGGCGTTGGCATTATACCAGAACACCTTGATCGAATTTTCGATCCATATTTTACCACCAAAGAAATCGGTAAAGGATCAGGCTTGGGGTTGGCATTGGTTCACGGTATCGTTCAGAGCCATGATGGGCATATTCTTGTTGAGAGCAAGCCTGGCAAGGGGACAACTTTTAAGCTGCTTTTTCCAAAATATGAAGCCCTCATGGTTGCCCAGACTGCGGATGCAACAGTGCTTCCTGCTGGTACAGAAAATATACTTATTGTTGATGATGATATCAGTGTTGCCAGTCTCACCCAAAAACGACTGGAAAATCTAGGGTATACCGTGACTGCGAAGATAAACAGTCCGGAAACTCTGGAATTATTTCGCTCTGATCCACAAGCCTATGACCTTGTCATTACTGACCAGACTATGCCCGACATGACCGGCGCACAGCTGGCGGAGGAATTAATAGCGATCCGACCCGATTTGCCGATTGTGATGTGTACCGGATACAGTTCAAAAATCGATGCAGATAAAGCAGATATTATCGGTATCAAGGCATTTCTCATGAAACCTATTGACAATCAGAAACTTGCCAGTACCGTACGGAAGCTTTTGGACGCCTCCTGACATTCGGATTTGCTGTCAAATTTCTGATTGTCGATCTCTCTCCAATTTACCGAATAATCAGTGTAATTTTGTGGTTGAGGTTGCTGCTATTTTTGTTGAACATCCTGCGGTTGTCCTTCAGTTTGATTCTGTGGCCTCTGACGTTTCTGTCCTTGTTGTGCCCCCTGAGCCTGGTTCGGGACTTGTTCCTGCGGTCTTGAACGCCTTCTTTCCTGCGGTACTATCTGCGGTTGATTTCCCGCACGTTGCTGCGGAGTAAAGCGCGGCGCTGCCTGGGGTGCCCGCTGAACCTGGTCTGTGTTGAGCTCCTGCGGTCTTGAACGCCTTCTTTCCTGCGGTACTATCTGCGGTTGATTTCCCACACGTTGCTGCGGAGTAAAGCGCGGCGCTGCCTGGGGTGCCCGCTGAACCTGGTCTGTGTTGAGCTCCTGTGGTCTTGAACGCCTTCTTTCCTGCGGTGCTATCTGCGGTTGGTTTCCCGCGCGTTGCTGCGGAGTAAAGCGCGGCGCTGCCTGGGGTGTCCGCTGAACCTGGTCTGTATTGAGCTCCTGTGGTCTTGAACGCCTTCTTTCCTGCGGTACTATCTGCGGCTGGGTGCCCGCACGTTGCTGTGAATTGAAAGCAGGTCTGCCTTGCGACACAGGTGGTGATTGGTTGTCAGTTTGCATCTGTGGTTTTTGATCCTGTCTTCTGGACGGTTGCGTCTGAGACTGGTCTTTCATCTGTTCCTGTATCCTGACGCGCCGGTTCTCTTCTCCTCTCGATTTGTCCTGTGGTGTTATACTCTTTTCTTTCCTGTTCGCTATGGGATTGACTGGCAAAGCTGATGGCGCAGTCCTTTGAGGCCTTTGGTTGTCTGCGGGTTGCAGGGCCCTTTTGTCCCTATCCGGTGCCGTCTCGAACTTCCTGCGTTCGAGACGAGAATTGTTATATGTTTGACTTTGCGATTGCAGATCTCTTCCTCGATGAGGTTGCAGGCGGGGCAATTGTTGTGATTGGGCCCTGTTTTTCACCTCAGTGCTTAAAAGTCTGCCAATACTCTGACTGGCCTGATTATGCGGCTGATTAAAATTGCGGTTCCCCGCCGGCTCGAATCTATGCGGAGGCCTGGCGTCTCTATGGTCACGACGGTACTGAAATTGCTGACGATAGTTGTTTTCCCATTGTCGGTCATGTCGGAGTTGGCGGGAGCGGTAGGTTCGGTAAAAAGGATCATGTCCGTATCTGGTGGCATGCTCCGAATACCAGGGGCGGAACCCTCGCTTTTCATATCGGGGGTCATAGTAGTCGCCAAAATAATAGTGGCGTGAATTCCGGATAAACAGAGACAGAACAACAGCATTGGTATCCAGAACAATGCTGGGAGTGAAGAAGTGACCGTGATTTCTGTAAATTGGTCGATGAAAGTAGAGCGGCGCAAACATCAAGCCACGACGGTCGAGCTGATAGTCCCAATAGCCCATCGCCAGGATGTAGCCTCGGGGGGTCCACACATAATGCGTGGGGATCCAGACCATGTCAGGTCTCTGCGGGTGCCAGTATCCTGCCTGCCAACCATATCCATTTTGCGCCCAGATCCAATTGCCTTCTATCCATACAAAATCTGGCGACGGTGCGGGTGAACTGGGACTCACCTCCAGGGGCTGTGGAGGAGGTGGAAGGTACTCTGTTGCGGCTTGATTAATATCAGTCCAGTAACCTGAGATATATTGGTTACCGCCTTCAACCTCCACCCAGTATCCCGGAACCCACTGGCGGCCAGGAGGCACATCCCGCCAGACACCACTCACCCAGATAAAATCTTCCTGGTCATCGTCCCAACTCCAATATCCCGGAATCCACTCGACCTGATTTCCCTCGGGGCGATATTCTGGGGGGATTTCGTTTATCGGTTCAGGAACAGGGCGAGAGACAACCGGTCCATTCTGTGTCTCATCGACACTGACATCGGCAAAAGCCTCGTGAACCGGCCCACGTGTCAGCACTTCCATGTCCGCATCGTTGGCTGCAGACGCATTACTGTAGAAGGAGAAAAGAGTGAAACCAAATGATAATACGATAAATACTACACGCCGAAAAAGCAGATAGTTCAACATGGTGACTCCTTGTTTATCATCAAAAGTACGATGAGTAGCGCGTGGTTTTGTATGTCCTTTGAGGGAGCTCGGTTCAGAACCTCTTTGAGGGGCGTAAGTTCTTTGTGAATGTCTCACTAATGCCGCCTAAGAGCGTTGCGGGAATTTTTTCAATACTCGCTTGACGGGTTCTCTGTTTAGTACCCCCTCAAGGGGTGTAAGTTCCTCGATGGATATCGTACTAATCCCGCCTAAGAGCGTTGCGGGATAAGTTCATTCACGAAATAGGTTACTTGTAAAAAACACAAGTAACCTATTTCTAATTCACTAATAACACGGAACCTGGACTCGTTGGCTCACCGGATATGGAAACGACACCCAAACCCGGCGACCGTCATATTGGCTTATCTGCCACTGTCCATCAACAACGCGGTCTTCGACACAGATCCTCGGTTGCTGGACAACGACTTCCGGTGGATATGGGGCACTGTAAACAACAGTTGGCGGAGGAGGCGGTGGCGGCGCCGCTGAATACATCAATGCCGATCCAAGAAGAAGACCTCCTACTACCCCGACAGCAATGCCAAGACCATCGTTGCGATGACCGCCGCCACGATGGTAATCTGACCTATTGTGATGCCCGCCATGGTTTCCGTAGTCGTTTCCTCGAGCAAACGCGAGCGATGTTGTTGCGACACAAAATATTATGGCTAATGCGGCGATCTTCTTTTTCATGGTTGGTACTCCTTTCCAAAAGATATTTTGGAGGTCTTTCCGGTAAAATTTATTCTCTGGGGTGGATATTTACAGAAGGCATCTGCAATTTTGGGTTATTACCAGTTTTCTTTAAAAGATACGATAATCATTCGAACTGACGAGGAGGTTGTCATAAAAATTTGCGGACTGCGCATCAGCTTACAGCTTTTTTCCTCTGTCCTCTTTGTAACCCAGGTGACAGATTTAAAATAGAAGACATCTGGCGAAATAGGGTTCAAGGTGACATCGTGTCGCCGTCATGTCGGGTAGATGTCGAGTGGTAAAGGCGTAGACAGGGACATCTACTATATACCAGGGGCTCTTTACAGATATGTGCTTATGCCGAACAGTATCTGCCGGTAAAAAAATGGATAATTGTTGTAAATCACTTACCCCGTCCAGCAGCTTTGCGGGCTTTTTTCAGTACTCGCTTGACGGGTGCTTTTTTCAGTACTCGCTTGACGGGTGCTTTTTTCAGTACTCGCTCGACGGGTACTCTTTTCAGTCCCCGTGTTGTGCGGGGGTAAGTTCCTTAACGAAATACTTGCTCTTGCAAAAAGCGCAAGATGTTTGATCCTGGGCCACTAATCCCGCCCAAAAGCTTTGCGGGACTCTTTGCAGTACTCGCTCGACGGGTGTAAGTTCCTTCACGAAATACTTGCTCTTGCAAAAAGCGCAAGAGCAAGTATTTCTAAGTCACTAAATTTTAAAAGACTTGCCGTTGAAACAGAATCGACAAACCACTACTTTAATGTTAAAAATGAATTTGTCTCATCGGCGTTCATGATGTTTTTTAGCCCTGTCCACAAACGAGTTTGAGAAATAGCTATGAATCTGGTGTATCTGTCTCCCCATTTCCCCCTGCACTACTATCAATTTTGCAAGAATCTGAAACAGCTGGGTGCCAACGTGCTGGGTATCGGGGATGCCTTGTACCGTGACCTGGATCCGGCGGTAAAAGACGGATTGACCGAGTACTACCAGGTGACGGACATGCATGACTATGATCAGTTGGTGCGCGCCTGTGGCTACTACACCCACCATTACGGTAAAATCGATCGTTTTGAATCCCTCAACGAGTATTGGCTGGCCACCGAAGCACGCATCCGTGACGATTTTAATATTCCCGGGGTGCGGGGGGGTGATATTGATGTCATCAAACGAAAATCACAGATGAAAGTGCGCTTTACGGCCGCTGGAATCCCCGTGGCCGTCGGGCGGTTGGTCAGCACAGTCGATGAGGCGAGAGACCTGGTTAAGATAATCGGCTATCCGGCAGTGATAAAGCCAGATGTCGGTGTCGGCGCTCTGGGCACCTTTCTCATCAACAATGAAGACGATCTCAATACCTTTTTTGCCAATAAGCTCGACGTGGCCTACATTATGGAGGAATTCGTCCAAGGTACTATCTACTCCTTCGACGGGCTATCCGATGTCAACGGCGATCTGGTGTTTTATACTGCCCATAAATTCAGTCAGGGCATCATGGAAACCGTGAATGAGTCCCGGCACATCCACTATCACTCCCTGCGTGATATCCCGCCCGCTCTGGAAAAGGCCGGACGCCAGTGTGTGCAGGCTTTTGAAGTACGGGAACGTTTCTTTCATATCGAGTTTTTCGAAACTGCGCCGGGCAGCTATGTAGCCCTGGAGGTGAACATGCGCCCGCCAGGCGGCTACACCACCGATATGTTCAACTTTGCCAGCGACATCGACGTATACAATCTCTGGGCGCAGGTTATGATTAATGGCGTTGCCCCGATTACATACCAGCGAAAATACTATTGCTGTTATGCCAGTCGCAAAAACAGATACAATTACCGCAACAGTCATGATGAGGTAATGGCCCGATACTCCCCGTTTATGGTGCAGACCGTCAGCGTTCCAGGGGTTTTTAGCAGCGCTCTCGGAGATTTCGGTTATATCTTCCGTTCCCCGAACATCGAACAGATCGAAGAGATTGTTCAATACATCCAGGATATCGGGTAAGGATCACTGCATGCAGATCGAAGAACATCACTGGTACAGTTCCCGTCTCAAGCAAGACATGACCGTCAAGGTCTATGGCCACTGGGGGCAGCCGTTTATCGTTTTCCCTTGCTCCCGGGGGCGCTATTTTGACTATGAAGGCATGGGTATGATCGAGGCTATTGCCCCTTTTATTGACGGGGGGCGTATTAAGCTTTTTTGTGTGGACAGTATAGATGCCTCTTCCTGGTATGATTTCTCGGTATCTCCAGCAGAGCGAAATAGTCGGCATGAACAATACGACCAGTATATTACCGCCGAAGTGGTGCCTTTTGTGCGCAGCCACTGCCACGATGACCAATTGAAGATCATGACTAATGGTTGCAGTATGGGCGCCTTGCATGCCGTTAATTTTTTTCTTCGACATCCGGATATTTTCAGCGGTACCATAGCGCTGAGCGGGCTGTATCGGCTGGACCGTCATGAATTCGGCATTGGTGCAGGAGATATTGGTGCCGTTTACCACAATTCACCGGTAAGTTATCTGCCGGGACTGTCCGATCCCTGGTATCTGAATCGTTATCGTGACAGTACCATCATCATTTGTTCGGGCCAGGGTGCCTGGGAAGAGGAAGCCGTTGAGGATACCCGTGCCTTGGACAGGATTTTCCGGGATAAATCCATTCATGCCTGGATTGATTACTGGGGCTATGATGTCAACCATGACTGGCCCTGGTGGTTTAAACAGATGAACTATTTTTTGGGACGTTTGTATCCGTAGCAAAGTTCTCATCACCTGTTATCATAAAAATTGTTTTTAAAAACTATAACTGGCAAAACCCAACAGCAATACTGATGCCTGCACCTCTATTGCACTGGAATCTGATTGTTGAGCTAACCATAAGGAGACAGCCATGGTCGAGATCATGCACAGCAATATACTGGAACTCTACGAGCTGCGAAAACATGCCCTCGCCGGAGGCGGGGACAAGCGTGTTGAGGTCCAGCACCAGCGGGGAAAACTGACGGCACGGGAGCGGATTCATCTGCTTCTTGATGAGGGTTCTTTTGAAGAGATAGACATCCTCAAAGTTGGCCGCAACGATTCGGCCGGGAATGGCGAAAGTACCCCCGGCGACGGGGTCATCACCGGGCATGGCAAGATCAGTGGCCGGGAAGTGTTTGTCTTCAGCCAGGATTTTACTGTTATTGGCGGTTCCCTTGGCGAGGGGCATTCGCAGAAAATCTGCAAGATCATGGATATGGCCTATCAGGTGGGGTCACCTATCATCGGCCTGAACGACTCGGGCGGGGCGCGCATTCAGGAAGGTGTTGATGCGCTGGCCGCCTATGGGGAGATCTTCCACCGTAATGTCAACGCCAGCGGGGTCATCCCGCAGATCTCCTGTATCATGGGACCCTGTGCCGGCGGGGCGGTGTACAGCCCGTCGATCACCGATTTTGTCTTTATGGTGGAACGAACCTCGCACATGTTCGTCACCGGCCCCAATGTGGTCAAGACGGTTATCCACAAGGATATCAGTGCCGAAGAGCTCGGCGGCGCCGAGGCGCATTCCAGGAAAAGCGGGGTGGCCCAGCTGGTATATCCCAATGATATCCTCTGCCTGCGCGCTGTCCGGCAATTGATCAACTATCTGCCCTCGAACAACAAGCAGAAGGCACCGATTCTCAATCTCAATGATCCCCCGGATCGCACCGATCTGACTCTCGATTATCTGGTCCCGCCCAACCCCAACCAGAGTTACGACATGAACGTACTCATCTACTCCATCCTCGATGGCGCGGAGTTCATGGAAATTCAACCCCATTTCGCCGGCAACATCATCTGCGGTCTTGGTCGGCTCGGCGGCCAGACTATCGGGCTGGTGGCCAACCAGCCGGCGGTTCTGGCCGGGGCTCTCGACAATAACGCCTCCTTTAAGGCGGCCCGTTTTGTCCGCTTCTGCGATGCCTTCAACATTCCGCTTATCTGTCTGGTCGATGTACCGGGCTTTATGCCGGGGCCCGAACAGGAGCACGGCGGCATTATCCGTCACGGCGCCAAACTGCTCTATGCCTTTACCGAGGCGACGGTGCCGCGTATCACGGTGATTGTGCGCAAGGCCTATGGCGGCGCCTATGTGGTCATGAACTCCAAGCATATCCACTGCGACATTAATTACGCCTGGCCGACGGCGGAGATCGCCGTGATGGGCCCGCGCGGTGCCACCGAGGTGATCCATCGCCGGGAGATCGAGAAAGCCGCCGACCCTGAAGCGATGCTTAATGAAAAAATGGAGACGTATCGTAAGCACTTTATGAATCCTTTCCTGGCCGCTAAAAGGGGATATATCGACGACGTCATTTTCCCTCGCGATACCCGGCATCGACTGATTCGTACCCTTCAGTTCCTGGAGAGTAAAAAGAGCAACCGACCCGATCGTAAACACGGCAATATTCCACTGTGAGGCCATCCATGTTCAATAAAATACTGATCGCCAATCGCGGCGAAATTGCTGTTCGGGTCATACGTACCTGCAAGGCCATGGGGATCGGCACCGTCGCTGTCTATTCGGAACCGGATTTCAGGAGTGTCCATGTCATCAAGGCCGATGAGGCCGTATTGCTGGGCGGGGCCAGGCCCTCCGAGTCGTATCTGGCAATTGATAAAGTCATCGACGCGGCACTTGCCACCGGCTGCCAGGCCATCCATCCCGGTTATGGTTTTTTATCGGAAAACCCTCTCTTTGCTGAAAAAGTGGTCGCCGCCGGATTGACCTTTATCGGGCCGCCCGCCGAAGTTATTGCCTCCATGGGCGATAAAATAGCCGCCAAGAAACTGGCCATCATCGCCCAGGTACCGACCGTTCCAGGCCATAGTGAGCCGGTTGTTTCCCTGGAAGAAGCATTGTCTGCCGCAGACGTTGTCGGCTTTCCCATTCTGCTGAAACCTGCAGCCGGAGGCGGCGGCAAGGGCATGCGGATCGTTGAGCGGATCGAAGAAATGGCCTCTGCTTTAAAGCTCTGCCAGCAGGAGAGCCTGAAATCCTTCAGCGACGACCGGATTTTTGTCGAACGCTACATCAGAAAACCCCGCCATATTGAGATCCAGGTTATCGCCGACCAGCATGGCCATGTGGTGCACCTGGGCGAGCGCGAGTGTTCCATTCAGCGGCGCTATCAAAAAATCGTTGAGGAATCTCCCTCCTGCGCCCTCGATCCTATCCTTAGGGAAAAGATGGGGACGCTTGCCTGTGAACTTGCCAGACGCGCCGGCTATGTCAACGCCGGCACGGTGGAATTCATCCTTGATGAGAACGGCGAATTCTTTTTCCTGGAAATGAACACCCGTCTGCAGGTCGAGCATCCGGTCACCGAGCTGGTCAATTCCATGGATCTGGTCGAACTGCAGCTGCGTATCGCCGCGGGCGAAGCCCTGCCCTTTAGTCAGAATGACATCGCCCTGACCGGCTGGGCCATGGAGGTGCGCGTCTGCGCCGAGGATCCGCAGCGTGGTTTTGTGCCCTCCATCGGTCTGATTACCCGATATGCCGCACCCCGGGGCAAGAACGTGCGGGTCGATTCGGGTTTTGATGCGGGTAGTACCGTCAGTGTCTATTATGATCCGCTCCTGGCCAAGGTCATTACCTGGGGTGAAAACCGCGAGGAAGCCCGCAGGCGGATGGTTCAGGCCTTGAATGGCTATCATATCGAGGGGATCTTTACCAATATCGATTTTGCCAACCAGGTGCTGACGCACCCGGTATTCATCAAGGGCGAACTCTCCACCGATTTTATTCCGACCTATCTGCTGGATGAAAAAAGCAGAATCGCCCCGCCGGATGAGGTCTTGACATCTATGGCCACGGCAACCACCCTGATCTATCATCTGCGGGAAAATCTGGTCCAGAAGTCGCTCCTGCCGCTGAAAGCCAAAGTCGGTGTCTCCTCGGCCTCTAAAACCCATTATGATTATGTCGCCAAGTGCGACGACCATGTTTTTCATATCCGGCTGGAAAATAAAGATGAAGACCTGCAATGGCTGGTGCGCGTCGATGAGAAGGTCTACCTGGTCACCATTCCGCCTATGGAATTTTACCGGCGTCGGTTGAAGCTGAACATTGATGGGGAAGATGCTTTTTTCCGCCTCAAATACAGTGGCAATTTCATTGAAGCTGCTTTTTGCGGGGCGACCTCCTCCTTTGAGATTTATAACCCCCGCGAGTGGGCCCTTGCCGGTTTTATGCCGCAGCCGGTCGAAAAGGCAACCGGCAATATGCTTGACTGCCCAATGCCCGGTCTGGTGGTGGATGTCAAAGTCAAGGCCGGTGAGCGGGTCTTTCGCGGCCAGGAACTGATTATTTTAGAGTCGATGAAAATGGAAAGTGCGGTTTCTGCACCGGCTGACGGGGTGGTTGAATCCGTCTGTGTGCAGCAGGGTGATGCGGTGGAAACAGGGACGGTTCTGGTGCATTTTAAAAAGGACTGAGTAGCAACGATTGTGAAAATCTTGTAAAAAGTCCAGTCTCAAATTGGCTGAGCAGATAAGGGCGGACTTCCAAAACCTTCACCGGCGCGGCGTACTCTTTTTCTATCGTTTCGGCGTATTCAGGTACGTCGTAATGATAGAAAAATTGAAACCCAAGGGCACATCTAAGGGTGCACAGCGAAGCAGATGAAGAGTACTCTACCCTTGGGGCGTTTCTACAACGTCATCAACGATTGAAACTGCTGCGCAGCATATGTGTCAATCCAGTAAGCAAAACCGGCAGCTCCTGATCGACATCCAGCAACCCGGGAAACATGATGTAGTTGTTGACCAATCCGTCGATATAAGCAAGGGTGGCAATGCTGGCCAGGCGAACATTGAGGTTCTCCGGCAGCTGGCCCTGAGCTATTGCATTACGGAGAATGTTTTCGATTTTTCGCTGCCCTTCGATATGGCAATTAACCCGATGCATATGCAGTGTGCCCGTATCTTCCACCGTTTCACATTTGCTGAATAAAATCTGGCAGAGCTGTAACTGCCGGGAGTCCTCTTGCAGGCTTTTGAAAAATGCGAGATGTGTTTGGAGTAACTTGCCGAGAGGGTCTGGTTCATCCGGGTTCTCGATTGCCTGGTTAATGGGCTCAAAAGGCAGGAGGAGCTGCTCCCAAAGCGCACTGAGCAGATCCTCCTTGTTCTTGAAATGCCAGTAAATGGCCCCTCTGGTCACGCCCGCTTCTTTGGCTATATTGGCCAGAGTGGTGCGGGAGACCCCCTTAACTGAAAAAACCTGCAGTGCGGCATCCAGTATAGCCTCTCGGGTTTTTAAGGCATCTTCCTTCGTTCTTCGCGCCATAATATTCCCTTACGCTATTTTGTCTGTTCATGCCAACCGCCGCCTAAAACCTTGTAAAGGTTTACCTGGTTGGCAAGCTGGGCAAGATTCAGGCTCAGATAATTCTGCCTGGAGCTGTAAAGGGAACGCTGGGCATCCAGCAGGACGAGGAAACTGTCAACTCCCTGCTGGTAGCGCTCCCTGGCAAGAGCATAATAATCTTCATTTGCCTGCAGATTGGCTTTCTGTGCACGGACTTGATCCTTGTATGTGTCTCGGGCGGTAAGTGCGTCAGAAACCTCACGAAAAGCCGTCTGTATAGCTTTTTCATACCGGGCGATAAAGATATTTTTTTTGATTTTTGCGACATCGAGCTCGGCCTGTAATCGGCCTGCAGTAAAGATCGGCAGACTGATGGTCGGTGAAAACAGCCATGAACCTGAGCCGCCGTCGAAAAGGCCGGAAAGGTCAGAGCTGATTACTCCGGCACTGGCGGTGAGGCTGACGGTCGGAAAAAAGGCGGCTCTGGCAGCCCCGATATTGGCGTTGGCCCCCTTTAATTCATGCTCCGCCGCCATGATATCGGGCCGGTCCAGCAATACTGTGGACGAAAGCGTCGATGGCATGACGGAAAGCGGTGCCAGATCATTGAAGGATCGTGTTGTATTCAGTACTGTTTCCGGGAGTGATGTACCTGTCAGCAGGGTGAGGTAATGCAGGTCCTGGGCTACCTGCCTCCGGTACAAGGCCAGATTAGCTTTTACTGTTTCCAGGCTGGTCCGGGCCTGCGCCAGGTCAAGTTTGTTGGCGATGCCAGCTTGAGTGCGCTGTTCAATGAGAGCGTAGGATTCCTCTTCATTTTTTCTCGTATCCTCTGAAATCCGCAGAAGTTCCCTGTCGGTGAGCCAGGTAAAGTACGATCTGGCGACTTCTGCAACCAGGCTGATGGTTGCGCTTTTATAGGTTTCCTGCGTTGCCAGGTACTGTTCAAGCGCCTGGCCCTTGAGATTTCGGATACGACCGTAAAGATCGAGTTCATAGGCAGTCGTACCAACTTCGAGGGCATACGCCTCGCTGGTATAACGGGTTGATCCGCTGAGACTGCGTTGCTTCATACCATAACCGGTTCCCTCAATGGTCGGCAGCAGTACTGAACGTTGGATGCGGTACTGGGCCTGGTATGTTTCAATATTCAGGGCTGTCTCGCGTAAGTCACGGTTATTGGCAAGTGCCGTTTCGATGAGGGTCTGCAGGAGGGGATCAGTGAAAACATCGCGCCATCCGAGATCGGATACTTTTGTGAACTGCTGATCTGCTTTGCCGTTTTTTACCGTTGCCATCTCAGCGCCTGGAATGGTTTCGGCCACAGGCAGCGTCGGGCGCAGGTAATCGGGTGCCATGGAGCATGCGTTCAACATGAGCAGTAATATCCCTGAAGCCATTGTTTTTGTAGGTAGATTCATGTGTATCAGCCCTCCTGGGACAAAACGGCAACATTCTGCTTCGCCTGTCTTTTTCTAAATAATTTCATAACGACAATAAAAAACAGAGGGATGAAGGCTATTGCCAGAATTGTTGCCGACAGCATACCGCCAAAAACACCCGTTCCAATGGCATGCCTGCTGTTGGCACCGGCGCCCGTACTGATTACCAGGGGAAAAACCCCAAGCATAAAGGCAAATGATGTCATAAGGATAGGGCGGAGCCGCATCTTGCAGGCCTCGACAGTCGCCTTGACGAGATCCATTCCCTCATCATGGAGCGACTTGGCAAACTCAACGATCAGGATAGCATTTTTCGCCGACAGACCTATCGTCGTCAAGAGTCCCACCTGGAAATAGACATCGTTTTCCATACCGCGTAAATACGCAGCTGCCAGGGCGCCGAGTACCCCGAGAGGTACAGCCAGCATGACCGAAAACGGCACGGTCCAGCTTTCATACAAAGCAGCCAGGCAGAGAAAAACTACGAGTATGGAGATTGCATAGAGCGCCGGCGCCTGGGAGCCGGACTGTTGTTCCTGAAATGACGTCCCGGTCCATTCATAGCCAATACCGCTCGGGAGCTGGGACACTAGCTGGTCTATCGTTTTCATGGCATCGCCACTTGACTTGCCTGGTGCCGCCTCGCCCATGATCTCAACAGCCGGGTTGCCGTTATACCGTTCCAGCCTTGGTGAACCAAAACTCCAATGACCGCTGGTAAAGGTTGAAAACGGAACCATTCCGCCACTGCTGTTACGAACATACCACTGTTTAATGTCTTCAGGCTGCATACGGTACGGCGCATCGGCCTGGAGGTACACTTTCTTTATTCGACCATTATTAATAAAGTCATTCACATAGTTTGATCCCCAGGCGGTGGACAGGGTGGTGTTGATAGTATTGACCGTAATCCCCAGAGCCATGGCCTTCTCATAGTCGATATCCACGTTGTACTGTGGGGTGTCTTCCATACCGTTGGGCCGGACACGGGTGAGATTAGGATTTTGCGCTGCCATGCCAAGCAGCTGATTTCTCGCCTCGATCAGTTTTTCATGGCCCAGTCCGGCACGATCCTGCAGATAAAAATCAAAGCCGGTTGACGAGCCGAGTCCCTGGATGGCGGGAAGATTGAAGGCGTATATCTGCGCTTCTTTGATGGTTTGAAAATATCCCATGGCTCTGGCGAGAATCCCATTCACCGACTGGTCCTTGTTTTTCCGTTCACTCCAGTCTCTCATTTGTGCAAATACCAGGCCCATGTTCTGTCCGGTTCCGGCAAAACTGAAACCCGCTACCGTAAAGGCTGACACGATGTTGTTACTTTCTTCTGTCAGGTAATAGTTACGTACTTTGTCGAGTACATCCTGTGTCCTCTGCTGCGTTGCCCCTGTTGGCAGCTGTACCATGGTGAGGAAAACACCCTGGTCTTCACTGGGAAGAAAGGATGTCGGCAGCTTGGTGAAGAGAAAAACCATGCCGCCGATAAGGAGAACATAAATCAGGCCGAACCTGCCTGATCGTTTAATAATATAGGCGACACTGCTGGTGTAGCGTTCGGTATTGCGGGTGAACATCCGGTTGAACCAGCCGAAAAAGCCTTTCTTTTCTGCATGGTGACCGGGTTTTATTGGTTTCAGCATGGTGGCGCAGAGCGCCGGCGTGAGGGTCAGAGCGACAAAAACCGAAAGGGCCATCGCCGAAACAATGGTCAAGGAAAACTGCCGGTAGATTGCCCCGGTGGAACCGCCAAAAAATGCCATGGGGACAAAGACGGCGGATAGTACCAGAGCGATACCAACCAGAGCGCTGGTGATCTGGTCCATCGACTTGCGGGTTGCCTCCAGTGGCGACAATCCTTCGTTGGCCATGATCCGCTCCACGTTTTCAACGACAACAATGGCATCATCGACCAGCAACCCAATGGCCAAGACCAGGCCGAACATGGTTAAGGTATTTATGGAAAAGCCAAACGCTGCCATGATCCCAAAGGTACCGAGCAGAACGACCGGCACGGCGATGGTCGGGATGAGTGTCGCTCGAAAATTCTGCAGAAAGAGAAACATAACCAGAAAAACCAGAATTATCGCCTCCACCAGGGTATTGGCCACTTCTTCAATGGAGATCTTGATAAAGGTGGTGGTGTCATAGGGATAGACAATTTTGACCCCAGCCGGAAAATACGGCTGCAACGCCGCGAGTTTATCACGAACCGCCTGGGCCGTATCCAGGGCATTGGCACCGGTGGCCAGCATTATGGCCAGACCGGCCGCGGGTTGACCGTTGAAAGTTGTTACCGAATCATAGGTTTCCCCGCCGATTTCAATCCGTGCGACGTCTCGCAGTCGGATCTGCGACCCGTCTGTGTTGACCTTGAGGAGGATATTGGCGAATTGCTCCGGTGAACTCATCTTCGTCTGCGCGATCATACTGGCGCTTATCTGTTGGCCGGCAACGGAAGGCGTTCCCCCCAGATCACCCACCGCCACCTGGTTGTTCTGGGCCGAGATGGCTGCACTGACGTCACCCGGCGTCAACTGATAGCTGTTGAGCTTGTGCGGGTCAAGCCATATGCGCATGGCATACTGGCCGCCGAAGATGCGGATGCTGCCGACTCCCTCCGTGCGGCTCAGGGGATCTTTCAGGGTGGACGCCATGAAATCGGTCAGATCGTTCTTGTCCATATTGCCATCTGTCGAAATAAGCCCGACGACCATCAAAAAGGTCGAGTTGGACTTGGCTACCTGCAGACCCTGTTGCTGCACCTCCTGGGGAATCTGGCTGGTTACCTGCTGCAGTTTGTTCTGCACCTGTACCTGGGCAATATCCGGGTCTGTACCTGCTTGAAATGTCAGGGTAACGGTAACCGATCCCGTCGATGAACTCTGCGAACTCATATAAAGGAGGTTGTCGAGGCCGTTCATGTTCTGCTCGATGACCTGGGTGACACTATCTTCAATCGTCTTGGCTGAAGCACCGGGATACTTGGCGGTAATGGTTACCGCCGGCGGCGCAATCTCCGGATACTGTGATATTGGCAGGCGAATGATAGAAAGTGCGCCTGCCAGCATAATAACAATTGCTATAACCCATGCAAAAATGGGCCTGTCTATGAAAAATCTGGCCATGATTTACTCCGCTTGTTTAACTGGGGCTGAGGGTTTTGTCTTTTGGGCAATCTGACCTGACAAGGAACTCTGCTGCTCAGTAGCCTTGACAGGAACGCCTGGCCTGATTTTCTGAAGACCTGCGGTGATCACCTGATCTCCAGCCACCAGTCCTTCATTGACTAAAACTTTATCCCCAATGTTCTGCGCGCTCTCTATGATGCGACTTTCAACAATGGACTGGCTGTTCACCAGCATCACAACCGCCTGTCCTTTACTGTTTCGGCTGACGCTTGCGGCAGGCACAAGAAGCGCCTCCTGTCTCGTGCCTGTGGCAATTCGCGCTCGAACAAACATCCCGGGCAGTAATTCTTCGTCAGGGTTGGCGACAACGGCACGCAGGGTCACGCTTCCGGTGGATTGATCAACGGTTACATCTGAAAACTCAAGAGAGCCGGGCTGTCCGTATTCTGAACCATCTTCGAGCAGTATCGTTACTTTAGAATGTATATCTTCACTGTTCTTCGTTAAGCCAGAAGACAGGTTCTTTTTCAGCCGGAGCATTTCCGTGCTTGATTGGGTGACATCGATATAGAGTGGATCAAGCTGCTGGATTGTGGCCAGCGGGGCACTCTGCTGCGCGGTGACCAGAGCGCCTTCTGAAATCGTTGATTTACCGATTCGCCCGCTTATTGGCGCCGTCACCCGGGTGTACTCAAGATCAATCCGGGCGCTATTGACTGCTGCTTCGGCCGCAGCCACTTCGGCAACGGCCTGCTTCCAATTCGCCTCCATGTCGACCTGATCCATTTCGCTCACGGCTTTGGTGTGGATAAGCGTCTTATACCTCGCCGCTTTCAATTGAGCGGAATGTTCATTGGCTTTTGCCTTGGCCAGGGCTGCCTTGGCGCTGTCCAGTTTTGTCTGGTAGATCGCCGGATCAATCTGATAAAGAATGTCCCCGGCGTTTATTTTGCTCCCTTCGGTAAACAGCCGTTTTTTGACGATACCGTTCACCTGTGGACGTACCTCTGCCACCCGATATGCGGCAGTGCGCCCCGGCAGTTCCGCCTCAAGATTCACTGGTTGGGGCTTGAGAGTGACTATGTTGACCTCAACTGGAGCCTGTTTCGTCATTGGCGTTGCAGCGTTGTCTTTACAGCCGTTCAGCAGGGTGACGGCCAGTATGATGGTCGGGAAAATGAAGGTTTTATTTTTAAATTTCAACATGTTCGTCCTATTAGTTTTGGGTCATGGAAATGCAATAACAGAATACAGTTTCATCTCATGCTATCGAAGTCGACAAAGATATATACATGCATGGTTGTATGCAAGAGGATTTTTTGATATTCAAAAGAGATGAAAGTAACCAATTGTTATTGTGCTGTTTTTATTTTAGTAGTCAGGCAAGTGTTTTCCGCTGGATGGCTGGGATCAAGCCCCCAGGGATGGGTTTATGGCATCCGGAGCAAAGGGCACACCTCTCCCCATACCGCTGAGTATTAGTGGTCGTCACATAGAAATATCGTTGCAATGGCAGAGATTATGCTTATAGATTTTGTATCTCTTACAAAGTTAGGGAGAGCTTATAGATGTGACGCAAAGAGTGTCTGTGAGGTGCGATTATTATGGCCGATTCTCATTGGAAAAGAGGAAGTCATTGCCAAGACCTCGCAGACGTGCGGCAAAAGAGTTATCCTGCCATTTTTAACGAGACTTTGTTCGATTCTCCTTTGTTACCTTGCCTTTCTCCTGATCTGGGATGTCTGTCTTGTCTTAAGCGTTCACGTTTATGCATGGCACTTCCCCCGCGCATCAGGTCGTCCATATATGATATGAAAACAAAGCAGAGGAAGCGTAATGCTGCAGCCTGGCGTGACTCTCTTTGTTTTACCAATGCTCGAAATCTGGTTTTAATAACAATATAGGATAATTATTTCATAGCAGTTCGCCCCGATAGACATCGATCATTGGTTAGTACCTTACAGATTTTTTCCTTGTTTTTCTGCAGGAAAACAATCTGCCTCAGGGTACTTAAGCCGGCTTTCTTCCCGTTCATCGGGGTTACTTTTCCATTGACACTTTCCAAAAGGAGAGCAGCATGGCTCCTGAGGGAAAAACGCAGGTTTGCTGTGTTACGGATATAACAGTTTCGAATTGCATCGGCTTTGCTTATGAGGTCAAGCGATTGTAGCCGAATACCTCCAATATCATAAAAAGGGCAGAAAAATGAGCAATAACATCCCTTCAATTATACTCCGAATTACTGTTTTTCTCTGTGCGCTGTCACCGTTGCTCTTTGGCTATACCATGAATGTCCAGGCGGAAAGTGAAACACAGGCCTGCATCGAAGCCGCCAAGCGTGGCTTGCTGGAGGTGCCGGATGACCGGTCACAGCGTTTTTTAGGCAAGGTGCAGCAGGACACGGCTCTCTGCCGCGGTGGGGAAAAGGCCGTGAAATATCGCCAGACCCCCTGGGTAGACTGGCAGAATTATTATGGGGCCGGCGATGCTTCCTCCAGAAAAGAAGGAGCTGAGGCCATTACCCAGATAGGCAAACATCTGAAGCCGAACGGCCGCGGCATTGATGGTGCTCTTCTCGATCTGGAGTTCCAGCGCATCGAGCTGATCAAATTCAATCTCTTTGATCAGAATACCTATGAAGAATATGTGCTGGGCCGAAACGGCCAGCCTGGCCCGACGCTGAAATATTGGGATGCAATGCGTCTGCCTCCTGACAATAAATATTATCAGGACGTCGGCGGCGATGGCAGGCAGCTGTGCAGAGGGCCGTTGATCACAGCCCGAACCCTGGACGGCATCTGCAATGATTTAATCAACCCCTTGATGGGCTCGACCGGTATGCCGTTTGGTCGAAACATGCAGTTTGATACGACGTTTCCGCGACTTGGCCTGAATGAGCTGACCAAAAACCGGCATGGCGACCGAATCGGGTTGCTCAAACCGGACCCGCAGCTGATAAGCCGGGAATTATTTACGCGCCAGCAGACTGCAGGCAATGGCTGTAACCAGGGGCTGGGCGCTGCGGATTTTTCACCGAACGTCAACTGCGATTATATCAAGGCGCCATTCTTTAATGTCCTGGCGGCATTCTGGATTCAATTCATGACCCATGACTGGTTCTCGCACACCAATGAAGGCCGCAACGCACCTGAGTTGCAGCCCGTCGGTTGCACATCGGCACAGGCGCAGTCGCTTGGGTGCCGGGAAGGTGACCGCCGTGAACCGTCGCTCTATGCGGAAACCGCCACCCCGGGCACCTTTGCAGATGGTGGCGAAACCTATTTGAAACGTTCGCCGAAAACGACGAAAAACCTCGTCACGGCGTGGTGGGATGCCTCGCAGCTCTATGGCTTTGATACTCGCTCGCAAAAACGGGTGCAGCGCGACCCGAATGATTCGGCAAAATTACTGCTGATCGACAATTATCTCCCCTTAATGCCGGCCTGCGGGAACTATTCGGCAGACTGCCCGGTGCAACCCCAGTGGCAGGGCCAGGAAGTCGCTGCTTTCCCGGATAACTGGAACATCGGCATGAGTTTTTATCATAACCTCTTTACCCGTGAACATAATTACTTTGTCGAAAAATTTCGCGAGCAGCAGAAGCTGACTCCTGAAGCGGATTCGGGACTTCGTGACCCGGATACTCCACAAAAATTGATTGCCTACAAAGATGTTGATAACGAACGTCTGTATCAGGTCGGCCGACTGGTGATTGCTGCGGAGATCGCCAAAATACACACCATTGAATGGACCACCCAGCTGCTCTATGATGAACCTCTCTATGCCGCCATGAACTCCAACTGGTTCGGTTTGTTCAATCTGGAAGAAGACCGGGTCTCCACGCTCCTGCGACATCTTCTCCATCAGGACCAGAATTTTTTCAGTCGGATATCTGGGAAAATGGCTGGCTGGTTTTCCAGTTCCCAGGATGCCAGAAAAGCCAATTCCCTCTATTCGGTCTTTGCCTCCGGGGCGGGGATTTTAGGTCTCGGCAGTAAAAAACCCGAGGGTCTTCTCTGGTGGGAGCATGATGGCTGGGATTTGGCCAACCTCGAGGAGGATGTCAACGGCGGCGTGAATCATTTTGGATCGCCCTTCAATTTCCCGGAGGAATTCACCTCCGTATATCGTCTCCATGCCCTGGTACCTGACCTGATTGAATATCGGCAAAAAGAAAATCCCAATGCCATCAGCCTGAAGATTCCGGTGTTTGCCACCATACGAGGCGATGCGACCAAACAGATGCATAGCCGGGGGATCGACAACTGGGCACTCAGTATGGGACGGCAGCGTCTTGGGGTGCTGCATCTGCAGAATCTGCCGCTGTTTCTGCAAAACCTGCCGATGCCGCATCTGGATTCACCCACCAAAAAACTCGATATCGTGGCTCTCGATCTGATCCGGGACCGTGAACGCGGCATTCCCCGGTTTAATGAATTTCGTCGCCAGATCGGCTTGAAGAACCTGACCGGTTTTGATGATTTTGTTGACCTGCATCTCACCAAGGACAACCCGTGGCGCCAACAACAGGAAGCAAATGTCAAGAAACTGCGGGAGATCTACGGAACCCACACCTGTGATGCCGGTAAGATTATCTCCAAGGCGCAGCGTGGTGAAGACGGCAAGTATATCAACGATTGCCTGGGCCATCCGGATGGCTCGGTGGTGGACAACATTGAAGATGTCGACAATATTGTCGGCTGGTTGTCTGAATATACCCGGCCGCACGGTTTCGCCATTTCCGAAACGCAGTTCCAGATTTTCATCATTAATGCATCGCGCCGATTATTCAGCGACCGTTTCTTTACCTCCAGCTTCCGTCCGGAGTTTTATTCACGACTCGGCTATGACTGGGTAATAAATAATGGTCTGCTTTCTGAATGCCCTTATCCGCTCACGACCCAGAAGGATGGCAGCCAGACCTGCCTGGAGCCGAAAGAGATTAACGGCCATATTATGGCGGTTACGCCGCTCAAGCGGTTGTTAATGCGAAATATCCCCGAGCTGAAGGATGAACTCATGGAGGTAAAAAATGCGTTTGATCCCTGGGCAAGGGATCGGGGGGAATACTATAGTCTTGACTGGAAACCCCGGCCGGGAGCGGAATCGGACCCGGCATTTTCAACAAAATAATTGAGGTTGAAACCATGAATACGAAGCATATAGCAGCGGAGTATCTTTCGCCTCAAACCGTATTCGACGACAGCGAAGTGATCCTCTCCGAAAATGATGGCGAGAAAACGGCGATCGACCTGCTGGGAGCTGAGATGGCCGAGCGCATCGAGGCCATCATCCTGGCTGAGAAGAAAAATAATATTATTCCCAGATTCAACCAGCCGAAAACCGTCGCCTGCGTCCAGGCAGAATTCCATGTGCACGAGAATGTTCCGAGTGCCTTGAAACATGGCCTTTTTGCCTGTCCGGGCAGCTATCCGGCGATGCTGCGGTTTGCCAACGCCACCAACAGCGATGACTCGAAAAAAGATATTCGCGGCCTGTCGATCAGGGTATCTAATGTGCAGGGGCCGGTGCTCTGGGGCCAGCCCGGCTGCCAGGATTTCCTGCTCAACAGTTACCCGGCACTGTTTGTCGCAACCCCGGAGGAGTTCCTCGATTTTATCCGCGCACGCCAGGAGAACAAAAAAGTCCAGTTTTTCCTCAATCCCGCCCGTCTCCACCTGAAATCCCTGTGGATCGTCATGAAGGCCAGTAAACATCACGCAAGTCCGCTGGATATCCGTTACTGGAGCACGGTTCCCTACTGTCTGGGGGAAGCGGGTGGACAGATTGTCAAATACTCCGTCACCCCCTGTTCAGAGTATACCACAACCCAGGTGGTCGAAGCGGGGGAAAACCAGCTGCGTGCGGCGCTCAAGGCCCATCTGCAGCGAGCACCGGCGCGTTTTGATTTCGGAGTGCAGATCCAGACAAACCCGGATACCATGCCCATCGAAGATGCATCGGTTATCTGGGACGAAAAACAATCGCCTTTCCAGACGGTCGCGACCCTGACCATTAAAAACCAGCAGTTTGACAGTCCCGAATTACTGGCAAGCTGCGAACGCAGCAGCTTTAATCCCTGGCAATGTCTGGCCGCACACGCACCGGTCGGCCGGATGAATGCCGTTCGTCGACTGGTCTATGAAAGGGCGGCCAGACTGCGTAACAAGGAGGAACCGTCATGAACAGTACCGTGAAGATGTGGCTCGGCAAGTCCCGGGAGGAACTTGATGCAATATACCGCAATGCCGAACCCGGCAACATTCCTGAAGGCGACACACGCGGAACGGCCATCCTGGCAGGTTCGGTCTTTGCCAAAATTGTCGCTTTTTTAGCCGGAGTTTTTGCCTGGCAGGGCAAAATATTCGATCTTTTTTCGTCGGATCGTCAGGCAGGCGTCCTCGTCAACAAGATAACCCCCTTCAGCCTGACCTTTATTGTTGCCAAGGTTTACCGCGACAAAAGCTGGCTGGATGGCAAAGATACGATTGTTATCGATTATTCTAAAACCTCTTTTTTTGCCAGAGTCATCCGAGACGAAATCAGGGAGGTTGAGCCCGGTGTGTATCTCGGCAAGGTGTGGTGGGGGAAGAAACGTATCCTCGATTTTGCCCTGACGCAGGCGGTTCATTAAAAAACAATACCGACCCATCAACGAAGCAACCATGCAGTCTTAAGGTGACATCCATGATGCCGCAATCAACCTTCATGATAAGCGCGGTGATCCGTCAGGGGCAGATGGAGACCCTGCGGGCACTTTTGCGCACGATGAACGAGGGGGTAGGCCATGCCGATCCGCGAAACAGCCTCATTCCCTTTGGCCGATTCGATCGTCTGCATGTCGCCCGACTGGTCATCCTGGAAGCAAGGACCGCCGACGAGATTAAAGCATACGGACTGGAGCCGTACGCGTGGCGTCCCACCCTGGTGTTTCTGGGCGATTTTGACGGGGAGCGCGATTCCTTTCTGGCAGAACTGGCAGGGCTGGCCGGTCCCGGGCTGGTCAAAATATTTTCCTGCTGTGAGGGGTTCGCTGACAACCCGGGGCAGCTGTTGCAATGGCTGAAAGAACATGATATTCGCCCCAAAGCCAATTACATAAACTGGATTGGTCGAACCGTCAGACAGGTACACGAAGAAGATGCCCTGCATCAAAGTCTTGCTGCCTGTTTGCCGGGGATCATCGATGCTGTCGGCAGGGAAAACTGCCGTGCTCTCAGGCAGAAACTGCTGTCGCATGTGGAACTGGAAAAGCAGGCGGGCCGGCTGAGCTTGACGGCGCCGGAACCGACCCCGATGGGCTGGAAAATCCGCAACCTGCTGCATAAGCTCGGAATCCCGCTGATTCTGCTGCTTGTATCGCCGTTGTTTCTGCTCGGTTCTCCCATTTTCTTCTGGCGCCTGCGGCAGCTTGAGCGGTCTGACCCCGATTTTTTCATTCGGCCGGACCGCGATCACATTCAGGAGCTGTCCGTCCAGGAAGACCGGGATGTCAGCAACCAGTTCAACGTATTCGGCGATGTCAAGCCGGGTCTCTTTCGTCTGCTGACGCTCAAGGTTTTGCTCCTGCTCCTCGACTACTCGGCCCGACATGTCTACAACCGCGGCTTTCTGACCCGGATACGAACCATCCACTTTGCTCGCTGGGTCCTTATGGATAACAATCGACGAATTTATTTTGCCAGTAACTATGATGGCAGCCATGAGGCCTATATGGACGATTTTATCAATAAGGTAGCCTGGGGCCTGAACCTTGTCTTCAGCAACGGCGTCGGCTACCCTCCAACGAGGTGGCTGGTTAAAGGCGGTGCAGAGCAGGAGCAGAAATACAAATATACCCTGCGACGGCATCAATTGCCTTCCGAGGTCTGGTATAAGGCCTACCCGGGATTGACCGCCTACGACTTGTCACGCAACAGCCGCATCCGCCAGGGAATGGAAATCCGCCAGGAAAGCGATGCGGAGATTCGCGAATGGCTGAGTCTGATCTGAGCGAGGAGAACGGCAATGAAAAATCCGACCGACTTTGACTTTCACGACCTGCAGGCACTTCTTCGTTTTGGCCATGGCCAATTAACCGAAAGCTGTTTCATGCTGCTCAATATTGCTGATCCGGCTGCGGCCAAAGAGTGGTTGCGCAGGGCACCGGTCAGCAGTGCGAAGGCGGTAAGCCCGATACCGACAACGGCCCTGCAGATCGCCTTTTCGGTTGAAGGGCTGCGTGTACTCGGCGTACGGGAGGAGGTATTAGCCGGGTTCTCCGATGAATTTATTGTCGGGATGACCGGCGATGAAAGCCGCTCCCGCCGTCTGGGCGATACCGGCAAGAATAGTCCGGAGTATTGGCAGTGGGGAAGTGATCCTTCGCAGGTTCCGCACCTTGTTCTCCTGCTTTATGCCCAAAAAGACGGCATGACGGCATGGCGGGAAACCATTGAGAATGATCGGTTTGCTGCAGCTTTTCAGCTGGTGCGGGTCCTGCCGACCGATGATCTGGAAGATATTGAACCGTTTGGCTTTACCGATGGCCTCAGCCAGCCGAGTATTGATTGGGAGGCCCGGCAGAGCACCGATCTGCATGATTGTGATCGGTATTCGAACAGGCTGGCAGTCGGGGAACTGGTTCTCGGCTATCCCAATGAATACGGTTTGTACACCACCCGGCCGCTTATCGATCCGCACGAAGACGAGTCAGCCGCTCTGCTGCCAGGTGCCGAAGATAATCCTTCGCTGAAAGATTTCGGGCGGAACGGCTCCTACCTGGTGATCCGCCAGCTGCATCAGGATGTTCCCGGTTTCTGGCAATATGTCGACCGGGAGGCCGGTTTTGTGCCGGCAAAAAGGGAACAGCTTGCGGCAAGCATGGTGGGGCGAAAACGTAACGGCACGCCTCTGGGACCGTTCGTTGCTGAGAATATCCCGGGAATTGCGCAGAATGATCCGGTCAATAATTTCACCTATGAAGACGATCCGGCGGGCCATAAATGTCCGATCGGGGCGCATATTCGCCGGGCCAACCCGCGGACCGGTGATTTTCCGCCAGGGGTTACCGGCTTTATCAGCAGATTCATTAAAATGTTTGGTTTTGGGCAGAGACGGCCGGATGAAGATCTGATCGCCTCCTCCCGCTTCCACCGGTTGTTACGGCGTGGTCGAAATTATGGGCCCATTCTCCCGCCGGAAGAGGCGATTAAACCGGATGCGCCGGAAGCTGAGCGCGGGCTGCAGTTTGTCGTGCTGGTGGCCAATATTTCCCGGCAGTTCGAATTTGTCCAGAACGCCTGGCTGGTGGGCACGGCCTTCGGTGGAGTGCAGCATGAGCGGGATCCGCTGCTGGGAGGCAGGGAGCCTTTGCCGGATGGGGGAACTGCCGATTCCTTCACCCGTCCCGATCCTGCCGGTCCCAGACAGAAGAGTTGTCAGTTGCCACAATTCGTCACCGTTGGCGGCGGCGGTTATTTTTTCATGCCCGGGCTGCGCGCGCTGCAGTATATCGCTGCATCGTCTTTAACTGGGAGTGACAAAAGCTCATGAAGATTACGACCCGAATATTGAAATCCCTGCATATTCTTCTTAACGAAGTATTACATATTGAACGGCGCTTTGAGCCGTTTTTTCGCCGCCGGTGGAACCAGCTGTTTCGCGAACCAAGCGCCGGGCTTATTCAGTATTTCATTAACCTGCAGCGAAAAGATGAAGGTCTGCAGCTGGCGGAGGAGAAAATAGCGCCGGACGAAAAGGAGAGCCTGGATGCCATAATCGATCTGATGGCCGACCAGATGCGCGGCCATTTCAAGCCGGGAGGCTATGAGCGGGGCGGCAACACCAAGACCCATGGCATTGTCCGGGCTATCGTGACCGTTCGTGACGATTTGCCGGAACGCTGCCGCAGAGGCATTTTCGCCACGCCGCGCAGCTATCCGGCGTATATTCGCTATTCCGGTCCCGGCCCGGACGTGCCCTCGGATATACGGGACGTTGGTTTTGCCAGTATGGCCGTAAAGCTTATGGATGTGCCCGGCGAAAAAATCATGGATGAGGAGAAGTTTACCCAGGATCTGATAACGGTCTGTACATCGACGTTCGTGACGCCCAACACCCGTGAGAATGCCAAATTGCAGTATTGGAGCCTGGTGGATATGCCGATCTACTATTTCCTCAATCCGAAAGATCCGCATATTCTCGATTTTTTGATGCAGGGCTTATGGAATGAGACCCAGTACAACCCGCTGGGACAGCGTTTTTATAGTTGTGTCCCGTATCTGCTCGGCGAGGGGCAAGCGATGATGTATTCGTTCGTGCCGAAAACCGAGGTGGAAACCAAAATTCCGGGCCTGCCTTTTGGCCGACCGCCTTTTAATTATCTGCGGGAAAACATGATCAAAACCCTCGATAAAAAAGATGTCGAATTTGATCTCATGATCCAGCTGCAAACCGACCCGCATCGTATGCCGATTGAAAACGCCGCCGTGCGCTGGCCGGAAAAACTGTCGCCTTTCATCCCGGCTGCCACTGTCCTTATTCCCAGACAGAAATTTGATTCCGAGGCGCAGTTTGCCTTTGCCAGGCGACTGAAAATGAATCCCTGGCATTGCCTGCCGGAACATCGGCCACTGGGCAACCAGAGTCGCGCCCGGTTGAGAATGTATTACGAATTGTCCAAATTTCGACAGGAAATGAATCAGACTACCCACCTCGAACCGACAGGAGACGAGGTGTTCGACTAGAACAGTCGGGAGGCGATAAAGATGAAAGGTCAGGCATTGAACACCAGGGTGGTGTTCGCAGTGTGTATGTTGACCCTTTGTATGTTTCTGATTTTTTATACTGCATGGCCTTTATTTGCCGCGGAGAACGGGTTCGAGATCATCCCTAAATGGGTGCGTCCCGACAGCAGTGTCACCGTAAAACTTGGACCGGAGGTCAATACTGCGGTAAAAATGTATCTGAGAATTTCCGGTCGTGCAACAGTGCGTGATTTTCCTCTGGATATAAGTCAGATGCGCAAACGGATTATCGAGATAAAAATTCCGGGAACCATACGCGCCGGAATTTATGAAACGTCACTGGTTGATGAAAACGGCAGGGACCTGGGAATCATTGGCTCCAGTCTGAAAATCGCCGCCTCGGAGAAAGCGGAAGAGAAGCCCGTTATCACAAAGATTGTGCCGGTAGCAAGTTATGCAACCAACGGCCGATATGATTTCGACATCATCGGAGATAATTTTGGTGATGATGTCCGGGGCATTAAGGTCTTGATAAATGACACAGTTTTCGTGTTCGATAACACCTTGCAGGGACATGCCGGGCAGGATTCAGTAAAAGATTGCGGCGAGAAGGTGCCATGTCTCATCTGGAGCTGGAAAAAACTCAAGATACGTGGTCTTTCGCTCAAGGGATTGCACCTCATTCGACCGATGACGGCATCACTTGAGATAGACGGCATCGAATCCAACCGGAAACCGCTCATCCTGTCACCTGTCTCGCGGGCAACCCCAGGTATAATCGCCTTTGCCGCTCTGGGTTGCTTAACCGCACTGGTGTATGTGCTGAGTCGGCGAAAGGCAGCTCAGTATCAGGCAAACGGTCGGTCATACAACGCTTTTGCCTATATCCTCATTGACCACGAGACCAATACCTACAGCCTGTCTCGGCTCCAGCTCATTCTCTGGTCGGCGGCGACCGTTGTCGCCTATATGTATATCGCCGCGTCGCAGTCGCTGGTGCAGTGGAACTGGTCGCTCTGCGACGTTCCTGAAAATTTGCCCATGCTGCTGGGCATTAGCGCTGGAACCACCGCACTTTCCCTCGGTACTACAGGTATGCGGGGAAGCAAAGGCGCCGGGACGATCCATCCGGAAGCGGGCGATTTTATAACCGCGGGGGGAGTGTTTGCGCCGGAACGGCTCCAGTTTTTTCTCTGGACGGTGATCGGGGTATTTGGTTTTGTCACCGCAACCCTGGCGCAGGACCCAGCCACTATGACCGATTTGCCTAGAATTCCGGATAGTTTTATCCCCCTCATGGGGGTCAGTTCCCTCGGATACCTGGCTGGAAAGGTTGCCAGAAAACCGGGGCCGATTATCACCCAAATAGAGCCACCGCCGCCGTTTGCTGCAGCCGGGACAACTCTTCGCATAATAGGGGAAGGTCTGTCCCCCCGCGCTCACGTAAGACTGAACGGCCAACGACTCCTGCCGGGTGAAATATCTGTTGCACCCGAGGCTCAACCTGACGAGGAGTTCGTGCGGGAGTTGATTTTAGACCCGGTGATTGTAGCGCCGGCGGTTCCAGGGGTTGCAGCTGTAAAGATCGTCAATCCAGACGGTCAAAGTGCTGAAAAATAACGGGGAGGATGCAGGGGATTGACACCTTGCGACCGACCGGGTCATGATACAAACGGACAGGTAAAAGAGATGTAGAGGCCGCAGAACCAGGATTATTGAACATTAAGGGGAGGATGGACGATGGAAACCGAGACAATAAAAAAGGTAGTGCTGATGCGGGACAATGGCGGCGAAGAAGTCGCCCGACTGAAAGTGGCCTTACTTAAAATGTTGGGCAACGACGCCGCCGCCTATAAAGGTTTGGCCGTCGGGGATGTATTCGATGCCGATACCGAGACGGCCCTGCGCGCCTGGCAGTCGAGCGTGGGTTTGGTGGCCGACGGCATTGCCGGGCCGCGCACTCTGGCTGCCCTTGGTATAGCCGAGCCCGCTCAATTTCCCGTTAAAATTGATAGTGATCTGGTTTGTAAGCTGTTCCCTTATACCAAAACTTCCAACATCGTCCAGAATCTCCCTTACGTAACCGCGGCGCTGGCGGCATTTGGCCTGACCAGTGTCGACATGATCTGTGTTGCGCTGGGCACCATCCGCGCCGAGACCGAGGGATTTGTGCCAATTGCCGAATATCCGTCTCATTTTAACACCTTGCCTGGTCAGGCGGCTTTTAGCGCATATGAGAACAGGCTTGGCAATAAAAACCCGGGTGATGGGGCACGATATCGCGGGCGAGGCTACGTACAGCTGACTGGACGGGAAAATTACCAGAAATTCGGCAAAGTGCTCGACGTACCCCTGGTGGAGAACCCGGACAGCGCCTGCGCTCCGGAAATTGCCGGTTGCCTTCTGGCGGCCTATCTCAATGCCAACAAGGAAAGGTTAGCCAAGGCGCTGGGCAAAAATAACCTGCGAGCTGCCCGCAAGGTTGTCAATGGCGGCAGTCACGGTCTGGATCGTTTCTCCGAGACGTTCCGCATGGCGCAACAGCAGTTTACGGTGCCCAGAACCCTCGCCGGCAAACCGGTTCAGGAGACTGCACTACCCGTGTCTGCTCGTCGTGCTGCCCTGAATGTGACGCCTGATACGACAGACCTGCGTGATCGCCCGTATTCACCGCCACCGCACTCACTGGCGAAGATATTTCCCGACGATGAAGATGTTAAGCAATTCATGGGGGCCTACACCCAGGCCGGACTCATCCTCAATCAGGGACAGGAAGGGGCCTGCACCGGTTTTGGCCTGGCCTGTGTGATCAATTACCTGCGCTGGCAATCCGCCGGAAGGCCTGATAAACTTGAATCAGCCAGCCCGCGCATGTTGTATAAATTTGCTAAACAGTACGATGAATATGAGGGAGAGAATTACGACGGCTCAAGCTGCCGTGGTGCACTCAAGGGCTGGTATCACAATGGTGTCTGCCTTGAAACCAAATGGCCTTATTCGGCGGGAGATAACGGCCTGCCTGCAGCAGGCTGGGACATCGATGCCCTCGAACAGACCCTTGGCGTCTATTACCGCATCGATCCCCAGGCCATCACCGATTTGCAGGCGGCGATACAGGAAGTCGGGGCGATCTATGTTTCCTGCTACACCCATAGAGGGTGGGAGACTGTCAAAACCAGTACGCAGCCGCCGGTTTCCCATGCCAGTCTGCCGGTGATCGATTATGACGGGAAACCGACACGCAGCGGTGGGCACGCTTTTGCCCTGGTAGGTTTCAACCGTGTTGGTTTTGTGCTCCAGAATTCATGGGGGTGCAAATGGGGAGCCGGCGGCTTTGCGGTCATCAGCTATGCTGACTGGCTCGCCCATGCCATGGACGTCTGGGTCGCGGCGATGGGTGTTCCCGGGGTGATCTCGGGTCGTCTGGCCGTCGGGACCCAGGGCGCCGGAAGCGCTGCATCCGTTGCTGCCGCCCATACCAACTGGTGGAACGAGGCGGTGGCCTACCAGCACAGCATTGTGCTGGGCAATAATGGTCGTGTCGAACGTTTCGATAAGCTGGACGGGGTTACGCGCACCTTGCAGAACCAGGCCTGCATTCTGCCGGACACCTGGTTTCGGCAGAATCAATATGCCAAAAAACGTCTGGTGCTCTACGCCCATGGCGGCCTGAACAGTGAAGACGCGGCGATAGGGCGCGCCCAGGCTATGGGACGGTATTTTCTCGGCAACGGCTGCTATCCGCTCTTTCTGGTGTGGAAAAGCGGTCTGCTCGAATCTCTGGGCGATATTCTGGCGGATAAGATCGAATCCGTCACTTCGGGCATGGCCGGAGGAGTGAGCGGCTGGGTTGCCGACAAGATCTCCGATCCGGTTATCGAAAAGACCATTGGCCGTCCGTTCGCCCGGCCGCTGTGGAGCGAGATGAAAGAAAATGCCGAACTGGCATCTGACGGCGGTCGGGGCGGCGATCTGCTGACCGACGCGCTCCATTCCCTCGCCAACAGCTGGGGCGACGAGTTTGAGCTGCATCTCATCGGTCATTCAGCCGGATCGATCATCCTGGGACGATTGCTGTCGCTGTTGGCCCGGAAAAATCTCATCGAAAGAGTCAAGACGGTTCATCTCTATGCCCCGGCCTGCACCGTCGCCTTTGCCAACCGCTACTATGCAACGCAGAAGGAGATCATGGACAGACTGTACCTGGACATCCTGGGAGACCAGCGCGAACAGGACGACAATGTGGCAAAGATCTACCGGAAATCCCTGCTCTACTTCGTCTCCAACGCCCTGGAGGCCGATCTGCGTATGCCTGTTCTCGGGCTTGCGAATGTGTACGATCCTATGTATTCCGGGTGGGACGGATCGTCTAGTACCGCGGAAACTCTCATCAACTGGCGGAGTGCCGCTGAAACCAGCAAGTTGCAGAAACGGTTGCATATTCACGATGAGGAGAAAATTATTACCCGGCGTCAGATCAGTGCTGATCTGCCGGAAAAATGGGAAAGCGCATCGCACGGCGGCTTCGATAACAATATAGATATCATCAGCAAAACGCTGGAACGAATCACCGGCGCGCCGGTTGCTTTTCCGGTCGATGATCTCGTTGGATTTTAAGGCTCGTCGCCTCAACCGGAAAGTCCGGAATTACGCTGCATATCGTCAGTGGCCATGCTGGTAACAGCCTAGCGGATGATGGCTTTTAAGACCGCCGAAAAGTCTTCATCCGCACCGCCTGCCAGCCTTTCCTTGATGTACAGGTTGTTGGCGGCGCCGGCGGTAAAGAGCGGTTGACCGTATTCATCGGCCATTTGCAGGGCGAGCCGCATATCTTTTTGCATATGCCTGAGCGGAAAGGCGGTTGCAAAGTTGTTTTGGGCCATCTGTGGACCCTTCAGGCGAAACATCGGGTTATCGATGGGACCCTGCGCTAGAACATCGAGAATATCGGTTGCCGTGAGACCTGTTTTATCGCCAAGGGCAAGCCCTTCACCGAATGCGGTCATCATCGTCCCCATGATCATATTGACGACCAGTTTCATCTGGGCGCCCTGGCCGGTCTGATTAAAGAAAAAAGATTTTTTGCCCATAATCGCAAGAGCAGGGGAGGCATCCTGGAATAACGATTCATCGCCACTGCATAGAAACACCAGGGTGCCATCTTCGGCAGGCTTCTTGCTGCCGGTAACCGGCGCTTCCAGAAAACGGCCGCCTTTGGCCTTAACCGCTTCAGCTATGCGTTGCGAGGTCGCCGGGTCGACTGTTGAAACATCGATATATGCTTTCCCCGGCCCCATACCGTCCAAAACCCCACCTGTGTCAAAGAAAAGAGATGTCGCAGCGGCCGGATCCGAAACCATGGCAAAGGTGATATCGCACTGGGTCGTTACCTCGCCGGGGCTGGCGCCAAGACTGGCTCCTTGCTCAACCAGCGGCATGCATTTTGCTTTTGTCCGGTTCCAGACGGTTACATCAAGGTCGGCGCCAATGAGGTTCGCAGCCATGGCGTTGCCCATGATCCCAAGTCCTAGAAATCCATATTTTATCATGTGGTTATCCTCCTCTATAGACGTAAATGAACAGTCGACTCCCTTATGGATCTGCCCACCGAAAAGATAATGCCAAAGCATCGGCTTTACGACCCGCAAAATGATTTTTTAGAGAAGAGATGCGGTGCGTGTCCGGTCATTAAAGTTTTTGGCAAGTATCATTTGAAATAGCATGGAGTTGGTGGTAACAGATCTGATGACTGCTGCGGGTCAGGATTCTAGCCGTGCTGAATTGGGACAGTGCAGTCAATAGCCTGAAAAGGATAGTGCCTGGAAATTTGGGTTCCCTTCGTGCTCGCTTCCTCATTAATTTTGATAATCCCAGGCGGACTCCCTTTGAGGTCTGGGTGCAGCGATGAATACCTCCGCTGCCATTTTTGCCAGTTCACTGAAGGAATATATTAAAAGAGAAAAGGTGCAGAGGTGGTTTAATCGTTTCGGTGGCAGCGCTCTGCTCACTGCGGGTGTTGTTAGCGCAAGCCTCAAACAAACAACATAATTGGGTTAGTGTCACGTCCCAGAGCAGCCTGCTGAAACGCCTCATTGAATTTGACAGGAACCTTTCTCCGGCACTTGCCATTGCTGCCGGAGTTGTCGGCCCGTGGTTCTTCCAGTGGTTTGGAGGTGGCTGCGAGAATTACGGCCATGGCGAGCGTTTTGATTTTATTACTTCTTTTCATCGCGCACTTCCTTGATAGGATTGGTAATTATGAAGATGCAAGCCAGACATCAAAATTAAAGGGGACAACTTTCATTCATTATATGGTAACAAAGGTACCCTAAAAGAAGATCGACCTGGCAATATTGAAGAAAAAAGTGGCCCTGCTCTAAAGAGCATGTCTGGCCAATGGCCTTACCCGATGTATAACCTGCAACTCATCCGGGCCGTTCAAAAATATCCGGCACCACGCTAATCCCTTGATTGAGTAAGTATGACAATGATGAGTGATCTCAAAGCAAGAGTCCAAGCAGCTTTCAGGAGAAAGCCCATGGGTTTCCGCTTACAGATAATGCTGATTCTGGTCTCCCTGAGCATTATCTGCACCGGCCTGATGAGCTTTATTGGCTACACTGTTACCAATAAACTCAACAAAGAACTGGTGCTAAACAGTCTGCAGGTGAAGGTCGATGACACGTACAATCTTATCGACTCAGCAGTAAACACCTCAATCAAAAATTATCTCGGCACCATAGCCGAGATTGATGCGGAAATTGTCGAATCGTATTACGCCAGATTCAAATCTGGAGAACTCACCGAAGACGCTGCCAAAAAAGAAATCGAAAAAATACTGCTTGCCCAGAAGGTCGGCCAGACCGGTTATGTGTATGTGGTCGACTCGCAAGGTCTGCTGCAGGTTCATCCCTATCTGAAAAACACGGACCTGTCCAATTTTGATTTCATTAAAACCCAGATTGTACAAAAGCAGGGATATCTGGAGTATTCCTGGAAGAACCCAGCTGACCGCATAGAGAAGAAAAAAGCGATGTCCATGACGTATTTTAAGCCATGGGATTATATTATATCCGTATCCTCTTATAAGACGGAATTTGTAAACCTGGTCAATACCCAGGATTTTAAAGCGAACATTCTGTCCACCGTCGTTGGTGCAACAGGCTACATGTTCATCATGGATTCGAAAGGACAATTAATCATTCATCCGAAACAGGAAGGGGCAAGCATATATGATTCTGTCGATTCGCAGGGAAAAAAATTTATCCAGGAAATCATCAAAAATAAAAATGGGACGGTGGTCTATCCCTGGAAAAATCCTGGGGAGGAATCTGCTCGGGATAAAATAGTTGTTTATAAATACTATCAGCCTATGGATTGGTATATTTGCAGCGGCGTCTATGTCAATGAACTCATTAAACCCGTTCAATTGCTGAAAAAGAAGTTCAGGATTATCTCTCTTTCCATTCTGCTCCTCTCTATCCTGATATCACATATCTACAGTAAAGCGATTTTACGGCCTGTTAAAATGCTTATTACCGCGGCCGAACGGGTTATTAACGGAAATTTCGACATAAACATAAAAAATGTCCGGAACGACGAAATTGGTCATCTCACCAATATCTTTAACCAGATGATCCTGAAAGTGAAGATCTATATGGAAAGTATTCGTATGGCCAATCAAAAGCTGGAAGAAGCAAATGTTGGTCTGGAACAAAAGGTAAAGGAACGAACCGAACAGCTGGAACTTCTTTCCAATCTTGATGGTATGACAGGTATTGCCAATCGGCGGAAGATGGATGAGTATCTCAATCACGCATGGGAACTCACTTTACGCAACAAACATCCGTTGTCGCTGATCATTCTGGATATAGATTTTTATAAAAATTACAACGACACCTACGGGCATCCCGCCGGTGATGAATGCCTGAAGAAAATTGCCAGGGCTATTTCGGTTTCGCTCAAACGGTCAACCGACTTTGCTGCCAGATATGGAGGAGAGGAATTTGTGGTTATTCTCAGTAATACAGATCAAGCTGGCGCAGCTGAAGTGGCTGAAAACATAAGGAAAAAAATAGAGGGTTTAGAGATTCCCCATGTCTCGTCTCTTGTTTCCAGCTATGTCACCGTGAGTCTTGGTGTAAGTACGTTGCTGGATTTTCAGAATCAATCGCTCCCTGCCTTTATCCGGTCGGCTGACGAGGCATTGTATGCGGCAAAAGAATCAGGCAGAAATCGCTCAATTGCTGTTGTATGTCCGGCAAGGCATGAAGGAAATGACCATGGATCTGATAACTGTTGATTTCACCTCGTATGAAAACGCTGTCACGAAAGCGCTCGATGCCATCAGGGCCCACGAGCGTTTCGCCGCACAAAAAGCAATTCTGATAAAACCGAATTTAATCAATACGTCTCCGCATCCGATAACCACTCCGCCGGCCTGCTGTGAGGCGATCATTCGCTATATCCGGAAATATTCGCAAGCAGAAATAGTTATCGCCGAAGGCTGCGGGGATAAAGACATGGAAACCGCGGAGGTCTTTCAGGCCCTTGGCTATACCGCAATGGCAGACAAATTTGATATTCCGTTGGTGGATTTAAATCATGCTCCCCTGAAGTCAGTGAAAAACCCCGCCTGTTCTGTGTTTCCGGAAATGCATTTGCCGGAAATCGGTTTTAGCCATTACATCATTTCGGTCCCTGTCCTTAAAGTCCATTCTCTTGCCGCAATGACCGGGACTTTGAAGAATATGATGGGATTTGCTCCACCCAGATTCTACTCGGGCAGGCATGGTACCTGGAAGAAAGCAGTATTCCATCATAGAATGCAGCAGTCCATTGCTGATTTAAATAAATACCTTATCCCCAATCTGTCGGTGGTGGATGGGAGCATTGGCATGGCTGAATTTCATCTCGGCGGCGCGCATTGTGATCCGCCTGTCCGTAAGGTAATAGCCGGATACGACCCCTGGCAGGTAGATCGTCGGGCGGCGGAGTTGTTGGGACTGGACTGGCGAACAATCGGCCATGTTGCCGCTGGTTTGTAAAATATTTTTTTGACTTCTTCCTCGGCTTTGATGTTTAATGTTAGTTATAATAAATATTTAATGACTGCTTGTGGATATTATACAAAGTCCTCTATCACAAAATTCAATGGAAAACCTCATATGACGACACGTTGGACAATCGGCAAGAAATTGATCGTTTCATTTACCGGCATTGCTTTTATTTTTATCCTGTTTGGCGTTTTCGCTTTGACAACCATCAACGCTATTAAGATCAAAAGCCCACTGTATAATCAGCTCATTGATAAAAAAGATCTCATCGCCGATATACTGCCGCCACCGGCCTATATCATCGAGAGCTATTTATGTGCCATGGAGGCAGCTACTGCTGAAGAAGATCCTTCGGTGCGTGAGCAGCTGCTCGTGCGTTTGAAGGAATTGTCAGATGGCTCCGGTTACTATCAGGAACGCATAGATTACTGGGACAAGAATCTTCTCGATGAAGAGATTCGCCCGGCCTTTCTTAAAGACTCCGTCACATATGCCCAGCAATTTTTCAGCATTGCCTTGGGCGAATTCTCCTCTGCCATTAGAAATAATCAGATGGGGAAAGCCAGAGAAATTTTTCTGCAACAGCTCAAGCCCGCTTATATTAATCACCGTCATGCCATCGACAGGGTGGTCGAGTTGGCCAATGCCAACTTTGCCCAGCTAGAAATACACGCGGCCGATGAACTTCAATGGCGGCAATATGCTATGCTCATTGTTTTTATTGGTGTTGTGGTTCTGTCACTTACTCTCGGTGCCCTGATATCTCGAAATATCAGCAAACCGATAACCGTCATCGTTTCCATCTTAGAAGGTATTGCACAAGGTGATTTGCTGCAGAAAGTGCCCGCTGGGTTACGGCGCCGAGGTGATGAGATCGGGCAAATGGCCCAGTCGCTGCATACAATGGTTGAGCAGCTTGGTTCGATGATCAGAGAGATCGTAGTCGGAGTCAAAAAGCTTACCTCTTCGTCCACTGATCTGGCTGCAGTTTCCAGGCAGTTATCGTCAGGCGCTCGCGACACGTCTGAAAAATCCGGTGCTGTTGCTGCCGCCAGCGAAGAGATGAGTGTCAACATCCAGTCTGTTTCGGCGGCGATGGAGCAGTCGTCAAATAATGTCAATATGGTTGCTTCTTCCACTGAGGAGATGATGGCAACGATCACTGAGATAGCCGGCAACGCTGAAAAGGCGCGATCGATCTCCGAGGGTGCGGTCAGCCAGTCTCGTCTCGCGTCTGATAAGATGGATTCCCTTGGTGAATCGGCAAGGAACATCGGCAGGGTGACCGAAACGATTACCGAGATATCGGAACAGACCAACCTGCTCGCTTTGAATGCGACTATCGAAGCGGCCAGAGCGGGCGAAGCGGGCAAGGGATTTGCAGTCGTTGCCAACGAGATAAAAGAACTGGCACGGCAAACGGCAGCGGCCACCGTTACTATAAAAGAGCGGATCAGCGAGATCCAGTCCACAACCTCAACAACGGTGGTGGATATCGGTGAGATTTCCACGGTGATTGTTGAGATTAATAGCGTCATCAGCGGTATCGCCAGCGCCGTAGAAGAACAATCGGCCGCATCCAACGAGATCGCCGGCAATATCTCCCAGGCTTCTCAAGGAATTGCGGAAGTCAACGATAATGTGGCGCAAAGCACGCTGGTCATTGCCGATATAACCCGCGAAATAGCCCAAATCGATCAACAGTCACATCAGGTGGTAGAGGGCAGCAGTCAAGTCCATTTGAACGCTGAAGGATTATTCGACCTGGCTTCTCAGCTGGAAACTCTCATGAAAAAATTCAAGGTTTGATTGGTAAGACGAAAACTCTGAGGCTTCTCAGTTAGCCCCTCCCCCCCCCATTTTTTTTGTGCTGATCTGGAAAGAGTCTACTTCTCCAGATCAGCACGACGCCGATCCCTCCAGCAGCAATAATTTACGACCTTTACATTGTGGTATAAATGCTGAATGTATCCCTATGAAACCGTCCATCTTGGGACGGAGTGTTTGTTTTATTGCGCATACGATGAAAAGGAGAACTCATCATGAAAGATACATTATGCCAGATGCCCTCAGCCTATGCTGATCAGCCCACTGCCACCGTAACGCTGGAAATGCCGGTTGAACTCGTCGAGAAGTTGCAGGAAGCAGCCGCCCTGGACGGCACTGATTTTCAGGCAATTATTAATTGCTACGTTCAGCAGGGTCTGCGTAACAGTACGGCGGAGGTCAGGCGCCTGCAATTTGAAGAGCATGCCAAAAAAATCCTTGCAAAACAAGGTGTTGATTCCGGTGCAGTCGAGCAGATCCTGCATAAGGTCGAGTTCTGAGACTGCCCGTTGTTGCTGCCGGTTGCTTGTTCTCGTGATCTTAGGCGGCTGAGGATATTGGGGTCACGGGGAACGGGGTGCCGGGTCAAATGAAAGGCTTGTTAGGCGGGGAATCCCGCCGTCCATGCCACCCTGCTTCGGCGGTGGGTCAATGGCAAGTCTGCCGATAGAAAGCACCACCACGAACAGCGTATTGTATCTGCACGCAGAACTCAAACAATTGAAATGAAAGATTGAACAGTTGCCGATGGAGCCCAGCAAGTGAGGCAGAGCAGCAAGCCGGTAAAAATCGGCTTTACGATTGTCACCCTTTGTTTGATTGCGGGCCATCAACCGCAATAGAGTGGAGGAGGATACTACCATGAAAACATTGCAAGCTGTAAAAATCGATGCGTTGAAAAAGAATCACCAGGGACAGATCCTTCTCCCGGACGATGGAGTAGCCTATGATGCTGCACGAAAAATATGGAACGGCATGGTCGACAGACATCCTGCGCTCATTGCCCGTTGCGTAACCGCTGCGGATGTCGTGTGTGCAGTAAATTTTGCGCGAAACAATAAGCTGCTGCTTGCCGTCCGCGGCGGTGGGCACAATATTGCCGGTAATGCCGTATGTGACGACGGTCTCGTCATAGATTTATCCCGGATGAAAAAAGCGAGTGTCGATCCAGGCAAACGCCGTGTGGTAATTGAAGGTGGGGCGACGCTTGCAGACCTTGATGCGGCGACCCAGGTCCATGGTCTGGCTACCCCGCTTGGAATCAATTCCACCACCGGCGTTGCCGGCCTGACACTTGGTGGCGGCTTTGGCTGGTTAAGCCGCAAGTACGGCATGACGGTCGATAACCTTGAGTCTGCCGAGGTAGTAACCGCAGAGGGAAAAATCATTCGTGCCAGTGATACCGAACATCCCGACCTCTTCTGGGCATTGCGGGGAGGCGGCGGTAATTTTGGTGTTGTCACCAGCTTCGAATTCCGGCTTCACCCCGTCGGGCCGGATGTGCTGAGTGGCTTGATCGTCTACCCAATTTCCGAGGCGAAGTCGGTGTTGCAAAAATATCGTGAATTTCAGGCCGAGGCGCCTGACGAACTTTCTGTGTGGATCGTCCTTCGTCAGGCACCGCCTCTGCCTTTTCTGCCAGAGGCGGTACATGGCAGGGAGGTCCTGGTGCTGGCCCTGTTGTATGCGGGCGACCCAAAACAGGGGGCGTCGCTTACAGAGCCGTTGCGCAAATTTGGCACGCCCTTAGGGGAACATGTCGGCGTCCAGCCGTACTCCGCCTGGCAGCAGGCTTTTGATCCGCTGCTGGCCCATGGCGCGAGAAACTACTGGAAATCGCACAACTTCAGAACGCTCGACGACGGTTTGTTTGATGCGGTACTGCAGTATGTCAAGACGCTTCCTTCGCCGCAGTGTGAGATATTCTTCGGCGCTATCGGTGGCGCTGCTACACTGCCGGCGCCGGATGCCACGGCATACGCACATCGAGACACCCTGTACGCAATGAATGTGCATGGTCGCTGGGAGGACCCGGCTGACGACGAACGCTGTATTGACTGGGCGCGCAGTTTTTTCAAGGCCTCTGCCCCTTTTGCCAGCGGCAGCGTGTATGTCAATTTCCTCACAGGGGACGAGAGTGATCGGCTCCGTGCCGCTTATGGGCCGAACTATGATCGTCTTGCTCGGGTGAAGCGGACGTATGATCCAACCAATCTCTTCTGTATGAATCAAAATATTAAGCCGGCCTGAGAAAACAGTACATGCAAATCAGCCGCACAGGATATTTATCCTGATGAAATCCCCCTAGACATCCTTGAGCTTGCCCAGATCAGTTTTGCAACCGGGCGGCTCAACATGGATGCCTACCTGCAAACCAGGCAGAACGGCACCTGGGCCGCAAATCCCGTAGATACCAGCAGCGCTTCGCTATGCAGAGGATCGCTGTCAACGCCTTCAACAAAAGTACTCCTTTTACCAAATTTTCGGTCTGCCCGCCTCTCGCAGGGGCAATGCATGCCATAAAAAACATAACACAAACAAGAGTCTCTCTGTGGTCTTGGCGCTATGATCCGCCGAGCTAACAGGCCAAAGGTATTGATAAAATATTTTTCACCCATAATGGTCCTTCCAAAATTGGTACTACCAATATGGCAATACAGGTACATGATAGGGCGAAAGGGCAGGATGGAAGAATTTTGCTAAGATATTGAAATAATTGTATAATAAATATTAATTTTGGGTATTTAATTCTCGTTGACAAATAAATATAATTCCAGTATTTAATTGGTCATACCAATTTTGGAGGCTGGAGCTGGTGGACGGAATTGGCAGCACCGTTCCTGGTTGTCAGGCGTTGGCAAACAATTCGATATTGCAAATTATAGGAGGAGAAGCGGAAGGTATGTAAAGAAGAAACACCCCCTTTTGGATCATTTCTCAAACTATTTCTGTGTAGTCCAATCAACTCATCTGAAATAAAAAACAACTCTATCCGCCGCGGAGGAAAATCTTATGCCCTGGCAACAAGTTTATAATCCTTTTGGCAATATTGGGCTGTCTGCCCTTATTGCCTCTATACCCATTATTTTTCTTTTCTGGGCTTTGGCATGGAAAAGAATGAAAGGCCAGTGGGCCGCTCTGGGAGCAACGGTACTGGCCATCATGGTAGCGATAATCGCCTATGGAATGCCGGTGAAATTAGCTCTTCTCGCCACATTAGACGGAGCTCTTTTTGGCATATTTCCAGTTTGCTATATTATTGTAACAGCCTTGTTTATTTACCACCTGTCGGTCAAGACCGGACAATTCGAGGTTATTAAAAACTCCCTGGCCTCCATCACCGACGACCGCCGTATGCAGGCATTGCTCATCGGTTTTTCCTTTGGTGCCTTTCTTGAGGGTGCAGCGGGCTTTGGTACCCCTGTTGCCATCACCGCGGCAATGCTGGTTGGTCTGGGCTTCAACCCTCTCTACGCCGCCGGCGTCTGCCTTATTGCCAATACGGCTCCGGTCGCTTTTGGTGCCATCGGTATCCCGATCGTTGTCGCCGGCCAGGTTTCAGGCATTCCTGAAATGGCCATCAGTCAGATGGTTGGCCGCACCCTGCCGTTTCTGAGCGTTATCATTCCCCTCTATCTCACCGTTTTGATGGCTGGATGGAAAAAAGGTCTGCAGGTGTGGCCGGCATGTTTTGTCTGTGGCGGCTCTTTTGCTATTGTTCAATTTCTGACCTCAAACTACATGGGGCCTCTGCTTCCGGATATCCTTGCGGCAATAGCCTCCATCGTCTGTTTGGTTCTGTTCCTGAGAAAATGGCATCCTGAAGAGAGCTGGCATTTCCCGGGGGAAAAATCCAGTCTGGGACGAGAGAAACTCCAATACACCGGCGGGCAGGTTTTCCGGGCCTGGGCACCATTCATTATTCTGTCCGTCTTTGTCGCTGCCTGGGGCATTCCGTCTATCAAGACGGCGCTGGATCATTTATTCCTCGTGAAATTCGAAATCGCCGGTCTCAATAACATGATCCTGAAAGGGGCGGATCCCATTCACGCGATTTATTCTCTCAACCTGCTGAGTGCAGCGGGAACTGCCATTTTATTTGCCGGAATTTTTTCTGTGCCCATCACCGGTGCGAGCGTTCAAACTGGCATTACGGTCGCCATAGAGACGGTCCAGAGACTGTTGTGGCCTATTTTTACCATCTCAATGATCATCGGATTTGCCTACATCTTCAACTTTTCAGGTATGGTTGTCACCCTGGGTGATGCATTTGCCTCAACGGGTTCGTTCTTTCCGTTTTTTGCCCCATTTCTTGGCTGGCTGGGTGTCTTTATGACAGGCTCTGATACCTCTTCCAATGCTTTTTTCTCGAAACTGCATGTGGTAACCGCCCAGAAGATTGGTGTTGATCCGGTTGTCCTGGTTGCGGCAAACTCCTCTGGCGGCGTCTGCGGCAAGATGATTTCTCCCCAGTCTATTGCGGTCGCCACCTCAGCGACGGGTCTGGTCGGCAAAGAGGGCGATATTTTCCGGTTCACCCTGAAGCACTCCCTGATCCTGTGTTTTGTGGTCGGTATTATGGTTACCCTGCAGGCATATGCCCTGCCATGGATGATCCCTGCATATGACAAAGCCGAAGTGGCAGTCAAGGCGGTTGCTCAGGTTGTATCCTCTGTGGGGGTAAGCTATCTGATCGGTGTTTTTGCCCTGGTTGTGGGTATTACGGTACTTTCTATTGTCGTTGGCAGTAAAATCACCGCCAAAGAGGGGGCGAACGAATTCCACTTCCATTGATAAGTGGCTGCGTTCCAGGTTGTCTGAACCCAAGGAGCAGGACTGCAGTTTTTTCAGTCCTGCTCCTCTTTTATGCAGTTTCTTCTCCGGCAGCCCGGGGATTGTACCTGAGTGATGATAAATCCGTCAGATACAGTCAAATCTTCCCCGTCCAGATTGATTTTCGTCGCGAATCTGGTCGTTTTTGATTCCGGGCTGCTGTCTTCCCCGTTGATCAGGTTCGTGTCAATTTAAGGTATCGTGCCTGTTCCCAGAGTTGTTTTGCCATGCGCACCGTGGCCTGATCAACCATACGCCCATCCACGGCGACGGCGCCCCTGCCTTCGGCCGCCGCATTTGCATCAGCCTCAAGTACTCTAGCCGCAAGTTCGATATCTTTTGGTGAAGGGGTGAAAACCTCGTTGATGATGTCGATCTGATCAGGGTGAATGGCCCATTTACCATCACAACCGAGAGCACAGGACATTGTTGCAGAACGACGTAATCCTTCCGGATCCCTGAAGTTTCCATAGGGCGCGTCAATGGCAAGACAGCGGTTGGCCTTGGCTGCCATAATCATTCTACTTAAGGCAAAATGCCAGCGATGTCCGGGGTACAGATCCTCTTCCTTTTCCCCATGTCCGGAAATTGATACCAGCCGTGCTCCCACCGAGGCTGAGTAATCGGCAATACCGAAGACAAAGGTTTGCAGGCGATTACTTTCTCGGCCGATAGCCGCAGACTTGAGTAAACCTTCGGCTGTCTCGATCGAAACCTCAATGCCGAGGTGAGGGGAGAGCTTCTTGTTCATCTCGATACCGTCCAGCATACGGTCGACAAAAGATATATCGCCCGGGGCATTCACCTTCGGAACTACGATGGCGTCCAGAATGTGGCCACCATTTTCAACCACCTCAAGAAGATCGCGATAAGCAAACGGGGTGTCGAGAGAGTTGATGCGGACGGTGACGGTTTTGCCGGTCCAGTCAAGGTCGAGCAGAGAGCGAATTACCTGTGCGCGGGCCTTTTCTTTTGCATCTACCGGCACACTGTCCTCCAGATCCAGCATGATGACATCGGCATTGCTCGCAAGAGCCTTGCCGTGCATCTTTTCTATATGTCCTGGGACGGATAAATTGGAACGTCTGGGTTTCATATTATCTCCTTTATTGCATGAAATCGGCCTACCTTTTCAGTAGTGGAGATTTAACCATGGAACCATCTCGAAGTCCCGCAATATCGATCCCTTATTGATGCTTTGTCATCATGTTTGTAGGCGGTATTCCGCAAGAGCACTTCTGTTGCAGCCAAAACACACAAAAAAAACCCTGCTGAAATATATCAGCAGGGTTTTTTTGCGACAGAGCAGGATACTCCCGATCATGGTTGGCAGATCGGGGGCACCCCACTCAAGCTTACCAGCTGTCACCAAGAACGAGACTGATGTCCGTGCACTTTTCCCGTTCGCTCTCGGTAAGGTCTTCGCCTCTTTTGAAATGCTTCAGATCATCCACATAACAGGCATACTCTTTACCGTTTTTATCATGTACGAAGACCATGTTATTATACTCTTTGGAAATTATTTCGCCTCTCATACTCATAATATCACCTCTCGGATTCAGTTGAATAGTTGTGTCGGTCAACTCTCAATTTGCTTCTCATTAGTTTGCCATCCATGATTCCATTCCTCGTTGACCTGCTTATACAGTATGTCTTCTCTTGACGAATGCAATAGGTAGTAAAAAGTAGAATATAAATAGTAAAAACTATCATAATGGCCGAAAAATTATGTCGCAAGCATCTGAAGAACTTCTCCAAGCGTGAAACAGGTGCTCAAGGTTTGCTACGCTCTGGCCTGACGACCTCTGAGCGATAGAATATTGGCTTGTTTTCCATGGCGCCTATGATAATGTTGCATCATATCGACTGAATGTGACAAGAAGCAATGCCGCACATTGTTTTCCCGGTTTTTTCGTATCTGTAGGGCTTCTCCCATTCTCAGTTACCATTTTCTGGTACTTGTGAGCGTGTGCCTTTTCACCAGAATATTGCGCAGGCTTATGGTATTGAAATGGGCTGACTGAAACCGTGGCTGTCGAGTGGCGGAGAGGTTGAAAACATACTTGAGCAGGGGATAGTGAAAATGGCTAAAAGGCAGATGGATTTTTTGGAAAGCAGTGCGCTGTTGAGTCAATACGGTATTCAGGCAGATGGCCGTCAAGTGTACTCCATTCTGGATGCGGAACGTGCCGCCGATGCGTTTGGCTATCCTGTCGCAGTCAAACCTGTTTCAGAAAAAATCATCCATAAATCCGATGACGGGACCGTTTTTTTAAATATAAAAACGAAAAGTCAACTTCAACAGGCCTGCGCATCCATTGAAGAAAAAATGGGTGGTTTATCCGGAGAGAACAGGGAAGGCCTTCTTGTTCAGAAAATGGCGGAAAAGGGTTTTGAGCTGTTAATCGGGGCAAAACAGGACCCCGGGTTCGGGCCGGTGACAATGATCGGTATTGGCGGAATTTTTGTCGAGCTTTATTGTGATGCCGCCATGGGCATTGGGGTTCTTGCCAGAAATGATATTGAACGTATGCTGACGAAAACCCAGGCCGGCAAGGTCCTTGACGGGTTTAGAGGGCAACGGTACGACAAGGAAATAATTATCAATCTGGCCGTGAATATCTCAAAACTTATGGCGGCCAATCCGGATATCAGTGAACTCGATCTCAATCCTGTTATTGTCTACGAAGAAGGTTGCGCCATTGTCGATGCCAGGCTTATTCGTGATGAGAACATTGTCAAACCCCTGGCAGAGAATATCAAACAGTGGAAACTGGATAGTATCGATGCCATTTTTAATGCTAAATCGGTTGCGGTCATCGGTGCCTCCCGTCCTGGTACTCAAGGCGGGGTCATTTTGAAAAACTGTTCTAAAATCAGCAAGCTGTATCCGGTACATCCGAAACTTGCAAAAATTCACGGCCTCATCTGTTATCCCTCTCTGAAAGATCTGCCGGAAATCCCGGAAGTGGGAGTCTTTGCCGTAAATTCTGAGAGGACAGTGGCCATTTTTGAAGAATTCTGCAGGATGGGTGGGAAAGGGGCCATTATCTTCAGTGATGGCTTTGCCGAAATGGGACGGAAGGAACTCGAGGAGCAGCTGGTGGCGATAAGCGAAACCTATAAGGTCGCTTTTATCGGCCCCAACTGTATGGGTGTCATCGATACCTTTACCGGTCTTAATACCAATTACATTCCTGAGCAACGTTCTGTGCCTGTTGCCAAACCCAACTGCGTCGGGGTTATTTCCCAAAGCGGCGGTATTGGCCTTGAACTGCTGGAAATGTTCAGTGCAGATAACCAGAATCTGGGGAAATGGGTTTCTATCGGTAATGCGGCATGCACTGGTGTACCGGAGCTCTTGGCCCATATGGGTAATGATCCGAAAATAAAAATCATTGCCATCTACCTGGAAGGCGTCGCCGACGGCTTAAAGCTCATGAAAATTGGCCGGGAGGTCGCAAAAAAGAAACCTGTCCTGATCATCAAAGGAGGCACCGGGGGGGGCGCCGAAGCAGCGCTTTCCCATACCGCATCCCTCGCCGGAAGCCACGAAGCCTTTAAAGCATGCTGCGAACAGGCTGGATTTTATCTGGTGGAAGAGCTTACCGAAGACCCCAAAATATTGGTCAATGTCATCTCGATCCTCACCAGTCAGCCAAAGACCGAGAGCAGCAGGATCGCAGTGGTCAGTGTTGGCGGAGGAGCGGGAATTCTTCTTGCCGATCAGGTCACCGAGGAAGGCATGTCGCTTGCCGAATTTGCCCCTGAAACCAGAAAACGAATGAAGGCACTGATCGAGAAAAACCTGAAACCCGAGCAGCAAAGTCAGAGTGAGACCATTCTGAGAAATGTCGGAAACAATCCGATTGATCTGTTCGGAAACTGCAACGATGAGAGGCTTCTCGAGTCTATCCGAATTATAGATAAAGACCCCAATACCGATGTGATTGTGGCCGCCATTTATCTGCAGGTCCCGCTTCTCTCGGAATATCTGCCTGAAAGATTGGTCGAGTTGAAGGAAGAGCTGACGAAACCACTCATTATCTCTCCCAGAGGTTTTTCAGAATATGTGGACCGGTGCAGAAAGTATATGGCTGATAAAAAGCTGCACACCTACACCGTTCCCATGATGAAACCTCTCAGTATCGCCATTAAAATCTGGAAAAAATACGGCCATTCATTTCTTGATTAGACGGATGGGAATGTGATCGGTGCCAAACCTTTAGGCCAAAACCTCAATGAAATGATAAGGAGTGTCTCGCAATGTTTTGTAAAAATAATACGGTGGAGTATCGAAAGCTTCTGGAGGGCGTCGAGCTGCAGACCCTTGTCCATGGCGAAAAAACCCTGATGGGGCGATTTAAACTGGCCAGAGGTGCTAAAATTCCGCCGCACAAGCACCCGCATGAGCAAACGGGACTCCTGATTTCGGGGAGACTGCTCTTTACCGTCGAGAATAAGGAGCGCGAGGTTGAAACCGGCGACAGCTGGTGTCTGCCTGGCGGCAGGGAACACGCTGTTGTTGCCCTTGAAGATTCGGTTGTTGTGGAAATTTTCTCTCCGGTCCGCGCTGATTATCTTCCCGATACGCAGGAATAATTTGGGGAGTTTTTGAACTGGACTGCCAGGCAGCAATATTTCACTCTGACTCCGTGCTCTCTCTGGAGTCAAGTGGAAAGGTGGAGTGACTGTAGCGGGAGGTGTTTTTCTGTAGTCAGGTGCATGAATTTTTAAAAATCCACTTGTATTCGATATGTTACCGCATAATTATCCTCTTTTGGGAGTTCCAATGGTATGACCAGTAATTTACATCAAAGGTGTCCTGAGATGATGGCGCTTTTGCGTCACACTGAGGACTCGATATTCTTCAAGGATATGGACGGCAGATTTGTTTTGGTGAGTGAAGCCAAAGCGAGACGATCAGCGGTTTTCTGGGAGGATATGATTGGCAAAACCGATTTTGATTTTCTCCCTTTAGAAGAGGCACAGAAATGTCGTGATGATGAAATTTTCATTATGGAAACAGGAAAGTCATTAGAGGACAAGGAGGAGGAGCTGACGCGCTTAAACGGCACAAAATCATGGATTTCTGTTTCTAAATTTCCCTGGAAAGATATCAGCGGCGAGATTATTGGCGTGATTGGAATTTCCCGGGATATCACCAAGCGTAAAAAGTTAGAGAACCATATCCTGCGAATGCTCTCCATTGCAACGCACGATATGCGATCGCCTATTGTTTCCATTGCTTTAACTGTCAAGTTACTGGCAAGAGGAAGATTTGGCGAGGTCAGCGAAAGTGTTAAGCAGACGCTGCTCGACGTTTATAATCGCATGATGAGACTGGAATTAATTATCAAGGAATATTTAACCAAATCCAGTGTCATGAGTTCCGGTAAAATAGGGAGGAAACAACTCCTTGACCTCCGTCAGGATATCATTGATCCGATTCTCGGAGAATTTTCACGGGAGATTGAAGAGGGGGATCTTCAGATTGACAATCGTCTGGGCGGAATTCCAGGCGATAAAATTCTTGTTTCTGCCAATAAAAACTGGTTGGCCATTGTGTATCGAAATCTTCTTTCTAATGCTATTCGTTACACTCAAAAAGGCGGTGTGATTGCGTATGGGTTTGAAGATAAGGGAAAGATGTACCATTTTAACGTGTACAACAGCGGAGAAATCATTCCGATAGAGAAGAGAGGGGCGATTTTTGAAATGTTTGAGAGCGAGGGGAGCTCAGGTATTGGGCTTCCTGTAAGCCGTGAGCTTGTGCGACGTCATGGTGGAGATCTGTGGTGTGATGAGTCGCCTGATGGACATCCCAATTTTGTTTTTAGCATTCCCAAGGAGTAAAAAAAAGCGATAGTCTTGTAATCGTGAGTTGCATGATTCCATGCAGAAATCATTTAATATCACGATTTCAATTACTTGGCACGACCCTGATCAAGCCGCCTGTTTCTTGTCATTGTATATAGAGCTGGTATTGTGTATTACCGTGTTTGTGGTATCCGATGAAAGAGTTTCGCTGATATGAAGATGTGGATGAGTGCTAAGGCCTGGTTATGAGATTTTTAACGTTAGGATCAATAAGTAAAAACCTTGCTCTATTGATAATCCTGGCGGTTTCTCCCGCTCTGGCCATCCTTTTTTACTCCGGCCTGGAGCAACGGCAGCAGTCCATCGAAAATGCCAAGCGGGACGTGTTACTGCTGACGCACACCATAGCCGAAGCGCAGAAAGAAATTGCCCGCTCCACCAAAAATATTCTCGCCACTCTTTCTTCCCTTTCAGCAATCCAGGACATGGATGTTGCGGGCAGCGCTGAAATCCTGAAGGCAGTGCTGAAGAAAAATCCTCAATACAACAATATGGCGTTAGTCGATCTCAGCGGACAAGTCCTGGCTGCGGGTGGCACTTTTTCGCGAATAAATCTGGCCGATCGAAAACATGTTCGAGAGGCCATAGACAGGAGAAGGTTTGCCGTTGGTGAATACATTGTGTCACGGGTTGGGACTTCTGTTCCTGCCTTTGCGTTCGCTTATCCCGTACTCGACCGCAAAGGGACCCTCAAAGCCATCTTGACTACTGCCGTCAAATTGACCAGTTTTTCCAGTTTCTATAACTTCTCGACCCTTCCTGAAAAATCCTTTGTTGGCCTGACCGACCATCAGGGAATTCGGTTGTTTTATTATCCTCAACAGGAAAAAACCAATCCCATCGGTGTACCGATTCGATCCCAAAATTGGCAAATGGTCAGTAAAGCGAAGGATTCCGGCATATTTTTAAATACTGGATCTGATGGCATAAGTAGAATTTTTGCCTACGAGCAAGTTCGTGTCGAACCCGGGGATCCCCCATATTTATGTGTTTGGGCAGGTATCCCTGAAGCCTATGTGATTGCGCCTGCCAACGCTATACTGACCAGAAATTTTTTATTAATGCTCCTGGCAACAGTGCTCTCTCTTTTCGTCTCCTGGGTGGTTGGAAAAAACATATTAATTTCTCCTCTGCAAAGTCTTGTGACTTTGACACGAAAAATTGCTCAGGGAAACCTTGACGTGCGCAGCGAAATTACTCCTAAAACCCGGGAGCTTGAAAAGCTGACCAAGGCTTTTCATGAGATGGCGGATGCCCTTACTCTGAGTCGTAGAGTGCTGCTGGAGAGTGAGGCACGCTTTCGCCTGTTGATGGATAGTCTGGATATGTTTGTTTATGTTGCTGATATGCAGACGTATGAGATTTTGTTTGTCAACGAGAACGCCAAAAAACAATTTGGCGACGTTGTCGGCAAAAAATGTTGGCAGGCCATACAGCAAGGTCAGGATAGGCCTTGTTCCTTCTGCACCAATAAATATCTTCTGACTGACGACGGTCAGCCGGGAAAACAGTACAGTTGGGAGCAAAAAAATACGGTAACCGGGACGTGGTTATATATGCATGACAGGGCAATACAGTGGATTGACGGTCGCATTGTACGGTTGCAGGTTGCAGCTGATATCACCGACAGGAAAAAAATCGAAGACGAACGGGAACAGCTCATCGATCAGCTTAAGGACGCGTTGGCTGAAATTAAAACTTTAAGTGGCTTCCTGCCAATTTGTGCATCATGCAAAATGATAAGAGATGATAAAGGGTATTGGAATCAGTTGGAAACATATATTCGCGATCATTCTGAGGCGGACTTCAGCCATGGTATCTGCCCGGATTGTGCGAAAAAATTATATCCTGATCTTTATCGTTGAAAACCCCTGAGGCAGCTGCCTGTGATGCGATCACGTCTGATGGATCGGCCAGATTGTAGCTGCAACGGAAGCTAAGGGTGTCCTGAGGGATGTCAATGACTAATGGTTCCTGTTGACAAAGCTTTTATTATGTAAAGATTCCACCAGATTAAGCCTTTTGGCCCAAGGGTCCGATTCTGACGTTGATGCGTCAGCACCTCTGTTGTCAAAAACCATGATGATTTCCTTTTTGCTGTTAAATGGGGTCCATCTGGGCAACCCTTCCCCGTTCGGGGAGCCGGTTTTTATGAAATTGACCCAATATCTGAATACTAAAGATGCCATGGCCTGGTCTTTTTCTGTCAGGTCAGCCCCATACTTTGTGCTGAGTGTGTTAAAGGCATATGGAACGTCTGTTGAATGGTAAGCCCCGGACCAATCAGACTTCTTGGAATCAGCCACGTAACCGAATCTGTATCCGTATACAGGTGCAGGCTGCTTACTTGCTTGCTGCATTACAAAGCGCGCTGGCTCCACCATCAATATATCGCTTGCGATCGCCTGAGCTATTGCTTGTGGTGATTTGCTTCCGTTGACGCCATAGGCACTTCGTGCCTCCTGGTATTTATCTTCGCCAAATGGAGCGAGTGCTTCCTGTACGGTTTCAACAGTCGGAGGCAGACCGATATCTGCATCAGTCGTCCCCACAAGAACGGGCATATTGAGACCTTTACCTCGTTTATAGGTTTCTTCGGGCAGATTCACCATGAGAGTACCATCCATTATCGGACCCGAGTACGTCGGATCATTCATGGTTGCCATACTGAGACCGTTGACGATATCTTTTGCCGGTAAGTTGCGAAGTGCATCAAGCGCTCTTTGATCCTGCCCCTTGATCCCCATTTTACGGGCGAACGCAACACCTGTAGATTCGGCCGAAGCCATTCCCTGCGAGTTTGCGGCCGAGAGCAACCTTATGCCGTTACCCCCGCGGCCACCACCCGATTGAATGATGGCCCGCTTATATAATCCTTGCGAAAGTTGTGATGTCAACAGGACATGAACAGAAAAGCCACCAGCAGATTCACCCATAAGGGTCACCTGGTCGGGATCGCCACCGAAATTCCGGATGTTTTCCTGAACCCACTTCAGTGCGGCGATCTGATCCATGAACCCATAGTTACCCAGCACGCCATCCTTATTTTCCCGGGTCAGAGCCGGGTGAGCAAAAAAGCCAAAACGCCCAATCCGATAATTAAAACTTACGGCCACAATATTTTTTTTGGCAAACTCATGACCGCTGAACATTGCCGGTGACGACCCTCCATTAACAAAACCACCACCATAAATCCAAACCAATACAGGCAAAGGTGTTGTTGGCTCCCCCTCGGGTTTCCAGATATTAAGAAACAGGCAATCTTCAGAGGGGGAAGAACGAAGAGGGGCGTCGTCACCGGGTAGAGGTGCCTGCATGCAGTCATGGCCAAATTCGGTGGCGTTGTATGTTCCGGACCAGTGCTCAAGGGGCTGAGGGGCACGCCATCTTAATTCTCCTCTTGGCGGCTTCGCATAAGGAATGCCTTTAAATACAGTTGCCCCATCTTCGTTGATTCCCTGTACCAGGCCCGACCGGGTCTTTACGACCGGGAGATTCTGCGTATAAATCATAGAAGCCGTTAATGTTAAAAGAGCACAGGTTACCAGCAGATAAATGCTATGTTTCAACATCTTCAGTCTCCTCTCAAACCTGGGGCCTTGTCTGCTGGCGGACGCACCGTGACACTTCTCTTCCTGACCCTGCACGTTGTTTCAGACCATAGTATGGGGAACATTGATGCCGAGGGGGAAGTCCTTGAAGTGAATCAGCATATTTTGGGCAAATGACAATTTGGGCACAACCGCCTTGAACGCAACATAAAGTGAGCAGAACTATTGGTCAACTGTACAGATCCCGTGCCGATCTCGGTCTCTTGTGCCTGTTGCATGATGTCGATTTTCGGCTGGTTTATGCTTTGCCATGGGACATAGATCCATGATGAGCATGTAGCGACGTTTGGCTGATGTTCATTCATACATGAAAGAGTAAGATCTTTTGGTAAGAATTCAAACCCGACGAATCTGTTCTTTTGCGTAGCTTTTCTAATATTAATGCTGTTCCCGGCGCATTGTGTCGTTTGAATGGTAATCATAATGAAATATGAACAATATCTTTGCCGGAACCGGAGAGAGAAAGGAAATGAAATTTTTAGAAGAAAATCTGCTCGATCACCTGCAACGTCCCGAATTTGCAGAGCTTCGTTCCGTGCTGACCAGTCACAAGTTTTCCAAAGGTTGTTATATCTGCCAGCCAGGGACGGGGGCTAATCGCGTGTTTATTGTAGAGAGCGGAAAAGTCAGAGTCTATCTTGGCTACGAAGAAAAGGAGTTTAATCTGGGGATACTTACAAAGGGTGATATTTACTCCACGCATAGCGGAACATTTGTCCAGGCCCTGACCGATGCTGTGGTTCTGCTGACAGATGTAACAACATTCCGAAAGCGGATGGTTGGCGATCCTGAAGTAACCAAGGCCATGGTTCGCGTGCTGGGCAATATTTTACAAACCTCATTTACCATAATTGATGGACTGGCCTTTAAAGATGTGAATGCACGTTTGGTTGCGCTGCTTTCAAATGAGGCCGGCAAACATGGCGTAACTTTTGCGGATGGCAGTGTTCAGATTCAGCTGGACTTATCTATTGAACAAATTGCCCGCTTGGTCGGTTCTACACGGCAAACAGTCTCAATGCTCCTCAATGATCTCGTGCGAGCAGGTCTTGTCGAGCGACCAGGACGGGGCCGATTCCTCATTGCTAACCTGTCGGCCTTGGAATCCGTTGGGGGAGTCATTCGCTCCTGAAACAATTGTTGCAGTATTTTGTCTTCTGTCGGCCAGGCGACAGTTTTGTATGGCTCTTTGCAGTAGTGTTCTCACTTCAGTGAACATTCTAGCTGTTGCATTTGTACTAAAGCCAGAACGGCTAGATAACAGAGCAAATACTTCTTGAGGAGTCATCATGTCCAAACAACCCACCCCTGCAAAAGAATTAACTATCTGGGAAGACGCCCAGAAAATGATTGAAAAAGCGAGAAGAGACGGGGTGGAGACCGTTTGGGATCGCTTTGCACAGCAGCAGCCGGGATGCAAATTCTGTGAGCTTGGCTTGACCTGTAAAAATTGCAACATGGGACCGTGCAGGATTAGTCTCAAGGAAAATGGCAAAATGCAGCGAGGGGTCTGCGGGGCTGATGGAGATGTGATCGTGGCGCGGAACTTTGGCCGCTTTGTTGCGGGGGGAGCGGCAGGGCACTCAGACCATGGTCGTGATCTTATTGAAGTCCTTGAAGCTATTATCGAGGGTCGGGCGCCTGATTACAAAATAACCGATGAAAAAAAATTGCGAACTGTTGCCGCAGAGCTGGGAATATCCACTGAAGGCCGGGAAACAATACCAATCGCGGAGGATTTGGTAGAAGCCTGTTTTGCTGATTTTGGCAGCCGCAAAAAAGAACTCGGTTTTGTCTGCCGCGTCCCCGAGGTGCGCCAGGAAATCTGGCGGAAGTATAAAGTGATGCCACGGGGGGTGGATCGGGAAATCGCCGAAATGATGCATCGTACGCACATGGGGTGTGACAACGATGCAGTGAGCACCATGCTGCACTCCGCCAAAACCGCGTTGGCTGATGGATGGGGTGGGTCCATGATCGGCACCGAGCTGTCCGACATTATCTTTGGGGTGCCTACCCCTGCAAAGTCCCAGGTGAATCTTGGGGTCATTAAAGTGGATATGGTCAATGTCCTTGTGCATGGTCATAATCCGGTGGTATCTGAGATGGTGCTGGCCGCAGCGCGGGATCCGCAGATGCTGGCTCAAGCGAAAAAAGCTGGAGCAGCAGGTATTAATATCGGCGGCCTCTGCTGTACAGGCAATGAACTTCTCGGCAGACAGGGCATTCCTATGGCCGGAAACCACCTGATGACAGAGCTGGCAATTGTCACTGGTGCAGTGGAGGCGGTTGTCGTTGATTATCAGTGTATTATGCCAAGCATGGTTCAAGTCGCCGCCTGCTATCATACCAAATTTATCACTACTGCCGATAAAGCCCGGTTTACCGGGGCTACGCATATTTCTTTCAACACCGCAACCGCTGCACAACAGGCAAGTGAAATAATAGAGATGGCCATAGAGGCATATGCGGTCCGTGATCAGTCTCGGGTGGAGATTCCGGTTGCACCGGTAGACGTTGTCACCGGTTTTTCCAATGAGGCTTTGTTAAATATGTTGGGCGGTAGTCTTGATCCGCTGCTCGATGCCATAAAAGATGGCTCTATCCGCGGAGTGGTGGCTATCGTGGGGTGTAACAACCCTAAATTCCAGCACGATTCGCAAAATGTTGGACTGGCTAAGGAATTGATTAAAAGAGATATCCTGGTCCTGGCCACCGGATGTATTACAACGGCGGCAGGAAAGGCTGGACTTCTGGTTCCCGAGGGCAGCGAAATGGCCGGTCCCGGTTTAAAAAAGATCTGTTCCGCTTTGCATATACCTCCCGTTCTCCATTTTGGTTCCTGTGTCGATAATTCAAGAGTTATTCACCTTTGCGGCTTAATAGCGAATGCACTGGGGGTTGATATCTCCGACCTGCCGGTTTGGGGTGCATCCCCCGAATGGTACTCTGAGAAAGCTGTTGCTATCGGCCTGTACTGTGTGGCCTCCGGAATCCCGGTGCATATAGGAACACCGCCACAGATAACCGGATCTAAACTGGTGACCGATATTGCGTTAAATGGACTGGAAGAGCTGTTTGGTGCAGCCTTCCTGGTCGAGCCTGATTATGCACAGGCCGCAGAAAAGATGGATGAGCGGATCATCGCCAAACGATTAGCTCTTGGCCTTTCTGCCTAAGCCTGCAGGACACTTAGCTCTTGTTTTACCCTTTAATTCAAGGGCTAAGTGTGACTGGAGGAAAACTGTAGTGCGTAGCGACATAAAAAAATTGCTTTTTTCATCAGAACTCATTAGTAAAGGTTGATTCCGATTGGGGTGTTCTGCAATAGCTGCGGGGCTGAGATTATACCCATCGAACCTGATACAGCTCATACTGTCGCAGGAAACTCGGAGATCGCTTTTTCCCGCCGGATTTTTTTCTCCTGCCCCAGCAAAGCCATCCCCGTCTCCCTCGACAGTCGTCAGTATCGACAATCCCTGCACCTACGAGAGGAGACAGTTCATGAAAACCGGCATACCCATTTCCAATTCCCCCACCGCTTCGGAAGGGGAGGTTCAAGGTACAAGAAAACTCTGGGAGCAAATCAGAGAAATGGGGCCGGCGTGGATCATCAGCGCCGTTGCCTGCGGACCGGCGACTTTGGCCAGTGTCGCTATTGCCGGCTCAACCTATGGGTATAAAATGCTCTGGGTGGTGATCTTAAGTGCAGTATTCGGCACCACCGCACAGTATCTTGCTGCCAGGGTGGGTATTCTTGAAGGGATGGGCATTATCGCGGCCACGGAAAAACACCTGGGTAAGTGTTGGGCATGGATCCTTACTGTCGATGCCCTCCTGGCAACCTGGCTGGCGGCGATGGTACTGATGAACGCACTTTCCGGGATAACGTCTCTGGTTACCGGTGTTGACACCCCTTATTGGGGTCTGATGTATGGAATTCTGATTGGCCTTTTTCTGGTGCGTAAGGGCTACCGGAAATTTGAAACCCTCTGCAAGCTCCTGGTGATTTTCGTGGTGGCTTGTTTTGTGGCGACCCTTTTCATGGCCAACCTCTCTCTGCCGGGTATTCTTGGGGGGCTGATTCCCAATCTTCCTGGCGGGATCGACGCGGCCCTGATGATGGCAGCTATCATGGGTGGTGCGGTGCATATCACTATTATCGGGATGCACACCTACAACACCAATGCCAGAGCATGGACAACGAAAGATCTGTCCCTGGCGCGTTTCGACACCTTCTCCTCCATGGGACTGGCCTTCGGGCTCTACAGTGTGGCCATCTTTCTGGTGGCCGCAGCCGTGCTCCACCCCAACGGGATCGTTGTGCAAAAGGCAACAGATGCTGCCCTTGCCCTCAGACCTCTTTTGGGCGACAACGCGATGAAGGTCTTTATGGTCGGTCTGTGGGGCGCCACCCTGTCCACCGTTGCCCCCACCTTTATGGCCGGGGCCTATTTTCTCGCCGACAAGATGGGCTGGGCACTGGAGGTGAAAGATAAGCGTTTTGCCGCAGCGGTGTTTGCAGGATGCCTGTTGAGCATGCTCGGTCCTTTTGTCAAAGGCAGCTTTTTCCTGCTGCTCCCGCTGATGCTGGCCCTGGGTCTTACCGGTACGCCTCTGATTCTCGCCATCATACTTTACCTGCTCAACAGGACGCATGGCACATTGCGTAATTCTTTTCTTCTTAATTGCATGGGAGGCATCACCTTTCTGGTGACCTCGTTTCTGGCGATACGGTTCGTCCTGACAAAGTTCGGGGTCATGTGATGACGAATTGCGCTATCGAACCCTATCTCAACCGTCAGACGGTGGTTGCCGGAGATGTCAACTCCGGCAAGACCACCCTGACCACCAAAATTCTCGAACATTTTGTAAAGGCCGGATACGGCCAGCAGATCGCGGTTCTCGATCTGTCGCCGGACCCGGTCCGGGGGATCGGCGGCAAGCTGTCATTGGGGGAGGATACACCGGTTTTGTATCTGACCGCGCACATTATTGCTCCCCGCCTCATGGGCAGGGATGCAGCGCACACCCTTTGCCTGGCCAAGGGGAATGCCCGTAAAATAGAAGCGCTGTTTGCCGAGTTCAAGAGACGGCGGCGGGATATTCTTTTTGTCAACGACGCAACGCTTTATCTGCAGTCGGGCAGTCTCGCCTTGTTTCTCGAGACGCTTTCGATGAGTTCAACCCGAATCATCAATGCCTACTATGGGACCACCTTTGCGGAGTCGGAGCTGACTCAGCGAGAAAGACGGCTGACGGATGCCTTGATGACGGTCAGCGATAAGGTGATTCGCAGCCAGGGAAAGTGCAGCGATCCAAAATAAATAGGCATAAGAACAGGCTGGACCCGGATTACGTGGCGATGAGGTGCAGAGCTTCGGCGCGGTGGTGCTTGGGCAACGACTGGCAATAGACAGATAATGAATTATTTTGGCTATCTATCGCTGTTAAATTATCGGTTTTTACTATTTGACAACAGTCCTCTTTTTATGCGAAGTATAACCGGCTGATGAATCAGAGATACAACATGAAATGGAATTCGAGGAGAGAGGCAAGGTGATGACTGACAAAGAAAAAGGAAGCCGACAGCTCGAAGGCGGCCGCTTTTTTCCGGCCATGGGATGTGCTGTCCGCTGGATGCTCGCCGGCATCTTTGTCTACTCCGGGGCAGTCAAGCTTGTGGATCCCTCGCGATTCGCCGAGATCATCGCCGGATTCGGCCTCCTGCCCGAGGCGTTTATCTCCCCCCTTGCGGTGTTGCTGCCGGTCGTCGAACTGGTCGCAGGTGTCGGGCTGGTTTTTTCCCTGCGTGGCAGTCTCCCGACCATCGCCTTGATGTTGCTTATGTTCATCGCCGTTCTCCTGTATGGAATTCATCTTGGCTTGGATATCGATTGCGGCTGCTTTGGCCCGGAAGACCCGGAACAGGCATACAAGGGGCTTAAAGCGGCCCTGGTTCGCGACGTGTTGATGATGGTGGCGGTACTGTTTGTATATTGGAGTCGCGGCCGTACCCGAAGGCGGTCGGTCGTGTGAACTATCTTATTTTTTTAGAGGAGAATACGCAGTGAACGCAAAAAAAGTTTTGTGCGGCATAATGGTAGGTTTCTTTGTTGTCGGCATGAGCGCATCAGCTTTCGCCTTCTTTGGCCCCGACAAATTCAAAGCGGAGGTTGAAAAGGAGCAGGGGGCAGTTAAACTCCTTCGGGAGGTGCAGCAGGGAGGCTATGGCATCGTCACTACCGATGAGCTGAAGGCTATGATTGATGCCAAAAAAGACGCCTTGATCATCGATACCATGCCGTATGAGGATTCGTACAAAAAGAATCATGTGCCCGGGGCGAAGCAGTTTCTGTTTCCGATCGCAGCTATGCCGCAGTGGGATACGAAAGAAACCGGCGGCAAGACGGTTGAGGATTTCAAGGCCCTGCTCGGTCCGGACAAAGACCGGGTGATCGTCTTGTATTGCGGTTTTGTCAAGTGCACCCGTAGTCACAACGGCGCCGCCTGGGCACAAAAGCTCGGCTACACCCATGTCTTGCGTTATCCGGGTGGTGTCTTTGCCTGGAAAGGGGCCGGCTATCCGGTTGAAGCTGAGAAATGATCGTACTCTCTGTCTTCGGGCCAAGGTCGTAGCCGTTTCTCGAAGGCAGAGTTCCTCATTTGTGGTTTGGTAACTTGCCAATTCGATTTTGACTTCCTCTTCGCCATTACCTTCGATTCTTCTCGATATCCGTGAAAGGTGCAACGACTGTGGCGCCTGTTTGAAAAGTTGCACGTTCTTGACTCAATACGGCACCCCTCGAACCATATCGACGTTGTTTGATTTCAATGCTCAGCAGCAACGGCAGGTCGCATATCATTGCAGCCTTTGCGGACTCTGTACGGCGGTATGTCCGGAGAAGGTCGATCCCTGCGCAATGTTTCTGGCGATTCGGCGTTATCATGTCGAGTCTGGTTCGTTCGATGCCAGACCCTATCGATCCCTCTTCTGGTATGAGCGGCTGGGAGGATCACGGCTATTTTCCTGGTATGGGCTCCCTGATGCCTGTGATACGATTTTTTTTCCGGGGTGCAGCCTCTCGGGTACACGGCCGGAGGTCACCTGGCAGCTCTATCAACTGCTCCGCCGGTTTATCCCGTCGCTTGGGATTATCCTGGCATGTTGCGCAAAACCTTCCCATGATTTTGGATGCATGGAACACTTTCAGTCTGTTTTTGGTGGACTATCGCACCGACTCTCCGCTCGAGGGGTCAAAACTGTCCTGACCGCTTGTCCCAGCTGTACGAAGATATTCCGTGATTATGGCAAAGGGCTGTCGGTTATGACGGTCTACGAGATCTTGCAGCGTCAGGGGGGAGCGAAGAACATCGGTACCTCAGGCTGCAGCGGTGAGATCTCCGTGCACGATCCCTGCCAACTGCGCGATTATCCTGAAGTGCAGTCGGCCATCCGGAGCCTGCTGGTCGATCTGGGATATACAGTGGTGGAAATGCGTCACCGCGGAAAAACGACGTTGTGCTGCGGTGAAGGCGGAGCCGTAGGGTGCATGGAACCCAGATTGAGCCGCGGGTGGATGGAAAAACGGCGACAGGAAAGCGAAAATCGCCGGCTGGTGAGCTATTGCGCCGGCTGCACCGGTTCTCTCGGCCGGGTGACCCCAACCTTTCATGTCCTGGATCTGCTGTTCCTTCGTTATGGTGCATCCGAGCGAAAAATTTCAGTTTCCAGGGGGCTGATGACCTATCTAAACCGACTGTTGCTGAAGCTGAGATTGGCGCGGGTAAAGAAAATCTGCAGGTGATGTTTTCACCAGCAAGAAATAGACAGCGTATTCAGGCATCATGGTTCCAAAACATCCCCGCAAAGTATTAAAATCTTACCAATGTTAATGCTGATAAAACTATGAATTATCAGTTACATACTTGCTGTAGATAGCCAACGGCGGCCCGTCGGCTCGCTTCTTTGTTACAACACGACTGCATCGAGCGAGCAAAAGTGGTTAAGGGGCATACGTTGACCAAATCCAGGACAACGGCATAACTAAAATAAGTGCTGGAATCATGTTGCCGACGGGGAGATTTTTGATTCCACATAAACGCAATCCGATTGCCAACAGAATAATACCGCCGCACGCCGAGAAATCTCCCAGCATGTCTGGATTGGTAAGCGGTACGATAAGGACGGCCAGGCAGTACAGCAATGCTTGAACAATGAATTGTGGGATCACCAGAATGCCGATGGTGTAACCCATGGTTGAAGCAAAGATAAGACTGGTGAAGATATCAAGAATGCCTTTGATGATCAAAAAAGTAGGATCGCCTGTCATCCCTTCATGCAACGAGCCGTAGATTCCCGTACCGCTGAAACAGAACAAAACCGTGAGAGCGATAAATTTATCTATAAATTCCTGATGGTTGAGATCTGCTGGTGGCTTGGTATGTTTTTCGAACAGTTTTCCAGCGTAACCCACCCCTTTTTGAATACCACTCTCTAAATGGATGACTTCACCTACAATAGTTCCGACGATTACCGCGAGAACTATCGGCGCAAGATATTTTTCCTTAACAATCATGGCGACGCTTATGCCTATCGCGGTGCAACCGAATACCATTGGCATGTGGAGCCGAAAATCCCTGCTGAACCTGGGACCGATAAAACCACCCAATATACTGCCGATGAGCAATGCTGCTCCATTGACGTATGGACCGATCATACTATCTCCTTTCGAAACAATAACCTAAACCGAAATATTACAAGCTCGTGAAGGTGTTAGGTAAGGTCTTTTTATTAAAAATATTTTGATAAATTCGAGCTGTCTTGTGCGGAATACGGTGAATTTGCAATCACACGTTATCAATAGAGGAATAATACTTCGTGATTACCACTAAAGTTCAGCTATATGGGGATATGAGGAGCCCTTTGCACGGGACGCCATAAATCGATCCCTGGGTGCTTGACCGCAGCCATCCAGGCTGCGGAGCACCCGTGCAAAGGGCATCTCATATCCCTCTGGACCTTCTCAGCTGAACTTTAGTGGCAATCACATAATACTTTGCTTTCTGTCAACGGTATCGCTCTGACGTCACTTGGCATACTGCGATCTGCGAAAACTGGCAAACTCCAACTTATTTTACAAACGAGGGATATTCAACCAATCATTCTTCGCTGGTATACCCGAATTCTGCACGCACCTTCGTGTAAAACATCTGGAGTTTGTTTTCCTTGATGTTCCGGAACAGTCTGTCGCACTCATCATAGGTGAGGGCCAATACGACCTGCTGCGGCCTGTCTTCCAGATCGAAATAGTTCCCGGAATGGAATCGACCGTCATGTCCGAAACCTTCCTGGCCTGAGAAAAGGGTCGCTCCACGGACTCCAAGGCTTTTAGCTTCCTCAATGATCCAGTTCGCCAGCGATGTTTTGTTGTGTTCCCTGTTTTCCTGGGTGAAAAATGTCACAAGGTAGCCTTCCACAGGTAACCTCCATTGTAGATTTTCAATCAAGCAACTCTATGATAAGGAACAATCGCCTATTAACGGCGGGTTGCAGCTCGTCCCGGCTACGGCGAAGGTAATCCGTATCCTTTTAGATCGTGCCGTGACCTTCCAGTTCTACTTAATGTCCTGAATATTATTATTTATATTAAATACATATGAGCCGATCTCTATCGACTTGAAGCGACTCCAAACATACCACTGCAGAAATGCGTTTCAATAGATTTTTTGTGGCGATTGCTTGATCTTTTCGTTCACGGCAATTTTTCTTTTCCATTCTTTGAAACCGGCAGAAAATGCTAAAAATTGCAATATTGTTATAATCTCATTCTTGAGATAAAAATAATATTACAAAAATGAAAGTTATCCTGCGTGGTCAACGAGGTATACGGAAATGATAATACTTCTAATTCTCTCATTATATCGATTTTTTAGCATTAAAGATGATCGTTTTCCATAATGGCATGTTTGTTGAAAATGATTCAATTAATGTTTTGCTGAGATCGGTTATGTCCAAGAGTGTTTTGACTATACAGCGTATTTGAAATGCTTTCCGACAGTCTCACGGTGGTCTCTGCAGGAGAAGGTGGCTGACAACTAAAATAATTGAATTCGGAGAGGGAGGAGCACGCGGGATGAAAAAAGTAGAAGTGATCATCAAGCCGTTTAAACTCGATGCACTGAAAGAGGGCCTTGGTTCTTTAAACATACATGGAATGACTATCAGCGAAGTGAAGGGGTTTGGTCGGCAGAAAGGTCATAAAGAGATTTATCGGGGAGCAGAATATAACGTGGATTTTGTCCCGAAGTTAAAAGCAGAAATAGTCGTAAACGATGAACAGGTTGATAAGCTTATTGCGGTAATTGTGGGTGCTGTCAATACCGGCAGTATTGGCGATGGTAAAATCTTTGTTGTACCTGTTGAAACAGTTTGTCGAATCAGGACCGGCGAGCGGGATAAGGATGCGATCTAACTAACAAGAAAAAATAATAAATTATCTAAAGGAGGATGTAATGAAAAAAGTATTGGTAGTTGGTCTACTGTTCTGCCTTCCCGCATTGGCCTGGGCCGATGACGTAGTACCAACGGTTACCTCGAATGCGGCGGCAATTGCCGGAGTGCAGTCGCATCTCGACTATGTATGGACCTTGGTTGCCGCTGCCCTTGTCTTTTTTATGCAGGCCGGTTTTGCCATGGTGGAGTCCGGATTTACCCGTGCAAAAAGCGCGGTTAACATCATGATGAAAAACCTTATGGATTTCGCCGTCGGCTCTCTGGCCTTCTGGGCCATCGGCTTCGGCATCATGTTCGGGGCGACGACCACCGGTTGGTTTGGAACCAGTGGTTTTTTTCTCAGCGACTTTCAACCCGGCGGGGATCCATGGGTTTTGGCGTTCTGGATGTTCCAGGTTGTTTTTGCTGCAACTGCCGCCACCATCGTTTCCGGCGCAATGGCCGAGCGAACCAAGTTTGTTGGCTATCTCGTGTATAGTGCGGCCATCTCAGCCTTTATTTATCCGGTTTTCGGACATTGGGCATGGGGCAACCTGTTTCATGGCGACGGTTGGCTTGGCAAGCTTGGCTTTATCGATTTCGCCGGTTCGACGGTGGTTCACTCCATTGGCGGTTGGGCAGCACTTGCCGGAGCAATAGTGATTGGGCCTCGGATAGGCAAATTTGCCAAGGACGGGAGGGTGAAGGCTATCCCGGGACATAACATTCCGCTGGCTGCCCTCGGTGTCTTTATTCTCTGGTTGGGCTGGTTTGGCTTTAATCCGGGTTCAACTACTGCGGGAACAAAAGATATTGCCATGATTTTCGTGAATACCAACCTCGCCGCTGCCGCAGGCAGCGTTTTCGCAATGATTACCGCCTGGTTGATATTCAAAAAGCCGGAAGTCGGCATGACCCTCAATGGTGCCTTGGCCGGCTTGGTGGCGATTACTGCGGGCTGTAACAATGTGTCACCAACCAGTTCTATAATCATTGGTGCTATCGCCGGCGTGGTGGTGGTTTTGTCGGTGCTGTTTTTTGATCGTGTCCATGTGGACGACCCGGTCGGCGCCATCTCCGTTCACGGGGTCTGCGGTGCATGGGGAACCCTGGCTGCCGGTTTGTTTAACATCGGCGGTGCCACCAGTCAAATAATCGGTGTACAGCTTCTCGGCATTGTGGCCGCCTTTATGTGGTCTTTTGGAACCTGCTTTGTGCTCTTTACTCTAATCAAGAAGACAATTGGCCTGCGGGTCAGCGAGGAAGAAGAGATGGAAGGGCTGGATATCACTGAACATGGTGGTCATGCATACAATGACTTCCAGATGCTCAACTAATTCCAGTCGATAATTTGCCTCTTATGCAGAGGTTTGCAACCAGGCTGGCTCGATCGTTTGTGTCGATTTCCGTGGAGACAAACGATCCAGCCAGCCCGATATGTTCATGATTTTCTCCTGTCTTTTAATGTGTCAGGTCTTATCTTTCCTCTATTATCCTTGCATGTATCCCTGTCGAGGATAGAAGTCTGAAATCAGATACATCCGCCACTTGCCAAAGGAGAGAGTCATATGGCCTCAAAAGAATATTTGCAGTCGATGCATAAATCCACCAGAGCCATCCATGCGGGGGGACTGGAGCATACTGTTTATGGAGAAGTCTCAGTCCCGATTTTTCAGAGTTCCACTTTTGCCTTTCCCAGCTCTGAAGAAGGTGCGGCCCGATTTTCCGGGGAACAACCCGGTTACATCTATACTCGCCTGGGCAATCCAACGGTGCACGCCCTTGAGGAAAATGTCGCTGCCCTGGAAAACGGATTTGGCGGTATGGCCACTGCCACGGGCATGGCGGCAATCGGCACAGTATTGCTCTCTTTTTTGCGCCAGCAGGATCATATCCTCACCTCTGATTGTCTCTACGGTCCGACGCTGGTTATGATCGACAAAGAGCTCTCCCGTTTCGGGATCACGTCCACCTTGGTGAATACTTCCGAATTACCGAACATCAAACAGGCTATCCGGCCTGAAACGCGGATGGTTTTCATCGAAACTCCGGCAAATCCAACCATGAACATTACTGATATAGAGGGTGCCGCTGAAATTGCGCATCAGCATGGCGCACTGCTGGTGGTGGACAACACATTCGCCAGCCCATACCTGCAACGCCCTCTGGACCATGGTGCCGATGTGGTCGTGCATAGTCTGACCAAATTTATCAACGGGCACAGCGATGTCGTCGGCGGCATGATTATCGCAAAGGATGAAACGCTGTATAAAAAGATCAGACACTCTCTTAACCTGTGGGGCGGTACGATGGATCCGCATCAGGCCTGGCTCATCTTGAGGGGGGTTCGTACTCTTCCTTTACGGATTGAAAAAGCGCAGCAAAATGCTCTCGAACTGGCCGATTTCCTCAGTCACCATCCCAAGGTGACCTGGGTGAATTATCCCGGTCTGCCGGCACATCCTCAATACGAAATCGCGAAAAAGCAAATGGATGGCTTCGGGGCCATGCTGTGCTTTGGGGTGAAAGGTGGTCTGGAGGGCGGGAGAATTGTCATGAACAATGTACAGCTGATCACCCTGGCGGTATCCCTCGGAGGTGTGGATTCCCTGATTGAACATCCCGCCTCGATGACGCATGCCTCAGTCTCCCGAAAGGAAAGGGAAGAGGCCGGTATTCTGGATGAACTCGTGCGCCTTGCCGTAGGATGCGAGGATTTTGCCGATCTTCGCGATGACCTGGATCAAGCCTTGAATAAAATCAGGTAAGTCTGCCTGCGTCTCTTCCGAGTTCCTCATTTCTCGACCTGCAGAGGGGCTGAACGGATCGGTGGAAATGTTCCGGAAGCCGGCTTATTTGTGGAGCCAATCCTGGATGTTCACCGGTCTTTTAATCTGCTGCTCCTGCAGCATTATCTGTTCCGTCTGAATCCAGGCGTCTTTGTCAATAGAGCCAAAATTTTGTGTTCCGGTCAACTCCCGGGTTGCGAGTAACTGGAGTTTTGTTATTGCCGCATTGTTGTCTTTGTCCCGGGCGGCAATCGACGCAAGTGTACTCTCCTGATTTGCCGGCGCCATTGCATCTCGCCAGGCAGCAAGAAGAGCTGTTTGGAATTTGTCAACGATATCCGGATCCGTTTCAATCATCTTTTTTGAAGTGATAACGGAGTTGGCAACAAAGTTCACCCCAAAATCAGCAGGGTTGAGAAATCGAACATTCTCCCCCTCCGCCTGGAGACGGTTTTTGAGGATGACCCCCTGAGAGTTCCGATATACGGGCCAGATCTGCACTTTCTTCGTCAAAAAGGGGGTGAAATCGAAACGGACGCTGTAAATTTTCACATCTTTTTTGGGGATTCCGCCTTTGGCCAGGAGGGTGTTCATGATGGTCTCGTCATTGCCGCCGAAGGTGATGCCGATACTTTTGCCTTTGAGCTGCGACAGGGCGGTGATTTGAGGAAGCGTATCCCGGTAAATCCATTGCAGGGGATTGATTTGAAAAATCTGGAAAAGCACCACCACCTCTGCCCCCTTTTCAAGAGCTCGGATCACCTGGTCTGCAGAAGCTACCCCAAAATCAGTCTGGCCCAGTTCTATCTCTTTGATGGCGTCTTTGCCCGGCCCTCCTTCCTTTATCTTGACCTGAAGACCAGCCTTTGTGAAGTAGCCTTTGTCTTCGGCATATATATCCCCGGCAACAGACGCGTTGAACAGCCATTTCAGCCGGTATGTCAATTCCCTGGCATCTGCGCGGGAGCCCCATGCCAACTGGAGTATTGCGAGCAGGACGAGCCCGCAGATCACTTTATTTTTACGCATTTGTCCACTTTTGGTAAATGTTGTTAATTCCCCGATGAGATGGCCCAGGCTTTCTGGATTCGCTCGCTGGCACTTTCCAGCAGCCCCTGGTAGATCGAGATGACTATGCCAATCATAAACAGAGCGACTAGAATTTTAGCCAGGTCGCTCTGGTAGAGCGCGATTCGGATAGAATAGCCGATTCCGGCGTCGGCAGCGATAAATTCAGCGACAATTGCTCCCGCCATGGCCAGCGTTGCACTTCCCGAGATGACCGTGGCGAGCTTGCTCAGGTTTTCAAAAGCACGGATTTTTACTTCAAGCTGCCATCTCATCTTGCCGGTGATAATATAAAAATGTTCTATGTCTTTGACTGGCGATGACATGACGCCAAGGACAGAGAGGAGGAGCGGGAAATAACAGATCATGGAAGCTATGAGCAATCGGGGGATGAAGCCGTCACCGAGGAGGATGAAAATAATTGGTGCAAGGGCAACGATCGGATAAGCTTGGATATTGTAGGCAATCATCTTTATGAATGATCCGATCCAGCTGGACTTTCTGCCGGCTATTCCGACCGTGAAGGCAAGAATTATTGAGATAACCTGACCCAACACTGTGACCTGGAGCGTGTTGAGGACATCGAAAAAATACCCTTTTGCCGTTTCTCCGGCGGTTGCAAAAATAAGCGGGATTCCGGGGATAACGTAATCGGACAATCCCACTAAGAGCTTTACCAGCAGCAGTCCCGAAATTCCGGCAAAGTAAACGAGCAGGAACTGGTAGATTCGTCTAAAAAGCATTCATGATCTCCAGCATCGTCTCATCAACTTTCTTTCTATCGACAGCTTCCGAGCTGCAACAGTTCTGGCCCTGAATTGTACCATAGCTTTTCCCCGTGGACCCACCGCCAAAGACCAGGATCTCGTCGCAAAAGGTCGACACCTCCATCAGATTATGGGAGATATAGAGAAACATCTTCTGCGGAAAAATTCGTTTGATCGTAAGGATGATGGCCTGTCTCAGCTTTTCATCGACATTCGCCAGGCTTTCATCCAGGATGAGAAGATCAAATGTCTGCAGCAGGTATCTTATCAGGTTTATTCTGTTCTGCTGTCCCATTGAAAGCTGATGGAAGCGGGAGCCAAGCAGGGGGGATAGTTCGAAAATATTGATGAGTTCCTGCTTTAATGCTTCTTTTTCTTTTGCGACCACCTTGTCCAGATGCGCACCGGCACTTGACCAGCCGGGCAATCTTTCCAAATTATAGGAATAGAGAACGGTTTGTATTTCGGTGAACTCTATCTTCCCCAGGAAAGTATGCCGATTGAGATCGGCCAGCAGTCGGGCGAATGAACTCTTCCCCACACCTGAGGGGCCAAAGATGGAATGGAACCCCGGACGACTGAGGGTACAAGTCAAAGCATCAAGGACTTTGTGGTCAGTCCCCGGATAACTATACGTAATGTTACTGCATTCAAGGTGCATCATCAGCTGTGGTTAAAAAAGGAGACACATCTGTCTTCAAGTAAAAGTCGCGGTGCAGGAAAGCCGATCCGAAGGATGTCTGCAGAGCATCGTGGAGTATCGATGCTCTGCAGATAATTTAATCCACGGAGGTCTATTTTTAAATTTCAAAACAGATACTTGAAAAACAATCGTACGAGTCTGCCGATAACAATTGCCTCAGGCAAGCTTGGCCGCCAGTTCCTTGCCATAGGCCTGGGCTACCTTGATGCCGCCATCGACCGAACTGGTTTTGAGCATCAGCGGTGTGCTAACCATATTCATGCCGTATACGTTTTTCATGGTATCATAAATTCGCTCCGCTGCTTCTCCACTCCAGCCGAATGAGCCAAATGACCCGCCTATCTTATCTTTCAGCTCAGCTCTTTCGGCCAAAAAGAGAAATGTTTTCATCCGGTCCATCATGGCGCCATGATAGGTTGATGAGCCGAACACGTATATATCAAAGCCGGCAAGATCTGTCTCCCGCTTGATCTCCGTTACATCCTTTAAGGATACTTCGATTGCTGAAAATCGTAATCCTTCGGCGATAACTTCGGCAATCTTCTTCGTTTCACCGGTACGGCTTGCAGAAACGATGAGTGCTTTGGGCATTGTGGTTCCTCCTCTTCTTAGGTGATTGCAATCATTTTATTTCTCTTTCAATTGCTGAGCCCGATGTCGGCTTGCTTGTCTGCCTTGGATAATCGTTGCAGACCCTAACTGTAGCAGTCGTTGGACGTTACCACCAACAATTGGCTATTTCAATTCATTATTCAGAGAGATCAAAGGATTGGCTGGCCGTATCGGCTTATTACATTGTGGCGGAGCTTGGATGACCCAAGGGCCGGGAGGGCTGTATGGACGGTGTTCAGAATTGTGGTTGTAACTCTTATGTGATTGGAATGGTGGTTTTCTTTTGAATCATCGCCGTTATCAAAACAAATTTGACAAGAGGAACAAAACTGCCTTATCCTTATTGGAACTGGGTAAGGACAGGCAGGTTTTTCAATAATCAGCTTTTGGGTCATGACCTTCAGGAAACGATATCTATGATGAGCTCAACAGAGGAGCACACGTGACAACGCGACACAACACCATATCTTCGGCAATTCGGCATAACATCCGACAACTTGAGCTTTTTGCAAACTTATCAGATGATGAAATCGACATTTTAGTGAAACATGCAAAGATTCGATCGCTTGATGAAGATGAAGCGCTTTTTCATGAGGGCGACAACGGTGAATTCTTTGCAATTGTTATAGATGGCCGTGTCGAGATAACCAAGCTCGCCGAAAACGACACTCCTGTTGCGATAGCTTCTCTGACGCATGGCGCAACACTTGGTGAAATGGCACTCATCGATCGTGAAAGACGATCCGCATCAGCGATTGCTACTGAACCGTCTACTTTCTTTGTGCTTTCCAGGCAAAGCTTTGACAAACTTATCGAACAATCTCCACGTTGCGGAGTAAAGTTAATTCAAAGAATTGCCGCGATTCTCTGCTCAAACGTACGTCGAACATCGAACCTCTTTGCAGATTCGATCGAGCCATGCCTCCGACAGCAGCCCTTTTAACTGCTATTTCTTTTTTGCTTATGTACCGTTGAAATCAACGAAGAAACCTTGTCGTTTCTTCGTTGTTGCTGCCATGCCCTGGAGAGGGTGGTTACTTTTTATCGGTTTCAATATAATGGGCGGCAGCTAGAGCGGCAGTGCACCCGTCCGCCGCAGCAAGAACGATCTGGTTGGCGTACTTTTGTCGCAGGTCCCCGACGGCGAATATGCCTGGAATAGTCGTTTCGCATTTTTCATCGGTAATAACATACCCGGTAGTATTGAGCTTGATGCCGGCCGGAACAATATGATTGTTCGGTTTGAAGCCTACGAAAATAAATACCCCGTCGGTGTCAATTTCGCTCTCTTCACCTGTTTGTGTATCTTTTAAGGAGAGACCTCGGACGCCTTTGTCGTTGGCGAGGATCTCTGTGGCGACTGTGTTGTAAAGTATCTGAATTCGCGGCTCTGCCAAAACGCGTTGCTGCAGAATCCGACTGCCCCGAAAAGCGTCTCGACGATGAATAAGATAGACCTTGCTGGTTATTTTGGCGAGGTACAGGGCATCTTCCAAAGCCGTATCACCGCCACCGATAACCGCCACAATCTGGTTGCGAAAGAAGAATCCATCGCAGGTCGCACAATATGACACGCCTTTGCCGAAGTTTTCTTCTTCTCCCGGAATCTGGAGCTTTTGTGCCGTCCCCCCTGCTGCAAGAATAACAACATGGCTGTGCAGGACGGTGCCATCCGCCAGACGAACTGAATGGTGTTTGATTCCGGGTTCAGTTTCGACAGCCTCTTTGTCTATAATTTCAAGATTATAATGTTTGGCGTGCTGAAGAAATTTATCACAAAGCTCAAATCCACCTATCTCTATAAAACCAGGGTAGTTTTCCACGTCTTTGGTAATAGATACCTGTCCGCCTGGAACACCTTTTTCTATTAAAACTGTTTTTAACGCCGCCCGCATGGCATAGATTCCTGCTGTGAGACCCGCAGGACCTCCGCCCAAAATGATTACATCATACATCTCTTCTTCCGACATATCGTTCTCCTGGTTAGTATATATTCACTGAGTTTGTTGCCTGGAAAATACATATATTGCTCTTTTTCTCGAGTCAACACATGTATTTAAAAATAGCCATTGAGTTCCAATTTTCTACACTCCGCCACATAATAACCATCATGTCACAGATGGACATCTGTGTTTTTCATGCAGCAGGATCCGGTGTGGTGGTCTTGCGATTGCGGTTCGTTCTGGATATCCTGAAACTCTGTGACAAACAAAAATGTGATTACCACGAAAGTTCAGCTGTATGGGGATATGAGGTGCCCTTTTCACGGGACGCCATAAACCCATCCCTGGGGGCTTGACCGCAGCCATCCAGGCTGCGGAACACCCGCGCAAAGGGCACCTCATATCCCCTTGGATCTTCTAGGCTGAATTGTAGTGGTAATCACAAATTAAAATGAATGGATTTGCCCGGTAATCAAAAAGTCAGGACGCTTTTTCAGGGAACAAGGCACTAAAAAGGCTCGTAGCCATATTTTTGCAGCAGTTTATCCCGTTGCTTTTCAGCGTGCTGTTTGTACATAAGATACAAGGTATCACTGTCAGGACGTACGCCAGTGTACATCCTTCTAATCGCAACAAGTTTCTTCCAGTATTGTTCGTATATTTCTTCTTTCGTCATAGCTTGAAAAACTATTGGTTCTTTATGGCCTTGTCAAGCAACCGGTCGATAGCACGAATGAGCTATCTGGTGGTCCGATAAAAAAAATTCTCATGGCGTATGAAGTTGCCTTGCCGACAAAAAATATTTTTTCTGATTATTTTCTCTGTGCAAAAGAGAATTTTGACATTCCCTTCATTGAGCTGATAGAATATGACGCAGTGCCACTTTGGGGAGCAAGGCATAGAAAATTTTATTCCGGGATGGGGCAATGGCAAACCAACAGCGACCAAAAATAAAAGCCGATATAAAACAAAACAGGCTCTATATCACCCTTTCCGGACACATTACCAAAAACATTATCGACAAAGTATATACCGAGATTCGATTTTGTGTAGTGGATCTGAAACCCGGATTTGATGTAATTACAGATCTCTCGCAATGCACGATTGGAAATTTGAATGGCATTTCTACTGTGCGGAAAATTATGGACTATCTTATCGCCAACCAGGCTGGCCAGATCGTCCGAGTTATTGGAAAAAAGGGTCTCTTTTTTAAACAAAGTCTCATGTTTGCAACCAGATTTCAAGGCTATTCTGTTGCATACGTTGCCACGCTTCAGGACGCTGAAGAGAAGATAACAAATTATGCCAGGCGCAATGCTCTTCGCTTTCCCATGTATCAACAGCAAATCGAATACAGAATAAATCAGCAGGAGGGGCGAGGGGAAATCATAGATATTTCCGTAGGCGGGTGCGCAGTGCGGGTAACAACAGCATTGCCGCTCACAGAAGGCATGGAAATTTCACTGACCATTCCTTTACATCAAGATCAAGACTCTCCCGTATCATTTACACTTGCTGCAAAAGTAGTTCGGGCAGAAGCAGATATGTTCGCCGTTCAATTCTTGGATCTTAGTGATGAGCGGAAAGAGGAATTGTACAAGTGTCTTGCCTATGAGGCTGGACGTGAAATTCTTCGAAATTAATCATTTTTTGGAAAATCCTGCCAGTTGTTGCACTCATCATATCGACTCTCTGCAAGGCCGATCCCCGTCAGCCTGTCGACATTCTCTCTCTTCTTCTTAACAATATGGCTGAACATATAAAAAGCTCCACGTAGGTAAATCGCTTACGTGGCTGCAGGGAAAATGCAGAAAAATTTGATAAGCATGTCTACGTTGTGATACACCAAGATAATGGTAGTGCGTTAGGGACTTGCTGGAACCCTCAGCCCTGAACAAAAATAACCATCCTGCTTTGTTATGAAATTATCGTGTGTCGTCTTTATTTAGCAAGTTGTTATCTCTTAATAATGGGGCATTTATGTTGCACAAGATGAGCATTAAATGGCGAATGTTTCTTATCCTTACCGGCATCGTTATCCTTTTTGGTGTTATGTCCTTTTTTGCGTTTACTATGTCAGCTCAGGTTCGCGATCTCGGACTGAAGGAAACTGGCGCGGTAATGATGGAGGATCAGAAAGCGAAGATCAAGGTAGCAAGTCATGCCATGGCACTGGCAATACATCAGGCCATAGAAAAAGCAGGCTACGTCGGTCAGGAGGAAAAGATCAACCTGATTCGCTCCATGGTTGATCCGATCCGTTTTGAAGATGATGGCTCCGGGTATTTTTTTGTTTATCAGAAAACAACCAACGTGGCATTTCCTGTCAAAAAAGAGAGTCAGGGAAAAGACCTTGGCGAACTCAAAGACAAAAATGGTGTATTTGTCATTCAGGAATTGGATAAACAGGCAAGGGCTGGAGGTGGCTTTGTCTCCTATATATGGCCTAAACCGGGCAGCGGGGATACTCCGAAACTGAGCTATGCGGAAATGATTCCGGAACTTGATATGTGGATTGGTACCGGGGTGTATATCGATAATATTGAGAACACCCGGGCGGCGCTGGATGCCAATATGAGAGAGCTGACTCGCGGGAAAGCGATCAATATGCTGCTTATTGCGGGACTGATCTTTCTGGCAATTATAGCCCTCAACATCATCATCGTATACGGTATCACCTCGGGCCTTAAACAACTGATCAGCAATTTCCGAGATGTGGCCGAGGGAGAGGGTGACCTGACGAAACGTATCGTCATTCGATCCGGTGACGAGCTTGGTGAGTTGGCAAAATTGTTCAATGTTTTTCTGGAAAAGCTGCAGGCGATAATCAAACAGATTGCCGAAAGTTCATCAAGTGTTAGGACAAGCTCAACTGAGCTTGCTGCTATTTCCCAGGACTTGCTCGCAAGCTCGGAAGACACCTCGCAACGGGCAAACAATGTGGCCGCTTCTTCGGAGGAGATGAGTGCAAATCTCAATAACGTTGCTGCGGCAATGGAGCAATCTTCCACCAATACCAACATGGTGGCATCTGCAGCAGAGGAAATGACGGCGACCATAAATGAAATAGCCGAAAACGCAGAAAAAGCCCGAAGTGTTTCTGCTGATGCCGTGGGACAGGCCCTCAATGCTTCCGAGAAAATGGCTGAACTGGGCCAGGCGGCAGACAAAATAGGCAAGGTCACAGAAACAATTACCGAGATTTCCGAGCAAACAAACCTGCTCGCCCTGAATGCGACAATAGAGGCTGCCCGTGCAGGTGAGGCTGGCAAAGGATTTGCGGTCGTTGCCAATGAAATAAAAGAACTGGCCAGGCAGACTGCGGCGGCGACCCTGAATATTAAAGCACTCATTGATGATGTTCAAGGTACCAGCAAAACAACCAGAGAAGAAATTAATGAAATTTCCTCAGTTATTGGCGGGGTAAATGAAATTGTTGCAACCATAGCAGCCGCAGTCGAGGAACAGACGGCTGCTACCCGGGAAATCGCCGGTAATATTTCCCAGGCCAGCCAGGGGATTCAGGAAGTTAATGAAAATGTCAGCCAAAGTTCCACCGTTGCGGCTGACATTACCCATGACATTTCCGAGGTATCTTCCGCGGCGAAAAGGATATCGCAAAGCAGCATTGAGGTTAAGGACAGTGCGGCACAGCTCCAGGCCCGCTCTGCGGAATTGAATGCAATAGTAGGTCGTTTCAAAGTGTGAAAAAGTCTGTCTTGCAACAGTTGTAATGCTCAGGGAGAATGAGACCCTGGCATAAACAGCCGGTAGGGAAACGGCGGGAACCCGGTTCAGGTTTTTCTGGATCGGGTTTTTATGCGTGGAAAAAGGCTGACCATAGCTTGACCAAATCGTGCAAAAAAGAAAAAGGACCTACAGCAAAAAAGCCATAAGTCCTTGTATTTTCTGGTACACCCGGCAGGATTCGAACCTGCGACACCCGGATTCGAAGTCCCTTTTTTCCGCTTTCACCTACCTTCATATAAAATCACATTATCGTTGACAATCAGTATGTTATCCGTTATTGTCCTTCATGTAGCATCACTCAATTAAACAAAAAAGGTTGTACAGGGGTTGTACAAAATTCAATCTACTGGTTTTCCCTGGTCACGAAGGTGCATCTATGTCTGAATGGAAAAAATCGCAGTACAAAGGGTTGCGGTACCGTGAACACGAGACGAATACCACAGGCGTGGGACGATCAAAACGGCCTCTTCGCTATTACGTTTCCGTCTATAAGCTGAACAATAAGACCGTTACCGATGTCTATGGTTGGGAAGGCACCCGCATCGTAAATGGTTTTCTAGGGGAAGGTGACCATCCTTTAACCGAGGACAATGCCCATCTGGTGTGTGCAAAACTCGAGGCTAATCGCAGAAGCAAAACGCCACCGTTTACCCTGGCCGAATATCGGCAGCAAAACCAAGATGGGGTGGAGGCAAGGGATAAGGCAAAGCAGGAAGAAGAGGCCCGCAACATCACCTTTGCTGAGATCTTCACGGAACATTATTTTCCGTATGTCCAGCATAACCGACGAAACCAGAGAAGCATCGAACGAGAAGAGGATTTGTTTCGTTTATGGATCAATCCCGTTATCGGTGATCGGCCCATACGGGAGGTGATGCCGATACACCTTGAGAAGATCAAGAAGAACATGGCAAAAGTAGGGAGAGCACCACGCACTATTCAATATTGTCTTGCAGTGGTCCGGCAAATATTCAACTATTCCCTAAACAACAATCTCTTTGTTGGTAAAAATCCGGCAGGAGCGACAGGTGGAGTGAAACGGCCAAAGGTTGATAATCGAAGAACCCGTTTTCTTTCCAGACAAGAGGCAGCTGACCTGTTGGCAGAACTTTCGAAGAACACACCAACAATTCACGATATAGCTTTGTTTGCCTTATACACAGGCTCCAGAGCCAGCGAAGTATTCAACCTGCAATGGGGTGATGTGGATCTGTTTCAAGGAGTAGCAATACTAAAGGACACCAAAAGCGGCAAAAACAGGGCTGTTTACCTCACGCAAGAAGTAAAGGTCATGTTGACCCAAAGGCGGTCAAAAGATGCACAGGCGGCCTCTCTGGTGTTTCCTGGCCGTGATGGGGTCAAGATCATGCGAATATCAAACAGTTTTGCCAAAGCAGTAGATAAGTTGAAACTAAATGATGGTGTTGCTGATCCACGGCAGCGGGTGATGTTTCACACCTTGCGACATACCTTTGCTTCATGGCTAGCGATGGATGGAATAAATCCCTTTCACCTTAAGGAATTGCTCGGTCATTCTGATTTAAAGCTGACAGAACGATACAGTCATCTGTCAGAATCAGCATTGAAGACGGCGGCACTGAGGATTCAAAACGGATAATTTTTAAAGAACGGACAATAATCATTTAACAAATAACTATTATAAAGAGACATCTTTGGGTCAGGAAGATTGTACGGGCCGAATGGCGGTAATGCAGGAAGTTTATAACGACATAGCTGATGGGGATAAGGTGATAGTCTTACGGGCACAACATGCTGACAGAGTAGAGTTTTGGAGGGAGGAACGCGATAAATTGGCGTGTCAGGAGAGTCCTGAGATAAGGCTGGATTTATTACAGGAAGAACTGGATGAGTTAAGCGAAGACCTTCAGATGCTGCTACAAGTTCTTGACGATTTAAATAAAACAACCATTAAGCAATAATATCTCCTGAGCCGGGCTAGGTTGATCCCCGAAAAGCCGTAAACCCTGCGGCCTGCCCGGTCTTTTTTATTCTGGGGTCTTTGTGGGTGAAGATGAAACAGATTATAAACCTGTACTGTGTTGTTGCCAATATTGCGGGATGTGTCGAGTTTCAAAAACCGCTTAACTGGCCGCACATCAATGAGTTGCACATTAACGAGAACCCCGCACACATCAATAAACTCTCAACAGATGCGGTGAAAACCTTCTGGGAATCTGTTGAGGCCGAAATAGGGAAAAAGAAAAGTTTTGGCATTGCTTCAAGAACTTTAAACCAAGCGTTGCAGTATAATGACGACCCTGTCCAATGGTGGAAACATGACGAATTGCAAAAAATCTTTGTGCCCGCAAATGACGCCGAAAAAGAAGGTCTGGATTTGCTCGCATATTTCACGGGAACAGGAGACCGTCTCCATGAAGATTATTATCGGCATTATCTGAACGTAAAACCCCATGGAGACGATGCGTTGAGAAAACCCGTCAACGGGTATGAGGATAGCGATAAATGTCTTCAGCTGGGGAGAATTGGTTTTGAATGTGGTGAGTTGGTCGCCATTTTGGATCGAAACAACATTAAGCATACACTAAAGGCTCTTACTATTGACCAGACCGAGCGGCTATCAGAACAGCCGAACTTGTCAGTAGAGACAGACGACGATTATCTCCTTGGCGTGAAGTTGATTACAGATAAAATCATGGGTGACTTTCTCAATACGACAGGAGCGACAAGACCTGACTGGAAAACCTGCAAACGATGGATTTGTCAAGCCAAAGTCCCTAATGTTGCCCATGTATTCTATACTGGTGGACCTAATATAGAATACAAGTTACATGCCGGAGCTCTTCCTTTTTTAAAGAAGAAATATGCTGCATATTACGACAAATGTGCAAAACACAAAAAGTAGCTGAAAAATAATTGACCACTCCCTTTGACTACTTAGTGGTCAAAGTTCTAACTGTAAGCCCTGACGAGATTTTTTATCTTGCCAGGGCTTTTCTTTTGCCCTCGCTTGTCCACTGGTTATGGCACCTATCATGCTGATATCTAAGCATAATAACCGAGCATACCGGAAAACACTGCTGTATTCTGATGGTAGATGAAGGAATCATGATTCACAACTACCTGTCATTGCAAGGGCAGGTTAGACGATGCAGCAAATGGTAAAACAAATGAAGAACACAGTAGAGCAGGCACAAGCGGCGCGAGATGCAATTCAGGAGGCGGCGAACAGATGGCAGGGAGATTTTCTAACCCGGCCAGACGTGAAGAGGTTCACAGGTGGAGCGATCAGCACCGGCCACCTCGCAAACCTGGACAGTAAAGGAAATGGTCCGGAAGGTGCTTTTTATCTTGGTAGGAAGATTGTCTATCCGAAAAATCAGCTTTCAAAATGGCTGCAGTCGAGGATAGGGGTAAAATGATGCCAAACAAGAAAGCGGTTTTACCCGCTCAGGCTGGCACCCTGGGTAAAACCGCTCCAAACTCAAACAACTGCCCACATCTTAGATCAAAAAGTACCAAAACACAAGACCTTCCTTCACCTAAGCACGGATATATCCGAGGTTTTTTCGTATCGGTCTACGATGAAAGAACCTCAAATTATATCCTTTCTCCTGTCAGGTGCTGTTGTTGCGAAGCTGATAAGGGGAGGGTGCATAAATGAGCCGAGCCAGAGAAATTGCCCGTTTTTACGGGCAAGGCAAAGAAGAGAAAAACAGGGATGGTTTTTTAACTTTGTGTCCTTGTCATGGCGAAAGCACTCCATCCCTGTCCGTAACCGATGCCGGTCCTGATGACGTAAAAGTCTTCTGCCATGTTGGTTGCGACTATAAGGCGATCAAGGATCAATTCAGGGCAGACGGTCTGCTCCCTGAGTGGAAGCCGGATCATGCTCACGATCAGGCATCGGCCAGGACCAAAACACCGGCACCGGTCCCTGAAACGAAAGAGGCAGAGGATCCCTCGTATATCTGGAAGAAAGCAACCAGAGATCTCGAGCCGGTAAAGAAGTATCTGGCCGGTCGGGCGATCACCATCGATCCCCTGCCGCCATGCTTCAAATTCAACCACTACATCAACAAGGAAAGTGAGACGGTCGACCTGATCGTGGCTGCAGCATCCACCCTGGACGATACTGCCGTCTATGCCGTTCAGCGTCTCTTCATCGACGTGGAAAAAAACAAGAAGACCGGCGCAAAAATGCACGGTCCTTGTGAGGGCAGAGGTATCTGGTTCAATCGTGAAGGTGATCACACAGAAATCGTCATAGGCGAAGGCATAGAGACAACCCTGTCTGCCATTCAGGCAACCGGCAAGAACGGTGTGGCGGCACTCTCTACAGCTGGCATGAAAGGTCTGGTTATACCAGACAAGACAAACACCATTTACATTCTGGTCGACTCCGATCAGCACGATGAGAAAGAGCAGAAATCCATGCCAGGACAGAAAGCAGCATGCATCCTGGCGAAAAAATTTACCGACAGCAGGCCAGGACGGGTTGCTCTTATAGTCTCCCCAGATGACACCTGCTTCTCAGAGGCACCAGTAAAACTTGACTTTAATGATCTGCTGCAGGCGGATCCAACCGGTGAATCAATCCGGTCCCGATTTGCCCAGGCAGTTAATTTTGAAAAGTTAACCTGGACTCCTCCGGGATCGTCGCAGGATAAAAAAGATCATTCTCAGAGCAACCATGATTCTGTTGACTATGTAACCGAACTGTTCAGTCGGTATGTCTTTGTTCAGGGAGAGAATAAAATCTATGACACATGGTCCCATGACCCCAAAGACGGCATGATGTGCAAAGATGCCTTTATCATTGCTCATGCCGGTCATTTTCATCACTACAAAGATGAGGAGGGGAAAGATCAAATCAAGCCAGCTGCTCTCTACTGGTTGGGTTCAAATATAAAAAAGACGGTCTCCGCATTCAGGTACGAACCAGGAAAACCATCAATTTATACCGATGTGGACGGTCGAAGCTATTACAATACATTCCGGTTTCCGTTCCAACTGACCCCGGTTATGCCAGATGAAGAGCTGGAGATACGACTTCAACCCTGGCACAGGCTCATGGATACGGTATTCCACGAGCATCGAGGGTATATTGAGGACTGGTTTGCTTTTACAGTGCAGTATCCTGCGAAGAGATCAGGAATTATGCCAGTTTGTATTTCTCATGTGGGCCTGGGGAAATCGTTAATCATGGCAATCGTCAGCAGGGTGTTAGGGTCTCAGAATTTTTCAAATGGTAAAATACTCGACATTACCGGCCTTGGCAAATCAGGAGCTCAGTGGGGCGACTGGATTTTCAATAAAAAACTCTCCTGCATCGAGGAAATCGACCCGGAAGGCGAGACAGGTGTCAGGTACAGAGTCACTGATTCGTTAAAGGATCTGATTACCAATGAAACATTATCCGTAAATCTCAAAGGAGGTAAGACCGGCACTTATCGGGTTTACAGCAATATCATAGGATTCAGCAACCACAGAGATTGTTTGAAGATTCCTTATGGTGACCGCAGGTTCTTTATTGTCGATTCAACCGGGCAGCAATTGCTGTCATTCGATGAATACGGGGAGATTTGGGAGTGGATGCGAGACGACCGAAATATCATGGCGGTCTACCAATATCTGATGTCCAGGGAGATCAGTAAAGACTTCATCCCTGGGCAGGCAAAGATGACACCGGCAAAAGAACGATTGCAGCAGGATGGCAGGAGTTTGATGCAGACCGCCTTCGACGTCATTATCTCAGATTTTCCCTGTGACCTAATGACCACCGGAGAACTACAGCTTGCTGTGTGTCAGGTCATGCATTTCCTGGAAGGTGGTGACTGGATCATGGAAGCCAGGAACCTGAATGCTGATAAACAGTTTAATGCGATCCTGCGGTCGATGACCACTCTCGTATGCAATGGTCACAGGCTCAGGATCCGAAGAGAGGGTGGAAGTCAGATGAACCCGTCACAAATCCGGGCGATTCGAAATGCCACAGAATGGAATGATCGGGATAGCGTGAGTATCAGGGAGGCCATGTTTGTCAAGATTCCTCTCAGGTGGATACGGGAACGAGATGATGAAACATTCACCTTATTTTGATGCTGAGGTACATACAACCAAGGGCTCTGGGTGGTTGTGCGTGGATGAGGGCTTTTGTGTGTCGTTAGTACTTAATACCAAGATCAGGTTAAGTGTCCGTAAATACAAGGATTAATTCTTGATGACAACGACTACCGTACCTGAAATAAAAAATACCAAACACAGGTTAAGTTACTGTAACTGCTATACTATTTAATCTATTGTGCTTTGTTTATTATATATACAATATATACACAATATAGAGGACAGTCGCATAGCAGTAGTGCAAGTGGGGAGTAGTAATAGTGTATCTGTATACTGTGGGGCTGGCAACTTTTTCAAAAACAAGGCAATCGAAGCACAAAACATTCATAAATATGTATAGTTTCAGGTAGATAGACTGTGTTTTGATTGTTTTTTGATCGAAGCGCAGGAGTTTAGAAAATATAAATTATGATGTAGTATCAGTATGTTATCCTGCTTGGTGCCATTTTTAATTCAGGTGGTACCAAGTACCAAAGCAAGCACAGATGCACTCCTTGGCTGATGCGACTGACATGGAAAGTTTAAAAAACCCAAAAGTTACCCGTGACACCCTGTGATACCCGTGATTATGGCTGTGGCATGAAAAAAAGGAGGTCGAATAGAAAGCGGCATTAAAACATCCAGGATCTTAACGAAAAAAAGCTCGAGGTTGTCATTCGGGCAGCCCGGTCCACAATCTTAACAATAAAGGTAAATTATGAATCAACAGAAACACCATGCAGTATGTGCCCGCTGCGGCGATCGGTTAACAGATGAACCACAGGGAGCAGATTTTTGTCTCCCCTGCAACATCGACGAGCAGCAGATGCTCAGTACGACGCCATTGATGATCAAGTTTAAGCAAAGGACATACCAGGACCTGCTCGAACACTTCAAAGCAGCCACTGTGTACCAGAAACAGGCATATGAGGACCAGATCCGCGAATTGCTCGATGAGATAGTTGATTATCAGGAAACTCTCGGCAAGATACCATTCGGCAGCATGCTACCATTGTTGGATCCGGCCCAGCATAACTACAGCCCGAAATCTCAGAAGGTCTTCGAGTCAGTGCAGGACCTGATTGAAGATTTTCGGGTTCAGGGATGCATGGACGGTGAGGGCACCTACACCGACGAATTTGGCAAATTTATCCAGACAGCAAATTATCGTATTCCCTATGACGGGGAAGTACAGCCCACAGGAGCAGTTATGAATAGTAAACCCGCAACCGAACAGGCCAATCAGATAGACATTCCGAAAAACCTCTCCGCACAATCACGTCTTCTTTCGTCTCTGATGAAGATTAGGAAGTGTCCCAAGTGCGGCCGGGTGCCAATGTTTTGTGAATGCAAGGCATTCAGTAGATATCACGCCGTGACGCTGATCGAGGCCATTGCCCGGCTAATAACCAAAGAGGACCTAATCAGGGCGATGCACAACGGGAGGCTGGGCGACGGCAAGACCTACTATGATGATGCGTGTATGCTCTGGTTTCTCCGAGAGGGTGAGGATCGGCCAATACACCTCAATCCTTATGCCAATACCCCCGACGAACACTTGGCGGTCAATTTCACGATGGCCAGGGATCTTTTCCAAGAGGTGATGGCCGAGGAGTCAGCTATGGTCAATTAGAGGTTGGAAAAAGAGTACCGGCAATAGGGATGGTGCAGGAGCATTGAACGTACCTCTTGCCGGAGTCAGGTGGTTTTGAGGTGGAGAGGCTTCTACGCCTCTCTTCGCGATGATAAAATTTTCTCAATATGACCGTATGAAAAAAGGAGTTCTATTAAAATGAAAGAGTTATGCGGAGCTAAAAAACGCTCAGGAGAACCATGTCGTAAACCGCCAATGAAAGGAAAGGCACGGTGCAGACTGCACGGTGGTCTCAGCACGGGCCCGCCCCTTGGCTCGAAGAATGCTGAGGTTCATGGCATTTACACCCGGCACTTGAGCGCAGCCGAGTCTGAACGCTTTCAGTCTTTACAGCTCGGTTCGGTCGATGATGAGTTGAAGCTCTGTCGAATTAGGCTGGAAAGGGCATTGAAGGCGGAAGCTGAGCAAGCAGGTAAGCTATTGATTGAAGAGAGTATTTCGAATTCTGGCCAGAATGCAGGGATCTCTTTTCCAGCCGAGACCAGGCGTAAAAAAGTGAAGGATTTCGATAAGATAATCGATGGATTGTTGGCAAGGATAACCCGTTTGGAAATTGCCCGCAAAGCGCTGGATTCTGGGTTCGGCGACAATGACACTATCACGGGCTTTGAAGTGGTCGAATATCCGGACGAAGAACCAGGGGAAAACAGCGCGAGTGTCACTGATTAGGTGTCATTGAATAGACTAGTGCTGGTATTATGTTATCATAACATGCACTTATATTGGCACTCACGCAGGATACGATATCCTGTGGAGGTGCTCTGCTGGGTGCTTTGTCGTCCTGGGAAGAGTGACAAATAGCTTTGTGCTATCGCTCTTCTCAAGCCTGGAAGAGGTTTCCGGTCTGTCAATATGTCTATTTGATTGGGTGGGTGGGTGGGGTACCCTTTTGCGGCAGTCGGTGTGCGTGGCCGTACCGTTGCCGTGTTTCGCGACACATTTTCGGGCCTATATAGCGAAATTCTCGGAACAAACCGACTGTATTTTATTGCATATACTCAAAAATGAATTAAAACAACAAGGGAATACTGATAATCTTTGTAAGATTTTTTTGAAAATATCGAAATTTCTAGATATACCTCCAAGGTCATGTTGCCGGTATTGTTGTCGGTCAATATTTAATGGAAGTAAATCTGGGCTCTGAATTTACGAAAAGACGGGATAGAATAAGCCACCCACAATTCTCTTATTATCATTGATAATATGATATTCTGCATTAAACCTTCATTCTCTTTTTTGTTTCATTGCACGATATTCATTGAAACAGAGCTATCAAAATGTTAGGTGATGAAAATCACTCAACTTGACAACAAAAACACTAGCTTAAAACTGTCACTTTTTGTTAGCAAATGGAACATCCTTGGCAACCCTGTGTCGTGGAGACCTATGTCCGTCCGGTTGAAGTATGGGCGTTTTTTATGTTTTCATGGCCAAATAAAGGCCGGAAGGTTTCCTAATGCCAATAATCTTGCAGAAACCTTTGAACTCTCCGGTCGAACCGCTCAGAGAGATATTGAATTTATCCGCGACAGGCTTGATGCACCGCTAAAGTATAACCACCGACATCGCGGTTACTACTATACCGACGACTCCTATGAATTACCGTCCCTGTGGATCAGCGAATCCAATATCCTGGCCTCGACTATCCCCGATCAAGCCTTAAAGGATCAGCTCTGCCGTCTGATTGACCGGATACCGATCATAACCGGAGACAAATCCATAACATGCCTGGAACAGATCAGTGAAAAAATCTCGGTCAAAAATATTGAATATTCTCAGGTCGACAGAGATATTTTTCGACAATCGGTTAAAGCTCTTTTTGCTGGAACTTCCCTAAACATAATCTATCATTCGCCCCACACCGATACCACCACCGCCAGAATCATTCACCCTTTGCATCTGATGCACTATATGGGCAGTTGGCATCTCATTGCTTGGTGTGGAACCAGAATGCAGCTGCGAAATTTCGCCCTTTCCCGAATCCAAACAATCAGCTTCGTCACCGAGAACCTGGTCATACCCGGCAATTTCCATGAACTCAAGGAATACACCAGAAAACACTTTGGCATTATGCAGGGCAATACCTCAAGCGAAGTTGGGCTGCACTTTGCCCCGAAGATCGCCGCCTGGGTAAATGAACAGATCTGGCATCCACGGGAGCGGTCAACGCCCAAACCGGGCGGCAGCCTCACCCTGCATTTTCCGGTCGCCGATTTCCGCGAACTGATCAAAACCATCCTCGGCCACGGTGCCGATATCGAAGTGCTTGAACTGCCGGAACTTAAAACTCTTGTTCATGAAGAAATCGAAAGGATGACAAAATATATTGTTTGTATGACACCGCCTGACATGGTGAGGGTGTTATGGTGAAGGTCGATCATAATCAAAATATCACCAGGAAATGAAAAGAAAATGAACCAACCAGATGACGAATCAGCCAAGATAGAGATGGTGGTTAACCGGTTTGCAAGGACCTGGACCCTTCTCCTGCAATACGATGAGGACAGTCTTGGAAGGCCCAAACCAACACACCCCTCGCGTAAATCTCTTGATTACGAGAAGGCAAAAAGGGCTATAGCCACATTGAAGACTGAACTGACCAAACGCGGCGAAGCCGGCGACTTGTTCGGGCTGGAGCGTGCACATCAGCTTCAGGGGATCCTCGGCAATATCAGCCAGACCTTTGACGGCAAGGACCTCTATCCAAATGTCGAAGAAAAGGCCGCCTGTCTTCTTTACTTCGTTATCAAGGACCATCCGTTTTCCGACGGCAATAAACGGATTGGCTCTTTTTTGTTTCTACTGTTTCTCGAGGAGAACGGGTTACTTGAAAAATCGGGAATGAACCATAACGGACTTGTAACTTTGGCTCTGTTGATTGCCGAGAGTGATCCACGGCAGAAGGATTTGTTGTTTGGATTGGTTTTGAATTTGCTGCACGAGAATGAACATGACTTATACAATTTTTCTTTTCCTATCGAAGGAGAAGTCGAAGAAACGAGGATGTACTACAAATATTGGGGGAAAGCTGAGAAGGAGGGCAGCAATTACCACCTTTTGCTATATCATTGTTTGGACGTGGCTGCGGTAGGGCAAGTTCTACTCACACGCAACGAATTTATCAGAAAACGGTTAGCTGGCGCAATGGGCCTTGAAGAACAGCTCTGCGTTCGTTGGTTGACATTGTTTCTGGCGCTTCATGATATTGGGAAATTTTCCGAAAGCTTTCAGAATCTGCGTCCAGACTTGTTGGAGGCATTGCAGGGAAAAACAAGTTCAAAGGCTTACTCTGTCCGGCACGATAGTCTGGGATACCTGCTTTGGAAAGAACACTTGTGGGACACCCTGACTACCGAGAATACATCACTGTTTCCCGAAATCGGTCAAGACCTAGAAGATTGGCAGGATCTCTTTGAAAGTCTCCTGAAATCTTTTACCGGGCACCATGGTACACCGCCGACCCTGAAAGGTTCAAATGGTATTCCTTTGTTTTCTAAAAGCTATTTCACAGAAGATGATATTGATGCCGCCCAAAAGTATCTCAAAGCTCTCGGGGAATTGTTTCCATCACCAACCCAGGAGGTAAATTTCCCGCATCCGTCTGACCTTGAAGAATCCATTACTCGTTCGTCATGGCTGATTGCTGGTTTTGTCGTGCTCTGCGACTGGATCGGTTCGAACAATTCCTGGTTCACGCTTCAATCTAAGGCAATAGCGTTGCCTACCTACTGGCAAAGCCATGCCTTGCCGCAGGCACAACGAGCCTTGCTGGCATCAGGTCTCGGCAGACCGAAAGCAACAACAGAGGAACCTTCTTTTGCACGATTTTATCCAGGTTTCACAAAACTAACTCCCCTCCAAAAGCATATTGCAGAATGTCCTCTTGCTTTTGATCCTCAGCTTTTCATTCTGGAGGACGTCACCGGGTCCGGGAAAACCGAAGCCGCCATAACGCTTGGCGGGGCCTTGATGTCAGCAAATCTTGGCCAAGGAATTTTTATCGCTCTGCCGACAATGGCCACATCGAATGCCATGTATGAACGCTTAATGCAGATGTACCATTTGCTTTATACGGACGAAGAAAATCCCTCATTGATATTGACCCATGCTGCTCGGCATCTTTCGGAATCATTCATGGCTTCGGTAGCTGATCCAAAACGATATACAGCAGATGATGAGGCAGCTACAACGCAATGTTCGGCTTGGCTTGCAGACAATCGCAAGAAGGCACTCCTGGCTGATGTTGGCGTTGGGACCATAGATCAGGCGCTTTTAGCGATCCTTCCTACTCGGTTTCAGTCACTGCGGCTCTTTGGCCTAGTGGGACATGTTTTGATCGTTGACGAGGTCCATGCCTATGACCCATACATGAACAAACTGCTTCAAAGCATGCTGACATTTCATGCAACCCTTGGAGGCAGTGCCATTCTCCTTTCAGCAACCTTGCCGCAGCATACCAAGCAGGAATTGCTGCACGCCTTTGCGCGTGGCCGTGGTGAATCAGCACCATTTCTCGTGAAAGAAGATTACCCGCTTTGCACCGCCTATAGTGCCCAAGCGGGGCTTACGGAGACAGGTATTGATGCCACTCCACAACGCAGGTGCTTTGTGGTCGTCAAAATTGTTAGTGATTGCGGGGAGGTTGAAAGATTGATTCGTGACGCTTCAGATCGTGGGCAATGTGTCTGTTGGATCAGAAATACAGTCCATGATGCTTTGGAAGGATATGCCCGACTAAAGGACCATATTCCGGCCGATAAGCTGATGATTTTCCACGCTCGTTTTGCCATGGGTGATAGATTGAAAATTGAACAATCTGTCCTTTCGACTTTTGGCAAGAAAAGTGGTGCTTTAGAGCGAAGTGGCAAGGTACTTGTTGCCACCCAGGTTGTTGAACAGTCCCTTGATTTGGATTTTGACCTCATGATTTCCGATCTTGCCCCAATGGATTTATTGATTCAGCGTGCAGGACGACTGCATAGACATCAACGAGACGAGTGCGGCAATCCTCTCACCACCGGTGAGGATCGACGCGAAGCTGGCTATCTCGTTATCCATGGGCCGTTTCCAGCTCAAAATGTCTTGGGTGACTGGTATAAGGCTGCATTTCCCAAAGCCGCGTTCGTTTATCCAAGTCACGGACGCCTCTGGCTTACCGCTCACCTTTTTGTAGAGCGAGGCGAATTGCGCATGCCTAACGATGCCCGTCTACTGATTGAAGCGGCTTTTTCAGACCAGGCGGATAATATACCAGAATCGTTGCGTAAACGAGACAACAATGCAGAAGCGCAGCAGCAGGCTGACAAATCGCTGGCCCATATCAATATGCTCAAGCTGGATGAAGGATATTCCGCCACCATCAGTCAATGGCGGGAAGACATGAAAACCCCGACTCGTCTTGGGGCAATGGATTCAACAGTTCGTCTTGCTCGTTGGGACGGATGCACGTTGCGACCATGGTATACGGATGGACAATTCCCTTGGGATATGAGCCAGGTAAGTCTGCGCAGTTCTCTAGTTGATGCCGAGGCGGAAAATGAAGATCCGGCATTGGCCAAAGCTGTAGCTCAACTAAAGGAAAAATTGCCGGACAAAGGAAAGTGGTCGGTTCTGGTACCTTTGTCGCAAGGAGAAGGCGGCTGCTGGCAAGGTTGGGCTCTGAACAATAAAAATGCTACCGTAATCATTGATTATGATCCTGTGACCGGGGTGATGGTTACCCCAAAGGAGGAGTGATGCAATTCAATCTGCTTGATGAGTTTTGGATACCTGTGACTCGACAAGATGGAACACCCGAGATGATTGCCCCTTGGCAAGTGACTGGTCGTTTCGTGGAAAATCCCATTGTGTCGCTGAATGCCCCGCGAGCTGATTTCAATGGTGCGCTGATTCAATTCCTGATTGGTCTGGTCCAGACCGTTGCGGCTCCCAGGAATAATGCTGAATGGCGAAAAAAACTAAAGGAGCCACCATCACCAGAGGAGCTTAAGTCTGTATTTTCGACGGTGCATGTTGCTTTTGAACTAGGGGGCAATGGGCCGAGATTCATGCAGGATTTTGAAATATTCAATGCTGAGGAAGGTGGCGTAGAGGGGTTGTTAATTGAGTCACCAGGCGCTCACACTAAAGAATTGAATATTGACCACTTTATAAAGCGAAATTCTTCGCTTGCGATGTGTCCGAGTTGTTGCTCTATCGCCCTTTTTGCATATCAAACAAATTCACCATCTGGCGGACCTGGCTATATGACTTCTTTACGTGGCGGGGGACCTCTTTCAACGCTAATCCTTGGGGATAAAACGCATGCTACACTGTGGCAGCTAATATATTTGAATGTTCTAGAGCAAAAGAACTTCCTTGAAATTTGTGGGAATCCAGAGTTGCCGTTAGGGAAAGCCATGTTTCCATGGCTAGGGGAAACCAGAAAAGGAAGACGAAAAAAAGGATCTGAATTCTATGGGGAATACACTACCCCAGATCTTGCTCATCCAGTAACCATGTTTTGGGCAATGCCCAGAAGAATAAGATTAAATGTTGAAAATCCGTCTTCAGGGAACTGCGATATATGTGGGGGAAATTCGACTACACTCATCAGCACCTATAAAGAAGTCCCTGGAGGAGAAAGTTATGGTGGGACATGGCTTCATCCCCTAACACCATACTACGAAAAAACTGCAAAGGGAGAAACTAACATTTTGCCAGTTCATGCCCAACCAGGGGGAATTTGTTACCGGCATTGGCTCGGTCTTGTTCAGCAAGATTCAGTCGCAAACAGAATGCCTGCACGCATAGTTCATGAGTTTATCGAACGTGCTAGGAATTCATGGCAGTTTCGTCTTTGGGCCTTTGGCTACGACATGGATAACATGAAAGCCCGGTGCTGGTACGAATCCACTATGCCTCTTCTTCAAGTCGATCCAGCGTATCGGTGCGAGTTTGAAAATTATGTCGCAGGAATGGTCAAGGCCGCATCAGAAGTCGCCAATAACACGCGTAGTGCCGTAAAAAAAGCATGGTTTCACAGACCAGGCGATGCCAAAGGGGATATAAGTTTTGTAGATGCTGGTTTCTGGATGCAAACAGAACAGGCCTTTTATGATGCTTTGAAAAATCTGTGTATGGGCATCGGATCAGGAGCCAACACTATGACAATACGACAGACTTGGCACCAGGCACTTTGTGTCCAGTCAATCGCGTCATTTGATGCATATGCCTGGGAAGGCCCCATCGAAGATGCTGATCCTAAACGTGTAGTTGTTGCCCGAAAGGAACTTGGAATGTTCAATCACGGCAAAAAAATCAAAGAGTTGTTGGAGTTGCCGGTAAAACAAAAATCTCCCGGCAAAGTAGTTAAGAAAAAAGACAAATAATTGTTGATGATATCGTTATTCAATGCCAACTGAGATTGTTGGTAATCAAGGAGGCAACATGAGTATTTCGATTCTACGGTTTAACAAGGACTCGGCAGAGCTAAAAGACTTTATGGCCTGGTGGGAATCGCTCGACGAGAAAAGGGGCGACCGGGCAGAACTTCGCCGTTGTGCCACTCTGACAGAAGTTGTTTTTACCCCGGCCTATCATCGTTTGCGGCAGGCACTTTGCCATTATGGAGCAGTCCACGATGATGGTTTGGCCCTGGCGGCCGGACTGGCTGCGCGTGTCAAATCCAACACCACGGATGGGACTATTGCTGAACAAATGGCCTCGGGCAAAGCAGACGATTCAGCGAGGGTGAGTGGGTTACGGTTTCGTAGACTTCTGAAAATCAAGGATCAAGAAGCCCTGTTTCCTGCCTTGGGACGCGTCATTGTGCTCATTGATAAAAGAGTCAATTTAGCCAGTTTAATCCAGAGTGTTTATTTCTGGAATGATCGATCTCGAAAGCAATGGGCCTTCGACTACTATTCTAAAGCTCCGTCCGAAAAATAACCAATCAAACACCCAAGGAGAAATAATCATGAGCACTTTTATCCAACTGCATTTGTTGACCTCGTATCCTCCCTCAAACTTGAATCGTGATGATCTTGGCCGTCCCAAAACCGCGATTATGGGTGGTAAAAATCGCTTGCGAATTTCCTCTCAAAGCCTCAAGCGAGCTTGGCGAACATCCGATCTGTTTGAATCTGCACTCGGAGAACATATCGGGACGAGAACAAAGAAGATGGGAATCGAAATTTACAAACAGCTCTGTTCTAAAGGCGTTTCAGAAGCCAGTGCGATTGAACTTGGAAAGAAAATTGTGAGCTTTTTTGGAGCAACCGAAAGTGCTGACAAGAATAACTCTCTCAAAGAGCTGGAATCTTCTCAGCTCATACATTTTAATCGATCTGAAATAAATGCGCTTACTGCATTGACTGACAAAATTGCCCGTGAAGGCAAAGTCGAAGCAGATGATCTCAAAAACCTCGTCGCAAAACGACATGATGCTGACATATCAATGTTCGGCAGAATGTTGACAGGTAAAGAGGTTACGAAGGTAACGCATGATCCCGAAGCTGCCATACAGGTTGCCCATGCCATCACTGTCCATGAAGTGGCTGTGGAAGATGACTATTTTACTGCTGTCGATGATTTGAACCGTGGCGAAGAAGACCGTGGAGCTGCCCATATTGGCGAAACCGAATTCGCAGCAGGGCTATTCTATCTGTATATTTGTATCAATCGTGATTTGTTGATCGAGAATCTTGGGGACGATGAGGGTTTGGCCGATAAAACCCTTAAGGCTTTAGTCGAAGCCGCAGTTAAGGTCGGGCCAACCGGTAAGCAGAACAGCTTCGCATCTCGAGCCTATGCCTCCTATGTGCTTGCGGAAAAAGGAGAACAGCAACCTCGCTCTCTTTCCGTTGCTTTTCTAAAGCCTGTACGCGGCGAAGATATTCTTGCCAAAGCAATTTCTGAAATTGAAACCAAACGCATGAACATGGAAAAAATCTATGGACCATGTGCCGACGCCCACAAGGTGATGAATGCAGAAACAGGTTCCGGTAGCATCGACGACATAATGACCTTTTTGACGGAGAAAGGCCATGCATGATTTTCTTGTGTTTCAGCTCTATGGCCCCATGGCGGCCTGGGGGGATATTGCCGTCGGGGAATATCGGCCCAGTTTTGCCCATCCATCCAAATCTGCAATTGTCGGGCTTTTGGCTGCCGCTCTCGGCATCCGTCGGGATGAAGAAGATCGACATATAAAACTGGCAAACAGTTGTTTGTTTGCCGTGCGCGTGGATTCTATAGGCCTGCTCCTCAGGGACTACCACACCACGCAGGTCCCCTCGGCAAAGCGCGGTGTAACCCATTATACTCGCAGATCTGAACTTGCAGGAAACGACCAAAACACAATACTTTCAAGTCGGGACTATCGTTGCGATGCTGCCTATACAATAGTGATCTGCATGGTTGAAGATTCGCTGCACTCTATCGCAGAATTGGCGACTGCACTGCAAAAACCCGTTTTCACCCTTTATCTTGGCCGGAAATCTTGTCCCCTAGCCTTACCCATTCACCCTCTCATTATTCAAGCGACAAGTCTCCACGAGGCATTGTCAGGTATTGAGAACGTGGCTTTACGGGAAATCACGGCCAAGAGTCCGGTTCTCATCTATTGGGAAGATGGTTTGGAGGGTGGAATTGCACAAAGTCAAACAATAGTTAGACGCGATGCTCTTCGCTCCCGGAAGCGATGGCAATTTAACGAACGTAAGGAGAATTGCGGATTTTTTCACAAGGAGGACGCTTCATGTACTTCAGCCTGATTCGTTTACGCCGGGATATTCAACCGCGTGACCTAGCCGTGATGACCAAGGGCGATGCATATCAGATTCATAAACTCGTTTGGAACCTTTTTCCCGATCAGCCTGATCAACCGCGGGACTTCCTTTATCGCCACGAATCGGTGAGCGGGTGGCCAACATTTTATACCGTCTCAGAGCGTGAACCCCAAGATCCTGGCGGTATGTGGGATGTGGTACCCAAAAAATACCGTCCAAAGCTGGAACTAGGGCATAGGCTGAGCTTCACTCTTTGTGTAAATCCAATTCGGTCCAAACGGGATGTCGATGGCCGACAGCACCGGCACGATGTGATCATGGATGCAAAACGAATACAAAAAGACCGCGGTGAGTCAATACTACTTCCTGATATTGTGCAGGAACATGGGAGCCGATGGCTCATGGAGCGTGCTGATGCCAACGGTTTTCTTGTTCAGCAAGAGCATCTTCGCGTTGATGGTTATCGTCAACATAAATTCTTCAAAGGAAAAGGGTGCCGACCTATTTCCTTCAGCACCGTGGAAATGAACGGTATGTTAACTGTTACAGATCCAGAACTCTTCACCAAATGTCTTTTTACTGGAATCGGCCCAGCTAAAGGCTTTGGTTGCGGCCTCTTATTGATACGGCGAGTACGAAAGAGGCCGTAATGGAATCAAAACTCGTAGTCTTCAAGGACAAACAAATCAGACGAACACTGCACAACAACGAGAGGTGGTTCGTCATCCTTGATGTGGTCGCCGCTCTGACAGATTCCATCGACCCTGTCGGATACTTCAAAGATATACGCCGTCGTGACAAGGAATTAGTCAAAGGGTGGGGGGAATTTGCCACCCACCCCCTTTTCAATCGGTGGGCGAATTGCCGGTGAAACTCAAGAAAAACTGGAAGATGAAGCGGGCACGAAGGTAACGTCGGCCCAAAATTACCTGACGGAACCGGAAAACCGCAAATGGTTGAAAACTCCAAAAGAGGAGAACAAAACATGACCGGTGCTGCCCTGCCGCCATTAAAGCCCATCCCAATTAAGGACCGGACACCAATCATATTTATCGAATATGGGCGGCTTGATGTCCTGGATGGAGCCTTTGTGGTTGTCGATAAGAACGGTGTCAGAACCCATATCCCTGTTGGTAGCGTCTGCTGCCTGATGCTGGAACCCGGCACCAGAGTCTCACATGCTGCAGTGGTGTTGGCTTCCCGTGTCGGGTGTTTATTAACCTGGGTCGGTGAAGGTGGGGTGCGGCTTTACTCTGCCGGTCAGCCGGGTGGGGCAAGAGCCGACAGATTATTGTATCAGGCGAAATTAGCACTGGACGATACGGCCCGCCTGAAAGTTGTCCGCAAAATGTACGAACTTCGCTTTCAGGAAAAACCTCCGGAAAAAAGAAGTGTAGAACAGCTCCGGGGTATCGAAGGTGCGAGAGTGCGTAGTCTATATCAGCTTTTAGCCAAGCAGTATAGAGTACAATGGAAAAACCGGAACTATGATCATACTGAATGGGGCAGTGGTGATGTACCGAATCGTTGCCTGTCTGCAGCAACCGCTTGTCTTTATGGCATTTGCGAGAGTGCTATTCTCGCAGCAGGATATGCCCCTGCTGTCGGCTTTATCCATACCGGTAAACCACAATCTTTTGTCTACGATATTGCTGATGTTTTCAAATTTGAAACGGTTGTACCTGTTGCTTTTCGAATTGCAGGACGAGGAACGCACAACCCTGAACGAGATGTGCGCCTTGCCTGCCGTGATGCCTTCAGACAAGCCAAATTGCTCAAAAGAATTATACCAACTATTGAACAGATATTGGCTGCTGGGGAAGTTGCTCCCCCAGATAAACCAATAGAATCTGTTGAAATGGCTATTCCTAACAAGGAGGGTATCGGTGATGCTGGTCATCGTAATTGAAAATGCGCCACCTCGTCTTCGCGGGAGGCTTGCGGTGTGGTTACTGGAGATTCGAGCCGGAATTTATGTCGGTAAAGTGTCGCGACGTATACAAGAAATGATCTGGAGCCAAGTCGAGCATGGAATAGAAGAAGGCAATGCCGTGATTGCCTGGTCGACCAACAGCGAAAGAGGATTCGATTTCAATACAATTGGTGAAAACAGGCGAATCCCACTTGAGATTGATGGGATAAAACTGGTATCCTTCCTGCCTATACAAGAACCCTCTGAAAACTAAAACAGTACCGTATATTTTACGGTAACCTTGACTGATCTTTGAAAATCTAATAGTTTCAATTGGTTTCAATTAGTCTGTTCCCCGCACCCGCGGGGATGAACCGGACGGTAATTTCCAGTGCTAGAATTAACACCCCTGTTCCCCGCACCCGCGGGGATGAACCGTGTATCCGGTAGATCCTAATTGCACGACGACCCTGTTCCCCGCACCCGCGGGGATGAACCGAGAGTGGTCAGGAACCTGCTGCGGTGAGTGGCCTGTTCCCCGCACCCGCGGGGATGAACCGAAGAACGGATCAGCAGGAGTGAATAGAAACCCCTGTTCCCCGCACCCGCGGGGATGAACCGGCCACCAACGCAATGGATCTCATTAAGAAGAACTGTTCCCCGCACCCGCGGGGATGAACCGAGCAGGATATCCAGATTGGATTCTGTTTAAACCTGTTCCCCGCACCCGCGGGGATGAACCGTCAATCCTTCAGCGCGTCCTTCATCCGCTCCCCTGTTCCCCGCACCCGCGGGGATGAACCGGCCATCTGCCAGAAGCCGAACCCGACATTGCACTGTTCCCCGCACCCGCGGGGATGAACCGTCAGGGATAACCGAAGTAACAGCGCCTGACGGCTGTTCCCCGCACCCGCGGGGATGAACCGATAATGGGAAGGGCTGATGTTGATAAAGATTGCTGTTCCCCGCACCCGCGGGGATGAACCGGAAACTCAAGCTGCCACATCCCAAATGACACACTGTTCCCCGCACCCGCGGGGATGAACCGTTCAGCGGTTATTACGTGCCGACCACGCTTACCCTGTTCCCCGCACCCGCGGGGATGAACCGGCACCTGATGATAGAACTTTACAAATTGAGAACTGTTCCCCGCACCCGCGGGGATGAACCGCCAGTTAAATAAAGAGCAGGGGGCAATCTTGACTGTTCCCCGCACCCGCGGGGATGAACCGAAAAGCCTCTTTTCCTATAGTGTCCATCTTCTCTGTTCCCCGCACCCGCGGGGATGAACCGGCCGCGCTCAAGAAAACAGGGTTTACGGTGCACTGTTCCCCGCACCCGCGGGGATGAACCGTGCCACAAACTAGACCCGACGCAGGATCTTTGCTGTTCCCCGCACCCGCGGGGATGAACCGCTCAGACAATAGTTTTCGGTATTTTATAAACCCTGTTCCCCGCACCCGCGGGGATGAACCGGCGGCTCGATTAGCCCTGGCTCTTGGTCAGCGCTGTTCCCCGCACCCGCGGGGATGAACCGTAGTACCAGGCAACGGTACTACATAAAATGGACTGTTCCCCGCACCCGCGGGGATGAACCGATCACACCAGGCCGTAAGGGCTGCATTGTCGGCTGTTCCCCGCACCCGCGGGGATGAACCGTGAAGTTGGGCAGACTTCACCTTTAATCCACTCTGTTCCCCGCACCCGCGGGGATGAACCGGAAACTTGACGCGGATATCTCCACCTGGCCGGCTGTTCCCCGCACCCGCGGGGATGAACCGAGCAGGTATTGCAGACTATAATGATGCTCAGACTGTTCCCCGCACCCGCGGGGATGAACCTGCCGCGAGTATCCACGACCGCTTGATAATTACCTGTTCCCCGCACCCGCGGGGATGAACCGAATGATCAACACAGCAAAAATTGATTGCTTCTCTGTTCCCCGCACCCGCGGGGATGAACCGCCTTGATTGCCAAAACGTGGCCCGGCTTTGTACTGTTCCCCGCACCCGCGGGGATGAACCGATCGCCTACTTCCAGTTCACCAAGACCATTGTCTGTTCCCCGCACCCGCGGGGATGAACCGATCCCTCCAGGAACTCCCATGAACGGCGATGTCTGTTCCCCGCACCCGCGGGGATGAACCGTATCAATCTGTTTCTTCCGTGCGCCCGATAAACTGTTCCCCGCACCCGCGGGGATGAACCGCAACCGCCAGACCCGGTGATGGTCGTACTTGCCTGTTCCCCGCACCCGCGGGGATGAACCGATCGCATTGATATGTGGTCCGTCCGGAGTCATCTGTTCCCCGCACCTGCGGGGATGAACCGACTATTTTATCATTTCCTTCCTGCTGTTTCATCTGTTCCCCGGACCCGCGGAGATGAACCGCCGGACTTAGTGGATCGGCGAAAAGGGGATTCCCGAAATCTGAAATAGCTTGCATGTCCAAGGAGGTATTGAGGGAGATGATTATTTTTGGGGTGAAGGGTGAAGAAACAAAGTTCAATTCCCACATGGTTTCAGAAGATAATCAAGACGGTGAATGCCTTGTACTAGATCCCAAGATGGTATTTAAAGTAATACCAGTGCAATATAGTGATCCACCTCGCACAGATATTGCGATACTGGAAGTTGTTGGGGAAAAGATCAAGGCAGCTTCTGACGGGGCGTTTGTTTTTGCGACCGATGATCTTGTTGAACTGGTCAAAAAACCTGTAAGAAATTCGAATAAAGCTAAATGAGTACTTGGTACCACGAAACGACTTGCCGATGCGAGAGGAGGTTCCCTTGCTGGTGCTGTTGGGCGTTTGGCCATGAATGTCGATGGCACCAAAAAGATATTTTGTTTCTGGAAACAGAATAGGTGGGCTGAAAATTTTAGGTGTATTCGAAGTCCGGTGCGGGAAAATCCTGTATCAGCATTTTTATTTCAATCAAGAAAAAAGTTGTACAGGGGTTGTACAAACTACCCATAAAAAGAAAAAGGGGTTAAGTCGTTTTGACTTAACCCCCTGAAATTTCTGGTACACCCGGCAGGATTCGAACCTGCGACACCCGGATTCGAAGTCCGGTGCTCTATCCAGCTGAGCTACGGGTGCTGATATGCAAGCAAAGATGGATACCATGTTCGCGGATCGAGGTCAATGGTTATGTAGATGGAGAAGCGATTTCCGTGCTGGCAGATGACCAGGCGTGCTCTTCCATCATTTCTTTTCCGGTACCCTGCAGCCAATTAATCTGGCTTCTTTGAGGAAAAAATCATCGGTCATGCCGGCAATGAAATCACGGACTTTTTCTTCTGAGCTGTAGTGCTGCAAATAATGGGGACTGATATCGGTCATCAGATCAACATCGCCGCACAGGTTTCCGGTCGAACCATCCAGGCAGGCCAGATAATGGTCAAAAAGTCTCCGGTAGCAGTCATGGACCAGTGGATTTTGCTGCTTGGTTGACGGCGCCAGGTAGATTCGTTCATAGTTGAATGCCTTGAGTTCTTGCAGGGTTGCGGCAACCTCTTCACTGAATCCGATAGAGGAACTTTCTGCGGTATCGCCAAGATGGCTATGCGTGATCAGGTCGGTCACCAGGGTATAGACGATAGTGCCGTTGGTGTTGCCCAGAATTGTCCTGCATTTTTCCGGCAGGTCTTCCCGCCTGATGAGTCCTAAAATAATGGCATCTTCCATATCCCTGCCGATATAGGCGATCGTATCCGCCAGTCGTACCACGCAACCTTCCAGCGTAGCCGGCATGGTGGCACGTTCAGGATACTGCGATTTATCTTCCAGTTTCTGGTCGAATTCGGCAAATGTCGCCATCGGTTCAGGGTGGAGATTTCTCGAATGCACCTCTCCATCATGACAGAGAATGCCGTTTAATACCTGGAGGGTGAGATTCCAGCCTCTGCCTTTTCGTTCGAGTCTGTCGAGCAGCCGGACCGACTGGATATTGTGCTGGAAAGGCGGCAGACCGTGTTCAAGACAGAGGTCGGATAAAAATTTTTCGCCATCGTGGCCAAATGGCGGGTGTCCGACATCATGGCCGAGTGAAATAGCTTCAATGAGGTCTTCGTTCAAGCGCAGAAAGCGACCGATTGTCCTGGCGATACGGGCAACCAGCTGGACATGGAGTACCCGGTGGGTGATATGATCGTTTGCCACCAGGGAAAAAACCTGGGTTTTGTCAATATATCTGCTGTAGGCTCGGGAATAAAGAATCCGGTCCGCATCAAGGGCAAAGTGCTGCCGATACGCGGCAGTCTCTTCGGGGAATCGTCGTCGTCCTTCCGGGGACTTTGTCGCCACGGAAGCCAGGCGTTGTGCTTCCTCGCGATCCAGTCGTGCAAGTTCGTTTAAAAGAGGCTTGGTATTCTTCATCTGGTCGGTTATTTATTTCGGCACATATTGATATCGTCATAAAAAATGGCTACACTCAGGGCGACAATTGCTCTATACATGTTTGCCGGCCTGAAGATTTAAAAAGATGTCAAAAAAGGAATAAGACATGCGGGTATCCATTGAATACTGTTCAAGGTGAAACTATCAGCCACGTGCCTCCAGTCTGGGGGATGAGCTGAAAGATGCCTTTGGTGCGGAAGTGACATTGTTGTCTTCCTCGGGAGGGGTGTTCGAGGTGAAGGTTGATGACACGTTGATTTTTTCTAAAAAAAGTTTGCAGCGTTTTCCTGAAGAAGGGGAGATAACTCTGTTGTTGCAGGCCGGTCGTCGTTGACATCTTTCACCGCTGTCAGCATATTCAGCTGGACTTAGGTGCATCAAGGCAGTGAGAAATGCAGCGTTCGCAGTTATTGTCTTGTTTTCCCCGTTCGCAGAAATCGGCAAAACCTTTGATCAACTCGTCCCCGCCTCTGGGGCAGACTTGCATGAATTCGGTAAAACTGATCATCCGGGCAATAATTTCCGGCGGCGCAGCATGTTCGATCTTGCAGGCGCCTTCTTCGGCAAGCGAATCTTCAATGGTCAGCACCTCGATAAAGAAACGTTTCAGGGCCTCATGGCGAAAAATCACATCTTCGGCGACGAGTTTTCCTTCATCGGTCAGGGTGATGGCCTCATAGGGCGAATAATTGATCAAATCCTTTTTGGACAGGGCCCGCAGCGCTTCGGTAACGGAGGCACGACTGACCCCCAGGCGTGCGGCAATCTCTTTACTCCTGGCGACGAGTTTTTCTTCGATTATGTGATAAATTGCCTCGATGTAATCTTCGAGGCTCGCGCTGAGGTCCGTTTTTTCTTTCATATTCGATCGTTGTCGTTTAATGGGGAGTAAGAAAGCGCCTGTCGAACAGGCGGCTACAGACTCTCTGGAGTAAGGTGTTCGCCCCGGTAAGTGGGATATAGGCCGGGCAAGTGCCTTGGTAGTATATTCAAGCTGAAACTATTGATACTACTTCAGAGTTTGTTTTTTTTATGACAGACTTTGTATACTAAGGAAATAAACTACTGTCCTTTTCCAGCAGAGTCAAGAAAGGACTTCTCTTGTAAGGATGTTAACAGGACCCGATGCTTTGTGAATTACGCGTAAAAAATTTGGCTTTGATTGAATCTCTTGAGCTGGAGTTCGACCAGCTCGAATCCGGTGGACTGGTAGTTATGACCGGGGAGACCGGAGCGGGCAAGTCGATCATGATGCGGGCCATTCATCTGCTTTCGGGAGGCCGGGCGTCAACAGACTGGATCCGCAGTGGTGCCGAGAGCTGTGAAGTGGAGGCGCTGTTTGAGATTAATCCCCGGCATCATCAGCTGTTGCGGAAGCTGGAGGAAGGTGGTTTCGGCCACGAACCTTCGCTCGTTATAAAACGGCTGGTGAGTGACTCCGGACGGAGTAGATTCTATGTCAACGGCTCTCTGGCAACCGCCAGGATTGTCTCTGAATTGACCACTGAATTATTGAGTGTCGCCAGTCAACACGATCACCAGCAATTGCTGCAGCCAGCCCTCCATCTCGACTATCTGGATACCCTCGGGGATCTCTGGCCGGATCGACTGCAGCTTGGGGCAATCCATAAAAAGTGGCAGGACAAATTAAAAGCGTTGAACGATATCAGGCAGCAGGAGCAGGAAAAGGAGCAGAGGCAGGATTTTCTCAGATTCCAGCTGGGAGAAATCAATGAAGCTGCTCTGCAGCCGGGGGAAGATGACGTCCTGCTTGCCGAAAAGAAAAGGCTGAAAAATGCCCAGGCGCTGATCAATCTCAGTCAGGCGACGCATCATCTCCTCTCCCATGAGCTGATGGACAACCTGGTCACCCTGCGGCAGAACCTGGCCCAGTTGGCGGCAATCGATCCAGGCGTGGCAAAACTTTCCGAAGATATCAGCGGGTATACCTTTCTGGCTGAAGATTATGTCAACGAACTGAAAGAATATCGGGATTCGCTGGAACATGATCCTTATCGTCTGGAACAGGTGGCCGAGCGACTCGATCTTATCCAGCAACTGAAACGAAAATACGGAGTGTCAGTGGAAAGTATTCTCGAATTTGCCGTTCAGGGAGAGCTTGAACTGCAGCATCTTGACAATATGGACAAGGAAATTGCCGCGCTTGACAAAGAGTTGACGGCGATTGAGCGCGAGATGTGCGAGAAGGCCAGGCTCCTGTCGGAAAAACGGAAGATGACGGCAGCAACTCTCGAGACCGCGATGATGGCCGAGTTGTCGTCGCTCTCCTTTAATCAGGCCGGTTTCCAGATGGTCTGGAAAGAGGTGGAGCAGCTGCCATCGACAATGAAGCCCAGTGGCTGGGAAAGGGGGGAATTCTTTTTTTCCGCCAACCCGGGTGAGCCGGCAAAGCCCTTGGCCAAGATTGCCTCCGGAGGGGAGTTGTCGCGGCTGATGCTGGCCATGAAGTGTCTTCTGGCGAGAAAAGATATGGTGGAAACGGTTATTTTCGATGAGGTCGATGCCGGTATAGGCGGCGAAGCGGCTGAGGCGGTGGCGAGAAAAATTCAGGAATTGTCGGCCCACCATCAGGTTTTCTGTATCACCCATCTGCCGCAGATTGCCGCCCGTGGAACCCTGCACTTTCAGGTATCGAAAACCGTCGGCGGGGGGCGGACGCAGTCGGCAGTCATACGTTTGTCTGCGGAATCGAGAGTGCGGGAAATAGTCAGGATGCTGGCCGGAGATTCCGCAACCGAGCAGACTCAGGCCTGGGCGAAAGACCTGCTGATGAAAGGTGGTGCCTGCGCATGAAAAAAGTTAAAGGATTGTCTCTTTTTTCCGGAGGTCTCGATTCAATTCTGGCAACCCGCGTGGTTATGGAGCAGGGGATCGAGGTGGAGGCGATTCAGTTTGTCACCCCGTTTTTTAATTACGATATCCTGGCTGATATCCCCGCCCATAAATCGAAAATGCTGGATCAGTACGGCATTTATGTCGAGGTGGAGGATATCAGCCCCGGTTATTTGCGTCTGCTGCACAACCCGGCCCACGGCTTTGGGAAAAATTTCAATCCCTGTATCGACTGCAAGATTATGATGTTCGCCCGGGCGAAACAGCTGCTTGCCGAAAAAGGAGCCTCATTCCTCATCTCCGGAGAAATTCTCGGTCAGCGGCCGATGTCCCAGCGTCGGGACACGATGAACGTTATCGAGCGTGATTCCGGGACGAAATCCATCCTCCTGCGTCCTCTCTGTGCCCAGCTGATGCAGGAAACCGCAGTCGAGGCGGCAGGTCTTGTCGATCGCAGCAAGCTGTTGGCCATGAATGGGCGGAGTCGCTCGCCGCAGATTGAGCTGGCGGCAAAATATGGCATCACTGATTTTCCATCGCCTGCCGGCGGATGCATCCTGGCTGATCCCATTCTGAGCAAGCGTATCGCCCAGTTTTATGCCGGCGATTCCGTGCTGCAGTCAGCGGAGATCTGTGTCCCTGATATCCGGGCCTTGCTGGTCGGTCGGCAGTTTATCCTCCCCGGTGGCGGCTGGCTGATTGTCGGCCGTGATGAAAAAGACAACAATAAGCTGGAAAAACTGATTCAGGCAGAGGATGCGAGGCTGGAAATGGAGGAGTGGCCGGGACCGCTGGCGGTGTTGAAAAAGGCCGGGAGCCAGTATCCGGATCATGAAAAGCTGGAGATCGATCTCCAGCTGGCCGCCGCCCTGGTGGTCCGTTACGGCAGAAAATTGCCGGAAAATATCGGCAAAGGGGAAGTGACCTGCCTTCTTGGCACAAGCCGTCGGCTCATTCTTGCTGCGCCTCTGGCGGATAAGATTTTTCGGGAGTGGCAGTTGTCCTGATTTTTTTTACCATACCGCTGCTTCCCGTGCCCTGCACGGGGGAGCAGCTACTCTGCCGCAAAAAGCTGGTCGACCGCTTCACGGTATGCCGCTGGATTGGTGCTTTTCAGGATCTTTTTCAGCAGTTTTTTGTTGCCGGGAAAAGAGTTGATGAGATAGAGCCAGAGACTTTTGACGCGGCCGAGCAGGTGACTGGGGCCGTCGAGGCGCTCGGTGTATCGGTTGAACAGCTCCTCGTGAAAATTATAGAGGCGCTTTTTTCGGATTTCAAGAGATTGTTGCGGATAGTTTTTGATTTCTTCGGCAAGAAAAGGATTACCCAGAGCACCCCGGCCGAGCATCCAGCTGTTGATTTCAGCAAAGCGGTCGGCGAGTATTCTGAAGGTTGCAACATTATTGATGTCGCCGTTGTAGGTGAGGGGGTGCGGGGTCAGTTGCCGGCAGACAGCAAAGCCATCAGGATCTGTTGTGCCTCTGTAAAGCTGTTTGCCAAGTCTGGCATGGATAATTATCTCTTTTAAACAAAAACGGTCCAATTCCGGGAGAAGTGCCCGGGTTTCCGAAAGATCGTTAAAGCCCAGTCTGGTTTTGATGGATAACTCCAGCGGCAGTTCTGGAAGAACCTTCGTCAGCAGGCCGACTATCTCCTCCGGGTAGGGAAGAAGGCCGGAGCCTCTTTTTTTACGGGCGACCATCGGCGCCGGGCAGCCGAGATTCCAGTTGACATGGGTATAACCAAGACCTGCCAGGCGGCGGGCCAGGACAAGAAAATCCTCCGGGTCGGTGTGCAGCAGCTGGGGCACAACCGGCAGGGTGGTGTTGTTTGCCGGCAGTACATCGCGAATCATCTTATCTTCGTACAGCGATTTCTTCTGCGGCGTGATAAATGGGGCAACTGCTGCGTCGAACCCTGCAAAATGGCGGAAAAAGATGTCCCGAAAGAGTGCATCGGTTAGTCCCCGGATGGGGGCGAGATAGAGGAAGGGTTCTGCCTGGTTCATATGTTTTGTCGCGAAGAGTTCGAGAGAATGTTCTTCTTTGGGTGGATGTGGTATATTACTTGATTTTTGCGGCTGGCTCGATGGATTGAGTTCGTCGCGGGAAGATCGTCATGGTACAGCATGGACCTCAATATTGTAAAGGATTAAGGAAACCGGAACAGGTGCATCACAGCGGGCTGGAAAGTTTAACTGCATTGAGCACAGGCTACGCCGACGAATTGCTGCAGGCCCTCAGGCGGGTTGCCGGTAAGAGTGGCGCAGAATTATATCTGGTCGGCGGAACGGTTCGTGATTGTCTGCTCGGAAGGGTCTCGCATGATCTGGATCTTGCTGTTTCCGGCAGTGTTGTATCGATCGCCAAAATGCTGCAGCGCGAGCTTGGCGAAGGCACCCTCGTTGATCTCTCCAGCCCTGATGAGGAAACCGTTCGACTTGTCTGGCGTGGGGAACAGATCGACATCTCTTGTTTTCGCGCCGGTGTCCAGTCTATTGAAGAAGATCTGCCGCTGCGTGATTTCACCATTAACGCCATGGCCATGCAACTCGCGGCAGTGACAGGAGACGGGCATGACTGGGCGCTGATTGATCCGACCGGTGGACTGGACGATCTGCGCGAAGGCCGGATCAGGCATTGTCCCGGTGCCTTTATCGCCGATCCGGTGCGAATGTTGCGCGGCTATCGATTGTGTGCAACTCTTGGATTTCACCTGCAACAGACAACAAAGGATTCGATCAGGCGGCACGCCCCTCTGATTGGCCATATTGCCGCCGAGCGCATCGGCTATGAACTCCAGCTGATCTTCGACTCGTCCCGAACCGCTGAGACGCTGCGGGAAATGGCCGAATCAGGGCTGTTGCGGCAGCTTCTGCCGGAACTCTATCTGGGAGAGGGGGTGGAGCAGCCGGAATTTCATCACCTGGATGTCTTCGACCACTGTTTTCTTGCGCTGCAGATGATGGAGAGTATTATTGCCGAGCCGGATCGTTTTTTCCCAGGTTATGGTGAGCGAATTGGTACGTATCTGAAAGAAGCAAATGTGATTCGCTGCCTGAAATGGGCAGCCCTCATGCATGATATAGGCAAGCCGGTGACTAAAGAAACCCGGGCCGATAAAGAAGGGAGGGTCACCTTTTATGGTCATGACGAGGTTGGCCGGAAAATGGTGCAGGAGTTTGCCGATCGGGCTAAATGGAGCAGGGCAGATACCGAGATGGTCGGTTCTCTGATCAGCATGCATATGCATCCGTTTCACCTGTGCAATGTGCAGCGAGAGGAGCCAATATCTAAAAGAGCGGCGTTGAAACTTTGTCGCCGCGCCGAACAGCGTCTGACCGGCTTGTTTTTACTGGCAATGTCAGACAGTCTTGCCAGTCGGGGAGAAAAAAAGCCGGAGCGAATGGAAGAAGAATTGGTCGCTCTGTTTACTACTGTTCAGAAAATCTATGATGAGGATATTGAACCCGTGCTCCGCGGCCCTCGTCTTTTGAGTGGTAAAGATCTGATCGAAGAATTCAAGCTTGCCCCAGGCCCTCTTTTTTCGGAAATTCTCAGCGAGCTTGAGGCGGCAAGAGTCGAGGGACAGGTTGTCGATCGAGGAACTGCTCTTGACTGGGTAAATAAATTTTTACAGGACCGAAACAGCTAGGGGACACATTGATTTCGTACCTGGATAGTGCTGCTTTAGAGCTTGTCAAAGAAAAATAAATGGACTAATCCAGATAAATGGAGAATAAGTGGGACTCTTTTCAGTACCCCCTTGAAGGGTGTACGTGTCTTGGTTGTACATTCTCGTAATTAATGTTAAAAAGTACTCCCGTTTACTTATTTGTTGAACCAGTTTTGTAAATGTTAAACACTCTTCCCGCCAAAAAACTCTGCGGGATAAATTCCTTCACGAAATAATTTTCTTGTAAAAAGCACAGGAAATTATTTCTAAGTCATTGATACGTGCGTAAAATAAACGATTACTATTCCAGAAAGGCCAAAAAAGATAAATATCCGGCCCGATCTATATATAAACTGGAAGAAGTGCAGCAGAAGTACAAATTTCTCCACTGGGGCGACAGTGTGCTGGATCTCGGCTGTTATCCCGGCAGCTGGTCGCTCTACGCGTCGGAGGTGATTGGTCCGAAAGGGATTGTCGTCGGGGTTGACCTGCAGCAGGCGGACCAGACCGTTCGTCCGGGGGGAGCGCCGATCCACTGGCTCTGCCAGGATATCCTTGAACCGGAAATGATTCTTATGGTGCGGAAATTCCGTCCGGCTTTCAAGGTGATTATTTCCGATCTGGCTCCGGCCACCACCGGTAACAGGTGGACGGATGCCCAGAAATCACTGATCCTGGTTCGAACGACCCTGGCACTTGCCGAAGAGCTGCTGCTCAATAAAGGGCATTATATCTGTAAGGTGTTTCAAGGAGAAGATTTTCCCGCATTTGTTGAGGAACTGAAAAAACGTTTTGGTATGGTTAAGGTGCTCAAGCCGAAAAGTTCAAGAATAGAGAGTAGAGAAGTCTTTGTGTTGGGGATGGACTACAAAAAGTGATGGTGTCGTAAAGCTCTTCATCCGAAGTCCGCGCTTATCTGCGTCGTTGTTGCCGTTTTTATATTATGTACGACGTACCGGAGTACGTCGGAATGACATAAAAACGGCAACAACGACGCAGATATGGCTTTTTACGTAGCTGTCCGTGATTTTACATTTTTACGAAATTATCAAATAACAACCAGGTATAAATATGTCAGGACATTCTAAGTGGTCGACGATAAAGCGAAAGAAAGGTGCAAATGATGCAAAACGAGGTAAAATATTTACCCGTTTGATCAAGGAAATTACTGTTGCGGCCCGTCATGGCGGCGGTGACCCTGAAGGAAACCCTCGACTGCGCTCCGCCATTTCCTCGGCCAAAGCTGAAAATATGCCCAAAGATAATATTGCCAGGGCCATTCAGAAGGGGACCGGTGAGATTGCCGGCGAGGTGTACGATGAGATCTTGTATGAAGGATACGGCCCTGGTGGTATTGCAATTCTTGTGGAATGCTTGACCGACAACCGCAACCGGACAGTTGCCGATGTGCGGCATTATTTTGCGAAAAATAACGGCAACCTCGGGGAATCCGGTTGTGTCGCCTATATGTTCGACAAAAAAGGTCTGATTCTTGTTGATAAGACGACGGTCGAAGAAGAGGCATTGATGGATACTGCCCTGGAAGCTGGTGCCGAAGATGTCGTTGAGGAAGAGAACGAATTTCAGGTTCTGACTGCCCCCGAAGATTTTGATGAGGTGCGCAATGCCCTGGAAGAGGCCGGGGTCGGCTTTCTGGATGCGTCTGTATCCATGATCCCGCAGACCACCGTCGAGGTGGTCGATGAAAAAATTGCCCGCTCGCTGATGAAGCTGATGGAAAGTCTCGAGGACCACGACGATGTGCAGAACGTTTATGCTAATTTTGATATCGACGATGGGTTGATGGAGCAGCTGTCAGAATAGGCAGGAAGGTGGAGCGAATTATCGGTATTGATCCAGGCAGCAGGTGTACCGGCTACGGAGTAATCGATGCCGATCGGGGGCAATTGCATTTTGTCGCCTGCGGGGTGGTGAAAACGACGACCAGCTCCTCGTTTTCGTATAGGCTCAATGAAATATTTGAGGGGATAAATGAGGTGGTTCAGCTGCATGGACCTGTTGTCGCGGCAGTTGAAGAGGTTTTTCTCGCCACGAATCCCCGTTCCGCCCTGAAGCTTGGTCATGCCCGTGGTGCGGCGGTTGTCGCCGTCATGCAGAATGGCTTGACGGTATTTGACTACAGTGCCCGGGCTGTCAAGCAAGGGGTCGCCGGGTATGGGCAGGCCGACAAGAAACAGGTCCAGCATATGGTCCGGGTGCTGCTCGGGCTGGCTGGCTCGCCCAGTTCGGATGCTGCCGATGCCCTGGCCGTGGCTATATGCCATGCGAATCAATTTCACTTGTAAGAAATTATGATAGCCACCTTAACAGGCAAAGTATTTTCAAAGGGTTTTGACCGGGCGGTAGTCGATGTGGCCGGGGTCGGGTATGAAGTCCTCTTGTCAACCGACTGCATAGCCCGAATGCCGGAAAATGGCGAGGAGGCTTTTTTCTACATCCATACCAATGTTCGAGAAGATGCCATCACCCTCTATGGCTTCCTGGAGGAGAAGGAAAAGGAGCTGTTTCTTATTCTGAAAACTGTCTCCGGCATAGGCCCGAAGCTGGCCCTGGCAATGCTCTCGGGCTTGCGGGTAGGCGAGATCTGTCGGGCGATCAGTGGGGGGGATATCAAAAGACTGACGACCCTCCCCGGAGTTGGCAAAAAAACCGCAGAGCGGATCTGCGTTGATCTGAAAGATAAGGTGGCACACTTGATTTCCGGCTCCGTGCCGCTAGCAGGTGGAGGTTCCATGGTCTCTGCAGTGGCCGGTTCCGCTGCAGCCGATGCGATCTCTGCCTTGATGAATCTTGGCTACCCGGATAGCGTTGCCCGGGGTGCACTTGGCAAAGTCAAAAAACAGCTTGGGGAAGAGGCTTTTGCCACCCAGAAAGTTGAAGTCCTTATCCGGGAGGCTCTGAGAGCACTGGCATGAATATTGAGGAAGATATCGGTTCGGCAAAGCCCGGCAAACGCAACAACCGTCTGGTTGTCCCGGAAACCGATATGCGGGACCCAAGCAGTGACAATTCCCTGCGGCCGCAGAAACTCGCCGATTATATCGGCCAGGAGCAGGTGCGCAAGAGTCTTGCCATCTTTATCCAGGCCGCCCTCGGTCGCGGAGAGCCTCTTGATCATGCTCTTTTTCATGGTTTTCCCGGTCTGGGCAAGACCACCCTCTCCTATATAATTGCCAACGAGATGGGGGCGGGAATAAAAGTCACCTCTGGACCGGTGATCGAAAAACAGGGCGACCTTGCCGCAATCCTGACCAGCCTGCAGGAGGGGGATGTCCTGTTCATCGATGAAATTCACCGGTTGAACCATGTGGTTGAAGAGATTTTGTACCCGGCCATGGAGGATTTTCAGCTGGATTTGATCATCGGCCAGGGACCTGGAGCCAGGTCGGTGAAAATGGATCTGCCTCGATTTACTCTCATTGGGGCGACAACCCGTACCGGTCTTTTGACGCCACCGCTCAGGGATCGTTTCGGCGTGGTCCTGCGTCTGGAGTTTTATTCGCCGGAGGAGCTGGTGACCATCGTGCAGCGGTCGGCAAGGATTCTGGGGATGCGTATCGATAAAAGCGGGGCGCTTGAGCTTGGCAGGCGATCCCGGGGAACGCCCAGGATTGCCAATCGACTGCTGCGTCGGGTAAGAGATTTTGCCGAAGTGGGCGGACATGCCGTGGTAAACGGTGTCGTTGCCAATGAGGCCCTGAACCTGCTGGGGGTTGATCAATTCGGCCTGGATGATATGGATAGAAGAATTATGCTGACCATTATCGACAAATTCGAGGGCGGGCCAATCGGCCTGGAAACCCTGGCAACAGTTGTCTGCGAAGAAAAAAACACTTTGGAAGATGTCTATGAGCCTTTTCTTATTCAATCGGGTTTTTTGAACAGAACTCCGCGCGGCCGGGTTGCTACTGCCAGGGCATACGAACACTTCAAGCGGAAGATCCCCCGGCAGAGGGCTGTACAGCAATCTCTCTTTGAGGAATAACAAGGGGGCGTGAGCTATTTTTTATTTCTAATTCATTAATCCCGCCCAAAAGATTTGCGGGATAAGTTCCTTCACGAAATAATCTTCTTGTAAAAAGCACAAGAAAATTATTTCTAAGTCATTAATCCCGCCCAAAAGATTTGCGGGATAAGTTCCTTCACGAAATAATCTCTTGTAAAAAGCACAAGAGATTATTTCTAAGTCACTAACAACAGGATGCCATTATGCGCAAAACACTTGCAGAAATACGATCCATGAAGGCTGAAGGAAAGAAAATTTCCATGTTGACGGCTTATGATAGCTCAATGGCGAGATTGCTGAGCAGTTGCGGGGTTGATGTCCTGCTGGTGGGCGATTCACTCGGCATGGTGATGCTGGGGTATGATTCCACCGTTCCGGTAACGATGGAAGAAATGCTGCATCATGTCAAGGCGGTTCGACGCGGGGCTCCAGACAGTTTTATCCTCGGTGACATGCCCTTTGGCGCCAATCACACCGGCGAGCGGGATGCGGTGAAAAATGGTATCCGCTTTCTGAAGGAGGGAGGCTGCGATGCAGTGAAGCTCGAAGGCGGCCTGGAGATGTGCGGGGTTGTCAAGGCCCTTGTTACCGCAGGCGTGCCGGTTATGGCCCATATTGGCCTGACTCCTCAGACGGCCAGCCAGCTTGGCGGCTATAAATTGCAGGGCAAGGGACTTGATGACGCCAGGCGGCTTCTCGCCGAGGCCAAAGGGTTGGAAGAGGCAGGTGCCTTTGGCTTGCTGCTCGAATGTATTCCAGACGGTCTGGCCCGGGTGATCTCCGAGTCGATTGCCATTCCGACCGTTGGTATCGGGGCGGGTGTTCATTGCGATGGTCAGGTGCTCGTCACCCATGATCTGTTGGGTATGTTTGATAAGTTCACCCCGAAATTCGTCAAGAAATACGCCGATCTTTCGCCCATCATTAAATCGAGTATTCAACAATATAACACGGAAGTCAAGAATGGCGGCTACCCCGGCCCGGACCATAGTTTTTCCAGTGATTCGGACTATAGTCATCTGCTGCGCGACTAAATTTCACCGAGCGTTCTCCCTTCCACTCTCATCCGAGGCCGACTGACAGACGTGCAGTTGGCCTTTCTTGTTTTTACTTCTCCACCACTTTGCTCCACCATCGGAAATAGTATTATTTCTCGCTTTTGGTAGTATTTCTAGAACATCCTGAAAACACTCAATTACTTGTTCAATAGAGGTGATCTGTGCGTTGGGCTGTTTTAGGGCCGAATTCGCCTATTTTCACTAGATACGGTAGACGATTCTCGACCAACACCCAATATGTTGTGGTGTGTCAATCTTCTCTTGTCGCCCTTATCCTCCTGAAGTTACGAGTATATTTTCCTTGACACTGCTCCTGTCTGAATATAAAAAGGAGTATAGTGGTTCAAAGTGGGATGGAATTGGTTCAAAGTGGTTTGATGTGGTTCAGGGAGCATATTTTTGACACAGAACAGATTTCGAGGCAGAACAGTTCACGTGCTGGATGCGAAAGGGAGACTGAATCTTCCCAGTCGTTTTCGTGAGGTTTTGCGTCAAAGTGGCTCTGAGATGCTGATGGTTGGTCCCTGGAAGACCCATTTGCGAGCTTATCGGATGGCCGAATGGGAAGCCCTGGAAACGAAACTGTTGACTCAGGGTGGTGAGCCCTGGGTGGCCGGCTTCATTCGTTATACCATTGGTGGAGCTGCGGAATGCCCTATTGATAAGCAGGGCCGCATCCGTATTCCTCCGGAACTGCGCCAGGATGCCAACCTGAACAAGGAAATCGCTCTGACAGGCATGATGGATTATATAGAAATCTGCGATCAAGAGGCCTCCCTGGCGGCAATTGATACCACCCGTGAGAAATTTGAAGAACATCAGGCAGATCTTGCCAGGATGGGCATTCTGTAATGATGGCCGGGCAACAGATGGAACAGATCCACACCTCGGTGTTATTGCCCGAATGTCTCCACTATCTGGCGCCTCAGGCCGGCAAAGTGTATGTCGACGGCACCCTTGGGCTGGGGGGACATACCGAAGCCATCCTGTCCGCTTCGGCACCTGATGGCAGAGTCATTGCCTTTGAGTGGGATGAAAATGCCCTGCAGCATGCACTGTTGCGACTGGATAGTTTTAAAGATCGCTTGACCATTGTTCGACGGAATTTTGCCGAAATTGGTGCAGGTCTCGATGAGATCGGTGTCAAGGCGATAGATGGACTGCTCATTGATATAGGGGTTTCGTCACTGCAGCTTGACATGGGTGGACGGGGCTTCAGCTTTCAAAGCGATGAGTTCCTGGATATGCGCATGGACAGCCGGGGCGAGACAACCGCTGCCTCTATCCTGGCAAGCTGCTCGGAAGAGGAACTGGCAGATATCTTTTATTATTATGGTGAAGAAAGGCAGGCACGGCCTATTGCCGCGGCAATAGTTGCCAATAGAAAGCGGGAGGAAATCAGGACCACGAAGCAGCTCGTTGCAATAGTTGCTCATTCGGTGCCGAAAAGATTTCATCCCAAAAGAATACATGTGGCGACGAAGGTATTTCAAGCCTTGCGGATAGCAGTGAATACCGAATTGGAAAACCTGGGCCGGATACTCGATGACGGCGTACGGTATCTCAAGCCGGGAGCACATTTTTGTGTGATATCTTTTCACTCTCTGGAGGATCGGATAGTTAAGAGAAAATTTAGAAATAACGAAGAGTTGGAAGTGTTGACCAGTAAGCCCGTCATGTCTTCCCCCGAAGAGATTGCTGTCAATCCCCGTTCACGAAGTGCACGGTTGAGGGTTGCAAGAAAAAGAAACATAGGAACAGGAGGAGCATCATGAACTATAATAATTCTACTGAAGCATATTTGCGGTCTGCAGCAAAAATCGGCATTCGCCAGCATGGCCGGTCACGGGAGCTCTTTGATCTGTCTGGTTGGCTGCCTTTGTGGAAACCTGTTGCAAAAATTCTCCTGCTGATTTTACCTGTAGTTCTGTGTATACATATGTTTGTTGTCTCCGCCATTACGAGTGTCGATCTCTCGATTGTCAACGTCGGCGATCAACGACATGAGTTGATGGATAAAAACATTGCATTACTTGCCAGTAAGGCAAGGCTCTGGTCTCCTGCCAGCATGGAGCAGCTCGCCGCAGAAAAATTAGCTCTCTACAGCAGTTCTGAAGACCAGGTGGGAAGATTTAACCGAAGGACTGGAACGTTTATATATCCTTGATAGTTGTCATTCTCAGACAGGTATTTTCAGGTCTCAATCTGCCTGTTTTCAATGTTCTTTGTTGTTGGAATGTAGTCATAGGAGGTAAGTATAGACTCCGCTAGTAACCCGGTGCCTGCGGTTAATTGTATCAAACACCTCGACTTACACCAAGGTAAGCATCCACGCCGAGCCGCATCGTTGCAGGATGAAAACTAATTAGACGAAATGATCAAAAAATCCCGCCTCAGAACGCAAAAAAAAGAAGGCAGGCGGGTGATTCTCTCTCTGTTGATTCTAGCCATACTTGGAGCAGTCGGCTATCAACTGGAACAGCATTTTGGCATCGCCACCTCAGTACAAGGGGTCCTGCACTCCATAAGAGTCACTTTTTCTCAGAAGGGTCCGGTCAGAGGAACTATCTATGACAGAAACCTCAAGCAACTTGCCGTCAACCTCGAACGCGTTTCAGTGTATGTTCGATCCCGGGAGATTGATTCGATTCCCGAGACTGCGACACGACTCAGCGAAGTCCTCGCTCTTGATAAAAATAAACTGGAAGAGCAACTGGAAAGCGGGGTTTTGCGACTCTGGATCGCCGAAGATATAAGCCAGGAGCAAGAAATTGCCGTAAAGAAGCAGAAGCTGCCGGGAGTATATTTACAACGAGATGAAAAAAGGTACTACCCCAATGATTCGCAGGCCGCTTATATAATTGGCGCGGTAGAAAACAGTATTGGGCTTTCCGGGGTAGAGTACTATTATGACCGACTCCTTGCCGGCAAAAATCTTAAACTGCAGGGAAAAAAACCGCCTCTCGGCAGTTCGTTCGATCTGGTGTTGACCATTGATTTGAAAATTCAGGAGATTCTGGAGAACCTTGTGCGTGATATTGCACGCAGTGAGAAGGCTGACAAGGTCGCGATGTATCTTCTTGAGAGCGAGACCGGAGAAATAATCGGTGGTGCCAATCTGCCGGGTTTTAATCCCAATACGTACGCAAAATATTCTCAGGAGCAGACTGAGGACCTTTTTTTTGAACCGTTATCAATGCCTGGAAAATACCGACTTTTTCTGCGGGATGCAACTATGGTGCAGGCGTATGGCGAGGACCGGGTCAGCCCTGCCGCCTGGAGCTTGATTCCCAATAAAAACAGTCTCGGCAACCAGTTGCGGATCTGGGAGTGGCTGGGCCTGGAAGATTCCCAGACAACAGATTTTCATGTGCCTGCCCAGTCGAAAAAAACGGCCGTAAGTCAACAGCTCCCGGTGGTTGCTGCAGAAACCGATTTCAATTTTGTGCCGGAAAGTGCCACTCCTCTGAACCTTTTACGGACGATCTCCATGCTGCTCGATAAGGGCAAAAACATACATCCGTTTGCGGTAAAAAAAATCCTTGATAAGGAAACCGGCGCGGAGGTGCTGCTCTCTGAGAAAGAGCCGACCGACAAACAATCGGATCTCTGGTCCGATTTTGCAGGCGACAGGACGGTGTCGCTCTTTCAGAGTCAGGCGAGACCGGGGAAGTCCAACAGCTATTTTTTCCGGGATGATATCCTGGTGAGTATTGTCCGTGGCGGTGTTCGTCAATTTGCGATCAATGATATGTTATTCGTCACCCTGCCCGCCGGAAGCCATGATTTGCATATGCTTATTGTCGTCCAGAAATCTCCAGAGGGAGTGAGCAAGGATGGAAGTGCCGGAAAAGTCGGCCTTGAGCAGCTTGTTGAAGAAAAGGTTGAAAGACTCTCTGTGCTCCAGCAAATAGCACGGTCAGTCGCTGATGTGCGAGAACCGGAGGTGGGAGGTGAAAATAATTATCAGCCTAAGAGCCAGTTGTTCCCTGATCTTTCCACAGAAACGAAGAGCGGCGCAAAGGATATTATAGTTCCCGGGATCATGCCGGATCTTCGGGGCTTAAGTCTCAGAAAAAGTCTTCGTCTCTTACAGGGGACAAATGTCGTGCTTAAAATTCAGGGAACCGGGAAGGTCGTCGACCAGAAGCCGCGCCCCGGAACCTCGCTGAAAGGCATAAAAGAATGTGTGTTAATTATGGTAAATCAGGAGGATATGTCGCCTGAAAAAATTAGCCGAGGCCATTCCGCGAAAAAATGATTCGCTGGTGTGCTGCACCAGGGCAGCACACTATACGCATTATAAACAGACGGAGTGGCAAAAAAATGTTCGATTGCAAAATAGCTTGATGAAGCGGTTCATCTGCGAGGTGAACGCTGCCGCATAGGATGAATGCTATCGTCCATACTAATGGGGCCAGCACCGTCCAAAACTTAACTGATATCATTACATAAAGTGCATAATACAGTCGCATCTCTGCTTATGGGGGTGGAGTTTACCCCGGTTTATTCGTTAGTCGGAAAGTCACTTGAGCAACCAATTGCCGCGATATGTTCCGATTCACGGGACTGTTCCGTCGACAGTCTTTTTGTTGCTGTGCCCGGGCTGGTCAGTGACGGCCATAACTATATCGAGGCAGCTGTTGCCGCAGGCTGTCGAACAATAATTTGCGGCCGGCAGAGAGTGACGGAGGAACAGGCCAAAAAACTCGGGGCGACTGTGATTGAGGTAGATGATACCGCCCGGGCATATGCGGCCGTTGCCGCCAATTATTTCCAACAGCCCGGTGAGAAGCTGAAGTTCATTGGCGTTACCGGCACGAACGGCAAGACCACGGTAACCTTTCTGCTTGAGCATGTTCTGCTGCAGGCCGGACTGTCGGTTGGCGTTATAGGGACGATCAACAACCGATATACCGGCAAAAACGGCAAGACGACGACTCTGCAGACAAGGTTTACGACTCCGGAGTCTTTCCTGCTGCAGAAAGTGCTGAGAGAGATGGTTGACAATGGCGTAGAATATGTGATTATGGAAGTTTCCTCCCATGCACTCGCCCAGTCGCGAATCGGTTCCATTATGTTCGATGCTGCTGCATTTACCAATCTTTCCCGGGATCATCTCGATTACCATGCAGAGATGGCTGAATATTTTCGTACCAAAACCCTGCTGTTTACCGATCATCTGCGGGCAACAGGCATGGCCGTGCTGCCCGATACAACGGCGGGAATCGATGGCCACCAGTGGAACCGGTTATTGCATGAGATTTGCGGCAAATCCGGTAAAAGAACGATTCGTTGGGGAGAGAGCGAAGAGGCTGATATTCAATTGCAGAATTTCTCCTCAACTCTTGAGCAAACCGAGATGATCGTTAAGACTTCGTCCGGTCTGCATACCCTCTGCTCTCCACTTATTGGCCGTTACAATATCGATAATATCCTGACCGTCTATGGCCTTTGCCTGGCTCTGGGCATTGAGGAGGCGCTGATCTGTCGTGCGCTGGCCACAGCCGGCGGCGCTCCCGGCCGGGTCGAACGGGTTGTTGCCGGCTCTGCCTGGGACTCGAACGGCCCGGTGGTCCTGGTTGATTATGCCCACAGCCCGGATGCTTTGGAAAAAGTACTGACAACCGTCGCTGCTCTGCCGCACGGACAGCTTTTTTGCGTTTTCGGTTGCGGCGGAGACAGAGATAAGGGCAAACGTCCGTTGATGGGTGAAATTGCCGGAAAAATCTGCGATGTCGCAGTGGTAACTGACGACAACCCACGATCTGAGGATCCTGATCTGATAGTCGAACAGATTCTCGGTGGCCTGCGTGCCACGGCGCTTAAAGGCAAAGACGCAGCCTGGCTGGCGGCCAGAACCAGTCGCGATCGCGGATATGTGGTGATACGCGACAGGAAAAACGCAATCGAAGCCGCGATACGCGGCGCCTCGGCCGGAGACATTGTCGTTATTGCCGGAAAAGGACATGAGCCCTATCAGTTGACTTCTCAGGGAAAAAGGTTTTTCGATGATCGAATGGAGGCGCAAAAAGTCCTCTTTTCGTGGACGGCTGAGCTGGTCGCCGCCGCCGTGAGCGGGGAATTGTTTTCAGGTGAGAAAGTGACGAAATTGCTTGGACCGGTCGTCACTGACAGCAGGGTGGTGAGCCGGGATGGCATTTTTGTTGCCCTGAAAGGGGAAACCCATGATGCGCACAGCTTCGTCCAGCAGGCGATTGACAACGGTGCGCGTTGTCTGGTGGTTGAGAGAAAGCTCTCGTTGCCGGCCGGAATTGACGTCTGCCAGATCGTCGTTTCCGATACCCAGCGTGCTCTGGGCGATATGGCGGCATTTCGCCGAAGAGCTCTGGCCGGACAATGTCGGCAGGTGGTTATCGGCCTTACCGGCAGCTGCGGAAAAACAACGGTCAAGGAGATGGCTTTTTCAATTCTGGCAAGAGTGTGGCCAAAGGGACCTGATCATCCTGCTGACTGTGTCTTGAAAACGAAAGGAAATTTTAATAATCTTATAGGGTTGCCTTTGTCTTTGCTGCCTCTTGATGTCGGTCACCGGGCAGCGGTGCTGGAAATGGGCATGAACCAGCCCGGTGAACTCCGTCGCCTCGGGGCGATAGCTGATCCTGATATAAGCTGTATCACCAATATCCATGGCGCGCATCTCCTGGGGTTGGAGTCGATTGCAGGTGTCGCCAAGGCCAAAGAAGAGCTTTTTGCCGCGAGCCGAGAATCGGCAACTTTGATAGTCAACCTCGATGACTTACGGATCAGAGATCTTTCAATCAAGTATCCCAATCGCAAAATCACTTTCGCGGTACAGGGCGAAGCGGAAGGTGCACCGCCGGATATCTGGGCTTCCGATATCCATATGAATGACGTCGCGGGCGGAGGCACCATTGCCTTCACCCTGCATCACCGATCGGAATCGATAAAAGTTCGTCTTGCCATCGCCGGAGAACATAACGTGGGCAACGCCCTCTGTGCCTCAGCCATCGGCATCGCTGCAGGAGCCGGACTGGAACATATTGCCGCCGGCCTGGCTGATTTCCGGCCGCCGGACAAACGTATGGAGATACTCCGCGCCGGCTCCGGTTTCACCATAATCAACGATACCTACAATGCCAATCCGGCTTCAATGACTGCCGGCCTGAAGACATTGAAAGGAATTGCTGGAAAATGTTCCCTCTGTATAATCGGGGATATGCTTGAGCTTGGGGCCTCTGCTCCCCATGCGCATTACGAGATCGGAAAATTGATTGCACAATTAGCAATTGATTATGCAGGAGTTGTTGGTGAATTTAGAGAAGATGTGGTAAATGGAGCCCTCGAACACGGTTTCAAAAAAGATCGAATCCATTCGTTCGCCAACAAAGAGGCGGCGGTTCGCTGGATGCACGAAATGGTCGAATCCCATCGTCTTGGGCAGGGAGATGCCGTTCTTGTCAAGGCTTCCCGAGGCTTGCGTTTTGAAACAATTGTCGCCGGGATTATTGAATTTTGATGGCGGGGAGGGTGGCCCATCTCCCTGAATTGTTGTTGAATCATTTATCTGTGAGTTAGATTTTTTATGTTGTATCACCTTCTCTATCCGCTGCATACGAGCCTGAGCGGCTTGAATGTCTTTCGCTATATCACCTTTCGTTCGATAGGCGGGGCGGTAACTGCATTTTTGATCGTTCTTTTTCTTGGGAAAATCTTTATTCGGACCATGCGCCATTTCCAGATTGGCCAGGTGGTACGTGATGACGGACCAGAGACCCATCTGGCGAAGCAAGGCGTGCCGACCATGGGAGGCTTGCTGATTCTCACAGCCATAACCCTTGGTACGCTGCTCTGGGCTCGACTCGATAATTCCCTGGTATGGCTTGGCTTATTTGTTACATTGTTCTATGGTTGCATTGGCTCCATTGACGATTTGCGCAAAATCCGAAAAAACAATTCCAAGGGATTGAGTGCCAGATGGAAGCTGGTGCTGCAGATTTTCGGTGCCTCAGTTGTCGGGATAGTTATCTCTCTGCATACCGGTTTTGATGGACACCTGAGTCTGCCGTTTCTCAAAAATATTCGTCCGGATCTGGGGTGGTTCTACGTTGTGTTCGCCATCGTGGTAATTGTCGGGGCGTCGAATGCGGTTAACCTGACCGACGGACTGGATGGCCTTGCTGCCGGACCGACGGTTGTGACCGCCGCAGTCTATCTGATGTTTTCCTACCTTGCCGGTAATGTGGTTCTGGCCGATTATTTACAGATTCCTTATGTTGCAGGCAGTGGCGAGCTGGCCATATTCTGTGGGACCATCTTTGGTGCCTGTCTCGGCTTTTTGTGGTTCAACGCCTTTCCGGCGCAGATGTTTATGGGCGATGTCGGGTCACTGGCCATTGGCGGCGCATTGGGGTCCACGGCGATCATTATCAAGCAGGAATTTCTGCTGGCCATAGTTGGCGGAATTTTTGTGATGGAAGCCCTGTCGGTTATTATGCAGGTCGGTTATTTCAAGATGACCCACGGCAAGAGGATTTTTCTGATGGCACCATTCCATCATCATTTTGAAAAGAAAGGCTGGCATGAGGCAAAGGTTGTCGTGCGGTTCTGGATTGTCTCGATCATTTTAGGGCTTGTAGCCATTGCTACGTTGAAATTACGCTGATGAAAAAAAAATCCATGCTATATCCCGGCGCCAAAGTGGCGGTTATGGGATTGGGAATTTCCGGTCGGGCGGCTGTGCGCTATGCGCTGCGTTGCGGGGCAGAAGTTTTCGTGTCGGACAATCGGCAGCAAGAAAAGTTTCTGGCAGAGGAGGGGGCTTTTCTTGCTGAGACAAACGTTCTTTGGGAAGCGGGAGGCCACAGTCGAGAGTTTTTACGCCGTGCCGAGTTGCTGCTTGTCAGCCCCGGAGTGAACCTGCATCTTCCCCTGCTCAGCGAATTGCGGGACGACGGAGTGAAGATTGTCGGAGAATTAGCGGTAGCCGCCGGGCAGATGGACGTCCCTGTGGTGGCGGTTACCGGCACCAACGGCAAGACTACGGTGACGACGCTGATCGGGGAAATTTTCGCGTCTGCCGGAAAGAGGGTGTTTGTCGGTGGAAATATCGGCACCCCTTTGTATGAATACCTCCTGCACCCGCAGGATTACGATATCGTTGTCGCTGAAGTGTCGAGCTTTCAACTTGAGAGTGCCGGAGATTTTGCCCCCGATGTCGGAGTGCTGCTCAATGTCAGCCCGGATCATCTGGACAGGCATACCTCGATGGACAGGTATGTTGCGGCGAAGATGCAGCTCTTTGTGCATCAGCAACCGGGAAGTGTCATAATCATCAATGGAGACGATCCGCTTTGTCGCAGACTCCCGCCGGCTTTGTCGGCGAATGTGCGCACGTTTGGCAAAAATGATGCACCCTCGGCGTTAATTGGTGATAACCGCATTACACTGCTGACCGATTCCACCCGGGAAGAGTATCAATTTGCCGAGATGGGCCAACTCAATGATATCACCCTGATGAATTATGCTGCGGCTATTCTTGCGGTTCGAGCACAGGGCTGCACGCACGCGCAGATCCTGGCGGGCCTTCAGGCCTTTCGTCCCCTGCCGCATCGCATCGAGTTTGTTGCCGAACTCAACGGAGTCTCTTATTATAACGATTCGAAGGCGACGAATACCGGAGCGGTGATCGGTGCCCTGGCCCAGTTCCCGGGGAATGTTATTCTTTTGGCCGGCGGTCGTGATAAAGGCGATGATTTCCGTCTGCTGCGCGAGAGTGTTGCTGCCAAGGTGAAAAAACTGATTTTGTTCGGTGAAGCTGCGGGCCTTCTTGCCGATGCCCTGACTGATCTGGTGGAGGTACTCCCGGCTCGGTCTATGGATGAAGCCGTACGGACATCTGCAAAAAATGCCGCCGCCGGAGATGTGGTACTGCTCTCCCCGGCCTGCGCCAGTTTTGATATGTTTACCAGCTATGGCCATAGAGGGAATGAGTTTAAAAAGGCTGTATCAGCCCTGCAGGAAGAATCAGCGTGACGGGAAATAGGCGGGCATGGGAGCTAAGGAGAAGAACATACGGGTTTTATTGACCGGAGGAGGGACGGGGGGACATCTGTTTCCGGCGGTGGCAACTGCCCAGGAGTTTCAAAAACAGATGCCGGCGACCGAGGTTCTCTTTGTTGGTACCAGAAGAAAAATGGACTCCAGAAGTCTCGGGATGTACGGCTTTGCCAGTGAGAGTATCCGGAGCTATGGCCTTAAAGGCAAAAGCGTGCTGGAATTGTTGAAAGCTGTAGCAATATTGCCGGTATCATACCTTCAGGCACTTCGCATTATTCGTCGTTTTCAACCAGATATTGTGGTCGGTGTCGGTGGGTATGTAACCGGGCCAGTGGTCGCAGCTGCGAAAAGCCTCGGCCTTCCTGTCGTCCTTCATGAACAGAATTCTGTGCCGGGACTGGCCAACCGCAAGCTCGGTACATTGGCCGACAGAGTCTGTTTGTCGCTGCCCGGCAGCGGATCGGAATTTTCGGCTGATAAAATCGTTTACACCGGCAATCCGGTACGTACGAAAATACTTCAGCTGGCCGGAACATCTCTACCGCCCAAAAGTGGTCGGAAAACCCTGCTGATTCTGGGCGGAAGTCAGGGGGCACATGCAGTGAACCGTTTGGTATCCGAGGCAGTATGTGCTTTTACCGACGCGGAACTCCAGGGGATCAAAGTAATCCATCAAACCGGTGAAAAAGACCAGGAACAGGTGGAGGCCGCGTATCAGCAACGCGGGATGGACGCCTTGGTGGCGGGGTTTTTCATGAAAATGGACGAGGTTTACGCCGAGGCTGACCTGGTGGTTTCCAGAGCGGGGGCTACAACGCTTTCCGAGCTTGCCGTACTTGGAAAGCCGGCAATTCTTATTCCCTATCCCTCCGCCGCCGATAACCACCAGGAAAAAAATGGGCAATACTATGTGGACGGCGGCGGTGCAGTTCAGTACCGGCAGAAAGACCTGAATGCCGAGCAGCTCGGCATCGCCATTCTTGATTTGATGTACAATCGCGAAAAACTCTCGATGATGGGGGCGGCCATGAAGGCACTCGCCTTCCCCGATGCGGCTGAACGAATCGTTGCCTGCTGCCTGGAACAAATAGGAAAATACCGGAAATAATGAACAGAAAAACAAGACATATCCATTTTGTCGGTATAGGCGGAATTGGCATGAGCGGCATCGCCGAGCTGCTGCTTAATCTCGGCTACAAAGTGTCAGGGTCCGATCTGCATAACTCCATTATTACCGAAAACCTGGCGCGGCTCGGCGGCATCATCCACACCGGTCATAAGAGTGAATGGATGGAGGGGGCTGATGTGGTGGTAACTTCCTCGGCCATTTCTTCAACGAATCCTGAAGTCGTCCGGGCCAAAGAAACGAATGTGCCGGTCATCATGCGGGCGGAGATGCTGGCGGAATTGATGCGCTTAAAGAAAAACGGCATTGCCATCGCCGGCAGCCATGGCAAAACAACAACTACATCCATGGTCAGCTGGATGCTTGCCTCGGCAGGCCTTGACCCGACCATTGTTATCGGCGGCAAGGTTGATGCCCTCGGAGGAAACGCCAAATTGGGCCAAGGCGAATATCTGGTCGCTGAGGCCGACGAGAGTGATGGCTCGTTTCTGAAATTATCGCCTGTCCTGGAGGTCGTCACAAATATTGATCTTGAGCATCTCGATTATTACCGGGATCTCGATCATATTAAATCGACGTTTCTTCAGTTTATCGACAAAATCCCATTTTACGGGGCGGCAATTGTCTGTCTGGATGACGCCAATGTTGCAGACATCCTGCCCTCAATCCCCAAAAGGACGATAACCTATGGCTTGACCCCCCAGGCGGACATCCATGCTGATGAGATCGTATGGCAGGACGGCCGGGTGTTTTTCACCGTGAAGGATGCGACGGGGATACGCGGTCAGCTAAGTATCGCTCCGCCGGGCCTGCACAACGTGTATAACGCGCTGGCTGCGGTCTGTGTCGGCCTGGAGATTGAACTGCCGTTTGCCGAAATACAGAAAGGGCTGGAAACTTACGCCGGAGTGCAGCGCAGGATGCAGCAGAAAGGTGAAATTGACGGGATTACCATCGTCGACGATTACGGTCATCACCCAACCGAGATCCGGGCCACATTAGCCGCAATCACTCAAGCCTGGCCGCAAAAACGTCTCGTGGTCCTTTTTCAGCCCCATCGATACTCGCGAACAAAGGCACTCTTTAAAGAGTTTCAAACCTGCTTTCATAAAGCTGATATCCTTGTAATGTCGGATATTTATGCGGCAAGTGAGGAACCCATTGACGGCGTCACCGGCGAGAGTTTACTGGAGGCAACTAAAATTCATGGTCAACGACACACCAGGTATATAGGCGATATCAACACAATGGCGGAATTACTATTGCCGACGCTGCAACCTGGCGATCTGGTCCTGACGCTGGGTGCGGGGAATATAGTCAAGGTTGGTGAGGAACTCGTCGACTTGCTGCAAAGGAATACATCACGGCACAACCAGACAGAATGAATCAGGCGCAACGACAGAGGCTGACCGAACTCATTTCGCAGCCAATTGACTGGCAGGCTCGGCTGGATCGCTATACGTCCCTCGGCATTGGCGGACCCGCGGACGCCGTCGTCACGGTCGATCGGCACAATGAATTGCAGGCGCTGCTGGTCTTTCTGGCTGAGGAAAATATAGCGTGGCGGCTTATTGGCCGCGGCACGAATCTGCTGGTGCGCGATGAAGGTTTTGCCGGAGTCATTATTTTGTTGGGGGCTGCATTCAGGACTGTGCAAAGGCAGCCTGGCGAAAACAGCGATACGGTCCTGCTCCGAGCGGGTGCCGGCTATTCTTTAGGCCGACTTTCTTTACAGTGCATTGATTGGCAATTAACCGGCCTTGAATTCGCCTGCGGTATTCCGGGGAGCCTGGGCGGGGCGGTGATCATGAATGCCGGGGCATGGGGCAGCGATATGGCCTCGATGGTTCGCAGTATCAAGTTGATAACGGCGGAGGGGGATAAGAAATTATGCCGCCGGGAACTGGATTTTTCCTACCGCTGCTGCAACGGTTTAGCTGCGTATCAGCGAAAAGCGGTAGTTGCCGAGGTCGAACTGGAGTTAACAAAGGGAAATGGTTCGGCAATCCGTCAATATTGCAATGAACTGCAGAGTCGCCGGAAGCAGGCGCAATTCTGTCAATATCCCAATGCCGGCTCCTTTTTCAAGAATCCGCCAAATGACAGCGCCGGCCGGTTGATTGATGCCAGCAGGTTAAAAGGAACTGTTGTCGGCGGGGCGATGATTTCTGAACATCATGGCAATTTTTTCGTGAATAAGGGTGGGGCGACAGCCGAAGATGTGCTGAAGCTCATGCAGTTGGTGCAGACGAAAGTAAAAATCGACAGTGGCGTTGCCCTGGAACCTGAAGTCCATTTTATCTGACAATGACCATGTTTCTTTCGAAAGTAATAAATAATATCTCCTCGTTCTTTGTGAAAAAGAAAAAGAATGGGGCCGGCTATCTGAAAAGTGAACTTTCAGTGCAGAGCCTTCCCGGGCAGAGCGGTCATTACCCTGGGCGAAAGAGCCGTCTCGCTCGTCTGAGGCAGTTATTTTCTAGAAAAAAGAAGACAAGTTATAACAACTACAGCAGGCCGGTTAACAAACGAAGATTACTTGTTAAGGGGGCCGGGTTGACTGCGGCGGCGCTTGTGCTCCTGGTTGGCATTGTGGTTGGCGCCAAGCACTTACTGCCTGATAATTTTGAAAAATTGCCAATTTTTCAAGTTTCGGCAATTACCTATTCCGGGAACAAGACTCTGTCTAATGAAAATTTGCGGGAGGCTTCGGGCATTATCCTGCATCAATCGAGTCTGGTTGGCTTGAAGTGTGCGAATGTAGAGGCGCGCCTGGCTAAGGTTCCATGGATAGCGCAGGCAGAGGTGAAGAAGAATTGGCCGTCCACGGTAGAGATTTCCATCGTCGAAAACGTCCCCCAGGCCCTTCTCCACAGCGAGGGTCCGGATGGAAATCAACTGCAATATATTGATAAAAACGGGCATCCGTTCATGGCGGTCAAGCCGGGAGCGGAGATTGATTTTCCGGTTATCACCGGGCTTGCCGAGATCAACGACCCGGTGCTGCAGCAAAAATCTCTGGATGAAGTCCTTATTTTTCTGGAGAAAATCAACGGTAATAATCCGCAGCTGCCTGCCCAGTCTGTATCGGAAATTCATCTGAATCAGGATGGAGAAATGGTAGTATATTTAGTTGAATACCCTTTCCCTATTTTTTTTGGCAACAGTAATACCAGCAAGAAATATTATCGCCTGGTACAGGTTCTCAAAACATTGTATAAACAAAAAGGGAAGGGATCTATTTCGCAGATTGAATATATACAGATGGATTACTTAAATGACAAAGTGCTCGTTGCACAGACACAATCAAGTTAGTTTCCATCCCGAAACGAGTCATTTTCCTCTAAATCCATGGGTTCGATAAATTTAGCTGCAGGCATACAGTCGATATGCCGAGGATTAAATTTTGAGAACAACGACGGGTTAGGGAAAATGGTCGTTTCAGGATGGAAACAAGTTAGATAACCAGACATTAACTTAACAGGTATCAGGGAGAGCTTCGTACAGACTCTTTATAAAAATATAATGAATGACAATAATAAAAATGCGGTGACGACTGATATAGAAGTGACTCGATCTGATGAGAGCAAAGCGGATTACCAGGAAACAGGCGATCTGGTTGTCGGCCTCGATATCGGAACGACAAAAATATGCTGTGTCGTTGGAGAAGTCTTTGAAGACCGGATTGAAATAATCGGAGTGGGGACCGTCCCTTCTCTTGGTCTGAAAAAAGGTGTTGTGGTCAATATCGAGAGTACGGTCAATTCGATCCGTCAGGCGGTAAAACTTGCCGAGGAGTCCGCCGGCTGTGACTTGCGCTCAGTGTATGTCTATGTGGGTATTGCCGGCAACCATATCAAGGGCTTTAACAGCCCCGGCATAGTGGCGGTGAATAACCGGGAGATCAAGCAGGCGGACATCGATGAGGTGGTTGCCGCGGCAAAAACCGTTAAAATTTCTGAGAATCAGCGGATTATCCATGTTATGCCGCAGGAGTATATGGTCGATGATCATACCGGCATTCAGAACCCTGTCGGTATGACCGGAGTCCGTCTGGTAACCAATGTGCACATCGTTACCGCTGACATTGCCGCAGTGCATAATCTGGTGACCTGCTGCAACAAAGCCGGGCTGCAGGTGGCCGAACTGGTGCTCGAATCGATTGCCTCGGCAAACTCGGTATTAAGTAAAGACGAGATGGAGTTAGGCGTCGCACTCATAGACATTGGCGGGGGCACCACCGATCTGGCAATTTTCTGCGATGGCACCATCCGTCATACCTGTGAAATAGGTCTGGGGGGGCATAATCTTACCAATGACCTGTCCGTTGGTTTGCGCACACCTCTCCAGGACGCCGAACGATTGAAGGAAGATTATGGTGGAGCGATCGCCTCGTTTATTAAGCCCAATCTCGTGGTGGACGTGCCGACCGTCGGGGATAGGGAGCCACGTAAAGTCACCCAGAAAGTGCTGGTGGATATCCTTGAGGCGCGAATAATCGAGATTCTGGAGATGATGAACAGCGAATTGATCGCCTCGGGCAAAAAGAATAAGATTAACGGCGGTGTGGTTCTGACCGGTGGTACGGCTCTGCTGTCAAACATTGTCGAGCTGGCGGAACAGATTTTCGATTTGCCGGTGCGGATAGGCTATCCTACCGGCATCACCGGCAGGGTTGAAGAACTGCACAGTCCGCGTTGCACAACGGCGGTAGGCCTGGTACTTTTTGGCCGGAATGCGCGCAATGAAATGGCGCGACAGGAGCCTACCGTTTTGAGCAGGGTAAAAGACTGGTTTAAAAAAATCATGTGATTGCAATGTTTTTTGTTTAAGAGAGAAGTCCGTAATGCTATAGTATTACATTGATAATATTCGTAGTTTATCTGTGTATACGGTGGAAGCTTAAGATATAGATCAGGGGGTAAACATGCCGTTCAGGATGGCAGAATCAGAGGGTGTTGCAGTTGTGAAGGTTATTGGTGTCGGTGGGGGTGGCGGTAATGCCATCAACACTATGGTTACCAATAGACTCCAGGGTGTCGAATTTATTGTTGCTAATACTGATAAACAGGCACTGAATCAGTCAAAAGCCGATGTCTGTCTGCAGATAGGTCCGAGCATAACGAAAGGTCTCGGCGCCGGTGCGGATCCGGAAACCGGCAACATGGCTGCCATGGAATCTCTTGAGGAACTGAAAGAGGTTTTACGGGGCAGCGATATGGTCTTCGTTACTGCCGGACTTGGTGGAGGAACCGGGACCGGTGCGGCGCCTATCGTTGCCAAGGCGAGTAAGGAACTGGGTGCCCTGACGGTTGCCGTGGTGACTAAACCATTTAGCTTTGAGGGCAAATACCGTGCCCGCAACGCTGAGGCCGGATGGATAGAACTGCAGAAATATGCCGATACCATCATCACCGTTCCGAATGACCGGCTGCTGTCTATTATGCAGAAAAACAGCAAGCTGTCCGACATGTTGTCAATGGCGGATAATGTTTTGCTGCAGGCGGTGAAAGGTATTACCGACCTGATCAATGTCCCCGGCCTGATTAATGCCGATTTTGCCGATCTGCGAACCGTCATGAAAGAAGTTGGTCCTGCGGTCATGGGATCCGGCTCGGCGGTAGGGGAGAACAGGGCTACCGAGGCCGCCAGGAAGGCGATTGACAATCAGCTGCTGGAAGATTTCGGTATCGATGGTGCACGTGGTCTGCTTATCAATATCTCGGCTTCGGAAGAATCTTTCACGATGGCCGAATTCATGGAAGCTTCCGCTTTGATCCAGGAGAAGGTAGATGATGACGCCAAGGTCGTCATTGGTGCGTTGTATGACGATGCCCTCGGCGACGAACTGCATGTGACGGTCATTGCCACCGGTGTAGGCGGGATGATCGACAAGAAGGAGACCATAAATCCGGTTGAAGATCACATGCGCAGGCCGGCCAAGGCAAAAGAGCCGGAAAAACCCACCACCGGAGCGCCGGCAGCGCCAAACAGGCAACCAAGAGTAACGCGGTTACCCGGATCGAACTTTGATTCGCTGGACAATCTTGGCTCGTCAAAGGCCCCGGAGGGAAAAGCCACCAATTCCCTCAGCTGGAATGACGATTATCTTGAAACGCCGACATATCTTCGGAAAAAAGCTAACTGAAAAGCTCATTTGAGGTTCTCGCAGTGTAATCAGGATGATCGGTAAAGATGTATGCCATCGAAAACCGGATCATTATCTCCCCAGGAGAAAAGGTAAGATGATTAATGGGGAAGAGGAGTCTGATCCGGTCCTTGATTCGATCAGAAAAGAAAAGGTGGAAGCCGGACTTGAATCGTTCAAGCTGGTTAAATATTTTTCTTTCTCCAGTCTGGCCGTCATCCTGGTATTTACCCTGCTCCTTTCCTGGATTATCTCCAACAACGCCCGAAAAATTATGCTGGAGCAAAATGAGGAGTATTCTCTTTTGCTGGCAGAAAATATAAACCAGCAGGTTTTTCGGCGTTTTGTTCTCCCCGCAGTTATCCGTTTTGGCGGAATCGCTCTTCGTAAACCGGAGCAATATGAATTGCTTGACAGCATTATTAAAGGTGTCACGCAGGGATTGAAGATTGATTCGGTTACCATTTACGATTCAAGTATGAATATTATCTCCTATTCGACCAATCCGGAGCTCATTGGTAAAAAGGATATGGGCAAAGGAGAATATTCCAAAGCGCTGGTCGGCATTCCCAACTCCAAACTCACCTATAGCGGGTCGGTGCTCAGTCTGATGCACATCACCCCCCAGGTCGAGTGTGTTCTGAAAACCTTCATTCCTTTTCGCCAGGTGCGTCGCGACGGAGAAGAAGGTGATCTTATCATGGGCGTTATCGAGATCGAAAAAGATCTGTCCCGGAATTATACGAATATCCTTGGTTTTCAAGGGTGGATTATTGTGGTTTCCAGTGTGGTCATGACCATCCTGTTCCTGGTGCTGCGATCCATTGTCTCCCGAGCCGGCACCATAATTGAGAACAGGGCCGTCGAGCGTCTCCGGCTGGAAGAAAAGCTGAATCAGGCTGAACGGCTGGCGCATCTCGGGAAAATGGTTGCGACGGTCAGTCATGAAATAAAAAGTCCACTGGGCATCGTGCGCAGTACGGCAGAAATACTTGAAAAACGGATCAAAAAAGTAGCCCCTGGCAATGAACACCTGGCCAAAATCATCGTTGACGAGACAATGCGTCTCAACAACATCGTCGTTGAATTTCTCGACTTCGCCCGCCCGCAAAAAGCACACTTCCAACCGTCCAGCGTCAATGAAGTGGTGAGGAAAGTGCTGGATTTCCTGTCACACGAGCTGAAACGTCAGCATATTGAGCTGATTGCCGATCTCGCTCCCGATGTGCCGGAAAACAAACTCGACCCGGATCTCTTCTACCGTGCTGTCTTGAATATTTTGATGAACAGCTTGCAGGCAATGACGGAAAACGGCCAGCTTCAGGTCAGTACCTGCCGGTCCGAATCGGGAGGTACGGAATTGACCATCCGTGACACGGGAAGCGGTATGTCGGAAGACAAGATAGAGCAGATATTTACTCCTTTTTATACCGATAAAAATAAGGGCACCGGCTTGGGACTGGCCATAACCAAGTCTATTATTGACAGCCACGACGGGCAGATCACCGTGCACAGTGAGGAAGGAAAAGGGGCCAGTTTCACCATCACCCTGCCTCCGGTAGCATGAATGACATGCACCTGTGTGTCGTCAATATTACCTTTCTTGGCAAAGGTCCCTATACGTTTTCGGTGGGAAAGGGCGAGTGTGTAGGGCTGACCGGCAAATCTGGAATTGGCAAAACGCAGCTCTTCAGGGCAATAACCGATCTTATTCCCGCGGAAGGTGAAATCCTGCTCGACGGTAGAGCTTCAGCGAGTTTTTCGCCTACGCAATGGCGATCAAAAGTTACCATGGTGCCGGCCGATTCGTCTTGGTGGTATGACCGGGCAGGCGATCATTTTCCGGTAAAGCACAAGACGTCTTTGCTTCGGGAGAGCTGCATGCTTCTGGGACTGGAGCCTGAGGTGCTCGATTGGCAGGTAAGCCGTCTGTCCACAGGGGAGCGTCAGCGACTGGCCCTGCTGCGGGCCCTGCAGAACAATCCGACTGTTCTGTTGCTCGATGAACCCAGCTCAGGCCTCGATGCCTATCATACCGGACTCATGGAAAAATATATCGGTAACTATCTGCGGCAGAATAACCCGGCAGTTGTGTGGGTCAGCCATGATCCGGAACAATTGAAGCGGGTCGCGAGCCGGGAATTTCGTATGGAGCAGCACCGACTCTATCAAATCAAATGATTCATGCCAAGGCCTGGCAGAAGGTTTGCCGGCAGCATGAACCTCTTTATACCGTGGAGTTCCAGGTGTTAATATGGATGTTATCGCATTAACTGGGGTCGATCTGGGCTTGGCTGCATCCCTTCTGTTGTTGCTTTCCGTGCTGAGTGTCATGCTGAGCCTGGGGCTGGAACGGAAAATCATCTTTTTTGGCTGCCGGATGACGGCTCAACTCCTGCTCATCGGACTGGTGCTGCGCTTTTTGTTTGCCAGCGGCAGTCTGCTGCTGGTTTTGTTGATGTCAACCATCATGCTCCTTGCTGCTGGTCGGGAAGTCCAGGCCCGGCAAAAGCGCAAAATAATAGGTCTCTCCGGGTATCTGATCAGTGTCTGTGCCATGTTTGTCTCCTCCTTTTCGGTTACCGTGCTGGCGCTGGTGGTGATTATTCAGGTTAAGCCATGGTACACGCCGCAATATGCCATTCCGTTGCTTGGCATGCTGCTTGGCAATACCATGACCGGCATTGCTCTGGCCCTGGACAGAATGACAGACCAGTTGCACGGGCGGCGGGGAGAAGTGGAGCAACGTCTGTTGCTCGGGCAATCATGGCAGGAAGCGAGCAGCGACATTCGGCGTGATTGTATGCGGACGGGGATGATGCCGATCATTAATTCCATGGCGGCAGCCGGCCTGGTCAGTTTGCCGGGGATGATGACCGGACAGATCCTGGGCGGAACACCACCGGTTGAGGCGGTAAAATATCAGATTCTTATTATGTTTTTGATAGCTGCGGGGACAGGTTTTGGCGTTGTCAGTGCAATCTGGATGTCCGGATTGCACCTGTTTGACGCGCGGCACCGCCTCCGTCTGGAAATCCTTAAATCTGATAAGGTATGAAGAACTTTCGAATTCCCCTTGAGTTTTCAGGTCAATTAATGTTCATATGTCTATAATCTTGTGGTGACGCAGGGGAGGATGCAATGGTTCGGGATCAGTACTGTAACAGAGTCCGGTAATCGGCGAGAAAGCCGGGGTTCTGTGCAATGCCCCTTGCTGTGTGGAGACCATTCTCTCGGACAGAGTATTTTCTGGCAAAAAACAAGAAAATACTTTGAAATATACAAAATATTTTCAGGTTAAAAAGTGGAGTACAAGATGGGAAAAAAAATAGTGATTGTCGGAGGTGTTGCGGCAGGTCCCAAGGCGGCGTGTCGGTTAAAGCGACTTATGCCGGACGCCGAAGTAACCGTTATCGATCAGGATAATCTTATTTCTTATGGTGGATGCGGTATACCCTATTATGTCTCAGGCGATGTCTCTGATGAGAAGGAGTTGCGCTCAACGAGTTTTCATATGGTCCGGGATGAGTATTTTTTCGAGAAGGCCAAGGGCGTCAAAACATTGACATCTACCCGCGCGCTGGCAATTGATCGACAGAAAAAGACCGTACAGCTCGAAGATCTGAAAACCGGCACAAGGTCGGAAATAGCCTATGATACCTTGATGCTCGCAACGGGCAGTAAGCCGGTAATGCCGCCGATCCCCGGCAACGATGCCGCAGGCGTGTTTACCGTGACCGATCTGCATAAGGCTATAGCTATAAAGGATATGATCGCCAAAGGCAAGGTCGGCAAGGCGGTGGTCATCGGTGGCGGAGCCATTGGTATTGAAATGGCCGAGGCACTGACTGATCTGTGGGGCATAGAAACGTCACTCGTCGAATTTATGGACCAGCTGTTGCCAAGAATCATCGACTGGCCGATGGCCGCCATTTTAACGAAACATCTTCGCGATCACAATGTTGCGGTGTATCTGAAGGAAGCCGCCGAAGAGATTGTCGTCAAGGACGGCAAAGTCGCGGCTGTCCGAACGGGAAAACGAACACTCGATGCCGATATGGTTCTTATGGCAGTCGGGGTACGGCCCAACACCCAACTGGCCAAAGACGCCGGACTCCTCGTGGCGGCCTCCGGCGGCATCGTTGTCAATGAACGGATGCAGACGTCTGATCCTGATATCTATGCAGCGGGCGACTGTGTCGACATTATTAACCTGGTGTCCGGCAAGCGTTTTGTCGCCCCCTTTGGCAGTATGGCCAACAGGGAAGGCCGGGTCGCCGCCGATAATATTGCCGGGATACCGTCGGTCTTCAGAGGTGGTGTTGGAAGCTTTATCGTTAAGGCCTTCGAGCTTTCACTGGGGGCAGTCGGATTAAGTCTTGACCGGGCCAGGGCTGAAGGCTTTGATGCCGATTGTTCCCTTTCAGCCCCCTCGGACCGGGCCCATTTCTTCCCGGGGCAGAGTATTCTCTGTCTGGAACTGGTGTTTGATAAACGCACCAGAAAGGTTCTCGGGCTGCAGGGGACCGGAGCCGTCAACGATGCTCTCTCTGCCCGTATCGATGCAGCAGCGGTGGCACTTGCTGCCGGTGCCACAATTGATGATTTTGCCAACATTGAAATGGCGTATTCACCGCCTTTTTCTCCGGCCATCGATCCGATCAATGCCGCGGCCTATATTGCCGATAACCTTTGCGATAAACGCATGGCGCAAATTTCCATGGAAGATTTTTATCAGTGGATGGCCGATCCCTCAAGTCATCCGGACTGGCAGGTGCTTGATGTGCGCTATGCCAAAGAGGCTGTCCCGTTCATTGAACGCTTTGGCACCTCTCTGTGGACTTCTTTGCCATATGATCAGGTGCGCGATCGCTATCGGGAATTGCCATCGGATAAAAAGTTTCTGGTCTTTTGCAACGCCGGTTCCAGATCGTTTGAAATTCAATTGTTTCTTGCTTCGGTTGGTTTTAAGGATTGTCGCGTTGTTCCAGGCGGCTTCAATATCGTCAGACGGATGGGGGCCGATTGGCTGCCGGTGAGCTGATAGCACCTGCTATTTCGAGCAGGGCAGCTCACTGTGAGGAGTTGCCCTGCTTATGAAAATCTGCCACTCTGTTTTCGCCTCCCTCATGAGTAATAAAAAAACGGGAAGTTCTTGTTACCCGCAATGGCACGAAGATATCAGCAGGGCATACAATATTCCGATGATTTTAAGAGAGTACCGATGGATTAGTTGTGCCCCTGCGTTAGACAAAAAGTGCGATGCTGTGGTATGATGCTGACTTTGAGGAATGTGATTACCACTAGAGTTCAGCTTAGAAGGTCCAGAGGGATATGAGGAGCCCTTTTCACGGGACGCCATAAACCCATCCCTGGGGGCTTGACCGCAGCCATCCAGGCTGCGGAACACCCGTGCAAAGGGCACCTCATATCCCCATGTAGCTGAAGTTTAGTGGTAAGCACATTGAGGAAAGAGGCTTTTTGTTTAAACAAAATTTGATAAGAGCAGGGGCATACTGAAGCAATATGGCTGAACTGAATCCGCAACACATGATCGAAGAACTGCAGGACAATATCAAGACCGGAGACGCGCTCAAGGCGCAGCTTGTTTTGGCACATTTGGGAGCGGTGGAGCCGAAGACCCGTAACCGTCTGGTGTATTTATTGTCGAAAGCGGATGCAGACTTTTCCGTGCCGCTTTTTATCTATCTTCTGACAGACCAGATGGCGGTTGCCGACGAGATGCCGGTCATCCGCGAGACGCTGCTGTCCACTCTCCTGGCATATCCGGAAAAATTAATCGGATTTCTCGAATCTTCGAAAATAGTCGACAAAACCGAATTGATTAAAATTGTCGGTGAAGTCCGTTTTGTTGCGGCGACGCCGGTATTGCTCGACCTCATTGCGAAATCTGAAAGTGAGGTTGAAATTATGTTGATCATCGAGACCCTCGGGCTTATCGGTGATCCCCTGGCTATAAATACGCTGACCGACTACCTTTATGCCGCCAATAGGGAGCTGATAGTCGCTGCCGTGCAGGCGCTGGGGCAGGTGGGGACGCCTACGGCAATGCACCGGCTGGCCGAACGAATGGGAACTGATAATGAGATTGACTATCTGATACTGTCAATTTTTTCCGAGGTGCAGGATATCGTCTCGTTGGAAAAGCTGAATGATACAATCCGGTCGCATTATGCGCACATGCGTACCTTTGCCAAATCAGAGCTTGTCAGGATCGGCCCCAAGGCCGTTCCCGTACTGATTGAGAACCTGCTCCATGATGATCCGGATTTCCTGATTCATACCTTGAATGTCCTGGGCGATATCGGCGACGAGTCGGCGGTGCAGCCTATCCGCAAATTGCTGACCAATGAACCGAGAAGTGCGAATGTCCGATTTGCGGCCTATGAAGCGCTGGCTCTCCTTCCTCTGAAAAAGGGGGCGTACACCCTGACAGCCGGGTTGACCGATCGTGAAGACCACGTGTGTATTGCCGCAGCCAGGGCGATTGATAAAAATTTTTCAAAGATTCTTGGCGCCGGGATAAAAAACCTGCTGCGCGGACCGGAAGAGGAGGCGCGACATATTGCCAAAATCATTGTCAATGCCCAGGTTGAACAGATCTTTGGCTACCTGGCTGATGATGATCTGTTTGAGAAACTGGCTCTTGTCTATCTTCCCCATACCCATATAGACATCCGCAATAATTATATCAGACTGTTGCAACAGGCTGGAAAGAATGATTTTGCGCGGAAAATTGTTGGCGAGGAAGAGACTGCGCAGCGGCCCAAAGTGGTGGCCGTAGACGATTCGAGGATGATTCTCAATATTTATAAAGCAACACTTCATGAACTCGGCTACGATCCGGTGCTTTTCGAATTTCCGGCGTCGGCCCTGGCATGGCTGCAGACGGAGAAACCTCTCATGGTTCTCACCGATCTGAATATGCCGAATATGACCGGGATCCAGCTCACTGAAAGTATCCGCAAAAAATATTCGGCAAGGTTACTGCCGGTAATTATGGTGACAACCCAGAATGAGAGCCAGGACAATGAAGCGGCGCATATGGCCGGAATCAACGATATCCTTCACAAACCGTTTAATGCCAAAAGCCTTGGTGCGGCTATAGACCGAACTTTGCAGAAAGTGTCCTCTTGACGGCGGTAAAGTGTCTGCCCACTTGTTCTGGCTTATGGGCATCCGAGCCGAAGATAAAGGGGATATTGTGATCAACAGCTTTGGCGAGGATGCGTCGATCGGGAAACTGCTCCCCACGGATATCAATCCCGGATGTGTTTATTTCGATTGCCAGATTATTGTCTTTAACGGCTTGCAGTAATACATCAATAAGCCCATGGTGCATCTCGCTCAGGCTTATTTCAGGTAAATAGCGCAGTGCTCCGTCCAGATGGCAGAGCATGGTGCCGGGCAGATAATTGACCGCCTCGATGAGTGTGGTGAAGTACCGATGGAGGATATCTTCGGTGCCGCTATGCCGGGCGAGCTGAGTATTCTCTTCTTTGCGGCTGAACATATTCAGGTGCTGTGCCATTCCTTCGATCTTGAGGAAATGACAGGAGATGCCAACCTGATCCCAGCATCTTCTGGCGAGTCTTGATTTGAGCACCGCCCGGTAATCGGGGTTGTACCCACATTCCACTCCCAGGCCAATCTCGATTGCATCCGCATACACAGAGCGCAACCGTTCTCCTTCGGCAAAATAGGCATCAAAATCCTCTTCAGAGAGCCAGGTTTTACCATGAAGAGAATGAATACCTTCCTCCATATGCTCCAGGAAGATGATTTTTTTTAATTTCTTTCTAAGGGCGGCCTGCACATACTCTTCCATCTCACCGACTGCATGGCCGCAGAGGCGAGTATGAATATGCGAGTCTACAAGAGGATCGGCCAAAAAAGCAGAGCTGTTTTTGTCCATTTCATGTGTGCAGGTCGGATGAAAAAGAGAGAAGAATCAGGCGTTTCCTTTAGGGAAAAAATGCAGCACACCGTCGATATCGGAGGTGTCGCAGACATGGCCGAGTTCGAGTTCAAGATCAAGATATTCTTCGATGCCTTCAATTTTCAGGGAAAGGGCCGGACCATCAGGGAGATGATAAACAACTGTACTGACGCCGGTTAAATCAATTGGACGACTAAATATTTTCATTCTGTAAAAACCTTGTGCTGCCGGTTGCCCGGCATGCTAAAAAATAAATAAAATGTGTAAGCAACAAGACATATACGATCTATTAAGAAAAACTGCAAGAGTTAACCGGAATAAAAGGGATCATTGCTGGTCCTGTTGTCAGTCGAACCTGGAGATTTCTTCATAGTCCACGATTAAGAGAAGGCGGGACGCTGAAATTGGTTTACACAACAGGTGGAGGCGTTTATGGTATAAGGTTGTCTGCGAGAAACGTAATCATGCAGAAAGGGTTCCAACATAAATTTATTTTTAGGTGGTGTAATGAGTAATGCAGAGAATGATTCGAAGGTAAAAACAATCTTTGGCAAAGAAAAAAATCCATCGTCAATTGAACCTAAAAAATTGACTCTGGACAGTCCCTTGAAATTCCGTTGTCATCCGGGGGTGCGATGCTTTACCGCATGTTGCGGTGGTATTAAGATTGTTCTGACACCCTATGATATTTTGCGGCTGACCAAAAGACTGGATATCCCGGCTCATGAATTTCTTCACGTCTATACTCAGCCGACTTACCTGGAAAAGACCGACATGCCCGGTGTCATGATCAAATTGCGGGAAGAAGACAACAAATGTCCTTTTGTCACTCCTGAAGGTTGCACGGTATACACCGACCGCCCCACGGCTTGTCGATATTATCCGGTTGGTATGGCTGATTTTCATGAAGGCGGCTCAAGAGACGCCGATGGTAAAGAAGTTCAATCGGCAGAAGAAAAATTCTTCTTCACCGTTCGGGAAGAGCACTGTAAAGGATTTGAAGAAGACAAGGAATGGACCATCCGTGAGTGGCGAGCGGACCAGGGGGTCGACGTCAGGGATGAAATGAATAAGGAGTGGCTGCGGCTGGTTATGCGGCGTAAATCCTACGGCCTTCAGGCAACCCTTTCGGAGCCGGCCAAACGGATGTTTTTCATGGCATCCACAGATCTGGCCACCTTTCGTAAGTTTATTTTCGAGAGCTCCTTTCTGGAAACCTATGAGTTGGATCAGGAGACAATCGATAAAATCAGGGAAGACGACGTTGAATTGATGCTCTTTTCTTTTAAATATCTGGCTGCGACGCTTTTCGGGGCCCAGGCGTTGAAGATCAAGGAAGATAAAATTAAAGCGAAAGTGGCTCAGATAAAAGAACGTCAGGATGAGGCGGTCCAGCAATCAGTCAAAGAGTACGAGGAACTGAAAGCGGAAACTGCCAAGCAAAAGGCCGCCACAGGGATCAAAAAGCAGTAAATTCAACAATCCTCACGAAACAAAAAAGCCCAGTGGTCTATCCACTGGGCTTTTTTGTTTCGGGTGAACTGATACCATTCCGGAATAGACCGGAATGGTATCAAGCGGAGATAAATTATTCTTCCACTTTCGCCTCAGGCTCAAGGGCTGCTGCAAGACTCTTGAGGAATTTCCAGCTCTTCAGCAAGTCTTTCTGCGATGCCTCTAAAAGTTCATTAGCATGAGCAGGGTTGACGCGCTTGAGGGTCCGGTAGCGGTTTTCGCCAAGAGCATATTCCTCGAAGCCGATCGTCGGTTCTTTCGAATCAATGATCAGCGGATTTTTGCCCTGGGCTTCCAGGTCTGGATTGAACCGGTACAGCGGCCAATGCCCGCTGGCCACCGCTTTTTTCTGCTGCTCAAGGCCGAGCGCCATGTTGATACCATGGTTTATGCAATGTGCATAGGCGATGATCAGAGATGGGCCGTCGTAGGCCTCGGCCTCGGCAATGGCTTTGATCGCCTGTGCCGGGTTGGCGCCGATGCTGATCTGGGCAACGTAGACATTACCGTAGGTAATGAAGATAGCGCCCATATTTTTCTTGGGCATTTTCTTACCGCTGGAGGCAAACTGGGCAGTGGCGGCGCGTGGTGTGGACTTGGACATCTGACCGCCGGTGTTGGAGTATACCTCGGTGTCGACCACGAGAAGGTTGACGTTCTCGCCGGAAGCCAGGACATGGTCCACTCCGCCGTAGCCGATATCATAGGCCCAGCCGTCACCGCCGAAGCCCCAGACGGATTTTTTAACCAGAAAATCGCTGACATGCAGGAGGCGGCGGGCAATTGGATTAGTGTTGGTCAGCAGCGCTGCATTGAGCTGATCGATACGAGCACGCTGTGCCTCAATATCCATCTGGGTTACCTGAACTGCCTCCAGAATGGAAGTTGTCAGATCCTGACCGATGATGCCTGCTTCGGTGGCACCGACCAGAAGTTCGGCGGCCTGGTCACGCATCTTGTTGATGGTGGTTCGCATGCCGGCACTGAACTCGGCACAGTCCTCGAAGAGTGAGTTCGCCCAGGTCGGACCCCGGCCGTCTTTGCGCTTGCTGTACGGGGTAGTCGGCAGGTTGCCGCCGTAGATAGAGGTACAACCGGTCGCGTTGCCGATGTACATTCTGTCGCCGAACAGCTGGGAGATAAGTTTGATATACGGTGTTTCCCCGCAACCGGCACAGGCACCGGAGAACTCAAACAGTGGTTGTTTCAGCTGGCTGCCTTTCACAGTCGCCAGATTGATATCAGCTGGATTGATTTCCGGCAGTTCAAGGAAATACTCAACGTTTTTCGATTGAACGGCTTTGACCTCTTCGGTGTTTGGAATCATCTCCAATGCTTTTGTTTTCGCCGGGCAGACACTTACGCAGAGGGTACAGCCGCAGCAGTCTTCCGTGAAGATCTGTACGGTAAAGCGCTGGCCTTTAAACTGCTTGCCGACGGCTTCAATAGACTGAAACGCTTCCGGGGCATTTTTTGCCTCTGGATAGATTTTAATCCGGTTTGCTGCATGCGGGCAAACCAGCGAGCACTGGCCGCACTGGATGCAGTTTTCGGGAATCCAGCGGGGAACGGAAACGGCGATGTTTCGTTTTTCATACTGCGTGGTGCCGGTTGGCCAGGTACCATCGGCCGGCATCTGCGATACTTTCAGTTTGGCGCCGTTGCCCTCAATGAGCTTGGCGGTAACTTCCTTGACAAATTTGGGGGCATGATCAGGAACGACCGGCGGCATCGGTTTACCATCGACACTGGTTCCCAGAGGGACCTGAACGATATTTTTGACCGCGCCATCAACCGCACTGTAGTTCATCTCGACAACTTTGTCGCCTTTCTTGCCGTAGGTTTTTTTGATCGCTTTCTTGATGGCGGCAATGGCTTCATCCTGGGTAAGGATTCCCGAGATCAAGAAGAAAGCTGTCTGCATAATCATGTTAATGCGAGCGCCCAGTCCAAGAGCAAGGCCTAAAGATACCGCATCGATGATATAGAATTTGGCTTTTTTATTGATGAGATCGCGCTGTACATTTCCAGGCAGCTCGTTCCAGACGTTATCTTTGGTAAAGCTGGTGGTCAGCAGGAAGGTGCCCCCTTCGTCCAGATTGGACAGCATATCGACCTGCTCCAGGAAGGTGAAATTATGGCAGGCGATAAAGTTGGCTTTGTTGATGAGGTACGGAGCAACAACCGGATTTTTACCAAAACGCAGATGGCTGGTGGTGATCGACCCGGATTTTTTTGAGTCATAAACAAAGTAGCCCTGCGCGGAGTTCTCCGTTTCGGTACCGATGATCTTGATGGTGTTTTTGTTGGCTCCAACCGTACCATCTGATCCGAGACCATAGAACATGGCCCGATAGACGTCTTTACCTTCGATAGTGAATGCCGGGTCATATTTGAGGCTGGAAAAGGTGACATCGTCGTTGGGCCCGACGCAGAATTTGCGCATAGGAGCCATGGTCTTCATATTGTCGAAAACCGCCTTGACCATTGCCGGGGAAAATTCTGCGGAACCAAGTCCATAACGGCCGGAGAGAATGACCGGCGGATAGATGGAACTGTTTGTCTCGGTGGCTTCGCCTATTGCCGCACGCACATCAAGGTAGAGAGGTTCGCCGGGGGCGCCGGGCTCTTTGGTACGATCGAGCACGGTGATTCTTTCCACGGTGGCAGGCAGGGCATTAACCATGGCCTTGGAGTCAAACGGACGATACAGGCGAACCATGACCATACCGATTTTTTCCCCTTTTGAGATAAGGAAGTCGATAGTGGATGCTACGGTTTCACAGCCTGAACCCATCATGACTATGACGTTTTCGGCATCGGGCGCGCCGTGATAATCAAAGAGGTTGTATTGCCGGCCGGTAATATCGGCAAATTTATTCATGGTCTCCTGCACGATGGAAGGGACCGCATTGTAGTATTTATTGACTGTCTCCCGACCGGTAAAGAAGACATCCGGATTTTGCGCGGTGCCGCGGATGGTCGGATGATCGGGGGAAAGTGCCCGGTGACGGTGTTCAAAAACCAACTCTTCGTCGATCATCTCGGCCATCTGATCGTAACTGACCTCTTCGATCTTTTGGATTTCATGACTGGTGCGGAAACCATCGAAGAAATGTACAAATGGAATACGGGAGGCCAGGGTTGCCTGGGTGGCGATCAGTGCCATATCCATGGCCTGCTGAACGTTTTCAGCGCAGAGCATTGCCCAGCCGGTTTGTCGTGCGGCATAGATATCGCTGTGGTCGCCGAAAATTGACAGCGCCTGACAGGCTATTGCTCTCGCCGTTACGTGGAATACCGTCGGTGTCAGTTCACCGGCAATCTTGTACATATTGGGGATCATTAACAACAGGCCCTGCGAAGCAGTGAAGGTGGTACAAAGAGCTCCTGTGGTGAGCGATCCATGAATAGACCCGGCAACCCCGGCTTCGGATTGCATTTGGTTGACTACGGGCACTGTTCCCCAGATATTTTTTTGCAGGGTGGCAGACTTGGAGTCAGCTTCTGCTGCGAGTGGAGTTGAAGGGGTAATGGGGTAGAGCGTGATGACTTCACTAGTGGCGTAGGCGACATGGGTACACGCCTGATTGCCGTCAATTGTTACCATCTTTCGCGACATGATTTGTTCTCCTTTGTTATTCCTATTTGTTGGGCCAGTAACGTGGCGAAAACTGCCAAAATAGTATAAATGTCCTGAGGGGTATGGGCGGTCGTTCACGAAATACTCGGTGATAATAGTATATGGATGGCTGAATTACAACTAATTCAGCGATAAATTTAGTCGTCCACACTTTACGCATCGTTGCAACCATGCAATGAATGAAAATTGCTGAACTGTACCATAAGCAAAACAAAACTGACATAAGTCAAAAGATTGTCAGGCTGTTGTGCCAGTCGCTGCAAAGTGCATGGCATTAGGTGACGAAGTCTTGATGGGAATATGTACTGGAAGGGTTGCTCTATGATAAGAATTCAAGATTCGGATTTGAGAAAACTCCTGAATTTTCTTGTTCAACAAGAGGAATTTGTGTTTCTCGATACCTCGCGACCGGATCGTGAAAATGTTGAATCACTCTTGTTTCTGAAGCCGGTGGAGAGACTGGTCTGCAGGCCTGGCGATAATCTTGCTGAATATATGGCTGCCCTGCAGTGTCGCCTGGATCAAGGGTTGTACCTGGCCGGATGGGTGGGCTATGAATTTGGTGCAATGCTTGAGGGGAACATCTACACCGGCAACGGTTGTTCAACCGGTGAGCGCCTGGTGCTGGCCGATTTAGGGGTGTATGTAAAACCCTGCAGATTTGACCACATTACCGCTGAACATGATTTCCCCTTGGTGACTGATGGCGATTGCAACGAGGATGCCACCTCTTCCTATACCATCGAAAATATTCGTCCCAACATGGCCAAAGAGGAATTTCTCAGGGTTCTCGATCAGGTGCGGGAGTATATCATAGCCGGCGATACCTACCAGGTGAATTTTACCATGAAGCTGCTCTTTGATTTTGCCGGCTCCACTGAAATGCTGTACTCCATGCTGCGCAAAAATCAATCTGTTGCCTATAGCGCATATATTCGAAACGGCGAGGAACGGATATTATCGTTTTCGCCAGAATTGTTTTTCAGGAAAAAAGGCAGCGAGATTACCGTTCGTCCAATGAAAGGGACTGCGGTAAAGGGAAGAACCAGTGGCGAAGAGCAGCACAACAGCGCTATGCTCCACCAGGACGGCAAAAACAGAAGTGAAAATGTCATGATTGTTGATCTGCTGCGCAATGACCTCGCGCGGTTGATGCATGGACATGGCGAAAGTCGGGTCTTCGTCGAATCGCTGTTTGATGTTGAATCCTATGAGAGCCTGCTGCAGATGACCTCAACGGTGAAAGCCAGGAGCGCGTCGCCGGCGATGTCGAAGCTGCAGCTTACTGAACTTTTTCGTGCTCTGTTTCCCTGCGGGTCGATAACCGGTGCGCCGAAAATTCGAACGATGCAGATAATCGATGCCTTGGAAAAGGAACGACGGGGTGTCTATACCGGTGCCATCGGCTACTTTGGCCCGGATGGTTCTGCGGTTTTCAACGTGCCTATCCGGACGATACGGCTTCGGGGAAATGCCGGAGAGATGGGCATTGGCGCGGGCATTACCCATGACTCGATAGCTGAGGAAGAATGGCATGAATCGTTGCTGAAGGGTCGGTTCCTAACCCATTGCCAGCCTGACTTTCAGTTGCTGGAAACACTCCTCTGGCAGCCGGGCACAGGTTACTGGCTGCGTAAAGAACACCTGCAGCGGTTGGCCGATGCCGCACAATTCTTTAAATTTTCCTGTAACATGCAGGAAGTCCGTACTCGACTTGACGAGGAAGCGTTGTCCTTTCAGAACGAATGTTATCGAGTGCGCCTGGTTCTGGCCAAGGATGGCCGAATAGCACTCACGGCCGTACCATGTGCGGCGCCTGCGCTCATGAAGTTGCCAGAGAGGCCACAACAGGCAGAGGTGTCTGAGCAGCCACTGGTTGCCTTTTCGTCGTCCAGGATAGATGTCGAAGGCCCATGGCTATTCCACAAAACGACCATGCGCTCCAGATACGACGCGGAGTTTGCCCTGGCGCAACAAAATGGCCTGTATGACATCCTCTTCTATAATGGTGCAGGAGAGGTGACTGAGGGCTGTATAACCAATCTGATTATTTACCGGGGGGGCAGGTATCTCACGCCTCCGGTTGCAGCAGGCCTTCTGCCGGGGGTGATGCGTGGACACCTGCTGGCAAGTGGTGATGTTCCTGTCGTCGAAGACATACTGACCAAAGACGATGTGCTTGCAGCCGAGGCTCTCTTTCTCTGCAATTCTGTTCGAGGTCTGGTGCGGGTGAAGATGAAAACGAACGCGCCGTAAGGTCAGTGTACCATTGAATCATCCTGCTCGGGTGTTATCTCCATCGGTGGAATGAGCAGATTGTGCAGTTTGCCCAATTCTCTTACGGCGGTCATAAATGATGACGGGAGCGGGATATCTCGCTCTTCTGCCAAAAACTCCAGCTGTTTGGCACGGATAAGAGTCGCCGAGCTGTCGCCGCCTTCCTGGTGGTCGCAGAGCGTCTGAATGCGCAGGGCGTCGGTGAGAAGGGGGCAGAGGGAGGAGAACTCTTCTCTGATGGTGAGAAGTTCCTGCTCAATATCTCCCCAGTTCTCCTGGCGGAAACGGACAAATTTTTCGGCCGGATTGCGGGTACCAAAGACTTCATTGACGATGGAACCGGCCAGCATGACGAGATGTTCTTTCTCTCGCTCCGGCCTATTTTCCATCAGCCTGGTGCGCACTTCTTTATAGAACACCATCTGGACAATGCTGACCCCTTCACGCAGGGAACCGATAAGTTGTGATTGTTTTTTCGTTGACTTTGCTTCCATTGGACAGGTGTCAATTAGAGAATGATTTTTACGGAAAGGCTTGTTTTTAACGTTTCATATATGCGCAGCCGGACCTCTTCGTTTGGTACCTCCAGTTCTGCGAGGAGACTGTGATATTTACCCTTCGAGCTTGAGTGTGAATGACTGATTTTGACGGTATGCGGCGCACAGGCTGCCACAATTGTGTCTTTGAGCAGGCTGCAGTCCTCCCCTATGACCGTGTATGCCCAGTTGCAGGGGTATTCTATTTCAGGCTGTTCGGGTGATTCCCGACGCAGATTATTGTTGTACAAAACCATTTTTTTTCTCTTTAATAGCTATGGATGGTATTCACTGTAATGAAGTGTTTTGCTGCAAAGTAATAATGAATGGGCTGGCCTGTGTCAAGAAAAAGACCTGTAAGATGATTCTGGACGTCTTTCAGGAAATACTCTTTTGAATAAATCTATCTCTGATGATACAATCGAGCAGAGTGCCTGCAAAAGCGAAGCAATACCCGCTACTACATCAAAAAAAATAGTGAAAATGAAAGGAAATACCGTGGATTCTAGTGAGAACAAGCAATCTGTTTACGATGCGCTCTTTGAAAGTGAAGCGCAGAAAAAGGCCATTTTTGAAGGATTCAGCGGGATACTCATCCTTTTCGATCACAATATGAAGGCGCAATATATCAACAGGACGATGCATGAAAAATACCCTGATGCCATCGGTAAATCCTGTCATGAAATATTTTGTGCCCGTACGGAAAAGTGTGCGGTATGCGCCTTCCCAAAGAGCATACAGAGCGGTAAAATTGAATCGAGCACCCAGCGTATCGGAATTTTCGGCAGAGATGGCGATGAGACGGTTTTCGATATTACGGCTTCCCCGGTCAAGAGCAGAAATGGCGAAGTTTCCGGAGTAATCGTCATCGCCCAGAATGTGACCGAACAATACCGACTGGAAAGACAGCTGCGGCACACCCAGAAAATGGAAGCTATCGGTACTCTGGCCGGCGGTGTCGCCCATGACTTCAATAACGTACTCACACCGATTATGGGGTATACGGAGATCATTCGGTTGAAACTGCAGCAGGACGGCTTCAGCGACAAGGCCGTCTATGAATATCTGGAGCAAATCCTCAAGGCTTCGAAACGGGCAAAGTCTCTTGTCGAGCAAGTCCTGACTTTTTCACGAAGCACAGAAAAGAAAGCGATGCTGCAATATATGCATCCTATTATCAAAGAGGTGATGAAGCTTATGCGGGTCACCCTGCCCAGTACCATCGTGATCAATGAGGAAGTGGATGAACGGTGCGGCCGGGTACTCATTGATCCCGTCCAGATTCATCAGGTTCTCATCAATCTGTGCACCAACGCTGCCCATGCCATGGTGGGCAGACATGGGGTGCTCACCGTGAAACTCGATAAAGTACTGCCAAAAGTGGGCAATAAAGAATGGCTGGAGCTAAGTGTTGCGGATACCGGTGACGGCATTGAAGAGGAATTGCTCGATAGAATTTTTGAACCGTATTTCTCCACCAAAGAAAAGACCAGCGGGACCGGCATGGGACTGGCCATGGTCCACGGTATCATCAGCCGTCAGGGCGGGCATATTGAGGTGGAAAGTGAGATTGGCAAGGGGACTGTCTTCAGGGTTCGTTTGCCCATCGCCCAGCGGGAGACCGGGGTCGAGCAGGTCGTCTCCCTAGGCGATCTGCAGGGTGGGTCCGGCAGGATCATGCTGGTAGACGATGAGGAGCAGGTGGTCCAGGTTACCGGAGAGATTTTGCAGAGTCTTGGCTATGAGATCGTCGGCAGGACTTCACCGCTGGAAGCGCTGGAGCTTTTTTCCAGTTCACCCGATGACTTTGACATGATTATTACCGATTTGACTATGCCCGGACTGACCGGACTGGAGCTGAGTGAACGGGTCAAAGGGATACGCCCGGATATGCCTATTGTCCTCTTTACCGGCTATTCGGATCAAGTGTCAAAGGATGCCGCCGTGGCGGCAGGCATAAAAGAGTACTGCATGAAGCCGATCTCCATGAGGGAATTGTCCCATGTGGTCGGACGATTTCTTGGAACTGCCGCCCGGAGCAGGCAATCGAGCCCGCCCGGGGGGATCCTGTAATCAGCCGCGGTATTCCGCGCCGTTCTGCAGACTGATCTGATCGTTGAGTGTCCACAGGTCGTAGAGATAACCAAAGGCAAACAGCCCGCCGGTGCAGAGATATATCAAGCCGGTTATCCATTTGCCCATATACATCCTGTGGATCCCGAAAATCCCGAGAAAAACAAGGAGCAGCCAGGCGAGGTTATAATCTATCTGGCCGGGGCGATAGCGAATATCCGCGTCCCTGTTCATCCCCGGGATGAGAAAAAGATCAACGATCCAGCCGATGAAAAATAATCCCAGGGTAAAAAAATAGATTGTGCCGCTGATCTGTTTTCCATAGTAGAAACGGTGTGCTCCGAGAAAACCAAAAATCCAGAGCAGATAGCCGAGCATAAGGGAATGGGTCGTGCTGTTATTGTTGTCCATTATCTTTCTTGATTGATTGTTTGTAGTTCCGGATTCGCTTCCAGGCTTCTTCCACCCGCTCCTCCGTAATTATCCCTTCGTCCAGCCCCTGCATGATAGTCTCCATCACTTTTGGCAGGATCTTTGGGTCATGAACAAGATTGTTGCCGATAACTATAAGATCGACACCGGCGGCAAGTGCCTTGCAACAGGCATCCTCAATTCCATAGTGAGCCGTGATTGCTTTCATCTGCATATCATCGGAGACGATAACACCGGTGAAATGCAGTTTCTGCCGGACGAGGGCCTGGATAGTGGCCCGGGACAGACTGGCCGGAAAGTGCGTGTCAAATTTTCTGTTATAGAGATGGCCGAGCATGATTGCGTCTGCCAGACCGCCCTGTATCAGCTGCTGATACGGCAGCAGTTCAATTTCCTGCCAGGTTCCGGTGACATCTGCAAAACCGAGATGTGAGTCGGTACGGGAGCTGCCGTGACCTGGAAAGTGTTTCAGGCAGGAGAGCACTCCCTGGCGCCGGTGTTCGCTGACCCAGGCCCCGGCATGGGCGGTGACGGTGGCGGGATCGGCGGAAAAACTGCGGCCGTATCTGCCGATGATTGGATTTTCCGGGTGGACATTGAGATCGACCACCGGGGCGAAATTCAGGTTAACGCCAACATCAGCCAGCATCCGGGCCGTTTGCCGGGCGCTTGCAACAGTCGCTTCCAGATCAGGGCACTGGCCCAGTTCCATCGCCGATGGAGTAACCGGGAAGCCTCGCTCTTTTTTGAAGCGATTGACCTGGCCGCCTTCCTGGTCTACGGCAATAAGCAGGGTGTCGGCTGCCAGGTTTTGCAGGGATGCGGTGAGCTTCTTGAGTTGGTCGGCATCGATAATATTATTGGTGTCTTGTGCGGCGGCCAGGAAACGATCAAAAAGAATCACTCCGCCAAGATTTCTTTTCTCTATGTCTTCGACAAGGGGATGGTCGGAAGTGATTTTGTCACCGGTAAAACCCAGGATAAAAAGTTGACCTATTTTCTGTTCCAGAGAGGGAGGGGACATATGTATTCCGGTGTTGGCATTTGTTCTTGAGGGATCAGCTTGTCGCTGGTTTGAGCATTACTTTCAGCGGCTGGAATTGTCAAAGTATTTTTCCCGGATATCTGGTGTCAATTTTATGACAGAAATAATGCGCGGCGTGAAGCAGCGATTGGAAGGAGGCAGTGAAAAAAATAATTTACCTCGCACGCATAGAAATAAATTAATAATATTATTATCTTGCGGTTTGTGTGAGAGCGCGCAGGGGCAGAATATTTAGTTGTGGCATGTTTCATGCTTTAGAAAAAATAACAAAAAGAGAGGTAAAGATTTTTTGGCGGGTAGCCGATAACAATACTGAGTAACAAAAAATCTTTTGATAACGTACAATACTGAGGAACTTCGATCATGACTTTCACCACCAAAGAAGCTCAATTTTCCAGGCCGGACCTGCAGCAGGTAGAGTTGGAAAAAGTAATGGTTGAGCTTGACTATGTCAAAAAACAGTCTGAGCGACTCGATCTCATAAATAAGCTGCATGCAAGAATGGCAGGCGTGCTCAGTCTGACTGGAATGATAGAAGCCTATTCAGTCTGGTTGATGCCACTGGTTGAACATGAACTTATCGGTTACAACAACAGCAGTCGAAAAAAACGGCATCTCTTTTGCTCCGGACACGGGCCCAACAGACGAAAAGCCATTAACTTTGCTGAGCAGCTCATTGACAATAAATCACCGCTCAACGGATCTTTCACCAATAAAAATGGCCGGTATGCCTATAAATGGGTTTTTGAAACGGCGGATGACGCCGGGATCCTGCTGATTCTGAAGAAAGGCCACAAGCTGTCGCCTCAGGAAATAGATCTGATCAACCATTCTTTTGAGATATTGGCAGAATGTCTGCGGCGCGGGCTGGAGTACGAGGACCTTTTCGAGCGGGCAAGCAATGATCAACTCACCGGGCTGTCTAACAGACGGGTTTTTGAAGATCGCATCTACGGCATGATAGACAGTGCCAAGAGGCATCATCATGCTTTGTCGATGATTTCGATGGATCTGGATAAGTTTAAGGAAATTAATGACAATCTCGGTCATCAGGCAGGCGATGAGGTGTTGAAGGTCGTCGCTGACGTTCTCAAACGGGCCGTTCGATCAACTGATCTCTTGGTCCGTATGGGGGGCGACGAGTTTCTGCTCATCCTTGATAATACCGATCTGAAAAGTGGCAGAATTTTGGCAGAAAGATTATGTGTCGCCGTGGATAAGCTGAACATCTGGGCAAATGAGACAACCAAACTTGGCGTCTCAATTGGTCTTACCCAGCTTAAGCAGGAAGAGTCCATGAGGCAGTGGCTGGAGCGCACCGACGATATTCTCTATCATGCCAAGGCTGAAGGTCGATCACGGGTTGCTGTGGAATAGATTTACAGTCTTACAGGATGGAAAAAAAAGGCCGACTTGAAAAAGTCGGCCTTTTTTTGTTTTCCATCCTGAATGTTGGACGGTAAAAGATGTCAGTTCTTACTTATCGCGATTTTGATAGGAATCGCGTGCAGGGAACTGGTGTGTTGCTCGGTATAGCCAAGACTCCAGTCGCCGCAAGTATACGTGTCGCCAAGCAATGCATCAAGCTCGCGGACGACCCCGGTGATATTGATAACCGGATGACGGGAGAAAACCTGCGGAAGTCCCTGGGTAAGATTGCAGGCCAGACAGCAATTTGGCCGTTCGTGCAGGAGCAGCTCCATAATGAGCGTGCTGCCATCACATTCCCGGTAGGCCAGTTCGATGTCATACGCGCCTTCGGCGGCATCACCGAAAAGCGCCTCAAAAAAATCATTGGTCCTTTCTTTTGGGAAAATTGTCGCTAAACTCTCTGGTGTCAGTACAGCTTTTATCGTGTCGGTTGTCATAGGTATTGTAATTAAAGATTTCTCTGATCGAGATGACGAAGAATTATTCTTTACAGGAATTGCCGGGCAATAATACAACAGTGCAACCAATTTTGTCAACCGACGTTGCACCGGGAAATGGCCTGTGTTACAGTAGCGGCCATGAAAAATGATACATTTTCTCCAACTTCCGAAGCCGTTTCTGCGGTCGTAAATCGGCAGGAACTGAACGAATCCCAGTATCTCGCGGTAACAACAACGGCAGGTCCGGTACTGGTGATTGCCGGAGCCGGAAGCGGTAAAACACGAACGCTGGTGTATCGGGTTGCCCACCTGGTAGAGAGTGGTGTTCCGCCCGAAGCTATCCTGCTTCTTACCTTTACCAGAAAAGCCAGCCAGGAGATGCTGTGGCGAGCTGGCCGGCTGTTGAACGAAAACTGCAGCAGGGTTGTCGGGGGAACCTTTCACGGGATCGCCAATATGCTGCTGAGACGATATGGTTCTCACATCGGCTACGGGTCGTCTTTTTCCATTATCGACCGTGCCGACGCCGAAGGGATCGTCAACCTGCTGAAATCTTCTCTTGGGCTTGGCAAGCTCGACAAACGCTTCCCCTCCAAGCGTGCCGTCATCAATATGATCAGCGGCTCCGTTAACCGGTCAATCGACCTTGAGGGGCTGGTGCAGGATCAATACGCCCATCTGTCCGATCATCTTGAGGATATTCTCGCCCTGGCCAAAGCATATCACCAGTTCAAGTTTGACCACGGTCTGATGGATTATGACGATTTGCTGGTCAACTGGAAACGACTGCTGGTCGAGGCGCCGGAAGTACAGCAGGCCGTATCGGAGAGATTTGCCTATATTATGGTTGATGAATATCAGGATACCAACCTTATCCAGGCCGACATTATCCGGCTGGCCGCGCATACCCACGACAATGTCATGGTTGTCGGCGATGATTCCCAGTCGATCTATTCGTTTCGAGGGGCTGACTTCTACAATATCATGCGCTTCCCCAAGGTCTTTGCTGGAGCGAAGATAATAAAATTAGAGGAGAATTATCGTTCGACCCAGCCGATACTCTCCCTCACCAATGATATTATCAGGAATGCGGCGGAAAAATATACCAAAACGCTTTTTACCAGCATTGAAGGCGATCTCCGGCCGATGGTCTTCGCCGCCAGGGATGAGCGTGACGAGGCGGCGTTTATCGTCCGAACGATCCAGCAACTCCTGAGAAAAGGCGTCGAGTTGTCGGATATCGCGGTTTTGTTTCGCTCCAGTTTTCACTCCTATAAACTGGAACTGGAACTTGGCTCAGACAACCTGGAATATGAAAAGAGGGGAGGGCTGAAGCTGACCGAGTCGGCCCATATGAAAGATATGATTGCCTTTCTCCGGGTGCTGGTCAACCCGCAGGACACGCTCTCCTGGAACAGGATTCTGCTGCAGCTGGAGAAGGTGGGGCCGGCAACCGCCCAGAAAATATCGGCAAACATCGCCGGGGCGAGCGACGCGCTCGAGGCCTTGAAATCCTATGTGCCGGGAAAGACGTGGAAAGACTCCTATGCAAGGCTGGTACGGCTTTTTGTGGAGCTGCATGGCGGTAATGCATCTCCCGCGGCGCTTTTTGAGATCGCCCTGGATTATTACCAGCCTGTATTTGAGAGGCTGTACAGTGACGATTTTCCTAAACGACAGAAAGATCTGGACCAGCTTAAAAGCATCATGGGCGGCTACGAGGATCTGCAGAGTTTTATTGATGACACGACCCTTGATCCCCCTGAAGAGAGCAGCCGGGATGGACGGGGAGCCGACCGGCTTATTTTATCGACAATCCACTCCTCCAAAGGCCTCGAGTTTGAAGCAGTATTTATTATCGGGGTGGCGGATGGTCGTTTCCCCCATGCTTCGGCCACCTTTGGCGAGCAGTGGGAAGAAGAGCGCAGGTTGCTGTATGTTGCGGCGACAAGGGCCAAAAAGTATCTCTATCTGACCTATCCGCGGCAAATGATGACCCCGGATCGCCAATTCCGCCGAGTGGGCATGTCGCCTTTTTTGACCGAGCTGAGCGGTGGACTCTTTGAGCATATCAACGAACAGTACGGGGAGTCTGGTGCTTCATTCAACTTTCAGTCAACTGCTTTTTCGGCGCCGGCAGGCAAGAAAAAGTCACAGGTGAAAAAGTTGGAAATGACAGATTTTTCTATGGGGTGTAGAGTGAAACACCCATTTTTTGGCGACGGCACAGTCACTAAATTGTCGAAATCGCGATCGCTTGATATTCATTTTGACCGACATGGCCTGAAAACGCTCCATCTGGACTACGCAAAACTGACAATTCTTTGACATCAACTCACCCTCATTCTCATATTAGACAATTATGACCTACGATGAAGTACTGGCGCATCTTGACGCCCTGCAGATGCATAAAATAAAACTGGGCCTTGAGGCGATGCAGTCCTTTCTGGCAAAAGTGGATCAACCGGAAAGCCGCCTGAAATTTATCCATGTCGCCGGAACAAACGGGAAAGGATCGGTCTGTGCCGCTCTCTCCGAGGTACTTGGCCGGGCCGGATATCGTATTGGCGTGTACACGTCGCCCCATCTCAGCAGTGTACGGGAAAGATTCAGGATCGGGGGTGAGTACATCAGCGAGCAGGCTTTTGCCGAACTCGGCACCAGGATATGCCAGGTTCTCGGCGACGAACAGATTACCTATTTTGAGTTCACTACCGCCCTTGGCCTGCTGTGGTTTGCTCAGTCCAATGTTGATCTGGTTGTGCTGGAGACCGGGATGGGGGGACGACTCGATGCGACCAATGTGGTAACTCCTCTGGTATCAATTATCACCAGCGTCAGTATGGACCATGAGGCGTATCTTGGCGACAGCCTCACGGCAATAGCCGGGGAAAAGGCCGGGATTATCAAACCTGGAGTTCCCGTGGTGTCGGGGGCCATTCATCCGGAGGTGGCTCCGGTCATTGAAGAAGCCGGGAAAGCGGTGAATGCTCAGGTATTGTCGCTTGGTCAAGATTTTGACTACACGGTTCATCCTGATAAAACATGGACCTGGACAGGAGGAAGAAGACTGGGCAGTAAGAAGATCGACGGATTGCGCTGCAGTCGCTCGAGCCTTGTCCAGCCGGAAAATGACTCACTTTGTCTTGCCGCACTGCAACTCTTGCAGGATCATGGTTTCAAAGTCAGCGGTCAGCAGATAAGCGAGGGGCTCGCTCAGGTTAAATGGCCGGGCCGAATGGAATATTTTGAACAGGAATATGTCAGCAATGCAGCCCCTGCTGAAACGGGAAATCGCCCGAAGTTCGTCCGTTATCTTCTTGATGGGGCGCACAATACTGACGGTGTCAGAAATCTGGCGAAAACTCTGGGGGAAAATTTCAGATATGGAAGACTTGTCGGGGTCTGGGGTGCAATGAATGATAAGGATCTGCGCACGACCCTCGGTTTGATTGCCCCCCTTGTGAGTACGCTGATCCTCACGCAACCATACGGCGAAAGAGCCGCCACTCCGGAGCATATTTATTCTATCCTCGATGCAGAACAGAAAAACAAAGCCCAATGTGTTAAAAATGTCGATGCAGCGCTTCGTGCGGCACAGGAGGCCGCCGAAGATGGAGATCTGATTGTAATTGGCGGATCTCTCTACCTTATCGGTGAGATCCGGCATCTGCTGCGGGGAGAATTGGTGTAGTGGCGAGAGATTTTTTTGATTTCGATGCACCCGATGACGCAGAAATTCGTGCCGAGCGCGGTAAAGCCAGGGACTTGCGGAAAACCCGCTGGTGGCAGCAGAAGACAGCCCCCGGATTATGCCACTACTGCGGCGTAAAAGTCGCCTTCAGTGATATAACCATGGATCATCTGGTTCCCCTGGCCAGAGGCGGTCGATCCACAAAAGATAACCTCGTCCCCAGCTGTAAGGCGTGCAATAATCTGAAAAAAAGTATGTTGCCGCTGGAATGGGAGAGGTATCTCGAAAAAAAGAGCAGCGAAAAAGAATGAAAAGCAGAATATCATTCATTTTCTTGTCGATTGTTTAGCCATTTTCGTTTAAAAGAGGGTAACTTATTTCACAATTGCAGTCTTCCCCAAGGGCGGGTAGCTCAGCTGGATAGAGTGTCGGCCTCCGAAGCCGAAGGTCGCGGGTTCGAATCCCGCCTCGCCCACCATTATATAAAGGCATCTAGCGATTTTCGTTAGGTGCCTTGTTCTTTTCTCCCCCCACACAAAATGAGATAAAAAAGTCTGGTTCGAATTACGAGAACCAAGATTTTGTCTCCCACACAACTCTCTGACGGCAGATTGTGCGCGAGACTTTCTCTGGATGCATGTTTTGTAAGACTAACCAGTCAAATTCGATAGGAGCGATTTTTGACTCTGACTGCTGTTCAGATCGAATATAGCTATATGGACTTTTGAGATATGAGTCGGCGGCGCTTTCCGGGATAAAAAATTCTACTCGCTCCTTTAGAGATTCTGGTTCCTTCCGGTGTAAACCTGCCACAGAGAAGAGTACTACCACGTCAATCTATTGGTAACTCACAAACTATTTATTCTGCCTTAATATTACATGTTTCAAATTGAGGCACATACCAAATCGGCCTACCGTTGTGTCGTGACCTTAAGATTGAAAAAACGGCTGCGAAAAGGTAATCTGAGGCTGAGAAGAGCATAGTCACCCCCAAACCTCCAAGGAAAATATTATGGAAATCAGCCAGCTGCCTGCAGGACTCTGCACCCCCTCTATAGGTCTAGGTTGCTGGGGCATGTCGGACGCCTATGGACCAGCGGATGAAAAGGAATCCATCGCCACGATCGAGGCAGCGTTGGCTATCGGCCTCCGCCATTTTGATACCGCGGATGTGTATGGTGATGGCCACAATGAAACTCTGTTGGGTAGGGCCCTGGCTGGCCATCGGCAGGATGTTTTTTTAGCGACTAAGTTTGGTTTCGTCGGAGATGAGCATGGGCAGGTAAGCGTTGATGGTCGCCCGGAACGAGTAAAGATCGCCTGCGAAGCCAGTTTGCGGCGGCTTGGCACGGAAGTGATTGATCTCTACTACTTGCATCGACGCGACAAACGGGTGGCAATTGAGGACACAGTCGGCGCCATGGCAGATCTTGTCAGTGAAGGGAAGGTTCGATTTCTCGGCCTTTCTGAAGTTTCAGCCCAAACACTTCGCCGGGCTTCGGACGTCCATCCCATAGCGGCCCTCCAGTCAGAATACAGCTTGTTTACAAGAGATCCGGAAAGTACAGTGCTTCCGGTCTGTCGCGAACTTGGCACGACCCTTGTGGCCTTTTCCCCCCTCGGTCGGGGTTTGCTAACCGGCAAGGTGAAGTCTCGTGCAGAGCTTGCCGAAGGGGACTATCGGCGAGAAATGCCCCGTTTTGCTGAAGGGAATCTGGCGAAAAACCGCGCCTTGGTTGAGGCCTTGGAAATAATGGCGCAGGCAAAAAACGGCACAGCAGCCCAGGTCGCACTTGCCTGGCTGATCAGCCAAGGGGCGGACATCCTACCTATTCCAGGTATGAAACGGCGGAGCCATCTGCAGGACAATATCGGTGCACTGAATATGGAACTCACACCCGATGATCTCACCCTGCTATCCACACTCAGTGAGGCTGTTCAGGGGCAAAGGCACAATCCTCATAACTTGAAATTTATTGAAAACTCCTGACAAGTGAAAAGACACAGAACATAACCTTTCTTTTCATCATGCACGGTCGGTACGTTAAAATGGGATTCTTTCGGGTATATGTGAATGCCTGTCACAAAGGAAATTAGCTGCAGACACTTTATTACCCCCTTATTCTTCGAGCCAAAAGTTAATAGCGTCTTCTGGCGTCATGTTTGTCATTGCCATGATATTGCTCCCTTGTATTTGCTTTATTATCAGATACCACTTTCGCACTTTTTTGCGCACATCTTGATCGATAGATTGTATGGTGTAACACACGTAAGAATTTGAGAGTCTGTCAACCACAAAATCTAACGGTTAACACAAAAGCCTGGGTGTTATGATATCAGCATGTTACGTCTGTCAACCATATTAGGAGAGATATTGACTTATAACCCCATGCTCTCCTGCCGAGATCGATCGCGAATGGATTCCCGGTCAAGAGCACCAAATTGTTGGCTACTTTAGTTCCATTGCAGGATCTGCTCGATCTTCTCATGAATCTGTGTAAATCGTCTGTTTGAGGAATGCCCCCATCCTTCGTACCATTGTCCCAAATGGCTGAGGTGTCCAGCTTCTGTTTCTTCTTCGCTCAGACCAACCTGTGTTAGTACATCCGTTTCCTTCTCTTCTTTGCCCATCTTTAGGCCTCCGCCGGTCAGAAAAAGCATAAACCACCAGTGACTGCGGCTGCCTTCAAGCAAGTTGGTTAAGAAGTCAAGGGCTTCTAGAGGTTCGAATTCTTGATTGCCCAAGAGATCGAAGACTCTTGGATTGCCAACCTTGAAAGCTGCCATGGCAACCGATCCCACAGCAAGGCACCACTTTAAGCGTCCTCGTTTATCTTCCGATGTTTCAAAGACGTGCCCAAGAATTCGGAACATTTCTTGGATTTGGCGAGGAGTCAGCTTCAAGGCGCCCACTAGTTCTGAGATGTATTCCACGCTATACGAATCGAGGCTCATGAAACAATTTCGTAGCCCATCACGCTGGAGATAGTCATCTACGTACGTTGTAGCCAGTTTTGCATAGCCGGCCTTTGAGATTAGCGGGAGCGAGATTTCTCGATGGACAAATTTCCGATAGTACTCTTCGAAATCTAAATCGGGACCGAATGCTGTCCGCGCTGAGTTTTCTAGGTGCTGTCTGTCAGCAGCAAGGATGAACACGGCGCCTTGGACGTCGAAAATGTGCTTAATCGTCTCAAGGTATGCTATGGCGTAATCTGGTCTACATCTATCCAACTCATCGACGAGAAAGAGCACTTTTGGCTCAGAGGATGTGACAAATTTCTGAACAGCCTTCTTCAGATTGTCCATCGCGTTCTTCCTGCTTTCGTACACTGAAAACGTGTCCTTTGGAAGTTGTGCAGTGGCAACTCTCTTGGCCTTCTTTCCCTCCGCAAGAGCACCCGCAGAAACGGCGTCTATCCCGGTCACCTTCTTGACTATTTGCCCGCCGATCGCGGTCGCAAACCAACCAATGTCTTTAGCAGCATCGACAATCGAGTCGGCAGAGTCACCGTCCTCTCGGACTCGATCTATAAGTCCAGAGATTATGGCGAAAAGTGGGTCGCCGTAGTAGTCGCTTTCCCAAGCATTCAGCGAGATCACCAAAGGCGTGATTGGATCTTTCGCACGACTATCAAGATCGGCTTTCCACATTTGGAAGAAAGTTGTTTTTCCTGATCCAAACTTTGAACTTAGAGCAATAACAAGGCTGCCGTCAACAAACTGATGTTCAACCTCAATGAATCTCTGAAGTCGGTCTGCAAAAGGTCGAAGACCTAACAGGTCGTTGTCAAACGTAATGATCTCCATCGTTTTCACATAACGTGAACATCTGCGGCTCGTCCGCAGAATGTTTTTGTTGGGCCATTTTCATGAATCAATAGAGTCTAAAATCTGATCATCCTTGAGAAGAATAGTACAGGTTTCAGAATGTTGATCAAAGACAATAAAGGCATCTTTAGATTTAAGTTGTTTTAACACTTGGGTAATTTTAGTCCCAAGTGGGATTTGAACTTCGCCGTAATCAGTACCATCACGGGTTACAAATTCTTCAATAACACCCTGCAATGCTTCCTTGCTTAATTTATCATATGGGATTTTAACAGCATTCATTTTTTAATAAACTCTTTTTAATGGTTTGACGGTTATTCCCAGCTGATTCCGATATTGGCCAGTTGGGGGCCAGAATCTACTATGCGGTCTTGTAATACCAGCTACTTACGCAATATGCGATTCAGTATTTTACCACTATATCAATGAATTATCGCGGCCCGACCCCAAACTGACCACACTAAAGGGTTTTTAATACAAACACTTTCCTTAAAGGTACCTTTTCGCCACCCCAAATAGCCTTAAAAGCTAAAACGACCACTTTTTAGCAACATTACTTCATGAAATCATACACCTAACGTAGTCCGACCCCAATTGCGAGCCCGTGCAGGCTCAGGTTCAATATTTGCACTGCCAACGCAAAGCGATGCGTAAATTCGTCTGGTTAAGATGTTTCCTAATCACCTCTCTAACAGTCCAGAAATATAGGAGATATTTTGACTTTGATAACTGCAAGTAACACGATGATCACCGCTTTAACCGGTGTATTATTTTGTTATTATAAGCTGCAATTTATCTTGAACTTGTAACAAGAGTCAAAAGCCGACTTGCCCCTTATAAAACTCTACATTACCATAGAGCCTCCAAAGACTTCCTGGCCGGTGGGGGGCCAACCTTCCGGAGCAGGCTTTACACCCGCTTAAATACACGACCTTCCCCGGCCGCACAATGGATCTGTCCCAACTTTTTGATCTTCCATTCTAAGCTGCCAGGACAAAATAGCCTTCAGGCCATACAACCTTATCACTAATAATCAATAGGCCAAGCACTTACTGCAAGCTTCGCAAGCCTTTTTGCCCGATTTTCTATAGATTCTCTATCCCATTTTGTAAATTCTGTTGCAAGTTGCTTAGTAGTTAGCATTTCGGAATCAGAATAGATATTGCTTGATTTTTCCTCGAATGCAGATGATCCTATTTTTTTATTTGCTTTTGAATTCAACAGGGCAAGATTACCTATATTATTTAGAAGATCGGACACAATGTGTTTGTCGGTTGCTATCACCTCAGCCCATTTTTCTGAAGGATTTTTAGGAAGGATATGCTCCAAATTGAGGATATTAGGGTCAGCACAGGGAGTTTTTTCTATACCTTTACCAGGGTTTTCTTGTTGCCATTTAGTAATTTCTAATCGAGACAGTATATATCTTGCTTTAGAAGCAGTTGCCTCCTCATACGCCTGAAAATCATTGAAAAATTCATCATCTTTGGGGACAATAGATTTAATTTGATCCCAAACATTTTGGGGCGAACTTAGGTCACCTGAATAGATTCGTGGAGCTACTGAGGTACATTGCTGTTCAAGCCGACCTGTTCTTCCACCACCGACCGTCTGGTATCTAACTATAAGTGAAACAAGCCAATAAAGTAATCGCTCTATCTTGTTAGGGTTAAATTTAAGGAGAGCAGACAAAATTATTGGCCTCACTTGGGTTCCTGCTAACAAAGTGAGAGTTTTTATATGTTCTTTCGTTTCTTCTGAATGGTCAGTCCAGATATCACTATCATGAGAATCTAAAGCGGCATATAGCTCAACAGCCTCACATAGCTCTTCAGACAACTTTACGGCAAGAGCTTTTTTGTTGTATTTTGCTTTTATTTTGTTAAAAAGAGCCCCTCGTTGAACTCTTCCATATCGTGAAGTCCAGAATACTTTCAAAAAATCATCTGCTTTCCGATCAGCCAATGTAGTCGTCATTTTGATCCAATTGTACTGAACTTTTTTTAAATCAGCTCCCGCTTTACTGAACACATAGTTTTTGACAAGATCCAAAACCGAAAGATCTATACCTCTATCGTTAAGTGATTCAAAAATCACATAAGCATTACCAGACGACGGAACATCCATGTAAGCAACATGGACGTTATCTCTTATATAATCAGCTAAAGAAAATAATTTTTTGGCTTGATTGGTAACGTCACCTCCGGCATCTAAGGCAAGTTTTGAAATGAAACTTCTGCAAGTCATTAAAGCTTCAAGAACCTTTCTCTTAGATGAATTACGACCAGATTTTTTCTTTTGTTCTTCCAGGTAGTTGTCACTAACTTGATTTGCTACCACGCTCTCAAATATATTGCGGTCTTTTACATTTAAAGCAATTCTAGGTCTGTCTTTCGCCTCGCCAAGTTCGGAAATTCCAATATATCTTTCTTGAACCTTTTGTCCGTCCTTGTCAAAACCATTTTCAATCAACCAACTACGAATAGCCGAATAAACCATTGTCGCTGTCGCTAGTCTTTGTTGACCATCTAGAATTTGCCAGGACAAATCTAGCGTTGGCTCAACAAGAACTATCAATCCAATGAAATAGTCAGTTTCGTTTTCTTTTAGGGCCATCTCAATGTCTTCGAGAAATTGATCAACAGCTCCAGTTGGCCAAGCATAATCACGTTGATGATCAGGAACCCTAAAATACCCTCGTTCTGATATTAATTTCCCAACACCAATAACGTCTGCTTTCATATATTTACTAGGCATAGGGTTGTCCTTTTTTATATACGGGTGAAATGAGCTATTAAAAACTTATTGTAAACCACTCCCAACCAATTTATAAACAAGCAGAAATCTTTTTGAAAATATTAACCGGAACCATTTGCTGGTTAACATATTTCCAATTGATCTTTCTAGGTCTATAGGAGGTATCTGGACTTTGGCAAAATCGACCTCAAGGGACCGTCTTACATATGAGATTAGTCAGATCGGACCACTTTTACGCGTTTAATGATTGGTTATGACCATTTCTAATTTTCAATTAGTTCTCAGCGATACCAAAATGAAGACCAGGCTCAAAATTACCAATTTTAATGTCATTTAACATATATACTTTTCTTAGGACTGTGGCTGCTCCACTTTCCGCATCTGTCGCCAGAATTGTAAATAATATTCTTTTCTCATTGGTAAAATTTTCTTCTATATAATCAATATCCGTAAGCTGAAATATCTTGACAGGGCTCAACCCGAACGGGTCTCCCCAATTCTTTTTAGGACCAAGGAATTGGACAGTTTTTGGTTTTACAGTTAAGGATTTACCAACACTTCTTTTACCGTTTCCTATGTTTATTTTGTAAGATAATGAGCAACCTATTGAAATGTTGATGATTTGACGATTTGATAAATTGTAAACTTTTATGCGATAGAGATATTTATTAGGATCTGTATTACTTTGGCCTCTCAATATGTGATCTGAAATTGCTATCTTAGGCTTAATATTAATTTGAAACCTCCAAAACAAGAAAGTTCCAATAATTCCTAGTATAAAACCGGCAAATATTTCCATAGCAATTATTTTATTATCATTATACGGAGATATCGTGACTTTTAACGTAGCCTTCAGCCGCGAGCAAAGAGAGTCGGAATGAAAGGCCTGGCTGGGAATAGGTTATACTTTTCCTGGCATAGAAATAGATTCGGACACCGTATTCCAAACAGCATCTGTCTCATGCTGGATAAATTGTACAATATCACCTGAAAGCATTCCGTTATCAAATCTGGCTTGTAGGGAATATGCCATCTTTTCCAAAGGACTATCTTGATACCCAAATCGCATAAGGCCGTAACCATAGGCAAGTAAGAATTTTTCAATCCCGAGTCTCTCCCATTGTACAACATGTACTATTTCATGAAAATACAAGCTCTCTGTTTGGTGAAGATGACTTACAAAGAAAGTATCTTTGTAAGTAACACCAGCCATCGACATATTTTCCATACGGGAAAGCTCGGGTAAGCCCATACTACTGAGAGGTGGAAATGGCACATCCCCATTGACTACAACTACCTTTGCTCTATTAAGTAGATCAGGGGGTAAAATGGTTTTCAAACGGGAAAAAGAAAGGTTGATCACGGGAGTAGCATTGGCATTGTGTTTTTCTAATGTGTCTTCAATCCATTTTCTGACCATGGGCAAAATGGATTTTAATTTTTGTATAAGGTCGAGTTGATTCATATTTTTGAACGTACAAAGTTATTTTGAATAATAATGGAATCAAATCCGCTTGAAATATGTTTTTGGATTCATTATCTATTTAATTCGATTTCTATTGTCCGAGACAATTTATCCCACATCTCTTCTTGTTCAACTTCAGACATCGACAAAATTGGCTTATCTGGAGGATTCAATGCATGAAATTGAGAAAGCATATCCTCTCTTAAAAACCTACAGGGTTTCAATATAACAGGAAGCACAAGAGTCCCCTCTAGCTCCGCTTTTTTTAGGATCGGAGGTAACTCATTATCAACTATAAAGTCAGATGCCAAAAAATCGGCGCTGATAATCAATATTGCTATTGCAGCTTTCGATAAAGCTGATTCAATTTGATTTCGCCATTTCTCTCCAGTTTTCAGTTTTGTGTCATCCCATACGTCTACCAGCCCCTTCTTCTCCAAAGGCTTTATATGTACATGTAACCTCTTCAAATGCTTTTGATCTTCATGGCTATAGCTTATAAATATCGTATTTCTCTTTCCAACTTTGCTTGTATTTTCATGGTCGGTATTTTTCTCATTTTCATTTATAAGAAAGAGATTTCCTCCTGTGCCTATGGTTGATTGCCACGTTCCTTCTATAGTACCATTATTTACAAGCTTTGCATTTACATCTACATTCCCATGTCTTACCATATTAGCAGTAATCGTCATCCTGCGACCATTTATTACTACCTCATGGGTTTCTTCCTTATTCACGAATTTTTCGTCAGGAACCATTGATAGAGTAACTATATTACCATCGATAACGCCCGTGAAATTATAAACCGATGTTCCGTATTGCGGATCGTTTATTCTACCTATCCCATCAGCTATTCCCGTTTTATCACCGATTACGAGGTTTAAGAGCAGTTCTTCGGACTTTAACCTACGTGAATCGTGACATAACCGGAAGTCGCACCCTTAAAATGAAATTGTTGTCATGTTTTTGCGACTTTTGCGCTGATTCTGATACATTTGGGACATACTACTCCCTCAACCTTGGCAAAACCTGATTTTCCAAGAGTTTTTGATCTCTGACAACTGAATAATTGCAAGACTATAGCATTGCTATGTCCGGCATACCTCTTTTAGGGCAGGTCCATCAATTCCATGAGCGATAGCCCGCAGGATAGTTTCCATCGAATCAACCTGATAATTGCGGAAGAAAGCTCTGATAGCTTCCCACAACGATCTTTTTGATTCTTCTTTGGCCAGTGCCTCCTGAAAGAGCCAGCAGCTCAGCTGTTGCGCCTGATCTATGAGAAACGCGAGCATCATCAAAATAGTGAACACCCCGCTCAGGTTCTTTTTGCCAAGGCCGTAGTTATGGCCCAGGTTATAATCCTGATTTTTTAGCGTGTTGAATGTTTCATTCTCAACTTTCCAGCGCGCTCTGCCGGCCCGCATCAAATTGAAAACATTCTCTTTTGTTATCGCAATATCGGTTACCCAGCTGAAGGTGGTTATTTTTTTGTTCTCGTCGATCTGGCTGTACTCGAGCACATTAACCAGCAGATCAGGATTGGATTTGTTCAAAGGAACCTGGTTGACGAACTTGAAAAAGTGGCCGATTTTACGGTTCTCCGGATCAACAAAAGACATTTGAACGGCTCGCTCTTCTTTTACAGCCTGCGCAAGCGCAGCAAAAAGTGCGGTGTGATCACCTGGCTTGGCACCGAGAATATAACGAAGGTTGAGCTTTTGCAGGTCTCGAATATGAGGCGCGTTGCAGGCTAACGCATCTTCAACCACAATAACCTTCAAGTGGGGATGCTCGTTTCGGAACCTTGTATAGAAACGTTGAGCTGCGTTTCGCTCGCAGTCATTTTTACTGGTGCCATCCTGTTTGGTCATCATCTCCGGAAAGACGGGGATGACCACCTTGCAGTCCGGTCGCACGAAAGAAGCGGCATACATCTGTTGGTAATACAGAGTTTGACCATTGCGACTCTTTTTTGACATGCAATAAGGAGATGAAACTTTGCCCGATGAGTAGAAGCCGGTACCGTCACCACTCAGGAGATAGTGCCCGTCGATGTAAGCCATCTTTTCGAAATCTTTTCCCCGCTGAAGATGCCGAAAAACAGTGCGAAAAGGTGCACGCAACGAAGAAAGTGACAATGGATCCAGTATGGTCCGCATTTGGCTGTCGCAGGGTATATTGGTTATGCCGAACATTGAATGCAGGTTTTGCGGTTCTTTCTGTCGTTGTTGGTCAAAGGCGAGCAGGGATGGGTGTTTTAACTGGAACACCGCCAAGCCTGACATCAGTGCATCATCCAGTGAGATTGTGGAATTGGCACCTCTGCTGTCGGGGATTTGTCGAAAATCCTTTTGTATTGCCGCAAACAAGCTGTCAGCGTTGAGGTGTTTTCTCACTTTTCGTTCAGCAGTTGTTGCCAGCCCTGACACGCTGGCCGGATAATACTTTTTTGATTTCATCGCTTTCTCCTATGTATGTTTTTGAAATTACATAGAAAAAAGCGATTTTTCTCAGCCGGTTTTGTCAAGTAAAAAATGTTATGGCTGGAAAATTATCTATACTATAATTTTGACTACTTACCTATGACTGGTGTTATAAAAGTTTACGAACTGCATTTTTAACTTATTTTGCAATTTCAGCTATTTGTAATTTTTCCGGGAATTGCTGCTATCCCATATAGCTTCGACCCATCTTGCTTTATTTCGGCGAACACGTTTGCATTATTTGTTCCTGTAATACGCCCTGACCAACTTCCATGAACTTGTTTCATTTCATCACCACAGTTAACCTTCTTCTTTAATTTGTGCTAATTGCCCAACCGCGGAGCTTGACGAAGTCAGCTCCGCGGTTCATGGCGACTGCGTCGCCATGAACAAGTATCTTACCAGATCTGTGAAACACCCAATTTTTGTAGTTTCACAGAAAGATAACCTGTGATCCTCTCTCCCAAGGCCCTATAATCAACAAATGAGGTAAGCCGCCAAAGTAATGTCTTGTGTTATCAAATTTATGGTGACTCCAAAGTAAAGATATTTCCATTAAGATCATAACCGAAAGAAATGGTGACAGACAGTAGATTTATTTGGACAATTTCCTTCGGCAAAGGTAAGTCAAAATCCATAGGTGAGATCGTGACTTTTAACGCCGCGCTCTGTGGCAAATTTAGATCGCAGCGAAAATTTGTCCGACAGAAGCGCCTTGTTATACGGCGCTTGAATCTGTCTTCAAATTCTCGAATACGGCCAAAAACGAACGTAATTAGTCTGGATCATCAATTAAAAATAGACATTATGAATGTTCACCCAAGGAGCAATGCTATACCAAACATTAGTATTTTCTAAAAACAGCAAAATATTTTCCGAAACTGTTTATTTTCGGCCACTCAACATTCTCAAAATATCGAGTGCTTTTGAACAGGTGTAATATAAATAGGGCTCTAGGGTGCAAAGCCTTTCGAGCATCAGTTCTATTTTCACAATAGTTTCTTCGCTGATTGGCAGATACGCCAACTCCGTGCACCATTGCCCTATATATTCTGCCCAGCCATCTTTATCCTCAAAAGCAGCGCCCGCTACAACACCTAATGCCAGATAGTTTTCGGGCTCAGAATCCACATCAATATAGTCCCGATATAGTCGGCTTAAAATCATCACCGATGCAGCAAGCCTTCTACTTCTGGTCATACAAGCAACCTGAGCCAATCCATTTAACACCTGATACACAGAATCCTTGTCGTTAACCGCTGCCAATTTGTGCTGTGCGCTTTCGAGCAGCAAAACTGCACGCTCCAAATATTCATCATCAATTTTCCAGAAGGGTGCTGAATTCATCAAAACCCTATAGGACTCAAATGAAGCCTCGCCGTTGATATGCTTAGCAAGCAACTTTGAGATTTCATCCGGCACAACCGCTGGCGTAGAGTTACCTTCCAACGGCCCAGGCAAAAACGAGTGCATATTCAATCGCGAACCAGACATAAGTTCCTCTTGAAGATATTCAGCGACTTCGCACTTACCAGCCTCTTGACATGCATTATTTGCCCGCCCGTTAAGCTCATTAATGAATTGCTCCGCGGTTAAATAAGTCGGAAGCCATCTTGGTTCTTCTATTAGATCGACAAAGCTCTGGCAGAAAAAATAAAGCCCCCTTTGCTGAGTAGCCCACTGTTCTACTTTGTCAAAAGCAATGCTCTCTTCCAGCCCCACCTTGACAATCAAGGCTGACTGAGTAAGTGAAGCAAGACGCCGGTAGAATGGTGGCATCCCTCTGAATATCTGTAATCGTGCCAGTTCTCCATCAACAAAAACTGCCATCGAGCAAAATAAACGTAGGTTATCTAAAGTTTTTTCAGAAGATATGCATTCAAAAATCTTTTTAAGGATCTCAACTGATGTATCCGTGAATTTCCGCATGCCGACTTCAAGGCATGATATTAAAAGTATTGGATGGCAGGTTTCGATTGCCCGGTTTGCGATTGCGTGATACGAAGCTTCTTCAACAATACCATTAGAAACGACTTCTGATACTGACTTGTGCATGCAAAGCAATAAATCACTCTCACTCACTTCATTTTCTATTCTGCTGGCAAAATATTGTTTTAGCTCGACCTTACAGTACTCATCAATATTTTTACTCCCGCAATATTTCCCAACAAGCCTTTCGTAATAGCGAATATCCTCAGGAACCAACGTAGAAACCTTATTTGACTTCCCCTGAAATTCCTGTCGCAACAAGGCTTCAATGTGTTTTGGTGAGCGATCCAAATCAAGCAACAGGTCTGATACATCATCGTCACTAACTGCTGCCTCCGAAAGAACTGCCCTCCAGCGCTCCAGCTCCTCTTTCGAAAGCCATCTATTCTTCGCTTCTGTCTCAAATATGCTTAACCGTCTGTCGACATCTCCACAAAGTGGCCAAAAACTATTATTAAGTATGTGTGCGTCTCCATTGGTTAAGGAAAAGGCTGGACGCTCTCCCGGATGATTGCGTAAAGACCAAGTTTTGCTACTAATATCGTCCACACAGAATTCTTCCTCGACATTTTCAAAAGCACTTCGAATAGCCTTAAAGAGAGCGCTTCTGGAAAAGGCTATATCTTTATCACCAAAACTAACCTTGGCATCTGTCGCCAGACCTAGCTCTTCCATCAATTTGGTATCAGATAAGAGTTCCGCCCTTACCAAACTGGGGAATAGTTTGATAAGGTGTGAAGCCATATAAGCATGCACCGAATCCGAGTTAGCCATCCATTTCTTCCTCCAATATCGATTGCTGCGAGATGCTTTTAACCTGCTGCTTCATCGAATCGACAGCATTCTTGAAGCTCCACGGATCAATATTCTTCAGGGGTGTCAAAACAAACTCATCCAACCATGCTTTATAGCCTTCCTTTTGCTCGTCAGGCACAGACTCCGGCGCAATCAATATGGAATTCACCTTAAAAACTTCGCCTAAGTGGGCCATCCCCCCATCGCCCCTTATTTGATAAGCTTGAGCCCACTCCCGATAGCCCATAAGCTCATATAGCCAGCAAGATCTGGCACGGCTTAGTTCGAGCGGGATATCAGCCGACCACTGAGCCCTAATTGCTTTTGCAATCGTTTTCATGGTCTCATGTAGCCACTGGGCATCTCTTGGGAGCTGAACCAGCCCACTAATCCTTATCAAAAGTAGACTGTCTCTTAACAGCCTCAGCTCCCTTGTGGGTTTAAACTCACAATCTAACATAACTGAGTGACTTAAATGATATTCAAGCTCTTCATAGGAAATACCAACAAACTCAAATCCCAACTCCCGAAGTGACGTTCTGACATCAAGCTTCTGCTCTTTAGAAATATGTCCTTTATGGTGTAGAGTCTCGACAAAGTCTAATGATGTAAAAATTGGCACAGCTCCTTCGTCAAATGTAATTGTCCCATGCCGGTTCATAAATCTATCATCTATCAAAGCCGCATCACACATTTTAACCGCTTCAAAAATCTCCTCAGTTGGCCTGGCATCATTATTCTTCGACGCAGCCACTCGCTCTCTATTGAGCGGCATTTCAGCAAGAACCACTTTTCCAGACGTAAGCCCACTAGAAAATAGCTTCCTTATATTTTCTATTTTTAAATCTGCCTGCTTGACGATTGAATCATAGTTTATCAGCGATCTATACCTATCTCGCGCCCCCTTAAATACATACACTTCGAATCCGGCCTCGCTGAGCTTGTCGAGCATATCAACAGTCATCAAATAGGTAATCGATAATGAATCAAGAAATAATTTTGCTCCGCCTGTCACCTCTAGACCGGTAGGCCACTCTTTCTCGTGTTGGTGAAGATAGCTTAATGCCTTGAGACACTGAGCTTCCGTTATTACAGCCATGCCTTTAAGACTTTTGACCAGCTGCGAACATGAAATCAGACAGTGATAAAATGGAGAAAGGTCAGCTTCTACCTCCTTAAAAGATCTTCCGACCTTGTATACTGGGTACGAACATACCACAAACGCCTGTGATTCATTCGTAGGATTCTCATGCGCTTTCTCAAGCATAAAAGCAAGCTCATCACCTACATCCAGTGCGAGTTCAGGATTATTGATTTTCCTAGGGTGGAAAATAGAAGTCCTGCCGTCAGAAACAAGGCGCTCAAAATACTTTGCCTTTTCAATTTGGCTCGGCTGGTGAAAGGCTACTTTTTGCTTTTCTTCAAACAACCAACGCATGAAAGAGTGAGGAATAACAATTCTCTCAAAACAATCAAACAAATGAGGTAGCAGTCCAACATTCTCCGCAACCAAAGCACTGGAGGCATCGATGGCAATCGTCTTTCCAGCAATAACCTGTTCGAGCCTTGCTCCATGAAATATTGGGACTAAGTTTTTCCGCCGTATGTCCTTCGTCTTTTTGTTTTCAAGGGGCTGAATAAGGTAAAAATCAGACATAGTCCTGTTTAATAGCTCCGCCACTGTAAAAATAGGAGCATCACCATCATAGTAGGCCTTATAAACCCTTTCATTTTTTTCCCTGGCTTCATCCATCATTTCTTTTAAGTCTTCTAAAGAAGCCCGATGCAATGGACCACCATCACTAGAAAGAATGATCGCCTTATTGAGCCATTCGGATGTTTCTTGACTGTCCTCCCAGCCCATTGTGGTCGCCGTAAAATACGATGACGCTAGCACTTGAGGATCTTCTGGATATTGGCCTGTACAGAACTCTATTATTTGCCTTGCGCGACCGGGGGAAACTGCCTTAGCTAACTGCGCCGCTTGTAATAAATCATTAGACTTCAACTCCTGCCGACGATTCCAGCTATCTTCCACAAAAATGCTAAGAGATTCCCAATCACCACCAAATATAGATAAATTGATTTCAAGAGCTTTGAGATCAAGCAGTTGTGATTTAGATTGCTTCAACCGTGCAATCTGTTCATGGGCTCCACTTAAGTCTCCCTTTCTAAATAATGACCACGCCCAGTGAACTTGTAGCCCCTCGCTTCTCTTGACGATATCCATCCTATCTGACAGAAATTGATGAAGCTCAGAAAACTTTCCAAGCGAAGAGGCGGCATTACAAACTCTGATAGCGTCAGATTCCTGGCCAGTACGATCAAAAAGCTCCCGGCAATATGAGTAGTATTTTTCTCCAAGTTTTTCTCTTTCTAGCAAATTAACCAAATGGGAAAGATCATTTATAGCTTTACTTTTTTGATATTGGCTTATAGCCAAAGCTACTGGATCTTTACCTTTGGCTGACTCAATAATATTTTTCAGATTCCTTACTTCAGCATCAGGCGCTCCCGAACCCTCTATCTTTTGTAGGAGCTGTTCTGCATCATCCACCAATCCTGATTGAGCCAATGCCTCTATTTCAAGCATACCAATAACAATGGGATTAACGGCTCTTTCCATTTGTTTTCTGTAGCTGGCAATATATTCCACCACTGCCGGGAATGACTTCTTCGTCTGTGCCAATATAAATCTGGCTAAACCAAGAATTGGATCATTATCATGGCTTAGCGCTGTCTGTCTATTAACCTCCTTTTCAATTGACTCAAATTCGATATCAATTCCAAACGCAAATGCTAACGGTAAATACTCAAGCGTTTTTTGAGTGTAACTAACGAAGTAGCTCCGAAGTTGTGCCTTTGCTTGTTCATGTGTTTCGCTGTTTCTAAGCTCCAACCACAGCACATAGTTATCCGTCATATTCGCCACATCTTCAGCACCGAGATGTCTTGCCAAACCAGAGCAAACTTTAAACAGCTCAACAGAGCGATTTCTAAGCGCAATAGATATAGAATCATCTGCAAGTGGAAACCTGTCTGCTGCAAAGGGAATATAAGTCATTACACTTTCACGGAGCTCAGCGGCCTTAATTGCATTTACCAAAAACGTAAATGCAGAAAGCTGAGCCAGTGCTGGTGACATAGACAAGGATTCGTCGCTTAATGTCTCCACAATATTTAAAGCCTTTTCCCATTGATGCTCTGACAGCAGTGCAGAAACTAAAGCGACCTTTCCATCATTATCTAAGTCTTGAGTGCTTAAGCCAGTGCTTTCGAACCAGCCCAAAGCAATCCCGCTTCCCTCAACTGTTTTTTTAATCATAAAGAAGGCAGCATAACTTAAGGGACTACTTACCTTAAGCAAACCAGAAGCCGCGTCTACATTGTTCGATCCAATAGCCTCAATAAATGCCTGAGCTATTTCTGCTTCCTCCGTTTGGCATAGTTTTTTAGAGCTTGCTAACCATTTTTTCGCCTGCTCAACTCTTTCTCCCACGCACATGTATCTTGCAAGTTGCGCTAGTGCCCGACCTTTTACATGAGGAGTACCGCCAGACAACTCTCCATCAATAATGCTTTCTGCTAAAGTAATCGCCTTCTCTTCCTTAGGAAACGAACCGAAAAATCGTAGCAAGGTAATTTCGTGAGCAAGCTTTTTTATTTTCTCGTCTTGAAGATGTTGAGCGGTAAAGCCCGCGCTCTTCATGCATGTTGTTATTTCATTAGCTACTTGGGACGGAAGTTCTTTTAGTTGAGTGGGTAGATTGCTATTTTTCTTTAGCCGCACATCAAGGAAATAAACAAGAACACTTAAACCAATAAGGAGTACTCCTAGAGGGTAATTTGGCTGCGCAAGAGGAAACTTATAATCGGGGAGAAAATTCTGGTGGACTAATATCCAGTTGGCAATATCAACCCATAGAGGAACACTAAGTGACGCTAAGCCTACCGTCATTGACGGCCAAATAATATATTTCGCTAATGATGGCTTCCAATGAATTTTAAGAAAATCTAGGACATCGCGGATTGCTTCATTTAGATCAAAATTCATTAAATTTTCCCTGATTGCGTTATGTCTTCACCAAAGGGTCTGAGTATCTGGGCCGTTTCGGTATGCGACGCTGGCATCTGTATCCCAATCTGGTGCATCTGGAAAGCAATTCGCTGCCATAGGCGTAGCAATAGTTATCCTTGGCGTTGTCGTAGGTGGCCTTGATTTAGGGCTTAGCCTGAAGCGAAAGCCGACAGAAGCCAAGACAAATGGGGACGGATCTATTTATATAGATCTAAGTCCTTTCCCCCTCTCTGAAATAAAGCAAGGGCATTTGATTTCAATGTCCGCTTTGGGGCGAAAGAGGATACTCGTGCGTTGCCGTATAACAAGTTAGTATCCAGAAACTGGATATCATCCAGCCGGAATCTTTTTTCAATTCTTTTTTACCGTAACACGCCTTATCCTAACTGCCTATCACTCTAGAAAGGGTGATGGCCGGAAATCGGATATCATTACTTCACTTGTCTTTGATGCTCGACCGAGCAGCTCTATTGTATTTGTTCTTTTTCTCATCCGAAAAGCGACTACCTACAGTCAACATATTTCCAACATATCTGAACTATGGTCGTCAACCAGATTCGACATGGCGCGACAAGTGATAATAATGCTGGACTGCTACGGCGTAGCAGTAACATCCTGTTTGATTTCTTTATGTTATATTGTTACCACCAGCTATTTTATATTACAATTGATTATTCCCACAAGTTCCTGAGGTTGCCTGTCACTGTGGTTGAGGTCGTTTGCTAAGGGTGGATTCTTCAATGTCTTCGGGTTGAGCGGTTTTTTCTCTGCGCACTCGATAAATAGCCCAACCAACAATCATACCCATATTCAGTGCTGTGACGTCAACCTATCTGTAATTCTACTCGACGCTTCATCCTGTGCCCTCATCGACGCTTATCCTGCTGAGTCAATTTATTTTCAGAAAAATGAAAATAAATCATAGGGTACTCACTCTGTGATACCCCTGGTGTGGCATAATGCAATTATAGGATGGACGGGCAGAGAAGCTGAACGATGAGAAAAGGAGTCATGTATGCATACAGAGAAGACGGAGAGATTGTTTCAAGAGTTTCCGGAACTATTTCGGCGTGAGCGATTAATTCACGGTTTTGCGTGCCAGGATGGGTGGTTTGAGTTGATTCGTGTACTCGCTGGACGCCTCAGAGAACACCTCGTTCAGTATCCGCATCTCAAGAATCTTGAAATAGACAAAGTCCAGCAGAGGATGGGGGAGCTTCAGGTAAAAATTCGTGGCGGGGACGCTGTGGTGCACAATCTTATCCGGAAAGCCGAGCAAGAGTCTCGGTTGGTATGTGAATTGGATGGAAAACCAGCTATCGGGCTGTTTGTCTGCGCCCCTCACTGGTTTAGGTATCTTTGTGAAACGTGCTCGGAACTGCATGGATACATGACAATTGAAGACTATTTAAGCGAAGAAGCTCTAGCAACAATGGCACGTGAACAGATGCAGCAAACGGTATAAATCGTTTTAGTTTGGTGTTTAATCTTCTGGTGACGGTAACCGTCTGGAGGTACTAAGAAAATGCTATATCAATCCAAAGTCGATACTTCTAATGTTTTTTTTGCAACTGAGTTGGCCACCGGGAATTCTATTCTGAGACGACCCAAAAAGTGGAAGTGTAAATTGCCGGAAATGCTCATTGGTGCGTATTTGATAATGCCATTAACATCGGCGAAATTGTTGCAGTCGGAAAGCTACCATATGAATAATTGTTGCCTGGATTATCACCAGCAATGCGCTGAGTTGTCATACTGTCTTTTTTCTCTTCGCAGTCGATCTGGCGAGCGGCTGGCAACCCTTGGGCTTAACTGTATTGACGGTTATTGGCGTTTTGATCAATGTGCTGGTCCGTCTAATACCGAAGTGTTGGAAGAGACCAGGACATATCTTGATGAAGACGGAATGCTTCAGGAAGAGCTGTTTGCCACTGAACTGTATTACGTCGCCCATGAGGTCGTCAGATTAATGAATGCTGCCGGATGGCAAAAGAATGCCCATTGAACGGATAAACGGTGGATCAAAAATGATCGAGCGACTTTGACACATGGGGCGATCTGATGTCTTATTTTTGAATTTGGGAATAATCTTATCGGGCAAGATCTTGGCTGTTTGAAATTGCCAGAGCAAACTGACGTGAGAGGGTTGCCAATGTCCCGGCCAGGATGCCATGCGTACTTCATATTTCGATCCTTAATCCTGCAAATGCTCCCGAGCCCAACTGCACATCATGTCAAGAATTGGATAGATGCTTCGTCCTTTTTCGGTGAGGGAATATTCAACTTTGGGGGGCACCTGCGCATAAACCTTGCGGTGCACAAGCCCATCGGCCTCCAGTTCCCGAAGTTGTTGGGTTAACATTTTTCGAGTCGTCTCGGAAAACTGTCTTTGCAGCTCAGAAAATCGCATTGTCTGCTGTGCGAGGTGCCAAAGGATCGATGCTTTCCATTTCCCGCCGACTACTGCCAGGGTAACGTCGATACCACACTTGTACTGCTTGTCCCGAAAAACAATCACGTCGCTGGTTACTGCATTGTGTTCCATTTTAATCTCTCATTTGAAACTGGGATACATGGTGTTAAGGTACCCTCAAAGATACTACGTACCATGAAAGTACGTTATTGACTTAATGTAACCTATGGCGCATTATAGCGCAAACGTGTTTAACAACATTACGTATCTATTAATTACCATCAGGAAACAGAGGGAGATTTTATGAAAGTATTGGCATTTAATGGCAGCCCCAATAAGAAAGGCAACACCTGTCATGCGCTGCAAATGGTGACTGCTGAGTTGGAAAAGGAAGGGATTGAAACAGAAATTATTCATGTTGGCAACAAGGCTGTTCGAGGCTGCCTGGCCTGTGGTCAATGCGTCAAAAAGCAGAACGAACAGTGTGTTCAGGTCGACGATCCGGTTAATGAGTGGATTCAGTTGATGAAAAATGCCGATGGTATTCTTTTCGGTTCACCTGTTCATTTTTCTGCCATCGCAGGAACCATGAAATCTTTTCTCGATCGTGCCTTTTACGTGACCGGCGTTAACGGTTCTCTGCTGCGACATAAGGTGGGTGCTTCAGTTGTCGCTGTACGGCGTTCCGGTGGCCTGCCGACTTTCAATCAACTCAATAATTTCATCTGTTACGCCGAGATGCTGATGCCGACATCCAATTATTGGAATGTCATCCATGGTACCAAGCCGGGAGAGGCGACCCAGGATGTGGAAGGCGCACAGATCATGCGAACGCTGGGCAGGAATATGGCGTGGTTGATGAAGTTGGTTGAAAATGGCAAAGGAGTGATCGCACCGCCTGAAAAAGAAGACAAAGCCTGGATGCATTTTATCCGCTGATAGCCGGGAAGAATTAAAAGGGGCGATTCCGCTCCAGAGGGCACCGTTTAGCTAGGCCTGCGGCTGCCCTCTGGATGCGTTAAAATCAAATTAGATAGTTTTCAACCAGTTGACTATTCCATCTTTTTTTTCCACCGAAAAATCCTTATGCACCTGTTCGTGCAGCCATTGCAGTGACTTGACCCTCAACTGGTTGCGCATTAACTCTTCCGCTTCCTGAATAACTACCTTTATGAGGCAGGGGCATTTGTCGGTGAAGACACTCGGGTCATCCACAAATATGTTCTTTTTCCTGATTTCCGCACATTGAAACAAAAAAGAAGGACCTTCGATTGCTTCTATAATATCCCAAAAGGATATAGCGTCAGCGCTTTTAGCTAACTGGTAGCCTCCCTTAACGCCAGCAATTGAGCGGACTATCCCGGCTTTGCGTAATTTGGCGAAAACTTTCGAAAGATACGTTTCAGTAATGCCGTTTAATTCGGCTATCTGCTTGATTCCGATAGTTTTATGTTCGGGTAAGTCCACCATATAGAAAAGTGAATGAAACGCATATTCAACGCCTATACTGTATTGCATCGATGATCTCCCTGGATGATTTCAAAACCGCATATTAGACTCTTTTACCCAAAAAATGTCTTGACCATTATTTCTTTTTTGTATTAAGGTTAACATGGATAACATATATCCACAATAGATCTTATAACACAAAAGGAGATGAGACATGCTCACCGACAAGTTTTTAGATGTAATCAGTCACGAAGGTGTTGTTGCCATAGTTTCTTGCGCCGACAATGAAGCTCATGTTGTAAATACTTGGAATAGCTACCTCCACATCACAGATGATGAAAGAATACTGCTTCCTGCATGGTCAATGAGGAAAACCGAAAAGAAAGTACGAAAGAATAATAATGTATTGCTCACTGTCGGGTCAAAAGAGGTAGAAGGTAAAATGGGACCTGGAACTGGTTTTCTTGTAAAGGGAACAGCGAGATTCATCCCCTCAGGCCCGGAGTGGGATATGATGAAAGAAAAATATTCCTTTTTGACACGGGTACTTGAAGTCACCGTGGAGTCAATTCAACAAACGGTTTAGCGAGCATTAATTTTGCCAGCAGGGTGAGAGGTGCTCAGTTTTTCACTTGCCTGGGCGGTATCTTCACCGTGGCGTCTCTATCAGCAAAGCAGCAGCCGTATTCTCTTCCTTCCTTTTTTCGGCAGGATTTGCAGGGTACGGATGCTGCTGTTATCAAGGTGATCGGAAACTATCTGTGCCTCCTGAGATCGAAACTGCGCCGCATGATTGCCCCTGACCTTGAGGAAGAACGACCCACTGCTACCTGGCATATCCTGTGGCAGTGGTTGCAGATCTACGACGATGGATGCACCATCACTGGAGAGACTGCCGAAATAAAAGATGGCAGCCTGGCGCCAGCAGGTATCGAAATTTGCGGCCAGAATGCGCTCTGGCCCGGCTGTTCCGGCAAGGAGCATTTCTGCCCATCCATCAACTATGTCGCTGCTGCGTTCTGGATCAGGATGCAGCAGATTGCCCCAATGCAGGGGCAGAATTGGTCCGGAAAAATCCCAGTCCGGCAGACTGGCCGATACATTCCATGGGACCGGCGCCAGCCCTCGTTCCAAAAGACCCACGCCGCATTCCCAGGTGATCTTTTCATGAAGTGGAGGAGCAAAGCGTCGTGCCCGGGAAAAGCGGGTTATCACATAACGAATGCCGTAGTCGTGCAGGATTGCCTGGATCGATTCCTGGTCGTTGCCGAAACTGTGGTTGAGAGCCGGCGGGAAGAAAAGACGGGGCAATTCTGTAAATCCGTTTTGTTCGAGAATGTTCCTGAAAGCCTCAAGATGAGCCGTGATGACCTGTCTTGATCGCATATTACCGTTCTGATCATGGAATTCGGAGCGCTCCATCTTTCCCTCATGCCAGAATTCATGACAAAGCGCGTGTAATCCCAATTCAAGGGAGCCTTGCTGGTGGCGCAGATACTCTGCCGTTTCATCAAGCCACGGCCCCTGATTAATCTGATTGTTCCAATGATCGCCCATCCAGGTGGCACCCGTCACCCCCCGCAGGGAGTTGTTGCGGTCCCATTCCCCGAGTACCATTCCCAAGCCAATGCGTACACCAAGTCTGTCGGCCAGCCGGACCAGGGCCTGGTAATCCGCCAGGCAGTGTCGTCTGGGAAAAGCGTTGCGATACGGCTGCTGAACAGCGGATCCATCTTCTCCCTGCCACCAGCCGACATCCTCAATAACCGGAAAAATCGGCAGAGGTAAAAAGACTTCGATATTTTTACCGGTGGCATGATTCATCTTCTGCCTCACAGGCTGATCCATTGCCGGATTGCCGGACCGTCCCGGCGCGATCGTTCCAGATCAATGCTTTTCCAGGTATCGTATTCCAGAGATTCGCTACGGGGATCCCAGTTGTGCGGCTTTCGTGAAAAAACATGCCAGTCAAGTGGTTCCATCCCGGCTCCCCATTGGCGTTTAAACCGACAGGTGGGGGCATCGGGAGAGGAGCGACCAAAATCAAACCACCTGCAGTGATGATCGACCGCATATTCGAGCATGGACCAGTAAAGCAGCATGTTCGGGCAGGATGGCCGGTAACTCTTAAGAGACGAAGCCCAGGGGTTGTAGAGGGTCTCATTATGCAGCAATACGACAGCTGCTGCTGCAGGGTGGCCATGCAACGAGACGACAATGATTCCGGTTGCAAGCGACGTGCTGCTCAGAATGTTCTGAAAGAGTTCGGGCGTATGAACGGGGGAGCCCAGATCGCGCATATTTTCCGAGAAAACCGCATAAAAATCTGCAAGGAGCTCGACGCCGCCAGCCTTGACTCTGCAACCGCATCGTCGGGCCTTGCGGATCTGATTGCGAACTTTTGCGGAAAGCCCCGTCCAGAGTGCATCTCCTGATGTTGGAAGCGCTCGAAGCAGGCCCGTCTTGAAAGTATGGGGGGTATGGCACCAGGTACCGATGCTCTTTTGCTGCTGAAAAAAGGTTTGTAACACTCCATCCTGACGTAACTCGAGATGGTCTGCGCCAAGTTCGTCGGCTAGCGTGAGCGCGGCGGCGAGCAATCGACGACTGCTCTCCCCGTCGTCTGCCAGTATGCCCGCCGCATCGGTGTAGGGCAGCGAAATCAAACGCTTCTTATTGTCTGGCGGGTCAAACAGAACGAGGGGGAGGATGCCGCTGAATCGGTTTGTCTGCTGATTTATTGCCGCCAGCCGGAAGATTGGCAGGGCGTAGGTGGTCGCAAGGCTTTCTCCCCAATCGTAAAGATGGGAATATTTTGCCGCAATATTTTGAGCGGCGTAGTGATCCCATTTTTTTTGGGGTGGATCTTCTAAAATGTCGATCATGTTGGCAAAATTATACCGAGAAAAAACAGCATGTTATATGTCATCATAGAAAAAGGCTATAAGGGGCCTTTTTGCTATAAGAACATCATATTGGTAATATTTCTCATGTCAACTATATTCCTTGGCAACCGATCATCACCGAAAATCAAATTTATAAAACAACATATTATGTATTTGTCCACCGAACAGCGCACCTTTGCCAACCTTAGCCGACCTCTTCATAAACACAAGGTAAGGTCTCTTTTAGAAAAAGGCAGTGGCGAATTCAATGAGGACGTCCTGCTTGAGGAAGGCGATCTCCTCGGTGTTTTTGATGGGGCGACGAGCCTGGACAAACGGCGTTTTCACGGAGGTCTGACCGGTGGTTTGCTTGCGGCAAGGACCGCTGCGGGGTCTTTTCAGGGTAATCGAACTCCCCTTGACCAACAGGCCAAAGAGGCAAATCAAAATATTCAAAGAGCACAGAGAGAGCAAGGTATCGGTCTTGACGAACGGCATAAACTCTGGTCCACCAGCCTTGCGGTTGTTCATTTGGCTGGAAATCGGCTTGAATATTGCCAGACGGGTGATGCGCTCATTCTCTTTGTGCTGAAAGACGGCAGTTACAAAATTATTACTCCGGATATCGATATCGACCGGGACACCCTGCAGATGTGGCAGGAGATGCAGGTGTCGCCAGATGCCCGTATCCATGAGGTCCTCGCCGATCAGATTAACAAAGTACGCCTGGAAATGAACGTCACTTACGGTGTCTTGAACGGCGAACCCGAGGCCTTGGCTTTTATTCGCCACGGTTATGAAAATCTTGCCGATGTCAGCGACATCCTGCTCTTTACCGATGGGCTGCAGCTCCCCCGGGAAAATCCACTGGAAGATCATGACTGGCAATCCTTTGTCAAGCTTTATCGCCAGGGGGGGCTGCAAGCTGTCCGCGATCATGTCCGGTATCTGCAACAGCTGGACCCGCATTGCCGAAAATACCCCCGTTTCAAGATTCACGACGATATCGCCGCCGTGGCAATCAGCTGCTGAGCACTTTTTTGTAGGCCAGCGTAATTTTCCCGAAAACCGCTTTCCACCCGAACTGAGCAGTAATCGCGTGAATATTCTTCGGGGCAGGCGAGGGGGAGACGCGCACCCGGGCCACCATGGCGTGTATCGCTTCTCCCAGACGCTTCTCGACGAGCGGCAGATCTTCCGGTTCGGGACGATCTATCTGTTTCATGACCGGCAGTTTTATGAATTGGACGAGATCGGCATCGGCGTCACCAAGCAGTTCCCTGCAGCCGGGCAGATCGGTAGTCAGGATTCGACACCCGGAGGCGAGCGCTTCGAGCAGTACAAGCGGCAGCCCTTCGTAAAAAGACGGCAGAATAAAAACATGGCAGCGCCCCATCAATCGAGCCAGTTCCTGCTGGCTTATCCGGCCGTGAATCGTAACTGAAACACCCGCTTTGGCCGCCAGTTCCAGGCAGTATTGTTCTTCTTCCCCGGTTCCGGACCCTGCAAGATGGAGATGCACTCTCCCTTTACCTATTGATTGGATGCTCTTCAGTAATACATCAACCCCTTTGGCGAAACTGAGCTTGCCGGCATAAAGCAGCTGCACTTCAGGTGAATTGTCCTTTTGCTGCATGGTGAAAAGAGTCTCGTCATAGCCACCGCCGACGATATCGATCCGTTGGGAGGCTATGGCATAGAGCTGCTTGATTTTGTCTGCCTGATTACCACTCAGGGCAAGCACCCGGTCAATCTTTTGGCAATGGGGCAGGACCCGGTCTCTTAGATGCGGACACTGGAGAAACTGACGAAGATCGGTAGAATGGCAGGATGTCACCATGGGCATGGCGGGCATGAGTTTTCGGGCAGCTGCGCTTACCAGCCAGAGGTGATGGCTGTGGATGAGAGCGGGAGAAAAATCGTCAACCGCCTGTTGGATAACCTCACCAAATACCTGCTCATAGGTAGCAAGTTGACCAGGTGAAAGTGTGCCGAAGGTAGAACTGGGGTAGGGCATGACGTCGCTCATGCCTGGAATAGGGTAATCCAGCCGTCCCTGGTCGAAGTGAACAAAACGGCAGGACTGTGCCTTGATGCAATCAAGCTGCGGCAGTCTGTTGCCGGAGATCCCCGCTATAAGAAAATTCTGATGGCCGTCAGCCGTTGCCTGGCGAATAATATTCTGCAGGTAAAAACCGCTGCCGGTACTTTCCGGGTGTTGACTGATGAGATGGAGAATCTTCATTGCTAAAGAGTGATTTTATATTCAGGATTGAGGCATCAGGAAACACGAGTGAGTTGCCTGTCAGCCATTTCATATACCCGGTCGGCAACCCGCCGCACCTGGTCCTGATAGTGCGAAACCATCAGCAGCGTGCAATTTTCTCGTAATTCAATGAGAAGTTCCTCGATCTTCGCACAGGCTTTGTCATCGAGTGACGAGGTCGGTTCGTCGAGAAGAATTATCTCCGGATCGGAAATCAGCGCCCTGGCAATGCACAAACGTTGCTGCTGTCCACCGGAGAGATTGCGGGCATCACTGTTCATGCGATCCTTCACCTCATCGAACAAGTGAACTTTCCTGAGCATTGTCTCAACCTTCTCCGCCACTTCGCTTTTCTTCATTCCACCCTGGAGGATGAAGGGAAAAGCAATATTTTTATATACCGTCATTGGCAGCGGATTCGGTGTCTGAAAGACCATCCCAACAGAGCGCCGCAACCTGGCTAATGAAACTTCCTTGCTGTAAATATCGGCTATTCCCTCGGAGAATCGGATCATCACCCGGCCTTTAAATGCACCACCACCGTTTTCTTCCCACAATCGATTAAAAATAGAGAGAAATGTCGATTTGCCGGTCCCCGAAGGACCGGTTACCGCAATAATACTGTTCTCCGGCAAGGCAAGATTAATATCCTCTAAAACTGCCTTGTTCCTGTACGAAAAACACACTTTTTCGGCAAATATTTTTGTCCTGTCTTTCAATAGATTACTCTCTGCTGAGTTGCCAGGAAATGGCCTGCTCGATAAAAAAAGCGGTGACAAACAGGACCGCGCAGACCGTCAGGAGAAGGATGGCAGCCCCAAATCCCATCTGCAACTCGCGAGGATTTGTATATTGCGACGAAATATAATAGATGTAGAACGGCAGCGCCTCAAATTGTTCAAATAGTGATCGCGGCAGTCCGGCCGAAGCGACCACGCCTGTCAACATGATGACCGCCGTATCCTCCGCCGCCCGTCCTATAGCGAGGATGACTCCGCCAAGGATGTCGGGCAGCCTTGCCGGTAACAGAACGTAGCGAATATTTTGCAGGCGTGTTGCGCCAAGCGCTGGTGCAGTGAGTCGCAGGGACGGTGCGACGGATTCCAGGGCCATCTGAGTACTCCGGATAAGATAGGGCAGGATTAAAAAACACATGGCCAATGCCGATATCAGCAGGCACGGGCCCAGGCGACCGGGAAAAAACCGGTGCAGGATAATAGTCAGCGAGAAACCGGCAAGGCCGATTACAATGGAGGGCAGTCCGGCAAGGATATCAAAAAGCACCGTCGGCAGTTGCCGTGACCAGCCGCGACAATATTCGGCCATATAAATTCCGGCAGCAAGACCAATCGGCACCGCAAAACCAACTGCGAGCAGTACCAGCGCAAAGGTACCCATAACAGCCGGAAACAGCCCATTGAAAACCTGCCGTTTTAATAGCAGGGCGTCAATCGGAGCAATCTTGCCAAAGAGTAACTCGGTACCAATAACCCCAGCGCCTCGATACATGAGGTAGCCCAGCATGAAAAAGAGTGCCGACAGCAGCAAGACGACACTTCCCCAGGAAAAAGCTATGATCACCCGTTCAATCAAACTTCTCATCCTGGCGGCCTCACCAAAGCACCGGTCAGATATCGCAAAAGTATGACCACGATCACTGAAAAAATATACAGGACAAGACCGCAGGCGAAGATTGATTTGAATTCCATGCTGGCAAAGTCGGCGGCAAGAACCAGCGCGATGTGCGCTGTCAGGGTCCGCCCAGAATCAAAAACTCCCCGGGGTATGGCTATACTGTTGCCAGCCAGCATGAGGCTGATCAACGTGTCGCCCATCGCCCTGCCAAAACCCAGGATAATCCCGGCAAGTACCGTCGGCCAGGCCTGCGGCAACTGCAGATACAGGAGTTTCTGCACCGGTTTGCCGCCCAGGGCATCGACGGCCAGACAATAGCTCCTGGCAACGTTGCCAAGACCATTGACAAAAAAAACGATCATGGTGGGGGCGATGAGAAGTGCGAGCACCATGGAAGCCGTGAGAATATTCAACCCGGAACCGCCGGCAAGCTGTTCCCGCATAAACGGCACAAGTAAAAATACAGCAACAAATCCATAAATGACGGTTGGTATTCCGGCCATGAATCTGACGGTAACCAGCACCACTTTTCGTAGCCGTCGCGGAGCAAGGGTCGCAGCAACAAAGGCGGTGCCGAGACTTATCGGCAAACTCAGGCATAAAGCCAGCAGGGCGATCGTCATGCTCCCGGCTATCATCGGATATATGCCGTATATCTCCTGGCTGGGAAGCCATTCCCGGGTGAGAAGAACAAAAAACTGGCCGCTTGATAACAGCGGCCAGCCGAGAAAAAGCATCATCCCAAAGACCGCAATGGTCAGAAAGGCGCAGCCAAACGCTGCCAGCCGGAAAATATGAACCGAGAAGCCGGGACGAATATTCACTTCACCGCAACAAACCCTTTGTCTCTGGCAATTTGCTGGCCGGTCGGACTGAGGAGGAAATCAAGGAAGGATTTGGCAAGACCGGCGGGCTTTCCCTTGGTCAGGCTGAAAAGACCGCGGGCAACACCGTAGGCACCGCTTTTGACATTTTCAAGATTGGGCACGACCCCATCAAGAGCCACCGGAGTAACCGTTCCATCGATATGGCCAACCGAGACATACCCAATGCCATATGGATCTTGAGCAATTGCCGTCTTCATGGCCCCGTTGGAAACAACGACATTGGCTTTTTTGGTTACATCGCCACTCTGCAATGCCTTTTTCCAGAACACTTCACGTGTTCCGCTTGCGGCATCCCGATCATAAATATTAATCCCCCTGTCTTCACCACCGACCTCTTTCCAGTTAACAATCTTGCCGGAAAAGATATCCTGGAGCTGGGTTGCGGTAAGAGCGGTCACCTTGTTCTGCGGATTAACGACCGCGCCGACTCCGTCAATTGCCCACTTCACCATAGAGAGCTTGTAGGTGGCAATCTCTTCATCCGTCGCCTTGCGCCCGGCATTACCGATTTCGACCAGCCCTTCTCCCACCTGTTTGATCCCAACACCTGTCCCGCCACCTGCAATTGTGATACGAATATCAGGATTACTGGTCATAATGAGTTCCGCAGCTTCTTTCATCACCGGAATATGGGCGGTTCCTCCGGCAATCTTGAGAATTCCCTTTTGCCCGACAAAAGCATCAAGGTCACTCCCCTGAGCAGCAGTTGTCAGCAGCAGGCACAATAAACCGAAGATGAAAATTTTACTTAGATTCTGCATGGTTTCCCCCAGAAAGTTCTTGATTAAAAGTATAGGTGGCGCATTCTTTACAAAGCCATTGACTAGCATAAGTTATATGCCTTTTCCAATAGTTACTTCCTATCAGTTGGCAAAGGTCAATGGGCTCATGCTATAGACCGTCACTCGGGATGAATATCCTTATGCCTTGGGGCTACTCATCTTCTGTTGGGGTAATGCAGGATTTCGCACTTGTCCTCTGTTCTGGTAATCAAAGAGAGGTTGCAGGCAAAAACGTATGAAACCGCAGGCGCGAGCGCCTGCGGCAATCGAGATCAGGCAAAAGCGGGCTCTGACTGGCGATGGGCAACTAAGTCATTAATTGAAAGAACAGGCATGTTGTGTTGTTCGGCGAACGCAACAATCTGCGGTAAACGAGCCATGGTGCCATCCGCATTGGTCAGCTCGCAAAGGACGCCTGCCGGTTCCAGGCCAGCCAGAATCATCAGATCAACAGTACCCTCAGTGTGACCACCCCGGGTGAGAACGCCTCCTGGCTGGGCGCGCAGGGGGAATACATGGCCTGGTCGCGAGAGATCCGCAGGGCCTGCATTCTGCTTGATAGCCGCCTTGATGGTTGTAACCCTGTCCTGGGCGGAAACTCCGGTCGTTACACCTTCTCGTGCCTCGATGCTCACCGTAAAGGCGGTTCCGTATGTGCTGGTGTTCTCGCTGACCATCATCGGCAACTTGAGCCGATTGATATGCTCATCGGTCAGGCAGAGACAGACGATGCCACTGCATTCACGGATGAGCAAGGCCATCTGGTCGTTGGTGAGATGTTCCGCTGAGAAGATAACATCGCCTTCGTTCTCGCGATTTTCGTCGTCGACCAGAAGGACTCCGTTGCCTTGATGAAGAGCGGTTACGGCGTTTTCTACTCGTTGCCGGGGATTGCCAAAGCGGGATAAAAGTGAACTGCCTGGGGTCTGATTCATGGTTGCCTCCTTAAGGCTCAGTGACCAGAATCAGGGCGTGCGGGAATAAACCGGCCCTCTGCCGGTTTTTTAAGCCTCTGGCGATATGATTGCTGCGGACTGCATCAGGAAAACTGTCCATACGTCTGCCTTTTCCTTCAGAAAAGCAGGCAAGGATCTGCCCCATGCACTCCAGCAGAATAACACCGCCATCAACCGTTTTCTCTCCCATCCGGACTATGACCGTCGGCTCCGGAGTCCCACCGGATCTGCTGACCCTGCTGTTGCCAGCAGGCGCTCGCGGGCTTATCCTCGACAAGAGGAAATCACCGCCGGTAGGGAATTGCACCCTGCCCTGAGAATGACAGCAAATGTACTGCCAAAATCGAAATAAAACAAGCGTTTCTCAAAAGAGTGGCGACTTGAAAGGATCGAAAATGTCAGGGCAAAACGTGCTTAAAGCGCAGGCCCTGGTCGATCCGTTCCAATACCTTGTCCTTGTCGCCGGGGAACTGGTAACCTTCATAATCATGGGTAAAGACCAGATTGCCGCCGGGGGTGCGCCAATGGTTGCCCGCATGGTCAAAGCAAACCTTTGAGCTGACGTCCAGCGCAGAAATCATGAGTCTCAGTTCCAGCAGCTGCTCTCGCGGGGTGAGAAGAGTTACTCTCCCTGCCTGAACCTGATCGTACATCGGGGTGCCGGGAATGGGTCTAAAGGGGCGGGACCGGATATAGTGGGGATTGATCTCATTGAGAACCCGGGCGGTGTTGCGGGCATGTTGCTCAGACATCTCTTTGCCGCCAAGGCCTGGCATCCAGTATTCTGAAACCTGAAATCCTGCTGCCATGGCTTTTTGGCCGCCGGTTATGTGCCCCTGGGCATTTACTCCTTTTTTGATCTGCTTGAGCAGGTCGTCATCCCCGGTTTCCAGGCCCAGATGTACCCGATCCAGTCCGGCTGCTCTGATGGCCTGCAGATTTTCCAGGGATCTCTGGGCAATGGTTCGTGCCCGGGCATAGGTGGTAATCCTGTGAATGGTGGGGAAGGTGGATTTTAAATGGGTCAGGGCCTGAATCAGCTCCCCGGGAGGCATGATCAAAGAATTGCCGTCTTGGATAAAGGCGGTTTTTCCGCCGGAAACCAGCCACTGGATCAGCATGTCAGCCCCCTGATGAAAGTTGAGTTCAGGAGCGCGGTCGACGAGAGCCAGAATAGCCTCCCGGGTAATTTCACCGTTGCAGCCCAGACGGATGGATTCGGTTTTCAGATCCTTGGCCAAGGCAGCCATTGCATCGATATCCGCTTTGATCTCCTTTAAGGGGCGCAGCTGGAACTTTTCTGTTTTGTACATGGCACAGAACGTACAATAGTTCCAGGGGCAGTTGCGGGTAAACCGGACAAGAAGCGATGCGCTTCCACCCTCGCTGGGGGGCCGGTAAACACCGGTTTCGAAATGATAGTTGTCGGGGGTCACGTGGTCTCTCCTTTCATTCGGCATATTCCATTATTTTTGTTGAATTATTTTGTCGGCATAATGCGAAAAGTTACCGGTTCCCGATGACCTTGTCAAGCAGGTGGCCGCCGCAGCGATTTTCGTAATGAGCTCTGCGATAAGAGCTGTATCACCAAGATTGGTGGGATATCTTCGAGGGCGGTGGAAAGCAATTTTTAGACGGATTTCTTCCAAACCTTGCTATACTTGATTTTCAGCGTGAACAGGTAGGAGGGATATGGTTTTTCTCTGGAGGAGACAGATCACAGCAGGGTAAATCTTAATTTGCGATTGGAGAAAACAATGCGACGCGAGATCAGACAGGTATTCAAAGGTGAGAAAGTAACGGAAGGAGCGGGGGTTCGGTTACGGAGGATTTTTGGATTTAACGAAACAAAGCTGTTTGATCCATTTCTCCTGCTCGATGATTTCCGTTCCGATACGCCGGAAGATTTTCTCCCTGGATTTCCCTGGCATCCACACCGGGGCATCGAGACTATTACCTATGTCTTGAAGGGAGATGTTGAGCATGGTGACAGCCTGGGGAATAAAGGGGTTATCTCATCTGGAGATGTGCAGTGGATGACCGCCGGCAGCGGTATTATCCATCAGGAGATGCCGAAGGGAGACGGCAGTGGGTCCATGCACGGCTTTCAGCTCTGGGCCAATCTGCCGGCAAGTCACAAAATGATGGATCCCCGTTACCGGGATATTAAAGCTGCGGATATTCCCGCAGTGACCCGCGAAAACGGGACCACGGTAAAGATCATTGCCGGCTCGGCAGGTGGCGTTTTTGGCCCGGCCGCCGATATCATAATCGATCCTGAATATCTGGATTGCACGGTTCCGGTGCAGACAGAATTTTCCCATGACACTAAAAGAGGATACACCGTCTTTCTTTACGTGATCGGAGGGGAGGGGCGGGTAAATGAGACAGCGGTCGCCGATCAGACGCTGGTCCTCTTTGCCGATGGTGATGCCGTGAAGGTGTGTGGCGGCGACAGGCCGCTTCGATTTTTATTACTTTCAGGCAAACCTCTGCATGAATCCATCGCCTGGCGGGGACCTATTGTCATGAATACCAGAGAGGAACTGGACAGGGCCTTTGCCGAATTACAGGACAATACTTTTATCAGACAGAAGAGCAGTTAAAGATGTGACGCCTGGTCTGTTTAGCGCGACAGATTTATATCGACCTGCAGCTCATCGGCCAGGGTACTTAAATCGTCTTCCAAGAGATCAAGCGAGATGTCTTCCGGGATCTGGATCTGGATGTCCATCCTGTACAGCAGGGCGCCGCTCTCAGGGGAGGCTTGCGCCGTGGAATTGAGATGGACGATGTTTAATTTTTTTTCGGCCAGGAACTTGCTGGTTTTGTAAACAATTCCCGCCTGATCCAGCCCCTCGATGTGCAAGGTACAGGTTTTGTCCTTCTTCCGGGGGCTTTTCTGCGGTGCCGGCAGTGATCTGACAAAAGCCGAAATCCCTTTTTCAAGTTCAAGCCGTCGACATTCCCGTGACAAGTGCTCTTCAATGGTATTCTGTGTGCAGGAAAAGAGCAGGTTCAGGGTGAACTGGTCGGCCAGTAAATTCATGGTCGTGTCCTCGAGGTTGCAGCCATTTTCATAAAGCAGGCGGGTAACATCGGCGACGATGCCGACGCGATCCTGGCCAAAGGCGGTCATTATATAATATTTTTGCATGGTCATTTCCTTTCCTCTTCGAGGGGTGGTATGTGCCGGATCAAATTTCTGTGTTCCTTCTCCGGTTTCATGGTAATTTACAGCATAACTCTTAAATGAAAAGACGTACTCTGCGCAACATTATTTCTCTGTCAAAAGCTTAATGGTACCAAGAGGAGGCACTATGCATCGAGTCATGATACATCCGGCAACGTACGCCGATTGTCGAAAAGCGGTTGATCGGGCTTTTGAGCTTTTCCCCCAGGATATTGCCGGGAAAAAGGTGACGATCAAGCCGAATGTCCTGCGTACATCGAAAGCCGAAGAGCACATAGTGACCAACCCGGCCCTGTTGCGCGCGGTGATTGATAAAGTTGAGGAGCTGTCGCCACGTGAGCTGGTTGTCGGCGACAATCCCGGCTTATTTAATTATGGCGACAATGAAAACAGCTTTAAAGAAACCGGTCTGATGGAGGCGGCAAAAGGATATTACAAAAACCTCGGCGACACCACCCGGCACATGGCCTTTAATCCTGAGTTTATGCCCGAAGTAGGCGTTTCAAAAGATATCATGGACGCGGATATCTTTATCAGTTTACCCAAGTTTAAGACCCATGGCCTGACTGTTATGACCGGCGCCATTAAAAACAGCTATGGCATCCTGCCCGGTGCCCAGAAGGCACGACTGCACCAGCTGGCGGGGACGCCGGAGCGATTTCATGAGCTGATCGTTGAGGTGTTCCGTCTGCGGGTGCCTGATTTGTTTATCATGGACGCCGTCGTGGGCATGGAGGGTAATGGTCCCGCGTCGCCCGAACTGCGGGAGATCGGGGTGATTCTGGCTGCGGATAATGCGGTTGCGCTCGATGCGGTGGTTGCCAGGATGATGGGCGTTGATCCGGCCCGTCTGCGTTTTCTGCAGAAGGCCAAGGCCCTTGGACTTGGCGATTTCGATGCGCAAACGATTCAAATCGACGGTGTCATGCCGATTCTGGCTCATTTCAAGCTGCCCCCGCTGGGTGGCGAAGCGATCGCGGGGAATCAGGCGATTCAGCAGTTAATGAATACCAAAATCAATGTTAAACCCAAGGCCGATCCGGAATTATGTACTGCGTGCGGGGCCTGCATAGAACATTGCCCGGTTTCTGCGCTCACCATGCGGGATTCTCTTCCAGTCGTAGATGCCGATACCTGCATTACCTGTTTCTGCTGCCAGGAGATCTGCCCTGAAAAAGCCATGCGCCTGAGTTGACCGCGCGTAATTCGGAAAGCTTGCAGCAGGCCCAGGCCCTGAACCGGCTTTAACTACATGGGGACAGAAGGCAGGGAGGAGGGCCCATTCTGCGTTTTTCCATCACGCTGCGGCCGTTCTTTTTAGTCTGACGATCCGCGCCCCGTGCGGCGTGCAGGTGTTACAGTAATTTTCAGGCCTCGTCCGCCATCTCCAGCTCATGGGTGATGTTGATTGCCTCAATCACGCTTTGGGCGGCGGGGCAGAGGGTGATATAGTTGTTGAACGCCTCTTCTGCATCCGCGCGTTTATCCGCCGGCAGCTTTAAATTATAGTGCACGTGAATACGCACAATCTTCAGCACCCCGTTGACGTCCTCGATATCGCCGGTAACCGTTGCCATATAACGGTCCTGGAAGGTTCGGATCTTTTTTTTGGCCAGCACCGTGGCCAATGTACCCATCATTCACCCGCCGACTGCGCCGACCAGGTGGTCCAGGGTGGCGGCGTGCTCTTCTTCCGGTTCAACATTGTAGAATTTTTTAATGCCACCATGCACGCCGTAGTATACCGGTTGATCGAACCCTCGAATATGGGCGATGCGGGTCGGGCCGTTTTCGCGGGTAATGGTGATGTGCGATTGATGAATAATCTTTCCCATAGTGTCTTCCTCGCCGGGCAATGGTTGAACAGATGGTGGGTATGCGTGTCGATGAGACCGGTTGCATGAATTTCCGCTGAAAAAAAATAGCCGTTAGGACCCTGCAGCGCATTTTTTATTGGGTGCAGGGGGATCAAACAGAATTGTCGGCGGGGATATTCTCAACACCTACTGTAATTTCCACTGTGGATTTCTCTTCCCCAAAAAGGCAGCGACTCCTTCCTTTGCATCATCGGTCGTGCACAGCCGTGCAAAAGCCTCGTTCATAAACTGGAACTGTTTCTGATAATCCATGTCCTCTGACTGATAGAAGGCACTTTTGGCAATCTGCACCGCTAGAGGGCTTCTTTGCGCCAGGTCTTCCGCCCAGGCCAGGGCTGCTGCATCAATTTCTTCATGGGCGACGACTTTATTGACAAGTCCGAGTTCCATAGCTTCCTGGGCTTTTAACAGATTGCCATAAAGAAGCAGCTCCAGAGCTTTTTTACGTCCCACACAACGGGCAACAGGCAGGATCGGGCCAACACAGTTGAGACCGACATTGATTGCGGTTAGGCCCATCTTGACCCGTTCCGAGGCGATGACCAGATCAGCCGCCGCCGCGAGTCCCATCCCGTTGGCAGTGGCGACGCCCTGCAATTGGGCGATGACCGGTTTTTTCATGGTGGAAATCGTCACCAAAGGATTTTCCATCCATTCTATCCACTCCCGGTATTGTGTTGCCGATTTGCCGGTAAGTTCGTTCACATCGATCCCGGCACAGAAGGCTCGACCGGAACTTTTAAGGAGGATAACCCGAACCGCAGTGTCCGCTTCCATGGCGAGGAGGGCGGCATGAAGCTCCCCGGCCATCTGGCTGGTGAAGGTGTTTAACTGGTCAGGACGATTAAGGGTTATAACGCCGACATGTTTTTCTGTAATTTCAACAAGAACTGTTTCGAACATGATATGTTACCTCGAGTAAAAGATTATAGGTTCGAGATGTGACTGAATCAATCCCCATCACTTTTTCTGTTGCATTATATGATCACCACAGCCGCCACAATACATTCTGCCCCTGCTTTTCTCCTTTGACTTTTTCCATATGGCGCAGCGTTGAAAACTCTCGATGCAGTTCATCGATGTGCATGCTGCCGCCCAGCTTGTCAAGCAAGGCAACTGGTTCCAGCGATCCTTCCATTTTGAGAATTCGCAGTATCTCCGATTGAACCTCGGTCAGATGTTTTGTCTCCCCGGTACACTTTTCAAAATTTTTGGCACTGTGCACTGCCCATGGATCGCAGGTTTTCATCGGGGAAAGGGCAATCATATAGCAATCTTCACAAAAAGTCTGGTTTTGATGGTTTCTTTCGTCACCAGATGCGACGGTAATTCCACATTTATCACAATTCATCTTTGCCTCCATACTTTTATTGTTTATTCAGTTATGGTGCATCAGGAAAAATTCAGCATCTTCGATAATGTCAAACCTGTGCTCCTGCAGGGCCTTGAACCGCATGGCCATGCCCGGTCCTAACTCATACAACTGGCCGGCAACAGCGACCCTGACTCTGCCTGAACGAATGAGACACACCTCGGCGGTATTTTCATGATATTCTGGATTTGCGAGATACTCGAGGCCACCGCCGGCCCGGATGTGGAAGATCTCGAAATTGGGAAACCAGATGTGATTGACATTCATTCCTTTTTCCTGAAAGGCTTTGACGACAGGTTCTTCACACCGGGCCACCTCAGCGAGCCTGATCAGCTCGCTGGACGACAAATGAAAAACACTGCTCAGCGCCTGAATAGTATCTAGGGTCGGGTTGCCGCCGCCGCTTTCTATTTTCGCAATGGTTGCCCTGGTCATCCCGGCCTTTTGCGCGAGCTGCTCTGCCGTGAGTCCCTGTTTGGTCCGGAGGGTTCGAATGACTGAAAAATCAAATTTTGCGTTATCTGACATCAATTATTTCTCGATGGAATGTTAATTATAGTAGACGAAATATAAACTATAATTCGCCAAAGAAAACACTTTTTTTAATGGGCAAGCGTATGGATGCAACGAACATGCTGGAGAACGTTTACGATTCTATCAATCTCAGGTATTCTTATGGACAACGTGGCGTCCCATTGATCCTCTTCAACAGAAGAATTGCCTCAACACCGTACATTTCATTGCGCAAAGGAAATAAAGATGTGTAAAGACACAGCATTTTTATTAGCATTTTTTGTCATTGTTTTTAGCCAGTTATCCTCGGCTCAGGCCGGGTACAATTTATCACCCGATGATATTGCGGTGATTCAGCGTGGATATCGACTCTATCAGAGTGGGGATGTTGCGGGGGAGTATGCTGATGGCAAATATACAGATCCCAACCTTGACACGAAAGTGTTGGATTTTTGGACGAATGGCAGATTTGCCAGATATGATCGCGATGGCGATGGCCACCATGAAACAATTCTGGCGATAACCCGTCAGCGATTATTTTATATTGGCACCATCGATGTGCATGGAATATTTATCGATGTGGGCCAGGACCACCCGGAGTTTCTCCATAAATCAATTATTGACTTTGTCAAAACTCTGCCGAGATAAACAGAAGATCTCCCTGGTCAGACTGTGGCGATCTTCTGTTGCATCATTGTCTCAGCCAAGAATTTCGGCATAGACGCGCATAAAGTTGCCGCCCAGAATGGCGATGATTTCCCCGTCCTTATAGCCCCGTCTAATTAGTCCGGCGGTGAATTCTCCGAGACCTGCATGGGTCTTGATGACATCACGGCTATCAAGGGATTTCCCTACCTGGAGAAAGTCTTTGAAACTGTCGCACAGGTCGAAGCCGATACCGACGTGGGCAATGCCGACCCTATGGACGATGTGATCCACGTGATCGATGAAATTGTCGATGGTGGCGTTCGTATCGCCGGCACGGATGAACTGGTTGACGGAATTCATCCCGATGACGCCGCCTCCTTTGGCGATTGCGGCAATCTGTTCATCGCTGAGGTTCCGCATGGTCCCCGCAAGTGCCCGGCAGTTTGAATGGGAGGCGATAAGCGGTTTCGTGGCAACGGACATAACATCCCAGAAACCTTCATCATTGATATGGCTGACGTCGATAAACATGCCCAGTGCCTCTGCCTTTTCAATCAGCTCCAGGCCAAAAGGCGTTAATCCTCCTTTATGACCTTCCCTGGTCTGTTTAAAAAAAGCGCCGTCTCCCGCATAGTTGCGCCGGCTCCAGACCAGGCCGAGCCCCCTTACGCCAAGTTCATAAAAGATGCGGAGCAGCTGTATGTCATTTTGCAGTGGATCCGCTCCTTCCAGGGAGAGGAATAGGCCAATTTCTCCGGCGGACCGGGCCGCACGGGCTTCGGTTGCCGTGCGGCACAGCCGGAATTCTCCCGGGGTTTCCTCAATCTCTTCATGCAGGTAACTGATCTGGTCCAGAGCTCGCCTGAGTCCCATCTCCGGCAGGAAAAAGTTATGGATGAAGATTGCCGAGACGATAAGATCGAGACCACCGGTTCGAAAATCCTGCAGGTAGCTCTTCTCAATTATTTTTTTCTGGCCGCGCTCCCGCCGATTGGCTACTTCATAGGTGAGATCGAAATGGGCATCGACGGTAAAGGCCCGGCGATGAATGTCCGCCACCTGATCAAGAATTTTTTTATCCATAGTATGTTTTAAAAGAAAAGGATGTTGTTTACCTGGCGATTGCCGCTATGCCAAGACCGGGTGTCTCGGGAATTATAACTCTGGCACCCTGGTAGGAAATACCGCCCTGTGCTGGATTGAAACTGCAGAATAGTGCGGCGTCAAGATCCGCGCGGCCGATGATCGTCCGGCTGGCAGCAAGATGGGCTGCCGCCGTCACGCTGACGTGGGATTCCATCATTGAGCCGATCATGCAGGGGATACCGGCGGTTTCGGCAATGGCAATAATCTTCAGGGCATTGTAGATGCCGCCGCATTTCATAAGTTTGATATTGAGCCCATCCACTGCGTGCATGCCGACCAGCTGCAGGGCATCCTGAGCAGAAAAAATGCTCTCATCGGCATAGACCGGGAAGGCGACATTATCCCGGACATAACGCAAGCCTGCAAAGTCACGGGCCGAAACGGGTTGTTCCATAAGCTCGATGGCAATTCCTCGGCGTTCCAGCTCTCTGCCCACCTGCACCGCTTCCTTACCACTCCAGCCCTGGTTGGCATCGATCATGATCGGTATTTCGCTGCCGACAGCATCGCGGATGGACTGGAGGCGCTGGATGTCCAGTTTGGGGTCGCCGCCAACCTTTATTTTCAGGGTGGTAAATCCCTGGCCGACCTTTTCTGTACTTTCGGCGGCCATCTTTTCCGGGCTGTCGATACTGATCGTCATATCCGTTTGAACATCATGGGTTCTGCCGCCCAGCAGCTGGAAAAGAGGAATATTCAGCGATTTTGCCATCAGGTCGTAAACGGCCATGTCCACGGCCGCCTTTGCCGACATGGAGCCAATCAGACAGTTGTTCAGGCGCTGCAGGATATTTTCCGAATGGTCGATGTCCATACCGACAATATTGTCACGGATATGTTCAATCCCGCCGATGATGGAGGAAACGGTATCGCCGGTGATTACCGCCGCCGGGGCTGCGCCGCCAAACCCAACCAGACTGGAATCGGTGTGGACTGTGACTAGAACATTTTTGACCTCACTCACCGTGCGCAGTGCGGTCTTGAAGGTGGTGATGAGGGGGATGGCAACAACCTGAATTTTGATATCGGTAATTTTCATATGTTTTTCTTATGGCGAAGGATAAGTTCAACTAGTAATCCTGAAACTGATCGATAGCTGCTCGGTCATACCCCTTGCTGGCAACGAGGAGTTGTCTGGTATAGCGTTGTTTGATATCGCCGCTCCGGAGCTGGTCGCAGCTGAGTGCTTCCACCGTTGCGCCCTGGCTCATGACCAGGATGTTATCGCACATATGGGAGACAACAGCCAGGTCGTGACTGACCAGAATAGAGGTGAGATTTCGTTTTTTGCTGATATCCTGGAGCAGGTTAAGAATTTCTGCCTGGATGGACACATCGAGCGCCGATGTCGGCTCATCGAGCAGGAGGATTTCCGGCTCAAGAATCAGGGCGCGGGCAATGGCCACCCGCTGCCGCTGGCCTCCGGAAAGCTGGTGCGGGTAACGAAAACGAAATTGTGGTCCGAGACCGACCTCACCGAGGACCTTGACGACTCGGAGGTTGGCATCGCCCAGGTGGTGGATGTTCACCGACTCTTTCAGTGTCCTGTCGACGGTGTGCCGGGGATGCAAGGAACCATAGGGGTCTTGAAAAACCATCTGCACCTTGCGGTAAAATGATTTGGGTCTCCGGTGGCTGAGTCTCTCCCCGTCAATCTCAATTTCGCCTTGCCAGGTGTTGATGAGCCCGGCAATACAATTGAGAACCGTTGATTTTCCGGAACCGGATTCGCCAACGAGGCCGAAACTTTCCCCTTGGCCAACGGTGAACGATACATTTTTGACTGCATGATTGAGGTCCAGGCCGTGGCCGAAAATGACATGAAGATTATCGACTTGCAGCATAGTCTTACTTCCCGCCGGCTGTTGCTGAAAAATCGGCGTCAAGCCAGGAAGCATCCCTTTGCAGGGTCGAAAGTTTGCCTTTGTCGCCATCTATTCTCGGCAGACAATTCAGCAATCCCCTGGTGTAAGGGTGGGTCGACTGGTGCAGGTTCGCCGCATCGACAACTTCCATGATCCGTCCTCCGTACATGATAATGATTCGGTCGCAAAAGGATGCCACCAGCTCCAGGTCATGGGAAATAAAAATCAGGCCCATGCCGCGCTGGGTCACCAGGTCGTCGAGTATTGCCAGCACCTGGAGCTGCACCGTAACGTCCAGGGCAGAGGTCGGTTCATCGGCGATAAGCAGGCTTGGTTCGGGAATGAGCATCATGGCTATCATGATGCGTTGTCCCATGCCGCCGGAGACCTCATGGGGATAGAGACGATACACCTGTTCAGGATTTCTGATCCTGACCGCGGTGAGCATCTCGAGAGTCTGTTGGCGCGCCTGCCGCCTGGGAACCTTGCGGTGAATGGTATAGGCCTCCCTGATCTGCTCCCCGACTGTTCGCACCGGGTTGAGGGAATATTTGGGATCCTGCATGACCATGGAAATTTGCCTGCCCCGGATCCGGCGCATCTCTTGTTCTGAAAAAGAGAGCAAATCTTTTTCTTGGAAGGTGATCGCCGTCGCATGAATGTGGGCATAGGGGGGCAGGAGGCGCAGGATCGCCCGACCGGTGACCGATTTGCCGGAGCCGGATTCACCGACAATACCGATTTTTTCGTGACCAAGGGAAAAGCTGACATTTTTTACCGCACAGACCTCGCCTCTGGGGGAAGGGAAGGAGACGGTGAGGTCTTTGACGTCGAGGAGGTGGCCGCTGTCGTTCATCAGTTGTCACTTTTCGGGTCGAGTACTTCCCGCAGCCCGTCGCCAAGAAGATTAAAGGCCAGGCTGACGACAAAAATAGCTGTGCCCGGCATGGTGATAAGCCACCAGTGATCAATGATGTAGGCCCGGCCGGTGGAGGTCATTGCCCCCCATTCCGGCGAAGGCGGCTGGGCGCCGAGACCGAGAAATCCGAGTCCGGCGGCGGTCAGAATGATCCCGGCCATATCAAGCGTTATCCGGACGATCAGCGAGGAAATACACAATGGCATGATATGACCGGTAATGATCCGTATCGGTCCTGCACCCTGGAGCCGGATGGCCTTGATAAAATCACCATTTCTGATGGTGATTGTTTCCCCTCTGGCAATTCTGGCATAGGGTGGCCACGAGGTAATGGCAATGGCGATAACGGCGTTCTCGATTCCCGGGCCAAGTGCGGCGACAAAGGCCAGGGCCAGGATAAGTTTGGGGAAGGCCAGGAAGATATCGGTAATTCGCATCAGGATGGTATCGATGAGACCGCCGAAATAGCCTGACACCGTACCGATGATGATTCCTACCGGAGCAGCGATGATGGCGACCAGGCCAATAACGTAGAGCGTCAGGCGGGACCCCCAGACAATACGGCTGAAAATATCTCTGCCTACCTCGTCGGTACCGAAATAATGGGCGGCCGACAAAGGCTGCAGCCGATTAACAAGATTGGTGACAAGGGGGTCGCACGGTGCGATGTACGGCGCAAAAAAAGCAATGAGGATCAACGCTGCGATGATCAAAAGACCGAATACCGCCAGGCGATTTTTCAGAAACTCAGCTAATCCCAGGTAGGTGCGACCGGCTGCCGCCTGGAATGGTGATGCCGGGGAGTCGCTCAGCAACCAGTGTTGCCATCGCCTGGTGCTGCTCATATTTCGGGTCGGTTTTGTCATATTATTCAGGGAGTACCGGGGCAAATACCGTCAGCGGGCCCGGGGATCAAGGACTTTGTACAGAAAATCCGAGAACAGGTTGACCCCTAAGAAAATGGTTCCAACGACGATCGTGCTGCCGAGTACCGAGTTCATGTCAGCATTCAGTAATGATTTGGTAAGATAAAGGCCGAGGCCGGGCCAGGCGAAAACCGTTTCTGTCAGCACCGATCCCTCGAGCAGGGTACCAAAGCTGAGCGCGACAACGGTGATAAGCGGTATCGCGCAATTGCCCAGAGCATGCCCCCAGATAACCCGCCATTCGGCGACTCCTTTAACGCGGGCAGTCAGAATATATTCCTGCCGCAATTGTTCGATCATAAACGATCGCGTCATCCGGGAAAGATAGGCCATGCTGTAATAGCCGAGCAGGGTTGCCGGCATGATAATGTGGGCCAGCGCGTTCCAGAAAATATCCCATTCCCGCGCGATGATGCAGTCTATCAGCATAATACCGGTAACCGGATCAACGATATCTTCGTAGAAGACATCAATTCGTCCCGGACCGGGCAGCAGGTCGAGCTTGGCATAAAAAACAATCAGTGCCAGCAGCCCCAGCCAGAAAATGGGCAGTGAATAGCCGAGAAGGCCGATAACGCGGGTAATATGATCAAGAAAACTGCCTCGTTTTACCGCGGAAAATACCCCCAAGGGGATGCCGACGAAAATGCCGATACATGTGGCGATAACGGCCAACTCGAGTGTTGCCGGGAAGACCCGCAGGATATCCTGCAGGACGGGTTTTGCGGTCAGCACCGAGGTGCCGAGATCGCCGTGCAGAACGCTGCCCATGTAGATGAAAAACTGTCGCCAGACCGGCAGGTCCAGGCCCATCGCCAGGCGTGCCTGCTGATAAACTTCAGGCGAGGCTTTATCGCCCACAACCGCCAGGACCGGGTCGATGGGAACCACTCTGCCGATCAGGAAGGTGATAAACAGCAGACCGAAAAAGGTGATGGCCACCATGATCAGGAGTCGCACCGTCTGGTGGGTAGCTTTTTTGACGCGTCTTATGGTAAACAACTGAAGCATTTATAGCGGATGATTAAAGAATAGTAAAATTGTCAACCTGGGAAAAATACCAAGGCCCGTCTGCCCCCAAAAGGCAGACAGGCCTTGATTATACAGCTTATTTGGTCGTGTACTGATAGAAGTTGCTGTCGTAGGCGGGGCCAAGCACAAAACCTTTGACATTGGCCCTGCTTGCCATGATTTCAATTTCCTGAAACATGATGACAAAGGGCGAGACCTGCTGGTGCTCACGTTGCAATTCCATGTACATCTGGGCGCGTTTGCCGGTATCTTTTTCCAGCAGGGCGGCATCGGTCTTTTTGGTCATCTCCGGGATATCCCAGGCATTTCTCCAGGCCAGCGGGTTGGCTTTGGCTCCGTCTGAATTGTCAGGGTTGCGGGCAAAGGTATCGGCATTGGTGTGCGGATCCATATAATCCGGTCCCCAGCGGCCGATATAGATGTCATGGGTTCGGGCACGATACTTGGTCAGTGTCTGTTTGCCTTCACCGGGAATAATTTCCAGCTTGATGCCGGCCTGGGCCAGCGTCGCCTGGATGGCAAGGGCCATGGAAGTCGTCGGTTCGTTGTTTCTGGTGTCCATGGTGACGGTGAAACCTTTCTCGAGGCCGACTTCTTTCAGCAGGGCTTTGGCTTTGGCAACATCCAGAGTAAAGGGTGTCTCAGCCGATGCGCCGAGGAAACCTTCCGGTAGGAAGGATTGATGGACAGTCGCTTTACCATTCAGGATGGTTTGTTCCATGCCTTTGTAATCTATCAGATATTTGAAGGCCTGACGTACCTGGGGAAGCCGCAGGTATTTATTTTTCTGGTTTAAACCCAGATACCAGATGGCGCCTTTGGCCCTGCTGCGGATTTTTATGTCAGCATTGCCTGCCACCCCTTTTATATCGTCGGGTCCAAGGTTTCGGGCGATATCTATATCGCCTTTTTCCAGGAGGAGCCGCTGGGTGGACGATTCAGTAATATGGCGAATAATCACCCGTTTCAGTTCCGATTTGTGGCCCCAGTATTTGGTATTGCTGTCAAGGATGAGGGTCTCGGAAGGTTTCCAGCTTTTGAGCTTGTAGGGGCCTGAACCGGCATAGGCGGTTTTGAGCCAGTTGTACCCCATATCGCCATCTTTTTCGTGGGCCATAACTTCTTTCATATCTACCACCGAACCCACAGTGGAGGTGAGGCAGTAGAGCAGGAAGGTCGGGGCGTACGCTTTGTCGATGACCAGTTTCACGGTGTTGTCGTCGACCTTGACAATGGTCTTGTCGATATTCTCGGGCGTGAAGCCGAATTGAGACAGGATGAAAGCCGGTGATTTGTTGAGCAGAATGACCCTTTTGAGGGAGAAGACCACATCCTCGGCACTCAATGTGTTGCCCGAGGCGAAGGTGATGCCGGGGCGTATCTTGAATACGAATGTCAGGCCATCGTCGGAGGTTGTCCAGCTTTCCGCCACCCCGCCGTAAATATCGCTGACCTTATCGACATCATAGTTGATCAGTCGATCATAGGTGTTGGCAGTATATTCGGCGCCGGAGAATTCAAAAATTTCCGCGGGGTCAAGAGAGATTATGTCATCAATCTTAAATGCCATCACCAGCGTGTCTTTGGGTGTTGCAGCCTCGGTAAACTGGGCTGTGAAACACATCAGGACAAAAGCACAAAACAACAGCTTTCTCATCTTTGCTTCTCCTCTTGTAATTGTTGATGGGTAAAACACTATCCAGTCGACGCATCATAGCCATATATGGTTTATATCTGATCTCCTCGCAATTACTATTTCAAGGAAGGCACGTAAAAGTTAGAGATATTGCTTGATTATTGTCAGAGGAGACAATTTATGAAGTCCAAACGATATGGTCAGGGAGAACAGCAGAAACAACAGCGATGACGTGGATAAATGGGGGAGGCGCTGTTGTTATTGAACCCGGAGATAAACAGATCTCTTGTAATATCGGTATATAGGTCGGAGCCCGGTTGTTTTTCTGTTTGCCTCGGGGGAGAATTTTTGCATTAGGTACTTTTTTACTCAGTCCAGTGTCTCTCTTATCTTCACCGACAGTTGAGAAATGCTGAACGGTTTTTGAATAAAACCATCACACCCTCGATTGAGAATTTCGCGAGCCTGACCATCAATACTGTAGCCGCTGGAGAGAAGTACCTTGCCCACTGGATGTATTTTTTTCAACCGGTCAAAAAGTTCACTGCCGCCCATTTGGGGCATTATCATATCAATAATACATAAATCAACACCATCCTGGTGGCGGCTGTATGTGTCAATCGCTTCCTGGCCGCTGGATGCGGTCAGTACCTTGTAACCGAGGACGGCGAGGATTTCCCGGCCGATGTCCAGTATCATCTGTTCGTCGTCAACCAGGAGAATAGTCTCGGAACCTTTTTCCATGGGCAGCGAAATCTTGCTTTCAGTGGGAACTTTTTTATCTGTTGCGGGCAAAAGAATGGTGAACATGGTTCCCTGATGCAGTTTGCTTTTGACGGATATCGTCCCGGCATGGTTGAGGATAATACCGTAGACCATTGCCAGGCCAAGGCCCGTGCCATGGCCTGGCGCCTTGGTGGAGAAGAAGGGGTCGAAAATCCTGTGCATCGTTTCTTTGTCCATACCTTCACCGGTATCCGCGATGGTCATTTCCACATAGTCTCCGGGAGAAATACCGTAAAGACGGGCGTCTGTATCCGTTACAACATACGGCCGGCTTGTTATGGAAATAATGCCTCCTTTGGGCATGGCCTGTCCGGCATTGACAAGCAGGTTGAGCAGCACCTGTTCAATTTGGTTGGCATCGACCTCGACCGGCCATAAATCCGTGTGCAGGGAGGGACAGATGGTGATCTCTTTTTTCGTTCTGCCAAACATATCGATGTTTTTTTCAATCAATGTATTCAGATCGACAGGGCGGACTTCATATTTTCCTCCCCTGGCAAAACCAAGCAGTCTTGTCGTTAAATTTGCCGCACTCTCCACGTATTGTTCAATGTGCTTGAGAGGGGAATAGTGTGGATGCGATGTCTGGAGATTGTTGAGCATAAGTGCTGTCCTGCCCTGAATACCCATGAGGAGGTTGTTGAAATCGTGGGCAATACCACCGGCGAGGGTGCCGAGGGATTCAAGTCGCTGTGATTGTTGCAGTTGTTCTTCCAGAGCTTTGCGCGATCTTTCAGCAGTCTTGCGTTCGGTTATGTTCCGGGCGATACCCCTGAATCCAGTAGGGGCGTTTTCTTCATCACGAATGGTTGAGACTACTGTCTCCACGTAAAGAGTGTTGCCTTCTTTGCGATGAAATTCGAGTTCCACCGCCTTCCCGGGTTGTTCTGAACTGAGAACTGCAGAAAACGCTTCATTAATCTTCCGTACCGTCGGTTTACTCATATACCCAACGGTATGCATACCAAGGAGCTCATCCTCGCTATAGCCTAGCATGGTGCACATTGCCTGGTTGACCAGGGTCAGGTTGCCACTCAGGTCTATTTCATAATAACCGTCTTCAATGCTGTCGATTATATTGCGGTATTTTTTTTCGCTTGCAACTATCGCCTGTTCGTGTCTTTTCCTTTCCAGGGCCAGGGCAACCTGATCAGATACAGAGTGGAGGACATTCAGGTCGATTTCATCAAAGTGATGCGGATCATCATAACTCTGAGTCGCCATCACGCCGATCACTTCGTCCTTGATCTGCAGTGGAACGCCGAGCCAGATCTTGGGAGTTGTGCCAATAATACGATTATCCGCGACCCGTTGCTGTAATTCCGCCTGGCGGAAGAAAACCGGTTTCTTGGCGAGAATGACCTCTCCTGTCAACGAATTTTCTTCGCTGAACTGATCCAGATAGAGCAGGTCGGTATCGAACTGATCTATAAAATAGGGAAAAGATATTCTGCGAACCTGTTTGTGGTAAATGGCAATAAAAAAATTGCGCAGATCGATAATCTCCCCGAGTATACGATGAATAGAGGAGTAAAGTTCATTGAGATCCTTGGTCGTATTGACGGCATTCGAGATGCGAAAAAGCGTGCGGGCTATCTGCTCGGCCCTTTTTCGTTCACCTATTTCTCGTGTCAGTTGTTGATTAACTTCGAGGAGTTGGGTCGTGCGTAGGTGGATCTGTCGTTCGAGATTGTCGAGATTTTCCTGAGAAATGTTCTTGTTGTACATCGTTAGTAGTTATGGGTGGTCATTGCTGTTCCTTGCTTTTCAACATCACGTCTTTTCAGCATACTGATTTGCTGTATCGATTGCAAGTTACAGTGAGATGGTGGCCCAAAACATATTTTGTACACTCTCCCTGTCTCGGGGACTGTTCACCTCTGCAATATGGGTGGCAAAGAATGCCGGTTTTTAAGGGCGGAGGTGAGATCCTCCACTTTGAAATAGACCTGCAGAATATCTTTATTGGCCTCAAGCACGGGAATAGCCTTCGCGGCAATCCTGTCGGCTGCGTCGGTGAAACCATATTCGTGCTTAATGTATACCCCGGCTGCACGGATCAAGGCCTGGAGGGTAAGCTTCATATTGCCTTGCGCTGTGTACCAGGCGTGTTCAAGCACCTCGTGCACTTCGAAGAAGAGCCCCAGGTTCCAGAGCACTACGCCCTGCTGGATCGGATCGGTCACCTTTTCCTGGATATGCTGGAGCGCCTGCTGGTAGCGGGCGTATCGATCTTCAACATACTCCCGATAATAATCCGCCAGAGGCTGTTGGCGGAATTCGGCAACACTCTGGGTCAGCTTGTCGGCGTTTCCGGTCTCCACCGCCACTGCCAGTCCTTCCGACAGCTCGTTACGGATATCTCTGCTCCGCCGGTCTTCAAATGGGTTGAAGAGTTTGTTATCCATAGTCATGTCCTTGACTCAGTTACGAGGGAAAGGGATAGAAAAACATCAGATATCATGCGCCACTGCAGGCAGATGCTGATGTCTTTTGATGATAAAGTACAGCACCGGCACTGCCATCCGGCTGATTAACAGAGAGGCTATTTCGCCAAACATCAGCGAGATGGCCAGGCCCTGGAAGATCGGGTCGGCGAGAATAACCGAGGCGCCGATGACCACCGCCAGCGCCGTAAGCAGCATCGGCCGAAAACGGATCGCTCCGGCGTCGACAACCGCCTTGGCCAGCGGTTCGCCCTGACTGATGCGCAGTTCGATAAAATCGACCAGAATAATCGAATTACGCACGACAATGCCGGCCCCGGCCATAAAGCCGATCATCGAGGTGGCGGAAAAAAACGCGCCGAAGCCCCAATGTGCCGGAAGGATGCCGATAAGCGAGAAGGGGATTGCTGCCATCACCGCCACCGGCGTAATATAACTTTTAAACCAGCCGACCATCAACATATATATGAGCACCATGACCACACAGAAGGCCAGGCCGAGGTCGCGGAACACCTCGAGAGTAATATGCCACTCCCCGTCCCATTTCATGGCCGGTTCGTTTTCCGAGAACGGCTGACTGAGGTTGTAGATCTGTACCTTCTGCTGCCTGCCGCCAAAATCACGACCATCGAGCTCTCCAAGTTTTTTATTCATCTGCAGGATCGCGTAGACAGGGCTTTCCACCACATCGGCCACATCGCCCACGACATAAATGACCGGCTTGAGGTTTTTACGATAAACAGGCTGTTCGACCTTCTGTTCGGAGACGGATACCAGCTCCCGCAGGGGCACCAGGGGGGAGGATGGGTTGCGCTCGGACCGCAGGGAAATGTTCAGGATCGATGCGACCCTGGCCCGATATTCCGGGGCCAGTTCCAGCACAATATCAATCGCCTCCTTGTCAGTCGGCTGGTGGTACAGATCAAGTGAATAGCCCTGTACGGCGATCTCAATGGCCCTGGTGATCTGCTTCTCGGTTATACCGTTTAACGCCGCTTTTTCTTTATCAACGGTAAAGACCTGGCGCCACCTGTCCGCTTCGCGATACCAGTCGATATCAACTACCCCGGTGGTTGTGGCAAAGATTTGTTTTACTTCCCCGGCCAGTTTTACCCGTGCTGCATCTGTGGGACCGTAGATCTCCGCGACAAGAGTCTGCAGTACCGGCGGTCCGGGCGGGACTTCCGCCACGGCAATAGAGGCCCCGAACCTGGCGGCAATCGCTGCAAGGGGAGGCCGGACCCTGGTGGCGATATCGTGGCTTTGCAGGGAGCGTTCGTGTTTGGGCAGGAGGTTGACCTGGATGTCCGCCACTGTCGGACCGCTGCGCATAAAGTAATGGCGGACCAGGCCGTTGAAATTATAGGGCGACGCGGTACCGACATAGATCTGGTAGTCGGTGACGGCCGGATCCTGCCTGATTGTTGCGGCCATCTCTTTTGCTACCCGTGCCGTCTGCTCAAGGGTAGAACCTTCCGGCATGTTGAGGATTACCTGGAATTCACTCTTATTGTCAAACGGCAGCATCTTCACCTTCACCAAGCCGAAATAGACCATGGAACAGGCGCCAAGGAGCAGGGCGATGATGGTAGCGAAAAAAAGTATGCGCCAGGCTGCATGGGACAGCAGCGGGTCCATGATCCTGTGGTAGATCCTGGTAAACCAGTCGTCCGGGGTTTCGCTCTCATGGACATGGCCCGCTGAAGAGCCTCTGTTTTTCAGAATATGAGTTGCGGCCCAGGGAGTGACGGTAAAAGCGATAATCAGGGAAAAGAGCATGGCCGCCGAAGAACCGATCGGGATGGGCCGCATATACGGACCCATTAATCCGCCGACAAAGGCCATGGGCAGGATCGCGGCAATGACCGCCCAGGTTGCCAGAATGGTCGGGTTGCCAACCTCGGCTACCGCCTCGATGGCAATAGTTGACCTGGATTTGCCCTTACTGCTGGGGAGGCGCAGATGACGTACGATGTTTTCCACGACGACGATCGCATCGTCGACCAGAATGCCGATGGAAAAGATCAGTGCAAAAAGAGTGATACGGTTCAGGGTATAGCCGTAGAGATAAAAAATCAGCAGGGTGAGGGCAAGCGTCGAGGGGATGGCCAGCATGACCACAATGGATTCTCGCCAGCCGAGAAAAAAGAGAATGAGCAGGGCGACACCAAAGACGGCAATACCCATATGCAGCAGCAGCTCGTTGGACTTGTCAGAGGCAGTCGCGCCGTAGTCACGGGTGACGCTTATTGCAAGATCGGCGGGAATGAGCCGCCCTTTGAGGCTGTCTACCTTGGCTAGTACATCCTGTACCACGGAAACTGCGTTGGCACCGGGGCGTTTGGCAATCGACAGGGTGACGGCCGCTTCCTGTCCCGTACTTTTTCTGTCCCCATACAGGACATAATCCACCGGCTCTTCTGGGCCATCGGTGATTTCAGCCACTTCGTGCAGGTACACCGGTCGACCGCCGTACACCCCGACGACAATGCGGCCAAATTCTTCGGCACTGTGCAGGAAAGTGCCGGTCTGCAGCAGGATTTGCCGATTCAGCGAGGTAAGGCTGCCGGAATAGGACTGGCTGTTGGCAGACTGGATTATCGGGGCGAGCTCGGTCACCGACAGGTTTCTCGACGCGAGCAGCAGCGGATCGAAGTGGATGGTCAAGACCCTTTTCGTACCGCCGATGATCTTTGTTTCCGCAACTGCATTGATATTTTTTATGGCGTCGTCAACCTGGGCGGCCATTCGCCGCAGCGTGTAATGATCATAGCCTTTTCCATGAAAAGTCAGAGCCATGATGGGCACATCGTCAATGGAATGCGGTTTGATTATCGGTTGCCCGACGCTGTGCGGTATCCGGTCGAAATTGGTGGCCAGTTTCTGATTCAGGCGAACGATTGCTGTTTCCAGGTTTTCACCGACATAAAAGCGGACCACCAGAAGGCTTTGGCCGGCCATGGAGGTCGAGTAGATGTATTCGACTCCGGGCAGTTCATAGAGCAGCTTTTCCATCGGAATGGACAGCCGTTCCTCAACTTCTGTCGGGGTGGCACCCGGCATGCTGACCAACACATCGATCATCGGTACCTTGATCTGCGGCTCTTCTTCTCTGGGTAGCAGGACGATAGCCAGAATGCCGAGAAGAAGAGAGGCAATGATGCCTAAGGGGGTCAGCTTGGAGTTGATAAAGGCTCGAGCCAGACCTCCGGCAAAACCTGTCGTGTGCTTAGAAGGCGAGTTCATGGGTATAGTATCCTGCTAGTTTACTCGTTTACCGGGCTTGGATAGTTACGGGTTGTCCCTCAAGGAGGGTCTGATTGCCTTCGGTTATAACCGTTTCATTTTCCGACAGACCACTCAGAATCTCGATATTACCATCACTTTTTGCTCCGGTACGCACAAGACGGAGTTGTGCCTTGTCATCATGCACGACGAAAACCCGTTCTATCTGGCCAATCGGTTGCACTGCGGAAACCGGAACAGTCAAGGTCTGGGCTTTTTCCATGGCCAGGGTGACCCTGGCAAACTGTCCCGAGCGAAGTCGCGGGTCAGGCGCGATATTCAGTTTAATCGGCGCTGATCTAGAGGAGGGATCGGCAATCGGCGACACTTCGGCAACAATACCTTCGACCTTCAGTTCGACTGACGGAATATACACAGACAACCGGTCATCTTTTTTTATGTGGAGGATCATCGCCTCGGGAATGTTTGTCAGCACCTGAAGATTGTTTTCCTGCTCTATATACAGCAGCGGTTTGCCCGGAGTTGCCAGATCGCCGATATTGGCAAGTTTTCTGGTAATAATCCCGGAAAAAGGCGCGACGATGCGCGAGTAATTGAGCATGGTTAATGATTCTTTGTATCCTGCCTCGGCGATTCTGGCAATGTCACGCAGGGATTTGACCGTTTCCCGGGTCGCCGCATTTTTCTTTAACAGGTTCTCTTCCCTGGTAAGATTGCGCCTGGCCTGTTCGAGCTGAGCCTTGGCCTGCTGGACCTGGGCGGAGACTTCTCCTGCGCTGAGCTCGACCAGAAGTTCACCCTGTTTTACCTTCGAGCCAAGATCGACCGGAAGCGTGATAATGTTGCCGGTCATTTTAGACGAGATCTCAGCCCGTTCAACTGCCTGTATTGTGCCGACCACTTCGACCTGATCCCCGGCCACTCTTTTTACCACTTGAGCAACAGAGACCTCGACTGCCGGCAAAGCCTGCGAGGGGGTATCGGCCTGCATGCCAGCCTTGTCACATGCCGGTAAAAAAGCGATCAGGGCCACCATAAAGAGCATGCAACCCCATTGATTAAGTTTCATTGGCAAATCTCCTTTCCCCTTAGCTTCTGGAAAATTGTTCAAGTCCGGCAGCTCGGCGCAGGTTGGCAATGGCGACCAGGTAGCTGGCTTTCGCTGTCAGATGTCTGGCTTGTGCGTCGGAGAGGCGCATTTCAAAATCGATCAGGTCGGAGGCGAGAATGACTCCTTCCGTAAAGCGGGCCCGGCTGAGTCTCGCCGCTTCCGTGGCCACTCCAACCATTTTTTCGGTAACATTCAGTCTTTTCCGGGCATCTTCATAGTCAAGTCTGGCTCGTTGCACGTCAAGATTAAGGGCAAGTTCGGTTTTTTCTCGGAGACTCCTGATCTCCTGGAGTTTCAGCTGGGCCCTGACTATTTCCGAGGAACTTTTCCGGCCGTCAAAAAGGGTGTAGTTCATCTTGACCCCGGCCATCCATGAATTGCCCCCTTCATCAAGTACCCAACCGTTATCTACCTGGTAGCTGGCGAAGGCGTCTATTGACGGCAGCTTGCCACCCTGGGCTTTTTTGAGCTCGGCGATCGCTCCCTGTTCCATGGCATCAAGCCGTTTGATGGCCGGGTGGTTCTGATAATCAACGGATTCAGGCAGTATCTGCTGTGGCCCGCCTTCAGGGTCGAGGTTCACTGCACCTTCTCGAAGCCCGAGCAGGTTGAGGAAAATTCTTTTGGTGAGTTCCAGGCTGTGCCTACTGCGGATGAGGTCTTCATCGGCACGTGATTGCTGCAGTTCCAGGTTGAGCAGGTCTTGTTTCAACAAATCTCCTGCGTCGTACCTGGCTTGACCGACATGCAGCGCCGCGCTGATCGAGGCAAGCGCTTCTTGCCGGACATTCACCATTTCTTCGGCCTGAGCAATGGCCTGAAATGTTTTAACCACTTCAAAGCCAAGCTGCTGGTGTACAGCGGTAATATCGGTTTGAGTAATGTGTATATACGCCTGTGCCGCAGCCTGGTCGGCACGGTCTCTGCCGCCATTATACAGTCGGTAATTAATCTGGGCCTTGAGCTGGAGATTGTCTGTTCTACCGGGATCGTTGAAATCGATGCTGTTATCGAAAGCACCCTGGTTGAGGATATTGCCGAAAGAATACATGGGATTGTTGGTCTGACCGTATTCGGTGGAAAAGTTGACCAGGGGATAGTCTGAGGCACTGGCCATGGTGGCTGCTGCCATTGCCTGCTCCATACGTTTACGGGCGATCATGCTGTCCGGGCTTCCGGCGATGGCAAAGGCGACTGCCTGCTGTGCTGTCCATACCCGGGGAATCTGAAGCCCGGAAGGGCTGGTTTCAGCGGCAGGAACATTGCTGCAGTTCAGCCAGCCTGTGAAGAGTCCGAGAATGGCAAAAAACAGATATCTTTTCATTTAGTTATCCGGTATGTACGAATAGTCAGGGATGTTGGTGTTAAAGTATTTAATCAAATGATTAATTACACTAAAACCTTCCCTCTCTTTTGTCAAAGAAAAAAATGCTGGTTTGCTCTGTTAACTTTTCCGCCTTCAACTGTTTGATTTTGTTTATAGAGACCAGGAAATGTGTATATGCACTGCTTTGGAATCTATCTTGTATTGGCTGTCGGGTCAAGAGAATAAAGATGTTAGGGGGGCTGGGTCAAAAAGCAGATAATACGTTGTGGGCGATTGATGAAAGCATGCCTGCTGGCCCGGATATTGAATTCCTGCCGTTCGTGAATACAGTTGCTGATGAAAACAAGTAACCGTTTACAGTTCTGCGCCTCTGTAGACTTGTTTTTTACCCGCATGTTTGGTTGCAGGAATATCGCGGCATGGCGGATGTATCATCCCATGATGGAGGAAAATTGATGGCAGGAAAAACCCTTTATGACAAATTATGGCAGTCTCATACGGTTGAAGACCGGGAGGACGGGACAACACTTCTCTATATAGATCGGCACTTACTGCACGAGGTGACCTCCCCCCAGGCCTTCGAAGGATTAAAACTTGCAGGCAGAAAACTCTGGCGACCGGGCGCAAATCTTGCCACGCCCGACCACAATGTTCCGACGCTTGCCACCGAACGAAAAAGTGGCATTGCCGGCATTATCGATCCATTTTCGCGACTGCAGGTAGAAATATTGAACTTGAACTGCCAGGAACAGAAAATTGTGGAATTTGGCATGATGGATAAGCGCCAGGGGATTGTCCACGTGGTTGGTCCGGAACAGGGACTGACCCAGCCGGGCATGACGATCGTCTGCGGTGACTCCCATACCTCCACCCACGGTGCCCTTGGCGCACTGGCCCAGGGGATCGGCACCTCGGAGGTTGAGCATGTCCTCTCCACCCAGTGCCTGATCCAGAAAAAGATGAAAAATATGCTGGTGCAGATAGACGGGGCACTCGCTCCGGGAGTAACCGCCAAGGATCTTATTCTCTATGTGATCGGTAGGATAGGCACGGCCGGCGGAACGGGACATACCATTGAGTTTGGTGGATCGGCAATACGCTCATTGTCCATTGCCGGTCGGATGACAGTCTGTAACATGGCGATTGAGGCCGGAGCCCGGGCCGGCCTGGTGGCGGTTGATGAGAAAACGATCGACTATCTGCGGGGCCGCCCATTTTCACCAACAGGTGCGATGTGGCAGCAGGCGGAAAAATATTGGCTGTCACTGAAATCCGACAGCGATGCAGTCTTTGATAAGGTGGTGACAATCGATGCAGCGGCCATTGAGCCACAGGTCAGCTGGGGCACCTCGCCGGAGATGGTTGTTGGCATAACCGGTCGAGTGCCGACAATGCAGAGTGTCAACAGCGACACGGCCCGCGAGTCGTTGGCTCTGGCGTTGAAATACATGGGCCTGAGAGAAGGGCAGCCTGTTTCTGAAATCATGCTTGACAGGGTTTTCATCGGCTCCTGCACCAACTCGCGCATTGAAGACCTGCGGGCGGCAGCAGCGGTTGTGCAGGGCAAAAAAGTGGCCGGATCCATCAAACAGGCCCTGGTTGTGCCCGGTTCGGGTTTGGTTAAGGAGCAGGCGGAGCAGGAAGGTCTGGATAAAATATTCGTCGATGCCGGTTTTGAATGGCGGGAACCGGGGTGCTCCATGTGTCTGGCGATGAACAGTGACAAGCTGGGCGAGGGGGAACATTGTGCCTCGACATCGAACAGAAATTTTGAGGGCAGGCAGGGGTTTGGCGGACGTACGCATCTGGTCAGCCCGGTGATGGCGGCGGCTGCGGCAATCGCCGGACATTTTGTCGATATTCGTCAGTGGAGTTAATATAATGCAATCATTTACCATACATACCGGAATTGTCGCACCGCTGGACAGGGCCAACGTTGATACCGATCTTATAATCCCTAAACAGTTTCTCAAATCGGTAAAAAGAACCGGCTTTGGCCCAAATCTGTTTGATCAGCTCAGGTATCTGGATGAAGGGCAGCCGGGGATGGAGCATGGTTCTCGGCCGATAAATCCCGATTTCGTGCTGAACAAGGAACAATATCGTACGGCGTCAGTCCTTCTCGCCAGGGAGAATTTCGGCTGCGGCTCCAGCAGGGAACATGCTCCCTGGGCCCTGTTGGACTATGGCTTTCGGGTTTTGCTTGCGCCAAGCTTCGCCGATATCTTTTATAACAACTGTTTCAAAAATGGAATTCTGCCGATTGTACTGGCAGAAGATATCATCGATTCCCTGTTCTTGGCAACACAACACGGCAAAGCCTACCAAGTGACCGTTGATCTGGCACAGCAGCAGATTCTCCTGCCGACAGGAGCACACCTGACGTTCGATCTTGATATGTTTCGTAAGGAGTGTCTGTTGCAAGGGCTCGATGATATCGCCCTGACTCTGGAGAAAGCAGCTCTAATTACCGCCTATGAAGAGCAGCGTCGAGAGGCGTGTCCATGGTTGTTTGCCGATCTCTTATGATCGGTGGCACGGGTCTGGCTATATCGGCTGTCAGGGATTTCAGGCCTTTTTCCAAAGCTTTAATGTCAACCGGTTTGGCCAGGTAGCTGTTCATTCCCGCTTCCAGGCATTTTTCCTTATCCCCGGCCATCGCATAAGCCGTGAGGGCGATAATCGGTATATTGCGAACATGGCGGTACTGTTGTGCACTGCGGATTATTTTTGTGGTTTCCAGGCCATCCAGCTCCGGCATCTGTACATCCATCAGGATAATGTCGAAATGGTTTGTTTTCAGCAGTTCGAGGGCTGAGTACCCGTCGCCTGCGATTGTCGCCCTGTGGCCCAGCTTGGTGAGAATTGCCTGCAGGATCTGTTGGTTGATCTGTTCATCTTCGACAATCAGGGTGGCCAGACGACGATATGGGCTGGTCAGAATGGGGGTTGGCTGCACTGGTAACGGTGTCGGCTGGTTTTCGCCTATACCGACCACGACAGTAAAGGTGACCGTTGTTCCCTGAGCTTTGTTTCTTTTGAGCTGCACCGAGCCTTCCATCCGGGTGACCAGCTGTTTGACGATACTGAGACCAAGGCCGGTCCCTTTGACTTTCTTCTGCCTTGGTGATTCTATCTGGGTGAAAGGTTCGAACAGTTCATCGCCTGCATCTTCGGGGATGCCGATGCCCGTGTCGGCGATAGTGCATTCCAGCAATATCCGGTTATTGCCCCTTTCTTCCAGTGCTTTGATCTCGATCTGAATTTCTCCCTGTTCGGTGAATTTTACCGCATTTCCCACCAGATTATAGAGAATTTGTCGCAGCCGCACATGGTCAGCCACGAGAGTGCAGGGCACATTCGGCGCAATCGAGCACGACAGACTGACTTTCTGTGGGTTGACAGCGGTCTTAAACGAAATGAGCAAGGGTTTGACAATGTCTCTGATCTGGAACTCTTCAGGGGTTATTTGCAATTTGCCCGCCTCTATTTTCGCGTAGTCAAGGATATCGTTGATAATGGTCAGCAGGCTTTCTCCGGATGCCATTGCCGTTTCAACATATTCCTGCTGTTCGTCGTCAAGCGGGGTCATGGTCATCAGTTGCAGCATGCCCAGAACACCGTTCATCGGAGTTCTGACCTCGTGACTCATATTGGCCAGAAACTCCGACTTGGCAATATTCGCCGCGAAGGCCTGTTCTTTTGCCGCCTCCAGCTCCATCATTATTTTCTTTCTTGAGGAAATATCCCGGGTAACGCCAATGATACCGGTGAAGTGTTTTGAACTGTCGGGAAGCGGAGAAACGATACTTTCGACCCATATCGTATCCCCGTTGGCTGTTTTCATCTCAGATTCCCAATGCAGGGATCTGTCTCGCAGCAGAACGAGCAACTGAAAGTGATTTTTCGTGAAAGGCGATGAAGAAATGATATCCCGATGGATTGTTGTAATAGCTTTTTTTTGTTCAAAACCGGTAAGATGCCTAAAGGAAGGGCTGACATGCCGAGGGATGAGCTGGGAGTCGGTGGTCCAGATAACATCATGGACATTATCCGCCAGCAGTCGATACAGGTGTTCACTCTTTCGCAGTGCCTCTTCCGCGTATTGTCTTTCGGTAATGTCCCTGGCAATGGCCATATATATATCTTTCCCATTAATGGTCAGCCGGAGGGCGCTGACTTCGACCGGGAGTTTCGTGCCATCTTTTTTGATATATGTTGTCTGGTAGGTGGCGTTGCCTTCTTTAGCGAATTGTGCTTCTAATCGAATGTTGCCCAGAAATTTATCATCGAGGCTGATATCAAAGGGGGTCTTTTGCAGTAATTCTTTGCGGGTATAACCGAGTCGCTTGCAGGCAACGTTGTTCACATCGGAAAAGTATCCGTAATCAGGACTGTTTCGATCAAGAGAAATAACAAACATCGCATCATTGGCATAGTTGAAAAGTTTGCGATATTTATTTCGGCTCTGCTCGAGTTGCTCTTTTTGTTCTCCGCAACGAGACAGGTCGGCGACGCTGGTCAACATGGAGCCAATCTGCCCGTCGATAATTTCTTCGAGCTCGGCGATACGTTTTTGCGCCTGCCGGAGTTCAGATTGGAGTTCAGCAATGCGTTGTGAGGACATGATCAGCGACACTCTTCATGTTGAGGCGGATATGAATGATTGCTAAAATGTACCGGTTAAGAACGTTAGTGACTTAGAAATAATTTTCTTGTGTTTTTTACAAGAAAATTATTTCGTGAAGGAACTTACACCCCTCGAGGGGGTACTGAACTGAGTCCCGCAAATCTTTTGGGCGGGATTATTGAAACATGCCACCAAGGAACTTATACCCGTCAAGCGAGTACTGAAAAAAGTACCCGTCAAGCGAGTATTAAAAATAATCCAGCAAAGCTTTTGGCGGGCTTAGATGATGGTACCGTATTTCTCCGTCGAGAGTCAAATCGAAAAAGAAATTGGAGCTGTGAGGGGAGTTGCAGGCCGAAGAGCAATATCATGCTCGTCGTATAAGAAAATGCCTTTCCCCTCGAAGTGGCTGGAGGTCGCGTGTTATTGGAATACAGTTTTACGCTTGATCAAAAGAGATGTTCAAGGCCGGGAGCTGGAAAATGACTGCAGAGATCCTTCACTTCCTGGGCTGTATTGGTCAGGAGAGTCTCATCTTCCGGGTTGGCAATTATCCTTTCAATGAGGGCACTCACCTGAACCATCTCCTTCTCCTTGAATCCACGTGAGGTAACCGCCGGGGTCCCTATGCGAATACCGCTGGGATCGAATGGTTTACGCTTGTCAAAAGGAACAGCATTGTAGTTGAGGACGATCCCCGCTTTGTCCAGCGCCTTGGCGGCAACTTTTCCGGATATTTTCTTGTTCGTGAGATCGACCAGCATGAGGTGATTATCCGTGCCGTTGGTGATCAGGGTAAAGCCTTTGGCCATGAGCGATTCCGCCAGGACTTTAGCATTCTTCACCACCTGGGCTGCATATTCCTTAAAGGAATCGGAGGCCGCCTCTTTTAAGGCGACAGCGATGGCTGCCGTGGTATTATCGTGCGGCCCGCCCTGAACCCCTGGGAAGACAGCTTTGTCAATTGCCTGGGCATGCTGAGCCTTACAGAGGATCATTGCGCCTCTTGGACCCCTCAGCGATTTATGGGTCGTTGTCGTGACCACATCGGCATAAGGGACTGGTGACGGGTGGACACCCCCGGCAACAAGACCTGAAAAATGGGCCATGTCCACCATGAGAAGAGCGTTTGCTTCGTCGGCAATTTCCCTGAATCTTTGAAAATCAAGTATTCGTGGATAGGCGGAATGACCGGCGATTATAATTTTTGGTCGTACGGCCAAGGCCTTCAGGCGGATGGTGTCGTAATTGATAAGTCCGGTTGCAGGATCGAGTTCGTAGGATTGTGCATTAAAGTAACGCCCGGAAATGCTCACTTTCGCACCGTGGGTGAGATGACCGCCGTGGGGCAGGGCCATACCGAGGATTGTGTCTCCAGGGTTAAGGAAGGCAAGGTAGGTGGCAATATTTGCCGGCGACCCTGAGTAGGGCTGGACGTTTACATGCTCTGCGCCGAATAAGTCCATGGCTCGCTTGATTGCCAGCTGTTCGACTTGATCTATGATCTGCTGCCCTTCATAATAGCGTTTTCCGGCATACCCTTCGGAATATTTATTGGTGAGTATAGACCCGGTAGCTTCAAGGATAGACTGAGAGACATAATTTTCTGATGCTATCAATCGAATCTTATCGGCCTGACGTCTTTCTTCCTGTTTTATCAGACTATAGATTTCAGGATCGAGGGTTTTCACGCTTTCCATTTTTTCTCCTTGCGGCTCTTATGCCATTAAGCCAGTACATATCGTAATTGCTGGGAGCAGTTGTGCATCCTGGCATCAGTGAGGCAACAACTATAATAAAATCAAAGGAAATTGAACAGAAGAAAGTGTTCCAGGGAGAAAAAGAAGATAGCGGTTTCCAAAGGGTTGCCGGATGAATGGAATGGGGCCGAACTTCGATTTATGGCAGTGCTGGAAAATCAGTGAATACGGCGGTCGCCCCCATGGAAAAAAGTTCTTGCTGTCGTTTTGTGGAATTGATGGTATAGACGTTGACTCCAAACCCGGCGGCGCGGAGTTTTTTGATGAGTGGCGCATCTGTGATATCGTCGGCAGGATGGTAGGCAGCGACCCCCAGTGATTTCAGATATTCGACAAGGTGTCTCGGGTGAGAGCGATGCTGGAGTGCTGCGGTCGATATCGCTGGAGCACAATCTTTTGCTATGACAAGGTAATCGTGATTGAAGGAAGAAATAAGGACTCTGGAAATCGAGTTTGTTCTGCCTATCACATCGAGCACATATTCTGTTACCTGACTATTTTGTTTTTTGCCGCGATGGTCTTTGATTTCAACATTTATTGGTATCTTACGTAATGCAGGATGACGCAGAACTTCCTCAAGGGTCATCACCGTCTGGGGCATCTCTTTTACTAGCTGTACCTGAGATGTTTCTGCTCGCTGCAGAGTGCCAAATGGATCCGTTGTGAGGAACCACGAGCCAATATCAAGTGTTTTCAGTTGACTGAGTGTCCAGTCGCAGACATTCAGGGATTGCAGGCCCAACTGCCGGCATTGTTCCTTTGCATTGCTTGTTCTGTCCAGAGTCGGATCATGGAAGACCACGGGGACAAAGTCTTTGCTCATCTGGATGTCTAATTCGATGAAATGACAGCGACCGACACTTGCCTTGAATGCAGATAAAGTATTTTCGGGATGATGCGCCCGGAAACCTCTGTGGGCGGCAATGAGACTGGATGTTTGGAAATTGTCAAAGAAAGTCATGGCCAGTAGAGTATTGATTGATTTTGCATGATCCGTCGCTGTTAAGGCGGCGTGTTGGCGATGAGGAGCAGGTATCGCTCTTTGCAGGAGTTGTCCATTGTTCTAGTATAGGACGCATAACACATTGTTGCAACATTTATGGTGTGCTTTTGCCGGAAAGTGCCACGTCCGAGTCTATTCAAGGAAAAAAGGACAATATTTTACAAAAAATGATGTATTTTGCACTTGTTATGTCAAGTCTGCCTTGCAATTTCAATCTAAGCTGAGTTACAATTGAGTTTCTAGAGTAAATTGACGGCAGACGTTCAAAATTAATTTTCAAGCAAGCTAGGTACCGATTACGTTATGAAGTTTACAGACGCCCCCTATTTTCGATTTCCGATCATACTTTTCCTTCTTCTGGTTGTTATTGCGACTGGTAGTATGCACACTGAGGCATTGGCTGCCAAAAAGGATAAGTACGATATTATTTATCTCTTGACCAAGGATCTGGAGAGGGCGCTTGATTATAAAGCTGAGTTGGAGACGGTGTTTGATGAAAAGGTCGTTAAAAAACTTAAAGTAGTCGGACGGGGAGATGAGTATGCATTGATCTATGACGGCAATGATTCTGCCAGTACCGTCGCCCATACACTCATTAAACACGCAGAGCTGTTAAATAAAGCCGGTTTCGATGAGCCGTATGCCACAAAGGAACAGAATTTTTACAGTCTTTACAACGTCTCCTATGGAATGGGTCGGAATGAGGAGCCGCTGAAAAAGAAATACCAGCAGATTTATGGTTGTCTGGGGGAAGAGGTGAAAAACAATCTTTTCATTGAAAAGACTGACTATGGGAATTATGCCCTCATTTATCGATACCGGGGAGATAAGACATCGACCACGGCTATCGCGAAAAAACATGCCAGAATATTGCAGGCAAAGAAGATAAAAACGTCTCTTACCCCTGAAAATAACAATGAAGTGGTCTACGGCGAATCCAGCCTGATTAATGATGTCGGCTCGGGTAAACCGCTTGTCTGTACCATTCCGGCGGTTGATACCAAAAAATCTCTTTCGGAGAAGCCGCTTCCGGAGAAGTCACTTCCAGAGAAAATTGTTGCTACCCCTAAGGTAGTAAAAGATGTTCCCTCGCGGAGACTGGGAATGGTTTCCGCGAATTTTTCAAAATTTGAGCAATCTATCGAGCAATATATCGATACCCTGCGAAAAGAAGGGCGGATTTCCAGCGATGAATCCACCGGGTGGATGGTCTATGACCTCGAAAAGAATGAAAGTGTCATTGATATTAACGCCGATCAGGAATTTCAGGCCGCGAGTATGATAAAACCGTTTGTCGCGCTGGCGTATTTTCATCAGGTTAATGCCGGAAAATTAAAGTATACTTCCACGAGCCGGCAAAAACTGGAAGCCATGATCCAAAGAAGTAATAATGCGGCGACCAACTGGGTGATGCGACAGGTCGGTGGACCGGCAAAATGCGATGCCATCCTGAAACAGTACTATGGTAAAATTTTTAAGAAGGCGGAAATAAAAGAATATATCCCGGCTGGCGGGCGTACGTACCTCAACAGTGCCCCCCCTTCCGATTACGTTCGCTTTTTAATAGCACTCTGGAATGAGAATCTCCCGCAGGGAAAGGAAATTCGTCGCCTGATGGCCCTGCCGGGACGTGATCGCCTGTATCATGGTACAACCATTCCCAAAGGCACACTGGTGTATAACAAGACCGGGTCCACTGCCCATCTCATTGGCGATATGGGGATTCTCGTGCCAAGAACAACGAAAGGCGGACAATTTCCTTATGCCATTGTCGGTATTATCGAAAGGCGTTCCAAAGCACCGAATTATGGACAATGGGCACACTCCCGCAGCCGGGTTATTCGTGAGGTATCGACTTTGGTCTATGAAGAATTGAAAAAGGAGCACCATCTGCGGTGAGATAGTGATGGGGGGCTTTTTTCAGTACGCGCTTGACGGGTATTCTTTACAATCCCCCCTTGAGGGGGATAAGTTCCTTCACGAAATAATTAACAACACTAACCCCGCCCAAAAGAGTTGCGGGGTAAGTTCCTTCACGAAATAATTTTCTTGTAAAAAGACACAAGAAAATTATTTCTAAGTCACTAATACATCTTTCGTTTCCCAAAATTAGATCCAATAACATTGAAACTGTTCTCAACGATGAATAGGGCATCCGGATCTATATCAAACACAATTTCCTCGATACGTTTCAGCTGAAGATTGTTCGTTATTGTCATTAACATCTGTTTTTGTCGACCCGAATAAGCTCCTCTTGCCTCAATTAAGGTGACTCCCTGATGCATCTCATGGGTGATCTTGTCGACAATTTTGCTGTAGTTTTCACTCAGGATATAGACGATTTTTCTCTGGTTGAACAAGGAAAGTACATGGTCCAGGGTAATTGAGGAAATAAAGGTCAGGATAATCGAAGCGATAACAATATCCGGCTGGTACTGGCTGAAAACGAAGCTGAAGAGGGCGACATTGTACAGCATGAAGAACTTGCCGACGCCGAAATTGAATTTTTGATTCAATATGATGGCAACAATATCCAACCCACCTCCCGACCCCCTTGATCGGAGGTTGATACCTGCGCCGACGCCGCATATTGCGCCTCCGGCTATTGCTGCATACAGTTGATTTTGAATGGCAAAATTCAAGGTAAAGAATTCTGCAAAAAATGTCAGAGAGCATACTCCGTAGAGGCTGTAGAAAAAGAAACGTCGACTCAAAAAAATCCAGCCGGCTATGAGTAAGGGAATGTTCAGGAGAAAATACCAGATAGCAGGGGAGAGAAGGTTAGTTTTATAATAGATGAGGAGAGCCGTCCCATAAATTCCGCCGATAATGAATTTATGATGCACCAGGATAGCCTCGGCTCCTATCGCATAAACTATTGAACCCAGGGTTAACAGGATGAGGTCCCAGAAGATGGCAAGGGCGGGATTTTTTGAATTCATGGTGTTGCCTTGAGCTGATGAGGATCTGATAGGACTTTGCACATTTTTTGTCCCGCTATAGTTACAGCCGTACCCCTAAGTGTCAAGCCGTTCTTGGCGGAAGTGATGATTTTTAAAAAGATGTCGCTATATTATACTTGAGTGAAGCAAAAACAGGTACGATCGAAGGTCAACACCGATACACTCGAAAAAAACACATATTTAGGATGGATGCATATAAAGCTTCATATGCGCTTATCGGAGGTGCCCTTTTGGGGACCAGGCTTGCCAAATCCTCATCATTGCAATGTACATGAGTACTCAGTAAAGATAAGGACTTGGTCGTAAACAGGGAGATGAGGAGTTTTACTTCAGTCATCACTTTTAGGAGGGAATAATGAAAGTCATTATGGACGTATGCGTAATACCTATGGGCGTAGGGGTCTCAGTGTCGGCTTATGTGGTGGAGTGTCACAAAATTCTAAAAGAGGCCGGCTTAAGAACGCAGTTACATGCCTACGGGACCAATGTCGAGGGCGATTGGGATGAGGTTATGGCGGCGGTAAAAACTTGTCATGAAAAAGTGCATGCCATGGGGGCACCACGCATCACAACCACGCTGAAACTGGGTACCAGAACAGATCGGTCCCAGACGATGGAAGATAAAGTTTCCAGTGTACTCAACAAGATGGCGTAACAATCCTGCCCAACAATCTGCTTTCCGGCTGTAGCCCCGCATTGCCCAAATCTGGATTTAAACGGACTGGAGATGCTGGTGCAGCTTTTTTAAAGCGGCCTGTTCGAGTTGATAGATGCTTCCTCTCGTGACCCCATATACTTTACTGATGGCAATAACTGATTGTTCCTGGTCCTGATATGGAGGAAAACCATATTTACGCTTAATGATGTCACTGCATTTATCTGACAAAAGGTGATCAATGGCCTGCAGTAATATCGCACGGAGTTCCCGGGATTCGAGATCTGTGGCAAGTGATAAGTCATCCGAGGCAGCAGCGTGAGAAGAGAGAGAGGCATATCCGGACGCCAGAAGATCCCCGGTCGTTGTTGCACTTTCAATTCGCGTCAGAAATTTGTTGAAATTTTCTGTCTCTGAATTTTTCGCTGCTTTGCTGAATTGTTCTACGGTGTGGGTGGAGATTCTGATAAGGCGACCATCCAATGATTGGCGTTGGATTTCTTTAAATACCCAGTTCGCGGCATAGGTGGAAAAACGAATACCAGATGATGGATGATACCGATAGGCAGCCCTGGCGATACCAAAACTGCCAATCTGAATTGCATCGTCGAATGAGACTGACTCTTTGTAGATAGCATTGATCCGGGTGGCGAGTTTTTTTACCAGACCAGTCGTCAAAAGGATGTAAATATTTCTGATTGTATTGAGCTTTTCGACAACAGCGTGCAACTCGACATAGGGTTGTTCCTGTAGATCCTTGTCGGTGGCTTGACTGAGAATACGATTCCAGACCCGTGCAAGAATGAGGTGCTGAAAGGTGTTGGCCAGACAAAGCGAGGATGTGGACGGGGGAGTGCTGAAGAGGTGCAGTGCCTGCTGCCGTTCATCCGAAGAAGATACTGAGTGGGGAGTGCCAAAAAATATTTTCCTGTTTTTAAACAAATAAATATTCTGGATGATTGTCAATGCAGCCTGTCTGAATTTACCCGATTTGAAAACCAGTTCAGTGAAGCGATGACGGAGGAGAAGCATTTCTGTCGCCAGTTCCTTTTCGTCGGCAACGGTCAGGTGGCGACAACTGTTGGACGAAGCTTCAGGGACCGACGGTAGCCCGCTTTCCTGTTGCAGTACTTTCTGTTGCAGAGTCGGATTGAGTGAGAGTTCCCGTACCCGGGTAGCAAAGGGGACGCTTGATGGGGTCGCCGCAAGGAGATCAATGACCTCCAGTGGGGCTTTGGAAGCAGTGCTTGTTTTCGGGTGATAGTATGTTGCAGGTAGAGCCAATTTGTGAGCCTTTTCTAAAATGAATGTATTTTAAAAAGGATATCACAAATTGTTTTGAATATTAAAGAATTTTAGGATTATTCCAGATTCAACTGCGGCGCAAAAGCCCACCTTGCGCCAGGGATATGACAACGGACTGCACTAGAGGATTTCTATTACAGCTCTTTCAAGCTAACTTTCACAGTAATAAATGCAGTGCAGACCTCAATATCATCTGTTTCTTTTAAAAAGAGCAGCGAAGACACAGGGCAGAGTAGTGCTGAAAAGTCTATGAGAAACTGAAGTACATGAAACGACAAAAGCCCCGGCAGGAATCTGCTGGGGCTTTTGCTTTATAAAAAACGGCGATGACCTACTCTCCCACACAGTCGCCCGTGCAGTACCATCGGCGCTAAAGAGCTTAACTTCCGTGT
>NZ_SWCM01000009.1 GCF_005116645.1 Desulfopila sp. IMCC35006
GACATCAGTGCTCGATTACCAGTAGCACCATTTTTGACTCATCAAAATTGTCTCTTACTACGTGGTTTCTGGCAATCTATCTCATAACGCAAGCCAAAGAAGGAATGTCCGCCCTTAGTTTGCGCCGGTTCCTGGGCATATCAGTCAATGCAGCTTTTAAAATGAAACACAAGCTGCAGCACGTGATGAAGAATGCTGATGATCAACTTGTCCTTGAAGGCTTCATTGAACTGGTTGACGTGTATCAGATGTCAATTACTTTGTCCGGTTCGCGACAATTATCTTGTCCGGTTTTAGGTTGCCGGTTTTCTTTGCTTTTTTCCTGCTAATTTTTCTAGTTTTTCTGCTCCATTTCAGTGACTTTTCAGATGGACCAATAGTTGACAATCGATGGACTGTTGTAGTCGTCCTGTCCTTGAGGTTCCTATTTGGCGATGCTCAACAAAACCATTCTGCCCGTTAATCTGGTCGATTTACTTCCGAGGGAAGCGGAAGTAAAAGACCGTTCCGAGAATGGGCCCCCAAAATGCTCGTCGGAGGATCGGTCTTTTACTGGAGCGATTTTGCGGCACTGTCATGCGTTATCCTCGGTTATGATAGCTTGTGGTTACGTGCCATGGCCTCTTTTTTCCTGAAGCTATCAGCGTCAATTTCAATGATGCTTGCATGATGCACAAGCCTGTCGATGGCCGCGACAGTCATTGTGGTATCGGAAAATATCTGATCCCAGTTATTGAAAGAATGGTTGGCAGTGATAATCATACTGCCGGTTTCATATCGATGAGCAATAAGTTCAAAAAGGACATGGGTTTCAGCCTCGCTCTTTCTAACGTAGCCGATGTCGTCCAAAACGAGAATCGCATACCTGTCCAGCCTGGCCAAAAGTCGTTCCAACTGGAGCTCATTACGGGCCCGTTGCAGTTCCTGCACGAGTGCTGTCGCCTGGTAGTAACGTACTCTCGTGCCCCGTTCGATAAGCCCGTTGCAGATGGCGGCGGTCAAGTGGCTCTTCCCAGCACCGCTTGGTCCAAAAAAAAGAATGTTTTCCGCCCGCTTCACCCAGCCTGTATCAGAAGCCATCGCCTCGATCTTTCCCGCTTCAATATCCGGCAGGCAGCGAAAATCAAAAGAAGAAAGCGTCTTGCCAACCGGAAGTTTTGCTTCTTTAAAGTAACCGGCTATGCGGCGGCTATAGCGTTGGTTTACCTCTTCTTCGCATAAGGCGGTAAGATACTGCGCCGGATTCCATCCTTTCTGCAATGCCTGGTCTAAATAATTCTCCCAGAGCCCAGCCATGCCCGATAGTTTCAATTGCTTCAGTAAAACAGGCAAACTCGCCGTCTGAACCATCAGTGCACCTCCAGCGGACTGGCATTTTTCAGCAGCTTATCATAGCTTGACGGCAGTGGCTGTTGCACGGCAACATCCGGGATGTTTTTCCTTTTCTTGTCGAATTTATGCTGTAACTGGAGCAGACTGGGGACTATGTTGCGCACCATCGTTGTCTGAAGATACTCTCCCAGCTGCTGTTCGCAATCTGCCCTGGCGGCCAAGGCCAGGATGCCAACCATTGTCTTACAGGCCTTACGGGGCTCCATTTCCCCGTCAAGCCAGGCCCACAAAGATTTATACATCTCATTGGGCAGCAAATCGTCGCGAAGTTGCGAATATCTGAAGGCTTGCGGTTTCCGTTCAAGGCCAGCAATGACATGACGGTAGTCCACCTGTCGGGCTCGATGATTATGGTCAGAGGCAAAAACTCGAGCCAAGGTAACCGTATGAGTCGCTCCAAGGTAGATAGCCAGTCGGTTATCGTAGATATGCACACGAAGCGATTCGCCAATCAGACGGGACGGTACCGTGTACAAAACACGTTTCACCTGGATGGTACTCGATGTGCTGACCCGCACCACCTGTTCAGTGTAATCGGCGGTACGGTGCAGAGGAAGGGAATGCAAGTGCAGACGTTCTTCCTCTACCTTGTCTTTTTTGTGTACGTTGATATCTCGGACAATGCCGGCAAGAAAATCGGCATACGCTGATTCTGAAGAAAAATCAGAGGAATCACGGAGCAGCAAGGCCTGGTGAATACGCTTTTTCAGATGGCCGTGAAGTGATTCAATTGCCCCATTTTCATGACCTTCACCACGGTTATTGCGGGTCGGCTCCATGCCGTAATACCCGCAAAGCTCTTCATAGCGCAGGGTTACATCCTGCACGGCATCTTTTGCCAAATTGCGATACGCTGCTGACAGGCTGTCACTGCGATGTTCACGGGGAACTCCGCCCAACCGCCAGAGAGCATCCTGGAGGCCTTCGGCCAGTGCGGTGTAAGACTCGCCACCATGGACGATATTTACTGAACACCAACCACTGAAAGCCAAACGAAAATGATACAGCAAATGGGTAAACGGTTGGCCCTGGATGGTAATTGTCACTTCTTTTAATTTTGTGAAATCAGAAAGCCCCATCCTGCCAGCTACCTGCTCCTGCCGAAACAGCACATCCTTATCCGCGCCGTACAGGGCCTTCCATTCGCTTACTCGACGCTGGAATGTCCGCAGTTTACTGTCTTGATATTCGCCGGGATGGTCTTTCTGCAGCTTATCAAAGAGTGTTATCGGCGACAACTGACAGTTCGTACGGAGCAATGGTTCTATCTCCTCTGTCCAGACATCAACAAAAGGGTCTCTTCGGGTTCGCCAATACCTTTTTGAACGGCTATCCGCCTGAAGCTCACCCTTCTCGATCCTGCGACCGGACCGCTCAGACATTCCGGCCTTGGCTGCCGCTGACTCCTGACTTTTTCCTACCTTGCGTTCTTCCATGTATAACTTGACCTGTTCTGAAATTAACCGATTGCCTGACACCAAAAACCTCCGGGGGAGTGAATTGTTTTTGGGTCGGACTATACCAGCTGGAACCGGACAAGATAGTTGTCATCTACCGGCCAAGTTAATTGTCACATAATAGACGTGTACTGGGGCGGCAAGAAGAGTGGTGGTAAACGAGGTCGAGGAGCGCCAGGTAAAACACCGTTCCTTGCTGCCGTTTCACGTAACGAACAAGGCCACCCTATTCATATGAGGATGAGTAAAATAAACGCCTTCAACTCATCTGAGGTAACATTTTGGTCTCAGAAGCACCTTCATCCAGATGCGGTGGTTATTTCTGATGCTTTCAATCCCTTTAATTGCTTATCCGATCTCGTAGCTTTTCATGGCAAAATCAAAACCTCTGGAATTTACGAGAATCCTGACAACAGGATCTTTCACTGGGTCAACACCATGATCAGCAACGTAAAGAGGGCTCTTCATGGAACATATCATTCTATAAGCTCAAAGCATTTACCTCGTTACCTGGCTGAATTTTGTTTTCGATTTAATAACAGGTTCTATATAGGTGCAATGATAGGAAATTTGATTAAGTATGCAGCCAATACGAAGCCTAGACCCCTGCGCCTATTAAAGCTTGCGGAGTAAGAGGGGTAATCAGATTATCATTTCTAAAATTCAAGGCAAAGCTTGGGATATCTTATTCCGACCAGAAATGTGATGACCGATGGTCTCGAATGCTTGACTGCTTTTAAGAAGAGCGATCATGAGCATATTGTCTTTATAACCGGTGGTAATCCTGAAAGTGTTAAAATGCCTGAATTTAAATGAGTAAACACCATCACTGACAACGTTAAGACCGTTTTGCAAGGGAATTTCAGACAATCAGTAAAAAACATTTTCCACGCTACCTCGCTGAGTTTTGCTACCGATTCAACCGACGCTAAGACTTAAAACAAATGATAAACGATTTGCCTACATCGCCTTTAGAACCACGCCCGCACCTCAGCGCGGTTGCTGAAAGTGGCTGAGTGATGTGCATAATCAGAAATGTTTTTTACTGACACTATGATATGTTGATATTTGCTACGAATCGAATTCTTCACATTACCGATGATGATATTGGGCCATGTAATCGACCGAATATTCGTCATATTTCTGCCTCATCCGGTAACTATTGTTTCATGGATGTGTCCACAGTCGTCTAATAAACTGAAACAAGCTCAACAAGGCTTGCCTTACTTGGTAGTCAAAAAGTATAAAATATTTAATGACAGTATAGTATAGTGTTGTTCATATTTCCTATGGTACTATTTTTATGGATTCTCCACATTTTTTGTTTTTAAATTGGAATGACTAAGCAGCTCCTGACATCTTTGAGCTCGATTGTTGGAGAAGAAGTTACAAAATTTGGCCAGAGCTTCATTCAATGAATTGCGACCATCGCACGCGCTAACTTTTATATTAAAGGGTTATGTAAGGATAATATGATAGCTGCAAATGGCTTTATAATAGAGATAACCAGTGACAATCATTCAACTCTCTGCAGTATAAAACTTCCAGAATACCCTGACATATCATCTGAAAGTAAAAAACTTTCTAAAGGTGTTACACTAAGGACTTGGTCGGCACCTATAGGGGATGTAAATTGTATAAAGAGTTATGCCGGTTATTATATTATTTTAAATGGTTATATTTCGAGTGGGCCTGGATTTCAAAGAGGAAAAACGCAAATTGATAATTGTATAAGAATCGGAGAATTATTCGATAGTGAAAGAGGGATTGACCGACTGAAGAAACTTGTAACTAATTTGTCTGGCTCATTTACAATAACTGTTATTGATTGTCATAATAGACGAGTGTATGCAGCAACGGATAGGGTGGGATCAAGGCCGTTATGGTATTCAACCAGTGGAGAGAGTTTGTTGGTTTCTTCTCATTCAGTGGCTATCGCACAAAGTCGAAGAAAAGTAGCATTTAGCCCTGGGGGCGTTGCATCGTTTTTATTATATGGAACACAAGTCGAACCCTCTAATTGTCTTTTCCAAGATATAAATAAAGTGAAAGAGGGAACGTTTACGATACTGTCTGTGGAGTCCACACCATGTGTTCATGCATATTATAGTTTTAAGCACTCCCCTGAAAAACGTCACAGAAAAGAATGGGTTGAAATTGTTGCAAATAGGCTGGTTAATGCTGCAGATAATTTAATTGAGAGCAATCAAAAAATTGGTCTTTTCTTAAGTGGAGGTGTTGACTCTCGATTGATTCTCACTGCCCTTATATCTGCTGGCATTAAGCCCGTTTTGATCACGCTGAGTGACTCCCAGAACATTGAGACAAGGGTCGCGAAAAAGGTAGCTACATATTTTGCACTTCCACATGAGATTATAATAAGGGACCAAGATTGGTATTTGCGCAGTTTACAGAATGCTGTTTATGAATCCAACGGAGTGTATAGTTGGACTCATGCACACTTTCGTGAAGCATGTCATAAAATGTATCAAAACCACGGAGTGGACACCTTTCTAGTGGGTGATTTATCCGAAGCCTTTAGTAAACTATTTTCGAGGATGCCAGCATCTGCAGTAAACCTTTGGCATAGCCGTGAGTTTTTACGGAATTTCAATTCTTTAATGCTTCCACTTTATACTCCAAAGAATAAGGCGCGAACGCTTAATCTACTAAAGCCTGAGTTTCGTGAGGCTGCCGTTCATGAATTAAATAAAGACATTGTTACTAGGTTTAGATATCTCCTTGATTGTTCTACAGATAGTTTAATTATTATGGATCAATTTTTTCGGTGGCAAAATGCAAATTGCCTTCCCACGTATGAAATGCTTTTAGATGTGAGGTCAGCTGCACGAGAACGTAATCTAATGTTTGATTTACAAATGCATGAGCTTATTGAAATTTTACCATCGTCAATACGCAACCGCAGCAATTTCGGTAGTGACCTTATAAAAAAGCTAAACCCAGGTGTTGCCAAATTGATTAACAGTAACACCTTGCTCCCGCTCGGTTGGCATCCTTCTCTTCATCGATTGGCCCAACAGGCACGGCCTTGGGTTGGTAGGGTGAGCAGATTTATGAAAAATAAGGAACACAGAAATGAAGGTTCGTGGCCCTCTAAAGCCTATTTATATAGAAAGGCTCCGAATTGGCGGACGAAAATTGAATCAATTATTTCAAACCAATCACTTTTTCCTCAAGAAATATTTGAACAAAGTAAGATTCATAATATTTTGAAGTCACTTGACGATGGAGATGTTTCCGCTCAGTATGATCTGGAACGAATTGTAAGTATCGGAATAATAACTGAATGGATCCTCAACGACTAACGTTTTAATTGTGTTTCAATTCTTATACGGATTATACAAGTTGTTTGTCGTTCAGATTCAAGCGGCGATTTTATATAATATTGGTTTTCGAAAATATTATATAAATAGATCTGCTAATTCAGGTATGTTTTGAAATAAAATAAGTAATAAGTTCCTTTTTATTAAATTTTTAAATTTCAAAAAGCCTAAATCTAATCAACAGGCCGACAAATTGCTTTCTGAATGGAATTATTGATACTAGAGACTTTTATAAAGGCACGCAAAACTAAAGAATCCAGTAGAATTAAACCAACCTACGGTATACTGAAAAGTATCAGTATTTTCTTTTTTGGACCGTTTCAGCATAAAATGCAGAGTTAATTTCTAATCTAGGGATAATATATGGACTTAACAATTATCACGGTAAACTGGAATGGTGAAGAATTTATTTCTGCTTGTTTACAATCGATAATGAATGCCAGACAAAATTTAAAAATTCAAGTAATTGTAGTCGATAATGCCTCTAAAGACAATAGTGTTGCGCTGGTGAAAAGAGGTCACCCGGAAGTTGAGCTTGTTTGTTCAGATAAAAACCTTGGTTTTGGAAAAGCTTGTAATCTTGGACTTAAAAAATCTTTAGGGGACTTGGTGATGTTTTTAAATCCGGATGTATCTGTCGCAAAAAACACACTGAGCACTATTGTCCATTTTTTTAGCCAACATCCTACTGTTGGGGGAGTAGGGTGTAAAATAAAAGGTATTGATGGTCAAGTGCACCCTTTAATGATTCAGCAATTTCCCTCTCCATTTCTCGAGTTTATAAAGCTTTTTGCCATTAACAGCAAAATAATGAAAGCTATCGGTATTCATCTGCCTCAAAAAAATCCTTCAATTTCAGGTGAGGTAGTGAAACTTTCCGGGGCTTGTTTCACCATACGACGGGAAATATTAATAAAACTCAATGGATTTGATGAACGTTTCTTTATGTATTGTGAAGACGGTGAACTCTCCAAGAGAATTGTTGAAGCAGGTTGGGAACTTTATTATCTCGCAGAAACTGAAGTGGTGCATAACCAGGGAGCATGTTCCAGAAAAGCACCGAAAGGATTCTCTACTTTGATGCAGTGCAATTCCTTCGAAAAATATATTGAAAAAGAATACCATCGATTTGGGGCATTGCGCTACCGTTTCTATATGTTTATTGGAAGTCTACTCCGTATGTCAATCAGTATTACAGCAATTATCTTTGCTTTATTACTTAAACGTAATTCGATGCAAATATGGGAACGTCGCATTGCTAAGAATTGGCTTATATTTAAATGGAGTATCTTTCTTGCAAAACCCGATATTCCCGATTGATTTATTAATAAATACATTTTTTAGTCGGCGGCGGCAAATAAACTACCCTATTGAACAGACAAGATAATATGCAAAAAATGTATCAAAAAAGGACTTATAAAATTGTTAAGACAAAAATTTAATATGTTTAATTCTCTTTTTTGGAGAACAATTCGAAATAGATTTATATCCCAAAAAAATAGATACCTGGCATCGAATCCTAAGTTTAGCAAATTTGATATTGGTGAGTGGACATACGGAACTCCAAATGTGTTTTTAGGAAGAACACATGGCAAATTACGAATAGGAAAGTATTGCTCAATAGGTCCAAATGTTGAAATCGTCTTAGTTGGTGATCACCGGACAGATTTTGTCACCACCTATCCATTTTCCGTGTTTTTTGAAGAATGCAATCATCTTACGGGATTCCCTCGGCACCGTGGTGATGTTGTTATAGGTAATGATGTTTGGTTGTGTTATGGGGCTCGCATTTTATCTGGTGCCACTATTGGAGACGGTGCTGTAATCGGTATGGATGCAGTGGTGACGAAAGATATACCATCCTACGCAATTGTGATAGGAAATCCTGCAAAGATTATTCGTTACCGGTTCAAACCAGAGATTATTGAAAAATTGCTCTCAATAAAATGGTGGGATTGGCCACATGAAAATGTTTTGAAAGCTGCCCCCTATTTGGCACATGAAGATATCGATAACTTTATAAAATTTGCGTCGTCAAACGTTGATGATCTGAGGTCAGTTCGTGAAGTATTCAATAATAAAAAACAGTGATACAAGAATCTCTAAAACTAGCTTTGGGCGTTCAAAATTTGGTGGTATTGGAAGTTACATACTACCGATCTCAACCTACTTCAAGAATTTTAATTTATTGCTAAATTGTTTCAAATATTTAAGTTCTCTTAAAATAACACTCCTAAAAAGAAACAATAACAATAAATTGAATAATAAAAGAGCAAGGCCAATGACCAACCACGAGGCGTTGCAATTTATTTGAAATAAAGCCATCCTGAACATATTTGCAGCAACCAGAGAAATCACGAACAGACTCATTGGTCGCAAAGACCAGGAAAACGGAATACCGACATGCAATTTGTTCAAAAGCAAGTTAATAAGGTATGCTGCTGCTTCTCCCAAGGCCCCAACAATGGCGACCCAAACGAAATCCATTTCATGAACTACAACAGGGACAATACCGGCTATTGACAAAAACCGAATGATATTTGTGTACATAAGAGTTTTTGTTTGGCCCATCGCAATGGTAATATTTGCCGGCACCATTCGCAACAACCTGATTGCCCATAAAACAGTCAGCCAAACCATTAGCACTGCCGCAGGACGATAAGTTTCTCCATAAACCAAGAGGAGTAATTTGTCTCCAGAAATAATAAAAATGCCTCCAAATACACTGGCAAGTAAAGCCATAACCTCATTATAGAAGCTGGCTTTTTCCTCAAAGACAGTTTGAGAACCTTGCAGCTTTGACAACACAGGTAGCGCCAGAGAAGAGCTAATCTTGCCCACCATCATCACAGGGCTCATCACTAACATAAAGGCCGCCGAGTAATAACCGACATGAGTCATATCATATCCGCTACCAAATAGCTTCTTTGCCGCCCCCATGATAAAACGATCTCCCTGTAAGATGCCAAACATTAACAGTCCATTTACGAGCAACGGCGCCCCAAAGGACCAAAAACGCTTAAGGTTCTGCGTGTCCCTGTTCCACCGATATTTTCTCTCTGCAACCAACTGAGTCCCAACCATAGAAAGAAATTGTTTTATGAGAAGCAAGGCCAGCATGGCCCGATAATCACCGTACCATTTACCGATGGGCCATGCGAGGAGCAGAACAATCAACTGAGTACCCATTTCAATTGATGCCCCTGGCCCAAAACGCATATTCCTTTCAATTCTTTTCTGGTCCATGTGACAAAAACCATTAAAGAGAGGGACTAACGCCAAAGCATAAAATGCCCCGGTGGCATCAGGAATATTAAAAAGATACGATAGAAATGGAGCAGAAATAACTATTACTGTAGCACCCAGCATACCACGTAGAAACAGGACAAATTGAGCAGTCTGCTGAAAACGTGGTTCATTACCGTCCGCAGCCTGTACAAGTAAAACACCCGGGGAAAAGTTGGTCATCATTTGAATAAACGACACCACCATAACAAAGATGGCAGAAATACCAAAATCAGCTGGGCTCACTATCCGCGCAATAAGAATATTCCGCACTACTGAGCAACCTTGGCTTACAACCTGGGAGAGGCCTAAAACTGCTACTCCTCTAAATAACTTCCTCCTGAGGTCCATTATTCGTTACACCATCCCCATCACAACATGCATAGTTGATCTAATTTGATGTACAATTATCAGTTTTACCTGGTCCACTTACCTCATTTTTTTCATAAATATCGTATTCTGACCAAATCGGTTTTCTTTTTCCTCCACTAGTTTTTTCCAATTCGATCACTTTCTTGATATTTACATCCACTTCATTGGAGAGATGCTTCCCGAGAATGTTATGAATATGTTCAACATATTGCGGTTGCATCACTCCGCGACAGCATATTCTCACCTCCATCTTGTTTGGACCGGTTTGCACGACTTGCCAACCGTCGATTTCCATAGAACCAAACAAAAGAGTAAGCGCTGGTCCAGAAATTGATTGGCCGTTAGAAAAGGTTAATATATCAGCCGTTCGTCCTTCCACAGAAGAAATCAAAGGAAACGAAGAATCACAGGAGCACAACTCGTCACCAAGCGTCACTAAGTCGCCATTTTCATAGCGAATAAAAGGTGTCGATCTGTTCCATAAATTGGTTATAATCAGGCGACCTTGCCCTTCGCAATCAGTATTATCGACTTCAAGAACTGATTGAAGGTCATTATAGTGAAGTCCATCATGAAGTGAACACTCATAAGACTCATACCCTCCGTCGTTGCAACCAAGATTGTTGAAAACAGGACAATTGAAGTAGTGTTCTATGCCATCCCGGTATTGTGGTAAAAGCATCTCCGCTGTAGTGACAATTGCTTTGAGTCCATCATAAACCAGGCCAAGCTCCGAAAGATGTTTGCCAAAAAGATACAACACTGAAGGGTAACCATACAAAAACTTTGCATTATGTTTACGAAGACGATGATAATAATCCCTTGCTAAGGCAGGAGACATAACAACTCCATATAAAAAAAGCCGCCGGTGCAACTTAGAACGGATTCGTGCTTCAAAAGACATCCTTTCAGGGACTAGTGACCCTCCTGCAATAACCCCAACTGGGTCTCCAAAAACATACCCGGTTTGCGACCACCCCCATAGATGAAAAGCTTCAGCGAGGGTCCATTGCTCCAAATCTCGATTATAGTGAACAGGCTGTCCGGTTGTGCCACCAGTATGCCATTTTCGATGTTTTATTGAGTGTAAGTTATCTGCGCTGACTTGAGAAGCATTTGCACGAAACACATCTTTTGTAAGGACAGGGTATCTTTGAAGATCCTCAAGACTTCTGATTTTAGTATATTGCACTCCATGATCCCCCCAATACTCACGATAAAAAGGAACATGATTCCATGCAAATTCAATAATTTCCTCCAATCTCTTAAGACGCCATTCACTTCGCTTCTGAGAAGACCACGACTGCATCTCTAATAACCATCTATACATGCCAAAGACATCCAAACCATTTATTCGATAAAATAAACTGACTATTGCTTGGAAACTTTTTGGGTGAATCTTTGCCATAATATCCAGCCCTCTATTACACTATTTATTGAACCACCTTGAAGTCGGAAGGACGACTAAGCCCTCCAGTGATCCCACTGTATTGATAGGCCCCTATGTCGATTGGTGATTGGAGTGGACGTAGAGTCCTCACAAAATCCTCAATAAGTAAGTTGTTGGGTTCCCCTTTCATTATTGCATCTGTTGAATCTTTTGTTAAGCGGTAGTTTCCTGAACTTACGTTAGCACCCGAAACAGGCAAATTCAGAAACTTCGGATCTCCGCTGCGTGATTTAGCATCCTGATTGTCGAAGTTCGTTGATGCATATTTTTGCCACTCAGCCAAAGTAAAATTAGCTGTTCCATATCTGATGACACTACTTTCCACATTAGTTCGATAATAAAGATTGTTGTCAACAATTGGCATCATTGATGGTGTTATTGAGTTGTCATAATAGATAGCACTCACCGCTGAATTTTTATTCATCTGCACAAAAATATTGTCTTTGATGGTATGTCTTATATAGGCCGTATCTAGTTGACTGCCAAAATACAAAGCAGTTGTTCCCACAACGTTACATCCAGTTCCGGAAGTATCATAAAAAATAAAAGTGTTCCCAAGGAATTGGACGTTACTTGCCTCTGGTACAGAAAATCCCCTGCCAAACGGGTTAACTACTATGTTATTTCTCACTGTAATATTATAGGTATCGTCTTCAAACTGCCCTAGCCCAGAACCGTTTGCACACTGAAATTCCCTATCCGAGTAAATAAAATTCTTCTCAATGACAATGTCATGCGGATCATCCTTCTCGTCTAAGAGATTATTATTGTTTCCATAAATATGAAACCAATTTCCTGAATGACAACGACCGTAGTTTTCATCTCCTTGAAGTTGCCAACCATCATGAACGGTATTCCCACTCATAGTAACCCCGCCAACACCTCCTGTGATTGAGAATGCTACAGAAAAATGCCCCTCCTGCTCCCCGGAATCTTTTCCGCCTATATCATTGTTCAAAATTTTAATATTCGAGCCACGCCAAACCCTTATTGCAAACTTACCCGCTGCATATACTTCATTGTTTTGAATAGTAATATTTGTATTGCCATCATAGACCTCAATACCTATCTGACTCGCTATTCCGTTGGGGGCGATAGTCGATGAGTCACCATCTGATTCTGCACCAACGCAGCACCCATCATCCCAATTTTCAGATCCATGTATTTTATTCTCTTCAATTATTATATCATCACATTGTCGATAAAGTCTTATCGCACCCATGTCATAAATCGAATTACTACCATTATACTTCGCACTTTGGCATTGACCAGAGCGGTAAACCTTTGCATATCCATTCTGGGCAGATCCATTAATTAAACTAGATGAATTATAAGTATTCTTAACATTAATAATTTCAAAACCACGAATCGTTACATGGCTGACTTGTTTTGCGTTGAACGCGTGATAGAATTGGGCATTACCATCTATAATTGCCTGACCACTCCCCCAAGCCCCTGTAGTGTTCCCATCGTATACAACACGACGATCAGTACTCGTGCCAGAGTGAACTAAAATTTCACCTGCATATGAAACACCACCCTTGAAAATTACTGCATCACCTCCTGTAAATGTTTTTGTAGCTGGATTTCCAATAGCATTTATGTCTCCTGGGCAATGTTTCCATGGTGTTAATATAGATGTTCCATCATTATAATCGTTACCATTTAAGTAATCGATATAGAAAGTACCGCCAACCGCCGCAGAAATGCTAACTGAAAATAGGCTAACGCCAAGACAAAACGTAATCAACAGAGTCTGATATCTTTTGATAATCATGATTTTTTCCTTTGCTTACATAATTTTGAAAAACAACTAAAAACCTGGCACTTACCATGTCTTCTGTACTGTGCTCGACAAGCAAAATAGCCAAAAAAATGCGGCTAAAAAGACCGGTAAATTATCCGACAATTTTGAACTCGAAAACTCCTTGATTTTGCCAGCTCATTTTTAAGCAATCCACCAGAAAATGGATTCTATCCAATTGCCCACAACGCTTCTCTGATATTTGCCTTCAGGATTGGATATAGGGTTACGCACTAATGCCACATCAACATGCATGCACCGTTCCATGTTGCACAAGTTTTTAATTTGAATAGCACATCAATGCACATCTTTTTTGGGGAAGGTAGTCTTTCTAAAACCCATATTATCAGATCGAAATTCACCTATTCCACTTCCATTTTCAACATATAGTTTAATAGCTACTTGCAAAATTAATACATCTCCTCGCTTCTCTTTGAGAATATTTTCACGTGACAAATACCCAGTTTTATTACTACTTCTCTTAAAAAGAAGGCAATAGGAATTATCTATATCTTTTCTGTCAATATCTTTGTTTACTTTATCATTTTCCAGCATCCATAAGGATAACCAGTTACCAGAGAATTAAAAAGGAATCGAAAGTATCGTCTAAAATGTGAGGCCCGGTCAGTTTTCAATAACTATAAATAAAACAAGGTAGCTAAAGGGGAAAATGTTGATACTGATATGACTTTTCCTCAAATAAGCTGACAGAGTGACGAGTATAAAATTTAAGCAAGATAGTTGCAGTTTTCTCAATATGGAGATCTTTTCCAGAGCTTCTACAGGCACGACTATGGACATTTTTCCAAAAATCCGTTCAGATTATTAACCACAATTGTATTTGGAGTTACATTTTCGGCAGCCATTGCGTCGACTCCAACAAAACCTTCCTTTAAAATTGTTATTCAGCCTTTTTCCAGCAACCACAAAGGAGTCCAATTGCCCAAAAGTGAAAAAGAATCGAATGAATCGTCCAAAAGGATGCCTGGTACCGGAACGTCAATGACGTTATGTTCGATAAGATATTTAAAAGGGAAAAATTTACTGAGTGTGAACTTCTCAAAATAATCGATACCGATGTTACTTTTCAGCCAATAGCCGAAAAGGCTAAAAACAATAGCTGTAATTCCCAGGGCACCATATGCTAACTTCCTTTTCTTCTTTCTGACCTTCATTTACGTACTTTCAGGATGCGAGCCGGATTACCCACCACCACCATATTTGGCGGTACATCTTTAGTCACAACTGCACCTGCTCCAACGAGCGCCCCTTCTCCAATAGTCACTCCGCAAAGAATAGTCGCATTTGATCCGATAGATGCTCTTTTCTTAATAAAGGTTGGTATGCATTTCCAGTCAGCCTCGGTCTTAAGCGATCCGTCTGTGTTGACTGCCGCGGGATCGAGATCGTTAATAAACATAACACCGTGTCCGACCATAACTTCATCTTCGATTGAGACGCCTTCACAGATGAAGGTGTGGCTTTGGATTTTGCAACGTTTTCCGATTGTGGCGTTTTTTTGAATTTCGACGAATGGGCCTATTTTTGTTTCATCGCCAATTGTGCAGCCGTAGAGGTTGGTGTAGGGGGCGATGGTTACGTTTTTGCCTAGTTTTACGTCTGGGGCGATTTGATTGTTTGGGTTGTTTTTTGGCATGGGAGTTAAAGGCTCAAAGGCGCAAGGGCTTAATGGCTTAGGGGGTTAAGGGGCTTAAGGGGCTTAAGGCTCAAAGGCTTAGGTTTTTCTTCTTGCTTGGATTAGGCGCATTAGCATTGAGGAGATTATTTTACATTCTTTTTCTATGTCCTCATATGTTTTTTTGTCAATGTAGCTGATTTCAAATGCTATGAGTGATTGCGTTAGTAGTTCTGCTGTGGAACCTTTTGCGTAGTAGAAATGTCGTATTGACTGCTTATCTGTATCTAGTTCGTCTCCCTCGGCAATGTTACTGGGAATTGAGATTGCTGCACGTCGGATTTGATCTTTCAGGCCGTAGTCATTCGCTAGTTTGCCATTATTGGTTAGTTTGTAAATGTGTACGGCTAGTTCTTTTGCTTTTTGCCATACTGTTAGTTTTTGAAAATTTCCCATGGGGGTGGTAGAGGGCGTAAAGGTTTAGGGTTTAGTGGCGTAAAGGGCTTAGGGGCACAAAAGGCTTCGGGCTTAGAGGCGTATGGCGTAATGGCTTAGGGCGAAAGGACCTTGCGCCTTAGGCCTTACGCCTTTAAGCCCGTATGCCTTTACGCCTTTTTTACTGCCTCTTTGATTTTTTCCGCTACGTATTGAATACTTTCTTCCTCCAGTTCCGGAAACATCGGCAACGAGACGAATTCCTGGGCGCATTTTTCAGCGATGGGGAAATCTCCCTGGTTGTAGCCTAAGAATTGATATGCCTCTTGCAGGTGGAGCGGGACGGGATAGTGGATGCCGCAGGTTATGCCCTGCTCGGAGAGGTCTTTAATCAGCTCGTCTCGATTTTTTGTGCGGATTGCATAGACGTGGTAGACATGTTTTGCGTAATCTGCTTCTAATGGAATGGTTATCTCCGGTATCTCTGTCAGGAGTTCATTGTAAAGTTTGGCTCTGCTGCGTCTGGCATCGGTCCAGGCAGGGAGATGGGGCAGCTTTACATCAAGAACTGCGCCTTGGAAGCCATCCATGCGGGTATTCCAGCCTATTATTGCGTGATAGTATTTTTTTCTTTGGCCGTGGTCGCGAAACATGCGCATTTTATCGGCAAGTTCCTGGTTATTGGTGATCACAGCTCCTGCCTCGCCATATGCGCCGAGGTTTTTTCCAGGATAAAAGCTGAAACAACCGGCATCTCCAAGCGAACCTGCTGGGCGGCCTTTGTATTCTGCGTTATGGGCCTGACATGCGTCTTCGATGACCACAAGGTTATGTCTGCGGGCTATGTCCAGGATAGGATCTACATCAGCCGTCTGGCCAAAAAGATGGACCGGGATAATGGCTTTTGTTTTGGGGGTAATGGCGGCTTCTATAAGCGAGGGATCTATATTGTAGGTTTGTTCATCGATATCAACAAATACCGGTGTAGCCCCACAGAAGCTTATCGCTTCCGCCGTAGCAATAAATGTCCCTGGGGAAGTAATTACCTCATCGCCTTTGCCGATATCCAGGCCTATGAGAGCCATCCAGAGGGCGTCTGTACCACTGCCGACGCCTATGGCATGATCGCATTGGCAGAAGCTGGCAAAATTCTCTTCGAATCTTTTCACCTGGGGGCCACCGGCAAAGGAGGTGTTGCTTATAACTTCCTGTAAGGCCGTGGCGATTTCATCTTTTATTGTTTCGTATTGGGCAGTTAAGTTTAGGAATGGGATGGTCATGTTAATTTTCACTTTAAAGGTTGAAGTAAGGGCTTAAGGGTTTAGGGGTTTAGGGCGTAAGGGCTCAGGGCGTAAGGGCTCAGGGCGTAAGGGCATAAGGCTTAGGGCTTAGGGGCTTAGGGGCTTGCACCTTTACGCCTTTTTAAGCCTTTGCGCCTTTAAACCCTTACACCTTTACGCCTTACGCCTTCACGCCCCTAGCGTCAATATGCTCCTTTTTTTTCGAGAACCACAAAAATGGTTTCAAAAAGGATATTAAAATCCAGTACGAGGTTCCTGTTGTATATGTAGTATAAATCCAGGAGGATCATGTCCTCAAATGTAACTTCGCTCCGCCCGGTTACCTGCCAAAGACCGGTAATTCCAGGTCGAACGGACGTGCGTTTCTTATGCCAATCATTGTATATCTCAAACTCGTAAGGCAGGCATGGTCTCGGTCCAACAAGGCTCATAGAACCGAGCAAGACATTGATCAATTGCGGCAACTCATCCATGCTGAACTTTCGTATCAATCTGCCAACCCTGGTGACCCTTGGATCGTCGACAATTTTGAGTGGAGTTTTTTCACTCCCGTTATTATCGATCTCTCCTTTTATAAGTTGCGTTACGTAGTCTTTATGAATTTTATTGTCCGACTCTACCCTCATGGAACGAAACTTGTTCATCGTATAAGTCACTCCATTCTCACCTATCGCCAGAAACCGGTATAAAACAGGTCCTGGTGAATCACGTTTGATGGCCACGGCAATGAAGAGTAATAGCGGTGACAATAAAAGAAGAAGAGGCAGCGATATCAGTACATCAAAACAATATTTCACTCGATTAAACAATCCGCTGTGTTTCTGGGAGCAAAGCAAAATCATAGGCATGCCGGAAAAGTTCTCGAGAGACAATTTCATCTTAATGATCGGCAGCAGCTTTGGCGAGAACCATGCATTGATTCCAGCTGAAGTACAGTAATCAAGTATGGAGAACAGGCCCGTTTTATCGATGCTTTCATCAGTGATGATAATGTCATCAATGTTATATTTTTTTACTATATCTGGAAGATTGTCGATGCTTCCCAATTGCTCCTTGATAAAATTTTTCTTGAATCGAGTGAATTTAAGATCGCGGTTCGCTTGCACTCCCAGGGTTCCGACAACCCAAAAAGGTGCATTGTTGGCAACGATGTGACTCGTTATGTTAGCCACATCACTATCGGAGCCTATTATGACAATCTGTCTCCTAAAACGTCGTCTCAGCCATTTGAAAAAAACAATATGGACCAGAAAGAGTCTATTTATTATCAACAGAATAGAAGCGAGCAAGAAACAAATAAAAATAACAAATTCATTCGTCATGCAAACCGGTATACCATTTTTGCAAACCAAACCGGTTATTCCGAAAAAGAAAACGGCCATACCAAAAGCCATCAGGAAATCGAGCAAATGGCTCCAAAAATATCTACTGAGAAACAGACATACAATTGCCCCGCATAGTAATGTTATGAGAAAGAGTGAAAAGTTCGTCTCCAGCAGAGTAGAACTATTAAGGAAAAAAACTATAAGGCCAAGAGTCAGAAAAGACCATCCAGAAGCTTTAAGCAAATTTTTTATATGTTCTTTTCGCGAATAAAGGAAATGGTAATTATAGAGGCGATAGCTCTGAAAAAACGAAATAGTTACCAGGCTCAGGACGATAAAACCGATTGTCGCTTCGATATCGCGCCATAGAAAAAAACTCCATCCTGTCAGCCACAGCCCTAGAGAGAAGGCTCCAGCTGCCACAGCTAGATCAGCTGCTAGTAAAATGAGATTATAACCATCGGATGCTGATAATTTATTTTTCATTAACAATTACTTATGGGTAATTATCTGGCCTTAGACAGGTACCGGTCAAGGGAAACAAATCCCACTAAAAAGACGAGGAAAACGCTCCAGCTTATAACAACATGGGGCCTATATTCTGCCAAGGTCGGACTTATATAATGTGCAGCAAGAATAATGGTTGCAATCCGAACCATACCGGCAAGAAGAGCCAGGGGGATGAACCCGAGCATCACTACCAGGCGACCAACCATAGTTTGCTTGAAGCCTGCAGCATAAAAAAGGAGGCAGACAAAATAAGAAAAGAAGTACCGTATTCCACTGCAACTATCGGCCACGAATAGAGTTGTTTGTGATAAATGAATATAAAAATCGTCCCGGTAAAGTTCCACTCCCAGAAATCTTGCGATCTTAACTGCACCCCATGTGCTGCTCAGACGAATCTGCTCAGCAATTGCGGCATAAATTGCCAGTGGGATCGGTGTCATGGTCACAAGAAAAAACAGAGGGAAAGCAGTTTTCTTAAATATCGCGCTTCCAAAAAGCAGGAGTATTAGTCCTCCGGATATACAAAGCAATGACAGAACCGCAAGGATCAGGAAGTACTCTGTATATTTGCTGAGAAAAAAAAGAATAATACCTGTCAGGGTGACGAGTAGACCAGACAACCAATTGGCTTGAAGTGGCAATTGTTTTATTTCGGCAAATCTACGCCACAGTATATATCCAGAGAAGATTGGAACAAAAAGCCCGATGGAACTGTCGTTTCGCTGCAGGACTGCTGAGAATACAGTCACTAAGGCAGGACGATAGAAAGTTATCCCAAGGCCGGAGAGGATGAGGACAAAGATTAAAAAACGGATAAATAAACGGCCTCGTCCGTCTGAAGATATACTATTTTTTATCATTTTTATATGAACCCACCCTCTTTTCTCTGACTTGAGAGATGCAGGAGCCAACCAAGAGTCAAGGAGGGTCCAACATGTCAATAAAATTACTGTATCACAATTTTGATATCGTTAGTTAGAGATTTATTGGTACTGAATATTTTGCGGAAAAAAAAAGGCAGAGCCGTTAAGCCCTGCCTCGTGTTTCCGATTTGCCGGAAAATTAAGCAACTATTTTTTTCCTGCGCATCGCAGCCAGCCCGAATATCCCAAAGCCAATAAGAAGCGTGGTGGCTGGTTCGGGGACGGCTTTTGCTTTCACCAGGTAGTCTTGATTACCACCATTACCTAAGGCTCCATCTGTTGGGTTAACGGCCACTAGCCATTGATTAACATATAATCCATTATCCCCTGCACGTTCCCATAACCCATTATCACCGTTTTTTGCCAATACCCCGTACGTCCCATCTGCCAAAACCCCATACGTATCATCTGTAAAAATAGTTCTATAGTTTGCAGTTTTGAGGACGCCAAGGATCTCCCATATTGCTCCTTGCCCTAATGTTTTAATATCAGCTGCAGGATTATTTTCATAAACAGTTGTCTTTGTAGCCCAGTCGGCTATCCATGTGACAAGCTTTGCTGTCTCAGCATCCATTTTGTCAGTGACAGAATAAAAACCGAATACATCAGTATATGGATTCAAATCATCATGTGATATGCAAAAGGTCTCTGATGGAAGCTGATCAAACTGTATCTCCCCACCATCTCCTTTCGTATAAGCCGTAACTTCATAATCGCCTAAATAATTAGTCCCAGTAACTGTAGGATATTTTGGATCGATTGTCAGAGTACCGGTACCAATAAAAGCTGCCAGGGCCGTTAACGGAAAAAAAAGGGCCAGCAATGAGACCGCCGCCAAAAACTGTTTCTTCATAACTCACTCCTTGTTGATTTGTGTTGACCTAACTGGTTTACATTTCTAGACACTGGCTTTTGCATTTTACGAGCCAAAAAAGACAACGCCAGGGCAATTTTTTAACTTATTGAAATTAGGTTTTTTTCATTGAGGCGGTCAGCGAAAATATGGAAAGGGCAAGGATTTTTTCCTGAATAACGGAAAAATGTTGCGGAAATATGGAGTAGGATTGATTGCGCTAAGAGTGCCTGCGAACAGTTTTGAGGGCCCTGTTCCGACTTGATCAATTAGTGACAAAAATCTGCAGATATGGTTAATAAGGAAAAGTTAGTTAAAAGTTAACATCTTTGGAAGGAGTTGATTATGTTACGAATACTGATATTTTTCTCTTGCCTGCTTATGATGGGTGGCAACATGGTGGCGTTTGCCGCGCAGTCAACGGTAGATGTTCCCGTTTCGGCTCAACAAAAAGATTCCGCACTGAAGGAAATACTCGGAGCCGATGGAAAAAAAATGCAGCGTGAGCAGGCATATGTTATCGGCATTGGCGACATCCTTTCCGTAGGCTTGTACGAGGAAGGAGATATGTCAGCAACCGCAGCAATGAAACAGCCAGGTGAAGGTGCAGGGGGAACTCAACCGGGCATCCAGGTGATGATGGATGGCCGGATATCGCTGAAAGATATTGGCGATGTGGAAGTTTCCGGCCTGACCCTTGCAGAACTCGCCGACTATCTCAAAAAACTCTACTCTAAAATCTACGACAACCCTATTGTCATCACCACTCTAGTCCAAAGCAACAGCCTGAACTATACGGTTATGGGCAAAGTCCTGAAACCCGGAATTTTCAAACTTGAGCATCCAATGACCCTGGTCCAGGTGGTTGCCCAGGCTGGTGGATTTGACGAGTGGGCCGGTCGGGAGATTACCGTTGTCCGAAAAAATGTCAGCAAAGAGGACGCCCCACTCTTTAAGAACAATACCCTGAAATTTGACTATGCCGATTTCATCGCCGGCAAGGCCCTCGATCAAAATATTTTTGTCCGCTCCGGCGATATTATCATTATCGATTGAACGAGGTGCCCCGGTCAAAAGCGGCCAGAATTGCAGGTGCATTCCTACTCGTAATAGCCGCCATAATAAGAACCGTAGCCTTTGATGATCGACTCCTGCAGGGGATTGATATATTGATCGTTAAAGACCACACCCAGTATCCGTTCTTCGCCGATTATATTGACAATTTTCTGAATCTGGGCCCTGCCTGAGCAGCTCTGGCGGACGACCAGGATCACCGCATCGACCTGTCCGGCAAGCACACTCGACTCCGCGGCTACCAGCAGCGGCGGAGTGTCGAAAATAATAATTCGATCCTCATACCTGCTGGATAATTCCTCAACCAATGCAGCCATCCGGGTTGAACCGAGCAGTTCGGCAGGATTGGCGGGCGGTTTGCCACTCGGCAATACCGACAATGATTTGATTGCAATTTTGGCGATCAGCTCGGGTAAGGCGGCCTCATCCAGCAGGTAATCAACCAGCCCCCGGCTGTTGTTCAGCCCAAACATCTTTGCCATTGCCGGCTTACGCAAATCACAATCAACCAGCAAGGCATGTTGATCCAACCCGCGGGCCAGTGATATGCCCAGATTAGCCGTTACAAAACTCTTGCCCTCTTTGGGAAGAGCAGAAGTTATCATAATGGTTTTTGGCATCGTCCTGCCATCCAGAGGATGAAGGATACGTGATCTGAGCGTCTTAAACACCTCCGGCAGATAGCTGTCATCGTTGACTGCCTGGTAAAGACGTTCGTCCCATTTACCACTCTGACTATTGCCTCGTTGATGCTGCGGGGTAACTTTTTCCTGGCTGGAGACTGGAATTGGTTCTGCTGGATATTGCTTTAGTTGTTGTATTTTTCTCTCAGCTACCTGCCGTTCGAAATCCTGATCGTACTGAGCTTTTTTGAGAACTTCCGAAATTTTAGCCATGTTGGTCTTTTAATCCTTCTTTCTTCCCAAGGTTGATGGTGTCGTAAAAACACATCATCTTCTTCGTTGTAGCGAATTTCACTATCATTACGACGTACCTTAGTACGCCGAAATAATAGTGAAATTCACACGCCTCGAATATGAAGCTTTTTACTTAACCATCTCAATTTTGATTTTTTTACGAGTTTGTCAAGATTATTGCTTTCAATAATACGACGCATGGCTGCGGCTACTGTTCTTAGTCGCTTCATTAAGCTTACGTTTATTTCTATTGAATGGCAAGAAACCGTGCTTCAGACAATAATCCGTCCCTGCTTCCAGAGAATACCAAGTGCGGCAACAAGGACTACTGCCCAGGTAAGAAAAGAAGCCGTCCCGACAATTGTCCAGATGCGCTGCCTGACTATTTCTCTTTTCAGCGGCAATCGAGGAATGGAGCAGAGAACCTCAAAGGGAAAAGCTGCATCGAGTTGTTCCGGAAATCGAAATGAAGTGTCTAATTTTTCGAGCAGGAGCGCCCCGGCCCCGCCGGCACCGCACCCCAGCAACAGGACAAGGCCCATAATCTTGAGGAAATTGGGTTTGACCGGTTTGATCGGCGACTGAGCAAAGTCCTCAATCTTGAATTGACTGCCCCGCTGCTTTCGTTCAAGGTTCAGTGCTGATCCAGCCTGGAGATTCTGACCCATAAGAAAATCATAATGGCGTTTCAGTTCCCCATATTCCCTGGTCAGCGCAGACCACTCAGCCTCCCGTACAGGGGCCGCGGCAATCCACTTGTCATACTGGTCGATCTGTTTTTGGATATCTTCCTTTTCTTTTCTGATATTCGTGATACTGGCACTAATGTCTTTGAGCTGGTTCTGTAAACTTACCAGGGTTTTATCAGTCAAATCATCAGCACTGTACGTTTTTGAGGAGGATGCAGACTTTGGTTCAGTCTGGATGGATTGTTCGAGTCTGGCAATCTTGTTCTCAAGGCTCTTGATTTTCGGGTGTTCTTTTTTATATTTCAGTCCCAGGCGTTGCAGTTCGGCCCGCAGCTGCTCCAGTTGTTCCGCCGGGCTTAATATCTGCACCGAATTGCCTGCGGTAGAAGCAAGATTTGCCTGTTTAGCTTCCAACAGCTCTTTTCGGGTAGCAATCTGATCACGCAGCATGGCATATGTCTGTTCCTGGGTCTGAATGGACTCCTGCCGGCTTTGATAATTGTTTTGCAGGGCAATTAATCGCGCCATATTGGTCTCGCGCTGATCGGCCATTTCATTAAAATATTTGAGCTTGTAATCGCGCATGACCGCTTCTTTACTGTCGAGCATCTTCTTGGCCATGTTCAATTCTTCCTGGGTATACGCTGAAGTTTCAGAAGCTCTGTCTTCACGATACTTCATGTTTTCGCCAATGAATCTTGCTGCCAGAGCATTGACAACCCTGGCTACTTTGTCGGGATTACCCCCCATATAAGATATGGTAAAGGTATCCCCGTCTTTTGATGGAGTTATCCTGATGTCTTTGCGCATCTTTTCGATAACATCTTCCATAGCAAGAACTTCTCTTTCTGTCTGGTACAAATTTTCATCGGTAATAATCTTTTCAAGGCTGGTCCTGCTGGTGACAATCTGGGTTAAGGTGCTGACGACATCCTGCAATTTTGATTTATCATCGGGCAACATTCTCCCGGTATTAACCATTTGCTGTTGATAACTGAGTAAACTGTCACTCTGGTACACTTTCGGTTGGATAAGATAAACACTGAGCCCTACTGTTAAAGCAGTGAGGATGCAACTTGCCAGAAGCGCCTTTCGGCGGACGGCAATGTCAATCAATTGTACTATCAATGGTACCGGAGATGTTGCCATCTCTTGCATTTGCATCTCTTCCATCTCTTCCGGTTGCTCCCTTATTCAATTTCGATCATTTATCCAGCTGAGAAAGTCAGCTAAGGTAAAGCATAGAAGAAATAGCATTATTTTTCAAATGAAAGATGAAATGCGTACATATGGGCTCAATTATCTTTAGCGACGATATTTTTGCAGAAGAATATTATAGAACAGACAGAAGGAGCATAGCGTCGGCCCTTGGGGTATACTATCAACCCGAAGAGTTTCTTCGGGAGCGCGAAAGCCACCTCCCCGCTTCCAGGGGCAAGATCCACCCCAACGTTTCTATTGCATCATGCTTATACCTTTTTTCTACACCCTGAATGTATTGATCTTACTCGCAGGTCTTCTAGGCTTTCGCCAGGGCAGTGGTGAAAAGTACTTTTCTATCGCCCTGGTCCAATCCCTTCTGGTCTTGCCTCTTCTTGCCTGTGAGTATCTCTTTTTGGCCTATTCTTATGAACTGCAGATCGTGCAGCTGGTCCTTTTTTCTGAAATCATCTTCGGTCTGATCTGGTTTTCGCTGGCCTTGCGTATGCGACAGGCGACGCAGGACTCTGTTCGTGATGTACGGCTCCATTTTCTGGCTGAAATTATTTTTGGAGCTGTATCGATGAGCATAGCCGGGTACTTGCTGGCATTTCATTCGGTCATTCTGGTTTTCGACAATGGCGTTTTATTCCAGGCAGATAGCCTGATCTATTTTTTCAATCTCTTTGTCCTGGCGGCAGTGCTCTATTCTGCCTGGCGCCTGGAGCAGTTCTGGCGATCGCTCGACAAAGCACGACGTTGGGAATATCGGTTTCTCGTGGTCGGCAGCTATCTGGTCTGTGCCGCCATGGCCTGGGCCAGCTCCTACCGTCTGACATATCTGACCATATTGCCCAAACATCTGCAGCTGTTGTCGTTACTGCTGTTTTCCGGCTGGATCATGATAGCCTATGAGGTGTTTCATCACCGGTTGCTCCAACGCAGGATCATTGTCTCGCGCAGGGTTGTCTATACCTTTGTCGTGCCCTCCCTGCTGGCTATCTATCTAACGTTTCTAGGCATAATCTCCCTGCTGATGCGGACCTTCGGCCTGGAGATGTTCTTTGTCCTGAAGTGGCTGTTCGTGGCTCTTGGGTTTGTTGCTGTCGGACTTTTTATCTGCTCCGGGCGAATTCGCCGCCGGACCCATTTCTTTATCAGCAGGAACTTTTATGCCAATAAATACGAATACCGGGATGAGTGGCTGGCTCTTTTGCAGCAGCTCCAGGGAGCAGCGAGCGATGCCGAGGTAGTCAAAGCCCTTGGGGAAGTCCTGGCCGGCTGTCTCTATACCAAGGAAATAATGATCTGGCTTGGAGCCGGCAATTCCTCCCAAGGCTATACCCTGGTCTTTACCCCGGAAAAACTGCAAAACAAACGCCACGAATTTCTGCTTAGTGCAAACGATCCCCTGGTCAACTACTTGCACAGCCATGCTTATTTCAATAGCGATGAGCAGGAACCGGACGAGTCCTGGCAGGAAGTAAAAAAAGCCACGGCGCCTTTTTTTTCCTCCCTGGGCCTGAAAATCATTGTACCAATGGCTATCGGCACTCAGCTTACCGGCTTTATTGGTCTCGGCCCGGAGTATACCGGGGCGGAATACGGGCATGACGATTTTGATCTGCTTACCGCCCTTGGCAGTCAGACAGCTGCAGCCCTGCTGGCGCTGCGAGTGGCTGAAGAAATGGCTCATACCAGGGAGCAACAGGCCTGGCACCGGCTGTCGGCCTTTGTCCTCCATGATATTAAAAATGCCGCCACTATGCTCGCTTTGCTCCAGGAAAACGCCCCGGCACATATCCATGAGCCCGAGTTTCAGCAGGATATGCTGGAATTAGTCGATGATGCCCTAAAAAGAATGGGCAGGGTCGAGCAGCGGTTGAGTAAATTAAAAGACGAAATCAAACCTTCCTGGCAAGATCTGGAACTTAATGCTTTTTTACGAAACTGTATCCGTAGCATAAAGAAAAAACTGCCATCTCTGCAGATCACTTTTGCAGGTGCAAAGACAATACAAGTGCGGAGCGATCCGGAACTTCTTGGTTCAGTAATGGAAAATCTGCTACTTAATGCCTATGAGGCCGGAGGAGAGGGAACGCTTATCCACTTAGAAACCGATAAGCACGATGACGCTCATCAAGTTGCTCTGAAAATTATTGATAATGGCCCGGGAATCGCGATCGAGCTGCTGCCTGATGCTTTATTTGAACCGTTTAGAACGAACAAGGATGGAGGGAGTGGAATAGGTTTGTGGCAGGTGCAAAGAGTGGTAACGAGTCTTCAAGCCACTATCTCCGCCGATAACAATCCGGACGGTGGGGCACAATTTGTGATTCTGCTGCCTTTGGCAGGAGGTGTCGAATAATTTAACAAAAAAAATCCCCCAGGAACTGCCCTGGAGGATTTTATCTCATTCGAATGAAGTATATTACTATTCTACCCCAGCAATCCTTTACGCTTTTTTGCTGAAGCGCTTGCGGGAATAACCGACCAAACCAGCAAGCCCTATACCAATCAACAGGGTGGCAGCTGGTTCTGGGATGGTAACTTTCACATTATCTATACCAACAGAAGAAGTTGTCCCCTCTCCATACTGTATCAGTTTGAACATTACATCTGCATTGTTACTAGTAAATGCAGAAATGTTGACGGTCTGATTGATTGTACCGAAGACAATACCGTTATCAGCAATCTCATATGACCCATTGGTAATTAGGTCCTGAAAGGTAATTGTTAAGGGAGTTGCCCCCTGTTTACTTACTAAAGACAAAAATTCATCATATCCTGAACTGGTAAAATCAGTATATCTAAAGGCATAGTTAAAAGAGATGGTGAGGGTGTCATAACCGCTAACAGAAAAACTTTGTTCTAAAATTGCTGGAAGACTATCGTCACCACCATGACCTAAGAGAGCATAGTTGCCATTCATGCCTTGCGATGTGATAAATGGCGATGAAGAAGTATAACTAAGACCTGCATTCGCTAATACAACATCACCTGTAACAGTCCAAGGTAATCCTAATCCGCCATTAAAATTATCATCAATAACAATTGTAGCACTTGCACTACCAACCATTCCAAAAACCAGCATCATTGCACATAAACAAATTTTTTTCATTTTTATCTCTTTCTTGGGTTGAGGTTATCATGATCTACTGTGATCTAGTTAAACCATTAAGAGCAAATTCGATGCCATATTATCTATCTATTTAGAATTATATGTATTGTTTTTATTACAATTGTGCCTTTTTTTACCTATGTAAATTAATTCGACGATAAATTAACCCGTTTTGTTGCTTTAGTGCGCTATAAATGCTCAATGACGTCTGCAATCATCGACAATAGTCACACATTATACTAATATCACTAAAAATATCTCTTTAACGGGACAATGTCGGAATATTTTACAGTTTGATTGTCAATTGCTTCAGAACCAGCACGACAGGAGGCAGCGAGATAAGTCTTGAAGAGGTTTTTTCTGACAAGACCAATCCAGTTGATTACTCAAGATTAACTGTTAAATTGTTATTCAACGGACTAAACCAAAGATACTGTAAAGAATGTCGACATCAAGTTTTGAGTTTTAGAGACTAATATTCCTGTTTTAGTAACTTAATTCATGAATTCATTTCGTTAGGGCTCATTGCGGGAAATTCCCCTGTCGGAAAAGTTTACATCTGATAAATCTATTGCTCGGCAAGATAAATCATAATTGTTTGTAATAGAAATGAAATTAAAGATTTTTTTGTTAGCTGGTTCGATATTTGCTTTTACTTGGAACAGGAGAATTAGGGCTATCGTCAGGAGAAACAATTATACTGATAGGTATTTCAGCGGATAAAATGATTGCAAGCTGAAACGCAAAGGTGGCTGTACCGAATGCAAGGGCAAACAACCAGCCATGAAATCACACATAAGGGGGAATCACGATGAAAGGAAAGTTGATGGCAGTCTTAGCAATGGGAGTGCTTACACTTGGAACGGCGAGTTTGGCAACGGCGGACATGATTACCGGGTATCTGTATAGTGGTGTAACTATTGATGTTAGTGGTTCTGAAACGCAGGATTATAAAAATGCCCAGACTGCTCTTGTAAACATTGCTAATGCCAGTGCTGCCACTGGTTATACGGATGATTTCTATGTTGATAATATCGATTTTAGTGCCCCTTCTGGCACTACTCTTCTGACGTACTCCGCTTTTCTATCATCTGGATCTTCCAACAATCTAACGGGTCTAGCCAACGCTAGCGCACTAATGACGACTGCTCATGATTCAGCAGACATATTCAGATTTGAGGGGGTAGCGAATTTCTCTTCGAATTTTTCTATCTATCATGACGATGGTTTCGTATTGGAACTAATTAAAAATGGCAGTACCATATTTAAGTCCGCTTACACTGGTACCGATGCAGATAGCTCGTGGCCGACTGGTCCGGCTTATGAATATTTCACTGTTACTGAAGGCACTTATAATTTTGTCTTAACCTATGAGTCTTGGAACGGTAACCCAGAAGTTCTGAAAACGTCCGGGGTCACTTTTAAATCTGTCCCAGAGCCAGCCACTACGCTCCTTATAGGTTTAGGCCTGGCAGGTCTTGTTGGTTTTAGGATGAGAAAGAGGAATTAATACATTCCTTTAATTCGAAATACCGAGGCAGAGTCAGAAATGGCTCTGCCTTTGTTATTTTGCAGCATTCATCAAGCACACCTTCCTACCAGAACAGCCAATTTTCAGTAATCACTACATAAGTTCCCTACCCCAAATTAGGCTCCTCATGGGCAATAAACACCCCCATAAGGTTTTCCTGATAAACCAACAACCCACCATAAAGCAATCCAGCAGTAATCACCACATTTTCGCCAATTTCTAACACCAGCATCATGAGCTGGTATTTATATCATGCTTTTTCAGGAGATCGTGCAAGGTAGGTCGGCTTACCTCGAGCAGTTTTGCGGCCTGGCTGATATTATTGCCGCTTAAGGCCAGAGCCTGTTGGACAGCATTTTTTTCAGATGTATCCCGGGCTTCTTTTAAGGTAGTGAGTTTTTGTTCCTGCTCCTTGCCGGCTTGTTGATCGAGTCCGAGATCGGTTGAGGTGATACTGCTGTCCGTTGTGGTCCCCAACGCTCGCCTAATCCGGTTCTGCAGTTCACGGACATTACCCGGCCAGCTGTGCAGGGTCAGGGCGCTCATTGCCGAAGGAGTGAAAGAAAGCTGGCCCCGGCGCATTGCACGTGCTTCCTCCTGGAGAAAATTGTGCGCCAGCAGCAGGATATCTTCCGGTCGCTCCTGCAGGTCGGGGATTCGCAGCGGCACGACATTGAGGCGATAGAACAGGTCTTCACGAAAGGTTTTCTGCTGCACAGCCTCCTGCAGATTAATATTGGTCGCGGCAATGATGCGGACATCAAGTTGCAGGGTTTTCGCCCCACCAAGTCGCTCTATGGTCGATTCCTGGAGAAACCTGAGGATTTTCACCTGCAGCAGCAGAGGCAATTCGCCAATCTCATCGAGAAAAATAGTCCCGCCGTCAGCCAGCTCGAATTTACCGATCTGGCGACCTGTAGCCCCGGTAAAGGCCCCTTTCTCATGGCCGAACAGCTCGCTTTCCAGCAGGTTTTCCGGAATCGCCCCGCAGTTGATGATGATCAGCGGCTTTTCTGCCCTCTTACTGAGACTATGTACCGCATGGGCCGCCATCTCTTTGCCGGTGCCGGTATTGCCCGTTATCAACACCGGGTAGTCCGTTTTGCCGGCATTTCTTAGCCGTTCGAACACTTTATGCATCGCCGACGAGATGCCGATCATGCCGCAGAGTGAGCCGCTTTTGCTGCTTTGCAACTGCAGCCGGCGATTGGCATCTTCCAGTTCCTGGATCCTGAACGTGCGGGAAAGAATGATCTTGAGTATTTTCAGATCAATCGGTTTGGCATAAAAATCGGCAGCCCCGAGAGCGATGGCCTTAATTGCATTATTGTCTTCGGCATTGCCGGTTATGACAATGACTCTGGTATGGGGAGCAAGAGACGCTATCTCTTCGAGGAGGGCAAAACCCTGCTGCGGGGTGTCAGGATAAGGCGGCAGACCTAAATCGAGGGTTGCTACCGGAAACAGACCAGAGGTAAGGAGCGGTTTCGCCTGCTCGGCATCAGAGGCGATAGTGATGTCATACTCTTCATCCAATCCCCAGCGCAGTTGTTTGGCTACCGATTTTTCATCTTCAATTACCAGGAGTTTCTTTTTCATAGGCTGAGAACACTGCTAGGGGCTTTATTTTAAAAAAACCAGTTTGTCAGGGTTAATGTCAATGGGGTCAAATCTTTATCCTTGACAGGTCTTCCTTATTTGTTCGAGAAATAATCCATATTTTATATCTTTTTGGGGCCTGCCACCAATTACTATCGAAAAAGAAGCTATCAAGGATAAAGATTTGACCCCACCTTCCAACTCTCAAAGTCGCCAGAAATTAACATCTTTGTTTTGCATCTCTTCCATATCAAGCATTGATTTCACATCGATAATGCAACCACCAGGTTTCAAAGTATCAATAAAATACTGGACTGACAGTTCGGCAAATTGCCTGTGAGGCACAGCAATGATAACAGCTCCCAGATCATGCAAGTCCTGCAATTTTGCAAGCTCAACTCCAGCATATTCAAGTGCCTGTTGCTGCGTTACCATTGGGTCATACACTATTGCCGGTATGCCATAGGATTTAAGCTCATCAATAATATCCACAACCCTTGAGTTACGAAGGTCAGGGCAGTTTTCTTTGAATGTGAGGCCTAAGATTCCGACTTTGGAGCTTTTTATCTCAACGCCACCGTTCAACATCATCTTGACAGTCTTCTCGGCGATGAACTTGCCCATATTGTCATTGATACGCCGACCGGAAAGGATAACTTGTGGGGTATATCCCACAGATTCAGCTTTCCAGGTCAGATAATAGGGATCAACACCGATACAATGTCCACCGACGAGGCCTGGACGAAATGGCAGGAAGTTCCATTTTGAGCCAGCTGCCTTGAGGACATTGAGTGTATCAATCTCAAGTCGGTCGAAGATGATGGCCAGCTCATTAACCAGGGCAATATTGAGGTCACGCTGGGTATTTTCGATGACTTTTGCAGCTTCTGCCTCTTTGATGGAGGCTGCTTCAAAGACCCCGGCTTCTAAAATTGAAGCATATAACTGCGAGACAGCCTGGAGTGTATTGGGAGTGTCGCCGGAAACAACCTTGGTTATTTTGGTTAATGTATGCTCTTTATCACCCGGGTTAATTCTCTCCGGTGAGTAGCCGACGAAAAAATCCTGCTGCCAGGTGAGGCCTGACATTTCTTCTAAAATCGGTACACAAACATCCTCTGTTGCACCAGGGAAGACGGTGGACTCAAATATGACCGTGGCACCCTTTTTCATATTTGCCCCGGCGGTCCTGGTGGCGCTGGTCAAAGGGTGCAGATCCGGCTGGTTGGCTGAATCAATAGGTGTGGGGACTGCAACAATGATAAAATCGGCTGCAGCAAGGTCCTGCGCTTCAGAGGTGAATTGCAGATACCTGGCTGCAGTAAAGCCGGCCTCATCCACCTCGCCATTGCGATCTATCTTTTTGCGGTAGTTCTCAATAGCATCTTTCTTAATATCAAAACCGATGGTTCGATATTTCTGCCCGAAGGTTACGGCCAGAGGCAAGCCGACATAACCTAATCCTACCACACCTATAGTTTTATCTAACATTGCTCTCAATATGCCATGGAGTTAAAGGGAGTTATCTTGAAATGAAAAACACAATGACTTATTGTATCACCGGTGAAATCATTTGCAAGGCAGGCTTTAAACTTTAACAGGGGATGGGGGTCAAATCTTTATGCTTGACACTTCTTGTTTATTCGTTCGACGCCGGCCTTCTTGAAATGTTGACCATGTTGACCAACTCAGCTACAATAGACTAACAATAGAAAATTGACAGGGAGGTGGGAGATGATAGTAAATATTGCTGAAGCAAAAGCAAAATTATCTAAGCTTGTCGACATGGCATACCATGGTGAGAAAGTGGTGATATCCAAAAACAACCGTCCCTTGGTCGAACTTGTCATCTACGAACCCGAAGGCAAAAGAAAACTAGGCTTACTGAAAGGAAAGCTGACAGTACCGAAAAACATAATGGAGGAAGATCCCGATATCAATAAGATGTTTTATGACAGCGAAGACAAGAAATCGTGATGAAGATTATCATTGATACCCACATCTTCCTCTGGGCACTCGCAAGCCCTTCCAAAATTGAGACTCAAAAGCTCAACATACTGGAATCCCCAACGAATATAATCTACGTCAGTTCCATCACTATTGCAGAGATTATGATCAAAGCCTCTATTGGCAAGTTACAGATCAATTTTGACCCTGTCGATCTTGCCAAGCAGAGCGGTTTTGAGCTTCTGGACTTCTCAGGACAGGACGCTCTTCAGTTAAAGGACTTGCCATTTCACCATCGAGATCCTTTTGATCGCATGCTTATATCTCAGAGTCTCACTCTGAAATATCCACTCATGACAGATGATGTCAAAATTAAGCTATATGAATGTAAGGTGATCTGAGCAATGGAGGGGGGCATTCACTTCGCCCAATTTTCAATCTCAAGCTGTGGGACTCTGTTGAAGTGCTTATCGTTTGACACTTCTTGCTTATTCCTTCGATTAATACGCTGATTTTTTGATCTTTTTCAGCCCTGGCACGTAGACGTTTCCTGCCTTAACTGACGGTGGAATCATCTGCCTTATATTTTCTGCTCTCTCCGGATTATTGATTGCGAAATGTGATTACGACTAAACCTCAGCTATATAGGGATATGAGATGCCCTTTGCACGGGACGCCATAAACCCATCCCTGGGGGCTTGACCGCAGCCATCCAGGCTGCGGAACACCCGTGCAAAGGGCACCTCATATCCCTCTGGACACCTTCTAAGCTGAACTTTAGTGGTAATCACATTGCGAAATGCTCTGGCCAGGCCTTGGCGATACTTTGTTTAAAGAATTAATGTCAGGGATAAAGATTTGACCTCGTTTTGACAAAACGTATAGCCATTGACTTTGTTATCATAAATGATAACATTCAAATATGAACTGGCATATCACTTTTTACAGCGAAAAGGTCGAGCAAGAGACATTATCCTTTCCACCGGGAATTTTAGCAAATTTCCTTCACTTGACAGAAATGATTGAAGAATTCGGCCCAGCGCTTGGCTTACCCTACACCAAAGCAATAGGTGAAGGGCTTTTTGAGATCAGAGCTAAAGGAAAAGAAGGAATTGGCCGAGCATTCTTTTGCACTGTTAAAGGCAAGGAGATAATTATCCTCCATTCATTTATAAAAAAATCCCAGAAAATACCAAAAAAAGAATTAGCAACGGCCAGGAAAAGACTGACAGAGGTGAAATCATGAGAACATCATTAAAAGATTTCAAAAAGAAGGCTTTACAAAACCCTGAAGTTAAAAGCGAGTATGATCGCTTATCGTCGGCTTACGAACTGAGAAAGCAACTCATAAGAATTCGTAGAGATGCCGGTTTTACCCAGGAAGAACTCGCTGAGCTCCTGCACACAAAAAAGAGCAATATTTCCAGGCTTGAAAATGTGAATTCAAAGATCTCTCCCAAACTATCAACTGTTGAGGAGTACGCACGGGCTGTTGGGTATAAACTTGAGATAAACTTCGTACCTCAATAATACGTCGGGGTCAAATCTTGGATTGTTCCCATGCGGTGCATGGGAACCAGGTAGAAAAAATTTGCCCCCACTTTCCTTTACCGCAGATACCCCTGCTCTTCGAGATACAGCAAGACCTCCTGGGCCGCTTCCGCCGGAGTCATGGAGGAGGTATCGATAGTTAATTCAGGGTTCTCCGGTGGAATATAAGGGTCGGACACCCCGGTAAAGCCCTGGATTTTCCCTGCCCTGGCCTTAGCATAGAGGCCTTTGCGGTCACGGCTTTCGCAGACCTCAAGCGGCGTGGCCATAAACACCTCGATATAGCCGCCGCACCGACTGATCAGCTCCCTGTTGGCCTGCCGCGACCCCTCGTAGGGGGCGATCGGCGCGCAGAGGGCGATGCCGCCGTTCTTGGTGATCTCGCTGGCGACAAAGCCGATCCTGGTAATATTGAGGTCGCGGTGTTCGCGGGAGAAATTGAGTTCGCTGGAGAGATTTTTCCGGACAATATCGCCGTCAAGCAGGGTCACCGGCCGGGTCCGCATCTCGAGAAACTTGATCAGCAATACCCGCGCCAGGGTGGATTTGCCGGAACCGGACAATCCGGTAATAAAAATGGTAAATCCCTGTTTAGACCTCGGCGGAAACGAGTGCTTCAACTCGGCCACCACTTCCGGATAGGAGAACCAGCCGGGAATCTCCAGGTCATACTCCAGCCGGCGTTTGAGTTCGACAGAAGAGATTTCCTTAACCTGCATCCCTTCCGTGACCTCGGACTCCGGCAGATACTGCGCCTTATCCTCCACATAGACCATTCGGGTCAGCGGGACCATGGCGATGCCGGTTTCCGGGGCAAACTGCTGGACGAGTTCCTGGGCTGCATGGCGGGGATAGAACAGCTGATGCTGACCGCCGTTGGGCAGAGCAAACGGGTCGCCGTGGTCATCGGCGACGATAAAATGGCTGCAGCCATAGTTTCTTTTAATGATGGCCTGCCATAGGGCCTCGCGCGGCCCTGCCCACCGACTGGCCAGGGGAAACAGGCCGACCAGCACCATGTTCTTCGGGAATTTTTGCGCTATCTGCTGATAACAGCGGACATGGGTGTAATGGTCAAGATTACCGTATTGCCCAAGACTCACCACCGGTTGCAAAAAGATGTTGGCCCCCGCCTCCCGTGCCGCCCGAAGAACCATTTCACGATGGGCGCAATGCAGATACTCCTCGGTATGGAACCCAACAACCTGCCGCCAGCCATTGAGCGAAAAGAGGCGGTGGGTTTCTGCCGGGCTGCGGCGCAACTCCTTAAAATCATAGTGCACCGGCAGATGGAGACCCTCAAGCGTGCCGCTGACATACCACGGACCAACCTGGGAATACAGCTGCGCCACTCCCGGATGGCTGGAGGCATCATCCGTGCCGTATACCTGCAGCGCTTCGTGTTTCTTGTCCGGCTGCCAAATATCACCAACGGTGAGAATGGCCAGCAAAAAACCTTCCTGGTCATTTAACGCGAGCGACTGTCCGGAGGAAAGAGAGGAGGCAGTTTTTTCATCCACATCGAGGCAGATGGGTATCGGCCACGGTGTGCCGTCGACGAGCCGCATGGAATCGAGAACACTTTCGTAATCTTCGCGATCAAGATACCCGGACAACGGGTAGAAGGCACGGTTTAGCAGCAGCTCAAGATCACAGAGCTGCCGCTGATTCAGATCGATAGAAAGGCAACCCTGCGCCTTTTGCCGGAGGGTCTCGCCATAGCGAAAATGGACCAGCAGGCTCTCGGCATAATCCTGCCTTCCTGTTTTTATTGTTTCAGTTGTCATTATAGTTAGTTAACACGATATCATTGTTCATTTATGTACCCAACTCCCCATTGTTGCAGAAAACTGGTAATTATACAATGTAATTACCACTAAAGTTCAGCTTAGAAGGTGTCCAGAGGGATACGAGGTGCCCTTTGCCCGGGTGTTCCGCAGCCTGGATGGCTGCGGTCGAGCCCCAAGGGATGGGTTTATGGCGTCCCGTGCAAAGGGCATCTCATATCCCTCTATATAGCTGAGGTTTAGTCGTAATCACATTATACAATCAGCAACATAATGGTCTACTTGATTTTTTTCTAATAAAAACGTATATTGTTAACCTATGAATACCATTAGATGGCATACCAAAGCTTTGAAACAACTGCGCAAGATCGACCGGCAGGACAATGCCGCGATCCGTACCGCCGTCAATAATTTGTCTGGTATGCCCGATTGCCAGGGAGTGAAAACCCTGATCAATCACCGGTACGGTTACCGGCTACGGGTCGGGCGTTACCGGGTGCTATTCGACTATGACGGTGAGGTGCGGATAGTTGAAATCCAGGAGGTAAAGAAACGCGATGAACGTACATACTAATAATATCCAGATCATCCACGACCGTAACGGTGCTCCCGCCTTTGTGGTGCTACCATATGCCGACTGGCTGGCCAGTCGCGACCGCCAGGAAAATCTTGTCCCCAACGAAGTCGTCAATCTCACCTTCGATCACGATTGGTCGCCGATGCGTGCCTGGCGTGAACACCTCGGACTCACCCAAGCCGAGATTGCCGCAAGGGCGAACATGACACAGGGTGCCTACGCCCAGATGGAAAACAGCACAAGACCGCGCCGCGCCAGCCTGAAAAAGATTTCATTGGCAATGGGCTTGACTGTCGAACAGCTTGATTTCTAGTATGATAAGTATGATGAGGGTCACCCATTGACAAAGGGCCTTTTAATGGGTGACCCCAACATTTCCGCCAGGGCACGACGCGCATCGGCCTCTCCGTGAACCAGGCGGATTTCTTTGGGCGGCCGCGGCATGGCATGGACCCAGTTGACGAGCATCTGCTGATCGGCGTGAGCTGAATAGGCGGTAAGGGTGTGGATACCGGCTTTGACCGGCGTTTTTCCGTCGATCATCTTTCTGCCGGGGGTGCCTCTGGCCTGGTATCCGACGAAAAAGATATCCTTGGCCGGATCGTCAAGGCCACATTTGAGGTGATCGACAATACGTCCGCCGGTGCACATGCCGCTGCCGGCGATGATGATCGCCGGGCCTTTGATGTCCAGCAGCTTTTTATGGTCCCGGTATCGCTCAACACCGTACAAGCCCTTAAAATCAAAGGGGTGGTCGCCGCTGGCCTTGAGATCTTTCGCCTCTTTATCCCAGAACTCTTCCAGGTCTGCATAGATCCTGGTGATGGCCAGCCCCAGGGGGGAATCGACAAACACCGGCACCTTAGGTTTTATCCTGTCCAGTTCATACAGCAGTTCCTGGGTTCTGCCCAGGGAAAAAGCGGGAATGTAGACAATGCCCCGGTCGGCCAGGCTTTTTTCGAGCAGTTTCCGCAGCGCCTCGACCCGGCCCTTTCTGCTCGGATGGATGCGATTGCCGTAGGTCGATTCCAGGATCAAAAGATCACAACTATCCGGCGGGTCAGGATCCGGCAGGATGGGGGTATCAGTGCAGCCAAGATCCCCGGAGAAGATCACCCGATAGCCAGCGAAGGTAAACAGGATAAAGCATGAGCCGAGGATATGGCCCGCATTGCTGAGCTTAAAGGTGATTCCCTGCTTGAGGCTGAAGGTTTCATGCAGCTCAAAGCCCCAGGACAGCTCGTCGATGCGTGCTTCCAGGCGGTGGACATCCTTGTCGGATCGGCTCGAAAAGGACATGGCGTCATGCAGCATGGGAACCAGCAGCGCCTTGGTGGCATGGGTGCAGAGGATCTCGCCCTTGAACCCGGCATCGATAAGATCCGGCACCCGGCCGATGTGATCGATATGGGCGTGGGTCAAAAACAGATAGTCGATGGTGTCGACCGGCACCGGAAACTGATCAAAGGGCAGCTCCGGATCATCGCCATAGGCCGAACCGCAGTCCACCAGGATATGTATGCCAGCCGCTGAACCAGGATCGGTCTGCACCAGGTGGCAGGAGCCGGTGACACACTCTTTTGCGCCGAGATGGGATATTTTCAGCATATCTTCGTCCCCGGATGGTTTACCGCAGGTACCACTCCGCCGCCCGGTCCAAGCCATTTTTTACCGAAAATTGCGGCTGGTACCCGAGGAGCTCTTTGGCCTTGGCAATATCGGCCAGGGAATGGCGGACATCCCCTGCCCTGAAATCACGATATTGCGGCTGCGCATCACGGGCGGCAGGCTTGACGGCTACGACCCGCTGTTTGATCAGCTGGTAGAGTTCGTTGAGGGTGGTCCGTTCGCCAAAGGCGACATTGTAGATTTGATTGGCGGCGGCTTCGTCTTCAGCCGTGGCCGCCAGGAGATTTGCCTGGACACAGTTTTCGATAAAACAAAAATCCCTGCTCGTCTCCCCGTCCCCGTTGATAAAGACCGGTTCGTCATTGATCAGGCCGGCGAACCACTTGGGGATAACGGCGGCGTAGGCGCCGTTGGGGTCCTGCCGCTGGCCAAAGATATTAAAATACCTGAGCCCAATTGCCTTGAAATTATAGGTTCGGGCAAATACATCCATATACAGTTCAGTAACAACCTTGGTCACGGCATAGGGCGACAGCGGCCGGCCGATCTTATCCTCCACCTTGGGCAGATCCGGGAGATCGCCGTAGGTGGAGCTTGAAGCGGCATAGACAAAGCGTGTAACCTTCGCGTCTCTTGCGGCAACGAGCATATTGAGAAAGCCGCTGACATTATTTTCATTGGTGGTAATCGGATCGGCAATAGACCGCGGCACCGAGCCCAGGGCAGCTTCATGCAGGACATAATCGACGCCGGCACAGGCTCTTGCGCAATCTTCCAGATTGCGGATATCGCCTTTGGCAAAGCTGAATTGCTGCCATTGCGCAGGGCTCACCAGGGACTGCACCTCATCGAGGTTATGTTGAAAACCGGTTGAAAAATTATCGAGCCCGATTACCTTCTGGTCAAGTTTGAGCAGGGTCTCCAGCAGGTTTGAACCGATAAACCCGGCAACGCCGGTGATAAGCCAGGTTCGGGGGGATGCTTTCAGCTGAGTCTGTACTTCCTGATATTTTTCTGGCATTGTTGTCTCGTAAAATATTGGGGTAAGGTACTAAATAAATAGCTATAGTGACTCCCTTAAGCATAGCAGCATAAAAACCATTGTACAACCGAAGAGTCCTCAGGTGCAATCAATGCAGCAAAACATACAAACCGACTCCGCCCTTGAACGTTCGGCATTAATCGTCGCCACCCTGACCTCGTTCATGGGTCCATTTATGATTTCTTCGGTGAACGTGGCGTTGCCGGCGATACAAGCCGATCTGCACCTGGATGCCGTGCAGCTCAGCTGGATAGCCACGGCCTACCTGCTGGCGGTCGCGGTGGGGCTGGTGCCGGCGGGGAAAATTGCCGATATTCACGGGCGTAAAAAGGTATTTGCCACCGGCCTTGCGGTATACACCCTTGGTTCAGGCCTGGCCGCCCTGGCAAACTCGGCGGCCGTGCTCATCGGCCTGCGGGTCGTACAGGGGCTGGGGGCCGCCATGTTCATCACCACCGGCATGGCTATCCTCACCTCTATTTTCCCACCGAACAAGAGGGGCAGAGTCATCGGCATATATGTCGCAGCCGTCTACATCGGCCTGTCAGTCGGACCGTTTGTCGGCGGCATGCTCACCCAGCATTTCGGCTGGCACAGTATTTTTCTGGTCATGCTGCCGCTTGGCCTGTTCTCTTTTGCCTTGACCCTGCATTATCTGCAAGGGGAATGGCTGGGCGAGCCGGGGCAAAAATTCGATGTCGCCGGGTGCCTGCTCTACGCTGTTGCGATTCTGGCCATCGTCTATGGCGCGACCCTGCTTCCATCGATCACCGGGACGGGGTTGCTGCTGTCCGGCTTGATTCTGTTCGCCATCTTCATCCGCTACCAGCTGACTGCACGTTTCCCGGTCTTTGACGTGCAGCTCTTTGTCGGCAACAAGACCTTCGCCTACTCCAGCCTTGCCGCCCTGCTCAATTATTCGGCAACCTATGCGGTCACCTTCCTGTTAAGCCTCTACCTGCAATATCTCAAGGGGATGTCGCCACAGACGGCGGGCAGCGTGCTCATGGCCCAGCCGGTCATGATGGCGCTACTGTCGCCGATGGCCGGCCGGCTCTCCGACCGTATCGAACCCCGGCTGCTGGCCAGCGCGGGAATGATCATCACGGTCATTGGCGTCACGCTTTTTGCGATGCTGCAGCCCGACACCAGTCCATTGCTGATCATCGCCAACCTGATCCTGCTCGGCACCGGTTTTGCCCTGTTCAGCTCCCCCAATATGAATGCCATCATGGGTGCGGTGGAGAAGAGACATTACGGCCTGGCCTCGGGAACAGTCGCCACCATGCGCCTCTTCGGCCAGATGTTCAGCATGGCCATGGCAACGGTTGTCCTGTCACTGATTATCGGCCGCCAGGCGATAGCCCCGGGAAATTACCCCCTGTTTCTGCGCAGCATGCATACGGTCTTTGTCATCTCCGCCGTTCTCTGCCTGTCGGGGGTCTATTTTTCCTGGTTCCGCGGCGCCCTGTTGCCATCCGGTACACCGGAAAAGAAGGAACAGTGAATTGGACTACCTTGACGTTTTATGCACAAATGTGTAAATTTATATGCATAAACATCCAGGGAGGATCGCATGAGAACAACTTTGGATTTACCCGAAGATTTGGTCAAGGAAGCGATGAAGGCTACCAAGATCAAGACCAAGACACAAGTCATCATTGCCGCACTTGAACAGTTGATCAGGAAATCAAAAATAGCTGAAATCAAAAGCTTTAAAGGGAAAGTTGACCTGGATATTGACCTTAACGAACTCAGGAATCGTAAGTGTCAGTTCTAATCGACTCTTCTGTCTGGATTGAATACTTCCGGAATGGGAACAACTATGAGAAGGTTGACTTCCTGATTCATCGATTTTGAGCTTTTTTGAAGGTGATTTATTTACGTTTTCCCAGCGCCAGATACGGAAACATTGAAGATTTGGTCAATGGCAGCGGGTAGGTCTGGTTGACATACCGCATATCTTCGATGGTGTAAAAGGCATTGGGATTGTATTTTTTGATCATGCCAATCATTTTCGCAAGATTTCTCCTCTTGATGACACTGAAGATCAACTTCACCGGTCCCGATTCCCCCCTCGCATCGACACTGGTCACCGCATGCCCTGCCTTTCTGAGGACATCAACCAGTTCATCGGCTTCCTTCATGGTTATGATCCTGATCAACAGGTTGCCAAGCGCAATTTTTTCCTCGAGCACCACCCCAACGTAATTGCCCGCGCCGAACCCGCAGGCGAAAGCGACATACGTCTGCCATGAATGCAGATTTTGCATGACCTGGGCCACCGCGATCAGCCAGATAAGCGACTCAAAAAAACCGAGGACCGCGGCAAAATGCTTGAGCCCTTTCGACACAAAGATAATCCGCAGGGTTCCGATAGACACATCAAGAATACGGGCCAGGAAAACCAGCAGCGGCAGAATTACATAAAGAAAAATGGTGCTATCATTAATAAATGACATGGTGATGTACCTCGTTTAAACGAAAAAAAGCCAATCACTAAATAGAAGTGATTGGCTTTTTTCTCAATGGATGGTCGGGGCGGTAGGATTCGAACCTACGGCCTCCTGCTCCCAAGGCAGGCGCGCTAACCAGGCTGCGCTACGCCCCGACTCTATTGAAAAAGGCTCGATTGCAACAATCGAGCCTGAATAATTTGGCTCCCCGGGACGGATTCGAACCGCCGACAAGGTGGTTAACAGCCACCTGCTCTACCGACTGAGCTACCGAGGATCAGACGTGTTTTCTGCGACCTTGCTTCCAGCAGTGTTACCGCTGCTGATCATCGCCGAACTGACGTAGGCGGGCAATATAAACTGCAGAGGGAAAGGTGTCAACAGATTTTTCCATTCTCCCGTCAATCTTTTTAATGCCCCGAGAAGCGACTCTTAAAAAGAATCCCGGCTGATGGAGAAATTCCCCCAGCTTTGACATACCGGCATGACTTCGACACAATTGATATTCACATGGGCCGGTCGACTGGCCGTCCAGTAAATAATCTCGGCGATATCCACTGGCGTCAGCGGCCTGGTTCCTTCATACACCTTGGCGGCCTTCTCCGCATCGCCGCCAAAACGGACAATGGAGAACTCGCTTTCGGCAAGGCCCGGTTCGATATTGGTCACCCGGATCCCGGTTCCCTGCAGGTCGGTGCGCAGATTTCTGGAGAACTGCTGGACAAAGGCCTTGGTCGCCCCGTAGGTGTTGCCGCCGGGGTAAGGCCATGAACCGGCGACAGAACCGAGGTTGATTACATGCCCCGTGCCCCGTGCAACCATCATCGGCAAAATCCGCCTGGTCATATAGAGCAGCCCCTTGATGTTGGTGTCGACCATAGTTTCCCACTCATCGAGATCCGCCTCCTGGGCAGGACCAAGTCCAAGCGCCAGCCCGGCATTGTTGAGGAGGATGTCGATATCTTGAAACTCCCGGGGGATTTCCTGGATTGCCGCCTCCACCTGCTGCCTGTCGCGCACGTCAAAAACCGCGATATGGACATTTGCCGCCCCAAGCTTCTCCTGCAATTCCTGCAGACGGTCCCTGCGCCTTCCGGTGAGAATCAGCTTCCAGCCATTGCTGCTGAAAAGCTCTGCAGCTGCTTTGCCAAATCCTGAAGTTGCTCCGGTGATAAGAATTGTTTTTGCCATCGTATTGCCTCGTTTTTCTGGAGATATATCCCATCAACCAGCCCTGAAAAACCGTTGAAGGGGAAAGAGTTTCCCTGCACAATCACGACAACATATTACATCAGATACAAGCAAAATCAATCGTTCCGGTTCTGCCGCAAGCGGAGAAAGCGGCATTGCCTCCCTAGCAACCGGCCGATTCGAACCTCTGCAGGGCGGCCATCATCTCGGCAAAGCAGGGATTAGCCGCTTCCAGGGGGGCCTCGCCCGGTTGGCTGTCCACAGGGTAGATCGGCTCTTTCAGGACCAGGCAGGCATGATCGACCCGGACCGCGTCAGGGATGACAAAAGAGATGAATTGGTTTGTTCCCGTTACATTCCGCACCCTTTCAATTTCTTTCACATTGATCACCCGGTCGTGTTCCGACCAGGCGGAAAAGATACGCTTTGCCCCGGACCTGTCTGCTGCAGTCTGGTGTAATGCGTCAATTTCCCGGATCAGCCGCACCAGCTCTCCGGCACTCTTCAGGGGTACCCGGTCGTAGCGATAGGGATGGCTGCCCACCAGCGGCTTGCCGTTGTCGAGAAGCCTGAAACAGGAGTTGCTGAGCAAAGATTCCAGAATCCCGCTGAAAATGTTATAACCACCGCCATACAGGCCAAAGGCCACCGAGAAAAGATATATATCACCGGTCACCTGCGGCTCAGTACAGCCAAAATAAAAACTCAATGCCCCCCCGGTGGAAAGTCCCCCGACCGACACCTGCGCGGCTCTTTCTGCGGCGAAGCGTATGGCAAAAAGGACATTCTTCTTCCATTCCTCCAAAGAAACTCCCGCCATATTATCAGGATGGCGCAGGCCATGACCCTGGAGCAGGGGCAGATAGACATCATAGCCCAGCATTTCATAAAAATATTCGGCTATACTCCGCATATAATAGGGCGAATCGGTCAGCCCATGCACCAGAACGATGGCTTTTGCGGCCGGCTTTTCATGCAGCAGCCGGCAGGGGTGGCAGCCCGGGCGGACCGCTTCTTCAGTAAAATAGGGGAATTCTTGATAATATTCCGACCACAGGAAACGCCCCCAGTCTTTGCAGCATTTGTCTTCAGCAGCAGACATGACATCCTCTTCCATACCTGTATAGTATTATCAAACCTGCTACACAGCCGTTTTTTTGTTGGTAAGATCTTTGATAAACTCGCCTATTTTACGAAATACCTTCCCGGACCCCGCTCCGTGCACCAGGATATGCCGATCATCGCTGAGCAGACAGAATTCCTTATACACCGAACCAAGACCGTCATATAGCTGCATCGTCCCCCTGGGATCGACAATCGGATTGTTATTCGCCTGGAGAATGAGGGCTGGCTGGCTGATTGCCGCATATTTTTTTTCAATCGATTCAAGATATCCGCCGACCTCTTTTACTGCAGTAACCGGATTTTTCAAATAGTTTACCGGGGACTTCCCATGGGTAAATTCGAAAAAGTGCTGGTCATGATCCCCCGGTTTCATCCTGCTCAGAATCCGGTTCCAGACGTCTTTCCCCGGCATGAAATTGGCCGAATAATTACGCAGGGAGAAAGGGGGACTGAGGGCAAAGACCCCGGTCACCTTGCCAACCCGTGCGGCCAGATCCAGGGCCAGATTGCCGCCCACCGCCACCCCGCCGACAACGACCCGGTCGCAGAGGGTGCTGAGCAGCACATAGCCGGTATCAACTGCCTCCACCCATTGCGGATATTTTCTCCCGGCAAGATCCTCGGCACAGGTGCCGTGCCCCGGCAGCCGGGGGGCAAAGACCCAGTATCCCTGCCGGCGGAGATAACGCGCCAGCTCCCGAACCTCTGCCGGTGCCGCCAGATAACTGTGGACCAGCAGCACGCCGATCCTGCGCCGGAACCCGGCCAGGAGAAACGGCCGGCCATGGTCTGTTTTTTCCTGGTCAAGCTCCTGCCCGCAATTCCGGCAATCCTTCGCATACTGCAGTTTTTCCTGGTTGAGAAGATGCCTGACCAGCAGGATTTTCAGCAGGAATTTCGGCTGCCAGGACAATGCTCTTATGATTGCGAGAAATTTTTTTAATGGTTCGACCTCATTGGCCATGATCTCAATCGGGTTATTGATACGCCCCTTATGGAAACTGAGCGGCGCCGACAGCCTGGACCGATGCCGGATAAGATAGTCACCGCGCAATGTCACAACCCCTTTGTCCAGGGCGAGCTCTAAAAAATTATCATATTTCCCGTAACGATCATCGGTGAGCAGGTGGGCCTGATTTTCCTGCAGAGCCTGGTGCAGGAAAAAAGAATTCTTCTGTTCTTCCGCTCTCCTGAGAAGCGAGGCTCCGTAGAAAACCCGCCGCCGGAAATCGAGTTCTTCGATGCGGTTAAAGGGATACATCCGTAGAAAAGAGGCAAAGAGATGTTCGTGATTGACCGTGGTCATGGCATAGATATCCTGCATATACTGCTGCATCACATCGTAGGCCGTTTTACGCATCTTCTCTTTTAAACTTGTCGAAACGGAAAATCCGGTAATACCATCGCGCGCCATATCGTCGTGCAGCCACTCGGTATCGAGGTAGTCGGCCATCTGCATCGGCTGGCCGCACCGGATGTCGAGATCCACCCCGGACAGGAGCATGGTCCCCTCGGTCATTATCTCTTCCACCATCTGCTCGGGAATATCTTTAACCAGCCGGGAAGCGATGTCGAGGGCAATATTTTCTGCGGCGCGGATGGGGTAATAGGTAAGGTTTATCGGCTGAATGGCAATCCCTGCCCGGCAAATCTCATCAATACCCTCCACCCCCAGAGCATGCAGCATTTTCGGTAACTTTTCGGCAGCGGTATCCGCCATATCGAGAAGGTAGGTGCGAAACAGCTCTGCCCTCAGGGCAAGGGCCGCAGCGCCGGTGTGGGGCTCATGCACCCCGTTATGGCTGGCGATCAGGAATTTACCGCCGTCGACAATTTTCTTGGTCTTGACCATATTCCCTTCCGGGAAGATGATCCAGTTCGCTTCGCCGGTGATCAGGCTTTTAACGATGAGTTCGTCACGCTTCGGGTCGGCGATGGACACGGCGCCCATCATATCCAGGAACTTCCCCAGGCCGCCCCGAAAAAGCGACGAGGCCGCCAGGGACCAGGCTGGCTTGCCGGTGAGTTTATAGATATACGCGGGGAGCAGCATGGTCTCAAGCCGGGTGAAATGATTCATCACAAAGATTGTCGGCCCCGTTGGGATATTTTCCTTCCCATGGACAACAATGGAGGCCTTGGTCAGGCGAGAAAGCAGTTTAATCACCAGACCAGTGGCGAAATATGCGGATCGGTTCATAACCTGTCCCGGATTTATGGAGAGAACCAGCTGAAATTATATTATGTTACAGTGTAGAAGGAATTTCAGGCAGGGTCAAGCAATCAACCGCGAAACCGGAAATAGTTTGGAGCATGCATCGCTTACCGCCGGCAACGAACTGACGTTGCTTTTCAGTGCCATACTGCCTATAGTACCTGACAATTGTATACAATCAACCAACCATTACACCTGAGGCCAGCCATGAACCTGGATTTCACCTACACGCCGCCGGATTTCGAACAGCCGACCTTGAAAAAAAGCCCTTTAGCCACCCTTGAACCGGCGCCGGCCGACGGGATTTCTCCGGCCAATTACCATGCCACCTCCAACCATCCGGAGTATATAAAAATCGGTCAGGACCGTTGGGTTCTCGCCCCGGAGAGCCGCATGGACGCAGTATTTGTTGTCGCAGGCGACAAGATCCACGTGGTTGAAGCCAGAAACCTCAAAAAGGGCGACCTGGTGGTCACCGGACGAACCGAAAACGGCGAGCATGGCATCCTCGTGCACGAGAAAGGCTTTGAGCGGAGTGCGGCGAATGCCGACAAGTTCGCCTTTCGCTCACGGGGCACCCGGGAGACGCCCTTTTCCCATTCCTACGATTCTCTCTATGAAATACTCAAACATGACCGGGATCACGGCCATATAGTCTGGGTGCTGGGCCCGGCGGTGGCCTTTGACAAGGACTCCCGGGCGGCGATGCAGGGACTTATCGAGAATGGCTACTGTCATGGGTTGATGGCCGGAAATGCCCTGGCAACGCATGATATTGAAGCCGCGGTCTACAACACCGGGCTCGGGCAGAATATCTACACCCAGATGCTGCAGCCCATGGGGCACTACAACCACCTCGACATTCTCAATGAGGTGCGCAAGGCCGGGTCCATTGCCGGGGCCATGGCGACCCTCGATATTAAAGACGGCATTATGTATGCCTGTGAAAAAAACAACATCCCTTACGTTCTGGCCGGGTCTATCCGCGATGACGGTCCGCTGCCGGAAACCATCGGCAATGTCTACGAATCACAGGATAGAATGCGTGTACATGCCCGCAAGGCCACCACGGTGATCACCATGGCCACACAGCTGCATTCCATAGCCTTCGGCAATATGACGCCTGGCTACAAAGTGCTGGAGGACGGTTCTGTCCGGCCGGTCTATTTTTACGTGGTGGACATGTCCGAGTTCAGTGCCGACAAGCTGGCCAACCGCGGTTCGGCCCAGGCCCAGGCCATCCTTACCAATGTGCAGGATTTTATCGTCAACCTGTGGAACAATCTGAAGAAAGAAAAATTGTAATATATTAAGATGGTAGAACATATGCAGCAGTCAGTCCGCATCATCGGTGTCCCCATGGACCTCGGCCAGAATCACCGGGGGGTGGATATGGGACCAAGCGCCCTCCGCTACGCAAATCTTGCCGGCAGCATCAGAGAACTCGGCTACGCAACCTTTGACAGCGGCGACATCACCATTCCCGGTCATTACGCCCTGGCCAGTACCGGCCTGTCGGAACGGCTGCCGCTTATCTGCAAGGGCTGTCTGAGTGCCTACGAACTCGGCAGACAGGCGATTGCCGCCGGAGAAATCCCCATCTTCCTCGGCGGCGATCATTCCGCCTCCATCGGCACGGTGGGAGGGGTGACCCACGACACCGAGGTTGGCGTGATCTGGATCGACGCCCACGGCGATTTCAATACCCCGGAGACCTCCAGCAGCCAGAATGTTCACGGCATGGCCCTGGGCGTGCTGCTCGGCCTCGGCCCAGCCGAACTGGTTGACCTGGGTCGGCCCGGACCAAAGGTAAAACCGGAAAATGTCGTACTGATAGGCATCAGAGATCTCGACGCCGAGGAAAAAATTTTAATCAGAAATTCCGGCTGCACCGTATACACCATGCGGGAGGTGGATGAGATAGGCATTCGCGGCGTACTGACCCGGACCCTGGAAAAATTCCGTCACCTTGATAAAATCCACGTCAGCCTTGATCTCGACGCCCTGGATCCTCTCAATGCCCCGGGGGTCGGCACCCCCTCCCAGGGTGGTTTGACCTACCGGGAAGGACAACTCATTATGGAGATCCTGGCCGACACCAGAAAACTCCACTCCTTCGATATCATGGAAATCAACCCCATCCTCGATATCCAGAACCGGACCGCGCAGATGGCGGTGAATCTGGCGGCCTCGCTCTTTGGCAAAAAAATCATCTGAAATGGCGTCGTAAAAATTTTTTCCTTAGCCACCCCCTCTTTTCGTTTTTTTACCACTGCATTTCAGCACAGTAGGTCAAGAGGGATATGAGGTGAGCTTTGCACGGGTGTTCCGCAGCCTGGATGGCTGCGGCCAAGCCCCCAGGGATGGGTTTATGGCGTCCCGTGAAAAGGTTACCTCATATCCCTATGTAACTTTATCTTGGTCAGTCCATCATTTAAAAAATTACGAAACCAAAGGGCTTGTTATCGGCTGTTGCCTTATTTCGTTTCGAGTATTAGAATCATTCAGCTTATTTTCTTGTTTTTATAAGAAAATAAGCTGTCTCAAGATACTTACCCCGGCTTGTTTCTCGTTTACCGGGGTTAAATATGTTAGCGTTGTATTAACATCCGCCCGCATTATCAGGGTCCGGAACCTTTTCAGTTAACATTGGAGGATAACATGAAACGCGTTGGGAAAATTGCACTCATTCTTGCAGCCTGCATGCTGGTTGCTTCACCGGCCCTGGCGGAGAAAAAAATTCGCTGGAAACTGGCGATGAGCTGGTCAAGCACCTTGACACCACTTGCCTCACCCGCCCCGAAACTGGCGAAACTGGTCAGCGAAATGACCGGAGGAAACTTCGAGATCAGGGTCGAAGGGGCGGAAAAACACAAAGCCCCCCTGGGTATTCTCGACATGGTCAAAGGCGGTCAGTTCGAGATGGGCCACACTGCTTCCTATTACTGGAAGGGCAAGGATATCACCTCGGTATTTTTTACCACCGTGCCCTTTGGCATGACCGCCCCGGAACAGTTTTCCTGGCTGCACTACGGCGACGGCCAGAAACTGCAGGACAAACTGTATGATAAATTCGATGTCTATTCCTATCCAGGCGGCAATACCGGGGTGCAGATGGGCGGCTGGTTTCGCAAGGAAATCAAAAGTCTCGATGACCTGAAAGGGTTGAAGATGCGCATCCCCGGTCTCGCCGGAGAGGTTTTCGCCAAGCTTGGCGTCAATGTAACCAATATCGCCCCCGGGGAACTCTACACCTCACTTGACCGCGGCACCATCGATGCCCTGGAATGGGTGGGACCGGCAATGGACTTCAAAATGGGCTTTCATAAAATTGCCCCGTTCTATTATGCCGGATGGCATGAGCCCGCCTCCGACATGCAGTTTTTGATCAACAAAAAGGCCTTCGCCAAATTACCGAAGGCATATCAGACCATTCTCCTCACCGCCATCGAGGCGGTAGCGGCCGATATGTTCGGTGATAATTTCGACGCCAGTGCCACGGCCTGGGCGGAGATGAAAAAAGAATATCCCAACATCAAGGTCATGATCTTTCCAGAGCCCGTTCTGAAGGCCATGAAAAAGGCCACCGACGAAGTCATGGACGGATATGCGGCCCAGAACCCCGAGTTCAAGGAAGTATATGAATCACAGAAAGCATATATGGCCAAGGCCCGGGAATGGACGAAAATGTCCACGCTCTACTATCTGCAGACCTCGGAAATGGTCGGCAAATAAGACTGACGGCGTTTCACCTTAATTTTATGCAAATTTCAGCTGGTTCCCATACAGCACCTGGGAACCAGCTGCGCAGATCCCCTTCGCTGTGCTCCGCGGGAGCCTGCTGAAGGCACCTTTTTTGGACTGGCTCCCCACCTACTGCTTATGCAAGCAGCGTTTTGTTTACCGAGGTTTTATCATGGAAAAAAAATTCACCGTTTCAATCCTTTCGTTTCAAAAAATTGGCCAGATAGAAGGTGCCTGGAGCGCCGATGATTACAAGGCTCTTTTAACATTGATGGAGTTTGAAGATGAACTTGAATCTATGAGCGAGAGTGATCTTAGAGAGATGTGCCTGATGTCGTTGAATGATTTCGAGGCAAGCGAAGCAGCAAGGTTTGTTTTGACACATATTACAGAGGGGGAACTCCCTGACGGCAAGATTGATCAAATCTCCCATGACATGATTGAAAACAAACTATGGGAGGAGTATCCAGACCCCTCTTATCATAAGAGATTTTTTGATGCCTATGGACTGCTGCGCAAGGCTTTTAATGGAACCTTTGCGGCACCTACCGGTGTCAGGTTTCAGGCCAGAGTCAGTGCTCAGCATGCAAATGATTTGGATGTGTTTAAGCCGGATACAGAGCCTGCTCTTACAAGATTACTTGCCGCGGGCATAGCGGAAAATGCTATTTTAAATCGCTTGTATAACGAAAAGATTCAAGGTGATGACTTTCCTGAAGCGGAAAATATTTTATGGCAGGTGAAAGAAATTTCAACGTCTGACAAAGAAGTCACCTACGAGATAATAAGCTCCGAACTCTGGTTTGGTGATTTTGAGGACGTCGAATCTTTTACCGGCTCAACCCATGCTGATGCGATAAAGGAAGACGAAGAATGATGGTGTCGTAAAAACTACCCAAAGGGCATAGAAATCTTCATCCGAAGTCTGCGCTTATCTGCTTCGTTGTTGCGGGTTTATCTGGAACAAAGAACTGCCCTTGCTTCCGCTTTTGCCCGAAACGTCAGGAATGTTTTTTCACCGCGTGCTGAAATATTCCTGCACATAGGCAATATGCTTGCGCATTGCCTCAAAGGCATCCTGGGATGATCGGCGTTGAATGGCGTCGTAGATTGCCCGGTGATGCCCGATGACATCTTCCAGAGCCTCCCGGTCCATATACATGTGGGTCAGATTTTTTTTGATGCCGAGAAAGAGAAAATCATAGAAATTGTGCATCAGGTGAATAAAAACCGGGTTTTTGGTCGAAAAGGTTATTGCCATATGAAAGGCGGCATCCGCTCCGGTACCGATTTTATCGGTTGTCGCCAGATCATCTTCCATCTCTTCAAGGCTCTTTTCAATTGCCTTCAGGTCGGTATCAGTTGCCCTTTGCGCTGCCAGCATGGCGGCATTACACTCCAGCCCCATCCGCACCTCCAGCAGATCCCCGAAGGTGGCCTCATCGGCGGCCATGGCGGCAGCCAGCGGGTTGCCGGGCCGATTGTCCGGGGAGCTGACAAAGGTCCCCTGCCCCTGGCGGTGTTCCAGCAGACCCATGGTCACCAGTTTATTGATGGCGTTTCTTACCGAAGTGCGGCTCACCGCCATCGACAGGGCCAGCTCTCTTTCCGGGAGTATCTGCTGCCCCGGTTTGAAGGAACCTTTGTAGATCAACTCGCGGATCTGTTCAAAGACCTGGTCTGAGATACGTTTTGGTTTAATTGGTTTGAGGTTCATTCTTCTCTTTCTGGTTAAGGAAGTATTCGCACATCAGACGCCGATGATAACCCAGAAAATCAGCAGTTAAACCGTACATGTCTGTCCAATATTGGTCCTACCAATGCTGTATGAAAAAAAAACGCGCCCGCTCCTCCCACAGCACAGGTTTCTGAGTGAGAACACCTGATTCTATTATCTAGCAAAGATAAGGAGAGGTATCAAGTTTTTTCTTGACTAGTTCCATTTATGTGATAAAAATTGGTACTACCATTTATCCAGAGAGACTTTCTTGTGCAGAGGGGGATGTCCATAACACCGGGAATCCATCGGTAATATACGAAAAATTTGCGTTTTTTGGTCGTATTAATGTGGGGTGTGAATCCCCTTGTCAAACCATCCAAACCAAACAGAGGGAGAAAAGAATGAAAAAATTCAGTTTCTTAATCGGTCTCGTGTTGATTTCAACCATGACACTAGCGCCAAACGCTTTTTCAGCACGAGAAAAATTTGGTGCAGACAAGCGCCATGATGAAGTCAAAAAAGAACTGCGTACCATCAAACCCTCCACCGCTGAATTCAAGTGGAAAATGGTTATGCCATGGTCTAAAGGACTGTTGTTTTACGATCTTGCGCAACATTTTGCCGACTCTGTAGCCCTTGCCTCGGGTGGTCGTCTGGAAATCAAACTCTTTTCCGCCGGTGAGCTGGTCGGCGCCATGGAAAGCTTTGATGCAGTCTCTAAAGGCCAGGCTGAAATCGGCCATGACTGGCCAGGTTACTGGAAAGGCAAGAATGAAGCCTTTGTCGCCTTTGCCTCTGTTCCTTTCGGTCTTGATGCAGAAGGCTATAACATCTGGCTCTATGAACGGGGTGGCCTGGAAATGATGCAGGAACTGTACGGCCGCTACAATCTGTTTGCCCTGCCGGGCGGCAATGTCGGCCAGGAGCTGGGCCTGTTCTCCAATAAAAAAGCAACAAAGATGAAAGATTTCCAAGGCATGCGTCTGAGAACTCCAGGCTGGTACATGGATATCATGACCAACCTTGGCGCAAGCGTCACTCCTCTGCCGGGCGGTGAAGTATATCTTGCCCTGGAGCGTGGTGTTATTGATGCCGCTGAATTTAGTACTCCCGCCATCAACTACCCGATGGGCTTTGATGAAATCACCAAGTATGTTATCGAGCCAGGCGTGCACCAGCCATCTTGCCAGAGCGCGTTTTTTATCAATAAAGATGCCTATGCGAAACTGCCTGCTGACCTGAAGTGGATCATTGATATCGCCGCAAAAGAAACGCAGCTGTGGTCAACTGCATGGCAGGAAAATCTCAATGCGCAAGCTGTCAAGCTGTTCAAAGAGAAAGTCGAATTTATTCGCATGGACGAAGAAACTCTGAACTCCTTTGCCAAAGCCTCGCATGAATACATTGAGGGCTTGAAAGCAAAATACCCGGATGTGAAAAAAGTCATGGATTCTCAGGACCAGTTCAAGGCAGACTTTGCTGACTGGCGCCAGGAACGAAGCGGTGTAGCTCCATGGCCTTACGATATGTATGTTAAAGGAAAGCATCTGCAATAAACGATATAATGGTAATGCGGGGATCTTCGGATCCCCGCATCTTTCGTGTCTGAACTACACAAGCCACCATTAAAGTGATAAGAGGTTTTTATGTTTAAGCTAGATAGTGCGATCGACTCTCTCAACGAGAAGATCGGTTTTTATGGGTCGTATCTGATATTGCCCCTGATTGCCGTAGTAGGCTGGGAGGTCATGATGCGCTATGGATTCAATGCACCGACGTCCTGGGCTTTCGAGATGACAGTTTTCATTTACGGTGTCCATTACAGTCTTGCCCTGGCATATGCTCATAAACACAATACGCATGTTGCCATCGATGTATTCGAATCCCGTTTGCCGGAAAAATCGCGCACAGTTCTGCGCATCATCACCAACCTGGTTCTGTTTATTCCGTCGATCGGTATGCTGACTTTTTATACCGGCCAACTTGCCTTTTTCTCCTGGCGGCAGTGGGAACATGCTTCCAGTTCCTGGGCCCCGGCTCTTTATCCATACAAAACTATCATGGCCATCGGCTTTCTTCTCCTCTTCCTGCAGGGGATTGCCAAACTGATCCAAGATATTCGTTCCCTGAGAGCCATCCACTAAAATCTGTCTGATCCTGGAGAAAAGATTCTAATGAGCGTAGAAGTCATTACCATACTCATGTTTGCGGCCCTTATGGGCTCCATCGCTTTTGGTCACCCACTGGCGATAACTCTGACCGCCGTTGCGACAATATTCGGCCTGCTGACAAACGGCTTTGACGTCCCCGGATTGCTCGGCCTTTTTGCCAATAATGCCTGGGGCATTTTTCTCAATTACACCCTTGTTGCCATCCCTCTTTTTATCTTCATGGCCCAGATCCTCGATCGATCCAAGGTATCTGAAGGCCTTTTCGAAGCCCTGTATATCGTCCTTGGCGGGCTGCGGGGTGGTTTGGGGATGGCGGTTATCGTTGTCTCCACGGTATTTGCGGCAACGACCGGAATCGTCGGCGCATCCGTTGTCGCCATGGGATTGATGGCCGGGCCAGCCCTGTTGAAGCGCGGCTATGACCGATCGCTCTCCGCCGGTATTATCTGTTCCTCCGGGACGCTTGGCATCCTGATCCCGCCGTCTATTATGCTCGTTGTCTACGGTGGCCTGACCGGTCAAAAAGAAACCTCCGTCGGAAATCTTTTTGCCGCCGCCATTCTGCCGGGCCTGCTGTTGTCCGGCTTGTATCTGCTCTATGTCGGTATTCGCTGTTATCTCAATCCCAAGGTTGGTCCGCCGATCCCGGCGGCAGACCGTACGGCCACTGTCATGCAGAAGGTTACCATGACCCTGAAGAACTTTGTGCCACCGTTTGGCTTGATTCTTACCGTCATGGGCACCATTCTGGCCGGGATCGCTACACCGACCGAGGCAGCGGCACTGGGCTGCGTCGGCGCGTTAATTCTGGCCCTGGTCACGCGGAAACTGAATTGGGAGGTCATTACCCAGGCCAGTATCTCAACCGCACGGACAACCGCCATGATCATGGCCCTGTTTGTCGGCGGTAAATTCTTCTCCGTTGTGTTCCTCAGTATGGGTGGTGGTGATGTTGTCGCCGATGTCCTGCTGGGCATGGATGTCAGCCCCTATGTTGTCTTTATAATTATGATGGCCGTGGTGTTCTTTATGGGCATGTTTATCGACTGGGCGGCAATCCTGCTGGTTGTCGTGCCGATCTTCACTCCCATTGCCATGGATCTGAACTTCAACCCACTCTGGTTTGCCATGATGGTCTGCATCAACCTGCAGACGTCGTTTTTGACCCCGCCTTTTGGCTATTCCCTGTTCTACTTCAAGGGTGTTGCACCACCGGAATACACCATGGGCGATGTCTACCGCGGAATTATCCCTTTTGTTACCATCCAGGTAATCGGTCTCGCCCTGTTGATTGCTTTCCCACAGATTATTACGTATCTGCCTGATGTTTTCTTCGGCAGATAGATACCAATGACGGCCTGGGAGACGACTTCAAACAGGAGGAGCACGGAAATGACTGACAGACTCATAAACATTGACAATCTCTGTACCGATCCGGAAAACCATACGCTGCACATCTGCGAATTGAAGAAGGCCGGTAAAACTGTAGAAGTTGAAGCTCTGCAGAAAAATCCAACCTTCATCTGCGGCAATTGCGCGCAAAAGGCTAATGCTAAGGGAGCGCTCTGCGCTCCCGGCCCATTCCACAATTGATGGCTGGTAAAAAGCTCGATCTCCTTCGTTGCAGATTTTTGGCTGGCTCCCGACATACTCCCTGTATTGTCGGAAACCAGCCAAAAACACTGCGCCTTGTATATCAAGCTTTTTCTCCAGCCATCTTGCAATTTAGACCTGTTTCCCATACGCCGCATGGCAATGGTATCTCACGCCCCCCTCACCACCTGCGTTTCTCCCCTGCTTGACGTCCTTTTTTAAGTTTTTGCATTTTATTTAAAAATCCATTACCATGCAAGGTCCTGCGTAGCACCGGCTGCTATGGCAATACCGGCGGTCAGTTCACACTTTTTCGACGCTTAAAGTTTACTATAATAGAGATATGGCCCATTTCCTCGAGCTTTACGATACCACCCTCCGCGATGGAACCCAGGCAGAAAATTTCAACCTTTCTGTGGAAGACAAGATCCGCATTACTCTCGCCCTTGATGAGCTTGGGATCGATTTTATCGAGGGTGGCTGGCCGGGATCCAATCCGGTTTCTGTTGAATATTTTGAAAGGATGCAGACGGTCGAGCTGCAACACGCCAAACTGGCGGCCTTTGGCTCGACCCGTCATTTCCGCAACCGACCGGAAAAAGACCCGAACCTCCTGGCCCTGCTCAACGCCAGGACCCCGGTGATAACGATTTTCGGCAAGAGCTGGGATATTCATGTCCGGGACGCACTGCACATCGAACTGGAAGACAACCTGCTGATCATCCAGGATACCCTTGCATTCCTGCGCCCCTTTGTGCACCACCTCTTCTACGATGCCGAGCACTTTTTTGATGGCTTTAAAAACAATGAGGAATACGCCCTGGCCACTCTGCTGAGTGCTGTGGACGGGGGGGCGGAGACAATTATCCTCTGCGATACCAATGGCGGCACGCTGCCCCATGAGATCCCGCCGATAATCAAGACGGTCAGACAGTACCTGGCCGAAAATAACCGGACCGTCCATCTCGGCATCCATGCCCACAACGACTCGGAGACAGCGGTCGCCAGCTCTCTTATCGCCGTGTCCGACGCGAAAATCAGGCAGATACAGGGAACAATGAACGGCTTTGGCGAACGATGCGGCAATGCCAATTTAACCTCCATCATCCCCGCCCTGGTATTTAAACTGGGAGTCGAGTGCGAGGTACGCAAACATATCGACCAACTCTATTCTACGTCACGCCTCATCAATGAACTGGCAAATCTGCCCCACAACCGGTATCAGCCCTACGTCGGGCAATCGGCATTTGCCCACAAGGGCGGCATCCATGTCAGTGCGGTGAAGCAAAATCCGCTGACCTACGAACATATCGCCCCGGACAAGGTCGGCAACATCCGACGCATCCTTATCTCCGACCAGTCCGGGCGCTCGAATATTCTCCATAAGGCCAAAAAATGGGGCCTCAAACTTGAAAATGACGATCCCGTGCTGGCAACCATTATCAGTGAGCTGAAAGAGCTGGAAAATCAGGGTTTTCAGTACGAGGGGGCCGAGGCGAGCTTTGAGTTGCTTATGCGCCGGGCGATGGGGCTGCAGCGGAACTACTTCAAGCTCGAGAGTTTTCGGGTCATGAACCATAAATACCGGATGGATAAACCGCCGCTCACCGAGGCGACCATTCGCCTGTTTATCGGCGGCAGCGAGGTCCACACCGCAGCCATGGGCGACGGGCCGGTCAATGCGCTGGACTGCGCCATTCGCAAGGCGCTGCTGCAGTTCTACCCATGCCTTAAGGAAATGGAGCTGACCGACTATAAGGTCCGCGTCCTCTCCGGCGAACACGGCACCCAGGCACGGGTCCGGGTCCTGGTCGACAGCAAGGACCCGCACTGCAGCTGGGGAACGGTGGGGGTCTCCGTCAATATCATTGAAGCAAGCTGGCAGGCGCTGGTGGACAGCATTACCTATAAGCTGATGAAAGAAGACAACAAGAAACTGATGGTGTCGTAAAAAGCCTGATCTGCTTCGTTGTAGGTTTTTGGCTGGCTCCCGACATACTATATGTATAGTCGGAAACCAGCCAAAAACACTACGCCTCGCATATCAGGCTTTTTACTTAACCATCGCTGATGATACATTTTCCTTTTTTTCTGGTACCCATGCGCTGCATGGGTACCTCTGGTGCTTATTTTGCCCTGGAGATACATCTTTACTCGTTTATAAAGTTATGAAAGATGACAAGCAGCAGTCCAAAGTCAATCCGTTCGCGCCCATTGTCTCGTCGGAGCATCTGATCTCGCCCGACTCCTGGCCTCTCAGTGAATTTGAATACGGCATGATCATCGCCCATAACGCTTTTTCCAGATGGATGATCCGCTGCATGCATGCGGCGGGGTATGCCGATTTCAGCACGCTCGATGTCCTGGTCCTGCACAATGTCAACCACCGCAACCGCTCGAAACGCCTCGTCGATATCTGCTTTGTCCTCCATGTGGAGGATCAGCACACGGTCAATTATTCTCTGAAAAAACTGGTCAAAGGGAAACTTGTCGAGCGGGAAAAGCGCGGCAAGGAGATTTTTTATCTGGCGACAGATAAAGGAATAGAGGCCTGTAAACGGTACCGGGAAATACGCGAGCAATGTCTGACGTCGGCCTATCGCAGCCTCGACAAGGAAGGATCGGAAATAAGCCAGGCGGCCGCCCTGCTCAGGCTGATGTCCGGCCTGTACGACCAGGCATCGCGGGCTGCATCATCGTTATAAAATAACTCACCCGCTCATCATATCAGGCAGCACCGTCACAATCTCCGGAAAAGCGACAATCAATCCCAGGCCGAGCAGCAGCAAGATAAAAAATGGCGCCGCGGCATATGCCACCTGCAAAATATCCATCCCGGTCAGCCCCTGAATCACAAACAGGTTAAACCCCACCGGCGGGGTAATCTGGGCCATCTCCACGACAATAACCACAAAAATCCCAAACCAGAGCGGATCGATCCCCGCCTGCTCGACCATCGGCATAACCACCGAGGTTGTCAGCACCACCACTGAAATGCCATCGAGAAAACAGCCCATGATAATGAAAAACAGGGTGAGCGCCCCAAGAAGTGCATACGGCGACAGGTGGAGACCGCCAATCCAGCCCGCCAGCATCTTCGGGATACCGGTAAAGCCCATGGCCACCGTGAGAAACGCGGCGCCGGCGAGGATAAAGGCGATCATGCAGGACGTTTTCGTTGCCCCCATCAAACCATCGAGAAAGCTCTTCCGGGAAAGAGAATCGGTGTACCATGAGAGAACCAGGGCCAGCAGCACGCCGACTGCCGCGGCATCGGTAGGCGAAGCGATGCCTGAGTAAATGGAGCCGATGACCCCGCCAATCAGCAAGCAGACCGGGATAAGCCGACGGGAACGGACCAGCTTCTCGCGCATCGGCAGGGACGGCTCCCCCGAAGGGATCGCCTTTGGGTGGAGCAGCGACCAGATGACCACATAGCCGACAAAGAGCGTCACCAGCAGACAGCCGGGCAGCACTCCGGCGATAAACAGCCGGGCAATCGACTGTTCCGTTGCCACCCCATAGACAATCAGGATAATCGACGGCGGAATAAGAAGGCCGAGGGTGGCCGAACCGGCAAGGGTCCCGATCATCATCTTGACCGGATATTTCCGTTTGGCCAGCTCGGGAATGGACATTTTACCGATCGTCGCCGCAGTTGCAGCCGAAGAACCGGAAACAGCGGCAAAAATACCGCAGCCGAGGATGTTCACGTGCAGCAGTCGGCCGGGTAGATGCGTCAGCCATGGCGACAAGCCGGTAAACATATCTTCGGACAGCCGGGAACGAAAGAGGATCTCCCCCATCCAGATAAAGAGCGGCAGGGCGGCAAGGGCCCAGCCGTTGCTCGCCCCCCAGATTGTGGTGGCCATCACTTCACCCAGCGGCGCATCGGAAAACATGGCCATTCCGGCCATGCCCACCGCCAGGAGCGAAAAGGCCACCCAGACACCGCTGCCCAGCAGAAAAAACAGCAGAAGCAGCAAAACAAGGGTTAGAGTTATTTCAGACATATTCACCCGGGCTCGTTCCCATGCGCCGCAGGGGAACAAGAGTGAGCAGAAGTTAAGGTCTCTGCCTTTTGATCCCCAGCCAGCAGCTGTTCTCCTTTGTCGGCATAGCTCGGAGTCTGACCGCGAAACATCCCCACCAGTTCATCAGACAGGGCGAGGGCCAGGACAAGCAGACCGAAAAGCATGGCTGTCTGGGGTATCCAGATGGGCACGGCGATCATCCCGGGAGAAAGATCATTATAGCTATACGATTCATAGGTCAGCATGGCTGTGTACCAGGTGAAATAAAGGGTTACTGCCAGGCCGGTTCCAATGCACCAGAATTCGATCAGTCGGCGAATTTTCTCGGGAAATCGACTGACGAGCAAGACAACCCTGATATGGGCCCCTTCACGCAGGGTATGCGCCAGGGCCAGAAATGAGGCGGCAGCCAGAAGAAATCCGGTAAAATCAGCATAGGACGGAATGGTAAGCCCGATGGCGCTGCCGGTCAGAAGAGTACTGAGCCGATCTGCCAGGTTGAGCAGAACCTGGCAGATCACCAGCAGACAAATCAGCGCGATACACCCCGCAGCAAGCCAGCCGCTCGAAAGATATAGGATATTCAGCCACCTGCGCATAGGCCCCCGTTACTGTGCCTGATACACTTTCAGCAGTTCAGCGCCTTCCGGCCCGGCCTGCTTCTTCCAGTCTTCCAGCATAGAGGCACCAATTTTTTTCAGTCCGGCCATAAGTTCGGGGCTGGGAGTGACGACAATGATGCCATTGTCTTTTAGTATGGCCGTCTTTTCAGCGGTCTCTTTTTTGCTCATCTCCCATCCCCTGGCCTCGGCCGCTTTTGCTGCAGTCAGCACCGCGGCTTGCGTATCCTTGTCCAGTTTTCTGAAGGCTTTTTTGTTGACGACAACAATGTTTTTCGGCAGCCAGGCCTGAATATCGGTGTAATGGGTGACAAAATCCCAGGCCTTTGAGTTTGCCCCGGTCGAGGGCGAGGTGATCATGGCCTCAACCCGGCCGGTGGCAAAGGCCTGGGGAATATCCGGCACTTCAATCTGGGTGGGAGCGGCACCAATTTTGTTGGCAAACAGCTCAAGGGTCGCATTATAAGCCCGGAATTTAATCCCTTTCAGATCATCCACGGTGTTGATCTCTTTTTTGGTATACAGTCCCTGCGGTGGCCAGGGCACAGAGAACAGAGGCATCAACCCCTCTTTATCGAGGAGCTTGGTGACAATTGGCTGCTGGGCATCCCAGAGCCTTTTTGCTTCATCGTAGTTGGTGGCCAGAAAAGGCTGGGAATCTGCGCCATAGACCTGATTTTCATTGGACAAAAGCGACAGGAAGAATTCGCCGAGAGGCACCTGCCCGCCACGAACCGCATTTTTTATTTCCGGATGTTTATAAAGAGATCCGGCGGAATGTATCTTGATTGTCAGCTTTCCGTCGGTCGCCTTGGCCACATCTTCAGCAAAGACGGCGATATTCTGGGTATGAAAGGTCTTGTCGGGATAAGGCGTCGGCATATCCCAGGCGGCAGCCATTGCCCCCGCGGTTATTGTGAGACCACAGATCATTGATGCCATTACAGTCAAAGCAATTTTCCGGACATTCATACTTTTCCCCTCCTGATGGTATTTTTCTGGTTGTTCGACTAGCCCCCAACACAACTCTTTGGATCACCAAATTACCCGAGCATACGACAATGATATTGACTTTCCATACAGTTCCTGCAACTATTCCAAAATAATGACATTCTGTCGACAAATAATCATTAAGCGTAACATTTTTGGTCAATAGAGCAAACTTTTGATGTTGTAAAACGTGTTGAATCAAAACACCAGAGGATCGTACAATGGCACAATGGCAGATTTGGATTGACCGTGGCGGCACCTTTACCGATATCGTCGCGAAAAAACCGGACGGGAGCCTCGTCACCCATAAGCTGCTCTCGGAAAATCCTGAAAAATACCGGGACGCCGCCGTCCACGGAATACGTCAGCTCCTTGGTATTGATCCCTCCGCCCCGATCCCTGAAAAGATAATCGGGGCGGTTAAAATGGGCACCACCGTCGCCACCAACGCGCTGCTCGAACGTAAAGGCGACCCCACTCTCTTGGTGACGACCAGTGGTTTCGGTGACGCCTTGCGCATTGGCTACCAGACCCGTCCCGATCTTTTTGCCCGCCATATCGTTCTGCCGGAAATGCTGTACCAACAGGTGGTTGAAGTAGCCGAGCGGGTTGCAGCAGACGGCGAAATCATCGTACCTCTCGACAAAGAGGCTGCAAGAAAGGGCCTCCAGCAGGCATACGATGACGGTATTCGCGCCGTCGCCATCGTTTTCATGCATGGCTATCGTTACCCGGAACATGAAAACGCGGTTGCCGGAATCGCCAAAGCGATCGGCTTCAGCCAGGTTTCCGTCAGCCACCAGGTCAGCCCCCTGATGAAACTGGTCTCCCGGGGCGATACCACGGTCGTCGATGCCTACCTCTCCCCTATTCTCCGGCGCTATGTCGATCAGATCGCCGGGCAGCTGGGCAGTTCCGGACAGCTGGGCCCGAAATTGATGTTTATGCAGTCAAACGGCGGCCTGACCGATGCCCAGCTGTTCCAGGGCAAGGATGCCATCCTCTCCGGTCCGGCCGGCGGGGTTGTCGGCATGGTCAAGACGGCAGCCATGGGCGGCTTTACCAAGCTCATTGGCTTTGATATGGGAGGGACGTCCACCGATGTCACCCATTACAACGGCGAATACGAGAGAAGCTTCGAGACCATGGTGGCCGGAGTGCGTATGCGGGCCCCGATGATGCATATTCATACCGTCGCCGCCGGCGGGGGATCGATTCTGCATTTTGACGGAGCCAGATACCGGGTAGGCCCGGAATCAGCCGGTGCCAACCCCGGCCCGGCCTGCTATCGCCGGGGCGGGCCACTGGCGGTAACCGACTGCAACGTCATGCTCGGCAAAATCCAGCCGGACTATTTCCCCCATGTCTTCGGCGAAAGCGGCAGCCAGCCGCTCGACACGCTGTCGGTGCGCCACGGTTTTGCCGAACTCGCGGCAACCATCGCCAGAGACACCTCCGGTCCACAACCGACGCCGGAGCAGGTAGCTGAAGGCTTTTTGCGTATTGCTGTTGAAAACATGGCCAACGCCATTAAAAAAATATCCGTCCAGCGCGGTTACGATGTGTCCGAATATACCCTGAACTGCTTTGGCGGTGCCGGCGGTCAGCATGCCTGCATGGTCGCCGATGCCCTGGGGATGCGCCGGGTTTTTCTCCATCCCTTTGCCGGAGTCCTCTCCGCCTATGGCATGGGGCTGGCCGATATCCGCGCCCTGCGCGAAGTACATCTGGAATTCCCGCTCAACCCCGAGGCGCTGCAACGTATCGAGATGGCCAGTCTCCCGCTTATTGCCGAGGTGGAAGATGAGGTTGCCGCCCAGGAAATCGCCAAAGAATCCATCCGGGTGCTGCGCAAGGTACACCTGCGTTATGAAGGCACCGACACGCCCCTGCTGGTCGATGTCGGCGGTCTCAGGGAGATGACCGTGGCCTTCGAACAGGCCCATAAGCAGCGGTTTGGCTTTATCGCCCGGGAGAGAGGGCTGGTGGTCGAAGCACTTTCCGTCGAAGCGGTGGGCGGCTCGGAATCGATAATAGCCGAACCCACCCTGGCTGCGGCCGATGCCGAGCCGCCGGTCCCCCATGCTGTGGTACAGATGTTCAGCCATGGTCAATACGGCAGCACTCCTTTGTATCTTCGCGAGCAGTTGCTGACCGGACAGCACATCGTCGGCCCGGCCATCATTGCCGAGCAGACCGGCACCGTTGTCGTCGAAGACGGCTGGTCGGCCGAATTGAACAAACTGGGCCATCTTCTGCTTGTCCGCTCCCAACAAAGAACAATACAACATGCCATGGGAACCACGGCCGACCCGGTCATGCTGGAGATTTTCAACAACCTCTTCATGTCGATTGCCGAGCAGATGGGGGCGACTCTCGCCAACACCGCCTATTCGGTCAATATCAAAGAGCGGCTCGATTTCTCCTGCGCCCTGTTTGATCCGCGCGGTCAGCTGGTCGCTAACGCGCCGCATGTCCCCGTCCATCTCGGCTCTATGGGGGAATCCATCAAGACCATCATCAGGGAAAACCGCTCCACCATGCGGCCGGGCGACGTCTATATGTTGAATGCGCCCTATAACGGCGGCACGCACCTCCCCGATGTAACTGTGATCACTCCTGTTTTCGCCGAAGATGGCCGGGAAGTCCTTTTTTATGTCGCGTCAAGAGGTCATCACGCCGACATTGGCGGCAGGACGCCGGGGTCTTCGCCTCCCGACAGCCATCATATCGAGGAAGAAGGCGTACTTATCGACAACTTCCTGCTCGTCAAAGAAGGGGTGCTCAGGGAGCAGGAAACCCGCAAACTGCTTGGCTCCGGTCGCTATCCGTGCCGTAATATCGACCAGAACATGGCCGATCTTGCCGCCCAGATTGCCGCCAATGAAACCGGGGTCAGAGAACTCGGTAAAATGGTCGCCCATTACACCATCGCCGTGGTTCATGCCTATATGCAGCACGTACAGGACAATGCCGAGGAATCGGTGCGCCGGGTCCTTGATCTGCTGCAGGACTGCGCTTTCACCTATCCCATGGACGGTGGCCGGCAGATCCGGGTAAAGATATCGGTAGATAAGCAAAAGCGCGAGGCGACCATCGATTTCACCGGTACTTCACCGCAGGACAATGGCAACTACAATGCCCCGAGGGCAGTATGCAATGCTGCGGTGCTGTATGTTTTCCGATGCCTTGTGGCCGATGCTATTCCGCTCAATGAAGGATGCATGAAACCGCTCAGGCTGATCATCCCGCCGCAAACCATGATCAATCCGGAATATCCGGCGGCGGTCATCGCCGGCAATACCGAAGTTTCCCAGGCTATCACCGATGCCCTGTTCAGCGCCCTCGGTCTGCTCGCCTCTTCCCAGGGGACAATGAATAATTTTGTCTACGGTAATGCCACCCATCAAAATTACGAAACCATCTGCGGCGGCACCGGGGCCGGGCCGGATCATCCCGGCACAAGCGCGGTGCACAGCCATATGACCAATACCAGGATGACCGACCCGGAGGTGGTGGAATGGCGTTTTCCGGTGCGGGTGGATTCTTTTTCCATTCGGCACGGCTCCGGCGGGACGGGAAACTTTCCCGGCGGGGAGGGCGTTATCCGCAAGATTCGCTTTCTGGAACCAATGACCGCCACCGTTCTCTCCTCGCACCGGGAAACCGAACCCTACGGCCTCGCCGGAGGCGGTCCGGGGAAAAAAGGAGTGAACAGCGTACTCCATCGCAACGGCTCGACGACGCTTTTAGCCGGCAACGATGAGGTTCATTTAGAGCCGGGCGATACGTTTATCATCAAAACCCCAGGCGGCGGAGGCTACGGCAAACCAACAAACCCGGCACGTTGAATACTCTGATGATCGGCATCAATACTACTGATGCGAAAATCAGAGTTCTCCGTCGCCTTGCGCTGGATTCATCCGGAACATTATGGTATCTTGGCTCCTGTTCGCGCTTAACAAGACGTTTTTGTGATACAATCCAACCCCGGTAAACGGGAAATAAGCCGGGAGAAGCACCTTGTGTGCTGATTGTCTGCCAGTAGACACGCAGACAATAATCTGCAAGGAACGCAATCCCTATTCAAAGGAGACACACATGAAAACCCCAGTACGCGTAGCAATCACCGGTGCCGCCGGACAAATCAGTTACTCCCTCATATTCCGCGTTGCATCGGGTGATATGCTCGGAAAGGACCAACCGGTAATACTCCAACTCCTCGAAATCCCACCGGCAATGGGTGCCCTGGCAGGCGTGGTTATGGAAATCAACGACTGCGCCTTCCCGCTGGTCGCCGGTATTGTTACCACCGATGATCCCAATGTTGCCTTTAAAGATGTCGAATACGCTCTTCTGGTCGGATCAAGACCACGTGGTCCAGGAATGGAGCGCTCCGACCTGCTGAAGGCCAATGGCGCGATCTTTACTGTGCAGGGCAAGGCCCTCAACGATCATGCCAACCGCAACGTCAAAGTACTGGTGGTCGGCAACCCGGCGAATACCAACGCCCTTATCGCCATGAAAAATGCCCCGGATCTCAATCCGCGCAATTTCACCTCCATGATGCGTCTCGACCACAACCGTTCTCTGTCGCAGATCGCGGCTAAAACCGGCAGCCATTCGACCAAGGTGAAAAAAATGGTCGTCTGGGGTAACCATTCCGCCACACAGTTCCCCGATATCAGCTATGCAACCGTTGACGGCGTGCCGGTAAAAGACAAAGTCGACAATGACTGGTATGTCAGTGACTTCATTCCGACCGTTCAGCAACGCGGTGCAGCCATCATCAAGGCCCGCGGTGCATCCAGCGCGGCATCAGCGGCATCTTCCGCCGTTGACCATATGCGGGACTGGGCGCTTGGCTCAAACGGCGAATGGGTCAGCATGGGTGTTTTCAGCGGCGGCAACAGCTACGGCATCGACGAGGATATTATGTACGCCCTGCCGATCACCTGTGAAAACGGCGAATGGAAAGAAATCCAAGGCCTGGAAATCGGCGACTTCGCCCGCAAAATGATGAAAGCCACCGAGGCCGAGCTGCTCTCCGAGAAAGAGGCTATTGCCGACCTTCTTTAAAAAATATAGCACGCTTTACCGTATCAACTAAAAGAGGCAGCCTCCCGCTACGCGGGAGGCTGCCTCTTTTAATCTTGTATCCATGCGGCGCATGGGTGCAGGATCAATCCCCGGCGATAATCGCCTGGATTCTTCTGCCGTACTCCTGCTTCAAGCTGTCGAGATATTCTTTATCAACCACCCCTTTCCAGGTTTTCACCTGATAAAAACGTTTCGGGATGGCGAAGTTATCCGGATCAAAGCCGGTCCGCGCCCGAACCTTCCAGCGCAGGGCGCGGATATGTTCGGAAACCTGTGGAATCGAGCTGGAAAGTTTGTCAAAGCCAACCGTCCGCAGACATTCAGCCAACTGCTCTTCTGTATAGGCTGACCTGGCAAAGAGGCAGCCCACCATTGAGGTGAGAAATGCCCGGCCGGGCTCATCGTCGATCAGGAAATCCACCGCTCGCGTTATATCCCGGTCCGAATTTTTCTGGTCATAGCTGTAGGCCCCGGTATCAAGATGAGAATGGCGAAAGCCAAGGGTCTGGGCGGCAAAGAACAGCTCGCCGGTGGCATAACCAGCCATTTCCTGACCGAGAACGCAGCCAAAATCACCACCGCCGTAAACTGCGGCAGCCTTCAGTGTCCCCTGGCCAAGCAGCCGGTAAAAATCGTTGCTGCCCCGGCCGAGATGCCGTGCCGCCTGCTGATAAGCGGCGGCATCGCCGAAAGAAAGCGGAACAAGGGTCTCTTTTGCCGATATCAGCCCCTGCTCTGTGGCCTCGGTTGCCCAGCCCAGGGCCACTCCGCCGGACATCGCATCAAGCCCCACCTTTTCCATGACATCCAGGATGCGCAGCACATCAAAGCTGTTGGTTACCCCAAGCATGGTACCGGCGGCAAAGATCGGTTCATAATCATAGGCCACCTGATGATAATGGTAGCGGTTGTCGGTGGCCATTTTTTCCCGGATAAACCCGATATGAATACAGCCTACCGGGCAGCCGGAACAGGCGCCGTTTCTCAGCAGGGTATTGTCGGCAAAACTCTTGCCGGTGATGGAAGATATACCGGGGTCACTGGTCTGCTGCAGATTGCGCCAGGGCAGAGACGAGATATCATTGAGGCCCTGGAGGTTCGCCGGAGTCCCCAGATTATGATATTTTCGCATCATATCGGTAGACGTAACCTTGGTATACACCTCCTTATACAGTCGCGCATATTCTTTTCCGGGCGGAACATCAAAATCGGAGTCGCCGTGGATGACGATAGCCTTGATATTTTTTGCGCCCATGGCTGCACCGCCGCCCATCCGGCCAAAATGGCGGTAGGTATCGACATTGATACAGGCCATAGCCGAGCCGACCTCCCCCGAAGGGCCAATGCGCATGATCGAACGGTGACCACTGCCGCCTTTAAACATCCTTCTGATCAGTTTGCCGGAGCTTTCCGCATCCGTACCGCGCAGGAAAGCGGCATCCTTGAGCTCGAGATGATTGGCGCCGATGCCAAGACAGCTCAGCCGTTTTGCTTTACCGACCAGCACAAGCGCATCAAGATCGGAAAATCTGAGCGACAGTGCGGCACGTCCGCCGGCGTGGCTTTCGGTGTATTCGCCATGATAATTCGATTTGAATGAACAGACCATTTTGCTCATGAGCGGGAAATAGCCGGTCAATGGACCGATGGCAAAGATGAGCGGCTGTGCCGCATCGTCCCAGTCCAATTCAGGCTGACCATACTGCATATAGAGCAGCGCGGCGAGCCCGCTGCCACCGGCCACTTCATTGCGGCCATCGAGCAGAACAATCTTTCCTTTACCGGATGCAACATCAACCAGCAGGATGCGAAACTCCTCCCTGATCATACCAGCACCTCTTCGATACTGTGGCTGTCGACCATTTCCAGGCAATTTTGCGGGCAGAACGGGACACACTGACCACAATGGAGGCAGACGTAGACATCGCCCCGACGATCCTGGTAAATAGCGTCAACGGGACAGGCATCAATGCATTTTCCGCATTGAATACACAGCTTTTTCTTCATGATAATCCCGCCGCCGGGTCGGCTGGTAAAAGCGCCGGTGGGGCACACCTCAGCGCAGGGAGGCGGATCACAGGCCAGACATCTGTTGGCAATAAATCCGGTGGAAAGACCACCCGAGGAATGAATGCGGATGCCTGCCGTATTCCAGGAAATCCGGTGATAGACAAGGCGGGCACAGGCCAGGGAGCAGGACTGGCAGCCGATGCACTGGTCCATGCGGGGGGTCGTAAGCTGTTTCATATCTTTTTCTGATGCACTTCCATTTTCAGCCGAGTTGTTCTAAAGTTGGAGAATGGCTTTTTACTTAATCATCTCAAATTTAAGTTTTTTACGAATTTATCAGTGTTGTCGATATAAAAACTCTTCATCTGTGAGGCGATGCGATGGTTAGATTTACCGTGCATAATCTGGGCGAGCACACGATAGACAACCTGTTGGTCAGTGGCCCTTTCCGGTCAATCATCATGGAAATGGCGGATATGTTTCTCGCCACCTGCACAGGACCGGCCGGGCCGGACGATAAGGATCTCGACTATCAGTTTGCCGAGTATATCATTAAAATGTCGTACGGTCAGGGGAGAATACTTGAATGGACACCGAATCCTCCCGAAGCAACCCACTGAGCGGAGAGATCTTTCAGCCTAGCCCTTCGCCAGATCCGCCAGAGCCAGATACAGAGTGCCGACGGCCAGTTCGGCGCAGTGATGATGGTCCTCCGGCAGGGTCTGCAGAAAATCGATAATATCGGTCGGGGTCACATTCCAGCAATGCTCGACCGGTTTTCCCTCCACCAGCTCAGCCAGGACATTGGCGCAGGCATTGGTGTTCATGCACCCCTCCAGTTCATAGGTCAGCTGCTCCACGACACCTTTATTGACCGCAAGATAAATGGTTATGGTATCACCGCAGTCCCCGGTCTTTTTCCCGACAGCATCGGGTTTTTCCATGGCCGTTCTTCTCTCCCAGAGATTGGCCATCACCAGAAACTGTTCGGAATGATCCTGCCAGAAATCGAATGTGCTTTTCATACCGCTATCCCTCTCACCTCACCTTTTGTCCCTGCCGGCAAGCGGCACAACAAACTGCGATTCGGTGTCCCACGGAAAAAGAATCCAGGTATCCTGGCTCACCTCGGTGATAAACGTATCAACCATCGGCCGCCCGGCAGGTTTTGCATACACCGTGGCGAAATGGGCCTCCGGCACAATTTCCCGGACCACCTGGGCAGTTCGCCCGGTGTCGACGAGGTCGTCGATTATCAACCAGCCTTTTCCATCACCGTCAAACGACTTCAGGGTGTTGACCTCGCCCTTTCTGTCCTGCCAGTCATAGCTGGAAAGACAGATAGTGTCCACCAGACGGATATCCAACTCACGGGCGATGATGGCTGCCGGCACTAAGCCTCCGCGGGTTATGGCAATTATACCCTTGAAAGGTCCGATATTGAGCAGACGCCAGGCAAGGGCCTTGGAGTCGCGATGCAGTTGATCCCACGAAATAGGATATGTTTTTTGATAATCTGAATTTTTTGACATATTCGTTTTCAGCGTTGTAAAAATGCTCATCCGGTTCCCATGCAACGCATGGCAACCGGATGAAGAAGTTGAATTTCACGATGGCATCAATCAGAGCACCTGCTTTAAAAACAGCTTTGCTCTTTCTTCCTGCGGGTTGGTAAAGAAATGTTCCGGTGTGCCCACCTCAACGACCTTTCCCTCATCCATAAAGATGACCCGGTCGGCCACTTCCCGGGCAAAGCCCATTTCATGGGTGACCACAATCATGGTCATGCCTTCCCGGGCGAGCTGCTTCATGACATCGAGAACCTCGCCAACCATTTCCGGGTCAAGCGCGGAGGTTGGTTCATCAAAGAGCATGACCTTGGGGTCCATCGCCAGCGCCCGGGCAATTGCCACTCGCTGCTGCTGCCCCCCGGAAAGCCTTGAAGGATACTCTCCGGCTTTTTCCGGAATGCCGACTTTTTTCAAGAGGGCCTGGGCTTTTTCGTCGGCAACCTTTTTGCTCCTTTTGCGGACCCGACACTGGGCCAGGGTGAGGTTTTCCAGTACCGTCTTATGGGGAAAGAGGTTGAACTGTTGAAACACCATGCCCACCTCGGCCCGAATCTTATTGATATTGGTTTTTTTATCCGCCAGGTCCACGCCATCGATAAAAATATGGCCCTCGGTAAACGTCTCCAGCCCGTTTATGCAGCGCAGAAAAGTCGATTTCCCTGAACCGGACGGACCAATGACCACCACAACTTCTCCGCGCGCCACCTCGGTCGACACCCCATCCACGGCACGTACTTCCCCGGAACGACTGCTGAACACCTTCACTACATTGTCGGCTTTAATCACTGACGGCGAGCCTCCGTTCCATGTAAAAAACAAGTTGCGACAAGACCGAAGTCACCAGCAGATACATCGCCGCCACCACAATCCACACCTCGAAGGTGGCAAAGGTGGAGGTGATAATCTCCCGACCCGATTTGGTCAGATCAGTAATGGCAATAACTGAAACCAGAGACGAGTCCTTGATCAGGCTGATGAACTGGCCGGATAACGGCGGCAGGATTTTCTTGAAGGCCTGGGGCAGAATAATATCTTTCATGGTCTGAAAGGCCGTCATACCAAGCGATCTGCTGGCCTCCATCTGTCCTTTCGGAATACTCTGCACCCCGGCACGAACTATCTCCGCCACATAAGCCCCGGCAAAAAGGGCCAATGCCCCGACGCCACAGACATTGCGGCTGAGATTGAACACTGTGCCAAGGAAAAAATAGGCAATGAAGATTTGTACCAGCAGCGGCGTTCCACGAATACATTCGACGTAGACCATCGCCAGGCCTCTTAAGGTGATATTCTTTGAGACCCGGGCAATGCCGGTCAAAAGACCCAGGATGAGGGCGAACACACTGGAAATTGCCGACAGCCAGAGAGTTGTCCAGAGACCGAGCATCAATGGACCAAGCCGCCAGGTTTTGGTAAAGCCGACGGTATCACCGGCAAACAAATCCTCACCCTCGGACACCTTCAGGGTGTCACTGGTGACTTGTATCGTTTTGGTCTCTGCACTCTCGGAGACCACCGTCACCTTGGTATTCTTGTTGCCCTTCACAACGGCAGTCACCTTGCCGTCAAAGGGGATTTTCTGTGCATCTTCCGCAAGGTACATAAAGTACTGAGGTACTCTGTACCATCGCCATTTATAGTCGATTTTGCTGACTGCACCCCAGGTGCCGGCGGCTATCCCAAGCAGGATAACCACCAGCAAAAGTCTCCAGGGCCAGGTCTTCTCTCTGGCTTTCAAATTTGCACTTCCTTTTAATTACTGGATTTCTTTTAACCATGCATCGTCATGAAACCACTTGGCGTAAATCTTGTCATATACGCCGTCGTATTTGATCTGACTCATGAAATTGTCCAGCCAGTTAAGGAAATCGGGGTCCCCCCTGCGGATAGCCCAGGCCAGTGGCTCCTTGGTGAAAGGCTCGTCGAGATGGACAAATTTTCCGGCACCCTTCTGGCCCATGGCGATGGTATTAAACGGCAAATCGTAGATAAAAGCATCAATCTTGCCATTGGACAGCTCCATGACCCCTTCCTGCTCGGTTTCATACGAAATGTACTTGGCATTAGGTATCATCCGTTTCGTGGCCTGCTCGCCGGTAGTGCCTAATTTCGAAGCGATGGTGTATTTGGGGTCGTTCAGGTCTTTGTACGATTTGACCTTGTCGGCGAGATCTTTTTTCAACAGCACCGACTGACCGATCAGGATATAAGGAGTGGCAAAATTTACCGTCAGGTTTCTCTCCTGGGTAAGGGTCATACCGGACATGATGACATCGAATTTCTTGGTCAGCAGTGCCGGGATAATTCCGTCCCAGGCAGTAGACACGAGTTCGAGCTTAACTTTCATTGCTTTGGCCATTCTTGTGGCCATATCAACATCGAAACCGATGATTTCGCCTTTTTGATTGGTCAGCTCAAATGGCATGTAGCCGGGTTCCATACCCACCCGCAGAGTCCCGCGCTTCTGAATTTCCGCCAGGGTATCTTCAGCAAAGCCTGTTCCTGCAGAGCAAGTGAGCATAGCCAGTGCAACAGCTACCAGTAACGACAGTTTTTTCATCTCTCTCTCCTTTTTATAGTTAAGTATAAGGGTAATACCCTTGACGAATGAACGGCTCCTCTGTTTATCCCTCCACTCTGCCATGAACAGGGCATTCGCTGGGGGGAAGAATCAGCCTTTCAGCTCCTTGGACAGACTATCTCGTGTGAGCATGCGGCAGTCGGCAACGAAAAACAACTATTTGGTATTATATAAAAATTCAATCGGGTCCACGAGTAAACAACTCATTCCTGCGTAACAAAATCCTCGGCAAAACTCAAGGAGATTCTTGTGTGAACGCTTAGTTTTCCTGGCTTCTCACATCTTTGTAACAAATTCATCAGCCATTGCCCGTTCCTCTCAACCGCAAGGCATATCTTTTTTTCCGTCGGCACCATTCCCTGCGAGATATTTTATGCCTAATCGTTTACGTTCCAGGACCAGACGGCACCGCCCTGTACGGAAATGCCCTGTATGGAAATGTTACTCACAGCCAATAAATCGACTGATGAAAACCGAAAGCTCTCTTCTAACCTATTTCGCTTTAGCAACAGCAGTTCTATTCTGGGGACTCTCCTTTGTGGCGACCAAAATCGCCCTGCAGAGCTTCACCCCATTCTGTCTGATATTTTTCCGTTTTTTTGCCGCCTCGATTTTTTTTGGCATGTTACTCTGGCGTACCGGTTTTCCGCCCCTTACCGGCAAAACGTTACAATCTCTTCTGTTACTTACTCTCATGCAGCCCGGCCTCTATTTTCTCTTTGAAACCACGGGGCTTCAATACACCTCAGCGACCAAAACCTCCCTGATCATCGCCACCATTCCCATTGTCGTGCTGGTCCTCTCCGCACTGTATTTAAAAGAGAGGCTGCGCCTGCTGAATACACTCGGCATCTGTTTCTCCCTGGTTGGCGTGGCTCTGCTGGTTTTTGGCGGCGACGTCCAGGAGGCCGGCGGCATGCTGCTGGGCGATATGCTTATCTTCGGGGCTGTGCTTGCTGCCTCCATTTACATGATTATGACCCGGCGATTAGGCGAATCGCTCACCTCTCTGCAGATCACCGGCATGCAGATTATCTTCGGTGCCCTGCTATTTTTCCCGGCATTTCTCTGGGATCTGCCAAAACTTCACTGGCAGGCAGTCTCCAGTGAATCGCTGATCGCCCTGGTCGTGCTGACTATTTTTGCTACCATCGTGGCATTCCTGTGCTATAATCATGCGCTGACCAGAATTCCCGCGGCGCAGGCTGCTGTCTGCATCAACGGCATTCCCCTGGTCACCGCCTGCGGAGCCTGGATGATGCTGGGAGAGACGCTCTCACTTATGCAGCTGGCTGGTGGAGCGCTTGTCCTCGGGGCTGTCCTCTTGGCCAATCACACCCCGAAAAACAACGAAATCAACATATCAACATCAACATAAAGGTTTGACAATGAAGAACATATTTATCTCCGGCTCACTGGCCTATGATCGAATCATGAATTTCCCCGAGAGTTTCTCCGACCATATCCTGCCGGACAAAATCCACAGCCTCAACGTTTGCTTCCAGGTAGACGGGGTCACGGAGAACTATGGCGGGACTGCCGGTAATATTGCGTATGCCCTCAAACTGATGGGGAAAGATTCAACGATTACCGCCACTATCGGCAGCGACCATCATAAATATTTCGAGTGGCTGGACCAACATTCGATTTCCAGAACGGAAATCACCGTTATCCCCCAGGAGCTGACGGCCGGAGCGTATATAACGACCGATAAAAGCAACAACCAGATTACCGGTTTTAACCCCGGGGCAATGAAATACTCCTCCGGACTCGACTTTAACAGTCTCAACCCGGAAGAAACCCTGCTGCTGGTGTCCCCCGGGAATCTTGATGATATGATCAACTACCCAAAACTGTGCAAGCAGAAAAACATTGGCTATATTTTTGATCCCGGCCAGGCTCTTCCCGTACTGCAGGCCCAGGATTTAATCGATGTCATTACCGGCTGCATGCTTCTCATCGTCAACGATTACGAGTTCAATCTCATTCTGGATAAGACCGGCTTGACGAAAGATGAACTGCTGGGATTGGCCGATGCAACCATTATTACTCTGGGCGAGGCCGGTTCAGAACTTTACAAACCGTCCGGCAAAATAACAATTCCCTCCTTTAAGGCAGCCAGAGTAGTCGACCCGACAGGGGCTGGCGACGCCTTCCGGGGCGGACTGCTCAGTGGCCTGATCAACGGCAGTGACCTGGAAACCAGTGCCATCCAAGGCAGCGTCTGCGCCTCTTTTGCCGTTGAATGCAACGGGACCCAGGTGTATTCGTTCACTCCCGAGGAGTTTGCCAACCGGATGCGGGCAAACTAACCATTTCAAATTTGACTTTTTACGAGTCAGTCAAGGATGAGCTGTCCAGGGCCCTTTGCAGGGGACAGGATGGGGGGATGTCATGGCCATCGCGGTAGAGCTGCAGCAGGTCGAGAGAGCGGCCCGCCAGCTCTCTTCGGACCTGTCGCCTTGTTCCCTTGACCCGGGCGATGGCCATACGGTCATAATTGGTAGTCTGATGCCGCATCCAGGCAATGACTGCACTGCGCGCACGATCTGCGACAGGGATTCGCTCCGTCCGCGCCACGGTGCCGCTGCCAACCGGGGTTGCAAACTCGGTGACGACTCTGGCCAGTCGGGACGCAAGGCCGGCATACCGGCAGTGAAAACCGAGAAAGTCGAGGACTTCAATATAAAATTGCTCGACATACTCCTGGTGCTTTTTTTCCCGCCCATCCAGCTGCTGCTGACGTTTTTTGGCATACCCCGGGGCCGAGCGTTTTGCCTCCAGCTCCTCTCTGGCGGCCAGGATATGTTCCTCTTTTGCCCAGATTCCCTTGGAAATAAATCTCTTTTTGGCCTTTACCTGAACCAGCCACGTCGGCCCTTTTGCCTTGACCATCTTGGTAAGCGGGCCGTCGCCCGGCGCAAGCAGGGCCCAGTCCTCCGGAACAGCCAGCTGCTCCCCTGTCTCGCTCAGGACAATTCTTTCTGTTCTGCCTGGTTTGACCAGGCGATTTTGTTGCGGCATTCCTGTTCAGCCTCTCTGTACCGGAAACGATCCTGTCATATATTCTTTTCTATAGCTGCCAGGAGCTCACCCTCGGTATACGGTTTGGTGATATAATCGTCAGCCCCCTGTTTCTTTCCCCAGAATTTGTCACTGGCCTGATCCTTACTGCTGACAATGACGATATTTATTCCTTGTGTTTCGGGGTTGGATTTTAACTGGCGACACACCTGAAAACCGTTCTTATTCGGGAGAATGACATCGAGCAGAATTAAATCCGGCTTTTTCTCCAGCGCGGTGGATAGAACTTTATCACCTTCTGTTACAGCTACGGTTTCATAGCCGTTCTCACTGCAGATAGACTCGGCGATGCGCATGTCTGTCTGACTATCCTCTACGATCATAATTAATTTTGCTGCCATACTGTTTTCCTTTTTGGTGGGGAAATTGTCAAAACCTTCCTCTTGCCATATCCTGAGCGTTTTTTCATTATCTTTTCTGAGAGTTACACCAGTTTATTGACAGGGAAAGAAGATTTGTTTTAGCGAATAATTGCGTTCCTGTTGATTTTTCCACTGATTGCCGACGCAACTTCCGGCGACACACATTTTCAATCCTCTATAATTGCAGGGATTGGCCTATCCGGACAAAATCCGGCACAACACCGAGTTGACCGGGGGCAAGGGCATAGAGCCCCAGCACATTTTCGCCGTTTCGGGCCATCATCGGCGCCTGCAAAGTTTCTATACCTGTCGCAAGCTTTTGCAGAGTATATTTTTGTGGTATCTCGATGATGAACCTAACCAGTTCCTTCTTTTCGTTGACCGACCTGACAACAAGATATTTAGGCAGGTTGTTCCTCTTTCTGACCTCCAGCCCATAATAGTTTTCCAGATTAACCACCGGCAGCAGGTCATCCTGATATTTTGCGGTGACGAGGGCAGGTGATGAGGAAAACATCTCAACTTCTTTAAAAAGAAGTTCGAGTTGATTTTTACTCAAAACCCAGAAAATCTCCCATCCATGGAAATCGGTGCTGTTCGCTTTTATGGTGGCTATTTCGAGCTGTTTTTTCATAGTGTCATAAAGGGTTATTTGGCAAAGGATCCAGCAACCTGCAGGGTCGCATCAGACAAGATCGGATGAGGAGCCGTTACAGATAGCTTCCAGCAGCTGCACAAAGGTTTCCTCCTGGTACGGCTTGGTGAGATAGTGGTCAATCCCCAGTTCCCTGGCCTTTGCCTGGTGTTTTTCCGATGCCCGGGAGGTCAGCATTACAACGGGAATGTCTTTATATTCCTGTTGATTATTAACAGTTGATTTGAACTCATAGCCGTTCATTCGGGGCATTTCGATATCGAGGATGATCACGTCCGGCAAAAAACTCTCCAGTTTGGCCAGGGCGTCCAGGCCGTCAACCGCCTGCTGCTGCTGCCAGGATCGGCTCTCCACCAGTCGAGCCACACTGTGCCGCACACTAATGGAATCATCAACGATCAACACCTTGATCGGTGCAGTCGTCTTGTCCTGCAGTACCGGTGCATGATGCGGCATGGCATAATCGATCGGAACATCCACCAGCTCATGCAGATTGAGAATTGGAATGACCCCTCCGCTCCCGGTAAGGGTCACCCCGCTTATGCCTCGAACATGGGTCAGATGACTACCGAGATTTTTAACTATTATCTCCCGCTGTTCGACAACCGAATCGATGGTTACCGCATAAGGCTTGTCACCCTTCATAAACACAATTGCCAGCAGACCTTCGGGTGCAGCCGCCAGGGTGTCCATTTTCTGTTCCAGCTGCAGGTGGAAACCAAGATTTATTGCCGGGACATATCCATCGCCGAAGGGAACGGACAAGCCTCCTGTTTCATCAATTTCGCCCGGCGAGAAGTGTTTCACCTGCAGGATATCCTGCAGGGGGACGGCATACTCTCTACCGGCAACCGATACGACTGCCGCACGATTGACGGAGAGGGAAAAAGGAATCTGTATTTCAAAAACGACCCCCTGTCCCGGGGTATTGTGTATCTGGACGAAGCCGCGCAGATCCTGGATATTTCTTTTGACGACATCAAGCCCCACTCCACGCCCGGAGAGCGTGGTAATTTCCTGCCTGGTGGTAAAACTTGGGTGAAAGAGATATTCGAGCAATTCTTTTTCGTTTACGGTCTCGGCCTTGTCTATCAGACCTTCGCGAGTGAGCTTATCCCGGATAAGGGTATAATCAATACCACCCCCGTCATCGGCTATACGCAGGACAACATGCCTGCTTCGCTGCTCGGCATGCACCGAGATGGCTGCAGTTTCCGGCTTGCCGAGAGCTGCCCGAAGCTCAGGCGATTCGATGCCATGATCAACTGCATTGCGCAGAATATGCATGAGTGGATCGGTTATTCCAGCCCAGACGAACCTGTCCATGTACACATCTTCTCCGGTCACGGTGAGCGCCACCTTCTTGCCCAGTTTGGAAGACGCATCCCGGACGGTCCGGAAAAGAACCCGCGAAATTGACGACAGAGGGGTCATCCGGATGCGCATGAGCTTATCCTGCATCAGCCGCATGGTCAACTGCTGCTTGCCTGCCTGGCCACTGATGTCGCCTGCCACCGAAGTAAGCGTTGCATGGATGGAGTTTACGTCGACGGCGACCTCGTTGAGGGACCTGATTATCAGGTTCAACTGTGAATAGCGATCCAGTTCAATGGGGTCAAAATCGGCCAGCTCACTGTTGAGCGGACCATTGCCTTCACCATGCGCGCTGACAGGACTAAAACCGTACAGCGACTGCACTTCAAAGCCCGACTCCAGTTCCTGGGATTTTCTGCGCAGAGTATCTTTAACATTTTCCAATTCGACGAGGGTCTGGGTAAACTTCTCCAGCATTTTCTCCATGGCGCCGCGAGCCACAACCAGCTCCCCTTCGATACTCACCAGCTCATCCAGATCTTCAATTCTTACCCGCAGGGTCCCCAGGTCGCCGGGCAGGGTAGCGTTATTTTCTCCACTCGCCGGTTCTGCCGGTGGTACCGGGCCCATCTCCCCAAAAGACGCAGGGGCGATATCAGGTACCTGCTCACTCGCTGCAGTCCTCGCCTTTTCTCCTGCCGGCTGCGAACTCAACTGCGCAGAGGCACTGTTCTCTACCGCATCAGCCGTTGAGCAGGCAAGCATATACTGGTTGATCGTATCGACCAGGCTTTCCAGTCGCGGCGATTCCTGGGCCTGAGGCGATTGCGCCAGCGATTCGATAACATCGATACCAGAGGCAATAATCTGCACTTCCCGAGGGTGTATCGTGTCAGCCTCGTCATGCAGCCAATCGAGCAGATCCTCCAGGACGTGCGCTCCTCGGGCGAGCAGGCTGAGCCCGGTCATCGACGCCGCACCCTTTAAGGTATGTACCGCCCGCCGCATTGCACTGACAGAAGCCAGCAGTTCAGGTGTTGGGGAAATTGGCTGTTTGACCCGATTTTCGAGAAAGTTCAACGACTGGTTGATAACAATGAGATGTTCGTCGCACTCTTCGCGGAAGATCTCCATCAGGAGCAGCTGTTCTTCGTCCATCGACGCCATTGGTTCTTCCGCAATAGACGGGACCGGTTCTGCAAGCGGCGCTACCGCTTCCACGACCGGCGCAGAGACGTCAGGGACCGGGACAGAGGAATCGGTGACCAGGGCAGGCTCCGCAAGACCGCCAAGTTCTTCACCTTCTGCCATCTCTTCCACGGCAAAATCAGCAGCGTCAAACTCATCCAGAAAATCGGTTTGATCACCTGCAGCCGGATCATCGAAGAAATCGGACGTTTCCAGATCGAGGGCTGCCACAGGGTCGGTTTCTTTGGCGACAGACGGCACTTGCGCCTTTTGGCCAAGTACTGTCAGCAACGCCTCGAATCTCTGCAGCTGCTCTGTTACTTTGTGTACCGTGGCACTGTTTTCAGGATTCTCACGACTGAAGATGATTTCGAGAAACTGCAGAAAATCGAGGATCAATCCCGCCAGTTCAGGCTGGTGGCCAATGATACCGGAGTGTACTTTTTGCAGGAGCAGATGGAACTCCTGCATGAGCCGGCTCTGTTGCCGCATTCCTGCCGCCTGGACCGTGGCCGCAAGAATCGATACCGCACGAGCGAGTTTGCCGTAAACCAAGAGGTTGTGCGCTTTATTGTCTCCGTCTCCCGCGAGGCAGTTGGCAAGTTCCTGCAATAACGGAAAAATGGCGCGAACCTCAGGCAGATACTTGCGCAGCAACGCGGGAGCCTGGCCTTTCTGCCGGTTGTCGGCACTCTTTTCGGCGTCAATTTTTGTGAATAATGCGACGACCTGCTCATGAAAATCCTGCGGCACATCGTTATGGTTTTCGTTGCTGCAGGATTTTTTTAGCAGCGCAAATATTTGCTGCAGAGCTGTCAGCAGGCGATCGGCAATCGGCTGCCGACCTGCAATGCATTCATCCAGGGCTGATTCGACCACTCTGGCCCCCTGGCTCATGTCGGTCAACTGCACCTGCGATGCGGCCCCTTTGATGTTATGAAAAAGCCGGTGCAGTTTTTCTATGGCGTCTACAGCGCTGTTATCTGATGCAAGCTCGTCCAGGCATTGCGCAATCTCAGGAATATAGGATTCGACTTCCTGATAAAAGAGCTCAACGAGTTCGGCAGTGGAAAACTTTGCCATTATTGCGAATCCTCTCTATTGCTGTTCATTACTGCACCATTTTTACTCATTTTTTCACCCCCTGCGGTTATAATCAACCAGCCGCTGCAGAGTCAGCAGCATGGGGACGTTGAGAATATAGTAGAAACTCTCTTCAATCAGGAGACCGGCGGTGAAAAGCGTGGTATCGACCGCGTGTCTGTCGATCATCGCAAGGGGTTTTGTCTCCGACATGACCCGGCTCACCGTTCCGACAATTCGATCCAGGCGAATGCCTATTTTTCTTTTTTTGTACCGGAGCACGGCAAGTCGCCTGCCGGCACACCCGCTGTCTGAATATCTGATAAAAGTACCGAAATCGATAACGGAGACGATTTCACTCCGGATATTCACGATCCCCTGAATCCAGCCAGGAAGATGAGGCAGGACTGTAACAGTCGGCAAAGGACCGACTTCCGACAGATCATCAATAGCTATCGCCAGGTGCAGGGTCCCGATGCCCACCAGGATATAACGGCGCGGCTCTTCCCGATCGGCAGCGGCCTGCCGCGCTATTGCATCGGCTCGGTCCGTCACCTCGGCCAGTTGCGCATCAATATTTGCAATAAGATCTGGTAAAGCCAACATCCTTGACATGAATTCACTCTGCAAATGAAGAATTTTTTACCGGGTAGTTATATATAACTACCGATAACCGAGAGAAGTTTCTCCGGATTGAAAGGTTTGGTGAGATACGCCGACGACCCGGCTCTTATCCCTTTCTCACGGTCCATTGGACTATCTTTTGCAGTCAGCATGACAACAGGAATCTCTTTGAGTCCCAGGTCTTGCTGCAGCCTTGCCAGGATATCATAGCCGGTCATGTCCGGTAACATGGCATCCAGCAGAATCAAGTGCGGCCGTGCCTCCTCAATCATTCTCAGCGCCTGTTGACCATTAACCGCTTCCTGTACCAGATACCCTTTTCTTGACAACACCATGGCGATTACTTTTCTGGAAGTTGGACTGTCTTCGACAATCAGAACTGTTTTTTTCAGTTCGTTCTCCCGGGGCATTCCCCCTGTCGGCTCGGCCGCTGTCGGCGCCACCATAGCCGCCGGGGGGGCGGCAGGCGGTCTCGTGACCGCCGGTTGAACAACAGCGGGTTCCACCACGGTTTCAGCCTTTTCAAGAGCAGGCAGAGGGGGCCGGCTTGGCGGATGCTGAACCGATGATTCCAGATATCTGGCCAATACTGCCAGAAGTTTGGCCGGCTCAAACGGTTTCGTCAGATATTCATTCGAGCCGCCGCTTATTCCTTTCTGCCGATCAGCAGCACCGCTTTTACCGGTCAGCATGACCACGGGAACATCGGAGAATCTGCCGTTTTTTCGCATGACTGCCAGAATGTCATAGCCGGTCATGTCCGGCAGCATTACATCCAGAAGGACGAGATCGGGAACCATCCCCTCGATGGCCAGCAGGGCTTCGGTACCGCTTGCCGCTTCGATTATACGGTAACCTTTGCGATCAAGAACAGACGTTATCACTCTCCTGGCAGTTTTACTGTCTTCAACCACCAGCACGGTCCTGTCTGAACATTTTGGCTTGTTGTCGACTGCTGCAGCCGTCGGTACAGTCGCTTCTTTGCCAGGTGCCGTCCGCTGCGGTACGACCATCGCTGCTGCTGCCTGCTGCCGAACTTCAGGCGCCACGGGTTGCAGTAAAGCAGAGGTCCTGATGAAAAGAGGCTCCCGGGGCGCAATCTGCAGTGCTTGAGTAATAAGCTCGCTGGCTCGATCAAGGTTGCCAAGAGAATAAAATCCCAGGCAGAGACAATAAGCAATCCGCACATTGCGGGGATTTTTCTTAAATTCAGCATCATAAAGCGGCAAAATTTCCAGCAGGTCTGTGCTTGTCTGCTCCCGATCACCGCTGTTTTTTGAAATTCTCTGGAAGCCTCCGCAGGAAAAACACCGTTCTTCGCCGGCCTGCAGCAGGGACCAGCAGAAGATACAGCGCTTCACCGGTTCAGTTGAACCGGTTAACTGTGTTGCAATTTTCTTTGCTTCTCTTTGTACGGACAGATCGGAATTGCCCCACTGCCTGGCCTCGTTCAGTGCCTTTTTAATCGTATTCTCCTGAGTCATCAGCCGTGAATGCCACAGCCATGCCGGATAATAGAAGCGGTTGCTGCGCAAGACCTCAACCAGTTTCGCCCCCGCCTCCTTGCGCCTGAACTGAAAAAAGAGCTGAAGTGCGTGAGCAAACGTTCGGTCTTCATCGCATTGGCTCTCAGCCTGTGCAAGGCCAGGCAATCTGGCGAAAAAACGTTCAATCTGGCTGACAGTCACCGACACGTTTTTTTCAACCGGCCCGACAGATTGCACGCTATGAATATCGGCAGGGCCAATTGCAGCCAGGGTGAGCAAGGCCCCGTTGCCCTGCAATTTACCGCACTGGGCCCCAAGAACCTGCCCCTGTCGGACATGCAGCATGCCGGACCTGCTCTGGCTTTTTACTGCAACATCAAGATCTCCCTGGAGAAAACGGACAGATTTGAGGTAATCGACAGTATTTCGCTGTGTCGCCGTAGAAGAAGATGGTGAAGCGGTCATAACAGGTCCCTGGCTGGAGAAATAAAGAAAATCCCGAAATCATGGGCAGATGGTATCATGGGAAGTGAACACACCACTCTCATCGATTTTCACAACGACCACGCATTTATTGGGGTTACCGGTGGCGTTGAAACTCAATGTCCCTGTTGCACCGGCAAAGCCTCGGATATTGACCAGGGCATCTTTGACAAGCGTACGGTCGCGCACAAGATTGCCGGATAGTCCCCCGGTTTTTTTGATCGCCTCAAGCATTACCCGAAGAGCGTCCCAGGTCAGGGCCGCAGGGGCGTCTGGATTGTGTGCGTAGGCCTTCATATATGCATCGACGAATTCCTTATTCAGTCCTGTGGCGTTGCCCGGAGCATAATTCGCGGTAAAAAACAAACCATTACAATCGGCACCGCACTCCCCCATGAGATCTCCGCCGGCCCAGGAATTGCTCCCCATAATCGGCATGGTCAATCCCATTTTCTTAGCCTGCCGCACTATCAGAGGGACCTCATTATAATGCTGCGGCGTGAAGAGAAAATCCGCGCCGGAATTCTTGATGTGTTCGAGCTGTTTACTGAAATCAACATCGCCGGTCCGAAATTCTTCAAAGGCGACGACCGAACCGGCACCGTTGGCGGCCTCAAAGGCCTCCTTAAAAGTCTTTGCCATTCCGCGCGGATACGCACTGGTGATATCGTACAGCACTGCTGCCTTGGTGGCGTTGAATTCACTGGCGGCAAATTTAGTGATCGCCGGCCCCTGAATGGTAAAAACAAAGCAGCTGCGAAAAACATACGGACGGTCCAGGGTCGTGGCCGGTGATGTGGACCAGGGAGAAATCATGGGGGTTGAGAAGGCTTGAGCCATCTGCCCCATAGGAATCGCCTGCTGACTGCTCAGCCCGCCGACAATACCGAGCACGTTTTCCCGGCTGATCTGGCTGACCGTCAGACTCGACGCCTTCGTCGGATTGGATTCATTATCGCCATAGACAAGTTCGATCTTATATTTTTTGCCACCGACTTCAATCCCCCCGGCCGCATCAAGATCTTTTTTTACCAGTTCCACTGCATTCTTGGAGTTGTTGCCGACAAGCTCAAACATTCCGGTCAAAGGCAGGATCACGCCAATCCGGATAGTTCCATTATCGGCCAGGAGATTGTGCTGCCCGGCAACTGTTAAGACAAGGCTTAACAAGATTATACTGCTGACCTTCTTCATTCTTTTTCCTTTTTTAGCGGATGAAAAGTAAGGCTTCCCCGGCGATTAAGCCGGCTGCTGTTCTTCGATCTGGAAGACTTCCACCGCCGACCGCAGATCTCGAGCTGTTCTGATCAACAGGCTCATTGAGGTGGCCGTATCCTGAGAGGACAGCGAAGATTCCCGACTGACCTCCCCGACACCTTCCATTGTCCTGGAAATCGTCTCCGACATCTTCACCTGGCTTGTCGTGGCAGTGGTAATCGCCTCAATCAGCTCGGACAGCTGGCTGGCAACATTTTCAATCTCCTGCAGCTTGTTATGGGCTCCGTCTGCAAGTTTTGTCCCCTGGACGACCTTACCGATACTTTCATCTATTCGGTTGGTTACATCTTTGATCTCCATCTGGATACTCTTCACCAGAAGCTCAATCTGCTTGGTCGAGTTACTCGAACTGTCCGCGAGACGCTGAACCTCATCCGCGACCACGGCAAAACCATGGCCGGCGTCGCCGGCCATGGCAGCCTGGATGGATGCATTCAGAGCGAGAATGGAGGTCCTGTCGGCAATATCATCGATTATCTGAACGATGTTGCCGATTTCCAGCGAACTTTCACCAAGTCGTTTAATTGAACGCGCCGTCTCATTAATCTGTTCCCGGATCTCCACCATTGCCGTACTGGTTTCGCTAACTGCCAGGGCACCCTCCTGGGCATTTAATCTTGACGTTTTGGACACCGAGGCCGACTGAAGGGCATTATTGGCGACCTCCCGTATCGACTTGACCATCTCTTCAATGGCCTCAACCGCATCAGCGACGCCCTTTGCCTGTAGAATGGTCTTTTCGGCAAGCCCCATGGTCTGGGTGGCAACCTGTTCGGAGGTAATATCTACCGATTCCGTTGCGGCCTTGACCTTACTGATGATGTCGGTGAACTGGTCGGCCATGGCGTTGAAGGAGTCGGCAATCGCCCCCGTCATATCCTCGGTCACCTCAGCCCGCGCGGTAAAATCACCATCAGAGAGTGCACTGATATCCTCAAGAAGCCTCATGATTGAATCCTGGATGCTGTCTCTTTCTTCCTGGCTCTGAATAAGGGTGGTGATATTATCCAGCATTGCATTCAGGGTTGTTGCCATGACACCAAGTTCATCGTTACTCACCACCTCGGTACGGGCCTGATAATTGCCCATGCCGATTTCATCCAATAGTCCCATTATATGATTTACCTGAGTGGTTAAACCCCTGGACAGCCTGATCGCAATAAACACGCCGAGCAGGATGGAAACAATACCGACAACCAGGACAACTTTCATGACCAGGGAGGCGGAATGTTCCATAGCCGCCGTCGCCGCAGCCTCATTTTCCACCGCATAATCGAGAACCGATTTAATTGCCGGTTCGGCGCGCTTGGCAGCCTCCTGATAGCCGCTGATTCGGGCAGCAATTATGCTATCCGTGTTTGCTACTTCGACCAGCCATTTATCGAAATCGACCAATTGTTTCTTTAAGAGGTCTTTTGTTGCCGGAAGAGTAATCGACGCATCGATGAGCTTGTGCCACGCCGTTCTGCTCTCATTAACCCTGGCCAGGCTCTCTCTGTTCGGCGCGGCTAAATAATCTTGCAGACTGGCGTTCAGGCTGGAAAATGCTGTATTGACAGCAAGAGAATTAACAGTGGCCGCGGTGGTACCAAGAATCTCCAGACTCTGCCGTAATTTAACCAACTCACCAAATTCCTTATCCACCCGTTTTTCGAGAATGTCGACCGTGCCAACAAAGGCGGTGAGATATTCATTGATGGAATCCATGGCCTGCTGTACCGCGTCAAGATCCTGGGTCGCAGTAGCCAATTGCTGGATCTGATACAGGGTCTGATACGCATCCCCTCCGGCTTTGACAAAGGGATCGAGGTAGAGCTCTTTGGCCTTACGGATGCCTATTCGTTCCTGATTGAGCAGAAAATCTTTTTCGTACCCCTGCATTATCCGGAGGGTTTTATCTGTTTCCAGACTCAACCGGGCTATTTTTCCCTGTACCCGAACCAATTCGTTAATAGTTTTTTGCGCGTACGTCTGAGAGATGATTGTGATGGCGATTACCACAAGGGTAAGAGCGATAAGCATCATAAACGACCACAGAAGCCTGGTGCGAATCTTCCCACCTCCAACCTTCGTAAAAACAATATCGTCATACCCTTCAGACTCATTAAAAACAATATTATCGTATACTTCAGGTTCTTTATTCGTCTCGTCCATCACATCTCCATAATGATTATTACTGTCCTCGGTGGACATTTTCATTGCCCTCATGTCGCCGATTCTGATCCTGCGCAACCACACACCAGCTATTTATGGTTATTATTGAAAATAATGTATAGGCTATCGTAAATCGGACGGCTTTTGCAAATTTTTTTTAACCCCGCAAATTATCTTTTGGGGACCCGCAGTTCCGCTACCAGCTAACCTGTATTTGCTGGCTTGCTGTCAAACAATGTTCCAGCAATTTCAACGAATACCACCGGTCTTATCTCCCGCGCCTGCAGTGCCCATGCATCGAAGAGATCCAATAAATTTGCAAAATATTACGAGGAAAATGATTTCTTGACATATTTTGATCCATTGTGCGAAACTTATGCTACCGGGCTGGACGCCAGTTGCCTTGCAAAGAGGAATATTGCTCGATTTCAGATGGTTACGCCACCAGCAGGTAACGTCGAAAGGAAGGTAATACATGGTACTCACGCCACGGTCGATCGACCAGCACGCCGGACAAAAAGGCCGGCAGCAAAACACTTATGCGAGCGAGCCCAAGACAAATTTCTCAATAAAAACGAAACCCATGGAGCAAGCGTTACGTCTCTCGGATGGCAGGCGAAACGATCTGCTCGATTTTAGAGGAAAAAAGTATGATCCGGAAAATTCTCATCGTTAAATCAGACACATACTCAGCCTCTGCCCTCAAGGATTTACTTACCGCGCACCATAATGTATTCGACTGCACTCTGGTAGATAATCGCAAAGAAGCGACAACTGCTTTGCAGCAACAAGCTTATACGCAAGTTGTCACCGCTCTAAAGATTCCCCGTATCTCTGATGGGTATGTCCTGCTCTCGCAACTCGCTGACAAACATATCCAAAGCAACAATATCATTGTTATTGTTGATGAAAAAACTGACAGCGTCGTAGCCAGCATCAACTCAAGGGGGGTGGAGCACATTTTTCCGGCAAAGAACCTGGACGGGGTCGTAAAAATCCTGGTCGCAACAGCCGGAGCAGCCCCTTCCGGACATAAAAAAAATCAAGCAGACATTGCCGATGTCACCTATGACCTGGAAAAAGTTAAATCAGTGCTCAACTATGTCATGGGCCCTGTCGGCAACATGATCTTTGCAGATGTCATCGTCCGGTGGCACGACCACAACAACCTGAATGAGTTGCTGGAACTTATTAAAACCGAGATTAATGACCCTGAAAAAATTGCCCTTTTCCAAAGCCACCTCGACTGAAATTCTCGCGGTTAATGCAGTGCAATATTCTGCTTAAAACTATCGTAGCAACAGGTTTTATTGGCTGGGAAAACCGGGTCGAGCGCTTGCCCTTAATTCATAAAAATATTTTGTGATTACCACTAAATTTCAGCTGCATGGGGATATGAGGTGCCCTTTGCACGGGTGTTCCGCAGCCTGGATGGCTGCGGTCAAGCCCCCAGGGACGGGTTTATGGCGTCCCGTGAAAAGGGCTCCTCAATCCCTCTGGACCTTCTAAGCTGAACTTTAGTGGTAATCACAAAATAATTTGACATGCAAATATTTTAAAACCTATACTTTACGGAAGAACTTGAAATTAAAAGCTTAATGAAAAAAGCTTTTTGGGGACCACTTTAAGAAATTGAAAAGACATTTTACAGGAGTTTGTTTATGGAGGTTATTTGTGGAAAATGTGACAGAAAACATAATATCGACGAGAAACGTATTAAAGGTGCAGCAGTAAAATTTGCCTGTCTGCAATGCGGTCATACAATCAGTGTCAAAAAGAGCACGACCAGCAAATCTCCTTCGGCTTCTCCTGCACAAGGGGTTGCTTCCAGCACCAATAAAATCGTTGGCCGGGGAGCAGGCCTGTCGGTCAGAACCTATCTGCTATTGACCATGGCCGTAGGCTTTATAGTTCTAACCGGTACTTTCACCTTTCTCGCTTTACGCTATGTTCCCGATATCATAGGTAATCAGATAGAATTGAGAACTCAGGCCATCACCAGTGCCTTTAGTGGCGGAATTCAAAAACCGCTGCTGCTGCGCGATTATCTGCAGGTAAACAAGGAAGCCAAACGAACGAGCCAGTTGCCGGGGGTAGCCTATGCGGCGGTGGTGAACCAAAAAGGTATCGTTGTTGGTGGGTTTTTCAGTGATTTATCCAGGTTTGACAAGGACTTCGCCAATATCATCAAATTAAAAGGTTTTCCGGTAGATGTTCTTAATCAGAATAAGCTTGCTGCCGGCATGGAGAGAAAGAACGCCAGGATCACCATGGGAGGGCAGACTATTTTTGATGAGGTAACTCCTATTCCAGACACCGGTGGCCAGGTCCATGTGGGTATTTATGTTTCGGAAGTCGATGAGGCGATCCGCAAGGCGGTTTTTTCCCCCCTGACGCTCTCCCTTACGGTTGGTGTTCTGCTTTTTGGATTTGGTATTTTTGTCATGACAAGTCAGTCAATTACCAAACCGATGGAGAGCTTGACAGATGTGGTAAACCGCATCAGTCTCGGCGAGATGGACCTTGCCGTTCAACCAAGTGGACCTCGGGAAATGCGCGAACTCTGTTCCGCTTTTGACCGCATGCATCAATCCGTTAAATACATCATGAACAGACTTAATAAATAGGCTGCTTTTATGCAAAATAACTTTGAAACAATAATGAAACCTGCAAAAATTCGATGTATCGTGGCGATATTTTTATACATCCTGGTCTGCAGTCATTTTAGCCTTGCGACTGAATATAAGCTCTCCATGCTGCCTCGATATTCTACGGAAGAAATTAACAAAAGAATTATTCCCCTGGCAAAATACCTGACAAAACAGACAGGGATGCAGATCGAACCCACCCTGACTGCAAGTTTTGGTCAGTATTCAAAGCAACTTTCCTCGGGAAATATAAATATCGGATTCGAAAATCCCTATATTTATGTCATGGCGGCCGGTCAACATGAGGTCATTGCCATGGCGGTAAAAGGAGAAGATGGGGATAAAGGAGATGGTGGCGATAAATTTCGCGGGATAATTATCACCCGGGCAGACAGCTCTCTGCAGACTATTGAAGATTTAAAGGGTAAGAAGATTGCCATTGTCGGTTACACCAGCGCAGGTGGTTTTCTCTCCCAGAAATTAACCCTCGTGCAACACCAAATTGATCTGTCCAAAGAATGTACTATTGAAGAAGCTCCTGAAAATAAACAGGAAAATGTAATTCTCGCCGTGTATACAGGTGATGTTGACGCCGGTTTTATTCGGGAATCAGCCCTGAATCAGGTTGATGAGTTCGTACCACCGGGAGCAATTCGAATTCTGCAGTCTACCGAATGGCTGCCTAACTGGGCACTGTCAGTCAGCAGCAATATGCCGGTTGATGATAAGGCAAAGATAATTCAGGCGATCCGGGATCTCAAGCCAGGCGATCCGGTCTTGAAGGCTTTAAAAGTCAATGCCTTACGGCCTGCACAAGACAATGAGTACGACCCGGTACGAATCGCCGCAGGTCTTAAATAATGCTCCCGGCAGCCTGCAGGCTCATTGTCAAAAACAAATACAACATCTCTCTATATTACCATGAAAAAATCACTTTTTTGGGCACTGCTTCTACTCTGCCTCAGTATCCGCTCCGTGTCTGCGGAAAACTATAAATTCTCTATGCTACCCCGATATTTTCCGGAAAAACTCACTGCGATGACCTCTCCGCTGGTGGATTATCTCAGCCTGGAGACCGGCAATAAATTTGAGCTCATTCTGACGGATAACTTCGCCGATTATGAGAATCAGGTCCGAAAAGGCAATTTTGCGATTAGCTACGAAAATCCTTTAGTTTATGTAAATGTAGCAGCCACCCATGAGGTTATTGCCACAGCCCTGAAAGGCAAAGGCAAGGATAAGTTCCGGGGAATCATCATAGCCAGACCCGATTCCGGCATCACAAACTTTTCCGACCTGAAGGGCAAAAAAGTCATGATCGTCAGCGCAACCTCGGCCGGCGGATTTTTATCTCAAAAACTGAGTTTTCAAAAATTGGGACTTGACGTAAATCGAGACTGCGATCTGGTGGAGGCAACCGCTAATCGACAGGAAAACGTAATCATTGCCGTCAGTATCGGCGAAGTTGACGCTGGTTTTATCCGCGAATCCGCCCTTCATCAAGCAGATGAGTTCATCACTCCGGGTTCAGTGAAAATAATTGCCGAGACGGCCTGGCTGCCGAACTGGGCTGTATCCGTCAACAGGAACTTACCGACAGAACACAAAGAAGCTCTGCGTACGGCCCTTCTCAAACTGAACAAGGAGGACAGGGTGATGCAGGCCATGGAGCTGGATGGTTTCAAACCGGCCAAAGATTCAGATTATGATGTAATACGCCAGGTGATCAACTAGTCATTCTAAAAACCAATCTTATACTCAAAAGAGGATGTTCAGAATACTGAACATCCTCTTGTTGATTACAGCTCTCTTATCAGTAAGGAACCGCGATTTTCCGGTTGGTAGATTTTTTCAATTACCGCACATTCGGTTAGCCGCGCATCGCCAGGATCTTCTTTTTAATATCGGCGACCGCAAGCCCCTGATGCGGCAGCTGCTCGACTATCCCGCCATGACCAATCTTACTGGTTCCCATGCATGAATATTTTGGTGCAAGCCCTCTTTCCAAAAGCCAGGTGCCATAACGCACCCCGAGTCCGGTCTTGGTATTCTGACTCTCCACCACCAGAACAAAAGGACTGCGGCCTGCTTTTACGATCATCTCTTCGTCAATAACATTCAAGGTCGATTTATTTATCAAACCAACGTTCAATCCCTGCTCCCTTAATTGAAGCACCGCATCAAGACATCGGTAGGTCATCTCCCCGTAACTGACAATGCAGCCGTCATTGCCTTCACGGATTATCTCGTCTTTACCCGGCTGGAAATTATAGCCATCGCCAAACAGCACTTTGCCCTGATCGTCCAGCAGCGTGGGTGTTGCCGAACGAGTGGAAAAAACAAACCGCAGCCCCTGATCATAAAATATCTTCTTCAGCATGGCCCGGAGCTGCAGGACATCTGCCGGAAAATAAAGCCGGGTCAGGTCATTTTCGGCGACCGCATTATCGGCAAAGAAGTTATTAATGCCGAAATGACAGGTGTTATCCGCCATATCGTCGATGCCGGAATGGGAAAAATGGGCAAGAACATTGGCATTGTTGAGACGGGCCATGGTAATTTCCGAGACAACCATTTCGAGAAAAGCGGCAAAGGTGCCGAAAATTCCCTGGCGCCCGGCTTCGGAACCAAAACCGGCGGCAACGGAATAATTATTGCGTTCCATGATACCGCCGTGCACATACACCTCGGGATGGTTTTTACGGATATGATGCAAGCCGCAGGATCCCTCGAGATCTGAGTCAACGACCAGAACTTTGTCGGCCGTGCTCTCCATGGTATCAAGAATTTCACACACAACTTTGCCAAAATCATCGCGAACTTTGCCCATTTCCGGAGTACTGCCCAGATAGGTGACTTTCTCTTTGGTAACAGGAAAATTCTGGAGCACGTCAACGGCCTTGGTCAGACCCTTTTTATTAAGGTAGTCAACCGCCAGCTTCACCGCAATGACATCATGCCCCTTGGGCGACCCTTCGATACCGGCAACGCCTACCGCCATGAGTCGTTTATTGATCAGGGCGACAGGACCATCGGCAACCAGCGCCTGCTGAATGCGCGCATACAGTGCGTCAACGTCTTCGCCGTCGCCGACATTGGTCGGTAGCCCATGACCCTGCAGGGTTTTGGCCACATCATAGCCCTGCATATAGGTGCCTGGATGACCGGCAATAGTAACATTGTTATCATCAACCAGAATTTTCACCTTCAGGTTTCTGGCCACCGCATAGCGGGCTGCCTCCGCATCGTCGCCCTCCATCTGCGAACCGTCGCTGCCGAACATGACCACAGTTTTGCGGGGATGAGCTTCGGCAACACCGTTGACATAACTCCATAAATGACCAAGCCTGCCCGACGAGAAAAATATGCCGTTTTTTTCATCGCGCTCGGGATGACCGTAATATCCCTTATCATACTCCCGATAATGCAGAAGAGATTCCGGCTTCTGATATCCGTTCAGCACCGCCATCATATACTGGATAGCCACCCGGTGCCCTGCTTCATCAAAATAGACCGGATGTATGGTATCTGATCCTTTCATAAAGCCATCGACAATCAACAGCTCCGGCACGATATCAAATGCCCCGCCGGTATGTCCGCCAAGCCCTTTGACATTAGCAAGAGCGGTAAAAAACACCAGGCTGTCACGAACTATCTGGATATTGTTGAGCAGCACCTGACGCTGTGCATCTGTCAGGCGAGTCTGTTGCAGATCATATTTCTGGGCGACATATTCACTTAAATTTATCGGAAAATCCATTGATTCCTCCAGTTGGCTCTTCACCGAGCCTTTCATATAATGAAATACTTAATTTTAAATTTTCGACACAGAGGCCTGCCAACACAAGACCTCCATCAGGAAGACTGCTCCCTTTCCGCAGGCAGAATCACGTTGAGCAGCAGCCCCAATACCCCGGCCAGACCAATTTTTTCGATGGCAAAAGAACCGGCACTGAATTTCATTCCGCCGATACCGCACACCAGAATCACCGCGACGATGATCAGGTTTCTGGGGCTCATCAGGTCCTGGCCGGATTTGACCAGGGTGTTGATGCCGACTACGGTAATCATGCCAAAGAGCAGGATCATAATGCCACCCATGACCGGAGAAGGAATAGTTGCCAGCAGCGCACCGATTTTACCGACAAAAGAAAGAACAATCGCCGTAAGCGCAGCCCAGGTCATAATTGCCGGGTTGTAGGCCTTGGTCAGCGCCACAGCGCCACTCACTTCCGAATATGTTGTGTTCGGAGGTCCGCCCAGCATCGAGGCTATAGATGTGGCGATCCCGTCGCCGAGCATAGTATTTTGAATTCCCGGATCGTCGACATAATCCTTGCCGGTAATCGAACCGATCGCCAGCACGTCGCCGAAATGTTCAATAGCCGGGGCAATAGCCACCGGCACGATGAACAGGACCGCCTCCCACTTCCATTCGGGAAACACAAAGGCGGGCATGGCAAACCATGCTTTTTCAACAACCGGTGCAAAGGAAATCAAAACCGGTGCGGTCCAGTTCTTGAGGCTGGCAGGATCAAAGGAGCCCTGCACCAGCTGGGTGTATCCGGAGAGATCAAGGACAAAGGCAGTCATGTATCCGGCACAGATACCGCACAGAATCGGCAGCAGCCGCAGCCAGCCCTTGCCAAGAAGGGCGACAAGCGCCGTGGTCACCAGGGAAACCCCGGCGATAATCATCGCCGTTTTTTCTGGTACCAGCCATGCCGACCCATCGCCTGTCCGGCCCATGGCCATATGCACGGCAACCGGAGCCAGCACCAGGCCGATGACCATGATGACAGGTCCGGTGACCACTGCCGGAAGATATTTATGCAATATTCCGGCGCCAAAATAGCGAATGGCAAAACTCATCAACACATACAGCAGCCCCGCTGCCGCCAGGCCACAGAGGGTTGCCGGAATGCCCCAGGTCTGTACCCCGTAAATTATCGGGGCGATAAAGGCAAAAGAGGAGGCAAGAAAAACAGGCACCTTCCCTTTGGTGATAACTTGGAAAACAAGCGTTCCGATACCGGCGGTAAAGAGCGCCACATTAGGGTCAAGACCTGTTAAAATGGGGACCAGGACTAGTGCTCCAAAGGCGACAAACAGCATCTGTGCGCCGAGAAGACTGTCGCACAGGCGGAAGCGATAGGATGAATCTGGTGAATCTTCGGGCATTACAACAACCTCCTCAACAAAAAAGAGAAAAATCAGCGAACTCCTGAAAAGTGAAAGTGGTCCAGAGAGATGGTTAGGTAAAAATTCTACTCTGCCCCCAGAGGAAGTGCCCTGGGGTACAGAGCGTAGTTTTTACAACGCCACCAGGTCTCTACTTGGTGCCGAAGATCTTATCCCCGGCATCTCCAAGACCAGGCAGGATGTAGCCCACTTCGTTGAGCCGTTCATCGACTGCGGCAACATAAATCTCCACATCGGGATGGGCCTCGGTTACCTTCTTTATCCCCTCGGGTGCAGCTACAAGAAAAAGGCCTTTAATCGTTTTGCAGCCGGCTTTTTTCAGGGTGGCAATAGTGGCCAGCAGGGTGCCCCCGGTGGCCAGCATCGGATCGAGAATCAGGGCCACCCGCTCTTCAATATCGTTTGCCGTTTTGACATAGTACTCAACCGGCTCGAGGGTCTCCTCGTTGCGATAATACCCGACGACACTGACCTTGGCGGAAGGAATGAGGTCGATGACGCCATCCATCATGCCAAGACCTGCCCGCAAAATGGGCACGATCGTTATTTTTTTACCTTTAAGCTCATCGACCTCTACAGTTCCCGCCCAGCCCTGAATGGTTTTCCTCTGGGTCTGCAGATCTTTCGTCGCCTCATAGGTCAAAAGCCGGGCAACTTCCGAGGAGAGATCACGGAAATCTTTGGTCGAAATATCATGTTGACGCATAAGGCCAAGCTTATGCTTGATGAGTGGGTGATCCGCGACATGCACGCTCATAATTGACTCCTGGAAATGATTAAATAAGGCCGCTACGGGTTGAGCAGTCGTCGACATTGCTCAACACTATTGTTTTTTCAGGAAGTTACCACATTCGGGGAGCGGATTTCTACGCACATACTTTTAAAATCAGCTAATTTTCCGTGAAACCTACGTGACTTCCTGTTTTAAAAACATCTGGAAAAAAAGCAAGTAATTTGTCCTATCGGACGAAAGCGAAAAGCGTTCCCGCCCATCTCTACGTGAAGTCTTAACACTATACGGACAGCTCGTTTGCTGGCCGGGGACAGCCCGATTTGGAGCAATGAGTATATACAATTATTTGTCAAATCGACTGGTATCCCACACACGCCATTTTTGTTTCTCATTTTTGCCCTGATTATGTTAGAATTATTCAGTTGATGTCGATATTTGCGTGCCAACTTCTCGCAAACAGATTTTCCATGTTGTTTTTTGCAGACGAGACCGAGTGTGGGGCAGAGCGTATGAAAAGTATCTATGGTGAGCTGATATGCATTTTTTTCCTTGTTTTTGCGCCAGGCTATGCCGGTGCCCAACAGGACTCCGCCGGATTTGTCAAAACCGTTGCAGGTGATGTCTATATCACCAGTTCGCAGACCACCGTCAAGGCGGTTGCCAATATGCGCCTCAGCCAGGGCGATTCTATACAAACCGGGCCAAACGGCAGCGTCGGGTTGATCTTTGATGATGACACCGTGGTGGCTCTCGGGCCAAACAGTGAGATAGCCATCGAAAATTTTCTGTTTAACCCGGCGGAAAAGCAACTTTCTTTTGTAACCAGACTCATCCGCGGCACCTTTTCGTTTATCAGCGGCCAGATTGCCAAACTCGCCCCCCAAAAAGTAGTGCTGCAAACACCCGACGCAACCTTGGGGGTTCGCGGCACTAAATTTCTGGTTAAGGTCGATTAGTGACGTAGAAATTCTCTCGTGCTGTTCGAGAGAATTTCGTGACGGAACTTATCCCGCAAATCTTTTAGGCGGGATTAGTGACAGCATCGCAAAAACTCATATTCATTTTAGGTTGTTACGATGCTATCATTAACAGCTGGCGGGTTGTTTAGTTGTTTTTTCAAGAAAATTCTTTCACAACTGATCAGCAGTACCAATTGTACAAAACAACATACGTCAAAGCATTATCGCCGGAGACCACCTTATGATTCGTGCACAATGGAGCAAAAATATTCTGCTCCTGATCTTTTTAGCGCTCCTGTTCCTTTTATCCGGATGTGCCGCAAAGACCACCGTCGTCCTGCTCCCCGACCCCGATGGCAAGGTAGGCCATGTAACAGTGAGCACCGACGTTGGTTCGACAGACATTACCCAGGCAAGAGAGGCAACGACCGTCAAAGGACGTGAATCCCTGCCGACCTCCCCAAAAATTCTCTCGTCAGATGCAATCAATGCCGAATTTTCCCGGGTTCTGACAATGCTCCCCAGCCAACCGGTCCATTTTATCCTTTATTTCGAGGGAGGTTCAACTGACCTGACCGCAGAATCCCGGCAAACACTACCGGCAATCCTTGAATCGATTAACAATCGAAAATCACAACATATAAGCGTCATCGGTCATTCTGACACTGTAGGCGACAACCAATATAATCTGCAGCTGTCGCAGGAAAGAGCTGCAGCCATCCGCCGTCTACTGGTGCAGCAAGGTGTTGCTTCGACCTTTATTACATCAACATCTCATGGCGAGGAAAACCCACTGGTAAAAACGGCGGACAACGTTAATGAGCCCAAAAACAGAAGGGTGGAAGTTGTTGTCAAGTAAGGGGCCTTATCTCTACCGGATCCTTTTAGTCGGCTGCCTGCTACTGACTTTTTTCCTGTCTGGAATCTATCTTTTCCAGCCAAGATTCATTGAGAATATCAATCTCAAAGTCACCGACCTTATTCTCACGTCTGCCAGAGCGCCTGAGTCCCAGCATGAGATCGTCACCGTCGCCATTGACGAAACGAGTGTCGAAAAATATGGCCAATGGCCATGGCCGCGATATCGATTAGGCCAACTTCTCGAAAAAATAGCCCATGGGAGGGCAAAGGCGATCGGTATCGATATCATTTTCGCGGAGAGAGACAGAACCTCTCCCGTGCTTCAGCGCGAAAATCTAACCGACGATATCGGCTCTCGCACCGACACGTCGGATTTTCCCTCTGAAATTTTTGATCACGACACGTATCTTGCCAAGATCCTAAGCAAAGGGCCCTATGTGCTGGGGTATACCTTTCTGTTTAACAACAGCGCATCCACCCCGCAAAACTGTTCCCTCCACCCGATCCCCCTCACCCGCCGGGGAAATAATGATTCGGTCGCGTCCGCCGTTTATTTCCATCGGGCAGACGGAGTTATCTGTAATTACGATGTGCTGGCCAAGGCGGCCCCGGCTTCAGGTTTTCTCAACGGAACTCCTGACCCTGACGGTATCTTACGCCGATTACCACTCCTCATCGAATACCAGGACTCCTTCTACCCATCATTTGCTCTTGCGGTTTTGCTGCAGCTCCAGCCCCTCAATACCCAAAGCGTTTTATCCAGGAAGTATCTGGTCCCTGTGTATTCAGCGGGGGACTATCACATCCCGGTTGATGAACAGGGAAATTTCCTTCTGGGCCCGGCCAGACATGCACAATCTCCCCAATACTCTGCCACCAAAATTTTGTCGGGTAAAATTGACCCGAACCTTTTCAAAGATAAAATCGTTCTGGTCGGTTTGACGGCAGCTGGATTATCACAGGAATATCCAACCCCGATCGGTACGGCGCGAAGTTCGCTTGACATTCACCGGTACTCCCTTGAGTCGCTCATTTCCGGTCTGCATACCATCCGAACAAATCTGTTCCCCGTCTGTGAGATATTCTTCAGCCTGCTGCTCTGCCTGCTCCTCACCGCATGCATTGCGCATTTCACGACGGGCTGGGCGCTCATTTGTTGTTTGCTGGGCGGCGGTTTTGGCTGGTTTGTCACAATAATAACCTACCAGATCAGCGGCTATCTCTTCTCTCCCCTGCTGCCGACTATTTCCGTAATCCTGAGTTCCTGCCTGCTGTTTACGCTTAAATTCTACTATTTCCAGCAACAGGCCAAAGCTGAGACCGGAGATACTGCTCTTCTCTTAAGATCGAGCGAGACGAGTCTGCAATCTATCCTGAAAACCATTCCGGATATTGTCTTTCGCCTGGACGCTGACGGCAACATTACTTTTATCAGCCCCGCGATTACAAAATATTCACGATCCCCGGAATCCCTGGTGGGACGACCGATTTTTGAGCTGGTTACGCCAGAGGATCTCGACAAAGTTCAATACCGCCTGAATGAAAGACGAACAGGAGACAGGGCGACAACCGACATGGAGATATGTCTCCTTCTCACCAAAGAAAAAAACGAGGTACGTCCAGCGAAAAGATATTTCAGTTTATCGGCCGAAGGTATCTACGAATCGCGAGAAAACGGCCCGAGTCGCTTCCTTGGCACCCAGGGCATCGTCAAGGATATTAACGACAGAAAACGACTCGAACAGCAACTGATTCAGGCCCAGAAAATGGAAGTTATCGGTAAACTCGCCGCTGGAATTGCCCATGACCTCAATAATATCCTCAGCGGTATTGTCAGTTACCCCGACCTTCTTCTGCTGGAGATAGCCGAAGAGGATCCACTGCATAAAAAAATACAAATTATCCAGAAATCAGGGAAAAAGGCGGCCATTATCGTACAGGATCTTCTCTCCCTTGCCAGACGAAGTATCACTATAAGCGAAACGTGCAACCTCAATAATATCATTTCCGAATATCTCCATTCGGCCGAATTCGAACTCGTCCAGGAAAGACACCACGATACCGTCATCGAAACCGACCTCGAGGACAACCTCCTCAATGTCCAGGGATCTGCTGCTCATTTATCCAAGGCCATCATGAATATTCTCCATAATGGTCTGGAGGCCATGCCCGCCGGTGGTAAAATCGTCATCTCAACGGCCAATGTCTGCATTGACACGATGCTCACCGGCTATGAGAATATTCCTCCAGGTGACTATGTCTGCACCTCAATCTCAGATAGTGGCGTGGGCATATCCCAGGAGGATCTCGCACGTATTTTTGAGCCTTTTTATACCAAAAAATCAATGCATTACAGCGGGACCGGTCTTGGCATGACCGTCATCTGGGCGACGGTCAAGGATCACCATGGCTATATCGACATACAAAGCGAAGAGGGACAGGGATCAACTTTCAGGTTTTATCTGCCGATCACTCGCCAGAGCCTTACCAGCCAGCAAGACAGAATTGTACTGGACGACTATCTTGGCAGGGAAACCATTCTCGTCGTTGATGACATCCAGGAACAGCTCGATATTGCAAAAAATATGCTCACGAGACTGGGATATACCGTCCACACTGCAACGAGTGGGCAGGAGGCCCTGGCCATTATCAAACAGCAGCCTGTTGATCTCGTCATCCTGGATATGATTATGCCCGGAGGGCTTGACGGCCTGGAGACGTATCAAAAAATTATTCAACTGTATCCCCAGCAGAAAGCGCTTATTACCAGTGGCTTCTCCGAATCGATACGGGTCAAAAAATTGCTGCAGCTTGGCGCAGGAGACTATGTTCAGAAACCCTATACCATGGAAAAATTGGGTGTCGCCGTACGGAGCGAGCTCGACAAAAAATAGAGGGGATGGATACAACCACCGGAGTATTTATTTTACTTATTTTTTCCATATGTTTTATTGATCAACGGAGCTTTTATATGGTAGAGTATAGTTGCCACTGCAACAGCGGCAACTTATTACAATTCCATTATATCGAGCAAGAAACAGTCCAGTAAAATCATCTGTTCATTAACCAAAAGGAGAAATGATGCGAGTCAAAGACCTGATGGAACCGATTAAAAACTGGCTGACCCCTGACATGTCCCTGCGCGAGGCGATCAGGGTCATGAAATCAACCAAACGCGGTCATGGCTTATCCGTAAACGGTATCGTTGTGCTTGATGAGGCTATGAACCTCGTTGGCATTGTCTCGACTATTGATATCCTGCGCATCCTCATTCCTTCCCATGTTTATTTTGACGAGGACCATGATCACATCTCATGGGAGGCCATTCGCAATGAAAAAAGTGCCGCCATCCAATCCATCAATGTCAACCAACTTATGACGGAAGATGTCAGAGTTATCGCCGCCGAGGAAACCCTCCTGCGCTGTGCCGATATACTGCTTACGGAACAGCTCAGACGCCTGCCCGTTACGCGCAGCGACGGCAAGGTTGTCGGGGTTATCTACTTACGCGATGTTTATAATGCTATGATTGAATTATTAGTGAATTAGAAATAATTTTGTTCTTTTCAAAAAATTATTTCGTAAATGAACTTATCCCGCAAATCTTTTGGGCGGGATTAGTGACTAGCAATTAACATCTTCAAACAGTTCCCATGCAGCGCATGGGAACCAGTCCCTACCAGTCCCTCCAGTCCCTCTCCCCCCCTGCGTCCATCCCTTCCAGTCCCTCCACAACACTCCTTGCCATATTTCCAGCCATAGATATTGTATCAAACGAGCAACACCCTCTTTGAGCTCACTTTTGCCACTCTCACAACAAGCATATCAAAGGACTCCCAAACAATGCAGCATAACTGTGCCGGCCCGGTATTGATTGTTGAAGACGACCCCAATACCGCCAATCTGATTCAGACATACCTGGAACGCGATGGTTTTCAAACCATCAAAGCAGCTGATGGGGAATCCGCCCTGCGGCTTGCCAGGCTGCATAAGCCAGGTTTTGTTGTGCTCGATATCATGCTGCCCCGCCTTGACGGCTGGGAGGTGTGCCGACAGCTGCGGACTTTTTCAGATGTCCCTGTCCTGATGCTGACAGCCAGAGAAGAAGAAATCGACCGCATCACCGGCCTCTCCCTTGGTGCCGACGATTATGTCGTCAAACCGTTCAGCCCGAGGGAACTGGTGGCAAGAGTCAAGGCCATCCTGCGCAGGGCCCGGCCGATGCCACCCGCCGGCAGCGAAGTACTCACCTGCAACGATCTGGTAGTGGAACCAGAAAAACACCGGGTGCGCCTGGGTGAGAGGCCGGTAAATCTGACCGGCTCGGAATATAAACTCCTCTGCGCCCTGATGCGCGCGCCCGGCAGAGTTTTTTCCCGCTCGGAGCTGCTCAGTCATTTTTATCAGGATGGCGAGACGGTCGTTGACCGGGTTATCGACGTCCATATCGGCAATCTCAGACAAAAAATCGAAAAAGATCCGGCCAGACCCAAATTTATTCTCACGGTGCGTGGCTTCGGCTACACCTTTTCCGAGGGCGAAGAGCAATGAACCTCTTTCAAAACAAACTGCTCTGGAAACTCCTGCTGATAACGGTCGTGCCGGTAATCGGGGTCATTATCCTGGTAATCTGGCTGGCAATAGACCACCTTGCCGCCAACTATTTTATGGCCCTCATGAAAAAATACGAGGTATCGCCAACCGATATCCACCAGATGTTTCTTTCTTCCATTCACTACTACCTGATCTGGGCCAGTCTTGCCGCCCTTGGGCTCGCCTTTCTGCTCAGCTTCTTTCTTACCCGACGGGTTCTCAGGCCGTTATCCCAGATGAACAAGATCACCAGAGACATTGCCGCCGGCGATTTTCATGCCCGCGTCGAGGTGGTCACCCGGGACGAAGTAGGTCAGCTCGGGCTCGCCTTCAACCGCATGGCTGATTCCCTGGAGGGCATTGAACAACTGAGAAAAAACATGGTTGCAGACGTAGCCCATGAACTCAGAACGCCGCTCACCAATCTGCGCGGCTACCTGGAAGCACTCAATGACAAAGTTATCGAGCCATCCCCAAAGACGTTGCAGATGCTGCAGCAGGAAAATCTGCGGCTGGTGCACCTGGTGGACAGCCTGCAGCAACTGGCCAGGGCCGATGCCGCCAGAGCGCACCTGAACAGGGAAAAGCTCGACCCGGCAGAGGAGGTTCGGCAGATGCTCGGTCTCTATAGCGCGTCGTTTCAGGACAAGGACATAACGGTCACAACCGCTCTCAAAGAGGGCCTGACAGTATTCGCCGACCGGGATAAACTCCTGCAGGCTCTGCGCAACCTGCTGGAAAACAGTTTCAAATATACACCGGCCAATGGCAACGTAACAATTGCTGTCTCTGCGCTGCAGGACAAGGTGGAAATTCGCTTCACCAACAGCGGACCCGGCATAGGTGAAGCCGATCTGCCTTTCATCTTCGAACGTTTTTTCCGAGCCGAACGCTCCCGGTCAAGAGATGCGGGAGGTGCTGGAATCGGTCTGTCCATAACCAAGGAATTAATTGAAGCCCATGGCGGCAAAGTCGGGGCGGAGAGTTCGGCCGGAACCACTTCGGTCTGGATTACCCTTCCGATGGAATAATAAAATCTGATTGCCCCTGAAACCCAGCCTGCCGGAATGGAAGGGTGTGAGCGGTTCGTTTTTCGGGTCTCTGCAGCCATGGACGGCTGCAGCGAAGACCCCAGGGATGGGTTTACGGCGTCCCGGGAAACGAACAGCTCACATCCTGGTTCAGTAGCTGAACATTAGGGGTAATCAGAGAATAAAATCTTCTTTACACAATCTTTACCCTGCCTTTAAACCTGGTTTACACTGCTGTTTTATTATTGAGGGAACGGAAACTATCCCAGCTTCCGATAACCGCAGTCTGGAGGAAAGGATATGAAAAGGTTTTTACGCATAGCTGTCGTTCTTATCAGCGCACTGGTCGGAGTAAGCGTTTTTGCCGGAAACAGCAACAATGATCAACAGGCGAAACCAAAAGACCAGCCCCGGGTAACAGAGACGGCCCTTTTTGCCGGGGGATGCTTCTGGTGCATGGAAAAGCCCTTCGAAACACAGGAAGGGGTAATTTCGGTCACCTCCGGATATGCCGGCGGTACGACAAAATCGCCGACCTACCATGATTACGCCGCCGGCAATCATATAGAAGTCGTACAGATTATCTATGATCCAACAAAAATATCCTATGAACAACTACTCGATACGTTCTGGCACCAGATCGATCCAACCGATGCAGGAGGTCAATTCGTCGACCGGGGCCATGCCTATACTTCAGGTATCTTCTATTACAACGACAGCCAAAAAAGACTGGCCGAGGCCTCAAAACACACGCTGGAACAGAGCGGAATTTTCAAACAACCGATAGTGACGCCGATATCCGCCGCCCCGGAATTTTGGCCGGCCGAAGAGTATCACCAGGATTACTATAAGAAAAACCCTCTTCGCTACCGTTTCTACCGTAATGGCAGCGGCCGGGACACCTTTCTGGAAAAACACTGGCAGGGCAAAAAGATCACTCCGGTAAAGATGGAGATCAGCAATAACTTACGGAGCCGGTTAACCCCGCTCCAGTATAAGGTTACCCAGGAAAATGAGACAGAGCCTGCGTTCCACAACGAATACTGGGATAACAAGAAACCAGGAATCTATGTCGATATCGTTTCCGGCGAACCGCTCTTCAGCTCTTTGGACAAGTTTGATTCAGGGACTGGCTGGCCGAGTTTTTCACGACCGCTGGTTAAAGATAATGTCGTTGAACATACCGACACCTCCTGGTTCGTGACCCGGACAGAAGTACGTTCCCAAAAGGCCAATTCGCATCTGGGCCATGTCTTTACCGACGGTCCGCCTCCGACCGGACTGAGATATTGTATCAATTCGGCAGCGTTAAAATTTATTCCGGTGGAAAAATTAGCCAACGAAGGATATGGGGAATTTGCAAAACTTTTTCATCAGTGAGTTGCCTCTCATTGAAAACACCCGGTGAATTCCGCCATTCTCCTGTTTGACGGGTTTTACCGGGCGGATCCTTTTTCCGCGACGACCAAAAAATGTTTCGCCATTTCGCTAAAAACATGAATGTTTTGAAAATCTGAGCTTGCCAGCTGCTCCTCAACCTGCTCCGGCGCATACCTGATATGTACGGGAGGACCTTCCGACATCTCTTCCTTTTTCCAGTCGACGATGCATATCGTACCATCAGCCTTTAAAATTCTAAATGATTCTGCGAGTATTGCCTGAGGATCATCCAGCTCGTGATGCAGGTTTATCATGTATACCAAATCGGCAATTCCATCTTCGAGGGGGACAGCGCTTTCTGTCATCGCCATGGGGACGATGTTGGGATACCTGCGAGATATATTTGTTTCCATCCATTGGATCATACTGTCGGAGATGTCACAGGCGAAAATTTTGCCGTTCTCGACATAATTGAGAAAAGGAATGCTGAAAAAGCCGGTGCCTGCACCTATATCGACGAATATTTCCGGCCTCACTATATTCATTTTGCTCCAGATATATTCTACAGGAATGTCTATAAGTCTTGCAGGGTTATTCAATTTATGCAGTTTTTTTGGGTCGAATTTTTTCTCGTTCATGCTGAATTCCTTTATGAGTTTTCCCACACAATTTCTGTCCTCCGGCGCTCATTGAGCCCAGTAAGGTAGCAAAATAACCATTTTTCAGCATAACACTAATCCCGCCCAAAAGATTTGCGGGTGCGCTGTTTAGTACTCGCTTGACGGGTGCTCTGTTTAGTCCTCGCTTGACGGGGACTCTGTTATTCGCGACATAATTTTAGCATTAAAGTTCAGCACAGGAGGTCGAGAGGGATATGAGGTGAGCTTTTCACGGGTGTTCCGCAGCCCGGATGGCTGCGGTCAAGCCCCCAGGGATGGGTTCATGGCGTCCGTGAAAAGGTTGCCTTATATCCCTGTATAGCTCAGTTTTAGTAGTATAATGTTTAATAGGTGTGCGAAAAGCACTAGATGTTAATCGCTAGTCTCTTGATCCCGCCTAAAAGATTTACGGGGCTTGTCACTAATCCCGCCCAAAAGATTTGCGGGATAAGTTCATTCACGAAATAATTTTCTTGCAAACAGCACAAGAAAATTATTTCTAATTCACTAATTATAGTGGACGGGGTTTCCCGAGGCGGGTCATCGGCAGCAGTTCGACGGCGAGGATGCTGGCGAGGATCAAAACCCCTCCTGACAGCTGCAGGGGAGATAATCGCTCACCTAAAAAAATCATTCCGCCAATAGCGGCAAAAACAGTTTCGGAGCTGAGAATAATCGCCGCATCAGCAGCCGGAGTAAAACGCTGTCCGACCACCTGCAGGGTAAAAGCCATGCCCACGGAAAAAATGCCGATATAACATATGCCCCAACCGGCGCCAATTATCTGAGCGAGACTGGGGGAATCAACGATATAACCGAGTATACAGCCGATGCAGCCGCTTATCAGAAACTGGACAACCGCCACCACCAGGGGTGCCTGGGTTCGGGAGGCAAAAATACCGACCAGGGTGACATGAATGGCCCAGAAAATTGTGCTTGAGATTACCCACAAATCCCCCGTCACCAGGTCAACATGCTGCGCACCACTCAAGATATAGGTCCCCACAAAACAGCATATCGAGGCCGGCCAGATGGAAAAATGTACTTTCCTCCGTAAAACGAAAAAGCCCAGTACCGGAACAAGCGGAACATATAACGCCGTCAAAAATCCCGAATTGGTCACGGTCGTATGGAGAATACCATGCTGCTGCAGCACGGCTGCTACAAAAAGGACACAGCCGGTTGCAACCAACCCCAGCCAGTCGGCAGACTGAAACCTGCGCTCCTGCTGCTGTACCCGCATAAATTGTTTGACGGCAAACGGCAGAACAACCAGGGCTCCGACTAGAAAACGGGCTCCGGTAAAGGTTATGGTGCCCAGCTCACCGGTACCGATCTGCTGCACAACGAAACTGCTGCCCCAGATAACTGCGGCCAGGGTAAGCAGAAGATTTGCCTGTAAACGATTCATTCTTCACCACTCAAGATTCCAGATCACATACTTTCCACACGACAACACATCCATCTAACATGTATAGAGAAAGGTGCAAGCTCAATGTGTGGGCAATACTAAGCGGGGCTCCTGAAAATTAAGCTGAATTTTTCATCATCCTGTAAGCTCTATTCCGGTTCTCTTCCAGACTACCGAAAAACTAAAGGCATTCGTTTCAACGCTTTCTCCCGCTATTTATTTTCGTATGAAATACATTTTGACTTTCCCGAAACTTCGATTAGTATCTTTTACTCGATGATCATCCTCCAATTAACCAGAACCTTGCAGGAACTGCGTCATGGAAATTCTCACCGAACGGCAGAACAGGATTCTTGTGCTGGCAAGAGAAAACGGCAAAGTCGACGTCGAAAAACTTTCCGCCACCTTTAAGGTATCCGCCCAGACCATCCGTAAAGACCTCAACGAACTGTGCGACAAACAGTTGCTGCAACGTATCCACGGCGGTGCCATCGTCGGTTCCGGAATTGAAAATGTCAGTTATGAAGCCAGACGCCTGCTGGCCCCCGGCCCGAAAAAAGCCATAGGTCACGCGGCCGCGGCGCTGATTCCGGATAATAGTTCCCTGCTCATCAATATCGGCACAACGACCGAACAGGTCGCCCACGCCCTGCACAATCATCGAGGCCTGCTGGTGATCACCAACAATATCAATGCAATCGAAATCATGAAAAATTTCCTTGGCATCGAACTGATCATTGCCGGCGGCCAGGTTCGACGCTCCGACGGGGGAATTGTCGGGGTCGCGGCGGTAGATTTCATCAATCAGTTTAAAGTCGATTATGCGATTATCGGCGTTTCGGCGATAGACGAGGATGGTTCGCTGCTCGACTACGATTTCAGCGAGGTACGTGTCGCCCAGGCCATTATCAAAAATTCCCGGCATGTCATCCTGGTTGCCGACACCATGAAACTCGAAAGAAACGCACCAATTAGAATCGATCATATCTCCCAGATCAATACCATCGTTATCAACGATGCACTGCCGGCAAAACTGCAGGAGATCTGTGCGAGAAGCGGCGTTGAAGTCGTCATCGCCAAAGATTGACCAGCGCAGTATTGCGACTGTCGGCCGGTCATTTTACAGAAATGTCCATACAATGTAAATTTTCACTTGCCTCAACATTTATTTTCAGTTAAGGGTGTTTTATTATTGCATTCGAAATCATTTATTGCCAGAGACGAAACTTACCTGAGAAGATCAATCCATCTTCAGCCAGCAATCTGTTATGAAGAGTCCCGTTTATGACATAGCGATTATAGGAGGCGGCATCAATGGCTGCGGTATTGCCCGTGACGCCGCCGGACGTGGACTCTCCGTCTTTCTCTGTGAACAGAACGACCTCGCCGGTGGGACCTCTTCCGCCTCGACAAAACTGATTCACGGCGGTCTCCGCTACCTGGAATACTACGAGTTTCGACTGGTCAGAGAGGCCTTGCGCGAACGCGAGGTGCTTCTCAATGCAGCCCCGCACATAATCTGGCCGCTGCGTTTCATCCTTCCCCACCATAAAGGGCTGCGCCCGGCATGGCTTATCCGTCTCGGCCTCTTTCTGTACGATCATATCGGCGGCAGGAAGATCCTGCCCGGCACCACCAGCGTCAATCTCAAGAGTGATGCAGCCGGCAAGGTCCTTAAAGCAAATTACAGCATGGGTTTTGAATACTCTGACTGCTGGGTTATGGACAGCCGCCTGGTAGTGCTTAACGCCATGGATGCGGCAGCAAAGGGAGCAAGCATCAAGACCAGATCCCCATTGCTGTCTGCGGCAAGAACCGGCAAAACCTGGCAATTACAGCTCCTCGATAAAACAGGCAACAAAACATATCAGGTTGAGGCGAGATCTCTGGTGAATGCTTCCGGCCCCTGGCTTGACGAGTTGCTCAACCATATCTCCCACACCGAGACGAAAGAACATATCCGCATGGTGCAGGGCAGTCATATCATCGTCAAGAAACTGTTTGACCATGAACGGGCCTACATCTTTCAGAACGAGGATGGCCGGATCATCTTTGCCATCCCTTACGAAAATGAATTCACCCTCATCGGCACTACCGATAAAGATTTTCATGGCCATCCGGACGAGGTGGCCATCTCCCCGGAGGAGACCGACTATTTATGCCAGGCCGCCTCGGAATATTTTCTCCGGGGGATTACCAGAGACGATGTGGTAAGCAGCTTTTCCGGCGTCCGACCGCTTTTTGATGACGGGAAGAGCGACGCAAAGGCGGCAACCCGTGATTATGTTCTGAAACTGGACACCGGCAAAAACGAAGCCCCACTACTGTCTATCTACGGTGGAAAGATTACCACCTATCGAAAACTGGCCGAATCGGTATTGGCCAGACTCAAACCCTTTCTGCCCGGCATGGGCGCTGACTGGACCGAAACAAGCGTTTTGCCGGGGGGAGATTTCCGTCCGGATGCTTTCGATTTCTCGGTACGGGAACTCCAGAGCCGCTGTCCGGTTCTCAACACAAAACTAGCCACACGGCTCTTTCGGACCTACGGCACCTGCGCGTATGCAATGACTGATACGATCCGGGACCGGAAGGACCTGGGCATATCATTTGGCCAGGACCTGTATGGGTTTGAAGTCGATTACCTTATCGCCGAGGAATGGGCCAGGTGCGCCAGTGACGTACTCTGGCGACGGACCAAACTTGGTTTATTTCTGTCCGCCGCAGAAGCTGAAAAGCTTGACAGCTATATCAAAACGAAAGTTTCGGCGGCAGAGCAGATTTCGCCGGTAACGGATGAGGAGAAGTAATGCAGCTCGAGTTACGCAAGGTATCAAAAAAAGTCGGCAAAGAATTCCACATCTCCGACGTTTCGCTCACCTTTGAAGCAGGCACGCTGAATATCCTGCTCGGACCGACGCTTTCCGGCAAAACATCGCTGATGCGTCTTATGGCCGGACTCGATCAACCAAGTTCCGGTACGGTTCATTTCGGCGGTAACGACGTCACCGGCGTGGCCGTCCAGAAACGCAACGTGGCAATGGTCTATCAGCAGTTTATCAACTATCCGAACCTGAGTGTATTTGAAAATATCGCCTCGCCACTGCGTATCGCCGGTGTTGCCGGGCCCGAAATCAAGAAGCAGGTAGCCAAGGTTGCCGCTCTTTTAAAACTGGAAAATATGCTCGCCCGTTCGCCGCAGGAGCTTTCCGGCGGACAACAGCAGCGCACCGCCCTGGCCCGCGCTCTGGTTAAAGGCGCCGATCTGGTGCTTCTTGATGAACCGCTGGCGAACCTCGATTATAAACTGCGTGAGGAGCTGCGCGAGGAACTGCCCCGGATTTTCTCCGCCACCGGCTCTATTTTTGTCTACGCCACCACTGAGCCGTCCGAAGCGCTTCTTCTCGGCGGCAACACGGCATCGCTGCACCAGGGCCAAGTTACCCAGTTCGGCCCGACCATTGAGGTCTTTTCCCGACCGCAAAACCTCATCACCGCCCGGACCCTTTCCGATCCGCCGCTCAACATGCTGCCGGTGACCAAACTCAATAACAGGATACTCTTCAAGAGCCATCTGGAGATCCCGGTTCTGGGGCAATTACCGCAACTCCCGGACGACGATTACACCATCGCCTTCCGCCCCCACCACCTCTATCTGCACCGGACCTCGGACAAGGCCATTGCCGTCAAGGCAAAGGTTGCCGTAACGGAGATAACCGGATCGGAGAGTTACGTCCATGTCGATATTGCCGGCATTCGCTGGGTGCTCCTGGCCCCCGGCATCCACAATTTCGCTGTCCACGAAACGATAGAGATATTCATGGATCCAGATCAATTTTATGTGTTCGACCGAAACGACGCCCTGGTCGTAACACCGAATGCTGTCGCCAATGTTGAGTGACTTCGAAATGACTTCTCTTGTTTTCTTGCAAAAGAGATCATTTCGTGAAGGAACGTATCCCGTTTAACGGGAATAGCAGGAGAGAAAAAATTAATGGCCCACATTACCTTAAAAGATATTGCCCACAGTTATACCGGAGAATCGGATAATCCATATGATTACGCCCTGAAAGAACTCAACCTCACCTGGCGCGACGGCGGAGCCTACGCCCTGCTCGGCCCATCGGGCTGCGGGAAGACTACTCTTTTGAATATCATCTCCGGCCTGCTGACACCAACCAGGGGACAGGTTCTTTTCAATGACGAGAATGTCACCAGGCTGCCGACCGAACAGCGTAATATCGCTCAAATATTCCAGTTTCCGGTCATCTACGACACCATGACGGTGTTCCAGAATCTGGCCTTTCCTTTAAAGAACAGAGGACGCTCTAAAACAGAGATCGAGCCGCGGGTTATTGAGCTCGCCAGGATGCTTGGACTGGAAAAAGATCTGTACACCAAGGCCCAGCACCTGACCGCCGATGCCAAACAAAAGATCTCGCTCGGCCGTGGCCTGATCCGGCAGAGCGTCAATGCCATTTTATTTGACGAACCGCTCACGGTCATCGACCCGCAGATGAAATGGGAACTCCGCTCCCAGCTCAAATACCTGCATAAGCAGTTCGGCTTCACCATGATCTACGTCACCCACGACCAGACCGAGGCGTTGACCTTTGCCGACGAGGTAATTGTTATGTACGAGGGCGAAATTGTCCAGGTTGGTACGCCTGAAGCATTATTTGAACGACCGGAACACACTTTTGTCGGCTATTTTATCGGTTCTCCCGGGATGAACATCACCCCCTGTGAACTGCAGGGGAACAGGATTGTTATCGAAGGCCATGAGATCACCCTCGACTGTACCTATACAGATCAGCCGTCCTCAGCAAAAATCGAAGTTGGTATCCGTCCCGAATACTTACGTCTTGCCCCGCCACAGGAAAAAGGGCTGCCGGTAAAAATAATCAAAATCGACGATATAGGTCGCCACAAGATCGCCAGAGTCGCTGTAAATGAGCGCATTTTCCATGTTGTCATGCCGGAGATTTCGGCGATGACCGGAGATCACGCCTCTCTCGCCTTTGATACGGCCCACACCAATATCTACGTCAACGATCATCTCATTGCAGGAGAACGGCCATGATACAAAAACAAGTCAACCAGAAAGCATGGTTCATGGTCCTGCCGGTTTTTCTTTTGGTGGCCTTTAGTGCCGTTATTCCGCTTATGACCGTGGTTAATTACTCGTTCCAGGACACCTTCGGCAGCAACCAGTTCTTCTGGGTGGGAATGGACTGGTTCAGAGATCTGATGCATTCGGAACGATTCCATGATGCCTTTCTTCGACAGATTGCCTTTTCCAGTATAATTCTGGCGATAGAGATTCCCCTGGGCATAGCCATCGCGTTGGCTATGCCCAGAAAGGGCTGGGGCGTTCCGGTATGTCTCATCTCCATGTCCCTCCCGCTGCTTATCCCCTGGAACGTGGTTGGCACCATCTGGCAGATCTTTGGCCGGGTTGATATCGGCCTGCTTGGGCACAGCCTTGCCTCCATGGGCATTGATTACAACTATACCCAGGATCCCATCGCCGCCTGGATTACGATTATCGTCATGGACGTCTGGCATTGGACCAGCCTGGTTGTCCTGCTTTCCTATGCGGGCCTTTGTTCCATTCCCGATGCCTATTATCAGGCGGCAAAAATAGATGGAGCCTCGCGAATTGCGGTATTTCGATATATCCAATTACCGAAAATGCAAGGCGTCCTGCTGATTGCCGTTCTGCTCCGTTTTATGGATAGTTTTATGATCTATACCGAACCCTTTGTGATCACCGGTGGCGGTCCCGGCAACTCAACCACCTTTATGTCCATCGATCTGGTAAAAATGGCTGTTGGCCAGTTCGACCTCGGTCCTGCCGCCGCCATGTCCCTTGTCTATTTTCTCATTATTCTCCTCCTCAGCTGGATTTTCTATACGGTAATGAGCAATGTCGGGGAAGAAAGCAAAAACGGAGGTGCCTGATATGCGCTGGAAATGGCTTATTCCTGCTATCTATATCTTTTTCCTGCTGCTGCCGATCTACTGGCTCGTCAACATGAGCCTGAAGACCAACGATGAAATTCTGTCAATGTTCACCCTTTGGCCGCAGGATTTGACCTTTGCCAACTACAAAGTAATCTTCACCGACGCCTCCTGGTATTCGGGCTATATAAATTCGATGATCTATGTTTCCGTTAACGTGCTCATCTCGGTCTGTTTCGCTTTGCCTGCGGCCTACGCTTTTTCACGCTATTCCTTTGTTGGTGACAAGCATCTGTTTTTCTGGCTCCTGACCAACCGCATGGCGCCCCCGGCGGTCTTTGCCCTGCCGTTTTTTCAGCTCTACTCGTCGATTGGTCTGTTTGACACCCATATTGCCGTGGCTTTAGCCCACTGTCTCTTTAACCTGCCACTGGCTGTCTGGATCCTTGAAGGGTTTATGTCCGGCATCCCCAAAGAGATTGACGAGACCGCCTTTGTTGACGGCTACTCCTGGCCCCGTTTTTTTGTGAAGATCTTCATCCCGAACATTGCCTCGGGCATCGGCGTCACCGCCTTTTTCTGTTTTATGTTTTCCTGGGTGGAACTGCTCCTGGCCAGGACGCTTACAGCGGTGCATGCCAAACCAATTTCGGCCATTATGACCCGTACCGTCTCCGCCTCCGGCCTTGACTGGGGCGTGCTTGCCGCCGCCGGAGTTTTGACGATTCTCCCCGGCGCGCTGGTGATCTATTTTGTTCGCAATCATATCGCCAAGGGTTTTGCGCTGGGGAGGGTTTAGTGACGTAGAAATTCTCTCGCGCTGTTTCGAGAGAATTTCGTGACGGAACTTATCCCGCAATGCTCTTGGGCGGGATTAGTGACTCGTTATTAACATTTTGTGCTGTTTACAAGGAAATTATTTCGTGACGGAACTTATCCCCGCACAGCACGGGGACTGAACAGAGCACCCCTCAAGGGGGTACTAAAAAGAGTCCCCGTCAAGCGAGGACTAAACAGAGCACCCGACAAGCGAGTATTAAACAAAATACCGCAAAGCTTCTGGGCGGGATGGGATCTTCATATAACGAAAAAGTAAACAAACCGAAGAAAACGATAATCAAAGGATTATAACCATGAACCTCAAATGGATGGCCTGGACTACCCCAACCGCCGCATTTTTTATCATAATTTTCTGCATGCTGATCGCCATGACCATCTGGGAAATGAAAAGCCCCGGTGGAAATCCACGGGTTGGCATCCTTCGCTTTGAAACGACTCGAGGGGACCGTCTTTTTGTCTCTCTCCTGGGCTCGGCCTATATTCATATTATCTGGCTGGCAATATTTCCTGAACTCGCTTTATGGTGGGCTTTTGCAATTGCCTGCATTTACGCGCTCTGCGTATTCAAATGGGTGTAATTTCGGTGTAGGGAGTTCTTTGTACCGTTGTTTCGTTCTGCCGCTAAGCATCGTGGTGGCAGGAAAATCGCAAAACAATAGAGGAGAAAATCGATGATTAAAAGGCTCGTAACAGCAACAGCCATGGCTGCTCTCTTGATGGGACCCGCCGGCGCACAGGCTGGAATGGATGAGGCAAAAAAGTGGGTGGAAAGTGAATTTCAGCCCTCGACCCTTTCCCAGGCCGACCAGATGAAGGAGATGGAATGGTTCATTAAGGCAGCTGAACCGTTTAAAGGAATGGACATCAAGGTGGTATCGGAAACAATCACCACCCATGAGTATGAATCGAAAACCCTGGCCAAGGCCTTCACGGAAATCACCGGCATCAAAATCACCCACGACCTGATCGGCGAGGGCGACGTTATCGAAAAACTGCAGACCCAGATGCAGTCAAATAAAAACATCTACGACGCCTACATCAACGACTCCGACCTGATCGGCACCCATTTCCGTTATCAGCAGGCGGTTCCTCTCACCGACTGGATGAGCGGAGAAGGAAAAGATGTCACCGACCCGATGCTTGATGTCGACGATTTTATTGGAAAATCCTTTACCACCGGGCCTGACGGCAAACTCTACCAAATTCCTGATCAGCAGTTCGCCAACCTCTACTGGTTCCGGTATGACTGGTTCAAACGTCCCGATCTGAAAGCTAAGTTTAAAGAGCTGTATGGCTATGAACTGGGCGTACCGGTCAACTGGTCGGCCTATGAAGATATCGCCGAATTTTTTACCGATAAAGTTAAGGAAATAGACGGCAAACGAGTCTATGGCCATATGGATTACGGCAAAAAGGATCCTTCACTCGGCTGGCGTTTTACCGACGCCTGGTTTTCCATGGCCGGTGGCGGTGACAAAGGGATTCCAAACGGTCTGCCGGTTGATGAATGGGGAATCAGGGTCGAAGGTTGTCGCCCGGTCGGTTCTTCCGTTTCCCGTGGTGGTGACACCAATGGCCCGGCGGCAGTGTATGCGCTGACTAAATATATCGACTGGCTGAAAAAATATGCCCCGCCTGAGGCTGCCGGCATGACCTTCTCCGAGGCTGGACCGGTTCCTGCCCAGGGTGCCATTGCCCAGCAGATATTCTGGTACACTGCCTTCACCGCCGATATGGCCAAACCCGGCACCCCTGTGGTTGATGAGAACGATAATCCCAAATGGCGTATGGCCCCATCGCCGCACGGCCCGTATTGGGAAGAAGGTATGAAGCTTGGTTATCAGGATGCCGGTTCCTGGACCCTGATGAAGTCGACCCCGGTTGACCGACGTAAGGCGGCCTGGCTGTATGCTCAGTTTGTCATTTCCAAGACCGTCAGTCTGAAGAAAACCCACGTCGGCCTCACCCCGATCCGCGAGAGCGATATCTGGGATAAATCTTTCACCGAGCGGGCGCCTAAGCTCGGCGGCCTGGTGGAATTCTACCGAAGCCCCGCCCGGGTGCAGTGGACGCCGACGGGGACCAACGTCCCTGACTACCCGAAACTGGCCCAACTCTGGTGGCAGAATGTAGCCGATGCGGTAACCGGCGACAAGTCCCCGCAGAAGGCATTGGATTCACTGGCCGAACAGCAGGACAAGGTAATGGAACGGATTGAACGTTCCGGAATCCAGGGCGAGTGTGGACCGAAACTGAATAAAAAGCAGGATCCATCCTACTGGCTGAACCTGCCGGGTGCTCCGAAGCCAAAACTGGCCAACGAAAAACCAAAAGGCATGACCATCGATTACGATGAGCTGGTGAAGAGTTGGGCTGCATCTGCCAAGAAGAGCTGAGAAAAAAAGGAGTTGTAAGGCAGTAATTCCCTCACAGGGTGCGTGACGCTCCCCTGTGAGGGGGGCGGTTCTTAATAAAAGCACAGGTGTTTTTTTCTAATTGGGTGAAAATATTGACATCATACATCCTCGCAATCGACCAGGGAACCACCTCCAGCAGGGCTATCGTCTTTAACGATCAGCTTGAAATAGTCGCCTCTGCCCAGGAAGAATTCGAACAGTTTTTCCCGCAATCCGGCTGGGTGGAGCATGACCCCGAAGAAATCTGGAGCACCACGCTCAGCACCTGCAGGAAGGCGCTGGCAAAAGCCAGCCTCTCCGCCGCCGACATTACCGCAATCGGTATCACCAACCAGCGCGAAACCACCATTATCTGGGATAAAGATACCGGCAAACCGATTCATAAGGCTATTGTCTGGCAGGACCGAAGAACATCGGAATACTGTTCCCAGCTGCAGGCAGATGGACATGACCCAATGATCACCGCCAAAACCGGTCTGTTGCTTGACTCCTATTTTTCCGGCACCAAAATTAAATGGCTCCTTGATCATGTCGCCGGGGCCAGGGAAAGGGCCGCCAGGGGCGAACTCCGCTTTGGCACCGTTGATTCCTTTTTGCTGTGGCGCCTGACCGGCGGGAAAGTGCATCGTACCGATGCCACCAACGCTTCACGCACCATGCTGTACAATATTCATGACAACTGTTGGGATAAGGAGATACTGGAACTGCTTGATATTCCTGCGATCCTTCTGCCCGAGGTTAAAGACTGCTCGGCTGATTTCGGTCAGACCGAAGCCGCACTTTTCGGCGCACCGATTCCGATCGGCGGCATTGCCGGCGACCAGCAGGCGGCCCTTGTCGGCCAGGCGTGTTTCCAGCCGGGTATGATTAAATCGACCTATGGCACCGGCTGCTTCGTCGTCCTCAATACCGGCGATAAGGCCGTTCGATCCAGCAACAGGCTGCTGACCACCATCGGCTATCGTTTAGGCGGTAAAACCACCTATGCCCTGGAAGGCTCAATTTTTGTCGCCGGGGCCGCAGTGCAATGGATGCGCGATGCCATGGGTCTGATCGAGTCGGCTTCCGAGACCGGAAAACTGGCCCGCCAGGCGGACATCAACCAGGACGTCTATCTGGTCCCGGCCTTTACCGGTCTGGGAGCACCACACTGGGACGCTGAAGCCCGCGGCGCGATATTTGGAATCACCCGGGCCACCGGACCGGCCGAACTCTCCAAGGCCGCCCTGGAATCAGTCTGTTTCCAGACCCGCGACCTGCTCGATGCCATGCGCGGAGATTATCAGAATGTTGGTGAGACAGTTCTGCGTGTCGATGGCGGCATGGTTGCCTCAAATTATACCATGCAGTTTCTTGCCGATATCCTGAACGCCCCCGTTGATCGACCGATCATACTCGAAACCACTGCCCTTGGCGCCGCCTACCTGGCCGGCCTGCAGAGGGGAATCTTTCCCCCGCCGGAGCGTTTCAGCGAGACCTGGAAATGCGATAAACGTTTCACCCCGGCACTTGCCGAAGAAATTCGCATCCGCAAATACAAAGGCTGGCAAGACGCGGTTCGCCGCACCCTGACGAAATAATCGCTGCAGCTGGCAGCTTACGCCAAAATGGCCTTTGTCATTCCCCTTGCCAGGAGAGCGCACACACACGTTGGTTTTCATATTGACTTGATTTGACTTTCATTTGAAATTTCATTCAATTTCACTTGAACTATGTTGCCAACAGGTTTATAACAGATGGGTAATTATTCCGGTTTCAGGCAGTAGACTTTTTTCTTAGAAGGCTGGATCCTGAAATACCGGCACAACTCCACTCCGGCAAGGACCCAGAATTATGTCGCAATCCCCCCTCGACCAGCCTGCAGTAAAAGGCCACAACACTCTAGAAACCGATGTCCTCATCATCGGCGGCGGCGTCACCGGCGCAGGAATCATGCGCGATCTCGCCCTGCGCGGACTGCACACCCTGCTCATCGATAAACGCGACCTGTGCGCCGGAGCCTCCGGCGGCAACCACGGCCTGCTGCATTCCGGCGGACGCTATGTTTCGAACGACCGCCATTCGGCGATTGAATGCCGGATTGAAAACGAAATCCTGAAGCGTTTGGCACCCCAGTGTGTTGAACAAACCGGCGGCCTGTTTGTTGCCGTGGAAGGCGACGACCTCGAATTTGCCGAGAAATTCCCGCAATTCTGCGCCGCGGCCGGCATCAGTTGTACGGAAATCGGCCCGAACGAAGCGCTAAGGATGGAACCGTTGCTGTCGGAAAAACTGGTCAAGGCCTACTTAGTGCCCGATGCAACCGTGGACCCCTTTCGACTGGCCCTGGAAAATGTCGCGCATGCCCGGCTGCTCAATGACAGCATTTATCGGCCCCACACCGAAATCATCGATTTCCGGATCGACAACGGGAAGATTACTGCCGCGATCTGCCGGGACAATCGCACCGGGGTCATGTTCAATATCCAGGCCAGACAATATGTCAATGCCGGGGGAGCATGGGCCATGAACATCGCGCAAAAAGCCGGCTGCACCGATGTCAATCTGCTCTACTCAAAAGGCACCCTGCTGGTCAGCCATGACCGCATGGCCGGCCATGTCATCAACCGACTGCGGCCGCCGGCCGACGGCGACATTCTCGTTCCCGGGGGAACGGTGTCGGTCCTTGGAACCACCTCCGTCCATACCGACAACCTGGAGACCGTCCGCCCCACCGTGGCTGAGATCGATCGTAATGTCATGGAAGGTGCGGCAATGATCCCAGCCCTGGCCACCGCCCGGTATATCCGGGCGTTTTCCAGGGTTCGGCCCCTGCTGCAATCTTCACCCGGAGAGGACGGCCGCGCGGCAACCCGTGGCTTTGCCCTGCTCGATCACACCTCCCAGGGATTGACTAATTTTTGCACCATAACCGGGGGAAAGCTGACCACCTTTCGCCTGATGGCTGAAAAAACTGCCGATCTCGTCGCCCGGCGACTCGGCAACACCCAGGCCTGCACAACCGACAGCGTTGCCCTGCCGGACGGAGATGCCTGCCGGTGGACCGAACCGGGCGCTGCGCCCCGCTACTGGTATAAAGCCAATAACGCCGATGACATGATCCTGTGCGAATGTGAAATGGTTCCTCAATCGGCCATCGATGAAATTGTCAAATGCGCTCCGGGGGCCGAAGCAGAGATGACCCTGGAGGCAATTGCCCTCAGATCCCGTGCCGGCAAAGGACCTTGCCAGGGTTCGTTTTGCGGCATTCGTATCGCCTCCTATCTTTATGACCGGGGGTACTATCGCGACACAACCGGCCTGACCCACATGCGCGATTTTTTCAACGAACGATTTAAAGGCATGCGCACGGTTATCTGGGGCCGACAGGCGGCGCAGATGGAACTGGCGGAAGCGCTCCATTGCGGGCTGCTCGGACTCGACAATCTGGATAGTGACTGTCCAGAAATGGCTATTTTGCCCTAACTATTCGTTGCTCTCGAAATTTAATCTTCGGAATATCATATATATGCCTGTGGTTAAATTCATCGAGAGCCTCTATTTAGAACAAAATATCTCATTTCTGAACAGTCACTAGACGATAAAAATTCATTGAAATAGTGGAGAAGTTCATGAAAGAAGAAACCCGCCACTTCGAGACCGAACTGGCTGTTGTCGGCTCGGGCCTAGCAGGATGTGCAGCATCTATCTTTGCCCTGAACCGAAAGATCAAAATTGCCCAGGTCGGCAATACCGGCGCCGTCGCGTATACCACCGGCTATCTCGATCTGCTTGGCGCAGTTGAAGAATCTTCAAAGGCCGTCGAAAATCCATGGGATGGCCTGGAATTATTAAAAAAATCGCACCCCGACCATCCACTCAGCCACATCCCGGCACAGGATATAGCCGAGGGTTTCCGCCAGTTCACCACCTTTCTTGGCGAGTCCGGTATCGCCTACACCGGCCCGCAAGAAACGAATATTACCGCGCTCACTCCCGCCGGAACACTCAAGAAAACCCTCTGTGTACCAGCCACCATGGCGGCCGGCCCGCAGGCGTTTGCCGCACAGCGACCTTGCGTGATTATTGATTTTCACGGCCTGAAAGGGTTCAGTGCCCGCGAGGTGGTGGCCAATCTCCGACATAAATGGCCACAGCTCACTGCTGCACGGGTCGATTTTCCGGATATGGAGAAAGGGGAAATCTACCCGGAAGTCATGGCCCGCGCCCTTGAGGTGGCCGCAACAAGAACACGGCTCGCCGAACTCCTGCGGGAAGCGGCAGGTGAGATCAAGACTATCGGCCTTCCAGCCCTGCTTGGCATGCACACCCCGGATCTGGTCCGCAGCGAGCTTGAACGCCTGACCGGTCTTACCATCTTCGAGATTCCGACCATGCCGCCGTCGGTGCCGGGGATTCGTCTGCGGGAGATGTTTGAACAGGTGTTCCCGCAAAAGGGCATCACCCTCATCCCGCAGCAGAAAATCACCGCCCTCAGCTTCGCCCCAGACCGCGCACAGCTCAATCTCAGGGACAATTACGGTCCCATCGTCATCCATGCCAAGGCAGTCATTCTCGCCACCGGACGCTTTTTGAGCGGCGGCCTGGAGGCTCATATCACCGGCATAACCGAACCCTTGCTGGATTTGCCGGTGCACCAACCTCCATCGCGTACCGACTGGTATCGCGAGCAATATACCGACCGCCAGGGGCATTTAATCCATAAAGCCGGAATCGAGATTGATGCCTCCTGCCGGCCGCTGGGCAAAAACGGTACCCCCTATCACGAACGGCTTTTTGCCGCAGGCATCATCCTCGCCCACCAGGACTGGATTCGTGGCCGCAGCGGGGCCGGCATCGCCATCGCCACAGCCTATAAAGCGGTACAGGCCGCCGAAGATCTTTTGCACGCACGCATATAAGTGCCCGAAAGAAAAAGTGATACTCTCATAAAAACTTCATCTTGGGGATGGCTAAGTAAAAAACTTCATATGCGAGGCGTAAGATTTTTTTACGACGCCATCAGGATTGATTATGTCGGATAAAAAGATACCCACCATCAACTTTAAAGAAAAAGCCATCGAACTGCTGCCGGAAGGAGCAAGCTTTGATGCCTGCCTTACCTGCGGCCTCTGTTCGTCGGGCTGCCCTGCCTCGGGAATCGAAAACATGGACCCGAGAAAATTCATCCGCATGGCCATGCTTGGCATGAATGAAGAATTATCGACCACACCATGGGTCTGGTGCTGCACCCAATGCCGGCGTTGCCAGCATGTCTGTCCGATGAATATCGATATTTCCCAGCTGGTCTTTATTGCCCGCGGCAACTGGCCGCAGGAGGCAAAACCGGCCGGCATCGTCCGCTCCTGCCAGCTTATTCGCTCCACTGATTCGACTTCCGCCATGGGGCTGCCGCCCGATGATTTTATTTTCGTTGTCGAGGACGTGCTGCAAGAGGTCCGGGAAACCCAGCCTGCCTTTAAAAATCTGCAGGCACCGATGGACAAAAAGGGAGCGCACTTCTTTGTCAACCAGAATTCCCGCGAACCGATGAACGAGCCGGACGAGATGGTCCCGCTCTGGAAAATATTCGATATGGTTGGTGCCGACTGGACCTACTCTTCCAAGGGGTGGGCGGCAGAGAATTTCTGCATGTTCTCAGGCGACGAAGAGGCCTGGTACGAAGTCATCAAAACGAGGGTTGATGCGGTCAATGCCTTAGGCTGCAAGGTCTGGCTGAATACCGAGTGCGGCCACAGCTACTATACCATGTGGAATGCGATAAACCGCTTCGGCATGGAGGCCGATTTTCAGCTGGAAAGCCTGATCACCTATTATGCCAGATGGATCAGAGAAGGGAAATTGCCGGTCAATAGTGACTGGAACACCAACAACATTACCTTCACCGTGCAGGACCCCTGCATGATAGTGAGAAAGGCTTACGGCGACGCCATCGCCGAGGATATGCGCTTTGTGGTAAAGAGCCTGGTGGGTGAAGAAAACTTTATCGATATGCAGCCAAACCGCAGCGCCAATTACTGCTGCGGCGGGGGCGGCGGTTTTCTCCAGGCGGGCATGACCGAGCACCGGCGAACCTACGGCAAACGAAAATTTGACCAGATCGCCGCAACCGGTGCCGCCTACGTGCTCACCCCGTGTCATAACTGCCATTCCCAGATGGAGGACATCGGCCATCATTACGGCGGCAACTACGGCGTGGTCCATTTCTGGACACTCATCTGCCTTTCGCTTGGCATCCTTGGCGAAAATGAACGGACCTATCTCGGACCGGATCTTTTGGCATTGATCGACTGATGTATCGGGAATTTTTCACGCACACGTTCTCTTATTTCTGATACGGCACAAACTTCAGCGCCGTAATCGTCACGTCAACCGGCGCCGGTTCGTTGTCGCGGCCAAAGGCAATCACCAGTCCCCGGGTTCCGGCCAGCCCGGGGGTGGCCGGCAGCGGAATGGAAATTTCTTTTTCCTTCTCCGGCGACGCGTCAAACCGGACATATATTTCGTTGGCGAATTGCTGCGGCACATAGGGGCCGGACGTAACCTTTTGCAACGTAATAAGTGCATGCTCGAGCGGGACCTTCGCGCGATACCGGATATGCAGCTCGCCGCCCGACATATTGACGCCGCCTGCCTGCGGCACCGTCAAGGTGACCCGGCCATTCTGCAAGGGACGGCCTTCGATGCGAAACGAATGGTGGTCACGGGAAAGTTTGATCGGGCTGCCATCACTCGTCCAGGAAACGATTTGCACCTCCGGTACCAAAAAATCCATGGCGTCCCCGGCCGCATACCAGGCCAGCAGCTTGTCATACAATCCTTTTCCTTCGAGATAGCGCCGCATAGCATCCGGCGCGGAGCCAATGGTGCCGAGAAGAAGAGCGAGTGTATGGGCCGTGGTCTGGTATTCGATAGCGGTGCCGCTTTTGGTGTCATAACCTTCCCACGGCCCGTGTTCGGTAAAAAGACGGGATATCACCGGCCAGTTGGTCCCCAGAAAACGCTCAATCCTGTCCGGCGCAATCTGGCTGGCAGCCCCCAGAGAGTAAAGCGACGGCGCGGTCGTGATGCGCGCCTCTTCGGCAATGGCGATGTCCGGGATGCCAATGCGGCCGGTGTATTCGACGCCCTGGCCGCTATAGGCCTCCGACAGGAAACCGGGCAGGTTATTGCGGGCGGCGTAATCCAGCTCGATGTCCACCGTATCACCCAGAATTCTGCGCCAGGCCGGATTGTCCAGTTCCTGCATAAACAGGGTCAGGCCGAATGATTGAAAGGCCGATCCTTCCCACGTGGCCAGCGTATACATGTCACCTCCTGCCTGCCTGCGATACGGCTTTATCTTGAAACCCGCGTTGGCCACAGCCTCTGCCGGAAAGCCATAGCGGAGCGTGACGAACAGGAGCGGTCCGCGGAATTCGTTCACCAGATAATTCATATGCCCGACAACATAATTACCCGCGCCATCCTCCCAGCCAAACAGGCGGTCACGCGTGGCATCCCAGCCGAAAGCAAAGGTCCCGGTTTTGGTGTCAAATAAATGTTCATACCCCGGTTTTTGGTTCTCCAGAAACGTCTCCAGCCTTCTTCGCAGCCCGGCAATGGCGGGATCGTCCTTACATTCCGGATGCAGCAGCGCGCCGATGGCCTTGGCCACGGATGCCGAGAGATTGGCGTTGTCGCCGAAAACGATCTGCACCACCCGCCTGTCCATCAGCGCCAGGACCCGCGCCTTCATTGCATCGTCCGCGTAGGGGGCCAGCGGGCCATCGAAATTATTCTTGCCGTAGTGCGCGCTTCTTTTGATGTCCGCCTCGCGGCCGTTAAGGCGGGGGATAATCCAGCCCTTTTCGCGCATTCCCTGCCACAGGGCCTCGGCGGTTTGCGGTCCGAAAGCGTCGACAAATTGCTGTTTCTCGAGGATTTCCGACAGGGGGGGCAACCGTTGCGAATTGTCAAAGCCGATGAAATTCACCAGCAAACCCAGGGCGCTCAGTCGCGGGTCCTGCTGGTCCTGCAGCAGGCTGTCAATACAATGTGCCAGCTGCTTCTGGGCCTCGACGCGAGACAGATACGGGTTGTCCGCGTACCCGGCTGTGATGTTGGCCAGCAACTCCAGCCACTCGCCGATGGCGGTCAATTGGGTGAATTGACGCAGGTAAAGGCCCCGTTTCGGCTCCTGGTTCCAGCCTTCAAAGGGATACCCCGACGTCTGGTCGGTCATGAGCTCGGCGGCGCCGGCATAGCGCAATGCGTTCTCGAGCAGCAGCCTGGTGTGCGTGTGCGCCGGATTGACCTTCGGAAAATTGAACGGTGTCGGCTGGCACTGCGCCGTCCGGCAGACTGCCAGCAGCATCAGCAACATTGCCGGCAGCAACGCGGCCAATACCAACCGGCAGACTCTGTCTCGATACCGCTTGCAGCTGGCTGTAATGTGCGACCGGTTCGACTTCAGGCCTTCTTGTTGAACAGTTTTCCAATGCAAATCAGGGTACCTCCCGCTGCACGTGCAGAATTTTCAGATCACCGCGAGGCAGGGCCATGTCAGCGGGCAACACCACGCGATTGTTGACCAGCGCCGCACCAATCACCCCCTCGCAGGCTTGCCGCAGCATCCAGCCCGCAGCGCCGGTGTAGCCGTTCCATCCCATGCGGCCCGGTTCAAAGTGGGTGAGCAGGTCCGCTGCCTGCTTATTTGGCTGGCCGCCGTACACTTCCATTTTATCAGGTGCTACGTGCGAAAGCGGCGCGATTTTGCGCCACAGGCGGATCGTGGTATCACGATACAACTGCGCCGTCGCAAGTTCGCCGTCAATTGCGCACTGCTCGGCGAGCAGCCGCGCGGCACCAATCAGCCACTGCACACCGTGGCAATACATGCCGTTCTCCCGCACCCCTTCCGGATAATGGCTGCTCCGGCCCAGATATGGCCGGGAATCTTCGCGCAAGGCCGGCCAGCCCAGCAGAATGACGTCGTCGCGCTCAAGCAATCGCAGAGCGGTATCGAACATGATGCGACCGCGCTTGCGGTTGATACCGGACATCACCGCCCAAGCGGCGGTCAGCGCGTCTATCTCCCAGACACCGCTGCCCTGGACCCCGATTTCCGTGCCGTTATCGTGGATCGCCCGCAAATAGCGGTCGCCGCGCCACATCTCTTCGATGGCGGCGCGCAATGCGTCCAGACGCTTACAATACAATTGCCGCCGCACAGCACCTTTACGTTTTTCGATCACCGCGAGGAGATCTTCCAGGATTCTGTGCAGGAAAAAACCCAGCCAGACACTCTCCCCGCAGCCTTCGGAGCCGATGGCATCCAGTCCGTCGTTCCAGTCGCCCGTGCCGATGAGCGGCAGGCCGTGCACGCCGAGACGTTTTGTCAGAACCAGATCAACCGCACGCAGCACATGGTCGAGGAGCGTCTCTTCACGGGGCGAGACATGGGCGAACAACCCGGTACCGTGCCGACCTTCGGGCAACGGCGGCAACGGGGTTTCTGCCGCAAGATACGACAGCTTCTCATCGAGAATGGACTCGTCGCCGCTCAGGCGCACATAGTCGGCGGTGGCCCAGCCGAGCCAGAGCAGGTTGTCGGAGGAATGGGTGCGCGCCCCCAGACCCGTACTGCCATTCTGCTGGAGAAAGAACCAATGCAGCACGTCGCCCGCAAGAAACTGCTGCCGCCCGTGCAGCAAGATCTGCCGCCGCGCCAGGGCCGGGTCCACCCAGAGTAAATTAACCGCATCCTGCAGCTGGTCGCGGAAACCAAACGCACCGCTTGCCTGGTAAAACCCTCGGCGCGCCCAGAGGCGTTCGGCGAGCGCCTGGTATATCAGCCAGTGCAGCTGGCGGTCGAATTGCGGGTCGTTCGTTGCAACCTGCAGGGGCCGCATCATATCAAGCCACCAGGCACGGGTGGCAGCCAGCTTCGCCTGTACAGCCGAAACCGTCCGGCACCGCGCTGCAACCGCATCCGCCTGGTGGTGCGTATCGCTCTGGCCGAGGGTGACCGAGATCGTGCGCGACTCGCCGGCGGGAATGACCACTGTGACGAGAAAACTGGCGATGGCTGTCAGGTCATCGGTTGGCCCGTCCCACGGTTCGCCACTCTCCACCATTACCGGATGAGCAGGAAGACGGCCCGGGCCGAAGAAACAGCCGCGCCGGGTCTCAATTCTCTCCGGCGTCTCGGAAATAGCCACAAACGCCGGACCGGAACGAAAACTGTTGCGGGGATTGGTGAAAGAGATGGTCCCGTTGGCCGCATCCACTTGAATATTCAATGGTCCGGAGTTTTCCGGATGGTCGGCGAGAGTCATGCGGAAATACGGCGCAAGGCGGATTTTTCTGGGTGCATCGCCATCATTGCGAAGAGTGAGCAGATACAATCCTGCCGGCTCATCGGGCGGCACGAACACCGTCAGTTCCGTAGCAAGCCTGCCGCGCTGCATCGAAAACGTCGCTGTCCCGTCCAGGCCGAAATCGGTTGCGTAGATGGCTTCAGTGTCGCGCAGCGGCAGATACGTGGGCGAGAGCCAGAGCCGCTCCTCGACATCATAGAGGTAGAATAGTTCCGACGGCAGTTCGTTGGTCACCGTGTCGGCCCAGTCCGTCGTGAGCCGGTTCTGCTGTGCGTTCAGGCTGGCCGAGCTGTGCAGTCCGCGATTGGTCACGCAAAGAACGTGGCCGAGCGCGTTCGCCATCGTGTGGTCGAACGGGCGCGGCGTGAACGGTGTGTTGACCCGCAAGGTGTTGCCGCCATCGGAGAAGGCACAATATGGCAGCGGGGTGCCGGGGGGAATTTCACCGTGGCCGATATGCGGTTTGGCCGGAGCCTCGTCATCGCCGTTTTTCTCACAGTACGTCGTTTGGGGATCAGCCTGATGAGGCAAATGGAACGAAATTAAATCCACGACATGCTGCCGATCTTCGACGCAGCCCATCAAGAGTCGCACGGTGCCGGACGCACCACGCGCCAGGGAAAGGTTCAGCAACAAGCTGCCGATGGCATCAAAGCTCGGACACGCCTCCGTGTTGATCGGTTTTAAAAACGCGAGCGTCTCCAGCACGCGGGGCCTCCACAGACAGCCCGCCCGACCGATAAAGTCGACGCGCCCCTGTAAAAATCCATCCGGTGGTGTTCCCGCCGCCAGGAAGCCGATCTGTCCAGTGTCGTGATGCTCCGCTATCAGGGCATTTACGCCGGCATCGTAATGTAATTCGTGGAAAAGACGGTTGTACTGGGTGTGATTGCGGTCGGCCTGCGGGGAATTCAACACCCATTCCAGATACGGCACAATCCCCAGTTCACGTGCACACAAGCCTCGATTTGTCACGGTGATTTCCCAGAGCTCGACGGCCTCGGCATCTGCCGGCAGGGTGACGCGGACCACTGTCTCGATTTCGCTCTCCGTCTGGCGCAGAACAAGGCTCGACGCATCCATTTCAGCCACCGCAAGCGGGGCGATCTCCTCCGGGAAATTGCCGATCACCGGCCACGACTTAGCCACCCCGGATGGCATCTTTTCGACCACAAACAAGGCACGGCCGGCAGGCTCGAGACGGTCGTAAGCCCGTCGGGTGAGATCGAAGCCATTTCTTGCCAGGGTGCCGGTGATTGCCCCGCTACATTGCCATTCGACGCCATATGCGAGATTGTCCAGCCGGAATCTGCTTGGCCGCCCTGCCGCAACAGGTGAACGCCAGGCGCGGAAACAAAAGGAGGCACATCCAACCGCGAGCCCTGCGGCCATGCCCGCCAGCACCACCTGCAGGATTGAACAGCTTCCCACAATTGCCACCAGCCCGCCGCCGGATGCCTTCTGGATGGCTTCGGACTGCGACCATGCCCAGTCCCAATCCTGTCCCCGCGGGATAAAAAACGGGATCAGCAGCGGCGCCCAGGTCGTGAAGCGTTTGATGCCTTCTGGAATACACCGGCTTGCCGACGCCGCCGGGCCGATGAAGCGCGCAAATCGTTCATCAAGCCGGTCCATGCCGATAAAGCTGAGATTGACGAGTGTTGCGACGCGCAACCCCATGTGATCAATCCAGATCAGAATACGGAAGAAATCGTAGGCAAGCACCCACATGAACACTTTCAGACTCCACGCGTGAAAATCTGCGGAGCTCGAGGTCCCAGCCTGGAAAATGCAGACAACGGTGTGAATCGCGCCATCCTGATTATACCAGGTCGGTTCGGCCATTTGTTTGAGGAAGGTGAAAATAATCGGCGCCATCCACAATCCCCAGCGCAGGACTTGAATCGTGCCCTCGGTCAGTTCGACTGCGCCCTGACGGGAAAACATCCGCCGGATCGGCGCGGGATCGCGCTGAAACAGCGCGGTAAGGAACGAACGGTTGATGGCAAACAGCCAGGCCGCAACGCCCCAGCCGATAACGCCTTTCAACGCTTCATTGAACAGCAGTTTCGCGCCGCCGGCGTAGGTGCCCAGCTGAATGTGCCCCCACTTGCTGACCAGTGGGTAAAATTCATCGGCCACCGGGAGCAGCCCAAAGGTATTGTACAACTTGAGCTTATCCAGCACGACGGGAATTTGCGTGGCATCGAAATAAAAGGCGAACGCACCACCGACAAATGCGCCCAGCGCGCCTTCCACCAGATAGAGGCGCCATGATTTGAGTCCGCCGCAGTTGCGTACCCCGTACAGCAGATCGCGCAGCACACTGACCCCGGCATAGGTCAGCGCGCCCGCGGCCAGACCAAAGGCGATACGCTGGGCAACCGGCAGCGCGGGGAGATGGACGTTCAGGGCGATGGCGCAGGCGATGCCAACGACCAGGCCGCGGCCCGCCAGCATCGGCTGTAAAGAGGCACTCAGGGCCCGGCGAAAAAACGACTGGCTTCCGTCAAAACTTTCGATGATTGTTTTGCCGAGGGGAAACGCCATCGCACCGACGACGGCCAACAGCAGCACTGGAAAACCATGATAAAGAATCTGCACGACCGTTGCCTCGGCGACGAGGTGGAGGAGTTGTAGAAACGTCATCAGGACACCGCTGAAAATCATGCCCTTTTTCATCCCGCTGACAGCATGCCCTTTCATCGTGGCGTATGTCGGCGCTCGTCCGTGCATTCCATCCATGAACATCCCGGTCACCAGAAAGACCTCGGCCCACAAGGCCCCCTGGGAGAGCAGGGTGGCAAGAACTGCGGCAACCGGTTGCAAGGCACCGGGCAATCCGGCGGCGAAATTTCCTGATCCCATATCCGCCACGCCCGGAGCAAGGATCGATGCGACAGCAGCCAACAGCAGGCAGAGATGCGCGTACGCGCCGGTCAGCGGACGGCGGGACGTGGTCAGAGCAAAGGCCTGGGCCAGGATGACGTTGAACAGCAACAGCAGCAGCCCCCGGCCGATTCCCGCGTACCAGGCTGAAGAAACCGGCAGCAGACCCCCGGTTATAAGTGTGCCCAGGGAAACCGCCAGCTGCTCCGACGGCAGGGCGAGCGGCAGGCCCAGGGCAAAAGGAATAAGTGTGATCGCCGTACCCATAACGACGTCCAGGTGTTTTCTTGAGCTCAGCAGCCGGTAGGTGCTGGCAGACTGATAGAGCAGATAAAAAACCGTCGCGGCAATGGGGCTCAGGTGGAAGAGTCCGGAAATATTCTGTGGTGCCTGCCAGAGCAGCATCTGGCTCGCTGAAGCACCAAGGAGCCCGGAAAACACAAAATCCTGGATCGCTTCGCCAGGCGTCAAGAGGCGCCCGGTCAAAATGACTTTCAGAATGCCGGCGGCAATCACTGCCGCAAGAGCCGGGCCGAGATATCGCCAGCCAGCTGACGGCGAAATTACATTACCGGGTGCATATGCATAAAGCGTAAGCGCGCCGGCAATAATCAACACCGCGGCAAGGCCATAGCCTAAGTCATGGCTCAGTGACCGACGCCAGGAAAAGCTCGAATCGGGGACGGATCTGTTCCGAAATGTATTTTGGCCGGATTCTGGAGGCATCAAGGGGAGAGTATCAGCGGCAGGGAAGATTGGTGATAAACAATCATTTTCCAGGGGGGCCATACAACATGGTCTCCCATCCACAAAATCTTTGCTTCGGCAACACCAAATTATGCTTGCATTACCCAGTCAGCGAAAGTTTTGCAACTTTTTTCCCTGATTAAAGCGTCGCAACATGTTTTATCCGATTACCCCTGATGTTCAGCTACTGAACCGGGGTGTCCTCGAGACATCAGGGTTGTTCCTCAACCGTGCCGTTTGCAGCACTCATGAGCACAATATCAACCCTGCGGTTCTGCTTTCTGCCTTTTTCGGTGCTGTTGTCGGCTATCGGCCGGAATTCGCCATATCCGGTCACCGAGAGCTTCCCCGGAACAAAGCCATGTTTTTCAATGAAAAGATGGGCCAGACTGGTTGCCCGGGCGGTTGAAAGCTCCCAGTTGGAGGGGAAATTCTGCGATCGCATGGGCATATTATCGGTATGACCCTCAAAACTGACGGCGTTGCTGTACGGATCGAGTGATTCGGCAATTTTATCGAGAATAACCGAAGCCTCCGGCTTGAGCGTCGCGCTGCCCGAGTCGAAAAAACCCGCCTCTTTCAGGCTGATTACCAACCCCCTTCGGGTTATTTCCAGATTGACTTTATCGAGGTCATGCTGCCGGGCCAAAAACCGCTCTATCTCTCCCTCAATTTCCTTGAATTCCTTTGTCGTGGCCTGGACTTTCCGGGTGCCGTCCTGCTGCGCCTTTGGTTGCTCCGGATGCTGCATCGCTGGCGGCATTGCAGGGACAGGCATAAAATCGGTCTTTTGCAGAATATCCGGTTTACCCGACGATGACCCCGCCATGACCCCAAAGGCGCTGCGGTAGGAAGCGGCAACCTCATCCACCTTTTTTTTGTCGGTCTGCGACATGGCGTACAGGGTGACGAATACTGCAAACAGCAGGGTGATGAAGTCGCCATAGGAAATCAGCCAGCGCTCATGGTTCGCCGGTTTTTCCGGTTGTTTTTTTCGCGCCATTTACTTCCCCCCTTCCTCTACCGCGGAGGCATGCCCCTTGCCGCCCCCCGCCAGGTAGGACCGCAGCCGCACTTCGATAAATCTTGGATTTTCTCCGTTCTGGATGGCAACGATGCCAGCAATGATCATCTCCTTATGCAGCACCTCATCCTTGACGCGGTGCTTTATCTTGGTGGCGGCCGGCAGACAGAGGATATTGGCGATGATCAGTCCGTAAATGGTCGCGACAAAGGCCACGGCGATTCCAGCACCCAACTTGGAGGTGTCTTCCAGGTTGCTCATAACATGGATGAGACCAAGCACCGCACCAATAATACCAATGGTCGGGGCGTAACCACCTGCCGCCTCAAACCACTCGACACTCATCTTGCTATGCTCCTCGGCGGAGGCAAGGTCAATTTCCATCAACTCTCTGATATCCTTAGGTTCGACCCCATCCACAGAGAGGGAAATGGCTTTTTTCATGAACGGGTCTTTATGATTCTCTGCATCCTGCTCAAGGGAAATTATGCCGTTTTTGCGAGCCTTGCCTGCATAGGTGCAGATTTCGGCGATGAGTTCATCGTTTTTCCCTGAAGGAACAAGCAGTTTTTTGATGTCCTTTAGAGCCTGAATAGATGTGGACATCGGAAAACTGATAAGAGTCGCCCCCAATGTGCCGCCAAAAAGGATCAGTGCAGCCGTTGGCTGCACGAGGGCATTCAGGTGCAGCCCCTCAAGCGAGGCACCACCGATGACGGCTCCGAGGCCGAAGATCAAGCCAATAATAGTCGCTAAATCCATAGAGTACTGCTCGAAACACTGTTAGAGGGAGGGGGATTGCCGAGAACACGGGCAAGAACTGTAACGGTATACAGAAAGCATATCGCGAAATTCAGAAAAAATAAAAGAGAAATCTGAGATACTTTAACAATTGCTGAAAATAATAGTCATAATAACGGAGCGTATACCTTTATCTGCAAAAAAATACAGTTATTCTTCTTAGTTGCGACCATCAAATGATCATCTCACAAGTCGTTTCCGGTGAAGAAAGACGATGGCGGAAACATTTGGCAACGCCAGGGTCATAACAAAAAATTCGCCGAGGCGCCTGCTTACTGCTGCCTGGACTGGTGCAGAATGCGCACGCGATAGGCCACGATTTTTTCGATGATTTCTTCTACTCGCTCCCGTACCAGATAGTGGTCGTCATTGAGCAGGGTAATGACCGTATCGGGGGTCTCTTCAAGGGTTTTGATGAGATCCGGGTTGAGATACAGTTCAGAGTGATTAAGGCGGGTCAGTTTGATCATGCGATAGCTAATAAAAAGGAAAGACTCGATTGGACCATACCCAGCCGCCGATATTGCAGGCTGCAAGGATTGTTATAAGCTTGATGTGTACGTGCATGCACGAGTCAACAACTGCAATGTGCTTATATAACGAGCTAGGCAAGGTTTTGCAAGAATTTTCCCAACCACTGCGTCGCCGGCGTTTTATGAGAAAAGTCGTGCAGGCCTGGGCATGATCTGAAGCAACCCAGCCCCGGTGTCCCGCAACAGAGGAAGAATACCGGTTCGCATTGCGACGATAATAAAGGGGGGTGATCTCCAATAAATAGTACTTGACCGCTATGCAGCTCTTTTGTACTCATATTATCTGGATATAATGTAAAGAGCCATATCTGGTAACGGAATGATTACTGACGCGGCACCTCTTCTTAATGATTCCGATTACCATACCTTCACCTCGGTTGAACGGAATGATCATTGGACTCGATGTAGGCGGCACCCATACCGACGTCATTCTGCTGGACGGCAGAAAACTTATCCGCGAAGCTAAAGTTGCCACCGATCCGGACAATCTCTTTGAAACCCTGATTGCCGGCCTCAACGCCATTATCGAGGGCATCGACCCGGCAGCTATTCAGCGGGCCGTTCTCAGCACCACCCTGGCCACCAACCTGGTTGCCCAGCAAAAACTTCCCGAAGTCGGCATGGTGGTGGCAGGCGGTCCGGGTATCGATCCCCGCCATTTTCGAACCAACGAATTCTATTATACGGTAGATGGAGCGCAGGACCATCGTGGCCGCGAGATCAAAACCCTTGACGACAATCAGCTGCAATCGATCGGCGAGGAGCTGCAGCGCCGGGGAATTCGCTATGCCGGCGTGGTGTCCAAGTTCTCGGTTCGCAACTCGGCGCAGGAGGAAAAGATGGCGGCTCTGTTGCAGCCGTATGTGGAGCGGGTCTTTATGGGCCACTGTTTCTCCGGCAGCCTCAATTTCCCCCGGCGCATCGCCACGACCTATCTGAACTGCGCCGTCTACCCCATTCATAAGAAATTTTTCACCGCTGTTCAAGAATCGCTGGCCCAAAAAGGGTTGACCATGCCCATCCGCATTCTGCGGCCCGATGGCGGTAACATGAATATCCAGTCGTCGGTGGACCACCCGGCCCAGACTATTCTGTCAGGCCCCTCGGCCAGCGTCATGGGCGCCATCTCCTCAGCTCCCGCGGAAGGGACCTGCCTGGTGCTTGATATCGGCGGAACGACCACGGATATGGCAGTGCTGATCGACAAAGCCCCCCTGCTTGCCCCGCTGGGCATCGAGATCACCCCCTACAAAACCCTGATTCGCGCCCTGCTCACCCACTCCATCGGTATTGGCGGCGACAGCGTGGTCCGGGTCCAGGACGGGGAACTGACCATCGGTCCCGACCGAATCGGCAAGGCTATGGCCTATGGCGGTCCGGAGCCAACTCCGACAGATGCCTTTTATGTGCTGGGCAAAGGCGGCGGTGACGGCGGCGATGCGGCAAAGTCCAGGGCCGGCCTGGCCCCCATAGCCGAGGCTCTCGGCTTGAGCGTAGAGGAGGCAGCGCAGAGAATTTTCACCTCAGCCTGTCAGACCATACTAGACGCCGCCGAAGAGATGATCAAAACCATCAACAGCAAGCCGGTCTATACCGTGCACGAACTCTGGGAAGGCAGCCAGATCCGGGTCAGCCATATCCTCATTCTTGGCGGTCCGGCCCCGCAGTTTGCAAACGAACTGCAGACCATGTTTTCCGGCGAGGTGGCGGTCGTGCCCCATCATCATGTCGCCAACGCCATTGGCTGCGCCCTGGCCCGAACCACCTGTGAAGTGATTCTCTTCGCCGACACCGACCAGGGAAGAGCCACCTCCCCCAGCGAAAACTTCAGCCAGAAAATTCCCTACAATTTCAGTCTGGATGACGCTCGCGCCATGGCCCAGGATTTACTGCGCAAAAAGGCTATCCAGCGCGGAGCCAACCCAAATGATATGCAAACCGAGGTGCTGGAGGAAAGTCAGTTCAACATGGTCCGCGGGTTTCAGACCGTCGGTAAGAATATGCGGGTGCGGATGCAGGTTAAACCCGGACTCATCCGTGTACGGTGATGGCTTGGTAAAAAGCCTTCCCTGAAAAAACTTTGACTCTCTGCAAGTCGATCAACACTAACCAACCAGGGGCATTATGTTACAGGCCAAGAAAAAAACAGGACTGGTCTTCTTTCCGGCCTTTGACTGGGCCATCTCACCCACCCATCCGGAAAGAGAAGAACGGCTGCTCTACACCCAGGACCAGGTGTTTGAAGAAGGATTGCTCGATATTGATGGTATTTATGAGTATAAGCCGGACCTGGTGACGATAAACGATGTGCAGCGGGTGCACTTCTGTGTGCCCGATCCCTGGGCGGTGATGACCGAATCCCATTTCATCAGTGCCGGCGGGGCTAAAACCATCGGCATGGCCGTGATGGACGGCACCGTTGAACGAGGTTTTGCCATCGTGCGCCCTCCCGGCCACCATGCCTGCCGCATCGTCCATGGCTGCCGGGGGTTCTGCAACGTCAACATCGAAGCGATCATGATCGAGTATATCCGCCGTGCCTACGGGGTGAAGCGGATCGCCATTGTCGATACCGACTGTCACCACGGCGACGGCAGCCAGGACATCTACTGGCATGACCCGAATACCCTGTTTATTTCCCTTCATCAGGACGGGCGCACCCTCTATCCCGGCAGCGGGTTCTTAAAAGAACGGGGCGGTCCCAATGCCGTGGGCACCACCGTCAACATCCCCCTGCCGCCCAACACCTCCGATGAAGGATTCCTGTATGCGATCAGGGAAATGGTCCTGCCGATCCTGGATGAATTCAAACCGGAGCTGATCATCAATTCCGCCGGTCAGGACAACCATTATTCCGACCCCATTACCAATATGAACCTGTCCGCTCGGGGATATGCGGAGCTGACCACGCTGCTTAAGGCCGATATTGCCGTGCTGGAGGGAGGCTATGCCATCGAAGGCGCCCTGCCCTATGTCAACACCGGTATTATTCTGGCCATGGCTGGTCTGGACTACGACCATCTGAGTGAACCGGACTATGATCCTGCAGCCTATCGGCAAAGCAGAGAAACCACCGAGTATATCCATCAGCTTGGCGAAAGAGTCCTGGAACAATGGCACAACCGCGAGGCCCTGACCAGATCGGTACGCAGTATGGACAACCCGGACCAGCGCACCCGCAACATCTATTACGACACCGATAATATTCAGGAACAGCAGCATGAGACGATCCGCATCTGCGATGACTGCGGCGGCGCGCTGCGGATTGAATCCTCGGCCAACCGGGGGCAGCCGATTCTGGCCGTCCATATCCCGGTCGACGCCTGCGCGGCCTGCCAGGAGCAGGGACACCGGTGGTTTGACACCGCCAGACGCGATCAGTTTGCCAATATTTACCTGCAGGATCGCACCACTGACCGTTACACCTCGGCCAATAAAAAATGATCGGCCTTTTTTACAACGCCATCTAAAAACTTCGAATTGAAGCTGGTTGCCATGCGCCGCATGGCAACCAGCTATAACCGCCACCTGCCTCAGGTCGATTCCAAAAGGTTACGGATATCTTCGAGTTTTTCCTGAACGCCAATATATCCCTCCTCAATCGCGTGCGCCACATGGTCAAAGTTCATCATCTTCAGCTCGCCCAGGCGCGGCTGGATCAGGATATTCGGTCGATCGACCGCGAGATTGATACGGGTTATGCGCTCCTGCATGATGCCGATGGATGTCATGACCGTTTCGATAATATCCGGAGTCGATGCATCGCGTTTCAGCAGTCCGCTGGTCTTTATTTTCAATTTGCTTTCTGCACCCTCATAAAAATCAATCATCTTTTTCACCAGCTCATTGCGGGGTTCGGGTTCCCCTTCCGCTGCCATGGTCGATGTTTCGATCTGTTTTTCGTCCCCTGGCATACGGTGACGCCGCCTGACGCGGGAAACAATCCTGCTGTTGAGGTCTACGGCGATGACGATTCCCGCCCCCATTGCCTGAGCGACCCCGACCGGAACGGGATCGACCAGCCCCCCGTCTACCAGCCAGCGGCCGTTGATCCGGACCGGGGCAAAGAGTCCGGGATAGGACATAGTCGCTCTCAGGGCCTCGATAATATTACCGGATTTCAAGACGACCTTCTCCCCGAGCATAAGATCGGTTGCCACCATCACCAGCGGGATATTGAGTTCGGCAAAAGTCTGCACATCAGTATGCATCGAAAAGAGTTCCTGAACCCGTCTGGACCCGTTCAACAGGCCGGAACGGGGAAAAACAACATCGAAATAGGAAAAGATCTTTTTGCCATCCATCCGCAGCAAAAATTTCTTTAAACTGTTGATGCTGCCACTCGCATAAAGCGCCCCGATGTAGGCACCCACACTGCAACCGGCAATAAAATCAATGGGGATCTCCGCCTCCTGGAGCGCTTCAATAATACCGATATGTGCCCAGCCGCGAGAGGCACCGCTGCCAAGCACAAGTCCGACTGTTTTGCGAGATGACATGATTTTTTTCTCCGAACAGGGTTTTAGTGACATAGAAATAATTTTCTTGGGCTTTTTACAAGAAAATTATTTCGTGATGGAACGTACACCCGTCAAGCGAGTACTGTAAAGAGTCCCACAAAGCACTTTAACGGCATTAAACCAGCTGAGGATTGAAATGATGATCTAAACACGATACTATCACTGGATTGTTCTTTTTTAAATGTGATTACCACTAAAGTTCAGCTTAGAAGATCCAGAGGGATATGAGTTGCCCTTTGCACGGAACGCCATAAACCCATCCCCGGGGGCTTGACCGCAGCCATCCAGGCTGCGGAACACCCGTGCAAAGGGCAACTCATATCCCCATATAGCTGAGGGTTAGTGGTACTCACATTTTTATATTCATTCTGTAAACAACCACCAGTCCCTCAATCCTTGCCGGCGACCTTCCTGTGATAAACATAGTTCTCTCCCTCTACAATCTGGCCTGGCTGGCAGCTCTTTTTGTCTTGAAAAGGTTGCCAAGGGTAGGACTTGGCTGGCAGCAGAGAACCTTAAAAGATGTTGCAGAGGGGCCGTTCGATCTCTGGATCCAGGCTGCATCCGGCGGCGAGTCCATGCTCACCAATATGGTACTCGAAGGCCTTGGCCCTCTTTTACCCAATAAAAAAATATGGCGGATACTCGTTACCTCCGGCACCAAACAAGGCATTGACAGTCTAGGCAGAGGCTGCAGAAACCTGCCACCCGACAGCCCCCTCGACCTCTCTATCGCCTACTTTCCTTTTGATGCACCGCATCTCATGGATAAGGCCTTTGCCCGGTTTAAACCAAAACTGGCGGTCATTGTCGAGACTGAGTTGTGGCCCGGATTTTTGATCAGGGCAAAAAAAAACAAGGTGCCGGTCATGATTGTGAACGGCAGAATGTCGGAAAAAAGTTTTCGGTCCTATAAATATTTCGCGAAATTCTTTCAAAAATACGGGCCCGAAAAAGTCCTCGCCATATCCCCCGCCGACAGGGAGCGATTTTCCCGACTGGTCGGCCCGGAAAAAGTCAGCCTGATGGACAACATCAAGTTTGACCGGATATGCCCCCGGCCAGGTCGACCGGAGAACAATCCTATTGGTGCTCATCTACCCGAAAACAGCCCGTTCTTGCTGCTTGGCTCAATTCGCCGGGAAGAAGAGCAACAGATCCTCCATACGATTGCCCGTATCCTCGCTCTCCGCCAGGACATCACCGTTGGCCTCTTCCCCAAGCATATCGAGCGAGCTGATCATTTGATCAAAATGCTGACCAGACAAAATATCAAGGCCATTAAACGTTCAAAAATCCTCGACCGTCAATCCCCCGGAACGGTTATTGTCTGGGATGTCTTCGGCGAACTCGCCGGGGCATATGCGCTGGCAGAAGCAGCTTTTGTCGGGGGGGCCCTCGCCAATCTCGGCGGGCAGAATTTCCTTGAACCTTTAGCGTTTGGACTCAAACCAATCATCGGCCCACATTGGCACGATTTTGCCTGGATTGGTCGCGAAATCGTCGCTGCCGGCCTGGTAACCGAGGTCGCCGATGAAAACGAGCTGACCGCCACCTTGCTCACGGCATTGAATACCGCGGTCGCCAGGGACCAGGTGATTAAACAGGTTCAGGATTTCTTGCTGCCGCGCACCGGAGGCACACGCCAGGTATGTCAGCTGATCATCACAAAAATGGCCGAACTGGAAAAAATAAAGAAGAGGTAGTATCGAAGCCCTTTAAAGGGAGGCTGGAATATGCGATCCCGCGTTTTGCTGGTTACCGGGAAGCCTCTCTTCCCCATTCGAAGGCCTCCCGGTATTTGCCTGGCGTAACCCTTACAGATAAGCACCTCGCCTTCCCGTCCCCGACAAAGTCCGGAGGGAAAAAGAGCGACGCCTGCACCTGTCAATGGGCACATTTGCAGGATAACCATATGATATATCAAGGTTTAAATGACAAAAAAATCCCGCTCTGAAGGCACATGTCTAACAAGTGGTTCGGAGCGGGAAGAGTCAGCTGTTTTAGAATTCAATAAGCTGCGTGTTTCCTTCTTTGATTACGCTTTTTTCCTGGTGAGACGATAACTGACTAAGCCTGCTAAGCCTGCTCCCAGAAGAAGCATCGTTGCAGGCTCAGGAACAGGTTCGACAGAGACGACCGGCATGTCTCCTATGGGACCGGGACTGACGATATCGTCTTCAGGCAGATACACCAGGTCATCCGGCGGAGGACCTGAAACATCACCGCCACCGCCACCGCCGCCGCCACCGCTCACGCCGCCATTACTGCTACCGCCACCACCACTACTGCTACCGCTGCTACCACCACTGCTTCCGCCACTGCCAATCCTGTTCAGGCTAATACCACCGACACGATATGCGAAGCTGCCGTCACTACCATTCCCATCATTTGCAGGAGAAGTAAATAACGAAGCCATGACGTCATGTTTTTTATTGGCATCGAACCATTTATCAGCATTCAAATCTGCTGCATACGGACTGTCAAACTCAGGATATTTATGTTGAAAAAGAGCGTCTTTGAAGGTTCTGGGCTCTTTTTCTCCACCAACTTTGACATCAGCCTGTCCTCCCGCGGAAGGTTCAGCAGAAACCTGACGCTGATTATCAATTTGCACGTCTGAGGCAGGGCCGTTGCCTAACCCAATTCGGTCATTCTTACTACCACCGTTCCATATGAGATTAGCGGCAACTGTAACGATTGAAAGGGTAATAAAAACAATAAGAAAAGCAGATATTTTATAAAATTTTGTGATTTTATGCATTTTTACCCCCAGGGAGGTTGTGATTTGTATCTATCGTTATGATAACGTTTGAACTGATACACCATCATGTGATACATTTAAACTTATGCATAAACCGCTCCACTCAGCCTGCAAAATCCCTATATGCGCGCTTATGTGCAGTTATGGATAGGCTGCACACTCGACAGAACCAACAAAAAACCGGAAATGCGGAATTATCTCTACGGAAACGTGGAATAGACGACTACGTGTCCTCATATATCTCTACGCATAGTACATCCCATCCGAACCGACATCTGCAGGAAATACTTGTCGACATCACCTCGGTACACTTTGTGCGCCGGGCTACAGCGTCCGCGCAGGTGGTTTCACCGGTTTCTGGTGGTCGCGCTCAAGGTGAAAGTTGATCCATGAACTGGTATCTTTCAGCTCCCAAAGCCGGGGCGGCACAAATTCACGGGTAAGCTTGTCGGTCTCACCATGCTTTTTCATCCGCCGGTATGCCCTGACCCAGACACAGAGCTTATCCGTGTTCACCTCGCAAAAACCGTTATTACTCCCGCCGCAGGCGCCATTTCGGGTATGCTTCGGGCAGCCTGACTCGGGGCAGAGAAACCCCACATGCTGGATGCCGCAATCACCGCAACTCTTGCAGGAAAGCATCACCTTTTTAAAAGGATCTTCCAGGAAGACTTTTAACAGCCATGAGGTGTTGCTTTTATCCAGTGAATTGGAGATCTTTTTGTACATTGGCGCGAGAGCTGCACGTTTATCAAAAAAAAGCTCATGGGCTGTGCGCAGAAACAGGTAATGGAAGTTATCGGTAAGCTTCACTTTTATCGTTTCTTTGCCCGGAATAACCGACTTTGCCGTCTCTGCCTGTTTATACAGATAAAAACGATTGGGTTCATCCTCACGAAACTCGTCAAGATAATCGAGCCAGTTGTGTTCAATCGCCGCCATCCGATCAAGAATTTTACCAACGGTGGCAAAACTGTCATGGATACCGCCAAGGTGGATACCTTTATAACCAATACCCTTGAGGACAACCCCCAGCCGGGCCGTCCGCTCAATGGCATGCTGCATGCCTTCCCCGGCTCCTTCCCACTCCTGCATCACTTTATTGTAGAGTTTTTCGGTGACGTGGACACCGGGAATTCTGCCGGCGTGCATCGGTCGGGCAGATCGTTTATCGAGTACATACAGGGAAGCGAGGACCGGTACCTCGATTTTTTTATCCTTGTTATACAGCAGCAGCTCTTCATATTTGTCAATATCGTAACCAAGCTGGGTGATGGCAAACGAGGCACCTGCCTCGATTTTTCGTTCCAGCTTCTTGTATTGGATCCAGGCTTCCGCCTCGGTATATTTAAATGGCGACACGGCACAGCCGGTGACAAAAATACTGGCATGGCCCGCCCTTATGAGTCGTTTATTGAGGCTGCTCAGCATCGAGGTAAGAATGACCGAATCAAAGTCAAAGACCGGCAAGCCGGCTCCCCCAAACCCTTTGCCGGAATAATCGCCGGTCAGGGCCAGGATGTTTTTCATGCCCATATGCGCAAGCTGCAGCGCCCGGCTCTCCATGCCCACCCGATTGGTATCACGGCAGGTAAAATGGACAATAACATCCATTCCATCATTGAGGATTTCATGGCCGAGTGCATCAGGACTGAGTGCCGGATTCCCGCCAGGGTTATCCGTGATCGACACCGCTGTAATTCTTCCGTCGGCTTGAGCCTCCCTGGCAATGCCGGTGATCGTGTCGATTGTCCTGCCGCTCGACTCACGACCCGGCACCAGTTCTAGTGTTACAACAAATTTATCCGGGGTTGAAATATCATCATTGAAATTATGAATCACCGAAATTTCTCCTTCTTTCATCTCAAACGGCTGGTTAGTGCCGTACGTCTTAGAGCCGGTTACTCTTTTCAGTATCCCCTAGTGGGGTGCTCGCTCTATTTTGATCTTCTTATCAGTTATGAGAATACTCTGAACACGAGGGAACAACCTATCACATTATTGAACCCAAACAAATTTCATTCCAGACTTTTCAAACAGAAATCGAGTCAATAATTATTCTCAACATTCATTTTAAATATACATCATAAGCTGAGAAAGTGTATAAAATTACATGCGAATATTAATTATTCCTGTTCTGTGTCATTTATTGGAGATGAGACGAATTCTGGCAAGAAAGAGATTTACGTAGAAGTTGCAGAGAAAATAATATCTTACATTGTGGTATAATTTTTAAACAGGGAAAAAAAGCCGCCCGGGGCGTATTATCGGAGCAACCGTACCAGCCATTTCCAGGGAAATAACATTGACACCCGCTGCCGGTAGCGGCGATACCTCTCACCGTATTGCGTGACAATCTTTCTCTCCTCAAGCATGGTGCCGATCACCAGGTAGACACTCAAGATGCAGACGGCGAGAAAAACCGGGAGAGGATATTCGGCCAGCATTGACCAGAGGAACAGCAAAGAGCCCAAATACCACGGATGCCGGGTAATACCAAAAACCCCCGTCTCAAGGAACTCCTCTTTTTCGCTCAGCAACAGATGTTCCTCTCCCGTCTGCAGTTGCTTAAGACCTAGAAAATACTGCAAATCGTATTTTTGCGCACCGCCTCTAAAAAGCAGCAAGGCAGTGACTAGAAAACTCACCCGAACAAAAACGGCGTTCCCCTCCCAGTTGACGACCACCGGCCCACCGGCCATTTTCGTCATTATGATCAACGGCACGAGGGTAATCGCAGATAATCCGTTATACAGGAGTCGATAGTACCGGGTCAGTCTGGGTACATGGGTTTTAATGTGCCGGAGTATCGAGGCGTCAATCAAAATGGAATGCATGGTACACCAGGCTATCCACAGGATACTGAGCAAAACCGCGTTCATATTTTTTCTCTCTTTTTTCAGTCCGTTACGGCAGGATATTGGGTGCTGCACCGCGCAGCCTCCTGGTTGTGCCAGCAACTGCAAGGGACGTGCGGGGCTGCTCCGCCAGCAAAACCGCAATCTTAAGCCTATTTCACCATACCGACCATGCCAGCGACTCAGACATAAGTGGCAGCCTGCATTGACACCCGAAAATACTGGATTAAATTGTTATGATCTTTATTCATGACCGATCTTTTCACTCATTCTCCTCAGGACGTGGGATCTCTCAAGGTTACGCAAGGCAATAAACAGATGAAAGACAGAATTATCCTTCGATTTTCCGACGTGATCCACTCCGAATCCGGCAGTGGCCTCTTGCTCATGGTGACTGCGGTACTGGCAATGATACTTGCCAATACCCCTTTATCTGGCTACTACGACCTTATTATAACGACCCCGGTGCATATCCGGATAGGTCCTCTGGAAATTGCCAAACCCCTGTTGCTCTGGGTAAATGACGGTTTGATGGCGTCTTTTTTCTTCCTGGTAGGGCTCGAGTTAAAAAGAGAAATCCTCATCGGCGAATTATCAGACATCAGCAAGGTCACTCTTCCGGCTCTGGGAGCGCTGGGGGGCATGGTGGTGCCCTCACTCATCTACATTGGGATAAATTACCAGGACCCCATAGCTCTGCGCGGCTGGGCCATTCCAGCGGCGACGGACATTGCGTTTGCCCTGGGAATCCTTTCTTTACTCGGCTCCAGGGTGCCGATCAGTCTGAAAGTATTGCTGACCTCCCTGGCGGTTTTTGACGATATCGGCGCAATCATCATAATCGCTCTCTTCTACACCGAAAATATATCCCTGGCTGCCCTGATTGTGGCGGCTGTCTGCATCTGCATCCTTTTTTACATGAACAGGAGAGGCCAGGAAAACTTCAGCATGTATGTCTTCGTCGGCTCAATTATGTGGGTTGCCCTGCTCAAATCGGGAGTGCACGCCACCCTGGCCGGTATACTCCTGGCAATATTTATTCCCATGCGGTCCCGCACGGATCCCGACCTGTCGCCTCTCATGGAGATTGAACACGATCTGCACTCGGCGGTTAATTTTTTTGTCCTTCCGATATTTGCCTTCTGCAACAGTGGCATCACTCTTGCGAACACTTCCCTTGATTTCTTCAGCCAGGGCGTTCCCATGGGTATTGCTCTGGGTCTTTTTTTCGGCAAACAGGCCGGCATTTTCACCTTCATAGGTCTTGCCATACTCCTCAAGGTTTCAGCCATGCCAAAAGGAATGACCTGGGGCTCCCTCTACGGGATGGCGACCTTATGCGGCATCGGCTTTACCATGAGCCTGTTTATCGGATCGCTGGCCTTCGACCAGACCTCTTCGCTCACGGTCTTTGATCAGAGACTGGGCATCATTCTCGGCTCCCTTGTTTCCGGCCTGGTCGGATTCCTGATTCTAAAAAAGATCCTGCCGGCCAGTTCGATTTAAGGCATATTGCAATCTGATTGCCCCTGAAACTCAGCCTGCCGGAATGGAAGGGTGTGAGCTGTTCGTTTTACGGGGATATGCGGCGACGTTTATTCAGCCGGATCCTGCTTCTGGTCAAAAATAGTCTCCAGGTAGATCATACTGCCCTGGGAAACCGCCTTTACCTGGTAGTTGAGGGTGTGAAAGAGTTTCACCATCCGCTTGTTCTCTTTTGCCGTGTAGGCGGTGAGACCTTTAATGCCATTTCTCCTGGCCGCCTCGGCCAGTTTCTGGATAACGATTGACGATAAACCTTTCCCCTGCCATTCCTTTTCCACCGAAAAAGCAATCTCCGCCAGCTCGGTTTCCGGGTTGAGATAATACTCCCCGACAGCCAGGATCCGCTCATAGCCAGACTGTCCCTCAACCGCGACGATGGTCAGATCCTTGAGATAATCGATTATGAATGTCCGCTCGATCTGGGTGCTGATAAAGCTCTTTTTTTCATGGAAGAACCTGGAGATAACATCAGTGCTGTCGAGCCGGTAATAATGCTCCTGCAGACTTCGCTCATCGGTCAGCTTCACCGGCCGGAAGGTTATTTTTTTACGGTCGATGATCCTGGTTTCCTCAAGCCAAAGCGGATAGATGGAATGCATCTCGTCCCGCAGGATTCGTTCCGGTCCAAGCAGCCCGAGATCTTTCGCCTGCTCGAACAATTCGTCCCGAAAATCCGGATGGGCGATAGAAATTAACGAGAGCGCCCGTTCCTGGATACTTTTGCCGAAAAGATTTACCGAACCGTATTCGGTTACCACGTATTGCACCTCGCTGCGCGGCACGACCACCGCTACCTTCTCCAGAATCGGCACAATCCGGCTCCGGGTGCCATCGTCTCTGGTCGATGTGAGCATCAGAATCGATTTGCCTTTTTTAGACATGGCTGCACCCCGGAAAAAATCGAGGATACCGGTGACGCCGGAAAAATTATTGAAGGGCAGTGCATCGGCGGTCACCTGGCCGGTCAGGTCGATTTCCCGGGCGGTGTTCATCGCCACCATCTTCCTGTTTTTGGCTATTTTCCGCGGATCATTTACATACTTGGACGGATGAAACTCGACGGCGGAGTTGTAATCGAGCAGATCATACAGGTTCTGGTTGCCGATGGCGTTGCTGCAGATGATCTTGCCGCTGTTGAAGCCCTTGTTTTTGTTGGTCACAACACCCATGGCCATAAGCTTCATAATGGTGTTGGTCACATACTGGGTGTGAATGCCCAGATCATTTTTTTCCATCAGCGCCTGGATATTTGCTTCCGACGTTCCGCCCAGCGACATCTGCATCGTCGAACCGTCCTCCACCAGCCGGGAAACATACCGGGCAATTTTGCCGGCGGCTTTGACATCCGGATAGGTACCGATTTCGATCAGGGTCTCGTCATGCTCGACGAAATAGTCGATGTCGTTGACATGGATCGAACTGCGCCCTAGCGTTCTCGGCATCTTGCTATTCACCTGGGCGATAACCAGGTCGGCACCGGCGGCGGCAGACGCAGTGACATCAACAGAGATGCCAAGGCTCATCCAGCCGAAATCGTCCGGTGGAGTCACCTGGATAAGGGCAACCTGGATCGGCAGCATTTTCGATTTGATCAACTTGTGTATATCGGAAAGATTGATCGGCGTGATGAAGCGCAGATCGCCTTTAAAACTCTCCGAGTTGGCAGACCCCAGATAAAAAGATCGAATATTCAGATTCTGTGATTTCGATTTCTCGGCAATCCTGGAAAGCGAGGTACTCTCACCGCTGAACATCCTGACGATCTCAAGATCAGTGAAGGTAAGGCTGGCGTCGGCCAGTCCTTTCACCAGCTGCTGCGGTTCGCCGCAGGATGAACCGATAAAGATACGCTGCCCTGACTGGATCTTGGCAATGGCATCTTGAACCGACAGCTTGTTCCTCTGATAGTTATCCGCCCAATATCCTGATTCGCGCATCTCATTCCTCCTTCTCTGGGATTTTTGAACCTCTTGTCTGTACCCACAATCCTCTCAGGCTTGAAATCCTCCTGCCGCCCATCTCCAGATAGTATTGGTTCTGCGCTTTTTAATCAAGTCTGCTGACAGCTTCTTCAATGCGGCAAGATTCCTCTTGTTGGATGAACCTCATTCGTCACCCTGTCCTTTTCATCCTGCACAGACAAAAACCGGTTGCCTGCAAGCCGTTTGATCTTATAGGTTACAATTATCCCCTTCAACAAGAGGAAACAGTTTGCAAAGCCCATCTGAGACAATACTGCTGTTCGGTCTGTCCGATGCCGAAACTACGCTTGTTAAACGGCTGGTTTCTTCTTTTGAAATTGATATCGTCCCGCTTACCATCGGAACCGTCCGGAATTTCATCCATAAATTTCCCGAGAAAAAAATCTGCCTGGTTGTCTTCAGGGTGGATACGCAACCGCAAAGACAGGATCGAGTCATCGGCCTTATCCGGGATTTTGTCGGGCCTTTTACCCCTTTTCTCCTTCTCATTCCCCCACAGCGGAAAGGAGACATCAGAAAATATCTCAATGCCGGGGCAGATGACTTCATGGATCTGCCGCTCAATGAAGAGAGGTTCTCCATAGGGTTTCTGATCCTGCTCGAGATGGGCCAGGCGGTGGTCCAGCGATCGGCAGCAGAATCCTTACCGCAAACGAATGCATCCCGGTACAAGCGGGATATCGTCAATCGGCTGGTCGATTTTTTCCGGGAGGGCTTGAGTTACTTTGCCCCGAAATCGTTGCTAATAAAGGCGAGAACGGACAGCATCTCCGACAAATGGCTGCAGGTGAGAAAGCTCGGTTCCGGTGGCTTTGGCGACGCCTGGCTGGTACAGGAGATCGGTACCGGCAGACTCGCCGTGGCCAAAACACCCCACTCAGCCGAGATGAATATCCGGGTCTTGCGCTCAGCCGCCATCCTGAAGAGACTGGTCCACCATCCCAATATCGTCCACCTTCTGGAGATTGTCAAAGATAACGGCAAGTTTATCCTGATCCAGGAATATGTCGAAGGGCCGACCCTGCAACAGTTACTGCAGCAGCCCATTGCCCCGCTCGACAAAGCAGCCTGGTTTCTGCAGCTCGTCTCCGTCATCTCCTATGCCCATAAGCATAAAATCATGCATCGGGATATCAAACCGGAAAACATCATCATCAACAAAAGCGGTCAGGTGAAGCTTCTCGATTTCGGTATCGCCCGGGACCTCTCCTGGCAGCCACCGGACAAAAGTTCTGCAGGCACCGTCAATTTCATGCCGCCGGAACAGTTCGAAGGCCGCAGCTGCCTGGCCAGCGACGTCTGGGCCCTGGGGGTCATCCTCTATATTTTTGCCACCAATACCGTGCCCTATTTTCAGGGAAACGATCAGTACCCCTTAGACATCGACACAACTGTTGAAAGCAGAGCGCCGCGGATAATTAATCCGCAGCTTGATATCAATCTCGAGCGCATCATCATGCACTGCCTGCAAAAGGATTTGGAAAAACGCTACCGCAGCGCCACAGAACTCCAGGAGGACCTGCAATCCAGTCTGCCGCAGTTTGGCCGGGGAGGACTCTTCCCTGAATAATGCGCGACACATCGCAGCCCCGATGATATTTCCAAGCCTTACCTTTTTATGATTACCACTACTGTTCAGCACAGAAGGTCTTGAGGGATATGAGGTGCCCTTTGCACGGGTGTTCCGTGCAAAGGTATTACAGCCCGTTTACCAGTCTGTGGGCATAGATCCCGGGCAGACCGGCAGCCAGAATCTTTTCTCCGGCCGTCTTGAAATCATACACAACTCTATAAAACTCGACCACGTGCCGTGCAGTGTCATAAATGAGATAGGCAGCCCGAGGATCGCCGTCTCTCGGCTGCCCGACACTCCCGCAATTGAAGATCTGGCGGTTTTTCTCAGCGACAGGCACCACCATGCTGTGCTGCGGTGATCTGATATAGACGCAGAAGAAGTTTTTTCGCGTTATCGCAACGGGTACATGGGTATGGCCGACGAACAGGACCTTGGCTTTCGATCGGGCAAACGAACTGGAGATATAGGTCTTCTCGGAGACATAATACCAGTTGCGGGGCCGGTACGGATTTGAATGGCAGAAGGAAATATTGTCCCATTTGATGAGATCTTCCATCTCGGTCAGAAACCACATACCGGTTTTGGTGATGACCTCCCGTGTCCACAGGATTACCCGTCGCGCATCCGGTTTCATATTGGTGGGAATCCCGAGCACAGCAGCGTCATGGTTGCCAAGCACACAGGGGCAATCGGGCAGGGACTGAATCAATTCGATGCACTCGTTGGGGTTTGCCCCATAGCCCACCACATCGCCCAGACAGACATACCTGTCAACATGCTGTCGACCGGCATGCTCGAGGACTGCCTCCAATGCCTCCAGGTTGGCGTGGATATCCGAAAAAACTGCAACTCTCATACGTTCCTCTTCTGGTGGCGGCTGATAGCAGCACTTTCGCGCGTTCCCGTCAGAAGTTGTAGACCTTTGTCCATGTATAAGCCAGTTTCCGGAGAATAGCAAACTTCCCGCAAATTTCTCTTTTATAAAACGCTCTTTTTGACTATCTGTATGTGCATACGCTCTCCTTAAACGAACAGAAACCAGAGGATCCAAAGACTCATGTTGACAACAACCGATAAAAAAAATCTCCAGAATCTCCTGGCTAAAGCGGAGGATCCTGATACTGCCTTCAGCTTTGATGAACTGCTGGGCTACCTGTTTGGGCTGGCAATGACCCCCGAGCTGATCATGCCCGGTGAATGGATGCCAATCATCTTTGGCGGCGACATGCCGGAATTTGATTCGATGGAGCAGGGGCAGAAAATGACCGGCAGTCTGATCGCTGCCTATAATAAGGGCATTGACGATTTCGAGAAGAACCGGCTCACCTTTCCCTTCAACATAGAAACCCTGCACGAGGACCAGTTTGCCCCACTCTACGAATGGATCTCCGGGTTCGAAGAGGCCATCGCACTTCGCGAGGAGCTGTGGGATCCAGAGGAATATCCTGAGTTAAGCGATCAGAAAAAAGAGGAGCTTTACCACAGCATGATGACTATCCAGGGACTGGTCGATCCCATGGAGGTGATGGAGTATTTTGACGACATGCCGGACGAGGTGTTCCAGGAGGCCTTCGCAGGACTGGACATCGAGATGGAAGATCGGGAGGCGCAGATCCAGATCTTCCTGTTGACCTCCCTGCCTCTGGCCATCGAGACCTTCCAGGAGCATGCCCGCGCAGTCGAAAAAAAGCGGCAGCGGCAGTTTGCCGGATCTGGCGGCCCCATCCCGATTCGCTCGGCGAAAATCGGCCGCAACGATCCCTGCCTGTGCGGGAGCGGCAAAAAATATAAAAAGTGCTGCGGCAGCAGCTCTGAACAACAGACAATTTTCCCCGGGGATGTGCCGTCAAGAAAATCAAACGTTATCCAGGGCAACTTTCCGCAACATGGCAAAAAGAAATGACAACCCCTGCAAACCCGGAATTGCAGCTCGCCGATGAATTTGTCCGGGAAACCGGCTGCAATATTTATCTGACGGGGAAGGCCGGCACCGGCAAGACCACGTTCCTGCACAATCTCAAGAAAAAATCTCCCAAGCGGATGATCGTCACCGCTCCCACCGGTGTTGCCGCGATCAACGCCGGCGGGGTAACCCTGCATTCTTTCTTTCAGATGCCGTTCGGTCCATTCGTACCGGGCAGCGAAACGACGGCCCGACACAGATTCGGCAAGGAAAAGATCAATATCATCAAAAGTCTCGACCTGCTGGTGATCGATGAGATAAGTATGGTCCGGGCCGACCTGCTCGACGGCGTTGACGCCGTTTTACGCCGCTACCGCCGCAGCAGTCTGCCCTTTGGCGGGGTGCAGCTGCTGTTGATTGGCGATCTGCATCAGCTCTCTCCGGTGGTCAAAGACGCCGACTGGCGCATTTTGAGCCAATACTATGATTCCCCGTATTTTTTCAGCAGCAGCTCGCTGCGCCAGAGTGCGTTGATCACCATCGAATTACAGCATATCTATCGCCAGGAAGACGACCACTTTATCAGGCTGCTGAACCGGGTTCGCGACAACAACCTGGACCAGGCAACGCTGTCGAGCCTGAATGCCCGCCATATCGAGGGTTTTGGCGATGGAGACCAGAAGGCCGAGGGATATATAACGCTTTGTACCCACAACAGCAACGCCGACGCCATCAACGCGTCGAGGCTGCAGAAACTTTCCCAGAAAAGCCACCGCTTCGATGCCGAAATTGAAGGTGAATTCCCGGAGCACTCCTTCCCCACCGCGGTAACCCTTGAGGTGAAACCACAGGCGCAGGTGATGTTCGTGCGCAACGATTCGACACCGGAAAAACGCTTCTTCAACGGCAAAATCGGCCGGGTCACCCGCATCTCCGGCGAAAAAATCTGGATACAATGCCCCGACGATACCGACGAGATCGTGGTTGAACCGGCAACCTGGGAAAACATCGAGTATTCCCTGCACCCGGAGACGCTCGAGATCACCGAGAATAAAATCGGCGCCTTCATCCAGTATCCACTGAAGCTCGCCTGGGCCATCACCATCCATAAAAGCCAGGGCTTGACCTTCGACCGGGCCATCATCGATGCCCAGGCTGCGTTTGCCCATGGCCAGGTGTACGTCGCCCTCAGCCGCTGCCGGACCCTTGACGGGATGGTGCTCAGTTCGCCGCTTTCCCCACGAGCGGTAAAAACCGACAGCATGGTCTTGCGCTTCGTCGAACAGGCCGCGAAAAATATGGTGACGGCGGAACAGCTGGCCCTGGCTAAAATACAATACCAGCAGCGACTGCTCCTGGAATGTTTTGACTTTAAGGAACTGCAGGTTCTGCTCAGCCAGCTGGTATCTCTTGTGGACAGGAATGCTGAATTGCTCGTTGTCTTAGGCGCCGGAGATCTTCATGCATTACGCCAGAAGACCGTGAACGAGATCTGTACTGTCGGGGCAAACTTCAGGCGGCAGCTGCAGGGGCTCTTCAGCCAGAATGTTTTCCCGGCAGAAGATCCGGCAGTGCTCGAGCGCATCCAGAAGGCATCGGTTTATTTCGAGGAAAAAATTACAGCCGGTATGAACACATGCATCCCCCAGCTGGAGATAGAAACCGACAATAAGGAAATCCGCAAAAAAGCGGTCAAATTGAGGACGCGTCTGCAGGAAGAAACGGCGGTCAAGCTGGCTGCCGTCAAATCCTGCGCGACAGGTTTCAGTGCAGCACACTATCTCCGGGCAGTTTCATCGGCTGAAATACAAACGGTGCCGAAAAAAGAATCGGCAAGGGTGGCAAAAACCCAGGCCACTTACTCGGAGGCAGATATCGACCATCCCGAACTCTTTCAAACCCTGCGGGAATGGCGGGCAGCAGAGGCCAAAGAACAAGGAGTTCCTCATTTTCATATCCTCCACCAGAAGACCCTGATCCAAATCGTCGTTCATCTGCCCGACTCGCTCCAGGCCCTGATGGCGATAAAAGGTATCGGCAAGAAGCTCTCGGAGCGATACGGCGAAGAGCTGGTCGCCATGGTTTCGAGTTACCGGCGGAAAAACAATATCGAGGAGGTCACTCTCCCGGAGAAAGCCGAATCTTTGGACCAGGAGCCCAAGAAGCCCGCCGAACAACCGGCAGCAGCCCAAACAGATACGAAAAAGCTCAGCCTTGAGCTCTTTGAAGAAGGGTTGACACTGCCCCAGATAGCTGCTCAGCGCGACCTGGTCGTCTCCACCGTCGAGGGGCATCTGGCGTATTTTGTTGCCCGGGGCGAACTGGCCATCGAAAGGCTGCTGCCCCCGGCGAAGCAGCAGGCAATCGAGGAGAAAATAAACCAGATGCCGGATAAGAAAATGAGTGAAATAAAACTGGCCCTGGGCAGCGACTACAGCTACAGCGACATCAGATTCGTCCAGGCCTACCTGCAAAGCCAGGCGTCCTCCTGACTCGTTTCAGGATGGAGATGAACTAGACACTATCCGACGATCCGTATTTCGCGGGTCATGGTGCTGAGCGATTCGGCACCGTCTGCCGTCACCAGGACATCGTCCTCGATACGAACCCCGTTGCGCCCCGCAAGATAGATGCCGGGCTCTACCGTATAGGTCATCCCCATCTCCAGCAGCTGCTCGTTATCCCCCCGCATATAGGGTTCTTCATGGCATTCCATGCCGATACCGTGGCCGGTACGGTGGGTAAAATACTGGCCATAGCCAGCCTCTTCAATCACCCTTCGGGTGGCGTTATCAACAGCAGCACAGCTGCCCCCCGGTTTTCCCGCTGCCCGGCCTGCGGCATTTGCCTGCTGGACAATTGCATGAATTGTCCGCTCCTCTGCATCAATTTCGCCCACGGCAAAAGTCCGGGTAAGATCGGACATGTAGCCGTCGCAACTCGCCCCCCAGTCGATGACCAGCAGATCGCCCGCAGCCAGTTGCCGCAGGGAAGGCTGGGCATGGGGATTCGCACCATTTGGACCACCGGAGACAATCGGCGCAAACGGCAGAGACGTATCCGATCCCTGGCGAATCAGCTGCATAAAAAGTTCCCCGGCGATTTCTTTTTCGGCAACGCCGATTTTGATCATCGGCAGGGTCGCCTCAAGCGCCGCCTCGGCAATTTTTACCGCCTTGCGCATATTGGCTATTTCTTCGGTGTCCTTAATAGCTCGCAACGCGGCAAATACTGCCGAACCATCAGTAAAAAAAGCATCACCGATGGCGGAACGAAGATACTCATACTCCAGTAAACGCAGCTGGCCAGGCTCCACCCCGATCTTCCTGCCGGCAAGATCGAGCTTTGCCAGCGCTGCACGAAAGACACCGGACCATTCGGCCGGGCTCTCTTTGTAGGCATAGACCTTTGCACCATAAGGCAGGCGCGCAAGCTTTGCCTGCTCGAGCTCCGGCAGAATAATAATTGGATCATCGCCAGGGGTAAAAACGATGGCCACGGGCCGTTCCATCAAATGGAAATGCAATCCCGTCAGATAGGTGAGAGTCGGCCCGGCATTGACCGCGACTGCGGAGAATTCCTTCTCCTCCATGTATCGTGTTAATCTGTCCAGCCGCGCAGCAAACATATCCCCTCCATGTCTATTGTAAAAAAAGATGTATATCCGGCTTATTGTCCGACTCCGCCAAAAGGCTTTGCGGGATGCTGTTTAATGTTCCCTGCGGGTACTCGTGAAGCTGGTTACCATGCGGCGCATGGGAACCAGCTGACGAAACCTAACCTCTTACAGAGTGATTTTTGCGCCGAGCTTCTCGATAAATCTGGCCAGCCAGGCTGGATGGGCCGGCCAGGCAGGTGCGGTGACCAGGTTCCCCTCGACATGGGCACTGTTCATCTCAACCGCCACATATTTCCCGCCGGCGAGGGCGACTTCAACCGAACAGGCCGGGTAGGCAGAACATTCACGGCCCCTCAGCACATCGGCTGCCGAAAGCAGCTGGGCACCATGACAGACAGCGGCAATAGGTTTACCGGCTCCGGCAAAATACCTGACAATATCCAGCACCTTTTCGTTAAGGCGCAGATATTCCGGGGCACGTCCACCGGGGATCAGCAGACCGATATATTCCTCCTGCCTGACCGCATCAAAATCGGCATTGAGGGTAAAATTATGGCCTCGCTTCTCGCTATAGGTCTGGTCTCCTTCGAAATCATGAATAGAGGTGCGGACAAAGTCCCCGGCCTTTTTATCCGGACAGATCGCATCCACCTGATAGCCCAGCATCTGCAGGGATTGAAATGGAACCATCACCTCATAATCTTCAACATAATCACCAACAAGCATCAGAATCTTTTTCGCAGCCATGTGAATGCTCCTCAATAATATTTTTCAGCGTTTATACTATACCAACTCTCATGCAACGACCCTTCAGCAAAAACCTTCGTGGGCGCAGGCGGAGGCATCTTCATGTCCCACCGCTTTTAAAGCTTGTACCACGGCGAACAACACTATACATTATTGATCGTATCTTCTATTAATTTCTCATTAAATTTGACATATGAACGAACAACAAGCCAAAAACCCGCTGCACGGCGTAACTCTGGAACAGATTATGAACTTTCTGGTTGCCGATTATGGCTGGGAAAAATTAGGCAAATACATCAAGATCCGCTGTTTTACCGATAACCCCTCGGTGCAGTCCAGCCTTAAATTTCTGCGCAAGACCCCGTGGGCAAGAGAAAAGGTGGAAAAACTCTATATTTCCACCCTGGAGCGGGCCAACAGGAAAGCACCTTACAAGTAGAGGGATTTTTTCAAAAAAAAACACGCCCGGAATCCGGGCGTGTTTTTTCTTTCAGCCAAAACCAGTGGTTCCTGCAGCCAATCAGTTCCTGTTGCCGCCAAAAAAGCGCAGGAGCATGAGGAACAGGTTGATAAAATCCAGATAGAGCGTCAAAGCGCCCATGATCGAGCCTTTGCTGATTGCCTCGCTGCCCTGGCTCATGATTCCGTCCTCACCTATTTTTTTGATTCTCTGCACATCATAGGCAGTCAGGCCGGTGAAGACAATGACCCCGATAAAGGAGATCATCCAGGACATGCCGGAACTCTTCAGGAAGATATTGACCACTGAGGCGATAATGACACCGATAAGCCCCATAAATAAAAAGGAACCCCAGCCGGAAAGATCTTTTTTCGTCACCAGGCCATAAACGGCCATTGCGCCAAACATACCGGCAGTTATAAAGAAAGTTCCGGCAATCGATGAGCTGGTGTAGGCGAGAAAAATCACCGACAGAGTGAGGCCGTTGAGCACCGAATAACCAAGGAACAGACTGGAGGCGGTTGACGCCTGAATCTTCTGGATCCTGGCCGAAAGATAAAAGACCAGCCCCAGCTCACCGATCATCAGGATAAAGAACAGCGGGCTGCCGATGATTAACCCGGCCAGACTGGTATTGGCAGTAACAAAAGCGACAATCCCGGTAATCCCCAGGCCAAGGGCCATCCAGTTAAAGACTTTGGCCAGAAAAATAGTTGAGGCTTGCTGCTGGGCCTGCGCGAGTGGTATCTGCTTTACATTTTCATACATCGTTGTAGTCCTCTTGTTAAATGTGAAAATTGATGGCGTCGTGAAAACTCTCCAAAGCGGAGAGCAATGTTCATCTGCTGTATTGCCGCATTTGGTTTGTTTTACTTATCCATCTGGAATTATACGTTGTTACCAGTGTATCAAAGTTGATCCTGGTTACCTAATGTACTGATTACATTAATCACTGACCGGGCGGAAGGAAGTGTTGTTGTGCATATTTTCCGGATCCTTTTGTCTTGCGCCAATCTTTTATCACCGCTTAAAAGCTGTAGCCAATGGAAAAGTGAAATCTGCCGGACGATTCGCCGTCTTCAGGATTCAGGTTATGCCCGTAGACCAGACCTATCGGGCCGATCGGGGTAAGATAGCGCAGACCGAGCCCCACCGACGAGCGAAACCCGCTCGATCCTTCATCCAGCAGCGTATCCTGCACGGTGCCCATATCGTAGAAGGTGGCCAGTTCCAGGTTCCTGCCCAGATCGATACGCGCCTCCAGGTTGCCCACCACGGCAGTCTTGCCGCCGACAGGATCGCCATTGCTGTCAAAGCGCAGCAGGTTTTCAGCAAAACCCCGGACACTTTGGATGCCCCCCAGATAAAACAACTGGTCATCGGGAATCTGGGCACTGTCCGAGTAGGAAACCACCTGTCCGACCATCGCCCTGCTGACCAGGGTCAGTTTTTTCAAGGGAGTCCAGTAATAACGGGTATCGAATTTATAGCGGACAAAGTCATCCAGCTGGTTGCCCACCCCCTTGGAGACATTCACCCCCATGGACGAGAGCAGGCCCCTGGTTGGCCGGACAAAAGAATCCCGGGTGTCATAGGTGAATGAGGGTGTGGTGACGAAGTCGGTCCGGGTCTCTTCGTCGAATTCTTCTCCGGGCTGCGCATCAACACTGAACTCCGTGCGCCTTTCCAGACCAAAACTGATGGCCGTCGTCAGATGCTTGTCCCAGATGCGATTGACGCCCAGTGATCCGCCGATGCTTCGGGTACCGAACGTCTGGTTGAACTCGGTCAGCTCTTCGGCGAAGACACCGGCAGTGGCCGCGGTTCGGGTGCCCAGAAACCGGGGTTCGGTGAACTGGGTTTCCAGCCGGTAGCCGGTCTCGCTTACTGCAGCTGAAGCCCACAGCTCCTTGTTCAACCCGAACAGATTGCGGTCGCCGCCTTTTATCCGGCCAAAGAAACCGGTATCCGATTGATACCCGGTACCGCCCTGAACATAATAGGGTTTATTCTCCTCGACCTCAACAAACAGATCCACCGTGTCCGCTTTTTCCTTCAAGCCGAAGGTGCGGTAATTCACACTATGAAAGATCTCCATGTCCCGCAGGCGGCGCTGGGCCTCATAAAGAGCCTGCAGTGACAGGGGACCGCCCGGCTCCATCGCCAGCTCCTGCCTGATAACCTTTTCATCGGTACGCAGGTTGCCGGAGACGAAGATATTGCCCAGGGTTACCCGCGGTCCGGTATCGACGGTATAAACGATATCCGCCTGGGTATGATCCGCGCTGTATGCAGTATCCGTCTGCACCGTTGCATAGGGGTACCCTTTTTCCGAGATCAGCCCGATGATGGCTTCTTTTTCCACCTCCGAGGCGGCGCTTCGAAACGGGTCACCCGGATGATGCACCAGCACTTTTCTTGCCGCCGCTTCCGGCACCCCCGTCAAGTTTTTAATAACAATCGAGCGCACCATGGTCTGCGGGCCTTCCTCGATATCGAGTGAGACGCCGGCACCGGTCCTGTCCTGATTGAACTTCACCCTGGAGTCCACCGTACGTTTGGTAAAACCGCTGTTCAGATACATGGTTGTCACCGCATAGGTGTCGGTTTCCAGGGTCTCCGGCACGTAGGCACCATCGTGCAGAATCGACGGCGGCCGGGTGAGCATCTGCTCCTTTATCTGTTCTTCCGGGACAGCCTCATTGCCGGCAATGGTTACCTCGTCCACGATGGTCTGCGGGCCTTCCTCAATGGCAAAGCACAGTGGTTGTGTCTGCTCGCCGGTTTCTGTTCCGGGACACCTGTCAACCTTGACCGTCGTCTCAAGATACCCCGCCTCATGGTAGCGTTTTTTGATATTCCTGATACTTTTTCTAATGCCGGTATTGTTTCGATTACCCGAGGTAAAAATAACCACGTCTTTGTTCAGAGTCATATCCCAGAACTGTTTATTTCCCGAAAATTCGACTGAATAGCGCGGTCCTTCCTTGATCTGCACAGTAACGTCAACCTGCCGTGAATCGCCGGGATGGGCAAGACTGTAGGACAGTTCAGCCTCGGCAAAACCCTTGCTGTAGTAGTAGTCTTTCAGTGCGGTCATGTCTTTTTTCAGCTGATATTCACTGAACCGGCCAAACCAGAGCATGAGATCAGCCCGCCAGACCGACATCCGCAATTTAAGGGCAGTGGCGGAAACATTCGTGTTGCCCGCAAAAGCCAGGGTGCCGAGAACGTAGTGCGGCCCTTTATCGATATCGACGAGGATAACGGCCTGTTCGTCTCCGGGCAGCAGCTGTTCGGTTACCGACACCTTCGGGTCGATATAGCCCTCTCTTTTATACCGCCTGGCGACTGCCCCGGTCTGGGACGACAATTGTTCCAGCGTGTAGGGATTACCCGGATAAATTGTCATCTGGTTTAAAATTTCCCGCTCAAAAAGAGGAGATTTTCCCGCAATATCTATTTTGGCGATTGTCCGGTAAGGGGTGAGGGTGTAAATGAGTGTTTCACCGCCGGCCTGGGAAGTCGAATCAACATGGATGGCCGCAAAGCGATTGCTGAGCTTGAGGGCATCGATCGAAGCCTGCAGGGCTTTTTCATGAAGAACATCGCCGGGGTGCAGTCGGATAAGCTGCCTGGCCATATAGGCGTACGAATTCTTCCTGTCTTCAGGCAAAGTACCGTCTATTACCACCTGGATACCGCTGACGACCATTGCCGGGCCATTGCGCTGTGCGGCAGCATTATCGACCGTGACGGTATTGTCGGCCACCCCCCGCACGCACGGAAGAAACAACAGGCCCAGAACCAGGACCCACATCCGCCATGGTGCGGGCCTGCGGCGTTTTTTCGGCTGCTTGTTCATCTGAATTCTACCCGGAATATGAGTTCTGCGCCAAAGACGCCCTGGTTGTCCTGAAAGCCGCTGAGCAGGATACGCTCCAGCAGTTTATATTCCGTTATAGCACGCTGGACAACCGCCCCATCCTTGGACTCAACCGCATACTTGAGGGTAATGCGGTCGGACAGGTGCTTGCCGACGGTCACTTTGGTACCCTCGGTGTCCGTGCCATCTCCGGCTTCCAACTGCAGGATATCGACGCCGGTATTTTTTTTAATATCTCCGCCAAAGGTTTCGGCAACCATTTCAGCCATGATCTGGGCATTGGAACGCTTTGATCCCCCTTCCCCGGCAACCAGCTCCTGGCCGGTCCGGCCAAACAGAATAAGTGACAGGATATCCGAATCGGATTCCGCCGGGACCGATGAAAGCCGCAGCTGCAAATTATCCGGGGTGCCTTGAACAGTAAGCGTGATGGTCCAGGTTCTGATGGTCGTCTGGCTCTCGATATCGATTGCCGCTTCGGTCCGGTAGGGATTGACAAAGTCAATGACACCTTTTTTCACCTCAAATGTCCTTTTCTGAAAAGTGAGTGTCCCCGAGTCTACCTGGGCCCGGCCGTTGATAATGGGTCGGGCAAGTCCACCGCCGACCCTCAGATCCGGACTGATCTCCAGGTCGGCCAGATTGTTCTGGACATAAAAGGGCTGCCGATTTTTGATCTTGACGTCCAGCTTGACGGTATCAAAATATGGCAAAGATACCGGCTTGGCCGGGGGAGCCACTGTCCTCCTGCGATCCGTTGCCATCTCCAACAGGTTCATCTCCACATCTTTATAGTACAGCCCTTCCAGCAGCACGATGTCCCCGGTGACATTCGCCAGTTTGTCTTTCCCGGTGATGTTGATGTCCGCATTGAGCAGCAGGGATAGGGTGTTCGCCACCTCCAGCGGCAGGGCTTTCGCCTGAAGCCCCAGATTGACCTGGGTCGGCACAAACTTTTCATGCGCGACGGTGCCGTTTACGATAAAAGAACCGGTGTCGAGGAATCCCTTGAGGGTATCGACGCGAATATCGGTGGGAGTCATGACAATTTGCCCGTTCAGATCATGCAGTTTCTGCACCAGACCAGGCACGGTCATGCCGATATTTTCCAAATCGACACGGCCGTCAATCCGCGGATCGGCACTGTTGCCGGTGAGTTTTCCCTGCAGGGCCAAGCTGCCGGTGGCATCACCCAGTTCATCGCTGAAATACTTCGCCGCGGCCAGAGGGATCCGACCGTCGACCTGGATGTTCAAACTGCCGCCAAGAAGCGCATCGCCCTGCACTTTCAAGCGGCCGGAAGAGAGCAGCGCCAGTTCAATCGGCGGAACAGTCAGTTTCTGGTCGGCCAGCTGCAGAGCTATCCGGTCAGACTGCAGCAACGACACGTCTTTGAACAGCAGCTGCAGGGCAGAAAGATCCACCTGTACCGAGGCGCGCGCAGCGTCACGGATATTGCCGCTGGCCTGGACCTGTCCGGTCAGGGTACCATGCAAGTCCGGTTTCCCTGCAGCCTTAAAATAGCTGGCGGTCTCGGTACGGTCAAAGATCAGCCGGCCATTGAAATCGCCTTTTTTCAGATCACAGCTTGCCTGCACAGCAAAATTCAGTTTACCCGTCACTTTGGCCAGCATATCATGCAGACTGAAACTGAGACGGGCGTCCTCCATCGCCCCTTCATTGACAATTATATTCGAGAGGACAAGCTGACCGTTGACATCCGGGTTATCCACTTTTCCCTTGGCCGCAACATCGAGCTGCAACACTCCTTTACCCGGAAAAACCTCACGCAGCTGCGGAATGGAGGCGACCGAAATGTCCGTCGATTGCAAAGAGAGATCCATGGTTTTATCCAGCCCCACCGACCCGCCGCCCTGAATCTGTTCGCCTGGCCCAAAAGTTGCCAGCAGCTGATCCAGCCAGAGGCGCTGGTCCTTAAAACGGGCATCAACCGCAATTTTTTCGAGAGACTGGCCGGCAAAGCTCACCTTTTTACCAGCCAGGTTTATCCGGCCAACGGGCTTGTCAAAGCTGCCCTGGACCGCAGCCTTGAAGGTCAAATCACCCCTCGCCGAGTCGACAAAGTCGGCAGGGTTAAGGTGGTCTGCATCAGCAGTCAGGTTCACCAGCGGATTTTCCAGCAGGCCAAGCGTTTCCGGGTTGAAGAGCTGAATGGAGCCGGCTGTCCGCAAGGCGGAGCCCTTATTGTCGAGCTGCAGCCGATCGATAAAGACGGTGCCGCTCTTTAAGCGGAGATGGCTGTCGATATTGCCGATGGTGACGGCATCACTCTTCAGCGACCTGGCGGTGAGGGCAAGGTCGCCCTGCAGTGTACGCAGCGCACCATCCACCTGCAGCTGGCCGTCGATTGTGCCTTTAACGGGTGCAGCCTGCATAAAATCGGCTGGGGATACTGTCTTCAGAGAGAGCTGGAGGTAATTGGCAAATTCGGGATCGAGGCCGCCGCCTTCCGGCAGAGGCAGGAGTCGAAGGCGACCCTTGCCCTGTATCCGGGAGCCTTTGTTCTGCAGCGCAAGAGAGCTCAGCTGCAGCAGGCCGTCCTGGTCCATATTGGCCTGGACGAGCAGATCGCCCAGGGAATAGGCGGCAAACTTCAGGTTCTTTGAGGCCAGATCCACCGAAAACTGGGGTTGTTTCACGTTGCCGTCAACACTCAGCGCCGCCGTACAGGCGCCGCCGACCGACGGTACTCCGACGACAGCAAGGGCCCGTGCGAGATCATCCGCTTTCAAGGTCAATTGTGCCGCAACAGTTTGCTCATCGAGCTGAAAACGGCCGTCTCCGGCAAGTTGCAGACCATCTGTGTTAACCTTGAGGCCAGATACCAAAAGTGTGCCGCGGTCCATTTCTGCCGTCAGCTGCACATTGGCATCCGTCGCTCTCTCCATGCCGGGTGCGATAAGCTGCCGTCCGGCTGCCTGCATCGTCAGCTGCGCCGAAATATCCGCAGGCATGATACCTTTTCCGGTCAGTGACAGCTGCCCGTCTGTTGCCCCTTGTAAATCGACAAACTGTTTCACCCAGCTGTTGAGCTCCGGGATATTATGCGCCAGCTTCAGGGCGTAGGCGATACTGTTGATATCTTTTGGCGGGGCCAGAAAGCCTGTTGGAAAGGCGGCACGAAGATCAACCGTGCCATCCAGAGAGACCGTTCCGTCGGCCAGCCGGAGAGCTGTCTTCTCCAGATTAACCTCCCTGTCCTTTAGTGCAACAGCCAGCTCACCACGGTCCAGAGGTTGCCCGGCAAGCACTGCCTGATCAACCGACAGCATGAGCCTGGCATCCGGGTTGGCCACCCTGCCCTTGAGGTTAAGATGTCCCTTCACCGGGCCGGAGTAGTCACCGGCAAGAGGCAGAATCTTGGCTAACTCCGCCAGCTGGCTGTCAAAGGTCAGAACGGCGTCGACCACTGGCTCCGCGTGCTGCTGATCGGCTGTACCGGAGAGATTGACGGCCGTCTGCCCGGAGATGATCCGGAAGGTGGAAAGGCTCAGTTTGCCGTCATTAATTCCGGCCTTCAAGATGATCTCTGCCGGCAGTGGCTGCATGTCGCCGCTGCGGAATCGAACATCGCTCAAAGAAACCTCCAGGTTGCCGGATTGCTTGTTGAGATCGCCACTCCCGGCGATATTGAAGCCGGCTGCTTCCAGGTGCATGGCCTCATCTGCCGGTGAAAAGGTGAAACGACCGCCAGCCAGCTGAATCGAGTTAAAAACGATATTAAAGGGGAATCCTCCACTTTCGGCTGGCGGTTCCGTCGTCTTTTCCCGGTCAGGTGGCACCAGGGCAGTCATCAGGTTAAGCGTTGTATCCTTATTGACAGCCACATCGGCCCATGGCCCCTGCAGCAGGATATGGTTGACGCGGATCTCCCGCTGCAAGAGTCCCCGCCAGTCCAGCCCTGCTGAAAAATGACTGAAACCGGCCAGGGTCAGCCCCTGAGGATCTTTGAGTACAACGCCATCTACGTTCAGTTCCGGATGCAGCAGTGACAGGCTCAGGCTTGCAACACTGATTTTTCCGGGAATCTGACCGTTGATTTGAGCCTGCAGCCATTGCAGGCCAGGGTTGGATTGTATCCAGAAAAACCCACCGCAGACCACCGCACCCGCCAGGGTTGCCAGGGTGGTGATGAGCAACAGGAAATATTTGCAGATTTTTTTCAACGAAGTGCAACCTTTTAATTATGTGATTACCACTAACCCTCAGCTATAAGGGGATATGAGATGTCCTTTGCACGGGTGTTCCGCAGCCTGGATGGCTGCGGTCAAGCCCCCAGGGATGGGTTTATGACGTCCCGTGCAAAGGGCACCTCATATCCCTCTGGATTTTCTAAGCTGAACTTTAGTGGTAATCACATTTCATTAGGATAAGAAAGACAGCTAACAAAGCTGCCCCCGATCTATTAATCAAGGCATGCCAAACAAATCGCCCGAGCTTATAATGAATATTCCCTCCATCAATTGCCCGCAAGATAAAAAACGGCCAATCTCATATCGAATGCATGTTGCCCACACGGCGGTCCTTCGCCCCGCGAAAATAAAGCCATGGCCAGAGACTCCTGGTAAAATACCTCTATCCGTCTTCCCCTTCAGGCAGGGAACTCCAGGGGACGACCTTGTTCCTGCCGGTCTGTTTGGCGTGGTAGAGCGCTTTGTCGGCGCGATTGGTTAAATCTTCGAGGGTATCATTTTCCTGGTACTGAGCCAGGCCGATAGAGATCGTCATAGGAAATGGCAGGGGGGGATCAAAACCTCTCTGCACGGCCAGCCTGATTCGTTCGGCAAAGTGGAGGGCCGCTTCTTCATCGGTTGCCCGCAGCAGAATAACAAACTCTTCTCCCCCCCAGCGAACAATCGTGTCATAGGGACGACACTGTTTTTTAAGACAGAGGGCGGTTGCCTGCAGGGCAAGATCACCAAAATGATGACCGTGATCATCATTGACCCGTTTAAAATGATCGAGATCAAGAAAGAGCAAGGTCATCGCTTCTTTCCGCCTCAGACTCCGGGCACATTCATCATGAAAAATATGGGCGAAATAGCGGCGGTTGCTTAAACCGGTCAAGGGATCGAGGGTGGACAACTGCTCAAGTCTCTTGATCATCTTTTTGAGTTGTGCGTCCTGGTCGTTTCTGATTGTTCCCAGAATGCCGAATATCACCCCGAACAGCAGGGGATGGGCCAGGAAAAACCACTGTGGAGGTGAAGTAATAGCGGTCAGGCACGAATTTTCAACGCCGGAGGCTTGAAGAAAGTGAACTTGAATCAGGATGGTGACCAGAGGAATCGGCAGCCCCCACAGGATGCCAAACCAGATATAAATATTCCGCCGGAGATTATAGCTGTAAGGCTGCCTGGCAGCCGCGAAAAACTCACTGATCTGTTTCGGGATATAAACGGCCATTGCTGCTTATCGGTTAAGATGGAGATTGCGGATGTGTACAATTACGCCTTAACAGCCGTTACGACCATTTCTCCGGTCAGGATGTTTTTTATAATTCCTCTCCTCATACCATACCCTGTGTACTCATGGGAGTCACGCGGATTTTCTGTGCATTCCGGCACCACCGGAGATGAAGTGCACGAGAGTATAACCCTGGTTGACCTTTCTTTTATCAGGTGTATAGTATTGTTTTTTATCCCGATACAGCAATAAGCAACTGGTGCTATGGATCTGCAAACGACTCTCACATCCGCCTCTCTGGTTCTGACCGAGTGTGCCATCGCTGAACGACTTCGCCGGGCAGGCGAGGTTGAACTCCATCCAACGCTTTTTAATACCCCGCTTATCTATGATGCCAGGGGGCGCGAAAAGCTGGCGGCAATCTATCGACAGTACCGGGAAATAGCCGCCCGGGCTGGCCTGCCGATTCTGCTCTGTGCGCCCACCTGGAGAATCGATCAGGTGCGGATTGCCGAGGCGGGCTTTGACAAATCCCTGCTCTTTGACGCGGTCAGCTTCATGCGCAATCTCCAGCAGCAGTGGCAGGCGCCAGACTCCGAGGTCTTCATCGGCGGTCTTATCGGCCCGAAAAACGACTGCTACAAAACGGAGCAGGCTCTCGACGCCGAGGCGGCACAGGTATTCCACCAGTGGCAGATCGAGCAGCTGACCATCGCCGGCGTTGACTGCATTATCGCCCAGACCATTCCAGCCGTCTCCGAAGCTCTGGGCATGGCCCGCGCCCTGGCCCGCTCGGGTATCCCGGCAATCATCAGTTTTGTCATTAACCGCAAAGCAGAGGTCTTAGACGGCACGCCGCTCATCGATGCGATCAACACTCTTGACGACAGTCTCGTCACGCCGCCGCTTGGTTACATGGTCAACTGCGTGTACCCTACCTTTGTCTGCGCTGAAACACAGCCGCCGGCACTGTTCAACCGTCTGCTCGGCATTCAGGCAAACAGCTCCTCCCTGGATCACAGCCAACTGGATGGCGCCGCCATCCTGCATCAGGATGACCTGCAGCACTGGGGTGATAATATGCTCCGGCTCAACCGTGAGTTCGGGGTCAAAATACTGGGCGGCTGCTGTGGAACCGATAACACCTATCTGCAGTACCTGGTAGATCACCGCCAACAATAGGGCCGGCGAAGATTCCGGCCGCCATTGCCGGAGTACTTCATGTTGTGGAAAAAGACTTGTGGAAACAGCATGGAAAGGATAGGTTAATCATATTGCCGATGCAAGATATATGGGGAGTGCCATGCTGTGAGACTCCTCCCCGAAAGCAACATCTCAGCACCAGTATATTTTACCTGAAGTCAACCCCTAACAATGGAGACTCGTATGCCTGCTTTGCTCAAGCCTGTCACCCTCGGTGCTCTCTTTTCCCTGCTCGCCCTGACCACTGCATTTCCCCCGGCCCAGGCCGCAGAACAGGCGGGAGAAGGGAAGTTGTCCATTGTCGCCTGGCCCGGTTACATTGAACGCGGCGATACCGACAAGAACTATAACTGGGTGGGCGAATTTGAAGACACCACCGGCTGTAAAGTCACCGTCAAAACCGCCGGGACCTCGGATGAGATGGTCTCACTTATGAACCAGGGCAGTTACGATCTGGTCACCGCCTCTGGAGATGCATCCCTGCGGCTCATTGCCGGAAAAAAAGTGCAGGCAATTGATACGGACAAAATCCCCAGCTGGCATACAATTGATGCGCGCCTGCAGAATGCCCCCTGGCATACCATTGGGGACAAACATTACGGTGTCCCTTTCCAGTGGGGACCAAATGTGCTGATGTACAATACCAACGTCTTTAAAACCCCACCAAAATCCTGGAATGTGCTGTTTGTGCCGCAGGACCTGCCCGACGGCAAACCGAACAAAGGGCGCATTCAGGCCTATGATGGTGCCATCTATATGGCCGATGCCGCCCTCTATCTGATGCGCACAAAACCGGAACTGGGCATCAAAGACCCCTATGAGCTGAACGAAACGCAGTACAAGGCTGTGCTCGACATCCTGCGGCAGCAGCATCCGCTGATCCACCGTTACTGGCATGACTACAACGTCCAGATGTCTGATTTTAAAAACGAGGGAGTCGTCGCTTCCGGTGCCTGGCCATTTCAGGTGAACATGCTGCAGTCCGAGAAACAGCCGATAGCCTCTGTCATTCCCCGGGAAGGCGCCACGGGCTGGGCCGATACGACCATGCTGGGCGCTTCCTCAAAAAATAAAGTGTGTGCCTATAAATGGCTGGAATGGTCGCTCAGCGACAAGGTTCAGGCCCCGCTGTCCGAATGGTTTGGCGCAAACCCGGTAGTTCCCGGTGCATGCAAGGCCAAGGCTCCGGGTGGTTCCGATTTCTGTGCCAGCAACGGGTATGAACAATTCAGCCAGATCAAGTTCTGGAAGACGCCGCAGTCACAATGCGCCACCCAGACAACATGCGTGCCGTACAGTCGCTGGACCCAGGATTACATCGCCATCATGGGAGGCCGTTGAACGTCGAAATGGTCGTAGCCGTCGAACTCAATACTGTTTCCAGATTTTATGGCGAAGTCCGTGCCCTGGACCATATCTCAGCGACCATCGGCGAAGGTGAGTTCTTCTCAATGCTTGGTCCATCCGGTTCAGGGAAGACCACCTGCCTGCGCCTCATTGCCGGTTTTGAACAGCCGACAACCGGTTCCATCCTGATCCACGGCAAGGACGCAACGGGTGTTCCGCCCTATGAGCGGGATGTCAATACCGTGTTTCAGGACTATGCCCTGTTTCCGCATATGACCAACCTCGAAAACATCGAATACGGCTTGAAGGTTAAAGGGGTAGCCAAGACTGAGCGAAAACAGCGGGCGCAGGAAGCTTTGGCCATGGTCGCTCTGCCTGATTTAGGCAAGCGCAAGCCCTGGCAACTCTCGGGCGGCCAGCGCCAGCGCATCGCCCTGGCGCGCGCCCTCGTCAACCGGCCCCGTGTCCTGCTGCTTGACGAACCGCTGGGCGCTCTTGATCTGAAGCTCCGCGAACAGATGCAGGTCGAATTAAAAGCCCTGCAGCGCAAACTTGGCATCACCTTCATCTATGTAACCCACGACCAGGGGGAAGCACTGTCGATGTCTGACCGGGTGGCGGTCTTCAATGCCGGACGGCTGGAACAGATCGACACTCCGCAGAATCTCTATATGCGTCCGAGCACCGTCTTCGTCGCCAATTTTGTCGGAACCTCCAACGTTGTCGAGGGTCGGCCGGCCCTGGACATCTCGGGACAACCGCATTCTTTTTCGATTCGCCCCGAACATATCAGTTTTGTCCAGGGGCCACCCACGCCGGAGACCATTCATATATCCGGCAGACTTGTTGATATTCAATACTATGGTGCACACAGTCGATACGAGGTGGAAATTGCCGGCAGCCTGCTCTTCAGCGTCCAGCTGGCAAGCGAATCCTCGGCGCAAGACATTCTGCCCAGGGTAGGCGATGAGGTCATGATCGGCTGGTCCAGGCGGGCGATGGTCCACCTTGGCGATCTGTAGGGCGACGCGATGACCACGCCCGTCAAATCCCATATCGCCCTGCGCCGCAATATTTCCTCTTTTCTCTATCGGCGCAGCACCGTGTACCTCCTTCTTCTGCTGCTGCCCCCGCTGCTCTGGTTCGGTATTGTCTATCTCGGCTCATTGCTGGCACTGCTGGTGCAAAGCGGCTATACTTTCGATGATTTCTCCATGACGGTGCTCCCGGTCTTTACCTGGAAAAATTACCAGAATCTCCTTCTTGCCGCCAATTTCGACATAGTGCTGCGTACCTTTGCCATGGCCACGGCAGTTTCGCTCTTTTGTGCCTGCCTCGGATTTCCAATCGCCTACTATATGGTTCGGTATGCCGGCGGCTGGCAGCGAGGATTTTTCTATATTGCCGTATTGTTGCCGATGTGGGCCAGCTACATCGTCAAGGTGTATTCCTGGACGGTAATCCTGGCCAAAGGGGGAATAGCGTACTGGTTCATCAACCAGGCCGGGCTGGGGCACGCACTGGAAAGCCTGCTGGCCCTCCCCTTTATCGGCGGCAACACTTTGTCAACCTCGCACCTTGGCCGCCTGCTGGTATTTTCTTATGTCTGGCTGCCGTTTATGATCCTGCCCATTCAGTCGTCAATCGAGAGGATCAACCCTAACCTGCTGACCGCCTCGGCCGATCTGGGGGCGCGCCCGGGCCAGACCTTCCGGACAATTCTCCTGCCGCTGGCGATGCCCGGCGTGGTTGCCGGATCTATTTTCACCTTCTGCCTGACCTTCGGCGATTACATCATTCCGACGCTGGTAGGCCCGTCAGGATTTTTTATCGGAACCATGGTTTACACCCAGCAGGGAGCTATCGGCAATATGCCGATGGCTGCCGCCTTTACCGTCGTCCCGATCGTCGTCATCGGGCTGTACCTGACTTTTGCCAAAAGAATGGGGGCCTTCGATGCGCTCTGACGGAAAATGCCCCTTCTGGCTCAAATTTGTAGCATTCGGCGGGATTTTTTTCCTGCACTTCCCAATTATTGTCATTGCGGCCTATGCTTTTAACACCGAAGAAAGCGCGTTCAGTTTCCCGCTGCAGGGCTTTACCCTCAAGTGGTTCGCGGCGGCCTTTGCCCGTCAGGATATCCTCGATGCCATCACCCTCTCGTTAAAAGTGGCGTCAATTACCACAGCTGCGGCGATAGTGCTGGGAACCATGGCCGCGGCCGCCCTGTATCGGCGGAGCTTTTTCGGCAAGGAGACGATAACCCTCATCTTCATCCTGCCGATTGCCCTGCCGGGCATCATCACCGGCATCGCCCTGCTTTCCGCGTTCAGGATGGCCGGTTGGGATCTTAATTTCTGGACGATTGTGGCCGGCCATACCACCTTCTGCGTGGTGGTGGTCTACAACAATGTCATAGCCCGATTCCGGCGAACTTCACAGAATCTGATCGAAGCCTCGATGGATCTCGGCGCGGATGGTATGCAGACCTTTTTCCATATTATCCTCCCGAACATCGCCACAGCGCTGCTGGCCGGCGGGGTGTTGGCCTTTGCCCTGTCGTTTGATGAAATCATCGTCACCACTTTTACAGCCGGACCAGAACGCACCCTGCCGATCTGGCTGCTCAACCAACTGACCAGACCGCGTGATGTACCGATCACCAATGTTGTCGCTCTGGTTGTCATGATGGCCACCTTGATTCCCATACTTTGTGCTTATTATATGACACGAGGCAAAGAATCAATCGAAGGCAGCGGCAAATAAGCTCGAAACCTTCTTTAACAATGAAATTTTCCACCACCGGAAAAAAGAGATAGAGTCGATTTACAATGGATAATATGTATGAAACGATAGCATTTCAGGGAATGGCCGGCGCATATTCAGACCTTGCCTGCCGCATCGCCTACCCCGAACTTGAAACGGTACCCAGTGTCTCGTTTGAGGCAGCTTTTCTGGCGGTTCGCGAGGAAATGGCCGATCTGGCCATGATTCCGGTCGACAACACTTTGGCCGGACGGGTCGCCGACGTCCATTATCTCATCGCCAATGGGCAGCTCCATATCATCGGCGAACATTTCCAGTTGATCCGCCACTGCCTGCTCGGACTGCCGGGGACAAAGCTGGAAGAATTGACCGATGTGCACAGCCATGTCCATGCCATTCCCCAATGCAAAAAAATCATCGAGGAGCTGCATCTTGTCAAACATGTCGTCGCCGATACGGCCAAAGGGGCCTGCGATGTAAAAAAATGGGGTGACAAGACCCAGGCGGCAATCGGTTCTGAATTGGCGGCCCAAATATATGGGCTGGAGATCTTGAAAAAGGACGTTCAGGATGCATCGCACAACACCACAAGGTTTCTGGTTTTTTCCAGGGAAAAAGATGTGCCACCATTCGAGGCAGGCAAAAGTTACCTGACCAGTTTCACCTTCGAGGTACGAAACATTCCGGCAGCACTGTACAAGGCTTTGGGCGGGTTTGCCACCAACGGAGTGCAGATGGCGAAACTGGAAAGCTATGTCGATAAAGACTTTAACGTCGCCCGCTTCTACGCCGACGTAGAGGGACATATTGACGAACATTCGCTGCAGCTGGCCTTTGAAGAACTGCGTTTTTTTGCCAAACGGGTTGATATGCTGGGTACCTATCCCGCGCATAGTTTCCGTAATTCAAACAGGATGGCGTCGTAATCAATATGGATGAGACATTTCAACAGATAAGCGTTGTCGGCTTTATGAAGCACAATGGCGGGCTGGAATTTCGAAAAATTGCTGAATCCGTTTACCAGTATAAAGCCCTCGTTCAGGAGATGCATCTTAATCCGGGTGGCATCACCCACGGCGGCTTTCTCATGAGCCTCATGGATGCGGGTATGGGAACGGCTGCGTACCGGAGCCTTGGCGGGGAGAAAAGGATCGCCACAATCTCCTTTGATATAAAATTTATTGCCGCGTCGACTACGGGCGATATCCTGATGGGTACCGCGAAAGTCCTCAGAAAGACCCGTTCGCTGGTCTTCATGCAGGGTGAGATACGCTGCGGGGACACGCTTATCACCACGGCCGAGGGCATCTGGAAAGTGCTCTGAGCCCGGCCGGCAATACAAGCTCCCCAGATCTTAGTATTTGAACACGCGGAAAACACAGCAGCAATGAAGACAAAAGATCTGGTAATTGCCCTGTTGGTCGTAATTATCTGGGGCGCTAATTTTACCGTTATCCGGCTTGGCTTAAACGGGGTACCGCCACTGCTCCTTGTCTCGCTCCGTTTTTCTCTGGCGGCATTTCCGGCCGTCCTCTTTATCAAGCGGCCGGAACTACCATTTATTCACCTGCTGATGTACGGATTTTCGGTCGGCATCGGTCAGTTTGCCTGTCTGTTCTATGCCATACATATCGGCATGCCCGCCGGGGTTGCTTCGGTTGTGCTCCAGGCACAGGCCTTTTTCACCATGCTCTTTGCCGTTATACTGCTGGGGGAATCGGTCTCTTTTCGGCACCTTGCCGGGCTGGTCCTGGCGGCGACCGGCCTGTATCTGGTGACCGGAGGCTCCATCAGCGCGACCACCATCCCTCTTGCTGCGCTGCTGCTGACTCTTGGCGGTGCAGCGTTTTGGGGAATTTCCAATATTGTAGTGCGCAAGGCGACCCTGGCCGCCGCGGCACAGGGCAAAAAAATAGACATGCTGAGCCTGGTCGTCTGGTCGTCACTGGTACCGCCGGTGCCGCTGCTGCTGTGTTCACTCCTGCTTGACTCTCCGGCAGCCGTCGTCCGGACCCTCACGCATCTGCATGCGCTTTCCCTGTTTTCCATCGCCTATCTGGCCTTCGCGGCGACCCTCTTCGGCTACGGGGCATGGAGCTACCTGCTTGCCAGATATCCGGCAAACCGGGTCGCCCCGCTGTCGCTGCTTGTCCCGGTGGCGGGCCTTGTCACTGCACAGATCGTCCTTGCCGAACACCTGGTGTTTGTTCAATGGGCTGGCTGCCTGCTGGTTGTGCTCGGCCTGCTGCTGGCATTTTTCAACTTGCCGCGCAAAAAAATTCTGCACTGCAGCTGAAACGCCAGGACACGGCACGGTTGCCGATTAGACCGCCGCATGGTAGAAAGAAAACACTTCGGTAAAAAACTATCCCTGCACTCATCTGAAAAAAAAGACATGAAACCATATCCGACCGTTACGACCAAACTCGTGATACTTCTCGGCAATCCACTTGGCCATTCCATCTCCCCTCCCATGCACAATCGCGTTTTCGAGCGGCTCGACCTGGACTATTGCTATATGCCGGTTGAGGTGACCGAGGAAAATCTCCCGACGGTTTTTGCCGGTCTTGCGCGGATGAATGTGGCCGGATTTAATGTGACCATTCCGCATAAAACAAATATCATTAAACACTTAGACGAGTTAGATCCCCTGGCCGCTACAATCGGCGCAGTCAATACCATTACGGTCAGGGATGGCAAAACAAAAGGGTATAATACCGACGGTGAGGGTTTTATCCGCTCTTTTGAGGAAGAGACCCGCAGCACAGTTCACGGGAAAAGCTTTTTTCTGCTTGGCAGCGGCGGCGCCGCCCGGGCCATTGCCATGACCCTTGCCTTTCATGGGGCAGAAAAGATTTCTATTCACAACCGTACGGCGGCAAAAGCGGAGGACCTCGCCGATGAAATCAATAAGAAGATACGGCCCTGTGCGGCAGCAGCAGGACAGCCGCCGGATAGCCTCAGAAAATCACTGGCTGAGAGCGATGTACTGATCAACACGACCAGCCTTGGCATGCATCCGCAGGAAGAGGTATTGCCGCTTGAAGAATCGCTGCTATCGCCGCATTTAATAGTTGCCGATATCGTCTACAACCCATTAATGACCAGACTGCTCAAATCGGCGCAAGGCAAAGGCTGTCCCATTGTCCCCGGTCTCGGAATGCTCATTTATCAGGGCGCCGCAGCCTTTAAACTGTTTACCGGTGTCGATCCGCTGGTTGACCAGATGGCGGAAGTGGCCCATTCGCTGATGGCAGCAAGGCAATAGCCTCTGGAAATACCGGAGTTATTCTTTGTAAAGCACATCCATGACGCCTGCCAGCGCCTGGAGAGGTATCTGCCCGGGTGCTGATGGCTGCAGGCCAACGGCGAAGGTAATATCGGAGCCAAACAGTCCGCCGGCCAGGCGACTGATGGCCCCCTCAGCTCCCATGGAGATAGTTACCATCGGACACTGAATAATTTCATTTCTGGCCTTGTTAGTCGCACTGAGAAGAGTCAGGACATCGCCATAGTTGTTCGGCATTGCTGCCAGTTTGGCAATGTCGGCGCCGGCATTCTGCGCTTCGACCAGCTTGGCATAGAGAAAGGGTTCGCTGGGGGTTTCGGTAAAATTGTGGTACGAAAGGATTAATTTGACGTTATTGGCCTGGGCCCGTTCTTTTATGGCCTGGATAAATTGCAGACCATTGCACAACTCGACATCGACAATATCGACATTGCCGGTTGCCATTGCCGCGACAAACAGTTCCAGCCGTTGTTCCCGGGCAATCTTTGTCATCCCGCCTTCCAGGTCAATCCGACAGGTAAATATCAGCGGCATATCGCCAATACATCCCCGCAGCTCCTGCAACAAGGATAAACAAGCTTCTCTGTTCTCCACCAGCTCGCAACCATCGACACGCCACTCCAGCAGGTCGGGCCGCAGCGCAGCCAGCTCTCTTGCTTCGTGAAGAACCGTGTCCCTGGTGTCTCCCACCAGGGGCAGACATATCAGTGGCCTGGGTCCGCCGATCACGGCGCCGCGTACAACAACCTGCAAGATGCTCTGTTGCCTCATAATCCTCTTATCCGATAAATGTGCCTGCGCTTCAGATTGCTTCACCTGGCCAAAGATGGTACTGTTTCGCCATTGCAAGCCAACCTGTCAAATACCTGTTGTTTTCGCTCAAAACATACTCTTCTTTTCGCTGATATTACAAAAAATCCGGCCAATACTCACTGCAAATCGAAATTATGCACAATAAAGACAATAAAAACATCATCCTGACGGGCTTTATGGGAACAGGGAAAACAACCGTCGGTAAACTGCTGGCCAAAAAACTGCAGCGCGAATTCATTGATACGGATGCGCTCATTGAAACTCGCCAGGGACGAACGATTCAGGCAATTTTCGCCGAATCGGGTGAGGCGGCCTTCCGACAGATGGAAACCGATATTGCCAGGGAACTCGGCGAAAAAGAAGGCCTGGTTATTTCAACCGGCGGGCGTTTTATGCTCAATCCGGCAAACATCCAAGTGTTAAGCAACAGTTGGATTTTTTGCCTGGTTGCCGCTCCCGAGGAATTAGTAGCACGGCTGACCAGAGATAAGGAAAATCGCCGACCGCTGCTCGATGTCCCGGACCCGGGCGAAAGGATCATTGCGCTGTTACAGGAAAGACAGAAAGGTTATCAGCGCTTCATCCAGATAACAACCGATAACAAACCACCGGAAGATGTGGCAAAAATTCTGCTGGAGCACATAACACACAATTCATAACAGTTGACGCTACGCTCAACCGCCCTGTTAGTACCTGACAGATTATTTTCCCGGGCCATATCTTCGGTGAAGATTGCGTGCCTTCAAAATAAGCTTTGAATTTATCGTGCAAAAGTGGTTCGATAATCGTGTTCCCAAAGTTCCTTGCTGAACTGTTTTTAGCCAATTGCGAAGACTCTTTTTGACATTTTTTTTCTGGGCGATCATTCTTGTGTCTGATACAAGGAGGTGATTCTATTCCCAGACAGAGAAGACTATCCGCCCATCATACTGCGTTCTGTTGTTTAACACTAAATTACAGGAGGTTGAGGTATGGCAAGCGAAGAGGGTGGATTCTTTACGAGTGAAGATTGGTGGTCGGTCTGGATCGGTCTGTTTATTTTTTTTCTGTCCCTCGGGGTCATGTCGGGAGCCGACCTGCTCGGATGGGGATTTAAAAACAATATGTGGACAGACCTGGGCAAGGTGGTTTCGCCCATTTCAAAAAACTATGCCGGCCTTTCGGGCTGGGGATCTCTCTTTTTTACCTATGTGGCATTCACTGCCATCTTAAGTGTCGGGATAAAGGCCCTCGGGGGCAATGTCGGAAAATTTATCTACGGCTTTACCATCATTTTCGTTCTGACATTCATCTGCGTCGTTATTGGTCATGAGGCACATATAGCCGCCAATACTCCAAAAGATCTGGAAAAATACGGTATTACCTGGTCATTAAAATTGACCGGGGAGGCGGGACTTATTGTTGCCCTGCTCGGCGGGCTGTTTATCGGCAACTTTTTTCCAGCCTTTGCCGACAGCCTGAAGGAAGCAACGCGGCCTGAGTGGTATATTAAGACGGCCATCGTCATTCTCGGGGCCCTTGTCGGGGTGAAGGCCGCAGGTGCCCTCGGGTTGGCCTCGGCTATCATGTTCCGGGGACTCTGCGCGATCATCGAAGCCTATCTTATTTATTGGGCGTTGGTCTACTGGCTGGCCAGGAAATATTTCAGATTCAGCAAAGAATGGGCGGCACCTCTGGCATCAGGCATCTCGATCTGCGGTGTTTCCGCTGCCATTGCCACCGGGGGGGCGATCCGTGCCAGGCCGATTGTCCCGATTATGGTCTCTTCCCTGGTTGTTATTTTTGCGGTCGTGGAACTTATTTTCCTGCCCTTTGTCGCGCAGCATTTTTTATATAAGGAACCGCTGGTCGCCGGCGCCTGGATGGGACTGGCGGTAAAAACGGATGGCGCGGCAGTCGCCAGCGGCCAGATTGTCGATGCACTGATCCGAGCCAAGGCCTTTACTGAGCTGGGGATCAAATATGAGCCGGACTGGATTATGAATACCGCGACTACCGTGAAGATTTTTATTGATGTCTTCATTGGGGTCTGGGCCTTCATCCTGGCATGGATCTGGTGTGCCTATATTGACAAAAAGCCTGGCGAGACAGTGGGAGCCGGAGAGATCTGGCGACGTTTCCCTAAATTTGTCATCGGTTATGTCTTCACCTTTGCCTTTATGCTTGTGCTCCTCCTGCAGATTCCCTTTCTTAAAGATGCTGCCGGAACAGCTACAGGCGAGGCAAATGTCTTCCGGTCGTTCTTCTTCGCATTGACCTTTTTTTCCATAGGGCTGGTGTCAAACTTCAAGAAGCTCTGGGAAGAAGGCATTGGCCGGTTGGCCGCGGTCTATGTAATCTCTCTTTTTGGTTTTATCATCTGGATAGGACTGCTGATTTCATGGCTCTTCTTCCATGGCGTAAAACCGCCGATCATTGCTTGATACAAGGAGGATAAAATGACTGAAAAACCGAAACTCTCCGAGGAAATCTCCCGGATGGCAGAAGAGTATGAGCCGTTGATGCCGGTGGAAAAAAAGCTCATTGCCACCAGCCTTATTCTGGGAACCACACTCATTGGCGTGCTGCTTTACGTCAGTTATACCTTTTTTCCGGCAGGGCACTGAAAGAAACCGCTGCAGAATTCCGGGCAGAGGGCGGGTTATCCTGTTTTCTGCCGTGTTTTTTATAAATATTCAATATGGTACGACCATGGAATATGATGAAATTCGGATAACGACGCGACGGGAGATTGTCATCTGTGAGAAGGCGATCAAAAAACTTGAAAATGTTGTCAAATCCATGGAGAAAAAATACTCTCTGCACACCAGTCAATTTCTGCGTGATTTTGATCCGCAGACCAGCCAGACAAACAGTGAGTTGCGTGTCTGGCACGACAGCTGCCGCGCTCTTGAACGCTGGCAGGAACGCCTGTCCAGCCACCGGCAGATAATGGAGATGTAAATCACGGGGCGAATGACCTGACATCCTGTCCGGATGTCAGGCCGGGGATTCGAAGCCGCTTGCTCAGGTTCTGATGGAGAGCAAGCAGTCGCGGCCAGGCAGTCACTTCTCACGCATCATCCAATCATAATGTGTCTTGACATCAAGATATACTGTTCTATCTTATATCTCCATCAGGAGCAGTAAGGCTCCTTATTTGAAAGATAACAAACACAGAACAATAATTTTTTATCTTGATTTAAAGATATATATATGGTGATTGAGATGAACAGCAGAAAAACAATTCAGGGTATTCACCACATTACCGCTATCGCCGGTTCAGCCGGCGAGAATGTTGCCTTCTATGAAAACGTTCTTGGCCTGCGGCTGGTGAAGCAGACGGTCAATTTCGACGATCCTTTTACGTACCACCTCTATTTCGGCGATCAGCAAGGAAATCCGGGTACCATTCTGACATTTTTCCCCTGGCAGGCAATGTCCCCGGGCAGAAACGGTGCAGGAATGGTAACGGCCACCGCCTTCGAAATTCCAGTCGGCTCTGCCACATACTGGCAGGAACGCTTGCTCCACCATTCTATCGCCACACGTTCCGAACAACGATTTGGCGAGGAGGTCATCCGCTTTTCAGATCCCCATGGACTGCCTCTCGAACTGATAGCCGCAGGGCAACCGGCTGCCGTGGCCAACACCTCGGGCAACCCTGCTCCTGATTATTCGATCAAAGGTTTTCATTCGGCAACCGCAACCCTTACAAGCCTTAAGGGCACCAGTGCGTTATTGATGAACTCCCTGGGCATGGAACTGCATGTTCAGGACGGCAGGCGATATCGTTTTAGCATGAAGAACGATACCTCCCGTGGCCTTTTCTATGATCTGGTTATTGATCCCAAGGCAGCAAAAGGCCGGCAGGGAAGCGGCACAGTGCATCACATCGCCTTCAGGACCCGTGATGACGAGGAACAGCTGCTCTGGCAACGCTCTCTGCTGGAGGATGGCTATCCTGTAACCGAGGTACGAAACAGAAAATATTTCAAGTCGATATATTTTCATGAGCCCGGGGGCGTTCTCTTTGAGCTTGCCACCGATCCGCCAGGTTTTGCCGTGGACGAACCACCGGAGCACCTCGGCCGGGCACTCCAGCTGCCGGATGACTATGAGCATATGCGTTCCGAGATCGAGAACAATCTTCCACCGTTGCGTGAAGATGCAGCAAGTCCGCTTACTGCATCATGAGTCTCGCTTGAACCAGTTCAGAAAAGGCAATTTTATCATTGGTGGGCAGAAGAGGAGCTATTGAACCATGAAAAATGGCGCGTATATCAGACTTATTTTGGGCAAGGCCAGTCAGGCCATTGAGCGGGTTGACAGAAAAAGCATAACCAGAACGGATCTGAATGTAAGCGACTTCAGTATATTAGAGGCATTGCTGCATAAAGGACCGATGCCTATCAACACCGTCGGCGAAAAGGTGCTGTTAACAAGCGGTTCGATGACGGCCGCAGCAAACAGGCTGGAAGCAAAGGGATTGGTGGAACGAATCCGGGATCCCCTGGATGGTCGCAGCTTCTATCTGCACTTAACCAAACCGGGACTCGAATTAATCCGGAGCGCCTATCGAAGACACAGTCAAAATCTGGAAAATATTTTTACCTGCCTCGATGAAAAGGAACGGGATGAGCTTGTCCGTCTTCTCAAGAAGGTGGGATACCATGCTCTGCAGGTTGAAGCGGAGTAGAGAAAGACAGCGCTGGAATCGTTTCTTGATTAACAAAGTGCTGGTTAGCCGTATGCAAAACAAATCATTTGGAGAATCGAAATGAATAAAAATAAATTAGAGGTTCTAACTCCGGAAAATTGTCAGCTGATATTTATCGATCATCAGCCGCAGATGGCTTTCGGTGTACAGAGCATCGATCGCCAGACCCTTAAGAACAATGTCATTGGACTCGCAAAAGCAGCTAAGATATTCAATATTCCAACGACTATCACTACAGTTGAAACCGAGAGTTTCTCCGGCCACACATACCCGGAACTGCTTGATGTGTTCCCGAATGCACCCCTGCTTGAGCGAACCTCAATGAACTCATGGGACGATCAGAAAGTCCGGGACGCACTGGCCAAAAACGACCGGAAAAAAGTTGTCGTCTCAGGCCTCTGGACGGAGGTGTGCAACTGCACTTTTGCATTGTCCGCCATGCTCGAAGGAAACTATGAGATCTACATGGTTGCCGACGCCTCAGGGGGTACATCTCTTGATGCCCATAACTACGCCATGGATCGTATGGTGCAGGCCGGAGTTGTGCCGATGACCTGGCAGCAGGTACTGCTCGAATGGCAGCGCGACTGGGCAAAAAAAGACACCTACAATGCGACAATCGCTCTGGTACAGGAGCATAGCGGTGCATATGGTATGGGTGTGGATTATGCGTATACAATGGTCCACAAGGCAGAGCCTCGAGGTAATTTTAAAGGCGATACGATTCCGCCCAAAGCGGCGTGACGGACAGGTGCCCAGGGCGCGATACTCTTGCCGCCGCGCCCGGGCAAAGAGAGGGTTACTTTGACTCCTGCTAGAGAAACATTACATCCGACGGAAAAAGGCGCCACCGTTGTTATTACCCATCGTGTGCATCCCGGAAAAGAGTCCCTGTACGACGACTGGCTGAATGAGATCGGTCCTCTGTGCAGAAGTTCTGCAGGGCTCCTCGATTGGCAGATTATCCGTCCCATTGCCGGTCTTACCGCGACATATACGGTAATCATTCGTTTTGATGCCCGGGAGAATCTGGAGAACTGGATGCATTCCCCGCAACGGAAACGACTTATAGAACAGGTACGGCCCCTTCTGGCGACTGAGGACGACTTTACCATCCGCAGCGGGCTCGATTTCTGGTTCACACCAGAAGGAGCTCATGCCAGGATTCCCGTGCGATGGAAACAATTTCTCATTACCTGGTCGGCCATCTACCCGCTAGTGCTCGGCGTACCGTTGGTCGTGGTGCCACTGCTGCGCCAGCTTGGAATCCCGCGGGATCGTTTCCTGGACACCCTGGTTATTACCGGTTTGATTGTCTCCCTCATGGTCTACCTGGTAATGCCGCGTTACACCAAATTCGTCAAACACTGGCTGTTTCGGTGATGACCAATCCCGGAGAAGGAGGAACAAAATGAAATTGTGATTACCACTATACCTCAGCTAAATGTGGATAGGAGGTGCCCTTTTCACGGACGCCATAAACCATCCCTGGGGGGATTGACCGCAGCCATCCAGGCTGTGGAACACCCGTGCAACGGGCAGCTCATATCCATCCGGACCTTCTAAGCTGAACTTTAATGGTAATCACTAATCCAATTCAATTTTTCTGCATGCTTTTGCAAAATGGTTATTTTTTCATAATCGATCTGCCCCGAAACTCAGCCTAAGAGTCGCAATGATCACCCGGGAAAAAAGAATATGGACACCCCCCTGACTATCAAGCGGATTCACCACGTTGAATTCATTGTCGGCAACGCCCTGCAGGCGGCGTACTTCTATCGTAAAACTTTCGGCTTTAACCAGACCGGCTATCTCGGGCCGGAAACAGGCCACCCCGGCTGTGCTTCATACGTCCTTGAACAGGACCGCATCCGGCTGGTATTCACCACCCCGCTCAGCCATGAGGACCCGCGGAATGTGTTCCTGCTTCTGCACAGTGACGGGGTCAAGGATATCAGTTTTGAGGTGGATGATGTGGACGCATCCTATCAGGAGGCAGTAAGACGCGGCGCCGCCTCCGCCCTGGCGCCAAAGGACCTGCAGGACGAAAACGGCAGGGTGCGCGTTGCAGCTGTCCGCACCTTTGGCGATGTCATCCACACTTTTGTCTCCACCAGGGGCTTTAAAGGCAGTTTTTTACCGGGATACCACCCGACGCAGGTCGAGGGCGAAGATCTCGGTTTTACCCGGATAGATCATATTGTGGCCAACGTCGAGGATCGGCAGATGGACAGATGGTGTGACTATTACGCCAGAGTCTTCGGTTTCCATCAGTTTGTCTCCTATGACGACAAGGATATCTCCACCGAATTCTCCGCACTGCGCTCAAAAGTCATGGCCAACGAGACGCGAAACATCAAGCTGCCCATCAACGAACCGGCGGCAGGAAAGAACAAGAGCCAGATCCAGGAATATATCGATTTCAACTACAGTGCCGGGGTACAGCATATTGCCCTTTACACCCCGGACATCCTGACCACTGTCCGTAAACTTCGGAAAAACGGCATCAATTTCCTCACCATTCCCAAAAGCTATTATGACGGCGTCTGGGACCGGGTGGGAGACATCAAAGAAGATCGCGAGCAGATACGTAAACACAATATCCTGGTGGACAGGGACGAAAACGGCTACCTCCTGCAGATTTTCACCAAGCCGGTGCAGAACAGGCCGACACTGTTTCTGGAGGTTATCCAGCGGGCTGGCTGCGAGAGCTTTGGCAAGGGCAATTTCAAGGCATTGTTCCAATCCATTGAACTGGAGCAGAAGCGCAGAGGCAATCTTTAGGAGCCTGTCCTGGCTGCTCCCTCCCCGGCCACGCGTTATTCATTCAGCTCAGGAGAACACCATGGTCTACTACCACAAGCTGGGATCGATTCCCCATAAACGCCACACTGCCTTTCGCCAGAAAAACGGCAGGATACATCAGGAGCATTTGCTCGGCAACGGGTTTCACGGCATCAAGTCCCTGCTGTATACCTTACGCCCTCCCACCGAGCTGAAAGGGGTGGAACGGATCAGGGACATCACCTGGGAACCGGAGAGCGACCCCACCCTGCGCCTCAGACACCTGAAAACCCACAGCCTTGCTTCCGCCGGGAAAAGCCCGGTACTGGACCGAACCCCGCTGCTGTTCAACGATGATGTCGGCATCTCCCTTGCCCGCCCGGCAGCCGGCGAGGACGTTTATTATCGCAACGGCCAGGGAGATGAGATTGTCTTTGTGACCGAGGGCGAGGGCGTGCTCGAATCACAGATGGGCGAGATTGACTTCAGCCAGGGCGATTATCTGGTCATCCCCAAAGGGATCATCCACCGCTATCGCCTCAAAACTCTGGACAATATTTTCTTTATCATCGAGAGCAGAGGGTATGTGCGCAGTCCCGCCCGGTACCGCAATACGCACGGCCAGCTGCTGGAACACAGTCCCTATTGCGAACGGGATATCCGCCCCCCTTCAAGGCTTGTCACCAAGGAGACAACGGATGAGGTTCCCATTATGGTGAAGAGCAGAAATGGTCTGCAGCGCATGATTCTTAACCACCACCCCTTCGATACGGTCGGCTGGGACGGATATTATTACCCGTGGGCCTTCAATATTCGCGATTTCGAACCGATTACCGGTCGTATTCACCAGCCGCCGCCGGTCCATCAGACCTTTGAAGGAGACGGCTTTGTCGTCTGCTCCTTTGTGCCGAGACTCTTTGATTATCACCCCGAATCCATCCCCGCGCCGTATAACCACTCAAATATCGGCTCCGACGAGGCTATCTATTACTGCAGTGAAGAGTTCATGAGCAGAAAGGGCATTGAATGCGGCTCGATAACCCTGCACCCGGATGGCATGCCCCATGGTCCCCACCCCGGCAAAGCCGAGGCATCAATCGGCGTGAAGGAGACCAAAGAGACGGCGGTAATGGTCGACACCTTCAAACCGCTTTTTGTGGCCAAAGCAGCTCTTGCCTGTGAAGATAAAGACTACCAGACTTCCTGGCTGGAACGGCAGTAATTGTGGAGCCTGATCTATGCCAATAACCACCGATCCGAAGCTCAGGTCCTTTGTCGACTATGACGAAAAATCCCATTTCCCAATACAAAATCTCCCCTTTGGCATCTTTACAGAAAAGGGCCAGACCAGGCCCGGAGTGCGCATAGGCGATATGGTGCTTGACCTGGCGGTTCTGGAAAAAAGAGGTTTTTTCCCCTCCCGGCCGAAGCTTTTCAATACCAGCACCCTCAATCCCTTTCTCGCGATGGGCCGATCAACCTGGCGTGCAGTACGGGCAACGGTTTCCCGCCTGTTAAGAGAGGATGTAGGTGAACTTCGCGACAATAGTGAATTGCGAGGCAAGGCTTTAATTCCGGTGCAAAATATCACTTTGCAGATGCCGGTGGCCATAGGCGATTACACAGATTTTTATTCATCGAGAGAGCATGCCGTAAACGTTGGGACGATGTTCAGGGGAAAAGAAAATGCCCTCATGCCCAACTGGCGGCATCTGCCGGTCGCTTATCATGGCCGGTCGAGCTCAGTGGTTTTGAGCGGGACACCGATACGAAGGCCAAGAGGCCAGGTGATACTTGAGAATCAGGAAAACCCGGTCTTCACGGCCAGCAGGCTGCTTGATTTCGAGCTGGAGGTGGGATTTTTCATTGGCCCCGGCTCCGAGCTGGGCCACCCTGTCCCGGTGGATGCTGCCGCTGAGCATATCTTCGGGATGGTACTGGTCAACGACTGGTCGGCCCGGGATATCCAGAAGTGGGAATACCAGCCGCTCGGCCCGTTTACGGCTAAAAATTTCGCCACCTCCATCTCGCCATGGGTGGTCCCGCTCGACGCCCTTGAACCCTTCCTTTGTAAAGCCCCGGAACAGGTCCCGCGCCCTCTGCCCTATCTGCAGGCAAAAAACGCCCGGACCTACGACATCAACCTGGAAGTCTATCTGCAGAACTCGCGTATCTCCAGCAGCAATTTCAAATACCTGTACTGGAACATCGCGCAGCAGCTGGCCCATCACACCATAACCGGGTGCAACGTGAACCCGGGCGACCTGATGGCGTCCGGCACCATCAGCGCCCCCGGGGAAGGGGGTTGCGGGAGCATGCTGGAGCTCTCCTGGAACGGGAGCAAACCAATCAGGCTGCACAACGGGGAAGAGCGGAAATTCCTTCGGGACGGGGATACCGTCACCCTCACCGGCTGGTGCCAGGGAGCAGGGTTTCGGGTTGGTTTTGGCGAGGTGACGGGAACCATCCTCCCTGCTCTTGACTAAACTGCGACAGATGAAGATTTCTATGTTCTTTGGGACGTTTTTACGCCACCATCAACGCTGTACTTATCATGGTTTTGAGTTCCTGGTAATTTCTGGTTACCGGTACCTTCGGAAAATCGACCAGAATCGAATCAGGCGGGTTAAAGAAAAATCCCTGGTTCGCCTCCTGAATCATGCCGACATCATTGTAAGAATCACCAAAGGCTATCACGTGATAATTAAGCCCTTTCAAGGCCTTGACCGCCTCTGTTTTCTGATTGTTTATCCTGAGGTTATACCCGGTGATATTCCCCTGGCCATCAATGGTCAAATTGTGGCAGAAAAGTGTCGGGAAATTTAATTTTACCATCAATGGATTGGCAAATTCCTCAAACGTATCCGACAGAATAATGATCTGTGCCTCCTGCCTGATCCAGTTTAAGGCCTCGACTGCGCCGTCAAGAGGTTCCAGGGTGGCGATCACCTTCTGAAGATCCTGAATTTTTAAATTGTGCTCCTTTAATACAGCGAGCCGTTTCGTCATCAGGACATCATAATCCTTGATATCGCGGGTGGTCAGCCGAAGCTCCTCTATTCCGGTTTTTTCCGCGACACTCACCCACATCTCCGGCAAAAAAACTCCTTCTAAATCGGCTACTAATATTTTCATTTATGACAAGGCTCCTGGGGAAAATGGGTTGATGGATTTTGTATACATGCACTCTCTCGGCATTTCAGTAGTATAACCTGTAATTTTCGGAGATGAGAATCATAAAATTTTATCTCATTGCCCCTCAAGTTCAGCCACTGAACCAGGGGTGGGCTGTTCGTTTTACGGGTCTCTGCAGCCATGGACGGCTGCAGCGAAGCCCCCAGGGATGGGTTTACGGCGTCCCGGGAAACGAACAGCCCACCCCGTTCCATTTCGACTGGCTGAACATGAGGGGAAGAAAGTTTTATCTGATTGCCTCTCATGCAGAGCTCCTGAACCAGAGCGGAGACAGCATAGCAGATCTTAACCGAATTGCCGTCAGGTAATCAAGTGCCGCTCTTCGTGGTTGAGTCCCTTCTTACCTGAAAGCTTTATTTCACCTCCAGGACAGGTATGCCCCATTCGGGATGTTCGCTGCGATGTGCCAGAAAAAAGCCGCAGTTGGATAATTAAAAGTGTACCACATCTTTTCAGGTGGTTATCTTGTCAGCAATTGAACAGCAACTGAATCGGTATCTAACGTGCTCTTTGCGGCATTTCGCCTGGCATGCATGGAACACCATGCACGCACACGATCACAAGCTAAGGGAGTTTACCTATGAAATTTCCTGGGAAAATCTTCAGACCGTTGAAAAAAAACCTGCTGAAGATCAGGTTTTCAAGCCTTAATAGACGACCGTCGACCAAGCGGGAGACCAGTATAAAACTGGTGAAGAGATATTTCAGACTGATCAGGTAACTGCAACAAAAAAAAATCAACCCACCTTTCACCATCAAACTTTGTTTCTCAGCCTCGACTGCCGGTTTCACCTGATTTTGAAAACGACCGTGAAAATAATTTTTCCAGTATCCGGCGCCCCCGGCCCGAACCGAACCATTTGATTCTCCCGTATACCTGCAGGGTAACGCAAAGCCATTGTTTTTTCACCCGGCAGAACTCCCGCACCATGACAACGTCGGCAGTGAGAATACCTGGAATATCCATACCCGGAACAGGCAGGACAGCGTATCCGAACAGGAATTCGCAACGGGACAGTGCCGCCTCTCTGTGCCTGCGCGGGTGACAGGATAATCTCTATGGTTCTGCCGTCAACGGGTATATTTTCCGGTTGTCGATGCCCCAGGATGGTGCCGGAAAATTGGTCGTCATAGATCCTGTCGAAGGCGGGCCGGAAGTAGCGAAATACTTTTCGAGGAGACCTGCCGCCGTAAAACGTCGTATTTTCATCCGGAACAAGAGGTTCAACCGTTTCTCTATGAAAATTGTGCACAGGCTCCGCACGCCTTGTTTGCCGTTCTCCAGCAGAATATTGTATGGAGTCATCATAGGATCGACGGCTTTGCGGATCACTGAGGATTGAATAGGCCTCATGAATAACCTGGAATGGCGTGGGGTTTTGTCCGTAATGATCGGGATGAAATTCTTTGGCAAGTCGTCGATAGGCCGCCTTTATATCAGACTGTGTCGCATTCGAAGGAATGCCCAGTATAACATAATAGTTTTTTCGCATGTCAGATCCTCCTGAAAATGTTCTCGATTCAAAAGAATGCTCTGCTCCCGCAACGTTCTGCTACCAATCCTCCATCGGCATGCCTTTTTCGATAATGGCACTAACAGCCATTATATTTTTTTCTGCAAGACTCAGCTGCTTTTCAAGCATGTCATAGAGGACATCATCTCTGCCGAGCAGTTTTTCGGTCTTCTCAAGAAGATTTTCCGTAAGTTTCAGATAACTATGCATCTCTTTGAGAATCTTTTTTCTCGTAATATGTTTTTCCAGCTCGGTTTCGATAATCGGCAAAAGCCTTTTTATGGAGATTTCCACAAGGGTATCTCGGGAGATATTCTCTCTCCTGGCAACATCATTAATCGAACGCAGGGAACTCCTGCTAATCACAAAGGTCTTCTGACGACGCGCTGACTGGTCTGTTTCGTTTTGCTCCGTTTCCTGGGCCAGTCTGGCGAGCAGCGAGGTATCCTCAATAAGCTGATCGAGTAGAGACTTTTGCTTGATACCCAGCTGTCCGGCAATAACCCCCAGAAGGTCGATGACTTCCTGGGGAAGTTTGAAGGTGGCTCGAACAGATTGTTTCTTCCGCAGTTCGTCAAACGATATCTGCTCGTTATTTATGATTTTTCCGTCATCTTTACTGTCCATAGCAATTTCTCCTTTCCTATGAACTACATCATTTTCATTACTATGTCAATAGTATGTATTAAAAGTAATATTTCTATGATTTCAAAAAAAATATTCTTACTATATTGACATGCAATTTCACCGTATTTATTTTTCATGGCAAGTGAAGATTAAAGAGTTCTCTGAGATTTTTCATGGGACTCTTGCCAAATTGAAAAGAGTGAAAGTTTTTCTGCGACGCGTTCTCTCACGAGCACCGTCGAACGCAACCCTTTAAACAGGAGGAGGAGGCGCTATGTGGACAAGAATGAATGATTTTAATCGAATGTTGGATGCGATGGACCGTCTTCGTTCAAATCTGAACAGGGTATACCTGGATTACGACCGGTCTTATGGCGATGAGTTTGGCTGGAGAACTCAAAACGGATTTCCCCGGACAAATCTAAGCGAGAGTGGCGATTCTTTCCAGCTTATTGCCGAGGTTCCCGGACTGACCAAAGACGACCTCAATATCAGGATCCAGGGCAACTATCTGGAATTGAGCGGTACACGTAAATCCGATGCCCCAAAGGATTACAAGGCTCAGCGTGTTGAGCGGGATACTGCCTCATTCACCCGCAGCTTCACCCTGCCGTCTGAAGTTGATGCCGACAAGATTGAAGCGGTTTTGCAAGATGGCCTCCTGTCCCTCTCATTACCGAAGGCAGAGGCTGCAAAACCAAAGCAGATCAGTATCAGTTAACGTCCCTTAGAAACTGCGAATACGTTTTTGGAGGTTGAGCTATGAATGAGACGAATGAATTAGCAACGAGAAAAGAGAATATGCTGGAAAAGCGCGTGGAATTGCCAAAGATTGCACCTGCTGTGGATATATTTGAAAACGAGGACGAGATCCTGCTGCATGCCGACATGCCGGGTGTTACCAGGGAGAATGTAACTGTCAACGTTGATAACGGCAAACTGGAAATTTCCGGGATTCGCAATTTACAAAAGAAAGGGAACAGCACCTGGCAGGAATTCACCGATGTTGAATACCGGAGGGTTTTTGCCGTACCCCAGACCATCGTTGTCAGCAAAGTGCATGCGGAACTCAAGGAAGGAGTGCTGAAACTTCATCTGCCAAAAGCAGAGGAATCCAAACCTCGAACCATCAAGATCAGTCAGCTGTAAATCGCTGGCTATTGGGCGGGAATTGCTGGCCAAAGCAACCGTTCATTGAACGGCCACCTCACCAGGTCGCATGAGAGAACAGGCGGGAAATCGTGGTAAAACGATTTCCCGCCTGTTTTTTTTCCGGACGAGCTACGACAAAAAGAGAGTTGACAATCGGGCCAGGTGTCTAAAATTAATTGATACGAATTATTATTCATATCTTTGCCACAACCTGGTGTGTAGACACTTTTACTTGTTTGCTTCCTGTCACACAGCGGTCGAAATAGAAACACTACTCCACACTTTCAACATGAATGTAAAAAACGGTGCATAGTAACCATGCACTGTTTCTGGGAGGAGGTAACAGTGAATATTAATGCGATTGCTGATGCCGCAAAAGTCAGTCCTCAACGAACAATTCTTGCGTCCCACCCCAAAAAACCAAGAGCTGACAGTACGCTTTTTCTCAGCCGTTCCGTCTCCGCAAACCTGCACGGCGGGCAGCATCACACGGTCGTCGGCGTGCATATCGTACTGGCGGCAGGCAACCCTAACGGACTATGGGAAGAGTTCCATATCGATCGTGCAGCGCAGAAACATAATGCCAGCCAGCAAAAGAAAGATGACCGCACGTTTTTGATGGCGACCAGATCACTGACGATCTGCTGCGACACCCTGGAGATTCACGGTGCGTTCTGCCTCCCTGAAGCGGATGTGGCAATTTACGCACGCCGTTTGATATGGGCCACCGAAAATGCAGGCATCAATACCTCCCCTCTTCCCTGGGACATTCCCAAGGCGCCGGACGCCGCCGGGGCAACTCCCGGTGAAAACGGGGCGAACGGAAGGCACGCCGGCTCCCTGAAGATCATGGTGGCAGAAATTACATCTCCGGGTATCGGCATACCGCGCCTGATTGCCCTGGGCGGCCGCGGTCAAGATCCGGGCAACGGCCTGAATGGCCAGCCCGGCAAGAGTATGCCGGGCATTAAATCTGCGTCCTTTGAAGCCCACAACCTGGTTGGAGTAAGCAATACCTTGCAGGTGGATTTCTCTCCGCCAGCGGTCTACATCAATGCAAAATGGTATCTCGGAGGTTCGGCGGTTGGTATTCCATTACTCTCCGATCCCCGGGGGACAAACTCTTTTCCGACCGACGGCACTCATGCGGTTGCCCCGGGGACCCCCGGCAACGGCGGCAACGGCGGCAGACTGACCACGAATTCAGCAACTGTTGCGGCTGGATTTAAAAGCGACGGAGGCACAGCCGGCAAAACTGCCCCGAACTGCAGGGGCGGCGAGGCGGGCACTCCGGCCACCAGCGCTGCCTATGACCTCTATATGTATTTTTTCCCCTGGAAATCGACCAATAAACCGAATCACGATAAGAACAAAAAAAAACCGGACCACACCACCCGCAAAGGCAATGATGCCCCGGCCAGGCCGGCCGCCATAGGCGCCGGGACCAGAGCAGACCCTGTCCTGATTGAATGTGCCAATGCGTGGCTGCACCCTCTCAGCCTGCAGATCGTGATCGAATTCGCCCGGGAGCTGTTTCTAGCAGGCGACCGTCTCCCGGTACAGGCGCTGCTGGAAAACTATGCCGAAGGCCTCGCTTTACCCATACCCAAGAGCACAAAGAACCAGGCGGACTCGCCCTGGGACAATGTTCCCGCCAGCCAGTGGACAGCGGCACAGACCGAGATTGCCTCGATGCTGCAGCGTCTGCGTGCCCAGCTGGATTATTTCGGCAATCCCGCCGGCTATACCCCATTGCTGTCGCTGCAGGGCTCGATCAAGTTATATCAGGGGGCAACCCGGAGGGCCCTGCGGACGATGCTGCTTGCCGAATGGGTGAATGACGAGACCCATAAAGCGGACCAGGCTGTTGCCCTGTTCGAGGATCTCATCGATGACACCGTCCAGGACACGACACAGGCTGTTGACCAGGTGCTGACTGCGGAAAAGAAAATCAACCAAGTGACCCAGGAACTCGACGGCCTGGAACAGAATCTGACCACCATTGGGGTGGAGCTCGACGAAAAAAGGACCGAGCTTCTCGGCCAGGCGGAGACCACCAAAGAGCAGCAGGCACTTATCAAATTCAGCATCAAGATGGCGGGCGCCATCTGCCAGATTATCCCGGTCGGCCAGCCTGCCCTTGCCGCGGTCGGTTCCCTGGCAGGGGTGAGTGCCGATCTCATTGGCAGCGATCCCGAAAGTGCACCGGACACGATTTCCAAGATGGGCGGCACCATCACCAAGGCACGGGAGGCGGCCAATAAGTCCCGGGAAGCCAGTAAGAAAAGTGTCCAGGAAGCCAAAAAAGGCAAGCCAGGCGACGCCGCGGCCGCCAGTGAGAGTGCTTTGGCGATGAACCAGGCTCTTGACGGGCTGGGCCCTGCTCTTACTCAATTATCCGGAGCCGTTTCAGCGCTGCAGGTTTCGCAGACGGAAGTCGAGGCCGAGCTGCAGCGCCTTGAGGCCAACTGCCCGGAGCTGCAGCTTTTGCTTCAGGAGATCAGGGACCTTAACGCCAGGAAGATGGTCCTTTTCGACAAGCTCGCGGTGGCGTTTCATGCACTTGGCGCGGGCTATGCGCGCCTGGCCTTCAATGCAGCGGCAATTGTCAGCATGCAGCAGGAAAAGGGCAAACAGTTGAGCCGAATCGACCACGAGGCCAGTCTCTTCGTCAGGCAGCTCGGCAGGCGCTCGCGCCTGACCCTGCTGCAATATCTCTACTATATGGTCAAGGCCTACGAGACCACCCTGCTTCAGCCACTCGATGACGTCGACTGGCAACTGACCAGGGTGACGGCCAAAATCAATGAACTCCTGAAAGAGGCCAAGGGGTTCGATGGCGCCACCCTGGAGGAAAAGGCCAGGACACTGGAAGTCCTTTTCGAGGAGAATATCGACCTTATTCGCCAGAAACTGCTGACCGATGCCAGCCAGCTTGGCGAGGTGACGGCTCCGCGGACCCTGTACCTGAGTACAACGCAGACTCCCGCTGACCTGGAAGCCCTGCATCGGTTTGGCGAGGTCGAGATTGACCCCTTCGCCTATGGCTTTGTCGATGCCAGGACGCAGCTGGCACGGCTGAGCGATGCGGACCTCGAGGCGGTTCTCTTTGACCCGGACAAACCGCAACTGCCGGAAGGTTCTCAGGTGATAGTCGATCTGATTCCGTCAAACAGCGGGACCCTGCGCAGGGCCGAAACCCTGTGCGCCGTCTACAGTGACGCGCCAATCCGCTGGAACTGGACCTGCTCTGGGGCCAAAATTGCTAAAAGCCTGCCAAGCAAAGGAGCGGAGGATCTTCTCGATTTTATCCTCGGGGAGAATTCGGACAAGATTCGGCAAAAGATTGCCCGGCCACCTTTCTGGTCGGGCTTCACCATCCGGGCTCGGTACCTGCCCCCGCTTGCCAACGACAAAAAACCGTATATCACCAACCTGCATTTCAAGTTCAGCACCGATGTCACTGCAGCGCCCGACCACCAGTCCGTGCTGATCGTACACCCGAGCGGACCATCGGCAGACTCGGTTGTCGATTGCACGCCAAAGGATCTGGCCGGTCGTGAGGCCGGGATCGGGCATTTCATGCGGATCTACAATCAGGGCGCCGACATCCAGCTGACGGCCAGTGCAGCTACCAATGGCACCCGCTTTGACCACTGGCAGCTGATCGACGCCGGCCTTCCGGATATCTATGAACCCTATACGGGAAAGATCAGGCTGAAAAACGACGTCATCGCCCAGGGCTACTGGGCCCGTGCCCGCGACCAGGTCGCCAGGTTCAACGTGCTTGGCCTGCTGAGCCCGGCGCAGCTTGATGATCTTGCCGGGACCTGCCCCGACGACCTGCGCGATGCACTGCCGCGCCACACCGCCGCCGCTTACAACTGGGAGAACCTCGGTTTCACCGCCGCTCTGCCGGAAGAGCCCGGTCAACCCATCCGGGTTGAGGCCCGCCCGGATGCGTCGATAGTCGGGTGCATTCCTCCGGGAGAAGAAGCCGATCTGCTGCAGGCGGGGGTGGATGGATGGCAGGAAGTCAACTACCGGGGCATTTCCGGATGGATACATCACAACGGATAACTCTCTAACAGAACGAGGTGGTCATGAAACGTGCAGCCGTCCTGATTGGTGTTCACAAAGCCCATAACCTTCCAGAACTGCAGGCCGTCTGGAACGGAGTACATGCCATGGAAGCCTGGGCCCTGTCCCAGGAGGGGTTTACGCCGGAGCTGGTCCGGACCATCACCGACGAAACGGAAAAGGTGACGCCCCAGAGGATCAAGGACACCATCAAGGAATTCGTCGATCGCGGCGATCTTGATCAGTTGATCATCTATTTCTCGGGACACGGCGTTAACCTGAAATACGGCGAGTACTGGCTGCTTTCCGATGCCATCGAGGATGCCGATGCCGCGGTCAATGTCAAGGGCAGCGAAGAACGCGCGCGATACAGCGTCATTCCGCATGTGGTGTTCCTGTCGGACGCATGCCGCACTGCGCCGCAGGGCATTCAGGCACAGGGAATCGAAGGCAGTATCATTTTCCCCAACAAACCGGTCCCCGGACCGGAAAAATCGGTCGACCAGTTCTATGCAACCCTGCTGGGGGAACCGGCCCTTGAGATAGCCGACCCGAAAGACGCAGCGGCGAAGTTTCAGGCCGTCTACACCGACGCGCTGCTGGAAGCTCTCCGGGGAATGCATGGTGATATCGTTGATTGGGTAAGTCAGGCCGGCCCGGGATTTATTCGCCCCAGACCGCTCAAGAAGTTTCTCGCCAAAGATTTGCCGATCCGCGTCTACCAGGCAACCCATGGCTCCGACCCGCGCAGCCAGCAGCCGGACGCCCGCATCACCTCCGATGACGATGCCTGGCTGGCGGAAATAAATACGCCTGCCGCAGCCGTTGCCCCGCCACTGGGCTCAGGAATCAGCGCGACGGCAGATGCCCTGGAGCACGGCGATTTTACCCTGGATCAAATCACCATGCCGAAAAAGGCCCTCAGGGCTTTTATTGCCGACGATTCCTTATTAATGGGAACGGCGCTGCCCCTTCCTGCCAAAAAAACAGGCCCCGCACGCTCAACGAGAGGCGAGCTGGATGTTTTTTCTGAGCAGAACAAACGTTTTGCCAAAAATGTTCACGACAATGCCGAACCCTTCGGGCCCCTGCACTTCGAGTCCGGCTGCGGCTTCAAAATTCGTGGCGCGGCAGTGGATGCGTGTCAGGCGAATGGGGCGCAGTTCGACATTATCGATGGCGGACAGCTGGTTCGGGCCAATCTTACCGCACACCCCGCGGTCAGCACCCTGCTGACCCTGAAGAACGGGCATGCCGCATTGCTGCCGGCGATCCAGGACTTTCTCGCTACCCTGACTTTTGATGGCGATCACCTGGTCGATGTGGCCTACGAGCCATCCGACAACTCGAGCCGATGGTTCGATTACCAGGATCGGTTGACCGAGATCCGCAACCTTCGGGCAGTGATTGCCTCCTCGTCACGGCGCGGCACCTTTCATCTGGATGGTCCCGAGGCGGAAACACTGGCAAGGCGGATGCAGGTTGCCAAAGGCATCGATCCGTCCCTCGCGCTCTATGCCGCCCATGCCTATCGCGAACAGGGCAATCGCTCTCGAATCCGGCAGATGGTCAACTTCATGGCCGGAGATATGGGTATCGGCCTGTTCGATATCGTGCTCCTGGCCGGAAAATTAAACGACCAGTTCGACCCGCAGGAGAGAAATCACATTTTTCCATTCCTGCCGATGTTTTCCCAAAGCTGGGCATTGCTGCCCGCCTATGAAGTTGCCCTGCCGCCGGGACTCGAGAAAATCTCGCGGCATGCGCTGCCGGATTCCCTGTGGACGCTGTTTGATGCGGACGGCGCCCGTCTCATATCGCAGGTCATTCAACAAGGAGGTGTACGATGACACGTCAACTGGTTCTGGTACACGGACGTTCCCAGGAAAATAAAGACTCGGTGGCCTTGAAAGCCGAATGGATAGACGCCTTTCGCAAGGGTCTGGCCAAAAATGGCCTGCAACTGCCGATCGACGAAACAGATATCCGTTTTCCATACTACGGTGATACGCTCTATGATCTGGTGGCCGAAAAACCGGCGGATGAGATTGCCAAAATCATTGTCCGCGGCGATGGACTTGGCGAAGCGGAAACGCAGTTTATTCGCGCAATGCTGCTGGAAATTCAGCAACAGAACGGCATCACCGATGCCCAGGTGGAAGCTCTGGCCGGCGGCACCGTCGCCGAAAAAGGCGTGCTCAACTGGCGGTGGGTGCAGAAAGTCCTTGAAGCCCTCGACACTTACGTGCCCGGAGCGAGCAGCGCCAGTGTTGCCCTCGCAACCCGGGATGTCTACCAGTATCTGCGCAATCCCGGCTTTCAGAATGTCATCGATTCCGGAATCCGCTCCGCCTTCACCGCCGGGCGGGAAACGGTTGTCGTGGGCCATTCGCTCGGCACAATCGTGTCCTACAGTCTATTGCGCCGCGAAGGGCAGTCGCTTGGCTGGAAAGTTCCTCTGTATGTCACCCTGGGGTCGCCGCTTGCGGTAAAGGTCGTCAAAGAGGCATTGTCTCCCATCAAGCACCCGCAGTGCGTCGGCAGCTGGTTTAACGCGATGGACGACCGGGACGTTGTTTCGCTCTACCCGCTTGATCCAAAACATTTTTCCGTCGATCCGCCCATCGAAAACAAAACCGATGTGGATAACCCGACTGCGAATCGGCACGGAATCTCCGGATATCTGTCAGACGGCACAGTCGCCAGGCGCATCCATGAGGCCTTAACGAAGTAATCCTGATGGTGACCGGGCACGGTCTTTATTTGAGATATTCGTAACCAGCGCCAGAAAGGGCGCCTTTGGCATGGGGATGGTTACTGCGATTATTCACTCACCACCCGGTTGCGTCCACCCTGCTTGGCTACATATAACCGCCGGTCCGCCACTCCAACCAGTTCCTCCACGGTAATTTTGCCGGTCGTCGCCAACTGACTGGCAACAACTAAGCCGATGGAGACCGTCAATGGAATCCGCTGCTGGTTGTAAACAAAATCGGTGGATGCTACAGCCAATCGCAGGCGCTCGGCAAATTGCAGCCCATTCTCCAGACTACCGACGGTGAAAGCATAAAATTCCTCCCCGCCATAACGGCCGATTTCATCCTCCTGGCGTTTGGTGCCGCTCATGACTTCCGCCAAATTCACCAGTACCTGATCGCCAGCCAGATGCCCATAGGTGTCGTTCACTTCTTTAAAGTGATCAATATCAAGCAGTAAAAACACAAAGTCATTGATATGGCCACGATGAAAGTTACCGATATTCACCTCGATAATGCGTTGCATGATGGATCGTTTCGGCAACTTGGTGAGGTCATCAAAATAACCGAATTTTTCCATTAAATTCTTTTGTTCCATCTCCTTGGTCACATCCGTCAGGTAGCCCAGGGAGAGACAGATCTCGTCGTCACCAAATATTTCAATCGTAGCCTGATCCTTCAACCATATCGTTTTCTTTTCGGCCAGGGCTATTTGGTAAATACATTCAACTGCACCCTCTTCTTTTACTTCCTCGCGCAGACCGCACTGATCGCCTCGCAGCTCGTCCCTGGTGACAATCTCTTCCTCAATCGTGGCCTCCTCGTGTCCGACATAGCGATAGGCCCGACGATCGACAATACTCTTCCGAAAGACCTCGACAACTTCCGACGGCTGGCAGTCAAGTATGGCCAAAAGCCGTTTCCCGACATGTTCATACCAGATAATCTTTTCATCCCCGTGCCACGCGGCTATGTAAGGAATGATGGGCAAGCACATTTGATCCAGGGCCACCAGATGAGTGAGGCACTCCGTCAGCCGCCGGCAAAGCTTCGCCGAATACCCACCGTTAAGAATCTTACCGCTATAATGCGTTAAATAATCCGATTTCAATTTATCCATTGTTATTCTGGGGACTGGGGGAAATATCTCACCAATTCAAGTGGTTCTAGCTATATAGGTTTCATCTGCATTCGTCAACACCGATGAAAACCACCTCCTCTCAAAAGGAAAGCAATCTGGTAGATTGAGCTTGCGTCGAGGGTTCATGGATTACTATTCAACCTGAAGTTCAACAATGTCACAAATAAAAATTTGTCCCCCGGTCAAGCGACCAGCTCCAGGAATTTTTCTACCACGTGCGGATCTAAATGGGTTCCTGCCAGGGATTTGATGTGTTCGCGGGCCTTGTCCTTTGACCAGGCGCGGTGGTAGCGGCGTTCGTTTGTCAAGGCATCCCAGATATCAGCCACAGCGAAAATCCTGGCAGCCAGCGGGATTTCATCCCCGCGCAGGCCGCGGGGATAGCCGGTACCGTCCCATTTTTCATGATGACAGTAAGGGATATCCAGTGCCGGATACAGGTAGCCGATACTGGAAAGCATCTGGTAGGCATAGACCGGATGTTTTTGCATTACCTGGCGTTCTTCAGGGGTAAAGGAGCCCTCTTTTAATAAGATACTGTCTGATATCGCCATTTTTCCGATATCATGGAGCAGAGCACCCCTTCTGGCCTGAATGCATTGCTCTTCGTCCAGGCACATTACCCGGCATAACAGCAAGGTCATCTCCGTCACCCGCTGGGTATGCCCCTCCGTCTCCTCGTCTCTGAGCTCCAGCGCCTTACCCCAGCCCTCAATGGTAGAGTCATAGGCACGAGTCAGCGCTTTATTGGCCTTACGGGTATCTTCTTCGCTTTTCCTGATCTTCCTGATTATCCCCTGGGTCATGTTGACAACCAGGAAGACATACAGTGAACCACCGAAAAAAACTGAACTTGTGATAAGCTCGAGGGGAAAATTGAACTGCAGAACCTGAAGAATAAGATAGAAGATATAGCCACAGGAAAAAAAGGCCAGAAGGATGGACATCATGCGCCATTTCCGCTGCGAGGCCTCCGGCAATACGTTCTGCATCTTCAGACTCATGATGAGAGCGGCAAGCATGAAAAAGATGCCGGGCAGCATGAGGAATATGGAAAGATTATGGATAAACATGATGACAAGTAACCGGTTTATGCAAGCGAAAAAAATCAACCATGCAACATAATTGCCCCAGGTATCTCTCCTTTAATTTTCCGCTAATTCAGGGTCGTCCAGATTGGTCTGAATCCAGCGATCGGAATGATGAATGTCAGTGGTTTCAAGCATCCCAGGGCCGATGTTGTGATACTTATGGGGGATTTTTGCGGGCCCAAGCAAGATATCGCCAGCTTTAGCCGCTATTTTTTTATCCCCTATGGTAAATAAGGCGTTTCCCGTACGAACGATGAAAATCTCATCGTAAGGGTGGACATGCCAACGTGGTCCCTCACCGACTTTATCTGTAACATAGAAGAGTACGGTAATTCCAGTACCCATATCTTTACCCTGGAAATAACCTTGCCACAAATGCTCATGTGATGCCCAGTCTGCACGATGCAGTATCGCTGGCTTACGGGTATCTGCGTCGGCAGCAGAATGATTGTTCCTGTTTAATGCCATGATAAATTTCCTCTTTTCCAAGCACGTCATCATAAACATGACGAAGTCCACTGATCGAATCTCACTGGTGCTGAATCTTGTTGATATACACAAAAAAATAATGCGGCGGAATGGCATGTCAACGTATCAGCCTGCACAGCCGGGCGCTCCGGTCTTCATATGTTCAAGGCGGTGGCAAAGGTGGCCACAAAACCTTTTTGTTGACTTGGCGGCAACGGTCACCTAGACTCCTTAACAGAATATATCTGCTTCAGGCGCCCCCCATGCATGCTGATCCCGGAGGGGTACTCGAATTTTCACCCAAATTGCTGTGCTCCCTTAATGATTCCCGCTTCCTTTCGCAGGTTTTTCTTTCCTCATCCGGATAAAAGATACGCTGTTCGTCTTATCATCGTTGCCTGTGTCAGTTACCTCATCTTCGGCCACCTCCTTATTCCTCTGCGCATCCAGGGACTGAGCATGGACCCCACCTATCGTGACGGGTCTTTTGCCCTTTGCTGGCGGCCGCAGTATGTATTTGCGCCACCAGAGCGCTTTGATGTGGTGACTGTTCGCTTTTCAGGGAGACGTGTAATGCTGCTCAAGCGGGTTGTCGCCTTACCGGGAGAGACTGTAGAGTTTCGCAAAGGTCTTCTGTATGTAAATGACGGCCTCATTGAAGAACCCTATGTTCGTCATCGTTCCGCCTGGGATCTTCCACCAAGAACGATAGCTTCCGGCCATGTATATGTCGTTGGAGATAATCGCGGGACCGCAATGGATCGCCATCGGTTCGGCGAGATAGATATGCAGCGCATTGTTGGAGGCGTATTCCCATGAACAAAAAATTTGCTCTTTATGCAGCAATTCTGCTCGTTGTCGCTGGTGCTGTCTTTTTCTGGCCCAGTGACGAGAAAAAGATTAAGAGCAATCTCGATTCTTTAGCCGAATATTGTTCGTCAGAAAACCAAGAACCGGTTATTACAACATTGCAAAAGGCGGCTCTGGCGGCAAAACTCTGCACTGCCCCCTGCACCGTCCACATTGCGTCATTTAACATCGATCGCGCCTTGAGTCACAAAGAGTTCACCGATCAATTCCTCATGATGAAAAAACGACTGCCAAACACGATGTTCAGCTTTCATGATTCGCGGATCGATATCGCAGATGAGACGAAGGCTGCAGTCACCACCACCCTTCGTCTCGACGGAGAAACAATTGACGAAAAGTTCACTGATGCCTATGAAATTAATATTGCTGTGGAAAAAAAGGATGGAGACTGGCTTTTTTCTGCTTTTACTGTTGTCGAGTTCATGAAAAAATGAACGGCAGAGACGTTTACTTTAGCCCTGAATTCCGCAATTTTTTCAGCCTCAACGGGTTGATATAACCGACTGCCTATTTTAAAAATACCCTTTGAAAAATCTGATGGTAATCAAAACAATTCTAAAGAAATTAAAAGCCTCAAACGGGGACCCAATTCAGTATCAATTAGATACCGATGATGGACAGGTGCTTCTTAATGATTGCATTGGCAAAAACCTCAAAATTGAATTTACCGGAAAAATTTATTGTAAAAGCTGCGGCAGACTAACGAAGAAAAGTTTTGCTCAGGGGTTTTGCTTCCCTTGTTTTAGAGATGCTCCGGAGGCAGCACCCTGCATTATCCGCCCAGAACTTTGCCGGGCGCACCTTGGCGAAGGAAGAGACATCGAATGGGAACAACATCATCACAACCAGCCGCATGTTGTTTATCTGGCAATAAGCAGCGCTGTGAAAGTTGGCGTGACAAAAGATAACAATATCCCAACACGCTGGATCGACCAAGGGGCTTCATACGCTGTTACTATTGCCCACACCCCCAACAGATATCTGGCAGGAGCAATTGAAGTAGAATTGAAAAACAATTTCACCGACAAAACCCATTGGCAGAAAATGTTACGGAATGAAGTTTTGGACGCCGATGGTTTTCAAGAAGCCTTCAACCTTGCACAAACGTCGCTTACCGGCGAACTCCGTAAACATCTGCGCCTGAATGACACCATTTTTACCGGTCGATACCCTGTGCTGCAATATCCTGCCAAAATAGTATCCTTTAACCCTGAGAAATCACCATACATTGAAGGTGTCCTGACCGGCATTAAAGGGCAGTACCTCATGTTCGATGCGACAAAGGTAATCAACATCAGAAAATTTGAAGGGTATGAAGTCGTAATAACATTATGACACCCAATATTTCCCAGGCAGCAACTTCTATCTGAGCGGCTGTCTCGTTTACAACGGGCAAAACTGGCAGTTGAGGTGCTGAGCTTGCCTCTTTTTTTAATCTCTTTTTCTAAATCTTTGTTTTCGGTGCCAGGCAAAGCTTTCCTGGGCCGGCCAGAACCGGCTTTCAGTCGGCCTGAAAATTGGCCTGTCCGAAAGTGTCAGTATATGACCGGGAAGATTCGGGTCTTTTTTCACCGCCGGGGAAACCATCACATCATAATGCGTATCAACCGACATCAGCCCTTCATCAAACGACCAATGGCAGAGTTTACAGAGTGCCATACCGTTTGTGGGGTGATCGTTTCTGTTCTCACTGAAAGGTATGATATGAGCTGCATCTACCACTGTGCGCCCTTCCGAGGTGAGCATCTTAATCCCACATAAGGCGCAGCGGTGGGCGTAGAGCCTGACGATTGCCTTTCTAAATCCCTGGTCTCGCACTTTTGCCGCACACTCTGCCGCATTCGCCCGCAGTAAATAGCCTGCATCCACTTCGGAAGTGCCTAAAAGACCAAAGGCATACTTTGTGGAGCCACAATTGATCATCGATTGTTGCCATATTGTCGGCTGAATCGCAGGCGAAAAGTAGGTTTGAACAAGGACGGCGCGAAGTTTCTCCCGTGCATGTTCCATCTGCAGCAGCATGAACAGATCTTTATTGAAGCGCGCGCCAAGATACAGCTCCCGCAGCCGCTTCATGGAACTGATTGAACGCCCTTTTCGATGCTCCTCGCCAAACCGCGGTATCATCTCCCAAAAATCTGAGCTTTCAAGATGATAAAAAGGATAGGACATGCTGGCTTTTCGATCATTATGGGGGAGCAGAGCGATATACTCTTGAAAGGTTTCAGTCAGTTCAAACGATGGCTCAATGAAATTTTTCGTTATCTGCCCCGAGGCAATGTGATCAAGTATAGACAGCAGAAGAAATGGCTTGTATGGCGATGCGCGGTTGGTAAGAGCTGTCCATGAACCCCTGCTTCTATCAACCCTGATCCTGGCAAATGACGACAAATACTGGTCAAGTGTTCCACACATTGGCAGACCTGTTTTTCTGGAGGAATGGGAAAAATTTTCTGTTCGGCCGACAGTCCAAGGCCCTAAATAACACTAAAGCCAATTTTTTCAAGGTATTCAAACGTTGGGTCATAATATCTGGAGTCTCGGGTTGGATCTTCCGCATCTCCCTCTGGAATAACTATTACCATTCCCTGTCGCGCTCTAGTCAGGAGAACCCGATATGCGTTTTTCAAATATACCTGTCTCTCAGGCTTAAGAATTTTTTGCCACTTGTTGCCTCTAAAAGAACGATGCTCCCATCCATTCTTTGAGTACCTGAAATCGGCATCCCACGTCACACAAACCCAGTCAAGCTCCAGGCCTTGGATATGAAACTCAGTGGCCACTTCCTCTAGATAGTAGGATGAGCGCACATCGTCCTTGCCAGCTAAAAACCAATGTATAGGGTTCATTGGTGATTTCACATCGATCGCATGAGGCTTCAGTCGCTCAGCTTGCGATGAAACAACAATACCATAACGTTCTGTTCCCCGGGCCTGCATTTTCATCCATTGCTTTGCCTTCGCAAAATCGCGAGTAATGACCACTGAATATTTTGATCTAATTTCAGCAAGGGTCGATCGAGCTCCTTCCACTTCTAAATCGAGTAATTGTTTTACCAGTAGCGAAACATGTTCGGCCCGAAACGAACGCATAGACACTGCCAAATGGAGATCTGCGTTGTAATGAACATTTGGACGGCAAGCGATGTTTTCTAATACAACACCTGCACCGTATTCATTATCGGTTAGCCGATCAGAAATATGTATTTGCCAATCTGGGAACGACCGGTGAAGCGCATCAATCCATTCGCCAATACCGGCCTCGCCGGTGTTAATTTCCTGCCCACCACCAATGAGACAAACTATTACACCCCAATCTGGATGACGATTGATGCAAGAAATCAGAAACTCGGGTTCAGATTGATTAAAATCTGGCCGATTTTTTTTGCGCCTCATAAAACTAGATGTCTGCTCAATATTCCAAGCCCGCTGCGCTTCATCGAATAAGGCAACGTGGTCTGTAGGTGGAGAATCATCAATAAGACAGTCATCTCTGTAGTGATGGACATTTTGCACAAATGCCTTCACCTCGCTCAACGCCTGCTTTTTATTTAATTTATTCCCTTTTTTCTTTTCGCGGGCAATTTTGTCACGAGCCAATGCCTCTTGAAGTATTTGTACCAGTGGCCCGTTTCCTGACAGGAAAACACTATACGTATCCCCATCTGCCTTAAGATGCTTCGTGGCAATGTTCAATCCAACGAGGGTTTTTCCAGCTCCGGGAACTCCCGTTACAAAGCAAATTGCTTTACAAGAATTATCTTTTGCTTGGTGAATGACCTGAGAAATTGCCTCCGTTGTCTGATGCAAATTTATTGCTCCTGCATCGCTCCGAGAAATATCAGCGACAGAGTGCCCTTTGTATAAAGCCATTGCGGCTTCAATGATTGTAGGAGTTGGGCAATAGCGGCCCTGCTCCCAATTTGCAACATTAATGGCTCCTCCATCAACAAACGATAACACCGCATCAATAGCCTTCGGCAACATTGCTGTATTGCTTTTTATGGGGAACAACAATTTATCATTCTGAGGTGTAACACTTACAAAGATATCCGGCGCCTTTGCATGAGTTGCGACCAAGATTGGTGCAATAAATTGTTGGTGACTCTCATCATGAAAATTTTTCAGATCCAATGCATAGTCGCACACCTGATCTAGTCCATGCGCCGAGAAAATCTTTTCTCCGACTTTAAATTCGATGACAAATATTGCTGGACCGACAAGCAACACGACATCGATACGTGTGCCCATCCGCGGAATAGAATATTCGAAATAAATCGAACCACTGTGCGAGAGAAGAGCCGTCCGAAGCACCTCTATTTGCCGAACCCATGCATTTCGCTGTGTTTGCAGGATAGAGGAATCATCACTACCCCGCGATATTCGACCCAAGAGTGTATCTGTGTCACTCTTCAGGAAGTCATTGATGGTTGCGGAATAATAAGCTCGATTTATACTCATTCTTTTCTCTATGGACGTCTAACTGGCTATTGGCGTGAGGCTTCAACTCGGCTAATAATAGCAACGGGTGGCATTGGCAAGAACCCTGTGCTGCACCTGTCGCACCTCGATATGTATTATCGACTCAATAGTGCAACAACCAAACAGCTGTCCCCAAAGGATAAACCAGCAGCGTATTATCGCCATCCTACTACCCTGTAGCCTATATAGATGTTCAGGTTCAACTGCAATAAAAGGCAGTCTCAGTATGCCTGAATTCCATATTTCAACAGAAGCCTTGGCAAGATATCATCAAGATTCTGTACATGTTCATCTTTCAATTCAATTAGGTTAAAATCGTACTTTTCGTATATTTTTCGCTTTATCTCTTTTCTCTTCAGGTACTTTTGCTCATTTTCAAACCCCCAATATTCAATGTAAACCTTCCCTGTAGGAATATAAAAATCACAATAAGCATCTTCTTCTATAGGCAGCTTTCGTTCATAGGCGTGTACGATTTCAGCCATGTAAAGCCAATTATCAATAAGCATCTCCGCTTTTGATCGGACAAAGTGACCATCCGTGGCTCTATGTTTAGCCTCAAATTTTTCTCTAAAACCTTTTTCTTCTAAAGTTGTTTCTTCGGGTTTTGGTTCTTCTGAATTTTTAGTACCTCTGATTTGTTCTACCGAGTTTTGAAGTATTTTATTTTCAAGGATTAATTCCGGCCACCTGACATAGGGAATACCAGATTTTTTATCTTCATCCTGTATTGCACCTTGGCGAACTCCCTGGGGGGTGGTTAGCCAACCTTTCAATCCTTTGTAAACCCAACCAATCTCAGAGAGGAGGAAATTTATCTTATTCGCTGAAAGGCCATATTGTTTTCCAATAATGGTTGAAGTGATTAATTTTTCATTAAGTGTGACGTTGATTTTTATGTCATCTGGCCAAGTAATGTATTTCCCATACTGCTTACTATCAATGAATTTACCACCCTTGCTAACCCCTTCGTTGGTGAGGGACCAGACCTCTCCTTTTTTCTCAATTAGACCTAAATTGACGAGTTGTACAAACATTTCTCTTGCTGTGATTTTATATAGCTTTGCAAGAGCCGTAGTTGAAATTTTCTTGGTAGAATCAGCCATGCCCATAATTTTTCTCCGTACGACTCTGTAGTGTTAATAAAAACCATTTGATTACAGAATATTAGCCCTATATAATATTTAATGCAAAAGAGAATATTTTGAAGATATAGAATTTTTCAGATAAACTTCACCCAATTACTCGATCAATGAAAGGATTTTTCGGAGAACTTATCGTATCTTTTTTTGGATGGTTATTTCTTGACAAAGATATCTATAAAAAAATTAACAACATAACCGTCTGGGAGAACGGTTCTTCTACACAAGTTGATCATATTCTAGTTTCAATGTATGGAATTTTTGTCGTTGAAACAAAAAATTATTCTGGATGGATCTACGGTCATCAGGATCAAGCAAACTGGACACAAGTTATTTATGGAAAAAAATATTCCTTCCAAAATCCTCTAAAGCAAAACTATCGTCATATCAAAATATTATCGGATTTTTTAAACTTAGATACCGACAAATTTCATAGTGTCATTATGTTCATAGGTGAATCAAAATTTAAGACACCTATGCCTGCGAACGTCTTAGACAGAGGATATACTGCCCACATAATATCAAAAAGGTCTTTTCTATTACATACTGAACAAGTAGAGCAATGTTTTCGAAAATTAAAACAGTATAAAGAAAGAAGTAGTTACGATGACAGATCTAACCATATTTATTCTCTTAAACAGCGCCATAATTCAGTCACAAACTGTCCTAAATGTGGTGCAAAGTTGGTGAAAAGAACGGCAAAAAGAGGTAAAAATTGTGGAGAACAATTTCTTGGGTGTTCTGGATACCCCAGATGTAAATTTACTAGACATTTGACTAATAATTGATTGAAATATACTCAAGAAATCATATTTTGTTATTTATATTGGATTGTTACCTATTGTTACGATTACCTGTTTTTTCAAACTTCAATCTGTTGCGCTTATTGTACTACTCCAGCAATATGCAGTGGAATTTCTCTATCCTGTGGATATACTGCTAAGGCATTTTATGCCGTCGTTATAGACCTTTATATTTTTTAACATTAACAGCCTTCCACTCCAAAAGAGGCTGCCTTTGAATGCGTTGTTGCAAACTTTTGTCAGCAGTCAGGATAGTCGAGTCAATCTCTCCGTAGTCAAGCAGCAGGTCAAGAAACGCTTTCTCGTTTTCCGAGAAGGGAATTACAACAGTCAGGGCCTGTCGGCATTCTTCCACGAGGCGTGTACCATACTGGTCTATAGATTCTTGTTCTTTAGCTGTATTAAAACGTAGGGTCGGGATCAACTGCCGGGCAAGTTCAGAGCTGTCCAAATTCACATCCTCGGTGGAAACCGTTCGCCAGTCTTTACGGTTCATGGCACCGTAAACGACAAAGGCTGTACGCAGTCGGTCAAGATCGAGATTTTCCATATGCAAAAGAATATGGCTGTCAAACAAATCCCTCGCCTGTCTGCGTGCAAGCAACGCCGCCAGTTTTCCCGCCGCCAATTCATGGATATCAATTACAGGTATTTGTGTGGCCTGCCAGGTACCGACAGGATACGAATCGGATAACGAAACAGGCCACAAAGGGACCCGATACATGAAGTTGAGGTCCACTTCGAGATTGCCGCCAAGTCCTGCAGCACTCTGGTAACGCAGGGACCATTTTCCGCCGGCGTGTTCTTCCGGCATGCGCCTGACAGTGAATCCTTCCCTTGCAAATACTGCCTGAACAGCCTGCTCGATCCTGGGTCGTTCGGCAAGCATGGCTTCACGATCTTCCGCCCCCACATAGTTTAGTCACTTACAAAAAATATTTTCACGTTTCTTGCTAAGATTTTTTGTTAAGTGACTTATCCCGTTTATCGGGGTGAGATCGATATCAACGGAAAGCCGGGGAACATTGAATATAAAAAGGTTGAGAGCTGTTCCACCCTTGAGAGCCAGCTTGCCTTTTAAAAAAGGATGGCTGCCAAGAGCTTCGAGCAACCCCAGTAGGTGGGCAACCTTTTCAAGCACATCCGGTCTGAATCCTGTTGCTTCCGCTTGAGCTATAAGTTTCTCATGAGATATTTTCATAGAACTTCTCCCCAAGTCCGCTCGAACAAATCAACAGGGACCACCAGGTTCCAATCTGCGACAACCTTCCCTGATTTTCTGTTGGAACTGTCCAGATAATGTGGTTGCCTGGGTCGATGATTACGAAGAGGTGCCATATGATTCTCTTCGACCATCAACGATTCGCGATGCTGTTCCAGATAAAAACCAACCTTGGCAATCGTTGTCGCATTACCGAGTAGAAGGGCATATTCGACCACTTTTTCGAGATCGAAGAATTCGATCGCTTCAAGGGAACGCCAAATTTCTTCCCAGCTTCCTGAAAGAGCAGGCCGATCCAAGACATCCACCAAAGTCCGCTCAAGGGAAGTGACCCTGACTTCCAAACCGGCGCGGTCAACAGTGGTAACACCGAAATCTACCTTTTCTGCACGGCAAAGTGCTTGGGAAAACCTGACACCTCGAAAAACATGGGATCGAAACGTAACAGGGGAAACTGGGCGGGCTGCTGAATAAGTGAGATGCTCACGTGTGGAGTAGGCGTAACCGTGTACTTCTAAAGCCGTGTGGTATGACAGTACAGCATCTGCTGTGAGTTTGGCAGCAACAAGAAAAGGATCAACCGGATATGAATCTGGATCGGCTCCTATTGGGATAACCGCATATAATCCTCTTCGAATGAGAATGACATGCCCGGTATTCCTATGATAATTCAGCAAGGATTCTCTGGTCCTGGGGCCTGCTTTCCCAAGACTTGCGAGATGATCGTTGAACTCTTCGCCTGTGAACACCGGATGTTTGCGGAAAAACATTTCGTGTTTCATATGCACTCAATTGATTTAGCCCTGGATAACACACAATTATCCTATGTTTTACTAGCAACATTGTCAATTCCAAATTGGGTTATAATGAAATTTATTCACATAACCCATATTTATAATATGGGTTATGTCATATTTTTTCACAAAAATTCTCAGTATTACTTGTTCTATGCCTCTGTAAGATGAGAATAAAAAATGCCGTCCCCCGAAGGAGACGGCCAGGGTAAATGACGGTTTTAACCGATACAGTCGAAAGATCCCCTCGACGTTCTTCAGCTCAGCCATTTTTTCCGTTAAGAACCAAAGTAAAATAAACACAGTCCAAATTTTAGATTTTACGGCAAAACTAAAATTAACCAAGATATTAGTTTAGATATCGGCAGCTTCCATCGTCTCGGGACTGGCGAGAACAGCCACGAAGCCCAGATTCATTTTATCGATGTTCGAATTAAGGGTAGCCAGATCCCGCTTCAATTCTTTGAAAGCACTCTGCACCCCGGCGGCCAGACTCTTCCACAACGCCTGCACCGCCTTTTCCCGTTCCTTCAGCGCCTCCACCTCGGCCTGCAGATTGGCAAGCGTTGCCGCTTCATCCTCTCCCAGGTACTTGCCGTAGGTGCGCTGTTCGATCCGGTGATATCCCTCGCTGAAGCGACGGGTGATTTCCATATGTTCGGCAGACTTGCCTTCATTGCGCACCACACGAGCGTCAAAGGCCCGGTGAAAGGCATGGGCAATGCAGTTTTGATGTGCGGTTAAAATCATCGGGTCAATGCCGAACCGATGACGATCCGCTGAACCTCGCTGGTGCCTTCGTAGATTTCGGTAATCTTCGCATCCCGCATCATCCTTTCCAAGGGGAATTCACGGCTATAGCCATAGCCGCCGTGAATCTGCACGGCCTGGGTGGTGACACGCATAGCGGTCTCGCTGGCCAGCAGTTTAGCCATCGCCGACTCCTGTGAATATGACAGTCCTGCACTGGCCCTGAAGGCCGCCTTATAAACCAGGAGGCGCGCGGCTTCCACCTGGGTTGCCATATCGGCCAACTGGAATTGAATTCCCTGGAAGGTGGCGATACTGGCATCGAACTGTTTGCGCTCTTTGGCATAGGCAACCGATGTATCGAGTGCCCCCTGGGCAATACCGAGAGCCTGCGAAGCGATGCCGATCCGGCCGCCATCGAGTGTCTTCATCGCCACCTTGAAACCTTTGCCCTCTTCGCCAAGAAGATTTTCCTTCGGGATGCGGCAACCCTCGTAGACCAGCTCCATGGTTGGCGAGGACCTGATGCCCATCTTCTTTTCCTTCTTGCCAAAGGAGAATCCCGGAGTTCCTTTTTCAACAATGAAGGCGCTGATGCCGTGGTGTTTCTCGGCCTGTTTATCGGTCCGGGCGAAGACCACATAGGTTTCGGCCTCCCCGGCGTTGGTTATAAAGATCTTGGTACCGTTCAAAATCCAGTCATTGCCGTCACGAACGGCGGTGGTTTTGGTCCCGCCCGCATCCGACCCGGCGGACGGCTCAGTCAGGCCAAAAGCTCCCATCTTTTCCCCCTGGGCCATGGGTACGAGGAATTTCATTTTCTGTTCCTCGGTGCCAAAAAGGTAGATGGGGTTGGAGCCAAGCGACAGGTGCGCCGACAGGGTTACACCTGTCGATGCACAAACCCGCGACAGTTCCTCGACCGCGATCGCATAGCTCAGATAATCAGCCCCGGCTCCCCCGTACTGTTCGGGGAAGACAATCCCGGTCAGTCCCAATTCCGCCAGCCGGCCAAACATCAAAGGCCGGTCGAAACGCTCCTCCTCGTCACGAGCGGCTGCCGACGGCGCGACTTCTTTCTCGGCAAATTCACGCACCATATCCCGGATCAGGCTTTGCTCTTCGGTCAGTTCAAAATTCATCGTGGTTGCTCCTGTGAGAGTTTTTCAGATCATTTGCAAGGTGAAAACGCACCTGTGATGTTGCTTCAATTTCTGCGGTATTTTCCTTTGAAATCAGTTGACCTTCTTATCCAGTCCCGCCCATTCCTTCTTGCGAAGAACGAATTTTTGAACCTTACCCGTCGAGGTTTTCGGCAACTCGATGAATTCCACTGTCTTCGGCGCCTTGAACCGGGCAAGATTCTCCTTGCAGAAGGCGATAAGGTCCTCGGCCGTCGGGTTTGATCCGGGTTTTGGCGTGACAAAAGCCTTTGGTACTTCCCCCCATTTACTGTCCGGAACCGCCACTACGGCCACCTCCAATACATCGGGATGACGGTAAAGAACGTTTTCCACCTCCACCGTGGAGATGTTCTCACCGCCGGAGATGATAATGTCCTTCTGCCGGTCAAGGATCTGGATGTAGTTGTTCGGATGCATCACCGCAAGATCCCCGGAGTGAAACCAGCCACCCTTGAAGGCCTTTTCGGTGCCTTCCGGATCCTTGTAATAGCCAAGCATCACCACGTTCCCTCGCATGACCACCTCGCCGATGGTCTTGCCGTCGCGTGGCACCGGTTCCATGGTCTGCGCGTCCACCACATCCAGGAACTGGCATACCGTGTAGGCCACCCCCTGACGTGACCGGATGGAACTCTGCTCGTCGGCAGGCAAACTATTCCATTCGTCATGCCAGGCACAAATCGTGTAAGGTCCATAGACCTCAGTAAGACCATAGACGTGATTGACCTGGGCACCTATGGATTCCATCTGTCGAATGATGGTGGGCGACGGCGGCGCGCCTCCCACGGCAATCTTCAATGGTTTTTCCGGGTTGAGATTTTTAAAGGCCGGAGCATTGGCCATGCCGATCAGGACGATGGGTGCTGCGCACATGTGCGTCACCTTTTCGGTCATTATCTGCTTAAATATTTCATCAGGAACAACCTTGCGGAGACAGACATGGGTAGCACCGGCTGCGGTTACCGCCCAGGGAAAGCACCAGCCGTTGCAATGGAACATGGGCAGGGTCCAGAGATAAACGGATTCGCTGGTCAGACCGGTTTCCAGGCAGTCGCCGAGGCTGTTGAGATAGGCGCCGCGGTGATGATACATGACCCCCTTGGGCTTGCCGGTAGTGCCACTGGTATAGTTGAGGGAGCAGACCGAACGTTCATCATCGACATCAATGTCAAGCGCCTCGGGACTGCCGGTCATGAGCAGTGATTCATAGTCGGTCCCGTTCAAAGGACAGTCATTGCTGGCATCGCAGATGTTGACAAAGGCACGCACCTTCGGCAATTCCCCAAGATTCGCCACGACCGTACCGGCAAACTCGTTATCGACAAAGCAGATCTTGGTATCCGAATGATTAAGGATATAGGAGACCTCAGGGGCGGAGAGGCGGATATTGATTGTCACCAGGACGGCTCCGAGCATCGGCACGGCAAAATGAGCCTCCAGCATGGGGGCCGTGTTAGGAGAAATAAAGGCAACCTTGTCTCCGCGGCCAATGCCTTGTTTTTTCAGGGCGCTGGCAAGACGGTTGATACGGGCGTAATGCTCCCGGTACGTATAACGTTTGTCGCCATTGACTACCGCAAGCTTGTCGGGATAAACTTCGACACTTCGCTTGATAAAGTTCACCGGCGTCAACATCTCATAATTGACAGATGGAAAGTCCATAGACGATCTCCTTATAGGGAATAGTTAGTACCTTACAGAGTATTTCCTTGTTTTTACTGCAACGTTAGAGTGAAATTTTCGCTCCGCAGCGATAAGATCGCCCGCGCACTCCGGCGACTCAGACCATCTCCACCGCGCACGCCATGGACACGCCGCCGCCGCCGCACAGGGTAGCAAGGCCGAGACTTTTGCCCTGTTTTTTCAGAGCATGGAGGAGGGTAACCATGATCCGGCAACCGGTGGCGCCGATGGGGTGGCCAAGACCTATTCCAGAACCGTTTATATTGGTGATCTCTCTCTTCAATCCCAGTTCACGCTCACAGGCGATATACTGGGCGGCAAAAGCCTCATTGACCTCCACCAGCTCAAAATCGCTTATGGTCAAACCACTGCGTTGCAGGAGATCGTTGACGGCAGGCACCGGTGACAGTCCCATCACCGCCGGATGACAAGCCCCCCGGCCGATGGCCCGAATCCTGGCCAGCGGTTTGATGCCGAGCTCTCGGGCCTTATCTGCTGCCATGATAATCATGCCCGCGGAACCGTCATTGAGGCCGCTGGCATTGCCTGCCGTAACCTTGCCGGTTTCGGGGACGAAGGCCGGCGGCAGCTTGCGCAGCTGTTCTATGGTCAATCCTGGACGGAAATGTTCATCCTTGTCAAAGAGGAGCGGCTCTTTGTTTCGGCGCGGCACCGGTACCGACACAATCTCCGCCGCAAAGGAACCGTCATTGGTTGCCCGTTCGGCATTGTTCTGACTGCGCAAGGCAACTTCGTCCATCTCTGCACGGCCGATGTCAAGCTTCTGGGCGACAAACTCAGCGGTATGTCCCATGATATAGGGTTTTCCGACCATCAGACTGGCTGGAGCCTTAGTTGTGTCTAGAGGAGCGTCTGCAGCCAGAGGCATCAGATGTGACCCGCAGTGCAGGGCATGCATCATCGCATCGATAAAACCCTGGTCCTGGAGTCTGGCCCCCCAGCGGGCGCTGGGCACGGCATACGGAACACCGGACATGTGTTCCACACCGCCGGCGAGGATGACATCCGCCATTTCCGCCTGGATCATGGCCATCCCGGAGATGACGGCCTCCATACCCGATATGCAGACCCGGTTGATGGTGACGGCGGGCACCGTGTCGGGAATCCCGGCCATCAAAGAAGCCACTCGCGCTATATTGAGGTTGTCGTGATGTTCCATGCAGCAACCGTAGCGTACGTCATCGATAATTGCCGGATCGATGCCCGCCCGTTTGACCGCTTCCTTCATGGTTATTGCCGCCAGCTGCGGGCCATTCATGCTTTTCAGGGTTCCGCCAAAGGCGCCGATTGCCGTTCGGCAGGCGCTTACTATTACTACATCTCGCATAGAGGACTCCTTTGTCTGTGCATCTGAATGCATTTGCCAAAATTGGTCCTCTACCTACAGCAAAAACCATGCTCAAATATAATATTGTATAGTTTCAACATGTTACTTGATTGACCCCATATCACCTGCACTATGGCGCAGTTTTGACTGGAACATATTCCAGAAACTGGCTATTCTGGAATATGTTCCAGTCAAACAGGGAGGCCAACAATGACGATTGACGAGAGCACATTCTTCCGCGAAGCTACCTTACGAATCTGCGGCAGCCTGGAAATTGAAAGCGCCATGCAGCACTGCATGCAATACCTCTCCCGCTACCTGCCTGCCACGAACATGGCTTTCCATGTCTACGACCGCGAACTCGGCATCGTCGAGACCATCGCCGTAGCAACCGTCGACAGCGCCCGGGCCATGTCCCTGCGCACCCCGCTTTCCGCCCGGGGACGACGCCAGGTCGAAGAGCAGCGTTCCGACCGGGCAAAGCTGATGGAACGTTCGGGGGACGACGCGGTGGCAGGCCCGGTTGTCCGTCAATTGGGCATTGAGGATCTGCCGGGATTACTGCTGGACCTCGCCCTGGAAGGAAAATTCGTCGGCACGCTTTCAATGTTCAGTGAACCGGACATCACGTTCAACCGCCACCATGTCCGCCTCCTCTCCCTCCTCAACAAGCCCTTTGCCATAGCGCTGACCAACAGTCTGCGCTACCGCGAACTGCAGACCCTGCGCGACACCCTCGCCGATGACAATCGCTACCTCCAGGATGAGCTGCGCACCCTGTCGGGCAGCGAGGTTATCGGTGCCGATTTCGGCTTGAAAAGGGTCATGGAAATGGTCCGTCAGGTCGCACCGCTGAAGAGTCCGGTGCTGTTGATGGGTGAAACCGGCGTCGGCAAGGAGGTGATTGCCAATGCCATTCACAATCTGTCGCTTCGCTCCAATGGTCCGTTTATCAGGGTCAATTGCGGCGCCATCCCGTCAACCTTGATGGATAGCGAGCTGTTCGGCCATGAGAAGGGGGCGTTTACCGGCGCTCTTCTGCAAAAGCGGGGGCGGTTTGAACGTGCGGACGGCGGCACAATCTTTCTGGATGAGATCGGCGAACTTCCCCTGGAAGCCCAGGTCCGCCTGCTCCGCGTCCTGCAGGAAAAAGAGATCGAGAGGGTCGGCGGCACCGAGACCATACAGGTTGATATCCGGGTGATTGCCGCCACGCATCGCAACCTGGATCTGATGCTGGCTGAAGGCCGATTCAGGGAGGATATCTACTTCCGTCTGCGGGTCTTCCCTGTAACTATTCCACCGTTGCGTCTGCGGCCGGAGGATATCCCTGTTCTTGTGCAGCATTTTATTCAGAAAAAATGCCGGGAGATGAAGACCGTAAAGATTCCCGTCCTGGCCCCTGGTGCCCTGGAACGTCTCATGCAGTACAACTGGCCCGGCAATGTACGGGAACTGGAGAATGCCGTAGAACGAGAGTTAATTGTCAAAAAAGGCTCCCTGCTTTCCTTCAATGACCTTGATGCCAAACTGCAAACGACTGTTGCCATCAGGCCGAGTCATGACGAGAAAACGCTCTTTGAACCTCTCGAACTGGACACCGTGATGAGCCGGCATATCAGCCGGGTCCTGGCCCTGTGCCACGGACGCGTTGAAGGTGGGAATGGCGCCGCACGCCTGCTGAACATCCAGCCCTCAACCCTGCGCAAGAGAATGAAAAAATTGGGAATACCCTTCGGTCGCCGGGCCATATCTCCCGGCAGCAGCGGTAGCTGACGAATGACCGAGGCAGGTCCCCGAAGTGATTCTGCCCATGACAGAAAAATGGTTCTTGTCCCGAGTCAACATAGCACGGGAGATTATACGAAAAGCTAAGGTTCTATTTAACAGACCGTCGACAATAAATTTCATGTCTCACGTTGAAAAAGACTTATAGTACAGGAGTTGTTTTAGTGGTGCGGCAATTTTATGAGTTTTCAACTATTTCATTATTCCCAAAGGCCAGGTGCACCGATGAAGCAAATCGAGTCCGTCAATTTGCGCTACTCGCTATACGAAGAAATTGCTAATAGCATCACCCACGGCATCGGGCTTCTCTTTGCTATTGCCGGCTTGGGTGTGCTGACTGCCTTTGCCAGTCTTTATGGCGACGCTTGGCATATCGTTGCCTGTTCAATTTTCGGCGGCACAATGATCCTGCTGTATACGGCTTCAACCCTCTATCACAGTATCCAATGGCACAGCGCCAGGCCGCTTCTGCGCACTCTTGATCATTGTGCCATTTTTCTGTTAATTGCCGGAACGTATACTCCGTTCACCCTGGTAAACCTCCGCGGTCCATGGGGTTGGTCACTCTTCGGTACTATCTGGGGCCTTGCTATTATCGGGATTGTCCTTGAAATTTTTCTGTCCCCACGGTTGCGGCACCTTGTCATCGCTCTCTATATTTCCATGGGATGGGTGATGGTGGTGGCGATCAAGCCTATGCTAGGAGCTGTTGCACCTGGCGGCTTAATACTGCTTCTGGCTGGCGGGCTGTGCTACACCATCGGTGTACCCCTTTATATCAAGAAATCCATTCCCTTTAATCATGCGATCTGGCACCTCTTTGTCCTGGCCGGAACGAGTCTGCATTTTTTTGCCATCCTGCTCTATGTTATCCCGGTTCTGGGCCATCATTGATTAATGCAGGATATTTTGGACGAGTTCGACCTTATTGAATCTTTGCAGTGCCAGCTCAACTGCTGCACGTTGGCGATACGACGAAACGGCCGGCAGACCTCTATACCAAACTGGGCGTCAAGCCACCTGCCTCGATACAATAGTCCGGGAATTTAGGCAATATACAGCATGGGGGTCGGAAACAAATGTAAAACAGCAGCAACAACAAAGCTGTAAACCCATCACATCTTGTGAGTTACAGCTTCTTGGCATTGGTGCGAAGGTCTTAACCAAACTGATGTGATAACCAGCTTATTTTACAAAACATATGCTTCGAACATTATGCAACATACCCCAAAGAATACCCCCAAAACAAACCTACATCAGAAATGATCATAATAAGCAATTTACCTTAAAATATCAATTAGTTCAAGCCAGATAACCTGTATGACGCTGGGTTACAGATCAGATCTAGCATCTAATTTCCAGCTTCTTCCACTATGCAGCTGTATTAATAAGAAAAGAAGATCGGGATCATCTAATTTATTAAAGCCAACTTGCTGACAGAAATGCCTTACGCAATTGGCCCGGGGGCTAACACCAGCCGTTTCACGGACAGCAAGCAGACAAATGTGCCGTCTTTATACCTCAACCTGCCAATCCATAGATGTTCCTCAAATCTCCCAGTACTTCCGGCAAAGTACCTCTCCGATAGCCCAACTGCCTCAAATCGACCGTTTCTGATTCCATTTCAGTAAGAAAGGTTGTCATATCGGTACCAACTGCACCTGATAATTCCATTCTGGTATCCGCCGGAATCACCTGATAAAGCCTGAACACATCCAATTTATGTTTTTTTATGTGCCTTGAATCAATCTGTTCGCCTTCTGCTCTTCTTGCAGCAAGATCCAACCAGGCCCGCGCTTTCAAGGGGATGATGTACTCGGGGTTAAGCACTGACAAACCATCGAGATCTTTCTTGCCAGCATGGAGGAATGCATAATACGAATCATCGAGTAATATAGCGGAGAGGCTTGATACCTCTTCATTCATGGGTATGGGTGTGAGATGCCCTTCTCCTTCGAAGGCCATTGCATCGGGCACTCTGGAAAAAAGTTCCAGCATTTCCGGAAAAGATTGATCCTCCGGCCTGTAAAATCGATAGAATTGTCGCTCTCCAGTGCTTTTCTGCCTGTTCTGATAATTGCCTGCCCGGACAAACTCCCAGAACCTTCTGACAAAATCAGCATTAAGAGCCTCGACGCAGAGCCCTATATCAAGATCGACCGTCGCTCTGAACTGCAATCCGGCCTGTTCCATCGCCAGAGTGCTGGCTGTACCGCCAATCAGTACATAATTGTTTTCGTAGCCCCGGAAATAGTCCTTAAACTTGTCAAGTCCCCTTACCATGGAAATTCCTCCATAAGCGCGTCGATCGCTATTTCAATACGCTCGTCTTTGGTGTCGGCAAGGCTCAGATAAAGGGAAAGAGGATCCACTTTTCCATTGCGTGCAAACAATTCCGGAGGATACTTCCAGACTTCGATTTCCGTGACTTCCAGTTCGAAATTCGGCAGAACAGTAACAGCGCCGGCGAGAAGCATTGCTTTCCATCGTTCGCTACTTACAGCTACAACAGGGTTAGTTGGTTCAGCCAACATACTAAATCGTGCCAGAGCTGATTCACCGGCAAGGAAAAACGAATCAACACTTTCTATCCCTTCGACCTTGAAGCGTTTGCTGACCGGTGACCGCAACTGTTTAAGAGACTTTTCCCATACGCTTTTCTTGTCTTCCTCAAAGCGCAGAACTCTCTCGCGCCATTCCATACTCACAATCGCCAGACCGGCCGTTTCAATTTCGTCAAAGGCCCTGGTCATGGTCATCGAGGTGTAGCCGAGCCTTTCTGCAAGCAGGGATGGCGTTACTCCATCTCCTGGCCAATCATAAAGCATGGCAAGCAACACAACCTGGGTTGAAGGGCTGAATTTCTTTTTCTTGGAGGTGGTTCGCAGATTCCGAATATATTCCCGCAGGTCTATGCCAAGGCTTGGCAAATACATCTGGTTCCCAGGAACAACAAAAGCAATCTTCTGCTCGATGAGCCGCTTTCGGTTATAGGTGGAGATTGCAGGAGACAGATAGAGGACCTCATGCTGCCATCTTTTTTGCAACTGGCTGATGTGTTTGCGGATGGTTGCCGGCGTCGTTCCTTCTTCATCCCGGACAGCCATCACCAGCCAGGGCTGTGACAGTAGCTCACACTCATAAAGCTTATAGAGATCACGGAAAAAATATGGCAGACCGGTTTCCTCGTCCCACGGTTTGAGTCGAGGTGCGATCCCGAGGTTTTCAGCGAGGTATTTTTCAAACCTTTGTGGAAGATCTTGCATAAGCTGCCCCCTTGTCAATAACAGGTTTCTTGCACAATAACATGTCAACCGTTATTGTGCAAAATTTATGTTACTGAGCTTTTATTGCAGCCCTTTTTCTCAGATAGAGATAGATGATGGTCAATAATGCAGTCGCCTTTGTCCATTTTCTGCAGGTTGTACTTTTCCGTCTACGCCCCCACCGCGGTTCCGCCGACCTTTGGGTATCGCAACCAGCCTAGCAAGTTCGGCGCCGGTCTGACCGCCTGAAATTATTTTCCTAAGCATCATTTTTTGCTCGTGGGGGAGTTCTCTTTCAGGCATTTTTGAAAGTATAGAAAATATAAGGAGTGTCCCTAATTTCCTAATTTCCATTGAAATCGCAGTCGGCCTTGTAACGGTCGTACTCGACGATATGGCGGAAGATCTCGATAAACGATACGGCAAGTTTTCTTGCATCCTGGGTTGTCAGCACCGGATGACAGCCAAGAGTTTTCCTTTGAGATTTCCCGTTATGCCAAACCTCTGCAATGTACTTTAGGTTCCTGAAGGAAATACTCTTAGAGCAAACCCTTTCAGGTCACTATCTCTAATGAAGTACGCTGAAGATGAAGGTTGAGCAGTTTTTACTGTCTTTGACGTAATTTTAGGCATTTCACACTCCCCTACTGAAGATGTACTGTAGAGGAAATGTATGAAAAAGAGGTGATATTGACCAAGACAGTCTATATCAAGGTGGCCACAAACAACAAAGCTGTAATCCCCATCATATCTAGGAATTACAGCTTCTTGGCATTGGTGCGGAGGTCGGAGCCAAACTGCAAATACAATATCCCAATATATTTATATATAATAAATATAAAACCAGTTTGACAACTGGAATATACACCAAAATATACCCTTCATGTTGATACTGCACAGATAGTTGCATCTCGTATAAAAAACCTACCCATATACTGATGTGAAATACTTTAAAATTTACTGTCATCAAAATCAAACAATAAGAGGAATAAATACTGTCCAAAAACATTCATGCTTTTGCATGATAAGTGATCAAACCTCAAACTCAGCACCACATTTATTACAGCGGTACCTTCCAATCACCTCAGTATCAATATGCTGCCCCACTCTATTTCCGATTGTGGCACCAGCAAAGAACCCGGCTATAGCTCCCGCAAGACCTCCTGTAATAGCACCAAGTCCCGTGCCTACTACCGGTACAAAGGATCCTAGAACCGCACCGGTAACAGCGAAGGATTCTGCACCTACAAAACCGGATGCCGCGCCAGCAACGCCGCCAACTACCGTTCCTACTTTCTGGGTGGTATTTATCAACACAACATGATTAATTACGTTACATTTTGGACATAATGGTGTTTTGTCTGTAAACATTTCTTTCTCCTAATTTTTGCTCTGTATCAGTGCATTCTTCATCAAGGTAAACATGGCAGGTGCCAGATCTGAAAGCTCTCTAACCGAACAACTGTGACCAGGGAAAAGGGTGGTAATACTATTGAAGTCAATCCCAACCCCGTAAAACTCAATTCCTAATGACTGACCAGCTTTAACAGATGCGGTCACATTTGATTTACAGTCCGGAAAACCGTCTGTGAGGACCAGGACGATTTTCCGGGCTTCTTTAAGTAACACCATTTTCTGCAACACCCACCAGATCGCCTCGCCCATCGGGGTGCCTCCTGATGCTTTGGTATAAAACTCTGGATGAACGGGATCTCCATGCGCAACAACTGGACAAACACCTGCAAGGTTACTGCTTGCCCCTTGGGTGTTGGCTGGGAATGCCGTTACGCCAACATTGATGCCTTGAATGGAACCAAGTGCTTTGGCCAGGGCGAAACAGGATGCAGAGGTCAGCTCCATTCGCTTTCGCATGGAACCGGAACAATCCATCAGAATGTGGATCGCAGTATTCACAGCTTTCTTTTCTTCATGGCGAATGAACAACTTGGGATTACCAGTCATAACTCTGGATAAACGGTTCGCCTGTATGTGTCCTCTTCTGCCAACCCTCCCCTGCTTCAACTGTGACGCCTGCAGGGTACTCTGCAACCTGGTCTTAAGAGCCGATTCTGCTCGGTTGATTTCCTTTTGTTCCTCTAAAGGAAATGGTCTGAAGACCTTATGACCAACAGTTGCAATTTGTAGCTCGGAAACAGCCCCCTTGCTGTTAGCAAACGACTGCGCTAAACGTTCAGAAAGGGTATCCCCCATCGCTTTTGGCAGATCATGCTCACCGGCACTTAACAGTTTCTCCAGCTCCTCTTGAGTATCGTTGTCTCTTTCAGGATGCGTAGGTATAGCACCCTCCCCTTTCCCATCTCCCTTTACTGTTCCACCCTCTTGTTTCGGAAGTTGAGAATTTCGGCCCTCCTTCGATGTACTTTGCAAAAGGGATACAATCTTCTTGGCATAAGTAATGCTGTCATCGGTCGTAAGGCATTGCGTCCGAACCTCATTCAATACCGGATATAACCTCTCACACAGCCCCGAATACCGCTTTTTAAGGACAGCCCCAATGCTATCACGAGACGCAGCTACTTCACGCACATCCCAAGACCTCACTGTGAGCAAAATCCATTCAGGGATGAGATTTGCCGATGGTACTCCCCGATCCTCGGTTTCAGGGCTAAAGAAATGCCGGATCAACCAGGTGAAATTGCCGCGACACCCAGGAAATATTCCGGCAAGTTTGTTTTCTACCCGCCAATCCTCAATACAGTTCCAAATATGCATTTCCAGAGGGGTGAGTTGGGCATTTTTCAGTGAGACAAAATTCGTCTCTCTTATATGGGCGGATTCATGATCTATGTAGCCCCTGGCAAGACCGACGAGGGTTTCATCACAGTCAAGTGGCAAACTTGGCAAGTTGATGGTACTGCCGTCTGTAAATGCCCTGGATCCACCTATGGTTACCTGGACCCCATATTTGTTGCCAAGCACAGCCGCTACCAAAGGCAACGACTGCATTATTCGATTATTGTTCATATTGGTTGTCATAATGGTTGTCCTCACCAGAGTCCTAAGCTATCGATGGACGGTTGGTTAAAATAGTTATCAGGAATTGTTTCTGATTGGCCTATGACCTTTGGTGTAGGAGTACACTGCGTATCATCTGGTTGAACAAGAAGCTGCAAAACACTCTCGGGTGTTCTGCCTTTGATGATGCTTTTTCCATGCTCAATCAGAGAGACTGGATCACGCAGGAGAGCCAGTACGCCTTGAATCATTAACAGGTCAGCACCTTTGATAAATCCTTTAGACGGAATCTGATCAAAAGCGATTTTCAATAGGTTGGAGATAGGTGCAGCACAGGGTTCAACAAAACTCAACCCACTTAATTTTTCATAGATCGAACGTAACGGGGATAGGGCTTTCTGTGACACTTGATCCTTTCCTGAATAGCATTTCTTCCAGGTGTCTTCAGCCGTTCTTGCTATCTCTCCGTAAAGCGTGGAGCCCAGTTTTGCGACTTCATCTTTCAGGCCGTCATGGATAAACTTCTCTTGGGGTGGAGCAAGCTGGAAAAGCTGCCATCTAAAACCCAAACGACTGCTCACATAATCTGCGCTCACCACAGAATTTTCGATAATTTCCTTCCATTCCATATGCTGATTTACCCAATCAAGAACACTCTGGTCATAGCTGCTCAGGAATGTATCTTTTGCAGCCATAAACTCGTCATGAATAACCTGCAGGTCCTTCACCACCTGATTGGCCATACTCTGCGGAATCCCCCATCCGCTCAGGAACCTTACGCCGACATGATCCAGCATAGTTACCGCTCGGGATTTCAAGGTGCTGAAGATACGAAGGTCTTCAGGGTTGCATATTTTCTTGCTGCCAAGGGACGTCAGCTCTTCCGGGGGCAGGTTTACTCCACCAAAGTCAGCCGGTGACAATTTTTTACGTGCGGACCAGATGTTTACATCCAGGTTTATGACCATGAGGTTTTTGAGTACGGTAATGTCCGTTGTTGTATGCATGTTTTATCCTTTCAATTTTATGGGATAAGGACGACCTTATGGGTACTAGGCTTCCTCATCTATTTGTCATTTTTAGATGTTTTCTACAGGGAATATTCGCTGCGCAAGTTCATGTAAAAACGATCTGGTGACTTTGGTCGCCCGATAGCCAAGAGCTCGATCAAGGGCATAGGTAACAGGTTGGATACCTTGGTTTGCCAATGGTTGGAATCTCACGACCAGGTCCGCCCATCGAATCAGTGTACGAGTAGAAAAAGTCACTTCAATGGCTTGATTAAAATCCACTTTGGACTCTCCCATAAAAAAGCGTCTGACCTCACCGGCGAATTCGATCATCTTCTTCCTTAAATCCGCAGGGAGATGCCCAGCCTTGATCGACAGGAGTTTCTCTTCAGATTCTGGTGTTGGATAATCAATTTCACAGAGCCAAAACCGGTCCATGAAGGCCAGGTTTTGCCGGAGAGTTCCATGGTATAAACCTGTTTCATCAGACCCACCATTCGTGTTGGCCGTAGCGGCGAACCTGAACAACGGATGAGGATTTATAATCTCTCCTTCGTTTTCTGATATGCACAAAGGACCACCATCCAGGATATTGTTTAACCCAGCTGCCGTTGATGGATCGAGTAAATCAATCTCATCCAAAAGCAGCAATCCGCCATATTTCATCGCCAGTGCAAGCGGTCCGTACTGGAAGGCCATGTTTCCTTTTTCCACGGTTAGATGACCCACCATATCGGGAAATTCCAATCGGCTATGACCTGTTATGGAAAACACTGGATAATTGAGCTTGGCCGCAAGTTGTTTTATTAAACTGCTCTTGCCACTTCCTGTAGGGCCAAACAGATAGAAAGGTTCTGAGCTGTTCATGAACCAGACAATCACGTCCCGACTCGATTCATGAAAAAGGTACTCTGGGTCCAGTTCAGGTGTAAAAGAGTTTGGGGTGGGATACCCTTTGATTTTCTTTCCAGAAGCAGAACCGCTGAAGACAAGTCCGGCATCCAGATCTTTTGGCAGTAGCTTTTCAAGTTCACTGATCGTTTTTGACATGGCATTTCTCCTTAAGATTAAAACAAAAAAGGCCCAGTCTCCTTGAACGGGAGACTGGGCCTTTCTATTGGTATTTATAAATATTTATGCTACGCCAGGTTATTACCTATTGACCTGGCTGACATACAATCGCTCATAGGGTTGACTTGTTTTCTGACATCCACCCAAGACATCATCCACCGATATCTCATCACAGATATGCTCGGTGAGCTTTTCATGCAGCACATCCCTGTCAAAACTTTTTCTACCGGGCATTGTTGCAACCTTAAATCGATACCCTGAAGTGTTCAGCCACCCGGTATTATCACCTTGGATAGCACGATAGGTGTTTTTGACTCGCTGTTCGAGCTCCTTTTTCTTCTTTTGGATAGTCGATTCTTGGCTCTTTAAATCGGCAAGTTCTTTGAGCGCGGCATCGCAGTCTGGATCAATTGCCAGAAACTGACTTTGAAACTTCGGGCAACCGGCATTGACACTGCAGAAATCACACAAGGGATGAAATCCGAAACAATGGTCGATGTCGTTTAACGATATCGCTCCCGATAAGAGTTTTGTCTTTTCATTCCACAGTTGTTCGGCTTTATCAAAACAGGTCTGCAGCATTGATGGATCATGTGTATAGGGGCCAAAGGGCTTGATATCTGACATGGAGATAGACAGCACCCATGCTTGGATGTCAGCCTCTTCTGGATTGTCCGGCAGTTGAATATCAAACATAGATTGAGCAACCTCAGGAAATGTCGCATTGACAATGCCTTCAAAATGACCTGTGGGAGGCACACTAAAACACGGGCGATTCCAGCAATGATGGAGCAAACCAGTTTGTCCATATATTTGAGCCTCATACGACGCATAGAGGTTATCTGGTATATGCTCATTGCTTTTCAGTTCCAGAATCCGCACGGCAGGATGTGGACGATCCCGTACGATGGTAAAATCCAGATGAGCTTTAAGAGGAACGCCCCGGTAGTCCATACTGATCTCCAGTTGAGGGATACAATGGGCACGAGTAGAGGTAATGGCTTTTTGAATACCATACTCCTGCCAGTGTCCCCGCTGCAGTGTGATCTGCTTTATCAAAACCTGTTTGATTTTTTCATGACTCAGACCAGAGATGGCCTGAGGTTGAATATTTTCAATGATGCCTGATTTATCAGCAACCGCCGAACGAAGACATTCCAAAGCTTTACCAATATCAGACATTCCTATGTACTGACTGCGATCACCCAACTGATCAAGGGTATCCTGCCTGCCATGGGCTAACATTCCAACCGTCAGAAATTCGAGTAACCCCTGTTGTTTTGTTTTAAGCTGCATTAGCATACCTCCACCAGACCTTGTCCTTATTATCCCATTTGAATCCAAAGGTTTTCAGAAACTCTTTTTTCGCATGAGTCTTACCCATGGCAACAACACGCTCTTTCCCATTTTGATCTTTCTGGGTTCTGTATTTGACACCATCTAAACGAGGTAACTGTTGTGTTTTAATTATGTTGTCTGCCTCCTGTTGGTTTTTACCCTGCACCATCTTTTCCGACTGTTCACCAGAAGGAGGCAAACCTTGTTCTTTTGTTTGTCCTTTTGGCATTGCGGATTCAGCGTCATCGTCCTCGGTGGTAATACCTATCAATGCTGATAGACCATAGCGTCTTGCATAGGTGATGGCAGATCCGTATCCCTGAGGATCATTTTTAGGTAAAGGCATCTCTATCAACGATGACTGCCATTGGCCTGATTCTGCATGCACTATCTTCGTGACTAATCCCAAATGACCAGCCTCAACTGATACCGGATACTGAGTCATCCATATACCATGGGAAAGCAGTGCCGTCCGACACACCTCCATTACTGATTTTAAAGTCGCATAACTACTTTCAGTATAGGTATTTATCCCATCCTTTAATGCTGGAACGAGTGACAGCTGAACACTGATCATGGTTCTGGCTAATTCTGTAATTTTTTCTGAGCTCAGAGTTATTTCCATTTTGTACCTCCTTTTTTTATAACCTCCCAACCCGCACACTGCAGGTTAGGATGTCACAATCTATTGATTTTAAACAATTAATAAGCACGTTCTATCACAGTAATATATGCTTCAAATTATGTTGAAAACTGTTTTGAAAGAGAAAAAATGGGAGGATGACAGATGTAGATTTAACTGCAGGTAGAAAAGCTACTCTGGCCGACTGATCAAGCAGCCTGGAGCAGAAAAAGGAAGACACACAAATAGAGGCTTTGAAACGTGGTTCGGGTGATTAAATCGAGACTTGATCTGATAGGTTGAGCCCCCAGATTGTAATCTTGTCTGACAGGCAAAATCGTGAAACTAGTTTGAATAACCAATTGTAATAACAAATAGTAGGTGGTAACACTATAACCATAAGTAATCGCACAGGATATTACTACCACGCAGTGGTGATACTACATTACTATTATCACAGCCACGTCATCTACTTCCTGAGTCATATTTTGTAATTGGTGGAAGGCAATGGTTCAGATATATTGGAAATATCTTGACCTTTCACCCACCCCAAAAGAGCCAAAACAAGACTTGGTTATTGTTGTTTGTAGTCGGCGACACCCGATACAAAAACATATCCAAACACCCATTCACATTTGCAGGCACAATTATTGATTTGGTTTGATACCATCAAAACCAATAAGGCCAGAAAATATGGACTACGACTTTTCTAGACTCTCTACCCGATCCTTCGAACAGCTTGTACAAGCCTTGGCAATTTCAGTGATAGGACCCGGCATCGTTGTCTTTGGAGATGGGCCAGATGGAGGACGCGAGGCGACGTTTGATGGACGCATCCCATTTCCAACCGTTACTGCCCCTTGGAACGGTTACGGTGTGGTGCAAGCAAAGTTTCGTCAGCGTCCTCTGGATACAAGAAAAGATTGCGATTGGGCTCTGGCCGAATTGAAGAAAGACCTGGAAAAATTCACAGATGCCAAACGCAAACTACGAAAACCTGAGTACTACTTGTTCGCGACAAATGTAGTACTGACGCCTGTAGCTAAAACAGGAAGCAAGGATAAAGCTACTGCCTTGATTGAAAGCTATAAGGCCCGACTTGGTCTGAAAGATTTTCGTTTCTGGGATTATGATCAAATTTGTACACTGCTTGACACCCAAAAATCGGTGCGCGAAGCTTATACCGCCTGGATTACACCTGGAGACGTGTTGGCTGCAGTGATGGAACAAATCAACCCGAAGCGACCAGATTTCCGCCAAGTGATGCTCAACTTTGTGCAAAAGGAGCTACTTTCCGAGCAGTACGTCAACTTGGGTCAGGCTGGCCATAACGTACAGGATCGCATTCCTCTTGCGCGTGTTTTTGTCGACTTGCCTGTCGAAGAACAGAATCACGATCTTGCCCCAACACTGTCGGCGATAGAGGAAAAGTTCCTGTTTGAGCCCTTTGTTGACAAAGAATCTGGCGCAATCAGCGAACTTCTCTCCCTTTCGGCGCAGCGTCTCGATCCAAAGTCCAATCCTGTGTTAGCGGCAACAAGGGAACATTTAGCGATGAATCCCAGCCCAGGCCGAGTTGTCTATATCGGTGGTCCAGGCCAGGGCAAGAGCACCTTGACCCAATTCTTCTGCCAGATGCATCGGGTTGCCCTGTTGGCAGAAGATAAGCCTAACATCCTGCTTCGAGATGCTCATGACACGTGCGAACTTATACAATATCAATGCGAACTTGAATCACTAGCAATTCCACGCTTGGCTCGATTCCCTATACGAGTGGAACTGAATCGTTTTGCTGCCGCATTGGCAAGCAATGAGGCGGCATCTCTATTTGATTATCTATTGCAGCGGGTCCGACAACGTAGCGAACGTGATCTAAATTCGGACGACTTGCGCGATTGGCTGGCTACCTACCCCTTGTTATTGGCCCTAGATGGCCTGGACGAAGTGCCTGCATCCTCTAATCGTTCTCAGGTTCTTGAAGCTATACAGGATTTTTTGGTAGATGCCCAACAGTGCAATGCGGATTTGTTATTGATCACAACCAGTCGTCCTCAAGGTTATAACGACGATTTTTCTCCTCGTTACTATTACCATCGCAAACTTGTATCTCTAAATATTCCACGCGCTCTGCACTATGCTGAGCGACTTATTGATCAGCGGTGGGGAGAGGATCAAGAAAAGACACATCGTTTACTGGAACGACTCAGACGGGCAAGTGATGAAGATGCAACCGCCCGACTGATGTGCAGTCCGCTCCAGGTTACGATCATGACCTTGTTGGTAGAAACTCTTGGCGAGCCACCCAAAGAGCGATGGCGCCTGTTTAACGAGTATTATCAGGTTATTAATCGACGCGAAAAGGAACGTGAAATTCCTGCCGCCAAACTACTGAATACTTATCAGGCGGACATAGATGCCATTCACCAGAAAGTTGGCCTGTGTTTGCAAAAGAACTCAGAATACAGTGGTGGCACCGATGCTCTGTTGACAAGGAGTCAGTTCGGCGAACTAGTCGAGCAACGGCTTGCTGAGGAGGGACACACTGGAGAAAGACTAGATTGTTTGAGAGATGAAATAATCGATGCGGCCTTGGAGCGTTTGGTTTTTCTGGTTGCTCCGCGTGAAGATGCAATAGGTTTCGAAATCCGCTCGCTACAAGAATTCATGGCTGCCCAGTGGTTGATGAATGGCAGCGATGAGTTGGTACGTAAGCGCTTGAGAGCTATCGCCCATGCTGCCCACTGGCGTAATGTGTTCATGTTCGCTGCTGGGCGATGTTTTCACGACAAACAGCACATGCGTGACAGCCTCCATGCACTTTGCTGTGAACTCAATGAAGGTGATAGCGTACTCGGAGGTGGAGAATTGGAAAAAGCCACCCTGGCTGGGTCTCATCTTGCCCTGGATATCCTTGAAGACGGTGCAGTGGCAAACCAACCAGCCCAGATAAAACTCTATCTACGCCTCGCATTTCGCTTGCTCGAACTACCGCCTTGCCAGGCCCTGTTGAGATTGGCGAGGCAATATCGATCTGAACACGAAGAAATGTTCCAGAAGGATATTGAACGGTTGATCTCCAAAAGTCAGTCGAAATATTGTATGGGCGCTTGGCAACTATTGCTGCAAATGATTGCCCAAGATATCGTTTGGGCAAAGACACTGGCTGAGCGATATTGGCCGCAGAAAGCAAAGGAGGCTATAGCGATTATTAAGGCGGCCAGTGGTGTAGAGGTGAGCGATTGGTTGTCATCACATTGGCAGGGAATTATTTTTAGTCTCCCAGCCGGTATGGTTTTTAAGCAAAGGTTTTCTGAATTGGAAAAACAGTTACTGCACAAGATACCCACCGACCTTGATCGTTTATTTATATTTGCTGACCATGATAGATTCGATGAGAGAATTGAGGCCAAAGTTGATGGGGTGAGTAATTCTTTCCGGATAAGCGTTATAGATAACATAAGATCTGAGTACTCACTGGTAAACAGTAGGATTCCAAATGCACACTGGAGTTGGGAATGGTTGCGAGAAGCAGAAATTTTTAAAGACAACCAGTCTAAAGAGTTATTGTCTCATTTATTATCTAAGCTGGCGTTGAATAAAGAAAAAACAGAAAGTATATGTCAAATTTCTGGACACTTAGCTTGGCCTCTTGGGACTTGCGTAACTGCTGCATGGAGTGCTGGAGCATTTGACCATTTCGCAAATGCTGCACGTAATGGTGAGCTGGGGGATGGCGATGTTTGGTCACAAGCAGAGGAGCGGTGGAGGACAAAGGGACTGACTTCTTCAGATCTGGCATACATACCTCAAAACGATCTTCCTTTTGACTTGCGTGTTGGAGAAATCGGTTTTCCGTTTGAACATTATGGTATGTCCTCCACTCACGATCCAAAAATAGCAGATGATATAAACGGCTTACATATTCAATGGAAATCGCTCCCAATTGGTAAAGCCAGATCGACTCTTGCGCACAGCATTTTTTTTCTCATAGGCATTGCTGGTGATATCGATATTAAAATCAGCGAGGACGTAATAGCCGACCTCAAGTGCTTGTCGGAGGACATCAAAGACAAGAGGCTATCTATTCACCTTTTTAAGGCTTTTCCTCCTGACTTCTGGAATAGACATGAGGCTATTGAAATTCTCACTGAACTTGGTGGCAAAAAATTCTATCTTGAAAACTCTATGGAAACAGTGTCGGAGCTGGAATCCCTTGTGGTCCAACATCCTAACCATATAGACCTATTGCCGCTCCTCGCTAATTTTTGTCTTTCCGGCTATAGACCTCGTCATCCCGACTTGGTTTTTTCCCATTGTTCTTTTGAAGCAAACAGGATCAAGGCAGCTGCAATCTTGGTCAAACTTGCCCAGACAGGTTGGCCAGACAACGATCCTTCTTCTCTAGCGTCTAAGTTACTAACATTACGCGAAGCAGGTGAAAATAAAATAACTGATGCACTGACCATCATAAGGAGGCTAAAAAAAAGCAGTAGATCCATTGAGATTTTTCTTTCATCCCTTTACGCCGGCCTGCCAACGGAAGCCTGGGAGGATCGGGGCAAACTATTACGCGATATGCAAGAATATCAACAGCGACACCTGAGCAATTCAATAGATCTACCATAAACTCAGGTAACAGTTTATTCCTGTGTAAAATTGAGGTTAGGCTGACTTATTGGAGTTTTGGTAAAAAGCAACTTGGGGACTGGCGTTGTTTGATTTATCTCATGTACAGACTAAGGCAAAGGGGACAGATTTATTTATGAAAGTCAAGATATCTATATTAAATATTGACAGCGATCAGTAGGCCATATTTCTCCCATAAAATTGGAAAAATTGATTCAAATTATCCCGAAAATCGGAATATTTAGATAAGATTCTCGAATTGAAACAATTATGATTTGTCGAGCTAATCATGTTTTAGGGTGCTTGAGAACAAGCACCGGGTTCAGCATGGAGATAATATCTTTGCAAGATTATTCTGCAGATCAGAT